>NZ_JAFMSU010000001.1:0-1640931 GCF_017916365.1 Rufibacter roseolus
GTTTCGAGGCCCGCAGGCTTCGTCCCGAAGCGGGGTGCAAAGGTAAGAAGATCCTTCCGCTTTGCAAGCACTCAGTAAAAGTTTTTTTTCTTTTCCCGCTCACCCTGTCGGCAGTGCGGGCCTCCTTTTCGGAAGGGAGTGCAAAGGTAAGGAGAAGTTTCTAATCCGCAATAGATGCGGAAAACTTTTTCTTTCCTTTTGCGTCTACCCTAAGTTCTGTGTCCCCTCCGGTTGAGCGGGCTGCAAAGGTAGGAAACCTTTTTGGAGTTTCAAGGCCTTTTTTCGGAAGAAGGCTAAGTCTGTAGCTTCTCCGCCGTAGCCTAAGAGGCAACCCAGCTCAGGGCCAGGGAGTTCCGGGGCGAAAGTTTTTTTCCTGCTTTGCCCTTCTCCGGGACAGGTCCCGGTTGGCCCCTGGGCAAGAACCACGATGAGGTACCTGGAAGTTCCCGATGGGGGGGGGGGAATTTTTCTTCTTTTTGCCTTCGAAGAAGGGCTCCCAGCTGAAACCTGGGGAAGAACTATTGCTGGAGGGTAGAAGTTCCGCTCCAGCAATAATCTTATGCAGTGGCTACTTTGTCCTTTGGCTTCTTGTAGATAGGCACAGTAGAGCATGGTTCTCCGTACATAATGCTGCTTACTACTGGCAACAACTTCTGCATGATCTCTACATAGGCAAAGGTAGGTACCGGAATCTGCCCACAGCCTTTAATTACTACCTTGGCATCCTGGTAATCATCAGCGTTTATTTTGGCAATGGCATCCTGGAGCAAAGCCTGCTCCAGGGAATCCAAGTCACCGAACACATATCTGTTTACATAGGGCTGCAGCTTACTTGCCAGCAGCATATAAGCCCAGGTGGGAACAATGGCATCAGTGGAGCAGATGATGGCCACGCTCTTGCCGGTGTACTGAGACCAGTCATTATCTTTCACAAAGGCACGAAAATCCTTTTCGCGTAGCATAAGCCCCATGAACAGGTTGTCCTTTATATCATAGACCACGCGCTCACCAGGGTGCAGGTATTCTTCCAGGTTTAAAGTGACGAGGCCACTGTTGGCCACTCGGTTTACAAACTCTTCCATCTTTCCTTTATTTCCCTGAGGGTTTTGTGATATATACTTCTTTTAAATAGAATGGCTCATAATAGGCCACATCTTCAAATTGCGCTGCCCGCAGTTTGGCAAAGGCCAACTCACCAATAGCTTTGGCTGTAGGTTTAACATTCTCCAGGTAAAAAGCGTTCGGGTGGGGTGCCAGAAGTTCTTTGGCTTTGGCCGCTCCACTTCCGAAGAAGATTATGGGCTGTTTTCCTAATTCTGCGGCAAAGCTCGATGCCTCTAAAATGAGGGGCTCTACCGGCAACTGCAATTCCAAGTCATGAGATAAGAGGCAAGTGTAGACCTCAGCACGGCGGGCGTCAATCATGGGGCAGAACAGGTAACGCTCCGGAGCCGGTGTCACGGAGATGATCTGCTGGGCCATGGCCTCCAAGGTGCTCACCGAGATTAAAGGCTTGTCCAGGGAAAAGCACAGACCTTTGGCCGTACCTGACCCGATGCGCAAGCCGGTATAGGAACCAGGCCCACCCGATACGGCCACTGCCGCCAACTGCTCCAGGCGCACTCCGACATATTCCAGCACTTGCTGCACCATCACGGTAATGTGAGAAGAATGGGATTTCTCCATCTGCAGTTCTGCGTAAGACAGTAGTTGCCGGTCTTGGTGCAGGGCCACAGAACAAACAGTGGTGGAGGTTTCTAAGGATAAGAGGTACGCCATGGATTGATAAAAGGCTTAACAGCAATTATTCTGCAAAGCTACGCTATTCTAAAACATAAGGGCAACCGTGCTCCGGTTGCCCTTATTATACTATATAATATAGTGTAATCTCTATTTCTTGGTGCTGGTAGAGAGTAAGCTCTGATACTTAGTCGGGTTGTTGAGCACCTCAACGGCGGCCACAATGTTTTTGTCGTCGTTAAAGGTGGCTTCTACCAAACCTTTCTGCAGGTAATAGCGGGATACGATCTCCTGCTCCAGCAACTCTACAATTTCGGGCTTGAAGCGCATCAGGTCATTGCCTTTATTGGCGGCCACCTTTTTCCTGATCTGCTCAATATCGCCTTTCACTTCGTCATAGTGTTTGTCTTCCTTGGCTTTCTTGATCATGTCGTCCAGGGCTTTCTCCACATCGGTGGAATAGGAGATGTCCTTTCCGTTCAGGAAGGTCACGAATTTCTGGTACTCAGCATCTGACAGCCGGAAGTCTTTAGCTGAGGCAATGGTTGGGTTAGCGGCTCTGAAGCGAGTAGCATAATCAAAGATGTAGTTTTTGGAAACTAGCTTACGGATGATATCCGGCACGGGCTGCTCTTTCACCTCCACATCTGGGCTGATGCCGCCACCGTCATACACTACGCGGCCACTGGCTGTTTTGAACGCCACCCGCAAGGAATCCGGGGTCTTGTGCAGCGAGCCATCGGCGGCGCGATGGGCGTAGTCAATGGCCTGGATACAGCGACCACTAGGGATGTAGTATTTGGCAGTGGTTACTTTCAATTGGGAGTTATAGGAAAGCGGACGCGTCATCTGCACCAACCCTTTCCCGAAGGTTCTTTCGCCTACCAACACTGCGCGGTCATAGTCCTGCAGGGCACCGGCCACAATCTCGGCGGCCGAGGCGCTGTTGCTGCTGGTCAGCACTACCAACGGCATCTGCACATCCAGCGGCTCATCCAGGGCTTTGTACATTTTGTTCCAGTCGGCCACTTTGCTTTTGGTGCTCACAATGTCTTTGCCGCGCGGCAGGAACAGGTTAGAGATGTTCACCGATTCGTTCAGCAAGCCGCCTGGGTTATCGCGCAGGTCCAGGATCACTTTCTTGGCGCCTTGCTCCTTCAGTTTCACAACGGCGTTGTGGACCTCGCGGCCCGCGTCTACGGTAAAGCCCGAAAGTTGCAGGTACCCGATCTCAGGAGTGACCATGCCGTAGTAAGGCACGTTGTTGATCTGGATGTTGGCACGGGTAAGATCTACCAGCATGGGCTTCTCTACGCCAAAGCGTTTGATCTCCAGCTTCACAGTGGTGCCCGCCTGCCCTTTGAGCAGTTTGCTTACCTCGTTGTCGTTTTTCTTGGAAAGGTCAATGCCGTCAATCTTCAGGATCTCATCGCCAATGATGAGACCGGCTTTCTGGGCCGGAGATCCCTCGTGCGGCAGGGAGACAATAATGCGGCCGTCGCGCTTACCCACTAAGGCGCCTATGCCACCGTACTGCCCGGTGGTCATGGTACGAAAATCCTCTATATCGTCTTCCGGGATATAGTTGGTGTAAGGGTCCAGCGATTTGAGCATGGCATCAATGCCAGTACGCACCAGTTTGGAGGGCGCCACCTCGTCTACGTAGTAGGTGTTCACCTCCTTGAAGAGCGTGGCAAAGATGTCCAGGTTTTTAGCGATATCGAAATAGCGTTCAGAACCTTCGCCCTTGAAGGCAAAAAGGCCATACGCAGCGCCCGCCACCAGAAGGCCGGCAAAAGTTTTCTTCAACATATCAGCAGAGATGAAAACAGGAAAAAAGGAAGACTATTTATTAAGCAAACGTTCCAGTCCTGAATTTAGTTTTTTGCTGATAACATTGAAAGGACTTTTTTCTTTACCTATATAAAGGATGCCGATGCACCAGGTACCGCCCTCAGATTTTGCGCTGGAAAAGACGTGTTTGTGCAGCCGGTAAGCTTCCCGCATTTGCCGCTTGATACGGTTACGGTCTACAGCTTTTTTGAAACTCCGCTTTGAAACCGACACCAGCACCTGAACGGGAAGTTCAGTGGGTCCGGGCACCTGCAGCGCCACGAAACGGAGCGGGTAGGAATTAAAAGAAGAACCCTCACGGAAAAGCTGTTCAATCAGCTTTTTGCTCCGTAAACGTTCTTCTTTGGGAAATCTATAAGAAAGCGGTTGCTCTTCTGCAGAATGTTCAGTGAAGGTACCCATTCGCAAGGCGCCTTGCAGCGAGCTACTCAGAAAAATTAGGCTTTATGTCTTCTTTCGTCAGAAACGGTCAGTTTATGACGGCCTTTAGCTCTTCTGCTAGCCAATACTCTTCTACCATTTGCAGTCTCCATTCTAGAGCGGAAACCATGCTTATTTCTTCTTTTGCGTTGCGAAGGTTGGAATGTTCTTTTCATCTTACACTAAACATTTTATTAAGGGATGCAAAATTAGGAAACCAATTCTGATAAATCAACCCCTTTGCCCATTTTAATTTGATTAATTGTACGTTACCCGCCTCTTCTGAAAGCCTTGCTGCACCAACAAACCCCAGAAAAGCCGTTTTTAGGCCTATTTTCAGAAATCAGCCTTAAAGCCCACAAGCCAGGTAAACCCGTAAACGCCAGCTCCAAATAGCACCAGCCGGCGCTCTGGACCACAAAGATAGCCGAACCGTTCCTCCCCGCAAACAATTCCCTCCATCACAGCAAGCTGCTTTTGCGTACATCCTTTTTGGCTTGTTTTGCTGAAATGAGGCCGAAAACGCTCTACCTTCGTTACCAAGAAGAAATCAACATAAGAACCATACGCAGTGCCGCACTACCACCTCTCCTCCCAGAACCCGCTCTCCGGTTTTCTGCAGATCCGGACGTCTATTGAGAACATCGCCACGCCAGAAGTTTACCTGCAGCTGCCCGCCTGGCGGCCCGGCCGGTATGAACTGCAGAATTTCGCGCAGAAGCTGCAGGCCTTTGAAGTTCTGGCCCCAGATGGTTCCCCCCTGCCCTTCCGAAAGGAGACCAAAGACCGCTGGCGGGTAGAAACGCAAGGACACCAGACCCTGGAAGTGCGCTACAATTTCTTCGCCCGCCAGATGGACGCCGGGGGCTCCTGGCTTGCGCAAGATTTCCTGTACGTGAACCCCGTCAACTGCCTGCTCACCGCCCTGGGTCAGGAACAAGAACCCTGCACTTTAACCCTAGAGATCCCCGATGATTGGCAGATTGCCTGCGGACTCTCGGTTTCAGCCCCCCGCACGCTACAGGCCCAGAACTTTGATCATTTGGTAGATTCTCCGTTCATCTCCAGCGCCACGCTGCAGCACCAGGTCTATGAAGAAGGTGGTATTCTGTTCCACGTGTGGTTCCAGGGCGATTGCACACCAGAATGGAAACAAATTCTGCCGCACTTTCAGGCGTTTACCAAAGAGCAACTGGACCTTTTCGGGAGTTTCCCGGTCAAGGATTACCACTTCCTCAACATTATTCTGCCTTTCCAGCATTACCATGGGGTGGAGCACCTCAATTCCACGGTGATCACGCTGGGGCCATCGGAGCAGCTGATGACACCGGCACTCTATAAAGAACTCTTGGGCGTGAGCTGCCACGAGCTTTTCCACACGTGGAACATCAAGCAAATCCGGCCCAAGGAGATGCTGCCCTATGATTTCACCCGCGAAAACTACTTCCGGACGGGCTACGTGGCCGAGGGCGTCACCACTTATTACGGCGATTACCTGCTGGCCCGAAGCGGCGTGTTTACCTCAGAGCAGTACTTCCAGGAACTGAACACCGTACTCAAGCGCCACACCGTGGACCAGGGCGAACAGAACCTCTCCGTTGCTGATTCCTCTTTTGACACCTGGCTGGACGGCTACAAACCCGGCATCCCCGACCGCAAGGTGAGCATCTACCACAAAGGCTGCATTGCGGCACTGGTCTTGGACCTAGAAATAAGAAAAGCCACCCAAAACGCCCGTTCCCTGGATGAGGTCATGCGCCGGATGTGGCTGGAGTTTGGCAAGCAAGGCATCGGCTACGCCGAAGAAGATTACCAGCGCCTGGCTGAGGAAGTAGCAGGCGTTTCTTTGGAGCAATACTTTCGGGAAATGGTTTTCGGGACGACGGCTTTTGAAACCTGGCTGGCACCGGCGCTGGAATACGTGGGTTGTCTGCTGGAAAAAGAACCGGCTGCACTGGCTTACGAAAGCACGTATGGTTTCCGGTTGAACGCTGCCTTGCCCTCTGCCTCAGTCATTGGCTACGTGGTTCCTAACTCGCCGGCGGCCCAGGTGCTTTCCGTAGACGATGAGTTGATTGCAATCAATGGTCGCAAAGTGGAGAACAGCAACTTGGCTAATCTGGTCAAAGGTCAAGCTGAGCTGGAAATTACCTTGTTCCGGCAAAAGAGGCTGAAAACGGTAAAGCTCAAACCTGACGGAACGGTGTACCTGCCGCAGTACTGCGTGAAAAAGAACCCATCGGCTACGGCCCAGCAACAGGCCAACTTCAAAGCCTGGCTTAATCAGGACTTCAGGGATACAGCAAAGGCAACCAAGGCATAAATTTCGTTTCTGAGGCTCTTTTGAAGAAACAGGCTCTAAACGCTTAAGGAAGATCTCCGGGAAAATTGGAGGCGCTTTCTTACCTTGAAGAGACAAAACAAGAAGACCATGCGCATTTCCCTTTCCCTGCTGACTCTGGCGTTCCTGGCGCTGGGCTGCACGGCTATGAAACAGAAAAAGAATATGCTGCGATTAAGAGAAGAAGTTCTGGCGGAACTGGGTAAGCAGAAAGGCACCTTCGCGGTGGCGTTCAAAGACCTGAAAACCGGCGAGGAGCTCCTGATCAACGAGCACGAGAGTTTCCACGCGGCCAGCACCATGAAAACGCCGGTGCTCATTGAAGCTTACAAGCAAGCCGCCGAGGGCAGATTCGCCATTACAGATTCTATTCTGGTGAAGAACGAGTTCAAGAGCATTGTAGACGGCAGCCCCTTTAGCATTGCGCCGGAAGATGACAGCGAGCAGGAACTCTACACCCAACTGGGGCAGAAGCGGCCATTGTCTGAGTTGCTGTACAAAATGATTATCCAGAGCAGCAACCTGGCTACCAACATCGTCATAGAGCAACTGGATGCGAAGAAGGTAACCCAAACCATGCGTGAGCTGGGCGCCAAAGACCTGCAGGTGCTGCGCGGCGTGGAAGACACCAAAGCCTACCGTCAGGGCCTGAACAACACCACTACTGCCTATGACCTCATGGTGCTCTTCCAGCTGATGGCGCAGGGGAAAACTGTAAGCCCATCGGCTTCACAGGAGATGATCAAGGTGCTGCTGGACCAGAAATTCAAAGACGTGATTCCGGCCAAACTGCCCCAGGACGTGAAAGTAGCCCACAAAACCGGCTGGATTACTGGCGTGCGCCATGACTCCGGCATTGTGTTCCTACCCGATGGCCGCCAGTATGTGCTGGTGCTGCTCTCCAAGGGTCTGGTAGATGAGAAAGCGGGCATCCAGGCCATGGCCAACGTCTCGGAGATGATTTACCGGCACATGGTGAGATAGTTCTGAGTCTGGAGTTCTGAGTTTGGGAAACTTGATCCAACATCAGCCTTGAATCAGAGGCATAAAAAAGGGAGGCTGCTCTTTGAAGAACGGCCTCCCTTTTTGCTTTATCTGCGGTGTATCTTATTTACCGCGGTCTACCTGGTTGTCGCTTGGGTTACTGCGCGGACGGTCACCGCCATCGCCGTAAGAGGCATTTACCCCTTCGCGGTTGTTGTTACCGGTTCTGGACACCGCACGCTCATCCTGAATGGTAGTGCCACCGCTCTTGGAGCTCATATAGCTACTCTCAGGGGTCTGGGGCGTTTGATCATCCGGGGTCAGGTGATTTTTGTCAGTGTTATCAATAAACCCGCCCTTCTTGTTATCCTTTTCTCCACTGTGATTTTTCTTATTGCTGCTCATAAAATCCTCCGTTTGGTTAAGTAATACCTTCCTATACGAGCGGCTTGGGCAAAAGTATATCACTTTATCAGCTAAAAGCTAGGACCAGGAGCACTAATAAGGTGGGCAAGGACAGATAAAACCAGAAGAGCACGTGACGGCGGTAATGGCGGGGCACCTGCGAACTGGCCAACAGCAGCGCTCCCACCACTATGCCCATGTAGAGGAGAATAAAGGTCATAACCTTATTCCAGTTGCGCACAATAGAGCCGCCCTGCTCCTCTACCTCGGGGTCTGTGGGCACCAACCAGGTAACCAGTCCATAATAAACCATCACCTCTAAGGCCAGGAACACCACCGCCCCCACAAAAACAGCTAGCGCGGCACTCTCTTTTTTCTGCATATTTGTTCAGCTAAGAGCCACTCCAATGGAGTTTGGGCAGGAATTTCGGAGTTTTTCTCCGGTTTTAAGCCTATTTTCGCAAAATCTACCCTAAACAGCAGCAAGAATTAGACAGCGTTGCACGTTCTACCCTTGACGTTATTTTGAGGGCTTTGAGACTAGAGATGAACACAAATCAAGTAGACACTAGCTTGCAGGCAGTGGTGGCGACCTATAACGGATTTCTGAAACACCCGGAGTTCAAGGAGATTGCCGAGGGCAGCCTCCAGTTGATCAAGGAGAGCGGTTTCTCCAAGATTCTGGTAGACACGCGCCAGACCAGGGTTATTCAGAAGGAGAGCCAGGAGTGGATAGACCGCGATTGGTTTCCCCGGGCCATACGGGCAGGCGTAAAGCAAATGGCGTTTCTCACCCCAGATGATTTCTTCGGGAAGATGAGCGTGGAAGCCACAAACAAGCAAGCCGTGCTAGTGGGCGAGATAGACATCCAATATTTTACTTCTATTAACGCTGCCAAAAGATGGCTTCTGTCAAAGAACGGGCATTAAGCATCTTCTGTAGAAACAAAAAAGCGAGGGGCTATTGACACAGATCAAGAGCCCCTCGCTTTTTTGTTTCTGTTTAAGGCCTGTTTTCAGTAAACCAGCCCTAAACGGTTTAGGCCTGTGGCTGGAAATTCACCAGTTTCACAAACTCCAGTACGCGCTGCACCACTTCATCGGGTTGCAGGTCCACCAGGCGCTCGGTCCCGAACTGCTCTACGCAGAAAGAGGCCATCGCCGAGCCGTGGATAACGGCGCGTTTCATGTTCTCAAAGCTGATATCATCTGTAGAAGCCAGGTAACCTATGAACCCGCCCGCAAACGTATCGCCGGCACCGGTTGGGTCAAACACTTCCTCCAGCGGCAGGGCCGGCGCAAAGAAAACCTCTTCCCCGTGGAACAACAGCGCACCGTGCTCGCCTTTTTTGATGATAAGGTATTTAGGCCCCATGCCCATGATCTTCTTGGCGGCTTTCACCAGAGAGTACTCACCGCTCAACTGACGGGCTTCCTCGTCATTAATGCTGAGCACGTCTACCATGCCAATGGTCTGAACGAGGTCATCTAGGGCAATGTCCATCCAGAAGTTCATGGTGTCCATCACAATCAGTTTGGGACGGTTGTTCAGACGCTCAATTACCTGGCGCTGTACCTGCGGGGCCAGATTGCCCAGCATGAGGTATTTGCAGTCCTGATAGCTCTCGGGGATTACCGGATCAAAATCGCCCAGCACGTTCAGCTCGGTCACCAGCGTCTCACGACTGTTCATATCATTGAAGTACCGGCCCGACCAGAAAAACGATTTCTCATTCTCTTTGATCTGCAGACCATCCACGTTGATGCCTTTGCTCTGCATCATCTCGATGTCTGATTTCAGGAAATCGCCCCCTACCACAGACACCAGGTTCACCGGCTGCACAAAGTTGGCCGCTGACAATGAAATGAAGGTTCCGGCTCCGCCGATGATCTTGTCCCGTTTCCCGAACGGAGTTTCCAGCGCATCAAACGCCACCGATCCAATGACTAATAGACTCATGTGTTTTTCTCTTTTATGTGTGACCTGCTTCAAGTAGCAGGTATCAGGTATCAAGTAGCACGAATAACTAAACAACCCTTCCCTTCTGTCATCCTGAAAGGATCTTGCGTACCAGCTAGAAAGGCGCAAACTTACCTTTATTACGGTTTGCCGCCAAGATTCTTTCCAGACCTCTCTTGTTTTGCAACTGCTTTCTGGAAAACAGCCTTAAAACGAAAAAAGCCCCTGACGAATCAGGAGCTTTTTGGGTGGCCGATGGGGTTCGAACCCACGACTTCCAGAATCACAATCTGGTGCTCTAACCAGCTGAACTACGGCCACCGTGTAATTGGAGAGCAAAAGTAGGGGCTTTCTCTATTCAACGCAAGCTTTGGCGGCAAATTTTCTTTAAAAATTTACTTCCTAGCGGCTAAACAGCACTCTTTCACCACGTTTACTTTCGTCAAACTGTCCGTTCTGGTAAGCCAGATGACCAGACACGATGGTATGCGTCACCACGCCTGGCAGGGTCTGTCCTTCCAACGGCGACCAGCCGCACTTATAAAAGGTATTCTCTTTGCTTACTGTCTGGCTTTGCTCCAGGTCTACCAGCACCAGATCGGCCCAATAACCTTCCCGGATGAACCCACGCTTCTCCACCTGGAAACAGATGGCCGGAGCGTGGCACATTTTCTCCACCACCCGCTCTAGCGAGATCTTGCCTTGTTTGTAGAACGCCAGCATCACCAGCAGAGAATGTTGTACCAGCGGCAAGCCCGAGGGTGCTCCTTTATAGGTAGGTGCCTGCTTTTCTTCCCAGGTATGCGGCGCGTGGTCCGTCGCGATGATATCCAGCCTATTATCCAGCAATCCCTGGAACAAGGCCTCTTTGTGGCCGGCTTCTTTGATAGCGGGGTTGCATTTAATCTGGGTACCCAGGGTTTCGTACTGGGCGGCGTCAAACCAAAGATGGTGCACGCAGACCTCGGCGGTGATGCGCTTCTGCTCCAACGGCACGTCATTAGCGAACAAGGCCAGTTCTTCTTCGGTGGAAATGTGCAGGATGTGCAGCCGCGTATTGTGCTTCTTGGCTAGTTCCACCGCCATGCTGGAGGATTTATAGCAGGCCTCTACGCTCCTGATCACCGGGTGCGCACTCATGGGGATGTTCTCCTCTCCGTACTGCTCTACAGCCTGCTGCATATTGGCCCTGATGGTGGCCTCGTCCTCGCAGTGCGTGGCAATAAGCATGGGCGACTGCTTAAAGATTTCCTCCAGCGTGTGCACGTTATCCACCAACATATTGCCGGTGCTGGAGCCCATGAACAGCTTGATGCCGCAAACGCTCCGCGGATCGGTCTTCAGGATTTCCTCCAGGTTATCATTGGTGCCGCCCATGAAGAAAGAGTAGTTGCCTAAAGATTTCTGCGCTGCGGTGTCATACTTCTGCTGGAGCAGCTCCTGCGTCGTGGCGTTGGGTACCGTGTTGGGCATCTCCATGAAGGTAGTCACGCCACCGGCTACCGCCGCTCTGGGCTCAGAGTACAGATCGGCTTTGTAGGTGAGGCCGGGGTCCCGGAAATGGACCTGGTCGTCAATGATGCCGGGCAGCAGGTACTGGCCACGGGCGTCTATTACGGTATCGGCGGAGGCGCTCAGGTTCTGCCTGATGGTATGGATGTAACCGTCTTTTACCAGCACATCGGCGGCCTGGATGCGGCCTTCATTCACCAGCTGGGCGTTTTTGATCAGGATGCTCTTCATGGCGCTAAGATAAAGGCACCTTTTCTAAGTCAGGTATTTTTAGGCTGATTTTCTAAAAACAAGGCGAAAACGGCAAAGTATAGACGCTCGCAGGTCCTTCCGGACGTTATGAGGTCAAGTAATTAGTCTTAAGTTCTGAGTCCTGAGTGGGGAATGTGTTTTTAGGTCTTCTGAAGAAAGAGGTCAGAAACGCAGTTGA
Organism: Rufibacter roseolus; assembly: GCF_017916365.1. GTDB lineage: Bacteria > Bacteroidota > Bacteroidia > Cytophagales > Hymenobacteraceae > Nibribacter > Nibribacter roseolus. The sequence continues at coordinate 11,647 of NZ_JAFMSU010000001.1, forward strand.
ACCTGCCCCTCCCAAGAGGGGAATCCTGTTTTACCATCGCTGGCGCGGGCCTCTGGCTCGTGTCCGCACGCGTTCCTGGTCCCTACGTTTGAGAATCAGCGCTCATCAGCAAAAGAAGGCATGAGCCGGAGGCTCGCGCCAGCGAGAGGTTCGCAGGTCCTCCAGACCTCGTAGCGTCCGGAGGACCTGCGAGCGTCTCACCACCATTTCGTTCCCTGCCTGTTTCCCCAAAATCGGCTTGAAAACGTAATCTAAAACAGAACCCGTACCTTTGCACCGATGATAGAAGAAGAAAACGATAATCTTGCCCCCGAGCAGGACGAGCCTATAGCCCCAGAAGAGACCCCAGATAACGCACAGGAAGAAGAGGAGCAACCTAGTTTTGAGGATTTCAAGCTGAACAAACAGTTGCTCAACGCCATAGCGGAGCTGGGCTTCCAGAAACCTACGCCGGTGCAGGTGAAGACCATTCCCCTGGCCATGGCGGGGCATGACGTGATGGGCATTGCGCAGACGGGTACGGGCAAAACGGCCGCTTACGTGCTGCCGCTGCTCATGAAAGTGAAATACGCCCAGGGCAAACATCCGCGCGCGCTTATCCTGGCCCCCACCCGCGAACTGGTGATGCAGATAGAGGAGAACATTCAGAAATTCAGCGCTTACCTGGACGTGCGCACTGTGGGCATCTACGGCGGCGTGGGCCCTAAAACCCAGATTGAGCGCATCCAGGCTGGCTTGGATATTTTGGTGGCCACACCCGGCCGCCTCATGGACATCTACCGGAAAGGCGAACTGCACCTGAAAGAACTCAAAACGCTGGTGCTGGATGAGGCCGACAAGATGATGGACATGGGCTTTATGCCGCAGATCAGGCAGATTCTGGAAATAATACCCCGGAAACGGCAGAACCTGCTGTTCTCCGCTACCATGCACGAACGGGTACACACGCTTTCAGAGGAGTTCCTGGAATTCCCGATGGTAATAGAAGTGACGCCACAGGCCACGCCGGTAGAGACCGTGAGCCAGAAACTGTACCGCGTACCCAACCTCCGCACCAAGATTGCGCTGCTGGAACATCTCTTTGAAGACAAGGAAACGTTCAACCGCGTCATGATCTTCACCCGCAGCAAAACCAACGCCGATAACGTGAGCTCCTTCCTGGACCGCAAAGGCGAAGGCGGTGTGCGCGTGGTACACGGCAATAAAGGCCAGAACACCCGTATCAACGCCGTGGAAGCATTCAGGGAAGGCGAAGTGCGCTACCTGGTAGCTACTGACGTGGCCGCCCGCGGCATTGACATCAACGACGTGAGCCACGTGATCAACTTCGATGTGCCCATTATCTATGAGGACTACGTGCACCGCATCGGGCGCACCGGACGGGCCGAGCAGACCGGGGCTTCCATCATTTTCGCCAACGAGGCCGAGATGCACCACATTGACCGTATTGAGAAGCTGATCAAAATGAAGATCCCCGAAGCACCCATCCCTGCGGAAGTGCGGGTGTACGAGACGCCGTTTGAGGAGCAGCAGGTCATTAACCGAGAACTGGACAACCAGCGCCGGCGCGATGACCCTGATTTCAAAGGCGCGTTCCACGAGAAAAAAGCCCGACCAAAGGAGAACATTGGCAAAGGCGAGAAAGTGAGAGACCTGAAGAAAGCTGGTTGGAAAAAAACTAAATCTGGCGGGGCCAGCAAACGGAAGAGCGGCCGGCGGTAATTGATTGCTGATTGCTAGTTGCTATTTCTGCTATTTTAAAGAGGGCATCTCTTTTTGAGGCCAATTTTGAAATAGCACCTAAAAACAGAAGAGCCGCATGGTTATCCACGCGGCTCTTCTGTTTTATACCTGTTTTAAGAAAAATCACTTCAAATCGCCTACACTCGGTCTATTTTCCTTTTTACCAATCAGCAATCAACAATTACTTAAGGAACTGCAGAAAAGGAAGGTGGCTCAGTTCAAACAAGGTCAAGGTGACGGTAAAACCCCAGAAAACGGCGCTCCAGAGCATGTGCAGCATGATGCGGCTTTTAGAGACCCCCAGAACAGTTGCCAGCACGGTGCCCACAATGGGCGTAAACAGAATTGGGGTCAGAAAGGCGATGCCAGACATCCCAAACTTCTGCCATACAGAGACAATCCGGCGGTTCTTTTTGCTGAATTTGGGCTTGTTCTTGGTTCGTTGCCGGGCCACATAGCGGTCATGCACCGCAGACCCGATGAGTGAGAACAGACAAACGCTGGTCATCATGCCGGCGATGGTTAGCCCCAGGGTAGCCCAGAAAGACACTCCCATGGTAAAACCTACCAAAGGGCCTCCAAAGAACTTCACAGAACTTAGAAGATAGACAGAAATATATTTTAGAACTGCAGAAACCATACAGTCTTACCTTGAAACATTGAACCCAACAATATTATTTACCTAATCCGCAGAAACATAGACCTAAGAAGAACAAAGGTCAGGGGGATTTAAAGATACAACTATAGTTAAGCAACACAGTTATAAATCTTTAGTTTAAAAATTATTTTTTTCAGGCTATCAGCTCTTGGAGCCGAAGGCCAGGTCACCGGCATCGCCCAGACCCGGTACTATATACGATTGCTCGTTCAGGCGCTCATCCACCGCTCCTACCCATAATTCTGCCTCTGGTATTTGTTCCTGCACGTGCGCCACGCCCTCGGGGCTGGCGATGATGGCAGAAATAATGATCCGCTTGGGCGTACCGAAACGCAGCATGTCCTTATACGTGAGCACCAGAGATTTTCCGGTGGCCAGCATAGGGTCTACCAGAATCAGGATCTTGTCTTCCAGGTGCGGCGTGGCCATGTAATCTAAGTGTACAGACAGCTGACGCCCCCCTTCTACCCTATAGGCACCCACAAAAGCACTGGTAGAATGGTCAAAATAGTTGAGAAAACCCTGGTGGAACGGCAAACCGGCACGTAGCACCGTGGCCAGCACGGGAAACTCAGTGAGCAGCGTCTGCTGCGTCTGGGCCAGCGGTGTCTGGATGGTCCGCTCCGTGTAGCCCAAGGTCTCGGAGATTTTGTAGGCCATCACCTCGCCCAGGCGCTCCAGATTCCGGCGGAACCGCAGACTGTCTTTCTGCACCGTCACGTCGCGCAACTCAGAGATAAAATGATTGGCTAACGAAGGTGTCTGGCTAAGAATCTGAAGACGTTTGGGGTCCATGATAAGGCGGCTGGGTTAGGTTTTAGGCTTAAAGATACGTACGTGGCGGGTTGAGCGCCAAAACCGGCGTAAAATTTAGCAACCCCCGGCACCTCGCTGCCTTCAAAGTCAAAGGTCTTCCCAGAACCGGCTTCCCGCTGAATAAGTTGGTCCAGCAGAAAGGCCATGGCGTTGTGGGTCCTACCTTCCGCGGAACTGGCTCCGAACAGGAAGGTGGTTCTCTGTTCAGTACTCAGGATGAACGCCGCCGCCAGCAACTTATTTTGCCGATGAACCTCCCACACCTGGCCCACGCCTTGCTGTTTGGCTTGTGCGTAGAGATCAGCCAGCCTTTGGTAGTGCCGGGGCCGCAGTTCAGGCAACTCCTTGCCTTTGGTGCTTTGGAACAGTTCTATCAAGGATTGTATAGCGTCAGCAGGTTGCAATATCAGTTCTTCCTGCCCTGCTTTCTTCAGGTTCCGGCGGAGGTTATTGGCGTAGTTTTGCCCTAATTCTGTGTATTCGGCCCCTAAACTCAGTTCAAAGTTGGGTCTCCGCCGCCAGGTCCAGGCCTCCGGCAGGTTCACCGCCGCTTCCTGAGGCCATGGCAGTTGGTACTGCACCTGTCCATACAAATCGGCCGCCAAGGCCAGGTATTCTTCTGGCGCGGTATGCCGGCTAGCCGATGTTACTACCAAGCCCAATTGTTGCGTGAACAGCGGCTGGTACACTTTCTTCTTTCCTAAGAACCTTCTAACGGGCAGCGGAAACACAGATACGTAGGCACCGGCTTGTATTTCTACCAGGGCGTCCCACTCACCGACGCACACCACCTCCAGGTACCAGGCCTGCCGGTACACCAAAGACTCCCGGGCGTTCTGGAGGCAGGTCTCCCAACGGGCAAAATCAATCTCATGGTGGCGCAGCAGCTGGATCATGTGAGCGGCAAGATACTGTTTTCAGCGCACTCCGTAGAGCCCCATGGAAGATTGGAATAGTTGCATAGAGGTGTTTTGAGACTGTTTTGGCAGAACCGGCCTCAAAACACGTGCTTGTGCGTTCTTCCCCAAGACTCGCACAGGCAACCTGAGGGGGCTCGGAAGAGTACACGCTCAAAATTCCCTTATCTTTAGGGATCCACAATTCCATTATATGAGAAAAACATACCGTCTGCTATTGGGTTTCCTCTTTTTGGCAGGTTCAGCCACGGCGCAGGATGCCACTGTGCCGCTAAACCCGGATGTATACCGGGTAATTGACCGCTACCATATCAAGCAAAACACCGAGAACCTGCATACTTCCTTTAAACCTTACGGCCGTGCCCGGGTAGCCGAGTTGGGCGAGGCAGCCCGTCAGGAGACCAACAACTCCGGTTCCCGCACCGATGAGTACAACGTCAATTACCTCCTCAACGATAACTGGAACTATACCCGCTTTGCCCGCGAAAACGAAAGCCAGCGCTCTTTAGGCCCGTTTTTCAGAAACAAGACTGATCTCTACCACTACGAAAGTCCAGAGTTCTCCCTGCGCGTGAACCCGGTGATCGGGCTGCAGGTCGGCAAAGACACCGATTCCGATGGTTTGCGCTACATCAACACCCGTGGCTTGCAGATAGAAGGCTCCATTGATCAGAAACTGGGCTTCTACACTTTCCTGGCGGACAACCAGGTAAAGCTGCCTGATTACGTGAATGAGCGTGTGAACCGCGACAACATCGTACCGCACGAAGCCTACTGGAAACCCTTCGGGAGAAGCGGTGGCTATGACTTTTTCTCGGCCCGTGGCTACATCAATTACGCGGCCACCAAGCACATCAGCGTGATGCTGGGCCACGACCGCAATTTCATCGGCAACGGCTACCGCTCCATGATCCTGTCTGATTACGCCGCGCCTTACTTCTTTCTGAAACTGCAGACCCAGGTCTGGAAACTGCAGTACACCAACCTCTACGCCGAGCTCACCCAGGACTTCAAGTTCGCAGATCAGCTGTATGACAAAAAGTACATGACCCTGCACCACCTCAGCATGAACATCCTGCCTAACCTTAACGTGGGCGTGTTTGAGTCAGTGATCTTTGGCCGTGACCACGGCCGGTTTGAGTTGCAGTACCTCAACCCTATCATTTTCTACCGCAGCGTGGAGCAGGGCCTGGGCTCAGAAGACAATGCTTTACTGGGATTTGATTTTAAATGGAACATCTACAACCGGGTGCAGCTCTACGGCCAGGCCGTGCTGGATGAATTCCTGATCAGTGAGCTGCGCGCAGGCAACGGCTGGTGGGGAAACAAATTCGCGCTGCAGGGCGGGGCTAAATACATTGATGCCTTCGGGGTGCCTAACCTGGATTTGCAGGGCGAGCTGAACCTGGCCCGGCCATTCACCTATCAGCACGAAGACCCTTCCAAGAACTACCAGCACTATCTTCAGCCTTTGGCGCACCCCATGGGCGCGAACCTGGCCGAGGCCGTGGCCATTGTGCGCTATCAGCCGGTGCCTAAGTTAACGCTCACCGCCAAAGCCATCGCCACGCGCTACGGACAGGACCCGGAGCCAACCGTTGATCCGTTAAACCCCGAGGGCGGCACCACTGTGTACAACTACGGCGGCAACGTGCTTAAATCCTACAACCTGCGCCAGGGCGATTACGGCTACCAGATTGGCAGCGGCATTACCACAGACCAGGTTTACGGCGAGGTCACGGCTTCCTTCCAACTGCGCTACAACATGTTCCTGGATCTAACCCAGGTAGTGCGCCGCGCCGATGCTGAGGATAACCGCTATGACCGCAACAACGCTTTCTCCGCCGTCTCTTTCCGGTGGAACATCCCGCAACGCACGCATGAGTTTTAGGAGTATTTGATTTGCGCCTCGGACATTCACCTTGGCCCTAAATGTAGGGGCAATCCCTTGTGGTTGCCCTTTCGCCAGCCACCGCAGCCTGGGTTGTTGGTGAGAACACATAACAACGACGTGGGTAAAGAGCTAAGTTAACACCCAAGGTACCCTCCGGATTTTCCTTATATGAGATTCAAAAGGATGGGCCGCTATTCTTCAGGAGTAGTGGCCCATGCCGTTTTCTGCCTCTTTTACAGAAAACAAGCCCGAAAGGCATAATGGAACCGGGTGCGGTTTCATTCCGGCAAAGCCGTACCTTTGCAGGAATGAAAACTTATTTCCGCATTTTAAAATTTGCGCGGCCGTTTAGCCAATACGTTCCGTGGTACGCCATGGCCACCTTATTGGCCACCATCTTCGGGGTTCTGAACTTCGGGTTGCTGGCTCCCTTGCTGAAGGTATTGTTCGGGCAAGCCAAAAACATGAATGACATTCCGGCGGCGGTGCCGGCGTTTGAATTCAATATCAGCTGGTTTACCAAGTTCTTCTACTACCATGTGGGTCAGATCATCCAGACCGAGGGGAATATTGGGGCCTTGCGCTTCATCTGTCTTATGCTGGTGATCTCGGTACTGCTAGCCAACCTGTTCCGCTACATCGGCCTCCGGATTGAGGGCGTGGTGCGGGCCCGGGTGGTGAAAAACCTCAGGATGCAGGTGTTTGAGCGTCTTACGCAGCTGCAACTAGGTTTTTTCTCCAACCAGCGCAAGGGCAACATCATGTCAACGCTCACCAACGATGTGCAGGAAGTGGAGAACTCGGTGGTAAGTACCTTGAACGTGCTGTTCAGAGAGCCTTTTCTTTTGATCGGGTATTTTGTGGTGCTGTTCTACATCTCGCCACAGCTCACGTTTTTCAGTTTGCTCGTGCTTCCGGTCTCGGGATTGATCATCTCCAGCATCTCCAAGAAACTAAAGCGGCAGTCGTCGCAGGGCCAGGATGCGCTGGGTTCTATCCTGGGCATTATTGACGAGACGCTGAGCGGTCTGCGCGTAATCAAAGGGTTTAACGCCCAACCGTACGTGCTGGACAAGTTCCGGCAGAGCAACAGCCTGTACGCGCGCATCATCACTTCCATGAACAACAAACGCAGCCTGGCCTCGCCTTTCTCAGAGTTCATGGGCGTTTCGGCGGTGGCAGGCATTCTGTTCTACGGCGGATCTTTGGTCTTGCGCGGCGAGTCTGACCTGGGCGGCGAAGACCTCATTGCCTACCTGGCTTTGTTCTCGCAGGTATTGGTGCCGGTGAAAGCCATTTCCAACGCCTTCAGCAACATCCAGCGTGGCCTGGTTTCCGGCGAGCGCGTGCTAGCCCTCATCGATACTGAGCCTCTGATCCGGGACCGGCCAGACTCCAAAACGCTGCCTGAGTTCACCAGCGCCATCGAGTTCAGGAATGTAGGTTTCCGGTACGCCAACGATCCCATTCTGCAGAACATCAACCTGACTATTCCTAAAGGCAAGACCATCGCGCTGGTAGGTCCGTCCGGTGGCGGAAAATCAACGCTGGCCGATTTGTTGCCCCGTTTCTATGACCCTACCGAGGGCGCCATCACCATTGACGGTCTGGATCTGCGCGATTGCTCCTTGTTCTCTATCCGGGAGCAAATGGGCATTGTGACGCAGGAATCCATCCTCTTCAACGACACCATCTTTAACAACATCGCCTTCAACAAAACCGATGCCACGGAGGCAGAGGTCATAGCCGCCGCCAAGATCGCGAACGCCCATGAGTTTATCATGCAGAGCCCGGATGGTTACCAAACCGTGATTGGCGACCGGGGCAGCAAACTCTCGGGTGGGCAGCGCCAACGTCTGAGCATTGCCCGCGCCATCCTCAAGAACCCGCCAATTTTGATCATGGACGAGGCCACCTCGGCGCTGGACACCGAGTCTGAGAAACTGGTGCAGGAAGCCCTGACCAACCTCATGAAGAACCGCACCTCGCTGGTGATCGCGCACCGCCTCAGCACCATCCAGCACGCTGACGAGATCATTGTTCTGCAAGGCGGCCGTATTGTGGAGCGCGGAAACCATGCTCAACTGGTGCAGCACGGCGGCGTCTACCATAAACTCACCCAAATGCAGCACACCTCATAACTGGTTCCGTCTGCTATACAGAAGCCGTTTCGGGCATGTTTTCTTACAAACAAGCTTGAAACGGCTTCTGCTTTTTCTGCATCGTGCGTTTTGCGTAGAGTTAGCGTAGCGCTCTACGCAAGAGCCGTACAGCCAATCTCCTGATTGGCATTAATTATCAGAAGCAGGATTCTCAGGATGGATCTGATTTTCTGGATTTAGGAAGGAGAGGCAGTTGGCACAGGCGCTCGCAGGCCTTTCAGATGCTACGTGGTCTTTGGAGCTGACGGTTTAGTGTTAGCAGCCAGAAACTCCCCTCCTAATTTAGAAAGGGTGGCAGGAAACAATGCCAAGACAAGCCAGTAAAAACCGGCATTCTACAGGTTGTTTCAGGCTTGTTTTTTGGAAATCAGGCCTGAGACACAGCACTTTCATTTTCTTCTACAGCTATTTCCCAGCTTTTGCGTACAGGTATATATTCATTATTCTTAATGTTTACCCGCAATCTGTACGGTTATGGAATCTCTGAAGAAGTTTATAAATATCGCGGTGATGACGTATTTGCTCATTGCCTTTCTGTTTCTGCTGCGCATACTAAGCGTATCTAAGTTCGTGATGCTATTTGACTTAGCCCATGACGCCGAGTTCTTCAACTACCTGCTTTGGATTGGGGCCGTGTTGCTGCTGGCAGAACTCTTGGTAGAAAACGTGTATATTGCCACGCTAAAACGGAGCCTTGAGCGCGAGCGCCGCCAACACACGGAACTGAAGGCGAAACACACCGAGTGGAAAGCGAAACACTATGACCAGCAGCTGAAAACCTCGGCCGCGCCGCTTATCCCGGAGCCTGCCCCTACCAGAACTGAGCACGTGCCGCCGCAAACTAGCCGCAACCCGGATACTTCGGCGGAGGATGAGCAGACTTTGATTATCACGCCGGCTCCTATTCCGCCAACCGTAAATCCGGACGAAAACCCCAACCTGCCGCCGGCAGAACACCGGCCTTTTGTATAGTACATGAATACCTCTCCTTCTGCCCTCATTCTGCAGGAACTGCAACAAGCCCAACAAGTCCTCACCGATTTTCTGGCCCAGCCCGCCACCGTTTCCTCTATTGAAGCGGCGGCGCAGCTCATGGCCAACAGCCTGAAGAACGGAGGCAAGATTCTTTCCTGCGGTAACGGAGGTTCCATGTGTGACGCCATGCACTTCGCCGAGGAACTCACCGGCCGCTACCGCGATGACCGGGCACCCATGGCCGCCATCTCCATTTCAGACCCCAGCCACATGAGCTGCGTGTCTAACGACTACGGCTATGACCACATTTTCTCCCGCTACGTGCAGGCCCTGGTAAGACCCGGCGATGTGTTGCTGGGCATCAGCACCAGCGGCAACTCAGCCAACGTGCTCAAAGCCGCCGAGGCCGCCAAAGCCCAAGGTGCCCTTGTGGTTACGCTCACTGGCAAAGATGGCGGCAAACTGGCTCCGTTGAGCGATGTAGAGATCAGAGTGCCCCATTTCGGCTACGCCGATAGAATCCAGGAAATCCACATCAAAGTCATCCACATCCTGATTCTGCTGCTGGAGAAACACATGGCCTGATAAAGTCGGTCCTTTACTTACAGGTACGCTTTGCGCCTGCTTTTCTAAAGACAGGCCTAAAAAATTCCTTTTACATGTACACTCGGCTCCTCTTAGCTTTTAGGTTTGAAGGGGGATCTGGTCAGTGCTTTGCTTCTAGTTATCTGTCACGGAATTTATTGCAGCCGCTTGCTGTTGGGCTTCAAAATAATATCCAAAATTGTATTAGAATCATCTATGCTTGTAAAGACCTTCGGAAGCGCCGTACAGGGCGTGAATGCCTTCACCATCACCATTGAAGTTAACGTTTCACCAGGCACCAAGTATTTTCTGGTAGGCTTGCCAGACAATGCCATCAAAGAAAGCGAACAGCGGATTGAGTCGGCGCTCAAGCACCATGGCTACCGGATGCCCCGCCAGAAAGTAGTCATCAACATGGCTCCCGCTAACGTGCGCAAAGAAGGCTCGGCCTACGATCTGCCCATAGCCCTGGGTATTCTGGCCGCCTCTGAACAACTCCTCACCGATCATCTGGAAGAGTACGTGATCATGGGCGAACTGGCGCTGGACGGGGAGCTCCGGCCCATCAAAGGCGTGCTGCCCATTGCCATCCAGGCCCGCAAAGAAGGATTCAAAGGATTTATCCTGCCCAAGCAGAACGCCCAGGAAGCTGCCATTGTGAACAACCTGGACGTGATTGGCGTGTCTAACTTAAAAGAAGCCATTGATTTCCTGCGTGGCGATCTGGCCATTGAGCCACTTAAAGTAGATACCCGCGACGTCTTCCAGATGACCATGCACCAGTACACCGCCGATTTCGCCGATGTACAGGGCCAGGAAAACATAAAGCGGGCATTGGAGATTGCCGCGGCTGGCGGCCATAACGTGATTATGATTGGTCCACCCGGTGCCGGTAAAACCATGCTGGCCAAGCGTCTGCCATCCATCCTGCCGCCACTTACCCTACATGAGGCGCTGGAGACTACAAAAATCCATTCGGTAGCCGGTAAACTGGGCGCACAGGGTTCTCTCCTGGCGCAACGGCCGTTCAGGGCTCCGCACCATACCATCTCAGATGTGGCACTGGTAGGCGGAGGTGGAAATCCACAGCCCGGCGAAATCTCCCTGTCGCATAACGGGGTTCTGTTCCTGGATGAGTTACCCGAGTTCAAACGCACGGTGTTAGAAGTCATGCGCCAGCCCCTGGAAGAACGGCGGGTAAGTATCTCGCGGGCTCGCCTTACCATTGATTTCCCGGCCAATTTTATGCTGGTGGCCAGTATGAACCCGTGCCCCTGTGGCTTCTACAATGATCCCAGCAAAGACTGTGTCTGCGGACCGGGCGTGGTGCAGCGTTATCTGAACAAAGTAAGTGGCCCCTTGCTGGACCGCATTGACCTGCACGTGGAGGTCACCCCAGTTTCTTTTGATCAGATGACGGAGACCCGCAAAACCGAGACCAGTGCCGACATACGCGAGCGGGTAGAACGGGCGCGCCAATGGCAGGCCAAACGTTTCCAGGATTTCCCCGACATTCACTCCAACGCCATGATGCCTCCGCAGATGGTAAAAGATCTGTGCCGCATCAACGAGGCCGGCCGCTTGCTCCTGAAAGCTGCCATGGAGAAACTGGGGCTCTCGGCCCGCGCTTATGACCGAATTTTAAAAGTAAGCCGCACTATTGCCGATTTGGCCGGTTCTGAAGACATCAAGATAGAGCACCTGGCTGAAGCCATCCAGTACCGCAGCCTGGACCGCGAAGGCTGGGCTGGCTAATACTCCTTCAAAGACTCACATTTTCTCTTTCCTCCTGATAGACTATGCTTTCCCAAAGCAGTTTGTCAGAAGGATTTTTATTTCCGCTTAGGATAGGGGTTATCTAATATAAGGCTGTCTAGTAGAGGAAGCATGGCAACGCAAAAGCCCCTTGCTCTCCCAAATGCATGAATGTGGGGTAGTGCGTGACAAAAAAAGTAAGAACCTTAACCTCTTAAAATTCACCCATATGTTCACTACCCTCAAAGATTCTTTAGCAGCTCAGGCCAGAGACTTTATACTTACTTTTTGGTATATACAAAAACCAATATTTATTCTAAATAGCATTACCCATTACTAAACCTCAAAAACATCTAAACCCTTATTATCCACTCATGAAAAAAGTAGTTTTTTTGATTGCCGCATTATTCACTACCTATTTTGCCCAGGCCCAGGACGGCATCAAATTAGGTTTGAAAGCAGGTGTTAATGTGAGCAGTGTTGTTGGCAAGGACACAGAGAATCTAGGTAACCTCCTTGGTCTTCATGCGGGCGGTTTCTTAGACTATGGTCTTACAGATCAGTTTTCTATCAGACCTGAGCTCCTTTACTCTTTAAAAGGCTTCTATGCCGAAGCCGAGGAAGAAGACTTTGAGTATAAATCATACCTCACCTCCCACTACATTGACCTTCCGGTACTAGGCAGATTTAAAGCTGGTAATTTCTTTATTGAGGCTGGCCCAACCTTCTCCTTTCTGTTAAGTGCAAAATCAAGAGACGAAGGCGAGATCATGGGCGAGGAGTATGAAGAAACCGAAACCGTGACCGATGAATTCAACAAATTTGACCTTGGCATTGCGGCCGGAGTTGGCTACCAGTTCCAGAGCGGTCTTGGCCTGGGCTTACGCTATAACCGTGGTTTGAGCAAGTTAGATAAGTCAGGAGAAGCCAAAGCCTTCAATTCTTCCTTCCAATTGGGCGTGAGTTACACACTGAGATAATCGCAGAAAGTATCTTTTCCTGCATACCTCCCTTGCCGGACGTTTCCCTTCATCAATTACCTAACCTAAATCATAAACTTCATGAAAAAGCTATTATTCTTTATTGCTGCATTGTTCACCACTTACTTTGCCCAGGCCCAGGAGGGCATTAAATTGGGTATCAAAGCAGGCGGGAACTTTACCAACGTTATGGGTGATGACCTGGATGACGCTGAGTATATCTTTGGTTTCCATGGTGGTCTCTTCGCAGACTACGGCATCTCTGAAATGGTCTCTATCCGGCCAGAATTACTGTACTCTTTGAAAGGCTTCAAGTTTGAAGGTGAAGAAGACGGCGAAGAAGTCACGCTGAAATCAAGACTTAGCTACATTGATGTTCCAATCCTGGCCCACATTAATGCCGGCGGCCTGTTTTTTGAGTTAGGACCTACCTTGGGTTTCATGGTAAACGATAAAAACACGCTGGAAATTGATGGCGAAGAGATTGACCTGGATACAGAAGAAGGAGAAGGCTACAAAAAATTTGAATTCGGGTACGCTGCTGGTATAGGTTACCAGATGCCTGCTGGCCTTGGCATTGGGCTGCGCTACCAGGGTGGTATCACCAGCATCAATGAAGATGATGATATCAAAGTTCGTAACTCTGTCTTCCAGTTGTCTTTAAGCTACATGTTTGGAGGTAGATAATCCTCTCTTCAAATGATTTTAAAAGGGGCCTCACATGAGGTCCCTTTTTTATTTGCCCCTTGTTGGGGTTATATAGGCTCTACTACGTTATTCCCAAGTTCTACCCTCATGACCAAGCAGAACCTCTTCGTGTACTTTGCACTATTCTTCAATAACTTACCCTCATTGCACTCCAAAACAGCAGGCTGATCTAGCATCTAACATAGGAAAAAGAACTAAATCTTAGTATTTAGCGCCGCATTCTTCCCTCTAAATACAAATTTTAAGATCAAACCCTCATTCCATGAGAAAACTACTACCATTCATAGCGGCACTATTTACTACTTACTTTGCTCAAGCCCAGGAAAGCACCAACTTTGGGGTAGTAGGCGGAGCCAACTTCAGCAACTGGACCGGGGCGAACGTAGGCGGAACCAAAAGCAAAGCAGGCTACCACGTAGGTGCCTTTTTAGATTATAAGTTTTCTGCCTTTGCCTCATTCCGCCCGGAGATTCAGTTGTCTAATAAAGGCTTTAAAACGGAAGGCGAAGGTGATGCCATACTGAGGGCTCAGGTAAACTACATTGATATTCCGGTCCTATTCCGGGTGAACGCTATTGGTTTGTTCTTTGAAGGCGGACCCACTATAAGCTATAAAATCTCCTCCAGGCTCAAGATAACGGAGGGTGACAGTAAAATCTCTACGCCACTGAACGGACTCAAAAGGGTAGACATTGGGTATGCGGCTGGTCTTGGCTATGAACTGCCCGCTGGCATCGGAATTGGCTTACGGTACAATGGCGGCCTCTCAAAACTTCCTAGAAAAAGTGAAGCAAAAGTCTATAACTCAAACGTTCAGCTATCATTGAGCTACATACTTATAAGAAAGTAACCAGTTCTCGCAAAGCTAAAGGGCCTCAGATGAGGCCCTTTAATTTTACCCATGCAGTCCCCGCACCTATTCTACCTACTTACTCCCTGAATCAGAAACTTACAATCCATTTTCTTGCCATGAGCTTAATGGCCATTTTCCTGAAAACAGCCCTTAAGAAGAAATACTTATTTTTTATTTCCGGCATAGACGTGTATTGCTTAGAACCTGGGTCAAAAAGGGCTAATACGTTGAAAAACAAAGCTTCTAAACTGCATTTTTATCTTTTTCTAAGTTGTTTAAAATGAAGTTTTCCTTCCTGTTCAGAAACTTAATCTGTAAAAAAACAACATTTTGCTACGATACCGTATAATGGGGTGAGTTTTAAAAGGGTATGTCAGACAAACAACCCATAACCTAATTCTATTACCTCTATGAAAAAGATTGTATTATTTGTAGCAGCCGTGCTTTCATTTGGTATTGCACAAGCGCAAACTGGCCCAAAATTCGGAATCAAAGCTGGAGTAAACTACTCTAACATTTCAGGAAAAGAGTTGGCCAACGAAGATATCTACCAGAACAAACTAGGCTTTGTGGGTGGTATCACCTCTAACTTTGACCTGAGCGGCGATGGCTTCCTGTCTATCCAGCCAGAACTTCTTTTCTCGCAGCGCGGCTACCAGTACCGTGATGAAAAGTACACCATTGGCAACAATGAATACAAGAGCAAAGGTGACATGAACTATAACTACCTGGACTTACCGGTTCTATTAAGAATCAACGCCGGTGGTTTGTTCTTTGAAGGAGGACCTCAAGCCTCTTACCTGTTAGGGATCAAAGACAATACAGAAACAATCGTCAACGGAAGAGACACTGATACTTCCAGAAAGGTAGAGAAAGACCAATTAGCTGAATTAGAGATTGGCTACGCCGCTGGTTTAGGATACCAGGCCCAAAATGGCCTTAGCTTAGGTCTGCGGTATACCGGCGGCATCAACGCCCTCGCCAAAGATAATGACAACGATGAGTTGGCCAATGCCCGCAACTCTGCCTTCCAACTTACCCTTGGGTATGTGTTTGGTGGCAGATAATCAAAAGTAAATTCTTGAAATAGGAGGAACGGCCGCTGGCAGTTCCTCCTATTTTTTACCCTTATCATTCAGGCACTTAGCTTTCGCAAACCCTAAATCCCAGTTTGACATGGCCATTACCTGAATTTAGGCACAGTGTTTGATAAAATATCTTCAAACAAGGGAACTAAAATCAACTTTTTAAAATCATGAAAAAATTCGTCTTCTTATTTGTAGCGGTTGTAGCCTCATATGCAGCACAGGCACAGGCAACCTTCGGGATCAAAGGAGGTCTTAACTATTCTAACCTCTCCGGCGATCTTCAGAACGAGGAAAGATTCAACAACAAAATAGGTTTCAACGCCGGGGTTTATTTCAACGCACCCGTTGTAGGTGATTTCTTCTCTATCCAGCCAGAGGTGCTGTACTCCAACAAAGGGTATAAGTATGATGACAAAGTAGAGACCAACCTGCTGGGCACTGAGTACCGCTACGAAGGAACTGCCAACTTCAACTACATTGACGTTCCGGTTTTGGCCCGCGTAAAAGCCAGCAGCTTCTTCTTTGAGGCCGGTCCGCAGGTTTCTTACCTGGTGAGCGTGAACGACAAAACCAAAGAGTACCGCAACGGCGAGTTGGTAGACCGCAACGTGAGCGAGAAAAGCAAATCTGGCTACTCAGACTTTGAGGTAGGCTACGCTGCCGGTCTTGGATTCGCGGCCGGAAACGGCATCAGCTTGGGTCTGCGTTACAACGGCGCTTTCACAGAACTGACCGATGATTCTCCAGCCCGCGGCGAGTTCAAAAACGCCCGTCACTCTTCAATCCAGTTATCTTTAGGCTTCCCGCTGAGCAGATAATATAAAGGAAGAAAACATAAGACTTTGCAGAAGTAAAAAGCCCTGCCCTCATCAAGAGGGCAGGGCTTTTCTGTTTAGAGGCCATTTTCAGCAAATCGGCTTGAGAACGGCGGCGTTTAAGTTTTTAGTTCTTGCCGTGCAATTGGGCAAAATGCTGGTAGAACAGCGGAATGGTTTCAATGCCTTTCATGAAGTTGAACACCCCAAAATGCTCATTAGGCGAGTGGATGGCATCTGAATCCAGCCCGAAGCCCATGAGTACGGTATCGGTCTCCAGCACAGACTTGAACATAGCCACAATTGGAATAGAGCCGCCGCTGCGTACCGGCACCGGCTTCTTCCCGAAGGTGTCTTCCATGGCCTTGGCCGCTGCCTGGTAACCCGCCGAGGTGGTAGGCGTGACTACCGGCTCACCTCCGTGGTGCGGCTTCACCACCACTTTCACGCTGGGTGGGGCAATAGACTCAAAATGTTTCTGGAACAACTCGCTGATTTCCTCTGAGGTCTGGTGCGGCACCAGGCGCATAGAGATTTTGGCAAACGCCTTGGACGGAATCACCGTTTTGGCGCCCTCTCCGGTGTAGCCACCCCAGATGCCGTTCACATCCAGGGTAGGCCTGATAGAGTTGCGCTCCATGGTGCTATAGCCAGCCTCTCCGTGTACATCAGACAGGTCAAGGGCTTCTTTGTAGGCATCCAGGCTGAAAGGGGCACGGGCCATCTCGGCGCGTTCTTCCTGGCTCAGTTCCTCCACGTTGTCATAGAACCCGGGAATGGTGATGTGGTTGTTCTCATCGTGCAAGGAGGCAATCATCTTACACAGAATGTTGATGGGGTTGGCCACCGCCCCGCCGTATAAACCGGAGTGCAGGTCACGGTTAGGTCCGGTCACTTCTACCTCGTGGTAGCTGAGGCCGCGCAAACCGGTGGTTACCGATGGCACATCGTTGGCCAGCATACCGGTGTCTGAGATGACAATGATATCGGCGCTCAGCCTTTCTTTATTTTCTTTCACGAAGGTGGCCAGGTTCACGGAGCCTACTTCTTCTTCGCCCTCAATCATGAACTTCACGTTGCAGGGCAGTGTCTGCTGCTGCATCATGGTCTCAAAAGCTTTCACGTGCATGTAGGTCTGGCCTTTGTCATCGCAGGCACCGCGGGCGTAGATTTTCTCGTCTTTGATCACGGGCTCAAACGGCGGCGAGTTCCACAGTTCATAAGGATCTGCGGGTTGCACGTCATAGTGTCCGTACACCAATACCGTTGGCAAAGCCGGGTCAATGATTTTATCGGCGTAGACAATGGGGTTACCCGCCGTCTGGAACAGCTGCGCGTTGTCTGCCCCGGCAGCCTCTAACTTCTCTCTCAGGAATTCAGCCGCCCGCATCACGTCTCCTTTAAAAGACAAGTCTGCGCTCACCGATGGAATACGTAACAACTCCAGCAACTCTTGCAGAAACCGGTCTTTGTTCTCTTCAATATAGGCTTTCATAGTATGGGATTGATGATGGGTGAAGTTAAAAACAAAAAGCGTCCTTCTATGGGAGGAAAGCCGCCTTAATCATGAATTCGCTTTTAATAGGCTCCTGCCGGATTCGCAGATGCGCTATGCAAAATAGTATTTCCGGTTTCAGCCCGGTTTTCTGAAAATGGCCTGAAAACGGAGAAGCGGCAACTGGCTAGGTTCGGAGCAGGTTACTTTTTGCCGAAAGGATTGATGTTGGCTTTGCTTTCCACGCCCTGCAACAACCGGTTGATGTTCTTCTTATGGGTCAGGACCACCATCACGGCAATGAAGATCCCGAAGATAGGCAGCAGCAGGTTATCTGGCCGGAACATAGGCAGCATCAGGAGCAAAGGGAAAGAAATGGCCGCCAGCATGGAACTGAGCGACACGTATTTGGTTAAAAGCAGCACCACCACAAAAATACCTAGGCAGATCAGGGCCACCGGCAGATGCACGGCCAGCACCATGCCCATCACCGTGGCCACGCCTTTGCCTCCTTTAAAGCCCACGTACACCGGAAAAATATGACCAACCACGGCTACCACGCCCAGAATGAGTTTGAACATGATCAGTTGCTGCGGTTCAATCGCCTCCCAGTTCACCAGCAGGTTGGCCAGCGACGTGGCGGCCCAGCCTTTGAAGATATCCACGGCCATGACAATAGACCCGGGCTTTTTGCCCAGCACTCTGAAGGTATTGGTAGCGCCGGCGTTGCCGCTGCCGTGCTGCCGCACGTCAATGCCATAAAACTTTTTGCCCACCCACACCGCCGTAGGGATAGAACCAATCAGATAAGCCAACAAAATGATTCCGCCAATAATGACTATCTCCATGCTATTCTGGTGTTAGATGCGTGCGTTTTCTCCTATCTGGCAACTGTTCTTGCGTTTTAGCTGCCTTTTATCCTTCAAATATAGGCAAACCCGCAGCATGGCCCAACACCCCGGCCGCCGGACACGAAACATCCCGTTTCCGGGCTGTTTATGTAAAATCAGCCGGAAAACGGGATGTTCAAAAAGGTAATGAAGGTAAGCTGCCTCTCAGTTAGTTGCCGGTAGGCGGAATGTCGGGCGGGGTCTCCCCTGCTTTCTTCTTCTTGTCTTTTTTCTTTTTGTCAGAAGTCTCTTCCTGGCCGTTGGTTACCGGGGTTTCAAAGCCTGAAGGAACATCAACTTCTGCCTCCTTCTTTTTCTTCTTGTCTTTGCCTTTGGCTTCTTCTACCGGAGCTACCGGGGTTTCAAAGCCAGCGGGAACGGCATCAGTGGCCTCTTCTTTCTTTTTCTTCTTGGATTTAGGTTCCTCTGGCTGGGTAACTGGGGTATCAAAGCCCGGCGGGGTGGCGCCAGTGTCCACCATTTCTTCGCCTTTCTTTTTCTTCTTGCTCTTCTTGCCAGAGTCTTCCTCAGTGGCGGTGTCAAAGGTATTGTACACCGGTTGCGGCGCCGCTTTCAGAGGCTCTTTGCCCAGGTACGTCTTCCGGAAGTAATTCACAAACTCCATTCTGTCTATGTCCTCCAGCGGGTAGAAGGTGTAATCCCCCCCGGCCACGGTTCTTCCTTTTGACTTGGAAGCCACCGCTCCGTTGAACTGCGGATCTGAAGAAGTCATTCCCAGGCCTCCTTCAAAGAAGTTGAAGTAATACCACAGATAAGGATTCACCTCCAGGTACATCGCAACGGCATCGCCGGTGGCACCTGCTTTTATCTCAATGTAGCCGGTGATCTTGGCGTTTACATCCGTTTTGTCAATACCCGCTATACTGATTGGGCCTACGCTGTACCAGGCATTTTTCTTTGGCGACCATTTAAGGTTCACCTGGTTCAGTACCAGCGTATGGATGAGCTTCTCAGAGATCTTTGAGAAAGGCACGTATCCTTTGGCCGTTGCAGCCGTGAAAGCGGGCACGCCTTTGTCGCCAATGAAGGCCGCCAGTTTAAACGGAAGCGTAGGGTTGTTTAAATCTATCCCTTCCGGAAGTCCGGCTACCTCTTTCGCCACTTTGGCGCCCATGCTTTCTATGGCCTGTTCCGGTGCGTCAAAGTCAAAGGCCATAAAGGTGTCTAACTCATACTGGCTGCTATCAGTGCGCCCGGTACCGCTGCCCACGGTCGTCATTTTGAAACCTTTCACGCGTCTGATAAGGTTGAACTGTCCGTCGTACTTGGCCTCTTTGGTAACATCATTGTACTGGAGCATGTTACCGGTGTAGGAGTTTCCGTAGGCCCGGCCTTCATCTCCTATCTTGTACATCTTTTCTTCCTTGTTGAAAGAAAGTACTCCCTGCACGTCAAACACGTCTATGTCATCGTCAAACTGCTTCTTGGAGACAAACGTGTTGTAGATCTTACCTGAGGTGGCGTTGATGTGGACCCCGGTTTTGAGCGGCGTTCCATCTGCCAGGGCCGGGTCCTTGATTTCTATGCGCACATCCTCCGGGTCCACGCCGTCGCGCTTGTACGGGAACCAGTCGGCGCTCTCCTTGCCCCCGAAGAGCATCTTGGCATGTCCGTCAAAGTTCAGGGTCTTCTTGTTGGAGGCAATGGCCACGTTACCGTAGTAGCGCACTTTAGGGATGATAAACAGAGTGTCTTTCTCCGGCACCGTTCCTTCGGCCAGGAAGAAGGCCGGGGCTTTGGGCTCGTCTTTCTTCCCGCCTTCTGGTCTCTGCCAGGCAAACTTATCAAACTTGATCTTGTAGGCGTCTCCGCCGGCATTGGCGAAGGTATAGATAGCGTTACCCGTGATACCAAACCGGTTATCCACGTGCAGTTCCCCTTTCACCATCTGGTGGTGTTTCTGCACAGAGTCCATGGCCAGACTGGCTCTCTGGAAGGTTCTCAGGTCGGCATCCTTCATAAACTGCACCCGGTTGCTGTCTGGGACAATGTAGCTGTCTCCAACAGGAATGTACGGCACCCCGGTAGCCACCAGCGTATAGTTGCTGAAATCATAGGTGGCTCCTTTGGCTTTGAAGGCCAGCGAGTCGTCACCTGTTTTCATAGAGTAGAAGTAAGACTCGCCCCCGTCTGTATTGCCGCTGGTGAGGGTGAGTTTCCTGGTTTTGAAATCCCACTTACCGGCAGACAGAGAAGATTTGTACTTGGCAAACGGAAACTCAGTCGTAGCGCTACCTATTCTTTCGGCTTTGTACTCTGCGTAGCCTTCATCCATGTGGAAATCCAGAACTACATCATAGGTTGTGAGCGCGGGCGTTTTCTTATCAGAGGAAGCCACTTCCATACCGGCCTGGTTTCCGTGGATGAGGCCTTTCTTGAACACGAAATGCGGTGACTTCATGGCCACTTCTTTGTTCTCCACCACGCCATTCCCAAACAAGGAAGACGGCGTAAAGCCCAGCATGCCTTTGTAAGTAAACCGGTCGTTGAAGATGCTCATGAGCTCGCGGTTCACGGTATGGATCTGCAGAGTATCTTTATAAGGTTTCCAGTTCATCTTGAAGGCTTTGAAGGTTCCGCTAGGGTAAGAACCCTGCGCCACAGTGCCTTCTTTGAAGCTTCCTTTCTTTCCTACCTCGGTAATAGCGGAGTCCACGAAGAACACAAAGCCCGGTGAGTACATGGTAGCGGTCTGGTAGCTCAAAACACCTTTCCCACGCAAACCTTTGGTATCCATGGTAAGCGTATCGGTGAAGCGCCCTTTGCCGCCGTACACCGCGAAACCTGCCTTAGGCACCGGATACTGGAAGCCCAGCGCCCCGTCTGGCTGAATGGCCAGTTTGGTCTCAAAAGGCGGGAAAATGCCCCCCGAGTTGAACGTTCCCTTGAACCCGATGACGTTGTGCTTGGTACTGGCCATGCTGTCTATCTTGAACGGCGGAATGTTGAAGTACACAGTTGTGTCATACACCCCACCCAGGATCTCGGGTTTGTTGAAGTATACCGTAGCCCCGGAGATAGCATCCAGCGCCGGGTAACCCTGTGATTTCTTACTGCCAGATTTATTGTCTGGGCGGTTAAGGTACAGTTTGGCCTGGCCTTTTCCGCCGCGGTTTACCAAGGTGAAAGGCGTTTCCTTTTCTTTACCGTCCTTGGCCTTGGTTCTGGTGGTGAGTACCGTAGAGTCTATTTTGGCCAGGTCAATAAAGAAGCCGTCATAGTCAAAAAGGAATTCCTTGCCTCTGAAGCTAAAGTCAGTAGATTTGACTTTACCGTTGAAGAGCATGTTACGGTTCTTCTTGATGCGTACGATCTGGCTGTCTGGCTCCACTACTACTGAGGAGTCTTTGTTAAAGGCGAAGGATTCCACCCCCCGCAGAATCAGGTCACCGCTGGCCAGGTCCAGCGTAGCATTGCGGCCCGCCGGAGACAATGCGTTCAGGTTGATGTAGTCGTAGTCTTTCTTGTTACGGGAGGCGTCCACATAGTGGTAGGCTTTCTCGCGCAGGTGCACCAATCCCGTGGTTGCGTCATAATCCAGGAAATTTTCCTGGGCCAGGGTAGTGAGCGCCTGGTGCAGCACCTCCTTCTTGATCTTTGTGTCTTCAGACATCTGCGCCAGATAGAACGTCTGGCTGCCCACCTTCGCCCCGTAACCTACGGTGGTGTACAGCGGGTGGAAGTTGGAGATGGTCTTGATCTGCTGAAAACGCGTCTCGGTGAAGTATTCCTTGGAGTTCACCTGCACCGGCACCTGGTTTTTCGCCGTCAGGATGGAGAACTCAATGTTAGGCTCCGTGATGTTCCAGGCGGCCATGTCAGTGGTGAGCTCCACCTGGTGGTAAGAATGGTAATAAGGCGTGAGTTTGTACAGGCCCTCGGGGTTGATGAGCACCAGCCGTTTGCCGGCCTTGTTGTACTTGAACTTCACGCCCGGGTGGGTGATGGAGTCTTTCCCCTGGAACAGGGCTATACCCGCTTCGGGGGCGGTGATCAAGGAATCGTTGATGGTGTAGTTACGCGAGGTAGCCCTGAATTTGCGCTCTCCTTTGTCTGACACCCAGATAGTGGAAGGGCTGGCATCCAGCGCGGCACTCATGAGTGTACCGCCAGCCAACGAAAGCCCACCCAGGTACTTGATATCTTCCCCGAAGCGCTTGATTTTGGCGTTATTAGTGTGCGAGATGAACTTAGGATAGCCGTTATCTCCGTTTGCTTTAGCCTTGGTAAGCCGATATTCCAGATTCCCCCGGATGCTGTTTTCCAATACCGCCGGATAAGTTAGCGTTACATCCTCGGCCTTGAAAGCCGGTTTGGCTATCTCAAAAGTAAGGCCTTTGAATTCGGCGGTAGCATCTCCGCCCAATTGGTTCCAGACCAGTTTTCCGCCGTTACCGGCATAGATTCCGTTGGCCAATGAAATAGCCCCGGTAGCTTCCTTGATGGTCACTGAGTCAGATGCGGAGGTAAACACCATGTTAGATTTCTCCAACACCACCACCGGACCAGCCAGCACCGGCAACGGAGCCGCAAAGTATTCTGCCTCCACTGGTTTCACCGGCTCTGCCTTCTCTGGTACCGGTTCTTTTTTAGCCACTGCAGATTTAGTACCTGTTGACTTCTTAGCGCTGCTTGATTTCTTGGCGGTTTTAGGAGCGGGCTTGCTCGCTTTCTTAGGCGTGTCCCAGGCGGCCCAAGGGTCTTCCTCTACCGGCTTGGATGCTTTTTTGGGAGCAGCCCAGGGATCATCTTCCACCGGTTTGGCTACCTTCTTGGCAGCGGGCTTGGGGGCCGCCGCCGTGGCTTTGGCGTCTGGGGTTTGCTTGGAGGTTGTTTTACCGGCAGTAGCAGGAGTAGCGGCAGGCGTTTCCTGTGCTCCCCAGCCAGAATCAGCGGCGGGAGCCGCGGTGCCCTCGCGGTACTCAAACGTAAAGGCGCCGCCTTGCGCCTGCAGGCTGTTGGTAGGTCCTTTGTAGAGTGTTTTGCTCAGCAAGAACTGCTGGGTGTTGGCCAGGAATTTCTCATATACCTTGATATCCTGCTTCTGGAGGGTCTGCTCCATCACTTTAAGCAGTTGGTCCAGGTTAGCGCCGGTGTACTGGTGCAGGTTCACGCTGGAGCCCACCGTACCCAGGAAATTATCAAAGTGCGGCCGTGACTTGAGCTTTTTCTTGAGCATTTCCTGCGCCAGGTCCATCACCTTTTTCTTCTGGGAGGAATTCAGGCGGCCGCTGGCCCAGGCCTCTTCAAAACCGGTGCCCACCTGCACGGCGGCGGCGTTCTTGGTGCCGGCCATCATGGCGCGCATGTCCAGCACAAACTGCTCAGGATCCTCGGCGGAGACCTTATAGCTTTGGGCATGGCTGACTAGGCCACTCAATAAAAGAATCAGAAAGAGGTAACAATGCTTCATAATCAATAGGCTGATTAACGGACTATTTTGTGGCTGTTTTCCGGAAAATGGCCGAAACCCAGTTGTTCTTGTTTCTGGACGACTCAAAAATAAGGCCAAGCTCCGTGGCCCTTTCCTGCAGTATGGGAAGGTCTTCGGTGTAGAAGCCGCTCAGCACCAAGGGATCGCCTTCCTGCAGCAATTGGCTGTAGACGGGCATGTCCTCCAAAAGCACGTTGCGATTGATGTTGGCCAGGATGAGGTCAAAGGGCGCTTCGCCCTGCAGCACGGAGGCATTGCCCAGGCGTACTTCCAGCGTTTGGCAGTTGTTGCGCTCAGCGTTCTCGCGGGCGTTCTCCACAGTCCAGTCCTCAATGTCCACGCCCAGCACCTCGCGGGCGCCCAGCTGCTCGGCCATGATGGCCAGGATGCCGGTGCCGCAGCCCATGTCCAGAACGCGCTTACCAACGTGGTCAAGGGTCAATTGGTTTTCAATCATGAGCGTGGTGGTCTCGTGGTGGCCCGTCCCGAAGGACATTTTAGGCGTGATCACGATGTCGTATTGAACTCCCTCGGGCTTGGGATGGAAATCGGCGCGCACTGATACTTTATCGGCGATGAGCAGCGGCTCAAAGTTCTTTTCCCACTCCTCGTTCCAATTCTGCCTGGCGATGCTGCGGGTCTCGTAAGGAAACTCGCCGGCGAAGCTGTAGCGCTCCAGAACTTCCTGCAGGTCTTCTTCAGAAAAACGGTCATCTTCAATATAGGCCTGGAAACCTTCCTCGGTGTCCTGGAAGGTGTCAAAGCCAAGTTCGCCCAGCTCCGCGATCAGGATTTCTGAGTATTCTGGCGATGCGGTGATGGTTACTTCAATAAAACTCATAAGCGTGTTTATACAAATTCTGCCATTTGACAGAAGAGGTGGTAAATATTTCAACGAAAATAAGAGTAAAATCTTGCGTTTTAGACTTATTTCTAGAAAAGGAAGCGAAAAGCACAAAATAAAATATCGGCCTCAGGCCACGCCAGATGCGATAGTAAGTTGGCTTAAAAGCATTTTGGGCCTGTTTTCTGCAAAACAGGCCCAAAATATAAAGATTATACTATATAAATATTCGGGCTCCCTGTAAGGCTGCCCACCCAACAGAGACTAGAAGGATTTAATGATATCGGTGAAGTCTCTTGACTTGAGCGAGGCGCCGCCGATGAGGCCGCCGTCTACGTCTGGCTGCGCAAACAACTCTTTGGCATTACCGGGATTGGCGCTACCGCCATACAGAATGGTTTTGTTGTAGGCCGCCTCGGCATCAAACAAACGGGAAAGCTCTTCCCTGATGTAGGCGTGCATCTCCTGCGCTTGCTGGCTGCTGGCGGTACGGCCCGTCCCGATGGCCCAGATGGGCTCATAGGCGATCACGATCTGGTCAAACTCCTCGTTGCTCAGGTGCGCCACGGTGTCCCGCAGTTGCTGGCCTACGTACTCAAAATGGTTTTCGGCCTCCCGTACTTCCAGCGGCTCGCCGCAGCAGAAAATAGGCTTGATGCCTTGTCCCAAAGCGGCTTTCATTTTCTTGAACAGCAGGTCTGCGTCCTCATGATGGTACTGCCGGCGCTCTGAGTGGCCCACCAACACGTACTCCACGCCCACAGACTTGAGCATAGCCGCCGATACCTCGCCGGTGTAGGCGCCGCTCTCGTGGGCGCTCACATCCTGGGCCGCCAAATGCATGCGCTGGTTTCCCTGGATAAGCTTGCTGATGGAGTGCAGGAACGGGAACGGCGGCGTTACGATCACCTCCACGTTGTCTGCGGTGACCTCGTCTTTCACCATGTTGTCAATCTCACTTACCAGCGCCTGGGCATCCTGGTAGGTTTTGTTCATTTTCCAGTTGCCGGCAACAATGTTCTTTCTCATAGCCACTAATGATTGAAATAGATGGAAACGGCCACTTCTGGCGCAGCCGCCTTTTAGGTTCATTTTTCTGAAAACAGTTCTGAAACGGCACAGACCGTTGAGGGCTTGCACCGTTGGGCCGCTAAGTTAAGGATTTTGCCGTATGTGCGTGGCTTTGTTCCGGCTACAGGCCGATGGCGGCTTATTTGCCGGAGGCCTGTTTGACGGCGGCGGCCAGGAAAACCTGCTGGTCCATGGCGTGCATGATGCGCAGGTCTTCCCACAGCGAGGTCTCCTCGTTGAGGAATTTGAGGATGAGGCTGGCCGGAAGCTTACTGAACATACTGTGGAAAACCTCCCAGGGCGCTAGCTTCTTCTCCAGCAGTACCCGTAGGAACACACTGTCATAGAAGGCGTACTTGTCAAGGATTTTATCGGCTCCCGCCAGCGGTTTCTTACCCTGCGCCAAATTCCGGGCGATAGCCGCACACTGCCGCTGGATAAAGCTGAAGGTGTAGCCCGTAGATGCCTTGGTAGCGCCGCCCGCCGTGCCGATGTTGATCACCCGCTCGCTTATACGCTTGGAGAAAGGCGCATCGGTCATCGGAATAATCCCGAACTCCTCATGCATGATTTCATAATCCGTGATACGGAGATAGTCTTGCAGATATTGCTTTATCTCGCAGTCATAGGCTTCCTGCGGCAAGGCAGCTTCTGAGAAACCGGTGTATTCCACCAGCGCCTCGTGGGCATTGACCGGCAACACGTACATGAATCGGCAGTCCTGGTGCTGCGCCACCCGAAAATCCATGAGCGTGGGTTCCTCGGGCTTGAACGTAGGTTGGGCAGTTTTGATGAAAATGCCCTTGAAATGCTGCACCAGGTAATGCTTGCCCGCTAGTTTGGGAATCTGGAAGAGAACGCTATTGAAGACGTACTGCGCCTCGTATACCGCCTTTTTACCGGTAATCACGCCTTCGGGGCTCAGAGACACAATCTCATCCTGCCGGAACTCCACGTTGGGAAAGTCCTTCATCAGGCTGAAGCAATGCTGGTAAAAAGACAGGCTGTCCAGCATTTTGTATCGATAGGGGCTAATGTCCAGCAGCGCCGAGAACTTGGGCGAGTGGAAATAAAGCTGGCTCCATTGACTTTTCAGGCAGCTTTCAAAGGGGCTTTCGCCGGTTTGCCAGAAGCACCAGGTGCGGTCGTTCTTTTGCTTGGCATCGCGGTCCAGCAGTAGAATCCGTTTGGACTGTAGTTCCGGGTGACCCAGGAGGTGGCACATCAGGCTCAGGCCCGCCGCTCCAGCTCCCGCAATGATGTAATCATACGTGAGGGACTTATCTGGCATAAAAGAATTCCACTACGTTGAGCAACAGGAAAAACACGAACTGCACCAGCAGGAAGTAGGGCGCAAAAGGGTTTCGGGAGTTTTTAAGCAGTGGAATAAGCACCAGCGCGAACAAATAACTGAAACCGTACCAGGCCAGGTAGTTCTGCAACGGAGGCGCGTGGTGGTCCCAATACCAGAAATCGAACTTCTCGCAGACCTGCTCAATCAAAAAATCTATGCTCACCGGAATAGCCGCCGCCAGGGCAGCTTTGATCCAAACAGGCCGTTGCCATACGTTCACCACCGCTACCGAGGCAAAACACAAAGCCGCCCAGTTCATGCCAATCACCAGCGGTACATCCATGAACTTATGCCCGAACGCCTCGCCGTAATGGTAGCCACCAAACACCTGTCCCGTCCGCACGCCAATGATCTCGGCAGTTAAGCCTACCAGAAACACGCCTACGGCTCCCAGCACCATCTTCACAGTAAGCCCCTGATGGTTCCAGAGCAAAAGTCCGGTGGCCAGCACCAGGTTCAAAGGCGTGTTGCTCAGAAACCACTCCCTGAAAGGCGTATAGAACCCAATAAGCCCGCACACGTGGAACAGGCAGATAATACCCACGGCCAGGTGCAGTTTTTGGACAGGAAGCGGAGCGGTGAGTTCCTTCATTCTTAGTTGAGCTTGATAAGGATAATAAAGCAAAGGCAGCTATACGATGCAGGGGCAATATAGTGAACCGCCGACAGGAAGAATTGTTCTGGCCCGAGGCTTACTTCTCCACCACCGTCACCAACAGATCTGAAGAGAACATGCTGGCCGGTGAGATAACTTTCTCCTCGTACGGAATTTGGCGCCCGTAGCGTTCGCGCATTTTAGCCTGCACCGGTTTGGCGCTCAGGTCAAAGTCTCTGAGCTTTTCCAGCTTCCCTATCTCCAGACCCGTAGCCCGCTGGTAGACTTTCCAGATGAGCTCTGAGCAATAGATTTTCTCATCAGACCACTCAAAGGTGAGGTCATAGTCTTTGCCAGCCAGTTTCTGTCCTTCTTCCTTCATCTTAGCCAACGCCGATTTGCTCAGTACTTGATCTGCGTTTTTGAGGCGTTTCACCACAAAGTGACCACCCTCGCCCCGGGCAATCCATTTAGCCAAAGGCGTGGTAGAGACCGGTTGCACGGCCTCAAAGACAAAATAGTCATTCCCGTTTTTATACACGATGCCGCAGTGGCTGTACTTAGATTTGGTGGCTAGCTGAATGGCCTGACTCTGAGCCGAGCGCGAGGTATGGAAAATAAGATCTCCGTTCTGCAATTCATTGGAAGCAGATAGTTCCTTCACCCGGTCCGCCGCTACCTCCTCGTACTCATCTGGACTGGGTTTCCCATAGCGTTTTTCCAGAAAGTAGCCAGCTGCCACTAGGGGAAGTAGTACCCATAAAGCCAGCAGAATTTTTGAGCGGAGTTTCATACCACAAGGTAATAGAATTATCTCTTTTTCTTAACAGCTAACCTATAGGGGCAATCCCTTTTGGTTGCCCAAAGGCAGTTGCGAACTTAAAGGGCAACCACCAGGGATTGCCCCTACAAACAAAAAGACCTGTGAGGTTTTGAAAACCTCACAGGTCTGAATCGTCTGATTCCGTTTAGCGCCTATTTTCTCAAAAACAGCCGCAGAACAGCTTTATAACTTTGGCTTCAGGTATTTGGCGGTATGGTTGTCTTCTTGCTTCACCAAGTCTTCCGGGGTGCCTTCAAACAGCAGGTGGCCGCCGTTAGTACCGCCTTCAGGGCCGAGGTCAATGATCCAGTCGGCGCATTTGATGATGTCCATGTTGTGCTCGATGACCAGTACGGTGTTGCCGTTTTCCACCAGGGCATTCAGGGCCGTTAAAAGCTTGCTGATGTCGTGGAAGTGGAGGCCGGTGCTGGGCTCATCAAAGATGAACAGGATGTTGCCGTTGTGCGGCGTGGCGCCTTTGGTTAGGAACGAGGCCAGCTTCACGCGCTGCGCCTCGCCACCAGACAAGGTGTTGCTACTCTGCCCCAAGCGGATGTAACCCAAGCCCACATCTTGCAGCGGCTTTAGTTTCTCCAGAATTTTGGGCTGGTCTTTGAAGAAAATCAAGCTATCGTCAATGGTCATGTCCAGCACTTCGGAGATGTTTTTCTCGTGGTACTGAATATCCAGGATGTCCTGCTTGAACTTCTGTCCGCCGCAGGCCTCGCAGGTGAGGTAGATATCAGCCATAAACTGCATCTCAATTTTCACCTGGCCCTCACCCTGGCATACTTCGCAACGGCCGCCTTCAATGTTGAACGAGAAGTGCGATGGCTTGAACCCGCGGGCTTTCGCCAGCGGCTGATCGGCGTACATGGTTCTGATGGCATCGTAGGCTTTCACGTAGGTCACCGGGTTGGAGCGCGACGATTTTCCGATGGGGTTTTGGTCCACGAACTCCACGTGCGCCACCTTGTTAATGTCGCCGGTGAGTTTGTCGAATTTACCCGTAGCATCAGCGTGGCCGCCCAAAGCTTTGATCAGCGATGGCGCCAAAATCTTCTTCACTAAGGTAGATTTACCGGAGCCACTCACGCCCGTCACTACTGTCATCACGTCCAGCGGGAACTTAGCCGACACGTTTTTAAGGTTGTTCTCGCGGGCGCCGTGTACTTCCACGCAGTTTCGCCACGGGCGGCGGGTGGCAGGAACCGGCACTTCCATTCGGCCGCTCAGGTAACGCCCGGTATAGGTATCGCTCTTCAGGAGTTCATCGAAAGTACCCTGGAACATGAGGTTTCCACCGCCGGAACCAGCTTCCGGACCGATATCCAGCACCTGGTCGGCGACTTCCATCATGCCTTCCTCGTGCTCTACCACAATTACGGTGTTGCCCATCTCCTGCAAGCTGCGCAATACTCCAATCAATTGATCCGCGTCTTTCGGGTGCAAACCAATACTGGGTTCATCCAGGATGTACATGGAGCCCACCAGCGCGCTACCCAAAGAGGTGGCCAGGTTGATGCGTTGACTTTCGCCTCCGGAAAGCGTATTAGAAAGACGGTTCAAGGTTAGGTATCCCAGACCCACACGAGTGAGATAGCTCAGGCGGTTGGTTACTTCGGTTACCAAACGGTCGGCCACGGCCATGTCATGCTCGCTCAGGTTCAGGTTCTGGAAGAAGTCCAGCGTTTTGGTCACAGGCATGAGCACCAAATCAGTGATACTTTTTCCGTCTACTTTCACGTAACTGGCGTCTTTCCGCAGGCGCGAGCCTTTGCAGTCAGGGCAGGCGGTACGTCCGCGATAGCGCGACAGCAACACGCGATATTGAATTTTATGCGTCTGCGCCGAGATGTGCTTGAAGAAATCGGTGAGGCCCCCGAAGTACTTGTTACCGGTCCAGAGCAATTCCTGCTCGTCCTCGGTGAGTTCGTTGTACGGGCGGTGGATAGGGAAATCGAAGCGCACGCCGTTCTTGAGCAAGGGCTGCAGCCACTCGTTCTGTTTCTCGGTGCGCCACGGCGCGATGGCTCCCTCGTACACCGTCAGGCTTTTGTCTGGGATGACCAGGTCAGGATCGATGCCCAACACGCTACCCCAGCCTTCGCAGGTCTGGCAGGCGCCGTATGGGTTGTTGAAGGAGAAGAAGTTCACGTTAGGCTCCTCGAACACCATGCCGTCCAGCTCAAAGCGGTTGGAGAACACGCGGGTCTCGTCACCGATCTGGATGTGGCATTCGTCGTGGCCTTCGTAGAAGGCGGTCTGCACCGAGTCTGCCAAGCGCATCTGCAGGCTTTCGTCTTCCTCGCCCTGCTTGATCACGGCGCGGTCAATCAGGATGGAAACCGTGCCTTTGGGCTCTTTCTGGCCCTCGGCGATGAGTTCCTCAATGAAAGAAACCTCGCCGTTGTAGAGCACACGGGAATAGCCTTTCTGCAGAAGCAGGTCCAGTTCTTTGCTGAGTTTCCGGTCTTTGCTCTGTTGCAGCGGCGCCAGGATCATGATGCGGGTACCGTCTTCCAGGGTCATCAGGAAATCGACCACGCTGGAAACGGTGTCCTTTTTCACTTCCTGCCCCGAAATAGGGGAAATGGTCTTGCCTATGCGGGCGTACAGCAGCTTGAGGTAATCGTAAATCTCGGTGCTGGTGCCCACGGTAGAGCGGTTGTTCCGGATGCTGACCTTCTGCTCAATGGCAATGGCCGGACTGATGCCCCTGATGTAATCCACATCGGGTTTGTCCATGCGGCCAAGGAACTGGCGGGCGTAAGAGCTCAGGCTCTCCACGTACATGCGCTGCCCCTCGGCGTAGAGCGTGTCAAAGGCCAGGGACGATTTACCGGAACCGGAAAGGCCGGTCACCACAATGAACTGGTTACGCGGCAGGGCCACGCTCAGGTTCTTTAAGTTATGGACGCGGGCCCGCTTGATGATGATGTGCTCGCGGGCGTCCAGCGCGTCCAGTTCGGTATCTTGTTGAATGAGATCTTCTGTCATATGGAATTATAGCCTCTCTAGAACAACAACCGCGGAAGAATAATTCTGTTCAGGCGGGTTTAAAACAAGCGCGAGGCCAAACCGCAAAGGTAGGCATACGCATCGGGATTTAGAAAGGGAAGCGTGGATTCCGTTTTAAGGTTACTTTCTGAAAACCAAGCCACAAACGGTTTTAGAAACTTGCGCTTTTTAGCGTGGCTTTGTAACTTTCTTTCCGTGACTCTCGCATGAGATAACTTGTCACCACATGTTTCATTTATAACCAATTACTATCACCATGGGAAAAGGAGATAAAAAAAGCAAAAAAGGCAAGATCAGTAAAGGTTCTTACGGCAACAGCCGCCCCCAGAAACCGAAGAACGAGGCCACTAAAGCCGCTAAACTGACCATCGCCGGCAAAGCATAAACCTTTTACGGCAACAGCGAGGCCCGCCAGAGAAATTCTGGCGGGCCTCGCTGTTTTAAGATTGATTCCAGAAATCGGGGCTAAAAACGAAAACAGAAGGTTCTCTGTGCAAGAAGCCTGGCCCTAGCCTAATCAGAAGGCACTCAGCGATGAAAGAAACTTTTTGTTTCCCCACCTTCCGGCATTCTTTTTATATTTGCCCGCAGAACCTCCTCCCCTGTTGTGAAAGTCAGAGTTATCTTTTTTGCGGTTTACCTCTTGCTGGGCTCCCTGCTGCCCAACTCTGATTTGCACGAGCTGTCCAAAATCTCTGACCTGCTGCAGCATTACCAGACGCACATCGCCCTGAATGGCCAGCTGAGCTTCACAGAGTTTCTGGACATGCACTACCAGGGATCCGAGAACACCCCTTCAGAAAACCACGACCGGCTCCCGCTCAAACAGATGGGCAACTCGGCGTACGACTATTTTGTGGCCATGCCGCTGCTGCAACCTTTTTTCCAGGTGCAGGAAGCGCAGGAGCCACAGCAATTCACTTCTCATCCCCAATCCCGGGTTCCTGAGGCCTTCACCGGCAGTATCTGGCAACCTCCGCAAGTGGCGTAAAACTCCTCCTTTTCTGGCTACATAAGCAGTTTGGCTAATTTAAAAAGGCCGGATCTTCTCTCTTTTGTCATCTTGGAAGGATGACAAAAAGGTCTGGTTACTTCAATCCTGTACGCAAAACGTAAAATGCGTTTCTGATCTATTTTCTGATAAACAGGCCAAAAACGCATCCTCGACTCAGGAATCAGGACTTAGAACTCAGGACTCATTGTTTGACCTCATAGCGTCCGGAGGACCTGCGAGCGTCTCCGCCAATAGCCTCAACCTCATCCTCCCAGAAACCTCTGCGCTACCACAAGCCGGAAGGTTCTCTCATCCTGCTGCTAACTGCCAAACCCGGCGAATGCAGCTTCATTCCAACGCAAGAACATGTTACAGAAGATTATAGAGTTTTCCATCAAGAACAAGCTGGTGATCGGCTTGCTTACGGTGGCTTTGGTGGCGTGGGGCGTGTACAACGTGCAGCGCCTGCCCATTGATGCCGTGCCAGACATCACCAACAACCAGGTCCAGGTCATCACGGTGTCGCCGTCTTTGGGCGCGCAGGAAGTGGAGCGCCTTATCTCTTTTCCCGTGGAATTGTCGGTGGCCAGCGTGCCGGGCATTACGGAGATAAGGTCGTTCTCCCGCTTCGGGCTGTCTTTGGTGACGGTGGTCTTTGACGAGGACCGCGACATTTACTGGGCCCGCCAGCAGATCACCGAGAAGCTGAAAGAAGCCGAGGAGCAGATCCCCGAGGGCATGGGTTCGCCCACCCTAGCCCCCGTTTCCACCGGTCTAGGCGAGATTTACCAGTACGAACTGCACCCCGCACCCGGCTTTGAGCACAAGTACAACGCCACTGAGCTGCGTTCCATCCAGGACTGGATTGTGCGGCGGCAACTGTTGGGCACCCCCGGCGTAGCCGAGGTCAGCAGTTTCGGGGGGAACCTGAAGCAATACGAAGTGGCCATCAACCCCGAGAAGCTGCGCAGTTTCAACCTCACCATCACCCAGGTGTTCGATGCGCTGGAGAAAAACAACGCCAACGCAGGCGGCGCTTACATTGAGAAAGACCCTAACGCCTACTTCATCCGGACCGAAGGCTTGGTGAAAACCAAGGAAGACATCGGGCGCGTGGTAGTCACCAACACGCCCGGTGGTGCTCCGGTGCTTATCAGAGATTTGGCCGAGGTGCGCGAAGGCTCGGCCATCCGCTACGGTGCCATGGTGAACGAGCACGGCGAGGTGGCCGGTGGCATCGTGATGATGCTCAAAGGCGAAAACTCCTCCCAAGTCATCCAGCGGGTGAAAGACAAAGTAGCCGAGATCCGGAAAACCCTGCCCGAGGGCGTGGTGCTGGAGCCGTTCCTGGACCGCACCAAACTGGTGAACCGCGCCATCAGCACGGTAGAAAAAAACCTCGCCGAGGGTGCTTTGATTGTGGTCTTCGTGTTGGTGCTGCTCCTGGGCAACCTGCGGGCGGGGCTGTTGGTGGCCTCGGTGATCCCGCTGGCTATGCTGTTTGCCATCTCGCTTATGAACGTGTTCGGCGTATCGGGGAACCTCATGAGTTTGGGTGCGCTGGATTTCGGGTTGATTGTGGATGGGGCCGTGATCATTGTGGAGAGCGTGATCCATAACATCCAGACCAGCGAGTATTCTCAGCAGGGTGTGTTCAAACTCTCGCGCAAGCAGATGGACGATGAGGTGCAGGGCTCGGCGAGCAAAATGATGGGCTTTGCGTCGTTCGGACAGATCATCATCTTGATAGTGTACCTGCCTATTCTGGCGCTGGTGGGCATTGAAGGCAAGATGTTCAAACCCATGGCGCAGACCGTTTCCTTCGCTATTCTGGGGGCGTTCCTGCTGTCGCTCACCTATGTGCCCATGATGTCATCGCTGGTGTTGAGCCGCAAAACCCAGCACAAAGAGAACATCTCAGACAAGATCATGAACGCCATTAACCGGGCGTACCAGCCGCTGCTCAACTTCGCGCTACGGGCTAAAATGCTGGTGCTGGGCATCGCCCTGGGGCTGTTCGCGTTGAGTCTGGTGCTGTTCACACAAATGGGCGGGGAGTTTATTCCGTCTCTGGACGAGGGCGATTTCGCCATTGAAACCCGCGTGCTTACCGGCAGCTCTCTCAACGAGACCATCAAAGTGGTGCAGAAAGCTTCCGAAGTCCTGAAAAAGACCTTCCCCGAGGTAGAGAAAGTGGTCACCAAAATCGGCTCTGCCGAAGTGCCTACTGAGCCCAACCCCGTGGAATTGGGCGACATGATTGTGGTCCTGAAGGAACGCTCTGAGTGGACCAGCGCCAGCTCCCGCGTAGAACTAGCCAACAAAATGTCTGAGGTACTGCACCAGAACCTGCCGCAGGCTTCCTTCGGGGTGCAGCAGCCCATCCAGATGCGCTTCAACGAGCTCATGACCGGCGCCCGGCAAGACGTGGTGCTCAAAATCTATGGCGAAGACATGGACCAACTGGCCCGCGCCGCGGAGAAAATCGGCAAGCTCATCCAACCCATTGAAGGCGCGCAGGACCTGTATATTGAGGAAATGAGCGGACTGCCGCAGGTGGTGGTGGAATACGACCGCGAGAGCATGGCGCGCTACGGCCTCACCATTGAAGACGTGAACCGCACCGTCACCGCTGGGTTCGCGGGCGAGGTTGCCGGTCAGGTCTACGAGGGCGAGAAACGCTTTGACCTGGTGGTGCGCCTGAACCAGCAGAACCGACGCGATATCTCTGACGTGCAGCGCCTCTACGTGAGCAACGCCAACGGCCTGCAGATTCCGCTGGAGCACATTGCCAAAGTGGAGATGAAGGAAGGCCCCAACCAGATCCAACGAGACGGAACCCGCCGGCGCATCACCATCGGGTTCAACGTGCGTAACCGCGATGTGCAGAGCATTGTCACCGAGATCCAGCAGAAAATAGAGGGTAAGATCAAGCTGCCGCCGGGCTACACCATCACCTACGGCGGCGAGTTCCAGAACCTGATCGAAGCAAAAAAACGCCTTTTGGTGGCCGTACCGCTGGCCCTGGCGCTCATCTTCGTGCTGCTGTTTTTCGCCTTCAAATCCATCAAGCAGTCCATTCTCATCTTCACGGCCATTCCGCTCTCGGCCATTGGGGGCATCTTCGCCTTGCTCCTGCGCGATATGCCGTTCAGTATCTCGGCGGGCGTGGGCTTTATTGCGCTGTTTGGCGTGGCCGTACTCAACGGAATCGTGATGATCGGGTACTTTAACCAGCTCAAAGCTGGCGGCATGACCAATCTGGAACAGATCATCCGGGAAGGAACGGCGGCTCGTCTGCGGCCCATCGTGATGACGGCCACGGTGGCCTCGCTCGGGTTCCTGCCCATGGCCTTGTCTTCCTCGGCGGGCGCCGAAGTCCAGAAACCGCTGGCTACCGTGGTGATCGGCGGATTGCTTTCGGCCACGCTGCTCACGCTGGTGGTGCTGCCCATCATCTACTATTTCTCCGAGAAAGGTTTGGGCGGATTGAAAAACTCGGGCACAGGCCTGAAAAAACTAAAAAAAGAAGCCGCCCTGGGCTTGGTACTGTTCTGCCTGGCTTTACCGAAGGTAGGTCAGGCCCAAACGCCGCAAACCCTTTCTTTGGCGCAGGTCCTGGAGTTGGCGCAACAGAACAACAAACAGCTACGCAGCGCAGCGCTGGAAGTGGAAATGCGCGGTGCTCTGCAGAAAACGGCGGTGGATATCCCTAAAACCGAGGTGACCTACAGCCAGGGTGAGATCAATAGCCCCGTCACCGATGACCGCATTGGCGTGAGCCAGACCATTCCGTTCCCTACCACGTGGAATGCGCAAGGCAAACTGTTGCAGGAGCAGAAAAACCTGAGCCAACAGCAACTGAACCTGCAGCAGCACGAGTTAGCTTACCAAGTGAAACAGGCGTATGCGCGCCTGGCGTTTCTGCACGGCACCGCCCAGCTGTTACAGCGGCAAGACAGCATCTTCCAGGTGTTGGAACGGGCGGCCGACGTACGGTTCAGAACCGGCGAGACCGGTCTGCTGGAGAAAACAACTGCCACCACCCAACGCCTGGAACTCACCGACCGGATACGGCAGAACCAAACGGCCTTGTCCGTAGCCCAGGCGCAACTGAACGCCTTGATCCAGGCACCCGAGCCCCTGGTAATCACCCCGGAGCCGTTGCGAGCAGACAGCACCACTATCGGCGCTGCCGCCCTTGAAAGTCACCCGCTGCTTTCTGTGTACCAGCAGCAGATCACCGTGGCCGACCGCGAGCAACAGGCCGAGAAAAGCAAACTGGCGCCGGATATTACCTTGGGCTACTTCAACCAATCGTTGATTGGCACCTATGACATCAACAGCCGCGTGGAAACGGCAGTAGACCGGGGCCGACGGTTCCAGGGCGTGGAAGCAGGATTGGCGGTGCCGCTGTGGCAGGGACCGCAGCGGGCGCGGGTGAAAGCCGCCGCGCTGGGCAAGCAGGCCGCCGAGGCCACGCTGCAAAACCAACAGTACCTGCTGCAGAACGAATGGCAGGCTGCCCAGGCCACGCATCAGCAACTGCGCCTGAGCCTGCAGTTCTACCAGCGACAAGTGCTGGGGAACGCCCGCCTGGCCCTCACACAAGCTGATAAGGCTTACCGTAGTGGCGAGGCCAGTTACCTGAGCTACCTGCAAGCCGCCGACCAACAGCTGCGTACCCAACAGAACTACCTTCAGCTCCTGCTGGATTATCAATTAAACGTCTTTCAACTCCAACACTTAGGAGGCAACTAACCATGAGAACATCTTTTTTCACGTATAGCCTGGCCGGGCTTCTGCTGTTCTCGGCCTGTTCTGAGAAAAACACCCCTGAAACGCCTACAGCTGAAACTGCTGCTGCGCCAGTAGAAACGCCTGAGCTCATCACCCTCACCCAGCAGCAGATGCAGAACGCCGGCGTGGAACTGGGCTCGCCCACGCAACAGAAACTGGGCAACACACTGCAGCTTTCCGGTGAAATAGACGTGCCACCCACCAGTTTGATCAGCGTCTCGGTGCCGTACGGCGGATTTGTGAAATCCATGAACCTGCTGCCGGGCCAGCACATCAACAAAGGCCAGGTTCTGGCCACCCTCCAGCACCCCGATTACGTGCAGCTGCAGCAGGATTACCTGGACACCCGCGCCCGCCTGCAGTTGGCCAACCTGGAGTACCAGCGTCAGCAGGAACTCACCCAGGAGAAAGTAAGTGCTCTCAAGAACCTGCAGCAAATCAAAACCGAGCGCGAGGTACTGCAGAACAGCCTGGCCGCCCTGCGCGAGAAACTGCTCATGATCAACATCAACCCGGCGCGCCTGCAGAACGGCAAAATCAGCCGGAGCATCAACATCACCTCGCCTATCAACGGCTTCGTGAAAAACACACTGGTGAACGTGGGCAAAATGGTGAACGCCTCTGATGTGCTTTTTGAACTGGTGAACACCGATGACCTGCACCTCAAACTCAACGCCTTCGAGAAAGACGTGCCTTACCTGAGCCCGGGCCAGCGCCTCACCTACACCCTGCCCAACGATCCCGCGCCCCGCACCGCCGAAATCATCCTGGTAGGCCACAGCGTGGAAGGCGACAAAACCGTTCCTATCCACGCCCACCTGGACCACCACGACGAACATAAACTGCTTCCCGGCATGTACGTGACCGCCACCGTCCAAACCACTGACCGTACCGTTACCGCCCTCCCGGAAAGCGCCGTGGTTCAGTTCGATGGCACGCCCTACGTGTACGCCAGCCCCGGCAACCGCCAGTTCAAACGGGTAGAGGTAAAAACCGGCCTCAAAGGCAACGGCTATGTGGAAGTGCAGCTTCCGGCAGAACTACAATCCACCAGCAGCATTGCCGTGAAAGGCGCGCACAACCTGCTGGCCATGCAGGAGAACAAGGAGGAGGAAGAATAGGTGGTATAGACGCTCGCAGGTCTCCGGACGCTACGATGTCAACCAATGAGTTATGAGTTATGAGTCTTGAGTGCTGAGTTCTGAGTCGGGAATGTGTTTTGGCGTTGGCCTGAGGAAAAGAGGCCGTAAATGCAAAAACCTGTGAGGTTCTCAAAACCTCACAGGTGTAGTCACCCACGCAGCAAATGCCTGCTCAAAAGACCTCGTAGCGTCCAAAGGACCTGCGAGCGTCTCCGCCAACTGCCTTGATTATCGCACATTATCTAGGGAGCAAATAGAGCCCTTCCGCAACTTCATCCCATAACAAAGCCCCTGCTTTTGACCTGCTTTTCAGAAATCAGGGCAAAAGCAGGGGCTTTGCTTCTTATAAACCTACTACAAACTCAGCTTCCGCAGTTTATCCGCTTTCCAGGCAGTGAAGGCCACAATCAAAATCGTCATAGTGCCGCCGAACACCACCGAGGGCACTACGCCCAGCAGCTTCGCGGCTAGGCCTGATTCAAAAGACCCGATCTCGTTGCTGGAGCCCACAAAGATGTTGTTCACGCTGGAGACGCGGCCTTTCATGTGCTCCGGAGTGAGCGTATGGATCAAGGTGGACCGGATGATCACCGAGACGCTGTCCAGCACGCCGCTCAGCAACAGCATCCCAAACGATAGCCAGAAGATCTCTGATAAGCCAAACACGATGATGCACGCCCCAAAACCCGCAACCGCCCACAGCATTTTCTTCCCGGCGTTGAAGGTAATCGGCCGGTAGGCCATGAACAAGGCCATAGTTACGGAGCCGATAGCCGGCGCGGAGCGCAGCAAGCCCAGGCCCTGCGGCCCGATCTCGAGGATATCCGAGGCGAACACCGGCAACAGAATCACGGCGCCGCCGAAAAGTACCGCAAACATATCTAGGGCCAGCGCGCTCAGGATGATCTGGTTCCCGAACACGAACCTCAGTCCGGTCTGCAGGCTTTCCTTGATCTTGAGTTTAGGACCCTCGCTCACTGGCAGCGGCCGGGCGGCGATAAACGTGTACAGCAGCAGCGACAGCAGCACCAGTGAGGCATCTACCCCGAATGCCGCCGTTACCCCACCAAAGGCATACACCAAACCACCGATGGCCGGGCCCGCCACGGAGCCCGCCTGCCAGGTGGTGCTGCTCCAGGTGATGGCGTTGGCGTACAGTTTACGGTCTGGCAAGAGTTGCGGCATAAACGCAAAGACGGCCGGCCCCATGAACCCACGGGCAATCCCGCTCAGGAAAATCACCGAGTAGATGGGCAGCGTCCCGAAAGCGTGCAGGATTTTACCAACATCCAAGGTGTAGAACAAAAGCGCCAACGAGCAGAAAAGCAGCACGCTCAGAACCGTGATAATGATCCGCTTGCGCGGGATGATATCGGCTACGTGGCCCGCGTACAGTGCCACTGTGATGGACGGAATGGCCTCTACTAAGCCTATCAAACCTAGGGAGAAAGGGTCTTTGGTGATGTCATAAATCTGCCAACCTACTACTACGGCCTGTATTTGCATGGCCAGCGTGATGCAGAAACGGGCAGAAACAAACAATCTAAACTCGGGGATACGGAGGACGGCGTACGGATCATGCCGCTCCTCCTGATTGGGGGTGGTTGTGGTCACAGGTTAGGAAATCAAGAAGGCAAAGGTATTGCATTTTTCAATGGAATACGGTTATTCTGCCTCGGGAGTGAACGCCTCGGAGAATATAGATGTTCCCTATATTCTGAGTCTACCTATAATTTAACAAGGCAAATAGACTTGGTTGTGCGTATTGTTTGTAAGTTTACCTCACTAAACGTCCCCCCTATGTCTCCATTATTTCTAGATGCCATTGCGTTGACCTACCGTCCAGACCTGGATGTGTTGATTCTTCGCTGGCCACAACCTGTGTACGCCTTCACAGCCAGGGAAGTGTACCAGCAAGTTTTGGAGTTGGCCAAGGACACCCATGCCCGCTACTGGCTGTTTGATGTCAGAAGCCGAGGCCCACTCTCCCAAGTAGATGTTGAGTGGCTTCGTGAAACCTATTTCCCCGCTTTACACGGTCAATTAGGGCATATCACCCATGTAGCTTACCTGGTGTCACCTGCACACGCCAATGATTTAGAAACAAAGTCCTCAGCAGCGCAGATGAGAAGCCTGCCCTGGTACGGACAAGGTGCAGATTTTGAAGGCTTCACCTCAGAAACCCAGGCGTTGCTTTGGTTAAAGAAATGTCAGTTAGTGGAAGTAGAGAACTAAGCTTTTGCCATAGATTTCAAATAACGGCCCCGAAAGGAAGAATTCTTTTCGGGGCCGTTTCATTTTGCCTCTCACTGTAAAGCCGTTTTGCAGGCATTTTCAGAAAATCGGCTTAAAAACAGGTGGTGCATTTTTAAGCGTGGGCTAACTGGCATGTCTATACTTCAAAGTCATGGATAGGCTTTTTCTGGAAGCTGTAGAACAGGTAGAAGAGCGCCGGCAAAATAAACACGCTGCCCAGCACCAGGGCCCAACCCAAGGCATTAATGGTAGCCGCCGGCGCCTGGGTCTCCAGCAAAGACAGGTGGTCACCGCTGCGCAGCAGGATAAAATCGGGAAAATGGGCCCACCCGATGGCCAGCAGAATCATGGTCACCTGGAACCCCGCCAGCACCCGCAGCACCTTTCCCTGACCCCGCCCCAGCAAGAACCACAGCAGCGCCAGTGACAATGTGGCCAGCACAATAGCGGTAAAAGAGATCGCATTCCCGAAAAGCCACTCCAGCAGCGGCACGCCTTCTACCTGGGCGGCCACAAACACCAGGGCTCCGCAAACCACCGCCACTATGTTCAAAATCAGGGCTTTCTCCACAAATCGGCGCCGGTCCTGCTCCTCGGCTTCGCCGATGAGATAGATAGCCGCCAAAAATCCGCAGAGCGCCACCGTAAAGAGCCCCACCGCCACCGAGAACCAATGCAGCCAGCTGAACACGTACGCATCCAGGAAATTATCGGCCTGCACATCTATATGCCCCGACACCGCACTACCTGCGATGATGCCCAGGAACAGCGGCGTCAAAAAGCTGGAGTACACGAAGATGTTGTTATAGACCACCTGCATCTCATCCACTACAGCGTCATAGTGCCGGAACACGAAGGCCGTACCGCGCGCGATAATGCCAATGAGCAGCAGCACCAGCGGAATATGCATGTACACCGACATGGTAGAATAGATCCTGGGGAAACCCACAAACAGAATTACGATGGCGATGATAAGCCACATGTGGTTCGCCTCCCAGATGGGCCCGATGGCGTGGTACATGGTGGTGCGGGTTTTCCTGATGTTGCGGCGGTGGGTGAACAGTTCTATGATTCCGGCCCCAAAATCGGCGCCGCCCAGCAGAAAGTACAGGAGAATACCCAGGCAGAGAAAAGCGATGACAACGTATAGCATGGCCTAAGGATTAGTGGGCAACGGGCGTTGGTTCCGGGGTGACGTCATACAGCGTGGGCACGGCCTTGATCTGACGGTACAGCAGATAGGCCACAACCAGACTCAGAGAAAAATAAATGCCCGCGAACAGGTAAAAAGAATAGACGATACCCGGCATCGGCGTCACCGCGTCGGCGGTGCGCATGATCCCGTACAGAATCCAGGGCTGACGGCCTACCTCGGTCACGGTCCAACCGGCTTCAATGGCGATGAACCCCAGCGGAATGGCCAGCACAAACAACCGCAGCAACCAGGTACTATAGAGCCATTTCTTTTTCTTCCAGAGCGCCAGCAAGTACAGCAGTGACACCAGCATCAGAAACGAGCCCAGCCCCACCATAATTTGAAACGCGATGTGCGTTACCAGCACCGGCGGTTGGTCTTCTTTCGGGAATTTGTCCAGTCCGGTGACTTCCTGCTCAAAATTACCATGGGCCAGGAAACTAAGCATGCCGGGGATCTTGATAGCGTAATTCACCTGTTTTTTGCCTTCATCGGGCAGGCCGCCCAACACCAGTGGCGCCGATTTCTCAGTGTGAAAGTGCGCCTCCATGGCAGCCAGCTTGGCCGGTTGTCGTTGGGCCACGTCCTTTGCCGAGAGATCGCCAGAGATGGGCTGCAGAATGGCCGCTACCGCCCCGAAGATGGCGGCAATCTTAAAGGCCTTGGCGTGGAATACCACGTTGTGCTTTTTCAGGATCATGAGCGCGTGCAAACCAGCCACGGCAAAACCTGTAGCCGTGAAAGCCGCCAAGGTCATGTGCAGAGCCTGCGTGAACCAGGCATTGTTGAACATGGCTTTGATCGGGTCTATGTTCAGGTATTGGCCGTTCACGTAGTCAAACCCGGCGGGGCTGTTCATCCAGGCGTTGGCGGCCACCACCAGAATGCCCGAGGCTAGTCCGCTCACACCTACCACTACGCCGGTAAACCAATGGAACCATGGGTTGAACCGTCCCCACCCGTACAGGAAGAAACCCAGCGCAATGGCCTCAATAAAGAAAGCCGTCCCCTCCAATGAGAAAGGCATCCCGAAGATAGGTCCAGCGTGCTCCATGAACCTAGGCCAAAGCAACCCCAACTCAAACGACAGCATGGTACCGGAGACCGCACCCGTAGCGAAAAAGATAGCCACGCCCTTGCTCCACGCTTTGGTGAGCCGTTTGTAGACATCTTGGTGGGTGGTTAAGTAGCGATAATGGGAAACGGCCATGAAGAAGGGCATGACCATGCCAATGCAGGCATAAATGATGTGAAAACCCAGCGACAGCGCCATCTGTGACCGGGCGGCAAAAAGGTCATCCATAGCAAAAGGGATAAGTGGGTACTCTGCCTAAAGCGGTGGAAAGGTAAGACAGGAAGTAATAGCAGGACAGGAAAAAGAGATATTTCTTACAGAGTGGTTTTAAATGTTTTGGGTGTTGGAGGAGGTGCACTCGTAGTCCGCTTTTGCTGGCGTGGCGCCGCAGCTTGCGTAGGTGCATAAACATTATTGTTTCATTGCTACTCTCCGTGCGCTCACGGCCGCGGGGCCCCGCCTTCCGGCCTCGCGCTGCGCCAGCTTCCTTTGCTCCCTTCGGTCGCAATGCCTAGCGGCAACGGAACCTGACAAGGCGCTCAACCGAAAGGCTGGAAAAGGAAATATGATTATAGGAGCGCCTCAGACCTCACAGGTTTTGAAAACCTGTGAGGTCTTCTGTATTTGCTATGGTTCAAGTCTGTGACTTGGACCTACTATGACCGGCAGTTCGCAAAGCCGTGAGGCACTAGCCTCAGAACCACTTATTGGGTCAGTTGGCCGGCTGCTTCACGGTCTCTAACTCCACTTTTATCAATAGAAGATTTTCCCTAGAAGGAGCGCAGGGGAATGTTTCTATCAACTGGCCATGGCTTTTCTATTATCATTTCCCACATTTCACCCCTGTTTTCAGAAAAACGGCCCTAAAATGACCACGGGCATTTCGCCGGAGGGCACTATTGCGTAACCTTGCCTTGTTAAAAAATGGGAGCTATCTGCTTCCGCGAAGGACATGAACAGAGAATTGAAATCTGATATAACCACTGAGGAAGACATCAGGATACTGGTGGATACTTTCTATGACCATGTGAACCAGGATGAATTGCTGGGGCCCGTGTTCAACGAGTTTGCCAAGGTAGACTGGGACCACCACTTGCCCATGATGTATGCTTTCTGGAGCACAGTACTGTTTGGCTCCATGGCGTACAAAGGCCAACCTTTTCCCAAGCATTTCGCACTGCCTATTGACCGCACGCATTTTACCCGCTGGATTGCGCTTTTCACCCAAACCGTGGAAGAACTGTTTGCCGGCGATATGGCTGAACAAGCAAAACAGAAGGCTGCCAGCATTGCCAATATCTTCCAGATGAAGATGGGCTTGTAGGCTACTCCGCTGGTCAAGCCCTGAAGCGTTTGAGGTCTGATTTTAC
Organism: Rufibacter roseolus; assembly: GCF_017916365.1. Classification (GTDB taxonomy): domain Bacteria; phylum Bacteroidota; class Bacteroidia; order Cytophagales; family Hymenobacteraceae; genus Nibribacter; species Nibribacter roseolus. The sequence goes on from NZ_JAFMSU010000001.1 coordinate 55,976, forward strand.
AGAATCAGGTCTGAAACACCTACGCATGTATACAACAGAGATGCCCCTGGCTTAAGAAAGAAATACCTATAAAGCAGCAATGGAAGCCTTTGAGAGGCTTCCATTGCTGCTTTATAGAGGGTATATTGCTAGATGACATGGGTAACGTTTACCTAAAAACGTGGCCCGCCATTCGGGAAGAGAAAAGAAAAAGAAAGTGGGCGATTTTGCATTCCAACAACACTTCTTCGTACATCGCCGCACTTCCTTATTTCATTTAAGTACAATTTTCATACCAACATCAATCACTGCTGGCCCATATTCATCTGCACAGATTTTTCGGCTTTCAATAAAGCCAGCATCTGTTTTGCCGGAACGTAGGCATCGCGTTTGTGCTGGATCAGGGCACGCTTTATCGCAAATTTCCGGTATCCTATGCCACCTATCACTATCCCTAACGGAATTAGAAAAGCGGCAATCCACATGGAAACCGTGGAATTAAAAAACTGGTGCAAGGAAACTCCCGCAATAATGAGTGAAAGCGATGTTCTCAGGTAAGCCAGGAACGTCCGCTCGTTAGCGAAAGAGGTACGCTCAATGGCCAACGTATCCTTGATTTCGGCATTGGCTTTCTCCTTCACTTTAAGGTCCTTCTTTACCTCCTCCCTAAACTCCGGCGTCATGCTAAATTCATATTCCATACACAGGTTTATACGACCTCATTTTCAAGATAGATGCGCTATATTTTTAACTTTTCAAAGAACCTTTCTGCATCTTTTATTTAACCCACCTGCAACAATGGAATTTCGGCAGGCCTCTACCCCATCATCTAGATAGCAAATCCCGTATATAGAACCTGATTCAAACACACACCTATGAAAAGAACCGTTCTATACCGCTTATTCTTCTTTTTGGCTTTTACCGGCATTTCCCAACTGGCCTGGGCGCAGCAGACTTCAGATTCGCTCATCACGCGGTCCAACATCAAAGACAACACCATCTTCTGGCAACAGGGGAAACTGGTGCAGCACCGGGGCGGCAAACTCTATGAAGTACAGGAACCCGTACAGTACAGCAACGGAACCGTGGTATCGCCATCTGGCCAGGTGAACCTGTCCGGCGGTAAAACCTACACGCTCAAACAAAAGAACGCTGTGAACCCGCAGGGCAAAGTGGTATTGGTGGCTGATGACATTTTCACCCACAACACTATTATAGAACACGAGAAGAAAGTAGTAGGCGATACCGAGGTGCGCATTCTAACGGTAGACGGCCAGATAGTATCGGCGGGAAACCAAAAGCAGAAGGTCACCTACACCCTGGCGCAGGAGAAAAGGATACAGTTTCTGGAGCAGATTGTGAAACTGCAGGAACAGCGCAACGCCTTGCTGGAAGCCAACCTTACCGCCCAGGAGCGGAAAAGCATTGAAGCTTACTACAATGGCCTGAACAAGCAACTCACCTCTGTAAACCAGCAGCTACAGGCAATTTCTCCCCCAGTCAAGTAATTCTTACCTATAAGCTCCCGTTTCCTTGAATCCGCCTTTACCTCCTAAGCTCGCCGCCCTGAAAGTCAAGCGCCCCTGGGGAAGGTTTCGTGATATCCTGCTCATCTGTTTTGGGATCTGCTCCGCGGGCGTAGGCCTCAAAGGCTTCCTGATTCCCAACCATTTCATCGACGGTGGGGTAACTGGCCTTTCCATGCTTGTGTCCAAAAGCTCGGGGCTTCCGTTGCCGCTCTTGATTCTCTTTATTAATGCCCCGTTCCTGATTGCCGGCTACACGCAGGTGGCCCGCTCCTTCGCGCTCAAAAGCCTGCTTGCGGTAATGGGCTTGTCGGTTCTTCTGCTTACCATAGAATTTCCTATCATTACCCATGACAAACTGCTCACGGCGGTGTTTGGCGGGTTCTTTCTGGGGGCGGGCATTGGCCTGTCTATCAGGGGTGGTTGCGTGCTGGATGGCACCGAGATCATGGCGCTGCTTTTGAGCAAACGCACCAGCCTCACTATTGGCGACGTGATCTTGATCATCAACCTCTTCCTTTTCCTAGGCGCGGCTTTTCTGTTGGGCGCGGAGCCGGCCATGTACTCGGTGCTTACTTATCTCACCGCCTCCAAAACCATTGACTTTATCATCAACGGGATTGAGGAATACACCGGCGTCACCATTGTATCGGTGCACAGTGATACCATGCGGCAAGCCATCCTGACCCAGCTGGGCCGGGCGGTGACCATCTATAAAGGTCAGCGTGGTTTCACCGGCGAGGAGATTGACATCCTCTACTGCGTGGTGACCCGCCTGGAGGTACAAAGGCTGAAAACCCTTATCAATGAACTAGATGCCGGGGCCTTTATTATCATGCACAGCATTAATGATACCTCGGGCGGCATGATCAAGAAAAGACCGCTGTCGCACTAGCCCAGCCCGGACAAAGTCAATTTATCTCATTTTTATTGGGGCGGGAAACCTGAGATTGTTACTTTTGTTTTTCGGCCCAGGATCTTTGAAGAAGAATCTGGCCTTTGTGCTTCCTTTTTCAAAAAGCAGGCAAAAAACTTTTCAGGAGTTTTATAGCGTCAAACCCTAGTATTTTTTGGTGGTTTGAGGCCTTAAAAACCGCCAGAATGGGCGCCTGCTGCCTTTTACTGGTGTGATATTTGAGGCGGTTCCATTTTCTGCGTTTAACTGTTTTAAAGCGGGTTTATGGAAAAGGGCTCTAAAACGAAAAAAAAGTTTTTCAGAATATTTTTCGGCGTTGCATTTCAATGCCCTATTTTCTATATTTGGTAATCACATAAAACCAATCTTAATAACCTAACCTCACAATATGGCATAAACCTCTACGTTACCTTATTTGTAGATTTAGATGAATACAGTACAGCTAAATGATTCGGCGTTAGTAACGTCGTATATCGCTGGTAACGAGAGCGCCTTTGAGGAATTGGTTAACCGCCACAAGAGCAAGGTTTACACCACTATTCTGCTTATAGTAAAAGATACCTACACAGCCGAAGACCTGCTACAGGAGACTTTTGTGAAGGCTATCCATACCATGAAGAGCGGTCGTTACAACGAAGAGGGCAAATTTTCATCCTGGATCTGCCGTATCGCCCATAACTTGGCTATTGATTACTTCCGTCGGGAGAAACGGAGCCCAATGATTACTTTGGAAGACGGCAGCAATGTGTTCAACACTTTGAGCTTCTCTGAAGAATCAGTGGAATCCATCCGGATCAAAGAGGAAACGCATGCCCGTTTGCGGGAACTGATTCAACAGTTGCCGGCTGCGCAGAAAGAGGTGCTGATCATGCGCCACTACGCTGACATGAGTTTCCAGGAGATTGCAGAGGCTACCGGTGTAAGCATTAACACGGCTTTGGGCAGAATGAGATACGCATTAATTAACCTGCGGAAAAAAATGTCCAATGATAAAACAGCCTATGACCAAAACCTTTACTCATCATGATCTAGTACAGTACCTTTATAACGAACTGCCTAAAAAGCAACGTCTGGCCCTGGAAGAAGCCTTAATGGTGGACCAGGTACTAGCCGAAGCCTGTGCTGATCTGCTCCTCACCCAGCTTAGCTTGGAGGAAGCGCTCACCGTACCAAGCGAGCGGGTCACCGACGCTATCATCAGTTACTCCAAAACTGTAAGCCTGCATCCGTAAAAATCAAGATTAAGTAAAACAAGAAGCCCTGGCTACTACCAATAGTCAGGGCTTCTTGTTTTAAGCCTGTTTTTAAAAAAAGAGCATTTTTATAGATACTGGCCAATATTATCACGGCTACGCTTAATCATTCAGCTGATTCTTGCGCCTTGCAATTGAATATATTGCATTTGGAATGTAAAGGAGAAAACAATGTTAACCCGAACGGTTAGATTATTGAGCGCAAGTGGTTTTAAGCATTATCTTTGAAGGTTATTTAAGACCAACTTCGGCAACCGAAGGGTAAAAGACAAGACCCTGAGAATGCCTTATCCACTCCATACCAAACCAATGAAGAACACGTTCGGCTTGCCGATTATACCAGAGAATGAAGAAGAGAGACTGGACAAATTGCGGAGCCTGTACATTCTGAACACCCACCGTGAGGAAGGCACTTTCAAGCACATCGCCAGCATGGCCGCCCATATGTTTTCTGTACCCATTGCCCTGGTAAACCTGGTAGACAGTGAGTTTGTGTACACCAAAGCCAGCGCGGGAATGGAAGTCACCCCTCCGGTACCCAGGGGCACCAGCCTTTGCTCACTTGCCGTACTCAAAGATGGGGCCACTGTTTTTGAGAACGCACTGGGAGAACCCTGCCTTCTGGCCAATCCTATGGTGACGGGCGAGTTTGGGCTACGCTTCTACGCCGCAGCCCCTCTAAGAACCAACGATGGCTTTAATATTGGCGCGCTCTGCATTGTAGACAAGGAACCAAGAGGATTCTCAGAGGCCGACCAGCGGGTGCTGGAGAGCCTAGCCTCCGTAGTAATGGAGAACATAGAGCGGGGCACTACCTAAAAACAAAGCCATTGAATTCTGAATGAATGAAGCCATTCTCTACCACTTTCCAGAGCAGGCAGGTGGCCAGAAGAATGGCTCATGTCTTTGTTAACCCGCTGAGAACCTTTTCTAGCCAATTCTTTGCCTTTGACTTGCTTTCAAAAGAAACTTCTTACAACTTACCCCAATGTGGGGCAAAATACCATATCACAGTATCTCAGCAGCTTACGTTGTTGAAGCAATGAAGTGATACCCTGGTTACCCACAATTGGTAACCAAGAAACCTTCAGTCGCCAATCCGTATATATTCTTGACAAAAATACTGACAAATGACAACTGAAACGGGTCTCCAAGACATGATGCACGGCTCCATCTTCGTGCTGCTGAAGCGTTTTGTGGAAGGCACCTACGATTACAGCACCTGGGTGCGGCTGCTGGAGAAAGTGGGCGTGGAGCACGCTTCCTACCAGATGCAGGGAATGTACCCCACAGATGAGCTTTTCGCCATCGTACACCAGGCCTCTGAAGACACGGGCATTCCGGCCTATGAACTGATGGAGCAATACGGAGAGTTCTTAGTGCCCGACCTGCTGCTTGTCTACAAGAAATACATCAAGCCTGAGTGGCGCACCTATGAGATGCTGCTCAATACTGAGAAGTCTATGCACGGAGCAGTCAAAAAAGAAGACAGCAGAACTTCTCCCCCAAAGCTTCTGGTGACGCAGCAGGGAGAAAACCGCCTGGTTATTGATTATTATTCCAAGCGGCGCATGTGTGGGGTGGCCGTAGGTATCATCAAAGGCATTGCCAAGTACTACGGCGAGTCAGATATGGTAACGGTTACCCGCATGAGTGATCCTTACGCAGAAAGGGTGCAGATTCTGGTTGACTTTAAAAAGTGAGCCCATCCCTTTTAGTTTGGTTTAACCTGTCCGCACCTGAACGTGATGAATAGTTCTAAATATTGAAGCCTTGGTTATGCAAAGTAATCAAGGCTTCAATTTTTAGGGCCGATAGGTTTGACCTTCCTGGCCGTTGCGTTTTGTGCGAATCAAAAAACTTTTCCTCTTCGGCAAAGCCACATCTTCTTTCAGATTTAGGCTCTAATTTTTACAAAGAGTACCTTTTCTGGAAAGCCAGTATGTTCTGGCAAAGAGCCTCCTTTTGCCTAAGTTTGTATTCTAAACCTTCTACCCCGATGCGCAAACCAGAGCGGTACCGCCATTTAATATCTTATTTCACCCAGAACTTCCCCGAAGCGGAGACCGAACTGGATTACCGCAATCCGTATGAGCTGCTGGTAGCTGTGGTATTAAGCGCCCAGTGCACCGATAAGCGCGTGAACCTGGTCACCCCGGCTTTGTTTGAGGCTTTTCCCTCGCCAGACATCCTGGCTACCGCAACCTCAGATGACATTTTCCCTTACATCAAGAGCATCTCTTACCCCAACAACAAAGCAAAGCACCTGGCCGGATTGGGCAAAATGCTGACGGAGCGTTTCGGGGGTGAGGTACCTTCTTCTATTGAGGAGCTACAGCTACTTCCAGGCGTAGGGCGCAAAACTGCCAATGTCATTGCCTCCGTGATTTTCAACATGCCCGCCATGGCGGTGGATACGCACGTGTTCAGGGTTTCCAAACGGTTGGGGTTGGTAAGTTCCAAAGCCAAAACCCCGCTGGAGGTAGAGAAAGAGCTGTTGAAGCACATTCCGGTAGACCTGGTACCCAAAGCCCACCACTGGCTTATTTTGCACGGCCGCTACATCTGCCTGGCCCGTACCCCGCAGTGCGAACGCTGCCCCCTCACTCATTTCTGCGCCTATTACCAAAAGAACTGGCCCAACAAACCTGATGACCCGCAGAACAAGCTCGGCTAACCAGGCCGCTTTTGTTTTGGGGCTGTTTTGCTAAAAATGTACCTAAAACCATTTGCCCTTTCTTTCCTATCGCAAGACATAGTATATTAAAGATATTATTGGGGCATTGGGTTAATCTGTTCCTTTCAACGGGTAAGCTCCCAATGCCGGGTCTGGCCATTAGGTAAAAACCATTAAGAGAAAATGGATAAGATAGAAATCTACACCAGTAAGAAGAAGTCAGTATTTATGCTACTTGGCGCCTTGGTGTTCGTGGTTTTAGGGATATGGCTGTTCCTGGATGCAGAGCACCTCACCGGCTGGCCCGCACGAAATCCGCTCATCACGCAGGGAGTGGGAATAGCCTCGGTTTTGTTCTTTGGGTGCTGCGCCCTGGTGGCAGTCAAAAGAGTGATCAAAACAAAGCTGGCCTTAACACTTGACCCTAAGGGCCTGGGGTTTTACGCCAATAAACCTGCTCCTCTTCTGCTGGAATGGAAAGACATCCTCGGCTTTGACGAGGTAAGAATCCAAAGCCAGAAATTTTTAGTCATTATGGTGACAGAGCCCAACTTCTGGATTGAGAAAGAAACAAGTTTCTTCCGCCGGAAATTGATGCAGCTCAACCTGAAGAACTATGGCTCGCCCTTTAATACCGCGGCCGCCGGGCTCGACATCAGTCATGAAGAACTGACCGGAAAATTGAATAGCTATTTAGAAGAATATGGCTCTGGGGCCCATCAACCTGTATAGCACCTGCTTTAGGTGTTACTTTCTATCAATTACAAACAATTGGCTGACCATTAACTAAACTGAGAGAATATACCGCAACTTCCTTCGAGTGATATTAAAGTATGACCAATAGAGAAGAAATAATCCGGAACTACATAGACAGCTATAATCAGTTTGATGTGGACAGAATGGTACACGACTTTGATGAGACCATTGTATTTGAAAACATCTCTAATGGCGAAACTAACCTGTCCCTGACTGGCTTACAGGCCTTCAAAGAGCAGGCCGAGCAAGCTAAAAACTATTTTTCTTCCAGGAGGCAGACCATCACCTCCTTCAATCATCAAGGAAACCAAACCGAGATCGAGATTGCTTACAGCGCCACCTTGGCGACAGACTTGCCCAATGGCTTGAAAAAAGGAGAGGAACTGAATCTCCAAGGCAAATCAATCTTCACTTTCTCAGGAGATAAGATCATTAAGCTGACGGACATCAGTTAAGAAGTAGTCTCCAGAACAATTTTCAATAACGATAGGGCAAAATAGCCTTGCCGCAGGATTTCCTTGGTTTTACCTGTTGCCTGTTTTAGGCACTAATCTTCAAAAACATACCTAAAACATACCGGAAATTAATTTACTCTTTGCACAGAGGGTAAACGTCATCTTGACTGTCTCTTCTTGTAGTACTTTGGTTGTGAATCCCTTCCTCAATAAAGAACTACACTGATGACTCCTTCCACTAAACACAGGATACTGGTCCTGCTCCTCGGTTTTCTTTCTGCGCCCTTCATAGGCCAGGCGCAGGAAGCGCCCAACTCAAAGCTGTACAAAGCAATTATGGCGCAGGACAGCCTCCTCTTCAATGTGGGGTTCAACACCTGTAACATTGCCCAGTTTGAAAGCGTGGTCAGCAACAATTTTGAGTTCTACCATGACAAGGGTGGCATCACACCCTCTAAGGAGGCATTTATCTCGGGTTTTAAGAATGGCTTATGCAAATCGCCTTCTACCTACCAGTCGCGCAGGGAGTTGATACCGGGCAGTACTGAGGTGTTCCCTCTTTACAAAGACAACCATGTGCTGTATGGGGCCATCCAGATGGGAAGACACCGCTTCTATGAAAAAGAGGCCGGAAAAGAAGAGACCTTCGCCAGCACCGCCCGGTTCACGCACGTATGGCAACTGGAAAACGGCGCCTGGAAACTTATCCGTAGCCTGAGCTATGACCACGCGAATGCTACCGGTGTTACCTTTGGCGCCGCTGCATTTGCCAATGACGCCGAAATAGAGACCTGGCTCAAAGACAACAAGTTTCCGGCCATGGCCATCGGGGTTATCAATGACGGAAAGCTCCAGCAGATCAAAGTCTTTGGCGAACTGAAGAAAGGGGCCCCTGCTCCTTACAACACCATCTTCAATGTGGCATCGCTGGCTAAACCTATTACCGCCATGGTGACCATGAAACTGGTGAATGCCGGCAAGTGGAAACTGGATGAGCCTCTGGCTACCTATTGGACCGACCCCGACATTGCCCATGACCCCAGAAGCAAAAAGCTCACCACCCGCCACGTTTTAACCCACCAGACGGGTTTCCCCAACTGGCGCTGGATGAACGAATCCAAAAAGCTGGCTTTCCAGTTTGACCCGGGCACCAAGTACCAGTATTCAGGCGAAGGCATGGAATACCTGCGGCGGGCTCTGGAAAAGAAATTCCACAAAACCCTGGACCAGCTTGCCGATTCGCTCATCTTCAAGCCCTTGAACATGAAGGACACCAAATACGTCTGGGACAAAGGCGTGGATGAATCAAGGTTCGCGCTGTGGCACAACACCAAAGGCGGCCTGCATGACACCTATAAGAACACCAGCGCCAACGCCGCCGATGACCTTTTAACCACGGTGGAAGACTACAGCAAATTTCTGATCTCAGTGATGAATGGCGGCGGGCTTTCCAAAGAGACGTTCAATGAGATGGTGTCGCATCAGGTAAAAACCAAGGATAACATCTTCTTTGGATTGGGCATGGAAGTGTATGACCTGGGGAACGAAGAATACGCCTTATCGCACAGCGGCTCAGACCACGGTACCGCTGCTCTGTTCTTTATTCTACCCAAGTCTAAAAAAGGCATGATTATCATGACCAACGTGGATGACGGGTACCGGTCTTACGAGAAAATGGTAAAAACCTTCCTGGGGGATAATGGCCAGAAGATCATTGACATCGCCATGAAAGAATAAGCATCCGGCAAAAGGAAACCTGGCTCTCCCACGTGGAACGCTGCTTTTGGCAGAATCACAGGATTACTTTTTCTGCTGCACCACCTGCTCAAAGATCCTTTCTAACATAGGTATCATTTTGAGGCGATCAAACTGCTCACGGGCCACAAGGGCTGCATTCTCGCGCATGGTGGCCATAGCTTCAGGTTGGGATAACTTCTGCTCCAGGGAATGAGCCGAAGCCTGCGCATCGCCGGCCGGGACGTACCAGCCACAACCCTGCGTTTCTACCAGTTTCTTGGTCCAGCCGGGATTAGTAACGATGACAGGGGTACCTGCCGCCAGGCTATCGAACAGTTTTCCCGGAGAGTTGGCTTCTAGCACTGGCAAGTGGATAAAAGACACCACCGATACATCCGCGATAGAAAACAGCCGGAAAATTTCGTGGCGGGGCAGGGGCGGCAACAGCTTGATGTTGGTTTGCTGTTTAGCGGCCGTTTCCAGCAAAGGAGCATCAAAACCCTGCCCGGTGAAAACAAAGCAGATATCCGGCTGATGTTGCAGCAGCTTGGAGGCGTTCACCAGCATAGGAATATCATTGGCCCGGCCGTAGGTACCAGCATACAAAACCACCCTTTTCCCCTGCAACCCTAGACGCTCCCGCAAAGCCTGCTGTTCTGTCAAAGAAATTGGCGCCGGAATTTCCGTCCCATTGACCAACGTGGTCACTTTCTGGGGAGAGATGCCTTTGTCCAGGATGTACCGCTCCATATCAGAAGACAGCGGAATGATGTGGGCGGCCTGCCGGTACAAGGAGGCTTCCATGCGATACAACTGGCGCTGCGCAAGGGTAGATGGTACTGCGCCCATCTGGATGGGGAAAGAAGGCCAGAGATCCTGCACCTCAAACACCCAGGGCACCTTCCTGAACCGGGATACCTGTGCTGCCGCCCAGGCGGTAGTCAAAGGCGTGGAGACACCCCAGATGACATCGGGTTTGGGCATGCGCAGCCCTTTCACAAAGGCATGCGTAGCGAAGGAACTGAAAGCCTTCACGCGCTGCACCACGCCCATCTTGTTAGAATACGGCACATCTATGGACACCAGTTCTACACCCGGCGGTACCCAATCATACAACTTCGTGAGGCGTTTGCTCTCCCAGGCATTGGAAGTGATGAGGGTGATCTGATGTTGTTTCGCCAGTTCAGCCATAAACGTGTAATGCCGGCAGGTGGCCGGGCAGTCTGGGTTATGGTGGTATTGGTGAAACAGCGCAATGTGCATGGCAAAGGGCAAGGAGTAAAGTTTAGGGGCTGTTTTTATGAAAACAGCCCCTAAACAGAAAGTCTATTTTTTCTGCGGCTTGTATTTAGATCGCTCCAGAATCTTCCGGGCGTCTTTCTCCTCCATGAGTTGCTGCAGCGTCACGTCTGGGTTGTTTTCCATGTACTTGCGCACAATCTGCCAGCCTACCCAGGTGGCAATACGGCCCGGGCAACGTTCACTGATCTCAGGTACGTTAGGGCGCTCGCCAATGTACTTCCTAATGGTGAATTGGCTGGTCTCATACAGCAAACCTTTCTCTACCAGATGCGCCCAGATTTTGCCTTCGTTGTAGTTCACGTCGGCCAGTTCCTGGCCGGTGTACCAGATAATGAGCGAGTCTGGCGTGCAGGGCAGCACTTTCTGGGTAAAATAGTAAGATTTGCCATAATCTATCATCTCGTCCAGCATCTCCTTGTTCACAAAATCAGTCTTGTTGAATTTGTTGGAGACCAGCAGCATGACAGAGGGCACCAAGTTCTCTTTCTCGTAGCGATTGAGGATGTACTCCGGCGCCTGCGGCCGAAAAGAGGCTTTCTTCCCGATGAAGAAGTCCAGGCCCAGCACCACCAAGCTATCGCTCACGAGTAAGTCACGGCTGAGGCCCGAGATAAAGGACTGCACCTTGGGCAGGTGGAAAGAGGGGTAATAGTATTTCACGTGCTTGAACCCATTCTCCAGCCCTTGCTCCACAGCCTTCAGGTCGCCAAAGGTGGCATTACTCTGCTGGTAAAGTTTATGGATGCTGGTATCGGTGGCCAGGCGGAGCAGGTTCTGGGCCATGAGTTCTTCTGAGGGGTAGCGGTCGCGCAGCAGGAACCTGTCTCTCAGGAGCGGCTCCTCTTTGAGGTAGGCCTGCATCTCTGGCACAGTTTTTATCTTGAAAAAGCGTTCCTCCAGTCGGTCAATCTTTATGTCTACCGGAACACGGGATACTTCATCCGGAATCTCGCACGTTTCTTTCTTTGAACAACCAAAAAACAACACAACAGTAAACAGCAGCAATAAATAGCCTCGCATCCTTTTTCTTCCTTTATCTTTAAGCAAATTTAACGTACTAATTTTTAATACCCTCTTACCCTATGAAGATGATTCGTTTTACTCCCCTGGTTTTGGTTCTGGCCGCTCTTTTATTTCTCTCGCAGGAAGCGTCTGCACAGATAGAAATAGGCGTGAAAGTAGCCCCATCTGTTACCTCCACCCGCACCATTGCCAAAGACCAGTACAACTTTAAGAATGAAGGCGCCGGCGTAGGGTTTGGCATGGGCGTGATCGCCGACTATTTCTTCGGGGCGAACTACGCGTTCAGCACCGGCCTGCTCTACAACGTAAAAGGAGGCGAAGTATCGTATGATTACCGCCAAATGAATGGCACCGCTGAAACCCGCATCACTGGTTCAGACGATATCAACCTCCAATACCTGGAGATTCCGGTTTCTTTGAAGCTCTTCACCAACGAGGTAGCCACCGATACGCGTCTGTATTTCCAGGCGGGCACATCTCTGAACACCATGCTGGCCGCCAAGGTAAATGACAAGAAAGTGGACACTGAAGGCGACAAATACACCAAGCGTTTCAACACCTTTGAGATTGGCGCCGTGCTGGGTGCCGGGGCCGAGTGGCAACTGGGCGAAAGTACCAAGCTGTTCGGGGGCTTGTCTTACCACCGCGGCCTTACCGATGTGGATGATGACTACTATGCCGGTACTTTCAGCGACAACAAGGTAGAACTCAAGAACAGCTCTTTCGCCCTTGATTTCGGGATCAAGTTCTAATTCCATTCTGGGCCTCTTTCTCCAGAAACAGGCCCAGAACAGATCAACCTTATGCAACGAAAAAGCCCCCGTTTCACAACGGGGGCTTTTCTTTTATATCGCAGGCGATGGAAACGTTTTACTCTGTCTCTATCGCGCGGTCTTGTAACCCATTTACTTCAGTGTAAGCCGATTTCAGCTCAATTTCGTCGCCGTGTTCATCCATCACCTTGAAATCTGTGAGGGCGAGCGCCGTATCTTTCATCACGTTCACCCGCTTGAAGTGCTTCAGGAACCATCTCCGCTGTTTGGAGAGGATGCCTTTGGTGTAGTACGCGTGCAAGAACGGATGCACGTACAGCGTAATGTTCTTTTGATTCTGGCGGGTCAATAGATCTTCAATGGTCTGATCTATCTCGTCGGTTACCAGAATACTGGCGGATATCTTGCCGCTGCCTCCGCAGGTAGGGCATACCTCGCCGGTTACAATGTTCTGCTCAGGCCTTACGCGCTGGCGGGTGATCTGCATGAGGCCGAACTTGGAAATGGGCAGCACCGTGTACTTAGACCGGTCTTTCTTCATTTCCTCCTTCACTACATCCTGCACGCGTTGCCGGTTCTCGGCTGACTTCATGTCTATGAAGTCCACTACAATGATTCCGCCCAGGTCCCGGAGGCGCAACTGACGCGCAACCTCTTTTGCCGCAGTAAGATTCACATTGAGGGCGGTCGCTTCCTGGTCCGTCTCGGAGTTGGATTTGTTTCCGCTGTTCACATCTACCACGTGCAGGGCCTCAGTATGTTCTATTACCAGGTACCCCCCGCCGGGGATGCTCACCGTCTTCCCGAAAAGGGATTTCAGCTGCTTTTCAATGTTAAAGTGTTCAAAGGTTTTCACCTTACCCGAGTAATGCTTCAGGATCTTCAGCTTATCCGGGGCTATGGATTCAATGTAAGTTCTGATCTCGTCGTGCAGTTTGGCGTCATCCACCACAATGCTGTCAAAACTTTCATTCAATATGTCTCTCAACATGGAGGAGGAGCGTCCTAGCTCCCCAATTACCTTGTCGCGTTCCTTGGCGGTGCGCAACTTGGCAATGCCTTCTTCCCAGGTAGCCAGCATGGTGCGGAGGTCTTTGTCTAACTCCGCCACCTCGCGGCCCTCGGCCACGGTACGGATGATGACCCCAAAGTTTTCCGGTTTAATGGAAGTGATGAGGCGCTTTAGACGCGTACGCTCTTCTTTGCTTACAATCTTCTTTGACACGCTTACCGTGTTAGAGAAGGGCACAAGCACCAGGTAGCGGCCAGCCAGGGAAATCTCACAAGAGAGCCGGGGCCCCTTGGTAGATATTGGCTCTTTTACAATCTGTACTAAGATCTGCTGCCCTTTTTTAAGGACATCGGCCATCTTACCCAGCTTGTCTATTTCGGGCTCAAACTTTACAGAATTAAGCTTGGCGGGCGTGTTCTTCTGGGTCTGCACCATCTTCACGAATTTATTGAGAGTCTTGATATTCTCTCCTAAATCATGGTAGTGCAGGAACGCGTCTTTGGTGTACCCAATGTCAATGAACGCGGCGTTCAGACCAGGCATCACCTTTTTCACGGTTCCCAGGAAAATGTCTCCCACTGAGTAGTTCGTATCATTCCGGTCGAAGTGATACTCTACTAATCGCTTATCCTGAAGAAGGGCTATTCGTTCTCCATCTTGAGTAGAATTAATAATTAATTCGTTACTCAATGTATTAGATGCTTAGGTGGAAGAATATACCAAAGCCCATCATTACCTTAAAGGGTAATGTGGGCTCTCAGAATCAAAGGCCGGGCCTTATTTTTTCTTATGTCTATTCTTACGAAGACGCTTCTTTCTTTTGTGAGTAGAGATCTTATGTCTTTTTCTTTTCTTACCGCAAGGCATAGTGTTGATTTTTTATGTGTGAAAAATATTTTAACTCTCTTTTACTGTGCGCCGTTCAGGCGCTGCAGGTAACTTTCTACCGAGGCCTGCACCTCAGGGTCTTTGCTGATCTGCTTCACCTTAAGGAAAGCTTTTTGGGCATCTGCCTTTTTACCTGTCTCAGACAACGCCACGCCTAGGTAAAAGGTGCCCTCTACGTGGTTAGGATTTACCGCCAGTAGTTCATTGAACCGGTCTACCGCCTTCTCATACTGGTTAGACTGGATAGACAGCACGCCAAGGTTGAACAGGGCTTTCTCGTTCTTAGGGTCAGCGGCAATCACTTCACGCAGGAGGGTAATGCCCCGCATGGGTGTACTGCTGGAGATATAGGTCATGGCCAGGTTGTTCTTGGCATCCAGGTTAGAAGGGTTGTTTTTCAGCACCTGCTCATACAGCCCCTGCGCCTTGCCGCCCAGCTCCTGGGAGCGTTCCTGCGTGGCGGCAAAGGTGAATGCCTCAAAGTACTGATCAGCCGCCTTCTGGAAGCTTTTCTCGCCTGGTCTCACCAACGCTACCTGCTCATAGTAGTAGCCAGCGCTGTCATGTTTGGCAATGGCGGCGTATTTCTGCGCCAGCTCATCGGCCAGTTTGCCTTTGGCTTGTGAATTGCTCTCCCGGCTGAACTTGGTGCGCAGTTCTGCGATCTCCTTCAACTGGGCGGGGGTAGCCTCCACGTGCGCTGCGGCGGGAGCTGCTGCTTCTGCGGCGTGGTCTTCGTGGCCCTCATGATTAGGGTCATGGGAAGACTCGCCAGCCGAGGCAGGGGCTCCGTTAGCGGCAAATTCGCCTTTCTTATCTTTATTGATAATCACTTTCGGTAACAACGCCATCAATACGGCCAGCACCACGGCAGAAAGAATGAGGGCTATCCGACCTTTTGACATATTCTCGTTATCCGGAAATTATTATGAAGCAAATAGTTAAGGCTGCAAAGGTACAAAAAACTAAGAAACTACTGGTTCTTTGATTTTTTTGCTGTTTTTGATCTTAGCAACAAAGGTTTTAGACGGCTTGAAGGAAGGGATAAAGTGCTCGTCAATGATGATGGACGTGTTCTTGGAGATATTGCGGGCAACCTTCTTAGCGCGCTTCTTGTTTACAAAGCTCCCAAAGCCACGCACGTAAATGTTATTACCATCGGCCATGGAGTCCTTCACCACTTTGAAGAACGCTTCTACTGTGGCTGCAACATCAGACTTCTCAATCCCTGTCTTATCCGCAATTTCTGATATAACTTCTGCTTTAGTCACTTGTTTAATCTTTTAAAGTAATTGAGTAAAGATGAATATGTTTGTACAAACGTTTACTGTATCGCTACAGCACCCTGAAATCGGGGCACAAAGGTAGTCGGCCTTTTCGGAAAGTAAAACAATTTATGTAAAAATCTGCTTCTCTTATGCACGGCGTAAGAACAGCAAACCAATATGTTAAAGCCTTTTCATGGCCACCAGCACCCCCACCTTCTTTAGCAATACCCTTATAGAATGGTACCACCGCCACCAGCGCTCTTTGCCCTGGCGGGAGACCACAGACCCTTACGCCATCTGGCTCTCGGAGATAATTCTGCAGCAGACCCGGGTACGGCAGGGCCTTCCGTACTACCTTAAATTCATGGAGCGTTTCCCCACGGTGCATGACTTAGCAAACGCCCCCGAGGATGAAGTATTGCGTCTCTGGCAAGGTTTAGGTTACTACTCCCGGGCCCGGAACCTGCACCACACAGCCAAGCAGGTGGTGGCGGAATTCGGTGGTCAGTTTCCGGATAACTATCACAACCTGTTGCAGTTAAAGGGTGTGGGTTCTTATACGGCAGCGGCTATTGCCTCCTTTGCCTACCGTGAACCGGTGGCGGTGCTGGACGGGAACGTGTACCGGGTGCTGGCCCGCGTGTTTGGCCGCCACGAAAACATTGCCGCACCCTCCAGCAAGAAAGTCTTTGAGGAAATAGCCAACCACCAGATCCCCGTGGATCACCCGGATACCTACAACCAGGCCATCATGGAGTTCGGGGCCATCCAGTGCACCCCGGTGAACCCAGATTGCCTTTTCTGCCCTTTGCAGCAGGAGTGCTTCGCATTCCAGAACGGCTTGGTGAATGTGCTGCCCGTGAAAGAGAAAGCCAAAAGCAGCCGCCACCGTTTTTTGCACTATCTGGTTCTGCAGCACGAAAACAGGCTGTATTTGAGAAAACGCCCCGGAAACGACATTTGGCAAGGGCTCTATGATTTCTTCACCGTAGAGACAGACACGCTGCACCCTAACCCAAAACGTTTACAAGAAGAGGTTTCTGCGGCGTTGAATATTCCAACCGTTGCCCTCACCAGTACCGGCAAAGTGTACAAACACATCCTCACCCACCAGAAAATATCCGCGCAGTTTTATCTGATTTCGCTTCCTTTCCGTTTAAGGGAAGAAACAGAAGAATCTATAGGAATCCAGCTATATACTATTGATAAAATAGAAGAACTTCCTAAGCCTATTTTGATTCATTCATTTTTAAATGAGCATTTTTTTTAGTATTTTTATAAGCTAAATCAAAATTAAACCACCAGATTTCAATCTATGGCTAGCATTAATAAAGTTATCTTAATTGGCAACCTTGGCAAAGATCCGGAAGTGCGTCACTTAGAAGGCGGCGTGGCGGTAGCCCGTTTCCCGCTGGCTACTTCTGAAACGTTCAAAGACAAGAACGGCGATAGACAGGAGCGCACCGAGTGGCATAACATTGTGGTATGGCGCGGCCTGGCAGAGGTGGCAGAGAAATACCTGAAGAAAGGCCAGTCTGTCTATATTGAAGGAAGAATCAGAACCAACAGCTACCAGGACAAGGATGGCGTGCAGCGCTACAGCACTGAGATTGTGGCCGATAACATGACCATGCTGGGTGGCCGTTCTGAAGGCGGGGCAGCCCAAAACGGCGGAAGCTACGGCAACGACGCCGCCTCTGCCAGCGTAAGCAATACCAGCGGCAACGCCGGCCAAAGCAAAGGTGGAAGTTCTAAGTCTGTGGCCTATGACGAGGAGCCAGACGATCTGCCTTTCTAACCTATTGTTGAACCAAACATTGACTTTTGGAAAGTATACCTCCATTAGGAGAGCCCTCCAGTTGGGGCTCTCTCTTAACTTTATCCCTTCCAGCTGTCAAAGGGGTGGATTGGGTTCCTTCTGCTCTCCTGGCACTGCTCTTAGTCTGCACACTGGCCATTACCGCTGCCCTGGCGGCTTTTCAACAGTTTCTTAGCACCACCTCTTTAACGTCTGCCCAGAAGACGGCGGCCTTGCCTGCATCCCTGTATGCCGAGCCAGAGAACGCTGTGCTGGCCGGAGTATTCCTGGCCTCTACCCTACACCTTTTAGCTGGTATAACTGGCTTCTGGCTTTTAAGAGACCTCATCGCTGCTTCCACGAGTTATCCCTGGATTTGGGTTAGTGTGGGCCTTGCCGTAGTGGCAACCATCTTCCTCATGCTGCGCGGGTATTTCGCCAACTGGGGACGTCGCAGGCAGGAATCTTCTTCTACACCGGTTTTTTTGGGGGTTATTAAAGCCATTCAGGCCATTGGGGCGCCATTTGTTTCCCTCATTCTGCCGTTAAAAGGACTGGTGGGCCAGACCCGGGTGGCATTCGGCACGCCTTCACCTACAGAAGAACTTTCCCTTTCTCTTGACCAGGCCCCCACAGAACCTGCCTCGCCAGAAGAAAAAGGGCTTTTGAAAGCCATCGTGAATTTCAGTTCCATTACCGTAAGGCAGATCATGCGGTCCAGGGTAGATGTGATTGCCTTGCACCGCCGCCTGCCTTATTCTGCCCTGCTGAAGCAGATCCAACAATGGGGTTACTCGCGGGTACCGGTCTACAGCCAGGGTCTGGATAAGTTGGATGGAATCCTGTATGTGAAGGACATTCTCCCCTACCTCAACGCCCACGCAGATTTTGTGTGGCAAAACCTCATCAGAACCCCTTACTTTGTACCGGAGACTAAGAAGATAGACGAACTGCTGCGCGAGTTTCAGGAGCGGCGCGTGCACATGGCCCTGGTGGTGAACGAGTACGGCGAAACCACGGGCCTTATCACCTTAGAGGATGTGATTGAGGAGATTGTGGGCGAAATCCACGATGAGCTGGACGAGGAAGAAGACCACTACTATACGCAACTGGACGAGCACACGTTCTTGTTTGAAGGACGCACCTCGCTGCACGATTTCTGCAAGATAGTAGACCCGCCCACCGATCTCATGAAAGAGATCAAAGACAACGTGGAGTCTGTGGCTGGCCTCATGCTGCGTCTTTTCTCCCGCATACCGCATACCGGCGAAGAAATGCAGTGGGGTCCGTACCTCTTCCGCATTGAAGCCGCCGACAGTAAAAAAATAAAGAAAGTACGGGTACACGAGCCGGTACCCCATCCGCATAATGAAAAAGAATAACCTCTTCTATCTGGTTGCCCTGCTGGGCGGATTTTTGTTTCTGTCTGGCTGCGCCGAAGAGTACACTCCCAAGCCCAAAGGCTTTAACCGCATAGACCTACCGGAGCCCCGGTACATACAACTGCAAGAGAAACACCCTTACACCTTTGAGCACTCTGTTTACGCCAAGATCCTAAAAGACTCCTCGCGCATAGCAGAGCCGCACTGGATTGACATTTACTACCCCCGTTTCAAGGCCAATATTCAGATAACGTACAAGAACTTCAACCAGGATCCTAAGGTATTCAACGGCCTGGTAGAGGATGCCCGTAAACTCACCTCCCGCCACCAGATCAAAGCTTACGCCATTGAGGAAAGCCAGATCAAGACGCCCACCGGCATTACCGCCAGCGTGTTTGAACTGGAAGGCGAGGTACCCAGCCAGTTTCAGTTCTATTTGACAGACAGCACCAAGCACTTCTTCCGCGGCGCGCTCTACTTCAGAACCGCCACCTCTAATGACTCCCTTGCCCCGGTGATTGAGTACCTGAAGAAAGACGCCGTGCACCTCTTGAACACCCTCCATTGGACTGAGCAGATAAAGTAAGTTCCGATTAAGGATCATTTTTGAGGAAATCAGCCCTAAAACAGCTAGCCAATTCTAAAAGCCGAGTAGTATCTTGTGGATGCTATTCGGCTTTTTTATTTCTATTGTCAAATGAACTGGTTAGAAGCAAGCCTACAAAAAGGCCATAGGTGCACCTGAAAAGGAGAGCACTGTTATACACCTTTGCTTTTTCCTGCAGTGAAATAAAGCCTAACGAGAGGTTCATCAAAGAAATTGAGGAGAGCAGCTATTTTGATGAGTTTTCAATGCCGAAATAAACTACCTTGAAGTAAAGGAAAACACGCCTCAAGTCCCGCATTCCCATGCATCCATCACCCCGTGTTTTTGACTTAATTTTAAGGTTTTCCATCTAAAACATTGCTGCTAAATGGCCCGGGCAATTTGCATCCTTTTATGGCTGATTTCTTTTTCCATGGCCTATGGCCAGGTGGGTAGGCAGATAGTGATTGGCGTAAGAGACACCGTGGCCTCAAAGGTTTTGGACGAGAAAAGGGGTTTACTGGTGCATCTGCCCATGACAGAGCCAGACGTGTTTTCGCCAGACCAGAAGTACCCGGTTATCTATGTTCTGGATGGCGACGGAAGCCTGTTTTACTCGGTGGTGGCGATTACGGAAGGGTTGAGCGGCGGAAGCGGGAACTTCATGTTTCCGAAGATGATAGTGGTAGGCATCCCCAACACAGACCGCACCCGCGACCTGACGCCCACCCACAGCACAGATTCTACCGTAATGCCCGGCTTCTTACTCGCCAACTCCGGCGGCGGCGAGAAGTTTCTCTCCTTTTTTCAGAGGGAACTCATTCCCCATATAGAGACTCATTATCCGGCGGCGCCTTACCGGGTCATTATTGGGCACTCTTTTGGCGGGCTCACCGTGCTCAATGCCCTGGCAAACCACAAAGGGCTGTTCAACTCTTTCGTGGCCATTGACCCCAGTATGTGGTGGGACAACTTGCGCTACAGCCAGGCTCTGAAAACCACCTTGCGGCAAGGGAATTTCGCCAATAAGGCGCTGTACGTGGCCATCGCCAATTCCATGGAGAAAAAATTCACCCTGCAAACGGTGACCAAAGACCAGACCGCAGCTACCCTCCCCATCCGCTCTATTCTGGACTTCGATAAGTTTCTGAAAGAAAACCCAAAGCCCGGACTAATTTACAGATCAAAGTTCTACCCAGATTATGACCACGGAGGGGTTCCGTTGGTGGCCATCTATGACGCTCTGCCCTTTGTCTTTGACTTCTTTTCGCTCAACTTCCCGTTCTCCACCTTTTTCAACCCCACTTACAAAGACGATGGGCTTCTCGTAAACCATTACCAAAAGGTGAGCGCCAGAATGGGCTACACGGTATCGCCGCCGGGAGAATTGGTGAACGCCCTGGCCCACCAACTTATGGATACCCGCCAGTTTGACCGCGCCTACAAACTGCTCCAGTTGAACATAGACAACTATCCTAAAAGCTATAGGCCTTACAGCGCCATGGCCGAGTATTTTGAGCTGAAGGGAGACAAACGGAAAGCTAGGGAATACTACCTGAAATCGGTAGAGATCAAGCCCCTGCCCGAGACTAAGGCGAAATTAAACAACCTGAAATAAAGGAATCCGCTTGTAGCAGATGTCTTCCGTTTAGGATGTTTTTTCAGGAAACAGGGGTTAAAATACGGCTTCAGCTCTTATCTGCTGTCTTACGCTTGGCAAGGGCTATTTTATGGTTCCAACCAATTCTTTCCTTACAGGTTTACCTCAATCCAGACGGGGCCATGGTCGCTGGATTTTTCCCAGCCTCTCACCTCACGGTCTACGCCGGCGGAGACTAGCTTTCCCGCCAGATCGGGGCTGAGCAACAGATGGTCAATCCGGAGGCCGGCGTTTCGGCCGTAGGCGTTCCGGAAGTAATCCCAGAAGGTGTAGATGGTTTCGTTGGGGTGAAGCTGCCGGAGCGCATCAATCCAGCCCTGGGCTTTCAGTTCCTCAAACGCGGCGCGGCTCTCAGGCCGGAACAGCGCATCTTCTACCCAACGCTCGGGTTTGTAGGCATCCAGCTCAGTGGGGATCACGTTGTAGTCACCAGCCAGCACCACGGGGATATTGGAAGAAAGCAAATCGGCGGCATGGGCTTTCAGCCGATCAAACCACTGCAGTTTGTAGTCGAACTTTGGTCCTGGAGCCGGGTTGCCGTTGGGCAGGTACAGACAACCTATCAACACGCCGTTCACCATAGCCTCCAGGTAGCGGCTTTGCTCATCCTCTGGGTCACCAGCCAGCCCCCTGCCCACCTCCTCGGGTTTCTGTTCCTTTGCCAGGATTGCTACGCCATTCCAACTCTTCTGCCCGTGCCAAACGGCCTGATAGCCTATATCAAGTAAGGCTTGTTCCGGAAACTTCTCCTGCGGCGTCTTCAATTCCTGGAGGCAAGCCACATCTGGCTGGGTTTCTTCAAGCCAACGCAGTAAAACCGGTAGGCGGGCATGGATTCCGTTCACGTTGTAAGTCGCTATTTTCATGGGTAGAATAGTTGTGGGGAGCTGTGCATTTGATGAAACTTCCAGTAACATACGGCTTCCGCTTGTAGAAAGCTATAGGGTGTAAAGGAAAGGCTTGCCAGCCTCGGACCTTATGGCTAGTTTCACCCCACAGACCCCTAAGACGATTTGCTTTGCCCCAGATGACCTCGCAATCTTACACCATCAGAAACGCAGACCCAAATGAATTTGAAGCACTAGGCCAACTCATGGTGCAGGTCTACTCCCAGTTAGAAGGCTTCCCGAAGCCCGATGAGCAGCCCGCCTATTATCAGATGTTTTCTAACATCGGGGAGTTTACCCAAAACCCGGGCGTGGAGATTTTGGTGGCAGTATCTCAAAAAGGCACCATAAACGGAGGCGTAGTTTTCTTCCGGGACCTGCAGTATTACGGCTCGGGCGGCACGGCTACCCAGGAGAAGAACGCCGCTGGTTTCCGGCTGCTGGCGGTTTCCCCTGAATCCCAGGGACTAGGCATCGGCAAGGCCCTGACCTTGGCATGTATCCAACGCGCGAAAGATCACCAACTTTCACAAGTCATTATCCACAGTACCAAAGCCATGCAGACCGCCTGGCAGATGTACGAGAGACTGGGTTTCAGAAGGTCCGAGGACCTGGACTTTATGCAGGGAGAGTTACCGGTGTATGGGTTCAGGCTGCACCTCCCAGCCTAGGAAGAACCAAAGCCACCCGCTATCGACAGCACTTTCCCCGCGTCTATCTGATCTGCAGTCTGAGTATACAATTAAGCTGTACCAGTCCTCCATTTCGGGCCTGATTTCGGGAAAACAGCTCTGAAACGGAATCAATGTATTTTCCACGGGCTACAAAACCTGCTAATCTCATTAGCCTGCCTCCTATCTTTTGCGTAATTTTACAGGGCGGCTTTCTTTCCATTTCCGGGGTGATTTCTCAGAAACAGGTTTAAAACACGGCTGCTTCTCTTATCAGTGTCATCAGGCTTTTTCCATACCAAAATTGAGTTCTTGAAAGGGGTTGGTCCGCAACGCGCCACGCTGTTGCAGACCGAGCTGGGCATTTTCACCTACGGCGACCTTATCCAGCACTATCCTTTCCGGTACATGGACCGCACCCAGTTCCACGCCGTCGCGGACCTGAACGAGGACATGCAATACGTGCAGATCAAAGGCCGAATTTTGGAGAAGAACCTGCTGGGCGAAGGCCGAAAACAGCGCCTTTCCGCAATTATCCGCGATGCCTCTGGTGAGCTGGAGCTGGTCTGGTTCAAAGGCGTGAAGTGGCTGAACGTGCAGCTGAAAGTAAACCAGGAGTACATCGCCTTCGGGAAGCCCAGCCTGTTCAACGGCAAATTCAACATGGCTCACCCCGAGTTGGAGGAAGCCACCGAGGTAAAGCAGGGCCAGAGCTTTCTTCAGCCCGTCTACAACACCACCGAGAAACTCAAAAACCACCGGGTAGACAGCAAGGCCATCGGCAAAATGATGGCCGATCTGCTAAAACAGTCGCCCACGCACCTCTCGGAAACCCTCACGCCTGAGTTGGTGGACCATTACCGCATGGTTTCCAAACGCGAGGCCATGCTGCAGGTGCATTTCCCCACCAACTGGGATACCTTGCAGGCGGCTCGCTTCCGGTTGAAGTTTGAGGAGCTTTTCTACACCCAGCTCAAGCTGCTACGCACCCGCACCAAACGCAAAGCCGAGCTAGCCGGGCAGATCTTCAGCAAAACGCCCACGCTCACCGAGTTCTATAAAAACCATTTGCCCTTTGACCTCACCAACGCCCAGAAACGGGTGGTGCGCGAGATTTACCAGGATGTAACCGCCGGGAAGCAGATGAACCGCCTCCTACAGGGCGATGTGGGCAGCGGCAAGACCATCGTGGCCTTCGTGACCATGCTCCTGGCTACGGACAACGGCGCCCAGGCCTGCATCATGGCCCCTACCGAGATCCTCGCCGACCAGCACTACCAGGGCCTGAAGAAATACGCCGATGCCTTGGGCATTGTGCTAGGGAAACTCACTGGTTCCACCAAAAAAGCCGAGCGCCGGATATTGCACGAGCAACTGCGCAGCGGCGAAATGAAGATGATTGTGGGCACCCACGCGCTGCTGGAAGACGAGGTGCAGTTCCATAACCTTGGTTTGTGCATTGTAGACGAGCAACACCGTTTTGGCGTGGCCCAGCGCTCTAAACTATGGCAGAAGAATCCTCGCATCATCCCGCACGTGCTGGTCATGACGGCCACCCCCATCCCCCGCACCCTGGCCATGACCCTGTACGGCGACCTGGAGGTATCGGTGATTGACGAGCTGCCCGCCGGCCGTAAGGAGATCATCACGGTGCACCGCTATGACAGCAACCGCCTTAAGGTGTTTGGGTTCATCAGGGAGCAGATCAAACTGGGCCGCCAGGTGTACATTGTGTATCCTTTGATTGAGGAGTCTGAAGGCCTGGAGTACAAAGACCTGATGGACGGTTACGAAAGCGTGACCCGGGCTTTCCCGGAGTTCCGGGTGAGCATGGTGCACGGCAAGATGAAACCGCAGGACAAGGACTTTGAGATGCAGCGCTTTGTAAAGCACGAGACCCACATCATGGTGGCCACCACTGTGATTGAGGTAGGCGTGAACGTGCCCAACGCCAGCGTGATGGTGATTGAGAATGCCGAAAGGTTTGGCCTGGCCCAGTTGCACCAGTTGCGCGGCCGGGTAGGTCGGGGTGCCGAGCAAAGCTACTGTATCTTAATGACGGGCTACAAATTGAGCAAAGAAGGAAAAACGCGCATTGAGACCATGGTGCGCACGAACAACGGCTTTGAGATTGCCGATATTGACCTGAAACTGCGCGGACCCGGAGATTTGATGGGAACCCAGCAAAGCGGCGTGCTGGATTTATTGATCGCTGACCTGGCCAAGGATGCCAAGATTTTGAAGGAAAGCCGCCACGCGGCCCTGCAGATCATAGAAAAAGATCCAGACTTAAGTCTTCCGGAGCATGCCAACCTCTTGCGGCACATCCGGTCGCTGAGTGCCAACGCCGTAAACTGGAGCCGGATCAGCTAGACCAAAGTCTGGATCTTCAGGTGTTGTATACTAATTGATTGAGTAAGTAAAAGTAGCTTCAGTATTTTGTTTTTTTGAGGTTGGTACTACTAAGTTCTTGGTTTGCTGGGTACTTGGGTAACTCTCCTGGATGTTCAACGAGTAAGCGTCTTCAGTTGTACTATTACTTTTCTTACTGATTTCACTAGTGGCCTCCTCTTTCAGAAATTTTCCAACTAAGATCATCCCCACCAAAAAGAGCATTTTAAAAATGAATTTCATAAACTAACTAGAAAAAGATATTTTATCAACAATACAAGCAAAATACGTGTCTCAATTACTAAGAACCATCAACAGAAAATCATGTTTTTGTTAAGTATACATTAACAGATTTCCACCGGAGCTTCCATTTTATCTTATCACTATTTTGACAAGCCTAGGCATTTACGGCTACACTACAATTGGGTTAACCTAATGTCCAAAAAGTTATCCACAAGTTGTTTTTTGCCTGTATTCCTATATTTTAATATAATTTATTTTAACTATTTGTATACTCTTCCGCTTGACTCACAAACGGCTGCAAAGGTAGAGATTAATTTCTTAATTACATTATTCCGTTACACATTTAACATTTCTATTAAATAACCCTTATTCTTCTCCCATATAATTAATGTCTTACATAAACATATGGGGTATATTTGCCAAAATTCAAATTATACATTTATGCGTTACCCTTTCCTGCTTCTATTTTTATTCTTTCTGGTAAACTTACTGCCCGGAATAAGCCCGGCGCAGGCCCAAAAAATAAAGTCATCTCCTTTCTCCTATATCCCCGAGGCCGCCGGCGATCAGTACAACCAGCGGATTCCCAAAAAAGCTTACACTGTAAGCCCCACCGATTTCGTGATCCTTAGCCGCACCGCCGACAACACCTATGCAGTTATCCGGTACGGGGCAGACCTGAAACCTTCCTGGACCACTCCGGTTGCCCTTGTAGGCCAGGAAACTGTGGAAGCTTTCTCCCACAACAATCAGACCGTTCTCCTGATCACGCACCGGGTACAAGCCGAGCAAGGAAGCCAGGCCCTCTATGGTCGTCTTTTTGACGTGGCTACTGGCAAAGAGATAAAGCAAACCAAGCTGCTGGAAGCCCCCAGCAAAAGCCGCCGCCTGGCAGTCGCTATCTCCGCCGACGGCTCTAAACTGGTAGCTTACCATTCCATTACCCGTAATGAGGAACTGCGCTCCATGCAAGCCGCGGTCTATGACGCCTCTCTCACCAAGATCAAGGACCGAACCTATGATTTCGCCGGTGCCGGCACCCAGGTGAGCGCCCAGGTACAGATTGACAACCACGGCAACCAGTTCGTGAGCATCTTAACCAACAACTCCATGCGCCTGAGCGTGCGCCGCTACAACAACCGTGACAATGAGATCAAAGTGATGGAGGTCCAGGTGGGCGGGGTGTTCAACGGCGAGAAGGTCTACGTGATGGATACTTATTTCAAACTTCACCAGGACAGCAGCTTGTATGCGGCCGTGCTGGTGGCCGAGGAGAAAAAAGGCGAGTACCACAGCCTCAAAATGGTGCGGTTTGACTACGCCGCCGGCAACATGCGCTTCGCGGATGAGTTCCGTTTCACGCCAGAATTCACCGAAAAGCTCAACAAAGCCACCAGTGCCAAACGCCTGGAAGACATCTACCTCTCAGACATCCTCATCAGCTCGGAAGGGCAGACCCTGATCATAGCGGAGAAAAAGTACACCGAAGGCGGCGAAAACAGTGATTACCACGCCAAGGAACTCCTGCTGTTTGCCTATGACGAGTACCTGCACCCCACCTGGAATTCCGTAATCCTCAAGAACCAGACCGCCCCCGCCGCCGAGGGATTTGCCGGTATTTCCTATAATGCCCACCTCACCGGGAACCGCCTGCAGATGCTTACCCTAGAAACCCTCAAAGACAAAACCGATCTCTACACCCGATCCATCCATCTGGTGACCGGCGCCGCCGAGCCGCCCAAAGCCGTAGGCCTCAACGTGGCCAATGACCAGCAGGTAGCCTTCGTGAAAGACTTTACCACCTGGCTCAACGAGCGTACCATCACCGCCGTGAACCGACCTAACAAATCCTCCAAAGGCCTGCGCCTGAGCCGGATCACCTTTAAGGATTAAGCTGTTTCAGGGTCAGTTTCAGGAAAACACACCTAAAACGGAATCATCTGTTCATCACTTGGCAGGAATAAAAGGTCAGCAGTTCAGGCTTTTTATTCCTGCCCATATTTTTTGCTTTTCACAGTCACTTTACTTCAGTTTAATCTGCCACTTTCTAACCCTGGTTCATGCAAGACCTTTACTTTCCATTAGAATTCCAGTTTAAAATCTCTACTCTCGCCAATGACTTTTCGGTGAAGGATGCCGGTGGCCTCCCCGTGTGCTATGTACGGCAGAAGCTTTTCAAGTTAAAGGAGGAAGTGATCGTATTCAACGATGAGTCCCAGTCTGAACAGCTTTACACCATCAAAGCCAACCAATGGATTGACTTTTCAGCTGCCTATGTCTTCAGGGACAGAACCGGTCAGGAAATTGGCCGTGTGGCCCGTAAGGGTTGGGCTTCTTTGTGGAAAGCGCATTACGAGGCATATGACCAAAACCAGCAGCAGGATTTCACCATCAGGGAAGCAAATGCCTGGGTTAAGGTAGCCGATGGACTGCTGAGCGAACTTCCGATAGTAGGCATACTGACCGGGTACTTTTTCAACCCCAGCTATACCGTGACCCGTCCGGACGGCACCCTCATCGCCACCCTCAAAAAGCAGAAGTCCTTTTTCGGCCGGAAGTTCACGGTAACCCAGGAAAGCGCCTTTGAACCCGGGGAGCAGGAACGAATTGTCCTAAGCTTAATGATGATGATTCTGCTTGAGAGACGAAGAGGATAGTTTTTTTTTGCTTGGGCACCTAACCCCTGCGCCTAGTTCACCTTACTAAAAACAGAAAGCCCCGCCAAATAGCGGGGCTTTCTGTTTTACAGGCTGTTTTGGCCAAAATGGCCCCTAAACGCAAATTAGTACACGTACTCGTTCGCTTTGATCATCTCAGCAGCAATGCGGCGGCGGGCTTCTTTGGTGTTGAACGGCTCCAGTTTAGTAAAGCGCTTCAACCCAATCAGCAGCAGTTTTTGCTCATCGCCGGGCTCGCTCATGGCCGCGATGGCTTCTTTCCCGGCTTTGTTGATACGGTCGGCAGCATCGTTGATGACCACGCGAACCATGTCCAACTGGCGGGAAGTGGCCTCTTCGCCGTTACGGCTCACCAGTTTCTCCACGCGCAGCAACGTAGACTCCGCGATGTAGGCCTGGATGGCCATATCCGCGATGTACATCAACACTTCCTGCTCTTTCTCCAGGGTCATCATGAACTTCTGCACGGCGGTACCGGCAGTCAGCAGCATGGCTTTCTTGAACTTGCTGATGGCCTTTTTCTCATAGGCAAATAGGGTGGTGTCCTCGTCCCCAAAATCAGGAATCTCCATCAACTCTTGTTGCACAGCCGCGGCAGGTCCCATCAAGTCCAGTTCGCCTTTCATGGCTTTCTTCAAGACCATATCCACGATGAGCATGCGGTTGATTTCATTGGTACCTTCAAAGATGCGGTTGATGCGGGCATCGCGGTAGGCGCGGTCCATGGGGTAATCGGCGGAGAAGCCGTAACCTCCATAAATTTGCACGCCTTCGTCCACCACGTAATCCAGCACCTCAGAGCTGTCCACTTTCAGGATGGCGGCTTCCACGGCAAACTCACGGGCGGCTTCCAAAACGGCTTCGTTGTAGCTTTTACCGGCGGCCAGCAGCTCCTGCTCTTTGTTGTAGATGTCATGCCCGGCACGGTACAGCGCAGATTCCACCGCGAAGATCCGGATGGCCTGCTCGGCCAGTTTGTGGCGGATAGCCCCGAACTTAGAGATCGGAATCTTGAACTGGATGCGCTCATTGGCATACTTCACTGACAAATCAGCCACGCTCTTACAGGCTCCTAAACAAGCCGCAGCCAGCTTAATCCGGCCGATATTGAGGATGTTGAACGCAATCAAATGGCCTTTGCCAATCTCGCCCAACACGTTTTCTTTCGGCACTTTGCAGTCGGTGAAGAACACCTGACGGGTGGAAGAACCCTTGATACCCATTTTATGCTCTTCGTTGCCCAGACTCAGGCCTTCGGTGCCTTTCTCCACAATGAAGCCGGTGAACTTGTCGCCGTCTACCTGCGCAAACACAATGAAGACATCGGCGAAGCCCGCGTTGGTGATCCACATCTTCTGGCCGTTCAGGATGTAGTTGTCGCCTTCCACATCCAATATGGCTTTGGTTTTGGCGGCCAGCGCATCGGACCCGGAGCCCGGCTCAGTCAAACAGTAAGACGAGGTCCACTCGCCGGTAGCCAACTTAGGAATATACTTGGCTTTCTGCTCCTCGGTACCGAAGTACAGGATTGGCAAGGTTCCAATCCCCGTGTGCGCCGCAAAAGCCACCGGAAACGAGTGCCCTGGACCAACCGATTCGGTCACGAGCAGAGATGAGTTGAAGTCCATGTTCAGGCCGCCGTACTCCTCCGGAATGGCGATACCGAACAAGCCTAACTCGCCAGCCTTTTTCATGAGGCCTTCCAAAAGACCCTCCTCATGGTTATCCATGCGCTCCACCAACGGCTGCACCTCGGTGTCCACAAACTGCCGGGCCGTCTCAGCCATCATGCGCTGCTCCTCAGAGAAATCCTCGGGGATGAAAACGTCCTGGGCGTTGGTTTCTTTGATGATAAACTCACCGCCTCTTAATGTTCTGCTTACAGTTTCCATATGTTTAGATGCTGTTTATTTTAAAAACTCATAAATACCGGCTACACCCTGGCCACCGCCCACGCAGGCCGTCACCATGCCGTACTTCTTGTTCATCCGGCGCAGGTCACTGAAGAGTTGCACGCTCAGTTTGGCGCCGGTACAACCCAGCGGGTGACCCAAGGCAATGGCGCCGCCGTTCGGATTCAGCTTGTCTGGGTCAATGCCCAATTCGCGCATCACGGCAATGGACTGCGATGCGAAGGCCTCGTTCATTTCAATGATGTCGATGTCCTGCAGGTTCATGCCGGCATTTTTCAAGGCGCGCGGAATGGCTTTCACCGGTCCCATGCCCATGATGCGTGGGTCCACTCCTTCGGCGGCGTAAGACACCAGACGGGCAATGGGTTCAATGTTCAGTTCTTTCACCATGCGTTCGCTCATCACAATCACGAAGGCTGCGCCATCTGAAGTTTGGGAAGAGTTACCAGCGGTTACGCTACCATTCGCGGCGAATACCGGCCGCAACTTGGCTAATTTCTCAATAGACGTGTCAGCGCGCGGGCCTTCATCAGTGTCTACCACGTAGGAGCGGGTTTTCTTTTTGCCGTTCTCATCTAGGTAAGTTTCCTCCACGTTGATGGGCACAATCTGATCCTTGAACCGTCCTTCCTCAATAGCTCTGATGGCTTTCTGGTGCGAGGCAAAGGCAAAGGCATCCTGGTCTTCGCGGCTCACTTTGAAGTCATTGGCCACGGCCTCAGCGGTCAAGCCCATGCTCAGGTAATACTCGGGGTGCTCCTTGGCTATTTTGTAGTTAGGGGACGTTTTCCAGCCCACCACCGGCACCAGACTCATAGACTCCGCGCCCCCGGCAATGATACAATCGGCCATGCCGGACTGGATTTTGAAGGACGCCGTAGCGATGGTCTCAATCCCCGAGCCACAATAGCGGTTCATGATGGCGCCGGGCACGTTGATGGGCAGGGACAAAAGGGAAATCATGCGTCCCATCTGGAGTCCTTGCTCCGCCTCGGGCACTGCGTTTCCTACCAACAGGTCGTCTACACGGGCGGGATCTAATTGCGGCAACGAGGCCAGCAGATGCTTGATGACATCAGCGGCTAAATCATCGGGCCGGGTGAACCGGAATACCCCGCGGGGCGCTTTCCCCACGGCGGTTCTGAATCCGGCAACTATATAGGCAGTTTGCATTTTCTTTTCTGTTTTTGAGGTGTTTTGGAGAAAAAGGCCGCTAAACGCGACTTCCTCTTCTCCTGAAACAATTAAACTTTAACGCTAATTCCGCAGGGGCTTACCGGTGGTTAAAATGC
Organism: Rufibacter roseolus; assembly: GCF_017916365.1. GTDB lineage: Bacteria > Bacteroidota > Bacteroidia > Cytophagales > Hymenobacteraceae > Nibribacter > Nibribacter roseolus. Next base: position 87,042 of record NZ_JAFMSU010000001.1, read on the forward strand.
TCTTGATGCGTTCCAGGGTTTTGCGCTCGCCGCAGAGACTCAGGAAGGCTTCGCGCTCCAGGTCCAGCAGGTACTGCTCTGAGACTTCTGATGGCATAGACAAATCGCCGCCGCACATTACGTAGGCCAATTTCTCAGAGATTTTGCGGTCGTGGTCGGTGATGAAACCGGCGGCGTGCATGGCGTGGGCACCCGTAATGAACATTCCCAGTCCGCCGCGGCCTTGCACTTTGATGTTGGTCTTTGGCGTGGGTTTGGTGTAACCGGCTTCGGCCAGAAGAATGGCTTCTGCTTTGGCTTCTGCGAGCTGACGGTTTCTGTTCAGGGTGATACCGTCTCCATGACGCATAAAGCCCAGGTCATACGCTTCGGCGGCCGAGGTGGAGACTTTGGCGGTACCAATGGTCATGAACACGTTCCGCAGCGAGTTGTATTCCGTATCGCCTTCTTCGTAGGCCGCCGAGGTGCGCAAGGTCATCTCTTTCGTGCCGCCGCCGCCCGGGATTACCCCCACGCCAAACTCCACCAACCCGATGTAGGTCTCAGCCGCAGCCTGTACTCTATCGGCGTGGAGGCAAAGCTCGCAACCGCCGCCCAGCGTTAATCCGTGCGGGGCGGCCACTACCGGTATAGCGGAGTAGCGCATGCGCATCATGGTATTTTGAAACTGCCGGATCATGAGGTTCAGCTCGTCGTACTCCTGGTCCAGGGCGTACATGAACACCAGGCCCAGGTTTGCGCCCGCGGAGAAGTTAGCGGCCTCATTGCCTACTACCACGCCCCTGAAGTTCTGCTCGGCCAGGTCAATGCCTTTGTTCAGTCCCTGGATGATCTCGCTCCCGATGGCGTTCATCTTGGAATGAAACTCCACGTTCAGGATGCCGTCACCCAGGTCAATGATGGAGCAGCCGGCATTTTTCCAGACCACGTTGGTACCCCGCAGCACGTCCAGCAAGACGAAGTTTTCGGTGCCTGGAATCTGCTTGTATTCTTTGGTGGGGATGTCGTAGTACTGACGCTGGTTGTTCTGACTGCGGTAAAAGGTCTCGTGGCCCGCCTCCAGCATGTGGTACACCCACTCTGCCGGTTTGTAACCAGCGGCTTCCATGGCGGCCACAGTCTCGCGTACGCCAAAAGCATCCCAGGTCTCAAACGGACCAAGTTCCCAGCCGAAACCGGCGCGCATGGCATCGTCAATGCGGTAGAGTTCGTCGGAGATCTCGGGAATACGGTTGGTCACGTACTGGAACAGACCGAAGGAAGTCTCCCGGAAGAAATCGCCGGCTTGGTCCTGGGCCTGGCTGAAGGCTTTGAGGCGCTTGCGCAGGTCTTCAATGGGCTTGAGCGTTTCCATGCTCTGGAATCGGACTTTCTGCTTAGGCCCGTACTCCATGGTTTTCAGGTCCAGCGTCAGGATTTCGGTGGCGCCTTCAGGGGTTTTGGTTTTCTTGTAGAAGCCCTGGCGGGTTTTATCACCCAACCAGTTGCGCTCCAGCATCTGCTGAATGTAGCCAGGCAGTTGAAACAGGTCACGCTTTTCATCGGCTTCGCCGGTTTGGTACAGGCCTTGCGCTACTTTGGCCAGCGTGTCCAGGCCCACCACATCGGAGGTTCTGAACGTCGCGGATTTTGGGCGGCCCACTACCGGACCGGTCAAGCGGTCTACTTCGTCCACGTTCAGGCCCAGTTTCTCCATTACGTGCAGCACCTGCATAATACCGTAGATACCCACGCGGTTCGCGATGAACGCGGGGGTGTCTTTGGCCAGCACGGTGGTTTTGCCCAGGTACAGATCGCCGTATTTCAGCAGGAAAGCGGTGATCTCAGGTTCGGTCTCCTCGGTGGGGATGATCTCCAGCAACCTGAGGTAACGGGGCGGGTTGAAAAAGTGGGTTCCGCAGAAATGTTTCCGAAAATCCTCGGAACGGCCTTCCAGCATCAGGTGGATGGGAATGCCCGAGGTATTGGAGGTAATCAAGGTGCCGGGTTTGCGGAACTGCTCCACACGCTCAAACACGCTCTGTTTTATCTTCAGGTTCTCCACCACCACTTCAATGGTCCAGTCGCAGGTGGCGATGCCGGCTAGGTCATCGTCGAAGTTCCCGGTCTGAATAAGGCGGGCATCGGTTTTCTTGTAGAGCGGCGCGGGGTTAGAAGTGATGGCCGTCTGCAGCGCGGTGTTCACTATGCGGTTACGCACCAACTTGTTTTCCAGCGTGAGGCCTTTGGCTTGTTCTTCGGGCAGCAGCTCGCGGGGCACCATGTCCAGCAGGAGCACCTGCACGCCAATGTTAGCGAAGTGGCAGGCAATACGCGAGCCCATAATGCCTGAGCCCAGCACCGCCACTTTCTTGATGATTCTCTTCATAGTTACTCTTTTTTGTATCTGGATGTGCGTTTCTAGGGGCGCACGTTTTTTTCTCTTAGGCACTTCTCAGGGTTCCTTCTAAAGAAACGAAGGTTTTGACAGGCTTATGCTTTAGGTCTTTTTCCCGGAAAACAGGCGCAAAACAGAAAGCTCTTTCTCTGCCTCCCAGCCTTAGAACACTTTCTTAGACTCTATGAGGTTGTTGATCTGGCCTACCACCTGGAAGAACACCTGCAACTGGCTCTCGGGGATTACCTCACGTACCTTCTGGTTGAACCGCCGCACGGTGATCCGACTCACTTCGCGCTTCTCCAGGCCCAGCTCGGTGAGCAGAATCCGCACCGACCGCTTGTCCTGCTCATCGGCTACCTTGTAGATGAGGCCTTTCTCCTCCATGCTTTTGAGGATGCGGGTGAGGCTTCTGGCCTCCAGCCCCAGCAAAGGCGCAATCTTGGTGGCCGGCGTTCCTTTTTCGGGATCTATATTGAGCAGCACAAACCCTATAGAGGTGGTAATGTCATTCTTCACCGCCTGGGTATTGTACATGCGCGCGATGGCGTGCCAACATACCTTGATGTTATAGTCTACCGTCTCGTTTGCTTTCATGTGGTGTTTCTGTCTCTTACCAAATTTAGAAAAAAATGTTATGCTTGCATACTATAAACTAAAAAATTTTCAAACTGTTAAAAGATCAAACGGCATCCTTTACTAGAATTCGGTTGTGGCAAAAGATGATTCAGTGCGTTGCCACTTTGATAACGAACAAAGGTTCTGCCTCTTTTGCAGAACTCCATTTATACGCTACTTTCTGAAAAACAAGGCCAAAACAGCTTGGCTTAAAAACAGAAGAGGAGACCCGGTTAGGGGTCTCCTCTTCTGTTTTATTCTGACCTATGCCGTGCGGTACAGGCTTTCAATTAAGCTCCGGTAATTGTTGGTGATGACCTTACGCTTGATGCTGAGTTTAGGCGTCATCTCGCCGGTTTCCACGCTCCAGAGCTTAGGCAGCAGCACAAACTTCTTAATCTTCTCGTACTGCGCCAAGTGCTCATTCGCTTTGTCTATCTCCTTCTGGAACTTGGCAATGATCTCAGGCTTCTTCACCATTTCTTCGTTGGTAGTATACGGGATGCTGTGGATGCGGCACCACTCCTGCAAGCCTTCAAAGGCGGGCACGATGAGCGCGGCCGGGAATTTCTCTCCCTCGCCTACCACCATCACCTGCTCTACCACCAGAGACTCCTTCAGTTTGTTCTCAATCAGCTGCGGTGCGATGTACTTACCGCCCGAGGTCTTGAACATCTCCTTCTTGCGGTCGGTGATTTTGAGGAACTTGCCCTCCACCAGTTCGCCTATGTCGCCGGTATGGAACCAGCCATCGGGGTCAATCACCTCAGCGGTGAGGTCTGGGCGCTTGTAGTAGCCTACCATCACGCTCTCAGAACGGGTCAAAATCTCACCGTCTTCGGCAATCTTTATTTCCACGTTGTTGATAGCCGGACCAACGGTGCCGATCACGTTGTTTTCAGGTTCGTAGCGGTTCACGGCAATTACCGGCGATGTCTCAGTAAGGCCGTAGCCTTCCATGATGCGGATGTTGGCGCCCCAGAACACGCGCGCCAACCGTGGTTGCAAGGCAGCCCCACCAGACACAATCACTTTCACGTTTCCGCCTAGCGCTTCCTGCCACTTGGAGAAGATCAGCTTGCGGGCTAATTTCAACTGGGTATCATAGAAGAAGCCCGGCGAGGTACGGGTGTCGTATTTCTGCCCTAAGGCCAGCGCCCAGAAGAACAGGCCTTTCTTCACGCCGGTCAGCTCGCCGCCTTTGGCCACAATCTTGTCATAGACTTTTTCCAGCAGACGCGGCACGGTCACAAAGATGTGCGGCTTCACTTCCTTGAGATTATCGCCTACTTTTTCAATACTCTCGGCAAAGTAGATAGACACGCCCACCGAGAAGTAAATGCAGGACACCATGCGTTCATAGATGTGGCAGAGCGGCAAGAAGCTCAAGGCGCGGTGCTCCTGGTTTACCGGCACAAAGGGCTTCACGTTGGTGAAGTTGCTCACCAGGTTGTTGTGCGACAGCATCACGCCTTTAGGGGCACCGGTTGTACCGGAGGTGTAAATAATAGAAAGCAGATCTGTTGGTCTTACGTCTGCTTTGTAAGGCTCCAACGTAGCTGGGTCCTCGCCCTCGGCGAGTTTCAATAACTCAGACCAATGTTTGGCGCCGGGCACGTGGTCAAAGGTGTAGATCTGCTGCACCTCGGGCAGGTCAGACACGGCTTCTTTGACCTTGTTATAGAGGTCCTCAGTGGAAACCAGGATGAGTTTGGTCTCAGAATCCTTCAGGATATAGCGGTAATCCTCCACCGTAATGGTAGGGTACAGGGGCACGCTCACCGCGCCGGTCTGCTGGATGCCGTAATCGGCGAAAGTCCACTCCGGGCGGTTCATGGAGATAAGCGCCACCTTGTCGTCTTTCCTGATTCCAGACTTGATCAGGGCCAGGCTCAACTTGTTAGCCGTTTCCAATACTTGCTGGGTACTGTACTTCACCCATTCTCCGTTGATTTTTGCGGCCAGACAGTCTGGTTGCGGGAACTGTTCTAACTGGTTGGTCAGTAAATCAAAAACCCGGGTCACCTTCATAGATTCTTCTTTCTAAGTGGAATAGTCGGTTAATATAACGCAAAATCATTTAAAAAAAACAAAATATGGCCGAGCCTCTTTAACCGAATTGTTAAAAATGCTTGTTCCTGCTGGCTTATAAATACCTAAATTTGATTTTTGCCACACGTAATGCATGAACCTTTCCATATTCTTTGAACCTCTTCCGGAAGAACTCTTCGGGGAGGCAGACGCCCCTAAAACCGTAGGTGGTTACCTGGCTCCTTTTATCCACTCTTTCCCAGACTGGCGCTCTGCCGAGGTGGTGCTCATTGGCTTACCGGAGTACCGCGGCACCTCCAACGCTACGGACCTCACTTACCAGGGTCCCAACCTTATAAGGCAGGAACTGTACCGCCTCATGAAAGGATCCGGCTCCTGGCTGGTCATGGATTTGGGCAACCTGCTGCCGGGCATCCACCTGGAAGACACGTACCTGCGCCTGAAAGAAGTTATTGAGATTCTGGTAGACGCCGGCAAGTTCCCTATCCTGCTGGGTGGCTCGCATGACCTCACCTACGGCCAGTTCCTGGGGTATGAGCATTTGTCTAAAACGGTGAACCTGGTGATGATAGACAGCCAACCCGATATGGCCCATGTAGAAGATACCGCTCCGGACCAACATCACCTGCACCGCATACTCCTGCATGACCCTAACTACCTTTTTGGGTTCAGCCATATAGGTCACCAGACCTATCTCACGGATACTACCACACTGGCCGCCTTTGAAAAACTCCATTTTGAACTGTACCGTCTTGGCCAGGTACGCCAGCAGATGCAGGAGATGGAACCCATCATCCGGCAAGCCGACCTGATCAGCTTTGACGTTTCCGCCATCCGGCACCAGGATGCGCCCGGCCAGGCCGTTGCCAATCCCTTCGGGCTCACGGGCGAGGAGGCCTGCCAACTGTGCTGGTACGCCGGCCAGAACGACCAACTCAGCTCGCTGGGTTTCTACGGATACCGCCCTGAGTTTGACCACCGCTCCCTTACGGCTATCACCCTGGCTACTATGGTCTGGTACAGCATTGAAGGCTTCTACCAACGGCAGGGCACGCTGGACTTCCACAGCAACCAGTTCCTGCGGTTCTCGGTGGGTTTCCATGACAACCCCAACAAGATGTACTTCTTCAAAAACCGGCAGACTGAGAAATGGTGGATGCAGGTAGACGACCTATCGGGCCGGCGCCCGTCCCTCATCGTGCCCTGCAGCTACCAGGACTACCTCACCGCCGCTGACGGCGAAGTCCCGAATAGATGGATTGTAATGCAGGCGAGGCTTTAATGTGCTAATGACTTAATGTGCTGATGTGCTAATTTTGGAAATGTGCTGATGGGTTAATTTGCTGATGTGCTATTTCAAGGAGCAAGCATTTTGTTTATGGAACTGGCATTATGAACCGACAAGACCTTAATACCAGTACCTAAGGCCTGTGCTAGCAACGTTCATCCTGGCCAATACCCTTTCCCACTTTGTCATCCTGGAAGGATCTTGTGGGCAAACTAGGTAGGCCGCTGCAATGAAACAATAGATTATTTAGCCGGCTTTCTAAGGAGCACTCCCAAAAGGAGCCTTTTGTGCATAGCCAGCAGCATTACAGTTCGCCCACAAGATCCTTCCAGGATGACAAAGAGAGAGATGACAAAAGAGGGAAGGGAAAGAAGGGTGTGTTAAGGAATTTAAATAAGTACTAGAACTGAGAAACTACTAGCGTAAAGCAAAAGACGTTTCCAGCCAATTTTCAGAAAACTGCCTTAAAAAGGAAAACAATTAGCACTACTGAACATCCATAATTAATAATTCACACATCCTCACATTTTCTAATTACCACATTACTCATCTTAGCACATCAGCACATTAACCCATTAGCACATTAAACCCATGCAAGAATACACCCGCGCGCAGTTAGCCCTTAGGAACGGACAGGACCGGGACGAGATCTGGGTGGCTTACAAGGGCGAGATCTATGACGTGACCAAGTCTAGGTTATGGCGGCGGGGGAACCATTATGAGCACTGGGCCGGGCAGGACCTCACCGAGGAACTGAAGGACGCGCCCCACACTGAGTATGTGTTCGATAAGTTTTCCGTCATCGGAATCTTAAAAAAATAGCTCTGTTTTGAGCGGTTTTTCAGAGATTTGACCTTAGTTCCTGATCCAACTTTTATGATCCTTATTGCTGACAGCGGCTCTACCAAGACCGCCTGGCGTTTACTAGACCACGAAGGCGTCAAAGCCCAGGCCCATACTCCGGGCATTAATCCGTATTACCAGAATACCCAGGAAATCCTGGTGGCTCTGAAGGACAGCCTTTTAGCGCAACTAGCTGGCCAAACTCCCCGGGAGATTTACTTCTACGGGGCCGGTTGCAGCGCCAAAGACAAACAGGAAGTAGTGGCATCGGCGCTGCGGGAGATTTATCCTGCCGCCCAGGTGCATGTGCACCATGACCTGGAGGCGGCAGCCCGCGCGCTTTGCGGCCAGAAAGAAGGTATCGCCTGCATCTTGGGGACCGGCTCCAACTCCTGCCTCTATGATGGCGAGAAGATTGTGCAGAACGTGCCCAACCTGGGCTTTATCTTGGGCGACGAGGGCAGCGGCGGCTACATGGGCAAACTGCTGGTACAGGCGTTCCTGAACCAGGAACTACCCCAGGATGTGCATGAGCTGTTCATGGCCCGCTATAACACCAACCGAGACGAGATTGTGGACCACGTGTACCGTCAGCCGTACCCTAACCGCTATATGGCCACTTATGCCCGATTCCTGTCAGACCACCGGCAGCACCCGTTTATCTACGGGCTGATTTGCCAGTGCTTTAGTGATTTCTTCCGGAAGACCGTGATGAAGTACCCAGATTACCAGCAGAAGGAAACCCATTTTGTGGGCTCCATCGCTTTCTACTTCGCAGACATCCTGCGCACGGTAGCCAAAGAGCACCAGATTAACGTAGGTCAGATATTAGAGAGTCCAATTGAAGGCCTGAGCCTGTACCACCAACAGAAAATAACCGCATGAGTACTACTGAAACCGCATCTAACTACGATCATCTAGAGCAGATGAGCGTGCAGGAACTCCTCACCAACATCAACAAAGAAGACAAAACCGTGCCTTTGGCGGTGGAGAAAGCCATTCCGCAGCTGGAGAAACTGGTGAAGGCCACGGTGGCTAAACTGAAAGAAGGCGGCCGCCTGTTTTACATTGGCGCGGGTACCAGCGGCCGTTTGGGCGTGGTAGATGCGTCTGAGTGCCCACCTACGTTTGGGGTGCCGTTTGATCTGGTCATCGGGATCATGGCCGGCGGCGACAAAGCCATCCGGAAAGCCGTGGAGTTTGCCGAGGACGACGACCAGCAGGCCATCATTGACCTGGACGCGTACGGCGTGAACGAGAAAGACGTGGTAGTGGGCATCGCGGCCTCGGGCCGAACCCCTTACGTGATTGGCGGCCTGCAGGCCTGCAACGAGCGCGGCATCACTACGGGCTGCATTGTCTGCAACGCCGACAGCAAAGTGGCCGCCGTGGCCAAGTTCCCGGTAGAGGTAGTGACCGGCCCCGAGTTCCTGACCGGCAGCACCCGCATGAAAGCCGGTACCGCCCAGAAACTGGCCCTGAACATGCTCACCACCTCCACCATGATCCAGCTGGGCCGTGTGAAAGGCAACAAGATGGTAGACATGCAGCTCACGAACCACAAACTGGTAGACCGTGGTGTACGCATGATCATGGATGAACTGAATATCTCTGAAGAGAAAGCCAAGGAGCTACTGGAGCTGCACGGCAGCGTGCGGTCGGCCATCACCTCGGCGGCTGAGCACTAGGATTTCTGTTTAGGGGCTGTTTTCTGCAAAATGGCCCTGAAACAAATCCAGGAAGATCCGCCCGTGACCGGCGGATCTTTTTTTATGCCGTTCTGCCATCCATCTAAAGAGTTTCTGCGTTATGCAATTCTGCAGTCATTCACTATTGCCATGCACACCATTGAACCTTTCTATAACTGGATAGAGGCGTACTCTGCCTCCGAAGACGAACGCTCGCCGCTGTATGGCGCCGAGAACAACGAGAACGAATACACGCACACCATCTACGGGTACTACATCCACCCGCAGTGGGACGACATTGATTCTGAGACGCTCTTCATCAAAATACTGTACGTTGACTACCATGACAACTACGCCGTGATAGAGCTCATTGGCGAGTGGAACGATACGCTCAACAATGACATCATGACCCTGAAGCGAAACGTGCTGGACTTGATGATTGGGGAGGGCATCAACCACTACATCCTCATTGGGGAGAACGTCTTTAATTTCCATGGCTCAGATGATTCTTACTACGAGGAGTGGTTTGAGGAAGTGGAGGAAGGCTGGATTGCGGCCATCGGGTTTCAGGAGTTTGTGGTGCAGGAGATGCAGCAGTACCACCTGGACTATTACATCAACTTTGGCGGTAACCTGGACAAAATTCCATGGCGCACCCTGGCGCCGCCGCAACTCTTCAACGTGGTAGACAGCATGATCCAACGCCGGCTGGGTGCCTGAGTTTCTGCGCCGTTTTCTGTAAAACAGGCCCTAAACACATCTGCTTCCCAGTAAGGAAACCTTGTAAACGATCTTCCTTTATCGGTCCTCATGAGGCATAAACAAAAAGAGACGGCACCAATCGGCACCGTCTCTTTTTGTTTGTTCTTACGGAAGAACTTAGTTTGGATCCGCAGCGTCAACGCTGTCTTCCCGCTCCTCGGCAGCTTCCTCTGGTCCGGAGTTGTCAGCGTCGTCTTGAATGTCCTCGGTTTTTTCTGTTTGGTCTTCAACCTGGTTTTCTTTGGCAGAATCACAGGAAGCGAAGGTCATCATACCAGCGGCCATGGCCACCATTAAGAATGTCTTTTTCATAGTTTTATTTTGTGTGTAGGGCTAATGTGCGGTGCGAGATCAGGTTTGCCTTATTCTGGATCTACCTGATCAATACTATCCTTGGCTTGTCTGGCTTGTCGGGCCAAAGTAGTGTCTCCGGCCATCTCGGCATGGGTTTCTACTTTTTCTGCTTGATCTTCCATGTTATTTTCCTTCTTAGAATCGCAGGCGGAGAAACTCACCAGGCCACCCAAGAAAGCAAACAGAACCAATGTCTTTTTCATAGTTTTATTTTGTCTGAACGGATAATCTCTTCTAAGCACTCTTTCTTTCTAGCGCACAGCAAATGAGCGGCTTACACAGAAAGCTTTATGCTTCTTGGGCATATGTACGCATGTATGGGAAAATGGATATATTTTCAAGACCTGATATAAGAACAATGCAATCACATTCTTTTAAACGAACAAAGGCGCAGACCCTTCCTGAAATTCAACAGGAGTGGCCCGCGCCTTTGCAAATAAGGTTATGTGAAACTGGTACTTAGTTTCCGTCTGACAGAGAATCTGTAGCCAGAGAATCAGTGCTTAGCCCGGCAGTATCCACGGGCGCTGCGGTGGTCTCGGCAACATCTGTGGCATGGGTGGCATCTTCCATGGTAGCGGAAGACGGGGCGGCGGTTTCCTGTGCTTCTTTTGATTCACAGGCAGAGAAAGACAACAAAGCTGCTGCTGCCACAAACGATAAAATAGTCCTCATAGATAAAGGTTAATAATACAGGGTTAGGTAGTAGTAGGTATGTCGCGGGTAGAAAGAAACAGGCAGTAGCCGCCTATTTCTTTCTGAATACTAAGTTAACGGGCACGCCCTCAAAACCAAAATGCTCGCGCAGACGATTCTCCAGGTAGCGTGTGTAAGACTCTTTGATATACTGCGGCAGGTTGCAGAAAAACGCGAACGTAGGTGTGTGCGTGGGCAACTGCGTCACATATTTGATCTTCACAAACTTGCCTTTGATGGATGGCGGCGGATAGCGCTCAATCTCCTTCAGCATGGCATCATTCAGCTTGGAGGTTGGGATCTTCATGGAGCGGTTTTCATACACGTCTATGGCGGTTTCAATGGCCTTGTGCACGCGCTGCTTGTTCAGCACGGAGATAAACACGATGGGTGGGTACGCGATAGGCGCGATCTTCTCCCGGATGGCGTTCTCCATGTCACGCATGGTGTTGGTTTCTTTCTCCACCAGGTCCCACTTGTTCACCAGAATCACCAATCCTTTGCGGTTTTTATCGGCTAGCCCGATGATGTTCATGTCCTGGGCTTCCAGACCACGGGTAGCATCCAGCATCACAATCACAATGTCGCTTTCCTCCAATGCCCGCACTGACCGCAGCACAGAGTAAAACTCTATGTCTTCGTGCACTTTGCTTTTCTTCCGGAGCCCGGCGGTATCCACAATGATGAACTCTTTGCCGTAGGCGTTGTAGTGCGAGTGGATAGAGTCACGGGTGGTACCGGCGATATCGGTCACGATGTTGCGGTCCTCGCCCAGCAGCAGGTTCACGAACGACGATTTACCTACGTTTGGTCTACCTACCACGGCAATGCGCGGAATACCAGCCTCGGGGTTCTCAATGCCTTCCTCGGGGAAATGGGATACTACGGCATCCAGCAATTCACCGGTACCCGAGCCGTTCTGGCTGGAAACCGGGAAGATCTCGTTCTCAAAACCCAACGCGTAAAATTCCCCAGACAAGTGACCGCGGGCGTGCGTATCGGCTTTGTTGGCCACAATGTACACGGGCTTATCGGTGCGGCGCAGCACGTTGGCGAACTCCTCGTCCAGACCGGTGAGGCCTGCCTCCACGTCTACCATGAACAGAATCACATCGGCCTCTTTGATGGCCAGTTCCACCTGCTTCCGGATTTCCTCCTCAAAAATGTCATCTGACCCGTGCACGTATCCGCCGGTGTCAATGACAGTGAAATATTTGCCTGTCCACTCGCCGTGGCCATAATGCCGGTCACGGGTAACGCCGCTCACGTTGTCCATGATGGCTTTGCGCTGACCTACCAGACGGTTAAACAGGGTTGATTTGCCCACGTTGGGGCGTCCTACAATGGCGATTGTATTTTGTGCCATATCAATTGGAATGTGCGTTTTGAGGCTCCTTTTCGGGAATCGCTCCCAAAACGCGGGTTAAACCTGCGGTATCGCCTCCGTGGCGCCGCTAGGGAATTGTTGGTATTTAGTTATTAGTGTTTGGTTGTTAATTGATCAGCTCTTAGCTTCTCTCCAACCGCAACTACTTAATTTACGCTTTCTTCTCTTTGTCATCTTGGAAAGATCTTGTAGGCGAACTAGAATGGCTTTGATTAACCATTCTACCGTTTGCTACCAAGATCCTTTCAGGATGACAGAAAGGAGATATAAACATGTGTACAATGAAAAATTTGCACATTTTCACATCTCCAAATTTTCAAATCTAAATGCTGTTATAGCCGAAACGGTCCAGGAGGCGTTTGTCGGCGCGCCAGTTCTCGTTCACGCGTACGTAGAGATCCAGGAACACTTTCTTCTGGAAGAACTCTTCCATGTCTATACGGGCCTGGGTGCCTACTTTCTTGAGCGCGGCGCCTTTGTCACCAATCACAATGCCTTTCTGACTTTTGCGCTCCACGCTGATCTCGGCACGCATTCTGATGATGTCGTCATCTTCCTTGAACTCCTCAATCACCACCTCGCAACTGTAAGGGATTTCTTTTTTGTAGTTGAGAAAAATTTTCTCCCTTATCATCTCAGCCGCAAAGAAACGCTCAGGCTTGTCGGTTAGTTCATCTTTGGGATAATACGCCGGATGCTCGGGCAGCAAGTCCAGAATTTTCTGGAACACCCCCTCCGTACCCTGGCTGTGCAGCGCCGAGATGGGCAGGTATTCCTGTGCCGGCAACTGCTCTTTCCAGTATTCTATTTTAGCGACTACCTCTTCCTGGTTGGCCTGGTCAATCTTGTTAATGAGCAGCAGAATGGGCGCTTTGGCTTTGCGCAGCCGCTCTACCACCTCGCTCTCATCGTGCTTTTCGTAGATATCAGTCACGAACAAGATCACATCGGCGTCTTCCAGGGAAGCGTGTACAAAGCGCATCATAGACTCATGCAGCTCATACTGCGGCTGAATGATGCCGGGCGTGTCTGAGTACACAATCTGGAAATCCTCTGAGTTGAGGATACCCATGATGCGGTGGCGGGTAGTTTGGGCTTTAGAGGTGATGATGGAGAGTTTCTCGCCTACCATCACGTTCATCAACGTGGACTTGCCTACGTTAGGCTTGCCTATGATGCTTACAAACCCTGCTTTGTGCGGCTTCTCTGCCATTTTCACCTCCTTTTTAAAATAGTTTGCAAAGGTACGGCTTTTTAACGAGTTCTCCCTCAGGAGCTAAAAGTCTGTCTTTTAGGTACGCAGTAACCCGGCTTACGTTTTGTAGCTGTTTTCTGGAAAACAGCTCAGAAAAATATCAAAGGTCTTCCTGGCCTCCGCTGGCGCGAGCTTCCAGCTCGTGTCCGCACGCGTTGCGGGATTACCCCTGTTGATTGTTCCGGAATATTATTGTTCTGAAAAAGAGGATCAGGAACGCGTGCGGACACGAGCTGGAAGCTCGCGCCAGCGGAGGAATGTGTTTTTGGGAAAGTGAAGTCTGCTTTATTCTCAAAGAAGAGTTAAAACATTTTCCTGTCCTATCCGCTTATCAGCTTTAGGCTTGTTTCCCAGAAAACAACCTTGAAACAGAAGTAGTCGTCTCTATAAGACATTGTTATTATCTATAGGAAAATGATGCATATCATGCCTTTGGCCCGTGCCAACTGCTTCTCAAATCCGTATCTTTGCAGCTCAATTGAAAGCGTATGAAAAGTGGAGCCACTGGCAAAACAGGAGTATTATTAGTGAACCTCGGCACGCCGGACTCTCCCAGCGTACCGCACGTGCGCAAATACCTGCGCGAATTCTTATTAGACAAACGGGTGCTGGACATTGCGGCGCCTAACAGATACATGCTGGTGAACGGCGTAATTGCCCCTTTCCGGGCCCCAAAATCGGCGAAGATCTATGCTCAGTTATGGACCGAGCGCGGCTCGCCATTGCTATTCCACGGCTTGGACCTACAGCGGATGGTGCAGGAGAAACTGGGCAAGGATTACCACGTGGCGTTTGGCATGCGGTACCAGAGTCCCAGCATTGAGAAGGCGCTAAGGGAGTTGCAGGAGAAAGTGGTGGACCGCATTGTGGTGTTGCCGCTGTTCCCGCAGTACGCCTCGGCCAGTACCGGATCTGTACAGGAGAAGGTGATGGAGATTGTGAGCAAGTGGGAAGTGATTCCCGATATCAGGTTCATCAGCACGTTCTGCAACCATCCTGGCTTTATTGGTACCTTCGCCGAGATCGCCCGCGAGCACATGGCCAAGCGCGACTATGACCATTTCGTGTTCAGCTACCACGGTCTGCCCGAGCGCCAGATTTTGAAGGCCAGCACCAAAGGCTATTGCCAGCTAGGTGCCTGCTGCAACACGTACCACAGCCGTAACCGCTACTGCTACCGGGCCCAGTGTTTTGAGACCTCGCGGCAATTGGCCAAAGCCCTGAACATCCCCGAAGACAAGTACACCGTCTCTTTCCAATCCCGTTTAGGAAAAGATCCGTGGCTGCAACCCTACACCGATTTTATCTTGAAAGACCTGGCCGCTGCCGGCGTGAAAAGCGTGCTGGCGTTCAGCCCCGCCTTTGTGGCCGACTGTCTGGAAACTACCATTGAGGTAGGAAAGGAATTCAAGGAGGAATTTGAGGCGGCTGGCGGAGAGCACTGGCAACTGGTGGAGAGCTGCAATACGCATCCCATCTGGATCAATGCCGTGACGCAGATGGTGCTGGAAGCCTAGAGCAGGATTTTCTGGATTAGAATAATTTTCAGGATTAGGTTATTAATTAAAGAAAGAGGCGTTTGGGGCTGTTTATGTAAAAACAGCTCCCAAACGCCTTCTTATTTTTAGCTGATACGAGACTTCTGCCTCCAGGCAGAAGTCTCGTATCAGCTAAATCCTGAAAATCATTATAATCCAAAAAGTCCTGCTTCTAGATACGCTTGAAATCCACCCATTTCTCAGTAATCACGGGTGAATGGTTGAGGATTTGGTCTAGTAAGACATCGCCCTTATCAGCGATGATGATGTTGTTGCGCTGCTCGGCCTTTACAAAACCTTCTGTGACGCTGTGATCCATCATCTGCAGGAATGGATTGAAGTAGCCGTTCACGTTGTACAACGCGGCCGGCTTCTGGATGATTTTGAGTTGGTTCCAGGTCACGATTTCGCAGAACTCATCAAACGTCCCGAAACCGCCGGGCATGGCCACAAACGCATCTGACTCAGCGGCCATCAAAGCCTTGCGCTCGTGCATGGTTTGCACCACATGCAGTTGGGTGAGGCCGGTATGCGCCACCTCCATGTCTACCAGGCTTTGCGGGATTACGCCCACTACTTCGCCGCCTCCGGCTAAAACGGCATCGGCAATCACGCCCATCAACCCTACCTTTCCGCCACCATATACCAGCCGGATGCCTTTCTCCGCGAACAAAGTTCCTAATGCTTGGGCAGCTTCTCGGTAAACAGGATTGTGGCCGCTGCTGGCTCCACAGAAAATAGCGATGCTTTTCATGATCTACTGACTTAAAGGTTTGTAGCGGTAAAAGTACGAAAGCCCCGATTTTCACGGCTTTGTTTTGGGGCTATTTTCCCGGAAACAGGCCAAAATCACACGCTCTACCGCTTTTGCTAGATCTGTAGCGTCGTTACACCGTAACGACGTGTTTCAACGAAGCGACAGTTGGTGTAAACAAACCCATCCCCTCGCAACGATTACTTGGCAATGATTTAAGGTTGACCCGGGAGAGACATTCCCGTTTCATAGAGACACGTCGTTACGGTGTAACGACGCTACGTTTTTGATTTAATTCCCAGAAAACAGACCCAAAACAAAACGGGAGCCGCGTAAGTGGCTCCCGTTTTTTATCCTAGTCAAAATGAGAGACATTTTCACAACTCCACATTCCCAAATCTTCAAATCTTAGTACGCTCTGGCGAAGTACACGCGTCTGCTGGAAGATTTACCGGTTACCATGTCCACGCCTTCTTCCTCTGGTGAATCCAGGGCGATGCAGCGGATGGTGGCTTTGGTTTCTTCCTTGATGCGTTCCTCGGTCTCAGGGGTACCGTCCCAGTGGGCTAATACAAAGCCTGGCTTTTCGTCCAGGATGCGCTTGAATTCGTCGTAAGTATCAACTTTGGTGGTGTTGGCTTCTCTGAAGTCCAGGGCACGTTGGAAGATGTTGGCCTGAATTTCATCCAGTAGGGCTGGGATGGTGTTCACCAGGTCATCAAAAGCTTGCGAGCCTTTTTCTTTGGTGTCGCGGCGGGCCACTTCGGCGGTGCCGTTCTCTAGGTCACGGCCTCCGATGGCGATGCGAACCGGAACGCCCTTCAACTCCCACTCGGCGAACTTGAAGCCCGGGCGCTCGGTGTCGCGGTCATCGTATTTCACGGAGATGCCTTTGGCCTCCAGTTGCTTTTTCAGGCCAAGCACCTTCTCGGAGATCTGTGCCAGCTGCTCCTCGCCTTTGTAGATAGGCACAATCACCACCTGGATAGGCGCCAGCTTTGGCGGCAGCACCAGACCTTCGTCATCAGAGTGCGCCATCACCAGGGCACCCATCAGACGGGTACTCACGCCCCAGGAAGTTCCCCATACGTGCTCCAGTCCGCCTTCCTTAGTGGCGAATTTCACGTCAAACGCCTGCGCGAAGTTCTGGCCCAGGAAGTGGGACGTACCGGCTTGCAGGGCTTTGCCGTCTTGCATCAAGCCTTCAATGCAGTAGGTATCCAAGGCTCCGGCGAAGCGCTCGTTGGGCGTTTTCTTTCCCCTGATCACCGGCAAGGCTAGGAAGTTTTCCGCGAAGTCAGCGTAAACGTGCAGCATTTGCTCGGTCTCGGCAATAGCCTCCTGGGCGGTGGCGTGGGCGGTGTGGCCTTCCTGCCACAGGAACTCGGCGGTACGCAAAAACAGACGGGTCCGCATTTCCCAGCGCACGACGTTCGCCCACTGGTTGATAAGCAAAGGCAGATCGCGGTAGCTTTGGATCCAGCCTTTGTAGGTGCTCCAGATGATGGCCTCAGAAGTTGGCCGAACAATCAGTTCTTCCTCCAGTTTGGCGTTGGGGTCAACGCGCAGTTTGCCGGGTTTGTCTGGGTCAGTTTGCAGGCGGTAGTGGGTAACTACGGCGCATTCTTTGGCGAAACCCTCGGCGTTCTGTTCTTCGGCCTCAAACAAACTTTTGGGCACGAATAGGGGAAAATAGGCGTTGGAGTGTCCAGTAGCTTTAAACATGTCATCTAACACCCGTTGCATCTTTTCCCAGATGGCGTACCCATACGGTTTTATGACCATGCACCCGCGCACCGCCGAGTTTTCGGCCAGCCCGGCCCGTTTCACTAACTCATTATACCAGAGAGAATAATCCTCACTTCGTTTAGGCAACCCTTTGCTCATTTTTTGTATCTTTGATAGAGAAGAAATATATAGCGATTCTTAAATAACGCGGCATAGATTTTGCTTTATTTCTTGGGCGAATCCATACCTTTTCGGCTCAAAAATACGTTAATATATCCGAATAGAAACGTTGGCGAACCGGATACTCTTGTTTGGGCTCGTGAATTGATCTAGCATCCATTACCAACAACTATACTCCAATGAAATATTATACAAATAAACTGCTCATACTGCCGCTGCTGGGCTTCCTGGCGGCCGGGTGTAGCACGTCATCCAATCTGCAGACCAGCGAGGCAGATGACGTGTATTTTTCCTCTTCAGACAAAGTAACCTACGTTGAGCCTGTGGCGCAGGAGCAAGAGGTGAGCGAGGCAGACGCCGCAGGAGTGGATGACGCTGACCGGGACATCACCGAGCGCGTGAGCGACCCTGAGTCTTATGCCCAGAACCGCCGCAACAGCACGCCTTACCAGTACTCTTACTATGACGCGCCGTTCGGGAACCCGTACTACGCTTACCAGGCTCCGTTCTATTATCCCGGCCGCTACTACTCCAGAGCCGTGATGATGAACCCTTGGATGGATCCTTTCTATGATCCGTTCTACGGACCAAGTATGGCAAGCATGGCTATGTATGATCCTTTCTGGCCAACCCCTGGTCTCTCTATCGGTATAGGTCTGGGCTTTGGCCGATATTATAACCCTTGGGGATATGGCCTTGGTTATGGCTATGGTTATGGTTACAACCCTTACAGATACGGCGGTGGATACTATGACAGCTTCTACGGTGGCAGGGTGATCGCTAACCGGGTGGCTTACGGACGCAGAGATGACAGAAGTTCTAACGTAGGCGGCCGCAACCCCAATATTTCCCGTGATGGCCGTGGCAGCATTGCCGCCCCAGGCACCCACAGATCCAGCAATGTAACGGCCCTGGAGCCAGGTTACAGAAACCGGTCTTCTTCCCGTAACAGTGTAACCAACGCAGACGGAACTGTACAGCCACGCCGCAGACAGATGCCAACCGGCACTCAGTCACAGGAGATAGGCGTTTCGTCTCAGGAAAGAAGAGTGCGTACCAGCTCCGGAAGCTCTGAAGGCGTACAGCCAACCAGACGCCAACGCTCAGTTGACTACACACCTGCTCCGGTTCAAAGACAAACAGAAACCCGTACCCGCTCTTATGACCCAAGCCCTTCTTATGAGCCTTCCCGTTCATCCTCCTCTGGTTCTTCTGGTGGCGGCGGAAGCAGCTCTGGTGGCGGTGGTCGCAGAGGCAGAAATTAATCCCCCTTCTCTTTAACTACATGAAACGATATAGCTTTCTTTTGGCCTGCCTGGCTTTGCTAGGCAGTGCCGGGAAGAGCTTTGCCCAGAATGAGGTAGATGCTCTCCGTTATTCCCGTACTGAATTTGGCGGCACTGCCCGCTCTATGGGCATTGGCGGTGCCAACGTGGCCTTGGGCGGTGATGCCGGTTCTTTTTCCACCAACCCCGCTGGTTTAGGTCTTTTCAGACGTTCTGAGATCACAGTATCTGCCGGGGTGAACGTGAACGAGGTCAACAGCACGGTCTATGGTTCACAGGCCACCAACAGCCGAAACAACCTCAATATCCCAGGCTTCTCGGCGGTATTCTCTACCCGCAAAGCCGATGACGAGGAAGGTGACTGGCGTTCCAGCTCTTTCGGGATTGGTTTCACCAGACAGAACAACTTCAACCAGCGTAGTTTCTACCGGGCTACCGGCCCTGAGCAGAACCTGAAGTTTGGCGAGTATGCAGCCCAACGAGCGAATGCCTTTGGCCTGAACACCAATTCACTCCAGGAACTGGCCTATGAGACGTACCTCATTGACCAGGATGCGCAGGGATATTATTATCCTAACTGGGTAGAGACAAACGCCTTTCAGGAGAACATCCAGACCACAGGCTCGCAGAACCAGTGGGACTTTGCCTACGGCGCCAGCTTTAGAGACAAGATCTTTGTGGGCGCGTCTCTGGGCTTGACCACCCTGCGTTTCAAGCAAACCAGAACGTACTCTGAGGAAGGCCCAGCCACTGACATCACAGACCTGAGCCTGCGCGATGACCTAACCACCGAAGGATCTGGTTTGAGCCTGCGGGTAGGCGCCATCTACCGGCCGAGTGATGCCTTGCGTTTAGGCTTCTCGGTGCAGACGCCTACCTGGTACACGTTAACAGACCGGTATAATACCAGCCTCACCGTGAACTTCAACCAGGCTCCGGAAGACGGCGCATCGCTGAACCAATACTTCTCCACCGATCCGGGTGAGTACGAGTACAGCCTTACCACTCCTTTCAGAGCCAGCGGTGGGGCAGCGTTCTTCCTGGGTAAAAACGGTTTCATCACTGCTGATGTGGAGTACGTAGACTACAGCAACGCCCGCCTGGACTCTGATGATTCTTTCCAGAACGAGAACCAGACCATCAAGAATGTGTATGATAAAGCCATGAACTACCGCTTAGGTGCCGAGGCTCGGTTCAACATCTTCAGGGTGAGAGCCGGCTATGCCCTGTACGGAGATCCGTTCAAAAACAGTGACGTAGATCAGGCCCGGTCTTACTATACCGGTGGTTTCGGGATCAGGCAAAACAACTTCTTTATTGACGGTGCCCTGGTGTACAGCAAATACAACAGCGTGTACTCGCCTTACACCAACCTGGAGGTGAATGATCAGAACTCAGAGTTCTACAACTTAACGGTGCCAACTGTTACTAATAAAATTTCAAATACCAACTTTATCGCTACTGTTGGCTGGAACTTCTAATAATGTTTCAAGCCTATAAAAGAAAGGGCTCTCCTGATACAGGAGAGCCCTTTCTTTTATAGGCTTGAAGTCTTTAGATATGGATGGCTCTGTTCTCAGTAGCCGCCAGACAAGCTTCTTTCATGGCCTCGGTGTAGGTAGGGTGCGCGTGGCTCATCCGGGCGATGTCCTCAGCAGAGGCACGGAACTCCATAGCTACCACGGCCTCGGCGATCATGTCTGCGGCGCGGGGCCCGATCATGTGCACGCCCAGGATCTCATCGGTTTTGGCATCAGCTAACACCTTCACGAAACCGTCGGTGTCCATAGACGCTTTGGCGCGACCTGAGGCTTTGAACGGAAACGAACCAGATTTGTAGGCTACTCCCTGTTGTTTAAGCTGCTCCTCGGTGAAACCTACGCCAGCCACTTCTGGCCAGGTATATACCACACCCGGAATCAGGTTGTAGTTGATATGCGGCTTCTGGCCTGCCAGTTGCTCGGCTACCAGCACGCCTTCTTCCTCGGCTTTGTGGGCCAGCATGGCGCCTCTGATCACGTCTCCGATGGCGTAGATGCCGGGCACGTTGGTTTGCAGATGGTCGTCTACGGCAATCATGCCGCGCTCTCCTAACTGCACGCCCGCGTTCTCCAGGCCTAAACCCTCGGTGTATGGTTTACGACCTACAGAAACTAAGCAGTAGTCGCCTTCAAACGTAACGGTTTGTCCCTTTTGATTCTCGGCAGTTACTTTCACTGCATCGCCTTCTACCTGCGCGCCAGTCACTTTGTGTCCGAAGAAGAACTCAAAACCGAGCGTTTTCTTAAGTACGCGCTGCAGTTCTTTACCTAGGGCACGGTCCATGGTAGGGATGATGGCATCAGTGAACTCCACCACGGTCACTTTCGCACCTAAGCGGGCATACACTGACCCCAGCTCCAGACCAATCACACCGCCGCCAATCACGATCATGTGCTTTGGTACCTCTTTCAAGGTTAACGCCTCGGTAGAAGTGATGATGCGGTTTTTGTCCAACGGCAGGAACGGAAGGCTGATGGGTTTAGAACCGGTGGCAATGATGGTCTTATCTGTTTCTATCTGCTGCTCGGCACCGTCCTGACCAGCGATTTTGATGGTGTTTTTGTTCACGAAAGAACCCAGACCGTTGTACACATCGATCTTGTTTTTCTTCATGAGGTAAGAGATACCGTCGTTGTTAGATTTCACCACATCGCCTTTGCGGGCAATCATCTGCTCAATGTTCACCTGCAGGTTCTCCAGCTGGATACCGTGCGTGGTAAAAGTATGCGCGGCATTGTGGAAGTGCTCAGATGAATCTAGCAGCGCTTTGGACGGAATACAGCCTACGTTCAGGCAGGTACCACCCAACACTGAATATTTCTCAATAATGGCGGTTTTCAAACCCAGCTGCGCACAGCGGATAGCGGCCACGTAGCCTCCCGGGCCTGAACCGATTACCGTTACATCGTATTTCATGTTCTTTCTTTTTATGTGAAGAAAGGCTCCGTACCCGCTCTTGTCCAGCAGCACGGAGCCTTTCGTTTTTAACTCATTTTTACGAAATCACGCGTAAAGCGCAAGGTTAGACTCCAAGAAGTAATCTCATTGGGTCTTCCAGCAACTCTTTCACGCGCACCAGGAAGCTTACTGACTCACGACCGTCAATAATACGGTGGTCATAAGAAAGCGCCAGGTACATCATTGGGCGGATTTCCACCTGATTGTTGATAGCCACCGGACGGTTCACGATGTTGTGCATACCTAAAATGGCAGACTGCGGTGCGTTAATGATGGGTGTTGACATCATAGAACCGAACACCCCACCGTTGGTGATAGTGAAGGTACCACCGGTCATCTCGTCAATGCCCAATTTGTTTTCGCGGGCACGCTTGGCCAAACGAACCACTTCTTTCTCAATCCCGTCCAGGCTCAGACCTTCGGCGTTGCGGATCACCGGAACCACTAGGCCTTTAGGCGCAGAAACTGCGATAGACACGTCGCAGAAATCATTGTATACAATCTCGGCGCCGTCAATCTGGGCGTTCACGGCTGGCCACTCCTGCAGGGCCACAGTACAAGCCTTCACGAAGAACGACATAAAGCCTAAGCCTACTTCATGCTTCTCTTTGAACTTGTCTTTGTATTTGGCCCGGATGTCCATGATCGGCTTCATGTCTACCTCGTTGAAGGTAGTGAGCATGGCCGTCTCATTTTTCACCGCCACTAAACGACGAGCTACGGTTTTACGCAAGCTGGTCATTTTCTCGCGGCGGCTGTTGCGGGAACCTGGAGCGGCCGGAGCCGGAGCAGCAGATTCTTTGGCAGCTGGTGCAGCAGCGGCAGCTGGCTGTGGAGCCGGAGCAGCCGGACGAGCCTGTGCATTCTGGGCGTCTTCTTTGGTGATGCGACCATCTCTGCCGGTACCGTTCACGTCTGCAGCGTTAATGCCTTTCTCGGAAAGGATTTTGCCGGCAGCCGGTGATGGTGTACCGCTGGCGTAGGTAGTAGCGCCTGAGGTTGCAGCAGCCTGGGCGGGTTGCGCTGCGGCCACGGTCTGCGGAGCCGGCGCAGTAGACACACCAGAACCGGCACCTACTTCAATGCGGCAGATGGTAGCGCCAATCTCCACGGTTTCGCCTTCCTGGGCCACGATTCTCAGAACCCCGGCCGCCTCGGCAGGCAGTTCAAAAGTAGCCTTGTCAGACTCAAGTTCGCAAAGCACCTCGTCCATGCTTACCTGGTCGCCATCGGCTTTGAGCCACTTGGAGATGGTCACCTCAGAGATAGACTCACCTACCGTTGGGATTTTCACGTCCAATGTCTGGCCGGCTCCACCACCTTGCGGCTGGTTAGGGATACCCTGGCTTGGGGTGTTCTCAGCAGCTACGGTGCTCTGCGGATCGGTCACTGATTTAGACTCAGTGAGGCTGTGCTGGGTAGACACAGTGGTAGGCTGCGGAGCAGAAGTACCTTGCGCGGCGCCATCAATGGTGCAGATTACTTCGCCAATGGCAATAGTATCGCCTTCCTGGGCTACAATTCTTAGAATACCGGCAGCCTCGGCGGGTAACTCAAAGGTGGCTTTGTCAGATTCCAGTTCGCAGATAACCTCGTCCATGGCCACCTGGTCGCCATCTTGCTTGAGCCATTTGGCAATGGTTACTTCCGTAATGGATTCGCCAACCACCGGTACTTTTATGTCTAATGCCATAATCTCTTTTTAGATTAAGTTATGTTGTTGAAAATCTGTTTAGGGCCTGCTTTTCAAGAAACAGGCCCTAAACAGAAATTTACCTTAGATAGAAAATGCTTTTTCAACCACCGCGCGTTGCTCTTTCTGGTGGATTTTGTTGTAACCAGTAGCCGGCGATGAGCTTGGCTTACGGGAAACCACGTCATCAATGCCTTTGCGCATCACGCTGAGGATATACGTCCAGGCACCCATGTTGTAAGGCTCTTCCTGTACCCAGAAGATTTGCGCGTTAGGGTATTTGCTCAGCTCGCGGTCTAACTGAACCTGCGGGAACGGATGCAGCTGCTCCAGACGGATAATGGCTACGTCTTTGCGGTTGGTTTTTTGCTGTTCCTCCAACAGATCATAGTACACTTTACCGGTACACAGCAACACTTTGGTTACGGCTTTTGCATCGGCGTACACATCACCAATTACCTCCTGGAAAGAACCCTGGGTAAAGTCCTCGATAGGCGACATCACGTTCTGGTGACGCAGCATAGACTTAGGCGACATGTGGATACACGGCTTCCGGAACGGCGTGGCCAACTGGCGACGCAGCATGTGGAAGAAGTTAGCCGGCGTGGTACACTGGGTCACGTACATATTGTACTCAGCGGCCAACTGCAGGAAACGCTCAGGACGGGCGTTGGAGTGCTCTGGTCCCTGGCCTTCGTAGCCGTGCGGCAAAAGCATCACCAGACCGTTCATGCGCTGCCACTTAGACTCCGTGGATGAGATGAACTGGTCAATCATCACCTGAGATCCGTTGGCAAAGTCACCGAACTGCGCTTCCCAAAGCACTAGTGCGTTAGGATTTGCCATGGCGTAACCAAATTCAAAGCCCAGCACGCCATACTCAGACAGCAGGGAGTTATAGATCTGCAGTTTCTGCTGACCTTCCTGGATGTGGTTCAGGTTGGTATAAGCGGCGCTGGTATTGGCATCATGCAACACGGCGTGACGGTGCGAGAAAGTACCCCGCTGCACGTCCTGGCCGCTCATGCGCACAATTTTGTTTTCTAAGAGGATGGAGCCATAAGCTAACAACTCTGCCGAAGCCCAGTTCAACGTCCGGCTCCCGAAGAACATGTCCTGACGCTCTTTGGTCAGTTTCTCAATCTGCTTCAGCGGTTTGAAGTTCTCTGGCAAAGTGGTCAGGGCTTTCCCTACTTTCTCCACGGCCTCCAAGGAGATACCCGTTTCAGGAGATTGGTTGAAATCCTCTGGTTTGGACCGGCGCAGTTCCTGCCATTCTTTCTCCAGCACCTGGTAGTTGTAAGGCAATGGCTTTTGTTTTACCATGTCCAGACGGTCTTGCAGCATCTGGCGGAACTCCTTGTCCATTTCCTCGGCTACCTTGGCGTCAACTTCCCCGCGTCTGATCAACTCTTTGTTGTAGACTTCTCTTGGGTTGTCATGCTTGGAGATGAGGTTATACAACTGTGGCTGGGTGAATTTAGGCTCATCTGCCTCGTTGTGGCCATGGCGGCGGTAGCACACCATGTCAATAAAGATATCGTTGTGGAAACGTTGACGGTATTCAGTTGCTAGACGCACCGCAAATACCACTGCCTCTGGATCATCACCGTTTACGTGCAGCACCGGAGCGTCAATGATTTTAGCCAAATCAGTGCTGTAGATAGAAGAACGGGCGTCCTCAAAGTCGGTAGTGAAGCCAACCTGGTTGTTGATCACGAAGTGGATGGTACCGCCGGTGCTGTAGCCTTCCAGTTTCGCCATCTGGGTTACCTCGTAACCGATGCCCTGTCCGGCCACGGCCGCATCCCCGTGGATGAGGATTGGAAGGATTTTGTTTGTGTCACGGCCGTACATAGAGTCCAGCTTGGCGCGTACAAAACCTTCTACTACTGGGTTCACCGCCTCTAAGTGCGAAGGGTTAGGTGCCAGTTTCAGGTTCACTTTTCCGCCGGATGGCGTGTTTACCTCACTGGAGAAGCCCATGTGGTATTTCACGTCGCCATCGCCCATGGTCAAATCCGGAACGGCAGTTCCCTCAAACTCAGAGAAGATTTGCTCGTAGGTTTTGCCCATGATGTTGGCCAGCACGTTCAAACGACCGCGGTGCGCCATGCCTATTACCACTTCCTCTACGCCCAGTTCAGAGCCTTTGTCAATGATAGCATCTAACGCCGGGATAGTGGTTTCGCCACCTTCCAGAGAGAAACGCTTCTGACCCAAGAATTTGGTATGCAGAAAGTTCTCAAACACCACTGCCTCGTTCAACTTAGACAGGATGCGTTTCTTATAGTCAACAGAGGGGTTGAAGCCCACCGATTCTTTCTCAGCTTTCTGCTTGAACCACTCCAATACTTCCGGGTCCCGGATGTACATGAACTCAAACCCGATGGTGCCTTCATACACCTTTTTCAGGGTGGCTACAATGTCGCGGAGGGTAGCAGTGCCTAAGCCCAGTTCTGCCCCACTCTGGAATTTGGTATCCAGATCGGCTTCAGAAAGACCAAAATCAGCGAGGTCCAACAGGGCCTTACGGTCTTTGCGGGGTCTTACCGGGTTGGTGTTAGACTTAAGGTGACCGCGGGAACGATAGGCATAAATAAAATTGCGGACTTTGATTTCCTTGTCTATCTCACCGGCAGACGCTCCGCTGGGGGCAGCAACGGCGGCAGCTGACTTGGAAGCCACCGCAACCCCGTTCCCGTTTTCGCTAGGATAGCTTTGGGAGAAATCAAATCCTTCAAAAAACTTCTGCCAACCAAAATCCACTGAACCCGGATCTTGCTGATACTGCTTGTACAGTTCATCAATGTACGCACCGTGCGCGTTGGCTATATATGAGTATTTATCCATAAAAATTGATAGTACTTACCTAATTCAAGGCAAATTATAAAATCTTGACCAATACACATAATCATAAATTCGCATAAACAAATATGCAACCATCATTATCAATTTGATATTGACTTTTGGCGTATTTGCCCGTGCGTAGAAATCTCATGTATGGGATACGTGAAAATTTTTGATTTTGGCGAAATTATGGATAAATAGATAAGAGACAAACCTTTAGTAAAACCAAGCCTTTTATTCCTCTATTCTCTCCCACTCTTTCCAATATTCAATTTTCAGCATACCCGTCTCTTTCTTTTTCCTAGACAGTAAGAACCTCTCTACTGCCTTAGAATTTCTTCTCTAAACACCCTTTGGCAGAACTTTAGTGTGTAGGTTGGCGACAGACTTTCAAGATGATTATTTTCTGTCTCCATGACATCTTCCGCAGTACTGCCGTAGAAAAGGTGAAAGCAACAACTGGTCTTATGGCAAAAATAACCGTCTATTCAGATTATGTCTGCCCTTTCTGTTTTCTGGCCGAGGAGGAAGTAGTGAAAGCGCAGCGAATACTGGGCAAGGAAATAGAGGTGGAATGGATGCCGTTTGAGCTCAGGCCCGAACCCACCCCTACCCTGCGGCCCGAGGAGAATTACCTACAAACCACCTGGAAGAATTCTGTCTACCCTATGGCCGAAGAACTGGGCGTGAAGATCCAATTGCCTGGTGTTTCGCCGCAACCTTACACGCACCTGGCTTTTGAGGGCTTCCAGTTCGCGAAAGAACAGGGCAAAGGCAACGCCTATACGCACCGCATGTTCACGGCCTTTTTCCAGGAGAGCCAGGATATTGGAGACATTGAGGTACTGACCAAACTTGCGGCAGAAGTAGGCCTGGACCCAGATGCTTTCAGAGAGGCAGTGGTCTCCCGCAAATACAAAGAGGCTCACCAGGCTGCCCTTACCCACGCGTACGAAGAACAGAAAGTCACGGCGGTGCCCACCATGATCATTGGGGAACATGCCATCAGGGGGATGCTGCGGGCTCATGATTTAGTAAAAGTGCTGCAAAGCATGGAGTAAAACCCGCAGAAGCGTTTAAAGGCTGGTTTTGCAGAAACAGGCATAAAGCGTAACGGCCTTCAAGGGCGTATCCGCACCCGCACAAAGGCAGGCACCTCACCGGCGGTTTCAGAGAGCTTTGCCTCCGTGATAGGACCCGCCTGCAACTGCACGCCACCAGAATCATCAAAGACTACTGTTTTCTTGCGCCAGCCTTCTACGCTGGACTTATCATTTACCTGGTCTGCTCCAGGGCCGCCGTAGATATTGACATAGCTGCCTTTGGCAGAAGAGCCGTTGACATCAAAAATATCGTCTCCGTTCAGGCCATACATGCTAATTTTTTCGGTTTCACCCACAAAGAAGGTGCGGCTGTAAATTTTCTCTCCGTTGATATTCCCTTTGCCTAGTTTATACACCTCTACCACCGTTCTTCCCTGCGAGAGACGCTGCACCACAAAACGTTCGGGCTCATCGGCTCCTACCACGGCTACCTCTTTGGATAGAATCTTATAGTACTCCTCGGCGGTCTGCACCAGAAGTTGCCGGCGGCTCCTCAGTTTTCTATAGGTGTCTTCTCCTACCAGTTTATACACGGGCGGCGGCATGCGCTTCACCGCTGCGCGTAAGACAGAATCAGAGAGGTTTGCCTGCATCTCCCGGGCCAGCCGCCTGAAATCAACCAATGAGACCTCAGACAGGGCGCGGGCATCCAGGAAAGCCGCATTGATGGTAAGCCCATACACATCCTTGAACTTGGGGTGGAAAGATTCAAACTTGCGCATGGCAAACTTTCTGGTGGCCAGCCAGGGAATGAGCCCGTCGTCATAGAGGCAGAGGGCCTGGTCGCGGTCTTTGGGAATGGGCTTGTACCAAACCTCTTCTTTATGGGCGTAAACGGCCCAATCCCACTGGCCTTCGTGGCGGTCCCAATCGCTGAGCAGCAAATCAAGGAGGCGGGCCCGGGCAAACGCCCACTGGTCTATGCGGTGGCGGCTGGATCTATATCGGCGCCTGAGCATCTCTTCTGTATCCACCAGATCAGTGGCCGCCCCAAACTTCTTTGCCAGCGAGGCCCGGGACGTGAACTTCTCCTCCATCATGAAAAGCTTATTCCCGAACAGGTTGGAGTACTGCTTGAAGTCCTGGTCTGCGGGCAGCACATACACCAGCTGCGGGGTAGGATGGAAAATGCCGGCGGCCTCGGCTAAGGGTGCCACCACCAGCGCGGCATAAGGGTTAGTGGCCGACACCTGGTCGCGTACAAAGGAGCCCACGAAGGTTTTGCGCCAAAAGGGAGAAAGCACGTTGACCGGGTCTTTGTCCAGGGACCGCAGCGCAAACCGCCGGCCCGAGGAATCTGTAAGGGTAAGGCTGGTGGTTTGCATACCACCCCCGATTTTTTCAATGGAGAGCCCACCCAGCACCTCGTTCATGCGAAAGACTTTGGCTTTGACCGGCTCGGCCCAGACCCGCCGGTAATGCCGGCCCAGGAAAAACTCGCCCACCCTGTTGAGCTGATAGTGGTCGCCGGCACTGACCATCACGCTATCCTGCGGAAATCTTTTAAGCCCAGAATCACCAAAGAAGCCCACTGAGCCATTCCTATTTTCAGGAGGCTCGTTGGCAAAGAACAAGCGCACTAATCCGTAAAGGAATAGCGCCCCTAACAGTGCCAGAAAAATCCTCCTCTTCATTTATAAGTTTAGATTTTGAGTTCAGCTTTACCTCAATTGGGCGGGAAAGGTTCAGAAAGAAGGGGCAAAGTCTGTCTCCTTCTTTTTACGGGAAACCGCCGGAAAACATATATCTTTAAGCTTTAGAGCAGAAGTTAACCTTGCGTTGCCCTCTGCGTTAGATTATTCTATCCACAACCTTAATACTACCCTTATGGCAAACAGTGCTACGTACAAAGGCATTACCCCAGAACTGTACAACAACCTTAGAGGCAAATTGAGCGCCGCCGGCATTGAGCTGGCAGGCAACAACGGACGTGTTTCCAAACAAGGCGTGACCGCCGACTATGCCTATGAAGAAGCTTCCCAAACGCTGCAGATCAACAACGTACAGGTAAGCTTTCCGGCCAGCATGATGTTTAGCCCAGACAAGATTATCCAGAAAATAGACGAGGCCGTGCGCGGCGCAGGTGGCCAGGTAGCGTAACTTGCAAAAAAGATTGACCTAAGCGTATTTATTTGCGTATAAAAATCCCGGCCCTGCCTTACGGCGCAGGTCGGGATTTTTCATTTACAAACAGATCACTATCACAGAGAAAAAAACTATGGAACAAACACAGAATACATCTACCCAATTGGTGCAACCAAAAGATTTCGCTAGAACCGTAGAATCTATTGTGAGCGTGTACCAAGGCAACCACGACGTGCTTCCAGACCTGCTTTCTGATGCCGGCAGAATGTTGTTGAAAGTAAGACAGAAAATGACCCCGGTGCAGCTGGTGCTGTCTGTGGCCGCAGTGGCCATTGGCGCCATTGTGCTGGTTTCTTACGGCAACAGCAACCAGTTCTCTGATGCCGAAGAAGTAGTGACTCCTTAAGGCAATTTTTACCTCTAAAGACAAGAGCCCCGCTTATTCTTTTAAGCGGGGCTCTTGTCTTTAGAGGCTGTTTTAGAAGAAACAGCCCCTAAACGGCTTCTTCTCTTCCCGGCTTTGGGGCTATTCCATTATGGGTAGCTAAAAGAAGGCATCTTGGCGGCACTCTCTGGCCAGCGTTTGCGTTTTCTGTACACACGCCACCCGCATGCCCAAGAAAAAGAAGAAATATGCAGCCACAGAAACTGCACCACTTACCGCCCAGGAACGTATTAGCCGGTACATGCGCGGGAACCGGGCCAAGCACACGCAGCCCGAGTTGCTGCTGCGCCGGGCACTCTGGCACGGCGGTTTGCGGGGTTATAGGCTGCACTGGAAAAAGCTACCGGGCAAGCCCGATGTCTGCTACCCCGGCCGCCGGCTCGCAATCTTCATTCACGGGTGTTTCTGGCATCGCTGCCCGCATTGTTTGCCGGCCATGCCTAAAACCAACCTTTCTTTTTGGACCGAGAAATTTGCCCGCAACCAGGAAAGAGACCAACGCCACCGGGAGAAACTGAAAGCCGACGGCTGGCAGGTGCTGGTGATCTGGGCGTGTCAGCTACAGGACGATCTGGATGGTTGCCTTTTCACCGTCAGAGCATTGCACGCAGGTGCCCCCGAGAGTTACTGGCTGGAGGCGGCGTAGTCTAGCTTCACTAAAGCTCTTTTTGGCCTAGCCACCATCTTAAGTTTTAGTTATCTGTTCTGGGTCTGGTTTCTGAAAATCAGATGTAAAACGAATCTGGTTGTGGATTCTTTAAAAGGAAATTCTCCAATAAAAACACAACCATACAAGTCTTTTGCAGGTTCATCCACCTTCAGGACTCCTGCCACATCTTCTATTCCTAGGCGCCTCAGGTCAAATTAATAGTTACTTTTACCATAGCGGTTAGCTACTCCCACTGCACGGGCACGCCCAATTTTCTAGCGGCGTAACCGGCGGCCGAGGCGTGCAGCCTGGGCAACATTTCGTTCACGACATCGGAAAATTCTACGTGCAGGTCTTCGTGGAGTTTTCTTAGTTTCTGCAGCATCTCCTCGGCGCGTTTGGCCAGGAAAAGACCCAGTGCTTCGGTTCCTCCGGTTAGGGTCTGCAGCATCTCTTTCTGATGCACTAACACCTCCTGCAGCAGCAACAGAAGCAGGCTGATTTCCCCATACACATCATTAGTTATTTTGGCGTGGTAACTCAGGGGCGGGCACAAGGCCCGGAGACAGATAAGCAGTTCATTAGCGTTATAATAGAAGCCTTGGGTAGCGGTTTGCACCTGTGCGGCCAATGTTTCGCGCCTAAGTTCCAATTCCTCGGGGCCTTCCAGCAGCTCAAACCGAAGCTGGTCCTGCAGCACGGGTTGGGCATTCAGCAGTTGAAGCAGCAATTTGTCTTTGCGGGTGGCAGGCAGGGCCAGAATAGCCTGGCGCAGGTCTTTCTCTAGTGTGGGCATAAAATCGTTCTCTCCCGGGATAACAAGTAAAACGGGCTACTTATTCCATCTGGGGCAACTTTCTGAAAATCCTTGTAGTCCCGGCTCTTCTCCGGAGCTAAAAATCTTAAAAAAGCTATCTTCTTAACCTAAAAGGGCCCAAACTGCGTAAACAGCGGCAAACGTGTCTGGTTGTCCCCAACTTATACCTAAGAGTTTCTTCCTGTTTTAGCCTCGGTTTTTGGAAAAGAAGCCTAAAACAAAGAAGCGGCCAGCATCTAATATCATGACCATGAGAGAACTTTTACCCTTGAGGGTAATCCTGCTTCAGATTTGCGCCTGGCTAATAGGCCCCGCTGTGGCCTTGGCCCAATTGCCGGCTCTGCCATCTGACTCCCCATCGTACACCGTACTGTTGGCCGGCCGCTCGGCGCCTGGCCAAAGCTCCACCGCGCCGCTGCCGCTGATGCAAAACCAACTCAAGAGCGCGGGCAAAAACAGCACCGTTGTATTCATCGGCAACCCGTTCCAGCCCGCCAGATTACCTAGCGTTTCTGCCGCCAACCGCAAAGAACTGGAGGCTCAACTCCAGACCCAGCTCAATTACCTGCAGGGCTATGAAGGAAAGATCATTCTCATGCCGGGCGAGCACGATGCCAAAGGCCGTTTGGTGCCCGAGGTCAGAAACCAGGAACGCTTCATCTCCCAGTACCTGAAAAACGAGCAGCTCATTCAGCCGGAGAACTACTGCCCCGGCCCCGCAGACATTGCCCTCACCGATGATGTGCACCTGCTCCTGCTGGACACCCAGTGGCTTCTGCCCAACCGCCGCATGGACGACGACAAAGAACAGCGCGGTTGCCCCACCACCGGCGGCACCGCCACACTGGCTGCCCTGGATGACGTGCTGCGCAGCAACGAGGACAAGAACCTGCTGGTAGCCATGAGCATATCGCCGGAGATAAAGGGCCTGGAATACCGCCTCATGCACCGTCAGTTGGCCCAGATGTATAGCCAGCACAAAGGGCTGGTCCACGCCGAGGGGAACTCCGCGGCCCTGACCCATGCCTTCCATGACAGCATCCATTACCTGGGCGCCGGAGCCGGCATGAAAAAACTGCCTCAGCCCCACGACACACAACCATCTTTCAAACAGGCCTCGGCAGGGCTGGTGAAGCTAATGTACTTCCCCAACGGCGAAACCTGGCTGGAGATTTGGACCGCGCCAGACGCGCAAAGCGCCCAGGGACAGGTGGCTCACCGCATGCTGCTTTCCCGCAAACCCACCCAGAAACAACTGGAGGAGCAAACAAAGAAAATGAACATCAGCTTCGCGGGGAAAACGGCCACGCTGCCCGCCAGCCAAGTGTACAGAGCCAGCGGTTTCCGGGAGTGGCTCCTGGGCCAGAACTACCGCCCTGAGTGGGAAGCGCCCGTTACCTTGCCGGTTTTTGACATAGGAACCCAGAACGGCGGCCTCAAAGTGGTGCAGCGCGGAGGTGGTTTCCAGACCGTGTCTTTGCGGCTGGAAGACAGCACCGGTCGCCAGTACGTGCTGCGTTCCGTAGAAAAGTACCCAGACGCGGCCCTGCCCCGTATCCTGCGCCAGACCCTGGCCGCCGATGTGGTAAAAGATCAGATCTCGGCCTCGCACCCGTACGGCTCCCTGGTGGCACCAAAGCTCGCCGATGCCGTGGGCGTGTATCACACCAACCCGCAGTATTTCGTGATTCCGGATGACCCCAGGTTTGGCAGGTACCTCAAAGGGTTCGCTAATACCATTGGCCTGTTTGAGGAGCGCCCCGATGAGGATATGTCTGACATGCCCAGCTTCGGGAACGCCAAAAACGTGGTAGGCACTGACAAAGTCCTGGAAAACACCCTGGAAGACCAGAACGATGAAGTAGACCAGCTGAGCCTGCTGCGCGCGCGCCTCCTGGATTTCTTCATGGCCGACTGGGACCGCCACGATGACCAGTGGCGCTGGGCCGAGTTTGAGAAAGAAGGCAAAGGAAAGATCTATAAACCCATCCCGCGCGACCGCGACCAGGCTTTCTTCGTGAACCAGGGCGTGATTCCAAACATCGCCAGCCGGCGCTGGATTCTTCCCAAGGTGCAGGGTTTTGACGAGAGCCTGCGCGACATCAAAGGCTTCAACTTCAACAACCGGTACTTTGACCGCTACTTCCTCACCGGCCTGGAGCGCTCTGACTGGGTAGCCATGGCCGATTCTGTCCGCGCCAGCCTCACCGACGAAGCCATTGAAGAAGCCGTGGGCCAATTGCCGCCTGAGATCCAGAAAATCTCCGGAGCCCGTCTGGCCAACACCTTAAAAGCACGCCGCGCCTACATAAAACGCGATGCCGAGGACTACTATGAGTTCCTGGCCCAGAAAGTAGACGTAGTAGGCACCGACCTGGACGAGCGTTTTGAGGTGCAGCGAGAGGCCGGCGGCGCCACCCTGGTGACCATCTACAAAAAAGGCGGCAACTCCGCCAAAGACCAGCTCTACCGACGCCTCTTCCAACCCGGTGAAACCCGCGAGATCAGACTGTACGGTTTAGGTGGGGCAGATGAATTCAACGTGCAGGGCAAAGCCGAAGACGGCATCAGGGTAAGAATCATTGGGGGCGATGGCCAGGACAAGATCACGGACAGTTCCAGCGTGGCAGGCTTGCGCCGCCTCACCTACGTCTATGACCAGCCCAACGGGGCGCAGCTGCAGTTAGGCCCCGAGGCCCGTAACCTCACGCACCTGCGCAAAACACCCGTGTATGACCGCAGAAGCTTCAACTACAATTACCTGGGGCCGCTGTTGTCCCTTGAATCTAACCGCGATGATGGTCTGTTGCTGGGCGCCGGCGTGTTGCTCAAAACCCAAGGTTTCCAGAAGCAGCCCTATGGCATGATGCAGCGCTTGGTGGGCACCTATGCTTTTAACACCCAATCCTTCCTGGTGGACTACGCCGCGCATTTCCCTAGACTGCGGTTAGGCATGGACGTGAAGCTGAACGTGAACTTCAAGAGCCCCGGCTTCGCCGAGAACTTCTTCGGGTTGGGCAATGAAACAGTCTTCAACCCAGACATTGACATAGATTACTACCGGTTCCAGTCATCGCAGCTTTATGCCAACGCTTTATTGGGTGGCAAGCTCAGCGAGTACGAGAGTCTCTTTGCGGGACCGGTGTACCAGAACGTGAACGTGGACCGCACCACCGACCGTTTCCTGCCAGATCAGTTAAAAGGGTCTGACCAGTTTGTGGGGTATTATGAGCCAAAAGCCTATGCTGGTGCCCGGGTAGAGTACACCCTGGATTCCCGGGATCATCCGGCCTTGCCGGCCAAAGGTGTGTTCTGGCAGGTAGCCGGTGACGTGTTGAAAGGCGTAAACCAGAGCGCTTCAGACGTGGCGCGGGTGCATTCTCAATTTGCCCTCTACCAGACCATACGCATTCCTCTGAAACTCACACTGGCTACCCGTTTCGGCGGCGGCCACACCTTCGGAGATGGCTTTGAGTTCTTCCAGGCGCAGTATCTGGATGGGCCTACCATGCTGCGGGGCTACCGGCGCAACCGCTTCAGTGGGCAGAGCAGCTTCTACAACAACACCGAGGCTCGCCTGCGCCTGTTCAGCTTCACCACGTATCTGTTCCCAGCCTCACTGGGTATCTTAGGGTTCCATGATATTGGGCGCGTATGGATGAAGAACGAAAACTCAGACAAGTGGCACCGAAGCTACGGCGGCGGACTGTGGATTTCACCCCTGAACCAGATTGTAATCTCCGCCGGGTTTGCCTCCACGCCAGAACAGAGCCAATTCCTGCTGAGAGCCGGTTTCCAGTTTTAGGGTGAACTTAGAAGGTTCTATTCTTGACGCATATCGTCCCCCTTTAAAGGGGGTAGGGGGATGACTACTCGTGCTGATCAAGGCATTCCCGAATTGTAGGGGCAATCACTTGTGGTTGCCCTTTCTCTTAGCAGAATTCACCGGTTCTTGATGCGACCTTGTCATCCCCCTATCCCCTTTAAAGGGGGACGGAATGCTTGCAAACCACTAACCTTTAAAACAGAAAAGGCTGACCTGCGGGTCAGCCTTTTCTGTTTTGGGGCTCTTTTCTTGAAAAGAGCTGTTAAACGCCTAGTTCAGGAAAATGGAGAACAGCTCAAAACGGTTTGAGGAGAAACTCCAGTGTGAGGGCGATGGGTGAATCTCTTCGCCGGCATCGTCAATAATGGTCACCGCCATTCCTTCTTCCTGGTTCAAAGGCTCTGTAAAATGCTTTACTACATAAACATGCCCTTCCTGAACCCATTCTTCAGGCTCAAAGCTAGGAAGGGTGGCATCAATGCACTTGGCGTAAACCGCCATATAGCTAGGTGGATAGATCAGATTTACCATGTCTTATTAACTATAAACAGGTGAGAAAAATTCCGACGGCACATGACTCTCTTCTTTGCTGTTCTCTTAAACTCCTCCGTCCAGATCACATGTACCTCGGGATATTGGTATGACTAGTTTACGCACGGATTCTGACTTTTCCAACTCCGCGGGTTAGAATTTCTCGGCCAGAAGACACCCTCTTTTTCATCTGCTCGTACAAACACATGCCGGCTCTGCCGGTTTTTACTTGTTTTTGAAATATAAATCATACTGCACCATGGAAAACGACAATAAGTTTAACGAAAAGGAAAAGCTGCCTAACGGAAAAGAATCTCAAGATGAGCTGAAAAACACCTCAGAGGAACCAGGTGCCGAGGCCAAAGGCAACGCCAGTTTCAAACAGGGTGGCCAGCAGCCGGGCAACAGCCAAGGCGGCCAGGGCGGCAAATCCACAGACGAAGACGAGAACTCCCGCCATGATACCGGTGATGAACTGAGCGTTTTTGGCCGTTTAGATAGTTAATCAACCTGATCTGGACAGATATATGCAAGACCAGTTAACCAACGTTCTTCGGCAGAAGCAGCACTCCACTTTTCACGTGGCACCAGGTGTCATGGGCATGGAGATTGTGTTTGTGAACCTGTACTACATTGAGAACCCAGACAAGTCCTGGGTATTGATAGATGCCGGTCTATACGGCTCTGCCGATAGGATCAGAAAGGCCGCTGAGGACAAGTTTGGCAAAGGCAACCCGCCCAAAGCCATTCTGCTCACGCACGGCCACTTTGACCACGTAGGCGCCCTGCAAACCCTGGCCGACATCTGGCAGGTGCCCGTGTACGCGCATCCGCTGGAGCTGCCTTACCTTACCGGTTTGTCCAGCTACCCTCCGCCAGACTCCAGCGTGGGCGGCGGCGGCATGGCTTACCTGTCTTTCATGTATCCTAAAAAGCCCATCACCTTCAGGGGCCGGCTGGAACTGCTTCCCTCAGACGGATCAGTACCGTTTCTGCCCGAGTGGAAGTGGCTGGAAACGCCGGGCCACTCGCCGGGGCACGTTTCCTTCTTCAGGGAGCATGACCGGTTGCTTATTGCCGGCGATGCCTTTGTGACCAGGAAACCAGAATCTGCATTGGCGGTGCTTACCCAGAAACAGGAAGTCTGCGGACCTCCGGCGTATTTCACGCCAGACTGGGTTTCGGCCCGCGCCTCGGTAAGGAAACTCCATGACCTGCGGCCGGAGATTGCGGCCACCGGCCACGGCCTGCCTATGCAAGGCCAGGAACTGAAGCAAGGCCTGGATGAGCTGTCGCGGTTGTTTGACCAATTGGCCATTCCGTCTAAAGGACGCTATGTACCCGAGCCTGCCATCACAGACCGCAACGGCGTGGTTCAGCTCCCGCCAAACGTGAGCAATACCGTGCCTAAGGTCCTGGCTACCGCCGGATTAGTAGCCCTGGCAGGTCTGGCCACTTACGCCCTCACCAAACGGCGTAAAAGCAACCGAACCTATGCCCGTGTGAAAAGAACCTGGCCAGGCTATGCCAGCAACCCTTATAACCGGTCATCGTCTGAACCGCACGTGCAGGAACATGCTTCCTTCACCCATGACCAGGATGACAACATCACCAACAATTACCCGTAAAGAGAGCCAAAGGGTTTAAATGCATAAGAGGGCACGCCGTTTAAAGCGTGCCCTCTTTTTTTGTGCCCCATTGGCTAATGCCTATAAGGTGAAAACCCGTTTTGGAGCCGATTTAGAAAAACCAGCTCCAAAACGGGATTACAATCCTACTACAAGCCGATGGCTTTCCGTTTCAAGGCAGTGAATTCCTCTTGGGTGATGGTCCCCTGCTCTAGCATTGCGCGCAGCCTTTCAATGGTGGCAATGTCTTCCTGAACAGGTCTGCTTTCCATTCCAGCGCTTGAGCCCATGGAGCCTATACTGGAGGTAGAATGCAAGCCGGTTCCTGACCCCATCCCAGAAGTGGAATGCATACCAGACCCTGAACCTAAGCCAGAGTCTGCGTGCATGCCTGGGTTAGTGTTGAAGTTGGGGTTTGTGTTGAAGTTAGACGTAGAAGTATGGAGGTGGCTTTGGTCCTGCGGCATGGTTTGGGACCGCTGGTGCCGATTTCCATAGAACCTATCCTCATTGAACTGGTCTCGGCCGTAGAAGTCTGCATTAGGAGATGCCTGGGCCGTAGTCTGCTGCGCGTAGGTGTCATTAGGGCTGGTTACCGCGTGCATAACCCGGTACTCGTACTCAGAGTCCACGGCTCCGCCCCGGTAAAAAGGGAAACGGGCCAGGGAGTTCCTATCCAGGCTAATGAACACCTGATCGCCGTCATCGTCTAACTGCGCCGCCCCAATAGGGATAAGGATATGCCGCGGGTCTGTGTCCACGAGCACGTGCTCCTTGTCTACGTCTATGTCAAGGTACCGCACTTTCATGAGCTCGCGGTCTACAATGAGGTCATCTACCTTGCCTATGCGTTTGCCGTCTGAGCCAATCACTTCCCAGCCGCGCACGTCCAGGTTATGGTTGGCCACTTTGAAATCTCTCAAATCGTGTAAGGGGGCCAGCCGTGCCAGTCCCTCGTTTGCATGGTTTGCCATTGGTTTCTTGTTTTTAGGGTTATTTGATCAATAAGACAGAAAACCAGGGACCAAGGACATGATCATCCCAGAGGTAGGGGCGCCTGTGGTTTCAGGGTTTCCGCCCTGCGCCTCAAAGAAGTATTTGTATAAAAGATAGCCTACCACCAGCAGTATAAGCAGGACTATAATCCAGGCCCAGCTGGAGCGTTTTTTGGGTTCAATGTTTATTTCAGCCATAGTTTTATTTTGTTTAGATCAATACGGCAATACCGTTTAATTGCGTACGAAGCTTTTTTACAGAGGTTTATCCTCAGCCAAACACAAACAAAACAATGGAGAGTAGCAACCGGGCGTCAACATCGGCGAAGCCAACCGCAGGCCGTGGCGCGGCACCTGGTTTAAACAACCAGGTTTCTGGAGAAAATCAGGGATATGAATTTTCTTTTACCCGCAGGCAAGTAGTCACTTAATCTCTGGGCTGAAGATGCCGCCTATCAACCTTTTGCCAGGCTATTGCTCAAAAAAGAAGCCTGCCGCTTCGGGCCTGTTTTAGGGAAAACAGGCCCGAAGCGGCAGGCTTTAGAGATCTGATAAAACTTAGGTTGCGGAGCTTTTATTTATCCTGCCCCGGTATCTGCGGAAACTGGATAAACTCGCCCTCCGGGCTGAAGAGCATGCTCATGGGCTCCTGGGGATCGCGCAGGATATCAGCTTGGGAGATGCCCCAACGGGTCCACATGGTGGCCAGTAATTTGGCGTAGGAACTGTTCTGCCAGGGGTTGAAGATCACGTTGGTGACATCGTCAATGAGTGTGTCCATGACCAGGTGATCGTCCTGGGGTTTTACGGGCCGGAGCAGGTAATCTGGGATCACATTGAGCAGATACCCCGCATAGAAAACGCGGGCGCTGAACTCGGCGGCCTGGATGGGCTGCAACTGCCGCAGCTCAATCTCTTGCCACACGCGCCGCATGGCGTCTTTGATCATGCCGTTGTCCAGGAGACAGGCCACAATAAGGATATTGTCCAGGCGCAGGCTGAACATCATGGTAGACAGTTCATCGCGGAACTCAAACCGGGTAGGCTCAGAGCTGGCGTCCACGTCTATCACAAACAACGAGCCCGGGATAAAATCTGGGAATTCCATGGGCACCCGCAGGGATTGCAGCACCCTGAAGAAAGCCTGGAACTTCATGAGCATCTTGGGCTGCTCGCTTACGGCGTGCTCTGGCTGCACCAGCGGGTTCTGCTCTTTGATGAGTTCGGTGATGAGGGTGCCGTAGAACATCTTGCCCATCCATTGGTAGAGCAGTTTATCGTCCAAGGCCTGCATGCCGGCTATGCCCTGGGAGAGCGCCTGTTGCACCTTGTCTTCCAGCGGCTGCAGGTGATTTGTCTGGCAGTTCTGGCAGCAGGGAATCTTCAGGTCCTGGTAAGTGACCACGCTTTGGTCCAGCAGCCGGAGCGGCTCATGGGCAAAACCGTACTCCTCCATGAGCCAGGCCGGAAAAACCGATGTCTGCTCGTCTGCAGTCACATTGGAGCCGCACAGAAAACAGATGTGGTTCCCGAAACGCATTCCTTCAAACGGATCAAAAATGGACAGGTGCTGCTGCATAGGGGTAAGAGACGTGTAATGAGTCTGCAAAGATACACACAAGACCGGCTTGGCCCGCACTCCTGCGCTGGTGGCATCCGTTAAACCATGCCGCCTAAAACCCGGCATGGTACTTGTAAACCCTTTTTTGAATATATTTATAACACTATGAAAACCACCCTTGCTTTCGCTCTGGCCTTTGTGGCCTCGTTCCTCTCCTTTTCTTCCCAGGCCCAGCAGACCCAGTTGCCTCCTTTGGTAAGCACCTCGGGGTTGGGAGAAGTGAAAGTGCAGCCCGACCAGGT
This sequence comes from Rufibacter roseolus, assembly GCF_017916365.1. GTDB lineage: Bacteria > Bacteroidota > Bacteroidia > Cytophagales > Hymenobacteraceae > Nibribacter > Nibribacter roseolus. Next base: position 127,333 of record NZ_JAFMSU010000001.1, read on the forward strand.
TGTCTTTATGACCGGCGTGGAGATACGGGAGAAAACCCTGGAAGACGCTCGCCGCGTGGCCGACCAACGCACAGCCGCCCTGCTGAGTTACCTGAAGAAGAACGGAGTAGAAGACAAGCACGTGCAAACCGCCTACCTTTCCCTACAGCCAGTGTACACCGGCGAGTTTGGCCAGACCACGCCCCAGTTCTACCTGGCTACGCGTTCTATCTCCATCACGCTCAACAAGCCAGATAAGTTTGACGAACTCATGGCCGGCTTGTACAAAGCGGGCGCCAACCGGGTAGACGGCATCAACTACCAGAGCTCCCAGTTGAAGAAGCATCAGGAAGAAGCCCGCAAAAGAGCCGTGCAGGATGCCAAACAGAAAGCAGTGGCGCTGGCCTCGGAGTTGGGAGCCAAAGTTGGAAGACCTTACCAGATAAACGAAGCCGTCAACAACCTACCCATAGGTCCGGCCATGTATAAAACCGCCATGCGGGAGCAAGCCATGGATGCAGGCGGCACTACCTTGGCCTTGGGAGAGATCATCATCACCTCTACTGTGCAGGTGAGCTTCTTGCTGGAATAGCAGCTTCTTTATTCTGCTTGCGTATGGGCGGCAGATACTAGAGACCACGTGCGGGAGCAAGGGAAAGATGGCAAGGCTGGTCATTCTTCCTTTTGCTCCCGCACTATTTTTGCCTTTGCCGAAGTTATGTAAGCAGATGTTCGCATTTTTGGGGTGTTTTTCACGAAACTGCCTAAAAGCGGCAACGCGAGCCTACGGTTACCCGTCAAGGAACTAACCTGTTTTTTGGGTACATTTACAAGATTATGAAGGAACCTGCATTTACTCTGGAGGGGAAGCCTGTTCATGTGGTGCAAACCGATGACGCATTACAGGAGGCTGTGACCCATTTAAGTCAGCAGCCAGAGCTAGCCTTAGACCTGGAATTTGACCAACATCACTATACCTACGGCTTCACGCTGTGCCTGATTCAGATCTCTGACGGCCACACGTGTTTTGTAATTGATCCTTTCCCGTTATCTGACCTGCAGCCGCTCTGGAACGTGCTGGAGGACCCGGCTATCGTAAAAATATTCCACCACGCCAACAACGACCTCATGCTGCTGAGCATGCTGGGCTGCCAGGTACGCACCTTGGTAGACACGGCAGTGGCAGCCAAAATCCTGAACTACGCCAAAGCTGCCCTGGGCACCCTGCTGGAAGAAGAACTGGGCCTGCGCCTGGACAAATCCCAACAAATGAGCAACTGGAACCAGCGACCACTCTCCAGACGGCAACTGGAATACGCCGCCCAGGATGTGCTGTACCTGCACGCGCTTAAAAACGCCATGGTAGCCAAGGTGAAGGAACTGGGCCGCATGGCCTGGCTGGAAGAGGAAGACCAACTGCTGGAGTCCATCACCTATGTGGAACTGGAAGATCCCCACCTCAAGATCAAATTCCCGCAGCGGCTTACCTTGCTGCAGCAGTTCATCCTGAAGCCCATCTATGACTTCCGGGACCAGCTGGCCAAGAAGTGGAACCTGCCGGCGGGGCAGATCATCAACACCAATGCGCTCATGGCACTCCTCAGCAACCCTGAGCAGAGCATCAATGAGTGGCTTTACCATACCAAGGGCATTAACGGCCGCCTGCAGCAGGAACGTTATGAGGAGCAGCTGCAACGCATTGTGAACGGGGCTCTAAGGGAAGCGGAAAAACGACGCATCCCTAACCGGTTACCGCCTAATCCATTCCCGCCAAGGCTCAAAACGCCAGAGACGGAAGCCAGAAGAGAGTTGCTCTGCACCGTGCAGCGCGGCCTGATTGAACGGTACGGCGCCCACGCCACGCCCATGCTCCTGGACCAAAGCATTATCACCAACTACAGCCAGACCGGCGAACTGGTGATTCCAAAGAAATACGCGAGAGAGATAGTACATGCTACAGCCCAGGAGATGCAGGTGAACCTGTAACCGGGCCATTGGTTTGTACAGAAACAAAGAAGGATTATGCCTAAGAAAAGCCTTGAATTTGGTTTATACAACTGGTTCCCGGGGTATGGCTACACCCACATTCACCCGGCAAACCGGCGGGAGTTTGAGTTGCTGGAGCCCCACAACAAAGTATTTGAGAAGATTGGTGAGATAAACGGCTGGCTGCTGCTCCGTTACTCAGATGAGGAGTTCAAGGTGCGCCCAGACCTGTTTACCAGCATATCCTGGCTGCCGTTCACCTTTGGCGAATGGGTGAGGCCCGCAGACCAACCCTCTGGCCCCGTAGCCGAGATCACGGATATTTACTGGAGCGTCTCTGACGATGCCCCCTTCTTTGCTCTCAAATATGGCAAGCAGAAACTAGAAGGTGTGTACCGGCAGGAGCAATTGCGACCGGCATAAAAAAGGCCTTCCTCTTTACAGGAAAGCCTTTTTTATGAACGGTTTCTTTTATGGTTAGCTACGCTTACAGCGCATCCTTGATTTTATTGATGATTCCGCCGTCTGGGGAGCCGGTCATTTGTTCTACCTGCGCATGCGCGATAGGCACCGGCGGCGCGAGGACTGGCTCATCGGCTAACGGCTCACCGGGAACCATCGTAAACTGCCCTTTGCCATCCAGTGACGGACCGTTAGACCACCTGCCAGAAGCAGAATCATCTTTGTAGATGTTGGTGGTCACAAAGGCATAATTGAAGCCTTTCACTTCTTCGCTTTGCGGGAAACTGTTAGGAATTGGGTGCGCATTGGTTAACCCACCCAGTTCTTCAATCACCGCCAGCCATTGGTTCTGGTGCATGGTGTCGCGGGCAATGAGGAAGGAGAGCATGTCTTTCATTCCCGGATCATCGGTGGCTTCCCACAGACGCGTTGCCAGTACCCGGCCGGTAGACTCTGCCATTACGTTGGCGTACATATCGGCGGCCAGGTTATTGCTGCTCACGATCCAGGAACCGTTGAATGGCACGCCGTTCGCATCAGTGGCCATGGCGCCTAAACCCGCAGAAAGGAAATGACGCGGGTCCATGCCGCCCATTACCTGCTCCACCACAGGATTATTGCCAACAATCTCATCTTTGAGGGAGGCAGAGGCCCCTTCCAGGTTCAAGGCTACGGCGGTAGCCAACATCTCAATATGGCCTATTTCCTCGGTTCCGGTTTCCAGTAGCATGTGCTTGTACTTCACTGGTCCGCGGGAATTCCAGGCCTGGAACAGATATTGTAAACACACGCGCATTTCTCCCTCAATTCCGCCAATGGCCTGCTGCAGCATTCTGGCAAACTGGGGGTTTGGTTTGTCAACTCTTACTTTGTACTGGAGTTTTCGATCATGGTAGAACATGGGCTTGTTTTATTTTTTAGTGAATTAAACAAAAGCATACCCACTTCCTAAACGATCATATTCATATTTAGGACAATCAAAAAATCCTTAAATAAATTAATTAAACCCAATATAAAGATATAGATGTATTAAGTTTAAAAGTTTAATAATCAGTCTATTACGAAATTTTACAAACATTTTTAGCGAGAATAAAGGAGAAAATTTTTCGGCAAAATTCAGTATAAATACTGTTACAAACCGGCTGTACTTACTCTCAGGAATTTCAGTAAAATAAATATATAACTAAGATTAACTTATCATAATATTCCTTGAGAACTGCAGTCTATTTCAGGATTCAATTTAAAAAAACGAGCCTTAAACGCTTTTATGAAAAATTTAGAATAAACAAAGGAATATAGATAAGTCATAAATAGAATAGTTATAAAAATTGAAGCAGAGAAACCTCTCTGCTTCCTTTGGGCAAACAAACCGTTTCATGTAATTAACCAGGAGTACTTCAATCTTAACTGAGTATTTACCGTATATACAACCCAACGAAACCAATAAACCAAAACTATGAAAAAAGCATCTAAGGTACTGGCAATGGCCATGATGGCGCTTGCCTTTGGGTTTACCTCATGTGAATCTAAAACTGCCCAGAACGTGGAAAACACCGCAGAATCGGCTGCTGAAGAAGTATCTGCCGAAACAGATTCTGCGCTTACCCCTACAGACACTATTTCGGTAAGAGATGAACCGGTAAAAGACGGCGTTGCCGATAAGGTGGAAAACCAATAGAAATACTTCTATATATATTTGCAATAAATCCGTTGATCAGATGCATAAGCTCTGGTCAACGGATTTATTTTATAATCAGCATCATGCAAAATTATTCAATTTTTTTTTGGCATAATGATATAACTAATCAGGAGAAAGCTATATTTGTATCCCCGTTTCTCAGATCACATAAAACGCCCCTGAATTGTGGATTTAGACTGCCAAAAATCGCCTTATACTAATATATTCGTAGACACCAGTTTACGGGCTGTACATATTGAGTGTGAAGAACTTGTCCCCAGCGATACCTTTCGGCGCAGTCTGCTTTATGTGATTGAATTGATCAAGAAAAACAATCTGCTAGCCTGCATCTATGACATCCGGCAGCTTAAAAGTATCCCGCCCCAGGACCAAGATTGGTTTATTGATGAGGTGTTGCCTCTGCTCCTGAATACCCCCATCCGTAAAGTGGCTGTTCTGGAAGCCACCAACGGAACCGGCCTCCTGGACCTGAACCAGTTGGTTTACTCAAAATACCTTTCTATTCCGTTTGAGCTGCAGTATTTTGAAGACGTGGCTTCCGCCCTGGAATGGATTTCCAAAACAACTCCCTTGGATAACAATCCGTTGGTTTCTTCCCGCCAGCGCCTGGCCTCTGCCCTGTAGGCAACAATTATCTTACCTTAAAAACAACCTCAGATGCTGCTGGCCTGGGCCGGATAGGCGTAGTCATGCAGGTAGCTGTACTTCTCACACAAATGGCCATCTTTCGCGATGGTGGCATTCTTCAAAACGCCGTCTTTATCCCCGTTAAACAGATGAGGCAACACCTTGTCAATGATCTGGCGCCCGAAATCCCGAGAGGCATTGCGAGGCAACTCACAGGGCAAATTATCCACGGCCATAATGGTGATGTTCTTCTCTGAGGAATAAGCTTCTTCCAGTTCACCCGTCATTGGGTTATAGTCAAAGGCCGGATCGGCGATGGTAGACACGCGCTTGGTGCACGGGATGGACCCGCAGACATCGCAGGTGATATCAGCGATGGTGTTGATCCTGAAATCTGGGCGCTGCATATCTTCCTGGGTGAACAGCACAGGCGCCGCGGGGTTCCAGTAGGCGCAAGGCATGAGCAGATCCGTCACTCGGGAGAACTTATGGAAAGTGGACTGGTACAGGTGCGGGTTCTGGTAAAAATCTTTGGAGTCCCAGACTTCCACATCGGGGCGCACGTGGTAGTCTGAGGAACGCAGCTGTACAAACACCGGCTCAGAGAACTCTTTGTACAGGTAGTCAAACACGCTTACTTGTTTCAGGCCCATGCGGGTCAGCACTTCCATGGCACCGTGGGTCACGCGGCCGTTCCCGGTAATGGCAATCTTAATGCTGGGCAGGGTTTTCACCTTGAAGAACTCCTCCAGCATGTCTTCCATGTCTGTGCACTGGTGGGCAGGCTTGAGGTGGTAGAGGTTCCATTTGCGCCCGTAGGTGAGCAGCCCGTTGTAAGCGCCCACAATTCCGGCCCATCGACCGAAGGCCACTTCCCGTTCGCCCTGGGCGTTGGTGATAGTCTCGTAGTCAATCATGGTGATCTTCTTCTCCAGAATGGCCTGCAGCAGTTTCTGGTTATGTACCTGTTTCTTGATGGTGTGCGAAAAGAAGAAGTACGTCTTATTAGGGATGAGCTGGTCAACGGGCACCTCCTTCACCCCAAACAAGACATCGCAGGAGCTCAGGTCTTCTTTGAGGGGAATGCCCAGGTCAGTGTACTCCTCGTCTGAGAAACAGCGGATGGGGCTGGGCTGCACCACCAACTGCACCTGCGGGAAGCTATGCAGCACTTCCTGGCATTTTTTGGGCGTAAGGGGCACCCGCTTGTCTACCGGTACTTTTCCTTCGCGCAGGATTCCAATCTTTAGCTTTTTCATAGAGGATGGCCCAAAGGACCTGATGAACGTTCTGGGGCTGTTTTCCAAAAAACAAGGCAAAAACCATAACTCCCTCTCAGCCTGTAGCGCAATTTAAGGGCTCTGGCTGTAATTGTGAATTATAACCTGTACTTTTGTTAAATCATTTGCACCAAACGTTTGTTACAGGACAAAAGAAACTTATCTACCTAAATTCCAGCGATAAATGATCTTTAAAACCAAGCCTGCCGATATCTTCAAGGAGCGCCACAACGGCCCTGTAAAAGAGCAGATGCAGGATATGCTGCAGACCATTGGGGCAGCATCTCTAGACCAACTCATTGATGAGACTGTTCCGCCGGCTATTCGCCTGAAAAACCCGCTGAACTTACCTGCTGCACTCACTGAGCGTGACTTCCTCCGGAAGTTCGCTAAGATTGCGAAGCAGAACAAGCTGTACAAATCCTACATCGGGCTTGGGTACCATGACACCATCCTGCCGCCGGTGATCCAGCGTAACATCCTGGAGAACCCAGGCTGGTACACCGCTTATACCCCTTACCAGGCCGAGATTGCCCAGGGACGTTTAGAGGCGTTGATCAACTACCAGACCCTCATCATTGACCTGACCGGAATGGCCATCGCCAACGCATCTTTGCTGGATGAGGCTACTGCCGCCGCTGAAGCCATGAACCTGCAGCACTCTTTGCGCAAAGGCGCCCGCAAAAACGCCAGCCGTTACTTTGTGTCTAACCAGGTATTGCCGCAGACCATTGACGTGTTGCTTTCCCGCGCCACGCCGTTGGGCATTGAATTGGTGATAGGTGACCACCGCGAAGCCAACTTACAAGATGAAACCCTGTTCGGGGCTTTGGTCCAATACCCTGCCGCCGACGGTGAGGTATTCGATTACACTGATTTCATTTCGCAGGGCCACGAAGTTGGTTTACCGGTAGCCGTTGCCGCTGACCTGCTGAGCTTGACGCTGTTGAAGTCCCCAGGCGAGATGGGCGCTGACGTAGTGGTTGGTTCTTCGCAGCGTTTCGGGGTTCCGATGGGCTACGGCGGACCACACGCTGGTTTCTTCGCCACCAAAGACGAATACAAGCGCAATATCCCAGGCCGTATCATCGGGATTTCTCAGGATGCGTTCGGTCAGAAAGCCTACCGCATGGCCCTGCAGACCCGCGAGCAGCACATCCGCCGCGAGAAAGCGACTTCCAACATCTGTACCGCGCAGGTATTGCTGGCGGTAATGGCCGGTATGTACGCCGTCTACCACGGACCGCGCCGTTTGAAATACATCGGTCTGAACATCCACAGCCTGACCCAGATTCTGGAGAAAGGCCTGGAGCGTCTGGGCTTCGAGCAACTGAACGAGAATTACTTTGACACCCTGCAACTGCGGGTGGAGAGCGCTGAACTACAGCAAGCCATCCGTCAGGAGGCCGAGGCGGCGCAGATCAACTTCCGTTATTTCGGGGACAACAACATCGGGATTTCTCTGAACCAGAACACTGACCTGGACGAGGTGAAGGATATTCTGGCCGTTTTTGCGAAAGTAGCCGGAAAACCCGATGCTACGCTGGAGCTGGATGCCGTTCCGGAGGAAACTGAGATCACTTGGCCAGAAGCCCTGATCCGGACCTCTCCGTACCTGCAAGCCGAAGTCTTCAACAAGTACCACTCCGAGAGCGAAATCCTGCGCTACATGAAGTACCTGGAGAACAAAGATTTCTCGCTGGCGCACGGCATGATTCCGCTGGGTTCCTGCACCATGAAACTGAACGCCACCGCCGAGATGATTCCGGTGACCTGGCCAGAGATCGGGCAGATGCACCCGTTTGCCCCCGCTGACCAAGCCCAAGGCTACGCGCAGATCTTCAAAGACCTGGAAGCCTGGTTATGCGAGATCACTGGTTTTGCGGCTATGAGCTTACAACCGAACTCCGGTGCCCAGGGCGAGTACGCCGGCCTGATGGTGATCAGAGCCTACCACGAAGCCCGTGGAGATCATCACCGCAACATCTCCTTAATCCCGTCCTCAGCGCACGGCACCAACCCTGCCTCTGCGGTAATGGCCGGCATGAAAGTGGTGATTGTGAAATGCGATGAGCGCGGAAACATTGACGTAGCCGACCTGAGAGCGAAGGCCGAGGAACATAAAGACGACCTGTCCTGCCTCATGGTGACCTACCCGTCTACCCACGGCGTGTACGAGGAAAGTATCATTGAGATCTGCGAGATCATCCACCAGAACGGCGGCCGTGTGTACATGGACGGCGCCAACATGAACGCCCAGGTAGGCTTGACCTCTCCGGCGAACATCGGGGCGGACGTTTGTCACCTGAACCTGCACAAGACCTTCTGTATCCCGCACGGTGGTGGTGGACCAGGCGTTGGCCCGATTGGCGTAGTAGCCGACCTGGCTCCTTTCCTGCCAGGCCACGCGGTGGTAGACCTGCAGCGTCCTGAGGCGATCAACGCTGTTTCTGCGGCACCTTGGGGTAGCGCCAGCATCCTGCCTATCTCTTACGCCTACATCAACATGATGGGCGGCGAGGGCTTGACTGAGGCGACCAAAATGGCCATCCTGAACGCGAACTATATCAAAGCGCGTCTGGAAGAGCATTACCCAGTGTTGTACGTTGGTTCCAACGGCCGTTGCGCCCACGAGATGATCTTAGACTGTCGCTCGTTCAAAAAGGCCGGTGTGGAAGTAGAAGACATCGCGAAGCGTCTGATGGACTATGGTTTCCACGCGCCTACCGTATCGTTCCCGGTAGCGGGTACTTTGATGGTGGAGCCTACCGAGAGCGAGAGCAAAGAAGAGCTGGACCGTTTCTGCGATGCCATGATCTCCATCCGGGCAGAAATCACCGAGATTGAGGAAGGACAGGCTGATCAGAAAAACAACCTGCTCAAAAACGCTCCGCACCCGGCGCACGTGGCCCTGTCAGAAGACTGGAGCTTCCCGTACAGCCGTGAGCGTGCCGTTTACCCGGTTCCTTACACCCGTACCGCTAAGTTCTGGCCAACAGTGAGCCGTATTGATAGCGCCTACGGTGACCGTAACCTGGTGTGCAGTTGCGCTCCTATTGAGGCCTACAACGAGCAAGGCCAGGAAATGAAAGCCGTGTAAGTTTTAGATATTTCTCTTTTTGAAAACGCCTGTGGAGCCTTCCGCAGGCGTTTTCTGTTTTAGAGCCGTTTTTCTTAAAACAGGCCCTAAATGGCACCTCAGACAAGGAGAAATATTTTCTTCCAGAATAAACCGATTGGTATAATGCAGGCATAGTTTTTGCGTTATGATTGCACAAAAGGAACATCCCTAGAAACCATCCTTTCCGCCCTGATGTTATCCATTTGAAGCGGAAAGACCATTTAGACGATGTTTTTTCTGATTCTTTCACTACACTAAAACTGTACAATTCAATGAAACCATTCAATAAGATAGCGAAGTTGATCACAGGGGTAATGATGGGACTGTTGGTACTGGGTTTCACCGGTTGCGCCACCACGTACAACGTTGCCACTGACTTTGACAAAGGCACCAATTTCCAGGCCTACAAAACCTGGCGCTGGTACCAGGACCGTCCGGTAGCCAAGGATTCTACCAACCGCCGTTACACCACGTTTTTAGATAAACGCGTGAAAAACGCTGTGGAGGCCGAGATGCAGCGCCGCGGTTTTACCAAAGCCGCTGGCAAAGAGACCCCGGATATGTTGCTGGCCTATGATTTCACCATCGAGAACCAGCAGCGCCTGAACCCTAACTTTGTAAGTGTGCCATCCATCGGGTACGGGTACTGGTACGGTTACCGCTATGCCTACACCTACAACCGCCTGTACAACACCACCACCTTGCAGGATTATCAGTCAGGCACCTTGATCCTGGACGTGGTAGATGCTAAATCCAATGAGCTGATCTGGCGCGGAAGCAGCGAAACCGCCGCCTCTGAAAGATCCCTCACCGATGAGAAAGTGCAGCAGATCGTTTCCAGCATTCTGGCCAAGTTCCCTCCGCAAGCCGATGAGAGAGCCACTGCCCGCCGGTAATCGGTTGCTTCATTCAAATACAAAACAGAAGAGCCACCCAATGGGGTGGCTCTTCTGTTTTAAGGCTGTTTTTAGAAAAACGAGGCCAAAACGTTACTTGATCTTGAACTCCGTACGGCGGTTGAGTTGGTGCTGGTCCTCGGTACATTCCACGCCATCGGCGCAGCCGTTGATCAGGACGGTTTCGCCGTAACCTTTCCAGGTGAGTCGGTTCCTCGCGATGCCCTGGCTCACCAGGTATTCCACCGCCGACTGGGCGCGGCGCTCAGATAAGACCTGGTTGTAGCCGTGGCCTTCGCGGCTATCGGTGTGGGAGCCTAGCTCAATCTTAATGCTGGGGTTGTCTTTGAGCATGCGCACCAGTTTGTCCAGTTCCTTGGCGGCATCGGGGCGGATGTTCCACTTGTCCAGGTCATAGTAGATGTTCTCCATGGCAATCACCTGGTTCTTCTGGCTCTTGTCGAAGATAAGCGTCACGCGGGTGGTATCGGCTAGCTTCACCGTGTCAATGGCCACCAATGCTGACTGCGTCAGGTACCCGAATTTATCGCCTACCAGGTCATAAGTAGTTCCTTTCTGCACCCCAAACTTGTATTCGCCGTTGCGGTCTGAGAAAGCCACCACAGAATCGTTGGTTTCCTTCGGAGTCAGTTTCAGGCGGACATCGGCCAGGGGCTGGGTGATGGCGCGCTTGCCTTTTACTGGTACTCTCTCTAAAGTAGTCACAAACAGAACGGCGTTGCTCAACAGTTTGAACGAGTAGATGTCATCGGTGCCGTTTCCGCTGTCGCGGTTAGAGGACAGATAGCCTACTTGGGCGTTGTTCGCCCCGCGCATGAACACCATCCCGAAATCATCTTTAGGGGAGTTCACAGGTGCGTGCAGGTTTTCCGGTTTGCTCCAGGTGGCGCGGCTGCCTTTCACCTTGAAAACATCCAGACCACCGAAGCCGGGGTGCGTGTCTGAGGAGAAGTACAGGTTGCCGTTCTGGTCGAAGCCCGGGAACATCTCTTTGCCCACGGTATTCACCATGTTGCCGGCGTTCATCGGCTGACCCCAGGTGCCGTCGGCCTGCAGTTCTGAGTAGTAGATATCGGTCTCGCCGTAGCCGCCGGGTTTGTCAGAGACAAAGTACAGCACCTGCCCATCGGGCGAGATGGCCGGGTGGCCCACGCTGTATTCCTCCACCTTATTATGGGCGAAAGGAGTCACCTGCGTCCAATTGCCTCCGTCGCGGCGGGCCGAGAAGATCTCCAGGCGGTTCACGTAATCGCTGGAAAGCGGTTTCTTCACCCAGCTGGTAGGGTCTACGTTCACGTCTTTCTGCTTCTTTTCCACCATGTGGGTGCGGGTGAAATACATGGTCGTGTTGCCGCTATCCAGCACCGCCGGGCCGTCATGGTACACCGAGTTCAGCGTGTTACTCGCGATGGCGGGCATTTGCCAGGTGCTGTCTGCGTTGCGCTGGGCATAGAACATCTGCAGGTACGGGCGGCCGGTCCAGCCGTAGGTGCCGGCGTCTACGTCTTTGTCGCTGCTCACGTTGCCGCCGCGGTCTGAGGTAAACAGGATACCCTGATCATACACCGTCGGGCTGAAGTCGGCGTTGCCGGAGTTGAGCTGGGTCTCGTTCACCACAATGGCGGAGGCAGGCTCTTCCAACAGCTTCAACGCAGCGTCTGAGGCCTGGGCCTTCGCGTTGGCTCTTGCGGCCTCGGCGGGCACCTTGCGGGCGTAATCCTGGTACTGGGTCTTCGCCTCGAAATACTTCCCGTTGCTCCGCAGAGCCTCGGCATAGTAATAGGTGTTGATCGGGTCTGCCTCGGGCATGGCCACTACTTTGGCGTACCATTCCTCCGCCTCCTTCGTGCGTCCTGTTAGGCGGTAGGCATCTGCCAGGCGCTGGGCACCTTTTAGATCAGGTTCCTTTTTGGAAAACACCTCCTGGTACTCTTCAATGGCCAGGGAATAATCGAAGTTCTCGTACAGCCGATCGGCTTTGCGCGTAGTTTGGCAGCCGCTTAGGGCCAGGCTACCGGCAAGGAAAGAAAGTAAAAGTGATTTGTATAGATTGTGCATAGAAGCGTCTGATTAAAATTAGAAATACCGGGGGGTTACCATCTTGGTCGCTTCCTTTCTCAGGAAACTGTAGCCAACAGATATTTCGTGGGTGCTCAAATCATTCAGGCTGCCGTGCAGCGTGAAGTCATGCGCGTAACCCAGGCGCAGGCGCTTGGTTACGTACAGATCGGCCATGGCCACCACCGCATCCTTGGAGGAAAGCCCCTTCGCCTCGAAGTCATTCTTGAAGATGTTCATGGCCGTGCGGTAACTGGCGCCCAGCCAGATGCGTTCCCCGAACAGGAAGAAGGCGTTGAAGTCCACGTTCGTAGGCCCATCAAAGTTCTCCTTCAGCATGATGCTGGGCTTCACCTTGATGTTGTGGCTGATGTCGGCCACGTAGCCTACGTTGAAGAAGTAATGGCGCTCCGGGTCATAGTTGATGTCTTTGTCAATGCCCAGCAAATCGGTCACGGAAACGCCGGCGTAGAACCGCTCCGTGTGGAAGAAAATCCCCGCTTTGAGGCTGGGGCTCCAGGTGGTTTCCTTTTGGGCGTTGATCACCGCCGGGTCTTCCTGGTCGTTCCCGGTGATCAGCTTAGAGCCATCTACCGCGAAGTGGGACACCCCGGCCGCCAACCCGAAGGAGAGGATACCGGTTTCACTCACCGGCAACTTCACGGCGGCGTCTACCTCAATGTTCTTGCGGTTCTGGGCGAAGATCTCATCACGGGTCGCGTGGAAACCCAGGCCCAGGTGCTTGTTCTTGGTAAGCCCGTCAATGCTGAAGGTCTGCGTGTTGGGTGCTCCCTGCAAGCCTACCCACTGCTGGCGGTGGAAGGCATTGAGGGTAAGCGTTTCCTTGCTGCCGGCATAGGCCGGATTGATCACCAGTTGGTTGAAGATGTACTGGGAGAACTGTGACCGGTGCTGTGCCCAGCTGCTACTTGCAGCCAGCACAGTGATCAGTATGATAAAGATTCTTTTCATTTCTAAGGGAAATTAATGTTTGAACTACCTGGGCTTAGCGCACTACCTGTACCGGTCCTCTGAATACCTGGTCTTTGCCGTCACAACCGCGCACGCGCAGCACGTAGAAGTAAGTGGCTTCTTCCAGGCCGGTGGCTCGCCAATCGTTCTTGTAGCTCTTGGTTTTGTAGATTTCGTTGCCCCAACGGTTGTAGACGGTGAGGTCATTGTCAGGGAAGTTCAGCAGATTCCGGATCACGAAGGTGTCGTTGATGCCGTCGCCGTTCGGGCTGAACACCGTTGGGATCACGATCTCGGTGCCCGCATCGGCGGCTCTCACCTCTACTGAGGCTTCGTTGCTGGCGCAGGTTGAACCGGTGGTGCTGGCGCTTACCTTGAGGGTACCTACCGCATTGGCAGCAGCGGCTTTCAACGTCACGGTAGTGCCAGAAGTAGTCGTGCTGTTATCGGCGAACGTGAAGCCGGCCGGGGCGGTCCAGGTGTAAGTGACACCCGCTACTGGGTTAGAGATGGCGTAGGTCAGGCCCGTACACGGTCCGCTGTTGTCCAGGATGATCGGAGTTGCCGGTGGCGTGCTTGGGGTCACGTCTGGGGTAGAAGCCGTAGCCGTACCGCAGGTGTTAGAAGCCACTACCGTTACTTTCCCTGGGCCAGTACCTGCCTTCACCTGGATTTGCGTTCCGGTGGCAGACCCTATTCTTTCCCAACCTGTTCCAGACACGCTCCAGGTATAAGTCACGCCCGCCACTGGCTGGCTGATGCTGTATTGGTAGGTCGCCCCAGCGCACAAAGCAGTTCCCGGACCAGTGATGACCGGCGTAGTCGGCGCGGTTCTTACCACAAGTTCAATTGGGAAGGCTTGGCTGTTCTGGCAATTGCCCGTGGTCACAGCTACCACCGTAATCGGATAAGTACCCGGTGCCGTGGTGGCGCTTGCTCTCACCGTGAAGGAAGTCAGCGACTGCGCTTCAATGGTGATACCGCTGTTAGCCGGCGCCACAATGGCAAGGCTTGTCACACCCGCCGAGACGTTACTAACGGTAAAAGTAGTGGTACCGCCCACGCACACTTCCTGCGGACCTACTACGTTAGGCCTTGCCGGACGCACGCAGGTAGTGGCCTCATCGGTGCCTCCGTTGTTTTCTATAACCGCTACGTTGGTAATTTCTCCCAACATCAACGTCTTTGCAGTGATCGTCAAGGTGGCAACTGAGTTCGCTGGCAAGGTGCCGATGGTCCAGATGCCGGTGGTTCCGTTGTAGGTTCCCTTGTCCGCTACCGCTGGTGGCACCAGGGCCAGGCCCTCAGGTAATTTGTCTTCCACGATTACATTAGTAGCATCCGCGGCTCCTGAGTTTGTGACTCTGATAGTATAGATGACATTATCGCCTAAGGTCACGGTGGTGGCGTTTACTGCCTTGGTGATGCTGAGGTTCGCGCTTCCAGGGGTTGTGCCGCCGCCGCCAGTTCCTCCATCGCCATCATCTCCGTCGTCTCCATCATCGCCGCCGTTGTTAGTGGTGAGCGGCTCCGGCAAGGAAATGTTATTGTTGTTGAGGGTTACGGCTCCGTTCGTAGACAGTACCCGTCCCACCAAGGTGGAGCTAAGGCTTAGGGTGGCGTTATTCTGCACCACAAAGTTTCCACTCAAGGCAGAAGGTGTGGTTAGCATCCCTCCGGTGCCGATGGTCACATTCCCGGTCACCCGGAAGAAGATATTGTTAGGGTTGGCATTGAAGACATTGATGGCTGAGCCTGGATCAATGACCAGGTCACCGTTCACCTGGATGATGAACACCGAATTGGGGTTTCCCTGTCCGTCAAACTTCAGGCGGCCGCTGATGCGGGCATTGCCATCAAATTTATACACGCCCCGGGTAAGCAAAGTACCGCGTACGCCGGCCTCTCCGGGCGTAAAGCCCTCTCCCAGGGTTTGGCCCGTCAGGTTACGGGTGGGAGTGAATTGCCCCAGTTCATTGTAGACCCGCACCACATCGGTTTTGGCAGTGGCTGCGGCAGCGTTGCCCCGTTGCGTATCGCCGAGCACTTTGCCTGTGGGGAAGCCCACCACGACAGCCCCGGGCGAAGTGCCTAGATCGCCGTAGATAATACTGCTCCCGGTGCTGGTAACCGCACTACTCCCTAACACTGCATACTCGCGGGCCGCTCCCAGAGAAGGAGCCGTTAGGGTTTGAGCACTAGAAGAGGAAAGAACAACGTAAAACGCTGCCAAAAAGAGTAAAAGTTTCTTCATATGAAGTGGTAAACGATAGAGTGATAATGGTTAATCTCAGATATTCCTATATAGGAATGGAGCACCTGCATGTACTTAGCTTGCCGGTAAAAGTTTGCCCTTATTGGAAAGATGCAATATGCGCGAGGAGGACAGAAATTAGCTTTCTGGCAGCAGGCTTGGCTACTTGGTGCTTTTTAAGAATCCCGAAGCGGGAAAATGCTTTTCTAAAGCGCAGATGAGTAGATATGATTGCAAGGTAGTTCTAAATAAATAGGGAAAAGCATTTATTTTCAGGACCACTGCGGAAAACCGCGCCCAGTGGTTTAAATACGATTTTTATTATTTTTATTCAATTTATGGGTTACCCTCCTCTCTCCCTGATTTCTTATAACCAGAAGAAAATCGCTATGAATAGTCCTAGTAAGGCCATAAAAAAAGCCCCGCTGTTGGGCGGGGCTTTTGATGCTGTTTTACGAAAATGGGCTCAGAAACTATACGTGCACGTGGCGCTCTGCATGGTAAGATGAACGCACCAAAGGACCGGACTCAACGTACTTCAATCCGCGGCTCAGGCCTTCTTCGCGGTAATGGGCGAACAGGTCCGGGTGGATGAACTCGGCTACCTCAATATGCATCTTCGTAGGCTGCAGGTACTGGCCCAAGGTAAGGATATCCAGACCGTTGGCAGCCAGGTCATCCATGGCTTCGTACACCTGATCTTTGGTTTCGCCCAGGCCCAGCATGATGCCGCTCTTGGTACGCTTGCCGTACGCTTTGGTACGCTTGATCTGCTCTAAGCTGCGGTCATATTTGGCCTGCGGACGTACCTGGCGGTACAGGTTTCTCACAGTCTCCATGTTGTGCGAAACCACTTCCTGCCCGGCAGAAATCATCACCTCCAGCGCTTCCCAGTTCGCTTTCACGTCTGGGATAAGCGTTTCAATGGTGGTTTCCGGCGAGAGGTTCTTGATCTGCACAACGGTTTCATGCCATACACTGGCGCCACGGTCTTTCAATTCGTCGCGGTTCACCGAGGTGATCACGGCATGCTTCACGCCCATGAGTTGAATGGCTTCGGCCACGCGGCGAGGCTCATCCAGGTCATATTCGTTGGGGCGGCCTGTGGCCACGGCGCAGAAAGAACAGGAGCGGGTACATACGTTGCCCAGAATCATGAAGGTAGCCGTTCCGGCTCCCCAGCACTCTCCCATGTTAGGGCAGTTTCCGCTTTCGCAGATGGTATGTAGTTTATAGGTATCTACCAGTTGTCTGACTTTGGCGTATTCTTTACCCACGGGCAGTTTTACGCGCAGCCAGTCTGGCTTGCGGGTTTTAGTTTGAGCTTCTGCTGGTTGGATAACCGGCAACGCAATCAATTGATCCATGCTGCAAAGGTACTAAGTGAGGAGCGGATAGGCAAAAAACAGCCAAAGGGAAAGGATCGTTCAACGGCGGCGCCCGTAATACAGGGTCAGGTACACAGACATGAAGGTGTTGCGCTTAGGGGCACCGGGAATCATGGTCATATCGCCGGCAAAAGCCTCTACCAGCATACCCACCTCAATCCCGGTCACGCTTTCCATGTAACGGCCATACTCAAAAGAAACGCCGGCCTTGGCATTGGCACCTACCCTGAAACTGGGTTCGCTCAGACCTTTGAACACCCCTGGGGCTCCCACAATCAGACCTTCGTTTGTGTGGATATTGGGGTCATACTGCTCCGTGCTGATCATGACCGGACCTACCAGGTAATATTGCTGGGTTCTGGGATCCAGGACGTAATTGCTGCGGTCGTATTCAATAAAGTAGGGCGCCATAATGCCGATGGAGGGCCCGCCGGCTATTACCCCGTTCACCTGCACGCCAGATTCTGCGGCCTTTTTAAAGAAGGTGTACTCGCGGCCGTACTGCGGCCTGAGCACAAACAGGTAATTGCTTTTACCCCGCACAAAGGAGGCGCCGTTCTGCAGGTTCTGGACCGGTCTCTCTTTGGGATGCTTTACCTCTACCCCCTCCAGGGCCCAGAAATGATACCAATTCCCTTCCAGATGGTAGACCTGCTTGATCATGGCTCCGCCCAGGAGGCCACCATTGGAGTTGAAGTTCAGCCCGTAGGTAAACTCCCTGGAATAGCCTTCTTCTTCCTCAACGGTCTGGGCCATGGCCAAACCAACCGGAAGAAAGGATATGATGGCAAGCACAAGTAGAATTCTGCGCACAGGAAAGAAGGCTAAGGTTTGTTTAAATGTAAATAACTTTACAGGCACCTGCAAATCTTAAATAGTAAGACAATCAGTTCAAAGGACACCAATGCCCCGGGCTCACTCAGCCCCTAAACACGCTACTTTCACGTCCTGCCCTCCTTCCGGAAAGATACCCAGACAAGAAAGGCAACCGCCAGGTGACAGATCAGCAGTACTCCAGTCCATCAGGATTAAATCCTCAGCGAACAGAAGCTTCAGCAAGTCTCCGGCGCAAGTTTAACAAGTAGCGGGAAAGCAATGTTTGAAAATCCGGTTCCTGGCAGGTTGTTTCCCTTTCTCCCTGTTCCTACGCCAGCTAATCTGTTGCGTTCCAAGGGACTTAGCCTTGGTATAGAACGAATTATCTCACATATTTGATATAATAAAAACCCCAAAGAAAGTATTTTATAAAGACCTGCTTTCTTCGGGGTTTTCACTTACTCAGGAAGCCAGTTTCTTTACTTCCTGCAGGCTTATTCCCAGGTGGGAACCATGGTACTGGCACTGCCCGTCTTTGATGAGCAATAACTGCGGCGACTCATGCCTCACGTCAAAGGATTGGGCAATCTCATTTGACACCGGCCGGTAGTTCAATAAATCAAGGTAGTAAGGCTTCACGTTAGCCAGGCCCGCATCGGCCCACTGGCGCTCCAGCCGACTTTTGGCCGTGGCACTGATAGAACACGTGGTGCTGTGCTTGAAAATAACTACCGGTTGCTCTTTTGACTCTTCTTTAATCTGCTCTATCTGCTCAATGCTGTTTATCTGGTTCCACTGCATAATTTCTGATCTGTAATTAACTTAAAAAATGAACGCCTCAGCTTTTTCTGGCCCGCGTTGCCGCGTTCTTTCTGGTAAATACCTTGGGTTTGATGACCGCTGTCCCATCTTCGTTGATGGGCATAAGGTCTCTTTTCCTGCTCTTTTTCAGTTTACGGCCACTTTCGCCTTTCCGGTGGTTGTACGCACTCACATCCAGATGTGATTCACTGTAGTCGGTCTCCACCCGTTTGGCTTCCCTGAGGCTGTTCTTCAGTTGCCGCTTCTGCTGCTTGGGACTAAGGTAAGCGGTCTGGGCCTGCGCCGAGGACGCTATGCCGAATACCAGCGCCACAACAGCGCACAAGAAAATAAGGGGTAGCTTGTGTTTCATCCTAGTCCTACTTTTTCCAAGAGGCTTTGCTTGCGTTTAGGGGTGGGAATGCGGGTTTTCTTTTTCTTGAGCAATCCCTGTTTGTCATACTCCATGTCCCGACCACCGTAATCACGGCCTTCGTTCGCCTGGTCTTCCTGGGTGACCTCTTTCTTCTTGAACATGCCAAACATAGAACCCTTCTTCTTCCCGGAGACATCCGGGCAGGCGATTCTGCTGGAGTTACATGCTCCCAAAGTCAGCCCTATGGACAACACCACAAGCCCTACGGCAAAGCGCATCTTTATCATACCTAATATTCAACTTATGGTATACGTGTACCAACCTTTGTTGGCTATACCTGTTTCTGTTTTAAGGCCGCTTTAGAGAAAACAACCCTAAAATAGACCAGATGACTTAGAAACTCAGTAAGGCCTCTACCTTTTCGCGCAAGCGCTTCACCGGCAGGAACTCCTGCTCCAGCGGCGGCGCAAACGGGATAGCGGTGTCCAGGCCACCCACGCGCACCACCGGCCCATCTAACTGGGTGAAGCAGTTCTCCGAGATCCAGGCGGCGATCTCCGCGCCTATGCCTCCGGTAAGCGTGTCTTCGTGCAGCACAATCACGCGGCCGGTTTTGGTTACGGTCTGGCGCACGGCCTCTTTGTCCCAAGGCAGCAGCGAACGCAAATCCAGGATATCAGCGGATACCTCTGGCATGGTGTTCAGGAGCTGCTTGGCCCAGTGCACGCCCATGCCGTAGGTGATGATGGAGAAGTCATTTCCTTCCTGCGCCAACCTCGCCCGCCCGATCTCTACGGTGTAGTAATCGTCTGGAATGGCTTCTGACAAGGCGCGGTACAGCAGTTTGTGCTCAAAGAACATCACCGGGTTCGGGTCCTCGATGGCGGCGTTCAGCAGGCCTTTGGCGTCATAGGGCGTGGACGGGTACACGATCTTGAGGCCCGGCGTATGGAAAAACCAAGCCTCGTTGCTCTGAGAGTGGAACGGACCGGCCGCGGCGCCCGCGCCCGTAGGCATGCGTACCACCACATCGGCGTTCTGGCCCCAGCGGTAGTGGCTTTTGGCCAGGTTGTTCACAATCTGGCTGAAACCAGCGCTCACGAAATCGGCGAACTGCATCTCAATCACTGACTTTTTCTTCCGGATAGACATGCCCAATCCGATGCCCAAGATAGCCGATTCGCATAAAGGCGTGTTGCGGATGCGCTCTTTCCCGAACTTGTCCACAAAGCCCTCGGTCACTTTGAAAACCCCTCCGTACTCCGCAATATCCTGACCCATAATCACCAGATCGGGGTAACGCTCCAGGCTTTGGCGCAGGGAATCTGAGATGGCATCCACGAAACGGCGCTCTGAGCGGGCGCTGTCTTTGGGCTTGATCACCTCCTGGATGAACGGCTGGTACATATCGGCGAGCTCTTCCCTTACATCCGGGGTAGGCATGGGTGTGCTGTGCGCCACTTCCAGCCCGCGCTCAATCTCCTCACGGAACTCCTCTCTGATTGCCGCCAGCGATTTAGGCGTGAGCACTTTCTCGTCCAGCAGGTACTTCTCAAAGTTCTCTACCGGGTCTTTCTTGCTCCAGCGCTCAAACAGCTCCTGTGGCACGTACTTGGTGCCGGAGGCCTCTTCGTGCCCACGCATTCTGAAGGTCATGGCCTCAATCAACATAGGGCGCGGATTCTTTCTGATGCTGTAGGCGGCCTGGCGTACGGTGTCATAGACCTCCAGCACGTTGTTGCCGTCTATCTGCAGCGCATCAATGCCGTAGGCCGGGCCTTTGTCAATGAAGTACTGGCATTTGAACTGCTCGTTGCTGGGCGTAGACAAACCGTAGCCGTTGTTCTCGATCATGAAGATCACGGGCAGTCCCCACACGGCGGCCACGTTGAGCGCCTCGTGGAAGTCGCCTTCGCTGGCGCCGCCGTCTCCGCTGTACACCAGGGTTACTTTCTCGCGTTTGTCCAGCATCTCAGCTAAGGCAATGCCGTCAGCTACAGCCAGTTGCGGTCCCAGGTGCGAGATCATGCCCACAATGTGGTGATCGTTCGTCCCGAAGTGGAAAGAACGGTCGCGACCTTTGGTGAAACCGGTTTTCTTGCCCTGGAACTGGGCAAACAGGCGGTCCAACGGAATGTCGCGGCAGGTGAAAACGCCCAGGTTGCGGTGCAGGGGCAGAATGTATTCATCGGGCTCCAAAGCCAGGGTAGAACCCACGGAGATAGCCTCCTGCCCGATGCCCGAGAACCACTTGCTCACCTTGCCCTGGCGCAGCAGAATCAGCATTTTCTCCTCAATCATGCGGGGTTTGAGAATGCCCCGGTACAGGTGCAGCAGATCGTCGTCTGTATAGTCTTTTCGGTTGAATTTCATGGTTTTCGCGTTTTCTGCGAGGCGTAAATTTACGGCAATCCCTGATGGGGCGAAATAGTAGCCTAGTTATTTTTACTTTTGCCGTTTAGAGGCCAGTTTAGGGAAATTATGCTAAAAACGACCTTCAACCTGGGTTTGGTCTGCGCGGCTAAACCATATACCTGATTTATTTAACGAAATGAACGCGAAAGCTATCCATCCTATTACCAGCTAAACTAGCGCGACTGCAAGAAGCAGGAAGAACGTTCACCAAAACGAGCAAATAAGCATCCATAAAGCCTTATCCTGGAGATAACTACTTCACAGACAAACCAAGGCACATAAAAAACCCTCGCACCTCTCAAATGAAAGAAGCGAGGGTAAATAATTTACGTTAGGCTTGATACCCTTAATTCACCGCATTCACAATAGCTTCTAACTGAGCGTTAGTTGGTGTCACGTTAAAGCTGAGAACATTGATTTTCCAGGAGTCTCCGTCTTTGATCAAATGGCTTACCAAGCGCCAGGGAATATTGGGCGTAAACGTATCCATCTTAAACTGCTCAATCACCGTGGCAGAGGTAGCGCTCTCATCAATCTTTATTTCCCGGAGGTCTACCTTATGGTTGGAAACTTTCACCGTGGAATCCCCAAGCACCTGCGCCATGTAATCTGAATATTGTTGCTTATCAAACAACTCCGTTGGGTCTGTAGCACTAAAGTGTCCGTCTTCAGCAAGCAAAGTAGCCATTTCTGTGGCTTGTTTATTCGCCAGGGAAGAATGGAATCTGTCCATTACTTCAGAGACATTGGCATGGGATGCAGTAAGGTTATCAGGGGCTTCCTGGTCTGTTGTTGACAAGATGTTTTCCATAAAATGTAATTATAGATTTTAGATATTTATTTACTAAACATAACCTTATTTAATTACATAAAAAAATGGATATGTTCAAATGCAACAATAAACAACCCACCTCTTGAAACACTGAGGTATTTACGTGTGTTTCACTGCTATTACCGCTAACTACCCTCTTTCTTGGAGGCAACTTTAATTTTCAGACTGGGTTTACGTACTTTCGTACATTGTCTCCCCCTATCATTAAGAGAGGACACCTTTGATTATGATTCAGTATAAAGAATTCACTTTAGATAATGGCCTGCGCTGCATTGTGCACGAAGATACCACCACGCCGCTGGCGGTTTTGAACGTGCTCTACAATGTGGGTTCCCGCGATGAGGACGAGACCCACACTGGTTTCGCCCACCTGTTTGAGCACCTGATGTTCAGCGGATCGGTGAACGTGCCCAACTACGACGAACCCTTGCAACTGGCCGGCGGAGAAAACAACGCCTTCACCTCGCCGGATATTACCAACTACTACCTCACCGTACCGGCTCAGAACATTGAGACTGGCTTCTGGCTGGAGTCTGACCGCATGCTGGATCTGGCGTTCAGCGAGAACGGCCTGGAAGTGCAGCGCAAAGTGGTGGTAGAGGAGTTCAAGCAGAATTACCTGAACCAACCCTACGGCGATGTCTGGCTCAAACTTCGGCCGCTGGCTTACCAGCACCACCCCTACAAATGGGCGACCATCGGGAAAGAGATCAGCCACATTGAGAACGCGGTAATGGATGATGTGCGGACCTTTTTCAAGAAACATTACTCACCCGCCAACGCCATTCTGGTACTTGCCGGCAACATCACCTTTGAGCGCGCCAGGGAACTCACCGAGAAATGGTTTGGGCCTATCCCCGGCGGCGTGAAATACGAGCGCAACCTGGCCCAGGAGCCCCGCCAAACTGAGGCCCGCTATCTGGAAGTAGAGGCCGAGGTGCCTCTCACCGCGCTCTACAAAGCCTACCACATGCCGGCCCGCACTAGCCCAGACTACTACGCCGCCGATCTGTTGAGCGATGTGCTGGGCCACGGCGACTCTTCCCGCCTTTACCAGGAGCTGGTGAAAGAGCAGAAACTGTTCAATTCCATCTCCTCGTTTGTGACCGGCTCCATGGACCCGGGCTTGCTCGTGATCCAGGGCAAACTGAACGTGGGCGTAGAACCGCAGGTCGCCAACGCCGCCATAGAAACCATCGTGGCCAGGATCAGGGCCGAGCACGTGAGCGAGGAGGAACTGCAGAAAGTGAAAAACAAAGCCGAGACCTCCATTGTCTTCTCCGAGATTGAGCTCCTGAACCGTGCCTTGAACCTGGCCGTGGGCAAACTGATGGGTAACCCCAACTTCATCAACGAGGAAGGCGCCCTGGTACAGGCCGTCACCTCACAGGCCATCTACCAGCAGGCCCAGGAAATCCTGAGACCCGAGAACTGCTCTACCCTCATCTACAAAGCCGCTCCCGGCAGCGAGGCGCAAGAGGAGTTGGAAGAAGCTTTGGAACAGGATTAGTTTGTTTAGGGACTGATTTTTAGAAATCAGCCCCTAAATGACCCCATCTGCTTTCTCTCTAATTTATTGTCATCCTGAAAGGATCTTGTGAGCAAACGGTAGTAGGGCTTAATAAAAGCTATTCTAGTTCGCCCACAAGATCTTTCCAAGATGACATAATTTATTACCCTGCCTTTATTGGTGTTATCACCAACAAACCGCAGGAGCAGATATTGGCAAGGCCAGCGTAAACTGCTTGTTGGTGATAACACCAACAAGGGCAGGCCTTACTCATCTAAAATCTCAAAATAAAGCAATCAATACCTCATTCATGAGCTTTAACATAAGAACCGGCTTCGGCTATGACGTGCACCAATTGCAGGAAGGATTGGATTTCTGGCTGGGTGGCATTAAAATACCCCACACTCATGGCGCCCTGGGTCACTCAGATGCCGATGTCCTGATCCACGTGATTTGCGATGCCCTGCTGGGTGCCGCCAACCTGAGAGACATCGGTTACCATTTCTCAGACAGAGATCCTAAGTACAAAGGCATAGACAGCAAGATCCTGCTGCGCGAGGTCATGGAACTCATCCGGGAGAAAGGCTACGAGGTGGGCAACATTGATTCTACCGTCTGCCTGCAGGAACCTAAGGTGAACCCGCACATCCCTGGCATGAAAACCTGCCTGGCTGAGGTCATGGGTATTCCGGAGGATGATATCTCTATCAAGGCTACTACCACCGAGCAGCTTGGCTTTGTGGGCAAAAAGGAAGGCGTGGCCGCCTACGCCACGGTGCTGATCCATAAATAAGAACGACAACGATGCGGCATCGTTTTTGCCCTGTTTTCCCAAAAACGGCCCCAAAACAGCTATCGTTTGTTCGTTACCCGAAAATTCAGTAGCATTAAGGTCTTATACCAGAACAACAAACAACCTCAATGAAAAAGCATTTGTACACGTTGGGCATGGCCGCCGCTTTCCTGTCGGCTTGTTCCTCGTCCCAAACTCCTTCGGCGTCTACCGCGGACAGTACCGCCTCGGGCGCCAACGGAGCGGCAGCAGCGGGTGCCATCGCGGCTAACCCCACCGATTACGCAAAGACCATTACCGCCGCCGACCTGGAGAAATACCTGCGCGTGCTGGCCTCCGATTCTTTGGAAGGCCGCGAGACCGGCGAGCGCGGACAGAAGATGGCCGCCGAGTACATCTCCAACCACTTCAAGGCCAACGGCCTGGTAGGTCCGGTAAAAGGCGGTTCTAACCCGTATTACCAAACCTTTGACCTGGAGAAAAGCTCCTGGGGCGAAGGCTACGTAACCGTAGGTTCAAAGAAATTCACCATGGGCAAAGATTTCTTCGTGCTGGGCACATCGCCGTACCAGAATGAGGAAACTGCTCAGGTGGTGTTTGCCGGCTATGGCATAGATGACCCGGCGTACTCAGACTACACCAACCTGGACGTGACCGGCAAGGCCGTAGTAGTGCTGGCTGGGGAGCCTAAAAAAGCAGACGGCAAATATATCATCAGCGGAACCGACAAAATGAGCACCTGGTCACAGGATACCCGCACAAAAGCCACTGCCGCCACCAAGAAAGGCGCTAAAAGCGTGTTAGTGGTGATGGGTACCACTGATGCCGAGTTCCAGCAGCAGACGGCCCGTTACGCCGGTATGTTGAATCGCTTCTCCATCGGGTTTGCAGCTTCCACTACCCAGCCTCGCGCTGCTAACATCTACGTGTCACCTTCTATGGCTGCCGCGTTACTGAACACCAAACCAGAGCAACTGACTTCTTACGGTGCCTCCGTGGCCAAAGCGGGCAAAACCGTAGCTTCACCTTTCAAAGCCGCTACGAACGTGAAGATCAAAACCGCCCGTAACCGCCAGCCGCTCCCAACGGAGAACGTGTTGGGTTACCTAGAAGGCTCTGACCTGAAAAACGAACTCATCGTGATCAGCTCGCACTATGACCATGAAGGCATCAAGAACGGCGTGGTGTACAACGGCGCCAACGACGATGGCTCCGGCACCATGGCAGTGATGGAACTGGCCCAGGCGTTCGCGCAGGCGAAGAAGAACGGCCATGGCCCGCGCCGCAGCATCCTGTTCCTGGCCGTAACCGCCGAGGAGAAAGGCCTTCTGGGTTCTGAGTACTACACAGACCATCCTGTTTTCCCGCTGGAGAACACTGTGGCAGATTTGAACATCGATATGATCGGGCGTACTGATAAAGAGCACGAAGGCAAAGCCGACTACATCTACGTGATAGGCTCTGACAAGCTTTCCTCTGAGCTGCACGCCATCTCTGAGAACGCGAACAAGACGTACACCAACATCGACCTGGACTATACCTTCAACGACCCCAACGACCCGAACCGGTTCTACTACCGTTCAGACCACTACAACTTCGCGAAGCACAACATTCCGATTGCCTTCTATTTCAACGGCGTGCACGAGGACTACCACCAGCCAACGGATGACGTGGACAAGATCAACTTCCCATCGGCCGAGAAAGTAGCCCGCCTGGTGTTCTACACCGCCTGGGACCTGGCTAACCGTACCGAGCGCATCAAGGTAGACAGCAATAAGAAATAAGCGCCGACGCTGCGCGTTAGCCCTGATTCTAGAGCGCTGAGTTGAAATAAAGACTTTGGACTCAGAACTCTAGACTCAGGACTAGCCAAAAGAAAAAGGAGAGGGTTTTCCCTCTCCTTTTTCTTTTGGCCTATATCTTATTGGCCGGTTCGCCGTTATTTTTGTAGCTTGACCGCTTCTTTTACAAGGCATTGCGGTAATTGCCCCTCTTATTTAGGCCTGTTTTCTGAAAAATGGCTTAAAAACTGAGAAGTAGAAATGATCATGGCCCGGGCAGACGCTGGCGCCTAAAAGTAATTACAGGAGAAAATAACTTGAGCATAAAATTAAAGCAGTTCCTGCAGGACTCAGAGAACAAGGCGTTTGACCTGGAGCATCGGCAGAAAATCCGCTTCAACATAGGCAAGTACAATGCCGCCGTGCAGAACGGTATGATGGCCTATGAGCACCATGAACTAGCGCGAGAGCGGGCCTCGTTCCTCAAGACCCAGACCATCAACAACCTGGACAAGTACCTGGTGGAGTTTGAGAACAATTTCACCAAACGAGGCGGGAAAGTGATCTGGGCCCAGAATGCCGAGGAAGCCCTGCGTGAGATTGGGGCCATTATGAAGCGCAAGCGCGCCAAATCGGTGGTGAAGTCCAAGTCCATGAGCACCGAAGAGATCCACCTGAACGATTTCCTGGAGAAGAACGGCGTAGAGACAGTGGAGACCGACCTGGGCGAATACATTGTGCAACTGGCCGGGCAGCGCCCGTACCACATTGTGACGCCGGCCATGCACATGTCCAAGAAAGACATTTCGGAGCTGTTTTCTAAGAAACTGGGCATTCCGCGCACCGATGACGCGCAACAGTTGGTGCTCACGGCCCGCAAACTCCTGCGCGAGAAATACACCCAGGCCGAGGTAGGCATCAGCGGAGCCAATTTCCTGATCGCGGACGTAGGCGGGATTGCCGTGACGGAGAACGAAGGGAATGCCCGCTTGTCCACCACCTTCCCGAAGACGCACATCGCCATTGTGGGCATTGAGAAGCTGATCCCGTCCATGCTGGATCTGGACCTTTTCTGGCCTTTGCTCAGCACCAGTGGTACCGGGCAGAACGTGACCATCTACAACACCATCCTGACCGGCCCGCGCCAGCCCACCGAGAAAGACGGCCCCGAGGAAATGTATGTGGTGCTATTGGACAACGGCCGCACCAACCTGCTGGCCCAACCAGACCAGCGAGAAGCCCTGAACTGCATCCGGTGCGGGGCTTGCCTCAACGTGTGCCCGGTGTACAAGAACATCGGTGGCCATACCTACGAGACCACGTATAGCGGACCTATCGGATCGGTGATTACGCCGCACCTGGCGGGCATGGAAGAGCACAAGCATTTGAGTTACGCCAGCTCTCTGTGTGGCGCCTGCACCAGCGTGTGCCCCGTGAAGATCAACCTGCACAATCTGCTCCTGCTCAACCGCAAGCAAAGCGTAGACGAAGGCCTGGTGGACAAGAATGAGAAACTGGCGTTCCGCTTCTGGGCCAAGGGCATGCAGAGCCGCCGGTTGCTGAACCTGGCCCCGGCTTCGGTGAAGAACTTTGTATTGGGCCACGTGCAGAAAGAAACCTGGAGCAAACGGCGCGAGCCGCTGGTGGCCGCCCCGCTTTCTTTCAATGAGATGTGGCGAAAACAACGCAATAACCTCTAAACAAGAAAATGCCTTCTGAGAACCAGAAGGCATTTTTCATTTCTTCAAAGACGAGCAGTTTCCCGCCTTTCCAGAAGTATTAGGCAAATGGCCGGCTATTAGCGGGAGGCAATTTGCTGGAAGAAAGATTTCTTCTTGCGGTTTGCGGTAGTCCGCTTTTTCATATAACTCCCATTATTCCGCTTGATCTGCTTGTATCTGGCCATAGAACCTTTCTTCTTTTTGAAGAATGGGAGTGACTCAGCTGCAAGCGTGGCATCGGTGGCCGCGTTGGCCACAGGAGAAACAGAAACTGCGAAAGCGAAAACCAAAAGCGTAAGTAAAAATTTCTTCATCGGAATACTGTTGTTTTAGTTATATTTAATACTTCCTATACCCAAAATTAGAAGTAAAGTTTCACTATATCAAGTATAAATATACCCAAAACAGCATATTCCTTTTTACATACAATTATAGCCGTTTTAGTATTTGGATTAAATCTTCTACTTCCTGCCCTGAAATAGCCGGAAAATTGGCTATTCTGATCTGTTTTTCTTTGAATGCTCCATATCCGCTTCCTACTATATTTCCTTCTTTTTTTAATATAGAAATAATTTCGGCGGCAGGCCTCTCCAGCACATCGGCCACTATCACTGTGGGGGAGCGATGCGCTTTCTCCTGCACGAAGGGAGAGAACAGGGCGCTTTCTTCCAAAAAACCATAGAGTTGTTGGGCTTTGGCCTCGGTTTCTCGCCTGATCACGTCCAAGCCTTTAGCCAGCATGTCTTCCACCACATGAGCCAGCAGGTAGATATCCAACACATTGGGGGTGCTGGGTGTCTGGAAGCCTTGGTACTGGTCCTGCAGAGAGGCGATGCTGTGGTGCCCGCCGGTATATTGCTTCCCTTCCAGTTGGACGGCTTTGGTGCGGCAGCGCTCGTTCACAATCCAAACCCCCAGACCGGCCGGCAAGCCAAACCCCTTCTGCACCGACAGGAAAGCCATGTCTATTTTGGAGAAATCCAGCGGCGCATACGGCGCCCCAGAGACAATGTCCACGGAGATCAATGGCTCAGGATTCCTTTCCCGCAGCAGGTGGATGTCGGCGACAGGAACGCAGACGCCGGAGCTGGTCTCGTTCTGGGTGATGGCCAGCAACTCGGTACCGGCGGGCACCTGCACCTGGTCTATGGCAAACCCCTGCCCAAATGGTACCTGCAAAACCTGCGCATCGCGGCCCAGCCATTTGGCGTGGTCCAGGTACTTCTTGGAGAAGGAACCGTTCACCAGGTGGTAGGTGCGCTCAGCAGTCAGACTCTGCAGGCTGCGCTCCCAGATCTCGGTGGCCGATCCGGTGAAATAAATGGCGTAATCATAGGGCAACCCAAACAGCGCCCGCAGGCCTTCATCAGCGCGTTTGTACAAGTCTTTGAACGCCTGGCTGCGGTGCGACTGGGAGAACACCTGCTGGTCTAACGCGTTTTGCAAATGCCCTGCCACCGTTGGGTACAGTTGCGAGGGGCCGGGAGTGAAATATACAGAAGCCATTTTTGAATGAGTGAATGGGTGATTGAGAGATTGAATGAATGGATTGAACGATAGTTCTTGCCTACCGTGGTTTATAAATGAGAATGGAGCAGGTTAAATGCAAGAGCCGTTTTGCCGCCGTTTCCTGGAAAACAGCCTTAAAACGGCTCTTGTACTATATTTTTCCATCAGACGCATTGTGCCCGATTTCTTGAAAACAATCCCAAAACACCAGAAAACCTTGCTACATCCTGCTACCTGCTACTAGTACAGCGTCCGGGATTTGATGGTGTCCGGGATCTGTTTCAGTTGCTGGATCACGGAGCGGTCATACTTGGTATCCACGTCTGTGATCACGTAACCAATGGTTTCGTTCGTTTTCAGGTACTGGCCCAGGATGTTGATCTGGTTATCTGCCAAGGCATTGTTGATCTTGGCCAGGATGCCCGGTACGTTGCGGTGGATGTGGATGAGACGGTGCGCGTTGCGCAGGGCCGGCAACTGCAGGTTAGGGAAGTTCACGCTGTTGTATGAACCGCCCGTGTTGATGTAGTCAATCATCTTGGACGGCACGTACTGCGCGATGTTCTCCTGGGCCTCCTCGGTGCTGCCGCCCACGTGCGGCGAAAGCAGTGTGTTGGGCAAGCCGCGGAGCGCCGATTCAAACTTCTCCTGGTTGTTCTTAGGCTCGTACGGGAACACGTCCACGGCGCAGCCCCTGATTTTTCCGCTCTTGATGTTCTCGGCTAAGGCCTCGATGTCCACCACGTGGCCGCGGGCCAGGTTCAGGAACAGTACAC
This sequence comes from Rufibacter roseolus, assembly GCF_017916365.1. Lineage (GTDB taxonomy): Bacteria > Bacteroidota > Bacteroidia > Cytophagales > Hymenobacteraceae > Nibribacter > Nibribacter roseolus. The sequence continues at coordinate 157,406 of NZ_JAFMSU010000001.1, forward strand.
CCGGTTTCATCAGCTCAAATTCCTTCGGTCCGATGATGTTCTTGTTCGCGGCGCGGCCGTCTACGTGCAGCGTCACGATATCGGCTAAGGCTAACAACTCGGCCAGGGAATGGCAGACCTTGGCGTTGCCCAGGGCCAGCTTGTCTACAACGTCATAAAAATAGACCTCCATGCCCAGGCTCTCGGCTAAGACAGAAAGCTGCGACCCGATGTTGCCGTACCCAATGATGCCCAGTTTCTTGCCCCTGATCTCGTTGGATCCTTTCGCTGATTTGTCCCACTCGCCCTGGTGCAGGCGGTTGCTTTTCTCCACCAGTCCGCGGGAAAGCATGATGATCTCCCCGATGGCCATCTCCACCACGCTACGGGTATTGCTGTAAGGCGCGTTGAACACGATGATGCCGCGTTCAGTGCAGGTCTGCAGGTCAATCTGGTTTGTTCCTATACAGAAGGCACCTACCGCCATCAGGCGCGGGGCGTGCGCCAGGGCTTTGGCCGTCACTTGCGTCTTGGACCGGATACAAAGAATAGACACATCATGCAGCTGCTCGCACAACTCGTCTTCTTCCAGCGCTCCCGCGACTACCTCTACCTGGTAACCTTCCTGCCGGAACATATTGATGGCCCGCTCATGGATACCCTCCAGCACCAGCACTTTGATACGGTTCTTGGGGTAAGAGAGCGCGCTGGGCAGCTTGTTCACGTACAGGAACTCATCCAGACTGGGGGTCACGTGGTCGGCTTTGCCCACTACGCTGTCGCGGCTCACGTTCTCGGTGAAAGCGTAGAATTTATCGGCGATGCCGGCTTCTTTGATCTCATAATCGGTATAGCCGTCCCCGATGACGTAGACCTCGCCGGGCAGGTTCAGGCTCTTGATCTGCTTGGCCTTGCCCTGGTTCTGGGTGAGTACATTGGCGCGGTCAAACCCGGTAATGTTACCGTTCTCGTCATACGTGAAGCTGTTGGCGAACACGTTCTCGGGCTTCACGCCCAGTTCCTGCACAATGGGCACAATGAACTCCTTAAACCCGTTGGAGATGATGTAGATATCGTCTTTGAAGGCCTCAAAGAAAGCTTTGTTATGCTTGAATGACTCTGAGATCTGGCCCTTCAGGTGTTGGATGAGGGTATCCAGGTGCTCCCGGTTGGCGCTGAGCAGGGCCAACCGCTGGTCCAGGGAGTCTACCAGGGGAATCTCGCCTTCCATGCCCAAGTCGGTGATGCGCTGGATTTCGGAGAGTACTTTCTGGCGACGGGCCGGGTCTGGGATGCAGATGGCGCAAAGTTCGTCCAGGGCCTCTACCTTGGTGAAGGTGCTGTCAAAGTCAATGATGAAATGCTTGTGCGTACTCATGGAGAAGGAGTTAACGAGGCTGGGCCGCTAAGAATGCCCGAGCCTCTGGTTTCCGTACTGCCGTCCCAACAGGAATGGCGCCCCAATATCGGAGAGGTTACGGTGAAATGAAAAGCGTTTTTAGGGAGTTTTCTAAAAACCGCCTAAAAACGCTACTTTTTACTAGTAAATACCTGACTTTGTTAGAAAAGTGCCGGTGTGCCGGGCCTACGCGGAAACAAAGCCACGTCATTGATGTCTTTGATGCGGCAAATAAAACGAGCCATGCGTTCTACCCCAAACCCGGCACCGGCAGAGCGCGGCAAGCCTTGTTGGGCTACTTTCAGGTAATGCTTGAAGGCCTGCTGGTCAGTGCCGGCCTCTTCCATCCGTTTCAGGATCTGGTGATACTCGTTCTCACGCTCTGCTCCGGATAATCCTTCTCCAAAACCCTCGGGCCAGATAAGGTCATAGTTCAGGTACGTGCCCGGCTTGGCGGGGTCTTCCTTGTCATAGAACTCGCGGCGGTGGTTCAGGAGCCAGAAGGGCAGCTGCGCCTCCTTGGACTTGACGTGCTCATAGTCGGGGCCGTACTGCGCCTCCAGGTCCTCGGTGCGGAAGATCTCCAGCTCGCCTATCTGGCACAACCCTTCGGGGCGGTACTTGGAGACGATCTCGGGCAGGTCTTTCTGCACGGCGGCAAAGAGGTAACGGAGCAGGTCTTCCATGAAGGAGCGCACAAAAACGCCGTCCTTGTCCCGGAATTCAAAGTCTATCTGGGTGAACTCAAACAGGTGGCGGCCCGTAAACGCACGGTCGGCAAACTCCAAACGAACATTAGGTGACACAATGTACAATGCCTCCAAGGCTGGGTTCAAGAGTGCCAACTGCTTATGGAAGATCATAGACTTGGTCAGGCTCCAGCGGCAACCGGCATAGGCAATGGATGCATCTACCACGCCATGGTTCAAAGGATCTGTGATGGGCGAGAGCATGAGGGGCATGACCTGCACCAAACCGCGCTCAAACATGAACTGGTGCGCGGCCCTGATGATGGCTTGCTGCACCTTGAGCACGTCTACGGTTTCCGTGCCCTGCAATTGGGCAAGAGTTGCCTCCAGGCTCACCTCTAGCTCTTCAACCAAATCGCCTTCCATATAAATTTTATAAATATGTTAACCTTTCTTTTGTTTCATTAAAACAAATATATGATTTTATTGATTAAATTGATAAATCCATAAAACAATTTTTCGTATCTTAGCACATCCCTAAAAAGGATTATTGTTCGTTGTAGAATTGTTAAAAATAGATCTATAAAATGGCCCAAGTTTCAGAAATTGACAATCTTGACAGAAGAATTCTTTCCATGCTGATGCTAGATGCTACCAGAGCCTACACAGACATTGCCAAAGAATTACAAGTTTCTGGGGGTACCGTACACGTGCGCATGAAGAAGTTGGAAGATTTAGGGGTGATCAAAGGATCGCACCTCTTCATCAACCCCAACGCGGTAGGTTATGACATCTGCGCCTTTATTGGTATCTACCTGGAGAAAGGCTCAGCGTACCAGACGGCGGTCACTTCAATGCGGCAAGTACCCGAGATTGTTGAGATGCACTACACCACTGGCCAGTGGAGCATGTTCGCTAAAATCATCTGCCGTGACACCCTGCACCTGCGCGAGGTGTTGAACGAGAAAATACAGGCCATTGAGGGTGTGGAGCGCACAGAAACCTTCATTTCTTTGGAAGAAAGCATTACCCGCCAGGTAGACATCCTGTAATTAGGCAATTGCTTTCTGCGGCCGTTGGCTGAATTAGAAAACTGTATTATCTTTCAACGCTGAAGTCTACAGATAGGCCAGCGCGTCTATGAGCGAAAGATCCCGTACCCGTAAGATACAATGGTGGAAGAGGCAGGCAATCCTGCCTCTCCTGTTGTTTTTTCTCTGGGCCTGCGGCGATTCTGGCAACGCTGAGCCAGGCATCACGCTGAAGAAAAATGCCCGTAAGGTGCAGGTCATTGCCCACCGGGGCGCTGCCGGCCTGGCGCCGGAGAACACCCTGGCCGCCGTGAAGAAAGGCCTGGAAACCCAGGCCGATTACATTGAGGTAGACGTGCACCAGAGCAAAGACGGCGAGGTAGTGGTCATCCATGACCCCACCGTGGACCGCACCACCAACGGCACCGGCCGCGTGGCCGACCTCACCCTGGCCGAGCTGAAGAAACTGGACGCCGGCAGCAAGCTGGACTCCGCCTTCGCGGGCGAGCGCATCCCTACCCTGGCGCAGGTCCTGCGCGCGGTGAAAGGCAAAAAGAAACTGCTCATTGAGCTGAAGAAAGGCGAAGAAGACTATTACTCCGGCCTGGAGGAAAAGACCATCCAGCTTATCCGGGAGAATCGCGCCGAGGACTGGTGCGTGCTGCAGTCTTTCTATGACCCCATCCTGGACCGCATCTGGAAAGCCGATTTCGTGATTCCCACGCAAAAGCTGATCATCGGCAAGATCCCGTTCCTGCCTGTCTTCATTGACCATGAGCTCAAGTTCGGGAGTTTTGACCGCTACTCAGAAGCCACCGCCATCAACGTGCACCGCTTCTTCGCCTCCAAGGCGTTTATCACCTCGCTCCACAACCAGGGCTTCAAGACCTTTATCTGGACCGAGGATGAGCCCCAGAACATCCAGAAGCTCTTTCAGATGGGCGCCGATGGCGTGATGACGAACCACCCGGAGCTGATCAAAAGACAATAACCCGTTTAGAGCCTGCTTTTGTGAAAACAGCTCCAAACCGCTGCAATAGCCTATATCCTACTTTAAAGCCGATTTTCAAAAAACGGCCTTAAAACAGCCGGTTGCGGCAGTTTAAAAATTATCCATGTAGCTCTCGGTCTCGCGGCGGATTTTCTCTTTGCCGGTTCTGAGGCGGGCGTGGGCGTTGGTGCGGGCCAGTTCCAGGTCGGTGTCGGCGTCTACCTTCACGGTCTCGCGGCGGTTGTGGCTGTAGTGCTCCATGCGGGATTCTTTGCCAGCCTCATCAATGACTTTGCGGGTGTCGTACTCGCGGCGGCGGTGCTCCAGTTTCTCCAGGCTGTCCAGCTCGGTAGTAGACTCCACGTCGCGCAGCAGATCGTCATAAGGACCGCGCTTAGAGATCAGTTTGGTGAAGATGGGCGCGGTCTCCAGGCAGATGAACAGCAGCATGATGAAGAAGCTGGGCATGAACGGCAATTTCTCCAGGGCCTCCATACGGGCCATGATGCCGCCGTAATCCTCAAAGCGGGCTTTTCCCTGGGCAATGGCTTTGTCGCGCTGGGCAGCAAGGGTGTCAATGCGCTGCTGGCGCTGGGCAATCAACAAGGAAGCCTGCTCCTGCAGCACCTTCAATTCGGCGTCTATTTTGTCATATTGGGCCTTTTTCTCCTGGAAGATCGGGCCGCGACCGATTTTCTTCGTGCCGCCGGTACCGTCGCTCTCGGCGCTCATCTGTGTGTAGAGCGTGTCGCGCTGGGCAGACTTGGTTCCTATCTCGGCTTTGATACGGTCAATGTCCTTGCGCACAGAATCAGCCTCGGTAAACTGCTGGTTGATGAGTTTCTGGTGCTCCAGAGCCAATTGGGCCTTTTTCTCCTCCAGCACGCTGTCAATCTCCTTCTGAAAGATGCGCAGCTCCAGCGGTTTGGAAATCACGATGGCTAATACCAATGCCAGCACCAGGCGCGGCAGAATCTGCAGAAACTCCTTGCCAAACCTGCCCTCCTTGCGGATGGTGGAGACAATGAAGCGGTCCAGGTTGAAAATAACGGCACCCCACAGCAACCCGAAAGCCGCCGCGGCCACTACAGAGTCAAAAACGGTGTAGAGCGCGTAGCCGCCCGAAAGGGCCGCCAATATGCCGGTAAACAAGACAGTGGCGCCTATGCTCCCGAATTTGATGTGCTCAGACTTAGGGCATTGGGACAGAATGTGGTCATCGGCCCCGGCACACCACCAAAAGAAATCTCTCATATAAGACAGAAGCACGGAAGTGCCTCTCAGGTTAGGATTAGATAATTGTTAAACGAAGATGCGAAAGGATTTTTGATACTGCGGGATTTAAATAAATTCAGGATAAACAAAAACCGCCACAGGCGCCTTTTAAGCGCATCTGTGGCGGTAACTTACTGGGGATGAGATTGGTTCCGGCGGGTTATTGATTGTTTTCGTCAAGTTTGTTGTAGAGGAGCAGCGAGCCGCAGGCACTGGCCAGCACCAGCCGCAGATCTGGGCTGAGGGTGTTCCTGAACCACACTTTGCCGTTGTTCACGGTCTGCACACTGGCCAGGACCTGCCCGTCGCGGGAGAACTCGTAACCCAGGGCCGTGCCGGAGGGCAAGGATTTCCCCTCCCACCTGTACAGCGGCAAAACCTCTATCTCATAGGTGCCGTTGGTAAGCTTTCCGGTGAAATTACGTCGCTCCATGAAGTTCCCGGGATCTGCCAGGGCCAGTCGCCAGTCGCCGCTCTCTGGAGACCGGAAGGCCACCTGCAGGAACTCACGCTGCTTGTTCAGGTTCGCAGACCAGCCATCGGCCTGGGCCGTGACGGCGTTGAGCATGGCTGCGGCCTGCACGTCCACCGTTTTCCCCTGCACCGTATCTCGCAGCAAGAAACTGTATTTCTGGTAAGCCTCGGTTGCCTGGATCAGGCTCCCCAGATCTGAACGCCGGGTCCAGCCCCGGCTGATGTCTTCCAGGCGGTACGAGCCAAACCCAAAGCCCTTTTCTTTGCCCAGTGACACCCTGAAAGCCGAGCGCCCTACCACGGGCATGACGGTGGCTTCCTGCTGAAAGCTCTCGCTTACTTTCATATCAGGCACAGAGCAACCGGAGAAGCCTAGCAGGGCAGAGGCTATGGCAGAGAAGAATAGTTTTTTGGAGCCAATGGTAAGAGAGGCGAGTGGTTTCATAAAGTCAGGTAAAGCTTTGTTCAAGCTGTATAAATAATCAAAAGATAATCAGTCCAAGAAGCCAGAACCTACCCAGGCAAAGACTTTTCCCGTAAAAAGAGATTTCTATCTTAGTTGCGAGAAGAAGACCAGCCAGGAAACTTTTACCCCTACTGGCCGCTTCTATATTTCAATACTTTTCAAATACAAGGTGCGTTTTCCTTTCTGTAGAAGCCGGCCTTGTATTATTTTTCCACCTAACCGCACGGCATGATATTAGACGCATATACCTTTCTGATCATTCTTAGCAGCCTCATTATTCTGTCATATGTCTTTGACCTGGTGGCCAAAAGATCAAAGATACCATCCGTCATCCTGCTGCTTTTCACCGGAATTATCCTTCAGGTACTTGCCTCTTCTTTCAACGTTTCTCTGCCGGGTCTGCGCAACATACTGGAGTTGTTTGGCATCATAGGCCTTATTCTCATTGTGCTGGAAGGTGCCCTGGACTTGGAACTAAGCCGCGATAAACTCCCCCTCATCCGGAAAACCCTGCTCACGGCTACCCTTACCCTGCTCATCACGGCGGCGCTTATTGCCTGGTTTATTTATTTCTGGCTGGAAGTACCCTACCAAGTGGCTATTGTCAACGCCATCCCGCTGGCGGTGATCAGCAGCGCGATTGCCATCCCCAGCGTGAGTAATCTCACTGCCCAGAAAAAAGAGTTTATCGTCTACGAGGCTACCTTTTCAGACATCATCGGGATTGTGGCCTTTAACTTTGCCATTCAGAACGAGCAGGTGGGAATAGGGTCTTTCGTTTCCCTAGCGGTGGACCTGGGCAGCATCCTGCTGATCTCCGTGGTGTGCTGTCTGCTCCTGTTGTTTTTCGTGGACAAGATCAGGAGCCACATCAAGTTCTTCCTGATCATTGCCATCCTCATCCTGCTGTACTCCATCGGGAAGAAATTCCACCTGTCATCGCTGCTCATGGTGCTGTGCTTCGGCCTGATGCTGAACAATGCCGCGCTATTCATCAAAGACCGGCTGGCTAAGTACATCAGCCTGGCGTCGCTGCAAGCGGAGATCATTCAACTCAAACAGATCAACGGAGAGAGTGCCTTCGTGATCAGGACCTTCTTCTTTTTGCTCTTCGGGTTTTCCATTAACCTGCAGGAACTCTTCCAACTGGATGTCTGGGTCATGGGCTTCACCATTTTCTCTATCATTCTGCTGGTACGCTTTGCCTACCTGCAGTACATTGCCCGGGTGCCGCTTATCCCGGAGCTTTTCATTGCGCCCAGGGGCCTGATCACCATCCTGCTGTTCTTCAGCATTCCGCCGCAGTATGACATTGTGGGCATGAACGAGAGCGTGCTTTTCTTTGTCGTTTTGCTTTCCAGCCTACTCATGATGCTGGGCCTGTTGCTGACCAGAAACAGCGTGAGCAACATTCCAAACTATTAAGATAAGCCAAGGAAAACCTTCCACTTCCCTTGGATTTAGGTTTCCATAAACGAAAAGGCTTGTTGCTGGCGTTCTTTTATAAAAAGCTGTAGCTTAGCTTCATGGGAAAAACACTGGCAGTTCTCTTGTTAGGCGTCCTTTTCTCCGCCAGCGGCTGGGGCCAGCTCCTTTACGGACAGGCATTACCCAGCTTGGAACCTATTCCGGCGAAGCCCATGCCCAGATTAACGGCATCGGTTCAGATGTATGAGCCCCTGTTGCTGCTGGGTTCACAGGAAACCGATTATGCTTCTTTGGTGGTAGACCCCAAGGAAATTATTGTGGTGAAAGCATTCCGAGACTCGGCTGTTCTGGCATCTATGGGTCCGGCAGCCAGTAGCGGCGTGTACCTGATCAAGCTTAAAAACAAGAAAACGCTCCTGAAACTGGAAGACGTGCTGGATTACTTCCAGGTACCGCAGGAACAGCGCCATCTGCGTATCCTCCTGAACAAACAGCCCTTCAACAAAAACCGGTTCCTGGCTGATGTCAAAAGAATCATCAGAATTGAGGTGATGACGCAGGACAAAGTAAGCCCGTACCGGCTTAGCTGGGATGAGCATGAACAGTTCCTGAACATAGTGACGGTGCAGGAGGCGCAGTTATAGTTTATAGGGGCAATCCCTTTTGGTTGCCCTTCCGTAAGGAGCATCTTTGAAGCCTCTTCTCTGTAGTAAAGCCACTGGTTCTTCAAACCGCATTGTCATCCCCCTACCCCCTTCAAAGGGGGACGGAATGCGTGTTCCTTTATTGAGTTATTCCCAACAATCTGGATTTTGTTGACAAACAAAGGGCAACCACAAGGGATTGCCCTTACATTGCTTTCCCGAAAGGCTAAAACACCAATCCCCGTTTAGGGCCCCGTTTTTTAAAAACAGCCTTAAACGGGGATTCGTCACTCACTTACTCACTCACTGTCTTCATCGGGGAGGATTTCCACGTCCTGCACCAGCACCAGGTTCTCAATCTCCCGGCCTCTGGGAGTATTGGCCAAACCGCCGAGGGCGGTTTCCTTGTACTTGGTTTCCATGCTTTGGCCAACCTCGCCCAGCGCCATGACACATTGGTCTACGGGGATGACCGGGTTCACGCCGGCAATGGCAATCTGGGCACTGGAAAACGCGATGGCCGCCGCACTGGCGTTGCGTACAATGCAGGGAACCTCCACCAGGCCCGCCACGGGGTCGCAGATCAAACCCAGCATGCACTGAATGGTAATGGCCACCGCCGCAAATGCCTGCTCTACGGTACCACCCAGGCAATACACAATCGCGCCGGCGCCCATGGCCGCTGCACTACCGGTCTCGGCTTGGCAACCGCCTACGGCACCGGCCAACGAGGCATTCGTTTCTATAATAAGCGCAATACCGGCGGCCACCAGCAAACCCTCGTGGATTTTACGGTCTTCCAGTCCGTGCAGGTCCTGGATGGTGGTCAAAATGCCTGGCAAAATGCCTGAAGCCCCGGCAGTGGGCGCCGCCACTACCCGACCCATGCACGAGTTCACTTCCTTAGCACCCAGCGCCCGGCTGATGAGCTGCTGGAACTCCGGCGACAGAACCGTTACCGGTGCGGCCGCCACTTTCTTGGCCCCATTATTCACCATGCCCGAGCGCGAGGTCATGTCCTGGGTGAGCCCGGTCTTCACGGCATCCTTCATGACATCGTACGCCCGCTGCAGCCCGTCCCAGATCTGTTCCTCGGTGCGGCCCTTCTGCTCTATCTCATAGGCCAGCACTGCCTTGTACAACGGCTCTCCCGTGGCCTGGCAATGCTGTCCCCAACTCGCGAAATCATTAAAAAGTAAAGCCATATCTTGTCTGTATCTTCTGGTCTGTAAACCTTCTGCCTTTCGTAGCAAAGAACTCATTCTTCATTAAAGCAGAGCTTTCCCAGCGGGTTTAGCCTTTAAAATTACGTGAAAGAAAAGAGATAACCAGTATCTTTAGGTATACGCAAGAGAAAAAAACCTAACATTAGTTCTAGGTCTGTTTTTCTCTTATTTTCCTAAAAATAGCCCCTAAACTCGCTGCCCATGCTGGCCTCTCTGCTCAACCAGGTTCCGCTTTTCACCCCCGATGACGTGGACGCTTTTCTGCCCCTTTGGAAGAAGCGCTATACCGTGAACCGCGGCGATTTCCTCATCAGGGAAGGTCAGGTGGAGCAGCATCTGTATTTTGTGGAGAGCGGGGCGCTGCGACTGTATCTGCCCACCCCGGAAGAAGACATATGTGTAGGCTTCGCGTACCCCAACACCCTCATTACATCCTTTCCCTCGCTGGTGACGCAGACGCCTTCTTTGTACTGCATCCAGGCCCTGCGCCGGAGCGAGCTGCTGGCGATATCTAAGACCGATTTTGATCTAATTCAGGAAAAACGGCCAGTATTCATGAAATTCTGGCGAATGGAGCTGGAGAAGGCGTTGGTAGGCAAGATTGAGCGCGAAGTGGACCTGCAACTCCCTGACCCCGTGCAGCGCCTGGAACGGCTGCTGCGCCGAAGCCCGCATATCTTTCAGCTGGTGCCCAAGAAGTACATTGCCTCCTATTTGCGCATGACCCCGGAGACTCTGAGCCGCATCATGTAATTCTTGATTTGAATCAAGGTTTGGCGGGGAAGCGGCTTCTACCTTTGAGTAAACCAAAAGACAAAGACCATGGACACAGCCACTTTCCTCTCCCAATTGCAACAGCAGGCTCAGGCTCAGAAGGGCATTATCCAGTCTGAGTTCCTGCCCCTGGACAGCGCCACCCTCAATTTCAAGCCCCACGCCACCGGCTGGAGCGTTCTGGAGTGCCTGGAGCATCTGAATCGCTACAGCCGTTTCTATCTGCCGCACCTGGAGCGCGCCATTAACGCTACTGCCACTCCTCTCTCTCCGCAGCCGGTGCGCTACTCTTGGATCGGGAAGAAATCACTGGACCTGGTGAACCCCGCCAACGCGAAGAAACACAAGACCCTGAAGCACATGAATCCGCACAACAGCAAACTCACCACCCAAGTGTTGACGGAGTTTCTACAGCACCAGGAAAAGCTGCTGCGCGTGTTGGCCTCCGCCGCCAAAGCCGACCTTAACCAGAAAGCTATTCCGGTGGAGTTCTTCAAATTGCTTAAGATGCGGTTGGGAGAAGCCCTGGAATTCTTGATTCTGCATCAGCAGCGGCACATCCAGCAAGCCCAGCGCGTGCAAGCACAATCCCTCCAACCCATCAGCCTGGTGGTGTAAGGATTGTTGGTTGTTCACCACCCCACTTTACGGGTGCTCTTCCTAAATCAGAAGGTGGAGTCTCTGCCTGCGCTATACCGCTTGCTCTAGACCTCGCAGCGTCCGGAGGTCTTGCGAGCGTCTGCGCCTATAGACTTGCGCCAGATATACGGTGGTTTGAGGCGAATTTTGGAAAATGAATAAGAAAACGCCTACCCATTCCTAACCCTCCGAGGAGGGGAATCACAGCAGGGAGAGGAAGAATCTCAGAAACAAGCGCTCTGACCATATCTGGCGAAAAACGGTGTAAGACAGGAAACTTATTGGGATGCCTAAGGCAATCTCCGGTTCTAACCCTTAGCTAAGGCGGCCTAGTTCTCTACTGGCAGGAGATCGTTTACCAGCACAATCTCCCGTTCGCCGGTATTCAGGTTCACTTTCCAGAGCTCGTGGGCGTTGGTGTTGGTGATCCAGAGGGAGCCTTGGTGGAAGAGAACATCGTTGGGTTCTTCCAGGCCCGCTACAATTGTTCTGATGCGCTCTTTATCTAGGTCTATTTCTTTGACTTTTCCGTTGTAGCTATCGGCCAGGTAAAGGGTTCTGTTGTGGTTGGTGATACCCATGCAGTGCTGCAGATATGCTTCATCGAAGTCTCCGTCCTCATCCCCGAACTCAAAGAGCCCGCGGCCGATGAGTGTCTTCACGGTGCCTTTGTCCAGGTTCACGGCACGTACGGCGCTAGCCTCGGGATCGGCTATGTAGAGGATGCGCCCTTGCAGCGAAAGGCCGCTGGGTTGGTTGAAGGCCGCCTCGTGGATAGTACCATCAGCGAGGGCCTCGCGGCCAGTGCCGGCAAAACGGTAGACTTGCTCTGAGCCTAAATCCATGCGCAGAATCTGGTGGTTTCCGGCGCTGGCAATGTAGAGGTGGTTTCCTTCTATGGCCAGATCCCAGGGGCTGTTAGGATTAACGGGCACGCCCATCTCCTCATGGAAAAAGTAGTAGCTCAGCTCCCCCGTGCCGGCAACGGTTTTCACCTGCTTGTGGAGAAGGTCCACCTTCCGGATGGCGTTGTTCCGGGTATCGGCTACGTAAAGGAACTGGCCGAGCAAGGCCAAGCCGTGCGGTTCATGGAAAGCGGCCTCCTCAGAGGAACCATCGGTGAAGCCTTCTCGGCCGCTGCCGATGATCTCCAGCACCTTGCCGGTGGTATCCAGTTTCAGAATCCGGTTATTGCCGCTGTCAGACAGGTACAGGTGGCCTTCTTCATCCGAGATTAGCTTGGAAGGGAACCTCAGGGAAGAGGGCTCCAGGGTCTCGGGCCTGAACACGTAGGGCTCGCGGTTGAGGCGGTCAGAGAAAGTTTCTATCAGGTCATCCAGGTGCGGCTTGATGATGTCATAGATGCCTTCACCGGACCGCTGGCCTACTACTTTGCCGTCTGGGTCAATGAGGGCCACGGTAGGCCAGGCGTTTACGGCATATTGCTTCCAGACCTCAAAATCGGCGTCGTTGACCACGGGGTGCTCAATCCCGAACTTGAGAATCGCCTGCCGAATGGCATTCTGCCGCTTCTCGGCATCGAACTTAGCAGAGTGCACGCCAATGACCACCAGTTCATTGGCGTATTCTTTTTCCAGCCGCTTCAGATCCGGCAGAATGTGCTGGCAGTTAATACACCCAAAGGTCCAGAAATCCAGCAGCACAATCTTTCCTCGGAAATCGCGGAGGGTGTAGGAGCGGCTAGTGTTCAGCCAACCGTGGCGGGTGTTTATCTCTGGTGCATTGACACGTCCGGTAAGCATAAGCTTCTGTTTAAGTTTAACACTGAGTTAATATATGATTTAACTTAGTATAAAAATTACTTTTCCTGCATTTATTTAAATTCATTAACCTGAAAAATCAAGTAAATTCACATTTTATATATACGCATATTTATATAACACATTGATAACCAAGTATTAAGATCAGTACTGTTTAAAGATTTTTTTGATTCTGCAGTTCATAGAGTACATTAGGCTCTTGATTGAAACGAAAGACCAAAACGGACCCTTTTCAGGCAGATGAGCTTATAAGAAAAGCGTCTACGGGATATGTTTAGCGGCTGTTTTGAAAATTATGGGCCTGAAACGAAAAAATCCTGGAGCACAGGCCCCAGGACTTAGTCAGGTACGAACGAAAGATTCCAAAAAAGTAATAAAGGGTAAGTTATTTCTGCAGCACCATGACTCCGTTCATGAGGAAAGTAGTGCCTTCGGTGGCCACCATATTGTAGACTTTCTGCACGCCGCCGGCGTATTCCTTTTTGCGTAACACCGTGAACGGCTCATAGGCCCGGGTTTTCTGATTGAAGCACAGCACCTCCTCGCCCTCCAGGATCTCGCCTATCTTCTTCTGCCCGGCCCGGGTCAACATGGGATGGTTGGGGGTAGCCTCCAGCACCTTGCCAGACAGCAGCACCTCGGTGGCCGTGTTCCCGGTTTTCTCCTGGGCAGCTACCACCACCAGCTGCGTAATGGCGTAGTTTTTGGCCTCGTGTGCCACCAGTTCCTGCACCTGGGTCACGGTGGCCTGCTTGGTCTCGGGGTCCACGGTTACTACCCGGTCACCGGGGAGAATGTCTTTCAAAAGTTTCTTGCTGCCGTTCTCCAGCGCCACTTCCTGGGTGCCGGGGAAACAGATGTCGTTGCCGTAGGTCGCCGATTCCACCTTGAGGTCCTTGCCCTGGTTCAGGACTTTGTACTGCTGGAAAGCCAGTTCCTTGGACAAAATGTAAGACAGCTTGAGCACGAAGTTCTTTTCCTCTCTGTCTACGGCGTGGATGTCCTCAAAATACTGTTCCCAGACCTTGCCGTCGGCGGTGAAGTTGGGCAGCAGGGCCTGGTAGCGTTTGCCTTTTTCATTGGTGTAAAACACCATAAGGCCCAGTTCCTGCAGGCCTTCCTTGGCCAGGAGGCGGTACAGGTCCATGCGCTTGCGCAGGCCATCGTCACCGGTGATGAAGTAGGGCTTGCGTAGCTCGTAGCGGTCCAGGATGTAGGCGTTCTCAATCTTCACATAGGTATCGGCGTCCAGGTCTTTTATTTGGAAAGCTTTGGCTTTTTGGTACTCCTCCAGACGGAGCGGCCGAGGGTTGGTCTGGGCCTGAACGTGAAGGGCAGAAACAAGCCATAGAAGCGTGAGAACGGGGAGAAGCAGTTTAGACATGGGGTTGTGCTTAGTGATTGTTTGTGGAAAATGACCGGGGTGGAAAACCACCCGCTGCGGTCCCGCCAGACCCGGGGCGGGAAACTGTTTTTGCCGCTGAAGAGAAGTGACTGTAACATCTTGGTATGAATTCTTAGCTTAGCCGATGCCGTTTTAGGGCTTGTTTTCAGAAATCAGGGGTGAAACGCCGCTTCTCCGGGTTTTAATCCGGGGGAGAGACGTGCTAGGAGAGCTGTTGAAAAGCCTCGGCGAAGGCCTGCATTTCATCCATCCGGCCCAGGCTCACGCGGCACCAGTCTTTGCCAGCGAATTTCCAGTACCTGATGCCCACGCCGCGCTTTATCATTTCGTCAGAGAACCGTTTACCGTCCATCCTTAAGGGGAACATCACAAAGTTGGCCGAGGACGGGATGTATTCGTAGCCTTCTTTCTTGAGGGTGTCATACAAGAACTGTTTGGAGGCCATGGTCTTCTGCAGGGCCTCAGCCAAGTAGGTTTTGTCCTGGAAGCTGGCCAGGGCCGCCATGATGGCCGGGCCCGAGATGGACATGGCGCCGTTGGTGTACTTAGACAGGGTCTTCACCATCTCGGGTTGGGCCACCACGTAGCCCACGCGCAATCCGGCAAAGCCGTAGAGCTTGGAGAAAGTGCGGGCCACCAGAATGTTCTGGTTTTTCTTCACAGCGTCCATCAAGGTGACCGCCTCGGGATTGGGCAGGTAGTCAATGTAAGCCTCGTCCACGAATACGGGTACTTTCTTAGAGACGCGCTCGCAGAAGGCTTTCAGTTTGGCCGTGTCCAGCACGGTGCCGGTGGGGTTGTTGGGGTTGCAGATGTAAACCAGCGCGGTTTTGGCATCCACTTTTTTCTCCATAGCGTCCAGGTCCAGCTTGTAGTCTGCGGTGAGCGGCACGGCGGCAATGATGGCGTTGAACTCTTTGGCACTTTCCACCAGGTCATCATAGGAAGGATCGCCGGTGATGATGGTGCCGCCTTTCTGGCTGAAGTGCATGGCCGCCGCCAGCAACAACGGACTGGAACCCGCGCTCAAGAGAATAGATTCCGGCGAGACGCCCTCGTGCGCAGCGATCTTCTGCACCAACTCACGGTAATGCATGAACGGGTACTGGTAACTGGTGTTGAGGGAGTCTACCATGGCCTGCTTGGCTTTCTGTGAGGGCCCGAAAGGGTTCTCGTTGGCCAGGAGCCGGGCCCGCATGGGCGGCGGACCATCGGTCAAGAGCGACTCCTCCGTGATTCGTTCCCGCAGGGCCGGCGCAGCCGGTCTGGGCATGGCAACCAAAGAAGATATCCCCGAGGGAAAGAAAGCGGTGCCTCCGGCGAGTAAAGCGCTTGCCTTAAGCCAGGTTCTGCGGTCCATTGAAGTTGCCATGCGGGTATAGGTTTACAATAGGTGGATGTTTAGTTTGAAGAAGTAGAAACGGTGGGGTACTGCATCCGCCCTTCGCTGAGGCGACTGTGCACCTGCGCCACCACGCTCCGCGCCGACTCAAAAGCCCCGGCCATCCAGGCGGTCAGGTACGTCATGTGCTCCCCGGCGAAGTAGACGTTTTTCTCCGGTTTCAGGAGCGCCTGGTAATGCGTTTTGCGGTCTTCGGCGCTGTACACGGCCCAGCCGCCCAGGCTGTGCGGCAGTTTGTGCCAACTCACCGAAAAAGAGCCCTCAAACTCCTTAGGGTACTGCGGATGGATGAGCGCCCCCTTCTCCAGCGCCAGCTTCTCGCGCTCCGCGTAAGAGAGCTCGCCCACCTTCCGGGCCTTGTCGTTGAAGTTGTAGTAACCAATGAGAATGCCTTTCTTGCCCAGATAATTATTGGACGGGTAGAAGATCTGCGTAAGCTCATTGTTGGTGTGCGTGATACCCCCGAAGATCTGCTCGTCCTCTTCCCAGAAGCGCCGCTTGAACTGCAGCCCTATCTTGCCGGTCTGGATGTAAGGCACGAAGTCTATGGCGCGGCTCACGTCTGAAGAGAAGTTGTGTTCCAGGTTGCTGAGCACCGGCAGCGGCAGGGTGCAGATGCAGAGATCGGCGGTGAGTTGGTGGGTGCCCTGCTTGTCTTTATAGGTGACAGTGACGCCCTCGGTCTGGTTCTGGATGCTGGTGATGGTAGCGCCCAGTTTCAGACTTCCGGCTACCTTTTTCTCCAACGCTTTGGCAATGGAATCCATGCCGCCCACCGCCTGGAACATGGTCATCTGCAGTTCATAGGTATACTCGGCTACGTTGTAGAAATCAGGATCCAGGAGGCCGGAGGAGATGATGTCCGCGAGTTTGTGGGGATTGGAGATCTTGCCGGTTTTCTCCCCGGCACCGGGTGGTTCCAGGTAACCCCGGCGGGCCGATGCCTTGTAGAGTTTGTCTATGTCCAGACCGCCCTCGGCGCGGAGGTACTCTATTACTTTGGCGGCGTCTTCTTTGGAAAGGGCCGTGTCTATCTTGCCGCCGTCTACGGCTTTGGCCAGCAGTTCGCTGGTGTAGCCCCGCATGTCATTGTGCACCTCGCGGGCCCGTACTTTCTGGTGGGAGAGCGGCCCCTGGCCTTCGGCGAAGAAGTAGGTGCTTTCGTTGACGTTGTTGTAGACTTCCAGCGGTACGCCCAGCTCGCGGCAGTAGTGCATGGTGAGCTGGTGGTGGTGCGGAATCCGCGAAGGTCCGGCATTGAAGTAGAGGCCGCTGTCAAAGCGCGCGGTCTGCACCGGATTAGTGGTCTCTGAGGTGATGGCTCCGTCCCGTACGCTCCAACATCGACCGCCGGTGCGGGTCTGGGCCTCCAGAATGGTACATCGGTAACCCAGTTTGGAGAGTTCGTAGGCCGAGGTCATGCCCGCGAGCCCCGCCCCCAGGATAAGGATGTGTTTGCCTTTGCCGCTTCCTTCCAGATCAAAGGCATGGGCGGGCGCGGCGGGCAACAGATTCAACGCTAGCATAGCCGGGTAGGCGCCGGCGCCCAGAATGGCACTCCTGGTCAAAAACTCTCTTCTGGATAAAGATTTCACATTCCTACTGCGTTGTTTGCTAACTAAGTTTAGGCAAACAAAATGAGGAAAACAACACGTAAAAACCACATATACTTCTCATTATCAAACCGCTACCTCTATTTCTTTGTCAAATATTCAATAAATCTATATTCTTTCTGCCTAGTTCTTAACTTAGCTTAGACTCTACTGGCATCAGATAGCATTTTGGCAAATTCACGATTAACATTTTTCCTGTAATTTTCTTTAAAAAATATTAACCATCCAACTTAGATCCTCTTAAATTATGCATTCAGCATCGCTTCTTGTTTTTAGGTTCATTTTTGAAAATCAGGCTTGAATCAAAGCAACGCTACTTACCTCTTATTCACCTGAAAGGTCTCCCTTGTATCTAGTGCCTGCTGCACTCCTTATAAATAGTGTTTCTAATTATAGTACCTTTATCTGCCAGTAAGCAAGTAAATTGGCCAGAACCTGCACTATTCCAGGCAGAGCAGAAAGCACCACGATCAAAACACACTCCGGCAAAACCAACATGAACAAAGTAGTAGATTTTCTAGCGCTCCTCTTCAACATCCGGACGGCCAACAATACCGAGGGGTACCAGCGGCGGCGTTTCGGCTGGCTGAAGGTTTTGCTGGTGCCTTTCAAGTGGGCGCTTCTGGTTTTGGTTTGCGGCACGGCGCTATTCATCTTATTCAGCCTGCTCACAGATTCTTACTTCAAGCAGAAGAACACCAGAAATAAACTGGAGAGGCTGGCAGCTGTTATTATGAAGTATGAACAAGCCCAAAACCGGTTACCAGGCAGCCTGAACGAGGTAGTTATGAACAGCCCTTTGCTCCGGGACTTGACCGTTGACAGTTGGAGCCAGCCCATTCTTTACAAGCACAATCCGGCCAAGAAGGCATTCATGGTCTGCTCCGGTGGTAAAGACCAGCAGCTTCACACCGATGACGATCTGGTGCATCTAATCCAGGTAGACAGCTCTGGGGAATAAACAGTTTACCTCTTTGTACTTAGAGAAGGCGACCTGGCAGGCTACTGGGGATAACCTCTGGGCCAGACTTCCGTTTTTATCCTAGTTTCTCCAAAACAGCCTGTAAACGGATTATTATTCCCAACAGGGCTATTCTGCAGGAAGCTCTTACCGCATGTATCACCTTAAACTGTTTTCTATAACCTAACGCTACTCCCCTTGAACCTCAAACATCTCCTGACGACCTCACTCCTGTGGATTTCATTGTCCGTTAGAGTTGTAGCCCAGACGCCAGTTTCTGATACTACCGCGGCAACCGAGCCGCTGCAGAGCGTGCCCGCTGAAGAAAAGCCCAAAACCAAGCAATACCTGATGCGGGCGGTGCTTCCCTCGGCGGTATTGATTGCGGCCGGCATTTCCACCATCAAAGACAATGGCTTTTACAGCAGCTATGACGCCAGCCGCGATGCGCGCCGGGCTTTTCCCAACTTCAGTACCAAGATTGATGATTACCTCTTCTTCGTGCCCATTGTAGGCCTGTACGGTTTCACGGCTTTCTCCGAGGAGAACAAACATGACATCAGAAGACAGACGGGCCTGTTGCTGGCCTCAGGGGCGCTGACTACCCTGGTGGTTTACCCTACCAAGATCTGGACCGGCCAGGAGCGCCCCAACGGCTTGCCGAGGGCTTTTCCCTCAGGGCACACTGCCTACGCCTTCACCATCGCCACCATCGTGGACAAAGAGTTCAGAGGCAAAAGCAAGTGGATCAGCATCGGGAGCTATACCATTGCCACAGCTACGGGCGTGATGCGGGTCCTGAACAATGAGCACTGGATGGCCGATGTCCTGGCCGGGGCCGGCATTGGCATTCTGTCTGTGAACACCGTATACTTTGTGCATGACCGCATCATGCGCAACAAAGGGCTGAACGCATCGGTAATGCCCACGGTGCTCCCCAACGGGCAATTAGGCTTGGGAATGGGTCTGCAGTTTTGAGAGTTGTTGATTGTTATTAATAAAATAGTCCGAAAACAGCGTACCAAAAGAAGGCGTAAACTTTCATCTGATTTGAGGACAATCATCCATGAACAATCAGCCATAAAACCATGAAAATACTCACCGCCGCCCAGACCCGTGCCGCCGATGCCTATACTATTGCGCAGGAACCTATCTCTCCCCTGGATTTAATGGAACGGGCCGCCGGGGCTTTGGTGCAGTGGTTGGAAGGCAAGTATTCTCCGGAGACTCCGTTTTACATCTTCTGCGGCCCCGGCAACAACGGCGGCGATGGACTGGCTGCGGCCCGTCTGCTCCACCACGATGGTTATGATGTTCAGGTCTTCCTACCAGAGGCCGCTCAGAACCACTCCGCAGATTTCACCCAGAACCTGGAGCGTTTGCCGCAGGAGGTAC
The DNA here is from genome assembly GCF_017916365.1 of Rufibacter roseolus. Classification (GTDB taxonomy): domain Bacteria; phylum Bacteroidota; class Bacteroidia; order Cytophagales; family Hymenobacteraceae; genus Nibribacter; species Nibribacter roseolus. Next base: position 176,978 of record NZ_JAFMSU010000001.1, read on the forward strand.
CCGTGACCAAAATCCAGAGCTCTGCCGATTTACCGTTTACCCTTCCGGCACAGGCAGTGATACTGGACGGACTGTTCGGGTCAGGGCTTTCCCGGGCGCTGGAAGGTCTTTATGCCGAGGTTGTCACTTACCTGAACGAACAAGAAGCCACCCTCATCGCCATCGACATCCCCTCGGGGCTATACGCCGATGCGCCCACCCCTAAGGAGAACACCGTTGTCCACGCTGATGTCACGCTCACCTTTGAACGGCCAAAACTGGCATTTTTGCTGCCCGCCTCGGGCGCGTACGTGGGCACTTGGCATGTGCTGCCCATTGGCTTGCATCCTGATTTCCTGGCGCAGGTCTCCTCGCCGTACCATGTTGTTTTGCCAGAGACCGTGAAAGCCATTCTGCGGCCGCGCACCAAGTTCTCCCACAAGGGCACGTTCGGCCACGTTCTGCTGGTAGGCGGCAGTTACGGGAAGATGGGGGCCATCACCATGAGCGCGCATGCGGCTTTGCGGGCGGGGGTAGGGCTATTGACGGTGCAGGTGCCGCTAACGGGGTACGCCATTCTCCAGACCGCGGTGCCCGAGGCTATGGTGCTCACCGATGACCATGACCTGCACCTGTCCCAGTTCCCCGGTGAGCTCAGCAAATACCAATGCATCGGGATAGGTCCGGGACTTGGTCAGGCCGAAGATTCTCGTTTAGCCCTGGAAAGTCTTTTCCGGCAGAAGCTGCCGCCTCTAGTGCTGGATGCCGATGCCCTGAATCTATTGGCCTCTGACCGATTGCTGCGCCAGCAGTTGCCACCAGACAGCATCCTTACTCCGCACCCCAAAGAATTTGAACGACTCACCGGCCCTGCCACCGATGATTTCCACCGATTGCAATTGCTGCAAAGCTTCTGCGCAGAGCACACCTGCTACGTTATCCTCAAGGGAGCCCACACCTGCATCGGCACGCCAGGCGGCGAATTTTACTTCAACACCACTGGAAACCCCGGCATGGCCACCGGCGGCACCGGCGACGTGCTCACCGGCATCCTGACAGGTCTCCGGGCCCAAGGCTATTCTCCCTTGGAAACCTGCCTCCTGGGCGTTTACCTGCACGGCCTGGCCGGTGACATCGCCGCTGAAGCTGAGGGCCAGACTTCACTTATTGCCTCTGATCTCTATAAATATCTGGGGGCTGCTTTCCGGCGCGTGTCCTCACGTTAACGGAGAAACAAAGCCGTGTTCGTTTAGGGGCTATTTTGCTGAAATCAGGCTTAAAGCAGGTGCTCTTCTACTGCCCTTTAGGAATAAATGGGATGCCTATTGGCAACTTGCGTACCACCATGTCATGCAAGGAACCACACCAGCATGAACTGCACCAGCATCATGCCATCTGCCAGGACCATGAAGTAGTACTGGGAACGGTACTCGTGCGCATACCACACCACCAGCCCGGCACCAACACCCGCAAGCCCCAGGGCTACCCGCATGAAGGGGGCTGTTCCCGCCGGCACCAACACCGCGAACAGCAGCAGCATGAAGAGCGCCAACCTTTTGGTGTTCTGCACGCCAAACCTGGTAGGGAAAGTGACCGTCTGGGTGAGTTTGTCTTTGTGCACATCCCTGATGTCAAAGACCAGGGTAAGGGAGAAAAGAAACAGGAAACGCCGTAGGAATAGAATGAAGCTGTTACCGGAGAAAAGATCGCGGCCCATCTCCATCAAAGGCAACTGCACCGTAATGGCAGACCAGACATAGGCAATAAGGAAAACCTTGAGGAAAGGAATATCTCGAAGCGGAATATAACCTTCACCCTCGGGCACCACCGGTACGGAGTACAGGCCTGCTACCACAAACAAATGCAGTAAAAACCAGAAATTCAGCTCAAATATGGCCGTCCAATATAGGTACACCACGCACAAGGCACTGGCCACTGAGATAAAGATCAATTCCAGCCGGTTTTTCCTGACCCATTTGGTGCGGGTGCTCAAAGGTACGTTCTGGTTGAATTTGTAAGGCACCAGCCCGTCTGCGTTATACACAAAAAGGGTAGCGAAGAACACCATCCCACTCAGGCGCAGGGAAATAGGAATCCCGCTTAGCAGGTATGTCTCCCAGACCAGTGCCGCGGCACACAGTGAGACGAATATATTGCTGTACAGAATAAAATCCAGGATTTTGCGGGGGATGCTCATGCTACTTTTTGGTCAATGGCTTGTCTCACCATTTCTCCGGCAAAGTACGCCTGAGGAGAACATAGGTGCAACACTATTCTTCGGTTTCTGGGCGGGTAGTACCCCCGGGCGGAAAACACAAAAGCGCCGCTCTCCTATACGGAAAGCGGCGCTTTTGTACTGAACGATTTTTGAGTTGCTTAGCTGTTGGTTCTGAACGTGGTGTTGTACAGCTCAATGCTCTGCTCAATGATTCTGTAAGCATCTTCGCGGCCCAGGAAGTTCTCCACCACTACTTCTTTGTTCTCCAGTTTCTTATAGTCTTCAAAGAAACGCTGAATTTCCAGCAGGGTATGCGGCGGCAACTCAGAGATGTCATTGATGTGCTTCACAGACATGTCATTGGCAGCCACGGCGATGATCTTGTCATCTTCCTCGTTGTTGTCAATCATCTGCATCACGCCAATTACCTTGGCATCAATAAGGCACATAGGGGCTACGTCAATAGAGCAAAGCACCAGGATGTCCAGAGGGTCTTTGTCATCGCAGTAGGTCTGCGGAATGAAACCGTAGTTAGCTGGGTAGTGCACCGCCGAGAACAGAACGCGATCCAGTTTAAGCAAGCCGCTGTCCTTGTCTAATTCGTATTTCGCTTTAGATCCTTTGGGGATCTCAATGATTCCGGTTACTACTTTAGGGGCGTCTTCGCCGTAGTTTACATCGTGCCAAGGATTGCTGGCGTTTTTCGTGGTTTCTAACATCTTAATTTCTGTATCTATTTTATCTCTCAGCGGCATCTACCGCACGTATTCCAATAAAGCGCGCCCTGTCGTGCCGTTTGGCTCCTGAATGCGCAGCCACGCCGCTATACTAGGCGCAATGTCAATGATCTCTGTGTGCACGGTAGACTCTCCGGCCGGAATCTGCCAGCCGTACCACAACAGCGGAATGTGGGTGTCATAAGCCCAGGGACTGCCGTGCGTGGTGCCTTTGGGCAAACCACGGCCGTAGTTCTCATACCAACCCGGCTGGAATGTAACCAACACGTCACCTGACCGGTAGGGCATATACCCATTCTCCACCAGCATACCCACTCCCTTGCTCCAATGTGATTTCATCAGGGCATCGGCGGAGAAGGAGCGCAACACGCCGGGGAAACGCTGCATGAAACGGGCTGTTTCTTCCTGCAAAGCAGTCAGGTTGGCTTTTTTGCTTTCCACTACCGCATGGTTGAAATATACCTGCTGGTTCACGAAGGCACTCACCCAATCGGCGGTCCCGAAGGTACGGTTCAGGTGCTTTTTCAGGGAATCGGCCATAACGCCGTTGTTGGTGTTACCCGCCGGAATACGCAGTTGCTGCAGATAAGTTGGGTTATGGGCAGCTCCGTGGTCAGCGGTGAGGAAAATAAGCACGTTTTCCTTGCCCAGTTGCTTGTCCAGAAACTTGAGGAAATCCGCCAGATCCTGGTCCAGGCGCAGGTAAGTGTCCTCTACCTCAATAGAATTAGGCCCGAACTGGTGACCTACGTAATCAGGCGTGGAGAAACTCATGGCCAGAAAATCTGGAACGGTGTTCTTGCCCAGGTTCTCGGCTTTAATGGCCTCTATCGCAAACTCCTTGGTATAGGTGTTGCCGGCCGGGATGGAGCGAAGGATGTCAAAGGTCTTGCCTCTCAGGGCCGGGATGTTGTGCGGGAATACGGGTTTGGTTTCTCCGGTGAAAGTACCCTCAAAAGACTGGTCATCAGAAGTGCTCTCGGTGTACTGGTCTATGGGCAACAGCGTGGTCCAGGGTTGGCTTGTGTATTGCTCGGGCAGTTTCCGGTTGTTGAAGGCCTGCACCCAGGCCGGCAGTTCCTGCATGTAGTACGTGCTGGAGATCATGTTGCCGTTGGAACCATCAAACCAGTAGGCGGCGTTGGCGGCGTGCCCGGCTGGCAGGATAGAACCGCGGTCTTTCAGGCTCAGGCCAATGACTTTGCTTTTCTGGTTTGTGGCCAATTTCAGCTCATCGGTGATGGTAGAGGAAATCATGTTCACCGGCGACATCTGTCCCGCAGCGGAAGTGCTGCCCACCGTCTGCACAGATTTGTCCTCGGCGCAGTAGATGTTGCGGCCCGTGGCCCGGTTAAACCAATCATTGCCTACAATCCCGTGCATGGCCGGCGTGGTGCCGGTGTAGATAGAAGCGTGGCCCGGGCCGGTATAGGTTGGCACGTAGTTGTAGTGGTTATTCCGGAAGTTGAAGCCTTCACCCATCAACCGTTTAAAGCCATCTTTTGAATATTTGTCCCAATAACGGTAGAGGTAATCGTAGCGCATCTGGTCTACCACTATCCCAATCACCAGCTTTGGTTTCTCTGGTCCTTTGGCGCTGGACTTTTTTCGTTGTGCCATTCCCGGGGTAAGTCCCATCAAGAGCACCAACGTCATTGCCCAACCCCAAACCAATCCTTTTCTCATTCGCTTTGAATTCTGTTATCTTTTAGAGGCTCTTTTTATCAAAATGCCTCCAAAACGTAAATATAGTTGATAAATACTTTGGAATGCCTTTTCTAAAAACAGCCCAGAAATATAATCTTGAGATAACAAGCCCTTAAAAAAGCAAAGCGCCCATTGAAAAATGGGCGCTTTGCTCAGAAGTAAAGGTTGTCTTAAATCTATCTTCCGGCTGCAAGCGCTTCGGCACCACCTACAATCTCCAGGATTTCGGTAGTGATGGCCGCCTGGCGGGTCCGGTTATAAGTCAGTTTCAATTGTTTCAGGAGTTCACCGGCGTTCTCGGTGGCTTTGTCCATGGCCGTCATCCGGGCACCGTGCTCAGAGGCGTTAGACTCCAACACCGCCTTGTATACCTGGATCTTCAGAGATTTAGGAATCAACTGCTCAATGATTTCCTCTTTAGAAGGCTCAAAGATGTAGTCCAGGTTGGTGTTGACGTTGGCCTGCTCAGTGGTGTTTTCCTGAATAGGCAGGAACTGCTCCGTGCGGATGATCTGCGTAGCCACGTTTTTGAACTCGTTGTACACAATATCCACTTGGTCGTAACGACCAGCCCGGAAACCTTCCATGGCTTGCTCGGCGGCTACGCGTACGGTTTCAAAAGACAGGTTACCAAATACGCCCGTGAAATCACCGGCCATTGGCATGTTGCGCTTGTTGAAGTACTCGTGGCCTTTCTTCCCGATAGCCATGATCTCAATATTACCGGCCGCTGCCTGGGCACTGTACCGCTCATTCACGAGGTTGTTCACCGCTTTCATCACGTTAGAGTTGAAAGCACCGCACAAACCACGGTCTGAGGTAACGGCAATAATCAACACCCGTTGCACATCACGCTTCTGTGAATACACGTTCTCGCCGGCCTCTCCGTTTACTTGGGAAAGGTTAGACAGAATGCTGTTGAGGCGCTGGGCATACGGACGCATGCGCAGGATATTGTCCTGAGCCCGGCGCAGTTTAGCCGCCGCCACCATTTTCATGGCTTTGGTGATTTGCTGCGTAGATCCTACAGAAACAATGCGGTTACGTACTTCTTTTAAACTTGCCATTAAGTTGCGTCAAGTATAAACAGAGAAAAAAGAGCACGCGTGTAACCGCTATGCTCTTCTTCTGTTGATTAATTATTTACGATATCTGGCTGTGAGGTCGCGCGCTACTTGTTTCAGCGTATCGGTCACATTATCATCAATCTTACCGGCTCTCAAAGCATCCAGTACCGGACGGTGCTGGGCGTTCAAGGTTCTGGTAAAGTCTTTCTCAAAGGTACGCACCTCGTTTACTGGCACGTCATCAATGAGACCATTGGTACAGCAGTAAATCATAGCTACCTGGTCTTCTACCGCTACCGGAGAGAACTGAGGCTGCTTCAATACTTCAAGGTTTCTACGGCCACGCTCAATGGTCAATTTAGTAGCGGCATCCAGGTCAGAACCGAACTTAGCGAAGGCTTCCAATTCACGGAACTGCGCTTGGTCCAGTTTCAAAGTACCAGCCACTTTCTTCATTGACTTGATCTGAGCAGAACCACCCACGCGAGATACCGAGATACCTACGTTGATTGCCGGGCGGATACCAGAGTTGAACAAGTTAGTTTCCAAGAAGATCTGACCATCGGTGATAGAGATCACGTTGGTTGGGATATAGGCAGAAACGTCACCAGCCTGGGTCTCAATGATTGGAAGAGCGGTCAAAGAACCACCACCTTTCACTAAGTGACGGATAGACTCTGGCAAGTCGTTCATGTCTTGCGCGATAGAGTCAGAAGCGTTGATCTTAGCCGCACGCTCCAACAAACGGGAGTGCAGATAGAATACGTCACCTGGGTAAGCCTCACGTCCTGGAGGACGACGCAGCAGCAGGGACACTTCACGGTAAGCCACCGCTTGCTTAGACAAGTCATCATAAACTACCAGTGCAGGACGTCCGGTATCACGGAAGAACTCGCCAATGGCAGCACCTGTAAACGGCGCATAGAACTGCATTGGAGCAGGGTCAGCAGCCGGAGCAGCCACAACCACGGTGTAACGCATAGCGCCACCAGCTTGCAAGGCATTCACGATCTGCGCAACGGTAGAGGCTTTCTGGCCAATAGCTACGTAGATACAGAATACAGGCTCACCACGGTCAAAGAACTCACCCTGGTTGATGATGGTATCAATGGCCACAGCAGTTTTACCTGTCTGACGGTCACCGATGATCAACTCACGCTGGCCACGGCCAATCGGAATCATGGAGTCAATCGCCTTGATACCAGTCTGCATCGGCTCATTTACCGGCTGACGGTAGATAACGCCTGGTGCTTTTCTTTCAATCGGCATTTCGTACAGTTCACCCACCAATGGGCCCATACCGTCGATTGGCTGACCAAGGGTGTTCACCACGCGGCCTACCATGCCATCGCCTACGCGAACGGAGGCAATTTTATTTGTTTTCTTAACTGTGTCGCCTTCTTTGATGTCGCTCCAGTCACCCAACAATACCGCACCCACGTTGTCCTCTTCAAGGTTAAGAACAAGGGCTTGCAGACCGTTTTCGAACTCTAACAACTCACCAGACTGTGCCTTGGATAAGCCGTAGATACGAGCAACACCGTCACCAACTTGCAGAACCGTACCAACTTCTTCTAGTTCAGCTTCTGTTCTGAAGTTTGACAGCTGTTCTCTTAAAATCGCTGATACTTCATCAGGTCTAACTTCTGCCATGATTATAGTTTAGTAATGTATGGATTTTCTTTAAACTTGTTTTTCAATTTCTGCACGTTGGTTCTCACCGAGTTATCAATCTGCTGATCACCAATGCGCAGTACGTACCCACCCACAACAGCTGGGTTCACTACTTCTTGCAACTCTACCTGCATGCCACCGGTACGTTCCACCACCATTTGCTGGAAAGTAGCTCTAAGCTCTGGGGTAAGCGGCACGGCAGTAGTCACCGTTGCTTTCTGAATGCCTTTGAGGGTGTTGTACTGTTTTACAAACTCAGTAGCCACTGATTCCAAAATGGCCTCACGGTTCTTTTGGGTGATGATCCGGAAAAAGGCCATAGTCAACTCACTCATGCTGCCTCCGAAAACGGAGTTAAGGATGGCGAGTTTCTTATCATGCTTTATAATCGGGTTGCGCAGTACTATGCTAAGGTCACGGCTTGCGTTCAAGGTCTTGGTGAAGGAAAGCATATCGGCGTATACTTTCTCCAGTGATCCTTGCTCTTGAGACAGCTCTAGCAGAGACTTGGCGTACCGGGAGGCAACTCTTTCGTCTGACATTATTTCTCTTGCGTGTTTAAAACGATTCGCTTCCTTTTCTAGGGCGGGAAGCCGCTCGCCGTCCGTTCTTAGCTAAGGTGCGTGTCTTGCAGGTAGCTCTGTACCAGGGCACGCTGGGCCTGCTCATCCTGCAACTCACGTCTGATGAGTTTCTCCGCGATGTCAATAGACAGGGTAGCCGCCAGGTTCTTCACCTCGGTGAGGGCTGCCTTTTTCTCGTTCTGGATAGACACACGGGCTTGCTCAATCATGCGCTGGCCTTCTTCGTTGGCTTTGGCACGGGCACCTTCCACCAGGCTGGTGGCGGCGTCGGTAGCATCTTTGAGAATGCGGTCACGCTCAGCGCGGGCTTCGGTCAAAAGACGCTCGTTGTCGGCTTTGAGGGCCTGCATTTCCAGTTTGGCTTTCTCAGCCATGGAGAGGGCAGCGTCAATGTTGTCTTCGCGCTCACGCAGCGCCTTCATGATAGGCTTCCAGGCAAACTTAGACAACAGGAAAAGTACCACCAAGAAGGTGATGGTCTGCCAGAAAAGCAATCCGATACCAGGAGTTACTAATTGCATTTTGTTTCTTTTATAAGGGGCTGAAGGATTCTCCTTCTCTCAAAACTATGAACTCTACTTACTGTTATTGCGCCTCCCTGTCCTGACCAATCGTCAGGAAGGGAAACGCAACAAATGCATTCTTAGCGAATGAATGAAATCAGAAGGCAAACTACCACCCCGAACAGGGCCACACCTTCAATAAGGGCAGAAGCGATGATCATCGCAGTCTGGATTTGTCCACCAGCCTCTGGTTGTCTAGCGATAGATTCCATGGCAGAGCCACCGATTCTACCAATACCAAGGCCAGCACCAAGAGCTACTAATCCAGCGCCGATACCAGCACCCATAATAGCATAACCAGTACCCAGGGTCAATTCAAGCAATAATGCTAACATAAAAGTAGATATATATAGTTAAAAAAGAATTCAGATTAATGGTGTGCTTGCGCAGCATGCGGGCCGTCACCAAAGCCCATATCATCATGGTGGTCATGTTCTTCTACCGCACCGCCAAAGTACATAGCAGACAGCAGCGTAAAGATATAGGCCTGCAACAGCGCCACGAACAACTCCAGGAAGTTCATGAAGGTGGCAAACGCTACGCTCAATGGACCAATGGCAATGCTCTGGAAGATAAAGATCAAACTGAACAAGCTCAGGATGATGATGTGACCTGCGGTGATGTTGGCGAAAAGCCGGACCATCAAAGAGAAAGGCTTGGTAAAAATACCAATCACCTCTACCGGGATCATAATGGGAGCCAACCACTTGGGAACACCCGGTGTGGCAAAAATGTGCCCCCAGTAAGATTTATTCCCGTTGAATACCGTCAGGATTAAAGTAAGGAGAGCCAATACAAGGGTAACGGCAATATTACCGGTTAAGTTAGCGCCACCAGGCAATAAACCCAGCAGGTTGTTGAACCAGATAAAGAAGAACACGGTGAGCAGGTATGGCATGAAGCGCTCATACTTAGGACCGATGTTGGTCTTGGCAATATCGTCTCGGATGAAAACAATGATGGGCTCAAAGAATGACTGCAGGCCACGCGGGGCTTTGCCGCGGTTCTTGCTGTAAGCACCGGCAATAGAGAAGAACACCAGGAACAGCAGAAGCACACTCAGAAAAAGCGAAGCCACGTTCTTGGTGATAGAGAAGTCCATTGGACCTACGTGCTCCGTTTCACCTTTCTCGTTCACCTTGGTGCGCGGCTCACCCTCTTCGTTGGCATAATAGATATGCCCGTGCTCCATCACGTAGCCGTTATACGGCTGCAGTTCATGATGCTCGTTGTAGAACTTAGAGGCCAAGAACACATCCAGGCCATTTTCCCCATATAATATAACCGGCAAAGGCAGCACCACACCGTCGGCAAAATGCCAGGTATAATCATCGCCAATATGGTGGGAGATCATCTCCCCGGGGTTAAATTCTCCACCCTCGGCAGATTCTGCCGCCTGGGCTGAAAAAGTAAGAACAGTAAGCAGGAAAACGAGTATCTTCTTCATTAAGAGCTAATTAAAAGCAATGGATTTTATGTAACCGCATTGCCCTATGCATGCTTTTTTGAATTTTGGCGCAAGTTACTCAACAATGCGTAGATTTCAAATCCGGTATAAATAAAATAAAGGGCGAAAAAGTTTGAGACAAATTGCACTAACCCTTCTGCATGGAAATATCTATATACAAAAACTGCTATTATAGAGAACACCATACGCACCCCCATAGCGGCAAAGTAGTAGGCGTGCAGGTTACCTGAATCATTCTTGAGCCCCAGGAAGGCCACATAATGGGCAAACCCGGTCACAAACACAAAGAAGCACAGCATGTACCAGATATAGGAATGAACCACGGTGTCTCCGGTGAACATCAGCAGTACGGTAATCAGGAGCACCAGCAGCCCGGTGAGCAGAATCATCCCTCTAATAAAACTCACAGGCACTTATTTCTTACGGGTAAGTGATACAATAACAGAATACACGGTGGCAAACACCGCCACCACTAATAGGCCCAGCGTCCACCACGGGGTGTTGTTGTGGAAATAGGCATCCAGTTTACGCCCCCCAATAGCGGCCACGGACATTACCACAATCATCTGGAAAGCCAGGCCCGAGTATTTCAGGTAAGGCTTTACCCCTTGCTTTTCTTCGGGGCTAGACGGATGTTGGGTTGGTTCCATACGGGTTGGGTCCTATTTGCACAAAGGTACTAATCTCTGGTTCATGGGGACAGAAAAGATTTTCGCTGTTTTGGCCCTGCTATAGATAAAACAAGCCCAAAACAGTTCTGGTTCGCCTATAATTAGCTTTCATTCCTTCGCCGCCGACGCCTGCTTTTGCGTAGTAGCGTAACAAGAGCCTAAAAAGTGTAAATTTGCTTTTACCTTTTATTTAGATAACCTTATAGACTAAGTACAAGTACGTTTCTGGCTCGTTTTAGCTTAAATAAATATAAAATAAAAAAGGCCCTGCGCAGTTCTACTAGTATTCCAACACCTGACTTGACGTTGAAACTGACACGTTTTCTTCTAATCTTCCTTCTACTGGCAGCTGTCGCCGGCTGTTCTTCTGATAAGCCTTTGGGCCGGCTGTACCGAAACATCAATGCCCGGTTCAATGGGTATTTTCTGGCCCGCCAGAAGATGGAAGCCGTGGAAGCCAAAATTGCGGCCGCCCACGTGAACGACTATAACCGCATCTTGGACATCCTGCCGCCGGCCGATTCCACCATCCTGAAAACCCTGGCTCCTGAACTGGACGAGGTGATCAAGCGGGCTTCTTTCCCTATTGCGCGCCATCCCAAGTCCCGGTGGATAGATGATTGCTATGTGCTCATTGGTAAGGCCCGTTATTACCAGGGCGAGGATGCCGAGGCGCTTAAAACTTTCCGGTTTGTGCAAACCACCAGTCCAGACCGCCATGCCCGCCACGAGGCCCAGATCTGGATGATGCGTCTGGCCATCCGGCAGAAAGATTATGACCAGGCTTTTTCTATTTCCGAGCAGTTCAGGAAAGAGCGCATGAACGAGGACAACGGCCGCGAACTACTTCTCACCAGGGCCCAGCTGGCCAGCATCCAGAACAACCTTCCTCGAGTCATTGAAAACATGGAACTGGCCATTCCGCTGGCCCATAAAAGAGACCAGGAGGCCCGCCTCAGATTCATTCTAGGCCAATTGTACCAGGCTACTGCCCAGGACGCCAAAGCCTACGAGCAGTTCGCGAAGGTCCTGAAGAAACGTCCCCCTTATGAACTGGGCTTCTACGCCAACCTGGGTTTGGCTCAGGTAACCGAACTGAAAGACAACTCAGACCAGGACAAAGTCAAGAACTTCCTGCGCAAACTCGCCGATGACGCCAAGAACAAGGAGTACACAGATAAAATCTACTATGACCTGGCTAAGCTGGAGCTACGACAGAAAAAGTACCCTGATGCCCTGAAACTCCTGCAGCAGTCTACGGCCGCCTCCACCACAAACAAAGTCCAGAAAGCATACTCTTACCTGTTATCGGGTCAGATCTATTATGAGAACCTGCAGCAGTACGGCCTGGCCCAGGCTTACTATGACAGCACCCTTCAACTGTTACCGCCTACTACCATGGGCTACGAAGAACTCTCTGATAGAAAAACAGTACTCACCGCCTTCACCCAACAGTTGGAGATCATCAGAAGCAATGACAGTTTATTGGCTTTAGGCCAACTGAACGCCACCGAGCGCGCCCAGCGGGTTGCCGAGCAGGTCACCCGCGAGCGCGACCAGGAGGCCGCCGCCGCCTTAGCTGCTGCAAATGCCACCACCAATGCCGGCCCTACCCAACAAACGGCTACCTTGCCCATCGGGGGCGCCGGAACACAGGGCAGCACCTGGTACTTTGACAACCCCGTGGCCCGTGGAACCGCGCGCAATGACTTCATGCGTACCTGGGGAGACCGACCTTTGCAGGACAACTGGCGGCGCATCACCGCCATTGCCGGCGCCACTCCGCTTACCGCTGGGGTAAACACTGGCATTGCGGTAGATAGTGCCACCGTAGCCGCCGAGGCCGCCCAGAAACAGGAAGCTTATCTAGCGGCTATTCCGGTGACGGCCGAGCAGCGCCAAGCCGCTGAAAAACGTGTGGAGGAAGCCCTGTTTACATTGGGCAACATCTACCAGCAGCGCCTGCGAGAACCGGAGAAAGCTGCCCAGACCTTCCAGAAACTGCTTGAGCGCTACCCAGCCTCCAACCACGCCGCTGAGGCTTATTACAGCTTATATGTGATCTCCCAAGGCCAGCAGCAGCCCGACAAAGCCGCCGGATTTGCCAAGATCCTGAAAGACCGTTTCCCAAATTCCAAATACAGCAAACTCATTGACCAACCCGATTTTCTGCGGACTTATTCCGCCGAAAACGTGGCCGCGCACGCGCTGTATGACTCGGCTTTTGCGTTGTATGAGAAAGAGCAGTATCCGCAGGCGCTAGCTGTTTTGGCCTCACTTTCCCAAAAATACCCCCAAAACGATGTGCAGGACCAAAGCGCATTTTTGCAGGCACTCGTAGCAGGCCGCACCCAACCACCGGCTACATTCAGGGCCGCCATGGAGCAGTTCATCATAAAGTACCCCGAAAGTCCGTTACAGGCGAAGGCTCGTGACTTCATGAATCTTTACCTACGCTATGAAACCGGCGAGCTAGCTAAACCTCCGGTAGTAGTAAATACCCCCACTGCCCCTAAAGAAGAAGCGCCTACTTATAAGACAGAGCGCAGCCAGCCCCATTCTTTCGTGATTGTGCACACTACAGGAGACACCACCGCCGTGCGCCAGCTCATGAAAGCGTATGATACCTATAATGCCCGTTTCCACCCTAAAAAGCAACTCAAAGTAGAGCCTATCCCTTTCAGAGACAGCACCACCCTCATTGTTGTGCGGGCTTTGTCCGATTTCAAAGCCGCCCAGCAGTACTCTAAATTGCAGGCCACACGCAATTCTCCGTTAGCCAATTTAAAAGGCTCGAATTTTGCTACCTTTGTGATAACCGAAGAGAACCTTGCTTTACTTAGAGAGCTTGGGAATATCGCGGAGTATGTAGCTTTCTTTGAAAAAAATTACCAATAGAATGTCGTCAACGCCTGATAAGAAGTTCCGGAAAACCATTTCGGCACTTTGGCTGTTTTTTGCCGGAGGATTCGTGTTCTTCCTGCTGTACGTTTTTGCAGTTAGCATCAACTTCCTGAATCTCTTTGGCGATCTACCAGACCTGAAAACCCTGGAAAACCCCAAAAGCGAACTGGCTTCTGAAGTTTACTCAGAAGACGGCCAGCTTTTAGGCAAGTACTTCCGTGAGAACCGCTCTCCCGTTACTTATGAGCAACTGCCCAAGACCCTTGTAGACGCCTTGATCGCCACTGAGGACATCCGGTTTGAGGAACATTCCGGCATTGACTTCAAGGGTACGCTGGCGGTTCCTTACTATAAACTCACCGGCAAACAGGACCGCGGCTCCAGTACCCTAACCCAGCAGTTGGCCCGTAACCTCTTCCGTACCCGTGATGACCTAAACAACGGCCTGCTCTCTGATGTGCCCGGTCTCCGCATGCTCATCATCAAAACGAAGGAATGGATCATGTCCATCAAACTGGAGCGCTCTTACACCAAGAAAGAGATCCTGATGATGTACCTGAACACCGTGGACTTCGGGAGCAACGCTTACGGGATCAAGGTAGCCGCCAAGACCTTCTTCAACAAAGACCCGCAGCAGCTTACCCTGGAAGAAAGCGCCACCCTGGTGGGCGTACTGAAAGGACCTTCCTTCTACAGCCCGGTGCTGCGCCCAGAGCGTTCCCTGAGCCGCCGCAATACGGTGCTGGACCAGATGCTCAAGTACAACTACATTGACGAGCCTACTTACGCCAAGACTACCGCCAAACCCATCAAGCTGGACTTCAACGTGGAGAACCAGAACAAAGGTCTGGCGCCTTACTTCCGGACCGAGATAGGAAAGTGGCTGGCCCAATGGTGCCGTGATAACGGTTACGACCTGTATTCAGACGGCCTTAAAATCTACACCACCATTGACTCCCGCATGCAGAAGCACGCTGAGGCAGCCCTAGAGCAGCACATGAAAACCATGCAGAAGGAGTTCTTCCAGCAATGGAAAGGCCGCAATCCGTGGGTAAATGACCAGGGGAAAGAAATCAAAGGCTTCCTGATGGAGCGTATGAAAGGAACCGCCCGCTACAAGAGCCTGGTGGAACAGTACGGTAGCAACGAGGACTCTATCAAATACCACCTGTACCACAAAGTTCCTATGCGCATCTTCTCCTGGAAAGGGGAACGCGACACCATCATGAGCCCGATGGACTCTCTGCGCTACTACAAGCATTACCTGCAGGCTGGCTTCATGGCCATGGACCCGCTTACCGGCAAGGTGAAAGCATGGGTAGGAGGAACCAACTTCAAATATTTCAAATACGACCACGTGAAGCAGGGTGCCCGCCAGCCAGGCTCTACCTTCAAGCCTTTTGTGTACACCACCGCTCTGGAGAGAGGCTACTCTCCTTGCTATACCGTAGTAGATGCCCCGGTGACCATCATTAACCCCGATGGCAAGCCCTGGACGCCTAAAAACAGTGAAGGTACTTACTCTGGCAGGAGTATGACCTTGCGCACAGCGCTGGCACTCTCTGTTAACAGCATCACTACTTACCTCATGAAGAAACTCGGCCCTGAGGAAGTAGTGGCTACGGCGAAGCGCCTGGGAATTACTACGCCGCTTGACCCGGTACCTTCTCTGGCCCTTGGTTCCAGTGACGTAACGCTGTATGACATGGTAGGTGCTTACGGTACCTTCGTGAACAAAGGCACCTGGACCCAACCTCAGTACCTGGTGCGGATTGAAGACAAAAACGGAACGGTACTGCATGAGTTTGCGCCAAAGACCTTGGAAGCACTCAGCGAAGAAACGGCTTACCTCATGGTGCACATGCTGAAAGGCTCCACCGAAACCCGCGGCGGTACGGCCTATTATGGCTTGCGTCACCGTTACGGGCTGAAAAATGAAATTGGGGCTAAAACCGGAACTACCTCCAACTACTCAGATGCCTGGTTTATGGGAATCACCCCTGATCTGGCTGCTGGGGTTTGGGTTGGTGGCGAGGACCGCAGTATTCACTTCCGGAGTGCCGCTTACGGGCAGGGGAATAAGCTGGCCATGCCTATCTACGCCCTCTTCATGCAGAAAGTGTACGCCGATAAGTCACTGAATGTCTCCAAGGGCGCTTTCCCTAAACCATCGCAACCGCTTTCCACCAATATTAATTGCGGGGGCAGCACTTTTGTACCTGTTGTGCAAGATTCCGTAAAACAAGAGCAAACCCTTACTTTACCGCAGAAAGTAGAGGAGGATGGGTTTTAAGTTTTAGACCAGAATGGCTGTGGAGGAATCATTAAAAGAGCAACTTAAACACTTGCCCCATCGCCCGGGCATCTACAAGTACTATGATGACAAGGGCATTATCTACGTAGGCAAGGCCATAGATATCCGCAAGCGGGTAAGTTCTTATTTTAACCGGTCTACGCAGCACAACAAGAAAACCCTCAAGCTTATATCGCAGATTAAGCGAATTGAGTTCACCATTGTAGACAGTGAGGCTGATGCTTTCTTGCTGGAGAACAACCTCATCAAGCAGCATCAGCCCAAATACAACATCCTGCTCAAGGACGGGAAAACCTATCCTTACCTATGCATCACCAATGAGCGGTTTCCGCGCGTTTTAAGTACCCGTAACAAACTCAACGACGGTTCTCGCTATTTCGGCCCCTACCCCAGCGTGACCAGCATGTACGTACTGCTGGAGATGATCCGGTCACTTTATCCGCTGCGTACCTGCAGTTACAACCTAAGTCCGGCTAATATTGAAGCGGGTAAGTTCAAGGTGTGCCTGGAGTACCACATCGGCAACTGCAAAGGTCCCTGCGAAGGGCTCTACAGCGAAGAGGAGTACAACCAGCATATCCAGCAGATTAGGAATATCCTCTCTGGAAACCTGACGGTAGCCAAGAACTACTTCAAAGAAGCCATGTCTGCCGCCGCCGCCGATTACCAGTACGAGCTGGCGCACCAATACAAACAGAAGCTTGATGTGCTGGATGATTTTCAGGCCAAGTCAACGGTGGTAAGCCACACGCTCACCAACATTGATGTCTTCACCATCACCTCCAATGAGAAATGCGCCTTCATTAACTACCTGAGGGTGATGAACGGCTCCATTATTGGTACCCAATCCTTGGAACTGCAGAAGAAACTGGAAGAGACCGATCAGGATATCCTTGCTTCCATGATCATGCAGCTGCGGTCAGATTTTGAGAGCACGTCCAGGGAGATCCTGGTGAACATTGATGATCTTGTTTTACCGCTGGAAGGCATCACCATCGCCGTTCCCCAGATCGGTGACAAACGGAAGCTGCTGAATCTTTCTCTAAAGAATGCCCTGTACCTGCGGAAAGAAAAGGAAAGCATGCAGGATAAGGCCAAAGACAGCAACGAGGTACGTATTATGGAGACCATGAAGCGCGACCTACGCCTCACCGAGCTACCCAAGCATATTGAGTGTTTCGATAACTCTAACTTCCAGGGTGATAATCCGGTGGCCTCCATGGTATGCTTCCGGAACGCGAAGCCTTCTAAGAAAGACTACCGTCACTTCCACATCAAGACCGTGGTAGGTCCAGATGATTTCGCGTCTATGTATGAGGTAGTGACCCGCCGCTACCGCCGCCTCATAGATGAAGGATCATCCCTGCCCCAACTCATTATTATAGACGGGGGTAAAGGGCAGCTTGGCATGGCGGTAAAAGCCTTAAAGGATTTGGGCATCTATGGGCAGGTAGCCATTGTTAGTATTGCTAAACGTTTGGAGGAGATTTTCTATCCTGGAGACACGCTGCCCCTGTACATTGACAAGAAGTCTGAGACCCTAAAGCTCATCCAGCGCCTCCGGAATGAGGCCCACCGCTTTGGGATCACCTTCCACCGCTCGCTACGCGATGCAGGCACCTTACAAACCGAGCTCACCAAGATCAAGGGTTTGGGCCCTGCCACTGCTGAGAAACTTCTGACCAAGTTTAAATCGGTGAAGAAAATTGCCGAGCTCTCCCTGCAGGAATTAGAAAGCGAAGTGGGCAAAAGCAAAGCCCGTCTACTTCTGGATTATTTCGCGCAGACTCAAAACAAGTAAGCGTTTAAGGCCTGTTTTCCTGATAATGGCTTCAAAACAAGAGGTGTTTTACTGTTGAAGCTCTTGATTTGGGTAAAATCTCTCTAAGGCTATTTCTGTTTAAAAGCTACTTTCACGAAATCAGCCTTAAAACCTTTTCAGAGAATATTCATCTATTACCATTTCCTACAGAACTGTAGGGGTAATCCCTTGTGGTTGCCCTTTTCCACATTCCACTTCTTCTATCCATCGGGAGCGTTCCTGTATATTACTGCCTGTCTGCCCTGAACTTGTATTATCTGCCTTTCCAAATAACCCGGCTGCCATTGTTGCGTGTTCTCATCAACAATCTGGAAAGTGGTAGCATGTGCAAGGGCAACCACTAGCGATTGCCCCTACTTCTTATTTGGGCTAATTGAATTTTAAAGGGTTCATTGGCCTTAGTTTAGGATACCTCCTAGTGATGTTTACTATATAAACCCAGAAGAATGGGCGTAAAAAAAGGAGACCGTTTCTGGCCTCCTTTTTTTTAATCTATGCTTAAAGCTACTAGTAGCTCCACAAGCTGTATTCAAACTCAATGAGTTCTTCCATGGCTTGCTGGGCAGCTAATAAGCCTTTCTTACCAGCTCCGTACTGCTCTTCCAGACGGGCATCGTTTACGTTAGATACCTTGGTAATGTAAGAGCTGAACAACCATAAGTCAAAGGCATCAGCCAGGTTCTTATGCTGGGCATCATTCTGGGCGTTGAACCAGAGAGCTTCGTCTGGGTGCGCTCTGAACACTCTTGCCAGGTCACTGTACTTGAAAGAAGCAATTGGTTTCTCAAAGCCAAGGCTGTTGTATTTGGCTGGCATCACTAAAGTGATCGCCTGGATATCATGATAAAGTCTTGAACGCTTTTTATCGAATATCACATCTTCCTTGATCTCAAGTTTGTAAAGCTCATTAGGAAGAAGCTCATTACCAGTGGTTACGGCAACTGCTGGGGCTGGTGTAGCACCGGCTTTGCCCTTAGCTGGCGTAGTGGCTTTCTTTTTAGGAGCAGGAGTTCCCCAACCGTCATCCTCGGCGGCAGCCGGAGTGTCAAAACCAGCCGCTTTCTCAGCTTCGGTCAAACCACCGCCTGTTTCATTTGGAGTCATGTTGGTAAACATTTCCTGCGCAGTAATGGGCGTGTTCAAGGTATCTGAACGGTAAGCCTGCAATTCACCTCTCTTAACGGCTTCCGTAATCAGTTTGGTGATTTGCTTTCCGTTAGAGAACATTGGGTTATTTTGCTTCTCGCGCAAGTCAACTGCTCTCCAAACGGTTTTCTTGAACATTACATCAGACGGAGGAATTGGTCTGGCCGAGGCTGGAGCAGCCAAAGAGCTGTCCATTCTGGCCTGCATCATTTCCGCTTGCTTCTGCATCTCTTGCTGGCGAGCTAACTCTTCCTGACGCGCCTTTTCAGCCGCAGCCGCAGCGGCTGCATTTTGCTGGGCTCTCTGCGCAGAAGTAGTTGACTTCTTAGTAGTACGCTTTTGCGCCATACTAACAACCGGCATGCTAAGCAAACCCGCTAAACCCAACACAATTAACTTCTTCATGGTACTATAATTAACTACTAGTTAAGCTGAAAAGTGAAACTTGAGTTATCAGAAGGAACAACTTCCTGCTGATCACGATAGTTCATTCTACGTATTTCTTTTACGTCAACGGCAATCCGGTCACCTGGACGGGCCTGGGCAGCTAAGTTTCCTAAGCTTACAGTTGGACCGCTTCCTTGCACCTGGCCAACCGGACGGCTACCACGCACCAAGTAAACAGTATACTGGGTTACTCTGTAACGAGCGTCCTTAGGCAACTGGTTCTTAAAGCTTTCATCCGGAACGGCTTGTACAGTTAACGTACGTGGCCCAGGTGCAGACATTCCTCTTACTGGATCTATAGGACGACCATTAGCAGTAGCCACTACTCTTGGTCTTGGTACCAGTTTCACTGTGAAGTCCTGTGATCCGATGGCGTTTCCGCCGCTGCTCACATTCAGTTTCACTTGTCTTGAAGTAGGGATGATAGTCAGGAATCCTTTTTTGGCACCTTTCACCACCGTAGCTCCAGAAGCAGAGAAAGAAGGATCATACGTAGCACCCAAAGCAGGTACCTGTACGCTTAGCTCGTTTCCGCAGTTGAAGTACAGTGAGTTGATAGAGGCAGACTGAATCTGCATCACTGGCTTAGCCACTACGTAGTCCTGGGTTACAGTGAACGTGGTATCACGGCCGCTGGCCTGACGGAAACGCACCTGGCCTCTCCATTGCTTTTTCGCATTACCTTCAGCATCATAGTTACCAGCAGTAGCGGTAAATTCAATCTTACCCTTTCCGCCCTGTACCGGAATAGATCTTCCGTCAACAGACATTGTAGGGGTAACGGCATCTGAAGAAGCTGCCAGGAACATTTCTGCTCTGTATTTGGTACCAGCGGCTACCGTCTTAGACTCGGCACTGGCCATTGCAAAGATGTTCTCAAACTTGATGATGTCTGCACCTACCTGCTGGGCAAGTTTAGACAGCGTTTCTGCTTCGTATTTCAGAACCTCAGATTCTTTCTGAGCCAAAGTTGCCAAAGCGGCTACCATTGGAGTCTCTTCAAAGTTCAGCTGCGCAAAGTTCTTTTTACGCTGGTCTTTGTTTTGAGCAACCCGTGGGTCTTCCGAACCATTCATGGCCAGTTTGGCAGGAACTCCAGGATTGTACTTGCGCAGGAAAGCCGCATAGTTGTTCAGCTGCTGCTCCAGTTCATATCCTCTTCCTTTTTTCAAACCGCCAATCATGACTTCGTTCACCACCTCATTGGCTTCTGGGTTGATGTAGTTTCCTTCTGCATCTTTCCCGCCGGTCTCTTTTTCTAATTGGTCACGCAGGCTACGGATATAAGCCACCATTTCAGCACTTTTCGCGCTTACTTCCTGAGCTTGCTCCACTACCTGTTTGTCTTTTGCTGTACTAGCTCCTTCAGCCACTGCTGCCTGGATACCTTTTACGGCTCCTTTGTTGTCGTTCACCGTTTTACGGTTCACTTCCATTAAGCTGGCATCAATGAATTGGAACTTTAAAAGTATTGCAGAGCTAACGTTCAATGCCAACAGCGCAGTCAAAACGAGATACATCATCCCGATCATCTTTTGCCGTGGCGTCTCTTTTCCTCCAGCCATATTGTCCTTAAGTGTTTACTTTATATTATATCTTAAAATTTATAGAGGAATGGCAGAGATTATCCTCTCATGGCATTTAGCATGTTGCCATACACATTGTTCAAAGAGTGCAGGTTCTTGGTTAAGTTCGTAACCTCATCTTTGAATTGCTCAGTTTCACGGCTAGCCTGGGTAAGGTTCTCCATAGCGTTGGTGATGCTGCCGTAGAACTTGTTGATAGATTTCAGGTGGTTATTAGCATCCTGAAGTTCCATCTCATACACTGCGTTCAAGGCACCCAGGTTTTTAGTTACCTGTTGAACCTGAGCATGGTAAGCCTGGGTATCTGCGGTAGCAGTAGCCATCTGAGACACCACTTGCAGGGTAGTACCGTAAGCTTCGTTGATTTTATCTAATGAACCAGTAGCCGTTCTCACGCGGGCAGCATACTCTTTAGTAGCCACAGTTGCATCTGTAAGATCAGAGATTTGGGAAGTAGTCTCGCTTAAACGGTTCAGGCCTTGGCCTAAAGAACTGATAGTAGCTGGCGTTACGTTAGCGTCGCGCAGCATTTTGTCTAAATCACCGGTGATAGACGGACCAGCAGCAGTAGTTTGCACAGTTGGAAGCGGACCATCATAGTCATCGCGCAACTGAGGGTAAACACGCTCCCACTCCGGCTCATGCGGTGGGTTAGGCTGGAAAGCACTCAGGAAGAAAATGATGGCTTCGGTACCCAAACCAACTATAAGCATTTCATTAGCTCCATCTAAGTGGAGGATTTTGAATAACGCTCCAACAATTACTACTGCTGCACCAATACCATAGATTTTTGGCATCACCTTATCGAAGAAGAAGTTGCCTCTAGCTTTACTCATTTTTTGAAGGATTTAGATTGTACGTATTTGGGTTCAAAAATTATAAAATATAGCACTTAATAGAAAGCTCCGGAAGACTACCTTCCCAGATCAAAATCTGATGAACGGCCGATGTAGATCATCGCGCTGCGGAAACCGATGAATGAACGGGCTGAATCTTGGTATTCAAAGTTACGAACACCTGTTTCCAGGAAGTGAGCGATGTCTTTCCAAGAACCTCCACGTACAATCTTGCGTGGCTCATTGTCATCGTAGTAAGTTGGGTTCAAGTCCCAAACCACTGGCACAGTAGCCTCAGAATAAGCATCTTCGCACCACTCAGCTACGTTACCTGACATATCATATAAACCGAAATCGTTAGGATAATATTGTCCTACTGGTGCAGTATATGTAAACCCATCGCTGTAGTAGTCACCACGGCCTGGTTTGAAGTTGGCCAGCATACAGCCTTTGGCGTTACGCAGGTAAGGCCCACCCCAAGGATAAGTAGCCAGATCACGGCCACCGCGGGCAGCGTACTCCCACTCAGCCTCAGAAGGTAAACGGAAGCTAGGCATTGGCGCCATGCCGCTCTCTACGTTGTAGTTGTTTTTGTGCTTGGTTCTCCAGTTGTTGAAGTACTTGGCTGCAAACCAGTCTACCCCTACTACCGGGAAATCATCAAACGCCGGGTGAGAGAAGTAATACTCCATCAATGGGTCACCCATGTGGTAAGTAAAGTCTTTTACCCAAACTGTAGTATCCGGATAAAGCTGGGTCATTACAAACTCTTCGCCAAGAATGTCCAGTGAGTCCTGGCGGATAGCATCCACGAACTGACGGTACTCATTGTTGGTGATTTCTGTCTCATCCATGTAGAAACCACCAATGGTTACCTGCTTGTTCATGTTAGACATACTGGCAGCAATGTCTTGGTCGGTCTGTCCCATATGAAAAGTACCACCCGGGCAGGCCACCATTCCGTAAGGAATCTCCTGTGGATTGAATTCAGGGCGATCTTCTGCCCCGATCACATCTCCCTGCGAATCTCTACCCATACCACAACCTGCCATTAAGACTACGCTCAGAGCAATGGCAGAAAACTGTAAAAACTTAATCATATTCTTGGACTTGAAAAAAGTAGCGTTTCCGCTAAGCAGTTATAATTTTTAAGATAGCAACTATATGTCCTGATTTAAAAAACAAAACTAGTGTTTTTTCTTGAAGATCAATAAGCTAACGAGGCAAAGAAAATAATATTTTATTCCGTTAACAATTACCTTATCGTTAGCGATATACCCATTACCTAAAAGTAAGTATTTAAAAGAAGTAGCGGGGGGTTCTAATAGGGGGCTTTGTATTATTCTTAGGCTTTGGAAGTCTGTACCCCAACATCACCTCGTGCGAGGTGGCACTCTTGGCATCAGTGCCTACGGCGGTATAATCAAAAGCGTACCCAAAGCTAAGCGCGTTGTCTTTTAACAGATAAACCCCTAACATTCCGGTAATGGCTTCGCCAAATCTGTAGCCGGCACCACCCCAGAATTTATCATTGAAAGTTGCTCTTGCGCCAGCCTCCAGAGAGTTGATACCGGCATTCATATCCCGCTTTAGCAAGACTGTAGGTGTAACGTCTATAGCGCTTGAAAGTTCCAACTCGTAGCCCCCAGTCACCATGAGGTGTTTTTCACCCGTCACTTCGCCAAGATTTCCATCCCTTGCCTGGTTCTCAAATTGGTAAGCTGCACCTAACAAGTTAGTGATACCCGCCCCTGCATACCAGTTCTCATGCTGAAACCACAAACCAGCGCCCATATCGAATTTACGGTCAGAACTATTGAAGGGCACCCGCACATCTCCCAGATCATTGGCCCGGTAACCTCCTTTACTCATATTGGTCAGGCCACCTTGTACGCCAATACCCAGTATGCCACCGCCTAAAGACAGATGATAAGAATAAGACAGTTGTGCATTGAAAATATCCACTGCCCCAATTTCGTCTTTCATCACTACCAATCCTATACCACTTTTTAAGGCAGTAAGAGGTGCTGAGATAGTGAACAAGGCTGTTTTGGGAGAACCACCGGCATCAAAGGAGCCATTATAACCCAACCATTGGTACCTGTACAGTACATTCATTTCTGTCTGGCCCTTTACCCCTGCGTATCCTGGACTAATAAATTGCCCGTTGAACCCATAATGGCTAAACTGCGGCAATTGTTGAGCCTGCACCAGGAAAGAAGACAGGAATCCTACCAGAAAAATCAGAAAACCAGGTTTGCGCATCATGTAAAGCATTGAAATACCCTCGGGCACCAAGAGTCGGTTGGCAAAAGCTACCAAATTATCTATTAACTACCAAAGCTAATCTTAATTTTAGAGCCCTAGCCATGCTACGCACAAACCAAAGAAAAGTAACAGTTATTTTACTTTTTCTTAGAATGCTGTTGGATATAAACCTCAATGGCTCCGGTCATGGAAGGCGCATTTGGCATGGGAGCCTCAATGTCCAACTCAAGACCGGCATCTCTCACCGCCTGGGCAGTGGTTGGCCCGAAAGCTGCGATCCGGGTACCATCCTGTACAAAGTCCGGGAAATTAGTAAACAGTGAGTGCACGCCTGAGGGGCTGAAGAAAGCGATACAGTCATATTTCACCTCGGCTAGGTCAGACAAATCCGACGCCACTGTTTTGTACATGGTTGCCTCGGTAAAGTTGAAACCGTTGGCACGCATAAACTCCGGAATGTCTTCCTTCCTGATATTAGAGCAAGGATACAGGAATTTTTCGTTCTTATGCTTTTTAAGGACATCAAACAGGTCAGAAGCAGTCTTACCTCCAATAAACAACTTACGCTTACGGAGAACGATGTATTTCTGCAGATAGTACGCAGTCTGGTCAGAGATGCAGAAATACTTCATTTCTGCCGGTACCTCTATCTTTCCTTCAGCACAGATTCTGAAGAAATGGTCCACCGCATTCCGGCTGGTGAAAATAACCGCAGTATGATCCAGTATAGAGACTTTATCTTTCCTGAAGTCCTTGTAGGAAACAGGCTCAATTTCAATAAAGGCCCTAAAATCAACCTTGATCCCGTATTTCTCAGCAATGCTCAAATACGGAGAATTATCATTTGCCGGCTTTGGCTGTGTGACCAGAATACTAGAAATTTTCTTTGAATGTCTATCAGCACCCAGCTCTTCTTTACCGTCAGCCATGTTTAGAAGGTAGTTTAACAACTTTTAATCTAAAATCTACAATAATCCCAGTCTGCCAGAAGCTTACACAAAAACGATAAGTTTTAGCAAAATCATCAGTGGAATCACCTCAGTGGCGCAAAGGTAGGAAAATAAATGTAGATTTTTAAGGGAATATTTTTTACTAACCGTATGAAAAGTCCTTACCACGGTAAATACCAGAAGCGCCGTAATGCTCACGTTGGCAATCCAATAAACTACCTGAGGCTTGGAGGACCAAAGCCCCAAATAGAGGAGCAAAACAAAGGGCAGAAACAACCCCATTCCTAACAAGGTCCGCAGGAACTCCCGGTACTGCGACAGCACCATTTCACCTACTCCAAAGATAAAGCCCATCAGCCGCAGAAACAGGTACTTGAACAGCACAAACAGAAAAATCATAAGGGAATACAGCAGAATCTTGGAGATAAGGTCTGCCTGGGTGGCGGTGAACAGTTGGTTCAGCAAAGCCAGATCTTCCAGATTGGTATGGATGGCGACAATGAGCAGGGCGAAAGACAGCGCGAAAGCCAGCACGAAAAGGATACTGGACCAGTTCCCGATAGGCTTGGCCAGCAACCCCTCTTCCAGGGTAGAGAGTTTGGTAAAACTGCTCCACCTGAAAATACTGGCGAAATCTGAGTAGAAGGTCATCCGCAAGGCTCCATAGATAAGCCCCACCACCACCATGAAAAAGATCAGGGCACTGCGGTGCGAATCTGGCTGTTTGGGAATGGGTCTAAACGCCGCAACCGCCTTGGAGTTGATAGAGGTGATAGGTTGCTGCGGCACCTTGAAGGAAGGATAGTTTGGCTGCTGGTCAGGGTGCCAGACAGACAGCAGGTACTTCTTCCCGGGTTTCATAAACGGCGAGAGGTCTATGGTATAGCGGGCCGTAGAATCTGCCACAAAGACCAGCCGGTTATCCAGAAAGAGACAAAGTTCCTCCCGGGCAGCAAACTCAATCTTAGGGTTGGTGAACTTATCAAGGGTGACCCATTGGTATAGCGCCTGCCGCTCCTCATGGAACTCAGGCAGGTACGGCACCAGCTTATTCTGCTTGACTTTGAAGATAAGCCAGTCTGAGGACAGCAAGGGCTTTAAGGTCTCAGATTGCCCCCAGGCAACCCCACACCACAAGCAAAACCCCAGAACCAATCCCCAGAAACGCATGTATCAGACGCTTGACGCTCTTTTTGTAGTATACTGCCCCAGCACAAAACTCAGCACCACCGAGAAGCCCAGAAGGCAAAGCAACAGGATCAGGTTACCCCAATGGGAGAAGCTAAACACAAACAAAATCACCAGAATGTTCAGGAGCGCCAGAATCAGCACGGTAGACACCTGGCTAAAACCCATGGCCAGAACACGGTGGTGGATGTGGTTCTTGTCCGGCGCAAACGGTGACACGCCCTTCAGAATACGTATAAGGGAAACCCTCACCGTATCAAACAAGGGCACAAAAAGCACGCCCAAAGCTACGGTAGGGGCAGAAGGCACCGCCCGCATCTCAATGAACTGAATGGCCATGATAGACACCACAAACCCACAGAGCAGCGAACCCGTGTCGCCCATGAAGATCCTGGCCTTGTAGAAGTTATACCGCAGGAAGCCCAGCAACCCACCAATAAGGCAAACTGCCACACCGGCATAGTTGGAATAGGCTTCTATGTGGGCAAACCAGAAAAAGAACCCAAAAGTGGAGACCACAATGGTCACAATGGTTCCAGCCAGACCGTCCAGACCATCAATCAGGTTAATGGCATTGGTGATTCCCACAATCGTGAAGAAAGTGAACCCGTAGCTCAGCCCCTCGGGCAACTCATGGATGTTGAAAATACCCTGGAAGCTGGTAATTCTAATATTGGCAATAAACATGACTACCCCGGTAGCCAGCACCTGCATAAAGAATTTTTTAAAGGCCGAGATGGAGACCAAATCGTCTTTTAACCCGCCGAAGAAAAGGATAATGCAACCAGCCAGCACCTGCTGCACCCCATTAGACAGATCCCCGAAGATGGTCAGCGCCGACATGAAACCGGCAAACACCCCCAATCCACCCAGCCTAGGCGTAAGAGACACGTGCACTGTCCGCTTGTTAGGCTGGTCCAGGATATTCTTCAAATGCGCCACATACACAATGGACGGAATAGCAAACAGGGTGATAAAGAAAGACCAGCTAAAGGAAAGTAGGTATGTAAAAAATTTCATGCCATGTCTAAGGTAAAAATATACTTGGGGCCAGGCTATTCTCTCGTCCGGCAGAGATTCATTGGAAATTTATCAGGAATGGAGGACGCCCTCCTTTTCAAGAATAGAAATATGGATAAGATGATCTTCTGAAATGCTACCGGGCACAAACAGGAACCGCTTGTCATGAATGTTGCGGCCAATGTAATAGCTCACCCAGTACTCATTGGTGATATGAAACAACGCCGGGTCTATGGGCTCTACCTGCAAAGCCGTTTTAAGCCCCATTTGGTCAAACATGTGCCTAAGCACCGAAGTCTTCACTTCCTGCCCGTCCTGCTCGCCATAGCCTTTAGAGGAGATGAGTACATTCTCCAGGTAAAAGTCGTTGTTGTTGATGAAGTAGACATTCCACTCTTCCTGGCCTAACTCATTCACCTCCCGCGCAATGGCCACTGCCACGCCCTCTACCTGATGAAAATCAATGTCTTTCTTCATACTGATGCGCCAACATCCTGGCTTCAAATAATTTTTCAAAAAGACGGAGCAGCTTCTCTTCCACCTCATCCATGGGCACCGCCCGCCCGATTTCCTTCTCCAGAGACGTCACCGCCTTATCTGAAATGCCGCACGGCACAATATTCCCGAAGTAGCCCAGATCTGTATTCACATTCAGCGCCAGTCCGTGCATGGTCACCCAGCGGCTGCACTTCACGCCCATGGCGCAGATTTTCCGGGGGTTGCGCTGCTCCTCAAAATCAAGCCACACCCCAGTTAGGCCCGCAATTCTACCCGCCTTTAACTCATACTCGGCTAAGGTTTGGATCACTGCCTCTTCCAACAGGCGCAGGTATTGGTGAATATCGGTGAAGAAGTTCTCCAGGTCCAGGATGGGGTAAGCCACCAGCTGCCCGGGACCATGGTACGTAATATCACCCCCGCGGTTTATCTTATAGAAAGTGGCATGCTTCTCAGCCAGCCCCTGCTCATCCAAAAGCAAATGCTCCTCATGCCCACTTTTGCCCAAGGTATACACATGCGGATGCTGGCACAGCAGCAGGTAATTAGGAGTGGTCAGTTTCTCATCCTCAGCCAGAGACCTGTTCTGCGTCTTGATGTCCACGGTGGCTTTCAGGAGCTGCTCCTGATAATCCCAGGCCTGCTGGTAATCTACCAGCCCCATCCTCTCAAAAACAATGTCTCTGTTCTGCTTCATGGTCCTGCGGGCCTACCTTTCTCTATATAATGTTACTCTGCGTTGCAGCGCGGCCTCCGTCCTGTCCTATACAGAAGCCTACTCTTCACGTATAGAAGGCTTTGCAGACGGAAAACTGTGCAAATTACTCAATATACCAGCACCTACCAAAAATGGCGCATAATACTAATTTAGGAAAGCTTGGCGAGCAGGCCGCCGAGGCGCACCTCACGACGTTGGGCTACCAGGTTGTGGAGAGAAATTACCGCTACAAACGCGCCGAGGTAGACTTGATCCTGGTGAAAGAGAAGACGCTGGTGCTGGTGGAGGTCAAGACCCGGAGCACCCACCAGTACGGCTTCCCCGAGGAGGCTGTCTCTTCCAGGAAAGAGGCCATGCTCCAATTAGCCGCTGATTATTATATAGAGCAGCATCAGTGGCCCCACGATGTCCGGTTCGATGTAGTCTCTATTCTATGGAGACAAGGCCAACCCGAGATCCTGCACATAGAAGACGCCTTCCATTAAGCAGTGCTGAAACGATTCTGAAAGTTAACTCACAACAGGTCGCCTCAACTCTTATATCATAAGCTTTGGTGTTTTAAGGCTGATCTTTGGAAATCGACCTTAAAACAGGAACACAACCAGAGCCGCTGCGGGCTACCAAAAGCAGAAAACCCGTTTCGGGGCTGTTTCTGTGAAAACAGTCCCGGAACGGGTTCCTACTATAAATATCATCTTTTAAGCGTTGTCAGTCTTTTTTCTCGAACACCAAGGCCCCGTGCCGATCATACTGTTTCACCAGGACGGGTTCAATGGGTTTGTCAAAGGCGCTCTCGGCGTACTGGAACTCAAACTGGCGGCGGCCCCTGAAATCGTAGAAGTTGATCCAGGTGCCTACTTTGCGGCCTTTGTCATAGGTGCCCAGCCACTCCAGCTGTCCGTTTTCATAGAACTTATAGTATTCACCCTGTACTTGGCCATACTGGTAAGGAATTACCTCCTTGATCTTAGTTTTGGCGGCATCATAGTATGAGATCACGGCATCGCGCAAAAAGCCTTTCTCAAAGTGCTGTCGCTGTGACAACGTGCTGTCGGTTTTGAAGGTCTCCCAGCGCAGATGCTTGGTACCCACGTAGAAATAACCCTGTTCAATGAGCACATCTCCCCGCATTTTGGTATAGGGCCCGTGGAGGATGAGCATCTGGGTTTTGGAAGGGTCTAGAGTGGGCGACCGGAAGATTTTCCGCTTCTTCACGTCAAAGTAGTGTTTGTCGCGCACGTAAGGGTTAGGCTCTTTGTACTCGCGCAGGTAGTAAAAGGTCTCCACAATCTGGTTCTTGCCCTTACCCTGGCGCGCAAATCCCTTCTTCACCCTATACCCGAAGTAAATTTTCTTTTTGTCGTCTTTCTTCTTGCTCTTACCAACTTTGGCGTCTTTTTCCTTAACGCTGTCTGGGGTTGCGGTTGCCAGGGAAGGCTTAGCCAGGGAATCGTTCAGGATGGCGGTATCCACGGGGTTCAGCACCTCCACTTCTTTGGCTTTCTTCCAGAAAAGGAGTTTTTTCTTTTCCTTGGCTATGATCTGGGCCTGCGTGTCCTGGTGTAGTCCCCAAACCACCAAAAGACTCAATAACAGCACCTTTGCCCAAACTTTCTTCTCACCCATAGTAGACTTCTACTTTCTGAACTTTTGAATATAACGCCTTTGACCTCTAAATGGTATACAGCCCCATACGGGAAACACCCGTGCCGGTGTTGCTGCCTGGAAGAAGAACAAATCACGGCAAATAAAATTCAGCAAGATCTGTTTTCAACCCGATTTTCTCAAAACAAGTCAGAAACCTAAAAGCCAGACCCGTTACAACAGGCCTGGCGGTAAGCGTAAGCAAAACAATGGAATCTTATAGGCCGGGGGTACTATTGCCACTGGTGGCCAACGCAGCGGGCTCCGCTACTGATTTAACCAATCCCTGGAACCCCTGCTTGACCAAATCTTTACGGGCCTGCTCGGCGGTTGCCTTGGAGATAAAGCGTCCTGCCAGAATACGATGCACCTTTCTGCCGTTCACGGTTTCCTCTACCAAAGAGATAGGCATCTTCTGGTACATCCTCCGCATTTTATCGGCTTGGACCTCTGCGTTGCTCAGGCTGCTAAAGGCTCCCGCCTGGATCACGAACACCTGCTCTTTGGCCAGAGTAGGAGCCATGGGCGCTGTAGAGGAAACGGCGGAAGTCTGGGCAGGAATGGCTACCGGGCCCTTGACCACGGCGGTCTGCTCTGCAGTTGGAACTGCCTGCGTGTTTACCGGAGTGGCTGGCGCCTTGGCTAACACAGCAGGAGTTGCCGCTTCCTCAACCTTGGGCTCGGCCTCTTTCAGTTTGGCTCTGCTGACAAGGAAGTATTCAGGAAGCTCCAGCACCTCTACGGTTACATGGGCCAGACCGTCATTGCGGTAGTTGATCTTGCGGGCTGCGGCCTCAGAGAGGTCAATAATACGGGCACCTCTGAACGGACCACGGTCATTGATCTTTACCACCACGCTCTCGCCGGTGGCCTCGTTGGTTACCCTTACTTTGCTGCCTAAAGGAAGTTCATTGTGAGCGGCCGTGAGCTTGTGGCGGTTATAAACCTCGCCGCTGGTGGTGCGGCGACCATGGTATTTTGCTCCATACCAAGAGGCCAGGCCGTTTTGCTTATCGCCTATCTCTTGCCCTGAGGCAGTTGGCGCAAAGCTGAAGAAAAAGATAAAAAGAACGGTAAGCGCATAGTAAATTTTCTGTATCCCCATTTTAGGTTTTGTTGGTGGAACATCAATTTCGAGCCACAAAATTAGGAGTAAAATTCTTCCTAACAAGTCACCGAGGGTCAACTGCGTACTTCGCAGCCTTCGCAAACTAATTAAAGTAACATGATTTTATTTTATAATACAAATTATTATTTTAGCGATATGACAAAATTCATAAATCGTGGTATGCCAGATTTTAATATCCCGGAAAACTAATTTTATGCGTATAAAAGCCATAAAGGCGATTTTTTAAACCCAAATAGGATTAAAATGACCTAACATCTGTTTTACTAAATCCTTAGAAAAATAGAAAGACAAAAATAAAAGCAGATTTTTTCTTAAAAATTTAGCGTAGGCCTAAAAAAACGGGAGAAATACTGACCAAATTAGCAGTTACATAGATAAAACTTAATATTTAGCCGCATGGATTTCGGCCGCTTGCCAGACATCAGGAACGTAGACTTCAGCCTACCCAAAGACCACCCCGCCACGCAGCAGGTGCTGGCCAGAAATGCCCGACCTACGCGCCCCAATATATACCTGGGCTGCCCCACCTGGTCTAACAAACCCTGGATTGGAACCTATTACCCCACCGGAGCCCAGGATGCCCAACTACTATATTGGTACGCCCGGCAGTTCAATACACTGGAGATGAACACCACCCACTACCGCATACCGGATGCCAGCGCCATTCACCGCTGGAAACAGGCGGTGCCCCCGGGCTTTGTTTTCTGCCCCAAGCTGCCGCAGATCATCAGCCATGACCAACTGCTGCAAAACGTGGGTGAACCCACCAAACAGTTCTGTGATGCTATTATGGGGCTGGGTTTTACGCTTGGTATGGCCTTTCTGCAGTTGCCGCCTTTCTTCGGGCCCGATGAGTGGCCGCTGTTGGAACAGTTCCTGGTGAATTTCCCACCTGAGGTGCCGCTGGCAGTAGAGTTCCGCCATGAGAACTGGTTCAAGGAGTCCAGAATTACAGAGCAGGCTTTCCAGACGCTGGAAGAACGGCAGATCACCACCATCATCACCGATGTGGCCGGCCGCCGTGATGTGCTGCACATGCGCCTGACTACTCCCACTGCCATGATCAGGTTCAACGGCCATGGTCTGGTACCCTCAGATTACACCCGCCTGGATGCCTGGGCAGACCGTCTGCACCAGTGGCTGGAACAGGGCTTACAGACCGTTTATTTCTTTATGCACCAAAAAGAAGTGCTGGATGCGCCCCCGGCCCTGGTACACCTCATTGACCAACTGGAGAAACGCACCGGTTTTCACCTGCAAAGGCCGCAGAAGGTGCAACAGTTCATCCAAGGGCAGCTTTTCTAATAAAGGCTTGCACTTTCAAGCCGAATTGTATAACATAGAATAGAATTCACAGGCAACCCCCACCTGGCAACTTGCATCTATCGCCATACTTACTTGTTCCACCTAAGCCCTTACGCAAGATGTCTCTCAAAAGCCTTTTCCAGAAATGCTGCCTATCGGTGGCCCTGCTCACGCCCTCCGTACTGTTTGCCCAAAGCGATGCGCCTTTATTATATGCACCGCAAGACAATATCACCTTGGTCATGAAAGAGACCAAGATCAATTACACCTTCAAAGTAAGCGAGGCTGGCAAAGTAAAGCTGGTGCGCCTCAGCCCCAAATCTAGGGCAAATAAGATGTGGGTGCTCACCGGCAAAGACAGCCTGTCGGTGCAATACCAGAACAATCCATACGAGAAGTTCAGGATCACCAACGGCAAAGACACGGCGCAATTGGTGTTCTCCTACTTCACGCCACCGCCGCACGAAGACTTCAACAAGAAAGGCACGGAGGAGTATGGCAAGAAAAACTACCAGGAAGCTATCAACCTGTACCAGAAAGCCCTGGCCGCCACATCTAAGGGCTCGCATGTGCGCTCTACGTATTATAACATCGCCTGCTGTTATGCCTTGATGGGCCAGAAAGCGCCCGCGCTGAAGGCTTTGCAGCAAGCCGTAGATGCCGGATACAAGAACGTGGCGCATCTGAAGAAAGACACAGACCTTGACCTGCTCCGGCAGGAAAAAACCTACCTGCAACTGGTCACCCGGCTGGAGAAGCAAAACGCCCAACTGGGTGATCCCCTCAAATCTCAGCTGGTGACCACCGATGTCCACAACTTCTGGAAAGCGTATGACCTGGCCCTCAAGGACCCGGCCCGCCAGCAGGAGATCTTTGAGAAAGAGTACTTCGGGAAAGCCTCAGTGGGCCTCCAGGATTACTATGCAAACAAGATCCTTTCCATGGAGCAGTTCCTGAACAACCTCAACAACAAACCCGCGTTTTTCTCCGCTATCCGCAAAAACACGCTGGAAATAGACAACATGAAGCCCGATATCTACAAGAGCTTTCAGAAGATGAAAGAACTGTACCCGGCGGCCACTTTCCCCAACGTGTACTTTGTCATCGGCCGATACAACTCGGCGGGCACTGCCTCTGAAAACGGCCTCCTGATTGGCATTGACCAGTACTCCCGCTCAGCAGATATCCCCATGCACGAGTTGAACCTTTGGGAGCGCAACAACTATGACTACGTGAAAAACGTGCCGCCCCTTATCGCGCATGAGCTCATCCACTTCATCCAGACTGATAGGAGTTCTGACACCACCTTACTGTCCAACGCCCTGGCAGAAGGCATGGCCGATTTCATTGGGGAACTTATCTCGGGAGTGAATACAAACAAACGGGTCCATGACTTCGCCAACCCAAGAGAGAAGCAGATCTGGGAGGAGTTCCAGGAAGAGATGTACCTCAACCGCTCCTACAACTGGATTGGCAACGGCAGCCAGGAACGCCCGGACCGCCCCGCCGACTTAGGCTACTACATGGGCTACAAGATCTGCGAGGCCTACTACAACAAAGCCACTGACAAGAAACAGGCCATTAAAGACATCCTGGAGATCAAAGACGCCCGCGCCTTCTTCGAGAAAAGCGGCTACGCCGATAAGTTTATGTAGTTGTTGGTGTTAGCTTGAATATAAAATGACGAAAGCAGAAGACAGCTGGAACGAAGTAAAAAAGAAATTTAAAATAGGAGACGAAGTTGAAGGCATAGTTGTCCATAAGGCCCCATTTGGTGATTTTATAGATTTAGGGGTTGAGTTTCTTGCCCTATTAGAAGTTATTGTAGTTAAGGATTTGACGCCAGAAAAGTATAGGAAAGGATTGTATAACCCTATAGGTTCAAAAATCCAAGCCTATATTGTTTCATTTGAAGATTCAAATCAGCAGATTAGGTTAGCCCAAAACCAGCTAGATTAATAGAATCAAAAGGAACAATTCTTCCGACAACAATATCTTTGGGCAGTTTCATCCGATTTGCTAATCCTTTTTTGGCCATATTAGACTTGTTCAAGAAAAGTAGCGCCCTTTCATCCTGCCGGATGACGTCGTTGCAGTGCAACGACGCTACATATTGGCTTGTAGCGTCGTTACACCGTAACGAAGTATGCATTCGGTCCACCTAATGCTATGTTGCTTTGCGCCTGGTTTTGAAAAATCGGGCTTAAAAGGAGAGGCCTGTGCTTTCCAAAACTTTAGTGAAGCGCGGCCAGCGTGGTGGCTTCGGTGAAGGCGATATGGAAGGTGGTAAGGCCATCGGGGCCGGATTGCAGGGAGAAGGGGAAGTGGTGGTGCAGGAGTATCTCCCTGATCATGGTGAGCCCGATGCCCTGACCGTTGGTTTTGGTGCTGAAGAAAGGGGAGAACAGCTTTTCCTGTATCTCGGGGGTAATGGGCTTGCCATTGTCCTGGATGTCAAGCTGCGGCGGCGAGGCGCTGGTCCGCACCCTTACCCAACCTCCGGGCTCGGTGGCTTCCAAGGCGTTCTTCACCACATTGATCAGAACCTGCTCCATTTGCTGCACATCCATGCAAATGTCGGGTACCTGTGGAGCCAAATTCCATTCCCACTGCACCTGCTTGCGCTCAAAGGAAGGCAACATCAATCTATGGATGCTGTGCAGCAGCTGGTGCAGATCGGTGGGTTGTTTCACGGGCGGCGGAATCCGGACTACATTCGCGAAATTGGCCATAAAACCGGCCAGGTTCTGGTTGCGCGTGATGCAGACCTGCAGTGCTTCGTCAAAATCGGGGCGGGTGTCTTCGTTCAGCTGCGGCGAGAAATACGAGAAAGAATGCAGGATGGAGTTGACCGCCCCAATGGAGTTGTTGATCTCATGCGACATCATCCGGATAAGTTTCTCGTAGGCGTTGCGCTCCTTCTCCAGCAGTTCCTGCGTGAGTTCCTCCACCAAAATAAAGTAGCGGTGGTAGCCCCGGTCCAGGAACCTGATCTTGCGGCAGCGGTAGGTCTCAATACCGTTAGGCCTGATCACGCGCTGCTCATCCTTGGGCAGTTTACCCAAAGAGGCTCCCCAGTGGCTGGGAAGCGCATCCAACGGTTTGCCCACCACCTCTTTTCCCGAGGCCTGCAGCAGCAGCGCCGCCGCTGGGTTCACACCCGCTACCCGGTCATAGGTGTCCAGGAGGATAATGCCGGAGGGGGAGGCTTCAATCAGGCGCTCCAGAAGGAAATGCTTCTCGGTTTGGGTTACCCGTTGCTCCCGCAGCTCGTCCATCATCTGGTTGTACACGTGAATGAGCTGGTCTACCTCTTTTTGGCCCGTTTCCATGAATTTGATGGAAAAATCTCGGTCCCGGATAGACTCCACGCCAGCGGCGATGAGGTTGAGCGGCCGCACAAAGGAGGCGTACAAACTGCCTGTAAAGATGAGGCTGACCAGAATCAACACCTCAGAAGCCACAAAAAGCCACTTGTTGTAGGTAAGCAGCTGCCAGGCCAGTACTCCCATAGCGGAGTACAGCAGAATGGTGGTTAAGATGAATTTACTCCGCAGCGTCATACGGAATATTGAACTTCTCCAGCCGGCGGTACAAAGACCCGCGGCTCACGCCCAAAGCTTTGGCCACTTTGCTCACGTTATTACTGTAATAGGCCATGGATTTCTTGATCATATTGGCTTCCAGTTCGTCAAGAGTCATGGCACCTACCGAGGGCAGCAGTTTCTCGTCCAGTTTGCGGGAGCCGCCCTGCAGTTGGTTCTGGAAATCCTCTACCTCCAGCAGGCTCTTGCCAGATACCAGCACCGTGCGCTCCACCAGGTTCTTCAACTCCCTGATGTTGCCCGGCAACGGCAGCTCGCGGAGCCATTTCAAGGCTTTATTGCTCACCTGCAGTTCTTGTTTGTGGTAAGTGACCTTGAGATTATTCACGAAATGCTGCACCAGCCTGGGAATGTCCTGAGCCCGTTCGCGCAGGGCCGGGAGTTTCACCGTAATGAGGTTGATGCGGTAATAAAGATCCTCGCGGAACTTGCCCTCGGCCACCATTTCCTGCAGGTTGCGGTTGGTAGCGCAGATCACGCGTATGTCCAGATTTCTGGACCGGCTGTCGCCGAGGACTTCATAGGTACGGTCCTGGAGCACGCGCAGGAGTTTCACCTGGCTGCCCATGTCCAGCTCGCCAATCTCGTCCAGGAAAATGGTGCCTTTGTTTGCCATCTCAAAGCGGCCCACGCGGTCAGTCTTGGCATCGGTGAAGGCGCCGCGGCGGTGCCCGAACATCTCGCTCTCAAACAGACTGGCCGAGATGCCGCCCAAATTCACTTTCACAAACGGTGCTTTCTTGCGGTGGCTGTTCTTGTGGATGGCCTCGGCGATTAGTTCCTTGCCCGTGCCGCTGTCGCCTTCAATCAAAACCGAAGCATCGGTGGCGCTGATCTGCCCGATGTTGCGGAGCACCTGCAAAAGGCCCGGGTCCTCGCCCACAATCATGGAGAAATCGTACTGGTCATCCAGTTGCTTGCGGGTCATTTTCTCAGAGGATGGTTCTGCCGCAGGCTTCGCCAGTTCCAGAGCCGTCTTCACCGATTGCAGCAGGGCCTCGTTGTTCCAGGGTTTGGTGATGAAATCGGCGGCGCCGCCTTTGAGGCCTTCCACAGCCAGGTTGATGGAGCCCCAGCCGGTAATGAGAATCACCGGAACCGCCGGACACCGCTGCTTTATCTGCCCCAATAACTGCAAGCCGTCTTCGCCGGTGGTTTCCATGGAGAAGTTCATGTCCATGAGCACCAACTGGGGCACCTGACGGGCTACTGCGTTCAGCGCCTCCTCGGGACCATCGGCCTGGGCCGTGGCAAAACCGGCTTGTTTCAGCAACAAACTCAGAGAAGCCCGTACGGCTACATCGTCATCAACTATCAGGATCATGGGTTCTGGAAACGGTAAGTGAAGGTAACGTTTTTAGGCTGTTTTTGAAAAAGAAGGCCAAAAATGGCTTTGGCAAAGAAGCTCGCAGAATCTGCGCCCACTACGAGATCTACTTATCTGGTCTTGAAGGCTCACCTGCTGGCACAAGGCTGAAAGCTCTTTCTTAATTGCGGTTGCGTTTAGGTCCCGTTTTTAGAAAAACAGGCCCTAAACGCAACCGCAATCAAGAACTTAAACCAGGCTATTCTTCATGGAGCGCCACCGCCGGAAAGATTTTGGAGGCCTGGCGGCTGGGGTAAATGGCGCAGACAATGGCCAGCAGGAAGATAAGGAAGGCCGCGGCGCCGATGCTTTCCCAGTAGATGAAGGAAGACAACTGGAACACGTTCAGGAGCGGGAACTGTACGGCCAGCAGCAAGCCCAGCAGCAACCCGAAGGTGGCAATCACCAGCACTTCGCCCACAAACTGATTCCTGATCTGTTTGGAAGAAGCCCCGATGGCGCGGCGCAACCCAATTTCAGAATAACGGCGGTTGATGTTGTACCACAGCACCCCAAACAAGCCCAGGGCCACGTTGATGA
The DNA here is from genome assembly GCF_017916365.1 of Rufibacter roseolus. Lineage (GTDB taxonomy): Bacteria > Bacteroidota > Bacteroidia > Cytophagales > Hymenobacteraceae > Nibribacter > Nibribacter roseolus. The sequence goes on from NZ_JAFMSU010000001.1 coordinate 214,932, forward strand.
TCAGGAAGCCGCACACCAGACTCATCGCAATCATAGGCACCGTGGTGACTTTGGCTTTGCTTTGGCGCATTTTCTCCTGGGTAGTCACCTCAATGGTCCAGTCTTTGGCGATGCGGGAAAGCTCACGCACCATCTTTTCCTCAAAAGCCACACCCGCACCGGGTCTCACCTTAATGACCAAGCCGTTCCAGATGGAGTTCTTGTCTTTCTCCAGGTTGATGCGGTGGAAATAAGCCCCTTCCTCGGGGTCAAACTCGCTGTAGGAGCGATAATGGTCTACCACGCCAATAACCGCGTACTGGGTAGAATCATTGATGGGAATGAGTTTACCAATAGGGTCTTCCTCACCGAACAGCTCTTCCTGCAGTTTTTTGTTGATCACGATGGGATCATGCAAACTGCCGTTGTCCTGCGGCCCGAACCAACGGCCCCGGCTCACCTCCATGCCTAATACATTTTTATAATCGTCTTGCACGTCAAAGATGTCTGTTTCCACATCCTTTTTGCTTTTATAAGACAAGACATTGTTCATCTGGCTGAAGGCAAAAGGGGTGTTGGAGTTGGCGAGTGAGGCGTGCTCCACCTCAGGGAAACTGCGTACCCGTTGAATTAACTGCTGCTGCACGGCTATGTTGTGTGCCGCGGAGTCTGTGTTAGGGTTGAGCCACAGTTGCCACACTCTGTCGTACTTAAAGCCCAGCGGCTGGGTGTAGTTGTGGTAGTTATAGATGATGAAGCTGAGTACCGCAAAGAGCACCAGGAAGGAAAAGAAGATTTCGGTGATCAGAAGAAAGTTGCTTTTCTTCTGGTTCCAGATCAGTTTAAACAGATGGCGTATCATTTGGAACCTCCTTTCAGTGCCTCAACGGCGTTTAAGCGTGACATTTTAAAAGCGGGGTAAACCCCGGAAACCAACCCGAAAATCAGGCAAAGCAGCAATCCCCAGGCAAAAACCCGCAGGTTCAACCCCAGATTCACGTAAGCTAGGATACCACTGTCATTGATCATCTCCAGCACCCCCGCCGAGATCAGGAAGCCCAGCATACCGCCCAGCAGCGTAAGAAAGATATTCTCCACAATGAACTGCCCGATGATGGTAGCCGATGAGGCCCCAAACGCTTTGCGCACGCCAATCTCTGAAGACCGTTCCATAATGCGGCTGATGTTGATGTTTACCAGGTTAATGGTGGGCAGCAGCATGAACAGGAAGGCCGCAAAAGCAAGAATACCATATAAAAGGCCTGACTTATCCGTTTTTCCGCCTCCCATGAGGCTGCGGGCAAAGGTCCCGAAGATGTCATCGGCAAACGAAAACACTTCCTGCACGCCCTCCGGCTTGCTGTTCTTGTTCACCTGCAGCATCATGGAAGCGAACTCATCTTTGATCTTGGGCACGTCACTTGCCTTTTTGGCTTTGATGGTGGCAAAGTAAGTTCCTTTGAGGCCTGTGCGTTTGAAATCCTGGCTTTTGAGGGTGATCGGCACCCAGACATCGGCGTAGGAATGCAGGCGCAGCACCGGCACATCTTCCACCACCCCCACTACCTTGTATTTCACCTGGTCTACCTCAATGGTTTGGCCTATGGCCTCTTTGTCTCCGAAGTAGTTTTTGCGGGTGTTCTGGTTGATGACTGCCACACGGCTAGCGTTGTTCACTTCCTGGGCACTGAACGGCCGTCCTTCTACGAAATTGAACTCCAGAATGTCCCAGAATGCGGCATCGGTGTGTTTCTGGTCCAAGGTCAGCTTCTTGTTGTTCACGTAGCTGTTCACCGGCATAAAGATAGAGTTGATGGAGACATTCTCCGGCGTTTTCAGCGGACGCACAAAGCGGTTCAGGAAATAATAGCTGGGCGGACTGCTGTTGGTATAGCCTTCTTTGAACTGCTCCCGCATGTTGTTCACAAAAAGCAGCTTGTCAGATTCCCGCTCCGGCATCTGCGGCCCAAACGCGTGGTCGTAGAGCGAGGTCACCACCATGAGCACCATTAAAGTGAAACTGATCCCGAAGAGGCTGATGAAGGTGAAGAATTTGCGGCGTTGCAGCACCGCCCAGGCTATTTTTATATAATTCTTAAGCATGGCCGTAAGGTTAAATCTGGGCTTCTATAACCATGGAGTCTGCCACTTGCTGCCCGTCAAAGAACCTGATGAGGCGGTTGGTTTTCAGGGCCATGTTCTCGTCGTGGGTCACCATCACAATGGTGGTGCCTTCTTCCTGGTTCAGGCGCAGCAGAATGTCCATGATCTCCTCACCCATCACGCTGTCCAGGTTACCGGTAGGCTCATCGGCCAGGATAATCTCCGGGTTTCCGGCCAGAGCCCGAGCAATGGCTACCCGTTGCCGCTGCCCACCCGATAGCTGGTTAGGGAAATGCTTCGTACGTGCGCTCAGACCTACTTTTTCCAACGCCTCCAACGCCCGCTTGCGCCGGTCACTTGCTGAGACATTGCGGTACAGCAGCGGCAGCTCCACATTGTCCACCACACTCAGGTCATGGATGAGGTGATAGCTCTGGAACACGAAGCCTATCTTCTCATTGCGCAGCTTGGCCAGCTTGCTGTCTGAATGGGTTTTCACCGGCTGGCCGTCAATGGCCACGTACCCACCAGTAGGCTCATCCAGCAGGCCCATGATGTTGAGCAGCGTGGATTTCCCGCAACCGGACGGCCCCATAATGGAGACGAACTCTCCGCGTTCTATCTGCAGGTTCACGCGATTAAGGGCTACCGTTTCAATGGTTTTGGTGCGGTAGACTTTTTCGATGTCTGTTAACTGTATCATAGTTATAATGCGTTTTCTAATGTGCTAATTAGTTAATGTGCTGATGTGCTATTCTCTTCTTCGTCCCCCTTTGAAGGGGGTAGGGGGATGATTCACTTTTGCTGATTAATCTTAGTTTGTAGGGGCAATCCCTTGTGGTTGCCCTTCACGTTTGCCGCCGCCGTTAGGGCAACCACAAGGGATTGCCCCTACTTTCAAATGCGTGTTTTTCGATTGTCCCGTTTCTGGCCCGATTTCCGAAAAACAGGCCTGAAACAGCGTTAGGCTATTTTTCGACTAACAAAGATACTCCGTGTTCAAAATCATATAAGGTAAGGGCGCGCAGGCGGTAATAGGCGACCCAGAAATCCTGGAGGGCAGCAATGTGGGCGCGGCGGGCCTGGTCTTTCTCCTGCAGCGCTATGTTCAGATCAGTGATGCTGATGCGGCCTACCAGGAACGTGGCCTTGGTGATGTTGTAGCGCTCCTGCCCGATGGAATCTGCCGAGGCCGTGATGCGGAGTCTTTCTTTCAAGAGCTCAATCTGGTTTACCTGGGTGAACACGCTCTGCTCAAAGGCGGTCTGCTCCTGCTCCACGGTGTACTGGGTGAGTTGCAGCTTGGCCTCGGCGGTTTTCACGCGGGCTTTCTGGCGGCCCCAGTCCACGATGGGTACATTGAATCCCAGGATGACCTGCTGCTGGTTCTCGGGGCTGGCGAAGCTCTCAGAGAAGTTGTTCGCGTTTTTGGTGAGTCCGAAAGTGGCGTACAGATCGGCGTTGAAACCGCCTTTGCCGCGGGCCTCGGCTACCTGCTGCTGCGCCTGCAGTACTTTGCGCTCGTTCTGGAAACGCTCTTTGCGGTTCCGGCGGGCCTGCTCCAGGGCGGCTTGTTCGTTCACTTCCAAAGCGGGTACTTCCTCAGGGGCCTGCACCACCATTCTTTCGCCTTGGGGCAGCCCTACGTAGGCGGCAAACTGCATGGTCACGGTTTTAAGCTCGGTGGAGGCTTGCGCCTGCGCCAGTTGCGCGTTCATGAGGCTGAGCTGCAGCTGCAGGAGTTCGTTTCTGGACAATCGGCCCAGCCGATATTTTTCTTCGGCCACTTTGAAAAGCGCCTGGTTGTTTTCCACGTTCTTGGAGGCGATCTCGTAGTTCACCTGCTGCAGCAGCACCTCAAAGAAGCGTTGGGTAGCGGTGGTGGCCACGGTCTCACGGTCCTCGGCATATTGACGTTCTGATTCCTGGAACCGCAGCGGCTCCACTTTCTTGGCCCAGGCCAGTTCATTGAACCCGAACAGCGGCTGCTTGAACCCGATAACCGCCGGGAAGGAGTTGTAGCGGCGCAAGCCCTGGTTGAAATCATCAAAGCGCTGGCTTTGTGAGGAGATGAAAACCTGTCCGCCGGTAAGCCCTACCGCCTGGCTCACGGACAATGCCAAATCAGAATTACTGATGGACACGGCCTTGAAATCGGTGGTACCGTCCGGCTGGATCACCGGCACAATGCTTCGGGAGAAATCTGGCAAAGTACCGCTGAGCGACAACTGCGGCCGGTAATCTGATTTGAAGGTGCGGTACTGCCAGTAGCTGCTGGTCTTATTGGTGGAAGCCTGCTTGGAAGCGATGGAGGAGGACAGTGCCAGGTCTATGGTCTCCTGCAGGGTCAGGCGGCGGGCCGGTTCCAGGGCGTTCTGTTGGGCCTGCGCCAGAGGCATGGCGAAGAAACTTACCAGCACTATATATAATAGAGTCGTTTTCATGGCGAAGGCTGGCTTAGTCATCAGAAAGTTGGATTTCCTTCAGGTGCACGTACTCCTTGGTGTTGGAGAGGATGATCTGCTCGCCGGCGGCGATGTCGCCCTGCAGTTCCACGAAATCCAGGTTGCTGGCGCCGCTGCGCAGAGTGCGCCTCACGGCTTTATCGCCCTGTACCACAAACACTTCCTGCTGCGGCGATCCGGTGTAGAAAGGTCCGTTTTTCACGCGCAGCACGTTGGGCCGGAAATCGGTGAGCACGAAGACTTCTACCCGCAGGTTGGAGCGCAGCAATTGGTGGTTTTTCTCTTCCAGCCGCACGTAGAAGGTGATGATGCCGTTCTCTACTTTGGGCTGCACGTTGGCGATCTCGCCGCGCAGATCGGTCTCGTTCACCCGCACCGTCACGGGGCCGCCCACTTTCACTTTCTCGGCGTAGTTGTCAGAAATGGTGGCTTTGATCTTGAAGCTGCTCAGGTCGGCTACGCGGGCAAGGGGCTCGCCGGCGTTCACGGTGGCGCCCACCTCCTCGTTCACCCAGGTCACCACGCCTTTGCGCACAGCCTTGACATCGGCTTGTTCCAGTTGGCGCTGCAGTTGGCCAATATCCCGCCGCTGGATCTCCAGTTCGTAGCCCACGCCTCTCATGCCTATGCGGGCGGTAGCCTGTTCATCCTGGATCTGGCGTTGCAACTGAGCCAATTCCAGGGAAGCCACTTTGAGGTCCATCTCGGCTTTCTTCACGTTTTCCTGGGTACCGCCGCCAATGGAGAGCAGGTATTTCTCATCGTCCAGGGCGGCTTGCAGGCTTTTCACGCGCACTTCCTGCACGGCATAGCGGGAGCGGAGCTGGTTCACGTTTTTCTGGAGGGTGTTCTCCAGCTCGGCGTTCTTGTTCTGTTTCAGCTGTTGTTCATCCCTGAGCTTTTCAAAGGCGGTTTGGGAAGTCTGTTTGTCCAGGAGCAGGAGCGGCTCGCCGGCCGCCACGTGGTCGCCGGGGGTATGGATCACGCGCTCAATCTTGGCCTGGATAGGACTGGCGATGATTTCCTCTACCTCGGGCACCACCACCCCGGAGGCGGTGAGCGAGGCCTCAACGGCGCCAACTTCTACCGTGGCAAAGCGAAGCTCTGATTTTGGGACTTCTGTTTTCAGGACGGACCTGAAAGCCAAAACCCCTAGTAGCACCGCCACTACCACCGCGCTGATCTGCCACATGCGGCGGCGTTTGGCTTGTTGTACTACGGCTTGGGATAGTTCTCTGTCCATTTTCTTAAAGGTTTGACACCATCCCTTATCCAAGCACTATGCCATTATCTATATTATTGATTATCAATGTTTTATATATAAAACCTCAACTCAAAAGTGTCCAGTTCTGGACACTTTTTCCACTTATGGTCAGGTTTTCACAACCCGGAGAAAAGAGCTTAGAAAAATTTCGTTTTGGGCCTTCTTTTGTAAAAACAGGCTTAAAAGGGAGAGCCGTCCTGCTATCTTTGCCGCGTTCCCGGACAGCTTTACCAACATCGGGGCAGCACAGCATGGCAAGAAACAAGGCACCGTTTGAGGGCTATTTCGGGATTGGCATTATGGAACCCAAAACGGAGACCAACGTGGGCACGCTGTGGCGGTCGGCGTCTATCATGGGCGCCAGTTTCCTGTTCACCATAGGCCGGCGCTACAAGAAACAATCCACCGACACGGGCAAAAGCTGGAAGGATATTCCGCTGTTCCACTACGCAGATTTCGATGACTTCTACCAGCACCTGCCCTACAGCTGCCAATTGGTAGGCGTGGAACTAGACCCCAAAGCCGTACCTGTAGAGCAGTTCCAACACCCTGAGCGCTGCATTTACCTCCTGGGTTCTGAAGACCACGGCTTGTCCAACGCGGTACGCGCGCGGTGCCACTACCTGGTACAGTTGCCCGGCACCAGTTCCATGAACGTGGCCTCGGCGGGAACCGTCATCCTCTATGACCGTCACCTCAAGAGCCAACTGGTCCTGGGCAGTCCGCCGCAACCGTAATTTCGTGCTCTCCTGGTGCCTAAGCGGGTAGACTAGGATATTCAAGGGACACTCCATATCTTGGAAGGGACGAACCCAGTTCTGCCGGGCGTTGTATGTGTTACCCTCTGAAGTCTATTACCTAGTTTGTTCCAGTTTCTGCATCCCGGGTGGTTGTGGGCCGCCGCCAGCGTGGCCGTTCCCATTGCCATTCACTTATGGAATAAAAAGCCGCCCCGTACGGTACAGGTAGGGAGTATCCGGTGGCTGCAACCCTCTGAGAGCAAAAAACTGAGCAGCCTGCGCCTTTCCGAGCCCTGGCTTTTGCTCCTGCGCTGCCTTTTGCTGGTGCTTCTGGCATTGGTGTTAGCCGGCCCACAATGGAAACACCAGGTACCCGCCGTACCCGAGAAACACACCTACCTGCACCCGGAGTTGCTCCAGTCCCGTTACCTCCCGCAGATTGCCGCTACCGTAGATTCTTTGGCCCAGAAAGGCTGGCAGATTCACCGTTTAGCGCCGGGTTTTCCTAAATTGCCCCTAAACGAAGAGACCCCGCTCCACACTTTCCAAACTGATAGCCTCGCCTCGGATTCCACCAATGCTTGGACTATGCTGCGCGTGCTCAACCGCAGTCTGCCCGCTAACGCCCAAGCCTGGATCTTCACCACCGATCTGCTCCGGCACCACCGCGGCGCGTTTCCGGCCATGCGCTCCGGTTTCACCTGGATTCCCGTGAGCGCACCGCAAACGAACCTCTGGCTGCAGGAAGCCTTCTACACCACCTCCGGCCAATTACGCCTGCGTTTCCGGCAGAGCGATGACCAACAAGTGACCCTCTTGGAGCGCAGCGTCCCCAAACCCGTTTCTGGCCAAACCATTTCTGTTCCCGGAGTTCCGGCTGTTAAATTCACCACCCACGCCACCACAGATTCCCTCACCCTCCTGGGCGCCGCCCGAAACACCGTTCCCTTGGCCAAACTGCCTCTGCAAGTTGTAGTTCGCCACAGCAAAACCCGACAAGCCGATGTTCGTTACCTGCGGGCAGCCCTGCAAGCTGCACTGGAATACCGGGGCGCCGCCTATAACCTGGCCTTAACTTCCGATGCCCAGCCTTTGCCCACCGTCGCTCCCGATTGGCTTTTCTGGCTCACAGATGAACCAATCGCTCCGTTTCTAGCCCGATTTCCCAAAATCAGGCTGAAAACCCTACAGGATGCTCCCGGCACTTCCCGTCCCCAGAAAACCGAAAGCTGGCTGCAAATCCCCGGCGTCTCCCAGAACGTGCCCTTGTACCAGCGCATTGCCGCTACAGAAAAACCTTCTGATGAAACCCTCTGGCGCGATGGCTTCGGCAACCCTTTACTAACCAAGACACATGACGCGCAGCAAACCCATTACCGGTTCTACAGCCGCTTCCACCCCGCCTGGAACGACTTGCCCAATAATGGACACTTCCCGGAACTGCTCCTGCGCCTGATCTTCCCCGAAGACGTTTCCTGGCGCACCAGATTTGATACCCGCACCCTGCAGAAAGACCTAGAACGCCCCCGCGGCTTTACCGCCTCTATTCCGGAAAACAGTCCTAAAACGGAGGAGGTGCTAGACGTGAAGCCGTGGCTGGTGGGACTGATGGCGCTGTTGCTAGCGCTGGAGCGGTGGCTGGCAGGAAGAAGAACTTATAGACAAAGTTAATCATGAAGAGTAGCATTCATTACTTAGCCGCAACCCTCATTGCCCTAACAATGGCTTCATGCATGGGGGAAACTGAGAGAAAAAAAACCACTGAAGTTCCTGCACCCACAACAGAGGTTTATGCTACACAGGCATTAGCCACACCTGAAAAAACGGATCCATCTAATGCTTTTTCTTGGTCAACACATGTATGTAGGAACAAAGGCATTTTCAATCCAAATACTTATTCAGCGCAACAGTTAAAGGACACTTACTATCTATGGTTTGAGTTTAATAGCATTGTGGAATTAGAAGACGCTACCTTAGATTCCCCAGACGAGTGGACCCTTGAGTATATCAATAGGAAAAGCGCTAAACTGGACGCTGATTACAGAAAAGCTACCAAAAGATTACTGGGCCTTCAATTAGTCCCCGTCAAGTTTTGGGAAAAAGTAAGAGACTTAAAAACGAAAGAGCTTGATGAATCATATGCTTTGAAAAAGCTAACTATTGAGGCGTATAAAACCCCAGGGATTCTCCTGAACCAGCCTTACTCAAAAAACTGTCAGGCCTATGCCAACGCCTTGGCTTCAGAGGACAGTGTGGCCTTGTTCAACGCTTGGAAGAACCACATGGAGGAGCAGAAAAAAAGAACCCTCGCACCAGACCGAGTAGAAGCCGAATTCAACAGACAAAGAAACTCCCCACAGAGACTTCTTTATGCAAAGGTTGAGCTCATGAAATTTGGTTGGTGGAACTGCGCTGTCGATCAACTAAAATACAATGGCGCTTCTCAAGAAATGCCTATGGAAGAAGAATTTGACAAGTTATTCCTCAAAATCACAGATGAATGCGATGATGTTGATTGAGAAGCTTACCTGATAAATCCGTTATAAATTAGACGTCTAATGTCCCAACCCACCTCCCATACCGCCCCAGCCCTCACTGTTCTTGAACAGGTACGGGCAAACTTCCTTCGGCAGAAGGCAGGGTTGTTTGCGCTGCAGGAGTTGGGGATGGTAGCACCCTTGCTGGTATGGATGTACCGCGATTGGGGCGGAGTTGGCGGCGGAACGGCGGGTGTTCTTTTGATCCTTTTAACTCTTGGAATACAGACCATGCGGTGGCGGGAGCTTCAGAAGAGAACGGACCTGCTCAAAGTAGCCCGGCACCTGAACCGGAGATTTCCGCAACTGGAGGAAAGCGCCGACCTGTTGCTGCAACCGGAGGAGGAACTTCCGCTCCTGGGCAAACTTCAGCGGCATCGGACTGCCGAAACCTTGGCCCAGATTCCGGCAGAGGAAGCCTCGTCGGTAAAATATAAGAGCAGTTGGCTCATGTTACTCCTTGGGGTGGCCTTGGCCGGGGCGCTCTGGTTTCTGCCTGATTTCACCAAAACACCTGATAAAACCGCTTCAACAAGGTCAGGCATCTCATCTGATGTGAATGCCCCGGTAGACCAGCCCAAAGCCATTCTGCCGGCCATTGAACAGATGAACCTTCGCATTTCCCCGCCTGCTTACACACGCAAAGCCCCATACGCGGTAACCACGCCCTCCTTCAAAGCTGAGGTCGGAGCGCAGGTTACCTGGACGGTGAAAACCAACCAAGCCGTCTCTTCGCTGCAATTAGTACTCAGTAACCAAAAGCCTATTCCTCTGCGGAAAGTAGCAAGTCAGGAGAACACCTACACTACTTCTCTTACCCTCAAGCAGGCCACGCTGTACCATTTGCGCCTGAACGGCCAGACCTCAGATTTCTACTCCATAGAGGTGATCCCGGACGAGGCACCTTCCATCGTGGTCCAGACGCCTAAACAGTACACCGAGATCCTCTTCGGGGACCCGCAGCGGGTGCAGCTCAGGGCAACCCTCCGCGATGACTACGGGCTCCGTTCCGCCGATCTGGTGGCCACCGTGGCAAAAGGCGAAGGCGAGGCCGTGAAGTTCCGGGAGCAGCGCATCCCGCTCAAGCTGTCGTTCACCGGGCAGCCGCGGGAAAGGCAGCTGACCCAAACTTTGAACCTGCAACAATTGGGCATGACCTACGGCGATGAACTTTACTTTTACCTGCAGGCCTATGACAACCACCGCGGCTACACCCGCACCGAGGCTTTCCTGGTGGAGATTGAGGACACCACCGTGGTGGAGACCATGGATGACCTCTCGTTGGGCGTGAACCCCAACCCCGAGTATTTCCGGAGCCAGCGCCAGATCATCATTGATACCGAGAAACTGATCCAGGAACGGAAAGGCCTTACCCAGGCAGTGTTTCAGGAACGGTCCAACAACATCGGGGTAGACCAGAAACTGCTGCGCCTGCGCTACGGTAAGTTCCTGGGCGAAGAGTTTGAATCGAACATCGGCGGAGCCGCTTTACCCGAAGGGTTAGCCGAGAGCCACACCGCCGATGACGGCCATGACCACGGCGCTAAAAAGGAAGGCAGCGAACACGAGAACAAAATGGGCGAACTGCTGGACCCCTACCTGCACAAACACGATCAGGAGGAAGCGGCCACGTTTTTTGAACCCGCCATCAAAGCGCAGCTCAAAGGCGCCCTGGCCCAGATGTGGGAAGCGGAACTGAGGCTGCGCACCGCCCGGCCCAAAGAAGCCCTGCCGTTTGAGTACAAAGCCCTGCGGATGCTCAAGGAAGTGCAGCAAAAATCTAGAGTGTACGTGAAGAAAAGCGGGTTTGAGCCGCCGCCCCTCAAAGAACCCGAAAAACGCCTCACCGGCGATCTAAGCAAGGTGCAGACCTTCCATGCCCAGCGTAAAGAAAAACCAAGCGAGACCTTGATGGCCTCCCGGCAGGCATTGCAGCGCGTAGCACAACTCAGACAAGGTACAAAGCCCACGTCCACAGACGCCGCTTTGTTGGAACAGGCAGGGCAGGAACTGGGCCAGGCCGCCGTGCGCGAACCTGGCTCTTATCTCCGGGCATTGCAGGATGTGCGACAACTCACCCAGGATATCCGGGCGCGTAAACCGCTCTGCCAAGATTGCCTCACCCGCGTGGAGGCCGCGTTGCACCATTTTCTGCCTGTTTCTACAAAATCGGCGCAAAAACCGGTTTCCTCTGGCGCGCCCAGGAAACTGGCCCAGGATTATTTTAACCGGCTGAACTAACCATGCATCTTCCATTACCTTTTCTGCTGGTATTAGCGGCTCTGCTGGGTGCCTGGTTCTCCTGGTTGGCCGTGCGCCGCCCAGACCGCCGGCGACTCTTTTGGCGATTGCTGGCTACTTGGGGTGTGGTGGCCTGCTTGGTGCTGCTCCTCGCACCGCCTAAAATAACCCGCACCTACAATGCCTCAGAGGCCATTCTCCTGACAGAAAGCTATCAAACCGATACCCTGAACGCCCTCCTGAAACGCCTACGCCCCAAGCCCCAGGTGTACGCTTTCGGCGTGACGGTTGAGAAAGCCAGGCAAGTAACCGATCTGGCTTCATTCCGGCGACAGCACCCATCAGTGAGAACCCTGCACGTCCTGGGCTATGGCCTTCCGGCCGAAGAGCTCGCCATGCTATACTCCCTGCGGCTAATAAGCCATTTATCAATCTTACCAGCCGGTGTCCTGACTGCCTCCTGGCCCCAAGAAATCACGCTAGGTGACGCAATACCTGTGCAGGGCAGATTCCACGGCTCATCAGAAAAGAAACTGGCTTTGTATTTGCATGCGGCAGGCCAGCCAAGGGATTCCGTGGAAATCAGAAAAGGGGTTGACCAAACTTTCTTTCTTCGGTTCACGCCCAAAACTGCCGGGCAGTTTGTGTACACGTTGCGGTGGAAAGACGAGGATGACTCCCTACACCAGGAAAACTTACCAGTAGTGGTAAAGGCCCCGAGGCAGCTGAACGTACTTTTGCTTTCTTCGGCCCCGTCTTTTGAAGGGAAATTCCTGAAGAACGCCCTGGCCCAGCGGGGGCACAGCGTGGCTGTCCGGAACCAGGTGAGCCAAGGCATCTACAACACAGAATGGGTGAACTTTCCGGTGCAAAACTTGAATCGCCTCACGCCCGCCCTGCTCCAGAAATTTGATGTGGTGCTCTTGGATGACTTGACCCTACAACGATTAGGCGCCCAGGAGAAACAGGCCCTGCAACAGGCCGTTCGACAGCAAGGCCTGGGAGTACTTACCGCTATTTCCCAGAAATCACCCAAACCCATGGACTTTTTCACGGAAGGCGTTTTCCGGCCTATTTCTGAAAAACCATCCCGAATCGGCGCCGTGCGTTGGCCCCAGCAAACAAGTGCCCAAGCAGTGCTGCCATTGAGCAACATCGTGCTGCAACCCAAAGAAGGACAACAGCCGCTAGCCTGGGAACAGAATCCTACGCAGGCTTTGGTGGTACGCTCCCGTAAAGGCCTGGGCCAGGTGGGTATCAGTCTTCTGCCCGAGACATTTCCGTTGGCGCTGGAGGGAAAAGAAACGCTGTACCAGCTGTACTGGGCCTCCGTGCTCACGGCCTTGGCCAAACCCGAGGAAGCAAACCCCATTACTTGGCTCACGATTTCTAAGCCATTTCAGGAGCAACAGCCGATTACGTTTCTGGCAGCGGCCCCTCTTTCAAAGGCATCCTTCCTAGCGGAAACATATGGTGGCCAAAAGCCTGCCGTCTATGAAAACACTGATGTAAAGGACGCTGCTTATACCCAAGGCATGATCTACCCACAAGTTGCCGGTTGGCACACGCTGAAGCTGAATGAAAAGACAGAGGCGTCGGTTTACGTACATCCGGCCGCAGGGTGGCGCACTCAGTTTCTGCAGATGCAGCAAAAAGCCTTTCTCCAGGTTTCCTCCCAAAGTACAGCAGGCCCCCAGGCCCAGATGACAGAACAGGAAGAACCCATTTCCCTTTGGATCATAGGAAGCGTGCTGGTGGCCTTGCTTGGTTATCTGTGGCTGGAAGAAAAACTCTAGTAAGGCTCCAGCAATGATTCAAAAGCACCTGATGCTTAACCCATCCTAAAAGTAAAACGGGCGATAAAAGTATACTCTACTTTTATCGCCCGTTTTTTTGAAATCAGCCTTAATAAGTGGAGTCTTACCGCCTCAACTACTTAATGATCTTGAACTCGGTGCGACGGTTAAGTTGGTGTTCTTCCTCTGAGCAGGAGACGCCGTCTTTGCAGCGGTTGAGCAGTTTGGTTTCGCCGTAGCCTTTGTCTACCACCCGTTTGGGGTCAATGCCCTGGGAGATGATGTATTTCACGGCGGTGTTGGCGCGCAGCTGCGAGAGCATGAGGTTGTATTTGTTTGACTCGCGGCTGTCTGTGTGGGAGCTCAGCTCGATTCTAATGGTAGGGTTATCGCGCAGCATGCCTACGACTTTGTCTAGCTCCGCAATGGCCTCGGGCCGAAGATTGTGCTTGTCAAGGTCATAGTAGATGTTCTCCAGCACAATAGGGCGGTTGGGCGTGTCGCGGTCCAGCACCATCTCAATCTGCACAGTATCGGTGACTTTGCGGCAGTCTGGCATCACGTGGAACGTGCGGGTGAGATAGCCTTTCTTGCTGCCCCTGATGGTGTAAGTCTGGTTTGCGTTCACGGCAAAAAGGAAGCGGCCATTCTCATCAGACTCAAACTCCATCGGGCTGGAGGTGTTTCCGTTCACAGTGACTTCCAGTTTCACGCCGCCCACCGGTACCTGGCGGGCGCGGCCGTTGCGGTTGGGTACCCGGGCGTAGGTCACGCCTGCCAGCTTGCAGGGAATCTCGGTGGGTTTGAACCGGTAGATGTTGTCTGAACCGGCATCGCCCTCACGGTTAGAGGACAGGTAGCCGCTTTTGCCGTCTTTTTCATAAATCAGCCCGAAATCATCGCGCGGCGAGTTGAAAGGGTAGTACAAGTTCTCCACGGGTCCCCAGGTAGCGCGGCTCCCCTCGGCGGAGAATAGGTCCAGGCCACCCATGCCTATGTGCCCATCAGAGGAGAAGTACAGGGTTCCGTCTGGGTGTACCACCGGGAAAACCTCTTTGCCCGAGGTGTTGATGGTGGGGCCGGCATTGACGGGTGTAGACCAGGAGCCGTCTTTCTGGCGCTCGCTGAAGTAGATATCGGTTTGGCCGTGGCCGCCGGGCATATCAGAGACGAAGTACAGGACCTGGCCATCGGGGGAGAGGGCCGGGTGACCCACTGAGTAGTTCTCGCCCTGGTTGAAAGGGAAAGCTTTCACGTCCTGCCATTTCCCTTTAGAGAAGGTGGCGCTGTAAATCTCCAACCGGTTGATGAACTCGTCGCTTTTGGAGTAACGCTGCCAGTTACTTTCGGTACGCAGTTCCTCAGGCAGTACCCGGTTTTTCACGCGCTTGGTACGGGTGAAGAACACCTCGTTGAAGTCTGGCGAGAAGGTGGCGATGGCGTTGTGGAACTGGGTGTTGATGGCCTTCTCCATGGGTTTGATGTCACCCCAACTGGCGGGGCCTTTCCGCTCAGCGTAGTAGAGCTGCAGGTAGGGCGTGCCGGTCCAGCCGTACTTCTGGTCAGATCCGTTGTTGCGGCCCCGGTCAGAGGAGAACACCAGGCCCTCGCGGTAGAAAACAGGGCTGAAATCGGCGAAGGTAGTGTTGAGGGTACTGTCGGCGATCACGTCAATGCCCAGCGGACGGTCTATCCAGCTCATGGCCAGGTCACAGGCCTTGGCTAGTTGCAAAGCCTCTTCGCGCCGGCTCTGGTCCAGCTCGGCAAACCGCAGGTAGTTCTTTTTGGCGATGGTGTACTCCCCATTCTGGCGGCAGGCGTTGGCGTAATAGAACAGGTTAATGGGCGCCGATCCCGGAAAACCCAGGGCCTGGCGGTACCAGAACTCGGCGGCGCCGGGCTGATTGATAAGCCGGTAACAGTGGGCGATGCGCTCGGTGAGGTGGAGGGTGGGCTGCTCCTTTTCCAGAAGTTTCTGGTACTCTTCCAGCGCCAAGGCGTAATCAAAGTTATTGAAATGCTTGTCTGCCTTGGTCTGATTTGCCTGGGCCTGGGTGAGGGAAGGACTTAAGCAATGGGTAAGGCAAAGCAGCAGTAAGAGGTAAAAGATCTTCACAATTCCAGTTTTGCACCAGTTGGTGGGTAAATGATTTAGATTCTGAGCCGTTTTTCAAAAATCGGCTCTAAACCAGCTTTTCAATGTTTGTACATGAAACAACTCAAAAGTAACGCGGAGTTAACATCCGGCCATACTTCTTCTTCAAAAAATTAAAGCCCAGGGAAATCTCATGGCTAGAGTAGCTGCGCAGCTGCGTAAGCGAGAAGTCATAGGAATAGCCAATCCGCATAAGCGGAGAGGGGTGCAGCTCCAGCAAGACCGCCAGCGCATTGCCCAGGCGGGTAGCCGAGGCGAACTCCCGGTTATTGAAGATGTTCAGCGTGGTTCTAAAAGACGTACCCAGCCAGATCTGCTCATTGAACAACAGGAACGTATTCAGGTCCAGCGCCGCCGGCCCGTTGAAATCCTCTTTTAGCAGCATGCTGGGTCTGAACTTCATCTTGCGGCCTAGGTCAAACACCCCGCCCGAGGTCAGGAACACGTGCGGCTTGGGATCCGTGGGCAAACCATCCTGGAAAAAGACCACATTCCCCACTGAAAGGCCGGTGTAGAACCGATTGCTGTACAGGTAAGCCCCCGCCCGGGCGTTGGGTTTCACTGCCCGCTCTATCCCCATGGGAATGGCCATATCGTCCCGCTCGGCAGGGTCCAGCTTGGTGCCGTCCAGGGTCTGCTGGGTCACGCCTAAAGAAAGGCCCACGGCCAACTTAGTACTGTGGCTTAAAGAAATCCGGACCGCCGAGTTGAACGACACCTCCGTGAAACGCTGGGCGCCCAACCGGTCATTGGTGATGATGAAGCCCCCAGCCAGTTTCCGGTTCAGGTTCCCGTCTACGCTCAGCGTCTGGCTGATGGGCGCTCCCTCCAGACCGGTCCACTGGCTCCTATGCGATCCGCTGAGACTGGTAAAACCTTTACTCCCGGCATACGCCGGATTCAACAACAGTCCATTGAACATGTACTGCGTGAACTGCGGGTCTTGCTGGGCAAAACTCAGGCGCGGCATTCCTACAAAGGCCACCCACACCAGCACCAGAACAAACGCTTTTTTCATTCTACTCATCTCTCTTTTAGCGCATGATGGTTATATAGCCTTTACGGATTACCTCCTGGCCCTCGCAGAGGCGTACCCGCAGCACGTAATAGTACGTTCCTTCGGCTAAGCCGCCGCCGTTCCAGTTGTTGCGGTATTTCTTCATGCGGTACACCTCACTGCCCCAGCGGTTCAGAATCACCAACTCGTTCTCTGGGTACTCCAGCAGGTTGGCCACTTCCCAGGTATCATTCTTCCCGTCATTGTTAGGCGAGAAAACGTTAGGCACGTGCAGTTCCGGGGCCAGGTATTTAGGCATGATGTCAAGGCTGGCCGAAGTGTTGGAGCAAGTGCCGTTGTGGGCTTCCACGGAGATCCTCGCCGAGGCCACCGGTGCATTCGTCGGCCCTTGCACGGTTACCCGGTTAGAACCCTGCCCAGAGGTGATGGTCCAGCCCGGGATATCCGATACGATGCTCCACTTGTAAGACACGCCTGCAGCAGCCGGCACAGAAAACTGGTTGCCCACGCAAGGCGAGCTCTCGTCAATAATCACCGGAGCCACACCCAAACCAGTTGCCACGGTCACTGATAAACTAGCCTCAGCGGTGGCGCCGCAACCATTCACCGCTTTCGCGCTCACTACCCCGGCACCTGGCTGGGCAGTAACGGTGATGCTGGTGGTTCCCTGCCCGCTGATGATCTGCCAGCCGGCTGGCACACTCCACTCGTAAGAAACCGCGCCAGTCACCGTTGTCACCTGGTACACCCGCTGCTCAGGGGAGGCGCAGAAAGCGATAGGGCCATTGATCACCCCTGGTTTCAAGGTTCCGGCCGCACTTGAGGTTACCGTCAGGCTTTTCTCTACCGCCACACCGCAGCCGTTCAAAGCTTTCACCCGAATGGTGCCTCCGTTGGAAAATGGAATTACGCTGATAGAGCTGGAATTCTGACCAGACACCAGGGTCCAACCTGCAGGCACTGTCCATTGGTATTGACTGATACCAGTACCAGAGATGCTGTAGGTTAGCGCTGCCGCGTTGGCACAGACATTCGCGTTTCCTGCAATCTCCCCGTTGATCACCGGTGACCCCGTGCTTGGCACTACGGCCACTGCCCGGGCTTCACTCTGCCCACAGGCGTTCTTGGCAATGACGCTGATTTGGCCTGCCTGGCTTCCAGCCGTCACCGTAAGGGTAGTTGTTCCCTGGCCAGACTCTATTTTCCAGCCGGCAGGCACCGTCCACTCATAAGAAGTTGCGCCGTTTACAGCCTCAATTTTGAAAATCAGCCCGGTTTGATTCACGCATGGAGCAAGCGCCGAAGCTGCTGCCTGGATGGTGTTTGGTCGGAGCGGCAGGTCTTTCTGTACCTGCACCTGCAAAGCGCTCAGGTTCGACTTCACCCCACAGCCATTCACACCAACCACACTCATAGTCCCGCCTGTTGCACCTGGAATTACCGTAATGGAGTTAGTCCCTTGTCCAGTTTCAATAGTCCAGCCAGTAGGCACCGTCCAGGTGTAGCTATTCACCGAGGCATCAGGGGTTACGCTGTACGTTACGCGGGTAGTGGCACAGGTTACCGGCTGCCCGGTGATTGCCCCCAGGTTAAAGGCCACGTTGTTGGAGACGCTTACGGCAAGACTGGTAGCGGCGCTGGTGTTACACACGTTTTTGGCCACTACGCTTACCTGCCCACCGGTAGTGCCGGTCTGCACCGTGATGGAAGTTGTTCCTTGGCCGGCAATAATGGCCCAGCCCACAGGAACTTTCCACTCATAAGAAGTAGCCCCGGTTACCGCCTGAATAGAATAGGTAATCTGGTTCTGATTGGCACAAATGGCTTTGTTACCCGTGATGGTAGCCGGTGCCGTCAGGTTGTTCATCCCCGAGGCGACCGCCAATACGCGTCTGGAGGAGGCGCCGCAGGTGTACTGTGTGTTCACTGAGATTTCTCCGGCACCAGTTCCGGCTTTCACCTGGATTTCTCTTGTACCCTGCCCACTCACAATGGTCCAGCCGGTAGGTACCTGCCATTGGTAACCGGTTGCGCCGGTGGCAGCCGTCACTGAATAGGTCTGGGTAGCCTCAAAGCAAACACCGGTAGTTCCCTGGATTGGATCAGTGGCCGGCGTGAACGCAGATGGCGCAACCACCAACATCTGGGCCGTACTGGTGCCGCAATTGTTGGATGCTTTCACAGTAACTGCCCCGGCGGTATTGCCCACTTTCACAACCAGGCTGCTGGTGCCCTGGCCAGAAACAATCTGCCATTCATCGGGCACCGTCCAGGTGTAAGTCATGCCAGCCACAGGATTTCTAACCGTGTAGGTTTGCTGGGTACCTCCGCCGCAAGGCTGGGTCTCGCCTATGATACCCGCCGGCAGCACCGGTGCGCTCTGTGAGGAAACGGCTAACTGCACCGCGGCACTTGCCCCGCAAGCATTGGAAGCGACCAGAGAGATGGTCCCTGCGCCGGCTCCTGCTTTTACCTGTATAACTCTGGTGTTCTGCCCACTCAAGATTTGCCATCCGGCGGGCACTGTCCAGGTGTATTGGGTGGCCCCAGCCAAAGCTTCCACGGAGTACGTCAGAGGCTCATTGGTGGAACAAGCTGTTTGAGGACCTGTAATAGCTTTAGGGGAGGCAGTGAGTGGTTGAGAAACGGTGATGTTCGTAGAGTCAGAGGTGGTTCCACAGTAATTAGCGGCCACTACTTTCAGGTACCCGCCCGTGGCGCCAGGTCTCACGCTCAGAGACCGGGTACCCTGCCCAGACAAGATCACCCACCCCGATGGAACAGACCAGGTAAAGGTTCTCGCGCCTTCGTTCTCCGCGATGGTGTACGTGCGCGTTGCCGTGGAAACGCAGAAAGCTTTATCGCCTGAGATGGGTCCTATGGCAGCAGGTGCCGCCGTTGACAAATTCACGTTCAGCGCTACGGCACTGCTAGTTCCGCAGGCATTACCGGCGGTTACCTGCACTTGCCCGGCCACGGTACCTACCCGCACCACCAAAGAAGTAGTGCCTTGCCCCCTGACAATGGTCCAGGTGGCTGGCACAGACCAGGTATAAGTGGTTGCTCCCGTTACGGCCGGAACAGTATAGGTAAGCTCTCCCATGTTGGCGCAGAGATTGGCTTGCCCGGCAATATTGCCAGGAGTCACGGGAATACCAGAAGAGATGGAGACAGCCAAAGAACGGGTAACGCTCTGCCCGCAACCGTTTCTGGCAGATACATTGATGGTTCCACCGCTAGTTCCTGCCTTTACCTTGATCTCACCTGTTCCCTGACCACTGAGGATACTCCAACCTGCTGGTACCTGCCACTGGAAAGAAGAAGCAGCGTTGGTAGAAGAGATAGAATAAGTAAGTTCATTGGTGTTGGCACAAACCGCACCTTCTCCTTGGATATTAGCAATTAAGGCTGGCACCCCAGCCGAAGGAGTAACCGCTAGGTCCGTAGAAGCGCTAAGCCCACAGCTGTTACTGGCGGTCACTCTCACCTGGCCGGCAGTATTACCTGCTTTTACAATCACAGTTGGGGTCCCTTGTCCGGAAACGATAGTCCAACCGGTGGGCAGGGCCCAGGTATAGGTGAGGCCCGCCACCGCATTAGGTACTGTATAGGTTTGCTGTCCGCCAATACATGGGGCAGTCTCTCCGGTAATAGAGACTGGTGCCGTAGGGATGGAAGTGGCCGGCGTTACCTGCAAGGTTCTTCCCGGGCCAGTACCGCAGCCATTCGTTCCGGATACAGAAATGTTGCCGGCAGTTGCCCCCGCTTTTACAGTGATCGCTGAAGTACCCTGACCCGAAACAATAGTCCAGCCTTGGGGCACAGTCCAGGTATAGGCCGTCACGTCAGCTGCGTTCGTCACGGAATAGGTAAGCGCTTCCTGTCCGTTACAAGGCGCAATGGAACCAGAGATGGCGCTTGGCATTACCGGTGGTCCGGTGCTCACGGTCACCTTGAGGGCGGTGGAGGTGCCATCTCCGCAAGGGTTGGAGGCCACTAACTTCACTTCGCCGGTAGACCCTACTTTCACGTTGATTCTGCGGGAACCTTGCCCAGATAGAATCCGCCAATCGGCAGGCACGGACCAGGTATACGTAGCGGCATTTGAGATTTCCTCTACAGAATAAGTGACCTCAGAGTTAGATAAACAGACGTCTGTCTCGCCGGTGATGGCACCTAAAATGGGAATATCAGAGAAAATAGACACGCCTAAGGAGGTAACCGGGCTTGTACCGCAGCTATTCTGGGCTTTCACCGTCACCTGCCCACCTGTAGTTGCGGCTTTGACCACCACGGTGGCGGTACCTTGCCCTCTCACAATACTCCAGCCGGCAGGAACCGTCCAGGCATAGCTTGAAGCAAAAGGCACAGCTGCTACCTGATAGGTAACTTCCTGCGTATTGGCACAGACCTGGGCAGGACCGGCAATAGCACCAGGGGCCGAGGGAGCTGCAGGGGCTATGATTACTTGGGCTTCGCTGCTGGCGCTTTTCCCGCAACCATTCTCCGCGGTTACTTTCACTTTACCGCCCGAGGTACCGGCATTCACGGTCACCGAAGCGGTACCTTGCCCCCGCACAATGGTCCACCCCACCGGAATTTCCCAGGCATAAGACACCGCACTGGCCACCGGATTGATGGAATAAGTAATTTCTTTCTGACCTCTACAAGCTTCTAATGGCCCTGAAATGGTGGACGGCATAGGAGGAGGCGAAGAAACGGTGCTAACCGCCAGAACAGATTCGGGTCCGTCCCCACAGGCATTCACTGCCCTTACTGAGATGGTGCCATTGACTTCAGCGCCTCCGGTGGACACCGTGATCACATTCGTCTCCGCACCCGAGGTGATAGACCAGCCGGCCGGCAGCGTCCAGGCATATCTGCGGGTTCCGGCTAGAGGCTCAATCTGGTAGACGTTTCCCGGCGTATTCACGCAGAGAGAAGTTTTACCCGTAATGGCACCCGGCTTTGAAGGCGTGGCGCAGATAGACAACTCAGAACTGTTGTTCTTGATATTGGGGTCAGTCCCGTTGCCAGTTACGGTTACAATGGTGGTAGAGAACTCGGTTTTAATGATGGTGGCCGTTACCGTCATGGTGGCGACAGCCCCACTCGGGAACTTACTGATGACCCAATCTTTCCGCAAGAGGTCAAACAAGGACCCCGTAGAGGTGGTGGCACTCAGGATTGAGAGCCCCGAGGTGGTTTCAAAGTTCAGAATAACGTTCGTTTCGTCTTCCGGTCCCAGGTTCTTGAGGGTAACGTTATAGGTCACGATAGTCCCTGCCCCGTATGGTCCCTGGCTCACGGTATGTGTCACCTCCAAATCTGAGATATTGTCAGATCCTAACTCAGACACATTGGTGCCGGTAAGCGTAACACTCCCAGATTTGCTCAACAGCTTGCCTTCTACCGCCACGCCGTTAGCCGTATTGATATTCCCGGTGCTTACCACTGTGCCTTTGAAAGCACTTTGGGCACCCATCACCACGTTTCCGGCAACTTGCCAGAACACATTCTTAGCCCTAACCCCTTGCCGCAAGTCAACCTTCACTGATGGGTCTACCTTCAGGTCACCTTCCACCTGAAACACGAAAACCCCGTTAGGAAATTTGCTCCCTAACAGTTCCAAAGATTTCTGCAGGTGGGCATTTCCTTTGATCCGGTACACGCCGGGCCACAGCTTCGCCCCAGACAGGCCGGAACCGTTTAGAGTGGAGGTAGGCTGTTGGCGGTTCAGGTCAGCGTAGACCCTGTCTATCTCAACCCAATTTTCCTGCGGGGCTGTCCCAATACGGAGCACGCGTTTTTCTACCTTGCTGGTGCCTTTGCTTTCAAATCCGGCTCCCCCGGCCACAGATACTCCTTGCAACGACTTTAGGGCCGGAGCTGTTTGCGTAAAGCCCTTTGAATGAAATACTAGGAAGATAAAGAGAAATAGTATTCGTATTTTCATGCACACACCTCCAAACTCATCTTGCTACTCCTTGGAGCATTAGTCCAATTGCAGGCACATGATTTTTATTATGATAAATAGTATTCATATTATGTTATGGACTTCCCTGAATTCAATTAAGCGGCCCTTTAGAATGAGAAAATCTATTGACTTATATAAAATAACTCCTGACTTCCTAGCCTTTGTTAAATAATTATAATCCAAATTCTTATGTCGGACAAATTTATCAAATAAAATGCAATAACACATGGATAAAATATATTCATTTTTTCTAATATTTTAAAAACCCGGGCAAGGACATCAACTTGGCACCAAGATACTTACCGGATAAGAAAGGGAATTTTACTGAAAACAGAGGGAAGCCGACCTTGATTTCAGGTCCGAAGAGAGAATCCTTCACGGACATTTTATTTGCTGACCTTCAGGGCAACAGGTCAATTTTAAGTGCATTTTAAGCCTGTTTTCCCTAAAAGCGCCTTAAAACAGCAGCCCACCCTCCTTCCTTGAAGAGATTCAAAGAAAGCGAGTGGGCTAACTTAAAGCGGCCTAAACAGTGACCGCAGCACCATTATTTATTTTTTCACTAAGGCTTCTACAATTCTAAAAAACAGAACACGCACTAAGATAAAAGTACCTTTTACTTACCTGCTTTTTATCTGTTTTTAAGGAAAGAAGCTAAAAACCTAAATATGAAAGCAAACATACCTTAGAATACTGACGAAGTTTTCAGCTCATTCATAAGGGCTAATTGCTCCATAAAAGCATCATAGTGCTCTACATTTATAAGAGCCATTAACTATTCAGAAACAAGCCACCACAAGGCCAGAAAAAAAGCATTATCAAGCCAAACCTCCATTCTATGGCTTACCAAACCCATTGCGGACACAGCACCTTCAGTTTGTTGTTTACTTTAATCCCCACCATCACCTCATGGGAACCGGCACTGGTCTTATTCTGCCCAGAGGTAGTCAAGTCATAGGAATAGGCAAAATCCAGCACGTGGTTCACGTTCAGGCCGAAGAGAAAGGCTACGGCATCTTTGTTCCGATAAGAGGCTCCCACCCATATCCGTTCATCGTACATCGCTTTCATATTCAGGTCAATGGCCTCAGGACCGGTGCTGGCTTTTTTGTACAGCACAGAAGGCGTAAAGGTAAGGTCCTGGATATGGAAGCGGTACCCGCCCGTCACAAAGTAATGAGGCACCAACCTTCCGGAAATGGAGTAATCCTGCGGTGTCCGGAAGTCGCTACCGCTATTGATGAGATGCGCCGCGGAGACACCCAGAAAAGCAAAGCGGGTATACAGCCAGGTACCCACGCTCAGGTCTGTCTTGAGCATGTTCACCTGGTCACCCAGCAAAGCAGCATCTGAGGTATTAATGGCCCTTGCCTTACTGGTGTTGAAACTGTTTCGCACCACGCCGGCAGAAATCCCCGAGGAAAGGTTCAAGGTGCTGGTAAGCGGCACGTGGAAAGCGTACACCAAGTTAACGGAACTTGTCCTGAGGAGCCCTGCTTGGTCAACCTGCACAATGGCCCCTATTCCGTGGTGCGGGCTCACGCGCCTGAACCGGTTATTGCGGTCCACCCTGCTCTTCATCCCACGGGCTCGGTTCCTGAACTTTCCGCGGCCCTGGGCGTTGCGGTCGCTCTTGCCTATGGACGCGTGCATACTGGTGTAGAGCGTGGTGGGGGACCCCTCAATGCCTATCCACTGCTTCCGGAAAGAAGACCTAATATCCATGTAATTCTCTATGCCCGCCACCGCCGGATTAATCACCAACCCATTGGTCATGTACTGGCTAAACTGAGGCATCTGCTGCCCCGCTGCGCGGAAGGAAGCCAAACAAACCAATGCCAGGCTCACAACAATAACAATTCTTCTTCCTTTCATGGCCTTAATTGATGATGGTGATACTTCCTGAGATAGGTTCTTCGTCCTCGCTCAACTTAATAATATAGTAGTAGGCTGCCACTGGCAACGGTTTGCCCTGGTAAGTGCCGTCCCAACGGGTTTGATAGCCTTTGGAGGAGAAGAGCTTGATTCCCCAGCGGTTATAAACCTCCACGGTGCAGTTAGGGTACTTCTCAATGTTCTGGATCTCCCAATCATCGTTCACACCGTCTCTGTTCAAGGTGAGCACGTTGGGAATAAAGATTTCCGGCAGCACCGTCACCGTCACCTCATCTTTTGCATAGCACCCTTCCGCCGTCTTGACCGTCACGGTGTAGGTAGTGGTCTCTTTGGGTGTGGCTGTGGTTGTGGCGGTGTTCACTGAGGACAAGCCCGTAGCCGGTGACCATTCATAACTCACCCCACCCGAGGCTACCAGCGTAGTAGACCGCCCAGTGATAATAGAGACATCAGGCCCGGCATCCGCCAACGGCGTTACCACCTCCACCTTCACTTCGGTGCGTTTACTGCTGGGG
Organism: Rufibacter roseolus; assembly: GCF_017916365.1. Classification (GTDB taxonomy): domain Bacteria; phylum Bacteroidota; class Bacteroidia; order Cytophagales; family Hymenobacteraceae; genus Nibribacter; species Nibribacter roseolus. The sequence continues at coordinate 239,618 of NZ_JAFMSU010000001.1, forward strand.
CACCCATCCGCTGAAACAGCCTGCACATAATAAGTAGTGGTTGCCGTGAGAGGCGGCGTAGCATAGGTGACATCGGTGTACAGCAGCGTGCCGCCCTGCGGTTGATCATACCATTCAACCCCAAACCCAGGATTGGTTACCGTGACGTTGATCCTATCGCCTGGACACACTTTTGGGTTAACCGTCACCAGCGCAGGCTCGGCAGGCAGCGGGTTCACTTTAATGCGCACCACATTGCTGGGTTGGTTCTGGCAAGGCAAAGAAATTGCCACCCTTCTGAACCAGGAGGTTTTGGTCAGGACCCCAGGTTGATAGTCTGCTCCATTATTGGTGCCAGGCGCAGGAGTGAAGCCGCTCGTAGGCCCATCGGTGCTGACTTCCCATTGGTAGGTCATGTCCGGACCGCCGCCGGCCGGCGTTGACCCTTGTAGCAGGGCTGGGGTCATCTGGGCGCAAATCTCCTGTTCTGTCTGGATGACGTTGTTGGTGATAGGCGTGATCACCGTAATTTTGATTGGAGCGCTTTTGCTTTCCAAACATGGGAAAGATGTCACCGTCCGCCGGAACCAGGTGGTGGTTCTCACAACTCCGGGAGAGTAGCTGGCTTTTTTATTGTCACCGGGCGCCGCCGCGAAAACAACTCCGTCGGTACTGATTTCCCATTGGTAGACATAGGTGCCATTGCCGCCGGTTGGCGTAGAGCCCGTCAACGGCTGCACGGCATCTCCGCGGCAGATGGTCTGGTCAGCGGCAATGGTGTTGCCACTGATAATGGGCACCACCGTTATCTGCACCACCGCCGAGGTAAGCGAGCATCCGCCGGAAAACACAGTGCGTCTGAACCAGGTAGTTTGGGTGAGACTCTCAGGTTGGTAGGTGCTCTCCGCATTATTGCCGGCGGCAGGAGTGAAGCCTCCGGTAGAACCGGTGGTACTGCTTTCCCAAAGATACGTATAGGTGCCATCACCTCCTTGCGGCTGCGTACCGGTAAGCGGCGCCGGCGGCGTACCAGAGCAGGTAGACTGCGGGAACGTAATCCGGTTGTTCGTGATTACCGGGCTGATGGAGATTCTTACGGGGGCACTTACGCTGGGCAGGCAAGGACCAGCGGTTACCCTTCTCCTGAACCAGGTAGGCTTGGTGATATTGGTAGGCAGATAGGTGTCACCGGTATTGTTTCCGGGCGCCGGAGCAAATCCGGCATCAGGCCCAACCGTGCTGCTTTCCCACAAATAGGTATACACGCCATCTCCGCCCGTAGGTACCGTTCCAGTCAAAAGGCTCGGCGATGAACCAACGCAAAGCGCTTGGTCAGAAGAAACTATGTTATTACTGATGTTCTGGTTTACCGTCACCAGAACCGCTGCCCGAGGGCTGGCGCAGCCCAGTGCATTGGTCACCTGCACGTAATAGGTAGTGGAGGCGGTAAGCACCGGCGTGGTGAAAGAGGTGCCCTGCCCTAAAGCCGTACCTCCCGTGGCTTCGGCAAACCACTGATAGGCGTCGGTTCCTGCCCCAGTCACCACCAAAGTTGCCGTATTGTTTTCGCAAATTACCTGGTTTGCCACCGTAGGAGCAGGTGGCAAGGGCTCTACAGTAATCTGCACCGCCACCGAGGTACTGGTACAGCCTCCTGTAGAAACCACTCTCCTGAACCACGTAGTCTGGGTGAGCGCGCCCGGCGCATAGTCCATCTCTGTTGCTCCGGCAATAGGCATAAAGTCTGTAGCAGTGGCCGAGGTGGTACTACTTTCCCAAACATAGGTGAACACGGCACCCGGACCGCTGGCAGGCACAGAGCCGGTTAATTTTTGCGGTGCAGTTTCACTGCATATTCTTTGGGCCGCGCTGATGGTGTTGTTCGTTACCGGAACGGTCACCGTTACTTTCACCATGTTACTCACGCTGGCGTCACACGCACCGCCTTCCACTCTCCTTCTGAACCAAGTGGTTTCATTCAGCCCGGTTGGCGTAAACTCCGCTTGGGTTGCGCCAGACACAGCCGCAAAGGTGGCACCATCAGTACTGGCCTCCCATTGGAATTTATAATTCCCGGACCCGCCTGTTGGCTGAGAACCAGTCAGGGTCTGGGCGGCTGAGCCTGCACATATGGTTTGCTCCCCGGTAATGGTGTTATCCGCGATAGGCTGCTGCACTTCCACCTTCACCTCTGGACTTGTAGAGGTACAGGTGCGGGAGAGGACCTTCCGTCTGAACCAGGTAGTTTGGGTCAGTGCCCCTGGCGCATAGCTTATATCTGTGGCTCCGGTAATGTCTGTGTACGTTGTACCGTCGGTGCTTTGCTCCCACTGGAAAGTAAAGTTGTTATCACCCCCGGAAGGTTGCGCGCCCTGGAGAGGGCTTGGGGTAGAACCAGTACAGATGGCCTGCGGCTGAGCATTGGTGATAACGTTATTGGCCAAAGGAGGGCTTACCGTTACCTGCACCACATTACTTGTGCTAGGCTCGCAGGCGCCTGCCGTCACCACGCGCCGGAACCAGGTGGTAGCGCTTAGGGTGGTAGGCTCCAGATCACGCCCAGTGGCGTTGGCCACCGGACTGAACCCGGCAGTGGCCGAAGTAGTGCTTTGCTCCCAGACATAGGTATAGGTTCCGCTTCCTCCGGTGGGGTCTGAGCCAACCAGCTTTTGAATAGATTCTCCAGAGCAGATGGTTTGGTCCGCTGAAACAGAATTACTGGCGATAGGCTGCTGCACTTCCACCAAAACGGCGGCACTCTCATTTCTCTGGCATGTACCCGACTCTACCACCCGCCGGAACCAGGTATTCTGGGTAACCGCAGAAGTAGGCGCAAAGTCTTTCCCCGTGGCTCCCGGAATGGCAGAAAACCCGCTGGAAGCAGAAGTCACGCTGCTTTCCCATTGATAAGTATAGGTGTTGTTCCCGCCCACCGGCTGAGAGCCCGTAAAGGCCGCTGGAATGCCTCCGGCACAAATGGTTTGCCCCGATGCCACTGTGTTATCGGTGATATCAGGCCGCACCGTCACTTCCACCGCAGCGCTGGTGGTAACACAGCCAGCGGAGCTTACTATCCTCCGGAACCAGGTGGTAGTGGTAAGGGCAGACGGCGAATAATCTTTTGCGCTAGCATTGGCAATGGGCGCAAACCCAGAGGTACCGGAAGTTGTGCTGCTCTCCCAAGTATAAGTAAAGGAGTTATTACCCCCAGTTGGCTGAGAGCCGGTTAATACGGCAGGAGTCTGCCCGGTACAGATTTCCTGGCCTCCGCTGACAGTGTTATCCGCGATGGCCGGCGCCACCCTCACCCGCACTTCCGCCCGGGAGGTGCTAACGCAATTATTTTCGTTAATGGCCTCCACATAAAATACCGTGTCACGGACCAGAACGGGAGTAGTGTACTTTTCACCCGTCGTCACCAAAGTACCACCGGTGCTGGCAGTATACCATCTGTAAGTAAATCCTGCTAATGGATTCACTGAGATATTAGCCTGCTGTCCCTCACAAATGGCCACGTCATTCAAAGTAAGGACAGGAGCGGCCGGAGTGGGGCTAAAGGTAAATGCCACCGCATTGCTTTCATGCACCTGGCACCTCTGCGAAGAAATGGTCCTTCTAAACCAAGTATTCCTAGAAATTAGCCCTGGTGTGTAGTCTCTTTCAGTATTGACACCTGGCGCATCTGTGAACGTAACGCCATCTGTACTAATCTGCCACTTATATTGGTAAGGCGCCCCATCTCCTCCGGAGGGTTGAGCCCCCGTGATGGTTCCTGGTAATACCCCTTCGCAAACTGTGGTGCCTGACTGGGCAGCAATAGTATTATTGGTGACACCCTGCAGCACCGTTACCGTTACGGCAGTCCTGGTGGCGCTCACGCAATTGAACCCACTAACCGCCTCTACATAATAAGTGGTAGTGGCCGTAAGGTCGGGAGCTGGCGTGAAAGCATCACCGGTAAACACCGGATTACCTCCAGAAGCCACCTCATACCACCGGTAAGTGGTACCTGCCGCACCTCCGGTAGCAGTCAGGGTGACTGTCTCTCCTTGGCAGATAGTCATATTGGCCACCGTCGGAGCTACCGGCAACTCCCTGATGATAATCTCCTGCGAAGCCGCTGCCGAGGCCCCGCACTCATTTGTAGCCGTGACAGTAACCGTGTAGGTACCAGGATTTGGGAAATCAATGGTAGGATACTGCGAAGTTTCAGAGGAACCAGCCACAAACGTAGCACCGCTGGGTCCACTCACCGTCCATTTATAGGCGGAGATGGTGCCGAAGTTGGCTTCGTAGATGGGCGTATGGAGCGCATTTGCAGTGGTGAACGGAATAGCCTGTGGCTCGCAGAGTTCCCGAGGCGCCGGCAAGGTGACAGTTGGTTGGGAGTTCACCTTTATCTGGGTGCTATCCCTACTGACCCCGCAGGGGTTTGTGGTTTCTAATTTAAGCGTATATACCCCGGCAGCGGAGAAGTTAAAGACTGGATCTTTGCTAGTGAGGGACCCGGAGGTAATGGTATAACCTGCATCGGGGGAAACAGACCAAAGATAAGTCAGTTGCTCACCTACAGATTGGTTAGAAGTTGCCACTTCCAGGTTGGCACATCCTGAAGCTGGATTTAGGGTAGTAGTAAAATCAGCAATAGGTGGGTCAATCACAGAAAAGACCATGGTAGTATCATGCGAATTGCAACTATTGGTTACCTTCAGCTTAATACTGTAGTCGCCTTTATTTGTAAAGTTTATAACTGGGCTTTGAGACGTAAGCGTACCAGTGGTAAGGTTCCATCCTGTGGCGGGGCTTATTTCCCACTGGTAGTTGGCGTTGTTATTACAGGACCCAAACCCAAGCAAATTCGCCCCTGGGTCAGAGGTATTCTTGAGCGTATAGGAGGTATTGATACAACCAGTGGGGCTCTTAGGATCTATTTCAAACCTGGCTTTGGGAGTGGCTGCAATAAAGATGGAACTCACAATCACCGTAGTAATTCCGCATGGGTTTTTGGCGGTAGCGATCATCTTGAAGGCATCCGTGCCACCGTTGTTACAAGAGCTCTTTAAAAAAGTATGGGTAAGGCTGGAAGGCACATTGTCCTGCGTAAATGAGTAGCCCGGCGAGCCATCATCAAACTGAAAGGTGTAAATGGTAGAAGGGGTGTTATTAGCGATCCCTGTGATAGGGAAAGTATAGGTAACCGGGGCGCAACCTACTGTGTTTCCCGGGCTACCCACAGTTAAACTAGGATTACTCCCGTTAAATACCTTTATGTTTTTGGTAGAGGTACAGTTAGGCCCGGCAATCACCAGCTTTAGGTTGAACTCTCCTTGAGTGGTATAGGTATGCTCTGCCTCTTCAAAGGAGGCCGGAAAATTCTGGATCTGGCCATCGCCCCAATCAATGGTATAGGCCCGGTTCGTAGCCTTGGTGGTGGAGGTGTTCCGAACCTTTAGCAGGTAATTTGAAGCCGTGGTGGCGCAATTAGTAAATGGGAGGGTGAAGTTTTGGGTGGCCAGCACATCTTCCAGAGACGGATCTGCCCGCTGGTTTACGGTAAGTTCTTTGGTGATTTCACTCGTACAACCGCCCGCATTGGTCACTTTCAGCTTAATTTGGTATTTCACCACACCGGTACCGTTGGAGACAAAGGTATGGTTAACCTCCTGTTGACTACCGGTATTTCCAGTTCCGGAGGAAGGGTCGCCAAAGTCCCATTCGTATTTATACCCCGGGCCCGCAGGAGAAGCCGTGAATCTTACGTTAGAACCGGAGCAGACATTATCGGTGAAGGTGAAGTCAGCGGTGGGGTTGCCACTGGTCACGACCTTGAAAGGAGCAGAGACTTTCTCAAAGCAAGTGGTGCCTTTCACCAGTACAGTGTAATCGCCTACAGCAGTAACCGTTAATCTATCACCTGTCTGGCCTGGAAGGTCAGCGCCATCTTTTTGCCATTGGAAAGTGGCTCCTGCACTGGTTGAGGTTGCTTCCAATACCACCTGACTACTACCTGGGCATATTGCTCCGGGCCCTACCGGAGAGACAGTGACATTACAGTCCTGTTGTGCCCATACTTGTACACAAGAAAACAGAATTAAAAAGCACGCAAAAGCTAGGCTACGGTAGAATTGTGCCATTGAATCTATAATATATTGTACAGAAGGGGGAATATGCTACCAATGAGAAGTAGAAAGAACTCTCATTGTTGGCTAAATATAATAAGCCAAATTATTATTTACCAATTAAGTTATATTTAAAATTAAAATAAGGATAGTTTATATTATATATAATATCGTTTATGATAGAATGGCAGGGGTGTAAGGAATTAAAACACCTTCATTTTAGATAAATTAAATCTATTTTTTTCTCAAATTTAGTAAATTTTATATCAAAAATATACTTTAACCAAGCATAAATTTACTTTATCAAACAGGACAGAAAATAAACTTGCATAGCAGGAAAAGGAAGGAGCATTCCTTAGGGAGATGCCAGAAAGGTTTATGATCGATTTTCCTGATTTTAGGTCTAAAACAAGGTAGATAGCCAAATACCAAGGATTAAACAGTCCTCAAACTCTATGCCTGCACAAAAAAGGAGAAATAATAGTTCCTCTCATGGCTTTAGCTTCTCTGCCTTCGCTGAAAGAGAGCTTATGATTTCCCAAAACAAGAGCCACCACCCAACTTGAAATTGCCTTAGAGCCAATGACCTCTGCTAATCCAACAAAGCTGCAGCAAGGAAAGCAGTTATAAACGCAAAAAGCCCTGCAGCGCTCTTTTGGTGAAGAGTGCCGCAGGGCTATTGTTGCAAATATCGCTTTCAGGGAACCTGGTTAGAGAAAATGCTTTATTGCAAAGGCTAAACTTCTTACCAACCTATTCCATAATCCTCACCATGGTTGCTGGAGCCGCCCCAGAAACTGCCGTGCTTCCAGTCAAAGTAGATGGCGTTGATCGGGCCACTGGTCCGGTCATCGAAACTCATGATGTAGCCCATCTTCTTTAGTTGTTCGCGCACCGCTTCCGGGGTACTATCATGCAGGAGGATCTGCCCTGGTTTTGGTTTGCGGTCATCCGTTTTGGTGCCGCCCAGGCTAAGCCAGAGCTGATTGGTGTTGAAGTTAGCTGCCTCAGAAGCCTGTTGCACGCTCATCCCGAATTCCGCTACGTTCAGGAAGAACTGCAGCAGGTTTTGGTCTTGCGTATCGCCGCCCTGCACCGCAAAGGACAGGAAAGGCTTGCCGTCTTTCAGGGCCATGGAGGGGGTTAAGGTCACCCGCGGTCTTTTGCCCGGCTCCACCACGTTGAAGGGGTTCAAAGAAGCATCCAGCACGAAGCTTTGCATACGCTGACTCATACCCACGCCGGTGTTGCCCGCAATGCAGGCCGGGTTCCAGCCACCACTGGGCGTGATGGACACCACCCAACCCTCTTTGTCGGCGGCCTCCACGGTAGTGGTGCCTAGCCACAGTCGCTGCTGATAATCAGACATGGAAGAGCCGTTCCGGATGTCATGGGTAGGGGCGAAGTTCCGCTTTGTGGTATCCATTTCGTAACCTCTCTGCTTCAGGAGTTTCAGATACGGGTTTTTGGCACCTTTTGCCTCAAACAGGTAAGGATCGCCGGGACCTATGTTGGGGTTGTTCTTGTCTGGCTGGATAAGGGAGGACCTTTGTTTCGCGTAATCTTTGCTGAGCAGACCTTTTATGGGTTCCTGCGGTGCGAAGTAAGAATCACCGTAATAGAAATCCCGGTCAGCGAAGGTGAGGTTCATGGCCTGGTACACCGTGTGGATATACTTGGCACTGTTGTGGCCCATCCCCTTCAAGTCGAAGTTCTCCAGCACGTTCAGAGCCTGCAGCATCACCGGCCCTTGGGTCCACTGCTGCAATTTATACACATCAATGCCTTTGTAGTTGACAGTTAGCGGCTCTTCCTCCAGCGGTTTCCATTTGGCCAGGTCCTGCATGGTAATCAGGCCGCCTTGCTCCTGGCTCCCGCGCACGAACTCCTTCGCGATATCGCCGGTATAGAAACGGTCATAGGCGGCCATGATAGCGTCTTTGCGGCTCTTCCCGTTTTTAAGGGCGTTTTTCTCAGCTTCCACCATTTTGGTGAGGGTGGTCAGCAGATCTTTCTGTACGAAGATCTCACCGGCCTCGGGGGCTTCCCTTTTCTCGCCGGGATGCGTCAGGAACACTTTCTTGCTGTAAGGCCATTGCTTAAGGCGTTCTTTTTCGCGCTCAAAGCTGTTGGCAGTCTGGGCTTCAATGGGGTAACCGGCCGCCATTTCCATGGCGGGGGCCAGCACCTGCTCCAGGCTCAGGGTACCGTAGTTGGCCAGCATGTGCAGCAGTCCGCCCGGTGTGCCGGGGGTAGTTGCGGCCAGCGGACCATATTCCGGCGGAAAATTATAGCCTTTGCTTTTAAAGAACTTCGCCGTAGCCCCGGTAGGCGCCACACCCATGGCGTTGATGGCGATGACTTTTTTGGTCTTGGGGTTATAGATGAGGGCCTGGGTCTCGCCGCCCCAACTCAGCACGTCCCACATGGTGCAGGTAGCGGCCAGCATGGCGCAGGCGGCATCCACGGCGTTTCCGCCCTTCTGGAAGATCATAGACCCGGCCGTAGCCGCGAGGGGCTTACCCGTTATGGCCATCCAGTTCTTGCCGTGCAAAGGCGGTTTCTGGGTCTGCTGCGCCGAGGCCGAAAGCGTGGCCGCAAGGCAGAGGAAAAGCGTAAAGAAACGTTTCATGTACATTTGGTTTAAGCAAGGGAAGGTAATCATAAAAACCGATGAACTGCTGGCTACAGCACGTTTTCTGCCGGAGATGTATACCTCCACCAACTGGCTTTGGGCCTGTTTTTCAGAAATAAGGCTAAAAACATATTTCTCTTAAGCCAACGCCGAGCCGATCGCTTTTTTCAGCGCGCCCATGATAAACTCATTGCTTCTCTTCAGGATGGTCTCATTCACAAAGAACTTGATCACGCCCTGGCTATCAGGCATCCTGAGTTGGATCTGCTCTTTCTCTTTGAGGTAGCCCGTAAACTTGTCATAGTTCACCGGCGCGGTGATCTGGAGGTTGAAGATGTTGCTTCCGCTGGGGATGGGGCTGATTTTCATGTTCCCAGACGCGTTCATCAGGGCCATCAACTGGTCACCTTTAGCACGGGATTTCTGGAGCAGGCTTTCAATATTGCCTATCTTGTCCAAGGCCACGGCGGCATATGGCCAGTTCTGGTAGATGTTACCTCCATAAATCTTGATCAGGTGCGGCATCTGGTCAATGACCGCGGCATCGCCGGCCAAGATGGCGCCGCCCTTGCTGCCCAGGTACTTGTAAAGCGAGATATAGACGGTGTCAAAATAAGACGCATACTCCCGGATGGGCACCCCCGAATACGCCGAGGCCAGGTGCAAACGGGCGCCATCCAGGTGCAGTTTGATGCCGTTCTCCCGGCAATACCCCGATATCTTTTTGATCTCCTCCAGCGAGAAAACCTGCCCATCGGCCCTTCTTACCGGGTTCTCAATGGAAACAGCCCCAATGCCGCTCTGGAAAACTTCCCCTTTTTGGTGGTAGGCGATGGACTCTTTCAGATCAGCCAGGCTGAACTCTCCTTTACCCGGCGCCAGCGGTACCAACCGCTTGCTGTGCACGGTTTGAGCGGCATCGGCTTCGTCGCGGTAGAGGTGGCTCGTTTCCTGCACAAAGATTTTGCTCTTGCCTTCGCTCAGCACCCGCAGTGCCAGGTTATTGGCCATGGTCCCCGAGGGCATGAAGATGGCTTTCTGTTTTCCGGTCAGTTTCGCGAATTCAGCCTCTAAACGGGAGACCGCGCCGCCTTTGGCGTAAGTATCCGGGGTATCGGGGTACTTCTCTGCAATTGCCTGTAGTTCCCGGGCGTACTCCAGCGGCGAGGTCATGGCGCCATCGGTCACGAAGTTGATGCTTTCCTCTTTTTTGGCGTAACCGGCTAACTCCGCGGAGGCGGACAGTCCGGAGGGCAGCAGGAAAGGAATCGTTGCCAAACTGGAGGTTTTCAGAAAATCACGCCTCCCTTTTATCTTCTTGGCCATAACTATTGTCTAAAGATGTGTAATCTTCCCCAATATAAAGGACTCTGTTTGATTTCTTGCCCATCATGGGCGGGTGATGCTTCCACAAATGGCAGGAGGCCTTTTAAGGCAAGTATCCAAGGCAGCGAATTCGGAGAACGGGCTCACACGGGTAGCTACTGTAACAAGCAGAGCCATCGGTGCTTTTAGATTTACCGTTTTCTGGCTCCTTTTTGCTTTATTTGGCAAAACAGATTTCGCGCATGAAGTTCAGCATCACCGGCACCCTCGGTTTACTTTTCCTTTGCCTAGCACCTTCGCTGCAGGCGCAGACCATTCCGGCATACGTGGGCAAGAACGACCGGAGAATCATGGAAGAGTACATCCGGTTTCTCTCCATCCCCAACGTTTCTTCAGACACCCTTAACATCCGGAAGAACGCCGCTTTTATCCAGGAGATGATGAGTAGCCGGGGCATCAAGGCCGAGTTGCTGAACGGCACCACCCCGGGCGTGACCCCGGCGGTTTTTGGCGAGATCAAGACGCCCGGCGCTACCAAGACCATCGGGTTTTACGCGCACTATGACGGGCAGCCGGTGAACCCTAAACAGTGGTACGCGGGCGTAGAGCCCTTCAAGCCGGTGCTCATCACCGCCCCGCTGGAAAGTGGCGGCAAGATCATGGGTCCCTACAAGCCCGGCGAGGCCGTGAACCCCGAGTGGCGTATTCTGGGCCGCGGCTCCGCCGATGACAAAGCCGGTGTCATGGCTATCCTCAATGCCTACGAGGCGCTGGCCAAGACAGGCAAACGTCTGAATGCCAACATCAAATTCCTGTTTGAGGGCGAAGAGGAATTAGGCTCCATCCATCTGGATGAGATTTTCCGGCAGCACAAAGCCAAACTGCAGGCCGATCTCTGGATCATCATCGATGCGCCCCGGCACGTCTCCGGCCGGAAAACCATTGTGTATGGCGTGCGCGGCGATGTGAACATGCATCTCACCGTCTACGGCGCCAAACGCCCGCTGCACAGCGGCAACTACGGCAACTGGTCCCCTAATCCGGCTTTGAAGCTGGCCCAACTGCTGGCTTCCATGAAAGACGACAAAGGCCAGGTACTGGTGAAAGGTTTCTACGATGATGTCACGCCGCTCACCGCCACCGAGCAGAAAGCCCTGTCCCAAATCCCCGATCAGGATGCCCAACTGAAAAAAGAACTCGGCATCCACTTCCCCGAGCGCCCAAACCAATCCCTGGCCGAGGGCATCATGCAACCCACGCTCAACATCAACGGCCTGCAGAGCGCCAACGTAGGTCCTATGGCCAGCAACGTGATTCCCACCAAAGCCGATGCCGTTTTAGACCTGCGTTTGGTAAAAGGCAACGATTACCGGAGACAGGCAGAAAAGGTGATCTCCCACATAAAAAGTCAGGGCTTTCAGGTCATCGACCGGGAACCCACCGAGGAGGACCGCCGGCAATACCCCAACCTCATCAAGGTCACCGTAGAACACGGCTACAACGCCCAGCGCACGCCCATGGACCTGCCCATTGCCAGGAGCATCCAGGCGGCGGTGCAGTCCACGGTCAAGGAGCCGCTGGTGTTGATCCCATCCATGGGCGGAAGCCTGCCGCTGTACCTCTTTGAGGAGATCCTGGGCACCAAGGTCATCACCGTACCCATCGTGAATTATGACAACAACCAGCACGCCGAGAACGAGAATGTGCGCATCCAGTACCTCTGGGAAGGCATAGAAACCATCGCCGCAATCATGGGCGCCCGTTTCTAGCCTGTAGCTTGTACTTGCCTTTTGGCCGCTGTATCTTTATTTACGCTCTGCAATGCGCGAGTGGCTGCAACTAAACTTTGAATTTCGGGCTAGCCCGATAACCTTATGAAAAGACATTTCCTCCGCGGGCTGCTGCCTGCCTCTCTCGCTATCTGCCTGACTTCATCGGCTTTCGCCCAGACCACTACCCCTGAGAAACCTATTCCGGTGGACAAGCGCTACGAGAACGAGATAAAAGCCCTGGCCAAAAATGCGGCGGTGAAGCAGGCTTTCAAGGTGATCATGGATTTGGAGCCGCAGACGAACCAGGACCTCATCACCCTCACCGAGATTCCGGCGCCGCCTTTCAAAGAGGAAGTACGCGGCAGGAAGTACGCCGAGATGCTGCGGGCCGCCGGCGCAGACTCGGTTTGGATTGATGAAGTGGGCAACGTGCTTTCGCTTAGAAAAGGGAAAAACGGCCAGAAAACGGTAGTCATGGAGGCGCACCTGGACACGGTTTTCCCCGAGGGCACCGATGTAAAAGTGCGGCAGAACGGAGACACCTTGCGGGCCCCTGGCATTGCGGATGATACCCGCGGCCTGGCCATGGTACTGCAGGTCTTGAAGACGCTGGAGAAAACCGGCATTGAAACCGAGGCCAATGTGCTGTTCATCGGGACCGTAGGTGAGGAAGGCCTGGGCGACCTGCGGGGCGTTAAGCACCTGTTTTCAGAAAAAGGGCCTAAAAACATAGATTCCTACATCGCCGTGGACGGCACCGGCCTGGGAACGGTCACCAACCGCGGACTGGGCTCGCACCGTTACCGCATCACCTTCAAAGGTCCCGGCGGACACTCCTCCGGGGCTTTCGGGCTGGTGAATCCCCACAACGCCTTGGGCAGGGCCATCCATTACTTTGCGGTAGACGCCGATAAATACACGAAAGAAGGCATCAGGGCTACTTACAACGTGGGCGTGATTGGCGGAGGCACCTCGGTGAACTCTATTCCGTTTGAATCCTGGATGGAGGTGGACATGCGCTCTGAGAGCCCTGAGAGGGTGGCAGGTCTGGACAAGCTTTTGCAGGCTGCCGTGCAGCGAGCGCTGCAGGAAGAAAACCAGATGAAGCGCCTCGGGGCAGACCTCAAAGTAGACGTGAAACTGATCGGCGACCGTCCGGCGGGCGGCATGGAACCCACCGTAGCCCTGGCCCAACGCGCCCTGGCCGCCACCCGCCTCCTGGGCACCGAACCCACCTTGCGCTTCGGCTCTACCAACTCCAATATCCCGTTCTCCAAAGGCGTTCCGGCCGTAACCATCGGGAGCGGCGGTACCGGCGGCGGGGCACACGCGCTGGAGGAATGGTTTGTGCCGAAGAGCACGTATCTGGGCACCCAACGCGCCCTGCTCCTGCTTCTGGCAGAAGCGGGGATGGCCAAAGGAAAAAAGTAGCCATTGGGTAAAAAGCGGCAGAGGGCCAACCTACATCAACTTGCTCAGCACAAAGTTAGTGTTCTTAATAAAGGTCACGCCCTCGCGCTCTTCCAGCTCAAAGCCTTTGGTTTCCTCTTGCTCCTTGGCTAGTTTTTTGGCTTTCTGCTTTTCATGATACTTCTTAAGGAGGGCAGTCGTCTCCCGGAGCCTCTTCTTCCTAAGCTCATCATAGTATTCCAGATAGAACAGTACCTGCAGAAAGGTAAGGGCCCTTATAAGCATACCCGCTGGGTGAATTATCTTCCTGGAGAAAAGATATAGCCCACCCTCCCTTTCCAGCACTGCCCCCTCGCCTAGGTATCTCTGGTAGAGCAAACTGGTGTAACTGGAGGCTTCATTTGGGTCTGCACCCTCTTTCAAGAAAATCAAGGATTCATTTTTTTTGAATTGCCTGTTGCAGGCCATGACGCGGAGAGGAAGAGGGTAGGGTTTATTCATTTGATTCTTAGTTGAATTTCAGGAATAGCGTTACTTCCACGCCTTAAGTATTCCGGAGGCAGTGTAAAGCTGGTGGTTATGCACTTGTAGGAGCAGAAAATTTCAGATTCAGCTTAAACTTATCGTTATCCGTAGGGAAAGGAGGATTATATTTGTCAGTTACTTACAAGCTTAAACACTCTTATTAATGGCAACAGTTTACTTCCAGAACCATGTAGTTACTATCACTTTCGAGGAGGAGTTGCAGCTAGGCACGGCTGTATGGTCTGGTTTTTTAAACAGCCAGGAGTTCCGGGAAGCTATCACAAACTGCATTGAGTTAATAGAGGGACGCAAGTTGTTAAGATGGCTCGGCGATAATAGACAGATGAAAGCCATCCGGCCGGTAGACCAGGAGTGGTTTGTAGAGCACATTATGCCCCGATTGCAACAGTCTGCTTTAAGGCGCAATGCCGTGTTGGTATCTGAAGATTTTTTTAACCGCACGGCGGTAGAACAGATCTACAGAAGGGCCGAAGGCCAGGGCGAAATGACCACAAAGGAGTTTTCTAGTAAGATTACGGCTTTGGCCTGGCTGAAAGAACCTATCAATACACCCGCTTAGGCGTTTCCTTTACCTTCGCCCAATCTTTCTCTGGCGAGAATGCTGAAAATAAATGATTACCTATCTGTAATCTGCAGCACCGGAGGCATTTTAAGGGCAAAATTCGTAAAACTGCATATTTTCAGGAGCCTAACCTGGCGCTAACTTTCGCCTATTATCCCTCTAACAATACAAAGGTCTAAAGCCTGCTTTTAAACCTATCACTTGGCACCATATGTCACCTTCACCAAGACAGGGAAATGGTCAGAGGGGAATTTGCCATGGTATGTATCGGTCAAAATTCCCCATTTTTTCACCTCAAAAGCATTGCTCACAAAAATGTGGTCAATGATTTCCCTTCCGTCGAACTGCTGTTTGAATCCGTTGAATGAAGTGTTGTTGGCATAAGGGTATTTCACTTGCCTGAAAGTGTCTTTCAGCAACCCTGAATTAGCAATGGTCAGGTACCACTCGCTCGCTTGGCCTCCGTTGAAATCACCCGTTAAGACCACCGGCTCTTTTCCGGCTATTTCCTGGATCTTACGCAAAATCAGCTTGCTGCTTTCTTTTCTGGCCTGCATCCCCTGGTGATCAAAATGGGCGTTGAACACATACAGCTTCTTCCTGGTGGCGAGGTCCTGCAGATATACCCACGACACAATACGGTGGCAGCAGGTTGCGTCCCAACCCAACGAGGGCTTATCGGGTGTCTGGGACAACCAGAAATCACCTTTGTTCAACAGCTTAAATTTATCTTTCCTGAAAAAGATGGCCGAGTGCTCGCCTTTCTCTTTGCCGTCATCCCGGCCTGCGCCGTAGCGGTCGTACTCAGGAAGCGCCTTGCTCAAATCATCCAACTGGTTCTTTAATCCTTCCTGGGTACCCAGCACATCAAACTCATGAAACCGGATAAGGGCGGCTACCGCAGGTTCCCGGCTCACCCACAGGTTTCCCGTATCGCCTGGGCTGTCATACCGCAGATTGTACGACCCAATTGTTAACTCCTGCGCCTGAAGGGCGGTAGTTACACCTACTATCAACAAGAGAAAAAGGAGCCTTCTTTTTAATCTCATAAAGCTTAGAGGTATCGCAGTTTTATAATTCACCCATTTCAGCTTAGGCATTGCCTGACACAAGCTGTTTCGGGAATGAGATAAAGGTAGTATTTCTCTTCGCAGTTTCTAGCTAGTCTCTGAGGAACAAAGCTGAATAGATGTGCCTAGGAAAACTGTATGGAAGATGTTTGATAAGGAAATCGTTTCATAGACACGGCAGGAACCTACCAAAGAAGCGCAAAAACGAAAAAGCCTTGCAAGTTTCCTTACAAGGCTTTTATCTGAGGTAGCGGGAACAGGACTCGAACCTGTGACCTTTGGGTTATGAGCCCAACGAGCTACCAACTGCTCCATCCCGCACTGTTTGTAATACAAATGTAGGGGCTTTTTCTATACGCTCCAAATCCTTTGCAAAAGTTTTTCTAAAAACGGCCCGTAATCCCGAAGTGAATCTTGCCTCTGGAGAGGCTAAAACCCTCTTGCGAGGTCCTCCCCACGGAGTAAACTAGCTGAAACACACCGGCTCCCGTGGAAAAGCTGATGCCGCCGCCCACGCCGCTGGCCCACTGAATATTTTTTTCATTTTTCAGGTCGCGGCGCAGATATCCCTGGTCATACAAGAGAAAAACGTACGAATCCTGCCCGGTATACAACCTATACTCCAGCGTACTCACGGCGTAAGACGAGGCGTAAAACGTATAATCATCGAAGCCGCGGAGCGAGGCCAGCCCACCCAACCTGAACAGCTCGTTCAGGTACAGGCGCTGATTCACCAGACCCTCGGCCCGAAGCCTGGTGAGCACCACCCCGTTTTTGGACACGGGCCAGTACCGCTCCACCCGCCCGGATAGAGAGATTTGGGAGGTCTTCATCTGCAGCGTGTCATAGTAGCTGGCTTCTACCCGAGCGTTCCGCTGTACCCGCTTGTTGCCCACCGCGCCCTGGAGAAACGCCTGGGTTCCGCGCCGTGGGAAGAACAGATCGTCCAGGTTGCCCCAGGCGTAGGCCAAGCCGTAGGATGTGAAGTTGGCGTCAATGGCCGATGAATCTGAGGTGCGCTGCCGCAGGGCTTCCGGCGAGAGCAGCTGCGAACTCACCACCTCGGCAAAGAACGTCACCCGACTGGTAGTGGAAAGCGGATAGGCAATCTCCAGCCTCGGCCGAAGGTTCAGAAAGGAAGTGTCCTGTTTGTAGAGATGGAACAGACCTGCCACCTCAAACGGCGAGTTGAAGAAGTGCGGGTGCCGGTACGCCACATCCAGGAGCTGCGAGTTGCGTTCCACCTTGCGCCAGTGCAGGCCAATCTGCTTGCCACTCCCACGCAGGTTGCGCACCTGCAGGTTCACTTCACCGGTGATGAGGAGTTTGTTCGCGGAAGAGTTGGGGTCGGGCAGAAACCCGATGATGCCATCAAACTGGTTTGCTTTTTTCTCATCCAGGAAGAAGTACACGCGGGCCTGGTTTTTCGCGAACAAAACCTGGGGCTCGCCGGTGATGCGCACAAACGGCAACTGCCGGAGCGCACGCATGGCGGCTTCTATGCGCTGAAGAGAATACGGCTGACCCGGAGCGATCTGGGTATAGCGGTAGAGCGTGCGCAACTGCATACGGCTGGAGCCCACAATCTGCACCGAATCAATGAGCATGAGAGGTCCGCGTACTACGCGCAGCACACCGCTCAAAGAATCATTGTAGAGGCGTAGCGAATCAATCTGCACGGCGGCGTACGGGAAACCGCTGTTCTCGGCTTCGCGCAGCAAACTCTGCTGCAGTTGGGCAAACTCGGCGGGCCGGAAAGGCTGACCACTGTAGAGCTTCTCCCTAAAGCCCACTTTCTCCAGCAAACCCTCGCCAACGTTCCCGTTCTTGAGCGAGGCCCAACTGTAGGGCCGCCCCACGTACACGTGCAGCCACAGGGAGTCATTGCGGCGATGCAGGCTGTCAATGGAGGCCGTGAGGTAGCCTTCTTCCTGCACCCGGGCCAGCCAGCTGCGCAGGTCCTGCTGCAGCTTCAGGGAATCATTGACAGAGAGTTTGGGTTGCAGGCGCTGCCAGATCTTTACGGCATCGGGGTCTACCGACGATACGTTCACCACCACTTTCTTGTCCTGCGCCTGCGCCACACTGCCCCACAGCAGCAAACCCAGGAGCAGCCCCAGAAATGCGTATCTTTGCGGGATTATCTTTTGGTACAGGCGGGAACTAGACTTCCTCTTCATTGTTTCTAAAGGTACGGCTTGCGCCGCGAAATTACCGCACCGCCGATTTTCATTTACTCTAAACGCTTTCCCTAGCCCAACCATATTTTGGCCGGAATTTATCTTCATATCCCTTTTTGCAAACAAGCCTGTCACTACTGTGATTTCCATTTCAGTACGTCTATGGGCCTGAAGGAACAGGTCTTGCAGGCCATGCACCGCGAACTGGAACTCCAGCAGAACTACCTGCAAGGCGAGGTTATCAACACCATCTACTTCGGGGGCGGCACGCCGTCCATCTTATCAGTAGACGAATTGAACGGCCTTTTGGAGGCGATTTACGCGAAACATACGGTAAACCCGAACGCAGAGATCACCTTGGAAGCCAACCCCGACGACCTCACGCCGGAGAAACTGCAGGCTTTGCGGCAGACCCGCATCAACCGCCTGAGCATTGGCGTGCAGTCATTCCATGATCCGCATTTGCAGCTCATGAACCGGCCGCATACCGCCGCCGAGGCTGTTAACTGCATCAGAATGGCGCAGGAACTGGGCTTTGACAACATCTCGCTGGACCTGATCTACGGCATCCCCGCCGAGGACGCGGCGCTTTGGGAAGAGGACCTGGCCAAAGCTTTCGCGTTGAATGTGCAGCACCTTTCCTGCTACGCGCTCACCATTGAACCCAACACCGTCTTCGGGAGCCGGGTACGGAAAGGCAAGTTCTCGCCCGCCGATGAAGAGCGCGTGGCCCGCCAGTTTGAGCTGCTCATGGACCAGGCCGCCCGGCACGGATTCCTGCACTACGAGATCTCCAACTTCTGTCAGCCCGGTTTTGAGAGCAAGCACAACAGCAGCTACTGGAAACAGGTGCCGTACCTGGGCCTGGGTCCCAGCGCCCACTCCTTCAACGGCGTGAGCCGCCAATTCAACATCGCGCACAACCCTAAATACGTGCAGGCCCTGGAAGCCGGGCAACTGCCCTGCACCGTAGAGGAACTCTCTGTAGAAGACCGGGTAAACGAGTACGTCATGACCACGCTGCGCACCAGCTGGGGCTGCGACACGGCCTACATCCGGGAGAAATGGGGCATTGACCTGGTGGCCCTCCACGCGGCATACCTGCAGAAGATCTCAACCCAGGGACTGCTGCGGCAGGAAGGCGATATCCTGATCTTAACCGAAGCCGGCAAACTCTTGGCTGATGAGATAGCGCTGGATCTGTTTTTACTCCAGGAAGAAGAGGCGTAGCGCATCAGCAGTTTGGGGGCTGTTTTGGAAAAAGCAGCCCCCAAACAGAGCTTTATTATGGGATCACCAGGCACAAGGCAGCAGTTTTTGGCCATTCGCCTTGAAATAACGTACTGCTAATGCTTGCCTAGGAGGAATAAATCCTTAAATTGATCCTATTCCTTCACTAAAACATCCCTTCATGAAAAATTCTACCCAAACTTTCAGGCTGTTGATCCTGCTTTTCTGTAGTTTCCTGGCCACCTCCTGCTCCAAAGACGATGATGAGGAAGTGATCCCGCCCCTTGAAAACCAGCTGGAGTACAATGATGTAAAGTACGACCTGGCCACCGTGTTATCCGTTGACCTGGGTGCGGCCGGCTTCTCCACCACCGAGACCCACTACGGTCAAGCCTTCCTGCTTTCTGACTACGTGGCCACCGGCACCGCCGCCCCAAAGATTATTCTGCAGCTTTATATGTTTTCCAAGGGCGCTGCTTCTTTTGGCTCAGGCACGTTTGAGTTCGCAGATGTTGAACAGGCAGATGCAGAAACGAAATACAAAGACAAAAACTTCTTTTTTGATTCTGCCCTCCTGATTGACCTAAACGGCGATGAGGAAATGGACGAAAACACGGAAACGTTTATGATCAAGGCCGGCACCATTAAACTGTCTGGCACAGCGGGGAATTACAACATAGAGTGCGATGTCACCCTTGAGAACAACAAAGGGTTACGGGCCCAATACTCTGGCGTAGTTACTCCCATCACCATAGATGATGACGATGATGATCCTGCCACCGCAGAAATGAGGAAAGCACCCAAGTCTTTCTTTTCTATGTCTAAAGCCTTGCAAGGCCTTAAACTAAACTAAAGTTAATCCAGCCACTTACCTGGCTTGCTTCTATTATCCTCTGTTTTAGGGCTATCTTCGCAAAAGATACCTTAAAACAGAGGATATTTTTATGGCGGGTGCTTTCCTGGAGGAAACAGTGCTGTCACAACCTTTTGGCCTCGTAAAGGTATCTGCCTTAGTTGCTTACCAGCCAATGAAGAAATTTATGTACATCCTTCTCTCCCTTATCGCTACCCTGGCCATAGGGGGCACTATGTTTCTGGCGTTTGCGCCGCAGTTCGGGGCCTCGGCCCATGGGCAGAGTCGGGAGCGCATTGAGAAGTCCAAGAATTACCGCGATGGCAAGTTCCAGAACCTTTCGCCCACGCCCATGATGGATGAATCGCCGTTCCTGGACAAGGTAAAGATCTTCGCCAAGTTCATTGGCGGCACCGAAGGCGCCACGCCCACAGATGCGTTGCCCATGGTAACTTTAAAGCCCGATGATTTCGCAGGCGTGCCGGCCGAGGGCGTGAAGGTGACCTGGTTCGGGCACTCGGCGGTGCTGTTGGAGCTGAACGGCCTGCGCATCTTCGCTGATCCCATGTTGGGGAAGCGGGCCTCGCCGGTGTCGTTTATCGGGAGCAAGCGGTTCAGCGAGAAACTGCCCATCGCCATTGAAGACCTGCCGCCGCTGGATGTGGTGTTACTCTCGCATGATCACTATGACCACCTGGACCATGGCTCCATCCAGAAACTGAAAGCCAAAACCAAACACTTCTTCGTGCCGCTGGGCGTGGCCGCGCACCTGGTACGCTGGGGCGTGGAGACGAGCAAAATCACGGAACTGGACTGGTGGGAGACTGCCCAGTACGAAGGTCTTTTCCTGGCTTCTACGCCCGCCCGCCATTTTTCGGGCCGGGGCCTCAAAGACCGTGACCAGACCTTGTGGTGCTCCTGGGTGCTCAAAAGCGGAGACCAGTCCATCTTCTTCGGGGGCGACTCTGGCTATGACACGCACTTCAAGCAGATTGGCGAGAAATACGGCCCCTTTGACCTTACCATGCTGGAATGCGGGCAGTACAACGAGGCCTGGCGCTCTATCCACATGATGCCGGAGCAGACCGCCCAGGCCCACCTGGACCTGAAAGGCAAAACCCTTATGTCTACCCACTGGGGTGCTTTCTCCCTGGCCCTGCACCACTGGAAAGAACCTATTGAGCGCCTCTCCAAAGCCACGCAGCAACACAACATCCAACTGGTGACGCCGCTGATTGGCCAACGCTGGAGCCTGCAGGCCGAGCTGCCGCAGACGCAGTGGTGGAAAGGCGTGGAGTAAAAAGCCCAGGCAACATCGCAGGATTGCAGGTCGTAAAAAGTTTGTAGGAATTTCATTGCAAGAGAAGTGTTCGTTTCAGGCTTGAATTATGAAAAACAGGCCCCAAACGCATCTTAATAGAAACTAACTTTTCTGACTATGGAAACGCTAACCAATCACAATCGCTATGCGCCTGCTCCGGGTGGGCAGGGCCGGCATTCTTTCTTCGGTGTTGTTTTCGCCGGTTTTTTGGTCTTGTTCCTGGCCGGCGTGCTGTACTTCACCCGTCTAACCGACTTCTCCTCCCCAGAGGTGACATCTACTCAACCGGTGGAGGATTTGCCTGCGGCGCAGGAGATAAAAATTGATGCCGCGGTTACTGGCTCTTCCGTTGGAACTACCGCCAACCTGGCCGGTCATGCTATGTTTGCGCCGCTGCTGGGGCAACCCACCAATGCCGCACCCTTGATTTTCAGGTAGCGTCTACCGAGATCAAGGACGTTCCTATCGGTTGATTTCCCCAAAAGGCTGAAGGGTGGAAAGCAGGTTTTCTTAAAAGATGCGCTTTGAAACAAACACGGTTCTCAGCATCTTTACCCATACCAATTTCCACCCTTCAAACCTTTTGGCTCCATGCGGTCCAGTGCCCTTCTTCGCTTCTCGGCTTTTCTTTCTATCCTGCTTTGGTCAGGCTGCGCTACGCAGAAAAGTATCACCGTTGCCCCCCGCCACGAGCAGGTGACCTACATGGGCCGGGTGGGGAAACCATCGCCGGAGACGGCGGAACTGTACTGGTCGGGCACCTCGGTGAAGCTGAATTTTGAGGGTACTTCTGTAAAAGCGCGCCTAAAAGACAACGCCGGAAGAAGCTACTACAACGTGATCCTGGACGGCGACAGCATTACGGTGATCAAGCCAGATACCTCCGCAAGGCTCTTCACCTTGGCCACCGGGCTGCCGAAGGGCAAGCACACGATAGAACTCTTCAAACGCACCGAGTGGGATAAAGGCACCACCACTTTTTATGGCTTTGAGCTGGGCGAGGGTGGCAAAGTATTACCGGCCGCGGCGCCTAAAACCCGCAGAATTGAGTTCTACGGCAACTCCATCACGGCCGGGTACGCCGTGGAAGATTTCTCGGGCAAGGACAACCCCGAAGGCATGAACACGAACCACTACGTGAGCTACGCCGCCCTCACCTCGCGGTTCTTTGACGCCGACCACACCTGTATCTGCAAAAGCGGCATCGGGATTACGGTAAGCTGGGAGCCCAACATCATGCCCGATATCTACGACCGCCTGAACCCCTCAGACCCCAGCAGCAAATGGGACTTCTCGCAGCAGCAGCCTGATGTGGTTATCATCAACCTCTTCCAGAACGATTCCTGGATTGTAAACCTACCGGATAATGCCCAGTTCAAGCGCAGGTTCGGGAGCACCAAACCCACCGAGGAATTCCTGATCACGGCGTACCAGAACTTCGTGAAGAGCATCAGAAGCAAGTACCCCAACGCCCACATCATTGCCATGCTGGGCAACATGGACATCACCCGCACCGGCTCGCCGTGGCCGGGCTACGTGGAGAAAGCCGTTGCCGGCTTACAAGATCAGAAGATCTACACCCTGTTTGCGCCTTACAAAGACACCCCGGGCCACCCCCGGGTAGAAGAGCAACAGGCCATGGCCAACCAGCTCATTAAGTTCATGCAGGAGAAGCTGAACTGGTAATGCGGGCTCTTATGAAAACAACCGGAATAACCCTGCTCTTCACCTTACTTTCCCTGGTAAGCTACGGGCAAAGCCGTGGGGCAACTGAGAAATTCAAAGCCAATCTGCTGCCCAGCAAAACCGGCGCCTTGCTCACCTACAACGGGCAAGAACACGCTTTCACCATCACGATGGACGCCGATAGCGTCAGGCCTTCTGATACACCAGGAATTGTATACGTAAACGGAATGATTGTTCAGGCTGGCCTTGTCCCTGTTCCAGCCGGACTCTATAAGGATAGTCTCACAGATAAAAGGCAGTTTGAAATCCTCCAGGCCTACGTTGCTTACGAGATGGAATACTTCAAGAAAGACTTAAACATCAATCATAGAGACTTAGAGGTGTATCAGGGTTTGTTTGGAGGAAAGCCATTCGTGGTTTGGACGTTCTCCATGCCTAAGAATGATAATATAAGAAAGCAAATCTACATCTCGGGCATTTGCTTCAACCAGACTTTGAGCTTGAACATACCAGTCAGGAGTGAAAAGGATTTTGAGAAATCTCTTGAGTTACTTACTCAAATGGCCAAGACAGTAAAAGAGTATGACCGTCCTTTGGATTTGAACCAGCTCTACAAAGAGCTTAACTAGCTGCTGATTTAAGGCTGTTTTCCCAAAAACAGGCGGAAAAGCCCTTCCCAGAAACTACTCCCATGCAAGAGACCCTGCACCAGAACAAGACCTTTGACCAGCTTAACTACACCGGCAAAGGCGTGGCGGGCCGTGAGTTTGAGGAATGCACCTTTACCAACTGCGATTTCACCGGTACCAACCTCTCCAACAACAGCTTCACCGATTGCGTCTTTGAGAACTGCAACCTGAGCAATGTGCAGTTGAGCCACTCCAAGCTGCACGATGTCACCTTCACCAACTGCAAACTGGTGGGCGTAGATTTCAGCGTGTGCCACGATTTTCTGTTTGCCGTACGGTTCAAAGGCTGTTCCCTGGATTATACCTACTTTGCCAAAAAGAGCCTCAAAAAGACCGTCTTCGAGAACTGCAGCATCAAGGAAGCTAACTTTACGGATACGGATTTAACCCAAGCCGCCTTCCTGGACTGTGACCTGGCAAGAACCGTTTTCCAGCGCAGCAACCTGGAGAAGGCAGATTTCAGGACGGCCTACAACTACACCCTGGACCCCGAGCTGAACCGCATCAAGAAGGCGAAGTTCTCGGTACAGGGCGCGCTAGGCTTGCTGGCCAAGTACGATATTGACGTGAAGTAGCAGCGGCTGAGACTGTTCCACGGGGAAAAGGAAATTTTGTGTACATTTAGTACCGGCATTTTCTCCAGAACAGGTCTTTACCGTTTGCTAACCTTATGCTTTCTTTTTTACGGCAGCCGTATCCGCTGAGCGAGCTCACGCTTATCAAATCCGTCTTCCATTCGCTGCTGTTTGGGTTTATCATCGCCTTCTCGCTTATCGTGTTTCAGCCGTTCGGGTCTTACAACTGGCACCATCCGTCAAAGAACCCTATTCTGGCGGGCTACGGCGTGGTAGCGGCGGTCTCGGTTTTCCTGAACTTCTATGCTTTCCGGAAAATGCTGCCCCGGCTTTTCACCGAGGCCAACTGGAGCGTAGGTAAGGAGATTATCTGGAACCTGCTGCACTTTGGCACCGGCGGATTTCTGTGCACCGTGTATGGTTCGCTCATGGGCGTGATGCCCTTCACCCTGAACCAGATTCTCTACATGTCTATGGTGGCCTTCCTAATGGGCTTGGTACCGGCGGTGCTCCTGGTGATGATCAACTACGTGTACCTGCTGCAGAAGTACCGCCCCCTAGAACCGATGGAGAAAAAAGAAACGCCTGCCCCGGCTGCTCCCTCAACCCAGGAAGAGGAACTGGTACTGGTGGCCGAGAACGGGAAAGACACCCTGGGGCTCTCTGCACTGAACCTGCTGTTCATTGAGGCTAGCGACAACTACTGCACCGTTTTTCACCTGGAATCCGGAAAACTGACCAAAACCTTGCTCCGCAGCAGCCTGAGTCGGTTGGAAAGTCAGATTACCTGGCCGGGCATTTCGCGGTGCCACCGTTCTTACCTGGTGAATCTGGAGCAGGTGCAGACAGTATCGGGTAACGCCCAAGGGTACAAACTCCATTTCGCCGGCACAGACCAGGTGGTACCGGTGGCAAGGTCGTACTCGGGGCTGGTGCGGGAGACGTTTGTGGCTGCCTGATCGCCCCAGGCGCCTTTGCCATTCACCCCAAAACCCGCCTATAGCCCCAAATAAGCGGCCTTTCGCCCCATACTCCGGCGGCGTATTTCCGAGCCTTCTACTTTTGACGAAACGATTCACACCTCCTTCGTCATGAAAAAGATCCTGAAAAGAATTGCCCTGTTTCTCCTGCTCACCCCGGTAGTGTTGCTGGTCTTGGTTTCTATTGCCTATGGTATTTACGCTTTGCTGGCCGTGGGCGGTGAGAGCACCCCGCACCAGGCGTACCTGCAAAAGCACAAACAGGAAGTAGACTTGCAAGCATCGGCACCGGCCTTCCCCATCTTTGACAGTGCCTTCTACCAAAAGCAGATTTTCTTCCTGGGCGAGGCCCACGGCACCGCCGCTCCCCAGGCCCTGGACTTCGCCTTACTCCAACACCTGAACCAACGCGTGGGCCTGCGCCATTACCTGGCCGAGGTGGACTACAGCCAAGCCTATTTCCTGAACCAATACCTGCGTACCGGCGAGGAGCGCCACCTGCAGACCGTGTTCCAGTTCTGGGCGAAACAGAACGCGCAGTGGGGTAACCAGAACTTCTATGACAAGATCAAAAAGATCAGAGCTCTGAACGGAACCCTGCCCGAGGCGCAGCGCATCCAGATTCTGGGCGTAGACAAACTGCAGGACCTGGACGCCACCCACTTGTTCCTGAAACAAACCCTGGCCCAACTGCCGCAGCGAACTTTCCAGGATTCTGCCCTCGCGAAGCTCCGGCAAGTCATCTCCGCCGATACCTTGGACACGGAAGCCTTGTCTTCTCTGGCTACACAAATGCTGTCTTTCTTGTCTCAAGATTCTTCTGCTTCTATTTTACCTTCCGCTACCAAGTTTGACTTGCAGCACACTTTGCAGAACGTGGCTTATTTAGACGGAAAAGCCCGCCGCGACAGCGTCATGTACCTCAACCTGAATACCTTGGTGAAAGCCCAGCACCTGGAGCACGCGAAGTTGTACGGCATGTGGGGCCTGTTCCACACATTGCCGGTGGAGTTGCAGCGCGGCGTACCGTTTGCCTATTACCTGCAGGGCGAGAACTCTCCTTTCAGAGGCAAGACAGTTTCCATTGGCGTGTACACCCTGGACAGCGAGAACATGATGCCCGCGGCCTCACTGCCCGCTTTCCTGAGCAAAGGGCAGCGATACGTGAACAGCACCATGGCTAACAACGACGGTCCTATGGTGTTCGTGAACGGCATCAAAGACCTGCGGGCCGCCAGTCGTGAGAACTCAATCACCCTATTCAAAACCGATGCCCCTAATTCGCCTTACCGCACTTCCTCGCGGCTGGCCAGCATTAAGGTGCTGTTTCCTAACCAGAGCATAGATTTCGCCGGCGAGCACCCGCGCATTACCCAGGTGTTCCAGTACGTATGCCTTGTACGCAACTCTAAGGCACTAACCCCATTACCATTGTTGTAATTACTAATTTTAATGGAGTAACTACCCAAAATGAGCCGCAGAAGGAGCCACGATGCTCCTTTTTGCGGTTTTAGCCTTATTTTAGTAAAACAAGGCTAAAAGGAAGGATGAGCCCCCAACTCATGAACTTACAGGACCATTACACCCAACTATGGGAAAGTGCCGAGGCCAGATTTGCCGCCGGTGATTTTGCCCTGGATCCCCTGATTGACTCGCCTGAGGACACCAGACGAGGACTCACTTTGCTGGCCCGCCCCAGCCAGGCGGTGGTAAATGAAATGCAGGATTTGTTGCAGCATTTAGCGCAGGTAGAGCCAGAGCAGTACTACTATCCTCCGGCAGACATTCACCTCACCGTACTTTCTATTATCTCCTGCTACCCTGATTTCACGCCAAAGCACATCCAGCCGCAGGCGTACGTTGACCTGCTGGAAAAGGCACTGAAGCCTCATTCAAAATTCGATATCCTTTATGCAGGGCTCACCGCCTCCCCCTCGTGCGTGCTGGTGCAGGGCTTTCCCCTAACCGATGAACTAGAGCATCTACGGAACGACGTACGGGAGGCTTTCCGGGCCTCGGGATTGCAGGAGTCCATTGACCAGCGCTACACCATCCAAACGGCCCATAGCACCGTAGTGCGGTTCAGAAAACCTTTGACCCAGCCTGCCCTATTTCTGCAAAAGCTTCGGGAATGCCGCCACCGCAAATT
This sequence comes from Rufibacter roseolus, assembly GCF_017916365.1. GTDB lineage: Bacteria > Bacteroidota > Bacteroidia > Cytophagales > Hymenobacteraceae > Nibribacter > Nibribacter roseolus. Next base: position 266,700 of record NZ_JAFMSU010000001.1, read on the forward strand.
CGGCACCTCACCCATCCACACCCTGGAGTTGGTCTACAATGACTGGTACCAACGCGAAAGCACCACCCAAACCCTGGCCACTTTTACGCTGAAGTAATTTCTTTTCGGCCGCTTTCCGCGTATTTTAGGGAAAACAGGTCTAAAACGCCGCCCATGCTTTCTTCTGCCACCATCACCTTCCGGGACCGCACCTACGGTTACAACCCTCAACAACCTTTGGATATTTCCCTACCGCTGGCCCCGAGCCCGGAGAACGTCAACTGCTTCTGGGCCGAGCCGGTCCAGGTAGATACCATCATTGTGGGAGACTTTGTAGGAAGCGTAGCCCAGGGCGGCTCCACCAATTACCAGCGCGTGCACCTCACGCCCCACGGCAACGGCACCCACACCGAATGTTACGGCCACATCTCACCAGACCCAGCCGCCACGCTGGACAAATGCCTCAACCGTTTTCTATTTATGGCGCAACTGGTCTCCGCTACGCCGCGGGTATTAGAAAATGGAGACCTCATGGTGATGGCGGAAGATGTGATAGCCCGGTTGGATGAAGGTAATTTGCCTGAGGCTCTGGTCTTGCGCACCTTGCCTAATTTGGAGAGCAAACGCACTGCGCAATACTCGGGCACCAATCCTACTTACCTGGAACCTGCTTTGGCTGAATATCTGGCGCAGCATGGCATCCAGCATCTTCTATTGGACTTGCCTTCGGTGGACCGAGAGGAAGACGGCGGGGCTTTGCTTGCGCACCATGCCTTCTGGCAATATCCTGAGAATACGGGCACCCAGGCGACTATTACAGAATTAATCTTCGTGCCGGATGCAGTAGAGGATGGATGGTACCTTTTGAATCTGCAAGTCACCAGTTTGGTGCTGGATGCTAGTCCGAGCAAGCCGGTGTTGTATGCGCTGACGCCAGTAGTTTCTTCTTTGGGAGGGAGTGTTTCGTTTGCGGAGGCGCCGCATTAGCCTTTACTCCTTTGCCTTTATTGATTGCTTGAGGATTGGTGTTTGCGTAGTCCGTTGATGCTGGCGTGGCGCTGCAGTTTGCGTGGGTTTATAAACTGTATTGTTTCATTGCTTCCCTCCGTGCGCTCACGGCCGCGAGGCCCCGCCTTCCGGCCTCGCGCTGCGCCAGCTTCCTTTGCTCCCTGGCGGTCGCAATGCCTGACGGCACCGGAACCTGACAAGGCGCTCCACCGAAAGGCTGGAAAAGGAAATACGCTAGCAGGAACGCCTCAGACCTCACAGGTTTTGAAAACCTGTGAGGTCTTCTGTATATGACATGGTTCAAGTCTGCGACTTGGACCTAAAATGACCGGCAGTTTGCAAAGCCGTGAGGCGAAAGCCTTACTTCCCAGTGGCTACCATCATATTTTTAAATACAAGATTTCAGCCCATTTTTTGTAAAACACTTGAAAAAGAAAAAGGCTGCCTTGTAGGCAGCCTTTTTTGTGATCTGTACCAGCCGTGAGGCCAGAGGTATGCTTAGGCAGTAACTTCTTCTGAAGTAGCAGTAGCAACTGGAGCGTCTACTGGAAGAACTGATACGAAAGAACGGTTCTTAACGCCTTTTTTGAATTGTACGATACCATCGGTCAGGGCGAACAGGGTGTGGTCTTTACCGATACCTACGTTTGCACCTGGGTGGTGAGCTGTACCGCGCTGACGCACGATGATGTTACCAGCGTTGATGGTTTGACCACCAAAGATTTTCACGCCTAAGCGTTTGGAATGTGATTCGCGGCCGTTGTTAGAACTACCGACACCTTTTTTGTGAGCCATTTCTAGTCTATTTTAATCTGGGGAGAAACCCCAGAATAGGTTCTACAATAATTATTCTTTACCTCAAAAATTAACCAATGGTGTTGATCAACACTTTGGTGTACTGTTGGCGGTGACCGTTTTTCTTCTTGTAGCCTTTTCTTCTTTTCTTCTTGAAGACGATTACTTTGTCACCTTTGGCGTGGCCCTGGATAGTTCCAGTCACCTTTACTCCGTCTACAAATGGAGCACCAACAGTTAAAGTTCCGTTGTCATCAGTTAAAAGAACATTGGCGAACTCTACGGCGTCACCTTCATTGCCGGAAAGCTTGTTAGTGTAGAAGAACTTACCGCTCTCTACTTTCGTCTGGATACCAGCGATTTCTACAATTGCGTACATCAGCTTACGATATTTTAAAAATTGAACCGCAAAAGTACGGACAGTCAAGCTAATATCCAAACAAGCCCCTATTATTTCAGCCTGATTTTTACCGATACTCCGCTGGTTTATAGGCGGTTGTGAGTTATGCACCAAGATGTGGATAACTTTAGTGGATAAACATAATGTGTAATGATACTCAATGAGTTACGAGTGGATAAAGACAAGAAAAATGTTGGCCACCCAGAAAAGATGGCTAGATTGGGGTACTTCTGACCAGTAAAAGTGGGCGAACTCCCGGCCCTGAAGCATAGATGAAAGTAAAAAACTTCTGGGCTAATATCAAGAGAAACAGCAGGTTTGTTTTCCCACACCATCTCTCCAGCCTCTCAGCCCAATTCTCTTTTAAATTGTCGCTATTTAAACAATTGCCTCCTCCTTCTCAATCTTGAACGAAGCAGGCTTTGAGCGCCTGAACAAATCCGCAATCACTCTCCAGCTTTCGTGCATCCATCATTGGTGCATTCCTTTCCTCAAATTTTAAATCAAACTATTTCGCTGGGCAGAAAACAGCGAGAACAAACCCCTGCCTTCATCAGCTCGTTTTCCCCTGGTTTTAGAGCGACTCACAGCCTGACTAGAACCTAGAAAATCCTGCTTAAAAGGTACTTCTACCCACTAATGATAACCTTGCCCGTTTACCTTCCAAAATCAGTTACTATCCTTTAAGATACCGCTTACCAACCCATATAATAAAGCCTATATTTAAGGTTTCTAATTTTTATAAAAGCACAACAAGCTGATTTACAATATGTTAAAAGTGCATTACAATGTGGATAACCGCTGTATAAGAAATGGATAAATTCAACTGTTCTAATCGGGCAAACCACGTATTTGTCCCTATATTTGAAATCTCAAGCCGGTACAATTGCTCCTAAACCCAATGGTTCAGAAGCTGCCCTGGCCGGGGAGAAACGCCGTTGCGGCGGCGTCTCGTTAATTATTTTAGAGCAACAAACCGTTTTAGCTATGGAGCCCATATTACAAGAAAACCCTAATCGCTTTGTCCTTTTCCCCATCCAGAACGATGCCGTTTGGCAGATGTACAAGAAAGCGGAGGCTAGCTTTTGGACCGCCGAGGAGATTGACCTCTCGCCGGACTTGAAAGACTGGGAGAAGCTCAATGATGGCGAGCGCCACTTCATCTCCCACGTGCTGGCCTTCTTCGCGGCCTCAGACGGAATTGTGAACGAGAACCTAGCCATCAACTTCATGCAGGAGGTGCAGATGCCAGAAGCCCGTTGCTTCTATGGGTTCCAGATCATGATGGAGAACATCCACTCTGAGACCTACTCCCTGCTCATTGATACTTATATTAAAGATCCTCAGGAGAAAGACCGGTTGTTCAACGCCCTGGAGACCGTTGACTGCGTGAAGAAAAAAGGCGAGTGGGCCCTTAAATGGATCAACTCTGAGAACTTCACTGAGCGTCTGATTGCGTTTGCGGCCGTTGAAGGCATTTTCTTCTCTGGTTCTTTCTGCTCTATCTTCTGGATGAAGAAGCGTGGTTTAATGCCAGGGTTGACCTTCTCCAATGAGTTGATCTCCCGTGACGAGGGACTGCACTGCGACTTCGCGTGTCTGCTATACTCTATGTTAGTGAACAAGTTACCCGAAGAGCGCGTACAAACCATCATCCGCGACGCAGTGAGCATTGAGCAGGAATTTGTGACCGATGCGCTGCCCGTAGACCTCATAGGGATGAATGCAAAACTGATGAACCAATACATCGAGTTTGTGGCCGACCGCCTGCTGGTGGCCCTGGGCTGCGGCAAAATCTACAATTCAACCAATCCATTTGACTTCATGGAGATGATCTCCCTGCAAGGCAAAACCAACTTCTTTGAGAAACGTGTGGGCGAGTACCAGAAATCGGGCGTGATGAGCGACCGTGACGCCAACGTGTTCTCTCTGGACGAGGACTTTTAATTATCACCCCAGACAGCCCTAAAGCGCTTTGGGGCTGTTTTTCCAAAAACGGGCCCAAAGCATCCGGCAATCGGTTGGAGGTGGGGCTCTCAAGTAAATTCAAGCCAAAAATATGCTCCGGCGCAAAAGCGCATGGGAGAGAAATATCTGGATGGTACGTCATCCGTCACCTATTAGTGTAAGCGTATGTTAGTTGTAAAAAGAGACGGCCGCAGGGAATCGGTCAAATTTGATAAAATCACGGCCCGCATAGAGAAACTGTGCTACGGCCTGAACATGACGTTTGTGAGCCCGATTGAGGTAGCCAAGAAGGTGATTGACGGGATCTACGATGGCGTGACCACCGTGGAACTGGATAACCTGGCCGCCGAAACCGCTGCCTCCCTTACGACCAAGCACCCCGACTACGCCATTCTGGCGGCGCGCATTGCCATTTCCAGCCTGCACAAGGTGACGCAGAAGTCGTTCTTCAACACCATGAAGCAGCTCTACACCTACGAGGATCCCAAGACAGGTGAGAACGCTTCTCTGATTGCGAAGGACGTCTTTGACGTGATCAAGAAACACGCGGCCGTGCTGGATTCCAGCATCATCTATGACCGTGACTACAACTATGACTACTTCGGGTACAAAACCCTGGAGCGCTCTTATCTGCTGCGCGTGAACGGCAAAGTAGTGGAGCGTCCGCAGCATATGTTGATGCGCGTGGCCGTGGGTATCCATAAGAACGACATTGACGCAGCAATTGAGACCTACAACCTCATGTCTGAGAAGTGGTTCACGCACGCTACGCCAACCCTGTTCAACGCTGGTACGCCTAAGCCGCAGTTGTCTTCGTGCTTCCTGTTAACCATGAAAGAAGACAGTATTCCAGGTATCTATGACACCTTGAAGAACTGTGCTTTGATCTCGCAGAGTGCGGGTGGTATTGGTCTGGCGGCGCATAACATCCGGGCTACGGGTTCTTACATCAAAGGCACCAACGGTACGTCTAACGGTCTGGTACCAATGCTGAAAGTTTTCAACGACACGGCCCGTTACGTAGACCAGGGCGGCGGAAAGCGTAAAGGCGCTTTCGCGATTTACCTGGAACCATGGCATGCAGATATCTTCGAGTTCCTGGACTTGAGAAAGAACCACGGAAAAGAGGAGATGCGGACCCGCGACTTGTTCCTGGCCCTCTGGACCCCAGACTTGTTCATGAAGCGCGTAGAAGCCAACGGCGACTGGAGCCTGATGTGCCCTAACGAGTGCCCGGGCCTTTCTGAGACCTGGGGCAAGGACTTTGAGCGCTTGTATGAGAAATACGAGAAAGAAGGCAAAGCCCGTAAGACTATCAAAGCGCAGGAACTGTGGTTTGCCATCTTAGAGGCCCAGACCGAGACCGGCACCCCTTACATGCTGTTCAAGGACCACGCCAACGGCAAGTCTAACCAGCAGAACCTGGGTACCATCAAGAGCTCTAACCTGTGCACCGAGATCATTGAGTACACAGACAAAGACGAGATTGCCGTATGTAACCTAGCGTCTTTGGCTTTGCCGCGTTACATCAAAGAAGAGAAAGGGGTTAAGACCTTTGACCACCAGAAACTCTACGAGGTAACCTATACCGTTACCAAGAACCTGAACAAGGTAATTGACATCAACTACTACCCGGTTCCAGAGGCGAAGAAATCAAACATGCGTCACCGCCCTATCGGGTTGGGGGTACAGGGCTTAGCTGATGCGTTCCTGCAACTGCGTATGCCGTTTGAGAGCGCCGAAGCCGCCCGCCTGAACAAGGAGATCTTTGAGACCATTTACTTCGCGGCCATGACGGCTTCTAAGGATCTGGCCAAGAAACACGGTCCGTACGAGACGTTTGAAGGCTCGCCTATCAGCCGGGGTATCTTCCAGTTTGATATGTGGGGTGTGACGCCGGAAAGCGGCCGTTGGGACTGGGAAGCGCTTCGTCAGGAAGTGGTAGAGCACGGGGTACGCAACTCTCTGTTGGTAGCGCCAATGCCAACTGCTTCTACCTCGCAGATTCTGGGTAACAACGAAGGTTTTGAGCCTTATACCTCTAACATCTACGTGCGCCGCGTGTTGAGCGGGGAGTTCATGGTAGTAAACAAACACCTCCTAAACGACCTGATCGCGCTGGGTCTGTGGAACGACCAGATGAAGAATGCCATCATCGCTGCCAACGGCTCGGTGCAGGGTATCTCCAACATTCCGCAGAACATCAAAGACCTGTACAAAACGGTATGGGAAATCAGCCAGCGGACCATCATTGACATGTCTGCCGACCGTGGCGCCTACATCTGTCAGAGCCAAAGCCTGAACCTGCACGTGTCTAACGTGAACTTCGGGAAGCTGACTTCTATGCACTTCCACAGCTGGAAGAAAGGTCTGAAAACCGGTATGTACTACCTGCGTACCAAAGCCGCCGCAGACGCCATCAAGTTCACCGTTGAAAAACAAGCCGCCGAAACCCTGGCGCCGATGTACAACCAGGTTGAACAAAACATGAGCGACATGGCCTGTAGCTTAGACAACCCAGACGCTTGCGAGGCTTGCGGTAGCTAATCCTTAGTTTTGCTTAGAAATAGAAAAAGGAGGCCCGGAACGGCCTCCTTTTTGTTTGATTATACCTCTTCTGATTCTAAGAAACCACTACCTTAGATTCTACATTCTCTTATACATGAAATCTCTTCGTACTCTAGTTTTCTCTTCCTTGGCTATTGTTCAACTCTGTATTTCCTGCGGCCCAAACAACGAAGAAGAATACTACCCAAATGGAAAGATTAAGATGAAAGTTGAGTTGAAAGATGGCAAGCGCCATGGAGTTGCGTTGAAGTATGACTCCATTGGAAACTTGCAGATAAAGTCCCACTGGGTTAATGGTGTAGAAAGCGGAAAAGCCTTTCTCTTTTACCCAAGTGGCAAAGTAGAGCAAGAGACTACACTTAAAAACGGGGACTCCCATGGACAAGTGAAAGGCTATGCAGAGAACGGTAAGCTAGATTATATTGCTACCTACTGTGAGGGCAAGTTATGTGGAGATGAAATCAAATATTACTACGGTACTGGCATAAAAGCTGAACTTAACCGCTACGATAAAACTGGCAACCAATTCTATGCTGAAAGATATGATACTACAGGCACAAGGGAAGTAGCCTATTATCTTCCTGACCTATTAGGCAGAAAATCACCTTTGAAACTAGGGCAAGAGCACACCTTTACAATTGAATTTGCAGAGCCTATAAGAGGAAAGATTTATGCTGTTGTAGGTGAATCAGACAAATACAGCAATCAGAGACCTAGGTTCAGCAAGATTATAGATACACTTTATTCTAAGGATAACAGAAGGTTTATACACAAATTTGTTCCTCAAAAGCTTGGCATGAATTATTACGGCGCCATAGTCTACCATGAGCCGCTCAAGGAAGATTCCATTTGGGTTAATGGTACTTCTGTTAAATATGCTTTTGAAGTAGTGGAGTAATAATCACTCTGTTTTCGTCTTCCATTCTTAGAATGAAGCCGAAAACAGAACAGGATCGTAATTTTATTTATTGACTTATTTTAAATAAGACTGCTATGCAAACCATACGGCTACGGGTGAATGAGAAAGTGTACCAGAACCTGATGTGGTTTCTGCGCAAGTTCACCAAAGAAGAACTGGAGATAATTGAGGAGGATGATACCTTCACCGCTACCCAAAAAGAACTGAGGCAAGATTTAACCCAACTAGAAAACGGGGAGGCAGACTTTATAGACCTAGATCAATTAGACCAAGAGCTTGAAAATACCCTCAAGCGGTATGAAGCTTAAGATCAGCAGGCGGTTCAGTGAGAAACTGAATGCCCAAGTGCGGCACATTGCCCAAGACAAACCTGGCGCTGCCCGCAAGTTCAAAACAGACATCATTCAGCAGATTCGGGAGATCCCTAACATGCCGTTCAGGCATCGTAAATCTATTTTCTTTGACCAGGAAGAAATAAGAGAACTGGTATTCAAAGGTTACTTAGTAGTATACAGAATAAATCAAAAACAGAAAGAGATCGAGGTTTTTGGCTTCGTGAAGTATGAAGAAAACCCTCTCTGATCTCACCTAACTTTTAACGCATGACCTACACCTGTGCAGATTGTGGCCAAACACATGAAAGCTGGCCAGCATTGACCTATACGTCGCCCACTCATTACAACGACTTATCAGAAGAAGAGAAAGGAGCCAAAGGCTGGTTGGAAGGAGACTTCTGTATCATCACCCATGAAGATGAGTTAGACCGCTTTATCAGAGTGGTGATGACCATTCCGGTGAATGACCATTGCGATGATTTAGATTACGGTTTTTGGGTCTCGGTGAGTGAGACAACATTTAAGGATTACCAGCAGAACTACCATAGTGAAGCCCATGAGGTTAGCTACTTTGGGTATGTATGCAACAACCTATTGGGATATGAGGATACTCTCAATGTTCCGTCAACGGTAGTAACACAAGCTGGTAACAAAAGGCCGCACGTCTTTCCGCATGAAGACTTTGAACACCCGTTGGTACATGATTTCTACCACGGCATCAGCAAAGAAGAGGCCGAAAGCAGGATTGAGGAGATGATTCGCCAGACCAGTACTCTCGCAGAATAGTCGACTACTTCAATCTACACCTGATAACACCGGCAAGGGCGAACGTTGTTTCTCCCTACAAAGAAAGACTCCCGCTTTGGGTCTGTTTTCATAAAAACAGGCTCAAAGCGGGAGTTCTCTTTTTGAACACTAATCAACCTTACATCTGGTAAGTATAGTCCGTCACGAAGGGGGTGCCGTTCTCTGGGGTGGTGGTTTTTCTGACGGGCAGGTTCTGGGCATTGTATTCGTAGGTGAAGGTAGCCGTGCGTACCTCTCCGCTGGCCAGCGTGGTGGTCACTTTGCCGGGGTTGTTGCGGAACAGCAGAATGTTTGGCGTGAAGAGGGCATCTGCCAGGTGCTGCACACCTTTTTTGGTGTCATAGTTCTCGTACTTGCTCTTTTGCACCAATTCCCAGGCTGCCCCGGTGGTAGGCCTGGTGTATAAGGCAATCTCACTCACGTTGCCGTTGGCGTCATAGGTGTAGGTGACCTTGTTGGTTTCCCGGGGCGTGGTGGCGGTGGTCACGTCTTTGTAAAAGTCGTAGCGGGCAGTCAACCGCCCGTTCACGTTGTATTCAAAGGTGTGGTAACTCTGCAGTTTGTCGTCAATGAGTTCATCCAGTTTGTAAAGCTGGTTCTCTGAGGTGTAGTAATAGGCATTCTCCGTGTCTACGGTGGGGCCATCGGTGAGCACGTAGGCAAAGCGGCCCAGGTTATCATACACAACCTCGCTTGTAGACTGCGCATTCTCGTTCAGGGCCAGAGAACCCTTGCCCACCACGCGGGTAAGCCATCCCGAGGCCGAGTACTGGAACTCCCGGCTATCGCCTTGGGAGGTGTTAATCTTGGTGAGAAAAACGGGCGAGGATTGGGTAGAGGGTTCCGGGTCTTCCAGGTCACAGCCGGCCAGGAACAGGGTGGTGAATAAGACCAAGGTGAGCTTACTTAAGTAGTTTTTCATTTCTAAAGGGCATGTAAACATTAAGGTAGAAGATCTATACAGAAGAGCCACTTACCGCCCAGAAGGTTGCACGCCTCTGGAAAATTGCCCGGGATTCAATTGGCCTTAATTCCCCCAGATCCGCAAGAGCCCAGCTCAGGAAGCCTCTACCCGTTTCAAGCCCGATCTCATAAAAACAGGCCCTAAATGCTCCATCCGTTTTCCGGCTATTGTACCAGAAACAGCGCAAAACAAAAAAGGAAGCCTGCTGAGGCTCCCTTTCCTGGTATATGTTGCTGAGTAGGCTTAAGACTCCTATTTCACGGGTTGAAGCACCCAAGCCAGGGCTTCTTCGCGAGATTCAAAATCCTTGAGGGCCATATCGCCTAAATCTGGCGCGCGCTTCATGAGCTGTTCTACGGCCATTTTATTGAAAATGTCTTCGGAAACCACGGTGGCATTCCGCCGGATGCTGCTGTCCCTGAGCTTAGGGAAGGCGAACTCAGCGTACCAAGCCTGATCTGCCTGCCTGATGGCCTTCATCTGGCGGTTATCGGCGAGCCAGCGCAGGGGCTTGTGTTCCTCCAGCAGACGCACGCACATGGTAACGGCTTCCCTAAACTCTTCGCTGCTCAGGAAACCAACCGCCTCAGCTATGCCCAGCTGGTTAGTGTGGTCATACAAAAGGGTAAAGGCCTTACTCTGAAAATAAGTGGTTACCATAACAGGTTTTAAGCGATGTGATGTAACGGTTCTGGGTTTAGTAAAAATCTATGCAGTAAACGTATTGGCCCAGGCCACCTTGCCTGGCCTGGGCCAATCTTAGAACTTATGCCAGCCGGGTCTCCAGCGCGGAGATAAGACTGGTCAATTGCTCAGAAAGCTTGTCAATGTCTTGGAGGCCCTCGTGGGCTTCTTCAATCTTTCCGGAGCGGTACTGGCTTATTAGATGCATGGCGGTGGTAAGCAACTCTTTGTACAGCCTTGACATGGTGCTGAACTCGGGTAGGTTGCTATAGCGTACGGCACCAATGGTCCTGAACCACTGGCCCAAGGGACCGCTGGAAGAAAAGAACTCCTGGTCTGGAGTGCCGCCGTACACCGCAGAGCGTACTTTAGACTTAAATAAAATCAGCTTTATCCTGAGTTGCTGAAGGTCACTTTGGGCAGCGTTCATGTAAAGCTAGTAACTGGTAAACTCATGGATTTCTATGCCTCACCCTCTTTCTGAAGACTTTGCCGCAGCTTCACATGTTCCGTAATCTCGTACCCGAACACCAGGATACCGATAGTCTTCATCCCCTCGCCAAAGATAGGCTGGTAATTGAGTGTAAGGTAGACATCTTCCGAGGTCTTGGTGTCTTGCCGTTTCCGTTGAAAGTAGACTTCCTTGGCAGAGAAAGCCTCGCCGGTTTGGTACACTTTGTCCAGCAGATCCACAAACCCCTGCTCAGCCGCCTCCGGCACCGCCTCGGCTACGGTCTTGTCCTGTAGCTCCCGGTCCGGGAAAAGCCCCTGGTAATAAGGGTTAATCAATTCAAAGCGGTGCTCCGGCCCTTTTAAAGTACAGAAAATAGCCGGCGCGTTCATGATCATGTTCTCCAGAGTCTTGCGCTCAGACTGGGCCTTCTCTAAGGCAGCATGCACCTGGTCTGAGAGGAGCGCCATCTGCTCATTGCTCTCCAGCAGTTCCTGCACCATCTGTTTGGTGGCATGGATGTCTGTGGCGCTGCCTACCCACAAAGAAACCTTATTCTGGTTACCCAGCACCACGGGCGAGCACTTTTTCACAAACCAGCGGTAATTGCCATCGCGGTCCCGCATCCTTATCTCGGCCTGGAACTCTACCTGCTTCTGAAAACTCTCCTGCGCCCGCGTTGCAAAAGGCCCTTTGTCATCAGGGTGCATCACATCCATAAACCCGGTACTTGAAGCCATGATCTCCTGGGCAGGAATGCCGGTGTATTTTACAAAGCGCTCATTCACGTACGTCACCTTTCCCTCGGGGCTCACGGTGTATATCAACTGGGGCACCGTATCGGTCATGATCCTGAACTTGTTCTCGCTTTCCTGGTGGGCCAGTTTGGCTTGCTCCCGCTCCGTCACGTCCATGGTTTTCTGGATGATGTACTCCACATTGCCTTCCTGGTCCAGAACAGGCGTGTGCGAGGCCTCCCAGATACTCTCGTAGAACCCGCCGCCCTCAGAGGCAGGCCGCGCTATGTTGTACCGCACCAGGTCCATGAAATCTACCCGTTTGGTTTCTATTACCTTGGCAATGGACTTACGTACCGGGTTTTCCTCAAAAGAATAATGTATGTCTGGAAAAGCCTCCAGTAAAAGGTGAAGCCCCAGAATGTCCTCCTGTTTGCGCATAGTGGTCTGCAGGTAGGCATCTGTGGCGGCTATGATCTTAAAATCTGGGGTAAACACCACCAGGTTGTCTGGCACATGCTGGAATAAATTTGAAAAATCCATCTCACAAACGGGTTACGGGAGTGTAAATAAACGCAATAACTTAACTGAATGCCCAATTGTTTTTGGCGCCGCGTAAACTTGGGCCATAGCCTGAAAGCTGATAAAGCTAAGGCTAATCAGATCAAGCCTTTAGGAATTCAGATCATTAGAGGGAAGATTGAGCAAAGCCAGGGCGGGGTTACAAGGCGATCACAGGTCAAACATTTCAGGCCTGTCGCCAGGCAGAAGCCCATCCGGTAGAAAGCATCTTTCTGCACCCCAAAGCCCGGACAATGAAGAAGCCCCTTTCAAGAAAAGCACCTTTAGCCAAGCCTTTGCTCCAACACAGGCAGGTACCTACAAACCACATTTTTTTGTAATATTAGACCTGTACAAAACCTGCTGCACTATGAGAAAAACTTGTCTTCTGGCGCTTCTTTTCTGGGCATGTGTTTTAAGCAGCTGCGACTCAGATGACGCAGATGCACCTGCTGTGACCTTAAACACCCGGTGGCAGATGTATGCAAACAAAGTGCTGGCACTAGGCGGCAATGAAGCGTGTGCCTACAGTACCAAACCCTCAGACATGGCTTTCAAGCCTACCAATGCCACCTGCCAGGATGATGATGTCTATGACTTCAGCAGTTCAACAGAGTTAGTCATCGAGCATGGCACCCGCAGTTGCAGCGCCAACGAGCCTGCTTCTGCTACCACCGTCTATGAGCGGCAGGGAAACAAACTTATCATAGGAGGACGGGAACACACCATTGTACAACTCACCAGAGACACGCTTATTCTGGATGTCTGCGTTTCCTTAGCCGCTGGCAACTGGCCCACTACCAACTACGGGAAAGTAGGGATGAAACTAAGCAGAATAAAGTAAGCCAGAGGCGTTCCCATTGGCCAACAGGACTGGTTTTGCGGAACACGCAAGATAAACATGGGAGCTGTTCTCTGCTGCTCATTTGTCGTCTTTATAGACCACACTAATGCTTCCGCTGCGCTCCAGGCAGGCGGTTTCTATTTTGGCAATATCCACCGGGCCTCCCTTGGTGCGCAATACCTCTATGATATCGTTCTCTGTGATGCTATGCGCCCGCATCTGGTCTTCCAGCACCTTCCCATCTTTCACCAAGGATACGGTTTTGCCTTTGAGGAAATTGCTGATGCCGTGCCCATGCCCAAACTGAAAGGCCACGGATGCCAACATGCGGTGCAGGAGAATAAGCACTATGCCAGCGGCCAGCGTAGGAAAGAAAGGAGAGGTACCCGTAATGGCCCGGCTCATGATGGACCCATACATAATACTCAGGACGATGTCAAAAGTGCTCTGCTGCCCAAAAATGCGCTTGTTGGCCAATCTTATGTAAGTCAGGGAGACAAAGAAAACAATCACCGCCCTGACAGACATCTGCCACCAGTTAAGGTGTTCGTCTCCTATTCCCAGAATGTATTCCAGTGTTTCCATCTCCTCCCCAAACGAGGGAAAGAAGAGAGGGTTACGGCCAGAAAAAGTACTCCCTTTATTTCTCAAAAAAGCAGAAAAGGGATTTTCAAGGGTATACTTCCCATAAATTCTGCCTACGTTTTGGAGCCTGAATCCATAAAACAGGCCCAAAACACATGCGGGGTCTGGAGCATTACTTGGATGCTAAAGCAACTGGAATGACAAACTTACTTGGGGCCATGGGTCTCGCGCATAGGAGACCGCCTAGAACTCTTCCATAAGCCAATCCAAAGCCTTGTTTTCGTCCTCAAAATGTTTGACTTCCAGATCGCCCAGATCACCGGCGCGCTCAATAAGAAAGTCTACCGAGGCTACCTGTTCCTTGTCTTCTGAAGGAATGATGGCCATACGCCGTAAGGGACCAGCCAGCATGGAGGGCACTATGTTCTCAAAAATCCAGTGGGTGTCTTCTTCTGAGAAGGCCTTCATGTTGCGGTCATGGGCTAACCAGCGGGTTAGCTTATATTTCTCCATCACGTGGGAGCAAAGCAGGAAAGCCTCCTTCAAATCCTCACTGCTCATTTTTCCCTGCCAGACAGACTGGCCAAGTGAGCGGTTCTGGTCATACTGCACGGTGAAGGCATTACTCTGGTAATAGACGGAGGGCAATTGTTGAAGCATGTGATTATATCAAAATGACTCCCTCAGGAGCCGGGCAATTCTAGAACTCTTGCATAAGCCAATGAAGGGCCTCTTCCTCAGTCTGGAAGCTCTTAAGCACCAGGTCATCCAAATCACCGGCCCGCTGGATGAGATGCTCAATGGCTTCTACCTGGCCCTGGTCTTCTGAGGGCAGGAAAGCCATGCGGCGCAGGGGACCACTCAGATAAGAAGGCACCACGTGCTCAGAAATCCATTGGGTGTCTTCCTCAGAAAAGGCTTTCATTTTACGGTCATCGGCGAGCCAGCGGGTAAGGCCGTATTTTTCCATGACATAAGCACAAATGAGTAAAGCCTCCTGCAGGTCTGCACCGGTCAATCTGCCTTTCCAGACGGCCATACCCAGGGAACGCGCCTGGTCATAACGTACAGAAAAGGCCTCACTTTCATAATAGACAGAGGGTAAGGTTAAAAACATAAAATAAAAGACTACAGCTGCGTACGGGGGAAAGCAGTCTCTTTTGGACTAGTCTATTGGTTAATTAAAGTATAAAATATTAGGGTGCCCGGCAGCAAGACGCGGGGAGAATACTTGCAGATTTCCGGGCAGATTTTCAGGAAGGGTTTTTAAAATATAATAAACAGGGTACTATTTTATCTGGCAAGCTCGCCAAAGGCTTTTCCTTCTGCAGACTTCTCCTTCCTTTACCTTGGCCGCAAAGGTAAGCCGGAAACTGCTTTACAAATGACAGAAGGGTCTTAAATCTTTACCCAATTTTGTTTCTATCCCTATGACTTTACTTGCGAAGACACAGAAAAAGGGGCCATAAGCCATTCCAGGGCTTCTTTTTCATCGTTGAAATCACGCATGGCCAGGTGGTCAAGGTTGCCGGCGCGTTGCAGTAACTGCTCTACCGCCATCTTGTTGAACATATCCTCAGACACCAGGGTAGCCATGCGGCGCAGGGAACTCTGCAGCATGCGTGGGATGACATTGCTTAAAAACCATTGCTGGTCTGCCTGCCTGATGGCTTTCATCTTCCGGTTGTCGGCAAGCCAGCGGGTGATGCCTTTTGACTCCATCAGTTCAAGGCACTGCAAAACAGCCTCCCTAAGCTCGGGGCTGGCCAAGAAGCCATTCCACACGGCGTAGGCCGTGGCATGGTCTTCGTCATAACTCAAGGTAAGTCCGGTGGTTTGATAATAAATCTTTCGCATTGCGCCTTACATAGCACAGCCTCTTTCAAGCAAGACAACTCCGGTTACCTTTGTCTTGCTTCCTTTCTGGCTATCTGGTGAAATATACCTATCAGTCTTCTTATTGACACCTGCACCTGGGCATTCTCCTGAACACCTCCATTTCACAGGACCCCATACCATAGTATCTTACTGCCGGGCTTTTCCTACCGGGTTGGCTGCCTCAGAACAGCAGCGTTGCACCATTCTGGTTCTCCTTCGCTAGTCCGGTTCTGTTTTCAACAGCGTTGCGGTCTGGCAAATGCTATAAAATCCTGTACGTAGATATACACCCTTTAGACAGGAAAATACGGTGTTTTCTTGCGTTTAGGGCACATTTTTTACTTTTCTGCCGACAAGCAGCCGGCTTTTAGAAGCAACCTCCCTTTTCTACCTTTCAGCCGGCGTAAAAAACCTGCCAAAATTACATCATTGACATTTCACCTATTGCCATTATGTCTTAACGCCGCGTTTAAAAGGCCTCTGAGGGCATTGGTATGCCGTTTGCAATATGCCACCTAGAAAACAGCGACCGGAGGAGGAGAAACATCATGAAACTGATTAAAGATAAAAAGTTCTTACAGAACGTAGCGCATTATATAGACTTAACCAACACGCTGGGCGGAGGCACGGTGCAGCCGCAGGTGAAAATGGTGAAGCACAAGAAAGAGGCAGTTTTGCAGGTGTTGTTACCGGGCGTCTCTGCCGAGCAATTCCAGGTAGTCCTGGACAAAAACCAGCTCACCGTGATGGCCCTGCACCAGAGCGAGCAGCACCCAGCCATGCAGATGCCGCTGTTTCACCAGCAGTTCCTGTTGCCGCCTTATGTAGATTTCAACAATCTGCAGGTGGTACACGAGGGCAAAAAACTACGGGTGCATATCCCGTACCTGCCACAGGGACCCAGATTACTGGAAATTGAGCAACGTTAACCTAGTCATATAAAAAGGAGAACCCATTACCGTTTGGGGCTCCTTTTCTCAAACCCGGTCTAAAACGGCCCTTGTGAACTGATTGAAGCTATTACAAAAGGCAGCCTGGGTCTGCCAATGTTTCACAATTTAAAGAACTTAAAGCTATGGCCATTCAACGTTTTGGAAGCGGCTTTGACGACATGATGCCGCAGACCTTCAGCAGCATGCTGGACCGATTCTTTAATGATTCTGTGAATAGCCGCGAGCGGCTGAATAGTTTCAGCCCGCAGGTAGACACCTGTGAAACCGAGAAAGGGTATGAAGTGGAAATGTCCCTTCCTGGCCTGAAGAAAGAAGACATTCACCTTGACTTCCATCAAGGTCGTCTTACCATCTCTGGTGAGCGGCGTTTCAACAGGGAGCAGAAAGACAAACGCTACCACCTGGTAGAAAGCCAGTACGGTTCTTTCAGCCGGTCTTTCCAGTTCCCAGACAACGTGAAACCAGAAAACATTGAGGCGGTGTTTGAAAATGGTGTCCTGCACGTGCGGGTGCCTAAAGATGAGCAGAAAACTGCCCGTCACCGCATTGAGGTACGCGAAGGCAGCAACCAGCCTATCCAGATAGAGCAAAACGCCGAGAACCAGGGATCTGACGCCAAGGGAAATACTTCTTCCCGCAAGAAGCAGACATCCATGAACGAGAACGGCAACAAATAAGAAGGCTATGCAAAGCCCTTAAACAGAAAGGCACCACAATTGTGGTGCCTTTCTGTTTATCTATCTGGTGCAAACAGGTTAGCCCTGCTTGCCGGAGCTCATAGCGGCATTGCCGTTGCCGGCGCTATCTGGGATACTGCCCGGGTTGAAGGTACTTCTGGAAGTCTGGCCCGGCGTAGCGGGGGCGTTAGGTCCGCCGCCCGAGATACGGGTAGTGGTTCCCTGTGCGGCAGCGCCTGCCTTGTTCGCCCGCACGTAATACACGGTAATGAACAAAGCGATAATCAATAAAATACACAATGCAATGAACATAGTAGAATCAGGTTAAGTAAAACATAAGGCTTCTCTCTTTTACTTAGTTTTCTGCCTGCTGTTGCGCTTACCGGCTGCTTATTGCAATTGACAGGGGCTTATTGTCTTTTTTTATTTAGCTTTATCATACAGTGTCCACTTTTTTCGTTTACTTTTTGCTATGATAAAAAAATTATATTTCCTGGTTTTCCTTTGCTGGATGGGGGCACAAAGTAGTTGGGCCCAGATCAACAGCACCACCTCGGGGCAACCTTACTTTATAGAATTGCACAACGGGCAACGCGTGTACGCGAGCCGGCTCCAGTTCAAGAGCCCCATCTTCAAACAGAACTTCTTCCTTCTGGATGATTCTCTCAAATATGCCCCGGAAACGGTGAAGTATTTCCAGAGCCAGGAAGGCTTCTTTGCCCGCGTAGACGCCGGGCGGCGCTTCAGTAACTTCGCCCAGCGGGAACAGGCCGGGCGCGTGTCTACTTACTTTGTGTACCGCACAGATTACAACTCCTATGGCCCGGGTATTGGCGTAGGCTATGGCGGTTACGGAGGTTACGGCATGGGCGGCTACGGAATGGGAGGCTACGGTTACCCAACGCAGCGCCGCGTGTACTATTTCCAAAAGGAGAATGGCCCGCTGCAGCCCCTCACCTACAAGAACCTGCGCACCGCCCTCTCTGACAACCCGGGCAGTATGGAAAGCCTGCAGGACTACAAACGTGGGCAGAACATCCAGACGGGCATGTACGTGGCGGGTGCGGGCTTAATGGTGGCCGGCATTACGCAGCAGTTCAGAGGCGGCAGTACCAGCGGCAAGATCTCTCCGCTACTGCTCATTGGCGCGGGTATTTCGCTTATTCCCCAGATCCTGCGGCTGGTGAAAAAAGACCAGCTTGGCGAGGCCATTGACATCTACAACTATACTCCCAAAGAATAGAGACTAAGGTTTGTCCAAAAAGCAGCGGGCCCACTCAAGACTGAGTGGGCCCGCTGCTTTTTGTATGATATAGAGGCGGAAGCTGCCCCAGCCATCATTTCTGCGGCTTAGAGCTTGGCGCTTTTATCGGGGGCGACAGGTGTTTTGGCGGCAGTGGCTTTTTTGGCCTTTTTGGCTTTGAGATAGGAATTCAGCACGTAGCCTGCTTCCCCGTCAATCTGCACCAGAGACCACTCATGGTTTTGTTTCCGCATCACAATGATCTCGTCTTCAGGGCCCAGCAGGCGCATTACCTCTCCGCCTATGCCAGGCTGACGGTACATTTTAACTTTCTCTGTATTCACCCGGCTAGTAGGACCCTGGGCGAAAGATGATACTACTTGCATGCAAACGAGGGCGATAATGAATAATAAACGTTTCATAATTATTTCTTTTAAGTGAGTTAAACTGTTAAAAACAAATCTTTCTATTTTTCATTTTTTGACTTAAACAAACACCTTTTATCAGAAAAAAGGACGTACAGATCCAGGGCATAAAAAATGCCTATTTTGTTAATGCATGTTTCTTATGTATTTGTGTTATATTCTAATAGATGCAGATTCTAAAAGAAGGTTGCTTGCAGATGGCTAATTTTTTTTCTTTTTTATTTAAGCTTCAAATCATTCTCTCACAAGTCCTGAAATCCCTTAGCCTATTGGCCGATCATTTGTTCCTGTTCTGATTTTACAAGTTGCGTGCCATTATATAAAACACCTGATTTACAGATATTTACCCACTTACCATCATTCAACATGTGCGATGCCGGACACAGCACTATTTGAAATCGTACACTTTGCCAATTCAATCTTTCCAGAATAACTGAAGAAATATTTCTCCCGGTTAATTCAGGAAGTCTGCATGCAGACAAATTTTATTTTGTGAGTATTCATAGCGCAGGGATAAACCGTGTATCTACACATACAAACATGAAGACTAACACCTCTAATTACCTGCTTAACTCAGAACAATTATCTCATCATTCCTGGCTACCAACGGATCAAATATAGAAGGGCTATTTCCTAAAAACCAGGGCACAAATACTAATTAACAGATATTTAACTTTATTGGAATTACAGGTAAATTCTTTAACATTTTGTTAGCATTTGTTTCACCGCTGGTACGTGCTTCCTATTTTTGCCCCTTATTTGATACCCCATGGCTACACCTTTGCAGATAAGGGAAATAACAGAGTTGGCTGAGATGCTGCAGCAGTTCCCCTTGATCCAGTACCTGAACCCCAACATGGAGCCGGAACGCTATGAAACCCTGTTGCGGCTCATGCTGCCCCAGCAGTACCGTATGGTGGGCGTCTTTGAGGGAGATACCTGCCTGGGCCTCTCGGGATACTGGATGGGCACCAAACTATACAGCGGCAAGTACCTGGAGATAGACAATTTTGTGGTGGATGAACAGTACCGTTCCAAAGGCATCGGCAAAATGCTGGTAGACTGGCTAACCGATGAGGCCTCCAAAAACCAGTGCGAGACCATGATGCTGGATGCCTACGTAGTGAACAACGCCGCCCATAAATTCTATCTCCGCGAGGGCTTCGTGATCAAAGGCTTCCACTTCCTTAAGAGGCTGGCCTAATCCCAAAGGATTTATCCCCAGGAAGAAGTAACCTAGGCCCCAAACCATAGGAACCGTTTAGCGGGTATTTTTCCAAAATGGACGGTGAAACAGTAATGTTTGGTCAGAACCCCTAAGAACGCTTACCTTACAGTATGGAACCACTGCTTTTGTTACACGGCGCCTTGGGGGCCAGAAGCCAGTTTGACCCGCTGCTGCCTCTGCTTCCCGCGCAGGTGCCGGTATACGCTTTGAACTTGCCTGGCCACGGCGGAGAACCCTTCCCCAACGGCCCTTTTACCATTGAGTACTTCGCTGGGCAACTGCTTACCTGGCTGGAGGAACACAACTTGCCTCCCGTACAGGTGTTTGGCTACAGCATGGGCGGCTACGTGGCCCTGGAGGCAGCCCGGCAGAAACCAGAACGTTTCTCCAGGATCTTCACGCTGGCCACCAAATTCAACTGGACGCCGGAAATTGCCCAGGGTGAAACTGCCAAACTCCGCCCCGAGGTCATCTCAGAGAAAGTACCGGCTTTTGCCCAGACCCTGCAACAGCGCCACGCTCCCCCAAATTGGGCTCAACTGCTGCGCCACACCGCAGACCTGATGTTGGGCCTGGGACAAACGCCTACGCTCTCTGCGCAAGAATTAGCCCAGATCAACGTTCCAGTTTGCATAGCCGTAGGCGACAAAGACCAGATGGTTTCCGTAGAAGAATCCCTGGCCGCATACCGCCAGTTGCCCAAGGGGCAGCTGCACGTTTTACCCAACACCAAACATCCGATGGAACAACTTAACTGGCCGTTGCTGGCCAGTGCTTTACAACATTTCTTCTCTTATGCGTAAGCTTACCCATTTATTCCCCCACCTCTGCATCTTACTTTTACTGGCTCTGCTCGCCACCAGCTGCACCACCAAAGCCCCAGCCTTCGGGGAGCGGGGCTACACTGAGAAAGGCAAAGCGTCTTATTACTCAGATAAACTCCGGGGAAACAAAATGGCCAACGGCGACCGCTACAAACCCGGCAAACGCACGGCAGCCCACAAGAAACTACCCTTCGGGACCAAGGTAAAAGTCACCAATCCGCAGAACGGGCGCTCCGTGAAAGTGCGCATCACCGACCGCGGCCCGTTTGCCCCCGGCCGCATCATAGACCTGTCAAAATCGGCGGCCCGTAAGTTGGATATGGAGAAAAGTGGCATTGTGCCGGTGCAGATGGAGGTAGTGAAGGAAGGGAAGAGGTGATTCTTTTACTGCTGACGCAGTGTTGCCTAGGCTTGGTGCTAACTGCGCTGTGGTGAAGCTGACTTACCTACTGTTTTATTGCTTAAATTTTTGTTGACGTAGTCCGTTGATGCTGGCGTGGCGCTGCCGTTTGCGTTGGTTCATGAGCTGGGTTGTTTCATGGTTTCCCTCCGTGCGCTCACGGCCGCGAGGCCCCGCCTTCCGGCCTCGCGCTGCGCCAGCTTCCTTTGCTCCCTGGCGGTCGCAACGCCTTCGGCACCGGAACCTGACAAGGCGCTCCACCGAAAGGCTGGAATAGGGATTGCATAGGCAAGTCCCGCCCCAGACCTCACAGGTTTTGAAAAACTGTGAGGTCTTCTGTATTGTGAGGTCTTCTATATTTAGCATGGTTCAAGTCTGTGACTTGGACCCGCCATGGTCGGCAGTTTGCAACTGCCGTGAGGCGCTAATCTCATAGGCCCGTGTGCTGATCCGCTGGCGCGAGCTTCCAGCTCGTGTCCGCACGCATACCTGAGAATCTTTCCTGCAACATTTCTTAACGTTCTATTTAGCCCATAAACATCGTATTAAGGCTGATTTATGCAGAATGGCCCTAAAACCAAGCGATGAAGATCGGAATTACCGGCGGGCCTTCAGCCATTCGTAGATGCTGTCTACATCGGGTTTGCGGCAGAGTTCTGAGCCGGGGGTCATGGTGGCGGCGGTTCCGGCGGCTACGCCGTAGCGAATCACGTCAGACAGGGGCCAGCCTTCCTGCAATTTAAGCACCATGGCCCCTACCATGCTGTCGCCGGCACCTACGGCGCTTTCCTGTTTTACGGTGGGCGGCACCACGTACTCAAATCCTTCCTTAGAGGCCAGCATGGCGCCCCGGGGGCCCAAAGACACCACCAGTACCTGGCTCTTGCCCTCGTTCAACACCTGGGTAGCCAGATCTTCCTGCTCCTGAGAGGAAATCACTTCTTTGCTGGCTAGCGCGGCCAGTTCGTTCAGGTTGGGTTTGAGCAGGTAAATGCCTTTACCCGCCGCTTTCATCAGGGCGGCGCCCGAGGTATCCACTATCAGTTTGAAGCCTTTTTTGTAGGCCAGATCGGCAACGCGGGCATAGAAGTCATCGGGCACGCCGGGTGGGTTACTGCCGCTGGCAATCACAAACTCGGGCACCTCTTCCAGGTCCTCCAATGCCTGCAGCAGTTGCCGCCACTCGGGTTCGGTGACCTGCGGGCCAGGCATGCCAAACCGGTACTCCTGCCGCGAGGAAACCTCAAAGACCACCAGGTTCTCGCGGGTAGACTCTTGGCAGTTGAACCTCCTGAAAGACACTCCTTCGTGGTGGAGAAGCTCACCCAGTTTTTCGCCTGTATGTCCGCCGGCCAGAAACCAGGCGCAGGATTCCCCGCCCAGTTTTTTGATGGCCCGGGAAACGTTGATACCGCCGCCGCCAGGCTCAAACACGGGTTTCTCGCAGCGCAGTTTTTTCTCGGGGGCCACAGACTCTACCCGGGTGCTTTTGTCTATGGCCGGGTTCAGGGTAATGGTGATGATTTTCATAGCGTTGGTAGATGGAGGTTTGGCATGAGACCCTTTCCAGAGCGGCAGTCTATGCAAAGGCAAACGCCAAACTGTTTTGGTCCCCATTCTTGAAAAACAGGTTCTAAACGTCTTTTACACCAGCTTTACGGTTATCTTTAGAAAGAAAGTAAAAAAACATTGCCGCCCCTGCGACTTTTCTGACCTCCGGTGCCACTTACTGCCAAACCAGAGAATAGTCTTATGTCTCAACCTCAAGATCCCAAAAGTAAACAGCAGGCGTTTCTGGCGCTCTATGAGCCGGTGCATGCGCCTTTTGCCCGGTTCTGCCAGGCACGGGTATTCCACAGCGCAGACGCCAAAGACCTCATCAGCGAGACGGTGCTACAGGCCTATGAGCATTTTGATTCGCTTCGGCACAAAGAGGCGTTTCTGCATTTCCTCTTCGGGATAGCGAGCCGACTGCTCAGGAACAAAAGCCGCCGACGCAAGTTCTGGGGCATCTTCAACAGCGGGGAGGCCGAGGAAAAACAAACCGTCTCCGGTAATGCGGAACTGGACACCGATGTCCGGCTACTCTACGAGGCCCTGGCCAAACTTCCCGAGGAGCAACGCGAAGCCATTATCCTGTTTGAGATCTCAGGCTTCGCCCTGAAGGAAGTACAGGACATCCAGGGGTGCAGCCTCTCGGCGGTGAAATCACGCGTGGTGCGGGGCAAGAAACGGCTGGCGCGCCTGCTCAACGACCAGGAAACCCTTCGGCTGCTGGAAAGCGAACCCACCGAGGAAGCCCAGTTTGAGAAAATCAGCCCCAGAACGCAGGTAAGTCTAACTTTCTAACCAGAACACCCATGTCACCATCACATAAAAACCTGAACCAGTATTTTGAGGCCGCTAAAGCGCAGGAGCCGGTGATGCCCTTAGAGGAACTGCAGGAAACTTTAAGACAGCTGCCTGCCAGCTCTACCATCGGGAAACAAACATCGGCGGGAGCCGGGAAAACCAGTTGGATGTTCCTGAGCGCCGCAAGTGTTGTCACAGCTTTCGTCCTGTGGATTGTGCTCACGCAAAACCAAACATCGGTAAAACCGGCATCTCCCGTTGCGGTGACCGCGCCTAGCAAAGCCCAGCAAGTAGAGGAAGAACCAGTGCCGAGTTCATCCAGTACGCTAATACCTAAAAACAGGCCCTTAACTGCAAAAGCAACTCCTGAACAGCCCCGCATGGCCACAAAAGCCAAAGGCCCTGAGGCAAATATTTGGAAGGAGCCTGCTTCTGCCTCTATTACTCCTGTAACTGTAGAGAAGGGCCCGGCTCCGCTGTTTTACAACAAGGGGTTAAGGGCTATACCTTTGAAGGCAAAGCCTAAAGAGGAACAGCCGAAAGAAGGGGAAAAAGTTTTCGGGAACATCACGTTGCTGGAACTGCCACAGGAGACAGAGCAAAAATTGGGCATCCAGATCAATGACCAAGGCATCAGGTATGAAAGGCTGTTCAACGACCCCGCTGAAGGCATGATCCGGCTGGAAGTCACCGTCTATGGGGGAGATCACTCCGTTATCCTGGGCAATCCTACCCTGGTATTAAGAGACGGAAAGTTTGTGAGAGACAGCAGCAGGCTCTATTTGCCAGTGACCAAATTCGTGCCGATGTATATCTCTAACCGGAAAGGTGAGCGCCGGGTCATGTACCGCACCGACAGTGAGGACGAGCGTAAGTTTGAGCCCGAGTACTTCAACGAGATCCTGAACACGCTGATCCCGGTGCTGGTGAAGGCCAATAACAAAGCCAAAGACGAAGCCATTTTCTGGTTCTCAGCCACCCCAGATTTCCTGGCCCAGTTGCCTAAACCATTGCACCAGGCCATCGCGCAGGAATACCAGCTGCTGGAAGATCAGAAACAAGCCAAAGAATCCTCCAAGGCGGACGTGGGCGCGGCTACCCAGCTCAAGTACTTTGAGTCAAAGCCCGGCAGTTTGTCTTCTATCCAATACGCAGTAGTATTCCCCAACCCGGTTTCTGAGTGGCTGAACCTATCCATGAGCCTGAAGCGGGAAGAAGAGATGCGCGTGAGTCTGGTAGACATCAACGGTAGCCTGGTGAAAACCCTCTCCCCGTACAAGCGCTATGCTGCGGGCTCCGTTACCGAGAAATTCCTGATCAAGGGCACGCCCCGTGGCTTGTACCTGCTCCTAGCCGAAACCAAATCCGGGCACAAACACACCCAACGCATCATCATTGAGTAACAGATTAGTTAGAATAGACAAATCGTTTGGGGCTGATTTACAGAAATCAGCCCCAAAACTCTATGCTTACTTTTGGGCTAAGGTTACTTCCTGCCCGTCTACCAGTACCTGCTGCAACTGCAGATTCTTGTCCAGCACCACCAGATTGGCAGCCGACCCGGGAAGCAACTGGCCTACTTTGTGCTCCAGTTTCAGGACCTGGGCCGGGTAAAGCGTAGCCATGCGCAGGGCCTCATCCAAGGGCAGACCTACCATGTTCACCGTATTCTGCACGGCCTGCAGCATGGTCAGGGCAGAGCCGGCCAGTCGGCCATCCTCGGTTTCGCAGCGACCGTTGCGGTAATAGGCTTTGAAGTTTCCGAAATCGGTGAAGGGGATATCTGAGCCCACGCAGGCGGCGCAGTCAGAGATGAGAAGGAGTTTCTCGCCCAGCATCTTTTTGGCCAGGCGCACGGCGTAGGGGTGACAGTGCTCGCCGTCCACAATGATGCCGGTCCAGGCTTGACCATAGTCCAGCGTGGCCGCCGCCAGCCCGGGCTGTTTAGTGTCTATCCCGCTCATGGCGTTGTAGAGGTGGGTCACCGCGGTCACCCCGTTCTGGAAGAAATGCATAGCCTGGTCATAAGTAACCAGGCTGTGCCCCGCCGAGAGCACGATCCCGCTTTCCACCAGCCGCTGCAACACACTTTCCTCTACGCACTCGGGAGCCAGGGTAAGGTAAGTGATCACGTCTTTGCCCGCTGCCAGCAGCACGTCCAGTTCCTCGTGCGTGGCTGTCCGGATGCAGGCGGTATCATGGGCACCGGCTTTCTCAATATTGAAGAACGGACCTTCCAGGTGCATGCCCAGAAAAGTGCTGGGGCTCTGCTGCATGGCTTCGCGTACGGCCGTGATGGTTTCCAAAATCTTATCCTGAAACGCCGAGATCACCGTGGGCAGAAAACTGGTAGTACCAAACTGCAGGTGCGCGTCCCTGATGGTGTTCAAACTCTCCAGCGTGGGATATTGGGTAAAGTACACCCCACCGCCCCCATTCACCTGCAAATCCACGAAGCCCGGGCAGATAATGCCACCTTTGGCGTCCAGCACGGTAATGTCACCAGGAAGCTGGGCATCGGGCACCAGCCCAATGATTTGGCCATCTTCAAACAAAATGGCGTGGTGCTGGGTAATGGTGTGCCCCGAGTAAATGGTGCCGTTGGAAAGAGCGAAGCGCATGAGCCTGAATTTCTATTTTAGGGTAAATTTCAGGAAAACAGCCCGAAAACAGCGCAGCCATTTCCTGTTTTTCGCCCTTTTACAGAAATAAGCCTCAAAACGATGGCTGAGCCACAGCTTCCCCGTAGCAGGAAGGATTCTTGCAGTGAGGTGCAATTGCGCTTAATACAAGCTATTTCAGTTCGCCCACAAGATCCTTCCAGGATGACATGTGGGAGCGTTTTTCACTTCCTTATCGGCTTAAAACCAACCTTCCTTCAATTATTCACTCTCTTATTCACGCATTTACTCAATCACTCAATAACCATCACTCTCCCTGCTTCACGTCATCGTTACGGATGGCTTTCTTCTTACGTGGCGCTTTACCTGCGCTCTGCTGCCCAAATTTGTAGTCAAAGCTGAGGCGCACGGAGCGGTTGAAGTTGCGGTTCTCATTGGTTTGGGTGAAGGTGGCAGTGCGGGTCTCGGCGCCGTAGTTGATGGACCTTGTGAACGGGTTGTTCACACCCACGCTCACGCTGCCCTTCTTGTTGAACAGCTCCTTCTTCACGGCCAGGTTGTAGTACTGCCACGAGAGCGCCCGGCCCTGCAGCGTGACCCGGGGCGAGTTGAAGCCTCCGGTAAACTGCGCGCTCAAGCCTTTGCCCACTTCATAGCCGGTGGTCACGTTAAGGTTGTACTGCCAGCCGGTATTCTGGGTGCCTAGGCCCTGCAAACGGTTGTAGTACACGTTCAGGTTGCCGTTAAGGCTTAAGGCAGGCACCGGTTTGGTGGAGCCAGACAAGTTGAGGCCGTAGCTCAGCAACTTGCCGGCGTTCTCAAAAGTGTTCTGCGCCACACCCTGGTCTATGCCCAAAGTCACCTGCTGAATGGCGTTGTCTACCTTCCGTAGGTACAAAGCGGTGGTCACGGAACTGGTCTTGAAAAACGTGCTGTAACCCAGTTCATACAAGTGCGTCAGTTCAGGGTCCAGTTTGGGATTGCCGAAGAAGATGCTTTTGGGGTCTCGGTTATCGCGGTAGGGATTCAGCAGGAAAATATGCGGCCGCTGGATGCGTTGCGTGTAGCTGACCTTGAGCGTGTGGTTTTCCTTGAGCGTGCGCGACAGCGTGATGTTGGGAATAAGGTTGCCGTAGGTTTCATCCAGAAAGGTGTGGGTACTGGTAAAATCGCCTTTGAGGAGGGTCTGCTCAAAGCGGGCACCGGTTTTCAGAGAATATTTGCCCAGCGTAAGACCATAGGAAAGATAACCGGCCACTACATCCTGCTGGTAATTGAACATGTTCTCCTCTGGCGCGGCCTGGTTCTCCAGCGGATACCGGATATCATACCGGGCATTGCTCTCGGCGCGGCGGAGGATGGTTTTAACTCCTGTCTCCAGCGTGGATTTGTTGGAGAACGGATGGCTGTAATCTGCCTGAAAGGTAAGCTCGCGATTGCTGTTCTGGTTAGTGTTGCGCTGCAGGTAGAATAGCTGGTCCTCACTGTTGAAGCGATCCTGATTCACTAAGTTGTCGTGGTTTGACTGGCTGAACTGCGCCAGTAGTGTGAGTTCCTGCTGCGGCTTGAAAATGTGCGTGTAGTCCAGGTTGACATCGGTGCCCAAGGGTATGAACTGGTAATCATTGGTGTTGCGGATGTACGGCAACGCCCCCGGCTGATCTGTGGTGGTTTCCTGCGCGCTGTTGCCCTGGTAACGCCCGGTATTCATTTGCAGTCCCATAGAGAACAGGTTCACGGAGTCCAGGTCATAGTCCAGACCCAATTGCAGGGAACCGCCACCACCGTGCACCCGCCCGTCACCGGTCTGAATGGTAATGATGTCGCCGCCCTCAGCCACCTCGCGGCGGTACATGCCGTAGCCTTTGGGCACCGAGTACCTGAAACTGCCCAGGTTCAGGTTTAAGCCTACTTTGCCCCGCCGCGCACTCAGATTGGTGAAAGCGCTGCTGTTCTGGGTGCCCACCGTAAAGCCCGCGCTGCCATTCAGGCCGGGCATCGCGTTCTTTTTGGTGATGATGTTGATGATACCAGCCGTGCCCTCGGCATCGTATTTCGCCGATGGATTGGTAATCACCTCCACGCTTTTGATCATCTCAGCCGGAATCTGTTTGAGGGCATCAGCGAGGCTGGTAGCCATGATGGTAGAGGCTTTGTTGTTGATGAGCACCCGCACATTGGCGGAGCCCCGCAGCTGCACGTTCCCATCCACATCCACTGAGAGCGAGGGCACTTTCTTGAGTACATCGGCGGCGTTACCACCCGTGTTGGTGATGTCCTGATCGGCGTTGTACACTAGGCGGTCCACCTTATCTTCTACCAGCGGCTTCTGCCCCACCACCGTTATCTCCTGCAGCTTATTCCCCGCCGAGCTCAGCACCACGCGCCCCACTTCCACCTCTTCATCTGTCACAGAAACCTCCCTGATGCTTTTGACCTGGTACCCGACAAAACTGAACGTAAGCTGATACACTCCCGCGGGCACTTTGCTGAACGAGAATCGGCCCCGTTCATCGGTTAAGGTGCCGTCTACAGACACGTTGCTGTCTTTACGCAACAGCGCTACCGTGGCGTACTCCACCGGCTTCCCTGATACAGAATCTATCAGCAGGCCAGAGATTTTACCGATGCCTTTAACGGGAGTACTGGAGAGAGCAAGGGAGGCATTCTGAGCCCAGCCAACCATGGTGCAGTTGAGGCAAAGGCATAGCAGTCCCATCAAAAAGAGGGCTCTTTTTTTCATAAAAATGTTGGATGAAATGGGAGGATAGAAAGGAAGCGGTGCGCTGAGCGAGCAAACGCGGTTTGGTATCAGATCAGACCCGCCAAAGAACAGGAAAGGCGGAAACGGAGTGATTGGTATTTGATTCAGAAAAAAGTTTCAGGGCTATTTTCCAGGAAACGGCGCTAAAACAGGGTTGCTTAAGCCGGAAGCTGAACCCTTAGGCATGTGGATGTTCTTGTGGCGGCTTGGAATGATGCCTCTCCTGCCGGTCCACGCAAGGGCAATCCCTTGTGGTTGCCCTTGCGTTTGCCATCGCAATTCAGGTTGTTAACCTTTTAAATACAATTCCTGATCGTCCCCCTTTGAAGGGGGTAGGGGGATGACAAGACCGTGAAAAGAACCATTTGCACCATCCATGAAACGATTCATAATCATTCTCGGGAATGCGTGTGATCAGCACGATCAATCATCCCCTACCCCCTTCAAAGGGGGACATCCGGGTAGCGCATCTATCTCTTAGTTGACCTCAGCTGTTCTCAGCCGTTGTTGGTGTTATCACCAACAACCAAGACTACGGCTCCGCCATTGTGAAGGGCAACCACAAGGGATTGCCCCTACATATCGGCAGATGAAAACACCCCTCTCCAGAGCTGCGCTCGCTGCCTCAAACTTCCGTTTGGGCAATCCTCAAGGAGAGAATTGGCGATAGTAGAAATTTTTGTTTAGGGACCATTTTCTGGGAAACGGCCCCTAAACGGGAGTTAATTTTTCCGGCGGAAGTAGACGTTGTTGCTGATGGATTCAAGCTTGATGTTGGCGCCGCCGTCTTTCACTTTGCCTTGTAGCTGGTAGCCTACTATGGGTGCTTCCTGCTTCTTGTTGGCCAGGGCTATGTCCAGGTCTGAGTACACCTCGCCGGTGATGGTTTTGAGGGAAACGGCTGCGCCCTGTTGGGTGGGCCAGTCCATGTCTACGAAACCGCTGATGGACTTGGCGTTCACGGTGCCCCGCAGGCCGCGGAGTTCCAGGTCGCCGTTGATGGTCTCCAGGGTGAGGTTAGCGTCACGGGGCAGGAAAATCTCGTAGTCAATGCGGGTGCAAGCTTTATTTTTCAGCACCCCCTTAGAGTAATTCCCGAAGGTGGCAGACGATCCTTCAGGGCAATCACCGGCGAAGGTGCTGTTCTCCATGAGTTTCTCGTCCAGATCAGCGGTGACGTTGAGCTGGTCTTTGCCGGGTGTAAAGGTGAGCAGCATGGCCTGATTCAGTTGGCCGCCGTTGATCTCGTAAGTCACTTTCACGTAGGCTTCTTTTTTATCCCAGGCGGTTACCTTCACTTCGTCTCCGAACTTGAGGTTCAGGTGCACTTTGTTAGAGGCGGGCATAGCCATGGTCTTCTCCACCGTTTTTTTCTGGGCATGGAGGTTCCCTATACCCCACAGCAGCAGGGCTACAAATAACAGATTTTTCATAAGAGGAGTTGGTTTTAGAGTACCTAGGAGGTTTATTTTTTCTTCCGGATAAAGATGTCGCTGGAGATGGACTGCACGCTAATTTCTACGCCACCGCCGTTGACTTTGCCGGCAATGTCTCCGCCGCCGCCCACGATGGCTAAATCTTCATCCCCGTCTTTGTCTTTTTTCCGCTGCACATCCATGTCAAAATCGGTGTAGATCTCGCCTTGCATGGATCTGAGTTTGAAATTGGCTTTGTCTTTGGCCGGCAAGGTGATGTCAATATCGCCGCTCACGGTAGAGATGGCGCTGGGCTTACTCTGTGCAAGCGAGGAGAAGACTACTTTGATGGAGCCGTTGGTGTTATTGGCTACTACCGGTCCGGAGATGTTGTTCAAAGAGACCTCTGAGTTGTTCAGTTTCAGTTCCACCTCTCCGTCTACATCTGAGATGGAGATATCGCCCCCTTCCCAGTTGGTTTCTTTGTACACCACGGCGGCATTTTTAGGGATTCTGATCACGTACTCGGCGTCTATGCGGGAGGCTTTGGTGATGGTGACGGTGTTGCCGCTTTTGTTTACCCCCAGCCCCAGTTTGGTATTGTCTTCCACCTGGTTGTAGAGCGGTTTGAGGCCCTCAGCGCGTTTGGGCGGGGCGCTGTAATCCTTCGTCTCAATAACAACTTCATCGCCGGAGTAGCCCACAATTTTCACGTTGCTGTTGAACATGGAAAGCTGCACACGAGCGTCTTTGCCGTTGCCCAGTTTCACCTTGTAGGTGCGCAGTTCGGCTTTGCCGGGACCATCTTGCGCTCCGATAATATTTGATGAAATAGGAGCGGCGGTTGCTTTCTCTGAGACAAGGCAGTTCCCGGTGAGCATGAGCAGGGCCCATGCCAGTACAATTGGTTTTTTCATGGAAGTAGAGTTAATGCGTGACTAGATAAGGGTTCCAAGGCCCTCTTGTGCTTTGTATTTTACAATAGGTAAAAGGTCTTCTTTGTGCATGAGTCGTTCCAGCTGGGGCACCGCGGTAGCCTCTTTCATTTTCACCACCATCTCAATGAGGGTGAGCTGCATGAGCGGTTCGGTCTGGGTGCCCAGGGCGTGGATGAACGCTTTCCGGACCTCTTTGTGGTCTTTGAACTGGTAAAGCGCCTCGCAGGCAGCCAGTCGCACATTGAGGTTACCGTCATGGTTCATGGTTTTCACCAGCAGCTTGATGATCTTCTTGCTTTCCTGCTCGGTAAGCCCTTCGGTTTTGAGGCCTTGGGTGACCAGCTGCAGCCGATCGCTCGCCGATGAACTGACAGCTGAGGTTCTGGCGGCCAACACATGCCTTACCGGTTGTTTCCTGGCTGGAAGGTAAGTTTCTCTCTCAGGTGCCGGGTTGATGCTTACTGTAGCGGCATCATTCTGTATCGGACTTTCTTCCTGCGGATAAGTTTCCATCGTTTGCTGAGGCTCCTGGGTTTTCGGCTGCAGCGCTACAGTCTCCGTAGGGCTTGCCGGCATTGAATCATTCTGTCTGAAGTAATTTCCGGCCCAGAAAGCCACGATGAGCAAACTAATGCTGGCGGCTATCTGCCAAACGTAAGTCCTGAACAAGCTATCTTTTTTCTTCTCTTGAGGCGCCGCTCCCGCTGCCATACCCGGATTCTCTATTTTCTCAAAAATCCAGTCGTCTGCCAGGAATTTGTCCATCTGCACTGCTTGTTCCTGCGCATAGAACTGGAACTGCACGGCGTGCGGCTTCAGGGTGTCTGGCAGCAATTTGGTCTTCCGGAAGAAGTCTTTCAGTTGGTCTTCTTCTTCTAAAGACGTGTCGCCGTTGTAGTATTTCTCCAGTAAGGTTTCTACCTGCTCAAACTGCATAGTTTTCCATCTTTAAAAGTCCGTCTCGCACACTTTTGCGGGCCCTGCTCAGCGCCACTCTAATGGCGTTGACGTTGATGCCCGTTACCTGTTCAATCTCATCATAGCCGTAACCCTCTACATCGCGCAGGTGCAGAATTAGGCGCTGCTGCTCTGGCAGAAGATTCACCAGTTCCAGCACCTTGTTCACCTGATCGGTTTGCTCATAGCGCTGATAGGGGTTCACTTCCAGCGAGTCCAGTTCCATGTCCACCACGTCTACCATGTGCTTGTTTTTGCGGCCCTTAAGCTTGTCAAGGCACAGGTTTTTGGTGACGCTCATGGCGAAGGCCTCAATGCTGGCGTAGGCGTGGAGCTTGTGTTTGTTGGACCAGAGTTTCAGGAAAACATCCTGCAAGATATCCTCAGCCTCCTCCTTGTTCTGCAACAGGAAGAGCGCCATTCTGTACAGCTTCTGCTTAGCCGGGAGTACCTTGGTTTTAAACTCTTGTAAGTCCATTCAATAACAGAGACGACTGAGGAAGGAAGTCATTACAGGGTTTTCAAAATAAATTTTGAAAAAGTTCTGAGTCTTGAGTTCGGAGTCCTGAGTTAGGTGGAAAGTGGCTGTTTTAAGTCGATTTTAAGGAAAACAGGGCAGAAACATCAAGACGGATGAGGGGGTAGTTCAAAGTAGCAAAAAATGACTCAGGACTCAAGACTCAGGACTCAGGACTATTTCAGAAGGATGATCAGCACCGAGCCCGCCACCATGATCACGGCGCCCAGCGTTTTCTTGAGGATGTCTGTTTCCTGGAAGAATCTATAGCCCAGCCCGATGCTCACCAGTGTGGACAACTGGAACAGGGATAGCGCGTAGCCCACCGGCATCTGCTCAAACACATAGTTGGTGGTGAATTGCATGAGCCCGATACAGAAGACCAGCAGCACATACCGCTTTAATTTCTCCCTAGTGAACTCCTGCTTGAACCCCTGCCGGTGTGCAGAGCTCCAGAACGTGACTACCGCTGAGAACAAGGCCCCAAACCAACACCAACTGATAAAGGACACCGTGGGCGAGGAATACAAAATGGTCTTTTTGATGAACACCGCCTCCACTGCCGCAAACACCATGGCCCAGATGCGGAACTGGATGCTGGGCTGCCTCAGAAGTCGCCACGAGAACTTCTCCTCGGTAGTGTCCAGCACGAAATAGCTGCCACCAATAATAAGCGCAATCCCCAACACACCCCAGCCATTAGGGAATTCTCGCAGCAGCACCATGCCAGCCAGCAAACCAATCACCGATTTATAGGCGTTGATAGGCCCCAGCACCGACAAGTCTCCGCTTTGCAAGGCCCGCACCAGGAACCCATTTCCCAACGCCCCAAACAGCCCCACCAGAAGCGAATAACCCCAGAAACCCATCGGTAAGGCCAGCCAGTCAACCCCTGCAGCCGGGAGAAGGCACAAGAGGCTCAGCAGGAAATACGTATTGAAATTGACCAGCAAAGGCAAGCTTCCCGCCGTGGTGAGCTGCTTCTGAAACACATTGGCCAGCGGGTTTGAAAAGATTCTGAGTAAAACGGCTAAGAAGGTCAAATCAATGGGGGTAAGCGAAGCAGCAAGTTCAGTACGCTGCAAAGGAAAGATAAAAGGCCAATTCACCAGAATACCGGAAAATGGGGGTACTGCTTTCTGCCTCTTTTTTGAAAAACAGCCTCAGAACAGGCTTACGCCCACAGCCGCCGCACCAGGTAACCAGACAAAGAACTCAATCCGCCTACTACCCCGCCAATGACCACCGTTACCACCAGCAGAATCCAGGGAGAGTTCACAGTGAGCATGGCGGCCACGCGGTGGCTTAGAAGGCCATCAGTGACCACGTGCCAGAACAGCGCCGCCCCCAGCCAGGTCAACCCAATCGCCCCGAAGCCCGCCAGAAAAGCCTGCCCGCCGTAACGCGCCTTCCAAAACGCCACCGCAAAACAAACCAGCGCCAGGCTCCACCACGGCAGAAAGAACTGTGCTACAAGGCTGAGGAGAAGAATAAGAAGGAAGAGCATGGTTAGTTTTTCTTTAAACCTTTAAGGTTAGTTTTTTTACCGGGCTACATTTTAGAAAACAGGCAAAAACTGGGTGTTAACTCCAATAACAGCTATGTGTACTTTTTAACTTCCAGACAGTTCCCTCTCTTTCATAAACATACAGACATGCTTCGGCGCATAAACTTCCACAAAGGAAGTATTTCCAGAACATTACTTTGTTCATATCCTTAGAAAAGAGCGGAATGGTCATCTGATAAGAATTCATCCTGGAAGAGGTCCGTATCCCTTTATCGAAGCTAGTTTCCCATTTAGCTTTCTTTTCAGACTCATATTGCTGCACTAAAAAGTCAATGTCTTCTTCATTGAAGGTTTTTGACTCCTTAAAAAATTCTTCGAACCTTTTTCTGAATTCCAAGGAACCATCCATATCAAACATGCTCGTTTGAGCTTTCTTCCAGCTAACGACTCGCTTGTAAATCTTTTTACTTCCTGTAAACCACCTCTCATTGTACTTGGGGGTATTTGTCACCTCCCAATCCACAAACTGCAAGATTGCTGAATCAGGGATAACGGAGCTGTAAGTCTGACAATAACACAGGGCTGGGCAAAGGACTAGAAACAGCAGAATAACTCTTTTCATTTTTTTCAAGCTGAATAGCCAATCATTTTTTCCCATTCATGACCCACACCACATTTGTCTGTTCCTTTCTATCATTGGCTGAGCGCAGAAACAATAATGGATGCAGTTTGCCGACTTGCCAGTCATTCAGCAGGTTGTCATAGAAACGGCTGGCCGGGTTGCCGCTCTGCCCGCCGGGGTACACGCCCCAGGCCTGTATCTGCGGCCCCATTTGCACCACCATGCGCCAGGATGGGCCGTGGCTGCCGTTAAGTGCGTTGATAGAGTTGGCACTACCCCCGGTGAACAGCTGGTGCTCAAAACCAGGCAACTGGGCCATGTGCCGGATGTAGGAATCGCGGGCATTGCCCCAGAGCCATTGTTCGCCACCCACACCCAGGCTATCGGCTACTTCTTTGAAGGTGGCGTTCACCAGCATGGGCAGAGTCTCTTTCTGCGGGGTGTTCACGTCATCATACCAGCGGCTTCTGGGCACCTGCTGGATCATCTGCACCAGACGGTCGCGGGCGGGCGCTTTATAAGTCTCCGGCGGGAAATCATCGCTCCAGATGGCGCGGGCCAGGGTCTGCCACCAGTTCTCAAAAAGCGAGGGCGCTATCTTATCGGGGTTAAAGCGGTAGTCCCAGGAAGCAAGCAGTAGATACGCCTTTTTCTGGGTAGCCGAGAGTGAGTCCTGGTTGACCAGTTTGAGCATGGTGGGCAGCACGTTCTGCGGCACGAAGCTGTAGTTATCGGTTTGCATGAGCCGGAAGGAATCAGGCGTGGCCTGGGTCATGGCCGAGAGGCGCTGGTTGATGCGGGCACTGCGCTCATACCCGGCAAAGCTGGCGCCCAGGTAATACGGATAATCCTGGGGGCTTACCGGGGTCTGGTTCGCGGAGCTCACGAACCCGCGCTTGGGGTTGAAGACCTGCGGCACCTGCTCCATGGGAATCCAGCCCTGCCAGTCGTGCGCGGGATTGGAGCCATCCAGCAGGAACTTGCCCTGGTCCGGCCACTTCAGCGGAAACTGCCCGTTAGAGACAATAGCAATGTTCTGGGAGTCGGCGTAGACGAAGTTGAAGGCCGGGGCTGCCCAGGTGGTCAAGGCGTTTCGGAACTGGCCATAATCAGCGGCGCGGTTCACCAAAATCAGCGTTCTCAGTTCGTTCTGTGGGTCATGGGCAATCCAGCGCAGTGCGTGCCCAATGGGCGTGCTCCCGGCCCTAAAGGCTTTCTCATGCGGCAGATAAGCCACTGGCCCATGGTGCGTGTACAGGACCGTATCCAGGATCGTCTTCCCGCCTTTCACGTTGATTTTCTCCACTACCCGGCGAACCGGTTTCCATTGGTTATCGTGCCAGTACTGCTGCCGTTTTTCATCTTTGAACTTGATCTGGTACCAGTCCAGGACATCGGCGCCCACGTTGGTCATGCCCCAGGCAATGCGCTCATTGAACCCGATGCCCACCCCCGGTGCCCCCGGAATGATGACCCCGTACGTGTTGATGCCCGGTGCATGCAGCTGCACCACATGCCAGATAGAGGGTAGACTCAGGTTCAGGTGTGGGTCTGAAGCCAGCAGCGGATAGCCGTTGGCCGTCTTGGCGCCAGTCACGGCCCAGTTGTTGCTGCCCAGGTTCTCAGGCTTCTGGCGCTCCAGGGTATGCGAAGCTGCAGCCGCCATGAAATCTGCGGGGGTAGGTGGAACAGGAAGGGGCGTGAAATCTGGTTTGCTGCCCAAGGGCACAATGGGTTCCTCGTGGAAAGGATAATCGGGGAAGAGGTCCTGCGTGATTTCTGGCCCGTACTTGCGTAGGTTGTTCGTCATGCGCAGGTCATCTGAGTACCCGGTCATGTCATAGGCCAGCATCTTGAGCAACAGCGCAATTTTAAGCGTGGTCCAGGGCTCGGGTTTGTAATGCAGCAGCTTGTACTCAAAAGGATACTCATGGGGTGACAGTTGCCCGATATAGGCGTTCACCCCGGCGGTATAGGCCTCCATCACGGCCCGGCTCTGCGGATCAGCCTGCATCTTAGCCAGGGATTTCTTCGCGGCAGTTACCATGCCTATCCGGCGCTGGTACCGGTCCATCTCCAGAGTCCGATCGCCTATGATCTCAGACAATCGGCCGGCGGCCGCATGGGTCATGAACTCCATCTGCCACAGCCGGTCTTTGGCCGTGAGATAGCCTTGGGCATAGTACAGGTCATGGTCATTCTGCGCGAAGATGTGGGGCACCCGCAGAGAATCGAACCGGACCTGCACCGGCGCCTTTAAACCATCCAATGCCAGTTCCTCAGACTCAAAATGATCATCGGCGCCGCTGCGCCAGAAACCCTCATAAGGGCTCAGGAACGGACCCAAGGCCGGCACCACGCCGTACGTACGGTTAAGGCCATAAATGACAAGAAGGGTCAGGGAAACAGCAAGAATGGCTTTGATCCATTTCATAGAGAGGCGGGCAGCGGTGGTTTGTTCCTGTAAGATAGTTTCTTCTCCGAGTAATGGCAAGCCATGGCGGGTCAAGTGCTTTGCAGGAGTGTTCTGTTTTAAGGGTGATTTAGGGGAAATGGGCTTAGAACGGGAAATGGCTGTACGCCAAGGGCGGAATGCAAGGTACGCCAATCAGGAGATTGGCTGTCCGGGAGTTGCGTAGTCTGTGGACTACGCACAACAGGGTTATGTAGGAGCAATCTCCGCTGGCGCGAGCCTCTGGCTCGTGTCCGCTGGCATTGCTGATAAATCTTATGCCTGCTTTCAGCATTCAGGTTATCTGGTCTGTTCAAACCAACTTCCTCCTTTTTGTCATCTTGGAAAGATCTTGTGGGCGAACTGGAAAGCCGTTTACTCAAGCGTTAATACCGTTTGCACCAAGATCCTTTCAGGATGACAGGAGAAGAGAGAGGAGCTTATTCTCTGCAATACGTGCGAACACGAGCGGGACGCTCGCGCCAGCGGGGATTGCTGCAGAATCAGAAACCGTGGATCATATATCGTGGAGACAAGGCAGTGCTTGGTCTCTACCCGCTAAAAACCTGATATGGCACAAAAAAGCCGGAGGGTTTCTCCGGCTTTTGGGCTTTCAATTAGGTGAATCCATATTAGATATCGCCGGGGGTTTTGATGCGGCGCGGTGCGCCTTGTCCGCCACCGCCGCCCTGGCCTCTTTCCAGTTGCTCAGCCAGGATCTTGGCGAATTTCTCCTGTTGCTCAGGGGTTAGGATGGCATTGATTTCCAGGGCGCGTTTCTGGGCTTCGGCCTGCATGGCGGCACGGTCAGGCCGTCCGCCTGCGGCGCGCATTTTGTCCATCTCCTGGGCCGAGGACAGCACGATAGCTTTGATTTTGACGCTCTGCTCTGGGGTGAGTTCCAGTTGCTTCTCATAGCGCTGAAGTTGCATCAGGGCCCGCTCCTCAGAGGTTAGTCTGGCACGACCTTGGCCTTGCTGACTGCCTTGGGTGCCCTGGGCAAATGCCGAGGTGCCGGCTAAGAGAGCGATGAACAGAAACGCGAGCTTGGTTAAATTTTGCAGGGTTTTCATACTATAGTTTCGCTTTGGTTGGTTAAGAGATTAGAGACAATTGAGAGCCTTTGGTTTAATGGTACATCAAAAAAGATGAACTATCTGGAAGGCAATCAGGCATATGGAACGGTTTGTAAAAAAATTGCCTTAATTTTAAGGATGTTTTCTGGAAACCAAGCCAAAAACGCGCCATACTTCCCAAACGACCCTTTTTATTTTTTAACGCTTTTTGAATGAAACGTAAAATTTTGAGTATCCTGTTGCTGGGTGCCAGCTTAACGGCGGCCGCACAAAGCAACAAAATTGAGTTCACGGAGTACGACCTGCCCAACGGTCTGCACGTGATTCTGCACCAGGACAAAACCACGCCCACGGTAGCCGTGACCATGATGTACCACGTAGGTTCCAAGAACGAGAACGCTGACCGCACGGGTTTCGCGCATTTCTTTGAGCATTTAATGTTTGAAGGCTCAGAGAACGTGGAACGCGGCAAGTACATCAACATGATTCAGAGCGCGGGTGGGGCCGTGAACGCCAACACCTCTTTTGACCGCACCTACTACTACCAGATTCTGCCGTCTAACCAGCTGGCTTTGGGCCTCTGGATGGAAGCTGACCGATTGCGCGCCGCCAAGATTGACCAGCAGGGCATTGAGACGCAGCGCCAGGTAGTGAAAGAAGAAAAGAAACAGCGCATTGACAACCAGCCGTACGGCACTTTGCTGGAGAACACCTTCGCTACGGCTTACTCGGTGCATCCGTACCGTTGGGTGCCCATCGGGTCTGCGCAGTACATAGACCGGGCCTCGGCCAGAGAGTTTGAGCAGTTCTACAAGACGTTCTACGTGCCTAACAACGCTACCCTCACCATTGCCGGCGACCTGGACATCAACCAGACCAAAGCTTGGGTGGAGCAGTATTTCGCCAATATCCCCAAAGGCACCAATAATATTCCACGCCCAACCGTGGTGGAACCCGCGCAGATTGAGGAAGGCCGTAAAGTGGTGTTTGACAACATCCAGTTACCGGCGGTGGTGCAGGCCTACCACATCCCGGCGCAGGGTACTGAAGATTCCTACGCCATCAACATGCTTACTACGCTGCTGGCCGGCGGACCTAGCTCCCGTTTGAACAAGGCCCTGGTAGACAAGCAGCAGAAAGCGGTGACCGTGGCTTCCATTCCCATGCCGCTGGAAGACCCGGGGCTGTTCATCAACCTGGCCATCGCTAACATGGGTGTAGACGTGCATGATCTGGAGCGGGCAATGGACGTTGAGATTGACCGCGTGAAGAACGAGACCATCTCTGACCAGGAGTTCCAGAAGCTGCGCAACCAGATGGAGACCGACTACATCAGTAGCATCTCCACCCTGGAAGGCCGCACCGAGAAACTGGCTTCTTACCACGCGCTGTACGGCAACACCAACCTCATCAACACCGAGCTGGACAAGATCCTGGCCGTGACCAAAGATGACCTCATGCGGGTAGCCAAAAAGTATTTGACCAAAGAAAACCGGGCCGTGCTGCATTATTTGCCTAAAGCCACTCAAGCCAGATAAGCCTTGTTTTCTTTTCCTTACTCACAGAATTCCATGAAAAAATATATTTCCATTTTCTTTTTGGCGCTGGCGGTCTCTTTTGGCGGCGTAGCCCAAACAAAACAAACCCCACCGCCGGCGGGTCCGGCACCTACCATTGCCTTAGGCCAATATGAATTCTTCACGCTCCCTAACGGCCTGAAGGTGTACGTGGTGGAGAACCACAAACTGCCCACCGTGGCCATGAGCCTGGTGCTGGACCGTGCCCCGGTGCTGGAAGGCGAGAAAGCCGGCCTCACCGGCGCTGCCGGTTACCTCATGCGCACAGGTACCACCACCCGTACCAAAGACCAGCTGGACGAGCAGATTGACTTCATAGGCGCTTCCCTGAATACCACCTCTACCGGGTTCTCGGCCTCTGGCCTGAAGAAGCACTTCCCTAAACTGATGGAGTTGACCGCCGATGTGGTGCTGCACCCCAAGTTCACCCAGGAAGAGCTGGACAAGTTCAAGAAGCAGATGGGCTCCAGCCTGGCCTCTTCTAAAGACGATCCGGCCACTATGGAGGCCAACGTTCAGCAGGCGCTCCTCTTCGGGAAAAATCATCCGTACGGCGAGGTAGTCACCGAGAAAACCGTGGAGAACATCACCTTAGCCGATGCGCAGCAGTACTACAACACTTACTTCAGACCCAATATAGGCTACCTGGCCATTGTAGGCGACATCACCGCCAAAGACGCCAAGAAACTGGTGAAAGAATACTTTGGCAAATGGAAGAAAGCCGAGGTGAAGCAGAACACCTATCCGGCCCCGGCACCTTTGACCGCGAACCAGGTGGCTATTGTGGACCGCCCCAACTCGGTGCAGTCTAACATCTCGGTGACCCACGCGGTAGACCTGAAACCCGGCAGCCCCGATGCCATCGCGGCCAGCTTGATGAACAACATCCTGGGTGGTTCTTTCGCCCGCCTGGATGCCAACCTGCGCGAGAAGCACGCCTACACCTACGGCTCTAACTCCTCGCTGGCGTCTGACCGCCTCATGGGCCGTTTCAGTGCTTTCGCCAGCGTGCGGAACTCCGTTACGGATAGTGCCTTTACCCAGATTACTTATGAGATGAACCGCCTGCGCAAGGAGCCTGTACCGACTGAGGAACTGCAGAAGGTGAAGAACATGATCATTGGGTCTTTTGCCCGCTCGCTGGAGAATCCGCTTACGGTGGCCATGTTCGCCATCAACACCGCGCGTTATAACCTGCCCAAAGACTACTACGCCAACTACCTCAAGAACGTAGCCGCCGTCACTCCCGCCGATATCCAGCGCGTGGCCCAGCAGTACCTGCAGCCCGAGAAAGCGTACTTGGTAGCCGTAGGCAATGCCCGTGAGATCACCGACAAGCTGAAGCGTTTCAACGGAAACCAGCCGGTGGCTTATTTCAACGCCTTCGGCGAGAAGACCGATGCACCTATGGCCTCGCTTCCGGCCGGGGTAACCGTGCAGACGGTGTTGGCCTCGTACATCAACGCCATCGGGGGCAAAGCCAACGTGGAGAAAGTGAAAGACCTCACCATCAAACGCACCATGAAAGTGCCCGGCGCGCAGCTGTCGGTCACTAGTCAGCAAAAAGGCGTGGACAGGTCATTGCTTACCGTGAACTACGGCCCTAACGAGATCAACCGCGTGGCCATTAACGGCACCAGGGGCGCCATCATCACGCAGGGCCAGATGAAAGAGATGACCCCGATTGAGCTGCAGGACCAGAAGCTGGACAACTGGCTGAGCTTCCTGAATTACGACCAACTGGGCGTGAAACTGGCCCTGAACCAGATAGAGAAAGTAGAAGGCCGCGATGCCTACAAACTGGAGCTTACCCTGCCCAGCGGCAAGAGGTCTTTCCACTACTTTGACAAGGAAACCGGCCTGAAAGTACGCGAAGTGGTGACGGAGCAAACCTCCGTAGGAACCGCAAACCAAACCACCGATCTGAAAGATTACCGCGAGGTGAACGGCATCAAGTTCCCGCACCAGATTGACCTGCACATCGGCAGCCAGGTGATCTCCTCCACCGTGAACAGCGTGGAGATCAACAAGAACCTGAAAGACGATGTCTTCAAGCTGAAATAAGGTTCTTCAGTCATTTTACAGTTCGTCCCCGTTTAGAGGCTCTTTTGATGAAAAGAGCCTCTAAACGGGGACGATTTTTTCAGGCTTTCGGGTACAAGGGGGATTTTGGACCTTGGCTTCTTTAAGGGAAAAATAAGCTAGAAACAGAGGTTGTCAAGGAGCCGCTATCGGCGCAGACGCTCGCAGGTCTGAAAGACGCTGCGAGGTCATTTGAGCGGGCGCAGTTATCGTGGACGACCATAATATTTTTTGCTTTTGCTGATGAGAGGCTGAAATATTTTGCCTTGGGATGGTAGCCTTTAGACGGTAGGGAGCCATGAGCTGGTAGTTGATCTTAATTAGTGAGACCTCTCGCTACCGCGAGTTTGCAGCTCATGTCCACGTATTGCTGTTTCTGTTTTGCTGTGGCCAGCTTAAATGACCTCGCAGCGTCCGGAGGTCCTGCGAGCGTCTGTGCCAACCGCCGCTCCCGGGCACTCCATTTTAGGCCTGATTTCCTGAAAACAAGCCCGAAACAAAGTTTTCCCCAACTCAGAACTCTGGACTCAAGACTCAGAACTCCCCTTACACTCTTGCCCGGTTGATCAGGAATGCGCGCAGGGCTTTGTCCAGCGGCTCATGCAGGTGGAAGCGCTCGTAGTGGATCTGCTTTTTACGGGTATCGGTTTCCAGAGAGCGAAGCCACTCCTGCAGGCGTTGGAGGTACTCGGTGCGTTGGCCCTCAGTACTCACCTGCACAGTCTGGCCTGTCTCCAGATCCTGAAACGCGAGCTGGCCTTGGTACGTGAACTCCATCTCATTCTTGCCCATGAGATGGAATAGCAACGTGTCCTTCTCTAAGGCTCCAATCTTACGCAACGTTTCCGAAATCTCAGAGGTCTGCTCGTACATGTCGGTGACCAACACGGTAATCTCTTTCTGGCGCTTTTTCGCGAAAACGGGCGCTAAACGGTCTGGTGGTGGGAATGCACCGTTGGGTTTTACCTGCTCTAACTGATGAAAGAACCGCTGCAAATGCTGGCTAGACTGCTGCGGCGCCAACTGCACCAATTGCTCTTCCTGTAACACAAACAGCCCCACGGCATCGCCTTGCTGCACCGCCAGGTACGCGAGCGAGGCCACTAAATAGCGGGCATAGTCCAGTTTGGTAAGCGTCCCGTCTTGGTGTCCCATAGAACCACTGGCATCCACCACAAACCGCACCGCCACACTGCTGTCCACCTCAGATTCCCGGATATAGTACCTATCTGAGCGCGCGAACATCTTCCAGTCCAGTTGCCGCAAATCATCGCCAGGTTGGTAGCT
Source organism: Rufibacter roseolus (assembly GCF_017916365.1). Lineage (GTDB taxonomy): Bacteria > Bacteroidota > Bacteroidia > Cytophagales > Hymenobacteraceae > Nibribacter > Nibribacter roseolus. The sequence goes on from NZ_JAFMSU010000001.1 coordinate 310,100, forward strand.
GCGGTACTGGCTGAACTCTATGCCCGCTCCCCGCCTTATGCTCTGGTTGTGTCCCAGCATAAAGCCATCTACCACCGTCTTGGCAATCAGGCGCAGGTCTTTGATAGCAGCGAAGGTCTGGGGATTGAGGAGGCGATGGGGCATGATATATTTTAATTTATTAAGGAGCTTCTTCGTCCCCCTTTGAAGGGGGTAGGGGGATGATTACTCGTGCAGGTCATGGCGTTGTCGATAATAACTTAGCATTTGCATTTGGCATTGATCAGGAGCAGTTCTTAGTTGACACGCCCTTGTCATCCCCCTACCCCCTTCAAAGGGGGACGAAATGCGTGCACAGCAAAGAACTGGTTTTTAAAGGTGCTTAGTTATTCTTTTCGCACTTTTCTGCAATACACGTTTCCAAGGTTCGCTGCACGTTGGGTAAATCGTTCATCACCTCTTCATCGGTGAATCTTAGTACATTATAGCCTAACTCTGCCAATTCTTTATCTCTTACCGCATCTTCTTCGGTTTTGAAATTGTGCGAGTATCCGTCTACTTCAATAATCAATTTCAACTCCTTACACAGGAAATCAGCGATGTAGTTGCCTATAGACCGTTGTCGCAAGAAGGAGTATCCCAGTTTCTTTTTACTCAACAATTCACACCACAGTCTAATCTCTGCTTTCGTGGAAGCTGCCCGATGTGCCTTCGCGAGAGGCTTCAGTTTCTTGTTGTAGTGGTGATTGTCCTCCATTTCAAGAACAGTTTCACCTATATTAAAACCTCCCTCGGCATCTCCACACCTTTCAGCAGTTCTTCCACTACTTTGTCTGTAGTGATATTGTCTGCCTCGGCGGTGAAGTTGACTAGTACACGGTGGCGCAGTACTGGATAGGCCATGGCCTGCAGATCAGGCAATGTTACCGCGAAACGGCCTTGTAAAAGGGCTCGCGCTTTAGCGGTGAGAATGAGCGCTTGACCGGCCCGCGGACCGGCTCCCCAGCGTACGAACTCCTGTATAAAAGGCACCGGACTTTCAGCAGGACGGGTGGCACGGACTACGCGGGCAACATAGGAGACCAAATCATCTGAAATAGTGACTTCGCGCACCAAACTTTGGAGTGCCAGGATCTCAGGTCCGGATAGAATGGATTGTACCGTCTCCCGTTTGCCGCCGGTAGTGTTTTTCAAAACCGAGATTTCCTCCAGTTCTGTGGGGTACTTTATTTTGATGTACAGCAGGAACCGGTCTAACTGAGCCTCAGGCAACGGGTACGTACCGCTTTGCTCAATGGGATTTTGCGTAGCAAGCAGGAAGAAAGGGCGCGGCAGCGGGTAGGTTTTACCGGCGTAGGTCACTTCAAACTCCTGCATGGCCTCCAGCAGCGCTGCTTGGGTTTTGGGCGGTGTCCGGTTGATTTCATCGGCCAGCACGATGCTGGCGAAGATGGGACCTTCATTGAACTGGAAAAAACGCTTGCCCGTAGTGTGGTCTTCCTCCAGGACTTCGGTGCCCAGAATATCGGTAGGCATAAGGTCTGGCGTGAACTGGATGCGGCGGAACGGCAAATCCATGGCACTGGCCAGGGTTCGCACCAGCAGGGTTTTTGCCAGGCCGGGTACGCCTTCCAGGAGTCCGTGGCCACCGGCTAACAGGGTGATCAGCACCTCATCCAGCACTTCCTGCTGGCCTACAATGATTTTACTTATTTCCTGCCGAAGCGCCGGCAGTTTGCTTAACAGTTGGGTTACGTCTTGTGGGGTCACGTGGGGCGGATGCTAAACGATACTACTTGAACCAGTAAGTAAGCGATTGTTCTTGAATTTGCCTTTCCGTTTTTGGTTTGTTTTCAGGAAATCAGGGCAAAAAAGGTATAGAGCATTCGCACGCTGGCGCGAGCTTCCGGCTCGTGCCTTCACATTGCTAACAGGCTAATGGGTTGAAATGCGTGCGGACACGAGCCGGAGGCTCGCGCCAGCGGGGTACAAATAACCTGTCCATTCATACGATTCCATGAAGGATATTTTCTGTATCTTCAGGATAACTTTAAACCACACCACTTCATGAGAAGCTTTCTCTGTTTTATGCTGTTCTTATTCGCTTTCGCTCAAGTTCAGGCACAGTCAAAAGCATGGGAAGAATGGCAGAAACGCGGTGAAAAGCAGATTAATCTACTTCCCATGTACGGCGGCAAACCAAAGCCAAAGAATCTGCTGGCCTTGGACAAAAAATTCCTTGCAACTGTAGATAAAGGCGGCGGAACCAGAGCCGAAAACAGTAAGTATTTCTCTGACCGTGGCTGGCAGTACTTTCAACAAGGCGATTTTGCAACGGCTATGTTCAGATTTAACCAGGCATGGCTTTTAGACTCCACCAATTCTAAATCTTATTGGGGATTTGGTCTTATCTGCGGAATGTTGGAAAATTATGACGATGCCTTGGTCCATTTGCAGAAGGCATATACCTTGGATTCTTCTGATGTCCAACTATCATGCGACATCATTTTCACTTATTTCTCTAAATACGAAGAGTCAGGTCAAGCACAATACTTGGAAAGCGCAGCGCTTGCAAGTCAGAAAGCACTGCTGCAAAGTCCTGACAATGCATTTGTGCTCTATGCCCATGCGTTGGTTCAGTACATGCAGAAAGAATATTCAAGCGCCTGGGATTATCTTTACAAATCCAAAGCAAAGGGAGAAGTTGGGTTAGATCAGCGATTTCTAAAAGACCTGCATGCCAAAATGCCTGACCCTAGAAAGGAGTTTGTGAAAAACTAGTGAAAGAACATCTCCACTCATTAAGCGTTTTCGGCTACGTTTTCAGAATATAGCCCGGAAACGACCTTAACTGGTAAGCGCATACATCAGAATATTCACCCCGAATTTGGTGTTGTCCTCGGCGAGCCAGCGCTTGTTCCTGAAGTCATAGTCCCACTCGCAGCCATAGTCTTTGTTGCTGTAGAGCACGGCAATGCGGCCGTTCACTTCGTAGGCTTTGAGGTAATCGTGGACCAGGTCATCGCCCCAGCCGTTGAGCTCAAAGGAGGTGGTAGGCGGGCCTTCCTCGAACTTGAAAAAGGAACGGTAAATAGGATGGTTGTTGGAAATTTTCTTCAACGCCTTCGGCCCGAAACAGACGCGCATCTGTTCTTCAAAAGACCGTGCGAAGAGGCCGTCTATGTCATGGTTGCAGTCATCCACAAACACGAAGCCGCCGTTCTTCACGTAGCGCTCAAAATTGGCTCTTTCCTTCGCGTTAAACTGCACCAGCTTGTGGCCGCTCAGGTAGCAGAAAGGATAGCGGAACAGCTCGGCACTTTCCAGGCTGATGACCTTTTCCTGCTCCACTATGGGCACGGTGGTGTACTCTACCAGCGAGTGCAGCAGGTTGGAGGGCATCCGTTGGTCGGTGTCCCAGTTGCCGGAGCGGTATTGCAGGCGTACGAAGGTGAAAGGAGCGGGCATGGAAAACTACGAAACTAGAGTAAACCCGCAATAGATAAGTCTTCGTCCAGTTCCTCCCAGTGAATACCAACTCCATTCCCAATTAGGCGCCAGTTCATTCGTTGCGCTTCTGTACTGTCTCTCAAAACCGGAAACCACTCCAAAGGCACTCCCAATTCTCTTCCATCTGAAAGAAGAACATACATCTTGGCAACGGTGAACCAAACCTTTTGAGCTTGAGGAGTAGTGTGCTTAACTAAAGTATTCATGCCATTTTTGCTCAAACAGAGACTTCTGGGTAAAGGCTACGTCACCAACTCTATTTCTAATTTGTCATCTTGGAAAGATCTTGTGAGCAAACTAGAGGAACTTTCAATAAGCGCTTCTACCGTTCGCTCACAAGATCCTTTCAGGATGACAAAAGAGGAGATTGATAATATAAGCTTAATCCCGCTTTTGGCCTACATTCTTGAAATCAGGCCAAAAGCGGGAAAGAGATTCAGGCGCGACTACACCGCGTCTGACAAGCTGGTGAAGGTGAAGTCTCTGATCTTCATAGGGGGCACCAGGTTGCCGCCGATGCGCTGCGGTTTACCCAAGGCCTCCAGGTTATTGAGCATGATGACCGGGCTCTCGTTGAAACGGAAGTTCTTCACGGGGTGCTTGATCTTGCCGTTCTCAATGTAGAAAGTTCCGTCGCGGGTGAGGCCGGTGTAGAGTAGCGTCTGCGGGTCCACGGCTCTGATGTACCACAAACGTGTCACCAGAATGCCTTTCTGCGTTCCTTTGATTAAGTCTTCCAAACTTTGGTTACCACCGGCCATAATGAAACCGCCCGGAGAGGGTAAGCCTTTCACGCCTTTCTTCTGCGCCCAGAACTGGGAATAGGTCATGTTCTTCACCACGCCTTTGTCAATCCAGGTCACTTTCTCGTGCGGACGACCGTCGCCGGACCAGGTAGAGGAAGGGATCTCGGGGTTGGTAGGGTCTGAGGTGATGGTCACGCGCTCGTCAAACATCTTCTCGCCCAGTTTGGTCTTGCCACCCGGCTTGCTCAGGAAAGAACGGCCTTCCTCGGCGCTACGGGCATCCAGGCTGCGGAACATGTTTTCCAGCAGATCCACAGCCGCGGTAGGCTCCAAAATCACGGTGTATTTGCCGGGCTCCACCGCTTTGGCGCTCACCGAGCTTAGGGCTTTCTGGGCCGCAATCTCAGAGGCAGCAGCGGTATCCAGCTTGGAAACATCGCTCACATCACGCGTTACGTAGCCCGATCCCGTACCATCTGAGGTACGCATGGTCACGGAGAAATCTACATCTGAGCTCTGGTTGTAGGCGAACAGACCTTTGGAGTTCATCTTGGCGCTGAAGCCACTGCGGTCTTCCCAGAAACCGGCGGCGGTTAATTTCTTGCTGTCGGCGAGCTGCATGCTTTTTGCGGCTGCGTTGGCGCGATATTCAGGGTCAATGTCGTGGGTGGTTTTGAACCAGGCATTGCTGGGCAAATAATTCTGCGGGCCGAGCATGGGCACGTACTCCGGGCTTTCCGGGGCAATGCGGGCTACCTCTTCGGCACGGCGCACAACTTTCTCCAGCGAGGCATCGTCAAACTCGTTGATGGTGGCCACTCCGGAACGTTTCCCGAAACGGGCTTCCACGGCCAGCGACATGTTTTCCTCTTCACCGCTGGTAGACACGGTACTGCGGGCGTAACGAATGTTACCGCCTTTATAGCCGCTGAGGTTTACCTCGCACTCATCGGCTTTGGAATAGCTCAGGGCCTTTTTCAGCAGCGCCTGCGCCTGATCTTTACTTAATATTGCCATTGGTCTGTATCACGTATCAAGTAGCAAGACACGACTAATATAGTCGCACTTATCTCGCTAGTTTCTCCTTGTTAGATTTTTCTTCCAGTGTTGATGACATTCACGCCGTTGAAACGAGTGTGCGAAGAGCCGTGCGAAACGGCGCTCACCTGGCTGGGCTGGCCTTTGCCGTCGAAGAACGAACCGAACATGCGGTAATCGCTCTCGTCGCAGACAGCAGCGCAGGAGTTCCAGAATTCCTGGGTGTTGCTCTGGTAGGCCACATCTTCCAGCGGACCTACAATCTTGCCACCTTTGATCTCGTAGAACAGCTGGCCTCCAAACTGGAAGTTGTAGCGCTGCTGGTCAATGGAGTAAGAACCACGGCCCGCGATGTAGATACCACGGTCCACGCCTTTGATCATGTCATCCACGCTCAGCTTCTGCTTGCCTGGTGCCAATGATACGTTAGGCATGCGCTGGAACTGCACCGAGCTCCAGTTATCAGCGTAAGAACAGCCATGCGATTCTTTCTCACCAATGATGTGGGCCTGGTCGCGGGTGGCCTGGTAGTTCACCAGCACACCGTCCTTGATTAAATCCCAACGCTTGGTTTTCACGCCTTCGTCGTCATAACCCACGGCTCCCAGAGAACCCGGTTGCACTTTATCAGCGAAGATGTTTACGTGCTTGCTGCCGTACGGGAAACTCTTCGATCTCCATTTATCTAAATCAGCGAAGGAAGTACCGGCGTAGTTGGCCTCGTAGCCCAGCACACGGTCCAGCTCCAGCGGGTGACCCACACTTTCGTGGATAGTCAGGCCGAGGTGGTTGGGATCTAACACCAAGTCATATTTCCCTGCCATTACTGATTTAGCCGTCAGTTTCTCGCGGGCCTGCTTGGCCGCCAGACCGGCATCTGCTACTATGTCAAAGTATTTGTCATACCCTGTCAGGCCGGTTCCTTCCGGGCCTTTCATGGTAGGTGCTTTCACGGTGAGGTACTCAAAGCCCATGCCCATTGGCGCACTCAGCGCATCGCGGGTTTTGAACTTACCAGAGGTTTTGTCCACGGCGGTTACCGTGAAGTTAGGCCAGATGCGGTGGATGTCCTGGTCAATGTAAGAACCATCCGTAGAGGCGAAGTATTTCTGCTCGTTTATCTGAAACAAGGCTGAATTCACGAAGTTGGCACCGTTGGTCAGCGCCGCCGCGTTGGCTGCCAGAAGCAAATCGGCTTTCTCTGAAACAGGTACTGCGAAGGCATTCTGTTTTATGGGTGTTTTCCAGGAAACCTCGCCATAACCTTGCTGCGGTGCTAGTTGCACCGGCTCTTTCTGCAGCTTGGAATTGGCTTTGGCAATGGCCACGGCCTGCTCGGCGGCTTTGGCAACGCCTTTGTCACTCACGTCTGAGGTAGCCGCGAAGCCCCAGGTACCGTTGGCAATCACGCGCACGCCCACGCCGTAGCTCTCGGTGGTGCTGATGCCTTGTACTTGCTTCTCGCGGGTAAACACGTTCTGGGCCAGGTAACGGCCAATGCGTACATCGGTGTAAGTGGCACCTTTGCTTCTAGCGGCGTTTAAAGCCACATCGGCAAGGCGCTTTTTCAGGGCCACGTCCACCGTTTCAAGGGCGCGGGCCGGATCAATTTCGTGACCAAACGTTGGGATGTTGGAAAGCAAAAGCCCTCCTACACCCATGGCGGTCAGTCCTATAAAATCACGTCTTTTCAAGGGTTTGTTTGTTAGGTAAGCGAGAATTTCAGGAGCAAAAAGATTTGCACTTCTAAGTTTACTTGATGTTGCGGAGGAAAGCAAGAAAGTTGTGCGGTAACTGTGGAAAGGGCCGATGTGATAATTAACTGGCACTGAGGTTTACCACCTGTGAGGCTGCTCGCTTTAAGCCTGTTTTAGAGAAATCAGGCTTAAAACAAAAAGGCGCCACCCAAAGTGGGATGGCGCCTTTTCTTATTCTTAAAGCTGTTTACAGACTACTTGGTAAGAACCAAACGGTTGGTGAAGACCTTGTTGCCAGCCTCTACTTTGTAAATGTAGGTTCCGGCAGGCAAGCTGGTTCCGTCAAAGTTCACGGTGTGGTTGCCGGCAGCTTTGCGTTCAGCCACCAGCGACTGCACTTTGTTACCCATCACGTCATACACGTTGATCTGAACCGGTCCCTCCTGCGCTACGGCGTAGGTGATGGTGGTTCTGCCAGAGAATGGGTTAGGGTACGAGTACACGCGATCATTAGCCGAGGCAGCTACCGCAGTAGAGGTGCTGGTGGCAGCAATTGGCTGGGTAGCAGCGTTCCACTGAGCGTGGGTACGGGTAATGATCACGGCAAAGTCACCGCGGGTTACATCTTGCAGCGGCTTGAAGGTAGCGTGCAAGGCTGGCTTCAAGTCATAAGGACCTTGGGTCACCGAGTAGTAGGCGTTGATCAGGTTCAGTTCCAGGGCCACGCTCACGTACCCTTCCAGACCAGCCGGGATAGAAGCAGCATCTTCAATTGGATAGCTCACGCCGTCAACGGTAACGGTAGGTGTTTTACCGTTACGGGCCAAGGCAAATTCCTGCAAGCCTAGCGCCTGTACCAGAGAGTAAGACAACTCAGCGCGGTTTACTTTTCCGGCTGGCACAAATTTACCCGGAGACACTGGTAACATGATGCCGTTGAACTTGTGGCTTAAATCACGCAAGGCACCGCCTTTGGCCACGATGGACTCAGCCAGCAGCTTTCTGTCTTTTACATCGGTTAAGGTGAAAGAACCATCAATGGGCAGGAACTGGCGGATGCCTTCGCCCATCATGAGGTAATCGGCCAGGTCAATGCGCTTCAGAAGCTCGTCTGGCTTGAAACCACCACCTGCTAAACCATCAACCAAGCGGGCACCTACGGCCATTTTGATGGAAGCCTCGGCAGGGTGACCCGCGATATCAGCTAATCCGGTAGTGCCAGCAGCTGTCATTTTGTTTACAACGCCGTTGATGGTCTCGGGGAAAGCAACGCCGTTCAGGCCGGAAACCTCGGCGGTCCAGGTGCCTGCCTCCGGAGAAGCCACGGCAACGCCTCGGTCATAACTCAGGGAGAAAGTCACCGGAATGCCAGCACTGGTTCTCACGCCGCTTGGCGAGATCAGGGTTAATCTAACGGGGTTACCAGTTTCACCGGCTACGCCAGTGGCTTTGATTTTGGCTTCAATGCTGGTAGTGCCTGAAGCCACATTGAATTTGTAAACGTTGGTTGCAGTAGTGGCCGGGTTGAAATTGATGGAGAAGTTCTCAGATTCGCTGTTCGCGTTCACGTTGCTGTTGAAGGTTCTGGTCATGTTCACCGTGGAACCATAGATAGCAGAGGCTCTGAAGGCTCTGTCAACGGCAGCATACGCGTTCACATAACCGGCGCCCACTTCCCATGACTCAGTACCCGGGATGTTAGAGGCGGTCTGCTGCAGAATCTCTTTTACCTGCGCTACAGTTAGAGCAGGGTTTGCATCCAGCAACAGTGCCACGATACCTGCCACGTGCGGAGCCGCCATAGAAGTACCGCTCATGTGCGTGTAATAAGGCAAATGCGCAGGCTCTAGGGTAGTGGCATCTTTGTCAATTGACAGGGAAGATACCGGGGCAATCACGCGGGTTGAGATGATATCCACGCCCGGAGAAGTCACCGTTGGGCGGTCTTGCCAGGTGAAGGTTTGTCCGTCAAGGGTGAAAGAACCGCCTTTGTTTTTAACCCCTCTTGAGGAAAAGTCAGCCAAACGGCCCGATTTGTCGCCAGCGGCCACGGCAATCACCCAAGGGGCTTTTTTATAGTTACCGGTAATGGTGCTGGAGCTAGGGCCAGAGTTACCTGCCGAGAATACTACCACGATGTTCCGGTCAACGCAGCGTTTGGTAGCCAGCGTGATAGGATCGGCAGGGTTCACGTCTGAACCGGTGTCACTGGTGTTCCCGAAGGAGTTGGTGATGACCCGGATGTTGTAGCGGGCCTGGTTGATGATGGCATAGTCAAAGCCAGACAGCACATCCAGCAATAACAAGGCAGCACCGGAACCATAGCCTACCAGGTCAGCGCCAGGGGCTACCCCGGTGTACTTGCCTCCGGAGGCTTGGCCAATACCGCCCACAATACCGGCTACGTGCGTTCCGTGGCCACCGGTGGCATCGGTGTTAGGGATGTTCTCTACCGGTGTGTAAGGCAGAATACCGGAAACCGAGTTCAGGTTGGTCACCGAAGTAGCGTTCTGCTTCAGGTTCTTGCCAAACTGCAGGTCTGGGTGCGTTCCGTCTACGCCGCTGTCGTTTACCAATACGCCTACTCCTTTCCCGGAAACCGGCAGACCGCCGTTCTGGGTAGTGAACGACATCTCCGTGCGAAGTTTGTCAACCCCGGTGATGGCGCGGGCACCATCGTTCTCATACTTGAGAGATTCATTCAGGTAAAGAGAGGCTACTCTGGGGTCTTTGGCCAGGGCTTCTACCTGCGATGGGGTAGCCACAATACCGGCAATAGGCAAGGCGCGCAAGGTCAATCCTTGCACGATACCTATTTTGGTGAGGGAAGCGACATCCAGTAACGTAGGGGCCGCATCGCCTTTGAAAGTTACTACCACCTGCACGGGCAGTAATCTGTTAACGAGGGTTGCCTTGAGTTTTGGGTCTACAAAGGCTTGTGCGAAGACCTGGCTTACTGCCAGAAAGCAGAAAGCCGCAATGGATAGAATTCTTCTCATAAAGGAAGGTGGGTAAAAGTTTTACATTTGTTAGTTTGGTAGTGCGTAATGGGGCTTATGGAGTGTACCTACGGCATATTATGTCAAGTAGGTTTTTCTATATTTGAAAAATATAAAAGCAGTTTTCAACTCTCTTAAACCCTCACTTATTCTCTTTTATCACCCTTATTATTACAGATAAAACTTTTGCAAGACATACCTCTTCTTCCTTTTCAAAATTTCATATAATATACTTTACTAGTGCTAGTTATATCAACTAAATTCAATGTAACTACATCTTTTTAACAGGTGATCTTTTTAGTAAAATGGTTAAAAAATACAACAACCTTTTTTACTCCTCCTCGTCAGGTCTCCTGCTTTATCAGTGCACTTGAGAACTCCAGGCAGATACACAGCAAAGCTTAAGGGTACTCATTCTTGAAACCTCGGCAGGGATTTAGTACTATATAAATATGGCATCCACCACGCTTAGATAAGGCCACCCGGAGAGGCTCACCTGAACGCGAAAGCCTTTTAGCCGGACAAAAGAAATGCCCCGGCAGATGGCTCTACCGGGGCATTCAACTGATCAATATTTATCCCAGGGAAACTAGATAGGTCTTACCTTGCCCATGCCGCTGTGTTTCACATTAGGTGAGCCTTTGTAGCTCACATTCACAATGCCGGCGGCTTCTACACTCAGTTCTTTAGAAACGTTGACCTCCGCGTTGCTGGCGCCAGCGGCATCCAGGGTCAGGTAATCGGTTTTTAGGTCAAGGGCTTTCAGGGTGATGGCTCCGGCCAGATCCATCTTTACTTTATCGGCGCGGCCGCTTAAGGTTACTTTGGTGCCTCCGGCAAAATCACCGGTAAGTTCTTTCACCTGCACAGCCATTACCACGTTAATGCCGCCGGCAAACTCAAGGTTTAAAGCCGAACCGTTAATGGTGTTGGTAGAGGTGAGTTTGATGCCACCGGCCAGTTCCAGGGCTTTCAGGTCACGTACCGTTACATACGCTTTCAGACGCTTGGCATTCCGGATGCTGTTTGGTTTGGTCTTAATGGTGAGCATACCATCTTCTACCGTAGATTCAATCAAAGGCAGAATGTTATCCTCGGCCTCTAGTTTCAGTGCCTCAGAAGCACCTTGGGTAAGCACCACCTCAAAGCCGCCGCTCACTCTAAGTTTATTGAAAGAACCTACAGAACGGGTCTGGGTAGTGATTTTGCCGTTGCCTTCTACAGACTGAGCCTGTACTTGTGACACTAAGCAAATGAAGGTGAAGAGCAGTAAAAGGGAAGCGAATGTCTTTTTCATGGGTTTATGGAAATTTAGGGTCAGGTTGTTACTGTCTTTCTATTATAGATGCCGAAATCTGGTAATGGTTGCCTGACCTGCTCAAAAAAGAGATTAAACCGCCAGGCTCACCACCAGCCCTAGCAGCAGCGTAGTTACCCCGGCAATGAGGTAAAGGAACAGGAGCGTGGCCATGTTGAAGAAAGTACGCAGGTAGCCGCGTTTGAAAACCCGCCGCAACCCGAAGAAAAGGTACAGAAAACCCAACAGGTTGACCCAGCCAAACAGGTCTATGGAGGTGAACAGGTACAGCGTAAGCATGTACAGGATATACAGCACAAAGTAAAAGCAGTGCAGGTGAATGCTGAAGATAAGATGCTCCATGTAAAAGCGCTTGGCACGATAAAAGACCAGCTTGAGCAGTAGCGCAAAGACCGGCATGAGCACAAACATCATCAAAGACAGGTATTTGAGCCCCTTGGCAATGAGTTCGTTTCTGGTTAACCGCTGAAAATCGGCGGATTTCTGCAGAACCCCGCGCGTAAACCAGTTGTGTTGCTTAACCTTAAAGGCGGTAAGGGCAGAGTCTAACTGGGCATTGGAGGCATGCGGCGGAATACTGTCCAGCGTGGCGAAATTGTATTGTTCCGCTTTGCTATCGGCCACCAGAAGACTGTCCATCTTAAGGTTTTTCTCCTCCAACCTTTCCCGGACAATGTTCCGGATAGAATCAGGAGTTTGGGGGGTAGCCTGGGTGATGAGGCTGTCTACCTGCATCGGGGCTTTTCTTAATTGCTTTCCTATGATTTGTTCTCCACCTTCCACATGGCCTATCCGCAGGGAGAGCAGGAAAAAGAAGACAAAGGAAATGAACACGTACAGCCTGATGGGCGGCACGTAACCCATGCGCCGGCCCCGGTGGAACTCATTGGTGAGCTTGCCAGGATAGAAAAGCAGGTACTTGAGCGTTATCCAAAACTTGCTGTCATAGTGGATGGTGCCTTCCAGCAGTTCCAGTGCCACGTGTTTGAAGGGCACATTCAGGTCATGGTTCTCCTGACCGCAGCGCGGACAGAAGTTGTCTGGCTGCGCCTGGGCAAACTCAAAATCACAATTGGTACAGACCGAATATTTACGCAGATGCTTGCCCATAAAGCTTTGTACTACACGCTATATATTAGAGAAGCAATATACTGTAAATGGCGGCAAGTAGCAAAGAAAACCCGCTGCTATTGCCTGTAAAGGGCTTTTCTGCAGATCCTCAAAACAGGGTCACGTTCTGGTAGGCAGTAGAAAACCCAATCAAGCCGTTTTGGCCTTGGTTTTGGGAAAACTGCCCTTAAACAGCAGCGCCCGGCTAGGCCCGCTTTACACCCTCGGCCCCAAAAGCTATCCCTCCGTTGTCCTGCACATTGCTGAAGAGGCGCCAGAACTGACCGGTGTTTTCCAGCACGCCCTCGCTGGGCCTGATACGCAGCAGCCGACCGCCTTCCAGGGCAATGGTCAGTTCCCCTTCTTCTGAGGCCGTCACCTGCCACACGCGCATAGGCTCTTTCTGGCCGCGCACCAAATCCTGCAGTTTCCGGTCTCTGAGGTTGCTGCCGGGCACCATCGGGTCAAAGGCTGGATCTGCCAGCGTCTGGGTGTCTTTGGGGATTTCCACCTCCTCAAACCTGATGGCCAATGCTCCGGCCTCCTCCAGTTGCCAATGGCAAGCCACCTCCAGGGTCCAGGCGCCCACGTCCAGGATAAGGCCGGTGGCGTTCATGACGTGCGCCTTCCCGAAGTGGAAGAACTGCACATGCCCCAGCCGGGTGGTTTTGGTCAAGGGCAGCCCCAGCAAATGCTGCATTTCCGGAAAGATGTTCTCACTCATACACACGCGTTTCTAATCAAAAGCGAAGGTACGGATTTACCTGTTTCAACGGGCAGCGTGTTTCAGGGCTGTTTTCTGAAAAGAAGGCTTGAAATGGGAAACGTTTCTGGCCCCGAGGAATAGCAGGCGATTGAAGGTTCTCTGATGATTCGGGAATAAGGTGTATGTTTATTGTAGAATCATCAGATGTGTAATACATGATATCTAAAAACTCGCATGAATAAGATTAGCGGGGTCCTTTTCCTCCTTGTGGCAATATTGGTGAGTTCTTGTGATATGATAGACAGGTGGAAGTCTACTGATCTTCTGGTGGAAGCATTGAAAAAGGGAAAGCATGAGGTCACCATCCAAAGCAGCGTAGACACCATTGATTTAGGAAGACTCACCACCTTTGACTGGGATACGGTGTACTGGTTCGGCGGGTACATCAACAGGGGAAGCGCCGACAAAGAACTGCCCCATATAGACTGGAGGAAAGGCTTTCATGGCAGCAGGCATGTGGACGAAGATGACTACAGATTTGTTTTTGTGAAGGGGAACAGAGCGGTTAATTACGTGGACGTTCCTGATTCTCTTCTCAGCGATATCCACTTGGCTAAATTTTATATTGATGAAGAAGGAAACCAGCAAGATTACTATTATGATGGTGAAGGCAAGTTGCATTCATTTACCTTAACGAATTGGCCCAAGAAAGAAAGCAGGTTTATAATACTAAGAACGGAATCGGGATCTTATCTGCATCCGGTTGGTGGTTGCAGGTATCATGACTGTCCAGGCAACTCAGAAAAAAGAAAGGAAGAACTACTACACCCATCAATACCTATAAAACAGTAACCGCTTTTTAGCTTAGACTCAAGGCATTGGTATAAAAGCATAAACAATCACAGGTAATGGTGCCACCTAATCAATTGCAAGACATTTACAGCCAACCAAAATAGCGCATGATGACTTTAGAAACTGAAAAAGAGTTATCACCAGAACAACGTGAAGAACTCCTCACCACGTTAAAAGGCCGTTTTGAGCAAAACAGGCACCGCCATCAAGATCTTGAATGGGCCAGCATACAAGCAAAGCTGGTAGCCAATCCTAAAAAGCTGTGGTCACTCCATGAAATGGAAAGAACTGGCGGCGAACCAGACATAGTGGGTCAGGATGCAAATATAGGTGAATACCTATTCTATGATTGCGCCGCAGAAAGCCCCAAAGGCCGAAGAAGCGTTTGCTATGACCGTGAAGCGCTGGACTCCAGAAAAGAGCATAAACCAGAAAATAGCGCCGTAGAGATGGCCGACTCCATGGGCATTGACCTTCTCACCGAAGAACAGTACCGGCAACTTCAAACCCTCGGAAACTTCGACCTGAAAACCTCCAGCTGGCTCAAAACTCCCGCTGAGATCAGAAAGCTAGGTGGTGCCATCTTCGCGGATTTCCGCTACGGTCAGGTTTTCGTGTATCACAACGGCGCCTCCTCCTACTATGCGGCCAGAGGGTTCAGAGGCTCCTTAAGGGTTTGATCCACCTCTAGACTGAAAGATATGAAGAACCTCCTCATGCTCATCGTGTTGCTGCTTACTTCTGCTGTGGCAGAAGCGCAGGTAGCCATCATCAACGACAAAGACGGCTTCACAAATGTCAGGGAACAACCAAACGGCCAGTCTGAAATAATTTACAGGATCAGCAACAATGAAGTCTTCTGGTATGGCGAGGAAGAAGACAAAGGAGAATGGGTGACGGTTTACATCCCTAAAAACAAATTCTCCTTTTCCTCTACCCAACTAGATTACCTGCAAGGGTTCATCCATAAATCCAGGCTGCTGCACTTAGAGAAAGTCCAGTCCTACAAAGGAACCGATTTCTCGTTTGAGTATGTGATAGAACCCTTCGCCCTGAAGAACAGAATCGTGGACAAGCAGGAGGGCAAATGGGTTACAGCCATTGATGGCCGGCCGGTTTGGGGAACAGACGGAAACTTTCCTAGAACCCAGGTGAAGGACATAAAGGTGAAGATTGCAGGGAGACCAATTGTTCTAAGTAAGGCCTTCTTTGAGGATATCTACGAGTGCACCAACACCTTCAAGATTTACCAGAACGGAGACACGTATTTTGTTTACCAATGGAACAGTGACGGGGCAGGCAGCTACCAGATTGTGTGGGTATTCACCAAAACGGGCCTGAAACAGAGATTGGTAGGTTCAATGATCTAAAAAGCACCCACCAGGGCCGGTAAGCTGATTATTAACCCCGAACTCTTCTGAATGCTTGCCTAAAATCCCCAACAATTTCCCTCCCTGGTGAAAGCAGCTACTCAGGCTTGTCGCACAAAAATCCCCTTCCTCTCCGTTTCAGGCGCCTTTTTAGAAAATGGGCTCTATACAGAGAAGAAGGGGATTCTGGTTTATAACCTACCAGAAAGAACGGTTACTTTTTAGTTGAGTTCTTGCTGGAGTTGCGATTAGATTGGATCACGAAATTAGAGCCGTCTTTCTGCAGCATCAGGTCCACGTCTTCGCCGGTGGTTGTCTGGATGAGTTTTTTGTATTTGGCAAACAGGGCATCAGACTGTTTTTTGTCATTGATGTAGAGTCCGGTTTTGTCCAGCTTGAATTGGTAGTCATCATCCGCAGATTTGATGAGGCCATCAGACACCAAGGCAGCCTTGAGCTCTTTCATCATGGCCTCATGCTTCTTCATGCGCTCTTCGTGCTCCTTCATCCGGATGCCGTGCTCTTTCATGCGTTCCTCGTGTTCCTTCATGCGGACGGCGTGATCTGCCATGCGGCGGTCATGCTCGGCAGAGAAACGGGCTTGGTCCGCGGCGTGACCTTCCTGGCGATCCTGCATTCTGGCGCCAAATTCCCGTTGCCGTGCCTCAAATTCCTCCATTCTGGCGTGGAATTCCTTCATGCGCGTCTCATACTCCTTCATTTCCTTTTTATAGCGCTTGTTGCTTTCCGGGTCGCCAGACAAAGGCGCAATGGGTGGGATTGGGGCGATTGGCACAATCCCAGACCTTGGCATGCGTGGCATAGGCGGCATGGGCGCTAACTGGCCTCTCCTGCCTCTGAAGTTCACATCGTCGCCTATTCTGTCCAGCGAGGCCTCAACCTCCTCCATGGCGCTTTCCACTTCGTCATCATCTCGGATGGTTTTGCCTTTCTTGGCAGCGGCCAGTTGCTGGTCAATGCGGGACTGGTATCTGCCCAGTTCGCTCTTGGGAATGCGGCGGCCATTCACGTAGACTTCCACCACTTTGCCCTTCTTGTTCTGCACTATCACCAACCCGTCTCCCAGTTGCTGCAAGGTCAGGTCTTCCTCTTGCTGAAACTGCAAAGGCTTCTTTTCTGGCTGCACTTCCGGTGAAGCAGGTATATCTTCTGCATACTGGACTACAAGCGGTTGTTCCTCCGGGGTTTGGGTCTGGACGGTGATGGGTTTAGCGGGCACGTTGTAGTTGGCCCAGGCACTGGCCGAGAAGACCAGCACCCCGGCAATGACGGCACAGCTGGCCAGGAATCCTTCAGAGAAAGAAGGCCGGAGGCTGGATTTCTGCACCAGCCGGGTGATGCGGCCCAATAAAGACCTGCGGCGGCCTGAGAATGCCACGGCAAGTCGCGGAGCGGATACTTTCGTTTTCATGAGCAGTTCTTCTAAGTTAGTTAAGGCATAAGCATAGGTAAGGGAGTCGCCGCAGAGTGCCAGGGCCAGGTCATCGCAGGCGTGCTCCCGCTCGGTGCGGGCGCAGTCTGAGATCCACCACACGGCCGGGTGGAAGAAAAACAGGGTTTCCACCATGCTCTGCAGCAGGTTTAAAAGATAGTCGCGCCGGTGTACGTGGGCCAGTTCGTGGGCCAGAATGGCTTCTACCTGCGCAGTAGATAAACCGGCTAAAGCGCCCAAGGGCAGCAATATCAAAGGCTTAAAGTGCCCGATGACCATAGGCACCTGCACCAGGGCAGACTCGGCTACGCTCACCAGTTGGTGCATGCCCAGTTTGCGGGACAGTTCCACCGCTTTCTGTTGCCAGACCTCGGGCACCACCCGGGTACGGTAAGACCGCAGCCGTTGCACATACACCCAGCCACCCAGCACGCGCAGCCCCATTAGCAGCATACCCATGAGCCACAGCGTTACCACGGCCGGCAGGTTCTGGTTGAAATATCCCCGGCCCTGCGCCAGGGCGTTCTCCCAGAAAGAAGGCGGCGCGGTCTGGATAATGACGGTTTGCACCTGCAATGCGCTGGCCTCCACCGCGGCTACTTCCTGGATTGGCGCGGTGACCGCAGGATTATAGAGGTTACAGTACGTGATGACAGATACCAGCAGCAGGGCGATGAGCCCACCCCAGGCTACCCAGTACCGGGTAGCCGCCGAGTGCCGGTGCATTAACCTAAGCAAGACGCCCACCAGAAGGGCCATCAATGCTCCTTGCCAGAGAGAGTGCAGGAGGGTCCAGCCCAGCGCGTTGGTCACCGCCTGGGGCATGAGTTCATGAATCAGCGTTTGAGGAGTCATCTTCCAGTTTTTTCAAAAGGTGGCGGATTTGGTTTAATTCATCTGGGGTGGTGCGGTGATTGCCCAGGGCCTGCATTACCAGTTTCATGGCCGAGCCGCGGAAAGCGGTATCCAGGAAGCGGCCCAAGAGGTGCTGCTGGGTTTCCTCCTCGGTGACGGCGGCGCGGTACACGTGCGAGCGGCTTTCCTCATCACGCGTCACCAGGTTTTTCTCGTGCATGATCTGCAGCAGTTTTAAGGTAGTGGTATACCCGGTTTCCTTGGTCTTGCTCTGCTCTTCGTTCACAAACCGGACAGTGCTGGGCCCGTGCTGCCACAGGATCTGAAGGATCTCCAGTTCGGTTTCGGTGGGTTTTAAAGGGGCTGTATTCTCCATGGCTTCTCTTCAGGTCAACTCTACGACTTATTTCGTAGTCAATTATACGAAGCTTTTCGTAAAAAGAAAATTTAATCACGAAATTTTTCGTAGTTAAGGTAAAAATAAAAGCTCCTTTTTGCAAAGAAGCTGACTTTCAATATAGTGCAACCTCAACCCGCTGTGCTACCTATAAATGATACTAGCCTCGTGAAAGAAAACCTGCCTTAAGGCCGTTCTGCTGGAGAGTGTTGTCTGCCTTTGAGGCGGCTGTTTGGTTTTCTCTTCCGTACTTTACCGCATGAAGAAAGTATTTCTGTTAGGGCTTTGCCTTTCTCTGCTGGCCTGTTTGCCAGCCTTGGCCCAACGCTACAAGACGGCTGCCGGCCTTAGGATTGGCAGCGATGAGTTTGGGTTTACCATTCAACAAAAAATCCTGGAAAAAACCACCCTTGAAGGCCTGGTCACCGCCTCTCCTCGGGAAATAACCGCCACCATTCTGGGCGAGCAGCACTTTCCTATGCTGGGCCAGCGCTTCAACTACTATCTGGGTGGCGGAGCGCACGGTGGTCGCCTCAAAGATTACGGGGCCATTTACGGCGTAGATGCCATTGTGGGCCTAGAGTATAAAGTGAACGGGCTCCCGTTCCTGCTGTCCGCCGATCTGAAACCGGCCATCCATTTCCGGCACGAGGAGTGGTTCAACATGGGTGGGGCCTTCTCTATCAGGTACGTTATTATCAAGGAGAAGCCACCCACCCCGGGGCAAATCATCAAGGGTATTTTCAGCCCGTCAGACAAAAAGAAGAAGAAAAAGAAAGAATCCTCCTCCTGGTTCTAGCCTGATTGACCTATGCGCTGTTTCGGGCTTATATAAAGGAAAACGGGCCTGAAACAGAAAGCAGTGTTTTACGCTCCGAAGGACACTTTGCCGGTAGGGGCGTAGGCCACTGTGTTGGGTTGCGGAACAGTGGCATCTGCGGTAGGGCCAGGCATCCGTTTTCCGGCTTGGTTGATGTAAATCACTTCTTGTTTGTAGTTAAGGCCGCTCAAGGCATCTTGCAAGGCCAAACCAGAACCAATACACATTGCGAATAATAAGACGATGATTTTCATGGCTTTAAATTTTTAAGGTTAACAGTTACATTTTAGGTTTGTGGGATTGGCCTCCCTGGCGAAGCGCGGGACTTTGTTTTTCTGTTCCCTTACAACTAAAAGATGCAGTGACTGTACTTTTGGTTGTCTGCTCTGATTACTTTCTTTTCCAAAGGTGTGCCAACTTATAAATAATTGATTATCAAGTAATTATAACACACACCCATTTTACAACTGTCCGCCCGCGGACTAAATCTGTCCAAAAATGAACAGCCTTTGTTCACCCGTGCAGTTCCAGGGTATTATCTGCCAGAAAACTTCATTTATTTTCTCCAGTTGAGCCGTTTTCCCAGGAGTTAATCTAGGAGATGGTTTCCCTAAATTTGAGATTTGGTTTGGAAGCCTTGAACCAAGATTGAAAGATCAGCGCCGAATGGCTTGGCCCGCACCAATGTCTCCTAGGGCAAGAAAGAACATCTGACCCGGCGCGTTTACGTATTGCTTCTATGCTCCCAGATCTAACCCCCGAATTGACTTTCCAGACCTCGCGCAGCAGCGGCCCCGGCGGACAGAACGTGAACAAAGTTGCCAGCAGGGTAGAGGTATGGTTTTCCATCGATAACTCCGCTTTGCTCACACAGGAACAGAAAGACCTGCTCTTAGAGAAACTGGCGCCCCGCCTCAACAAAGAAGGCTTTCTGCATCTAGCCAGCCAGGAAGACCGCAGCCAATTGGCCAATAAGGATTTGGTGGTGCAGAAACTCTATGAAGTGTTGGAACAGGCCCTGCACCGGCCCAAGCCCCGCAAGAAAACCCGTCCGTCTAAAGCTGCTGTGCAGAAAAGGCTCCTGGCCAAGCAGAAGCAGGGGCAGAAAAAAGCCAACCGCCGCGGAGGCAGCGCAGAAGACTAATCTTGTTTTTAAGGTGTTTTGAGGAAATTGACTTAAAAAAGATATCTAATCCTTCTCTTCTCTGGTTCAAGTCTATGACTTGGACCCACCATGGCCTGCAGTTTGTAACTGCAGTGAGGCGCCAGCCTCAAACACGGATTTCACTTGCGTTGTGCGGAGAGTTAGCGGCAGCGCTCTCCGCACTTCCCGGACAGCCAATCTCCTGATTGGCGAATTGGCAGAGGTTCCAGTTGGTAGGATATCCCCGTGGTTAGTGTTCTCACCAACAACCTCTACTACCCTTCAATTCACTAAGTGCAGCTACCTCTCACTTCCTTCTTGCTTGTTTCCCGCGCTTGTTCCTCCGTTTAAAGGTTTGTCACTTTTCTCCTTGATGAGAAAAGTAACCAAAAGAATCAAGAAGCCTCCAACTCGCTGACGCTCGGACAGTGAGGCTTCACTTAAGATACCACCTGGCTAAAGCTATCTGTTGCATCGTACACGCAGGCCACTGCCACTTTAATTGCTCATCCGTGCGGCAGACCGTGTCTCGGCCTCACTGTAGGCCTTCGCCCCGGCCCGCCGCAGGTGAGCAACTGTAAAACCTTATTCCCTGCGCAGGCACAAAGGCATCCTTCATTTTATTGGGAATCTTAGAAACTTACCTGAATTCCGTTGGTGAGGCTGTACAGGTAGTTAGGGATGGGCACAATGGGGCGGTTCTCGTAGGTGTGCGAGAAGTTGGTGGTGAGTTGGAACCGGCTGTTGATTTTCATGATGATGGACACATCGCCGCTGAAGCGGTGTCGCGCCATGCCCGCCGGTCGGTCATAGCCAACCTGGTAATAATGAATGGTACTCAGCTCCAGAAACGGGTTCAAAGGCAACCGGATACTGGCGTAATTGGAGAGTTTGGGGATGCTCTTGTTGATGTACCGG
Source organism: Rufibacter roseolus (assembly GCF_017916365.1). Taxonomy (GTDB): domain Bacteria; phylum Bacteroidota; class Bacteroidia; order Cytophagales; family Hymenobacteraceae; genus Nibribacter; species Nibribacter roseolus. The sequence continues at coordinate 331,012 of NZ_JAFMSU010000001.1, forward strand.
TCTTCTTCCAGGTTATGCCAGCGTTCATATTCGTACATGGGGCCGGTGCCCAGGTTGAACCTGATATTGTCTTTCCGGACAACCGCAAACCTGATACCGGCGCCGGCTAGCATCCTTAACTCCAGTCCCCGGTTATAGTCATATTGAGCCTGGGCGTAGGTTTCATAAGATAAGCGGTCTTGCCGGTTAAAGGTCACGCGCCCGTGCACGTAACCGGTCTCTACCTGCGTCTCGCCCTTGAGGCGCACGTAATTGTAAGAACCCAGCAGCAGATACGTATTGCGGTCAGACACGTACCCAATGTTGCCGTTGCCGGTAAGCCCCAGGAAATGGTCGGTTTTGCCTTCTTTGCCCACGGCGCGGTTGAACAGGTTGAGGTTAACGCCCAGCTTGCCGGTGAAATAGTTAGAGGTATCTTTCTCCACCCGGGCTTTTTCTACATTCAGGATTTGGCCCGAGGCCGAGGCAACAAAAAAGAAAAGGAGAAGGAGAAGACCCGAAAGCCGAGGAAAAGAAAGCATAAGCAAGTAATGGTGACCCGGACTGCATAAGCCCGGAGTCATTTCAACGTAAAAAGAAGCCCTGTTAAGGTGCTACTCCATGGGTAAATTGTCCTCATCAGGCACGGCTCCTTTCCCGAAGTTATAGATTTTAGCTTAAAACCCAGCTACTTTCCCCTAAAACCAGGGTTTTGTCGTTTCCTGGCAACTTCGGTCTACGGCTTATTCCAAAGATGATAAACTCAGGCTTCATGAGGTCCAACTTGGTCTTTTACCAGTGATTCTAGCCGGAAAAGCAACACCCTGTTTTGACGCTGCTTTTCATAAAACAGCTTCAAAATAGGGTGCTCAAATGGTACGCTGGGATGTAGGCTATTGGTTTTTGTCTCCGTTAAATTCAGTGATGGCTTCGCCCAGGTCATAGACGGGTACCTGGGTGATTTCCTGGGCCACAATGCTGGCAGCGGCGGCAGAACGGTACCCTGCGGCGCAGTGCACCACAATGGGTTTGTCTGTCGGGATTTCGTCTAAGCGGTCGCGGAGTTCAGGCAGCGGTATCTCCAAGGCATTGGCAAACACCTTTTTCTCCCGCACCTCGTTCGTGTTCCGGACGTCAAGCATGGTGAAGGCATCTGGATTGGCCCTGAACTGGGTCAAATCCAACACCAGCGACTGCACCGTTCCGGGCGGGGCCACCGGCAGCGCGCCCGAAATAAAAGCTTCGTAACCAATGCTGGCGGTACGGCCAATCAACTCGCGCAGCTTTTCCTCGTCCTCGGCGATAAGGTAAAAACCTTCCTGGGGCTTCACCACAGACCCAAGCCAGGTCTCAAATTTGGGGCCTTCCTGCAGGTTGATTGCCTTGGGCAAATGCCCCTGCTTGAACTGGTTCTGGGGCCGCGTGTCAATGATAAGGCAACCTTTGCTTAGTTTATGGTCTGGCTCTATGATGGGTACCTGCTTCACCGAGGTCAGGAACTTGGGTGCGCCTTTCTGGTTCAGGTGCACATCATACTCAAAATAATGGGGCACAAAGGGCTGGTCGGCGGTGATATAGACCACAAACTCGTCCTCGGTCATGTCCTGCAGAGCGGGATTCGTGCGCTTCTCGTCTCCTATGGTGCTGGACTTGGCCTCGCTGATGGCTTTGCCGCAGAGACTTCCGGCGCCGTGGGCCGGATACACCAGCACATGATCTGGCAGCGGCATGAGTTTCTGGCGGGTAGATTGGTATAGCTGGCGGGCCAGTTCCTCGCGGTCGGCGGTCTCATGGCCGGCGCTTTCCCGCAAATCCGGGCGGCCCACATCGCCAATGAAGAGGGTATCGCCGGTGAAGACGGCATGCTCCCGGCCCTGCTCATCGCGCAGCAGAACAGAGATGCTGTCTGGCGAGTGCCCGGGCGTATTGAGGGCCTGCAGGGTCACGCCTCCAATGCGCAGTTCATCTCCTTCGTCAAAGGGCTTGTGCAGGTATCTGGCCCCGGCGCGTTTGCTCACGTAGACACTGGCCTGCCGGGCTTCTGACAGTTCCAGGTGGCCGCTCACAAAATCGGCGTGCGGGTGCGTCTCAATAACCGCGACAATCTTGGCGTCATGGATCATGGCAAACTCTTCGTAAGGCCTGGGGTCCCGTGCCGGATCAATGACCGCAATCTCTGAATCATCCATCACGATGTAAGAGAAATGGGCCAGACCTTTGTCTTCAAATTGCTGAATCTTCATATCACTAGCAGGTACGTATCCGGGGCAACATCGTTGGAGCAGCGGGTTTGCCGCCATACCCTTCCTTGGCGAGGCTGGCAAAGCTTGTTTCCTGCCATTTTCTGTCCTATTTTGACATCCTTGTGCAGGAGGCTACGTTCATACCTCTAGTAGTTTTGCCCACGGCACGCCCCACAATGGTTCGCCCTGACAGAGCCAGCCAAATTTAATTTCCCAACTTATGCAAGTACCCAAAGGAACCCTAATAGCACTGGGCGGCGGCGATGATGATGGTCTTATCAACCTGGTCCGCTCTGAGCTTTGCAGCATTGACTCTCATATTGAAGTGATTACCACGGCCACCCTGGAGCCTATGGAGTCTGGGCAGGCCTACAAAGAAGCGTTTGAGGAGCTGGGCTGCAGCAGCGTGCGCTTCATGCACATTGACGAAGACAACGAAGCAGATAAACCAGAGTACCTTTCGCGCATCGGCAAAGCCGAAGTGATCTTTTTCACCGGCGGAAACCAATTGCGGCTGAAAGAGTTTCTGGCCGGCACCCAACTGCACCAACTCATGCAACGCCGGTTCAAAGAAGAGGAAATCACCATTGCCGGCACCAGCGCCGGAGCCGCCGCCATGTCTGACCGCATGATCTACGAGGGCTACGGTTATTACTCTCTTTTGAAAGGCGAGGTAAAAACCACTGAGGGGCTTTCCTTTATCAAGAACGTGTTCATTGACACCCACTTCACGGAGCGGGGCCGCTTTGGCCGCCTGGCCCATGCCGTCTCCAAGCGCCCGCAGTTTGTAGGCATTGGTTTAGGGGAGGAAACCGGCATCATCATCAAAGGCGGGCAGCACGTAGAGGTTTTCGGGAATGCGGTGGTCACCATCATGGACAGCTCCCACGTGCGTTACTCTAACCTGGAGGAGGTAGAGGAAGGCGAGCCTATTGCCGTGGAGAACCTAATCATGCACCTGCTGGTAGAAGGCCATGAATACTGCTTAACAGACAGGGTCTTCCGGAAGGTCTCCCAGCAAAAGCGCAAGTCGCCCAGCAAAACCTGAATCAAGCGTTCTTAAACCTCCATCACAACAAAAAGCCCGGGGCCTTCAAAGAAGCTCCGGGCTTTTTGCTTATGACTGGTCTGCTTAGTTCTTCACCACCCTGCGGGAGATTTCTTTGTTGTTATCTGTTCTGATATGCAGAATGTACATGCCGGCAGAGAGGTGCTCGGCAGGGATCACGTACGCCCCGCTGGTGAGGGATCTTTGCGAGATAGCGGCACCGTACACTTTCACGCCCTGCAGGTTGAACAATTCTACCTGGGCCTCCTGGAAAGAGACGTTGCTCAAGGCTACTTTAAGGCTGCTGTTGGTAGGGTTAGGGAACACGGCCAGAGAAGACGCCGGCAACTGCTCCGCAGATTTCATGATGTTGAAGGTCTGGAAATCGCTAAACACTTCTCTGAGGGAGTTTTCCAACGCTTCACCTTCGGTCTCTCTTATCCTGGTGATTCTCTCGGTCAAGACGTTGCTGCTGTTGTAGGTAAGCACGTACTGCACCTCACTATCAAACGCCCATGCGTTGTTCTCCCATTCCTGGATAAGCATTCCCGTTATGTTCTTTTTGTCATCATAGGTAATGGTTTCGCGGTCACTGTTTACCCAGGTGGAGCCCGATGCCTCTTCTGTGGTCATGACCAGGGTTCTGGTGGTGGCGTTATAGGACGTGTTCACGCGCTCTTCGTTCACCCAGGTATTGGTGGCGGCGTCGTATTGCTGGGTTTCATACATGATGAACCCAAAGGGGTTGCTGGCTTCAGAAGTCCACATAAAGTTGGTGTCCCGCTCATCATCTTTCCAGGTGTTGGTGGTAGCGTCCCAATCCTGGTGCACAATAGTGTTTGGTTGGGTTTCATTACCAGTGTACAGGTAAATGGATTTACCAGAGTTGGAGAGCGGGCCGGTGCCGCCGGTGGTGGATTGGTACGTAATAGTAGAGGTGCGTCCCCGGGCATCATACGCGTAGGTAGACTTGAAGTCGGTTTTCCAGGTGCTGGTGAGCATATCCCAACTCTGGTTCACGGCCTCGGTCAATCTGAAATTGTCATAGGTATTGACTGTGCGGGACATATTTATTGCGTCTGTGGCCAACACCTGTTCCGTAATCTGCGCGCGGGAGTTATAGGTTGTGGTATAGGAGCTTACCGCTTGCCAGGCTGCCGGATTGGCGTCAGCATCCCAGACGTAGAATTGGGTCTTGCGGGGTAGGGTTATGGTGGTAGTCTGCGCGAAGGCGCTCACGCACAAGGCGCATAGTAAAGCAAGAATGTAAAGTGTTTTCATGGGGCTTTTGGTTTAGGATTCCTGGATAAAAGGTTTCATTGCTAAGACTCCTGACATTGGGTGACCTCCGTTCTAAAAGCACGTACTTTCTCCTCCCTACTACCTCCGCTTCCCTGGCGCTATGCTAAGACCTTTGAACCCAACCTGTTAAGCTTTGACAGTTACCCTTAAGACTACCCCTACCCGCACTACCAATTTTTTTGTATTTTTTAGGACACTCATCTGAAAGCAGGTTCCGGAACCCCTTCTCCCCAGCCCGGCTCTTGCATAAAAAAGGTGCGTTTACGGGCTGATTTTTAGAAATCAGCCCGTAAACGCACCTTTTCTCTCTCCCAAACCTTTAGGCTGGTTTACTTCGTTTTCACCACCGTGCGCGAAATCTCTTTATTGTTGTCTGTGAGGATGCGCAGGACGTACACGCCCGCCCCCAGGTGCTGACAGGGAACCACGTGGTTCCCCTTACTGATAGAAGGGTACGAGGTCATGGCCTCATACAATTTCTTTCCCTGCAGGTTGAAAAGCTGGACCTGGGCCTGCTTAAAGCCTGCGGCGGCTAAGGTGATATTCAGGTCACCGGAAGTGGGGTTGGGGAACACCGCCAGAGAAGACGCAGGCAACTGCTCCGCAGCTTTAGTGACAATAAAGGTCTGGAAGTCTGAGTACACATCTCTATAGCCATTCTCTAATTCTCCGCCCTCGGCTCTCCTTATTCTAGCGATCTTCTCTGTAAGCACACTTTCAGCATTGTACGTCAGCGTGTATTCTGTCCCCAGCGTGAACCGCCAAGCATTGTTGGCCTGTTCGTACGTCCGTATTTGGGTGGGGTTCATTTGAGCATCAAAGTTGGTAAGGGTACGTGAATGGGACACCCAGCCATCTCCGGATGGCACGTCAAGGACATAAGTTAATGTTCTGGTGGCAGGGTCATAGGAGTTGCCGTGTCTTTCATTATTCACCCAATCAACATCCAAGGGTGCAGGGGCTGTTTGAATGGCATGGCTAAGCAACTTGAAGGGGTTATTCTGATCTGTGGACCAGGCCTGGTGGGTGTGCCTTTCTGCATCCAGCCAACTATTGCTAACCTCATCCCAATCCTGGCGCAGAACGGCAGAAGGGTTCAGGTCATTTTCTGTATACTGGTACATGACCCTGGAGGTATTAACAAAAGATGAGCGGTCAAGGCCCTTTGCCTGTTGCGTTATGCTGATAAGCCTTCCCTGCGCATCATACACATACGTAGACTTAGAGCCATCTACCCAGCCTCCAGAACCAGGAATTAGCTCCAACGTTTCCAGTAACCCAAAATCGCCATATGTGTGGCGGGTCTTGTGTAATTCAACATCACCTTGAATAAGTATGCGTTCTGTTTCCTGGCCGCGCGTGTTGTACACATGGGAATTACTGAAAGCAAGTACCCAAGAGCCCGTTTCCTGGCTTCCGTACCATTCATAATAGTCTGTCCAGCGAGGGAGCGTGAGGGTTGTTTGCGCCCATGATCTGAAGGCAAGGGCACATAAGATCAGAGAGAGGTATATTGTTCGCATGGCAAGCAATGATTACTTACACAAAGCCACACAGAGTGCCGGGAAGCACCGCTCGTCCATTTCCCAAAGGCAATTTTACCTACTACTCAGCCATCCTGCAAACCACCTTTGCCGATTTTGTCTTGCACATAGTTAAGTTACAAAAAGCGTCTGGTAATTCACGCCATTTCCTACACATAACGGGAATATAATCAATAAGTTGATCACAAATAAAATGCGCGTTTAGCGGCCGTTTTGTGAAAGCAGCCGCTAAACGCGCATTAGAAGCTTCTGTACCTGGAGCTACAGCCTGAACTCTTTCTGCAGCTCCATATTGATGGCCACGGCGGCCTTGGTGCCTTCAGCGGCGGCTACAATAACCAACTGCATGTCACGGGCGGCATCTCCGGCCACGTAAAGCCCAGGCACATTGGTTTGCTGGTGTTTGTAGGTTCTTACCACGCCTTTGCTGGTGAAGTCACACTGCAGTTGCCGCGCCAGGTCAGAGTGCTGGTCTGAGCCAGTGGAGAAGAACATAGCCTCGCGGTTCTCCACCTGTCCGTTCTTGAGCACGATGCGCTGCAGATGCCCGTCTTCGCCCTCCAGCCTTTCAATGGCTGCGGTGTTGATCTGCACTTTGTTACGGGCCAGGAGCTCGCGGTCTTCGCGGGTAAGACGGTTGGTGCCATCTGTGAACAGCATAACGTCACTGCTCCAGGTTTTCAGGGAAAGGGAGAGCCCAATGGCATCGCGGTTTTTGCCGTAGGCGGCCAGCGGCTTGTTCTTTGACTCGTACCCGTCGCAGTAAGGGCAATGGTGGATGCTGGAGCCGTAGAAGGGCTCGGCCCCGGGTATCTTGGGCCAGCGGTCGCAGAGACCGGTGGCCAGCAGCACTTTCCGGGACAGGTACACCTGGTCTTCTTCATCCTCCACTTTGAACAGGTCACCCTCTTTGGTCACCCGTACAATCCGTTTCTGTTTGATATCCACTTCATACTTGGCCAGGTCTTCGCGGCCCAGGCGCAGGAACTCGGCCGGAGGGGTACCGTCGCGGGATATGAAACCGTTCATGGCATGGGAATAGGAGTTCCGGTACACGCCGGAATCAAACAGGGCCACTTTTCGCATACACCGCCCCAGGAGCATCGCCGCGCTAAGACCAGCCGGGCCTCCGCCAACAATCAATACATCATACATACTTGAAATCTCTTAACCAGTCATGGCTAAACGCATCTGGCAAAAAAGAGATGGTTTCTGCGTGATTTTTTTCTTAGAGGGCTTTTGCCTTCCTATGGATTATTTGAAGGAAACCGTACTTACCACAACGTCATAAACCGCTTTTATTTTACAGCCCCCTTATGGTTAAGGAAGGAGCCTTAATGGCTAAGCCGGAAGACTCGCACACGTGTGGGTACACAGGAAAATTCTCCCCGATGGCCTGTAAAAATACCATAGCATATTTCTGATCAAAACCGCACACACTAAATCATAATTAATAATTATAAAAAATATGGCGATATGCATAACACTATCAGAATATCAGTTCTATTTATCTATATTTGATTAACAAATCCTTAAGAACCAAATACACTTATTTTTAACTAGCGAACGCATGAAAAGTAAATTTTTAGCCTTACTAGGCAGTGCTGTGCTCTCGGCGGGCGTTGCCCAGGCCGGAGGGTTCCAAGCTAACCTACAGGGGCAAAAGCAGATAGGCATGGGCCACGCAGGCACTGGTTTGGCGCTGGACCAAAGTAGCATTTTCTTTAACCCAGGAGCGCTGGCCCACCTTCGGCAGAATGGTATCCAGTTGGGGGTTAGTGCGTTGAATGCGAAAATAGCTTACAGAGAACCTTCTCCAGGTTTCTCAGAGTCCACCACAGACAATCCCATCAGCACCCCGTTCCAGGTGTATGCTTCCTTTGGGAAAGAAGAAAGCCCGCTCCGCTTCGGTATTGGGGTGTACACGCCTTTTGGTTCTTCTGTTAACTGGGGTAACCAGTGGCAGGGACGTTACGGCTTGAATGAGTTAACCCTGAAAACCATTTTCATTCAGCCTACCATCAGCTACCGCATCTCAGAGAAACTGGGCGTGGGAGCCGGATTTGTTTACTCAACCGGTAGTGTGAACCTGCAAAGAAGCATTCCTTTGACAGACGCCAGTTACAATGAGGCCGGGGTAGAACTGGACGGTTCGGCGAGCGGTTTCGGGTTTAACCTGGGCGTTTTCTTCCAGCCTACAGAAAAACTCTCCCTGGGCCTTACCTACCGCTCTAAAGTGGAGATGGAAGTGAAAGACGGCGATGTGACCTTCATGCTACCTACTTCACCGTTAGTGGCGGGTCAGTTCCAGGCTACTCAGTTTGACGCCAGCCTTCCTATGCCTGCCAACATCACCCTGGGTATTGGCTTTAAACCTACAGAGGCCCTAACCTTTGCCGTTGATGTGCAGCGCGTAGAGTGGAGCGCCTACAAATCGCTGCGCTTTGACTACAATGCCGGGGTACGCGGAGAAACCTTCTCTGAAAGCCCGCGCAACTACGAAGACGTTTTCATTTACCGCGTAGGTGCCCAGTACAAGGTGTCTGACATTTTCACCGTCAGAGCCGGCGCTTACTATGACAACTCACCGGTACAGGAAGGCTACCTGACCCCAGAGACACCAGACTCTGATTCAAGAGGGGTATCTGGCGGATTAACCCTGGCCCTGAGCGATAAAGTTGACCTTGACGCCTCCTTCCTGTACATCAACAAGAAAGAACGCACCGATGACGCGAGCAAGTCTGGCGGTGTAGCCGGCACTTTCAAGTCAGTAGCCTACATTCCGGGTGTTGGCATCAATTACAAGTTTTAATTTCAAGACAAGATGAAGAACATATTCTATAGATTAGGCGCGGCCGCTCTTCTTTCCACCGCTTTCTTATTCAGCGGTTGCGAGCCCGAGTTTGAGGAGGACATTACCCTTAGCAAAGGTCCTCTGGATTTCAGCAAGTACGTATCCGTAGGAAACTCCCTTACCGCCGGTTACCAGGACAACGGCCTTTACCTGGAAGGCCAGGTGTTCTCTTACCCCAATATTCTGGCTAACCAGTTCAGCTTTGTAGGCGGCGGCCAATTTGTGCAGCCTCTGTTCACACAGGCCCAAGCCAATGGTTCTGGTTACCTTCGCTTAGGTGGATTCTCCTCCACCGGAGCTCCTATCCTGGCCCCGGTGACCACTAACCTGGCCGTACGCACCGATGTTGCTCCCCTACCAGGCGGCCGCCGTCTTACCAAATTCACCGGCGCTATCCAGAACTGGGGCGTACCGGGTATTTCTGTCCTGGCCAGCGCTGTGCCGCAATACGGTGGTGTGAACCCTTACTTTGAACGTTTGTTATCAGATGCCGAAGTGGGCCAGGTAAGCTACGTTCAAAAGGTGGTAGCCACTCAGCCTACGTTCTTCTCGCTTTGGCTGGGAAATAACGATGTGCTGGGTTACGCCACCGCCGGCGGTGTGGTAGATCCTGCCAACCCGTTTGGCGGCATTACCCCAACTGCTACGTTCAATGCGATTTACTCTCAGCTGGCAGCTGGCTTGTCCAGAAATAAAGCAGCCAAGGGTATTGTAGCTACCATCCCGGATGTGCGCTCGGTACCGTTCTTTACCACGGTAGGCCCTACGTTCAAGGCTGGTTTGCCTGCTGCGGTACCTGCAGTAGTGGCTTTAACCAAAAGCGCAGCCAACCGGACAGTGATCGCCAAGAATGACATCAGGGTAGGTTCTACCGGGTCAGCTTTGTTTACCCTTACCTCCACTGCTTACCTGGGCTTGTTAGGTCAGCCAACCGGTAGATACTGGCGTGACCAGGCCAAGGCGAAATATCCTTCAGATGCCGCAGCCATGGACCAGGAGCTGAAAAGACTGCTGCAGAACTACCAGCTGGATACCACCAAGATGTTTGGTTTAAGTGCAGAGAACCCCTTGCCAAGCGCCCTGGTACTGGATGCCGAAGAACAAGCCGAGATCCAGGCTGCTACAACTGAATACAATAACATTATCAAGAACGTAGCAGCCGCCAATGACCTGGCCGTGTTTGATGCCTTTACTTTCTTCAACAGCATTCAGACACCTTACAGCATGAACGGTGTTACGTATTCTCCGGCGTTCATCACAGGTAACCTGTTCTCGCTTGACGGCGTGCACCCAACGCCGCGCGGATACGCCATTATTGCCAACGAGATGATCAAGGCCATCAATGCCAAATACGGTTCATCCGTGCCTACCATTGATGTGACCCAGTTCCGGGCGGTGCTTATCCCGTAACCAGAACTACTTTCATTTTAGGAAAAGGCCAGCCCACCAGCTGGCCTTTTTTATTCGCCTCCTGGGTGGGCCATTATACTAGTCTAGAAAATCCCTCGTTTTCAGTCCGAAAGAGTTTATATTCGTATACCACCCTATCTAAAACCTGAGCTTATGAAAAACTATCCTTTACTTCTACTCCTGTTTTGCTGTACCCTTTTCTTTACCGCCTGTAGCGATGATGATGACGAAGCACCCTCTAAAGAGCAGATGCTGCAAGACAAGCGCTGGCAGATAACGGCTCTGGAGGCTTCCACTCTGTTTGGTGATATAGACTTCTACGCCGATCTGGAAGATTGCCAGAAGGATAACTATGTTGAGTTCAGGGACAATGGCGTGCTGGTAGTTAACGAAGGAGCCACCAAGTGTGATGATTCTGATCCGCAGGAGGCCCAGGGCACCTGGTCTTTGAACGGAGATGTGCTGCAGATTTCGGGCATAGGCGCTTCTTTTGGCCTGCCGGTGAATGATCTGGAACTGACCATCACAGAGCTTACTGCTACCAGCCTCTCCGCAGATTTCAAACAGAACGTCTCCGGCTTTGATATTGACGGCACGGTAACCATGAAGACCATGTAAACCCCAGAGGTACATAATATATATATTCCTTGAAAACAGAAGAGGGAGCCCGGCAACAGGCTCCCTCTTCTGTTTTTAAGCCGTTTTCCAGAAAACAATGCGATTTCCCCAGGGTATTGCCATACAACTCCCACTCTCACAGTTATTTCTCTAAAATAAACTATCTAATTCAGGTCGGCTTTCAACGGTTTCACTCGCCAAAAATCCAGGTTGGGTGAGGATGTCTACTTTTCCTGAAATCCTGTATAGGGGTTATCTGCAGAAGCCCGGTCTTATTTCTACAAACGGCAATTATACTTTAACTACATGAAATTGCACCAGGCACATAGAAGCAAGCATGTAATTAGAGTTGACCAGGCCAGTAGTTAAAAAGAATTCTAACCCTATTTCTAACCTATAATCATGTTTGTTTCACTTTATCAACTCCCTATCATGTTAAAAAAATCTTATCTTCTGACCATCTTAGCAGCTTTCACACTGGTGTTCTCTTCTTGCAGCAAAGACGATGACGGTGACGAGCCAAAATCAAGAGTAGATGTAAGCCAACTGGAAAAACACGAATGGAAAGTAACTGAGCACATTGTAAAGGCCGCCGGCCAGGATGACTATGACGTAATGGAAGAAGACTACGGCGGAGACATCTTCGTGAAGTTTGATGGCGACGGCGAATTCTCTGTTACCACAGAGAGTGATGGCGATTCTGAGTTTGACGGCAGCTATGATGTCAACGATGATGAGATCGACTGGAACTTCCCGCTCTCTGTAATGGCTCAGTTAAACGGAGAGGATAATGCCACTTACACCATCGAGCAGCTCAACGCCAATACTTTTGAGCTTACCACCTCTGAGACTATGCAAGGCGTGAAAGTGACAGAGAACATCACCTTCAAGGCTCAATAATCTTCCATACTTTAAGCGTCACCAGGTACCTCTTACACAGTTCACCTGGTGACGCTTTTTTATGGGCAAACCACATCCTTTATCTAATCTCTTATCTAAACCATCTATCCGATATCCATCATGTTACATAAGTCATACCTCCTCACCATCCTGGCCGCGTTCACCCTGGTGTTCTCTTCCTGCAGCAAAGACGACAAAGACGATCCGGAGCCTACCCTTGAAGCGCAGATATCCCAGAAAACCTGGCTTCTGGATGACCATGAAGTCCTGTTTGACGGGGAAGATGAGCCAACGAACGTATATGATCTATTCATTGATGCCGTGGGCACAGATGATATCGCCTTTAAACTTGACGGTAAAGGAGAATACATGATTTACCTGGACGGTGAAAAGGAAGAAAACGGGGATTACCAGCTGCAGGATGACAAACTTGACTGGGAATACCCCTTGACTTTCAGCTATGGAGCCTCAGATGGAGAAGACAATGACTTTAAGGTGAAACTCAACGGCAGCACCCTTACCCTTACCGGCGAAGGAACAGACCCCAGAGGTATAGACTTTAAAGAAACCATTACCTTCAAAGTAAAATAGAGTTAATTGAATATTGCAAAACAGGAAAGGGAGCCCGTAAGCTCCCTTTCCTGTTTTATGTGCATCTATTTCTCCCCTGTTTCAGGAAAAACGCCCTATAAACGCTTAGTGCGCCTGCAACCAGTTCTCGCCGGTACCCAGGCCAACTTCCATAGGTACGCTCAGCGGGAAAGCGTGCTTCATCAAGTCCTCTATCTTAGGCTGCACAATTGGCAATTCCTCCTTAAGCACATCAAACACCAATTCATCGTGTACCTGCAGGATCATGCGGCTGGCCAGTTTCTCTTCACGGAGCCACTGGTCAATGTTGATCATGGCAATTTTGATGATATCAGCAGCCGTGCCCTGGATAGGTGCGTTGATGGCGTTTCGCTCGGCGTAGCCCCTGATGTTCTGGTTACGCGAGTTGATGTCTCTGAGGTAACGGCGGCGGCCCAGCAGGGTCTCTACAAACTCCTGGTCGCGGGCCTGGTTGATGGCGCTGTCCATGTACTGCTTCACGGCCGGGAACTCCTGGAAGTACGCCTCAATGATCTCGGCGGCCTCTCGGCGTGGAATAGCCAGACGTTCTGCCAGCCCGAAGGCCGAGATACCGTAGATGATCCCGAAGTTGATAGTCTTGGCCTTGCGGCGCATGTCTGAGTCTACCTGGTCTACGGGCACGTGGAACACCTTGGCCGCGGTAGAAGCGTGAATGTCCAACCCTTTCTGGAACGCCTCTTTCATGGTGGCATCATTGCTAAAATGCGCCATGATGCGGAGCTCAATCTGCGAGTAGTCAGCGGAGAGCAGCACGTGGTCTTCATCCCTCGGAACAAACGCTTTGCGGATTTCGCGGCCTTTTTCCGTCCGGATTGGGATGTTCTGCAGGTTGGGGTTGGTAGAGCTTAAACGCCCAGTAGCAGCCACGGCCTGGTTGTAGGACGTGTGCAGGCGGTTATCCTCGGTGCAGATCAATTGCGGCAGGGCATCTACGTAGGTGCTCTTGAGCTTGGTCAGCTGCCGATGGTCCAGGATGAGCTGCACAATCTCGTGCTCAAAGGCCAGCTTGGAGAGAATCTCCTCGCCGGTGGCGTACTGGCCGGTTTTGGTCTTTTTGATCTTGCTGCCACCCAGGCCCATGCGGTCAAACAGCACCTCGCCCAACTGTTTGGGTGACCCGATGTTGAACTCCATGCCGGCCAGGTTGAAGATCTTCTGCTCTATCTCCTTGATATCGGTCTGGAGCACGATGGAAGACTCGGCCAGGGCCTCGGCGTCAATGCTTACCCCTTCGCGCTCCATGTGGCCCAGCACGCGCAAGAGCGGGTTCTCCACATCGTTGAAGAGGCGTTTCAGGCCTTGTTTCTCTAAAAGCGGGTCAAAGTAGTTTTTGAGCTGCAGGGTGATATCGGCGTCTTCGCAGGCATACTCGTAGATCTGCAGGGCCGGCAACTTGTCCATGGTGAGCTGGTTCTTGCCTTTGCCCAGCAGCGTCTCAATCGCGATGGGCGTATAGTGCAGATACGTCTCGGCGAGGAGGTCCATGTTGTGGCGCATGTCAGGCTCCAGCAGGTAATGGGCCAGCATGGTATCGTAGAGCGGTCCCTGCACGTCAATGTCGTAGCGCTGTAATACTACCAGGTCATACTTTATGTTTTGGCCTATCTTGGTAATAGTGGGGCTTTCCAAGACTTCCTTGAACTCCTGCACAATCTCGCGGGCGGCTTCTTCATCGTGCGGCGGCACGGGAATATAGTAAGCCTCGCCAGGCATGTAGCAGAACGACATACCCACCAAGCGGGCCGTGATGGCGTCAATGCTGGTGGTCTCGGTGTCAAAGGAAACCTCTTTCTGCAGTTTTAGATATTTGAGCAATTGCTGCCGTTGCTCGGGGGTGGTGAGCAGGTGATATTCGTGCAGCGTGGTATCAATGGTCTTTCTTACGCGGGGGGCATAATCCTCTCCGGCGGCAGTTGCATCAGTTCCTTCTGCCGTCTCCATGGTCTCGGCGGCGGGCATGTCAAACAGGGAGGTCTGCCCCATAGGTTTATCTGACTTGAGTCCTTTGCCCACGGTGGGTTTATTGCTCACAGGTTTGGGAACGGCCGGAGAGGCGGTGCCCAGCACGCGGGTAGCCAGTTGCCGGAACTCCAGCTCGTCAAACAACGCGGCCAGTTTCTCCATGTCCGGACCATCATAGCGGAGACCTTCCTCGTCAAAGTCAATGGGCACATCAAGGTGAATGGTCGCTAGTTCTTTGGACATGAGGCCCTGCTCGGCGAACTTCTCCACGTTCTCTTTCTGCTTGCCTTTGAGCTCATGCGCGTTGGCGATCAGGTTCTCCACGCTCCCGAAGCGCTGGATGAGCGTTTTAGCGGTCTTTTCGCCAATTCCGGGTATTCCCGGAATGTTGTCCACGGCATCGCCCTGCAGACCCAGGATGTCAATGACCTGCTTCACATCGCTGATTTCCCAGCGCTCTAGCACTTTGGGCTTGTCAATCACCTCAATGGCGTTGCCCAAAAAGGCCGGTTTGTAGACAAACACATGGTCGGTGACCAGTTGGTAATAGTCCTTGTCGGGGGTCATCATGAAGACATCGTAGCCGGCTTTCTCGGCCTTGCAAGACAGCGTGCCAATGATGTCATCGGCCTCAAAACCGTCCATCATCATGCCCGGGATCCCGAATGCCTCCACAATCTTCTTCACGTACGGAATCGCGATGGAGATATCCTCGGGCATGGCCTGCCGGTTGGCCTTGTATTCCACAAAGCTGTCGTGCCGGAAGGTTTTGGAGGGGGCGTCATAGCAAACCCCTATGTGGGTTGGCTTTTCGCGGTTAAGCAGGTCTACCAGGGTGTTGGTGAAGCCCAGTGCTGCCCCGGTGTTCATGCCTTTGGAGTTGATTCTAGGGTTCTTGCTGAAGGCGAAGTGGGCGCGGTAAATGAGCGCCATGGCGTCTAGCAGAAAAAGGCGTTTGTCTGGTGTACTCATAGGTTAGCGAAGGTACGGGCAAAGCCGCGCGTATGCAATGGTGACTCTTGTATAAACTCTGGATCAGGCAAAAAGTTAAAGCCCGCCGTTTTTATGTGATTCTGAAAAAACAAGCCCCAAACGGGATGCCACCATGCTTCTGCCTCTGGATGAACTAACACTGCTTCTGGTAATTCATACAACCAGAAACTGCTGTCCACGTGTACATGGGTTTGGCTAGTGGCCCCGCAAAGAACTAATATACAAGCTAAAAAGGCCCTTGGCTTTCCTCCTCTTTTCATTTTACCAACATAAAATCCGTTTTGCGGTTAACTCTCGTAGACATAGAGGTAAAGGACGTCTGCATTTGCGCGTTACCAGGCCCCATGTGTAGGATTTGTACAAACTTCAACCTGAAAAGAGGCAAATCTCAATCTTAAAGCATTATATTTATGTTTTGCTATATAATAAGCTTATAGGAAAGCAGATGGAAGAAGAAAAAGATAAGTTCTTATGGAAACTGGCCAAAAAGCGCGTGGCTTTCAGGCGGCACCTCTTTACATACCTGCTGATTAACCTGGTGGTGTGGCTGGTGTGGTTCTTTACCAAAGACCAGAATTACACTTATATGGGGTTACCCTGGCCAGCCTGGATGTCTTTTGGCTGGGGTATTGGGCTTGCCTTCAATTACTATGATGCCTACTACAGTACCCAGGACTATGCCGTGGAACGCGAGTACCAGAAACTAACCAGAAACAAGAATCTTTAGAACTAACGGATTTATTACTTAGTTTTGCTAGTAGACCAAAACTAGCAAATCCATGCCTAAATTTAGATCTGGGGTTCTGTACGGAGACGAGGTGCAGGACTTATTCAAGTACGCCAACGACAATAACTTCGCGCTTCCCGCTGTAAACGTAATTGGTACCAACTCCATCAACGCGGTGTTGGAAACGGCCAAAGCGGTGAATTCTCCCGTTATCATTCAGTTCTCCCAAGGCGGCGCCCAATTCTATGCCGGCAAAAGCCTGAGCAACGAAGGACAGGCAGCCTCCATTGCCGGTGCTATCTCCGGTGCCCACCACGTACACCAACTGGCCGAGGCTTACGGAGTAACCGTAGTTCTCCACACTGACCACGCTGCTAAAAAACTGTTGCCTTGGATTGATGGTCTGCTAGATGCCGGCGAGAAATTCTACGCCCAGCACGGCAAGCCTTTGTTCAGCTCCCACATGCTGGACCTTTCTGAGGAGCCTCTGGAAGAAAACATTGAAATCTCTGCCAAATACTTTGAGCGCATGTCTAAAATGGGCATGACCATTGAGATTGAATTAGGCGTAACCGGTGGCGAAGAAGACGGCGTTGACAACTCAGACGTAGACAGCGCGCACTTATATACCCAGCCAGAGCACGTAGCTTATGCTTACGAAGAACTGGGCAAAATCAGTAACCGTTTCACCGTGGCGGCTGCTTTCGGGAACGTGCACGGCGTGTACAAACCAGGAAACGTAGAGCTTCGCCCCGAGATCCTGAAGAACTCTCAGGATTTCATCCAGCAGAAATACGGCACCCAGGCCAACCCAGTGAACTTCGTATTCCACGGCGGTTCCGGCTCTGAGAAAGAGAAAATCACCGAGGCCATTGAGTACGGCGCCATCAAAATGAACATTGACACTGACATGCAGTGGGCATTCTGGGACGGCATCAAAAACTACTACGAAGGCAAAAGAGACTATCTGCAAGCCCAGATTGGTAACCCAACCGGCGAAGACAGCCCTAACAAAAAGTACTACGATCCCCGCGTATGGTTACGCGCCGGCGAAGAGACCTTTGTGGCCCGCCTCAAAGAAGCCTTCCAAGACCTGAACTGCATCAACCGCAACGCATAGTTTAATGTGCTAATTTTTTAATGTGCTGATGTGCTATTTTGGCAGCAGCATAAGTAGAAAGCCGATCCTTAGGGATCGGCTTTCTTGTTTTACAGGGCTTTGAACGTAGGGAAGCAGTTGAACGGCAATTCTGGAATGCGTCAGGAAGCGGTTTGGCTACAGTTTTGGTTGTTGGTGATAACACCAACAACGGCTGGCGAGAGTGGTATACGGTAAGGATTGTAGGGGCACCTCTTGTGGGTGCCCTTTCGGTTGCTAATGGTTGTTTCCAGTAGCTGCCGTTTATTGCGGAGGACCTGCTGGAGACAAGGCATGCCTTGTCTCTACATAATTAGACTAATGTAACAAGGATAGCAGGTCTAATCTCACCTTCGTCCGCAGGAGGATGCAGGCATTGCAGCGGCTCTAAAACCTAGGCAGGACCATGCAGGTCGGCGGAGGTTGGGCGCGTGCGTAACCCAACCTCCGCCGAGCGCAGGCAATGGCTTCTCAAATGGCAATGGCGTAAGTTCACTATGGAACAAAAGGCTTTTGCCAGGTGGTACCATAATGAAGAAAAGACTGTTTGAGCGTCAGCGAGTTTCTTTTCTTCTTGATTCTTTTGGTTACTTTTCTCATCAAGGAGAAAAGTGACAAACGCCCGCAGACCGCGGCTGCAGCCAAGAGGCTTGGAAGGAAGGAAGTGGGTGGTAGCTGTGGTAAGTGGATTGAAGGGGAGTAGAGGTCGTTGGGAACACCAAACACGGTGATATACTTCCAACTGGAACCTCTGCCAATTCGCCAATCAGGAGATTGGCTGTCCGGGAAGTGCGGAGAGCGCTGCCGCTAAATCTCCGCACAACGCGAGGAATCCGAGTTAGAGACTAGCGCCTCACTGCAGTTGCAAACTGCAGGCCATGGTAGGTCCAAGTTAAAAACTTGAACCAGAGAAAACGAGATTAGAAAAGTTAGCATTCTCATTCGCTTTCTTTTTCAAAGGAGGAATCCGCGTTAATTCAAGTCTCCTGGCAGGAAAGAATTCCTAGGCAAACAAAAAGCGATTTGGAGCCATTTTCTTAAAAACAGCCTCAAATCGCTTTACTATTATATCTTTTTCGCCACAGCGGAAACCAAACCATTTCTACCAGCTTGAGCCGGCGCCACCGCCGCCGAAGCTACCTCCTCCGAAGCCGCCGAAACCACCGCCTCCTCCACCTCCAAAGCCGCCACCGCCGCCTCCGAAGATGCCGCGTCCGCCGGAGAAGTCACCGAAGATCACGGGAGGGAAGAATGGTCCGCCTAGGGTGCGCATGCCGCCGCCCCGACCACCTCGCCCGCCACCGCGGCGACTGATGATGAAGATGAGGATCAGGATACCAATGATAATCCAGAGGAAGGGAATACCGCCGCCATCGTCGCCTTGCTGTTGCCGGGGATCTGCTTTATACTCGCCGCTGGCCACGTCAATGATGAAGCTGGTGCCTTTATCCAGGCCGGCGTAATAGTTGCCTTGCTTGTACTCGGGTTTGATGGTGTACTCGGTGATGCGTTTGGCAATGGCGTCTGGCACCACGCCCTCCATGCCGTAGCCGGTGGCAATGAATATCTTGCGCTCCTGCACGGCGGTTAAGATGAGAATCCCGTTGTTTTTGCCCTGCTGGCCAATGCCCCATTTCTCTGCCAATTGGAAGGCATAATCAGAGACATCATAAGGGCCAATGGAGGTGATGTTGACAATGGCAATCTGGGTGGAGGTACTGTCATTGTAGTTGACCAGCTTCTGTTCCAGGGCCTGCTCTTCCTGTGGGCTCAGTATATCTGCCAGGTCATTGACCAGGCGCGGCGGAGAAGGGCGCGGAGGAAAATCCTGCGCCAGTACCGGCCATGCCAACAGCCACAAAATCCCCAGAAGCCAGATTGATTTTCTCATTTATTTTTGGTTCTCGTCCAGGTTTTTACCAAAGGAGATATCGTCAGACAGCTCATTGATATCTTTATGGTCTCCGGCGTAAGGGAAATAACTTTTGAGTTGCTCGCCCGCCATGGTAATGCCTTTCCGGAGGCCCTCGGCGTACTTGCCCTCCTTGAAATCGGCGATGACAATTTTGTTGATCTCTACCCAGAAATCTTTAGGAACAACGGCATTGATCCCGGCGTCGCCCAGCACGGCAAACTTGTGGCTTTTCATGGCCACGTAGAACAGTACGCCGTTGCGCAGCTTGGTCTGGTGCATATGCAGATAGGCAAATACCTGGGTGGCCCGGTCCAGCACCTCGCCTTCGCAGGTGTCTTCAATGTGCACCCGCACCTCGCCGGAGGTGTTGCGTTCAGCTTCCTGAATGGCCTGCACTATGATGGCCTCATCTGCTTCGGTAATGATGTCGCGGGGCATGGTGTGGAGAGTTCTGAGTCTTGAGTGATAAGTCCTGAGTCAATGGCAGTTTCTGTTTGGAGGCCGCTTTTGTGAAAACAGCCGCCAAACAGAAAGCTAAAGTCTTGCTACTTGATACGTCCTACTTGATACAATCTAGAACTGTACCGTTGGGGCTTTCTGGGCACCGGCCTCGGCCTCAAAGTAGCCTTTCTTCTCAAACCCGAACCAGCCGGCGAAGAAATTGCGTGGGAAAGCCCTGATGTACGTGTTGTAGTCCTGCACCGACCCGTTGAATTTCTGCCGCTCCACGGAGATGCGGTTCTCAGTGCCTTCCAGCTGGGCCTGTAGCTCCAGGAAGTTCTGGTTCGCTTTCAGGTCAGGGTAGGCCTCGGCGGTAGCCATCAACCGGGAGAGCGAGCCGCTCAGCTGGCTTTGCGCCGCCTGGAATTTCTGCAGGTTCTCGGGGGTCAGGTCATCGGCGTTGAGCTGGATACTGGTTGCCTTGGCGCGGGCCTCTATTACTTGGGTCAGCGTTTCTTTTTCAAAGTTGGCAGCACCCTTCACGGTGTTCACCAGGTTAGGCACCAGGTCGGCGCGGCGCTGGTAGGAGTTCTGCACCTGGGCCCACTGGCTGGAGACAGCCTCGTCTTTCTGCACCATTTCATTGTATCCGCAGGAGCTCTGCGAGGCCAGAATCACGAAACCCATAAGGTAAAGCAATAGTTTTTTCATAGTTGAAGGTAGTTTATTCAGAATGGTGGTAATTACTTGCGTATTAATAGCCGTTGGCACCCTCTATACGCAACCGCGACAGAAATGTGCGTTTTTGCCCCGTTTTCCTGTAAACAGCCGGTAAACGGGAGCCTAAGCAACGGGCTAGAAGCGCCTGAAGAACAGACGACTAAAGATAAGGAGGTTCGGCTTAAATATTCAAAAAGCGCTATTTAAATTTCCTATCCGCCAGATTTTCTCCTTTTCCCCTGCTGGGCGGGTGTGCAGGAAAACCACAAGAATTCCGTAGCTTGTGGTGAAAAGCCTTCTAGAAAGTAGTATGAAAGCAGTAATTCCGGTGGCTGGCATGGGCGCCCGCTTGCGGCCCCACACCCACACCCAACCCAAGGCCTTGGTTCCCATTGCCGGTAAAGCCATTCTGGGTCATATCATTGAGCGGCTGCAGGCGGCGGGAATCACGCAGTTTGTGCTGGTGGTGGGTTACCTGGGCGAGAAGATTATGCACTACGTGCAACGCAAGTACCCGCATATTGAAGCCGAGTTTGTGGTGCAGCAGCCGCGCGAAGGCCTGGGTCACGCCCTATGGTCGGCGCGGGAAACTTTCCGGAACGAGGAATCGGTCCTGATCCAGCTGGGTGATACCATTGTGGACGCAGACATGCAGCAGTTTCTGGCGGCAGAGCACACCATTCTGGCGGTGAAATCGGTAAAAAACCCCACCATGTTCGGGATTGCGGAGATGGGCGGCGAAGGCTTTATCACCAAAGTGATTGAGAAACCCAAGATCCCCAAGTCAAACTCGGCGCTGGTGGGCCTGTACAAAATCGCACACCCGGCCAAACTGGTGGAGGCCCTGGAGCATATTGTGGTCAATGACATCCGCACGCAGAGCGAGCACCACCTCACCGATGCCCTCATGCACATGATCCAGCACGGCGAAAAGATGGTCTCCTACACCGTAGACCAATGGTTTGACTGCGGCCGCAAAGATACGCTGCTCCAGGCCAACGCCACGCTCCTGAACCGTCCCGAATTCAAACGCGCCGAGTACCCCGAGTTCCCCAATACCATCATCATTCCGCCGGTGAGCATTGGCAAAGGCGTGCAGATCTCCAATTCCATTGTAGGCCCTAACGTGGCCATTGGCGAGAGCGCCATCCTCAACTACACCATCGTGCGCAACTCCATCATTGGCGGCTACGCCGAACTGGGGTACGCCGTGCTGGAAGATTCGCTGGTGGGTTCAGACTCCGCGCTGAAAGGCCTGAGCCAGCGCCTGAACATCGGCGACAGCACTGAAATTGATTTCAGCCATTAAGAGTCTACTATTGAAATGAAAAAACTATTACCTCTAATTTTACTTTTGGGCTTGTTTGCCTCTTCTTCCAAAGCCCAAAAAATTGAACCTCTGAAGCTAGATCAAGAAGAAATACCAGCTGTTTATCAACTAACAGATAAGCTTCTTTGTAAGTCCACCCAGGCGACGCTTCTCTATCAGGAACCTGACATGTATTCAATGATCCTGGGGAAAATTGTTGAAAAAGGCCATCAATCTTTTGAAGAGAACAAGGATAAGGGTACAATCCTGTACTTCATATTTGATCAAGATATCACTGACAATGCCTTTATACCGGGATTACTTTGGGGAAGCACGAATAAACCTACCAAAGCTCACCCTGAAGAGTATATAGCTAAAGGGAATACATTGGTAGTCTGGAGTTTTGACAAGGACAGTACAATCAAAAAATTGTCTAAAGCAAAAGTAACAAAAGCATTATAGCCATAAATAACGCTATGATGCAGCTTGTGCTTTATGCGTCGTAAGTAGTGCAAGGCACACCAAAAACTTGCGTTTAGATCAAAGAATAAAGTCGCAGCAGCAAGAGATGACTCTCTGAAACGTTCACAGGAATGGCTTAATCTGCTGTGAGACTCCAATACATATGAGCAACAGAATCACCCAACTCTTCAATATCCAATACCCCATTATCCAGGCCGGCATGATCTGGTGCAGCGGCTGGAAACTGGCCTCGGCGGTGAGCAACGCCGGCGGGCTGGGCCTCATTGGCGCTGGCTCTATGTACCCCGATGTCCTGCGCGAGCACATCCAGAAATGCAAACAGGCCACGGATAAACCTTTCGGGGTGAACGTGCCGCTGCTGTACCCAGACCTGGACGAGCATTTCAGGATCATCATGGAAGAGAAAGTGCCCGTGGTGGTGACCTCGGCGGGAAACCCGAAGACCTGGACGAAGACGCTGCAGGACAACGGCGCCAAGGTGATACATGTGGTGAGTAACGTGAAGTTTGCCCGCAAGTGCGAGGAAGCCGGGGTAGACGCCATCGTGGCCGAGGGGTTTGAAGCCGGAGGGCACAACGGCCGCGAGGAAACCACCACCTTCTGCCTGATTCCGCTGGTGCGCCAAGCGGTGAGTCTGCCCTTGATTGCCGCCGGCGGCGTGGCGAACGGCGCCGGTATCTTCGGGGCGCTGGCCCTGGGCGCCGATGGTGTGCAGGTGGGCAGCCGGTTTGTGGCCAGCGAAGAATCCAGTGCGCACCAAAGCTTCAAAGACCGCGTGGTTGCCGCCCAGGAGGGCGACACGGAGCTTTCCCTAAAACAACTCACACCGGTGCGCCTGCTCAAAAACAAATTCTACCACGATGTGAAAGCCGCTGAACTCCGGGGTGCCAGCAACCTGGAACTGGCTCAGCTGCTGGGCTCGCGCAGGGCCAAACGCGGCATGTACGAGGGTGACCTGGAAGAAGGCGAACTGGAGATTGGCCAAGCGGCCGCCATTGTCCAGAAGATTCAACCGGCCGGAGAGATCCTACATGAGATGTGGCAGGAGTTTCTGGAGGCCCGGGCAAAGTTCTGCGGGGCCTGGTCTTAGGATAGGGGGAAAGCCGTGGCTCGCTGTCATTATGTAAAGAACGTATACCGTTCTGCTTAATCACCGACGTTGCCCATGTTTCTCTTCCGTGCCTTCCAAAGATCAACCTGGTATCTTTTGCCCTTGGTTTTGCTTCTCTTTTCCTGCGCAGAAAAAGAGTTGGAAGAAGAGGACCTGGACTTCCCGCAAAAGTTTATAGGCACCTACAAAGGTACGGCGCAGGAAAATTACCTGGATACGAAAAGCGGCACCCAGAAAGACACGGCGTACACCAATGTGCTGGTGACCATTGGCAGAAACCCCGAGGTAGACAGCCAGGTGTATGTGACGGTAGAGTTGCCCACCGGCCGCATCCAGAACTACATAAAGGTAGATGTCATAGGAAGCCAACTGTCCTTCCTTATGACGGGGAGGGGTTGCGGGTGCATGTCCAGCCTGGAAGCCACCTTGCAGGGATCAGTGCTGACCATGTCGCTCTATGAGCATAATTCCATCCTAGCCGACTCACGCATGGAGTTGCGGGTGACAAAACAGTAAACTCGGCTAGGACCTTCTCTCTGCCACCATTGCTTATATGAATCCTGTGGAAGCTGCAGCAGGAGTTTAAAAGACAAGGGATTGATTTTGTAGGTAGTGGTAGTCAATGCCTCTTTTTCGCATTATGCGTATATTTGGATATGGCAGCCATCAAAGACTTTATCACCATTGACCAAGATATTCTATCAGGACAACCTGTTTTCAAAGGAACCAGGGTTCCTATTGAGACCCTGTTCTCTCACCTGGAAAAGGGAATATCGCTGAATGAGTTTCTAGAGGATTTCCCTACGGTACACAGAGAACATGCTGTGGGGGTTTTAGGAATTGCGGAAAAACTGGTAACGTCAAAAAATATTGAGCAGCTATATGAAACTGCTGCTTGATGAAAACTTACCTAAGCGCCTCAAAACCCACTTTGCAGAACATGAAATCTACACCGTTCGTGACAAAGGTTGGAATGGGAAGATGAATGGCGAACTGATGCATTTACTCATTTCAGAAAACTTCGATGCCCTGCTTACTTTTGATAGAAACCTTCAGTTTCAGCAGAACTTCAAAAAGTACGCCCTTCCAGTCCTTGTATTGGCCGCCCCAGACAATACTTATATGACGTTGAGCACGATGGTTGCCGCTATTGAAGAGGTTTTAGCTCATCCTTTGAATCCTGGCCCAACTGTTATTTCTATTTGATTTTGCCCCAGGACCTCCTTGCCGCCGCCCTTGCCCAACATGTTTCCCTTTTCCCGGAACAGGAAGCGGCGTTCATGGCCATCTGTGAGCTGGGCGAGGCGAAGAAAAAGGAATTCCTGCTGCGCACCGGTGAGCAGAACCATTACATCTATTTCGTGCTGAGCGGCTGCCTTCGCTCTTTCATTATTGACCAGGCAGGCAAGGAAGTGAACCTGGAGTTTGCCGTGGAGCGGTACTGGATTAGCGACATCGCGTTCAACAAGCCGGCCCTTCTGTCCATCCAGGCGCTGGAGCCTACCCGGTACGTGCAGATCAACAACAATGCTTTTGAGCAGCTC
Organism: Rufibacter roseolus; assembly: GCF_017916365.1. Lineage (GTDB taxonomy): Bacteria > Bacteroidota > Bacteroidia > Cytophagales > Hymenobacteraceae > Nibribacter > Nibribacter roseolus. The sequence continues at coordinate 355,886 of NZ_JAFMSU010000001.1, forward strand.
ACGGAACAGCACCCCGTTTTCAACCTGTTTTATAGAAAACTGCTCCAAAACGGCTACTTCGCGTTCAAGAAACGGATGCTAAATGGCATGACCCAAACCGCCGCCGAGAACTACCGCGATTTCCTGCTCAAGTTCCCCACCCTCAGCCAGCGCATTCCGCAGTACCACATCGCCTCGTACCTGGGCATCACGCCTGAGTTCTTCAGCTCCATCAAATCCGAAGGGTTGGACCTCTACCACCAGGCGATTTCTTAAGCTACCTTATTCTTTTCATGCCCTGGCCTCCTGATCTTTGTATAGTGAACCTGAGGCAGGAGAGACACTGTTTTACAGATGGCTCCATCCTCTGGCTCAAACCCTTTTTCACGCTTAAAAGCAACATCCGTGGAAAGAAGAAGCTTTATAAAATCAGTTGCAGGAGGAGCAATAGCCATGACAACTTTAAGTGCTTTCAGAAAATTTACCGAGGATTTAACGCCTCAGGACTATACCATGCCGGTGCTCTTTATTGGGCACGGTTCACCCATGAATGGCATCGAGGACAACGAGTTCAGCCAGCGTTGGAAGAAGATGGCGCAGGAAATTCCGGTGCCCAAAGCGGTGCTGGTGGTATCGGCACACTGGTTTACTAAGGGCACCAAGATCACGGCTATGGACTTTCCGCAGACCATCCATGATTTCGGGGGCTTTCCCAGAGAACTGTTCGCAGTGCAGTACCCATCGCCCGGCGATGCAGCCCTGGCCAAGGAAACCGCTGCGCTCATCACCACCACGCAGGTGGAACTGGACCACGACTGGGGCCTGGACCACGGTACCTGGACCATCATCCGGCACATGTACCCCGAGGCCAACGTGCCCGTTCTGCAGCTCAGCATTGACTACACCAAAGGCCCCCAGTACCACTATGACCTGGCCAAGGAACTGACCAAATTGCGCAAGAAAGGCGTGCTCATTGTGGGCAGCGGCAACATGGTGCACAACCTGCGCATGATGGACTGGAGCATGATCAACGGCGGCGGTTATGACTGGACCCAGACCATCAACGAGAAGTTCAAGGATCTTATCTCTACCCGTGACCACCAGCCGCTCATCAACTACCAGACCCTGGGCAAAGAGGCGCTGCTGGCCATCCCGACGGTAGAACATTACCTGCCGCTGATGTACACGCTGGGCTTGCAGGGCAAAGAGGAGGAGGCCACTTTCTTCAACGACAAAATGGTGGGCGGTTCCCTGACCATGACCTCGGTGAAAATAGGCGCCTAAGCGCCCTATCCTTGACTTAACCTTTGCCTGAGGCCAAGAACCTGCGTTTTTAACCTCTTTTGTTAAAAACGGCCCATAAACGCCCAACCCGGGGGAAGTGAAAACCCGGGTTGGTCTAGGTGTTGAGGCGGTTAGTCTAAAAGATTTCCTTAGTTCTTACCGGCTTCTTTACTTGTAGTCGTTTAGGGGCCGTTTTCCGGAAAACAGCCCCTAAACGTAAATCAAACTATAAAGCTATGCTCAAGAACAAAGACTTTTTGGTGCTGCTCATCCGCCTGTTTCTGGGCTACGTTTTTTTCTCAGCGGGCATCTGCAAACTCACGCACGGGCATTTCGGGCAGTTGATTGGGCCGCCGTGGCTGGAGGAATCCCTGGCGAAGTATGGCCTGGGTTTGTTTGCGCAGGTGGTAGCGTGCTGCCAGGTGGTATGCGGGGCTTTGCTGCTGAGCCAGCGGTTCAGCACGCTGGGTGCTGTGATGCTGGTGCCCATGAACATTTCCATTTTGGCTGTCACTATTTCTCAGAACTGGACTGGTACGCCTTACGTGAACGCTGTTTTCCTGCTCCTCAACCTCTTGCTGTTGTTTTATGAGTACCAGCGGTTCCTGTTTCTGTTTTCAGTAGAGGCGACAGCCGCGGCAACTCCGTCAAAAATTGAAACGCTCCGACACGGGCGCCTGCCCTGGATTATTTTGGGCGCCGCTTTGTTGACCATGGCACTGGCGCCTTTTCAATACAACCTCACCAACTTTGCCGGATTACTGACCTTCGGGCTGGCGGGGGCCATCTTACTCACCTCGGCCATCCTAAGAAAGCTGGAGAAGGTGCTGGTGGCGCAGGCTATGGCAAATATGTGGCTGATGACGCTGGGCTTTGTGTCACCCTTTGTTCCAACGTTGGTGGCTGTTAATTCCGGGTTGATTCTCTTGGTATTGCTGGTGTATCTATGGCGGAACAGGAGGAAAACAGAGCGGGCGCCCCAACTTGCCTCTGTGGTGGCGTAGCAGGTAAAATGGTCTGGATTCTTTACTTTAGCGGAGCAGAATTCCTCTGTGCGAGGTTCTGTTGACAAGCGAAAGTCTTTCTCTTCTATGGCGCATACCACCTCCTATCGGCAGATTCCACCGCCACCGCACCTGGCGGAGTACGTGCGCTATTTCTGGATTGCCGAGGGGCAGGACATCTCCGCGCCATATCACTTCAGTTCGGTGGCCAATGGCTGCGCGCAGCTCACGTTCCATTACCGAGGGTCATTCGTAGCGCCGGACACCGACCAAGCTGTGCCTGAGTTCTATTTGCAGGGACCCTCCAGCAAGCCTACTAAATTGGTGACAGAGGGGAGTTTCGGGATATTGGGGGCGGCTTTGTACCCATACACGGCTAGTCTGCTGTTCAAAACTCCGGGGCAGGAAGTCAGAGACCAGGTGAGGCCAGTACAGGAGGTATTCGGCAGCAGTTTGAGGCAACTGGAAGACAAGATCACCAACTCAGCTTCCACCGATGAACGCCTGGCGCTGCTGGTACACTTCCTTACAGAGCAACTACTGCAAGACAAAACCCCAGATGCCCCGCTCCGGCAGTTGATCAAAGCAGAGATTGACGCCGGTCAGCAACCCGATGTGGAAAAACTCTACGAACAGATGCACACTTCGCGGCGGCAGTTTGAGCGGCGTTTCAAAAACCTGCTGGGCTTCAGTCCGCGCGAGTATGCCAAGATTCAGCGGTTCCGGTACGCCCTGCAACAGTACCAGCAAGCGCCGGAGCAAAGCTTCACCCAACTGGCCCTCTCCAGCGGCTACTATGACCAGGCCCACTTCAATCGCGACTTTAAGGAACTATCGGGCGAGACGCCCCGCACCTTTTTCGCTGATGACCCACAAGCCCCGGGCCTCCGCATCTAACCACAGAATGTCGTTCTGATACAATCCCGCCTGCGCCGCTGCTGCTACTTTTGCCCTGTACTTAAACGAAAGCAAAATGACAAAAGCAGTTCATTTCTCAGACACCACCTTTGAGGAGTTTCTTCAATCAGACAAACCCGTGTTGGTAGATTTCTGGGCCGAGTGGTGCGGCCCTTGCCGGATGATTGGTCCGTTGGTAGAGGAGTTGGCGCAGGAATACGAAGGCAAAGCCATCATCGGTAAGCTGGATGTAGATAATAACCCGATCATCTCTGCTAAATACGGCATCAGAAGCATGCCCACCGTGCTGGTCATCAAAAACGGGCAAGTGGTAGAAAAGCAAGTGGGCGCGGTTCCCAAGAAGGTGCTGGAGCAAAAACTGACGGCACATTTGTAAAAGACATACCACGGAGGTGTATTGAATTGCGCCACCTGGAATGTCAGATTCAGCCATTTCCCTTCTTCCTGTCATCCTGAAAGGATCTTGTGGGCGAACTAGAAAACATTTAATAGCTGCTACTCCAGTTCGCCTACAAAATCCTTTTAGAATGACAGCAGAGGTAGGAAGGAGCCTAAAAGCAAAGAGCCCGGAAACTTACGTTTCCGGGCTCTTTTGGTAAAAACCGCTTTAAAACAGCAGACTATTCTTTGTCAATCAATTCCACGCTCCGCTTTACAAAGGCGGTCAAGGCTGCACCGGAAAGCATGTTCTGTGACAAGAGCGCCAGGTCGTAGGCCTGCTTGGCTATCTTCTCGCCGCGCTCGTCGTTGTGCTTGAGGATGCGGTGGTTGATCGGGTGATTGGCGTTGATGGTCACGTTGTACATGTCTGGCAGGTTGCCCATCATCATCATGCCACCGCCGCCCATGCGGTTCATGTCTTTCATGCGGCGCATGAACTCAGGTAGCGTGATAATTACAGGGGAGTCATCGGTGCTCAGGGCTTCTACCGTTACCGTCATGTTCTGGTTAGAGATCGCTTTCTCGAAAAGCTCCTTTAAACGCTTGGTTTCGTCTTCAGACAGAATGCTCTCCGGCTTGGCATCGGTCTGGATAAGCTTATCAATGGTGTCGGCGTCCACGCGTTTCAGGGTCGTTTTCTCCAGTTTCTGCTCTAACTGGCCAATGAAGTGCGGGTCAATCATAGAGTCCAGCTTCACCACATCGTAGTTGCGGCTCTGGGCCGTTTCAATGAAGGCGTGCTGCTTCTCGGCATCGGTGGTGTACAAGATCACCAGGTTACCGTCTTTGTCGGTTTGGTTGGCTTGCACCAGGTTGCGGTACTCTTCCAGGGTGTAGAATTTCTCGTCGGTGCTTTGCAGCAGGGTGAAGTCTTTGGCTTTCTCGTAGAACTTGTCGTCTGACAGCATGCCGTACTTCACGAACACGGCAATGTCGTTCCACTTCTCTTCGTAGGCGGTGCGGTCTTTCTTGTAAATCTCGTTCAGTTTATCGGCCACCTTACGGGTGATGTAGGTGTTGATTTTCTTCACGTTCGCATCGGCCTGCAGGAACGAGCGGCTCACGTTCAACGGAATGTCCGGGGAGTCAATCACGCCGTGCAGCAGCATCAGGAATTCAGGCACTACGTCTTTCACCTCGTCGGTGATGAACACCTGGCGGCTGTAGAGCTGGATTTTGTTTTTCTGGAAATCGAACTCATTCTTCACTTTAGGGAAGTAAAGAATACCGGTCAGGTTAAACGGATAATCCACGTTGAGGTGAATCCAGAACAGCGGGTCCTCAGAGAACGGATACAGTTCTTTGTAGAAGTTCTTGTAGTCCTCGTCGGTCAGTTCAGAAGGCGATTTGGTCCAGATCGGGTTCGGGTTGTTGATGGTCTCGCCGTTGAACTCTACCGGAATAGGCAGGAACTTGCAGTATTTGTTCAGGATGGTCTGAATGCGGGCTTCTTCCAGGAACTCCTCAGAATCTTCGGCGATGTTCAAGATCACATCCGTTCCGCGCTCAGTGCGGTTGCCGTTGGTGATAGAGAACTCCGTGGAACCGTCGCATATCCAGTGAGCAGCCTCAGCGCCTTCCTGGTGTGACAAGGTGTCAATTTCCACGGTGCCGGCCACCATAAACGCCGAGTAGAACCCTAACCCGAACTGCCCAATGATCTGGCTTTTGTCAGCATTGGAGTCTTTGTAGCGCTCCACAAACTCGGTGGCGCCAGAGAAAGCGATCTGGTTGATGTACTTCTTGATCTCCTCAGCGGTCATCCCTATCCCGTTATCGGAGATGATGATCTGCTTTTTCTCTTTGTCTACCTTCACGGTCACCTTCAGCTCGCCCAAGTCACCTTTCAGCTCGCCAATGCTGGAGAGGCTTTTGGCTTTCTGGCTCGCATCCACGGCGTTGGACACCAACTCACGCAGGAAAATCTCGTGGTCTGAGTACAAGAACTTCTTGATGATGGGGAAAATGTTCTCGGTGTGAATCGAAATCGTGCCTTTTTCTTCCATTTCCTTATCTATGTAAATAATGATGTGTGTTGCAGTTTTGTGAAAGTGTCTTGGCAAAAGCTGTTCCAGTACCATTCAAAATGACAGGATGGCAGGATTTCAGGTGAAGTGGCTCGCCCAAATTCATCTTGCACGTTGCCGGTAGGTTGCAGATCGTAGGGCAATCCCTCTTCCTGTAAACGGCTCTTCCTGTTTTAGGGCCGATTTTTGAAAAACGGCCCTAAAATAAAAACGCCTTCCTGCAGGGAGGTACCTGTTCTTTTTGGGCTTGACCTTCGTATTACACCAATACCCGGCAGTTTCACTCTGAAATATGAATGCTGGTGCTATATTTGCGGATAACCTTCTAGTTGTGCGAAGTCTAAGGAATATAAGTGCTTACCTCTTGCTCCTGCTGTTCATGCGGGTGATGGTACCTGAAAAGGTACTGGTGGCCTTGCACGCCCACGCGCACTCAGAAGACAAACCGCACGATGAAAACCGGCCCCACATTGACAAGAAGCACACGCACTGTCCTACGGCCGAGTTGTTCAACACCCCTTTTCAACCCTCAGAGACCATAGTGGAGCTTACGGCTCCCATTCCTTTGGTAGATAGTTACCAGGATGGCTACGCTTTCATCTGGAAGTTCAGCTATCCGCATACCGCCTCTCCGCGCGGCCCCCCTGTAGCCCAACTCAGTTAATTCTTTTCCTTCAAGACTGGGCAGGTACTCCCTTGCTTCGCCGTTTAGGGCCTGTTTTTGTAAAAACAGGCCCTAAACCCAACCCTTGAAGGCGGTTTGGAGGACGCTCCTCCTTTTCCCATTTCTTTTTTCTTACTGAGTTGCGCAAATACGTAAACTATTTGGTGCTGCTACTACTGTGTATTGGCCTGGCTTCTGCCCGTGTCCTGGCACAGAATGGTCCGATCCTTACCGGAACAGATGCTCCTGCCGATGCAGACTGCGGCATCACGCTTTCCGGCAAAGTCACCGACCATGAAGACCGCAGCCCCTTGATTGGTGCCACCGTGGTTTTGGAAGGCACCCCCCACACCAGCATCACCGATGCCAACGGCCATTACCATTTCCATGACCTTTGCCCCGGTACCTACCGGTTGGTGGTGTCTTACATTGGCTACAACCCAGAACGGCTGGAGAAGTCGGTTCGCTCCCCGGAGGTCATCAACTTCCGCCTGCACCCAGACGCTCTTCAGCTACACTCTGTGGAGGTCCGAATTGCCAAACAGCGCGAGCAGATTCCGCAGGCCACGGGCCACTTAAACGGACAGGAACTGCGGCAGACCCATGGCCAATCGCTGGCCCAGTCGCTGGAAAGGATGACCGGCGTAACCAGCATCCAGACCGGGCCCAGCATTGCCAAACCCGTCATCCACGGCATGCACAGCAGCCGCGTGCTGGTCATGAACAACGGCGTGCGCCACGAGGCCCAGCAATGGGGTTCTGAGCACGCGCCTGAGATTGACCCGTTTGTGGCTTCTGAACTGACGGTGGTGAAAGGCGCCGCCGGCGTACGCTACGGCGCCGATGCCATTGGCGGCGTGATTCTGGTAGAGCCTAAACCTCTGCGGGATTCGGCGGGCACCAGTGCCGAGTTGAATCTGGTAGGCGTGAGCCATAACCGCCAGGGCGTGGTGTCGGGCATGGTGGAAAGCAACCCGGCGGGTATCCCGTCGCTAAGCTGGCGCTTGCAAGGGACGCTCAAAAAAGCCGGAAACAGCAAAACCCCAGATTATTACCTGGCCAACACCGGCTACCAGGAGCAGAACTTCTCGGCCGCCGCCGGTTGGACCCGCCAGAAGTTCGGGGTAGATGCCTTTTTCAGCCGATTTGACACCAAGCTGGGCGTGTTCTCGGCCTCGCACGTGGGCAATCTTACCGACATCCGGAACGCCCTGCAACGGGAACGCCCGGAGCCGGAAGCTGCTTTCACCTATGACATCGGGGTGCCGTATCAGAACGTGACCCATGATCTGATGCGCCTGCACGGTTTCTACCGCACAGGTCCGGCCAGCCGATTGCTCTTCACCTACGCGCGGCAATACAACCAGCGCGAGGAGTATGACGCCCACGGCGACCAAAGCACCCCTGGTTTACGGTTTGAGATCACCACCCACAGCAGCGAAGCCGTTTGGGAACACCCGCTCATCTGGAACCTGAAAGGCAGCATCGGGGCCACGTACCAATACCAGTTCAACCGCTACGAGGGACGTTTCTTTGTGCCGTTTTACCAGAGCCACACCGGTGGACTATTCTGGATTGAGAACTGGGAGAAAGGCAAATGGCACGTGGAAGCAGGGCTCAGGTACGATTACCGCTACCTGCAGGCCAAGTTGTTCCGCAAAGACACTCCGGAGAGAACCGGCCAGTCTGAGTTGGACAATGAGCTGCTCACGCCTACGCACCGGTTCCAGAACCTGTCTGGTACGTTGGGCGCCATCTACCACTTCGGGCCGCACCTTGATCTGAACCTGAATGCCTCCACGGCCTGGCGGTCGCCAACTACTAGTGAGTTGTACAGCAACGGCATTCACCATGGTACGGGTACCTACGAGTATGGCAATGCGAATCTAGGCGTAGAACGGGCCTACAACTTCATGGCTACGCTGGCTTACGTGCAGAACAAGCGCCTGAACGGCGAGATCAGTGTGTACCACAACTACATAGACAACTACATCTACCAGGAACCCGACACGGTGCCTACGCTCACCATCCGAGGCGCTTTCCTGACGGCCCGGCAGAAGCAAACCAATGCCACCTTCACCGGCATGGATGTGAGTGCGTCTTACCAGTTGACGGACCATCTTCTGTTCGCCACCAAGGCCTCCCTGGTGCGGGCCTACAACCGTTCCGCCGATGAGTACCTGATCTGGATTCCAACAGACCGCTATGAGAACAGCCTGCGCTATTCCGTAGAACGATTGGGAGCCCAGGGAGTATTTGCGCAAAACTTTCTTCAAATCAGCGGACTAGCCGTGCCCCGGCAGCGCCACATCCCAGACAATTACCTGGCCCGGGATTACGCCATGCCACCTGCCGGCTATTTCCTGCTGAACGCCGAGGCGGGAACCACCCTGCAGTTAGGCAAACATCAGATAGAGGTAGGCCTTATTGGCCGCAACCTCCTGAACACCGCCTACCGCGATTACCTGAACCGTTTCCGGTACTACGCCGATGAAATAGGCCGGTCCATTACCCTGCGGGTGAGCATCCCGCTGAACTTTTAAACCTGAATTTTCACCTGAAAAGACTTTAAATCCCCATGAAATTATTTTTGAAACCTTCCTTAGCCTTTTTGTTCACTGCTTCTGTGTTCATGACTTCCTGCAGCAATGACGAAGATCCAATTCCTACGAACGAGGAAGAACTGATCACCACCTTGCAGTTGACCATGGTTCCACAGGGCGGCGGTGCTACTGTCACCGCTACCTACCGTGATTTGGATGGCGACGGAGGCCAGGCACCCACCGTTACCGGCGCTACTTTGGCCGCGAACAAAACTTATGATGTCACCGTGAAAGTGATGGATGAGTCTAAAAACCCCGCCGAGGACATCACCGAAGAAGTGGAGGAAGAAGGCGATGAGCACCAGTTCTTCTACGTGGTTTCCAATGGCCTGAACCTATCTGTGGCGTATAATGACACCGACAGCAACAACCGTCCGGTAGGCATCCACACCAGAGCCATTACCACCTCTGCCTCAACCGGCAACCTACAAGTGATCCTGAAGCACCAGCCTAACTCTAAAAGCGCTACCAGCACCATCAACACCGGTGAGACAGACGCCGAGGTAAGCTTCTTGATCACCATCCAGTAAGGGTAATAACCCCAATAGTGTAAAAGGCCCCGGCACATGCCAGGGCCTTTTCTGTTTTAAGCCTGTTTTCTTCCAAAGGGGTCAGAAATGCAAAACCCGCCTCAGGAGATGAAGCGGGTCTTGCTGCGGGTTTAGATAGATCTGCTTTAAAATATATTAGTCAAGTACTGGCTCTACTTTGTAGCCCTGGGCACGCAGCAGCTGAATGAGTCCTTCTTCACCGGCCAAGTGGGCGGCGCCTACGGCTACAAAAGAGGGGCTTTTTTGCATCATGTCTACCATGGGGGCCAACCATTTGTGGTTACGCTCATCCAGCAGCATGTCGTTTGACTTGGCTGCATCTTCCTGCGAGGTAATGAGGCTGTAAAGCCCGTTAAGGTCTTCCTGCTGGTAAAGTGACAGCATGTTCCTCATGAGCTTGCGCTGTTTGTCAAACTGCTTCACGTTGTTGAGTAGCTGCGAGGTCTGGTCCTCAAGGGTAGATTGGTCAAAAAGGGCCACCTGCTCTTCGGGGGTTTCCAGCACATACACATTCTTGTGCCACTTTTTGGCCAAATCCAGCAGGGCCAGATCATAAGACTCAGGGCTGTAGCCCAACAATTTAGGGTAAAGAAGCAACTGACCCAGGAACCCGGGCTTTATGTAGCGGAACTGTTGCATGCTGCGTTCCAGGGTGTCTTTCACAAAGCTAGTAAGAAGGCTGTATTCCTGCACCGTCATCAGAGACTCCAGCGGCTGGCTCATGCGCATGGACTTTGAGATGAGGCGGGTTAACTTGGGGCTGTCCAGGTCTACTTCAAAGACCACGGTCTCGGACTTTATCATTTTTTGTTTTACCTTACTAGGCAGAACAAACTGATCTTTGGGCACTAAGTGGAAGGTTCCGTAGAGATAGGAGGTTTTTATTCCTTTGCCGCTCACTTTCCAGAGCAGGGAGTTGCCTTGGGCATTGGGGGTAGCGCACGTTCCCTTCTCAGGAGAAAGCATTACGCCCAGGAAGAGACTCAGGAAGAAAAACCAAAAAATGCCGCGTTGGTACGTGCCCATAGAAAGAAGGTTACAGAACTTTAACAAAATTATAATTTTTTTTTAGAGCACCATACGGCCTATGTTATTATTCCGATGAAACCGGAAGATTACCCGTTCAAACCTAACCTCCTGCCGATAAAGAAATTACCCCCTTATGGGCATGAATACAGAATTATAACTAAAGTCCTACTCCGCTTTCACCCTTAAAACCTGTTTCTCCTTTATGCAACCTACCACCTCTCCGGCCACAAAGAGTAAACTGCTAAATACCGCCGTTATTGTGGCAGCCCTGGGCTACTTTGTAGACATTTATGACCTTGTCCTCTTTAGTATAGTAAGGATAGCGAGCCTGAAGGAGATAGGCATCACCAGCCCGGCAGCCTTGCTGGAGGAGGGAGTGCATCTAATAAATATGCAAATGACGGGCATGCTGCTGGGTGGAATCTTCTGGGGTGTACTGGGCGACAAGCGAGGCCGCATTTCGGTGCTTTTTGGCTCTATCTTCTTGTATTCTGCCGCGAACATCGCCAATGGTTTCGTGACGGATCTGGGGCTTTACGCCTGGCTTAGGTTCATTGCCGGGGTAGGTTTGGCGGGCGAACTAGGCGCGGGAATCACGCTGGTTTCTGAGGTTCTGCCCAAGGAGAAACGGGGCTACGGAACCACCATTGTGGCTTCTGTGGGCATTTCTGGGGCTATTTTGGCGGGTATCATAGGCGAATACTTCCATTGGCGTACGGCTTACTTTGTAGGAGGCGGACTGGGCTTATTGCTGCTGCTCCTGAGGATTGGGGTCTACGAATCCGGAATGTTTGAAAAAGCCCAAAAACAGGAGGTGGCCCGGGGCAATTTTCTGAGCCTATTCACCAGCGGTACCCGCTTCTTCAAATACCTCAAATGCATCCTTATTGGCGTGCCCATCTGGTTTGTGATTGGCGTGCTTATCACCTTCTCCCCCGAGATCAGCCAGGCTCTGGGCATCACGGCTCCCATCTCGGCAGCCAAAGGCATCGGGTTCTCTTATTTCGGGCTTACGGTGGGTGATCTGGCCAGTGGCCTGCTGAGTCAGAAACTGCGGAGCCGCAAAAGGGTGGTGGTGCTGTTCCTGCTGCTGCTTTCCGGCATTGTGGCGTTGTTCCTGCTGGCCCAGGGCGCCAGCGAAGCCTACTTCTATGCCCTGTGCGTGGCTTTGGGTTTCGGGAGCGGGTACTGGGCGGTGTTCGTGACCATCGCGGCAGAGCAGTTCGGCACCAACATCAGGGCTACCGTTACTACCACCGTTCCCAATTTCGTGCGCGGGGCGGTTGTGGCGCTCACGCTTTCCTTTAAAAGCCTCCAGGACGATTTCGGGCTGCTGCCTACCGCGGCGCTCCTGGGCGCCATCACTATCATCATCGCGTTGATCTCCATCAGCACCCTGCCCGAGAGTTTCAACAAAGACCTAGACTACACCGAATAAAGTTTCGGGCCTGTTTTTCTCAAAACAGGCCCGAAACTTAAAATGCCTCTGATCTTATTGGAGCTGTATATTTCACGGGCACTTTCTCTCCGTCTTGGATTCCGGGCGACCACTTGGGCATGGCTTGCACCACTTTCCGCCCGATTTCCCCCAGGAACTCATGCGTAGTTTTCACTACCCTGAATTGGACCACGTCACCATTCTGGTTTACCACAAATGAAAAGACAACCAATCCATTCACTTTCTTGGGGTGTGCCTTTATGCCCTTCCTGAAACTTTGGGCTAAATACTTGAACATCTCCTTGTCGCCGCCAGGGAATTGCGGCATCACTTCAAACGGATAGAACGGAACCTCTTGCCCGTTTTCATCATAGCAGGTGCCTTTCACTAATTTGCCTTGCGCATACACCTCGTGCCGCTTCCGTTGTCCGTTAGGATGGAATACGTTCATATCTCCTTCCAACGTCCCATTTACATGGGGTTGCTCCCATCTTAACTTTCCATTTTCGAACCAAGCCTCTGATTTTCCTACCACCTGATTCTTAACATACATGGTTCGCTTTTCCAGTTGTCCATTCCGGTGCCAGTTCAGAGAGAGCCCATCTCGCACAGAATCGACCTTGCTGAAGTTGATTTCCTCATACTTCTCGCCGTTGATGAAAAAATCTTTCTGATACCCACGGCCAGTTTTGGGGTCTGTAATGCGCACTACTCTATAATAAGCAGCCTCGGGCTGCGGAACCTCATCAAAGTCAGCGCTTAGGTAAGTAAGGGTAGAATCTGTTTGACTGAAGCCGGTGCCGGCAGCAAAAAGCAACAGGCATAGGGTAAGCAATACGTTTACTTGTTTGTTCATAACTAGTGAAGCCATTCGCCTCTGGCTCATGGCACATTTTGCACACTTTTTCTGTTATTGCAAGATAAGCACTATTTTTAGGAATGATTCTTTTCAACGAGACCGTTAGCATAGACAACTCCGTGGCCGCCGAGTGGCTCCAGTGGATGCAGGAAACGCATATCCCTGAGGTGATGGCCACTACTTATTTTGTAAAGTTCCAGATTGCCAAAGTGATGGAAGAGGAAGACACCGGAGGCACCACCTACGCCGTGCAGTACTTCGCCCGCCACATGGATGACCTGATGGAGTACCACCGCGACCATGACCAGAACATGCAGGCCAAAATGCAGGCTAAGTATGCCGGTCAGTATGCCGCCTTCAGAACCGTATTGGAAGTGGTAGGATAGTTAGTGATTAGTTGTTCGTTGTTGGTTATTAGTTATCAGCTATTGATCTACAGCCAGATCAGTAATTGTTTTTAGCCCATATTTATGAAAAAGCCCTGAAACCAGATGCTAGTTTCAGGGCTTTTTCATTTGAGGAACCTTGGGAATAAACCTGAGCCTTAGGTGTTAGTTAATATAAGCTAACCTTATTTTAGCCCGTTTATGCAAAAAGGCCTTCAAAACACAAATGCGGTTTAAAGGCCTTTTTCTTTGGCAGGAGAAAGCCTAAAACTGCTGCAGTTCCTCGTGGCTCAAGTTGCAGTTGATCCATTCGCCGTCTAGGTTGGCGCCTATGCTGCGGTAGAAGTTGATGGCGGGCTCGTTCCAGTCCAGCACCTGCCACTTCATGCGCTTGTAGTTTTCCTCTTTAGCAGTCTGCACCACGGCGTTGAACAGCATCCGGCCCAGGCCCTGGCGGCGCAGCCGTTCCGTCACCACAATGTCCTCCAGGAACAGCATCTTGCCTTTCCAGGTAGAGTAGGCGGTGTAATACAGCGCGATGCCCACAATGCCTTCCTGGGCTGACTCGGCCACGAAGAACTCAAAGATAGGCCGCTCCCCAAAACCATCTCGGCGCATGTCTTCCACGGTATTAGTGACTTCATCGGGGGCTTTCTCGTAGACGGCCAGTTCTACAATCAGGGCGTGCACGCCGGGCAGATCGGCTTCGGTGCCTCTCCGTACTTTTATGGTTTCGCTCATAATGCTTTTCTAAAAGGCCTCTCGGCCGATGGTGCTGCAAATTACGCCTCCGCGGACCTAAACAAAAAAGCAATCGGCACTGCTTTCCCAAATTCATCAGGCCCGCTCCGGCTGCCACTCACCTTAAGATCACCTACCACTCACCCCAGAATACGTCTCATCCGCTTATTCAGGACGGTTTTTGGTTATTAAACCGCTTACTATTGTCCCAGACAAACGGCCAAACTGCCTTCGTCTTCCAACCCAAAATCCATCCCCTGAAAACAAAAAATGATAAACCCGATATGGAAAATGTAAGCTTAAAACACCTAGCCTCCAAGGCACGGCAAGTACCACGTCAATCCACCGGCTTCATGAAGCATTCAACGTCACCTCTCAAAGCCTTCGCGCTGCTGGCGTTCTTGCTGACCGCAGCCATAGGCAACGGGCAGGCTCAGAAAGCACCCTCAGAAATCATCTGGGACAAATACGGCGTGCCGCACGTGTACAGCCAGAACACCGCTGAGATGTACTACGCCTTCGGGTGGGCGCAGATGCACAACCACGCCAACCTCCTGCTGGAACTCTACGGACAAGCCCGGGGCCGCGCCTCTGAGTATTGGGGCGACAAATACCTCAACGCAGACAAGCAGGTGCACCTGTTCAACCTGCCCGAAACCGCCAAAAAGCAGTATGCCCAACAGCCACCCGAGGGCAAGCAGCATTTAGACGCCTTCGTGCGTGGGGTGAACGCCTATGCCCAGATGCACCCGGAAGCCATTGACCCAGCCAAAAAGCAAGTACTGCCCATTACGGCCTCTGATGTGCTGGCCCACAGTTCCCGCGTCATTTGCCTGGAGTTCCTGGGCAGCGATGACATTCGGGCGGCCGTGCGCGAGATAACGCCGGGCTCCAACGCCTACGCCATTTCGCCCTCCCGGTCGGCGTCCAAGAAAGCCATGCTGGTGACCAATCCGCACCTGCCCTGGGAAGACTTCTTCGTGTTCTTTGAGGCGCACTTGTCGGCGCCGGGGTTCAACGCCTATGGGGTGTCACTGGTGGGGCAGCCTATCCTGAATATCGCCTTCAACGATCACCTGGGCTGGACGCACACTGTGAACACCATCGATGCCTCTGACCGATACGAGCTCACGCTGCAGAACGGCGGTTACCTGCTGGACGGCAAAGTTCAAGCATTCGAGAAAAGGACCGTGCCGCTGAAGATCCGGCAAGCCGATGGCTCTGTGAAAACGGAAAATATGGTTATCGCGTCATCTAAGCATGGTCCAGTGGTAGGCGAGAAGAACGGCAAAGCCTATGCCGTGCGCATTGCCGGGCTGGAGAACGGACTGCTGGGCACGCAGTACCACAAAATGGCGCAGGCCAAAAACTGGCAGGAGTTTGAAGCGGCGATCAGGATGCTGCAGAATCCGCTGTTCAACATCATCTACGCAGATAAAGCCGGCAACATCCTGTATCTGTTCAACGGCAACGTGCCTAAACGCCCCGAGGGCGACTGGGCGTTCTGGAACGGCACCGTAGACGGACGCTCCTCCAGGTACATCTGGAACTCCTACCATCCCTACGAAGACCTGCCCAAAGTCCTCAACCCCGGCACCGGTTTCGTGCAGAACGCCAATGACGCGCCCTGGACCAGCACCTACCCTGTAGCCCTCAAACCCGCTGATTTCCCCGCCTATATGGCGCCGCTGGAAACCCAACTAAGACCGCAGCGCGCCGTGAACATGCTCAAAGACGATGCATTCATTTCCTTTGACGAACTGGTGGCCTACAAGATGAACACCGGCATGGAATCGGCGGACCGCTTTCTGGATGATTTGCTCATAGCAGTGCAAAAACACCCTGATCCCGTCGCCCAAAGAGCCGCCGCCGTGTTGCAGAAATGGGACAGACAAACCGAGGCCCACAGCAAAGGCGCCATCCTGTTCGCCCGTTGGTTTGACAAAATGCGCGAAGACATGTTCACCACGCCCTGGAACCCCGACCAACCCTTCACCACGCCGGATGGCCTCAAGGATCCGCAAAAAGCCGTGGCCCTGCTGGTGACCACCGCCAACGAAGTAGAGAAACGCTACGGCGCTCTTGATGTAGCCTGGGGCGAAGTGTACCGCTTCAGGGTGGGCGATTACAACGTGCCCGGCAACGGCGCGCCCGGCCACTACGGCGTCTTCCGGACCATGTACTACTACAGCGCCGATGACAACAAAGAATACGCCTTCCACGGGGATTCCTACGTAGCCATCACCGAGTTCGGGGACAAGGTGAGAGCCCAGGTGCTGCTCAGCTACGGCAACGCCACCCAACCCGGCAGCAAACACCGCGGCGACCAACTGCAACTGCTGTCAGAAAAGAAGCTTCGGCCCGCCTTGCTGGAGAAACAGGAGATCCTAAAAAATATGGAGAAGCGGGAACAGTTGCAGATGAACCAGTGACCAAGTCAGTACTTTAAACTGCCTGTCTCTGTTTTGGGGCTGTTTTCATGGAAATGGCTTCAAAACAGAGACAGGCAGTTTACAGGGCGTACTCCCGCATCCAAGCGTTGAACTCCGGGGTCCTTCTTCGGCTCACGAAGACTTCCTCTTTGAAGGCGGGTTCCAGGGAAATGAGCAGGCGGCCGGTGCCGTCTGAGGAGAACCGCCGCACGGCGCTCATCTGGGCCAGCACCTGTCGGTTCAGCCGGAAGAAAACATCCGGGGGGAGGGTGTTCTCAAAATGCTCCAGCGTCTCGTCTACCAGGTAATCTTTCCCATGAAAGGTGCGCAGGAAGGTGAGTTCTTTGGCTTTGTAGAAATAAGCGACCTCGGTGAGGGGCACGGGCACCTGGGATTTACCCTGCTGGGCCATGATGTTGCGGGTGGGCACCTCGGGTTTTGGTTCCGGGATGAGCGGCGCCCGTTCCTGTTTCAGGTTCTGGAGTTTGGTTTCGTACTCTTGCTGCACCCGCAGCAGGGCATACAGCAAGTGAAGCCCCGTAAACATCAGGAAAGCCACCGGCACATCGGTCACGAACACCACCGTGACACTGAACACATCGGCGCGCTGCGCGGCCATGATGAACTCGTTGTAAACGAAGGAGATGAGCGTAACCAGCAGCAGCGTAACCCCGATGCCCAGAAAGGCTTGCTGCAACAGGCGCTCAAAAGGTGCCGTGAGCCAGGAGTAGCGTTGGTCCAGCCGTTCAATGATCCAACGGTTGTACTCCCAGAGCGCCCAGATGGATACCATGCAGACAGCCAGGTCCGCGTAGTAATCGGGGTTGCGCAATAGCTCAATCAGGGGCGCCGGCTCCCCCACGTGCCTGAACAGCAGCCCCAGGAAGGGCGCTACGGCCAATCTGGTTTTCAGGTCGGGGTAACGTGCCATGCTTGCGGAGATAGGGTGGATTGCCCTTTAAAGATAATCATCTGCCGGAGAGGACACCAACCCAAGCGGCTCTCTTTTTCACCCAAAAGTTTAAACACGTTTTGGGCCCGAATTCCCCAAAGAAGTACAAAAGCCGATACTCCAAGGGAATATCGGCTTTTAGCTATATTACAGACTGGGCTTCTATTGCGCCGCGTAAGGATTCACACCCATGTTGTAGTACACAAACGACCACACATCAGCGGCCTCGGCGATCTGGGCGGTGGTGGATTTCCCGGCACCGTGCCCGGCTTTCACGTCTACCCTGATGAGGTACGGATTGGTCCCGGCACCTTTCTCCTGCAGCGTAGCAATGTACTTGAACGAGTGCGCCGGCACCACACGGTCATCGTGGTCGGCGGTGGTGACCAGGGTGGCCGGATAGTTTACGCCTTCCTTGATGTTATGGATGGGCGAGAACTTCATCAGATTCTGGAACTGCGCGGGATCATCTGAGGAACCGTACTCCGGCACCCAGGCCCACCCGATGGTGAATTTATGGAAGCGCAGCATGTCCATCACGCCCACGGCCGGCAAGGCCACCTTGAACAGATCGGGGCGCTGGTTTACCACGGCGCCAATGAGCAGACCGCCGTTGGAACCGCCGGCAATGGCCAGCTTTTGTGAGGACGTGTATTTCTGCTTGATCAGGTACTCGGCGGCCCCTATGAAATCATCGAAGACGTTCTGCTTGTTGGGCGTCATGCCCGCTTTGTGCCAGGCCTCGCCGTACTCGCCGCCACCCCTGATGTTGGCCACCGCAAACACGCCGCCGTTCTCCAGCCACACCATGCGGGCAATGCTGAAACCCGGGGTCATAGACGCATTGAAACCGCCGTAGGCGTACAGGTAGGTGGGGTTGTTGCCGTCCAGTACCAGACCCTTCTTGTGGGTGATGAACATGGGCACCTTGGTACCGTCCTTGCTGGTATAGAACACCTGCTTGGTCTCGTAGCCTTCCATATTCACGTCTACCTCAGACTTCCGGAACAAGGTGGATTTGTTCGTGGCCACATCGTACTGGTAAATGGTGGTGGGGTAGGTGTAGGAGGTGAAGGAGTAGAAAACGGTTTTGTCTTCCTTTTTCCCCGTGAAACCATCGGCGGTGCCCAGGGTGGGCAGGGTCACATCATGCAGCCATTTGCCACTGGTGTCATGCACGCGCACCAGCGTGGCGGCATCCTTCATGTAGTTGAGAATTAAACGGCCGCCTACCAGTGAGGCGTAGTTCAGCACGTTCTCGGTCTCGTGCACTAGGGTTTTCCAATTAGTGGCCTGCGGCTTTTTGAGGTCTATTTCAATGAGCTTGTATTTGGGCGCGTTCTGGTTTGTGAGCACAATAAGCTTGTCGCCGATGTTCTCCACCACGCCAAACTCCTTGTCAAAGGTCTGGACCAGCGGCACAATGGGGCTGTTGGCTTTGGAGAGGTCCTTTACGTACAAAGAGTTGTTGCTGGTACCTTCTGAGGCGGTGAGCACGAGGTATTTCTCGTCCTCGGTGGTGCTGGCAAACAACAGGCGCAGCGGGTGCGCTTTGGCTTCCCAAATGAGTTGGTCCTGGCTCTGCGGCGTGCCTACCTTGTGGTAGTAGACTTTGTGGTACTCGTTCTTGTTGGCCATTTTGGAGCCTTCGGTGGGCTCTGCGTAGCGGCTATAGAAGAAACCGTCTTTGTGCCAGCTGGTACCCGAGAACTTGATCCAGTGCAGTTCATCAGACAGCTTTTTGCCCGTGGCCACGTCCAGCACGTAGGCATCGCGCCAATCAGAGCCGCCGGTAGAGGTGGTGTACACCGCGTACTTCCCATCTTTACTGAAATCAAGGCTACCCAGGGAGGTGGTGCCGTCCTCAGACAGTTTGTTAGGATCCAGGAACAATTCAGGGGTGCCGTTCAGGCCTTTCTGGCGGTAAAGCACACTCTGGTTCTGCAGTCCGTCGTTTTTATAGAAGTAATAGTAATCACCTTCGCGGAAAGGTGTCCCGTACTTGGGGTAGTTCCAAAGCTGCGTAAGCCGTTTCTGGATCTGCTCCCGGAACGGGATTTTGGAAAGGTAGTCAAAGGTGACGGCGTTCTGCTCTTTTACCCAGGCGGCCACATTCTGGGCTGTATCGGCTTCCAGCCAGTGGTACGGGTCTTGCACCTGGGTGCCGTGGTAGGTGTCTGTATGGTTTATCTTCTCGGTTTTGGGGTACATAAGGTTAGTAGGTTTGGCTGCCGCGGTGGGCGCAGGTGCTTCGGCGCTCGCCTCAGCGGAGGGTGAAGCAGTGGGCGTGCTGGTTTTGCAGCCAGTCATCGCCGCCAGGGCAGCAACCCAGATAAACGTAAAGGACTTGTTCATGTTTATGTGCGTTAGTTTCACCAGTTAAAAATCAAAAAAGCGCGGGTTTATGGACAGCACTTTAAAGAAAACTTACCGGGCCATCCCAAATCTACAAAATGGAAGCCTCTTCAGGGTTATGTTTCGGGCTATAATCCGGAAAACGCTGAGAGCGTTTGAGCCTGAGAAGCCATACCCATGGGCTTGTAGCCAGCTATACTATATTAGAGAAAACATTCTTATATTCCCAATAAAGAATATTGGCGCGGCGCTGCACAGAACCAGAGACAAGCTGGCCCGGAGAGCAGCGGCGGGTTTGTCATTTACCTGCACAAACCTTTATCTTCAGGACTTTTGAGCGTTCAGACCCACACACCTTACCACAGCCATGCAATTAAAGCACATTCTTCTTTTGGCCGGACTCTTCTGGGGAGCTGCCTCTGCCCAGGCCCAAAACAAACCCGTTGCCAAAGAACCCGCCAAACATGCCGCGAAAGCCCCGGCCAGACAAGGAGCTAAAGAGGCCGCCAAACCTGCCGCCCAGGAACAGATGAAACCCGTGATCAAGGAGCCAGCCGAGGGCGAGATGAAGCTCTACTACATGGCTTTGCTGAGGAAAGGCCCCAACCGAACCCAAGATTCCTTGACTTCTATGAGGATACAGGACGCGCACATGGCGCACATCAACAAGCTGGCCGCCGAGGGCAAACTCACCCTGGCCGGCCCGTTCATGGATGACGGTGACCTGCGGGGTATTTTCATTTTCAACGTTCAGACCATGGAAGAAGCCAAAGCCCTCACCGAGGCTGACCCAGCCGTGAAAGCCGGTCGCCTGATCATGGAACTGCACCCGTGGTTTGCCCAAAAAGGAGCCAAACTCAAGTAGAGAGTAGCTTTTTGACCCTTTTCAGAAAAAAAGCCCTGAAACAGAAAATAAATTTTTACAGCCGCACAATATGGACCAACCTACTTCCGTTTTAAGGGGGAAATAGTTGTTGTGTAACGTACCAGAAGGATCCGACTGACTTAGCCGGATCCTTTTGCGTTTTCAAGCCCCACCTTTTCACCCTTACCGGCGGCAGAAATCAGCGTGCCGTTGCCCCTTCCTTCTGATGGTATTTACCCATTATGTTAAGTGAGAAAGCCCTTTCTTACCTCTACACTTCCCTGGCAAAGCAGTTCCCGTTTTGTTTACAGCCCGATTTTCTGAAAAGAGGCCAAAATCACCAGACATCTTCCCCTGAGCCACAATAACTTACCTGCATTTCCCGTTTTCAACCCGAAGTAGTTTCTGTTTAGCTTTGAGGCATTTATCTGTACTGGGTAAGTGCCTCATTTTTTTACCGGCAGAAGCAATCGCACCCAACCGTGGCGGCCCTTTTATCCGTAGTGATATTGCATTGATGTCTCCAGACCAGTATCTTTCACAACCGGCGTTACCCTGCACTATCTTCCAACCAGCAGTCTCTATCCAAAGTCATCATATGAAGCATCGCTTTACCCGTCTTTTCTCTTGCTTACCTAAGAACCTTCTCTCTGTCATTCTGCTTGCTTTCGGCCTGCTGGGTACTTCTGCCGTGCAAGCCCAGGACGCGTGTCTGCTTATTCCGCTGTCACTGGAAGAGCGCACCCAGGCCGCCCAGGTGGTGGTGGAAGGAAAAGTGATAGGCCAGCGCTCTTTCTGGAATGAAGGGCACAAGAACATCTACACCGCCAACCAGGTGGAGATCTACAAAGTGTTCAAAGGCACTCCGGCGTCTACTACCGTGGAGATTATCACCGAGGGTGGCCGCGTAGGCCTGGACCTGCACACGTACTCTGCCACCCTGCAGCTGAAAACAAACCAGCAGGGCGTTTTCTTTCTGCAGCCGGGAAAAGCCCAGAGCCGCTACACGGTTTTCGGGAGTATGCAGGGCTTTATCAGGTATCAGTTAGCAGAAGGCACGGCCAAGGACCCGTTTGCCCAATACGGCTCTATCCCGCTGGAACTGTACGGTTCGCTTTCGCGCCTCTCCGGCACTCCCATGCGCTCCGTAAAAGCCAACCCAGAACTGGAACTGGCCCTGAAACCAAAAGCCAGTACCCAGAACCAGCGCCGGGCTATTCCGCTTATCGCCAGTTTCAGCCCTTTGACCCTGCGGGCAGGCACCGGCGATGTGCTCACCATCAACGGCACCAACTTTGGGGCAACGAGAGGTAACGGCTATGTAGAGTTCCGCAACGCCGATGACGGCGGCAAGACCTTTATCCAGCCGCTGCCCACTGATTACGTGAGCTGGACCAACACCCAGATAAAAGTGAAAGTACCCTCGTACGGCATTGACGGCGGCACCGCCGGCACCGGCGATTTCAGGGTGGTGAACAGTGATCCCAACACGGCTACCTCGGCCGCCCCTATCACCGTGATCTTCGCGTACTCCAACGTAAGCTACGAAGACGATGAACGCAACATCCCAGAGCAGAGCTACCAACCCCGCCTCATTGACCAAAACAACCTGGGTGGGTACACGTTCCGGTTCTCGGCCAACTTTGAGACCAATACCCCGGCGCTGTATGCCTTCAAGCGGTCCATGAACGAGTGGTCCTGCAACACTTTCGTGAACTGGATTACCGCCTCCAATGAGCCCGTGGCCAGCACCGCCGATGACAACATCAACTCGGTACGGTTCGCCAGCTCCGGCGAGTTGCCCGCCAACGTGCTGGGCAGAACCATTAGCCGGTACAAAGGCTGTATCTCGGGCACTACGGTGAATTTCTGGGTAGAGGAGATAGACATGGAGTACTCTCCGCGAAGCGACTGGCAATACGGCCCTGATGCCTCCGGCAACGCTCAATTCGATTTCCCGTCGGTGCTGGTGCATGAGTTAGGGCACGGGCATCAGCTAAGCCATCTTATTTTGCCCAGAGCCATCATGCACTACGCGGTGGCCCGGGGCCCGTCTTCCAGAACCCTCAACCAGATAAGTGATATAGACGGTGGTAGGTTTGTAATGGCCCGCAGCACTACTTCCTTCCCCTGCAATGTGGACCCTATGGTTCCCAAGCCAGCTAACGCCTGCGCCATTCCAGTGGAGCTGATTGACCTCACAGGAGAACTCACCACGGAGGGCACGGTGCTGTTGCAATGGACCACCCAGCAGGAAAACGGCATCACGGCCTTCGCCATAGAAAGAAGCCCCGATGGGGAAAACTATACCACCATTGGCACCGTGAACGCCAGCGGCAGCTCCACTACCCCCCGGTCTTATGAGTTCGTAGACGCCAAGCCTTTCTCCCAACTCAACTATTATCGCCTGCGCCTGGTGAGGACGAACAATACCACTGAGTATTCTGATGTGGTGCAGGTGGCCGGCCCGGGCTTTGTGCGGCAACTGGCCCCTAACCCCGGCGGAAACCAGACCTCGCTATTCTTTAATGTCGCCCAAGACGAAAGGGTGCGACTGTCTATCTATGACGTAACTGGCCGGCTTTACCGCAGCTTTGAGGTCACGGTAACCCCAGAAGCCAACCGCTATGACCTCACACTGTTCCCCGGAAACGATGACGACGAGGTACCTATCGTGCGCGGGCTGCTGCTCATCAGGTGGTCCACATCGCGCGAGAGCGGCACCTTAAGGTATTTGAAGCTAGACTAGCCACTTATTCGGCTAAGTTTCTTTAAAAGCAGGTGGGGTACGGAAACATTTGGCTTTCCGTACCCCACCTGTTTTAGGGCCGTTTTGAGGAAAACCACTCTGAAACAGAGTTGCCACTTGGGGCAGTTTTGGCTTGCATTGCACGTTGGGGAGGCGTAGTTTCGGGGCTTAGAGTTTTGCCATGCCACAGATGAATTGGGAGCGCCTGATCTCCAAGAAACGCTTTGACCTCCAGACCAAAGAACACGCCACCGATGAGTCGGTGCGCGGGGAATTCCAGCGCGATTATGACCGTTTGGTGTTCTCCACGCCGTTCCGGCGGCTGCAGAACAAAACGCAGGTCATGCCCATGCCTGAGAGTGATTTCGTGCACAACCGGCTTACCCACAGTCTGGAGACATCATGCGTGGGCCGGTCTCTGGGCCGCATGGTGGGCAAGGTACTGCTGGAGCGCCACCCGGCCATTCTGGAGACGCACCCCGGCATGCTGGAATCTGATTTCGGGGACATGGTGGCGGCCGCCTGCCTCACCCATGACATCGGGAATCCTCCTTTCGGGCATTCCGGCGAAGACGCCATCTCCGCTTTCTTCCGGAGTTCTGAGGCCGCTGGCTATCTGAAAGACTTGACTGCGGCCCAGATTTCTGACTTGCAGAATTTTGAAGGGAACGCCGCCGGCTTTCGAATCATCACGCACACCTACCCGGGCCAGAGCACCGGCACCTGCGGCATGCGCCTCACCTATAGCACCCTGGCCACTTTCACCAAATACCCGCGCCCTTCAGACGCCCTGGTGAAAGGCACCAAAAAAGCCAGCGAGAAAAAGTACGGTTTCTTCCAGGCCGAGCAGGCGCATTTCAGAAAGATTGCCGAGAAACTGGGCATGCTGCCGGCCGGCGAACACGCGTTCCACCGGCACCCCTTGGCGTTTCTGGTAGAAGCCGCCGATGACATCTGTTACCGCATCATTGACTTTGAGGACGGTTGCCGACTGGGTTTGATCCCTTTTGAGCAGGCCGCAGAACTGCTGCACCCGCTCCTGAACGAGCGCCCGGGCAAAACCCACAGCACCACCTTCCATGACTGGCGCGAGCAGCTGGGCGTCTGGCGGGCGGTGATCATCAACAACCTGATCTATGAATGCGCCGGCATTTTCCTGGAGAACGAAGAAGCCATCCTGAACGGCACCTTTGACCAGTCTTTGATCAACCTGGTGCAGCAGAAAGCAGCGCTGGACGAGATCAAGAAAATCTCCATAGACCGCATCTACCGCCACCGCCCGGTGCTGGAGATTGAGGCGGCCGGGTTCGAGGTGCTGGGCGGATTGCTGGAAGCTTTCCTGAAAGCCGTTTTCGAGCCGTTTTCCGGAAAACACCGCAAATACCTGGATTTGGTGCCCGACCAGTTCCTTGGCCCACAACGCCAGCTCTCCCAGGACAACTACGAGAAGATTCTCAACATCACCGACTTCATCTCAGGCCTCACCGACAGCAGCGCCATCAGCCTGTTCCGGAAGATCAAAGGGATTGACTTGCCCAGAATGTATTAGGGAATTGTTGATTGCTGATTGTTGATTGCTAACTATTCTTTGCTCACTGTTCTTTGCAGGACACTCACCCCCACATTGTCATCTTGGAAAGATCTTGTGGGCGAGCTAGACAAGCGCTTGAGTAAAGGCTATTACTGCTTGCTCACAAGATCCTTTCAGGATGACAAGAGAGAGAGAGAAGAGCTTAGGGTAGATGAAGATGCTTCTGGTATTCGACAAGTCGATTTGACCTAATTATTCAAAAACAGCCTATAAACAAAAAGGCCACTGCTTTACGCAGTGGCCTTTTTGTTTATCTACCTAATCTTCTCGGTTATTTCACGCTGGTCAACATCTCGGGGCGGAGAAGGTCAATCATCATGCTGATTTCCTGCACAGCTTTGTCACTGTTGCCGGAGAAACCCACACTTTTGAACCGGATGTTGCCGTTGGCGTCCAGGATGAATTTGGTGGGGATACCCTGGACTTTATAGGCATCTATCATCTTGTTTTCCTCGTCTAGCAGCACCTGGAACGAGTAATTCTTCTTGCTGATGAAATCTGAGGCGGTTTTCTTTTTGTCTTTCCCGCTCTCCCAGGAGTTCACAAACACAAACGCCACTTTGCTGTTGTCTTTGAACTTGTTCACCGCCTGCTGCATGCTCGGGAAAGAGGATACGCAGGGGCCACACCAGGTTGCCCAGAAATCCACCACTACGGTCTTTCCTTTGAGCGAGGCCAGGGACACGACATTGCCGCTGAGGTCGCGCAGTTCAAAGGCGGGCGCGGATTCCAGGATCATTTTCCGCTTCAGATCAGTGCGGAGCTTTTCTATGGCGGGAGCTTCCACTTTGGCCAGATAGGCTTCAAACCCGGAATCGGCGTTCTGCAGTTGGGTATAAATGTCTTTGAGGTAGCCTTTTACTTTGGCGGTGCCGTTGCCACTAGCCACCATCTCCTCCATGATTTTCTGGGCTTTGGCTTTGTTCCCGCCAGAGGCAAGGACCTCAGCATAACTCTCGGTGATATCGGGGCTGTTGCCGCGGGTGTACTTGTAGCCCTCCGCCAGGTATTTCTCGGCGGTGGCTTTATCGCCTTCTTTGAGGAGGATGGCGCCGTAGGTATCGGCCACCTGGCCTAGGGTATATTCGCGGCTCTTCTGCCAGTCAGTGGCGGCATAGAGGTCTGGCTTAGGCTCAGTGGGTTGCTGAACTTCTTTTTGGGCCAGTTCATAGCCTTTCTGGGCCAGGGCTTTGGCTTTGGCCAGGTCTTCGCCTTTCTCATACAGACGCCAGGCCGCCGAGTTGTACAAGGTGGAGGTAGCTACTACGGGGTATTTCGTTAACAAAGCATCGAACTCGGGCCAGTTGCCTGCCTCGGCGTATTCCAGCGCGATGCCGTTCAACAGACTCGTAACACGCTCGTGGGTTGGGTACTCCTTCACGAAAGCCAGGGCCAGTTCTTTCTTTTTGGCGGGGTCTTCCGTGTTGTAATACTCCATCAGGCGCTGGATTTGCACAAACTCGCCGTTAGGCTCCAGGGCGCGGGCCTGCTGGGCGAAAGCCTCTACTTTGTCTTTCTTCTCTAGGCGGTTGTAGTAGTTGGCCAGGAAACCCAGTTCTTTGGCAGTGAGGTTGGGCTCTTTAGACAAGTCTTCCAGTTCCTGCAGCACTTTTTGTTTATACTCTTCCCCTTTGTAGGTAAAATGTTGGGCGTAGGTTCTGGTCTGGGTCATTTCCCGCTTTTGGGCCGGGTACAAGGCCGCTTCCTGGCTTAAAAGATCCAGCGCCTTAGGGCCATCGTTTTCAATGCCCACCATGCCGCCCCACTCTGCGTAGGCCGCGGCCAGACCGTACATTGCACCTTGCACCGGCTGCTTTTTGGCAGTATAGAAGTAGAAGGGATAGCCTTTGCCATTGTTGCGGTCATAGGTCTCCTCTTCCCTGAAAAGCAGCACCGCGCCGTCTACCCCAGGTTCAGGCGTAAACCTGCCTTCCCAGCCGGCTTTGACTTTCTTGAGTTCTATCTCATGCACCTTGGGTTTGTTCTGGTCATAGGCGTACACCAGTGCCGTAACACTAGCGGCTTTCTCCAGGACAGTACCAGCCGGGTTATAGGTGAATCGCACTTCCTGGCCTGCTTTGGGTTGCGCCTGTTTCAGGGTGAGGGAGCCAGTGGGGGTTTGGGCCTGAGCCAGCGGAAGCCAGCACAAGACCAGCAGTAGCAGTAGTAGATTCTTCATGATTGTACCGTTAAACCAAGTGAACTCATCTCCCTAGCGGGAACAACTAGGGTAAATATGAAGAAATAACTGTACTTAACCTAGGCCAACCTGAGGTTTAACAAAGGTTTAACTTTCTGGTTTTTAACCCCAAAACGCACTTAACGGCACGCTTGCAGCACATAGCAGGGAGAAATCGGCTGGGGCTGAAGACTTTTAGAAGATGATGGTTTTGTTGTTGCTCACGAAAACCTTCTCGGCGAACACCAGTTTGAGGGCCTGCGCTAGCACAGTCTTCTCCACATCGCGGCCCGATTGGGCCATGTCACGGGCATCCTGGGTATGGTTCACCTGGATCACGTTCTGGGCAATGATGGGCCCCTCGTCAAGGTCACTGTTCACGAAATGGGCCGTGGCGCCTATGATCTTCACGCCCCGCTCATAAGCTTGCCGGTACGGGTTGGCCCCAATGAAAGCGGGCAAGAACGAGTGGTGGATGTTGATGATGCGGTTGGGAAACTGGGCCACAAAACCGGGACTCAGGACTCGCATGTATTTGGCCAGCACCACGTATTCGGGGGCGTAAGCGGCAATGACGTTGCTCATCTCCTGGTCATGCTCCTCGCGGGTCTTATTTTCATGCGATACGTGGTGGAACGGAATCCCGAACCGTGACACAAGCGAATCCAGTTCAGTGTAATTGCCTATCACCGCCCTGATGTTCGCGTTCAGATCGCCGTACTCGTGGCGCAGCAGCAGGTCACCCAGGCAGTGGTGCTCTTTGGTAACCAGGATCACGATGTCCTTTTTGCGCTCCGGCTCCAGTCGGATGTGGGCTTCGGGTGGCAGCTCGGCTCTGAGTTCGGCCACCAGCGCATCGGGTTGCACCTGGCCGGCCAGTTCAGCGCGCATAAAGAAATGGTTTTGCTGCCGGTCTACAAACTCATCGTTGCTGGTGATGTTGAGGTTGTTGCGGAAGACAATCTGCGTGATGGTGAAGATGAGGCCTTTGCGGTCTGGGCAGTCAATGAGCAGGAAATTAACCATGGGCTGAGAATTGGCAGGCAGGTTGTTCTAAGGCGATTTTTCAGAAAACAGCCTTAAAAGGAAAAAGAGATAAGAAAAGGATTTACACTCTTGGGGTTACAGGCGCAGTTTCATCTGGGGCAGGTTCTTGAACTGTTTGAACGTCTCCAGCAGGCCCAACTGCTTCATCACCACGCCGGCGTTGGGCAGACCCACCACCTGCCAGTACCCGTCGCGGTCGCGCATCTTCACCTCCACAATCACGGGGTTGGGTTGGGAAGGCACGCGCAGGTCAAGGCCCACCACGGCTACGGTATCGGTGCGGTTCACGTAGGAAATACCTTCCAGCCGGCCGTTAGACAGCGGGTTTTCCTTCAGAAGCTTCTGGATGGGAAGTACCGCCTGCAGCTGCTGCCACTCTTCCTCGGTTACGGTAGCGGGCCTGCCATCAAGGCCTTTCCGGTGGGCCACGTACTCCTCAATCCCGCCCCGGAGGGTCTGCAGTACTTCTTCTTTTTTAGAGGCCATGGCCATGCCCAGCGCCATCGCGGCCAGGGCCTGTTCTTTCTGGGGCAGCTCGGCCATGCCGGCCTGCACGGCTTGGTCTAGGAAACTGGCGGTGGTGCGGTCCACGTCCACGTATTTCTCCAGCGCCGCCAAATCGCGGTTGTCTACCGCTTTCTTTATCTGGTACAGGGAAAACTCGGGGCCTTGGGCGTAGCGTTTGTAGAGCCAGTAACCAACGGCGCTCACCAACACCAGAATGGAGAGCCAAACCATGATTTTCTTCATAGCATTATGTTCAGTCTGAATAGAAACCCTTTTTTTACGTAAAACCCAAGCGTTCGCCGTCGCAGCATGCCCTACGCCGCAAATTTTTCTTCCTCTGTTTTCCTGGGCTTTATGAAGATAGCACTTCCGGGTAAAGCGCCAAAAGAAAACCGCCGATCCGTTTTACGCCAGTTTTCTAAAAATCAGGCGTAGAACGGATCGGCGTTGTGCTTCTCTTAAGAATTACCGGCCGGATCTCTACAGCATGCCCGCTCCTATGGCGATCAAGGCCCCGGCGATGGTGGCCAGCAGTTTGCCGCGGTTGAACCTATGCTCTGGGCTGGTCTCAAACAGGATGGTGGTGGAAATATGCAGGAAGTTCCCCACCACCAAGCCCGAGAGCACGGTATAGGCTTCGCCGGAAAGCAGTTTCTCCAGAGCCACGTAATTGCTGAACAGCAAGCCCAACGGCGAGGCCACGGCAAACAACAGCAGATACATGAACGCCTTTTTGAAACTGTGCAGCTGCGCCACCAACACCGACATCAGGGCAATAGCCGCCGGGATGTGGTGCAGCGCAATGCCAGCCAGGATGTGGTAGAAGTTGTCACTTACGTGGGCGTGGCTGTGCAGGTGCTCATGCGCCTGTTGGGCGGCCATGCGGCTCTGCACCATCACGCTGCCCTCCAGAAAGGAGTGGATGATGAGCGAAGTAAGTAACAGCACCGGCACCGTGCCGTGGTTATGGTGCCCGTTCCCCTGCGGATGCGCATGGATGTGACCGTGCTCCACGCCGTGTGAGAACACCTCCAACACCAACTGCAGAAAGAAACCAGCCAGAATGTAGAACCCCACGCGGTGCGGGTCCTGGGTGCTGAGCAGGACATCGGGGAGAATGTGCAGGATGGTGAGCGCAAACAGGTACGCCCCGCTGAACGCCAGCAACAGCTTAAGCCAGCGCTGGTTGTCCTGGGGCAGGAAGCGCACAAGCCAGCCGGCGAGCAAAACAGTAAAGAATAGAACGGAGACCGCTACTACCATGGTTATTTCTTCAGGATGAAAATCATACGTTCGCTCTTCTCCGGATCATACGGCCCCAGGTGATAATCCCCGAACACGTCTGCCAACCGGAGCTGGGCCATCTGGAAGTACTCCAGAAACTCCTGGTACTGGAGCGCCCGTACTCTTTCTATAAATTCATGTGACTGGCCCTGGTCCTCAAACTTAATGGTCTTGATGATAAAGCCAGCCTCTACTCTACGGGTGATATGGAACACAATGCCGCCTACCTCCTTCGTCTCCCTGGCCACCAACCGGTTGATCACCCGCGGCGTATTCATGAAATCAATGATGAACTTGCCCCTGGGTTTGAGTGAGGCCGTGCTGGCCCTGAGCGCGATCACGTTCTCATAATCGGCGGCAAAATACCCAAAGCTGGTGAACAGGTTGAAGATGAAATCAAACGCCTCGGGTTTGAACACCTCGCGCATATCATGCACATAGAAGTGGAGCTTCTCGTTCTCAAACTGCCTGGCATAGGCAATGCTGCGCTCAGAGAGGTCCAGCCCGGTCACCGTATAGCCTTTCTGGTTGAGGTAGACCGAGTGCCTTCCCTTGCCGCAAGCCAGGTCCATGAGCTGACAAGTGGGCTTGGGCCGAAGATGCCGCAGGAGGTTGTCCAGGAAGTCTTGGGCCTCGCGGGCATCGCGGTTCTTGTACAGGAGATGGTAATACGGAGAATCAAACCAGGTGTGAAACCAGTCTTCCGGGTGCTGTATCATGCGGGTGCGGGGAAAAAAGCGGGCAGCACGTAGCTACAGGCCCAGGGCTTACAAGGTAGCGGTGCTGTCTGCCGAGGCCTGGTAGGCAGGGTTCTTCTCCAGGTCCATGTTGCACACCGGGCATTTGCCGGGCTCCATGCTGGCGCTGCCTTCACACTCCATGGGGCAGAGATAAGCCAGCTGCTGGCCTTGGGCAGCGGTGCTTTCTACGGCAGTGCCTTGCTGCGCGTCAGTAGTTGCGGCGGGTTCCTCCGTTTTGGGGGAGCCGTTGCAGGAAGAAACAGAAGCCAGGGTACCCAGCAAAAGGGCCCAGGCAAGGAAAGTCTTTCTCATAGAAATCAGAAGGTACGCCGAAGCCCGTTTTTGGTCTGTTTTGGGGAAAACAAGCCAAAAACGGGCTTCTAGCTAAGGTTGATTATTCGTGCAGGTCTTTTGCTTCGTTGTTTTCTACCGCGTTCTGCTGATTGCTTTTCTGGGTAGGAAGCGTGCCTTTCTGGGCACCTGGTTTGGTCTGGTTTTCGTGCTCGTCGTGGTTGATCAGGATATCTTCCCGGGTTTCCTCATCGTTGCGGGCGTTGTCAATGTTGGCGGTGTTGTTGCGCATTCCGGGAGGAACGCTGTCATCAGAAACTTTAACCTCAGGACGCAGGTCAGAAGGTTGGCTGCTGCAAGAAGCCAGCAAAAGCGCACCGGCCACGGCGAATACGGAAAGGGTATTTTTTATCATCTTTAGGAAATTTAGGTCGTAAACGGGTTATCTGGTTTTAGACGCTTACGCGGGAATAAAGTTTTTGCGGCGCAACAGGCTTTCCATGAGCTTGATGTCATTGGGGCTGTTGAAAATCTTGAACGGCAGGTGCAGGAACACCGGCACGTTGAAATTCTTGGCTACCCAGCCTTTCCAGCCGGTAGGCAGCTGGTCGGCGGCAGGGCCTTTGAGGTACATCTGGTAGGCATCTTTGGTTTGCACCACGCGGTCAATCATTTCCCACTGCAGGGCCATGCCTTCCTTGTCATTGCGTTTCATCAAAATCTGGCGCTGGTCAATCTCAAACATCACCCGCTCAAACAGCACGTTGCTTTGCTCCATCTGGGTCACACCCATTACCTGCGCAGAACGCACCAGGATGTAGAGTACCGTCATGATCACGGCACCCGCAACCCACCACCATGAGAAGGCGAAAACGGCCGGCAAAGAGAACAGCACCAGCGGAATAAGTGCCCGCCACCATTCTTTTCTCCATACCTGCACCAGCGCCATCTTGGCGTAATCATTCTTGTCTAACTGATTTTTCTTTGTGCGGATGGCCAGGGGGTTGAAAGGCTGCTGCTGTTGTACCCGCTGTCCGCCGCGTTGATTTGGTTGTTGCATAATTCTCTGGTATCACGTAGCAAGTATCATGTATCATGATGTTCCACCTGCCAACCTGCTGCTTCCTACGCTTCTACCGTTATTGGTTTAATTATTCTCTTTTACTCTTTTCAAATCGTGCTATTTGCTACACGATACTTGCTTCTACTTAAATGCCTTCAGACTCAGGTCCAGGCTGCGATTAGAGTGCGTTAAGGCGCCCACCGAGATGTAATTTACGCCCGTCTCGGCCACGGCTCTGATAGTTTCCTCCGTGATCCCGCCTGAGGCCTCGGTCTCAAAGCGGCCACCGATGAGTTCCACCGCTTCGCGCAGCAAAGATACTTCAAAGTTGTCCAGCATGATGCGGTCAATACCGCCGGTCTCCAGCGCCTGCCGCACCTCGGCCAGGTTACGGGTCTCCACTTCAATCTTCAACGGCTTACCCAGTTTCTCCAGGTAGCGGTGGGTGGCTTCAATGGCTTGTTTGATGCCCCCAGCATAGTCTACGTGGTTGTCCTTGAGCATGATCATGTCAAAGAGGCCAAATCGGTGGTTGAGGCCGCCGCCAATCAAAACCGCCCACTTTTCCATCATCCTGAAGTTAGGCGTGGTCTTGCGGGTGTCCAGCAATTTAGCGCCGGTGCCCTCAATCAGCTTGGCCAGGCTCTGCGTGTAAGTGGCAATACCGCTCATGCGCTGCATGCAGTTCAGGACCAGACGCTCGGCAGTTAAGATGGACTGGGCTTTGCCGTGCACGGTGAAGGCTACGTCACCATGGTTGATTTGGGCCCCGTCTTGTAAAAACACCTCCAAACGGAGCGTGGGGTCTACCTCATGGAAAATCTTCCAGGCCAGTTCCACCCCGGCCAGCACACCGCGGTCTTTCACCAGGAGCTTGGCCTGGTTCTGGGCACTCTCGGGAATGGAGGCCAATGACGAGTGGTCGCCATCGGCTACGTCTTCCTGCAGGGCCTGCCGGATAAATGCCCTAATGCCTTCTTGGGTAAGGTAGGATGCTTTCACGGTGCAAAAATAAAAAAAGGCACCGAACTATCGGTGCCTTTTCTATGGATTGTCCTGTTAGGGGCAATTATATTCTGTTATTTAAACTCAATGGTGTCAATCTTATAGGCATCGCCGTATTTCTTCACCTTCACCACCACGTTGTAGCGGCCGCCTTTGTGGTTGTATTTGCCTATGGCGTAGCGCTGGCCGTCTTCTGAACCACCTTGGTGGTCAAAGCTGAAACTCACCGGGGCATTCTTGCTGAAGAAATTGCGTACCACCATCTCGGCCTGACTCTGGCTGTAGCTGCCGTTGTCGCCGTCAATGTTCACGTCTACCTTGGAATTGAAGTAGCGAGCCAGTTCACGGGATGAACCGCTTTTAATCGCCGCCTGGATTCCACCCATCACATCAGATTGAGCTGCTACCCGTTCGGCGCCTACCAGCATTCCCAACAGCACCAAGGTCATCGCCATCAATCTCTTTAAATTTTTCATGTCTCGTTTTAAGCAGGTTTTACTACTCCAATGCCAAAACTATGCCAAAGGCTGATTAGTTCACTGGCCTAAAGATACAGGAAATCTCCATAATCAAACGGCAGACGCTTCTTTTTCACCAGAGGCTTGTATCTTTACGCGCATGAGCAAAAAGGTACTTTTGATGATTCTAGACGGATGGGGCCTGGGCACAGACCCTTCCGTATCGGCGATTGAGCACGCCAATACTCCTTTCATGGATTCTCTGTTCCACCGTTTTCCGCACGCGCGCCTGCAAGCCTCCGGTGAGGCCGTGGGGCTGCCTGAGGGCCAGATGGGGAACTCTGAAGTAGGCCACATGAACCTGGGTGCCGGCCGCGTGGTGTACCAGGACCTGGTGAAGGTGAATGTAGCCATCAGGGAGAAAACCCTGGGCCAGAACCCCATCCTGCAAGACGCTTTCAAGTTCGCCCGCGAGAACGGCAAACCGGTGCATTTCATAGGCCTGGTATCCGATGGCGGAGTCCATTCCCACATTGAGCACCTCAAGGCACTTTGCGGTCTGGCGCAGGAGCAAGGGGCTCCCAACGTATATGTTCACGCCTTCACCGATGGCCGTGACACCGACCCCAAAGGCGGTCTGGACTACCTCACTGATCTGCAGAACACCCTGGACGCTACCGGTGGCAAGCTGGCTTCCATCATAGGAAGGTACTTCGCCATGGACCGCGACAACCGCTGGGAGCGCGTGAAACTGGCTTATGACCTGTTGGTGCATGCCCAGGGCAGAGGCTCGGTGAACTGGCGCGAAGCCGTGCAGGAGTCTTATGACAACGGCGTCACCGATGAGTTCATCCAGCCCATTGTGTGCCTGAACGAGAACGGCGAACCTACCGCCAAAATCCAGGAAGGCGACGTGGTCATCTGCTTCAACTTCAGAACTGACCGCGGCCGCGAGATCACGCAGGCCTTGACGCAGCGCGAGTTCCCTGAGCAGGACATGACACCGCTCAAACTCCGCTACTACACGCTCACCAACTATGACGATACGTTTGTAGGCGTTCACCCCATCTTCGACAAAGACAACCTGGCCAACACGCTGGGCGAGGTACTGGCGAATGCCGGCAAAACCCAGATCCGCATTGCGGAGACCGAGAAATACCCGCACGTGACGTTCTTCTTCTCCGGTGGCCGTGAGCAGCCGTTTGAAGGCGAGAAGCGTTTATTATGCCCATCTCCTAAAGTGGCTACCTATGACCTGCAGCCCGAGATGAGCGCCTTTGACATCAGGGACGCCATTGTGCCGGAGATTGAAGGGGAGACCGTGGACTTCATCTGCCTCAACTTCGCTAACCCAGACATGGTGGGCCACACCGGCGTGTTTGAAGCGGCCGTGAAAGCCGTTGAGACCGTAGACCAGTGCACCGAGGCCGTAGTGACTGCGGCGCTTGCCCACGGCTATGCGTCCATCATCATCGCTGACCACGGCAACGCCGATGTGATGCGCAACCCAGACGGCACGCCTAACACCGCCCACACCACCAATCTGGTGCCCGTGATCTTAGCCGACAACGACTACAGAGGCGAACTGCAAGACGGCAAACTGGGCGATATCGCGCCTACCGTACTGGCTTTGTTGGGCATTCAGGCTCCCGCCGATATGAGCGGTACCTCGCTGCTGATTCCCAGCGTAGAATAGCCTTACCTTAAAATAAGAAACGGAGATAGCGAAGCACCTGCTGCTTTTCTATCTCCGTTTTTCATCTGTTTTGCGTAAAACAAGTCAAAAACCATTTACAGCTTTCTCTTCCTCCCCGTCCATGTTCAACGCTACTTCTCTTCGCTTCTGGTATAAAAAATCAACCTTGGTCCTGCTTTCGGCTTTAGTTCTGGGGGCAAGTGCCTGCCAGGACGAGGGAACCGTGGCCCCGGCGGTGAAGAGTACGCACCAGGCGTATGACCTGGTAGGTTTCCTGGACCGAGAGGCCTTGGCGCTGAACCAAAAGAAAGCCCAGGTGCGCAAAACCGTAGCGGAAGATGGTACCGTTAAAGAAACCAAGACCATCTCCTCCCTGAACTGGACCGAGGAACTGGCACCCTTCGCCGATGCCGATATCAACAAACCCGCGCTCAAAGGACTGTTCACGGTAGAGACCTCCTCAGACGCCTTAGGTCAGCAGGTACGCCGCTACAAGGCCAAGGAAGATGCGAGCACCAACGTGCAGGAAGTCACCTACACCCTGGATGCCAAAGGCCAGTTGGTACAGCTAGACGCCACCATTCTGCAGGACAACATGCTGTTCGGGACCAAAAAAGTACTGCACCTGGAGGCCCACTCTGGCACTGCGCCGCACTTGGTGCGTTACCACCTGGACGAGACACAGAAGCTGCTGCTGATGGGCGCCGAACGCTACAGTGTCACCGGAGAAGTGGCCCAATAGTCCCTTATCGTTTTAATTTTTATTCGCCCACCAGGGAGAAGTAGCGCACGCTCACGCTGCCCGGTACCAGTTTGGTGTCTTTGGGAATTCCCTTGTGCGAGTCATGGTACTGGTGGCTCTTGTACCAGGTTTTGAAGCTTTCCTCGTCTTGCCAATAGGTTTTAAGCCAGATTTCCTTGGGATTGTCCTGCGGAGACAGAACCTCCAGTTTCAGGAAACCCGGTGCATCGTCCACCAGGTGCGGACGATTCCGGAAGGCTTCCTTCACGCTGGCTTCAGTGTCGTTGGCAATAGTAAATGTACTGATAGAAATAAACATATTTGTACGTATAAACACTGAATACTACCTTGTGGTAAGAAAGCGTTCAGATTAGTAAGGTGTCACAGCCGGTAAGTTAAGGAAATTTGTAACGTAATTGAACCTATCACCGTTAACCGCATTTTCGCAGCTGGGCTTTCCCCTTAGCTCGGGGAAGCAAGAAGTAGCATGCAAAATTATCACAACCACCAGGTAGACCTCTCTAACTGCGACAAAGAGCCCATCCATCTCATCGGCCGGATTCAACCGCACGGGTTCCTGCTGGTGTTAGACAAAGAGACGCTCACCATTGAGCAGGCCAGCCGCAACGTCGACCAGTTTCTCTCTCTAGGGCTGGAGGAACTCCTGGGCCAACCGCTTCATTCCCTGCTTTCTGCAGATGATGTGACTTTTGACTCTGCCTATACAGGTTCTCAGTTCCTCACATTAGGCAACCGCCCGTTTATTGGCCATTTTCACAAATCCGGCGGCAAACTGATCTTAGAGGGCGAGCCCAGCGCGCCGTACCCAGACGCTGAGAAACTGCGCCACAACACCATTCTGTGGCAGCTGCACAACCAACTCAACAGCCTGTACACCCTGGAGAACGTGGCTGAGGCCGTGGCTCACACCCTGCGCACCATTCTGGAATACGACCGCGTTGACATCACCCAGTTTGACCAGGAGTGGAACACCGATGTGATTGCCGAAAGCCGAGATGTGCGCCTGAACTCATTTATTGGGCACCATTTCCCGGCCTCTGATATTCCGGCCCCGGCCCGGGAGCTGTTGAAGCAGAAGCACGTGCGCCAGATCCCCAACGTGGACGCCGAGGCGGTAGAGATTTACCCGTACTTCAACCCCACCACCGGCCAACCTACCAATATCCTGTGTTCAGAGCTGCGTAATCCGTCTGAGATCCATTTGGAATACATCCGGAACACTGGCGTGGCGGCTACCATCTCGTTATCCATCCTGGTCAAGAACCAGCTTTGGGGCGTGATTGCCTGCCACAACGTGGAACCCACCTACATTGACGTCTGGCGGCGGCAGCTCTGTGATCTGGTCGCGAAGACCTTCGGGAACGTGATTGCCTCTTTGCAGGAGAAACGGGACCAAGAGCAGTTCAACCGGTATAGGCAAGTGGAGCGCACCCTGGTGCAGCGCCTGAACAGCGGCATGGACCTGGCCGAGGGACTGTTCAAACCGCAGCCTTCTTTACTGGACCTCACCGAGAGCCACGGCGCCGCCCTGCTGCTGGACAAATCTTTGACCACCTTCGGGCAGACCCCTTCTGCGGAAGCCATCCAGAGCCTGACGCGCTGGCTTTCTGAGCATGTCTCTGAGGGGGTTTTCTGTACCCGCAATTTGTCTGCCGAGTGGCCCCAGGCCGAAACCTACCGTGAGGTGGCCAGCGGGCTGCTGGCGCTGGAGATCTCGCGCTACAACCAGGAGTACCTTCTGTTCTTCAAACCCGAGATCAGGGAAACCAGAATCTGGGCGGGCAACCCCGAGAAACCTGTTTTGGCCGGAAACCAACACATCCATCCGCGGAAATCCTTTGAGAAATGGGTGGAGGTGATCAAAGGCAAGTCGCAGCCCTGGAGTCTGAACGAGGTGGAAATCACCCAGGCTTTGTTGAAAGACCTCATCGCGATCAGGCTCCGCAACCAGACCGCCACGCTCCAGAAACTGAACCAGGAGTTATCGACCAACGCCGACCAGCTCCGCACCCGCAACGCCCAGCTGGAAGACTTCGCGTACATCATCTCGCATAACCTGCGCTCGCCGCTGGCCACCATCAAGAGCCTGCACCAGTACTACGCCGCCGAGCCCGGCGAGGAAAGCGCCGCCTACGCCATGGAGAAGGTGAACCAGGTGAGCGACAACATGTATGAGACCATCAGTGACCTGAACGTGATCCTGAAAACGCACCTGGTGCAGGATTTGCCGCAGGAAGAGGTGCAGTTAGCTGAGCTCATTGAAAAGGAAAAGCAGAACCTGGCCGCCGTCATCGCGCAGACCAATGCCCAGATCAACACGGAGCTGGAAGTGGCTACCATTTATATCCCCAAGCTGTACTTGGAGAGCATTCTGCACAACTTCATCTCTAACGCCCTAAAATACCGCTCTCCAGACAGGCAGCCAGAGGTGAAGATCAGAAGCTGGCGCAATGGAGACACAGTTCATCTCTCGGTGGCAGACAACGGCCTGGGCATGGATCTGGAGCGGATAGGAGACAAGCTGTTCGGGCTCTACAAAGTCTTCCACGTCACCGACCAGTCAAAAGGCCTAGGACTGTATCTTACCAGGATGCAGGTAAAGGCCTTGGGCGGCACTATTGATGTAGAGAGCGAACCGGGCAGCGGCACCACCTTCACCGTGAACTTCGGGCAGATTGACTACTCGCCAGCCACGCGCTAGAGTACGGTTCAACCTCTGATTTGCCTGTAAACATTAAAGCCGATTTGGGCCTGTTTCCTGAAAAACAGGCCCAAATCGGCTTTCGGCTTTTATGCTAATTACTTGCCCTGCAGGGTGACCACCACGGTGCGTTTGCCGCCGTGGTTGCGGTGCTCGCAGAGGTAGATGCCTTGCCAAGTGCCTACATTCAGGCGGCCGTTGGTGATGGGCACCGTCACGGAGGCGCCCATGAGGGAAGCCTTGATGTGCGCAGGCATGTCATCGGGGCCTTCCAGGGTGTGGCGGTAGTAGGGCGCGTTCTCCGGAACCATGCGGTTGAAGTGCTGCTCAAAATCGTGGCGCACGGTGGGGTCCGCGTTCTCGTTGATAGATAGGCTGGCCGAGGTGTGCTGGATGAAAATGTGCGCCAGGCCTACCTCTATCTCCTCCAGTTCGGGCAACTGGGCTTCCAGCAGATCGGTGATGAGGTGAAAGCCGCGTTTCACGGCGGGCAGGCGGAGGGTTTTCTGGAACCACTTCATACAGGTAAGGTAAATTATTGGTAGTCTACTTCCAAGGCCCCGGCATCGGGTTTCTGGGCATCGCGCGGTTTGTTCTCGTAGTCCACCGTAATGCCGGGCACCGGCGTACCGGCGGCGTTAGCCGGCGACAGCTTGATGATCTGGAAATCGAACTTGGGTGCATCGCGGAACTGCGGGTCTACGTTGAGCTGGTTTCCGTTGCTGCCGAACTCGGCTCTGTAGGCCTGGGTTTTCAGGAACGAGTTTCGGATGGTTCTGCTGGAGCCACTGCCCATGTTTCCGAACTGCAGTTCCTCTTCCTGCCGGCCCCATAAGATGCTGTTGACCACGTTCACCACGTAACTGCCTTCTCTAACCAGCTTTCCCTCTACCTCATATTTCTCTTGGAACGTAAAAGAAGGCCCGAAGCGCACGAAGTCATTCGCGTAGTTGGCCAGCGTACTGAAGATAATGTCATAGCGGCCACCGCCCAGACCCGCCACCGCGTACTCGGCGCAATTGGTGATGATGCTGTTCTCCAGGCGCACATCGCCACCATGGCTTAGCACGCCTATTTCCAGCATGTTTTTCACAAAACTGTTCCGAAGCGTGACCTGAGCCACCTGGTTCCTCTCGGCTTTGAGGTAAACGCCCGTGACCGCGTTCTTGATCTCGGCGAAATGGATCTCGTTGCTCTGGCTGGAAGGATGAAACTCCAAACCCCGCCACTGGCCCGGCGCGTTGCGGTACTGCTCCTCCAGGCGTACCTGCTGGAACACCACGCGCTTCTGGGGCTCGCCTTCCACCTTGAGCGTGCCCAGCACCTTGACCCTGGCATTGCGGTGCAGATGGATTTGGCTGCCTTTCTGAATGGTGAGCGTCTGTCCGGCCGGTACCGTCACCGAGTCATAGATCACGTGCGCTTTGGAGGCCGTCCAAACCTCGGCGGGAGCCGTGTGGTAGTTGTGCCGGTAGTAGGTGGCGTTCTGCCCGTAGGCCACCAGTTTCACTTTCTGCTGGTTTCCGTTCGTGAGGAACAGAATAGAGTCGTTCACCAGGAAAGGCTGCTCCTGCGCGTTGGGGTTGATGGTGGCTCTAACCAGCACCAGCAGGCTGTCCTCACCCCGAAGCTCCACGTCCTGCAGTTGCGGGCCCGGCCTTCCGTTCACAAACACCTGGAACGGCGAGGTTGCCAGTCCGCCCACTTTTATCTCCGAGATCCGGATGGCGTTCTTGTTTGGATTGTAGACTTTCAGGCGCCGGGTCACGCTGCCCACCTCGGTAAACACCGTGTCAAACAGCACCGTATCAGCCTCCAATCTGAGCAGGGCCCCGGCATCGGCGGTGATTTCCTCATCGCGGGGCGTGCAGGCGCTCATCCACCAGCCCACCGCACACACCAAGGCCAGGCTTTGCAGCCACAGGCGCCAGGAAGCAGAAAGGAACGAGGGAAGACGCATGAAGCTAATGTGCTGATGATTTAATGTGCTGATGTGCTAATTTCTCTGCCTGTACGTAGCCGGCCTGGTTTGAGGCTATTTTATGGAATTAAGGCCTGAAACAGAGAAATAAAAAAAGCGCAGCTCTGTTGAACTGCGCTTTCTGGTATGGGTTGGCTTAGGCCTGCACGCCTTCTTTCAAACGCTCAGCGTTCTCAGCAATACGAAGCTGCTCCACAAACTCGTCAATGTTACCGTCAACCACGCTTGGCAGGTTGTACACGGTTAACCCGATGCGGTGATCGGTAACGCGGCCCTGTGGGTAGTTATATGTTCTGATCTTGTCTGAACGGTCGCCGCCGCCTACCATGCTCTTGCGCTGGGCACCTTCTGCTTCGTTCTTCTTGGCCAGCTCTATCTCGTAAATACGGGACCGCAACACGGCCAAGGCTTTGTCAAAGTTCTTCAACTGTGATTTCTGGTCCTGGCACTGGGCCACAATACCGGTAGGAATGTGCGTTAATCTTACCGCAGAATACGTGGTGTTCACCGACTGACCACCTGGTCCTGAAGACATGAAAAGGTCTTTGCGGATATCGTTCATGTTCAGTTCGATGTCCAGGTCTTCTACCTCGGGCAATACTACCACTGATGCTACCGAAGTGTGGATACGACCAGCGGTTTCAGTGGCGGGTACGCGCTGTACACGGTGCACGCCAGATTCAAATTTGAGCTTGCCGTACACGTCCTCGCCGGAGATGCCCACGATCACCTCTTTGTAACCGCCCGCGGTACCTTCCATCACGTCAATGACCTCCATTTTCCAGCCCTGCTTCTCCGCGAAACGGCTGTACATGCGGTACAGGTCACCAGCAAACAGAGAGGCCTCGTCGCCACCGGCTCCGGCCCGGATTTCCATGATGATGTCTTTGCTGTCATTGGGGTCTTTGGGGATGAGCATTTCCTTAATGACCTCTTCCATCTCGTCGCGCTGCGGCAGGAGTTCGTCCAGCTCTTCTTTGGCCATCTCCCGGAAATCCTCGTCTTTCTCCGTGGCAATGACTTCTTTGGTGTGTTCAATGTTGCTGAGCAGCAGCTTATAACGCTCATACTCGGCCACAATCTTCTCCAGGTCCTTGAACTCTTTGTTCAGGGCCTTATATCTTTTCAGGTCACTGGCAACATCTGGTTGGATGAGTTGCTCATTAACCTCTTCAAACCGCTGTTTTATGGCTTCCAGTTTATCTAACATCTTCTGCTTTACTTAATTCAGGCCGCAAAGATACATAATTTCCGGCGCAATTGTTTGTGTGCGTTTAAGGCTTGTTTCAGGGAAAAGGGCCGTAAAACAAGGCGCTCTGCC
Organism: Rufibacter roseolus; assembly: GCF_017916365.1. Taxonomy (GTDB): domain Bacteria; phylum Bacteroidota; class Bacteroidia; order Cytophagales; family Hymenobacteraceae; genus Nibribacter; species Nibribacter roseolus. The sequence continues at coordinate 397,790 of NZ_JAFMSU010000001.1, forward strand.
TAAGCAGGTTCTTTACCGTACCTGCAAGGTCGCCAGCCCGCGCCCTATCTGTCCCCGGCCGGTGATCCCCTCCACTACCGCCTGGTACGTTGTAACAGCATCGGCGGCGAAAAAGGTCCACTCCGCAGTGCCTGAGGCATTGGTAGTGATGGTGGGAGCCCAGAAAATGGTGCTCCGCAGATCAGGCAGCTCGGTTTCGGCGGGGGCATCGTAGCGGGGCATGTAGAACTCCCGGGCGGTCTGGTACCGGACTCCCTTGTACGACGCCACACCTCTCCAGCGGGAGAAATCAGGCCTGGTGGAGCCCCCGCGTTTGAGCGAAACGGCAATCACGCCATTGCCGCCCTGGGAGCCGTAAACGGCGGAAGACGCGCCGGGCATCAGCACATCCACCCGGTCCACTTCACTCATGGAAAGCGTCCTGATGAATTCAATTTCTATGGGCATACCGTCCAGCAGGAAAAGCGGCGTTCCGCCCCCGCGCATGGAAATCTGGTCTCCTGCCACGTACACTCCCGGAATACGGCCCTGCAGACTGGAAATAAGGTTCATGCCCGGTGGCAGGTCTGCCGCTTTGATGCTCCTATCTGGCATGCTGTAAAGGCCCCGGCTGAAATAGTCCTCTCCTTCTTTTTGTTTCCGGGCTCTGATGTTCACCGTGTTCAAGAGGATGCTTTTCCCGGATAACTGGTCTAGCTTGAGCTGCTCGCGGTTGCCCTGCAGGTATCTGGCGAGTTCCTGGGAGAAAGGTCCGGGCGGCGGGGCCAGCGGAGCCCTTGGTTTCACCAGCGTGAGCGGCAATCCTTTCTCCAGCATCACCTCCAGCGCGTTTTTGCCTTTGGCCGAGAGGGCCTTTACCACAATGCGGGCGCTGTCATCCAGGCCGGCCACCCCAAACATGAACCTGCCCTGCGCATCGGTTGTGTCTATGAGCATTCCGGCAATGTTGCCAAGTTCGAAGAGGTTCACCACGGCATTGGGCTCCGGCTTACCCGATGTTTTCAGTACTGTACCCTTGACGGTGAGCGCCTGTTCAATGGGATGGGTAAGTTGGGGAGGTTTGTTCTGCAGCAGGTCTTGCCACACAAACCGGCGCCAGCCTTGGGTGAGCATGAGGTTGTCCAGCGCCATGGCAGCCTCAGGGTCCTGTCCGGAGAAATAGTAGCCCGGCTGTTCAATGTGCCCGCGCAGGTCTGAGGTAAGCAGCAGGTTGGTGAGGATGTTGCCGCCGTTGGCTTCCGGCATGATCTTCTGCTGATCCGTGACGGCTAGCGAGAAGTTGCCCGCCACCGGATTGCCCGCCTCATCTTTGGCCTGCAGGCGCATGGTTACTTTCTCCCGGGGTTTATAGGTTGTTTTATCAGAAGTAAGGCTTAACTGCAGTTGCCGGCCTTGGTTCACGAAGATAAGGCGCTCAGCCAGCGGCTCGCCGGTATCTGAGAACAGGGTGATCTGGGAAACCCCATCCGGGAAGCTCTTTCTGGGCACTTCCACTACCACCAGGTCTTTGTCTGTGCTCCCCGATCCTTTAAAACACATCTCCCCGCGGCTCTGTCCCAGGAAATGGAGGTTTCTGGGTCGGTTCACGCCATCGGCGAAGCCCAGCAGGTAGACTTTCAGTTTGATGTTCTCAAGGTTGCTGTTGTCCACGGTCATCAGTATGCCCTGCTCTTTGGCGGCGGGCAAGGGATACACGGCGAAACTTCCGTTGGGCAGCGACAGGCGGGCCTCATACTTCATTCCTTTGAAAGGCATGAACCTGATGCGGCCCATCCCAAACTTCAGGCTTTCGAAATCGGTTACTTTCTTGCCGGTCTGGTCATATATAGCGCCGGCCACGTCTGTACCCAGGCCGGAGGCATCCACGGCTTTGAAACCCACTACGTTCCACATGCCCGCAATCAGGTTCCCGCCCTCGGGGAAGAACTGCAGATCCGGTTTGGTGTTGGGCAGGGGAATAGGAAAGCTTTTCTCGTACGGCTCCAGGCCTTCGGCTACCGTTAGCTGCAGTTTGGCGTTTTGGCGATCCTCCCCCTCAGGCAGGAACAGCGTAAACCGGGATATTCCCTGGGCGTTGGTCGCGCCTTTGCGTCTGGATGATGTTTTGCGTCCTGTTCGGGTAAGGTAAGTGAAGGGCGTGTTGGTCAGTGGCTCTCCCTGGTGGTTCTTCAGGGAAAGGCTTACCTGCACGGAGTCTCCATTGCTCTGCGGCTTCACCTCGAAAGCCATGGAAGGCACCACGTCCTCCATCCTGGGGTTGTAGATGGTGAGGTTCTGGTGGAAAAAGTACTCCTCATCAAAGTTCTGCATCCAGCTGGTGTAGGCCCGCAGCCGGTACTGTCCGGCCGGGATGGTATCAGGCAGGGCGAAATCACCATGGCCCAGCCCGTTCTGTACCTCCACCGCTACCCGGCTGTAAACAGAATCCTCGGGGTTGACCAACTCCACGTAAAGCACTTTGCTCAGTTGGCTGGGTGTGTGCACATTGGCATTCACCAGATAGGCCTTGAACCAGGCATCCTCGCCGGCGGCATAGTAGGGCTTATCCAGGTGCAGATATACTTTCTCCTGCGGATATTCCTTCCCGAAACGCTGGAACCGGGCAATAATCTCTTCAAAACTGGTGAGCAAGGACGCGTTTTTGGGCCCAAATGCGAAAAGTGCGACTAAAACAAAAAGCAGCAGGCAGGGGATTAGTCTTATTCTTGGGGGCATGTAAGGAATAAAGGATAATAGATTGAATAGGAATACCGGATATATTCCTAAATATAGCCAAATCCCTGATTACCCTGGCTACAAGACATAGCCCTTTTTATATACTTTATTTCTCCTGCCTCATACAGGTTATAGCCCACTGTTTACTGGCGCTTTTCCGTAAATCTACCCTAAAACGCTTGGTACATTTCCTTCTTCGGATCAACCCCACAGCCTTTCCAGAAACCGGAGCACGTTCCGGTAGCTAAGGTCCATTAACTGTTCCGGGGAAAACTCCTGCCTTAGCTCCGCCAAAATAGACTGGTACCGCGCTGCCGTGCGATGTTCCTCATGATAATAAGATTCACCCAGCACACCGGATTCCTGGAAGAAATCAGCCCCGAAGGTCAGGGCCTGGGGCGCGTGCCTAAATCCGTAGCGGATATGTTCCAGCAGGGCCTCGGGGCGATCTGGGTGCACAAAGTTCTTCAGGAAATTCAGCCCGATGAGTCCCTGGCGATGCACTATCTCCTGCACCAGTTCCTGCGGCAGGTTGCGCGGATGGTCGCACACTTCCCGAAAGTTGGAATGGCTGGCCATAATGGGGATGTCCAGATTCTGTTGGTCAATGAAGGAGAGGATATCATAAGCGGCCGCGTCTGAGGTGTGCGCCAGGTCCACGGCAATGCGCCGACCGTTGAGGTAAAGGAGCAGTTCCTCGCCATCCGGTTTCAGCCCGATACTAGGCGTGAGATTGCCGCCGCTGAACCGGTTCTCGTCCACGTGGCTCAGGCTGATATAAAGCATCGGCCCCGCCAGTTCTATGATTTCCTCCAGCCGCGAAAAGGCCAGCTCCAGAGGCTCTTCTTCCTCACACAGTCCCGAGGCGTTCTCAATGGCGGCCACCATGGCTACCTTATCGCCGTGCAGCACCTGGTTTTGGAGGTCTTTTGAGCAAATCGGGGCAAAAACGTCTTCTCGCCGGAGCAAATCGTCCCGGTACAGATGGGCCTGCTTCAGGGTGAAATCGGCACTGCCTGGCTCGGTGGGGGTGAAGAACGCCATGGTCTGCAGCCTTACGCGCCCGGCCTGCAGGTGCGGGATGGCGCAGCCAATGCGGTTCACGTCCATGGGCGTGGCTCCGGGAATCCAAGCCAAGTAGCCAGTGAGGTCACAGTGCAGGTCAATGATGGGCAGGCGGGAATCTTCCAAATTGTGAATAGATGAAGGCGCGATGGCGTGAATACGGGTTCAAAGGAATCTAACTAAGCCCCAGTTTACGAAGAACTGCCGGGCCGCAGCCCAAAAGCCGGATTTTTTCCCGAATTTTGCAAAACAAATATTATCGTGCGCTGCCACTGGCGCGTACTTCTCTCTTTATGACAAATCTTCCTTCTATATTATTACACGCAGGCAAAGAACACTCCCTCAAACGCTTCCACCCTTGGGTTTTCTCGGGTGCTATCAAAAAAGTGGAGGGTGAGGTGCAGGAAGGCGACATCGTGGCCGTGTACACGAACCGACGCGAGTTCCTGGGCCTCGGACATTTCCAGCCGGGTTCTATTGCCGTGCGCATCTTCTCTTTTGAGGAGGTGGAACCTGATTACGCTTTCTGGAAAAGCCGCGTGCAGCGGGCCGTGGATTACCGGCGCGAGCAGGGTTTCCTGGATACACCAGACACCGATGTCTACCGCCTGGTCTTCGCCGAGGGCGACAACCTGCCCGGCCTCATCATTGACGTGTACGGCAATACCGCTGTGCTGCAGGCGCACAACGTAGGCATGTTCCACGTGCGACAGCACATCGCGCAAGCGCTGATGGAAGTCTATGACGGCAAACTAACTGCCGTATACGACAAGAGCGCCGAGACCCTGCCGGCCAAAGGTCCGGTGCAAGGCCAGAACGGCTACCTCATCGGAGAGACGCCCACGCCGCACGTGGTCACCGAGAACGGCAACAAGTTCCTGGTAGACTGGGTGACGGGTCAGAAAACCGGCTTCTTTATTGACCAGCGCGAGAACCGCCAACTCTTGGCGCATTACTCCAAAGGCAAAACCATCCTGAACACGTTCTGCTACACCGGGGGCTTCTCCATTTACGCGCTTAACGCTGGCGCCACCGCTGTGCACTCCGTGGACGTCTCCAAAAAAGCTATCGAACTGACTGATCAGAACGCCGTCCTGAACAACGGCCAGGATCGCCATGAGGCCTATGCCGTAGATACCTTTGAGTTCCTGCGCGGCAAAGAAGGCCTCTACGACCTGATTGTGCTGGACCCTCCCGCCTTCGCGAAAAGCCAGAAGGTGCGCCATAACGCGCTCATGGGCTACAAACGCCTGAACGCCGAGGCCATCCAGAAGATTAAGCCCGGTGGTATCATCTTCACCTTCTCCTGCTCCGGCGTGGTAGACAAATACCTTTTCGCCAGCACTGTCATGGCAGCCGCCATTGAGGCCGGCCGCAACGTGAAAGTCATGCACCATCTCTCCCAACCCGCTGACCACCCGGTAAGCATCTTCCACCCGGAGGGCGAGTACCTGAAGGGATTGGTGCTGTACGTGGAATAAGGTCGTATCAGGAAACAAGCATCAAGTAGTACGACTTTAGACTTGATTTCAGGAAAACAAGTTGAAAACAGGAAGGCCTCTGCAGCGAATAAACGGCAGAGGCCTTCCTCTTTTTGTGACTAACCGGAACGGTAATCGGCGCAGACGCTCGCAGGACCTCCGGATGCTGCGAGGTCTCGGGAGCAGGCGGATTAGCTTAGGCTGACAGAAACTCCCCTCCTAATTTAGGAGGGGTACCCGAAGGGTGGGGTGGTGAATGGACAAGCAGCGAAACAGTGACGTCAAGCAACTCAAATTAGGCTGCTGTGGCTTGCAAAGACGCCTTTCTAGTTCGCCCACAAGATCCTTTCAGGATGACAATAGAGAAAGTTGCGATGATGAGGAAGACAGCCCAGCATCGTGATACTTGATACGCGATACTAAAAGCTTCCCAGCGTAAACAGCCCCTGTACGTTCTCCGGTTTCAAAGCTTCATCCAGGCTCATTCTGATGCGCCATTCTTTGGGGTAGTGGTTGTTGACGCGGTTCTGCAGTTTCTTGCCCCAGCCTAAGGCTACGCCGTTGAACTGCACCAGCACCCAGCCGTTGGCGGAGTTCTCCAGGACCACGTCCTCGCGGTGCAGAAATTTGAGGGCAGTCGCTAAATCCACCTCGGCGCGGGGGAAAGCATCTTCTGATACGTGTTGGGAAAGCGCCAGGGCGGGCAGAGGCTTGGCGTTGTTCTTCATGACCTCAGCCACCTCAATGCCGCCGTAGACCACGCGCAGGTTCTCGTAGAGTTGTTCCAGTTCCAGCATCCAGGCTTGAGGCAGGGCACGGAGGGTTTCCTTGTGCTTCACCAATTCCCAGTTTTGGGGCTCTTTCAGCCAATCCTGCACCAAACCTTTCTCCTGCTTGGAGGCGCTCACCAGGAACGGGCGCTTGCTTTTGCGGTAGGCCCGCGCCTCTTCGCCGCCGGTTTTGCGCACGGCGGCCAGGAAGAAGCCCTCGCCCTGGGTGCGGTGCGGGTAGAAGCGGTAGCCGTGCATGCCTTCCAACTCAGTTTCCGTGATGCCCCAGTCAGGTTGTAGTTGCAGGGAAATGGATTCAGCGTCTTGTTGCTTGGCGAGCCAGGCCAGGTTCTCTTCGTTTTCCTCCAGATTGTAGGTACAGGTGCTGTAGATGAGCACGCCGCCGGGCTTGAGGGCATCCCAGACATCCATGAGGATGCGGCGCTGACGCTCAGAGCAGAGTTTCACGTTGGCCTCAGACCATTCGTTCACGGCATCGGGGTCTTTGCGGAACATGCCCTCGCCGGAGCAGGGGGCATCTACCACCATCACATCGAAGAAGCCGGTCAGCGCCCCGATGTGGCTGGGGTCATTGTTCGTGACGACCACGTTACCGGAGCCCCATTTCTGGATGTTCTCCGCGAGGATATTGGCCCTAGGTTTAATGACTTCGTTGGCCACCAGCAGACTTTCCTCGGAGAGCAGCGAGGCGATGTGGGTGGATTTTCCGCCGGGGGCGCCGCACAGGTCCAGCACAGCCAAAGGCTCGCTTAGGTCCACGCTCTGTTTTAAGGCCTGCTCCAGGAACATGGAACTGGCTTCCTGTACGTAGTAAGCACCGCCGTGGAACATGGGGTCTAAGGTAAAACTGGGCCGCACCGTCAGGTAGAAACCGGTCTCGGTCCAGGGCACCTGGGGCAAGCTGGTGGGCAGCGGCATCTTCGCGCGGTTCACCCGGATGCTCGTAGGTGAGGGCTGGTTCAGAGCATCGGTGAAGGCGGGATAGGCCTCGCCCAACTGCGTCTGCATGCGGGTCTGGAAAGGGGCAGGAAGTGCTAGGCTCATAAACTTAGGTGCCCGGGCTTAGGCCGAAGCTCCCGCAAAGATACTACTTCTGTTTTTGGCCTGTTTCCCTAAAAAGCGCGGGAAAGCAGAATTAATCCGCGGCCAGGATGGGCTCGCGGCGCGTGGTGATTTTGGCCGGCTTGCGCACAGTGCGGCTCTGGTACACGGGATTGTCAATAAACGCCACCACTTTCAGGGTCAGGTCCAGGCCGGTGATGGTGCTGGGGTTCTCGAAACCCAGGTACAGGTAGCCGTCATCGGTTTTGGGGGTCTGGTTGATCAGCACTTTGCCATAATCAGAGAGTACGTCTTTGCCGCTGGCCACTGTATAGGGCTTCCAGCCGTCTTCATCTTCCTTGAACAGGTAGGCGTTGTTCTTATTGAACAGATGGTAGCTGATGTACCCGCTGGACTTCACCTGCGGCAGCTGCGGCAACAGTCCCAACCCGAAAGCCACCAAGGGATTGCTGCCAGTCAGCAAAGCAGTAGCTCCTTTGGCCAGCGTCTTGCCGGTTTCCTGCAGCGCCTGCACCGATTCCTGCCCTACACCCACCCAGTACACCCAATGCTTGGTACCGGCTGGCAGCTTGAAACGCTCGGTGCTGCGGTTGTTGCTGGTGATATTCGTGAGCGACGCCAGCCGAAAGGTTTTGTCCACCACCGTCTCGGATTTGAGGTCGTTTTTCACCAGGACTTTCTCGGTGGTGGTGGTCCAGACGGTGTCTTTGACCGTGCGCCAGGCCACCAGCGTGTTGAAATTCTGTGTGGACTCGCTTTTAGGTATGCGGGTAAGCGTGAAATGGCTCTTGGTGCTGGTCTGCGACAGACTCTGCAGCGTAATGGTGTACACCGATTTCTGCGGCGCTGTGAGGCGCAGGTTGTTCAGTTTCTTCGTTTCCTCAATGCTGTACAGCGGCGAAGAGGAGAAATACTCCTGCACCGTTACCTTGTAGTTCGTCTTGGCTTTGTTCTCCAGGTCCAGCACCAGCACATCGCCAGCCTGGAAGGCGTACTGCAATTGCGTGGCTGGTTGCCCGGTGCCCGCTACCTGCAATTCCAGATCCGCGATCTTGATGGATTTGCCGCCTTGCGCCGATGCAGCGATTGAAAAAGTGATAAGTAGCCCGCAGAAGGCCAACGCAGCACGAAGAAAAGTCCCAGACATATAGTAAACAGAAGCCAAACCTGATTTGCGTGCAATTTACAAAAATCGCCTCATAATCAGCAGATAGGCTTCCGATACATATTTCCAGGCACGCCAGTTCCCGCCTGCTCCAGCTTCCGGGCTCGTCTATATTATATTAAGGGCTGCGCGCTCGTCAAATCAAAGCCAACGGCACCCGTTTAGGCTGAAGCGGTCGCTAATAACCACCCAGCGGCTCAATCCACATCTTGCGGGCGACCGCTTGGGCCGCGAAACCAGTGACAGACTCCCGGAACCGGCCCCTGAACTGCACCGCCACCTGCTGCCCGGTCTGCAGCTCGCTCAGGCTGATGGTCTTTCCGTCCAGGCCCACAATCTGGGTAATAGGTGTCACCAGCACCACTGCCCGCCCAAAACGGGAGAACCGATCAGGGAAACCTTCCACCAGAATGAGCATCTGGCCCTGGTTGTATTCCCGCTGGGTGATGGTGCCTCTTACGTCTACGCGCTGCGGCGAGAACCTAGGTCCAGCTGGAGTGGTATCTTCTTCAGCATTGGAGGTGGCGGTTGTATTCTCAGTGCCGGCAGGAGCAGTGGTCTGGCAACTAGTCAAACAAAGGCCGGCAGTCAACAGAAAGAACAAATACAGCGTGAGGGTTTTTATCTTCTTCATGGTCTTGTACTTAGCTAGAAATCTATGAACGAAAACCGCGCCCAAATGGCTGAACAGAAGAAAGGGATGCTGGTGTTTTTGGTTTATTTTTGGAAAATACGGCCCAAAACGGAGTAATTATAGGATAGAAGTTGTTATCTCTGTATCCGGTTAATCTACCGCGATTCCTTACCTTCGCCGTTTTCGCGGCGCGGAAAATCAATTTTATGGCTAAGATCAAAACAGCATATTTCTGCCAGAGCTGCGGCGCGCAGTCGGCTAAATGGATAGGCCGCTGCCCGGCCTGCGGCGAGTGGAACACCTACGTAGAGGAAGTAGTGGCCCGCGAGGATGTGACGCCCACCTCCGCCTGGAAAGTGGGTACCAGCAGCCAGCAGGTGGCCAGCAAACCCAAACCCATCGGGGAAATCACTTACTCTGAGCAGGCCCGCGTGGTCACCGAGGACGCTGAGCTGAACCGCGTGCTGGGCGGCGGCATTGTGCCCGGCTCTATGGTCCTCATCGGGGGCGAGCCCGGCATAGGAAAATCCACGCTCATGCTGCAGATTGCGTTGAGCCTGCGCAGCCAGCGCGTGCTCTATATCTCCGGCGAGGAAAGTGAGCAGCAGATCAAGATGCGCGCCGAGCGCCTGGGCACCAAACATCCCAACTGCTTCATCCTCACCGAGACCGGCACCCAGAACATCTTCAAGCAAATTGAACAGCTCCAACCCGATGTCCTGATCATTGACTCCATCCAGACGCTGCACTCGTCTTTTATTGAGAGCGGCGCGGGCAGCGTGGCCCAGGTGCGGGAATGTACCGCCGAGCTGCTTAAGTTCGCGAAGGAAAGCGGCACGCCGGTGTTTCTCATCGGGCACATCACCAAGGAAGGTAACCTGGCCGGGCCCAAGATCCTGGAGCACATGGTAGACACCGTGTTGCAGTTTGAGGGCGACCGCCACATGACCTACCGCATCCTGCGCACCACCAAAAACCGCTTCGGGAGCACGTCTGAACTGGGTATCTATGAGATGTTGGGCACGGGCCTGCGCGAGGTGAGCAACCCCTCTGAGATCCTGATCTCGCAACGCGAGGAGGCGTTCAGTGGCATCACCATTGGGGGCACTATGGAAGGCAACCGGCCGCTTTTAATTGAGGTGCAGAGCCTGGTGACGCCGGCCACCTATGGCACGCCGCAACGCAGTACCACCGGCTACGATGCCAAGCGCCTGAACATGCTCCTGGCCGTGCTGGAGAAGCGCGGGGGCTTCAAACTAGGCATGCAGGACGTCTTTCTGAACATCGCTGGTGGTTTGAAAGTGGAGGACCCCGCTTTGGACTTAGCCATTTGCGCCGCTCTGCTTTCTTCTTTTGAAGATGTGGCTATTCCGCACACCACCTGCTTTGCCGCCGAGGTGGGCTTAGGGGGCGAAGTACGCGCAGTGCACCGCATTGAGCAACGCATTTCTGAGGCTGAGAAATTGGGTTTTCAGGACATCTATATTTCCAAATACAACAAGAAAGGGGTAGACCTGAGCCGGTTTAACATCAGAATTCACGCAGCCAGCAGGTTGGAGGAAGTCTTCAGTGGTTTATTTGGATAAGCCAATCCTTTGAACTATTTTTATTTCCGGTGGCGTTAGAAAACCATTACTGAATCAAAGATTGTATCTTCTTTATTGATTTTCAAGATGTCTTTCACCCCTCACAGATTATTGACTTCTTTAGTGCTGAGCCTGGTGCTCTGCTTTAGCACTATTTCCGCTCACGCTTCTCAAGGCACGGTAACCATCACCGGTAAAATAAATGAGCCGGTAAGTGACAGCGTACTGCTGGAGCTTTACACCGTTCCGGCCTCCTACTCCGGCGAGTCGCACACAGTGGCCTTGTCCAAAAACGGCGAGTTCACCCTCACGGCCCCGGTTTATGAGCCCATGCTGGCTGAACTGGTGCACGGTCCCGAGTCCATCATGCTGTTCCTGCAGCCCGGCGATAACCTGGAGGTGCGCGCCGATGCGGAGGATTTTATTTCTACGGTGAAATTTAAAGGCCAGGGTTTTGACGAGAACAATTTCCTGCTGGAGTTTGAGCGCAAGTTTGAGGAGGAGGAAGACTACCAGGTGCTGCCAGACAACATTCACAAGCGTGAAAAGGAGTTCCTGCTTTTCCTGGAGGAGCGCCGCGAGGACCAGATCAAGTTCCTGGAGAAATTCCTGAAAACCGCTAAAGTCTCTGAGGCATTCAAAGGCTACGCACGGGCGCAGATTGAATTCGGGTACGCCAATGACCGCCTTACCTACGTGGATGTGCGCAAACGCGTGGGTGATCTGCCGCCCCAGCTTTCACCTAATTACTATGACTTTCTGAAGAAGGTAAACCTTAACGCCCCTGGCGCCATGAGAAACCAGGCTTACCTCGATTTCCTGAACAACTATTTCCAATACCGCGCCCTGGAGCAGAAACCGGCCAACCTGGAGCGCGACTACTACCCAGTCATGTACGGTTTGGTGAAGCAGGAGCTGCAGGGCACCGCCCGTGACATGATGATGGCGCGTATCCTTTCGCAGGCTTTCAGGTTCGGGTACGTGCCAGACGCTGATGCCATGTACTCCGATTTCCAGAAAGAGGCCAAGGACCAGAACTTCATTTCTTTTGTGCATGCGCAGTATAAGCAGTTCAGAAGGGTAGGACTGGGCAGCCCCGCCCCGGCGTTCACCCTGCTTTCTTCTACCGGCGACAGTGTTTCCCTGAGCAGCTTCAAAGACAAGATCGTGTACCTGGGCTTCTGGCGCACACACTGTGGCATCTGCAACGTAGACCAGCAAGCATATAAATACTTTGCCCAGCAGTTAGCCGATAAAGACATTGTGCTGCTGCAGGTATCGGTGGGCGAAGACTTCAACGCCTGGAAGGCGGGCATCGCGCAGAAGAAACTGCCGGGCATCCACCTGTACGCGCCAGACCTCTCGGCCAAGATCCTGAAGGACTATGACGTGAAATCCTTCCCCGGTTATTTCATGATTGCCCCAGACGGCACCCTTATCAGCACCAACGCCCGCCGTCCCGGCCACGCTGAAGGTGCCCGTGACATTGCCGCCGCCGTGGACCAATACCGGAAGACCGCCAAGAAGTAGGGCATAGATTAACCCAAACTTTCTTACACCTTTCAAGATACTGGTCTCAGTATATCAAAGGAAACTAGCCACCGCTGCAGCACACAGCCTCGCCTTTTTTGCCTACTTTTGCTTATTGAGCATGTTTAAAACAAAAACAGGTGCTATCTGCAGAAGGTGGCACCTGTTTTATAAGCACCCAATCATTTGACCCGAGGCACGTTTCTGGATGGATTGAATTTAGCGTCTAAGCTTACCCCGCGCCGTTTCTGGAACGCGCTGCAGGTGGTGAGCAGCTACGCTTTGGCCCGCCTCACCAAGAAGCCTCGCCACTGGGGCGACCCGGTGAGCATCTCTTTTGAGCCTACCACCTCCTGCAACCTGCGCTGCCCCGAGTGCCCCAGCGGACTGCGGTCTTTTACCCGTCCTACGGGCATGCTCTCCAACGAACTTTTCAAGCAGACCATTGACCAGCTTCACAACCGGCTCCTGTACCTGCTGTTTTATTTCCAGGGCGAGCCCTACCTGCACCCCTCGTTCCTGGACCTGGTGAAATACGCCTCCGGCAAGGGTCTGTACACCGCCACTTCCACCAACGCCCATTACCTCACCGAGGAAAATGCCCGCAAAACCGTGGAGTCTGGCCTGGACCGCCTCATCATCTCTCTGGACGGTACCACGCAGGACGTCTACAAACAGTATCGGGTAGGTGGCAAGCTGGACAAAGTGCTGGAAGGCACCAAGCGGCTGGTGAAGTACAAGCGCGAGCTCAAATCCAAGACCCCGTACCTCATTTTCCAGTTTCTGGTGGTGCGCCCCAACGAGCACCAGATTGAAGACGCCAAACAACTGGCCAAAGAACTGGGCGTGGACGATGTCTGGTTTAAGACCGCGCAGATTTATGACTATGCCCAAGGCTCGCCGCTCATTCCTACCATAGACTATTACTCGCGCTACCAGGCGCAGCCCAACGGCACCTACACCCTCAAAAACAAGCTCATTGACGGCTGCTGGAAGATGTGGCATTCCTGCGTCATCACCTGGGACGGCCTGGTGGTGCCCTGCTGCTTTGACAAAGACGCCCATTACCGGCTGGGCGACCTGCAGCAACAGAGTTTCAGACAGCTCTGGAAAAGCGATGGTTACCGTAAGTTCAGGGGTTCGCTGCTCAAGGGCCGGAGCCAGATAGAGATGTGCCGCAACTGCTCTGAGGGTACCAGAGTCTGGGGCTAGAAACCCTTCTTGCTTTCTTTAGCTGGATTGCCTTATATTCCGTATGAGGAATTTAGCCCCAAGGCTTGGCTTTGGGCAGAGTTTCAAGGTTATTCAATTCTCATCCCCGTGACTGAAATCAACGAAGCGTTTCAACTCCTTTGGCGCAAGCTGGAGATTTGGCTGAGGCAGATAGTGCTCATGCTGCCCAACCTGTTCCTGGCCATGCTGGTGCTGGTGCTTACCTTTATTGCCGCCCGGCTTTTAAGAAGAACCTCAGACAAACTGCTCATCCGGTTCACCCATAGCAGCGCCCTCAACAACCTGGTGGGCACCACCGTGTACGTGAGTACGCTTACCCTGGGCATCTTCTTTACCCTGAGCATCCTGAAGTTGGACAAGACGGTGACCACCTTGCTGGCCGGTGCCGGTATCATTGGTTTGGCCCTGGGTTTCGCGTTCCAGGACATTGCCGCCAACTTCATCTCGGGGGTGATTATCGCGTTCAGGAAACCGTTTGTGGTGGGTGACGTGATTGACACCAATGACCATTTCGGGACCATTGAGCGGATCAACCTGCGTACCGTGGACATCAGGCGGCAGACCGGCGAGTTGGTGAAGGTGCCCAACCGCAAGGTGTTTGAGTCGGCGCTCACCAATTTCTCGCACTACGGCATCCGCCGGATTGACCTGAAGGTGGGCGTTTCCTACGCCGAGGACCTGGAACGGGTACAGCAGGTGGTGAAAGACGCCATGGTGGGTATCAGGAACATGATTGACAGCAAAGAAGTGGAGGTGGTGTACGAGGAGTTTGGGGGAAGCAGCATCAACTTTCTGGTGCGCTACTGGATCACCTACAAACGCCAGACAGATTTTGTGTACGCTAAGAGCGAGGCCATCATCAAGATCAAAAAGGCCTTTGACCAGCATAAAATAGAGATTCCGTTCCCAATCACCACGCTCAACTTCGGGGTGAAAGGCGGCAAAGACCTGTCTATTGAGATGAAGGAACCGGCCTCGCCGATAGACCATCCGGTGGAACTGAAGGTAACACCCAAAGACCCGGAACCTTCTGACGACGGAAACCAGAACCAAAGCAAAACGGCCGGAGAATAGTCTCCGGCCGTTTTGCTTTGGGGTAAAAAGTAATGCCTACTTTTTGTCTATCTTCTTGCCCAGGTCTTCTACCTGTCTCAGGAAAGCATCCACGTTCTGGTCGGCGTAAGGGCCGTAGGAGTTGGAGATGGTTCCTTTGGTGCCGTCGGTGCACTCAAGGGCATAGAGAATGGCCATATCATCTGGGTCAGTGTCGCCTTCAAAACGATAGAAATCCACAATCCTCACTTCTTCCACGCCATAGCTTTTATCGCCTTTCAGGTTTACGAGGCGGTTGTCTTCAGTCACTCTGAAGTCTTCTGTGAAGCCCTCCTGGTTGAGCTTCGCCTCTACTTTCACTTGGCTGGTTAATTGTTCTTTGTCTTGCATAACCTGATATCTTTAGATGTTTTCCGTATCAATTGGTGGTTTCTGGACTATACGTAAAAATCCGGTCTGGTTGCCAGCAATATTCAAAATAAATGATATTAGAGGCACCTGAAGGCCATTTTTCCCTTTGGGGCACTTTGCCCTGGAAACCTGTTTTGGCATTGTTTTCAGAAAAATAGACCCTAAACAGAAAGCCATAAAAGCAGAAAGCCGCTCCTGCTGGAACGGCTTTCTATGGATATCGGTAAGAACAAGATTTTTATTTGAAGGCCTTTTTGGCTTCTATCTCCCCCTGGATCTTGGCCAGGTCAATGGTGGAGCAAGCCCCGCCGCAGCCTTTGGCGCAACCGGCCTCTTTGGAGAAAAAGCTCTTATAGCCCATCCGGAGGAGATAGCCTGCCGCCAGCAGAAAGATAAAGACGATGATGATTTCCTGTACCATAACATGTGGGTAACGCCGGCAAAGGTAGAAATAGTTTAAAGATTAGCTGGGAATTACCGGTTTCACGGTTGAAACTACCTGTGCCATTTTACGACCAATTCTTCAAAAACAGCCCGTAAACGCAGGAAGCTATTCCTTCCAGAACGGCTCAATGAGTTGGAGCATCTCCTGTTGCACCTTGGGGTTGTTGCTCACGCAGATTTCGCGCCCGAAGACGTAGTTCTTGCCGCCCCTGAAATCGGTGACCTGCCCGCCGGCTTCCTGCACCAGTAGGGCGCCGCCGGCCACATCGTAGGAGTTGATGTTGAACTCAAAGTAGCCTTCAAACTTGCCGCAGGCTACGTAAGCCAGGTCCAGCGCGGCAGAACCCAAGCGGCGCACGCCGTGGCAGCCCTGCATGAAAGAGCCCATCACCTGCAGGTATTTCTGCATGAGGTCAAAGCTGTAGTAGGGGAAACCAGTGGCGATGAGGGAATCTGCCAGGGAAGGAGCACCGGACACGGTGATATTGCGGTCGTTGCAGAAGGCCCCGCCACCCTTCACGGCATGGTAGCATTCATCGCGGGTGATGTCATAGACCACGCCAATCACCAACTCGTCCTTCTGCATCAAGGCGATGCTCACCGAGTACACCGGCAAACCATGGATGAAGTTGGTGGTGCCGTCCAGCGGATCGATGATCCAGTTGAACTCCTCACCTTTCTCCGTTTTGGTTTCCTCCTCGGTGATGAACCCAGCCTCGGGCAGGAGTTTTTCCAGCCCCGCCACCAGGCGCTCCTCGGCTTCTTTGTCAACGTAGGAGACCAGGTTGTTCAGGCCTTTGTGCTCCAGATCGGAGATATCGAAGTTGGCCGCCTCGTACAGAATGAACTTGCCTACTTCTTTGGTGAGCTGTACTACCTGGTCGCGGAGAGCGGATATGTCTTTCATAGTTTTAGGTATGGGTCCGCTGCGCGGAATGCGTGTTGATTACGTTTTTAGGTGTCCGGCGGGTAAACCTAAGCACCACAGCCAACACCACCAGACCCAGCGCGAGCCATTGTGTGCCGTGTCCGATGAGCTCGCCGTGGCGGGTATAGAACGTCTGCTCCTGGTTGAACCTGATCTGGCCGCGCATGGCCGCCGGCACCCACCAACCCGATCTCTGCAGCAACTCGCCTTTCTGGTCTATGAACCCCGAGATACCCGTATTGGCTGAACGAGCCACGGCCCGTCTGGTTTCAATAGCCCGCAAAGAGGCATAGGCCAAATGCTGTTTGTAGCCCGGCGAGTCGCTCCACCAGGCATCGTTGGTGATGATGAAAATGGCACTGGCACCGTTGCGCACGTATTCGCTCACGTACTCGCCATAAATTGATTCATAGCAGACTACCGGCGCGCCCACCAACTTGGGGTCCTGGCTGTGCTGGAAGATGGCCCTTGTTTCCTGCGTGCCCATGTTCCCGGCAATGCCGCCCAAATCAATGGCGAACATTTTCAAGGCTTTGAACACACCCGGATACGGGGTTTTCTCTACGCCCGGAACCAGCTTGGATTTGTGGTAGAACTCATGCTGCCCGCTTGGTTTGAAGTGCAACCCGGCATTGTAGACGTCGTAATAGCCGATCTGCTCATGAAACCTGGCTGTACTGCTTCTCTTTGTAGAATCCGGGTACAGCCGTGCCGAGGTGATGCCGGACACCAATTCCACGCCGGGGTGGCGGTTCAGGAAATCGCGCAGCGCATAACTCACCGGGCTCAGCCCGAAATTCTCTTCCCAGTTAATGCCGTTGCTGATGGAGGTCTCAGGCCAGAGCACGAATTTGGTGTTGGGCGTGATCTGCTGCTCTGATAAGGTGATCAATCGGGCGAACTGCTGCTCAAACGGGATATAGCCCTCGCCGCCCTCGAACTTCTCTTTGTAGGGGTCCACGTTGGGTTGCACCACCACGACCTCGGCCAGCTCGCCTTTCTCCTGGTACCGGCTCCCGATGAAGAAGGAGAGAAGCAGCGGCAAAATAAAGGTCAACGCCGGGGAAAGCCATTTGCTTTTCTTCTTCTCCGGCGAGGTCAGCGCGAAGAACACCAACAGGTTCACCGCCCATACCCACACGGAGCCGCCCAGATAGCCGGTGTACTCGTACCACTGCACCCAACTGGGCAGCGAGGCAAAGCCGTTACCCAGCGTGAGCCAAGGCCAACTCAGGTCCCAGTTCAGGTGAAACTGCTCAAACGCGATCCAGTATATGGGCAAGCTCAGGTATCCGATGGCGCGGCCGGCGGCTCGTTTGGTCCAGAAGAAGGCCATCATGGGCATCATCATGAACAACGCATTGAACACCACGGCCGCAATGCCGCCGCCCAGCGTGGAGTAACTCACCCAATAGGTGGTGAAGATGTTCCAAAGCAACAGCGTGAGATAGGCATATTTGAAGAACGTGCGCCCGCGTTTAGGGGCCGTTTTCTCAGAAATGGCCTTTTCCAGCAGCAGGAACGGCACCCAGCCTATAAACAAGACAAAGGCCAGTGGTTTCACCGGCCAACCCAACCACAGCAGAAAGGCGCTCAGAAACGCCAACAGCGGGAGGTAAAAACGATTATTTGTTTCCTTGGACAACAATGACAAATTCTCCTTTGATTGCTTTGGTAGTAAACGTCTGCACCATCTGTTCTAAGGTGCCGTTAAGGGTTTCCTCAAACATTTTACTTATTTCGCGGCTCACCGAGACCATGCGTTCCCCCCCAAACACTTCTTTGAACTGCTCCAGCGTCTTCAAGACCCGGTGCGGAGACTCGTAGAAAATCATGGTGCGTTCTTCCTGGGCCAGGCTCTGCAAACGCGTCTGCCGGCCTTTCTTGATGGGCAGGAATCCTTCAAACGTGAACCGATCTGTGCTGAAGCCTGATTTCACCAGGGCGGGCACAAACGCGGTAGGCCCGGGCAGACATTCTATCTTGATGCCTTCCTGCACGCAGGCGCGCACCAGCAGAAAACCAGGGTCAGAAATTCCGGGGGTGCCAGCATCTGAGACCATGGCCATCTTTTCGCCCTTCTTCAGGCGTTCCACCAGGTGTGCTACGGCTTTGTGCTCGTTGTGCAGGTGGTGGCTGTGCATGCGCTTGTCAATGCCCAGGTGATTCAACAATTTGCCGCTGGTGCGGGTATCCTCGGCGAGCACCACGTCCACCTCTTTCAGAATCCGGATCGCCCGCAGGGTGATGTCCTCCAGGTTCCCGATGGGCGTGGGCACTAAATACAGACTGGTCTCTTCTACGGGTTCGGCCATAGCTCAAAGATACGGAAATTTGAGTTCTGAGTCCTGAGTCCTGAGTTCTGAGTAAAATAGGCGTTTTAGGCCTATTTTCAGGGAAATGCTCCCGAATCAGGAATTAGACTCCGTATCGCTCGGCCAGGGCACTGATGCGCTGGGCCAGCACGTGGTCACGGTTGGTGACGGTGTTGCCGGCGTCATGGGTGGTAAGCCTGATCTCCACTTTGTTGTAACTGTTGCTCCACCAGGGGTGATGGTTGATTTCCTCGGCCACTATGGCCACCTCGGTCATGAACGCGAAGGCTTCTTTGAAGTCGCGGAACTTGAAGCTGCGGGTAAGATGGTTGTCTTTTTCGGTCCACATAGGTGCGTTTGCCGGCGGGGATAAAGAGCTACCTGCCTTGGTATTTCCTGCCTACCGGCGTCTCCGTGTTTTTACTCTCTTTTTATGAAAACGATGGTAAAACGTAGCTAACTCCAGACACTTCCTCGTATTTCTTAATCTGCTTCCCCGGCTAAGGCCCCGAACAGTAATGAATTAAACCATTAACAGACAAAAACTACTATAGAAATGGCAACAGAATATCCGCAGGAAGTTCCAGATCAGCACCAGGAGCACCAACCCGGTCACGAACACCAGATGAAGCAAGAACCTATTGTAATCAGGGAGAACTATAAGGGCAGTGAGAAACTGAAGGGCAAAAAAGCTTTGATTACCGGCGGAGACAGCGGCATTGGCCGCGCCGTGGCCGTCCATTTCGCGCGCGAGGGTGCCGATGTGGCCATTGTGTACCTTGATGAAGAGAAGGATGCGCAAGACACCCGCCAGATGGTAGAGGCCGAAGGAAAGAAATGCGTGCTCATCCCCGGCGATCTGCGTGACGAGAGTTTCTGCAAACAAGCCGTGGAGCGTGCGGTACAGGAACTAGGCGGCCTCAATATATTGGTGAACAACGCTGCCGAGCAGCACGAGAAAAACGACCTGCGCGAGATCACTCCTGAGCAACTGGAGAAAACTTTCAGGACCAACATCTTCGCCTACATCTACGTGGCCCAGGCGGCCTTGAACCACCTCAAAGAAGGGGACTGCATCATCAACACCACCTCTATCACTTCTTACCGGGGCTCCAGTCACCTGATGGATTACGCCTCTACCAAAGGTGCTATTACTTCCTTTACCCGTTCGCTCTCCCAGAACCTGGCTGAAGAAGGCATCAGGGTGAACGCCGTGGCTCCCGGCCCTATCTGGACCCCGCTAATTCCGGCTACCCTGGAAAAAGTAGGGGATTTTGGAAAAGACCAGCCAATGGGCCGCTTAGGGCAGCCCTCAGAAGTAGCGCCGGCGTATGTTTTCCTTGCCTCTGAAGACGGCTCTTACATTACCGGGCAGACCATTCACGTGAACGGCGGTGAGCAGATAGGTGGGTAATTCTCTCAACCTTTCCACGTGGAAACAGTAAAAAGGGGAACTAGTACACTTTAACTACATACGCCTATGGCTACTGACAATAACGGCCACCCCAACGGACACGACCGTCCGGTACGGGTGATAGATGATACCGCCACCAACATGGAAGACATGATGGCGGGACATATCATACCAGGTGCTGATCCGCCTAAGAACGAGGCACAACGCGGTGGTTTCGGGAACCGCGACGGCAAAGAAGGCTATGGCTCTGACAGCTCAGACGGACCAACCGGCGTGAGCGTGAACGAGGAAGCCGACAACAACGAGCCGCCTAAAGACAACATGCGGACCGACGGCGAAGGCCGCGGCACCTGATGCCGACCCAAAGCTTTTGATTGTTTAACTAAATAGAAAAGGAGGAACTCATGCCATATAAGAGCAAGAACACCAGTCACGACTCAAAGTCACAGAAAGGTGAACCTACCGGTGAAGGCATCAGCAAAGCCGGTGCTAAAACCACTGGTGGCCCAGACGCGATTGATCGTAGCGAAGAAATAGCGGAAAGATTCCTGGATGAAAACGGCAATCCAGCCCCGGAGGCCATCACCCATCCTAACCGCAATCTCCATAAACCAGACATCAACAAACCCAGCTACGGCGGATCTTGATGTATTCTTCACTTGAAGAGAAAAAGCACCTCCTGAACGGGAGGTGCTTTTTTGTGCCGTTGTAAGGCAGTTTTAAGGAAAACAGGCGCTAAATACCATTTCCATGAGTTTTACTTTCCGTTTATCATTCATCTTTTTAGCCCATCTGCTTTAACTAGACAAAGCCGATGGTAGGCATAACCACTTTCAAACTTTTGCTTCATGGCCCGGTACGCGATCTCAGATATCCATGGTTGTCTTGTCACTTTCCGTAAGATGGTGGAAGAAGTAATCCGGTTGCAACCCCAGGACCATCTCTACCTCTTGGGAGACTACATCAATAAAGGCCCAGACAGCAAAGGCGTTTTGGACTATATCTTTTCGCTCCAGCGCCAAGGCTACAGACTTACCTGCATCAGGGGCAACCATGACCAACTCCTGTTAGATGCCGTTGACCAGGGAGAACACACTGTCTGGCTCACTCCCGAGGACAAACAGAAAACCCTGGAGAATTTTGGCGTAACCCAAATCAAAGACATTGGCTCAGAATACCTCTCCTTTATCAGGTCTCTGCCCCTTATGGTAGTGCTGGATGACTATGTATTGGTACACGCCGGCTTAGACTTCAGCCTTAACAACCCGCTACTTACCAATAATCACCTCCTCATGAACACCAGGCAAATGCAACCCACCCTTGCCAAACTAGGCGGCCGCCGACTTCTCCACGGTCACCTTCCCGTCCCACAATCCACCATTGAAAAAGCGGTAGCAAAAAAAAGACCAGCTATTAACCTGGATGCCGGATGTGTATTCTACCGGAATACAGAATTTGGCAACCTTTGTGCGTTCAACTTAGATAAAATAGGACTTTTTTTTCTACATAACCAAGAACAGCCTTACCAAATAAAAATTAAGTAGTTTAGGATATTCCTTGCACTATATTTGAATTAATTAATACATAATTAAATTTATTATATTATTTATCAATTAATTAAATTATAATATCCTGTTGATTTCAGCATAAACCCCCTCTATCAATCAGAAACCCAATTTTGTGTTGAGTATGTTTCTGATTCACCGAAAGCCCATAGAATCCTATGACAAAAAAATTATAACGAATATTTAGACAATCTTAAACATTCTAGTAATTTTACCCGTAGTTCGCCAGCCCCAAGCGAGACAACATAGTACTTATACTTATATTTTAAGTAGCAATATTTAAATAAGAGAAAGAAAAGGAAGGCTAATAAGCGGGGCAGGCAAAAGCAATTTAAATAGGAATACAAATAAGTTTATCAATTATAAAGTAGCGTTTATGGAGAAAAATTTACTCAGAAGAAGTGCTTCAGGGGAAAACAGTGTAAGTAGGGTTTGGCTATTTTTAGTCTTGATGCTCTGCGGAATGGCGTCTGCATTACAGGTACAGGCGCAGGTAACAAGTTTACCTACTTCTCACAACGGTCGTTGGGATAGATTAAATTCTAGTGCCCCTAAAGCCGGCTGGACTCACACTGGCTTAGCAACAGATGCTACTTACAACCTAGGGCCTGTTACTGAGGTAGACGGATCAAGTAGATCTGCTACCTTTGACACATCTGGCGATGTTTTATCAATAAACTTTTCTGGCATCACTACCCAATTGCCAGGCGAATTCAGTTTCTATCTTGGTTGGAGATATACCGGAACTGCCACTGCTCCTTCAACCTTTAGCGGCACTTTCTTTCTAGAAGAATCCTCCAATAATAGCACTTGGACTTCACTGCAGGAATTTAATAGCTCCAATTTAACACGCGTAACTGCTACAAGTGGCGGAGGAGCGAAAGTAACCATCACTCCTAAAAGCGATACGCGCTACCTAAGATTCCGATTGGCGACACTGCCTGCATCCACCCAAGTACTTGTTGACCAGGTAAGTCTTACAGCATTACCAGATGCGCCGGAAATCAACGTATTAGCTGGCAGCACACAACAGGATGCCGGCTCAACCTATACATTTTCTCAACAGAATATTAATACCAGCAGCGCTCCAGTTACATTCACCATCCAAAACAACGGAACCCTGCCTTTGTCAATCACCACTCCGTTGGTAGTAACGGGAACTAACCCTGATCAATTTCAGATCACGCAACAACCAACTTCCTCCTCCATTACAGCAGGCTCAACTACCACTTTCAAAGTGGTTTTCAAGCCAACTTCAGTACTCAGCAAAAATGCAGAGATCAGAATTGGCAATAATGATTCAAACGAAAACCCTTACACCGTAAAGCTCCAAGGCAGTGGCATCCTGTTGGCTCCTACCATCACCAGTTTTGATCCTAAGGCCGGCCCTGTAGGCACCTTGGTGACCATTACCGGAGCTAATTTGGTAAATACACAGAATGTCTTATTCTCTGACAACACTACAGCTGGCAAAAGAGCTGCGTTCACCATTGTTGACAACAACAGCATAACCGCCACCGTACCGACAGGCGCCATAACGGGCAAAATTAAATTGACCAACAATGATGGGGCAAATGTTGCTGTGAGCTCTGAAGACTTTACAGTTTATCCTGCACCAATAATTACCTCCTTCTCACCTACCACAGGTCCTGTTGGAACCGTGGTGACCGTGAAAGGCAGCAACTTCTCAGAAGGCGGCGGGATGAAGTTCACCGACGCCAACGGCAACCTCATCTACGCCGAGGACTACGTGTTCGTAAGCGAGACAGAAGCGACCGGCCGAGTTCCGCTTGGCGCTGTTACAGGGCCTATTGCAATGGAAGGGGATTATGAAACCACTAAAAGCACCACCAGTTTCACGGTGACTGCTCCCGCTCCGGTTATTACCTCCGTAAGCCCTAACTCAGGCTCTGTGGGTACAGTAGTAACGGTAGAAGGCATTAACCTAAAGAATATCAAAAGTATAACATTTGGAGGAGTAACAGCCACCGAGTACGATGACTCTAATGATAACAGCTTGATCATAATTGTTCCAGCTGGAGCGATTTCAGGCCAGATGATTGTCACTACAGAGGGCGGCTCTGATGAGTCTAACTTCACCGTAATTACAACCGCACCGGTTATCACCTCCTTCTCGCCTGCCTCTGGCCCTGTTGGGACTGTGGTAACCGTGATAGGCAACAACTTCTCTGAGGGCGGCGGGCTCAAGTTCACCGACGCCAACGGCAACCTCATCTACGCCGAGGACTATGTGTTTGTGAGCGAGACCGAGGTGACTGGCCGGGTTCCGGCTGAAGCTGTAACAGGCGCAATTGCCGTTGAGAATGATACAGAAACTACCAGAAGCTCTACCAGCTTTACGGTAACTGTACCGGCTCCGGTTATCACCTCCGTGAGCCCGAACTCAGGATCCGTAGGAACTGTGGTAGCGGTGACAGGAACAAATCTTACAAAGGTAATTTCTGTTACTTTCAATGGAACCGTTGCGGAATTTGATGAGACCCCAGAAGGACTTAACACTGTTGTGCCCGCAGGCGCCACTAGTGGCCCGATGGTAGTGAAAACCGTTGGTGGAACAGATGAATCAAACTTCTTAGTACTTGAGCCAACTACCCTTCCTGTAGAATTGGTTAATTTTTCAGGAGAAAGCACTCCTAAAGGCGTGCTTCTAACCTGGTCAACCGCTTCAGAAAGAAACAATGAGTACTTTGAGGTACAGGCCAGCACTAACCCTACTAAAGAATTCAATACTATCCAAAAAGTAGAAAGCAAGGTAGTTAACAGCTCAACTGTTACATCATACGAAACTGCAGATCGAAATCCAGCGAGAAATGCGGTAACTTATTATCGTTTGAAACAAGTTGACTTAGATGGCACTGTTGAATACAGCAAAACCATTGCCGTAGAAAACAAAAACTCTGCTCCGGCTTCTTCTTTAGCCGTTTACCCTAACCCTTTCAATGATAGCTTTAACCCTACCATTGAAATAACAACTGAAAAGGGAGGCAAGCTGACAGTAGCCTTATACTATGTAACAGGAAAGAAAGCTTTTGAGCAAGTCTTCACAGTAGAGAGCGGAGTATCTACCATGGAGCTACCTCTAAAAGATGCCTCCCTTAGCACGGGGATGTACATCTTGACTACAGAATTGAATGGCAAAATCACCACATCACGTGTTGTCAAGAATTAAGTTGGATTAAGGCATAAAAAAAGGGGAGACAGTTGTCTCCCCTTTTTTTATGCCTTAATCGCAGCTCTTTGTAACAAGAGACGACAAAGAGAACCCTTTGGTAAAATAATCACTCTAATCTTCAAAACCCCTCAGGCATAATGATCCGCTTCAAAGCCAAAAACATAACAAAGGCTTTTTGATTCATCTCCGACCATTAAACTTAAGGGAAGACACCACTTTATCAGGTATTACTTCAAAGGCTTTATATATAAAAAGCAACATTATATTATATATAACCTACATAATGCTTGGATTTATATATTAATATTATATATTAGACCGTAAAATTGACCTTTTATAACATTAAAAGGCTATTCTATAACAATAGCCAATATTTAACTATCATTAAAAATGAAGGACTGAAATCAGAAATTCCCTAAACTCTTTACTTATACCAAACCAGTGGCTTTTGCCTTTTGAAAATGTAAAGTAGAATTGTTCTAAAACATGAACATACCTGACCTAACCTTAAATTCACCTCTAACCCTTTATTTATGAAGCAAACTTTTACCAGTTTAAAGCAAGCAGTGTATCTCACACTAAGCTTGATTCTTGTTTGCGGAAACCTGATTGCCGCAAATATCAACTCTACCCATTATCTGGGCCTGAGTAAACCTG
This sequence comes from Rufibacter roseolus, assembly GCF_017916365.1. GTDB lineage: Bacteria > Bacteroidota > Bacteroidia > Cytophagales > Hymenobacteraceae > Nibribacter > Nibribacter roseolus. The sequence continues at coordinate 423,032 of NZ_JAFMSU010000001.1, forward strand.
CTAACGCGGCCTTCTCAAGGATTGCACAGGGAACATTATCCCTATCAAACCTTGCGCCTTTGGCGCAGATCCTAACGCAGGTCGCATACAATGACACCACGGCAAGCGGTAAAACTTACTATTGGGTTCCTTTTGGCCTGAATAACAGAGGAAGCGGAGCATGGAGTGAGTTAGGCCATTGGGCTACAACAAGTGGCGGAAAAGAAAAGCATGAAACATTGCCAACGCCAGCAGATGACGTAGTTTTTGACCTCAACTCCTTTTTGTTTACCGGGCAGAAGGTGACTGTTGACGTAGAAGCCAATGTTAAAAACATCTCCTGGGTAAATATCAGATTTACCACCTTTGAAGGCAGCACCTCTAGCTTAAATGTGTATGGTTCTTTCCAGGCACACAACAACTTACTTATAGCAGGTCCGGCTGGGTTTACTATTACTTTCAAGTCAGACCAACCAGACACTCCTATCAACTTCCTAAATAAATCTTTCCCAGCGGCATCTAAAATAAACTTTGATGGCCCAGGAGGATGGATTCTGCAGAACCAACTAAGCACAGCACAAGGAAGCAGCCTTACTTTAACCGCAGGCACGCTTAAAACAAACAATTTCAACATCGCCGTTAATACGTTCAGATCTGTTGGAGATAAAGCCCGAACATTGGAATTGGGCACCTCTGTTATTAGCGGCCTCAGCACTTGGGACGTCTCTGGTTCTTTAACACTGAAAGCAGAAGAATCAAAGATTGTATTAGACGGTCTTGGATTACATACCTTTAACGGAGGGGGTAAAGCTTACAGAGTTGTTACGCTTCATGGCCCAGAGTCTATTGTAACCAACAGCAACACCTTCAAGGAGCTTTCTTTGCCAATAAACCCAGATGTAACGGCTACTAATACCCTAAATCTGGAAAGTGGTCAGGTACAAACTATTGAAACTTTATCTACACCAGGCAGCGCGCCTTATACTACTATCAAATCTTCCGTGGGAGGCAGTAAAGCCACTATCAACTTTACGTCTCTAGCCTTCTGTACAGATTACCTCATTCTGTCTGATGTACACGCAACAGGTCCGGGGAACTACTATGCAGGCTTAAACAGCGAAAACAAAGGGAATAATACAGGATGGCATTTTATTCCTTGCGCAACATCAGTTTATGCCCCCAAGACAACCGCTGATTATAACGAAGCATTTGCGAGTACCTCCACTGTTTCTGAAGGCTTGAACAAGTGGCTGGAGATAAAATACAATGGAGAACTTATTGGTGCAATCAAAGATGGAGGCAATATATTAGGTGAGGTAACCATTCAATTTGCCATCGATAGCAGCAGCAGTCGAACTTTGAAAGGGACCAATGGTGAAGACATCAAGGTAACTCCCAGAAACTGGAGAATTACCTCAACTAACCCTGTATTGGCAGACAAACCAGTGAGCATCCGCCTTTATGGCCTGCAAGATGAATTTGATGCTTTCAAAGCTGCAAACATTAGTGTAACAACCCTAAATGACTTAAACTTCACATCATACAGCAGCGTAGACAGCACTGAGAACTGTGATTTTACAGACAACCTAAGTGCAATTTCCACTACGACCCTAATCAGCAACCCTGCCTTTACCACTGCAGGTGATTATTTCACCGCTGAATTGATTGGCATCACAGATTTCACAGAACTCTACCTCCACAACGGCGAAGCCGCTATTGATTTCGTTGCCTCTAAACCCACACCTCCAGTTGTGGAAGAACCAGAAGAAGAGCCAGTAAAAGAAGATCCAACTGCTACAGTAGAAGAAATGGACTTCACCGCCCATTGGAATGCAAAAACGGTAAAACTAAAGTGGATGGTCCCTGGCAGAACAACGGCTTCTTATGATGTAGAAAGAGCTTCCAGCCTGGAGAGCAAAGAGTTCAAGACCATCATCTCTAACGCCCCGAGACAGAACAGCGCCAACGCGGCAGTAGCGGTGTACCATGCAGAAGATTATACTCCGGCGGCCAGCCCAGCCAACTACTACCGCCTGAAGCGCACCAACGCAGACGCCACTGTTACTTACAGCCAGACGCTGAAAGTAGACAACAAGGCTTACGCAACGGCCGTGCAGGCTTCTCCAAACCCGTTTACGGATAAAGTGAAACTAACCGTAAATGCCGAGAAAGCCGGAGAATTGAGCGTAAAACTCATGACTGAGCAAGGCAACGTTGCTTTGGAGAAGAAAATCAAAGTAGCCAAAGGCACTTCTGAGTCAGAATTGGTGATTGGCGCGAAAGTGAAAGCAGGGATTTACCTGCTGGTAACTGAGTTGAACGGCGAGCGTCTTTCTCAGCGCCTGATCAAACAGTAAGCAGAACATCAATTTAATTAACTCAGGAAACCCTCAGGCAATGCCTGAGGGTTTTTTGTTTGTTTTCCGGAAAACGGCTCTAAAACTCAAAGACGGCTTTCTCTTGCGCCTGGAGAGGCTAAACCATTGGTTATTTGCTGCAATGGCCGTACTTTTGGGCACCCACTAACAGAATTGAAATGCAACGCGATTCCCAAATCTTTGATCTTATCCAGAAAGAGCACCAGCGCCAGCTGCACGGCATAGAACTCATCGCCTCGGAGAACTTTGTTTCAGACCAGGTGATGGAGGCCATGGGCAGTGTGCTGACGAATAAATATGCCGAGGGTCTGCCGGCCAAGCGCTACTACGGTGGCTGCGAGATTGTGGACCAGTCTGAGCAGTTAGCCATTGACCGCGCCAAGCAACTATTTGGGGCTGAGTGGGTAAACGTGCAGCCGCACTCCGGCGCGCAGGCTAACGCAGCCGTGATGCTGGCAGTGCTGAACCCCGGCGACAAGATCCTGGGCTTCGATTTATCGCATGGTGGACACTTGACCCACGGCTCATTGGTGAACTTCTCAGGGAAACTGTACAAACCGTCGTTTTATGGCGTGGAGCCGGAGACCGGTGAGATTGACTGGACCAAGGTAAGGGAAGTAGCTGAGCGCGAGAAACCGAAACTGATCATCTGTGGCGCCTCGGCGTATTCCCGTGACTGGAACTACAAAGCTTTGCGCGAGGCCGCCGATGCGGTGGGCGCGCTGGTTCTGGCTGATATCTCACACCCGGCAGGTTTGATCGCCACTGGCCTGTTAAACGATCCGTTTGAATATTGCCACATTGTAACCACCACCACCCACAAGACTTTGCGTGGGCCACGCGGCGGTATGATCATGATGCGGAAAGACTTCGAGAACCCATTCGGGCTGAAAACCCCTAAGGGCGAGCTGCGCATGATGTCTTCATTGCTGGACAGCGGCGTATTCCCGGGCACGCAGGGCGGACCGTTGGAGCACGTGATCGCGGCCAAGGCGGTGGCGTTCTTTGAGGCGCTTTCGCCTTCTTACAAAGAATACACGGCCCAGGTACAGCGCAACGCACAAGTATTGGCCAAATCATTCGTAGACCGCGGATACAAAATCATCTCCTCGGGCACCGATAACCACCTGATGCTGATTGACCTTCGTTCTAAGGACCTTACCGGAAAACTGGCCGAAAACACCCTGATCAAGGCCGACATCACCATCAACAAGAACATGGTGCCGTTTGACGATAAATCTCCTTTTGTGACCTCCGGAATCCGAATCGGCTCCGCCGCCGTAACTACCCGAGGACTGAAGGAACAAGACATGGACCGCATTGTGGACTACATTGACCGCGTGCTCATGAACCATGACAACGAGACCATCCTGGCAGATACCAGAAAAGAAATCAACAATTGGATGCAACAATTCCCGTTGTTCAGTTACTAAGTAATCAGACACAGGTAGCAAGGCATTAGACACAAGACTTTTCGCGGGGTTTCTTGGAAAACGACCCATAAACCCCGACGAAACTTAGAGGGTTAACACTCCTGCCTATTTGTAAAACATTAAAATACCAATGGCACAACGTTCCGGAGAGGTGGCAGCGCACAGCGGAGAAGAGCATGAAATGACCTTTTTGGACCACCTGGAGATTCTCAGGTGGCATTTGATCCGTTCGGCCGCGGCTGTGGTGGTGTTCACGGGCATTGCCATGGCCAACAAGGAGATTGTCTTCCATGACATTATCCTGGGTCCATCGCGTACCGATTTTTTCACTTACAGGAAACTCTGCGAGGTAGGCGCGGCCATCAGCTCGCCGGGCCTGTGCATCAACAAGCTGGATTTCACGCTGCAGAGCCGCGAGCTTTCCTCGCAGTTCACCATGCACCTCACCAGCTCGTTCGTGATTGGGTTGTTGCTGGGCTTCCCGTACCTGTTCTGGGAGATCTGGAGCTTCATTAAACCAGGTCTGTACCCCAATGAGCGCGAGAACTCCAGAGGAGCGGTGTTCTTCGTGTCATTCCTGTTTCTGCTAGGGTCCTTGTTTGGGTATTTCATTGTATCGCCGCTCTCCATCAACTTTTTGGCCTCTTACCAGGTAGACCCTAGTATTGCCAATGAGTTCGATTTATCGTCTTACATCTCTACGCTGGTTACGCTGGTGTTGTCCTGCGGAATCATGTTTGAGTTGCCCATGATTGTGTATTTCCTGTCACGGGCGGGTATTGTGTCTCCGGAGCTCATGCGCATTTACCGCAAGCACGCCATTGTGGTGATCGCCTTCGTGGCGGCCATCTTGTCGCCGCCGGATGTGCTGAGTATGACTTTGATGGGCATTCCGCTGCTGCTGCTCTACGAGGTGAGTATCAACATCTCCTGGTGGGTGCGCCGCCGCGATTTGGCAAAATTGAACCAACAAGCTACTTCTTAAAGAAAGACTAAGATGAAAATAGCACTAGGCGGCGACCACGCCGGATACCAATACAAAGGGATGGTGAAAGAGCAACTGGAGTCCCTGGGCCACGAAGTGAAAGACTTTGGACCATTCTCAGAGGCCTCCGTGGACTATCCAGATTACGTGCACCCGCTGTCTACAGCGGTAGAGAACAAAGAATACGAACTGGGCATCCTGCTCTGCGGCAGCGGCAACGGCGTAGCCATCACCGCGAACAAACACGCCGGCATCAGGGCGGCGCTATGCTGGCAAAGAGAGCTGGCCGAACTGGCTCGTTCCCACAACAATGCCAACGTACTGTGCGTGCCAGCCCGTTTCGTGAGCGAAGAAGTAGCCCGCGAGATGGTGGAAGCTTTTTTAACCACTCCGTTTGAAGGTGGCCGTCACCAGACCCGCGTAGACAAGATTGCCTGCGCCTAGCGGCGAAAGGCGAGTTCTGAGTATTGGGTTTAGAGTCCTCAGTCTGAAAGAATATATGAATTTGTAGGGGCGCCTCTTGTGGGCGCCCTTGCTGTTTTAGGGCTATTTTCTAAAAAAAAGAGGCTTAGATCACTAGAGGTCTCTTTTCGACCAAATGAAATCAGCCTTCCAGCAGAATCTCACCAGAAACCGAAAATGGCAACCACAAGGGATTGTCCCTACATCTGGTCTTTGACAGACGCTTCTACAAAGTCTCTCCCGTTGTTGGTGTTATCATCAACAACCTAGACAACGATTCAACCCACGCTGGGAAACTAGGAGTGAAGAACCCTACTACGCCAATCACCATGAGATTCTCTTCCTTGGAGGGGTAGGGGTGAGTTCCTGCTTCAAGCCAGATTCCCTGAAAATAGCCCTAAAACAACAACCCAAATCCCGCACCAGGGACTTACTGCACCCGGCGGTAGAAGGGACCGTTCTCTACCTTTTCGTAGCGTTGGAACACCAGGGGCAGCTTGTATTGCAGCTCGGGCATGAGGTTCTGTTGGTCTATGATGTAGGCAGGAGGGTTCTGCCGGAGGTCCTGCAGGATGGTGAACAACGCATCATAGTGGCTCAGGCGCCCGAAGTAAGGTTTGGCCAGATCCCAGCGCAGGTAGGGAGAGCCTAGGCTGTTGTTCTGGTAATAGTTGAGATCAGGGCCTAAGACCAGGAGTTGCTGTCCTTTTACCTGCTGGTATTTGGGCGCTTCCTGCACCTGTACCAGCTCGGGCTGTAGACGGAGGGCGGGGTACACCAAGCCCAATGGGTTATAGCGCACGGCCACCACGGCGGCAACAACTACCAGGAAGAGGAGTTCGGCAATCCAGAGGCGGTTTCCCCACCAACTGAAGAGAAAGATGCCGAAGTAAGAGATGAGCGGCAACAGCAGCACCAGGCCTTTGGCTGAGGCATCATGGCCGTTCAACAGCACCAGCACCACCACAATGGTCCAGATGAGCATGATCTGCAGGAAGCGCGCCTGGTAGTTAGGTCCCAGCGTGACCAGCGGCAGACTCAGGAAAGACAACACCAAAATACCCAACGGAAGCGCCGCCACAGTCATGACTTGTCCCATAGGTAACCCAAAATCAAAGGAAAATTGCCAGGACCAGGTCAGGCCCTGCTCCAGGAATGGGCCCAGGGAGTTCTGGTACAGGAAATAGGTGAGCACCACCGTGAACGGGAACACAAAGCCCGTGAGCATAAGCAAAGTGCTTCGGAAGGCCCCGGAGGCGAAGTAGATGATCGCGAAGAAGCCCAGCACCAAAAACCACACAAATGGCAGGTAACACAGCGCGGCTAGTCCCAGCATAAACCCGGCTTTGAACAGACGGCGGGCGTTGGCGGCCTCTTTGGAAATCGCTGTAAGGCTGTACACGGCCAGAATCACGAACGTATGCCCCAGCAGCAGCGGAGAAAGCACATCCAGCTCAAAGAAAATACTCCCGAACAGCATGTAGAGCAAGGCCGGCACGTAAGATTTATAAGGGTGTACCTGATTCCGGTTGAAGACATAGTTGAGCAGGAAAGCCTGGTAACCTATCAAGAAAGTGGCCAGGAGGCGGTGCATCAGATAAGAGCGCGGAGCTACCATGTCCAGAAACCAGTACACGGCCGCTGAGAGCGGGGCCGTGGTGTCATAGACATCCTGGTAGAGGGTAAAACCGGCGTGCAGGCGCTCTCCCAGAAGCACATGGTGCAGCTCTGAGAGAGTAGCAGGGAGCCCAAAAATGAGCAATGGAAGCCGGATGAGGAGAAACAGCAGTACCAACACCACCCACCTGGACGGAAACAAACTGCGGAAGAATCGTATCAAGCAATGCGCGGCTTAGCCTTCGCTCTGACCTTGCGGCAAAGAGGAGGACGGTTTGTGGGGTAAAAATGTGAAATTAATACGATATTTGCGGAACCATGGAAAGTAAACGCCAACAAAAATTCGCCAGACTGATTCAGAAGGAGCTTGCTGAGATCTTCCAGCGCGATGTTTCCCACCTGTTTCAGAGCACCTACATATCGGTGAGCGGGGTAGCCGTCTCCCCAGATCTGGGCGTGGCAAAAGTGCATCTGAGCCTGCTGCTCAACCCTAACGGGCGCAATCTGCTCAATGAGATAAAAGTACATACCAAGACCATCAGGCACGAACTGGCCAAGCGCATCAAGAACCAGGTGCGCGTGATCCCGGAGCTGATCTTTTACCTGGACGATACCGCCGAGTACGCCGCCAAAATGGACAAGATCATTTCTGAGCTGGATATCCCGTCCGAGTCAAAAGAAGACCCAACCAATCCCTTCCGCACCGAAGAAGACTACTACCTATCTGACGAAGATGGCGAAGACGATGAGGAAGACGCCGACGGGCGCTAATCCGTTACCCGTTCTCCAAGCCAGCTACTAAACCCACCCATGCAGTACGATCCAATTAAACGCGTTCTGGGCGAGGCCTTCAACAAGACCCCTTTCCTGCGCAAGCTTTTTTACAACCTTTTAGACCTGCTTCTGCTGCGTACGTGGCACATTCATAAAGAGCTGCGGGCCTGGGCCAAAGGCAAACGCCAGCAGCCCGTACAGATCCTGGACGCCGGCTCAGGCTTCGGACAGTACAGCTACTATCTCTCGGGTATGGGCGCCAACTGGCGCATCCTGGCCGTGGACGTGAAAGACGAGCAGATCGCGGATTGCAGCAACTTCTTCCAGAAGATAGGCCGCCACAACGTGATGTTCCGGAAAGAGGACCTGGTTACCTACCGGGAGCCGCAGGCCTTTGACCTGGTGCTGAGCGTAGACGTGATGGAACACATCCTGGAAGACGTGGAGGTGTTCAAAAACTTTCATGCCTCACTGCGGCCCGGCGGCATGGTGCTCATCTCCACCCCTTCTGACCAGGGCGGTTCAGATGTGCACGGCGATGATGAGAGCTCCTTCATTGAGGAACACGTACGCGACGGCTACAACATCAAGGAAATCCAGGAGAAACTGAAGAGTGCCGGTTTCAGCCGCACCGAGGCGCATTACTCTTACGGCGCACCCGGCAAAATCTCCTGGCGCCTGAGCATGAAGTACCCCATCCTGATGCTGGGGGCCAGCAAGCTGTTCTTCATCATCCTGCCGTTCTACTACCTGATTGTGTATCCGTTCTGCCTCTTGTTGAACTGGCTTGACACCAACGGCAAGCACCCTACCGGTACCGGCCTTATTGTGAAAGCCTGGAAATAGCGGCAACAGGTAGTTAGCTGGCTTATTGGAAGATGCAAAGAAGAAGCCTTTCTATATTGGAGCTTTTTTATGGAAAACGGCCCCAAAACAGGCGCTGCCTTCCGGGCTTTGACAATCTGCCAAGAACTGCTAACTTCACCTGGATATCCCCGCTATTCCTTATAAACCTCCAAGATGATTGAGTTAGTCAGGACAGATTCAACCAACCCGGATTTTGTAGAGCTTGTTTCCCTTTTAGACGCCGATCTTCACGTGCGGGACGGGGACGACCACTCGTTTTTTGCACAATTCAATAAAATCACGGCCATCAAACACGTAGTGGTGGCATACCTGCATGAGGTGCCGGTAGGTTGCGGGGCCATCAAAGCCTATTCCCAAGACACCGTGGAGGTGAAAAGGATGTTTGTGCTGCCTGAGTTCAGGGGGCAGGGCATTGCCGGGGAAATCCTGGCGGAACTGGAGCGCTGGGCCGCCGAGCTGGACTATTCAACGCTGATCCTGGAGACCGGCAAAGCGCAGCCCGAGGCCATCAGGTTGTACACCAAGAGCAATTTCAAGGTCATCCCTAACTTTGGGCAATACGAGAACATAGAAAGCAGCGTTTGCATGCAGAAAGCCGTTCAGCGGCAACCCGTGAGGGAGCTGTAGTTTGGTCCTCTTTTTACAGAAATACCCCTGAAACGGCTACCAGGGGAGAAGAAAACATAACCCTTTTGCCCCAGAACAGTAAAGGTGACCTGAGTGATGGATGCGTTTAACCATTCTTTCCATCACTCCTTCACTTAATCACTCATTCACTAATCCACGCATTTACCCAAAGATGAACGTTGCCCTTTTTATCGCCCGGCGGTACTTTTTCTCCAAGAAGAAGCGCAACATCATCAATATCATCTCCATCATTGCCATGATTGGCGTGGGCGTGGGCACTATGGCGCTTATTGTGGTGCTCTCGGTGTTCAACGGTCTGGAAGACCTCATCCGCTCGCTGTACGGTAAGTTTGACCCCGAGATCAAGATCACGGCCGTGGAGGGTAAATCCTTTGAGACGAACGCCCAGTTCCTGGATAGAATCAGAAAGACGCCGGGTGTGGCCCTGCTCACCGAGGTAATTGAAGACAACGCCCTGCTCCGCTACAACGACCGCCAGATGGTGGTGAAGGTGAAAGGCGTCACAGATAATTTTTTCCAGCAGAACCAGATTGACTCCGCTATTGTAGACGGCGACTATCACCTGAAACGCGGAAACCAGCAGTTTGCCTTAATTGGCCGCGGCGTGCAGTACCAGCTCTCCATCAGACCAGAGAACCCTTTTTCGCCGCTGCAGTTCCTGTATCCTAAGGCCGGCAAGAAAACCATCATCAACCCAGAGAACGCTTTCCGGCAGCTGGGCATCCAGGCGGGCGGCATCTTCGCTATTGAGCGGCAGTATGATGACCAATACGTTTTTGTGCCGCTGTCCTTCGCGGAGGAGCTGCTGAGTTACGGCAACAAGCGCACCTCGCTGGAGATCAAAACCGATAACCTGGACAACATTGACCAGGTAAAGTCTGACTTGCAGAAACTGCTGGGCAAGGAATTCAACGTGCAAGACAGCGAAGAACAGCACGTGAGCCTGCTCAGGGCCGTGAAAGTGGAGAAGCTGTTTGTGTTTGTCACCTTCACGTTTGTGCTGCTAATTGCCTCCATTAACATCTTCTTCTCGCTCTCCATGCTGGTGCTGGACAAGCAGAAAGACATTGCCATCCTGGCCTCGCTGGGTGCCGACCCGGGCACCATTAGAAAGGTTTTCCTGCTGGAGGGCGCTATTGTAGCGTTTACCGGGGCCATTGTGGGCTTGGTAGTGGGCGGCACCATCTGCTGGCTGCAACAGACGTTCGGGTGGGTTTCCATGGGCATGAGTACCTCGGTGGTGGAGGCGTACCCCGTGCTCATGCGCCCCACTGACTTCCTGCTTACCGCGGCGGCCATTATCCTCATCACGTTTCTGGTGTCTATCCGGCCGGCCCGCCGCGCCGCCGCCCTCACCATTAGGGATAACCTTTGATCGGTTTAGAGCCTCTTTTCTGAAAACAGCTCCTAAACAAATGGGGCCAATACCCTGATTTCCTAACGTTTGTTACCTACATAATTTTAAGAAAATGGCCCTAAAATAGGATTGTCATTACTTAAAAGATGGTAATTTGCTAAAATTTCTGCCTTTTTCTGCGGGTAAAAAAAGATTTTGTTGTACTTTCAATATTGGGATTGGAAGCCTCTGCCATGAAAGTATACACAACACAGCCGTTTCAAGTAATCTATTCTCTCTTTGAGCATGAATACCTGGGCTATTTGTTTGAGTCTTTCGTGGTGCAGGTCAACTCCAAGCGCCAGCTCACGCTCCAGCACCAGAACATCTCCAGCAAGAACGCCGATGAGTTCGCCGCCCGCCTGAACGACGTGGACTTTGAGTTGATTGAGCTCACCGACCAGATACAGCAGGATGCGGTGTTCAAGAGATTCGCCCTGAAGAAAACCACTCTCTCTGATTTCTTCTTCAAGACCTACGACCCCGCCAAAGGCGACAAGCTCCTGCAGGAGAGCATAGACCATTACATCCAGAGCCGCATGGCGCGCATTCTGGAGCTCTTGCAGGACAAGATGGTGTTTGTGATGGGCAAGGACGGCGAGCCCACCTGGAAGCGCCTGAACATGGCCTCTGAGAAAGCCACCGTGCTGTTCCACTTCCGCCGCAACGACGACAACACCCACTATTTCCCCACCATCAAGTACAAAGGCGAGCGCCTGGAGTTTCAGTACAAAGACGCGGTGCTGGTGTGCAAAGAGCCCGCCTGGCTTTTGCTCAACGATGTGCTTTACAGCTTTGAGAAACAGGTAGACGGCAAAAAGCTGCAGCCTTTCCTCAACAAGAAGTTCATTGTGGTGCCGCGCAACGTGGAGGAAAGCTATTACCGTAAATTTGTGGCCCCGCTGGTAGAACAGTTTGACGTCTACGCCAAGGGCTTCGATATAAAGTCTGAACGCTACGTGCCGCAGCCGCAGCTCCTGTTCTCTGAACTGGCGGTGGCCGAGCCTTCCCCGGCCTTGTTCGCCACTACCGGCGAAGACGAGGAAGAAGAGGAAATCAAGAACCCTTCTGAGGGCGACAAGATCGTTTTTCAGCTCAGTTTCAAATACGGCACTTACACCGTAGGCACCCAGGAAGCGCGCAACATCAGCGTGAGCGTAGAGAAAACCCCAGACTCCTATGTGTTCCACCGCCTGCACCGTGACCTGGACCGGGAGAACGCCTTCCTGCGCGAGCTTTCCAGCCGCGGGCTGGAGGTACGGAACGGCAAAGCGGTCATGGACAAGCCCCAGGCCTTCGGGTGGCTGAACAACTACGCCAAAGACCTGGAAGAGCTGGGCTTTACGTTAAAGCAGAGCCAGTCTGAGAAGAATTACTTCATAGGCGAGACCAGCGTGAACGTGGGTATCAACGAGACCAATGACTGGTTCGATATCTACGGCACGGTGCGGTTCGGGCCGTACGAGATTCCGTTCATCAAGCTCCGGAACCACATTCTTACCAAGCGCCGCGAGTACAAGCTGCCCAATGGCCAGATCGCCATCATCCCCGAGGAATGGTTTACCCAGTACCTGGAGCTGTTTGCCTTCTCTGAGGGCGACGAGGAACTGAAACTGCGTAAGCACCACCTTTCCCTGGTGAGCGATTTGCAGAACGGCAACCTGGCCCACGTGACCATGAGCCGCAAACTGGAGAAACTCCGCGAGTTTGAAGCCGTGGAAGATAAGCCGCTGCCCGCCGGCTTCAAAGGTGAGCTGCGCCCGTACCAGAAAGCCGGCTACAACTGGCTGCATTTTGTACAGGATTACCATTTTGGGGGATGTCTGGCAGATGACATGGGTCTGGGGAAAACCGTGCAGACGCTGGCTATGCTGCAGCACCGCAAGGAAAACGGCGCCCAGACGGCGTCTCTGCTGGTGATGCCTACCTCTTTGGTCTACAACTGGCTCGCCGAGGCTCAGAAGTTCACGCCCCAACTGCGCATTCTCACTTACACCGGCACCTACCGGAACAAAAGCGTGGCGCAGTTCAAACACTATGACCTTATTCTCACGTCTTACGGCATTGTGCGCCTGGACCACGAGATTCTGAAGAAATACATGTTTGACTACATCATCCTGGATGAGAGCCAAGCCATCAAAAACCCCAATTCTAACACGTCTATCAGCATTAGGGAGCTCAAGTCCAAACACCGCCTAATCCTGACGGGTACGCCCGTGGAGAACAGCACCTTGGATCTGTGGAGCCAGATGTCGTTCATCAACCCCGGCTTGCTGGGTACCCAGAACTTCTTCAAGAAAGAATTCCTTCGGCCTATAGAGAAGCTGAAGGACGAGCACAAAACCCGGCGCCTGCATGCACTCATCAAGCCGTTTATCCTGCGCCGGCACAAAAGCCAGGTAGCCAAGGAACTGCCCGAGAAGATTGAGCACATCGCATACTGCAAGATGACCGAGGAGCAGGAGCACGCCTATGAGGAGACCAAGTCTTTTTACCGAAACAAGATCCTGAAGAACATTGAGGAGCAGGGCACGGCCAAGTCCCAGTTCATGCTCTTGCAGGGCCTCATGAAACTGCGCCAGATCGCGAATCACCCCCGCATGGCTGATCCGGAATCTGATGCGGAGTCTGGCAAACTGGGCGAGGTGCTGCGCCTGACCAAAACCGTGGTCAACGAAGGACACAAGGTTCTTATCTTCAGCCAGTTCGTGAAGCACCTGGATATTGTCCGCGCAGCACTGGACGAGCGCAAGATCAAATACGCCTACCTGGACGGCTCTACCAAAGACCGCCAGGCCCAGGTAGCCAATTTCCAGAACGACCCTAAACTGCCGGTCTTCCTTATCTCCCTCAAAGCCGGGGGCGTGGGTATCAACCTCACCGCCGCCGACTACGTGTTCATCCTGGACCCCTGGTGGAACCCCGCCGTGGAAGCCCAGGCCGTGGACCGCGCCCACCGCATCGGGCAGCAGAATACCGTCTTCACCTACAAGTTCATCACCAAGAACAGCGTGGAAGAGAAGATCCTGGCCCTACAGGACAAAAAACTCCAGATGGTCTCAGACCTCATCTCCACCGACGAAGCCGTTATTAAACGCCTCACCAAAGAGGATATTGAGAGTTTGCTGAGCTAAGCGTTAAGGGGCTGTTTTGTACAAATAAAGCCACAAATAGAAGCGCTTATTTCAATAATTTGCACGATAGTATGTACTTTACCTCAGGTCTGGCTATTGTAAATAGGGTGTTTTTAATCTAAGTATAGCGCCAATTCAGGCTTACATTTTCATAATATTTGGCAACCAGCAACCAATAGAATCAAAGAGTAGATATAAATGAAGAGTATTGTTGCCAGAAGGGCTCAAAAGGCAATTGCCTTAATTTTGGCTTTCTTTATAATACTTTATTTCTTTCAGAATCCTTTTAAGTCAACTGCAGTTCCAGGTTGGCATGACAAAATGTTCTTTCCATACAGACTAATATTTATCTTGACGCTGGCATTTGACTTTCTTTTACTCTACAGACTATCTGTTAGGAGAATGTTCACTAACCTGTTTTTCATTTTCACCTTGATTGCTGGAATAGCCATAGCCTTGGAAGATTCTGCTATTCAATATTTAACTGTGCTAGGTGATATATCAAAGCTTACTGAGAGACTGATAAAGTTAGACTTTGTCTTATGGGCTTTACTTATTCTATCACAATCTCCTCTCATCTGGAGCGCTACCGCAGGAAGTAGAAATAAAGACTAAAGTGAAAAGCCCTTTAGCCAACAGGATATAATTACTTTATTCATGCAAGGTACGCCTTAAAGGCAAAGCCCTTAGACAGCAAAATCATCATAAACACAATGCATCATACCGTGGCTAATTATCCTTTCCCTCAGGAATTCATAGACTATTTGGCCTCTCATACACTAGCAGGGGTGAAGGGCGGAAAAGACGGACATAGATTCTTAGACATCTGGATGGTAGAGGTAAACGGAAGGGTGTTTGCCAGAAGTTGGTCAAAAAGTAACAGAAGCTGGTTTACTGCCTTTAAAGAGGAAGGGATTGGCCAATTGAAGTTCGGAGACAAGATTATTCCGGTGGCTGGTAAGCCTTTGGCGGATAGCCAAACAAATTCCCTCATAGATCAGGCTTACAAAGAAAAGTACACGCAAGCGCATAATCTGGTTTATGTAAACGGAATCACCCAACCAGAATACCATGAGTATACCATGGAGTTCTTTTATGACGCGTAAGAAAACCTCCTGCTCACTACAATCTTCTTTTTAAGTAAAAAATTTAAAATTTTCATATTTAAGTACCAAAATAATAACGTACTATACGAAAGGAGAAAAATATTTACCTATTTCGTGTAGCCGCTCTGCTTTGGGTAGGCTGTCCACCTATCTAGACAAGTATGTTAGCAGAAACAACCGCAGGCAAGCCAAGGCAACGGATAGAAACGGAAAAGCACCTCAAGGAGAATTTTGACTACTTTGATTTACTGAAAACCATTGCCATCTATTTTGTGGTGGTCTACCACTGCAGCACCACTGAGATAGACTTCCTGCACCATGCCAGCTTTTCCACGTACGCGTATTACTTCCTTAATTCTGTTCTAAGCACCTGCGTCCCTATTTTCTTCTTTATAAATGGGGCTCTGCTCCTAAACAAACCTACCCTAAACCTTAGAAGGCACACGTTTAAGATCATCCGTATGGTATTGCTGGTCACGCTTTGGGCGCTTATTACTTTAGCAGCTTTGATGGTGATCAGGGGAGAAACTTTGCCGGTGAAGGAAATCCTGAAAAGCGTGTGGCAGATAAAGGAAGGCTGGACCACCCATCTGTGGTTCTTACCGGCGTTGGTGGTGATCTATATCTTTTTGCCCCTGTTGTTTACCACCTACAAGCACAGCCCCAAAAGCATATACTTCTTCCTGGCTTTTGTCATGCTGCTCACGTTTGGCAATACGCTTATAGGTATGTTATTGACGTTAGCCAGTTTCTTCTCCCAAAGATTCCTGAACAGAGGTTTTGACGTGAACTACTTCGGTGAGTTCAATCCCTTCAGGGGAATCCACGGCTATACCATGGGTTACTTTATCCTGGGCGGACTGCTGTTTGCCAAGCGAGAGATTCTTCACCGGAAGAAATACCGCACACTGGCCTGACTTATTCTCCCCCTCTCTATGTTCATGCTGTTCTCTTATGGCGTGATGGCCTCTGTGAGGCAGAACAGCATCCTTGACCTGGTTTGGTCTGGCTATGACACTGTATTTACCTTGATCAACGTGGTAGCCATTTTCGTCCTAGTGCTGCCATACAAGCATCAAGGGGCCTTGGGGAAAGTGGTTACGCTTGTGGGCAAGAACTCATTGGGCATTTACTTCATCCACATCATCATCGGTTCGCTTCTGGAGCCCTATTACAAACCCATGGCTTTCTCAGCTACCCTAGGCATGAATGTGGGGTACACGATGGTCATTCTGTTCAGCTCTTTATTGGCGGTGTGGGCTCTGAGGAAAATACCCGTGGTAAGATCTCTGTTCATTGTATAAGCGGTAAGTGCGGGCCTGGACAAGTCCAGCTATTTTGTAGAGGCCAACCCTAAAAAAAACAGAAAGGAGCACCACCGCTAAGTAGTGCTCCTTTCTTTATGGAAACTGTTTTATACCTGTTTTCAGGAAAACGGCCGTAAAGCTTATTCTACTGTAACCTGGTCTTTGTTTTTCTTCCCGATGGAGATTAACTGGGGCAGCACCTCCCCGAAGTTATTCACCCCAACCACCTGCCAGTAATCCTCTTTCTGGAGCATGCGCAATTCCAGCACCAGAGACTCATTGCTGTTCTGGGGTCTTACTTTGAGGCCTACCAACGCGATGGAATCCTGCCGGTCTATGTGGTCCACGCCTTCAAACTCCAGTTTGGGCAGCATCTTCTCGTTCACCAGGCGGCCCACCGGCAGCAGCTTAACCACATCGGCTACTTCGGGCACCTTCTGCCCAGATACCGTCTCCACGCTTTGGATGAGTTGGTTGCGCACGGCAGAGGTCAGTTGCTTTTTCGCTTTTAGTCCTTTCCTGAGCAAGTTGGCGGCTCCTTGCAGCTCTTCTGGTAATAAATCAACAACCATGTTCTGGCTCTGCTCCACAATACTGCTGGAAGTGCGCTTAAAGTCTACGTACTTCTGCAGCTTTTCCATGTCTTTGGCTTCCAGCGCTGCCCTTATCTCCACAATAGAGGCCTCAGGACCGGTTTTTGCCCGGTTATAGAACCAATACCCGCCAGCGCAGAGCGCCACCACTACCAAGAGAAGTAAAATCTTTTTCATGTAAAAATGTATAATTAAATCTTGATCAATAAATACAAAAGGCAGCCTTTTACCGGCGAAGAAGGCTAGTAATATTACTAAAAAGATTTAACATACCATTATATATAGAACCCGCCCGGCATACCTCTTTTTACTTCATAGAGGCTTTAGCCCTACTTTCAAGAAAACAGCCCTAAAACAGCATCGCCCCCTGATAACCATGTATCAGGGGGCGATGTCAGCCTAAAACTTAGATGCGGCTTAAGCCTTCAGATTAGCTTTTGGTATAAGGGAACTTCTTAGAGGCTTTGCGCATGATGGTAGTGATGATGGAGTTGGTATCGCTCCCGAAGCTGCGCGACAGGCTTTTCTCATATTTCCAGAGCAGATCGCCGGAGGCGCCGTCATAGATGTTGATGGCGGTTTTACCGGAGTTGGTAGCACCGGAGAAACCTACGGCCAAGGTCATAGCCAGGGCTGCGCCGTCAGACATCGGCTTGTCGGTGCTGAAAGTACCGGTGATGATGCCGTCTACGCCCAGTACTTTAGACAACTCAGCAGGGGTGAAGCTCTTGATATTTTCCGGGGTGATGTTGTTTTTGAGCAGGATAGCGTTGGTAGTGGCTGCATCCTGGAAACCGATGGTGTAGTCATCCTTGCTGCTCACTTTCAGGAAATAAGTCTGCAGGGCGCTCTGTACGGCCAGGCCTTCTTTCACTTCCATCTCCTTGATCTGCTCTGGCGTCATGCTTTTCATCTGGTTAGGACGCAAGCCAATTTTGGTGTCAAAGGGCAGGATGGCGATCATTTTGTGCGATTTGGCAATGCTGGCGAACGCCGGGTTGGTGTAGATTTCCTTTGTCTGGGCAGAGGCACCCAAGCTTACCAGCAAGGCTACCAGGATGAAAAATAATGAAGTTGATCTCATGATAATTGGTTTTTTTAGAATGAAGGGTTAATACTGGTTTTCAGGTGAACTTACAAATTTTAATTAATTATTTACTATATAGTAAACAGCTTATTTAGCAAAAACTTTGCCCTGCAGACTACTTCATTTTGGCGTAAGGAATTTGCCGGGTGGCTTTGCGGGTAATGGCTTTGATGATGTTGTGGGTATCGCTGCCAATACCTCTGGACAAAGCCTTGTCATAGCTCCACAGCAGATCTCCTGAGGCTCCGTCATAGATCCGCATCATGGTGTTGCCGGAGTTGGTAGGCCCGGCACCGCCCACGTAAGGCGTATAAAGGAAAGTGTAGATCGCGACGGCCGCTGCCACCGCCGTGGAAACCGGCTTCTCGGTGGTGAGGGAGCCTACCAGCACTGCATCCACGCCCAACATCTGGGCCAGTTCGGCGGGTAGGTAGTTAGGGATTTCCTCCGGCTGGATGTCGTGCTCTTTCAGGATGGCATTGGTCACGTTCACGTCCTGCACGGCTATCTTCTCTCCGTCTTTGTTCACCTTATTGAGAAAATGGATCTGAAACGCGCTCTGCACCGCCCTGCCATGCTGCAACTCCAGCGCGTACAGCTGCTCAGGGGTCAGTTTGCGCATTTGGTTCGGCCGCAGGCCCACCTGCACATCAAAAGGAAGGATAGCAATGGTTTTATGGTGTTTGGCCGCCGCAGCAAAAGCAGGGCTGGTGTACATGTTCCTGGATTGGTTACAACTGCCCAGTCCTACCACTATCATCGTCATGATCACCAGAAGCGCAATTCTCATTTTCTTTTTACAGGTTGATGCTTACTTTAACAAACGCTTTCCTCCATTGCGGGCCTTTTACCGGAACATTGCCGCAGGGAACAGGTTAAGTAACTGTACCAATTTGCCGGCATGAAACTCCATCTCCAGTTCAAGGTAGCCCAGCACCACCGGGCTATTCTAGAAGGTTTTACAGTAGACCTGTTCAGGGCCCTTTCACCCCCATTCCCCCAGCTAAAAATTTTACGTTTCGATGGAAGTTTCCCCGGCGACAGGGTGGAAATAGAGCTGAAGGCAGGCCCCATCAGGCGCCGCTGGACCAGCCTCATCACCGAGCGGGAGGAAAATGAGCGGGAAAGCTGGTTTGTGGACGAGGGCCAGGAACTGCCGGCACCTTTGACCTTTTGGCGGCACCGCCACCTTATCACCCAAGAAAAAGGGCACAGCATCATTCATGAGCAGATTGAGTTCCGCACCGGTTCCCGCCCCCTGGATCTGCTGCTTTACCCCGTCATGTATGCGCAGTTCTCCTTGAGAGGACCGGTGTACCGCCGGTTCTTCGGGAAGGTAGGTAGGAGGGTTTAGAGGCTGTTTTCGGGAAATTGGGCCTGAAACGTAATGGCCTGGAAAGAGATTCTTCCAACCTTTTGCCCGGGGAACAGGTTATGGTCTGGAAAAAGCGCGAAACTGCGTAGATTGGCGATATGGCAAAAGCAGTAGTAATTGGTTCGGGCATTGGGGGCATTGCGGCGGCTATCAGGCTGGCGGTGAAAGGGTACGCCGTGACGGTCCTGGAAACCAACGCCTCCTTCGGCGGGAAAATGACGCAGTTCACCCTGCCGGGCGGCTACCGGTTTGATGCCGGCCCGTCGCTGTTCACGCTGCCGCACCTGGTAGACGACCTCTTCACGCTGGCGGGCCGAAACCCCCAAGACTACTTCCAATACCAGCGCCTGCCCATTGTCACCCAATACTTCTGGCCCGACGGAACGCGCCTCACCGCCCACGCCGCGGCAGATGATTTCGCCCGCGAAGTAGAGACCAAACTGAGCATTCCGCAAAAGAAGCTGCACCGGCACCTGGAGAAAGTGGCCCGCCTCTACCACGCCACCGCCAATACGTTCCTGCATAAATCATTGCACAAACTAGACACCTACCTTAGCCCCGATGTGCTGAAGACGCTGCCGGCCCTGCCCGAGCTGGGTCTCACCACCACCATGCACGCGGCCAACGCCCGCGCCTTCTCAGACCCGCGCCTGGTGCAGCTTTTGGACCGATACGCCACCTACAACGGCTCAGACCCTTACCAGGCCCCCGGCACCCTCAACCTTATTCCGCACCTGGAATTTAACATAGGCGCGTTTTACCCGCAGGGCGGCATCTACGCCATCGCGGAGAGTCTGGTGAAGCTGGGGGAGGAGTTAGGCGTGCAATTCAGGTACAATGAGCCGGTTACGGAGATCATTACTCAGGGAGGAAAGGCCACGGGCGTGCGCACGGCGCAGGGTACGTATGAAGCAGAGGTGGTGGTCAGCAACATGGACGTAGTGCCTACTTACCGCAAGCTGCTGCCCCAGCAACCCGCTCCGGAACGAACCCTTCGGCAACCGCGCAGCAGCTCGGCGCTTATCTATTACTGGGGTATCTCGCGCACCTTCCCCGAGCTGGACCTGCACAACATCTTCTTCAGCCAGGATTACCAGCAGGAATTTGCGCACATCTTCCAGAAAGGCACCATTGCCGAGGACCCTACGGTGTACGTGAACATCACCTCCAAATACACGCCAGAAGATGCACCTGCCGGGCACGAGAACTGGTTTGTGATGGTGAACGTACCGCACAACGCCGGGCAAGACTGGGAAGAACTCATCCAGAAAACGCGGCAGCAGGTGGTCAGGAAAGTAAGCCAAGCCTTGGGCGTGGGCCTGGAAGCGCTCATTACAGTGGAGAAGGTCTGGGACCCCCGCGGCATTGAGGCAGATACGTCTTCTTTTGCGGGTGCCCTGTACGGCAGTTCTTCTAATAACATGATGGCGGCTTTCCTGCGGCATCCTAACTTCACCAATAAACTCAAAGGCCTATACTTTGTAGGCGGCAGCGTACACCCAGGCGGCGGCATTCCGCTGTGCCTGCTCTCAGCTAAAATAGCGGCAGACCTGGTGCCGGTGGTAAGATCAGAGGTGCAGGCCTGAGGCAAGCTTTTTCGTTTTAAGCTCCTTTTCTGAAAACAGGCTGAAATCTGGTTTCCGCCCTGTAGAAGATTACCCTGGCTACGGGTGGTTTTTCTGGGGCAATTGTTGTTCTTTGCAGACACTGAACTTCAAGTCTTCCATCCTAACCCGTTTCCAGAAACTGCTTGAGAACGCCTTTTGCTTCATCGGTCCGGCAGGCGCTACCCGTGGTGCTTCCCTTTGCGGGGCTCATGGTGTGGCTCACGTGGTATGTGCGGGATAACGGCTTTTTCTGGGACAGTATTCTGCTGGCTTCTAAATACGGGCAGTGGTACTACCAGACCCGGTTCACCACCTTGTATGTGCCGGAACAGCTGGCGGGCTATCCGCCGCTCTTCGGGATGTATCTGGCGGCCGGCTGGCATCTTTTTGGGAAATCCGTGGCGGTAAGCCATTTTTTGATGCTCCCTTTCCTGATGGGTATTGTCTGGCAGGTGTATCTGCTGACCCGGCGTTTTCTGCCTTCTTCCTGGGTTCTCCTGGGCATGCTCCTCATCTTTCTGGACCCAACGGTACTGGCCCAAAGCGCACAAGTGGCCCCGGATATAGTGCTGCTGTTTCTCTACCTGGTCTGCCTCAACGCTATTCTGCAACATCGGCCGGTGCTTCTTGCGGTGGCGCTGGGGTTCATGGCCATCCATACGCCCAGGAGCCAGATCATGCTGGTGGCGGTGTTTTTCACGCACTTGTTTCTGCTTTGGCAGGAATACGGGAAACCATCTGTACCAGCGCTGGGCAAACTGCTTCTGCCGTACGTACCTGCGGGTCTGCTGCTTCTTCTCTGGCTGTGGCTGCATTACCGGCACTTCGGGTGGGTGGGGTACGCGCCTTCCTCAGACTGGAGCGCCTATGCGGGCATTGTCAGTGCCCAGGAATTTGCCCGCAACCTGTTCCTGATCAACTGGCGACTCATTGACTTCGGGCGGGTGGGGCTGTGGCTCACGGGACTTATTTTGCTCTGGCGGATAAGAAATGAGTTTTCCCAACCCACGAAGGAACTGCTCATCCTGTTGCTGGTCCCGCTCTTGACATTGATAGCGGTGCTGGTCTGGTTCACCAACCCAATCGGGCATAGGTACTGGTTGGTGGTGTATGTCTTGCTAGGGTTGCTGGCCGTGCACCTGCTGGACCAGGTCCTGACGCGGCGGGTAGGGCTCACCGTGTACCTGATTCTGGCCGCGAGTTTAGTCAGCGGGCACTTCTGGGTCTACCCTGAACGGGTGGCCAAAGGTTGGGATGCCACGTTGGCCCACTTGCCCTACTTTGAATTGCGCCGCCAGATGATGGCCTATCTAGACCGCCAACAGATCCCGTGGCAGGAGGTGGGCAGCGATTTCCCCAACTTGGCCGCCCCCGCTGACACTGATCTCACCCGAGACTTCCGGCGGTTCCCCGCCAAGGACCTCACCCGCCAGACCTACATCTTCTACTCCAATGTGTTCAACGGCTTCAATGACTATGAACTCGCCGAATTAAGGCACCATTGGGTCGTGATCCATGAGGTAAAGAAAGGCCAGGTATACATGCGCCTGTACCGGAAAAAGAAAGCCCTTTACCATCATCAGCAACGAGCATTTTCTCTGTTGAAATATCCTTCCGGTTTATAGGCTGTTTTTGCAAAACAGGGCTATAAATGGATGTTGATAATACGCCCTTTTTCTTCCTTTCCTGAGGTCTGGAATAATTCAATCACCACTGATAATCAGCAACATGTAAGTATTTGTGAATAATCTAGAGAGGCTTAAATTAACCTTTTATCCACTTCCATTAGAGCTTTGTTCTCATCTAAAATTTGCTATATTTGTTTACCCCTAGCCCTGTAAACGGCCCCCGAAAATGACCAAGGACGAGCTCTTACGCACGGCCATGCGCTCCTTCTCTGCCAACGGTGTCAAAGACTTAACAGAGCGGCAGCTCATGCAGAATTTCGGTTTATCTGTGGAGGATTTCAACGAGTCTTTCACCGATAAGGAGGACTTCCTGCGCCAAGCCGTGGAGCTTTACCTATCTGAGCAGAAAGAGATCCAGGACAAGCTTCTGCTGGAGGCGGACCATTCCATAGGCAAGATCATGCAGGTCATCAAACAGCACGTAAGACAGCTGCAGCAGATCAACCCCAACTATTTCATTCAGCTGCAATACCTGTATCCCCGCATCTGGACCCTGTATCTGCGCCACGCCCAGATGCATTCTTACTACCTTTTCTATGACTTGCTGAACAAGGGCATTCAGCAACAGATTTTCCGGCCCGATCTCAACATTGAAGTAGTTACCAAGGTACTGCTGGAGCAGATCAATATCCTGTTGAACCAAGCTCTTTTCCCGCCCCACCGCTACAACCTGTCTGAGGTTTTCAGGGGCATTTTCCTGTATTACCTCAAGGGCATTTCCACGGAGAAAGGCAACAAAGAACTGGAGAACTTTTTCTCTAGTTTTACTCTTTAACCTATCACCGGGCTTTTTACCCTTTTCCGCGGGAAGTACCTATTTCCGCTAGAAAAGAAAACAATATCTTTGTGGCTCGTAAGACATTGAATTGCGCGCCATTATCTGGTTTTAACCCGATTTTTCAGATTATAGATGACATTTAAGCAAACCGTTTTACAGGAAGTGCTCAATCTTTTCAGACAGGAGGGCGTGGCCCACCTGAATGAGCAGGAAATCCTGAACCGTGTTGATATCTCCTCGGCCACTTTCCGAGAGTTTTTCAAGGGAATGGAAGACTTGGTCACCCAAGTGGTGAATTATGATCTGGAAGCCCGTAAACAAGACCATGAACGTATCTTTGCTGGGGAACCCAGTCCGCTCCGTCGGCTGCTTCTGGTAGTGAAACTGGGCCTGGACACACTGCGTTCGTCACAGCCCACTGTGCTCATGGAAATCCAGGAAAACTACCCAGCTGCCTGGAATCTTTATTGGAACCACTCTAATGACTATTCCACGCACCTGCTGTATGAGCTGCTTAACGAGGGCGTGTTGCAAAAGGAATTCCGCCAGGACCTCAACATCCAGCTGGTCACCAAGATCATGCTGGAGCAGTTAGGCCTTATTGTAAACCCATTGACGTTCCCGCCAGACAGGTTTGACATCTCTGAGGTTTTCCGGAGTGTATTCCTGTACTACATACGCGGCATCTGCACCGAGGAAGCCATGAAAACCGCCGAGGATTTCTTCTCAAAGCTACGGTAAACCGTTTCATACCTCTTTTAACAAAAAAGCCTGCTAAACATCTTTAGCAGGCTTTTTTGGTTTCAAGGCAATGTCTCTGTCTTAGCTGATGGAGATACGTACCTTTTGGGTGAACTCGCGCAGGGCGGTCTTGAAATCAGAGTTATGGTCGGCCATGTGGTTCAGGATCCAGATGGCGCCAAACACGTGGGTCAGTTTCTCGCCTTCATCGGCACCTTCAATCTCAAAGGCGGGCGTTTCTTCGTTGATGAGTTGCTCCTCGGCTTCGCGCAGGCTGTCAATGGTCTGCGTTTCCACCAGTTTCTTAATGGCTGGTATCTTCATGGGGGAAATTAGGCTAGTTTACGAACCATCTCGGTTACAAAATCTTCTTTGCTGGTCGCAGCGCCTTCTACCAGTTCGCCGTTTTTGAACACCGCGAAGAAAGGGAGGTTGGTTACGCCGGCCAGTTTGCGGGCCTCGGGGCTGGTCTCCGCGTTCACATCCACAAAAGCCACGTTCGCGAACTCCTCGTTGCCAGACATGCGCTTGAACTTAGGGGAAAACAGACGGCAGTTGCCGCACCAATCGGCGAAATACTTCACCACCACGCGCTCGTTATTCTTGAGCACATCCTGGAAATCTGTATCGGTAGCTTGGATAATAGCCATAGGTTTAAATATGTAGGTACATTAAAATTTCAAATCTTACGCAAATTTAACGCTTTTGGCCTCTTTTTCAGAAATAAAGCCCAAAATACGCCCGCCACTTTTATTATGTAAAAGACCGAAGTAAATTACGTTGTCTCTGCAAAGCGCCGGCTGCGGACAAATCTTGGTGCTTTTTCAGGGCCTTAATCATTCTTGCCGTATGTCATTTCGCCGTTTTCCCAAAAGCTTTTTCTTTCTCTTGCTAGCCATGGTGGGCCTTTTGGCTGCCTTTTCGCCGCCGGCCTGGCAGCAGAATGAGGTCATCAATAGGGTAGTAGCCAAACTCACCACGCTGCACAACAAATACCCGCAGGAGAAAGTGTACCTGCACCTGGACAAACCGTACTATGCCGCCGGCGACGACATCTGGTTCAAGGCTTACCTGGTCAACGCGCATGACCACGTGCCCAGCGACATGAGCAAGGTACTGTACGTAGAGCTCATCACCCCAGACAACACGTTCTACAAGACCAGCGTGGTGCGGCTGGACAAAGGCAAAGGCCACGGCGATTTCTCCCTGCCCGATGACATGCCCGAGGGCACTTACCGGCTGCGGGCCTACACCAGCTGGATGCAGAACTTTGACGAGGCCTATTTCTTCCACCAGAACATCACCGTCTGGAGCCCCCGCAAGAACGACGTAGTCACTACCACCGCTTTCACCTTCAAGCCCCAACCCACCGGCGACTCTGTTCTGGTGAACCTGCGCCTGCAGAACTACGCGGCAAAGCCTTTGGCGCAAACTACCTTTTCCTACTCCACCAACTTTGATAAAGGCACCAACAAAAAAGTCACTACCTCCGCTGAGGGTAAATCTTTCCTGCGGTTGTTCTTGCCCCATAATGAGACCTCAAGCCCCAAGCTCTTTCTGACCATAGAACAGCAGGCCGGCAACCTCAACCGCACCATTGCCATTCCTACGCCCAAAGATCAACTGGATGTGCAGTTCTTCCCCGAAGGCGGCCATCTGGTAGCCGGTCTCTGGAATATGGTAGGCTTCAAAGCGGTAGATGCCAACGGCCTGGGCAAAGAGGTGCAAGGCGCTATTTACAACCAGCAGGGCCAGAAAGTAGTTGATTTCAAAAGCCTCAAGTTTGGGATGGGTCGCCTGGGCTTCATCCCCGAGGCGAACCAACAGTACACGGCCCGTATCACGGCCCCCAAAGGCACAGCGAAGGAATACCCATTACCAGTGCCGCAGAAAAAGGGCTTTGTGTTCTCGGTGGATGGCAAATCGGGGCCTAACATCAGGGTCAAATTCTACAGCCTGGGCTTTAAGCAGGACAGCGTAGGCAAACCCAAATCCCTGCACCTGGTGGCCCAGGTACGCGGCGAGGTACTGTACGCAGCCTCCAGCCCGGTAGCCCAGGAGGTCTTCCAGATGGAAGTGCCCAAAAATAAGTTTCCCTCCGGACTGGTGCAGTTCACAGTCTTCTCTGAGACCGGTGAGCCCCTAGCCGAGCGGCTGGTATTTGTGAACCACGCTCCGCAGGTACAGATGACCATCACGCCAGACAAGCCCGCCTACAAACCCCGCGAGAAAGTGACGCTGCAAGTGCAGGCAAAAGACGAGAACGGCGCGCCCGTGGCCGGAAACTTCTCCCTGGCCATCACCGACCAGAAAACCGTCACCCCATCCCCGTACGCGGCTAACCTGGTGTCTTACCTGCTCCTCAGCTCAGACCTGAAAGGGCACGTGGAAGAGCCCTCGTATTACTTCAGTTCGGCTGCGCCCGAAGTGGTACTTGCCCTGGATAACCTCTTGCTCACCCAAGGCTGGCGCCGGTTTGTCTGGAAAGAGATCCTGCAAGACAAGTTCCCGCAGCTGCAGTACCGCGCCGAACGGGATTTGTACGTGAGCGGCACGGTGACCAAGATCACTGGTCAGCCGGATACCTACTCAGACATTATGCTCATGAACGGCAACAACCCCATGGCCACCATCAAACTCCAGACCGATGACCAGGGCAAGTTCCAGTTCAGCCTGGCAAGCTTCCCGGACACTTCCACCATTACGGTGCAGTCGGCCAAGGGCGTAGCCAGCGCCTTTGTGGAGTTGGATAACAACCTGCCGCAGATACAGGCCTTCCCACAGGTGCCGTATGAGCCTATTCCGGCCCCATATTCCAATGAAGTTTGGGCTTACCTGCAGCGCAACCGCGAGCAGCTGAAACTAGACCAGTTCTCCGGCAAAAGCGGCATCTTGCTCCAGCAGGTGAACGTGCGCGGCAAGAAACAACAGGAGGAGTTCAAACCCGCTGCCGGAAGCCTGCATACCACCGCCGACCGCGTGTTGAGGGGATCTGAGCTTCCGCGCGGCATAGACATCATCCAAGGTTTGCAGGGCCGGGTAGCCGGTTTGCAGGTGACCAACGGCATGGTGAGCATGCGGGGTGGGGGACAGCCCCTGTTCCTGATAGACGGCACCCAGACGGATGCCTCCTTTATCCAATCTTTGAACCCCAACCAGGTAGAAGCGATAGAGATCCTGAAACCGGGTGCTTCCTCGGCCATGTACGGCTCCCGCGGCGGAAACGGAGTTATTGCCATCACCACCAAGAGAGGAGCCGATAAAAGCGACAAACCCGGCACATCGGGGAAAATGCCGGGCATGGCTACTTACCAGGGACTGTACTTTCAGAAAGCGCGTGAATTCTACCTGCCTCGCTATGACAAGCCGGATACCAGCAACGTGGTCATGCCAGACCTGCGCACCACGCTTGTCTGGAGCCCCAACATCCAGACAGACGCCACCGGCAAAGCGGAAATCACTTTCTTCACCGCTGACCAGAGAACCACCTACCGGGCTGTCCTAGAGGGAATGACTCCTACCGGTAAGCTGGGGCATCTAGTCACCACATTTCAAGTGAAGTAAGGCTTTTGGCTTATTTTTGAGAAACCGAGGCCAAAACAGGTTACCTATCGTTCTTATTCAGATTTGGCAGTATCAGGCTTGCTCCCGAAGAATCCGCCGCGACCACGTCTAGAGGGCTTGGTCTTCAACGTGATCTGCTCAATGATTTTCTGACGAGGGAATGAGATAACCCATATGCCTCTTACCTGTCCTTCCTCAAAGCCGTTGGGCTGACCCTGCGCCGAGAACACGCGCAACTGGTCCAGGGTGGAGGAGGTATAGTCCAAGAGGCTGGGCTCATCGCAACTGGCGCAGTTCCTTCTTTTAATCTCAATAGGCCGCTGGTACTGGAAATGGCCCTCGCGCACCTGCAGTTCCACGTGGGGCACCGGTTTACCGGCCTGGGAAAGAAGCTGGTTTTGGGTCAGGAACTGTTTGGCCTCGTTCTCAGAACTGAACTTCTGCCGGATTAGGGTGGCGTTGTAGCGTTGCAGAATGCTGTTCACCGTGGGCAGTTTGTCTGGCTGGGCTACAAACAGCGCCTGCTCCTTGGGCTGGCTCTCGGCGAGCTGCAGAAAGGCACCTTCTACCAACCTGATGACCGTATCGCCGGCTAGAAGCGCCTGCTTCTCCATGTCTTCCTGCGTGATCCGCTTCACCTTGTGGCGCTCGGCCTCCACCGCCATTTCCTTGCCCCGCTCCAGTTTCTCCGGCTCACAGGCCAACGTGAAAAAGCTAAACGCAAGCAGGACTAAGTATGAATTCTGTTTTATCATGGGTATCAATGCAAACCAACGCCATAGGCGCCTTACAAATGGCAAAGATGGGGCTTGGATGGCTTATACACAACGTACGGTTTCCCGCTTGGGGGAGTTAGATAAAAGCTTTTGGTTGTGGTGGGCTTTTGCCGTGTTTTCATGAAAACAGCCTCAAAACAAATCTATGCTGGTAATTCCCTGGGTCCATTGTTGATTGTATTGTAGAGACAAGGTATGCCTTGTCTCTAACGGTTCTACCGCAAAGAACGGCAGCTACTGGCAAGGGCACCCACAAGAGGTGCCCCTACATTTCTTACAGTTCTCTCGCAATCTCGTCCACCGTTGTTGTTATTATCACCAACAACCAGAACTGAGGCTCACCTGCATCCTGACGCATTGCGGAATTCCCTTCTTGGAGGGGTAGGGGTGGGTTCAAACTTCTCAGACATTTCCTCCAAAACAGCCCTGAAACAAAAACTAAAAGAAAAGCCCGCTGCGTGGGCAACGGGCTTTTGGTATAAGCAGGAAGAACCTTGCTTATTTGTTTTGCAATACTACCGGCTCTCCCAATCCCAAGTCTTTGAGACCAGCTAATTGGGTTTTGGCGTCGCCTACTACTACGTAGACCATTTTGTTGGGGTCAATGTAGTTGTTGATAAGGCTCTTGGCTTGGGTGTAGCTCAGGTTCTGGATAGCGGATTCGTTCTGTTTGAGGTAATCCAAGGGCAGGTTGTAGGTGCTGATGTTTTCCAGCAAACTGACCAGGCTGCCCAGGGTTTCGTAGCTCAGCGCAGTCTCTTTGACCAAAGCGCCTTTAGTGGTAGCCAGGTCCTGCTCGGTGTAGGTAGTACCGTAGGTTTTCAGGATCTCGTCCAAGGTCTGCAGGGATTCCTTCGTGACGTTCGTACGTACGCTGGAAGAGGCGGCAAATATGCCCGGCGCGGTTGGACGGCGCGAGAAGCCCGATCCGGCTCCGTAGGTATAGCCTTTCTGCAGACGCAGCACGTTGAACAGGGTAGAGGCCGATCCGGCACCCAGTTTGTGGTTGATGGCCTGCAAGGCGGCATAGTCTGGGGAGCCCACCGGCACGGCCAGGTAACCCGCGTAAATCACTGATTGCTTCGCGTCTGGCTGGTCTATGAAGTACAGACGGGCAGCTGGTTTATTAGTAGCTGTTATTGGCGTAGGCAAAGCCACATTCTTAGCGGCCCATTTCTGCTCTAAGCCCGCAAGTGCTTTGGCTACCTCGGCCTGTTTTACGTTACCGGCCACCTGGAAACTAGCGATGCTCGGCGAGAAGTTCTTCTGATAGTAATCCTTCAGGTCTTGCAGCGTGATGCCCTGTACCGTTTCCATGGTCCCGATGGTGGGGTAGGCAAAGCGGCTGTTCTCACCGTACAAAACTTTATTGAAGGCCAGTGAGGCGATGCTGCCCGGGTTGGCCTGGTTCTGCTTGATCTGGTTCAATTTCGCCTGTTTGGCTTTGGCAAACTCGGCCTCGTCCCAACGCGGCTCCAGTAGAATCTCCTCCACCAGCTTCATCACCTGCGGGAAATTGCGGGAAAGCGTGTTGCCTGAGATGTTGATGTCCTCAGAGGAGGAATTCACGTTAATGAAGGCGCCCAGCTGCCCGATGGCTTCCTCTAGTTGCTGCGGCGTCTTGTTTTTGGTGCCTTCCATTAGCATGGCGTCCACCAGCGAGGCAGTGCCTATCTTCTTAGGATCATCCAGTTGCATACCGCCTTTAATCTGGATGCTGAACTGCACCAGCGGCAATTCGTTCTGCTCAATACCGTACACTTTCATGCCGTTCTTGAGCTGCGAAGTCCAGATGGTAGGGGCTTTGAAGCTGAAGTTCTTGCTCAACTCCGGCATTTTGCTGCGGTCAATTTTAGAGGGCGTTTTCGCGAAGGTAGTCGGTTCCTTGCCGGTATTGGCTCCTTCGGCGCCAGCCACCACTTTCTCTTCAACAACCTCGGCCTTCACAGCACCTTTCAGCGCCAGCTCTTCTTGGCCTTTGGGTACGAAGCTGGTGGCCACGAACGGTTTGCCTTTGATGTACTTACGGTACACGTTCATGATGTCCTGCGCAGTTACGGCCTGCGTCATGGCGATGTCTTTCTTCGCGAAGCTAGGGTCACCGGCAAACTCGTTGTACTGGGCCAACTGGAAGGCCTTGTTCAGCAGGCTGGAGATGCCGTTGTACAAGGCAGTTTCCTGGCGGATTTTCAGGCGCTCTAGTTCTTTCTCGTTCACGCCCTCTTTCTCAAACTTGTCAAAAGCGGCGAACACGGCGGCCTGCACATCGTCCAGATCCTTCTTATCGAAAGCGCGCACCCGCACCCTGAAGGTACCGGCAATCTCGGCGGATGACTGGCCTGCGGAGGCACCCGGGGCTAGTTTCTTCTCTTCCACAATGATGCGCTCAAACGGCGAGTTCTTGCCATCAGACAAGAGGCTGCCCAGCATGTTTAAGGCGTAAGAGTCTTTGTGGTACTGCTCTACCGTGGGGTATACCATGGTAAGCTCCGGCAGATTGGCGAAGTTATCCACGTGGAAAAGCGACTTGGTGGCTGTCAGCTTCACGGGCATAGGAGCCAATGGTTTCACAGCGGCATGCGGCTTCAGTTCGCCAAAGTACTTCTCTACCAACTTCTTGGCATCGGCGGTTTCAAAGTCTCCGGTGAGTACCAGCGTGGCGTTGTTCACACCGTACCATTGTTCATAAAATTCCTTTACATCGCCTAACGTAGCGTTCTGGAGGTCTTCCAGTGACCCAATTACCTCCCAATTATACGGGTGGCTTGCCGGATACAGGTTCTTCAGGATCACGTAGTTGGTGTGCCCGTAAGGCTGGTTATCCACACGCTGGCGCTTCTCGTTTTTCACCACCTGCTTCTCGTTCTCCAGGCCCCACTCGCTCACGGTATTGATGAAAAAGCCCATCCGGTCAGACTCCATCCAGAGGATTCTCTCCAGGGCGTCTTTAGGAACCACCTCGTAATACACAGTGCCATCGGTGAAGGTACCTCCGTTGAATGTGCCGCCTATCTGGTTCACGTTCTTGATGAAATTGCCCTTGCCCACGTTCTCTGAGTTCTGGAACAGCATGTGCTCAAAGAAGTGCGCGAACCCCGTGCGGCCTGGCTTCTCACGGTTAGAGCCCACGTGGTACATGATGGCCACCGCCACCTTTGGGTCTGATTTGTCCTGGTGCAACACCACTTCCAGCCCGTTGGTCAACTTGTACTTCTCAGACTTCAGATCGAATTGCGGGGTAGCGGCGGAAGATTTGGCCACGGTTTTGGCGGCAGGTTTCTTGGAGGCCTGCGCCCATACGCTTTGGGCAGGGCTCAAGGCCATACTGCCCATCAACACAGAAAGGCAAGCTACTTTTAATCTTCTGTTCATGGTAAGGGAAAAGGGTTTGTTCTCTTGTTTAGATAAGACCTACAGCGGCCGGTGTATTAGTAGGGAAAGATAGGTATTTATTACAGCCAACACCTTCCTTTTCATTTCAGGTTTCCTTTCTGTTTTAGGCCTGTTTTCCAGGAAACACCGTTAAAGCATTTGAATGAACCCAACGGAGAGAAGTTAGGGAGAAAGAGGAATCCTTCGGCTTATACGTGCTCCGGTAATATTATTATTTATCTATATTTAATGCTTCTTACCTCTGAACCCATCTGCCGTTTTAATCCTCGTTCTATAAAAAGAGGCTATAAATGAGTTTTTTCAGGGGAATAGTTGTTGAGGCATAGTAAAAGAAAAGTCATGACTGGCCGCTGCTGGTGCCCGTCTTCATCCTACACCTACATGAAAAACAGAAGGCTTATCTTATTTCTCTTTATCCTTGGTACACTGCTCGCCTGGACCGCCCTTTGTCTTACCTATTTCACTACCGGCCGCATTGAATGGTTAAGGCTGCTCACTTTCCTGGTATCTGGTATTCTGGCGTACGTGGTTTATAGACGCAAATGAAAAAACTGCACCTCATTTTACTCTTCTGGTTTGTCGCCATTTCCACTTGGGCGCAGGCACCAGCTACCCTTTCCATTCCTAAAAACAAGTATGGCCTGCCCGTGGTGACTTCCACGGGTTTGTACCAGAAACTAGTAGCACAGAACCCAGACCACGAACTGGTAGAACTGCAGTCTTACATACCAGGGTTGGTGCTGGACATCAAGTACGCCACGGCAGATAATCTGGTGAAGGAGCCGGTCTATACCATTGCCACTGCCTACGCACGCAAACCCGTAGCCGATGCCCTGAAAAAGATACAGGCGGAACTGAAACCGCTTGGATTGGGCCTGAAGATCTATGATGGCTACCGCCCTTACCACGTCACAGAGCTTTTCTTTGAAAAAGTAAAGAAGAAAGACTATGTGGCTAATCCCAAAGACGGCTCCCGCCATAACCGCGGCTGTGCTATGGACCTTACCCTTATCACCCTCAAAGACGGAAAGGAACTACAGATGCCCACGCCGTATGATGCCACAGTAAAACAGTCCCACCCGGATTATCCACATGTCTCTGCGCAGGTGAAGAGGAACCGGGCTTTGCTTATCAACACCATGCAGCGCCACGGTTTCACCGTTTTCCAAAATGAATGGTGGCATTTTGACTTCAATGACTGGGCTAAGTACCCGCTAATGGACATCAGGTTTGAGGAACTTAAAAAGATGAAGCAGTAACCCTTAAGAAAGCTGCTGTTCCAAGGCCTTTTTCCTGAAAACAGACCAGAAACGGGAGGCGTGATCGTCACCCGTTTTTTATGAATAATTCCGTAGTTTTGAGCTATCTAAAGTATTAACCATTTTCTAACAGACATGAGCGTACGCATAGAGAAAGACACCATGGGCCCGGTTGAGGTGCCCGCCGATAAATACTGGGGAGCCCAGACCCAACGATCCAAAGAAAACTTCACCATCGGGGGCCAGTTAATGCCTACTGAGGTGATTGACGCTTTCGCTATCTTAAAGAAAGCAGCCGCGTACACCAACGCCGAATTAGGCGTACTTCCCCAGGACAAAGCCGAGATCATCGGCCGCGTGTGCGATGAGATTCTGGCTGGTCAGTTAGCCGATCAGTTTCCATTGGTGGTATGGCAGACCGGTTCCGGTACCCAAAGCAACATGAACGTAAACGAGGTGGTAGCCAACCGTGCGCACGTACTGTTGGGAGGCGACCTGATGGACGAGAAAAAGAAAATCCACCCGAACGACGACGTAAACAAATCGCAGTCTTCCAACGATACCTTTCCAACCGCCATGCACATTGCGGGTTACAAGGTAGTAGCCGAGCATACGCTGCCAATGGTGCAGAAACTGCGCGACACGCTGCACGCCAAGTCACAGGAGTACATGAACGTGGTGAAGATCGGCCGGACGCACTTGATGGATGCCACGCCGCTGACCCTGGGCCAGGAACTGTCTGGTTACGTGTCTCAGCTGGACCACGGCATGCGCGCCCTTAAAAATACCTTAGATCACCTGAGCGAACTTGCTTTGGGTGGTTCTGCCGTAGGAACAGGCTTGAACACGCCGCAAGGCTACGCCGAGCTGGTGGCCCAGAAAATCGCTGAGTTCTCTGGTTTGCCTTTGAGAACCGCCGAGAATAAGTTTGAGTCATTGGCCGCGCATGACGCCATTGTAGAGACTTCTGGTGCCCTGAAGCAACTGGCCGTAAGTCTGATGAAGATTGCCAATGATATCCGTCTGTTGGCTTCAGGTCCGCGTTCCGGTATCGGGGAAATCATCATCCCAGAGAACGAGCCGGGTTCTTCTATTATGCCAGGCAAAGTGAACCCAACCCAGGCCGAGGCCATGACCATGGTGTGCGCCCAGGTAATCGGGAACGACGTGGCCATCTCGGTAGGAGGGATGAACGGTCATTTCGAGTTGAATGTGTTCAAGCCGGTGATGATCTACAACCTGCTCATGAGCGCCCGCCTGCTAGCCGATGCCTGCGACTCTTTTGACAAGCACTGCGCCGTGGGTATTGAGCCTAACTACGAGGTAATCAAGCGCCAACTGGAGAACTCGCTCATGCTGGTAACTGCCCTTAACCCGCACGTAGGTTATGACAACGCGGCCAAAATCGCGAAGAAAGCCCACAAAGAAGGCACTACTCTGCGCCAGGCAGCCCTTGACTTAGGCTTGCTCACCGATGAGCAGTTCACCGACTGGGTACGTCCGGAGGACATGATTGGAAGCTTGAAAAAGTAATCTGTTTACTGCCTTTTTTGGCGAAAACACCCTTAAAAGAGAAAGGCCCTTCCGCAGTAGCAGAAGGGCCTTTCTCTTTTATTTAAGTAAGGTCAAAAAAAGAAGGACCGCTCTTATGAACGGTCCTTCTTTAGTATTCATTATGGTTGCAGGTACTTGTACTCTAACGTAGCGGTGGTCTGGTTATCGGCGCCGGCTCTGTTGATGCCGGTTACCTTGAAGATCACGTAGTTGTTCGTATCCACCAATTTAGCGATGTACACGTCACCCACTACCAGGTCAGCAATGGAAGTCACTACCTGGCTTGGCGTGGCCGCAGAAGCCGTGTAATACGCCTGGCGTACGCTGTTCACAGTAGCGCTGTTGTACACGGCAGCCGTGGTTTTCACAAAAGCGGTCTTGTTCTCGGCTTTCACCGCAAACTTGTTGCTTCCTACGCTGGTCACTGTGATATCCTTGTTCGTGGTGGCAGTCTCGGTTCCTACATTAGCTCTTCCCACAAAGTTGAAGGAAGTGGCAGCAGCATCACCGTTGATCCCGATGGTAGCGGTAGCAGTTCCCGTGAAAGGAGTGGCCGCCACAATGCTCACCGGTGCCGAAGAAACAGAAGCAGCGTTCTTAGGAGAAACCGCTTTCGCCTCGAAACGGAAAACCACATCCTGACCAACGGCGTTGGCCGGAACCTTCACATCCACGTTTCTAGTAAGCGCGGCGCCAGATTTGGTCAACCCGATTCTGTCAATTCTAGTCTCTGGGTTGGTGCCCACGGTAGCGTACACGTTCAAGCTGTCCAGGTCCTTGAACAGGATGGCAGAAGCAGAAGTAGTAGCAGTAGCGGAAGTTACGCCACCCTCGTTCAGCACCAATTCGTAACGGATCACATCATTGGCAGTGTTGGCTCCGGCCGTCACGGCAGAACGGTGCGCTACGCTTTTGATCTTGATGGTAGGCGTAGCCTCGGCTATTCTGAAAGATGCGCTTCTGGTTTTAGAGGCATTGTTGAACCCAATGGCTTTGGCATCTAACCGCACGGTGGCTTTGTTAGCTAAGCCTGCAGGTACCACGTACTCCACCACCAGGGTATCGGCTCTCTTGATCTTTGAGAAAGCGCCCTGGGCCGGAAGTGTTCTCACCACGGAGGAGTCCTGGTTATCAAACTTCTGCAGGAGCACAATTTCCTTTACATCAGATTTGTTGTACACCAACTCCAGTTTCACGGTCTCACCGGCCGCGTACTTGGCAGCTACCGGCAGTGTACCGGTAGCTTGGAAAATCTGGAAAGAGTCTTCAGTGATTTTGTAGGGTGGCTCGTAATCTTCTTCACACGATGTCAAAGACAAACATGTGAAAGCTATAGCAGGCAGGGCCAGGTATTTATTAAAAATGCTTTTCATATCTTCTTTAGATTAAGTCCTTTACTTCTACCTACTATTGCTGATCCCACCAAACTGGGATGGTCACATAATCCTGGGCACCCCAGCCCATTCTGGCTACTTCAGTTGGGTTAAACTGCGTCTCAGTTTGGGCAGGAGGGAGGCGACGAACTACTTTACCGTTCAGCAGGGCGTTCACGCCGGTTGGCATCTGGAAACCTGGGTAGATGGTAGGATCGAAATCAAATCTGCGCATGTCTGACCAGGACTCTGGGTTCAGGAACATGGCAATGTACTTCTGCTCCATGATGTTCTTCAGGGTCAGGGTAGTCTCGCTCTGGGCTACGGCCGCGCTGGCCATGTACGTAGCTTGGGCAGCCGCAGCTACTCCCAGCTTGGTCATGTGCGCAGTTATACCGGCTTTGTAAGCGGTAAAGGCACGGGTTTTGTCACCCTTCCGGAAAGCAGCTTCTGCCTCAATGAAACGCATCTCAGCATTGGTCACCATCGGGAAAGGGCTGTTGTCTGTAGAGTAGTAACCGCCATAGATATCTGTGGCAGCAAGGGCTGGCGAAGAACCAGCGCCTGGTACGGCTCCGTTGCTCAGGGTTGGGGAGATGATAGGGAAACGAGGATCATCAGCCGCGGTGGCATCACCCAGCAAGGTGGTTCCGTTCAGCAGGTTCACGAACATTTTGCCAAAGGTATAGCTGGCAAAGTTTGCTCTGGTAGGCCCGAAGATGCTGGTAGTGGCAGACTCCACGCTGGTAGGTTGTCTGTAGCCCAGCATGGCGTCATCGGCGTTGGATTTGATTCCTTTGTCAATGGCGGCCAGAACGGCATCTGGATTGTAATTGGCTTTCTTGGTCAAGTGGTTCAGCTGACGAGCCTTAATAGAGTTCACCAGTTTGATCCATTTGCTTACATCACCCTGGTACAGGATATCGCCGCTTACCGGGTTAGCGGTATAGAACGGGCGCTTGTTCTCCGTGGCAGGCTTAGAGAACTCCACCTCAGCCTCATCCAACAAGGTAAGGATGGTAGAATAGATCTGCTCCTGCGGATCATACTTAGGCGCAATGTTGGTGTATCCTTGCCACGCCTCGGTGTAAGGAACATCGCCCAGCATATCGGTCAGGTGGGCCATGATGATCGCTTTCATGGCTTTGCCAGCTCCTACATAATAAGGAGAACCCTCAGCCGCCGCTGACTCCATCATGGGGCCAATGTTGCTACCCACCAGGTAATAGGTGTTGTTGAAGGTAGAGGTAGAGTTACTTGGCGTGAAGAAGTACTGGTCAGTGGTGATGTTGGCCGTTCTACCGGCAATGTTCTGCGTGATCTGCCCCACTCTCAGCTCAGACAGAAGCTGCACCTGCAGACCGTTGCCAATGATGCTTGGCAGCAGGTAATTAGGCGTAGTGGAAACCGGGTTGTTTGGATCTTCATTGACATCCAAAAAATTGTCGCAGGAGGTAAGCCCTAAGCCTACCACTGCGCAAAAACCTATGATAAATTTTTTCATGATTTGAGTCTCAATAAACTAGAAGGATAATTTCACGCCGAAGTCAACACCTTTGGTACCTGGCACGCTTCCGTAGTCGAAGCCACCGGAACCACCACCACGAACACCCGCTCCGGCAGAAGCTGTTTCTGGGTCAGATCCTGAATATTTGGTCAAAAGGACGAGGTTACGGCCCGTCACGTTCAGTTCCACGTTTTTGAAAGGAATGCGTCCGAAAGCTGATTTAGGCAATTTGTAGGCCAGGGTCACGTAACGCAGACGGATCCAGGAAGCGTCTTCAATGAAGTCATCACCTACCACAGACATGATGTTACGGTAGTAGCTCTCTGTCAATTCTACTTCTCTGGTGTTAGGCACGTAGGTTACTTTTCCATCGGCACCGGTCACGGCTACCACACCTGGGAACACAGCTTTTTTATAACGGTCCAACGTACGGGTGCTCAAACCGCTGTTTACCAGGGTAGCCTCGTTACCGTTCACCACCACGCCGCCTTTGCGGATATCAGTCAGGAAAGAAAGCGACAGGTTGTTGTAGTTGAAGGTGTTGGTGATTTGCAGGGTATAGTCTGGGGCGCGGTCACCGGCATACGTGAATTTCTGGTCCACAAAGGTTGGGTAACCAGCGGCGCTGATGATCATCTGGCCGTCTGGAGCACGCTCATACTGCATGGCGCTCAGGCCGCTCAAAGAACCACCTTGGAACACACCACCTCTAGCGAAGCCTACAATCCAGGCATCTGATTGGTAAATCTCAGTTAATGGATAAGGGATGCTTACTACTTTGCTTCTGTTGCGGGCGAAGTTGGCTACTACATCCCAGGCAAAGCCACCTTTCTGGATAGCCGTTCCTGACAAGATTGCCTCAACCCCTTTGTTCTCTACGGTTCCGCCGTTCACGTACTGCAGAATGAAACCAGAAGCCTGGCTCAGACGCGGCGCGATGATCTGGTCAACGGTTCTGTCATTATAATAAGTAACGTTGAAACGCAGGTTGTTTTTAGAGAAGTTGAAGTCCAGGCCAGTCTCAAAGGAGTTCTTGGTCTCTGGCTTCAGCTCTGGGTTACCACCGAAGAAGTTGTTCCGGAAACCACCGCCCAGGAAGGTGTTGTTGGTCAACGGAGAAGTAACGCGGTAAGGAGGAGAATCTTTACCTACCTGCGCGTAAGAGATGTTGAATTTACCAAACTTCAGGAAAGAGCCTGAGCTAAGCGGCAGGTGCTCTGTGAACACGTAACCCAAGCTGGCAGAACCGTAGGCGAAAGAACGATTTTTCACCGGAAGGGTAGAAGACCAGTCATTACGGCCCTGCAATTCCAGGAACAGGAAGTTGTCATAGTCAAAGCTTACCCGACCAAACGCCCCAATCAAACGACGCAGGGAGTTCCGCTGAATCACGCTGCGGTTGGTGGTGTTGTTCAGGCCCACAAAGTCTGGATTCTGGAAAATCAGACCTAAGTAGTCAACGCCTTTGGTCTCGGTTTGCTCAACGGTGTTACCCAATACCAAGCCCACGCCAAATTTCTCAGTGATGTTCTTGTTGGCGGTTACCACAAAGTTAGAGGTGTACTGCTGGAACTGGTTCACAGAGATAGCCAGACCACCAGATTGGTTGTTAGGCAAAGAAGTACCTGGAGAACGCACACTCTGGGTACGCTCGGTGTACACATCGGTACCAACGCGGTAGTTGATCTTTAACCATTTAGTAGGATCCAAGGTGATGCCTACGTTACCAATGATACGGTCGGTACGATCGGTCTGCGGGTTTTTGTTAACCGTGAAGTAAGGGTTGTCAATGTCACCGGTTACGCTCTCTAACAGTCTACGGCGTGAACCGTCTGGGTTTTGCCAGTCAGACATGTTGTCGTTTAGCGGCCAGTTAAAGATACTTACCAGGAAACCACCGGTTCCGCCAAACAGACCCGGGCCTTGCAACGCTCTTTTACCGCTTGTCTGTAAGTAGTTGGCAGATCCGTCAAATGAAAGCTTGTCGTTGAATTTAGCTGTACCAGACACCCGCACCGAGTTCTTCTCATACTCGGTCTCAGGCACCACCCCACCCTGGTCTAAGTGGTTTGCGGAGATATAGAAACTGGTTTTCTCTGAGCCGCCCGAGATGCTCAGGTTGTGGTTCATCTTAAAGCCGGTCTGGAAGAAATCTTCCACGTTGTTGTAGACAGGTTGCCCTTCCTGGAACTTAGGTCCCCAAGATCTGCGGGTAGTAGCGTCAAACACCCCGTTGGTTCCCTGCTGGTACACCTGCTGCACTTCAGGCAGTCTGTTTACCTGGTCCATTGAGAAAAGACCGTTGTAGGTGATAGAGGTCTGACCAGCCACGCCTTTTTTGGTAGTGATGATCACGGCACCGTTACCGGCACGCAGACCATATAACGCTGCCGCGGCAGGTCCTTTCAACACGGTGATAGAAGCAATGTCATCTGGGTTGATGTCACCGGCGCGGTTAGAGGCACCCACCGAGCGACCCAACATCCCGTTGAAACCGCTACCGGCACCGGGCGCAGTTGACTCCTGGAACGAGGAGTTGTCTACCGGAATACCGTCAATCACAAATAAAGGCTGGTTGTCACCGTCAATAGAAGAACCCCCTCTGATAACGATGCTGGAGCCTTCGCCGGCACCCCCGCCGGAACTAGTGATGTTCACCCCGGCCACTTTCCCTTGCAGGGCGTTCACCACGTTCTGCTGACGAGACTCTTCCAGGGCCGCACCGCTTACCTCTTGCACGGCATAGTTGATGCTCTTCCGCTCCTGGGCAATGTTGAAACCGGTTACTACCACTTCCTCCAAAGCCTTGGAATCTGAAACCAGCACAATGTTGATGGTATTGTCTACGCCAATGGTGCGCTCCTGCGGAACCATACCAATGAAACTGAACACTAACACGCTACCCGGCGCCGCCTGGATAGAGTATCTACCCTCGGCATCGGTGGAGACACCGTTGGAGGACCCTTTTACTACCACACTCACGCCGGGCATGGCGGAGTTGTCTTCAGAAGAGGTGACCCTTCCGGTAATGGTTCTGCTTTGGGCAAAACCCGCCTGCGCAATGCAGATGCACAGGGCAAATAGAATTAGCCGTAACATTATTCTCATAAATAAGGATTTAGGGGTGTACTGATTGTTGTTGTTGATCTGCGGAATTCTGAGAAAGTGAATAAATCAATGTATGGAGATAGATGGTAAGTAGGTAAACCTTGGCATAAACCACTGATTGGCAAGGCAGGCGCAAAATTATAGATTTGCTAAAAACTTACTCTTCTTTAAGCCGCAATTTATTTTTTTCATCAAAAATTGCTTTGTTTAGGATGAAGTTTTCAGAAAAGGCCCTTAAAACGATAATTTAACCAGTTTACCTAAGTATAGGGTAGAGTCTATATGAAATTTGATTGGAAAATTATAAAAAACCTGGCAAAGCATCACTAGCAATTGTAAGTATTTTTAATTTAAAGCCGGCACGTGTTAATTTTTGTTTTTGATTAATGAAGACTTTCTTAAATAATTTACTAACACAAATGAAAGGACCCAGCTAAATACTTAAATTAGTGCCTTTCCACCTATCTTGGTCTCAGGCCGCAGATTTCCCTGCATTTCTGGCGTAAAACTGGTAAAATCTGCTATCTTGTCTTTTACAAAGTTCTGTGAACCTGCGCCTTAGCTAATCATCTTATTTTCCCACCTCTGATATCATCTTCTATGAATACAATCTCTACTTCAACATCGGCGCCAGCGGAAATGATCTCGCAAGAGGCCTTGACGAAACCCGATAAAACAAGGCTCAGGTCTCTGGATGTTTTCAGGGGAATCACGGTGCTGAGCATGATTCTGGTAAATAACCCGGGCAATTGGGGCAAGATCTACGCTCCGCTCAAGCACGCAGAATGGCACGGATGCACCCCCACCGATCTGGTGTTTCCGTTTTTCCTTTTTATAGTGGGTGTGTCTATTGCCTATGCCTTGTCCGGCGCCAAACAGCGTCCTGAGCAGCATACGGCTACCATCTTCCGGATTATAAGGCGCGGACTTACCCTGTTTGCCCTGGGTCTGTTTCTGGCCCTCTTTCCCAAATTTGACTTCGAAACGGTCCGGATACCAGGGGTATTGGCGCGCATTGGGGTGGTTTTCATCATCGCGGCCATTATCTTCCTTAAAACTGAGCGCCGTACCCAGATTCTGATTGCCGCTTTTCTGTTGATAGGGTATTGGGCCCTGATGATGTTTGCCCCGGTGCCCGGCATAGGGGAGGCCAACCTGCAACCTAGCACTAATCTGGCCGCCTG
Organism: Rufibacter roseolus; assembly: GCF_017916365.1. GTDB lineage: Bacteria > Bacteroidota > Bacteroidia > Cytophagales > Hymenobacteraceae > Nibribacter > Nibribacter roseolus. Next base: position 464,705 of record NZ_JAFMSU010000001.1, read on the forward strand.
GCTGGACAACAAACTGCTACCCGGCCACCTCTGGAAATCAACCAAGGTCTGGGACCCGGAAGGCATTCTAAGTACATTCCCGGCGGTGGCTACTGCGCTATCAGGGGTGTTGGTAGGGCAGTGGCTCAGGAAGAAAGACGATCCCGGAAACAAAATAGCCTGGCTTATGGTGTGGGGTGTGATCTGTACCTGCCTGGGGCTCATCTGGGACCTACACTTTCCTATCAATAAAAGTATCTGGACCAGTTCCTTTGTGCTGTACACCTCGGGGTTAGCTATGCTGGGCTTAGGGCTGTGCTACTGGCTTATTGACGTGAAAGGCTATAGAAGATTCACCACGCCTTTTCTGGTGTATGGCGTGAACGCCATCACTGTTTTCTTTCTCTCCGGACTTCTGCCCAGAATCCTGTCCATGATCAAGATAGACACGCCGGCCGGTGAGGTAGACAGCAAGACATTCCTCTACGAGTCTTTCTACACGCCGTACCTGAGCCCCATCAATGCCTCATTGGCCTGGGCCATCACCTGGATTCTCTTCTTCATGGTGTTGCTCTATGCCATGTACCGGAAGAACATCATCATCAAAGTATGATCAATTCCTTAGTCAATTGGCAAGCCTACACTTTTTTGCGGCCATTTTTGTGTAAATGGCCTTAAAACGCAGTTAGATGTTCATTCACTTCAGGTGATGGAGAATAGAAATTGCACCTGCCCGGCTTGCCTTGCGTAAGTACCCAAGATGGAACCACAACAACCCACCTTTTTTAGAAGACGCCTGAACAGTTTCGGGTATGCTTTGAAGGGAATCACGGCGGCTTTCCGGTCTGAGATCAACCTGCGGTGGCACGTGCTGTCTGCCGGGGCGGCGGTGACGGCCGGGTTTTACTTTGGACTGACTACCGTAGAATGGGTTATTGTCATCTTCTGCATCGGGCTGGTCTGGATGGCCGAGCTCTTTAACACGGCCTTGGAGGTGGTGGTGAACCTGGTATCGCCGGAACGGCATCCGCTGGCGGGCAAAGCCAAAGACATTGCGGCGGGAGCCGTGCTTATTGCTTCTATTACCGCTGCGCTGGCGGGGCTTTTGGTATTCTTGCCTTACGTGTGGGCCCTGTTGCAAAAGTATACGTAAACATTCTTTCTAACCGTCACGTTTACTACTTTTGCCCAAACCGGAGCGGCAGAAAGCCTCCCTGTACCCCTAATTACCTGCCCCATGACTACTAACGACGTACTTAGAAACCTCACCGAATACAACATCTGGGCGAACTGGCGCGTGCTCAAAAGCTTTGACCGCATTGAGGGAGACCTCCCTGATTACGCGCAACTCATGTTCAGCCACGTCCTGAACGCCCAGGCCATCTGGATTGCCCGGATCACCGGCACCAAGAGCCCGGTTACCGTGCTGCAGCGCCATAGCCTGGCTGAGCTGCACCAACTGCATGAGCAGACCTCGGCGAAACTGGCGGAGCTGTATGACCAAGCCGATGACGCTGAGCTGAACCGCACCATTGAATACACCAACACCCAAGGCAAAGCATACTCCACCAAAGTGCAGGACATCCTTACCCACGCCATCAACCACGCAACCTACCACCGCGGTCAGGTTGCCCGTGAGCTGCGTTTGGCCGGGCATGAGCCCATCAACTCAGACTACGTAACCTACGTGCGCATTCGCTACGGCCAGGACCTGGAGATTTGATCCAATCCTGTTTTCAGGTTAATTTCTTAAAATGACCCTTTAAACAGATCATGATACAAAAATGAAGAGGGGAGCCTATGATGGGCTCCCCTCTTCATTTTGCTGCTTTTCTTTCTAGTTAAGGTCTACCGCCGGAACATCGGTGATGCTGTTATTGGTGACCGTGATGTTGGTGAGTTCTTTGTTCTGGTAAGGGGCGGTGGTGCTGAACTGCAATTTGTAGGTTCCCGCCGGGATGCCCTTGATCAGGTAGCGGCCTGCGTCATCGGCGAAACCCCCTATGGTGTCATTGGCGGCGGAGATCACCAGAATGCCGGGCTTGGCGGCGGCTGGGGTCACGGTGCCTCTGATACCACCCGCGATGGCTTGCGCATACGTGCGGATAACCGGCTTCAGGTTGTATTGGCCGCTGTTCCCACGTGGAACAATTGACTTGGCCGCATCAAAGTCTAACAGTAATCTATAGGTTACATCGGCCACCAGGTCTGCGTTGATCTGCAGTTTCAGACCCGAGGTCTGGCCGCTGGGGGTGGTAAGCGGGCGGATAGTGGTCTCACCTTTCAGTTTGAGGGAGTTGTTGTTTCCCAGCACTAACCTGATTTGGGAAATACGTCCAGCAGGCAGGTTGGCGCTGGCGAGCAGTGTATCGCGGCCGTTGGCGAAGTCCAGAAGGTTGTATACGCCAGGATGAATGGTCTCCAGGGTTTCCCAACCAGCCTCATCATCGTTGGCTTCGCGGTGGATCTGCACGGAGCGGATATCCACGTTTACTTCTTCATAACCTCCAGGAGCATCGGTTAGGCGTACCTCCATGCGGGAAGAACCGGCCGGGTCATTTTCATCTGAACAAGCGGCAAACCCTACAGCTGCCGTCCACAGCATTCCAAATAGCAATCGTTTTTTCATAATAAAAAGGTGAGTAGGAACAAGACCACCCATTTTGGCGGCCGCCACCTTATACGCAAGACTGGCGGAGAGTTGCTACACAATAATAGAGCCGTTTTTAGCCTATTCTAAGAAAAACGGCTAAAAACGGCTCTATTTATATGGTTATTCTTACTGTTTCTTGGTGGTATCTGCTGGTGTTGAAGTAGTTGGCTTTCTTGGAGCTAAAAGTTTGTTCAGCCTTGACTTGGCCTCGGCTTTGAGCTTTTGCTCCGCTTCCTGGCGCTTCTGCTCCAGTTCCTGCCGGGCCTTAAGTTCCATTTCCTGCTGCTTTCTAGCCAATTCAACTTTGAGGCTGTCTTTGTTCGTGGGCACGTTCACGTTGTATTTCTCTTTCACGCCTTCCAGTTTGCTGGTGACCACCTGCTTCACCAGCGAAGAGGCCTCGGCTTTGAGGCTGCTGCCTTTCAGGGCCACGGCCGGGTCATTGTAGTTTCCGGTCACGCCCAGTTGCAGCGTTACCCGCTCCAGGCCATTGAGGTTCTGTACCCCCGTGAGGCTGGTGATCTTGCCGGCCAAAGCGTTGCCTACCTTACCGGAAGGAACATCCATAGCCACCACGTAGTCTACCTTTCCGCTCACGTTGTTGGTGCCGCCCACGGTCATCTTGATATCGCCCACTGCAAAATCAAACGGCTTCACCACTAGGTTACCGCCCACGATCTCAGCCGCGAAACCCCGGTTCTTTAGGGTGAAGTTCTGCACTTCCTTCAGGTTGGTCAGCTGGCTGATTTTGGCTAGCGCTTGCACGTTGGCAACCACGGCTTCTACCACTTCAATCATGCCTTTTCCTGTAAGAGAACTCATCACCGGCATCATGTCACTGCCTAGTTCTCCACTGAAATTAAACTTAGAAGAAAACTCGCCCTTCAACAGTTTGGCAATGGGCGCAAGGCGCTGAATGGTATTAAATGAGTTAAAGGACTCTTGAAAATCAAGGTTCTTGATGTCCAGCCCGAAGGAGAATTTAGGGTGGATAAGGTCTCTGGAGTCATAGGAACCGGTAGTGGAAAACTGCCCGCCCAACGTGTTGAAAGAAACATCTTCCAGCCTGGCAATCTGGTCTTTAAGACTCACTTTACCCTTCACATTCTGCAGCTTGAGGTTATCATAGATAACGGTTCCGGCCTGGGTTGTCAACACCATATCCAGGTTGGCTGGTACCTGTACCACGCCTTGCGCTTGCTGGGTTGAGGCGGGCACCGTTTGGCCGGTATGCTCATCTACCATCCATTCGTTCACATTGAAACTGTTGGACCGCAGGGAGAAATTGCCGCGCAAAGGCTGGTTCTCTGAAAACAGGTAGCCCATGTAGTTAGAGACGGTGCCGTCCATCTGCACATCGCTCTTGCCCAGGAAACCATCAAGCCCTTGGAGCGCCACCTTCTCATTGTTGAAAGTAGCCTTGGCCGAGTTGATGCGCATGCCCTGGGGCAGATCAATGCTCTTGTAATTCAGTTTGGCAATCTGCACGGTGCCGCTGGCTTGTACATTTCCATAACGGCCGGCGTCTACATCGGTCATCTTGCCTTTGGCCAGGATATTTCCGTTTAGACGTCCGCTGAGGGTGGTGCCTTCAATAGGAATGATCTTGGTGAGTTTGGTCAGATCCAGCACGCCTCTGATGTCGGCATCGAACTGCGGTTGGGCCAGGTTCTTAATGGACACGCGTCCTTCCAGCGGTTCTTTGTCAAGCAGCATCTTGAAGCGGGAAACCTGAATATCCGTATCGGCGGCGTTGCCGGTGCGGTTCACTACGGTGGAGGTAACGTTCACCTGCTCCAGTGGGGCCGGGAACTCAGAAGACTTCACGTAACCGTTGGTGAGGTTGAGCGCGGCGGTAACCACCGGCATGTGGTTCTCAAAGTACACGCCCTTAGCATTGGCATCTATATCCAGCAAGCCGCGCAGGGTAGTACCTTCTAATGGGAATACTTTGGTCACTTCGGCTAAGTCTAATTTGGCCTTCAGGTTACCATCTATCTTCATCGGCTCCAGGCCATCAATGACTACGCGGCCATCTACCGGGTTCTTGCCTAGGTCCAGATGCAGTTTGCGCACATCTACCAAGGTGTGGTCTATGTTACCGTCGGCGTTCTTCACGCTCATGTCAATGTTGATGTTCTTGGCGGCCTGCGGAAGGTCTGGGTACTGGAAGGTTCCGTTGTTCACTTTAAGATCTACCCCGAAACCCGGCATAGAAGTCTCGTTGAAAATCCCTTTCACGTAACCGTTGAACGCTACCTTGCCATCGGTCTTCACGTCCTTGAACTTATCAGTGAACACGCCGGGCACCAGGGAGAAGATGTTTTTAAAATCGGTCTCCAGGGCCTTAAAAGTTAAATCCAGGTTGATGTCATCGGTAGGCATGGCAATGGAGCCGGCCATACCCAGGGCAAAATCATTGATCCGGAAGTTATTGTCTTTAAAGGTGTACTTCATGTTGGCCAGGTCCATGGCCATGGTCACATCGGCGTCCAGTTTCTTGTTCTCAATGTAGTTCACGCCGCCGTAGGTCATGGTGAAGCGCTCTGCTTGCGTCTTGGTCTCCATATCGAAGACGTCTTTGGCCAGGTCACCGCTGCCGGTGTGCTGCACATTGTAGGCGTTTACCCCAAACGGAATGCTCAGGTCCTGGTACACAATCTGGCCGTTGTTGATTTTCCATTCCTCAATACCCATCTTGAAATCTGTGGTGTCTTGGGCCTCTGGGGTGGCGGCGGTGTCTGGGATGAAGATGTCCCAGTTGGCTTTCCCGCTTTTGAGCACCAGCAGCTTGAGGCGCGGCTCATCCATCTGCACCGAGTTGATCTCAATCTGGTCGCCTGAGATGACGCTCATCAGGTCCAGGCCCAGGTTGAAATCAGGCAGGTAGGCGAGGGTGTCGCGCTGGAAAGAATCTTTGCCCACAATAGTGAGTTCTTTCACGCTTAGGCCCAGGTCTGGGAATGTGCGAAACAGTGACAGACTTACGTTATTTGTTTCGTATAAGACGCGGGCGTTAATACTTTTGGCAATCTCCTTATCCAGGCGCTCTTTAATCTTATCTTTGAAGAAGATAGGGATGAGAGCAGCTGCGGCCAGCAATACCACAATAAATACTGCCAGACCTATAAATACTTTCCTCATGTTAGTAATGATGTGTTTTCAGCTTGTAAGTTTAGGTATTTTCAGATGAATATACGCTTACATGGGTTCCTGCAATTTGTGTGCCGCGGGTGTATGCGGTGGCAAGGTGGATCGGCAAGATTAGCGGTACTGGTTTCTTCTTTGCTCTTTTTGTCTCATGGAGCCTTGGCGCAGGAAAGCACCAGCACCCTGCCGTATGCCCACCGTTTATTTCTTAACCCGGCTTTCACGGGATTATTGTCTGACTACAGCATTACGGCAGGCCACCGGTCACAATGGACAGGGGTCAATGGCGGCTACAGCACCCAATGGGCCAGCGGAGAATACCGTTTTTCCCAGAACAAAAATGCGGTAGGTGCCACTTTCATGGCAGACAAGGCCCCGGCAGGCGGGTACCAGAAAATACAGGCCGGCCTGCTGTACGCGTACCATACTAAATTAAAGGAAAAGTTGGATTTAAGTGCCGGCATGCAGGTGGGCTATGGTTCTCAGAAGCCGTCTGCCAACGGACTCATCTTTGAAGACCAGCTAAACTCCAATGGCACGGTCACCAACCCCACCGCCGAGACCTTTGGATTGGACAGAACCTCTTACCTCACTTTATCTGGCGGGCTGCTGCTGTTCACGCCGCAGTTCTGGTTGGGCGTCTCGGGGCACCATTTGAATAATCCCAAAGTAGGGGAGATGTCGGCCAGTACCGCGGCTCCGGTTCTGCAATTTCAGACGGGTTACAAGTTCTACGTGAGGAGCTATTTCAACCGTGATCGGTTTGAGGAAATCAGCTTTATTCCCACAGTTTCCTACACGCACCAGCGCAGCTTTAACCGCTTAGACGCAACTATTTATGCCAATATCACACCTGTTACGTTAGGGTTGGGAACCACCTTGTTGCCAGGCGCAAAAAATACTTCAATTGCAAGCACTATTCAGGGGATAGTTGGCGTTACACATAAAGGATTTAAAATAGGATATGCGTACCGGCATCCGCTTGCGGCCAGCCCGGTAGCCATAGGCCCTACGCACGAGCTCGTTCTTTCCTTTGAGAAAGTGGATTACTTGAAGATTTTTAAAAGGTCTGGGTCAGACAAGAAATACAATCGGATTTCTTGCCCGGCATTCTAATTTTCTATATTATTGCGTGTTAAAAGCCACATTTGATCTAAAGAATACAATCTTACCGGTATTTACCAATTTTATGAAAGTTTCTAAACACTTAATGTACGTGTTGGCGGCGGGAGCAATCGTTTTCTCCTCCTGCTCTAAAAACAACCGTCCCACTAGCCAGGATCCCGGCAAAAACAGTACTGCCACTGGGATTGCCTATGATGATGAAGAAGGTGGTTTTGCTGTAGCCGACTATAGCGACGTACCTGAAGGACCCGGTTTGGTATTTATTGAAGGCGGTAGAACCACCCTTGGTTCTTCTGAGGAAGATGTGGCCATGACCCGCGACAACATTGAGCGTACCGTAACCGTGGCGTCTTTCTACATGGATGAAGCAGAGGTAGCCAACATTCACTGGCTGGAGTACCTGCACTACATCAGAAAAGACTCTTCTGAAGAAATCTACGCCAAGGCCTTGCCAGATACCACCGTTTGGGAGCGTGAATTGTCTTTCAACGACCCTTACGTAAACTATTACCTGCGTTACCCAGGTTTCCGCTACTACCCGGTAGTAGGGGTGAGCTGGTTGCAAGCCCAGGATTACTGTACCTGGAGAACCGCCATGGTAAACAAAAACCTGGCTGCTGACTATGATGGCGAATTAGCTGAAGGAACTACACCTCCAATTGAGTCTGGCGCCATTCTGCCCAACTACCGTCTCCCAACAGAAGCTGAGTGGGAATATGCTGCCCAGGCTTTGATTGGAACCCAGCTGAGCGAAGAAGAAAACCAAACCAACAAGCGTATCTATCCTTGGGATGGACACCAGGTGCGTAACCCGTACGGCAAAGGCCAAGGTCAGTTCCTGGCTAACTTCAAACGTGGCCGTGGTGACTACGCCGGTATTGCTGGCTCATTGAACGATGGTGCCATGATCACTGAGTACGTGTACGCTTACCCGCCAAACGACTTCGGTCTGTACAACATGGCTGGTAACGTGAACGAGTGGGTACAAGACGTGTACCGTCCGCTTTCCTTCCAGGATGTGGAAGACCTGAACCCAGTGCGTCGTAACGGTGTGCAGGATGATTCTTCAATGTATGATGTAGCCGGCTTCCAGTCTCTGATCACCAACACCGTGCGCGTGTACAAAGGTGGTTCCTGGAAAGACGTGGCTTACTGGTTGTCTCCAGGAACCCGTCGTTACATGGAGCAGGATTCAGCTACCTCTACCATTGGTTTCCGTTGCGCCATGATCAACACTGGCTCAAACAAATAAGAAATCAACTCTTAGTCATAAACAAGAAAGGCCGGTATATCCGGCCTTTCTTGTTTATGACTATTTTCTTTTACGCCTTTATAAGGTGTAGGCAATAGACGCCACGCTTACGGCAGTGGCCCCCTGCTTGAGCAGCACCTGAGCACAGGCTTCTATGGTGGCACCCGTGGTGATGACATCATCTACTAATAAGACGTGTTTCCCCTGTATGGCTTCCGGCCTATGTATGGCATATAACTGCTGCATGGCTTCCCATCTGGCTTGCCGGTTTTTGGTGGTCTGGGTAGCACTAAGTCGGTTTTTCCGGAGGGCGTCAGTTGCCAACGGCAGCTCCAGGTGATCCGCAATGGCTTTCGCAAAACCCAGGACTTGGTTATAGCCGCGCTGCCGCTCCTTGCTCTGGTGCATGGGTACGGGTACCACTACTTCCACAGCCCTGAATTCCTCCTGGGTTTTAAGCTGAGCCCCGAACCACCTTCCCAATAACTCACCCACTTCTTCCTGGCCTTTGTATTTCAACTGGTGAAGCAACCGCTGCACGCGTCCTTTCTCTTGGAAGACAAGGTAAGCCGCCGCCAGTTGAATGGGAACCCGTCCCCAGAAAACCTGGTGCAAAGGGTTGTCAGTAGGGGAGAGGTGAAAGTTGGTGTACGGAAGTTTGATGCGGCAGTGGCTGCAGATGATTTCCTCACCCATGGCTAAATCCCCGCCGCAGGCCCGGCAATCCTCGGGGAAAAGCAGCGCCAGGAAATCGTGATAGAGCGTACGGAGGCCCAACTGCGGTGGCAACATAGACTACTTGCGGATTTTGGTGTAACTTTACATAGCGGCGCAGAATGCCGCCTTTAATGACGCATAAAATGAGCTTAGTAACAGAATTCAACGATTACCGCACCCGCATGAACGAGAAGATCATGGAGGCGGACAATAAAGTGATCAAGCGCTTTTTCAACTTAGATACGAATGCCTACGCAGAAGGTGCGTTGAATGTAAAGACCAAAGAGATGCTGGGCTTGGCCTGCTCCATGGTACTGCGTTGCGACGACTGCATCAAGTACCACCTGGGCAAATGCTTTGAGTGCGGCCTCTCTGACGAGGAAGTGTACGAGGTCTTCGCCATCGCCAACTTAATTGGTGGATCCATCGTGATCCCGCACTTTAGAAGAGCCGTGGAGTACTGGGAAGAACTGAAAACCGAAAGGCAAACCCAAGCCTAGAACGATTTCTGTTTACGTCCTGTTTTCGGGAAAACAGCCCTAAAACCGTTGTTTGTACTTGTGGATTACTGTCTTTTTCTTCTTCCATTCACAGAGAAAATAAGAAGACATAATCTACTTAAAACAGCGTTTTAGGGCTGTTTTCATCAAATCAGGCTCTAAAAAAGTTTAGAAAAATGGTGGAAAGCGAAGAGAAATCCACTCCGGTGCTATGCCACTTATGCACACAGAAATTCTATGGAGAACGAAGAAGATTTTGATGTTAGGTGGGCCGCGTTACGCCAGGACATCAAGAAACAGTTTGGGAAAAAGCCTGACCTGAATGCCATCTTATTTTTGATTGGCGTGCAGGAACTAGGCCAGGGGATACGGGAGTTCACCAAGGAAGAAAAGCAGGATCTGATGCACATTGCCACCTGCAAACTCCTTAGTCTGTCTGGCTACTATGAGTTGGAGGGCCTAGACCAGGAGGGGTGGCCGCACTGGAAATCGGTGAAGCCGCTGCCGGCCTGTAACCTGAAAGAGCAGGAGCGCATGCTCAAGTGGCACGCCCTGGAGTACTTTGACGAAATGAATTCATGAAGATTATCAGCTACAACGTAAACGGCATTAGGTCTGCCATATCCAAAGGCTTCCTGGATTGGGTGAAAGCCGCCAACCCAGACGTGCTTTGCCTGCAGGAAATCAAAGCCGACGAAACCAAGTTTGACAAAGCTTGCTTTGAGGAAATAGGGTATCATGTTTACCTGCATCCAGCCATTAAAAAAGGCTATAGCGGTGTGGCTATCCTTTCCAAAAAGGAGCCTAAAAACGTGTGCATCGGCTGCGGCATTGAGCAGTACGACCATGAGGGCAGAGTTATCCGGGCAGATTATGACGGCTACTCGGTGTTGAACGTGTACATGCCTTCGGGCTCCAGCGGCGAGCACCGCCAAGCCTTCAAGATGGAATGGCTCCGCGATTTTCAACAATACATTCAGGGTTTAAAGGACACGGTGCCTGGTTTGGTAATCTGCGGCGACTACAACATCTGCCACCAGGCCATTGATATCCACAACCCTAAATCAAACGCCAACTCATCCGGCTTCCTGCCCGAGGAACGGAACTGGTTCTCCAGTTTCTTGAAGGATGGTTACATTGATTCGTTCCGGCACTTCAACCAGGAGCCGCACCAATACACCTGGTGGAGTTATCGGGCCAATGTCCGGGCCAAGAACCTGGGCTGGCGTATAGATTACCTCTTGGTTTCTGAGCACTTGAAGCCTTTGATGAAGCGGGCCGCTATTTTACCTGAGGCTAAACACTCAGACCATTGCCCTATACTTTTGGAAATGCACCCCGTGGAAAACTAGGCTTTATCCTCCTACCTTGAGAATGCGTTTCTGGCCTGTTTCTAGGAAAACAGGCCAGAAACGCATTTTTATTTTACTTCTTCTGTGGACAGCGCCATTCCTTATATTGTAGAGTAGGGCAATCCATTCCTCACCTATCCACAGGAACCATTTTCCTGCGCCATCGCGTTTTTCACCTGATTTGAGGAACATAGCCCAAAAACCCTGCGGAATGCTCTCAAATCAGAGAATTAACAATAAATTAGTAAGCAAAAGAGTTAATACTCTGCTGATTAAATACGTATGACAATAAAAGGAAACGGCTGGTACTCATTTCTCCCGTACCGTTGTTTCGGGCTACTCTAATCTTATCTCATTTATGCGGGCTGCCGGTTCTTTGGATACAGTTTTACAGCAGCTTCAGGCGTTTAAACGCAAATTCTACCTGAACCTGCTTTTTAAAGGTGCTTTACTCTCATTGGGGTTGGTGCTTTCTTCTTATCTGCTCATCACCGTTCTGGAGTATTTCTTTTATTTCCAGCCGGAGGTACGGGCCTTTCTGCTGTTCTCATTTCTGGCCATCAGTGCCTTTGCCGTAATCAGATGGCTTTGGGCACCCATTATGGGATTGACCAACCTAAAGAAACTCCTCACCGATGAGCAGGCCGCCCAACAGGTTTCCCATTATTTCCCAGAGATACAGGACCACCTGCTCAATTTGCTGCAACTGAAAAACGTAGCCATGGGCAATGACCTGGTGGCTGCCAGTGTGGAGCAGCGCTCAGAAGAATTGGTAGGGTACCGTTTTCCGGAACGGATCAAGTTCACCCAGAACCGCTCTTACTTTAAATACCTGCTGCTGCCGCTTACTTTGGTGGTGATCCTGGCTTTCATTTATCCGGCTCTGTTTGTGCAGGGAACGGAACGTATTATCCATTTCAAGCGGCATTATGCCCCTAAAGCTCCTTTCCAGTTTGAAATCCAGAATTCCTCCTTGCAGGCATTCAAAGGCGAGGACTTTCAGTTGAAGGTGAACATTGAGGGTAATCGGGTACCCGAGGAAGTGTTTCTGGTGATTGACGGCCGCCAGATGCCGCTCAAGAAGTTGAAAGACCAGACTTACGTTTATGATTTTGAGCAAGTGCAGGAGTCAGTGGATTTCCAGTTGACCGGCGCCGGCTTCTATTCAGATGAAAACCGCTTAACCGTGGTGGCCAGACCCATGCTTCGGCAGTTGAAGGCCCAGTTACGTTACCCTGCCTATACCAAACGGCCTGCCGAAATCCTGGACAACACAGGAGACCTGACCATCCCGGAGGGAACGCAAGTGACCTGGCGCCTGGCCGCGGACAACGCCGATTCGCTCTGGCTACAGTTTGATGCGCCGGTCCAGAAAGTAAAAGCGCAAACCGAAGACGAAGAATACGTGGTGCGGAAGACGTTCATGCAAAGCCACCGCTACAGCATGCACCTCAAGAACCGCTACTCAGAGAACAAAGAGCAGATCTCGCACCAGATCACCGTTATCCCAGACCGCAACCCTGAGATTACCCTGGAACAGTTCCGTGACTCGGTGCTGTACTCTTATTTAGTAGTAGGTGGGACCATCTCAGATGATTACGGCTTCAGCAATCTTTCCCTGCACTACAGGGTGCTCAGAGGAAACAAAGCTGCCACTGGCTACAGAGCGGTTTCTATTCCGTTCAGTGGTTCTCTGGCCACACAGTCGTATTTCCGACAAATGAACCTGAAGCCGCTGAACCTGCAGCCGGGCGACAAACTAGAGTACTTCGTGCAAGTAACCGACAACGACCAGGTTCCCCAACCAAAAAGCGCCCGCACTTCCACGTTCATCTTCAAGTACCCAGACCCGTCTGAGGTGCAGAAATCAATTGAGGAGTCTTCGCAGCAGGTGCAGTCCCAGATGAAGTCTTCGCTTACCAAGGCCGAGGAGTTGAAGAAATCCCTGGAGCAGAACGAAGAGAAGACCAAGCTGAAGAAAGAACTCTCTTACCAGGATAAAAAAGCCCTGCAAGAACTCGCCGATAAGAAGAAGGCTCTACAGGAAGAACTGGCCCAACTGCAGAAGATGAACGAGCAGTTGAACCAGCAACAGGAGCGTTTCTCGCCCCAAAACGAAAAATTAGCCGAGAAACGTGATCAACTCAAGAAGATGATGGACCAACTGCTGGATGAGGAAACCAAAAAGCTTTATGAGCAACTGGAGAAACTGCTGGAGCAAAAGCAGCCTCGACCAGAACAGATACAGCCGCTTCTGGACAAACTCAACAACAAAGAAGAGAACCTGCAGAAAGAGTTGGACCGCCTGCTGGAGATGTTCAAGCAGCTGCAGGTAGAGCAGAAGCTAGACAATGCCCAACAGAAACTGGATGACTTGGCCAAGAAGCAGGAGGATCTAGCGAACAAAACCGGCGAGCAGAACAATAAGCCAGACCAAGCCTTGCAGCAGGAACAAAAGCAACTGCAAGAAGAATTCAAGCAGATGCAGAAAGACCTCAAAGAGGCCGAGAAGATGAACGAGCAACTGGAGAATCCTGAGGACATCCCTGACACCGATAAGATGGAGGAGCAGATTGAGCAGGAGCAGGAGAATGCCCAGGAGTCCATGCAAAAAGGCCAGAACAAGAAAGCGAGTCAGTCGCAGAAATCGGCGGCACAGAAGATGAAGCAGATGTCGCAGCAGATGCAGAGCCAAGAAATGGAAGGCGATATGCAACAAGCCCAGCAGAACCTGGACCATCTGCGGGACATCCTGGAGAACCTGGTAACACTGTCCTTTGACCAGGAGAAATTGATGAAGGACTTCCGGAACGTGCAGCAGAGCGACCCGAGGTTCATCGGGCTGGCACAGCAGCAGATCAAACTCTCAGATGATGCCAAGATCATTGAAGACTCTTTGCTCTCCCTTGCCAAACGCGTGCCGCAGATACAGTCCTTCGTGACCCGCGAGGTGGGTGCCATGGAAGGGGAGATGCAGAACAGTTCTGAGGCTATCAAGGACCGGAATCTGCCTAAGACGGGTCAGCACCAGCAACTGGCCATGACCTCCATGAACAACCTGGCCCTGATGTTGAGTGACGTGCAGCAGCAGATGCAACAGGCCATGATGGCTATGCAGCAAGCTGGCCCTGGCAAGAAGAAAGGCAAAGGCAAGAACGGAAAGAACCAACCGGGCGCTTTAGGGCAAATGCAGCAGCAGTTGAATGAGCAGATCCAGCAGCTTCAGAAGAGCGGCCAAAGTGGTCAGCAATTGTCGGAGCAACTGGCCCGCCTAGCGGCACAGCAGGAAATGCTCCGGAATGCCATGAAGGAACTGGCGCCTTCGCCTACTCAGCCGGGGGGCAAAGAAGGAGGGGAGAAACTCAGTAATTTGAGCAAGCTCATGGAACAAACCGAAACTGATCTCGTTAATAAACGTCTTACAGAGCAGACCATGATGCGGCAGAAGGAGATTTTGACTCGTTTGCTGCAAGCTGAGAAAGCCGCCAATGAACGTGATCTGGATGAGAAACGAGAGGCAAACACCGCCAAGGAATTGCCCGCCCGTATCCCGCCATCGCTTCAGAAATACCAGGAACGGCAGAAACAGCAGACAGAATCGCTCCGTCAGAACCTACCTGCTTTAACACCTTATTATAAAAAGCAAGTAGATGCTTATTTTAAGCGATTAGGTTATTAGATTTGCAGACATTTCAGATATAGTAAACATATTATGAATCAAGTTAAAATTCAGATTCCTTCTATCATTGAGAATATCCGTATCGTGGAGAGCTTCATTGACAACTCACGGGAGAAATTTCAGATTGAAGATGACATCTATGGTAATATCATGGTTGCCGTGACGGAATCTGTGAACAACGCCATCAGACACGGCAACAAGTTTGATAAAGATAAGAACGTCTATCTTTCTCTTTTTGTAGAGCCCAACCAACTTCGCTTTGAAGTACAGGACGAAGGAAACGGATTTGACCCAGAGACCTTATCTGACCCAACTGCCCCAGAGAACCTGGAGAACCCCGGCGGAAGAGGTATCTTCTTAATGCGTAACCTCTGCGACGATGTCTCTTTCAGTAATGACGGACGTACGGTTTCTTTAACTTTCAATATTGAGAATGCAGGAACTACCCATTGAGTTCTTTACCGAGGAGGTAGAATTTGAGGTTAAAAACGAAGAGAAAGTCAAAACGTGGCTTTTGGAAATAATTTCGAAATATGACTTCGAATTAGAATCTTTGAACTACATTTTTTGTTCCGATGAATATCTTCATCAGATGAATGTAGAATACTTAGAGCATGATACGCTCACTGATGTCATCACCTTTGATAATTCCGACTTTGAGGGAGTTATTGAAGGTGATGTTTTCATTAGTATAGACCGCATTGTGGACAATGCCGCTACTTTCAACATTTCCCCAGAAGAAGAGCTTCACCGGGTAATGGCGCATGGCTTACTCCACTTGCTCGGTTTTGATGATAAAACGCCAGAAAAGAAGGCTTTAATGCGAGCCAAAGAAAATGAGTGTTTAGATCTGCTGAAGTTGTAAACACCTCTTTCTAGAGTTTTCCTCACTTATCAACAATGTTTCACGTGAAACATCACACTAATCCACACTATGTTCACAAGTTATGATGTAATAGTAGTTGGGGCGGGACATGCCGGGTGCGAAGCTGCACATGCGGCCGCCACCATGGGGTCGAAGGTATTGCTCGTAACCATGAACATGAACACTATTGCGCAAATGTCCTGCAACCCGGCTATGGGGGGCGTGGCCAAAGGCCAGATTGTAAGAGAAGTTGACGCCCTGGGTGGCATGAGCGGAATCATTACGGACAAGACCATGATCCAATTTCGGATGCTGAACATGTCCAAGGGTCCCGCCATGTGGAGCCCGCGGGCTCAGAGCGACCGCATGCGCTTTGCTGAGGAGTGGAGAATGGCCCTGGAGCAAACGCCTAATATTGATTTCTGGCAGGAGATGGTTTCTGAGATCCTGGTGGAAGACTGCCAGGCGGTAGGAGTGAAGACCAGCCTGGGCATTGAGATCAGAGCCAAAGCCGTAGTCTTAACCAACGGAACCTTCCTGAATGGCATCATCCATATTGGCGAGAAAAAATTGGGCGGCGGCAGAGCCGCCGAAAAATCCGCAAAAGGCATCACCGAGCAATTGGTGCAGTTGGGCTTTGAAGCCGGCCGCATGAAAACCGGAACGCCTCCGCGCGTAGACGGCCGTAGCCTGAACTATGACGTGATGGAAGAGCAGAAGGGCGATGAGAATCCGTCTAAGTTCTCCTACACCGATACCCCGGCGCTCACCAATCAGCGGAGCTGCTACATCACGTACACTAACTCCAAAGTACACGAGATCCTGAAAACCGGGTTTGAGAAATCGCCCATGTTCCAGGGACGCATCCAAGGCTTGGGTCCGAGGTACTGCCCATCCATTGAAGATAAGATCAACCGATTCGCGGAACGTGACCGTCACCAGATCTTCGTGGAACCGGAAGGATGGAGCACCGTGGAAGTTTACGTGAACGGTTTCTCCAGCTCATTGCCCGAGGATGTGCAGTTCAAAGCCCTCCGCGAAATCCCCGGATTTGAGAACGCGAAGATGTTCAGACCGGGTTACGCTATTGAATATGACTTCTTCCCGCCTACCCAATTGAACCTCACGCTGGAAACGAAGTTGGTGGATAACCTCTACTTCGCAGGGCAGATTAACGGTACCACCGGATACGAGGAAGCGGCCTGCCAGGGCCTTATGGCGGGAATTAACGCCCATAATAAGGTGCATAACTCAGAACCGTTCGTCTTGAAAAGATCAGAGGCGTACATAGGTGTTTTGATCGACGATCTAGTAAACAAGGGTACAAACGAACCATATCGTATGTTCACCTCGCGCGCCGAACACCGCATCTTGTTGCGCCAGGACAACGCAGATCTTCGCCTCACCGAGAAAGGCTACCAACTGGGTCTTGCCTCAGAAGAGCGTCTGCAGAAAGTGAACCGCAAGAGACAAGAGACGCAGGAAGTACTCACGTATCTGCAGCAAAAAGGAATTGAGCCGGAAGAAGTAAACGCCATGCTGCTTTCCCTTGACTCCGCACCTATCAGCGAGCGAGCCAAAGCCGGCAATTTGTTGAAACGCCCAAATGTAGAATTGGAGCACCTGGTGGAATCATCAGAGAGCCTGAAACTGTACCTGAGCAAATATTTACCAGACAGCCTGGAGCAGGCGGTTATTCTTTTGAAATATGCGAGCTATATTGAGAAAGAAAACCAGATGGCCTCAAAAATGGAGGAACTGGAAAACTACCGCATCAAAGACCGACTGGACTACAAAGCCATCACGGCGCTTTCCAACGAAGCCCGCGAGAAGCTCTTGAAAGTACAGCCAGAAACCTTAGGACAAGCATCCCGCATCAGTGGCGTATCTCCCGCAGATATCTCCATCCTGATGGTATACTTAGGAAAATAGAATGAGCTACGAACGGCTAGACCATTGCCCCATTTGTTCAAAAACAGAGTTTAAGAATTTTCTAGTAGTACAAGACAAAAGCGTAAGCCAGGAGAGTTTTGTGATTGTGCAGTGCAAAAACTGCCAGCTCAAGTTCACGAACCCGCGTCCGCCCGAGGAGAGCATAGCCCCGTACTATGCCTCGGAGGCTTACATCTCCCATTCAGATACTAGCAAAGGCCTGCTTAATAAAACCTACCGCCTGGTTCGTTCCATGGCGGTAAAGAACAAGGTGGAGCTGGTAAACAAACTGGGAAACAAGGGCCGCATCTTAGACTACGGTTGTGGAGTGGGTTATTTCCTGCAGGGTTGCCAAAAACAAGGCTGGCAAGTAGAAGGAGTAGAGCCCAACGAGGCAGCCCGGAAGCAGACGGAGGAGAAAATTGGCAAGCCGCTGTTTCAAGGCAGTTTAGAAGAAATTGGCCAGGAAACGTTTGAGGTAGTCACCATGTGGCACGTATTGGAGCACATCCACCAGTTGAACGAAACGCTCAAAGCTCTGGTGAACGCCACCAAAAAAGGAGGCCATGTAGTGATTGCCGTACCTAACGCAGATTCCTACGATGCCAAGAAGTATGGCGCCAATTGGGCTGCGTACGATGTTCCGCGCCATCTGTACCACTTCAACAAAGCCAGCATGCAGCGGCTTTTGAAAAAACACCGGTTGCAGCTCAAAGAAGTGTTACCTATGAAGTGGGACGCCTACTACGTGAGCATCCTCAGTGAGAAGTACAAGAACGGGCAGACCAAGATGCTGGATTCCTTTTACACAGGGTTCAGGTCTAACCTCCACGGTGCCCAGAATGACAATTCTTACTCCAGCCAAATCTTCATCGCGCAGAAAAATTAAACAGATACACTAAGCGTAATGACCTTGCAGTTCACACTGTAAGGTCATTTCCATTTTAAAGCCAAAAATGAAAAATCAGCTTAAAAACGCACTCACGGGCCTAGCCCTGTTTCTAAGTGGGTGCGCCAGCATCAGCAGCCCCGAGGGGGGAGCCAAAGATGTCACGCCTCCAAAACTTGTGAGCAGCTATCCCAGCAACGGGCAAACCAACGTAAAACCCGAGAAGATCACGTTGACCTTTGACGAGAACATCCAGACGGTAGACCTCACGCGGCAACTCATTATCGCACCGTTCACAGACAATACTTATAAGAGTAGGGTGAAAGACGGCACAGTGGAACTCACCTTTTCCAAGCCCTGGGACGAGAACACCACCTATAGCCTCAACTTCAGAAACAGCCTGGCAGATCTCACGGAGAAAAACCCGGCCCGCAACGTGGTCGTCACTTTCAGTACTGGTCCTTTATTAGACTCGGGGAGGGTAAGCGGCAAGGCCAACCTGCTGTTCAGCAACACGCCACCTAAAGAAGTGAACGTGCTCTTATACCCAGTAACGGATACTTCCCAAGTAACCAAAGGCCGCCCGCTGTACGTGACCAATACAGACTCCAGCGGAAACTTCAACTTCAGGAACATCAAAGAAGGAGACTACTTCATCTACGGCTTAACTGAAAGCAACAACAACCTGCGGTACGACAATGAAAATGAATTCATCGCCTACACCACAGACACCATCAAAGTACGGCCCTCAGTTGAGGGCGTTCAGCTGCGCCTGCATACCCAGGATGTGACCCGGCCCAACGTAGTGGCCAGGAGAAGCTTCCTGAACATGTATGAGGTGGAGTACAATGAGGGAATAGCCCAAGCCAGAGTTACCGCTGCTGACAAAGATCCCAACATGAGATACCTCATAGCCAACAACGGGAAAACCCTGCGCCTGTTCCCAGCCAAACCAGATGAAAAACAGTGGCTCGTGGAAGTGCAGGATAGCGCCAGCAACTCCCGCCTGGATACTGTGGCCGTGCGCCTCAGCGGGAAAGCGGCCCCTCGCCGCAACAACAGCTTTGCGGTATTGAACGGGTCACCCGTGAAACCCGGCGAGCAGATCAGGGTGCAGTTTGAGGTACCCACCAAAGTGGTGAATCCGGTGGGGGCCTTCTCCTTCGTGCTGGATTCTGTGACCACCGTCTCCACCAAAGACACCTCAGAGTTCCGGTTCAACCCCGAGACCACCCAGATAACTTTCCGGTTGCCGCTCGCAGCCAAACGCGAGATCGAAGTGAACATGGATACGACCAAGGTCTTGCCTTACATCGGGGAACCTTATGGCAAAATGCCGCAGAACCTGGAAGTAAGCGATAAGGTGGATGCCGGTAGCCTGAAAGTACTCCTGAAAACTACCCAGAAGAACTTCATTGTGCAGCTCCTGTCCCAGAATGCCGTGGTGGAGGAAGTGAAGAACCAAAAGACTATTCTCTGGGACGATCTCAAGCCGGGGTCATATCAGATCAGGATCCTGGTAGACCTGAACGGCAACGGAAAATGGGACAACGGCCTCTTGAAGGAGCGCCGATTGCCCGAGCCGGTAGTCTTACCCAAGGACATTTGGGAGCTCAGGGCCAACTGGGAAATTGAATCCCAGGTCATAGAGTTCTAGCGTGGAAACGGGGTGGATAACTGTGGACAAGAATATGGATAAAACCGGCGCAAGTCTGATAAATCAAAAACCCAAAACCGAAGATTCTACGTTCAAACATGCAATTGTGGGTGGCCGTGCATAAAAACAGAATTTTCGAAAAGTTATGCACGTGAGTATAAACGTTGGGCCTTTTCCCCGTCTTTTTGTGTGAAGAAGTGGAAAGTTCCCGTAAGTACCTGATAAAGACGATAAAAGAATCCACAGAGACTTGGGAATAAATGGGACTACTACGAGGATATTTCAGAAGTGCGGGGAAAACGTGGGGACAAGAAATTTTATCCACTTCTGCACAGCCCTAATGACGAACAAGATTCTTTTTTAAAAAAATCATTTTATAATAGATATCAGGTTGACTCCGTGGAAAAGTGGGAAAAGCCGAAAAATCAGGAATGAGAAGGGGGAGCTGGGGCGCGGCGCGGTTTTGCCGCAGATGGCCCGAACAGGGGCCAAATGTGGAAGACCCGCTATTTTTGAGTAGTTTTAGGAAAATAAACCCGGAAACGGAACCATATAACCAATTGAAACTATGGAACAGGACAAAGAACAATTTGACAATGAGATAAAGCTGGGATACGGCATTGGCGATTTACACTTCGGGTTAAGCATGGATGATGTGGAGGAGATCATGGGCGAGCCCGAGGAAGTAGAAGAGTCTGACGAGGAAGATGAGTTTGAGCACAAGGCCTGGAACTACTGGGACAGCGGCTTCTCGTTCTACTTTGACAAAGAAGACGACTACCGCCTGAGCTGCATAGAGACCGCCAACCCCAACGTAACATTGTTCGGGAAGAAGATCTTTGAAATGAGCCAGCAGGAAGTAGAAGATCTCTTCAAGCAGAATGGCGTGCAGAACGTGGAAAAGGAGAAAATCGAGAACAACGTGACCTGCCTTTCTTACGAGCGCGAGATGATTGACCTGTACTTTGAAGAAGGTAAGCTACTAGCCGTAAACTTCGGGGTACACATGGACGATAACCTGGAAGTACTTTGGCCAAAAGAAGGCTAAGGGCATCAACCAGTAACTGCTACATACTCTATTAAACAGAAAGAACCGCCTAAAGCGGTTCTTTCTGTTTATAGCCAATTTTAAACCCATGCGTTTTGCCACTGTTTTTCAAAAAACAAGCCCAAAATGGCTGCGGTATACCAAGGCATGTGCCCGGTTATCACCAAATACGCAATCCTGAAGCGGCTCATTTTTCAGGTTCCACGAAAATACCCGTGGAACCTGAAAAATGAAGGCCTTATAGAAGCCATTTTTAAGACCGTACAGCCATCGGGCCAGGAATAACGAGCTCTCATGAGCCTGATCAAGCTGCAGCCTTTAGAAGGGCCTCTATTCACTAATTGCCTTATGGGTTTACGTTCCATCTGGAGGTTGGCTCAAGAAGTCCTGGAGGAACGCTAAAAGAAATGAAATAAGCCAAGACTCTAGACGCATTAAAATTGCCATTCCATTTGGGAGCTGTTTTACAGAAATCAGCCTTAAACCAGCTTTAGGTTTAACGGAGAGCAGAGATCAAGTAGGCAGTTGAGGTCAAATCGGGGTAAAACAAAAGAGCCGCTACATCACTGCAGCGGCTCTTTTGTTTTGAGGTAAAGGTGGTTTAGGCAAACATCCAGCGGAAGATCAGGAACAACGTTCCGGATAAGAACATGGAAACCGGCAGGGTCAGTACCCAGGCCAAGGCAATGTTCCGGATGGTGCCGGCATTCAGGTTCTTGATCCCGCGGTTGGCCACCATACTACCGGCAATACCGGAAGAAAGGATGTGGGTGGTACTCACCGGAAGTTTGAACACGAACGTAGAGAAACCAATCACGCTGGCAGCCATGAACTCAGCCGAAGCGCCCTGGGCGTAGGTAAGGTGTTCCTTTCCTATTTTCTCGCCAATGGTTTTCACAATGCGTTTCCAGCCAATCATAGTCCCGATACCCAGAGAAAGCGCGATCATCATGATTACCCAGTTAGGGGCGTAGTCTGTGTAAGAGCGTAGGCCGGTTACCCCAGCTTTCAATTGGTCGCGGTCACGCTGACTTAGGGTAATATCCTGGCTTTCCATCAACTTATCAGATCCTTTGGTGATTAAAAGGATGTCACGGCGCAGCAGGAAACGGCTGTCTTTAGGTAAAGCTTCGGTAGATGGGTTAGCGGTAAGAAGGCTTCTCATTTCTCTGGTCTCAGCATTCAAAAGGCTTAACTGCTTGGCATCAGTGGCAGACAGAACGGTGCTGTCTACTTTGGTCAATACCTGCTCAACCTGGGTAACGGAACCCAACAAGCCCGCCGGATCTTTGTCGCGGTCCAAGGCATAGTAAGAAGGAACAATGGCAATCAAGATCAGCATCACCAGACCAACCCCTTTTTGGCCGTCATTTGATCCGTGGAAGAAAGATACCAGGGTACAGGTGATAATAAGAATGATACGGATCCACAATGGGGGAGCTTTGCGTTTGTGCGGCTCCTTGAAAATGGTCTTGTTTTTCACAAACCGCTTCAAAAGGAACATCAGGAAAACGGTCAACGTGAAACCCAGGAAAGGAGATACCAGAAGAGACATCCCGGTTTTGGTGGCCTCAGACCAGGCAAAGGTAGCCTCGGTGGTAGAGGGCAGCAGCGAATAGGCGATTCCTAGTCCCAGGATGGAGCCGATTAGCGTGTGGGAGCTGGAAGAGGGCAGACCGTAGTACCAAGTACCCACGTTCCAGATAATGGCGCTTATCAATAAAGCCCCAATCATGGCAATGCCGTGCCAGACATCCTGGTCAATGAGCGTCTCAATGGGCAACAGGTACACAATACCCATGGCTACCCCAATACCGCCGGCAAAAACGCCAATGAAATTCCAAAAGCCAGACCAGACAACCGCTGCCCAGGGGCGCAAGGTGTTGGTGTAGATAACGGTGGCCACAGCATTAGCCGTGTCATGGAAACCGTTCACAAATTCAAATGCACACGCGGCCAGTAAGCAGATTACCAGCAAGATCAAAAGATCCGTTTCTAGTCCAAACATAATGTATTATAGGTGAGAAAAAAGCTGCCAAAATTAAGGGTTTAAATACCTTGCAATGTTACCGAATTGTTAAGGAATGCTGCCCCCTTCAATTTTAGGCTCAGTAAAAGTACGAAGCATGCGTTAACTCCACTCATAATCAGGGGGCAAGACAGAACATTTACGCCCCGCAGGCGGTATCTCTCTAACCAAACCCATACGTTGTTTTGCCAAAAGTGCCAACGAAACCTCTATATTTGCGCCCATGAGCACAACTGAGAAAACCACAGAGAACGCACAGTTAAAAGATATCATCTCGCACGCTAAGGAATACGGCTTCGTGTTCCCGTCCAGCGAGATCTATGACGGACTTCAGGCCGTGTATGATTACGGTCAAAATGGGGTGGAGTTGAAAAACAACCTCAAAACGCTTTGGTGGAAATGCATGACGCAACTGCACCAGAACGTAGTGGGCATTGACGCTGCCATCTTCATGCACCCCAGCACCTGGAAAGCATCGGGCCACGTAGACTCTTTCAACGACCCCATGATTGATAACCTCGACTCCAAGAAGCGCTACCGCGCCGATGTTCTGATTGAGGAAAAAGCCGCCGAGTACGAGAAAGCCGGCGATGTGGAGAAAGCCCAATCTTTGCTGCAGGAAATGGGCCGTTTGTTGGGCGCCGAAGATTTGAAAGGCGTACAGCAATTGATTACCTCAGAAAACATAAAATGCCCAATCTCAGGCACTTCTAACTGGACCGAAGTACGCCAATTCAACCTCATGTTCTCCACACAGGTAGGATCAGTGGCCGAGGACTCCAGCACCATTTATCTACGCCCCGAAACCGCCCAGGGAATCTTCGTGAACTTCCTGAATGTGCAGAAATCAGGCCGTATGAAAGTACCTTTCGGAATTGCTCAGATTGGTAAGGCGTTCCGGAACGAGATTGTAGCCCGTCAGTTCATCTTCAGAATGCGCGAGTTTGAGCAGATGGAGATGCAGTTCTTCGTGCGCCCTGGCACAGAGATGGAATGGTACCAGCACTGGAGAACCATGCGCCGCAACTGGCACGAGGCCCTGGGTGTTCCCGCCGAGAAGCTCCGTTTCCACGACCACGAGAAGCTGGCCCACTACGCGAACGCCGCCGTGGACATTGAATTTGAATTCCCCTTCGGATTCAAGGAAGTAGAGGGCATTCACTCAAGAACTGACTTTGACCTGACGCAGCACCAGAATCTGAGCCGCAAAAAGCAGCAGTACTTTGACAATGACTTGAACGAAGACGGCAAACCCTACGGAAATTACGTGCCTTACGTAGTGGAAACTTCCGTAGGCGCCGACCGCCTGTTCCTGATGACGCTCTGCAACGCCTTCACCGAGGAAGAAGTAACCGAAGGAGACGCTACCAAAACCCGTACCTTCCTGAAGTTCCACCCGGCCATTGCCCCGGTGAAAGCCGCCATCTTCCCGCTCGTGCGCAAAGACGGTTTGCCAGACAAAGCCATGCAGATCTTCGATGACCTGAAATTCGATTTCAATATCATCTACGAAGAGCGCGATGCCATCGGGAAACGCTACACTCGCCAGGACCTGATCGGAACGCCGTTCTGTATCGCCGTGGATTACGAGACCCTGGAGAACGACACCGTCACTGTGCGTGACCGTGACAGTCGCGAACAGAAGCGCATGCACATCTCAGAACTGCGCCAGTACATCGGTGATGCCGTCAGCTTCAAGCGCATCTTCGAGAAAATTTAACCCGTGGAAATCTGCTGGTTTCCCAAAAACAGCTTCTAAACACATTAACACGAAAAAGGCCTCTGCAGAAATGTAGAGGCCTATTTTGTGTGGGATAAACTAAGATTAAGCAAGCGCCTGAAGGTAGGTTTTCCACTTGGATGTATAAGCTCCTTATCAAAACAATTCTCATGGTTCAAGTCTGTGACTTGGACCTACCATGGGCTGCAGTTTGCAACTGCAGTGAAGCGTTAGCTTCAAAAGACGTTCACCTTATTAATAGAGTAAATTGCTGGGAGTAAACTGCTGGCGCGAGCTTGCAGCTCGTGTCCGCACGCATTCCTGAGATAAAATCTGCATACTCTATTTTGTCATCTTGGAAAGATCTTGTGAGCGAACTAGAAAAGCATTGAAGTAACGCTTCTGCCGTTTGCCCACAAGATCTTTCCAAGATGACAGAAGAGGGTAAAGGCTTTTATAGACCAGAGGCTAAACCTTTATAAAGAATGAAAGCGCTGTTAGCAATGCGTGCGGACACGAGCCGGAGGCTCGCGCCAGCGAACGTGCGATATTATTATTTAGCTGCAGTTACAAACTGCAGTTCATAGTAGGTCCAAGTCACAGACTTGAACCATATAAATTTTAGGTGTAGACCAGCTATAAACCAAAAAAGCGCATTGGGCCTGTATTCATTAAAACAGGCCCAATGCGCTTTTCAATTTACAGAACAAATTTCTCAGGATAGGGTAGGAGCGAAGTCTACCCCATGACCAGCCACTTCAGGATTCAACCGCAGTACTTCACCTGCTTGTTCAAAGCCGCCGCTGAACGGATGCTCCGCTATAAATAAAGGAGTGTCCAGATCTATGTACCCGAACCCGCCGATGCCAGCGGCGAAATGGGCGGAGAAGGTCATGGCCAGAATACTCTCCACCATGCCGCCAATCATGAGACCTAATCCGTGGACCTGCGCCAGGGCTGCCATCTGCAGTGCTTCCAGCACGCCGCACTTCATCAATTTGATGTTGACAATCGTGGCGCTTTGGTCCTGTGCCAACCGTGAAACATCTTGTGCGCTGCGGGCAGACTCATCGGCAGCGATGGGGAAAGGACATGTGGTTGCCAACACCGCCAGGTCTTCCCAGGATTCACGTGGAAGTGGCTGTTCCAATAAGATGATCGGGATTTTGGCTTCGGCGGCTCTGTTGACAAAGGCTTGGGCACGCTCCAAATCATAACCACAATTTCCGTCAACAATCAGTTTTGCCCCCGGTGCTGCGTTGTGGATTGCCTGAATTCGGCGGAGATCGTAATCCACATCGGTTCCTTCGGTCTTTACTTTTATAATAGAGAACCCGCGTTCCACGATGGACTTGGCCGAAGCCGCGGCGTGCGCCTCATCGCCGGCGGTGATGGTGAGGTCGGTGACCAACTGCGTCTGCACTCCTCCGAAGAAAACATACAGCGGCATCTGGTAGTGTTTGCAAAGTGCGTCTAGGATCGCCATCTCCAACCCGCACCGGGCAGCGGGTGCATTATGGGCGAGTTTATCTAATTCCTTGGCCAAGGTGCGCCAGTTTTTGACGTCTTTCCCGATGAGGTGTTTCTCCAAATCCTGCAGTACCGCCAGGGTGCTTTCCTGTGTCTCGCCGCTCACCGCCGGGAACGGAGCCGCCTCGCCCAAACCAGTCGTTCCATCCGCCAGCTGCACCTGCACCACCACATTTTCCACTTGGTACTGGGTGCCCGTGGCTATGGCGAAAGGTTCTATCAGAGGCAGATTCAACGGTTGATAACTCACCGAGACGATTTGGGTAGAATTCATGCTTTTTTGTTTATAGGTGTGCCGGCAAAGAAACAAAGAAAGGAAATGCCGCCGATAGAAAAACCGCGAATAAAATCTACCAAGGCCGAAAGCATGGAAGTTATCCTGTGAAAAAGTGGTTTTCCTGTTTCAAGGCTGTTTTGGGAAAAGGAGGCCTAAAATGAGGAGTTGTCCACGGCAAGTTTTCTGTAACATCACCAAGCCCTTTTCGCTGGCGCGAGCCTCCGGCTCGTGTCCGCACGTATTCCTGAATGGCTATTCCACAATGTGAAGGCACGAGCGGGACGCTCGCGCCAGCGGAGGAGAAGCCATCGAGAAGCTTCAATGATCTGGTGCCGTTACTTCCTCTAATCAGAGTCAATAAGCAGCGAGTCGTTTCCCGCCTGTTTTCAAAAAAGTAGCCCCGAAGCGGAAAAAAGCGTTGGAATCCTAACAGAAGTTATTTATTGTTTAACTTTGCTTAATTATGGCTTACGAGAGAGAGGCAATTTATTCTGTCTCGTAAAGCTTTAGCTAGTATCGGCTTGGGCAGGGTACCACCTGGCGGACCGATACTTTGGGAATAGAGTAACAGCGACCACACCATACGTTCAAACAAGGTGAAGTACAACGAGTATAAGCAACTAGACTATGCGGGTCTGGCCGAAGAGGTGAGAGCCTACTGGAAAGAGAACCGCATCTTTGAAAAATCGGTGGAGACCCGCGAGGGTCAGCCCACCTTTGTTTTTTATGAGGGACCGCCCTCTGCCAACGGCGCGCCGGGTATTCACCACGTGATGGCCCGTGCCGTGAAAGACATTTTCTGCCGCTACAAAACCCTGCAGGGATTTCAGGTTGTCCGCAAAGGCGGCTGGGATACCCACGGCTTGCCCATTGAGCTGCAGGTGGAGAAAGAACTGGGTATCATCAAAGACGATATCGGGAAGACCATCTCGGTGGAGGAGTACAATGCCCGTTGCCGCGAGACCGTGATGCGCTTCAAACATCAGTGGGATGACCTCACCGAGCGCATGGGCTACTGGGTAGACCTGGACGAACCGTACATCACCTTTGACAACCAATACATAGAGTCAAACTGGGCCTTGCTCCGGAAACTCTATGACAAAGGCTACCTCTACAAAGGCTACACCATTCAGCCGTACTCGCCTTCAGACGGAACCGGGCTCAGCTCCCACGAGCTGAATCAGCCGGGCTGCTACAAAGAAGTGAAGGATACGTCCATCGTGGCGCAGTTCAAAGTCATCAGGAATTCTGCCTCAGAGTTCCTTTTCCATGGGTCAAATGATGGTGTCTACATCCTGGCCTGGACTACCACGCCCTGGACCTTGCCTTCTAACACCTCTTTGGCCGTTGGCGACAAGATTACCTATGTGCAGATAAATACCTTCAACCCGTACACCCACCAGCCTGTGAGTGTGGTGCTGGCGAAGGCATTGGTAGGGAAGTATTTTTCAGACAAGAACAAAGACCTGCAGCTCGCTGACTACAAACCCGGCGACAAAGCCATTCCGTTTGAGATTGTGCAGGAGTTTACCGGTAAGCAATTGGTGGGGATCCGGTACGAGCAACTGATGCCCTATCTGCAGCCGTTCTACGATGCAGATAAAGCGTTCCAGGTAGTGGCCGGAGATTTCGTGACCACCGAAGACGGTACCGGCGTGGTGCACACGTCCCCAACCTTCGGGGCCGATGACTTTAGGATAGCCAAACAACATGGCATCCCAGCCTTGACCATCAAAGACGAATTAGGCAATGAGCTTCCTACCGTTGACCGGAGAGGGAAGTTCATAGACGAGATTGGCGTAAGGCTGCAGGAAGGCGTTCAGAAGTATAACATCAAAACCCATAAACCGCTTGGGCCCGATGACTTCTACGTGAAGAACTACACGAATGAAGATGAGAGCCACCCGGATTACAAAACCACCGATGTCATCATCTCCATCATCCTGAAAGAAGAGAACAAAGCTTTCAAGGTAGAGAAGTATGAGCACACGTACCCGCACTCTTGGCGCACCGATAAACCGATTCTGTATTATCCGTTGGATGCCTGGTTCATCAAGACCACCGCGGTGAAGCAGCGGTTGATTGACCTGAACAAGACCATCAACTGGAAACCGGAGTCCACCGGCTCAGGCCGTTTCGGGAACTGGTTGGAGAACCTGGTAGATTGGAACCTGTCGCGCTCGCGCTACTGGGGAACCCCGCTGCCCATTTGGCGCACCGAGGAAGGCGATGAGGAAATCTGCATCGGCTCTGTAGCCGAGCTGGACCGCGAGATCGAGCGCAGCATTGACGCCGGTTTCATGCAAGAGAACCCGCTGCGCCAAGCCAAGAAAGCCGAAGGCAAAGCAACCGGTACGCCTGCACAGCACCAGACCAACACCCTGCTGGAATTTGCCGGCGAGTTCGCGCTGAGCCCCACCGGCACCGAGGAGCCTCGTGCTGAACTGGGCATCACCGATTTCAATTACGAAGGATTTGACCTGCACCGTCCTTACGTAGACAACATTATCCTGGTAAGCCCGAGCGGCAAACCCATGAAGCGCGAGACCGACCTCATTGACGTGTGGTTTGACTCCGGCGCCATGCCGTACGCCCAGTGGCACTACCCATTTGAGAACCAGGAGACGTTCAAAGCCAACTTCCCCGCTGACTTCATCGCCGAGGGCGTGGACCAGACCCGTGGTTGGTTCTTCACCCTGCACGCGCTGGCCGTGATGCTGGAAGACAGCGTGGCGTTCAAGAACGTGATCGCGAACGGCCTGGTGCTGGACAAGAACGGAAATAAGATGAGCAAGCGCCTCGGCAACGCCGTGGATCCGTTTGAGACCATCGGCCGCTTTGGCCCTGATGCCACCCGCTGGTACATGATTGTGAACGCGCCACCTTGGGATAACCTCAAGTTCAACCTGGACGGGGTCACCGAGGTACAGCGTCGTTTCTTCGGGACGCTGCAGAACACGTACTCGTTCTTCGCGCTATACGCCAATCTGGACGGTTTCACGTTTGAAGGAACAGAAATCCCGGTAGCGCAACGCACCGAGAGCGACCGTTGGATTATCTCCCGCCTGAACACGCTGGTGAAAGAAGTAGCCGGCTACTTTGACGACTACGACCCAACCAAAGCCGCCCGTGCGATTCAGGACTTCGTGGCCGACGAGCTGAGCAACTGGTACGTGCGCCTGAACCGCAAACGTTTCTGGAAAGGTGAACTGAACCAGGACAAACAAGCGGCTTATCAAACGCTGTACACCTGTCTGGAGACCGTGGCCAAGCTGGCTTCGCCGATTGCGCCGTTCTACATGGACCGCCTGTTCCTGGACCTGAACCTTGTGAGCGGAAGAAGCAAAGCCGAGTCTATCCACTTGGAGTCATTCCCGGAAGTGCAGACGGACCTGATTGACGTAGACTTGGAGCAGCGCATGCAACTGGCGCAAAGCGTGTCTTCTTTGGTGCACTCGCTCCGTAAGAAGCACATGATTAAAGTGCGTCAGCCACTAGGCCGTATCTTAATTCCGATTCTGGATGAGAAAATGAAGACCCAACTGCAAGCCGTGGAAGATTTGATTCTCTCTGAGGTGAACGTGAAGAGCCTGGAGTACCTGGAAGACACCACTGGCATTTTAGTGAAGAAGATTAAGCCTAACTTCAAGCGTCTGGGCCAGGTATTCGGGCCGAAGCTGAAGTTGGTGGCTGCCCAGATTCAGCAGATGAGCCAGGAAGACATCGCCAAAATGGAGCGCGAAGGTTTCTTCGAGATTCCAGTGGAGGATGACACGACTGTGCTGAGCCGCGAAGACGTGGAAATCATGTCTGAGGACATCCCGGGTTGGCTGGTAGCTTCAGAGGGAGCACTGACCGTAGCCCTGGACATTACCGTGACTGAGGAACTCCGCTTGGAAGGGATGGCCCGCGAATTGGTAAACCGTCTGCAAAACTTGCGCAAAGACACCGGTCTGGATGTTCAGGATAAAATTAGAGTGTTCCTGCAGGATGGCAATGAAGAAGTGGCTGCCGCCGTTCAAGCTTTTGGAGGCTACATCTCCGAGGAGGTACAAGCGGTGGAACTAACCTTGGTGCCAAGCCTGGCAGATGCCGAGGCCGCCGTACTAGACATGGAAGGCTTCAGTTTGCCGGTGAGGTTGGAAGTAGCCAGATAAGAGTACGCTTACCAGGAATTTAAAAGAAGATTGAACGCCGGCCGTTTTGAGCCTTTTTGAGAAAAACAGCCTTGAAACAGTCGGTTAAACCTTAATCATGAAGTACGCAAAATACTATCTGGTTGCCTTGCTGGTGATCGCGGTGGACCAGGCCGTAAAGATGCTGGTGCACCAAAAGATGCAAATGGGCCTGCCGGGGCAGATTCCTGTCTTCGGGGACTGGTTCAAGCTGCATTACACCCTTAACCCAGGCATGGCGTTCGGGGTAGAATTGGGATCGGCTTACGGCAAAATCATTTTGACGGTCTTCCGGATGGTGGCCATGGTAGCCATTGGGTACCTGGTGTATTACCTAGTTCAGAATCGTTACCACAAAGGACTGATCTTCTGCGTGGGGTTGATTTTGGGCGGGGCTATCGGGAACCTCATAGACAGCGTTTTTTATGGTGTGCTTTTGGATAATGCCCCTTACGGTGTGTCTACCCCATGGCTGCACGGCCAGGTGATTGACATGTTCTACATTGATATATGGGAAGGCATTGTGCCGAACTGGATTCCTATCATTGGGGGAACACCCATGTCGCTGTGGCCTATCTTCAACGTAGCCGATGCCGCTATTTTTGTGGGGGTTCTGATCATCATCTTCAACCAGAACCGTTTCTTAAACCATCCGCCGGTAAAGGAGAAACACGAAATCAATATAGTAGAGGCGTAAAAAAGAGGGCTGTCCATTTGGGCAGCCCTCTTTTTTATGGGTGTTTTTCAGAAATCGGCTTAGAAAGAATAGCCCATGTTCAAGCCAACGGCGAAGATGGAAGTTCCTTTGTTATAGAAATATCCTGCCGCGCGCATCCCGAAGAACAGGCGGGTGTCGTCAAAGAAATCTGTCTCGAAAACGGCTTTCCCGCCAAAGTCTTTTTCCCGGATATGCACGAAAAATTCATCGGCGTTTCTTCCCGGCGTGGTAGTGGCTCCCTGGGGAATATCTCCTTTTTTCAGATCCAACTCTGAGCGCCTCCGTACGGCAGGCCCCACCCCGAATTTAAAGGTGTACTTCTCCGTCTCATACAAGTCATAATAGAAAGAGGCGTCAAACATGACAAAGGCTTTCCGGGAGGTGAAAAGTTGGATGTTCTTATCGTAGCGGGAGGAACTGAGGTACTCCCCGGAGACGGTGAAATGGAAATGGTCAGTGAGTTCACGGGTATATTGCTGGGTGAACAAGGCCCCGCTATTATCTCCTTCCAGGATATAGGCAAAATTCACCCCGGTTCTGAAGTGGTTTGGATAGCGGTATTGCGCCGAGGCACCTTGTACGGCAAACAGGAAGAAGAACCCAACTAAAACGCTTTTCAGCAGAAGGTTACTTAGGAAGTTAACGTGTTTCATAAAAACGGGTCTTAATTCAAAGGAAAAGGGGATGGGCATGCGGTATTGTCAATACTCAGGTTTAATTATTTAAGTTGTGCCGCTAAATAAATTTTCTGCTATATAGAGGCTTTGAAGGCGTTTTTGAAGGAATCTAGCCAAAATCCTGCCATAATTCCGCCTCAATCATTAGCTTGTATTCAGGTATGACCGATGAACTTACCTGAAGGGATTCCCTTAAACTGATTCTGCCTTTCCCCATTACCCATTTTACATGTCCTTAGCCACCTTCTTGTTACAGGTAGACCAATTGAACATCGCTTTCAAGGCAGGGCAGGAAGCAGTGGCGGCCGTAAACGGGATTTCCTTTGAGGTCAGGAAAGGAGAGGCGGTAGCCATTGTGGGGGAGTCCGGCTCGGGTAAAACGGTAACCGCCTTATCACTCATGCAGCTCTTGCCCCGGGACGGGGTGCTTACCTCGGGATCTGCTACGTTCCAGTCCCCGGGTTTAGGTCAGATAGACTTATTGAAACTCTCAGAAAAGCAGCTCCCTAAGTTAAGAGGCAAGGAGATTTCCATCATTTTTCAGGACCCAGCGTCTTCTCTGAACCCCGTGATCTCCTGTGGAAAACAGGTAGCAGAGGCTTTGCTCATCCACTTGCCCATTTCCAAGAAAGAGGCTTATTCCCGCACATTGGCGCTTTTTGAGTTGGTGAAGCTACCTGAGCCTGAAAAGATTTTCAAGCGTTTTCCACACGAGCTTTCTGGGGGGCAGAAGCAGCGCATCATGATTGCCATGGCCATGGCCTGCGAGCCTTCTCTCCTCATTGCGGATGAACCTACCACTGCGTTGGATGTCACCGTGCAGGCCGGCATTCTGCAGTTGCTCAATGAACTTCGGCTGAGGAAAGAGATGGCTTTGCTGTTTATTTCCCATGACTTAGGAGTGGTGGCCGAGATCGCTGACCGGATATTGGTCATGTACCAGGGCCGCGTAGTGGAGGAGGGTGCTGTGACGGAGATTTTCAGCAACCCAAGGCATCCGTACACCAAAGCCTTGCTCGCCTGCAGGCCCACCTTGCAAACCCAGGGAAACGTTATGCCCACCCTTTCGGACTTCGTTTCCGGAGAGCTTCAAAGCTATTTTCAGGAAAACGGCTCCCAAACAGAAAGACCTCAGAAAGCAGTGGAAAAAGCGGAGAAAATAAAGGCAAACCAAGACTCATCAAGGGCTGAAGAGCTAGCAGGAAAACCCATCCTGCAAGTACAGGATATCCACGTGGAATTCACCCGAAGCAGATTGTTCTTTTGGCAGCAAAAAGAGGTTGTGAAAGCCGTAAACGGCGTTTCCTTTGAAGTTTTCCCGGGCCAGACTCTGGGCATCGTAGGCGAATCTGGTTGTGGGAAAACCACTCTGGGACGGGCCTTATTGCGGTTAATAGAACCCACCCAGGGGAAAGTAGTTTTCAACAGCAGAGATTGGTCTAATTTGCCCGCCGAAGAACTGAGGAAAAGTCGGAAAGACTTCCAGATGATCTTCCAGAATCCGCTGGCTTCACTTAACCCGATGATGAAAATAGGGGAGGCGATCATGGAACCCATGCAGGTGCATCAGGTGTTACACAGTCATCGGGAGAGAAAGCAGCGTACCCTTGAGTTACTGGAGGCCGTGCAGCTTCTGCCCGAACATTTTCACCGTTATCCCCATGAATTTTCCGGCGGCCAACTGCAGCGTATCTGCATTGCCAGAGCGTTGGCGCTGGAACCCACGTGTATCATCTGTGATGAAATCGTCTCGTCTTTAGACGTATCGGTGCAGGCGCAAGTCCTGAACCTGCTCAACCGTCTCAAGCGCGATTTCAATCTCACACTCCTCTTTATTACCCATGACCTCTCTGTGGCCAGGTTCATGTCTGATCGCCTGTTGGTGATGGACCAGGGCCGCATAGTAGAGCAGGGCCCCGCGCAGCAGATTTTCTCTTCCCCGCAGCAACCTTACACCAAAGCCTTGCTTCAGGCCGTACCGGCCGGGGAGCTGAAGGATATTTTAGCGGCGCAGGAGAAACGAAAAGCGTACAAAGCAAGTATAGAACAATAGATATATTTGCAGGCGCTTCCCTGGCAGAGGCGTTTTTATGCTGTTTTCCTAAAATCAGCCCCTAAACAGCATATTGTAAACACTTTCCAACGTAGAAGGGAAGCAGGATTAAAACATTTTGGCGACTGCAATGCCGCTCAGGTTCTGCCTTTGAAATCAGAATCTATTAGAAATTGAAAAGAATTAATGGAAAGAAAAAGAAGAGGCCCGGGTGCCGGCAGAGATTCAGCCCCGCGGTCTGGTAATACCAGAAAAGACAAAGGCGCCCCACGCCGTGAAAGGGACGGAGGTTCCGGCAGACGCAGTGGCGGTGGCCAGAATTCGGCCGGGCAAGTGTCCAGGGAAGTGCTGTTGAACATCTTCGGGCAGGAGCCCAAGAAGGTGTTCACGTACCGCCAACTGCACCGTCGCCTGGCCGTGACAGACAAAGAAGGCCGCGAACTTGTTTCCGGTCTCCTGAAGAAGATGAGCAAGAACGGCGAGTTGATTTTCCTGCCGGATGATTCCTATATCCTGAACCCTGAGTTCCGGGGCAGCGTGGAGAAAAGCTTTGACCGACCTGAGCGCGGTAGCCGCAGAGAGAGAGATTCTGACCGCGGCGCCACCGTCTCCCGCCGGGGAGGCGCTACCATCGTGGGTAAAGTTGATTTGGCCAACGCCCGCCACGCCTACGTGGTGAGCGAGGAAAGCGAGCAGGACATCCGGGTACCGGTAGAGAAACTCATGTTTGCCATGGACGGCGACACCGTGCGCGTACAACTGCGCAGAACCCGCCGGGCCAATGAACGTCCCGAGGGGGAAGTGGTGGAGGTGATCCAGCGCCAGCGCGAAGAGATTGTAGGCCGTCTGGAGCTGTCCAAAGGTTACGGCTTCATCGTGCCCGACCAGAAGAAAATGTACTTTGACGTATTTGTGGGTGAGCGCGGCCTAGCCGATGCAAACCACGGCGACAAGGTGCTGGTACGCGTAACGGAGTGGCCTGAGGACCCGCAGAAAAGCCCTACGGGCGAGATCATCCGCGTCTTCGGCCCGGCCGGAGAGCACAACGCCGAGATCCACGCCATCATGGCCGAGTTCGGGTTGCCGTTTGAGTTCCCTGAGTCAGTGGAGAAGGAGGCCAATGCCATCCCGGAGAAAATCAACCAGGAGGAAATCGCCAAGCGCCGCGACTTCAGAGACATCACCACGTTCACCATTGACCCGGCCGATGCCAAAGATTTTGACGATGCCCTTAGCATGCGCCAACTGGAGAACGGCAATTGGGAAGTGGGCGTGCACATCGCCGATGTGACCCACTACGTGCAGCCTAACAGCAGACTAGAGAAAGAGGCGTACCGCCGCGCCACCTCGGTGTACCTGGTAGACCGTACCATTCCTATGCTGCCCGAGCGCCTGTCAAACGGACTCTGCTCTCTGCGTCCAAACGAAGACAAACTCACGTTCTCGGTGGTGTTTGAGATTGATGACAACGCCAAGGTCCACAACTACTGGGTAGGCCGTACCATCATCCACTCAGATCGCCGCTTCGCTTACGAAGAAGCCCAGGAGGTGATTGAAACCGGTGAAGGTGACTACGCGCAGGAGATCCTGAAGCTGAACGAGCTGGCCAAGAAATTCAAAGACAAACGCTTCCAGAACGGAGCCGTGAATTTTGAGACCATTGAGGTGAAATTCAAGCTGGACGAGAACGGCAAGCCGCTGCACCTCTACGTGAAAGAGCGCAAAGACGCGCACAAACTCATTGAGGAGTTCATGCTGCTGGCCAACAAGTACGTGGCCGAGCACGTGTACAAGCAACGCAAAGGCAACAAGAAGCTGACCATGGTGTACCGGACGCACGGCGCCCCGGATCCAGAGAAACTGATGAACTTCTCTGTGTTCGCCCGTAAGTTCGGGTACAAGGTAGATCTGGAAGAAGGCAAGGACATCTCCAAGGAGCTGAACAAGCTCGCTGACCAGACCCAGGGCAAGCCCGAGCAGAGCGTGCTGCAGAGCCTGGCCATCAGAACCATGGCCAAAGCCAAATACAGCACCGAGGAGGAAGGTCACTTCGGGTTGGCGTTCGCGCACTACTCGCACTTTACCTCGCCCATCAGACGGTACCCCGATATGATGGCGCACCGCCTCATCTACCAGTATGAGCAGAAAGATTTCTCTGCTGAGAAGGAAGAGTTTGAAGAGCGCAGCCTGCACTCCTCAGACATGGAGAAACGCGCCGCCGAGGCTGAGCGGGCTTCCATCAAGTTCAAACAAGTGGAGTACATCAGCAGCTTCATTGGGCAGCAGTTCAAAGGCATCGTGTCTGGTCTCACAGATTGGGGCATGTACGTGGAGATTGAGGAGAACAAATGCGAAGGCATGGTTCGGCTGGCAGATCTGCAGGACGACTTCTACGAACTGGACTCGGCTAACTACCGCATCATCGGGCAGAACAACAAACGCATAATCTCGTTTGGCGATGAGGTGATAGTGGAGGTGAAAGCCGCCAACGTGCTGGAGCGTACCATTGACCTGACCCTGATTGACACCGTGAAGAAATAAGCGGTTTCTTTGAAAAGCGTTTTCGGGCTCCTTTGCTGAAAAGGGCCGGGAAACGCTTTTTATGGCTTGTGAGTAAAAACAAAAAATGCGGTTTCTTTATTTTACTGTAGCTTTGGCGGTAAGTAAAGAAGCCGCATTTTCATCTAAACCAAAGGACTTTGCCCAATCGCTTAAAAAATACTCCTGTGAATATCTCCCAATTCTCAGAACGTATACAACAGACGCTGTCCACGCTCCGGTACGGGCAGTCCCCCGATGAACTCTATGCCCCCATCCGCTATATGATGGATCTGGGCGGCAAAAGAGTGCGTCCGCTGCTGACAGTCCTGGGCGCTTACCTCTTCCATGACGACGTGGAAAAGGCCCTGATGCCTGCCGCAGGGGTAGAGGTTTTCCATAACTTCACGCTCATGCACGATGACATCATGGACAATGCGCCTTTGCGCCGAGGCCAGGAAACCGTGCACGAGAAATGGAATACCAGCACCGCCATTCTCAGCGGCGATGTGATGCTGGTGCGCGCCTATGAGTGCTTTCTGGGCGTAGACCCGCAGAAATTACCCCAGGTTCTGCAACTGTTCAGTACCTGCGCCGCCGAGGTCTGCGAGGGTCAGCAGCTGGACATGAACTTTGAGAGCCGCCAGGATGTGCGCATTGAGGAATACTTGCACATGATCAAGCTCAAAACGGCTGTGCTGCTGGGCTTCGCGCTGGAACTGGGCGCGCTGCTCAACAACGCCGCCGCCGAGGATGCCCGCCACCTGAAGGAGTTCGGGATCAACATGGGCATTGCCTTCCAGCTCCGCGATGACCTGCTGGATGTGTACGGTGACCAGGCCAAGTTTGGAAAGCGCGTGGGCGGTGACATTGTCTCTGATAAGAAAACGTACCTGCTGCTGAAAGCCCTGGAACGTTCCTCGGCCACCCAGCGCGAGGAATTGAAAAAGTGGCAGGGGCAGGGCGGCAATGGCCGCGAAGCGCAGAAAGTGCAGGCCGTGAAGTCCATCTATGACGAGCTGGACATCCAGGGCACCACCCACAGCCAGATCAACCACTACTTCCAGAAAGCGCTCCACCACCTAAACGAGGTCAACGCCCTCAACAGCAAAAAAGAGCTGCTCCGGCAACTAGCCCTGCAGTTGATTGAGCGCGAGAACTAATGCTTTACATAAGCCTCTGGTAAAACCACAAGCCCTCGGTAGAACTGAGCGTCGGCTTTGCCGATCCGGGGAATGGCTTTCTACTTTCAAGCTAACTGAATTTGAAGTAAGCTGTTTTAGCCCTGTTTTTCTTGAATGGCGCGTAAAACGGCTTCCATGCTTTTGGTTGCTTTTCTGAGTTGCTTTGTCCGCTAAAGGTGATTCTTCCCTCTTAGAATACCCCAGGGAGAATGCCAGTCATCGTCTGAATTGCGCAGGTTTTGCTAACTTGAGCCATTATCTGGGGCTGCTGCCCTATCTATTCTGTACCTATTTAGAGCCACATGCCCATTTCCATCACCTTTGTCATCATTGCCGTTACCGTCCTCGCTTCTTTGTTTGCCTGGCAGAACCAGAACCTGATGGAGAATTGGGTGCATCATCCGCAGTCGGTGGCGCGCAACAATGAGTGGTGGCGACTGCTGACCTCTGGCTTTCTGCACGCCGATTTCATGCATCTCTTCTTCAATATGTTCTCGCTGTACTTCTTCGGGGGTGTGGTGGAGAACCAGTTCATGGGCGTGTTCGGGTTTACCACCGGGGCCATTCTCTACGTGCTGCTTTACCTGGTAGCCATCATTGTCTCGGACCTGCCCACGTACTTCAAACATAAAAACGACAGCCGGTATTACTCTCTGGGCGCCTCGGGCGGGGTGGCGGCCATCATCTTTGCCAGCATCTATTTCAATCCGCTCACAGAGATGCTCATTTTTCCTATTCCTATTCCCATCAGGGGGTACATCTTCGGGGCACTGTATCTTTTCTATTCCTATTACCTGAGCACAAGGTCCAGCGGTGACGGCATCAACCATAGCGCCCACTTCTATGGGGCGGCTTTCGGGTTTGTGGTGAGCATCATTCTGATACCAGGTCAGCTGCTGAATTTCTTCCAAACCATTATCCAATCCATTGGCGGTTAAGATTCTTTTGTATTTACCCTAGCGGCGGGGCTTCGCCTTTTCTTTAAAACTTACGTATACTATTGTAATACAGCGTTTTTAAGGAACAGGAGGGTAGATAAATGTTGAATTTTACGAAGTTATGTCTGGTGTTTTGCATTTGCCTGGGTTTGCAGGCGAACGGCAAAGCTCAGTCTCTAGTGGCCAAGGTGGCGGCTGTCTCTAAAGTAAACCAAACCAGCCTAGGCGAAGGCATTGCGCAGAAAGATCCGGTGCTCCTAGACCTGGTGACCAAAGCAGGCTTAATGCCCATGCTCACCAATGGCGGGGAATACACTTTCTTTGCGCCCTCGGGCCAGGCATTAACCCAGCACCAGAATGATTCGCCGGAACAGCTCAGAAGTTTCTTAGAGCAGCACATTGTGAAAGGAACTCTCACCACCGATGACCTGCGCGACGGTGCTGATATAAAATCAATGGGTGGCAATAACCTGCGCGTCTGCCGCAAGAAAGGAAATCTTATGGTGAGCGGACTGCGCTTGACGAAATCTGACCAACTGTATATGAACGGTGTCTGGCACCAGCTGAGCGGAGCCATCCAAAGCAGCGCCAGTACGCTTTGATAAAAGCATGTGTGAATGCAAAAGGGCCTGCTATTATAGCAGGCCCTTTTTGTTTTAGGCTTGGTTCATAGGTCCGTTTCTAAGCCGGTTTCTGAAAAATAACGCCGAAACGGATTGGAAGGCAGAAGCGATTACCGGATGTTATCTGCCTCCACTTTCCGCTCAATGACAGAAACCGCCGAGGCTCCGAAGTACCCAATGGCTCCGTTGCTGATGTTGCCGGGCGCGTTGGCTGGTGGGGCATCAAACGGGCCGCCGGTGTAGTACTGCATGCGTGAAAGCACCCGGAAAAACTCGTACCCAGGCCGGTCCAGCGAGAGCATTTCCACCTTCATCACATCGCCCTCTTCCAGTTCAATGCCAATCTCGGGGTCGCCGTAATTGCCGTCGTAGAGGTCATCGTTAATGGCTACTATTTCTTTGTCGCGCTCGCCGTTCACGTAGATGTTGAACTTGTAGAGATCGCCTTTGCCAGCCGGTTCCCGGAAGAAGATGGTGGCGTAGTAGCCCTCTTCTACCTGGGCATTGCCTTCCTTGAAATGGTAGGTAAGGGAATCAAGGGTGCTCACGGGTTTCAGGAAGCTGCTGGCGGTGTATTCCTGTCCGTTCAGTTGCACGTTGAGGTAGTACGTGTTGCCGCGTTTGCCTTGCAGTTGACCCGTTTGGTACAGGCCGTTGCCTTTCGCTTGCAGGGTTTCCTCAAAGCCCTCGCTGTCTTTTATACGCACCACAGCGTTTTCCAGCCCGGCGGCCGGACCTTGGTTCAGGTAGCCTTTTGAGGTAGAGATGCGCACGGTGTAAGGTCCCGGTTGATCGGTGACTAAGCCTTCGATGACCACTTTGGCGGCGTCCTCAGGTAAATCGTAGTCAATGACTTCCTCGCAGCTGCTGAACAGGAACAGGGAGGAAAACAGGAGGAACAGGTACTTTTTCATGATCTATTCTGGGTAATTCACTTAGAAATTGAAGTTGTAAGTAATTGCCGGGATGATCCCGAACATGTAGGTTTTCACGGCCTCGGTCTTGCTGGCATCGTCTTCGTTTTCCCGGAAGGCGATAGAGAAGGCGTTTTTGCGGTTGTAGGCATTGTAGAGCGAGAGGCTCCAACTGCTGTCATGCTTCTTGCCGGTAAGGCTGCGCGGACGGTCATAGGTCACGGCTAAATCCAGGCGGTGGTAAGCGGGCAAGCGGAACCCGTTGCGCGAGGAGTAGATAGGATAGGAGTGCCCCTCGTACTCAAATCGGCCAACCGGCATGGTGGTGGCCCCGCCGGTGGCGTACGTCCAGTTGGCCCCGAAGCTCCAGCGTAGGTTCAGTTGGTAAGTAGAAACCACGTTCACCGAGTGGCGGCGGTCATAGCGTACCGGGTAAGCTTTGCCACCGTTGATGCCGGGCACCGTACGGTCGGTTTTAGACCAGGTGTAGCCAATCCAGCCGGTGAAATCGCCTTTCTGTTTGCGCAGCATAAACTCCGCGCCGTAAGAGGTGCCGGAGCCACGCAACAGCACCGTGTCAATGCGGTTGTTCAGGAACACATCAGAATTGTCTTTGTAGTCAATCTGGTTCTGCATCCACTTGTAGTACACCTCCACCGAGGCCTCAAACATGTTGTCCTGGAAGTTGCGGAAGTACCCGGCGGCCACCTGATCGGCGATCTGCGGTTTGGTGTAGTGGTTGCTGGGTACCCACACGTCAAAAGGCAACGAGGCGGTGGAGTTAGACAGCAGGTGCAGGTACTGGCGCATGCGGTTGTAAGAGACCTTCAACGAGCTTTTCTCGTCTACCTGATACTTAGCTGAGAAGCGCGGCTCCAAGCCCATGTAGTCTTTGATCACCTCCAGAGAGCCGTAGTCTTTGCGCCCGATCTTGGTAAAACCATCCTCGGCGTACTCATAGATGGTGCCTTTGCCCACGTTGGCGAAATAGGAGAAGCGCAGGCCGTACTCCATGGAAAGGCGCGGCGTGATCTCATACTGGTGGCTCAGGTACGCGGCGGCTTCCAGGGCATTGCTGCCCGCCAGCCTGATCTCGTTGAAGTACGACTCTGGGCCCGGTTTTACTACGCCCGGCTGAAACCGGTGGAACGTGCCTACCCACCCAAACTTGAACTGGTGTTGCGGATTCAGGTAATAGGTATAGTCGTTTTTGAGGCTGTAGTCAATGATGTGCGAGGTCCAGGTGAACTCAGAGGATTTCTCTTTGGAGCCCAGCGAGTAGTCAAAATCGGAGAAGATGAGGGTGGTGTTGGTGAACAGCCTGTCGTTGAAGAGGTGGTTCCAGCGCAGGGTGGCCGTGGCGTTGCCCCAGTCAAAGGCGCCGGAGTTGTTGCCTGCCACATCGCGCCCGAAGTACCCGCTCACGAACAGCCTATCCTTCGGACCCAGAATGTAGTTTGCTTTCAGATTGAGGTCATAGAAATAGAGCTGGTTGTCTTTGATACCCTCGTCTGAGCTGAGTTTGAAGAACACATCGGCGTAGGTTCTACGGCCAGAGAGGATAAACGAGCTCTTGTCTTTCACGATGGGCGCTTCCACGGTGAGGCGACTGCTCAACGTCCCGATTCCGCCCGAGGCGGCAAAGCGCTTGCTGTTTCCTTCTTTCATCCGGATGTCCAGCAGCGAGGACAACCTGCCGCCGTGCTCCGCCGGGATGCCGCCTTTGTAGAGCTGCACGTCCTTGATGGCATCGGCGTTAAACACCGAGAAGAAGCCCATGAGGTGGGAGGCGTTGTACACGGGAGCCTCGTCCAGCAAAATCAGGTTCTGGTCCACGCCGCCGCCGCGTACGTAGAAGCCACTGGTACCCTCGCCGGCAGTCTGCACGCCCGGCGTCATCTGGATGGCCTTGATCACGTCCACCTCGCCCATGAGCGCCGGCATTTTCTTGAGTTCGGCTACCTGCATCTTCATGGTGCTCATTTCCATGCTGCGCACGTTCTCGTCCTTCACATCGGTGTTGGTCACTACTACTTCCTGCAGGGTGGTTTGGTCGCTTCTAAGCTCAATGTTAAGTTTCTGCGGGGAGGAAAGGTTTACGGTTTGGGTGTGCGTGGCAAAACCCAGATAGCTCACCGCCACGGTGTAGGTGCCCTGCGGCAGGGTAAGGGAGAAGAAGCCGTACTCGTTCGTGGCCGCGCCCACGCCCGAGAGTTCGCGCACGCTCACAGTGGCCCCAATGAGGCCCTCGCCGGAGGATTGGTCTTTCACGTAGCCGCTGAGGGTGAGTTTCTGTTGGGCATTCCCGGCAAAAGGAAGAAGCGATAGGAGCACGCAGAAAGACAGCAACAGCAGATTTCTGTGATAAATGGGAAAGGGTTTGCTGAAAATCATAACTATGTAATCTCTGGTACATTGGGAATATGACCACAAACCTATCTTTTACCCCTATATCTTCATTTCTATATATGACGGAGAAGGCCTATTCTTAGCCCAACCTGGATAAATAAGGCTTGAAACAACCATGACATAGAGGCCAGAAACCAGGAAAACGGCCTGAAAGGGATTTTCAGAATGCGGCACCTTTATCCCAGAATTTAAATTCATGAGAGGCTTGGGAAGGAATTGTCTGAACTGAGTGCATTGTGATTTGAGGCTATTTTAGGAAAAACGGCAAATAAATGCGCACGGCCGTGCAACCCTTAGCGGGTATGGCTCATCTTTAGAATGAAACGTAACGCTACTCCTATGAAAAAAACCAACTTGTTTCCTCTGCTGGCTGTACTGGCCCTCATTGCCTCCTTGTCTTCCTTCAGGGTGGCCAGCCGCTCTGTTTTTGATGAGCAGACCCGTAATGTACCGGCCTTCCATGCCATAGGGCTGGCTTATCCGGCCAACGTGATCCTGCGCCAGGGCAGCACCCAAAGCCTGAAAGTAGAGGGCGACAAAGACCAGTTGGCAGATCTGGTAACGGAGGTGAAAGACGGCCGCCTTTCCATCAAGAGAAAAGACGAGGACAGAAACTGGAACTGGTCTTCTAACAACAATGACCGCGTCACCATCTACATCACCGTACCCATGGTAGACCACCTGGCGGTAAGCGGCTCGGGCAAGATCAAAGGGGAGGGTACTTTCAAGGCCAAATCCATGGACCTGGCGGTGAGCGGCTCCGGTGGCATCCAGCTGAACGCCAACGTAGAGGACCTGTCCAGCCGTATCTCGGGCTCCGGCAGCATTGAACTGAGAGGCGAAGGCCAGCAGAGCACCATCTCGGTGAGCGGCTCAGGTTCCCTCAAAGGTTTTGAGTTCAAGACCTCCGATGCCAAGATAAGCATCAGCGGCTCGGGCACCTGCGAGATCAACGCCACCTCCACGCTTAAATCCAGCATCAGCGGCAGCGGCCGGGTTTCTTATGAGGGATCGCCCAGCGTAGACAGCCGCGTGAGTGGCAGCGGCACCGTGAAGAAACGCGGTTAATTCAAGTGAGTTATCTGCCGTTCCGGAGGGCTAAAGAAAGACATCGTTTTTACCCTGTTTTCCGGAAATCGGCTTTAAAACGGCTTACCTGCTAATAGTTGTAACAGGCAAAAGCCAGGGTGTAGGGGAAATCGGGCTGCATTTCTTCAGATTTTTTGGATCTGGTGTTTGTAGAGAGACATGAAATAAAGCTTCCGATTTCCCTTCACTTCTGGTGAACTGCCAGGCCTGAAGTTATACTATTTGCCTGAAATTCAATCAATACTCTTTTCTGTTTTAAGCCTCGTTTCGTAGAACTGTGTTCAAAGAAACGGGGCTTTTTCCTGCCTTTATCTTAGCTACTGAGGGAGATATGGGGGTAAAGTGCAGGTTATCGGTCTCAAGAAGAAGATGCCCCGAACTACCTCTTCTATGAAAATCTACTTCTCCCCGGCGCTCCTGCTCTTGGTTCTGTTTCTTCAAACCGCCTGCATGCGGGTCTATGAGCCGGTGGTCTCCGGTGACCGGCTGTCTTCGCTGCCCACACCCAGTCATGGCAAAGAAGTGGAGGTATTT
The DNA here is from genome assembly GCF_017916365.1 of Rufibacter roseolus. Classification (GTDB taxonomy): domain Bacteria; phylum Bacteroidota; class Bacteroidia; order Cytophagales; family Hymenobacteraceae; genus Nibribacter; species Nibribacter roseolus. Next base: position 508,911 of record NZ_JAFMSU010000001.1, read on the forward strand.
TTCCCCGGTGAACGACCCTCTGATACAGCCTATGTGAAAATTGCCGTGGTGGAGGAGAAGGCAGAAGGCGAGGTAGCGTACGCGCAGTTGGTAGAGCAACTCAGGAAAAAAGCGCAGAAGCAGGGCCTTGACGCAATCCTCATCCTGGGCAAAACCCAGGGCACCCAACTGAAAAACGATGCCACCTTGTTTGAGGTCATCCTGGAGATAGCTTCCGGCGACGAGATCAAGGACAACTATTACTCCGTCACTACCCACGAACTGAGCGCCGTGGGCATCAAATACAAACGTAACCTGCAGTACCTGCCCCAGTACGTGCAAAGCAAGCGCATTTACGTCCTGGAGAAAGGTCAGGAGCTTCTGTTGGCCACAGTGGCCGTTGACCACTTGGGACAGGACCAGAAAGTAACGTACCAAAATGTGAACGATACGCCTACCTACCAGAGGTTCGTGCACCGGTACAGCTTAGACCATCTCCTGAAAGAGCAGGGCCCTCACTGGCATTACCTGGAGGAGAACGGACTGGTGGTGAGAAGAAAACTCCTAAGCATGGATGGCAGCGGCCCTATCAAGAACATCAAGATCAGTTACAATGCGGCCCAATTACCCGAGAAACTGGAAATCCGCCACCCAGTCACGGCTCTGCCCGAGGTTCTTACCATCACTTACAACTCACAGGGGCAGGTCACCCAGAAACACATCTACCGCAATAAGCAGCTCGTCTTACAGGAAACCAACACGTATGGTGCTGATGGTAAACTGGTGAGCACCCTGCATGAGAAAGTACAGCACGGCCAGACCATCCCCTTCCTGAAAACCGTCTACGACTACTACAACCTGCTTTCCCTAAACTGACCTACAGGTTCTGTTTTAGCGCCTCTTTTCTGAAAAAAGCCCCTAAACCCGCTGCACGGTTATTGCAGCGTGCGTGGCCGGTACAACAGGAAACCAACGTGCCCAAATACGCCCCAGCGATGCTCATCATTGTCAAAGTGGATGAAGTGCAAAGCCGCCGGCCCTATGGGCAGATGCAAAATAACCCCGGTGCTGGCCGTGAGTCTTGGGCGCTCAAACCCTTTGGTCCTGATGGCTTCCTGCATAGGGCCTTCTTCTAGTAAGCCATGGATCACGTGCACATAGGTCTCGGTGCGCCATTCAAACTTGGTCAGGAAGGTGGTAGAGTACCGCAGACCCGCTGCCCCAAACCTGCTGGCGCGGTACTTGTCCAGGAACAGCGTGCGGGAATCTGGCAGTGGCGCAAAAATCGGAGAGCTGGTGAGCGATGACCGGTAATTAGAGAAGGTGCCCTGCGTGCTGACTACCCCTTCCAGAAAATAACCCCAGGTACTTCTATCCTTGTTGAAAGGGAAATATTCTTCCAGCGTACCAGAGATCTGGAGCCATTGATGGTCTGCCGTGCGTCTGTCCGGGTTCAGGGAGGTAGTGCCTGGTTTGTACGCTTCCTCACCCATCACCCCCCGGATGCCCATCACCGCCCTGCGGCCGCGCGTGGAGTACATCTTCCGGTTCAGGGAGTTGCGCTCAAACCGAATAGCCGCCGTGTAGCCGGTGAAATCAGTTTCGTCCAGCACATCCTCAGAGGAAACGGTCCTCACGTTGGCGTACTCATCCTCGTTGGAGAAATACGAGACATCCGTTACTACCCGGCTCCTGAAATTATGGCTGAAGCCGGCTTGCACGCCCAATTTGAAATCACGCTGGCGCACCTGGGTGCTGGCGGCATCGCGGTTCAGGAAGTCGTTTACGTCACGGTAGTTGAGGGAGCTGTACATCACCGATGGTTCCACGTAGAACGGCAGCTTGGCTGGTATATTCACCCGGAAGCCGAACTGCCCGGCGGCATAGAACCGGCCTATGTTGGCGTTGGCGCCCACGGTGTACAGCAACCGGTTCAGGTAACGGTACTCCAAGCCCAGGTACAGGTTGTCTACCGGCCTGGTACTGAAAACGGCCCCCACCTCGGCGGTGGCATTGTTGCTCTGCTGCGCGTCAATGCTTAGCTCATAACCTCCGGCCAGACTGTCAAAACGGATGCGCGGATAAATCCCTTTGAAGAAATCATTGGCAGCCAGCCGGTAGTAGCCTTCCTCAATGTCGCCAATCTCATATTGGTTGTCATCGCCGCGGCGAAAGAAGTTGCGCACGTAGTTGTGCTGGTTTTCTTTCAGGCCCTGGATCTTGACGCTGGCGAAACGCGGCGGGGGTGCCTGCTTCTGGAACGCCTGCCGTCTTTGCTGCAAGCTCACCGAGTCTACCTCGCGCCGGATGCGCTGTTTCATGAGCGGCAGCTTTTCCTCGGTGGCTTTTACCCCGATATCAATCAGGTCCCGCACGCGGTCAAAGGCAGTGGTGCCGTACCCTTCCAGATCGGGTTGGATGAGGATGCCGTTGGGGCCTACCGCCAGGGTATCTGCTACGTCAAAGCCCAGGAAAACCAGGGAAGAGCTCAACAGTTCATCGTCCTTTTCATGCGGGTATTTCTTGAAGGAAACATCGCCCACGTTCACGCCAATGATGATGTCCGGCTTAAACTCGGAGCGCATCACATCGGTGGGGAAGTTGTTGAACAAGCCTCCGTCAAAGAGGTAGCGCCCATCGGCCTGCCGGATGGGCCGGAACGCCAGCGGCACCGCCATGGAGTTACGCACGGCATCGGCCAGAGACCCGCCGCGCTGCACGATCTGCTGGCGGGTAAAGATTTCGGCGGTAAGGCTACGATAAGGCACAAACAACCTGTTGAAGTCATACTTAGAAATGGCTCCGCCCGCCGCCAGGGTAGAAGCCAGGGCATAGTTCAGGTTCACGTCGCTTACCAGTCCGCTGGTGGTCTGTACTTTGATGCTTTTCTGCAGGGAGATGGGTAAGCGCAATGCTGCCGGCGAGGGGTCTAAGCTGAAATAGTTGAAGGCGTGTTCTTCCAGCGGTCGGCCAGAAACCCAGTACTGGAATTTAGGCGACAACACCAGGTCTTCAATGTCCTGGGGCGAGTAGCCGGCGGCGTACAGCGCACCCACCACAGAGCCCATACTGGTGCCCACAATGTAGTCAATGGGAATGTTGTTTTTCTCCAGCACTTTAAGCACGCCCACGTGGGCCAAGCCTTTTGCGCCGCCGCCGCTGAGCACCAGGCCCACTTTCTGGGCAGAGGCTTGCCAGGATACAAATAACAGCAGGAACAGGAATACCCTTAACCGAGATAAGAGTTTAATCATATGAAATCTGACTAGAATATGGATCTGAAAGAATTGGCTTATTGCAATTGCTCTGTTCTCCTGGAAGCAGAAAGGGGGGACTTTTTCTGTTAAACGAGAAAACCGGTAAGGAAACACTAAAAATCAAAGGCAAAGCCGCTTAGGAGCACTTACTGGCATAGCCCGGAAAAGGTTGGAGTCCTGAACCAGAAAAGGCTTGGTTTTATCTTACCTGCCAAAGGCAAGGCAAATCTGCCCAGGAATCTTGCACAAATCAGAGGAGCACGGGCGCGTGTGCAGAGAAAGGAAGTTCCGTTTCAGGCCTGTTTCAGGGATTTCAGCCGCAAAACACCATTGCGGGAGGTAGGGAAATTCAAGGGCGCTTGGTCTCCTGCAGCGGGACAATCCAGGGAGAATGCTGATGTGGCAACCAGGGAACCCCGGCCAGGTTCACCGTAGAATCTACCAGAGGCTGGGAAGGTCGTTTGTTGAGGCTCACCTGGGTGTGGGCAAACACTTGCACTTGCTTGTAGCCCTGTTGCCGGTACTTACGCTCCAGAAACTGACAGTATTGCCACAGAAGGTCTGGGTGCGTGGCTACGGTACGGGCTTGTTTTGGAGTGAGATGGTTCTCTGGATACTCCCAGAACAGCTGGTTATCTGCCAGCACTTTGAAGCTGGCATAGCCGCTTTTGGTGCGCAGCATCATGTGCCAGGACATGCGGTGCCCTTCCTCGGTCCAGTTAGGGTTGCCCGGAAACCACCAGTGCCGCAGCGGCAGCAGAACCTGTATAAGCAAATGAATCCCCAGAAGCCAGAAGAAAAGCCTTTCTCCGGTGCTTATTTCCCGAACCGGGTTCTCAGAGGCAGTGAATACCGGCTTCCTCCGGAGGAGCCTTCTTCTGATGGTTTCCGGCGGAAAGAAGAACAAACACAAGGCCAGCGCCAGGTACGGGAAAATACCGATATGGAAGATGGCCGAGTTGAAGCCGTGGAAGAAGATGGCCATGCAGAAGGCCAGGACCCGCGTACGTGGCCAGAGCAGCAGCGGAACAATGAGGAGGTCAAAGAAGATACCGCCGTACACCACCAGTTTCTGAAACCAAGCCTGCTGTAGTAGCCCGCCAATGAGCCAGAAATGCGTTTTGTTCCCAAACCAGACTTTAATGGGAATACCCGCCAGCCAATCTGCGTTCATTTTAGCAACGGCGGCGTAGGTATAGACAATTGCCATCTGGGTCACAAACACCAGCAGGCACCAGCGGGGGCAGGAAAGGGATTTCAGCTCCGGCTTGCGTCTGGCATCCAGAGAGGCGTACCGGTGGGCGGGCACCAGCAGCATCAGGAAACACAGCACCAGCAACAGGTAATAGTGGTTGTTGTAGCTGGTTTTCTGCATGAGGTAAGCGCCCCACCAAAGCACGGTAAAGAGGATGATGCTGGCCCGGTAATACAACCCTACCATTACCAGCAAGCCCAATACGGCCATGGTGCCATAGTAGAAGTACATGCCGTTACCGGGCAAAGGCCTGAGCCACTCAAACCCGATGAACGGGAAAAAGACCGTGGGCTCTACCAGGTTCTTCTTCACCCAGCCCGTTAGAATGGCACCGGCCGTCTCCAGAAACAACAGCAAGCCAAACAACCACCGGAACACAATAAGCGGCGCATTGTCTACCGGTTCACGGAGCCAGGTCAGGAACGAGGGTTTAGAAGTTTGTAAGACTGCGGTTGAGCCCATGGATAGTTGTACTCCAGGCAAAATAAAACAGTTGAATGTACAAGTCTACGGTTCTTTGCCCATGAAGTAAACCAAAAGAAAATGTCTTACACCAAAACAGCCTGGCATTACAAGTGCCGGGCTGTTTTGAAGGTGTTTTCAGGAAAAAAGGCCTGAAATGCTCTTTACCGGAGAGGCTTGGGAACCACCGGTAAGCTTTCGTGCCCCTCAGCATCTACTGCCTGCACGGCAAAGAAATAATTGTCTTTGGAGTACGGCAGGGTAGTGGTGGTGCCGTCTACGTAGATTTTCTTCTCCCACATAGGCGATGACGTCTCACGCATGAGAATGTAGTAGCCGGTTGGTCTCTCGCCTTTGGACGGGGCTTTCCAGCGCAGCTCGGTTTGGTTCGTGAGGTTGCTGGTGACTACGCCTACTTCCTCGGGTGAGGCCGGTGCCAAGGCCAGGTTGGCTAACGTAGCCAGGTTCATGGCGGTGTTCTTGCGCACGTACTCAAAATCTACGTGCTCCGGGAAGTCGCCGTAGTTGATGCCGTTCTCGGTGCGTACGTTCTGGTGCTGGTAGCGGTAATTTTCGTTCATTTCACACACCCTAATGGCCGTGAAACCCGCCTGGCTGAACGGCGTGTGGTCTCCGCCGCGCAGGAAGCGGTCGGTGCGGTAGTTCAGCACCACTTCCAGTTGCGGCACGTAGCGGGCGGTCATCTCTTTCATGTAACGAGCCAGCTGGCGGCTGCGGCTGTCGTTCTCGCCGCCAATGCTTTTGCGCAGGGCAGCCATTTCCGGGGTCTCATACGCAGGTACGCCTTCAGAGAAAATCCGCACGCGGGTATTGTCTTTAAGGTTGGTCTCGTCTGAGAAAGAGTTACCTATCATGTCATTGTTGAGCATGGCTACCAGGTTCCAGTTCTCGGCCTTGGCTTTTTCTGCCAGGTGCTTGGCCCCGTACAGACCTTGCTCTTCGCCCTGCACGCACACAAAGATGATAGTAGCTGGGAACTGCTGCTTGGCCATCACGCGGGCCAGTTCAATGACCGCGGCAGTACCGGAGCCATCGTCATTCGCGCCGGGGGCTTTGCCTTTGACGTCCATCACATCGGTGTTGCGGGTGTCTATGTGGCCGCTGACAATGAACACACGGTCATCGGTAGGATCGGTGCCTTTGAGGGTAGCCATTACGTTGGCCATCTCCACGTCTTCCTTGATGCGGCGGCCATCGGCTTTCACAATGTATTTGTCCTGGGTTACGGTCATGCGTCCGCCCGAGGTGGCGGCGGCTTTCTCCAGCTCGGCCTGGGCCCAGTTGCGGGCTGCGCCAATGCCTTTCTTCTTGTCTTTGACGGTACTCAGTGAATGGCGGGTCTCAAAGCCTACCAGCCCGCGCACCAAACGCTCCAGTTCCTGAGCCGAGACCTGCTCAGTCATGGTCTTGATGGTGGGATCGGTTCTGATGATGTCCTGGGCCGAGGTAAGGTTAGTAAGGAAAAGTAAACCCAGGGCGGCGGAACCCGCACGGGCAAACGAGGAAACAGAAGTAAACATAAATGGGGTTGTGGCTTTGTTTGTATAACCTGACCTGTAATTTCCGGATTATTCCGCAGAAACCAATGGTAAAGCGCTGGACAGAAAGCGAAAAACGGTTTAGGCCCTGTTTCCCGGAAAAGAAGGCAGAAACGGCAGGGTGCAAAAATGTTCTCCGTGGAACATTTTACAGGCAAAGCAACGTGAACTGGTGTTAGTACGTTTTACCTAAACCACCAATTGCAGAAACTATGAGTCAATCCGTGTCATCCATTAAGAGCCCCGCTGTGTCACCCGGCAGAGAATTTCTGGATAGTGTCCATTACTACTATGACCAGGCTGCCCAACATTCCAAACTTCATCCCGGTATTCTGGCGCAGATCAAGGTCTGCAACAGCGTCTACAAAGTCAATTTCCCTGTGGAGGTAGACGGGCAGGTACATGTGTTTGAGGGAATCAGGGCCCAGCATAGTCAGCATAAGCTGCCCACCAAAGGCGGTATCAGGTTCAGTATGCACGTAGACGAAGACGAGGTAGTGGCGCTGGCCAGCCTCATGACCTTCAAGTGCGCCGTAGTGGATGTGCCGTTTGGCGGGGCCAAGGGCGGCGTGAAAATAAATCCCAGAACCTCCTCTGTGGAGATGCTGGAGAAAGTGACCCGCAGGTTTGCCTCTGAGCTTATCAAGAAAAACCTTATCGGGCCGGCCGTAGACGTACCCGCCCCGGACTACGGAACCAGCGGCCGCGAGATGGCCTGGATTGCCGATACCTACCATGCTTTCAAATTTGGGGAAACCAACGCGCTGGGCTGCGTTACCGGTAAACCGGTAGGCCAGGGGGGTATCCGAGGCCGGAACGAGGCCACCGGTCTGGGCATTTTCTTCGGGCTGCGGGAAGCCATGCAGGACCAGGCCGTACTGAAACCATTGGGTCTCACCAGCGGATTGGCCGGCAAGAGAATCATTATTCAAGGCATGGGGAACGTAGGGTACCATGCGGGCAAGTTCCTGCAGAACGAGGGTGCCATTATCATAGGCGTGGCCGAGCGCGAGGGCGGTATCTACAACCCAGACGGCATGGATATTGACAGCATTTTCCATTACCGCAAGCAGAACGAAAGCTTTGAAGGACACCCAGACGGCCACTTCATCCAAAACTCCATTGAGATGTTGGAGTATGACTGCGATGTGCTGCTACCGGCTGCCCTGGAGAACCAGATCCACAGCGGAAACGCCGAGCGCATCAAGGCCAAAATCATCGCCGAAGGCGCCAACGGACCCGTTACCCAGGAGGCCGAGCGGATTCTGCACGCCCGTGGCGTAGTCATTATCCCAGACCTGTACCTGAATGCCGGCGGGGTGACCGTCTCCTATTTTGAGTGGCTCAAGAACCTCTCCAACGTGCGCTTCGGGCGGATGGGCAAACGCGCCGAGGAAGCCAGTCTCAAGCGCCTGGTGAGCACCATTGAGAAAACCACCGGCAAGAGCCTCTCCGCCGAGGAAAAGCTGTTGATCATCCACGGCGCTGATGAACGGGATTTGGTCTACTCCGGCCTGGAAGACACCATGATAACGGCCTACCAGGAGATGCGCGAAGTAACCCACCAAATCAAAGGCATCACGGACCTGCGTACCGCCGGTTTCTACGCCGCCATTGAGAAGATTGGCGTGAGTTATCAATCACTGGGTATTTTCCCGTGATGGTTTGCGAATTGTTTTCGGGCTGTTTTTATTGAGACAGGCAGGAAAGGGGCGCCTCGCTGGAGTGAATCTGGCGAGGCGTTTCTTATTTTATTGTTTGGTTCTGGCGTTGCTTTTGGTCTTTGTGGTTTTCGATGTGCTTTCGTAATCCGTTGATGCTAGCGTGGCGCCGCAGTTTGCGTGGGTTTATAAGCTTGGTTGTTGCATCGCTGTGCTCCGTGCGCTCACGGCCGCGAGGCCCCGCCTTCCGGCCTCGCGCTGTGTTCTTTTCCTTTCCTCGGCTGAAGCCATCGGAATGTTGGGCTTTGCCCAACACCGGAAAATCACAAGGCGCTCAACCGAAAGGCTGGAATTGGAAATGCGTCAGTAGAAACGCCTCAGACCTCACAAGTTTTCAAAACCTGCAAGCATCTTCCCTGCAGAGACTCCCCCTTGAGGGGGCGAAGGGGAGTGTTTACACCTGCTGCATCGTTTTGGATTCAACTTTGGCAACTTCCTTTCTTCTTTTCACTGGTTCAAGTCTGTGACTTGGACCTACCATGACCGGCAGTTTGCAACTGCCGTGAGGCGACAGCCTCAAGAAAACGTATCATTCTGCTAATAAGGCTGCTATATGCTTTAAGTTGACTTAGCCTTCATACAGAAAATTTCTCCTATGCTTACAAGTCCTTACTTCAGCTTGATGTATTCGTAGCCAATTTTTGAAAATCAGGTCCAAAATAACTCTGATATGTCAGCGGAGACGTTATTTCCGGCAGAAAGTGTAATTTACCTGGGGCCAAGGCTACTAATACCTTAAACCTTTACGTACCACGGTGGAGAATCCGGCTTTACGCGCAGAATTTGTCAAGCTCATTGCCCAGGATCAGGCCCTGATCCATAAGGTGTGCAGCATGTACTGCCGGGACCCTGAGGAGCGGAAAGATCTGTTTCAGGACATAGTGCTGCAACTTTGGCGGTCCTATCCCTCGTTTAAGCACGAGTCCAAGGTAAGTACCTGGATGTACCGCGTAGCGCTGAACACCGCCGTCTCCAGTTTCCGGAAAGACAGCCGCCGCCCCCGCCACGGCTCTCTCTCAGACATGGACCTGCAGATTCCGGCCACGCCCGATACCTCCGCTGAATACGAGTTGAAAATAAAATATCTCTACGCCGCCATTGACCAGCTCTCGCAGGTGGAGAAGGCCATTGTGATGCTGTACCTGGAAGACAAAAGCTACGATGAGATGGCTGAGATCATAGGTATCACCAAATCAAACGTAGGTGTGAAGTTGAACCGCATCAAAGCGAAACTAGAGAAGCTGTTAACCCCGGTGTATGATGAATTTAGATAGCCTCAAAGATACCTGGAAGGTATACGCGGCCCAGGCGGCGGCAGAGCACCAGGTGACCGAGCACCAGATCACAGGCTTGCTCAAGGCCCGTACCGAGAACGCCCTAACCAAACTCAAGCGGAACATCTACTTTGAGTTAGTAGTGCAGGTCTTTACGGTATTGTTGTTTGGGGCGGGCACCATCCTGGTCAAAGAAGACCCTGCCTTTCAGGTCTTGTGTGTGGTAGTAATGGTGGTGTGTTTACCGTTTCTGGGTTATTTCTGGGCAAGGCTGTCTTATGTGAAAAGCCTCAACGTGACCACCGCCAACCTCAGGTCTACCTTGCGCAACCTTATTGAAATGCTCACCGGCCTCACCCGCCTCTACTTCTGGACCAACATGCTGCTGGCGCCCATCGGGTTGGCGGCTGGCCAACTGGCATATCTTAAGCTGGCCAAAGGCATCAACATCTCGCACCTGCCCTGGGAGCAAATGTATCTTCGCCTCATCATCGGGTTTGTCATTGGCGCCGTGCTGGGTTATTTCTTTTTGAAGTGGTACATCCGGCAGATGTTCGGTGGCCATCTCAAGGCGCTGAAAGCTGCTTATAGTGAGTTGGAGAGTGTGGAGGTAGCAGCGTAGCTGGATTAATCTTATTTTTAAAGGATTGATGTTTTCTTAGTATGCATTTCGTTTGTGCTGCTACTGCCTTTCAGTTGTTTTCTTTTGCATTCGTAGTCCGCTTGTGTTGGCGTGGCGCCGCAGTTTTCGTGGGTGCATAAGCTTTACTGTTTCATTGCTAAGCTCCGTGCGCTCACGGCCGCGAGGCCCCGCCGTCCGGCCTCGCGCTGCGCCAGCTTCCTTTGCTCCTTTCAGTCGCAATGCCTGGCGGCACCGGAACCTGACAAGGCGCTCCACCGAAAGGCTGGAATTGGTGCTTTTGGTTAAAGCCTTTGCAGCTCGCAACAGCGAACCATCCCAAAATATGGTAGGTTTTTATTCCCCTCCTCGGAGGGGCAGAGGTGGGTTCATTTTCCATGGTTCAAGTCTGTGACTTGGACCTATAATGGCCGGCAGTTTGCAACTGCCGTGAGGCGTTAGCCTCAAACCAGCTTTTTGCCTACTCCATTGTTCTCCTCGGCCTCAATCTTCCCCCTTTCATTATATTCCTAGATTACTCTTATGAAAAAGTAGAGGGATGTCTACACGTGCCTGACCACGTAATTCCAACGTTTTTAACAATGTAGAGTCCAAGCACCGCCTTGCCTCTTACCGTTCCCACCTCCATCACAATCTACTCAAGCAAATCTTCCATCATTACCTTCAAACTTCCTTGGCAGACAAAGAAAAAGCAGGGCAAGGCTGTAATATTTAGGCAGTTCGAGATACTAACGAATGGAACAGCCTTCCTTACTACCTTCCCTTTATGATCAGACTTCTACTTTCTCATCAATGGAAAGAAGCTACCCGTTCCAGTGTATGGCAGAAGAACCTTGCCGTGAACCTGGTGCTGGGCTTCTTCATGCTCCTTTTGCTGCTGTATGTGGTGGTGCTGAGTGCGTTTATGGACGTGATTATTGAGAAGGCGTGGCCAGACAAAGATCCGGTGGCGGTGATCAATGGGGCTCTGCTGTATTACTTCCTGTTTGACCTGGCCTTTAGGTTCTTCATGCAGGAGTTGCCGGTGCTGGGCATTCAGCCGTATTTGCACCTGCCGGTGGGCAAAGGCAAACTGGTGCATTTTGTGCTCTGGAAATCTATTACCAGCTTCTTTAATTACATGTCTTTGCTGTTGTTCATCCCGTTTGCGCTCAAAGTGCTGCCGGAGGTGTATGGGCTAGGCGGAGCCTGGATGTGGGTGCTGGGGCTGTTCCTAATCACTTTGATCAACAATTTCCTGACGCTTTACTTCAAACGCCAATTGGTAGAGAAACCCCTGGTGACCTTCGGGTTCCTGCTGGCGATAGTAGCGTTGGCCACATTGGATTACCTTAACCTTATCTCAGTGGGAGCGGCCTCCGGATCGTTTTTCCGGGCCTTAGGGCAAAACCCTGTCTGGGTGCTGGTGCCTGTGGCGCTACTGGTGGCAGTATACCTGCTTAACTACCGCTTCCTGATTGCCCATACCTATCCAGAGGAAATGCGAATCAGTAAACAGTCTAAGGTGGGTACCTCTGCTGAGATCGGTTTCCTGCAGCGGTTCGGCGAGTTGGGTACGCTCATTGGGCTGGAGTTGAAGCTGATCATGCGCCACAAACGGCCTAAGTCCACCACCATGATGTCTGTCCTCTTCCTGGCCTATGGGTTCATCTTCTACACTCAGGAAATGTACACCAAGGGGTTTGCCATGCTCATCTTCCCAGGCATTTTCATGACAGGTTTCATGATGCTGAGCTACGGTCAGTTTGTGCCGGGCTGGCAGAGCGCCCACTTTGATGCCCTGCTTACCAAACGCCTGAGCCCGTATACCTTCTACCTGGGCAAATTCTGGATGTTTGTGCCCGCCTGTACCATCGCCTACCTGGTGACGCTGCTGTATGGCCTCATGCCGGGCAGTGGCGGCAAGATCATGCTCATCAACACGGCCTGCTTTCTCTACAATATAGGTGTGAACACCTTTGTGGTGCTGTACCTGAGTACTTACAACAAAAAGCGGATTGACCTGAGCAAGAGCGCTTCCTTTAACTGGCAGGGCGTGGGTGCCTCCCAGTTCATTCTCATGCTGCCGGCGCTGCTTTTGCCAATCCTGGTATATCTGCCCTTCGGGCTGATGGACAAACCGTGGTGGGGAATTGCGGCCGTGGGCATCATTGGTCTGCTGGGATTCCTTTTCCATAGGCAGTTGCTGGGCATAGTGGTCAACCGTTTCCAGCGCGAGAAATACGCCATCGCGGCCGGTTTCCGGCAAGCTTAGTTTTAACCCTGATTTCAAAAAATAGCCGCATAACGAGATGATAGAAGTACGCGATCTCCAAAAGAATTACAACGGCGTAACGGTGGTGAACATCCCGGCGCTAACCGTACAGAAAGGCGAAACCATTGGCCTGGTAGGCAACAACGGCGCTGGCAAGACCACTTTCTTCCGGATGATCCTGGACCTGATCCGCCCTACCAAAGGCGAGGTGTTCAGCAAGGGCGAGAACGTGCGCGCCACCGAGGATTGGAAACAGTACACTGGGTCGCACCTGGACGAAGGCTTCCTCATTGACTTCCTCACGCCCGAGGAGTATTTCGCTTTCATTGGCAAGCTCAATGGGTTGACCACCGGCGATGTGCAGGCTTTTCTGGACCGCTTCCGCGATTTCTTCAACGGCGAGATTCTGGAGCAGCGCAAGTACATCAGGGATTTCTCCAAGGGCAACCAGAAGAAGGTAGGCGTGGCCGCCGCCGTCATGTCTGATCCGGAACTCTTAATCCTGGATGAGCCTTTCGCCAACCTGGACCCCAGTTCCCAGATCAGGCTCAAGAACCTGTTGAAAGACCTCAAACGCCAGGGCATGACCCTGCTCATCTCCAGCCACGACCTGAGCCACGTGATTGAGGTTTGTGACCGTATTGTGCTGCTGGAAAAAGGCCAGGTCATAGAAGACATGAAAACCGACGAAACCACGCTCAAACAGCTGGAAAGCTATTTTACGGTATAGATATCCACAGCAGAATCCTGTGAAAAAGCATCTGGTCCCGTAAGGGTAATCCACACGCAAACTGATTTGACTTGTCCCTCTTTCAAGGCCGTTTTCTGCAAAACAGCCTTGAAAGAGGGATTTTTATGCCTGATGGTTTCTGATGATAACTAGTAAGAACAAAGCCGTAATGGCGCAATTAAAAGTCTGGAGCCTAATTCTGTTTTAGCCTCGATTTCTGAGAAGCGGCCGCAAAACGCCTTTTGGCTCCTGTGCGTAGAGAAACACCAAACAGAAACCAAATGGATTCACTCACGCACGCTGCTTTGGGCGCCTGCCTCGGCGAGATCATGCTCTCCAGAAAGCTGGGGAAGCGGGCTTTGCTTTATGGCGCGGTGGCCCAGAACCTCCCCGATATGGATGTGGTAGCGGCGCTGTGGCTGCATCCCTCAGAAAACCTGCTAGTACACCGCGGGTTCACCCATTCCTTTTTCTTCGGGTTGCTTTTGGCGGTTCTGCTCACGTATTTAGCGGGTAAGTGGCACCGGAGCAGCGGGGTACGGTGGCAGCAGTTCTTCCTGTTTTTTGTGGTGCAGATAATTGCCCATGATCTGCTGGATACCTGTAACGCCTACGGCACCGGATTGCTGGAGCCGTTCAGTCACCAGCGGTTCTCTTTTCACCTGCTGTACGTAGCAGATCCGTTCTTCACCATTTGGCCTGTGGCGGCTTTGGTTGCGTTGTTGATTCTCAAGAATCCTTTGCCGGTAAGAAAACGATGGGCTTTGGTGGGCTTGCTGCCTGCGGGGCTGTACCTGCTGTATGCAGTGGTAAACAAATCGGTCATCCAGGAGGGGATAGAAGCTTCTTTGGCCAAAAGACAAGTGCCGCATACGAGCCTCATGGTCACGCCTACACCGTTCAATAACTGGCTGTGGTACGCCGTGGCCACTACCGATAGTGGTTATTACGTGGGCCATCGGTCTGTTTTCGCGCCGGATGATTATGCCACGGATTTCAGGTTTTTCCCAAAAAATGAGGCACTGCTGACTTCGGCGGTAAGTCCGGAGGAAGTGCAGGAGTTGAAACGGTTTTCCGCCGGCTATTACACTGCCGAGCGCTGGAATGATACGCTGGTGTTCAATGTGCTGCGGTACGGGCAGATCCTGGGCTGGCAAAACCCCGATGCCCGCTTCACGTTCCATTATTTCTTGAGCCCCCCAGGAGTGGACAATAAACTGGTCATGCAGCGCGGCCGGGTGAAGGGCTGGACCAGAGAAACCCTGCAGCAGATGTATTGGGCTATCTTCAGGGTGCCGGAGGAAAGACATCGGGTGAAGCCCAGAAAGCAATAAACAACCAGCAAAGCGCTTCTTTTGGGGTTGTGGGGCGAAAGCGTACGCTATGGTGGATTTGCGCTTAAATTTCCATAAACAAACCTGAAACATAGATTCTGTGGCGTACCTCCTGAACAGCGTAGATTGGTTATTGATCTGGAACATCGTCTACTTTACGGTGGTGGCTCTGGTGTGCCTGCGCATTATCTATGACACGGGCTCCACGTCTAAAACGCTGGCCTATCTGCTGTTCACCATCTTTGTGCCGTTTGTAGGCATCATCATCTACTTCTCCTTCGGGATCAACTACAAGAAGCGCCGGATCTACAGCAAGAAGCTGGTGAAAGATGAGATTTTCCTGCAGAAGCTGGAGCACCGCGTGGAAACTTACTCAGCGGAAACGCTGGCGGCCAGCAACACCCAGGTGCAAGGCTACCGGGAACTGGTGAAGCTCCTGCTCAACGACGGGCTTAGTCCGCTCACCGGCGGAAACCGGGTGAAGCTGCTGCTGAATGGCGAAGAGAAATTCCCCGAGGTGCTGCAGGCGATGCGGGAGGCCCGGCACCACATCCATCTGGAGTATTACATCATTGAAGACGACGTCATCGGAAACCAGATCAAAGACCTCCTCATCCAGAAGGCGCAGGAAGGCGTGCAGGTGCGGTTCATCTATGACGATTATGGCAGCCGGTCTATCCGGAAGAAATACGTGGCCGAGTTGCGGGCCGCAGGCGTGGAGGCTTTCCCTTTCCATAGGGTGCGTTTCCTGCTGCTGGCCAACCGCCTGAACTACCGTAACCACCGTAAGATCATTCTGGTAGACGCCAAAATCGCGTTTGTGGGCGGCATCAACGTAGCCGATCGTTACATCAACCATCCCGGGGAAAGCAAACGGTTGTACTGGCGGGATACCCACCTGCGTATTGACGGTCCGGGTATCTACTACCTGCAGTACCTTTTCTTCTGCGACTGGAACTTTGCCTCGGGACAGATGCTGCCGCCGCACCGGAGGTATTTCCTGACCCCGCCGCTCCCAGATGGCCATGCGCCCGTGCAGATAGCCGCCAGCGGCCCAGATTCGCCTATGCCCACTATTCTATTCTCCTTGTTGCAGGCCATCTACCTGGCCCAGGAAGAAGTGCTCATTACCACGCCCTACTTTATTCCCGGTGAAGGCATTCTGCAGGCACTCACGGTGGCGGCGCTGGGTGGCGTTAAAGTGAAACTGCTGGTGCCGGGCATCTCAGACTCGGCCCTGGTGAACGCGGCGGCCTGGTCTTACTATGACGATATGCTCCATGCCGGGGTGGAGATTTACCTGTACCAGAAAGGCTTTATCCATTCTAAAACCACGGTGATTGACGGCACCGTGAGCATGGTGGGCACCGCCAACATGGACAACCGCAGCTTTGAGCTGAATTTTGAGGTGAACGCCGTGGTCTATGATACCGATCTCTCCCAGCAGCTCCGCGGCATCTTTTACCGGGACCTGGAGCACGCCACCAAAATAGACCTGGAAGCCTGGAGGCAAAGACCCCGCCTGAAACAGCTCTTCGAGAAACTCGCCCGCCTACTCTCGCCGCTGCTTTAGAAGGAGGAGGTTGGAAAATATCAGTTCCTAGTAGTACTAATACTGAAGATTAGATTAAGCTAAACTTGGAATGAAACAGTCATGCGCAAAAAGCTCATTCCTCGGTCTGTCCCCTGACAGACGGAAATAACAAACCGAAAACAGGCGGATATTGGATTGGCCTGTCCCTAACAGGCTAAGGTAAAGCAGGAGGTTTAGGGCCACGGCATCAGCAAAGCTGGTTTAAGGGGGCACTCTACGGAAGTTTTAAACTTCCGGCTATGGTAGGTTCAAGTCACAGACTCGAACCAGGTACTTTACAGAATATACCAATGATTTGGCTTTTCCTTCGGTAGTATAAATTTCCCTCTGGGAGGGGCAGGGGGTAGGTTCCCCCTTGGGAAGCAGTTCTACCAGCAGTCTCCTCTATACCTCGCAGAACGGCGGCTCCCGTTTTACTCCGGTTTTGGAAAAACAGCATTGAAACAGACTACAGCTCAAACCCCAGCTGGCATCGTTGCCCTAGTAGGGCCGTAATGTTCTGGCGCAGTTCCAGGTTGGTCTTAATCTCTTTGAATTCCTGTTCAGAACGGGTCTTGATTTCTTTCCGTTGGATGGCCTCAATAAAGCGGCGGGCGTCATCCGGGGTTTCCAGGAGCAGGCCCGGCACCTGGGCTGGCTTGTCGTCCTCACCTTTGGCCACCATGGTGAAGTATGAGGTATTGGTGTGCTTCATAAACCCAGATTTCACGTTCTCGGCCACTACTTTAATGCCCACCATGAGCGAGGTTTTGCCCACGTAGTTCACCGAGGCCATGAGGCTCACTAGCTCACCTACTTCCACGGGTTGCAGGAAATGGACGCCGTCTACCGTCACGGTAACGCAATAGTTGCCCGCGTGCTTGGCGGCGCAAGCATAGGCTACCTTGTCCATAAGCGAAAGCAGAATACCCCCATGGATCTTACCGCCGAAGTTGGCGTAGCTGGGGATCATCAACTCGGTGAGCGTGGTACGGGAATGGGAAACCGGGCGGAATAAATCTGGTTCAAGTCTGGGTTGCTGCATGCCCGTTTCTACGCTGTTTTTAGAAAAAGTGTCTAAAACGGGAAACCTGCTTATCCTCTGTTTTGCCAGAAAATTACAGAGAGGGAGGAGTGTTTTGCTTTCTAATTGCAATGAGCGCTCAAGCAGTTAGCGCCAAGTATTATTGCTATAGAGTAGTAATAGCATAAAAAAGGCAAAATGTAATCCCACCAAACCTATGAAGGTGCTCTTGAAGCGGGATGTACCCAGAGTTAAGTCAATCAAAAATCCGTAGATGGGATATTGAAGTAGGCCTAAACCAATGATAAGGAATTCCATATCCATTGCTTCGGAGGCTGTGAATACCATTACAATTGATGCCCAGGGAAATAGAAAAAACGCTGGTCCATACCAACCATGACCTCCGCCCGCAGAGAAAACAGCCATTATCAGGAGCAATGGCGTTAACAGGGAAAGGGTAAATGCCCACCTGTGTCTTGAGGTCATACGTCAGAAATGACGAATTTCAGTAGTTTGAATGCCTACAGGAAGATGACATCATCAACCACCTGCTCGCCCATTTCAATGTTGATCAAGGCCATCACTTTCCCCCGGGCCATGTTCAGTTCATGCTTAAGCGGGGCTGAGGAAAGGCGCACGTACAGTTTGCGGTTGCGCACAAATACCTCCTGCGTTTTCATGGAGATGGCTTTGCCCATGATCTTTTCCCAGGAGCTCACCAGCTGCACCTCGTTTAGTTTTCCGTTCAGTTTATAGGCTTTGAGCATGGCATCAATACTGTCTTTCAGGGAGATAGTATCGGCTTTGCGCATGAACGGGTTTCTGGGATTAAGCGGACGCAGGGACATAGGAGGCTCTTTTAAGGTGTTGCTACGGCGCTAAATTACTCTAATCTCAAGCGTTTCGGTGAGGTTTGGCCAGATGAATTTACCCACTCGGTTATCCCCAAATCAACCTCAGTTATACACCTGCTATTTACAGACTGTTTTACAGAAAACACCCTCAAAGCACCTCCTCCTGATACGAGAGTTCTTTTCTTTTTACGGTAGTGAGGACAGATTTATTTAGGAGGAAAGAACATTACCGCTGGCGCGAGCGTCCCGCTCGTGTCCACACGCACAGCAGAGTTACTTTTGTTGCTCAACTAGTAATAAATAGAAATACGTGCGGACACGAGCGGGACGCTCGCGCCAGCGGCACAAGAACCAACTGGCAACTAATAACTACTCTTCGTCTTCAATCGTCACCGCAGTTCCTTCAGAGATTCTGAAACGGCGAATGTTATTGGACAGGGGCTGCAGGATTTTGTCGGTGCGCTCCAGGTGGGTATCAGTGAGGAAGATCTGCCCGAAGGTGTTGTTGGCCACCAGTTGCATGAGCTGCGTGATGCGTTTCTCGTCCAGGCGGTCAAAGATATCGTCTAGGAGCAAAAGCGGTTTCTGGCTGTTTTTTGAAGAAAGCACCTCAAACTGGGCCAGCTTCAAAGCAATGACATAACTCTTCTGCTGCCCCTGCGACCCAAAGTTCTTCACGCTGCGGCTGTCCATCAAAAATACGAAATCGTCTTTATGCGGGCCCACGGTGGTGCGCTGCAGGAGTAGGTCTTTGCGGTGGCTTTGGTCCAGCAGGTAGGCGTAGTTCTGCCGGATTAACTGGCTTTGGTACCCGAGGGTCACCACTTCATGCGAGTCTGAGAGGTGCTGGTAGTGGCGCTGGAAGACGGGCTCAAACGTTTCCAGGAAAGCGGCCCGCCTGATACTCAGCTCGGTGCCCAGGGGCATGATCTGCTCATCCAGAATCTGTAGGTACTCCTTATCTACGTAGCTTTTCTCATAGAACTGCTTCAGAAGCGAGTTGCGCTGCTTTAGAATATAGGTGTATTGGATGAGTAGGTCCAGGTAAGAATGGTCCAGCTGGGCCATGAGCGAGTCAAAGAACTTGCGGCGCTCCTCGCTGCCTTCCCTGATCAGGTCCGTGTCATACGGCGAGATCAACACCACCGGGAACTTGCCCACGTGCTCGCTCACCCGCTCGTAAGGCGCTTTGTTTAAGGTGATAATCTTTTTCTGGCCCGTCTTTAAATAACACTGAACCGCACTTATTTTCTCTTCGGTTTTAAACCGGCCTCGTACAATGAAATACTCCTCGCCCTCTTTGATGTTCTGCAGGTCTGAGGAGGTGAAGGCGCTTTTGGTGAGCGACAGATAGTGGATGGCGTCCAGCAGGTTGGTTTTGCCGCTGCCGTTGTCGCCAATGAAACAGTTGATGTGCGAAGAAAAAGGCAGGGTGGCTTCCTCGTAATTCTTGAAGTGCAGTACGTGTAGATTTTCGAGGAGCATGAACTTGTTTACAGATTTTTACTTAATTTCGCATGTTTAGAATACCTTACGGAACCGAGTCCAGGCTACATCTACCTTGATAAAGCTTTTGGCGAGGTCTCAATATTTTTGACTTAACCCTTACCAATACAAATACAGTATGGCAGAGACGAAAGCAGCGAAGACGAAAGATGCGAACAAGGCAAAGGTAAACGCTGCCCCAGCATTTTCAAAAGAGACCTACTTGCGCTGGTATGAGATGATGCAGCTCATGCGCAAATTTGAGGAGAAAGCCGGTCAGTTATACGGCCAGCAGAAAATCAAAGGTTTCTGTCACCTTTACATCGGGCAGGAAGCCTGTGCGGCCGGTGCCATCACCGCCCTCACCAAAGACGATAAATGGATCACCGCGTACCGCGACCACGCCCACCCGCTTGGGTTAGGAACTTCTCCTAACGCTGTGATGGCCGAGTTGTACGCCAAAGCCACTGGTTGCTCTAAAGGCAAAGGCGGTTCCATGCACATTTTCGATAAAGAAGTAAACTTCGTAGGCGGTCACGGTATTGTGGGTGCCCAGGTTCCGCTTGGTGCTGGTCTGGCCTTCGCTGAGAAATACAACAAGACCGGTAACGTTGCCATCACCTACATGGGTGACGGTGCCGTTCGTCAAGGTGCCCTGCACGAGGCCTTCAACATGGCCATGCTGTGGAAACTGCCCGTTATCTTTGTGGTGGAGAACAACGGTTACGCCATGGGTACCTCGGTACAGCGTACGTCTAATGTGACCGAGCTGTACAAACTGGGTCTGTCTTATGACATGCCGTCTGAGCCCGTGAACGCCATGCGTTGCGAGGATGTGCACGAAGCCGTAGCCCGCGCCGCTGAGCGTGCCCGCGCCGGTGAAGGCCCAACCTTCCTGGAGTTCCGCACTTACCGTTACAAAGGTCACTCTATGTCTGACCCGGCTAAGTACCGCACCAAAGAAGAACTGGAAAGCTACCGTAACCAGGACCCCATTGAGAGCGTGCGCTACACCATCCTGGAAAACAACTTCGCCACGGAGCAGGAACTGGAAGAGATTGATAATAAGATCAAGGCCCAGGTGCAGGAATCTGTGGAGTTCGCCGAGAAATCTCCTTATCCAGCCCCCGAGGAATTGTACACCGATATCTACGTAGAGAAAGACTATCCTTACGTGATGGACTAAAAAACCAGGGCCGTGGGAACCTGAGCTAACAATTTGTGGTTCAACGGGCAGGGCTTTTTCAAGAACAGCATCTAAATCCTTTTTTATAATTACTGATGTCAAATAACACAATTAAGCGAGAAGGCGAATTCGAGCTATTAGAAAACCCGGATGCGCTGGCTGACCGGTTGTTGAAGTCGGAGAGTTATGTGGAGCGTCACAAAAACCTGTTCATCGGGATTTTTGTAGCCATTGCTGCCGCTGTGGTTGGAGGGTTCCTGTATTACCAGAACCAGCAGACCAAAAACCAGGAAGCATTGGCGGCCATGTTCCAGGCCGAATACTATTTAGAAGCTGATTCCCTGAGCAAAGCCCTGAACGGCGATGGCCAAAACGACGGTTTCAAAGCCGTAGCTGATGAGTACGGCAGCACCAAGGCTGGTAAACTGGCTAACTTCTACGCGGGTGTTGTTTCTCTTAAGCAAGGCAAATATCAGGAGGCTCTGAACTACCTGGAGGAATTTAAGTCTGATGACCTTCTGCTGCAGGCCCGCGCCTACAGTCTGCAAGGCGATGCCAACCTGGAACTAGGTAAAAAAGAAGAGGCTGCTGCCCTGTACAAGAAAGCCGCTGAGCACAAAGCCAACGACTTCTTCTCTCCGCAGTACCTCATGAAAGCTGCCGTGGCTCACGAAGCCGCGAACCAGTACGCCGAGGCTATAGAAGTGTATGACCGCGTGATCAATGACTACCCGTTAAGCCCAGAGGTAAACGAGGCCAAGAAATACAAGGCCCGTGCCGAGGGATTAGCTAAGAAATAAGGCTCCTTAGAGTTAAATAAGAACAGAGCGGCTGCTGAAAATAAATTCGGCAGCCGCTCTGTTTTTTTATGCAAATTTGCGTAGAACCGTTTCTGGGCTGTTTTTGGCGAAAAAGGCCTAAACCGCAAAGTCCAGAGATACCAACGCTCCCTTAAATTTCCTTAAAGATGGCAAGCGCCCTTAAAAACCTTAGTGAGTATAACTCAGATAACCTCCCGGATATTTCAGGCAAGAAGTTTGGCCTGGTAGTGGCCGAGTGGAACAAAGAAATCACCGACACCTTGTGCAAAGGTGCCTACGAGACGCTGCTGCAGCACGGTGCTAAGCCCGAGAACATTTACCGCAACACCGTGCCCGGTTCCTTTGAACTGACCCTTGGCGCCCAATTTCTGGCCCAGAGCAACGAGATAGACGCGGTCATCGCCTTAGGGGTAGTCATCAAAGGTGAAACCAAACACGATGATTATATCTGCCACGCCGTAGCCCAGGGACTCACGCAGGTAGGCCTCAAGTTCAACAAACCCGTAATCTTTGGGTTGGTTACCACCAATGATGAGCAGCAGGCCTGGGACCGCGCCGGTGGCAAGCACGGGAACAAAGGCGTGGAAGCCGCGGCTACCGCCATCCAGATGCTGAATTGGGTTAACTAAAACATTTTGTGCTAAACGTTTAAACAAGAGGACCAGTTATGATGTAGCTGGTCTTCTTGCTTTTATAGACATTCCTTAGATGTTAAAAGGTAAAAAACAGGCTGTATTCCCCCCTCCAAAACAGTCTGAAAACCTGCTTCTGTTTTAAGGCAAAAAGCTGAAAAATAGGCCCAAAAAGGCAGGTACAGAGTAGAAAGTAGTAGTTAATTACAATAAAATTATAGATTTCAGTTATCATTTTGATTCTCTGCTTACTTTATAGAAATATTAATTGTATTTTTGCGCAAAAAATAAGTAGCAGTACTTTCATTAATCAGGGGATCGTATAAATTCTGCGTATTTTACTAAGAAGGATCTTCTAGCTTGGCTGCTAACCTTTTATACTAACAAACTATAGCTAAACTGTTACGAACCCTTAAAGCCATGAGTGAAGAAAAACAGCGGTATTCTCAAGAGGAATTGAACGAATTTCAGGAAATCATCATTGAGAAACTAAATAACGCCCGCAAAGAGGTAGCCTTTATCAAGGAGACCCTGAGCCGCAGAAATGATTCCGGAACTGACAATACGGCCTCTACTTCCAAAGTTCTGGAAGACGGTGCAGATACCCAGGAGAAAGAAAGCTTGAACCAGTTGGCGTCACGGCAGTTGAAATTTATCCAGCAGTTGGAGAACGCCCTCATCCGGATCAAGAACGGAAGTTACGGGGTATGCATCAAGACCGGCAAATTGATCCCGAAGGAGCGTTTAAAGGCGGTGCCGCATACGCAGCACACCATTGAGGCCAAAATGAGCCGCAACGACTAATTAAACCGCATAGAATTTGAACCTGTTACTGAACCATCTTCAGGCGCTGATATTTTGTGCCACCTCGCCCGTGTCTATAGAGGAACTGCAGAAATGCCTTTCCGAGGCCCTGGTCACCGAGGTGAGCGTGAGTGATGTATTGGAGGGAATTGAGCAGTTAAATGCTCAATTCTCTACTGATGCTTTCGCTTTCCAGATATACGCAATTGGGGGTGGTTACCAGTTTTTGACCAAGCCGGCCTACCAGGACTCGGTTAGTATTTTACTCAAGCACAAATCCAAGAAGAAGCTATCTGCCTCTGCCTTGGAGACCCTGGCCATCATTGCCTACAAACAGCCCATCACGCGCTCCCAGATAGAGCAGATCAGAGGCGTGAGCTGTGACTACGCCATCCAGCGCCTGCTGGAGAAAGGCCTGCTGGAAA
The DNA here is from genome assembly GCF_017916365.1 of Rufibacter roseolus. Taxonomy (GTDB): domain Bacteria; phylum Bacteroidota; class Bacteroidia; order Cytophagales; family Hymenobacteraceae; genus Nibribacter; species Nibribacter roseolus. Next base: position 532,180 of record NZ_JAFMSU010000001.1, read on the forward strand.
TCAAAGGCAAAGCCAATACCATCGGTCGCCCCGTCCTGTTTGGCACCAGCCAAAAGTTCATGGAGTACTTCGGCATCAACCACCTCAAAGACCTTCCGCAGCTCAGAGACCTGGCCCCGGAAGAGAACAGCATCGGCGAGACCGCCGCGCTCTAATTTTTACAATCACATCTTTTATACAGTAGCGATACTGCAGTTTTTCACAACAACATGGCTAGAAACGAAGATACGCCTCAAGAAGGCAACGAACGTCCACGGAATAACAATTCCTGGAACGAAGGAAAGAAAGTATTTGGCAGAGGTACCCGCTTTGACCGCCCGGAAGGAGGTAACCGCGAAGAGGGCTTCCGCAACCGGGACAGAAACTCAGAAAATTCAGACAGACCGCGCCGCGACGACCGCGACGGCGATATAAACACCAACCGCGAGAACAGAGAACGCGCGCCCAGAAGGGAAAGCGACCGTAGAGGTGGCGATTTCCGTCCAGCTCGTGGGTTTGACCGGCCAGACAGAGGCAATAATGACCGCCCAGACTTCCGCCCACGCGGAGGCGAGGACCGCTCTGACCGCAGACCAGCCAGAGAAGGTGGGTTCAACCGCGAAGGCAGAGATGACCGCCGTGGAGGTTCTTTCAATGACCGTCGGGAAGGTGGCAGAGGCCCAGCCCGTGGAGGTGACGAAAGAGGCGAACGCCGCTCTTTCAATAACCGTGATGACCGGGGCGGTGAGCGCCGTGGTGCAGACCGTCCGTCTTTCGGCGCTGGCAGAGAAGATAACCGTCCAGCCCGTGGTGGAGATCGTCGCGAAGGTGGTTTCTCCTCTGACCGCAATGACCGTGGTTTCAACCGCGGCGGCGATGACCGCAGAGAAAGAGGCGCTGGCAGAGAAGAGCGTGGCTTTAACCGGGGTGGTGACCGCCGCGAGGACAGGTTCAACCGTTCAGATGACAGCCGCAGAGATGCACCGCGCGAAAACAGGCCGTTTTCCGGAAAGCGGGACGAAAACAGCGCTGAGCGTCCGGCCCGCCGGGAAGAGGGCAGAGGCTTTGACCGCAGTGCTCCACGTGAAAACCGTGGCCGCGAGGATCGTCCTTCTTTCCAGAGACGTGATGACCGTCCAGAGCGTGGCAACAGCCGCCCTGAGCGCGGTGACCGTAGCGGCAAAGGCTTCAAAGAAGGCCGCTTTGGTCGTTCAGACGAAGAAACCCAGGAGGCACCTTTCTATAACCTGAAACGCTACGAAGAGCGCCGCAAGAAAAGAGACGACTCCTATGGCAACGAAGACCTGCGCCTGAACCGCTACATCGCCAACGCCGGGATCTGCTCCCGCCGCGAGGCAGATGAGCTCATCGCCGCCGGCGAGATCAAGGTAAACGGACAGGTAGTTACCGAGATGGGCTATAAAGTAGCGCCAACGGATACCGTGCAGTATGGTCGCAAGACCCTGAGCCGTGAGAAAACGGTGTATGTGCTCCTGAACAAACCAAAGGACTTCCTGACCACCACCGATGATCCTGAAGGCCGCAAGACCGTGATGGACCTGGTGAAGAATGCCTCCAAAGAGCGTATGTTCCCGGTTGGCCGCCTGGACAGAAACACCACCGGTTTGCTCCTTTTCACCAATGACGGTGAACTGGCCCAAAAACTGACGCACCCGTCTAACAAGGTGTCTAAAATCTACCAGGTAGAACTGGACAAGCCTATCACGCAGGAACACGTGAAGCAGATTCAGGACGGCCTGATGCTGGAAGACGGCAAAGCCGAAGTTGATGAAGTAGCGCTCCTGGGAGAAAGCAACAAGTTCCTGGGCATCGAAATCCACATTGGAAGGAACCGCATTGTGCGCCGCATCTTTGAACACCTGGGCTACGATGTAGTGACGCTGGATCGTGTGCAATACGCTGGCTTAACCAAAAAAGACCTGCCAAGAGGCAACTGGCGTTTCCTCACCGAAAAAGAAGTAGTGCGCCTGAAATACTTTATGTAATCTGTCGTTCATAGAATGCTGAATCTGGCGATAGACCGGGGTAACACCCGCATCAAAGCCGGTCTCTTCAGAGACGGGCTTTTGGTGCAACAGTTCACCTGCCCAGACTTCCCCGCACTGGGGAAAGAACTGGCGGGCGTTACCCTGCAAAACGCCATTATGTCTTCTGTGAGCCAGGAATCGGCAGAACTGGTGCAGCACATCCCGGTGTCTGGGCAAAGGATTCTGTTCCATGCCCAGACACCGGTGCCGGTGCACAACAACTATGGCACGCCCCATACTTTAGGCGTAGACCGGTTGGCGGCAGCGGTAGGGGCCCAGTACCTGTTCAAAGACCACCATTGCCTTATCATAGACGCGGGAACCTGCATCACCTATGACCTTTTGGAGGCAGATGGAACGTTCCAAGGCGGCAGCATCTCGCCGGGTGTGACCATGCGTTACCAGGCGGTGCATACTTTCACCGGGAAACTGCCCTTGCTGGAAGGCTACGAGTTACCGCCCAGGCCTGGCAAAACCACCGCCGAAGCCATTCAAGGAGGCATTCTCTACGGCGCAGTGGCAGAGGCCGAAGGCATGATTCAACATTATGAACGTCAATACAAACCGTTGACGGTTATTCTGTGCGGCGGCGACGCCCCGTTTTTTGAAAGTACAGTAAAAGCACGCATCTTTGTCATTCCCGAATTGGTTTTAATCGGGTTAAACCGAATACTTGAGTATAATGTATAAGCCTTTCCGCGCCCTGTTATTGATCTCTGGTTTAGTTATTGGGTCACAGCAACTACAGGCGCAACAGCTTTCCAATTCCCCTTATTCCCGCTTCGGCGTGGGCGATCTGGTGCACGGCACCGGGTCTATCCGCAGCGCCGGCATGGGGCAGGTGGGGGTGGCCAACGGTAGTGCGGCTCTCATCAATGACCTTAACCCAGCCCTGCTGTACTATAACAACTCCGTGACGTTTGAAGCCGCCGTGGCCTCTGAACTGAAGCGGTTGTCTGACAAGAACACCTCTCAGGTAGACGGTACCGCCAACCTGGGTTACCTGTCTTTGGCTCTGCCGCTTTCGCGCAGGTGGACTACCTCCATTGGGCTGAGACCTTACAGCCGGGTGAATTACACTACTATCTCCACGGCGCCGGTGGCCGGGTCAGGATCTACCGTTACCTCTTATAATGAGTACAACGGCACCGGGGGCATCAACGAGGTTTATTTTGCGCACGGTTTCAGAATCGCCAATGGCTTAACCGCGGGTGTTTCCGGGTCTTACCTTTTCGGGACCATTGACCGCCAGGAATCCACCATTCTGGTAGACAGAGAAGATTCTACCAGCGCTTTGCAGAAAACTTTGATCCACACCACTTCCAAGTACACCGGCCTCATGTTCAAAGGAGGCTTGCACTACCGGAAGAAAATAAGCGATAAGGCCAGCCTAGGCATTGGCGGTACCTATACCACCAAAGCCAACATCAGCACAGACCGGCAGGTAGCCCAGGAGCGTCGTCTATTGGATGAGTCCCTGATCTCCAGCCTGGTAACCGACAGTCTGGAAGGCTACACCACCCTGCCGCATATGCTGCAGCTTGGTTTGTCTTTTGATAATAACAAAAACTGGTCAGTGGGCGCTGACTATACCCAAACCAAAGGCTCAGAATACAGAGGCTTCAGCTTGGCCAAAGAGGGCGGCCGCCAGGAACTGGGAGACGGCTATCGCATTGGCATTGGTTCTGAAATCACGCCAGATGCGGGTTCGGTGAGCTCTTATTTTAAAAGGGTAACCTATCGCTTTGGCGGTTACTATGGTAACACCCAGGTCAATGCCATTACACCGGGTAACGCTACCCCAAGGGCCCATGACCTGAAAGACATGGCCCTTACCTTTGGCTTCTCCCTTCCTTTGGGCAGAGGCGTACGTCCACCAGACTATACCCAGGCCCTCCTGAATACCAGCTTTACCGTAGGACAACTGAAAGCAGAGAACACAGGTCTCAAAGAACAGTATCTGCGGGTGAACCTGGGCATCACCTTCAACAACCGGTGGTTTATAAAACGGAAGTTTGACTAAGCCACATTCATCATACAGCCTCAGATAAAAAAGACAGATACCAGGCCCCTGAATCTACAGTTGATTTTTGGGTTTGGTATCTGAACCGTTTAAAGGAATGAGTAATCAGATTCAAGTGCTGCTGACAAAGTATTGGGGCATCAAGACGCCGCTCCTCTGGGTATTTCTCCTGGGCGTGATGATGAGCTGGAGTTGCAAGAAGGCAGACGAGAATATCAAGCCCATTGAGTACAAGGGTCCCACCTCAGAAACCTACAACCAGGTCACCATTTACAGTGACTCGGCGAAGATGAAACTGAAGCTGAGTGCCCCGGTAGAACAGCAGCTCCAGAACGGAGACATTATTTACTCCAAGGGCATGTACATCACCTTCTACGAAGAAGGTAAGCCCACTACCATCATCACGGCCAAGTTCGGCCGGTATGACAAAGCCAAAGACCAGTATGTGGCCCGCAACGATGTGGTGGTGAAAAACATCGTGAAGAATGAACAATTGAACACCGAGGAGCTGTTCTGGGAGCGTCAGAAGCAAAGCATTTTCACAGACAAGTTTGTCCGTATCACCAGCACCGAGGAAGTGGTAACAGGCGTAGGGCTTACCGCCAAACAGGATTTCTCTGACTATACCTTAAAGCAATTCTCCGGCTCTTTTGTCTTAAAGCAATGACCTTAAAACAAACCATCTACATGGCATTGGCCGTTGCTTTTCTGGTCATTGGCGTGCACCAGTCCATTGTGAACGGCGTGCTGCAAAGCTATTGGATCATCATGCTGTCCATTATCTTTCTCATGCTTTTCCGTATGAACAAGGCAAAGCATTGATCTTCCCCGCTTTATGGACCTTGCCTACATGTATATGATTGCCGCGGCAGGATTCCTGCTGCTTTCGCTCTTCAGTGTGGCAGAGGTGGCCTTGCGGCAGATTGGGCGGGCCTACATCAGACTACAGGTCACGGAAAACCGAAAGTCCATCATCGGGTTTCTCCTGAGCCGTGAGAAGCAGACGCTGTTCACCATTCAGTTAGGTCTGGGGCTGGGCTTCCTTTTATTTGGTTTAGGAGGCTTGGGAAGTCTTTCTGCGCTACTGCAACCATATTTACAGTTTTTCCTTGCGTTTGCATTGGCGGGTCTGGCCACTATCATGTTGGCCTGGCTGCTGTTTCTGGTGGTGGGTATGCTGGCTAGCCTGGTGGCGGCCGCCAGTCTGCTGAAAGTGATCTCTCCGCTGGTAGCCTTCTTCTTTGTGCTTTTTTACCCCATTACTTTTCTGGCTACCGCGGTTTCAGGCCTGTTTTCTTCAAATGAGGACGAAAACGAGACCGATGTCCTGGCCAACGCCTTGGCTTTTCAGCCCTTTGCGGTAAGGCTCTCCTCCCCGGATGAGATTGTGCTGGCGCCTTCCAGCGAGGTGGACAGCAAGATCTTCAACAATGCCCTGGAGTTCAAGAACGTGAAGGTACGGGAGTGTATGGTGCCCCGCACCGAGATTGACGCCATTGAGTTGGAAGAAGGCGTACAGGTGCTCCGCGAGGCGTTCATTGAGACCGGCCACTCTAAAATCCTCATCTACCAGGACTCCCTGGACCATATTCTGGGCTACTGCCACCAATTTTCCCTGTTCAACAATCCGGCTACGGTAGAGGAGATTCTCACGCCCATGGAAGCCGTGCCCGAGACCATGCTGGCCCGTGAGCTCTTTGTAAAGTTCATCACCGAACACCGCAGCATTGTGCTGGTGCTGGATGAGTTTGGCGGCACCTCTGGGATTGTGACCCTAGAAGATGTGATGGAAGAGATTCTGGGTGATATCAATGATGAGTATGATGAGGAGGATCTGTTAGAGCAGGCGCTGCCACAGCCGGGTTCTTACCTCTTCAGCGCCCGCCAGGAAATAGACTACCTCAATGAGAAGTACGAGCTTAACCTGCCCGAGGGCGACTATGAAACTTTAGGTGGTTTTATCTTGTCTGTACTGGAGGAAATACCCAAGGCGGGCGATGTGATAGTGGTCCCGCCCTTTGAAATCAGGATCCTTTCTATGGATGAGCACCGCATCAATACGGTACATCTTTCAGTAAGGTTGGCCTCTCCAGAAGAATAACCTGCGCTATAGAGACTTATATTTTGATTTTATCACTTATTGCGATTATTTTGCATAACGCTTAAAATACGTCTAATACTTACATGGCATTAATTAACAAGATTCGGGAGAAGTCAGGGTTCGCCATTGGCGCCATAGCCATTGGCTTGCTCATTTTCATTGTGTTGGGAGACTTGCTGGGACCAAATTCCCGCCTGTTCGGCAACAAGATGGTAGTAGGAGAAGTGGCCGGACATGAAGTGTCTGTGCAGGAATTTGAAGCCATGTTTGAGGAGGCTAAAAACAACTACGCTAGCCAGTACGGCCGCCAGCCTTCAGAAGCTGAGTTGTCTTCCCTGCGCGAGCAGACCTGGAACCAATTAGTGTTCAAATACGCATTTGAGGATGAATTTGAGAAAGTAGGCATTGGCGTTTCCGCCGATGAGCAGGTAGACATGGTACAAGGCCGTAACATTCACCCGGCCCTAAAACAGATGTTCACCGACCCTAAGACTGGCCAGTTCAGCGTAGAGCAGGTAAAACAAACCCTGCGTAACCTGGGCAGCATGCCTCCGGAGCAACAAGCCGCTTGGCGTAAATACGAGCAGGATCTGGCTACAGACCGTCTGCGCAACAAATACTATAATCTGTTCACGGTTTCTAACTACGTGACCACAGAAGAAGCCAAGCGTTTCAACGCTGAGCAAAACACCAAGGCCACCATCACTTCATTGTTTGTGCCTTACTTCAGCATCGCAGACTCTACCATCAAAGTAACCGATGACCAGTTGAGCGAGTACCTGAACAAAAACAAAAAGAAATTTGAGGTTGAGGAAGGCCGCTCTATTACTTATGTAACAGTACCGGTAACCGCCTCTAAAGAAGACAGCACAGACTACAGCAAAGAGACCTCTGAACTGGCCGCACGTTTCGCCACTACTGAGAACGACTCTCTGTTTGTGAAAGCTGAATCTGAGACGCCGTTCAACCCAGCTTACGTGCCGGCGAACGAGTTGCCAGAAGAACTTAAAAACCAGGCGCTGGAAAAAGGCAAGCTATACGGACCTTTCGCCCAGAACGGAAGCTTCAGCCTGTACAAGATCATGGATGTGAAAGAAGGCGGTCAAGCCTCTGTTCGTGCCAGCCACATCTTGATCAAGCCAGACAACACCACCCCAGAAGCCAAAGCCGCCGCGAAAGCCAAAGCCCAGGGCATCCTGAACCAGATCAAAGGCGGTGCTGACTTCGCCCAACTGGCTGCCCAGCACGGTACTGACGGAACTGCCTCCCAAGGTGGTGACTTAGGATGGTTCACCCAGGGCCGTATGGTGCCTTCTTTCGAGAAAGCGGTGTTCGCCGCGCCGGGTGTTGGTTTGCTGCCAAACCTGGTAGAGACAGACTACGGTTACCACATCGTGAAAATCACCGAGCCTAAGACTACCAAAACTTACCAGGTAGCCCAGGTAACCCGCGCCCTTACGCCAAGTGACAACTCTCGTGAGCTTGCTTTCAGCCGTGCCGGTGCTATCGCAGCTAACAGCACCAACCTGGAGACCTTCAACAAGACCATCGCCAGCGAGAAAGGCCTGTCTAAAGTAGAGGCCAAGAACATCAACCCCGCTGACCGTTCTATCAACAACCTGCAGAACGCCCGTGAACTGGTACGTTGGGCTTTCTCTGAAGACACCAAAGAAGGTTCAGTTTCTCCAGTGATCACCATGGATGACCAATACGTAGTAGCGGTTTTGACCGGCAAACGCGAAAAAGGAACCGCCAAAGTAGCCGATGTACGTGAAGAACTGACTGCCGCCGTACGTAACGAGCTGAAAGGCCAGAAAATCAAAGATAAACTGGCTTCTGCCACTGGTTCACTGGATCAGATCGCTGCCAAATACGGGCCTGATGCGCTGGTTCGTCCGGCCAACGATATTACTTTAGGTGCCGCTACTATCCCGGGCTTAGGCCTGGAGCCGGTTGCCGTTGGTAAGATCTTCGGCCTGAAGCCAGGTCAGCGTTCCGCCCCAATTGACGGAGAAGGCGGTATCGTAATCGTGCAGTTGAACAGCCTGACCCCAGCCGCTCCGGTAGCCGATGTTGCCTCTGTGAAGCAGCAGTTGCAAGGCACCCGTGCCGGACGTGTACAAAGCGCCCTGTATGAGGCCGTTCGCAAAAACGCCAAGATTGAAGACAACCGCGTTAGATTCTTCTAAGCCAAACCGGTTTTCAGAAATATTGCAAGAGCCGCGCCACCCAGCGCGGCTCTTGTGTTTTCCGGGCTGTCCATTTAGCGGCCTATTTTCAAAAATCGGGGTTAAAACAGTATATTGAACAGGCGTAGAATACGTTAAGGAAGAATAGCTTAGCTGGAGAATACCATGAGAAGAAAGTTATTATTTATTTGGCTCCTTACCTTGGGCATTCTGGGCACAGCTGTGCCACAGGTCAGCGCCCAGAGCGTTCCAGAGCAGATGGCCCTGGCCAAAGAGTACCTGCGCCAGAGTGAATACAGCAAGGCCGAGGCGCTATTCGTGCAGTTGGTGGAGCAAGACGTGCAGTTTGGCTTGGTGTACCCAGATTACCTGACCACGCTGTTGGCCCTGCGCAACTTCAAAGAAGCCGAGAAACTGGTGAAACGGGCGCAGAAGAAGTACCCGGGTGTGCCAGCCTATGCCATAGACGAGGGACGCGTGCTGCAGGTCGCCGGCAATACCGCCGCCGCCGAAAAGAAATGGACCCAGGTAGTGCAGACCGCCACCCCCGAGAACGTGTACGGCATCGCCACGGCGTTCCAGCAGGCCGATATGCTCCCTTACGCCGAGCAAGTGTACCTGCGCGCGCGCCAGCTGAGCGGTAGCGAGAAGACCTTTGCGGCCCAACTGCTCCAACTCTATTCTTACCAGCGCAAAACCGATCTGTTGATTGAGGAGGTGCTGCGCCAGGTGAGAAGCAGCAATGTGCCGCTCACCTTCGCCCAGAATATGCTACAGAACGCCCTCCGCAATGAGGAGTCCCTTTCCATGCTGGAACAGCGCCTCATGACCGCCGTACAGGCCGAGCCGGATGCCACGCCCGTGCAGGAACTGCTCATCTGGACCCTTCTGCAGCGCAAAGACTTCGGGCCGGCACTCCTGCAGACGCGGGCGCTGGACCGCCGTACCCAGGGCGGCGGGGCCCGGGTGCTCTCCATGGCAGATATCAGCCTGCGGAACAAAGACTACGCCACCGCCATTGAGGGCTACACCTATGTAATGCAGCAGTACCGCACCGGCGAACTGTACCCCATCGCGCGACAACGCATCATCCAAGCTCGCGAGGAGCAGGTAAAGAACACTTTCCCCTTAAACAAAGAGAAGATAAAGCTGCTGGCCCAGGAGTACGAGAGCTTGCTGCAGGAACTGGGCCGCAACGACCGTACCGCTGAGGTCATCAAAGAACTGGGTGAGTTGCAGGCCTTCTATCTGGGCGCGCAGGAGTTAGCCGTGAAAAACCTGCAGGAAGTGATTAACATGCCAAGAGCGCATCCTAACGTGGTGGCCGAGGCCAAACTGGCCCTCGCCGATGTGTACCTCTTGCGGGGTGAGCCTTGGGAAAGCACCCTGCTGTACAGCCAGGTAGAAAAAACGCACAAAGAACAGCCGCTGGGCTATGAGGCCAAACTCCGCAACGCTCGCCTCAGCTATTACAAAGGTGATTTTGAACTGGCCCAGAGCCACCTTGACATCCTCAAACTGGCCACTAGCCGCGAGATCGCGAATGATGCCCTTGACCTGAGTCTGCTCATCATTGACAACACGGGAATGGATACCTCGGCGGCGGCGCTCAAAGAGTACGCTGCTATTGATTTCCTGGTATTCCAGCACAAATATCCCGAGGCCATGGCCGCCCTGGACAAACTGCTCACCAAGTACCCCGGCCACAGCCTCACGGATGAGATCTATTTCCAGAAAGCCGAGCTACAACAACAGATGGGTCAATTTCAGGAAGCTGCCAAGAACCTGCAGCTCATCATAGAGAACCCCAAATACGACATCCTCTCAGACGATGCGCTCTTCCTGCTGGCCAAACTGAACGAGGAGAACCTCAAGCAACCCGACAAAGCCCAGGAACTCTACAACCAACTCCTGGTGAAGCACCCCGGCAGCGTGTTCGTAGCCGAGGCCCGGAAAAGGCTGAGAAAGCTGCGCGGGGATAAAGTGTAGAAAGGAAGGTTCGCAAGAATCCGGCTGCTGTTTTAGGACTACTTTCTTATAAATGGGCCTAAAACGGCTGCCGGATTTTATTTGCCGGGAGGCTACTCCACCACAATCTGCGGATTCACCTCTTGCAAAGCTTGAAGGAAGGCTTCTTTTTGGGCCGGAGAAAGGTAAATTGTGTCCCAGCGGTTATAGTTAATGACCAAGCCATGTAAGCCCAAGGCCGGCCTGAGTCCCGCCCACAGGTATTGGTTCTGCTTTATTTCCCTGATTTGCCGGATAGGAATAGTACCGTGCAGCGGCCCGCATCTGTATTGGAGTGTCTCCCCGGAGATGAGATAATGGGTGCCAAACTAGGTCCAGAGCAACAAGCCGCTGGTAAGGAGGCAGAAAACTAGCAGCCCTAGCTTTCTTGGAAACGACATCCCACTTCGGAGTTCCTGAATCAGCAATACGGCCAGTAAGGCAACGGTGCCCCAAATGGTGAGCGTGATAAACCAGCTTTTTGATGAAGTGAATTTCACAGAAGCCATGGCCTTACGGGTTGGTGCGCCTAAGGTAGAAATACCAGAGAGAAAACCAAGAAGGAAGAACCAACGCTTTATAGCGACGCCCGTTTCCAAAGTCTTTTGGGCCTGATTTCCTTAAAACAAACCTGAAACGCTAATCCCGGAAGAAGATAAACAGAATGGCCAGGAACAGGAAAAACGACAGGTACATGAGGCCGTCTACCAGGCCGTAGTCTTTGTATTTGTGGTAAAAGGCTTTCAGTTTTTTCACGGGCGTAAAGCTAAGGGAAAAGGATCTGGTTTTAAAAACAGCAAGCGGCTAAAAGGAGTGCCCGGTTCTCTCGCAGATTTCGTATTTTTGTGACCTCATTTCACAGACCAAGCCGCAGCAACAGCCGATGCAGAAACGATGGGTAGTTAAGGACGCGCCGGACGCCGCAAAAGTACAGCATATAGCCCAGAGCCTAAACCTGGTTCCTGCGTTGGCAGCCATTCTCTGCCAACGGGATATTTGCACCTTTGACGAGGCCAAAACCTTTTTCCGTCCCTCGCTGCAGGATCTGCATGACCCATTCCTGCTCAAGGACATGGACAAGGCCGTGAACCGGCTCGTAGACGCTCTGCACCGCCAGGAGCGCATCTTGATCTACGGCGACTATGACGTGGACGGCACTACCTCGGTGGCCTTGGTGTACGGCTTCCTGCAGCCTTTCTTCCAGGACCGGATTGAGTACTATATCCCAGACCGTTACTCAGAAGGTTACGGCGTGTCTTTCCGGGGGATAGACTACGCCCAGGAGAATGACTTCAGCCTGATCATCTCCCTGGACTGCGGCGTGAAATCCATTGACAAGGTAGCCTACGCCAACACCAAAGGCGTGGACTTCATCATCTGCGACCACCACTTACCCGATGAGGAATTGCCCCAGGCGGTGGCCGTGCTGGACGCCAAGCGTGCCGATTGCCCGTACCCTTACAAAGAACTGGCCGGCTGCGGCGTAGGCTTCAAGTTCATGCAGGCCTTCTGCCAGCAGCAGGGCTTTGACGAGGAGCCCTTGCTCCAACTCCTGGATCTGGTAGTAGTGAGCATCGCCGCCGATATTGTGCCCATTACCGGCGAGAACCGCATCCTGGCCTACCACGGACTGCAGCGCATGAACAACGCGCCGCTGCGCCCCGGACTGGCCGCCTTGAAGGACCTGGCCGAGCTGCGCAGCGAGCTGGACATTACCCAGATCGTATTCGGCTTTGCGCCGCGCATCAACGCCGCCGGTCGCATGGGCGATGCCAAGCGTTCCGTAGCCATGCTGCTGGCCAGAACGAAGGAAGAGGCCTTTGACATGGTGCAAAAGATCAACGTGTCCAACTCAGAGCGCCGCGGGCATGACACCAGCATCACCAAAGAGGCTCTGCAGATGATTGAGGACGATGATTTCCTGCGCAGCGCCCGCTCCACCGTCCTTTTCAAGGAAAGCTGGCACAAAGGCGTGGTAGGCATTGTGGCCTCACGCTGCATTGAGAAATACTACCGCCCCACCATCATCCTCACGGAGTCCAACGGCAAGGCCACCGGCTCGGCCCGCTCCGTGCATGGCTTTGACGTGCACCAGGCAATCCTGGCCTGTTCAGATCTGCTGGATCAGTTTGGAGGGCACATGTACGCCGCGGGCCTCACCCTGCCCGTGGAGAACGTGCCAGCGTTTAGAGAGCGTTTTGAGCAAATCGTGGCCGATACCATTCTGGAGGAGCAGCGGGTGCCCATGATGGAGATCGATATTCCGCTGGAGTTTCACCAGATCAACCAGCGGTTCTTCAACATCCTCAAGCAGATGGAGCCGTTCGGTCCGGGCAACATGGCGCCCGTGTTCATGAGCACCTGCGTGTATGACACCGGCTCAGCTCGCGTAGTAGGCGACGCCCACCTCAAACTGCGCCTCACCCAGGACGGCGAAACCTTCTTTGATGCCATCGCCTTCGGCATGGCCGAGTACTACCCACGCATCCAGAAGGGCATCCCGTTCGATGTCTGCTACGCCATAGAAGAGAACGTCTTTCGGGGCAACGTGACCTTACAGCTGCGCATCAAAGACATCCGCTTTGCAGGGTAAACAAATCTGTAATCCGCTGTTTTAAGCCAGTTTTACCAAAAGCAGGGCAAAAATATGATGTTGGGGCAATCCCTTGTGGTTGCCCTTGGCCGTTCCCAATGCTTCACACGACGGATGGTCTGCCTGATCGTTCCGTCTTGTAGCTTATTGTCATAACACATCTTAACTATACGGGCTACCGGTTAGGGCAACCACAAGGGATTGCCCCTACATTTCCTGCCATTGGCGCAGACGCTCGCAGGACCTTCGAACGCTGCGAGGTCTTTTGAGCAGGCTGTACTTCCGACGGAGAACCCCGTCATTGTTGGTGTTATCACCAATAACCCAAACTGCGGCACGACTTCCTCCTGACACATGTGGAAATCCCCTCCTCGGAGGTGTAGGGGTGGGTTATCGTTCTAAGTCTATTTTCCCTAAAACACATTAGAAGCAGCATTTAGGGGTGGATAAGTTCGCATCTGAGGGGCAGATGGTGTATTTTTAGATTTCCATCCTACACAAACAAGCTCTATTGATGATGAAACCCAGAATTCTTTTGGCGGGACTCTTGCTGAGCGCGGGTGCTTTGACGGCACAGGCGCAGACGCCCGCCAAAAAAGTATTGACCCATGAGGTCTATGACTCATGGAAAAGCGTGGAAGGGGACTCGCTCTCTAACGACGGGAAATACCTGCTCTACGCCGTGAATCCGCAGGAAGGCGACGGGGTGCTGCACCTGAGAGACCTGAGCCAGAACTCCGGCAAGACTTTCCCCCGCGGATACCGCAGTGCCTTCACTTCAGACAGCCGCTTCGCCATTTTCCAGATCAAGCCTGCCTACGCCGCCACCCGTCAGGCCAAACTGAAGAAAAAGAAGCCCGAGGAAATGCCCAAGGATTCCCTGGCTATTCTGGACTTGGGCAAAGGAAACACGCAGTACCTGGCGCGGGTGAAATCCTACAAACTGCCCAAGCAGAGCGGCGAGTGGCTGGCTTACCAAATGGAGGCACCCCTGGCCACCAAAGGAGGAGCCAAAGACACTACCAAAACCGCAGCTCCGGCTGCCAGCAAAGCCCCTGCAAATGGCGGTGGCAAGAAAGAAGACGCCACTGAGCTGGTGCTGCGTCACCTGCCTACGGGCCAGGAGTACCGCTTTGACCGCGTGACTGATTTCCTGTTCTCAGACAAAGGCAACCGCTTGTTCTTCGTGCAGGCCGGTAAGAACGCCAAGAGCAAGAGCAGTCTGCACGTCTTCAATACCTCGGCGCGGAAAGCCATGCCGGTAGACAGCGGCCGCGTGACTTACAAGAACTTGGTAACAGACAAAGCCGGTGAGCAACTGGCCTTCGTCTCCAGCAAAGACAGTACCGGCAAAGACCTCCGGTACTTCCAGCTGTTGCACTGGGTTGCTAAGGATAACAAAACCCGCGTCCTCGCTGATACCGCTTACAAAGGCATGCCGGCCAAGTGGATGGTGAGCGAGCACGCACAGCTGGGTTTCTCAGACAAAGGCGACCGCCTGTTCTTCGGGACGTTCCCAAGGCCGACGCAGTACGAGAAAGACACCACCAAGCTGGACGAAGACAAAGTGAGCTTAGATGTCTGGACCTATCGTGACCCCTTGATTCAGCCCATGCAGTTGAAACAGCTGGAGCGCGAGCAGAAACGCTCGTTCCTGGCCCTGTATGACCTCAAAAGCAAAAAGATGGTGCAATTGGCAACATTGGAGATTCCCGATGTTTCTTTAAACCCTGGGCGTACCGCCGATGTAGCTGTAGGTAGTAGCAGTGTGAACTATCTCCTGAGCGTGGGCTATGACACTCCTTCGCGGCAGGATGCCTGGCTCATTGACCTGAAAGACGGCAGCCGCAAACTAGCCGTGAAAGACACCCGCGGCACACCCAGGTTATCGCCGGGCGGCAAGTACCTGTACTGGTACGAGCCATCGGACAGTTCCTGGAAAGCGATGCCCGTGAAAGGCGGCACCCCGGTGAACCTGACCAAAAAGCTGAAAGTGGCTTTCTACGATGAGCAGAACGACATGCCCACTCTGCCGGAGGAGTACGGCCTCACCGGCTGGACCAAAGACGACCAGTACCTGCTGGTGAACGACCGCTATGACGTTTGGCGCCTGGACCCCACCGGCAAAGCCGCTGCCATGAACATCACCGATGGTTACGGACGGCAAAATAACCTGCAGTTGCGCTACGTGAGCCTGAACCCCAGTCAACGGGTGGTGCCTTCAGAAGAGAAACTGCTGCTGCGCGCCTTGGACCTGAAAACCAAAGACGCCGGCTTCTACACTGATTATGTGACCAAAGCCGGTGCGCCGCAGAAAATCCTGATGGAGCCGTACAGCTTCACGGGCGTGCGCAAAGCCAAAGACAGCGATCGCCTCATCTTTCGGAGAGCCAGCTTCAAGGAGTATTCAGATGTATGGGTGACTAATACCAGCTTCAATGCACCGCAAAAGATCAGCAACGCCAACCCGCAGCAGAGTGAGTACCTGTGGGGCAACGTGGAACTAGTCAACTGGCGCTCAGACGATGGCGTGCCATTGGAAGGCCTGCTGTTCAAACCAGAGAACTTCGACCCGAAAAAGAAATACCCGATGCTGGTGTATTTCTATGAACGCAACGCCGAGACCCTGCACAATTACCGCGCGCCAGCTCCCAGTGCCTCTACCATCAACATCCCGCTGTTTGTGAGCCAGGGCTACCTGGTGTTTGTGCCCGATATTATCTACAAAGACGGCTACCCCGGCGAGAGCGCTTACCACAGCATCATTCCGGGTGTGCAGAGCCTGGTAGCCAAAGGATTCGTAGATGAGAAGAAGATGGCTTTGCAGGGGCAGAGCTGGGGCGGGTACCAGGTGGCCTATCTGGTGACGCGTACCAACATGTTCAAAGCCGCCATGGCCGGAGCGCCCGTGAGCAACATGACCAGCGCCTACGGCGGAATCCGGTGGGAGACAGGCATGAGCCGCCAGTTCCAGTACGAGCGCACCCAGAGCCGCATAGGCGGGACGCTGTGGGAGAAACCCCTGCAGTATATTGAGAACTCACCGCTGTTCTTTGTGCCGAAGGTGGAGACGCCGCTCATGATGATGGCCAACGACAATGACGGGGCTGTTCCGTGGTACCAGGGCATTGAGATGTTCATGGCCCTGCGCCGCCTGAACAAGCCGGTTTGGCTCCTAGTCTACAACGGCGAGGCCCATAACCTGGTGCAGCGCAAGAACCGCAAAGACCTCTCGGTGCGCATGTCGCAGTTCTTTGACCATTACCTCAAAGGTGCCCCGGAACCCGCCTGGATGAAGAAAGGCGTACCAACGCTGGTGAAAGGCAAAGAGTACGGCCTGGAGTTGATTGAGGAACCGGCCACTACCACGCCAACGCCTGGTCAGCAACCAACTACTCCTGTCACCGCGCAGCCTACTACAATGAAATAACCCGCTTTCAAGGCGATTTCCTGAAAACAGCCCAAAAGCCCATCCTTTGTGAGAAGAGGATGGGCTTTTCTATGGGAAGACTACAAGCCTTGAGATCTGTTCGAGGTTAGATAAAAAGGAATCAACCCGAAAAACCTGAGATCCGGAAGGATATTGCGTGAGCGGGGTTCAGGCCCTTCGCGCTACAAAGACTAAAAAGGTGCCCTTGCTGCGGTATCAGGCGAAAGCTTAGGGCTGGTTTGGGCCAGAAATAGACGGTTCTGTTTTAGCCCTGATTTCAGGAAAAGAGTGCTAAAACTAGTTGGATTGGGCCATTACCTGAGTAGTGGCTGGAGCAGGAACAGCCTTGGTAGCAGGCACGCAGTAAGCACTTAAAGCTTCTAAATCACCGTAGAACCAGTTTACGTCTACGGGAGCGTCAATGCCTCTTACGATGCCTTTTTCTGAATACTGCCAGAAAGCCATCTTGTCACCGGGGTGGATGGAAGGCTCGGCGTTCTGGTACCGGGCGATCCAGAAATGATAACCCGGGAAGTAGCCCCGGAGCTTGCTGTCATAGAACTTCTGATAGCTGTAGATGATGGGTTTCACGCCGTAATGCTTCTCAACCTCGGTGAGCCACTGGCGGATACCACTGCGCATCTGGGCATCGGGGATGTCGCTGGCGTAAGCTTCCACATCCAGCACTGGGGCCAGATCGCCGGGTAGGAGGGTAACGGTGTTTTTGAAGTGTGCAACTTGCTTTTCAACGCTCACCCAAGGCTGGTAGTAATGGTAGGCACCGCGTTTGATGCCGTGCTGGCGGCTGAGCTCCCAGTTGCGGTCAAAGTAAGGGTCTTTCATGAAATCGCCCTCAGTGGCTTTCACAAAGGCGAAGTTGATATTGGAGTCTTTCACATGCTCCCAGTTCACCTCACGCTGGTACCTTGACACGTCAATGCCATGCAGAAACGACACAGGATCGTTGCCGGCACTCAGCAGGGCCACGCAGAAAGTAAACAAGGCCGCCGCCACTCCGGCGTGACGGGCAACTTTCCTCAGGAAGGAAAACATAGATGGAAAACGCATGGGTGAAAGAAGAGGTATAAGTTACAGCTAAATGACAGCTTGCGCAAGGAATATCCCTATGGGTCAATCACTTTGTTTGAAAATTCATAATCCTGAGTGGAACATTGTGGTTCCTGCGTACGTAGCTGCAGCTCTTTTGCGTTACCGTACCACATCTGCGGTTTATTCCTTAATTTTAAGGCAATGATTTTACGTTCTGAAAACCTGTTCAAAAAATACAAGTCTCGCACGGTAGTTAACGATGTGAGTGTGGAAGTAAACCAAGGAGAGATTGTAGGGCTGCTGGGCCCTAACGGCGCCGGAAAAACCACCTCTTTCTACATGATTGTAGGGCTGGTGAAACCAAACTCCGGGCGTATTTTCCTGGACCAGGAAGACATCACTGAACTGCCCATGTACCGAAGAGCCAAAAGAGGCGTAGGTTATCTGGCGCAGGAGGCATCGGTGTTCCGCGACCTGACGGTGGAGGAGAACATCATGTCTGTGCTGGAGATGACGGGCAAGAGTAAGCAGGAGCGCCGCGAGAAAGTAGAGGAGCTGCTGGAGGAGTTCTCGCTCACGCACGTGCGCAAAAACAAAGGCGTGGTGCTCTCCGGGGGTGAGCGCCGCCGTACCGAGATCGCCCGTGCTCTTGCCGTAGACCCATCTTTCGTGTTGCTGGATGAGCCATTTGCCGGGGTAGACCCCATTGCGGTAGAGGAGATCCAGACCATCGTGGCCAAGCTAAAAACCAAGAATATCGGCATCCTCATCACCGACCACAACGTGAACGAGACGCTCTCCATCGTAGACCGCGCTTATCTATTGTTTGAAGGCAAAATCCTGAAAGCCGGCTCCGCCGAAGAACTCGCCGCCGATGAGCAGGTGCGCCGCGTTTACCTGGGTAAGCACTTCGAGCTGAAAAGAAAGGTTTAGTTGATTGCTGATCGTTGCTAATAAACGAAACCTTTCTTTTATCATCCTGAAAGGATCTTGTGGGCAAACCAGAAAGGCTTCTTTCCAACGCAATTACCCTCTGCAACCAAGATGGTAAACAGGGAAAAGTGGTTTCCTGAGCTACATCACTAGTTAGAAACTTAATCTCTGAAGAACAGTACAAGCACATATTCCAGCGCTTACTGCGGTTGCCTCTCTTGATCAATGGCCTCATCAAAGTGACGAATGACAACCTGAAAACGTAGCTAGGAAAACAACAATCAACAACTAACAATCAACATTTAGATAGTGGAGATAATCAATTCGCTTGTGACGTGGGTAATGAAGAAGAGGATCCATCAGATAGACCTTTTCCGGAAGTACCCGCATGATGTTCAGAACGAATTGTTCACCAACCTCATTTCCACGGCCAAGAATACCGAGTGGGGACAGAAATACGGCTACTCAGATAAATTGAGCGTGCGCGAGTTTCAGGAACGCGTGCCGGTCTGCGCCTATGAAGATCTGTACCCCTGCATTGAGCGCGTTATGCGTGGCGAACAAAACGTGCTATGGCCCAGCAAGGTGGAATGGTTTGCCAAATCATCGGGTACCACCAATGCTCGCAGTAAGTTTATTCCCGTTACCCCAGAGGCCTTGGAAGACTGTCACTACAAAGGAGGCAAAGACATGCTGTCCATTTACGTGAACAACTACCCAGACACGAAGATATTTTCCGGTAAGGGCCTCTCCATCGGGGGCAGCCACCATCCCAACGAGTTCAACTCAGAAACCCGCTGCGGCGATGTCTCGGCGGTGATTATGCAGAACCTGCCTATTTGGGCCGAGGCCATGCGCACGCCACCACTCAAAGTGGCACTTATGGACAAGTGGGAAGAGAAGATTGAGAAGATGGTAGAGATCACCGTCAAAGAAAATGTGACCAGCCTTTCGGGCGTGCCCACCTGGACCTACGTGCTT
This sequence comes from Rufibacter roseolus, assembly GCF_017916365.1. Taxonomy (GTDB): domain Bacteria; phylum Bacteroidota; class Bacteroidia; order Cytophagales; family Hymenobacteraceae; genus Nibribacter; species Nibribacter roseolus. Next base: position 551,514 of record NZ_JAFMSU010000001.1, read on the forward strand.
TTAAACCGCATTTTAGAAGAAACAGGCGCAAAGGACATCACCGAGGTATGGCCTAACCTAGAGCTGTTTACCCACGGAGCGGTGGCTTTCGGTCCATATAGAGAACTGTTCCGGCAGCTGATTCCTACCGAGAAGATGAACTACCTGGAGGTCTACAATGCCTCCGAAGGGTTCTTCGGTATACAGGACGAGCCCAGCCTCAAAGATGAGATGCTCCTGATGCTGGATTACGGCGTATTCTACGAGTTCATCCCCATGGAAGAAGCAGACCAGCAAAACCCCAAGGTGCTAACCTTAGACCAGGTGGAGCTTGGTAAGAACTACGCCCTGCTGATTTCCACTAATGCCGGTCTGTGGCGCTATAAAATAGGGGATACCGTTAAGTTCACCTCTCTGGATCCGTACCGCATCAAGATCTCGGGCAGAACCAAGCATTTCATCAACGCCTTCGGCGAAGAGGTGGTGGTAGAGAATGCCGAGACCGCTATTACGAAGGCCTGCGAGGCCACTGGCGCCACCATCACCAACTTCACGGCCGCGCCGGTGTACTTTGAGGGCAAGAGCAAAGGCGGGCACCAATGGGTCATAGAGTTCTCCCAGCAGCCTTCCAGTTTAGCGCACTTCACCGATGTCTTAGACCAAACGCTGCGCAAGGTCAACTCAGACTACGATGCCAAACGGCAGAAAGACCTGGCCTTGCAGGCACCGCTCATCACCGTGGCTCCCTCCGGCGCCTTCCTGAACTGGCTTCAGCACAAAGGCAAACTGGGTGGCCAGCACAAAGTGCCGCGCCTTGCAAATAACCGTGAGTACCTGGAGGAGATTCTGGCAGTAAATAACCTTTCCTAGTCAAAAAGGGAGAACTTTCCGCTAACCTGTGAGTATCGGCGTTTAACGCCTGTTTTCCCGTAAACTGCTCTGGAATAGCGGGCTTATAACCTTAGCTTTTTGACCTGGGTGTTTTGCCTAGCATTTCAGGAAAATAGGCTCAAAAGAAGCCATTGATTTTGAGGCAGGTCATAATATCAGGATCATGTCTACTGTAGTAATGAATAGTATTTATACAGGCAAAATTTGTATAAATACATAATAATCCTATCTTTATACCATTCTAAGTATATCAAAGAATATTATTGCTCTTCCAATTAAGCAGATAGAACGCCTCTAAAGCTACTCTTAGGCTTTCTGTTAGGGAGTAGAAGACCCAAAGTGCCGGCGTCTAGGTAGCCGGAGAAACCAATACGGTTCATCAGGAAAGTCCCCCACAGTTTCTAGTACTCTTCACGTGAAATTCAGAGCATAGTTCCGGCAAAGGAATCTCTATGCGGCTGTAACCATTCGCCTTTCCAACTTTAACCTTACTAAAGCCATGAAAAGAGTTCTTGCCATTGTGTGTGTCGCCGCTTTGTTCTACAGCTGCGAGAGCAAACCCAAGGAAAACAAAACTGCCGAGGCCGGGATCGTCAATGCCGTGACCGAATCATCCACGCAGCCTACGATCTTGAGCCAGGAGGCACTGAAAGAACGGGGAGAGTATTTGGTCACCATCGGGGCCTGCAGTGATTGCCACTCGCCCAAACTTACTCCCACAGACAAGATACCACCCATGACGCCAGACCCTGATCGGTTCCTGTCTGGGCACCCGGCATCCGAAAAACTTCCGCCTATGCCTGCAGGTGCGGGAAAAAACGGATGGGTGCTTTTCAGTATGAATAATACGGCGGCAGTAGGGCCCTGGGGTACCTCTTTTTCGGCGAACCTAACGCCAGACCCTACCGGTATTGGTAACTGGACCCTGGATAACTTCAAGAAAGCGCTGCGTGAAGGGAAATACAAAGGTATGGACAATACCCGGCAAATACTTCCGCCCATGCCCTGGCCGCACTACAGTAAAATGAAAGATGAAGACATAGAGGCTATCTTTACGTACCTGAAGTCTATAAAACCCGTGAAGAACGTGGTGCCGGCACCTCTTCCGCCCGCAGCCTAGGTTAAACGAAAAGGGAGAAGACACATGTGCCTTCTCCCTTTTCGTTTAAAATAACTCTACAAAGAAACGCTATTCCAGGAAGCTGCTCAGCAAACCGCCTTCTTTGTTGGCGTTTCCGCCGTAGGGCATCAACGCCTGGATGAGTTTCTTCACCGGCATAGACTGAATCCAGACACGGCCGGTGCCTCTGAGCGTAGCCAGGAACAGACCTTCCCCCCCGAAGACCATGGAACGCAAGCCGCCCGCCCGCTGAATGTCGAAATCAATCCCGTTTTCATAGGCCACCACGCAGCCAGTATCAATGCGGAGGGTCTCGTTGTGCAGGTGCCGCTCAATTACGGTGCCACCCGCGTGGATGAAGGCCAGACCATCGCCGGTGAGGCGCTGCATGATAAAACCCTCACCCCCGAAAAAGCCTGCGCCCAGACGCTGGTTGAAGTGCATGGCAATGCGGGTACCCAGCGCCGCGGCCAGGAAACCGTCTTTCTGCACAATCAAACCCTGCGGGAACTCGGCCAGGTTGATGGGCATGATGGTGCCCGGGTAAGGAGCCGAGAAGCCCACTTTGGCTTTGCCATACCCACGGTGGGTAAAATGCGTCATGAACAGCGACTCACCCGTAATGGCGCGGCTACCCATCTGCACCAGCTTGCCTAAGAAGCCCTGAGCGGGGTTAGAGCCATCGCCCATCTTGGTTTCAAACTGAATGCCGTCTTCCATGAACACCATGGCGCCGGCCTCGGCAATCACGGTTTCTTGCGGGTCTAGTTCTACTTCCAGTACCTGAATGTCTGAGCCGTAAATGCGGTAATCTACTTCGTGGGATGTCATATGTGAGGTTAGGTTTATTTTTTCTTCGGCTTAGGATCCGTTGGTTTCCCTTTGTCAGAGAAATCATCATCGGCCTCATCATCAAAAGATGTCCCTTTCTTGAAGAAATCCTCCTCGTTCTCTTCCTCATCCACGGTTTCCTCAATGGGGAATTCCTCGTCTTCTTCCTGCGGCCGTTTCTTGCCCTGGTCACCTACCAGTTTCTTGTCTGAGACGTTGCGGTCCAGGAAAGAATTGAGCTGGTCAATGTTGAAGTTAGAGGTGATGTCCCCCAAGGGATTGATCTTGATCTCGAAGCCCTCCAGTTCAGGGTGCACCTTCGCTTTTTTCTCCGGTTTATTCTCTGGTTTGTCCTTGTCTGCTTTCTTCTTTGCCATAGTAGTAAAGTTTACGCCCAGGCAAGCCGCCGGGCCAGTTGCTTTTACTACAAACGGGAAATCTGGCAGAAGGATAAACGAATTAAAAAGAATCCGCCGTCATAAGCAAGCCCCAGATGCTTGTTTATGACGGCGGATTTTATTGTTAGACCTAAAACATTTTGGGGCTGTTTTCTGCAAAACAGCCCCAAAATCATATGTATCGCATTTCTCTGCCTGCGCAGAAATTAGCGTTAAGCAGCGTACTGGGCCAGCTTGGTCAACGCGGCATCAATCCGGCTTTCAGTTTCTTCCCGGCCGATGATCTCAATGATGGCCATCAGGTCTGGGCCTGCTTCCACGCCGGTCAGGGCTATTCTCAAGGCCTGCATTACCTGGCCAATTTTCAAGCCATTGCGCTCCAGAACCTGTAGCAACAGGGCTTTTACAGAATCAGCGTTGAACTCTGGCAGAGAAGCTAGCTCGTTTCTGAATTCCTCAAAGGCTCCGGCAGCAGCAGCCGACCATTTCTTGGCCGCTACCTGCTCATTGTACTGCGTTGGCGCCACGAAGAAGTAAGCAGCCTCTTTCCAGAAATCCTGCGGGAAGGTCACGCGCTCTTTCATCAGGCTCACGATCTTCTCGGCGCGCTCTTCAGAGCACTCAATGCCTTGCTCGGGCAGGGCTGCCAGCAGGTACTGGGCTAATTCTGCGTCTGGTTTGGCGCGCAGGTATTGCTCATTGTACCAACGGGCTTTCTGGATATCGAAACGGGTACCGGATTTACCGATGCGCTCAATGCTGAAGGCCTCAATGAGTTCTTCCATAGAGAAGATCTCTTGCTGCGTGCCCGGGTTCCAGCCCAGGAAGGCCAGGAAGTTCACGAAACCGTCTGGCAGGTAACCCGCCTCTCGATAGCCGCTTGATTTCTCGCCGGTCACCGGATCTACCCAGTTCAGCGGGAATACCGGGAAACCTAACTTATCACCGTCGCGCTTGCTCAGTTTACCGTTGCCATCTGGTTTCAATAGCAGCGGTAAGTGTGCGAACTCCGGCATAGTGTCTTCCCACCCGAAGTAGCGGTACAGCAACACATGCAGTGGGGCACTTGGCAACCACTCCTCGCCTCTGATCACGTGGGTGATGCCCATCAGGTGGTCATCCACGATGTTAGCCAGGTGATAGGTTGGCATGCCGTCAGACTTCATCAAAACTTTGTCATCAATGGCCGAGGAATGCACCATTACCCAACCTCTGATCAGGTCTTTCAGACGAACTTCTTCTTTACGGGGCACTTTCAGACGGATCACATATGGGTCACCGCTCTCCAATCTGCGTTTCACCTCATCCTCCGGCAAAGTGAGGGAGTTCTTCATAGTGGCGCGGGTGATGGCGTTGTACTGTGGGGTGGCTACCTTAGCGGCTTTCAGGCGCTCGCGCATTTCTTCCAGTTCCTCAGCAGTGTCAAAAGCATAATAGGCGTGGCCGGCGTTCACCAGTTGCAGGGCGTAGTCCATGTACATGGGCTTACGCTCAGACTGGCGGTAAGGGGCGTGCGGGCCGCCGTGCACCGGGCTTTCGTCCAGTTTAATGCCGCACCACTCTAAGGAGTCAAAGATGTATTGCTCGGCGCCGGGCACAAAGCGGGTTTGATCTGTATCTTCAATGCGCAGTATCATTTTACCGCCCATTTTTTTAGCAAAAAGGTAATTATACAGCGCTGTGCGTACCCCACCAATATGCAGCGGCCCGGTAGGGCTAGGGGCAAAGCGTACTCGTACTTCTCTTTCCATGTTGTATAGGTATTTCAATCGAGGTGCAAAAGTACGGTATTTCAAGTCTTCCGTAAAGCTTTTATCCTTAAAACCTTGCGTCTCTGTTTACTAATTATTCCGGGCTGGTTTTCCCTGCTTCTCAGGGCTTTTGCTTAGGAAACCACTTGTGTTCCAATAAGTTTGTAAACCTGCCGCTTTTAGTACGTATGAAGGAGGAAAATAAACTACATGCTGAAAAGTAAGCTAAAGAAGGCTTGGAGTATCATTGTAGAGGTTTGGCTGGATTTTCTGGACAACAACTCGTTCCAGAAAGGAGCGGCCTTGGCTTACTATACCATATTCGCGCTGCCGCCTATCCTGATCATCATGATCAATACCGCCGGGGCCATCTTTGGGAAAGATGCGGTGCGGGGCCGGGTGTACGAGCAACTGCGTGATCTTCTGGGCAGTAAAGGGGCCTACGATATTCAGGAGATGGTAGAGAACATCAACCAGTCGGCTGACTTTACCTTTGCCACTGTGGTGGGGGTGTTTACCTTGCTTATAGGGGCCACCGGGGTTTTTGTCTCCCTGCAAGAGTCACTGAACCAGATTTGGGGCGTGAAACCCAAACCCCGAAACGAGTACCTGAAGCTGCTCTGGGACCGGCTGCTATCCTTCGCTATGATTCTGGCCATTGTGTTCCTGCTGCTGGTGAGTCTGGTAGTGCACACCGCATTGGTGGCCATCACCTCTTTCCTGACAAACCGGATTGATGAGTCTATCCTGCAACTCACCTGGATTGTCAATTGGGTGGGTTCCACGGGGGTGGTCACCTTTCTGTTCGCGTTGATCTATAAATTTCTGCCCGATGCCAAAATCAGGTGGGGCGATGTTTGGATAGGGGCCCTGGTCACGGCCGTCCTCTTTTCGCTGGGAAAATCATTGATTGGCCTCTACCTAGGAAACAGCGACTTTGCCGGTATCTATGGGGCCGCGGGCTCGGTGATTGTGGTGCTCACCTGGGTGTTTTATACCTCGCAGATCGTTTTCATCGGGGCCCAGTTCACTTTGGTGTACGCCCGCCGCTACGGAGCTGATATCTATCCTTCAACCTACGCGGTACGGGTCATCAACAAAGAAGTGGAGGTGGGGCATGCCCCCGTGAACGATGAACCAGGCCCTAATGAGGCCAAAGCCAAAGGCGAAGACTGTGAAGTTGACGAGAAGGTAAAGGATTGAATGAATGAGAGAATAAAAGGACGGATGTCTGCTTAAAGCCTGTTTTCCTGAAGACTGCCTTAAAATATATCAGGTAGACTCCATTACAATTCCATTCTCTCATTCATTCAATCTCTCCATCACTCATTAGAATTTAACCGCGATGCAGGAGATCTCCACATTCACATCTTTGGGCAGGCGGCTTACCTCCACGGTTTCGCGGGCCGGCGGATTGCTGGTGAAATAGCTTCCGTACGTCTCGTTAATTGCCCCAAAGTTGCCCAAGTCTTTCACGAAGATGCTGCACTTCACCACGTTGCTGAAGTCCATGCCTGCTTCCTGCAGAATGTACTGGAGGTTCTTCATGACCTGGTGCGTCTCGGTTTGGATATCTGCCTGTACTAATTGGCCAGTTTCCTGATCCAGGGCGATCTGTCCAGAGATATACAAGGTATTACCGGCCATTACGGCCTGACTGTAGGGGCCGATGGGGGCCGGAGCAGATTTGCTTTCTATGATGTTGGTTGCCATATGCAAAATGGTTAATCTGTATCTTTACAGGCTTAAAGGTACAGAAATATGAACACATTGGTTTTAGCCACGGAAGAGCAGGAAGCAGAAGTAAGCCTTAAATTCTATAACAGAGCCTATTTGCATTTACAAGACCCGGCAGAACTGAAAGCCTGGCTTCCGCAAGCGAATTTAGTGATTGATTTGCTTCTGCATGAGAGACCAGAGCGCCTGGCGCAATACAACCAGCAAGGCAAAGGCGACAAACTAACCGTGTTCTTCAACGCAAACCATCTAAACCTAACGGAGTTTACCTCAGCTTACTCCCCACTCAATTTCAACCTAGCCGGATTAATAGGCGAACCACTTGTGAACAAAGAAGTTCTGGAAGTAGTCCCTCTTCGCGAGGATTCCCACCGCTCTATTGACAAGGCTTTCGTGTTCCTGGCCTCGCTTTACCAATTGGTGAAGAATCACAAATAGGGGTTTACAGCCTCTTTTCGCGAAAACAGCCTCAAAACAGAAGGGTTTTATTGAGCCTTTGCTATTCTTCCGCTGGCGCGAGCGTCCCGCTCGTGTGCACGTATTGCAGAAAGGACTTTGTCGGGCTTTTCAGAGATAAGGTTCTCCAGCCTACTCAAGCCCTATCGCTCCTCCTCTTCTGTCATCTTGGAAAGATCTTGTGGGCGAACTAGAAAGGCATTAGAGAAACGGCACTACCGCTTGCCCACAAGATCCTTGCAGGATGACAAAGGTGTGGGTGAAGTGATTATCAGCAATGCGTACGGACACGAGCGGGACGCTCGCGCCAGCGGGGGAAGTATCCTTAGCTTGTTTTAAGGCTGTTTCCCAAAAACCAGCTTAAAACAGCAAGGGCAGCCGTAACGCTGCCCTTGCTGTTTTTATGAGTTGATGTGGTTAACTTTAGAATCAGCCCTGGCGCATTACGCCTATTTTCTCACCGGTAAAGTCAGGGAAGAGGACTTTGTCATTCTTGATGTTTAGGTGTTTTCCGGCTACTTCGCTGAAAATACTCCGGAAATCTGTAGTGACGGGGAGGTCGCGGCCGTCTTCCAGATTTTCTTTGGCCAGCGGCGGCACGTGGCCGTGCACCATTCCGCCGTTCACGTCGTTGCCTAAGATAAATAGGCAGGAGCCTCGGCCGTGGTCGGTGCCGTTACTGCCGTTCTGGTGCACGGTGCGGCCAAACTCGGTCATCGTCATCACGTTCACGTCATCCTGGTAGGCGTCCAGGTCTGTCCAGAAGGCGGTGATGCTTTGGCTCAGGTCATTCACGTTGCGGGCGAAAGTGCCGTTGGAGGTCCCTTGGTTGTAGTGCGTGTCCCATCCACCGGACTCGGCGAAAGCCACTTCCAGGCCCACGTCCATCTTGATCATCTGAGCGATCTGCTTCAGTGATTTTCCCAGCCCGGAGTTAGGGTAGACCGCATTGTTGGCCGGAATGTAGTTCTTGGAATCTATCTTTTGCAGCATCTTCACGGCCTCAAAACTCTCTTTGCCGGTTTTGTTCAGCAGGGAAGACGAGGTCTGGTCATACAAATCCTCAAAGTTCTTGGAGGCTAACGCCGCACCCTGTTGGTTTCCGCGCATCTGCACCCCGAAATCCTGTAGGTTGCTGATGGCAATAGCGGCATGGTCGCCGTAGAAAGAGCGGGGCAACGATGACGTGAGGCTGACTGCCTGGAACGGGGTGGGCTCGTGGCCCAGTAAACCCACGGCCCGGTTGAGCCATCCGCTGGCTGTGCCTTTGTCAAAAGGGGTGCCGGTTTCCATGTAGTCCTGCGCATCGAAGTGGGAGCGGGTGGGGTTAGGAGAGCCCATGCCGTGCACAATGGCCAGGCGCTTCTCCCGGAACAAGGACTCAAACGACCGCATGGCCGGGTGCAACCCGAAACGCCCGTCCAGGTCCAGCAAGGGATTGGCCGAACTCTGCGCAGCAGTCATGAACAGGCCGGGTCGCGCCTGCTGCAGGAATTCATCGGTGAAGGGCGTCACGGCCATCAAACCATCCATGGCACCCCGCTGAAAGATGCAGACCAGGATCTTGTTTTTCTTGTAGGGCAGCACCAGTTTGCTGCTACTGGCCGCCTGCGCCAAAAAATTAGGTACGCCGCCCAGGCCCGCCGCGAAAAGCGCCAGCGCCCCTGATTTCAGGAATCCTCTTCTGGTAGTCATCTCAATTTTTTTGCGGGTTAAACAGATTATCTGCGCTGGAACTCAGGGGACCCAATGATGATGCCCACCACCTGGGCCAGCATGGGTGTGTTGGTGCCTTTCAGGGCCTTGGGGTTCATCGGCATGGCAGGGTCTTTCTTCTGGTTCTTTTTACCGTCCTGGCCTTTTTTCTCCTGCATTTCAATCATCATCTCATCCTCTTGCACCCGGGTTTCGTTCTGCATTGCCACTGGCTTTTTATTAGCCGCTGCATCTACCTTCTGCCCGAAACTAGGATCAGTGAGCGTGGGCGTTAAGCGTTTGATAGTGGCCTCCAGATTGCGCTCGGGCAGCAGGAACTGGCTGTAGGTGAGCAAAGCTGCCTCGGCGCTTTCCGGTTCCCGATTTTGGTTCAGGGCTACCAAGTCAAAGGAAATGCCCTTTATCTTCTGCGAAGCCAAAGCCAGCCCAAAGTTCATGCGGTTGAGCAAGGAGCCGGTGTTGATCCAGTAAGTGCCTTTATCTGGGAAGCCAGTAGGAGCTTGGTAATAGTAGATTCGCTCGCCCATTTTGGTGATCCAAGCATTCAAGGGAGCGGGGTCCTGAATGTCAGCGTTGAGGCTGCGCACTGAACTAATGGCCAGTTCAAACGGCGACTTGGTTTTCTCCCGCAAGGCCTCTTTGCTCCAGAACTCGGGCGCGGTGACCATGGTCAGCAACACCTCCTTGATGTCTCCGTCCTTCTCCCGAAAGGTTTTGGCCATCTTGTCTATTAGGCTCTGGGGCGGCGTATCATTTACGAACCGGATAGCCAGCTTTCTGGAGATGAACTTTGCCGTTGATGGATGGTGAGCTAGTAAATTGATCAGCCGCAGGCCTTCTTCGTAGCCGCCGTTAGCCGGAAAATTGGTGCCCAGCACTACTTTCGGTCCCTGGTCATGCTTATTGGCCGCGAAGAAGAAGTCTCCTTCCTGCACACTGCCTTGTTTTTCCAGCAAAGCAGCCCGGTCTGGGTTCTGCTCAGAAGCTGGCCTTTTCAGGTTAAAATGATTCATCTCGGGGTTGATGGTCCAACCAGTTAAGATGCGGGCTGCCTGCGTCACATCCTGCTGGGTATAACCACCATCTACTCCTAGGGTATGCAGTTCCATGATCTCGCGGGCGTAGTTCTCATTCAAGCCCGCACCTCTTTTAACTGTCTTTATTTTCTGAGCCAATTGCTTTTGCTGTAGCGCGGTGTCTTGGGCCAGACGGGCCTCCAGCATTAGTTGTTGGCGCTCCTGCCGCTTTTTCTGCTCCGGGGTGAGGCTTTGTTTTTCGGCTACGCTTTTGAAATTGTCCAGATACGCCAGCATAGCAGGTGATTTAGCCGTGGCCAGCAAAATAGTCTCGAACTTGCCCAATACATTAGGCCTGATCACATCCCGCTCATAGGAGGTAAGGTACAGGTCGCAGTTCTTGTTCGTGAGCGAAACGTTGAAATGGTTAAACCAGAAGCTAGTCAGGATTTCCTGTAATTGGTTCTGCGAGTAAGTGGCCCGCAGGATTTTTTGATTGAAGAGCGCATTGTGAAGTTCCCCCTGCGGCCTGAAGCCTTTTTCCCGCATATAGGCACCCAGTTTCTCCCTTTGCGCTATTCTGCCTTCTTTGGTCAGTTCACTGTTCTTGAGGGAATCTATATGAAAGACACCTTCCTGCATTCCCAGCTTCAGGATTTGGCCTTTCTGCGGGTAGTAGTACACAATCTCCTCATTTGACATCTTCAAAGAGCGGTAGGGAGCAAGCTTCTGCTCCAGTTCAGGGTCAGGTAGATTGGCCTGGAGCTGCTGCGCAAACCATTTCTCCAGCCCTATTTTCACCACCTCATCTACCTGACCTGGCTTGGAGCCGAAGGTGAAACGGCTAAGTAAATGAGCCGCCGCCTGCCGCTCGGTGAGGCCCGCCTTTTTATAGGGGAATTTGGGCACTTTTGCCACCGGTTCCGCTGCACTTCCAAATGAGGAAAGTAGGCAAATTGAGAAGACGAAGACCAGCGCCTGACCGGGATATCTAAACATACGGTGCATACTGCCGATATTTTAAGTGATTACTTTCTGTCTCAAGGCTGAGGTTACGGTTAACGATATATTGTTCTGCCGCCAAACCCGTGTGCGAGGTGCTTTCTAAATGCTTTTGCTCATGCTTCCTGGTTCATTCCAAAGTGAGAACGGCACAGGAAGCACGGGGCCTTTAGCCTGAGCTACCCGCTTTTTCCTATAGAGCGGAGAATGGGCGTAATGGTTTAATGTTAATAAAAAGATATTCTGCGAGAATCCCAAGTACTTGGCTAATAAACAGCCATTTACCATTAGGATCAAGCACTTGTCATCATTCCCAGAGTAGTTCCCCTAGTGCTTTATCTAGTGCCTATGATTTTAAAGTGGGCTTTTTATAGGACTAGAAGTAGTCTCCGTTTTTGAGCTTGTTTTAACAAAAACAGGTCCAAAATACGCAATCAAACAAGGAAGCAATCTAAATGAAAAAGGGGAAGCCAAACGGCTTCCCCTTTTCAGATTTATGATGGGTAAAAATTACTCTACAGTTACAGACTTAGCCAGGTTCCGTGGCTGGTCAACGTTACAGCCGCGCAGTACCGCAATGTGGTAGCTCAGCAACTGTAAAGGTATAACCGAGATCAACGGCATCAAGGCTTCGTGGGTGTTAGGCACCTCAATCACGAATTCAGCCATCTGCGGGATCACGGTATCACCTTCGGTAACCACCGCAATCACTCTACCCTTACGGGCTCTTACTTCCTGTACGTTAGAAACAATCTTCTCGTAAGAACTGTCTTTGGTGGCAATTACCACCACTGGCATGTTCTCATCAATCAACGCGATAGGTCCGTGCTTCATTTCTGCCGCCGGATATCCTTCTGCGTGGATGTAAGAGATCTCTTTCAGTTTCAAGGCGCCTTCCAAAGCTACCGGGAAGTTGAAACCACGACCTAGGTATATAAAGTTAGTGGCGTCTTTGAAGATCTCAGAAATAGCCTGGATCTCTTTGTCTAACTGAAGTGCCTGCTCCACTTTAGCCGGGATTTTCTCCATCTCTAGCATTAAGCTACGTAAAGCAGTCAGCTCCATCGTGCCGCGCATCTCGGCAATCATCATCGCGATAAGGGAAAGAACCGTTACCTGGGCGGTGAAAGCTTTGGTACTAGCCACCCCAATCTCAGGACCGGCGTGGGTATAGGCACCAGCATCGGTAGCCCGGGCAATAGAAGAACCTACCACATTACACACCCCAAAGATCATGGCGCCTTTTGATTTGGCCAGTTCCAGGGCGGCAAGCGTATCAGCGGTCTCACCAGATTGGGAAATCGCTACTACGATATCTCCCTCACGGATTACCGGGTTCCGGTAACGGAACTCAGAGGCATATTCTACTTCTACCGGGATACGGGCAAACTCCTCAATCATGTACTCGGCCACCAAACCAGCATGCCATGAAGTACCGCACGCCACGATGATGATACGATCAGCGTTCTTGAAACGGGTAGCATACTCTCTGATGCTGGACATGGTCAACTGCGTGTTCTCTGCCACCAGACGGCCGCGCATGCTGTCCATGATAGAACGAGGCTGCTCAAAAATCTCTTTCAGCATGAAGTGCGGGTAACCGCCTTTTTCAATGGCTTCCAGTTCCAGCTCCAGTTTCTGGATGTAAGGCGTCTGTACCACATCTTCTTTGGTGCGGATGTCCAGAACGCCATCTTTAATTACGGCAATCTCAAAATCATTCAGATACACTACTTCATTCGTGTACTCAATGATTGGAGTAGCGTCTGAGGCCAGGAAGTACTCACCTTTGCCTACACCAATCACCAACGGGCTACCTTTGCGGGCCGCTACCAATTGAGTAGGGGAATCATGGGAGATAACCACGATGGCGTAAGCGCCTACTACCTCGTGCAAGGCCAGACGTACAGCTTCTGCGAGAGAAACATTGCTGTTCTTCTGTACATCTTCAATGAGGTTCACGAATACCTCAGAGTCAGTATCGCTGTGGAACTCGTAGCCCTTGTTGATTAAGTGTTTTTTAAGGGAAGCGTAGTTCTCAATGATGCCATTATGGATAATAGCAATCTTCTTGGAGGTAGAATAGTGCGGGTGCGCATTGGCATCGTTCGGCTCGCCGTGGGTTGCCCAACGGGTATGGCCAATACCAATGGTACTGCTGGTGTCCTGGTTACCGATATGCGCTTCTAAATCGGCGACTTTACCTTTTTTCTTATAAACTTTAAGATCACCATCGTTTAACAAAGCTACACCGGCACTGTCGTAACCGCGGTACTCCAAACGCTTCAATCCTTTCAAGATAATGGGACAGGCTTCTCTCTGTCCTACATAAGCTACTATTCCACACATAGTGATGTAATCTACTGTTTAGCTAGGGGTATATAAAAAATAATAATTATTGAGCAGTTGAATAGAAGAGTCTTAGCTTGATCCGGCGCTCAGCGCTGGGGCTTTGATTCGCTTCTATAATAGCCCGGTTTACAGTCTGTGCCAGGTTAGAAGGCGTTGACAGGGAACTGCTCACGTTGGAAGGCAGTAGAATAAGGCCATTGTTCGTTCTTCTGTTATAAAGCAGGTTCTGCATATAGCTAGTGATATTGACCACATACACATAGCCTCCTTTTGCCCCTCTATACTGGAGGGTAGCGGGAGCGGTAGAGTTTTCCGCCAACAGGGCGCTTGGTACTCCGGCGTTCAACGCAATCCGGTTAGAGGTGGTTGCTTCCACCACGGTAATAACTGGAGGCAATAGAGCGGAGTCTTTGGCGGTGATTACGGTGGAGGTTACCAGCGGGATAATCAGTTCGGCTTTGTTGATGGCCAGGTTCTGTTCTCCGCCGGACTGCGTCTTACGGAACTCAGCAAGATAAGGCAATTCTATTTTAGTAACCAGCCCGGCCCCAGCCTGAAGGTAGGTGCGGTTTCCCGCGTTGGCAGATGACAGGGTATTGCCGGTGGCGGTTAAAGAAGCAAGTGGCGTTGCGGCTCGGTTTGCCTCAATATGGTTGTAATATCGGTCAGTGAACAGCAGCGAAGTAGTCTTTGCTATATTTTTCTTTGACTTGTAGTGCAACGTAAGCGTTGTGTTGGCAGAAGTGGGCAGGAACCCTACAATGCTGCCTTGCTCATCAGAACCGTTTGCGGGTACAAGAGCCAGGCCGTTGATGACGTTGGCAAACGTTTGGGTGGAGGAAGTCTGCGCCAAAGCCTGAAGAACCTCATTCGCGAAAGCGCCGGTTATCTTGATCTTCAATAAAAGCGGCAGCGTTTTGGTCGTATCAGTGGTGCTTCTATAGGTAGTGCTAGGCCGGGGGCTGAAGGTCACACTCCCTACCGGGGTTTCATTGTACGCCATCGGCTCATTGATGAAATAGGTCTCATCATCTCTGAAAGCCTGGGTCAGACGATGGACATTCATGGCTATGGCCTTGGTAGTATCCCCGAAAGCATAGTTGTAGTCCAGGTTGATGACCAAGGAGTCAGCGCCTTTGCTTACATCAATGGAGTCAGCGTTGGCAGGAAAAGTCAGGGGAGCAAACTCTGCGTACGTTTTAGCTGTCACGGTTCCAAATACGGGATCAGTGATTCTACCAACCTGTACCCGAGCCGCGCCCAAACCAATAATAGAGTCTTTCAGTAAAACAGTAGAAGCTCTTACTGTAGCTGTGTCTGTATAAGAAGTGCCTATCTGGGTACCTGGTTCCTGCAGCTCCAAACCAATAGCCGTTGGGTCTTCGCATGCAGTGAAAAAGAAAGAGAAAATAAAGAGTACAGCAGCTGCTTTACTAATTCGCAAGTTCATTATACAAGTTAAAGTAAGAATCCAGGGTGTTTTCGTCTGAGCTAATGGTGTTGATCTGCTTGGTGCTGTTATACTCCTGAAACATGGCATTCAGGTTGTCGCTGAAGTCCTCGTTTGACTTGATCACCATATCAGCATACTGAAGGCCCATTTTGATGAAAGCACCGAAGTCACCTGATCTCAGGTTCGTCAGCATCTCGTCTTCAATGTCCAGCATCTTGGCTTTTTCCAGCAGATCGCCCTCAAATTTGTGGGTGAACTCACTGTTGTAAACCGAGAACACAGATTTGGCCGTCTTGAAGATAGGATCATTCTTATAAGTGCTCTTCAGGTACAGCGGAATCAGGCTCGTCATCCAGTCGTTGCAGTGTACAATGTCTGGGGCCCAGCCCAGTTTCTTCACCGTCTCTAACACGCCTTTGCAGAAAAAGATGGCCCGCTCATCATTGTCTGGATAGAATTTATTGTCTTTGTCCACCAAAACGGACTTGCGGTGGAAATAGTCTTCGTTGTCAATAAAATAAACCTGGAGTTTGGCATTTGGGATAGAGGCCACCTTGATAATCAGGGGCTTTTCCTCTTCGCCAACGGCAATATTGATGCCAGAAAGGCGAACCACCTCGTGCAGGCGGTTCTTGCGCTCGTTGATCAAACCAAACCGAGGCACAAAAATCCTTACTTCCATCCCACGCTCTTGCATCGCTTGTGGCAACATCCTCAGGAATTCCGCTACTTTTGTGGTTTGCAGAAAGGGATCAATCTCAGTAGCCGCGTATAAGATTCTCAATTTGGACATAGGTTGGAGTGATTAAAATAAAACAGGCAATAGTAATTGCGAAATGCAAAATTAAGCAATTATCAGCTGATTCTCAATTTATTTGAATAAAATCATACCTTTGGCGTCTTTTGCCAATTCAATATTAAACCCGCAGCCCTCCATGTTGCAGCTTACCTCTTTATCTGATATCCGGCAGCACACCGAGATGCTGCGCCAGCAAGGCCAACGCATTGGGTTTGTCCCGACCATGGGCGCCCTGCACGAAGGCCATCTGTCGCTCATCAGGGCTGCTAAAAGCCAGAACGATATCACCGTCTGCAGCGTGTTCGTAAACCCGGTGCAGTTCAACAACGCCGAGGATTACCGCCTGTACCCCCGGCTGCTGGAGGCGGATGCCCAGATGCTGACCCAGGAAGGCTGCGATGTGCTGTTTGCGCCCACGGCAGAGGAGATGTATCGGCAGAAAGCCCGGTTGTCTTTTGATTTTGGGGAGTTGGAGCAGGTAATGGAGGGCGCGCACCGTCCGGGTCACTTCAATGGCGTGGCAACGGTGGTAAGCAAGCTTTTCCATCTAGTGAAGCCGCACCAGGCATTCTTTGGGCAGAAAGATTTGCAGCAGTTTGCCATTATCCAACAACTGGTGCTGGATTTGAGCTTTGACCTGGAACTGGTGTGTTTTCCCATCATCAGGGAAGAAGACGGCCTGGCCATGTCCTCGCGTAACCGACGCCTCACGCCGGAACAGCGGGCGGTTGCACCGCACCTCTACGAAGCCCTGCAACTCCTGCAAAAACAGCTTCAGTCTAAACCGGTGGCAGAAGCCAAAAAGGAGGCGGAGGCGTTTTTGGCATCTTTTCCGGAAATCAGGCTGGAATACCTGGAGGTAGTGCATGCGCAGACGCTGCAGCCGTTAGAAGAGATCTTAGCGGGTGTGCCGGTGGCCCTATGTCTGGCGGCTTTCCTGGGCGAGGTGCGGCTCATTGATAATATGCTGTTGTAGATTCTATTCTTGCATTAAAACCAAAAAGTCAACTGCCTGTTTGTCTCATAAATAATCTATAACTTTGCATGTTTTTAGATTGTTTTGATGCAGATTGAAGTTCTTAAATCCAAGATACACCGGGCCAAAGTAACCCAGGCCGAGTTGCACTACGTGGGAAGCATTACCATAGACGAAGATCTGTTGGATGCGGCCAACATGGTTCCCCATGAGAAAGTCCAGATCGTGAACGTGAACAACGGCGAGCGCTTTGAGACCTATATTATAAAAGGAGAAAGAGGTTCTGGTATGATTTGCCTCAACGGCCCGGCAGCCCGTCGGGTGCAGGTGGGGGATATCATTATCATCATCTCTTACGCTCTGATCAATTTCGCGGACGCCCGCACCCACGAGCCCACCGTTATTTTCCCAGACCAGCATAACCGCCTGGTGTAGTTCCCGCCCCGGCATGAAGAAAACCATCAACGTACTGAAGTACCTGCTGCTGCTGGCGGTATCGGTTTTCTTGATGGCCTATGCCTTGCGCAGTATCAACTTCTCCGCGGTAAAGGCCGAGCTTTCTCAGGCGAACTACTTTTGGGTAGCTGTTACCTTGCTTGTCTCGGTGGCTGGTTACGTGAGCCGCGCCATCCGCTGGCGGATGCAGTATGCGCCTTTGGGGTATAAGCCTAAGGTCATGCAGGCCTACCATGCCCTTATGGTGGGCTACCTGGCCAATGTGGTGCTGCCGCGGGCGGGTGAGGTCATCAGGTGTACTTTGCTCAGGCGGTCATCCGGCATACCGGTGAACGTTTCCCTGGGTACTGTGATCACAGAGCGGGTCATAGATCTGCTGATGTTGCTCTCGTGCATGGGCATTACGCTGTTGCTGGAGTTTGACCGCCTCAAAGATTTCTTCTTGGAGATCTTCTCCGAAAAATTCCACGGCCTGGAGCAGAACCTGCAGACGCTGTATGTACTGGGGGCTGTAGCCGTTTTCGGGACGGGAGCCATGATCTGGTTTGTGTACCGGAACATCGCCAAACTGCGGCAGAACACTTTCTTCAAGAAGTTGAGTGCGTTTGTACGAGGCTTGTGGCAGGGAATCTCTAGCGTAGCGAGAATGGAGCAGAAAGGCGCTTTCATTTTCCATACCGTATTCATCTGGCTTACCTATTACCTGGGCAGCTACCTGGCTTTCTTTGCTTTACCCGGTACCTCAGGACTTTCCTGGCAGGCGGGCATGGCCATTCTGGTGGTAGGTGGCCTGGGAATGTCGGCACCGGTGCAGGGCGGCATTGGCGTGTACCACATATTGGTGAGAACCGCTCTGCTGCTGTATGCCGTGCCTCTGGACAAGGGAATGGCCTATGCCCTCATCACCCATACCACGGGCGCCCTGCTGGTGGTGTTTATGGGCGGCATCAGCCTGGTGGCCGGCTTGGGCCAGACCAAAGGCAAAGACCAACCCGCCAGGCAAGTCGCGTAAGCCGTTTCCGGTTCGTTTTCTTTGAATCGGCTGGAAAACAGAAGCCGGGTTTCTGCGTTCTTTTCCCAGGAACTGCTCCTTTATATTGTACCATCTAACCGTTTCCCATCCTATGCTTCCTTCAGAAGAGAAAATCATGTCGCTCTCCCGGCTTTTAACCAAAGTAGAAGAGTGGCGGGCGCAGGGCCAGAAGATTGTATTCACCAACGGCTGCTTTGATATTGTGCACGTAGGCCACGTGGATTACCTGGAGCGGGCGCGGCTGTTAGGCGATAAACTGGTGGTGGGGCTGAATACTGACCAATCTGTCAGTAGATTAAAAGGGCCGTCCAGGCCATTGCAGGACGAAATGTCACGTATAAGGGTTATGGCATCCTTTTGGTTTACAGATGCTATAGTGTTGTTTGACCAGGAAACACCCCGCGAGTTGATCCAAGCCATAGGACCGGACGTGCTGGTGAAAGGCGACGATTATGCCATAGAGAATATCGTGGGACATGATATAGTGCAAGCCAGAGGCGGTGCCGTGAAAACAATTCCGTTGGTGAAGGGGTACTCTACTTCACAGGTGGTGAACAAGATCCTGAGCGACCAACACAGTTAACCTTAAAAGAAAGAAAGAGATGGGCGGTATTTGGATAATCATGATTGCAATGATGCTGGCCTCGGCGCTGGTCAGCTGGACATTGAAAAGTAAATTTGAGAAGTACTCCAAGCTGGGCCTCAGATCTGGGCTCAGTGGCCGCGAAATTGCGGAGATGATGCTGGCAGACCACGGAATCACCGATGTACGCGTGATCTCCACCCCTGGCCGGCTCACAGACCACTACAACCCCGCCGATAAGACGGTGAACCTGAGCGAGCCGGTGTACGAGGGGCGTAGCGCGGCGGCAGCGGCCGTGGCGGCCCACGAGTGTGGGCACGCCGTGCAGCATGCCAAGGCCTACGCGTTCCTGAAGTTCCGCTCGGCCATGGTGCCTGCCTTGAGCGTGGCCAGCCGTTATATGCAATGGATTCTGTTGATCGGGGTGCTGATGATTCAGACCACACCCATTCCATTGGCGGTAGGGGTGCTGCTGTTCGCCTTGACTACCCTGTTCAGTTTTATCACCCTGCCGGTGGAATTTGACGCCAGCAAGCGGGCCTTGGCCTGGATGGACACCAGAGGCGTGGTAACTACCCAGGAGCACGGCATGGCCAAAGACGCTTTGAAATGGGCCGCGATGACGTACGTGGTGGCCGCCATTGGTTCATTGGCTACCTTGCTCTACTATGCGTCCATGCTTACCGGCCGTAGAGACTAGGAACCTTTAAACCAATTATATGTAAAAAAGAGGATAGCGGAAGCTGTCCTCTTTTTTTGTGCATCCTTTTCGTTTTTAGGCTGTTATTCAGTAAATAGCCAAAAAACCGAACAAATGTTAGCTTTAGCTTTTGTTTGCGGGTAGAGTAGGCTGCTTGCATACTATTTTTTCATTATTTTTGTTTTATCATTCTCACACCATAGCATTCATAATAAACACCTTATATGGACTTTAAATTAACGGAAGAGCATTTGGCCGTGCAGGAAGCTGCCCGCGACTTCGCCCAGACAGAACTGTTGCCGGGCGTGATTGAACGTGACGAGCACCAAAAGTTTCCGGCGGAGCAGATCAAGAAGATGGGCGAGCTGGGGTTCCTGGGCATGATGGTGGATCCTAAGTACGGAGGCGGCGGAATGGACACCGTTTCCTATGTGCTGGCCATGGAAGAGATCTCCAAGGTAGATGCCTCTGCCTCGGTGGTGATGTCAGTGAACAACTCCCTGGTGTGCTGGGGGCTGGAGAAGTACGGCTCTGAGGAGCAGAAGCAGAAATACCTGCCGCGCCTGGCTACCGGCGAGATCATTGGCGCTTTCTGCCTTTCTGAGCCAGAGGCTGGGTCAGACGCCACCATGCAGCGTACTACCGCCGTGGACATGGGTGACCATTACCTGCTCAACGGCACCAAGAACTGGATCACCAATGGCAGCACTGCCTCTGTATACCTGGTGATTGCGCAGACCAATCCAGAGTTGCGGCACAAGGGTATCAATGCCCTTATCGTGGAAAAAGGCATGCCAGGCTTTGAGATTGGGCCAAAAGAAAATAAATTAGGCATAAGAGGCTCAGACACACACTCTTTGATGTTTACAGACGTTAAGGTTCCAAAGGAGAACCGCATCGGGGAGGATGGCTTTGGGTTTAAGTTTGCCATGTCTACCCTTAACGGCGGCCGCATCGGGATTGCTTCGCAGGCCCTGGGCATCGCCTCCGGCGCCTATGAACTGTCTTTGAAGTATTCTAAGGAGCGGAAAGCGTTTGGTGTGCCTATTTCGCAGCACCAATCCATCCAGTTCAAGTTGGCAGACATGGCCACCAATATTGACGCAGCCCGCTTGCTTTGCCTGCAGGCTGCCGCCGATAAAGATGCCCACCGCGATTACTCAAAATCCGGGGCAATGGCCAAACTTTTCGCCTCCAAAGTAGCCATGGATACGGCCGTTGAGGCTGTTCAAATCCATGGTGGGTACGGCTTTGTGAAAGAATATCACGTAGAGCGCCTCATGCGCGATGCCAAAATCACGCAAATTTACGAGGGAACTTCTGAGATACAGAAAATAGTAATCTCTAGGGAGATATTGAAATAGAAAAGGGGATTAATAACGTTTATTGTTGATATAAGGGTATATAGTAATTGTCAGTTTATAAATATCTACCTTTTTTGTTTGATAACTTAAAAGATAAGTACTAATTTTAAACCGACAGACAACTTAAAAAATCAACATAAGTTAAAACCCTTTAATAAGTGCCCTTACATGGAAGATTACAATAAAATAATTGAGTCGCTGAAAGTGCGCTACATCAAGGCTAAAAACCTGGTGTTGCAGCAGCCGCTGACGGTGCGTAACTACTATGATGTTGGAAACAACCTTATTTTAGTGCACAATGGCATTGTTGCTTTCGGAGACGATAAACAAGTAGCAGAAGAGGGTCAGCTACTCTTCATTCCAGGCGGCCGTAGTACAAAACTTTATTATGGCGATACCGAGAGCCGGGTTATCTCCAATGATGATTATATCACCACCAAAGATAAGTTTTTCAAAAGCAACAATGACCTTGACTTA
The DNA here is from genome assembly GCF_017916365.1 of Rufibacter roseolus. Taxonomy (GTDB): domain Bacteria; phylum Bacteroidota; class Bacteroidia; order Cytophagales; family Hymenobacteraceae; genus Nibribacter; species Nibribacter roseolus. Next base: position 572,604 of record NZ_JAFMSU010000001.1, read on the forward strand.
ATCGGCGAAGCCGATGACAGCCACAGCTTTGTGAGCTTTGAGGCCAAGGTATTTGACTCTGTGAACTTCTTCACCTCCCTTGAGGTGCCGGCGTTTGTGATTACCAGCAACAAGCTGGCCACGCTGGTGATCAAGATTGTGGAGGAAAGCATGCAGGATCTGCCGGGCAAGGAGCGCATCATCAGCTTGTACACAGAGCAGATGGTGGTAGAGTTGATCCGCTACATCTTGAAGAACAAGATGTTTGTGGAGCAGCTGGCTACCAACAGCACTTACTTCAAAGATCCACGCCTCATTGACCTGTTCAACTACATTAAGGAGAACCTGGGCGGCGACTTGTCTAACAAGGTGCTTAGCAACGTGGCCAACGTTTCTGAGGACTACGTGGGCCAGTACTTCAAGATGCTTACCGGTATCAACCCGCAGGACTACATCGAATACCAGCGCATGGAGCGTGCCGTATTCTTGCTGCGCACTACCAAGAAGAGCATCAGAGAGATTGGCAAAGACGTGGGATACAAAGACACTGCGTATTTCTGCCGTCGCTTCAAAATGATGTTCGGGATTCCGGCCGGTAAAATGCGCCGCCGTGAGTCATCCATGAACGTGTAAGCACTTGCACAGAGATTAAAACAGAAAGGCCCGCCAAAAGCGGGCCTTTCTGTTTTTAGGGTGTTTTGGAGAAAAGAGGCGATTTACCACCCCGCCCTTCGGGCACCCCTCCTAAGGTAGGAGGGGAGTTGTTCAATTGGACCTTGAATAGGATTGGGTTGGCGCTTACAACTATTGCCAGGTCTTTGGATTAAAAGAATAAAGTAGCGGAATCAGGGTCTCAGAGTTCTTGAGACTGAGATTTTAGAAAGGGAAGCGTTTTAGACGTGATTTCCCGAAATCGGCCTTGAAACCTTGTAGGCGCATAGTTCCCCTCCTTGGCTAAGGAGGGGGAAGGGGTGGTTGGTTGTCTTATCAGATTACTCCTGCGGCAGTGCCACGTTGAAGCGTTGCTTTACCTCGCTCACCTCCTGGATGAACTGCGGGCTCTTTTCAATGTGGTTGCCCACCACCAGAATGTCGGCGCCGGCTTTCCAGGCTGCCTCGGCTTTCTCAGTTGTGTTCACGCCGCCGCCCACAATAATGGGCACGGAAACAGCCTGGCACACCGCCTGGATCATGGCAGCGCTCACGGGATACATGGCTCCGCTGCCGCCGTCCAGGTACATGTATTGCAGGCCCAGCATCTGGCCGGCCAGGGCAGTGGCGGCGGCAATGGAAGGCTTGTCATACGGGATAGGCGTGGTGCCGCTCATGTAGGAGGCCGTGGTCTGACGCCCCGAGTCAACGAGCATGTAGCCGGTAGGGTAGAGGGGTAAACCGCTGGATCTGAGCAAAGGCGCAGCGGCCACGTGCTGACCAATGAGGAAGTCCGGGTTACGGCCCGAGATAAGCGAAAGCAAGAGCATGCCGTCGGCCTGCGGGTCTATGTACAGGCCACTGCTGGGGAACAGAATCACCGGAATGGAGCTGTGCTGCTTGATGTAGCTCACAAAGGAGGTCTGGTCTGGGTTAGAGATCAGACTGCCGCCCATGAAAAAGAAATCCACCTCGTGCCGGTGGCTCAGCGCCAGGATCTCCTGGCAGCGGGCTACGGTGAGGTGGTCTGGGTCCAGGAGCACCGCCAGCCGTTTAGGGTGGTTGGCGGTGTCTGAGGTATTAGATATCGGAAAAAGATGGTGATTCAGGTGATTGGGCATTCGGGCTAACGTCAGGCTGTGACTGGTAATCAACAGTGGTGTTTTCCTCCACTAGAAGAGGTTGGGTTAGAATTGGCTGCGAGGTAGTAGCCGGTTGGTGCAGATGCTCTTCCACCAGTTTGGAAAGGTACACTACCACCAGAGCCGCCAACTGCTGCTCCAATATCTTAAATAAATCTGATTGGAAAAACGCCTTGAGCCCGGAAGTTTCCTCTTTGTGCCGCGAGCGGTAAGAAGAGGTGGCCACAGTGCCGGTGTTGGGGTGATAGACCGCCGGATAGGTACGCTCAATGGCGCTGTAGAGCGGCTCGTCATCCTCCACATCGGGGATGGACGAGATCCAGGCGCGGTCCTCGGCACCTTTGAAGCGGGCCGGGTTCTCCAGGCGGTTGCTTTTCTTTCTCTTCTTGGGTTTTGCGTCTTTCCCCCTGCCAAAGGCTTTGCTGATCAGGTAGATGCCCGCCAGCACGCCGCCGGCAATGGCAATGCTCTTCCCAATCTGCTGGGACTGGTCTTTCAGTTCAGTGACATCGCTGAGTAAGGCATTCTTATATTCTTCTTTCTGACGTTCCAGGAACTCGCGCGGGTCATCAAAAAGCGGATTGGTTAGTTCGCTCATGGCAGCAGGTATAGTTAGATGGTTTGTTCAGATTCATCAGTTTTGTAAATGGTATTCCGGAAAGCCTTGTCGGCCATGCCCTGGAATACTTTCTTGTCCAGCCCCACAATTAATATGACGAGCAAGATAAGATAAAAAAGTGTGACAATCCCGAAGCCCCAGAAGCGGCTGTCAAGTAAGTCGTTTAACAGCAGTGCAATGAACACGTTGAGGAACAGCAGCACCATCAACCCCACCAGACCCAGCAGCACGCCGTGCACCGTACTCACAAAGATGCTTTTCAGTTTGGTTTGCAGATCAAGCTTCACCAGGTCAATGCGGGTATCTATGTACCCCATCAGGTTTGCTATAATGCTGTCGGTTTTACTTTTGTCTTCGGTAGCCATGTGTTTTCTAGTTGATGGTGCGTAGGAGATATACGGAACATCTGCTGAAAAATATTCCAGAAATAATCTTCCCCAGAGTTCCATACGGGATAAGGCATTTTACGGATACCATTTGGCATTGGATATCTGCCGCCTTTTAAGAGCCGTTTAAAAGAAAATAAGGCTAAAACGCTACCCATGCAGCCGGGCTAACTCGTACTTTTGCAGATGGCCTGCCGGCCCAATGACCATTGAAAAAGAACTACTACCATATTCTGGGAGTCTCCCCCAGCGCATCGGTCGCTGAGATAAAAGCCGCCTACAAAAGGCTGGCCCTCAAATGGCATCCCGACAAGAACCCCCACGACACCCACGCCGAGGAGCGGTTCAAGCAGGTGAACGATGCCTACCAGGTGCTCTCCAACCCCCGGCGCCGCGCCGCCTTTGACCTGCAGCAGCAGTATGAAAAAAGCCAGCGGCAGGCCCACGCCCACGCCATGCCCCGCTACCACCATACCCGCCAGCCCGCCGGTTTCAGGGAGCGGCATTATCGGCAGCGGCCTCAGAAGCACACGCACTTCTCCCGGCATGACCTGCAGGTGGTGCTGGGGGTGGTGGTAGCCGCCGTGTTGCTGGTGATGGGCCTCTACTTTGGCTGGCGCCAGATAGCCTCCAGCCGGGCCCTGAAGCAGGCGCAGGAGGCAGAGAAGCAACGCCTCTGGAAGCAGGCCGATGAGGCTTATTCCACCGTGCTGGAGCATAAGCCAGCCCTGGAAGGTGCCCGGGTGCGGCGCGGCGCCCTCCGGCTGACTTACCTCAAGAACCCCACTGGTGCCATTGAAGATTACTCGGCGGTGCTGCGCGAAAGCGAAAACCCGAAGGCTGCCTGGTATGCCGCCAGGGGCAAGGGTTATCTGCAGACCAAGCAGTACCAGCAAGCCCTCCAGGACCTGAACAAAGCCATTGCCCTGGACGGGGCCCAAGCCGGCGCCTATCTGGACCGTGGCGTGGTACACCTGCAACTGGAAGACAACTGGCCCGCCGCCGAGGCTGATATCACTACCTACCTGCGGAAAGCCCCGCGCCCTTCTGCCCACACCACCGAGGCCCTACTGTACCGTACCTTCGCTCTCTACAGAATGCAGCAATTGCAGAAAGCCTGGCAAGACACCGAGCAGGCGCTGCGCCAATCTCCCGCCAACCCCAAGGCCTTTTACCTCCAGGCCAAAATAAAACAAGCCCAGGGCGACTCCACCCGCGGTTGTGCCCTGCTCTCCAAAGCCGCCCAACTGGGTTTCGCCCTGGCCGCCCAGGAAGTGAAATACCAATGCCAACCGTAAAATCAGTGTCAATCATAAAAGTTATCTGACCTAGCCTAGCTTTTCGAGCTTAATCTTGAGCGATGTTGTACAAGCTTTAACTATGTTCTAAAAGCCTGGTCCACCGTTCTCCTTCCTTTCTGTTCTGTTTTGCCTTTCCCTCCCCAATTTGTCATCCTGAAAGGATCTTGTGGGCGAACTGCAATGAGGTTGCTCTAGCGTGCCCGGTCACAGAAGGAGATGCGTTCTAGATTGGCAAACTTTCCCAGTCTGATCTTTCCTGTGCTCTGTAAGCTCTTCCATTTTCGGGGTGTTTTTCAGAAAGCAGCCTAAAATCTAGTATTTGAATCACCAAACCCTCATCTCAAGAACCATCAATTTTCGGGTGAAATGCGGTTGATTTCTCCTTGTATACCTGCTATGGTTTAGTGCCGGTAGGCCTTTTCGGGATAGGAAAAATCCAGCCAGACCTTACCTTTGGTACACTTTCCTGGCTACCCAGATTATCAGCCTTTAGGTAATATAGCCCGATGCAGATGTTAATAGTAACAAAAAGGCCTGTGATTTTCTGATGGAGTTTCTGCGCCAGGAAACGTAAAGAAAGAGAGAAACAATTGCATTTGAGAAACGCGGTTCCTGGCCAGGCCAGTGGCTGCTTTTGATTCCGCCGTTCTGCTGTGGCGCCTCTGTTTCCTGAAAGGCCAGGCACAGAACAATGTTCGCTGATCTTGCCATCACCTTGTAGGTGGCATCCCTGACGCTGGGAAGAGAATTGAGCCTCTTTTCCCAGAAATCACTCCTAAGAAGCCAAGGCTTTTTAGTTTTTCCGCTTACTATGATGAAACCTTTACCCCTCCTTTTTTCCATCTTCCTGCTCTTCCTGGTTTCCTGCTCAGATCTCTTTGAATACCATCCCAACCAGATCCGGCTGAAACCCGAGGAGAAGAACCTCACCGCTTTTTACCTTCGGCAATTGGCCGGCCAATCACCGGGCGATACGCTGCGCATCCTGGTTATGGGCGACACCCAGCGGTTCTATGACGAGACCGTGGATTTTGTGCACAAAGCCAATTCCTTCCCAGACATAGACTTTGTGATTCACCTGGGTGATATCTCTGACTTTGGCATGTCCAGGGAGTTCCGATGGGTGCATGACATCATGAAAGACCTCAGGTGGCCTTACCTCACCGTCATCGGGAACCATGATTTGCTGGGCAACGCGCGCAAGGTGTACGCCGAGATGTACGGCGACCTGAACTACGCTTTTACCTACGGCCACACCAAGTTTGTTTTCCTGGACACCAACGGCCGCGAGTACGGCTTCAATGGGAACATCCCCAACCTGGAGTGGCTGGAGAATGAGCTTCGGCCCGCGGCCGGGGAGAACTGGAACCAGGCTATTGTGGTGTCACACATCCCGCCCTTTGATTCTGACTTTGACCCTGAGTTGGAGATGTCTTTTCACCAGGCGCTGGCTTCCAGCGGCCGGGTACCGTTGAGCCTGCACGGGCATCAGCATGGCTGGAGTTCAGAGAAGGCCTATGACGATGATGTCCACTACCACGTGACCACCACGGTGAAGCGGCGCGGGTTTACTTACCTCAAGGTTTGGGACCAAGGGTATTCTGTGGAGAAAATAGCCTACTAAGATGCAACGCTTCACGCAATTCCTTTTGGGGCTGGGCCTGTTTCTATGGGCTTTCCCCGGACAGGGCCAGACTCCGGAAAAAGAGCTGTCGCCGTTCTACCTGAAAACCCAGTTTGCCGGCGATATAGGGCTGGTATCGGTGGGAGTGGGGCGGCAGTCTTTGAACCGGAAACTGGAAACGGACGTGTCTTTCGGGTATTTGCCCAAGAAGGTAGGCGGAGATCACCTGCTTACCATCGCGGTGAAATCATCATGGCTGGCTACCAAACCCATCAAGATAGAGAAGGTAGACTGGTACCCCGTAACTACCGGCATGCAGTTGAGCTACACCTTCGGGGATGAGTATTTCGCGTCTGAGCGGTTCCTCAGCCGGTACCCTAACAGCTATTACCGGTTTTCCACCGCGCTCCATCTGTACTTCTTTGTGGGCGGCCAGGTGAATCTCACTAGGGTAGAAAAGCTGAACCGTTTCAGCGGCTATTATGAGATGGGGACCATGGGAGAATACCTGATCTCTTATGTGCAGAACCCGCGTTACCTGAACCCCGCAAAGATTTTCCATCTGGCTCTGGGCGCTAAAATGCGGCTGTAGAAAGCGTTATCCAACTGGTTTGCTCCCAGGCTACTTGGGGCTGAGCTTGTTTTGGGGCCGTTATAAAGAAAATGCGCCGAAAATGGTACCCAATAAAGAAGAAGATTAGATAATAAAAGTAGAGACAAACCAACGGTTAAATGCCTGCGTTTTAGATGCTAAGTTAATTTCTGAGTATCCGGGAGGCTGCCGCCTGGAAGGGAGAGGGTCTGGTGCTGGAACCTTAAGATAATAGGCAGACATTAACCCAATTGCTGTGGCCAGGCAGACCGCACCAAAAAAAGGTGAAAAGATTAGGGACCTTTCTACGCCGCAGAAAAATAAAAAAACGCTACCTTAAGCACTAAAGCAGTCTTCTGGAGCGTATGAGACTACAATAAAGGCCACGCAGAGATGGAAATAAAAGTGAAGGAGTTCAGCCAACTACCCCTGACAGAGCAAATCAATTGTGTGCAAAGCACCGGCAGGTATCTACACGCACGCCTCAAGGGTTGGTGCCACATCAGTCTATATTTTATGGGGACCTTTTACGCCGAGGTCTGGCTTCTGGAGCATTGCGGCAGCATTGGCATGATCAGGACGTTTACCTCCCAGGCGCAACTGGAACCCTACCTCAAAACTTCCTCTATGGAAAAACTTGTACAAGAATTGCTGCCTTAAGGCAAAGGTTTACGTTTCTACCAGCGTGGTTTTCAGTCCCAGCCACGATCCCTCCGGGGTTTTCCCAACGGCGTAGGCCTGTACCTGTACTTGCCCTATCCGGTATACGCGTACTTCTTGTAAATGAGTCTCCAGCCACCCTTGCAAGGCTATGAACCGCTGGGCAACAGCCTGCTGCGTGGGGTCTTGCTCAGGGTATGTGCGTACCATGTTCCGGAGGAAATAAGCAAGAGTTACCTCTTCCGCCGGCTGGTCTGGCTTTCCTATGGCATTCAGAAAATCGGCGGGGGAATGGATAGAAGTGCCGGCTGGCAGCGTGAAAGGCTCCAGCGGAGCCTCGATTTCACTGATGAACAGCAAGCCCTGGGCTGCCTGCGCTAAGTCCTGAAGTGTAGACATTTGGTTAAGCATTTAAGCTGCGCCCCTTAGAGGCAACGTATCTATTCATTTTTCACCCGTAGAAGAAAGGATCCTGGGCTTGAACGGCAACAGCGGTAAAAAAGCTGCATAGGTTCACGCGCAGGATCCTTTCTTTTTATCAGGCAAGATTCACCCGGCTTTACGGTTTCTTTTCACCTGGCAGATGATTGGCGCTTTTACTGGGTAGGGCCGCTGTCTACGCGCGCTTCAATGGTGCTCTGTACGCTAGCCGATACGTTGGAGAGCAGGTCATAACCGGTTGCTGCCTCAATGGCATCTACCGTGGTACGGTATGTGCCCCAGGTGCTGCTGATGCTGGTGGTGTTTGGCGTATTCACGGCAATCACGCGGGTGCTGGAAGTGACGCGGCTTGCATCACCGGAGCCGTTGGGTAGCACCACAATCACTTTCCAGATGCGGTTGGGTACCGTGATTTTTCCGGCCGCCAGAGTCTCTGCGTAGCCGTTGCTGCCGGTGCCGCCCTTGCCGTAGCTTCCCATGATGATGTACAGCTCATTGCCGGCGCTGATAAGGGTGCGGCAGTAGTTCTCCAGGTTAGCCCAGGTCTGCTGGTTGTTCGGACCGGCCTGCGGAATTATGTTAGACATGAGGAACGTGGCCGAGTTGTCTGTGGTGGTGAGGGTGCGGTCTGCCGAGGGGCAGTTGTGGCCCCGGTCAAAGCCGCTGCCGGTGTAATCTGTGGACTGCACCCGGTAAAAGGCGCTGGGGAGCGAGGTATCGGCCCGGAAATCATCCTGGCGGGGAGCGCTGCCTACCCAGGCGCTGCTCAGGTGCCAGCTTACCCAGTTGGGCGTACCCCGATAGCTGTTGTAAGACATTGCATACTGAGGCTTGCTCAGCAGGTAGTTGCTGTAGCTGGTGTTGGCGCCGCTGGGATTGCCCATGGTCAGATGGCTGTCCTGGGTGGCGGTGGCGCTGTCGGTGGAGGTGTGGCTCAGGGGTTGATTGGGTTCCACGTCTTCCACGGAGCAGGAAGCGGCAAAGCCCAGGGTGAAAGCCATGAGCAAGGAACGGTACAAATTCTTCATGAGGGGCTGGTTTGTTTGGTGGATAGTTTGATTATTTAAAGCAAGATAGCTTACAAAGAGCTACTTGCAAGGATTTAGATAGGAATAATTCATGTTAAATAATCGTAAACTCAACTCTGGGGCAGGAAAGCACGGCGGAAAGGTTTTACAGGTGTTTTTTTGAAATCAGGCCGAAAACAAGGAGGGGCCAGGAGTGCAGAAGGAAATTTTAAGTAGGTGAGGCGCTTTACCACTGGTAATCTGATTTCTGGGCCCGGTGAAACAATTTGAATTAGGGGCTTGTACACAGCGAAACAAAATGTAAGTTAGATTCTGAAACTGGGGAGGCTCATTGCTTGTCGTCGGCCAGGCCAAAAATGCCAGGAAAACCACGGGGCAGGCCCTTACCCGCGGATTCGTATACCATTGACCATCCAGATTGCATGAATCGTAAAACCACCTATGCCGCGGCCAGAACCGTGGCGCCAGCCATAGAAGCTCATTTTGCCCACCACCAGACTGAAGCCCAGGAACGTGGAGAGTTGAACCTGGCGCCTACCCCCTCGGTAAAGGTGATTGAGGCCTTGATTGATGCCGCTTTCTGGGCCAGCCTCAGAAAGGAAGAAGGACAGTCGCCCCGCATCTCCCTGGCTTTTCTGCCCCCAGACCAAGCCGTGAAACCGCTTTTGTTTGCCCATCGGCTCCCGCTTACCACCCATAACCTCACCAAACTGGCGCCCGGCGTAGAGCGCCCCGGAATCCATATTGGGGTCTGGAAAGAGCATGGCGAGTTGTACATGTGGGGCACCACCCGCGAGATCCTCAGCTTTTGCTTTGTGCTGGACGTCTCTGAGCCGGGTCTGCTGGTGGTGAAGCATAGAAGGTCTAGCGGGTTTGGGAAGTTCGCCAACGTGGCTGTGCTCAAGGGCGATGTGATCAAGTTCATAGATGAGCGCAACGACAGCCTACCCGATTGCCCCGAGGTACTGACTTCCCTGCTGGGTTTCAATACTCCCTCCACCTGGGACGACTCGGTGAACATTCTGGTGCAGCTTGCTGTGTCCATGCGGGCGCACGGTAGGGGCGGTACGCTGCTGGTGGTGCCTACCGGCTCTGAAACCTGGCAGCAGTCCATTCTGCACCCGGTGCAGTACGCCATCTCGCCGGCTTTCTCGGCGCTGGCCGAGCTGATGCGGCAGGAAAAGGAAGACCGGAGCCGCAGCATCTGGCAGGGCGCCCTGCGCCGGGAGATTGACGGCCTGGCAGGCCTCACGGCGGTAGACGGCGCCACCATTATCAATGACCAGCATGAACTGCTGGCTTTCGGGGTGAAGATCATCCGGGCAGACGGCAATGACCTGGTGGAGCAGATTGCCCTCACAGAGCCGGTGCTGGGGAATGAGCCCGTCATTATGCACCCCAGCAATAACGGCGGCACCCGTCACCTTTCCGCTGCCCAGTTTGTGCATGACCAGCGCAACGCCACCGCCCTGGTAGCTTCCCAAGACGGCCGCTTCACCATCTTCAGCTGGTCGCCCTGCGAGATGATGGTCCACGCCCATCGGGTAGATACGTTGTTGCTGTAGGTGACAGAGGTTGTACTAATAAAATCAATGCTATTAATTTTAGCTTAGAATCATGTCGTAAAAGGATAGATATGCTCCTGATTTCTTACCTTTGGTATGGAGCAGAAAGACTTTTTATATACACGAATGATAAGCGAGCAAGAGCCACGTATCAAATATTCTTTTTCAGGCCATGAGTCTTTCCAATGCAGGCAGCTTTGGTTGAAAAAAGGATTTGACTACATAAAAGCAGGAGGATCATTTCATAGCGAGAGTGCTGTGGTTGATTTAGGAGTTGGTAAGAATATGGTGGCATCTATCCGCTACTGGTTGAAAGCTTTCAACATAGTAGACAATAAAGATGAAGTAACCCAATTTGGAGAGCTCCTACTAAGTGATGGGGGCTATGATCCTTTTCTTGAAGACACTGCTAGTCTTTGGCTTTTACACTATCAACTGGTGAGTAAAGGTGTTGCCTCTACTTATTTTCTAATATTCAATGAGTTTAGAAAAGAGAAAATCCAGTTTAACAAAGATTCTTTTGTCAATTACATAAAGCGGAAAGCAGAGACAGAGAAAGGATTGGGCTTTAATCCTAAAACTGTTGGGGACGATTTTGATGTCTTCCGCAAGCTTTATCTGTCCTCTAATGATGATGCAAAGAGCGGAATAGAAGATAGTTTTTCTGGAATATTGACCGAATTAGGATTGCTAAAGTCAATGATGCAGATAAGAGAAGAGAATGGCAAAAGATCAAAGCAGGACCTTTTCTATATTGAAAACACAGAAAGGCCGACTCTTCCACCAGAAATACTGCTTTACAGTATATGCTCCAATTCTGCATATGGAGCTTCCATAAGTTTACATAGCTTAGAAAACGACATCAACAGTCCAGGAAACATCTTTGCTCTAAATAGAGCGGGTTTGGTGAGCAAGATTGAAGAAGCGGTTGAACTATACCCTTTTATTACTTATACAGACCAAGCAGGTATAAAAGAATTGCAGTTTAAGAAGGAGATAGAACCGTTAGAAGCCCTCAGATTGTACTATGAAATATAATTTCACACCTTCCGTAAATATAGTTAGAGATACCAATGTAGACTATTTCTACATACCAACCCCTAACGCGAAACGGGTGATTGGGCAAATGGTGGATGATTTTAGAAAAGGTATTCGTGCCTTTAATCTAATTGGATCTTACGGGACAGGTAAGTCCTCATTTTTACTTGCCTTAGAACAAAGCTTAAGAGGTTTAAAGCCTTATTTTAATGCTAAGTTTTTACAAGAGCCAAATTTTGATGTCATCAAGGTTGTTGGTTCTTATAACAGTATCATTGATACCCTAGCAGCAACCTTACAAGTTAAGGCAAAGGAGAATCTGCCTGAGAACGTATTGTCAGAAATCTATAACAGGCACTATGATTTAGGTAAAAATGGATTATTGTTCATTGAAATCGATGAGTTTGGTAAGTTGTTAGAATACGCTGCTCAGAATAATCCTGAGCAGGAACTGTATTTTGTGCAGCAGTTAGCTGAGTTTGCCAACAACCCCGAGTACAACATTGTACTAATAACTACCATACACCAAGGGTTTGAAAGCTACGCCTATGGGCTTACGCCTGCCCAGCGACAGGAATGGACAAAGGTAAAAGGTCGCTTTAGAGAAATTACTTTCAATGAACCGGTAGAGCAGCTGCTTTTTCTAGCGGCAGAGCACATTGCTGCTGCTACAGATTTCAAAGCGCCAAAGAAAGAAGTAAAAGCAGCCTATAAAATATTTGCTGGTTCAAAGGCATTCCATAATACGGCTTACAGTAATGAGATTAGTGAGAAGTTATTTCCACTTGACCTCTTTGCAGCAAACATTTTAACCTTGTCTTTGCAGCGATATGGACAGAATGAGCGTTCTCTGTTTTCATTTTTAGAAGCAACAGATCATACCAGTATTGCACGGTTTAGAAAGACGGATTCTCCTTTTTATAACTTGGCAAATGTTTATGATTATCTAAACTTCAATTTCTATTCATTTCTTGCTTCAAAGTATAATCCTGATCATTCCGCATGGTTCGCTATAAAGGTAGCCCTAGAGCAAGTAGAGAATAGTTTTGAGACAAATTTAGAAGCTTATTCTAGAATTGTAAAAGCAATAGGTTTATTAAGCATCTATGCAGCAGCTGGTTCAAATCTGAACAAGAGCTTTTTGGTTGCCTATGCCACACTTTGTTTAGGAATACTAGATGCAGAGGTTTTGATAAATGATCTAGAATCTAAATCAAAGCAAATCATCTTATACAGGAATTATAGTAAGCGGTATATCTTATCTGAAGGAACGGATGTCGACATTGAAGGAGAGTTGATTAAAGCGGCAGACTCTGTAAATGAAATTACAGATGTGAAAACTGTCCTTGAGAAATACTTAGATCAAGATCCAGTTCTAGCTAGGTCATATTTTTACTGGACAGGTACTCCGCGCTACTTTAGCTATCAGATTAAAGAAGATCTTGAGGCAGATGTTCCGCAAGGAGAAATAGATGGTTTCATTAACTTGATCTTTAATGAGAGATTAAATGTTGAAGAAGTTCAAAAGTCATCCAAAGAGCAGAAAGAGGCGATTCTGTATGGTTACTTCAAAAACTCTAAAGAAATAAAAAACCTCTTGTATGAGATTGAGAAAACTGAGAGGGTTTTACAAGAAAACAGAAACGATAAAACAGCAAGAAGAGAATTAGAGAATATCATACTTCACCAAAAGAACTTGCTCCAACATTATATAGATAGGAATCTATTTGGTGAGAAAAGTGAAGTGGTTTGGTTTTGGAATGGCGAAAAGCGGACTCTTGAAGATAGAAAAGACTTCATTGTGTTGCTATCAATGATTTGCGCTCAAGTATATGCAGATACGCCAACCTTCAATAATGAATTGGTGAACAAACACCGTATTTCTGGAGCCGTTCATAGTGCCAAAAGGAATTACTTCAAAGCCTTGGCAAACCATTGGATGGAAAAGGATCTTGGGTTTGCAACAGACAGATTCCCCGCTGAGAAAACCATCTACATCACATTGCTGAAACAGAATGGTCTTTCTCCTTACATAGATGTAGTAGGGCAAGATATTTCTGTATCTGAAGGTTCGTCCTTTAAGGCACTTTGGAATTGTTCCCTTCACTTTCTAAATAAAGCTAAGAAGGAAAAGACCAACCTAAATGAATTTGTAGAGGAGCTGAATAAACGACCTTTGAAATTAAAGCAAGGTTTAATTGGCTTCTGGGTGCCAACCTTTCTTTTCTTGAAGCGAAATGATTTAGCTTTATTTGGGGAGAATGGTTATATACCTGTTTTAAATGATGAAATCTTAGAGCTTATTTCTAAAGAGCCGAAGGCTTTTTGGGTAAAGGCATTTGATATTGAAGGTGTTAAGTTAGATATCTTCAATAGCTACCGCCTGTTCTTAAATCAGGAGGTGAAGGAGAAAGTAGATAACCAGACTTTTATTCAGACCATTAAGCCTTTCTTAACTTTTTATAGAGATCTACCTGCATACGCTAAAAATACTAAACGCTTAAGCAGAGAGGCGTTAGCTATTCGTACTGCTATTTCTAAGTCAGAAGATCCTGAAAAAACCTTCTTCGAAGATTTCCCAAGTGCGTTAGGCATTTCCTTTAGTCAATTAAAAGCAGATGCGATTAGTTTAAATGACTACATCTCTACGCTGCAAGATGCTATAAGGGAAGTAAGGACTAGTTATGACGGTTTAGTAGATAGAGTAGAAGAATTTATTCAAAATGAGTTGCTGTATGAACGCTGCTCCTTTGAGGAGTATAAGAATAAACTTCAGTCACGCTATAAAAAGCTGAAGAAGCATTTGCTATTACCTTACCAAAAGACTTTTATCCAACGCTTAGACTCTGTTTTAGACGACCGTAAAGCATGGCTAAATTCAATAGGACAAGCAGTTGTAGGCAAATCCTTAGAGAACCTGAAGGATGAAGAGGAGATTCTGCTGTATGAAAAGTTCAAGACGTTAATTTTAGATCTAGATAGTTTAACTGAACTTTCTAAATCTGAAATTGATGAAGAGAAAGAAGAAGTACTAGGAGTACAAATTGAATCCTTTGCAGCAGGAGTTACCCGGAGTACTCTTAGATTGCCTATGAGTAAGAGTACTGAAGTAGATGTCATCAAAGACTCTTTATTAGGAGTTCTTTCAAAAGATGATAGCTTAAATATTGCGGCATTGGCCAAACTTTTAAAAGAAATAGTATCGAAATGAGTAATGTAAGGCATGTATTGGGCATTTCAGGAGGGAAAGACAGTGCCGCTTTGGCTATTTACCTAAAACAGAACTACCCAGCTTTAAACATTGATTACTATACCACAGATACAGGTAAAGAGTTAGACGAGACCTACCAGCTCATTGAGAACCTAGAAGTCTATTTAGGAAAGAAGATTACGTTGTTGAAGGCAGCCGAAGGGAGCCACGTGGATTCCTTTGACCATTTCTTAAAAATGTATGGAGGCTATTTACCTTCTTCTAACTCACGCTGGTGTACCAAAAAGCTGAAGTTAGAGCCTTTTGAAAAGTATGTAGGCAATGACCTGGTAGTTTCTTATGTGGGTATTAGAGGAGATGAAGACCGTGAAGGGTATATCTCAAAGAAATCAAATATCCAATCCATCTTTCCATTTAGAAAAAATATCTTCAGCGAAGATGTAATTACCAAGTTTATCAATAATAACAACACAGAGAAGTTGATTACCCTTACTGATGTTATAGATCTTGGTAGAAGAAGAGATAAAATCATTGATATCTTAGCCAAACCTATTGCTTTGAACTTTAACCAGCAAAGCAAAATGGACCAGCTCTTCAATCAAGGGATAAAAGAGACTAACCGCCTCATCTTTGAATTTTTAAAATCTACAGATTACCCCTTAGCTAAAGAGGAAGATTTTCCGCTCATAGACAATGAAGAAGTTCTAGTAAGGGATGATATTTTTAGGATTTTAGAAGAAAGTGGCGTAGGTATACCTGCCTATTATAAGAAAGTTGATTTTGAGGTTGAAGATAAAAAAGGACAATATGCTAGAAGCCGCTCAGGCTGCTATTTTTGCTTCTTCCAACAAAAAATAGAATGGGTTTGGCTTTATGAGCAACATCCAGAGCTGTTTCAGAAAGCATTGGATTATGAAAAAGCCGGATATAATTGGAATCAAGAGGAAACCTTATCAGAGTTAATCTTGCCAGAAAGAATAAAACAGATTAAAGAAGATTATATTAAGCGTCAAGAACGTACTCAGTCAAACATGAAGTCCTCGTTTCTTTTAGATATTTTGGACGATTCTGAAACAGAAGGCTGTGCTGCTTGCTTTATATAAATGAAAGAAATTATAAGATATCTTTTTGAAAATTCAGATCAGCGGGAGTGCTTTTATGATTCTCTAGGGAATGTAACGTTTACTTTTAATCAAATTTATGTTTCCGTAAATTTTGATGAAGAATTAGAGTTTGAAGATAGCTTTAACTATATAAGAGATGTAATTGAGCTAGATGAAATTGTTGAAGGAAGGAGTCTGTCTGAGTTTAGAATATGTTTATCTGAATACTTGGGTGCCAGAGAAGATGTAATCTCTTTCAATGAGAATGATAAAAAGTATTATTATTCTTATTTGCCAATTTCTATCACAAATTCAATATTGATTCTTGTACGAGAGTTAAGAAAATTAATAAATCCTCACATTGTAAAAAATTATAGATTCGATATTAATAACCCAAGTGGTGGATTTTGTAATACAGAACCAAATTATGAGGGATATATATATATATTAGTTTCATTGGTGAATTTAGAAGCAGTTAAGAGTATTGTAGCCATATTCAAAAAAATCAAGCTGCTTGAAATACCTTGTAATTATTGTATCACTTTCATTAAAGAGCATAATGTAAAGAATGATTTTGAGGCTCAATTCATAAACACAAGCACCAAAGTAAGAAGGTTAGGATATTTGAAGCTGTTTAGTAGTTTTATATATGAAAGGAAAAGAATACCTGAATCCTTTTTAAATAGAAAATTTGAACAATATGCTCTTTTATATAACTCTCATCTTGATGAAGCTATAAATGCAAAAGGAATTATACAAGATGCAAATGGGAAGTCGGCTGCACCATATATAGAGCTTTTGAAAGAATTAGATTTAATCACTACAGTTAATAGAGTTGTTGTACCCACTAAATGGCTTAGAGTCTACCTAGCATTAAATGAAAACGATTATGACGAATCATTAAATGCCTTTTTATTGAATGATTTGGATAAACTTTTTTTCTTAGAAATTATATTAAAGAAAGATTTTCTATATTTCTCGTTGGTGTTAGAATATGTATATTCGAATGATAGCATAAGTATCAAGGACTTAATCAAAAATTTTCAAGGCTTGTTGTTAGAAAGAATAAGTGCGCTTCAACAACAAATTGGTTATAGAAATACTAAAGCTATTTCAGAGTTGAAGGTTATAGAAAAGAGAGTCTTAGATTGGAAGAAAGCTGAAGTTTACCTTGAACATATCATAATGCCTAGAATCAACTGGATGTTGGATCTTAGATTGATAGATTTAGAAAATGGCTTAATACAAATAACAGAAAATGGCAAAAGGCTATGTATAGAACTTTGCTATTGGATTGATATTGGAGCTGAATACGTAACTGACTCTTCTGATTTCATTAGAAGGTTTTATCCAGCTATATACTTTATTACTTATAAAGGGTCTCCCGGCGTCAGTGCATCTAGAGAAGAGATTTTGTCAAGAATTGTAAATAATATAGAAAAAAGCTTTGTTCTTTTCAAGACCTTAGCTCCCAATAGAGTCACTTCTTCACAAGCAATCACATATTCTAAATACCAAATGTGCTTAAGTAATGGTTATGCTGTTAGTGAAAGATTTCATATTAAAATGTTAGAGACAGAATTGCGTGAGAAATTTATCTATAAATATCAACCACAGTATAGTGATGGATATATTCAAAATATTAACAAATAACAATGTCTTACGAAGAATTATTTAATTTAAAATCAAATCCTTTCAGACTGACGCCTGCAGTAAAATCTGAAGAGATCGTCTGGGCTGGATTTCCAGAAGTTAAGGAGAAGTTTGAAAAAAGAATTATTCGTTCTATTAAAATACCGAATTCTTCCTTGGTTTTGAATTGGGGTGAATACGGTAGCGGGAAAACTCATGCAGCAAGATATTTTGGCAAAAGAACTGTTTTACAGGATTTAGCTGAAAGAGCTAATGGGGAGATCCCCTTTTTTCTATTTGTAACTTTGCCAAAGGGGAAGTCACCAATAGAAGATTTTTATATCTCAATTATTGATAAACTTGATATAAGAGATTTAAGATCAAAGTTTAACTCTCGAGCAGGAGATCTTAATCCATACATTGATAGTATCGGAGATAATAATCATATAAAGAGTATACTTAAGACTGTCTTTTTAGGAGATGGTGATATAAATATTTTAAAAAAGTATTTATATGGTAATATAACTGCTTCAGATGCAAGAGAGCTGTCTCCCTCTGGTATACTTAGAGCTCTTTCTCCTGATTCTGATTATTCTAAGCTTTTATCAGGTTTATTTTCATGTATTACTTTTGAAAAGGCTTTCTATTCATCTGTAATTTTGTGGATTGATGAGTTTGAGGATATTGCAACAATGACAAAGGTTAATGGTGATAAGACTAATTCTTTTCTAAGAGAGCTCTTGGATAATACACCAAACAATCTTATGATTTTTCTTAATCTTACTCAATCTGCTCTTTTCAATATCGAAGATTTAGGTGAATACATTAGTGAAGCTGTTAAGTCTAGAATAAAGGAAAGGATTAATTTCGAGCTTCCTTCGATTAACGACCTCCTTCAGTATGTTCAAGATTTAATTTCATTCTTTAGAGTAAATCCAGATAATAATGGAGGTAATCCCTTTTTTCCCTTCAATGAGGATTTGATAAAAATCATTGGGAACGAACTTGGTTCGGTTTCATTAAGGAGGTTTAATGAAGCATTAGGATTGTTGATTGAATTAGCCGAGTTAGATAGCTGCACTCCGATTGATACAGCCTATTATGAATTAAATAAAACAGATATAATAGGCTGGAAGGAATAATATGTATGTTATATATCCTAGATGCTTGTACAATAATTAATTTGCTTCATATTGACGAAGATGAATATTTATTAAAAAAAATTTCTTCTTTTGAATTCCATATTTGCAAAGATGTTTTTGATGAAGTTAATAAGAATGTATTTAAAAAATTTAATAGTATCATTCCTTACCCCTCAGATAAGCATTCTATTATTGAGTATAAGTTAAACTACTTCAGAGAGAAAATTTATTTTGATGAAAGCTTTAATGATCTTGAGTCAGATATTGGTGAACTTTTAGATTACAAAAAAAGGAATGGTGAATTCTACTGCGCCCTTTTATCGTTCTATTTGAACATATTTAGCAAATCTCATATAGTTTTGTTTACTGATGATGGCCCTGCCAAGGAGTTTTTCAGTCCACATTTTCTGCATCACCGAGTTGGGTATATTGAAGATACTGTTGATTTACTTATTCATTTGTATAGACATAACGATGATTTCTCTTCTAATGATTTAAAGAAATTTTTGTCTAATCTATATTTTGAATATTCCTCTGAGTTGAGTTCTCTGCAAAATGATCTTGAATCTTTTGAGATTCCCAAAGACCAGATAAGAAATTCTGACCTTAGGAATAAATTAGGTCAACTTAGGAATGCAATCCAAAGACTTGATATTGAATTCTTATCCAAAGCTTACCAAGAAGTTATGGCTAACGGCAAGAAGTTTTCTTCTCTTTACGGGGTTTTAGATAAATATAATTTTTTCTTCTATAAAAGGCCTAATACCGCCTTGTTTAATAAGGTTAAGAGTAATCGAGGCTTTGTTGATAGTAAACCTTTCTATAGATTTTAGGTTCCGATGATAAACATAGAACAAGCTTTTAATACAGAGAACAGAAGTGTTTTTGAATATTATCAACGTCCTGGTGTAGGATTTTATATTCCTCTATATCAAAGAGAGTATAGCTGGGACAATTCTAATATAGAACAACTATTAGAAGACATTTCAAAAGGCATTGAGAATATTATTGAAGATGACGAAACCGAAATTCGTTTTTTGGGAACAATAATTACTGTTACTGAAACAGATAAAAACAAAGTTCAACCTCAAGATACAAGAGCTTTACCTAGTTCTATAGAGAAAGTAATTGATGGACAGCAACGTCTTTCCACTATTTCCCTTCTAAGTGCTTTGTTGGTAAAGCACATTAATGATACAGAGGCAAAGGTCTTAAAAGCACTTACAA
Organism: Rufibacter roseolus; assembly: GCF_017916365.1. Taxonomy (GTDB): domain Bacteria; phylum Bacteroidota; class Bacteroidia; order Cytophagales; family Hymenobacteraceae; genus Nibribacter; species Nibribacter roseolus. Next base: position 591,945 of record NZ_JAFMSU010000001.1, read on the forward strand.
AGTACGAGACTACTCCTGAAGCTAAGGAGGAACTTCAGGAAGAGATTTCAGAAATATGTAAGTATTGGAGAGAGAAGACTTATGATGTTTTCTCTGTTGATTTAAAACGAGGTAAACCTACTAGAAAGCCTAAGATCATAAGGGGGAGTGTAGATAAGTGGGTAATGCAAGAACCTACTAACTCTAGCTACGTCTCTTCTGTCTCTGGCTACTTGTATGCTTTTATTAGCTATGCTTTTGATAAAGGGGAGGCTCCTAAGTTTGATAAAGATTCAAATGCAGGGAAGAACTTAGCGGCTGCTGATGCATGGCTTAGAAAAACTGTGTTAAATGCTCACTTAAACTATAATGGTTTCTGCCCTGCTAGTAAGATCCTTGAGAAGATCAACCAAGAGTATTTGTGGCAATATGACCGGCAAAACCTATATGACATCATAGAAGAAGCAGATTTTGAGAATCCCTCAAGCCTGAGTTCTCAGCTTAGCTCTTTAGTGCAGCTACTGGCTGTTTGTCATTATTTGCTTGACCGATGCTGCTTTACCATTATTCAACCGGTAGATGATGATTGGGCATTTGATATGTTTCAGTCATTAAACGCTACAGGCACCCCGTTAACAGCCATAGAGACCTTTAAACCGTTGGTGGTTAATACACTTAATATTGAGAATATTGAATTCAAAGGTTCCGTAGAAGATAAGTACTTTTGTAAGGTTGAGCATGCGTTTGGTGATTTAAGAAGCGCGGCTCAGAAGAGTAAAATGACGAATGAGCTACTTACTTCTTTTGCCTTACCGGTTGAGAGTTACAAGTTAGCCACGCATTTCAGCTCACAGCGGAAATGGTTAGAGAAAATCTACGACAAGAAGCTAAAGGATTTTGACGACAAGCAAGCCTTTATAAAGTTCTTTGGTAACTACTCTGAATTTTATAAAATGGTATGGCAGGATTATACCGCAGAGAATAACCAGCCAATCTCCTACATCTCAAGCTCAAATGAGGCAGACTTGGTTTCTCTCTTAGTTCTTTACCTGAGACAAAGTAATCATAAGATGTCAATCACTATTCTTGGCAGCTTGTTTCATAGCTTAAGCGAAGGTACGCCCCAATCAGTAACCAACTTTACTCAAGGTGTTAAACTAATAGCTGCATTTTATACTTTATGGCGGGCAGCTAAATCTAATGCAGGGTTAGATGATGCTTATCGGTCATATTTCAGAGGCAATGCTAAAGAAGATATTGAGGAGCATACTTGGCTAAAAGATAAGTCTTTCTCTCTGGATTCAATTAGAGAGCATTTTCAGAATATCTTACGAAAAGGAGATATTGCTACTAAGGATGAGTGGGTGCAAAAAGCCTCTTCCTATTTAAGGTATGATAGAGCAATGAGCGTATGTAGATTCGCTTTGTTTGTGTCCGCGCATGATACTATTAATGATCCTTATGAAAGAGGTTTAGTTAAGTTAGGTACTCCCAACTCTAACCCAATTTTGAATCTTCAGCGTTGGAATTCAGAAGATTTAAAATCAATTGAGCATATAGCACCTAGAAAAGGAGTGGATACGTGGAGCGGAAGCTTGTATGATGATTCTGCCCTATTTGATTCTCTTGGTAATTTGACCTTGCTGCCCCTTCCAGTAAATAGCTCAGCAGGTAATAAGGGCTGGAAAGAGAAGTTGATTTATTATAAGCATCTCAACGAGAAGGATCCTAATAAGGTAATTGAGCTGCGTAACTTTGCTAAAAATCAAGGCTTTAATTTAGATGTTCAGAAGATAGCCTCACTACAGGATTGTAACTATTCCCACCATATCGACCACATTATTCAAATAGATGAGGAGGTCGAATGGGATGCGGAACTAGTAAAGAGACGGACTGCTAGGATGTTGGAAATAGTCTGGGATAGGATAAACGGATGGATTTTTAACTAAGCTCTTTTTAACCTCTTAGATCTTAACTACTGAGATTTTCATTTTAATCCCGAATTAGAAGTTGCTTGCTTCCGGTTCGGGATTTTATTTTATTGCATATTCCAGGTAAAATTTTGGGTCGCGCTTGTAAAGGATTCAGTAATAAAAGCTTACCTTAAAGGAGGAACTGCGGCAAGCGCTACAAGTTTGCAAATAGGTACTGCCTCAAGACGATTTGCTTTCCCACACCTTCAAGATATAAGACTATGGAAACAAAAGACACACTATTGGCACCTATGCCCGGAACTGAGCACCGCGAGGTGGGAGGCGTTCTGATGGACTTTGTACGGACCGGTGATTCACGGGTAAAGCGGGTGGTGTATCCGCCGGGCTTTAAGTGGTCTACCCACATGAAGCAGATTGTGGGCACCGATCTCTGCATGCACGCCCACTTGGGTTTCCTGGCCAAGGGGCACCTCCAGATCCTGTACGCCGATGGCATCACCGAAGACTTCGTGGCGCCGCAGGTAGTAGCCATAGAGCCTGGCCACGATGGCTGGGTAGTAGGCGAGGAGCCCGCCGTCTTGATTGAGTTTGATTTTGAGAAAGATACCTTGAGCCGATTGGGAATGGAGACTTTCCACCACCATCGGCTGTTGCCTAAAGCAGAATAATCGTTTGCTGTTCCTGCACCGGGAGCGTCGGCTTTGGCAGCTGGGCAGCATCGTTCGCCAGGATCAATGCGCTTTCAGAATTATTTTCCCAAAACACCCCAAAAACAAAAATCCCGCTCCATTATCTGAAGCGGGATTTTCTTTTCTGCTGGTGGTGATGATTGGAATCGAACCAACGACACAAGGATTTTCAGTCCTTTGCTCTACCAACTGAGCTACATCACCAGCATCTTTTAGAACCTTTCCGGGAGGTGTTTCGCTACCGTTCTGGTGAAAAAGTATGCAAATGTAAGGAGCCTGCGCGGATTTGCAAAACTTCTTGCAAAAAAATCTTTTCTGCCCTTTTCAGAATACTTTGTTAAATTCGTTCGTAGTACAAGCAGTTTCCATGTCTAAAATATCCTTTCTGTGATCAGTAATATTGTCTTTTTGGTGGTGGCGTTGGCAGGTATCGGTCTGTTTGTGTGGCAGATCCGTAAGATTGTGCGCAACATTAACATGGGCCGTGACAAGACCATTTCCGGCGATGCTTCCCAGCGTTTGAAGGCCCTTTTATTGGTCGCTTTTGGCCAACAAAAAATGTTTAAGCGGCCCTTGCCCGCCGTGCTGCACCTGTTTGTGTACATCGGATTTCTGGTGATCAACGTGGAATTGATAGAGATTCTGATTGACGGCGTCTTCGGGACGCACCGCATCCTAGGGGTGTTGGGGCCGGTGTACAGCGTGCTCATGGCCATCAATGAGGTGCTGGGTCTTCTGGTAATTATTGCCTGCGTGATTTTCCTGGCCCGCCGTAACCTCACCAAAGTGCCGCGCCTGACCCGCGGACCCGAGATGCGCGCCTGGCCTAAAATGGATGCGAATGTGATCCTGATCACCGAGATTGTGCTGATGGTGGCTTTGTTCGCCTTCAACATCGCAGACCAGAAACTGGCGCAACTGAGCGGACATCAACTGGCGGGGGCATTCCCGGTAAGCGGTCTCATGGTGGACCTGTTTGGGAGCGATGTGAATACCATGCAGGTGATTGCCGGTATTGGCTGGTGGGTGCACATTGTGGGTATTCTGGCTTTCATGAACTACCTGCCCAGCTCCAAGCACTTCCACATCATCACCTCGTTCCCCAACGTGTACTACTCCAAGCTGGAGCCGAAAGGTCAGTTCAGCAACGTGGAGAGCATCACGCACGAGATCAAAGCCATGCTGGATCCCAGCTACGTAGTGCCGCCCGCACCAGAGGGAACCGATCCGCAGAAGTTCGGCGCCAAAGACGTGGAAGACCTCACCTGGAAGCAGCTGCTGGACTCCTACACTTGTACCGAGTGCGGCCGTTGTACCAGCGTGTGCCCGGCCAACCTTACCGGCAAGCTGCTCTCGCCGCGTAAGATTGTGATGGATACCCGTGACCGGATGGAGGAGAAAGGCGAATCGCCGCTGCTCTTCAACCCGGCGCACTATGGCCAGGAATCTGAGCGCGTGAAAGTAACCGAGGAGCGTACCCTGTTGCGCGGCTACGTAACGCCCGAGGAACTGTGGGCCTGTACCACCTGCAACGCCTGCGTGGAGTCTTGCCCCGTGAACATCAACCAGCTGTCTACCATTATTGACCTGCGCCGCTATCTGGTGCTGGAAGAATCGGCGGCGCCGGCGTCTCTGAACACCATGTTCAATAACATTGAGAACAACGGCGCGCCGTGGGCCTTCTCTCCATCTGACCGGTTCAACTGGGCCGATGATTTATACACGGTTTCTAAAAACTAGCCTCTAAACAGCAGCTTGCCTAACAAGCATTAGCTTTTGTGCGACATGCCTAATAAATTAGCACATGAGCACATTATCTAATTAGCACATTACCCTGATGTCAGAAAGAAAACAGATACAAGTACCCGTCATGGCCGACCTGGCTGCCCGCGGTGAAACCCCCGAAGTATTATTCTGGGTGGGCTGCGCCGGTGCCTTTGACGACCGATATAAAAATGTTACCCGCGCTTTTGTGCGCATTTTAGAGCACGTAGGCACCAAGTACGCCGTGCTGGGCATGGAGGAAACCTGCACCGGGGATCCCGCCAAGCGCGCCGGCAACGAGTTCCTGTTCCAGATGCAGGCCATGACCAACATCGCTACGTTTGACGGCTATGGCATTAAAACCATCGTGACGGCGTGCCCGCATTGCTTCAACACCATCAAGAACGAGTACCCGGCGCTGGGCGGAAACTATGAGGTGATTCACCACTCCACGTTCCTGCAGAACCTCATCAACGAGGGTAAAGTGAAGATTGCCGGGGGCGGTGAGTTCAAAGGCAAGCGCATCACCTTCCATGACTCCTGCTACCTGGGCCGAGCGAACAACATCTATGAGGCGCCTCGTGAAGTACTGGCTGCCTTGGATGCTGACCTGGTGGAAATGAAACGCAGCCGCGCCAACGGTCTTTGCTGCGGTGCCGGCGGTGCCCAGATGTGGAAAGAACCGGAGCCCGGAAACAAAGACATCAACGTGGAACGTGCCGAGGAAGCCATCGGGACCGGTGCCACTATCATCGCCTCCGCATGTCCGTTCTGTATGACCATGATGTCTGACGGCGTGAAAAGCCAGAACAAAGAAGACTCCGTGCAGGTGTTTGACATCGCAGAACTCATCGCGCAGGCTGAAGGGATCAACGCGTAACTAGTAGCACGTATCGCCTAGCACTACTTTAGGAGAAGAGCAGAAGCGATATAAGGCCGTTTTTCAGAAAACAGGCTTGAAATAGTATACCCTGCTTCAAGTTTCTAACTTGGAGCTATTCTTGTCGCAAGTTTTCAACTTGCGTGAGTACCAAAGAAGGTAGAAGCGCAAGTTACAAACTTGCGGTAGGGTTTTACCGCGATATAGCTATTAGGCTATGGGCATGGCATACGACGTTACAGTGTAACGTCGCTACAGGCCGGAAATGTAGCCTCGTTACACTGTAACGAGGTGGTTGCAGAAAGAGAAAAGCTTTTCAGGTCTATTTCCAGAAAATTGGCTTGAAAACAACAATGCACAGTCCTGATACATGATACGCGATACTTGTATCTAACTGTGTCTATTTATAATTAGCATATTACAAAAAATGTACGTTCCTTTTGAGCAATTACCGCCGTATAGCCGGGTGTGGGTGTACCAGATCAACCGTCCGCTGACCGAAGGGGAGGAGGCGCGCATGAACGGGCTGCTCCAGGATTTCGTAACGGAGTGGAGCAGTCACGGCCGCGATTTACAGGCATCTTTCAGCATAAAGGAACACCATTTCCTGTTTCTGGCTACCAATGAAGAAGTGGCCTCGGCCAGTGGGTGTTCCATAGATAAATCAGTCGCCTTTTTAAGGCAATTAGAGCAGGAATTCAACGTTCAATTATTTGACCGTACCCAGCTGGCTTTCAGGCAGGAAGGTGGTGTGCGGACGCTTCCCCTGGCCAGAATAAAAGCCGAGGTGGCGGCAGGAGCTTTATCGCCTGATTCGCTTTATTTCGATACATTGATTCCAACGGTGGGGGCGCTCCAGGAGCAGTGGCCCAAACCGGCAAAAGATACTTGGCTGGCTCGGTATTTCCAGGGCCAATAACGCGTAGGAATGCACATGATGCGACAGAACAGAACGCTTGTAATGGGAGTGGCCTTGTCTTTGGCGGTGGCGGCTTGCGGGCCCTTCAAAAGCTCCGTGCAGAAAGGCAACAAGAACTTCGGGAAAGAGGAGTACCAGTTGGCTATTGACCACTACCAGGCTGCTTTGAAGAAAGGCCGCACGGGGGCCGAGGTCAATTTCAAGCTGGCTGAGGCATATCGTTTGTCTAACCGTCTGTCGCAGGCTGAGCAATACTACAAAGCCGCCCTGGATGCCCGTAAAACCGAGGAGACTATGTTCCGCTACGGCATGGCGTTGAAGGCCAACGGCAAATACGAGGAAGCGGCCTCGCAGCTGCAGAATTACCTGGCCGTGGCTTCTAACAAGACGCTCATCCGGCTGGCCCAAAGAGAGGTGGAGAACCTCAAAGAGGTGGCCAGCATCGTGAATACGCCCACTTACAAGATTGTACGGCCAGTGCCCGCCGCCAACACGGCCGCCTCTGAGTTCTCGCCCATCATCCTGAACAACGAGGTCATTTTCTCCTCTTCCCGCGAAGAAGCCAAATACAAAGGCAACGGCGAGGGCTTCCTGAACCTGTACGTAGTGCCCGTGGCTGATACCGGCAACACGGCCGCTCCGGTAAGACCTTTCTCGGCTCAGCTCAACGCCCCCGAGGTGCATGACGCTTCCCCGGCTTTCACCAACGAGGGTCGCACCATGATCTTCGCGCGGGGCAACACCGGCAAAAAGAACGGCAGCGCCAACGTAGACCTCTACATCTCGCAATATAAAACCGGAGAGTGGTCTGAGCCCCGCGCCGCCAGTTTCAATGATCCGGTAGCCTGGGATTCATCCCCGGCATTTGCACCCGATGGCCGCACCCTTTATTTTTCCTCTGACCGCCGCGGTGGCCAGGGCGGACGCGACATTTGGAAAACCGTTCTAGACGAAGGCGGCCGTTTCTCCCGACCCGAAAACCTGGGGCCTACCATCAACACACCGGGCAATGAGTCCTTCCCGTACGTAGCGCAAGAGGGAACCCTGTACATTGCCTCAGACGGTCACCCTGGGCTGGGCGGACTGGATGTCTTCCGGATCAATGGCGATTCCATCATCAACATGGGTACGCCCATCAACTCAGTGGGCGATGATTTCTCCATCCTTATTACTGGCAAAGACCAAGGCTTTTTCGCCTCTAACCGTTCCGGCGGATTGGGCGGCGATGACCTGTACTCTTTCACGAAACGGCAACCCAAGCTGGTCAACTTCTTCGTAGACGGAAAAGTTTTGGAGCGCAACGAGAAAACTAACTCTACCACCCCCATGCTGGGCACGCGGGTAACGCTGCAGAACGCCCAGGGCCAGAAAGTAGCCGAAGCCACCTCAGATGCCAGCGGTAACTTCACCTTCAAACTGGATACGGCCAGCGTGTATTCGGTCATCGCGGAGCGAACTGGCTACTTTGCGGCCCGGAACTCGGTGATCACGCAGGGCAAAACCCCGCCGCAGAGCCAGCTGACCAAACCAGTCACCGACATCCGGCTCACCACCACGCTCACGCTTGCTAAAATAGTGAAGAACAAAGCCATTGTGGTGGAGAATATCTTCTACGACTACGACAAAGCCAATATCCGTCCGGATGCGGCTGTGGAACTGGATAAATTGGTGCAGACCCTGGTGGATAACCCCACCATCACCATTGAGCTGAGCTCGCACACCGATAGCCGCGGCGTGGACATCTACAACCAGGACCTGTCGCAGCGCCGGGCCCAGAGCGCGGTAGATTACATCATCTCCAAAGGCATAGACCGTAAACGGATCACCGCCCGCGGTTACGGTGAGTCAAGACCAGTGGTGCGCAACGCCAAAACCGAGGCCCAGCACCAGCGCAACCGCCGCACCGAGTTCAAGGTGACCCGTATTGACGAGCCCGCTCCGTAACAAAGTAAAGCGAGACTTCTGCTGAACGCTGGCGCGAGCCTCCGGCTCGTGTCCGCACGCATTCCTGAAAACAAGCATTTCAGATGAAACAATGACCCTCTCTTGTAAACTTGGAAAGATCTTGTGAGCAAGCTGTAGAAGCGATTATGTCAACGTTTTTCTAGTTCGCCCACAAGATCTTTCCAAAATGACAGCAGAAGGGAAGTTGTAATTTTAAAATACGTGCGGACACGAGCCGGAGGCTCGCGCCAGCGATAGCGGAGTAAAGCACGGTGTAAACTAATGCTCATTTTGAAATACCAAAAGAAAAGCCTCTCATAACCGGGAGGCTTTCTTATTTTTGCCCAGCAAATGGCGGCTCCTCGTTTTGGGGCTGTTTTTGTGAAATCTGGCCCTAAACGGCTTCTAAATTATCTTTCCCGCCATGGAAAACCGGTATCTGCAACGCGGCGTGTCCGCCTCCAAAGAAGATGTGCACAACGCCATCAAGAACATTGACAAAGGCTTGTTCCCCAAAGCGTTCTGCAAAATCATTCCGGATCTGCTGGTGGGTGACCCCGAGTTCTGCAACATCATGCACGCCGACGGCGCCGGGACCAAATCTGCCCTGGCCTACCTGTACTGGCGTGAGACTGGCGACCTCTCCGTCTGGAAAGGCATCGCGCAGGACGCCATCGTGATGAACACCGATGACCTGCTCTGCGTGGGCGCCACCGACAATATCCTGCTGTCTTCCACCATAGGCAGAAACAAGAACCTGGTGCCCGGTGAGGTGATTGCCGCCATCATCAACGGTACCGAGGAAGTCCTGCAGATGCTCCGCGACAACGGCATTGGCATCTACAGCACCGGCGGTGAGACTGCCGATGTGGGTGACCTGGTGCGCACCATTATCGTGGACAGCACCGTGACGGCCCGCATGAAGCGCTCAGATGTGATCTCTAACCATACCATCCAACCCGGCGATGTGATTGTAGGCTTCGCTTCTTACGGACAGACGACTTACGAGAGTGAGTACAACGGTGGCATGGGCAGCAACGGCCTTACCTCGGCCCGCCACGATGTGTTCGCCAATTACCTGGCCCAGAACTACCCAGAGAGCTTTGACCCCGCTGTGCCTTCTGACCTGGTGTACTCCGGTAACTGCAAACTGACGGATATCAATGAGGAAACGGGCTTAACTGTGGGCAAATTGGTACTGTCGCCTACCAGGACCTACGCGCCGCTGGTGCAGGCCATTCTGAAAGACTACCGCTCACAGCTGCACGGCATGGTGCATTGCAGTGGCGGGGCGCAGACCAAGGTGTTGCACTTCACAGAGAAAGTCCATATCATCAAAGACAATCTGTTGCCGGTGCCGCCGCTGTTCAGGCTGATCCAGGAGCAGAGCAACACCAGCTGGCAGGAGATGTACAAGGTCTTCAACATGGGCCACCGCCTGGAGCTGTACGTGCCCGAGGCCATCGCGCAGGACCTCATCAGCATCAGTCAGTCCTTCAACCTGGACGCGCAGATCATTGGGCGGGTAGAGGCCAGCGAGAAAAACGAACTCACCATCAAGAGCCCCTACGGCCAGTTTTACTACCAGGGATAACCGATAAGAGCAGGAGGATGAAAATAAAAGTCCTTTCTGTTTAGGGGCTTGTTTGCTGAAAACAGTCTCTAAACAGAAAGGGCTTTTGTAGCTATATAGGTTTGGCACAATATTGGGTTAGCACCTACTTAGCAGTTAGCCACTACTCTTATGAAACGTTTTTACATCCTGAGTGTACTCATGCTGTGCCTGATACAGTTAGTGCAGGCGCAGCCAGCCCTAGACGCCGCCCTTCTGGTGGAAACCCAGCGCGGCGAATATTTCCAACTCACCATTGGCGGCCGCTTGATCAATCCGTCTCCGGCGCCCAGGGTAGCCGTGGGCGAGTTGCCGGCGGGCCGGCATATCCTGCATCTGCGGGTGCTGGGCAGAGGCCGCCGGGCCCAGAACATCACCGCCGAGGTCATCCTGGCCAGTGGTTATGAAAGCGTGTATACGTTGGTGCCTACCGTGCCGGGCCGTACTTTCCCGCTGGTGCTGCGCAAAGTGGAGGATGTGCCTTATTCCCGTCCTTTGCCACCCGCCAGCGGAAATGTGGCCTGCCAGTACGTGATGGACCAGCAGGATGTGGACCGGGTGCTCCGGTTCATGAAGGACGAAGGATTTGATGACCGACGGCTGGAAATCGCCAAGGGCGAGATAAAACTGGTTGGCGGCATTATGACCGAAGACCTCTACCTGCTCATGAAAGCCATCTCTTTTGAGGACCGAAGGGTAGCGCTGGCAAAATTCGCCTATGACTACGTCTGCGACCGCCAACGCTTCAGCCGCGTTTTTGATGCCCTGGAGTTCAGCAGTAACCGCCGTGAGTTGCAGGACTTCCTGTACAAACGGTAAGCTAAACTGGGTTATGGAAAATACATAAGGAGAAGATTCCCCTCCTTGGAGGGATAGGGGCGGGTTTCCTCCGCCAGAACACCTTAGCTAATTATCAAAAGGCCCCAAACAGAAAGGCCCTGCTTCTAGAAGCAGGGCCTTTCTGTTTTTAAGCCTAAGCCGTATGATTTACCGCAGGCGGTCCATAGAGCGCACCAGGTCCTCGTCACGTTTTATGAAACGGTTGGCCAGTACGTTCATGAGCAACCCAAAAGCCGGCAGGTAGAAACCAGAGAGGTACTCGCCCTGGGTATTAGTTTTGATCATATCCTCGCCCACATAAGAGGAGAAGTAGAAGGCACAGCCCATGAGAGCGGCCATTACCAGGGAGTTCAGCAAGCCCAGTTTCATCTGGGTCAGGCGACTCTTGTACTGGAAAATCTCATAAAGGGCAATAAGGGCAGCAGCCCCGGCCAGAATAGCGATGAAAATAGTGTTGGTAGAGGCGGCATCGGCAGCGCCGTTCACAGGACCTAAGGAAAAAGCGGTTAAGGCGTACTCCTGGTTGTTAGCCGGATTAGTTTTAGCCCAGATAGGCAGGAAAAACAAGGCCACCATGGCAATTACAATCAAAAACAGGAAAACGCTCTGGATTCTCTGAATCATAGTTATTTATTGGTTTCTAAATCTTTTACAAAACTACATAAATCTTGCTTAACAAGATACCCGCCCCAGACCAATCCTTTAGGTTAGGGATGAGGGGGAAAAATGTGGAAATTAAGGTTCTGAGGATTAGTTGGTTGAAGAGGTATTCCACCGCTGAAAGGTGGTTTTCCACACACAGGTGTGCAAAGAAAAGATTTTTTGGTCTGGCCAAAGCGGTTAACTTGCTCTGGTTGGCATGAACGTTGTAAAGCCAGTTATATAAAAATCTTGGAATCATGAAAAGACTTGCGGTATTCAGTTTAGTAGGGTTGCTGTTAGTAAGCGGGGGAACAGCATCGGCAGTAGAACTTGCCGGGACTAAGTATTCAACAGGGATCAGAGACAAGCAATCTGCCAAAGCCGAGAAGAAGCGAGCCAAGTTACTGGCCAAGGCAGCCCGCAAAGACGAGAAATACCAGCAGGCCTCAGCTAAGGCCAAAGCCAAGTATGAGCGTGACCAGGTGAACCTCAAAGAGGAATACAACCGGAAGCAACACCGCCTGAATGACCGCCTCACCAAGGCCGGCAATACCACCGGTTCTTATGAGCAGGAGATGGCCCACCTGAAGAATGACTACGAGCAGGAAAGACAAGCCCTGCAAACCAAGTACGAGCGCCAACGCGATGCCCGTCAGGCCGCCTGGCAGGCAGATAGAAATTCGCCCACGGGCAACTCCTTCGCCAATCCGTTCTAAATACTAGCTAATCGGCCTCTTCTCCAGAGGCTGATTTTTTTTCCGGGTGTTTCCCGGCGGAAGGCATAAGGCTGTGTAGAGGCTGTTTTTCAGAAAACGGCCTCTAAACAGAACCGACCGTTTTGGGGTAGTGCGCCAGAGCCTGAGACTCACCCGGTAATTGCGTATCTTTGCGCCATGCGGTATTTTTTAGAAGTGGCGTATGACGGCACCAGGTTCCACGGTTGGCAGATACAGCCTAATGCGCTCACGGTGCAGGAGGTGCTGGATAACTGCCTGCGCACGGTTTTCAGGTTACCCCAGGTGGAGACCATAGGCAGCGGCCGCACCGATACCGGCGTGCACGCGACCCAGCAATGGGTGCACGTGGACTTGCCGCAGGCCTACAAACCAGCCGAAATCCAGCACAGGCTCAACCGCATTCTGCCCCCCGATATCTCCGTAGGTCAGGTGCTGCCGGTAGGCCCCGAGGCGCACACGCGTTTTGATGCCACCAGCCGCACGTACGAATACCGCATCACCCTGGATAAAAATCCCTTTCTGGTGCGGCACGCCTATCATCTTTCCCGCAGACCAGACGTTGCCCTAATGAACGAGGCGGCGCAGGTCTTGCTGCAACTGGAGGATTTTACCACCTTCTCCAAAGTGAAAGGCGACACCAAGCACTACCGCTGCACCATCACCCAGGCTTTCTGGCAGGAGCACGGACCGCAACTAATCTTCACCATCAAAGCCAACCGTTTTCTGCGCGGCATGGTACGATTGGTGGTAGGAACCTTGCTGGACGTGGGCAAAGGCAAGCTCACCGTGGCTCAGTTTCGGGACCTGATCCAGCGCCAGGACCGGTCTCTAGCTAGTGGTGCCGCCCCTGCCGAGGGGCTGTTTCTGCACCGGGTGGAATATCCGGAGAACTATTTTGCCCAACAGCGGGTACTCTTTGAGGAAGTCCTTGCCGCACAGGTGAGAACAGAGGAACCATCCTCGTAACCAAACCTCCTGTTTTACGCTTTCTTTTAAGAAACCAAGGCCTAAATGCAGAGAGGCTTACCTTACTTTTACGTTCTGGTCCCGGCATTACCGGGTTCAGACTTAACCAGCAATTGATCTAATGAGTGAAATAGGAGGCAGCAAGACCGGAAGCGCATTTGACTGGGAAGTCCTGCGCAAGATATTCCGGTTTGTGAAACCGTACCAGAAGGTGTTCTATCTGGTGATTTTTTTAACTGTGGCCTCGGCGATCCTGGCCACCATCCGTCCGTTCCTCATCCAGGAGATGGTGGACAAGCAGATTCTGCAGTACAACTGGCAAGGGGTGAACCGCATGTTCATCTGGCTCATTGTGCTGCTGGTGGCCCACACGGCGGTCTCGTACTTCCATACCTACTTTGCCGGTTGGTTGGGCCAGTACGTGGTGCGCGACATCCGGGTGAAGCTGTATGAGCACATCCTCAAGCTGCGGCTCAAGTTCTATGACCGCACGCCCATAGGAACGTTGGTGACGCGTAACGTGAGCGACGTGGAAACCTTGTCCGATGTATTCTCCGAAGGTTTGGCGGCCATGATTGGCGATGTGCTGCAACTGCTCTTCATCCTGGCTTACATGTTCTGGATTGACTGGAAACTCACGTTGGTGAGTCTTTCCATGTTCCCGCTGCTTATCATCAGTACCTATATTTTTAAGGAAAAGGTGAAGGCCTCATTCCAGGAGGTGCGCGGCGCGGTGGCCAAACTCAACGCCTTTGTGCAGGAGCACCTCACGGGCATGATGGTGGTGCAGATCTTCAACAACGAGGAGCGCGAGATGAAGAAGTTCCAGGCCATCAACAAAGAACACACCCGCGCCAACATTAAATCGGTGCTGTACTACTCTATCTACTTCCCGGTGGCCGAGGTCATCGGGGCGGCCGGAACGGGCTTGTTGGTGTGGTACGGGGCCAAAGGCGTGATCCAGGATACCGTGACGCTGGGCTCGCTCATCGCCTTCATCATGTACATTGCTATGTTCTTTAGGCCCATTCGGCAGATCGCCGATAGGTTCAACACGCTGCAACTGGGCGTGGTGAGCTCTGAGCGGATCATGCGGCTGCTGGAAAGCGAGGAAATGATCTCTGACTCGGGTACCCACGCGCCCGAGGAAGTGAACGGCGACGTGCAATTTGAGAATGTCTGGTTCGCCTATAATGACGAGAACTGGGTGCTGCGCGGCGTCTCCTTTGATGTGTACGCAGGACAGACAGTGGCGCTGGTGGGTGCCACGGGGGCGGGTAAGACGTCCATCATCAACCTGCTCAGCCGCTTCTACGAGATCAACAAAGGCACTATCAGGGTTGATGGCACTGATATTAGAGAGTACGACCTGGACTTGCTGCGCCGCCAGATTGGCGTGGTGCTGCAGGATGTGTTCCTTTTCTCCGGCACCATTGCCGATAACATCAGCTTGGGCAACAAAGACATTACCGAGGCCCAGATGTGGGAGGCCGCCCGTTTGGTGGGCGCCGACAGGTTCATTGAACGCCTGCCCGGCGGTCTGCACTACAACGTGATGGAGCGCGGCGCCACGCTCTCCGTGGGGCAACGACAGCTAATCTCGTTTGTGCGCGCCATGGTGTACAACCCCAAAATCATCATCCTGGACGAGGCCACCTCCAGCGTGGACTCTGAAACCGAGGAGCTGATCCAGTTCGCCATCGCGCAGCTCATGGAGGGCCGTACCTCCATCGTGATCGCCCACCGCCTCTCTACCATCCAGAAAGCCGATAACATTATTGTGCTGGACCGCGGCGAGATCAAGGAAAGCGGCCGCCACGAAGAATTGATCCAGTCGGGTGGGTACTACGCCCAGCTCCACGAGATGCAGTACAAGAACTTCGTGTAAAGGGAAAACCCGTTTAGGGCTGTTTTTAGAAAATCGGCTCTTAAACGGGTTTTTACCTGGTGCCTGGTTTGCGGTTGAGCCTTACCTTTGCCTTGCCTTAAACGGTGCAAAGAGAATAGATATACAGATGGGTAAAAAGTTTTTGATTGTCTTGGCGGTGATCATCGGTCTGGGACTGGTAGTGTATACTTATATGGGCGGCTTTGCCGAGGTGAAGGTGTCCCGGACAACGTCCTCCGCGGTGATCGTGGCCGGCAGGTATTATGAAGGCTCCACCGATTCTGAGGAGCTGGGCCAGATCTATCAGCAGGTAGGCAAAGCCGTGGAGCAGAAGCAACTCTCCGGTGATTTCGCGGGCATCTATTACAACAACCCCGGCAAGGAATCCAAAACCCTGAAAGCCTTTATCGGGGTAGCCGTGAAGGATTCCAGTGCTGCTTTACCCTCCGGATTCACTTATAGGGTGGTTCCCGCCGGCCGGCAAATCCTTCGGGGCGAAGTAGACGCCAACATCACCATCGCCCCCAGGCGCATCTACAGTAACCTTTTTGACTACGCCGAAGAGCAGAAGCTCACCCTGCAGGAGTTCTACGTGGAACGTTTCCCCGAGGGAAAGCCCGCCGTGATTGAGGTGGCTCTGGCCCAAAAGTAAATAACCGTTTTAAGGCCGGTTTTAGGAAAACGGCCTTAAAACGTAACCGCAAGGCGCCTCAGGAATCTTTCCTGAGGCGCTTTTGCTTTTAAGCCGGTGGAGCCGCGTTCAATTGCTTTGTGAGAAGTCTTTCGGTTTTCTCCTCGTTACGACATCATCTTATGCTGAGAATCTCAGGAGATGAGAGGTTTACTTGTGCAGGACCTTGGCCTTCTGGCCTTCCTGCAGAATAGGTGGTTTGGCCGCGGATGCTGCCGTTGATGTTTTGGGCAGCGCATATTCCACCTTCACCAGTTGGTGCAGTTCGTTATCCCGGCCCCTGATCTCAAAGTCCACCGCGGCAATGGTCTGTTCCCAGTGGAAGCGCATCACCCCGAAGTTGAGTCTGTCATGCATCTGCCCTACGCGATAACGGTTGGGTTCATTCACCAGTCCGCCCATCCAACTGTGGGTGAGGCCGCTGGAGGTGAAGTCATAGATGGGGTAAGGCACGCCGGGCCACGAGATCTTGGAAAGCTCGGCGAAGTGCCGGTCCCCGGATAGCAGGATCACGTTGGGCGCTTTGGTTTGGGCAATGAGGTTGAACAGCCGCTCCCTGGACTTGGGGAAGTTGCCCCAACGTTCATAGCCGTGGTCGTTGGCGATGATCTGCAGGCCCGTCCCGATGAGGTGAAACTGGGCCTTGCTGTTTCTGAGCTCCTTCTCCAGCCATCGCCACTGCGTTTCTCCCAGCATGTCGCCTTTAAGGTTGTTCTGGTAAGCGGGTTCCTGGCCTTGCAATGAGTCGCGGTGGTAGCGGCCGTCCAGGAGAATGATTTTGATTTGCTGGCCCGGCGGGCCGTAGGTGTGGGCGCTGTACACGCCTTTCTGTTTCCGGCGCGGGCTCTGCAGGGGCTCATCCAGGAAATCCCAGAACAATTGGGCGCTTTGGCTTTTGTGTTTGTATTCTTTGCCGGCGTTGTTGCGACCGTAATCATGGTCATCCCAGATACCAATCACCGGCACTGTCTGCATTAGCTTTTGGTAATCCTCGTTTTGGAGCTGTTTTTCGTATTTTGCCTTCAAAACACGCATGTCATCGGTGTCGCCGTAGATGTTGTCGCCCAGCCAGACCCAGAGCTGCGGTTCGTTCTTGAGGATCTCACGCCACAGCGGCTGCTCGCGGTCCTGGGAGTTACAGGAACCCAGCGCAATGGCTGTTAGCGGCGTTTGGCTGTTAACCAGCGGCAGGGTCTCTAAACCCCGCTCCGTGTCTGCCGAGGTGCAGGAGAAAAGGGAAAGCAACAGTGAAAAAAGGAGCCAGTCTCTAAGGTGGTGCATACGCAAGGGTACGGCAGAGGCAGGAGCCAGGATGCAATCGGCTTAGGTGAGGTGGTAAACACAAAAGCCACAGGCAGGCTGTGGCTTTTGTGCTATATAAAGATATGCTGTTTACTCAGCGGTAGTTAGACCCAGATATAAGGAGATGCCCAAGGATAAGCCTCTCAACCCTATGTTAACATCAAAGGCGTTGTTTACAGTGGAGGAAACCGGCTTTTCAATCTGTGATGTCATTCTAGAGTAAGCAATACTCCCTAGAAGACATTCCAGCCCTATGGAATTGGAAGGGAAAAACACAAAACCTGGAGAAAGGGTTACGCCGCCTCCCTTAGAGGATGTCTAATAGAAATGAAGAGAAGAGGAGAGCTCCCCCTCATCGTATTCTGTTTTAGAACGGGTATAAAAGGCACTTAATTGCCCAAAGAAAGCGACCTTGGTGCCAATGGGCTGGTAGGCGCGGGCAAATGATCCAAAACTGTAGGCGGAAATTTTATTTTCTATAATAGGGTACTCTCCAGAACTAGACTGGCCTAAAGTAAAGGGGGCGGAGTTCAAAGAATAGCTGCCATAGGCGCCTACGGCTATTTTAGGGTTTACAAAAAATCCAACGCTTGGACTGATGGCAAACCGGGTACTTCTCATCTCACCATAAGTAACTACGTTCTCAGATTTGTTTGTGGAGAAGCTCGCAGATCCTGAAATGAGCATTTTGCCAAAGTCCTGGGCTAAAGTAATAGAAGACATGCTGCAGAACGCTAGTGCCGCTAAAAGCTTTTTCATGAAGTGTGGAAGGGGATTAAATAATAATGAATTTATAGATGTATTTATTTCATGATAAAGTTAATTGAAGGGGTTTAGAGAAAAGCAGAGTTAAACGAAATGTTGAAAAAAACACCTATCAGGTGGTAGAAACATCTATGAATAGTCACAAAGGGGGATGCTTCAACATTGGCCTAAATTCTTGTACCCTGTATAAAGTTGTAAAGGACTTTAAAGACGCGAAAGCAGACACAAAAAAGAAGGACCAGCTTTCTACGGCTGGTCCTTTCGTTTATGCTTGGCTTGCGCCCTATCTATTATATACAAGCCCCATATAGGGGTACAGTTTAGTCTAAGCGCGGGTGTTCATGATCCTGAACGCCTCGGCCCGGGTGATCTCTCTTTTCAGAAGCAGCAGGTTGTTGGTGTTTACAATCAGGAGCTGAAATTGCTGTTTCAAGTCATGGTAGTAAATCAACATGGTTAGATCCTCGTATCCGCGTCTGAAAATGTTTCTGGCTTTCGTCTTTAAATTATTTAGTTCCAAATTTACCTGCCTCAGTTTTTTCATCATTGCTCCTAACCTCCCCTCATGCAAGAGTTTGTGAGTAGTTATACTAAAATACAGGGTGCTGGTTGCGGTAAAAAAGATAGAATCAAATTGTATTTTAAAAATAGTGTCAAATGCTTTATAGTTGTTAAAACCCTTGCTATATGGTGATTGGCTCAATTTTTAACCATTTAGATCCAGAAATGTTTAGACTTTTTCCATAAGAGGTTAAAGAAGCATCATGAAAGGCGGGAAATACTGAGATTGCCTGGCTATGGCAGTGGGTTTAATCAGGGTTTAAACCCTAGAATGTACAATGTGTCTTCGGTTTAAATACAAAAGGTGGCTTAAAGTGCATTAAAAACCCGGGAAATGGCTGCAGGAAGAGGTATTTTGAAAAAATAGGAACCACTCTTAGGGTTTTTGAAGAACCCAGATGTTATGATTTCAACAGCGAAACAGAAAAAAAGGCAACAAAAAGCCCAAGCACTAGAAAGCGGCCTGCGGCTAGTACTTGGGTATCTATTGCTAAAGTATTCCTAGTTATCTGAGAAGGTATAACCGCAGAAGTTATAAATCTCAGCCAGCGGAGCTACTGGTGGCATGGTTTCTTGCAGCACCAGCGGGGGGTTGTGGGTTGACTCAAAACCCCATCGGTTTCGGTTGCAGTAGTACAACTCTTTCGGCAATTCTAGTTTTCGGTGTTGTCCCATAATATGTATACCTCCTACTATAAAGATTGAATTACAGGGTTTTACCCCTACCTAAACACGTTACTTCCTTAAAATTTATTATCAGGGCCAAGGCATTATTGAGCGCTTCTCGTTTATCTTAAGCCTTGAGCTCCAGTTGTAGAAATGAAATCAAAAACAGGGCGAATACTGGCAGTAACTCTGCTGCTTGGGATTGCGCTTCTGCCGGCATTCTCCTATAAGTATGTGGCAGCTGCGGCTGGGGTATTCTGGAATTGGTGGTGGCCCTGTCCGGAGAACGGCCTCCTGCCAGACAAAGAACCCCCTAAAACACCTAGGCAATACCTCACGCTTTTGTGCATAGTACTGGCCTTAGGGTTGTTTGGTTTCCAACTCTACAGAGATATAACAGATAACGGGGCCAGCAGGCTTCCGTCTACCATTCCCGTGCATGAGTAGTGCAGTTTTAAGCTAATCTGCTAAAACTATGCCAGAAACGGGCCTAAATATGCTTGGTCAGATCCCTTATTCTGTTGCGCAGCTGGTCTAAGTGGTTCTGCTGCTGCTTCTGTTTGTCAATCTCCTCCAGTTGGTGGAGCAAGGCCTGCATCTCGGCTAAGTAAGCAGAACGGTCTTTCTTTAGGCCGGTGGGCAAAGCACCTTCGCCTTCTTTCGTCTCAGATTTAAATACGTTTCCCTCCCCGTAGATCACCCACCTGGAGTTCAGGTCCGGCAACTGCTTCAGCAGCGTAACCAGGTCATCCATACAATAATCTTCCCCCTGCAGAATGCAGCCCACAACGTCTGGTGGCGTTTTGGTAAGCACACTAAGCTGGTACACGTCCAGCTCTTTTATGCGCATGTAGAAGTTCAGGCGGGCACTGGTTTGCTGTAAGTTAATGGCCATGTTCTCAATGATTTATAAGTACGAGTAAACGGGTGCATCCGGATCTTTGTACAAAGGGAAAAAACGTACGAGGCGCGATGTCAATCCATTTCCTCATACGCAATACCCATAGATTGTGTTAAAGTTGGTTGCAGGGCTGTTTTCAGAAAAACAGGGCTTAAACAAACCCAGGCAAAGGGCAGGGAGCAGAAATTTTTAGCAGAACAAGAAAACGGGCCTTGCGTTTAGCCATTGGTTTCTGGCTTTAAAAACTACGTTAAAATAAAAATTACCACAGTTTTGCTATATTTGGCGGTTGAAGACAAAGGGACCTTTTCTTACCTACCTCTTAAAACTTTTGCATGAAGACTCAGTTTGAGCCCTTAAATTTGATCATGTTGGTTGATGATGATGATACCACCAACTTTGTGAATAAGCGTTTATTAACCAAGTTGGGCGTGGCCAAAGAAATCCTGATCAAGAAAAACGGAGCGGAAGCCCTTGAGTATCTGCAGAATTCGGCCCAGAGTGGCCAGGCATACCCAGACCTCATTTTTCTTGACATCAAAATGCCGGTGATGGACGGGTTCAGCTTTCTGGACGAGTACCACAACCAAGCCTTATCGCAGTTCGGTAGCATGATCATCCTCATGCTTACCTCCTCAGCCAGTTTCTATGACCTGGAGCGCCTGAAAGGCTATGAATCTGTGAAGAAGCACTTCTCCAAAGCCTTAACGGAGAGTGACGTCAAAGAAATCATGGCCGACTATTACCAGAAAAACTAACTTCACTACCCCATAAAAAGCAAAAGGCGCAGGATCACTGCGCCTTTTGCTTTTTATGGGGCTTAGACCAGGTGATCGGTTATTTGCCGGACAGTGTCTGGTTCAAAGGGCCAGGTGAAATGCATGGCCGTTCCCCGGTCTTCTGATTGTACCCATACGCGGCCGCCTTTCTCTTCCATGATCTTGCGCACAATGGCAAGGCCAATGCCCGTGCTGTCGGCGTGGTTCACGTCACTGGTAGTCTCAAACAGTTCAAAGATCTTCTCCTGGTCGGCGGCCGGAATGCCGGGGCCATCATCCTCTACCACAAACTCCCAGAATCCGTTTCTCTCATAGGCCCTTACCCAAATGCTACCGGTGGGCAGATCATGGTACTTCACAGCATTGCTCAGCAGGTTGCTGAAAATCTGCTGCAGATAAATCTCCTCGGCCTCCAGTACCGGAAGATTATCTGGGATGTAGATAGAAATACCCTCGGGTACGGTGAGGGAAGTAACCACATTGTACACCAGTTTCCCCACGGAGACCGGCTTTTTCTGAATCTGCTGCCGCCCGGTTAGGGAATACGCCAGCACGTCTGTGATCAGGTGGTCCATGCGCTTGAGCTGCAGCTGGATCATGGGCATTACGGCCTGGGCCTCCTCAATGCTGCCTTCCTCCATAAAATCAGTGATGGCATCTGCCAGGCCTTTTATGTTCTGGAGCGGCGCTTTTAAGTCATGCGTTACAGTATGCGCGAACTCATCCAGGGTCTTGTTCACTTTCTCCAGCTGCTGGTTTTTGGTTTCGCGTTCCTGCAACAGGGCATTTACCTCCTGGTTAGAGGTCTGTAGTTCCTGGTTCAGGTGCTGGATTTCCCGCAGTTGGTATTCTGCCTCAATGGTGCGCACCCGCAGCTGCTCCATGAGCTCAATGAGCTGCATATTCTGCCGCTTTATCTCGGCGTAAGGAGATATCTCAGATTCATGGTTGAAATAGTCTGCCCAGCCCTGGATAATGGCTTTGTTGATGGGCGGATGGTTACTAGGGATGCGCTTCTGCAGCCGCACGCGGGTGCCTTTCTCAAAATCGCTGTCCAGGAAAAAGTAGTCCACCAGTTTGCGGGAGCTGTAGATGCCCTGTCCTTTACCGCCGGCCGGAGGCGTGTATTGCCGGTCCAGCAGGGTCTGTACGTTAGGGATGCCCCGGCCCCGGTCGGTCACAAAGGCCTCCAGCAGCATAATGCCTCGGTTTTCCAGCATGTTGAACCTGATGGTGCCTTCCCCCACGTGTTCCAATACGTTGCGGCAGATCTCAGAAACAGCCGTGGCGAACTTGGTTTGGGAGGCCACGGGTAACCCCGAGAACTCAGAAAGCTGCATGGCCCTTTTGTACGCCAGTACAACATCCAGTTCGTTCTGCAGCTTTATTGTGGTGATGGGCTGGTCCATAACAGATTCAATCAGTAGCGCGCACCACTACTACCAAAGTGTCATCGGTGGTGCGGGTATTGTCTTTGTAGAGTACTGCTGCAATCAACGTTGGGTCATGCCTGGTCAGTTCCGGGTACTTGCTTAAATCCCACCGGCTTTTTAGGCCGTCTGAGTGCAGGATCATGATATTGCCCCTTTCCCAGGTGAGGTGCTGGTCATTGATGGTGTTAGGCATGCTCATGCCCAGGGTGCCGTTATAAGACAGCAGGCTTTTGGACTTGTCTGGCATGATGACCCGTCCGGCAATATTTCCTATGCCGCAAAACAGCAGGCTATTGGTTTCTGTGTTCCACTGGGCAATGGCGCCCACCGCCCCGCGGGTGCGTTTAATAAGGGCATGAATACCGCGCAGCATCTCGGAAGGCGTTTGTTTGGGCTGCTGCTTAAAAGCCTGCAAGGCATTTTGGGCGGCCTCATGGGCATGTTCTCCATGGCCCAGCCCGTCCAGCACCAGCAGATGCGCTCCCTGGAGAGACAGCCGCAGACCCCAGCCGTCGCCGCTTACTTTCTCGCCGGGTTTGGGTACCAGTACCGCGCCCACCTGGAATTTCTGCTCGCTTCTGGCCGCCGATTTAGGGATTTTACCTTTCCGGTAGACCCGGGAAAGAATCACCGTGCCAATACCGCGCTGGGAATAGATGTCAAAGAAGTCAGACTGCCGTTTGATAGCGCCCAAACCCTGACCCATGCTGCCATACGTGGAGACGCCGTCTTCCATCATGCGCTGCGGATCGCTCATACCGGGACCGTTGTCCAGGCAGATCAGTTCCACGCCGCAGGTTTTCCCGTTTTCCTCACAGATGGCCTTCACCAACAGCTCGCCGCCTTTAGAGTCAGCGTGCTTTACCAGGTTGGTGGCCATTTCCGTGATTACCAGGCTCACGCGGCCGGCCTCGGTTTCGGTGAATCCGGTGGCCTCGGCAATTTTGGCAATATCGCGCCGGATAATGTTCAGGAAGGTCCTGTCTGCCAGCGGGAAATGATGGTGTTCAGCAAAATTAAAGTCCATTTTTCCACCGTATTATGGTGACTGTGGTGCCTTTGCCGGGTTCGCTTTTGATATCAAATTCATTCACTAGCCGTTTGGCACCCGGCAAGCCCAGTCCTAAACTCTTTCCGGTAGAATAACCGTCTTTCATAGCCAAGGTTACATCTTTTATGCCGGGCCCTTCATCGGCAAAGACCAGGCGCACCCCCGGGATGCTGTTTTTGCTCACAATCTCCAGGTGGGTAATGCCGCCGCCGCCGTAGCGCAGCATATTCCGGACTAATTCACTGGCTGCCGTGATCAACTTGGTCTGGTTCACCAGGCTCATGCCAATTTTAGTAGCCAGCTCCTTTATCCGGTTCCGGAACAAAACTACGTCCTGCTCTTTCTGTATGCTCAGCTTCTCCTTAGATAAAACTATCATAGAGGCCTTCTTCGTCGGTGTCTATTTGGCCAATTTTGTTGCGCAACAGTTCCATGCCTTGCTCCACGTCCAAGGCAGTGTGAACGCCCGCGAGGGTAAGACCTAGTTCTACCAGCGTAATGGCTACCGCTGGCTGCATGCCTACCACCACAGTGGCGGCATCCATGATTTTAGACATAGACGCAATATTGCCCAGAATACGACCCATGAAGGAGTCTACTATGCTTACGGCAGAAATATCAATCAATACACCCTTGGCTTCGGTCTTGCTCACCATGTTGATGAGGTCATTCTCCAGGGTAAGGGCCAGCCGGTCATATAAATCCACTTGGATGGTTACCAGCAGGAAGGGGCCCATCTTTAAAATAGGTATTCTTTCCATGGCAGCGTTTCCTTAAAACCCGAAGTTCTGTTTAGACCCTATCTGACCGTTCTGGGCAGCTTTAGACACCTGGATGTTCAGCATGGAGAAAGACATCTTCAGGGCGCTGGCCAACGTGGCTTTGGTGTAGATGTTGGTAAGGTCAATGCCCAGGTGCACAATGGTCTGGGCAATCTCGGCGCGGATACCACTGATGATGCACTCGGCACCCATCAGTCTGGCGGCGCTCACGGTTTTGATCAAGTGCTGGGCCACCAGGGAATCAACGGTAGGTACGCCGGAGATATCCAGGATGGCAATACGGCTGCCGGTGGCCACAATCTCTTCCAGCAGGGCCTCCATCACCA
Source organism: Rufibacter roseolus (assembly GCF_017916365.1). Lineage (GTDB taxonomy): Bacteria > Bacteroidota > Bacteroidia > Cytophagales > Hymenobacteraceae > Nibribacter > Nibribacter roseolus. Next base: position 615,996 of record NZ_JAFMSU010000001.1, read on the forward strand.
CCTGGGTGCGGGCGCTGTCCAGGGTGCCGATGATGGGCAACGCCAGAATGCCTTCCCATACCCTGATCACAGGGGTGGAGATCTCGCTCATTTCGCTGGTCTGGCGCAGGATTACCTCTTCGCGGCCTTTGATGTAGGTTTCTGTGGTTACCAGGCTCAGGCTGTCCATGATTTTATTCATGGAGATGATCTCGCGGTACAAAACGGTTGTGTCTTCTTTGTAACGCTCTTCCAGCATTTGGCTCAGTACTTCTTTGAGGCTGAGGATATAGGCACTGGTCTCGCGCGGAGAAAAGCCCTGACGCGCCCGGGAGATGGAAATCTCGCTCAGGATATCGTGGATGGGCTCATAGCCTGCTGAATCAGGGTTTTCTGCCTGGGATGAGGCAAAGGCTTTCAGCAGGGAGTTCAGGAATTCTTCTGATTGCTGCTGCAACTCAGCTACGCTCATAAGGTCATCGCGGAGGGCGGCATCTTTGGTCTGGTTGGACATCCAGGTATCCAGGATCTGCTTTTTCTTGCCTTTGAGTGCTGCGGCGCTTTCTTTGTTCATAAAGGGTTGGGTTGTCAGGGAGTAAGAAGACAAATTTGCGTTTTTGTGCCTCTTTCCTGAAAACAGCCCCTTAATATGGGGGAGGCATTTGAGTTGAAAGTAATAATTTGGGGTAAAAGTAATAAATAAAGCGGCTAAACGGGTACGCCAGGAATTTGTTTTTAAAGAAGTCCGGTTTTAATGAGGATGCATAAAAAAAATCCCCGCCGGGAAGACGGCGGGGAAAAGGCAGAATGTTAAAAAGGGAGTAAGTGGTGAGAGTACCGGTTTTCTGTTTCAGGGCTGGTTTTAGAAAATCGGCTTCTGAACAGGAATGGAGAGTCGGCTACTCGGTTTTAAGCGCCCGTACCGGGTTAGAGAACGCCGCCCGCAACGCCTGCACGCTCACGGTGGTGAGGGCAATGAGGAGCGTCAGGGCGCCGGCCGCTAGAAACACCCAGTACCCTATGTTGATGCGGTACGAGAAATCCTGCAGCCATTTGTCCATGAAGTAATAGGAGATAGGTCCGGCAATGACAAAGGCGATCAAGACCAGTTTCACGAAATCGGCGGAGAAAAGGCCTACGATGCTCGCTGAGGAAGCACCCAGCACTTTGCGAACACCCACTTCCTTCGTCCGCTGCGCCACCATAAAGGACACCAACCCATACAAGCCCAGGCAACCGATGACGATGGCGATAAAGGAGAAGACCTTGAACAGGTGCGCCTGGCGCTGCTCCTCCTCGTAGAACCGGGCAATGGAATCGTCAAAGAACTCATAGTGGAAAACATCATCTGGGTAGGCGGTCAGCCATACGTTCTGCAGGTGGGCCAGGGCGGCTTTGGCGTTTTTCTGCTCTATTTTGGCGTTGAGATAGAAGTACACCTGGGTCATGGTGGACATGACTACCGGCGGAATCTCATTGCGCAGCGATGACAAGTGGTAGTCTTTGACCACGCCCACAATCTTGCCTTCGTTTTGGCCGCCGTTCACAAGCAGTTTTTTGCCTATTGCCTCCTGCGGATCTTTAACGCCCACTTTCTGAAGGAACGTCTCATTCACCACAAACTCCTGCATGGTATCGCTTTTCTCGTACATGCGGCCGGCCAGCAACGGAATACTGAACGTTTTCAGGTAATTCTCATCGGCGAGCTTCAAGTTCACGCTGAAGTTGCGGTCCACAGAAAAGTCATCGTACTGGAAAGAGGAGTTCATGTCAATGTTGGCCGAAGGCGGCGCGATGGCAAATGAGGTGGCCTTCACCGCAGAATGGGACTCCAGCTGTGGGCGCAGGGCCATCAGGTCTCCCGCCTTACCAGCCGGCACCGGAATGTTCACAATAGCCTCCTTGTCAAAACCCAGCGAGGCGCTCCGGAAATACTCCATCTGGTTGTGCACAATGATGGTGCAGATGATGAGGACCTGGCAAATGGTGAACTGTACCACCACCAGCGTGCGGCGCAGCGATAAACCTGCCACCCGGGCCGTAGCCACCTTGCTTTTGAGCGCCGAGATAGGCTGAAAGCCGGAGATTACCAGGGCTGGGTAGAAACCCGCGAAGAAAGTAACCGCCACCAGTACCGCCAGCAAAAAGAGCAGCATCTGCGGGTCATGCAAAATGGAGAAAGAGATCTGCAACTCCAGCAACTGGTTCAGGAAAGGCAGCAGCAACTCGGCAAACACTACTGACAGCAGCAGGGCTACCAAGGTGATGAGCCCGGTCTCGCAGAGGAACTGGGTCATAAGCTGCGGCTTGCTGGCCCCCAATACTTTGCGCATGCCCACCTCTTTGGACCGGCGCAGGGCCTGGGCGGTAGCCAGGTTCACGAAATTGATGGACGCCACCAGCACCAGGAACATGCCAATCAGACCCAGGGCCCAGAGCGTGGTCTTGCTGATGGTGCGGCTGCTGAGCGTGCCATATTCATCATCAAAGTGCATCTGCAGTAAGGGCTGGAAGATGTATCGTTCCTTCTCGCCGGGCGAGATGCGCCGGTACTTAGACGTGATTTGGTTGAGCCGGTCCTCGGCCTGCTTTAAAGAAGAACCCGGAGACATGGCAAAGTACACCTGCTGGTTGCTGTTGGTGCTGTTCCAGGAATCGTTCATGAACGTGTTGATCTTCTTGGAAGACTCATAGTCTATGAGCATGAGGTAAGGCAGGTCTGTGTTCTCAGGGGCATCTGGGATCACGCCGGTTACTTTCAGGTTCACCACGTTGTCCATGCGCAGGACCTTGCCCACGGGGTTCTCACCGGGGAAATACCGGTCGGCAATGCTTTGGGTGAGCAGCACAGTGTTTACGTCTTTCAGGGCCTGTCTGGCGTTGACGCTGCCGGTAGGAAAATCGAACAGGTCAAAAAAGGCAGGCTCCACAAACAGCACGTTTTTCTCTTCCCTGAACTTCTTGGCCGGTACTTTGTCATTGTTAGACAGCACCGTAAAGGTGCCGCCCTCGGTGTTGTACAGGTGCGTGGCCGGGGAAAGCTCGGGCAGAGAAGCCTTGATGGTGGCCAGCATTGGGAAAGGAGTACCGGCGTTGGTCTCTGGACCATTGGCGGTGAGTTTGTCTACGTTGATGCGGTAGATGCGGTCTGCCTTGCTGTGGAAGGTGTCATAGCTGAGCTCGTGCCGGATGACCAGGTATAGCAGCAGGCTGCAGGTGATGCCCAGGGCCAGGCCTATCACATTGAGCATAGTATACCCCAGGTTGCGGCGCAGGGTACGCACCGCAACTAAAAAATAGTTTTTGAACATGGCTACCGGGCTTACAGGATGGCGAGCTCTTTCACATTCTCAGAGATGATCTGTCCGTCAAACAGGTTCACAATGCGGTGGGCGTAATCGGCATCGGTGGGGGAGTGGGTTACCATCACAATGGTGGTGCCTTGCTCGTTGAGGCTGCTCAGGAGCTGCATCACTTCCTGGCCATGGGCCGAGTCCAGGTTACCGGTGGGCTCATCCGCCAGGAGTAATTTAGGTTTGGACACCACGGCGCGGGCGATGGCCACCCGTTGCTGCTGACCGCCCGAGAGCTGCTGCGGGAAGTGGTTGCGGCGATGCGCGATCTGCATCTGCTCCAGCACCTGCTCCACCCGCTGTTTGCGCTCGGCGTTGCCCACCTTCAGGTAAATCAAAGGCAGTTCCACGTTCTCATACACCGTCAGTTCATCAATGAGGTTGAAACTCTGGAACACGAAACCCAGGTGCTCTTTGCGCAGGTTGGCGCGCTGGCGCTCACTGAACTTAGAGATCTCCTTATCCAGAAAATAGAACTCGCCGCTGGTGGGGTTGTCCAGTAACCCGATGATGTTGAGCAGCGTGGATTTCCCACAGCCTGATGGTCCCATGATAGCCACGAACTCGCCCTGACGCACTTGCAGGTTCACATTCACCAACGCGGTGGTCTCCACCTCATCGGTGGTATATTTCTTCTGAAGGTTGACGGTCTTTAACATATGGTTGGTTGTTAATTGTCTATTGTTGACTGTTTAGCTACGCTTGCAGATCAGTCCCCCTTCGAAGGGGGTAGGGGGATGATAACTCCTGCTGATCAATCATTCCCAAGGTTCATTATTCAATCTTTTATTCAACTGCTTCTCGGTTCTTCAACTGCCTGTTCCCATGGCCTGTCCCCTGACAGGCCATTTTCGATTTTCTGTTTCGGTCTGTCAGGGTACAGACCCAGGCGGGTTCTTTTGGGTTCTTTTCGCGTCTTTGTCATCCCCCTACCCCCTTCGAAGAGGGACGGAATGCGTGTGTTCTTCAACTCAGAACTCAAGACTCAGAACTCAGGACTATTTAAGCTCCAACTTATCCTTATCATTGAAGGCGTCATAGGAGGAGACAATCACCTGCTCGCCAGGTTTCAGACCTTCCAGGACCTCGTAGTACTCTGGGTTCTGGCGGCCCAGCCGGATGCTGCGTTTAGAGGCTACTTTCCCGGATTCATCCAGCACATAGGCCCAGGCGCCACCAGTGCTCTGGTAGAAGCCGCCTCTTGGGAGCAATACCGCCGGAGCCGGATCAGAGAGCTGCAACCTGATCTGCAGGGTCTGTCCGCGCCGGATGCCTTCCGGTACCTTGCCAATGAACTTCATGTCAATGGGGAAGCGGCCGTTGGTCACCTCAGAGTATACCAGGGCAATCTCCAGCGGGTAAGTCTGGCCGTTGTAGGTGAAGGAGCCCTGCTGGCCGGCGAACACGCGGCTCACGTAGTGCTGGTCCAACTCAGCCTTCACTTTGAAGCCGCTCAAATCATCTATCTGGCCAATCACCTGGCCCGACTGCACCGGCGTTCCCAATTCCACCTGAATAGAGGAAAGCTGCCCGGATATAGGGGCTTTGATGTAGAGGTTCTTGAGGTTGTCTTCCATCATGTGCAGGTTGCGGCTGGTGCGGGCAATGGTGGTTTCCAGTTGGGCAATCTGCTGGCGGGCGTTGTTCTCCTCAAACTTCTGCGATTCCTGCTCAATGGCGCGTTCGGCTTTGAGGCGCTCATACTCTCGCTTGAAATTGAAGAACTCCTGCTGAGAAACTGCTTTGGCCTCGTAGAGGGCAATGTTGCGCTCATACATATCCTTGGCGGCGTCTACCTGCGCGTCTAAGGTGGCCAGGCGGCGGCGGAGGTTGAATTTGTTCTGCTGCAGGCTCAGTTTAGAGTTCTGCAGATTGTTGATGAGGTCATTCATGAGGGTTTCCTGGTTCATGAAGTCCAGCACCAGGCGGTTATTGGTGAGTTTCAGGATGGGGTCGCCTTGTTTCACCGGCTTGCCGCCCTCCAGGTACTTCTCATCCACGGTGCCGCCTTCCACCGCCGGGATCAGAATAGTTTTGATGGGGTGCACGGTGCCGTCTACCGGAATGAACTCCTGGAAAGAACCCTGGCTCACGGTGGCCATGGTGATTTTCTGGCTTTCCACGTTCAGCTTAGAGCTATTGTCGGCGAAGGCGATGAAGTAGGTGACCAGGGCTACGAGCAGGATGCTACCTATGTAGGCTGCTATTTTCTTGGGCGTCCAACGCTTCTTTTCTATGATACGGTCCATGGTGTTAAAGCAATTTTGTTATTCTCTCCCAATTGCTGTGCCGGGTTTATAAAACGCTGTAAATCAATAAATTGTGAATTTATGTGTAGCGAAGAGTGTCCGCTGGCGTACACTTTTTGTTCATGCCCGAACATTCCCCGGGCAAAGCGTGCAGCCACCTGGGGTTTCCTGCGTCTTTTCTGGGAAACAGGCCAAAAGCAGCTTCGCTTCCCGGATAAGGGAGTGATACTAGCCGGGTCTTTCCTCAACTTGAGCGCGATTTCCTGCAAAAATCCGGCAGCGGGCAATTTCCCATCTCGTCTCACCTAAACCCTAAATATACCATGAAGAAACTGTTCACCGCTTTACTGTTTTCTTTCTTCTTCTCGGCTGGTTGGGCGCAGTGCGTGTCCACGGAGCAGGACAAGGCCGGGGTAACCGCTGCCTGCCAGGACTACATTCAGGCCTTTTACAAGGCAGACACCACCATTGCCTACCGCAGCGTGCATCCCTTGCTGCAGAAGCGTGGTTTCTCCTATTCGGCCGCGAACCAGGCCTATTCAAAACAACTGGAGATGCCTTTCCCGGCCTTGGTGAGTCTGGCTAAACGGTGGAATGCCGACGGCAAGCAGGCCAATGAGAACTCGGTGCAGAAAGTACAGATCCTGGATATCTGCGACAAAACCGCCTCGGCGAAAGTAACCGCCGTGTGGGGCATTGACTACATCCACCTGGTGAAAGAGCAGGGCAAGTGGTGGGTCATGAACGTGCTGTGGCAGTCTGTACCGCAACAAAAGCTATAGGTTTGCTCTGTTGCTTTTAGCCCTGTTTCCGGAAAAATATCCCGGAAACAGGGCTTTCTTTGTTGTTGATAGGTTGTGTTTGGTTGAAGGTCAAGCCGCCGGGGCAAATAGCGATTGGGTGGCAGGCCTACAGCCTGCCGAGGCAGTTTTTCTGTGGTTTAAAGTGCTCTAGATAAGCGCTGCTCAGACCAGAGAAAAATATTTTGAAACTTTTAGCCATAATTATATGTATGTACATTAAATGTATATACATTTGTGCATCGGATTTCAATAACCGAGCTAAAAAGTAGACTTTAACCTTTTAAAATCAAAATCATGGCAACTACCAAATGGGCAGTAGACCCAATGCACTCAGAAGTACAGTTCAAGGTGAAACACTTGATGATCACCACTGTGACGGGTTATTTCCAGAGCTTCAACGTGGAGGCGGAGACCGAGGATGAGCAGTTTACCAACGCCAGCAGCGTAGTGTTCTCCGCCGATGTGAACTCCATCAACACCAACAACGAGCAGCGCGACACCCACTTGAAATCAGCTGATTTCTTTGATGCGGAAAACCACGGCGAGATCCGGTTTGTGGGCAACAGATACGAGAACGTAGGCGGCGATGATTACCAACTGCACGGCGATTTGACCATCAGAGGCATCACCAAGCCAGTGACGGTGAAAGTGGAGTTCGGGGGTATTGTGGTAGACCCTTACGGCCAGACCAAAGCTGGTTTCACGGTAACCGGTAAAATCAGCCGCAAAGAGTTCGGGCTTACCTGGAACGCCGTAACCGAGGCGGGCAGCGTGGTAGTAAGCGACGAGATCAAACTGCAGGCCGAGATCCAGCTGGTAAAACAAGGCTAAGCTGCTGCCGGAAACTGAGGCTGCGGTTTCGGTTTCCGGTTAGTATAATCTGTTCCTTTTCGGGTTTCGCTCGTACAAACATCATTAAATAGACCTAAAATGCAATTTGAAAGATATAATCCCGCTTACAGAGGTCTCAAAGACCTGGGTTGGCTGAAGAGCAATTTCATCTTCAGTTTCTCTAGCCACTACAACCCAGTGCGGGCGGGTTTTGGGTTGCTGCGGGTATTCAATGATGACTACGTGCAGCCCGAGAACGGTTTCGGTATCCATCCGCACGCCAACATGGAGATCATCTCGGTGATGCTCTCGGGGTCTATGAACCACATAGACTCGCTGGGCTACAAAGAGGTGGTGCACAAAGACTGGGTGCAGATCATGAGCGCGGGCAGCGGCTTGCGCCACGAGGAGCATAACGTGGGCCAGGACGAGGTGAACTTTCTGCAGATCTGGATTGAGCCCAAGCTGCAGAACATCACTCCCCGCTACCAGCGCCGGTTCTTTCCGGAGGAAAAGCGGCTGAACCAACTGGTCACTATTGTGAGCAACGAGGAAGGCCAGGCCCATTGCTGGATAAACCAGAACGCGAAGCTTTCCCTAGGTTCTTTTGAACAGGGGCAGCCGCTCACGTATTCCTTCAACCCGCTGAACAAAGGCGTGTTCGTCTTCAACATCAGCGGTACGTTACAGGTAAACGGCCAGACGCTGAACCAGCGCGACGCGGTAGGCATCTGGGAGACAGACAAGTTAGATTTTAGCTTTTCAACCGATAGCAAATTCCTCCTCATAGAGGTGCCTATCAATCACTAAGCCATCATGGAAAACAGAATATTAGGCCTGCACCATATCACGGCTATTGCCGGAAAGGCCAAAAAGAACGTGGACTTCTACACCAAAGTGTTGGGTCTGCGCCTGCTCAAAAAGACCGTCAATTTTGACGATCCCGGTACTTACCACCTGTACTACGGCGATGAGCGCGGCAGTGCCGGCACCATCCTGACGTTCTTCCCCTACGAAGACGCCCGCCGCGGCAGCGCCGGCACCGGTATGGCTACCAACATCGGCTACTCCGTGCCAGAGGGCAGCTTTGATTTCTGGATTGACCGCTTTGAGAAGCACAATGTCATCTACAACAAGCCCTCTGAGAAATTTGGGGAGCAGTACCTCACGTTCCTGGATCCCGATGGCCTGAAACTGGAGCTGGTAATTCCTAAAAACCAGGACAACCGCGTGGCCTGGGAAACCGATGAGATCAAAGCCAATGTGGCTACCAAAGGTTTCCACAGCGTAACCCTTACCCTGCGCGACATCAAAGGCACCGCCGCCGTCCTTACCGATGTGTTTGGCTATACCTTACAGGAGAAAAGCGGCAACCGTTACCGCTACATCACCGATGCGGTGGAGCACGCGGCCATCATTGACCTGGTGGAACTGCCCAACGAGGCAAGAGGAATCGGCGGGGCCGGCACCAACCACCACATCGCCTTTAGGGTGAAAGACGAGGAAACCCTTATGGCGTTTCGTCAGAAAGTGGCCAAGGCTGGTCTTAACATCACGGAAAAGATTGACCGTAACTACTTCTATTCACTCTACTTCCGGGAGCCGGGCGGCGTGCTGTTTGAGATCGCGACGGATAACCCGGGTTTCGGGATTGACGAGTCCTGGGACCAGCTGGGCTCCAGCCTGCTGTTGCCGCCGCAATATGAGTCGCACCGCGCCGAGATTGAAGCGGTTCTGCCTAGCCTGGACTAAATTAGTTTAGGATCAAATCTCTCGAATCAGTTTTAGGGCTGTTTTGGGAAAAACAGACCCAGAATGGAAGTATTCAACATCACCCGCGTGTACGCGGATAAAAGCGGCGAAAGCCATTTTGCCCAACTTGCCAAGCCCCTGCACTCCGCAGGGGATATTGGCTTTTTGTCTGATCCCGAGGAAGTGGAAAGTATCATTTTCCGGAAGGTGCTGCCCAGCTATGACTATGACTTCCACTGCGCGCCTGCCCGGCAATACATTGTGCTGCTGGACGGCGAGATTGAGATAGAAACCTCTCTAGGCGAGAAACGGCAGTTCAAAGCCGGAGACATTCTGCTGGTGGAAGACACCAATGGCAAAGGACACCGCACCAGAAACTTGTTACCCGCGGTTAGGAACTCCATTTTTGTTACCTTGAAACCGTAATAGCAGTTTACCCATCATTCTAAATAAACACACATGAAACTGGTAGTAGTATCTGGGAGTGCCCGCCCGCAGCGGCAGTCACACCAGGTGGCGTTGGAAGTGGGGAGAAGACTGGAAGCAAAAGGACACAGCGTTCATCTGCTGGACGTGCGGGAACTCAATTTCCCGCTGCTGGAAAACATCTTTGACAAAACCCCCAATCCTTCTGATCTGATGAAGGAAACCAGCGCCGCCATTGCCCAGAGCGATGGCCTGGTGATTGTGTCACCGGAGCATAACGGCAGCTATTCCGGCGCTCTGAAAAACACTCTGGACTATTTCTACAAAGAGTATTTCCATAAGCCGTTTGGGATTGTGGCAGTATCGGCGGGCATGCTGGGCGGCATTAACGCGGCCAAAAGCCTGCAGCACTATGCCCTCACCCTGAACGGGATTGTTTTGCCCAATGCGCTCCTCACGCCCAAAGTGCAGACATTGTTCCAGGACGGGCAGTTGACCGATGCCGCATACAGTGGGCGCCTGGATAAATTTTTGGAAGATTTTCTGTGGTTAGGGCAAGCCATTCAGGCCACCCAGGTTAACCAGGTTATACAATAAAGCTGCCTATGTACACGCACGAAAGACACGTCATCACCCACGGCAAGCCTTTGTCCCAGACCGGCAAGGCCCTGATCATGATCCACGGGCGGGGCGCCTCGGCAGAGAGCATCCTGTCACTCGCTGATTACCTGCCGGTAGCGGATTTCTCGTTGTTTGCCCCGCAGGCCACAAACCACAGCTGGTACCCTTACAGCTTCATGGCACCCACAGAGCAAAACCAACCAGCACTGGACTCGGCTCTGGAGCAGATCCATGACCTGGTGAAATCCATGGCGGGCGAGGGAATCAGCAGCCAGAACATCTATTTGCTGGGCTTCTCACAGGGGGCCTGCCTCACCGCCGAGTACGCCGCCAGAAACGCCCAGCTCTTTGGCGGTCTGTTCCTCTTTACCGGCGGGTTGATAGGTCCGCAACTGAACACCAGCCACTACAAAGGCGATTTCAAAAATACCCCCGTTCTGATTACCACCGGTGACCCAGACCCCCACGTGCCCGTGAGCCGGGTAGAGGAGACGGTGCAGGTTCTGGAAGCACACGGCGCCGGGGTCACCAAGAAAATCTACAAAGGCCGGCCGCATACCATTCTGCAGGAAGAGCTGGAACTGGCGAAAGAAATCCTGACCAGAACCCAGGAGAGTGAATAATCTTCTTATCTTAGAGAGAAAGAACCCTCTGAATGGAACAGGAGATCAAAAACAACACGGCCAAACATCAGTTTGAGACCACCATTGAAGGCAAAACCGCCCTGGTGAGTTATAAGCTGAAAGACAACGTCATGACCGTACTGCACACCGAGGTGCCCGAAGAGCTGGAGGGCCGGGGCATTGCAGCGGCTTTGTCCAAACAGGTGCTGGAGTACCTGAAAAAGGAGAACATGGAGCTGATTCCGCTGTGCCCGTACATGGCGGCTTACCTGAAAAAACACCCCGAGTACCAATCGCTGGTGAAAAAGTAAGGAGCGGTGCGCTCCAGGCAAACCGCAGGTGTTATCTGTAACCGTTAACGTTTAAGCAGGATGAACGTGCAGGTAGATTTCAAAGGCGAGAAAGAAGTTTCAATAGCAGATGGCCAGACCCTGTTGGAGGCTTCCCTGGCGGCGGGTATCCCGCATTGCCATGCCTGCGGCGGAAAAGGGCAGTGCACCACCTGCCGTGTGCTGGTGCTGAACGGCGCTGAGCAGCTCTCTGAAGTCAACAGCTGCGAAAGGCTGGTGCGCGAAGTGCGCAAACTCCCTGATAACGTACGGCTCGCCTGTCAGACCAACGTAAGGGGAGAGGGCGTGCAGGTGCATCGGCTCATCAAAGATGACATAGACCGTTTCATCTTCATCAACGGAATCAAGGAAGACCCTTCAGAGGCCATAGGGAAACGGCGCAAAATGGCACTGTTCTTCATTGACATCCGCAATTTCACGCCCTTCATGGAAGCCAACCTTCCTTTTGACGTGATCCACATCATGCGCCGCATTATCACCCTCTTTAGAAATGCCATTGAGCATTACGGCGGTAAGATCATAGACACCGCCGGCGATGGCGTGTATGCCGTCTTTGGACTGGACACGAACATCAAGATGGCCACCGAGTCGGCTGTATTTGCCGGGATCAAGATCTTGGAGGATGTCAAGATCTTCAACAACACTTACATGCGAGCCTATTTCAACCACTTCTTTGAGGTAGGCATTGGCCTGCACGTGGGGCAGGTGATCTACGGCAACGTGGGCATCGGGCTGAACAACAGCCTTTCGGTGATGGGGTTCCCGGTGAACGTAGCGGCGCGCCTCCAGGCTGCCACCAAAGAACTGAACAACAGCTTCGTGATCTCCGAAGCCGCCTACGGGATGCTAAGGAATCCTCCTTTCTCCGTCAGGACCGCCAAAATCAACCTCAAAGGCGTGAGTAATGCCTTTGAAGTCATGCTCATCGGGAAGCCCTACCAAAACGCCGCCGCTGCCACCGTTAAGGCTGATTAAGTGCCGCAGTAAAAACATCCGATTTAAGCTTGTTTTCTAGATAAGAGGACCTAAAACAGAGGTTGCCCCTACATCTGCAATTTTCCATCTATTGAAATCAGGCACAGCCTTATCTCTTTCCTTCTCAACTGTTCACCAGCGGACACTTTTTTGTTCAGCGCCGGACACCACGCTATCCAGGGATTTTGTAAATTCACCTTGCCAGCCCAGAAAGCGCCTTTTGCCGGGTATGGCACAGTTTAGGTGTACTTTATACAAAACGTAACCAAAACCCGTGGAACAGAGCCTAGGTAAAATCCTGATCATAGACGACAACGAGGACATTCTTTTCTCAGCCAAGATGCTGCTGAAGAAGTATGCCCAGCAGGTGCTTATTGAGAAAGACCCGCGCAAGATCCCGTTCCTGCTGAACCACGATACCTATGACCTCATCTTGCTGGACATGAATTTCATGGAAGACACCACCAGCGGCAACGAGGGTTTTTACTGGCTGAAGGAGATCCTGACCAAAGACCCCAGCGCGGTGGTCATCATGATCACGGCCTTCGGGGATGTGGAGATGGCGGTACGGGCCCTGAAAGAAGGCGCCACCGATTTCGTGCTCAAGCCCTGGCAGAACGAGAAACTCATTGCTACGCTCTCAGCCGCTTCTAAGCTCAAGACTTCCTACAAAGAGATTTCCACGCTGAAGAAAACCAACCGCGCGCTGGCCTCGCAGCTGAGCCAGGACGTGAACCTGGTGACCGGCCAAAGCCCGGCCATGCAGCAGCTGTTGCACCTCATGAACCGCGTGGCTAAAACCGATGCCGATGTCCTGCTCCTAGGCGAGAACGGCACGGGGAAGGAGGTTATCGCGCGCAGCCTCCACCAACAGTCTTCCCGCGCCGATAAGGTCTTTATCTCCGTGGACATGGGTTCTTTGACGGAGACCTTGTTTGAAAGCGAGCTCTTCGGGCACAAGAAAGGCGCGTTTACCGATGCGAAGGAAGACCGCGTGGGTCGTTTTGAAATGGCCAATGGCGGCACGTTGTTCCTGGACGAGATCGGGAACCTGTCCCTGGCCATGCAGGCCAAACTGCTCACCGTTTTGCAGCGACGTGAGGTCATCAGGGTAGGGACGGGGCAGCCCATTCCCATCAATGTACGCTTGATCTGCGCCACCAACATGCCCTTGCAGCAGATGGTGCAGCAAGGCCGTTTCCGGCAGGACTTGCTGTACCGCATCAATACCATTGAACTGAATTTGCCGGCGCTGCGCGACCGTTTGGAGGATCTGCCGCTCCTGGTAGACCATTTCCTCAAGCGCTACGCCCAGAAGTACAAGCAGCCTGCTAAGTCGGTCTCGGCGGCGGCGCTGGAGCGGCTGAAAAGATATGACTGGCCGGGCAACATCCGGGAGTTAGAGCACGTGCTGGAGCGCGCTTCCATCATCTCAGAAAACCACGTGCTGCAGCCCCAGGACTTCTTCTTTCTGCAGATGCAACAGCCCTCCTTTGCTGAAAACGTGCCCCAAACGCATAATCTGGACGAGGTGGAGCGCGCCACGGTAGTCAAAGCCATGGGCAAGTACGACGGCAACATCTCCAAAGCCGCCAAAGAACTGGGCTTGTCCCGCGCATCCTTGTACCGCCGCCTGGAGAAATATGGGCTTTAAGAACTTCCGGTTTCAGGTCATTTTGCGGGTGCTGCTGCTGGTGGCCTCCGTGTTCCTGTTTTTCCGCCTTGATTTCAAGTCCTCGCTGGTGGCCACCCAAGTAGCGATGGGCGTCTTGATTGTGGTGCAGACCGTGGCCCTGATCTTGTTTATTGAAAACACTACTGAACGGCTCATCAAATTCCTGAACACCATCAAGTACGATGATTTCTCAGAGGTTTTCTCCTCGCGCGGTGAAGGCAAAGTCTTTGACGAACTCTACCAGCGCTACAACGAGGTCATCCGGAAGTTCCGCGACATCCGCTCTGAGAAGGAGGCTACTACGCAGTATTACCAAACGGTGGTGCAGCACATTGGCATCGGCATTATCACCTTTAAGAAAACGGGCGAGATTCAGCTCATCAACAACGCGGCCAAGCGGCTACTGCAGGTTTCGCAGCTTTCCCACGTGGAACATCTTAAGAATGAGGCGTCTCAATTGGTGGAGCAGTTGCTGACTTTGCCCGCCGGGCAGAGCAAGGTGCTGCAGTTAAAGCATGGCAAGGAGCGGGTGCCGGTGTCTTTGTTTGTGGTGGATCTGGTCATGCGCGGCGAGGACTTCCGATTGGCCTCCATTCAGAACATCCAGCGGGAACTGGAGGAGAAAGAGATGGAAGCCTGGCAGAACCTCATTAGGGTGCTCACCCACGAGATCATGAACTCGGTGACGCCAATTTCCTCGTTGGCGGGCAGCGTGGCCGCCGATATCCAGGACGTGCTGGAGGCGCAGACCAACGGGCAGATTCTGTTGCAGCGCGAGGAAACCGAGGACATGGGCATGGCCCTGCAGACCATTGAGCGCCGCAGCCAGGGCCTGGTGCGTTTTGTGCAGGATTTCCGGAGCCTGGCCCGCGTGCCGGTTCCCAAAAAGCAGTTCTTCTCCGTGCCAGACATGCTCCGGCAACTGCAAACACTTTTCCAGGAAGAACTCATGCACGAGAACATCCTGCTGCTGGTCAACTACCCCTCGGGCGGACTGCAGGTGCTCGCTGACCGCGAACTGGTGGAGCAGGTGCTCATCAACCTTATCCGGAACGCCATCCACGCCCTGGCTGACCAACCCACCAAAACCCTGCAGATAGAAGCCTTCCCCGACCAAGACAGCCGCGTGGTCATCCAGGTCACCGACAACGGGAGCGGCATCGCCGAGGAGGCGCAGGAGCAGATTTTCCTGCCTTTCTACACCACCAAAGCCACTGGTACGGGCATAGGGCTGAGTTTGTCCAGGCAGATCATGCGGTTGCACAAAGGCTCTTTGACGGTGAGTTCTGAGTTGGGCCAAGGCACCACGTTCACCATGCATTTTTAGGGCGTTTTAGTTAAAGGATGTTAAAATCAAGGGGCTGTCTCTGATAGATGCGTATTTTTCCTGAGATAAGTTTCCGCTATGTTTTCCCCGGTCTTTAAACCCCCGCACCCGCTTAGTATCCTGGCATTGATGTTCCTGCTGTGGTGCGGCCTGGGCAGACCTGCGCATGGGCAGGCGGGGAGTTCTGCCAGCGTGGCCGGTACCGTGGTTGATGCCCAAACCAAGAAGCCGTTGGGCTTTGCCACTGTCTTCATTGCCCAAACCACTTACGGCACCAACTCCGTTGAGAACGGCACCTTTAAGCTCTCTTCCCTGCCCGCGGGCACCCATGAACTGGTAGTGTCTTTCCTGGGCTACGAAACGCTGTCGCATAAATTCACTTTGCAGACCGGGCAGCAGCTTTCCTTCCGGTTTGAGCTCGTGCCCAAGGCCAATGCGCTGCAGGAAATCGTCATCAGGCCAGACACCAACTGGAAACAGAACTACGCCATCTTTCTTAAGAACTTCATCGGGCAGACGGCCAACGCGGCCAAAACCGAGATCATCAACGCCGATGTGCTGTATTTCCATTTTGATCCTGAGGCGGGGTTGCTGACCGCCGAGGCCTCTAAACCATTGATCATAGAAAACAGGGCTTTGGGTTACCGGCTGCACTTTGTGCTGGAAGACTTCCAGGTGGACTTTGCCCATGGCCAGACGTTTCATGCCGGGTACCCCAGGTTTGAGGAGATGAAACCCCGCAGCAAGGCCCAGCAAAACCGCTGGGAAGAAGCGCGGCGCAAAGCCTACAATGGTTCGCTCATGCATTTCACGCGCGCCCTTTACCAGAGAAACCTGGAGGCTGAGGGCTTCAACGTAAGAAGGCTGGAGCGGCGGCCCAATCCAAACCGGCCACCCGAGGCTGAGATTCAGGCCGGGCTGAACCGGGCCAGGGATCAGCAGATGGCTACCACCATCAAAATAAACAAGGGGAGCGCGCAGGAAGACAGCCTCAGTTACTGGAGCCGGATGGCCGGGCTGGACAAGACTGTGGCATATCTATACAAAGACCCTATTCCCTATGACCAGTTGATAGCCCCGGATACTTCCGGCGATAGACTGCGGCTGCAGTTCAAGGATAATCTAAACGTGGTGTACACCAAGGAAAAAGAGGAACCGGGTTTTGTGAACCAACGGGTTTTTTCCAAGCCCCGGCCGCCCGGCTTCCAGACCTCGCTGCTCACGTTAACGGAGGCCTACACTTTTATTGAGCCCAACGGTATGATCCTGAACCCATACTCGCACCTGGTGGAAGGGTATTGGGGCTGGGAAAAGCTGGCCGAGATGCTGCCCCTGGGCTATATGCCAAACTCAAAATAGGCAATTCTGGCGGTGGCTTTAGCCCGCTTGAGGGAGACGAGCTAATTTGAATAATTATATTAGAATTTTTCTGAATTAGGTTGGGGTATAGAAGTTTTTAGATGGAATAATTATATATTGGGTTCAGATTCAGTAAGAACAACCATTAATACCATTTTTTTGAGAAAAGTGCAGTGGGTTCTGCGGGGATAGGCGGTGTAAGGATATAATCTTTACATCGGTACTAAATTTTTATAAAATATTTTCTGGATAATAATCTCTTCTGAAAGTGCTTTTTGGCTCCTTTAGACAAAGTGAATAATAAAGGCTGTTTCTCTGGTCTTCGGGGGAAAGCTATGCATACATAACGAATTACATTCAATTATTTATATATTTAAACCTTACCCCGCTCTATGCCCAATTCTACCCTTTTTAACACACGGTCTTTACTGGCTGTGGTATTCCTTCTGTTCCATTTTGCGGCCGCTGGCCAGGATGCCCCGGTCAAATTCGGGAAAGTGACAGAAGAAGAGCTCAAAATGAAGGTCTACGACAAAGACACCAGCGCCGCCGCCGTTATCCTGGCAGATTACGGCCGGTCTTATTTCTCGTATGCCCAAGACTTCAAAGTGAATTTTGAGCGCGTTTTACGCATAAAGATCCTAAAGAAGACTGGTTATGACTGGGCAAACGTAGTGGTGCCGTATTACCAGCGCAACAGTGACAAAGAGCAGGTCATCAACATCAAAGGCGCCACCTACAACCTGGAAGCCGGTAAAATGGTGAAAGTGAAAATGGAGGATAAAGCCGTTTTTGATGAAAAAGCGAGCGCCAACTGGTCAAACAAAAAGTTTACCCTGCCGGCCGTGAAAGAGGGATCGGTGCTGGAGATCTCGTACACCATTACCTCAGACTTTCTTTTCAACCTGCGTGACTGGACTTTCCAGAAATCCATTCCTGTAGTCTACAGTGAATACAGAGCCACCATCCCAGAGTATTTTGAGTACAAGCAGAATCCGCAGGGCTATGAGCCATTTACCATAAATGAGGCTATTCCCGGCAATATGACCTTTACCGTGCGTTGGAGCAGTTCCATTGAACCGGGCATGGGCGGAGGCCGTACCTCCGGCGGTTCAGAAGTTGTTTCGGCCAGAAGCATGAACCACCGTTGGGTTATGAAAGACGTGCCGGCCATCACCCCAGAGTCGCACATCACCACCCTGGATGACTACGTTTCCAAAATTGAATTCGAGCTGGAGTGGGTGCGGTACCCTAACCAGATTGCCAAGAGGATTGCCGGCAACTGGAACAGCCTCTCTGAGGAACTGATGACCGATGAAAGCTTTGGGTTGCAGTTGAACCGCACCGGGTTCTTCAAGAACGAAGTGGCCGCCCTGCAGTCTGTGAAAGACACCTTAACCCGCCTCAACACCATCTATGAGTTTGTGAAGAACTCGGTGAAGTGGAACGGGAACGGCGGCAAATACGTGACCACCAGCCTGCGCAAAGCCTTTGACAATAAAACCGGCAACGTGGCAGACATCAACCTGATGCTGGTAGCCATGCTACGCGATGCTGGGTTTGAGGCCAATCCGGTGATCTTGAGTACCCGTGACAATGGACGCGTTCCCTACTCGCCAATCCTTAGCCGCTTCAACTATGTCATTGCCTATGCCAAAGTGGGCGATAAGCAAATTCTGATGGACGCCACTGATCCTCTCATGCCAATGGGGATGCTGCCTAAACGTTGCCTCAACGGCAATGGCTGGCTAGTGACCAAAACCGGTGGTGACTGGGTGCCATTGCAATCTTCCAACCGTACCACTGAGCTGATCAACGCAGACGTGCAGATTCTGGCCACCGGCGTGCTCAGCGGGAAAGTGATGGAGTCTACCAGCGGCCTGTGGGCCCTGAACACACGGCATAGCGTTCAGGAAGCCGGGGAGGCCAAGTACCTGGAGAAACTGGTGAGCACCCAGACCCAACTGGAGCGGAAAACGCCGGTTCTTCAGAACCTGAAGGAGCTACACAAACCTTTAGCCCTGCAGTATGAGGTGACCAGCGTGGGAGATACCCAGAACAAAGACATCATCTACCTTAACCCCATGATGCTGAAAACGCAGGAGGATAACCCCTTCAAAAACGCCACCCGCAAATACCCTGTTGACTTCGGTCATGGTTCTGAGGAGGTGTACATTTGCAATTTCATCATCCCGGAGGGCTACGCCATTGAAGAAATGCCCAAAAACCTGATTCTGGCGCTGCCGGAGAACGGCGGCAGATTCACTTACATGCTGCAGGTAACGGGCAACAAGATCCAGGTCATGAGCAAAGTGACCATCTCCAAGCCGGTTTTCTACGCCGAGGAGTACGAGCACCTGAAGCAGTTCTATACCCAGATGGTGGCGAAGCACGCAGAGCAGATTGTCTTGAAAAAGAAGGGTTAATCTTGTTTTTGGCTCATTTTTCTTAAAACCATGCAAAAACGACTATTGGCGCTCCTGCTTTGCCTGCTGGTGGGTGCCACTTCCCGGGCCGGAGACACGCCCACCTACGCGGCATTAACCATCAGCCCAGCCTTGTCCAAAGGCGCCAACGCCGTGGTCCGGATAGAGGAAACCACGTTTACGGTCACTTCTCCAAAAACGGCCACAGAACGCATCAGGCGGGTCATCACCGTCCTGAACGAGGAAGGAAAGGGCTATGCCCAACTGGTGGTGCCTTATGACAAACTCAACAAGGTAGACTATATCAAAGGTACGCTCTATGATATGTTCGGTAAGAAAGCCAGCACCTTGAAAGCGTCTGACATAAAGGACTACAGCAACACCAGCGATTTCTCCCTCTATGAAGATAACCGGGTGAAGGTGGCGGGCGTGTCCCATTCCTCTTACCCCTATACCGTAGAGTTTGAGTACCAGACCACGTCTAACAACATGCTGTTCTATACCCAGTGGCGACCTCTGGACGGGGAGAAACTGGCGGTGGAGAAAGCCACCTTCCAGGTAAACATGCCCGCCGGCATGCCGCTGCGGTACCATGAGCAACTGGTGCCTGAGAAGGCAAGTGTAAAGCAGGAGGGAGGGCAGCAGGTGTACCAATGGCAGGTGAAAGACCTGGCACCTATTGAGCGGGAACCCTTCGGCCCGGCCTTCAGTGAGTTGGTGCCATTGGTGCGTACGGCACCGGCCAGTTTTGAGGTGCAGGGCTACGCCGGAACTCTGGAGACCTGGAAGTCTTTCGGGGAGTGGCAGAACAAGCTGAACCAGGGCAGAGATATAATCCCGGAGGCAACCAAGGGGCAGATTCTGGCTTTGGTGAAAGACCTGCGCACGCCAGAGGAGAAGGTCAAAGCCATTTACCAGTTCATGCAGAACAAGACGCGCTACGTGTCTATCCAGTTGGGGATTGGCGGCTGGCAGCCTTTTGAGGCTTCTATGGTAGACAGCAAAGGCTACGGCGACTGCAAGGCCTTGAGCAATTACACCAAAGCCCTGCTGGAAGTGGCCGGTATCAAGAGCCATTACGCCCTTATCTATGCCGGAGAAGACGACCGCCCCGTGTTGAAGGATTTCCCTAACAGCCAATTCAACCACGTGGTGGTTTGCGTGCCCATGGCCAAAGATTCTATCTGGCTTGAATGCACCAGCCAAATGGCCGATGCCGGGTACACGGGTTCCTCTACTGGTGACCGTTACTCGCTCCTCATCACCCCGGATGGAGGTAAACTGGTGTCTACGCCCAAGTTTAAAGCGTTTGACAACATTCAGAGACGCACGATACAGGTAAAACTGAACGCCCAGGGAAGTGGGGTAGGAGAAGCGCTTACTAATTACACAGGAATCCAGCACGAGGAGCGGAATGGCGTGCTTCAGCACTACAACCCTGAGGAACAGTTGAAATGGCTGTACAAAAACACCAAGATCCCGGCGTTTGAAATCAAGACCTACAACCTGGAGAAGGTAAAGAACGCCCCCATTGTAAAAGAGAAGCTGCAACTGGAACTACCCAGACTGGCCTCGGTGAGCGGGAAGCGTCTTTTCATCACGCCTAACCTCATGAACCGCTGGAGCTCAGCGCCCGCCGTGGCTGAGACCCGGAAGCATGAGGTCATCTGGCCCATGTCTTTCCATGACGTAGACTCTGTGGAATACGAGATCCCGGCCGGTTATAAAGCCGAAAGTATGCCCCAGCCAGTGAAGATCACTACTGCTTTTGGCGAGTACCAGGCCCAGGTGCAGATGAAAGGCACCAAGCTTATCTATGTGCGCCAGCTTACCATGCACAAAGGCCGTCACAAGGCAGAGCAGTACAAAGAACTGGTCAACTTCCTCAAGCAGGTTTCCAGGGCAGACCAGCAGCAGGTGGTGCTGGCCGCCGAAACCACCTGATTCAGGTAAATCTATTGAAGCCCCGGGCGGTGTTGTTTCAGCGCTGTCCGGGGCTTTTAACGCAGTACTTAATCCATCCCCACAACCCTTTATTTTATGAATACCAATGTGTTTTTCAGGCCTTGGCTTGTCTTGCTGTGCCTGGCCCTGGGCCTCAGCACACCGGGCTTCTCCGCCGACCCTTTCAAACTGGGCCAGGTCACGCCCGAGGAGCTGAAGATGACTTCCTATGCCCCGGATACCAGTGCCGCGGCCGTGGTGCTGTATGACCTGGGCGAGTCTTCCTTCCGCTTCACCAAAGACACCCAACTGCAGTTCAAACGCATCGTCAGGATAAAGATCCTGAAGAAGAGCGGTCTGGACCAGGCCGATTTCCTAATCCCTTATTACCGCCGCCGCGACGGGAAAAAAGAAGAGGTCTCAAACGTGAAAGGGTTTACCTACAGCCTGGAAAACGGCGAGATGGTAAAGGTGAAGCTGGATGAAAACGCCATCTTTGATGAGAAGCAGGACGCGAACTGGTACCTGAAAAAACTTACCATGCCCGGGGTGAAAGTAGGCTCTGTGATTGAGCTCTCCTATACCATCACCTCAGACTTCTTCAAGCTTCTGCGCGAGTGGGAGTTCCAGCACCGCGTCCCGGTGAAGTGGAGCGAGTACCGCGTGGGCATGGTGCCTTTCTTTGATTACAAGCACATTACGTACGGAGGGCATCCGTACCATATCAAAGACGCCAAGTTAGAACGCAAGACGGTGCCCGTTGCCTGGACCGATGATGTGGGTTTGGCCAAAGTGGATAAAAGCGGATCTATGTCCATGTCTATAGTACAGTACCAATGGGTGATGAAAGACGTGCCCGCCTTCGTTGAGGAGCCTTACCTTACCAACGCTAAGGATTACCTCTCTAAAATAGAGTTTGAACTGGCCAAGGTGGAATACCCAGAGCAGAAGCCGGTGTACATGACCGGAGACTGGGAAAGTTTCACCAAAGAAATGGTGAAGGAAGAAGAGTTTGGGGGCCAGCTCGCCAACGCCACCTTCCTGAAGAAAACCACCGATGGGCTCATCGCCGGGAAGACAGACTCCTTGGAGAAAGTGAAAGCGGTGCTGAACTTCGTGAAAAACAACATGCGCTGGGATGGCAAGCACCGCATCTACACCGAGAACCTCCGCAAAGCCTTTGACAACCGGCTGGGGTCTTCTGCTGAGGTGAACCTGGTGCTCACCGCCATGCTGCGCCAGGCAGGCCTTGATGCCAACCCCATGCTGGTGAGTACCCGTGAGCACGGTCGCCCGGTGACCAACTCGCCCATGATCAGCAAGTTTGACTACGTCATTTCCCACGTAGCCATAGGGGGTAAAAACTACCTGCTGGATGCCACTGAAAAGGACCTGCCTTTCGGGATGCTGCCATTGCGCTGCCTTAACGTGCAGGGCTGGGTCATGACCGGCACCGCCGGGAAATGGCTGCCGCTCACCGGCTCCGAGAGAAACGCCCAATTAGTTTCCGGGAACATCAAAATCCAGCCAACTGGTGAGGTAAGCGCTTTGCTTACCGAGAATTACCAAGGGGTGCCGGCCCTGCAGGCCCGTTCCGCCATCCGAGACAAAGGCCAGGAGGCGTACCTGAAGGAGTTTGCCAATGCCGGAACAGACTGGGTGCGCCAGGGCGTGAAGATCCATAACCTGGAGAACCTGCAGGAGTCTTTCAAGAAAGAATACCAGCTCAGCAAAACCGGCGAGGCCAACTCCGCTGATCTGCTTTACATTTCACCCATGCTCACCCATGGGCTGGGAGAGAACCCGTTCAAGCTGGCCACCCGGCTGTACCCCATTGATTTCGGGACGCCGGTAGACGAGACCTACGTGTTCACCTACCAATTGCCGCAGGGGTACGAGGTGGAGGAAATGCCTAAAAGTGCCACTTCTGTACTGCCTGGCAACGCCGCAAAGTTCTCCTACGTGGTGCAGATGACCAACGGACAGCTGCAGATCATCAGTAAACTTAACATAAACAAAACCTTATTTGATGCCTCTGAGTACGGAAACCTGCGGGAGTTCTATAATAGGTTGGTAGCCAAGCACGCAGAGAAAATTGTACTGAAGAAGAAAAGCTGATCCATGTTTCCGGGGCATTTTACCTAAAATGCCCCGGAAATACTTCAAGGAGTAGCGGATCTTAATAAACCAACTGTAACAGAAAGCCTTGCCCATGCGCAGGGCTTTCTGGTTTTTATAGAGCCAAAATGGTGAGGACTACCCCTCCTTGGTGTTATTTATGGAAAGATTAAAATGAAGTTACGGCTGTTTTTGGTGTCTCTGGTGTGTGGGTTAGGTCTGGCGTTGGTTGCGCAGGGGCAGCCTAATAATGTCAACCACTGGTTACAGTACTCAGGGTCTTACTGGTTCAGCCCCCGGTGGGTGGTCAATACCAATTTTCAGTACCGCACCTACAAACCTTTCAAAGACCCCAGGGTGGGGTTCCTGGGTGCCGAGTTGCAGTATAACCTGAAAGAGGTTCCGGTCACTTTTGGGGCTGGCTACGCGCACCTGTTCAACCGCAACTACGTTTCCCCCGAGGAAACCAACCTCACCAATGAGGACCGTCTTTACCAGCAGGTTTCCGTGCGAGGTAAGCTTGGCAACGTGGGCATGGTGCATAGATACCAGATAGAGGAACGGTGGCTTACCCAAGGTTATCACACGCGCCTGCGCTACCAGGTGGCCCTACGGATACCATTCGGGCCTAAGAAAGAGGAGGAGCGACCCTGGTACGGCATTCTGCGCAACGAGATACGAGTCATCATCCGCGACCAGCCCTTTGATTCTAACCGAGTTTTCGGTGGGGTGGGGTACACGTTCAGCAAGCACCTCACCCTGGAAGGCATGTGGATGTCTCAACTGGCCGGCGGCGGCAACCACCAGCACTTCACCATGTTCCTCCTGCGCCACGATTTCGGGCGGATGGAGTAGCGGCCGGGTTTAAAGCACATAGCCATTTACAGTCAGTTTTCTTAAAAACAGCCGCAAAACAGAAAGGCGTAAAAACAAGAAAGCCCGTTGCTCTTAGAGAACAACGGGCTTTCTTGTTTTCGTCGGAATGGCAGGATTCGAACCTGCGACCTCCAGCACCCCATGCTGGCGCGATACCAGGCTACGCTACATCCCGATCATTGGTATCTGCTGCAAAGTAAAACAAATTTCAGATTTGAGGAAAGGTGTCCTGAAAAATGTGTGCAGGAATTTAGCAGAATAAAGCTGTTTTAGGCCTGCTTTTCAGAATCCGGGCCCTGAACAGCTTTATTCCATGTCCTCGGTCTGCAGCTGGCGCTCATAGAGGGCGCGGTACAGGCCGTCTACTTCCAGCATCAGTTCCTCGTGAGTGCCGTGCTGCACCACCACACCATCGTCCAGCACCAGAATCCGGTTGGCCAGTTTCACGGAGCTCACGCGGTGCGAGATAATTATGGAGGTCCGGTTCTCCATCACGCGGTGCATGCTGTTGAGGATGGCGTTCTCGGTCTTGGTGTCTACCGCCGAGAGTGAATCGTCTAAAATCAAAATCTTGGGCTCGCGGGCCAAGGCGCGGGCGATGGATACGCGCTGTTTCTGACCGCCGGATAAAGTGATGCCGCGCTCGCCCAGCACGGTGTCAAACTGCGCCGGAAAGTGCATGATGTTGTCGTAGACGGCAGCGTCTTTAGCGGCCTGCAGCATCTTCTCCTCGGGCAGCGCCTCTACCCCAAACCCGATGTTGTTCCGGATGGTGTCTGAGAACAGGAACACGTCCTGCGGCACGTACCCAATCTGGCTCCGGAGGCTGGAGAGGCTGTAGTTCCGGATGTCTTCGCCGTCAATGAGAATGCGCCCGCCGGTGGTGTCATACAGACGGCACAGCAGCGCCGCGATGGTGCTCTTGCCCGAACCCGTGTTGCCAATCACAGCCAGCGTCTCGCCGGGATGGATCTCAAAGGAGAGTTTCTTGAGCGCGTGGATGCCGGTGTCTGGGTACACAAAATCGACCTCGTCAAAGACAATGGCGCCGGTGATCTCTCTCTCCAGGTTCTCCTGCGAGATAATATCGGTTTTGGTGTGCAGGAACTCGTTGATGCGCTGCTGCGAGGCCGCGGCCCGCTGCACCAGAGAGGTAGTCCAGCCCAGCGCGGTCACTGGCCAGGTAAGCATGTTCACGTAGATGAGGAACTCCGCAATTACCCCGGGCGTGATGCTACCGTTAATAACTTCCTTGCCGCCAAACCACACCGTAATGATGGTACTCAAGCCAATCAGAAACAGAATGAGCGGGAAGAACAGCGAGTTCACGAAGTTCAGCTCCAGCGATTTGTCTTTGTAGGTGTTGCTGGCGGTGGTGAAGTTGGCATGCGAATCCTGCTCCCGCACAAAGGATTTCAACACCCTGATGCCCGAGAATGCCTCCTGCACAAATGTGGTGATACCGCTCAGGCTTTTCTGGATCTCGTCAGATTTTTTCTCAATAATGTTGTTCACGTAATAGATGCTCACGCTCAGGATAGGTAGCGGCAACAGCGTGTAAAGGGTCAGTTCCACGTTCACCGAGAGCATGTACGGGATCACCATCAGGAACAAAACCACCAGGTTGATGCCGTACATGATGGCCGGCCCCAAATACATCCGCACGCGGCTCACATCCTCAGAAATACGCGCCATTAGGTCACCGGTGTTGTTCTTGCGGTAGAAGGAAAGGGGCAGGGTCTGGTAATGAGCGTAGATCTCGTTTTTAAGGTCGTTTTCAATCAAGCGGCTCATCACAATGATGGTCTGCCGCATAAAAAACAGGAAAATGCCACGCAAGAGGGCCATGAGCACAATCACAGCACCATAGAATAACGTGCTTCGGGCGAAGGAATCATACACATCCTCCTGCTGGGCGAACCCGTCATGGAGGTTGTACATGGTAATGCCCTCGCGCACCAGGTCAAAGGCGTGCCGCACCACCTGCGCCGGGATAATGGCGAAGATGTTGGAGACAATCACAAACACAATGCCCCAGAAGAACCGGAACTTGTATTTGAGCAGATATTTATTCAGGTATTTGAGTGATTTCACAGGCTTCGGTTAAAGAAAATACGTACTAACACTTGTTAGGATTTTCTTGGTCTTCAAAAATATAAATTTAATTTTGCATCAAAATTACCGATTAGCTTCCCCAATATCTAACAAAGTCCGATTGGTATTTAAGGTAAACACAAATCATGATAGAAGTTAAAGATCTAACTACTGAGCAGGAAACCTCGGTTTTCAGCCAAATAAGCGAATACAACCATGAGCAAGTGGTGTTCTGCCATGACCATGACACCGGCTTAAAAGCTATCATTGGCGTGCATAACACCGTACTGGGCCCTGCCCTGGGTGGTACCCGTATGTGGACATACGCAACTGAGGCAGAAGCGCTGCGCGATGTGCTGCGTCTTTCGCGCGGGATGACGTTTAAATCTGCTATCTCGGGCCTGAACCTGGGCGGCGGAAAAGCCGTGATCATCGGCGACTCCAAAAAAGACAAGACCGAAGCCATGATGCGCAAGTTCGGGCGTTTCGTGAACAACCTGAACGGCAAGTACATCACCGCCGAGGACATGGGTATGACTACCCAGGACATGGCCTACATTGGCATGGAGACCAAATACGTAGCTGGTCTGCCAGAATCACAGGGCGGTAGTGGTGACCCATCACCGGTAACAGCTTACGGTACTTATATGGGTATGAAAGCCGCCGCCAAAAAAGCGTGGGGCACTGATAGCCTGGCCGGAAAAAAAATCTCGGTACAGGGAACAGGCCACGTAGGTGGTTACCTCATTGACTACCTGGTGAAAGAAAACGCCCAACTGTTCATCACCGATATTGATCAGGAGCGCTTGAAGCGTATCTCGGCGGCTACCGGTGCCACCGTGGTTGGTCTGGACGAGATCTATGACGTAGACGTGGATATCTATTCACCTTGCGCCATGGGTGCCACCATCAACGACAACACCCTGTCTCGTCTGAAGTGCCAGGTCATTGCCGGCTGCGCCAACAACCAGCTCAAGAACGAAGACATCCACGGACCAGCTTTGGTAGACATGGGTATCGTGTACGCCCCAGACTTTTTGATCAACGCCGGGGGGATCATCAACGTGTACTCAGAGGTGAAAAAGCTGAACCGCGAGTGGGCCATGCAGCAGACCGAGCAGATCTACAACACCACGCTCAACATCTTCGCCAAAGCCGAGGCCGACGGTACGCACACCCAGAAAGCTGCCACCGAAATCGCGCAGAAACGCGTAGATGATATGGCCAAGATCAAGCAGACCTACTAATTGCCACCTCTCGCTAGAGAGCTAAAGATAGTGAATGCGTTTTCGGGCTGGTTAGAGAAAACTGGCTTGGAAACGCATTCTGCTTTTTAACCCAACCCTCCGGGGAAGGGAGTTTTGGAATGTGTGAGAAATTGGCTGAACGGCAGTTATGGTTATTGGTGATAACACCAACAACGGCGGACGTGGTTGAGAGGGGAACGGTAAGCATAAAGTAGGGGCACCTCTTGTGGGTGCCCTTTCCTGTAGCTGCCGATTTTACCGGAGAACCCGTTGGAGACAAAGCGGTGCCTGGTCTCTATATTCTCCAAACCGTAGAAACAAGACAACCACGCCAGCCTCCGTCCGCAAGGACGATGCAGGCATTGCAGCGGCTCTTCTGGCAAGACAGGCACATGCAGGGAGGCGGAGGTTGGGCGCATGCGTAACCCAACCTCCGGTGACCGCAAGCAGTGGCTTCTCCAACAGCAATGGCGCAAGTTCGCTATGCAACAGAGGACGGCAGCGGGGTGTCACAGAAAGTGAAGAAAAGACTGTTTGAGCGTCAGCGAGTTTCTTTTCTTCTTGATTCTTTTGGTTACTTTTCTCATCAAGGAGAAAAGTGACAAACGTGGGCAGGATGCGACTGCAGTTCTGAGACTTGGCAAGGAAGGGATTAGAAAGTATAGGCAGAAGAAAGAGTGTCACGGAAGTAAACCCTTGCCATAGTAGTTTGAGGCTAACTCCTCACTGCAGTTGCAAACTGCAGACCATGATAGGTCCAAGTCACAGACTTGAACCAGGAAAAGGAAAGGAGAAGGAGCAGCAAGCGTTGACATCCCCTACCCCCTTCAAAGGGGGACCATGTGCTTTGCAGGCGTTTTCCAGAAAATGAAGCAAAAGCGGCAGATGGAGAGGTGCAGCTTACGTCTTTTGGTATTAAGACCAACAACGGCGGTGACAAAAGGCAAGCATGGAGGAACCTCGCCACAGGCGAAACTAAATTAAAATAACTCCGGTTTGCTTCTTGCCCCGTTAGTTCGGACCTTTGCGGCTGAATTGGGGGCCGGGCCGTATAAGCCTTCAAGGCGGCCCGTTTCAAGCCAACTTTTACCGTAATTTTCACGTTCACCACGTTCTTTCCTTATTATCATGCTCAACCGCAGAATACTCCGAATCAAAGCCATGCAAGCTATTTACGCCTATGTGCAGGCAGAAGGGTCTGACTACCAGTTGGCCCTGGACTTGATTGCGGATAGATTTGCCCCCGACCTGATGGCCATTGAGGTCCAGGACCGTAGAAAACTGGAAGGGCAGAAGCAGATCGCCAGCCTGCTGTTCAAAGAATGGTACGAGACCAAGAAGTTTGACACCGAGGAGAAAGACCGTGAAATTCTGGATGCTGCCCAGGCGGCCGTCAACTTCTACCAGAACACCCTGCGCAAAGACCTCAAGTATTTCGGGAACCAGATGCTCACCGCTGCTGAGGAAATCTATGACCGCTACCTGCTTACCCTGCTGGTGGGCCAGGAATTGGTGAACCTCATTGAAGGCGAGGAGCAGAAAGCGGCCACCCGCTTCACTGAGCGCAAAGACGTGAACCTGCGCAAACTCCTGGATAACAAAGCCCTGCAGAAACTGTTGGCCAACAAATTCCTGGAGCAGCGCGTGATCCGGAGAAACCTGAGCTGGGCCGGTGAGATGGAGGTTATCCAGAAGATCTACCGCAACAACCTCAAGTCTGACGAGGAAGTGCTGGCCTATCTGCAGATTCAGGAGCCTACCTATGAGCAGGACCACGATTTGCTCAAACATATCTTCAAAAACGTTATCTTTAAGGACGAGAACCTGCAGACCCTATTTGAGGAAAAAGACCTGAACTGGGTTGAGAACAAATCGGTGGTGAAGAATCTGGTGAACAAATCCATCAAGATGCTGGAGGAGGACACCGATGAGAACCTGCCGCTGCTGGATTTGTCTGCCAGCTGGGAAGATGACAAAGCGTTTTTTGAGGACCTCTACAACGAGACCCTGAAAAACGACGAGAAATACGAGGCCATGATCTCTGAGAGCGTGCAAAACTGGGATGTGGAGCGCGTAGCCCAGCTAGACAAGATCATCCTCAAAATGGCACTTTGCGAGATGCACATTTTCCTGAGCATCCCCGTGAAAGTGACTATTAACGAGTACATTGACATCTCCAAGGTTTACAGCACGCCTAAAAGCAAGCAGTTCATCAACGGGGTGCTGGACAAGCTCTCGCAGGACCTGCTTTCCAGCGGTGCCATCCGGAAATCGGGCAGAGGATTGCTGGATAACAAATAATCTCGGCCGGTTTTCGTTCGTAAGGAATATAAATGAGCTTTGAGTGCGGCGTTTGGGTGCTGTTTTTCTTAAAACAAGCCCTAAACGCGGCGCGGCTCCCAGATACAACCTACTATAACACTACCTAAACTATGGGCAAAAAAACCAATGCTATCCTTGCCTTTTCCTCCGGTATCGCCACAGGGGCGGTATTAGGTATCCTGTTTGCGCCGGAAAAAGGCCGTGAAACCCGTGACAAACTGAGTTTTCAATTAGAGAAATACCGCGCCAGGCTGTTGGAGCTTTCCAATGACCTCATTGCCGGAAGAGAAGAACAAGGTTCTGCCGCCAAAACCGAAGGGCAGCGCGTGATCAAAGACGCCCGTGACAAAGCCGAGCGCCTTCTGCTGGACGTGGACTCCCTCATCAACGAAATAAACAGTAAAAAGGAAATATAAGCCCCTGCCCATGACAACCGTTACCCTTATTCCCGGCGACGGGATAGGTCCTGAGATCACAGAAGCCGTAAAGGCGATCTTTGCAGCCGCAGAAGTGCCCATTACCTGGGAAGAAGAAAACGCTGGCCAAACTACCTTTGATGCCAAAGGCGAGCTCATCCCGCAATCCCTTATTGACTCCCTGGAGCGTAACAGAATCGCCTTGAAGGGCCCTATCACCACCCCGGTGGGCAAAGGGTTCAAGAGCATCAACGTGCAGCTGCGCCAGAAATTCGACTTATATTCCAACGTGCGCCCCGCCAAAACCACGGCTGGCGTGAAAACCCGCTTTGAGAACGTAGACCTGGTGCTGTTCAGAGAGAACACCGAGGGCCTTTACTCCGGTCTGGAGATGTACGATGAGCGCCTGGGTATCTCTGATTCCATCGCCCGCGTAACCGTGGAAGGCTGCCACAAAATCGTGCGCGCCGCATTCCAGTACGCCGCTAAGCACAATCGCCCCAAAGTAACCGTTGCCCACAAAGCCAACATCCTGAAATCTGCGGGAAGGTTGATTCTGGAGGCTGCGGCCAACGTGTCTAAGGAGTTTCCTGAGGTGCAGTGGGATGAGAAAATCATTGACAACATGTGCATGCAGCTGGTGAGCAAGCCAGAGCAGTTTGAAGTGATCGTGACCACCAACCTCTTCGGGGATATCTTGTCTGATTTGTGCGCCGGTCTGGTAGGCGGATTGGGCGTGGTATCTGGTGCCAACATCGGTGACGATATGGCCATCTTTGAAGCTGTGCACGGCTCTGCCCCTGACATTGCTGGTCAAGGCCTTGCCAACCCAACCGCTCTGTTGCGTTCAGGTTTGATGATGTTGCAGCACATGGGCTTGCATGAGCACGCAGACCGCATTGACAATGCCTTGGAGATTACCCTACTAGATAAAAGCTGCTGCACTCGTGATTTAGGCGGAACTGCCTCTACCTCAGAATTTGCGCAGCATATCATTTCTAATTTGTAACTTGTCCTGTACTTAAATCAGGCTAAATAATATGAAAAAGCAATTTGTGATCGCGTTGCTCCTAGCCGGTGGCCTTTGGACCTCTAGCTGCGAGAAAAAAGCAACAGAAGAGACCGCCACTGCCACTGAGCAGAACGCGTCTGAAGGCAGCGCTGCCGTTGC
This sequence comes from Rufibacter roseolus, assembly GCF_017916365.1. Taxonomy (GTDB): domain Bacteria; phylum Bacteroidota; class Bacteroidia; order Cytophagales; family Hymenobacteraceae; genus Nibribacter; species Nibribacter roseolus. The sequence continues at coordinate 646,933 of NZ_JAFMSU010000001.1, forward strand.
CGCCAATGACCCCGCCACTAACCCCAACGTAACGGGCCAGGAGGCGGTGAACCCTAATGCCCCTAAGCCAGTCATGACGTTCAAGGAAACCGAATTTGACTTTGGTGACATCAAGGCCGATAAGAAAGTAGAGCATACCTTCACCTTCACCAACACCGGTAAAGCACCTTTGATCATTGAGAACGCCTCCGCTACCTGCGGCTGTACCGTTCCAGAGTGGCCGCATGAGCCAATTGCCCCAGGTGGAACCGGTCAAATCAAAGTGGTATTTGACCCAACCGGAAAATCTGGTCAGCAGTCAAAGCAAATCACCATCACAGCCAACACTGATCCGCAGATCAACCAGGTAAGCATTAAAACCAACATCACTGGCACAGTGCCACAAGCAGGAGCAGACGGACCTGTTCGCATGTAATCTTAGAACATCCTTATGTTAACTGTATTATTGCAAGCCTCCCCTGAGGGGGCAAACCTTTATTCCAACTTCCTGTTCATCGGGTTGATTATTCTGGTGTTCTACTTTTTCATGGTGCGCCCGCAGCAGAAAAAAGCCAAAGACCAGAAGAAATTCCGCGAGGAGCTGAAGCGTGGGATGAACGTAGTAACCATTGGCGGTCTGCACGGCCGCTTGCTTAGCATAGACGATGACACCGTCTGGATTGAAGTAGACAAAGGCATTAAACTTAAGTTTGACAAAGTAGCGATTGCGGTGGAAGCCACTAGCCGGGTGAATGCCAACACCACCGCCGATACCCCTAACACCTAAGAGCCACCTTGCCATTTAACAAGACAAAGCACGCCCTCCTCTGGTTACTGAGGCCATTCTCGCCCAAGCAGAAACAGTACTGGAGGGTGGTGTTGCTTTGTTTTTTTACGGCCTCTACTTTCTGGCTGCTTAATGCGCTCAACAAGAGCTATACCACCCAGGTCTCTTATCCCATCCTGTTCAAATACAACCCCAGGCAACTGGTGCCGGTGAAACCATTACCCGAGGAGGTGATGATTAACGTGACCGGCAAGGGATGGAAACTGCTCCGCAAGAACCTGCTCTTTAATGTAAGGCCGGCGCAACTCACTATTAGAGGGCTGCCCCAGTTAAAGCGCTTACCCGGCCAGGCCCTTCGCCCGGCCATTGCCAACGTGCTGGACGGTCTGAGCCTCAACTTTGTGGTGACAGACACCATCAGCTTTGATTTTGACCGATTAGTCACCCGCAAGTTCCCGCTGGCCATTGACACCACCCAGATAAAGGTAGCCGCCGGCCACGCGTTTGTAGGTCCGGCCAAAATCCTCCCAGACTCCGTGACCTTCACCGGACCGGAACTGATCCTGAAACAATTCCCCAATCCTTTCCTTATGGCCCTGCCGGTGCAGAACCTGACGGGTCCGTATAAAGGCGAGGTGCCGGTTACCCATGACTTCACTTCCCTGGTGAAGGCCGATGTAAGTGAGGCCGAGGTGCACTTTAACGTGGTATCCTTGGAGCGTAAAGAAATTACCATACAGCCTGTTTTGCAAAATTTCCCGGCGGGCCATCAGCTGCGGTTGGTAAACGGGCCCTTGGTTCTGCACTATTCCTATCTGCCTCGCCACCGGGAGTTGGTTCAGCCAGAGCAGTTCCAGGTAGCCCTTGATTTCAAGAAGTTCAACCCCGAAGATTCCACCATTGTACCCACCGTGCTGCAGAAAGCGCCCAATACCAGACAGGTAACCGTTATGCCGGGAAGGGTGAAAATATCCTTAACCCCGCAGTAAACCATGCTGAAGATAGGCATCACCGGTGGTATTGGCTCAGGCAAAAGCATTGTCTGCCGATGTTTTCAGTTGCTGGGCGTGCCGGTCTATGATTCTGACACCCGCGCAAAGTGGGTCATGAACCATGATCCGGAACTGCGCGAACAGCTCATCGCTACCTTCGGGCCAGAGACCTTTGACGCCCAGCAGAACCTGAACCGACCCTACCTCAGCCAAAAGGTTTTCCATAATGCCGCCGAACTGGCTAAACTGAACGGATTGGTGCATCCGCAGGTGCGCAAAGACTTTTACTCCTGGTTAGAGCAACAGACACGGGCTCCTTACATTCTCAAAGAAGCAGCCCTCATGTTTGAGTCCAACGCTTACACCCAGGTAGACCACGTGCTCACCGTATCAGCACCACTATCCCTGCGACTGGCCCGCACCCTCCAACGCGACACCCACCGCAACACCACCGAAGTGGAAGCCATCATCGCCAAACAACTCTCAGAAGAAGAAAGGGTGAGCCGCGCCCAGTTTGTCCTCTACAATGATGACACCCGCCTGGTGCTGCCCCAGGTAGTTCAACTGCACGAGCGCTTCCTGCAACTAGCCAAGTAGACGTTTCAGGCCTGTTTTCAAGAAAATAGGGCAGGAATAGGAAGGGTAGCTCCTCTTATCTCCCTCTCAAAGAAGAACCTTCTGCAATAGGCCGAGCCTCAGAGAAACAGTTGAACAGACACAATATGAACTTGAGGCTGGCGCCTCACGGCAGTTGCAAACTGCCGATCATTTTGGGTCCAAGTCACAGACTTGAACCATGTCATAAATAGAAGACGCTCGCAGGACCTCCGGACGCTGCGAGGTCTGAGGCGTTCCTGCTAGCGCATTCCCAATTCCAGCCTTTCGGTTGAGCGCCTTGGCAGATTCCGGTGCCGAAGGCATTGCGACTGAAAGGAGCAAAGGAAGCTGGCGCAGCGCGAGACCGGAAGGCGGGGCCTCGCGGCCGTGAGCGCACGGAGCTTAGCGATGCAACAATAAAGTGATTGAACTCACGCAATCAGCGGCCCCACGCTAGCACAAGCGAATTACGAGTGCAGAAATAAGGGCAAGCCACCATCCCATTTTACGGCCTCTTTTTCCAAAACATCCCCTAAACAGAAAGTACTTATTTGATAATAGGATACCGGGTGAAAGGCTTGGAAGGATCAAAGATCTTGCGGTACGTGACGTGCGTTTTGTAAATGCGGGCGCCCAGACCCCGGGTCACCAGCATCATCTTCGGGTTGAAATCACCTACCCAGTTCATCTCAATCTCACGGGCGCCATAGTCGTTCAACGGTCCCTGGGCATGCACAATCATGTAAGAATCAACGCCTTTGGACTGGAACTCAGGCACTACGCCAAAAATTACCCCAAAGACTTTCTTGTCATTGCGTTTGTTGTAGCGCCAGCGGTGGTAGAGGAACTTGAGTTTGGCGGGTAAATTGAACTTGCCGTTCAGGTGCTTGAAAATCTGGTTCAGCTCGGGCAGCATGATGAAAAACGCGATGGGTTTCCCCTCAAAATACACGAAGTTGATGATCTGCTCCACCATCACAGGTTTCATGCTTTTCACCATCTTCAGGGCTTTCTCCAGCGTCATCTCATTGATACCCGAGTGCCCGGCCCAGGCTTTGTTGTAGACTTCCAGAAAGTCCTGCGCCAGTTTTTCCAGGTTGTTTTTAGAAGGATGCCCGAAACTGTACCCCGGTGTTGCGTCCAGCGCGGCGGCCCGTTGGTACACCTTCTCCCCGAAGCGCGCGTGGGTATCCATGTAGTAGGTGTACTGCTTGAAATACACCTGGAAACCGTAGGCCTCAAACAGTTGCTGATAGTATGGCGGATGGTAGAACATGCCGTAGTTGGGCTCCGTGAACCCCTGCACCAGCAGGCCCCACCACCGGTCACGCTCCCCGAAGTTGATAGGCCCATCCATTGCTTCCATGCCTTGTGCAGCCAACCATTTCTGGCAGGTGCCAAACAGGATATTGGCGGCCGACTGGTCATTGATGCACTCAAAAAAGCCCATGCCCCCGGTCACGTACTCAGAAGCGTTCTTGGTTTTGTTGTTCACGAAGGCCGCCACCCGCCCAATGGTTTGTCCCTGGCTGTTCCGCAGAATCCACCGGATGGCAGTTCCGTTCCTGAAGTTGGGGTTTTGTTTAGGATCAAATACCTGCTCAATGTCCTTGTCCAGCGGACGGATCCAGTTGGGATGGTCTTGATAAATGGAGGAAGGAAGGTCTAAAAAGGCTTTGACGGTGGAAGCGTTGGTAACTTCAAGTAACTGCATATCCAGAAGGGGGCTAGGAAAGGCAAAAGTATGCAATTGCCCCAGAAGCACCATGCAAAGCCGTTCTCTCTTTTGTCAGCTCAGTTTTCTCTGGAAGTTCAGCCAAGCCTGGTAGAACCGGGCCAGGTGCATGGCCTCTGTAAAAGGATATTTCTGATGGTCAAACGGACTGATGAATACCTCTTCCATCACCAACCATGAGATATTGAAACCCATGAAGTAAACGGGTTTCAGGCTCCAGCGCCAACCTTGTCTCAGCAAGATGTGGGTATCTTCTTCCATAACGACTTCTTCAATCGGTGGTTATCATTAACCATTGTTTTACAAGGTGTGAAACCTCCTCAATGGCTACTTCATACAACGAAAAAAAAAGACGCTAGTTTGGTATGGCCACAGAACTTATTGAAATAAAATGATTTATGGGCCAATAAAAGCAAAAGCCTTCCTGTTTAGGAAGGCTTTTGCTTTGGCTGAGCAGGAGATAGGCAAAGGAAATAGTGAAAAAGATACGCCGTTTAGCGCCTGTATTTTCACTTTTACCCTCATTTCATTTTACAGCCGCAGAACCCATATCTGAATTGCTGATGAAGGCGACTTTCTTGCTGTCCGGGGACCAGGAGGGAGTGTTGATGGTGCCTTGCCCACCATATACATAGGCTATGACCTTAGGCTCTCCACCGGCTATGGGCATCAGGCGCAGGTACACATGTTTGTAGAACGGATGATCCCCGGACTGCACTTCTTCTTTGAGGAAAGACACAAACACCAGCCACTTGCCATCAGGCGATATGTGCGGAAACCAGTCATGGAAGTCGCCTTTGGTAACGGGTTCCTGGGCGGTGCCATCGGGTTTCATGCGCCAGATCTGCATGGTGCCGGTGCGGGTGGAGTTGAAATAGATGTATTTGCCGTCCGGGGAGTATTCAGGGCCATCGTCCAGGCCTTTGGCGGTGGTCAGGCGCGTTTCTTTTCCGCCGGCGGATGGGATGGTGTAGATGTCGTACTCGCCGTTGCGCTCGGCGGTGAAGGTCAGCGTCTTGTTGTCCGGCGACCAGCCGTGCAGGTAGGAGGGGCCTCGGGGCGTGATCTGTTTGGGGGTACCACCGGTGACCGGAACGGTGTAGATGATGGAGCCGCCCAGCTCCTCCACGCCGCTGCTCAGGCCCAGCATCTTACCCCCGAAGGACAGCACATGGTCATTGTTGTTGTTCTTGACCGGGCCGGTATTCAGCAGTTTGGGCTTGCGGGTGGCCAGGTCAAAGGTGTACATGAGGCCATCGCTGTTATAGATGAGGGTTTTGCCATTAGGTGTCCAGTTGGGGGCCTGCAGTGATTTGGGCGAGGTGTGGATGATCTCGCGGTTGCCGGTGGCCACATCAAGGATCTCCAGGTGGCTGCCCAGGTACTGGCGGTACTGCACCAGGTTATCCGGGGCGGGTACGGTAAGGCGCACATCCCTGAAAATGCCTTTCTCCAGCACGTCTTTGTTATGTGAGCCCACAAACAAACCCACGTACACATCCTGGCCCAGGTTCAGATTGGACACCTGCTCGGTCACAAACGGCTGCCCGAATTTAGCCACGCGCATGGTGAAGGTATTGCCTTTGCGCTCCAGTTGGATCACGTCGGCACCGGTCAAACTTGATTTGATTTCCTGGGTGCTGTCTCCTTTGGCTTTGCGGTATTGCAGGGAAGTCAGGCCATCGCCGTGCACCACCGCGTTGATGTGGGCCGAGTTTCCGTCCAGGTCTTTGCGCACCATCCAACCTACTTTCCGGTGCGGGTCCACACCTTGGCCCACGAACCTGGCGCGGGTGTACAGGATGAAATCGCCGGACATGCGCTTGTAGAGGTAATGAAACTCGTCTTTGTCAAACCAGATGTTGTAACCCGATCCGGCGACTTCGTACTCCTGGGTTTTGGGGTTGTACGTGGCGGTGCCGGGTTTCAGCACGCTGCCAATGTCTTTGCTGCCGTCAAACACCCCAATTGGTTTCTGCTGCGAGAAGGCAGGCAGACTGATGAGGGCAAGCAAAACCGTGCAAAAGAGAAGCAAACCGCAGGAATTCTTTTTCATATTGGGCCAGGTTAGGTCAGTGATGATCTGTTTACCCAATAAGATAGGGTATTTTCCTGAAAATCAAGGCGCAGCAATCGTTTTAGGGGCCTTTTCAGAAAAGAAGGCAAAAAGCCCGGACTGCTCCATGGCAGCCCGGGCTTTCTAAGGTTACTTGTTTCTAGGCGGTTTTCAGGAAAACAGGCCTAAAGCAGCTGATCGTTGTCAGATCACCAGCCGCACGCCGCCCAGTTCCTGCAAACCGTAAACGAAGCGGTCACCGGGCGAGCCAATGAACATGAAGTTTTTCGGGATCTTCCACTTGGAAGACAGTTCCTGGATTAGATCGGGCCCGAAGTGTCCCCTGATAACGATGAAATCAACCTCCAGTTCCGGATAGGCCCGGTCCAGGACTTCTACCTCGTGCATCAGTTTCTTAGGCGGAGCCTCGCCTTCTCTCAGCACGTTCACAATTTTGATACGGCTGGTTTGCTCGTTCTCCACAATGTAGCGCATCACCTGGTTGATGTTGGCAATGTTATCGCCGCGGGTGAAGAAGACGAACTCCTGTGACCGGATGGTGGTGATCAGGCGCATGGTGGTGTACGAGGTGAAGGGAAGGATCTTGGCCAGCGGCTTCTCTATCTGCTGCAGCAGGTACGCAAACAGACGGAGCAGCCTGATCCGGAACAGCATGATGAACACCACCGAAACTGTAGGAATGAAATACTTGAGGAAAACCCACACGTAGGCTGGGTTTAGCAGGGCATTTCCCACCAAGGCCGCTACCACGGCCAAGATAGCGACAAAGACCACCACGCCACGCGCCCGCACCGGCCGCGGCAGCCGGTTCCGGCGCATCTTAAGCAGAATATTGCCCACCCCAAACAGGGTCATCACAGACAGGAACGAGATGGTGTACACGCCCGCCAGTGCCGCAATGTCTCCGCGGGTAATCAACAGGATGGAAACGCATAGCAGAAAGAAGCTGATCATGATGAGGTACGCCGAGCCTCTTTTGTTTGTGGTCAGCAGGAATTGGGGCAGGCAGCGGTCCAGCGTCATGCGGTGCACCAGGCCGGTCACGCCCACATAAGATGTGAGTACCGCCCCACTCAGTACCATGGCCGCGTTGATGGAGACCAGGATGGAGAGCCAATGGCCGCCCGAAATTTCCCCCAAATAAGCAAGCAAAGCGGTCTGATGTTCGGCTACCTGGGCCATCGGAATAATGGCGATAGCCAGGAAAGCGGTAAGGGGGTTGAAGATGGTCACTGCCAGCCACATGTTGCGCAAGGTCTTGGCGAACACGCCCGGGGCCTGCTCCTCCACAAAGTTGGCCGAGCTCTCAAAGCCGGAGATTCCCAGCATGGCCGCCGCAAACCCGTAGAAAAGGGCCCGCCAGATGCTTCCCTGCAAAGGTTGGCTGTAGTTCAGGGCCAGCGTATCAAACCCATGGTTGAACAGATAGTAGAATCCTATCAGCACCAGCAGGGTGAGCGTACACATGTGGGTAATGAAGATGATGATAGCCACTATGGAAGACTCCCCAATCCCCATAATGGTCAGGCCCATGAAAAAGGCCAGCAAGCCAATGGTGGCATAGATAATGGGAAGCCCTTCCCAGAGGTGGTGCACGTAGTGCATGGCCTCGCTGGCCGAGATCACCGCAGTGGCCATGTAAGACAGCAGGGTAAGGCAGGCTGCCATGGAGGCTGTGCTTTTGCTGGTGGTGTTCAGCAGTGCGTTGTAGGCTCCACCGTTGAGGGGGAGGGCACCCACCACCTCGCCATAGATGCTCCGGAACAGATACAGTACCCCACCCACCAGCAGCAGTGCAATCCAGGCGTACTGGCCCGAGTAGATGATGGCCAGCGCCGATACATACAGGCAGGAGGAGGTAATATCGTTCCCGCAGATGGCAGTGGCCGCCAACTCTTTTAGTTTGGGCGCGTGCGTGGGCGAGATTGAGTTTGTAAGGTCTTTTTTCATCCGTCTTTTTTGTAATAAGTCTGCCACGTGGCAGCTTATGAACCCTGGCTAACCGAGGCTTTTCAGCACCCCTGTAAGCTAAAAAGGTAAAAGTTTGGTAAGCACATCTTCAACCCAACCCCTATACGAGGGAAGTCTGAGACGAAGATATCAAAATTGCTGAATTGTGATTCACCCCGTTTCTCTATAAAATCAGACAGATCAGCGGATGCTATACGGGTGTTTATAGGACTGGTTGAAGTAAGGATTTTTCTGGTGCGGCAAGGACTGTGACGAGGATGAAAGTAGGCTCAGAGCACCTTCCCTCAGAAAAGGCCTGATTCAGGAAAAACAGCCCCTAAACAGCTTTCGGCCTTTGGCCAATATAAATTTCTGTGAAAGGATATGACTGAATAGAAGCAATATCTTTATTTGTCTATATTTAATGGCAAAAGAATGTCCGGTTTCTCAGGAACAGTTGTCTGATTTATGTAACAACCGAATAAAATTGTATAACAGCAGTTCCGGTGATGTCTTTACTTTTGCAGGTAATAATACAGGTCTTGCACAACTCTGGCCCACAGAGCGCGTTAAGGCAGTAAACAGTTGAACCTCAAGCCCCATGAAGGCAATGCACAGATTTATTCACCTCAGCTTAGTAGTAGCCCTCTTGATAGGCTCCTTCGGCTTCCGTGTGGATCCTATGCGTTGCGCTGGCAAGAAAGATGGTGTAGCGCTAAGCCTCTCCATGGATTCTGGTTGCTGCTGCAGCAAAAAAGCCAAAGAAAAGCAAGCCCCCTGCAATGACGCCACCTGCGTGATGCAGCGGAGCGTAGCTTCCACTAGTAACTTCAGCCTTTCTGCCCAGCAGGTGGTGAAGGCAGTAGCCAAGCCGGCCACTTACCCTAGCTTTGCCCAAAGCATCAGGCCGGTTTTATTGGAGACCCTTCCACGGGTAACCTTGCCGCCGCCTATCTCGGGGCGTGATATCGGTATTCTGCACCAAAGTTTCCTTATCTAGTTTTCCTCTCTTTTTTCAGAAGCGGCCGCTATTCGCATTGTGGCTATCTTCTGTTCTGTAAAATCAGTTCTGTTTTGATGACCTGTGCAACTGGCTTTTAGCTATGGCTGCGGGTATCTGACGCTGTTTTCTTTCAGTGCGCCTAGGGCTTAAGCCAGGGCTTGCCTTAACCTGATTTTACAGTATCCGCTTATTCCATTTTCCTGCTCTTCCTTTCTTCGGCTTTAGCGCTGCTATGCCCTGGAGATTGTCTTTCAAGCGCCTTGCCGGAACGCGTGTTTCCGTGAGGCAACCTGTTCGTTTTTCCCTAGTCCAAACCAATCTATTTATGAAATCTCTCAAAATCAACATCGCGTTGGCCTTCTTCGGCCTGACTGTATTCACTGCCTGCAACGGTTCCGGAACGGAGCAGAAAGCCGCCGAAGGAACTACCACCACCACAGAAGCCCAGGTAGCGGGCGTGAGTTACACCTGCCCCATGCACCCCGAGGTGGTGAGTCAGGAGAAAGGCAAATGCCCTAAGTGCGGCATGTTCCTGGAAGAAGTAAAACCCGGCCAGAAGCTTGACTCGGCCGCGGCTGCCCAGCAGCACCACGAAGGCGATCAACACTAAGTTTTAATATCCTGTCTCAGGCGCCAGTGGCTTCCCAAGCTCCAGACCTGCCCGGTTGTTTTGGGCCTGTTTCCATCAAAACAGGCTCAGAACGCCCCAGGGTTTGGGTGAGGGGAACCGGGCGCCGGCTGGATAATTCCATCATTCTATGATAGGCAACTTAATTTCCTTCTCGCTCCGCAACCGGGTGATTGTGCTACTCATTGCGGCCGGTCTGTTCGGGTGGGGCGTGTATTCGGTGACCACCAGCAAGGTAGACGCCATCCCTGATCTATCAGAGAACCAGGTGATCGTGTTTACCGAGTGGATGGGCCGTAGTCCGCAGATTATTGAGGACCAGGTGACCTACCCGTTGGTGACCAACCTGCAGGGCATGCCCCAGGTGAAATATGTGCGGGGCGTCTCCATGTTCGGGATGAGTTTCATCTACGTCATCTTCCAGGACCAGACCGATATCTACTGGGCCCGAGAACGGGTGCTGGAGCGCCTGAACTACGCTAACCGTCTGCTCCCCGAAGGTGCTATTCCTACCCTGGGTCCGGACGGAACCGGCGTAGGCCACATCCTTTGGTACACGCTGGAGGCCCCGGACATGGACCTGGGCGAGCAGCGCGCCGTGCAGGACTGGTACGTGAAGTTCGCGCTGCAGAACGTGCCCGGCGTGAGCGAGATCGCCTCGTTTGGGGGCTTTCAGAAACAGTACCAGATCACCCTTGACCCTAACAAACTGACGTATTTCAACCTGTCGGTGCCGCAGGTCATGGCGGCGGTGCGGGCCAATAACAATGAGAGCGGCGGCCGCAAGTTTGAGATGAGCGACATCGGGTACATCATCAAAACCACCGGCTATCTCAAATCAACCGAGGAAATAGAGAACATCCCCATCGCCACCCAGAACACCATCCCGGTGAGCGTGCGCGACATTGCCACCGTGCAGATGACGGGCGAGAGCCGCCTGGGGATCTTTGACCTCAACGGCGAGGGCGAAGCGGTAGGTGGCATTGTGGTCATGCGCTACGGTGAGAACGCCGAGGAGGTCATCCGGAACGTGAAGGCCAAAATGGAGGAGGTGTCTACGGGCCTGCCCAAAGGTGTGAAGTTCAACATTGTCTATGACCGCAGCGGGCTCATCAATGAATCGGTGGACTCCATCAAAACCACGCTTATTGAGGAGATGCTGGTAGCCTCGGCCATTGTGTTTCTGTTCCTCTTCCACTGGCGCAGTGCCCTCATCATCATCATCCAGTTGCCTTTGTCCGTGGCCATTGGGTTCATCCTGTTGAATGTTTTTGATATCACCTCCAACATTATGTCGCTCACCGGTATTGCCCTCTCTATTGGGGTGATTGTGGATGACGCCATTGTAATGGTGGAGAACGCTTACCGGCATCTAGCGGATGCCCAACAAACCGAAGAAAATGGATAAGCAAACGCGACTGACCATCATAGAGAAAGCCTCCAGGCAGGTGGGCCCCAGCGTGTTTTGGAGCACCATCATCATCATCACCTCCTTTTTGCCGGTGTTTTTGCTCACGGGGCAGGAGGGACGCCTGTTCAGCCCGCTGGCCTGGACCAAGACCTTCATCCTGATTGTGGATGCCTTTGTGGCCATCACCGTGACACCCGTGCTGCTGTCACTGCTGCTCAAAGGCAAATTCAAGCCCGAGAGCGCCAACCCCATCAACCGCGGGCTGGAACGAGTGTACGCCCCCATCCTGCGCTGGTGTCTCAAATGGCGGAAAACCACTATCGGGATTAACCTGCTGGCGCTGCTGGTGAGTATTCCCATGCTCATGAGCCTAGGCTCAGAGTTCATGCCGCCGCTGGACGAGAGCTCCATCCTGTTCATGCCCGTGACGCTGCCCGATATCTCCAACGCTGAGGCCAAACGCATTCTGCAGGTGCAGGACAAGATCATCAAATCGGTGCCCGAGGTGGAGCAGGTGTTGGGCAAAGCTGGCCGGGCCAGCACCGCCACGGATAACTCGCCCATCAGCATGATCGAGACCATCATCCAGCTGAAACCGCAGTCCCAGTGGCGCGAGGGCATGACCAAAGCCCAGATTATCGCGGAGCTGGACCAGAAACTGCAGATCCCCGGCGTCATCAACGGCTGGACCCAACCCATCATCAACCGTATCAACATGCTGGCCACCGGCATCCGGACGGATGTGGGCGTGAAGGTCTACGGGCAGAGCCTGGATTCCATTGCGGTGGTCTCAGAGAAAGTGCGCAATGCCCTGCAAAAGGTGGAGGGCGTAAAGGACCTGTACATTGAGCCGGTGACCGGCGGCCGGTACCTGGAGATCCAGACCCGGCGCGAGGAACTGGGGCGCTACGGCCTGTCAGTGGATGATGTGAACAGTATTGTGGAGTCGGCGCTGGGAGGCATGACCATTGGCAACACCATTGAAGGCCGCCAGCGCTTCTCCATTAACCTGCGCCTGGCCCAGGAGTACCGCAACAGCCTGGACCGCATCCGCCGCATTCCCATCCAATCTGGGACCGCGGGAACCGTCCCGCTCTCGGCCGTGGCCGATGTCAAATTTGTGGACGGGCCGCCCATGATCGCCTCGGAGAATGCGCAGTTGCGCGGGGCCGTGTTGTTCAACGTGCGGGACCGCGATCTGGGCAGCACCGTGCAGGAAGCCATTAACACCATCAATCAGCAGGTAACGGGCATGCCCAACGGCTACCACCTGGAGTGGAGCGGGCAGTGGGAAAACCAGATCAGGGCGAACCAGACCTTGAAGATCATCATCCCGCTGGTGTTGGTCATCATCTTCCTGATCCTGTACTTCTCTTTCAAATCCTTCAAGGAGGCGTTGCTCAACCTAATCACCATTCCCTTTGCCCTAGTAGGGGGCGTGTTCATTGTGTACTTCTACGGCATCAACCTGTCCGTAGCCGTGGCGGTGGGCTTCATCGCCTTGTTCGGGATGGCGGTGGAGACCGGGATGCTGATGGTGGTGTACCTGAACGAAGCCATGAACGAGCTGGTCGCCGTGAAGGGGAATTCCAGCCAGACCATCACCAAGCAGGACATCCGGGAGTATGTGTTCCAGGGGGCGGCCAAGCGGTTGCGCCCTAAAATCATGACCGTTTCCGTTTCGCTGTTCGGGTTGATTCCCATTCTGTGGGCCACCGGCGTGGGCACCGATGTGATGCTGCCCATTGTACTGCCCTTGATTGGCGGGGTATTCTCCTCTTCCATTCACATTCTGCTGGTGACTCCCGTGGTGTTTGAGATGACCAAAGAATACGAGCTGAAGAAATACGGCAAACTAGAGATCTACGATGTTAAGCATTAACTATAAGAACTACCTTTTAGCCGGCCTGTTGCTGCTGTCAGCGCTCAGTTCCAGGGCCCAGGAGGTGTATACCCTGGAAACCGTTATCCATATCGTGCACCTCAACAACCTCATGTTGCAGGAGCATGATCTGCGAACCCAGGCGATGAAAGAATCTGCCAAAGGTGCCCGAAGCTGGATGGCGCCCATGGTGGGTGCAGGGGTGTTCATGGTGCCATACCCGGGCCAGACGGTGATGGAAGACCGCGATAAAGGCATGCTGATGACCGCCATTGAACAGGACATCCCCAATCCGGCGAAGCTGAAGGCCAAGGAAAAGTACCTGCAATCCAGGGCCTCCATAGAGGAGGAGCAGCACGAGGTGATGATGAACCAGTTCAGGGCGCAGGCCAAAACCGCCTATTACCAGTGGGTGGTGCTGGAGAAGAAAAAGTCGGTGCTGCGCGAAAGCCAGCGCATCATGCAGTTCATGCTCAAGCTGAGCAAGGTCCGCTACCCTTATAACCAAAGCTCCCTGGGCAGTATCTACAAAGCCGAAGGCCGCCTGGGCGAAGTGGAAAACATGCTCACCATGACTGACAGCGAAATCATCCTGAAGAACCTCCAGCTTAACATGCTCATGAACCTGCCCGCCGAAACCCGTTTCAGGATAGACACTACCGTGCAGACTCCAGAGTTGATGCCCTTACCGGATACCGCAGCTTTGAGCACCGCCCGCAGCGATGTGCGCCAGATAGACCGCACCATTGAGTCCATGCAACTCAACCTACGGCTGGAGAACATGGAGCGGAAACCGGAATTTGGGGTACGTTTTGAGAACATGATGCCCCGCGACAAGATGATGCCGAAGGTGTACACGCTCATGGGTATGGTCTCCATTCCCATCGCGCCTTGGTCTTCCAGGATGTACAAGTCCAACCTCAAGGCCATGAACCTGGAGATACAAGGCATGCAGAAAGGCCGCGAGAACCTCCTCAACGAAGCACGCAACATGGTGGCCAGCATGGGGCTGGAGCTGCAGACCAAACGCACCCAGGTGCAGAACTACGAGAAGAAGATCATCCCGGCGTTGCGGCGCAACTATGAAACCACGCTCCTGAGTTACGAGCAGAACACAAGCCAGCTGCCCCTGGTCATTGACGCCTGGGAAGCCCTGAACATGGCCCAAATGGAATACCTCAACAACCTGGAACAGCTTTACCTGATTGGTGTGAACTATGAGAAAGAACTGGAAAAATAAGCTCCTGGGTTTGGTCATCCTGCTGTTGCCGTTCACCTTCTCGGCCTGCAAAGACAAGCACGGTACGGGAACCGAGGCGGCCCATGCCATGGAATACACTTGCCCCATGCACCCGCAGATTGTGCAGGACAAACCGGGTTCCTGCCCCATCTGCGGCATGGACCTGGTAGCCAAACAAACCGCCAACGCACCAGCCGCCGCCGTGCCAACCGACCTGAACTACTTGCTGCAACCCGCGAATCAGACGGTGATTTCTTCCATCCAAACCACGCACCCGGTGCAGGAGAAGGTGGAAAATGAAATCACCATGAACGGCGTGGTGACCTATGACACGCGGCGCCAGTACATGATCCCGGCGCGTTTTGGGGGCAGAATTGAAAAACTGTACGTGAAATTCAACTACCAGCCGGTGCGCAAAGGCCAGAAGCTCTACGACATCTACAGCCCCGAACTGGTGACCGCCCAGAAAGAACTCCTTTATCTCCTGCAGAATGACCCCGGCAACTCGGCGCTAATTTCAGGTGCACGGCAAAAGCTGCGGCTCTTAGGTGCCACCGAAGGACAGATCAGGCAACTGGCCAGAATGGGCCGGGAGTCCTATACTTTCCCGGTGTTCAGTCCTTACAATGGCTATGTGCTGGACCCTGCTGTTAACGCAGCGCCAACCGTGGCTCCTTCTGCTGCCGCTGCTGGCAGTAGCGGAGATGGCATGGGCGGCATGGGGGGCGGTGCGGCTCCCGCAGGAGGGGCAGCGTCCGGCGCAAGCACCTCTTCGGCGGCGGGGCAGGGCGGGGGCTTCGCCATCCGGGAGGGCATGTACGTGACCACCGGGCAGGCCCTGCTCAAAGTGGTAGACGCCTCGCAGGTGTGGGCGCAGTTCAACGTGCCTGGTGGCCTGGTGGGGCAGCTCAAGAAAGGGACGCCGGTGACCATCACCTTCAACCAGTTGCCGGGGAAGACGCTGCAGTCTGCGGTGCTGCTGGTGGAGCCGGTGTTTGAGGCGAATGAGAACTTCGCCCGGGTGCGGGCCTCCTTGCCGGCGCAGGGAAATTCCGCCTTGATCGGACAGGTCATCACCGGGAAAGCCAGCTATAGCACCGGCTCGGCCCTGTGGATTCCTAAGGAGGCTGTGTTGGACCTCGGTACGCAATCTGTGGCTTTCCTTAAAGTGGACGGCGTGTTTAAACCGGTTCCTGTGCAGGTGGGCCAGCGCGCCGACGGACGGGTGGAAGTTGTACAAGGGCTGACGGCCCAGGACGTGATTGCGGTAAACGCACAGTTCCTGGTAGACAGTGAAAGCTTTATCAGGGTGGAGGATACGAACCGATGAGAACATCAATAAAGAACCTATTCTTCGTGTTGCTGGCCGTTTTGGTGGTGGCTTGTAACGGCAAAGACGAGCACCAGCATGCCGAAGCGGGCACCACCTATACCTGCCCCATGCACCCCCAGATAGTGGAAGAAGAGCCCGGTTCCTGTCCGGTCTGCGGCATGGATCTGGTTCCGGTGCAGAAACAAAAAACCGAGGCCAAAACGGCCAGCTCCTATACCTGTCCCATGCACCCGCAGATTGCAGAGGACCAGCCGGGTTCATGCCCCATCTGCGGGATGGACTTAGTTCCGGTGCAAAATCAGAAAAACGGCTCAGAAACGGGTGCCATCATGCTCAGCGATAACCAAATCCGGTTAGGGAACATCACCACGAGGCCCGTCCAGATGGGGCAGGTAGGCAGCAATACGGTGCTTACGGGAAGATTGGTGGTGGACCAGACCCAGGCCGATCTGATCAGCAGCCGGGCGGCGGGCCGTATTGAGAGGCTGTACGTGAAGGAGACGGGCCAGTCCATCCGGAAAGGGCAACCGCTCTACGACCTGTACAGCGAGACGCTGCTCACGCTGGAGCAGGAGTACCTATTGGCGCTGGACCAGGTGAAGGCCTTCCCCGGCGAGAAACAGTTTGCCTCTATCCTGAGCGCCTCTAAAAGAAAGCTGCAACTATCGGGCCTTACCAACGCGCAAATCAACCGCATTGGCCGTACCCGCCGGTTTGACACCCGCATCACGTTTGTGGCGCCCACCTCGGGCACCGTGACGGAGATCTCCGCCGCCGAGGGAATGTACGTGGCCGAAGGAAGTCCGCTTTACCGGCTGAGCCGTTTCGGGAGTATCTGGGCCGAGGCGGAGCTGTACGCGCAGGAAGCAAACCAACTGAAGGTAGGTACGCAGGTGGAGGTCACCGTGCCCGGTGCCACTTCTCCTATCAAAACCAAGATATCCTTCATCAACCCTGAGTTCCGGCAGGGGAGCCAGGTAGTAGTGGCACGGGCAGCTTTGCCCAATCCGCAGGGAAGATTGATTCCGGGAACCCAGGCCACTATCACCTTGCCGGCGGCGGCAAACCAGG
The DNA here is from genome assembly GCF_017916365.1 of Rufibacter roseolus. Lineage (GTDB taxonomy): Bacteria > Bacteroidota > Bacteroidia > Cytophagales > Hymenobacteraceae > Nibribacter > Nibribacter roseolus. Next base: position 663,618 of record NZ_JAFMSU010000001.1, read on the forward strand.
CCCTGACCCTGCCGCTGGATGCCGTGATCAGAGACTCCAAAGGGGCGCACGTTTGGGTGCAGAGGGGAAAGAATACGTTTACGTCTAAGATGGTGACCCTGGGTGAGGAAAGCGCGAACCAAGTGGCCATTACCAGCGGCCTTACCGAGAAAGACACCGTGGTGGTCACGGGCGCTTACCTGCTCTACAGTGAATATGTGCTGAAGAAAGGCTCAGACCCCATGGCCGGGCACAACCACTAACCACGTAAAAGCAAAGCTGTTTTAGGGCTTGTTTTCAGAAAACAGCCATAAAAACAATGAACGCTGCGGCTAATCTGTCTCTTGTTGTAAATTGCCGGCATGGTAAGAAGCAGGCATTACTATATCCGGAAGTTCCACCGCTATTTTGGGGTTATTCTGGGCATTCAGTTCCTTTTCTGGACCCTAGGCGGCTTGTACTTCAGCTGGAATGACATAGACAAGGTGCACGGCGATCACCTCCGGAAAGAGAAAAGGTATCTGCCCGCCGCCCTGAACCTGGTTTCCCCGCAAATACCCCTGAGGGAACTACAGGCCACTACCGACGTGGATTCGATCAACTCCATTCAGTTGGTGGAGGTGTTGGGTTTACCCACATACCAGATTCGCTACTACTCCAAGGAAGATACTACCCAAAATGCGCAGCCAGGTGACGCGCACGGCGGCGGACACGCAGTTGCCAGCAGTAAGGTGCAACTGGCCAATGCCACTACAGGCCAGTTAATGGCGCCACTCAACAAGGAGACTGCGGTGCAAGTCGCCTTAAATAACGTAGTGGCACCAGCCCAGGTGGAGAAAGTAGAGTACCTCGCCGAGGTAAGTGGCCACCATGAATACCGTGAGAAGCCTCTGCCCGCTTGGGCTGTTACTTTCAGCGAGCCTAACTGCACGGTGTATGTCTCCGCAGAACTAGGCACTTTCCAGGCCATCCGGCACAACCAGTGGCGCATGTTTGACTTCCTCTGGATGCTGCACACCATGGATTTCCAAACCCGCGATAACATAGGGAATTTGCTTTTGAAGGCTTTTTCGTTTTTCGGGCTGATAACGGTACTGTCTGGGTTTGTGCTTTACTTCGTCTCGTCTTCTGCCATGCGGAAAGTGAAAAAGAAGGCGGGTGGCCTATGAGTGGGTGTGGGTAACCGGCGCGCGCAAGACAGCCAGCGTGACGTTTGATAAAGAGGTGATCATAGGAGGAACTTATTTCCCCGCCGTAAAATACTCGCTGTTAATCATTCCTGGCCACTTATCCGGATCATAATCCTGAACGAAGACAGGAACAGCGTTTGACCTAAAACTATGGCCAGGGAAAAGCCGTTTTGCAAATAAAAGTAAATTCCCCTCTACTGCTGTAACAACAAGATAGATTGAGGTGCCCCATTCAAGAAGCTGGTAGTACCTACCTATCACCACTGCTTGGAAGAAGGTAGGGGCTACCGGAAAAATCGGCTCAATAGAGGAAAGAATTTTAAAATAGAAACACCATGGAAGGGAAAATTGGTAAGCAGGACATGATGCATGGTTCCATTTTTGTTTTACTGAAGCGGTATGTGGAAAACGCCTATGATCACAGCACTTGGATAAGGCTGGTAGAATCGGCAGGCGTAGGGCGGACGGCTTACCACATGCACGAGATGTATCCCACTGATGAACTGTTCAACATAGTTGGCAAAGCCTCTGAGGCAACCGGTATCCCTGTCTACGACCTGATGGAAAGCTATGGTGAGTTCCTGGTTCCGGATTTGCTTCTGGTGTACAAGAAATATGTAAGGCCTGAGTGGCGCACCTATGAGATGCTGCTGAACACCGAGGAGGCCATGCACGGCGCAGTGAAGAAGGAAGATGGCAGGACATCCCCACCCAAACTGCTGGTGACCAAGCAGGGGCCAAGCAGATTGATTGTGGACTATCATTCAAAGCGCCGTATGGCTGGGGTAGCTGTAGGAATCATAAAAGGAATAGCCAAATACTACCATGAGAGCGACGAGGTGAGCGTAAAACGCCTCACCGAACCGCATGCCGAGAGGGTTCAGATTGTGGTGGATTTCATGAACCGGTCATGATGAAGCCAGGTCTATGATGATTATCTATGAAAACGGGTTTGTGAAAATCCATTATGATCCTGCAGAGGACATCATGTTTGCGACCTTGCCGCAGATTGACAACAGCCTCTTCACTGAAGTTAGGCGGTCATACGACATAGTGGTGGACCATGTGAAAAGCTACGATGTCAAGAAACTTCTGATAGACGCCTCCCAAACCCAGGTAAAGGTGCCTGAAGAGGTTTTATTGCCTATCTTCTCCCATTTCATCAAAGGGCTGAGTTCTTCCCGGCTTCAAAGGCTGGCTCGCATAATTTCCTCTAATATCTCCCGTGAAAGGATTATAGAGTTAACTTTCATGCATACCTCGCCACCCTTCCAGTATGAAGGGTTTCCTCATTCCCACCAAGCAATCACCTAGCTGAAGGGGTAACTGCAGTCAAAAAAAAACACAGTTACAGTATCATTCTGTTTTATCTCTCTGGCCAGATAAGCAGCAGGCCGCCTTTGCCCGCTGTGCCTGAGTATTTCGGTACCTCTATTAATGCGGCCGAGCCATTCTGGAGGCTCTTTACAACAGAGCGAGCAACCTAAACTTACCCTTCCCAAATACTCTTACTAGCGGCTTCAGCAAGTGAACTATGGTTCGATATGGCCCTAAGCTAAGTAATGCATTGCCAAGGTTTGTATGGCCTATTTCAGGTTCTTTTCAGCTTGTATTGCCAGTAATTCCTCTTGTTTAGCGCTCCAGGAACCTATAATTAGCTAGATATGAGTTAGGCAGCCCCTGGTGAATATTAATTTTCCTATGTGACGCTTAGGTAAAACTTTACATATACCGATAAACTGACAAAAGGTTATATAAATTTTATAAAAATTATTTTAATTATAAAAAGAATTTTAAATATATAAGAGAATATATGTCAGATAAATTCAATAGTTAAAATTTGACATAGACAAAATCTGAAATGTGGATATTCTGATTTTAATAAGCTTTTTTCAATAAATATATAGGACTTAAATGTTTTGTTTGTAAAGTGTTTAGATAGAGTTTTAGAAAATATTATGTTAATATATTAGAATAGTATAAATGTATAGTGTGTAGAATTGACAAATATCATTTCTAATATTGTGTCGTAAGTTCAAAACGATAGTTAAGTAATACAAAAGAATTTATATACTATTATATCTATACATGAAACGTTTGTACCCCTCCTGCATAAACTCCTTTGCTCAAGTACCTTCATTAGTGTCTTACACACAGCAAGAAGAGACTACAGAATCTTTGAAGAGCAAAGATGTGGTTAAGGTTCCAGCACAAACCTTTTTTTCAAATCTAGCCGCTGCTGCTCTGCTATTAGTATTGATGGTGTTCGCAGGTATGTCCCAGGCATTCGGACAAACAAACGTAGCTATTGGCAAAACGGCAACGGCCACTTCGGTTAACTCCACCTATCCGGCAAGCAATGCCGTTGACGGTAACACAACCACCAGGTGGCAAAGCTTGGACAACAACACAGTGTCCTTTACAGTCGATTTAGGCGAAACTTATAATATTTCCCAAGTGCAGTTGTTGTGGGAGTCCAATAACTATGGAGTTGACTTTGCCGTGCAGGTTTCTAATGACAACGTTAACTGGACGGTTATGCGGACTGCAGAAAATAATGGTTCAGCTACTAACAACTATACTGGATTAAATTTTTCAGGACGTTACGTCAGAGTGAACGGAACGGCAAAAAGGGCATCCTTTCTCTTCCAAACATATTACTACTCTTTGCAGGAATTTCAAGTGTATGGAACTCCAGTGTATAGTTATATCTCCCAGCATTACTCCATATACTCGCTGAAAAACGGAACAGAGTTAGCGAAAGCAACCCTCAACACTGGCCAAATCAGTAGCGCTACAATTGCAACGGGTGCTAATCCCTTGCCTGATTTCCTAACACTAAACGCGAATGGGAACATTACTGTAAATAACAATCCGGTAACAGTTGGCACCTATTCAACTACCGTACGCTTTAATGGAAGCACAAACCTTACCGCAGGTGTACAAATTAACATCAATGATGATGTATTTCAAGTCAACAACGAAGCCTTCAAACTAGGAGACAACAACTACAGGTTAACAGAGGCCTCTGCCAACAAAAGAGGTGAAGTTTGGAGAACTACTCCTGTTGACTTGTCTAAATCCTTTGAGATTTCTTTCAAGGCTAACTTGGGAACGGCAGATGGCGGAGCAGATGGTATCGCTTTCGCATTGCAGCGCCATGGTAGCAATCCTTTGTTTGCCTACGGTGCCACAGGAGAAGGTTTGGGCGTAGGACATGGAAGCAGTACCACCAATCCCAGGTCTGGAGGTATTTCCCCATCTGTTGTAGTGGAGTTCGATACTTGGCAGAATACAGAGGTAAACAATGCAGCGATTGAACCAAACTATGACCATTTGGCCATTTTCCTGAGTGGCGAGGAGAGAACCCCTGTGAGGGAGATTGAAGGGAATGCCACCTCTCCATGGACTGTTAAACCTATGAAAGGTACTGCAAGTGCTCCGGTAAACGTGGAGGATGGGGTAGACCACTTAGTGAGAATTATCTGGGATAAGGACACTAAAAAAATGTCAGTGTACTTTGACAATAGTCTACGGACTTCCTATACAGCAGACTTGGTGAAAACCGTTTTTGGGGATGATCCTATTGTATACTTCGGATACTCTGCCAGTACAGGGTCAAGCGTAAACCAGCACATAGTGTCTGAGATTAACTTTACCCCGCTGGATATTGATGGGGACGGGATTGCGAATAGCACAGACATGGACAGCGATAATGATGGTATATCCAACACTGCAGAGTCTGGTGGTGCAGATCCATTCGCAGACCATAACGCAGACGATTTAGCCAACTATAAAGACCCGGTTTACGCTGCTAGTGTAGGTAGCTCCCTGAATAGCAAAGGTGTGGTTGCCAGCATGGACAAGGATGGAGACGGTATCATCAATGTGTTGGACCTTGACTCAGACAATGATGGCCTCCCCGATGCAGTAGAGGCTAATAATGGTAACCTGCCAGACAACATGCAGGCGAACGGCCAGTATCCTGCTTCCTTTGTAACTGGTACTACGGATGTAAACCGCAACGGAATGGTAGATGCGGTGCAGTCTAATGCATTGCCCAACGGAGATAAAGATGGTGATGGAATTCCCAACGCCTTGGACCTTGACTCAGACGGTGATGGAATTGTAGATGCCATTGAGGCAAACAATGGGGTACTGCCTTCCAGCATGACTTCTGTTGGCCAGTACAGTGTCGCCTACATGTTCCAGAATGATCATAACTGGGATGGCATCAGTGATATAGTGGCCAGTACCCCGCTTGCCAATGGAGACTTTGATCAGGATGGTTTAATGAACTTCCTTGACATTGACGCTGACAGCGATGGATTGCCAGATAATTTGGAAGCGCAGGCGAAGGATGGCATGCTCGCTGCCAAAAAAGCAGACCTAAACCAAAACGGAATTGACGATGCGTTTGATGCCAACGCTACTGGGGGTAAAGCCTTGGTTCCAGTTAACTCAGGCGGCATTGAAAGCCCAGACTTCCTGGATCTTGACAGTGACGGAGACAGCTTCCTTGATTTTGTGGAAGCATTTGACAAAAATAAGGACGGTAAGTCTTCAGATGATTTCCTGCAGTTAGCCGCAGATTTCCGGACCAGATCAGGAAACTCCAGCATGTATACGGCAACAAAAGAAGCTAATGGGTATCCGGCCTGGATGGCATACGCCAGTGATAAGAGGCTTAACTTCCTGAGCCCTAAAAGTGCCATTTACTACAGAGATTCAGATGCAGATGGCTTGGTAGACCTAATGGACACCCAGTCTTATGGCGAAGAGCCTACCGGGTCCTCCGTGAACTACGCCTTCCGCAGCTCAGACCTCAACACCCCGTTACCGGTAGAACTAATTAGCTTCAAGGCAACCCCCAAAGGGTCTAACGTAGCCCTAACGTGGGCCACAGCTTCAGAGAAAGACAACGATTACTTCCTGGTAGAGCGGAGTCTGGATGGTAGAACATTTACCAGCGTAGGGAAGGTAGCCGGCAACGGCACCACCAACGTGATGCAGAACTACAATTTTATGACTGCTTCTGCCCCGGCCGGAACTGTTTACTACCGTCTCAAGCAGGTAGATTATAATGGCAAATCGGAGTATTCTAAAGTTATTTCAGTAAAAGCACAAGGGGCTATAGCTAGAGCCTTCCTGGCCGCCTATCCAAACCCCACGTTGGGTAAAGTGGTGTTGGTTTCTGCGGATCTGCCTGCCGGAACTGCCACTGTCACCCTGCTCCATGTCAATGGACGCGTCGTGTTTCAGAAACAGGTGGAGGTAAATGCCGGTGATATTGAACTAGACTTAGCCGGTCAAGCAGCTGGCGTATATTGCATTCAGGTGCAAACCGCTGCGGGCAAAGGAGTGGTGCGCGTGGTGAAGCAGTAAGCAACAGACTATATATTATTAAGAAAGGCCGTCCTGCTGGGGCGGCCTTTTTGTTTACCGGATAAGCTTCGTGATTGTAGTTTCGGGATTATTCAAAAGCAGGAACCTGCCGGATAGAGAAACGGAAATATATCCGCCAGCATTACAGTTCCGCCAGCACATCTCGGTAGCCCCGCCCTATAGGGATGGAGACGCCATTCACCTCTACCTCCTCCATGGTATAAGAGTCTATCTTGTTTTTAGACACAATGAATGAGCGGTGAATCCTTTTGAAAAGATGAGCCGGCAGTAGCGTCTCAATCTCATGCGTGCTCATCTTGGAAAGGTATTCTCCTTTGGTAGTGACCAGCTTGATGTATTCTTTCTGGCTTTCTATGTACAGGATATCACAGAACAGGATTTTCACCTTCTTCTTCTGCACATTCAGGAACAGATAGTCTTTGGCTTCCTGGGGAACGGCGGGAGTGCCCGGTTTATCTTTATGGGCGGTTTTTACTTTATTCACCGCTACCAGGAACCGCTCAAACTCAATAGGCTTCAGGAGATAATCAGTGACGTTCAGGTTGAACCCCTCCACGGCGTACTGGTGGTAGGCCGTGGTGATAATGACCTCCGGCGGATTGGCGAGCGTTTTCAGGAAAGCCATGCCTTTCAGTTTAGGCAGGTGGATGTCCAGGAAGATAAGGTCCACGGCATGGTCGCGCAGGTAATCGGTGGCCAGGATTGCGTCTTTGAAGGTTCCCTGCAGTTCCAGGAACGGCACCTGCGACACGTAATCGGCCAGGATTTTCACGGCCAGGGGCTCATCTTCCACTATGATGCACTTGATGTTAGACATGGCTGGCGAGGTTTATTTTCAAAGTTGCCGTAAACACATAGTCACCGGGTTGCACAGAAAGGCTGTAATCTGTGTAAAGCAGTTCCAGTTGCCGCCTGAGGTTGGAAAGCCCGATGTTCTCTTTCACCGGTCTTTCTTCTGAAGATGCCTCTGTAGAGTTCTTTACGATAAACGCCAGCTGCCGCTTATTCACCGATAGATGGATGTCTACGAAGGGCTGGTTCCTGGTCTCAGACACGCCGTGTTTGAACGCATTCTCCACCAGCGGCATGAGCAGCAAAGGAGGCAGGGCCTGCTTCATGTCTTCCACGTCATAGTTGAAATTGACCCGCAAAGTCTCATCGTAACGCAACTGCTCCAGGGCGAGGTAGTCGCTGATGATCTTCAGTTCCTGTTCTATGGCAACAAAGGAGCCGCCGGCCTCATATAGCATAAACCTCAGGATCTTGGAAAGCCGCAGAATGGACTCCGGAGCCAAATCAGACTTATCGCGGGCCAGGGAATAGATGTTGTTCAGGGTATTGAAGAGAAAGTGCGGGTTGGTCTGCGACTTGAGGTAGTTGAGCTCGGCCTCCTGCTTTTCAATGCGCAGTTGCTGGGCGGCATGCTTCAGTTGAATAAAGTCATAAATGTGCCTGATTACACCGAAGAAGAAGATAGACATCACGCTGAACCCCATCTGCTCCGTGGCCCCTGCTTCTGCCGAGGGAAAGGTCTTCAACGCAGTGTATACCCCCAGCTGGATGCCTATGAACCGCCAGGCATACAAACCCCAGGAGTAAAGCATGATGTGGGCCACAAAGAGAAACAGCGAGCTGAAGATCCTTTTCCAGCTTAGCCGGGCCAGGGTAAACTCAAACAGCACGTAGTTGAGCACCACCACATAACTCACCCGCCAGATGTTATTCAGCGCCCTTTGCCCAAAGGAATCGGGGTTCTTGGCCAGGTCAGAAAACAGCCAGAGTAACAGAAAGACCAGCCCTATGCCCGCATAGAGTGTCACCCGCTTTTTATCCAGTGTTTTCTTCATGCTGCTAATTATGGGATTTATTTCGGTAAATCTGAATCCGTTCTTATGGCTGTCTATAGAAGGTGGTTTGCCGCGCACAGACAACCGGTCAAGGTCAATGGGCTGTGTTCCGAACGCTTCTCCTTATTAAGAAATACGCTCTTTTGTTTTGGGGCTGTTTTCTGCTAATCGGCTTAAAAACGTTGTTTGTTGACCAAAGCGTGCTGTCTGTTGACGGCCGCTTTTGCCTTCAGTTTTATTGTATATCCTTGTGTCATCATCCCCGGGAGCTCTAGCTGATCACCAGGAATCCGTTTCAATATATAAGTTTCTATATGTAAAAACGGAGTCAAACTGCGCAAACTTTTTAGCCCAACTCATTTAGTCTAACCGTTATGCACCTCACAAATCCTCACAGAAAATTTAGGCTCCTATTTTTTACCCTGTTCTTCGCCAATGGGGTGCTCTTTCCGTGTTTCTCCCAGTCTTCAGGTTATGAGGCAGCCAACTGGAATACCTGGTTGCTGGATAGGGAGCAGCAAATAACCGTACTTCCGCCCCCTTCGTCAGCGGCGTTAAAAGCTGAACTGCGCACCGTGAAACAGCGCGTGGCTAAACTAGACGAGGCAAAAATGAAGACGATTAAATACTGGGATGCGGGTGCCCCGGCCTACCGCTGGAACCAGCTGGTGCCCGAGTTAACCGCCCAGAAGTTTGAAGTAGCGTTAAGGATGCCCTCAGCGTGGATGAACATGGCCATCTATGACGCCACGGTGCTGGCCTGGCGCGAGAAAGCCAAACACCAAAGGAAACGTCCCCACCAGGTAGACCCTTCGCTGAAGCCTGCCATCACCGCACCACAAACTTTTTCTTACCCCTGTGAGCACACGGTAACGGCCGCCGCGGCCGCCCACGTGCTGGCCTATTTCTTCCCGGCCAAAGCCGATTCCATTCTACAACTGGGGCGGGTCGCGGCCCAGTCGCGCATAGATGCGGGCGTGCAGTTCCCCAGCGATGTGGAAGCCGGCTGGAAGCTGGGCGAAGAGGTGGCCAAACAGGTTATAGAAAAGGCGAAGCAAGACGGCTCGGCCACGGTTTGGAAGGGCGATGTGAACAAAGACCCTAAGAAATGGACCGGCAAGTACCCGGTGGGCATCAACCTGGTTTCCTATGTGCCCCTGGTGCTGAAGTCGGCTAACCAGTTCAGGCCACCCGCTCCCCCAGACTTCGCCGCCGAGATGAAGGAAATGAAAGAATTCAAGCAGACGTTCAAATCTGCCGCCACCGCCTATTTCTGGGCCAACAGCGGAGACCTCTGGACCGATCTGGCCAGCAAGAAAATGTTTGAGTACCGCCTCCAAGATGACGCCCCGGCAGCAGCCCGCATTTACTGTGTGTTGAGTACTGGCTACCATGACGCAGCCATCGCCATTATGGATGCCAAGTACGCCTACTGGGGCATCAGGCCCAACCAATATGACTCCACCTACAAGCCCCTGATCTCCACGCCGCCCTTCCCCGGTTATCCATCGGGTCATGCGGCAGCGGCCTCCACGTCATGCGAGGTACTGTCATACTTCTTTCCCGCCGATGCGGAACATTTCCGGAAACTGGCCAAAGACTGCGCCGATTCAAGGTTCTACGCCGGCATCCACTTCCGGTCAGACAATGAGGTAGGCCTGGCCATGGGCAGAGAACTGGGCAGATATGTAGTGGAAACTTTGATGCAGAAACAGGAGCCAGTAAGCCTGAAGAGCTGGAAAGGAAAATGAGCTGCCGCAACTCAGTTTGAGGGCAAAAGCCAGAAAATGGCCTTAAAACGAAAAAGCACTTACCAGGCAAACCTGATAAGTGCTTTTTACTTAAGTGGGACGTGCTGGATTCGAACCAGCGACCCTCTGCTTGTAAGGCAGATGCTCTGAACCAGCTGAGCTAACATCCCAAACTTGTGGTGTTGAAGACCGCGTGTCTTCAAGGGTAATCTCTCCATAAAAAAACCTCTCTAGAAGGAGAGGTTTTCCTTAGTGGGACGTGCTGGATTCGAACCAGCGACCCTCTGCTTGTAAGGCAGATGCTCTGAACCAGCTGAGCTAACATCCCTTATCGGTAGAAGACCTGTTGTCTCCGTTTGATGATGCAAATATGGCAGGTAGAATTTTAATCACCAAATGCTGGCTCAAAAAAGTAGATAAAAATTTATGCGACAGGTGGCGATGCCTTTCTGAAATGAAGGTTAAAACATTCATTTGCAAGAAGCTACTAACGCTTGCAGGAGAATGATAAGAGGGTGAAAATTTCTTTCCATATCTCCGGCGGTAGGGTAAAGGCTGGAAAAATCTGGCTGGCCTGAGAGCTTGTTTAGCCAAGTTCTCAGGCCAGCAGCAAGCCATTGCCTACGTTCAGAGGGATAATTTTACCTTTGGGCCGAAAAGAGGAGTGAACCGTTTTTGTCGTATTTTCCCGAAAATAAGCTGAAAACGAACGCACCTGCCTTCATGAAAAAGTATTTCCGTCCGTGGCTCTCCTTGGTATTCCTGGTCTTTTCCGCCTGCCAGAGCAATACCAGTACCACCAGCTCCCAAACCGCATCGGCAAACGCCAAAGTCTATTACCCAGGGAAAGGCGATGCTTGGGAAAAGCGTACCCCTGAGCAGGTAGGCATGGACCCCGAGCTGCTGTCTCAGGCGGTGCTGTACGCCCAGACGCAGGAAACCAAGTGGCCGCGTGATTTCTCCAACCAGGAAGAAGTCTTCGGGAAGCTGCTGGGGCCAATCCCCTCAAGCCGGGCGGGCACCAACGGCATCATCCTGCGGCACGGCTACATTGTGGCCGAGTGGGGTGATACCAAAAGCGTGGACCCAACCTACAGCATCGCGAAGAGTTTTCTGTCTACCATCCTGGGCATCACCTTGGACAAGGGCATGATCAAGGACATCCACGATCCGGTGGGCCAATACATCAAAGACGGCGGCTACGACTCTGAGCACAACCGCAAGATTACCTGGCAGCACCACGCCCAGCAGACGAGCGAGTGGGAGGGAGAGCTCTTCGGGAAGACGCACACCTTTGTGGGCAAAGAGGAATTTGGCAGCGGCGAGCGCAAACCGCGGGAGTTGAAAGAGCCCGGCACTTTCTATGAGTACAACGACGTGCGCATAAACCGTTTTTCTCTGTCTTTGCTACGGCTTTGGAAAAAGCCCCTGCCCCAGGTGCTCAAAGAGAAAGTCATGGACCCAATTGGCGCCTCGGAGACGTGGCAGTACCTGCCGTACCGGAACTCTGTGGTGGACGTGGACGGCAAACAGTTGCCCAGCGTGAGCGGCGGTACCCGCTGGGGCGGCGGTCTCTGGATCAACACCCGCGACGAGGCCCGCTTTGGCTACCTGTTCCTGCGGCAGGGCAAATGGAAAAACAAGCAGATCGTATCCAAAGAATGGGTGAAGGAAGCCACCACCCCTGGTCCGCACGGGCCAGATTACGGTTACCTCTGGTGGCTGAACACTCAGAAAAAGCAGTGGCCCAACGCGCCGGCCACCAGTTTTGCGGCCTTGGGGGCGGGTTCCAACACCATCTGGGTAGACCCGGAGCATGACCTGGTGGTGGTCTGGCGCTGGCACGGCACCAACGGCGATGAGCTTTTCAAGCGCATCATAGCCGCGGTAAAGCAGTAGAAAAGAGAGAGTATTGGGTTGGCGTTTAAGGGCTGTTTTAGAGAAAACCGCCCTTAAACGCCAACTCGTTTTTAGCCTTGTCGTTTGTGTTATTCTACACCAACGCAAAAAAACTATGGCTGAACAACCCACCACGCTTCTCAAGGAGTACTCAGATCAGGAAAAAGGCGCTTATCTGGGCGCGCTGGCCACCATTGCCTCGGCCGACGGACATGTGTCAGAAGAAGAGCTAACCTTTTTGCAACTGCTGGGCGAAGCCGCGGAGTTGCCCGAGAACCTGCAGCAGGAGGTAGTCTCTATCGCCAAGAACCCCTCGCAGATAAGCCTGCAGCGCTGCCTGGATGTACTCAAAGGCAGTCCGCTGCGCTTTTCCTTCATCACCGATATCATCAGCTTCGCGAAATCTGACGGCCAATACACCGCCGATGAGCAGCAGCGCATTGCCGAGATAGGCAAATACCTGGGCATTGACCAGAAGCAGTTCAGTATCCTGGACCAGTTTGTGGACAAGGCCAACCAGGCGCAACAGCAAGGCGAAGACCCTACCTCGCAATCTTTCATGAGCAAGAGCGGCTTCGGTGATATGTTCAAGAACTCGGGCATCTCCCCAGGCATGGTGACCGGTATGCTGGGTATCCTGGCGCCCATGGTCATCAGCGGTATGATGAACCGCCGCCGCGGCGGCTATGGTGGCGGCATGATGGGAGGCGGTATGATGGGAGGCGGTATGGGAGGTTTGCTAGGTGGTCTGCTAGGCGGCGGAATGATGAGCGGCGGCATGTACGGCGGTGGCCGGATGGGCGGCCTGGGCTCCATGGCCTCTATCTTGGGTGGCCTGGGCGGCCGAAGAGGTTACGGCAGCGGCATGGGCAGTGGCGGCTTAGGCGGTCTGCTGGGTGGTATCCTGGGCGGAGGCCGCAGAGGCACCGGCTGGTAAGCTGATTTCCAGATAAAAGCAGAACCCCTGTTTCAGTGCCAATTTTTGGAAATCGGTACTGAAACAGGGGTTTTTATTTTGCCATTGGTGGTGATAATAACAAAGTCGTGAAGCAAAGTGGCAATGCGTACGACGTTACAGTGTAACGTCGCTACAGGATTAAAATGTATCCTCGTTACACGGTAACGAGGTGATGCTACAGGGGAAACTAGCCCTGCTACTCCTTAGCCAGCCATTGTTGGTGTTATCACCAACAACCAAGACCCAGGCGCAAGGGCAACCACAAGGGATTGCCCCTACATTAAATCATCCTCACATCTTCAAATTTCCCAATCTTCACATCTTCAAATTTCCCAATCTTCACATCTCCAAATCTCCTACGCTTCCTGTTTCATGTAAACCGTTTGCGTTGGGAAGGCGAACTCCGCGCCGTGTTTTTCCACGATCTCCACAATCTGGTAGTTGATTTCCTCTTTCACGTCAATGTACTGGTCATAGTCCAGGGTGTCAATGAAGTAGAGCACCATGATGTCTTTGGAGTGCGGACCCAGGTTGAAGAAGCGCACGCGGCCATCTTGGTTTGTGCGCGGATAGGCGTCTATGAGGTGCTGGATATCCGCCACGATGGCTTTCAGTTGCTCTGAGGTGGTGCTGTAGGTAAGCGTGAGGTCAAATTTCACCCGCCGGAAGGTGCGCAGCGTGAGGTTGTCCAGAGGCTTGTCAATCATGCTTTTGTTGGGCAGCGTCACGTAGCTTTTCTCCAGCGTCCGGATGCGGGTACTTCTAAAGCCTATTTTCTCAATGGTGCCGGTAATCTCGCCCACCTGCACCAGATCGCCTACCACAAAGGGGTGATCCAGGAAAATGGTAAAGGAGGCCAGCAGGTTCTCAAGGCTTTCCTTGGCGGCAAACGCGATGGCCAGACCACCCACTCCCAGACCGGCCACCAAACCCGCCACGTTCACCTTGAACACCGTACCCAGGATCACGAAGAACCCGATAATCACGATGATTACCTTGGAGAAATCCACGAAGAACGGCACCAGTTGGTCATCCAGCTTTGAGAGTGTACGGGCTGCACGTTTAGAGAACATCATCCCGATGAAATCCACCAGCCGCAGGATCACCCACGTAAGCGAACAGATAAGAAAAATGCTGTAAATGCGTCGTAGAATACGCTTGAGGCCCAGTTCCTCCTTGCCCGGTAAACCCAGTTCCGGCGGATAGTTGAGACGGTCAAAGGCAATGTAAAGGAAAACCAGGAACGTGAGCACCTCCAGCGGGGTCACCAGCAGGCGCTTGAACTCTTCTTTGGTCACATCCTGGTTGATGCGCTTGATGATGCCCCGGAAGAGAATGGTGGAAAGCAGCCGCGAGACTACGGTTTTGAACAGGAAGCCAGACAGCATAATGCCCACAAAAATGAGGTACTGCTGTACGGTGTTGCCCAGGAAAACGAACCTAAGGATATCTGAAACTTGCTCTTGCATCTATAAAAGTTAAAGCGGCTTGCAACCAAAACACGGGCGCAAGGGTCATCTTGTAAATGAACCAGCAAATCTATGAAACGAAAAATCTTATTCCAGATTTTTGCCCTGGGCCTGTTTCTCAACGCAGTGGCCTGCCAGATTCCGTCTGAGACCACGGAAGAGAGTGGTGGTATCTCCACGGGGCAATGGTTAGTTTACAGCGAGCTGCAGTGCAACAATAACCCCTGGGGCTACTGCAACAACAACCCAGACGTAAAAGTCTGCGTGAAAAAGTACGTACAAGACCAAGGATTCACGGTGCTGGAGGTAGACATGACGCCGGCTCCCGCCGATCTGATCACCTGCGCTGCCTGTTCTTGCCCCACTGGCCGCACCTTCAAAGTAAGGGTGGCGGAGCAGGACGTAGCCAAACTACTGGCCGCCGGCTTCAAGAAACAGTAAGAAAGAAAGCTTGGGCATAATCCTCGTCTGCCAAGAATATCTAGATATTAAGCAAAAGCCAAACACCCCAGCCGCTTTTAACCCGATTTTATTAAATCAAGGACAAAACGGCTGGGGTGTTCCTTTATGATTCTAAGCCAGGCAGCAGATGCACTGGCTAGCCTGTTCAGGTCTTTACAGCAACTGGCTCAAAGCGATCTCAAAGCAAGTCTTCGCGATCTCGGTTTTCTTAGGATTGCGTTCATTGGCTTTCTCCAGCGCCTGTCTGATGGTGCGAGAAATATCGGTGAAGATGGCTTCATCGGTGATTTCCACGTCCTGCTCCATGAGGTAGGCAAAGACGCGCGCCATGCCGCAGTTGGCTACGAAGTCTGGGATGACGGACACCTGCTGGTCAGCGAACTCGCCCGTAGCCCCGAAGAAAATTTCCGGGTCCTTGAATGGTACGTTGGCCCCGCTGGAAATCACCTCCAAGCCGTGCTGCTTCATGCGTTCTATCTGCTCAGTAGACACCAGCCTGGAGGCCGCCGCCGGGATGAAGATCTCGGCCTCCAGATCCCAGATGCGGTTATTTACCTCCTCAAAAGGGATGAGGTTCTCCGCCGTCAAAGTGTTGCCCACCCGGTTCTGGAACAGAGCATTGACCTCGTCAAACGAGAAGCCATCTTCCTTCATGAGGCCGCCCACGCGGTCAATGATGCCCACGATTTTTACGCCTTCCGCCGCCAGATAGTAAGCGGCTGCCGCGCCCACGTTCCCCCAGCCCTGGATAATGGCGCGCTTGCCTTGCAGCTCGCCGCCCCACAGTTCATAGTAATGCGCTACCGCTTTAGCCACGCCGTACCCGGTGATCATGTCGGCTACGGTGTATTTGCGGGAAAGGGAAGGGGAGTAGTGCGCATCTTCCAGCACCTTGCTTACCCCTTGCCGTAACTGACCAAGCTTGTTTATCTTCTGCGGCTCGGTGGCCTTGAAGTGACCGTTCACAATGCCTTCCTGCGGATGCCACAAGCCGTATTCCTCGGTGATGGGAATTACTTCATGAATCTCGTCTACGTTCAGGTCACCGCCGGTGCCGTAGTAGTTCTTGAGCAGTGGGTACACCGCCCGGTACCAACGCTCCAGCACACCCTGCTTTCTGGGATCGGCCGGGTCAAAGTTGATCCCTGATTTAGCGCCGCCAATAGCGGGTCCCGATACCGTGAACTTCACTTCCATGGTTTTGGCCAGAGATTCCACCTCGCGTTTGTCCAGCCCTTTGCGCATGCGCGTCCCTCCGCCGGCTGCCCCGCCTCTTAAGGAGTTGATGACCACCCAGCCCTCGGCCTCAGTCTCGGCATCTTTCCACTCAAAAACGATTTCAGGGCGCTTGTTCTCAAATTTGGCGAGGAGGTCTTTCATAATGGTTAGGGGTTGCGTTCTCCCGCAAAGGTACAGGATAACGCTTGTTAGCCTAATGGGAATTTTAAGTTTTGCTGATGCTATATAAGGGTACCCTGTTGCTTTGGGCTTTCGTAGTCCGCTTTCGCTGGCGTGGCTCTGCAGTTTGCGTTAGCTCATAAGCTTTATTGTTTCATCGCAAGGCTCCGTGCGCTCACGGCCGCGAGGCCCCGCCTTCCGGCCTCGCGCTGCGCCAGCTTCCTTTGCTCCTTTCAGTCGCAATGCCTTCGGCACCGGAACCTGACAAGGCGCTCCACCGAAAGGCTGGAATTGGGAATGTCCTAGGAGGAACGCCCCAGACCTCACAGGTTTTGAAAACCTGCGAGCGTCTTCTACATATGACATGGTTCAAGTCTGTGACTTGGACCCAAAATGACCGGCAGTTTGCAACTTCCGTGAGGCGAGAGCCTCGGAATCACGTTTTGCACCTATTTTTCCTAAAACGGCCCCGAAACGTCAGTTCCAGTAGATGGCGCCGCCGCAGTTGTCGTGGCGGGCGCCGGTGACGCTGCGGAGGCAGTTGGGTTCCTGGCGCCAGCGCAATACGCCCAGGAACGCGAAGATGAGGGCCTCTTTGAAGTTGACCAGCTCGGGCTCAGGCACCACTACCTCAAAGTTGGGACCCAGGTAATACCTGATCTGCTCCACCAGGAAAGAATTGAAGGCGCCTCCGCCAGTAAGCAGCAGTTTGCCCCGGCCTTGAGGCGTGTAGCGCCGCACCGATTGGGCTATTTGCCAGGCAATGTGGTGACAAGCGGTGTGTAATTTGTCCTGCACCGAGGCGTTAGAGTCCTGCAGTGTTTTAAGGCTGTGGGAATCGGCCCACTCTTTCCCTATTGATTTGGGAAAAGGAGCCGTGAAATAGGCGGGCTCGTTGAGTTGATCGAAGAGGGCTTGGTCAAACTGGCCGGTGCGGGCGAGGTCGCCGTTTTTATCATAGGGTTGGCCCAGTTGCTCGGCTAAAGGGTTCAGGAGCATGTTGCAGCAGGAGATATCGAAAGCCACGCGGTGATTTGGGCCTTCCTGCGAGATGTTGGAGATGCCACCCAGGTTCAGGCAGAAGTCATACTCAGAGAACAGGAGTCGGTCCCCGATGGGTACGAGCGGGGCGCCTTGTCCGCCCAGGGCAATGTCCAGGGTTCTGAAGTCGCAGACCACGGGCAAACCGGCCTCGGCTGCCAGGTAGGCGCCGCTGCCTACTTGAAAGGTAATGTGCAGTTGGGGTTGGTGGAAAACCGTGTGGCCGTGCGAGGCGATGAAGTCAACCGCCAAATTATTTTTCGTGACAAAGTCTTTGGTGAGCTCGCCCAGATAGTGCCCGTAGGCCCGATCTGTGGCGATTATTTCAGCCGCCGAAACCTCTGTGAGGCCCGCTAGGCGCTGTTCCCAAATATTTGAATATGGAACTGTTTCAGTATTAAGTATTTTATATATCCAATTGTCATCATTATACGTAAATCTGCAATAAGCCAAGTCAACTCCGTCTAACGAAGTGCCCGACATAATACCTATAACATGGTAAGTCGCCATGCGTTAAAGTAACGTAATGTTCAGGTATGAAGCAAAACGGGTTGCAGGGCGGGTTTAAAGGCGCGGAGACGCGTCTATTGTAGTATTGATTTTTGTGTGTCCTTATGAAAAGTTTATTATCCAGAGTGGAATCTAAGAAGATTGATAAGGCTGCCTCAATGCTGAAGGTATTGGCGCACCCAAAAAGGTTGGCCATCGTGGATCTTCTGGGTAAGGAAGACAAGATGACTGTGACGGAGATCTACCAATACCTGGATTTGCCGCAAGCCATTGCCTCACAGCACTTGATCACGCTGAAAGACAAGGGGGTGCTCTCGTCTTTCAAGGTTGGCACCAAGATCTATTATTCTCTCTCCATCCCTAAGCTGATTGATGTGATTGACTGCCTGGAGGAGTGTTGCGGCGACCTGTAACATTCCCTTCTGCTAGTTTCCCCCGTCAAGTAAGTATTCCCGGAACCGTTTCCAGCCTGTTTTCAAGAAAGTAGGCCAGAAACGGTTTTAATTTTTTAGGCTTATCCCCTACTCCTTGTATTTGAGCACCAGCACGGCCGGCAATGGCCGCTGTCCTTCTTTGTCTGAAGGCTTGATGGTGTCTTTTCCTTTCACGTACAGCGCACTGGAGCCGCCGCCGTCAAGGTTCACGGCCTCACGGCAGCCCAGGCTCACCATCAGTTGTGCCAACTGGTCTAAACTTGCCCCCTCGGCAATGCCTTTGTTGCGGCCTTCAACCATCAAGATAATCAGTTTCTGGTCTGGGGTATAGCCCATCACCGTCCGCGGATTGGGCCCGATGAAACTGGCGCCGCCGCGCATCTCTTCCTGAGCGGTGACATGTACTTTGCCATCCTGCACCAGCACCGGCCCGCCACCTACGGCGGTTTGCGGTTTCCAGCGTTTCATGTGCCTGGCGGTGCGCCTGGAAGGTGCCGGCGCCGGCTGTCCATTGGTTCCGGCAGCATAAGGTGCCGCTAATTCCATGGTTTTCTTCTTCTTGCCCACATTGTATGCCCAGGCCACATCGGCGGTGCGGTTCCGGAAAAACCCGATGACGCCCGTAGTGGGGTGATAGGTGAGCGTATCCGGGCCGTTGGGGTTCTTGCGCCTAACCGGCGCCTGCGGGGCCAGGACCTTGCCGTTGTTGATGACCAGGTTCAGGTTGCTGTTGTCTGCGAAGGAGAAGAAGGTGGTGTTCACTACTGCCAGCACGTTGCCGGTTTCCTGCTCATAGTACTGCTTGGGCGTAAAGCGCTGGCCGTTGCCAACCCTGGCCACGATCTCTAGTTTGGGGTCTTTGAGGTCTGCCTCCAAATAATAGGCTCTAAACGGTTTGCCGTCCAGAGAATCTGAGGTGGTGAATACTTTCACCGAGGTAGGAAGTCCCGTTTGATGTTCAAGGGAAGGAAACCATTTCACTTGCGCAAAACCCGGAAAAGACAAGTAGACCGAGAGTAGGAGGGGGAGCAGCTTTTTCATCGCGCCAAGATAAAGTCTAGCTTGTCAGATTCTCTGTTTCTGCCTTCATTTTCTGAAAAGCGGCTCAAAATGGGTGTGGTGGTTTCCCTTTGAGAGTAGCAGGCGCCGTTTGGGTTGTTGGTGATAACACCAACAATGGCGAGTGAAAGCGGCTTGAAACAGAGACCCACCCCTACCCCTCCAAGGAGGGGAATTCTCTCCGATGCACTAGGACGCATTTGAACAGCAATAGAGGCGGTAGAAAAACAGGTCAAAAATGTTAAGGCAATCCCTTGTGGTTGCCCTAACACCGGGGCAAACGCTAAAGGGCAACCATAAGGGATTGCCCCTACAATGGCCTGCAGCAGAAACATCGTTCAGGGTATCCGCAAAAAGAAAATCGGGACGCTCTTTGGAGGAACGTCCCGATTGGTATGGTCAATAATGAAATTCTAGTTAAGAGTGGCTCTCGGCGGATTGTTTCTCCAGGTCGAAGAGGTCGGTGAGCACGTCAATGAGGGTTTCGGCCTCGCCGCGTTTGCAGGCGGCTTTGAGTTGCAGTACCGGCAGCTTGATGATCTTCTGCATCATGGACTTGGTTACGTCATCCATGTGCTTGGCTTCCTGCGGAGAGAGTTTCTTCATGTACCGCGCCATCTCTTCCTGGCGGATGGTCTCCAGCGCGTTCTTCAGCTTCTGGATGGTAGGCGACACGTTCATCTCCTTGCTCCAGTCCTCAAACCCGGCGATGGATTCCTTGATGATCTGCTTTACCTGCGGCACGGCATCCAGGCGGCGTTGCAGGGCTTCAGAGGCTTTGTTCTGGATGGTGTCAATGTTGTACACCAGCACCCCTGGGATCTGCTCTATCTGCGGCTCAACGCTGCGGGGCACGCTCAGGTCAATGAAGAACTTGTACGTAAGCACGTTCAGGCGGCTCACCATTTCCTTGGTGAAGAAAGGCTCATCGCGGGCTACGGAGGAGATGATGACATCGGCCTCTTTCATGGCTTCCACCAGGTTCTCAAAAGGAACTACTTCTAGGCCGCACTCCTCGGCCAGGATCTCGGCCTTGGCTTTGGTGCGGTTAGAGATCTTCACGTTCTGGAAATCTGAATCAGAGAGGTGGCGGCACACATCGGCGCCAATCTCGCCTAAGCCTACCACCAGCACTTTAGGGTTGGCGATATCGGCGGTAAGGCTTTCTACCAACTCAAGGGCCGCGTAAGAGGTAGAGGCGGCGCCGTCTCTAAACGAGGTCTCCTGTACTACGCGCTTGTTGGTGAAGAAAATGGTGTGCAGCAGGCGGTGCAGGAATGGTCCGGCGGCCTCGTTGTCTACACTCCACTGGTAAGCTTGTTTTACCTGGTTAGAGATCTGCATGTCACCCACCACCTGCGCGTCCAGGCCCATGGCCACGTTGAACAGGTGCTGAACGGCATCTGCATGCTCGTTCACGATGGTGAAGTAATCCAGGTACTGGGAAATATTGGAAATGCCTTTGCTGATGCCCAGCAGCTTCACGATCTCGTGGCTGTAGTCATCATCAGAGGTGTAATAAACCTCGGTGCGGTTGCACGTGGAAAGAACTAATATGTCAGTTGCCTGAATGAAATTTTTGAGCGTTTGCAGGAACTGTCGGCACGACCCCTCATCCAAGGCGATAAGCTCTCTTATGTCTAAGGGAGCTTTTTTATAAGAAAGACTGACGGCTCTAAAGTTGTGAAGCATACGGCAGTTTGAAATAGCATGCAAAATTACAGCACATACTTTTAATAATGAATTACTTTTGTATCTTTCTTTTATTTATACTCATTACAAATTGCTGATAACAGACGCTCGGGCTACTATCTTCGTTAAGAGAGAACCCAATCCCTAGACGGGCGTATTTCCTCTAGCGTTGCCTTTGTACATGATCCCGACCTCCATTTATTCCAGGAAATCCAGGTTAAAGCTGCTCATCATTGCCATTGCACTGATTATTGGCGCGGCCACCGTCATCTACACTAACCTGTTGGTAGCCAAGCTTTCTGAGCGGGAACAGCAACTCATTGATTTGTACGCCAAAGGTCTGCGCTACATGATCAACGCCGAGATTGACTCAGACAACCTGGTGTTCATCCAGGAGGAGATCATTGACGCAAACCGCTCCGTACCCGTTATCCAGACCGACGAGAAAGAGAACGTCATCGCCTATAAGAACCTTGATATCCCCGAAAAAATTTCAGAAAACCGCAAAAAAAGGCTTTTGCAGCGCGAAATAGCCAAGATGAAGGCCCAGCACAAGCCCATTGTGGTGTCTTACCAGCAGGAGTTCAAGAACTATATTTTCTACAAGGATTCTGAGTTGCTCACGCAGTTACGCTATTACCCGTATGTGCAGCTCACGGTCATCGCGTGCCTTTCTGTGATTGCCTATTACGCCTTCAGTTACTCCCGCAAAGCGGAGCAGAACCGCGTGTGGGTGGGTCTGGCGAAGGAAACCGCTCACCAGTTGGGCACGCCGCTCTCTTCTTTGATGGCCTGGTACGAGTACCTTAAAGGCAGTCCCCGGTTTGAAAATGAGCCCATTATTGAAGAACTAGGTAAAGACGTGCGCCGGCTGGAGATCATCACCGAGCGTTTCTCCAACATCGGGTCGGTGCCGGTGCTCAAGGATGAGCCACTGCAACGGGTACTGGAAAACGCCATCGGGTACCTTCGCAACAGGGTCTCCAACAAGGTGGCTTTCTCCATAGAGTCTGAGTTCCCACCGGAGACCACGGCCAAAGTGAACATCCCGCTTTTTGAGTGGGTGATAGAGAATATCTGCAAGAACGCCGTGGACGCCATGGAGGGCAAAGGCAGTATCACGCTGCGCCTGGTGAAAGCCAACGCAAAAGACGCCATCGCGCTGGACATCCAGGATACCGGCAAAGGCATCCCTAAGACGAAGCAGGAAGAAGTGTTCGTGCCCGGTTATACCACTAAGAAACGCGGCTGGGGCTTAGGTCTGGCGTTGGCCAAACGTATTATTGAGAATTACCACCAAGGTCGCCTGTTTGTGAAATCCTCTGAGGTGGGAAAGGGCACTACGTTTAGGGTGGTGTTGAATAGGTAAGGTGTTTTGGAGGTGTTTTCTGGAAAGAAAGGGAGAAACGGATTAGCGGAAAAAGTCTTCTATTCGGTAGAACACGTTTTTAGGAAAGCTAGTGTCTTTTACTGGAAGCCCGCTCACTGAAATACCTCCCAATACTCCCTGAAATGAATTATGGGTTGGTTTGCCTTGTAGCAGCGCAATCCTAACTGCTTGAAGATTTTCCAATTCTGAAAGGCGGAACCGTTGAGTTTGGTAGCCAATAGCCGAAATCACTAACCATTGTTTCTCCAGCGATATTATTTTAGAAAACGGCAGGCGGAAATTGCCCAGAGCATCTGCCTTGGTTTCTACGGAGTCATTCAGCCTGATGATTATGGCTGATGTGCCTGCTAGTATATTTCCGACGATTGAGTTGTTGTCCTGCGCAGATACAGTGGGAGAAAGCAGAAGGCTGGGTGCTGGTAAGAGTTCTATTTCTGAGCTGCGCTGTTGAATATGCTGGGCGGCAGTTGGGCGAGCGGTTAGCCATGTTGCTAAACCCAAGACCAAAGCAGGTAAAGTCCATTTCTTTTTGGAACTAGACTTAGGTTTATATTCCCGGTTGAGTTGATCATCGCGGAATCTCCCGCAGCCATTTCCAGATTGTTTTGTCAGCCAAGCTATTACCTCTGCATCAGACATCATTGTGAAATCCACTACCGTTTTCTGGCAGTTTTGACAGAATCTGCCTTTCTCATTTGGTGTCATTTTATTCCAGCTTTCATGGCAAGGTTCTGGAATGGTGACGCTGATTTTGTCTCTGGACATGAATTCCTGTTTTGAGGCTGATTTCCGGAATAGAGGCCGGAAATAAAAACTAAAAGAGCTTTTCTTTTAGTCGCTGGAAGAAGTTAAGCTGCGGCTTATTTTGCTGAACCGGTGGGTTTCTCACTAGTTGTACATTCCCCGCCACCACTACAACTTCTACCAAGGAGGCACGATCTAGCCGCAATCTGATTTCATTGGAAGCTTGGGAATTTGATTCTTTCAGAGGAATAGTTTCTGTCATGTAGCCAATAAAAGAGACGACGAGCGATAGGTTTTCTGTGCCTGTCCCCTCCGGAAGCACAATTTCAAATTCTCCGTGAACGCCGGTAGGTTTTGCTATAGAAGTTCCCGCGACTCGCACGGTGACACCAGGTATGGGCTCCAGGCTGATAGAATCTACAATTATGCCTCTGTAAACAGAAGAAGGGGTTATGGTGGAATCGCGGATTATAGAAGGTAAGGCCTGCGCACGGTCCTGTGCAGGAATTGATGCATTTGATGTCTGTGCTTCTGCCGTCTTGGAACTGAACCAAGCAAATAGGCCCAGCAAGGCTGGTCGCCAATCCCACTTTCTTGAGGGTACGGGAAGAGCTGTTAACTCTCTTCCTAATTGGTTTGACCTAAAGCGGCCACATGTATTTTCTTTCCCTAACCAATCTACCACCTCCACATCAGACATCATCGTGAAATCTACTACCGTTTTCTGGCAGTTTTGGCAGAAACGGCCTTGATTAAGTGGCGTCATAGATGCCCAATCCTCGTGGCAAGGCTGCGGTATGGTGACGGTGAGGCGGCGAGTAGGCATGGCTTCTTTTGAACTCGTTTCTGAAAAGTGGGGCAAAACAGGTTATCGGAACAGGTTTTTGACTCTGTAGTAAAGACCACGTGGAGAATACCACTTATACCAGAAGGCACCACCGACTATAACAGTTTCTCCCATGGTGCTTGTGTCTTCGGAGAGAAGAATGGTTACTTCTGAGGCTCTCAATAATTCCGCTACCTTTCTCTCCTGGGGTATATAACCTATAAAAGAGATAATAACCGTTTGTTCTTCAGTTTGTATTCCTGTAGGAAGTTCCAAGGAAAAATACCCATTCACATCTGTGGGGGTGGCCATGGTAGTGCCTTTGAGTAGTACCGTTGTGCCTGGCATTGGGTTATTACCTTTCGCGTCCAGTATTCTTCCTTTAAGTACTACTAAGCTATCAGCGGCCAAAGCTTTTTGAGAAATTTCTTCTTCAGGCGCTGCGTCTCTGATAGACAATGGGAAAACAGGAGAGGGGTGTGCCTCCACCGGCTTCGTGTTTAACCACGCCGACAAACCTAGTACCGCAGCTCGCCAGGTCCAGCGCCGTCTGCTGCTTGCGGAAGTCGCCAGCAATTCCCTGCCTAGCTGATCATGCCTAAACTTTCCGCAGGTGCGACCTTCTTGCTTTGAAAGCCAATCCACTACTTCGGCGTCAGACATCCTGGTGAAGTCCACCACTGTTTTGGCGCAGCTTTGGCAAAAACGGCCCTGAAGCTCAGGTGACATGGCGTTCCAGTCCTGGTGGCAGGGCTGGGGCACGGAGACGGTGAGGCGGCGGTTGGGCATAGGGGAGGGTTTGTCTAAATATAGGGTGGTTTCGCCGCTTTCAGAATATTTTGCTTAACTTTTCCCCTGAATTTTTACACCCAACAGACCAAGTGAATTTAAAAAGTCTTTTTCGCCGCAAGAGTTTAACCGCTGTTTTGCATACCCCGCCCGCCGATGTAGCCGCCCACCCGGGGGCTGTGGAGGAGGGCCTGGAGCGTAACCTTACTGTAAGGGACTTGACTTCCCTGGGGATCGCCGCCATTATTGGGGCCGGTATTTTCAGTACCATCGGGAATGCGAGTTACGAGGGCGGTCCGGCGGTGTCTCTGCTGTTTGTCTTTACGGCTATTGCGTGTGCGTTCTCTGCGTTGTGCTATGCGCAGTTTGCGGCCACCATTCCGGTGAGCGGCTCGGCTTATACATATGCCTATACTTCCTTCGGGGAGCTGGCGGCCTGGATCATCGGCTGGGCCCTGATCATGGAATACACGGTGGGGAACATTGTGGTGGCCATCTCCTGGAGCGATTATTTCACCGGGCTCATGAGCGGGGTTGGCCTGGATATTCCGGCCTGGCTCACCATGGGAACCCAGAGTGCCCACAAAGGCTACTACGAGGTAGTGGCGCTGCTGCAGGCCGGGCAACCGCTCTCCGCGGCTGATCCGGTGCAGTTGGAGGCGTATAATACCTGGCTGTCGGCCCCTAATTTCCTGGGCGGAAAACTGGTGATCGACTTGCCAGCCTTCATGATCAATGCCGTGATCACTGCTTTGGTATACATCGGGATAAAAGAGTCCAAAAACGCTTCTAACCTGCTGGTGCTGCTGAAAATGGCCGTTGTGCTGGTGGTGATTGCCGTGGGGATCTTCTACGTGAACCCCGAGAACTGGAGCCCGTTCGCCCCTAATGGCATCGGTGGCGTGCTGAAAGGCGTATCAGCGGTGTTTTTTGCCTATATCGGGTTTGACGCCATCAGTACCACCGCCGAGGAATGTAAGAATCCGCAGCGCGATTTGCCCCGCGCCATGATCTACGCCCTTATCATCTGTACTATTCTGTACGTGATCATCACGCTGGTGCTGACGGGAATGGTATCCTATAAAGAACTGGCCGTGGGCGATCCATTGGCCTATGTGTTCACCAAAGTAGGGGTTGACTGGTTGGCTGGTGTGGTGGCGGTGAGCGCCATCTTCGCCATGGCCTCGGTGCTGTTGGTGTTCCAAATCGGGCAGCCGCGCATCTGGATGACCATGTCACGTGACGGATTGTTGCCTCCTTTGTTCTCAAAAGTTCACCCGCGTTTCAGGACACCGTCTTTCTCCACCATAGTGACCGGGCTCTTCGTGGGCGTGCCGGCCTTGCTCCTGAACATGGACCTGGTGATTGACCTGACCAGCATAGGCACACTTTTCGCGTTTGCCCTGGTGTGCGGTGGTATTCTCATGATTGACCCCCATGGTACTTCCGAGGCCCGTTTCAAAGTGCCTTACCTAAACGGCAAATTCCTGGTGCCGCTCATCCTGGGGTTAATCGGGGTGCTGGTATTAATGTATAATCGGCAAGCCATTGATGAGTTCTGGCGTGCGGTGGCCTGGAGCGGTGGCTATGAGGAGTTCCGCCACCAGATTCCTATGCTGGTGTTCCTGATTTCCTGCGTGCTCATGGCCTGGGTTTCTTTCAGACGGAACTTGTCTTTGCTGCCGGTGCTGGGTCTTTTAACCAACCTCTACCTCATGACCCAATTGGGCGTGAACAACTGGTTGCTCTTCACTGTTTGGCTGCTGATTGGCTTGGCTATCTACTTCGGGTACAGCTACAAACACAGTAAACTGGCGGTGCGCCGACAAGTAGTGTAGCGCGTAAAAATTTTCTTGTGCTGCGGCAACTACGCTATTGTTGCTAAAAGGTTACAAAATTTTTTCTTTCCTCCCTATTAGGTGGTATCTTTCCTATAGTTTAGGCAGGCAGAGGCGTGTCTGCATATTAAAAGGAAAAGCTGAGGCTGTGGTTGAGAGAGAGATCATTGAAAGTAATCTGCACCTGACATACCGCAGGGATTTGGATATCCTGTTTCTGCGGTGGTATAGGAGCCCCGATTCTGTGCAGTTGCGGCAGGGGTATCTGCAGGCGCTTGATATGGTCAAAGAGGTGAAAACAGCCTATTACATGTTTGACCTGCGAAGCCGGGGTCAGGTGTCTGCCGATGACGAGGCTTGGTTGCTCCAGAATTTCTTTCCCTCCATGGAAGAAGAGTGTAACCATCAAAGCTACTGCGCTAACCTGGTTACTCCCACGCACTTCAATTATATTAAAGAAACGGTTGGGCTTGAGTTCCTGGAACAGTACAGCGACCTAACCAAGATGGGTATTTTCCTGTCTGAGCAGGATGCCGTAGCCTGGCTCCTGAAAAGCCGCGCCGATCGATAGTTATCTCTCCTTCCTCTATTTAGCCCGGTTCACGAGCAATACCCCGCCCAGAATAATGGCCATGCCAACGTAGTGCATCAGGTGAATGGTCTCCCCATCGGCTACGCCCCAGATCAAAGCCACAATAGGCATGAGGTACGTGGAGGTGCTCGCGAAAAGCGTGTTGGTCATGTGGATGAGCTTGTTGTAGAACACCAACCCAATAGCGGTACTGAATACGGCCAGCAGCGTGATATAGCCCAAAGCTTCCCAGGCTTGAGGCTGCGTGGCGAGTTTCTCCAGCGCCGGGGTGGTGCAGAGATAAGCAAACGCCAGCGGCCCCACCGTAAGCAAAGCTAGGCTGGCCATGGTCAAAGGCTTAATACCCGCCAGGCAGTGCTTGATAATGTTCAGGCTCCCGCCGTACAGCACCGTGGCCAGCACCACATACAAGCCATAGAAAGAATTGGACGAGGTCTCCTGGGCGCTGCCCGAGAAAATAAGCACCGCCGTCCCGATGATCCCGATCAGAATCCCCAGGACCCGCAGTAACGTGATCTTCTGCCGGAAGAAAATAGCTCCTATAATAAGCGTGAACAGCGCCGTCAAAGAGTTTAACACGCCCGCCAGGCCGCTGGCCAGTTTCGTCTCAGCATAGGCAAAAAGAAAAGCCGGAATCAGGTTGCCTATGAGGCCGCTTAGCAGCAGGAACTTCCACTGGCCGGGTTTAGGTGCTTTCAACCCCTTCAGCGCGAAAGGCAGTAAGGCCAGCATCGCAATGGTAATCCGGATGGCGCCCAATTCATCAGAGGAAAAAACCTCCAAACCTTTCTTGATCAAAATAAACGAGGTGCCCCAGATAAGAGCCAATCCGGTCAGGATGATCCACGCCAGCGCGGGGGTAGAAGAGGCAGGTTTGGCAAGGGTGGGAGAAGAGACTTCAGTAGACACGGAAATAGCTTGAAAATGAAGTGCAAAGATAAGGGATGCTTCTAAACTAATGAGAGATTGAGTGAAGGATAGAAGGACTGCATCTGTTTTAGCCCTGGTTTTGGGAAAACAGACTTGAAAAGGTATTGGCGCAGACGCTCGCAGGACCTCCGGACGCTGCGAGGTCTTCTGAGTAGACGGTATAGCGCTGGCAGCCAGAAACTCCCCTCCTGATTCAGGAGGGGTGCCCGCAGGGCGGGGTGGTGAGTAGGCTAAAAGCAAAAAGCGTTTCAGCGCCGATTCTCGTAAATCAGCCCTGAAACGCTTCTTATTATAATCTAAAAGCTTTACGCCTCAGCGTACTCCATGGAATTGGCAATCTCGTCCAGGATGGCGTAGATTTCCTGCGGGTCTTCGGTCTGCACCAGGCGCGTGCGGTAGCCTTTCACGTTAGGCAAGCCTCTGAAGTAGTTGGCGTAATGGCGGCGCATCTCAAAGATGCCCAGGCGCGGGCCTTTCCACTCCAGGCTCTTGTCAAAGTGCATTTTGCACATGTCAATGCGCTCCTGGATGGTAGGCGGGGCCAGTAATTCGC
The DNA here is from genome assembly GCF_017916365.1 of Rufibacter roseolus. Taxonomy (GTDB): domain Bacteria; phylum Bacteroidota; class Bacteroidia; order Cytophagales; family Hymenobacteraceae; genus Nibribacter; species Nibribacter roseolus. Next base: position 692,375 of record NZ_JAFMSU010000001.1, read on the forward strand.
CGGTCTCCCGGAAATGCTTGATTTCCCTGAAAATCCAGGGGTACCCGATGGAGGCGCGGCCAATCATCACGCCATCCACGCCATAGGTGTTTTTGTATTCCACGGCTTTCTCTGGCGTGTCAATGTCGCCGTTCCCGAAGATGGGGATCTGGATGCGCGGGTTTTCTTTGATCTTGCGGATGAGGGTCCAGTCGGCCTCGCCTTTGTACATCTGCACGCGGGTGCGGCCGTGCACGGTCAGGGCTTTGATCCCGATGTCCTGCAGTCGCTCGGCTACTTCCTCCACGTTCTTGGTGGAATCGTCCCAGCCCAGGCGGGTCTTTACCGTCACCGGCAAGCCGAAGGGCTCAACTGCCTGCACGATGGCTGAGGTCATGGCCACCATTTTGGGAATATCGCGCAGCAGGGCCGCGCCGGCGCCTTTGCAGGCCACGTTTTTCACTGGACAGCCGTAGTTGATATCAATTAAATCCGGGCCTACCTGCGCAGAGATCACCGCCGATTCGCGCATAGAATCAATATCGGAACCGAAGATCTGGATTCCAATGGGTTGCTCGTAGTCAAAGATGTCCAGTTTCTGGCGGCTCTTGGCCGCGTCGCGGATAAGGCCCTCTGAGGAGATGAACTCCGTATACATTAAGTCGGCGCCATTGGCCTTGCACACTGCCCGGAAGGGTGGATCGCTGACGTCTTCCATAGGCGCCAGCAGCAGCGGGAAGTCCGGTAGTTCTATCTGACCGATTTTTACCACGTGAATGAGTTTAAATATTTCGCGTAAATTTACCTCATTAAAACCACACCGCCTATATGAAAGGTTTCATCTCGCCTACCCTGCATCCGTTAAAGTCACTTTTGTTGTTTATCGTGTTCGTGGTGGCGGGGCTGTTCATCGGGAATTTCCTGGCGGTGGTGCTGGTGAAAATGATCTGGGGCTACGGGGTGGTGCAGACCGCCGAGATGCTGGGTAAGCCTTCTGCCTACCCGGAGAGCCGCAGCGCGTTGGTGCTGTTCCAGGGCATGGTGCACTTTGTGGGATTCACAGTGGCCTCGCTCGCTTTCCTGCGGGTGAACGCCCATAGGCCCGGCGCTTTCCTTTCGCCTAGGGCGGTGGTGCCGTTTTACCTGCTTTTGGGCAGCGCCGTGCTGCTGCTGGTGATTCTGCCGGCTTCCTCCTGGGTGGTGCACTGGAACGCAACCGTAGATTTCCCGGCTTTTCTGGAGGGCTTTGAGCGCTGGGCCAAAGCCAAGGAAGATGCACTGCGGGAACTGACCCTGGAACTGACCAAGATCAACACCATTCCGCAGCTGATTTTGGGCATGGTGGTGTTTGCAGTGCTGCCCGCCATTGGAGAGGAACTGGCCTTCAGGGGCATTGTGCAGCAGGAATTGCAGCGCTGGTGGCGTAACCCGCACCTGGCCATCTGGGTGTCTGCCATTGTCTTCGGGATCATTCACCTGCAGTTCTACGGCGTGGTGCCGCGTATTATGCTGGGGCTGATCTTCGGGTATCTGTACTGGTGGTCTGGGAATATCTGGGTGCCTATCATCGGGCACTTTATGAACAATGGCTTTATGGTGCTCATGATGTTTCTGGCCCAGCGGCAGGCCGTAACCATGAACGTGGAGTCAACGGAGCCTAATTCCTGGCCATTGTCCTTGATTTCTCTGGGGCTCACCGCCATTCTATTGTACGGTTTGTACACCTCTTTCCGGCGCTTGCCGGCACCCCTAGAGGAGGAGCCTCATTTCTAAGCCCTTTTCCTGAAATCAGCCTTAAAACAGCCCCAGGCCAGCCTTTTGCTGCCTTATGCCGTATTACCAATCCTTTTAAATGGAAACAGAGAAAAAACAATTGAACAATCTGCAGCTGCGCCTCCTGGCCGGCGTGATTGGCGGGGCAGTCTTTATTGGCGCCATTTACTTTCATGAGTGGACGTTCTTCGGGCTGTTCCTGGCGCTCACGGTGCTGGGCCTGCTGGAGTTTTACCGCCTACTTTCTGATAAGGGGTTCCAGCCCAACAGAGTGATTGGGACCATTCTGGGTCTTGGGCTGTACGTGCTGGGCTTTCTGGTGGAGCGTGGTGATGTGGCCAGCGATTGGCTTTTTCTTTTGCCCCCGGTGATGCTGCTGGCGCTGGTAGCCGAGCTGTACCGCAAAAAAGAGCAGCCTTTCACCAATGTGGCCCTCACGTTGGTGGGGGTTTTTTACATTGCCGCTCCGTTTACGCTCTTGCACGTACTTGCTTTCCTGCCAGACAGATACAGCTGGCAGATTATCCTGGGCGTCATGTTTCTCATCTGGGCCTCAGACACGGGGGCCTACGCGGCGGGCAGAACCCTTGGGAAAAATAAATTATTTCCGCGTATTTCGCCCGGCAAAACCTGGGAGGGCTGGGTAGGCGGCGTGCTTTTGTCGCTTGGCGTGGCATGGATATTGTCGCTTTACTACCAGGACCTGGAACTAGAACATTGGCTGGGCGTGGCCGTGCTGGTGTCTGTCTTCGGGGCGCTGGGTGACCTGGTGGAGTCTATGCTGAAGAGAAGCCTGAACGTGAAAGACTCCGGCACCCTTATTCCTGGCCACGGCGGCATTCTGGATCGGTTTGACAGCCTAATACTGGTAATTCCGTTCCTGGTGGCTTTCCTGGAGCTTGTGCGGTAAAATTTCCTTATTTATAAAAGGCGCTTATTTTAGTTTAGTGTTATAAAATTGATAATTTTGCCGCCAATAAATTCCCCTGAATTGCAAAATTTATAATTTATGGCAGCATACAACAGCAAGATGGCTTATAAAGAACCAGCTCCTATAAAAGACAAAGAGAATCCCTTTGAGTCTATGATGTCCCGCTTCAACATTGCGGCGGAAGTGTTGGGTCTGGATGATGAGACGTATGAAGTTCTGAAATCCCCCACCCGGCAAGTGATTGTAAACCTTCCCGTGACCATGGACGATGGCAGCGTGCGGGTGTTTGAGGGTTTCAGGGTGGTGCACTCCAATATATTAGGTCCGTCTAAAGGCGGTATCCGCTATGACAAAGGTGTTTTCCTGGATGAGGTGAAGGCCCTGGCTGCCTGGATGACCTGGAAATGCGCCGTGGTGGATATTCCGTACGGCGGGGCCAAAGGCGGGATCGTGTGTGACCCTACCACCATGTCTGCTGGTGAGATTGAGCGTTTGACCCGCGCCTACACCGTAGCTTTGATTGACACCTTCGGTCCGGACCAAGATATTCCGGCCCCGGACATGGGTACCGGTCCGCGCGAGATGGCTTGGCTGATGGACGAATACTCCAAAACCAAAGGCATGACCGTGAACTCGGTGGTGACGGGTAAACCGTTGGTACTGGGCGGTTCTTTGGGCCGGGTAGAGGCAACCGGACGCGGGGTGATGGTATCTGCCATGGCCGCGATGGAAGTGCTGGGTATGGACCCAACGCAATCAACCGCTGCGGTGCAGGGCTTCGGGAACGTGGGTTCCTGGGCTGCGAAGCTGCTGGCTGAGCGCGGCGTGAAAATCCTGGGCGTGAGCGACGTGAGCGGTGCCTACTGGAACGAGAACGGCATCAATATAGAGGAAGCCATTGCCTACAAGAACGCGCACAACGGCCGTCTGGAAGGCTACGCCGGAGCAGAACCCATCAGCAACGATGAACTATTGACCTCAGCCGTGGATCTTTTGGTGCCTGCTGCCGTGGAAGATGTGATCACCGCCCGTAACGCTGACCAGATCCAGGCCAAACTGATTGTGGAAGGTGCCAACGGACCAACCTCGGCCAACGCCGATAAGATCATCAACGAGAAAGGCATTATGGTAGTGCCGGATATCCTGGCCAACTCTGGTGGGGTAACGGTGTCTTACTTTGAGTGGGTGCAGAACCGTTTGGGCTACAAATGGAGCCTGGACATGGTGACCGAGCGCTCTGACCGGATCATGACTGAGGCCTTCAACAAGGTGTACGCCACCTCCCAGAAATACGGGGTACCCATGCGGATTGCCGCCTATATTGTGGCCATTGACAAAGTAGCGCAGACGTATAAATTCCGCGGAGGCTTCTAAGTAGAAGCTTTCCGGCAACGTCTGGAAGTACATAATCTTGCCGCCTCCTGTCTTTTTTCTAGACAGGGGGCGGTTTTTTTTATATTTTTGCTTAATCAGCCAAAGAGTATCTAATGAAAATTCATAAAGAAGGACGAAAGATTCTGTTTTTTACCCTGTTAGGGATGTTGGTCGTGAACATGGCGCTTTACTACTTCAACAGCGAGCACTTAACTTTTAACAGGATCTTCTCTGGCGTTTCCTTTATCGTTTTCCTGCTCATTCTGCAGTTTTTCCGCAGCCCTTACCGCAACCTGCTCCTGCACGAGGACCTGGTGGTGGCGCCCGCCGATGGCAAAGTGGTGGTGATTGAGAATGTGGAGGAACCTGAGTATTTCAACGATGTGCGCAAGCAGATCTCCATCTTTATGTCGCCTATCAACGTGCACATCACGCGTAATCCGGTGTCTGGCATCGTGAAATACTTCAAATATCACCCTGGGCATTACCTGGTGGCCTGGCACCCAAAGTCCAGCACCAAGAACGAGCGCACCACGGTTGTGGTAGAATCTTTGGCTGGTCCTGAGGTGTTGTTCCGCCAGATTGCCGGCGCCATGGCCCGCCGCATTGTGTGGTACGTGACCGAGGGCGATGAGGTAAACCAGGGCGAAGAGTTCGGTTTCATCAAGTTCGGTTCCCGCGTAGATATCTTCGTGCCGGTAGACACCGAGGTGAAAGTAGAACTGGGCCAGAAAACCAAAGGTGGTCAGACCGTCATCGCGCAGCTGAAAACCAGCGCTTCCGGTTCTTTCTTCGGATAGTCGGTGTCACGTAGCAGGTATTAAGTAACAAGACTTTTTAATTTCTGATAAAACGAAGAAGCCTCATCTGGGAAAGATGAGGCTTCTTCGTTTTACAGGTGTTTCTTAGAAATCGGGCCTGAAATGGCGTACTACCTGATACGCGCTATCTTATAAAACCTTAGAACCAGTTCTCAGCCAGCTTCATCAGTTGCTCTAGGTATTTCTGGTCCACCTCATCGAAGTCATCCAGGCGGTCACTGTCTACGTCCAGCACCATCTTCACTTCGCCATCTTTGATTACGGGAACCACGATCTCGGACTTGGAAGCGCTGCTGCAGGCGATGTGGCCGGGGAAAGCCTCTACGTCCGGCACCAGGATGGTTTCGCGGCGGGTATAGCAGGCGCCGCACACGCCTTTGTGGAACGGAATGCGGGTGCACGCCACCGGTCCCTGGAATGGTCCAAGCACCAGTTGGTTTTCTTTCACCAGGTAAGCGCCCACCCAGAAAAAGTTGAAAGTCTCTTTCAGAGCCGCCATCACGTTGGAAAGGTTGGCGATCAGGTCAGTTTCCGGGGCTACCAAGGCTTCGATCTGCGGAAGCAGGGTTTTGTATTTCTCTTCTTTGGAGAGCGTGGTATCAATGAATAAGTCTTCGGCCATTTGAGTAAAGTGCTAATTGGTAAATGTGCTGCTGTGCTAATGATTTGTAAAGCACAACGTTTTCTTGAACGGCAAAGGTAACCTTAGGGGTTTCCTGACGCAAATGCTGCCGGTATGCTGCGGGAAAGGGTGCCGGAGGAACTTTCAGTTTTGGGCTGTTTTTGGCGAAACAAGACAAAAAGAGGCTGTTGCTAGGAAGGATGGTTGCGGTAGATTGTCAGTTCATCGTCTGCCACCATTCTCCGGGAGGCAAACTGAAGAGCCGGTAACCTTGGTGCCTTGATACCGTGCGCCAGGTTCTTCGGGCTTCTGAAAACCCTGATCTCATCCCATAGATTATTCTGCAGCAGCGCCTCCAGTAAGACCGTGCCGCCTTCTACCAAAATGGATTGTACGTTTCGCTGGTATAAATTGGTTAGCATCTGATTCAGGAAAGTGCCATCTGGGGACAGGGTAACGAATTCTGTTTGGGCGCTGCTCGCCTTCTCTTGTAAGGTGTAAATAACCGTGGGCTGGCTGTCATCCAGCAGTTGGTGCGTTTCGGGAATCTGTAATTGCTTGTCAATGGCGATTCTCAAGGGCGCTTGGCCGGGCCAGTGCCGGGTATTCAACTGTGGGTTGTCGTGGATTGCCGTGCGGGTGCCCACCATGATGGCTTGTTCTTCGGTGCGCCACTTATGCACCAGTTGCTTTGCCATAGGGCCGGAGATTTGGGTCGCCTGGTAATCAGGCAAGGCAATGAACCCGTCCGATGACTCGGCCCACTTCAGGACCAAGTAAGGGCGCTTTTTGGTCTGGAAGGTGAAGAACCGCCGGTTCAGCTCCAGGCCTTCCTGTTCCAGTACCCCGATATGGACTTTGCAGCCGGCATCCAGTAGTTTCTTGATCCCCCTGCCCGCCACCAGCGGGTTGGGGTCTGTGTTGCAGATTATGACATCGCGCACGCCATGCTCCAGGAGGAAATCAGCGCAGGGTGGGGTCTTGCCGTAATGGGAGCAAGGCTCCAGCGTGACGTACACACGGCTGTGGGGGAGCAGGCTTTTGTCCTGCACGCTGTTGATGGCGTTGACCTCGGCATGGAGGCCTCCGTACTGCTGATGCCAGCCCTCGCCTATGATCTTGTGTTTGTGGACTACCACGCAACCCACAATGGGATTAGGGCGTGCGTAGCCACTGCCTACGGCTGCCAAATCCAGCGCCCGCTGCATGTATTTTTCCTCTGTATGCATTACCTGTATTTACGCGCCCTTTGGTGATCCATGCCCGAATATCGGGTGTTTTTTCAGAAATTGCCTAAAACTGGCCTTTATGCAGACCCTTGAAGCTATTTTAGAGCACTTGGCTCACCAACTGGAAACGCTCTATGAAGCTCCGGAGGCCCGCACCATGGCCGAGTGGACCCTGCAGCATGTGCTGGGCGCGGGTAGGTTTGAGTTGTTGCGCCGGCGGAAAGAAGAGGCTCCCGAAGAGGTGCAAAAACAGGTGCATGGATATCTGGAGCGGCTGCTGCGGCATGAACCACTGCAGTATGTCTTAGGCGAAGCCTCTTTCTATGGCCGGGAGTTCAAGGTCACGCCATCAGTGCTCATTCCAAGGCCCGAAACAGAAGAGTTGGTGCAGCGGGTCATCAGAACCTATCAGCATAAGGCGGGAGTAAAGTTATTGGATATTGGCACCGGGAGCGGCTGTATTCCAATCACGCTGGCGGCTGAGCTGCAAAATGCCCAGGTCTGGGGTTTAGATGTTTCCTCGGAGGCGTTGAAGGTGGCAAGGGTTAATGCTCAGGAGTTAGGGCAATCGGTCACCTGGCTGCAGCAGGATATCCTGCAGGAGGTACCCGCTTTAGAACTGCAAAGCCTGGATGCCGTGATCAGTAATCCGCCGTACGTGCTGGAGGAGGAGAAAGGCCAAATGCGGCAGAACGTGCTGGCGTTTGAGCCGCACATGGCGCTGTTCGTTCCCAATGAAGATCCCTTGCTTTTTTACCGGCGCATTGCAGTAGTGGCGCAACAACTGCTGAAGAAGGGGGGCAAACTCTACTTTGAAATAAATGAGCGCTTCGCCGAAGAGACACTAGAAATGCTGAAAGAAATGGGCTATCAGGAAATCAGGGTTTGTAAGGATCTGCGGGGAAAAGATCGGGTATCTGAAGCAGTCTGGGAATGATTTTCTACTGAAAGCGTGATGAATACAACCACGTTACCGGGAATTATTATAAAAACCCCTACCTTTGCGGCTGCAAAAAAATGATATCCAAATAAGACGGTTATCCGTAAAGAGTCCGGCTCTTTGAACAAGCTCCAGTACCATGAACCAACCTGCTTCCGCGTACACCGCCCATGAAACCGCTGTCATTGACGAAGGCTGTACCATTGGGGAGGGGACCAAGATCTGGCATTTCTCGCACATCATGTCTGATTGTGTCATTGGAAAGCGCTGCAATATTGGGCAGAACGTGGTTATTTCTCCCGGAGTCGTCTTGGGGGAGAATGTCAAAATCCAAAATAACGTATCGGTTTACACCGGGGTGGTGTGCGAGGACGATGTCTTCCTAGGCCCTTCAATGGTATTTACCAACGTGCTCAACCCCAGAAGCGCCATTAACCGGCGGGGAGAGTATCAGAAGACCCTGGTACAGAAGGGTGCCAGTATCGGGGCCAACGCCACCGTGGTGTGCGGCCATACTATTGGGGCCTACGCCCTCATAGGCGCCGGAGCCGTGGTGACCAAGGATGTGCCGCCTTATGCGCTGGTCTACGGAAACCCCTCCAAGCAGCATGGGTGGGTCAGTGAGGCTGGGCACAAGCTGGCCTTTGATGGCATGAATGAAGCTATTTGCCCGGAAACAGGCGAGAAATATAAAATAGAGAATAATCAAGTAACTAAATCGTCCATTCAAATAGATTAACTGTGTACCAGCAACTCCTCAACAAAGAAGCCAAACTGGCTGTCATCGGATTAGGATATGTAGGACTTCCCATTGCCCTGGAGTTCGCCAAAAAAATCAGTGTTATCGGGTTTGACATCAATGCCAAGCGGGTAGAGTTGATGAAAAACAACGTGGATCCAAGCGGTGAGCTGGAGGCATCTGCGTTTGAAGGATGTGATATCACCTTCACCAATGACCTGGAAGTTTTAAGAGAAGCCCGGTTTTTCATTGTAGCCGTGCCCACCCCTATTGATAACCACGCTTTGCCAGATTTGAAGCCTCTCCTAGGTGCCTCCACCACGGTAGGTAAGGTTTTGAAACAAGGCGATTATGTGGTGTATGAGTCTACCGTATACCCAGGCTGCACTGAAGAAGACTGTATTCCAATTTTGGAGCGTGAGTCTGGCCTGAAATTCCCTGCTGATTTCAAAGTAGGTTACTCCCCGGAGCGCATCAACCCAGGCGACAAAGAGCACACGCTTACCAAGATTGTGAAGGTGGTATCTGGCTGTGACGCAGAGTCTCTGGACATCATTGCAAAAGTTTATGAGCTGGTGATTCAGGCTGGGGTGCACCGTGCATCTTCTATTAAAGTAGCCGAGGCTGCCAAGATCATCGAGAATACCCAGCGCGACGTGAACATCGCCTTGATGAACGAGCTGTCCATCATCTTTGACCGGATGAACATCAATACCTACGAAGTGTTGGAGGCCTCCGGCACCAAGTGGAACTTCCTGAAATTCTTCCCGGGTCTGGTAGGTGGCCACTGCATCGGCGTGGATCCTTACTACCTGACCTACAAAGCCAAAGCGCTGGGCTACGATTCCAAAATCATTCTGAGCGGCCGTACCATCAACGACGGCATGGGTGCTTATGTAGCCAGCAAAGCCATAAAAATGATGATCAAGGAAGGGAAAGCCATTTCCAAAGCCAAAGTGTTGGTGATGGGTGCTACCTTCAAAGAGAACGTGGAGGATATCCGTAACTCAAAGGTGGCCGATGTGATCAACGAACTGAAGAGCTTCGGGGTGCAGGTAGACGTGGTGGATCCGTATGCTTCTTCTGAAGAACTGGAGCATGAGTACGGTTTCGCCTTAACGGCTAACCCAAGTAATGACTATGATGCGGTGGTTGTGGCCGTAAACCATAAAGATTACCTGGAGCTGGACGAAAACTATTTCCAGAGCATCTCCGCCGATAGTCCTATTGTCATTGACCTGAAAGGGATTTATCGCGGAAAAATCAATACATTGCCTTACTGGAGCTTATAATCTATTCTTATGAGTAAAATTCTTGTTACCGGCGGAGCAGGCTACATTGGCTCCCACACCGTGGTAGAACTGGCACAGGCTGGTTATACGCCCATCATCGTTGATAATTTCAGCAATTCTGAGGAACGGGTGCTGGAGGGGCTTACCCAGATTCTGGGTAAGGAAGTACCCTGCTATAAAGTAGATTGCACCGATGCCGTTGCGTTACAGGAAGTTTTCTCAAAAGAAGGCGATATTACCGGCGTAATCCACTTCGCGGCTTATAAGGCGGTAGGAGAGTCGGTGAAGGAGCCTTTGAAGTACTACCACAACAACGTGGCCGGATTGGTAACCTTGTTGCAGGTGATGGAAGCCAATCAGGTAACTCAGTTGGTGTTCTCTTCTTCCTGCACGGTCTACGGTATTCCCGAGAAGCTACCGGTAACAGAGCAAACCCCTACGCAGAAAGCCAACTCGCCTTACGGCAATACCAAGAAGATTGACGAGGAGATTCTGCAGGATGTGGCCAATAGCGGCAGCTATGCTGTAAAGTCCATTGCCCTTCGGTACTTCAATCCGGTAGGCGCACATGAATCAGCGTTGATTGGGGAGTTGCCGCTGGGTATCCCAAGCAATCTGGTGCCTTTCATCACCCAGACTGCTGCCGGCATCCGGGAGAGTTTAACCGTGTTCGGGACCGACTACGATACGCCTGACGGAAGCAATATCCGTGATTACGTGCACGTAGTGGATTTGGCTAAAGCCCACGTGGCCGCCATCAAACGCTTGGAGAAACCAGATGCCGTACCCTACGAAGTGTTCAACATCGGTACCGGACAAGGCAGCAGCGTGCTGGAAGTGATTAAGGCTTTTGAAAAAGCTACCGGCCAAAAATTCAACTATAAAATTGGTCCTCGTCGCGCAGGTGACGTTCCTGCCATCTACGCCGATGTGACCAAAGCCACCCAGGAACTCGGCTTTAAAACGTCATTATCCCTGGAAGATAGCTTGGGCAGTTCCTGGGCCTGGCAGCAACAATTAATGAAGGTAACCTCTAAGTAAGATGAAAATACTAATCACAGGCGGGGCCGGTTTCATTGGTTCCCATGTAGTGCGGCTATTTGTGACCAAGTATCCAAACTACAAGATATTCAACCTGGATAAGCTTACCTATGCTGGGAATCTTCAGAACCTGACGGATATCGAGGATGCCCCTAACTACACCTTCATCAAAGGCGACATCACCGATCAGGAGTATATCAACGGTTTGTTCCAGGAACATCAGTTTGACGCCGTGATGCACCTGGCCGCCGAGTCGCACGTGGACCGGTCCATCACGGATCCTATGGCCTTTGTGCGCACCAACGTGAACGGAACCTGCAACCTGCTGCACGCTGCCAAAGAACTCTGGAAATCTGATTACTCTGGAAAGGTGTTCTACCACATCTCAACTGACGAGGTGTACGGTTCACTGGGCGAGGAAGGCATGTTCACTGAGGAGACCAAGTATGATCCACGTTCTCCGTATTCGGCCTCTAAAGCCAGTTCAGATCACTTCGTGCGGGCCTACCACCACACTTACGGCTTGCCGGTGAAGATCTCTAACTGTTCCAATAACTACGGACCCAATCACTTCCCTGAGAAGCTGATTCCGTTGGCCTTGAACAACATCAAGAACAACAGACCGGTGCCGGTATATGGCAAAGGCGAGAATATTAGAGATTGGTTGTACGTGATTGACCACGCCCGTGCCATTGACGATGTGTTTCACAAAGGCAAAGAAGGCGATACCTACAACATCGGGGGCGTGAACGAGTGGCGCAACATTGACCTCATTCACCTTCTGTGCGACATCATGGACCAGAAACTGAACCGTGAGCCAGGTACCTCCCGCAAACTCATCACCTTCGTCACCGACAGAGCAGGCCACGATTTACGCTACGCCATTGATTCTTCCAAGATCATGAATGAGCTGGGCTGGAAGCCATCCGTTACGTTTGAGGAAGGCCTGGAGAAAACGGTAGACTGGTACCTGCAAAACGAGGAGTGGTTGCAGAATGTGACCTCCGGAAGTTACCAGGAATACTACAACGAGCAATATGCCCGCTAAACCGCTAAATCAAAGTTAAAGATGCGTTTAGAGGCTGTTTTCCCGAAAACAGCCTCTAAACGCATCTTTGTTTATTCTGCTTACAAAGCAAAATAAAGGTTTCTTTTGAGAGAGATAACGCCATGTCAAAAGCATCAAATTGGGTAAAAAGGAACTGTGTTTTTAAGCCAGTTTTCTCAAAGTTGCCCTAAAACTCATTTTAATTTTTAATTCGTTATTAATTCCCCGTGTACGAGAATCCCTTTCATAACGGCTCTTTAGAGCAAACTTCCTTTCTAGTGACCGGCGGCGCCGGATTTATAGGTTCCAACTTAGTAGAGTACCTCCTAAAGTACAACGCCAAAAAAGTGCGGGTATTGGATGATTATTCCAACGGATTCCACAAAAACCTGAGGGCCTTCCAAGACAATGACCGTCTGGAAGTGCTGGAAGGCGATATCCGTAGCTTAGAAACCTGCATGAAAGCCTGTGAGGGAATGGACGTAGTGTTGCACCAAGCCGCTTTAGGCTCCGTGCCCAGGAGCGTGAAAGACCCGGTCACCTCTAATGAGGTGAACGTGGGTGGTTTCGTGAACATGCTCATGGCCGCCAAAGAGCAGAACGTAAAGCGCTTCGTTTACGCCGCTTCTTCCTCTACCTACGGTGACAGCAAGTCTTTGCCTAAAGTGGAAGACAAAATCGGTAAGCCCTTGTCTCCTTACGCGGTGACCAAATACGCCAATGAGTTGTATGCCGATGTATTCGGAAAGACTTATGGCATGGAGATTATCGGGCTACGGTATTTCAATATCTTCGGGCCGCGCCAAGACCCGAATGGGGCGTATGCGGCCGTGATTCCGCTGTTCATTGATGCGGTGCTTAACAACCGTGGGCCGAGAATGAACGGCGACGGGGAGCAAACCCGTGACTTCACCTTCGTGGAGAACTGCGTGGAAGCAAACATCCGTGCGGCGTTGGTGGAGAACCCTGAGGCGATCAACCAGGTCTACAACATCGCGGTAGGTGACCGGACTTCTTTGAATGACCTCTTCAACATCCTAAAAGAGGAAGCCGGCGTGGACGTGCAGGCGGAGTATGGCCCTGAGCGCGCCGGTGATATCCGCGACAGTTTGGCTGATATTTCCAAGGCGCAACGCTTATTGGGCTACAACCCACAAATCAGAATCCAGGAAGGTCTGCAAAGAACCCTGGCCTGGTTCCGTGACAACCAAGATTTTATATACAACCAGAAATAAGACCATGAAAGGAATCGTCTTAGCCGGAGGCTCAGGAACAAGGTTACACCCGCTCACGCTTGCCGTTAGCAAGCAGCTGATGCCGGTGTATGACAAACCCATGATCTATTACCCACTGTCCACGCTCATGCTGGCCGGTATCAAAGACATTCTCATCATTTCCACCCCGCACGACCTGCCCATGTTTGAGCGTCTGCTGGGCGATGGCAGCCAGATTGGATGTAATTTCAGCTACCAGGTACAGGAAGTGCCTAACGGATTGGCGCAAGCCTTTGTGTTAGGCGCTGACTTCATCGGGAATGACAAAGCGGCCTTGATCTTAGGAGACAACATCTTCTACGGTTCCGGCATGAGCAAACTTCTGCAGGCTAACAATGATCCCGATGGTGGTGTTGTGTATGCCTACCACGTGAATGATCCGGAACGCTACGGCGTGGTGGAGTTTGACGGGAACATGAAAGCCGTCTCTATTGAAGAGAAGCCGAAGCAGCCAAAATCAAGCTACGCGGTGCCAGGCCTTTACTTCTATGACAATGACGTGGTAGAAATTGCCAAGAATTTGGAGCCCAGCCCCCGCGGAGAGTACGAGATCACCGATGTGAACAAAGAATACCTGCGCCAGGGCAAACTAAAAGTAGGTATCCTGGACCGCGGCACGGCCTGGTTAGACACGGGTACCATCCAGTCCTTGATGCAGGCTGCTACGTTTGTGCAGGTGATTGAAGAGCGCCAAGGACTGAAAATCGGGTCTATTGAAGAAGTGGCCTACCGCATGGGCTTCATCTCTGCCGAGCAGTTGCAGCGCGTGGCCGAGCCTCTGCGCAAAAGCGGTTACGGCGATTACCTGTTGAGTGTCCTGAGAGAACAGAACAGCTTGTAAAAGCGATAAACATCAAACGGAAAGCCCTGTGAGATTGAGTTCTTCACAGGGCTTTCTATTTATAGGCTGTTTTTAGGGAATTGGGGCAGAAACTGACTAATTCGGAAAGATCAAACCAACTACCAAACCGGTCAAAATAAGGACAGGGGCTGGAATTCTGGTCCATTGCAGCAGCGCGAAGGTGAGTAGGACTAGCCCGAAGTTATAAGGAGTGTTCTCGATGGGATGGTAGAGCATAATGGCGGCCGCGCACACCATGCCACAGCCTACGGCGTTGATGCCCTCTAGCGAGGCCTGGATCACCCGGTACTTGCGGAGTTCCTCCCAAAAGCGAATCACGAAGAAGATCAGGAAGGTGCCTGGTAGGAAAATAGCGATGGTACACACCACACCACCCAGAATCTGCCCGCCCCAGCCGTATGGCCGCATGGCTAGGGTGCCGATGTAGGAACAGAAAGAGAAAACCGGGCCCGGCAAGGCCTGCACAAGCGCAAATCCAGACAAAAACTCTTTGGAGTTGAGATAACCCTTGAACTCCACAAACTCGGTGTACATCACGGGGATCAGCACCTGGCCACCGCCAAAGATAAGGCTGCCGTTCCGGTAGAAATTCTCAAACAGCAAGACCGCCCGCAGTTGCGTGAACCGGCCAAGCAAAGCCGCCGCAATCAAGACCCCCAAAAACAGGAGGAAATTGGCCCATTCTATCTTCATTGGCTGCTTCTTCAGCACCGGCTGCTTCTGGAACCTGAGTGCCGTCAGACTACCGCCTATCAGCAGCAGCACCGGAAATACCCAAGGGGACCTAAAGAAGAAGGCCAGAATGGCGGAAAACACCATAATCACAATCCCGCCTTTGGTGTAGACCACTTTAGAGCTGATCCGCCAGGCGGCAAAAGCTACGAAACCCACGGCCATGGGCTGGATGAACCGGGTGAAACCCAGGGGGGCGCCTTTGCCTTCCAGAAAAGAGATGATAAGGGCCGCGGCAATCATGATGATGGCAGCGGGCGCAATCCAGACCAAGAGCGTGAGGTAAGCAAGGTTAGGACCTCCCACTTTGAATCCGATGGCCGTGATGGTCTGGGTGGAGGAGGGGCCGGGCAGAATCTGGCACAGCGCGTTGAGCTCCAGCAGCTCTTTCTCGGTGATGTAGCGCCGTTTCTCCACCAGCAGGCGCAGCATCATGGCAATATGCGCCTGAGGTCCGCCAAACGCCGTGAGCGAGAGCGAAGCCACATCCTTCAGGAAAATATAATTACGAGGGCGCAATAGAACTTAGTGTTGAAAGCGTTTTTAGGCCTGTTTTATAAAAATAGACTTAAAAAACGAAAGGAGCCCCTAAAGGCTCCTTTCAAAGTCAAAAGAAGAGCTTATTTCTTCAGACCCAGCTCCACCAGGCGCTCGTTGAGGAATTCGCCGGCGGTGATGTCTGGGAATTGTTTCGGGTTCTGCTCGTCAATGCAGCCTTCCAGGCAGGTCAGGTCCATCTCTGAGCGTGGGTGCATGAAAAACGGAATAGAGAAGCGGGAAGTGTGCATCAGCTCGCGCGGCGGGTTCACTACGCGGTGGATGGTGGACTTCAGCTTGTTGTTGGTGTGGCGCGAGAGCATGTCGCCCACGTTCACAATGATCTGCTCAGGCAAGGCCGTGATCGGGATCCATTTCCCGTCGCGGCGAAGCACTTGCAAGCCATCAGCGGAGGCGCCCATCAATAGGGTGATCAGGTTGATGTCCCCGTGCTCGGCGGCACGAACGGCATCGGCTGGTACGGCATCCGGGTTCTCGATAGGGAAGTAGTGGATGGCGCGCAGGATGCTGTTACCGTTGTGCACTTTGGCATCGAAGTAATCCTCGGAAAGACCTAGATACAAGGCCAAGGCGCGCAGAACCTGCTTGCCAGCGGCTTCTAGACGGCTGTACGCCTCCAGGGCCACTTCCCGGAACTCGGTCACCTCTTCGGGCCACACGTTGTCTGGGTATTCTTCTTTGATAGGATCGTTGTCGGTTACTTCCTGGCCCACATGGTAGAACTCCTTCAGGTCGCCGGTGTTGCGGCCCTTGGCGTGCTCTTTCCCTTTACCCACGTAGCCGCGCTGACCCGCCAGACCCGGAATCTCGTATTTCTGTTTCACGTCATCTGGGAGGGCGAAGAATTTCTTGATAGCCGCATACAGGCGGTCGGTCAACTCATCGCTCAGGCCGTGGTTTTTCAAGGCGGCAAAGCCGATATTCTGGTGCGCATCACCCATTCCTTTCACGAAGGCCGCTTTGCGGGCCGGGTCGCCGGAGGTGAAATCGGCGAGGTCCAGCGATGGGATTTCCTCTAATAATTTATCGTTCATAAACCTGTCTTGACGTGTTTTGAAAAACTCATTTTAAATGCGGCACAAGTTACGAAATTTCTATCTTTGAAACATTCTGCGTATTTATACGAAAACCTAAACTATGAAAAAGAAACATTTGTCTTTTGTCGCGATAGCGGCCATGCTGCTGGCTTCTGCCTGTGATGGAAAACGTGCCTCTGATACTGAGGCAACTGTAACAGATACCACAGCTGTTGCTGACCATTCTGGCATGGCACATGACACCGCCGGGGTGCAGCACCAGGGCGCCATGGGCACGCCTATGGAAAAAGGAGGCCTGAAAGTATACTCCTACAGTAACTCCGTGGATTTCCCGAATGCCGACCTGGAACTGAACCAGCCCGAAAAGAACGGTAAAGTAACCGGTGACTCGGTGCAGTTCAACTACGAGGTGAAGAACTTCCAATTGAGCCAGCAAACCTCAGACGCGGGCACCCACGAGCACGCCAACTCCAAAGAAGGCCAGCACATCCACAACATTGTGGACAACGAGCCTTACACCGCGCACTACAAACCCACGTTCAAGAAAGCGATTAAGCCGGGTCAGCACGTGGTGTTGTCGTTCCTGTCACGCTCTTACCACGAGAGCATTAAGCATGACGAGGCCTATGACCTGCGCGTGATCAACGTAGGCAATGCCCCGGCCAGCGCAGCCAAGTTTGATGAGAAAGGCCAGCACCTGTTCTACAGCCGCCCCAAAGGCGAGTACAAAGGCGCTGATACCCGCAAAGTAATGCTTGATTTCTACCTGGTGAACACAGAACTGGCCAAAGACGGCAACAAGGTGCGCGCCACCATCAACGGCAATGAGTTCATCCTGGACCAGTGGCTGCCGTACCTGGTAGAAGGCCTGCCTATGGGCGAGAACACCTTCAAACTGGAACTGATCGATAACGCGGGTAAGGTGATCCCTGGCCCGTTCAACACGGTTGAACGCAAAATCACGCTGGCGCAGTAATCTGTTTCCGGCCCGTTTTCAGCAAAGCCGCTCCCAATAAGGAGCGGCTTTTTTGTTGTAAAATCGTAAATGTGGGTGTCAAACGTATAGAAAAGGCATGCCTTGTCTCTTTAATTTCTTCTCTCCTTTGTCCTCCTAAAAGGATCTTGTAGTCGAACTAGGAAAGCGTTGGAGAAGCGCTATGCCCGTTTGCCCACAAGATCTTTCCAGGATGACAGAAGAGAGGGTACTTTCAGGAGAGTGAGGGAATGACTCTCGGTCTGAGGGGCCAAATATGTTTTGGACCTGTTTTTAAGAAATCGGCCTAAAACAATTTGCTGCTGCAGATAGGGGAAAAGCCTGTGATATTTGTCTTGAAAGAGTTGTAATAAATAATTGGTGAATGCTACAAATAAGGTAAGTCACTTTCACAGAGGCTGTTTTGGGCAGGTTTAGAGAAAATCGTGCCCAAAACAGCAAATTTTTTTGTGCAGGCAACCACCGCCGGAAAACCTGCATCTTTAGGGTGACGCTTTTCGGCAGAGAGCATTTGTTTAGGGCATTTCACCAGCGTTGACCATGATACAGCTCCAGAACATCCATAAATACTACGCCATGGCGCAGAACAAGCTCCATGTGCTGAAAGGAATTGATCTGCACGTGCGGGAAGGGGAACTGGTCTCCATCATGGGTTCCTCAGGGTCTGGCAAATCCACGCTGCTCAACATCTTGGGTATTCTGGATGACTTTGACTCCGGCGACTACACCCTGGCGGGCACGCCCATCAAGAATCTCTCCCAAGCCAAAGCCGCCTACTATAGAAACAAGTTCCTGGGTTTCGTTTTTCAGAGCTTCAACCTACTTTCCTTTAAAAACGCCATGGAGAACGTGGCCTTGCCGCTCTATTACCAGAAAGTGGGCAGGAAGGAACGCAACAAACTGGCGCTGGAGTACCTGGACCGCGTGGGTCTGAAAGAGTGGGCCGAGCACTCGCCCAACGAGATGTCTGGGGGGCAGCGGCAGCGCGTGGCCATCGCCAGGGCCCTCATCAGCAAGCCCAAATTGATCCTCGCCGATGAGCCTACCGGCGCCCTGGACACCAACACTTCCTACGAGGTGATGGAGATTTTCAAGGAAGTGCACAAGCAAGGCATCACGGTGGTGATTGTGACCCACGAGAACGACATCGCAGACCAGACCGAACGGGTGATTCGCTTGAAAGACGGCCTCATCCTGGATGATGGTCTGGGGAATAAAACCGAGGAATTCCTGACGCCCGTTGCCTATACCCAAGCTTAACATCGCCGCGCATGTTTGACGTTGACAAATGGCAGGAGATTCTGGGTACCATCCGGAAAAACAAGCTCCGTACCTTTCTCACGGCCTTTGGCGTGTTCTGGGGCATTTTCATGCTGGTCATGCTGCTGGGCTTTGGACAGGGACTGCAGAACGGCGTGTTTAACCGCTTCGGGGATGGAGCCAAGAATGGGATATTCTTCTCCGGAGGCAAATCTTCTATGCCTTATGCTGGTCTGGGGCCGGGCCGCGAGATCAAACTCACGAACGAGGACCTGGCCACCATTGAGCGCGAAGTGCCGCAGGTGCAGATCATCTCGCCGCGCAACCGCCTGTGGGGCGAGTACACCATCAACTACAAAACCGAGAACGGCTCTTACCAGGTCTTCGGGTCTACGCCTGAGTTTCTGGAGGTCAACGGCGAGCGCCTGAAAGTGGGCCGCCTGCTCAACGAAAACGACATCAAAGAAAAACGGAAGGTCATTGTGCTGGGCGAGAAAGTGCGCGAGGTGCTGTTCAAAGACAAGACCGGCCTGGAAGAGTACGTGAACATCCAGGGCATCCACTTTAAGGTGGTGGGCATCTTCACGGTGCGTGGCAACAACGGCGGTCGCCGGGAGGAACGGGCTTATATCCCTTTCTCCACCCTGCAGACTACCTACAATCAGCCCAACCAGGTACAGTTGGTGGCCATGGTGGCACAGCCCGGCGTGAAGGCGGTGGTGATTGAAGAAAAGGTGAAAGCGCTATTGGCCCAGCGGCATAAATTCTCTCAGGAAGATGTCCAGGCCTTGGATATCAATAACGGCGAGAAGGAGTACGAGCAGGTTATGGGCCTGTTCAACGGCATCAACATGTTTGTGTGGGTGGTGGGCATCGGCACGCTCATCGCGGGCATTGTGGGCGTGAGTAACATCATGCTCATCATTGTGAAGGAACGCACCCGCGAGATCGGCGTGCGGAAAGCCTTAGGAGCCACGCCGGTGTCCATCGTGAGCATGATTTTGCAGGAATCGGTGGTGATTACGGCTTTCTCGGGCTATTTGGGTTTGCTGGCCGGCGTAGGTCTGCTGGACCTGATGCGCTATGCTCTGGAGAAATCCGGCGCTGATTTGCCGTTCTTCGCCAACCCCGGCGTGAACCTGGGGGTAGCGGTTTCCGCCACGGTGCTGCTGGTGCTGGCCGGGGCCATAGCCGGTCTCATGCCCGCCCTGAAAGCTGCCAGCATCAAACCCATTGAAGCGCTCAGAGCAGAGTAGTTTAAAATTAAGAATTAAGAATTAGGAATTGGTGCAGACAGGTGTCCCACACCTTCTTCACAAGGAACTCAGAAGCTGTTTGCGGACTGATTTCCGGAAAACAGGCTTAAAACGATTATTGACTCAGGACAATAGACTCAGGACTCAGAACTCCCACTTATGATTGATGTAGACAAATGGGCTGAGATTTACGCCACTGTCAAGAAGCACAAGCTGCGGACGGCGTTGACGGCGTTTGGCGTTTTCTGGGGCATCTTTATGTTGGTGCTCTTGCTGGGCGCGGGCAAAGGGCTGGAGCACGGCATCACCAATGACTTCAACATCGCCAAGAACGCCGTATTCGTCTGGACCCAGCGCACCAGCGTGCCGTACATGGGCCTCAAAGCCGGCAGGTTTGTGCACCTGACCAATGATGACGTGAAAGCCATTCAGGAGCAGCTGCCTGAGGTGGGCATCCTGTCACCCAGCAACGGATTGGATGGCACGTTCACCGTTAGCTACGCCAATAAAAACTCGTCCTTCAACGTGAGCGGCGATTACCCCGAGATGCTGTACGTGGATCCGCTCACCATCTCTACCGGGCGTTTCATCAACCGCATTGACATTGAGGAGAAACGCAAAGTGGCCGTGATTGGGCCGCGCGTGCAGGAGGTGCTGTTTAAGGAGGGTGTAGACCCTATTGGCAAATACATCAACATCAAGGGCAGTTACTTCCAGGTGGTAGGCAAGTTCACGCCGGTAGGCAAAGGCGAAGACATTGTGTACGCCTCCCAGACCATTTACATCCCCAATACCACGCTGCAGCAAACCTTCAACCAGCCCAACCGCATCGGGCACTTCAAGATCATCCCCGCACCGGGCGTGCCCGCCGAGGTAGTGGAGGAGAAGGTGAAAACCCTCTTGGCGCAGCGCCACCAGGTAGCGCCTACAGATCTGAAAGCCTTCGGCTCGGCCAATGTGGAGAAGGAGTTCAAAGACGTGCAGGGGCTGTTCGCGGGTATCTCGGGCTTTAGCTGGATCGTGAGCATCGGGACCATCATTGCGGGCATCATCGGGGTGGGCAACATCATGCTCATCGTGGTGAAGGAACGCACAAAGGAAATAGGTATCAGGAAGGCGCTGGGCGCCACGCCTTGGTCGGTGATCAGCTTGATTCTGCAGGAATCGGTGGTGATTACCAGTATCGCGGGCATCTCTGGACTTATTGTGGGAACGGGGCTAGTGGCTTTGATTAGTTACCTCATGGAGCGCTTTGAGGTGGATGCCGGCTTCTTCGCCAGCCCTGAGGTTGATCCGCAGGTGGCTTTGATGGCCGTGGTGCTGCTGATTGTGATGGGCGCCATTGCCGGCCTCATTCCCGCCACCAAAGCCGCCCGGGTGAACCCGGTAGAAGCCTTGAAGGATGAGTAAGTTCTGTTTTGAGCCCGATTTATAGAAAACGACACCAAAACACCTCTGCGGCACCACAAGGGCCGGGGATTTGAGATAGCACATCAGCACATTAACACATTAGCACATTAAACAAATGAAAAAGGTATTTCTAGGGTTGTTCATCGTCTTGTTTCTGGCCGGCAGCGTCTGGATCGGGTACTACTTCTACAAGAAATCGAACGCTGATCCGGTGGTGTATAAGACCGAGAAGCCGTTCTACACCAATATTGTGAAGAAGACGGTAGCTACGGGCTCCATTGTGCCGAGGAAGGAAATCCAGATAAAGCCGCAGGTGAGCGGCATTGTGGAGGAACTGTACGTGGAGGCGGGGCAGACGGTAAGGGCCGGGCAGACCATCGCCAAGATCAGGATTGTGCCCAACATGGTGAGCGTGAACAACGCCGAGACCAGCGTGCAGACGGCCCGCATCGCGTTTGAGCAGGCCAGACGGGAGTTGGCGCGCCAGAAGATGCTTTATGACCAGAAAGTAATCGCGGAGCAGGAATACAACAAGTTTGTGCTGGACTACAAGCTGCGCCGGGAGGACCTGACTGCGGCCGAGAACAACCGCCAACTGGTAAAATCAGGTACTTCACGGCGTACCGGGGGCTCCAACATCATCATCTCCACCGTGGACGGTATGGTGCTGGACGTGCCCGTGAAAGTGGGCGCCTCGGTGATTGAGCGCAACAACTTCAACGAGGGCACCACCATCGCGGCCGTAGCCGATATGAAGAGCCTCATCTTTGAGGGCAAGATTGACGAGTCTGAGGTGGGCAAGCTGCGCGAGGGCATGGATCTGAACCTCACCATCGGGGCCATAGAGAACAAGGTGTTCAAGGCCAAGCTGGAGTACATCGCCCCCAAGGGCGTGCTGGAGGAAGGGGCCGTGAAGTTCCAGGTGAAGGCCCAGGTGATGCTGCAGCCCGGCGATTTCCTGCGGGCCGGTTACAGCGCTAACGCTGACATCGTGCTGGACCAGAAACAGAACGTGCTGGCCATAAAGGAAGGTTTGCTGCAGTTCGGGAAGAAAGGCAAAGACAGCGTGTTTGTGGAGGTGGAAACCGGGCCTCAGCAGTTCAAGAAGAAACTGGTGAAAACCGGCCTGTCTGACGGCATCAACATACAGGTGGTAGACGGCCTCAAAGCCAGCGACAAAGTGAAAGTGGTGGAGGCGGCCTCGCCGGATGAGGAAAAGAAGGCCTCGTAGTGAATAAATGAAAGTAAGCGCAGCCGCAAGCAGGGTAGAAAACAGTGTATCAAACATCAAATTAAAACAGATGAAAAAGACAAAGTGGATTACCTCCGGGATGTTAAGCATGGTCTTCTCCCTATTGTTGCTCACGGCGCAGGCAGCCGGCATCAGCCCCACCGAGCTGAAGATGGACAAGATCCTGAACACCTATGCCACCAGGATGAAAGCGGCCTTCCTGGAGAAAAACGACGAGAAAACCATCGCCCTCATCAAAACCGCCTCTGATGAGGCCGGTGCCGAGATGCACAAACTCAAGCCCGAGCTGGAGAAGTGGGCCCAGGAACATAAAAACTTGAAAGGTGCCGAGAAAGAGGCCTTTGAGAAGCGGTTCCAGTCCAAGCCTTATTTCAAAACCATCTTTGAGGTGATGCTGGACCCCGCCGTAGCCAAACGCCTGCAAGCTAACCCAGCCCTGGACCAAGCCATCAAAGAAGGCAATAAAGCGTTCCCTAACTTCAAATCTGCTGAGGACAGCAACATAGAAGAAGCTTCTGGATTTGACGAAGGATAAAACCTTTGCCCACTTCTTCTCAAAGCGCGACAACTCTGCCCGGGGTTGTCGCGTTCTGTTTTAGCTTTGTTTCCCGGAAAAGAGCCGTAAAACCCTTCTCTGCCCCAAGGCATTCACCCCAACCAAAAACCAAAATGAAAAGCCCCGCCTTTACTGTTCAACTGCACTTTGAGTCTGAGCACAGCATCACCGCCACCGGCAAACACGTGCGCGACGGCCTCTCCGCCGTACTGCGCACCGGCGATTACCTCTGGATGAGCTGCGATGAGCAAACCACCCTGGAGCGCCTGAAACTCACCGGTGAACAGACCTTCGGCGAGCACGTGCACTTTGACCTGAGCCAGTACCTGGACCTGCCCGATGGCACCAATTCAGAGATTGACATTGAAGGTCTTGGCGAAGGCGGGGGATACCTTTGGCTGGTGGGCTCGCATAGCCTCAAGCGCAAGAAACCACGCAAGGAAGACTCTATAGAAAAGCAGATCAAAAGGCTGGCCAAGGTCTCATCTGATCCTAACCGGTACCTGCTGGCCCGCATCCCGTTGGTGCAGGACCCCGAAACCGGCGAGTACACCCTTGCCAAAAAGTGCACTGATCCCGAGGACCCCTCCAAAAAGCTTCGGGCCGCCCAACTGGTGGGTACTAAAACGGGAAACCAACTTATGGATGCCTTCCAGAATGACATCCACCTAAAGGATTTCCTGCCCATTCCGGGGAAAGACAACGGGTTTGACATTGAGGGCTTGGCCGTGCACGAAGACCGCATCTTTGTGGGTTTGCGCGGACCGGTGCTGCGTGGCTGGTCTATGGTGGTGGAGCTGCAGTTAAAGGATGGGGAAGAGAAAGGTACCCTGCAGCTCAAGGCCAACGCAGACGGCTCGCTATACAAAAAGCACTTCCTGCACATGGTAGGCAAAGGTGTGCGGGAACTGCGCGTCAAAGACAATGACCTCTACATTCTGGCGGGCCCCACCATGGACCTGGACGGCACCATTGCCGTGTACCGCTGGCCCAACGCCATGGTGCAGTCCCTAGAGGGTGAACAGATGGTGCACCGCAAAGAACTGGATCACCTCTTTGATGTGCCCCACGGCAGCGGCTCCCACTCGGGCCTGGACAAAGCCGAAGGCTTGGGCATCTTTGACGAGGAACACCTGCTGGTGGTCTTCGACAGCCCCAGAGACGAACGTAAAACAGACAAAAATGCTGTCACCGCCGATGTATACCGCATCAAGGACTAGTGAAATTTAAAGCTTGCCCTTAAATAAGTTGCCTGGCCTGGCGTTGAGAAAAAGATTACTCTCTTCAAATCAAACATGACCGTTTCGGGGCTGTTTTCTGTATAACAGCCCCGAAACAATTCACCTTCCCGTACCTGCGCCGCATGAAACACGTTTTCGCCCTGCTTTTGATGGTCCTGCTCTTGGCCGGCACCGGTTTTGGCCAGGTGAAAGGCACCGTCACCGACAAAGCCACAGGAAAGCCGGTGGCCTTCGCCAATATCTGGGTAGAGGACGAGAACCTGGGCACCACCTCCTCTGAGAAAGGCGAGTTCGGGTTTGCTTCTTCCGCGTTGCAGGGGAAAACGCTGGTCATTTCCTGTTTAGGCTATGAGCGGATGCGCCTCCTCATCTCGGGCGGAAATCTGAATATTAGCTTGGTGCCTTCGGCGGTGGCCCTCAATGAGGTAACGGTGAAGAAAAGCACCAAACGCAGCAAGCTCGTCATCAACAAACTGGATGATAACACTGAGTATTCTTTCGGGAGCAATGGCACGCCCTGGATTGTAGCCCAGTACATTCCTTACGAACCCAATTACGCCGCCACGCCTTTTCTGGACCAGATCTCGCTCGTGACCCTGAGTAACCTTAAAAATGCATCTTTCAAACTCCGCCTCCTGCGGGTAGGCGAGGACGGCGCCCCCGGCCCCGACCTCCTTTCCATACCCCTCATGGGCCTGGCCCCGAAAGGCATCAAGACCGTGATCCTGGATGTAAGCCAGCACGACCTGCAGATGCCGGCCAAGGGTTTCTTCATCGCGTTTGAGTGGCTCGTGATCAAGCAGAACCGCCACGAGGCCGTTGACCCCGAGACCGGCGCCAAAGAAGTACCCGCCAGAATCTCCTACGAGCCCAGCATCCGGTGCTACGGTCCTGACCAACGCAGCCCCAACGGCTGGATCTACCACCAGGGCAAATGGGTAAGCACCAGCCAACGCGAAGGCGACGCCATTAGCTTCGCCACCCCACAATTCCAGCTCACTTTGAGTAATTAAGGCCTGAACTAGAGTAACAGCAATTCCCTCCTGACTTCTTTATTTTTATTGTCATCCTGAAAGGATCTTGTGAGCGAACGGTAAAAGCGCATAATACATGGTTTTCTAGCTTGCCCACAAGATCTTTCCAAGATGACAAATAAGAAGGAGGATGGAGAGTGTCCTTTAAAAGATGTTTCTTTTCAGGCCTCTTTTCCTGAAAACAGGTCAGAAACATTTCCAAACTTAAAAACCTTACCAAACAGAAGAGCCGCCCCGGGTTACCAAGGCGGCTCTTCTGTTGATTATCTATGGACAGCGGTTAGTTGCGCTTGCTTTCCACGGTATCAGGTTTTGGTGGGGTGACGCGGGATTTGTCAATGGCGTCGTAGACAACTTGCATCACCTTGGTGCGGGTGTTCAGCTTGCTCAGAACCGAGCTCTCGCGGGTGGGGTGCACGCGGTTAGACAGGAACACATACACCAGTTGGTTCACCGGGTCTACCCAGGTGTAAATGCCCGTGAAGCCGGTGTGCCCGAAGCTCTCGGCCGGGGCGCTCCTGGCGGCGTTCCCGTTCTCGGTGCCCGGCTTGGACGGACGGTCAAACCCGAGGGCGCGGTAGTTGTCTGGGCAGAACTGGCATTTGCTGAACGTGCTCACCGTTTTGTTGGCGATGTAGCGCTTGCCGGCGTAGATCCCATCGTTGAGGTACAGTTGCATCACCTTGGCCAGGTCATTCGCGGTCCCGAACAAGCCTGCGTGGCCGCTGATGCCGCCCAGCATGGCAGCGCCTTCGTCATGCACCGTGCCGTGCAGCAACTGCTTCCGGAACAAGGTATCCACTTCGGTAGGCACAATGCGCGACAACGGGTAGTACTTGTAAGGGTTGAACGTTAATGTAGTAGCGCCCAGCGGCCCGTAGATGTTCTTTTTCAGGTAGGTCTCAAAGTCCTCGCCGGTGATGTTTTTCACTACCAGCGGCGCCAGAATGAAAGACAGGTCACTGTACACGTAGCCCGGCTTGTCATTCAGTGGTGACTTCTTGATCTGTTCGTAAATTTCCTCGGCGTAATCTTTCCGGATGAACAGGTTCTTGGCCACGCGGTACGGGAATTTATCAGAGGAGTCTGCTTTGAAGATGTTCGGCTTCAGCTCGCCGTTGGCCTTCACGGTCTCTCTCCAAAACGGAATCCAGGACTTCAGGCGGGCCTGGTGCGTGAGGATGTCGCGGTAGCGGAGGTTCTCTTTGTCTGAGCCTTTCATCAAAGGCAGGTACTCGCCCAGGGTTTTGTCCACATCAAACTTGCCCTCGCCGTTCAGTTTCATGTAAGCCGCCAACGATGTGGTGATCTTGGTTACCGAGGCCAGGTCATACAGGTCTGTGTTCTTCACCGGCATCTGGTTCTCGTAGGTATGATACCCGAACGACTTGGCGTAGATCACTTTCCCGTTCTTGGCTACTAGCACCTGAGCGCCAGGGGTGGCTTTGGCTCTAATGGCCTGGTTTACCAGCGTGTCAATCTGCGCGAAATCCTCTGACCGAAGGCCTACGGCTTCTGGTTGCGTATAGGCCAGCCGGAGGCCGGCATCGGTTTTCAGGCCATTGTTGATTTTGAAGTAATTAGACACGTTCACCGGCAACTTGCCTTTGGCGCCCACCCCCCCGAAAATAATCTGGGCGGCTACGTCCTGGGTTAAGGCATTCTCCTGGTAGGTGGCCAATACGCCGTGCGCTTTCTCAATGTCTTCAAAACGGTTGAGGCTGTACACGTTGCCAAATACGGTCACAATGGTCTGTTTGGAACGGATCAGGTCTTTCAGGAACAGGTTCATCTCGGCGGTAATTCCGAAGGTGTTATTGCCGGAGGCCTTCAGTTGCAGCTTATGGACACCTACCAGAATGGTGTTATAGTTTTTCAGCTTGTCTTTAAGCGCCTGCAGGTCAGCGATGGAGCTGGTGGGCGGCAAGAAGAAGTTGTCCACTTTCGCGTATTTGGCCAGGTTCCGCTGGAATTCAGTCTCTGTGCTGGTGCCCAGCGCCAGAGCGGCAATATTCAACGTGTCCAGCGTTTTGATAGGCAGGATGTTGTCTTTGTTGCGCAGCAGCGTAAGCGAAGCCTCAGTTAGCTGGCGGTTAATGAATTCGGCGGTGGGGTTATTCAGGTCCTGGATCAGGTTTTTGGTTTCAATGGGTTGCCACTTGTCCAGACCCGCCCACTGTTTAGCGGCCAGTACTTTCCGGCAACGGGCATCTACCTCGGCCTGGGTAATTTCCTTGTTCGCGATGGCTTTCTTCACCTCCTCAATGGTGGTTTTCACGTCCATGGTGTTCAGGAGAACATCGTTCCCAGCCAGTAAGGCCTTCACGTCCACAATGCCGGGGGCGTAAAACTTGGCCACGCCTTGCATGTTCAGGGCATCGGTGAAAACCAGGCCTTTAAAGCCCATCTCTTTCTTGAGCAGATCGCTCACAATGTTCTTGGAGAGGGTAGAGGCTACGTCTTTGGTGTTGTCCAGCACCGGAATGTTCATGTGCGCCACCATGAGGCTGCCCAGACCGTTTTTCATCAGCTCTCTGAAGGGGTACAATTCAGTAGAATCTAACCGAAGTTTAGAGAAGTGTAGCACCGGCAAGCCGTAGTGCGAGTCCACGTTGGTGTCGCCGTGGCCGGGGAAGTGCTTGGCGTTGGCCATCACTTTATTGTCCTGCATGCCTTTCACGTACGCCAGGGATTTGCGGGTCACGTTGTATTTGTCTTCGCCGAAGGAGCGGAACCCGATCACGGGGTTGTTGGCGTTGTTGTTCACATCCACTACCGGCGCGAAGTTCACATGGATGCCCAACCGGCGGCACTGGCGCGCAATCTCCGCGCCCATGTCATAGATCAGTTTCTCGTTTTCAATTCCGCCCAAGCTCATCTGGTACGGGAACGATACCGTGCTGTCCAGGCGCATGCCCAGGCCCCACTCGCCGTCAATGGAAATCATGAGCGGCACTTTGCTTTCACGCTGGTAGCGGTTGGTCATGTGCGCCTGCCGTACCGGTCCGCCCTGGAAGAAGATCAATCCGCCCACCTTATAGGTAGTCACCAACCGGCTGATAGAGTCTATGTGCACCTGGTTTTTGTTGGAGTACACCGGAATCATGATCAGCTGCGCAATGCGCTCCTCGGGCGTGAGGGTCTTGAACACGGAATCTACCCATTTCTGGTTTGCACCCATAAATGGCGGATCGGTTTTTGGATTAAACACTGGCACCGCAGGTTTCTTGGCCGCCGCTTTCTTGCTTGCCGTTACCTTTTTAGAAGCCGGGGCTTTCTTTTTAGCAGCAGCAGAGGCCTTTTTGGAAACGGTTTTGGTGGTTTTAGCGGATTTTTTGCCGCGGGTCTGGCCGTGCAGGGAAATGAACCCTACCGCAAACAGAAAAATGAAGACGAGGGGGAGAAAACGGAGGTTTTTCAAGGCAAAAAGCAAGGATAATGGAAGTACGTAGCGCGAAAGAGTGCAAATTACAGCATAATTCTGGAAAACAGGCTCATAAAGGAGCAAAGTTCCAGTTTTAAGCCACGGCGCTCTTTAATAACCTGATAGTTCCGGCGGTGGCGTCTATCTCGGCCTCGGCTCCTACTGGTACGGTAAATTTGTGGGTTATGTGACCTATCATGGCCCCGGAATACACCGGAATTTTCAAAGACTGTAGATGTTGCTCTAACACCTCTTCCAGCGTGAGCGACCCGTAGCTTCCTTTGCCGGGCTCGCAGTCTGAGCATTTGCCGAACACCACGCCTTTGACTTGGTCCAGCACCCCGGCCAGTTTCAATTGCGTGAGCATGCGGTCTACCCGGTACACAGCCTCGTTCGTGTCTTCCAGGAACAGGATAGCGTCTTTCCAGTTGGGCAAATAATCTGATCCTAGAATGGCGGTGAGCACCGTGAGATTGCCGCCCACCAGCTTGCCCTGCGCCGTGCCGGGGGTGATGGTGGTGATGCGGTCTTTGGTGATGGTGAGGTTATCGCCCAGTTCTTTGGGGTTCTCAAACAGCGCCGGACTGCCGTCTACCAGCACTTGCCGGAAAGAATCTACGGAGAACTTGTTCCAGGTGGCGGACCCCACCGGGCCATGGAACGTGATGAGGCCGGTTTTTGCGTTGATGGCCAAAAGCAGCGCCGTAATGTCTGAGTACCCGATGAGCGGTTTGGGGTTCTTCTGGATGGTCTTGTAGTCCAGCAAAGGCAGCAACCGGGCGCAGCCCCAACCTCCGTGGATGGCCAGAATACCTTGCACACTTTTGTCTGCGAACATGGCGTTCACATCCTCGGCCCGCGCCTGGTCTGTACCCGCCAGATACCCGAACCGGTCAAACACGTGCTTGCCCATTTTCACTTTCAGGCCCAGCGCTTCAATGGACTCTTTGGTGATCTGCACCACCTCCTTGCTGAACGCCGCGCCTGCCGGACAGATGAGGCCTACCGTGTCGCCGGGTTTGAGGCGGGGCGGCAGAATGGTTTTGGGGCCTTTCTCAGGAGCAGTAACTGAGTTGAAACCCAGCAAAGGAAGAGCCGCGGCGGCCACAGAAAGCGAAGCCAGCACCTCACGGCGAGATCGAAGTATCATACGTCAACAGGTTTAGCGGATAGAAGGGAAAACACCGCGTTAAAATAAAGAGATTGTTCCTGTTTCGCGTGTTTTGGGCCTGATTTTTCAAATTGAGGCTTAAAACGGAAAAGCAGTGTAGTACGCATATCGTCCCCCTTTGAAGGGGGTAGGGGGATGACCACTCGTGCTGAATATGGCATTCCAGATAAGTAGGGCCATCCCTTGTGGTTGCCCTTGCTCTGAGCGGAAGCTTTCCATAATTGATATGGCTTTGTCATCCTCCTACCCCCTTCAAAGGGGGACGGAATGCGTGAGATAATTTTAATAGGATGTCCTATCCAGAGTGCGAAGGCCACATTTTTCTGACGTAATTTTTGATGCTGTCAGAATCTTGGATTAACTATGGGTTCTAAACTGTTCCTGTATGTTCCTTCGTCTCCCGCGCCGCCCATTGCTCTCGTTTCCTTGCCTTTTTCTACTGTTTCTGCTGGGCTGTAGTACACCTAAACAGGCGCCGGTAGTCACGACGACCCCACCGCCGCCCCCACCGTACGGCCCCGAGGAAATCAAACGCCAGGTGCTGGCTTCTGAAATTGGGAAGAACCGGTTTGTGGGCTTCGCGCTGTATGACCCGGCCCTGGGGAAGATGGTGGTGGAGCATAACACTGATAAATACTTTGTGCCCGCCTCTAACACCAAGCTGTTCACCTTTTATGCCAGCTTGAAGATGCTGGGCGATTCCATTCCGGCACTCAAATATGTGGTGCACGGAGATTCGCTGATCTTCTGGGGTACCGGCGACCCCACTTTCACCCACATGGACCTGAAGAACACCCGCGCCTATGACTTCCTGAAGAACCGCAAAGAGAAGCTGTACTATCTGGAGGCCCCCTTCGCCAGTACGCCCTTCGCCACCAACTGGGGCTGGGACGATTATAACTATTACTACCAGCCCGAGCGCAGCGTTTTCCCCATTCACGGCAACATTGTGAAGTTTACCCGTAAAGGAGGCCCTACGCAACGCTACACTACCACGCCGGCCATCTTCAAGCCTACCATCAAAACCGATACCGCCCGTTATCCGCACAACGACACCTTTATGCGT
Source organism: Rufibacter roseolus (assembly GCF_017916365.1). Classification (GTDB taxonomy): domain Bacteria; phylum Bacteroidota; class Bacteroidia; order Cytophagales; family Hymenobacteraceae; genus Nibribacter; species Nibribacter roseolus. The sequence continues at coordinate 723,291 of NZ_JAFMSU010000001.1, forward strand.
GCTTGGCGCACGAATGAACTGACCTATTATCCTAAACACGCCTCGGCGGATTTCTCCGTGGAAGTGCCGTTCATCCCGTCTCCGGACATGACCGTGCGGCTCCTGGCCGATACCCTGAAAAGGAAAGTGACCTTGTTGAAGAAGCGTGCCCTGCCCCTGGGCGCCCAGACTTTCTATGGCCTGCCTTCAGACTCGGTGTACAAACGCATGCTGCAGGTGAGCGATAACCTGATGGCCGAACAGCTCATGGTCCTCTGCTCCGGCACCCTGTCAGACACGTTATCCATTGAGCGCGGCATCAAGCACGCCGTGAAAACCTACCTGGCAGACCTGCCCGATGCCCCCGTTTGGGTGGATGGCTCTGGTCTTTCCAGCATGAACCTGTTTACGCCGCGCAGTATTATCGCGCTGCTGCAGAAGCTCCAGCAGGAACGTCCCACTGAGCGACTGCTTCCGCTCATGGCCACCGGCGGCCGACCCGGCACTTTCCGGAACATCTACAAAGCCGAGCCTCCTTTTGTCTTCGGGAAATCCGGTACTCTGGCCCACGTGCACAACCAAAGCGGCTATATTATGACTAAAAGCGGAAAACTGCTGCTCTTCAGTTTCATGAACAATAACTTCAGCGTCTCTTCCGGTGATATTCGCAATGAAATGGTCCGGATCATGACGGAGGTGCATGAGAAGTATTGATAAGTAGCTCTCCTGTTGAAGCAAAGTCTGTTTTAAGGCTATTTTGGTAAAAACAGCCTTGAAACGGACTTTTTTCTAACTCCCTTGGTCCAAGCCTGTGACTTGGACCTATTCCCCTCTTTTCTGGTTCAAGTTTTCAACTTGGACCTACCATGGGCTGAAGTTTGCAACTTCAGTGAGGCGTCAGCCTCAAAATCACTTTGGAGATATTACTTCCTACTGTATGACTTAGAACTTTGGACTCAGGACTCTCCCTGAGAGGTTTGGTTACTTTTCTCCTTGATGAGAAAAGTAACCAAAAGAATCAAGAAGCCTCAAACTCGCTTACGCTCGGACAGTAAGGCTTCAGTTCAGTACCACCTGGCTAAGGCTATCTGTTCCATAGCTGACCTAGGCCTTTACTGCTTGAACGGTACCTACTTGCGGCAGGCCGTGCCTCGGCCTCACTGTAGGCCTTCGCCCCGGCCCGCCGCAGGTGAGCTGTCTTGTCTTGTGTGTCACTGCAATGCCTTAATGGTCCTGCGGACGGGAATTGGGTAAATACAAAGCGCCTCGTTTTTAGCCTGTTTTGTGAAAATCAGGTCAAAAACGAGGCGCTTGTTATATGGTCAACTGCTTACTGGAACAGCGAGGCGGTTCTTAGGTCAATAAGCGAGGCTTGCGGGGAGATGCGTTTGGCCCGTAGGAAACGGTTCAGTTCGGAGGCGTCGTGGTTAGGAGCGGCGGGGTCCATGCTGTTGATGCGCACGCGGCCTGCTGAGTGGATGAACTCGTTGTTTCCTATCCACATGCCCACATGCACCACGCGCTCAGGTTTGCCGTCTTTGGCCTGGCTCCCGAAGAAAAGCAGGTCGCCGGGGCGTAGGTTCTGGAAACCGTCTTTGGTGTCAACCAAATCGCCGGAGTGCACTTGCTGGGAGGCATCGCGGGGCAGGACCAGGCCGTTCATGAAGTACACCGTTTTGGTGAAGCCGCTGCAGTCTACGCCTTTGAAGGAAGTACCGCCCCAGAGGTAAGGCAAGCCCAGCAGACGTTTGGAGGTTTCCACCAGGTTCTGCTCCGTAGGCCGGCGCGTGGCCGCCCAGTCAGTGTATTTCTGGACCTCAGGGGCGGAGACGAAGGCCGAGCGTCCATCGGGGAAAGAGACTTCGTAGAAACCTTTGGTTTGCTTTTTCAGCACCATCATATCGCCGTACACCAGGTCAGAGACGGTGGCGCCCTGCGCGTTGGGCGTGGCGTAGGCAAAACCATATGGATTGGTGTACAGGAGTTTCTCGCCCTGCTGCCAGGCAGTGAAAGTGGCGTTGTCCATGAGCTTGATGGCGCTAGCATCTACCCAGGCCAGGTATTTGTCTGGGGTCTGCACCAGGTACCAGCCGCTTTTCTGTTTCCAGACGCGCAACGGGGTGCCCATGGTGGCTTGGGTGGCGAGTTCAGCGGGGTGTTTGGGTTCTGAGCGCAGGTTGGCCACGGACAAGGTGACTACCGCGAAGGTTTTGTCATTCAGCCCGGCTTCTGGCAGTACCTGGATGCTGTCCTGGAAAGAAAGGCCAGCCGCTTGCAGCCGCTCCAGCAAGGCGGTTTTGGCGGCAGGTAGGTTGGTCTCGCCGGTGAGCACCGGGCCATTGGTTTTCACATCAAAGAGCGCTACCCGCTTATCCGGGGCAAACTGCTGCCTGATGGCTTCCACGTGGGGCGCCAGTGTAGTGGCGGGTGCCTCCGTGGCTTTCGCCTGAACAGGATCAGGGAGGGGTTTGCTGCTGGTGCAGGCCGCCAGAAACCCGAGAAATAAAACAGGTATTATATTTTTCATGCAATGATTAAACCTTAAGCGGTTAAGTTAAGGGTTTGGCTATATATCTTGTAAGGTAATTATTAATTAATTTTAGAAAGTGCTATTAAAACAAGTTAAAGTGGGAAGCAGCTATCTGCCCCGCGTTTTCAGCAAGCTGTTTCTGTTGGGGCTCGGCCTTATGCTCCTGCTATTGGGTATGAGTGCCTGCTCATCCTTCTTAAACCCTAGGCAGTCGGCTCTTAATCAACCTTCAACTGCCAAGCTGGGTTCAACCGGTAAACCCACCGGGCCGGAAATCATAGGTGCGCTAAGGAATCTATCCTTAGAGGAACGGGAAACTTACCTGTTGCACCAACTTCTGAAGGAAGCGAATGGGCCAGACTTCCTCCGGAAAACCAAATGTGTTCCGTTGATAGCTGTAAGCCTCAAGGGAGATACGTTGAGGGGGTATTGCTTTCCGTTGCTGGACTATCTGGCGGTGGGCGGAAACAAAGACTTTGTCCGGGTACCGTTGCAACCCCAAAATGCCCAAACCGTGGCAGAGGCCTGGAGCTGTACCTTACCCACCCGTAAAATTGTAGACGCTATCTACGCCGCCGCCGATGTGAAACTGGAGCCGCACCCGCTTACCCAACACCGTGACAGCGTCACCACTTTTCTGGAGCATAACCAAATCATACAAGGGCAGTTGAAGGGTAAAAACAAGCAGGGCTTGCTCATTGCCGGGCATAAGAAAGATGTGGTGCTATCGCCGCGGTTGCTGCGGCTGGAGAAGAAAGACCGGGTGGCCATTTACGGGTGGCATAAGCCAGATGGCAAACCTATTCAGCCGCTGTACCTGGGGCACGTGGCCTGGTACACAGATTACAGCCACGGCATCAGGTTACTTTACAACCGATTTGAGGTGAATGGCCGCTATTACACCCTGCAGGAACTGCTGGCAGACCCCGTGCTAAGCCGCTTGGTCTGTGACGAAGATATCTGCGAGCCGGTGCAGTATTAGGCAGCCCTGTTTTAGGCAGTTTTTGAGAGAAACACCTCAGAATCGCAGGTGGGTTTCTGTATCTTTGGCGGCAAGAACAAACTATTACCATGAATTCCGCACCCGTTTTCCCCTCTGTTTCCATTATTGACTATACCCCTGTCCACGCCGCTAAATTCCGAGAGCTGAACCAAGCCTGGATTGAGCATTACTTTGAGATGGAAGAACTGGACCACAAATCCCTGGGTGATCCAGACGGCTACATCATCGCCAAGGGCGGCCACATTTTCATGGCCGAGTACAACGGCGAGATTGTGGGTACCTGCGCCCTGATCAAAGTAGATGACCAGACCTACGAGCTGGCCAAAATGGCCGTTACCGACAAGGCCCAGGGCCTGAAGATTGGCAAACGCCTGGGCGAGGCCGCTATCCAGAAAGCCCGCGAGTTGGGCGCCACTACGCTCATGCTGCTCTCTAACCGCAAACTGGAAACAGCCCTGCACCTGTACCACAAACTGGGTTTTGTGGAGGTGCCCGATGAACTGAAAGAATACAAACGCGCCGATATAAAGATGGAGCTCGCGCTCTGATTTTCCTTCTCCAACTTCTACTATCCCCATATGAAGTCATTTCTATCTCTGTTGCTGGTGGCGGTGCCTTTGGCGGCCTCGGCACAGACCGCCGTGGTGCAAGACCGGGCCAACCTGCAGCCTCTGGCTGGTGTGCGGGTCATTCCCACGCAAGGCGGTACCGCGCTCCTCACCGATGCCCGGGGCAAATTCAATACCCAAGGCTTCCTGGACACCGACAGCCTCCGCTTTGAGCGCGCTGATTACCAGACGCGCACCCTGGCCGTAAACCAACTGGCCGCGCTGAACTACCGCGTGAGCCTCACTGAGCGAAGCTATTCCCTGGACGAAGTGGTGGTATCGGCGAGTAAGTTTGAGGAGAAGCGCGCCGATGTGCCGCAGCAGATCCAGGTACTCAAGGCGCGGGAACTGGCCTTTCAAAGCAATCAAACCTCCGCCGATGTGCTGCAGCAAAGCGGCCAGGTGCTGGTGCAGAAAAGCCAGGCGGGCGGCGGCAGCCCCATCCTGCGTGGTTTTGAGGCGAACAAAGTCCTGATGGTGATTGACGGTGTGCGCCTGAACAATGCCATTTACCGCGGAGGCCACCTGCAGAACGTGATCACGGTAGATAATGCGGCTCTGGAGAAAGTGGAGGTGGTGTTCGGGCCTGGATCAGTGGTGTACGGGTCCGATGCCCTGGGCGGCGTGGTGCACTTCTACACTAAAAGCCCTGTGCTAGGCGACAGCGCCGGCACCCGCGTGACGGGCGGCGCCTTCACCCGCTACGCCACGGCCAACCAGGAGAAAACCGGCCACGTGGACTTTTCAGTAGGCGGACAGAAATGGGGCAGCTTCACCAGCTTCACGTACTCAGACTTCGGGGATCTGCGCCAGGGCAAGAACCGCAACCCGTTCTACGGCACCTGGGGGCTGCGCCCGTCCTACGCCCAATGGCAGGACGGCAAAGACGTGACAGTACCCAATGAGAACATCAACGTGCAGAAATTCACCGGCTACAAGCAGTACGATGCCCTGCAGAAAATCCTGTTCCAGCCCTCGGCGAACACCTCACATTTGTTAAATGTGCAGTTCTCCACCTCCTCAGACATTCCGCGCTACGACCGCCTCACCGAGGTAGATGGCCAGGGCGCCCTGAACCACGGCGACTGGTACTACGGTCCGCAGGAGCGCTGGCTCGCGGCCTATACCTTCGCTACCAAGGGCAGAGGCTGGCTGGAGAACCTGAGGGTGACGGCCGCTTACCAGAGCGTGGAGGAAAGTCGGCATAACCGCCGGTTCAAACGTACCACCCTGCAGAACCGCTTTGAGCACGTGGATGTCTACACCCTCAACGCCGATGCCAGCCGACTGCTGGGCAACCATGAACTGCGCTACGGCCTGGAAGGCACCTACAACGATGTCTTTTCCCGCGCCTACGGCTCTGACCTGACCACCGGCGAGCGCTCGCCCCTGGATACCCGTTACCCCAGCGGCGGCTCTGACATGCGCACGGCGGCCGCTTACTTCACGCACACCTGGGAGATCACCCCGCAATGGATTCTTTCTGATGGTATCCGGCTGAGCCGCGTGGAGCTGAACGCCAACTTCCAAGACAAAACCTTCTTCCCGTTTCCGTTTGACGAGGTCTCCCAAAAGAACACCGCCGTGAACGGCAACCTGGGTCTGGTGTACCAGCCGGGGCAGGACTGGCGCTTTGCCGCCGTGGCTTCCTCGGGCTTCCGGGCACCTAACGTAGATGACCTGGCAAAGGTGTTTGAGTCTGTAGCCGGGCAGCTGGTTGTGCCTAATCCTGATCTGAAGCCAGAATACACCTATAATGCTGAGCTGTCTATAGGCAAAACCATCGCGCAGAGCGTGCGGGTAGAGGGAACCGGTTTCTACACCTGGTACCGCGATGCCATCACCACGCAGCCGTTCCTGTTCCAGGGGCAGAGTGAGGTGGAATACAACGGTCAACTGAGCCGCGTGGTAGCCAGCGTGAACGCGAACAAAGCCTACGTGTACGGCTTCAGCGGCGCCATCAACGCTGATATTACCTCGGCTTTCCGGTTGGCTTCCACGCTCACCTACACCTATGGTCGCATCAAATCAGAAACCGGTGAAACCCCGCTGGACCACATTCCACCAGTCTTCGGGAAGACGAGTTTGTTCCTGACCTTGCCCAAGTTTCGCTCTGAGTTCTTTGTGCAATACAATGGCTGGAAAAACCTGGAAGACTACAACCCCGTGGGCGAGGACAACCTGCAGTACGCCACTCCGCAGGGCGTACCGGCCTGGTACACGCTCAACCTGCGCACCGCTTACCAGATCCACCCCAGAATACAGGTGCAGGCCGCCCTGGAAAACATCCTGGACAAGTTCTACCGCGTCTATGCCTCTGGGGTGAGTGCCCCCGGCCGCAATTTCATGCTCACGCTGCGCGGGAATTTTTAACGAAAAGGGTTGGCTTGAAAGCATCGGCTCCAGTTTTAGGGCTGTTTTCAGAAAAGTAAGCCAAAAGTGGAAGTCGGTGGTTTAGACCTCACAGGTTTTGAAAACCTGTGAGGTCTTTTGTTTTTAGAGGAGCCACTAGTAGGAACTTCGCACACTACGAGGTCATGTACGTCAGCTTTTTTCCAGCCTTCTTTCCTTGCCGGCACTATTCTCCCTCTTTGTCATCTTGGAAAGATCTTGTGAGCGAACGGTAGTAGCGTTTCAGCAAGGCTTGTCTAGTTCGCCCACAAGATCCTTTCAGGATGACAAAAAGATGGGTAGTTGTAAGTGAAATGTTGAAAGATGAAGCCCTGCTTTGGGCCTGATTTCTAAAAAACAGGTCCAAAGCAGGGCTTTATTCATTTATAAGAAAAAGCTTCTTAGAGAGACTTACCAGTAACAAAGTTGGACACAGGTTGCCCCTAGACTGATGAGAAAGATGCCCCAGTATAACAACTTCCAGATAGCACTTGTGGGGTACGCTTTGTCATTGTAATAAACAATCTTTAACTCCTGACCTTTGCGGAAGAGCGGAATACTAGAGCCTATTTCTAATCTCCTTTGTAGTTCCTGCTTTCCTGCTGAGTAAAACTGCACAATTGGGTAGTATAAATAGCTTACGCTGTTACCGCCGTAACCCCATTTCCCTTTCAGTTGGATGACTCTGCCTTTCGTATGAAATCCATACTTATTAGAGACGTAGTCATGGTAAACTAGATACATCCCAAGGCCAAGAAGAATGAGTGTAATCACTAAAAACAAAGCTTCCATCTCTATTAGCTTTAAGAAGATTACTGCACCTGCGTCTTGTCTACGCGCTTAGGCGTTTTCTTGCCCTGCACGAAGTCTTTGGCGCCCATGGCGATGGCTTTGATCATGTTGGTCATGTGGGCCATGTCCAGGCTTTCCACCTCGTCATTCACGGAGTGGTAGAGTTTGTCCTGGTCAATCTGCACCGAGGAGATGGTGTGGGCCGGAACGCCCAGGCGGGCCAGGGTGGCGTTGTCTGAGCGGTAGAACAGGTTCTGGCTGGGGTACGGGTCTGGGTGGAAGCTGTACGGCGTGCCTTTTACGGCCTGCTGTAGCAGCGTCCCGAAATCAGATTTCTCAAATCCGGTGATGTAGGCGCTGTTGGGTCCGAATTTGGAGCCTTTGCCTATCATCTCAATGTTGAACATGGCCACAATCTCATCGGGGTTCAATTGCTTGGAGAAGTACTGCGACCCAAATCCGCCGATTTCCTCGGCTGTGAAGGCCACAAAAATGAGGGTGCGCTCTGGTTTAGGCTGTTTCTGGAAGTGTCTGGCCAGGGTGATCACGGCGGTAGTACCGGAGGCATCGTCATCGGCACCGTTGGCGATAGAGTCGCCTTCCACGGGTTTCATGGTGCCTATGTGGTCATAGTGGCCCGAGAATACCACGTACTCATTCGCGCGTTTGCCCGGGATCATGCCTGCCACGTTGGCGAGCGGCATTTCGTCCACATCGTTCTTGATCTCAATGTTGAAAGAGGTGACCTCGGTGAGCGGCGAGAGCACGAAAATGAGTGTGTTGCCTTTGCCCAGTTCCATCACCGGTCGGGCCTGACGGAATGAGTTGGCATAGCGCTTGAACATTTCCTGGTGCTTGGGGTGTACCATCACCAGAACGTCCTTATCCATTTTGCGGGCAGTGTTTACCCCCTGTCTGAAATCATCGTTCTCGCCAATGAACACAGGCTTGGGGGCTTTCTCTTCCCATTCAAACTTGCGGTGCACCGTGCTGTAGAAGAACTCGTCGGGGTTCAGGCTCTGCTTGTTGAGGGTGACATCAGCTTTGCTGGGTTTCAGGGCGAACATCTTAAACTCCTGCTTGTAATCTGTGTTGCCGGTTAAAGGCTTCAACCCAATGCTCTTGAATTCAGCCGAGATAAAATCGGCGGCCTTGTCAATGCCCGGCGTGAAGGTCTGGCGGCCCATCATGTCATCGGCAGCCAGCGTGCTCACAAGGCGGGTGACGTCTTTCTGCTGAATGTTTTTCAGTTGGGTGGTTTTCTGCGCAAAGGCCCCGGCCAGCGGCAACAGGGAAAAGCAAAGGACAATGGTTTTCTTTAGGATCATAGCTTGGTGAAGGTAAGGTCAAGGGCAATGTGGGGTAAAGATACTTTCTTCTGTATAACTACCGCTATTAGTCTGCCATCGGGGTTTATTCTTACAGCTTCTTCTGGGGAGAACTGATTTGAGGCAAAAAAATCAATTGGCACCTGCCAACTGCCGCTCAGTGAAAAGCCGAAGAGCGTTTTAGGGCCATTTTTCAGGAAGAAGGCTTAAAAGGAAAACGGGAAACCGGCCCGGTGGTTTTGTGGTTTGGATAGGATTTGCGGAGTGCCGCAGGAAAGGGATATCTGGCCGAAGGATAGGGGGCGGGAAAGTCTGGAAAACCTAAGGTCTTCCCTTAGAAGAGAAAAAACTGCGGGCTTTCAGGGTAGGTATTAATACTTTGCCAAGAAGCGGGTGCTGGTGTTTTTAGGCGATTTTTACGTAGAAGATGAGGGAAAGTACTGGTGGTGTTGTAACCATATTGTGCTGTTTTTGAGGCGATTTCATGTAAAAAGGTAAAAATTTATATATATCCGGGGAGGAATACTCTGGCGCCTGGTTTCTATTTGGAGTTTGCCGGAGGATTTAAAATAATTGGAGAAAAGTCAGATGTGAACGCAACTATTCGGGCGCATTTGCGATAAAATGGATTCGCCGATACATGAAATCGGCGAGCCGAGGCAGGCTGCTTCGGGAAGAAAATGATCTATACATCTAACATTTAAAATTATGGAAAATCAATTTAACAACCAGCCAGGGGCTGCAGCACAGGATGCTACTTCTTACTCACAGGATTCCGGCCAAAACAGAACCGGCAGCCAACAAGGACAAGGAGGAATCTTAGGCAGCATTACCAGTGGTCTGAGCAACATTCAGGTACCACAGGCGGTTAAAAATTTAGGAACTACCGTGTCCAGCTCTTACAACGGCATGAGCACTACACAGAAAGTATTGGGCGGTGCTGCTCTGTTGGGCGCTTCTTACTGGGTAGCCAGCAAGCAAGGCTGGATTGGCCAGGGCCAAGCCAAAGTTGCCAAACTGGGCAAAAAACAAAAAGGCTCTAAAAACTCATATTCTCCTGGTCATAATGCCGGCGACTACAGCTCTTAAGGCGGTAGCGCTTAGTAGAACCTATTACCAGAAACAGAAAAGCCGTTCACTAATTAGTGAACGGCTTTTCTGTTTTATAGCTGGTTGGAAACGTTTATCTGCTGTTCCGTCCGCCGGGGGAGTTTCTGCCGCCGCCGCTGCGGTTGCCTCCCTGGCCCTGTTCTGTTCTGCCGCCGCTGTTCTGGCTACTGCCACTGCGCCGCTGTTCAGGGCGTCTGTTGCCGCCCTGGCCACCGCCTCTTGGGCCATGGCTCTGACCTCCGCCGCCGGCACTTTTGCGGGCTGCTTTATCGGTGCCTTTGCCACCGGCCAGGGGCAGTTTGGTATAGTCTACGTGGAAAGGCTGGTCTTCCTCTACCGGAATAGTCTGTTTGGTGAGTTTCTCAATATCACGCAGGTACGGGAGCTCGGTATCGTCGCAGAAAGAAAGTGCCATACCCTCGGCACCTGCCCGGCCCGTGCGGCCTATGCGGTGCACGTAGGTTTCTGGTTCGTTGGGCAGGTCTACGTTGATCACGTGCGTTAAATCATCCACGTCAATCCCGCGGGCCGCAATGTCAGTCGCCACCAAGGCTTTGAGCTCATGGTTTTTGAACTGCGTGAGCGCTTTTACGCGGGTGCTCTGGGCTTTGTCTCCGTGGATGGACTGCGCCGAGATGCCTACTTTGGAGAGTTCCTTGGCAATGCGGTCGGCACCGTGTTTGGTACGGGAGAAAACCAACGCTCGCTGGATCTCATCTCCTTTGAGCAGATGCTTCAACAAGGCCCGTTTGGTGGTTTTATCCACGAAATATACTTTCTGGGCGATTTTCTCAGCGGTGCTGGAAACCGGGGTCACCTCTACGTACACAGGCTCGCGCAGAATGCTGGCAGAAAGTTTCTGGATTTCCTGCGGCATGGTGGCCGAGAACAAAAGGGTCTGGCGGTGCGCCGGAATCTGCGCGATAACCTTGCGTACGTCATGGATAAAGCCCATGTCCAGCATACGGTCGGCCTCGTCAAGAATGAAGGTCTCAATGTGTTTCAGAGACAAAAGCCCCTGGTTCATGAGGTCCAGCAATCGGCCCGGAGTGGCCACCACAATGTCTACGCCGCGTTTGATCTGCTCTACCTGCGGTACCTGACCCACGCCGCCAAACACCACCGTGTGTTTGATCTTGGTGTACCGGCCGTAGGCGTTGATGCTGTCGCCAATCTGCAAAGCCAGTTCCCGGGTAGGGGTAAGGATGAGCGCCCTGATAGCCTTGGCCGGATGGGCCGGACCTGCCTCGTGCAGGCGCTGCAACAGCGGCAAGCTGAAGGCGGCGGTTTTCCCGGTCCCGGTCTGGGCACAGCCCAACAGGTCATCGCCATTTAAAACCGGCGGGATGGCTTGTTCCTGGATGGGAGTAGGGGTGGTGTATCCCTCTTCCTGCAGGGCCTGCAGCAGAGGTTCTATTAAATTGAGTTCTGAAAAAGTCATTCTGAATTGTAACGGCCGTAAGCTTTGGCCAGGCATGAAAAAAAGACGCGGCGAAATGGCGCCCGTCATTAGAAGACACAAAGATAGGTAAAAAGATTCAGTCTCAATTTTAGGCCTATTTTCAGGAAAAAGGCTTTGAAACAGATAACCGCTTGCAAGAGGCGCCATAGCGAAGGCAACCTTGGGGCCTGAAAATCGGTTTATACTAGTCCACGTGAGGGCGCTTGAGGAGAAAGGAACACGCTTAACCAGAGTAAACTATGGAACAAGACAACACTGCAAGAGGGCTTGACAATACCCCCAGGCGGACTAAGAAAACGAAGAAGGCGTCTAAGAAAAGATTAAACAAATGGCTGAGATCCGGACTTAGCGGACTGGCAGGCGCCATGGCCGTAACGGTACTGCACGAGACCGTGCGCCGCTTCTACCCCAACGCCCCCCGGATGGATATTCTGGGGATGCGGGCCATTGCCAAAGGCCTGCGCTACGCGGGCCAAACCCCACCCGATGACGATCAACTGCACACCTTGTCTTTACTAGGCGATATTGTCTCCAACGGCTTGTACTACAGCCTCAGTGGCGGTGGCAAAATGGCCCTTTGGCGCGGCACCATTCTGGGTGCGGCCGCCGGCGTAGGCGGGGTAATATTGCCTGGCCCGATGGGCTTAGGCGTAGCCCCCAGCGGAAGAACCAAAGAGACCCAGGCCCTCACCATCGGCTATTACCTGGTAGCCGGTGTAGTAGCCGGCGCCGTGGCCAAGTGGCTGCGGAAGGTGAAGGTGTAGAAGACCCAGGGATACATCATATAAAAAGGCGTTTAGAGGCTGTTTTCATTGAAACAGCCTCTAAACGCCTTTTGTATTTCTTACTTCCTAGGTCCTTACTTCTTACGGCCGGAACCGCTTTTCTTGCCGCCGCCGTCTTGTTTGTTCACAGTGGCCCAGGCGCGCTTCTCGGCTTCTTCTTCACTGATGCCACGTTTCTCGTAGCTTTCCTCAATGTGTTGGGCCTGCCTTTTCTGTTTGTCAGTGTAGGCGGATTTATCTCCTTGTGGCATAAGAAACTCCTTTCTGTTTAGGTTTAGACTTTCAGTTCTTATACGATTGTGTGCCGGAAAGAACGATGCTCTTTTCTACCGCAAAGAATCTGAGAAGGCTAAATCAATCTTAATATTGAGTCAAGGCTTGCAATTGCAGAGGACCTCGCGCTTAATGGGAGCGGTTTTGTAGTCTGGCAGGGTGAATTCCTTCATGTAGATCACATTCAGTTCATTGATCTGCTCAGGCTTGGGATGGGTCTCGTTCCAGCGGCGGATGAGGTAAAAACAGTAGTAAGGCCGCATGTACTCATTGGGCACGAACAGGTAGTTCTCTGAGTATTTGCGCCAGCGGTCGTTTTTGAATAGACTCATCACGGAGGCTGGTTTCACGGTATCGGGCTCTTTGCCTTGCTGGTTCAGGTCTACTTTGCGTTGGTTGTTGGTAAAACCTTCCAGAACATACCAGCCATCGTCTTTGAAAACATTGGGAGCGAACATGCTCCAGTTCTGGTCTAGCCGCGGCACCAACGCGGCCCATTGTATCTGGGCCGGTATCTGGAAATACGGTTTACCCAGGGTGCTCAGGTTCCACCACAAGGCCAGAATGAGCGCCACCAGCACCACGCCTTCGCGCAGGTACCTAAGCGGAAAGCTTTCTGCCCACCGGGGCGAGTTCCACTTCAACTGTACATCAATCTCCAAAGGAGAGCGCATGCCTTTGCCGGCCCGGGCCCAACGTTTATGCACCCGTTTATAACCAGAACGCAGGTAGCGGTCAACGGTATCCATCACCGGGGTGGGCAGCAACCCAATGACCGCCGAGATACTGATGAGGTAAAACAGGCCCACAAACAAAGACAAACTGATGCCTATGTGCAGACCTATGATGGTCCCAATGAACAGCATCCTGAACCAGGTGGTACGCCACGGAATGAGTAATACAAGCGGCAGCCATAACTCCATAAAGTAGGTAGCGTGCGTGAGGAACTTCATTAGCTCAGGGAATTGGTAGAGGATGCGGCCGCCCGGCATCAGGATCTGGTCCAGGCTGAGGGCATAGTAAAGAGCAGTACCATCAGTGGTCCAGTCGGGGCCGCTTTTGAGCAGGGCAGTGAACACGTATACCCAGGCAACCTGCAGCAGGTAGGCTCCGGTAGCCATGCTCAGGTAATGCGGTGTGGTCTCGGAGGTGAGGGAACGGCGCGCATCCACAGAGTAATGGCGGTGCCAGGGCAGGAACATCCCCCAGAATAGGAGCATCCGCAACAGACTGTCCCCTGACTGGGTGATCAACGGATTGCGGTTCTGGACCGAAAGCAGCAGAATCCAGGATACGAAAGTGGCCCAACGTGTGTGATAGCCCAGCAACAGGCAGATAGCGGCCGCGCCGGCTATGATAAACAGAACCAGCTCAAACTGCCACAGGCCGCTTAGGGCATGAAAAGAGAAGAAGTACTGGTTCCAGGCATTGGCATGGAGCACATGTAAGGGCAGCACCCCCATGTTGGAATAGTGCGCCTCCAGATCAGAAGCCCTGATGCCAATGTCCAGCAACAGTACACTGGCTACCCAGATCCGCATAAAAGAGAGTGCCCGGGTATCTGTATAGAATACACGATGCAGATACTGTATAAGTAGATGCATAGAGTCTGTGAATTGGTGGAAGGGAAAACAGAAAAGGCAAAACCCTGGGGTCTTGCCTTTCTGCAATACATTACGTTACAAAGAACGTTTATTGAAAACTACTAGCGGCTAGTAGTAGTGCCTGTGGTTGTGCCGGTTGTAGAACCAGTTGTGCCAGTAGTTCCAGTGGTGGTTCCGGTAGTAGTACCAGTTGTAGTTCCGGTGGTTGTGCCAGTAGTGGTACCAGTAGTTCCGGTAGTTGTGCCAGTAGTGGTACCAGTAGTTCCGGTTGTACCGGTAGTAGTTCCAGTAGTGGTGCCGGTGGTAGTACCAGTAGTAGTACCAGTGGTTCCAGAAGTTGTGCCAGTAGTGCCGGAGGTAGTTCCGGTAGTACCAGACTCAGTGCTCATATCTGTGGATGTAGTATCCGTGGTTGTCTCAGAAGCGCCTGAGCAAGAAGTTAGTGCCGAGGCTGCTACAAATGCGGCAACTGCGAACATGTTTACAAAAGTCTTTTTCATAGTTTTGACAGGTTAATGAATGGTTATTATTTGGTTTCCCTTTTCAAGTTCATCTTTTACGCACGCTTCTTAGAAAGGTGCCATGTTTTCATCAAAAATTATTCATAACGAGAGAAAATCTTTAACTGGCGTTGTATCTTGTGCGTACCACTTCAGGGATCACGCCACCAAACCAAGCCTTTATGCTGCCTTCCTCTCCAACTATCCTCTTTGACGGTGTCTGCAACCTTTGTAACGGATTTGTGCAGTTTGTGATCAATAATGATCCAAAAAGTTATTTCAAATTTGCCTCTTTGCAGTCTGACACAGGCCAGCAGGTATTAAAGGCTCATGGTTTACCAACGGAGCAATTCAAGAGTGTATTGTTGCTAGAAGACGGAAAAATCTATACCCGGTCTGCCGCGGCCCTGCGCATTGTGCGTCGTTTAAGCGGCGGATGGGCTGGTTTGTACGTGTTTGTCTTAATGCCGAAGTTTCTCCGTGACCCCTTGTATGATTGGGTTTCTAAGAACCGGTACCGTTGGTTCGGTCAGCAGGAGAGTTGTATGTTGCCTACGCCGGAGTTGAAAGCTCGTTTTCTTTGATTTTTTCTTGAGCTTTTGTTGATTGTAGTTGGTTTGCGCGGATAATTGCCTTTCTGTTTATTTTCTTGTGTTTGCGTAGTCCGCTTTCGCTGGCGTGGTGCCGCTGTTTACGCGGGTGCATAAATTTGATTGTTGCATGGCTGGGCTCCGTGCGCTCACGGCCGCGAGGCCCCGCCTTCCGGCCTCGCGCTGCGCCAGCTTCCTTTGCTCCTTTCAGTCGCAATGCCTCACGGCACCGAAACCTGACAAGGCGCTCCACCGAAAGGCTGGAATTGGGAATGCGCCGGCGGGAAGGCCACAGACCTCACAGGTTTTGAAAACCTATGAGGTCTCCTATTTATGACATGGTTCAAGTCTGTGACTTGGACCACCATGGCCGGCAGTTTGTAACTGCCGTGAGGCGCTAATCTCATAGGACCGTGTGCTGATCTGCTGGCGCGAGCCTCCGGCTCGTGTCCGGAGGCATTCCAGAAAAGCTTTTCTAAAAGTAGTGTGGAGTTTTGATCAACCAACACCACCTTTCTGTCTTTACTTAGCATCAAGATTTCTGAACTACGCTTACTAACCGTAAAGTCTTTTTTTAAAGGAGGAGAGGAGGAAGAGGTATCTGCTGACTTCCTATTTTAAGGCTCTTTCCTTAAAATTAGCCTTAAAACGCAAAAAGGCCGTCCCAACCGGGACAGCCTTTTCTTTATCAGTAAATGCGTGCTACGAGCTACGTGCTACCAGAATTACATACTCAAATACAAATTACGCTCTGAGTACACTTTGGTGAAATACTCGTCTTCCAGGTCATCAATAAAGTAGATGGCCTCGCCGGTTGACTTCATCTCTGGGCCTAGCTCCTTGTTTACTTCTGGGAACTTGCTGTGGGAGAATACCGGAACCTTGATGGCATAACCGTTTTTCACCGGGTTGAAGGTGAAATCGGTTACCTTTTTCTCGCCCAGCATCACTTTGGTGGCATAGTTCACATACGGCTCTTGGTAAGCTTTTGCAATGAATGGCACGGTACGGCTGGCGCGTGGGTTGGCTTCAATGATGTATACAATTCCGTTCTTGATGGCGAACTGAATGTTGATCAAGCCAACGGTATTCAGGGCCAGCGCGATTTTCTTCGTGTGCTCTTCAATCTGGCGGATCACGTCTTCGCCTAAGTCAAACGGAGGCAACACGGCGTACGAGTCACCAGAGTGGATACCGGCTGGTTCAATGTGCTCCATGATGCCCAGGATGTGCACGTTTTCACCGTCGCAGATGGCATCAGCCTCGGCCTCAATGGCGCGGTCCAGGAAGTGGTCCAGCAGAACTTTGTTGCCCGGATTGTCTTTCAGGATGTCCAGTACCTGCGCTTCCAGTTCCTTCTCGTTAATCACGATCTTCATGTTCTGGCCACCCAATACGTAGCTAGGGCGCACCAGCAGCGGGAATTTCAGGTCTTTGCACACTTCCAGCGCTTCCTCGGCAGACGTTACGCTCGCAAACGGAGGATACGGAATGTTGTTTTCTTTCAGCAGGGTAGAGAAAGCACCGCGGTCCTCGGCTAGGTCAAGGCTCTCATAGGTGGTACCCATGATCTTGATGCCGTAGCGGGTCAGTTTCTCAGCCAACTTCAACGCTGTCTGCCCACCCAACTGCACGATTACACCTTCCGGTTTCTCGTGCAGGATGATGTCGTAGATGTGCTCCCAGAACACCGGCTCAAAATACAGTTTGTCTGAGATGTCAGAGTCTGTAGAAACGGTCTCGGGGTTACAGTTGATCATGATGGTCTCGTAGCCACACTCGCTGGCGGCTAGTACGCCGTGCACGCAGGAGTAGTCGAACTCAATGCCCTGCCCGATACGGTTAGGACCTGAACCCAACACCACTACCTTTTTGCGATCAGAGACAACGCTTTCGTTCTCGCCGTCAAAGGTGCTATAGTAGTAAGGTGTCACGGCCTCAAACTCGGCGGCGCAGGTATCCACCATCTTGAACACGCGCTTGATACCCATGCTCGTGCGTTTCTCGTGCACTTCGCTCTCTTTGCAACGCAGCAGGTATGCCAGCTGTCTATCGGCAAAGCCTTTCACTTTAGCGCTGCGCATCAGATCCACCGGAATATTGTCGATGGTATATTTCAGAACTTCACGCTCGGTGAGCTCCAATTCCTCAATCTGCTGCAGGAACCAAGGGTCAATTTTGGTTACTTTCTGGATGGTGCTGGTGGCTACGCCAAATTTCATGGCGTCCTTGATGGTGAACAGACGGTCCCAGCTCGGGTTGGCCAGGCTGTCCATCAATTGGTCGTAGTTCGTTTTCTCCTTGCCATCGGCACCCAGGCCGTTCCGCTTAATTTCTAAGCTTTGGCAAGCCTTCTGCAGTGCCTCCTGGAAGGTACGTCCGATGCCCATTACCTCGCCCACAGACTTCATCTGCAGACCTAATTTCTTGTTCGCGCCTTTGAATTTGTCAAAGTTCCAGCGCGGTATTTTCACAATCACGTAGTCCAGCGCGGGCTCAAAGAACGCCGAGGTGGTTTTGGTGATAGAGTTTTTCAGTTCGTCTAAGTTATAACCAATCGCCAGTTTAGCGGCTACTTTGGCAATTGGATACCCGGTCGCTTTAGAAGCTAATGCTGAAGAGCGGCTCACGCGGGGATTAATCTCAATGGCAATGATGGTGTCATCCTCAGGGTTCACCGAGAATTGTACGTTACAGCCACCGGCAAACTGACCGATACCCGCCATCATTTTGATAGCCAAGTCGCGCATCTGTTGGTAGATGGTGTCTGGCAAAGTCATGGCCGGCGCTACCGTGATAGAGTCACCGGTGTGGATACCCATTGGGTCAAAGTTCTCAATGGAGCAGATAATGATTACGTTGCCGATGTTATCGCGCAACAACTCCAACTCGTACTCTTTCCAACCCAGGATGCTTTGCTCCACCAGTACCTCGTGGGTAGGGCTGGCGTGCAGACCGCGGGTGAGGGCGGCGTCAAATTCTTCGGGCGTGTTCACGAACCCACCACCGGTTCCACCCAGGGTGAACGACGGACGGATTACCAATGGAAAGCCGATTTCCTGGGCGATTTCCTTGCCTTCTAAGAAAGAGGTAGCGGTGTTGCCTTTGCAGACGTTCACGCCCAGCTCAATCATTAACAAGCGGAATTTCTCGCGGTCCTCGGTGGTCTCAATGGCTTTGATGTCTACGCCAATGATTTTTACCCCGTATTTTTTCCAAATACCAGCTTTCTCGCAGTCGATCGCCAGGTTCAACGCGGTTTGTCCACCCATCGTAGGGAGTACTGCGTCAATCTTGTGCTTCTCCAGAATCTCAATGATAGACTTCTTCTCCAGCGGTTTCAGGTACACGTTGTCCGCGGTGATAGAGTCGGTCATGATGGTGGCGGGATTTGAGTTGATGAGGGTAACCTCAATCCCCTCCTCGCGCAGGGAGCGGGCGGCTTGGGAGCCAGAGTAGTCGAATTCGCAGGCTTGCCCAATAACGATGGGACCGGAACCAATGATTAAGACTGACTTGATGGAATTATCTTTCGGCATTAGTAAAGCGGTATGTATAAATTGCCCAAAGTTAAGGCAGAAAGTTTAGAATTATGAAATAAACTGCCTCGGGCGGTTAAATTATTCGCTTCTGTGCTTAAACTGATTGATTGTCAGTGAGAAGGCAGAAACCGATTGTGAACAGCAGCAGGGTTGGGAAGAGTTCCTGAATATTAGAAAGGCAGAATAAAGACTAAGTCTGAGGCGTGTGGAAGGTGTTTTGCGTCTTACGTGCCATGCTTTAGAAGCCAGCGGTTTTTCATCCTGCTGGATGACGTCGTTGCAGTGCAACGACGCTACATATTGCCCTGTAGCGACGTTACACCGTAACGTCGTACGCATTCCATCGAAAATACCGAGTAGAGATGCGTTTTAGGTTCCATTTACAGAAAACAGGCCCAAAACGCGAAATGTATTCCAAGGTTAAAGCGATACGCCGCGGCGCTCCCACTCAGAGGCTAGTTCCAGCTTAGGCAAAAGCGTTTTCAATAGCCAACTTTCCATTTCCGCGCCGGCGTGGAAAGGCGTGATGTCTACGGGCAGTTCGTCTTTTAGGTGCTGCATGCGGGCGGTATGGTGTACCCGGGAATCCAGAATCACAAATGCGCCTTTGTCTTTCTCGCGCCGCACCAGTCGCCCGAAGCCTTGCCGGAGTTTGTGCTGACTGGCCGGGTAATAGAATTTGCTCCAGAAGTAACCGCCTTCCACCTCGCGGCGGTGTGCTACCAAGGGGTTACCCAAGGATGGATTAGGCAATCGGAAAACGATGACCTGCGAGAGCGTGACGCCCGGGAAATCCACGCCTGACCACATGCGGTCCAGACCCAGCAAAACGGAATGCTCTTCCTGCCGGAACCTTCTGATTTCCCACAGGCTGGTGCCTTCCTGCTTGAGCAGTTCAATGTCATAGGCGGGTAGACGCGGGTGCAGCCATCGGTAAGCATCTTCCATGTCGCGGCGACTGGTGAAGAGGACCAGGGTTCTGCCGTTCAAAGCCACAATGCACTTGAGCAGCGTTTCCATGGAGGTCTGCAGCCAAGCCTGTTTCTGGTCTTGCGCCATCTTGTGCTCATAGCAGGGGATGAACGCGGGGACCACTGCGTGGACCTTTTCCTGCTGCTCATAGTTGAACGGCGAGAGGTAACGCACTTCCTGTTCAAACGGCTCCTGGCGGCCCAGTTGATTTCTAAAGTACTGCGTGTTGCCGCCTACATACAGCGTGGCCGAGGTAAACAACAGGCTGGGGTAGATGTTCTGCAGTTTGTCCATCTCGTCCTGCAGGTAGTACGGCATCTTGCTCACCGACCAGTTCTGGCCGCTTTTCTCCAGCACATGAATCCACTTGCGGGCCGGGAAATCGCTGGTGATTTTCATTAGCGAATCGGCGAACTCAGCGGCCTTTTCTCTGTAGGTCTCCAGGCGGCTGTAGGTCTTGTCCTCGGGCTTTTTCAGGAGCTTGAGGATGCGGTCTATCTTGCCGGCCACAAACTGAACGGCCGTCAAGAGTTCCTGCAGGGCTTGTTCAATATCGGCGCTGAATTCTCTTTTGGTCCAGCGGCCGTTTTCTACCAACGCGACTTCCTCCTGCCAGCGCTGTTCGCCTTGGATAGGCAGGGCCTGAATCAACTCGCCGCTGGTTCTGATGGTGGCGCAGTCGCGGTGGATAGAGTCAATTTCAGCCAGCACCAGTTGGGCGGTTTCGGTGTCTGCCTGGTGGGCTACCTTTCCGGCCACAATATCCAGGAAACCTTTGCGGTAGTCTTTGCCCAACAACGGGCGAAGCAGCCGGGCTTCCATGACGGCTAGGCTGAAGTTCATGCTGAGGGCACTCCGGGCGAAATCGGGGAACTGATCGGCTTCATCAATGATGCAGTGCTTGATTAAGTCCGTGAGTTTGGGCGGCAGTTGCAGCAGCTTGTGGTGGTTCGTGACAATGATATCGGCGGCGTAGGCCTGCTCCATGTGGCGGGCGTACGTGCACTTGGCGGGCTCCAGGCACAGCTTGGGCACGCAGACCTCCTGGGCGTTCGCCTCCGACAGCAATCGGTAGGTATCCGGTAAAATGGCCCTGATGTTGTGCGGAATCTCTTCCACCTCGCCCTGGGTATGATGTACGCGCAGCACCAGGTAGAGCCAACTCAGCCCTTCCCGAATGGTGCCTTTCTCCTGCACCACCAACTCGTCATACAAATCCAGCAGCGCCGAGATGCACAGGTAGTTGTTCTTGCCTTTCACGATGGCGGGCCGCAGGTGCGCGTGTAAACCACCCTTGAAGCGCAGGCGCGGGATCTCGCCCTGCATCACCTGTTCCTGCAGGTTTTTGGTCGCCGTGGCCACCACCACCTTGCGGCCAGGGTTCAAGCGCAGCAACTCAGCAGCGGCCATGAGGTAGCCCATGGTTTTCCCGGTGCCAGTGCCGGCCTCGGCCACAAACGTGCCTTTATCTGTGAGGGCTTTGTTGCAGAATTTGGAATACTGCATCTGAGCGTAGCGCTCGGGCAGGCCGTGTTTCTTGTACCAGGCGTGCAGGGCATCGTGGATGAGCTGGTCAGACGGCTGGGCGATGTCTACGCGGGGTTTTACCGTGGGGGCATCGGGTACGGTGGGGAGCCAGGAGGTGAGCAGTTCCCGCAGGTGAAAGGGTAAAACCGGCACTTGGGTGGTGGCAGGCGGCGTAAGCCAATGCAGATCCAGCGGCTCCAAGGTCTCGATGTGCTCGGCGGCATGCAGCAAGGTGCGCCAGGCGGTGCCCATGAAGATGGCGCCTAAGTCCAGCACCTGTTGAAGCAACTGCATGAATAGCGTAGGTTCGCCGGGTTCATCTTCCGGGGTGCTGGGGATTTTCTGCAGCAGCACCTCCAGTAGTTTGAAAAGCTGCGTATGCAGGGCGGCTAAAGCCACGTGCATAGGTTGAGAAGCGGGCTTCTTCTGGGCGGCGGTGGAAAGCGCCACCAAATCGCCCATTTCCATCAAGTTCAAGTGCGGGAGGAAGAATGAGGAAAGCACGGCCAAGTCAGCACAGACGGGCGGCGAGGCAATTCCTGCCAAAATGTAATGCTTCAGCCAGGTTTGCTCGTGCCGTTCGTGGAAGAAGAACACGTGCGTGAAAGTACTCAGATATGCCTGTACCTCGGCTTTCTGCTCCTGCCAGGTAAGGGCGTTCTTTGCCTGCTCTTTGCTGATTTTAGACTGTTTCTGGACGCTACGGCCAAACTCCGCCTCGGGGTTGATAAACCATTCCTTCAGTACGGCATTCCCTTTCTGCAACGACAGCACGCCCACCTGCAATAGCCCATGTTTGGAACCATAAGGGCCGGTGGCAAATAAATGCAAGATGGCAAAGGATGGGGAATCAGCTTTCATCAGGACCTCGTTCACTCGTCTAAGCAGAACCACAAAGGTACTCTATGCTAAGGAATTTGCCGCAAAATAGTGCTGGATGCTAAGCAGTTTAGGAGGGTTTGTTTTGAGGGTGTTTTGGGGAATGAAGGCCTGAAACGAAAAAAGCCGCACCATTTGTGCGGCCCTTTTCTATATATGCAGTTGTGTGTTCCTTATGATTACACGGCAGAAACTTCGGCTAGGGTAGGATAGTCAGTGTAGCCTATTTCTGCAGTGTTGCTGTAGAACGTGTTGTAGTCCGGGGCGTTCAGCTCGGCATTCTCCGCGAAACGCTCTACCAGGTCTGGGTTCGCAATGAACGGTCTGCCATAGGCTACCAAATCAGCGAAGCCGTCTTCTAACACTTTGTTGCCGGTTTCCTGCGTAAAGCCGCCGTTGATAATCAAGGTGCCGTTGTACAACGGACGGAAGTGCTTGGCAATCTCCTTAATAGCGTATGGCAACTCGGCTACTTTAGGAGATGCCTCAGTCAGGTGCAGATACGCCAGGTTGTAGTCATTCAAACGCTTCACGATGTACTCAAACGTAGGCGCGGTTTCCTCGTCCACGGTGATCCCGAACTGCTCGTGCATAGATGGGTTCAGGCGAACGCCCACGCGGCTCAGGTCAATGACTTCTTTCACGGCATCCAGCACCTCAAAGAAGAAGCGGGCGCGGTTCTCCACAGATCCGCCGTATTCATCGGTGCGCTGGTTAGAGCAGCGGCTGAAGAACTGGTGGAACAGGTATCCGTTGGAAGAGTGAATCTCCACGCCGTCAAAACCAGCTTCTACGGCATTGACAGCGGCTTTCTTGAAGTCTTCCACAATGCCTTTAATCTCAGCTACTTCCAAAGCGCGTGGCGTCACGGTTGGTTTGAAGCCTTCGGCGGTGAACGCCTGGTCGTTGGGGTTGATGGCCGAAGGAGCCACCGGCAATTCCCCATTGTGGAAATCTGGGTGCGACATACGGCCCACGTGCCATAGCTGCGCGTAGATTTTTCCGCCTTTCTCGTGCACGGCCTTGGTCACCAGTTTCCAGCCTTCTACCTGCGCAGCAGAGTAAATACCCGGGATGTTGATGTAACCCACACCCTGCGGGCTTACCGGCGTACCTTCTGAGATAATAAGACCGGCACTGGCGCGCTGGGCGTAGTACTCGGCGTTCAGCTCGGTGGGTACATTCTCAGGGTTATTAGACCGGCTGCGGGTCATGGGGGCCATCACTAAACGGTTGTTCAGTTGCAAAGCGCCTTTCTGATAAGGCTGTAACAGCGGTTGGTTTTCTATTTGGCTCATAATCTATTTTGTGTAAACATAAGTTGTATATACAACTATATGGGTAAAAAAATATTAACCTTCTCGTTCTCTTAATTTGTCCATCAGTTCGCCAATCTGTACGGCTTCTTCTGGGGTAATCTGGCTGTATTTCTCTTCCAGGTTCTGCATAATAGTGTCGGTCTGCTTCAGCAGCTCCAGGCCTTTCTCGGTAATCACGATGTCTACCTTGCGCCGGTTATCGGCGCACTGGCAGCGGGTCACCAAGCCTTTCTCCAACAGTTTGTCTACCAGACGGGTGGCATTAGAGTCACGGTCCAGCATGCGTTCCTGAATCAGGCCCAATGTGGCCGGATTGGGGTACTGTCCGCGCAGAATGCCCAATACGTTGTTCTGCTGCAATGACAACCCATATTGCTTCAACTGGCAGGAAAACGCTTTCTGCAGCCAGTTGCCCGTGAACATCACGTTCACCACCATGCGGCGGTAAGGGCTGCCAAATGTCTTCTGCTTCAATTCGTCCTCTAATTTCATGGGCTTTCTGCCGTTCATGCGGCAAATCTAAATCTTATTATTGTATATACAATATTTGTAGTGGCTTTGTTCCGCTGAGCCCAGGTTTCTTCCAGGAAATCACCGTTTCTGAGGTGTTTTACGGGAATAAGCCATAAAACGGTTTACCCCGGTACAATGACCCATTTTCACCTGTAAATTCAGGTTCTGCAACACCGTAGAAGGGCATCTGCCGCCGGAACGGAATTAGCTTTAGCTGACCGGACAAAAAGCGAGGTTGGAGATGGTCCAAGCGTTTTTAAATCAGTTCTCTAATTTCGGACCATAAACAGAAATCACCTGGGCCTCCCCGGCGCAGGCTTGCAGTTTCTGGAAGACTGCGCCGGGGAGGCTATAGGTAGGTTGGGTGGAGAACTAAGTCCGGCTAGGGGCAGGCTGGGGTAGGTAACCGGTAGTGGCCGGAGATTCTACTGTGCTGTCAGGGTCAGCATCCTCGGTGATGTCCGTGGCGGCGTCATCCCGGTCTTTGGCTTCCTGGTCGGCAGGCTTTTTGGCTTCGCAGGCGCCCAGCAAGAAAAGGCCGGAGAAAGCAACCAGGATTCCTGCTTTCCGGAGAGTGGTGCCCACGGAGGTGATTTCTTTTTTCATAGTGCTTGTAGGTAAGGTTGATTAATCCTCCTCTACGGAAAACATTGGCTTATCGCCAGAAACCAGAACTCCATTTTAGCAATGACTGCGCAAGAAGGTGCCGGAGTATCGTTTTTGCAGCGTCACTACCCACTGCAGCGCTCGAGTAAAGCCTTGAAATCTGGCGTCGCCCAGGTGACCAGATACAACTTGGCCCCGTGCTGTGCCACCACGGGCAGGAAGCCGTTGATGCCCTAAGCCTGCACCTGCGCAAACCCGTCCAAACAGCTAACCATTATTTCGCAGTTAGCTTGTTCTCCAGCATGCGGTTGTTGTATTGCTGAATAAAGGCCTTGAGCTTGTTTTCCATGGCTACTCTGATGAGCGGCTCATTGTCTTTGAGGTTCTCCTTCAGGAATTTGTCTTCCCGGTAATTGAACAGCCCCAAGGTCTGGGTGCCGTCGAACTGCAGGAAGTAGTCACCCTCGGTCCATTGGTAGCCGCCCTGGTAGCTGATGGCGAAATTGCCTTCTGCTGGGTTTAGCATATTTTTCCCGAAGGAGAAGTACGGCTGGTCGTAGCCCAGGTAACCCAGCACGGTGGGCATGATGTCTAGTTGCTGCACCACGCGGTCTTGCTCCACGCCCTTGAAGGAGGCATCGCCCGGGGCGTAGAAAATGATGGGTACAGCAAAGTTGCCCCAGGCCGTCTGGTACTCGGGGTAGTAGGTGAAGGTGGCCGAGTGGTCGGCGGTGATTACGAAGAGCGTATTCTTAAACCACGGCGCCTGGCTGGCCTTCTGGAAGAACTTGCGCAGGGCCATGTCTGAGTAACCTATGCACTCAAAGATTTCATACGGTCCTTTTTTGAACTTGCCTTTGTAGCGGTCCGGTACTTTGTAGGGGTGGTGCGACGAGGTGGTGAACACCGCGCTCATGAATGGTTCCTTGAAAGTGTTCAGCTTGCCGGCCATGAACTGCAGAAACTCCTCGTCCCAGATGCCCCACATGCCATCAAAATCCTCAGGCTTGCCGTACTCCGTCATGCCGAAGTAGTCCTGCACGCCAATGAGGTTCATAAACGCATCAAAGCCCATGGAACCGTTGGGCGCCCCGTGGAAAAAAGACGTATAGTACCCTTTCTGCCGAAGCGTGCGCGGCAGGCTAGGCAGATTGTTGCTCACGTACTGCGTCAAGACAAACGGTTCCTGAATACTGGGAATACTGGTAAGCACGCTGGGCAGTGCATCAATGGACTTTCGGCCGTTGGCAAACGAGTTCCAGTACACCTTGCTCTGGCCCATGAGTGAATCCAGGAAAGGTGTGAAACCGGTATACTTGCCGTTCTCCAGATGCTTGTTATAACCGCCTACGGCTTCCTTCCCGAAACTCTCCAGCACAATCAACACCACGTTTTTCGGCTTGAATTGGGCCGAGTCTGCAGGCTGGTGCACGGGCGAGTAAAGCTGGGCTACTTGCTGATCGGGGAAATACGCCACTTTCTGGTAGCTGGTCTTGTTGATGGTTCTGATGATGGAGAACGGCGTGTTGAGCACGATGTACATTTCCTGCGGCCGCTTCACGTACTCGCCGGCGTTGCTCAACGTGATAGGCCGCGTGCTGTGCCGGAAACCGCCGCGCATAGCCGCAATGCTCAACCCAATGGTAAGCACCAGCATGACGGTGTGCCACGGATAATAAAACCACGGGTTGTAGGTAGGCGCTTTCTCCAGTCTGATACGGTTGTAGAGCCAAACCATCAGTGCCAACAACGCTACCCAGATCAGGGCTATATACCAAAAATCGACGAGGAAACTGGAAGCGAAGCCACCCCAGTCCTCATTCGCGAACTCCTTCACCACGCTGCCGGTAGTCCGCCGCAGGGTAAACCGATAATAGATGAAATCCACGGAGTTAAGCGCCAGCCCGATGCCGTTGAACACCAGGAAGACCCATTTCACCACCTTCCGGTACAACAGGTGGTGCCTGAACCGGAACGGCAGAATCATGAGCGCAATGAACAGCAGATTGGTATACAGAACCGCCGCCAGGTCAAACTTGAGCCCACCCCACATGAGGTACAACAGATCAGAGAATGACGTTTCCGCGAAAAAGCCCTTATTGAAAAAGAAGAAGAGAAGCCGACAGACCGTGTACAGCAGCATGGCCACGCCTAGCGCCAGCAGCATGGCCACATGCACGCTCCGTCGCAACGCCCTCGGCTGAAAAGATTTTATCATGTCCTAAAGAAAGAACCGCAAAATTACTGAACCCGAAGCAGATATAGAAACCAGGAGCAAGTCATGGGAATAAGTTGCGTTTCTGGGGTAGTTTCGGGAAAGAAGGGTGAAAATAGAAACTTTACTTTTGAGGCTGGCGCCTCACGGCTTTGCAAACTGCCGATCATTTTGGGTCCAAGTCACAGACTTGAACCATGTCATAGTATTTAGAAGACCTCACAGGTTTTCAAAACCTGTGAGGTCTGAGGCGTTCCTGCCGGCGCATTCCCTTTTCCAGCCTTTCGGTTGAGCGCCTTGTCAGGTTCCGGTGCCGTGAGGCATTGCAACCGTAAGGGAGCAAAGGAAGCTGGCGCAGCGCGAGGCCGGAAGGCGGGGCCTCGCGGCCGTGAGTGCACGGAGCCCAGCGATAAAACAACCCAGCTTATGCACCCGCGTAAACAGCGGCGCCACGCCAGCGAAAGCGGACTACGCAAACACAAGAGACCGTCATAAAAGCATAAACCCCGTCAACGCACTACCAACTGAACAAAAAAACAGCCTTGAAACGTCACTCCGTTTCAAGGCTGTTTTCAAAAAAGGAAACCAAAAACGCTTTACTTCTCAAAAGCCTTCCTTAAATCAGCCACCGCCATTTCCTGGGCGTACTTGGCTTCGCGCAGCACCGGGGCCATCCCGAAGAACTCATGGGTCACGCCGTTGAAAACCTTATGGTTCACGGTTACTCCGGTGGAATCCAGTCTTTGGGCTAGCTGCTGGCCTTCGGTCTGGAGTGGGTCCAGTTGGGCGTTGATGATGGTGGTAGGGGGTAGGCCTTTAAGGTTGGCGCCCACCAGGTTGATCCAGGGGTTCTTGCCATCATTAGGGGAGCGCAGGTACTGTTTGAAGAACCATTCCATCATGGGTTTGTCCAGGGGTTTGGCCGAGGCGTATTTCTGGTAAGAAGTTGAGTTGGTGTTATAGCTGGCAATGGGGTAAACCAATACCTGATGTACCGGCATCTGCACTTTCTGGTCGCGGGCCATCATGCTCACGGCGGCCGCCAGGTTTCCCCCGGCGCTTTCGCCCACTACGGCTACTCTTTTAGGGTCGCCTTTGAGGGAAGCGGCATTTTTCAGGGCCCATTTGTAGGCTGAGAAAGAGTCGTTATGGGCGGTGGGAAATTTGTTTTCGGGCGCTTGACGGTACGCCACAGAGATCACCACCGCTTCGGCCTGCTCAGCCAGCCCTTTAGCCGAGGCGTCATACGTGTCCAGATCGGCGATGACCCAGCCGCCACCATGGTAATAGACAATCACCGGGTAAGGGGCGGTGCCTGTTCTGGGGGTGTACACCCGGGCATGGATCTGGCCACCCGTTACCGGAATCGTTTTCCCTACGGTATCTACCTTAGAAGGCGGTATAGGCATGTTATTCTCCTTCATCAGGTCCATGACGGCGGTGGTAGGGGTGGGATTCTGCCGGGCTTGCTTGGCGGTGAGTTGCGGAATAGGCTTGGCGTTGTAGCTGGCCAGTTTCTCTATCACTGCCTGCATAGGGCCCGTGATGGTGTCTGCCCAGGCCGGTTTGGTGCCGGTGGGCTTCAGGCTGGATGCTGCCTGGTTGGAGGTGTCTGCATCAGCATCGAGGTCAACGGCGGTGGTGTCAATGGCTCCTTCGCGGCTGACACTCTCGGTTTCCGCCACGGGGCGTTTGCTCTCGCAGGATATGGCTAAAAAGCAGCAAGCCGCTGCCAAAATAAATCCGCCTTGGCGGGCGGAGGCTAAAATTTTCTTTTTCATAGTGTTGAGATGGTTGTAATAAACAGAAAACGTATTTATCTACATACGAGGCTGCGGTGAATACGGATTATTTCTGGCCCTAACCAGAGAAAAGGCGGGGAGAACCAAGGTGGCCCAATTCTTGCGTCTAAAAGAAAACTGGCTATCTTTGTTAAGTAGCAAGCGAGAGTAGCTCAGTTGGTAGAGCATCAGCTTCCCAAGCTGAGGGCCACGGGTTCGAATCCCGTTTCTCGCTCTAAATCATTCAAGTATCTTCTTTCCGGTTCCTTAAGATGGGTAAGTGTAGAGTTCTCAATTTCCCCCGCTATTACCAAGTTCTAGCATTTGTCCTTTTAGTATCGGTGGCCAGTTGTACGGCACCCCGTTCCGTGATCCAGTCTGGCAGGGTTACCCCGCACGGGGAGTTCAAGGTGGGGGCCAACTTTGGGGGGAACATCGCCTCAGAACCCATTAGTCAGCTTAAAGACGTGGGCGAAGATGCCATCAAGGCGCTCGCGAACCGTGATTCTGTGTACTATGACGGGCTGGTGAAATCGGCTACGAAGGCTGCTATTGCCTATACCTTGGACCCGGTAGGACCCAACTTTGATTTCTATGTGCGCTACGGGGTGCTCCCCCGCGTGGATGTGGGCTATAAATATGCCTCGGGGGTACACGTGCTGGATGCCATGTATCAGTTCATGGGGCCGTTGGCTGGTTCTGCCAAGAGCGCCGAAAGATGGTATGGCAGCGTAGGCTTTCAGTACGCCGGGCAGAAATCAGACGTCCTGTCCAAGATTTTCCTGGACAAGCTTTCTCCCATCCTGCAGTTTGAAGCTTCCAGAAGAGATGTGCTGGTGCCGTTGGTGTTCAGCCGGTCGTTCGGGGTAGATGAAGAGTTCGGGAACATCTCCTTCGGGGTGGCTTACAACCACACCTTCGTGGAATACGGTTTGGTGCCCGGCAGACTCTATGAAAAAGTGGGCGATGGTAAAGCCGTGCAGCTAGAAGGCCTCACCAGAAAGGGAAACTTCCCGTCTTACGGCCTGTTCGTGAATGCCAAGATAGGTGCTAAACGCATTTTCCTGCTGCCCGCACTCTCTATGTTCTACCAGAATTACGGCACCTTTGAACTCCTGAAAGGCGAGCAGGTAGATTACTCCGGTATCACCATTGTACCTTCTATAGGTCTGCAGATTGGGCTGGGTCAAGGCAAAGCAGGAAGATAATTACCTGATTTAGAGGTTGTTTTTCTCAAATCGGGCGCTAAACAAAAATGCATTGTAAACGAAGAAGCCCTGGGCTGATGTCTTTCATCTGCCCAGGGCTTCTCTTTTTAGCTTGTTTTTCAGGAAGTCCTGTAAAAGCTTTAGCGTAGCAAGTAAGCAACCATCAACAGGAAGCTATAGACAATGTCATAGCTCTTGAACTTCTCGCG
Source organism: Rufibacter roseolus (assembly GCF_017916365.1). GTDB lineage: Bacteria > Bacteroidota > Bacteroidia > Cytophagales > Hymenobacteraceae > Nibribacter > Nibribacter roseolus. Next base: position 753,017 of record NZ_JAFMSU010000001.1, read on the forward strand.
CAGCATTTTCAGGGCCTTGTTGATGTGGTTCTCTATGTTGCTGTTGCTGGTGTTCAAAGCGGAGGCGATCTCGGTGTTGCTCAGGCCCTCGGTGCGGCTCATGACAAACACTTGGCGCCTCACCGGCGGCATAGAGGCGCAGGCCTCTTCAAACAATTGCACCAGCTCCTTGTGCTCCAGGGTGGTTTGGGTGGAGTTTTCAGAAATTGCCCCATAATCGGCCAGGTACTGGCCAAAGGCGAACTCGTACACCCGGTGGCGGGCTTTGTTGTACACCAGGTTCTTGGCGGTGGTGAACAGGTACCCGTCAAGGTTCTGGGCAGGGTCCAGGGAACTGCGGCGTTCCCACACTTTCAGGAAAACTTCCTGCACTATCTCTTCGGCATCTTCGCGGTTCCTAACCAGTTTCATGGCAAAGGCAAAAAGCTTGGGTTCCAGTTTCCGGTACAGACGCTCAAAGGCCGCCACGTTGCCCGTGGTTAAGGCCTCAATGTCTTCCCCGAAACTTTCCCTGCTTTCTGTTTGCATGGTTTCTTGGTTAAAGTACCTGTCTTTCATGCTACTACAATCTCTCTCTTCCAAACTCCTCAGATCTCCTTTTGAAGTAGTCAATTTCAAAAACCTAAAATACTCAGGATAAATGTAGACCATTTTATAGAAAAAACAAAAACCGAAACTTTTGTTAAAAATATTTGAAAACGGAGGTGGTGCAAGCCCAGGGTTAAGTGTAGTAAGGAAAAGCGCTAATCTTTTATAACCCATGGATCAACACTTACTAGACCGTTTTTACAAGGGGGCATGTACCCCTGATGAGGTGAAGGCGGTATTGGAGTGGTTTAAGAATCAGAAACTTACCCCTGAGCAGGAGCTTGAAATGAAGGAGCTGTGGGCGCAGGCGGGACACCACCAGTCTGAGCCGGCTTACGCACATGACGCAGATAAAACCTGGCGCAGTTTAGAGGCCCTTATTCAAAAAGACACCCAAAACCAGGAGCCCGAAGCCAAGGTGCTGCCCCTGCAGCCAAACGCCTGGACCAAATGGATGCGCGTAGCCGCCGCCATTCTGCTGCCCCTGGGCTTGATCTGGTTTGTGGCCTCGCAATACTTTCAAAAGGAGATGGTCGTTGGGAAAATGATGGCCGTGCAAACTGCCCCCGGCGAGTGGAAAACCGTGCAACTGGAAGACGGGTCCTCGGTGGTGATGCGGCCGGGCAGCAAGGTGCGCTACCTGGTGCCTTTTGCCCAGAACAGAAGAGACATCTCGCTGGAGGGCGAGGCTTTCTTCCAGGTGGCCAAAGACAAAAACCGCCCCTTTGTGGTAAAGTCAGGCACTATCTATACCCAGGCCCTGGGTACCTCCTTCAATATCAGATACCAGTCTAAAGACACCGCTATCTCTGTGGCGCTGGCTACCGGTGTGGTGAAAATCAGCAAAGGAGAGACCGGAGAGGAAACCACCTTGGCCAAATTGGTGCCGGGGCAGCAACTGGTGTTCAACCGCAGAAACCAGAGACATGCCGTGGATACCTATAAAGCAGAGGAAGTGCTGGGCTGGAAAGACGGGGTGCTTTATTTCAAAAAAGCCAGCTTAGAAGAAGTGGTAAATAAAATAGAAAACTGGTACGGCGTGCAAGTTGAAGTGCAAGGCATGGGGCCAGCCAGTAAAGAAACGTGGAGCTACACCGGTGAATACAGACAGCAAAGCCTGCCCCAGGTACTGGAAGGCATTGGCTTTGTGAAGAACTTTACTTACCAGGTGAACCAGAACCAAGTGCAGATAACCTTCAAAAGACCATGAGCTTATGAGAAGATGACTTGTTCTTTTAACAGGTAAGCCACTGGGTGGCCTACCTGTCAACTACCTCCGGAAACCAGATGTTGGCGCATCCAGATCCATGAGGCAATTCAAACACTAAATACTAAACACTCTCAATATATGGAAAAAAACGTTTACGGCGTCCTGAAAGGAATGTCCTGGAAAGCTTTGGCGGTATTTGTGCTGCACCTGGCTTTCTTCTCATCTGGTTTTGCCGCACCCGGCAAGGCACCGGTGAGCACTATTCAAAAAACCAAAATCACTCTCTCCATCACTAACGGCACCCTGCAGGAATTCTTCCGGAAGGTAGAGGCCGAGACCCTGTTCAAGTTCACGTTTGATGAGAACGAAGTGCCTAGCCGGTCTAAGGTATCGGTGCAGGCCAAGAATGAACCCTTGGATAAAGTCCTGGAGAAAGTAGCGGCTACCACCAACCTGGAGTTCAAACAGGTGAATAACAACATTCATGTGCGCACCAGAAATACCAGAGCAGCGCAACCAAAAGCTTCTGTGGCTCCGGTGGTACAGGACGGTTTCCGGGTTTCTGGTAAAGTGACCGATGAGAACGGCACCGGATTGCCCGGCGTTACCGTTTCCGTGAAAGGGACCACCAATGCCACTTCCACCGACGTGAACGGAGGCTTCTCTTTGAACGTCCCAAACGGAACCGGCACCCTGGTGCTCTCTTACATCGGGTACATGACCCAGGAAGTAGCCATTGAAAGCCGTTCTACCATCAACGTAGCCCTGGCTCCAGATACCAAATCCTTGCAAGAGGTAGTGGTGATTGGGTATGGTACGCAGAAAAAAGAAGACATTACCGGTTCTGTATCAGTTATTGACAACGAAGCCTTTGACGCCCGCCCTAACACCCAGGTGGGGAACCTGATCCAGGGTAAAACCGCCGGTGTGCAGGTATTGACCAACTCTGGAAAGCCATCAGCGGGTTTCAACATCCGCATCCGGGGTACCAGCTCTATTACCGCCAACAGTGATCCTTTGTACGTGGTAGACGGCGTGCCTTCTACAGACACCAGAAGCCTGAACCCCGCCGATATTGAAAGCATCTCTATCTTGAAAGACGCTTCTTCTGCCGCTATTTACGGTGCGCAGGGTGCCAACGGGGTAGTGTTGATTACCACCAAACGCGGTAGAACCGAAAAACCTACCTTTGAATTCAGCACCTATACTGGGGTTTCCCAGGTTTGGAACACGCTGGACGTTTTGAACGCCGAGCAGTACCGTGACCTGATGACTGAGCTGGGCCAGAACACAGACTGGAGCCGCTACCAGGAGAATACTGACTGGCAGAAAGAAGTTTTCCAGAACGGAAGTTCTTTGAACTACCAGTTAGCCGTTTCCGGGAAGACCGACAAAACCAACTACTACATCTCTGGCGGTTGGATGAAGCAGAACGGCGCCGTGCGTAGCTCTACCATGGACCGCGCCAGCTTTAAAGTGAACCTAGAGCAGAAGCTTTCCAACTGGTTAACCGTGGGGACCAACATGGGCTACACCCGCTACCATGACGTAGACGTAGCCGATAACCAGTCTGTAAACCAGGGCGGGGTAATCCTGGGCGTATTGTCAACCCCGCCAGTAATTGGAATATACAACGCTAACGGAACCTTCACCAGCAACCCGTTCCAGGACTGGGAAAACCCTATCTCCAGCACCGACGGTTCTGACCGCAACTACCGTAACCAACGCTTATTAGGCAACGTGTACGGCGAAGTGCAATTGCTGAAAGGCCTTAAATACCGCGCCAACTTTGGTATTGACTACATCAGCGCCATCAACGACTACTTCCTGGATCCGTTCAGAACCAGCTATGGCCGCGCCAGAAAAGGGATTGGCCGTAACAGCACCAACCTCACCAACTACTGGATTCTGGACAACACCCTTTCTTACGCCAAAACCGTGGGTCAGCATAACTTCAGCGCCATGGTGGGTTCTGTGCAGCAGAAATTTGATTGGGAAAACAGCAGCATTGAGCGCACTGAGTTCTCTGGAACCGCGGTGACTACCCCAGGCGCTGGTGCCGTAATTCAGTCAGCTACTGCTGACAAATCTGAGAAAGCTAATACCTCCTTCATTAGCCGAGTTACCTATGATTTTGCCAATAAATACCTGGTGACTGCCAATTTCAGAGCAGATGCTTCCTCTGTGTTCGGTCCGGAAGTGCGTTGGGGCTACTTCCCATCAGCGTCTTTGGGCTGGAGAGTCTCAGAAGAGACCTTCTTTCCTAAAACCAACGTGGTGAACGATGTTAAACTGAGAGTAGGTTGGGGATTGGTTGGAAATGACACTGGTTTAGGGGCATATGCATTTAGACCGCTCGTAGGATATGGTGCTAATTATCCAATTGGTGGCACTGCCCAACCTGGTAGCTATCCTGCATCTATTGGGAATTACCAATTGGGCTGGGAAGCATCAGAGCAAACCAACGTGGGCTTGGATGTCGCTTTCCTGAATTCCCGTATTGCGTTAACCATTGATGCTTACCTAAAGAAAACCACAGATCTCTTACTTCCAGTGGAAGTGCCAAGATCAACCGGTTATAACGGCGGTGATGCCAACGTGGGCCGACTGGATAACAAAGGTCTTGAATTTCTGGTGAGCTCACAGAACCTGGTGGGTGATTTCTCTTGGACCACTGACCTGAACTTGTCATTCAACAGAAACAAAGTAATAAACGTTTTAGGCCAGAGCTTCCCCGGTGGAGGAGTGGCTGGTAGAGGTGACGTAGGCTTGTCAAGAGAAGGTTCTCCGCTGGCCCTATTCTACGGATATCGGTGGGGTGGGGTAGACCCAACTACTGGTATGGCGTACTACATCAACAAAAACGGTGAAAGCACTTTCACGCCTTCACCAGATGATCGCACTATAATTGGTAACCCCAACGCAGACTTCATCTACGGGGTAACTAACACCTTCTCCTACAAAAACTTTGGTTTGAGCATCTTCTTGCAAGGCTCGCAGGGCAACGACATCTTCAACGCTACCCGCATTGAAATGGAAGGTATGTCTGACCCGAAAAACCAAGGCATCGCTGTTCTGAATCGTTGGAGAAAAGACGGAGACATTACGGATATCCCGAGAGCGGTTTGGGCCAATACAGACAATTCACGCATCTCTTCCCGCTTTGTGGAAGACGGTTCCTACGTGCGTTTAAAAACCCTTACCCTCAGCTACAATTTGCCTACTACGCTGTTGTCTAAGATCAAAATGAACAACCTGCGCCTCTATGCCACCGGCGAGAACCTGTTCACCATCACAAACTATTCAGGGTTTGACCCAGAGGTTAACGCCTTTGGTGGCAGCAACAGAGCGCAGGGTATTGATTTTGGTACTTATCCGCAGACACGCAACTTAATCTTAGGCCTGAATCTTTCCTTCTAATCAAGCAGATATGAAACTGAATAGAATAGCAATATATACACTGGCCGGCGCTCTCTTGATGGGAGCCCCAGCCTGCGATGATTTCCTGGAACTAGCACCAATTTCTCAGGCAACTGTAGATAACGCCTATAAAACCGCTAGCGATGCTGAGGCGGCACTAACCGGCGTTTATGAGTCGTTTCAGGCAGAGTACTACATCTGGGATAACTTGGTGTTCAGCGAGATTCTCTCTGATAACTATTATGCCGGGGGTGACAACGCCGAGATCTTTGCCGTTGACAACGTAGCCATCACGCCTACCAACAGCCGTCTGTGGAACAACTGGAGCCAGATCTACAACGCCATTGCCAAAGCCAACGTGGTGTTGCAGAAGGTACCTCAGATCACAGACCCGCAGTTATCAGAAACCCGCAAAAACCAAATCTTAGGCGAGGCTGCTTTCCTGCGCGCATACCATTACTTCCAACTGGTGAAAATGTGGGGCGGTGTTCCGTTGGTGTTAGAGCCAGTAACTTCGCTTGATCCAGCTACGACTCAAAAGCCCCGCGCCACCGAGGTTGAGGTCTACAACCAGATTGTGGCCGACCTGACCTTTGCCTTGGAAAACAGACTGCCTGATACCTACGGAGAGAATGCCAGCGTGAACAAAGCCCGTGCTACCCGTGGTGCCGCCAACGCCTTGTTAGCGAAAGCCTGGGCCCAACGCCCAGACCGCGACTACAACAAAGTGCTGCAGTACGCCGATGCCGTGATCAACAGCCCGGCCAATTACCAGCTGCTGAGCAACTTCAACGATCTGTTTGACGGTGCCCATTACAACAATGCCGAGTCTATCATGGAGGTGCAGTTCATTGGCGGAAACGAAGCCAACTGGGGTCCTCAGATGCTGCTCCCACCGTCTTTGAGCGGCGACACCTGGCGTAAATTCATGACCCCGTCGCATGACCTGGTGAATGCCTACAACTCTGAGAACGACAACGTCCGGAGAAACACCACCATCTTGTTTGAGAATGCGCCTTGGTCAGATGAGTTCTGGTCAGTGAGCACCGGCGGAAGCGTGCCATTCGCATACCGCTGGAAAAGCGCCAACGGCTGGGCTAGCACCAACCGCCAGTACCTCTTCAGACTGGCAGATATCATGCTCCTGAAAGCCGAAGCCCTGAACGAACTGGGCCGCCTGGAAGAAGCCAGAACCGTGCTGAACGCCGTGCGCAGAAGAGTAAACCTGGGCGCGAATACCTCCACTACCAAAGAGGATATGAGAATGGCCATCCTGAAAGAGCGCCGTCTGGAGCTGGCCCAGGAAGGTCACCGTTGGGATGATCTGCGCCGTTACGGCGTGGCTGCCCAGGTGATGAACAGCCTCAATGAGATTGACCTGCGCACCAATACCCGCAAGGAGTACAACGTAGCGCCCCATGAGCTGTTCCTGCCTATCCCTCAGTCAGAAATCAACCGTAACCCGCAGTTGACGCAAACCTCGGGTTATAACTAATCCTTCGGCCGCAAGGCACCCGTCTCAGAACCTTTCCCCCGGGGTTCTGTTTCAGGGCTGATTTTAGAAAAACAGTCCTGAAATAACTGGTCCCGCAAATACTTTGCGGGGCCAGGAAGGAAGGTTGCAGGTGTTTGCCAAAGATCCTCTTCAAGAATTCATGTCTAAAAAATAGTCATCATGAAAAAGATAAACGTGTTTTTCCAGCTCCTGGCCCTGCTGTTTGTGGTGGGCGCCTGCGAGGAGCAAGATAATATTGAGCCGGTGGGCAACTGGGAGCTGAGTGCCCCGGTGCTGGCTAACCCGGCAGAAAATGCCACCATCACCCTGGATCAGGCCAGCCCTAACGCCACTACCCGTTTTGAGTGGGCTCCGGCAATGTCCAGCAAGAACTATGGCGTCACCTACAGATTGGTTATTGACTCTGCCGCCAACGCAGATTTCAGCACGCCTATCCTGAGCATGCCTACCGGCAACGGCGGGAAAAACCTGTTCATCACGCCTACCGCGGTGCAGATTGACCAAGCCTTGTCCATGGCTGGTTATGACGCCAACGCCGTGGCCCAGTTGAAATGGGCCGTGGTTGCCCAGTCATTGAGCAAGGAAACCGTGTCTGCAGGCAAGCCTATCTCCATCAAACGTTTCGTAAACGAGACGCACCCAGACCGCCTGTACATCTCCGGTACGGCCACTGAGAAAGGCGCTGATGTAAGCCAGGCCATTCAGATGCGCCCATTGAAAGACGCCAACGGAAACCGGACCAACGTATTTGAAGTGTACACCCGTTTAACCGAAGGCGGTACTTTCAGATTCTATAGCCAGCAGAACGCCACCTCTGTGGTGTACGGCGCGGGCACAGACGGTGTGCTTCGTAAAAAGGGAGCTCCTATTGCTGCTCCGGGTGCCGGGACTTACCGCATTACCGTAGACCTGAACACAAACAAAATCAGCTTCCTGAAGATTGACAGATGGAGCGTGATTGGCGGTGCATTTGCCGGCGGTTGGAATACCGAGGAGCCGCTCGCGTACCAGGGCAACGGGGTTTGGAAAGCCTCTCTGGACGTTGAGAAAACCGAGGGCTTCATTTTTAGAGCCAACGGTGACTGGGGTTACCTCATGAAACGTGTGAAAGGCACCAGCAACCAACTGGTAATGGAGTCTCAGGCCCCAGCCGGTACGTTTGAAGACATCCCGGCTACGGCTACTGGTCGTCATATCGTGACCTTGAACCTGTCTGGTGAGCAATACACTTACTCTCTGCAGAAAGACACCTCGGTACCACCTCCGGCCACTATCCCGGATAAACTCTTCTTATTGCAAGGCAACACGGTGGTGGCTGAATTCACCAAAGACGGTAACACGTTCAAATCAAACGTGTTCCTGGCGCTGGAGGCAAGCAAAGAATACAGACTGAACTCTGCCAATGACGGTTCTGGTACTTCTTTCACCACTACCGCCAAAATAGGCGAGACCACCACTCCAAACGCAGATGCGGTATCTATGCCGGTTGATTTCGGGACTGGTAATGCAGGGATCGTGGTTTCCCGTGACCAGGCTTACCAACTCACCCTGAACTTCCAGACCGGTAAGCTTACCTGGAAGTACTACAACATCAAACTTTTCCACTGGGATGATGCCGGCGGAGGCTGGGATGCCCGTAATGAGTACCTCATGACCTACAAGCACCCTTATACCTTTGAAGGTACATTCGCACTAAAGGCCAACTATGACCTGAAGTTCAACTCCCCTTGGGATGTGCAGTTCGGGACCAACAGCACGGCGCTGACCGGAACCATGACCAACGGAGGTCCTAACTACAAAGGCATCACGCAGGCTGGTAATTACAAAACCACCATCACCGTCACTAACGATTACAAAACCGCCGAGTATTCGTTTGTGAAACAATAATCAGAACGGGCGCTTCGGCTTCAGGAGAAGGAAGAAGCGCCCGTTTTCTTTCAAAAAAGGTGCAGGTATACCTTGCGTAGTTTTAGGGCCGATTTCTTGAAAAGAGACCTGAAACACCTGAAGCCTGCCAACAAAAAAGCTGTTCGCGAAGCTCGCCCAGTTAGGTGTTAGCCAAGCGCAGCCGTGTGTTTCATGAGACAGGTTCAAGCAGACCTCTTGTAAGCTAAACCTGTCTGTTCAAAGCGTAACCATGGGAAGTCCTTTCTTTAAAAAAATATCTAAACTGAGTGCGCTAGCATTACTGGTTGGTTCCTTGACCAGCTGCGGCGGTGACTCTGACCCAACTCCGTCCCCCCCGCCACCCCCGGGCGGTAACGGTTCCAGCCAGGTAGCTTTCTGGCTCACCAACCCAGACAAATCGGTGCTGTTCAAGAAGCAGAACGTGACCCTGAACTTCAAAGCCGAATCCAACAATAACCTCACCATAGATATAGACACTACCCAGACCTACCAGACCGTGGATGGCTTTGGGTACACCTTAACCACTGGTAGCGCCTACGTGCTCAACCAGATGGCCGCCACCAGCCGCGCCGATCTGTTGAAAGAATTATTTGCGGTGGACAACGAAGAGGGTACCATTGGGGTGAGTTACCTGCGCCTGAACGTAGGTGCCTCTGACCTGAGCCCCACCGTGTACTCGTACCAGGATGTGATGGGTACAGCCTTCAGCCTGGCACCGGACCAAGCCTATTACATTCCGGTGCTCAAGGAGATTCTCGCCATCAACCCGAACATCAAACTACTGGCCTCGCCGTGGAGTCCTCCGGCCTGGATGAAAACGAACAACAGCCCCAAAGGCGGTTCCCTGAAAGCGGAGTACTACGATGATTACGCCGACTACCTGGTGAATTACATCCAGGGCATGAAAGCGGCCGGCATCACCATTGACGCCATCACCATTCAGAACGAACCCCTGCACGACGGCAACAACCCCAGCATGTACATGTCGGCGCAGGATCAGGCGAACTTCGTGAAGAACAACATCGGGCCGGCGTTGCGCGCCGCGAACCTGGCGACCAAGATCATCCTATATGATCATAACCTGGATCGCGTGGACTACCCCATCAGCATCATGGACGATCCGGCGGCAAAGCAGTATGTAGATGGATCGGCCTTTCACCTGTACGCCGGGAACATTGCCGGTATGACCACCGTGCACAATGCCCACCCAGACAAGAACGTGTACTTCACCGAGCAATGGGTAGGCGCCCCGGGCGATTTCTCCGCAGACCTGAAATGGCACATGACCAACGTGGTTATCGGGAGTATGCGCAACTGGAGCAAGAACGCCCTGGAGTGGAACCTAACCGCTGACCAGAACAACCAACCATTCACTCCTGGCGGCTGTAACACCTGTCTTCCTGCCGTAACGGTAAACGGAAACACTGCTACCCGCAACGTAGCCTACTACATCATCGCGCACGCGTCTAAGTTTGTACGGCCCGAATCGGTACGGGTGAAATCTACGCTTCTGAATGCCCAGAACACTGAGATGTTCAGCACTCTGCAGCACGTAGCGTTCAAGAACCCGGCAGGTAAAAAGGTGTTGCTGGTCCTGAACGAAACCGGTTCTAATCAGACCTTCAACATCCGGTACCGCGGCCAGATTGTCTCCTCTACTCTGAGAGGCGGCGCCACGGGTACCTACGTGTGGTAATTCTTATTCTGTTTCGGGGCTGATTTGCTTAAAGCAGCCCCGAAACAGATTTCTGTCCTGCAGTGAAGCAGTACGTTTTACATTTTGAATTCAGACCCAGCTAGAAGTAAGATTCTAAAGCGATTCTCCACCCCTTTGTCATCCTGAAAGGATCTTGTGAACGAACCAGGTAGGCCTTTCTTAGACGCTATTACAGTTTGCCCACAAGATCTTTCCAAGATGACAAAAAGAGGAGGGCGGTTGTGGTCGAAACCTTAGCTGCAAGGCTAACTCTACTGAGCCAACATCATTTTAATACCTTTTCATGATTCATTCCCTCAAAAAACAGTGGGTACACACCCTGCTCATCGGTGGGCTTTGCCTAGGCGGTGCGGTGGGCTGTACCTCTAACAAAGGCTTTTTCTCTAAGAACGAGGCCGATCTTTGGCTGACCAATCCTGATAAATCTTCGCTGTTCCAGAAGCAGGCGCAGCCGTTGGCGTTTACAGATGCGGCGGCTACTTCAGCAGTCATTGACATTGATGACCAGCAGACATTCCAGACCATCGATGGTTTCGGATACACGTTAACCGGCGGCAGCGCGTACCACCTGCACAAAATGACTCCGGCGGCAAGAGCAGCTATCCTGAAAGAACTCTTCGCGACGGACGGAAACAATATTGGCGTGAGTTACCTGCGCGTGAGCATAGGCGCGTCTGATCTGGATGAGAAGGTGTTCTCCTACAATGACCTGCCCGAGGGCCAGACCGATCCCAACCTGGAGAAGTTCAGCCTGGCGCCGGACCGTGAGTTCCTGCTTCCGGTTTTGAAGGAGATTCTGGCTATTAACCCCAAAATCATGATCTTGGGCTCGCCATGGTCACCGCCCACCTGGATGAAGACGAACAACAACTCCAAAGGCGGTTCCCTGAAGCCGGAGTGGTACGATGCTTACGCCAAATACTTCGTGAAATACGTGCAGGAAATGGCCAAAGAAGGCATCACCATCGATGCCATCACGGTGCAGAACGAGCCTTTGCACCCGGGCAACAATCCTAGTTTGTTGATGCTGGCGCCCGACCAAGCGGTGTTCGTGAAGAACCATTTAGGGCCTGCTTTTCAGAAAGCGAACGTGAAAACCAAGATCATTATTTACGACCACAACCTGGATCGTCCGGATTACCCTATCACTATTCTGAACGATCCGGAGGCGAAGAAATACATTGACGGCTCAGCGTTTCACCTGTACGGCGGCAAGATTGAGGCGATGTCTGAGGTGCACAATGCCCATCCAGACAAGAACGTGTACTTCACCGAGCAGTGGATTGGAGCACCCGGCAAGTTCCCCGGCGACCTGAAATGGCACGTGCGTGAACTCATCATAGGCGCTCCCCGCAACTGGTCCCGCAACGTATTGGAATGGAACCTGGCCGCCGATCCGCAGCAGAAGCCCCACACACCCGGCGGTTGCACCGAGTGCTTAGGCGCCCTGACCATCGACGGCGACAAGGTGATCAGGAACCCAGCCTACTACATCATCGCGCACGCATCAAAGTTTGTGCGTCCGGGCTCGGTGAGAATTGCCTCTAACATCCCTGCCAGCCTTCCGAACGTCGCTTTCAAAACCCCGAAAGGCGAGCGCGTGGTCATTGTGCTGAACGATGGCGAGGCCTCCCAGACCTTCAACATCCGGCACAAAGGCAAAACCGTAGCGGCTACGTTAGCGGCAGGCGCGGTAGGCACGTACGTGTGGTAATATTCAAGTAGGAGGGAGGAGAAGCTTGCAGGGTTCTGTTTTTAAGCCGATTTTCTAAAAATGTGCTCAAAACGGTTTTATTTTGCTAACCCAAAATTCTCTACTCACTCATTCTCTCAATCAATCCATCACTCATTCCAAAAGATGAAGAAAATACAATCCCTCGCTTCTCTCACTTTGCTGGCAGCGGGCCTCGCGTTTTCCTGCTCGCAGGTGAAAACGAGCCAAAGCAAAACCGGCAACAATAACTTTCAGGTAGAAAACCGCTCGGTAACGGTGTACACCACCGCCAAGGACACCGAGCACCGCCTGTCGCAGACCGGAACCATGCGGTTCCAAGATTTCGGGCAGCCGCTGGAGACGCAGGTATGCGTGTTCGTGGACCCCAGCAAGACCTTCCAGACGATGGTGGGAATTGGGGGCGCCATCACCGATGCCACTGCCGAGACCTTCGCGAAAATGCCGAAGGACAAGCAGCAGGAAATCATGAAAGCCTACTATGATCCCACCAGCGGCATCGGGTACACGCTGGGCAGAACCACTATCCACAGCAGTGACTTCTCCAGCGGCTCGTACACCTACGTGGAGGACAACGACAAAGAACTGAAGACCTTCAGCGTGAAGCACGATGAGCAGTACCGTATTCCGTTCATCAAGCAGGCTATTCAGGCCGCGGGCGGAAAACTGACCATGTACGTGAGCCCCTGGAGCCCTCCGGCCTGGATGAAAGACACCAAAACCATGCTGCGCGGCGGGAAACTGTTGCCTGAGTATCGTCAGAACTGGGCGAACTACTACATCAAGTTCATCAACTCGTATGAGCAGGCGGGCATTCCAATCTGGGGCCTGAGCGTGCAGAACGAACCAATGGCGAAGCAAACCTGGGAATCCTGCATCTTCACCGGCGAGGAAGAGCGCGATTTCATCAAGGAGTATCTAGGACCAACGCTGCACAAAAGCGGCATGAAAGACAAAAAACTCATTGCCTGGGACCACAACCGCGACCTCATCTACCAACGCGCCAGCACCGTCCTGAACGACCCAGAGGCTGCTAAATACGTGTGGGGCATCGGCTACCACTGGTACGAGACCTGGACCGGCTCTGACATGCTGTTTGACAACCTGCGCAAAGTGAAAGAAACCTTCCCCGAGACCAACCTCATCTTCACCGAGGGCTGCATTGAGAAGTTCGATTTCAACCGCATTAACGACTGGGCTTTGGGCGAGCGCTACGGCTACTCCATGGTGAACGACTTCAACGCCGGTACCGCTGCCTGGACCGACTGGAACATGGTGCTGGACGAGAAAGGCGGCCCTAACCACGTAGGTAACTTCTGCTTCGCACCTATCCACGCCGATACCCGCAATGGCAAAGTGCTCTACACCAACAGCTATTACTACCTGGGCCATTTTTCCAAGTTCGTGAAGCCGGGTGCCAAGCGCATCATCAGCTCGTCTAACCGCGATGCCCTGCAAACCACCGCCTTCCTGAACCCAGACGGAAAGGTTGCCGTGATCGTGCTCAACACCACAGACAAGCCGCTGGACTACAAACTCTGGATCAACGGCAAAGCCGCCGATGCCAAGAGCCTGCCGCACTCCATCGCCACGCTGGTGCTGTAATTAATTATTTCAGGATTTACTTTTTTGGGACAGACGCAGGTGCAAACTTGCGTCTGCCTTTTTTAGGGCCATTTTTAAGAAAACAGGTTGAAAGCGGAAGGTGATGATCTTCACTTACTCTTGCTGAATGTCCCCTTTGAAGGGGGTAGGGGGATGACAAGGCCGCGTCAGGAACCAATAGCTTTTACTAAAAGCAGTTGCGCACCTCATATAAGGGCAACCACAAGGGATTGCCCCTGTATTATGCTCGGGAATGCGAGGGACCAGCACGAGTAATCATCGCCCTACCCCCTTCAAAGGGGGACGGAATGCTTAATCGGCTAAAACAACCAATTTTTCTACTTATACAATCAAGCTTTCTAAAGAACTCCAAAGCATATAACCTTAACCAATGAAACTTAAACTCTCTTCTCTGGCCCTGGCGGTGTTGCTCAGCTCCGGCGCCATGGCGCAGAAGAAACCCGCCAAGGTGAACACTGCCAACCTTGACCAACGGGTGAACGACCTGCTCCAGAAAATGACGCTGGAGGAAAAGGTAGGCCAGCTGAACCAATACACCGGCGATCAGGATGCCACCGGGCCCATCACCGCTTCGGGTGATAAAGTAGTCGATGTAAAGCAGGGCAAGATCGGCTCCATGCTGAACGTGCGCGGCGTGAAATTTACCCGCGCCCTGCAGGATGCAGCTATGCAGTCCAGGCTCAAGATTCCGCTGTTGTTTGGGCAGGATGTGATCCATGGCTACCGCGTGACCTTTCCTATTCCTCTAGCCGAGGCTGCCAGCTGGGACCTGAAAGCCATTGAGCAAGGCTCCCGCATTGCCGCTGCCGAGGCCGCCGCCTCTGGCCTCCATTGGACGTTTGCGCCTATGGTGGACATCGGACGTGACCCGCGTTGGGGCCGCGTGATGGAAGGCGCCGGCGAAGACCCCTACCTGGGTTCACTTATCGCCAGAGCCCGCGTGAAAGGTTTCCAGGGCGAAGGGTTGGGCAGCGTGGATGCCGTGATGGCCTGCGCGAAGCACTTCGCGGCGTACGGTGCCGCCATTGGGGGCCGGGATTACAACAGCGTGGAATTGAGCCCACGCACCTTGCATGAAATCTATCTTCCCCCGTTCAAAGCCGCTCTGGATGCCGGCGTGGCTACATTTATGAACTCGTTCAATGATATCAACGGGATTCCGGCCACCGGCAGCAGCTACCTGCAACGCGACATCCTGAAAGGCCAGTGGAAGTTCCAGGGCTTCGTGGTGAGCGACTGGGGTTCTATCGGCGAGATGATCGCCCACGGCTTCGTACAGGACAACAAGCACGCCGCCGAGGTGGCCCTGAATGCTGGCAGCGACATGGACATGGAAAGCCGCAGCTACATCAGCAGCCTGCCGCAACTGGTGCGCGAAGGCAAAGTAAAGGAAGAACTCATCAACGATGCCGTTCGCCGCATCCTCCGCAAGAAGTTTGAGCTAGGCCTGTTCGATGACCCGTACCGCTTCAGCGACGAGAAGCGCGAGAAGAAAACCCTGAACAAACCAGAGCACCTGGAAGCCGCCCGCGACGTGGCACGCAAAAGCATTGTGCTCCTGAAAAACGAAGGCCAGGTGTTGCCGCTTTCCAAAGACCTGAAGAATGTAGCGCTCATCGGCCCATTGGTGAAAGCCGAGAAAGACATGCAGGGCTTCTGGTCTATTGACTGGGGCAAGGAAGACAAGCTGGTGTCGCTATACGAAGGTTTGCAGAACCAAGCCGGAAAAACCAAATTGCTATACGCCAAAGGCTGCGAAGTGCAGGATACTTCCAGAGCCGGTTTCGCGGAAGCTTTAGCCGTAGCAAGGCAAGCCGATGTAATAGTAATGGCCGTAGGAGAGCAGGCCAATATGAGCGGTGAGGCCAAGAGCCGCGCCAACATCCACCTGCCCGGCGTACAGGAAGAACTCATCAAAGCCATTCAGGCTACGGGCAAACCGGTGGTGGTACTCATCATGGCCGGTCGTCCGCTGGTGTTTGACTGGACCGCCAAACACGTGCCTACCATCGCCTACACCTGGTGGCTGGGCAGCCAGGCCGGAAACGCCATCGCTGATGTGCTGTATGGCAAATACAACCCGTCCGGGAAACTGCCTATGACGTTCCCGCGCTCCGAAGGCCAGATTCCGATTTACTACAACTACTACAACACCGGTCGCCCGAGCCAGAACGACCAGGATACGAACTACCGCTCCGGCTACATAGACATGGTGAAAAGCCCGCAATACGCCTTCGGGCATGGGTTGAGCTACACCACGTTTACCTACAGCAACCTGGTGTTGAGCAAACCGGCCATGGGAAAAGGCGAAACCATCACAGCCTCGTTCACGCTCACCAACTCCGGCAAAGTAGCTGGCGAGGAAGTGGCCCAACTTTACCTGCGCGATGTAGTGGCCCAGCCCGTTCGTCCGGTGAAAGAACTGAAGGGTTTTGAGAAAGTAGCCCTGAAACCCGGCGAAAGCAAAACCATCACCTTCACTATTGATGCTGAGAAGTTGTCCTTCTACAACGACAACCTGGAGTGGATCACCCAACCCGGTCAGTTCCAACTCATGATTGGCACGGCATCGGACAACATTAAGCTGCAGCAAACTTTTGAGCTGAAGTAAAACTGCGCCCATCAAAAGAAAATCCCTGCCGCTTCTATCTCCTTTGATAGAGGCGGCAGGGATTTTTTATGTGGCAAGGTTATTATCTACCCCTCCAAACCAGATCTGTAAGGGCGATGATGTAAGAGTCGCCGGTGCGGGTGATGGTGTAGGAGGTAGGATAGTAGGCCGGGGTATCATGGATGAGTAATTGCCGAACCGGGCTTTCCACGGAGGTGCCTGGGGCCAGGCTCTGCAGATACGCCAGGGTGATCATGGGCTCCAGGAAAGTGACTTTGTCTTTGTTGGAACCATAGATGAAGGTCTTGCTGAAACCGGCAGGCGAGAACTCCGGAGAAGTAATGTCACTCCAGTGCAGACCCATGTGCGGAACGGCAAACGGAACCGGCCCGAAGGTATACACATCAGGGAAGACGCCTCTGGCCAGTAAGTCATACCCGCCTGGGTCAATCCCACCCATAATCCGGTGGATCTGCCCTTCGGTGATCATGTAAAAGTGGAAATCAAAATGCGGAAGGGTATACACGCCTTCTGGTTCATGTCCTTCTGGGTTCCAGCCTATCATAATGGTCTTGTATCCGGTGGCATGCAACGGGCCCGGTAACGGCAAGGCAATCTCCTGTACCTCATGCGGCAGGTTCTCCAGCGCATCCGCTGACAACTCTATCCCGATGGCGGTTGGTTTGCCCTGCACCCGCTCTACCCATACGCGGGCCGTGCCTCCCCATAAGTCCATGGTTCGTCCATAGATGATGTTAGATGAACTGCCTTTCCGGTCTTTGGATAGCATGCCACTGGGTTGTACATCCTCAGGGCTTTCGCAGCTGATCAGGAAGAATAACAGGAAGAGGAAAGATGCCATTGGGCGGCAGATTCCCAGAAGTATTGAATTTTTCATCAAGTTGGTTAATTAGGTGAGTGTAAAGCTGAACAGAACATCAGACGCCGTGCCCAGGTAGCGGCACGGTTAAGAAGGAGTAGAGAATAGGAAAGGGCTCTTCTGACGGAGAAGAGGAGGAGATGCTTACTGTTTTAAAGCAGAGGGGGACGCTCTGGCAGGTAGTAAGGTTGTGTGCGTACTGAGGCAGATAGAACAGAAGGCAGGCCCCAGCCGTAACTGAATAAAGCAGTTCCTTATTCAGTTACGGCTGCAAGCCCGGGCAAAGGGCCGCAGCAAATGCATGATCCCAGTGTGTGACTGCAGGTAAATACCTTCGGCAGGCACAGAACAACTTCAATGGATACTTTGCGGTGCCTTTGCTGAGGGCGATTCAACAAGGCATGGCGCCAAAGGTAATCTTGGAGAGTGTCAGAGTCTTGTAAAAATCCGACATTATGTTTACTGCCTGTTTTTATGATTCTGGCAGGAAAACAGTTTTGACCAGAACCGGGGCACTTCACAGAAAAGGGGCAGAATAGGAGTGTGCTTAAAAGGTGAGAAAGTTCTCCTGTTCTGCCAGGTAAACCGAAGGAAGCTCGCCGGTGATTTGTTTAAAGTCGCGGTTGAAGTGGGCCTGGTCTGCGTAGCCGCCCAGGTAGGAAAGCTGCGCCAGGCTGAGGGAAGGGTTCAAGGAGATGAGCTGCAGGACTTTGTTCAGGCGCGAGATGCGCATGTAGGTTTTGGGGCTAAGGCCCAGCTTGTTCTTGAATTCCCGCTCCAGTTGCCGCATCCCAATGCAGACCTCGTGGCTCAGGCACTCAACTGAGGTACCACCTTCCTGGCAGCGGATGAGGTTGGCGGCCAGCTGCACAAAGGACGGAGGCGCATCTGTGACCGGTATCTGCTTCAGGAAATAGGCGTCGGCGGCGTTTACCCGTTCCTCAAAGGTTTTGAGTTGCTTTAGCTTACGGCAGAAGGAAGAAAAGGAGGCGCCCAGCACTTCTTCCAGGTTGGCCGGGCAGTTGAGCAGCGTAGCGGCCGCTACCCCGAAGACCGCGTGCAAGGCCTCGGGCTTGAAACAGATCCCGAAAGTCTCCACCTCGTTCCTGAACTGCAGCACGTAAGGCACGGTCCAGAAACCAAAGAAAGAGAAAGCGTTGCTGGAAGGCTGTGGAGGTTTTCCCTTCAGGGTGCCACGCGCTTTGGGCAGGTGCAAGACCAATTCAATATACCCTGAGGGAAGTACTTTCTGCCTGAGCGTCGCCATGGATTTACCCCTGAACGTGCCCGACCAATACTGGGCAATAAAAGGCTGTAGGGCGGCCGTAGCGTTATGCCGTTGTATTTCTACCTCCATGCTCCTTCCTTAAATGACTTCAGTTGCCTGTTGAATCATCCATCGGGGGCAAACATCGGCTTGCCGCAAACTACCTGAAAGTAGTGTTGCCGGGAGCGCTTGACTCTTCTCTTTCAGGCTGGGAATTGGTCCAGTGGAATATCTTCACATGCGTAAACACCTAGAGTCAAGGGGGATAGTTCAACTAAAGTACACGTTTCAAGGCTATTTTCATAAAACGGCCTTAAAACGTGCTATTTTTCTTCAGAAGGATTTCAAAGGAGGATTCTGTTTTTGGCCTGTTTTCAGGAAAGTGCCTCCGGAGCGGGGCTGCCGGCGGGTTTGGATTTGTCCTCGGGTAGCGGGATGAACTCGGCGTTATCGGTGGGCGGGAGCAGAATGCGACCTTCTTTCCAATCTGCTTTGGCCTGCTCAATGCGGTCTTTCCGGCTAGACACGAAATTCCACCAGATAAACCTTTCGCCCAGGGGCTCGCCGCCCAGCAGCATGAGCGTGGTGGGTTCTTTGGCCAGCATAATAGGATCTACACCCTTGGTGAAGACCAGCATCTGACCCACGGTGTAGGTGCGGCCGGAGACCTCCAGACTGCCTTTGGCGATGTAGATACCCCGCTCTGCATGTTCTTTCGGCAACCCGAAACGCGCGCCTTGGTCCAGGACCACGTGCAGGTAAAAGAGCGGAGAGTGCGTCTTAACCCCATTCCGCAGCCCGAAAGCATCACCGGCGATTAAGCGCATCCATACGCCGGTATCGGTGAAGATAGGCAGTTGCTCTGGTTTGTAGTTGTCAAAGGCGGGCGCGGCTTCTTCGTCTTTCTCGGGCAGGGCCACCCAGGTCTGGATCATTTCCAGTTGACCGCCGGCCAGAGTAGCGGGGTCCTCAAAGCGCTCAGAATGCGCGATGCCGCTGCCGGCCGTCATCCAGTTTACCTCGCCGGGCCTGATGATCTGCTCCACGCCCAGGCTGTCGCGGTGGGTAACCTGGCCGCCAAACAGGTAGCTCACGGTAGACAGGCCAATATGCGGGTGCGGCAAGACGTCAAGGTTCTGCACCAGCGGGGGCTGCAAATCCACGGGGCCGGCATGGTCCATGAAGATGAAGGGTCCCACCATCCGGCGGAGCCGAAAGGGAAGGATGCGGCGTACGTCCATGCCCGGCGCCAGGGAGGCTTTGCGGGCTTCAATTACAATGTCCAGCATAATCTATGGTATGGGTTCACTTCTGGCTTTTCCTGTTCATCATCCAGACAATGGCTTTGCGCAAAAACAAGGGCGGGTACTTGTAGCCTTTCTTCGCCAGGCGGATGCCCATTTCAGGGTAAGCTTCTTTTGCGGCCACGTTCGTGCCCAAGCCGTCTACGTAGCGGTTGTACATGCAGAAAGCGGCGGCAATGAGTACGGTGTCGTGGATTTCCTCGTCTGAGGCACCCCTGGCTTTGGCCTGCTCTATGTCTTCGGGCCGGACCGCTTTCCCGCTCTGCTGTACCTTTCCGGCAATGACCAGCAGCGCCTTCATCTTCTCCGAGATAGGGGCGGTGTCTTTGTTCTCAACCGCGCAGCGCACGGTCTCGCCGGTGTCTCTGAAATGCACGTTGGCCGCCGCCGCATGCGATTGGTGGCAGTACTCGCAGTTGTTCAGCTTAGAAACGTAGGCCGCAATGAGCTCCCGCTCCGCCGAGGTGAGGGTAGACGGACCGTGCAGGAGCGTGTGCGCCAGGTTAGACAAAGCCTTGCCCGTAGGGCCTTTGTAAAAGAGCAGTTCCACAATGCCGGGTTGGTTTACGCCCGTTTTAATGTAGGTCATAGGTTTTATGTTTTTGGTTCAGTCTGTTCTTAAAGGGCTGAAGAATTTCCTACGGGGCTGTATTTGTATTCTGCGTGCTTTCTGTTTTGGGGGCGGTTTCATGAATATAGCCTTAAATCAGCATCTTACCAACAGGTACTTACCCCAAGGATAGCGGGTGCAGCGCTGTTCCCGGTGCTTTTTTCTTTCCCTTATTCCAAAGACATCGTAACATTGGCTATGGAAATAGGCATCACCACCTTCGTAGAGAATACCCCAGACCCCGCTACCGGCAAATTGCTGGCGCCGCACGAGCGCATGCGTAACCTCATGGAAGAGATTGAACTCGCCGATCAGGTGGGGTTGGATGTCTTCTCCATCGGTGAACACCATCGCCCCGATTTTATAGTCTCCTCGCCCGCCGTGGTGTTGGCTGCGGCCGCGGTGAAGACCAAGAGCATCAAGCTGTCCAGCGCCGTCACGGTGCTCAGCTCTGATGACCCGGTGCGGGTCTTCCAGGATTTCGCGCACGTGGACCTGCTCTCAGAGGGTCGCGCGGAGATAATTGCCGGCCGGGGTTCGTTTATTGAGTCTTTTCCGCTTTTTGGGTATGATCTGCAGGATTACAACACGCTGTTCTCTGAGAAACTGGACCTGCTCATCAAGCTGAACAAAAGCGAAAAGGTCACCTGGTCTGGCAAGCACCGGGCGGCTATAGATGATCTGGGCGTATACCCCAGGCCTTACCAGCAGGAATTGCCCATTTGGGTGGCGGTGGGCGGTACCCCAGAATCGGTGATACGGGCGGCCAGCCACGGTTTGCCCATGGCGCTGGCCATCATTGGTGGCATGCCAGAGCGCTTTGTGCCGTTCACTGATCTGTATAAGAAAGCCTACCTGCAGTCTGGTTACAACGTGGACAAATTACAGCTTGCCATTAACTCCCACGGCTACCTCGCGGATGATTCCCAGAAAGCCGCCGATGAGTTCTACGGTCCCTACGCCTACGTCATGGGCAAGATTGGCCGGGAGCGCGGCTGGTCTGGCATGACCCGCGAGCAATACGACCTCATGCGCGGCCCTGGCGGTTCTTTGCTGGTGGGCAGCCCGCAACAAGTCATAGACAAGATTCTCTGGGAGCACGAACTGTTTGGCAACACCCGTTTCCTGCTGCACATCAGCGTGGGTACCCTGCCGCATGCACAGGTAATGCACGCCATTGAATTATTGGGGACAGTGGTGGCGCCGGCGGTGAAGAAGGCGATTAAGGATGTGTAGAGACCAGGCACCGCCTTGTCTCTCACGTATTGCTGATCTCTCGGTATCTGATTCTTTGACGAGTTACTGATCGCACGCGTTTTCAATCCAGAATCCTAGCCCTTACCTTCTCCGGCCGCGAACCGCCAGTTTCTGCTCTTTATGCGCGATACTGTCCGGGTGGGCGGGGTACAGGAATTTGCGGAGGTCCTGCAGGTAGCTGAAACTGCCGTTGGGCAGGTTGCTGAGCACAATAAGGGCACTGTGCTCTTTGGGGTTGCGCAGGAAGTAGGTAGAGAAGCCGTGCCACAGACCGCCGTGGTAGACGGCGGTGTCCCCATTATCTAGCGGACGGATGCGCCAGCCGAAGCCGTAGTCCTCGGTTTGATTTTTCTTTTTGTGCAGAATGCCACCGGTAAACGCTTCTGCCAGGGTCTCGTGCTTCACCAGTTTCTGGGTGTACAGCGCCTGGTCCCATTTGTAGAGGTCTTCTACGGTGGAATACACGCCTTTGTCGCCCAGCACGGTGTCCAGGTAATCGGTGGTGCGTTTCTGCCGGAAACGGGTGTGGCCGGTGGCAATTTTGCCGGTGAGGGTGAGCAGATCCGGGCTGTAGGTGAAGGTGTGCTTCATTTCCAGCGGGTCAAAGATGCGCTCGCGCAGGAACTCAGCGAAGGGCTTCTCAGATACTTTCTCTACAATGGAGGCCAACAGGCTGTAGCCGGTATTACTGTAATCAAAATGGGTGTTGGGCGGATAGTACGGCTGAGGGCGGTGCGTCACCATCAGTTGAATCACATCCTCATTGGTGAGGTTCTTGTTGCGGTTAGGCCACAGTTTATCGCTGAAATAGGTGTAGTTAGACAAACCGCTCTGGTGCGTGAGCAACTGCCGGATGGTGATGCCGTGGTAGGGAAAATCGGGGAGGTACTGCTGTACGCTGTCTTCGTAGTTGAGCTCGCCCTCTTCTTTGAGCATCATGATGGCCATGGCCGTGAACTGCTTGGACACCGAGGCTAGCTGAAAAGCGGTCTCCACGGTAAGCGAGTCTTTCTTGAAAAAATCGGCGAGGCCGAAGGCGTTTTTGTAGATGACCTTGTCATACTTGGTCACCAGCACCGTACCGTTAAAGCCCCGTTTTTTGTGAAAGTGCCTGAAAACGGAATCCAGTTTCACGGTCAGTTTCTGGATGCTATCGGCCGTAAACGAGGCCGGGACGGCCACCTGCAGCTTTTCTTCCTCATCGCCACCCCACAGTTTTTGCTTCTTCCCCGATTTCTGACAACCAAGGAGGGTTAAGCAGCAGACAAAGGCTGTAAGACAGCCCAAAAACAGCGATTTTGCTCTGAGAAAGGTCATACCAGAAACTACCAACACAAATACCAGCTTTAAAGATAAGACAACTTAAGAAAATTTTCCCCAAAAAGCGCCAGCCTAGGCCGCAGAAATCTGGTTAACGGCTTGCGCCCACGGCGGCCTTTTGTTTCAGCATCTTATCGGCCCAGGGAATAAAGTACTTGATGTTGGGGGCATCGGTGTGGCCGCCGTCATGCTGGCGCCAGGCCAGTTCACCGTCCAGCAGGCTCACGTTCACGGCCGGCATTCTGGCCATTTTATAGTCATAGCCTACGCCCAGGTCTCGGGCGCCTAATAATTTATAGACCGGTCCGGCGGCCACGGTGGCCATGTAACTGCCCTGCTGGTCCAGCCATTTGGCATCGCCTTGCTCCGGAATACCGTAGCTGATGAAAGTAGGCCTTGGGGCGCAGAGCGCGATGAGCTGGTGCGCATCTACCGGCAGGTCATTGGCGGTCTTGCTCCCGAAGGCAGCCTCTGAGGCGCCGTATTTGAGAAAGTTGCCGGCCATCCAGTGGTACTCGCCGCTACTGGTGAGGCTTTCCACGGCCTCGCCGAAGTTGCGGCGGTGCAGCTTGGCCCCACCCTCGCCGGAAGAGCCTATGAGGCCCACAGCAAAGCGCTGGTCAAAGGCCTGCGCCACCAAAGCCGCCTTCCCGAAGCGTGACACACCTTCTATGCCCACCCGTTTGGCATCTACCGCCGGGTCAGTCTCCAGGTAATCCAGCCCTCGAGAGGCACCCCAGGCCCAGGCCCGCAGGGCGCCCCAGTCATCCGGTTTGCGTGGCTGGCCTTTGTTCACCAACCCAATGATGCCCTTGGTGAGGCCCGCCCCATTATCGGCCTGGATGCTGCCGGGTTCAATCAGCACGTAACCCCAACCGGCTGCCAGCAACTGTTGCGCGGTAGGCGGATCACCAGCGGGCGGCGGACCAAATGTAGGCGTCTGGGAGGCGATGGGGTTATAGGCAGGATATTGCTCAAATACCGTCTTCAGCGATGGGTCCTGTTTTATCAGCAGTTCCTTCATGGCGGCATTGATCTTCTCCAGGCTTTCTTTGGGCGGTTGCGTCGGGGCCGGCAGAGCGCTACGGCTGAACATCATCAAAACCGGCACGGGCCCTTTGGCGTTGGCGGGCGTGACCACGGTCATGGCAATGTTCACCTCCAGCGCCGGATACTGGGAATTGTCTACTTGGCCCACCAGTTGCTTTGCGTGCACCGGAATCCAGCCCACCATCTCCCGCTCCGAGATCAGGGTCTTCCAGGTTACTTTGGGCACGTTTTTAGGAATTCGACCAAAAATCTCCCGCTCAAAATCCTCCACAATCTCGGGCCGACGCTGGTTCCACCACATGGCTGGCGTAGTCACCTTTTTGCCGTTCTTGAGGGTGAGCAGCTCGGGCAAGTTAGGGTAGGGATTGGCCTTGGCTTCATCGTAGTTGGCCGCATTAGGTGCCTTCTCATCTCCGCTGGGGCCCGGCCGAAGTACCTTGATGCCCAGCTGCTTCATCATGTGCTGGTGGTCCTGCTCGGCAGTGAAGTTTACCGGGGCAGGATAGTTAGCGGCTGTTCCGGTGGACACCTGTTGCGCCGAGGCAGAGGAAACAGTGAAGGCAAGCAGGAGATAGAATAGCTTTTTCATAAGGACCTATTGGTGCCTTAAGATAATTATTAAAATAACCCGGATGGTAGAAGAAGTTGTCTACCATTCGGGTTATTTTTATCTCAAAGGTTTGAACATCCTTTAGGCTAATCAGGAAAGATTTATAAGGTTTCCTTTTCGCCTCGGGGTTGGTGGAAGGGTATACTTCACCCAAATCTTCAAACTACGTCTTTATGCGCAATGACTCACAAACAAGGGTATCGGTTCTCTGCCTGTTGAAACTCTTTACGCTTGGTTGATCAAGGGGATGTATCTTTTCCTGTTCTCAAAAATGATCCAGAGCAGAATCAACCAGATCACGATGGCGATGGGCAGGCCGCTGGTGTCCACGAAAAGGTGGGTGAGCAGAATGCCTACCATCACGGGGAAAACCACCAAGGCGCCCAAAGCCCTTGTTCTGGGGAACATGATAAGTATTCCACCTAAGACTTCGGCGAAGCCCACTAAAGGAATAAGCCAGGAAATTTCTGCCAAGGCTGCCGTATCTTTTACAAGTGGTTCTGGCAGACCTTCGGGAACGGGCATGTAATTGAAGAATTTGTTTAAGCCCCCGTTGATGAGTAATAACCCGAGTAGGATGCAGAGCCCGGTTAAGATCTTTTGCTTCATAGTTGTTAAGTTTTATTTGTTTGGCTAATTGGTCTGTTGGTTATTTCTATTTTGATGAGTGAAGTTTCTGTAGAAAGCACCCAAGGCATATCCTGGGGAGAGGTTGCTATTGTACCTCCGGCAGAAGTAGAGGCTCTTGTTTTGTAGTTGGTTTCCTATCCTCTTTTGGGCAGAACTGAGCGGAAGTATTGGTCCAGGTTTTCTAAACCGGCGGCAAATCCTTCTTTGAAGCCCATTTGAACAATGGTTTCCAGATCTTCCAATGTTTTAAAGGTTAAAAGGATATTGACCAGGGTGTCTTCGCCATCTGCTTTAAAGGCATTCTCCCATCTTACTTGCGGCATGGAACTGTCTCTCACGACATGTTCATCACAGAAGGCATCTGAGCCGGAGAAAGAGATTTGGGGCTTTATTACGTCAAAGTCAAACAGGCACCAGTGTTTTTCTCCTTCGGGGCTCAGCATATAGTAGTGCCAGCGGCCCCCTTCGGTAAAGTCCATGGATTTAGTAACAGCTTTGTAAGGTTTGGGTGCCCACCATTGGTCCAGGATGGCAGCTTCTGTCCAGGCGGCCCACACCAAATCAAGAGGCGCCTCAAATGATCTTTCTACCTTGATCTGGTTGTTTTCCTTGTCTACCAGAAAGTTGAATAAAATAGCCTTGTTCATTTCTTATCTGATTTAAGTTGCTTTAATACATCATCAAGTTGATCAAACCGCTTGGCCAGTAGCTGCTTGAACTGCTCCAGCCATTTCTCAATTTCGTTCATTTTGCTGGCGTTCAGGTGATAGTGAATTTCCCTGCCTTTCTGCTCCTGTTTCAAGATCTCACACTCCGTCAAAACCTGGATGTGCTTAGAGATGGCTTGTCTGCTACTGTTGAAGTGCTCGGCAATGGCGTTAGGGGTCATGGCGCTAACGGCCAGCAGCAGAATAATGGCCCTCCGGGTGGGGTCGGCTATGGCTTGAAATACATCTCTTCTCGTCTCCATCTATTTTTTATTTGCTACCATATGGTTGCGAATATACATGCAATTATTTGGTTGCGCAAGTTTTTTCTTTATTTTTTTAAGGCTTAGAGGTTGAGGTGCTTACTGCGTTTAGATTTTACAGTGGCGTTGAAGTTGGGTATATGGCTTATGACGTATTTCCTTGTGCGCCAAGAAACCTTGCTTAAGGGCCGAAAGCCTTTGTTCCTAGGGTATCCATCCCAAACTCCGGGGCATTGTTGTGGCGGGGCTCTTCTGATTAACCGAACTCTTTAGGGTATTCTACTATCCCGCTAATCCCTTTGAGTGCGTTCTCAGTTAATTCTATAACCATACAATTTTCCCTGGGCGCCTCAAACGGGAGCTCAATCCCGAAGGTGTCTGTTGGTTTGTATCCGAATCTGGGGTAGTAGGTTGCGTGTCCGATAAGAATTACTGACTTGTATCCCAGTTCTTTTGCTTTCTGGTGAGCATGTTCAATCAGCATTCCCCCAATTCCTTCCCTTTGGAACTCAGGAAGGACGGAGACAGGGGCGAGGGCTAACGACTCAAATTCGTTCAGGCCGTTTTTTATCTTCAGTTTTGTCAGTAAAATATGCCCGACTATTCTGTTTCCGATCTGCGCCACCAAGGACAACTCGGGAATGAAGGCGCTTGACTTTCTTAGACGTTCCACCAGGAACTGCTCTGTATGGTCACTCAATGGCTCAGCCTCAAAGGCTTTTCCTACTAAGTCAAACACCGTTTTAAAATCATCTGGCTTCTCCTGGCGTATCGTTATTTCCATCAGATTCAGATCATTTTGTTTTCTATGCAGCGCAACTTGTTTGGACATGCTTTTTACACATGGCTAGCTAAAGGTCTATGATAGAAAAATTCATGGATAGAAAGGCTGGATTACAAGATTAGTGCAGATCAGGTCTTCCCGGGTTGCTTTGAACACGTTTTTAGGAAATCGGCCAAAAAGCTACCGGTTCTATTAGTCTTTTATCTTTATCCCTTTGCGTCCGTCTACCAGCATGGTGTCAATTTCACCGGCGCTGTTTCTGGTAAACTCAACGTCTGACCAATAGGTGCGCTGAATGAACCTGGTGCCGGGTTTTGTGGCATCGGCCACCGGAATCAAAGCACCCCAGGAGCAGGACAGGTTGCCATTCTGATAGCTAACTTCCATGGTGAAATCTTTGAGATAAAAATCAGGGCCGAATTGGTATTTGCCCACCAATTGTGATGCTTGCTCAGGGGCTATGGCTTTTTTGGTGAGGATTGTTTGAGTGACAGGCTTTTTCAATGCCAACGCCGCCAATTGCAGACCCAGGGTAGCCGGTAGAGAAATGTAGTTGTTTGAAAGGACAATAACCGTCAACTGGTCATCGGGGTAAATGGCAAAGTAAGAAGAGAAACCCGGAGACCGGCCATTCATCTGGACTCTTTTCCTGTCTAAATGATCCCTGATAAACCAGCCGTATCCTACATTGTCGCCATAATCAATGAAAATCTTCTGCCATGATTCTTTTGATAAAAACTGATTCTCAGAGATGGCAGTAGCGAATTTGTATAGGTCTTCTGTGTTAGAGTAAATGGAGCCATGTCCAGTTTTGGAGGTCCAGTTGATCTGGTAGGCATTCTCTACCTCGTAATGGCCCACCGCGGAATACCCATTGGCCAGGTTAGAAACAATCTCCTTTTCACCGGTAGAATGACCCGTATTGGTCATTTTCAGAGGATTGAAGATGCTTTCCTTTAAATAGGTGCCAAAGAGTTTTCCGGTGATTTTTTCAATAATGGCGGCTAAAACAATGTAGTCAGTGCGCCCGTGGTTGTACTTGCTGCCGGGTGCAAACAGGAGTGAATCTTCTTCTACGTAATGAATCAGTTGTTCTGGGGAATGCTGGAATTTGGTAATACTGTCATAATCCACTTTTTGGTTCTCGCCAATAGCCGGAATACCAGATCTCTGGCTTAACAGATGGTGTAAGGTGAGGCGCTTTCCCTGCTTGTAATTGGGAAAGTACTTGGCCACAGGATCATCTAAGGACAGCTTTTTCTCCTCGGCTAATTTCATGATAGCCGCCGATGTAAAAATCATGGAAGCAGATGCCAGGAAGAACTTTGTTTGCGAGGTATTGGGCAGGTTGTAAGACCTGTTCATCTGGCCATAGGCTTTGGAGAACAAGACCTTCCCTTTCTGGACGACCAATACACTGCCGCTATAATTATTGGTCTGCACATAAGGCATAATCAAAGCATCCATTTCTTTGCTTTGCGCCCTTGCTGAGAAAGTAAAAGCCAAAACCAAACCAAGTGAAAGAAGGATTCTTGCCATTGTGTAGTTCTGTGAAAAGGTTTTTTCAATGATGACGCTGCTTTTAACTTTAGGCGGGTTGCATGGAGCATAGCTTGTAATCGCATGGTTTATCGCTAACCTGATTACAAGAAGTGGGAAGAACAAATGGTAAGAGACAGCTTGATTAGATTAGCAAAACCTGTTTCTAGTTGCTACTTATTATTAAAGTCAGTACTAAAAGGGACTTAAACACATGTAATCAAAGTCATAATTGTCCTTTAAGTAAATTTTCCCAGGCTCCATATAGCTTAAGTTAAAGAAAGAAATTCTTTTTCCTTCTTTGTCATCCAGGAGTTTTATATCAGTCATGCTATAAAGGGGGATGCCACTCTTGGCCTCCTCAGAATCGAGTTTTATAGCCCAGACTACTTTCTGATTCTTATCCAGTTTTATAAGAATTGGAGGAGAAGTGTCTTTTACCTTGCTACTTGCATTCGTATTTGATATTGCCAATTGCCCATCAGGAATTTCTAAGTATGTGTTAATCTTTATAGTGCTTAGTTTGATTTTGACCTTTTGTCCCTGAATAAGTATTGCTGATATCCCACATCCGCCTTTACTTTTAACAGGAGTATTAAAAAGCTTGTAAAAAGGATATCCTATTAAAGCAATGATGATTGCTAGACCCAACAAGCCAACAATCATTGTTTTTCTTAGCATCTGCTGTTTTGCTTGTTATTAACAGTTCTGTTTTTATCTCTCTATAGAGATAGGCCAGGTTTTTCTATAACCAGTTACCCGAGGGATGAATGTGTAATTGCCAGGGTTCTTAAGCTTAAATCTCCAAGCAAACCTAATGTTTGCTGACTCCGTGGTGAATTCTGTTTGGGTTGGGTCACACCTTTCTCCAATGTTCATAAAGATGGTATCGGCATTTTGAGTTAGTACCCCATCAAGCGGGCAATAGACAGGATGTGACTTGATAAAGGATACTTCTGTTGAATCTGAATCTAATTGGGTAACCTGAAGTAAGTAAGCTTTTTCAGTGCTGTTAATTTGTACCCCATTTAATTCTTCTTTAGAAGCAGTAGAATAATGAAAAGTAGAAGATAACTTATTTTGAGAGCATCCTGAACATACGCCAAAAGAAAGTATACATAAAATGGTTCTGAAAAGGGTGTGGAGATTCAACATGTAAGAAGGTAATTTCATAGTATGCTCACATAGCCCCAGATTTACAATAGCCTAAGCTGTTGCCGTCTTCCTAGAAACGAGCTAAAAACGTATTTCTGAACTAAGACTGCACGAATCGTCTTTAATCTAATTCAGAGAAACAGCTTTTCTCCTGGCTTTGAGGATTTGATTTTGTTGATGATTTCCTCGCCATGTTCAATCGAACGGCAAGGAATGATTATTTTGTTTGGTGCATTCTTTATGTCATTGATGACAGCCAGATTGCCTGCCATCATCGTTTCAATTTTTAGTGCCCCAATAATTTTTGGCCTTATTAGTTGCATGAGGTTTAGTTTAAGAATTAGGCCTAACGGTTCAGCTAAAAATTATTCAGCTATTCTTATTAGCGGTAATGTTGGACTCTTGTAAAGCGCTATCACTTTATTCTACTGTCTAATAAATCGTATTTTCCATTGACGAAAGCATTTAAGATCTCAATAACATCTTCTTTTGTCTGACCAGTCACATCAGTAAAATATTCAGGGTTGTCAGTCTCAATTATTCCAAATAATCTCTTTACTCTCTTAGGTCTTTTGTAAGAAACGTAAAATTCTCTAAGACTTGAAGTTCCGACACCGCTAACGACTACCCCGTGCTTTGTAGTTTTATCTTCAAATTCTAATGAGGGAGAATAGTGTATATCTGATTTATTTGCTTTCCCCATTCTGTAAATAATTTCGTTCCAAGGAATTTGCTCAAATCTGCTGATTATATTCTTACTCTCAATATCGCCTAATTCTATAACATCAGGTTTAAAAGGGTCGCAGAAGCTGTGTCTAAGGATTTTCATTTCTATGACTTAACTGAGTGTAACGGACTTGTGTAAACGACGGCGAAGGCTGTCGGCCATTTCTAACGTTTACTCATTATTAGCTGTTGTTTTTTTATATTTTTTCAACCAGTTGCTTTGGTAATAATTTTTCTAATATGAATTTCTGTTTGCTCTCAATTACTAGAAACTTCCAGTCTGTTTCTCCCTCCTTAGAAATAGCGTAGGCCTGTTTTTGAGCATTTATTTCAAAAAAGCCAGTTTCTTCATTATACTTTACATTGTCAGAGCCGAATGTTTTTTCAAATGAAAGTTTGATCAGATTCATTCTCAACTTCCGCTCTGTTTCCGTTTCTTCCTTTTGGTCTTTACCCTTGAATTTCATATTTATTGGGCTAGAGTACTTGATCAGAGAATAATACTTGCCTTCGACCTGTTCCTTTTCTGAAATGTCAATAATCTGCGGCCCTTTTAATTTGAATTCAATTTCTGGATTATTGAAAGTCCTTTCCAGCAGCAAAACCATTTGTTCTTTAGGAACTATCTCATAGAATTCTTGTGGAACGAAGTCGGTTGATTTTTTGAACTCTTGGTTGACGATGTAGTTGTTGTATTCTAAGAATTTTGATTCTATGTCTTTTTTATAATTCTGACTGAAAGCAAGAGTAGAAATAGTTAACAGAATGATTGTAAAAAGTTTTGTTTTCATGTATACGATTTTGGTTTCAGATAACAGCTACTGCTGGATAAAGAGAATACCTGTGGTTATCATCCATTTATTTTGCTCAGAATATACCTTTCAATCCCAAAACTTAGCAATAACCAAATTGGACTGCCGAATATACTATATAGTCTTCTAGTATCATCACCCATTTCCTGCCTCCTTTTCCCAAAACAGCCCCAAAACCCACCCCTTTGTTTTCTCCCCCCAGATTGCAGAACTTTACCGCGTGAAACTTCTCCGCAAATTATTGGTCAAGGCGCTCGGGTTTGAGGGCTATCTCAGGCTGGTCAGCCGGATGTACATCATCATGGTGGGCTCGGGCCGGGGCCGTGAAAAGTACCCAGAGCTGTTCTTCCTGAAGAAAATCATCCGTCCGGGGTTTACGTGTGTAGACATCGGCGCGAATCTGGGCTATTATTCCACTTTCCTGTCAAGACTGGCGGGGCCTAAGGGCAAAGTGCTGGCCGTGGAGCCGGTGCCGCTGTTTGGCCTTATCTGGCGAGACAACGTGAAAGCCAGTGGCGTGGAGAACCTCACCTTGTTGCCCTATGCCTTGGGTGGCGAGAACACCACTATTGAGATGGGTACGCCCGTAAGAGACGGGCTGGTGCATCACGGTATGACCAAAATCGCGAGCTCGGCGCAGGAGCAGTACGCCCAGACCTATGAGGTGGAAATGCGCGTGCCAGATGAGCTGTTCGCCGACCTTGACCGGCTAGACTTTATCAAATGCGACGTAGAAGGGTATGAACACCAGGTATTTGCCCACCTGCAGGAAACTATAAAGAAGTTCAGGCCGTTGATTCAGACAGAGCTGAATGGCGCCCAGAACCGCCGGGCCGTGGTAGAGACTATGGCCGGTTTAGGTTACGGCGTGTACACGTTAACAGACAAACAGACGTTATCTCCGTGTAGCCCGCAAGAGATAGACCAATACCAGGGCGGCGACTTTTACTTTAAACCAAACCCATACGCCTAGTGAAATTCTTTTTGATCATGCTGGCGGTGATGTTTTTGATGCGGTACCTTATGCCGTACATCATCCGCTTTCTTCTTAAAACGTTTGTCCAGAAGCAGATGCGCAAGGCTCAGGAGTACGGGGCATTTCAGGGACAGCCCCATCAGCAACCACATTACCAGCAGGCGCAGGGCCAGACCAGAAGCCAATCAACGGGCGGCGGGGGCAAAGTGCGGGTAGAGTACGTGCCCGAAGACCGGCGACCGCGCAAAGACTTCCCCGGCGGCGAGTACGTAGATTATGAAGAAGTGAAATAAACTGAGTATCTTTCAAGCCCGATGCCCCGCATCGGGCTTTTTTATTGCAATTAAACCTCATGGCCACTTCTAAAATCGATTTCAACCGCCACGTGCTGCCGCACCTGCTGGTGCTTTTGTTTTTCCTGCTGCTGGTAGTAGCGTATTTCTCACCCATTTTCTTTGACGGCAAAAGCCTCATGCAGCACGATGTGGTGCAGTTTCAGGGCGGTGCCAAAGAGATAGCCGATTTCCGGGAGAAAACCGGAGAAGAAGCTCTCTGGACCAACTCCATGTTCAGCGGTATGCCGGCGTACCTCATCAGCGTGCAGTTCTCTGGAGACTTGTTCCAGTACGTGCACTCGCTTTTCACCGCCGGCTTGCCGCTGGTGGCCTCCAACATCTTCATCACGCTGGTGTGCGCCTACGTCATGTTCGTCATCTTTGGCCTGCGGCCGATGCTGGCGGCGGTAGGAGCCGTGGCTTACGCGTTCGTGTCTTACAACTTCGCCATTCTGGAGGCCGGGCACAACACCAAATCGCTGGCTATTGCCTATCTGCCGCTAGTACTGGGTGGGCTCTGGTACGCGTATCGTAAAAACCTATGGCTAGGGGCTGCGTTGTTTGCCTTCGGGTTGACCATGCACATCCGCACAAACCACTTGCAGATCACTTATTACCTGCTCTTCATCGTGCTTATTTTTGGTATTGTGGAGCTGGTGAGTTGGGCCAAGGAAGGCCGTATCGCTGATTTCTTCAAGCGTACCTTGATCCTGGCCATCGGGGCAGCCCTGGCCGCGGGCGTGAGTTTTGGGCGTATCTACACCACCGCCGAGTACGGTAAATACTCCATCCGGGGCGCTTCTGAACTGACCCAGGGTAAAGACGCTTCTGAAATGGGCTCGGGCCTGGACCGCGAGTATGCTTTCCAGTGGAGCTATGGCGTGGGCGAGACCATGACTTTATTAGTGCCTAACTTCTACGGCGGGGCCTCGCAAGGACCGTTGGAGAAAGACTCCGAGACCTACAAACAACTGGCCCAGGGCGGCGTGCCCGAGGCGCAATTGCAGAACGCCACCATGCCTTTCTACTGGGGAGATCAGTCGTTCGTGGGCGGTCCGGTGTACATGGGGGCCATTATCTGCTTCCTGTTTGTGCTGGGCTTGCTGGTGACGCCGCGTCGCCTCTGGATCTGGCTTTTGAGCGCCACCATTCTGTCCTTCGTGCTGAGCTGGGGTAAGAACTTTGAGGCCTTCAACTACTTCATGTTTGACTACTTTCCGGGCTACAACAAGTTTAGGGCGGTGAGCATGGCGCTGGTGATTGCCCAGGTAACCATGGTGCTGCTGGCCATTCTGGCTTTGTGCCGCGTGCTGCAGAACGAGCCCATTGAGAACCTCCAGAAGAAACTGATGATCGCGCTGGCCGCCACTGGTGGCGTGTGTTTACTCCTGGTGCTCCTGAGCGGAACCTTTGATTACGTAGGCGCCGTAGACGAGCAGCTGGCCCAGTACCAGTACCCGCTGGAGGCTATCCGGGCAGACCGGGCTTCCATGCTCCGCGGTGATGCCTTGCGCTCGCTTATATTCATTGTGCTGGCTGCCGGAACGCTCTACCTCTACACCAAACGCAAAGTGACCTCTTTCATGGCCACCGCCGTGATTGGTTTGCTCATTCTTGTAGACCTCTGGACCGTAGACAAGCGCTACCTCAACAACGACGATTTCCAGCAGGATTACAGCAAAACCTACTTCCAGCCAACCCCCGCCGATTTAGCCATCCTGCAGGATAAAGATCTGAGTTACCGCGTATTCAATGTGCCTAATGCCTTCGGCGATGCCCGTACCTCTTACTTCCATAAGTCTATTGGCGGTTACCACGGCGCGAAACTGCGCCGCTACCAGGATGTCATTGAACAGCACATCGCCCAAGGGAACGTGCAGGTCCTGAACATGCTGAACGCCAAATACGCTATCACCGGCCAGGAGCAACAGCCGGTACAGATCATTCCAGGTTACCTGGGCAACGCCTGGTACGTGGATGAGGTACGCGCCGTAAACTCCCCAGACGAGGAACTGGCGGCTCTCAAAGGCATTGACGCGAAGCACGAAGCCATTGTGGATATCTCCAAATTCCCGAACGTGAAGCCGCAGAACTATACCACTGCCGGTTCCATCATCAAACTGATTGAGTACCAGCCTAACTTCCTGAAGTACACGGCCGTGGTAGCGCAGCCTAGCGTGGTGGTCTTCTCTGAGATCTACTACAAAGACGGCTGGCAAGCGTACCTGGACGGTAAACCGGTAGACCATTTCCGGGCTAACTACATCCTGCGCGCCATGAACCTGCCGGCCGGTAAACACGTGGTGGAATTCAAGTTTGAGCCGAAGGAATACAGCCTGGGCAACACCGTGGCGCTCATTTCCTCGCTGCTGCTGTTCGCCGGCCTGATTGGGGCCGTGGTGTACGGTCTGCGTAGAAGACCTGCTACTCCAGTCACTGTTTAACTATTGACAGAGGCAGCGCCCGTTTCCGGTTTGTTTTCCCAAAAACAGGCCGGAAACGGGCGCTGCTGTATTTTACCGCTTTAAAGACTTGCCGCATGCCAGTTCTCCTGCAACCGCTCTCAGATCCGCTGCTCACCCATAAAGGAGTAGAACTGGCCGTGCTGCGCGAGGATCTGCTGCACCCCCGCATTCCCGGGAACAAGTGGCGTAAACTCAAATACAACCTTCAGGCGGCGCAGGAAGGAGGCTGCGAAACGCTGGTCACCTTCGGAGGGGCCTTCTCCAACCACATCGCTGCCGTTGCCGCCGCCGGAAAAGAGTTCGGGTTCTCCGCCATCGGCTACATTAGAGGCGAGGAGACCTTACCGCTCAACCCAACACTGGCATTTGCCACGGGCTGCGGCATGCAACTCCGGTATCTCAGCCGCTCAGATTATCGCCTCCGCCAAGACACCCGTTTCCAGGCCGAAATCCTGAAATCAGCCCCCAAACCCTATCTGCTCCCCGAGGGCGGCACGAACCTGCTGGCTGTGAAAGGCTGCACCGAGATTGTCACGGAACTTACCGCACCCTGGGATATGCTCTGCGTAGCGGCGGGCACCGGTGGCACCCTGGCCGGGATAGTAGCCGGCGCGGCGGGTAAAGGAAAGATCATCGGGTTCCCCGCCCTGAAAGGAGGGGAGTTCCTGCGGGATGAGGTAACGGAGCTGGTGCAGGCCTATACCGGACGGACGTACCATAATTGGGAACTGCAAACGGGCTATCATTTCGGCGGCTACGCCAAACACACCCCGGAACTGCTGGCTTTCATCCAAACCTTCCACCAGCGGCACGATATTCTGCTAGACCCGGTATACACGGGCAAAATGCTGTTCGGTGTATTTGACCTGATCAGACAAGATTACTTTCCAGGAGGCACTAGACTGATAGCGGTGCATACCGGCGGGCAGCAAGGCTGGGCCGGCTACGCACAACGATACGGGTTGGCGTGGCCCACAGCGGACATCATCAAATAATACCAACCTGTGCTTTCGCCGGCGCGAGCGTCCCGCTCGTGTCCGCACACATACCAGGGAGTAAAAGCCGCATACTCACTCTTTTGTCATCCTAAAAGGATCTTGGGGCAAACTGTAGTAGCGTTTACTACCCGGCCTTTCTAGTTCGCCCACAAGATCTTTCCAAGATGACAGGAAGGGGGGAAGGCTTTGGTAGGCTAAAGAGCTTGATCTCAGGAAAGCAAATAGGAACCTTCAGGTATGCGTGCGGACACGAGCGGGACACTCGCCCCAGCGATGGATTGCTAGAATAGAAACGCCTTAATAGAGTCTGCCAAATTGAGTCTTCATTTGGGGCCTAGTTTCTTGAAAACAGGCCAAAAACGAGCAGAGTAACTTTCGGTGCGGTTTTCGCATATAGACACATACACCTATTTTCATTCCATGCGACTCCTTTTTGTTCTTCGTAAGCTCATTCCCTGGCTCTTGCTCTTGATTGTGGCCGGTTTGGCTTGGCGATTCCTGCTGATGCCCGTGAAGAATTTTCTTAACCCCACCGATGAGCCTGCGGTGGAGGTGACACATAACACTGTCTTGACCAAGATTGAGGCGATGGGTAAACTGGAGTTGGTGCGCTACAACTTCAAAGACGTGGTGGAATACAAAAAGGAAGTGTCTCGGTTCTTGCCCGATTCCAAGGTGGCCCTCATTGTGGGCGGCGAGGCCGTTGGCTGTATTGACCTGCAGAAATTGCAGGAAAGTGACCTGCAGTTCATCGGGGATTCTGTCCTGCACGTGAGTTTGCCCGCGCCAGAGATCTGCTACTATCGCGTTGACCACACCCAGTCCAAGGTGTTTGGGAAGGAGAATACCTACTTCCAGGATGCTGACCTGGTAGACGAGGGTTACAAGTACGCCGAGGAAAACGTAAAACAGGCGGCTCTGAGCAGTGGCATCCTCCAACAGACTTCTGTCAACGCTGAGAAAATCCTGAAACCGATGCTGGAGAACATGACCGGCCGCCGTGTCTACCTCATGCCGCGGCAGATTATCACTCCTCCGGCTATGCCGAAGAAAAGGTGATTTTTAGGATTTGAAGATGTGGAAATGTAGAAATGTGCTAATGAGGAAATGTGCTGATGTGCTAATTTCTTTATGGGAGAATGTGGTTGTTTGTCTTTCTTTTGAAGGTCTGGCGTGACTAGTACTGGTAATGGCGTTTCAAAGATGTATGGGCAATCCCTTGTGGTTGCCCATATATGTTGTTGGTGATAACACCAACAACGGTATAACGGTATAGCTTTCATAGCTCGTTGTTAGCCTGTTAACACCCCGCCCTTAGGGCACCCCTCCTAAACTAGGAGGGGATTTAATGTGGGTTAACGGTATGGCGCTTGATCAAAAGACCTCGCAGCTTCCGGAGGTCCTGTGAGCGTCTGTGCCAGTAGCCGCTAAATCAAAACACATTAACACATCAGCACATTAAGAAATTAGCACATTATCACATCAGCACATTCTCAAATCTCCAAATCTACAAACCCAACTCCCGCCACGCATCCTGGATGAGGTCTAGCTCATAGCCTTTGCTTTGGAGGAAGTACTGGATTTTCTGTCGGCGGGCCATGGGGTTGCCTTCCCCTTCGGTTTTGTTCTTTTTCTCCAGTAGGTGCAACAGGTTTTCCCAGTAAACATCGGGGTCAATTTCCTGGAGGCCTTTGCGGATGCAGTATTCTGAGAGGCCTTTGGCTTTGAGGCCCAGCTGGATTTTGCGGCGGCCCCAGCGTTTGAGGCCGTACTTGCCGCGCACGAAGGCCTGGGCGTAGCGCTCCTCGTCCAGCAGTTTTTCCTGGGTCAGGAGGATGACAAGTTCATCGGCTTCGTCCAGGTCCAGGCCGTAGTCCAGCAGCTTGGCGCGTACCTCATTTTGGGTCCGTTCCTGGTAGGCACAGTAAGCCGCAATCTTGGGCAGGGCTTCTTTTTTAGTGTAGACTTTCTTCTTTTTGGGCTGGAACACAGGTCTGGTTTTTAGCTGAAACTACCGCTGCCGGTATATTCTATAAACCAAAAGTAGGCAAAAACAGTTTGCCCGGCTGGCGTTTAAAGTCCCGAAATTCAAAAAGAGATGCAAAATGCTTGGAGTAAAAGCCCGACCTTTGCAGCCTCAAATTTTACCGCTTACCGCCATGACCAAAGGGGTTCAGTACATGCTGCTTTCCACGTTCTTTTTCGCGCTGATGAACGTGTGCGTCAAGTTTTTGTCGCATTTGCCGCCCATGGAAGTGGTGCTGTTCCGGTCGGTGATTTCGCTTATTCTTAGTTATGGCATGATCAGGCAGGCCGGGGTTTCGCCGTGGGGCAACCGCAAGCCGGTGCTGGTGCTGCGCGGACTGGCGGGCGGCTTTTCGCTGCTCATGTTCTACACCACCATCCAGAACATCCCGCTGGCGGGCGCGGTGACCATCCAGTACCTGGCGCCCATTTTCACGGCTTTGCTGGGCGTGTTCATTGCCAAGGAGAAAGTGGCGCCGTGGCAGTGGGTGTGCTTCCTAATCTCCT
Organism: Rufibacter roseolus; assembly: GCF_017916365.1. Classification (GTDB taxonomy): domain Bacteria; phylum Bacteroidota; class Bacteroidia; order Cytophagales; family Hymenobacteraceae; genus Nibribacter; species Nibribacter roseolus. The sequence goes on from NZ_JAFMSU010000001.1 coordinate 791,565, forward strand.
TCTCGGGGGTGCTGGTGATTGAGGGCGTGGATACCCGCATTTCTCTGTATTATCTGCTCATCGGCATCGGGAGCGCGTTTCTGTCGGGGGTGGCGTATAATTCCGTGCGGAAGCTGAGCGAGACCGAGCATCCGCTGGTCATTGTGTTTTATTTCCCGCTGGTGTCTTTGCCTTTATCTCTGGTGTTCTGCCTGTTTGACTGGGTGCCGCCGCAGGGCAATGACTGGCTGTGGCTGTGCTTGACGGGCATTCTCACGCAGTTGGGGCAGTACTTCATGACGCGGTCTTACCAGGTGGAGAAGCTGGCGCGGGTGGCTAACCTCAACTATATCGGCATTCTGTACGCGCTGGCGCTGGGGATGGTGTTCTTCGGGGAGACGTTCCATTTGTACGCGTATCTGGGCATTGCTTTGGTGCTGCTGGGCGTGCTTCTGAACATGCAGTACAGCCGAAAACTGCGTAAACTGGAGGCGGCGCAGGCAACTTCCTGATCGTTTTGGGCATCTTTTCTATAAAACAGGCCTAAAACGGCCGATGGCTTTTGTTTCCTAACGCATCTTCTCTTTACCTTTAAAACCTACTAACCTGTTTCTCAGAGGGAAGTGTAATATTAAGGTTTTTGAATACCTGCTGATATAGAAACCAAGGCCAGTTTCGTTAAACAGCCAAACCCTTTGCTCATGCTTTCTTTATACCCGTGCTTTTCCCCCAGGATGTCTCGTAAGCTTGCCTCTGTGCTGGGCCTTTGGTCCCTGCTGGCAGGAGTAGCCACCGCCGGTGTGCTGAAAGGGAAAGTGACCGATGAGAAAGGAGTGGGGCTGGCCTTCGCGACGGTGTACCTGCAGGGCTCCACCGTGGGTTCCACCACCAATGAGCAAGGGGATTACCAGTTCAACGTAGACCCGGGCAAGCATACGGTGGTGTTCCAGTATGTGGGCTACAAAAGCCAGACCCGGGCCATAGAGGTACCGGAGGAGGAAAAGCCCACGCCGCTGGTGCTCAATGTGCAATTGCTCCCCGATGTCTACAACCTCAATGAGGTGCGGGTGAGTCTCAGCGGCAAGAACCCGGCGTACGGCATCATGGAACAGGCCATTGCCAAACGAGAATACCATTTAAAGGAGGTGCAGGCCTTCACCGCCCAAGTGTACGTGAAGGGTTTGCAGCGCCTCATCAACATGCCCAAACGGCTGCTGGGCATCATCAAAGTGCCGGCCGGCCTTAAGCCGGGCATCCTGTACCTGTCAGAATCAGTGTCTGAGATGAGTTTCATGCAGCCGGGCAAGTACCGTGAGCGCATGATTTCCTCCAAAGTGAGCGGTAGCAGCCGGGCCTTTAGCTATAACCAAGCCTCGGAGTTTAACGTCAATTTTTACCAGAACCTCCTCAAAGCGCAGGGGGTGAACGAGCGGGGTTTTGTGTCGCCGCTGGCCAACAACGCCATGTTCTTCTACAAGTATGAGTACGTGGGTAGCAGCCAGGACAACGGGTACCTTATACACCGCATCAAGGTAATCCCAAAGCGGAAGACGGATCCGGTGTGCACGGGCTACGTGTACATTGTGGACGGCTCCTGGCGCCTGCACAGCCTTAACCTGTACGTGACCAAAGATCAGCAGATTGAGTTTGTAGATACTTTGCGCATCACGCAGCAGTTTACGCCGGCGCCAGGCAACGTTTGGGTTTTGCAATCGCAGAAATTCACGTTTGATGTGGAAGGCTACGGCTTTAAGGGCAATGGCTATTTTATGGCCGTTTACAGTAAATACCGCGTAAAACCGGCACCCTTTGTGAAACAGGCCCCGGCTCCTGCGCCAGTTGCCCCTGCCGCGCCAGCCCCGGTGGTGAGTCCGCCGGTGGTGGCCGCGCTCCCCGCGCCCAAACTCAGCCGTAAGGAACGCAAAGCCCTTCGGGATAACCCGCCCACCAACGGCGTACCAGATGCCGAGTACTTCAAAAAGAAAGAGGTTTTGCTCATTGAGAAAGACGCCAACACCAGAGACAGCGCTTATTGGAATGAGGTACGCCCCGTGCCCTTGACCCAGGAGGAGATAGTGGACTACCATACCAAAGACAGCCTGCAGGTCATCAAAGAATCAAAGCCCTACAAAGACTCCATAGACCGGAAGAACAACAAATTCAGCGCCTCTGATCTGCTGCTCTCGGGTTACTCTTACCAGAATTCGTTTGAACGCACCTCTTTCAGTATTGAGCCGGTTACGCGCATCTGGCAGTACAATACCGTGGAAGGCCTGGTGGCTAACCTGGGCATCGAGTACACCAAACGCTATGAAGACCGGCGTCGCTACACCATCGCGCCTACCCTGCGCTATGGGTTCAGCAACAGAGAGGTGCAGGCCAAGCTGTCCGGGTCCTTCATGTATGACATGGTCCGGCGGCGCTCGGTGGGCTTTGAGGGAGGCAAGTTCGTGAGTCAGTTCAACCCCGAAGAACCTACGCCCTTCGTAAATACTGTGTACACGCTGCTGTTGAAGAAGAACTACGAGAAGCTTTACCAGCGGCAATATCTGCGCCTGTGGCACAACCGCGAGTTGGTAAACGGGCTGTCGGCGACGTTCCAGGTGGGGTATGCCCAGCGCGAGATGATGTTCAATACCACTGATTACGCCGTGCGCGACCGCGCTTCACGGGTGTTTTCGTCAAATGAGCCCCAAAACGCCGAGGTCGCTTCCACCGCTTTCCCGCGGCACCAGGCCCTCACCGTGGCCCTCACGTTGACTTATCGCCCGGGCGCGGAATACATCTCGCACCCAGACCGCAAGATCAACCTGGGCTCCAAATGGCCGCTCTTCACCCTGAACTACCGCAAGGGCATCTCCGGGGTACTGGGCAGCGATGTGGACTATGACTTTGTTTCCCTGGGTGTGAGCGATGACCTGGCTTTGGGTTTGCTGGGCACCAGTTCCTACTCGGTGAGCGCGGGTACTTTCTGGCGCAAGAACCAGCTGTATTTCATGGATTTCAGGCACTTCTCCGGGAACCGCACCATCTTATCCGGTGATTTCAGCGGTTTTCAGTTGCTGGATTACTACCGCTACAGCACCCAGAAAACTTACATAGAAGGTCACTACAGCCACCATTTCAATGGCTTTATCCTGAACAAGCTCCCACTCATCCGCAAGCTGAAGTGGCAGGAAGTGGGCAGCGTAAATTACCTCCACACCGCGGCCGCCGGGCATTATCTGGAGCTGGGCGTAGGTTTGGAGCACCTGTTCAAAGTCTTCAGGATGGATTTTGTGACCGGTTTCCAGGAACGCCAGAAAGTAAGCTCCGGTATCCGGATCGGCTACGGCTTTTAGGCCATAGGCTTCCTGCCGGCAGAAGTCCGAACCCATGCGTACCTTTGCTCCATGATTCAGTTAAAGAGCATCCACCACATTGCCGTCATCTGCACAGACTACCCGGTTTCCAGGAGGTTTTACACGCAGGTATTGGGCCTTACGCTGCAGCAGGAGATTAACCGTGCCGAGCGCGATTCCTACAAGGCAGACCTGGCGCTGAACGGGCAGTACATCATTGAGCTGTTCTCTTTCCCCAACGTGCCCGCCCGCCTGTCTTTCCCCGAGGCTGCCGGCTTGCGGCACCTGGCTTTTGAGGTGGAAGACGTTGCAGCTGCCCGGCAGGAACTGATGAACCAAAGCGTGGAAGTGCAGGAAATACGGGTGGATGAACACACCGGCAAGCGCTTCTGCTTCTTCTCTGACCCTGATGGTTTACCGCTGGAACTCTACGAACGGTAGAACGCCTATTTAAGTGCTGTTTTTGGAAAATTGGCTGAAAAACAGAAAGCAGGGAAATCTTTGTTAGAGGTGCTGGTTAGGCCTTCCACTGGTAATGAAAGCTACTGCAAGACGGCAAGGGAAACCCTGACTTCCTTCTGGGCCAGGTTGAGGTCAGAGATTCTGGGGTAAGGGGTAATCTCACGCAAAGTCAACTGGTATTTTTTGGTGCCCAGTGAAAACTTTACCATCTCGCCCAGGTAGAGGATTTGCGAAACACTTGTTTCGGTTGAGTCTTCCAATTGTACCTGTGCAAGGGCCATGCCGGCCCAGATGCACAAGACATCTTTAGGGCAGCGGGTGTCTTCCACTTTCTGGAGCGTTAAGGTAAGGTCTTGCGCAGACAAGGGCACTTGCAAGGAAAGTGTGTAGGTGGTCCAGGACGGCGTATGAGTAAGCGGTTTGGTAAGAACGGGCGTTAAGGTGGGAGTCTCTGGGCGGGTGCGCGCGCATCCCATCAGAAGGAGTGCCATTATAAGAATAAGACCGCTTTTCTGTTTCATGGCTTCTTTTTATAAAGGGAGGCATTTTCACCTGCGTACTATAAAGAGCCTGAAACAGAGCCAATAGTTGCTTTGCGTTTTAGAAAAGGTTTACAAAAAAAGCCCACCAGATTTCTGGTGGGCTTTTTCTTTTGCAGGGTTTAGGAAATAATTAGTACCCAGGGTTTTGCTCTAAACCTGCCGTACGTACGTCTTCGCCCGGGATAGGCAGCACGTTGTGCTTGCCTTCTTTGTAACCCAACGGACCTAGCTCCTGGGCAGCAAGGCCCCAGCGTACCAGGTCTACGTAGCGGAAACCTTCAAAAGCAAGTTCCATGAAGCGTTCGTTTACAATGGCGGTAAACAGGGCGGTGCCGCTGGCGGTTACCGGCGTCAATTCTGACCGCTGTCTCACCATGTTCAGGTATTCGCGTGCTTTGCCTTCGTTGCCGGCGCGGTAATGGGCCTCGGCAGCCATCAATAACACGTCTGCGTAGCGGATCATGCGCCAGTTGGTACCGTAGTTCAGCTCAGATACCGGACCACCGGTCTGGCTGCTGAAAGTGCCGTATCTTCTCTGGAAATAGCCCTCGTAGTCATAAGCGGTGGGGTTGGTCCAGTTACCGCCCATGGCTTTCAGCTCGGTTTCAGACATCACAGTGGCTTGTTTCCTTTCCACATCGCCGGCGGCCACGAAAGCCTGGTAAAGCTTGGCTTTAGGAGAGTTGAAGCCCCAGCCCCCGATCAGGGAATCTGACGGAGCCTTGGTGTAGAAGTCGCTTCTTGGGCCCATCAACTGAAGGTGGATGTTGCTTTCTGGCTGCGCCCCCCAAGGGAAGTTCCCCCAGTCATAGCTTTGGGTTTTGGTGTAGGAGATCTCAAACAGAGACTCTTTGCCAAACTCGCCGGCCTCAGAGAATGCCTTGCCCACCGATGACTCTAACTCAAATTGGTTTGAAGCGATAACGGCTTCAAACTGGGTGGCGGCATCTGCCCATTTCTGCTGGTAGAGCATGGCTTTGCCAAGCAACGCCTGGGCTGCTCCCTTGGAGGCTCTGAACCGGTCTGCGCCGGTCAATGCGCTTTTCTGGGGAAGGTCTACCATGGCTTCTTGCAAGTCCTTCTCAATCTGAGCGTAAACGGCAGTTTTGGCGGCTCTGCCGGTGCTGCTCCATTGTTCAATAGGAATGTCGCCGGTTACCAACGGCACGTCGCCCCACAGAGACACCAGTTCAAAGTAGTTGTAAGCCCGCAGGAACTTGGCCTCAGCAATCAGCCTTTTGCGTAGTTCCGTTTCCGGCTGCACGTTGTTGATGACTTTGTTGGCCCGGTAGATGGCACCGTAGGTCAGTCTCCATCCCCATTTCACGGCGTCATTCTCGCTGTCAAAGTTGAAGTCGTCCAGGGTCTGGTAGGCAGGCTGGTCACCAGGTCCGCTACCGGCGGCGTTGCTTTCATCAGACGGCATGGTCTTCACCATGTAGATACTGCTCCAGGCGGTGTTGTAGTGCGCCTGCATGATGTCATAGATGGCGGTAGTGGCCTGGAGCGCGTCTGCGTCTGTTTTGTAGAATTCCTGCTCAGAAAGCTTGCCGGGTACCTCCTGGTCTAAGAAGTCTTTACAGCCAGAAGTCATGGCCATAAGGGCTAAACCGAATGCTGCAATCTTGATATAATTCTTCTTCATGGATTCTGTTGCTTAGAAATTTAAGTTTAAACCAAACATCGCTAATCTTGGCACTGGGTAAGTACCGCGGTCAATGCCTAAGCTGTTGGCGTTGTTGCTGCCTGCCTCTGGGTCCAGGCCAGGGTAGTCTGTGAAGGTGAAGTAGTTATCCAAAGACACATAAACGCGGGCGTTTCTCATTTTGAATCTTTCGGTTACTGCATTTGGCAGGGTATAGCCCAACTGTAACTGACGAACGCGGGCGTAAGAGCCATCAAATACCATCAGGTCACTGTTGTAAACGTAGGCGTTGGTAGTGCTTGCTCTAAAGCCGGTGTTGGTGCTGCCTTCTCCGGTCCAGCGGTCTTCATAGAAGAAAGCCGGTTTGTTGGCGGTAGGGCGGTCTGTACGGCTAAAGCCCAGGATCACATCATTGCCAATCTGACCCTGAACGAAGGCCAGCAGGTCAAAACCTTTATAAGCCAGGTTCACGCGGGCACCGAAGATCAGGTCTGGGTGGGGGTTACCGATCATAGCGTAGTCGGCAGGGGAAATCTGCTTGTCACCGTTGGTGTCAAGCACAATCGGATCACCTGGTTTAGGGCTGTAACCGGTGATTTGGGTTCTGGCCAGGTACTCGCTGATCTGCTCTTCATTCTGGAAGATACCATCGGTTTTATAGCCTCTCAGGTACCAGATTGGGAAGCCTTCTTTGAAAACGGTAGCAGACCAACCGGTTCCCACGCTGGCGCCAGGAATCTCGTTTACGTTAGGGTCCAGGTAGGTTACTTTGTTCTTGATGGCGGTGAGGTTTCCGGATAACTCATACTGGAAGGCTTCTGCAGCATCATTGCGGTAACCTAGCTCAAATTCCCATCCTTTGTTCTGTACGTTACCGCCGTTCACGAACGGAAGCGCAGCGCCCACAAAGCCTGGTGCAACCCCTGGCGTAATCAGGTCGATGGTCTTTTTGTCGAAATAATCGGCGGTGAAGGTCAGGCGGTTGTTGAACATGCCTAAATCAATACCGAAGTCCAATTGCTCACTGGTTTCCCAAGTAAGGTCTGGATTAGCTAGGGTAGTAGGAGCGGCCCCCACCAGGTAGTCGCCTGAACCATCTGGATAACGTCCCACAACTCCTACGGCAGCTAACCAATCTCCTATGCGGGAGCTTGAAAGGGAACCGTTCTGGCCCCAGCTGGCGCGCAGTTTCAGGTGGTTAATTTTGGTTTCTGGGAAGAAGTCTTCGTTAGAAACAACCCAGCCCAAAGAGATGGAGGGGAAAGTACCCCAGGCGTTCTCAGGCGAAAACAGAGAAGATCCGTCTCTTCTTACGGTAGCGTTCAACAGGTATTTGCCAGCGTAGTCATAAGAAAGTCTGCCGTAATAAGAGGCCAGGGTGCTCACATTGGCGTTGCTGCCTATGCGGTCCAAGGCGTCTGGGGTTGTGTCTGCGTAAGAGAACTTATCTTCCTCTTTGAAAAGGCCAGAGTAGCTTCCGCCAATGTAATTCCACATGCGTTTCACCGCAGAGGTACCAGCCAGGAAGGTGAAGCCGTGGTTATTAATCTGCTTGGTGTATGTAGCGAAGTTCTCCCACTGCAGGTTAAACCAGTTGTTCTGGGAGTCTGAGCCGTTTGCGATGGAGTTCAGGTTTTCGCTGGAGAACCAGAAAGTAGGGGTCCAGTTGTGTTGTCTCTGGAAAGCCCCGTCAATCCCGAAACGGGAAGTGAACTTCAATCCTTGGATGGGCTCCACGTCTGCGTACACGTTACCTACCACTTTGTTCTGGGTAGTCTGGCCTCTGGCCAAGGCAATTCTGGCCAATGGGTTACCGTACTCTCCTCTAATGAAGTTAGAGATACCGTAGTAGTTACCGTTTTCATCGCGCACCAATGGCTGGCCAGCCTGGATGGCAGCGGTTACGTGGGCAGGTAGCGCCCCGGTGTAGATAACCGGAGTCAAAGGGTCCATGGACAGGGCACTGCTGATCAAACCTCCAAACTCATCGTTTTCTGCTAGACCTCTGCGTCTGAAGTTGGAGTAAGAGAATCTTTCCCCAATGTTCAGCCAGGACTTGATTTTATGGTCTGAGTTGATGCGAACGGTATAACGGTCAAATTTGGCTTTGTCACCGCCCACAATACCCTCCTGGGTGAAGAAGTTACCGCCTACCAGGAAGCTGGATTTCTCTGATCCCCCGCTGAAGCTGATGGAGTGGTGTTGTTGAGGCGCCGTCTGGAATAATTCATCAAACCAGTTAGTGCCGGCTCCGGCGGCAGTGGCTTCGGCAACCGTTGGTCTGCCCGGGCTGTTAGATTCCTCCAGGTACTGCTGGTACTGCTGGGGGTTCATCATGTCCATCATTCTACCCACAGACTGTCTGCCGTACTGGAATGCGTAGCTGATCTCTGAGGTGTTGACTTTGCCGGTTTTAGTGGTGATGATTACTACTCCGTTGGCGCCTTCAGCCCCGTAGATGGCCGCTGAGGCCGCGTCTTTCAATACTTCAATAGAAGCGATCTCTGAAGGATCCAGGAATTCAATGCCCCCGGCTCTTACGCCATCAACAATATAAAGAGGCTCTGAACCAGAGTTTGAACCAGTTCCTCTTACCCGTACGCGCATCCCGCTGCCCGGAGAGCCTGACGCAGGTAATACTGTAACACCGGCAGTGCGGCCCTGTAAGGCTTGCTCTACCCGGCTGGAAGATACCGTGGCAATCTCCTCTGCTTTCACTGAGGAAATGGCTCCGGTCACTAAGCTTTTTTGCTGGGTTCCGTAACCAACAACCACTACTTCTTCCAATGCTTGTTGGTCTTCCTGCATTGCAGCGTCAATTGAAGTTCTTCCATTGATAGCAATTTCCTGGTTCACGAACCCAATGTAGCTTATCACCAAGGTGGAGGCATTTGAAGGAGCCTGTAACTGATATCTGCCCTCCACGTCGGTTGTGGTACCGGCTGTAGTACCTTTTACTACCACGCTAACGCCTGGTAGAGGCTCACCACCACGGGCGGAGGTTACCCTACCCGTAATTGTGGTTTGAGCAAACGCCACGCTACTTATAAACAGTAGCAAAAAGGTTAGTAGTTTGTTCTTCATAAATACAGTTTCGTTAAAAATATCCGATTTTAATGGTCTAATATAATATAATAGCAAAATAATGCTCAAATATTAATTACATCACTAATACATCAAGCGTGGTATTTCTCTGCGTTAGCACTACATCAAAAAGCTGAAAAAAGCCCTAAAATGCTTAGTAAGGCAGTTTTTCAATTCATTAGGGTTTGAAATAAATTTTCATTAAAAATTGTGTCTTTTTTAAGTGTTTTTTTGACGAATCTTCATTTTTAAGCTAAAAACCCACCTTTTGTTAACATCTTGTCCCACTTTTTAGCCTATGATGTATTGGGCTATTTCCTTTGCTAGGGATGCTTCAGGCTAGCTTTTGGGTTGAAGTTGAGTTGTGGATCCTGGCAGAAGGATGCCGCTGAGGTTTAATGCCGGAGAAAGGAAAGAGCGCTTTAAGTGCCCGATGAATTTCAGGGTTAGGGAAGGGAGAAAATCCTAGAGGGAAATGCTGAAGAGAGATAGGTTGTTTTAAGCCCGTTTTCTGAGAAGCGATTCCATAACGAAAGGAAGGAGACTGCAAGGTTGGATTGCTTATAACCACAGCAAACGCCAAAACTGACATGCTCCAATTGTGCTTGTGAAAGATGTATTTTATCTGCGTTTATTTCTTTCTGTTTTGAGGCTGTTTTTGCAAGATCGGACCCAAGGCATTGAAGTGAAAGGGGGTATAAAACGAAACCCGCAGCTTTCGCCACGGGCTCGCTCCCTTCAGAAAGATACAATTGTTATAAGGCTGCCACCGATACTTTGGCGGTTTTCTTGGCTGGGTTGGGATTCGCGGTATTGGGGAAAGGCAGGACCTCGGTCAGAATCAGGCGGTAGGTTTTGCTGCCCAGGGTGGCGTTGACTGTATCCGCAGTGCGGAAGCCCCGGTTGTCTGGCGCCGTGAGCGGTTCTCCCAGGTATAGAACCTTGGTGGCACTGTTGCCTTGAGCATCCTGCAGTTGCACATACGTGATGGCTGATCCCGCCTTGATACAGTTGGCATTGATGGGGCAGCGGCTTTCATCTACCTTTTGCAGGTTCCGGGTGAGGTCGCCGGCGGCTACGGGCTTCTAAAGGTGTTTCTTAGTGCTTAGCTTGTTTTTTGTAAACCCGCTGCATTATGTCTTCTCCTGACATTGCCTGATATTATGTTGCTCTTCTTTGTTCCACGATGACCCGAACTCCAGTACAGCAAGTCCAAAATTTCCCAAGGCTGCAGGAAAGCATAGATGGGAAAAGGGAATCCTACCACAGAGGCAGCTATCCAAGTAAAAATAGCTATCCCTATATGTAATGGGTCTCACTAAAGGAATGTCATTTTTACAACTAGAAAAAGGAGTAGTGTGAATAAAAATAATGCTTTTGATTTCACTTTTAGCAAAAACGTTACTTAAAGGGCTGTGAAGCTCTTTTTGTCTGCTTGATGTACCCTTGATGTATTCTTGATGTACTCTATAAAACAGCCTGATGTAGTTGTGACGTACTGCTAATTAGGCTAAACATTTGCCAATTTTATATATTTGGGTTCTAAAACAGGATTTTTTTTAACAAAACCGAATTTAGAGAACAAAATACTTTTTTCTCTTCTCTTGTGCAGGAGTAGCATTTATTTAGCTCAATGCAATGCTCTGTGATGCCTACAATTATTGTGATAAGCTCAGGCAAGTGAAAGTGGAGCAGAAAAATGCTTCTTCAAGAGGAGAAAATGGGATGGTAAAAATGCATTTCTCAAAATAAACCTTATTTGAATAGATCATCAATTAAGAGAAGTACATAAAATACGTCCTAGATATATAGTTTTCATAATTTTCAGCTTGTGATTACAATGCAAAGAGTAGTATCTTTGAAATTGTATTAAACCGTAATTGCATCTTTTTTCAATTAAAATACAGTTAATGATGAGTTTACATTCTATAAACCCTTAAACAGATGCCTATTGGAATTTGAAATGATCTGAAAAAATGCTGTTAATATATCTAAGTTCGAAGCCTTATCTACTAACCTTTCTATGAAACAGGAATCTTGAACTTCAGGTTGAGAAAATCTACAAGCTAGAACTCGTGTCCTAAAAATTGATAATGCAGATACAAAACCTTAAATACAATACATGAAAAAAATACTACTACTAGCTTTTAGCTGCAGTATGGTAGTCGGATACCATAGTGCAGAAGTACACGCTGGAGCATTGAAAGATTCTCCGTTATTACCAAAGGCAAGTGCCAAGTCTGCTAAAAAAGCAAAGGCGAATGCCGTAGATGTAAATGTAACAGGCAAGGTTACCTCAGAAACTGGAGAGCCACTGATTGGCGTATCTGTAGTGCTGAAAGGTACAGCCACGGGAACTTCCACAGATATTTCCGGAAACTATTCTATTGCTGTGCCTGATAACGGAGGAACGTTGGTTTTTTCCTACATCGGTTTTGTTTCCAAGGAAGTACCGGTTGGTAGCAACAATGTGATGAACGTCACCCTTGTTTCAGACGCCAGAGCTCTGGAAGAAGTAGTGGTGGTAGGGTATGGTACTCAAAAGAAAAGCGTTGTTACCGGAGCAATCTCAAGTGTAAAAGCTGCTGATTTGGAGGGTTTACCTGTTACAAGGGTAGAGCAGGCCTTGCAAGGCAGAACGTCTGGTTTAACAATCACGTCCAACTCTGGCCAGCCAGGGGAAGGGGCAACCGTGCGGGTAAGAGGAACCACTACCATTGGTAACAGCAATCCGCTTTACATTGTGGATGGTGTTCAGGTTGGTGGCGGTATTGAATACCTGAACCAAGCCGATATTGAATCAATCGAGGTTTTAAAGGATGCGGCTTCGGCGGCTATCTACGGTGCCCGGGCAGCCAATGGGGTAATCATTGTTACCACCAAGAAAGGGAAATCCGGCAAGATGTCAATTAACTATAATGGTTATGTGGGTACCCAGGCTCCCTGGCGTAAGCTGGATCTGCTAAATGCCCGTGAATATGCCGTTATTGCCAATGAGGGCAGTGTAGCCAGCGGCGGCGGCATCATTTTCCAGAATCCTGAATCTTTAGGAGAAGGTACTAACTGGCAAGAGGAAGTTTTCAGTGACAATGCCAGTATTCAGCAGCATGACATCAGCATGTCTGGAGGAAGCGAAAAGTCTACCTTCTACACATCTTTTGGTTATTTCAAACAAGAAGGGATTGTAGCACCTTCTAACTCACAATTTGAGCGGTTTACAGCACGGGTTAATGCTTCGCATAAACTAACCGACGCCTTGACTTTTGGTACCAATATTGGGTATACCCGCATTGGTTCAGTAGGTGTTGCTACTAACACTGAGTATGGCTCTCCTCTAAACCGGGCCATCAACTTAGACCCAATCACACCTCTTGTAGAAACGGATCCATCCATCATCAACTGTGCCACTTGCCCTTACACGCAACAGCCCGTGGTGAGAGATGCTCAAGGAAGACCTTACGGAATTTCTAACTACGTCTTCTCTGAGATTGTAAACCCTATTGCTGCCTTGGCTGTGGCCCAAGCCAGAGGATGGTCTGATAAAATCGTGGCAAATGCCTTTGGTGAATTGGAACTGTTCAAAGGGTTCAAACTAAGATCAAGCATTGGTACTGACTTAGCTTTCTGGGGAGATAGAAGCTTTTCACCGGTTTTCTACCTGAATGCTACCAACAGCAACGTACTCAATGATTATACCCGCAACAACAACCGTGGCTTGTTCTGGTTATGGGAAAATACGGCCTCATATAACCGTGTCTTCGACAAACATGACCTTACCCTATTAGCCGGAACAACCGCCCAGCGGAACTATGGCGAAACCCAGGGAGGTACCAGATCTGGCTTGCCAATTGATAATCTGGATGATGCCTCATTGGCATTCCCGGTTCCTCAGGCAAACCAACAATACTATGGGGGAGAATATCAGGAAACGTTGGCTTCTCTCTTTGGTCGCGTTATCTATAATTTCGATGAGAAATACCTGTTCACCGGTATCCTGCGCCGGGACGGATCTTCACGGTTTGGCCCTAACAACAAGTACGGTTACTTCCCATCTGTTTCAGTAGGCTGGGTAGCTTCACGTGAAGACTTCTTCCCTGACAACAATGTTGTTAATTTCCTGAAATTCAGAGGTTCTTACGGAGTAAACGGGAATAACCAAATTGGTGATTTCAGGTATTTGTCCACAGTAGGAGGTGGCAGAAACTACACGCTGGGCACTAGCACCAATGCTACTTTGGTAAATGGGGTAAGCCCGAATGCTATTTCAAACCCAGATTTACGGTGGGAGGAAACATCTCAGTCTGATATAGGGTTTGACGCGGTGTTATTCAACAATATCAACTTAACCGTTGATCTATACAAGAAGAAGACTACCGGTATGCTCTTAGACATTGCTGTTCCTTGGTATGTTGGGAATAACGGCCCGGTGGGTAACATCGCTGATATGGAGAACAGAGGTTTTGAAGTGGAATTAGGCTATGGCAAAACCATCAATGACTTCAGCTTCAATGTGAGCGGTAATGCTTCTTACTTAGAAAATGAAGTAACCAGCCTGGGCTCAGAAAAGAAATTCCTGAATGGTCAGACCTTTGGCCCTGCGGGGGAACAAATCACCCGCACCGAAGTTGGTCGTCCGGTAGGCTTTATCTATGGGTTCAAGACTGACGGTTTATTCCAGACTCAGGAAGAAGTGAACTCCTACGTGAACAGCACCGGAGCCTTGTTACAGCCAAATGCTAAGCCCGGTGATTTACGCAAAGTAGATGTGGACGGAAACGGCATTATTGATAACGACGACCGGACCATGATCGGGAACCCAACTCCAGACTGGACCTTCGGTTTCACCGCATCGGCTAAATACAAAGGCTTCGACATACTGGTGTTCGGGCAAGGTGTTTCAGGGAACGATGTATTCAAAACCCTAAGACGCCCAGACCTGAACGGGGCCAACTGGACCACTGAGGCATTAGGTCGCTGGACAGGAGAAGGAACCTCCAACAGTTTCCCCCGGATAGTACAAGGAGACCCAAGCCAGAACTTTAATCGTAGCTCTGATTTCTATGTGGAAGATGCCTCTTATTTCAGGGTGAAGACGTTGCAAATTGGCTATTCTCTGCCAGAGTCACTTATCAGCAGAGTGCACATGAACAAACTGCGCTTATTTGTTACCGGTAATAACTTGTTAACCTTTACAAAGTACACCGGCTTTGACCCAGAGATTGGTGGAGGAAGCTATGGGGTTGACCGTGGTATCTATCCGCAAGCCCGGTCTCTGATGTTTGGTTTAAATGTGGGTTTTTAATTTTATAAAACATGAAACTTAACAAATCAATATATACATCCTTATTCTTGGCAGGGCTGGTAGCCTTCAGCTCCTGTGACAAAGAATTCCTGGAGTTAACTCCAAGGGGAACAGAGTTAGAAGGTAATTTCTACCAGAACGAAACTCAGGTGATGCAGGGCTTGGTAGCCGTGTATGATGTAATGCAGTGGGGTAACAGCGGTGGCTATACCATGAAGCAACCCTTGCTTACCGTTGCCTCTGACGAAGCCCACGCGGGGGGAGGCAGTGCCACAGACCAGGTGAGCTGGGTGGCCTGGGATAATTTCACAGTAGATCCTTTCATCAGCCCCTCTACTGGCTTATGGCAAAAGAACTTTACCGGGGTTTATCGGGCTAACCTGATATTAACTAAAATTGAAGAAGCACCTGCGTTAAGTCAAGCTTTTAAAACCAGAGCTATTGCTGAGGCAAAAACTCTGCGCGCTTATTTCTATTTTGATCTGGTTCGCTTTTTTGGACGGGTTCCGTTGATCACGGGCGCCATTCCTACCAGTGATTTATATTCACAGAAACAAGCTACACCGGCAGAAATCTATGCTCAGATAGAGAAAGACCTGAAGGAAGCCCGTGTTGATTTGCCAAGTTCTGTTCCTGCAACTGAAAAAGGTAGGTTAACGAAATATGCCGCTACTGCCCTCTTAGGCAAAGCCATCATGCACCAGAATGATAATGGCCGTATGGCTGAAGCTGCCGCCCTTTTTAAAGAAGTGAACACGGCAAGCAATTATCAGCTGTTGCAGAACTATGGTGATATCTTCAAACCAGACAACCAATTTAATGCGGAGTCCATCTTAGAGATTCCTCATTCTACTAAAGGTGTTTGGGGTGACTGGGGTTGGGTGAACGGAGGAGAAGGCAACGTAGCCCCTCAGTTTGTTGGCCCAGAAAATTACAATGGACCTTTATATTCTGGAGGTTGGGGTTTTGCTCCTATCTCGTTGGATTTGGTTGCGGCCATGACAAATGCGGACATGACAAGAGATCCGCGTTTTGAACACACTATCATTGATGGTAAAGCTTTGAAAGCACAGGGAGCCTCTTACAATCCACGGTATCAGAATACTGATTATTTCATTAAGAAATATGCCCCGTATGCAAGTGCTAAGTCTCCTGTAGGTACGCCGGAATTAAACTGGCCAATCAATGAGATTGAAATCCGTTTGGCAGATACTTATTTGCTGGAGGCAGAAGCATTGGTTCGCAGTGGCGGAGATGCAACCAGAGCCAAAATGCTTTTAGATGCCGTGCGTGCCCGTGTTGGTTTGCCGTCTGTACCGGCTACGTTGGATAACATCTACCGTGAACGTCAACTGGAATTAGCCACTGAAGGGCACCGCTTCTTTGATTTGGTACGCACCGGTAGAGCAGCCGCTGTTTTGGGGCCACTTGGGTTCAAAGCCAACAGAAACGAGTTTTTGCCTATTCCACAGCAGGAGATTGATATTACTAACAGTACTATCACGCAAAACCCAGGCTATTAATTGTATTTAAATATACTAACCATGAAATCAATATTTAAAACATACAAGGTTTGTTTATACCTGGCATTAACACTGTTAGGAGGCTCTTTTACAGCCTGTACCCCTGAGGATTTTGAAGGAGAGTTGGCGGCTGCGCCTACCTCTGAGCAGGTAATGTTTTCTGCGACACCTACAGCCAGCAATCCCAACATCATAACTTTCAAAAACGAGACCCCCGGGACTCTGAAAGCTATATGGGATTTTGGAAATGGGGCTACAGGAGTAGGTAACGATGCATCTGGTTCTTATCCGGTGGCAGGTACCTATAATGTGAAGCTTACCGTGTTCACAAGTGGTGGTTTTGCAACCAAAACCCAGGCGGTAACCATTGCTAGGACGAATGTCTCTATGTTGAATCGGGAAGATTACAACATGTTAACCGGCGGTGCGGCAAATGCTACTGGCAAAACCTGGGTGATTGACAAAACGCTGGCTGGGCACATGGGAGTGGGGCCAATTGGGGCAGGTACGCCAGAATGGTGGCAGGCCGGAGCCAATGAGAAAGCATCTGAAGGACTTTACGACGACGAAATGACGTTTAACCTGAATGGATTCGCTTACACCTACAAAAACAATGGCTCTACTTTCGTGAACGGCTCAAACGGCAGTGGCCTGGGTGGTGCAAACCAAAGTTCTGACTACACTACGCCTTACACGCCGCCTACTAACATGACCTGGAGTATTGTAGAAGAAGGTGGTAAAAAGTACCTGACCTTCTCAGGTGGAGGCTTCCTGGGCTATTATACCGGTGCTACCCGCTATGAGATTCTGAAGTTAACCGAAAACGAACTCTATGTAAAAGGCAACGATGCGTCAAACGCAGCCAATGCCTGGTGGTTGCGCCTGGTGCCAAAAGGATACACCCGGCCAGTGCAGGAAAAGCCATACAAGATCGAAGACATCAAGGATAACTTTGATGAACCAGGGAATGTAGTTTGGAAAACCGAAGCGCTGACCCTGAACGAGAGCTACGACAATCCGGCACCGTCTGCAGCATCAGGAAATGCTTCGCCAAAGGTGGCATTGTACGTGAAACAAGATGGCCAGCCCTTTGAGTTTGCCAACATGTTCGCTGATTTTACCTACAAGTTTGATTTAACAACACGCCACGTATTCAAGCTGAAAGTATTTATCCCAAGCTATAATGACTTCACCAAAGCTGCTGGTGAGTCTTGGGCAGATCCGCATTTATTGAAGCAAGTTTCAGTAAAACTTCAGGATGGTACCTCCGCACAGCCTTGGGGAAATCAAGTTGAGATCAAACAACCGGTAACGCAACTGGATAAATGGGTAGAGTTAACGTTTGATTTTGGTGCAGCCAATATCATCAGCCGCAAAGACCTGGACCGCATTGTGATTCAGGTGGGTGGAGAAGGTAACTTTATCCCGGGTGTGTTCTTCCTGGATGATTTCAGATTAGAGAAGTAAAATCTTTTTAGAATGCCAGGTTCAGTTTCTGCACCTGGCATTTTTTTGTCTTTTTATTTTTGGATGGGTAACATCCTGCGTTTTCTGGTGGTTGTATATGGAAACTACAATCCCCCAAAGTGAAGTCATTATGTTTATACTTAAAACAAGAAAATTCTTTCAAATGCCTCTTAGTTCAATTGGCTATTTCTGTTTTGCCTGGGCTATGGCAGCCTGTGGCGGCGAGAAGGATATCCCCAGACCAGTCATCACGCAGCCTACCGGGCCAGTAGACAAGAATTGGAGCTTTGAAACCACTCCGGTCTGGGCCGATGAGTTTGATTATTCTGGCAAGCCAAACAGTGCTAAATGGGGCTACGATATTGGCGGTAACGGTTGGGGTAACAATGAACTGCAGTATTACTCTGATAACATCAGCAATGCCAGTGTAGCCGATGGCAAACTGACCATAACTGCCCGAAAGGAAAGTGTAGGAGGGAAAGAGTACTCCTCGGCTCGTTTGGTAACCAAAGATAAAGGCGACTGGACTTACGGCCGTTTCGAAATCAAAGCGAAGTTACCCACCGGCAAGGGAACCTGGCCGGCTATCTGGATGCTGCCAACGGACTGGTCTTACGGGAACTGGCCGAAATCCGGGGAAATTGATATCATGGAGCACGTAGGGTATGACCAGGACCGCGTACACGTAACCGTTCATACAGAAGCTTATAACCACGGTATTGGAACCCAGAAAGGCGCCAGTAAGGTGGTGCCAAATGCAAGTACCGAATATCACTTATACAGAATTGATTGGACACCGTTTGCCATACGGGGCTATATTGATAACCAAATGATGTATGAATTTATCAATGAAGGCAAAGGATACGCCGCCTGGCCATTTGATAAACGCTTCCATTTGCTACTGAATATTGCCGTAGGTGGTAACTGGGGAGGTGCCCAGGGAGTGGATGCATCGGTTTACCCACAGACGATGGAGATAGATTATGTCCGGGTTTATAAAATGGTGGAAAAATAGACCTGTGTACAGGAAGCTTTTGTTAGATAGCACAAAAGTTGCCCTGTATTCCTTCATAAACCAATAAATAAGGGGACGTTCCTTCTGTTAAAAGAAAGGAACGTCCCCTTATTTATTGCTGAGTATTCCTTTTCAAACGGCACCGTTTTATGCTCCATTTTGTAAAAACAGGGCTGAAGCGTAGCACATATATGAAACCTTAGATTCAGCCTAAAACAAAACGCCCGCAGGTATCCTCCTGCGGGCGTTTTGTTTTAGGCTGTTTTCATGAAAGTACCCTTAAAACAGCGGGTTAGATGGGTTTTTCTGGAAGTCTAACTGGCTACTTCTTCACAAAGAAAGGGATGTTAGCCGTGGCTACGTTGTTCTTGCCGTCATAAGCGTACACGAATAGGCGGTAGGCACCTTCTTTTTCTGGGGCTTTCACTTGAGCCTGTCCTTTGCCTTGGTCTTGCACAATGCCGGGGATTGCACCCGGGCGGCTTTCAGCGTCGCCGCCTTCTTTG
Source organism: Rufibacter roseolus (assembly GCF_017916365.1). Lineage (GTDB taxonomy): Bacteria > Bacteroidota > Bacteroidia > Cytophagales > Hymenobacteraceae > Nibribacter > Nibribacter roseolus. The sequence goes on from NZ_JAFMSU010000001.1 coordinate 810,431, forward strand.
AGGTCTGTGCTTTCAGAGAGGAGTTCCCAGCGGTAGGTGAGCGCATCACGGTCTGGATCCGTTACCTCGGTCTGGATGAGGTAGCTTTGGTTAGGCTTCAGGTAGATGTTATCAGTGGCTTTTTTGCCGTCAAGGTGTACGTAGGTAAGGTGCGGAGCACGATTTTGGGGCCATTTCCCTGACCAGAGATGGTGCATCACATCCACAACTTCAGATTCTTCTCCCTGTTCCGTGAAAAGACCATACCAGGTGGGGGTCCTTTCCTGTTTCTGTCCCCACAGGAAAACATAGGAGCCAAGGCAGCGCTCAGTGTCTTTCCCCATGGTGGCCTCATAGCGGCTGCGGTAAACGGCGGCTTTCTCAGAACTGGTTTCTTCTACTGAGGCTTTCCAGGGAGTCTGCGGGCCTTCCCAGTGGCCGGTGGGTCCCCATTCGGTGATCATGTAAGCGCCTTCCCAGCCATACTCCCGGACCCGGCCCGGAATAGAAGGTAAATCACCGTAGGCATTGATGGATAAAAGGTCTATTTCAGGAGCCTGCGCCTTGATGTAGTCTACTTCCTTCTTGTTGAGGCCCGCCAGCATGGTACTGGCCGGATGGTTAGGGTCTACCTCATGGATCATCTTGGCAATGTCATTCACCGCATCCCACACCTTAGGGTTGGAATAGCTTAAGTTCAACTCATTCCCGATACCCCATACCAGCAAGGCCGGGTGGTCTTTGTACTTCATGACCTCTTCACGGAGTTTGGCCAGTTGTTTGGCTACGGCCTCCGCGTTGTTGTAGTCAAACCCGTGCCGCTCGCGCGCCACATCCAACCCCATGGTCACAGTTAAGCCATGCTTGTGGGCCTCATCCAGAATTTGCTGGGCATTATGGGTGCTCCAGGTCCGGATGGAGTTGCCACCGTAGGCGGCTAGTTGGTCCAGGTAACGGCCGCCGCCCGCTCCTTTGATAAAGTAGGGCTTCCCTCCGCGGTATAGTTGAAACCGACCGTTCTTTTTCCTTACTTCTACTTTTACAGCCTTCTGCGAAGCCGCAGGAGTTTGGACTGTGGCGGAAGTTGGGGCGACATTCTGGGCACATGAGAGGGGGAAAGCAGCAACAGAAAGGAAAAGCAGGCTTTTGAAAAGAGGTAGCTTCACGAGAAAAGTATAGTTTTAGCGGCTGGATATAGCTTGTATGCCTCTAAAATACTTGAAATTTACGTCAATACCCGTAAATGCCTCCCATAAACTTTTACTAAGGAGACAAGCCACGCTAATGCTTTGCTACCCTCATGATTTGCCCCTGTGAAGCAGAAAGCCGGTTTGCTGCTTTAGCGCCGTTTTAGGAAAAATGCTCTGTAAAAGGAAGGCCTTTTCTCCTGCAAAGTAAACCACTATTCTATCAGAAACTTAAATTTCTGGTGCCTCCCCACGCAGGTGACATTACTTACAATGCTGTCACCGATAGTTTGGCGGTTTTCTCAGCCGGGTTGGGGTCTGCCGTGTTGGGGAAAGGCAGAACTTCGGTTAAAATCAGGCGGTAAGTTTTGCTGCCCAGAGTGGCGTTGAGCGTATCCGCGGTGCGAAAGCCGCGGTTATCTGGCGCCGTGAGCGGGTCTCCCAGGTATAGAACTTTGGTGGTACTGTTGCCCTGGGCATCCTGCAACTGCACATACGTGATGGCTGATCCCGCTCTTACGCAGTTGGCATTGATGGGGCAGCGGCTCTCGTCTACCTTCTGCAGGTTCAGGGTGAGGTCACCGGCGGCCACGGGCTTTTGCAGCTTCAGCGTAAGGTTGGCTCCCTGGGTGAAGACGGCTCCCTCGGTAGAGGTCAGGTTTTCTGTTTGGGCGCAGCCCGTGATCAGAAGGCTTACCAATGTGAAATACCAAGTGCTTTTCATAGGTCTGTTCAATGGGAAAGGCTCCGTTGCCTTATCTATAGACAAGAGCCAAAAACAGGGCCAAAGGTTGCATGGCTTTCTCCTGGTCAGGCAGAGACTGGCACTTCTTTTTTCTTCCCGATGGGCAGGTTGTACAAAATCACCGAGGCGAAGATCACCAGGTAAGCCAATATCTTCTGCTGGCTCGTGACCTCCCCAAAATACAGGAACGCCATGGTGAAGTTGATGATGGGGTTGAGGTACATGAGCACGCCCACCGTGGCAGATTTCAGTTCCTTAAGCGCGTACAGGTTCAAAAACAAAGGCAATACTGTGAAAAGCCAGCTTAGCAGCACAATCTGCCCCACAAAATGGCCCGTGATAGGCTGCGCCTCCTGCCCCACAAACCACGGATAGGTGGGCCCGATGAACGTGAATGCCAGCAGTAATTGCAGCGTGAGTAGCACAATTTTGTCGTAATCCTTGAGCAGACGCTGGGTAATGAGGTAGAAGGCGTAAGAGAAGGCAATGAGCAGACTGAACAACAGGTTGTAAATAGAATCTGTACCCACCAGAAGGCAGCTCATAAGGCTCAGTCCCACGGAAACCCACTGGTGAACCCGCAGGTGCTCATGCAGAATCAAAAAGCCTAGCGTGGCGGTGAGAATAGGGCAGAGCAGATAGGAGAAAGAGCCCGTCTGGATGTCTACGTGATTTACCACGTAGATGAAGGCCAGCCAATTGATGGTGAGCAGCGCCCCGCCCAGCAACGTGTACAGAACGAATCTCCGCTTTTCTATTGGGCCATTTTCCTTGAACCTGGTGAAAGTCTGGCGCCACTGCTCGCGGCGGGTAGTGCCGGAGATGAGCAACAGCGTTAGCACCGAGACCAGGATGCGGAAGTAAAGGATTTGGCTGCTGGGGAACCCGGATAAAGCTTTAAGCGGAAATGGGATAAATCCCCAAATAAGAAAGGCGCTGACGGCAGCTATGTGATAACGGTTTAATTTCACGGTAATTTTTTTCAGGAGCACAAAGGTAGCCGTTGCCCCGCTTACTGCCTAATAAGCACCTATTTCTGACCAAAAACACCCTTGTGTTTCGCCAAAAAGAACGTCTGAGCCGGGTTGTTGCCGTTTTTGCGCCCTTTTTCAGAAAACGCCCTTAAAATGGATTCTTTGCGCGGCAGGAAGCGGGCGGAAGAGAGTGTTTGGCGGTATTCCTTCTGTTGTATATTTGGATAACAGATAACCGCATCATGTTTACTTTCAAAGAAATTGCCCAGGTGGTGGGCGGCATGTTGGTGCAGTGTAACGGCACCTATCCCGTGCAGCACCTGCTCACCGATAGCCGGAAAATAGCCAATGCCGTATCCTCGGTGTTCTTCGCCATCAGGGGAGAATTCCACGACGGGCACCAGTACCTGCCCGAGCTGTATGCCGCTGGCGTAAGGCAGTTTGTGGTGGAGGATGCCTCGGGGCTCATGGATCTGTCTACTTTCCCGGAGGCTAACGTGCTGCTGGTGAGCAACAGCGTGCACGCCTTGCAGCGGCTGGCGGCCTACCATCGGCGCAAATTTAATATACCTGTCATCGGGATCACGGGCAGCAACGGCAAAACCATTGTCAAGGAGTGGCTGGCGCAGCTGTTGAGCGTTTCTGAGCGGGTGGTGAAAAGCCCCCGTAGTTACAATTCGCAGATCGGGGTGCCGCTCTCGGTGTGGCAGATCAACGAGAGCCATACCATAGGCGTGTTTGAGGCCGGTATTTCCCTCCCAGGAGAAATGGAACACCTGGCCAGCGTGCTGCAGCCCACTATCGGTATGTTCACCAATCTGGGCCCGGCGCACGATGAAGGCTTTTCCTCCTCGGATCAGAAACTGCAGGAGAAACTCAAACTTTTCGCCCATGTAGAGAAGCTTGTCTTCTGTGCCGATCAGCCCTTCGTCTATGAGGCTATTCAAGAGGCCGGTCTGCCAACTTTTGCCTGGAGCACCCACGAGCATCCGGCGGCGCAGGTGCAGCTGAAAGTGCTGGAGATGCACCACGGCAAAACCAAAGTCCGGTTCCGCTACGATGGCAAAGGCCAGGACCTCACACTGCCTTTCTCTGACGAAGCCTCGCTAGAAAATGCGCTCCACTGCCTGGCGGTGCTTCTGTACGTGGGCGTGAAGCCTGAGGAACTGGCGGGTCAATTTGAGCGCCTGCACCCCGTGGCCATGCGCCTGGAGCGCAAGGAGGCCATCAACGGCTGCTACGTCATTGACGATACTTATAATAACGATTTAGCCGGTCTACGCATCGCCTTGGATGTGCTGGGGCAGCAGGCCCGCCGCGGCCGCAAAACGCTCATTGTCTCTGATCTGCTGGAGGCCGGGGTGGAGGAGCATGCGCTTTACCAGCAGGTGGCACAGGAAATCAAAACCCGCGGCGTGGACCGCGTCATCGGCATTGGGGACATCATTACCCGTCACCAGGACCTGTTTCCCGTCGGCAGCGAGTTCTACCTGGGCACTGATTCCTTCCTGGGGCAGCTCCGCTCCGAGACCTTCCGGCAGGAGACTATTCTGGTGAAAGGCGCGCGCGTGTTCCAGTTTGAAAAGATTGTAGCCGCCCTGCAGCAGCAGATTCACGGTACCAAGCTGGAGGTGAACCTGGATGCGCTGGTGCACAACCTTAACTTCTACCGCGCCAAACTGCCGGCTCAGGTCAAGATCATGGTCATGGTAAAAGCCTTCGCCTACGGCGCGGGCGCCTACGAGATCGCCAATCTGCTACAGTTCCACCGCGTGGATTACCTGGCCGTGGCGTACGCCGATGAAGGCATTGCCCTGCGGGAGCACGGCATCACGTTGCCCATCATGGTCATGAACCCTAGCCCCGACAGTTTCTTGAAAATGCAGCAGTACAGCCTGGAACCCGAGATCTACTCCCCGGACCTGCTACACCGATTTCTGGACTATTTCCCCAAAAACAGCCGCAAAACACCCCGCATCCACCTCAAGCTGGACACTGGCATGCACCGCCTAGGCTTTGACCCCGCAGAGTTGGAGGAAGCCTTGGAAGTGCTGGACCAGATGCCGCACGTGCGCGTGCAGAGCGTGTTCAGCCACCTGGCTGGCGCCGATGAAGCCTTGTACAATGATTTCTCCCGCGAGCAGATTTTCAGGTTCCGGCAGATGGCCGCCACTGTGGAAAAGGGGCTAGGCTACGCTGTTACGAAACACATCCTCAACTCCGCCGGCATCGTGCGTTTTGGGGAGGAGGCCGCTTTTGATATGGTGCGCCTGGGCATCGGGTTGTACGGCGTGGAGTCCGCGGGCCAGGAGCAAAGCAGTCTGCAGACCGTGGGGCAGCTCAAGACCACCGTTTCGCAGGTGAAATCCATCAAAGCCGGCGAAACCGTGGGCTACAGCCGCCGGGGCATCGCCGAAGCCGATAAACAGACCGCCACCATCGCCATCGGCTACGCCGACGGATACGACCGCCGCTTCGGAAACGGTGTGGGCGAGGTGCTCATCAACGGGCAGCGTGCGCCTATCATCGGGAACGTGTGCATGGACATGTGCATGGTAGACGTCACCGGCCTAGACGTGCGCGCCGGCGATGAAGTGTTGATTTTTGGTGCGGAATTGCCGCTCACAGAACTGTCTGCCCGCATCGGGACTATCCCTTATGAACTTTTGACTAACGTGAGCACGCGGGTGAAGCGGGTGTTTTTCAATGAATAGCCGTTGAGGATGTGATTATGCATCAGGCGAAAATTATGATTCTGGCTTTAATGATTGTAACTACTGTTTGTAGCTGCAGTCATAATGTAACTCGTGCCAAAAAAGACAATTCTATTATGGAAATAAAGAGAATTGGAGTGATGGATACTTTAATAGTGAATGTATCCGGCAAATTGCTTTCACTATATGGGAAATTTGGATTGCCAGGTGCTAAAGTGAAATTTATTAATAAAGAAAACTCCTTTTCTAAAATCTGTAATGAAGATGGTGGTTTTGAATTTCGGCATATACCTTCAGGAAAGTATCAAATAACAAGTTCCTATATTGGTTATTATAGTTTGACAGATTCAGTGGAGTTTAAGACCGGAGATATAGTTGAAATAAAGGTTAGGCTCTGGGCCGACTATTAAAACAAAAACGCCACTGATATCTCAGTGGCGTTTTCTATGTTAAAGGGTTAGTCTTTCTTTATGCAGTTAGGCACCTTTTTGCCTTCCTTGTCTTTCATGCCGGCCTGTTCATAGCCTTTCCAGCATGGGTCTTCTTTCTTCTGGTCTTTCTTTGTCTTCGGCATAATTGTACAAAGTTGATATACAGGTATGTACGGCCGTGAAAGACGCGGGTTGTGTATTAGTTGCGGCTGTTCAATTTAGAAAGCAGTCGCAGGATCTCAATGTACAGCCAGATCAGGGTGACAGCCAACCCGAAGGCAGCGTACCACTCCATGTTCTTGGGGGCGCCATAGGTCACGCCTTGCTCAATGGTGTCAAAATCCAGGATCAGGTTCATGGCCGCGATGATCACCACCAGAACACTGAAGATAATACCAGCCGTGCCGGTGCTATGGATCAGGGCCATCTCCACCCCGAAGAACTGCAGCACAAAAGAGATCATGTAGTAGCAGAAAATCCCGAAGGTGGCCGTAATGATAATAGACTTAAAACGCTCAGTCGCTCTGATGACACCAGTGCTGTACAGCAGCAGCATACCCCCGAACACGGTAAAGGTGAGTAGCATGGCCTGGTTCGCGATGCCAGGAAACTTCATTTCCAGAATACCGGAGACGCCACCCAGGAACAATCCCTGCAGCGCGCAGTAGATGGGGGCAATGTAAGCCGCCCAGTGTTTTTTGAAGACAATCAGGAAGGCCAGCCCTACGCCCACCAGCGGAATGGACACCAGGAACGGCAGGGGAACGCCCATCACGGAGAACAGATCCCAGGAGAAAACAGCGAACGCCAGTACAATGCCCAGCAGCAGCGCCGATTTTGCAATGGTGCCGTTCAGGGTCATGACCGGACCTTCAACGGCTTGCGGAACTGCCGCCTGCATAAACGCTTCTTCTTTTAATGCGGGGTTGTTAGAAGAGAAAAGTGACATGTTTTTAGCTTGTTTTCACGAAAAGTAGACAAAAATCAGTAGAAATACAAGCTAAAATCGGGCCGATAAAGGCCTGAAGCGCAAAACATCCGCTTCTTTTTGGATTCAAAAGGAACACCTTGTACCTTGCGGCTGTTTATAACAAGTCTAAATAAGAGAAGCAAGGTGCAAAGAGAGCAAAAGAGTGTGCGGGATTTGAAGATTGGGGAGAAGGGGGTGATCTGTTGCTTAACCGACCCCGAAATGTCTTTGAAACTGCTGGAGATGGGCTGTATTCCCGGCGAGGAGGTAAAACTCAACAGCCGTGCCCCCCTTGGCGACCCCATTACCATCATTGTGAACGATTACACCCTTTCCTTGCGTTTAGACGAAGCTGCTACCATCAAGTTAAAGGCTTAGTCTATGTCTGAAGTTCTTGCGCCGGCCCCCGCCTCCGTTCCGCATACCACTGTTCCCACCGCCCGTAAGGTGGCCAAGATTGCCCTGATCGGTAATCCCAACTCCGGGAAATCTTCGTTGTTCAACCATTTAACCGGTCTGAACCAGAAGGTGGGCAACTTCCCGGGCGTTACCGTTGACAAGAAAACCGGTATCAGCCAGCTTACCCCAAACCTCAAGGCGCAGGTCATTGACTTGCCAGGTACCTATAGCCTCTACCCCAAGTCGCTGGATGAGAAGGTGATCATTGACCTGCTCCACGACAAAAAAGCCGCCTCTTACCCGGATGTGCTCATCATCACCGCCGATGCCTCTAACCTGAAGCGTAACCTGTTGCTCTTCACCCAGCTCGCCGACCTGAAGATTCCGGCGGTGCTGGCCCTGAACATGATGGACGTGGCCGAGAAGCACGGTGTGAAGATTGATGTGGCCGAGTTGCAGGCAGAACTGGGTGTGCCGGTGATTCCGGTGAACGCCCGTACCGGCAGCGGTCTGGCGGCTCTCAAGATTCTGCTCTCGCAAGAATTGGAGGCGCCTAAAACCACTTTCTTCCCAATTCCAGATGACTTGCTGGTGATGGTGCGCCAGATCCGCTACTACTTTGAGCTCAGCAATGATTACTTGGCCTGGCACTACGCCCACCAATACCACAAACTGTCTTTCCTCTCCGATGATGACAAAGAGTACATAGGCGAGCTGGTGAAGAAATACGGCTTTCATTCCAACGCGCTGCAGGCTAGTGAGACGGTAGACCGATACACCCGCATCAACGGTCTGCTGCTGGATGCCATGCGCGTGACCAAAGCCGAGAACAACGAGCAGTTCAGCAACAAACTGGACCAGGTGCTCACGCACAAAATCTTTGGCTACCTCATTTTCTTTGGGGTGCTGTTCATGATCTTCCAGGCCATCTTCGCGTGGGCCGCTTACCCCATGGATTTGATTGACTCCGGGGTGGCTACCCTCAATGCCTGGATCCATACCCAAGCCGATGGTCCTTTGGTAGATTTGCTCACCGATGGCATCTTGGCCGGATTGGGCGGCGTGCTCATCTTCATTCCCCAGATTGCCCTGCTGTTCGCCTTCATCGCGGTGTTGGAGGAAACTGGTTACATGGCCCGCGTGACTTTCCTGATGGACAAAATCATGCGCAAATTCGGGCTGAACGGGAAAAGCGTGGTTCCGCTCATCTCGGGCGTGGCCTGCGCGGTGCCGGCGATCATGGCCACCCGCACCATTGACAACTGGAAAGACCGCATGATCACCATCTTTGTGACGCCGCTCATGAGCTGCTCGGCGCGTCTGCCCATTTACACGGTGATGATCGCACTGGTAGTGCCAGAGAAGTATTTCCTGGGCTTCATGAGCCTGCAGGGATTGGTCTTGATGGGCTTGTACCTGATCGGGTTTGTGGCGGCCATTCTTTCGGCGGCTTTATTGAAATGGGTGCTCAAAACGAAAGAGCGCAGCTACTTCATCATGGAGTTCCCTACCTACAAAATGCCGCGCTGGAAAAACGTGGGCCTCACCATTGTAGAGAAAGTAAAAGCGTTTGTGTTTCAGGCAGGTAAGGTGATTCTGGCCATCTCGGTGGTGCTTTGGGTCCTGTCTTCCTACGGTCCTGGCAATGCCATTGTGCAGGCCGAAAAACAGGCTTCCACCGAACTCACCACTATGAATTTGAGCGAAGCTGATGCCGAGGCGCACATCGCCGGGCAGAAGCTGGAGGCGTCTTATGCCGGGCAGTTCGGGAAGTTCATAGAGCCGGCCATCCGTCCGCTGGGCTATGACTGGAAAGTTGGCATTGCGTTGCTCACTTCCTTTGCGGCGCGCGAGGTGTTTGTGGGCACCATCTCCACCATCTACAGCGTGGGTGACTCAGAGAACATCTCTACCGTGAAAGAAAAACTGATGGCCGAGAAAGACGAGTTTGGACAGCCGTTCTTCACGCCGGCCCGTGCCTTCTCGCTGCTCATTTTCTACGTCTTTGCTATGCAGTGTATGAGCACCATTGCGGTGGTGTATCGGGAGACGAAAGGCTGGAAATGGCCTATCCTGCAAATGCTGTATATGACCGGTCTGGCGTATGCCTCGGCCTTCCTGGTGTTCCGGTTGTTCTCCTGAGTTTCTTGCGTTTTGGGACCTCTTTCTTGAAAACAGACCCAAAGCGGTATGTACTTTGAAAAAAGGCAATCTCTTCAGGGTTGCCTTTTTTCAAAGTACATGTTTCCTGGGCCTTGCCTCAGATATGATTCTGCACCAGGGGGGCAACAGAATTTATTTGCGTCTGCGCTTTGGGGCTGTTTCCCTGAAAAGGGCCATAAAACCATCTTTATCCATTTTGAACTATATAGGCATGTTCTTGGTTAATTCCTAGGTGAGCAGCCTCGGTTTTCTGGTCAACAGAAGACTGAAAAAAAGCGGTTCTTCCCGGCGCTGATTTTCTTTTACATGATCTTAAAGCGTACATAATGCCCTGTTGCTTGTGTTTCAGTGGATTTGTTTGTACATTTGTGCGATTAAAGTGAATTGGAGGGGACGAGAGAGTCCCCCTTTTTATTTGTTATCCAGATTGCGAATGGCCCTAGAGGAAAAAACGATTGAGGAATTTGCGCAGGCAGCTTTGCCAGAGCCGGACCTGTTCATTGTGAGCGTGAAGGTCTCTGATACGCCCGTGCGGCCCAAGGTGACCATCCTCGCCGACGGTGACCAAGGCATCAGCATTGACCAGTGCGCGCAGATCAGCCGCCGGGTGTCTAAGCGCATTGAAGAGGCCATGGGTGAGGAATTCAGCTACGTGATAGAGGTGTCCTCTCCGGGCGTGGATTTTCCGCTTACCACAGAACGGCACTATAGAAAAAATATTGGCCGCACCGTGAAGCTGACCTTTGCGGGTGGCGTAGAGAAAACCGGTGAGATCAGGGATGTGCTGGAAGACGGCATCCTGCTGGCCGAGGAAGTGAAACAGAAACATAAGAAAGCGTTGCTGGAGCCCGTGCACGTGGCCTTCAGTGATATTGTGAAAGCGCAGATTGTAATCTCTTTTAAATAAGAAAGACATGGATAGTTCAGTATTGATCGAGTCGTTTGCGGAGTTCGCTAAATTCAAGAACATTGACCGCCCTACCATGATGCGGATCTTGGAAGACGTGTTCCGCACCATGATCCGGAAGAAATGGTCTACTGATGAGAATTTTGACATCATCCTGAACGTAGAGAAAGGCGATCTTGAAATTTGGCGTAACCGCGAGATTGTGGACGATAACTCAGAGGACATCTGGGATGATGATAAGATAAGCCTTTCTGAGGCCCGCAAGATTGAGCCTGACTTTGAGGTGGGCGAAGAAGTTTCTGAGCTGATCAAGCTGGAGGACTTCGGTCGCCGCGCCGTATTGACTGCCCGCCAGACCCTTATCCAACGGGTGAAAGACCTGGAGAAAGACCTGCTGTACCAGAAATACAAAGACCAGGTAGGGGAGATCATCTCCGGCGAGGTCTACCAGGTATGGAACCGCGAGGTGTTGATCCTTGACTCTGAGGACAATGAACTCTTGATTCCTAAGTCTGAGCAGATCCCCAAAGACCGTTACCGCAAAGGTGACGTGGTGCGGGCGGTGGTTCAGCGCGTGGAGATCATCAACGGTAACCCAAAAATCATTCTTTCCCGTACTTCTCCGCAGTTCCTGGAGCGTCTGTTTGAAGGCGAAGTGCCTGAGATTTTTGACGGCCTCATCACCATCAAGAAGATTGTGCGGGAGCCAGGCGAGCGTGCCAAGGTAGCCGTGGAGTCTTACGATGACCGCATTGACCCGGTAGGTGCCTGCGTGGGCATGAAAGGTTCGCGTATCCATACCATCGTGCGTGAGCTGGAGAACGAGAACATTGACGTGATCAACTACACAGACAACATGGAGCTGTACATCCAGCGGGCCTTGAGCCCTGCCAAGATCAGCAGCATCAAAATAAACGAAGAAACCGGACGCGCCTCTGTGTTCCTGAAACCAGACCAGGTTTCCCTAGCCATTGGTAAAGGCGGGCAGAACATCAAACTCGCCAGCAAACTGGTGGGTCTAGAGATTGACGTGTTCCGTGAAACCGAAGGGTTTGAAGAAGATATTAACCTGGAAGAATTCTCTGACGAGATTGAAAGCTGGGTAATTGACGAGCTGAAGCGTATTGGTCTGGACACAGCCCGCAGCGTGATGGCCGTCAGCAAGGAAGATCTGGTGCGCAGAACGGAGCTTGAAGAAGAGACCGTGGAAGACCTGCTCAACATCATCCGCCAAGAGTTTGATTCAGAAGAAAGCAACAACTAGTGGTGCGCTTTATGTGCCGGGTTATTTGACCTTACTGGAGGGTGGGTGCCATTTTTGGCCTATTTTCCGGGAAACAGGGCAAAAACGCGAAGTCGTCATGGCCACCCATCCTTTTTAATGAGTAAGAAACAAGTAACTACTAAAAGTAAATTATAACAGCATATTTGAACATGTCAGAAGAAAGATCGATGAGGCTTAAGCAGGTAGCAACCACCTTAAACATCAGCCTTGCCACGGTAGTAGAATTCCTGGGCAAGAAAGGGGTTGAGATCGAGAATAAACCTACTTCAAAAATTACCCCGGAGCAGTTCAATATGCTGTCGAAAGAATTTGCTTCCTCCATGCAGGCCAAGGCCGAGGCAGCAGAACTGAACATCGGGAAAAAGCCGGCTGAGCATGAGCACCGGCCTGAGCCTAAAAAGCAGCACGAGCCTGAGCCGGAGATGTTTATCAAATCCAATCAGGTGAGAACGCAGCCCGCAGAGCAGCCAAGACCGGCCGCTCCGGCGCCGCAGGCTCCCGCGCAAGCACCAGCCCCTGCTCCGGCCACAGCCGCCGCAGGGGGTTCTGCTTTGCCAGGAATCAAGATCCTGGGCAAGATTGACCTGGATGCCAAAGGCAGACCAATCCCCAAACCAGCACCAGTTGCGGCCCCAGCACCTGCTCCGGCCCCGGTAGCGCAGGCTCCGGCACCAGCTGCCGCCGCGCCAGCCAGACCAGCAGAAACACCAGCCGTAACCGAAAGGCCGGCCGCTCCGGCGCCAACCCCTGCACCAGCGCCAGCTCCTACTCCGGTAGCTGAGGCCCCTAAGCCCGCTGCAGTGGCACCTGCTGCTCCGGCAGCACAAGCCCCGGTTGAAGCCAAAGCCCCGGAAGCTCCGGCTGCAGTTGAAAGACCTGCTGCTCCAGCGCCAACTACAACACCGGCTCCAGTAGCCGAAACGCCAAGACCGGCTGCGCCTGCACCTGCACCACAGGAAGCAAGACCAGAAACTCCGGCAGCTACTCCAACGCCAGCTCCCGCTTCCACGCCGGTAGCAGCAACTCTTGCACCTGCCGCAGCAGACAAGCCTGCTGAGCCAAGCGCACCAGAGGCACCACAGTCTACCATCAAAGCACAGGCAGACCAGCTGAAAGGCTTGACCGTACTTGGTAAGATTGAGCTTCCGGTAAGCGGAGGCCGTGGCAAAGGCGGTAAACCAGTGGCGTCATCAGATGAGCGCCGCCGCGGAAACCAGCCGGGTGCCCCAGGTCAGCAAGGCCAGGGTGGCGGAGACAAGAAGAAACGCAAACGCATTGAAGTACCTAAAACCGGTGCACAAGGTGGTGGCAACAATGCCCCGCAACAGCAAGGACATCGCGCCGGTGACAGAGCAACCAGTACCCGTCCGTTGGGAACAGGCCAGGCGGCTAACCGCCAGGGCAACGCCGGCGGACCAGGTCAGGGACAACGTCCGGGTGGCGGTGGAGGATACCAAGGGAATCGCCCAGCGGGCGGAGGCCCAGGTCAGCGCCCAGGAGGCGGTGGCGGTAATCGTCCGGCCCCGGCTGCTCCACGTGCTGAACTGACAGATAAAGAAATCCAGGATCAGATCAAGGCTACTCTGGCCCGTCTGAGCGGTGGTAAAGGCGGTAACCAAGGAAACCGTGCCAAGTACCGCCGTGAAAAACGCTCTGCCGTGGCAGATGCCGCCGATGAGCGCAGAATGCAGGAGCAGCTGGAATCTAAGATTCTACGCGTAACTGAGTTCGTGTCTGCGAATGACCTGGCGGCCTTGATGGACGTGAGCGTGAACGAGGTGATCAAGACCTGTATGAACCTGGGTATGTTCGTATCCATCAACCAGCGCCTTGATGCTGAAGCTATCACCATCATCGCTGATGAGTTTGGCTACGAGATCCAGTTCGCTACCACCGAGGACGAAGAAAACCTAGGAGCCGAGGAGGAAGATGCAGAAGAAGATCTGCAGCCGCGCGCGCCAATTGTGACCATTATGGGTCACGTTGACCACGGTAAAACCTCTTTGCTGGATTATATCAGAAGAACCAAAGTAACCGCCGGTGAGGCAGGGGGTATTACCCAGCACATTGGCGCCTACCAGGTAACCACCGATGCCGGAAAAGACATCACGTTCCTGGATACGCCGGGTCACGAGGCCTTTACCGCCATGCGTGCCCGTGGTGCCAAAGTAACCGACGTGGTAATCATTGTGGTAGCTGCTGACGACAGCGTGATGCCGCAAACGAAAGAGGCCTTGAACCACGCGCAGGCGGCCGGTTCACCTATCGTGATTGCCATTAACAAAGTGGATAAACCAACCGCTAACCCAGACAAGATCCGTGAGGAATTGGCCCAGTTGAACGTACTGGTAGAAGAGTGGGGCGGTAAATACCAAAGCCAGGAGATCTCGGCCAAGACTGGACAAGGTATTGACGAACTGTTGGAGAAAGTATTGCTGGAAGCTGAGTTATTAGAACTAAGAGCCAACCCAGACCGCCGTGCCGTAGGTACTGTGATTGAAGCTGCCCTGGATAAAGGCCGCGGATACGTGGCCACCGTATTGGTACAAACCGGTACTCTTAAAATTGGGGACATTCTGGTAGCTGGTTCGCACTACGGCCGCGTGAAAGCGATGACGGACGTTTTAGGACGTCGTCATAAAGCTGCGGGTCCATCCATGCCTATCCAGGTGTTGGGTATTGACGGAGCGCCGCAGGCCGGTGACAAGTTTGTGGTAATGGAAACTGAGCGTGAAGCCCGTGAGATTGCCGTAAGCCGTCAGCAATTGCAGCGTGAGCAGAATATGCGCACGAAGAAACACATCACCCTGGATGAGATCGGTCGCCGTCTGGCCATCGGTACTTTCAAGGAGTTGAATGTGATTGTGCGTGGTGACGTGGATGGTTCAGTAGAGGCCCTTTCTGACTCATTATTGAAACTGTCTACCGAAGAGGTGCAGGTGAACATCCTGTCCAAAGGGGTGGGCCAGATCTCCGAGTCAGACGTTCTGTTGGCTTCCGCCTCAGATGCGATCATCATTGGTTTCCAGGTTCGTCCGTCGGCCAATGCCCGCAAGCTGGCAGAGCAGGAGCAGATAGACATCCGCCTGTACTCTATCATCTACAACGCCATCAATGAGGTGAAAGACGCCATGGAAGGTATGTTGGCGCCAACCGTACAGGAAGTGGTAGTTGCCAATGTAGAGGTACGCGAGGTGTTCAAGATCACCAAGGTGGGCACTATTGCAGGTTGTATGGTTACCGATGGTACCATCACCCGGAACTCGAAGATACGTCTGGTGCGCGATGGTATCGTGGTTCACTCCGGCGAGATCCTGGCCCTGAAACGCTTCAAAGACGATGCGGCCGAGGTACGTCAAGGGTACGAGTGCGGTATCAGTATCAAGAACTTCAACGATCTGCAGCAAGGCGACATCATTGAAGCCTACGAAGAGCGCGAAGTTAAACGGACGCTGTAATCCACGGATAAGTCACAAGTTGATTTCAGATAAAGAGAGCCCCACCCAAAAGGTGGGGCTTTTTGTTTCTGCCCTGTTTTCTGATTGTTTTTTGGAAAGTAAAGTGATTGTGGTTCGTAGGGGAATTTGCGTAGGCAAAGCCTTCAGCAGGTCCTACGAGTGCCTCTGCCAATCATAGGAACTCACGTTTTAGCCCTGACTTCAGCAAAATGCCTTTAAAAAAAGAAAGCCCCTTCCACACAGGTGAAAGGGGCTTTTGATATGGGTGGTGAACCGGTTAAAAGAACAGGAACTTGCGGTTACGCTTGTTCAGGCTCTGCTGATACATTTTCCCGTTGGGGTTGTCCTTGTCAATAAGCCTTTTAGATTTCCGCTGCTTTACCTTCTTCGCCTTGTTTTTATAGGTTCCTATAGAAAAGGCACCCTTGCCAGTGTCATACTTGTTGTCTGGCATGGAGTAACGCGGTCCGGAGTACATACCGCCGCTGGTCTTGGCAGAGGCTACTGCTTTCTGCCGGTCCAGGAGCATCTCCCGGTCCACGTTGCTGGAGCCAGACTGGCCCTTCTTGATGCCTTCAGGACCGCGCCGACTGGCTTCGCGCTTTGATTTTCTGGGCTTCTGGGCCGAGGCTTGCGTAGCATTAGCGCCTAGGAGTACCAGCGCCATGGCAAACACAACGTATCTAAAAAATGTGGTCATATAGCGTAGATGCGAAGAGAGGTGGAAATATGCCGTGTAACGCGAAGGGCGCAAAAACTGTTCCAGATATTCACACTTAAGTTAAGCACAAATATTATACTTTCCTAAGCGTTATAACTGAAAAAGTAGGCATTAAGAGTATTTTTAATGGGTGGTGGGCAAGCACCGTAATCTGTGTGGATTTCTTTATATTTGCGCCTCTTATTTAGAGGAGAAACATACGTTTAGAAGATAGAACATGGTCCAATACAACAACCTTCTGCTGGAGAACAAAGGCGGCATTTTGTTTATCACGGTCAACAGGCCCAACAAGATGAATGCCCTCAACATTGAGACGGTAAAGGAGATCAACAACGCCATGCAGGAAGTGTATGATGACCCAGAGGTGCGGGGCGTGATCCTTACGGGAAGCGGGGAGAAGGCGTTTGTGGCCGGGGCCGATATCTCTGAGATTGCTGAGTTGAACGAGGTGAACGGTCGCCGTTTCGCGGAGCGGGGGCAGGATGTCTTTTCCATGATTGAAGAGAGCCCTAAGCCTGTGATTGCCGCGGTGAATGGTTTCGCCTTGGGCGGAGGCTGTGAACTGGCAATGGCTTGCCACATCAGGGTAGCCAGCGAGAACGCCCGTTTTGGGCAGCCTGAGGTGAACCTGGGTATTATCCCGGGCTACGGTGGCACGCAGCGCCTGACCCAGTTGGTAGGCAAAGGCAAAGCCATGGAGCTCATGATGACCGGTGACATGATCTCGGCCGCCGAGGCCAAAGAAGTGGGGCTGGTGAATCATGTGACTACCCCCGAAGGGTTGATGGACAAGTGCCTGGAGATCATGCAGAAGATTGTGGCCAAAGCGCCGCTGGCAGTGGGCATGATTGTGGACTGCGTGAATGCCTGGTACGATAAAGAAGAAAACGGCTACCAAACCGAGGCCAATTCCTTCAGCCGGTGCTGCGGATCAGAAGACTTCAAAGAAGGCACCTCGGCGTTTCTGGAGAAGCGCAAGCCTGCGTTCAAAGGCGAATAAATTTTCCCGCACGCGTTAAAGCTAACTTATCATTGAATTCTGCCTACTCCCGTTCTGGGTCTGTTTTACAGAAAACAGACTCAGAACGGGAGTAGGTGTACATAAGGAAAAATGAACGCGCTTTATCAACCTCATTTTCCTGCCATTCCCCAGATATGAGTATTGCTAAAAAACTGGTAGGGCAAACAGCGGCGTACGGTCTCAGCAGCATTGTGGGCCGGGCCCTGAATTATTTGCTGGTGCCCTTGTACACGGGCGTGTTCGCGCCCGCCGAGTACGGGGTAGTCACCAAGTTGTACGCCATAGTGGCTTTCCTCAACATTGTGTATACCTACGGCATGGAGACGGCCTTCTTCAGGTATGCAAACAAACCCGGCGTAGATCGGCGGGAACTCTACCACAAGGTCCAGACGCTGATCCTTACTTCTAGTCTGCTGTTTACGGCGGTTCTTGTGCTGTTTTCCTCATCCATCGCGGCGGAGTTGGGTTACCCGGGCCGGGAAAAGTACATCATCTGGCTGGCTATCACCATGGCCGTAGATGCTATCTCAGCTATTCCGTTCGCCCGCCTGCGGTTGGAAAACCAAGCGGTGCGCTTTGCCATTATCAGGCT
Organism: Rufibacter roseolus; assembly: GCF_017916365.1. Lineage (GTDB taxonomy): Bacteria > Bacteroidota > Bacteroidia > Cytophagales > Hymenobacteraceae > Nibribacter > Nibribacter roseolus. Next base: position 827,977 of record NZ_JAFMSU010000001.1, read on the forward strand.
CTCTAATATCTTTCTGGTCATTGCCGGCAACCTGTTCTTCCTTATTTTTTGCCGCCAAGTGTACGAAGGCAAATATTTGGTGGGGTTGCGCCCTTTCATTGACACCATTTATGACCCCAACTTGGGGGTGGGCTACATTTTCCTGGTGAACATGGTGGCTAACCTGCTCTTCATTCCCATGCTCTGGCGCGAGTTTGTTGATTTCCGTTTCAGGCTCAGTTTTAAGGAAATGTCCCCAATGCTGGTATACGCTTTCCCTATCCTGGTGATGGGGCTGGCCGGTGCCACAAACGAAATGCTCTCCCGCCTCATGCTGGAGGACTGGTTGCCTGAAGGGTTTTATAAAGGCGTGACAAACGAGGATGCCCTCGGAATCTTCGGGGCCAATTACAAGCTGGCCATCATGATGAGCCTCATGATTCAGGCGTTCCGGTATTCGGCAGAGCCGTTCTTTTTCTCGCAGTCGCAGGAAAAGAACTCGCCGGCTACTTTTGCGGTAGTCATGCGGTGGTTTGTGATTGTATGCGCCCTGGCCTACCTGGGCATCAGCGCCAACCTGGACCTTTTCCAGTATTTCCTGGGGCAGAAAGCGTACCGCACAGGTATGGAGGTGGTGCCGGTGCTGTTGCTGGCCTACTTGTTCAACGGCGTCTACTACAACCTCACGGTCTGGTTCAAACTCACCGATAAAACTCATTACGGCACCTATATCACCATCTTCGGGGCCATTGTTACCGTAGTGGCGAATTTCATGCTGATTCCAGTTTTGGGCTATATGGGCAGCGCCATTGCGGCGTTCCTTTGCTACTTCACCATGTCAGTGGTATGCTATGCCATCGGGCAGAAGTATTTCCCGGTGCCGTATCCCATTAAGGCCATCTTTGGGTACCTGTTATTGGCCTCAGGCCTTATTTGGCTGGCGTACGCGTGGGGCATTGAGAACTTCTGGCTCCGGCAGGCCTACCACTTGGCTTTGTGCGCCGTGTTCCTGGCCGTGGTGTGGGTGGTGGAGAAGCCCCTGCAGCGAAATGCCCCCGTAACAGCCGTTAAATAGATAAATTCGTATATTAGCTTTCTATGAGTACCACTCTTCCCGTTAAAGTCATCAACCTGGGTAAGCATCCGCTGCCCGCATACGCCACGGAGCATTCTGCCGGGCTGGACCTGCATGCCAACCTGAACGCTCCCGTAACGCTTAAACCCTTGCAGCGCACGCTTATCCCCACGGGGCTTTCCATTGAGCTGCCCGAGGGGCACGAGGCCCAGATCAGACCCCGCAGCGGGCTGGCCTTCAAGCACGGCATCTCCATTGTGAACAGCCCCGGCACCATTGACGCCGATTACCGCGGTGAGATCAAAGTGCTGCTGGTAAATCTCTCCGATGTAGATTTTGTGGTGGAAGACGGCGAGCGCATCGCGCAGATGGTAGTGGCCCGGTATGAGCGCGTGGCCTGGCAAGCCGTGGAGGAACTCTCTGACACAGAGCGCGGCGTCGGCGGCTACGGCAGCACCGGAAAGCACTAGAAGACAACCCGATTTTTTTGAATTCAGGCTACCTGCTGGATTGGATGTCTTCGGTTTTTGCTATATTTTAGAAGAAATAGCCAGAAAACGAAAATTTGTATATCCAAAACCCAAAAAGCCCGTAGGTAGGCCTTACCTAAGCAACCTATATAAAAGAAACTATGAGAATTATTGTACCAATGGCCGGCATGGGCAAACGTATGCGCCCGCACACCCTTACTGTTCCTAAACCCCTTATTCCAATCGCGGGTAAGCCTATTGTGCAGCGCCTGGTGGAAGACATTGCCAAGGTGTGTCAGGAGCCTATTGAAGAAGTAGCCTTCATTATTGGTAGGTTTGGGGCTGAAGTAGAGGCGAAGTTATTGAAGATAGCGGAGTCTGTTGGCGCCGTAGGTACAATCCATTATCAGGATCAGCCGCTGGGAACCGCCCACGCCATCCTGTGCGCCCAGAGCGCGCTTAAAGGCAATGTGGTAGTGGCTTTCGCCGATACCCTTTTCAAAGCCGACTTCAAACTGGATACCTCTGCCGAGGGCACCATCTGGGTACAGAAAGTAGAAGACCCGCGTCCGTTTGGCGTAGTGAAACTGAACGAGCAAGGCCACATCACCGAGTTTGTGGAAAAACCTCAGGAGTTCGTTTCTGACCTGGCCATCATCGGGATCTATTATTTCAAAGATGGCGAGTACCTGCGCAGCGAGTTGCAGTACTTGCTGGACAACGACATCAAAGACAAAGGCGAGTACCAGATCACCAACGCGCTGGAGAACATGAAGAGCAAAGGCTCAGTGTTCATCCCTGGCCAGATCTCTGAGTGGCTGGACTGCGGAAACAAAGACTCTACCGTGTTCACAAACCAGCGTTACCTTGAGTACATCCAAGACGAAGAAGGCCTGGTGTCTGGAACTGCGCAAGTGAACAACAGTGTTATTATTCCGCCGGTATATTTAGGGGAAAACGTAGTACTAAACAATTCTGTGGTAGGTCCGCACGTTTCAATTGGAAACAACACCCAGGTAAGCGGGTCGGTGATCAGCAACAGCATTGTGCAGGAAAACAGCAAGGTAAACCACGCCCATATAGCTAACTCAATGGTGGGTAATTACGTTGTGTATGAAGGGATTCCGGCTGACCTGAGCTTAGGCGACTACAATACCCTGCGTGGCTAGACAGGAGATTTAATTTTATGCTGAAAAGAGGACTCACGATAGTGGCTGCTTTGTGCGGGTTGGTAGTGGCGTGTGAGAACAGCTACGCCCAGTCTGAGCGCAAGAAGGAGAGGAACGCAGCCCCTCAGGCAACAACGCCCCCTCTGGTTCTTAGCCAACAAGAGCAGCAGCTAAGTGAGTCCTATTTTCTTGAAGGCATGAAGTTCTTCGTGCTGGAAGAGTATAACAAAGCCCTTGACCGTTTCCAGCGGGCGTATGCCATCAGCCCTAACAACGCGGCGGTCAACTACAAACTGGCAGAAACAGGTCTGCTGCTAGGCAACGTAAGGGGCGCCCTGCCCTTTGCCAAAGCTGCCCTGGAACTGGAACCCAAGAACCCCTATTACCATCTCCTGCTGGCCCAGATCTACACGAATCAACAGGAGTACGACGATGCCATCAAAGTCTATGCCCGCCTCACGCAGGAACTCCCGCACACCGAGCAGTACCTTTTCAATCTAACGGACCTGTACCTAGCCAAAAACCGGCTGGACGATGCTTTGCGCACCTTAGGTCAGATTGAGGAGAAATACGGGCTTATTGAGGAAATCTCCTTTAAAAAGCAGCAAATCTACCTGAAGCAGAACAACCTGGCCAAGGCCCTGCAGGAGGGTGAGAACCTGATCTCCTCCAAGCCCGAGGAAGTACGCTACCTGTTGGCCCAAGCCGAGATTCTGGCTGCGAACAAGAAAATAGGCGAGGCGATCAACATGGCCCAGAAAGCCCTGGCGGTTGCCCCAGACAATGCCTACGGCCGCCTGATGCTGGCCGATCTGCTGCAACAGCAAGGCAAAACCACCGAAGCCGATGCCCAACTGGAGCTTGCCTTCGGAAATCCTTCCCTGGACATCGACTCCAAGGTGAAAATCCTGGTAGACTATATCCGGCGACTGCCCAATGACAAAGTAGCGGCCCAGGCCATCAAACTGGCGGAACTCACCACCAAAGCGCACCCGCGCGAAGCCAAAGCCCATGCCGTAGCCGGCGATGTTTTCGTGAATGCCGGCCGTAAACTGCCTGCCCGCGACAGCTACGTGAAAGCGGTAGCCTTAGACCCGGGACATTACAAAATCTGGCAGCAGATTGTGTTGCTGGACGGCGAGATGAACCAGAACGACTCCTTGGTAGTCCATTCTGAACGGGCGCTGGAGTTTTTCCCTAATCAGCCCATGTTCTGGTTCTACAACGGCACGGCCTACCTCATCAACAAGAATTACGCTAAAGCCGCCAAATCACTGGAATACGGCCGCCGCCTAGCTGGCAATAACCGGGATCTGCAGCTGCAGTTCAACCTGCAGTTAGGCGATGCCTACCACTCACTGGAGCAGTACGCGCTCTCAGACCAGGCCTATGAAGCCGCATTGGCTATAGAGCCCAACAATCCGCACGCGCTTAATAATTACAGTTACTTCCTTTCTGTGAGAGGGCAGAACCTGCCCAAGGCGAAAGCGCTGGCCAGTACGCTGGTGGCGCAGTACCCAGACAATCCTACGTACTTAGACACCTACGCCTGGGTCTTGTACAAGATGAAGGATTACCAGGAAGCGAAACGGTTACTGGAAAAAGCCGTAGCTGTCTCTTCAGATGCCACCATTATTGAACACTACGGCGATGTGCTCTACCAATTGGGCCAGCGCGATCTGGCCCTGAAACAGTGGGTACGCGCAAACCAGGTGGGCGGCGCCTCAGAGGGCATCAGCAAGAAGATTAAAGACAAAAGACTTTATGAATAAGAGTAACTATATCTACGCCTTAGGGTTGAGTTTGCTGGTACTGGTAGGATGTAACAAGAAAGCCGCTCCTGGTGCCTCCGGGGCCGTGGCTCCCGAGAATATCAATAAGGTAAACGTAGTCAATACAGATTACACCTTCTTCAGCGCAAAAGGCAAGGTGCAGAGTGAGAGCACCAAAATCAACGCGAACCTCACGCTGCGCATGAAGAAAAACGAGGTGATCTGGGCTTCGGTGCAGGCCTTGGGTTTTGAGGCTGCCCGCCTCAAAGTAACGCCAGACTCTGTGTATGTAGTAAATAGGCTCAAAGACGAGTACTTTGTAGGGTCTTACAACATGCTGCGCGAGCGCTACAACGTAGACGTTGATTTTAAAACCTTGCAAGACCTGTTAATTGGAAATTTTGTGGCCGCCGAAAACGGGCGGGAAAAGCTGGAGCAGGAGGGACCGGTGCAGCACCTGCGCACCCTGCGCACGAACCTGCAGATTGACCAGTTTGTGGATACCACCAAGTTCAAGCTCAAACGCACCGAGGTACGCAACCTGCAGACCAAAGATTACATGACCGTGGATTACCAGGATTTTGAGGATCTGAATGGTAAACCATTTGCCATGGCCGTGCTGCTTTCCATCCAGCAGCCCGAGGGAAATGCCTCTAAGACAACGGTGGTAGCCGTGAAGCACAGACAGGTTTCCACGTCTGAGACTTCCCTGGATTTCCCTTTTTCCGTACCTTCGAACTATGAACGTAAATAGGGCGGGGCTACTTTATCTTTTTTTATTCTTTTTCTTGATCGGGTTGAATTCTGCTGAGGCTCAGCAGAAAAAGACTACCCGTTCCTCTTCCAAAACGTCCTCAAAGAAAGCGCCGGTAAAAAGCAAAGCCCAGCTGGAGCGCGAGAAAAACGCCAACCTGAAAAGGATTCAGGAAGCAAACCGTATTCTGCAGGAAACGGCTCAGAAGAAACAAGCCTCTCTGGGTCAACTGAACGTGATCAAAGAGAAGATCACCGTGCAGACAGGCGTCATCAAAAACATTTCCTCAGAAATAGTCTACCTCAACCGCGACCTGCGCACCACCGAGGAAAAAGTGGCCGATGCCCAAACCGATCTGGAGCGTCTTAAAAAAGAATATGCCCGCCTCATCTATGCGGCTTCCAAAACGGCTAACAGCTACAACAAACTCATGTTCCTGTTCGCGTCAGATTCTTTCAACCAGATGATGCGCCGCATGAGCTATCTACGTCAGTATACCGAGGCGCGCAAAAAGCAGGCGGCCGCCATTGAGGAAGTGCAGCAGAACCTGAACCAGCAACTGAACACCCTTACCACCCAAAAGAAGCAGAAGAGAAGCCTGCTTAGCGTGCAGCTGAACGAAAACAAGAACCTGCTCTCTATGCATGACCAGCAGGACCAGGTAATCCAGCAACTGAGTCTGCAGGAGCAGTCTTTAAAGCAGGAGGTGGAACAGCGCCAGAAAGCGGTGCAGCAGTTGAACAGACTCATCGCCAACATTGTGCGGGAAGAGATTGCCCGTGCCGCCCGTGCCGCGGAAGCTGCTGCCAGAGCCAAGGCTGCCCGTGAAGCCGCTGCTGCGGCCAGAGCTGCCGCTGCGGCAGGCAAACCTGCTCCAAGTGAACCAGCTGCTACCGCCAGTGCCCCTGCCAAGACCAGAGCCTCTGTCTCCCGTACCGACCGCGTAACCCTTACCCCGGAGGCTGCTGCCTTATCCTCCAACTTCGCAGGAAACAAAGGCCGCTTCTCGTGGCCAGTGGAACGGGGGTTTATCTCCCAGCGTTTCGGGCGGCAGGCGCACCCGGTATTGAAAGGCGTAGTGGTGGAGAACCGCGGCATTGATATCCAGACCGGCGCCAACGAGCGGGTAAGAGCCATCTTCGGGGGTAAAGTGCTGGCGGTGCAGACCATCCCGGGCATGAACAACATTGTGATGGTGCAGCACGGCGAGTATTTCACCGTCTATGCCAAACTCCGCACCGTGAGCGTCTCGGAAGGTCAGGAAATCAGCACCAAACAAACCATCGGGACGGTCTACACCGATGCCGAAGGCACCTCTGAACTCCAGTTCCAGATCTGGAAAAACCAAACCAACCTCAACCCGCAAGGCTGGCTCATGCCTAAATAAAAGGTGTTTAGGGCCGATTTTTGTAAAATCCGGCCCTAAACACCTTTCCGCGCAATTTAATAATATGTAGGGGCAATCCCTTGTGGTTGCCCTCTTCGGTTTCCAACGTAATCTCGATTGTTGGTTAAAACACCAACAACGGCGGAGAATTTGGGGAGGGCAGACTATAAGCCAAGATATTGCCTATTGGATATCATCTGCTGGCCCTTAGCCCAATACTTTATTTTACTATCCGCTCTCAGAAGGAAACTTCCTCCCTAATTCCTTATCTACTGTTTTAAGCCTGTTTGTCCCCAAGCGTCCCTAAAACACCTCAAGCATCAGCGTCTGTAAATGAGAAAGACGGCAGGTTGTTTGTGTAGGTCAGGTACTTTGCCTTTCCAGTCGGCTACGCGCAGGGTCTTGATGAACTCGTTGGAGCCGGTGATGTTGGCCGCGATGCAGAGTTTGGTGTCTTTGCTCAGGTGCTGCAGCAGATCGTCAATCATCTGCTTGTTGCGATAGGGCGTCTCCATGAAAATCTGCGTCTGGTCTTTCTGTACCATTTCCTTCTCCAGCCCTTTCAAAGCCTGAATGCGGTCGCGCTTCTCAATAGGCAGGTAGCCGTGGAAAGCGAACGACTGACCGTTGAACCCTGAGGCCATCAAACCCATCAGAATCGCCGAGGGTCCTACCAGCGGCACTACTTTCACGCCGTGCTGGTGCGCCAATCGCGCCAACTCAGCCCCCGGGTCTGCCACGCCGGGACAACCTGCCTCGGAGATCACACCGGCATCCTGCCCGGCAAGAAGCGGTTTCAAAGCTGCAGTCAGCTCCGCATCCGTAGAATTCTTGTCGATGACGGTGATCTGCAGTTCCTCTATGGTTTGGGTGGGCGCGATGGACTTGATGTAGCGACGCGCAGTGCGGGCATTCTCCACCAGAAAGTATTTGAGCTGGGCAGTGACCTCGGCTACTTGCCGGCAAATAACTGCCGATGCCGTGTCCTCAGCCAGCACGGTAGGAATCAGGAAAAGAGTGCCTTTGGCGGGAGTGCTCATGTTTCTTCGGTGTTTTATCTAAAAGTGGCTCAAAACAGGCGAAGGGTCTTATTCCTCTTTTATCATCTGAATTATTCCTTTTGCCATTCTGATTAATTCTCTTGTCATCTGGGTTATTTCCCTTTGTCCTCCTGCTTCTTTCCCTTTGTCCTCCTGCTTCTTCCTCTTTTGTCATCCTGGAAGGATCTTGTGAGCGAACTAGATAGACCTTGGCTCAGGCACTATTATCGTTTTGAGTTCAGAATTCTCAAAATGGCCTGAAAGTAAGCTCTAGCTCTGCAGGAATTCCATGGTCAGGCGGTAGAACTCCTGGGGCTGCTCGGCGTGGAGCCAGTGGCCGGCATTCTCAATGGTCTGGATGGTAGCGTTGGGGAACAGGCTCTGGATCTGAGGCAAATCCTGCTCCGGTTTGATGTAGCGGGAGTTGCCGCCGCGCAAAAACAGGGTGGGTTTGGTGAAAGGCGTCTCGGATTCAATGTTGCCCAGGATCTTGTCCAGGTTCTGCTCAATGGCATCCAGGTTCAGCCGCCAGCCGAAGGTGTTGTCTTCTTTGCGGTACAGGTTCTTGAGCAGGAACATGCGGGTCCCGAAATCGTCTACCTTCTGCGCCAGCTGGTCATCAGCTTCCTGGCGGTTCTGGATGGCGTTCAAATCAATGGACCGGAAACCGGCGATGATGTCATCGTGGTGCGGCGGGTAGGCTTTGGGTGCGATATCAGCGACCAGCAATTTCGAGAGTCTTTCCGGGTGCTGCAGCGCAAAGTTCATGGCCACTTTGCCGCCCATGGAGTGCCCGATGATGAAAGCATTCTGCAGTTGGTGCTGGTCAAAGAACTCCACCAGGTCATCGGTCATAAGCTGGTAGCTAAACTCTGGGGTGTGCGGCGACCGGCCGTGGTTGCGCAGGTCCACCAAGTACACTTTATAAGTTTTGGAGAACTCCCGACCCAGCGTCTGCCAGTTATCCAGGGTACCGAAGAGTCCGTGCAGAATAAGAAGGGGTTGGCCTTCGCCTGATACTTTATAATTTAATTCCATGTTCTGGAGAGGTAAGGTGCGAGGTTGGGTTTCTGGCCTGTTTTACAGAAAACAGACCCATTTCGTTTTGGTTTGGTACGGCAAGCGCGGCCAAAACGCCTTGAGTTGCTCTAGATCAATAAGCAGCGAAGTGATTTTTACCTGTTGCCCACTGGTGAGGGTAATGACCAAGTACCGGTAAGAACTCCAGAAGAAGCGCTTGCTAGGGCAATTGACCTCGGTGATCTCTCTGATGTGCTGTTGATTGAGCAGGTACCGGCCGCCGGGCTGCAGGAGCAAAGCGCTGTTAGTCTCCTTCTCCAGTTCCAGGGCATTTTCCCGCTCGTGGCGCCAGTACTGGAAATGCACCAGCAGCGTGGGCAGCGCGAACAGGAAAAGCACAGTGCCCAACCCCACGGCGATGGCGGTTTCCATCGGTGTCACGTTGGGGTCGCGCAGGAGCGTGCCCAGCATGGTACCGCCCAGCCAGAAACTGAGCAATGACCAGAACACCATCTTGAACTGGCGCATGGGCGAGAGATAGTACACGCGCTGCTGTTTCCTGAATAGCCAGGAAAAGAACCGCACGCCGTAATTCGCCGCTATCGCCAGGGCCGCTATCTTCAGCAGCAACCCTAACATAGACTTGGTGTACTAGACTTCGTTTTGAAGCTGTTTTCTGGAAATAGGGCCGTAAACGGGGAATGTGGCATTAGTAGTTGAGTTGGCGCAGGTACAGTTGAATGGTGTTCTCCAGGCCGTAGTACAAGGCATCGCAGATGAGCGCGTGACCGATGGAGACCTCGTCCAGGTTGGGCAGTTGTTCTCTGAGGTAGCGCAGGTTATCTAGGTCTAGGTCATGGCCAGCGTTCAGTCCCAGGCCCACCTGCTGGGCCACGCGGGCAGCCTCGGCGTAGGGTTTCACAGCGGCCTCGCGGCCGGAGTGGTACTGGTGAGCGTAGGCCTCGGTGTAGAGTTCTATGCGGTCGGTGCCGGTGAAGGCGGCGCCTTCTACCTGCGCGTTCACGGGGTCTACGAAGATGGAGGTCCGGATGCCTTCGGCTTTGAACTGCCTGATAACGTCAATGAGAAAATCCTTGTGCTTGAGCGTGTCCCAACCGGCGTTGGAGGTGATGGCATTGGGGGCATCGGGCACCAGGGTCACCTGCTCGGGCTTCACGGCCAGCACCAGTTTGATGAAATCGGGGGTGGGGTTGCCTTCTATGTTGAACTCGGTGGTCACAACGGCTTTCAGGTCGTATACATCCTGGAACCGGATGTGCCGCTCATCGGGCCTTGGGTGCACCGTGATGCCCTGCGCCCCGAAGCGCTCACAGTCCAGCGCGGTTTGCACTACATTTGGCCGGTTGCCGCCGCGCGCGTTCCGTAGCGTGGCTATTTTATTTATATTTACGCTCAGTTTCGTCATGTTGGTCTTACGTTAGCGTTCCTTTCTTTGGATGGGGCAAAGATAAAAGAAACTTGGCGTGCCGTATCTAAATGATTTCCCAACGGGTGCCATGGCACCAGACACTATTTATACCTATAAAACTATGAGCCTGAAAGAAAAAGTTGAAGCCGGCATCAAGCAAGCCATGTTGGCCAAAGATAAGACCCGTCTGCAAGCCCTGCGCGCCATCAAATCCCAGATTCTGCTGGCCGAGACCGAGAAAGGCGGGGTGCAGGCCCTTACCCCAGACACCGAACTGAAACTTTTGACCAAAGCCGCCAAGCAGCGCCGCGAGTCCGCCGATGTGTACCGCGCCCAGAACCGTACCGACCTGGAGGAGGTGGAAATGGCTGAGCTGGCCGTGATTGAGGAATTCCTGCCCCAGCAACTGGATGAGGGAGACCTGCGCGAGCGTCTGTTGGAAATCATCCAGCGTGTAGGCGCCTTGGGACCTTCTGATATGGGCAAAGTAATGGGTGTGGCTTCCCGTGAGTTGGCCGGCCAAGCCGATGGCCGCGCGATCTCCAATGCTGTGAACGCGCTGCTGAACAACACCAACGCCTAAGAAGAACCCCGCGTGAGTACATTTGACCTTTTCCTGTTGCTTCCGGTAGCCTACGGCGCTTTCAAAGGTTTTTTCAAGGGACTGGTGCTGGAGATTGCGTCTTTGGCGACTCTGATCATCCTTACTGTTTTCGGGATGAAGCTTGTGGGCGTGTTAACGCCGCCCATCCATGAGTGGCTGGGCGACAACGCCGGGTTCCTGCCCTTTCTGCCGTACCTGGTGGTGTTCATCGGGATTGGGTATGCGGTAAGGGCCATTGGCATGGTCATCAAGAAAGCCGTGCACCTCACACCGCTCGGTCTCATGGACAATGTTATCGGAGCTCTCATCGGGGCCTTGAAGTGGGGTTTCTGTATATGCCTTCTGGTATACTTTGCCCACGCCACCGGGCTGGACCTTACGTTTCAATCTGTGCGGGACTCTGAGGTGTACCCCTATTACCTGGATGCCGCGCCCAGCGCCTGGTCCTTCGTGCAGTGGATCATCCCGTTCGGGCGCGAGGCGCTGGAGTCTTTCGGTTAAAAACCAGCTTTCCCGTTTTTAGGGCAGCTTTGCTAAAAACACCGTTGAAACGGGGGCAATATTTTATAAAAGCACCCGGTAATCGGATAAATTGAATTGTTTTTCGTTCCTGTTTTAGACCTGTTTTATAGATAACGGGCCTAAAACAGGAACATCTTTTTTCATTTCCCTGCGTTTTCTTCTCTGTGCTGCTGCTTTTAGACAACTTTGATTCTTTCACCTATAACCTCTATGATTATTTCCGGCAGTTGGGCGTGGTGGTAGAGGTGCGCCGCAACGATGTGCCGCTTGAGGAACTCAAGGCTATGCCGCTGGAGGGGATTGTGCTGTCACCGGGGCCGGGTACGCCTGAGCGGGCCGGCGTAATGCCCGCTGTCATAGACTATTACCATGATCGGTTGCCCATGCTGGGGATTTGTTTGGGGCACCAAGCGCTGGGGCAGTTCTTCGGGGCCAAAGTGGTGAAAGGCTTGCGGCCGATGCACGGGAAGATCTCGGAAATATACTGCGAGCCGGACCCCATCTTTGCGGGGCTTCCTTTCAGGATACCGGTGGTACGCTACCATTCGCTGGTGGTGCAAGAGTCTCCGGCAGACCTGGTGCCGCTGGCGCAAACCGCTGAGGGCGAGCTTATGGCGTTCAGGCACGCGCACTTACCTTTATATGCTTTGCAATTCCACCCAGAGGCCGCCCTTACCCAACACGGACTGGAAATGCTCAGAAATTGGGTGAATATTGCTAATATTACATCCCTATAATTGTTTCTACTTACTATCAATACAAGCGATTTTCTCACATGGACTTGGAAATCAAGAAGGAAGGCGGGTTTGAGTACATAGACGAAGGCGAAGGCGAAGTGCTTTTGCTCTTGCACGGGCTGTTTGGCGCGTTGAGTAACTGGCAGGGGGTGGTTTCTTATTTCCATAAGAACTACCGCGTGGTTATTCCGCTCATGCCGCTGTACGAGATGCCTTTGCCGCAGGCCAGCGTTCCCGGCTTGGTGGAGTTCGTAGAGGATTTCATCTCCTACAAAAAACTGACTGACCTTACTTTGCTGGGAAACTCGCTAGGCGGCCACGTGGCCCTTGAGTTTGCCCTTAAACGCCCCGAGCATGTGAAACGCTTGGTGCTCACCGGTAGCTCAGGCTTGTTTGAGGATTCCATGGGTGGTTCGTTCCCTAAGCGCGGTAACTATGAGTTTGTGAAGGAGCGCATAGAGTACACGTTCTATGACCCGGCCGTGGCTACCCCGGAGCTGGTAGATGAGGTTTTTGACATCACCAACAGCAATCCCAAAGTGCTTCGGATCATCTCCATCGCCAAATCGGCGCAGCGCAATAACCTGGGCAAGGACTTGGGTGGGATCAAGGCGCCTACCTTGCTTATCTGGGGTCTCAATGACACCATCACGCCGCCTATGGTGGCCCATGAATTTAACAGATTGATCCAGAAATCAGAGCTTCGTTTTATAGACCATTGCTGCCACGCACCTATGATGGAACATCCGGAGGCCTTTAACAGTATCTTAGAGGAATTCCTGTTAAAGACTGCTGCCTATGATAGCTGAAGAATTGATAAACCAGATGGTTCCGCCCCTCAAACTCTCCGACACCGGTGAGAAAGCGGTACGTTGGATGGATGAGTTCCGGCTGAACCAACTGCCTGTGGTGAAGAACCGGAAGTACCTGGGTCTGGTCACCGAAGAAAACGTCCTAGAGGCCAAGAACCCCGAGGCGGTTTTAGAGAACATTCCATTTGATTTTGAGCACGTGCACGTGCAACAGAATCAGCACTTTTACAACGTGATGGAATTGGCCATCAAGAACAAAGTGCAGGTGGTGCCGGTGCTGGATGACCTGCAGGAGTACCTGGGGGTTATCACGGTGAGTGACACCATTTCGGCGTTCGGGCAGATGTCCGCTATCCAGGGGCAGGGCGGTATTCTGGTGCTCTGCATGGCAGAACGAGATTACTCTTTGAGTGAGATCAGTCGTCTGGTAGAGTCTAACAACGCCAAAATTCTGAGCGCCAACGTCTCGCCAGACGAGGTGGATATCTTCAAGATAAAGCTCACTCTAAAGATAAATACCGGCGACCTTACCCGTATTGTTGCTACCCTGGAGCGGTTTGGATATAAGATTACCGCGCAGTTCCAGGATACTTCCAGCGCCCCGCAAGACCAGGACAGGCTGGACATGCTTTTACGGTATTTGAATATTTAAATTTCCTATATAAGCAAACACCCTATATATTTGTCTTGATATTGAATGTGTTGCAATATCTTTTGATCTGAGTACACCATGAAAATAGCAATAGTCGGGAAGCCAGTAAAAGAGGAAGTGATTCCTTTTGTGCGCCGGCTAATGGATATTCTGGTGCAGCAGGGCATTGAACTTACGGTGGCAGATCATTTTGTGGAGTCGTTGGCTCCCTTCACTTCTGTGCCCAGCCAAGCTGATGTTTTTACCCGTGATACCAGTCTGCAGGACGTGACTTACATGCTCAGTCTGGGCGGTGACGGGACCTTGCTGGATGCGGTTACCTACGTAGGGGCTTTGCAAATTCCTATTATGGGCATTAATATGGGAAGGTTGGGTTTTCTGGCCTCAGTCCCTTATGCTCAGTTGGAAATGGCCCTGGATGCCTTGCTCAAAGGGCATTTTACCCTGGAAGATAGGTCTCTCATTCACCTGGACAGTGATCAGGAGGTATTTGAGGGCAAGAACTTTGGGTTGAATGAGTTCTCGATCTTGAAGCGGGATACGTCCTCCATGATCGCCGTGCATACGTACATCGACGGGGAATATTTAAATTCTTATTGGGCAGACGGCCTGATAGTGGCAACTCCAACCGGTTCCACCGGATACTCGCTTTCCTGTGGAGGTCCTGTGATGATGCCGCAGACAAACAATTTTGTAATCTCTCCCGTATGCCCTCATAACTTGAACGTACGGCCTTTGGTGGTCTCAGACAAAAGTGTAATTTCTTTTGAGATTGAGGGCAGAAGCACCCGGTATCTGGTTTCTCTGGATTCTAGGTCCAAACCAGTGGATGCTTCCATCCAGTTAGCGGTACGGAGAGAGGACTTCAATGCAAGGCTGGTGAAGTTAAATCAAGTCAATTTTCTGACTACTCTTAGAACCAAGATGCACTGGGGGCTTGATCAAAGGAATGGTTAAATAAAATTAAAATATAAAAAAATCCTATATACCTGTTTGAGGTATAAAAAAAAGGTATAATTTTGTTCGTTGCGAAGCAATCATTGTTTTGCAAATTAAATAGTAAACCGGTAATAAGTTGATGAAATCAGTAACAGTTGATGGCATGAAGAAATTTTTCTCTACTTCTTTAATTTTATTTGTTCTCTTTATAGCTGCTCTTCCGGAGGCGGAAGCCCAGCGTTTTAGTAGAAGAAATCTTTACAATAGTGTAGGGGTTAGCTTAAACGCCATGAATTATTTTGGCGATGTTACCCCTGAGTCTGATTTTACCAGCTTACGCCTTAGCTCTACCCGTCCAAGCATTTCGGTGAACTTTACCCGCAAATTCACTCCCAGAATCTATGGCCGCGCTGCTCTTTCCTGGGGTAGAATCACCGGTGATGATAGCAAAAGCGCTGATTTCTCAGAACCAGAGAACGAGCCAAGATTCAAGCGTAACCTTAGCTTCAGAAATGACATAAAGGAGTTGAGCGTGCAAGGTATTGTTGACCTGTTTGAGAACCGCAGAACCTTCATGCGCCGTCCTGACTTTACACCATATGCCTTCCTGGGAGTAGCTGTGTTCCACCACAACCCTAAAGCTTATTATGACGGAACAGATCCACGTCTGCCTGCTGGTTGGTATGAACTGCAGCCTTTGGGCACTGAAGGTCAGTACGCCAATGGAGAAGGTTATCCAGAGCCATACAAAAAGATTCAATTTGCTATTCCTTTTGGTTTAGGGGTGAAATACAAGCTTGCCAGATACTGGGATCTTGGCTTTGAGATCACCTGGCGCAAAACCTTCACTGACTACCTGGATGACGTAAGTACCGTTTACGCTGATAAGAGTGACCTGAGTACTGCGGCCGCTATCTTGTCTGACAGAAGTGCCGATAACTCCAGAGCCAGCCAGTACCCAATCATTACTGAGAATGGTTATAGAAGAATAAATGGATATGGTGCTAAAGGTGACCAAAGAGGTGACGTGTCTGATGACGACTGGTACATCACTACCGGATTTTCTTTAAATTATATTCTGACTCCTGCACGAAGAGGACCGAAATTCCGTTAATACGGAAACACCTTCTGATTTTGAGTAAATGATTTTAAAAACAGTACGCACACTCCTTGTTTGCACCTTGGTACAAATAGGGAGTGTTTTTTTTGCCTTGCCTGCAACAGCGCAGCAACAGACGGGACAGCCCAGAACTACCAGTGAGCTAGGGATAGGTATAGGCGGAGTTGTCTATAAAGGTGATATAGCGCCCAGATATCGCTTAAAGAGTAACCGGCCGGCGCTTAACATTTTCTACAAGAAAGATATTACCAATGCCGTAGCCTGGAAAGTAGGTTTGCTCCTTGGTAAGATAAAGGCTAAGGATGAGGATTTTACAGATAACCCTTCTTTCCTGGCCAGGGAACTGCCTCTGTCTATGTACAGGCAAGCAACTGTGACTACCAGTATTCTTGAGCTGAGTGGCGGGATTGACTATAAGTTTCTGGACTACTATGATTTCAGGCGGCCTATCAGGTGGACTCCTTACTTCACTATAAGCGTAGCCGGTATAGTATACAACAACAAAACAATAGCCCAGAACCCTGCCATTATATATCCAACAGATACAGACAAGCAGCAGGCGTATAGAACCGGTTTCGCTTTGGCTGTTCCGGTGGGGGCAGGGGTGAAGTATGCCCTTTCTGAGCGTTGGAACCTTGGGTTTGAAGCTGGCGTGAGGGTTCTCTTCACAGATGCCTTTGATAATCTCACCGATCAGAATGAGCAGGTCATGAACCCTAACAGCAGAGACTTGTATTTCTACAATGGGGTTAGTATCTCATACACCTTCTATAAGATCAACTGCCCCGTTAAGTAAAAGAAGACAGGGGTGTGGATAATAAGTAAAAAGTGCTAAGCTTTTCCTAAATTGCATTGAAATTTCTTTTTAATGAGCCTGAAGGAAAAGATAGACATAGGCAATTTGCCCCAACATATTGCCGTTATCATGGATGGAAACGGTAGATGGGCAAAGAAAAAGGGGAACCTTAGGATTTTTGGCCATCAAAATGCCATCACTGCCGTGCGCGAAACGGTGGAGGCGGCGGCAGAACTGGGAGTTCACTATTTAACGCTCTACGCATTCTCCACAGAAAACTGGTCAAGGCCTAAATATGAAGTAGAAGCCCTGATGCAGTTGTTGGTGAGCACCATCCGCAAGGAAACCGAGACCTTGAATAAAAACAATATCCGGCTGCAGTCTATTGGCGATTTGGCAGCCTTGCCTCAGGCTTGCCGCAAGCAGTTAGAAGAGGCAATCCAGATTACCAGCCAAAACACCCGGATGACCCTGGTCTTAGCCTTGAGCTACAGCGGCCGTTGGGAGTTGGTAAATGCCATGCAGAGGATGGCTTCTTTGGTTAAAGCCGGGGAACTGGAACCTGAGGCTATCAATGAGCGCACAGTACAGGATTATCTGAATACCTCTGGTATGCCAGACCCGGAGCTTTTAATCAGAACCAGCGGGGAGCAGAGAATTAGTAACTTTTTGCTTTGGCAGCTTGCCTATACAGAATTGTATATTACAGATCTTCTCTGGCCAGATTTCAGGAAAGAGCATCTTTATGAAGCCATACTTGCTTTTCAGCAGCGCGAACGCCGCTTTGGGAAGACAAGCGAACAATTACAAAAAGCACATTCTTAATGAGTAAGTATTTTTGGCTGTTATGCCTTTTAGTAATGTCTGGTGTAACTGCTAATGCGCAGATCAGACTAGGGGTTGGCAGCAGCAATGCCGCTACCATTGATTACGCAAATCCCCGGAAATATAAGATTGGCGGCATCACGGTGAGTGGGGCCAAGTTCCTTGACCCTACTACGTTGATTTCTCTTACCGGGTTAAGGATAGGGGATGAGATTGATGTGCCGGGTGATGCTATCAGCAGAGCGATCCAAAAGCTTTGGGACCAGGGAATCCTGGGCGGGGTAGATGTGCGCGCCACTAAAATTGAGGGAGACAATATTTTCCTTGACTTCTTCCTGACTGAGCGCCCCCGGTTATCCCGTTTTGATTTTTCCGGTGCTACCAAATCCCAGGCTGAGGATCTGCAGAAATCAATTTCCTTGAACAAGGGCAGGGTAGTGACAGACGCACTGTTGAACTCTACCCGCACCACGGTGCAGAAGTTCTTCCAGGACAAAGGATACCTGAATGCCCAGGTGGTAATCAGACAAACCCCAGACTCAGTTATCGCGAACAGCGTGGCGCTTGAGATAAGAGTAGATAAAGGAGAGAAGGTACGTATTGGGGAGCTGGACATTGAGAGAATCAACGCCGCTACCGGTGAGAGCAGAAAAGAAGGTTTAGGAGGCTTTATCTCGGGTATCTGGAGTGACGAGGACGAAATGTTCAGTGAGTCACAACTGAAGCGGAAGCTGAAGAAGACCAAGGAAAAGAAATTCTACAAGATTTTCACCGGCGCCAAATTCAACAAAACCGAGTTTGAAGCGGATAAGAAGCTCCTGCTTGACTTCTATAACTCAGAAGGTTTCCGTGATGCAGCCATCGTATCAGATTCTATTTACAAGATCAGCGATGACCGCATAGGCATCAAGATTGTGGTGGATGAAGGCCGCAGGTATTATTACCGCAACATTACCTGGAGCGGAAACTACCTATACGATGACGCCATGCTGGCCAGGGTACTGGGGCTGAACAAAGGTGATGTTTACAACAGAGAAGAACTGGACAAGCGCCTGAACTACAATCCTAACGGAAACGACATCACCTCTTTGTACATGGATGACGGTTACCTGTTCTTCCAGATTGAGCCGGTAGAGGTTGCCGTAGAAGGAGATTCCATTGACATTGAGATGCGTCTGAGCGAAGGTTCTCAAGCCACTATCAACAGTATTTCAGTAACTGGTAACACCAAAACCAGTGACCATGTGATTCTTCGGGAATTGCGTACGTTGCCTGGCCAGAACTTCAGCAGATCTGCCTTGATTCGTTCGCAGCGTGAACTTTCCAACCTTGGTTATTTTGACCCAGAGAAAATTGGAATGGAGCCAGTTCCAAATCCTGAGAACGGAACGGTAGATATCCGCTACACCGTTGAGGAACGGCCTAATGACCAGATTACACTTTCTGGTGGTTGGGGTGGTGGCCTTGGTGCGGTAGGTACCGTGGGCTTGGTGTTGAACAACTTCTCTTTGCGCAAAGCTACAGACTGGAAGCAGTGGAGACCGGTTCCGTCCGGAGACGGGCAGCGTCTGGCTTTGAACATTCAGGCAAATGGTAAGCGTTACCAGTCTTACTCACTTTCCTTCACTGAGCCTTGGTTAGGCGGCCGCCGTCCTAACTCTCTAACGGTAAGTTTGAGCAAATCCATCCAGCGCTATACACAACAGGATGAGTTTGGCCAGGCAGAGAATGCTTTCATTGATATCTCGGGGGCAAGCGTGAACTTGGGTAGAAGATTGCGTTGGCCAGATGACTATTTCACCTTAAGTAATTCAATTTCTTACTTCAGGTATAATATGAGCAACGGCTCTACCATCTTCAGAGGGTACGCCGAGGCAGACCAGATCAGAGATGCGAATAACATCTCGTTTATCACGTCTTTCGCCCGCTCAAGTATTGACAACCCAACTTATACCCGTTCCGGTTCTTCCATTGGCCTGAACGTGACATTCACTCCGCCTTACTCTTTGTTTAGGAGCAGCGTGAATAACTTCCAGTGGATTGAGTTCCACAAATGGATGTTTGATGCCTCTTGGTTCCATTCATTAAGCGGCGATGGCAAACTAGTACTGAATACCCGTGCTCACTTTGGCTTCATCGGGACGTACAGTTCTAAAGGAGTAATAGGGCCGTTTGAGCGCTTCAAGCTGGGTGGCTCTGGTTTAGGCGGTGGTTCATTCATTGTGGCCACAGATTACATTGGCTTGAGAGGTTATGAAGATGAAAGTATCACACCTAATGCGGCCGGTGGTATCGCCTTTAACAAATACGTAGCAGAACTGCGCTACCCGGTTTCATTGAACCCAGCAGCAACGGTGTTTGTCCTTGGATTTGCTGAAGCTGGTAATAACTTTGGTACTTACCGTGAATACGATCCTTTCAAACTATATCGTTCTGTAGGGGTAGGCGCCAGGGTGTTTATGGCGGCCTTCGGTTTGCTAGGCTTTGACTACGGTTGGGGACTTGACACCGTGCCAGGGCGCCCAGGTGCTAACGGCGGTCAATTCCACTTTATCATAGGTCAGCAAATCAGATAATTGGAACAGAATTTGTTAAGATAGAAGTAATGAAGAAGTTAAAGTGCTTTTTGGTGATGGGTTTGTTCCTTCTGTTTGGGAAGGAGGTAAATGCGCAGCGCTTTGGCTATATTGATTCTGGTTTTATCTTGCAGAAAATGCCCGCTTACGCCAATGCCCAGGCCGAGGTGGAAAAGCTATCTCAGTCTTGGCAGAAGGAAATAGAGGGTATGCGGGCGGAACTTGAAAAGCTCCAAAAGAGTTATCAGGCTGAGGAGATTCTTTTAACGCCTGACATGAAAGTGAAGCGGCAAGAGGAGATCAACCGCAAGGAAACAGAACTTCGGGAATTCCAACGGAAGATGTTCGGTTTTGAGGGCTCTTTGTTTAAAAGACGTCAGGAACTGATAAAACCAGCGCAGGACCAGTTGTTTGAAGCGGTGGAGAAAATTGTGAGGCAACGCGGCCTCAACTTCATGTTTGACAAGTCTGGTGATATGGTGATGCTGTACACAGATCCCCGGCATGATTACACCGAATTTGTGCTGGAGGAGCTGGGTCTGGCATCTAAAGAGCAGAATACCGCAGGGGCTCGCCCGGCAGATGCTTTGAAAGATGATCCGGCCGATGTACCGCCACTGCCGGAAGGGGCTGTTACCACAGAGAATCCTACCAACTCAAACAAGAAAGCTACGCCTTCCCGCAAAGCAACAACCCCAGTTAAAAAGAAAAACAATTAAACAAACTAAGTAACTTACAATGAACAAATTGAAATCTCTGTTAGTAGCCGCTTTTCTATTGGTAAGTGTGGCTTCTTTTGCACAGACAGGAACAGTTAAAATTGGCTATACCAATGCTAACTACATCATTAGCCAGCTGCCTGAAAGCCGCCAGATTGAGTCTGATCTGAAAGCCCATAGCGGTCAATTGGAGAAAGAGCTTCAGAACAAGTACAAAGATTATCAGACTAAAGTAGAAGCTTATAAAAAAGGTGCCCCTACCATGACCGATGTGGTAAGAGCAGACAGAGAAAAAGAGCTTACTACCCTACAGGCTTCTATTGAAGAATTCCAGCGTAACGCAGATGCTTCTTTGCAGAAAAAAGAGCAAGCTGCTTTAGAGCCAGTGATGAACAAAATCCAAAAGTCAATTGACAAAGTGGCTAAAGAAAACGGTTACACCCACATCTTTACCGCCGAGGCTTTGTTGTACGGACCAGAGGATGGAAACAGCTTCACTGACCTAGTGTTGAAAGATCTTGGTGTAACGCCAGCTCCTAAAGGTTCTCCAGCTGCTTCTGCTGCTACCCCAGGTGCTTCTTCTCCTAAGCCTGCCGTGAACAACGCTGCTCCCGTGAAAAAGAAAAAATAAGGTTAATCCTTTCTAATACTCAAGAGCCGGTGACGATTATCGTTACCGGCTCTTTATTTTTGTGCTATATTTTAGAAAACAGGCTTAAAACGCATGCAACTACCTGACGCCCCAGAAGACGAGATTGAAGATTTGGCCTCCGCCGATTCGGATGAGTTATATGAGCATCACCGGATACAGGTAGACAAAGGCCAGGCCCTGTTACGGGTAGACAAGTTCCTGATGGACCGTTTGCCTAACGTAACCCGTAACAAATTGCAGGATGCCATCAAAGCAGAGTCTGTACGCGTGAACGGAAAACCCACCAAGGCCAGCTATAAAGTAAAGCCTTTGGATGTGATTACCGTTACGCTGGCCAACCCTCCCCGCGACACAGATGTGGTGCCGGAGAATATTCCGCTCAACATTGTGTACGAAGACGAGGAGCTGATGATGATCAACAAGCCCGCCGGTATGGTGGTGCACCCCGCGTATAACAATTGGTCTGGTACGTTGGTGAACGGATTGGTGTATTACCTGCAGAATCTTCCCACCTCCAGAAACGGGGACATCAGGCCTGGCTTAGTCCACCGGATTGACAAAGATACCTCCGGCTTACTGGTAATTGCGAAGTCAGAGTTTGCCATGACCTACCTGGCCAAGCAGTTCTTTGACCATACAATTGAAAGAACTTATTATGCCATTGTCTGGGGCGTTCCCGCCCAAGCAAAGGGTACAATTGTAGGGCACATCGGGCGCAGTGTAAAGGATAGGAAAGTAATGGCCGTTTACCCCGAGGGCGATTTCGGGAAGCCCGCCGTTACGCATTACCAGGTCTTGGAAAGCTTTACTTACTGCAGTCTTATCAAATGCAACCTAGAGACCGGCCGCACGCACCAGATTAGGGCCCATATGAAGTACCTAGGGCACCCGCTGTTCAATGATGCCACCTATGGAGGGGATAAGATTCTGAAAGGGCAGCAAACGGGTTCGTACAAGGCCTTTGTGCAGAATACCTTTGATCTGTTACCAAGGCAGGCCCTGCATGCCAAATCATTGGGCTTTATTCACCCAACAACCCAGCAATTTGTTTTCTTCGAATCAGAATTACCTTCAGATTTCGTGGCAGCTTTAGAGAGATGGAGACAATACGGGGAAGTGCTTCAGAACCGAATTCAAAGTTAGGAACAGGCTTTTATACCAATCGCCTTTTATGTGGCTTATTAAAGCCTTTTGGCTACGAATTTAACTTATGTGGATAGAGGAAGTAAGACGCCGTTTTATGTCTGTTTTTGGGAAAAGAGGGATAAAACAGGGGAGAAAGAAGTTGCCAGAGTAGCACCAAAATGGTCTTAAAATAGGTTTGTCTATTTTAGTGGAAGCAACTCCATCTCATCTATTTAGCTTCCTATAAGATAATAGAGTCTTTACTTGCGGAAAGTATTAGTAATTGATTTCTCCGGAGCAAGTAGGTATTGGTTAGCTGTATTAGGTGCAATAATTCCTAATGATCTAATCTCTTTTCTATAGAAGCAGCAATTATGAGGCAGTCATCATTGACATAAAAAAAGCGCCTCTCGTAGTAAGAGGCGCTTTTTTTATGTTGTTAAAGAAGATTACTTCATGGCTTTCAATCCATTCAAACCATTGGTGGCATCTGCATTTGCCGGATCCAATGTTTTCACTTCTTGCCAGTGCTTCATGGCATTGGCTTTATCTTTTTTCAGATAATAGTAGTAGCCAAGATAGTTGTTAGCAGTGATTAGGTCTTTCTTGTACTTCTCTTTGTCGCCGGAAGTCAGCTTGATGAATTCCTCGTAGTGCGGTTTGGCCAGACCTGCTTTTGTTTCAGGGTCTAAGCTATAGTTTACACGGGCTCTCCAAAAGTGACCGTACGCATAGGTAGGGTTCTTTGTGGTAATAATGGTGTATACACTATCCGCGGTTTTGAAGTCATCATTCAACTCATGGGCATAGCCGTAGTAGAACAGATCTGTGTTGTTGGGAGGCGTGGTCGCGAACTTTGATTTGTAGGCCTGAATCGCTTTAGGATAATTCTTAAGAGCCAGGTATTGCTTGGCTAAAAGATCATCGTAGAGCGGGTTTTTAGGATCAAGTTGTTTCGCTTTCTCAATGACAGCAACTGCCTCCTGTGGTTTCTTGTTCTCTACCAGAATGTTGGCATAGTACTCGTAGTCAGAAGGAATGCGCTTAGACTCATCATACTTATTGAAGTAAGCGGTAATGGCTTCTAAGGCTTTGTCATACTGTTTGGTGTCATAGTAGTTGTATGCCAACAAACGGTTCATGGCAATGTTGTTAGGATCGCTCTTCAGAACAGATTGGATCTCTGTCATGGCATTAGCGTAATCCTTGGTCAGGTAAAGGATAGAAGCATACTTGGCACGGGTCTCTGGTGTGTTCTCAGCCATTGACACGTACTTCTTGATATACTCAGAGCTTTTCGCATACTGCTCGGCACGGTAGTACAACTCGGCTAACTCAAGGTAGGTAGGAGCATAGTTTGGATCTGCGGCTACGGCAGCATCCAAGGCTTCTTTGGCTTGGGTAAAGTTACGAGACTGTACGTACAGCTGTCCTTTGCGTAAATGGGCTTTGGCAAATTTGCCGTCTGCAGCTAGGGCTTTATCATAGCTGGCCATCGCCTTACCGCCATCTACGGTTTTGTTGTGCAGGTAAGCATCACCAAGCAACACAAACGCATTTGCGTTTTTAGTGTCTTTGCTGGTGGCCTCTTCCAGAAGTTTTATAGCCGGAGACAAATCCTTCACGCCTGATGTCACATACGCTTCACCAATCATGATTTTGACGTTGTTGTCTTTTGATTTGCTCAAGGCCAACGCTTTGTCAAAAAACTGCTGCGCTTCTGCTAGTTTGTTCTGCTCAAGGGCTGCTTTCCCTTGTTTCACCAAGCCGGCAGCAGAATTATCTTGTACAGCGTAAGAAGCGAATACCAATTGATCCTGGGGGGATTGTATTGATGTTAGTTGTTTTTCAATCTTACCAGAACGCAGCCCATCATTATGTGCTGAGGCTCCAGCGGCAGTGAAGAAAGCAGCCGCCAAAACTCCATACGTCTTCCAGTTCTTAATCATTTGTCTTGGTTGTTAGTGTTAGTGAAACTCTGGTTAATTATTACTGTCTAAACCCTACTATCCGAACTGGCATAGAGGCTGGGACTAAGCCCGATTTTAAAATTATTCTTTGGCCCCGATCTCCTGATATGAAGGATGCAAAACCTGTGCCAAGTCCTGCGCGGGCCTCTTTGCTTACTATAAAAACCTCTCTGCGTAGTGGATAAGTTCCTTGGGCCAAATATCCTTGGTAAGGTTGGATGAAATCATCTTCAGAGGTGGGGTTCTCGTTTCTGCTGATACCCACTACATTCACTTTTTTGAGAAAAGAGATAGCTGTGCTGTCGCGGCGGTCACTGATCCAGTTCACGCCTATGACGCCAATTGCATTTCTGTTCTGTGCTACATAGTCCACCAGGTTAGCATTGGAGGTAGATGCGTAGGTATTTGGCGGCAGAGGCTGCTTCAAGTTGATAGAGTCCAGGATGAAGCGGGCCGTGCTTGAGTTACTGTTGTCAAACACAATGGTGATCTTGCCATCCTGGGCCTTGGGATCCAGTTGGCGCCAGGAGGTTGTCTTGCCCGTGAATATGCTTCTAACCTGTTGTAAGGTAAGCGTAGTGTCTGTGTTTTCCTTGTTTATGATGAGCGCTATCCCGTCTACTGCAATCTTGTTCATCCGAGGCGTAAGCTTGAGCTTCTCAAACTCTGCCTTCTCACGGTCGTTCAACTGACGGGCCATGATGGCAAACCTGATGGTATCAGTAAGAAGGTCATGCACTACCTGGGCTTCCGGCTTATACACGGCTTGTACTTTAGCATATTTGTACAAGCCCTGGAACGTCTGGATCTGCGAGTCTATGATAGGTGCATAAGATTCATCTGCGCTTATCTTGATACTTCCTGACGTTGGGGTGTCTGTATTCTTGTTCCCAGACTGACCGCACGAGAAAGTAGCAAGGGCCACACCTGCAGTGAATAGAAAAGTTAAAAGATTAATCTTCTTCATTTCGTCTGGTTTTTTTGAAGTACTGTTGGTACGCTCTCACAAATCTAATCAAACCGTAGAAAAGGAGGAGCCCTCCTAGTATATATTTATAATCCCTTGGGAAGGGGATTTGCCTTTCGGTAGAAAATAAAACGTACAAGCCAAAGCCAAAGTATAGAAGCACCATAAGCAGAGACACATATTTCATGATGCCTCCGTAGGCGCTTCCCCGGTCTTCTTGCTGGGGTCTTCTGGAATAATTCATGTTGCTGCTTTTGGGCTTATTTCAAGTATAATACGTGATTTTGGGCATGTTGGTAAAAAAGAACTCCGAAGACAAAACCATTCTTTTAAGAAGGTCTGTCTCCGGAGTTTTTTTTAAAGTACCAGTGAAGGTATTTGGTTACTTGATCACGATGCGGTAAGGAACTGTATATTTTACAGACACTTTACGGCCGTTCTGCTCTCCTGGGCTCCACTTAGGCATGCCCTTGATCACGCGTACGGCTTCTTCATCCAGACCATAACCAAGGCCTTTTAGAACTTCAATGTTGGTGATTTCCCCGGTTGGGCCTACTACGAAAGAGAGTACCACGTTACCTTCTGCACCAGCACGCTGGGCGGCTGATGGGATACGGAATTTCTCACCCATGTATTTCATCATGGCTGCCATCCCGCCTGGGAACTCAGGCATTTTCTCTACCGCAATGTAAACCTTGTCTTCAAAGACTTCCTGTACCGGACCGGTTGGGCCTGTACCGTTCTCAATCCCTTCAAGGGTTGGTGGCGCAGTTGGGTCACCTTTCACGGTTTCAGTACCGGCGTCTGTCTTTTGAAGTTCCTTTACATCCGGAATCTCCTCTTTCTGTACTTCTTCGTCTTTCTTCACTACCGGAGGAGTGAATTTAACGGTTGAACGTACGGGTGGTGGTGGTGGTGGGGCATCTGGTGGTGGTGGCGGTGGTGGCACTACCTTCTCAACGGAAGGCGGCGCAGCTAGGTCCACTACTTTTACTACCGGTGCCTTAGTCACTGCATCCTCGTCTTTGAACATTGACTGAATCAAAGGAATACTCAAAAAGAGTACGAACAGGATAATGGCAATGACAATTGCCCGGTTTACGTGCTTCGTGTAAAGCTTACGAAGCATGTACGCACCATACTCTTTGTTACGGCCTTCAAAGACCATATCATCAAGAGAGGCGGTTGCTAAACGTTGATTATCCATTATTGCGCTCCTCCTCCTTTTTCTGCGTTTCTAAGCAAAGTGGCATCTGCGTTGTCCAATTCCACTACGGCGTACTTCTGGGTGTTGGTGATACTCATCTCATCCAAGATATCCACAAGATTCTTGTAAGAAGAGGTCTCATCAGCTTTAATTAGCACTACCAGATTAGGATTGGCGCGGGTTGCATCCAGAACTACTTGTCTGATACCTTTACCAGACCAGTTGCTCTCCTCAACTTGCGGGATGATGTTCATGTTTGGCTGGTGAAGACCGCGGTAATAGAAGATTCTATTATCGCCGCCAAGGAGAACGGTGAAGGCGTTAGACGCTTTCAATTCATTCTGCTCTTGTCTGTCTTTGGGTTTCACCGGCATGTTGATCTCCATGATCTGCGGCTTGGCCAGGGTAGTGGTCATAACGAAGAATGTGAGCAACAGGAAGCCTAGGTCTACCATTGGGGTCATGTCCACCTTGGTAGAGCCTTTCTTGGCCCGTTTCTTACCACCTTCGTCGCCGCCTTGCTGTTGTATTTCTGCCATGTCGTTTCCCTTTCGTTATTTGATAACAGGTTTAACTTCCATATCTGTTACAAGGTTGAAACGGTTCACGTTCTTCTCCTGCAAGATCTCAATCACACGACCAGCAACTGGGTAACCTGCTTTTTGGTCTCCTTTGATGGCTACAATAGACTGGGGATTAGAATAACGGGCCAATTGAACCCAGTCACCTAACTCATTTCTGGTAGAATCAATAGGAATACCTGGCTGGTTCACCTTTTTCTGATCTTCGGGTTTCAGAGCCAGATAAGATTTAAGCTGAGAGATGGGAACTCCAAATGAAGACAGAGAAGCAAAAACCTCTTTCTCTGGTTGGGTGAAGCCTACTCCGTATTTCTCACTTATTTTATCTATCAGTCTCAGTTTAGTGTTTTTGTCATCTACTCCAAAGAAAACCCGCTCATCGTTACCAATACTGATGGTGATCACGTTGGCGTCCGGGGCTTTGATTTCTGTTGTCGCAGAAGGCGTATCCACTACCAGCGCTTCCTCTGGTGCGAACTTCGAAATAAGCATGAAGAACGTTACCAGAAGGAATGCCAAGTCCACCATGGGCGTCATGTCCAGGGATGGAGAGGTTCTATGTACTTTTACTTTAGGCATTTTTTCCTTCTAAGCGAGAAGTTCTAATTAGATTCTGTTGTTTTCAGTGTGCTGCGCAGCATACGTCTGGATAATGCTGTAAGAAGCCTCATCAATGCTGTAAGTCAACTCATCAATTTTGCTGGTGAAGAAGTTGTAAGCAACGATGGCGATAGCAGAACCAGTGATACCAAGGGCTGTGTTGATCAAAGCCTCAGAGATACCGTTTGCCAGCTGGGTAGCGTCTGGTGCACCACTTGCAGTTGCAAGAGCCGCGAACGCTTTAATCATACCCAATACCGTTCCAATAAGACCTACCAGAGTAGAGATAGAGGCGATGGTAGAGATGATTACCAGGTTTTTCTCCAGGATTGGCAACTCAAGAGCGGTAGCTTCTTCAATTTCCTTCTGGATAGCCAGGATACGCTGATCTTTGGTCATACCGTGCTCGTTGTGCATTTCTTGGTATTTCAGCAAACCGGCTTTCACCACGTTTCCTACTGAACCTTTCTGTTGGTCACAGATAGCGATAGCGCCATTGATATCGTTGGCGTTCATTTTCTGACGCACGCTTCTCACGAAAGACTCCAGGCCTTTACCGCCTTTTGCTTTGTTGATTGTTAAGAAACGCTCAATTGAGAAAGTGATTACCAGAATGTTAATCGCAATCAGGATTGGCACGATGAATCCACCTTTGTACACCTGGCCCAGCATGTTGCCTGGAAGTGGGTGATTGGCGTTGTCGCCGCCTTCAAAGTTAGCTCCGTTACCAAGGATAAACAGATAAATACAAACAGCAGCAATGATGGCTACCGGAATTACGATGCTTGCGAACATTGAGCCTGCTTTGCCTTCTTGTTTTGCTGGTTTTGCAGTTGCAGGTGCACTCTTTTTTTCCATTGTTTCTAAAAATTTAGGTTTAGTTGTTTGTGTTACTGTGTTAGTTGTTGATAATGAATTGGTTGTTAAAAAGTTTAATGCTCTTTATACGTTAATAATTCCCTTTTAACTGCTAAATCAGCGAGAGAGTTACTTCTGTTTGGGAGCAACCTAAATACAAGCCTAGGGATTTAAACGCAATTTATCAAATAATACCTGAAAATTTATTGCAAAAGTACAATCTATTTAAGGTATTCTTAAGTATTTGGTTTCTCTCCCGGGTTGGCTTTTTGTTTTGCTTCGTTCCAATATACATCCATTTCGGCCAGCGTCATCTCACTTAGTTTTTTCCCTTGCGTAGCGGCCGCTTTCTCAAGGTACTGGAACCGGTGAATGAACTTCTGGTTGGTTTTGGCCAGGGCTTCTTCTGGGTTAAGGTCCAGGAAACGGGCAAAGTTGATCAGGGAAAAAAAGACGTCACCCAGTTCATCGGTGGCTTTGGCCTTGTCTTCTTCGCTGAGTTGCGGTTTGTCAAACTCAGCCTTGAACTCAGCCATTTCTTCCTCTACCTTCTCCCAAACTTTGGAAGGTTTATCCCAATCAAATCCAACACCGCGGGCCTTCTCCTGGATGCGCATGGCTTTCACCATGGACGGAAGCGAGGAAGGAACGCCCGACAAAACAGATTTATTGCCTTCTTTCAGTTTTAAACTCTCCCAGTTCTTCTTTACCTCTTCCTCTGTATCTGCCTTGGTGTCACCGTAGATATGGGGGTGCCGGAAAACCAATTTGTCGCATTGGGCGTTGAGCACCGCCGCGATGTCAAAGGCCCCTTGTTCAGAAGCGATCTTCGCATAGAAAACCAGGTGCAGTAGTACGTCGCCTAACTCTTTCTTGATTTCCGGGAGGTCCTGGGTGAGAATGGCCTCAGAGAGCTCGTAGGTTTCCTCAATGGTGAGGTGCCGCAGGCTTTCCATGGTTTGTTTCCTGTCCCAGGGGCATTTTTCACGTAAATCATCTAAAATATCCAGCAGGCGGTTAAAAGCATCTAACTGGGCTTGGCGGGGGTAAGCGGGTACTACCGGGGTTTCCATTTAACAAAGATAAACGTATTGTTAACAATTCATGAGCTATGCGGGATTTCTTAATGAAACAATAACACAACAAACCATAAACTTTACCGGTGAGGGTGAATCAACCGAACTTGCTTTGGGGCTAAAATCAGGATTTCGGCCTTGAAACAGGTTACGTTCTCTCCAAGACCTGGTCCCGGGCAAGAACGATTTATTTACTACCATGATGCATGTTTCATAAGGATTCCATAACCGGTGAAGAAAAAAAGTAAAGTTTTTTCTTCGGGCGTTGCTCACAGGCGTTTAAAGCCGCCAACTGCCATAAAAAGTGGGTGTATTTGAGAGAACGCCTAAAACTGAGTTAGGTTTTTAGAATTTGCACTAAAACGCTGTTTGCTTTTAAAAGATATCTGCTTGCCTAAAAAGAGGCCGTCTTGGTTGCTGTTTGTCATCTAATTCTGAGAAAGTAGGCTCAAAACGCAAGATTCTTAAGAGAAAAACCTTTTTTGGTGTTGAGTTAAACAAGCGGCTATTTACCTCTATTGTTTACTAATGAGTGCTTTAATAGAAGGTTTTGCTTCCCTCATATTTCTCCTTGCCAAGCCAGATGCAAGCGCCAGCAAGGTAGCCGGGCTGGGACCTTTGTTACCTTTCCTTGCGTTGAATCATTTCTATTTTACTACTTTTGCGTGTTCAAAATTTGGAATCAGTGGCACTTATAAAATCAATTTCAGGAATAAGAGGAACAATTGGAGGTCAGGTAGGAGACGCCCTTACACCGGTTGATGTAGTGAAATTTGCGGCGGCTTTTGGTACCTGGGTACTGCAGACCACCAACAATGATACAATAATAATTGGGCGTGACGCCCGCCTTTCTGGCGAAATGGTGAACCGCTTGGTGGCCGCTACGCTGCAGGGATTAGGCATTAACGTCATTGATCTGGGCTTGTCTACCACCCCAACGGTGGAGATGGCAGTGCCTGCCAAGAATGCCGGCGGCGGAATCATTCTTACTGCCAGCCATAACCCAAAGCAATGGAACGCCCTGAAACTCCTGAACCAGAAAGGTGAGTTCATTAACGATGCCGAAGGTAAGTTGGTGTTGGAATTGGCCGAGCAGGAAGCGTTTGAGTTTGCCGAGGTAACCAAGCTAGGCGGATACTCCCAGGACGACCAATTTCTGCAGGAGCATATCAAAACCATTCTTGATTTGCCGCTGGTAGATGTAGAGGCGATCAGAGCTAAAAACTTCAGCGTGGTGGTAGATGCCGTGAACTCCAGCGGAGGATTTGCCGTGCCTATGCTGTTAGAGGCTTTAGGGGTGCAGCAGATTGAGAAACTGCACTGCGAGCCCACCGGGCACTTTGCCCATAACCCAGAGCCGCTCCCGGAGAACTTGGGCGAGATTGCCCGTCTCATGGAGAAAGGCAAGTTTGATCTGGGTATTGTGGTTGATCCAGACGTTGACCGTTTAGCCTTGGTGAACGAAGACGGCAGCATGTTTGGCGAGGAATATACCCTGGTAGCCGTTTCTGATTACGTTCTGCAAAACCAGGTAGGAAACACTGTCTCCAATTTGTCTTCTACCCGCGCCCTGCGCGATGTCACTGAGAAAGCCGGAGGCCACTACTTTGCCGCAGCCGTAGGCGAGGTGAATGTGGTGAACATGATGAAAGCCCAGAACGCCATCATTGGGGGAGAGGGTAACGGAGGGATTATCTACCCAGAACTGCACTACGGTCGCGATGCCTTAGTAGGGATTGCCTTGTTTTTAAGTCATTTGGCTAAAACTGGCCTCACTATGACCCAACTGCGTGCCACCTACCCTAACTATTACATCTCTAAAAACAAGATAGAGCTCACCAAAGACATTGATGTAGACGCGGTGCTAGGCAAAGTGCAGAAGCATTACGCCAAGCAACCCATCAACACCATTGACGGCGTTAAGATTGAGTTCAACAAAGAGTGGGTGCACCTGCGTAAATCTAACACGGAGCCTATCATCCGGATTTACGCCGAGTCTGACAGCCTCTCCACCGCTGACCATCTGGCCAATAAAATCATTGGCGATATCAAAGAGATTATCTCTGTTAAATCGTAGTTGAATATAAATACATAGCTTTTATTTTTTCTAAGAAGGCTTCCTATGAACCGGACCTGTTTCACCTGTTGTTGTTGTAAAAAGTAAGTTCCCCATGCGTGTATATTTAGATAATGCGGCTACCACGCCCATAGACAAAGAAGTTTTTGATGTAATGGCTCCCTTCATGCTGGAGCACTACGGAAATCCATCGTCCATACACGCACACGGGAGACAGGTGCGGGCCGCCATTGAAGGCGCCCGAAAGACAGTAGCCGGTTTGATCAACGCGTCGCCGTCTGAGATTTTCTTTACCTCCGGAGGTACCGAGGCCGATAACCTGGCTATTATCTGTTCTATCCGCAGTCTGGGGATCAACCATGCCATCTCTTCGCCGCTGGAGCACCACGCGGTGCTGCACTCGCTGGAGGCGCTGGAGAAAACCGGTGAGGTGGAGTTGACCATGCTCAAGGTAGACGGCAACGGTGTGCTGGACCTGGAGCATCTGGAGCAGACGCTGGCTTCACAGCCCCGCACGTTGGTGTCCATCATGCACGCTAACAATGAACTGGGTAACCTCAACGACATCCAGGCCATTTCCCAAATCTGCAAGAAGTATGACGCCATCTTCCACTCAGATACGGTGCAGACCATGGGTCATTACCGCCACGATGTGCAGGCCCTGGGCTTGAATTTTCTGGTGGGCTCGGGCCATAAATTCCACGGACCAAAAGGCGTAGGCTTTATCTATGTAGATTCTGGAGTGAAGATCAATCCGTTGATCCAGGGTGGATCGCAGGAGCGCAACATGCGCGGCGGCACCGAGAACGTGTACGGCATCATCGGGCTGGCCAAAGCCCTGGAGATCGCGTATCGCGACATGGACCAGCACCACCGGCACATCCAAAACCTGAAAGACCGTATGATTGTGAAGCTGCGCGAGCAGATTGAAGACGTGCAGTTCAACGGTCTTTCCGCCGATGGAGATAAAAGTCTTTACACGGTCCTGAATGTGAGTCTGCCGGTATCTGAGATGAACGAGATGCTTCTCTTCAACCTGGACATCAACAAGATCTCCGCCTCGGGCGGAAGTGCCTGCACCAGCGGGGTTGACCTGGGTTCGCACGTGCTGCGGGCCATCGGTTCTGATATGGAGCGCGGCAACGTGCGGTTCTCGTTCAGCAAGTACAACACCATTGAAGAGATTGACTACGCCGTGGCTACCCTGGCCAAACTGTACCAGAAAGAAACGGTGTAATCACCAAGGAGACTTCCCTTATAAAGCAAAACGCCTCACCCATAAAGTGAGGCGTTTCTTTTTGGGTCGATTTTTTGGAAACAGGCTCAAAACACGGTGAAGGTTTTCCGATTAACAGGAAGGAAGGCCAGCCAAAAGGAAGAAAGCTGTTTAGCGGCCATTTTCAGAAAAACAGGCACTTAACAGAAAGATAAAAGGGGAGTAGCTGAATTTCAGCCGGTATCGTAGTAGCTTTGCAGGATTATTGTACAGACATGGCAGACATCGGCAGAGATTTACAGCGAGCCGCTTCTTATCTTACCCAAGGCGAATTGGTCGCCATCCCCACCGAAACCGTTTACGGGCTCGCCGCCAACGCCTTTGACGAGGCCGCGGTGGTGAAAATCTTCGAGGCCAAGAACCGGCCCGCCTTCGATCCGCTCATCGTGCACACGCATTCGGTTTCAGAGATAAGCAACATTGTCCGCGAGGTTCCGGATGCCGCTTTTATGCTAGCAGAACGGTTCTGGCCCGGCCCTTTAACGCTCATCTTGCCTAAAGCCGAGCAGGTTCCGCTTTTGGTGACGTCTGATCATGATTCCGTAGGCGTACGTATCCCCAACCATCCACTCACGCTAGAGCTGCTGCGGCAGTTGCCCTTCCCAGTGGCGGCGCCCAGCGCCAATCCGTTCGGGTACGTGAGCCCCACCACCGCCCAGCACGTGCAGGACCAACTGGGAGACCGCATTCCTTATATTCTGGATGGAGGTGACTGCGCCGTAGGGATAGAATCTACCATCATCCGGCTCAATGGAAACGAGGTGGAAGTGCTTCGGTTAGGCGGGCTGGCCTTGGAGGAACTGGAAGAAGTAGTGCAAATCTCAAAGGCGAAGGTAAAAACCTCGTCGTCCAACCCCGCTGCACCCGGGATGCTCAGTAGCCATTACTCGCCCCGCAAAAAGGTGCTTTTAGGTTCAATTGCCGAAAACCTGCTAAAAACAGATCCTACCCGCGTAGGGGTGATTTCCCTACAGCAAATTTTTTCCGAGGTTCCACGTGAACAGCAAATCCTACTATCCGCTTCCGGCGATCTAAGCGAAGCCGCTCGTAGCCTTTTCTCCGCCCTGCGCATCTTGGACGCCCAACCCGTTGACGTGATTCTGGCAGAGCCCATGCCCGAGCAAGGCCTGGGCCGCGCCATCAATGACCGGCTGCAACGCGCCAGTTTCAGAGGATAAAGGTGGGGCATTTAGAGCCCGTTTTTTCAAAAATAGGCTTAAAACAAAAAACGCCAGCCCTTCAAAAGGCTGGCGTTTTCTATTCTAAGGTAAATTCAGACTACAAATTCCGCAGCACGAACTCGGTCATTTTAGTGAACAAGTGGATGCTGGTGTTGCCGCCGCTAATGCCATGGTTCCGGTTAGGGTAGTAGGCGCTCTCGAACGGGATGTTGGCTTTCACCAGGGCATTTACCATCTCAATGGAGTTCTGGAAATGCACATTGTCATCGCCGGTGCCATGGATGAGCAGGTACTTGCCGCGCAGCTTGTTGGCGTGGGTGATAGGGGAGTTGTCATCGTAGCCTTTGGCGTTGTCCTGCGGCAATTTCAGGAAGCGCTCGGTGTAGATGGAGTCATAGAAACGCCAGTTGATCACCGGAGCCACCGCGATGGCCGCTTTGAACACATCGGCGCCTTTGGTGATGGCCAGCGAGCTCATGTAGCCCCCGAAGCTCCAGCCCCAGATGCCTATGCGGCTCTTGTCCACATAGGGCAGGTTGCCTAAATGCTTCGCGCCTTCAATTTGGTCAATGACTTCATAGTGGCCCAGGTTGCCGTATGTCATTTTCTTGAACTCCGCGCCGCGTCCGCCGGTACCCCGGTTATCAATCACCGCGATGATGTAGCCCTGTTTGGTGAGGTAGCTATGCCATAAATAGTTGCGGCCTCTCCAGCTGTCTACCACTTCCTGGCTGCCCGGACCACTGTACTGGAACATGAGCACCGGGTACTTTTTGTTCGGGTCAAAATCAGCGGGTTTGATGGTGTAGCCGTTCAGAGTCACGTTCTCCGAGGTCTTGAACTGGAAGAACTCGGGCTTGGGCAGGTTATAAGTAGCCAGGGTGTTCTTCAGGTTCTCGTTGCTCTCCAGGACTTTGATCTGCTTTCCGTCTGAGGTGTGCAGGCTCACCACTTGCGGCGTGGTGATGGTGGAGTAGTAGTCCAGGTAGTATTTGAAGTCGCGGCTCAGGTTGATGGTGTGCGTGCCTTTGGCCGGCGTGAGGCTTTTCTTGTTCTTGCCGTTCAGCGAGATGCTGTACAAGTGACGCTCCAACGGCGATGCTTCGGTAGAGGTGAAGTACACCAGGCCGTTTTTCTCGTCCACGCCGTAGAAGCTACTCACTTCCCACTTGCCTTTGGTGATTTGGCGCACTTGTTTGCCGTTCATGTCATATAAGTACAGGTGGTTGAAGCCATCTTTCTCTGAGCTGTGCACAAACTGCTTGCCGTTGGCCAGATAAGTCAGGTCATCGGTGATATCGATGTAGGATTTGTCGGTCTCTTTCAGGACCACTTTGCTCTGGCCAGTCTGCGTGTTGGCGTGCAGAATCTCCAGGGTGTTCTGCAAACGGTTCATTCTCCGGATGGAAAGCAAATTAGGCGTGTTGGTCCAGTTGATGCGCGGGATGTATTGGTCGGCCTCAGCACCGGTTTCCATCTTGGTGGTTTTGCCGGAGCCCAAGTCGAAGGTGTAGATAGCCACGGTAGCGTTTTTCTCACCAGCCTTCGGGTACTTGAATTTATAGTCCTGCGGATACAGCGGGCCCCACATCTGCATGTTGTACTCGGGCACCTGGCTCTCATCGAACTTGTAGAACGCGATCTGGTTTCCCTGCGGCGACCAGAAGAAGGCCTGCGCGAAGCCGAATTCCTCCTCGTACACCCAATCGGTGCCGCCGTTGATGATGAAGTTCCACTTACCGTCATTGGTGATCTGGCGCTCCTGCATGGTGGCCAGGTCCACGTAGAACAGGTTGTTGTCCCGCATGAAAGCCACGTACTTGTTGTCCGGCGAGAAGGTGGCGTAAGACTGTTTGCCGCCCTGGCTCAGTTTCTGGAGTTTTTTGCTCGCGCGGTCATACACGTAAAAGTGGCCTTTGCTGCTGCGGCGATAGATGGGCTCATGCTCGGTCTCGAACAGGATTTTGGTTTCATCCGTGCTGAAGCTGTAGTCATCGTACTCCAGCGTCTTGCCGTTCACCTTGATGTCCTCACCTTCAATGATGGTACTCACCGGCTGACCGGTGGTCACGTCTACCTGCACCACATCCACGGCCTGGTTTTTCTGGTCGGCTACCTGCGATGAGTAGAACTGGCCGTTGCGCATCCAGTTCACGCCGTACACCGATTTGGCCTGGAAAGTGCCTTTTCTGAAAATGTCGTCTAAATCAAAATCACGTTTTTGTTGGGCCTGCGCGCTCATGGTCAGCACCAGGCAGGAAGCCGCCACAAACCAGCGGTTCATTCTATGTCTCATGGGGTTTGTTAGAAAGTTCGTAGCCTTAAAAGTAGGCATTTATTGGGAATGAGCGATTGAGAGATTGACTGAATGAGAGAATTAGAAGATTAAATCCTGCCACTTTTGTATTCACTCCATCACTAATTATTCATTCAATCTCTCAATCACTCAATCATTCATTAAATTTTAATGCACACGTTCTGCGGATCGGTGAAGAAGCGCAGCGCCTCCCAGCCGCCTTCCCGGCCCACACCGCTCTGTTTCATACCGCCAAACGGAGTTCGCAGATCCCGCAAGAGCCACGTGTTCACCCACACGATGCCCGCTTGCAGTTGGTGCGCTACTCGGTGGGCGCGGGTAAGGTCCTGGGTCCAGACGGAAGCGGCTAAGCCGTATTGCGTGTAGTTGGCGTAGGTGAGCGCCTCTTCCTCAGAGTCAAACGGCAGGAGGGTGACCACCGGCCCGAAGATTTCCTCGGTGTTGGTGCGGCAGGTGTGGGGAAGGTTCTCAAAGACGGTGGGCTGCAGGAAATAGCCGTTCGCGCAGCGACCCTCCGGATGCACCCGTTCTCCGCCGAGTAGCAGGGTGCCGCCTTCTTCTTTAGCTAGGGCGATGTATTGCTGCACTTTCTGCAAATGCGACTCCGAAACTAGGGCCCCCATTCTGGAGCCTTCTTTCATAGGGTCGCCTATGGTCAGGTTTTTGACCTTTTCCAGAAAAGCGGCCTTGAAACGGTCATACAGCGGACGCTCCACCAGAATGCGCGAGCCGCAGAGGCAAATCTGCCCCTGGTTGGAGAAAGCGGCCTGTACGGCGGTGTTCACAGTGCGCTCAAAGTCGCAATCCGCGAAGATGACGGTAGCGTTCTTGCCACCCAGTTCCAGGGAGAGCTTCTTGAACATCGGGGCTGCCGTGCGGGCGATGGTTTTGCCGGTTTGGGTGCCGCCAGTGAACGAGATGGCTTTGACCTCAGGATGTTCGCACATGGCCGCGCCTACTTTGGGGCCCGTGCCGTGCACGATGTTCAACACGCCCGCGGGCAGGCCTGCCTCCAGGCAAAGCTCCGCCAGCAGGAAAGCCGTGTACGGCGTAATCTCTGAAGGTTTGGCTACTACGCAGTTTCCGGCAGCCAGGGCCGGGGCGATCTTCCAGGTGAACAGGTAAAGCGGAAGGTTCCACGGGGAAATGCAGGCCACCACACCCAATGGTTTGCGCACGGTGTAGTTCACGGCCACGCCTTCCATGGTGTGGGCCTCGGAGGCGAAATGCTGCACGCCCGTCCCGAAGAAGTACATATTGCTGCTAGCCCTGGGGATGTCTACGGTTCTGGAGAGCGTCAAAGGTTTGCCGTTGTCGGTGGTCTCGGCCTCAGCCAGGCGCTCCAGGTTCTGGTCAATCAGTTCGGAGAGCTTTATGAGAAAACGGCCCCGTTTCTCGGCAGGAAGCGAAGACCAGGCTGGGAATGCCGCCTGCGCCGCCTCTACCGCTGCCTGTACATCGCGTTCATCAGAATCCGGGATCTGCGAGTACACCTCGCCGGTGGCCGGGTTGATGTTGGGCAGGTATGCCTCCGAGACAGGAGCGACGAAGGTGCCGTTGATGTAGTTCTGGAGGTGTAGCATACAGCTTTTGGTTATTTAAAAGCGCAGGAACGGGATGGTCTCTAAGGCAGAGCTCAGTTCATATAGTTGGTTACACTCCAAACGAGGTACACCAGAATCGCTGAAAGGACCAGGCCGCCCAATACATTTATGGCTAACAGTTTATGGTGCCAGTCTTTCAGAAACCATACCATTCCGGCGAAGCTCAGGCAGAACACTGAGATCAGGAGCCCGCCCAACTCAAAGAAGAAGGGCAGCGCCAAAGCGGGGATCACCAGGAAACCCAGCGCCAGGTAGATGCACAGCTTGAGGTTCTGGTTCCCGAGCAAAGGCTTAAGTAACTCTGAAATGGACAGCAACAGAAACGGCAGAAACAGTAGTGCCATGAAGAAGATAAGCAATACCGCCATTCCTCCTTCTTTTAGTAGAAGAATGGTTAATACGATAGAGGTGAGCGAAAACCCAACGGCCTGGTACAGGCTTAAGTAGAAGTTGAGTCTCTTTTGTTTCGCAGACATGGGGGAGAAATCTTCGTTTGTTTGGGTTACAGGTTGCCTAACCGTCCGCCGTCTACGGGCACGTTGATGCCGTTGATGTAGCCCGCAGCAGGCGAGGCCAGAAACGCAGCGGCGGCGGCTATCTCAGCAGGCTCCGCAAAGCGGTTAGCCGGAATGCCCGCCAGCATTTCCTTCTCGATCTCTTCTCTTCGGAGGCCGGTTTTCTGCATGCGGGTTTCAATGAGCGAGTGATGGCGAGCGGTAAGCGTGGCCCCGGGAAGCACGTTGTTCACGGTAATGCCAAAGGGCGCGAGCTCAAAGGAGAGCGTCTTCGCCCAATTGGCCACGGCGCCCCTAATGGTGTTAGACACGCCTAAACCTTTGATAGGCTGCTTCACTGAGGTAGAGATAATGTTGATGATGCGGCCGTACTTCGCCTCCTGCATGTACGGCACTACCGCCTGTACCAGCACATGGTTAGATAACAGGTGTGCCGCGAAGGCATTCTCAAACTCCTCCAATGCCGCATCCAAAGCCGGTCCGCCCGCCGGTCCGCCGGTGTTGTTCACCAAAATATGCGCTTGCCCTAGTTTTGCTAAATGAGCCCCTAAACGCTCCTGCACCTCCCGCGGCCGTCCCAAATCTGCTACCACGTACTGGTGCTCTTGTCCGGCCTCGGTGGAAAGTTCTTTGAGGGTTTCCTGCAGGCGTTCCTCGTTTCGGGCCACCAGCGTGACCGTGGCACCCATGAGCGCCAACTCCAGCGCTACCGCTTTACCAATTCCTTGCGTACTGCCGCAGACCACGGCGTGCTTGTGCTGTAAATTTAAATCCATAGAGGTAAATGTACAGATTATTATGGAGCAGCGGAACGGGTGTTTTAAGGCCGCTTTTTAGAAATTGGCTTCAAAGCGGCGTCTATCTTTTATGCGGCAGGTTTCGTACCTTGGAGCAGTCTGGGGCATGAACCTAAGACGCATTATTTACCCAAACACTAATGCCATGGCCTTACAATCTGCCTTCAACTTCAAGAAATGGATAGAAGAACACCGCCACCTGCTTAAGCCGCCGGTGGGCAACCAACAGGTGTACAAAGACAACAAAGACTTTATTGTGATGGTGGTAGGCGGACCCAACTCGCGGAAGGATTACCACATCAACAACGGCGAGGAGTTCTTCTTCCAGCTGGAAGGCGATATCGTGCTCAAGGTCATTGACAACGGCGAGTTCAAAGACATCCACATCAACGAGGGCGATATTTTCCTGCTGCCGCCCAACGTGCCGCACTCCCCGCGCCGAGGCCCCAACACCGTGGGCCTCGTAATGGAACGCTACCGCAACGAAAGCGAGATGGACGGTTTCCAGTGGTACTGTGAGAACTGCAACACCAAACTTTACGAGGAGTTTATCCCGGTATCGGACATCGTGGGGCAGTTGCCCGTGGTGATGAACGCCTTCTGGGAATCTGAGGAGAAACGGACCTGCTCAAACTGCGGCGAGGTGTTGGCCAAACCGGCTCCGGTGCAGTAAGTGGTCAATAAAGTAATAGAGACTTCAACCTCTTTTGTCATCCTGAAAGGATCTTGTGAGCGAACTGTGGGGCCTTAGTCTTAATTTATACCTTATGATGCTTCTTGGAAAAATTCAGGACGAAAAGTACATAAACGATATGTACGAGAATGAATATCTATATTTTAACAGTTTAAAATATTTCAGAAGTGATTCCAAGGATATAACTGGAAGATTAGATCCAAGAGAATTAAATACTAAGAACTTACAATTAAAAAATCTTCTAATTAAAAAAGGAGATGTAGAAATAGAACTGAGTGAGGCTTTGTCTAATTTCAGCGGCCAATATATGGAACACCCTGATGATTCTACGGTCAGTTGTTGTTCACTTTTTACAATTGACATTGATCTTAATGGTGTTTTATCAAATGTAAGTGACAAAGCTTTAGAGATGGGTAATAAAATGTTGCTCATTTTTGATTGCTTAGCCTTTTTTAAGATTCTTGATGAATCAATAGTAAAGTGTGGCTATGAATATAAAAGGAGGCCAGTAATATATTATGATCCCAAAACTTATAATGGAGATTTGACTTTACATCATAAAGATCTGGCTTTTAAGTTTCAAGAAGAATACAGGATTCTAATAGAGTCGAAAGAAAATCAACCGATAAAAATTCCTCTTCCTGGATTAAGGAACATAAGTGTAGTCATTGATTCAATGGCTGCTAAGACCCTAGAATTAAAACAAAAACAATAATATCATTACATGACTCTACTAGGATATTGCTAAATGAACTACCTGACAACACAAAGGCCCGCCTTCTCCAGAGAAAGCGGGCCTTTGCTATAACTGCCGTTTCAGCGCCGATTTTCAGAAATCAGCCTGTAAACAGATTATTCTTCTTTCATGTTGTGGTACACGGCCTGTACGTCATCGTCTTCTTCCAGACGGTCTATGAGTTTTTCCATGTCTTCCTGCTGCTCCGGGGAAAGTTCTTTGAGAACGGTAGGATAGCGCTGCAACTCAGAGGTTTTCACGTGAATGCCGCGCTCTTCCAGGGCTTTCTGCATGGCCCCGAAGTCTCCGAAAGAGGTTTGGATGATGATCTCGTTTTCCTCTTCGTCTTTGTCAATGCTCTCCAGCCCGAAGTCAATCAAATCCAGTTCCAGTTCTTCCATGTCCAGGCCTTCAGCGTTCAAATGGAACACGCCTTTGCGTTCGAAGATGAAATCGAATTGGCCGGTGCGGCCCAGCTCACCGCCGGTGCGGTTGAAGTGCATGCGCACGTTGGCCACGGTGCGGTTCACGTTGTCGGTGGCGGTTTCTACCAGAACGGCCACGCCGTGCGGACCGTAGCCCTCATATACCACTTCTGAGTAATCGCTTTCTTCTTTGCCTTGGGCCCGTTTAATGGCGGCTTCCACGCGGTCTTTGGGCATGTTCACCCCTTTGGCGTTCTGGATGCACACCCGCAGACGAGCGTTGGTGTCTGGGTCGGGTCCGCCGGATTTCACGGCCATCACAATCTCTTTCCCTATGCGGGTGAACTGCTTGGACATCATGTCCCAGCGTTTCATCTTCCGGGCTTTCCGGAACTCAAATGCTCTTCCCATGCGGTTAGTCTAAAACAAAGTACAGACAAATATCGGGAAAAACGGCGGATAGCCCAAGCGGGTTGCTACACATGTTCGGCTAAATAATCTTCCAGCTTCAGCTTGCCTTTGATAGGGGCCACGCAGTCTCTTTTAGTGACTTCCACAAAGAAGGCGGCCTTCTCGTAGAGCGATCGGTTCACCAGCCGCACCATGGGCAGAAACGAGTTCACCACCCAGTACGGCACCTTAGGAATGGCCTTGTTTCCCTTCCCCACGGCCTTGCCCACCAGTTGCACCAGCTCCAGACGCGAATAGGTAACAGGACCTCCCAGTTCTATCACTTTCTCCGGCGAGGTGAGCGCCTGCACACAGGCCTCGGCCACTTCCTGCTCATGGATGGGGTTGGTGATGCGCTCGCCGTCGCCAATGGAGGCCAGGCGTCCCTTGCGGGCCATGGGCAGCAGATCCAGGAAAGCCGAGAAGAGCGCCGGCGGTTTAATGATGGTAGAGGCAATGCCGCTTTGCTGCAGCGCTTGGGCGAAGTCTTCGTGCGCCCTGAAGTAGGCTACGTGCGGGTGCTTCTCGCCGCTGAAGGCACCCACGTAGATGAATTTCTGCAATCGTCCGTGGGCCTGCGCCAGCTGCAGCACATTCAGGTTGCCTTGGAAATCCACCTCGTGGAAGGAGGTGCGGCTGCTGTCTGAGAGGCTTAGGCTCTTGCCCAGCGCCGAGATAATGAAATCCACGCCCTGCACCATCGCTGGCGAAAGGGTTTCAGGATCAGTGGGGTCGCAGATGATCACTTCGTCTACCGAGGGTTGCAGTTGCTCGGCCTTCAGGGGCGTGCGGGCGGTGGCGCGGACCTTGTATGGCTGCTGTTTCAGCACTTCCAGGATACTGGAACCTAGGCTTCCGGTGCTTCCTAAAACAAGGACTGTTTGCATAGACAGGGCGTGTAAAGAGGTGGGGGAATGTACTCTTGTCCTCTAAACTAGCTATCTTTTGAATTTATTGCAAAAGAAGCTAGTCCAAAAATGAATTTTGGCAACAAGCTTAGCAGTCTCTTGGCGATGGATGGTTCGCTAAATACCTAGGCCAAGCCATAGGTGAAGGATGGAAAAACTGCCTATAGTAAACCGTAAACCTGAGCGAAAAAACAAACCTGTTTCAGGGCTGATTTTCTGAAAACGGCTGGAAAACGCCTTAGCCAATGTAGGCAGTAGCTTCGATTTCCACCAGCAGCGCCGGGTCAATGAGGGCTTTGACCTCCACCATGCTGGTGACCGGCCTGATGTCCTTGAAAAACTCGCCGTGCGCGCGGCCCACCTCTTCCCACCGGCTAATATCGGTCACAAACATGCGCGTGCGTACCACATCCTGGAGCGAGGCACCGGCTTCCTGCAAGACCCGTTCAATCTTCTGCAGAATGTAAACCGTTTGGGCGTACATATCATCAAGACCAATGACCTGCCCGTTCTCTACGGCGGTGGTGCCGGCGACTTCAATCAAGGGGCCCACCCGTACGGCTCGCGAGTAAGCCACGCTGCTTTCCCAGGGCGCCCCTGAGGAGAATAATTGACGTGCCATGTGCGTATTTAGTTAAGTGAAAGGATGCCGTAAGTTTATCTAACCTGCCGCACTTGTGCCAGTGAATGTTGTATTTGCCGGAAATAATTTGCGATGCGTTTGGGGCTTGTTTTGCCAAAAACAGGGTGAAAACAAAGCCTGCGTAACGGGAGCCGAGACTATGTGAAAGAGATTTCGTAAGTTGAGCAACAGTTCCTTTTTGTTTGTTCTGCCAGCCATGTCCTACCAGCCGCTTAAAATAGACATCCACACCCATATTCTGCCGGAGCGTTGGCCCGATCTGCGGGAGCGGTACGGCTATGGCGGTTTCATCAGGCTGGAGCACCACAAACCCTGCTGCGCCCGCATGATGCTGGACGACCGGTTCTTCCGCGAGATCCAGGAAAACAGCTGGGATCCTGCCGCCCGCATGCGCGAGTGCGACCAGCATGGCGTGCACGTGCAGGTTTTGAGCACGGTGCCGGTCATGTTCAGCTATTGGGCCAAGCCCGAGCACACCTGGGATCTCTCCAAAATCCTCAACGACCACATTGCCGGCGTAGTCGCCCGGTACCCAACCCGGTTTGTGGGCCTGGGCACCCTGCCCATGCAGGACACCGATCTGGCCATCAAAGAACTGGAGCGCTGCGTGAAGGAGCTTGGTTTGGCCGGTGTGCAGATAGGCTCCAACGTGAACGACATTAACCTGGACGATGCCTCGCTGTTTCCCATTTTTGAGGCCGCCGCCGATCTGGGCGCCGCTGTGTTCGTGCACCCCTGGGACATGATGGGCGAGAAGAAGATGCGCAAGTATTGGCTGCCTTGGCTCGTGAGCATGCCCGCCGAGACCTCCCGCGCCATCTGTTCGCTTATCTTCGGGGGCGTGCTGGAACGGTTGCCTAACCTCAG
Organism: Rufibacter roseolus; assembly: GCF_017916365.1. GTDB lineage: Bacteria > Bacteroidota > Bacteroidia > Cytophagales > Hymenobacteraceae > Nibribacter > Nibribacter roseolus. The sequence continues at coordinate 871,900 of NZ_JAFMSU010000001.1, forward strand.
GCTGGCTTTCGCCCACGGCGGAGGCTCTTTCCCCTTCACCTTAGGCCGAATCCAGCACGGTTTTGACGTACGCCCCGATCTTTGCGCCGTGGATAACCCAGTGGCCCCGGAAAATTACGTGGGCAAGTTCTGGATTGACTCGCTGGTGCACTGCCCCAATACCCTGGATTTTGTGGTGAAGCAATTTGGGGCGGATAGAGTGGCTCTGGGCAGCGATTATCCTTTCCCGCTGGGTGAGCAGGAGCCGGGCAAACTCATTGAGTCAATGTCTTATTCTGCGGAGGTGAAAGAACTGCTATTGGGGGGCGCGGCCCTGCAATGGCTGGACCTGGAGAAAGAGCGTTTCCTGGTGCAGAAGCTGGCCCAAAGCAAACAAACCCCCTGATTTTCTGTTGGTGTAGAAAGTAACCGCGATGGGGCGGTTTGCACCGGCTTCTTCTTAAATTTGTTCTTCAACGTATTCGCATTTCATGTCTTTTCAAAATACCCTTGCCTTTGCCCAATCGCTTGACCAGGCAGACCCGCTCAGATCGTACAGAGACCAGTTTCATATTCCAAAGTTCAACGGGGAAGACACGGTCTATCTCTGCGGCAACTCTTTGGGTTTGCAGCCCAAAGCCGCCCGGGCCGCTTTGGAGGAAGAAATGACCAAGTGGGCCGAGCTAGGCGTGGAAGGGCATTTCACCAGTGATACGCCTTGGTTTACCTACCACGCGGCCTTGGCCGAACCAACCGCCCGGCTGGTGGGCGCCTCCCCGCAGGAAGTGGTGGTCATGAACCAACTCACCGTGAACCTGCACCTCTTGCTGGTGTCTTTCTATCGGCCGCAAGGCCAGCGCTACAAAATATTGACTGAGGCCGGAGCTTTTCCTTCGGACCAGTATGCGCTGGAGAGCCAGGTGAAATTCCACGGGTTTAATCCAGATGAAGCCATTATTGAAGTTGCGCCCAGAGCCGGCGAGCATACCCTGCGCACCGAAGACATCTTGGCGGTCATCCGGGAGAAAGGCAGCGAGATAGCGCTGGTGATGATGGGCGGGGTGAACTACTACACCGGGCAGGTGTTTGACATGGCGGCCATCAGCCGCGAGGCCCATGCTGCGGGTGCTATTTGCGGCTTTGACCTGGCCCATGCCGCCGGAAACGTGCCGCTGCAACTGCATGGCTGGAACGTGGACTTTGCCGTGTGGTGTACCTATAAATACCTGAACTCGGGCCCGGGCGGAACCTCAGGGGTGTTTGTGCACGAGCGCCACGCCAAGAACCCAGACCTGCCGCGGTTTGCCGGTTGGTGGGGCCATGACCAGAGTGTGCGCTTCCAGATGAAGAAAGGTTTTATTCCTATGCCGGGCGCCGAAGGCTGGCAAGTCTCCAACAGCCAGATTCTACCTATGGCGGTGCACAAAGCCTCCCTAGAGATGTTTGACCAGGCCGGCATGCAAAACCTGCGCTCCAAAAGCGAGAAGCTCACCGGTTACCTTGAATTCCTGATAGAGGAACTGCAGCAACCCAAAGAAGCCCTGGAGGTCATCACTCCCAAAGAACCCTCGGCGAGGGGTTGCCAGTTGTCATTGCTGGTGCACCAGAACGGCCGTGCGCTGTTTGAGACCTTAATGGCCAACGGCTTTATCCTGGACTGGCGCGAGCCCAACGTCATCCGGGTAGCGCCTACGCCGCTCTACAACACCTTTGAAGATGTGTTCCGGTTCGGGCAGTTTCTGGCGGCACACTTCAGGAAATAGAGCTCTTTGCAATTAGCGGTCCTTTACCCACCCTACCGTTCTAAGGAGGGGCTTTCCCAATAGAATGTTTGGGAAAGTCTTAGCCTTTATTGTTACAGTATTTGGTATTCCCTCCTGGGAGGGGTAGGTTGATTTTCAACGGCAGGAAGAGATGACAATGGATTAAAGAGCCAACCAATCCGCATCTTCCACGTGCCTTTCCTCAGGCTGTTTGTTTTATAGGTAGTTGTCGCAAAACGGCCTCTAAACGCAAAAGCCTGCGGGAAGGCACTTTTCTTTTATGGATAGTTTCTGACATATAAGGACTTGGCGGAGCTGGCGGTCGCACGTTTTTTTGCGCTTTTTCAGAAAATAGGGTAGAAACATGCGCTTCGTTTCCGTATGAAGTAAGTATTTATACGAGGAGCAGGATCCAACCTGCCAGAAACCGAAGCGGCCCATGGACATTTACCTGATTTCTTTTGTGGTGGTTGGCGTTGCCGCGCTGGCCATGGCCTGGTTGCCCACCTGGTTCAAGGAAGTGCCTGTTTCCTACGCCATGCTGTTTGTCTGCGTGGGTTTCCTGCTCTACAAACTGCCCATCGGGTTGCCAGAGCCAGATCCTCTGCGCAAGAATGATTTTGCGCTGCGTCTCTCTGAGCTGTGCGTCATCATCACGCTCATGGGCACGGGCATCAAGATCAACCGGCGGTTCTCTTTGTTCAAATGGCAGGTACCGCTGCGGCTGGTGAGCTGGACCATGCTTTTGTGCATAGGTAGCCTGGCCTGGTTGGCCTGGCAGTTCCTGGGATTTTCGGTGGCCTCGGCGGTACTGCTGGCCGCGGCTTTGGCGCCCACCGACCCCGTGCTGGCCTCTGATGTGCAGGTGGGCCCGCCCAGTGATGAGGTGGAAGACGCTACCAGGTTCGCGCTCACCGCCGAGGCCGGCCTTAACGACGGCATGGCTTTCCCGTTCACCTGGCTGGCCATCACGTTGGCTTTGCACGGGCTGGCGCCCGAAGCCTGGCTTGTGGACTGGCTTTCCTATGACCTGCTGTACCGCATTGTGGTGGGCGTGGGAACAGGCTACTTACTGGGCAAACTCTTGACGTTTCTACTGTTCAAACTTCCTAAGAAAAGCCGCTTTCCTGAGACCAAGGACGGTTTTGTGGCCATCTCCACTACGTTGCTGGTCTACGGCCTTACCGAGATGGTGCACGGCTACGGGTTCATTGCGGTGTTTATAACTGGGCTAACCCTTAAGCACTTCGAGGAAGACAATAATTACCACCGGGAAATGCATGATTTCACCGATCAGATTGAACGGATCCTGGTGGTGATCGTGCTCATTTTGCTGGGCGGCAGTATCAGTCGGGGCCTGTTGGATGCGCTTACCTGGCAGGGCGCGCTGGTGAGCATCGGGTTTCTGCTGGTGATTCGGCCCCTGGCCGGATACATCGGTTTATGGGGTGTTCCGGTGAAAACAAGGGAAAAGTGGGCCATCAGCTTTTTCGGGATCAGGGGCATCGGATCGGTTTTCTACCTGGCCTTCGCGCTGGGCAAAGCCGATTTCGCGAACCCTGAGGAAATCTGGGCGGTGGCGGGTTTCACTATCCTGCTCTCGGTCTTCCTGCACGGCATACTGGCCACCCCCATCATGCGCTACCTGGACAAAGTCCGGACCCCTAGCGATTTTATTGACCCCGACAAAGCAGCCCTTGAGGCTTCAGATGACCGCAAAGGTGAGTCCGTTGATAAGCCCCAAGAATAATTTAGGTGTATCTTTCCTGCATGCCGCACCTCTCCCCAGAATTTCAGCAGCAATTTGCCGCCTGTAGGTTGCCCTTGCCCCATGCCGAGGTTTACCTTCTTCCAGATTTCATTTCTCCGGAAAAACAACCAGACTTGCAACAGGCGCTGACGCAGGAAGCGGCCTGGCGGCAGGAGAAGATCAGGATGTTTGGCAAGCAGGTAGACCAACCCCGTCTCACCGCCTGGTACGCCGATGCCGGCAAAGCCTACACCTACTCGGGCCTCACCTGGGAGCCGTTGCCCTGGCTGCCAGAACTATCAGATTTAAGAAAAGACCTGGAAAAAACCACGGGCGCCGCTTTCAACAGCGTGTTGATGAACCTTTACCGCCACGGGCAGGACAGCATGGGCTGGCACGCCGATGACGAACCCGAACTGGGAAAGAACCCCATCATCGCCTCCATCAGCCTGGGCCAGGAGCGCACCTTCTCCTTCCGGCACCGCCAACAGAAAGACCTTAAACACCAACTGATCTTACCCTCCGGCAGTCTGCTGTTGATGGCCGGCCCTACCCAACACTTCTGGCACCACCAGCTCCCCAAAACCACCAAACCCCTGCAGCCCAGAATCAATCTCACGTTCAGGTTTATTTACTCTAATGAGTGATTGAGTGAATGAGAGGATGAGTGAATGATAAAAAAGTACATTTTCTCAATCACTCAATCATTCATTCTCTCATTCAAAAGAGAGCCGTCTGATAAGTGCCGGTCATTTTGGCTTCGTGGTCCAGGAGCCATTGTTTGCGCCAGAGACCGCCGGCGTAACCGGTGAGTTGGCCTTGCGCGCCTATTACGCGGTGGCAGGGCACCAGAATCATCCAGGGGTTTGCGCCGTTGGCTACGCCCACCGCCCGAACGGCACCGGCGTTGCCCATGCGTTTGGCCAGGCCCAGGTAATGATCGGTTTTGCCCATCGGGATTTGTTGGAGCGCTTGCCAGACCTGTTGCTGAAAGGGAGTGCCCTGGGTATACAGCGGCAGGTCAAAGGTGTGGCGCTTGCCCGCGAAATATTCTTCCAGTTGCGTGGCGGCCTCCTTTAGGCAGGTGGGTATAACCGGGCTGTCCGTTTCGGGGCCGTTTTCCAGAAAGCAAGCCCTAAACAGCTGATTTTCCGTAGAGGTAAGCTGAATGGTGCCTACCGGCGAAGAAACATGGAGCACAAAGAGCGGCGAAGGGGCAGACATGGCAAGGCTTGTTTACAAAATTTAACCTAAGTTTACCTCTTCTTTCCGTAGAAAGCACCTTTTCAGGGCCAGTTTCTGCGCAGGAGACCACACGTAACCAAAATTGATGGAGAAAACCACCCAACTCAGCGTCATGGGCGGGGGCCTGGTAGGCTGCCTGCTGTCTTTGTATCTTGCCAAACAAGGATACCGGGTGGATGTGTATGAACGGCGGCCAGACCTGCGCCGCACCGATATCGGTGGTGGGCGCTCCATCAACCTGGCCCTGAGTGACCGCGGCTGGCGAGCATTGGAAACCATCGGCATCGCCGAGGATATCCGCAAGGTGGCCATCCCCATGTACCAGCGCGTCATGCATGACAAGAACGGGAACCTCTCTTTTCAGCCATACGGGCAGGAGGGACAGGCCATCTACTCGGTTTCCCGGGGCGGCTTGAACCAGGCGCTGCTGGACCTCGCCGAGGCGGAGCCCACTATCTCGCTGCACTTCCAGCAACAGGTCATGGAGGTGGAAGTGGCCACCAATAAAGTAACAATGCTGGACACGGTCTCGGGGCAGGAGCACCACATTTCGCCAGACGTGATTTTCGCCGCCGATGGTGCCTATTCCATGGTACGGTTGTCTCTGCAGAAAACAGACCGGTTCAACTACGAGCAAAGTTACCTGGACTACGGCTACAAAGAACTCACCATTCCGCCTGCGGCTGATGGGGGCTGGCAACTGGAGAAAAACGCCCTGCACATCTGGCCCCGCGGGCAGTACATGATGATTGCGCTGCCTAACGTGGACGGTTCCTTTACCTGCACCATGTTTTTCCCCTACGAGGGCGATCCCTCCTTTAAATCACTGCAGACCCCGGAACAACTGACAAGCTTCTTCCAGGAAGTTTTCCCCGATGCCACTGCCCTCATGCCTGATCTGGCGCAGGAATTCTTCGAGAACCCCATCGGGTCGCTGGTTACCATCAAATGCCTGCCCTGGCGCCACAGCGGCAAGATCCTGCTGCTAGGCGATGCCGCCCACGCCATCGTGCCGTTCTATGGGCAGGGCATGAACGCCGGGTTTGAAGACTGCACCGTGCTGCGCGGCCTGCTGGAGCAGCACCAAGACGATTGGGAAACCATTTTCCAGACGTTCCAGGACGTGCGCAAGCCCAACACAGATGCCATCGCCGATCTGGCTGTCTATAACTTTATTGAGATGCGGGACAAAGTCGCCGATCCGCGTTTTTTGCTCCAGAAGAAAATAGAGGCTAAAATTACGGCCCAATACCCAGATTCTTGGCTGCCTTTGTATTCCATGGTTACCTTTTCCCCGGATTTACCGTATGCCGAGGCACTGGCCAACGGTCAGCGGCAGGAAGAGATCATGCGCGTATTAATGGAACATATCCAGAAAGAGGAAGACTACAACAAACCAGAGGTGCAGGAGTATCTGCAGGCGCAACTGGCTTAGCTTTCCTTTGTTTTCGGTCTGTTTTCTGGAAAAGGCCCCTTAAATACACCATAGAAAAGTCTTTGCCTGTCAAACAAAAAACACCTTCTATACATTAAGAGAAGGTGATGCGAACTGATTGTACATGATATTTTCCCGTCTAAAAGATTATTACCTGGCCATAGGGTCCTTTGTATTGGTGTTGGGAATCACCTTGTATGCCTACTATGTGTCCAAATCTAATGACGAGGCGGAGGATGCCCGGCAGTTTGAGATCAAGAAGGTGCAGATCAAAGCCACGCTGGAGCGCCGTATGGGTTATTACCTGCAGATCCTGAAGGGCGTGAACGGTTTGTTTGCGGCCTCAGACACCGTTACCCGTGCCGATTTCCAGGGATATCTGAGCTCGCTGGAGATTCTGAGAAACTACCCCGGGGTGCAGGGCATTGGGTTTGCGGCCATGGCCACGCCAGAGCAGGCGCCAACCCTGGAAAACCGCGTACGCGCCGAGGGATTCCCTAACTTTAAGATTTACCCCGAGGGACCCCGTACTGAGTACTCTTCCATTATCTTCATTGAGCCCATGAACAGGGCAAACAATCGGGCTTTGGGCTTTGACATGTTCAATGACCCTACCCGCCGCGAAGCCATGGAAGCCGCCCGTGATTCTAACCGGCCGGCCATGACCGGTAAAGTGCGCCTGGTGCAGGAAAGCGGGAAAAATGTGCAGCCTGGCCTACTCATTTACATGCCGGTCTACTATGGCGGCAAAGACCCGGTGGACCTTATGGAGCGCAGAAACAAGCTGCGGGGGTTTGTCTATGCGCCTTTCCGGGCCGGAGACCTTTTCTCCAACACCCTGGGCGACGCCCTGGAGAACATCAGCCTTTCCATCTATGACGGCAAAAAGATGAAAGAAGAGGCGCTCCTTTTCCGGAACGCCACTGAGTTGGACGTTTCAGCCGGTAATGACAGCCTCCTGACAGACACAGACACCATTAGGTTTGCCGGCCGCATCTGGACCCTGCGCTACAAAGCGAACAAAGCCTTTGCCGAGGCCTCGGGCATAGACCAGCATGACCTCATCTTGTTAGGCGGCAGCATCATCAGTTTGCTTATTTTCTTTGTGATCTGGTCGCTGCAGCGTTACCTGCAGTCAAACCAGTTAACCGAGCTGATCACCAAGAATACCACCGCCGGTTTGTTCATGCTGGATGACCGGGGTTACTGCACCTTTCAGAACCCATCTGCCGAGAAGTTGCTGGGGTATGACCTGGCAGAACTCAAGCGCCGACCCTTGTATGAAATAGTGCACCGCGACCATGAGGCCAGGAACCTGGCGCCCGAGCTGGTATCCCAGAAGTCTTTCACCTTTGAGGATTCCTTTATCTGCCATGACGGCAACCCTATTCCGGTGGTTTGCTCTACCCGTTATGTGAAGCAGGGCGGCCAGGTGGTAGGGCATATCCTGGAGGTGCGCGACGTCACGGAGGAGAAAAAAGCCCAGCAGGCCCTGTTGGAGAGCGAGGCCCGTTTCCGTAACATGGCAGACAGCGCCCCGGTAATGATCTGGATCACCGATGAGCACCACAACTGCACCTACGTGAACCGGCAATGGCTCAAGTTCACCGGCTCAAAATTTGAAGACAACCTGGGCAAGGGCTGGCTGCAATTTATTCACCCAGAGGACAGCCCATACATGTCCCAAACTTACCAGCAGGCACTGGCGGCAAAAGATGAGTTCAAGGTGGAATACCGCCTGCGCCGCCGCGATGAGGCCTACCGTGGGGTGGTGACCATGGGTATTCCAAGGTTCAGCACCGAGGGCGGGGAGTTCCTGGGTTATATCGGCTCGGCTATTGACATCAGTGACCGTATCAAAATGGAGAAGAAACTGAAGCAGAGCGCCGATATGCTGCAGCAGATCTTCATGCAGGTGCCGGCCATTGTGGGGCTGGTGCGCACCAAAGACCTGAGATACACCCTGGTCAATTCTTACCTGAGTAACCTATATGACAGCAAGGCCAAAGTAGGGGAAGTAGCCACAGATTCTCTGCCGGAGTCTCAGCATGAACAATTCAGGGCCGTTATCAAGCACATCGCGGAGACCGGTGAGCCGTTTGTGGGCCAGGAAGTGCCGGTTTACTTCAGTGATACGCCGGAAGGCCGGCAGAACGTGGGGTATTTCAACATTGTCTACGAGCCCATCAAAAACAGCCGCGGAGAAGTGGAATCGGTGCTCACGTTTGCGGTGGAGGTGACAGAGCAGGTGAGAAGCCGCGAGCAGCTCTCCACCATCAACGATGAGCTGAACCTCAAAAACCAGGAGCTGATCAGGATCAACAATGACCTGGATAACTTCGTGTACACGGCCTCGCATGACCTGCGGTCGCCGCTGGCCAACCTGGAAGGTCTCACCTCGGCCTTGCTGGAAACCGTGGAAGGCAAGGAGGAAAGCGAGGAGCACCTGCTGCTGCACATGGTGGCCTCTTCCATCTCTAAACTGAAAGGCACCATCCATGACCTCACCGAGATCACCAAGGTGCAGAAAGACCTGGACTCGCAGGCAGAGGAGCTTTCTTTTGCCGAAGTGCTGGCCGGGGTGGAGGAAGACATCGCGCCCATGATCCAAGCGTCTGGGGGCCAGTTGCAAACCACTTTCCAGGTGAAACACCTGCGGTATGCCCGTAAAAACCTGCGCAGCATCCTTTACAACCTGGTGTCTAACGCTGTCAAATACCGCGACCCGGCCCGCAAACTCACGGTGAACATCAATACTTATCGGCAGGATGGGTATGTGGTACTGAGCGTGGCAGACAACGGGCTGGGAATAAGGGAAGACCAGCAGGAAAAGCTGTTCACCATGTTCCGTAGGTTCCACTCGCACGTAGAGGGCACCGGTATAGGGTTGTACATTGTGAAACGGATCATTGAGAACAACGGCGGCCGCATTGAGGTGGAAAGTGAGCCGGGCAAAGGCACCACCTTTACCGTTTACTTCCGCGAAGAGACTATCACCCCATCTCCCGCGCTCCTGACTTCTGATAGGGAAGTTTAAAAGAAAGGATACCCAAAAAAAGAGCATCGGAAAGAAGGAGAAGATTCCTTTATTCCAATGCTCTTTTCTTTGTTGCCGGGTCTGTCAATTTGCAGATGCCATAGCCACGCCGTATCCTGGCAGATTTCCTAAAAGAAGGTTTAAATCAAAGGTCTGAGGAAATCAGCCTAACAGTGGAATCAACAGATCTGGGTCTATTTTCTGCAGCATCTGCTCTACCTGCTGACGGGTGAAGCGGCCGTTAACCTGGAGCATCAGGAAGGAGTTGCCGTACTTGCGGTAGCCCACTATTTCCTGCACCTGCTCATTAGACTGCCTCATCCTGAACTGCAAAGTGCCCGGGGCCTCATCCAGCAAAGGAATGGCGGCGTAGTTGTCCCGTTGCAGTACCTGGTCCAGTTCCTGGGTAAGGCCCTGCTGCAGCAAGCGCTGCGATTTTCTGTTGGTGGGCGTAAAGGACAGGACGCGCACCGAGGAGATGTTGGTCAAAGCCGCCCGTAGGGTAGTATCGGTGATTTCCTTCGCCAGGTATTTAGAGACCAAGCCTACGGGCACAGTGGTGCCTTTGAAGCCGGCTTCATTGCGGTATTTCTGGTAAAACTCGGCCGTAGACTGCGCCGGCGGCAGTTTGCTGGTACTGCTGCAGGCTTGCAGGAGACAAAAAGCGGCCAGCACCCAGAAGGGCAGAATCCTGGCTGCAAGTGATTTTTTGAAATTATAAGCTGATGAATAATGCATATGCGATTTCAGTTTTTGCCCTCTTTTACGGAAAAGAGAGCAAAAACGCTCGCTGTCGTTATCATCCACCTAACCCCGAAAGCTTATACCTCCTCGGCTCTCTGCGTTTGCTTCTGGTAAATGTTGGGGGTGTGCAGTTGCATAAACCGCTCTGGGTGGGGCAGCGGCTCAAACCCGAACTGGGTGTAGAGCTCATGCGCATCCTCGGTGGCCAGCATCCAGCGGCGGAGGCCCTGCAACTCAGGGTGCGCCCTGAACGCCTTCAGCATCCATTTAGAAAGCCCGTTGCCCCGGTATTCCTCCAGCACAAAGACATCGCAGAGATAGGCGAACGTGGTATAGTCAGTGACCAGACGGGCGAAAGCGGCTTGTTTTCCCTCGTAATAGACGCCCACGCAGAGGGAGTGGTCGATGGCTCTTTTCACCACCTGTTTGGGAATGCCTTTAGACCAATAGGCCTGGCTTAGAAACCCGTGGATAGCGTCTAGCTGAAGTAAATCTTTGTCAAAACTTAGGAAGAAGCCGTTTTTGTTGGCCTCGGGTAAAGGAGTAGAAAAAGGCATGGCAGCTTAGTTATAGGTTTGCTGTCTGTTTCAGGGATGGAACCTGACGGTGATGAAATTTAAGTTATAGAATAACTTGACAAAATGCAAATTATAAAATCAATGTTGATAAGTTGTAGCGCTTGGTAGATAGTGAAAACCCTCAGCAGTAAGTTGTTATGGTTTTTAGATGCAGGCTGATTGTAGATAGCAAAATCAGCACGGTAGCAACTGTGTTTTGCAGAGGCGGGAGGAAGAGAATCGGGATAAGGAATATAAGGCAGTAGGGGCAGCAGAAGGGGTGAGTGCCGTTTTCGGCCCAGGATTATCAAAATAGGCTGGAAACGGCTACTGGTCCAGCCAGGCCCTGAAGGCCGCTACCCGCTCCCTGCTGACCAGAACCTCTTCCTGGGCATGGTGGCGCAAGACTACTTTCAGGCGGCTGTTGGTGTAATGGACAATATCCTGGATGGCTTTGAGCTGTACCAGGTAGCCACGGTTTACCCTAAAGAAGCATTGCGGGTCTACCAATTGCTCCAGCTGTTCCACGGTGTAGTCCAGGGCGAAGCGGCGGTTATCCATGGTCTGCAGGAAAGTAGCCTTCTCAAAACTGAAAAAGAAGTCAATCTCCTCTACCGGAATAGCCCTGAGGTGTTCGCCCACTTTCAAAACAAAGCGGTTTTTGTAGGTAGCCGCCGAGGGGCTTTGCAGTTGTTGCAAAGCCAGCTGCAGGAGCTGCAGTTGGGTAGTCTCCTGGGTGGGGGTTGCAGCAGGTGAGGCCGAGGTCAGGCGTTGGAGTTTTCTTAGTGCCAGAACCAGTTCCTCGTTATCAATGGGCTTTAGCAGGTAATCTATGCTGTTGGCCTTGAAAGCTCTAAGAGCGTACGCATCATATGCGGTGGTGAAGATGATGGGGCAGGTGACGTCCACCTGGTCAAATATCTCAAAGCTCAGGCCATCGGCTAGCTGAATGTCAAAGAAGGCCAGATCAGGGGCGGGCTGCTCCCGGAAATAGGCTACCGCCTCCTGCACCGAGGCCAGTTGGGCCACCACCTGCACGGGCAGCTCTGTTTGCGTTTGCAGTAGTCTGGCCAACCGGTCGGCGGCAAGGGGTTCGTCTTCAATGATCAGCGCTCGGCGCATGTGCAAGGTTGGTTCGTGATTGTTTTTAACCTGATTTCTGCAAAATAGCCCCCAAACGGGGATTTAGGGACAGAGCTGCTTTAAGTTTCCCGTTCCTGAAAAGACAAGAGCGGCAGGCGCACCGTGAAAGTAGCATCGGTAGAGACAATCTCTGGTTTACGGTGGGTCAGCATCTGGTACCGGGCCTGGATGTTGGCCAAGCCCAAGCCGCTGGGAGGCTCATGCTGCGGTTTAGGCTGGCGGTTGTTCTCCACTATGAGCCAGTTTTGGGCAATGGAGATGCTGATGCGCAACGGTTCCCTGGCCCACAGCCGGTTGTGTTTGATAGCGTTCTCCAGCAGCATCTGCAAGGCCAGCGGCGGCAGATGGAAACCAGCAGGGAAAGAAGTTGGAAACTGCACGTCCAGACCCTCGGCGTGCCTGATCTGCTGCAGAAAAACGTAGCGGCGGGTAAAATGCAGTTCCTCTTCCAGCGGCACTACCTCTTTGTGCTGCGAGTCCAGCACGTACCTGTACACCTCAGATAGCTGCTTGATGAACTTCACGGCCAGATCAGGCTGCGGATGCACCAGGCTGGTGAGGGCATTGAGGCTGTTGAACAGAAAATGCGGGTTCACCTGGTTTTTGAGCGCCTCGTACTGAGACAGCGCATGCTCTTTCTTCAGGCGTTCTGTGTCAATAGCAGATTGCCGCCAGTGGCGCAGAAAGGAAACGGCGTGCAAAGAGAGCGTAATGAAAAAAGTCACCAGCATCTGGGTGAGCATGGTACTACGCAGGCCCGGGGTCAGGAGCAAGGCGGGCGCATGGCCCCGCACCCCTACAAAGTACGCCCAGTTCACCAGAAAAATGGCCACCGCCGAATACAAGGTAGTGGCCAGCGAGGTGACCCCAAACCGCCGCACCGGATGGTCTACCCATGACACCACCTGATTAAGGGCGTTGCCCAGATAGCCGTTCCCCAGCCACAAGCTGGAACACAAAACAAAAGCGTACCCAAAGTTGTGGACCACCCAACTCCTGTCTGTAAGGCAGGAGGCACACTGCAACAGCACATTCACCAGGGCCAACCCAGAAAAGATGAGTATCCACCTAAGAATGGACTTGAGTTGCAGGCGTGGGACAGCGAAATGGGACATGGCTGGAAGTTAGTCATTTTTAAGAATACCCGTGCCCACCCAAGAGCGGCAGGAGCGGGTTCCTGGGTTTACTCGCACTTGCTGAGGAGCGCCAGAGCCCGGCTCTGCCCCCAGCTGGGAAGCAGCGGGTTGGCGGGCTGGTACACCGAGAACTTTGCCACGGCCGTGGTCAGGAAGGGTTTAGCTACCTCTTTGCCGCCGCCAATCATCTGGGGCATGTTAAAATACTGCTGGCCCAGCAAGAAATAAGTGCGAGGGTTCTCAGGATTCAGGGTTTTGGCTTTCTCCAGCGCAGTCAAGGCCAGGCCAGAGTACTTCATCCCGCGGCTCATGGGGGAAATTGAGATGCGGGCCTGGTGCAGAAATCCCTGTAAGGCAAACAACTCAGATTCCTGCGGCTTCAGTTTCAGGCTTTTGTCCAGGTAGGTTTGCGCTTTGTCCAGCACGGCATCGCGCTGATGGTCTTCTTTGAGCATGAAACTCAGTATGACGTGGGCGTAGGCCGCATAATAGGCGGGCAGCCATTCCTCCGGCTCGGCCTCGGCAATACGGCTCATCTTGTTGGCCAGGGCTTGCACCTCCTCAGGGGTTTGGGAGGCTTTGAGATCGGTGAGCGCTTCGCCCAGGGCAGCCTGGAAGTGGCCTTGGGCCTGCACCAGCATCGTGATGAAGAAGAGCGGGAAGAAGAGTAGTTTTTTCATGGCTTTGATTTGAATGGTTTCTGTTTTAAGGTTGATTTTCTGAAAAGAGGGCAAAAACAAGAATCGGTGAACAGCTTCTGGCAATGAGAGGGCAGGGTTACCTGGCGCTTTCCTCTTTCCCGTCATTGACCGAGATGAGGAGGGCCAGCAGCGCGAAACGCTTGGCACCGGGTACTATGGGCTGCACGGCGAACTGGCCCTGGGCATCGGGGGTGGTGCTGTAGCGGTACCCGAACACGTTGTTGAAGCCCAGCAGGTTGGTGCAGGAGGCGTGCAGAATGGTGGAGTGCCCTTTGATGCTGGTGAGAAAGCTGGCGTTCAGACTCAGATCAAGGTAGTTTTTGGTGGTGTTTTGCTGAAAACCCTCCTGATTGGGATTGTGGTAAGGACGGCCGCTGGTGTAGCTGAAGGTGGTGCCCACGTAAGTTTTGATCGGGTTTACCATCTGCTTGTACACCAGGCTGAGGTTATGGGTAGAGGCGAAGCTGGGGCGGGCTTCCTTCGGAAACCCTTTGTACAGGCGCCTGGTGTCCAGCAGGGAGTAGGAAACCCAGTAGTCGCCGTGCCTGATGCTCTTTTGGTCGCGCCAGAAAACCTCCACTCCTCGGGCGTAACCGTGGCCGTGGCTGTTGAACTCGGTGGCGTTCTGCAACTGGAGCGCATTGTACCGCACCAGGTTCTGGTAGCGTTTATAGTAGCCTTCTACCCTGAGTGTTCTCTTGTCTGCCGTACGCTGGTAGTTAAGGATATAATGGGTGGCCCGCTCAAACCTGAGCGACTGGTGGTGTTTGAGGTAATCGTTCTCCGGGGTTTGGTAGAAGTGGCCGTAGGCAAAAGAGACTTGTCCATCGCGGTGCAACTGGTAAGCCACCGCCAGCCTGGGCGACAGGGCCTGTTGATTTAGGAAAGAGGACCTTTCCAGGCGTAGGCCGGGCCGGGCCACCAGCTTCTGGCCCAGGTACACATCCGCCTCGGCAAAAGCCGCCAGGTTCTGGTCATCCACTAGGCCGTGCCGGGGTTGGGCCGCAGGCGTTTCTGCGTAAAGCTGCCGGTAGTTTTTCTGTTGGGTTTCCAGACCTGTCCGTAGGGTGACGGCATGCCCCAGGTCCCGTATCATCAAGGCCTTTGCGTTCCAGGTGTGGGTACCGGTATTTACCCGGGCCTCGCCCGCGGCGATGTCCTCCTGGTTGTAAGTATAGGTGAAACCGGTTTGCATGGTCCATTTCTCCCGGATGACCTCTTCATAGGTGGTGTTCAGGAACAGGTTTTGGTTCTGCAGGTCCACCGCAATTGCTTTTGTGGGATGGTCCAGGTCTGACTGTTTCAATGCCAGGTGCGATGTGGTGTAGGTGCCGTAGAATTTGAGCATCCCCGTTTTAGAGGTCTTCTGCCGGAAAACCACACTACCGGCCCTGGACTCTGGCATGTGCAGCCAGTTCTGCCGCTGGGGCACCAGGGCCATGTAGGGTCTGAGGTTGTTGTACTCGCCGGAAACGGCCAGGGAGGTGTTCGTCCAGCGTTTGGTGCGGGAAAAGCTGGCGCCCACGCTCATGAGCGAAATGCCGGTTTGCGACTCTTCGGCCAGGTCCTGGCTCTGGAGCAGTAGCGCCGAGGAAAGCGCCTGCCCGTACTCGGCTGAGTATCCGCCGGAGCTGAAAGCCATGCCAGTGAATAGAAAAGGCGAGAACCTGCCCCGTGAAGGCACATCCGGTACGCTGGCGTTATAAGGACTTGCTACCGGCAAACCATCAATAAAGGTTCTGGTCTCGTAGCTGTCGCCGCCCCGCACAAACAGCTTTCCCTCTTCGCCCACCTTCTGGGTGCCGGGCAAGGTGTTGATGGCTCCCATGATATCGGCGGTGGCGCCGGCTGTGGTGACAATGTCTCTGGAGGTGAGCAGGGCACTCCGTTTCTCATCGCTGGCCTCAAACGCCCCTGCCGAGATCTGCACCATCTGTAGCTGGCGGTAATCTGGCTTCAGGGTGAACCTAAGGGAGGATTGCGTTTTGGTCAGGTCTATTTCGCGCTCCAGGGTAGAGAAACCCAGGAAACTGATCACCAGCGTCTGAGGGCCCGTTTGCTTGGAGGTGAATTTGAAATGCCCGGTTTCATCGGTGGAGGCGCCGTCATAAAGACCCTTCAGGTACACGTTGGCCCCAATCACCGGCTGCCCGGCTTCGTCTTGTACCTGGCCTTGCAGAAGGCTTTGCGCCCCGGTGACCCCGGAGGTGAGCAGCAGAAGGAAAGAAAGAAGAGTAAAGGTTTTCATGGCGGTCTCGGTTAGGTTCTGGACAAATATGAACCACCGGAAACCTGCCTGAAATTAAAAGGAGATGAACTGTAAACAGAGGAAGATGAAACGTAAAGGAGGAAGGATAGACTGCAGCGCCCGAAAATGAAAACAAGCGGCCAAAGTTTACAGGAATGCCATATAGGGGGCACCAGTTCTCTGGTGCCCCTCAGTTCTAAGCAGCCGCTTGCCATCAGCTTAATGTAAAAAAGCGTTGGATATAGGGGCGTTTTCTGTAGGTTTTTCGTACTTCCTTCCCAAACCATCTACTCGCCTGGAACTGAATTAGGAAAAGTTAATCAAGAGGCTACCGTTAAGTGGGCTTCTACTTCTTTTATGACATGTTCTTTAGGGGCAGAAGACGCAGGCACGGCCTCTTTTCTGGGTTTGTTGAAGGTAAGCGTCAACAAATCATTCATTGCTGTCTGCTGTTCCATGTATTTGAGGAGGGAGTAGATAAAGAAGATGATGCCCAGCATCTCCAGCACTTCTTCCACGGAGGTGAACATTTTGTAGACAAGGCTTATTCGGCTGCCTTTGTCTGCCATGAAATCACCGCCAATCATCTCCATGCCTACGGCTCCGGCAATGAAGATGGCCCCGGCCCCTATAAACCTCAGGAGCGTGGTTCTGGGCAGTGACAGCACAAACTTAACCAGGTACAGGCCTACCAGCATGAAGAAGAGGAGGTAAGGCACAAACCAGGCAAAATTCAGGTATCCCAGGTTGTCTTGCTGCAGTGATTGTTTAAGAAAGCCCCTGGTAGGTTTCACCAGTAGTTCGTGCAGGGAAAATAACTCATCAGCAGACAGCCAGGCAAACATGCAGCCCATGAGGTACCACTTTCTGTGGTGTCTGGGTTTTGCACTGTTCTTTACGTGCCTGGAGATGGTGAACAGCAGGATTGCGCTGACCAGTAAGTTGATGGCTGAAAAGTAGGTGGGGATATTTCTTTCCCCATCCATCGCAAACATGCCTGTCACGTAATATTGAAAGGAATAGGAAGCGGTGATAGACGGATCAACATAAGTCCTGAGGTAATACTCTACGGCAATGGCACTTGCATCCAATACCATCAAAACAATCAGAACCCTCATGAGATACCATAAGGCAGATGCAGGCTTTAAAGTGTAACGATTTTCCATATAATAATTGATTATAAACTCTTTTAGAAGATGCGGTGGCGTGGGCCTGGCAATCTGGTTGAGCGTATGCCAATAATAGTTATAATTAATAATAAAATAAAACAATAATAACAATAAATATTATTTTACTAGGGTTTTTATACTATGCGGTTTATACCAATTTGTATGTTGTTAGTGTTTGACGATGCCTGGACATGAAGGGAGAAGTGGGTTTTTAGCGTCAGGTAATGGTTGATTAAGGAAAGGGTTATTGTATTGAGAACAGATTGCTGTTTATAACAGAACCTGGCCCGTCATTTTCCTGGGTTTGGCTTCTGAAAGAAATAGAGCCAGTGAGAAAACTGTGCTTCTAGAGTTGCGGACCGGCTGGAAACTGTTACAAGTAAATCCGTTAAAGGTCTCAGCAGTTAGGAACCAGAGTTGAGGCAGATTCGGCGTGATAGAAACTCTTGTAAATTGCGGCAATACGTTTCAGGCCCCTTTTGCGGAAAACACCCTGTAAATAGCCCTCTTCCGACGTGCAAACCATAACGGTAAACAAAGTAAAACAGCAAGAGCCCGCCAAAGCGGGCTCTTGCTGTTTTACTTTTCAACTTACAGTAAAGTTGAAAGTGTTGTTATTCGTTAGACGCGATCTTGCGGTTAGCTTCTTTCTCTTTGGCGGCCATTTTACGGGCAGCTTCCTTTTCTTTCAAGGCTTGGGCGCGTTGCTTGGCAGCTTCTTTTCTGGCTTCTTCTTTCTCTTTCATCGCCAGTTTTGCCTGGCGCTGTTTTTCTTTGGCTGCCGCTGCTTTCTCCTTCAAAGCCTCTTCGCGTTCTTCTTCTTTCTGCTTCAGGGCTTCCTCTCTTTCTTTCATAGCCACTCTTCTTGCCTCTTCCTTCTGGGCGTAAGCTTCATCCATTGCCTCGTACTTAGCGTCTATCTGGGCTTCGCGCGCAATTTGCTTCTGTTTGGCTAATTCTTTGCGCTCTTTCGCTTTTTGCTTGGCCAGTTCGGCACGCTCTTTTTCTTTTTGTTTCATTTGAGCTGCCCGCTCTTTGCTCTTCTGAGCAGCACTTTGGGCTTGAGCTGAACCTAACGCTAAGGCAAATACAAACAGGAGGAGAGTAAGGTGTTTCATCATAGTTTTTGTGTTTGGGAGATAGTCTTTGTTGTCGTTGCAAATCAAAATAATTTATGGAGTAAATCCTAATATTCACAGGTGAAATTCCTTTTGTAAGGTTTGGTTATAATAAAACTAAGTTGTATGCCTTTCAAAACGGGCGTTTGTTCATCTATTTTCCTTTGTTCAGAAAGCAGTGAAACAGTTTTTAAGTTGAAACTGACGGATTTTGGGCATTACGGACAAGTAGAGGAGAAGGATACTAATATATAGGATTTTTAATATAGTGGTTTTGTTGATTAAGCCACTTGCTGATATTAAACTTGCCTTTTTGTGCTAGAATAAATACTAAAAGGATGGCTCTGCACCCTTGTGGTTATACCTGCCAGGAGGGGTTTGGCTCCAGGAATACCCAATTTCCTGTAATTAGAACCTAAAGTATTTCCTCAATGGATGGGTGCTGGCGTTAAAGTGTTAGAAGCTTTTACGGGACTTGAGGAGGAGAGATACACTGCTTCGTTTTAATTGTCTGTAACCCCTTCTCTGCGCTTCTCCTTGTTCTTCAAAGCTCTGGCAGCCATAGTACTAAAGATTGAAATAACAAACGCGGGAAACTGGTTTAGAAGCCCTTTTCAGTAAAACAGGCTTAAAACAAAACCGGCCTACCGTCATGCAGACGGTAGGCCGGTCCATAGCCTTCACGGCTTGGGGTAAGATCTTATTAGAATTCGGCGCTCTTAGGGAAACGAGGGAAAGGAATTACGTCTCTGATGTTGCCCATGCCGGTCACAAACAGCAGCAGACGCTCAAAGCCCAACCCGAATCCGCTGTGCGGCACGGTCCCGAAGCGGCGGGTATCCAGGAACCACCACATCTCTTTTTCGGGTACGCCCATCTCCCGCATGCGGGTCACCAGCTTCTCGTAACTTTCCTCGCGCTGCGATCCGCCAATAATCTCGCCGATACCTGGGAACAACACGTCCATGGCGCGCACGGTTTTGCCGTCCTCGTTGAGTTTCATGTAGAAAGACTTGATGTCTTTGGGGTAGTTCGTCAAAATCACCGGTTTCTTGAAGTGTTTCTCCACCAGGTAGCGCTCGTGTTCGCTTTGCAGGTCGGTGCCCCAGTCTACCTTGTATTCAAACTTCTGCTTGGCAGTTTTCAAGACCTCAATGGCCTCGGTGTAGGTCAGGCGCTGGAAGTCGTTCTCCACCACAAAGTTCAGGCGGGGGAGCAGTTCCTTGTCGTACATGTCGTTCAGGAACTGGAGATCGTCCATGCAGTTGTCCAGGGCGTAGCGAACCAAATACTTCAGGAAGTCCTCGGCCAATTCCATGTTGTCTTCCAGTTCATAGAAGGCCATCTCGGGCTCAATCATCCAGAACTCGGCCAGGTGACGGCTGGTGTTGGAGTTCTCGGCCCGGAACGTAGGTCCGAAGGTGTAGATCTCAGACAAAGCCATGGCCGTCACCTCGCCCTCTAATTGGCCAGACACGGTGAGGTTGGTTGATTTCCCGAAGAAGTCTTCAGAGAAATCCACTTCGCCGGTCTCCGTTTTGGGCGGATTCACCGGATCAAGCGTAGTCACCCGGAACATCTCGCCGGCACCCTCAGCGTCTGAAGCCGTGATAATGGGCGTATGGATGTAAAAGAAGCCTTTCTGGTTGAAGTACTGGTGCACGGCAAACGCCATGGCGTGGCGCACGCGCAGCACTGCGCCAAACGTGTTGGTACGCGGGCGCAGGTGGGCAATCTCGCGCAGGAACTCCAAAGAGTGGCCTTTTTTCTGCAGCGGGTAGGTCTCAGGGTCGGCGGTGCCCAGTACTTCCACGGTGCGGGCTTGGATCTCCACGGTCTGGCCTTTGCCCTGGCTCTGCACCAAAGTGCCCACCACAGAGACACTGGCGCCGGTAGTCACCTCTTTCAGGCTCTCCTCAGAGAACACCGTCATGTCAGCCACCACCTGGATATTGTTTATGGTAGAGCCGTCGTTCACGGCAATAAACGTCACGTACTTGTTGCCGCGCTTGGTGCGCACCCAACCTTTTACCAACACCTCCTGGCCACTGGGCTCCGTCTGGAGGACTTCCTTTACTTTGGTTCTTTTCATGTTAATTGTAGTATCACGTAGCATGTATCAAGTAGCACGTATTTGACCGTTGCAAAAGTAGGTATCCAATTGCAAATAAATCTTACCTAAAGGAAGAGTCTTGCTACCCGATACCTGATACTTGATACCTCGCGCTATAACGCGAACTTCAAAATTAACCTTTTTTGCAATCCAGTAGTAAAAAACCATAACTTTGGGCTAGTCCGCACTTGTGTGGTTGATGCCGTTTTCATATGCAGAGACTTGACTTAAAACAGCTTTTATCCCAGAAATTATCGCCGCAGCAGATCCAGTTCATCAAATTGCTGCAGGTGCCTACCGCTGAGCTGGAGGCCCGCATCAAAGAGGAACTGGAGGTGAATCCCGCCCTGGAGGAAGGAGACGCCGCCGATGAGCCTACCGCAGACGATGATTCAAGTAGTGATGCCGATGACGATTTCGACAACACCGAGGATGATTTTGCCGAAGAGGAAGTCCGCCGCGACGACGATGATGTTGACCTGGGCGATTATATCAATGATGACGAGGTAGCCGGCTACAAAATGCAGGGCGACGGCCCCGGCGACGAGGAAGACCGCGAAATGCCCATCGCCTTTACCGGCTCGCTCACCGATGCCCTCCTAGACCAACTGGGTTTCCTGAACCTTGACACCAAGCAGCTGGCCATTGGCGAGCAACTCATCGGGTCCATTGACCAGGACGGATACATCCGGCGCGAACTGCAGGCTATCTCCAATGACCTGGCTTTCTCGCAGAACATAGACGCCAGCCCTGAGGAGATTGAGGACGTGCTGCGCCGCATCCAGGCCTTCGATCCGCCCGGCATTGCCGCCCGTGACCTGCAGGAATGCCTCTTGCTGCAACTGGAGCGCCGCGACCCAGATGACATCACCGAGGTGGCCGAGCAGATCATCCATGACTGCTTTGACGAATTCACCAAGAAGCACTACGCCAAGATTCAGCAGCGGTTGGAGTTGGAAGACTACGAGCTCAAGGCCGCCATTGACCTCATTCTGAAGCTGAACCCCAAACCGGGCGGAACCGGCGGCGCCACGCGCGTGCAGTACGTCATCCCGGATTTCATCATCACCAATGAAGATGGCCAGTTGCAGCTTTCGCTCAATGCCCGTAATGCTCCAGATCTGCGCATTTCCCGCTCCTACGCTGATATGTTTGATGCCTATGAGAAAGGCTCCAAGAAAGACAAGAAGCTGAAGGAGACGGTAACCTTTGTGAAGCAGAAGCTGGATGCCGCCAAATGGTTCATTGATGCCATCAAGCAGCGCCAGAACACCCTGCTACGCACCATGGAGGCCATCCTGCGCCGCCAGTACGATTATTTCCTGGAGGGCGATGAAAGCAAATTACGGCCCATGATCCTGAAAGACATCGCCGAGGATATTGGCATGGACATTTCTACCGTGAGCCGCGTAGCCAACAGCAAAAGCGTGCAGACTGAGTTCGGGATTATTCCGTTGAAGTTCTTCTTCTCAGAGGGTATCGCTACCGATGCCGGTGAAGACGCCAGTAGCCGCGAGGTGAAAGCCATCCTGAAAGACATCATTGAGGCCGAGAACAAGCGCAAACCTCTCTCAGACGATAAAATTGAGAAGATGCTCAATGAGAAAGGCTACAACATAGCCCGCCGCACAGTGGCCAAGTACCGCGAGCAACTGAACATACCGGTAGCCCGCCTGCGCAAGGAACTTTGACCCGCGCAGCGGGTGAATTAAGGATGAGGAATTAAGAATTTGAAATAGAGATGATTTTTATGCCTAACCCATTGCGCTGCCTGCTTCAGTGAGTAGTTCGGTATCTGTCGCACCAATTCCTAATTCTCCATTCCTAATTCTTAATTACCAAAGTGAATCCCCGCCTCGCAACGGTGCTTTCAGTGCTTTTTCACCCGTTGTTACTTCCCACGTACCTGTTCAGTCTGCTGCTGTACTACCTGCCGGCCGAGGTATTCTCGTATCCGCCGGAGGGGAGGCGCCTGATTGTGCTGTTGGTGTTCATCCTTACTTTCCTGCTGCCGGTACTGGGGACAATGCTTCTGCAACAGGCGGGCCTGGTCACCTCTGTCACTTTAGACGCCCGCACCGACCGCCGCTGGCCGCTTTTGATATCCGCTACCTGCTATACCGTGCTCACGGTGGTGTTCTACCGCATCTCTTTCTTTGACAGTCTGTTTTACCTCATGATGGGCGTAATCACGGCCTCGGTGTACCTCACGTTGGTCATCAACCAGTTCTGGAAGATCAGCGCGCATGGTATTGGGTTAGGCGGCACGCTGGGGATTCTGGTGCTGCTGCACGCGTGGCTCCCCGAGGCTTACCTGCTGTTGCCCGTAGCATTGGGGTGCGCGATCTGTGGCGCCGTCTTGTCGGCCCGGTTGGCATTGGGTGCCCATAACACCAAACAGGTGTACACCGGCTTCGCGCTGGGATTTTTGCTGGGTGTCTGCCTCTGGGGTACTCCGTTTTAGGCCCCTTTTCAGGAAATTAGATTGAAAACAGTTAAACCATTCAGGCGAGAGTGGAGGAGGGGTGCCGTGGCAGAAATCAGAAATGAATTTTTTAAATCTGATTTATCACAGTTTTTAAATGGCACGCTTTTAGCCTGATTTCTCTAAAGTAGCCCCAAAACGCTACTGCATTTATAACCTATGTCTCCGGGAAGAGTCAAACCCAACTTCTCTGCAGGTTAGGGCTTGGTTGTGATTAACCCGGGTTTTCCGGATATTGTAGAAGAATTATCCTTTTTCCAGCTCATGCGTCTCAAGTCTTTCGCCCTTTTCGCTTTCCTCGGCTTTTTATTGTCCATTTCTGCTGAGGGGATCGCGCAAGCCGGGAAAACAGAAACCCAGGTGATTCAGCGCTTCATGCGGTACCTGGCCGGGCAAAACGGTACGCACAACCGGGTAGACAAGAACATGCTGCCCTGGCACCTGTCTGAAGTGTATCTCAATGACTCGCTGTGGGCTAAGGTCAACATCTCTGATGCCAGCCGCGTGGCGGCCCGGCAGGGACTGCACGGCGC
Organism: Rufibacter roseolus; assembly: GCF_017916365.1. Classification (GTDB taxonomy): domain Bacteria; phylum Bacteroidota; class Bacteroidia; order Cytophagales; family Hymenobacteraceae; genus Nibribacter; species Nibribacter roseolus. The sequence continues at coordinate 895,056 of NZ_JAFMSU010000001.1, forward strand.
CGGTCCCCAACTCAAAATGGACTTCCGCTTGACCAAACCGGAGTTCGAGCTAATCAAAAAACGAATCAGGCAACAGAACCGGACCGAGTGGACTGCAGAGGATTACCCGCAGAACATCATGGTCTTGCAGGAACTGGGCCTAGCGCCCGCCTCTTATTATGCTTATTCCTACCCGGTGGTGGTGCTGTCCAAGAATCTGGTGCTGGTGAAAAGGTATTTCCGCGCCGATAAGGTCTTCAACCGCTGGTCTTGCCTGGAAGCCTACCGCATCACCAAGAACGGGCAATTCAAACTGGAGAACTGCTACCTGCACACTACCGGCCGGTAGAGCCAGGCGGGCTATGCTATTCAGAAATAGGTTTTTATGCTGTGGGGTTGGTTTAATCATCTGGCCTTTTCTATATTTACCCGCAGACCTACAAACCTCCCTACAAACCCCTTTCTAATGAACAAAGCTTTTAATCTATTTTTAGGCGCCGCTTTCCTGGCGATGCCTGCTTTTGCCCAACAGGTAGAGCCGCTGGATGCGGCCGTGGTAGAGAAAATCCGGCAGGAGGGACTGAAGAACTCCCAGGTGATGGACATCGCCTTCTACCTCACCGATGTGAACGGCCCGCGCCTCTCGGGTTCTACCGGCCTGGCCAAAGCCAACCAGTGGACGAAAGACAAACTGACTTCCTGGGGCCTGAAGAACGCCGTGATTGAGCCTTGGGGCACGTTCGGCAAAGGCTGGGAGGTGGAGAAATCCTACCTGGCGCTTACCAAACCGTATTATCAGCCCATGATCGGGTCGCCCAAAGCCTGGACGCCCAGCACCAACGGATCGGTGAAAGCGCAGGTGATGTTGGTGAAAGCCGCCAAAGAAGAAGACCTGGCCCAGTACGCCGGCAGGCTGAAAGGCAAAGTGGTGATGATGGAGGTGACCAACCCTATCAAAACCACCTTCACCGCCGATGCCAGCCGCTACACCGATGACCAACTCCAGAAAATGGCCGAGCCCGTGCAGCCCACCGCCGGCCGCACGCCCATGACCGATGAGCAGAGAGCCGCCATGCAGGCCCGCCGGGCGTTAGTAGCCAAAATGAGCGAGATGTTCCTGCAGGAAGGTGCCGTGGCCATGTTCAGCGGCCGCAGCGGTTCGCACGGTACGTTCTTCACCAGCAACGGTGCCTCTTACGCCATGGATGCCAAGCCTGTATTGCCTGAGTTTGAGATGGCCCAGGAAGATTTGGCCCGCATGAGCCGCCTTTTGGCCGCCGGTATTCCCGTGGAAGTGGAACTGGAAAGCAAAACCCGTTTCCTCACCGATGACCAGCAAGGCTACAACGTAATCGCGGAGATTCCGGGTACCGACAAGAAACTGAAGTCTGAGATTGTGATGCTGGGCGGCCACATTGACTCCTGGCATGCCGCCACCGGCGCTACTGATAACGCCGCCGGCGTGGCCGTAATGATGGAGGCTGTGCGCATCATCAAAGCCCTGAACCTGCAGCCTAAGCGAACCATCCGCATCGCGCTGTGGGGCGGCGAGGAGCAAGGTCTGCATGGTTCCCGCGGATATGCTAAGAAACACCTGGGTGATCCCGCTACCATGAAACTGTTGCCGGAACACGCCAAGATTGCCGCTTACTATAACCTGGACAACGGCTCGGGCAAGATCAGAGGCATCTACACCCAGGGCAACGAGGCCGTGGCGCCGTTGTTCACTGAGTGGCTGAAACCGTTCCATGACCTGGGCGCCACCACCGTGACCAACCGCAACACCGGCGGTACCGACCACCTTTCCTTTGATGGCTTGGGCCTGCCAGGCTTCCAGTTCATCCAGGACGGTTTGGAGTACAACACCCGTACGCACCACACCAACATGGATACCTATGACCGTCTCCAGGCCGAGGACCTGAAGCAAGCCTCCGTGATTGTGGCTTCTTTCGTGTACCAGTCGGCTACCCGCAAAGACAAGTTGCCGCGCAAGGCACTTCCGGCGGTGAAGCCGCAGTCATAATCTGCCTTTAATTTAAGTAAAAACAGATCGGCCTTTCTCTGGTTCTCCGGAGAAAGGCCGATCTGTTTATATGCAGTGTGGAAATAAACCTTATTTTTAATCATCTGTTTGTCTGTGCTTCTGTACTATAAAATTAACGCTAACCTGCCGTGAACAAATGAAGAAACGCTGGCTGTCGTTCTTGCTGGGCTTGTTTGCCGTGGTGTCCTTCCGCTGTCAGGCGCAGGCGCCGCTGGCCAACAACATTGTGCCCCGGCCGATTACCTTCAATGCCACCGGCGAAAAGCCCGTGACCATAGACCGGCATACCGTCATCCTCGCTGATGCCCCCTACAAAGCCCAGGCCGAGTACCTGCAGGGCCTGCTTCTGGACCAGTGTGATTTGGGCCTGGCCATCTCTACACCAGACGCCAAGCCAAGTCGGCACACTAAAATCCAGCTCATGCATGACACCATTGAGGCTAACCGGCCCGAGATGTACTGGCTGGAATCGGGTGGGCCGGTGATCAGGATAAAGGCCCGGGACGTGGCGGGTATGGTGCACGGCATCCAGACCTTGCTACAGTTGTTGCCACTGCAGAAAGTAAAGCAGGTGGCGTTCCCTACGGTGGAGATCAAGGACTACCCGCGCTTCGCTTACCGGGGCATGCACCTGGATGTGAGCCGCCATATCTTCCCGCTTGATTTCCTCAAGAAGTACATAGACTACCTGGCCTTCCATAAATTCAACAACTTCCACTGGCACCTCACCGATGACCAGGGCTGGCGCCTGGAGATCAAAAGCTATCCCAAACTGACCCAGGTAGGCGCCTGGCGCAATTCCACGCTCATCGGGCATTTCAAGGATGTGCCGGCGCGCTATGACTCCTCGCGCTACGGCGGCTTCTACACCCAGGACCAGGTGCGGGAAATCATAGCGTACGCGGCCATCAGGGGTATCAACGTAATTCCGGAGATCGATATTCCCGGGCACAGTCGCGCGATTATAGCCGCTTATCCGGAATTTAGCACCAAACCAGACTCGGCTTGGCAAGTGGCCAATACGTGGGGCATGTACAACCGGCAGAACAACGTGCTGGCACCCAATCCGGAAACTTTCAGGTTTCTGGAGACCATGTTCCAGGAGGTGGCAGATTTGTTCCCCTCGCCTTATATCCACATTGGCGGGGATGAGTGCAGCAAGATCTGGTGGAAGGCCAGTCCTAGTACGCAGGTGTTCATGAAGGCCAACGGGCTCAAAGACGAGAAAGAATTGCAGACCTATTTCATAGAGCAGGTATCGGGTTATCTGGCCAAAAAGAACAAGAAAGTCATTGGCTGGCACGAGATCCTGGAAGGGGACCTAGACACCACGGCGGTGGTCATGAACTGGGGCGGGTCGGCGGAGGGCATCGCGGCGGCCAAAAGGCGCCACCCGGTGATCATGACGCCAGGCAACCCGCTGTACTTTGACAACTACCAGTCTAGGAATCCGCAGGACAGCCTGGCCATTCACGGGTACAATCCGCTGGAGGCGGTTTTCCAGTACAACCCTTTGCCGGCCGAGTTGCAGCAGTTGAGGCTGGATAAATACATTCTAGGCGCGCAGGGCAACGTCTGGACCGAGTACATGGCCTCGCCGGCCAAGGTGGAGTACATGGTGTTCCCGCGCATGACCGCCCTGAGCGAGGTGCTCTGGACCGACCCCAAACTGAAGGACTTCACCGACTTCAAACGGCGGCTGAAAACGGCCATCCTGCCCCGGTACGCTTTCTGGAAAAGCGCCTATTTCAGTGACTTTGAACGCTGGACCCTGGCTGATAAATAAAAGCCGGGAAATGCTTCTTTTTCGCTTGAAAAAGGCACTATTCTGTTTGAGGCACAGTTTCATTAAAGTAGCGCATAAACAGGTAAAGACTTGAGTACTGGGTACATCTTTGTATCTTTACCCCCTTACTTTTTGCTTTTACCCATGGCTTTACGTCCATCTGATTTGTTGCTGAATTTCATGCTTACCGTCTCGTTCCTCATCCTGATGTGGCGCCTGGACGACCCAAATATCTTTGTGACCCTAGCCGCATTTGTGGGGTTCATGATGTTTGTGGTGCTTAAGATCATCATGGTGCTGCGCAATCGGAAAAGCAAATCTTCTAAATAGCTTTTTATGGAATCTTACTTCTTGAACCTATCACCCTCTAACCACAACGGGTCTGCGCTTTCCAAGCTGTACTTGTTCATGGCGGTGGTGTTTTTTATATTAGGCGGGCTGGGCGTGTACCGGCATTACACCGCTGAGGAGGAAGTAGCCTTGGGCGTTTACTTCCTGCCTCTGCTGCAAGTGGCCCTGGCCTTTTCGTATCTGGTAGTGGCCTGGCGCCGGCGCAAAGCCACCGGTACCAGCTATGTGCAGGTAACTGAGGAGCACCTGGAGCTGAAACTGTCTTTAACCCAGGCTGCCATCACGCTGCCTTGGGACACCATTAGCTTGCTGCGGGTACAGTCAGATAAACTGCTGTACCGCTTAACCTCAGGCCAGACCGGGCAGATTGAGCTGGACTCCGTGCCGGAGGAATACGAGGAGGCCGTACGGGATGCCATCCGTCAGGCCGGTAAACGCAAAGGTGTGAGTCTGTAATTTAGACCGGTTATCGTTCTTTCTTTGGGAGGGCGTTCTGGGGCTGTTTTCATAGAAGCAGTCCCAGAACGCCCTTCTGGTTTTAATACCTAATAACTGCATCATGGGCGGAAGGGGGTAGAGGCGGGCAGGCTCTTCTTTAAGCACAAATTCTGGTAGCCCCAGAATCAGTGCCAGAGAGAAAGAGCCAGTTTGGGAATGGTAGAGTGCAATGTCAACCCTGTACAACTTACTCCGTAAAAAGACTGTGCGGAATCTATCCGCTTGCCATCAGTACAAGATCTAACTATGAAAAACGCTCTGCTCTACCTGCTGTTTGCGGCCTGTGTTTCCTCGGTCTCTGGTTGTGGTGGTTCCTCGTCTGAGGCTACTTCGGTAGACGCGGCGGGAAAACACAATGAGGACCTGCTGGAAAGCACGGGCAAAGATGAGAAAAGCGGCTGGTTTGTAGCGGAGGCAACCAGTGGCAATCTGTTTGAAGTGGAAATGGGCCGCCTGGCCAGCAGCAAGGCCACCGATCCGCGGGTGCGGCAATTGGGGCAGCTGATGATGGATCACCACACCCTGACCAATACCCAGCTAAAGCAGATTGCGGACCTCAAGAACCTGATAGTGCCCACCAGTCTGAGCGATGACCATCAGAAAGCGTTCAATGACCTTATGAGCAATTCAGGGGCTGCTTTTGACAAAGCTTACCTGGAGGCGTTGGTGAAAGACCACAAGGAAGCCATTGAAAGGTACGAGGAGATGTCTGAGGAAGGAACCGACATGGAGCTGAAAGGCTTCGCCGGAAAAAGCCTGCCCACCTTGCGCGCGCATCTCTCACAGGTAGAGCAGCTGGAAGATGAGCTGGAACCGAAATAGGGTTCTGGAAACCAGACGCGGATGAAGAGAAGATCCGTCTAGGGCAGATTGGCCTGGGACGGTTCCAATAAACAGAAGGAAGTATGAAAAAGATATTTTATGGAGTGGCTGCGCTTGCCCTGGTGGCAGGATCGGCTTGCAGCAGGGTAGATGCCAACACGTCTAATTCAGTACCCACTTCAGATGCTTACGAGGCAACTGTCACCTCTTCCAATGCTGCGTCCGGTACCGTGGGTACCTCGGCAGATGCCTACGTAGCCCCGGGCACCACCAGCACCGTGGCCGGTACCGGCACCATGCGCTACGGCACCCGCAACATCACAGAGGCTACCTTCCTCACCGAGGCGGCCAGCAGCAGCATGATGGAAGTGCAGTTAGGGAAATTAGCTTTGGAGCGCAGCGCCAACTCTGAGGTGAAACGATTGGCCCAGACTCTGGTAGATCATCATACCAAAGGAAGCCAGGAACTCACCACTATTGCCTCGGGCATGAACCTCACGCTTCCTACCGCCCTTTTGCCCGAGCACCAGAAACTAGTGGATGAACTCTCTAAACTGACCGGTTCTGAGTTTGACCGCAAATACATAGACAAGATAGAAGACGCGCACGAGAGCGACATCGCGCTGTTTGACGTGGTCAGCAACGCGGCGCCTACTACCACCGTGAAAGCCTTCGCCATCAGAACCCTGCCCATGCTGCGCATCCATGAGCACGAGGCCGATGAACTGGAAAAGAAAATCCTGAAATAACCTCTCCCCCTTACAACAGAAAAGCCTGCCAACTGCAGGCTTTTCTGTTGTAAGGGGGAGAGCACGGATTTTAGCCCCGTTTTCCTGAAAATACCTGTAAAACAGTTTGCAAGAATATGACAAAGATGATAAAGCGAATGGGCTCCTGCGGCGCTTTGGCCCTGTTTCTATTGATGATGGCGGGCTGCAGCAGCGAACAGAAAGGTACCCAGCCCACCACAGACTCAGACGTGAACGCCCAAGGAGCGGCAGAAAGCCCCACCGCAGCCACCAGTAGCGCCGGCAGCAGCGGCATGGGCGGAGCAGCCTCTACTCACGCCATCGCCTCAGATACCCTGTCTTCAGATTCTTCAGACCAGCAATAAGGGGCCTGTGACCCCGTATAAATAGCCATAACTCTGCTGAAATACAGTATTTGTTCAGGTATTAATGCTTTAACTGCCTCATTTTGAGCGCGTATACAGGGCAGAACGAATTTGAACGAAAATTAGAGAGCTATGAGAAAAGTCATGTCAATGTTGATGGCCGGGGCTATGCTTACGGGCACCGCTTGTTCCAGCACGAATACGGGAACCGATACTAACACCTCTACTGGTACCTCAAGTGCCTCCTCAACAGATGCCAGAGCGGGTTCTGCATCCGGTACTATGTCAGGTTCTGGTACAATGTCCGGCTCAAGTACTATGTCTGGTTCCGGCGGAACGACTACTTCCGGAACTACTACCTCAGGTACTACCACCGGAACCACCAGCGGATCTACGGGCACCACCAGCGGCACCACTACTGGAACAACTTCAGGCAGCACTACTTCAGGTACAACCGGAACTACATCTGGCACTACCGGCACCACCAGTGGCACCACTGGTACAACCGGGGGAACAGCCGCAGGCGCAGCCGGAACTGCAGGAGCCACCATGGACATGACCAACATGACAGATGCCATGTTCATGATGACCGCAGCCAGCAGCAACATGTTTGAGATTCAGGCCGGTAAACTGGCCGTGCAGTCTGCCACCGATCCTGAGGTGAAAAGATTTGCCCAGATGATGATAGACCACCACACCAAAGCAAGCCAGGAGCAGATGAGCCTGGCCTCGCAAATGAAGATCACCCTGCCTAAAACCCTGATGCCCGTGCACCAAGCCATGTTGGACAAACTGAAAGGGAAGACCGGCAAAGGATTTGAAGAAGATTACATGGATGCCATGGAAACTGCCCATAAAATGGACATCGCCATGTTCCAGATGAAGAGCACCAATGCAGAAACGCCCACTGTGAAGGCCCTTGCCGCCAAAACATTGCCTATGCTTAAGTCGCACCAGGGAATGGCTACCAAACTGGAAGACCGGGTAGACTAACCTTGTTGTACTGCATTCCTGGTTTTTTAAGTGCCTGCGTTCAGGGGCTGTTTCTACAAAAACGCCTTCCAAACGCAGGCACTTTTTGCTGCATCATTCCGCCAAAGCAGGCAGAGGATTATTTGCCTAAACCTGTAGACCACAAATCTTTGAATAGCAGCGGTTGGCAAAGAAATTTAACCACCTGCAGACCACTGCGTATAAAAACCATTCTTAAAAACTGTTCTACGCGATCATTTTAAAACTATGAAAAACACCATGCCCCTCTTTGTGGCCGCCATTCTGCTAACTGGTGCTGCCTGCAATACCTATACGGCCAGCACAGACCCAGACAATTACGGTACCGGCTACGCTCTTTCAAACGAACAAGTGGGAACCCACCCGGGTAGCAGCGGCCTGGCCGAAGCCCATAACAATGCCACCCTTGACAATCCGGCTACGGGGGTAAACTCAGACAGCATGGCCGCAAACCAGGATCAGGACCAGCTATTCCTGATGGCCGCCGCCAGCGGAGGCTTGCTGGAGGTGCAGGCGGGTAAACTGGCCACCACCAGAGGAGAAGACCCCAGCGTAAAGCAATTTGGGCAACGCATGATCACCGACCACACCAAAGCCAATACCGAGCTAAAAGCTCTGGCCGCCAAAAAAGGAATCACACTGCCACCTACGCTCTTGCCAGAGCACAAGCAGCACCTGGACATGCTCTCGCAACAGGGCAATGCAGATTTTGACAAAATGTACATGCAGCACATGGTGGAAGACCATGACAAAGACATCAAGGTTTTTGAGCAGCAAGCCACCAGCGGCAAAGACCCAGACCTGAAAGCCTTCGCGGCGAAGACCCTGCCTGTCCTGCGTGAGCACCGTAAATTGGCCCAGCCAGTTTATGAGAAAGTGGGCCGGGGCGGGTCTCCTGACGGGGCCACCGCCAGCGGAGCTGCCACCAGCGGCACTGCCAAGAAAGCCGGCGCTGAGTAAAAGGCAAATTCTGGCATTTTATGGGCCCGCATTCCTTTGTAAGGTGTGCGGGCTCACTGCTTTAGGGCCATTTAAAGGAAATCAGCCGCTAAACAAGAACCAGCAGAAAAGAAGGCGAAAGCGTTTGAAAGCAAGAAAAATGCAGGTTGTTTTTTGAAGGTCCTATTCTGTACCTTTGCGCCAAACTTTCTGAAAACGATGAAATCTATCATGCCTTTCTTTGCGGCTTGTGCTTTGCTGGCCGGTTCCGCTTGTTCTACTTATACTTCTTCCACAGACCCTATTGACCTGGGTTCTGGTACCACCACCGAGGAAGTAACCACTGCCGCTCCCGCCCAGGAAACGCACGAAGTTGCCGCTCCCGTGAAAGCCGACAGTGCCACCGTAGCCAAGCCAGACTCAGCAGCCCATTCAGAAGAAGCTGCCCACTAAGAAGTAGTTTTATTGGTGGCGCTGTTTCAGCGTCATTTTACGGGAATGACCTTTAAAACAGAAAAGCCTTGCTCACGGAGCAAGGCTTTTCTGTTGTTGCTTTTAGGGCCTTTTTTCTCAAATCAGATCCTAAACGTTATTCGGTTTTCTTTTTCCGGCCGGGCTTTTTCTTTTCCGTCGCGGCAGCCGGTGCAGCATCGGCCTCGGTGGTTTCCTTTTTCTTGCGGCCCCGGGTCTTCTTCTCTTTCACTTCTTCCACCGGTGCTTCGTCTTCTGGTTCTGGCTCATCCGCGACAAAGACTGGCGCGTCTACGTAGTGGCTAGTGCTCAGTTCCTCTTTCAGGAACCGGGCGGTGTAGCCTAAGTTCAGCTCGGCTACATGCTCCGGAGTACCCTGGGCCACAATCATGCCGCCCTTCGCGCCGCCTTCCGCCCCGATGTCGATCACGTGGTCAGCGACCTTAATCAGGTCCATGTTGTGCTCGATGATGAGGACCGAGTTGCCTTTGTCCACCAGTTTGTTCAACACGTCGGACAAGTGCTGGATGTCCTGGAAGTGCAGACCGGTGGTAGGTTCATCCAGGATGTAGAGCGTACGGCCAGTATCTTTTTTGGAAAGCTCCGTGGCCAGTTTCACGCGCTGCGCCTCACCACCCGATAAGGTAGTCGCCTGCTGACCTAACGTAATATAGCCAAGGCCCACCTGGTTCAGGGTCTGGATCTTGCGCAGGATACGCGGTTGGTGTTCAAAGAACTCCACGGCGGCCTCCACGGTCATGTCCAGCACATCGGTGATAGATTTGCCTTTGAAGCGCACTTCCAACGTCTCGCGGTTGTAGCGTTTGCCTTTGCAGGTTTCGCAGGGCACGTACACATCAGGCATGAAGTTCATCTCGATGGTCCGCATACCCGCGCCTTCACACGTTTCGCACCGACCGCCTTTCACGTTGAACGAGAACCGACCTGCCTGGTAACCTCTGATCTTCGCCTCGGGCATGGACGCGAACAAACTGCGGATCTCGGTGAACACGCCGGTATAGGTAGCCGGGTTAGAGCGCGGCGTCCGCCCGATGGGGCTTTGGTCCACTTCAATCACCTTGTCTATGTGCTCCAGTCCTTCTATGGCTTTGAACGGAAGCGGCTCGCGCTTGGCGTTGAAGAAGTACTTGTTGAGAATAGGGTAGAGCGTGTCATGGATCAAAGACGATTTTCCGCTGCCCGATACCCCCGTAACGCAGATCAGTTTACCCAACGGCAACTCCAGCGTTACGTCTTTCAGGTTGTGGCCAGTAGCGCCACGCAGGATCAGGCTCTTGCCGTTGCCTTCGCGTTTTTGCTTCCGTACCGGAATTCCTCTTCTATAACTCAGGTAATCCGACGTAGTCGTGCCGCTCTCCATCATCTCCTTCGGGGTACCAGCGGTCACCACCTGTCCGCCGTGCACGCCCGCACCTGGTCCTATATCCACCACGTAATCGGCGGCCAGGATCATGTCTTTGTCGTGCTCCACCACTACCACCGAGTTGCCCAGGTCGCGCAAGTCTTGCAAAGCCTTAATCAGTTTCTCGTTGTCGCGCTGGTGCAGGCCAATGCTGGGTTCATCCATGATGTACAACACACCCACTAACTGCGTCCCGATCTGCGTGGCCAAACGAATCCGCTGGCTTTCGCCGCCGGATAAAGTGCGTACGGAGCGGTGCAGGTGCAGGTATTCCAATCCCACGTCTACCAGGAAGCCAATCCGCTTGCGGATCTCTTTCAGCAGTTCGCGGGCAATAAGGTTCTGGCGCTCGTTCAGACGTTCCTCCAGATTGGCTACCCAACCCGCCAGCTCCGCGATGTCCATTTCAGACAGTTCACCGATGTGCTTGTTGTCCAGCTTGAAGTGCAGCGATTCCTTTTTCAGGCGGTAGCCGTTACACTCAGGGCAGGTGCTTTGCTGCGTGTATTCCTGCACCCAGTTGCGGACGTTGTCAGAGTCAGACTCCAGCTGTTTCTTCAGGAAGTTGAGCACACCCTCAAACACGAACGGCTCTTTCTTGCCTTTCGGGTCTTCTTCTTCAAAACCGTGCAGTAAATGGTTCCAGGCCTCCTCGGGAATATCCTTAATAGGAACCGTTAAGGCTGTTTTGTGGCGCTTGAGTAAAGCGGTGATCTGAGAGAAAATCCAGATGTCGCGGTACTCGCCCAGCGGCGCAATCCCGCCGCGGCTGATGCTCACGCTCTTGTCTGGTACAATGGATTCTTCAGTCAGTTCCTCAATCTCGCCCAAACCGTTACACACCGGGCAAGCCCCGTACGGTGAGTTGAACGAGAAGGTGTTAGGCGCCGGGTCATCATAGGCGATGCCGGTGGCAGGGTCCATTAAATGGCGGGAGTAGAACTGCGTTTCGTTCGTATCAGCGTCCATGGCCAGGGCGGTGCCTTTGCCGTGCTGCAGCGCATTCTGGATGGAAGTAGACAGACGGTAACGGTCCTCGGTGGCCGGCACCAGCTTGTCAATCACAATCTCTATGTCGTGGATCTTGTAGCGGTCTACCTGCATCTTGGGCGTCAGTTCCACCAACTCCCCATCGATGCGGGCGCGCAGGAAGCCCATCTTCCGGATCTGTTCAAACAACTCGCGGTAATGGCCTTTCCGGCCTTTTACCACCGGGGCCAGGATGATGGTGCGCTTGCCGCTGAAGTGCTCCATGATGTGCTGCACAATCTGGTCATCAGACTGCTTCATCATCTTCTCGCCGGTCACGTAGCTGAAGGCCTCGGCTGTACGGGCGTACAGCAGACGCAAGAAGTCATAGATCTCGGTGATAGTGCCCACCGTGGAGCGTGGGTTGCGAGAGGTGGTTTTCTGCTCAATGGAGATCACCGGCGAAAGCCCCTCAATCTTGTCTACGTTGGGACGTTCCAGTCCGCCTAGGAAAGAGCGGGCGTAGGCCGAGAAGGTCTCCATGTAACGGCGCTGCCCCTCGGCGTAAATGGTGTCAAACGCGAGCGAGGATTTCCCACTGCCGCTGATGCCTGTGAAAACCACTAGCTCATTGCGCGGTATCTTAAGGCTGATGTTCTTGAGGTTGTGTTCCCGGGCGCCGTAGACCTCAATGAAAGGCACATCTACGGTGGAGGAAGTATTTTTTTTGGCTACGGGTGTAGCGGTTGATTCTTTTGGCGTCATCCGATCGGTTTCGGTTTAAAGAGCAAAGGTAGGCATTCCCGCGCTACAATGGCAGCGGGCAATCCATCTCTTCTTAACCGAATTTGGAAGGGAATAGTTTATTGAGGGAGAGGAGTTTTTGTGAGGGCGTTTTGGGGAAAGAGGCGGGGAATGGAAGCTAATTATTGATTGTTGGAGAAGATGGAGGGTATGGGAAAGTAGAAAACTCTGGATCGTTTAAGAGAGGCACTAAAACACTGTCTTCATTAAGGGACACCTTAACATTCTTTAAACCAGTATTGTGGATTAATCTATCAATGTATTGCAGGCTGTATTTAGTAGCAGGATCGTATTCATAGTTATAAGATTGCTGAATCTTCTTTGTGCTGCCTGTTTGTGTCACCAGAACAAAAAATGGTTCACCATGATGGTTAGATTCTGTTGAGTGGGATTTCCGCAAGGGCAAATTCTTTCTTCGCTTAATAAATTTGAGGAGAGTACTGTCTTGGCCTATTCCATTTATGAACCCTGAAGTTTGCTTAATCTCTGGTTTAGCTTCAAGGTTTGGGTGGTATGTTTTGAAGTAGGCAGAAACAGAGTCATTGATTAAATTTATATAGGTGTAACTATAGATACTTAAGCCTTTGTTTTGGGTATTTGCTGAGTCGGCATAGCCAAACTTAATAAGGGTGAGGGTGTGTGCTTCTTTTGCCTTAATGTCTTCATGTTTTTCCTGGCCACAGCTAAATAGCCCTAGACAAGAGAAAATGCCCAAAGGATAAAGAATGGAGAAGTTTATTTTTAAGAAGTGCATTTGCTTTGGGATTTAGTTGGCCATTTTAAGGCAGATGCGCTTTGGACCTGTTTTCCATAAAACAGCCTATAAACAGGTAATTGGTTAGGTAATCGCTGGTGGCACAGACGCTCGCAGGTCTGGAAGACGCTGCGAGGTCTTCTGAGCAGGCGTTTTTACTATTGGCCTCCGAAGCTAAGCTGTTAATCAAAAGACCTCGTAGCGTGCGAAGCTCCTGCGAGCGTCTGTGCCAGTGCCGTTCCCAGCCTGTCTTTTCTAAAATCAAAGCAAAGCTTATGCTGGTACGAGCTTGCAGACCGCGCTTTTCTATTTACAGGTGGTACTAATCTGATCAGGAATGCGTGCGGACACGAGCCAGAGGCTCGCGCCAGCGAAGAATCTTGGAAATCTTTTGAATCCTGAAAATCCTGCTTCAGACAATTACCCCGCTCAAATGCTCCAGCCGCTCGCCTTGCAACGTGAGATAACCCCTCGCTACATCCGCCGTCAGGCAGGAGTGCACCGGCAGCACGCCCACTAAACCCCCGACTTGAAAATGAGAGAACAGCTCCGGCGTGGTTCTGACTACGCCGTGTTCCTGGGAAAGCGAAATGACCGCGGTACCAGGCAGAGGCGCTCCCCAGTCGGTCTCCGTTAAAGGCACTACCAACCCAAAAATGGTGCGGCCATCTGGCAGGGGAAGCATGTCTTTGGAGAAGTGCACGGAGCCGCCGTAGAGAATGACCTCGTTGCGGTCTGGGTGCAGGGCGACTACGGGGCAGGCCATGGCCACGGCAATGTCTTCCAGTTGGCAGGAACCAATCTGGTTTTGGGTAAGATCATAGAACACATAGTTTCCGGGGCGGATTTCATCCATGCCGCTGAAGTCTTCCATGGCGCTGCAACTGGGCGTATCCCCGATGGAGAGTTGCAGGTGAGGCCAGGCGGCTAGGTACTGCTCTTTGAGGGCGCGCATTTTCTCTAGGGTTTGCTGGTGCACCGCGGCAATGGCCTCTACGCCTCGGGCTTTGTAGGAATGGCCGGAATGGGCCAAGAAACCCAGGAAAGTGTGCTGCGGGGTTTGGGCCAGTTCCTGTAAAACAGTGTCCAAAACGGCGGTGTCTTCGGTCTTGATGCCGGTGCGGCCGTAGCCGGTGTCTGCCTTGATCCAAATATTTACAGGCGTAGGCAAATGCTCGCGCAGAAAGACCACGTCATCGGCGGAGGTGATGGTCAGGTTTAAGGTGATCTGCTGCGCCAGTTCTGTTATCTGCGGCAACTGACGGCGGTTCAGCGGAAAGGCAATGGTGATGTCCTGCCAGCCGTGCCGGGCGAAGTACTGCGCCATTTTCACCGAGGAAACGGTGATGGCCGTCACGCCTTCTTCCCGGAACCACTCGCCTACCTGCCAGCTCTGGTGCGTCTTGAAATGCGGCCGCAACCGCACGTTCTGCCGTTTCGCTTTCTCGGCCATGCGGCGGATGTTGGCGCGGGCAATGGTTTCATTCAGCAGAAGGGTAGGCTCGGAGATCTGGTCAAGGAAGGACATGGCAGCGGTTACAGGGTTGAATGGCAAAGATAAGCCATTTACCGCACTACCTCTACCCAACCCCGGTACGCCCGGCCGTCTTGGCTGTGGCGCAGATGGTAGTAGTAAACACCTTCCGTCAATCCTTCAGCGGTCCAGTTGTTCCGGTACTCCGGGATGTGATGGATGCGTTTTCCCCATCGGTCAAAGATGGTAAGGTCCCATTTGTCTTCATTTGAGCCGCTATCTGCCCGGAGCAAACCTAAGATAAAGAAGGTGTCGTTTTGCCCATCACCGTTGGGCGTGATGATGTTGGGGATGAAGAGGCCGCCCACGCAGTCTTTGAACCGGACGGTGATGACATCGGTTTGGCTGCAGTGCTGCAAGGAGGCCTTGACACGGTAGGTGCCTGGCTGGGTCACGTCTAAGGTGGCTTGGGTGGAGCCGTCCTGCCAGAGATACGTCACATTGGGAAGCACCTGGCCAATGGTGAGGGTGTCACCGAAGCAAAGGGTGGTGTCGCGGCCCAACTCAATGGCCGGTGGCGTGAGGTAATGCACCCGGATCTCGTCTCTGGTGGTGCAGTTGAACTCGTTGGTAACGTCTACCCAGTAAGTGCCGGGGCCGGAAACCAGGAACGAGGGCCCGGTAGAGCCATCCTGCCAGCGGTAAGTAGCATTGGCGCGGGCCGCATTCAGCGACAAGGTCTGGCCATCGCAGAGGGTAGTATTCCGGCCCAGGTTCACCACGGGCAGCGGGTTGAACAAAACGTTCACTTCATCGCGGGAGGTACAGCCGTTGATGGTCACTTCCTGCCAAAACGTGCCGGAAACGGTGGGAGAAAAAGTAGCACCTGTGGAACCGTCCTGCCAGCGGTAGGTAGCGCCCGTCTGCGCGGCACCTAGTACCAACGGCTCCCCGGCACAAAGCACCCGATCTGGCCCTAAGTTCACCACCGGCAAAGGTTTGTAGCTTATTTCAACCGCATCAGTAGAGACGCAGCCCTGGGCGTTGGTGAGCGTGACTTCATAGCGGCCCGCCTGCGTGACGGTGAACGTAGGATTGGTGGAGCCATCCTGCCAGCGGTAGGTAACGCCGGGAGCCGTGGCATTCAGCACCAGCGTTTCGCCGGCGCAGAGGCTGCGGTCGGGGCCTAGTTCCAGCGGCGGCGCGGGCAGTTGGCTAATGGTAATCTCGTCTCGGACGGTGCAGCCGTCTACCGTTACCTCTACCCAGTAAGTGCCGGGCTGCGTGACGGTGAGGGTGGCCTGCGTACTGCCGTTGCTCCAACGGTAGGTGGCGTTGGGCAGGGTAGCGTCCAGCACCGTGCCAGTGCCCGGGCAGAGGCTGCGGTCAGGACCCAGGTTTACTTCCGGTAAAGGTTTGATCACGAACTGAATGGTGTACTCCTCCAGCGTGTTAACAAAGGTACGGGTGAGTTTGACGGTATAGGTGCCGGGGGCGGAAAACCGGTGTTTGGGCGAGGGCAAAGTAGAGGTGTTGGCGGCACCGGACGCCGGGTCCCCGAAGTTCCAGAGGATAGAGGTAGGCTGCGGCTCCCAAGGCGCTACTTCCAGAGAGAACTGCGCTTCTTCCCCGAAGCAGCTATTAGAGAACTTCAACTGGCCATCGTACTGAAAGAAGCTTTGGATAAAGACGGGCAGGCCGCACATGCTCTTTTTCCCTCCCAGGTTTATGCCCCGGTCTAAATAGTTACAAGCCGCCCCAAGCAGGTTGGGTGCCTGCACCACGCCCAAGTGCTGGCTTTCGGGCCGGGCTACGTACAGCTTGCCATCCGGGCCCAACTGCAGGCTGCCGCCCACGTACGGCGTGGCAACATCCTGCCCGATCTTCGCAATTTCCACGGCCGAGGCAGCAATGGCGGCGGCGTCTCCGGCTTTCAGGTTTACCTGCATTAGTTGCACGTTGCTGCTGGTGGTGATGTACAGCAAAGACGCGCTTGGGGAGAACTCCACACCGTACCCGCTCCTGATGCCGTTGATCTTGATGGGATTGGAAACCTGGCCGGTTGCGGCGTTGAAATCATACACTTCCGCGCCCACCACGGTGGAGGCAACAGCCAGCTTTTTCCCGTCTGGAGACAGCTTCATGCACCCAATAGCCGATGTGCCGGCGGTTTCCTCCCTGTGGACGGTACCTACTTTGCTGATCACCGGGGTTGAACTTACCCCATTTGCGTCAATGAGGTAGGCTCTGAAGGAATTATTGCCGTACTCATGGGCGAGGACCCAATAAGCCTGTTTGTTCTGGTGACGTACCGCCGTCACCATCTCAGAGACCGGCGCGTGCAGGGCCACGTTCTTTTGCACGATGTCCCCCAATCCCGCTTCCCGGGACATATCTACTACCGAGTAACGCAGGCCGTTGCTGCGGGCGTTGCAGTCATTGGTGAAGACATAAAACTGCATGGGGTTGGTGGGGGAAGGCACCGCCACCGCCGCCTGAGCCGAAGAACCGTTCCCAAACAGGCCAGTGCCATTGGGCATAGGCCGGTGCTGGCGGTTCCATACGTTGATGCCATCGGTGTAGAAAAGCAGTTTTCCCTCGTCATCAGACATGGTGGCGCAACCCTCAAAGGCTTGCATGGCGCCATCCAAAAGAGGGGTAGGTGCTCCGGCCCTGAAATCAAGGCCGGCGCCACTTCCAAAATACCAGATGGCGCTTTGTCTCTGGGCAATTACAATGGAGCTTGCCTGCAGGCAAAGCAAGGCAGTGCACAGCAGGGCCCAGACCCTGCGAGGAGTGACGTAGAAGTTCAACAATAAGTAGGAGGCTAGGGTGACTTAGGGCCAGGCAAATTACTTTTTTAGAAGTAAAGTTGTATTTCCCTCCCCTAAAAAATATGCACCGGCATTGTCCTATGTGAAAAGTGCCTCCTGATTGGCTTTCCTTTTTTCTATAGGTAATTTGTTAAACCAAGCGTCTGTTTCGGGGCTGTTTGCTGCAAAACAGCCCCGAAACAGAATAGCCGCTAAGGATTTATTAGCTTGATCCCCGCCATCCTGTCTAGCCGGCCCATCAGGCCCCAGCCGTTGGCCTCGGAAGAAAGCGCTATCAATATGGTGTTGTTGCCTTGGCGCAAAGGCAGGAAAAGCGAATTGGTCTGGAGCGTTTTGTCAATGTCGCCCCGGAACATGAGGCCTTTTGCCCGGAAGCTATTGTCTCCATAGAACAGTGGCTGGCCGTTGAGGAAAACCTGGGCTTTGTTGCTGTACTCAAAGAAGAATTGCCGCAGTTGTGGTCGGTCAGAGGCCAATTCCAGTTTTACCCACACGTAACTTTCTGGTGTCTCCGTCATCGGCTCTGCCGAGGTTTTCTGCCGGTGGGCCGCGATGTTCAATAAGCCGGAAGCCTCCGTGGGCAGGTTCTCCCAGGTAAGGGCTTTGCGGTCAGGCAAGACAAAGAGGGAAGGATGGTGCTGGGGGATGGCCAAAGCCTGGGAAACCTGCCAGTGCATGATGGCGGCAGGAGCATCGGGAGTTTTGGCTTCCAAGGGCGCGGAAACCTGGGGCAGAGGCGAGAACCGGAAATTGCTGAAGTAAGCGCCGTCCAGGGCTTTTAATCCGATCCTGGTTTTAGGCTGGTTTTTGATTTTCAGGTCAGAAACGGTAAGTGAAGGCTGGTCTGCATGGTTCAGGTAAACGGCTGCGGTACTGCCTTGTATCACCACTTTCAGGTGGGTCCATTCACCGGAGGCGAAGGTGGCAGTTGCCTGATGCTCCGGGTATAAAGCCCAGGAGTTGCTTTGGTGGTAAACGGGGGCGTATTGCAGGGCATCGGGTTGGCCAGCCTTGTGCAGGCGCACATAAATTTCCTCATAGGTGCCTTTCCCGTCATGGTGGAAAACGAGGCCGGCAAAGCCGCGGGCATCGTCATCCGCGATGTCTACTTCCAGAACTCCGTTCTGCAGCTGCTCTTCGCCCAGCAGGGCCACGCCTTTCTGGATGTACAGGCTTTCTTGGCCTTTGAAGTGGGTCATGCCGGCATTGCCGCTGGGGAGTTGCCAGTCTGAGGAGGTAAAGTCTTTTTTTGGGGCGGTGAGGACTGGTAAAGAGCACAACCACAGCGCCAGAAACGCACATTGCTTTTTCATGCTACTGCCTTTTAATGGAGCATCATCTTTAGGATGAAGCAAAGGTCTATAGCAGCCGGCCAGGGCGACAGGTCGTTTTTTAGGGTGTTATGGTCATTTTGCCAACTCCTGGGCGCGGAAGGCTTTGGGCGTGACGCCGCAGCCAGACCGGAAGAAGCGGTTGAAGTTGGCGGTGTCTGAGAAATGGAGGTCATAGGCAATCTCAGAAACCGTTTTAGCGGTGTACAGCAACTGCCGTTTGGCCTCCAGCAGCAGGCGGCCTTTGATGAGCGCCGAGGCCGAGGTGCCGAAGTAGCGCTGGGTAAGGTTGTTGAGGTGCGCGGGGGTGATGTGCAGCAGATCGGCGTAGTCCTGTACCTGGTGCTTCTGCCAGAAGTGAGCCTCCAGCAGTTTCCGGAAAGAGTAAATGGCGTGGTTGCCCTCGGTGTCGGCCTCGGTTTGGTGCTGCTGGGCGTATAGCCGGTTCAGGTGCACCAACATCTGGTACAGCAGCGCGCGCAGCATGTGCGGACTGTCATTCTGCAGATGCCTGAACTCCCGCTCAATGGCTTCCACGGTTTGGATCAGCTTCTTGAACTCAACCGGCGGGGTGTGGAGCGCTCCGGACAACGTCTGGTTGTTAAAAAACTGAAAACGGTGCAGAAACAGCGGATCGTTGAAGAAAGTGGCGGTGAAATCCTCTTCAAAAAACAGCGTGTAGCCTTTTACCGGACTCCTGGCCTGCCACTGCCGCACCTGCCCCGGCGAGGTGAAGATGATCTTGCCGGGCTGCAGGTCATGCGCGGCGTTGTCCAGGCAGAAAGTGCCGCTGCCTTCTTCAATAAACATGATGTCATAGAAGGCAAGGGTGTGCGGGGTGCTGTCCAGAACAAAGTTCTCCAGCGTCTCTACCCTGCCCACATCCAGGAGCAACTCCGGACCATATTTGTTCCGGAGGAAATGGTAGTGCGGGATATTTTGGGTAGGGCGGGGCATGTGTCAGATGAACGGAGGAGAAAGATACAAATGGCTTTTTGTTCCGTGCAAGACTTACAAACGAATCGGTAGGTTTTCGGCTTGTTTTGAGAAAAATGATCTAAAAACAGATTGGCAGAAAGTTAACTCTGGACAAGAATTGGTTACGCAGCTTATTTTCTATATCAAGTTATGAAATCCAGAGCATCTTAGAATCCTTGATTACCCAGTTCTCATGTTGTTTCTCAATGGTGATAATTTCCCCTCTGCCGCAAGTTCCTCCGCATACGAACTCATAATAGAGCCAGCCTTTGTCTTTCGCCCTGTTTAAAACCACCGTTGAGAATTTATAATGACCAATGGAGCAACTTGGGCTCTGAGAACTAAACGCAGATTCTGGTTCTATCTTAAACGTGCAAGCCTGGAAGTCACGGTAATTTAGCTGGGCTTTTACCAACTGTAGACTATCTGGGGTATATTTCTGCCAAGCACTGGAATCTATCTGGAGTGAGGTCCACAACTCCTTATCCATTTCAGATGGAAGGCTTTTCAACACCATTTTAAAATCTATAAGTTGGCTGTCTAGATAGGCAGTGCACCATTTTTTAGGGTTGTTAAAAGTTGATTTTTGATGTTGGCTAAAAAGGTGGTGTATTCTGTTCAACTCAGCATAAATGGCGCTGGAATCTTTGAGGTCGTACAAAGGTGAAGTTTTCCATAGAGAATCTATGTTCAAGGATTTGTTTAAGTAAAGCTGATAACCTCGGGTCTCTACTAACTCAATGAGTACATCATTGTAGACTTTAAGCAAAGGATTGTCTTTTTTATAATGGCATGCCACCCGCTCATAAGGGGGTGGCATTTTGTTTGGCCCACAGCCCGCCAGAAGTAGCAAAGTGAGTACAAGGAGGAGAGGTTTTGTCATGCTGGGTCAGGTTTAAACTAGAAGTATCTGCCTTTTCAGATGCTTAATCCTGCAGAATTGCACAAACAGCTTTCATCTATTTATCCATCCTCGTTCTTTCTTAATGGCCCAAAAACAAAAGAGCCCCGATGGGTTTCGGGGCTCTTTTGGGGAAACAGGCCAAAAAGGCCAAAGTATTTGCTTCTTAGAAGTTTGGAGACAACAGGTATTTGCTGTAGAAATCGTCAATGACTTTGACGGCATCGGTGGCGTTGTCTACCAGGTGCACCAGGTCCAAGTCTTCTGGGCTGATGTTGCTTTCCTGGGTGAGCATCACGTCCTTGATCCAGTCAAACATGCCCTGCCAGTATTTCTTGCCCACCAGTACAATGGGGAACTTGCCAATCTTTTTGGTCTGGATAAGGGTGATGGCCTCAAAAAGCTCGTCCAGCGTCCCGAAACCGCCAGGCATGCCAATGAAGCCCTGCGCATATTTCACAAACATCACCTTGCGCACAAAGAAGTAGTCAAAGTTGATGAGCTTATCCGGGTCAATATAGATGTTGTTGAACTGTTCAAACGGCAGCTGGATGTTGAGACCCACAGAGCGGCCGCCTTCTGAGTGCGCGCCCTTGTTGCCTGCTTCCATGATACCCGGTCCGCCGCCCGTGATCACGCCGTAACCGTGGCGCACCAGCTTGGCGGCAATCTCCTCGGCCATGATGTAGTACGGGTTCTCGGGTTTAGTTCTCGCTGAGCCGAAGATGGAGACACACGGGCCAATTTTGGCCATTTTCTCAAAACCCTCCACAAACTCAGACATCACTTTGAAGATCTGCCAGGAGTCGGCAATTTTGATTTCGTTCCAGTCTTTGTCAGTGAACGCTTCCCTGATGCGCTTGTCATCCTCGCTGATCACCGGGGCCTCGCGCTTGGCTATTTTTTTGGCTTCCTGCAGAGAATTAACCTTGTGGTCATTGGCATCTGGCTTAATGATGGTGGTGCCGCTGCCTACGTTAGCGGTTTCATCGTGCAGTTTGGTTTTGCTGGATTTTCTCAACTTCGTCATATGTCAATCATGTATAAAGCCTCTTTTACGCAAAATGCGCCAAAAACAGGCGTGATAGTTTAAAATAAATGTGGAACTGGTGCCGGGTAAACGGTAGGTCTGGAACTGCTATTTAGACCTGATGGCAATGACGGGGTCCAGATGGGAAGCAATGACCGCCGGAATAATGCCTGAAAGTACGCCAATCACGACCGATACGCCCAATCCCAGGATTATGTTGCCGGGCGTAAGGATAATCTCCAACGAGCCCATGGGGATAAAGGTTACCAGCGAGACCAGCAGGATGCCTACCCCACCGCCTATAAGGCTCAGGAACACAGACTCAAACAGGAACTGGAACAGGATAAAGAAATTTTTCGCGCCCAGGGATTTCTGGATCCCGATGATGTTGGTACGCTCTTTCACCGAGACGAACATGATGTTGGCGATCCCGAAACCACCCACCAGGATGGAGAAACCGCCTATAACCCAGCCGGCAAAGCCAATGATGGAGAACATCTCGCCAATGGCATCGGCCATCATCTCTGAGCGGTTTATGGCAAAATTATCTTCCTGGTAAGGCTTGAGCCCCCGTATGGTGCGCATCTTGCCCTTTATCTCATACTCCAGGTTCTGCAGGTTCATGTCATCTACCCGGCCTTTGACCATGAGCGTGGGTTGTACGCCCCTGGGCCCGCCGGCAAACAACTTCCCGAAAGCCCCGAAAGGCACGTAGGAGTTTTTGTCATTGGTGGGCATGCCCTCAAAAAGGCCGGCTCCCTGTTTTTCCATCACCCCTATGACCGTGAACTTCTGGCCGCTGATTCTGATGTCGCCGCCAAGGGCAGTGCCGAAGGGGAAGAGGCTTTGCGCCACCTCGTCTCCAATCACGATCACGTTGCGCGATCCGTCAACTTCCTGCTGGGTGAAGAACCGGCCCTCGGCAATGGGTACTTCGGCTACTTTGTTGAAGTCCAGGGTCACTCCTTGCAGCATAATACCGGCCATGCTGTTGTTGCGGTGCTTGAAGGTGTTGCCTCCCCGTCTGGCCACCAGGGCCACGGCATCGGCATTCTCCAGGTTCTCATGCATGTACCTGAACTCGCGCGTGTTGGGGGAGGGGCGCTGCATGAATTTCCACCACGGTATGTCAGAGCCGTCTTTGAAGATCCAGGGAAACTTCTCTACGTACACAATGCGCTCGCCCACAAAACTCATGCTCTCCCGTATGCTGCGCTCCAAAGAGTCTACAATGGTGAACACCGAGATGATGGCGAAGATGCCTATGGTCACGCCCAGCAACGAAAGAATAGTACGCAAGAGGTTAGACCGCAGGGCCTGCCACGCGAACCTAAAACTTTCATATACCAGCCGTAAGTATAACATTTGTAGAGGTGAGAGGAGAAGTAGCCTGTCCCAGAAATAGTTATGGGTGCAACAAACTTATTAGTAGCGAAAAGGGTTATTTTCTTACACCCCTTCGCTTGCCTTTCCGGCAGATTCCCAGGGAGCCCCTTACTTAAATTTGGCGGAAAGTAAAAGAAATTAGCGCAAACTGCCTACCTTTGCCCTCTATTTTCCAAAATATTTTAATACCGTAATATTAAAAATGAAGTTATCAGAGTTTAAATTTGACCTGCCCAACGACCTGATGGCTACCCATCCGGCCCCAAACCGTGATGAAGCCAGAATGATGGTGATCCACCGTGACAGCGGCAAGATTGAGCATAAAGTTTTCAAAGACATCATTGGTTATTTTGACGACGGCGATGTCATGGTGACGAACAACACCAAGGTGTTTCCGGCCCGTTTGTACGGAAACAAGGAGAAAACCGGCGCCAAGATTGAAGTGTTCCTGTTGCGCGAGTTGGACAAGCGTATTCACCTGTGGGATGTGCTGGTAGACCCGGCGCGTAAAATACGGGTGGGCAACAAACTCTACTTCGGGGACAGTGACCTGGTAGCCGAGGTGATTGACAACACCACTTCGCGCGGCCGTACCATCAAGTTCCTGTATGACGGACCGGACGAGGAGTTCTACAAAGTGGTGCACAGCCTGGGCGAAACCCCGCTTCCTAAATACATCAAACGCGAGCCAGAGCCCGAGGACGAAGAGCGTTACCAGACCGTGTACGCCGAGGTAACCGGTGCGGTAGCCGCCCCAACCGCTGGTCTGCACTTCACCAGAGAAGTATTGAAACGCCTTGAACTGAAAGGTGTGGACGTGGCTCCGGTAACCCTGCACGTAGGTTTGGGTACTTTCCGTCAGGTAGACGTAGAGGACCTCACCAAACACAAGATGGACTCTGAGCAGTTCTTCGTGACCGAGGAAACCGCCAAAATCGTGAACAAGGCCCTGGATGCGAAGAAACGCGTGTGCTCCGTAGGAACCACCACCATGCGTGCCTTGGAGTCATCAGTGTCTGCCAACAGCCGCCTGAAACCCAACGAAGGCTGGACCGATAAATTCGTGTTCCCTCCGTATGACTTCAAGATCGCCAACAGCCTTATCACCAACTTCCACATGCCAGAGTCTACCCTCTTGATGATGGCCGCGGCTTTTGGCGGATACGAGCTGATCATGGAAGCTTACCAGACTGCTATCAAAGAGAAGTATAAGTTCTTCAGCTACGGAGACGTAATGCTGATTCTATAAGACCCCTTGCCTTTCTGGAAAGCCCTGCCGGTATCTATTGCCGGCAGGGCTTTTTGTTTTTGGCCTGTTTCATGGAAACAAGGCCAAAACGCTGCGGCTCTTCTTTCTATATAAATCAGTCCTTTGATTATCTAATTTAGGCTTGCCTATAGTTGGTCCAAAGAATTGGCTTATCTTTAATCTGCTAATAAGAAGGAGAGCGCCTGAAGTGATATTGGCCCTCCTAGAAACAACCTTCATTTCTCAGTTAGTGTAGCTGAGCGATAAGAATTTCCGGGTGGCGTCACCAAAAGGAAAGTTGTGAGATAAATGGTTTGTGGTTCTCACTTTTTATGTACGTTCAATGCAGGAGGAAACTCAAAAGGATATTGCAGCCTTAACGCAGAAGGTTGCGCAAATAGGGAAGGGTACACATGATCTGCCCGCCGCAAACCAGGAAAAAGCCATGAACCAGATACAGGGCTCTCCGCAGGAACCAGCTAGCTATAAAGAGCAACTGGCGCTACTACAGCAGGAGTTGCAGGCAACCCGCCAGGAACTGGAGAAAGCCAAGGACCATGCCAGGCAAGTAGCCTCGGAGCAGATCAACATTGGCCTCCTCAAAGAAGTAAGCACTTACAAAAGAACCATGGAGCTGGAGCGCCTGGGTAAAAAGGTGCTGGAGAAAAACGCCCTTCCCGGCAGCACCCTTGCGTCTACTGTGTCTTTTTACCTCAAAGAGGTGGAGAAGCTGCACAAGGGTATGTTCTGTTCCTGCATGCGCCTGAAAGACGGCAAGCTTTACCCCATTGCGGCGCCCAGCCTGCCAGAAAGCTTCTGCAATGAAATCAAGGGCATCCGGATTGGGGAAAACGCCGGTTCCTGCGGTACGGCGGCTTTCCTGGGGCAGAAGGTAATCGCCAAGGATGTGAAAACAGATCCGCGCTGGAAAGACCATTATCCCGCGCTGCTCAAATATGGCCTGGAGGCTTGCTGGTCTTTTCCCTTGATTGGGTCAAACCAGAAAATTCTGGGTACCATGGCCATCTACTACCAGGAGGTAAAAGCGCCCACACCGGAGGAAGAAGAGACACTGGAGAGTATCCGAAGCCTTCTGCAACTGATCCTGGAAAACAAACTCTCAGAGATTGAGCTTAGAGAAAGCAATGACCGCTATTACTACGCTACCCTGGCCACCAATGACGCCATCTGGGATTTTGACATTGTCAATTATAAAATCAACTGGGGGTCGGGCTTTGAGAAGCTGTTTGGGTTCAAGGTGAAAGAGTTTGGGCCTGAGCTGGATGTTTGGGCGGCGCAGGTGCACCCAGATGACCTGGCGCGGGTGAATGAATCTTTAGAGAAGGTCATTGCCAGTACCGACCAGAATTTCTGGCGCGAAGAGTACCGGTTTAAGAAAGCCAACGGTGAATACGCCCACGTGGTAGACCAGGGTACGGTACTCAGGGATGCCCAAGGCCGCTCAGTGAGAATTGTAGGGGCTATGCTGGATGTCACAGAGCAGAAAGAGACCGAGGAGAAACTGCGCAAACTTTCTGTAGTGGCCCGCGAGACCGTCAATGGGGTTTTGATCATGGACCCAAATCTTAACATCCAGTGGGTGAACGCCGCTTTTACCCGCATGATGGGATACACCCTGGAAGAAATGGCCAGCAAAACCCCCGGCACGCTCATGAACGGCCTTGAGACCGACGTAGAGACCCTGGAGTTTATTGACAGCCAATTAAGAGAGTTGCAGCCCCTGCAGTGCGAAATCATCCAATACACCAAGAGCAAGGAAAAGCGCTGGATCAAATTGCAGGTGCAACCTTTGCTGGATGAGAAAGGGCAGGTAGAAAACGTTTTTGCGCTCCTCACAGACATTACGCAGCAGAAGGCAGAGGAACAGCAGCTCCGTTTGCTGGAATCAGTCATCACCAACGCCAAAGATGCCATCATCATCAGCGAGGTGTCTCTTGGGGTTCCGCAGAAGTTGCGGTCCATCTTCTACAACGATGCTTTTTATAAGATGACGGGCTATACCAAGGAAGAAGTGCTGGGGAAAGACCCTTCCTTCCTGAACGGTATCGCCACAGACCAGGACACCCTGCAACTGTTGATGGACCGCATGCAAGCCTATCTGTCCAGCGAGGTAGAGCTGGAAAGCTACCGCAAAGACGGAACCACCTTCTGGACCCAGTTGCTATTGATTCCCATGTTCAACCGCAAGCAGAAGCTGACCCACTGGATCTCTATCCTGCGCGATATCACCAACCGCAAAAACTACGAACAAGAGCGCGAAGTGCTCATAGCGGAGCTGACCCAGAACAACGCTGACCTGAAGCAATTCACCTTCATTACCTCGCATAACCTGCGCGCGCCACTGGCCAATCTCACCGGCATTGCCAACCTCATAGACACAGAATCCATCCCCGAGGGCAGGAACAAGCTGCTCATCCAGAAATTCAAGGAGTCTACGGTGCAGTTGAATACCATCATAGATGATTTGTTGGAAGTGTTGGTGATCAAAGACAATCCGCATACAAACAAAGAGCAGGTGAACCTGGCCCAGGCTTTTGAGAAGGTGGTGATGTCTGTAGACGGGCTCCTGGACAAGAAAGACATCCAGCTCACCACAGATTTCTCCCAGGTGCCTGAAGTTTACTACAACGCCGGGTACCTGCACAGCATTCTATTGAACCTGCTCACCAACGCCGTGAAGTACCGCTCTCCCAATAGGCCGTTGCACATTGAGGTTAAAGCCGAGAAGGCGGCGGACGGTTGCGAGAAGCTGTACTTCTCAGACAACGGGCTGGGCATAGACCTGAAACGCTACGGCGAGCGCATCTTTGGGCTATACCAGCGTTTCCACCACCACAAAGACAGCAAAGGCATGGGGCTCTACATTGCGCATTCCCAGGCCAAAGCCATGGGCGGCAACCTCAGGGTCACCAGCGAGGTGGACCAGGGCACTACCTTCATCCTGGAGTTCTAAACGATCTGTTGGGCAGCCAAGGGCAGTATTGATTTTCCCAGAGGAGGGACCTGTGGCAAGACCCGTTCCGTTTTAAAGCTGATTTACCAGAAACAGCCTCTAAACAGAACTGGCCTTGCCTCATCTGAATGCGTATCTTGCGCCCACCATGCTCTCACCAGATTTGAAGAAGTACGCGATCATTGTGGCCGGCGGCTCTGGCTCCAGAATGCAGGCGGCCATGCCCAAACAATTCCTTCCTGTTGCCGGCGAACCGGTGCTCATGCACACGCTTCGGCGGTTCCAAGCCTTTGACCCCGAGATGCCCCTGGTGCTGGTGCTGCCAGAGACCGAAATCCCCACCTGGTGCCGCTTGTGTACAGAACACCAGTTCACCATGAAGCACCAGGTTGTAACAGGCGGCAATAGCCGGTTTCAATCAGTGAAGAATGGGTTGGCGGCGCTGGACGGGGAAGAGGATGGCGTGGTGGCAGTGCATGACGGTGTGCGGCCCTTTATTGACAATGCCATCTTAAACGCAGCCTATTCCACGGCCGCCCAGAAAGGAACCGCCGTGGTGGCGGTAAGCCTGAAAGAATCTATCAGAAGGGTGCGGGGCGGCACCTCCAAAGCCTTGGACCGTACCGCTTACCGGTTGGTGCAGACGCCGCAGTGTTTCCGGTTACCCTTGCTGCGCCGCGCCTACGCCCAACCAGAAATCCCGCTCTTCACCGATGATGCCTCGGTGGTAGAGCGTTTCGGACATAAGATAGAGCTGGTGGAAGGGAGCTTTCGCAACATCAAACTTACCACCCCGGAAGACCTGATATTAGCCGAGGCTTTTCTGCTGCAGGAGGCAAATGGTGCGCAAGCAGGGTAATAAGTAATATGCTTTTCCTTTCTGGGGTATTTTTATGAAAATGGGCCTGAAAGACTGAAGTGGCTTTAATTGTTAAAAAGGAAACCTGCTTTTAGAATGCCTTTTACTTTCTCCCATCCTGCCATTGTTTTGCCGTTGACAATGCTTCCTCGCCGATGGTTTTCCTTAACGGGGTTGGTAGTTGGCAGCATCGCTCCCGATTGTGAGTATTTCCTGAGAATGAAAGTGAGCAGTAATTACAGCCACACCATAGGAGGGCTGTTTTGGTTTAACCTGCCCCTCAGCCTTGTGCTTGCTTTCTTGTTTCACCACTTGGTGAGGAATAGTTTGTTTGACAACCTTCCGCCGGTTCTCCAAAACCGACTCTCAGCATACAAAGAATTCAGCTGGAATACTTACTTCAAAGGTAATTGGCTAATGGTATGTATCTCCATACTTGTAGGGGCAGCCTCACACCTTTTGTGGGATAGCTTCACGCATGAATATGGCTATTTCGTAAGCGTGCTGCCGGTTTTGGCTGAAAAGGTAAACATCTCCGGCGCAAGTTTGCCCGTCTTCAAAATACTTCAACACACAAGCACTCTGATAGGAGCAATTGTAATTGCTGTCGCCTTATACAAACTCCCCATCTATAAGATGAAGAGCCATCGCCCAAGCATTAGGTATTGGGCAACCTTGTTCATCATAGCTGTGGTGATTGTACTGCTTAGGCTTTTAAGTGGGTTAGAACTCAGAATGTATGGCCACTTAATCGCAACAGCAATTGCGGGGCTCATGCTTTCTTTGGTTTTTACGCCATTGTGCGTCAGGGGAATTTTTAGAAGCGGCAGAGTGTAAACGTCATTTCAGCCCTAGCCCAACCTATTCTCATGAAGGATATAGGTTAAGTATCCCTCTACAGATAACGGCAGGGGAATTCCTGAAGAACTAGCTGTAAAGTTCTAGCGCTGTACTGTGGTGCTGGCTTTCTCCTCCAAAAACCGTTGCTGCGCAAGTACTGCCTCGGGAGAGATCCTTTCCAGGGTAGGATGGGGTTGGGAGATGTTGAGCAGATAGCCTTCCATGGGCAAGAGATTCAGCAGGTCATGGGTGATGCAGAGCACCGTTTTCTGTTCTTCCCGTACCCAGGCGTCCATTAAATCAAAGACCCTTTTCTTATGGTAGACATCCAGTTGCTGGGTGGGTTCATCCAGTAGGGCAATGGGTGCGTCCTGTAGCATGAGTTGCGCGAGCCAGACCAGTTGCTGCTCTCCCCCGGATAGATCTGTGAAGGTGCGCTGGCTGAGGTGCGAAATGTGGAGGCGGTCCAGCATGGCCTCAGCACGGAGGTAGTCAGCGGCGGTGTAATGCTCCAGCAGGCGCTTCTGCCGGAACAAGCCCATGACCACCAGTTCGCGCACTTTGATAGGGAAAGCTACCTGGTTCTTCTGCGGCAGATAGGAAAGGGATCGGGCGAGGGCTCCGGCGCGTCTAGGCAAGGGTTTACCCTGTACCAGAATCTGGCCTTGGTACGGCACCTGGCCGGTAAGGGTCTTCAGGAGGGTGGATTTGCCGCTGCCGTTGTGGCCAATGATTGCGACAAATGCTGGTTCTGGCACAAAAAAAGAAAGGTTGCGGAGAAGTACGCGCTCGTCGTATCCCGCAACCAGTTCTTTTATTTCTAAGACGCTCAAGGCAATTAAAAATTAGGAGTTAAGAATTAGGAATCAAAAAAGGCAGAAAAGCAATTCCTAATTCTTAATTACCAATTCCTAATTATTCTAGTATTCGTCTTCGTTGAACATGAAGTCCTCTTTGGTAGGATAGTCCGGCCAAACTTCTTCAATGCTCTCGTATGGTTGACCATCGTCTTCCAAAGCCTGCAAGTTCTCTACCACCTCCATAGGGGCACCGGAGCGGATAGAATAGTCAATTAATTCATCTTTGGTAGCTGGCCAAGGCGCATCTTCCAAGTAAGAGGCAAGTTCAAGTGTCCAATACATAATAAATTCGCTTTTAAAGTATAGCTATACAAACAAGTTGCAGAGATAACAGGGCTGCAAAAATAAGATTTTGATTGACAATTCAAATATTTCTTCTTATTGCCTAGGCCTGTAATTGCTAAAACACAACGGGCAATTTTGCAAAATGTTTAGTTCAGTGATTATTTTTTACTCGTGGCGGGCGTTGCTAATGCCATCACCGGTGTTGAAAAGGTAATTGATGCCAATCTGCAAACCCCCTACCATGTTTTGGCGCAGTACATAATAGTCGGTGTCGCGGCTCAGGTCTTCAATGTGCTCTTCCTTGCGGATGTTCACAAAGTTGTAGCCGTAGCGCAGGTTGGCGGTTAAAATAAGGTTGGTGCTCAGGCTGTATTCGGCGCCGAGGCCTAACAGAATACCCAGGTCGTATTTGTTGAACTCACCCACATTAGAGTTGCTGCCCTCACTTCTTTCGGTACTGGCCAATAGGTAATTTCCTTGCGGTACAGAAAAGGAGCGATCTTTAATGGTGTAAGAGGCCGTGCGGGAAAAAGTGTTTCTTTCGGTGCCTTTCTGCAGGATACCCAGCTGCGGGCCCACCTGGAAATTGAAGCGCACCGTGCCGCCGGTGGTGTATTTGAAAAGCAGCGGAATATTCCAATAAACCAGGTCAATGTCCTTTTCGCCGGCTTTGTTGCCGGAGTTGTCTACCAGGTCAAATTTCTCGCCCTGGTGTGAGCGGTAGATCTCTGCCTGCAGGTTATGGTTCTCGTTGAATTTGTAGCCAACTACTGCGCCAATGGGGGCCCATTTGGTGGTGAAGCGGTGTTTGTAGTTCACATCCTCGTATTGCTCATCATTGATGATCCAGGTGTTCTGGAACTGCGTGGTGAGCCCCAGGTAAGGGCCTTTGATGTTTTGGGCCTGGCTAAGGAGAGGAAGAAATAGGAAAAGTAGTAGAAAGTATTTTTTCATAGGTAAGCCGTTAGAATTTTAGGACTATTTCTAACGGCTTACGAATGAGTTAGGCAATTTTGTTGCTTTGTACGCCAGACTTTTTGCGCAAAAGCTCTATTAATTCGTTTTTAGTACGGATTTTCCGGTTGAAGTTTTTGATTTTCCCTTCCAACATAGAACGGAAAGCCTCGTTCCCCGGATTTGGATTTAACCGGCCCAGGTTGGTTTCCAGCACTTCCAGCTCCTGCTTGTCATACTTGATGAAATCGCGCAGGGCGTTGATGCGCGCGTGCAGTTGGTCGTTCTCTGAGTTCTTGCCCTCTGGTAACGGGCGCTTGCGCATGAAGTGCTCCAGGCTGCTCAGTTCAAATATCTTGTCGCAGGCTACCAGAAAGCTTTCCCACACAATGTCAGACTCCTCCTGTTTCACCGGACCAATTTTTTTCCAGGCGGCCTGCAGTTCCTTGGCTTTAGGTACGGCTTGCTGCACGGGCTCTTCTAAGAGCGCCTCTGCCTGGGCAACCAAAGAGCGTTTCTTCTCCAGGTTGTCTTCCATGTACTTGTCCTTAGACTCAGTTTTCTGGCTGTTGATGTGCTTTTTAAGGCGCTCAAAGAAGTGGTTGTTCGCCGCCCTGAAACTGTTCCAGAGGTCATTGGACATCTTACGGGGTAGGGTGCCGCCTATCTCTTTCCACTGGTTCTGCAGGTCTTTGAGCTTCTTGCTGGTTTCTTCCCACTCCTCAGAGTTCTTGAGGGCCTCAGACTGAGAGATCAGTGCCTTGTACTTGTCTACCGTACGGGAGAGCATGTCCTTCTTGTCCTGGAAGAACTCCTTCTTGCGGGTGAAGAAAACCTCCACGGCCGTCTTGAAGCGCTCCTCCAATTCTTCGGTAAGGGTTTTGTCTACCGGTCCGGTCTTGATCCAGTTCTGGCGCAGTTCCTTCAGCTTGTCAGTGGTCTCCTGCCAGTCAATGCTGGTTTGCAGGGCCTCGGCCTGTTGAATGAGCGTGATCTTGGTGGTCAGGTTCTTGTCGCGGTTGCGGGCAATGGCTTCCTTTATCTCTTCCTCGGCGGCAGAGAGGCGGTGGTGCAAAGACTCAAAATCCCCGATGGCATCATACTTCTCAATCTGTTCCTTCAGGTGCAGCACCTTCATGAGAAAAGAACCCTTATTCTCAGAGGTGGCAATCTTCTCCAGCAGGCCTTCCACCTTCTGTCTGAAGTTCTCAAAACGGTTTGCGAAGTATTGCAATGATTCTTCGGGGACCTCCTTCACCTCGCCAACCTGGCGCGCAGGAAAATGCATAAATGGCTTCAACCACACCTGGTTACCCTCAATGTAGCCGTACTTATGGGCCTCCTCAGACAAATCTTTGGTTTCCATCAACTGGATATTAACTGAAAAAATTAAAGTCTATTTTGGTACAAGTTTATGAATAAACGCCAATTTTCATAACTCGGCCGAGCCAAAATTTACGATATTTGTACCCATTGGCAGAAAATAACCGCAACCTGACGTTTGTTTTCATACTGATTTTAGAGAACAAGGTTATGGGTTTCGTTTTAGGGTGGTTTTTACCAAAACGTCGCCCAAACGCTTCTGCCGTAAACGGACCAGAATCTAAATACTATTCATGAGCAACGAAACCATCATCTTCTCCATGGCGGGGGTGAATAAAATTTACCCGCCGCAGAAACAAGTTCTCAAGAACATCTATCTCTCTTTTTTCTACGGCGCCAAAATTGGCGTGTTGGGTCTCAATGGCTCCGGTAAATCCTCCCTCCTGAAGGTGATTGCCGGCGTAGACAAGCAGTTCCAGGGCGAGGTGGCTTTCTCGCCCGGTTACTCTGTGGGGTACCTGGAGCAGGAGCCGCAGTTGGACCCCACCAAAACCGTGATGGAGATTGTGCAGGAGGGCGCCGCTGAGACCGTGGCCCTTTTGAAAGAATACGACGAGATCAACGAGGCCTTCGCCGATGAGAACGCTGATTTTGACAAACTGATGGCTCGCCAGGGTGAGGTGCAGGAACGCCTGGACCACCTGGGTGCCTGGGACCTGGACAGCAAACTGGAGCGCGCCATGGACGCCCTGCGCACCCCTCCGGGAGACGCCATTGTAGGCAACCTCTCCGGGGGTGAGAAACGCCGCGTAGCCCTGTGCCGCCTGTTGTTGCAAGAGCCCGATGTTCTCCTGTTAGATGAGCCTACCAACCACCTGGACGCCGAGTCTGTGCTGTGGCTGGAGCAACACCTGCAGCAATACAAAGGCACCGTGATTGCGGTAACCCACGACCGTTACTTCCTGGACAAAGTAGCCGGCTG
Organism: Rufibacter roseolus; assembly: GCF_017916365.1. Lineage (GTDB taxonomy): Bacteria > Bacteroidota > Bacteroidia > Cytophagales > Hymenobacteraceae > Nibribacter > Nibribacter roseolus. The sequence continues at coordinate 928,281 of NZ_JAFMSU010000001.1, forward strand.
GATTCTGGAACTGGACCGCGGCGAAGGTATTCCGTGGAAAGGAAATTACACCAGCTGGCTGGAGCAGAAAGCCGAGCGTCTGGCCAAAGAAGAGAAAACCGAAAGCAAGCGCCAGAAGACCTTACAGCGCGAATTGGAGTGGGCCCGCATGAGCCCGAAAGCCCGTCAGGCTAAATCCAAAGCCCGTTTAGGCAACTACGAGAAAATGGCCTCTGAGGAAGCCAAAGAGAAAGAGCAGAAACTGGAGCTTTTCATCCCAGACGGCCCTCGTTTGGGGAACGTGGTGATTGAGGCCGAGGGTCTGACCAAAGCCTTCGGGGACAAGCTGCTGTTTGAGGATCTCACGTTCAACCTGCCGCCAGCCGGAATCGTGGGCATCATCGGGCCGAACGGCGCGGGTAAGTCTACCTTGTTCCGCCTCATCACTGGCCGCGAAGCCGCCGATGCCGGAACTATCACCGTGGGCCCAACCGTGGAAGTTGCCTACGTAGACCAGCAACACGAAAGCCTGGACCCGAACAAATCTGTGTTTGAGACCATCTCTGGCGGTACTGAGACCATGCTGCTGGCCGGGCGCCAGGTAAACGCCCGCGCCTACGTGAGCAAGTTCAACTTCACCGGCGGTGACCAGGAGAAAAAAGTAGGCGTGCTTTCCGGTGGAGAGCGTAACCGCGTGCACCTGGCCATGACCCTGAAGCAAGGTGCCAACCTGCTTTTATTAGATGAGCCTACGAACGACCTCGACGTAAACGCCATCCGGGCCCTGGAAGACGCGCTGGAGAACTTCGCCGGTTGCGCCGTAGTCATCAGCCACGACCGCTGGTTCCTGGATAGAATTGCCACCCACATCCTAGCCTTCGAGGGCGACTCACAGGTGGTTTGGTTTGAAGGAAACTTCTCAGACTACGAAGAAGCCAAGAAGAAACGCCTGGGCGACGTAGAGCCGAAGCGCATCCGCTACAAAAAGCTGATGAACTAAGTAGGTTTTAGGCCTAATTTTATAAAAAGAGCCCGGAAACGCAAGTTTCCGGGCTCTTTTGGTTATGGGCTACTCTGGCAGTGTTTAGATTGTTGGTGATTGGGCAAGCTAAGTTGGGAATATGTGCTCCATAGTTTTTGTACTAATCTCAATAGAGTTTATAAGCCTGATAATTGCTTGATATTGAGGCTTGTAATTATGGATAAGCACTGTATAAGAAGTTGGTAAAATAAGGGACTCTAATCGGGCAAACCACATATTTGTCCCTATATTTGATTTAACTAATCGTGTTAATATGAGGTGAACAAGAAGGCTAAAAGAAAAAGCACCGGAGAAGCTCCGGTGCCTAATGAAAATGGCAATTCCAAGTGGATGATTGCAGTCTTTGCACTTGGAACCCTTGACAGTATTCTAACCCACCTAGACAGTATTTTCACTAAACTGCTACAGTGGTTCAATTAATGAATGGGTGTCCCTTTGGGGCACCTTTTTCATTTATACCTCGCAAGTATAACTTATAAACTTGAAAATACATTCGATATTATTCTAAAAAATCCCCCTTTTTGAAGCTTTGTTGTTACTATTCTCTAGGCTCTCTTAAAAAAGAACTTGGCAAGAATCACAGGGGAGTTCTATACCCCTTGAGTTGCTAATGTGCTTGTTGGTGATAACACCAACAAGGGAGAAAGATGAGGATACCTTTATTGATCCTTTTACTGCAACAGGCGAATTACTGATATTTTGTTAAATCAACCACCAAGAAATTTTATCGTCGCCGTTGTTGGTGTTATCACCAACAACCTAAACTGCGGTTCTCTACTCAAGATAGTGCGTTAGAAAACCAAAATCATCTTTGTTCTCCAGATAAAACCTGGACGAGGAATAATAGTAGACTTCTGGTGTCTCCGCCAACCTCCACTTCTCCTGCACCGGATTAAGGTGAATGTACTGAAGTTTCTGCTCCGTCATAGCAACAGATTGGCAAATCACAGACAAAGGATTCCGCTCCCAGAATTGGAATTGCCTGTCCTTCGCATCTACTCTGAACCGCTCCAAGACCGTAGGATGATTTCTTTCCAAATCAAACTTCAACTGCTGTCCTGTGAACTTCAGCAAGTCGCGTTAAACGTTTTCCCTTAGGTGTGGTTCTTCCATCTTCCAGAGCAGGTGAACGTGGTTGGGCATAATTACAAAACCATAAACTTTTACCCGCTTCTCCCTTACCAGAAACCGAAGGCTGTCTAAGATGGTATTCTTGTATTTGTCAGGTTTCAGTAGGTGTTTCCACTCCAGAATGGTGGCTGTGAAGAAGGTGATATGCCGTTGCTCATCCATAGATAGTTTGTTGTATTGAAGCGGTAATTAGATTGTTGGTGATAACACCAACAATGGAGGGGTGTTTACTAGGCTAAAGATCAAATAGACGGGCATTTACTTTATTAAGCGTTTTCTGCCTGAGATTGCCTATTCTCTAAAAACTTTCTGATTACCTATTGCCTAAATGTAAAGTATGCTTTACATTTAGGCTGTTCATTAAACATTAAATAACCTATCCTCTATGAATTTACTACTGCCCCACCGGTTCAAAAAAGTTGGAGTCTACATGGCTATCCTTGGCATTACCCTTTGGGTTTTGATGCAAAGAGGTGTGGTCCACAGGTTTCTTACCTTTTTATTAGGAGAGGACCTGTACAACCTGGATGTTCCTGTTTTCTACATGGTGAATGTTGGGTTGACCTCCGGTGGTTTCTTTGTCTTTCTGATGGGTGTTTACTGCATTGCTTTTTCCAAAGAGCGGGTAGAAGATGAAATGATTCAAAAGATCAGGGTAGATAGTTTTCAATTCGCTGCTTTACTCCAGTTACCGCTCATTGTCTGCGGCCTGTTCTCATTCTTGCTTCCAGGGCATACCAATATTGAATCAGAGATCATCATTCTGGTATTGGTCTCCTCCTTGATGGTGTTCTGGTTTGGCTTCATTGGTAGGTTTAATTACATGCTGCACGTGAAGCTGAAGTGACCTGATGAAGAACTTTATAAAGGAGGAAAGAGTCAGGAAGCAACTAACCCAGGCGCAGTTGGCAGAATTGGTGCAGGTTTCCCGGCAGACCATCATCTCCATTGAAACAAATAAATACTTACCTTCAACAGTGCTGGCACTTAAGTTAGCGAAAGCGCTCCAACAGAGGGTAGAAGACCTGTTTGAATTAGAGGATTCTGATTGAGCTGAAAAGGGCTGCAGTTCACCGTTCACAACATCTTGTCTTCTTTTCGCCTAAGATCACAGGGATAACCAGCACATTCATCATCCAAACAAACACATCAAGAAACAGCCAACCTATGAACAAACTTTTACAAGGCACCTGCCTGTTGCTTTTTGCCTTTTTGGTTTCCTGCTCAAATCAGAAAAACACCGCAGAAACCGCGACGCCCACAAATGAATACTTCGCGCTACCGGAAAAAGGCGTGCAGGATGGCGGGGTGCAGATGGTGCCTATCCAGACAGGTAAGGGCACTTTCAAGGTCTGGACCAAACGCGTGGGCAACAACCCCAAGATCAAGTTGCTCTTGCTTAACGGCGGCCCCGGGGCCACGCACGAGTACTTTGAATGCCTGGAGAATTTCCTGCCAGCTGAGGGTATTGAGTTCATATATTATGACCAGCTGGGCTGCGGCAACTCAGACAACCCAAAAGACACCGCCATGTGGGACCTTCCCCGCTACGTGGAAGAGGTGGAGCAGGTACGCAAAACGTTGAACCTGGGTCCCGACAATTTCTACTTGCTGGGCCATTCCTGGGGCGGTATTCTGGCCATGGAGTACGCCCTTAAATACCAGCAGAACATGAAAGGCCTCATTATCTCCAACATGATGGCCAGTGCCATTGACTACGGCAAGTACGCAGATGAAGTCCTGGCCAAGCAGATGGACCCGCAGGTACTGGCTCAGGTGCGCGACATTGAGGCCCGCAAAGATTTCCAGAACCCCAAGTACATGGAGTTGCTCATGCCTAACTTCTACGCCAAGAACGTGTTGCGTCTACCCTTGGAAGAATGGCCTGAGCCCGTGAACCGGTCCTTCGCCAAAATGAACCAGTCGTTCTACGTGACCATGCAAGGCCCCAGCGAGTTCGGGATCTCGGGCAAACTGGAGAAGTGGGACCGCAAAGCCGATCTGAAGAACCTCACCGTGCCTACCTTATCTGTGGGTGCCGAGTTTGACACCATGGACCCCAAACACATGGAATGGATGGCTGCCCAAGTGCAAAACGGTTCTTACCTATATTGCCCCAAAGGCAGCCACATGGCCTTCTACGACGACCAGCAAACCTACATGAAAGGCCTCATCTCGTTTATGAAAGGCGTGAACGAAGGTCAGAAAGAAGTGAAACTGCAATAACTACTGTTTGCCGTTGTTTGTATTCTGCCACTCGCCGTTGTTGGTGTTATCACCACCAACCATAAACCACGGCTCTCTGCCACAAAAAAGCTGCTAAGGTTTTAAGCCCCATTTCATGAAAAGAGCCCGGAAACACACTGCTTCCGGGCTCTTTTCATGAAAACGCTGTAAAAACAGAAACAGGCCTTACGCGGTAAACTTCTTGAAGATTGCCGTGGCAATGTGCCCGCCAAACCCAAAGGTGTTACTCATGGCGTAGTTCACTTCCTTAGAAACGGCTTTGCCCAAGGTCAAATCAAACTTCGCGCTGAGTTCTGGTTCTGGTTCGGTCACGTTGATGGTAGGCGGAATGATATTTTCCTGTACGGCCTTGATGCACGCAATGGCCTCAATGGCGCCGGCAGCTCCCAGCAAATGCCCCGTCATGGATTTGGTAGCGCTCAAATGAAGGTGCGTATTGGCCCCGAACACCCGCTCCACGGCAATCACCTCGCTGGCATCCCCAATGGGGGTAGAGGTAGCGTGGCAGTTGAGGTAATCAATGTCTTCCGGCAAAAGGTTTGCTTCTGCCAATGCTTCCATCATGCCCAGGTACGCGCCTTCGCCCTCAGGATGGGTACCTGTAAGGTGGTACGCATCAGCGGCCATACCGCCGCCCACCACCTCTGCCAGAATGGTCGCATTGCGTTGCACGGCGCTGTCGTAGCTTTCCAGGATGATGGCTCCGGCACCTTCGCCCATCACAAAACCGTCTCGTTTTACATCAAACGGCCTGGAAGCAGTGGCCGGGTCATCGTTGTGCGTGGATAAAGCCTTGAGTGCCCCGAAGCCACCCATACCGGACTCGTTGATGGAAGCCTCGGAGCCACCGGTGATGATCATATCGGCTTTGCCCCACTTGATGTAGTTGAAGGCCTCCAGAATGGCGGTGTTGGAACTCGCGCAGGCCGATACCGTGGCGAAGTTCACGCCGCGCAGGCCGTACTTCATGGAGATCACGCCCGCCGCGATGTCCACAATCATCTTCGGCACAAAGTACGGGTTGAACCTAGGCGTGCCGTCGCCGGCGGCGAACTCCATAAGCTGGTCCTGGAATGTCATGATGCCGCCGTGGCCGGTGCCCCAGATCACCCCAATGCGGTTGCGGTTGAGTTCTTCGAAGTTGATGTTGGCCATCTGCACGGCCTCGGCCACCGAGATGAGCGCGTACTGGGTATAGAGGTCATTTTTGCGGGCCTCGTTCTTCGGCATGAAGTCCAGCGGATTGAAGTTCTTCAGCTCGCAGGCGAAGCGGGTCTTGAACTTGGACGCATCGAAGCGGGTGATGGGAGCCGCGCCGCTCACGCCGTTCACCAAAGACTGCCAGTATTCTGGGACTGTATTGCCGATGGGCGTTAAAGCACCCATGCCGGTTACTACTACTCTTTTCATTTCTTGTACTTGAAAATTCTGATGCAAAGGTTGCCGGTGCCTTCCTGTTTATCTCCCTGACCTTAAGTCGGTACCAGGCTTCTTCTTGTTTTCCGCAACTGTGCTTCCACCTTTAGCGGCGAAAGTGGCGGCAAGATACTTGTTCAAAATTTAAAAGCCTCTCGTACCTTCATTCTTCGTAAGAAGGCCCACCATTTATGGCCTGTTTTTAGAAAAGTCTGCCCAAACCATATGAAGTACTTTCTGTCCGCGCTGCTGCTGTGTTTTCTCTTCTGTGCCACACCACTCCACGCCCAAACGCAACAACCTAAGCTTGTCACTTGGCAAGACCTCATGCAACTGCCCACGCCCGCTGCCGGCACGCGCATCGCCTACGGCCCCGACTCGCTGCAGTTCGGAGAGCTGCGGGTGCCCGAAGGAAAAGGACCGTTTCCGGTGGTAGTGATTATCCATGGAGGATGCTGGCTTTCGCAGTATAATTACGAGTACATGAACCACGTGAGCGCTGCCCTCACCAAGGCTGGCTTTGCCACCTGGAACATTGAGTTCAGAAGGGTAGGCAACCCCGGCGGTGGATATCCGGGCACTTTCCTGGATGTCGCCAAGGCGGTAGACCACGTGCGGGAACTGGCCAAAAAGTATCCGGTCTCCGGCAAAGAAGTGGTGGTGATGGGCCACTCCGCCGGCGGGCATCTGGCACTCTGGGCTGCCGGCCGTAAAGGCCTGCCGCGCAAGAGCCCGCTGTACACCAGAAATCCGCTGAAAGTGAAAGGCGTGGTCTCCCTGGCGGGTATCCCAGATCTGGCCACGTACAGCACCGAGAAAGGAAGCTGCAACACCGCCGTGGAAAAACTCATGGGTGGTTTGCCCTCGGCGGTACCCCAGCGCTACGCCGAAGCAACCCCCTCGCCGGCTCTAGCCTTGAAAACGCCCATAAGAATGGTGCAAGGGGCCCGCGACCCCATTGTACCGGTAAGCCAGGCGCAGAATTTTGTAAACCATTCCTCTTCCAATAAGAATAAGGCGCAGTTGGTGCTGTTACCGGAAGCCGGGCATTTTGACTTGGTTTCCCCTGTCTCTCCGGTATGGCCTACAATTGAAAAGGCCGTGAGAGATTTATTGATGAAGCGGAAGTAGTGAGGCTATAGATAGGGAATGCCGTTTCTGAGGCTTTCGCCTCTCTGATTTGCAAACTTCAGGTCATGGTAGGTCCAAGTCGCAGACTTGAACCAGTATTCATTTTTGTCCTCCTGAAAGGATCTTGGTGGCGAACGGCAATGGCGCTAACCAAGTGACTTTCCAGCTTACCCAAAAGATCCTTTCAGGAGGACAAAGCAAAATGTACTGACATCCCTTTCCCACCTGTTTTTACCAAAAGAGCCCGAAAACGATGAAACGCTTTCGGGCTCTTTATTTTAAAGGAAGTACTGGCTTATTGGGCAGAGGCGGTGGCGTTGCCGGCCGGCTTTCTTGCCTCCAAGTCCAGTTCAATGTTCACGGTCTCTGAGATGAACTTGTCACCCAGGGTTTTGTCGTTGCCGTAGTTCATCTGCCACTGCCGGCGGTCAATGTTGAAGTTGGCCTCAGCCTCCATCGCGTTCTCGTCCAGTTCTATGCGGGCCGGGAAGGTGATGTTCTTGGTCACGCCCTTGAGGGTGAAGTTGCCGCTCACACTGAAGTTGGCGCCCTGCACCAGTGAAGTGTCTTTCCCGTCTGATTTGAACGGCTCCACCTTGGTGATCTCAAACTTAGCGGTCCCGAACTTATCGGCGTCAAAGAAATCGCCGCTCAGCAAGTGGGGCTTCAGTTTGGTCTGGAACATTTCTCCCTGTTCTTTCAAGGACAGAGATTTTATGTTGATGATGAACTCGCCTCCGGTTACCTGGTTGCCAGATATGGATACGGAGCCGGAATTAAGGCGGAAAGTGCCAGGGTGGTTTTTGCCCACACCGTTACCGGTAAACTGCACCATGGAGGCAGCGGTATCTACCACAAAAGTCTGACCGGTGGCATCGGCAGCTGTTTTTTCTTCGGTGATGGTTGCTTTGTCGCCTTTGGGTGCTTCGTTGCAGGAAGCCAGAGCCAAGCCGGCCATCAAAGCCAATCCAGCGGTTTTAAGCGAAAATAAGGTTTTCATAGTTCTTAGGTTTAGGGGAGTATGTAGTTACATAAAGTAGTCTTTGAACGCTGGAAGTCCGTATTTGTTCTCTCCGCCGGGAGACCTATGCAGGTCTAATGCATGAGACGTACAAGGGAGTCGGCCATTGCAGGTTTTTCCGCCTGGTTGTACCTGCATTATTTATTTGTACCTAATTACAATTGAACTACCGGCACTTTTGGGGTCGTAGGTTGCCCGGATTGTGCCCCACGCAAAGTTCCTGTCAGTTCCAAGTTCCTTGTTAAGCCAATCATTGTAAAACTCGGCCTTCTCTTTTTCCCTTTGTTCACCCCAAGTTTCCCATCCGGTATCCATGTCAAAAGGAGAATCTTTGATTATAAACGAAATGGATTTTAAGGTCTTTTCATGGTAGAAGAATGTCATGTTGAAATATATGCCAGACACATCTACGTTTCTGATGGTGTAATGAATCCACCCGTTACCCCAATCCTGTTCTTCTTGTACTGCACTAAGCTTTAAGGCTTTTATTTCGCTAAGCTCCGCCGTCGGGAAAATGTTTTTGCCAGAGTAGAAGGTAAGTTTGCCTGTATTTTTATCTATCATTTTTGGCACAACTAAGTGGCGTAGCCCACCAGAAGAATCCCTCGTCAACTTCAGATTTTATGCATTGATTACTTCACCGGCTGCACCAGTTTTTCTGCTCTGAACACCCCATCGGCGGCTTGCAGGATCTTCGCTTTCAGTTTAGGGTTGTAATTGGGGTGTGCCTGCAGGAACGTGCGGATGGTCGCGGCCGCGGCAGGACTCTGGTAACTCCCGAAGGTAGCCGAAAGCCATGAGGCCGGGAAGAAGATATCACCGGTGACCTGGATTTCCTCCAGCAGGTCCAGGCTCTCTTTGAGGTACTTCTCTGAGGTAGCGGCTCGCAGTGGATGGTGCAGGTAATTCAAGGCACCCAAAACCCAGGATTCCACCTCGCGGTTCTGTTCCTGTTTGAGGGAAGCGAAAAAAGCATCGCGCTCTTCCACTTTGCCCGAAAGGACGGGCAGCATGAACTGCAGGCGCTTCCTGCGGTCTGGGTTGGGGATGCGGCCCATCTGTCGGGCCAGGATCTGCGGGCTGTTCTGGTAATCGCGCACGGCTAGGGCCAAGGCCAGCGAGGTGTAATCATCCTCGGTGAGTTTGATGCCGGCGGGCGCCTCTTGTTTGTCCCATATCTGGAACAGCCGGTTCTGGGCGGCTGCACTCAAGGCAATGCTCTGGTAAGTTTTGAAGAACAGCTTTTTCACGTTGCCGGTGGTGGCTTTTTCCATGGCGGTCCAGAGTTCCTGTTCCAGTTGCGGGGCCAGGGCCGGTCTTTGGGCCGCCGGCAGGAAACGCCAGAAGATATCGCTCAGTTGGCCGGTCATCAGCTTCACATTGAGTTCCTCGGGTTCTTTAGACAATCCGCCGCGGTAGAAATCCAGGAGCTGCTGCGCCGATACCCCGCGCCCGTTCTGCATGTTCTCGTACAAATTAATATACGCCGAGGCTCTGGCCACGGGGCTTTTCAGGTTGTACAAACCGCCCAGCATCTGCGCATCCACCGGGAACACGCCGTAGCCCTGACCCGTCACATCAAACAGCACAAAGCTGGGTTTTTCCTTGCCCACGGCTTCTTTCAGCGTCACCTCGGCCCCGTTCATGTTCACCGTCATTTCCTGAATACGGTCTGGATACACCAGCGCGATCTCAAAGAACTGCGGCCAGAACCGCGCCGAGCCATCTTCACCTTTCTGCCGGATGGTGAGGCTGGAGATCTTGTTGCCTTCGGTCTGGAGCGTGTAGTCAAACTGCGGGCGGCCGGGCTCATTCACCCACACCTGGTTCCAGGCCTGCAGATCGGCGGAGGTGAGATCGTCCAGGATCTGGATGAGGTCGGGCCAGGTGGCGTTACCGTAGGCGTATTTCTTGAGGTACTGCTGCAAGCCTTTCCGGAACGCTTCCTCGCCCATGAGCCTTTCCAGTTGGCGCATCATCACGGGGGCTTTGTGGTAAATGATGTTGCCGTACATAGAGCCCGCATCCTGCAGGTTATCCAGTTGCTGCCGGATAGGGTTGGCACCAGCGGTGCGGTCCACACCGTAAGCGGCGGGCAGGTGGTCCACCACAAACTTGAGGTCGTAGTTGGAGGTAGGCATGGCCACCTGCGTGATCTTGTCGGCCATGAAATTGGCGAACACCTCCTTCATCCAGACATCGTTGAACCACTCCATAGTCACCAGATCGCCAAACCACATATGCGCCGTCTCATGCGAGATAAGGCTGGAGCGCGAGATTTTCTGGTCCTGCGTGGCGCCCTCGTCCAGGAAGAGCGTGGAGGCCTTGTACTGGATAGCCCCTACGTGCTCCATGCCGCCGTACTGGAAATCGGGGATGGAGACGAAGTCAAACTTCTGGAACGGGTACTTGATGCCGGTGTAGGTTTCCATGAACTGCAGCGCATCGCGGTGGATCTGGAAGATGGGTGCCAGGCTCTGGTCCAGCTTTTCTTTATCCGTCTCGCGGTGCAGGAAGTGCATGGTACGGTTGTTGCTCATTTGTGCCACGTGGTCAAACTTACCCGCGGCAAAAGAGAAAAGGTAGGTAGGGATGAGGTCTGAGTTTTGATAATGGTACGTTTTCTGCCCGGCGTTCAGCACAGAGTCCTGCAGGGGGGCGTTGGCTAGGGCTTTCCAGTCCTGCGGCACCGATAGCGTGAGCTTGAAGGTGGCTTTAAGGCTGGGCTGGTCAAAACAGGGGAAAACGGTGCGGGCGCGGTCGGGGACCAGCAGGGTGTAAAGGAAATCCTCGTGCCGGTTCAAAGACAGATTACCCGCCGTAAACTCAATCTCTACTTTATTATCGCCTTTTCTCAGGTACTGCGGCGCAATGACCAGGTGCTCCTGGGTGTGTTCCACCGGAATGGTTTTCCCGTTCACCTTCACTTGTCTGAGGTGGTCCGGGGTTTCCTTAAAGTCGAGCTGCAGGGGCTGGCTTTTGTCTTTGAGTTGGAAAGTGATAGTCTCCGAGGCCTGGACCGGCGCTTCCTTCCGGGCCGGGATGGCCAGGTGCAGGTCATACGCGATCTTGCTCAGCTGCGAGATCCGGTAATCGGCGAGGGGCTTGGAGACGCCGGGTACCACCGGTACAGAACTGCCGGAGGGGGAGACGCGCGACGCACAGGACGTGGCCGCGGCAAAGGAGACTAAGAGAAGGCCTTTGGTGAGGGCCAGAAGGTGCTTGTTTTTCATTCTGAGTAAAGTTACAAATTATCGGATGGTAATGGCCGATTTTGGAGGTATTTGCATTGAATCTATAAATGTTTTTGTCCCTATTTTTTAAAAAAATACTCCAAAAAAATAATTGAGATTAAGAACGCATTAAAATATAAGAATTTTACTTTACTTCGTAGCCGAGAAAACCTTTAAGATGAATAAAGTAGTACAAAAAGTAGTGGTGGCCTCCACCAACCCTGTCAAAGTAAGTGCGGCGCTCAATGGCTTGCAAGCCATGTTCCCGCAGTATGAATTTGAAGCGGAGCCTATCTCCGTGCCCTCCGGCGTATCTGATCAGCCCATGACAGATACAGAGACCCTCACCGGCGCCTTTAACCGCGTGAGCAATGCATTTGAGGCCCAGCCTACGGCCGATTTCTGGGTAGGCATTGAAGGCGGCGTGCAAACGCTGCACACAGACCTGGCCGCTTTCGCCTGGATTGTGGTCCGTTCCAAAAAACTGGTAGGCAAAGCCCGTACCGGCATGTTCTTTTTACCACCCGCCGTTGCCGAACTGGTGCAGCAAGGCGTGGAACTCGGCGAGGCCGATGACCGCGTGTTTGGCCACACCAACTCCAAGCAGAAAGGCGGTGCCATTGGGTTGCTTACCCAGAACGTGGTAGACCGCGCAGAACTGTATGAGCAGGCGGTGAAACTGGCTTTGGTGCCGTTCAAAAACGAGGAGCTTTATTTGCAGCGTCAGGAGGCCAGCGTTAGCCTGAAACCAGAGCATTTCTAACCCGTTTTCCTGAAAACAAGCTAGAAACAGAAACCGGATCTATGCCCCTGCCCACCTCCTCGGTTAAAATCTACCCTCTTGGCGATACGGCCGTTGTGCTGCAGCTGGGAGATGAGATAGCCGTAGAGACCCATGGGCAAGTAAAGGCCGTGGTCCGGTTTCTGAATCAGCATTCCTTTCCCGGGCTTATTGAGTATGTGCCCGCTTTCACCACCGTCACCATCTATTATGATCCCTGGCTTGTAAGCGAGTGGGGAAAATCTGACCCGTACGCCGCAGTGGAAGAGAACCTCCGGCAGATGCTGGCGGAGCTGGAAACCGGTTCGGAAACAGAGCCGGCCTCCGTGAAGGAGATTCCGGTGGTCTACGGTGGGGAATACGGACCAGACCTGGCGTTTGTGGCGCAGCATACAGGCTTAAGCATGGCGGAAGTCATTGCGCGGCACACCCAGCCAGAATACCTGGTGTACATGATCGGTTTTGCACCCGGTTTTCCGTATTTAGGAGGCATGGACCCTAAGATTGCCGCACCCCGCAAAGAAGTGCCCCGCCAAGTCATTCCGGCTGGTTCGGTTGGCATTGCCGGTGTGCAGACGGGCGTGTACCCCATGGAAACACCGGGTGGCTGGCAGTTGATCGGGCGTACGCCCCTCAATTTGTTTGACCCGAACCGGGCGGAGCCCAGCTTGCTGCAGATGGGAGATGTGGTAAGATTTGTGTCGATCTCTGAGCAGGAGTACAACGCCTTGAAGGAGGAAGCAGATGGGGATTAAGGTAGAGAAACCCGGCTTGCTTACCACCGTGCAGGATCTAGGCCGGTACGGTTTCCAGAAACAGGGCATGGTAGTAAGCGGTGCCATGGATTCCTTCGCCCTCCGTTTAGCCATCCTTTTAGCAGGAAACCCCGAAAACGCCGCCGCGCTGGAAATCACTTTGTCCGGACCCAGTTTGCGGTTCCAGGAAGACAGCCTCATTGCCCTCGCCGGTGCCAACCTTTCGCCCAAACTGAACGGCACACCCGTTCCCAACCATCGGCCGGTTTTTGTCAGGAAAGATACTTTGCTGGAATTCGGTGCGCCCGTGCAGGGCTGCCGAACTTACCTGGCTGTAACCGGAGGCATTGACGTGCCCTTGGTTATGGGCAGCGCGTCTACCTATGCGCGGGCAGGTGTGGGTGGTTGGAATGGTCGGGCTCTGCAAAAAGATGATGTCTTGCTGGTTAATCTCCCAACTTCTGAGCAACTACAACATTGGCAAGAGAAATGCCCTGCCGGGGAGCCGTTCTTGGTGTCTAGCTGGGGCCTCTCCCGAGATTTACTACCCGCCTATAGTGAGAACCCAACCGTTCGGGTATTGCCCGGACCGGAATTTGCCTTGTTTTCTGAAAATGCTCAGGAAACGTTCTGGAACTCGGAGTTCAAGGTTTCTCCGGCCGCAGACCGTATGGGTTACCGGGTGGAGGGACCAGTTTTATCTTTGAAAGAGCCGGTGGAATTGCTTTCCAGCGCCGTTACTTTTGGCACGGTGCAGGTGACTCCCAGCGGAAATCCTATTATCTTGATGGCCGAACACCAGACCACCGGTGGGTATCCGCGCATCGGGCAAATCATTTCCGCGGATTTGCCGCTGCTGGCGCAGGTGCGACCAGGCGCTAAACTCCGGTTCCGGCAGGTTTCCCTCACCGAGGCCCACCAGCTGTATTACCGGCGAGAGCAAACCCTGGAACACCTGAAAAGAGTCCTCCACCTTCAATCCAAAAGATGAAGCAAACCTTTACTGTTGATTTAAACTGTGATTTAGGCGAGAGTTTCGGGGCGTACCGCCTGGGCAACGATGAAGCCATTCTGCCGCTGGTGACCTCGGCCAACATTGCCTGCGGATTCCACGCCGGCGATCCCGGAGTCATGAAAAAGACCGTGCGGCTGGCGCTGCAACAGGGCGTGGCGCTGGGGGCGCATCCCGGTTTTCAGGACCTGGCCGGTTTCGGCCGACGCGACATGGCCGTTTCCCCTGAGGAGGCTCATGACCTGGTAGTGTACCAGATTGGCGCGCTCACGGGATTCATCAAAGCGGAAGGTGGGGTATTGCATCACGTAAAGCCGCATGGCGCGCTGTACAACATGGCCTCCGTGAACGCGCCTTTAGCCGAAGCCATTGCCGAGGCCGTCTACAAAGTAAGTCCTGAGGTGGTGCTGTACGGTTTGGCCGGTAGCGACCTGGTCAAAGCCGGAGAGAAACTAGGCCTGAAAACCGCCCATGAAGTCTTCGCGGACCGCACCTACCAGCAGGACGGCACCCTAACCTCCCGCCGCTTGCCCAACGCTCTCATCACAAATCAACAGGAAGCCGTACAGCAGGTGGTGCGCATGGTGAAGGAAGGAAAAGTACTGTCACAGCAGGGCGTAGACGTCTCTATCAAAGCCGATACCGTCTGCATCCACGGCGATGGAGCGCACGCGGTGGAATTTGCCCAACTTCTCCGGGAAGAACTGACCCGCCAAGACATCACCCTTCAAGCGTTTTAGGCCCGTTTTTATGAAACAACCCAGAAACTGGAGTGTGCTCCTGGGCGCGGCTTTCCTGATGGCGACCTCGGCCGTAGGGCCGGGCTTCCTGACCCAAACCACCGTCTTCACACAGAGCCTGGGCGCCAGCTTCGGGTTTGTGATCCTGCTTTCCATTATCCTGGATATTGGCGTGCAGCTCAACGTCTGGCGCGTCATTGCCATCTCCGAGAAGCGGGCGCAGGACGTAGCCAACGCGGTACTGCCGGGCTTGGGTGGTTTCATTGCGCTGCTGATTGTTCTGGGCGGACTGGCCTTCAACATCGGGAACGTGGGCGGCGCGGGGCTGGGCGTTAACGTGCTCACCGGCATCTCCGTGGAAACCGGCGCGATTATCTCCGCGGCGTTCGCCATCATGATTTTCCTGGTGCGCGAGGCCGGTAAAATCATGGACCGCTTCGCGCAGATTCTGGGTTTGGTCATGATCGGACTCATTGTGTACGTCGCCTGGATTTCCTCGCCTCCTTTGGCCGAGGCGGCATTCAGGACGTTTGCCCCGGAGCAGATCAGTTTCACCGCCATCATCACGCTGGTGGGCGGTACGGTGGGCGGTTACATCACCTTCGCGGGTGGGCATCGCCTGTTGGATGCGGGCGTGAAAGGCAAGGATGCGCTGGGGCAGGTGACTACCAGTGCCGTATCGGGTATCTCGCTGGCTTCCCTTATTCGGGTTTTCCTGTTTCTGGCCACCTTGGGCGTGCTGCAGCAAGGCAAAGTCCTGAACCCCGAGAATCCGTCGGCATCGGTGTTTGAGCTGGCCGCCGGCACACTGGGCTACAAGCTGTTCGGGGTCATGATGCTGGCCGCAGCCATTACTTCGGTGGTGGGCTCAGCGTACACGTCGGTTTCCTTTATCAAGTCCTTCAGCCCGCGCATTGCCCGTAATGAGAACTGGGTCATCATTGCGTTCATTGTGGTCTCCACCATCATTTTCGTCTCCATCGGGAAGCCGGTGAAACTGCTGGTGTGGGCGGGCCTGGTGAACGGTTTCGTGCTGCCTGTTACCCTGGGCACTATGCTGGTGGCGGCGCACAAGAAAAGCCTGATGGGCAGTTACCGGCACCCGCGCCTCCTCACGCTGTTCGGGTTGCTGGTGGTCTTGATCATGAGCTGGATGGCGGGTGATACTTTGGTACAACAAATCAAGAGTTGGTAGGAGAGGAGAGTTTCAGTTTTCAGCCTTGTTTCTGAAAATGAGGCTTAAATCGAGATGGTTTAGAGTATTTTTAAATGAAAATGCTTGCCTTGAGGGGCAAGCATTTTCATTTTAGATCATTGTGACCTGCGGTTCAGAAATCTAAAGCCAGGTATTGTTTCACGCATTCCGTCCCCCTTTGAAGGGGGTAGGGGGATGACAAGGACGCGTCAAGAACCGCCTGCCTTTGCAGCAAAGAGGCAGAGTGTATCAGTGCAGATTCTCCCCTTGAGGGGAGATAAAGAGGGGTGTTTACAAAAGAGGGTACGCATTGTTGGGGCAATCAAAACCATGAAAGGTAGATGATACTCCTACCACACAGATGGCAATTGGGAACGCCATGATCAGCAGGTGTAAACACCCCTCTTCGCTCCCCTCAAGGGGAGAATCCTTCTTGTTGCCGTTGTTGGTGTTATCACCAACAACCAAGACTGCGGTAGCAAGAGCAAGGGCAACCACAAAGGATTGCCCCTACATATCAGTAATGCGTGACCTTGCACGAGTAATCATCCCCCTACCCCCTTCAAAGGGGGACGGAATGCGTGAAACCTCCGGAGATAATAAGGCGGTGTTGCTACGGCAAATTACTTTGTCTCCCCATCCTGCTAATCCGCCATTGTTGGTGATATCACCAACAATCAAAACTGCCTTCCTGTATGTCATTCAACATAACCAGTAGAGCTTAGTGACTGCTTTTCCAGTTCGCCCACAAGATCCTTCCAGGATGACAAAAGGAGGAATGAAGGCAAGCAATAAAATAGCTTGGCAAGAACAGGGATAGACCAAGTTCTTGCCAAGCTTAACTATAGCACTGTTTGTGATTAATGCACCGTTCAGAACTACAGCACCGTGATTTTCTGCAGTTGCGCCTGCTGGCAGAGTTGGTTGAACGCGGCGATGTCTTTCTGCACCAGCTCCGTCATCTGGCCTTTGTACTTCTGCCACTCGGTTTGCAGTTCCTTCAGGCGTTCCTGCTGGCCCTGAGTCACGTACGGGATGCTCACGTCCAGTTCGCCTTTCAGGAAGAGGTAGTTGGCGCTGAGTTTGTTCACATAGTTGATCACGTCATCGGTGGCCTGTGATTTGTTCTGCACCAGCTCGTCCTCCCAGGCATCCATCTTCTTGATGAGCGCCTTGCCCTCGCTTTGTATCTTCTGGTAGCCGGGTTTGCCGTCCAGCAGCGTGAGCAGGGAGGAGACTTGTCCTTTGGCTTTGCGCATCTGCTGCACCGCCAGGTGGATGTCTTTCACGTCCTGCTCTACCGCCGCCAATGTGGTCTGCTGTTGCTGGTATTCTGCCTCGGTGGCTTTAAGTCTGGGGTCTGCCAATACTTTGAAGGATACCGTTTTCTCCTGGCTATGCATTTTGAGGCGAGCCTGGTAGGTGCCCGGTGCCACTTTGCGGCCCTGGTAATTACCCTCAATGAAAACCGGAGGCACCCCGGGCAGGGTGGCATGGCGCAGGTCCCAAACGGTGCGGTTCAGGCCGGCTTTGGTGTGCAGGGTAGGTTCTTCGTCCGGGCCGCCTAAGTAGCCCACATACGTCTTATCGGGTTGGTTGCTGTAGCTTCTGATTACCTTGCCTTGGCTGTCCAGGATCTCCAGGGACAAGGTGCTGTCTTTCTGGAAACCGCTCGGAACCTGGTAGTAGAGGACCACGCCGCTGGCGGGGTTGGTGCCGAAGAAACTGGCCTTGCCATAGTTGCTGGTTTCTTCCTCGGGTTCCTGGTCCAAAGCGCTGGCCCCGAATACGCGGTAGGCATCCTCGGGCTGGAACAGGTGAAGCGCCTGCGCCGATGGCTTTTTGTCAATCTCACGCAGCATGTTCAGGTCGTCCAGAATCCAGAAGGAGCGGCCCTGGGTAGCGGCGATGAGGTCGTTCTTGTGCACTTTCAGGTCGGAGATGGGCGTGAGGGGGAGGTTGCCCTGGAAGCTGGTCCATTCCTTGCCGCCATCATGTGAGATGTACAGGCCAGTCTCGGTGCCGGCAAACAGCAGGTCTTTGCGCTGGCTGTCTTCGCGCACTACTTTGGTGAAGGCCCCGTACGGAATGCCCTTGGAGATATTTTTCCAGGTTTTGCCGTAGTCGGTGGTCTTGTAAATGGCCGGGGTGAAGTCGTTGAACTTGTAGCGGGTGGTAGCGATGTAGGCGGTGCCTTTCTCGTGCGGAGACACCTCAATGCTGTTGATGAGGCATTCTTCCAAGCCTTTAGGTGTCACGTTTTTCCAGTTCTTGCCACCATCGCGGGTAATGTGCACCAAGCCGTCATCTGAGCCGGTCCAGAGCAGGCCATTCTCCAGCGGAGATTCCATCACGTAGGAGATGGTACCGTAGTTCTCGCCACCGGCGCCTTCGTTGGTGTAGGGCGTGCCGCTCCAGCCCATTTTCGTTTCGTCATGGCGGGTCAAGTCAGGAGAGACCACTTCCCAGGTTTTACCTAGATCAGAGGTCTTGAACAGCTTGTTGGCCGCGTGGTAGAAAGTGCCTTTCTCGTGCGATGAGTGGATGATGGGCGCGTTCCAGTTGAAGCGGTATTTCATGTCCTTCGGCTGGAGGGCCATGTACTGGATGGGCGCGATCATGATGGGCTTGCCTTCCTTCAGCTCGGTGTCCAGCACCTCGATGGTACCCTGGTAGCTGCCGCCCAGCACGTAACGCGGGTTGTTAGGATCAAAGGCAATGAACGCGCTCTCGCCGCCGGCGCTGGAGGTCCAGTCGCGGTCGCCTATGCTGCCCCCGGATAAGTTTCGGCTCGCGATCTTCACCGAGGAGTTGTCCTGCTGACCGGCGTAGATGTTGTAAGGGAACTGGTTGTCTGCGCTGATGCGGTAGAACTGGGCCGTGGGCATGTTGTTCTGGGTAGACCAGATTTTGCCGCCGTTGAAGGTAACCGCCGCGCCGCCGTCGTTGGCGATGACCATGTTCTGGCTGTTTTTGGGGTTGAACCAGAGGCCGTGGTAGTCACCGTGCGTGCCGCGCAGCTGGCTCCAGGTCTTACCGCCATCGGTGGATTTCAGGCCGGGGCCGTTGAGCACGTACATGGTGTTTTCCTGCAGCGGATCGGCGAAGACTTCAATGTAGTACCAGGCGCGCTGGGTAAGCCGGTGGTCTTTGCTCACACGGTTCCAGTGTTGCCCGCCGTCGTTGCTCACGAATAGGCCGCCCTGCTCTTTTTGGGTATCGCTCTCCACCAAAGCAAACACTTTATCAGAATTCGCCCTAGAAACGGAAACGCCAATCTTGCCTAACTCCGCAGGCAGGCCGTTCTGGATCTTGTTCCAGGTCTCGCCGCCGTCCACTGATTTGTACAGGCCGCTGCCTTTGCCGCCGCTGCGCACCTCCCACGGCAACCGGCGGTGGTCCCACATGGAGGCGTACAGAATGCGCGGATTGTTCAAGTCCATGCTCAGATCGGCGGCGCCGGAGTTCTCGTCCACGAACAGGGTTTTCTTCCAGGTCTTGCCACCATCAACTGATTTATACACCCCGCGCTCGGTATTGGGACCGTGCAAAGCGCCCTGCGCCGCCACGTACACGATATCAGGATTGGTGGGGTGGATACTGATGCCGGAGATGTGGCGCGTCTGGTCCAGGCCCAGGTGCGTCCAGGTTTTACCGCCGTCCACCGATTTGTACACGCCATCGCCATAAGACGTCATCACACCCCGAGGCGCGTGCTCGCCCATGCCCACGTACACCACATTGGGATCAGACTCGGAGACCGATACCGCGCCCACCGAGCTGGTTTTGAAGTAGCCGTCTGAGATGTTGAACCAGCTCTGGCCGGCGTCCTCTGTTTTCCAGAGACCACCGCCCGTGGTGCCCATGAAATACACCAACGGGTTGTTCACCACGCCCGAGGCCGTCACCGATCGTCCGCCCCTGAATGGTCCGATGTTGCGCCACTTTACCGTTTTAAAGTAATCATGGGGAGTGATATCTTGTGTTTTGGCAGCTTTGGGTTTCTGTTTCTGTTGGGCCTGCGCCCAGGGCGAGGCCGCCGCTAGAAGCAATGCGAGGTAGACTGTTTTCCGCATGGAAGAAGGGAATGTTAAGGAATGATGCCCTTAAATATAACCGCCCTTTGGTGAATAACCGGCAGCAGCGGACAAAAATCATCTGGGGTAAAGTTTCCGGCGGGAGGCTGTTGAAAGGTTTGCTGGAGGTTGATGGATGAAGGATGGCCAGTTGAGGGAGACCCCGTTCTAGCTTGTCGTGGCTAAAGCGTTTTCAGCCTGTTTACAGGGAAATGGCCTTGAAATGGGAAGAAGTTAGACTTCGTTTTTAGCGTGTTTTCTGAGAATTATCATGAAACCCTATTCTTGCTCTGGAGTAAAGCTTTTGCTTAAAGAATCAGCAAAGCGGGTTTGAGGCTTTCGCCTCACGGAAGTTGCAAACTTCCGGCCATTTTGGGTCCAAGTTAAAAACTTGAACCAGGTTTTATAGTGAGTGAAGCGGCACTGCTTCTCTGCTTGTTTAATGAGAATTCCCCTGCTCTGCTTCTTTGGTGAGGGTTCCCCTCCTGGGAGGAGTAGGGGTGAGTTAACATTGCATGCTGTCGTTCGCGGAACCATGGCTGTATGTAAAACCGAAGGGAAACAGAGAAGCCCATCTGGTGAGGATGGGCTTCTTTGTAAAGTTTACCTAGGCGTTTTGAGCCTGATTTTCCAAAATCGGCTCCAAAAAAGACGTGTCTAAAGCAGGTGCATCTGCCGGAGGGCAAACACCGGCTTAGAAAACGCGGCCTTCTTTTCGGGCTTTACGGCCTTTGGGTGGTTCTATCTTTTTGGGCTCAGCGGTGGCGGCCGGGGTATCGGCTTTGGCCATGAGTGGGGCACCGTCTGTGTCAAGTTCCACCACTTCGTAGCCCAGTTTCTCCAGGCCCGGTTTAATGGCGGCCTTGTCGCCCACCAGCATGATGCTCATTTTCTCTACGGGCAGGTACTTTTTGGCCAGGGCGTTGATCTCCTCTTTGGTAATGGTTTTCAGGATCTGGTTCTGCTTGTCCACGTAGTCGGCGTCCAGGTTGTAGCGGAGCATGTTGTTGAGGAAAGACGCTTTCTGGAACGAGGTCTCGTACTTGCGAGCATCAGACTGCCCGATGGCGCTGCGCATGAAAGCTAATTCCTCGTCAGTGATACCTTCTTCCCGGAAACGCTTGATCTCTTTCATGAACTCTACCACCGAGCTGTCTGAGACGTTGGTGCGGACGCCGGCAGCAGCGGTGAACGGACCGGGGGCCTCGGTGCCGGAGAAGTAAGACCAGGCGCCGTAGGTGTAGCCTTTGTTCTCGCGCAAGTTCAGGTTGATGCGGCTGTTGAAGGCCTCGCCCAGCACGAAGTTCATGAGCGTGGCTTTGTAGTAATCGCCGGTGGCGTCATAGGGAAGGGCCATGTACCCGATCCGGATCTCAGACTGCGCGGCTTTGTCTTTGTCTACCACGTAGATTTTAGTTTTGTCTATGTTGGCCACCTTCGGCTCTGCCGGAATGTTCACGGGCTTGGCGTCCCACTTATTCAGGAAGGCCAGCTTGGGCATGATCTGGGCTTTCTCCACGTCGCCTACAATCACCAGGTTGGTCACGCTGGGCGAGAAGTAGTTCGCGTAGAATTTCTTCACATCGTCCAGGTTGATGCTTTCCACGGTGGCGGTGGTGCCCATAACCGGTACGGCTTTGATGTTACCTTCGCCGTAAAGCATTTTGTTGAAGACGTTGTTGGCCACCACGGTAGGCTGCGTGCTCTGGTTTTTAATGGCCTCCAGCCGCTGCTTTTTGAGGCGATCAAAGTCTGCGGGATCAAACCGGGGGTGCAGCATGCGCTCTTCCAGCAGGGCCAGGGTGGCATCCAGGTTCTTGGTCTGGCTCTGTACCTGCACGGTCATGGTCTCGGTGCCGCTCCCGAAGTTGATGGAGCTACCCAGTTTCTGCAGTTGGGAAGAGATTTCCTCAGCAGTGTATTTCTCCGAGGACTCGTTCAGCATGGAGGCAGTGAGGGAAGCGATCCCGGCTTTAGAGGGGTCATGGGCCTCCAGTTTGTGGCCGCCCATGAGGGTAAACAGCAGGGTTACGGTGGGTACCTCGTCATTCTTGGCGCCTATCACCTTGATACCGTTGGTCAGGTTGTCTTTCCAGAAAGGCGGTACTTTGATCACGGGGTTGGCGCCGGCGGCCGGACGTTTGCTGCGGTCAAAGGTGTCTTTGGCTTTCACATATTTGAGGCCGGCGTATTGGTCCGCGGGCGCCCGGTAGCCATTGGGGTCTACTTTGAAGTTATCGGCGCGAGCCACCATCTCTGGTTTGCCTTTGGGTACCACGCTCAGGATCACCGCCGGCTTGCCTTTGATGTACTTGTTGTACACGCGCAGCACATCTTCTTTGGTCACGGCGCGGTGCGCTTTCAAATGGTTGGTGAGGTAATTGGGGTTTCCCGTGAAGGTCTGGTAAGAAGCCAGGGTAGAAGTCTTGCCGGCCACGCTGGACATGCTGTTGATAATGCCGGCCTCGTACCCAGACTTAAAGCGTTCCAGGTCATCGGCGGTGACGCCTCTTTGCTCAAACTCTATAAAGGCATTGCGCAGTTCTTTCTCCATATCAGCTAGGGAGTGCCCGGGAATGGGGAGGGCGGTTAAGGTGAACTCGCCGGCCAGTTCTGAGCAGGGATGACCCGCGTTGGCCTGCACTACTTTCTGGGCTTTGGTCAGGTTCTTATAGAGGATGGAGTTCTTGCCTCCGCCAATGATCTCAGCGAGCACGTCAAGCGGCACCTCATCTGGGTGGTAGTTGGGCACCGTTGGGAAGGTCATCTGCACCATGGGGAAGCGGATGTTGTCCTCGTAGGAAATGTAGCGGTCCTGGGTGAGCACCGGGGCCGGCAGTTTCATGTTCTTCACCTCTGGTCCCCGGGGAATGGAGCCGAAGTATTTCTCGGCGAGTTTCACCACCTGCTGCGGCGTTACGTCTCCACCCACGGTGAGCGTGGCATTGTTGGGGCCGTACCAGCGAAGGAAGAAGTTCTTGAGGTCATTCACGTCTACCCGGTTCAAATCCTCTATGTACCCGATGGTGGTCCAGGAATAGGGGTGACCATAGGGGTAGAGCGCCTGGCCGACTCTTTCATAAACCCTTCCGTAAGGCTGATTGTCTACGCGCTGGCCACGCTCGTTCTTCACGGTCTCGCGCTGCACTTCAAATTTGCGCTGGGTCACGGCATCCAGCAGGAAACCCATGCGGTCGGCTTCCAGCCACAAGGCAGTTTCTAACTGGTTGGAAGGCACCGTCTCAAAATAGTTTGTTCTGTCGCGGTTGGTGGTGCCGTTGAGGTCGCCGCCCGCCTGGGAGACAATCTTGAAGTGCTCCTCATCGCCCACGTTATCTGATCCCTGGAACATCATGTGCTCAAAGAAGTGCGCGAACCCGGATTTGCCTACTTCCTCGCGGGCCGAGCCCACGTGGTAGGTCACATCCACGTGCACAATGGGATCTGAGTGGTCTTCGTGCACCACCACGGTGAGGCCGTTGGGCAGCAGGTATTTCTCATAGGGGATCACCAGTTCACCATCTTTGCGGGTCACCTTTTCCACCAATCTGGTCTGGCCTGTACTCTTTTGGTTAACCATAGAACTGGGTTTTTTGGCCGGAGAAGCCTTCTTAGGGGTCTGTGCCTGGGCAGACAGCGTCGCAACCAAACACAATACCACGATGCTCTTGTTAGACATACGCGTGAGGGGTTAGTGAAAGGATAGGTTTAAGTAATATTAAGGAAAATTTTTGTGTTTTTCTAACAAATGCTGCTTTCAATTCTGGTATTGGGCTGGAGAAGGAAAAAATTTCTGCCAGAGGCTGAGACTTTTTGCCCAGGGTGTGCCACTTACCGCCGAAACCCCTGAAAAGCCGGAGAGTAGAAACAAGGCCAACTGCAGGACGGGCCAAGGGAATGTGGCTTTAGGAAAGGGTCTTGTTTTGAGGCTGTTTTCAGGAAAACGGGCCTGAAACGGAATTTCTCCTGTCTGCATGGCCGCTTTTCCGAGAAATAGACTTAATCAAATGTTAAACAATGTTAAACTATGTTAAATGTGAAAGGGGCTTTCCTGCGCTTCAGCTTTCTTTTACTAACATTATAGTAAATAACATCTCGGCCAGATTTCTCCATCGTCTTAAGCTATTGTTCACTCCTTTACTCCACCGCATGAAGTCACTTTTACCTGCTGTTCTGCTCTTCTTCTTTGTCTGTTTGGCCACGGGTGCTATTGCCCAGGGCCAGAAAGGCGAGGTGAAAGGGAAACTCTGGGATGCTACCCACAAAGAAGCCTTGTCTTATGCCACCATTGCCGTCTACACCGCCCAGGATACCACGCTGGTGACCTTCAGAGTGAGCGATGACAAAGGGAATTTCAAGGTGCCCGGCCTGGCGCTGAACCAGCAGTTGCGAATCGTGATCACCATGACGGGTTTCAAAGTGTTCCGGAAGGAGTTCAGGTTGTCTCCCGAGGACCGGGAACTGGACCTGGGGCAGATAGAAATGACGCAGGCCGACAACCTGCTGGGTGAGGTGGTCATCGAGTCAGAGGCGCCGCCCATTGTGGTGCGCAAAGACACGCTGGAGTTCAACGCCAACTCGTTCAAAACGCTGCCCACGGCGCTGCTGGAAGACCTCCTGAAGAAACTGCCCGGCGTGACGGTGGACAACTCCGGCAACATCGCGGTGAACGGAAAGTCGGTGAACAAGATATTGGTAGACGGGAAGGAGTTTTTCGGGAACGACCCCAAGGTGGCCTCGCGCAACCTGCCCGCCGATATGATTGAAAAGGTACAGGTGGTGAACGACCCCGATGCCTTGCGCAAAGACCCCGATCTGCCGGTGAACGAGATTCCGCAGGTCATCAACCTCAAGCTGAAGAAAGGCATTAAGCAGGGCGCGTTTGGGAAAGTGTATGCGGGCACGGGCTCAGACCGGCGGTACGAGAGTGGCGGTATCCTCAACGTTTTCAGGGATACTACGCAGATCAGCTTGCTGGGCTACTCCAATAACCTCAACAAGCCGGCTTTCGGTTTTGAGGACATTTCCAGAATAGGGGGTTTCAGCCGCAGCGGCATGAACACCATCATGGTACGCAGTGACGGCGGTTTTGCCGTGAACGGGATTTCCTTCGGGGGTACCGAGGACGGGATTCAGCGGTCTTCCGGCGCGGGCGGGAACTTCAACACTTTGCTCAAAGGCGATGTGAAACTAAACCTGCAGTACTTCTTCGGGGGCATTGACGCAGACCTGAACCAGTTGGTGAACTCGGCGCAGAGTCTGGATACCGATACCATCACCTCGCGCCGCACCAGAAACCAGGACACTGAGACCCGCAACCACCGCCTGGGTGGCCGCCTGGACTGGAAAATTGACTCGGTAACCAACCTCAGTTTCTCACCCAGCGTGGTGCTGGCCAGGAGTGCGTCAAACCAGGGGCTTTTCACCAACACCTTCAGGGGCGGCTCTGAACTGCTCAATACCAGCGATAACCAGCAGCTGCTGGAGAATACCACCACCACTTTCTCGGGGAACCTCTCCTTTGACCGCAGCTCCCGCAAAAAGAAAGGCCGGCAGTTCAACTTCTACGGTACCTACAACTTCAATGACGGCGACCAGGACCAGTTCTACCAGGTAGAAAGCTACTATTACGGCACCAATCCTTACTCAGAAAACTTAGACCAGCTCCGCGACAACGTGGTAGCCAACACCGGCGTGAACACCTCCTTTTCCTACACAGAGCCATTCAGTAAAACATTGAGCGGGGTAGTACGGGTGAACTCTGAGTTTTTCAAAGACCGGAACCTGGTGAACACCTATGACCTGAGTGCGGAGGGCCAGGGCTATTCCGTGCTGCTGCCTGAGCTGTCTGACGAGGTGGAAAGAAGCGGCTGGCGCAATTACCTTACCACCAGTCTTAAGTGGAAGATCAAGGACCTGACGGTGCAGCCGGGCGTGCGGTTTACCTTGCTCAACATCGATAATTCCTTCCAGAAGCTGCAGCCCATTAAACAGGAGTATTTCTATGCGTTTCCGTCGCTTACGGTGAACTGGAAGGAATTCAACTTCAGCTACAACGTGAACGTGAAGGAGCCCTCCGCCGCCGATCTGCAGCCCGTCACCGACCAATCAAACCCCTTGTTCATCCAGTACGGGAACCCCGGTTTGGCGCCCACTATCTCCAACTCTTTGAACCTGCACTTCAGGAAGTTTGACACCAAGCGGTCCATCAACTACTGGGCTTACCTATCGGGGAGTATCAGCCGCGATGCCGTGACCCGCGCCCGGACCCTGGACGAGGCCACCGGCCAGCAGACCACCCGCCCCGTGAACACAGACGGCAACTGGCAACTGAACGCGAACGCCGATGTCTCCAAAGACTGGAAGTTCGATGGCAAGAAACAGTTCTCCCTCACGGCCTCCATGTGGATGAACTACGTGAAAACGCTCATCATCCTGAACAACATCCGCAGCTACGGGCAGAACATTTCCTTCAACCCCAGCCTGAATGCCCGCATGAACCTCAATGACAAGTTTGAGTTCAATGAGTCGCTTACGCTGGGTCGCCGCCGCAGCGTGTATGAAGACGATGCCTTCCAGGACATCAGCTTTTTCACCAGAACCTCCCGCACCGGCGTGGTGGTGCGCGTGCCCAAACGCATTGTGTGGGAAGCCAACTTTGACTATACCTACAACTCCAACGTGGCGCCCGGCATCCGGAGAGACGTTAGCCGCCTCAACGCCGGGGTCACGTTCCTGTTCATGAAAAACGACCGCGCCCAGCTGAAACTGTCGGTGTATGATTTACTGGACCAGAACATCAGCGCGTACCGCAGCATCAGGGAGAATTTCATTGAAGACTTCCAGACGCAGGTGCTCACCCGCTACGTGCTGCTCACGTTCACCTACAACATCCGCAATTTCGGGGGCAAGGTAGGCGGCACCAACACCTTCTTCCGGTTCTAGCATCGGTCTGCTCGCTGAAAGATTATTTCGTTTTATCCTGAGCAACTTGTAACTATTTATAGCTTATTTCTGTAAAAAGAGCCCTAAAACACTGGGGCTCCTTTTACTTTTCCGGGACGGTAGTCATCTGTGCCGGAAACCAGAGAGCCTTTCTGGTGCTTTGTCCGTATTGCTATTAAAGCCTGTCAATAGGTACCCGCCATTTTTGCGAAAAACCTTTGGGGCGATGAGAATAGAACTATATTTGCCCATATCTCCCAGTTTATGCCAGACGCTTTCCAAGATGCCATGATTCCAGACGCGTTAACCATTTTTCAAGGCGGAGGAGAAATGGGCGCCCTCATGCGGGCGTATAACTGGGACGCGCATCCGCTAGGAAACCCAGACAGCTGGCCCCAGAGCCTCAGGACAAACATCCGGCTGCTGCTCAACTCTGAGTTCCCCATGTTTATCTGGTGGTCTAAAGACCTGTACGCCTTCCACAATGATGCCTATCTGCCCGCCCTGGGCAAGAAACACCCTGCGGCGCTAGGTACCGCGGCCAGGGATATCTGGGCCGAAATCTGGACCGATGTAGGCGGCATTGCCGAAAACATTCTGGCGGGCGGCGAGCCTTTCTATGCCAAAGGCCTGCGGCTGTACCTGGGCCGCAAAGGCTTCATGGAAGAAACCTACTGGACGTTTTCCTACAGCCCGGCCTTTGACGATGCCGGGAATGTGGCGGGCGTGTTTTGCGCCTGTTTTGAGGAAACCAGCACCATTCTGGGGCAACGGCGGCTCAAGTGCCTCAAAGACATTGCCGACTCTCTGTCACAGATCCAGACCCTGGAACAAGCCTGCCAGACCACCTGTGATCTGCTGGCCCAGAACGAGAGCGACATTCCCTTCAGTCAGATCTACCTCCTGAACCGGTCCGAGACCGAGGCCAGGCTGTTAGGCCAATCTGGGCAAGTGGTGCCGCAGGTGTCGCCGTCTGTGAAGCTGCTGGCCCACGAGGCCCACAATGAATGGCCCCTGGCAGAGGTGCGGGATTCCCGCAAAGCCCTGGTGCTGGATGACCTTTCTGGGTACGTGGTGCCGACGCAAAGCTCGGCTACGCAGGCGGTGGCCAGGAAAGCGGTTATCCTTCCAATCTACCTGCCCGGGCAAGACAGTCTCCTGGGCTTCTTCGTGTCGGGCATCAGCCCTATGCTGGAGTACGATACAGAATACCAGAATTTCCATGAGCTGCTCACAAGCCAGATTGCCTCTTCTATTGCCAGCGTAAGGGCCCGCGAGGAAGCCATCCGTCAGCAGAATGAACTCAGTGAGCTGTTTCAGCAGGCCCCGGTGGCCATCTGTATCCTGCGGGGCCCCGAGCACGTGGTGGAGCTGGCCAACCCTGGTATCTGCGAGCTCTGGGGCAAAAGACACGCCGACGTGATAGGCAAACCTATCTTGGATGCCTTGCCCGAGGTACGTAACCAAGGCATCAAGGAACTGCTGGACGGGGTGTTCCGCACAGGAGTTCCCTACTCAAACAATGAGCTGGAGGTGATGCTGGAGCGAAACGGCATTTTGGAGCCCATGTACTTCAGCTTTGTCTACCATCCTATGCGTGACCGGAAAGGCACCATTGTTGGGGTGATCGCCATCGCCATAGGTATCAAAGACCAGGTGGAGGCTCGCCGGGAGATTGAAACCATGAACACCGAGCTGCGGGCCATCAACGCAGACCTGGACAACTTCGTGTACTCCGCGTCACATGACCTAAAGGCGCCTATCTCCAATATAGAGGGCCTGATGGAAACCCTGGTGGAGTACCTGCCCGCCGAGATCCGACAGGAAGAAGTGGTGCAGCGGGTGCTCAGTCTCATGGATGCCTCCGTGACCCGCTTCAAACGCGCCGTGGCCGATTTAACCGAGGTGGCCAAGATCCAGCGGGAAGCTGGTGAAGACATCGCCTCCCTTGAATTGCCCGAAGTGGTTGCCGACGTGCTGCTGGACTTTGAAAACACCATCAACGCCACGGGTGCCCAGTTTGAAACCCAGTATGCGCCCGGCTCCACGGTCAACTTCTCAGCCAAGAACGTGCGCAGCATTGTGTATAACCTGGTGAGCAATGCCCTTAAATACCGGTCGCCTGACCGCACACCTCAGGTCAAGATCAAAACCGAGGAGGTGCCTGGGTATTTGGTGCTGTCTGTCTCAGACAACGGCCTGGGCCTCAAAAGCACCGACCATAAGAAGATCTTCACCATGTTCAAGCGCCTGCACGACCACGTGGAGGGCACCGGCGTAGGGCTCTACATTGTCAAACGCATTGTGGAAAACGCCGGCGGCACCATAGAGGTGGAAAGCGAGAAAGACAAGGGCTCTACCTTCAGGGTGTTCTTTAAACGGTAAGCAATCTGGCAGTTCAGGATCTATTTGTGGAAAACAGCCTGTAAACGGATGCAGGTTGATTTTCTGCGGCTTTTCTGATGCCTCAGAACGCCGCCTTCTTTGATCAGGATCTCGGAGCCTTCCGCCAGGAAAACCGATCGGTGAGTGGCCGTGTTCAGGAAATCGAAGTCTGGGCCGTACAGCGCCTTGAAGTCTACGGAAAGATGGTACTCCTGCACAGGGTAAATCTCCCAACGTGGGTGCGCTACCTCGTAGGCTGAGGTAGTGTGGTTATCCCGTCTGGTAAATCCCCAGTAATGTTCCGTGATGAATTCTTCCTCGCTGCCGGGCGCAATGGGCAGGGGAGTAGATTGGGCTGATACTGCCAGGCTGTACCAATCCCGCTGTTTCCAGCGGTACTCTATGGCCAGGGTATCTTCCCGCAGAACCCAGGAATGCTGCATGGGCATGGTCACGTAGTGTTCTTTGTACAGCGTGTTGGCTACCCACGTGATGGCTTGTTTAGGCACGATTTCCTTGATAAAGCCTACGCCCCGTTTGTATACGCCCTCCTCCAGGTACTTCACGTAAAAGCGCAGGTTCACCTCCTCAAACTCGGTATGGAACGGGATTTTGATTCCTTTGATTCTGGTGTTCAGGAACATGAAGCCAATCAGGCTCACGTAGCAGGTGCTGTTCCAGAGATCCAGCTGGGTATGGGGCGGTAGGTATTTCTGGAGTACTTGGGCATCTACGGCGTAATTCACCATGATCAGCTTGCGCCACTCGGCGGTAAGAAAAGTCTTTTTCATGAAGGAAGAAGTGAAGGATACCACTGGCTGAACCCGGAACCGACTGTATGTTTTTTCCCTGTTTTTCAGCAAACAACCCTGAATCAGGCTACACGCACAAGGGTACCGCTTTCTCAATGGTGGGTACCTTGAAGACGTAGCCCGCCTGCAGCAACCGGGTGGGCAGCACCCAGCGGCTTTTCAGGAGCAGTTCGGTTTCCGTGCCCAGTACCAGGGCGCCTATCTCCAGCATCCACTTGGTGGCCCGCAGCCCGAAGGGCGCGCGCAGGACCTGCCGTACGGTTCGCATGAAGTGGTGGTTGGGAACGGGGTGCGGGGAGGAAAGATTGAAGACACCTTCCAGTTCTGGGTTCTGCATAAGGAATTCAATACTCCCGATCACGTCTTTGGCATGGATCCAGCTGAAACACTGCAGACCGTTACCCTGCCGGCCACCCAACCCGAACCGGGCCAGGTTCAAATAATAAGGCATGACCCCACCGGCTTTGTCCAGAACGATGGCAATGCGTAAGGCTATTTTGCGGGTGTTTTGTGTTTTCTGGGCAAAAAACACACTTTCCCACTGCTGGCAGACCTCCACGGAGAATCCTTGGCCCAGATCGCCGGTGAGTTCATCCTGGGGCCGGTCCAAGGCGTGCCGGTAAATGGTGGCGGAAGCTGCGTTGATCCAGAGTTGGGGAGGGTTCTCCACCTGCCGCAAAGCCTCTCCTAAGACCAGCGTCGCGTTCACGCGGGAAGAGATGATCTCGCGTTTGTTCTTCTCATGGTAGCGGCAGTTCACGCTTTTGCCGGTGAGATTGATAAGGACTTCGGCACCCTGCAGGTGCTGGACCCATTCCCCTAGGGTAGTGGCATCCCAGTATACCTGCTGGGCGCCCTGTTGCTTTTGGGAAGGTTTTCTGGTCAGCACAATGACTTCATCGCCGCGGGCGGTAAAATGTTGGGTGAGCAGTTGACCCAGGAAGCCGCTGCCTCCGGCCAGGATGATCTTTGCCATGGCTATCTCGCGTTAGGTTGCAGTTGGCTTTGGGCACGGGCCCGGAGTTTGAAGAAAATGGTGAGGTTGAGGAAGTGCATGCCGCCCAGGATAAGGATGATCCAGCCCAATTTATAGCTCAGCACTTCCACCACTGCCTGCACAGAGGCAATGCTGCCCACTTCTTTGAGGGCCAGCGTCATGTACCCGATGTTGATGAGGTAAAAGCCCACCACCAGCAGTTTGTTCACAGAATCGGCGAGCGGGTTGTTGCCTTGGAAAATGTCTACCAGAAAGATGCGGCCGTTGTTGAACAAGACCCGGGCCACCCACACGGTGAGCGCGATACTGGTGAGCAGGTAGATGGTGTAGGTGAGGATAAAGTAGTTCATAGAATTAACGGTTAAAGGTGGATGATAAATATTGAACTTTCAGAAAAAATTGAAACATAAAGAGTAAAAAAATAGCCGTTACTTGAACAGCTTGAAAATTGAGCCGAAAAACCAGTTCTCCTCTGCTTTGAGCATGGTCTCCAGGGTCTTGTCCACGTTAGAGGCCAGTTTGTTAATATCGGTCACCGACGTTTTGAAGGTCTGGTACTCCGGGTCCTGCTCATCGCCCTGCACTTCCTGCAGCTGGCCCAAGAGTTTCAAGATGGGTTCCAGCTCGCGGCGTTTGCGTTCTTTGGCTACCTGGCGGGCAATGGTCCAGACGTCTTTCTCGGCGTAGAAGTACTCTTTGCGCTCGCCGCTGCGGTGCTGTTTCTCCACCAAACCCCAGTTGATGAGGTCACGCAGGGTCATATTGGCGTTGCCGCGCGAAATCTGCAGCTGTTCCATGACCTGCTCGGTGGTGAGCGCCTCCGGGGAAATAAGCAGCAGCGCGTGTACCTGGGCCATGGTGCGGTTGATGCCCCATTCAGAGCCCAACTTGCCCCACGCCTCTATGAACTTTTGCTTCGCCTCTGCTAATTCCATGGCTCAAAGATAGAGAAGTTTTTAAACTTTCAATATTTATTGAAATATACTTTCCGCTGAATAAAAAGTTGTGTCCGGGCGAGGATATTTCAACCCAACTGAAGGAAAAAATCTTGTCCGGGCGTAGGGGAAGCGCTCAGGTTATTGGTCTCTGGTAGAAAGTGGATTGCGCATTCTCTTCATTCTCAACCTACTAGACCCTAGACCCGGTATGTTTAAGAAAATCCTGAAATGGACTGGACTGGTCCTCGGCTCCCTTATTGTGTTGCTCGGCCTCTTTTACCTCTACGTGTCTATTAACATAGGGCAGCGCATAGAGAAGAAGTATTCCTTCGCCCCTGAGAAGTTGGAGATAAACCAGGACAGTGCTCTTTTGACCAAAGGGGCGCACCTTACGGCCATCAAAGGTTGTAAAGACTGTCACGGGGCAGATTTGAGCGGACAGGTGATGGTAGACGACAAGGCACTGGGGAGGTTGGTGTCTGCTAACCTCACCAAAGGCAAGGGAGGCTTGCCCGCCAATTACAGCACCACCGACTGGGTGCGCGCCCTCAGGCATGGGGTAGATGCCAACGGGCAGGCGCTGCTGTTCATGCCCTCTCATGAAACCACCCTGCTCTCGGCGCAGGACATGGCCGCCATCATTGCCTACTGCCAAAACCTAGCTCCCGTGCACAAACAATTGCCTCCCTCAGATTTAGGGCCGGTGGTGAAAGTAATGACCTACCTGGATAAAATGCCCCTGCTCGCGGTAGAGAAAATTGACCATGACCTGCCCATGGTGATGCAGGTTGATACCCTGGAAGGCGTGGCCATGGGCAAATACCTGGCGGTATCCTGCAGCGGTTGCCACGGCGCCAACCTGAAGGGCGGCGACCCGGTAGCGCCCGGCTATCCGCCGGTGGCCAACATTACCAGTACCGGACACGTGGGCAAGTGGTCCAAGGCGCAGTTCATCCAGACCCTGCGCACCGGTAAAACCCCTGAGGGCAAGGTCCTGAAAAACGAAAACATGCCCTGGAAGATGACCGCCCAATACACAGACAAAGAGCTGTCTTCTATTTACCAATACTGCCAATCATTGAAGTAACCGCCTTGCAGTTCTCATAAAGCCATGGAACTGTGACAAAACCTAAATCCCAGGGAGAGCGGCATACAGCAAAGTCCCGTATTGGGCTCCTTTTACAGAAAGAGGCCGAAAACGGGAAATGCTTTTTAGGGGTTTCCGGATGATGAGGCCTGTAAAACTGCAGCGTTTAGAGCTTGTTTTCAGAAAAAAAGCCCAGGAAGATCCCGGGCTCTTATTTAGAATGTGAAAGCCGTACAGGAACGAACGGCATCTCACAATGAACAAACTCTTTTGTGCCTGGAAGGCATACTGGAAACGTAGCCTCAGACGGTTTATTGGGTGGGTATCTCCAGGGAAATTATTTTTATTTAAAGCCAGGTCTTCTCATCAGGCCACGGCCGATTTAGACCTCAAAAGAGGGAAACAGGCCAGAAACAGTTAGCAGGTTCAAGTGGAAAACAGGCGCAGGAAAGGAGTCTCGTAACTAAAACACAAAAGCTTCGCCGATGAAGCCAGAGGCGGAACGGCTTGTCACAGCCGGGAAGGATTTTGGGCGACAGGTGATTGATTACCATTCGTTTAAATTGCCCTTTTGGGTAAACCAGCCAAAATCGTCTTCGTTTAAAAAAGCTCACCTAAACCGGTAATGACATGGCTAACAACACGCAGTACGCCCTGATCACGGGCGGCACCGAAGGCATTGGGTATGAGCTCGCCAAGATCTTCGCCCAGAACGGCTACAACCTTATTCTGGTGGCCCGCGACCAAACCGAACTGGACCAGCGCGCCGCCGAGCTGCGGCAGAACCACGGCGTGGAGGTAGTCACCCTGGCCAAAGACCTGTTCCTGCGCCAGGCTCCCTTTGAGGTCTATGAAGAAGTGAAAGCCCGCGGCCTGCAGGTAGACGTGCTGGTGAACAACGCCGGCCAGGGCCAGTACGGCGAGTTTGTAGACACCGACATCAACCGGGAACTGGACATCGTGCAACTGAACATTGGGGCTTACCTTACTTTCACCAAACTGTACCTGAAGGAGATGGTGGCCCGCAACGAGGGCAAGATTCTGATGGTAAGCTCCATTGGGGGCGAGATGCCGGGGCCTTTGCAGTCGGTGTACCATGCCACCAAAGCTTTTGTGACCTCGTTCTCTGAGGCGGTGCAGGATGAGATCAAGGAAACGAACGTCACCCTCACCAAACTGCTGCCCGGCCCCACTGATACCGAGTTCTTCCACAAAGCCGATATGGAGGAATCAAAAATGGTGAAAGAGCAGGACCTGGATGACCCCGCCAAGGTGGCCAAAGACGGTTATGAGGCGCTCATGGCCGGTAAACTGGAGGTGATCTCGGGCATGCGCAGCAAGATGATGGTAGGCGCCACCAAACTCATGCCCGACAACATGGTAGCCGCCACTATGCACAAAATGTCCAAGCCCAGCGAAGAATAAGTACTTATATTTAATCGCAACCCCTAAAAAACGCCCTGGTCTGTTCACACAAGCCAGGGCGTTTTTCAGTTTTGAATTGTTAGGATTGGGTAAAAGGCATTATAAAGCGTCTTTGTAGGAGAGGAAATCTTTCTCGTCTTTGACAAACACCCCCGAGAGGGTAGTCACATACACCTTGTGGTCATAGAGCGATACCGAGGTGATCTTGTTTCCCTTCAGACCGTCGTTCTTCAGTTCCAGCATGTTGATAGAGGTAGGCTTTATCCTGATCTGGAACATCTGGTCATTGAAGGTGCCCAGGAGCAGGGTGTCGTGCAGGCTGGCGTAGGAGAGCAGTTTCAGGGTTTCTATATCGGCTTTGAAGGTCCAGTTTTTCCCGTCTGGGGAGGCGTGCAGGCCATCGTTGAACAGACCGTAGACTTGTTGCTTGTAGGGGAACACGCGCTGCAGGCCGGTGTCGCGGAGTTTCTGCAGGTTGCCGTCTGGGGAGAGCAGGTAAGTGGCTTCGCCGTTGGCCACGTAGAAGCCCTCCGGGTGGTTGCCCACATACTGGGTAGGCACGTGGTATGGATGAATAGGCACTACCCTGGTGTCCAGCACCTTTACTTCGTCATACAAACCGGTGCTGCTGGGCGTCACCTGCAATTTGGCCAGCAGAATCTTCATACCGTCCGTAGCTCGGTAAGGTACGGCCAGCACATTGTCAGATGAGAGGCTCATGCATTCGCCCGTGGCAGCGCTTACAAAGTCAAAAGCCTGAAACCCGGGGTCTATCCTGGTCATGAGAATACCCTTGCCCGACTGGATAGACGGATAATGGATAGGATAGACCACAATGGTGCTCTGGTCATAAGCCAGCGCTGTGAGGGTAGCGGAAATAGGGTACTTGAACTGAATGGGATTATTTACCCGCTCCAGCAGGCTGCGGCTTATCACGCTCTTGCCTTTTTCCTGCGTGAGGCGGCTGAAATTGTTCAGTCCCATGAGGTACAGGCTGCTGCCGGCTGCGTAACTGTTGGTCTGGATGCGGGCATCAAAGAGAAAGCGGTCGTCTTCCTGCCAGATCACCGCAGGGGTAACCGGCGTCACGGCTTCTTCCTTTTCCTGGCAACTGGCCAGAAGCAAGCCTAGGCCTAAAATCAAAATCTTTTTCATGGGGTCATGTCTCCGGTGGCGCAAAACAAAAGGAAATTCCTTTTCTAGAAGACAACCCAAAGCCCTTTTTCCCTGAAAGAAAGCAAATTTTTTCTGCCCGTGATGACCCTATCTGCTGGGCTTTACGCAGTCATACCACAATTGCACCAGCCCCGAGGGAAACGTACTGCTCCTGGTGAGCACCAGGTCCTGCTCCGGCCGGCCGTCCTGGAACAGCCTGATACCGCTACCGAGCAAATGCGGTATCACGGAGACAATGAGTTTATCTATGAGGTTTTCTTTGAGCAGGGCAGCCACCACCTGCCCGCCACCGTCGCAGTAGATGTTTTTGCCGGGCTGCTGTTGCAGGGAGGTGATAAGGTCTTTAAGGTCTCCGCCGTAGAATTCCACGTTCTTGTCTTGGCCGGTTCTGCTTCTGGAGAGCACATAGCACTTCTTGTCTTTGTGCGGAAACTCGGGCATACCCATGGCAAGGACTTTGTCATAGGTCCTTCGGCCCCAGATCAACGTATCTACCGTGGTCTGGAAGGCCGCGTAACCGTAGTCCTCACCAGGCCGCTCCACCTGGTTCAGGAAATCAATGTTGTCATCTTCCTTTGCAATGTATCCGTCCAGGCTCATCGCAATAAAAAGCACTACTTGTCTCATGCGCGTTTGTGGGTTGGTATTTGGTTGAGGGAAAACAAAAAGATGCTCCCATCGGACTAGTGTAAACGACGGAGAGGCCGTCGGCCGAAGCTGATGTTTACACATTGTTGTGAAAAGGCTTTTTATACCGTTCCTATCAATATACCTAAGTTCTTATCCAGATGAGCATTTAGGAAGTCTGCGTATTCTTTAGAACCATATTTTAAAATTCTATTGCTCCACCATCTAAAGTCTTCATTTTTCTTCCATTCTGGATGCTCAAATGATATACTTAAGAATTCTTTATCTAAGTTCTCTATCCGTCTCTTGAATTCCTGATGGTCAATAAATTGGTTAAGCTGTGGATCTACAAGAAAGGTTTCGATTGGCTCTCTAACAAGTTCTAAATCATGCTCCAATTCAGGTTGAATACTCTGATACCCGTTTTTTATTTGCTCTACTAAATTTGCCCACTCTTCTATCGCTGAATAGGGCGTTTCAGGGTATTCTGCTCCCATCCTTTTTGAAAGAGCTATGAAAGTCTCACCGTATTCTCTTTCATATTTCATAATTAAGCTTTTTCACAACTCTCTTAGAGACGGAATAAAAGTTCAACTTATTTTTTGGGGTGAAAGCAGTCCGCCATTTTAAAGCCGATTTCCAGAAAACAGCCCTCAAACGCCAGCGATTCTACTTATTGAAGGCGGATTTGTAGAGGGTAATCCAGTCCTGGGGCGGCATTTTGCTGGCCAGTTCTCCCAGGAGCTCCAACGGAATCTGATCTGGTTTTTTGAACCGGATGCAGCTTTTGCCCATGTCCAGCTTCGTTTTGCTGTGTTTGGGGTACTCATGGGTAAACCAGGCCAGCAGTTCCGGATCGGCGTACAGGCCCATGTGGTAGACCGCAATGAAGTTCTTCTGCGACGCGATGCTCAGGAAGGGCAGGGGCAGTTTGGGGTCGCAGTGATAACCCGCCGGGTACAGCGTGTGCGGCACCACGTACCCGATCATACCGTAGCTCATCTCCTCCTGGAAACCGGCGGGTAGGTTCTGGAGCAGGGTTTGGCGCAAGGCTTCCATGGCCGGTTGGCGGTCCTGGGGCAGGGCATCTATGTAATCCTGGGGGCTGAGCGCAGTAACGGGCATATCAATGAGGGTTTAATGAAAGGGTTCAGGAATGGCGGTGGAATAGACCAAAGTAAAAATAAAAAGCGGGCTGCCCAAAATAACGGAGGCATTTAACACTGGCCTGTTTGGGGGCTGTTTTCCCCAAAACGGCCTCTAAACTCCATTGCAGGTTGGCGGTGGGAATAGGCAGGAAAGAAGCCTAACTTTACTGGCTAAGGAAGCATCTTTCCTGCCCGTTACACGTTGGTAAGCCCTATGGGAATTCTCGCATTCATTGTATTTGTAGTTGTTATCTGTACCATCTTCTTTAGGTGGGCCACCCGCAAGAACCGCCGGCGCAAGAAAGTGCTGGCGCAGGAGTTTCCGGCGGAGTGGCGCAAGATCCTCACCGACCGGGTTGGCTTTTACCACACCCTCAAGACCGATGCGGAGAAAGAGCGTTTTGAGAAGATGATGCAGCTGTTTCTTTCTGAGAAGCGGATCACCGGCATTGAGGTCTCCATTGACGACACCACCCGCGTGTTGGTGGCCGCCAGCGCCATTATCCCCATCTTCGGAATTCAGGATTGGGAGTACCAGAACCTGGGCGAGGTGTTAGTGTTCCCCGGCAGCCTGGAGCGGTTCAAAGACGAAGACAGCGAGGCCGTGTCTGAGGTGCTGGGCCGCGTGAATCCTTTCCAGAACGACCATTACGTGACCCTTTCCAAACCCGCCCTGGAACGCGGCTTCAATGACATGGCCGATCGCCAGAACGTGGGCATCCATGAGTTTGCGCACATGCTGGACCAGGCCGATGGCGAGATCAACGGAACTCCCAGCGCCTACCTGCCCGATGAGTTGATTCAGCCGTGGCAACAATTGGTAGACCGCAAAATAAAGGAGATCAAGAAAGGAGAATCAGACATCAACCCGTACGCAGCTACCAATAAGGCGGAGTTCTTTGCCGTGTCAACGGAGTATTTCTTTGAAAAACCGGGCCAGATGGCCGAGAAGCACCCGCGGCTGTACGCCATGCTCACCCGCATCTTCAAGCAGAACCCCAAACGCCGGTTCGGGATCAATTTCCGGGAACTGCTTAACCCGTACGGCAAGCGCCTGGGCCGCAACGAACCCTGCCCCTGCCGCAGCGGGCAGAAATACAAGAACTGCTGTCTGCTCAAAAAAACAGCGGCTTGACAGGCTGCCGGTTTAGGGCCGTTTTCTGAAAAACGGCTTCAAAACGCTGGCCCAGCTGGCGCCCTGGAAGCCTTGCAGAAATCTGCCAAGGCTTTCTCTTTCCGCGTCAGGTTTATAATCTGGTCGTTACCCAGGGAGTCCAGAAACGGCGTTTTAAGCACGTTTTAATTAAACGAGTGCCTGAACTCCAGCGGCGACACGTTGGTCTTGCTCTTGAACAGCTTGCTGAACGACTGCGGGTATTCAAAGCCCAGCCCGTACGCAATCTCGCTCACCGATAAGGACGTGGTGCTCAGGGTTTCCTTGGCTTTCTCAATCAGTTTGTTCTGGATGTGCTGTTGGGTGCTTTGGCCCGTGAGGCTGCGCAGCATGTCACTGAGGTAATTGGGCGAGAGGTTCAGCTTCTCGGAGACATACTGCACGGTGGGCAACCCCGTTTCTGGCCCTTGGCCGCTCTGGAAGTACTCGTTCAACACCGCCTCCAGCTTCACTAAGAGGTCATGGTGGGTGTTTTTGCGGGTGAT
The DNA here is from genome assembly GCF_017916365.1 of Rufibacter roseolus. GTDB lineage: Bacteria > Bacteroidota > Bacteroidia > Cytophagales > Hymenobacteraceae > Nibribacter > Nibribacter roseolus. The sequence goes on from NZ_JAFMSU010000001.1 coordinate 967,239, forward strand.
GAACTGGCGGTTATAAAACCGGTTCGCGTACGTGAGCAGCACCTCCATGTGCGACACAATCACATCCTGGCTGAAGCTATCAATGGCCGAGGTGTATTCCTGCGCAATGTTGTTCTTGATGTTCTCCAGCACTGCCTCCTCTTTTTCTGAGAGGTGCAGCGCCTCGTTCACCGCGTACGAAAAGAACCCGTACTCCTTGATTTTCTTGCTTATAGGATAGTTCCGGATAAAATCGGGGTGGAAAATAAGCCACCAACCAGAGAGCGAGATTTCAGCAGAGGCATCGGTGGAGATCACCTGGCCGGGCGAGAAGAACGTCATCACGCCTTCGTCAAAGTCATAGTAGTTCTGTCCGTATTTCAGCTTGCCCTGGAAGTCCTTCTTGATGCAGATGGAGTAGAAACTGTAGACGAAACTGCCCAATATTGCCCCGCAAGTCTCCCGTAGATCGCTCAGGTTTATAAGGCTCACCAGCGGGTGCTCGGGCTGGGGAATGCCCAGCAACCGGTGCAGTTCAGAAATGGATTGGATGGTATACGGGCTACTGTTTTGCTTTTTCATACGCCACGAAATTAGGTAGAAAAGGTACGGGAAGTTTCTGGAAAAGCTTCCCGTACCGCCTTGCATTTAGATGTTGATCATGCTCATGGACACGGCATCGTAACGAGCGCCGGTGGAAGTGCCCAGCGGCACGATTTCCTCCAGGCGGGCCAGGTCCTGGGGCGTTAAGGTAAGGTGCGTGGCCGCGATGTTCTCCTCCAGGTATTTCACCCGTTTAGTACCCGGAATAGGCACATAGCCTTTGGCCAGAATCCAGGCCAGCGCCAGTTGGGCAGAAGTGATCCCCTTTTCATCCGCGAGGGTTTTGATGGCGTGCACCAGTTCTATGTTCCTGTAAAACTGCTCGCCCTGAAACCGGGGAATGCTTCTCCTGAAATCATCCTGGGGGAAATCATCCGGGCTTTTGATGTCGCCGGAGATAAACCCGCGGCCCAGCGGCGAGTACGGCACAAACCCGATGCCCAGCTCTTTCAAGGTGTCCAGAATGCCGGCTTCTTCTACTTCCCGCTCAAACAACGAGTACTCCGTTTGTACAGCGGTTACCGGATGCACGGCGTGCGCTTTCCGGATGGTCTCGGAGGAAACCTCGGAAAGCCCGATGTAGCCTACCTTGCCCTCCTTCACCAGCCCGGCCATGGCGCCTACGGTGTCCTCAATGGGTGTGTTGGGGTCCAGGCGGTGCAGGTAGTACAGGTCAATGTAGTCGGTGCCCAGGTTCTGGAGGGAGCGTTCCAGCGCTTTCCGCACGTAGTCGGGTCGGCCGTTGATCTGCCAGGTCATCTGTTCCTGGTCGTCAATCTCAAACCCGAACTTGGTCGCGAGGATGTACTTCTCCCTGTTGCCTTTGATGGCTCTGGAAATCAGCCGTTCGTTTTCCAATGGGCCGTACAGATCGGCGGTGTCCAAGAAGTTGCCGCCCAGTTCCAATGACCGGTGAATGGTTTTGATGGCCTCCGTTTCATCGGCGGCGCCGTAAATATCGGCTCCGGCAATTTTGCTCATGCCCATGCAGCCCAGCCCTAAAACCGGAACCACCAGGCCTTGGCTTCCTAACTCTGTTTTTCGCAAACTTTCCATGTTTCTAGCTTTAAATGGTTGTCTTCTTTGAGTAGGGCAAAGGTGAGAAAACGCACCGCGGCGAAAGTAGCCCAATCTCTTGTTGTTGTATCCAAAAGCGGGATTGCGGCAGAAGCAGTGTCAGGGAAGGCTGTGGGCGAGGTGTCAGGAGCTGCTTTTAAAGCGAAAGCGTTGTTTGCGGCCGGTTTATTTAGACTTCTTCTGGTCTGCTTTCTTCTCCGCGATTTCTCTCTTCCTGAATTCCACAATGCTGGTGATCAGCTCCAGCGGCAGTGGTTTGTGCAGGGGAAGTTGTAGGGTGCCTTTGCCGGTTTTGTACCCCGCAAACGCTTCTTTGAAGGCAGGGTTTTCTACCGGGGCTGGGTAAAGCCCAATGTGGTGCTTGAATGCGGCGAAGTACACCAGAGGCCTGTTCGCGAGCTTGAACGTGGGAATGGCGTAACTAATGGTCTCCTCGGCCTCCGGCACTACCTCTTTCACCCTTGCCCTGATCTGCTCCAGTAACTTCTGTGTGTCTTCCGGAAAACCAGCGATGTAGTGGTCAATGGTGGTAAGGGTGGTCATAGCAATTGGCTTCAGGTTTCATCTTTTGCGCTAAGCACAAGTTAAGGATGCTTTCTTAAAAAGCCTCGCTTTCAAAAACCTGTTTCCGGGCTGCTTTAAACAAAACAGCCCGGAAACAGGCAGGCGCTGCCCCGGGCGGCTTATTGTTTTTTGTAGCCCATGGAGAGGCCCAGATCACCGGTGACCTTCAGGTTCACGGCGGCCGTGTCATTAGACGCATTGGTGATGACCACGGCGGTGTTTTTGTCCACTTTCACACTGGCCCGTTGGTTGGGCTTTACATTCTGGGTAGAATGCTTGCCTCCGTTGATAGGTGCCTGGTGAATAGAAAGGTTGGTGTTGGAGGCGTTCTGCAAATTAACAGAAAAGCCACCGTGTTCATTGTTGCCTAAGACAAAGCTGTTGTTGGGCTTGATGTAGGTGGTGGAGTTGAGGGCCGTGCAGGACGCTAGGCCCAGAAGCGCGATTAGCGTGACATAGATGGTTTTCATACAGTAGGTGGTTTATAGGTGGTTTTTAGATTTTAAGGAGTAAACCGCAAGCAAGTCTTTCACCCCGAAGGAAGCCTGGTGCACGATTTTGCCTTTGTCCGCCAGCAGAAGGGTGCCCGAGAAACGCTGCTGTACAGCTTGCTTCTGGGTGATCTTCCGGATACGTACCGTGTCTACCTGGGCAAAACACAGGTGCGCAGACAACGTGAGAAGCAACGTGAGGCGAATTCGGGCCATGGATTTTTGAGTGGCTTGTCCTTTGGTGAGTGATTTTTGGAAGAGCGGGCAATTAGCCAAGTGGAGATTTATGGTTCTTTCTTCAGTCGGCTTAGTAGCTCTTTGGCTTGGGCATCAGAAGGGTCCAGTTCCAGGGCTTTGGTGTAGGAGCGGATGGCGTTGGGTTTATCGTTCATTTTGACAAAATAGTCCCCGAAACGGGTCTGCACCATTGCGGAGGTGGGGTGCTGTTCCAGCGCTACTTCCAGAATCGCTTTGGCGGCGGCCAAGGCTGGTTTGGGCTTGTTTAGCAGCTCATAGGCCAGATACGTGAGCTGGGAGTCATTCATCTTCAGCTGCCGGAAACCCTCTTTGGCTTCGGTAAACCGGTTTGCTCGCAGGAGTTCGCTCGGGGTAAATTCATCGTCCCGCATCCGGGGCATGGGTTTGTTTTGCCAAGCGGTTTGCAGGGAAGAAACCTTGCCTTGGGCATCTCGGCGCACGAATCCTTTGATATTGAAATCAGTGAAGACGACGGTGTCTTTGGCGACGGGAAAGGTGTAAATGTCCGGCCCGTCGTTGACGTTTTCTACCAGGTAATTTTTCTCTCTTCGCAGGTACACCACTTCATCGGGGCCGCGGCGATAGCGGCCGGTGAATTGGTCCAGCTCAGCGGTACTTAAAGCAAGGGGCGTGATGGCCTCGGGGAGGAAGTTGTGCCAGCCATACGTCTTCGCCACGGCTCTTCTAATCTCTTTGCCCAATCCGTTCACGTCATCGCCGGAGTTCAGCATGATGGCCACGCCGTAACCTTCAGTGAGGTTGGCGATTCCGTAGGCCAGAAACCCGGCGTTGACTCCGGTGAACTCAAAATAAATGCCTTTGTCTTCCTGGTTGTCGGTGCGCTGCAGCAGAAACGGACCGAGGCCCATCTGTTCTTTGTAGAACCCTTCAGACACCGTCACCTGCGGCGTGAACATCTGTTGGGCCAGGGCCTGCTGCAGAACCTTCCCCTTGCCGCGGTAGGCGTTCTGGAGGTCAATAAAGAACCTGGCCAGATCTGTAGGAGTGGTGTGCAAGCCGGCGGCGGCTTGTTGGGGATACACGTACGGCATGCCCTTAAACCAAGGCGCCGACGAATACGCCCAGGCAGCTTTGGTAGCAAATTGTGGGGGCAGCGGCTGTTCAAAGGTGGAGTTCTGCATGCCTAGTGGGTCAAACACCGTCTTTTTCACCAAAGGAGCGAAGTCCATCTGTGACACTTCCATTAAGGCCAACTGCGCAATCATGCTTCCCCCGCCAGAGTAGCGAAATTCCCTGGCTGGTTCACTGTTCACTACCACGGGTCTGCTCTCGGCCACGGGGGTGCCGCTCAGAATATCCACCACGGTGGGCAACAGTTTCTTGTCCGGGGTGAAGCCGAAGTAAGAAGATTGGGTAGTGCCGGCGGTATGGCTCAGCAGCATTTTGAGCGTGATCGGGGTCTTCCGGGTGAAGTCGTTTTCCGGGATTTTCCAGGAGGTGAGATACTGGTTGATGGGCGTGTCTAGTTCCATCTTGCCTTCCTGGACCAACCGCAGGGCTGCCGCCGCTAAGACCAGCTTACTGATGGAGCCCGCCGAGAACATGGTTTGGGTAGTAACCGGTGTTTTTTTTACAGTATCGGCGAGGCCGTAGCCTTTCGCCCAGGCTACTTTGAAGTCTTTGATCACCGCAATGCTGAGGCCAGGCACGCGGTAGTGCTTCATCCGTTCATGGATGTTCCACCCCGGGAAGCCGTTGACCGGCACAAACGGAATCAGGTTATTCTCAACCTGCCGGATCTCTTTTGCAGCAGGAGTCGATTGGGCGTGTAATCCCCAACAGTAGCAGAACAGAAACGCCAGCGTTAAAAGCTTTTTGTCCATGATGTAACCTCAGAAAACGGTACTCTAGAAGCGTACTTGGCGGGGGAGGTTCAGACAAAAAGCGTCTGTCAGGGAGCATGGTACCCTACCGGGGGAGTTGGTAGGGCGAGTTTACCGGCAGAAGTACTAAAACAAAGTCGCTTCCTCTGCCTGCAGACCAGGGGGTAAAGGTGGGCTGATCGGTGCGGTTGTATTCTCCTATCTTCTTCCACTGCCCGTCTCTAGGGTTAAACCAGAAAGCTTCCCATTTGTTTTCTGCCAGTTTGGAAAGATCCAGCTTCAAAGCTTTGCCCATGGGCGTGTAGGCCAGCAGGAAATCCTTTTGCTCACCCATGGCCACTACCTGATGGGCTTCCCCTACGGGATTGTCATTCAGAATAAGCGCTTGGTCGTTGCGCAGTTGCTGCCACGGGAAAGAAGAGAACAGTTTTTTCAGGTGCATGAGGTGGGTGGCCCCGGGAAGGTCTAAAGACGCTCTCCAGCTGGTTCTAGCCCAGCTGACGGGGCTTCGGTTGGCCTGGTACATCTGCCAGATGCCGTGCGCGCCGTAGGTGTAGCCCGCCGCCCCAGAAAGCATGGTCCAATACGCGGAGGAACGAACGTCTGAGGCGTCCATCCAGCCAAACTCCTCGGGTTTGAACCGATCGGGGTGGTCTTCGTAGCGCGGTTCGCCGTTGATCACGGGGCGGGCAGGGGTTATTTTCCGGCTGTCTCGCACATACTTGAAATCATGGCTTTGCCGGCTGTGCCCCGCCTGGAACATGTCCAGGTCCAGCCAGTCTTCATTGAAGAAATCAACGGCTTTCTTCTCGCCGCTGGGGTGGAAGGTGATGAGGTGCTGCTGGTCCACGCTTCTGATGCCCTGGGCCATGGCCCGGATGATCTGCTTGTCTTCCTCGTTTTCGGGCCAGCGGTCGCCGCCCAGAATCCAGATGAGGTTGGGCTGTTTTGCGTATCTTTTTGCCAAAAGTTGGCCAAACTGCCTTGCATTATCGGGCGTGAAAATCTCAGGGCCTACGCCCCAGGCTTTGTGAAATTTATCACCCCAGGTAGGCAGCAAGCCAATGTAAAGGCCCAGCTTCTCAGCCCGCCTGAGCACGTAATCTACATGGGCAAAATATTGTTCATTCAGCTGAGTGGGGTCCTGGTTGAGCAGGGGAAGGTGCCCGTAGGCGTTGGGCGTTTTCAAGCCATCCAACTCTGCCAGCACTACTGTTTGGATGACGGTAAAGCCTTTGCCCGCCCTATCTTTAAGGTAAAGGTCTGCCTCCTCGCGGTTCAGCCGATGGAGTAGTTCCCAGGCCGTGTCGCCCAGCCAGAAGAACGGTTGACCGATTTGGGTTTCCAGGTACCGCTTGTCTGCGCTGACTTTCAGAGGAGGCGTTTTCTGCCCGAAACTGAAAAATGAGCTTAAAACAAGAAGTGAAAGGAACAGAATACGTCGCATGGGAGCCTTACAGTTTTCCGGGTTCGGCAATCTCGCGCACTTCTACGCTGGTGTTTTCGCCTTGTAAAAGCGGGCATTCCTCTGCCAGTGCACAGGCAGCTTCCAGATCGGGGGCATACACCAGAAGGTACCCGTCCAGTGATTGCTGCTGCGCTGTGTAAGGGCCCTCGGTTACCTGGTGGTTGGGTTTGAGCACTCTGCCTTCCGGAGAGAAATGGTTTCCGCCGGGCGCCAGCACGTCCTGGTTTGACAGTTTGCTTATCCAGGTACTCCATTGCGCCAGATAGATCTGCAGTAGCTCGGGGGAAGGCTGCGCTTCTTCTGAGGTGATGTTCCTTCTGAAAAGTAAGGCAAATTCTTTCATGCAGCTTTTGGGTTCTATGGATACTGTGTCCCGAATATCAGAAATATACACGAACGTACAAGGCGCGTAACCCTTCTTTGGGCAAGCATTTCAGGGCGGTTTTCTGAAAATCAGCTTTAAAACAGGAGCATCTCCAATCCCTTAGATCTTGACCGCTTTCCAGCGGCCTTTCCTGAAAATCCACCAACTGATAAGCGCGTGCGAAGAGTGGCTGCAGGCAATGGTGACAAAGATACCGGTGACGCCAAAGCCCAGGTAAACCGCCAGCAGGTAGGCAAGGGGAATCTCAATGATCCAGAGCACCAGAATGTTGATGAACGCCGGTGTTCTGGTATCGCCGGCGCCATTGAAGGCCTGCACCATCACCATGCCCAACCCAAAAAAGATGTACCCCAGAGTGATGATCTTTAGGCCGTCTGAGGCAATAGAAATCACCTCGGGCTCCTGGGTGAAAAGGCTGGCCACGTGGTCTCCGAAGAAAAAGAACGCGGCCGTGGCCAGTCCCAGGAACACCATGTTGTAGCGGGCGGTGAGCCACACAGAGAGCTCGGCCCGCCGTACCTTGTTGGCTCCCAGGTTCTGCCCTACCAGGGTGGTCGCCGCCGAGGAAAGTCCCCAGGCGGGTAGCAGCGTGAACATGATTACCCTGAACGCAATGGTGTACCCCGCCAAGGCATTGTTACCAAACTCAGAGACAATCCGGGTCAGGAAAATCCAGCTGGCAGACTCAATCATAAACTGGCCCATTCCGCCCACAGAAACCTTCAGGATCTGTTTCATGACCTCATACGAAAGCACCATGTTCTCACGAACTACTTTGAGCAGGTGCTTTCCGTTGAGCAGGTGGTACAACTGGTACAAAACGCCAATACCGCGGCTGATGGAGGTAGCCCAGGCGGCCCCCTCCAACCCCATGGCGGGCAAAGGGCCCACCCCAAAGATGAAGAGCGGCGCCAGCACAATGTTGATGCCATTGGCGAGCCAGAGCGTGCGCATGGGCAAATGCGGCAGACCGGCTCCCCTGAAAGCCCCGTTGATCAGGAATAGCAGGATGATGATGAGGTTGCTCCCGAAGATGATGCGCGTATAGCCGATGCCTTTGGTAAGCACCTCCTGGTCGGCTCCCATGAGCTGAAGGATATCAGGGGCAAAGAAAAAAGTGACCAGGCTGGTAAGAATAGCCAGGATGCCCCCGGTGATCAGGATCTGGTAAGTGGCGGTACCCGCCTGCCGGTAGTTTTTCTCACCCACCCGCCGGGCCACCATGGCGGTACCGGCCATGCTCAGCCCCATGCCCACCGAGTAGACAATCATGAGAATAGACTCTGTGAGGCCCACTGTGGCCAGGGCGTATGCGCCAAGCCTACCCACCAGAAAGATATCCACCACCGCAAACAAAGACTCCATAAGCATCTCCAGGATCATGGGCGTGGCCAGCAGCAGAATGGACTTTTTCAGGTTTAGGCGGGTATAGTCCTGCTCTTTGCCTTTCACGGCATCCCAGATCAACCGGATCAGTTCTTGGCGCGGGTTCATGAGGTGGATAATGTTTACGGGCAATGGTGAAGGTGCCTAGGCTTCGCCAATTATCAATGGCAATTTCCTTGCGGTAGGCACAAAAGTACCTTAGGGGCATAACGCTTTAAACCGCATTATGCCCCTAAGGTTATAGGAGGGCCAAATATAGAAAGATTAAGCGGTTACCTCATCCCCGAATGCCTGCTGGAGGGTGGCAATGTCAATCTTCTCCATCTGCAGCATGGCCTGCATCACGCGGGTGGTGCGCTCGGCGTCGGGGCTGTGCATGAGCTGGCCCAGGGCGGTGGGCACAATCTGCCAAGATATTCCAAATTTATCTTTCAGCCAGCCGCAGCGCTGGGTAGAGCCCCCTTCAGAGAGTTTTTCCCAGAACTCATCCACTTCTTCCTGGGTGTCGCAGTTCACGAAGAGCGAGATGGCCGGGGTGAATTCATAGGTAGGGCCGCCGTTGAGGGCCATGAATTCCTGCCCGTTCAGGATAAAGGTCCCGGTCATGACCTTTCCCTTGGGGCCGGGGCCCGCCTCGCCGTAGCGGGAGACAAATTTGATCCTGGAGTTCCTGAAGACGGAGGTGTAAAAAATCATCGCCTCCTCGGCATTGTCATCGAACCACAGGAACGGTACTATTTTCTGCTGATACGATTGTTGCTCTTTCATAACGTTGTGTTTTGGGTTGGTGCCAGGGCATATTTAAAGGTGAAAAATTTATTTAAGGGGCGAAATGCGTCATAAGCTATTGGTTAGGGGTCTCCTGGTTTTTTGTTGTTTTACAGCTGTTTTACAACAATCAGGGCTAAAACACCCGGCGGGTGGAGGATTCCGGAAATCGTGGTTTTTGGGGTAGAGTCATACCCATGGTTATTTCTTCTGCGCCGATTGGTTGTAGGGGATGTAATTCTCCCAGTACCAGGGCGTGAACGTGTCTGCCAGGGCTACTTCCAGCAGTTCTTTGAAGATACTCTCGGCGTTGTCGCTGTTGCTCATAAGCACAATGCCCGCGCCGCGCGCCGGAAACAGGATGGAGTAGTGCTGGAAACCATCGCCGTGACCTTCTTTGAAGGCCCCCGTGCCGTACTTTGACTGCAGTAAAACCCAGCCCAAACCGTAGCCCAGGTTAATGCCGTCGTTGGCGGCAGATTCCTCCAGACGGCGGGGGCCAAACTGCTGCACAGACCTGATGCGTATCTGCGGTGTAAACATGGCTTTGGTGCTGGCTTTGGAAAGCAGGCGGTTCTGGAGCACGGCCTGGGTGAACAGGGTGTAGTCCTGCAGGGTGGTTTCCAGGGTGCTGGCCGCCCGCGCCTCGTTGTCTTTGTCTTTTTGGTAAGGGGTGCCGTTAGCCGAATGCCCCAGGCAATAGTCCTGCTCAAACCGGGGTTGCCAGGTGTAGGATGAATTGACCATGCCCACCGGCCCGAATATCCTCTGCTGCATCATTTCCTCCAGGGGTTGGCCCAGCATTTTCTCCAGCACCGTCTGCAGGTACACCAAACCCTCGCCGGAGTAACTGTACCGCAGACCCGGCTTGAATTTGGCCCTCAGTTTTTCATCGGGCTCGTCCCAGCGCCAGTTAGGGAACCCCGTGGTATGGCTCAAACACATGCGGGCGGTGATCTGGCGGTACAGCGTGTCTTGTTTCAGATCTTGGTAATGGTCCTGCCATTTGGTGGCGGGCGCGTAGTCATAGATGGGTTTGGGCAGGTAGCTTTGCAGGGGTTTGTCCAGGTCCAGCTTTCCTTCTTCCACCAGTTGCATCACCAGTACCGCAAACACTGCTTTGCTCAGAGAGGCTCCGTAGATATTGGTGGTGGCTTTGATGGGTTCTTTTGTAGTGGCGTTCTTGTACCCGAAGGTTTTCTGGTATACCGGTTTGTTCTGGTTGAACACCGCCACCGCCAGGCCCGTGACCCTGGCCGCCTGCATCAGTTCCTGGATTTTGCTGTCCAGCGCCGCCGCCGTGATCTTGCTCCCGTCTAGCCGGGTAAGGGTTTGCCCCAGCGCCGGAAAAGCGACACTCAGCACACAGTATACTATCAGGAAAGGCTTTTTCATGGTTGGAGAAGGTTTACTGACCAGGGTGCTTTCTCTTAGACTGCCATAATTCTGTTGGGTCCATCAGGCGATGACATTCTCAGGCCCTACCAGTTGACTGTGGACCGGATTCCCGCTTTTTTTGTCATTTTGCTGTTTTCTGGTCGCTGAGGTACCTTTTTGTGTGATGCCATTTCCCGTGGTACTACTCATGGAAACCCCTTCCTGGTGAGCAGCGGAAGCGGTAGAAGTAACCTTGGAATAGCGCTTTATATAATGAATATAGGTTTATAATGTTGATTTTCAAAATTTTAAGTTGCTGAAGTGCCAGCGCTTGCCGTCTCTAAAAAGCCAAAGAGGTCGGAACTTGGTGGTTCCGGCCTCTTTTTCTGAAAGTAGTGTCTTATGATTGCAGGTTCCAAAAACAGGGCATTCCCTTACCTTATTCTGGCAGCTTAATCAAATTAAGGCCGGGAAGGGAGCCGCCGGGGAACTGCTGCAGTTTGGCCGAGTCCTGGAGGGTGCCCAGATCCACCCCGGCAAAGCCCAGGCGCTTGATAATCTCCAATACCGTTTGCTTCGCTTCCTTGTCATCTCCGGAATAAAACACCACCCGGTTCCCGCCCGCCTCCCGCGGATCTGAAGCCAGCAGTGAGAACAGCAGGGTGTTAAAGGCCTTCACCACTGTGGCACCGGGTAACAGCTCCGCCACCACCTGGCTGGAGGGTTTGCCGTTCAAGGGGGCGGCAAGCATGCCGGGCAGCACGGGATTGGTGGCGTCTATTACAAGTTTGCCCTCCCAGGACGGAACCGGTGAAACGGCTTCCTCCAGATGCTGCCAGGGCACGGATAGAAACACAATGCCGGCCTCGGCAGCCTCCAGGGTAGTACCGGCTTTGATGTCGTGCCCGATCTCGGCTACCGCCTCCCGCAGAGATTCCGGGCCGCGGCTGTTGCTCAGGAGGGTCTCATACCCGGCTCTGGCGGTGTGCTGCGCGAAGGCCAACCCAATTTTTCCCGCGCCTAAGATTCCTATTTTCGTCATGGTAGAATTGGTTTTGAGAGTTGACCAAATGAGTCCTTCTGAAGTAAGAACTTACAGTAAGAGGCCGGTTTTTAGGCTGATTTTCCAGAAACAGGCCGAAAAGACGGGTTACGCTACTGGGTTGGCTTTGGAGTAGGAAATCTGCCCGTACTGGCCGTTGAAGAAGTCGCGGTAAGCCTGGGCGATCTCGGCTTTACTGTTCATCACGAAAGGTCCCTCGGCCACGATGGGCTCTCCATAATGCTCTCCCCCGAACAGCACCAGGTCCAGGGCGGCGTGGGATTCATTGGTCACTTCCAGTACGCCTTCGGCTCGGTCAAACTCCACAAACTCACCGGCCTGGTGCTTGTTGTTATTCAGAACCGCGTCGTTTTCCAGCAGGAAGGCGGCGTACTCCACGCCCGGAGCGGTGTCCAGGGAAAACTGCTGGCCTGCTTCCAGGTGCAGGTGGTACAGGAACTGCGCGGAATAGCTGGGGATAGGCGAGGTGAGCTCCTCATAACTGCCGGCGATGACCTTGATCCAGCCTTTGCCCTCGGCCAGGGGTTTCTGTGGCACCTCCTGCGCCTGTACTGCCAGGTACGCAGGAGCCTCGGCTTTGTGCTGGGCGGGCAGGTTGATCCAGAACTGCAGGGCGTGGGTAAGACCAGTGGCCTCGGCGGGATCTGGGTTCAGGTTCTCATCATGGATCACGCCGTTGCCTGCTTTCATCCACTGGATACCGCCACTGGTGACCTTCGCATGGTGCCCGGCGCTGTCAAAATGCTCGGCTTCGCCGTGCAGCAGGTACGTGAGCGTGGCAATGCCGCGGTGCGGGTGGGCGCCGGTGCCGGTTTCCATGCGGGGAGCATCGGCGTCGTGTCGCTTGGGTGCGATGTGGTCCAGGAACACAAAAGGACCTACCGCCTGGGCGTACCGGTTGGGCAGCATGCGGTAAATGGCTAAATCACCAATATCGGCGCGTTGGCCGCGGGTGGAGAAACTTACTGTCTTTTTCATGTCTGTATCGTTGATGGAAGGTGATTTCCCGGGCTCTTTTTCGCCGGCGGGAACGATACAAAAGTGCAGCAAAACCTCACCGCCGCACGATGATGTAAGCTAAGAAAAAGCGTTGACAAATGTCAACAGGACAGCACGGAACCAGTAGCACGTAGCAGGAGGTATGTTCCCTGGCTCTTTTTGAATGTTTTCGCTAAAACAAGCCTAAAACGGGATGAAGTTGCTGCTTGGGACAACAGGAGCAGGCCACGTTACAAAGCCTGCTTGCGGATGCGGCTCAAGGTTTCTTTGGTGATGCCCAGGTACGAGGCGATGAGGTGTTGCGGAAAGCGCTGCACAAACTCAGGGTGACACTCCACAAACTCGGCGTACCGTTTCTCCGCCGAAAAGCTGATAGCGGCGTTGATCCGGCGCTGGGTAGCCATGGAGTGGCGGTCATCCATTTGCCGGGCCATTTGCAGAAGGGCGGGCACCTGCTCATACAACTGCAACAAATCTGCTTTCTCCACCACCAGCAGTTGGGTGTCTTCCCAGGCATCTATGTTGTACAAAGAGGGCGTGAGCATGAGATAACTTTCCCGGTCGCCCACCCACCAGTTTTCTAAGGCAAACTGCACTACGTGCTCCGCGCCCTTCTCATCTACGCTGTACTGCCGCATGGCCCCGCTCACCACAAACCCCATGTACCGGCAAATATCGCCCTCCTGTAACAGGTACTGCTTCTTCCGCAACTTCTTCGGGTGGAAAGCTTGTTGAACCAAGGCCTGCTGCTCCTCCGTGAGCGTGGCTTGGGTATACTGGGCGATATAGGTGAAGAGGGCGGAGTGCATAAGAAGTATTCTGGATTACTTGGTCTGACGTTGAAAGACTTTGCAGAGTAGCGGCTTATACCTTCTAACGTTTCGCATGATATTAAAAGTAACTAGCAATAGGTAAAAGCTTTCAACCGGCGTTTCACCCGCTATTGCTGAAGCTATTGTTATACCAGCTGTTTTTATTGATATCTACCGAAGTTTTGATGTAAAACACTGTCCCGGTTTACTTTTACTCTTTGCTTAATTACCAAAAAAACGTCATTCACGACAACTGTGTCTTTGGTCAAGTCTAGGTCCGTATGAGTACCTCCTAACCTATATATTTCATTAGGGTCATATTTGACGTTCAATGTTTTATTGTCCACCCATTTCTCAACTACTATTTCAGGCGGCAAATTGTAAGCAGTCAGTTCGTTGTCATAGTCTTTCTCTTTGAGGAGAGATTTATATGACCTGGTTCCTCTTGCTCCTACATCAAGGGTATAAAATACAACCGCAGCGGTACTGTCTGGGGAATACAATTTCCCGTCTATTTCCACTGCCCTGTTTCTAATATAATGAGGGCTCCAATAATACCGGCAAGCTCTGAATATCAGAGTCCCTAAGGTCATCAGGATTAGAAAAGTAATTAATGAAGTCTTATGTTTTGCCACTGAGTTGCTTGTCTTATAAGTGGCCATAACATCCCTCGTGTATGAGTATGAGGCATGCAAGACCCTTGGCTGAAGGCTGACGTTTGGCTGTTGTTGGTAGTAGTTTCTCTTTTTTATTCTTTCTATTCAAATTCAACCGCACTTTCAAATCAAGTCTTGTAAGGGTGGTGGATTGTGTAGAGTTACTTCCCAATCTTCAAACGGAGGCTCAACCTTATAAGATGAATCACAATAAGAGCGGATATACTGAGTTGCTCTTTTTTCAGCATATTTGGCATTCAAGACAATCCCATTCTCGTCCAACTTGATAACGTTGGCGTAAATGGCAAAGGCTTGCTCAATGGCACTTGGTTCTTCTCCATATAGTTTAAGGTAGTTTATCCCCTTGAGCATATAATGGCTTCCGCTTGCCAGGAAGTAAGCAAATGTTCTTAAAGCGCCACTGAAGGAATGGCTTAATCTCATTTTCTGAAAATCATACTTATTATCCAAATTACCACCAATGATTAATATAAACGATGGCGACGGCCTAGTTGGGGTTTAGCTGTTGCTGGCGTAACGTTGTTTTTCAATCTTCTTTAATTCTTAAATAATATTTACCTCCCATACCTATTGAAAACCCAATTTCTTCTTTGAAGAACTTATTTACTTGCTTATCAATGTCCGGATATGATATTGTTTTTTGATTTGTCCGTACTTTAAGGTAGTTGAACTTCAATCTGGGGGAAGTCGACATACTGTGTCCCACCAATGCGCAGGTGTTGCTTTTTACTTTGTAATATCCAATCATTGAAGCAGTATCAATTTTTATTTGAATAGCATTAGCGTCAACCTGTTCATCGTTGATGAGCAAACTAATAAATTCTTTTTTTGATAATTGCCCGAGGGAGTCATAGTTAAATTTTAGCTCCATTTCGATTTCATTTGTAGTGTCGTTACAAATATACCCGTGAGAGTATGGGTCACAGGATTGCAGCGTCAGGATTGGGACGATTAGAGAAATTAAACCTTTCAGGTTATTCATTTGATATTTTATCAATTCACGCCAACGGACTAAGCTAAACGACGGACGAGGCCGTCGGCCGAAGCATGGCGTTTAAGTGTTGTTACCAGTTTGTTTTTTTAATATAAGTAAACCTCTTTCCCATTTCCTTCATTTATCAATTGCTTATAAATATCAGAAGGCAAAACTCTTGGCCGAATTTCTTTTGAGCCTTTTTGATTGTAAAAATAATGACTGACTGTGTTTACAATAATTGTCCCCTTTTCGCAAGTTGTCCAAGCGTCAAAAGAAGCATCAAATCCGCTTAGGTCATTAAATATCAAAAAATTATCTTTTGGCATTTCTGATCTTTTTCCTTTTACCAGAACTACGCCACGTTCACCAAGCTTCCAATAGATAATCGCTGTTAAATAGCTGTCATCACATTCATTAAGCTTATAGTAATGGAATTCTTCTTCAGGTTTTAAGAAAAGCCAAGCTACTAGTCCAAAACCAATCATTATCAGAAAAAAGGATGCCAGTCTTTTCTTTTTGGAATCTTGTTTCTGCGCCATTCAGGATTTTTTAATTCAAATTACTGGTAACGGCTAGTATAAACGAAGGCGAGGCCGTCGGCCGATGCTGGCGTTTATACAGTGTTAGCCATTGTTATTTTTTTGCAATGTTTGTAGCTCCCAGGTTTCCCCTTGCTCACTTATGTATTTAACCAAACCCAAGCTTTCACTCCAATAGAATTTTGTGATACCTATCCGCGAATCCAAAACGTATGCTCTATCCTTTGTAAAAACATAGCTGTCTGAAACTTGCTTGTTAATGCTGCTTAGATAGGTTTCTTCTTTTATGGTTTTTTTGTTAAAATATTCGAGTTGGAATACCCTCAGGATAAGTTCATTAGTTTCCCCTTTAGGTCTCTTTTCTAAGTTTAAAAGATTCATGGTATTACTCCATTTGCCGTCATGGTAAACCTGATAGTCGATTCTAACAGATTCAGATAAGTAATAGCTGACGAACCAGTTGCATTCTCTACTATCCTTGGGTTTTGTGCAATCTTTTCTGACAATTCTAAGGCTGTCGATGTTATTCTTATCTGATTTGAATACAAAAATGTCGTCTACGTCGTAAGGCTTAACCCAGCTCAGTTCATCCTTTTTAAAATAAAGTTTCTGGCAGCACGATTGAACCGCAATGGTGATTAACAAGAAGCCAAATAGTTTGAGTTGGTTCATATTATTAATTATGGCTAACTACTGGGTAAAAGGAACTGTTCCGGTTATTGACGCTTTGTTTGTGCGCAAACCTCCGTTTACACGCCCGTCGTTGGTTGGATAATCGGAACTGTCCTAACGAATATACTATATAGTATCAATAGTATGTCTGGTATTCAAAGAATGACCTTACTATTTTCACAAAGAGTCAGAGACCTTCATAAACTGTGAATGGTTGTTTCTTGATTATCATTAAATTCCCTACCCTTAAACTCTACATAAAAAATATCTACTCACGGTATCCAGTCCTCTAAATACTTACGCCTTTTTTCCAGATGTCACAACTCATGAAGCCAATGGTCTCGGAATCTCTACCCGCCAAGCCGTTACCGGTCTACCGTGACAAATGGATTCAGGCAGTGGGTATTCCCTTGATTACGCTTTTTGTGCAGTACCTCACCTATAACTACATCAGGCTGACCTGGATGCTGGTCTATGAACTGGTGAGCGATGCAGCCAAGATTTGGGTGGTGTGGCAGGTGTTCAAGGTGCTGCTGCGGAGGCTGGACCAGAAACTGCCCTGGAGCCGCGGGTTCCTGCCGAGGCTGCTGGTGCAGGTGGGAATCTCCTGCGTGGTGTGTTTGGCGGTGCTCACGGGGCTGGTGTGGCTGGACTACGCGCTGGTGCGGCCGTACCCACTGGAGCACTTCTTCAGCCTGGACCTGGTCCTGGCGCTCATCTTCATTCTGTTCATCAACGCCATTTACATCGGGCTCTATTACTATGACGCCCTGCAAGCCAAACCGCTACTCGCCCCAACGCCCGCGCCAGACATGCCATCGGGCCCGGCTGCCCCGGAAGTGTTCCTGGTGAAGTTGGGCAAGCGCGAGGTGCTGCTGCCGTACCAGGAAATTCTCTGCGTGTATTCAGAAGACAAGGAAACGTTTCTGCTCACCACGGCGGGCAAGCTGTACCCGCTGGACAGCTCCCTGGAGAAGGTAATGACCCAGCTCACGGCTCCGCTCTTTTTCAGGGTGAACCGCAAGTACATTCTTTCCTTGCAGGCCGTGGCCATGGTGCAGCCCGAGGACAACGGCAAGCTGGCTGTCTCCCTGAAGCCGTTCCCTCGCCTGCCTGAGCAGCTCACCATCAGCCGAGACCGGGCTCCCGCCTTCCGGCAATGGCTCAAAGCCCACCATTCGTCGCTGAAATAGCTACGGTTGGGTAGAATTCTGGCCTGTAAGAGTGTATTTTGAGGCTGTAGAGGCTTGTTTTGGAGCGCAAACCAAAATTTTTCTGTTATGCGCTTCTCTCTTCTTTTCGCCGTGTTTTTTGTTTCCTGCTCCCTGAGTTGGGGACAGACCCAGACGCTTTCCCCTCAGGTAAGCCGCAAGATAGACTCGGTCTTTGCCGCCTGGAACAAGGGCAACTCGCCGGGAGCCGTGGTGGGCGTGGTGCACAAAGGCCAACTGGTCTACCAAAAGGCCTTCGGCTACGCCGATGTACAGAAACGACATCCCCTCACCGTGCAGCACCAGTTCTGGGTAGCCAGCGTGGCCAAACAGTTCACCGCCGCCTGCGTGGCCCTGCTGGCCGAAGAAGGCAAACTCCACCTGCAGGATGACGTCCGGAAATATCTGCCTGAGCTGCCCGCGTTCAAAGACACCGTGCGCATAGAGCACCTGCTGTACCACACCAGCGGCTTGCGCGATGGCTTCACCCTCATTGGTCTCACCCTCAAAGGCGAAAAGCACTACACCAATGCCCGGGTGTTGGAGATGCTGTACCGCCAGCAGGAACTCAATTTTTCCCCGGGCACCCGGCATGAATACAACAACGGCGGCTACGTGCTGCTGGCGCAACTGGTGGAACGCGTCTCGGGCCAGTCTTTCGCTGCGTTTGCGCAAGAGCGCATTTTTAAGCCGCTGGGCATGACGCACTCCCATTTCTACGGGAAGATTTCAAAGGCCATTCCGCAACTGGCGCAGGGCTACGGCGTCACGTACAAAAACAACCAGACCCGCTACAAGCCCGTGCACTTCAAAGCTAACACGGTGGGCTCCTCGGGGTTGGTGACTACGCTGGAAGACCTGGTGAAATGGGACCAGAACTTCTACCGGAACCAAATGGGCCAGAAAAACCAGGCATTGGTGCAGCTCCTGACCACGTCAGGCCGCCTGCGCAACGGCGAACCCATTCCGTATGCACTGGGATTGGAGGTAGACATCTACAAAGGCGTGCCCACCATCACCCACACCGGCAGTGATCCAGGCTATATGGCCGAGCTGGTCCGTTTTCCCGAGCATGAACTGAGCATCATCTGCCTCGCCAACACAAATGACCTGTATAGCCTCACGCAGCGACTCCAGCAGATAGGAGAGTGGTTTTTGCCTCCCACGGGGGCTGCTGCCTCCATCGGGCAGTTGCCGCAGGCGCCTTCGCCCGCCCCTCTGGAAAGCCTGCCCGGTATTTACCTGAACCTGGAGAACCTCTCAGATGCCCGCTACGTGACCCTCCAGGGAGAGAAACTGCAGGCGGCCACCTCGCCCAAGGGCTTCCAGGAAACCCTGAAACCCAATAGCCCGGGTGTGTTCTCCAACGAGTGGCTGCCCAGCCGTTTCTATGCCTTCAGCGGTTTGCCGGAAACCTCCATGATCTCGCTGGAATACAGAAGCTGGGCTACCCGCCAGAGCTTAGAGAAAGTAGACTCGGCGCAATACACTCCGCAGGAGCTACAGCAGTTCACGGGCACCTATTACTCACCGGAGTTGAAGAAAAACTTCAGGATCACCGCCCGCAAAGGCCAACTGCGGCTCAGTTTGTTCCGCCTGGTGCACCTCCCGTTTCTGTCGGTTGCGGGCCACCGGTTCCTATTTGACCTGCAGGGAAACAACTGCCTGGAGTTCCAGGTAGGGAAAGACGGCCGGGTGGAAGGGTTTACGTTCAATAGAGAAGCAGTGACCCGGTTGCGGTTTGTGAAGAAGTAAATGGAAGGACTCAGTTTTGGTGCTGAATTTCAGAAAACAGGCTAAAAAAGGGAAAATGAAAGAGCCCGGCTCCAACTTCCATCAACAGGATCTTTCCCTGACCAAGTGGGAAAGCCTGCCAATGGAGAATGAAGCCGGGCTCATCTAAAAGTAATAACCTACCTACTCTATTTCTCTGCGGTGCTGGGCGAAGAAAGCGCTACAGTTTTCACGTCAACGGTGATCTCTTTCAAGCGCGTGGCTACCGCCGGAGACATGGATTCCTGGTAGCGGCCACCCAGGTGCTTGGCCAGGAACTTCTCGGCGGCGGCCAGCATTGCCATGTTGTTCACCGGCCGGGCAAAGCCGTGGCCTTCATCTGGGGCCACCAGGTACTCTACCGGGAAGCCGCGTGTGCGGAGGGCCACCACAATCTGGTCAGACTCGGCTTTGTTCACCCGCGGGTCATTGGCGCCCTGCACTACCAGCAACGGAGCCTTGATTTTATCCGCGGAGTTCAGCGGCGATTGCCGCATGAGCTGTTCTTTTCCCTGGGGAGTGCTGGCATCGCCCATGCGGTGCGCGAACATCTTTCTTATAGATTCCCAGTAGGGCGGAATGGTGTTGAGGAGGGTGATCAGGTTGGAGGGGCCTACAATGGAGACCCCGGCGGCGTACAGATCCGGGGTAAAGGCCAGCCCGGCCAGGGTTGCGTAGCCACCGTATGATACGCCCATGATGCCCACCCGTTTGGGGTCAACAACGCCCTGCGCAATGAGGTGTTTCACGCCCCAGGTGATATCATCCTGCATTTTCTGGCCCCACTGGTTGTTGCCCTCGTTCAGGAATTTCTTTCCGAAACCGGTAGAGCCCCGGAAGTTGGGCGACAAAACCGCGTAGCCCCGGTTGGCCAGGAACTGGTGGTAGCTGTTGTAGCCCCACATATCACGCGCCCAGGGGCCGCCGTGCGGCACTACTATTAGGGGCAGGTTTTTCCCGGTAGAATTTTTAGGCAGGGTGAGGTACGCGGGAATCTCCAAACCGTCAGATGATTTGTACCGGATGGCCTGCATGGGCGCCAGATCTTTGACCGGCAACTTGGGCCGAGGCCGGTACTGGAAGGTCAGTTGCTGGGTTTTGCGGTCCAGCAGGTACACTTCCTCGGGGTTCACATCGCTGACGATATGCACCATCCAGTACTGCTCATCCAGGGTAGCCGAGCCGGGGAAAACCATTCTATCGGCGTACTTTTTTTCTATCGGGCTGAAGTTCTTTTCATAGGATTGGTCTTTCCAGTAGCGGCGCATCTTGTCATCCTGGTAACTGATGAAGATGGGCTCGTGGGTGACCTCGGAAATACGCACCTGGCCTACATCTACCTGGTTTTTGGGGTCGGTTTCCACCAGTTCCTCTTTCATGGTCATGGGGTCAAACAACACCAGTTGCTGCAGGTTGCGGTTGCCGGCATCGGTTCTGAGGTAGAAGCGCTTATTGTCTTTGTGGAACCCTATGGGAAAACTGGTCTCAAAGACGGTGGCGCTGTAAATGGACTTCATGCTCTGGTCATCCACGCGCAGGATCTCGGTGGAGCCGTCTGGCGCCGAGCGGGTAGCCAGCCGCAGCTTGTCGTTCCAATCAAAGGTCCAGCCGGTGATGCGGTCGGGGTTCTGCCGCACCAGGGTCTTCTCGCCGGTGGTAATATCCAGGCGGTACAGGTCATGCCAGGCTTTGTCGCGGTCGTTCAGGCCAATGTACACAATGTTAGGCTCTGAGCGCGACATGTGGTGGATCATCACGCGAGCGTTGGGCACATTGGTGAGGGCGCGGGTGGGGGGCAGCGCCTGTCCGGCAGCCGGGGCCTGACTGGGTTGCACCGCATACAGCTGGAAGTTCTCATTGCCGCCTTTGTCCTGGATATAGAGCAGGTTTTTACCGTCTCTGGACCAGGCATAGGCATTGATGGGGCGGGTAGTGTCGGCGGTCATGGGTTTACCGGCCGTGAAAGGCTCTTCGCGCTTCTTCACCCAGATGTTGCGGGTGCCTTTGTAGGGTTTGATGAAGGCGATGTAGGAGCCGTCTGGGGAGAGTTGGGCGTTGATGATCTCAGGGTCCCCGAAGAAGAGTTCCCGGTCAATGAGCGCGGGCAACTGGCTCTTCTGTTGGGTCTTCTGCGCGGCCAGTTCAAGGTAGAACAGCAACGGAATCAAGGCCAGAAACAAGCGGATACGTTTTTGCATGATTTTTCTGATTTGAGGAGAAAAACACGTTTCAAGCAGCAATACCTTTCATAAAGGAACCGAAGAGCTGAAAAGGGCAGGTGGCGCACAGATTAGTCTACCGCCAGCGCGGGACCTGCAATCTCCATCTTATGCTGGAGAAAAATTTGGGCAATCTGTTCCGGGATAGGCCCTGCCTTCGGCTAAATCAGGAGCAGGTTGTCCTAGGGAGGTGAGGGAGAACAGCGGAGTGGCGGCCAGGAGGGTGCGTAAAAACCTGCTTCTTTTCATGGCTGATCAAGGGAAAAAGCGGTAGGTCCTCAGTACGCGGGGTAGGAGGCGTTTGGGCTATCTGGCAAAATGAAAAGATAGCGGCGAGTGGCTACCTAAGTTAACAATTGTTTATCCTAAATGAAATTTCCGGCGGCCTAATCTAAGGCGATTGCGCACTGGTTTAACGTTTTTAGGCCGATTTCCTGGAATCAGGCCTAAAACAGAAGAGATAGTTGAGAATCTCTCCCGGGATTGGCTGCTTTCTCTTTCACTAGTTTACCCGGTCATCTGGCGCGGAGAAGTCCTCCACGGTTCTACTCCCCAAACCTAACCGCCAGCGAACCCGCTACAAACACGTTCTCATCCGTCAAACCATCGTTCTGCCGGAAGAGCGGATCCCGGCTGTGGAACCATCGGCCTTCCAGCCGGGCGGCAAGGTGGGGAATGGGCGTGTAGTCTAAGTTCAGGGAGAAACCACTGGTTCTGAAACCGCCCGGCGTTTGGGTGGGAATGATGATGCCGGTTTTGTCCTGGTAGTACTCGGCCCGGAGCGCGGTAGCCCATTTCTGGGTGAAAGCATAATGGCCAATCAGTACCGGACCGAGCCACACGTCATAGCGGGAGCTGTTTTTGGCTTGTTGTTGCCAACCCAGGTCAAAACCAGCCAGCAATCCAAACTTTGGGGTCAGTTGGAACTTGCCGTAAAGGTTGTGGAAGTAGCGCATGCGTCGGGTAGAGTCGGGTGTATCTGTGCCCAGGAAAGTACTCCAGTTGAGGGTGGTGTTCTCATTGGGCCGGTACGTGACCTGCGTTCCCCAAGAGAGAAGCGAATTGCCTTCAACGCGTTCTATCCGCTGCCAGCCGTTACATACCAGCGCCACCAGGTCCAGTTTGGCGTGTGGGCTGTAGGTGAGTTTGGCGCCGGCCAAATAGTACGGTGAGTTCTCGGCTACCAGCGAGCGGGTGAGCGTCCAGTTATCCAGGGAAATGGCGCTTTCAAAGCCCAGGTGCGAGGAGAAAATACCGGCATCCAGCCAAAGCGTGTTTTTGGGGTTCAGGGAGAGGCTGGCATTGGCTTCAAAGATGTTCTTTAAAACGCCCGGTTCTGCGGCGTAATTGTCATTGGCGTAGGTTCCCGTATGCAGCGCCAGGTTGGCCCGGTACTTCGCGTGCGTTACTGCCACCTTCACCAGCCCCAGGTTCAGGTTCACCTCGTGGTGCCGGTTGTGGTTGTAGAGAAAGGGCTGCCTGAAGTTCTCCCGGGGCTTGTTGAAATCATAGGCATAGAAGACATCCACGAATCCGGAGAATGAAACCTCGGGCGGTGTAAGCCAGGTGCTGTCTGTCTGCGCAAATGCCGGCTGCCCCAGCAGGAGACTGAGCCCTAATGCAAGCCATTGGAATACCAGCAAGGGTTTTGTCTTCATGTTTTTGGGGAGGGAAAGGGTTGGGTACGGTTGGGTCAAAGTGGAGGGCCTAAAACTAATGCTACGGGAACAGCAGCAAGATGATGTGTGACTTTGCAGAAGGTTTGAATCATGGCCGTTTTTCGGGAAATAGCCTTAAAATGTATCTCTGGTTTTTAACCCGAGTTCAGTCGTTTTATGCTGAACCACAAGAAGATTTTAATGGCTCGCCTCTGCTCCGGTAGCAATTAGTGATTCTGCTTTGGCCATGATGTTCGTTTTGGTGGCCAGGGGGCATTCCACTTCACCAAAGGCTGAACTTTCCTTGGAAATCTGAGGTATATAGTTTTACTTTGATAAGCTATAGTAATACTTTTAATATACATTAAAGTACTTTTAATAAACATTAAAACGTTATTAAAGACATGCTAAGCTTCAAAGAAATCAAAAGCGATTTTCCTGCCGGGGTGGTCGTTTTCCTGGTAGCGGTTCCCTTGTGCCTGGGTATTGCCATGGCTTCCGGGGCTCCTTTGTTTGCCGGTATTATCTCCGGGATCATTGGTGGGGTGGTAGTCAGTCTGATCAGCGGTTCGCAGTTGGGGGTAAGTGGGCCGGCGGCTGGTTTGGCCGTGATCGTGCTTAACGCCATTGACCAACTGGGTAGTTTTGAAGTTTTCCTGTCGGCGGTTTTCCTGGCCGGGCTCATACAATTGGCCTTGGGGTTTCTTAAAGCGGGAAACATTGGGTATTATTTCCCAACCTCGGTGATCAAAGGAATGCTGGCCGGTATTGGGGTGATCATCATCCTGAAGCAGTTGCCGCATGCCTTTGGGTATGACCGTAATTATGAGGGCAACGTGCACTTTGTGCAACCCGACGGACAGAACACCTTTTCTGAGCTAATCCATATGCTCAATTTTGTGTCGCTGGGCGCGGTGATCATTAGTGTGATTTCGTTAGGTATCCTGATTTTCTGGGACCAGGTGCTTTCCAAAAAGGGTAGAATCTTCCAGTTCATCCAGGGGCCGTTGGTAGTGGTGGTGCTGGGCATCGGGCTGAATCTTTTATTCCAGAACTATTATCCGCAGTTGGCGCTGCGTGACAACCACCTAGTTTCACTCCCTGTCGCAGATAGCATTTCAGGGTTCTTTGGACAATTCACCCGGCCAGATTTCAGCCGGATCTTCAGCTATGAAGTCATTTTCATGGCGGGTACGCTGGCGGTGGTAGCCAGTTTAGAGACGCTTCTCTGCCTGGAGGCTACCGATAAACTAGACCCTTTCAAGAGAATAAGCCCTGCTAACCAGGAACTCAAGGCCCAGGGCGTGGGCAACATGGTAGCCGGACTGGTGGGCGGTCTGCCCCTGACCCAGGTAATTGTGCGGAGCTCTGCCAACATCCAGTCTGGGGGAAGAACCAAGCTGGCCGCCTTCACCCACGGAGTGCTGATTTTGATCTGTGTGATCTCTATCCCGGGCGTGCTAAACATGATTCCGCTGGCCAGTTTAGCGGCTATTTTGCTCACTGTAGGGTATAAACTGGCTAAACCGGCCTTGTTCAAAAGTATGTACCGCTCCGGTTGGATGCAGTTCTTGCCCTTCATTGTCACCATCATTGCTATTGTCTTCACAGACCTGCTCACCGGTATTGGCATTGGCATGGCGGTAGCGGTGCTCTTCCTCCTGAAGAACAGCTACGAAGTGTCTCACCTATTGCATGCTGAAAAAACACCGGAAGGCAAAGAGCAATACCACCTGGTGCTGGCAGAGGAAGTGACCTTTCTGAACAAAGGCAACATCATGCAGGCCCTGCGCAAGATTCCAGACGGGGCAGACCTGGTGATTGATTATTCCAAATCTGCCGTAATAGACCATGACGTGAAGGAGTTGATCCAGGACTTCAAAGAAAACGCCCACCTGAAAAACATCCATCTCACGTTTAAAGAGGCAGGAGAGCGGCAACGCGCAAGTGGCGCCAAAATAAGTTTGTAATTTCCATAAACCAATAACCATAAACATGACAACATACACCAAAGAGCTTCAGCAAAAACTATCACCCGCAGATGCCATTGAAATTCTGAAAGAAGGAAATAACCGCTTTGTAAACAGTAAGCGAGAAGACCGTAATCTTTTGCAGCAGGTAAAGGAAACCGCCGAGGGCCAGAATCCCTTCGCTATCATTCTGAGCTGCATAGATTCGCGCACATCCTCAGAGCTTATTTTTGATCTGGGTATTGGCGATGTTTTCAACGCCAGAATTGCCGGAAACATAGTGAACGATGACATCTTGGGCAGTATGGAATTTGCCTGCAAAGTGGCCGGTTCAAAACTTATTGTGGTGTTAGGGCACACCAGCTGCGGAGCCATCAAAGGTGCCTGCGACCACGTAGAATTGGGTAACCTCACCGGTTTGGTGAACAAGATTGCCCCATCTGTAGAGGCTATTGATTACCAGGGTGAGAAAAGCTCTAAAAACAAGGAGTTTGTTGAATTAGTAGCGCAGGAAAATGTGAGACGCGCGGTGCAGCTCATCAAAGAAAAAAGCCCGATTTTGAATGAAATGATTAAAAATGGCGAAATTGGCATCGTAGGTGGCATGTACGATGTAAAATCTGGCGCGGTAGAGTTCTACAGCGCAGAAGTCGCCTAGGGAAACTCACACCATGAAGAATCTGCTGGCTAATATCAAGATAACAGTAGAGGAGAAAGTATACCTCAAAGACCCGGAAAGCTCTGAAAAAGGCCGGATGATCATTGAACATGGCATCAAGCTGATGGAAGAGCTGGGTCTGGAGGCTTTTACGTTCAAGAAACTGGCCGAGCGGGCAGGTATTACGGAGGCCACCATTTACCGGTACTTTGAAAGCAAGTACAACCTGTTGGTCTACCTGATCTCATGGTACTGGGGCTGGCTGGAGTACCGTCTGGTGTTTGCCACCTCAAATGTAGCCTCTCCGGAAGAAAGACTGCGGATCGCCATCCGGATTCTGTCTGGCCGTATTGAGAACGACATGGATTTCGCCCACATTGATGAGGTCACGCTTCAGAAGATTGTGATCGCTGAGTCGGCTAAAGTGTATCTCACCAAAGAGGTGGATGAGAACAACCGGGAAGGTTTCTTCCTGAGCTACAAAAGGCTGAACAAGCGTATCTCCAGCATCATTCTGGAAATCAGCCCCGAGTATCCATACCCGGCGTCGTTGGTGTCTACGGTCTCGGAGAGCGCCCATCGGCAGGTTTTCTTTGCCAAGCACTTGCCCTCGCTCACCAACCTGGACCCTGGGCAGCATGACCAGCTGGTAGACTTTCTAACAGAGCTTGTCTTGAAAACCATCCAAAAATAACCAAAACGGTGACTTCCTGAGGTACCAGATGTTGGTTCTTCAACTTAAAAAAAGCCCCTCTTGCAATCAGCAAGAGGGGCTTTGTCATTCTACTGCTTCTCTACGGCAATCTTCAAAACTACTTTCCTGATCACCTCCTGCGTAGCCATGGGGGCGTGCACGTCATTGGGGTAGAAGATGGTGAAGAAGCCCTCCGGAACATCGAACCAACTGCTGGGCTTCACCGGGAAGAAGTAAACGTCGCGCTCCGCGGAATAAGGTTCTATGGAGTCTCCGCAGGCGGAGAGATCCTGCCAGCCCATATGGTCCACGCCCGAGACAATGTATTGGATGTCTATGTACTTGCGGTGCGCTTCCATTTTCGCATCCTCAGGGGCTACGCCGGGGCCTTCCGAGATAATGGCAAACAGGTCATCGCCGGCCAGGTCGTGTTTGCCGGTGGGTAAATTCTGAACATCGGCCTCTTGCAGAAACGCAAAGGCTTGCCTGAAAAGTGGGTGTAAGGCGTAGTAGCGAGAAGCGTGTTGTAGTTGGTCTAAAACCATGTTTCTGTTGTATAAGGTAAGCTCCCCGCGACTTATCCAAAACTGAACGAGTTTGTTTTAAAAGCAAATCCGTTCATGGTTCTGGATTGCTCCTGGGGAGTGCGCTGGTAATTTGCACGAATTTACCTTAAGGGTCAACAAGAGAAACCCGGTTTAGGGCTGTTTTCAGGAAAACAGCCCTAAACCAGTTGAGCCACTCAATACCTTAATTCAGCACCGCAAACCTCATCTGTTTCAGGTCCAGCAACAGCGTGTGGCCCAGGAAGAGTTTGTTGCCCGTCATGCCGCCCATGCCGGAGAAGCGCATGAGCATGGTATTCATAAAGCCCATCCCTGCAAGGTACGTGGCTTTTCTGAGCGGCAGCTGCACCGGCCCAAAGGCCACAGTAGCGTTGGTAGTAGTGGTGTAGGCAGTGAGCGTCTTCCCCCAGGAATTCACCTGCGCGGTGTCTTGGGTTTGGCCCGGCTGGGCAAAGCTTTCAAAGGTAGCTTTGTCTGTGAGCAGTTCATAGGTGCTGGAGCCGGAATCAAACAGGAGTTCGGTTTCGTCGCCGTTGATGCGGGAGGGCAACAGAATGCGGCGGCTGTCAAAGGTGAAGGGCTGGAGAGAGGAGGGGGCAACGTTGTCTGGCAGTTGGTCAGACAAGGTGAGCGTCATGCGCTGGTAATCCAGCTCAACAATGTGGCCTTCCAGGAAATCGGTGCCCAAGGTGCCAATAACCTCTATGGAACTGGGGTCATTCCAGTGAATAACCGAGTCGCCGTAGGCCAGAACCGTTACCTCCTGCGCCGTGACAGGAAGCAACCCTACCGTGAACGCCATCTCTTTTAGCTGTAACCGGTCATCGGCTTGGCCAAACGTAAGCGCATAACCTTTCTTCTGAATGGCCTCCATCTTGCCTTTGTAAAATAGAGTAGAGGGGGCGCCGGTGTCAAATTGCAGGTAGAACGTCTTGGGGCAACCCGCCAGCGTGACGGGCACCAGCAGGTACGCATACGGGTCTTGGCCGCTGGCCGCCCAGGTAATTGGGATAGAGACAGACTGGGGCACTACCTTAAGTTGGTTGGCCGTCGGTTTAAATTTGGCTTTGAAGTAGAAGCAGCCGCCCACCGAGCCAAGCACCAAAAGAAACAGAAATGTAAGCCCAATGCGTTTTAGTGATTTCATAACAGTGTAAGTGAATTGACACTGCAAGACTAGGCACAAAAGGGGCAGGGGCTTACGTCATTATCCCGCCAAAAGGACGCCAATTCATCAAAAAAGGGCTTTTGGCGTAAGAAAGGCGGGTGTAAGACCGGGATAAAAGTAAGTTGGAATCTATGACAGAAAGAGATTGCCCCACTTGGCGAAAACCTGCTGGTGCCCCTTGCGCAGTTGAAGAGCCGCCCTCGTAATCATGCCAATGTTCAGGAAGTAGAAAAAGAAGAATGTTCCCATGATCAGGAACGAAGGTCTGGCTTGAAAGTAATAGGCACTGATCATCTGTGTCAGAAAAGCCAGCAGCAGCCCCAGGTGCATGCCAATGCACCACATGATCTGGAAGTTGATGATACGGGCGCCAACCTCCTGCCCAGACCGCCCTTTCTGTTTTTTCCAGAGCCACAAAGGCACCAAAAATCCAAGGTACGGCAACAGCAGAAACGCAAAAGAGGCCAGATTGATTTGCTGTAGGTTGGCGGCGGGGGCTGCTTCAGAAGAAGCTGTAGCTGTTGGTGGCTGGGATTGCTCTGCCGCAGGTGTAGAGGCCAGGGCGACAGTGGGAGGGGGCGGGCCAGCCAGTTCTTTCAACGGAATGTCCAAGGCTTGGGCAAGGGCTTTCAAAGTGTAGCCTCTGGGAATGCTTTCTTCCCGCTCAATGCGCTGGATGGTCCGGAGGCTGATCTGGGAAAGCTCGGCCAGTTCTTCCTGCGACAAGCCTTTGCGCTTTCGTTCCCCTACAATTTTATGCGCCAGGGTCATAGGTTCGCTGCTGCTTTTTGTCCCGGCATACCCTCGTCTTCGGCTTATGCCAAAAGAAAGAACCGGTTACACGAAGGTACTTCTTTTACGTGAATGGTTACAGGGCATTGAAGATGCCAAAACCCCAGAAAGCGCAGGTCCATTTGCCAGGACCTGATCAGCATAGAACCGGGCTCAACCAGAAGAATCTGGCAGCGGCGTTCCAGGGGTGTTTTCCCCAAAACAGGGTTTAAACGGACTTGGTTTTTTGCCTCTGTAACCTGTTCCTTCAGATCAGGAACATTCAATTTTTGTTACCTGTTTAGCTGATTCACGCCTTGCTATCCGGCAATACCCTTCTCTTTTAGGCGGAAGTTTTTGAAAAAATCACCATCTTAGGGGTTAATCAACCTTTTCTGGCTTAATTCTCCCTTGTTTCATGAAAAAAGCGGTCCTTTTTGTCTTACTTAGTGCCATCGTTGGCATAATGGCCTTCACCCTGGCGAAAAAAGAAGAAAAATATGCTTATCCGTTCCAGAATCCTTCGCTCACCATTGAGGCCCGGGTAAATGACCTGGTTTCTCGCCTTACCCTAGAAGAAAAGGTAGCGCAGATGCTGAACGCCGCCCCGGCCATCGACCGCCTGGGGATTCCCTCTTATGACTGGTGGAACGAGGTGCTGCACGGTGTGGCCCGTACGCCCTACAAAGTGACGGTGTATCCGCAGGCCATCGGGATGGCCGCTACCTTTGACACCACTTCCCTGCAGCGCATGGCCGATTTCTCCGCGCTGGAAGGCCGCGCCATCTACAACAAAGCCATCAAAGAAGGCAAAAGCGGGCAGCGCTACGTAGGGTTGACGTACTGGACGCCCAACATCAACATCTTCCGGGACCCGCGCTGGGGCCGTGGACAGGAAACCTACGGCGAGGACCCGTTCCTGACGGCCATGCTGGGCCGGGCGTTTGTGCGCGGGCTGCAGGGCGATGACCCTAAATACCTCAAAGCGGCGGCCTGCGCGAAGCACTACGCCGTGCACAGCGGCCCCGAGCCCGAGCGCCACGTCTTCAACGCCACCGCCACGCCCTATGACCTCTGGGATACCTATCTGCCCGCCTTCCAGGAACTGGTGGTGAACGCCAAGGTGGCTGGTGTCATGTGCGCCTACAACGCCTACAAAGGACAGCCCTGCTGTGGCTCAGACGAGCTCATGAACGACATCCTGCGCAACCAGTGGCAGTTCACCGGCTACGTCACCTCCGACTGCTGGGCCATCGATGATTTCTTCAAGAACCACAAAACCCACCCGGATGCGGCCTCGGCTAGTGCGGACGCTGTGATGCACGGCACTGACATTGACTGCGGCACCGATGCCTACAAAGCCCTGGTGCAGGCCGTGAAAGACGGCAAGATCACCGAGCGCATGATTGATGTATCGGTGAAGCGTTTGTTCACCATCCGGTTCCGGTTAGGCATGTTTGACCCGGCCGCCATGGTAAAATACGCCCAGACCTCGCCCGATGTCCTGGAAAGCGCTCCGCACAAAGCCCATTCCCTCAAAATGGCGCAGCAGTCCATGGTGCTCCTGAAAAACGACAAGAACACTTTGCCGCTTAAAAAGAACCTGAAGAAAATTGCCGTGATCGGCCCCAACGCGGATAATCCGATTGCGGTGCTGGGGAACTACAACGGAATCCCGTCTGAGATTGTGACCGCTCTGCAGGGCATCAAAAACAAGGTAGGCACCGGTACGCAGGTGGTCTATGAGCGTGCTTCCACCTTCACCAAAGACACGCTGCTGGTGTACACCGAGATCAAATCCCAGTTGAGTTTTGAAGGCAAGCCCGGCGTGAAAGCCGAGT
Source organism: Rufibacter roseolus (assembly GCF_017916365.1). Lineage (GTDB taxonomy): Bacteria > Bacteroidota > Bacteroidia > Cytophagales > Hymenobacteraceae > Nibribacter > Nibribacter roseolus. The sequence goes on from NZ_JAFMSU010000001.1 coordinate 997,706, forward strand.
ACTTCAACAACATGGAGCTGAAAGGTCAGCCGGTAGCCACCCGCCAGGAAGCCGAGATCAACAACTTCTGGCAAGAAGGCGAGACCGTGGTGGGCAACATGAAAGCCTATAACTTCTCGGCCCGCTACACCACAGACTTCACTGCCAAAACCACCGGCTCCATCACCTTTGAGGTAGAGGGCGATGACGGCTATAGACTGCTGGTTGACGGCAAAGAGCAACTCAACGCCTGGACCCGCAACCGCTGGGGCGCGAAAAGCTACAAACTGGCTACCCAGCAAGGCAAAACTTACCGCCTGGTGCTGGAATACAACCAGGACGGCGGCAAAGCCTCGGTACAGCTGCGCGCCGGTAACTTCGCCAAGTCAGACTTCAAAGCGCTGGCCAACCGCGTGAAAGACGCCGATGTCCTCATCTACGTGGGCGGTATCTCGCCGCAACTGGAAGGCGAAGAGATGAAAGTGAACGAGCCCGGCTTCAACGGCGGTGACCGTACGTCTATCCTTTTGCCCAAAGTACAGACCGATCTGATGAAAGAACTGAAAGCCACGGGCAAACCAGTAGTGTTCGTGATGATGACTGGTAGCGCCATCGCTATTCCGTGGGAGGCTCAGAACATCCCGGCCATTGTGAACGCCTGGTACGCCGGGCAGAGTGCAGGTACGGCTATCGCCGATGTGCTGTTCGGGGACTACAATCCGGCGGGTCGCTTGCCGGTGACGTTCTACAGAAGCGATGCAGATCTGCCAGGCTTTGGCGACTACTCCATGGAGAACCGCACCTACCGCTACTTCAAAGGGCAACCGCTGTATGGTTTCGGGCACGGCCTGAGCTACACCACCTTCACCTATGACAAGCTGGACCTGCCCAAAGACAGCAAAGTGAACAGCCCGGTAAAGGTGAGCGTGCGCGTGACCAACTCCGGCAAGATGGACGGAGATGAAGTGGTGCAGCTTTACCTCACTCGCCAGGAAAACGGCTTCAGAACGCCTCTCAAAGCCCTGAAAGGTTTCCAGCGGATTTCATTGAAACGTGGCGAAAGCAAGGAGGTCACCTTTGAGCTTCGGCCGCAGGACCTGGCTCTGATTGCCTCAGATGGTACTGCCAAACACGTGCCGGGTAATGTGCAGATCAGCGTGGGCGGAGGCCAACCCGATGCAGCTACCAAAAAGAGCAAGAAGACCGTGGAAGGAACTCTCGCTTTGAAGTAAGATATAATACCTAAAAAGAAGAGGCCTTCTCCAAACGTGTTGGAGAAGGCCTCTTCTTTTTAAACTTCCAAGCTCGGCCGGAAACCTGCCTGTAAGGGTTTGCCGGCTTAAAGCCGTTTAGGGGCTATTTTCTTAGAAGTTGCAGCAAACGGTGGGCGGCTTCCTCAGACGAGGCCGGGTTCTGGCCGGTGATCAGTAGGCCATCCTGCACCACGTGTACGCCCCAGTCACTTGTTTTGGAGTAGCGGCCGCCTTTGTTTTTGAGCTCATCTTCCAACAGGTAAGGCACCACCTGGGTGAGGCCCACGGCTTCTTCCTCGGTGTTGGCGAAACCGGTCACGTCCTTGTCTTTTACCAGCGGCTGGCCGTTCTCGTCTTTCACGTTGAGCAGCACCGCCGGGGCGTGGCACACGGCGGCTACCGGCTTCTTGCTCTTCCAGAAGTCCTCAATCAACTGCACAGACTCGGGGCTCTCGTACAGGTCCCACAGCGGACCATGGCCGCCGGGGTAGAACACCGCGTCAAAATCCTGGGCCGATACTTCTGTTACTTTCCTGGTGTTGGCCAGCAGCATTTGCAAAGCTTCATCTCCTTTGAACCGCTTGGTCGCCTCAGTCTGGTTCTCGGGAGCGTCGCTTTTGGGGTCAATGGGAGGCTGTCCGCCTTTGGGAGAAACCAGGGTGATGTCGGCGCCAGCGTCTTTGAATACGTAATACGGAGCGGCAAATTCCTCAATCCAGAAACCGGTTTTCTCTCCGGTGTTGCCCAACTCACTGTGCGAGGTTAATACAAATAGTACTTTCATTTCGTTTTCCTTAAAATGGCTTAAAAACTACTCGCAGATGCCGTCCGGGGTGCAGAAACCCGCACCCTCGCCGGAAATCATCTGCGGCTTTTCCTCTTCCCACACCTTGTCCAGGACTTCCCGGAACAGCTCTGAGAGTTGCGCGCCCGAGACGGCGTACTTGTCATTGAAGACGTAGAAAGGCACGCCTCTTACGCCCACCTGCTGCGCCTCGTACATGTCCTGCTGTACTTCCTGAGCGTAGGTGTCGCTTTGCAGTACTTCCCTGATCTCGTCTCCGTTCAGGCCCACTTCTTCGCCCAGCTGCACCAAAGTATCCAGATCGCCCACGTTTCTGCCCTGGGTGTAGTAAGCAGCGAACAGCCTTTCTTTCATCTCGTCCTGCTTGCCGTGCTTTTTGGCCAGGTGCAGGAGGCGGTGCGCATTAAAGGTGTTGTTGATAATGGCCTTGTCGAAGTCATAGTCCAGGCCCACTTCTTTGGCCATCTGGGCCATGTAGTCGTTCATTTTCTTGCCCTCGGCGGCGTTGGAGCCTTTCCGCTTGCCCAGGTACTCATGCACCGATTGCCCGGGCACAAACTTCAGATCGGGGTCCAGTTGGAAACTGCGCCACACCACCTCTACCTTGCCTTTGCCCGGAAAATCTTTCAGCGCCTTTTCAAACCTGCGTTTGCCTATGTAACAGAAAGGGCAAACCACATCTGACCATATCTCTACTTTCATCTTTCTCTTCTTTTCTGGTGAAAACACTGGTCCCGGCTTAGGAAACACAATTCGTTGTCCGCGCCGAGGCCCAGGCTGTTGCATCAAATTTTATACTAAGAACCTGCCCAAATGTTCCTAAAGCCTTATGACGGAGTCCACGACCGCTATAGGGACCAGTTGGTTCTGCGCAGAGAAAGGCCTTAAAAGCAGCTAATGGCGCTTTTTAGGTGAGAAAGGGCAGGAGAAAGCTCAGGTATCTTTCAGGAAACCAGAGGACTGCCAAAAGGGCACATGGCTGTGAACCGCGCAGAAGATGGTCGGTTTTGTCAGGCGAAAAAGCCGGGAATCAGCAGCAGAGCGCTGTCTAGGAAACGGTCCAGGGGAGTTTGCCTGCGGAGCAGGGCTACGGGATCTGCTTATTTTATCTGGTATTCATCCACGCCGTGGCAACCCAGCCGGAAAGAAAAGCCCAATTCCAGCATGACGCCGGTGGCTTCTTTGAGGTTAAAGAAAACCGGTCTGATGCCCGCGTGCACATTCAGGTAATTGACATAAACAGACGGCGCGCCATAGTAATAGTAAGCTTTGGGTTTGCCTACCTGGAAGAAGTAATGGCCTACCAGCCCGGGGCTGAAGCCCTGGAGTTGGGTCCAGTCTTTATCGTTGTTTCCTTCTTTGGCGGTGACGTTCTGGATGGCGTAGTTCAGCTCCAGTTGTACCAGGAACTCCTTTCTTTCCTTCGCCATCAAGGCCTTGTTCAAGCCTACGCCCAGGAGGAGGGTAGGTGGAGCGGTGTTCTGTTCCCGGTCTGAGGCAATGGGGTAGTCCTGCTTAAGTTTGTTTCCGTAGAAACTCATCAATAACCCTCCGCCAATACCGTTCTTGCCCCTGTAGAGAATCTCTGTCTTCATACCGCCGCCCGGGCTCAGGTAATCGCCGGCCTTGCCTATAAAGGCATTGGCCATGCCCCCGAAGACAATATCCAGGCGCTGCCCCGATTTATGAATGTAGGCAAAGTCTTCGTACTTCGTCTCGTTGTACCTGATGGCCTCCTGGTACCCGTTACCGCCGCTCAGATTGCCATAGGTGGGGTATCGGAGTTTTAAATAGTAGATGGAGGCTTGCTTCTGACCATTCACTTCCTGCGGAATGAACCCGGGCAGCTTGGCCGAAGTGGCCTGTAAACTGTCTAAGATATCCCGTTCAGAAACCCCGTGGATGGCTTCCAGCGTAGGCACGCCTTCTTGGTCAATCTCGAAGATGAATTCAAGCTCTTTGTCCTCCAGCTTTTTGCGCTGCTCTTTGGTGAACCTGATTTTAAAGTATTTCAGCGCCAGGGCATTGAGGCCGCCCTTGGGCTCAGCCTGCACGGAAGCTGTATTTTGGCTGAACGCAGAAAAGGAAAGCAGCACCAGAAGCGCAGCAAAGGCGCCGGGAAGAAGATGTCTCATTTGGGGTGTAAAAAGCAAAAAGCGGCTACGCAGGAGAGGGCAATTCTTCCTCAGCGCAGGTAAGGTTTACCAAAGATAGTGGAACCCTGGGTTCCTGGCAACGCACAGCCATGCATCTCCAGCGGCAGCCATCTGAAAGCAAAAAGACGAGGCTGTTCCTGCTCCCGTTTCAGGCCCAAATTCAAGAATTCAGGTCTGAAACGGACTTCCTCCACGGGCAGTTAAATCACAAAAGCGTTCAAGGCCAGCACGCCCAGCAGACCAATGACCGAGACCAGGGTTTCCATGATAGACCAAGTGGCTATGGTGTCTGGAATGCTGAGGCTGAAGTATTCTTTGAACATCCAGAAGCCGGGGTCGTTCACGTGCGAGAACATGAGGCTGCCCGCGCCGGTGGCCAGGACCATGAGCTCGGGGCTGACGCCGGTGGCCGCGATAACGGGTAAGGTGATGCCCGCCGTGGTAATGGCCGCCACGGTGGCCGATCCCAGGCAAACCCGCAAAAGCGCCGCCACGCTCCAGGCCAGCACCAAAGGTGAAAGTGCCATGTCTTTGACCAGCGCCGTGATGTAATCGCCTACGCCGCTGTCTACCAATACCTGCTTGAGAGCGCCGCCGCCCCCAATGATGAGCATGATCATGGCCACGCTGCTCACTGAGCCCGAGAGCACCGCCATGATATCATCCATCTTACGGCCCCGGTTCAGGCCCAGCGTGTAGATGGCCAGGAAAACGGAGAGGAGCAGGGCAATGGCGGGATCGCCCACAAAGTCCAGGGCTTGGCGCAGAACGGAGGCATCTGGTAGCACCGCGTTGGCCAGCGTAGCCAGCGCCATGAGCAGCACCGGGAAAACGGCCGTAAAGAAACTCACCCCGAAACCCGGCATCTCTTCATCGGTGAAGATTCTGGGAGGTGCCAAACCGGCGGGCGGCGCGGCTTTGAACTTTGAAAGAAAGCGGGTGAAAATAGGTCCGGCCAGGATGATGGCAGGCACCGCGATGATGAGGCCGTAGATCAGCGTGAGCCCCATATCGGCTTTGTAGATGACGGCAATGGAGGTGGGGCCAGGATGCGGGGGCAGATACCCGTGGGTCACGGACAGCGCCGCCGCCATGGGAATGCCTACAAATAATAACGGCAACCCCGTAGAGGCCGCAATACTGAACACCAGCGGAATAAGCAGGATGAAGCCGGCATTGTAGAACATGGGCAACCCTACCACAAACCCGGTCAGAATCATGGCCCATTGGATGTACCGCACTCCAAACTTTTTGATAAGACTCAAAGAAACGCGCTGTGCCGCGCCGCTGTCAGAAATCAGGCTGCCCAGCATGGACCCGAAACCAATGATCAAGGCGATGGAGCCCAGCGTGCTACCGATCCCGGTCTGCACCGAGGTGATGGCGTCTTTCACGGGCATCCCCTCGGCAATGCCTAAACCCAGGGCTACCAGAATTAGGGCCAGAAAGGCATTGAGCCGGAAGACAATCATCAGAACGAGCAAGGCAAGCACGGCAAGGGCAATCAGCAGGAGGGGCATAGGCCAGGGGCGGTTTGGTTTTAAGGCGTTTTCAGGAAAAAAGGCGGTAAACGTACGCAGAGAAAAGCGTTGAGCCAGGGAGCCTGTAGAAGGCAGAATTGGCTTCTTAAATGTAGAAAAGTTTCGGGTACCCGCCGCATGGAGTTTGGGCGTGTTGCACCGGAGAAGTGTTCGCGGGATCGGTTTTTACCTTGTTTTCTGAAAATGTACGGATAATGCAGGGTAGCAGGGCAGTTGCCAGAACTAGTTCCTGCAGATCAAGTAAGGGCATGAGAAGGGCAGGAACATCCGTGGAGATGGGCCGTACCTAGTTGTAATTTATTCCTTGAGCTATACCAGAATGGTCTTATTGTCCTTGTCGCTGTTCAAACTTCCCCTGCAGGACCCGGTTTTGGTGTTTGCGGTCATCCTATTGGTGATCCTGTTTTCGCCCATGCTGTTCAACAAAATGGGGGTTCCGGGTATCCTGGGCCTCATCTTGTCTGGGGTGCTGCTGGGCCCGCACGGGTTGGGCGTGCTGGAGCGTGACGAAAGCGTGGTGCTGTTCAGTACCATCGGGTTGCTGTACATCATGTTCCTGGCCGGTCTGGAGATGGACATGGACGATTTCCGGGAAAACAAGAACAAGAGCATCGTCTTCGGGACGCTCACCTTCATTATCCCGCTGATTCTGGGATTTCTGGGCGCCCGCTTTGTGCTGGGCTATAGTCCGCTCTCGGCGTTTCTGCTGGCCAGTATGTTCTCCACGCATACGCTGGTGGCTTACCCCATCATCGGGCGGTTGGGCATCACGCAGCACCGAACCATGACACTTATCCTGGGCGGTACCATCATCACCGATGCGGCTGTTCTCATCATTCTGGCGGTGGTCACCAACCTGCAGAAGCCAGATCTGTCGCCTTTGTTCTGGGTGCAGTTTGCGGCGCAGCAGGCCCTGTTTGTGTTTATGGTGCTGTGGGGCGTGCCCCGCATCAGCCGCTGGTTTTTCAGGGCACTGGAGGGCGAAGGCAACGCGCAGTACCTGTTTGTGCTGGCCGTGGTGTTTCTGTCTGGGTTCATGGCGCATCTGGCCGGGGCCGAGCCGATCATTGGGGCGTTTTTGGCGGGTCTGGCTTTGAATCAGCTTATTCCCAGGGCCTCGCCGTTGATGCACCGCACCGAGTTTGTGGGCAATACGCTGTTCATCCCGTTTTTCCTCATCAGCGTGGGCATGCTGGTAGACGTGCGGGTCTTGCTGGAAGGTCCCGAGGCCTTGTTTGTGGCGGTGGTGATCATTGTCATCTCGTTCGCGGGTAAGTGGCTGGCGGCTTTCCTGACCCAGAAGATCTATGGGTTCGATCCGGATGAGCGCAGGCTGATTTTTGGCATGAGTAGTGCCCATGCGGCGGCTACCATTGCGGTAGTGCTTATTGGGTATAACCTCAAGATTCTGGACGTAAGGGCTCTGAACGGCACCATCCTGCTCATTCTGGTTTCCTGCCTCGTCAGTAGTATCGTGGCCGAGAAAGCCGGGCGGAAGATTGCCATCGCCATGGCCGACAAAGTACCCGAAGGCACCGAGGGCGACGAGCGCATTCTGATTCCGGTGGAAAACATGGAGCACCTGAAGCGCTTGCTGGATTTCTCTTTGCTCATCAAGAACCCCATTGCCCCGGAGCCGCTGATGCCGCTGGTGGTGGTCTCAGAGCACCATAACCCCGAGGATAAGATTAAACTGCACCAGCGCGATGTAACCTCCGTGATCCATGAAGTGACGGAGGACCCTGACCTGATACGGCCAGTGTACCGGGTGGATATCAACGTGGGCAACGGCATCATCAGGGCGGTGCGGGAGCTCCGGATCACCGAGGTGGTGATGGCCTGGAACGGCAAGCTCAGTGCCCGCGAGTGGTTTTGGGGCAGTATCCTGAATCGGGTGGTGAACCACACTACCGTGCAGACCATCTTCTGTAAATTCTGCGACCCTTTAAATACCATCCAGACCATTATTGTGGTGGTGCCCCGTAACTCTGAGCGGGAGGCCGGGTTCCCGTTCTGGGTGAACACCATCCTGCAACTCGCCAAAGGAGCCGGCGCCAGAATCAGGATCTTGGGCGCGAAAGGGACCTTACAGACGCTGGAGAACTTTGTGCAGGACCAGGACCGCTACACCGTGAACATCAGCTATGAGCTGTATGAGAACTGGGACAATTTCCCAACGCTGGCCAAGGAGGTCACCCAGAATGATCTGTTCACGGTGGTGCTGGGCAGGCCGCACACCGTTTCGTACCGCCCAGAGTTCAACGTGGTGCCCCGCTACCTTTCCCGCTATTTCCAGGACGTGAGCTACGCCATTCTGTACCCAGAGCAGAAGTAAGCCCGAGTGGTTTTTGGCTTGTTTTTCCGGAATCCGGATTAAAACGCGGGAGGCTTGTTCAGGCGGCAATCCGTTTGAGCATGTTGCTGAAAATAAAGGCGTGAAACGGCAGCACTGAGTACCAGTACAACCGGCCCCACAAGCCCAGCGGCCGGAACGTGGCGGTCTGGTAAAGCGTCTGCCCGATGATCTTGAACTCCAGCCAGGCCTCGCCGGGCAGCTTCATCTCGGCGTAGAGCAGGAGGCGTTTCTCCTCGCGGTCGGCGTAGAGCACGCGCCAGAAATCCAGCGACTCGCCGGCATGGATCATGGTGCTGTTCTTCCGGCCACGCCTCAGACCCACCCCTCCGAATAGCTTGTCAATAAACCCGCGCAGTTGCCAGAGCCAGTTGGCATAATACCAGCCGTTCTCACCCCCAATAGACCAGATCTTGTGCACCGATTTGTCTACCTGGGTTACTTCGGCCTCGCGTTTATCAGTGAAGCACCCGAAGGTAGGCACGGTGAGCAGCTTGGAGATTCCCTCGTTGAGTACGTTGCTGGACAAAGCGTCTTTCCAGCTGGCAATCACGCCCTCGTTCTGGATGCGGTCAAAAGCCAGTTTGATGGCGGTGTCATAGGGTAGCAGTGTGATCTTCAAAAATTCCTGGAGCCGGTTGTCCTGGCAGATGACTTCCACGCGCATGCTCTGCACCAGGTTGGTGGCCAGTGTGTACGAGGTGGAAGTGACAAAATACAGCCAGTACGAGGAGAGTTTAGGCGTCATAACCGGCACGGTGAGAATGGTGCGCTTGAGCCCACGGACCTTCGCAAAACCCAGCAGCATTTCTTTGTACGTGAGCACATCGGGGCCGCCAATGTCAAAGCTCTGGTCATACAACTCTTCTTGGCCTAACACGCCTTTGAGGTACTCAATCACGTTTCGGATGGCGATGGGCTGCGATTTGGTGTTGAGCCATTTGGGTGCGATCATGATAGGCAGTTTCTCTACCAGGTCGCGCATGATCTCAAAAGAGGCGCTACCCGAGCCCAGGATGATGCCGGCCCGCAGCGTAGTCAGGTGATACCTGCCCGAGGCCAGGATTCCCTCTACTTTTTTCCTTGATTGCAGGTGCTTGGATAAGTGCTGGTCATTGGTGATGCCACCCAGGTAGATGACCTGTTTTGCGCTTGTTTTCTGGATTCTGTCCCTGAAATGAAGGGCTGTGGTGCGCTCCAGCTTCTCAAAGTCCTCGCCCTCCGCCGCCATGGAGTGAATAAGGTAATAGGCCGCCTCAATGTCATCTGGGATCACCGCCAGTGAGGCCTGGTCCAGGAAGTCTACTTCAATGACCTGTAGCTTTTCTGAGCTGTATTTGCCTTCGTCGAACCGGTTCCGGTCCCGCACACAGCACACCACTTCATGACCGTCTTTCAACAGCGCCGGCAGCAGGCTCTGCCCGATGTATCCCGTGGTGCCGGTAAGTAGGATTTTCATGGCGGTGGCTGAATCAGAAAATGTCCTGCTTTGTAACAGCCTGGTTCCGGATTTGTTCTGGGGTGTGGTATCAGAAGGACTAAGCTATGGTAGATGGGCCGGTAGAAGGAGGCATAAACTTAAAAGGTGACTTTAAGGCCCAAAGTTGGTACCGACCTGTTCATCAGGGTTCCCTGTTGGGGTAGGGGAATTGGCGTATAACTGAACTCGGGAGACATTGCCTTCCTTTTGTTGTTTCCGGCCGAGATAAAGGAAATGCCTCCGCCAATCAGGGAGACAAGCCCAGTAGTGGCCAGTATGCCCCCAAATAAAATATCACCATCCCCATCTCCGGAGCTACCAAAAAGGGAGGCGCTACTTGTGGCGATTACTACCCCTGTGGTCATCAATCCTAAACCAATTCCGGAGAGGGCCCAGCCGCCAGACCTGTGTGATTTACTTTTTTGTAAATAATATTCCTGAGCAGGCGTCCTTCCCTTTTGACCTTGACCGTAGGATGTAGTAGTCAGAAAGAGAAGTGCCAGAGAAAAGATGGTGAGTTTCATGGTTGCTATTTCAAGTGCCTACTCTTCCAAAATGCAGTTTTCGGCTTCTCTGTTGTATGTTTTCTCGGAGGTGGGACCTTCAAAAAGCAACCTTTAAGCCCACTGTAGGGACCACTTTGGTCATCAAACCGCCCTGTTGCGGTAGGGGAACCTGTTCATAACCAACCGCCATAGACCTTGCCCTTCTTTTGTTTTGCCCAGCCGAGATAAAAGAGATGGTACCTATCACTACTCCTGCTACCCCAGCTACTGCCATTATTCCCGAAGTAGCGCCATTGTTGGATTTTTGCGTTCCTAATGAAGTGATACTGGTAGCTGCATCACCCCAAGCCAAAGCAAAGCTGAGCCCCATGAGTGCAACCCCGGTTGGGGTAAGAATCCAGCCTCTCACCATGTTCGCTTCCCTTTTCTCTAAATAATACGCTTTCGTGTATTTGGAGGCTCCTTTGGTAGGCGTAGGAGTGACAGGGGGTTGGCTGTAAGCAGTGGTGGCCAGGATCAGGAAGGCTAAGGCAAGTACAATCTTTTTCATAAGAATCGGGTTTAGTGCCTACTCTTTCAATAGGCAGTTTTCGGCTTCTCTGTCAATGCCTGTGCGATATGGTATAAGTCAGAGGGAAATACCGGGGCAGAAAACAGCTTTCAAAAAGGATATAGCCGGTTCTTACCCGTTTGGCGGACCTATTAGGGGGAGGGGGAATTGATCACTGAATATACTTATTTGCCTTGTAAGTAGCTGTAAGATAGGTGTTATTGTTGTGAAAATACTTACGACTAGGTATATGCTTTCCGCCCGGTTTCTGGAAAACGGTTCCAAAACAGCAAAGCCCGGAGATAGGTCTCCAGGCTTTGCTGCAGTAGGTAAGATGGTAAGGTTACTTGCTCAACAGATGATCGGCCGCCAGAATCAGGAACATGTAGTCTGAGGAGCCGCCGCCAATCACGTACTCGGTTTGCTGCCAGAGGTACGGCCAGTGCAGCAGTTCGGGGAAGTCCGGGCGAATCAAGGCAGTGCCGGAGCCTACGCCGCCGGGGATGTAAGACCATTCATCGCGGTTATTTCCGTAGGCGGTAGTCAACGATTTGGCACCCACGCCTGAGGCAAAGGATGATACGTTAGAACCCGGGTGCACGCCTAGTACGAAATTCATGGCGTGCAGCATGTAGGTCTTGGGGAAGATGGTAGGGTAGGAGGCGTGTAGGAAATACTGCTGTACCCCGAAGTTCTGGATGCCCCATCCAGCGCCCCAGATATCGGGCTCATACGGCATGCCGTACGGGGTTTTCTTCTCCTGCTCTTCCACTACTTTCTTGTGGCTGGCCACGGCGGCTAGTACGGCAGCTTTGTATTTCTTGTCTTTGATGAGTGGCAAGGTGCGGCCAATGACCCAACCCGTGCGGCCAATGTTCCTTGTGATATCCTGGGTGTTATCCACTAGCCAGTTGGCGTACTTCTTGTCCTTGGTGGACAGCAGCAGCTCTGCGGCGGCGTTCACGCGCTGCATCTTGTCCTTCTCCTTCGTGCGGTCCCACAGTTCCTGGGCAATCTGCAGGCAGTGGGTTGACAGAGAATCATTGTAGCCTTTCAAGGCGCGGGAAGCTACGGCCAGGCAGGAAGCCACCTGCAGTTCGCGGCCGGGGTTTTCCTCCGTGAACACCCAACGGTCATCCGGAGCACCTTTCTGCCCGATCTCTGGAAGCGGGTTAGGGGCTTTGGCTTGGTCAAACACCACTTCATCGGTTTGGGTGGAAGCTTCTCCCAACAGGGTGTACTGGCGCAGAGACGGCTCAATGATGCCGCGGTACAACCGGCCCAGATTGCGGTAACCGGCCACGATGGAAAGTGCGCCGTGCTCTACCTGTTGCAGGATGTCGTTCTTGCCGTCGGGGCGGTGCAGCTCCGCAATTTTCAGTTTCTGGTCAATGCTGGTGTTGTCGTACTTTACCTTGAATTCCTCGAAAGCGAGCGATAAAATCCGGATCTCATCCGCGAGGGATTCCACGCGCATGTCATAGTCTCCGGCATCGTGCCAGCCGCCTACGGCCAGGTTGGGTACGTGCTCGCCGGGTGCATATTTGGTCAAGGTGCTGGGACCGGAGATGTAGCCGTCAAAGTGGTTGTGGTTGAGAGGCGCCATGCGGGCATCGTCCAGGTGGCAGGCGTCGTGCCAGACTTTGTAGCGGTCGTTCACGCGCATGTGGCACATCTGCACCGGCAAAAACGTCTCAATCACCGACTGCCACACGTGCCGCTTGTACACCTGGTCGCTGATCTGGAACGGACTGGTCTCATAGGTGCCGTACTGCACTTTGTACATGCCCGGCTGCTCCACCTTGGTGAAATCGAACTGCAGGTAATGGTAGCGCAGGAACTTGCCCCACTCTTTGGGCTGCGCTTCCAGCACTTTCTCCAATCCGCCGGTTTCCTTGATGCGGTACAAGGTCACGGGGTGGCGCTGCGTTTCGGTTTTGTCCAGCTCAATAACGGCCACTTTCTGCTGCTTGGGATGATAGCCCACCTGCGAGACCTGCACCACCGGCTCAGACTTCCAGCCAACGATGGCATTAGGCGACACAAGCCATTCAATAGCCCCTTTGGTAGCGCCTTTCTTCATCAGCGACCGCACCACAAACCAGCCGTTGTTGTGCTGCGCCCGGCCGTCAATGAGTTGCAGGCCTTCGCCGGAAACATTCTGGATGGTGAGTGTCTGCCGCGGGTCTTCGGGCACGATGGTCAGTTTCTGTCCTGAGGCCAGCGGCATGGTCTGGTACTCTTTGGAAGCATCATAGAAGCCGGGGCCGTTCAGTTGCCGCGGGAAGATGCCGAACTGCTGGTCCATGTAGTAGCTCTTCCCGAACAGGATGCCCGGAAACAGCTCGAAATTGAAACCTACCTTTCCAATCCAGGCCTCAGGCAGGGGCTGGTCTAGGTCCACGATAATCCGGAAGTTCTTGCCCTCGGGCCGCACCTTCACCTCGTAAGCGAAATTCAGGTCGGGGTAGATGATGGGGTTGAAGCCTTTGCGGTTTTTGTCCGGGTCTGGGTACTGCATGCGCACGCTGATGGTCTGCGTGGCTTTGTCTACCACCCGCGGACCTACCTTGGGCACCGGTTGCCATTGACCAGGCGTGGGCTCCAGGCGAAGATCACCATTAGTGCCAATGCGCAGGCCGTTCTGGATGATACCCACGCCGCCCTGGTGGCTTTCGGGATAGAAGTCGTGGGCCAGCATCACGTTGAGGCCGGGCATCTCCAGGTATTCCAGTTCGTTCAGTCTTAAGCCGCCGCTGGTGTTGGCTTGGGCCAGCGCATGGGGAGTCTGCAGGGCCAGCACCACCACGGCCGTCAGGCAGGAGGCCCTTCTGAGTAGTCTTTTGATCATTGAATATAGAATAGAAGGAAGGTCTGTCAGAATAAAGATAATATCCCTTTAACTGGTTGAAAGCTGTGGTTTAAGGCTGATTTTGCTTAAACGGGCCATAAACGGCATCGCGGAAGCGCTTGTGCACCTGGCCTTCAAAGGGAAATACCTGCACAAACAGAACGGCGGTAAGGTCATTCACTGGGTCTACCCAGAACAAGGTGCTGGCCGCGCCATCCCAGAAGAACTCACCTACGGCGCCATTATTTTCCTCTTTGGTTACCGGCGGATGCAAACGTACCGCGAAGTCAATCCCGAAACCCACCCGGCCTTTGCTGGGCAGCCACATGCGCTGCGTAACACTGTCAGACAGCTGGTTTGTGGCCATCAGTTTAACGGTCTCCGGTTTCAGGATTCTGGCTTTACCCAGGGTGCCCTTGTTCACCAGCATACGGGCGAACTTCATGTAATCATCCAGGGTGGAGGTGAGGCCCCAGCCGCCCGGCGTCAAGGCAAATTCTTTGGTGTTGAAAAGATTGTCTATGTCAGGAACACGGGTGAGCTGGCCATTTTCGCTTTTGCGGTAGGTAGCGGCAAACCTGCTTTTGTCACTTTCCGGCACCACGTAGCGGGTGTTGGTCATGCCCAGCGGCGTAAAAATGTTTTCCTGCAGGTATTGGGCAAATGGTTTACCCGAGAGGCGCTCCACCAGATAGGCCTGCACATCTACCGATGGACCGTAATTCCACTGCTCTCCGGGCTGAAACAGGAGCGGCAAACTGGCCAGTTTTTTCACCATCTGCTCCAGCGTGTTGTTGGGGTTGGAAAGTTCCGCCTTCTGCACCAATTCGCTTAGACCGGGCAGGTCGGTGGTGGTTGCGAACCCTGCGGTGTGGCGGGTAATGTCCCGGACAGTGATGGGGCGTTTGAGCGGCTCCAGGATCAGGTTGCCCGAGGCATCCACGCCCTTGTACACTTTCATATTGGCAAACTCCGGGGCGTATTTTGAGAGCGGGTCATCCAATTGAAAAGCGCCTTTCTCATAGAGTTTCATGAGGGCAACCCCGGTCACCGGCTTGGTCATGGAATAGATGCGCACAATGGTGTTCCGGTCCATCGGGGCCTTGGCTTCGCGGTCAGCAAACCCGAAGGCATTATGGTAGACCTCTTGGTTTTTCTCAAAGATCAACGCCGATGCGCCCGCCACTCTGCCTGAATCCACAAAGCTTTTCAAGGCAGCATCTAGGCGGGCCTTCACCGTTTTGGTTATAACAGCAGGTGCCTTTTTGTCTTTTTTACCTGTAGGTGGCAGTTTGAAGGAGAAGGCAGCAAGGGAAATGAACAAGAAGGCGTAGAGGATTTTATTCATTAGTTTATTTTTTAAGCTTCGGTTTTAAGGCTGTTTTGGGAAAATGACTCAAAAAAGGAAGGTGATGTTGATAGAATTTGAGAATCAATAAATTTACTAATCTCTTCTTAAAACTTGCAAAACAGCTGAGCTATGTTGCGGTTATATATTATAACTTTTGCCAGGCCTAGGCTTTTTTCTAAGTACAAGCACAATTTTGCTAAGCAGCAACAATCCAAAAATCAGCCACAGAATAGGATAAAGTAGAATAATAAAGTCGTAATGGTGTCTTCCTTTTATACTGAAGCTTTCAACTTTCTCTAACTTGGCCGTCCTGCTTACTGGTGCTAAATTCTTTCCTTTTATATAGTATTTTATTTCAAAATCTTCAGCATTGGCATTGGGGTATTTAAACCAGTTTGTGATTTCAATTTGTTGTCCCGGGCAAATAGCTACTTTATAGGTTGGTAAGAGGCTTTCTGGAACAATTTCACCAATTGAATTAAACTGTACTTTTTGCATGTCAGCAATCCTTGTTAGGGTATTACTGAGATAGCTTCGCTTTCCATTGTCAACTTCAATGATTTGGACAGATAAACTATCTATAATGAAGCATTTATAGGCAATAATGTAAGTAGCACTACCTATAGTTTGATTTTCTGAGTTTAGAAAATGATCTGATTCTATTGAGATATAATCTGATAGCTTTAGCCTGTTATTTTCTTCTGCCCCTTTTTGTTCAATGGTAGATTCCCAAGCACCCCTTGACGTAATGAGATAGATAAGGCCTACTGATGTTATAATAAGTAGAAGAAGTATTTTATCCTTGAGGATTTCCATTTATTCTAAATGAGGACTAACGGCCTTATGCATGAGGCCTGTAAGTTGTTAGCAAAAGTTATTTTCTTACCTAAACCCTCTGAATACACCGTCAGAATCTACTGAACTTTTGAATTCCTCAAAGTTCATATTTGAGATAGATAGATTATTTTCAATGCTATACATCTCCGATGGAATCACACGGAGCGTGTCTCCTGGATTATCTTTCAGGTCGATGCACAAAACTGGGTGCTCCATATGGGCTATTGTTGTGCTGTCTACAATGAATATGAAAAAGTGCTTATAATTTTTGGCGATACCTGTAAGTAACTCCTCACTTTCTAATCCACCGAATTTCTTTTCGCTTAGGAAGTAAACTGCTGCTTTAAAACCGTCCTTTGGGGTAGGTTCGGCTATCCAATTACAAATCTTTTCCCATTTACCATCATCTGAAAAGTCTGTTCTTAAAACCAGAACATCTTTGGTGTCAGGAAGCATTCTTTCAGAAATGAGGGTTTGGGTATTAGAAGACATTCCAGTAGGTCTATCAATTCTTTTGTTGGTTTCGGTATTTGGAATGCATGAGAAGGCGAAATGACAACATAGCAGTATGAGTACCCTTTTTATCATTATAATTTTTTGCTGACGGCCTCGTGCATGAGGCGTGCAAGGCCGTCGGCCGTAGCATGCCTCATGCACTTTGTTATAGCCTGTTATTTTTCTCTTTCCCAATAAAGCTCCAAGAGCTCAAATGCAGAATTTGGCACCTTGTCTCTCACTTCCCTCATCCTGCCTTCCAAAGTTGAGTACATTATTTGCTTAAGCACATCAAACGTGCTGTTGTGGATTGCGCTGAACCTATTCTGAGCCATTGATTTGGTGATAGCTTCCTTCAATTCGGCTTTATCACAAGCTAGATTCTCTATGAAATGGATTCCTGCTTTGATTGTAGGTGAAGTTTTGAAAGCCTCCAGGTTCTTGTCAAGGAACGGAAGTCCATAGATTTTAAAGTCTTTGAAGATTTCCTCTACAACCTTTGTCGTGCTGTTCACTTTCCCGTTGTGGAAGTAGTAAGCTTCTTCAATTGGTATGACTCCTGTACCTTTCTTGAGAACAAGCAGATCAATATGTGGGTTAATCAGGCTAGAGTTATAACTGTTTGAGTAGATATACTTAGGATTCAGCCTAGAGGCTATGGAGCAGGAAAAGTTCCGATTGCTGAGAGAGAAGCTAATATGTAAAGTCTCATGGATCTCTAGGCCTCCAGCAGTTCTTATCCTTTCAAAAATGTAGCAGCTGCTTTTGTAAGCCATGAATGGAAAGTCGGGCAAAATTTTTTTAGCAATGGTGATCAGTATGCTTTTTATTCCACCTTTCTTCAATTCAGGAGAAGTGTCCTCCTGGGACGTGATAGCCTTTATCTTTTCAAACCAGTTCAATGCTTCTTTTTGCTAATTGGCTATAACTCTACCAGCTAAACGGAATTATTCGTATAGTCCGCCTTATACCCGGGATAATCTTACCTGTAAATCCGAATATACTAGATAGCTACCACGTTATAAAACAGGTAGTCATTAAAAAGGCTATCTCAGGCAACAAACAAAACGAGCCCATGAACTACTGTTTCTGGGCTCGTTTTCTGAAAAGACAGCTAAAACGCATTTTGCTTCTTAACCTTAGTGGAGGCTCAAATCAATCTATCACCACAAACTTATATTTCTTGTGCTGGCCGTCTTCAGATAAGCTAAGGATATACACGCCACTAGGTAGGTTCCTGGTGTCTATCTCACCGGTGCCGGTAAACTGGAAAGTGGAAAGGATATGCCCGCTGATATCTGAAACATAGGCCTCTGTGGTTTCAGCGCTGTTTGATTTGACTGTGATAACAGCACCCCGTCTGGCAGGGCTGGGGTACACTTCCAGCAGAGGGGTTTGGATGCTTTCGGCAGCGCTGGTGATGCCGGCAATGAGCCCGGTATTTACCTTGAACACATCCGTAAGGCATTTCTTGCCATCAGTTACCTTGTAGGTGGTAGCATACTGGGGGTTGACGATAATGCTGCGGGTAGTGGCGCCGGTAGACCATCTGTAGGTGCCTATCCAGGAGGCGGAGAGTTTGGTGGCGGTACCTGGCGAGATATTCCTGGTAAGGGTCTTGTTCACATCATGCATGATGGTGAATTTGTCGAAGACGGTGCCGTCTTTGCGCAGCATTCTGCCATCCAGCCGGTTGGCTTCAATCTCCAGGTAGAGCATTCCGCCGTCATTTATCGCAAACGGCAAAGCATTGTGCGGATAACCATACTGTACGCCGCCAGATGCGCCCGAGGAACCTACCACGGCATACACGGTTCCGCGGTTCTTTTTGCCCGAGGCGGTGATGTAAGGGCAGGAGTTAAGGCTGCCGTCATACCTGGCGCTGGAACTGCTTTTGGCGTGGGTGAGCAGGTTGAAACTAGCCTCTGTTCCGTAGTAGTTGTTCAGCAAATAGGAGCGCTCATAATTATGGCTGTGGCCGGTAAGCACCAGGTCCACCCCGTAGCGCTCTATAATCCGGATGAAGTTTCCCCTCAGCTTTTTCAGTTCTTCATCCACGTCTGAGTTGTGGCTACCCTTTGAGAAGGGCGGATGGTGCCAGTACACAATAACCCACTTTTTGCGGTGGGCCTGCAGGTCTTTTTTCAACCACTGTACCTGCACCCCCAACGTGTCATAGAGCTTGGTGTAATCGGCGGCTTCTCTCCCGTAAGAGTCCAGGCTGATAAAGTGCGTGTTGCCCCAATCAAAAGAGTAAAAGGCCTTGGTGCCCGAGGCCACGCCTCCGCACTCCCCGGCGGTGGGCATGGAAAAATTATTGTAGTAACCGCCCCTGTCCCGGGCAGTGATGGGCGAGATGGATTCGTATTCGTGGTTGCCTATAGCCGGGAACAGGACATGGTTTTTGAGGATGTTTCCTCCAAAAGGGGCGAAAAACTGCCTCTTGTAGTCGCCGTCGCTGCCGCCGGGATAAGCGTTGTCTCCCAGGATAAGTAAAAGTTCTGCTGGGTTTGCGCCCACGTAATTGAGGTAGGAGTTTAAGGTGCCGGAGCGGTTCCCGTTCTCGTTTTCCCCGCAATCTCCCAAAACCGCAATCCTGATTTTCCTGACGGTATTGTCTCCTGGGGCCGTTCTGAAATAATTGCTTCTGGCGCTCTGCAGTACCTGCTTAGAGCTGCCAAACCGGTAGAAGTATTTGGTGTCTGCGGTCAAGCCTTTGATTCTAACCTCATGCCTGGTGGTAAGGACATGATTTGTGGCAGAGAGGGTGTAGGTGCCGAAGGTGGTGCCTACCTGTATCTTTGAATCTGTGGGGATGTCTGTTCTCCAGCGCAAGGTCACCGCTGTTTTGTTGCCCATTTGCAGGTACGGGCCGCGGGTGAGGTAAGCCGTGGCGGTACTCTCCATTACTTCCTGTTCCCGGGTGGGTTCTGGCGCTAGAAAGATTGCAGGGGTAACCTCAACGGGTTTGTACCCCAGCTTGTCATATCCTGGCAAATTGCCGTTAGGAACAAAAAAAATGGCACCCCTGCGGGCGCCTTTAGCTGAATTGGTTTTCCTGTTTTTCCAGTTTGCCTCTGAAGAAGTAAGCCCCATGAAGGTCATTACTTTTAAACTAAATAGCAGCAAGCTGTAAAAAGTAGGGGATGTCATCATGTAAATAGGGAAGGTTTTTTCAGACAACAAGAGCCTTTGGCTCAGCTAGGTGCGGCAGGGTGAACTTTCCTCAAGGGGGGAGCAGGCAGGTTTGCCTGTTATGAGAAAAACGAGGAGTTTTGGGGTATACGGTTCAATTTTGAGCACGATTACCCCTAACCTGAGGTAAACTGAGTAGGTGCAAACCGTATCCACCTTTCTGTAACAGGCTTTTGTATGCTTTGTTTTAGATATCCTTAGGTTTTATGTAAAGGCAATTTCTGCTCTACGGCTTCTTTTCCTCTATTTTCTCAAAAAGGAAGCTGAAAACGCGCACCGAGGCGTTGTCTTCGGGTCTTTTGCGCAGGGTGATGGTTTTCAGGTCATCGGTGATCTCAATTTCCCCGGCATAGACGGTTTTGCCTCCTTCTTTGGGCATCTCCACATCCGTAGGAATCCAGCCGGAGATCTGGGAAGACCGCTGCCACAAACTGAACGGACTTGCCTGCTCCGTTTTGCCGTGCTCCACATAGACCTTGTACCGGCCATTGTCCAGGCCCTGCAACGAGACCTGCACCACCGGAACCGCGTCAATGTCAATCTTGGCGGTCCAGGAATCAGAAGGCTTCAGTCCGAACACGATGGAGGGTTCCTGGTAGTCGGCGGTAGCCAGCCAGTAAAGGGAATACACCATGCCCTGGGGCGTTAATTTATGCCGCTCCGGAAGCTTGGTGATTTGATCGTCAATCCTGATCTCGGAGTTCTCAAACTGAGGTTGATCGGCGTAGAACAAGCCGACCGAGGTGTAATCTGTTTTGACGTTGGTTTTGGCCTCGGGCTGGTGCTCTATCGTGAGCCGGAGCGAATCAGAGAAGTTCAGCTTATCTGAAAGGTAAAAACGGTAACCGCCCGTGCGCGAGGTCATCAGGTCATAGGCCAAAGCTCCGTGAATAGGCAAGCTAAACCCTTTGTCCCATTTGTCGGTGACCGCATACCAGCCGCCGTTGAAGTAGTCTTCAGAGCCGGTGCCGTGCAGTTTCAATTTGCCGTCAATAAAGGCGCGGTCATCGCCCTCAAAATAATAGGTGCTGCCTTCTTCCAGGCCCTGCGTTTGCAGGATGGTGCCAATGTAATGGCCCCGGCCTCTCACATTTGCAATCAGATGCGGCACCGCCTGTGGTATGTTGTACTGCCTTCTGGCCTGCGCGTACAACTTGCCCTCTGTGGCCGGATTTCTCTTGTCCTCTGTGTAATAAATGATGCCCGAGATAAGGATTTCTTCCGGGTCATCGGCCATCCCTTTGTCGTACTTCAATTGCAGGTCCGCTGATCCGTCCACGGGCATGGGCAGGTACGAGTACAGCTTGTTTTGGTCTGAGCCCAGCAGCATGGATTGCATGGCCGGCTTCCCAAACGCAAACCCGAAGAAATTGTGCAAGGGTACCTCCAGCGCGTTCTTCTGTTCATTGTCCCAACGGGCGGTCAGCAGCACTTTGTGGTAGGCTTGCAGCAGGTCGCTTCCGGCGCCAAGTTCAATCCCCACTATGCGCCCGCCTTGCTGCAGGCTGAAGAGAGATGCCTCGGAGCCCTTCCGCAGCACCACATTTACCTTTTGGGACTTTACTTTATTTCCGTACAACTGGAGGGGGGAGGCTTCCTTGCCCCAGGCATTGGCTATTTTCTCCAGATCGTCTTTGTGCTGATTAAGAAGAGCCGTTGAGAAGGAGCCCATTTTCTCCTTCTTCTCCAGGCTGCGGTACTGCAGTTGATGAAAACGCAGGTTCTTGCCCGTGTAAATGATCTTCAGTGATTTCTCGTAGGGGATGGGCAGATAACAATAGAATCCTCCCAGTTGGCTGCCAGAGAGCGGGGCTACAAACGGGAATTGCTTTCCGTTGAAAAGGTTAATGAACGGAATGCTGATCCTGGGTTTCTTCTCGCCGTCAAAGTAGAACTTCACGGTGTCTGCCTCGGGGGTAGGCGTCCAGATGCGGTTCACCACGCCGGGGCCTTTCAGATCGGCCAGGACCAGTCCCCCGGGTTCTTTTCTGATGGCCGAGTATTTCCCCGAGAAGCCATCATCATTGCCGCCGGTCCGGTCATAGCTGGATAGCTGCTCCATCCCGCCCGAGCGGTACAAAGGAAGCCGGGAGACATCTGCGAGGTTGAGCAACTCCCGGCGGTAGTTGTCATTCTGCGCAGACGCATTCAAAAAAGCACCAAAGAAAAGGACGGTAATCAATAGTTGTTTCATCATATACGGGTTAGGTAAATGGTTATTGATGTATGCTTTCCTGAACAAGGCTTCCTTCGGCGGTGCATGTAAGCCGAATAATTATGGCGCGGGTTTTAAGGCTGTTTTTTCAATAATTGTAGTTTACGGTTCTGGGTAAAATGGGGCTGCTGGCCGAGGCTGGCGTTTACAGCTTATGGAGCGCCAGCAACTGATTACCTGAGCCTGGTTTATTGTTTAGAGACTTCAACACTTGCCACCGTTTGCCAATTGGCAATAACCTGGTCATAAAAGGGTTCCTCATCAGATCCGCCCTTCCAGATCACATACATCAGGCTATTATCTTTGCCGGCGTAACTTCTGGCAGTCTGCAGTAACTCTGTTGAGATGTCTGATAATACTTTGTCTAAGTTGAAGTTGAAAGTCACGCGATATTTGTCTGAAGAATCAATGATAATATCCGGGACCTGAAGGTTCGCCTCAAAGGGGTAGGAGCTGCCCACTACTACACTATCTCGTCCGCCTTTGGTATTGATAAATGTCCCTCTCAGGTTAAAAGCCATTTCAGATTTGTCTGACTTACGGGCGAACAGCTTTACCTTCACATTTTTGTAAGCACCTGTGGGCAATTGAATTACTCCTGTTAAAGCATCTGCATTGAAGATATTGATGTTCTTTCCAACAAAGATGGTAGTATCAAGTAGGTGACTGGTTTTCCCCTCAAATGCAATTTTCTCCACATAAACAGTTGCAGCCGACCACTCAACAGCCACAGAACCCAAAGGCTTGATGGATTTAGTGTCTGTCTTCTTGACGCCAGAACCTGAGGCTTTTGCGAAATAAGATACAGTCCCATTGCCATCTGGCTTTTTTACAAGGATGTCTTCTTCCTTACAAGATGTTAGTATGGACAAGACCAGCAATATGATAAGGCCAAGTTGAGCGGATATAGGTTTCACTGTTGTTTTTAAATCTATTAATTATAGTTAAATGTATGAAGAAGCTTTTGTAGCGTCATCTTCCTCTTCTTAGATTTTAATTATGGTCATCTTCATTGTTTTAGTAGACATAACAGTTTGGCTGGAGAGCGTTTTAAGGCTTTTTAGATGATGTTGAAGCCAGTTCTTTTTATTATGCTAGAGGTTTAAATACTTCTTTACTGCTTTGTACTGCGCGTCTACCACGGCCTGGTTATGCCCGTGTGCAGCTCCAGGCACCAGCACGTACTCTTTTTTCGGAGCCTTCACTTTCACGAAATACGCTTTGGTAAGTTCTTTAGGGGTGAGAATATCTTCCTCGCCCTGAATGAAGTACACCGGAATCTTATAGCGTAGGCCATCTTCCATGAAATTCACCCCGGCCATCATAGACTTTATCCCCATTTTTTTATGGCCGGCAGAGTAAAGGAAAGAATAATCGTCGCCATTGTACCTGTCTTTGGCGTCCTTTTCATTGTCATAGGCGCTTGCCAGTTTCCACCAGGAGGCAGGGGCTGGGTTGGAGTTCTGCCTTTCGTACTTTTTGATGACGCGCATCAGCTGTCCTTCTTTCCTGGCATCCTCATATGGGGGTGGGCCCAAGGCCTTCAGCTTATCTAGAGACTCCTGGTCTTTGGCGTTCTGCGCCATTTCAGATACTCTGCTGTAGGCGTGCGCAAACCCTTCATAGAAATTTACAACCTGGGAGTGGCCTATGTAGGCAGAGAAAAGGTCTGGGCGGGCAAGGGCCATCTTTGCGCCCAGCACAGAGCCCCAGGAGGTCCCTACAAGGGCTATTTTCCGTTTGCCTAAGTGTCTGGTCAGGTACTCAGTGAGCTCAATTCCATCGGCGGTCATTTGCTCTAAGGTCAGAGGATTCTCCATCCAGTAGTCCTCGGTGACGGTATCAGGGGCATTGCGGCCGAAGGTTCTTCCCGCTCCCCGTTGATCCCAGTACACCAGCACGAAGTCCTTTTTCCAGTAGCCGTAGATGGCATCATCATACTGGCTCATGGTACTGCCGGGCCCACCGTGCAGAAACAGGATAGCGGGTTTGGACTGGTCGTCCCCGCTGATGGTCACCCACTGCTCAATACCGCCAATTGTCACAAACTTTTCCTCCTTGATAGGTTTTGCTTGCGCGGCTAACCTGCCTAGAACTAAGGAAAGAAATAGAATCAGTAAAAATGTATGCTTCATATCTTGGTAAGATTCGGAAAAGATAATTATGGATAAAGAGCAATAGGATGTTTACACAATGCTATCAGAAGCCTTTTTTAATTGTTTGTTTTAAATTTTAAGATAATGGAGAATGCCCCAATGCTAAATAATGAAGAAGTAAAATAAAATGTAAGACTTTCCAGTATGTCAGGTGACTCAAGATGGCCGTAATAATCGTCGTAACCATAGATGGCTCCCAAGGCTAAATCTGTAAACAACAGGCCTCCAAGCATTGAGAGGCTTACGATAAGCAAACTAAAGATTAATTTTTCAGCGATTGTTAGCTTGTCGGTAGGAATGAGATAGATTATTGTGGTGATAAAGAATATTGAAAAGTATAATAGGTAAGGTGGATATTGGTAATGCAAATAAGTAAACGGGGACTTTACTAGAAATGTAGTAGCCACCAAAGTTGTTGTAATAATCAAAAACCTATATTTATTTACTATTTCAATCAAGTTTGACTGCATCCAAAAAATTAATTTCTTATTAAAATTTCTGCCAACGTTCTAGGCTAAACGACGGGTGAGGCCGTCGGCCGTAGCATGGCTTATGCACAATGTTGAGTGAAGATTTTATTTTAGTTTCTCAACCGGTGTCATGTCGCGTATATAGAATATGCCATCAAAAACATCTGACCAGTTTCCGGTGCTGTACATTTGCCTGCTTTTCATCTTGAATGTTTCGCTATAGTTTGGCTGGAGCGCCCTGAATTTCTTCCAGTCTATGAAACCGTAGCTTACGCTATCGTCTATCCAAGTCTCAAACCCATCTTTGAAAGGTTTGCCTACCGGCATCACTTTGGTTCCGGAATTATTGGCATATTGCCCGTCTCGTGAATTGAATCCAATTACATAGGTGGTTGCAGAGTTGCGGCTGTTTTTGTTGAAGATGGTACCCATCCAGTTGATGGAAGCATCCCTTTTTGCTTTCAGAGCCGTATCTGCGTTCTTCATGATATGGGAGTTGGCTGCCCATACTATTATTTTCCCATTTGGGTATTTGCTATCCGCAAGCCATTGAAGGTTTCTGGCCATTTGCGCATCCCTGATATTATAACTGGAAACGGACTTTTCATAAACGTAGAGCTGATTTGCGAACTCCCTTGCATTTTCAAGTGCCAGATAGGTGAAATCTTTGGAATATTGCTGGCCAAGCTGAGCCAATACAGTATCGATAGTCAAAGCAAGCCCTATCATCCACTCCCTACTCTCTTTATCCTTTCCAACCCAGTTCTTGAGTCTTTCTATGTTGGGGAGAAATTCATTATGGTATCGGTTCGTCTTGGTGAACGTATGTCTATTTCTCCGCAGATAGAAATCTATGCTGTCTTTTAAGTTAGAATTACTGAAATGATAGCCGATTTGGCTGTCAAACCCGGAAACCTCCAGGGGAGTTTTCGTCTGGTAGGTAGTGGGGATATAAGAGTAGAATAACTCGCTGCATTGTTTATTGGAGGGCCATACGCCATGCAGGTTCTTCCTGAAAAAATCTTTAATAGCACCGCTATTCTTTGTCACGTTCCCCCAACCAGCATTAAGAGCAAAGAAGTCAGCCTCAAATGCCAACACATTGAACCCTTTCTTTTCGTGAAGGTACTTGATGAGCCTACTTTTGGCTAGCATAGTCGCACCGTCACCGTGGCTCTGTTCCCCGAGCATCACAATTCTTGAAGTACCTATAGCGGCGCCAATTGCCTCTAGGTCTGAATAATCTGTGGAATCAGGTGAGATATTTTTTATTGAGACTAAGTGATTCTGAACATACTCTTCGGCTTTTTTTTGCCCGAAGCCTTTCAATGATATGGAAAGCAAAAATGAAACTAAAAGGATTCTAATCATATATTTAAATTTTCACTCAACGTGCTGGTATAGCAGATGGCAAGGTTTTAGCCGAAGCATGACTGCTATACTTTATTGGCAAGTTTTGTTTTTAATCGCCTAAACAGATGATTTTTTCATTGGTTTTGTTAGCAATGTCAATCATACTAACCCACTTCTCTAATTTCTGGATAACGTCTTTTCTTGTTAGTACTTTGAAAATGTCCATTTTTTCAGGTTGTAATTGAGTCCCAGTATAAACTGACCACTGTATTTCTTTTTGTGCTTTAACCCTTTCTAATTCACCGACTAATAGTTGACGCAACTTGAGTAAGCTTCCATTAGAAAATTCAGAATCAGCATATAAGTCAATCATTTCTCCTGTTTCCTTTACCAGCTTTTCAAAAAGTGGATACAAGTGCCAATAATCAGCGTCTCCGCCTTCAAAGCTAATTGATTGCTCTTTACTGTTTTTAGGAGCTTTGCCATTTACAGTAATGGTAATGTCTAAAGCCATTTCTATACTTTCAATTTTTGCCAACGGCCGCGTGTATGCAAAGCCCGCAGCGAAGCAAGGGTTTTGCATACACGCGGCCGTTGGCTGACGAAATTATTTATTCAGTCTACTTTCTATAAGCGAAATAACTTCAGGATTCTTGCTTTCCTTAGCGGCAGTAAGAACGGTGTTGCCATCACCATCAGTAGCATTAACGTCTGCGCCACTTGCTAATAGCAACTCTACAACTTCTTTATTCCCTTTGGATGCCGCATACATTAAGGCTGTGGTATTAAATCCGTCTTTCCAGTCTATTTGTGCTTGATTAGCAATTAAAAGCTTCACAATCTCAATATTGGAATTGTTAACTGCAGTAATCAACGGGTTTACCTTCATCCAAGGTCCTGCCTGCTTAATATAGTTTGGGTCAGCCTTTTTCTTGAGAAGCGCTTCAACCTTGGCTTTGTCATTCTTTTGGACAGCTGCATATAGTTGCTCATCCTTACTTTGAGCAATCGTTAGAAATGACGTACTTAAAGTCAGTACAATTAGGAGTAATAATTTTTTCATTTTATAGTTTTTTTGACAGCCAACGGCCTAGTATAAAAGACGGCTGAGGCCTTTGGCCGAAAGCTGGCATATATGCAGTGTTAGGTGCTGATATTTTTTAATTTATTGCTTCACAAATGCTTTTAAGATAAAAATAATGAAAAGTCCCTTCCTGCACACTAACATCAATTAGAGCAGATGGGGTCTTTAAGCTTTTAAGCATCTTATTTTTACTCTTTTTACTTATTACTCCTTGTTCATAGAAATTGACAATTAAATCAGAATACTTTTGAGGCAATTCAATATCTACTAAAACACGAGGCACTACATAATAATATTTTTCTTTTGTATCCCTTAGTTTTATGGTTTCCTGTACATCTTCAGGCCTTCCTTCGAAATGAAGTTTTATCAAACGGCCAATTAGCTCTTTATTAGTAGTTATTTCTCCTTCTTTTACTCTTTCTGCTAATTCCAAGTATGCAGGTTCAGAAATTAGTTCGTGGAGCTTAAAAGTTTCTAATATTCTTGCTATAGGATTATTCTCCATTGTTTGAGAATATGATATAAGGATTCCTTTACAAATTAAAAAGCAGATAATTAATAACCTCATATATGTAATTTATTTGCACCCAACGGTTAGGCTAAACGACGGCGGAGGCCGCCGGCCGATGCTGGCGTTTAGCTGTTGTTGTGCTAAGTATTTCTTATCTACTTGTCAAATTGAAAATTAAGTCCTAGCATGACCAAAACGAATATATAAATAACAAAAAGGATAAAATCTATAATTGTCACATCTCTTTCCTCAAACAAATCTGTTCTGCTTTTGCTGGGGCATACTAATTCCTCACCTTGGATTTTTAAGCTTACAATTCTTAATACTTGAAAGAGTGAGAGTAGAATAACTGTATTCCTCAATCCAGTTGCAGCATGTACTTTTACCCCCTCCAGCAAAGGGTCACTAATCAAATTCAGATAGAAGTAGTAGTGGAATAAGCCAATTATAAACCAAATTGCATAAACAGATAAATTCCTAAGCGACCTATAGTTCACAAAGTATAGGAACAACTGAGTCCCATATGGATACCAAAACAAAATGTCCTTCTTCTCTTCAACTAATTCCGAGCCTGCATAAAGAAAGTACAGTACAAGCGATATAATAAGATAAAGTCCGAAAGTAACTTTATCCCAAGTACTTAGTTCTTGAAAGTATATTAATGGTCGCTTCAAGTTTTTTAATATTTAGCACAACGTCTAGTATAAAAAGCGTTGCATTCCCAAAGGGATGCATTGATTTTTATACCTTGTTAGCAGAAGGTATTTTTCCTTTTTATGTTTATTATTAATAATCATTTATAAATCATTTATTTTATTTGTTTCCAACTTGTAAGGCCAATGATTTTCTTCATAAACCTGCAAAGAAAAACGCTTTAGCTCAGTTCGGAATGGTGCAATTATTTCTTTGTAGTTTCCGCTAATCAATATAAGCGTGGATTCTTTAGAACTCTCAATATTAAGGTCGTCCTTTTCAATAATTGTTAGGGTGATTATTTCCCCATTTCTTTTAAAGTCAAAAAAATATGCTGCTGGTTCGAGCCAGAAAATTATTCGTTTGAGTTCATTGTCCTTTAATTTGGTAACTACTTCATAAAGTTCTTCAATCGGATCATTTAAAACGTCTGAAGCTGCAAAGTCCAAATGAAAATCAGCAAAACGGAAATCAATAGGTAACCAACCATATTCGGGCGGCCCTAATTTAATTGAAATAGAATTTTCCATTTTTTGATTTTTTGTTGGTCTGCAATTACTGCTAACGTTTAGTATAAACGGCGGCGGAGGCCGTCGGCCGAGGCTGGCGTTTATGCCTTGTTAGCGGGCGTTTTTCTTTACACAAGTAGATTTTCTTCTTTCATTATTTGAATAGCTTTTTCTGTCTCCTCTTTACCGTTGGACAAAGAGCCTGGAAGCATGATAAGCCTTTTCTTAATCTTGTTTTCCTCATTCAAGAAATTCACTTCAAAGTAGGAACGTGTCAATCCAGGTACAGCTTTCTTGAGCTTTATATTTTGTATTCTATTCCTGTCGATTATCGGTTCTGCTGAATTATTCAGACTCCTGCTTACATTGACCAACAAGTATATACCAAGTAGAACTTGTAATACAGCAACAGTGGTTTGCCCGTCTTGGTAACTGTCGAAGGCAAGGTAGAGCAGAAATGCTGCAATCAACCCGTAAATAAGTAGAATCCGAGTGATGCTATTTCCTACGGTCACTTTTGCTACGCTGCCTGCAACTCCGTCCCTTGAAAGAACTATCTTATCGGGGAAGATGTGGCAATATCCTGTTTTAGTTTTAAATATTTTTTCTGGATTCATATCTATAAATGACCGCTAACGTGCTGGGCTAAACGGCGGCGGAGGCCGTCGGCCGAGGCTGGCGTTTAGGTGTTGTTACCCGTAGTAATTTTTATTCTTTTGCAAATTCAACGAAGGTGTGGTCTTCTCCTTCTAGTTCTTCTTCAATGATTGCTGATATTATTTTCCAGTCGCCACCAGCAAGTCCAGCCCCTATAGCTGGGTAGGCTATTTTAAGGCCTGAGAATTTTCCTTTTATATGGCTGAATGCTGAGCGAACCGCATCATAGTCCGCTTTCACGCCAGTTCCTTTCCAGTCGAACTGTGTATAGGCATTTACAACAATAAGCGTCTTTCCGTTTACACTTAATTCCGCGCTACTGATTGTTCCAAGTTTGGATTTGTCGCCTTTCTTGGTTCCCAAGTCCGCTTTGTACGCTTCAGGGAATTTTTCCTTTATTGTTTTCGCTATTCCAGCGCCCATTACGCATTGGCAGTTGCAACCATGGATGATTAAGTCGAATTCGTTATTCAAAGCTTTTTTCACTAAATCACCTTTGATTGTTTTCATATTATCTATTACGGGTAACGGCTAGTATAAACGACGGCGAAGGCCGTCGGCCGAGATGACGTTTATACCTTGTTGGCAGTTGGTATTCTTTTTTAATTTACCCGCACTAACGTTAAAACATGTCCGACCTCGTTCCCATTCTTTTCTTCAACTAAGCTTTTTATAAGGAAGGTGTGAGCCAACCTGTTCCTATCGTAGGTGTAAAAAGTCGAGAGGTAAAGTTTTCCTTCCTTATTCTCAAGTTTGATTGTAAAAGTATCACTGCCGTCTTTGTAAATCTTCCCAGTCGGAGGTTCTGTACAGTTTTGGCTTTCTTGAATAATAAATGAATCTTTTTTCCAGAAAGTCCAGCCTACCTTGTCACAACAAATGTAAGCGGCTCTGTAAAGATTATTTTCAAAGAGCCTGATGGTGTCATTCTTAAAAAAAGCGCTGTCTTTGTTACAAGTCAGCCATTCATTGCTTCCTACTGAAATGGATTTTTTTGACTCCTGTTCTATGCTTGACTTAAATAATTTGAATACACTAGCCTTTGTCAGGCTCTTCTGTTGACCTGATGCTGTGCCAAAAGTTAAGGCAATGATGAAAAGGGTTGATATTAATTTCATTTTTTTCTACTTACTGCCAACTACTGTGTAAACGGAGCTGTTCCGGTTATTGACACCTTGAACAGAACCAAACTTCCGTTTATCCGACCAACGGTAGCTTGATAAACGGAACCGGGCCACCGAATATACTATATAGTTACCGTCCTATAAAGTGCATGCTCAGCTATATTATTGTTCAACAAGCCGGACAACGCACAAGGCGGCTCGGCTAAGCTTGATTGTTTCAGTTGCGTTCGCCTAAGGGAGGCCAAGAAGCAAATCAGGGCGTGCCAAACAACTGATGTAAAAAGCGGGAGGATTTTCCTAGGTTTGTACCGCCGGTTCTAACCAGATTCCGTAAGCAAATCCGGCAGCGGAAAGGCTGGAAACAAACCTTGTTTTAAGCCCGGTTTCCTGAAAATAGCATTAAAAGGAAAGCCATTGATGCCGCCCCTTCGTCTGCTTGTCTTTGAATTCCATCCCATGAAATACCTTTTCGCTTTCGTTTTCCTCTTTTCTTTTTTTACGGCCTGGGCCCAAGTAACCGTAGACGGGCGCGTGCTGGATGCGCGTTCGCAGCAGCCGTTGGAAGGTGCCTTGGTGAGCGAGGCCGTTACCGGTACGCAGGTCCTTACTGATGCCGCCGGCCAGTTCAGGATTGTGCTGGCTTCGCGTTTTGATACTTTGCTGGTGCAGCGCGTGACCAGTCACCAATTGCAGAAACTGGTGGTGCCGCTAAGCGGAAAGCCGTTGGTCATTCTGCTGGAGCCATTGGCCGTGAATCTGCAGGAGGTGGTAGTGAGAGGCTATGAAACCCGGAGGCCGTTACAGGAAACCGCCGGCGCCATCGGGTTGCTGTCTACCCGCGATCTGGAGCGTTTTTCCCAGACCACGTTGGTGCCCGCGCTTAATACCTTGCCCGGCGTGCGCATGGAAGAACGGGCTACGGCCAGTTACCGCATCTCCATCAGGGGAAGTTCGCTGCGGGCGCCGTACGGAGTGCGTAACGTGAAAATCTACCTGAACGAAGTGCCCCTGGTGGAAGCGAACGGTACCATTCCGCTGAACATGCTGGACCCGGGCCTCATCGGGAACATAGAAGTCATCAAAGGTCCGGCCGGAAGTGTGTACGGCGCCGGTACGGGCGGGACCATTCTGCTGGAAACGGCTAAGCCCATAGAAAGCAGTGTCATGGCCGGCGGACAAGTAGGTTCTTACGGCCTGCGCCGGGGATTTGCCGCCGCCAGCGTGGCCTCCGAGAAATCTAATCTGCTCCTGCGCTTTGACCGCCAAACCCTGGACGGTTACCGCGAGCAGAGTGCTATGGACCGCAAGAACGTCCTCCTTTCAGGGCAGTTTTTCCCAAATCAGAAGCAAACCTTCTCTTTCCACGCCCTGTACTCAGACCTGTTCTATGAACTGCCCGGCGCCCTTACCCGGGAACAGTTTGAAGCCAACCCTAGGGCGGCACGGCAGCTGAACAAAGACCAGAACGCTTCTTTGAACGTGGAAGGCCTGAACCTTGGCTTTGTGCACAACTACCAGTTCAACGACCACTGGAGCAACACCACGTCCCTATTCGGCGTGTTCAGTTTCCTGAACCACCCTTTCGTGACCGATTATGAACGCAACCTGAACCAGAGCTTCGGGGCGAGAACCCGTACCACGTACCGCACCCAGGTAGCCAGCCTGCCTACCCGCTTCACCCTGGGAGCCGAGGGGCAGCGCCGTTTTGTGAATGCCCGCCAGTACGTGAACAAAGGCGGTACGCCCGGTCTTCTGAACTTTGACGATGAAGTGACCGTGAAAGAAGGCTTTGTCTTCGGGCAGGCCGAGGTGGATTTGCCGGCTAGTTTCCTGCTCACGCTGGGCGCCAGCCTGAACTCGTTGCGCTATGACCTGGTCCGCGTATCAGACGCCAGCACTAACCCCGAGGGGTATAAACAAAACCGCAGTATTGATGCGCAGTTCTCGCCCAGGGTTGGTTTGGTGAAAGTAATCTCGCCCACGTTATCAGCGCACGCCTCAGTGAGCGCTGGGTTCTCGCCGCCTACTGAGGCCGAGGTCCGTCCCTCAGATGCCAGTATCAATCTTTCTCTGCAGCCCGAGCGTGGCACTAACTATGAAGCTGGGGTAAGAGGAAGCCTGTTCAATCAGCGGTTCACGTATGATGTGGTTGCTTTCCATTTCAAGCTGAAGGAAACCATTGTGAGTCGCACCACCCCCTCGGGCGTAGCCGTGTTCGCGAACGCCGGCACCACCCGGCAGCAGGGGGTAGAAGTGGCCGCCGGTTATGCCTTTGTGCAGGCACCCAAAGCGGCGCTCAGTTTACTGCGGCTTTGGGGAACCTACACTTACAACCGATTCCGGTTCCTGGACTACCAGCAGAACGAGAACAATTTCTCAGGCAACCGCCTCACCGGCACCGCCCCGCACGTGGCTGTGGCCGGTCTGGACGTGGAAAGCCGATTAGGCCTTTACCTCAACGTCACCGCCAACTACTCAGATGAAATCCCGCTGAACGATGCCAATACGGTGTACGCCCCAGACTACTTCATTCTAGGTGCCCGCACCGGTTTCCGGCGCACCTTCGCCCAAACCTGGCACCTGGACCTGTACGGCGGCATAGACAACGCCACTGACCGCGATTACAGCCTGGGCAATGACCTGAACGCCTTTGGGAACCGCTACTTCCAGGCCGCACCGGGCCGCAACTTCTATACGGGCCTGCAACTGCGGAAGAGCTTTTAAGGTGTTTCCTGAAAAACAGCCTTAAAACGGAATAGGCTTCTCTTGTAGTAAGTCACTCACTGAGATCAAAGTAAACCTTCGCTGGCGCGAGCCTCTGGCTCGTGTCCGCACGCATTTTAAAACACCGTTTTGTCATCCTGAAAGGATCTTGGGAACAAGCGGTAGTAGCGTTTCTTCAACGCCTTTTCAGTTCGCCCACAAGATCTTTCCAAGATGACAAACAGGAGGAGTGCTGTCAATTAGAATGGAGGGGAATGCCTGAACTCTGAAACCAGGAAGCAGAAGAGGATCAGGAATGCGTGCGGACACGAGCGGGACGCTCGCGCCAGCGGTTGGGTTTTTAGCCTGTTTTCCTAAAATCGGCTGCGAAACGCGGCTTGGAAATTTGCGGGAGAAAGTCGTGGAATAGAAACGGCTGCTCTTTAGAGCTCAAGACCCTCAGAAACGCGGGTGTAGGTTTCCCTTTGGCTGAAGCCGCCTTGCTTTAGGAACTTCCGGAGGTCCTTCTGGGAAGGATTGGCCAGGAATACCTTGCCGGTTTCGCGGAGGGGGATGATTGCCTCCAGTTTTGCCACGTCCACGGAGTCATCCAGGTACTGTAGCCGGATGCGCTTGCGGCCCTGACGGCTTAGGCAGAAAACCTTCCAGCGGTTGGGCGCTATCTGTTGGTTCAGGAAATACATTCCTTTGAAAGACCGCAGCTGGTGGGTGGCATCCTGCGCGAACAGCGTATCCAGGATGGTGACCTGCAGGTAAAGCGAATCTGGGGTGCTCCGCACGATGGGCAATCCCTCAGGGAAATCGCTGCGGTAGAGCCGGCCGTTTTCCACTTTGTACGGAATGGAATCTTGTTTAA
Source organism: Rufibacter roseolus (assembly GCF_017916365.1). Lineage (GTDB taxonomy): Bacteria > Bacteroidota > Bacteroidia > Cytophagales > Hymenobacteraceae > Nibribacter > Nibribacter roseolus. Next base: position 1,031,410 of record NZ_JAFMSU010000001.1, read on the forward strand.
GCTCCTGCACCGCGGTAGGAGACAGAAACTGCATTTTCTGGACCAGCGCCGAGGACGTGAGCAGGAGGGTGGTGCTGTCCTGCGCGTTGAAGTACTGCCCCCAAAGCGCCTCCGGGAAGGCGGGTTCTTCCGTGCCGGTCAGGGGTTGCGGCCGCTCAAATTGCAAAGCGGGGTCTGAGGAGCAGGCGTTGAGCCCGACCAACAGCATAACAACGGCGCAGAAAAGGAGAAGTCTGGGCATGGCAGCGCATCTTTAAGTACTCTCTTTAATTCTGAAAAGTGCGTTAAGTAACCCGCTTGTTATCAGTTATATATTGTATTTACGATGTAAAATAAAAAAAGGCGTTCCCGGGGTCTTTCCCCGAAAACGCCTTTAAAACAGGTCTCCCTTTTAGGGGCTAACCCACCAAATATCAATCTAGAAAACGCGACCTTCTGCGCGGGCTTTGCGGCCTTTTTTCACAGGTTCTGCTTTCTTCACTTCAGGGGTAGCCGGGGCAGCAGCGGCATTGGCCATTACCGGAGCACCGTCTGGGTCCAGTTCCACTACATCGTAGCCCAGTTTCTCCAGACCTGGTTTGATAGCGGCTTTGTCGCCCACCAGCATGATGCTCATGTTATCAACCGGCAGGTACTTTTTGGCCAGCGCGTTGATCTCCTCTTTGGTGATGTTCTGCAGGATCTCGTTCTGCTTGGTCACGTAGTCAGGAGAAAGGTTGTAGCGCAGGATGTTGTTCAGGAAGGCCGCTTTCTGGAACGCAGTCTCGTAACGGCGGGCGTCAGACTGCCCAATGGCGTTCTTCATGAAGGCTAGCTCGGCATCAGTGATTCCTTCTTCTCTGAAGCGCTTGATCTCTTTCATGAACTCCACCACAGAGGCGTCAGAAGCGTTGGAACGCACGCCAGCCGATGCAGTGAATGGACCAGCCTCTTCGGTACCGGAGAAGCCGGAGCGGGCGCCGTAGGTGTAGCCTTTATCTTCGCGCAGGTTCAGGTTGATGCGGCTATTGAAAGCCCCACCCAACACGTAGTTCATCAGGTTGGCTTTGTAATACTCGCCGGTGGCATCATAAGGAAGCGCCATGTAGCCTATTCTGATCTCAGACTGGGCGGCCTTCTCTTTGTCCACGATGAAGATCTTGGTCTTGTCAATGCTGGCGGCTTTGAAGTCAGACGGCATGGTCACCTGCTTAGGCGTCCACTTGTTCAGGAACGCCAGTTTAGGCATCACTTGCTTCTGGTCTACATCACCTACCACTACCAGGTTGGTCACACTTGGTGAGAAGTAGTTTGCGTAGAATTTCTTCACGTCATCCAGGGTGATGCTTTCCACGGTCTGTACAGTACCCACTACCGGAATCGCGCGGATGTTGCCTTCGCCGTACAGCATTTTGTTGTACACGTTGTCGGCTACCACGGTAGGCTGGGTGCTCTGGTTTCTGATGGCTTCCAGACGCTGTTTCTTGATGCGGTCAAACTCAGCCGCGTCAAAACGAGGATGGAACATGCGCTCTTCCAACAGGGCCAACGTGGCATCCAGGTTTTTCACCTGAGAAGACACAGATACGGTCATGCTTTCCGCGCCGCTACCGAAACCAATGGAGGAACCCAGTTTCTCCAGCTCAGTGCTGATCTGCTCAGCAGTGAATTTCAGGGAGGACTCGTTCAGCATAGAAGCAGTTAAAGAAGCGATACCGGCTTTAGACGGATCATTTGCCTCCAGTTTGTGGCCGCCCTGCAGGGTGAACAACATGGTCACGGTAGGTACTTCGTCAGACTTGGCCCCGATTACTTTGATGCCGTTGGCCAAACTTTCTTTCCAGAACGGCGGCACGGTGATGGCCGGAACGGCACCCGCGGCCGGACGCTTGCTGCGGTCAAAAGTATCTTTGGCTTTCACGTACTTGAGGCCAGAGTACTGGTCAGCCGGAGCTTTGTAGCCGGTTGGGTCTACTTTGAAGTTGTCGGCTTTGGCAATCAACTCAGACTTGCCTTTGGGCACTACGCTCAGGATCACGGCTTTCTTGCCTTTGATATATTGTTTGTACACGCGCAGTACATCGTCTTTGGTCACCGCGTTCACCGCTTGTCTTTCCTTTACAAGGTGGTTCGCGTTGCCGGTCATGAACTGGTTGGCCGCCAGGGTAGAGGTCTTGCCAGATACGCTGGACATGCGGTTGATCACGCTAGCCTCGTAAGAAGCTTTGTAACGGGCGATGTCCTCATCGGTCACGCCTTTTTTCTCGAACTCCGCAATGGCGTCGCGCAATTGTTTCTCGGCATCAGCCAGATTCTGGTTAGGCAGCACGCGGGCAGAAAGCGTGAATTCACCGGCTAACTCAGAAGTGGAATGGTACGCACCGGCCTGGTTGGCTTTCTGCGTTTTCACCATGTTCTGGTAAATAATGGACGTTCTGCCACCACCAATGATATCAGAAAGTACATCCAGGGCAGGCTCATCCGGGTGATTGGCCGGCACGGTTGGCAAGGTCATCTGCACCAGCGGGAAACGCACGTTGTCCTCGTAGGAGATGTAACGGTCCTGGGCCAATACCGGGGCAGGCAGCTTTTGGTTCTTAACCTCTGGTCCGCGCTGGATGGAGCCGAAGTATTTCTCGGCCAATTTCACCACCTGGGCCGGGGTTACGTCACCGCCCACGGTTAAGGTAGCGTTGTTTGGTCCGTACCAGCGCAGGAAGAAGTTCTTCAGGTCATTTACGTTCACCCGGTTCAGGTCTTCGATGTACCCGATGGTGGTCCAGGAGTAAGGGTGACCGTACGGATATAAAGCGGCGCTCATTTTCTCGTAAGACAAGCCGTAAGGGGCGTTGTCTACGCGCTGTCCGCGCTCGTTTTTCACGGTCTCGCGCTGTACCTCAAATTTCTGCTGAGTTACGGCATCCAACAGGAAGCCCATGCGGTCAGCCTCTAACCACAAAGCAGTTTCTAACTGGTTAGAAGGAACGGTTTCAAAGTAATTGGTTCTATCGCGGTTAGTGGTTCCGTTCAGGGTTCCGCCGGCTTCAGAGACAATCTTGAAGTGCTCCTCATCGGCTACGTTGTCCGATCCCTGGAACATCATGTGCTCAAAGAAGTGCGCGAAACCAGACTTACCAACCTCTTCGCGGCCGGAGCCTACGTGGTAGGTCACGTCCACGTGCACGATGGGGTCAGAGTGATCTTCGTGCACGATCACGGTAAGGCCGTTGGCCAACTGGTATTTCTCGTAAGGGATCACCAGTTCGCCGCTCTTGCGGGTAACAGTCTCTAACTTACGAGTACCACCCTGCTGGGCTTTAGTGGTGGTAGTAGAGGCTTTCTTGGCTGGCGTAGCTTTAGTCTGGGCCTGGGCCTGCGTTAACATGGCGGCAGCCAGCAAGATTGCCAGAGTGCTCTTCTTTGACATGCGAATAGTTTGTTTGGGTTGGGTAAAAGGATGACTCTGCTTATAATAATATGGAATTATTCCCACTTATCACAAAAGAGAGCGAGTTTGTAAACAAATGATAGTTAATGATTTAAGTTGAGGTAGATGGGCTTTAAGGCCCGGACCTACCGCAGGGGGTATTTTCTTAGTCGAGGGGAGGGACGGATTATTACAGTTCTCCCTGTTATTTGCCTCTTTTTCTGAATTCGGCCCTTAAACAGGAAACCTGGCTGTAGGTAGGCGCAGGCTTCCTGTTTAAGGGCCGAATTTCTTGAATCACCTACTTTTTGCGGCTGAACTCCAGCTCCGAGAAATGTAAATCTGGGTTGTTGGCGTCTAAGCGCAACTCAGAAATAGAACCATCAGGGCCAGGAAGGAACCGGGCTTTGGTAGGCGTGAGTAGCGCGAAGTTGTTTTTCCAGGCCAGGTTGAAGATGTCAGGTTGGTGAAGGGAAAGCTCGCCGCCCAGGGCTGGAGCCGATGCCAGGCTTAACACCAGTTTTCCGTTCTGTACTGTCACGGTGGCATCCCCGTACAGAGGGCTGTAGTAGGTCCCGGCGTAGTCGCTGAGGCTGCGGGTGAGTCTGGCTTTGGCGGTTTTCGTTTTCGGAGCTTTGGCCTCGGTAGCTTTTTCTGCTTCTCTGGCTTTGGCGGCCATGTCCAGGCTGAACTGGCTCCAGTCGCGGCCGTTGGTGATGCCCAGGAACTGGTCAATGGTATAGCTGGCAATGGGCGACATGATGCTGCTCATGCTGTTGGTCAGGATCACGATGCCCAGCTTTTCCTCGGGTATCAATGTGGTCCAGCTGTTCATGCCTTCGTGGCCGCCGCTGTGGGCTATTATTTTCCTGCCCTGGTAGTCATTGAGCATCCAACCCAGACCAGCTCCCCTGAAATGCACAGAAGGGTTGATTTTCTCCATCTCCTTCGGCACTACGGTAGGGTTGTGCATGGTCCACATGGTATGTGAGGCGTTTTCAGAGAACAGGCGCTGGCCTTTATAGGTACCGCGGTTCAGTTGTAGTTTGAGCCATTTGGCATCTTCCAGCACGCTGGTGAAGATACCGGCGGCGGGGTTCCAGTTGTCCCAGGCGGTGAGCACGGTAGGCACGGGTTTTCCGTTTTCAGAATTAGGATTGCCGTGCGGGGTGGTCACGTTCTCCAAGCCTTTCAACTGATGTACCGAGGTGTAAGAACGGGTCATGCCCAGTGGCTTGAAGATGCGCTCCTGGATGAACTGCTCCCAGGGTTTTCCGCTGATGGCCTCAATCACTTCGCCCGCGGCGATGAACATGAGATTGGAGTAGCCATATCCGGCCCGGAAAGGGTAAGCGGGCTTGAGGTATCTGGCACGCTCCAGGATCTCTTTGCGGCTGAAAGTGGTGTTGTACCAGAGCAGATCGCCGGAGAAGGTCTGCAGGCCCACGCGGTGGCTTAGTAGATCCCTGACGTTGAGGTTCTGCGTCACGTACGGATCATAGAGTTGCAGGTACGGCAGGTATTTGGTCACGGGGTCATCCCAGCTGAGCTTGCCTTCGTCTACCAGCATGGCCAGCGCGGCGGCGGTGTAGGCCTTGGTGTTGGAGGCAATCCCGAAGATGGTGTTGGCATCCACGGCGCCGCCTTTCTGCTGGTCGCGTACGCCATAGCCTTTGGCAAACACCACCGAGTCGTTTTTCACGATAGCAATAGCCATGCCCGGTACGTTCCAGTCTTTAAGGGCTTTCTGGTAATAGGCATCTAGTTTCTGGAGATCGGCTTGGGCAAAAACAGGGTAGGAGAGGCACCACAGGAAGAGTGCCAAGAAAGTGAGCCGGAGAGACCGGCCGGAAAAAAGAAGCGACATGGGTGAGAGATTCGATTTAACTCCCAAGATACACAAAAGACCGTTTGGTTGAAACTGGCCCGCAGCCGGAGAAGTCGGGTTTTCAGAATAATGCGCTACCTTTGCCCTCATTCCGGGGCCGATAACCATGCAAAGCAGAATGCCTGCGCTGTTTCCAGGCCCATTTCCGGAAAACAACGTAAAAACCGATACATGGGGCGCATACTGGCCATAGATTACGGCGTGAAGCGGGTGGGGCTGGCGGTCACAGATCCGCTGCAGATCATCGCCTCGGGGCTGGACACGGTGCATGCGAAGGACCTGCATACCTTTCTGGCGCAGTACTGCCAGAAAGAGGAGGTGGAGGCCTTTGTGGTGGGCATGCCCAAGCACCTGGACAGTTCAGACACCAATAACACCCAGCACGTGGTGGGCTTCGTGCGGAAACTGAAGAAACAATTCCCCGACAAACAAGTAATCACCCATGATGAACGCTTTACCTCCAGAATGGCGTTCCAGACCATGATAGATGCCGGCCTGGGCAAGAAAGCCCGCGCCAACAAAGAGACCGTGGACAAGATCAGCGCCACCATTATTTTACAGAGTTACCTAGAGAGCAGACAATATCTATGATCTACCCTATTGTTGCCTACGGCGATCCGGTGCTGCGCACCAGAGCCAAAGACATTCCCTTAGATTCCCCTGAGCTGGAAAAGCTTATTGAAGACATGTTTGAGACCATGTACCACGCCCACGGCGTAGGTCTGGCCGCCCCGCAGATAGGCAAAAGCATCCGTCTGTTCGTGATTGATTCTAACCCTTTCATGGACGAGGATGAAAAAGAGCAGGGCGTGAAAAAGGCGTTCATCAACCCCACCATCCTGGAGGAGTCCGGCGAGGAGTGGGGCTTTGACGAAGGCTGCCTCAGCATCCCTGGCATCCGGGAGGAAGTGTGGCGCCAGGAGCGCATCAAGATCCGCTACTATGACCTGGAAGGCAAAGAGTACATTGAGGAGTTTGATGACGTGACCGCCCGCGTGATTCAGCACGAATACGATCACATTGAAGGCATCCTCTTCACGGACCATCTTTCAGCTTTGAAGAAGCGCCTGCTCAAAGGCAAACTCACCAAGATCACCAAAGGCGACGTAGACGCCGATTACCGCATGAAGTTTGCTGGGTTGAGTAAGCGGTAATTAACTGTTTTGTAGTTTCTTTAAACCTCACAGGTCTGGCAGACCTGGGAGGTTTTTAGTTTTAAGATCTCTCTTCTGGTTCAAGCTTTCAACTTGGACCTACCGTGGGTTGCAGTTTGCAACTGCAGTGAGTCGTGAGCCTCAAAGGTACTTTCTGGGTCTTTACCCCCAACTACCTTCTTACTCTACCTCCGGCGCTTGTTTCTCCGTTTGGAGGTTTGTCACTTTTCTCCTTGATGAGAAAAGTAACCAAAAGAATCAAGAAGAAAAGAAACTCGCTGACGCTCAAACAGTCTTTTCTTCATTCTCTGTGACACCCCGCTGCCGCTATTTATTGCATAGTGAACTTACGCCATTGCAATTTGAGAAGCCACTGCCTGGGCTCGTCGGAGGTTGGGTTACGCACGCGCCCAACCTCCGCCTCGCTGCATGTGCCTGCCTTTGCTCTAGAGCCGCTGCAATACCTTCATCGTCCTTCGGACGGGAGGATAACACTAGAATTGCCTGTTATTATCTGTTTGGAAATGTAGAGACCATGCACCGCCTTGCCTCCCTACGGATCCACCGCAATTTATGGCAACTACTGGAAATAGCTGGCAACTATCAGCAGCTACAGGAAAGGGCACCCATCAGAGGTGCCCCTACAATCCCTGTTCTGCGTAGAGTTAGCATAGCACTCTACGCAGCCACTGTGCCGCCAATCTCCAGATTGGCCCTGCAGTACCGGTGCTTACCTCCAAGCAACTCTTATTTTGCCTTTGCACTTGCATCTATGGGGACTTTCCAACCTTACTCAGATACATGACGCTTCTCACGCTTTCTTTTCTCAGTAAAATGATGTAACTTACTTACAGGTAGTTATAATTAGGAAAGTAGTATGAAGCAGCTCTTTCTATTTCCGTTATTTGTATTGCTCTCTCTCACCTGTGCGGGGCAAAGTCTGAACCTTGAGCAGCTTCTAAAGCTGCAGGGCATGGGTAAACAGGAGATCGGTGGTTTCCTGCAGGGCAAAGGCTGGGTGTCTAAATCAGACGTGAGTCCCAGTGAGGGCAAGATGGGCAAGGCTGTTTGGGCCTATAATCCCGAGGGGGAAGGCGCCGATGCCTGGTGTATCCTTTATTACAGTGACACCAGCCCCAACCGGATTCTTTACAACACCCAGGGCGGACCTACCTTTGACAAAATCAGGAAGAACGTGAAGCAGCGCGATATGGCCGTGCTGGAGGCCGGGGAGCAGGTAGAAGGCCTTGACTTCGTGGACGCCTACACAGATTACGCCGATGAGCAGATAGTGGCGCGCCTCTATGATTACAAGCAGATCAACTACTACGGCATTAAGATATTCAAGAAAGAAGATTACCTGCAGGCTAAGAAAAGCGCCAAACTCTGATTGGTTTTAGCCCTGTTCACTTTAAAACCGGCGCTAAACGTCCGGTCTTGGTCTGATTACAAATTTACCATTCTGCTTTGGGTCTGTTTTCAGGAAAAGAAGCCTGAAAGACAGGCCCTTTCTTTTGCCCTGAACTCGTATATTACTGCATGCGAAATCGGTTTCTGCTTCTGGTGCTTTTGCTTGGCTTGCAACGGGTTGCCCTGGCCTGGGGCTTCTACGCGCACCAGCGCATCAACCAGCAGGCCGTGTACACCCTTCCGACTGAGATGATCGGGTTTTACAAGCAGCACCTGCCGTACTTGGTGGAACAGGCCGTAGCCCCGGACAAGAGACGGTATACCGTGCCGGAGGAAGGTGCCCGCCATTTTATTGACCTGGATGTGTACGGAGACAGCGCTGCCTACAAACTGCCCCGCCGCTGGGATGATGCCGTGCAGAAATTTGGCCCGGATACCCTGCAGCGGCACGGCATTGTGCCGTGGCACATCGGGTTGGTGCAGTACCAGCTCACCCAAGCTTTTCAGGAGCATGATGTCCCGCGTCTATTGCGGCTTTCGGCGGAGTTGGGCCACTACGTAGCTGATGCCTGCGTGCCTCTCCACACCACCCACAACTACAACGGTCAGTTCACCAATCAAAGGGGTATCCATGGGCTATGGGAAAGCCGTCTGCCGGAACTTTGGGCCCCGGAATATGATTTCTTCATAGGGCCGCCGCAGCACCTGGCTAATCCCGGCCGCATGGCGTGGGAGATTGTCGCCCGGTCCAACGCTGCCCTGGATTCGGTCTTCTCCGTGGAGAAACAACTGACCAAAACCTTCTCTGAGGACAAGAAATACAGCCTGGAGGAGCGCGGCGCCTCCACAGTCAAAGTCTATTCCCGCGCGTTCAGCCAGGCTTACCACCGGGGCCTGCACGGTCAGGTTGAGCGGCAGATGCGGCTGGCTATCCACCTGGTGGCCAGTTACTGGTACACCGCCTGGGTAAACGCGGGTCAGCCCGACCTTAGGCAATTGGCGCCGCTTACGCCTGAGCAAAAGCAGCAACTGGAGCAGAACAAAATTGAGTACCAGACCGGCGAGCACGAGGCACGGTAAACAGGAGTTGGTGCGTTTTACCCCTGTCTTATGGAAAACAGGCCCGGAACGCATCTTGTGGAAAAGAGAAACAGACGCAGAGAAACAGAAGCAGCGCATCTTATGACAGGAGGCCCGCACATGGATAAGAGCTATAGAGTTGACGTATTCCTGATTGCCCTAGGGTTGGCCACCCTGGTGGTGCAGCGGTTCTTCTTGAACCCAGACACCGATGCCGGGAACTGGCCGGGCTTCAGGTCCACCAAAGTGGAGGCCTCAGCGCCCATCCGCGCGCAGGTGGTGCCAGAGTCGGAGTACACCATCACTTTCCCAGCGGGCTCCAAGTACCAGGGCCTCACGCCTCCGGAAGGCATCACGCCCAATCCTTTCCTGGAGGTGCAGCGGATTGTGAACGACAATGGGGAAGTAAGGGACTACGCCGGCAAAGACACCGATATGCGGCAGCTGCTGCTGGCCCACGCCGGCAAGGATTACCTGTTTGTGTTGCAGCAACAGGCCGCCAACGAGATGCTGCGCCATGAGCTTTTCCACCATTACTACAGTGATCCCACGCAGCCTAATATGTTAGAGGCCATAGGTTTTTACACGAATCAGTTGCTGGAGGCCAAGTCTGAGGATGCTAAACTGATCTATATGTGCCTGCGGGCGCTTAAACAATACTGGCCTGAGGAGCAGCTAGCTCAGGCTGCCCTTTCCACCGCCACCCGGGTACAGGCCCGCGGAAAGCAGGCTGCGGCAGATACAACCACCACCAATGGGTACCATCGGCAGGTCTACGCCCGCGAGCTGAAGAAGATGGCCAGCCGCCTGAAAAGCCCCGGCAAAGTGGATAAGCCTGTGGACAAGCGGGTGGATAGCTAAGTGGATAAGACGTGAATAAATATTCTACCCTAATCCTTTTTGAGGGCTCACCTAAAGCATTACTTTAGGAGTGAGAGGAAGGATATAGTTGCTGGTGCCTGACTTTAAAACTTTGGTTTATAATTCATTTCATGATTCATTCCTTTCGTAGCCGTGCCGTGCTGGCAGTGGCTTGTATTAGTATCTTAAGCCTTACCTCGTGCGAGAAAATGCTCCGCGACATGGCCACCAAAACCACCACAGGGGAGAAAAAGCAAACCGCAGACTCTGTGGCGGCCGCCAACGCCCAGGCCTCTACTGCCGCTTCGGCCAGGGCCAAAGAACCCGAGTACGAGATCACCTATCCCAAAGGATCTAAATACGCAGGCCTCACCCCACCCAAAGGAGTCAAGGAAAATCCGTTTGAGGAGATTGCCCGTATCTCTGAGGCGCATGCCGGCGAAGCCAACTGGGCCGACAAGCACGCCGATATAAAAGGCGTGTTGCTGCAAAACCTGCAGAAAGATTACCTGTTTGTCTTGCAGCAGCAGGCCGCCAACGAGATGCTGCGGCATGAACTGTTCCCGCACTATTACCAGGACATGGGCAATACCCGCGTGCTGCTCACCATTGCTTATTATACAGAGCAGTTGGTGGAAGCCAAATCTGAGGATTCAGAGCTGATCTACAAGTGTCTGCGGGCGCTCAAAGGCCACTGGTCTGATAAGCAGATTGCCGAGGTCGCCTTGGGTACGGCCAAAAGAGTGCAGGCCCGCCCCATCCTGTCGCCCGCAGATACCACCACCCGCAACGGTAACTACCGCCAGGTGTACGCCCGTGAGCTCAGGAAAATGGCGCAGAAACTATCTGCAAACGCATAAGCCCGGTGAAGGCAACTTTACTGAGTTGTATTTTGTATTATGAAGGAAGATTTGTTTTTGACTGAAGTGGGCAACTGATAAGTAGTCAATATCTTATAAGATGAGTCTTCTTTTGTGTTAATATGATTAGTATAATATATGACTGAGAAAACAGAGCCTAAGAAAATAGAGAATTCCTTGTTTCAGGTACGCTTGCCGCTCTTCCTGGGCCTGGCCATGGCCGTGGGTATCTTGGTGGGCGCCACCTTGTTCCAGCCCAGCTCCAACAATCCGCAGGGTACCGCCCGGGGCTATCTTAAGTTCCGGGAGATCCTGAGCTACATTGACCGTGAGTACGTGGACACGGTGAACACTGAGCATCTCTCTGAGTACGCCATCAACAAGATGCTGGAGAAGCTGGACCCGCATTCTTCCTACATTCCGTCCAAAGACCTCACCCTGGCCCATTCTTACCTGGAGAGCGATTTTGACGGCATTGGGGTGGAGTTCAACATCTTCCGGGATACGCTGTACGTGATTGCGCCTTTGAGCGGAGGACCTTCTGAGCAGGTGGGCATCCAGGCGGGTGACAAAATCCTGAAGGTGAACGGCGAGAACATTGCCGGTGTGAATATCTCTAATGAGGTGGTGTTCAAAAAGCTACGGGGCCCAAGAGGCTCCAAGGTGAATTTGACGGTACTGCGTCCGCATGAGACCAAACCGGTGCAGTTCACAGTAACGCGCCGCAAAATTCCGTCCGTATCCGTGGATGCGGGGTACATGGTAGATAACAAGACCGGTTACATCAAAGTGAGTCGTTTCTCTAACGGTACTTATGAGGAATTCAAATCCAAGCTGACCGCTTTGAAGAAACAAGGCTTGCAGCGCCTCATCCTGGATTTGCGTGATAACCCCGGCGGCTACCTGGACCACGCTACCCGCATGGCCGATGAGTTCATCGCCGGGAACAAGAAACTGGTGTACACAGACGGCAAAGGCTCTAAGTACGATGCCAACTACTACGCTAAGGTGAAAGGTGATTTTGAACAGGGCGAACTGATTGTCCTGATCAACGAGGGCAGCGCCTCTGCTTCCGAGATTCTGGCCGGTGCCTTGCAGGACCATGACCGCGCCCTGATCGTGGGTCGCCGTTCCTTCGGGAAAGGTTTGGTGCAGGTGCCTATTCCCCTTTCTGACGGCGCGGAGCTTCGCCTGACCATCTCCCGCTACTACACGCCAAGCGGCCGTTCCATCCAGAAACCGTATGACCCAGAGTCTGCCGAGGATTACGAGATGGACATTGCCAACCGCTACAAGCACGGCGAGTTCTTCAGCCAGGACAGCATAAAGTTCAATGATTCGCTCAAGTACAAGACCAGCCATGGACGCATTGTCTACGGCGGCGGAGGTATTATGCCAGACGTGTTCGTACCGCGTGACACCACTGACAACACCAACCTGCTAACCGAGCTATACCGCAAGAACGTGCTGCGCGAGTATGCCCTTAATTACTTCCGTGATCATCGGCAGCAGCTGGAGAATACTTCTTTGGCCAGCTTCCAAGAGTCGTTCCAGATCTCGGAGACCATGATGCAGGGGCTCCTGAAAGAAGCCAAGCGCGCTTCCATAAAGGTGGATAGTAAGGAGCTGAAAAGGTCTGAGAAAACCATCCGCAACAACCTCAAGGCCTTTATTGCCCGCAGCCGTTACGAAGCCGAAGGTTTCTACCCGGTCCTCAACGAGATCGATCCTGATTTTCAGCGGGCCCTGGGGCTTTTTGACCAGGCCAAGCACATCAGCTTAGGGAAGTAAAACTCCCGGGCAGAATAGATTGAAAGCGCAGCAGGATTTCCTGTTGCGCTTTTTGCTTTATGGGAGAGGAAGTGATAACTTATTCGCTCTAAAGCCGAGGTCGAACTCCGGAAGGAAGGCAGACCTGGCCGCAGCCTTGCAGGATATTTCTGTTTCAAAGCCGGTTTAGCCAAAACAGGCCTTAAATGCAGAAGACCTTTAGACTGGGTGAATAATTCATCGCTTTGGAAACCGCATTGCGTACGTGTTTAAAGACATTCAATCCATCACTCCTTCACTCATTGAAAAGGTATGGCCTATTATCATCGGTTAGGAAACATTCCGCGCAAGCGGCACACGCAGTTCAGGCAACCAGACGGTAGTCTTTACCATGAGCAGTTGGTGGGGACATTGGGTTTCTCGGGCGTTTCCTCGCTGCTCTACCACCAGCACGCGCCCACCAGGATCACCAAAATTGGGGAGCCGGTGCCCTACGGACCGGTGAAGTCAGATGTGCCGCTGGCGCCTTACCACATTAAACCGTTTAAAAGTGAATCTACTGGCGAGGACTACCTGGGCGCCCGCAAGACACTCCTGATGAACAAGGACTGCACCATCTCCATCTGCCTTCCGCGCGAGCGCGAGATGACGTACTTCTATAAGAATGCCCTGGCAGATGAGATTGTCTTCATCCACGAAGGCTCCGGGGAACTGCGGTCGCAGATGGGCCGCCTTGAAGTGGAAGCCGGCGATTACGTGGTCATTCCCAGAACCATCATCCACCAGTGGAAATGGAACGAAGGACCGGTGCGTCTGCTCATCACCGAGAGTTTCAGCCCGGTAGAAACCGTGCGGCGCTACCGCAACCACTTCGGGCAATTGCTTGAGCACAGCCCCTACTGCGAGCGCGACATCCGGCCGCCCCATGAACTTTTGGTAGAAAACGAACCCGGCGATTACCTGGTTCAGATCAAGAAGGAAGGTTTCCTGCACCAGTACCACTATGATTTCTCACCGCTGGATGTGGTGGGCTGGGACGGCTATTTCTACCCTTACGCGTTCTCCATCCACGATTTTGAGCCCATCACCGGTCGTATTCACCAGCCACCGCCCGTGCACCAGACCTTTGAAACGCAAGGCTTTGTGGTGTGCTCCTTCGTGCCCAGGTTGTTCGATTATCATCCATTGGCCATCCCGGCGCCTTACAACCACTCCAACGTAGACTCAGACGAGATCCTGTACTACGTGGCCGGTAACTTCATGTCGCGCAAAGGCATAGACATCGCCTCGTTCACCATCCACCCCAGCGGCCTGCCGCACGGTCCGCATCCCGGCACCGTGGAGGCCAGCATCGGCAAAAAAGAGACCCATGAACTGGCCGTCATGATTGACACCTTCAAACCGCTCTATCTCACCATGGATGCCCTGGACCTGCTGGACCAGAACTACCCCATGAGCTGGAACCCAGACGTAACCCCGCAGGCGCCCCGCCCCGCAGATATGATGGAGTAGGGTTTTAAGAGTGTTTTGAGGAAATCTGGCTGGAAGGGAATTTGAAGCCGGAAACCCTCTGCAAAGAGGGGCTGTTCCGCTTTTTTATTACATTTATTTCAAGTAGTTAAACAATTGAGAGTGTATAATTTTATCAAAATTACTGCATGGTATCAGATTGTAGGCGGGCTTTTCTCTCTTATATATTCTAGTGCATTTTTTATTGAGTCAGATTTATCACGGGAGGGAGAAGTGGCTTGCTTTATATTCATGATACTTTATGCTTTAGTTTTTTTTGCAGGAATAGCGCTTTTAAATGAAATTCCCCATGCACTAATGTTCACTTATGTCATGCAGGGGCTCCAAATAATTGGTTTCTCAACCTCGGTACTAAGGCTTGAATTTAACTCAGGAGTTCTGCTTTCTCTTTCAATACTTGAACCTTGGAAAATTATATGGGAGTTCGAGTTTTTAGCAGCTAAATGTAGTTTTGCTTTTTCTAATTCCTTACCCGCGCAGTTATCAATAAACCTTGTTCCTCTATTTATCATTCTGAAACTTTATCGAAGTAGGTTTCAAATAATGCGGTTTACTAATGGTTAGCACTTTGTTTTGATTAATTAATGGATGGCCTGGTTTGATTTTTTCATAGGGGTACTGTTACTGGTAATTGGCATAACTTCTTTCTATTACCTATAAGGAGAGAAGAAAAATGGATATAAAGATGAGTATGGTCATGGGATAGGGATGTATATTGTTTCTATTGGGATGATACTATATGGCTCATTTGAAGTGCTAAGGACCTTGTATGCTTTGATATAAACTCAATCTTGAGCAAAATGCCTGGAATGGAGAAGGACTTAGATCGAATATCTCTCCCGCAAGTTTAGCGACAGCGTAACTTGTGGGTGGCCATTGGGGTAAGTTTATAAACTTACCTTGTTCTATGAGCCGCAGCTACAAAATCAGAGACCAACATAAGCTGTATTTTGTCTCCTTTGCTACCGTGCACTGGATTGATGTGTTCACCCGCCGTGACTACAAAGACATATTTGTTGAGAGCTTGAAGTACTGCATTATACACAAAGGCTTGGAAGTGTATGCCTGGTGCCTTATGTCTAATCACGTACATCTTATCATTGGCTCAACTGGAGAGAAGCTAGAAGATATCTTACGAGATCTGAAGCGGCACACTTCTAAAGAATTGACCAAAGCCATTGAGGAAAATATCCAGGAAAGTAGAAGAGAATGGATGCTTTGGATGTTTGAGCGGGAGGGAAGACGAAATCCAAACAATACAAAGTACCAGTTCTGGCAGCAGGCAAACCATCCTGTTGAGTTAAGCAGCAATGAAATGCTGGAGCAGAGACTGGCCTATCTTCACAACAACCCGGTAGTGGCAGGCTGGGTGGAGGAGCCGGAGTATTATCTCTACAGTAGTGCCCGCGATTATGCTGGAGTGAAAGGTTTGGTAGAGGTGATTTTGATAGAGTAGGACGGAAGTTGATAAACTTCCGCCATGGTTACCCACAAGTTACGCTGTCGCTAAACTTGCGGGAGGTGCGAGTTTTCCGCCCATTTCCCAAAAAACACCGCCAAAAAGAAACTCCTTTCTATCCCTACCTTTCCCCAGTAGCGTAATACCTTTCTGGTGTTTTATCTTTGCAGCCCATTTACTTGTAACGTTTACCGCTATGCGCAAAGACTCACCCGCCAATAAACTGCAGAAGTTGATTGTAGTAGGAGACCGCTTACTCATTAAACCCAAGAGCACGAAGGAGCAGACCAAAAGCGGATTATTTCTGCCGCCCGGTGTGCAGGAGAAAGAGAAGGTGCAGGAAGGCTACGTGATGCGCGTAGGGCCCGGTTACCCCATTCCCGCCGACTACGGCCTGGATGATGAGATCTGGAACCAGGACGAGAAGGAGCAGGTGCGCTACCTGCCGCTGCAGGCCCGCGAAGGCGATTTGGCCATTTACCTGCAGCGCGATGCCGTGGAAATCAATTACATGGGCGATAAATATTTCATTGTGCCGCAGTCATCGGTGCTGCTGTTGGAGCGCGAAGAAGAATAGTCCAAGCCAAAAGAATCATGAATTCCGTTTCGGGCCTGTTTTATCTCAAATAAGCCTAAAACTATTTCTGGAAGTGTTCGCTTTTGAATGATTGTTGTTCGGAAGCGAACATTTTTGTTTTAAGTGTTCAATGCAATTGATTGTAAATCAATAATATATACTCTTGGCATGGCGCTTGTCAAAGAAAGTAACAGGAACATTTTCTCAATTGCATGCAACCACCCAAAACGGGGGTTGTCTTTAGATAAAATAGAAAGGGTTCAAGGTACTTGTAAGACATTAACTAAAAAGTCATTCCATGCGTCCATTTCTGCTTTCCTCCTTCATTGTCTTCGGCTGTCTTAATTTGGTGGCGCCGGTCTATGCCCAAACTTCAGAGGGCGGGCAGAAAACCACTACGGCCAGCCGTGAGGAGGTGCGGGTCATCAACGGCACGTTTAGCACCAAAGGCGACAAAGGGGAAACAGTCTACATCACCACCGATGACAACGGGCTGCGCCTGAAGTTGGTGACCAGTGGAAACGTGACGGTAGCCGAGGATGAGCATTCCATCACCGGCTTGAGCCAGGGCGGGCGTTTTGAGTTCGCGCGGCAGGAGAAATCTGGGCCGGAGCACAAGGTAGTGCTGGAGAACAATGGCGGCACCCTGGAAGGCAAATACTGGGTTGACGGCGAACCTCAGGACTACGCCACCGCCGGACAGGTCTGGCTGGCGAAGTACCTGTCCGAGATGGTGTCCAAAACCGGTCTGGGCGCCGAGGCCCGTGCCGCGCGGCTGTACCAGGAAGGTGGCGCCCAAAAATTGCTGACCTACACCGCAGGGATGGAAGCCGGCTCCGGCCGCACCAAAATGTACAAGTACCTCCTCCGCAGGGAAGACCTGAAACCGGGCGATATGCGCTTGCTGTTGGAGCAGGTGGCCCAGGGGAAAACCTCAGACTACGAAGCTGCTTCCATCCTCACCAAGCTTCCCCAGAACTTTCTGCAGAATTCTGAGACCGCCGAGGCTTACGCCGCTGCCAGTGCTACCATCGGATCAGATTACGAGAAGTCTCGCGTGTTAAGGCATCTTTTGCAGCAGGAGAAACTCTCTGAGAAAGCCCTTGACAAAACCGCCGAGGCCATTGGCACCATTGGCTCTGACTACGAGAAGGTGAAGGTGCTGCACGCGCTTGCCAGTCGGCCCCAGCTCTCAGAAAAGCAGTTTGAGTTGTCTATGCGGGCTTTGCAGAACATTTCCTCAGACTACGAGCGCACCAAGGGACTGCAGCCGCTCATGCGCCATGAGCAGCAAGTGGTCAGGTACTTTGACAGGGTGCTGCCGCTTATCAACAGCATCGGATCTGACTATGAGAAAGCCAAGGCGTACAGCAGCCTGTTGGGCAACTCGCGGCTGAGCACAAACCAGTACCTGCCTCTGCTCAAAGCCAGCCAAAGCATAAGCTCAGACTACGAAAAGGCCAAGCTGCTCCGCAAGATGGCCCTGCAGCTCCCCAAAGACGACAAGAAAATAAAAGAAGCGTATTCCCAGGCGGCCAGAACCGTGGGTTCTAAATATGAATACGAAAAGGTAATGGCGGCTTACCAGTAAGCCGCTGTCATGTTGGTTGTTTGTAGTGAGCCGGCCCCTTTGGGGCCGTTTCCTTTTTTAGGCGGGTCTGTTTCAGGCCTGTTTTTCAGGAAAGAGGTGAAACCCCCAAAGTACTGGTGCCAGAAGCAAAAAGGTGATGAGTTAAACGGCTGTTGCAGCTTGCCCCCAAGGTCCTTTCAGGATGACAGTATAGGTAAGATGCCAGAAGGAGAGAACGCTCAGGCCTTCCTGAGTTTGCGGTACACCATGATGGCCACCATCAGCAGAACCGATAACCCGATGAAACCCAGCACGCCCCAGGTAGCGTCCAGGCCATTTTTCAAAACCACCAGAAACACAATGCTCACCAGGAAAAGCGTGGCTACCTCGTTCCAGATGCGCAGGGCGGTGGAGGTTTGCTTTATCTCGCCGCGCTGGTGCTGTTTGAAGATGCGGTGGCAGTACAGGTGGTAAGCCAGCAACCCAGCCACAAAACCCAGTTTAATCCACAGCCAGGTTGGGATGGGGTCATAGTAGTGCAAGAGACTCAGGCCCATGATCACGGTGAGTACCGCCGAGGGCCAGGTGATGCCGTACCACAGCCGTTTCTGCATGAGCGCAAACTGCGTCTGCAGAATGCTTTTCTCGGGCTCCGGTTTAGGGGCCGTTTCGGCGTAATAGACAAATAACCGCACAATGTAGAACAGGCCCGCAAACCAGGTGACCACAAAGATGATGTGCAGCGATTTCAGGTAATTATAATCCATAACAATATCCGCGAGCGGCATGGCTTTGAAGAGAGCCGCTGCAAAAATGAGGGTTTGTGCCGGAGAAACCAACGCCCACCAGAATAGAACTGTTTCCCTTAAACTTTGTTTCTGCCCCGATTTCTGGAAAACAGCCCCGAAACGGACTCTCTACAAGGAAAGGCGCACGCCTATGGCCAGGTTAAGGATATCCGGCACGGAGATGCCTTTGTTCCGGTACTTGTCCACGATCATGACGTCGCTGGTCCCGATCTCGCCGTAGAGTTCGCCGTAGTGGGGCCGCTTTTTGCCGCCAAACTCCCGGCCCAGCGAGGAACCCACAAAGGGCAGGATACGCGTGGCGGTGGGCCAGATGTAGTACCCCTCGGGGTAGTGCTTGGGGAAGAAGGTCTCAAACTGTTCGCCAATGGTCATACTGATGCCTGCGCCCGCCTTGATCCAGCTGATCTGGAAACCCTTGAACAGTGGCTTGGGATGGCTCTGGTAGTAGACCCGGGTGGTAAAGGTGTGGGTGGTGTTCTTGAACCCGTAGTTGGGCGTGAACCCATACATGAGCTCGGCGTTGGTGCGGTCATGTTTCCCGAAATCGTAGCCCACGCCCGCAGCCAGGATACCTATAAGGCCGGCGTGCTGCATCACCACATAGTCTGGGGCGTACCATTTGTTTTTAGGGCGGTCTACCTTATCAGAGGCAATTGGGGAGGCGTTATCAGAGGTGTCCTGCGCGGTGGCAGTAAGGGAGAGCGTGAGGCAGAAAAGCAGGCAAAAAGCGGAAAGGTTTCTCATACAGAATCAGAAATCAATTTTTTCGTAGGTGGCCTGGTTTCCAATCACTGTCACCATCACATAGCTCCGCTTTAAAGACGCGGCGGTAGTCACGTAGGGAATACCGTCCTGGTACAGCTCAGAGGCGCGGTAGTTGTGTGTGTGGCCGTGCAAAGAAAGGCGCACGTTGTATTTGCGCATGAGGTTCACGTAAGTCTGTTCCTGGGCCGGGTTGGCTTCGCTGTTGTCAGGGATGATGTGCGAAATCACGAATTTGTTCACAATGGTCTGGGGAGTCTGCAGTTCCCGTTCCAGCCAGTTCACGTCGGGCACGCTCGCGTCAAACTCCAGGAAGTTGGTATTGAGCAGGATGAATTTGTTTGGCCCGAAGGTGAAGGAGTGGTTCAGGGGGCCATACATTTCCTTGTAAAGCTTGTCGCCGTCGCCCAGGCAGTCATGGTTCCCGATCACGGTAACGTACGGCATCTTCAGTTTGGCCAGCACGCGGTGCATGCGCTCATACTCATCAGTGAAGGCGTAGTTTGTTAAGTCACCGGCGTGGATTACAAAGGCAATGTCGCGGGAGTTCATGTCTTTCACCATGTCCTCGGTCTCGGCAAAGTAGCCTTGGGTATCACCGGTCAACGCGAAGCGCAGCGGGGTCTCTGGGTTGTACTGGCTTTCCAGGGCTTTGATGCGGGCTACGTTCTGGGCGGTAAGGTTTTTGAACTCAAGGTTACCTGCGTACGGGTGGTACTCAAACATATCGCAGGCCGATAGAAGGAAGAGAAAAGCCAGTGCCAGCCACTTGCAGGGCGGCGGCAGAAAGTATGTTTTCATGGATTTGACGCTATAGAATAGATAGAACGGTATTTTTCTCCTATACCCATTACTGGGGGCAAGGTTGCTGCTTTTGCGGCTTATACGTAAATAAGCGCCCTCGGAGGTTCTGTCTTTAGATATTTATAGTAAGATGTTTAAAACCTGATCTTTGTAATTATATTTGTTTTATGCGTAGAACCTGTTCCGGAATGAGAATCCTGCTTCTTTTGCCAACTTTATTCCTGTTGGTGGGTTTTGCATGTAAAAGATTGCCAGAGACAGAACAAGACACCCAGACAGAGATGCCCAGGTCATCGTCCAAGCTTAGTTCCATCACAGAAAAGCCCCCGGTTTCTGACCAGAAACCTGTGGCGCCCGGGCGTGCCCGCGCGGTGCTGGAGGTGGTGAGGATCTTGCCTGAGCTGGAGCCCGCCGGCAAAGGACCCTGCAGCCAGGCGCCCTGCAAGGCCGAGGTGCGCATTACGCAGGTGCTGGGCTACGGATCTGGTTTCAACAAATCACTGGGGCAGGGACAGCAGATGCTGGCTTACTTCCCCATGACGGTGCAGCCCGGCAAAGGCAGACCGGGCGTAACCGCCGGAAAGAAAATCAAAGCCGAACTGAAAAGCTCTCTTAACGAGAAAGACCCTTTGGTGATCCAGTCCTATGCCTTGTCAGAATGAGTTTTTTATAGCCGCTTTTTCGCCTAAGTATCATAAATCCACAGTACTTCAGACCACAACCACATAAATTTTTCATGGAACGTTTATCCCCGCAGCGTCAATTCTGGATGTCAGGCGCTTTGCTTCTTTTCTTTGGGGCATTACTTTACCTTGCTGCTTCCCCAGCCTTTATGGGTGGCCGGGAAACGCATTTCTCGGCCCAGGGCCTGAAAGAGGCTGGGCGGGTGGCACGCGCAGAGCGCCTGCACAAGAAAGGCGCCATCGGCAGCGAAGAAGACCCAGATGCCCGGCAGGCGTATGAGGTGTCAAGGTTAAGGGACCCGGCTACCGGCAAAATCCCCGAAGGCATCAGAGAACTGGAGCTGGCTTATTCCAACAGAATCCTCACGGCAGAGCAGGTCCTGTTCCAGGCGAATCCTTATGCCCGCATGGCCACTTTCACCTGGGACAGACGCGGTCCTTACAACATTGGCGGCCGTACCCGCGCCCTGGCTATTGATGTGGCCAATGAGAACAACATCCTGGCGGGTGGCGTGTCTGGCGGCATGTGGCGCAGCAGCAACGGCGGTAATTCCTGGGTAAAGGTTACCAATCCCAACATGCTGCACAGTGTTACCACCATTTCGCAGGACAAAAGAGCCGGCAAGCGCAATGTCTGGTATTACGGTACGGGTGAGCTGATTGGTAACTCCGCTAATGCGCCCGGCGCCTCCTACTACGGAAACGGGATCTTCAAATCCATTGACAACGGCGTGACCTGGAACCCGCTGCCCAGCACCCAGACCGATGATTACACCTCGTTTACCAGCGTTTTCCAGTATAACTACCGCGTAGCCACCAATCCGGCCAACGCCACCCAGGACGAGGTATTTGCGGCCACGGCGGGCTCTATCCGGCGCTCGGTCAACGGCGGAACCACCTGGGACTATGTTCTGGGTTTCGGGGCTGATACCGAGGATTTCAACACCAGTCCTTTCTTCACCGATATCGCGATTGGGAATAACGGCGCCATGTACGCGACCTTGAGCCAGTATGCCAACGGCGGTCGCACCTCCACCAAGAAAGGCATTTACCGCTCCACCAACGGCACCACCTGGACCGACATTACCCCCGCTGATTTCCCGGAGACCTATGAGCGCATTGTGATGGACATTTCGCAGTCTAACGAGAATATAGTCTACTTCTTTGTTTATACCACGGAGAACGCCGGCAGCGAAGCCAACCTTTGGAAATACCAGTATGGGTCTGGAAACGGCAGTGGCACAGGCGGCACCTGGACTGATCTAAGCGCAAACCTGCCAATGCTGGGCGGTAAGTCCGGGGACCTGGACCTGCAGGGCGGGTACAACATGGTGGTAAGGTCCAAACCCACCGATCCTAACCTGGTGGTGTTGGGTGGTACCAACCTTTACCGCTCTACCAGTGGCTTTACCAACACTACCGCCACTACTAAGATTGGAGGTTACATTGCCTCAAATGCCACTTATGAGCAATACCCCAACCATCACCCAGACCAGCACGAGGTAGTCTTCTACAAGAGCAGCCCCAACACCATGATCTCTGCGCATGACGGCGGGCTTTCCAGAACGAACAATGTGCTGGCGGGCTCGGTGGCGTGGGAGTCTCTGAACCGGGGCTACCAGACCACGCAGTTCTACACCGTGGCTTTTGACCTGAACACCACCGATGATTTTGTGGTGGGCGGTATGCAAGACAACGGCTGCTGGGCCGTGGACAACATTGAAGAGCAGACCAACTGGGTAGAACAACTGGGCGGAGATGGGGCCTTTACGGCGGTCACTACGCATTCCATCCTGGTGTCTTCCCAGAACGGCACGGTGTACCGCTTTGCTTTCAATAACAACGGAGACTATACCGGCTACGCACGCATTGACCCGCCTAAAGCCGGCGGTTACCTGTTTGTGAACCCGTACACCATTGACCCTAACAATGAGTACCACATGTTCCTGCCGGCCGGAGACACCCTGTGGCGGAACAAGAACATCTCGCAGATTCCGGCCAACAGCACCGGAAACCAGTCTAACCTGGGCTGGGAAGTGGTAACCAGGCTGACTTCTTCTGAGGAGATTTCTGCGGTATCGGTGAGTAAGTCGCCGGCCAACGTGGTGTACTTCGGGACCCGGTCCGGGAAACTCTACAAGTTCAATGATGCATCTGCTACTTCCCCTACCCGTACCACCGTTACCGGAACCAGCTTCCCATCGGGGGCGAACATAGGCTGTATTGCCATTGACCCGCGCGATGCGAACAAAGCGATTGTGGTGTTCACGAACTACAAAGTGGAAAGCCTCTTCTCCACCACCAACGGTGGAACTTCCTGGACGGCTATCTCGGGGAACCTGGAGGAGAACGGAGATGAGGAAGGAAATGGTCCGTCAACCAGATGGCTCACCATCCTGCCTAACCCTGATGGCACCACCAAATACCTGGTGGGTACCAGCACCGGCTTGTATTCCACGGCTACTCTTAGCGGCAGAAACACCAACTGGATAAGGGAGGGTGCCAGCTCTATTGGCCAGGTGCCGGTAGACATGGTGCTCAGCCGTACCACCGATGACCTGGTGCTGGTAGGTACCCACGGAAACGGGGTGTACAGCCGCCGCTACTCAGGGCCGCTCGCCTCACCGGAAGAAATAGCCAATGCCGCGCAGTTCGGACTGAAGCAGAACTACCCTAACCCTTTCCGCTCAGGATCGGTGACTACCATTCCTTTCTCTCTGGAGAAATCAGCCAACGTGAAGCTGACGGTATATGACCTGAGCGGCAGAACGGTGGCCACCCTGGTGAACGGCAGAAAGCAGGCCGGAACGCACCAGGTTAACTGGGACGGCAGGGCTGGCAGCGGCGGAATTGTTGCCTCAGGCAATTATCTGTACCAGCTTACCATTGATGGCAAGCAGTACACCAAACGCCTGACCTTCCTCCGGTAAAACACCCACCGCTTTAAAACAGAAGAAGCTGCCCGAGAGTACTCCGGCAGCTTCTTCTGTTTTAAGGGTAATTTTTAACCAAGGATTACAAAATAGAAAGGGAGCCTCTCAAGGCTCCCTTTCTATTTTAAGGCTGTTTCTGGTAAAACAGGGCATAAATGAATTAGCGCTTCACGTACTGGGCAAACTCCTTCGCGAAGTAAGTGAGGATGATGTCTGCGCCGGCGCGTTTCATGCTCAACAGCGTTTCCAGCATGATCTTCTCTCCGTCCAGCCAGCCGTTCTGGGCCGCGGCTTTCACCATGGCGTACTCGCCGCTCACGTTGTAGGCCGCGATGGGCAGGTTAGAGTTATCTCGGAGCGATTTGATTACGTCCAGGTAGGAGAGGGCGGGCTTCACCATGAGGTAATCGGCGCCTTCCAGGGTGTCCAGTTCGGCCTCGATGAGGGCCTCGCGGCTGTTGGCAGGGTTCATCTGGTAGGTTTTCTTGTCGCCGTGCTTGGGGGCAGATTCAAGGGCATCGCGGAACGGACCGTAGAAGCCGCTAGCGTACTTGGCAGTGTAGCTCATGATAGACACGTTATAGAAGGCGTGCTTGTCCAGGAGCTGGCGGATGTGCGCCACGCGGCCGTCCATCATGTCTGACGGAGCCACGATATCGGCGCCGGCCTGGGCCTGCGCCAAAGCCATCTGGCCTAGAACTTCCAGAGAGGCATCGTTGATGATCTCGCCGTTGTCCACAATGCCGTCGTGGCCGTCGGTGCTGTAAGGGTCCATGGCTACATCGGTTGCCAGCACGATGCCGGGGAACTGACGCTTCAACTCAGAGATGGTCTTCAGGAAAAGACCCTCAGGGTTCTTGCTCTCCTGCGCAAAGCGGTCTTTCTTGTCCTCGGAGATGTTGGGGAACGGCGCGAAGGCTTTGAGGCCCAGTTCCACACACTGGCCTACCTCGTCTACCAGGCGGTCCAGGCTGAAACGGGAGATGCCGGGCATGGACGGAATGGCTTGCTGCACATTCTGGCCTTCGGTGACAAATATGGGGAAAATAAGATCGTGTAAAGTGAGGTGATTTTCCTGTACCAGATTACGGATGACATCTGATTTACGGTTCCGGCGGGGCCGGCGGGTTAAATGGTTCATAGCAGCGGTTAGGGTTAAGCAAGCGGGTTCTTATCCTGAACGGGCCTGCTGCTGATACAACAAAAGCGTCCGGCGAAAAGTGTAGACAGGACCAAAATTTTCTGCCCACCTTCTCCGGCGCGGCGCAAAGGTACGGCGCATGATTGTCAGATGCTATGTTTTCCACAACCTTGCAATTGACTCATGTTTAAGGGTTACTTTCCTGAAAACAGACCAAAAGCAAAAGGCTGCCCAAACGCGAAGTCCAGGCAGCCTTTCTGTGAGGGAGTGCTAGTGTTCTAGAACTCCGCCAGCGTTTTCTCAATGATATCGCAGCAGGCGTTCAATTGCTCCTCAGTGATCACCAGGGGTGGCGCAAAGCGGATGATGTCGCCGTGGGTGGGTTTAGCCAAAAGGCCGTTCTCCATCAGTTTCACGCAGACATCCCAGGCGGTGCGGCCATCTGGAGTGGGTTGGATGATAACGGCGTTAAGCAAACCACGGCCGCGCACCAGGCTCACCAGTTCAGGATGGCGGGCTTTGAGTTCGTTCATCCGTGCACGGAAGATCTCACCCAGGCGCATGGCGTTTTCGGTGAGGTTCTCGTCCCGGATCACGTCCAAGGCGGCCACGGCTACGGCGCAGGCCAGCGGGTTACCTCCGAAGGTAGAGCCGTGCTCGCCGGGTTGGATGCAGAGCATGATGCGGTCATCGGCGAGCGCCACAGAAACTGGCAGCACGCCACCCGAAAGGGCTTTGCCCAGGATCAGGATATCGGCTTTGACGCCATCGTAATTAGAGGCCAGCATCTTGCCGGTACGGCCAATGCCTGTCTGGATCTCATCAATGATCAGGAGTACGTTGTATTTCTCGCATAGGGCTTTGGCGCCGCTCAGGTAACCGTCTGAAGGAACCACTACGCCAGCCTCGCCCTGGATGGGCTCTACCATGAAAGCACAGATATGGGCGTTTTCCTGCAATGCTCTTTCCAATGCCTCCAGGTTGTCATACGGCAGCACTTTGTAACCCGGCATGTACGGTCCGAAGCCTACGGTGCTGCTGGGATCAGTGGAGAAGGAGATGATACCGGTGGTGCGCCCGTGGAAGTTGTGCTCCACTACCAGAATCTCGGCCTCGTGCGGCGGAATGCCTTTTTCTTTGTACCCCCACTTGCGGGCCAGTTTAAGGGCGGTTTCCACAGCCTCGGCGCCGGAATTCATGAGCAAGGCTTTGTCGTAGCCAAACAGCTCGGTCAGGTATTTCTCGGCGGGGCCCAGTTTATCATTGTAGAAAGCGCGCGAGGTGAGCGTGAGTTGCTGGGCCTGCTCGGTAAGGGCGCCGATAATGCGCGGGTGGCAGTGGCCCTGGTTCACGGCGCTGTACGCCGAAAGGAAATCATAGTACCGGTTGCCTTCCACATCCCAGAGATAAACCCCCTCGCCGCGGCTAAGCACCACCGGCAGCGGATGATAGTTGTGGGCTCCGTATTTGTCTTCTAAGGCAATGGCCTCTTGGCTGGAGGTAACTGTGGAAGTATTCATGTGTTGTAGGTTTAAGGTGATTGAAAAGAAGGCGGTGCTTCCCCGTTTCAATAAATACGCAGGAACCGCTTGCAGAGATAAATGTAAAGAAAAGTCTTGAAAGGCTAACGAACGTGCGTAGCTTCTAGAAGAACTGAGCGTATCTCAGGCTTTTTTATCCCGTTTTCTTGAAAACTGCTCCTAAACGACATTTCAAATGAGGTGGGCTTTCATGCGACCCCATGGCCTTGTATCTTTGCGGCATGAAGCCCAAACCGCTGCCGCTGGAACCCGGCGACTTTTACTTCAACGAGCAGGGGCTCATAGTTTTCACGGAGCAGTACCACCGCCGGCGCGGCTATTGCTGCCAGAGCGGCTGCAAACATTGTCCTTACGGATTCACCAAAAAGGGGAATTCTGGGCCGGCAGATGGAAGCAAAAAGGACGCTGAGGCTAGTTAAAACACTTTTGAAGAACACATTAAAGAAAAAAGTTGCGCGCAAGGGTTGACATTGCACAACTTTTTGCGGATATTTGCATCCCTTTTGTAATAAACGATACTAACGATACAATGGCACGAGTTTGTGATTTAACCGGTAAAAGAGTGCAGGTGGGTAACCGCGTTTCGCACGCCAACAATAAAACAAAACGCAAGTTTTACCCGAACTTGCAGAAAAAGCGCTTCTACATCCCAGAAGAGGATGCTTGGGTGACTTTGAAAGTTTCTACTTCTGCGCTCCGCACTATCTCTAAGAACGGTATTTCTGCTGTTCTGAAGAAAGCCAAAGAAGACGGTTACATCGTTTACTAAGCTTCTGCCATGAAGGCTCTGCGACACCTTTGTTTTACATTGCTTGTGTCGCTGCCGATAGGGGTGACTGCGCAATCAACCGGCCCGGACAAACCTGCGGATTTCCTGGATAAAGAATTTCACCGGCAACGGAGAGAGGCCCTGCGGCAAAAGCTGCCGGCCCACTCCGTTGCCGTTTTGTTTTCCAACCCCTTGAGGAACCGAGCCAACGATGTGGACTTCAACTTCCACCAGGACCCTGATTTTTACTACCTCACCGGGTACCGCGAGCCTAATGCCGTTCTGCTGCTGTTCTCTGACCAGCACATGATCAATGGCGTGGCCACCCAAGAAGTGCTGTTTGCGCAGCCACGTAACCCGCAGCGGGAGTCCTGGACCGGCAAGCGCCTGGGCGAGGAGGGCGTGAAGCAGCATTTAGGCCTGACGCACGCGCTGCCTGCCACCGCCTTCGCCACCTTCAAGCTGGACACGGCGGCTTTTGACCAGATCCTGTTTCTGAGCCTACCCACGGACCTCCGGAACGAGCCCGGCGACAAAGCCGATTTGTACGATTTGGTGGCGCAGTTCCGCCAGAAGATAGGCGTCTCTCCCTCGCAGGATTTCGCCCATCAGGAACTATACCAGCTCATCAAACAATACGATGTCCAGTCTGGTGACAAAGTAAAGCAGGAGGTGCAGCGCCAAATGGGAGCCAATCCAAGCCTGAACAACAACGCGTTCCTGAAGAGTTACCTGGCCGCCAAAGATGCACCTGCCCGGGCCGCCCTGGTTGCGAACATGCCCAAGGAGAAGTTTGATTTGTCTAGTTTGGAAACTGCTCTGGCCCAGATGCGGGAAACCAAAGCTCCCGAGGAGATGAAGCTGCTCCGGAAGGCCATTGCCATGTCTGCCATTGGGCAGTTGGAGGTGATGAAAGCCATGCAGCCCAACATGTCAGAGACCGAGGTGCAGGGCATCCATGAGTTCGTCTATAAAAAATACGGGTCTGAATACGAGGGCTATCCGTCCATTGTAGGCGCGGGCAGCAACGGTTGCATTCTGCACTACATTGAAAACGAAAAGCCCAAACTGGGCAACGAGCTGGTCTTAATGGACCTTGGCGCGGAGTACCACGGCTACACCGCTGATGTGACCCGTACCATTCCGGCCAACGGCAAGTTCACCGCGGCGCAGAAGCAGATCTATGAGCTGGTGTATGCTGCCCAGGAAGCTGGGTTCAAGGAATGCAAAGTAGGCAATATGTTCAGCGCACCCAACGTAGCCGCGCAGGCGGTTCTGGCCGAGGGGCTGATCAAATTGGGCATCATCCAGAAAGCCGAAGAAGCGCGCCGCTACACCATGCACGGCGTATCGCATTACCTGGGCCTGGACGTGCACGACCGCGGCACCTATGGTCCTTTTAAGCCTAACACCGTGATCACCGTGGAGCCTGGCATCTACATCCCCGAAGGCAGTCCCTGCGACAAGAAGTGGTGGGGGATAGGCGTGAGGATTGAGGACGACGTGCTTATCACGGAGAATGGCTGGGAGAACCTGTCAGTGGCCGCGCCTCGCACGGTGAAAGACATTGAGGCCACTATGGCTAAGCCTAGTCCGCTGGATAACTTCAAACTGCCTGAGTTAAAGTAAGGGCGTCGCCTGCTGGCGACAAGTGCCAAACCGCGAAGGGGTTTTGAGGCTATTTTGTGGAAAACAGGCCCAAAAGGAACTAAAGCGCGTCACCTGAACTTAGCAGAGTGAAAAAGAACAGGCTTTGGGGCGCAAACTGCGTGATACCCAAAGTAAAAAAGTAGAAAAGCATTTGTAAATACAGGACTGGCCTCGTATATTTGCAGTCCTAAATAAAAATCAACTTCGCGATGGCAAAGAAAGCTAAAGGCAATAGAGTTCAGGTGATTTTGGAGTGCACTGAGCAGAAAAACTCCGGCGTACCTGGCATGTCTCGGTATATCACTACCAAAAACAGAAAGAACACTCCTGAGCGTTTGGAGATGAAGAAGTTCAATCCGTTCATGAAGAAAGTTACCGTACATAAAGAAATTAAATAACCATGGCTAAGAAAGTAGTAGCAACCCTGAAAACTTCTACCGGTAAAGACTGGGCGAAGGTGATCAAAGCCGTTAAGTCTCCTAAGACTGGTGCTTATACCTTCAGAGAAGAAATGGTGCCTGTAGATCAAGTACAGGACGCCCTGAAAAAATAATTGCCGATATCGCATTGATGATATACCTGTAAAAGTCCCTCCATACCAGGGACTTTTTTGGTATATTCTAATTTCTAATTTTCACCTCCAATAGTTCCCTAGACCGCTATGGCACTTTTCGGTTTCTTCAGCAAAGACAAAAAAGAATCTCTGGACAAAGGTCTGGAGAAAACCAAAACCAGTTTCTTTGACCAGCTCAGCAAAGCCGTAGTAGGCAAGTCTAAGGTGGACGAAGAAGTATTGGATGAGCTGGAGACCGTGCTGGTACATGCTGATGTAGGGATTGGAACCACCGTCAAGATCATTGACCGTATTGAGAAACGCGTAGCGCGGGACAAATACGTGGGCACCTCAGACCTGGACCGCATCCTGCGCGAAGAGATTGCGGACCTCATGGAAGAGAACAAAGGAGGCGTCGCCGCCGACTTCACCCTTCCAGATACTGGCGGCAATCCCTACGTGATTATGGTGGTGGGCGTGAACGGCGTGGGCAAGACTACTACCATTGGTAAGTTGGCCTCGCAGTTCCACAAAGCCGGTAAGAAAGTAGTGCTGGGCGCTGGCGATACCTTCCGTGCCGCTGCTGTTGACCAACTCAAGATCTGGGGCGACCGCGTAGGCATACCCGTGATTGACCACGGCATGAACACCGACCCGGCCTCTGTGGCGTATGACGCCGTGAAGAAAGGTGTGGAGATGAACGCCGATGTGGTGATTATTGACACCGCCGGACGTCTGCATACCAAAGTGGGCTTGATGAACGAACTCTCCAAGATCAAGCGCGTGATGCAGAAGGTGATTGAGGATGCGCCGCAGGAGGTATTGCTGGTATTGGACGGCAGCACCGGCCAGAACGCCGTAATCCAGGCCCGCGAGTTCACCAAAGCCACCGAAGTAACAGCCCTGGCCGTAACCAAACTGGACGGAACAGCCAAAGGCGGCGTGATCATCGGCATCTCAGACGAGTTCAAAATTCCGGTGAAATACATCGGGGTAGGCGAGCGTGTGGAAGACTTGCAGGTGTTTGACAAGCGTGAGTTCGTAGATTCGTTGTTCTCCAAGAAATAGTAAATCTGTTTTGGGCTTGTTGTGCGAAAAGCAGGCCCAGAATGGATGAATCTTTACTGCTTTTAAATTCTTCCTGCTTCAAGTTTTCAACTTGTGAGACATAGAAGCAGAAAAGTCTGGAATACCTACCTTGAGGCTGCCGCCTCACTGAAGTTTCAAACTTCAGATCAAAATAGGTCAAAGTTGAAAGCTTGAACCAGAGAAAATATATCAGATAGATATTGTAGTTAGGCTATTTAGAGGCTCATTCTAATAAAATAGGCGCAAAGTAAACCAAATGACCCGTTTTGGTTGTTGCCCACCATAACAAAGATTCCCTAAGACAGGCACGTGAAAGTAAGATCGCTTAAACAAGACAAATACAACGTTATCACGCTGGGTTGCTCCAAGAACCTGGTAGACTCTGAGGTGCTCATGGGCCAGTTGCGCGCCAATGACCGCGAGGTGGTGCACGACTCAGAGAAAGATGACGCCAACATCATTATCGTGAATACCTGCGGCTTCATTGACAATGCCAAGCAGGAATCCATAGACACCATTCTGCGCTACGCCGATGCCAAAGAAGCAGGCGCCATTGATAAACTCTACGTGACCGGTTGCCTTTCGCAGCGCTACAAAGACTCCCTGGAGGCCGAGATTCCGCAGGTAGATGCCTATTTCGGGACGTTGGAGTTGCCGCAGCTCCTGAAAACCCTGGAAGCCGATTACAAGCACGAACTCATCGGGGAGCGTCTGCTTACCACGCCTAAGCACTACGCTTACTTCAAGATCGCCGAGGGCTGTAACCGTCCGTGCTCGTTCTGCGCCATCCCGTTGATGCGCGGCAAGCACGTAGATCGTCCTATTGACAGCCTGGTGAAAGAAGCCACCCGTCTGGCTAACATGGGCACCAAAGAATTGATTTTGATCGCGCAGGATTTAACTTACTATGGTCTGCAGCACTACGGTGAGCGCAAACTGGCCGAGCTGTTACAACGCCTGTCAGACGTGAACGGCATTGAGTGGATCAGGATGCAGTACGCCTATCCAAGCCAGTTCCCGATGGATGCGCTGGATGTGATGGTAGAGCGCGAGAACATCTGCAAGTACCTGGACATGCCGCTGCAGCACATCTCAGACAACATGCTCAAGACCATGCGCCGCGGTATCTCCAAGCGCCGTACCCTGGAACTGGTTGACACCATCCGCCAGCGCGTACCGGACATTGCCTTGAGAACCACGTTGATCGCCGGTCACCCCGGTGAGACGCAGCAGGACTTTGAGGAAATGTACCGTTGGGTAGAGGAAACCCGTTTTGACCGTTTGGGCATCTTTACCTACAGCCATGAAGAAAACACCCACTCGCACACCTTAGTAGACAATGTGCCCGATGAGGTGAAACAAGAGCGCGCCGATGCCATCATGGAACTGCAGCAAGGCATTTCCATGGAGATGAACGAGGAGAAAGTAGGCAACACCTATAAAGTATTGTTTGACCGTAAAGAGAGCGGTTACTTCGTGGGCCGCACCCAGTACGATTCTCCGGAGGTAGACAATGAAGTGTTGGTACCCGCCGATAGCACCTACGTGCGCCTGGGAGACTTCGCCCAAGTAAAAATCACCGATTCTTCAGACTTTGACCTGTACGGCGAGGTGGTTACAAATAACTACGCACCGGCAGAGAAAGAAGCTTCCGCGCATTTACCGTCTGTTTCTTAAGAAATACCTCTAAAAGGAGGCAGCAGACCTCACAGGTTTTCAAAACCTGTGAGGTCTTTTTGTTTTATAGCATTAGGCACAGACGCTCGCAGGACCTCCGGACGCTGCGAGGTCTTTTGAGCAAACGATTTGGCGTTGGCAGACTAAAACTCCCCTCCTGATTTAGAAGGGGTACCCAAAGGACGGGATGGTGAATTTGTTTTTACCCTCATTCCAAAAAATCCGCCCCAAAACGCGGTTAGATCCCGCAGTTTCCTGCAAGACACCATCCCCCAGGAACTCAGGGCCGTACTACGGGTATTATTCTGAAAATAGATTTTACCTTTGCACGGCGTGCGCGCTTAACGCTGGCATGCCCTTACTATGAAAGTTTCCTGTATTGACTATAGCGCCACCGGTGCCTTTTCCTCGCTTGTGCTGGACTATCTGCGGAAGGATGCCAAACTCCGGCCGTTTTACGCCCATTTTCCTGAAATCAGCTCGTTTCCGGCCCTTATCCAGGAGCGGGATTTCCCGGCGGAGCGGCGGCAGGTGCTGGTGGAGGAACTGAACAGGCAATACCAGGGCGTGGAAGTGACAGAGGCGGTGCAGGCCAATATTGCGGCGCTCGCCGATGCCCGGACTTTTACCATTACCACGGGGCACCAATTGAACCTGTTCACCGGACCGCTGTATTTCATCTACAAGATTGTCACGGCCATCAACGCCGCGCGTGAACTGCAGAAAGCCTACCCAGACCAGAAGTTTGTGCCCGTGTACTGGATGGCCACCGAGGACCACGACTTCGCCGAGGTGAACCATTTCACGCTTTTCGGGAAGCAGTATGCCTGGGAGAGTGATGCCAAAGGTGCCGTGGGCCGTTTCTCCACCGATGGTCTGAATGAGCTGCTGGACGAGATGCCGGAGAGCTATCCGTTGTTTGAGCAGGCCTACACCGGCAGCGCTACCCTAGCCGAGGCCATGCGCCAGATCGTGAACGGTTTGTTTGGGGATTACGGTGTGGTGTGCGTAGACGGAGATAGCCGCACCCTGAAGCAGGCGTTCAGCCCCATCGCGCAGCGCGAACTCACCGAGCAGGTAGGATATAAAGCCGTCACCAAAACCAACGCGGCGCTGGAGCAGCACTACAAACCACAGGTGATGGTGCGCGAGATCAACCTGTTTTACCTTGACCAGAACCTGCGTGAGCGCATTGTGCAGGAAGATGGCCTCTACAAAGTCCTGAACACCGACCTGGCTTTCACCCGCGAGCAGATTCTGGCCTTAACCCAGGAGCAGCCCGAGAAATTCAGCCCTAACGTAGTGTTGCGGCCCCTTTACCAGGAGTTGGTGCTGCCCAATCTGGCGTACATTGGGGGTGGGGCCGAGGTGGCATACTGGTTCCAGTTGAAAGGCACGTTTGAAGCCTATGGCGTGCCTTATCCGGCGGTGATGCTGCGCAACTCTGCCATGTATATCACCAAGCCCAATGCCCAGCGCATGGAGAAACTGGGTTTCACCGTGACGGAGATGTTCCGGGAGTTGCCTGAGCTAAAGAAACGCCTGGCCGAGCTGCTGAACCAGGAGGAGGTAAGTCTGCAACAACAGCGCGATGCCGTGGAAGAAGCCTTCCGGCAGATAGAGGAGCTGGCCCAATCCATTGACCCTACTTTGGTGAAGGCCGTGGGTGCCGAAACCCAGAAAGCACTGAACAGCTTCCAGATGTTGGAGAAAAAGCTGAACAAAGCCGTGGAAAATAAAAACGATACGGCCTATAACCAATTGGCCAACCTCAAGGAGAAGCTTTTCCCTACGGGTGTGCTGCAGGAGCGCGTAGACAACCTGCTCACCTACCAGACCAACAACCCCAACTTCATCCAGGAGCTGGTGGCCGCCTTTGAGCCGTTTTCCTACTGTTTTACCGTACTTCAGGAAGAATAGCCATGGCCCTGAAAGCTGATCTTAGAAAGGAGTATTCCCAGCGGCGCATGCAGTTCACGGCCGAAGAAGTAGAAGTCTGCAGCGCGCGCATCGCGGAGCGTTTTCTGGCCGAATTTGCGCCTAAGCCGGGGCAGACAGTGCATACTTTCCTGCCTATCAGGCATCAGCAGGAAATCAATACCTGGCACATTGTGCGGCAGCTGTGGCAACACAATGTACAGGTGGCGGTGCCCGTGGCCAACTCGAAGGACTTTTCCATGGCCCACTTCCTCATCACCCCCGATACCCAGCTGCAGGAAGGCAAGTGGGGCATTCCGGAGCCGGTAAACGCCCTGCCCATCCCCGAGTCTGAGATTGACATCGTGTTGGTTCCTTTGCTGGCGTTTGACCTTCAAGGCCACCGCGTGGGCTACGGCAAAGGTTACTATGACCGTTTTCTAGCCCTTTTGCCGCAAATGAGCCAAAAACTGGGCCTCTCCCTGGAGTCTCCCGTGGAGATTATTGATGATGTAAGTGCCACGGACCTTACCCTGGATGCCGTCATCACCCCCGGTCAGGTGTGGACCTTCAAGTCGTCAGACTCCCAGGACCAATAATCCTCCTACTACCTTACTCTTTCTGTACAACTACTTTCCTGGAGACCTGGAAGGCAGGCGTTACTATCTGCAATAGATACATGCCCGCAGCCAGATGATGGGTGGCTACCCTAATTTTGGTGCTTCCGCTGCCAAGGTTCTGCGTCGTTTCCCAGAGTTTATCGCCTTGCAGGTTCACCAGGGTAACGGTGGCCCTCATGGGCGCTGGTACCTCAATGGTAAGCAGCGTGCTTTTCTGCGCCGGCATAGGTGCCACGCTTACCTGGTGACCCTCCGGCAGGTTGTCGCCGGCGCCCAGCGGATCATGGTAAGTCATCTTGAAGATGGTGCCGCTTTGGTCATCAGAGACCAGCAGGTTGCCTTGTAAGTCAATGGCTACATCCACAGGTCGGGCCCAAGCGCTGGTGGAGTCCTCGTTCAGGATGTGGTCTATAAGGGAAACCTGCAGGCCGGGTTTCTGGGTGGCTGCGTTCCATGGGAAATAAATCACTTTGTAGCCGGTTTTCTTCGTGCGGTTCCAGGAGCCGTGCAGGGCAATGATGGCGCCGTTGTTGTACGGGGCAGCCAATCCGGTTCCCTGAGTGAAGATGAAACCCAGCGGGGCGGAGTGGGCGGCTATCCCTTTGGAGATCCGGTCCATGTTGTCGCAGTTGACGGTGCTGTTTTTGTTCAGCTCATAATCCGGAGCGAAGGGCATGTTGTCCGGGCCTTCCGCAAAGGTGGGGTTACAGAAAGGCCAGCCGTAGTTTCCGCCGTCACGCACTTTGGTGAATTCCTCCGGCGGGTTGTTGTCTACGTAGCTGGGGATGATCTTGCCATAGTTGCCGGTGGCATCATTGAAGGGGTAACGGATCTGGTCGCGGTTGTTCACGGTCACCCAGAGTTCATCAGTGCCCGGGATAAAAGCCAGCCCCTCAGCGTTGCGGAGGCCCTGGGCGAAAAGCCGTCGGTTTTTCCCCTGGGCATCATACACGTAAATGGCTCCCCTGATGGGATCGCTCTGGGTATCTGAAAGGCAGGCGTTGCAGGTAGAGGCAATAGACACGTACAAGTTGTGGTTCCGGTCCAGGGCGATGTTCTTCAGTTCGTGGCCGTAGTTGCCGTTCAGCTCAGGAAGGCTCGCATCTGGCAGGTTGTCTACAATGACCTCGCGGTTTCGCCCCGGTAAATCCCCGTTTTGGTAAGTATAGCGGCTTACCTTGTTCTTCTCCGATACATACAGATAGGTGGTACCGTTGATCTCGTGGAAAACCAAGTCATGGGGTCGGGCGAGCCCGCTCACGAAGTCAGTTACCTGGGGATCGCCGGTGGCATTGGGTCGCACCAGCTTCACCCGACCTTGTCCCGGTACCGATACCAGCAAATCACCGTTGGGCGCAATGGCCATGAACCGGGCGCCGGAGATTCGGGTGTAGACGGCCAGAGAGAAGTTCCTGGGCAAGGAAACAAAGCGGTCTGTGTTGAAAGGCGAGCTGCGCATGCCCTGGGGCACCGTTACTTTTACCCGTTCTGTGGCACCGGGCGGATTGGTCTGGGCCCAGCCGCAAGTAGCCCATAGCAAGAGTAGCAATAGCATGTAGCAGTTTCTCATAACTTCCTCTTTTACTGATGCCTTATATAACGATTAACCGCAAAAAACAGCGAAAGGAAATTTGGGAATACTAAGACAAAGCAGATCACGGGGCTAAATTGTATTAGTGTTTTTCTATATATTTTCGTGTTTATGCAACGAATCTGATGATAGGTGAATCTTACTTGTGCGCCTGCTGCAAATCCTATGAAAAAATCATTCTACTCCCTTGTTCTCCTTTTATTGCTCCTGCCTGGCCTCAGCCAGGGCCAGAGCCTCTCTGTGGCAACAGATTCCGGTCGGTCTATCGCTTCTGTTGATTCTGGCTCTGGGAGAACCACTACCATCCTGCGCCTCTCTCGGCCAAGTGAGTCTTTGTTGGCTTACGGCGCCGGAAAAGGCACTTTTACTCCATCTTTTGATCGGAGAATCTCCCTCAGGCAAGAGGTGAAAGAAAAGAAGGAAAGTAAAGTGGTTATGTTCCTGGTAGGCGAGGCCGTGGTAGGTTTGGTGAGTTCCATCGGGTTTGCCAAAAACGGGGCCTATTGGTCGGCGGCAGGCTTGCACGTGATGTCACTGGCTGCCTTCAACGGGGGAAAAGCCCCGGAAAATGACGAAACGGGCTGGGCTACCTTCGGGATGATGAATGCCTTGGCAGCGCACCATTACTTTGTGAAACCAACCTCAGGGGCACCTGTTTTCTGGCGCAATTTCATAGGTGTCAATGCTGTGCTGCTAACCTCCCATTTGATGGACAAAGTCATCAGCAGAAAAAAGGCCAAAGCTCCTACGAACTTCCAGGACTGAGTTCCTTAGACCTATATTATTGAAAGTGTAGAGAACCTTTCCTGATTCTTAAGAAAAGGAAAAAATAAGCCTGCCTTTTAAGCTCGATTTCTGAAAATCAGGCTTAAAAGGCAGGCTTATTTTTTGAACCATATTCATCTGGGTAAGGCTTGTTGAAATCATCCACAGCATTATGATTTTAATTTTTTTATAAAAAGAGGAGATCGTTTCCTTCTTTTATTATAAAAGCCTCAGTGCCTTTTAAAAAAGTATAGATTTTTTGGTCATACTTTAGGAGATATTTGATTTTATATATATTATCCATTCTTAATTCCAGAGGCACCAACAAACCTTTCATAAACTTTATTCTCACCTACTAAACCAAACTAAAACATGAAGAGAACACTACTTCTTTTACTGGCGCTACTCTCCTCGCTGGGCATGGTCTATGCGCAGCAGCGGGAAATAAGCGGCAAAGTAACCGCCTCAGACGACGGTAGCGGCCTGCCCGGCGTCAGTGTGGTGGTCAAAGGCACCACCAACGGAACCTCCACCGATGCCAATGGGGATTTCAGAATCAGGGTAGCGGATGACAACGCTGTACTGGTGCTTAGCTACCTGGGCTACCTCACTCGCGAAGTACCGGTATCGGGGCAATCTTCGTTCAATATTTCTCTGTCTCCTGATGCCAAGGCCTTGGATGAAGTGGTGGTAACCGCTTTAGGCATCCAGCGCAGTGAGCGCTCCTTAGGTTATTCTACCCAGGAGGTGAAAGGAGAAAACCTGACCTATACCAAGGAGCAGAACGTGTTGGGTTCTCTGGCCGGGAAAGTGGCCGGGGTGCAGGTAGTGGGTTCCTCCGGATCAAGCATGGGTGGTACCCAGAAAATCAAAATCAGAGGTGTGAACTCTATCCAAGGCACCGGTGAGCCGTTGATTGTGGTAGACGGAACTCCTATCTCAAACGCCAACTTTGCCGGCAGTGACCGTGCAGACTACGGTAACCTGGGCCAGGACATCAATCCAGAGGATATTGAGTCTATCAACGTGTTAAAAGGTCCGCCGGCTTCGGCATTGTACGGCATCAGAGGACAATACGGCGTGTTGATGATTACTACCAAGAAAGGTAAGAAAGGAGCTAAAAAGGTAGCGGTGCAGTTGAATTCCGCTTTCTCGGTGGAGAAGGCTGGTAATTTCATGCCATTGCAGAACCTGTACGGCGGCGGATCCAGCCAAACCTGGAGAACCCTGCCCAACGGCGATAAATACGTGGACATGAGCATTGACGAAAGCTGGGGACCCAAGATGGACGGCACCCTGGTGCGCCAGGTGTTCAGCTTTTACCCACAGGATCCGGAGTATAGGCAACTGACCCCATTTGTAGCCCACCCAGATAATATTGAGGATTTCTATGAAACCGGGTCCAATCTTAATAACGGCGTGAGTGTTTCCGGCGGAAACGAGAATACTTCCTTCCGGTTAAGTTTCAACGATACCAGAATTCAGGGTGTGGAGCCAAACACCTGGCTTAGAAGAAACAACCTGGGTTTAAGCGCTGCTTTGGACTTAACCAAAAAAGTGACGCTCTCCACCAACATCAACTACGCCACCAACAGCGCCCAGCGTCCTTCGCAGGGGTCTGAGTGGGGAGCCCGGTACATGGTGCAGTGGTTCCAGCGCAACATTGACATGGAGCGTATGAAAAACTACCGTTATCCGGATGGATCCATTCTGCAGTGGAACCTGAGCCGGCCTAACACTACTACCGGCGAGATCACTAACCTGCGGGGCCTGTACTGGGATAACCCGTATTTTGATGCGTATGAGAACACCAGTAATGACAGCAGAGACCGGTTCTTTGGAGACGTAGGTTTGTCCTGGCAGGTATTGCCTTCTCTGAAGCTGAGCGGTTTTGTGCGGTCAGATATGTTCACCCAGAACATTGAGACGCGTGTCGCATTCGGAGGCAGAAGAATTCCCGGTTACTCTGTGGGCAAGTACCAGAACCGCGAGAACAACTATGAGTTCTTGGCCCAATACACCAAAGAGTGGGGTGATTTCTCGCTGAACGCAAACGTAGGTACCAACATCTTTGATCGGAAGTACACCTACGTATCACAAGCCACCGTGGGCGGACTTTCCAGCCCGAACTACTACAACATTGCGGCTTCCATTGACCGTCCGGCTGTTTCCTCTTACCTTTTGGAAAAACAGATCAGAAGCGGGTTCGGGATGCTGTCTTTGGGTTACAAAGACACCTACTTCCTGGATGCCTCTATCAGAAACGATAATTCCTCGGCCTTACCGGAGAAGAACAACTCGTACTGGTATCCTTCGGTTTCCGGATCTATGGTGTTCAGTGAGTTGATCGGCTGGAACCCGCTTTCCTTTGGTAAGGTGCGGTTGAGCTACGCCCAGGCCGGCGCTGACCTGGATGTGTTCAGAACCTCTTACAACTACGGGGTAGGCGGCATCTATGGCTCCACTAACACCTTGTTTATTCCAGACAACCTGAATAACCCAGACATTAAGCCCTCTTTCGCACATTCTTATGAAGCTGGTATGGACCTCAAGTTCCTGCAAGGCAGATTGGGCATGGCGTTCACGTATTATGTGCAACGGAATAAAAACCAGATCCTGAACCTGGACGTGTCTGGCACCAGCGGTTACGGTTCTACCGTGATCAACGCCGGCTTGATTGAAAACAAAGGGATTGAGCTTTCCTTAACCGCCACCCCTTTACAGTCAGATAAATTCACCTGGGATGCTACGTTTAACCTGAACCGCAACCGGAGCATGGTGAAAGAGCTTTACCCTGGCACCAATGTCTATACCTATGACAACACCACTTACTCTGGCGTTACCTCTTACCTGAACTCGTACGTGGGTAAGTCTTTCGGTAGCCTGATTGGCAAAGCATATCAGCGTGATGAGGCCACCGGTAAAATCTTGCTGGGCGCTAATAACCTACCCCTGTACACCGAGAGCACCCATGACTTCGGCAGTGTGCTGCCTGATTTAACGGGTGGTTTCCAAAACTCCTTCAAAATCTGGAAAGTGGAATTGGGCGCCATGATTGACTACCAGATTGGCGGACAGTTCTTCAGCCGCTCCAGAATGCTGGCCGTGAAAACAGGGATGGCCCCGGAAACCGCTGCCCTCAACGAGAACGGCAAAAACGTGCGTGACGTCGTGTCTGAAGGCGGAGGGGTGAAAGTAAACGGGATTTATGGTCCGGGTGTGAAGATCAACGGCGTAGACGTGAGCGGTCAGGAATTCAACGGCTTTGTAGACGCCCGTGCCTACTATAGAACCACCTTGGGTACCCACGTGTACGAAGAATGGATTTACGATGCCTCTTACGTGAAACTGAGAGAACTGCGCCTGGGCTATACTTTTGAGAAAGCTATGCTCAGCAAACTGCCTTTTGAGAGAGTAGGCATCGCTTTTATCTCCCGTAACGTGGCGCAGTTGTGGCAGAAAGCACCTAAAGGCTTGGATCCGTCAGAACTCTCTACCGGTGGCCAGTCTATCAGCTGGTATGAGTCTGGTCAGTCTAACACGGTGCGTTCCTATGGAGTTAATCTCAACATCACCTTTTAAGAAGAAACAGCATGAAGAAGATTTATATAGTACTGCTCTCTTGTTTTCTTTTGGGGAGCTGCAATGACTTTGGAGACATGAACGTGAATCCAAACCTGCCCGTAGTGGCTTCCAATACCCAGCTGATTGCCAACGCGGCACTTTCCCTGCCAGGACTGAGCGCGTCTCCGCAGGGAGAATACTATGCCCAGTACCTGTCAGAGACCCAGTACCCCAACCTGTCTCTCTACACCCAGGTAAGCTCCAGTTTCTATGGCCTCTACCAAGGCCCGTTGATGAACCTGGAATCTGTGCTAAAGTCCCAGAACCTGGATGTGAAAGAAGGACCTATCGTGAACCAACTGGCGGTGGCCAAAATCCTGAAAGCCTATTTCATGTGGCACATCACAGACAGATGGGGAGACGTGCCGTACTCAGAGGCCCTGCAAGGCAAAGAAAACCTTACGCCTAAATACGATACCCAAGAATCTATCTACAACAACCTGTTCTTGCTTTTAGATGAGGCTGACAAAAGCATAGTAGCCGGGAACATCACCAATGACATCATTTATGGCGGTGATATGACCAAGTGGAAAAAACTGGGTAACTCCATCAGGTTACTCATGGCCTTGCGTCTATCTAAGGTGAACCCAACCAAAGGGAGCGAGGAGTTCAATAAGGCTTTGACCGCTGGCATCATGACGTCTAACAATGATAACCTGGTGTTCAAGCACCTGCCAGATGCAAACAACCAAAATTACTGGTACGGGCAGGTCTTCACTCAGAACAGGAAATGGTGGGCTTTGAGCAATACCTTGGTAGACAAAATGAAGCCGGTAGAAGACCCAAGGCTGGCGGTTTACGGTGATAAAAACTCGGCCGGTCAGTACGTAGGGCAGGAGTTCGGGAAAACGGAGAACCTAAGCACCACGGCGGTATCCTTGCTGGGAACTGCTATCTGGAAACAGGATGCCAGCATTCACCTGGTGACGTACGCCCAACTGTTGTTTGCCAAAGCCGAAGCCGCTAAACTAGGCTGGATTGCCGGTGGCGACACCGAAGCTAAAACCAACTATGACCTGGCCATCCGGAATTCGGTGATTCAGTGGACCGTTAGCCCAACTTTTTCCGAAGCATCTGCCATTGCCGCAGCCAATGCTTTGTTAACCAAACCAGATGTGCAGTATGACCCCGCAACGGCGTTGGAGCAGATTGCCGAGCAACGTTGGGTGCATTTGTACATGCACGGGTTTGAGGCCTGGGCCGAGTGGAGAAGGACCGGCTACCCCAATGAGCTGATCAGCCCCGGCGGAACGGCCATCCCTACAAGACAAGGCTATGCCACCACTGAGCTGTTCACGAACGAAGCTAACTACAAGGAGGCAGTACAGCGCCAATTTGGGGGCACTGATGGCCTGTACGGCAAAGTTTGGTGGGACAAAGACTAACCCCACGTAAAAGCACAAAAGAAAAAGGCCGGTAGTTTACCGACCTTTTTTGTGAAATCAGGTCAAAAAAAGGAAACGCTGTTAGGGAGTTAATTACTGCTCCTCAAAGAAATTGAGCAAAGCGCCAGCGTAGGCATCGTTCCAGCCTTCCACCAGTTCATCATAGGCCTCGTCTGGGATGTTGGTCTGCTTTACCTCCATGGAGCAGCCCTGCTTGTGCGGGTGCAGTTTGATGGTCACGATGGAATCCTCGGGCTCGCCTTCAAAATACCATTGCTGCACCAGTTTCTTGTTTTCCTCAAACTCCAGGTTCTTGCCCACAATGCTGCCTTCCCAGAGCGAGAACTCCGATCCGGGTTCCGTGGACATCTCGGCGGTTTCGCCGGTCCAGATCTCCAGCGTAATGGGGTTGGTGAGGGCTATATACACTTCTTCCGGCGTGGCCGGCAGCAGGTAATATTTCTTGAAGTCTTTCATAGAATAAACAGTTGCGCGAAGGTAAAAGCTACGGCAGGTTCCTGGTGCTGCCGCCGGTTACTTTATTTCAGTGATATCTCCCTGCGGCGAAATCTTGAAGCGTTTGCGGGTGACGGTGAGCTTTCTGGTGTTGGGCACCTCGTTGTACGCTGCATCAAATTGCCACCGGGTGGTGCTGTCCAGGTGCTCAATGGTGAAGTCCTTCTGGATGGTGAATTGCTCGCTGTGTTTAAAGCCGGGCTCCTCGCCGCAGGGGTTGAATTTCAAATCCTGTTCATCTAGCTGGGTTCCCTCCTGGTTATAAGTCCTGATCCTGGGCACGGTTTCATCTGACGGGAAGAGCACCAGGAGGGCAGTCACGTCTTGGTTGATTGGCAACCGGCGGTAAGGAATCTCGTGCGGTTTAAGGTAACTGCCGGCCACCGTGGTGTCTAACCTGGCCCCGAAGGTGTATTCAAAAGAGCAGGTCGCCTTGAAAGGCAAAGTCAGCGCGGGTAGTTCCCCGGCGAAGCTGGTAAAAGAAACGCTAGGCGAAGCCGCTACCGCATCGGCAGACGGATTGGTCTCATATTGAACGGCATTTTCTCTGGAGCAGGAAGTAAACAGGCAAAGCAAAGTCAGCAAACCGAGGAGCAGTTTTTTCATAGATGCTTTATACGGAAAACAGTATATAAAAGGATTAGTGGCTAGTGGCATGTAGATATGAAACCCGTTTTTGCCTCCTTTTCCTGAAAAAAGCCCTGAAATATAGCGCCAGTTAAGAGTTGATTGATGGTCTTAGCCAACCATAACCAAAGATCCGATTAGGCCTATTGTCCCCTTTGAAGGCCTGGGATGACTACTTATGCAGAGAATGGCGTTCCTAAAATGTAGGGGCAATCCCTTGTGGTTGCCCTTGCGCATGGAGGGTAAATGCTCTTGGCAGAAGTTATCGGTTCTTCAAGCGGCCTTGTCATCCCCCTACCCCCTTCAAAGGGGGACGAAGAAGTGAACCACTCGTTATAGAAGCTGGGTTGAGAACTTTCGTGGAGATGGAAGAAAGCAGCTGATTTTCCTAAAGCCAGTGAAATAAAAAAAGCCGCAGTCTAAACAGGCTGCGGCTTTTGGTGCTAAGGTAATGAAGGGTTATTCTTCGTCTTCAGGTTGAGCGGTTCTGTTGGCTGAAGGTCTCTTGTTGTTCTGCTCGGCCTCTCTGTTCATTTCCATGATGTCTACCGGCTGAGAGAAGTCACCAAGGAGGTATTTAGAGAAGTAATCAGCGGTCATCCAGAAGGAGTACTCCGTCATGTCGCCGTAGCCATGGCGCTGACCCGGCATGATCACAAAATCAAAGCGTTTGTTGGCTTTGATGAGGGCATCGGCCATTCTGATGCTGTTGGCAGGGTGCACGTTGTTGTCCACATCGCCGTGGGTAAGCAGCAGGTGACCTTTCAGATTCTTGGCTAACTCCGGGTTCTTGTCGATGGTGTACTGGAAGGTGGTGTCGCCTTTGGCGGTAATCACTTCTTTCACGCCGTGGTGCTTCTCAGACCACCAGCGGTTATAGATGTTGTTCTCGTGGTTCCCGGCACCCGATACGGCCACCTTGAAGAAGTCTGGGTACACTAACATGGCGGCAGTAGACATGAACCCGCCACCAGAGTGACCGGTGATGCCCACGCGGTTGATATCAATGAATTTGTGTCTATCTGCCAGTTGCTCAACGGCGGCTTTCTTGTCAGCGAGACCGTAGTCACGCAGATTGCCGTAGCCGAAGGTGTGGTACCACTTGGAGCGGGCCGGGTGCCCACCACGGTTACCCACGGTAATCACAATG
This sequence comes from Rufibacter roseolus, assembly GCF_017916365.1. Classification (GTDB taxonomy): domain Bacteria; phylum Bacteroidota; class Bacteroidia; order Cytophagales; family Hymenobacteraceae; genus Nibribacter; species Nibribacter roseolus. The sequence continues at coordinate 1,075,581 of NZ_JAFMSU010000001.1, forward strand.
AAACCCATCTGCGCCAAACGGTCCATGCGGTCCATGCTGCGGCCGAAAGCTTTGTTCACGGCTTCGGTCTGCGGGCCTGGGTAGATGTACTCAATGATAGGGTACTTCTTGGTAGAGTCGAAGTCAAAAGGCTTGTACATTACTCCGTACAGATCGGTCACGCCGTCATCAGCCTTCACGATGAAAGGCTCAGGGAACTTGTAAGAGGTAGTCATGAGGCGAGACAGATCGGCTTTCTCCAGGTCCATCACTTTTTTGCCGTTGCTATCATACAGCGCAGAAACTGGTACGGTGTTCACGCGAGAGGCATTGTTCACGAAGAACTTGCGGCTGTCGTTCATGCTCACCTGGTGGTCAAAGTTGCCGCCGTTCAACAGTTTCAGGCCAGAGCCGTCAAAGTTCACGCGGTACAGGTGCAGGTAATACGGGTCTTCCTTGGCTTCGCGGCCGTTGGCGGTGAAATACAGGACGCGGGCCTTGTCATCAATACCCACGATCTCCTCGCAGTGGTAAGCGCCGGAAGTGATCTGGTTTTTCAGTTTGCCGTTGCCGTCATAAAGGTAGAAATGGCCCCAGCCATCGCGCTCAGACCAATGGATCAACTCACTTCCGCCGTTCACCAGTCCTACGCGGCTTACCTCTACATAAGTGTTGAAACGCTCGTCAATCAAAGGCTTTACGGTGCCCGATGGAACATCTAGAGAAAGCACGTCAATCTTCTTCAGGTCGCGGCTGGTGCGGGTGAAATAGACCTTGTTGTTGGTGCCGTGCCACAGGTTGGCGCGGAACTCGTCATCACGGGAGCTTTGCTTGGCGGGCGCTGGCCACACCGAAATCTCCTGGTCTTTGAAAGCCGCGGTATTGATTTTCTTGGCGGTTTTATCTGCGAAGTTGAACAACAGTAATTCTCTGATTGGCGCCTCTTTCTCGCCGGGCATCTGGTATTTGTAGGTTTCCAGCGCAGGGCGGCCGGTGGCGGTGTTGTGCAGTACCCAGAGGTCTTTCACCTTGCGGGCATCGGTGCGTGTCATAAGGAAGTACTTAGAATCCGGCGACCACATGATGAAAGCGGGCTTGCGGTTCTTTTTGTTCTTCTCGCGCTCCACGTTGGTTTCGCCCTGAGAGTCGCCGTAAGAGTAGTTTTCCACGCCATCGGTGGTGAACTTGGTTTCTACAATGGTAGAGTCCTTCTCATTTTTGAGGGCTTTCTCGTAGTTAGCGCGGTCCATCCAGTACAGGTTGTGCTCTTTGGCGAACACCACAAACTTCTGGTCTGGGGAGATGGAGGCCCACATAGGCTTACGTTTAGGCTTGTTGTAGTCCTTCAACTCGGTGAGTTTGCGGGTGGCCAGGTTGTACTGGAAGTAGAAGGTTTTCTTCTCCAGTGAGTCAGCGGCCTTTTTATCTAGGCGGTCTTTCTTTACCTGGTCAATGGTGCTCTTCACCTCAAACTGCACGTTCTTTTCGTCCTCGGTGAACTTGAGGTTCTCAATGGGCAGGTGCTGCGCATCGAACGGGTCACGTACGATAGTAGTGATGGCTGCAGCCAACTGGTCTGTGTTGAAGATGGCCTGCTTTGATTTGGTGGCCGGATCCACGATGTACCAGTTCTTGCCGTTGGAGGTCTCATACTGATACCAGAACCGATCGGTTTGCTTCAGCCAGTGCGGATCCAGGCTGGTGGTAAAAATAAGCTTCTCCAGCTTTTTTGGCGAGAAGCGGGAAGCCAGCTGGTAGTTGGCTTTCTGGGGTTGCCCCGTTTGGGCGAAAAGCCCCAGACTAGCCCCTAAGAAGAGGGCCAGCGTGTAAACAATTCTCATGTAAAGGGTTTTGTAGGTGTTTGGAAGCTTGAAGATACGAAACGGTCTTTGAATTTTTGGGCTGCCATTAGGTGCCAGTTAGTTAAAGTCATTTTAAATGCTTTTTCTTGGAAAGGGAAGCAGGGGTGTCTATCCTTCTAACCTCTCTTTCTCTGGTTCACGTCTGAGACTTGAACCTACCATGGCCTGCAGTTTGCAACTGCAGTGAGGCGTGAGCCTCAAAACCACTTTGGAGATATTACTTCCTACTTCCTTCCTTGCCAAGCCTCAAGGCTGCAGCCGCGGCCTGCGAGCGTTTGTCACTTTTCTCCTTGATGAGAAAAGTAACCAAAAGAATCAAGAAGCCTCAAACTCGCTGACGCTCGGACAGTGAGGCTTCAATCCAGTACCACCTTGCTAAAGCAATTTGTTGCATCGTTACCTTACGCCACTGCAATTTGAGAAGCCACTGCCTGCGCTCGTCGGAGGTTGGGTTACGCATGCGCCCAACCTCCGCCTCCCTGCATGTGCCTGCCTTGGCTCTAGAGCCGCTGCAATGCCTTTATCGTCCTCCGGACGGGAGAATAACACTAGAATTGCCTGTTATTATCTGTTTGGGAATGTAGAGACAAGGCATGCCTTGTCTCCCACGGGGCCACCTCAATAGCCAATTGCTACCAGAAATAACTGGCAACTGCTGTCAAGGGCACCCACAAGAGGTGCCCCTAGATTCCTTACCGTTCTCCTGCCAACCCACTTGCCGTTGTTCGTGTTATCACCAACAACCATGCGGCTCAGCTACCTACTTTAGGCTGCCAAGAATTGATGTTTGAAGCTCGATTTCAGAAAATCAGCCCCAGAACTTAGTTGGCTTTCACGCCGCGGGTCATTTCTCTTTTGCCGGGAGGGCCGGGGAGGGCTTCTACGGTGAAGCCGGCGGCTTTGAGGCTGCGTTTGAAGCTGCCTTTGGCGCAGTAGGTGACCAGGGTGCTGCCGGGCTTGAGGCAGTCGTGCATTTTCTGGAAGATGGCGTCGGTCCAGAGGTGGGGCTGCTTCTCCGGGGCGAAGGCATCGAAATAGATGAGGTCGTAGCTTTCCGGAGCGGGGGAGAAGGCTTCCAGATCGGTTTCCAGTTTGCGGAGGGTGAACTGTGGGGTAATGGTTACCGGCTGCTCCCAGGGGGTATTGTGCAGGGGCACGAAGAAATCCAGCAGCTCGGGGTTGAGGATGAATTTATCAAACTGCAGTTGGGCCACTACCTCGGGGGTAAGCGGGTATTTCTCCAGGGTGTCATACTCCACGGTAGCCTTGGTGGCCATGGTGTGTTGCAGCGTGAGCAAGGCGTTAAGACCTGTCCCGAACCCAACTTCCAGCAGTCGCACGGTAGACTGGCGTTCCAGGGTGGCCTCTAAACCCATTTTGATGAACACGTGCAAAGACTCCTGCAGTGCCCCGTGCACCGAGTGGTAATGCTCGTTCAGTTCCGGCACAAAAAGGGTGGTAGAGCCGTCTTTGGTTTGTCTTACTTCCAGGTTCATGAAGCAAATTACGGATTAGCAAGCAGGAATGCAGCGGAAATTAAGAATTAGAGGGTTTTAAGGCCGCTTTTGGTAAAACAACCTTAAAACAGAAAGACAGAAAGTGCACATAGATATCCTACGACTGCAGTTGGCCTAGACAGTTGTTTAACTGCTGTTTTTCAGAAAATAGGCGCAAAGCAAAGATTATACTCTCCTTGAAAGAAGGATGAATTAAGACTTTTGATGTTCTAAAAGGAAAACACACCAACCTGGAAATGCCCGGATCAGAAATTCCTGATTCTTAATTCCCCATTCCTAATTAATCAATGTAGCCTTCGTACTGAATGCTGCTCACTTTGCCTTTGGAGAGATGGAACCTGAGCCAGGAGTTGCGTTCCCAGTCGCAGACTTCCACCACGTTCTTGGTTTCTTTGATGAAGAGTTTGTAGCCCATGAGTTTTTGTAGCAGTTCCTGGCGGGTACAGCCTACCTTGATGCCGTTCTTCAGGGGTAGGTTAGGGCTCTTGATATCGGCGTAAGAAAGCATGAAACGCTTGGTGTACATAGGGTAGTACAGTTCCACGGTACTGGAGTCAAAGTTGAGCTGGAAGAGCGTGTCTATGTAGCGGGCGTTATGCTGGTTATGAATGGTGTCTTTCAGGACCTCAAACTTGGTGCGCACCTGGGCAGCGTACTGCTGCAGCACGGGCTCCTCAACGGGCAGGAAAGGGTTGGAGATAAATGCGGTGGCCTTGATGACCTCCGGATGCTCCTGTTCCAGCAGTTCTATGCGTTGATAGAACGCCTCCATACTGGCGGTGTTGTTGAAATTGGGGGCATAGGTGCTTTTGGGAGCTGTGGTCCTGGGCCTAGCTGCTGCCCTTGCCACCCGCGGCGTATCTGGTTCCTGGTTGCCCTGGCAGCCAGCTTGCACCCCTAGTGGGATTAAACACAAAAGCAAAATCAGCCGCCACATACCCAGGTTAGAAATGATAAGAAACTTAGTCAGAATTGTATTCTAATATACAAAAAACGATTTGCAAAGCTACACAGAAGCGCAAAAAAATAATCCTGCTTTCATGACCACTATACTCTTGGATACCCCTAAGCGTTGCGGGTTTTTTGGTATTTTTTCAAAGTCGGCCCATGTCATCCCGGCCGAAGGATGACCAGCGTATTGAGGTACCCACTTTATACTGGTATTACACCGTTTAAGAGCCGATTTTTCTTCTACAGCCCCTAAACAACTAGGTTCTGAAACGCCCCTGTGAAGGTGGCCGGCCGGAGTTCTGCGCCTCGGGGGTTTCATCAAAGGGAATTTCCCGCACTTCAATCCTGACGGAGTTATGGTTGGGGGTAACAGGTTGTCCGAAGTTATCGGCGTATTCCTGAGTGATCTCGGCCCCGAAGAAGATAATGAGCGAGGAGTAGTATACCCAGGAGAGCAGTACCACCAAGGAGCCCGCCGCGCCATAAGAGCTGTTGAAGTCGCTTCGGCCCAGATACCAGCCAATGAGGTATTTGCCTACCAGGAACAGGACTGCGGTGATAATGGCACCCACCCAGACATCACGCCAGCGGATGTGGGCATCTGGCAGGTATTTATAAATGAGGGCGAAAAGCAGCGAGATAAGCCCCAGTGACACCACCACATCCAGAATGTAGATGAAAACCACGGCTATGCCAGGTAGCAGTTTCTGCATGTAGTCGGTGAGAATGCCAATCATGGCGCTCACCACCAAACTCACCAGCAGCAGAAAAGCAACGCTCAGGATCATGCCCAAAGACAGGATGCGGTCTATGACCAGTTTCAGGATGCCGTTCTTGGCTTTGGTCTGCAGGTTCCACACTTGGTTCAATGACTCCTGCAGCGTCACGAAAATAGTGGTACCGGCAAAGATCAGCGTGCCTATGCCTATCCAGGTGCCCAGCGGACTGCTGCCCTCCATGTGCAGTTTGGAGATCATGTTCTGGATCTCTGTGGCGGCCTCTGACCCTACAATCCCTTTGATCTGGTTGTAAAGCTGACCGCTCACCGCCTCTTCCCCAAAGAAGTAGCCTGCCGACCGCACCACGATAAACAGAAGGGGCGGGAGGGAGAAGATGGTGTTGTAGGAGAGTGCCGCCGCCAGCCGCAGCGAGTTGTTCTTCATGAACTCAGAGGCGGAGTTCTTAACAAGATCAAGGATGCTTTTTGCGGTATATTTAGCCATTCAGTTCAGAATCAGGGATGAAATATCTGAAACTACGGCAACAAGCGCCTAATTGTTGATTTTTTGAAGGAATGAGCGATTTTGGGAATGAATGATGTATTGAATGAATGAGAGATTGAGTGATTGGAAATGGAAAGATGATTGATGGTGCTACCGGAGTAATCCAAGGTTGGCAGGTGCCACTTGTTTACTGGTAATTTGTTTTGGGCCTGTTTTTAGGAAATCATGCTCAATTCATCCTCCATTCAGACATCATTCAATCACTCATTGAAACCATCCCCCATTCAGACATTCACTCAATCTCTCAATCTCAATCTCTCAATCACTCATTGAAATGAAAGCGTGAGCTGCCCCGAGGCCAGGAAGTGCGTCTGCACGCCGGTGGGGGTCACGTACAGGGTATCCGGCTCCAGGGTGAAATCGGCGCCGCGGAGCAGGAATCTTTCCTGCAGTTGATTTTCCTTCAGGCCAGCTTGGAGGGCCTGGCGCAGGTTGGCTAGTTGGGATTTGACCGGGAACTCCATCTGCTTTTCCAGTTGGGCTTTGAACTTGTTCTGCAGGAGCCATTGGGCGGTGTTCACCAGTTTGTCCCTGGTCTGCAGGGTGTATTCCAGGTTCTGTACCTTTATGCTTTGGGTGGCGGGGTCATAGAACGGCGTAGCCTGCAGCCATACCTTGCCCTGGAACTTCTTCGTGAGGAAAGATGCCTTGGTCTGGCCGCTCACGTCCAAAGCCAGCAGCAATTGGGTGCCTTTCCCGCTGATGGCCACGTCATGGATGGTGAGCTGGTGTTTGCCCTCTTCAAAGCTGAACTTCTGGTTTTTCACTTCTTTCTCCAGTATCTGGTTGAGGTAAGCAAAAGAAACATCGCTGGCTATGTTGAGTTGGGCCACCTGGGGCAGCGTGCGGGTGGGAGTATAGTTAGGCAGCGCCACTAAAGTCTGGCTTGGTTTCTGGCCCGATAAAACCTTTAGGAAAGCATCTATGCCTACCTGCAGGCTTAGTTTGTTTTGCTGAAGCTCCAGCGGGGTGAGGCGCACGGCTTTGGGTTCCACGGAGAGCCAGGTGTTGTACTGGGCGTTCAAAAGTAACGGATCCTGCAGTTGGCGCCAGGCCTGGGCCAGGTAAGTGGGCAGGGGCACGCGCTTCTGTAGTTCCTGGTCCAGCAGCTGGAGCATAGGAGCGAGCTGGGCCTTGAGCTTGGGTTCTATGAATGGAGCCAGGTTCAACCGAAGCGGTCCTAAAGAAAGCGTGGGTTTGCGGGCGCCCCAGGCGAAATCTCCGCTGGTGTAGCTTTTCAGGTTGTAGTCGGGGAGGAGCTGCAGGCGGCTGTCGGTGCGTACGGTCACCTCAAATTCGGTCTCCTCAGTTTTCTGGATGTTTTTGCACAGCTCGCAGGCGTTCCACTGCCATCGGCCTTTGGCCCAGATCCTGAGCGGAACCTCCATAGACAGCTTGCTGAACTCAGAGCGCAGTTTCATGGGTCCGGCCTTGGTCACTTTCACCATAAGGTCATCGTCCTGCAGGTTATCGTCCTGGTAAATAACGCCGGTGAGTTCCTGGTTCAGAATACCTTCCAAGGCCGAGACTGGGATGGTGATGGGCAAGGTGATAGTGGAGAGCCGGGGTTCTGGCAGAGGCGGGGGAGAAACCTGGGCCTCGGGGGCCGGCACGTTAAGCGACGCTGACTTCTGGCAGGCGGGCAGTACGCAGACGCACAGCAGAACAATAAATAAAAAATGAAAAGAGCGCCCTCGCATGCCGTCTAAAATGTTGATGCCTTGGTAATAAGCCGATGTTGTTTTACGGCTGTTTTGGCAAAAGTAAGCATAAACCGCGTGATTATTGGGCCATCAGGAGCTGGTCAAGGAACTCGCGGACGTCTTCTTTAGAGGAAAGCAGGGCGCAGTTGCGCAGGGTGCCTTTGTGGTAAATGGCAAAGAAAGGCGTGCCGGTAAGTTTCACCTCCTTGCTGGAAACCGGGTTCTCAGAGGCGTCCATCTGCAGAAAGGTGATATCGCTGTACATGGGGTTCTCTGAGAATTCCTTGAAAGAGGGAGCCAGGGCTTTGCAGATAAGACAGTCTTTGTCTATGAATTTGACAATGACCCGGTCTTTCTCAAAGATAAGGGAGCGCAGTTCGTTATCGGAAGATATATGGATGGCCATCATGTAAAATGCATTCGTTAAACTATCGGTAACGTGGAAAACAGCCCTGAGTTGAGAGAAAATGCTGTTCTAGCCGCCCCAAAGGCCTGTTAGGGTTCTTTTTGCAGGAGCCATTCTTTTCTGGCAACAGGAGTTTGCCACAGTGCCTTGTCCAGTTCCTGGTCTGAGGAGAACTGCAGTTGGGTAAGGCAGCGGGCCTCCACGCACAGGTTCACCTGCTTCTCCCTGAAAGGCCACGGCGTTACCCGTACGGTGCCGTTCTTCAGCAGCGCCACCTCGTATTTCACCTGGTCCGGGCCGTTACTTACCTCCAGGGCGCGCTCCATTTCGGGCAGCTCATTGCGGCACAGAATAAGGGAAAGGCGGTCGCACCACTGCATGAAATCATAGGCATATTGCGCCTGGGCTTTCTTTACCTTGAGGCCCTGCCGCCATTTCTTCTGGCAGAGGAGCTGTTCATCCAGGAAAGCATCCCACTCTTTTTTCTGGCCGCGCAGTTCCTCGTATAGGAAAGACAGGTGCATGCTGGTGAGCAGGCTGCGCCACCGGCCCTGGAACCGGGCTTCTTTCATGACCTGCTGCGCCTGCTCCAGGCAAAAGGGCAGTTGCGTGAAGTTGGCGGGCGCGCCGGCCGGGGTGAGGGCGTAGCGGCCCGTGAGGTCCTGCTGACCGTCATCGTGCTGGGCGATGGCCGCCAGCGTCTGCATAAAATAAAGCGGCCGCTTCTCCGGTAGCCAGGCAAAACCTATCTCGGCGGCCAAAAGGGCGTGGGCCTGCTGGTAGATAATCTCCCAGCCTCTCTCATGGGGGTTAACAATCATAGCTTTATGGGTGGCCGGTTGCTACAGCCGGAAGCCGGAAAGTTGTACGGCGCAAAAGAGAGAGAGTGGGGCCGTTTAGGGCCAGTTTTCTGAAAAAGAGGGCAGAAACCAAAAATCCCTGCCAGTTTTCAGGTCGGCAGGGATTTTTGGGTAAGCTGGAGGCCAAAGCGGCTAAGGCTTAGTTGTTGATGCGTTTAAGGTGCAGGAGCATGTCATCGGTCATGGTGTGCAGGTCGTACTGCGGTTTCCAGCCCCAATCCTGGCGGGCGGCCAAGTCATCAATGCTCTGCGGCCAGGAATCTGCTATCTGTTGGCGCATGTCTGGCTCGTAGGTGATGGTAAAGTCTGGGTAGTGGCGCTGGATGCTGGATGCAATCTCCTGAGGGGTGAAGCTCATGGCTGCCAGGTTGTATGAGGATCGCACTTTCACCTGCTCGGCGGGCGCGTGCATGAGGTCCAGGGTGGCCTTGAGGGCGTCTGGCATGTACATCATGGGCAGGCGGGTGTGCTCGCTCAGGAAACACTTGTAGGTGTTGGTAGCCAAAGCCTGATGGTAGATATCCACGGCGTAGTCAGTGGTGCCGCCGCCGGGCAGGGCTTTGTAGCCGATGAGGCCGGGGTAACGCAGGCTGCGCACATCCAGACCGTATTTGTTGAAGTAGTACTCGCACCAACGCTCGCCGGCCTGCTTGCTGATGCCGTACACCGTGTTGGGATCCATGATGGTGTCCTGCGGCGTGTTCTGCCGCGGCGTATTGGGCCCGAACACCGCGATGGACGAAGGCCAGTACACTTTCTCCACTTTCTGCTCCAGCGCGAAGTCCAGCACATTGAAGAGGCCGTCCATATTCAGGCGCCAGGCAAACTTGGGGTTCTTCTCGCCCGTCGCTGATAAGATGGCCGCCAAGTGGTAAATCTGCTTGAACTTGTAGCGCGAGGCCAGCTCAGTAAGGTGCTGCGGGGTGAGCACGTCCACAATCTCAAAAGGCCCGGTCTCGCGCAGATCGGCTTGCTTGGGGTATTGGATATCGGCGGCTACTACGTTGGCATCGCCGTATAACTTTCTCAATTCAAGGGTGAGTTCAGAGCCTAGCTGGCCGCAGGCGCCTATCACTAAAATGGCATTTTTCTGTTTTGACATGCAAGTGCTGAATAGGAAAACAAATGTACGTTATTCAAGTGGCTCCAAAAAATAGGGAGAGTGGACAGGTTTTGTATCTTTGGTGAGTAAACGAGAAGGGCACCTGGCAAACTCCCTTACTTTTTCTGACACAACTCTCTTTGCATGCGGTTACGGCTCCTTCTTTTTTCTGTTTTAGGCTTCTGTGCAATGGGTTGCGCGCCACACAGTGCGGAAACCAAATGGAAGGAGAATCCTGGCACGGTAGAAGCCCCAGTAGCTGTCCACACCCAAACGCTGGACCTGTTGGATGCCTCCCGAAACAGAGCTGTGCCGGTGGTGCTGTATTCGGGCCGTTTTTTGCAAAAGGACGCCAAAACAAAGCAGAAGCTGGCGGTGCTCAACCATGGGTATGGCGGTAAAAACACGGCTTATTCCTTTATCGCTAATTACCTGGTCTCCCAGGGATATCTGGTGGCCAGTATTCAGCATGAACTTCCCTCAGATGCGCCCATGCCCCTCAGCGGTCCGGTGTATGAAACCAGGCTGCCCCATTGGCAGCGCGGGGTGCAGAGCATCAGGTTTGTGGTGCAAGAACTGGAAAGAAGAGCGCCGGACTTGAATAAAGGTGAGTTGCTGTTGGTGGGCCATTCCAACGGCGGAGACATGGCCATGCTGTTTGCGCAGGAGTATCCAGAACAGGTGCGGGAAGTCATCTCACTGGATAACCGTCGGGTGCGTTTGCCCAGAACCCGCCAACCCCGCATCCTCACGTTGCGTTCCAGTGACCAGCCCGCTGATGCCGGGGTGTTGCCCACGGCTGTTGAGCAAGAAAAGTTTGGAATCAGAGTTATACAGCTGGAAAATACGCTCCATAATGACCTATGGGACGGAGCCACCGCCAACCAAAAGCAGCAGATAATCCAATATATTGCGCAGTTTCTGCGGACCAACTGAACAGAAAACCCATTTTGAGGCTGTTTTTCAGGAAACAGGCCAGAAACAACATAAAACCAGTAGCAAGTTTATCTAACCGATATGTACGAAACCTTAAAACCAGATCTGGAGCAGCAGTTAGCCGAGATCAAAGCCAATGGCCTGTATAAAAAAGAGCGCGTGATCACCACCCCGCAGCACGCCGAGATCAAAACCCAGCAGACCGGCGAGGTGCTGAACTTCTGCGCAAACAACTACCTGGGGCTTTCCTCGCATCCGGCGGTGCTGGAGGCAGCCAAACGCACCCTGGACACCCACGGCTACGGCATGAGCTCCGTGCGTTTCATCTGCGGAACCCAGGACATCCACAAGCAGCTGGAGCAGAAACTGGCCGAGTTCCTGGGCACCGAGGACACCATCCTCTACGCGGCGGCCTTTGACGCGAACGGCGGTGTGTTTGAGCCATTGTTTGATGAGCAGTCTGCCATCATCTCCGATGCCCTGAACCACGCCTCCATCATTGACGGCATCAGGCTGTGCAAGGCGCAGCGCTACCGCTACGAGCACAACAACATGGCCGATCTGGAAGCCAAGCTGCAGGAATCCCAAGGCGCCAAGCACCGCATCATTGTCACTGACGGTTCTTTCTCCATGGACGGCACTATCGCGCAACTGGACAAAATCTGCGACCTGGCAGACCAGTACAAAGCCCTAGTGTTGGTAGATGAGTCGCACTCCAGCGGCTTCATTGGCAAGACCGGCCGCGGCACGCATGAGTACCACAACGTGATGGGCCGCGTAGACATCATCACCGGTACGCTGGGCAAAGCTCTGGGCGGCGCCATGGGCGGCTTCACCTCGGGCCGCAAAGAGATCATTGACATGCTCCGCCAGCGCTCGCGCCCGTACCTGTTCTCCAACTCGCTGGCCCCGTCCATTGTGGGTGGTTCCCTGGCCGTTCTGGAACTGCTGAGCTCTACCACTGAGCTGCGTGACCGTCTGGAGTGGAACACCAAGTACTTCCGGGAGAACATGACCGCCGCCGGATTTGATATTCGTCCGGGTGTGCATCCTATTGTGCCGGTGATGCTCTACGAAGCCACTTTGGCCCAGGAGTTTGCCGCCCGCATGCTGGAGAAAGGCATCTACGTGATTGGATTCTACTTTCCGGTGGTAGCCAAAGGAGCGGCCCGCATAAGAGTACAGTTATCCGCGGAACATACTCAGGAGCAGATAGATCGCGCCATTCAGGCCTTCACCGAGGTGGGTAGAGAACTGGGTGTCCTGAAAGGGTAATTCTTAAGATATCAAGAGAAGACGAGACAAAACCGGCTGGCCAATTTCAGATTGGTCGGCCGGTTTTGTTTTTGGCGTGACCACTTTCTGGTAGCTAAAAATGATAAGGTGAGAGGAATTTAAAATTATATAACTAAATAATTAGTTGTTAAACTAAGTTAACAGTTTTACTGGCGCTTGTACAGAAGAAAATTACCCAATCCTGGGTGATGTCAGGAAGTATATTTTTTTAAATATATTTATAAAAGCCAAGTCGGCTGGCAGAGATATGGAGGTTCTGTAAATCAAATAAACCAATAGAATTCCTGATTTATTTAATCCATAATTAAATCCCAAACTATGGTGAAATCTAGAGTTCTATTAAAATCTCTCCTGCCCGTATTGCTGCTGTATTTTTATGCAAACGATTGCGTAAGCTGGCCGCAAGGAAAACCCATATGCCTGTTATTCAGGGATGGACAATCTGTGGATCTGGTAAAAAGCTAAACGCAGAAGGAATTGAAAGCCGGGGTGATGGTCAAATCCATAGAGGGTTTGGAAATCTAGAATGTGTATTTGTTGCGGGGTATGAGACCCGTGAAGGCTCTTCCTTTCAAAGACTAGGCAAGCCTGCAAAAGGTTGAGTTATACGCCTGGGGCATGAGCCCTGCAGCCGGTAAAAACGAGGCTTCCAATCCAGCAGAACCAAACCTCAAGTCCGGCGACTGTTTTGTCTTTGATGCCATATGGAAAGGAGAGCAAATTTGCTTTGCCCTGAGGGTAAAATAGAGAGATTCTGTAAATAGAAATATTCTGCTGCATAACAGTAAAAGTGTCTTTTTGTTTTTAAATTATTTTATCAGAAATACCCCTAAAACGTCTCTGTTGGTATGTACTATGCTACCAGCGGAGGCGTTTATTATTATATGGAATTTAGGTTGTCAGCAAAGAGATCATTCCCTACTTTTGCTTTGTAATTCCTTAAAGGAGATGCTCTTTCATTTAGGAGAAAGCAATAGTGTACGGCTTCCGGACGAAGGAGCGCCAGTACCGGTAATTGGTAACTGCTGTAGAAGCAGATGATAAAATGAATCAGAAAGTGGTCCCCCAGACTAAAATTCAATGAAGGTATTTTTAAGATATAGCAGATTTTTCCCCCTCAGTTCCCAAAAAGAATCCAAAGCGAACTATTTCCTGCTCCCCCTCCCCAAAAAACACCTCTGGCTTTTGCCGCTTTCGCCCGTTTATTCCCCCAGCACCTTATAGAATTGGCAATAGGTTGAGACAACAAACACAAAAAATTAAATAGATAAATAAAAAGACAGACAAAAACTAAAACCACATGCAGGAAAAACTAGTGAGGATTGGCGTCTTCTATGACGGCAATTACTTCTTGCAGGTCAGTAATTACTATGCCTACGGCCATCAGCGCAAACGCAGGATTAGTATTTCTGGCCTCCATGAATTTATCAGGGAACAAGTGGCCGAGGAAGAGGACGTGGACCCACGTTTCTGTAGAATCGTAGACGCCCACTATTTCCGGGGCCGGCTCAATGCCTATGAGGCCAGCCAACGCGGCGACACCCTGTACTGGGACCGTGTGTTTGATGACATCCTTATGTCTGAGGGCGTGACTACCCATTACCTGCCGGTGCGGACAACGCCGGAGGGGTACAAGCAGGAACGCGGCATAGACGTATGGCTGGCGCTGGAAGCCTTTGAACAGGCTTTCTACAAACGGTTCGATGTACTGGTGCTCATCTCCTCAGACGGGGATTACGTGCCCATGGTACGCAAGGTGAACACCCTGGGAACCCGCGTGATGGCGCTTACCTGGGAGTTTGAGTACACCACAGACAACGGCCAGCGGATGACAACCCGCCCGTCGCAGGATCTGTTGGCCGAGGTAACCTATCCCATGGCGATGCACGGCATTATTGACCAGCGCATTGCCCGCAACGATGCCACCATCCAGCGGTTGTTCGTACAGCCAGACCAGAAGCGGAGCACCGCCTCCCATGGCCACGACGAGGACTATGGAGACTCTATCGGAAACATTAGCGGGCACGGCGAAGGAGAGATCATGAGCCTCAAAAACGGGTACGGTTTCATCAAGTTCCCGCCCAACAACCTGTTCTTCCACTTCACCAACGTGGTGGACACAGATTTCAATGAGCTGCACGTAGGCGACCGCGTGGAGTTCGAGATTGAGAAAGATGATGAAGGCAACGACGTGGCCAAAAGCGTCAAACTTCTCTAGCAGCCTGACTAACTGCCATAGAAGAACCATTCATGGGCGGCCTGACTAGCCCCCGTTGGATAAAAAAGCTCAAACGGCCTGACTAGCCTTTTTGGGTATGAGTGTTCAATACAGCCTGACTAGCTGTTTTTGAAAGATTGAAGAGAGGCGTGACAAAGTCTTTTTAAGACAAAACAACAAAGACAAAAATACTAAAGGGGGAGCCGGACAGCTCCCCCTTTTTCATTGGAAACAGGTACGTTTCCTCGTCGGGTGATGGTTTGGGGCTGATTTCTGAAAACGGGCCTAAAGCGGGTTAAGGGCGGTGGTCTGGTCTATGAACAGGAAAGCGTCATAGCGGCGGGGCAGGACCGTGGGCACGTAATTGCCTGCCTCCGATGCCGGGTTATACACCACGCCAATAGCCCTATGGCCGCGCCGCTGGAGCGCTTCGGGGATGTCCTGCAGCTCGCGCATGAGCAGGAGTTTGTCCTCGGCGCTATACCGGTGCAGGATATCTTCCCAGCTGTTGTTCATGGCGGCCGGCACGTTCATGACCCTGGTAGCGGCACCCCACATAGAAGACGCCACTACCTGCCCCTGGTAAGACCCGAAGCCCACCAAATACACTCCCTGGGCGGCGTGCTGCTCCCGTATCAATTGCCCTATGTTCACCATGCCACTGGTAGCCATGTCTGTGAAGCGTGCATCACCTACGTGCGTGTTATGGGCCCAGATAACGATCTTAGCTCCGTTTCCCCTATGGGCTACCAGACGGTTCACGGTCTCCTGCATGTGGCGGTCGCGCACGTTCCAGGAACCTGTGCTGCTCCGGATCATCTGGGTGTAGTACCGTTCCGCGTTCACGGCTACCAGGGCGTTCTGCTCGGCGTTAAAGGCGGCCTCATGGTTGGCGGGCTGCCTGGACCGGTAGGCCTGTACTGCCTCCAGCAGGGCCTGCATTTGCTGCGCACAGGAGGTGCCCTGCGCGGTGGCCTGGGCATACAGTTGCTCATCCCGGTTGTAAGGCTCCAGGCAGATCTGGGCATTACGGGCCAGTTGGGCAATGGCGGGGTCTGCCGTCTCCATATAAGCGCGTACCTCCTCCAGTGATTCCCACATGCTGTAGACGTCCATGCCGTAGAAACCCACCTTCTGGTTCTGGGCTAATGATTGGTTGTTTTGCCAGAGCCACTCAGAGAAGGTGGCTACCTCTTGGTTCGCCCACATCCAGGTAGGCCACCGCTGAAAGGCCTGCACTGCCTGCTGTGCGGTGCCGCCCGTCTGTCCCTGGATGTACTGGTTCAAAGAATAGGCGGCCGGCCAATCACCCTCCACTGCAATGAGGTTAAATCCCTTCTCCTGAATAAGTCTTTTGGTGATGTTGGCTCGCCAGGTGTAGAATTCAGAGGTACCATGGGAGGCTTCCCCAATCAATACGTACTGGCTGTTACCTATCTCATTGATCAGGATGTCCAGGTCACCTACGTCCTCCAGCGGGTAAACCCCTTTGGTGAGGAAACCCTGTTCCTGCTCTATCTGGTCTAGTGTGTCATTGTCTGAGGAGCAGGAGTAGAGCCATCCGCTTAACAGAAAGACCCACACCAGCCGTAATTTTCCCATGTTCAATTTCCGCATAAGCTAATCTGAGTTTGATTTAGAGGAATGGAATAGTCATAAAAGGTGGACTTAGTGCTATTCCCAGAATATGCTAAACGGAAGGGCAGGATCTTGGTGCGTTGAATTTGTACGGGTTTTTAGGGAGGCAAATACCAAAAATAATGAAAGCTACTAGGTGTTAGATGTATTGGTATTGTTAAATTCCTGTCGCCCGATGGTGCTGAAGGCCGCAGCCTATCCGTCAATCTTTGCTGTTGATAGTAGTGTCCTGTACGGATGCATTGGGAGCGGGTAAAAGTTCGGCCAGCGGCGGAAGCCAATAAGGGGTGCCGTACTTGGGGTTAAGCACCAGTTTGTTGCGCATATTGTCCAGGGGGCTTTCCTCATGCAGACGATGGAGGAGCTGCCAGGTGGCCGTGGCGTCTGGCAGGGCGCGGTGCCACCTGGTGAGCGGGATGCCATAGGCCTTGCACATATCGGGCAGGCTGCGCGGAGAGGGCTGCCGCAAACGACACACCGACAGCGTGTCTATAAACGGATGCTGCACCGGGCCAAGTTTAAGCCGACGGTAAGTGCTGTACAGGAACCCCAAGTCAAAAGGGGCGTTGTGCGCCACCACCGTGCTGTCGCCGATGAACTCTTTGAGGATGCTGAAGGCGGTGCGCTCGTCCATGGCATTGGCCAGATCTTCCTGTGTGATGCCCGTGAGTTCCGTGATCTTCCTGAGGAGCTCGCCTTTCAGTTGCACCAGCGTATGGAACCGACCGGTGATCTTGCCGTAGGCGCTTTTCACGGCCGCTATCTCAATCACCCGACCTTTGCTCCCGCTTACGCCGGTGGTTTCAAAATCAAGGGCGGTCACGTTGCTGAGGATGGGCGTGAGGTCCGGAAAAAGCGGCAGAAAGGGAGCGTCAGGCATGGAAAAAATGAGTAGCTTGTAGCACGTATACGCAAGAACCTTGTTCTGTTTTTATCCTTGTTTTCATAAATCAGGCTAAAAACAAAGCGCAAACCAAGTTGTTGCAGGAGATACCATAACCCTTAAAAAGAGCAAGCGTGAGCACTACTCAATATGACGCAGTGGTAGTTGGTTCTGGTCCTAACGGTTTGTCTGCGGCCATAGTGCTGCAGCAGGCGGGGCTGGAGGTGCTGTTGATAGAAGGCAAAGACAAGTTGGGCGGCGGTCTGCGGTCCCAGGAACTGACCCTGTCCGGTTTTGTGCACGATGTGTGCTCGGCCATCCACCCGTTGGCGGCTGGTTCCCCTTTCTTCAAGACGCTGCCGCTGCAGGAGCACGGGCTTGAGTTTGTGTACCCCGAGGTCTCGGCGGCGCACCCCTTTGACGGAGGAAGGGCCGCGGCGTTGCACCTGTCTTTAGAGGAAACCGCTCAAGCGCTGGGAACAGACCGGAAATCATATCTCAATCTGATGCAGCCGCTGGTCAAGAGCTGGCCCGCCCTGGCGAAAGATGTGTTAGGCCCGCTGCGCATTCCCAACCACCCCATCGACATGGCCGCCTTCGGGCTGAATGCCCTGACTTCTGCCACTTTTCTGGCCAACCGCTTCAAAACCCAGGAGGCCCGAGGCCTGTGGGCGGGTATGGCCGCGCACTCTATCCAACCTTTGTCTAACCTTACTACCTCGGCCATCGGGTTAGTGCTCATGGCGGTGGGACATTTGCAGGGCTGGCCGGTGCCTAAAGGCGGCTCGCAACAGATAGCCAACGCGCTGGCTTCTTACTTTGTGAGTCTGGGCGGGAAGATTGAAACCGGAAACTACGTGACCTCTCTAAAGCAACTGCCTTTCCATAAAGCCCTGCTGCTGGACGTAACGCCTAAACAACTCCTGGACATCGCCGGTGAGAAACTGTCACCTTTTTACCGAGGCCAACTGCAGCGCTACCGCTACGGCATGGGCGTGTTCAAAATAGACTGGGCTTTGGACGGGCCTATCCCGTTCACCGCACCCGAGTGTCGCCAAGCCGGGACCATCCACCTGGGAAATACGCTGGAAGAGATTGCGACCTCGGAAAGGGAATCTGCGAGCGGGAAGCATCCCGAGAAACCATTTGTGCTCCTGGCCCAGCAAAGTCTCTTTGACCACACCCGGGCGCCGCAGGGCAAACACACAGCTTGGGCGTACTGCCACGTGCCCAACGGTTCTACCATTGACATGACCGATGCTATTGAACGGCAGGTGGAGCGTTTTGCGCCCGGTTTTAGAGATTTGATCCTGGCGCGGCACACCATGAACACCGCTCAGATGCAGGCGCATAATCCCAACTACATAGGTGGGGACATCAACGGTGGCATTATTGACCTGGGGCAGCTGTACACCCGGCCGGTAGTGACCTTGTCTCCGTACCAGACCTCGGCCAAAGGCATTTATATCTGTTCTTCCTCCACGCCGCCGGGCGGAGGGGTGCACGGCATGTGCGGTTTTCACGCCGCCCGCCGGGCCCTTAAGGATGTGTTCCGCTTACCGGCACCAATTTTATCTTAAAAATATTTGCCACAGGATAGGGGTAGCGCCGAATATAGCGGTCTTACTATCTCATGAAGGGAAAAAGCTCACCTGAAGCACTTAGTGTGGATGGTGGGCTTTGTTCTTTTCAGGGCGTTATAACTGCTCATCGCCATTTGTTTACCTGCTCGGTTTTGTCTTCAAACTCTGAGGCAAGAGAGTGCAGGCGGGCTTTTAGCAATAGCTTGCGTCCTTCCAGATTACGGGTGAAAACCAGTTCGCAATGTCCTACCAGATTCCTCCACTGATTTTCCAGAAATTCTGCCAGTGTTTTGTTTTTCCCGATCACCTCCGGCACGGAATGATAATCTTTCTGCAGCAGAAACTTCATAAAAGAGTTCTTCCGGATGATGACATACCGCGGATTACCCACTGGGCCAATCATCTCCCGCAGGGCTTTGATGAAATAAGAGCGCTCAAAGGTGGTGCCGCCATTTAGGTGGCAGTAGATGTTGCCATGTGCGTCTACAGAAGAGACCACGTTGAGCTTGGCTACCTCCGTCTGTAACACTCCTGCTTTTGCCAATGATTGCAGGAGGGCTTCGCCAATTTGTCTGAAGTCTTCTGAAATATCGCGGTACTTGACATATAGCCGAGCTGTGGTATACAGCTGCCTTCCAAAAAAGAGCATGCCAATGACACCTATGAAAGCCAGGTAAAAGAACAGGTCGGTGGTGGTGCGAATATGGCGGGCGGAACGACCTAAACCCTGGAGGGCACCGTTGCCAAACGCCAGGATCATGCTGATCAGCTCTGCCAAGAGATAGGCAATGGTGCGGTTGTAAAACAGGGATTTAGAAGCCTGGTAACTGCGACGGGTCTCAGGAAATGGAACCTTGATCTCTTCCACCAGGGACAAACCTTTGGCTAGGGCCTGCTGCCAGCGTTCCTGCAACTGGTGCCGTTGAGTGGCAAAGGCAAGCATCTGATCATTACTGGAATTGATCTGGTCTGCGGTAAGAGAGCCGGTCGGTAAATTAAGCCGGCCCAGCTCGTTTTCCAGCGTTATTTCCTCTTTGAGAGAGACTCCTACAAAAGACTTAAAGCGGCGGCGCAGCATCTCCATGTCATTTCCGCCTTGGGCGTCTGTGGCATCCAGACAGGCAAGATGCCAGATATTGCCCGTCTTTGCAGTGTTACCCGCCTGTACTCTAATAGCACGTCCGCGCATTTGGTTGGAAGAAACAAAGGAGCCCACCGAGGTAGCCAATACCAACGTGTTGATGCAGGGAGCGTCCCATCCTTCGCCCAGCAAAGATTTGGTGCCAATCAATACCTCAATCTCACCGGCCTGAAATACCTGGGTGACTAAATGTACCAGGGCGTGTTTCAGTTGTTCCGTGAATTGGATCTGCAGATAGCTGGCGTCGTAGGCGAGAGGGATGGCAGCTATGGTAAGAATACCTGCCGTCAAGGCAAACCGCTCAAGGGCAGGGAAGGCAGCCCGCGGCAGAATCACCACGGAGCCCGTCAGGACGGCCAACTTAATGGTTTTCCCCTGGCTTCTTCGTAACTGCTCAAAGATGGGCAAAGCACCCATTTTGGTCAGGGGCAGCTGGTGCCCGGCCGGATGTAGATATTCTTTCCTGATGAAGTCTGTGAGCACCACCAGCCTGAGGTTTTTGCCTAACGTCTGGTGTTCAAAAGAAACAATCTGCTCTACACTTTTGAGCTTGCTCAAGCTGGTGCCCAGGAAAGATTGTATTCTGTGGCTGTGCCTGAAGCTAATCTGCCTTTTCTCCAGCGCACTGTAGCGCTTTAGTTTGTTTTTCAGGTGCTCCTGATGCTCCTCAAAACCAAGGAAAGTTGCAGGGGCAAGGAACAGATAAAATTGGAGCACTTCTTCCATCCACTCATAATTGAGCTCCGGAATCTTGAAATCAGGATCACCTATGACTTCCAGATGGACCGGTGAGATTTGTCTCCCGATGCCGTTCAGAAAGATGAGCGTGGCCGAGTAACACTTGAGATTGGTGTAGATCCACTCAAGCTGTTCTAAGGGCTGCGCGTAACTGGGGTGCTGTTCCAGCGCCTGCGCCAGCGTGGGGTCCTGCTTCAGTTCTTCAAAGAGTTGCAGGATTTTGCTTCTGAACTCTACAATTTTCTTTGACTCCTCCAGGGTGGGCGTGGAGAGATAGACATAGTCCTGGTGCGGGCACAGGTCCTGCTCCACCACCAGTTCCGGAACAAAAATCTCCGCGTCAACCGGCCCATTCAGTTCTGTGTACCGTTGCCATTCCAGAGGCGTTACATCATAGGGAGGTGTGGCGGTAAGTCCTACAACCGTGGGGCGGAGCTTCTTTTTCACCTGAATGAGCGTTTTCCACCATTCATTTTTGAGGTGATGGGCTTCGTCTGCCACAACGGTCTGCACCCCCTGTTGCCGGAGCAATTTAACGATGTCTTCCAGATTTGCGTTGGAGCGGGCAGCCGCCTTCACCTGAGTCTCTTCTGCTTCTGATGTCTCCTCTGCTTCCTCTGAGACAGAAAGATTATTACAGGCCGCGTGCAGGGCTTGGTAGGTGATCACCGTGACAAAGGCCGGCTGCCTGATGTCGCGGGAGATCCAGTCTGGTTTATGAGTTGTTTTCAGAAAAAGGTCGCAGAAACGCTGAATCCACTGGTTCCGGATGGCCAGCGAGGGGGCCAGAATCAAAGTAGGCTTGTTGAGCCGCAGCATCACTTCCAGCCCCAGGATTGTTTTCCCTGAACCCGGTGGCGCGATCACATGCAGATGCCCGTTCTCTAGGTGGCTATCCAGTTCATTCAGCACCCGCTCCTGGTACTTGCGCCAAGGGTATAAGAACTGAATTCCCGAAGGAAATTCTTTAAGGATGGTTTCTTCTCGCTCCGTAAAACCAAGTATTTCCTCCATAGGTGCCTCTTTTAATATTTCTCCACGCCTTGGGCCGGGCTCCAGTCAGACTTGGGCTCGAAGTGCTGCCATAAAACCTTGGAAACAGCTCTTATCAAAGCATACCCGGCATTGTTGTATTCCCAACTCTCGTCTTGCTGGTTTTTGGTGATGATGCAGAACACGTAGTCGCCGTGCGGGGCGTTGACCAGCACCACCTCGGAACGGGAACGGTTCACTGCCCCGGATTTTGAGGCTGTGTGCACAAAAGGTGGTATCTGCGAAAGTGCCTCCCCGTCAAAATAAATGCGGCCCAGGTTCCGGTACATGCGCTCGCTGGCCGCGGGGCTCACGGCTTTTCCGTCTCGGATCATGGTCACTAGCGTAGCCATCTCGCGCGGCGTGGTCTGGCCCCAGCCGTACTTCTCCCAATTAGGCCGGCGGCCCGGAGTGCGAGAGTTCATGCGGGTGTAGGTGAAGCCGTTTTTCTCCAGCCAAGCGTTAATGGCTACCCCGCCGCCCGCTAACTGCTGCAACCACAAACTGCCCGTGTTGTCTGAAGTGGTGATGCTAAGCATCTGGATTTTGCTCAGGGCCACGGTAGAACTATCCTTAAAATTACCCACAATGTCTTCGCCGGCATAATAGAGGGAGTCGCGGTAGCGGAGTGTGGCTTTAGGATCAATCTCACCGTGCTCTATCTTGTCAAACATGGCCACCATAATAGGCACCTTAATCATGCTGGCAGTAGGGAAAAGCGTATCGGCGTTAATGGCCACGGTCTTGCCGGTCTTCAGGTGCCGCACGTAAATACCCACCTCGCCCTGGAAGTCTTGGGTAAGCGCCTGTAGTTTCTGGGTGAGCTGTTTGTCGGTTTTTTCTTTAGCTGTTTTCTGCCCGGAAACCGGAAAAGTGAAGGAAAACAGGAAAAGGAGTACGAGGAGTGAAGGGAGGCGCATGGTCATGTGGTTGAAGCCCAAAAGATAGGCAATTCCAGTAAGCCAACCGCTTTTCTGTTCACAGGCTGTTAAGCGCTTTGGGGCTATTTTCTGTAAAATGGGCCTCAAATGTGTTTTCTTGGTTTAAATTAGTTGAGGGAGGAGAGCTGTAGGTGCAGACGCTCGCAGGACCTCTGGACGCTGCGAGGTCTTTTGAGCAGACGGTATAGCGTAGGCAAACAGAAACTCCCCTCCTGATTCAGGAGGGGTGCCCACAGGGCGGGGTGGTGAAAGGACAATTGCTGGATTACACTCGCGCCAGACGTGCCTGGGGCAGACTAGATGGATAGGGTTTTGCGGGAAAGCAATTAACAATCAACAACCAGCAATCAGCTAAGCGGCAGCTACTTTCTCCACCACCTTCGGTTCGATGTCAAACAGGAAGTGGTTGAGTTTGGAGCGCAGGTCGGCGGCGGAGAGGTTGCGGTAGACTTCGCCGTTGCGGACCAGGGCAATCTGGCCGGTTTCCTCCGAGACCACCAGCACCACGCTGTCGGTGACTTCTGACAGGCCGATGGCGGCGCGGTGACGGAGACCCATGGAGGCGGGTACATCGTTGCTCTCAGTAACAGGCAGAATGCAGCGGGCGGCTTTGATGCGGTTGCCTTGGATGATGACGGCTCCATCGTGCAACGGGCTGTTTTTGTTGAAGATGGAAATGAGCAGACGCTTGCTCACGATGGCGTCAATGGCGTCACCAGACTCGGCGAAGTAACGCAACTCAGAGCTGCGGGCAAACACGATCAAGGCCCCGGTGTTCTTGCCGGCCAGGGATTTGGCTGCTTCAATAAACGGCGTGATGGAAAGTTTATCCGTGGGCTCGGTGCGGCGCCAGGGGAATCCTTTGAACAGGCGCTCATTGTTGAACGCGGTGGTCTTGCCTATCATCAAGAGAAACCGCCTGATCTCGGGCTGAAATACGATAATCGCGGCTAAAACGCCCACGCCCATGAACTGCCCCAGAATGATGGTGAGCAGCTCCATGCCGGCGGCTTTCACCACCAGGTACAGCAAGTAGATAGATAATAGGCCTAAGAAGATCTTGAGGGCCACGCTTCCGGTCAGGAGTTTGTAGAGTTGGTACAGCAATACCGTCACCAGCAGCACATCAATAATGTCCAGCCACTCTATGTCTAAAAACCCTATGGAAAACAATGAAATCACGCCGTCAACATCTTTTTTACAATTTCAATAGTATGTACCGCCTCCTTCACGTCATGCACCCGCAGAATGTCTGCCCCGTTCAGTAACGCCACGGTATTAGCGACAATTGTGCCTGTGAGGGCCTCCTCCGGACCCACGTGCAGCGGTTTGTAGGTCATGGACTTGCGGGAAAGCCCCACCAGCAGCGGTAACTCAAACAACTCCAGTTCTTTGAGCCGGCGCAGCAACTGGTAGTTCTGGTCCACATTTTTCGCGAAACCAAAACCGGGGTCCAGCAGAATGTCTTTCACCCCGGCGGCCCTCAACGCTGCCACCTGCTGGGCCAGGAAAGAGGTGATCTCTTCCAGCAGACCCTGTTCATAGTGGTTCTGCGAAGCCATATTCTGCGGCGTGCCGCGCATGTGCATGAGAATGTACGGAACCTGTAACCGGCCCGCTGTGGGGAACATGTCCGCGTCCAGCGTGCCCCCGGAGACATCATTGATGATGTGCGCCCCGTGCCGTACTGCCTCTTCCGCCACCCGGGCCCTGAAGGTGTCAATGGACAACAGCGCCTCAGGGAAAGCTTTGGAGAGCGCCTCTATAATGGGTACTACGCGATTTAGCTCTTCCTGTTCCGAAACCTCAGGGGCGCTGGGCCGGGTGGAGTAGCCGCCTACGTCCAGAAAGGTAGCGCCGTCCTGGAGCATCTTCTCGGCCTGGGCCAGGGCCTGCTCGGTTCCCTGCAGGCGGCTGCCGGCGTAAAAAGAATCAGGGGTGGAGTTGAGGATGCCCATTACCGTGGGCTGCTGCAACAAGACCAATCTACCAGCGCAGTTGAGGGTGATTTTTTTGCAAAAAAGTGTATCTTTCGCGTTCAATTGGCCTATTTCCATTTCCTATAAAAGTAAAACGAAAAACTTGATTCACCAAACCGCCCAAGAGTACAACCGCGTGGTAGAAGCATGCCAGCGCCTGTTTTTACAGAAAACCCAGGACTACGGCACCGCTTGGCGAATCCTGCGTCTGCCTTCCATCACAGACCAGATTTTCATCAAGGCGCAGCGCATCAGGTCTATCCAGGAGAAGGGCACGCAGAAGATCCAGGACGATATCGCCTCTGAGTTTGTGGCTATTGTGAACTACTGCGTCATCGCCCTTATGCAGGAGCAGCTGCTGGCGCAGGGCGAGACCGAGCAGGCCTTGCCGGTGGAGCGGGTGCGGGAGTTGTACCAGGAGGAGATCAGGAAGACGCAGGCGCTGCAGGAAGACAAGAACCATGACTACGGCGAGGCCTGGCGCAGCATGCGCGTAGAGTCTATGACCGATCTGATTCTGATGAAGATCTACCGCACCAAACAGATAGAAGACAATGCCGGCCAAACGCTGGTGTCTGAAGGGGTGGAGGCCAATTACCGTGATATGCTCAACTATGCTGTGTTTTGCCTTATCAAACTAAATTATCCTGACCATGGTACTCCGTCTGCTTAGTAGGTTCGCTTGGATAGTGGTGGGCGGGTTGTTCATCTTCTCGGGCCTGATCAAACTGAATGATCCGGTGGGCACCGCCATCAAACTGGAGGAATATTTTGAGGTGTTCTCCACAGATTTCTCCTCGGTGTTTCTCTCGTTCAAACCGTTTGCGCTGTACTTATCCATTTTCCTGAGTACCCTGGAAGTGGTGCTGGGCGTGGCCCTGCTGGTACGCTGGCGCCTGAAGACAGTGTTGTGGCTGCTCTTCTTCCTCATTGTGTTCTTCACCTTCCTCACGTTCTACTCGGCTTACTTCAACAAGGTGACCGATTGCGGCTGTTTCGGGGATGCCATCAAGCTCACACCGTGGCAGTCGTTCACGAAGGATATCATCTTGCTGGTGCTCATCCTAGTGCTGTTATTCACCCAACGCCATCTGCTGTCTTTAGGCCAGATGAACCGCGGCGTGACGGGTGCCATTGTGCTAGTGGCCTTGATCTTCTCGGTGACCATTAGCGTGTATGCGTACCAACACGAGCCGTTCCTGGATTTTAGGGCTTACCGAGTAGGGGCCAATATCCCCAAGCTCATGAAACCATCGGCGCCGCTGCGGTACCAGTACGTAATGGAGAAAGCCGGCGTAGAGTCCATATTCCAGAGTTACCCCACCGATACTACCTACAAATTCAAGAAGATGGTGCCCCTTAACCCTGAGGATGGTCCCAAGATTACCGATTTCAACATCTGGAACGACCAGGGTGATTTCACGAAGGAGATGTTCCTGGGTAACCGCCTGCTTATTCTGGTGAAAGACGTGAGCAAAGCCGACCAGGAAAGTTTCAAGGAGATCAACGCCCTGCTAGCCGGCCTGGAGAAAAACCAATCGCCTAAAGTAGTGCCGGTGGTTATAACTTCCAGCAGCAGCCAGGAGTTTGACGTGTTCCGCCACGAGGTGAACCTATCTGCGCCTTACTTCTTCGCCGATGCCACCGTGCTGAAAACCATGATCCGCTCCAACCCAGGCCTGCTGCTTTTCAAGAACGGCATTGTGGTAGGCAAGTGGCACTACAATGATATCCCAGACCTGCCGGAGGTGCAGAACCTGGTAAAATAGCTGTTGTCTGCACCGATGTATTTGCCCTGTTATAGACACAGCGTTTCTGACCAGTTTTTACTTATAATGGCTCGAAAACGTAGGTTGCAATGGCGAATGGTAGTGAGCAACCCAATTGGGGAATGACGGTTTTCCCCTGATGCTTGTGCCTGTCTGGTTTAGATCGGATTGCTGCTATTTTGATTATTCAGCCTTTGTCAATCTTCGTATACATCTGAATAGGACGATGGTGCGGCATGCCTTTCCTCAATTGTTGGACCTTATCACAGGCTATTGCGTACATGCTGTTTGCAAGCTGTTTTTGAGAAAGTAGCCCCTAAACGAACCGGTATATCTCTGGTTTGATGACCCCTTGAATATTGTGCCTGATTTCATGTCTCCCACCCGAGTGCTTCCCCAACTGAACGAACTATCTTCCAAAGTCTTCCTTGTAGGTATGCCCGGCTGCGGCAAATCAACGGTAGGAAAGGAACTAGCGCAGCGGCTGCAATACACTTTTCTGGACCTGGACACTGTGATTGAAGAGCAGGAGGGATGCACGGTGCCGCAGGTGTTTGAGCAGCGCGGGCAGGAGTACTTCCGGCAGGCCGAGGCCCGGGCCCTGCGCTTGGCTGCCGCCCGACCCGAGCACCTGGTGCTGGCTACCGGTGGCGGTGCGCCCTGTTTCTGTGAGAACATGGCTTTTATGGTTTCTCAAGGCACCACGGTTTATTTGAAACTCACCCCCACCGAGTTAATGGACCGTTTAAGACCTTCTGACCTGCAGAGCCGGCCCTTGCTGCGGGATAAATCCCCCGATGAGCTGCTGAGGTATCTCTCTGATACACTGCATCAACGAGAACCGTTTTACCAACAGGCATTCTGCCAGGTTGCCGCCGGTGCCTCATCTGTGTCTGCTATTGCGCAGGAAATAGTACAGTGTCTTCCTGGTGCCACAGATCAGGTTAGTGGCTGTATCTAGATAATTTTAGTTATTTTTGTGCGTTTCCTGGCAAGAAACGTTTCGTTTAATTTTTCCTGTTTACTATGAAACCGAATCACAAAGGATCTGCAACTCTGTTCAAGAATCCAGTACTGGAGCGGCTCACCCATACGCACATTGCGCTTCCTATCTCAATTTTTTTGGTGATTGCTACTGGTCTGCTGGTGTACGGCTTTAGGTACGGCTTCCTGGATGTGCTCTCAGCGGTAGGTTTGTTTGTGGCCGGCTGGCTTATTTTCTCCTTAGTGGAGTACATGGCGCACCGCTACATTTTCCACATGGCGCCCACCAATGAGTTCAAGAAGAACATCCAGTACACGTTTCACGGAAACCACCACGACTACCCTAAAGACAAAACCAGGCTGGCCATGCCACCCATCGTGAGTCTGTTTATTGCCTCGTTTTTCTTTTTCGTGTTCAAACTGATCTTCGGGTCGCTGGTGTTTGGCCTGGTGGCCGGGTTCCTGTTTGGGTACGCGCTTTACCTTTTCGTGCACTACGCGGTGCATGCCTACGCGCCTCCCAAGAACTTCTTGAAACAACTCTGGATTCACCACAGCATCCACCACTACAAGGATCCTGAGCGGGCTTACGGCGTGTCCTCTCCTCTCTGGGATTGGATCATGGGCACCATGCCAGAGCAGCGTAAAAGATAATGTATATCTACATAAAAAGAGAAGGCCACCTTTACAGGTGGCCTTCTCTTTTTAGCGTTGTTGGAGCAAGTGAACACTAGAGCCGGTTTCTTCCTCCGCCCCGTAATTTACGGAGTAGCCACATGATCAGAGCAATCACGATAACGATAATGATCACCGCTGTCCACATACCGGCCTGGAAAATATCCCCGATAACATCACAGCTGGAAAGCGTCATGGACATGATCAGCATGAACGCGAAAAAGTATGCTTGTAAATTTCTCATATCAGTAAGTTTAGGTCATTGATTAAAGGCTTGGTTTACACCATTGAACCATTTGTATTCTGATTACTCTGTTTTATACAAAAAGGTTAAACTCTGGTTTTCCCATTCTGCCATTTATACAGCCTTGTCGCTCTGTATTTTCCTGATATGCAAGGTTTGATGAATACTGTCCAAGTATAGATATAGATAGTCTGTTGTGAGAAGCTAGGTCTGATAAGAAGTATGTTTTTTGTTATGGGGTTAAGTGGAAACCTTTGAAGTGGAAGAGCTAGGATAGCCTTGTCAAACCTAAGTAAGACTAACCAACATGGAGCTAATTTGCTTCTTTGGTTTAGAACTGTTTTGGGTAAAACAGGCTTCAAACAGTTTTCTGACCAGAGAAGCGATGGGTGTTATACCGCTGGATCTCTGCCGGCTTGGATCATTGATGAGCCAAGTTCCTCTAAACAAGAAAGGCCCGTCTTGTAGACGAGCCTTTCTTGTTTAGAGCATTAGTGATGCTACTATCTCAATGCAATTGGATCTGGTTTACCATCGGGGTCATTGGTCACCAAGCCTTGAGAATTAACTCTTCCGCCAGTTAAGGCCAAGATGCCGGCTACGTGCGGAGCTGCATAAGAAGTACCGTTGCCGTTCACGTATCCGCTGCCTTTCCAGGTAGTTTTGATGTTGGTGCCCGGCGCTGCATATTTCACAGAAGCCCCGAAGTTAGAGGAAGGGTTGAACTTGCCGTAAGAGTCCATATTGGATACTACGTAGACGTTAGTTGCTACCACGCGGGCCGGAGAATCAACCTTGCAGTCAATGGAGCTGTTACCGGATGCCACTACTACAAACATACCTTTGGCAGCTACTTTCTTCACCAGGTCATCCAGCATGGTGGAAGCGGCCACGCGCAAGCTCATGTTCACTACATCGCCAGCTTTACCAAAGGTGTAGGCATGGTTCAACGCCGAGTAAATACGGGTAAGGGTCCCGTAACCGGTGTTGTCAAAAACGCGCAGCGCTACGATGGTAGCATTTGCCGCTACGCCTACCACGCCTGTTGTGTTATTTTTAGCGCCAATAATTCCCGCAACCGCTGTGCCGTGGCCGTAACCGTCTTCCCAAGAAGTAACTCCAGAGATAAAGGATTTGCTACGGGTCTTGTCTACGTTCAAATCTGGGTGAGTAGACTGTACGCCTGAGTCAATGACCCAAACCGTTTTGCCGGTACCATCGCCGTATCCTACCCGGGCGACGCCCCAGGGAATAGATTGGGTAGTGGCGGTGGTGGAGGTAGTAGTTTCAGCAGAAAGGGTAGCTACTGCATTCTCTAACTGAACCGTCTGCTCCTGCTCTACATACGCAATGTTCTCATCTTGCCTTAACTGTTGCACCTGGTCTTTGCTGAGGTTACCGGTAAACCCATTAGATGCACCATCAAACACTTCGCCTACACGATCCTGGTTTATGCCTAATCTTGAAAATAAACGGTTTCTTAATTCTTGTTTAGAAGCGGCAGTGCCATTCTTCATTACAACAATGTATTTACCTTCTACCACTTTGGAGGCAGCGGCAGGAGGAGTTGGCACAGTGGCCGTTTCTTCTAAAAGCTCGTCTTTCTGGCAGCCCGCCATAGAGAATACAGAGGCCAACGCGAAGAAAGAGACAGCTTTTTTGAAATTAGTTGATCGCATAGTCAATCTTTTTGAGTTAAAGACAAAGTGCAACGTAACCAATTGTTACGCTTCTTCGTAACCGCCGACCCTTGTTTATGGTTCAAACAATTCTCAATATTTAAGATGGTAATGAAATTTTTAGTAGTTGTTAGATTGGAAATGTTATATACATTGTTTATTGTAGTCAATTAAAAAGCTTGCTGCTAGAGCTAAACTAGCTGATTTGTATATAGTTTAGTGAAAGTTATTCTTTATAGATATGCTTTAAATAATAGTTTCTAAGATGTCAAAAAGCAATAAAGCATGTCACTGAAAAACTGCATCTACAGTAGCTTTTATATATTAATAAAGTGTTATGCATGAGGGAACATGTGAGTGTGCTAGGATATGTGGAGAAAAAATCACTCAATAGTTTTTTATTCCTTCTATGATTTATTTCAATTGTTTGAGGAATTGCTCAGAATGGGAAAGATAATATGAATATTGTAGTATTTATATATTTTTATAATATCTGAAAGGTAACTATGTAGTTGTAGAATCTTGCTTGTTTAGTTAGCTCATGATTACAAAATGCTTTGGTTATCCTGCTCTATCTCTCCTCTAATTACAGCAGCATTATACTAACCTCCTGTTTCTAAGTAGTATCATGGCTTATTGACCGCGTTCTTAGACGAACAGAAATATAATTTAAAACAATAGGAAAGTGTCAGTAGTATTTTGAATTATATCTTTCAATAGACTATATGGAAGAGGAAATAATCAATAAGTTAAAGAAAAATAGCCCAATTTATTATGTATGCATAATAAATTTTATGATTAATCCTTGAAGATTATGGCTATTATTTTATGGTTTTACTCATAATCTCTGAAAAGGTTATATAAATAATTAAATTAAAATTATAAAATATGGTAGAAAATTAGAGGTGAGTTAGGCCTTTCTGCATTATATGTACTTACATATGTTTTGGCGCTCTAAAATATGGTTATCATTCAATAAAATTAGCTTTTTTGCTTTGTTAGCTGAATAAAAATATCATTTAAAAGGAGGCAGTTGATATTAAATTTAAGCATACTCATAGTTTGTTATATAGGTTTATTGAAATTGTTATATTCATAAAAATGGTGAATTGATAGATAGTATTGCCAAATTTGTAGCACTTGTTAAAAGAACTAACTAAGTAATACAATAATCAATCAATATCTAGTAACCCTTTTATGAAAAAATTGTACTCGTTTGGTAAGGTTACTCTAACAAATATGCTCCAGCAGTCTTTGCATAGGAAGCAATTGGTAGGAGTGAAAACAATTGAAACGTCTGGTGAAGTTTCTCAGTCATTTCAATCCTCATTGTTGACCAAGATTTGTTTAGTGGTGATCCTAATTGCAGGGTTTTCATCTGTGAGTACCAATGAGGTGGTAGCTCAAACTTTGTCTGTTAATGCTAGTTCTTACTGTCCAGGTAGTCAAGTTACCGTTTCAGTTAAAAGTAATAAGAATGGTAAAACAGTATTCAGAATTGGTGTTTATAATGGCAATACTTCAACAGCTACATTGTTAGAGGAGCTTGGTAGCATAACTACTAGTAATGGTACTACCCAAGTTGACAGTATCTTTAAGTTTACTGCTCTTTCTAACGGAAGCCCAAGGTATATAGGGTCGATTCCTGGCCAAGGGCAGAATATAGATTTGTTTTCAAGTAGCTTTACAGTTGGTCTTCCTGAAACTCCAGTAATCAATGTTTTAAATAATCAACCAACAACAATTGTGTACGGAGGGGCTAATCCTACTTTTTCAGTAACTCCTCCAACGGGATTGCAAGTTAGGTGGTATAGTGCTGCTACCAACGGTACACTGCTTTCTTCCTCTACTACTTTAACACCCACTGAGAGAAATGCAGGTGTTTACACCTATTATGCAGAACTTTATAATTCAAGTGGCTGTGCAAGTGTTTCTAGAACTCCTGTAACTCTTACCATCAATAAGAAAGACCTTACTATTACAGGTGTTTCAGCAGTAAGCAGAGAATACAATGGTGCTACTACTGCTGCTTTGACTGGGACCGCTACATTAAACGGCGTGGTGGCTGGTGAAAACTTAACTTTAAGTGCTACGGGAGTTACAGCAGCCTTTGGTTCAAAAACTGTTGGAACTAATAAAGTAGTAACTGTAACAGGTTACACTGTTTCCGGAACAACTGCTGCAAGCTACAACCTTATTCAACCGGCAGGCTTAACTGCAACTATCTCTGCTAAGACACTTACTATTGCTTCTCCTATTGCAAATGGAAAAGTTTATGACGGAACTAGTGCTGCCACCATTTCAGGTACGTTGACTGGCGTTATCTCACCGGATGTAGTTACTTGGAACAATGTTGGTACTTTTGCCACAGCAAATGCTGGAAATGGAATTGCGGTGACTTCTACAGGGGGCTTATCTGGTGCCGATAAGGATAACTATACATTAACGGCTCCTACCGGGTTAACTGCCAACATTACTAGAAGATCACTTGTTGTAACTGCTGTGGGCCAGAACAAAGTATACGATGGTACTACAAGTGCTACCGTTACCCTTTCTTCTGATAAATTAGGAGCAGATGATGTGGTGCCTGCTTATACGTCTGCAGCATTCGTGGATAAAAATGTGGGTACCAGATCAATCAATGTGAGTGGAATCTCAATTAGCGGTACAAGTATTAACAACTACACGCTGTCTAATACTACTGCAACTACTTCAGCGAACATCACCCAGAAAGTGCTAGTTGTTTCAGCTACAGGGCAGAATAAAGTGTACGACGGTAATACGGCTGCAGTAGTTACTCTGGCAACAGACAAGCTTGCTGCAGATAATGTTGTGCCTGCTTATAGTTCCGCTGTTTTTGCCATGAAAAATGTAGGAACCAGATCTATTGCTGTTGGCGGAATTTCGCTCAGTGGTACTGATGCAGGTAACTATAGCTTTAACACTACGGCAACTGCTTCAGCGAACATCACCCAAAGAGCACTTGTTATTTCTGCAACTGGTCAAAACAAAGTCTATGATGGAACCACTGCGGCTACAGTTACTCTATCCTCTAATAAGGTGAGCGCAGATGACGTGACCCTATCTTATGCAACTGCAACATTTGTTGAGAAAAATATAGGAACTAGAGCAATCAATGTAACTGGTATCTCGATCACGGGTGCGGATATAGCGAACTATACTTTTAACACTACCGCAACTGCTTCGGCTAACATAACTCAGAAAGTGCTTGTTATTTCAGCAACTGCGCAGGAGAAGGTGTACGATGGTACAACTTCCGCCACCGTCACTCTGTCCACAAATAAATTAGCTAACGATGTGGTGACTACGGCATTTACTAGTGCCAGTTTTGCTACTAAGGTTGTTGCTGCTAATAAGACAGTAACGGTAAGTGGGATCACAATAGCCGGTGCAGATGCTCCAAATTATTCCTTCAATCCAACAGCCACCACAGTTTCTGTTATTACTCCTAGGTCTTTGAACGTTACTGCAACTAGCCAAGATAAAGTCTACGATGGAAACAATACAGCTCCTGTTACTTTGTCAACAGACAAAATTTCTGGAGATGTTGTAACAGCTGTATATGCAACGGCTACTTTCGCTGATAAAAATGTAGGGGTAAACAAAGTTGTAAAGGTAGAAGAAGTTAGAATTGAAGGAGCAGATGCTGGAAACTATATCCTTTCAAATATTATTGCGCCTCCTTCCGCTGCTATTACACCTAAATTAATAACTGGTACCTTTACAGCAAACGATAAAGCTTGGGATGGTACTACCAATGCAACAGTAGCATCTCGTCAATTAGTAGGTGCGGTTCCTGGAGATGTAGTTAGTCTTACAGGAGGTGTCGCAAAGTTTGAATCTTCACAAGTGGGTACTTGGCCAGTAACTTTAACCGGGTATGGCATGTCTGGTACCGATGCAGGAAATTACAGCTTAACCTCTGTAGCGCCAACTTCGGCTAAAATAACCGAGCAAATTCTGCCAGTTTCATTGATTTCTTTTGAAGGAAAGCAAAAAGCGTCGGCAATTGATTTGTCATGGACAACTGCCGCTGAGAAAGACAATGACTATTTCCAGATTGAGCGTAGCCAAGATGGTAAAACTTTCACTAGCGTAGGAAAGGTGAAAGGAAACGGGAATAGCAATGTGTTGAGGAATTACAACTTCTCAGATGCTTCTGCGCAGGCCGGCGTGAACTACTACCGCTTGAAACAAGTTGACTTTGACGGTAAGTTTGAGTACTCAAAGGTGATTGCAGTGAAGGCAGAAGCTAAGGCAGGTGTTCAGGCGTCATTAGAAGTTTATCCGAACCCAACTGCAAGCAAAGTTTATGTTACCTCTTCTCAAGTAAGTGGTGCCGCAATTGTAACTGTGTTCCATGGCAACGGCAGAGTAGTGCTACAGCAAAATGTTCAAGTAGAAGTTGGGCAGCCTTTGAGCCTTGATCTCACTAACTTTGCTTCAGGTGTGTATTACCTGCAAGTGCAGACTGCTACAGGAAAAGTAACTTCTCGTGTAGTAAAGCAATAAGTAACCTTTTATTTAGATAAGTAAGCGCAGGCCACCTCTACAGAGGTGGCCTGCGCTTTTTGCAGTTATGCCAGTTTAACTATTACCCTTTTTCTTAGGCCTGCATTTTACAGGTGCAGGTTTCTATAACTTGTAATACCTAGCGATACCCATAGTGGGCATAGGAAGGTTCTGTTTTTAAGTGCTCCATTCTGTACAGCCTAAAACTTAAACATTGATTATTGCGTTAATGGTCCCTTTTTCCTTAAACAACATGCTCAAAGCCTATAAAAAAATCATATAAACTTTTAAAGAATAAATTTAATAAATGTTAAATTATTAAGTGCTGCTCCTTTCGTTTGTAGGTTGGAAAAAATCTATTGATTATAACTAAGATTGGATAAATATAGACGCTAGTCGTCTCTGGATTGGTAAAATGTCAATAATTAATTGTTAAAAATATGAAAATTTTAACAATATAAATATAAATATTCTAATGCCTTGCTGGGACGCAAACGATCACAAGAAAAAGTGACTCTATGGGAATGCTGAATTTTTTTTGAAAGATTTATGTACTTAATTCAAGTTAATATTGGATTGGTAAAATTTTTTTAAAATAAATATGCCTTTTTTATGGAAAATTTGTACTCAGGTAAAAGGGATAGGCTAAGGTTAAAAAGTTGCCATAATCTAGAGGTCGCCAAATTGATCCAAGAAACTCCAACTCCCCCTATTGCAGGGAGATTGGTCGACTTAGGACCTGGAAATGTCAAAAGGATCTATCTTATTTTTATATTTGTTACTGGGTTTTTCTTCATCTCAGTCTATGAAGCTCAAGCTGCTACTGGAATTAGGCTTATTAATCCGCCTAACCCTGCTGTTTATTGTGCCAATTCAAACATCACAGTAGGCCTGACAAGTGATAAAGGGGGTAGGACATCCTTTTATCTGTACATTGTTGATGGTCCTGGCCCCTCTGCAAAGGTATTAGAACAGCTAGGTGTTAATCAAGACCTTCGTGCCCACAATGACCCTAATGTGGAGGTTACTTTTACATTTACTGTAACAAATGCATCAACTGGTACTAATAGATACCTGCGGGCTGTCCCGCAGCAGGGTGCTGAAAAAGGGAGGTTGTTTCATTCTACATTGGCCTTTACTGTTAATGGCGCCCCAGTGAGTGGGGGCAATAAAACTGTTGTTTATGGAGAGCCAACCCCGGCTTTAACGGCAACTGTTTACCCAGGACAAACAGTTGATTGGTATGCAACCTCAAATGCTACGACTCCTATTGCTTCGGGGGTAGGAACTTCTGGAGTAGAATCTTTTACTCCTACACAAAAAGCAGTGGGAACATATACTTACTATGCACAAGCTCGGGGAGTTACTTATACTGCTTGTCCAAATAACGGCAGAACTCCTATAACTCTTACCATTACGCCTAAAGCGCTTACCCTTGCCGGTGCCGCTGCGCAAAACAAGGTGTATGATAAAACAAATGCGGCAGTTATTACTGGCACCTTGACTGGTATTCTGGGTGAGGATCAGGTCTCTTTTAATGGCATTGGCACATTTTCTAGTGTAAATGTCGGGAATAATATTCCGGTCACCTCCGTAAGTACCCTTGCAGGTACTGGGGCCAGTAACTATGTACTTGTCCAGCCTACAGGGCTTAGGGCTAATATTACACCCAGAGACCTTACGGTAACAGCTATTGGGCATAACAAGATATATGATGGTACAACAGTTGCAACGGTAGGATTTAAAACAGATTCCATTAGTGGGGATAATATTGGGGCTACCTATGTTTCAGCAACCTTTGTAGATAAAAATGTGGGACCTCGGGAAATCAACGTAAACGGCATTTCTATAACAGGAACTGATGCAGGTAATTACAAGCTTGTTAATGCAACAGCAGTAACAGCGGCTAACATTTTACTGAGGCCGGTAGAGGTTTCAAGCGTTTCTATAGAAAGCAGGGTTTATGATGGTACTACCATTGCAAAACTACTAGGCAAGCCTACCTTAGTTAATATTGTTTCCATCAACGGAGTGGAAGAAAAAGTTACGGTCAATAATTCTTTTGCGGATGCAACCTTTGAGGATAAAAATGTTGGCATTGATAAGTTGGTATTAGTGACCGGGTATACCATTGAGGGAGCAGATGCATCCAATTATAGAATTGTTCAGCCAATTGGGTTAAAGGCTTCTATTACTCCTAAGGAAATTACAGGTGCTTTTACGGCAGAGAATAAGAAGTTTGACGGTACTACTGATGCCATTGTCTCAGACCGTATCCTGGTTGGCCACATTGTGGCGGATGCTGTTTCTTTGAAAGGGGGAGTGGCTACGTTTGCCAGCTCAGAGCCTGGCACTTGGACAGTAACTCTTGTTGGGGCTGCTTTGGATGGGGTTGATAAAATAAATTATACATTAGGGGAAGTGGCAACTGCTACGGCTACCATTACCCCCGTTGATCCGCTGCCTGTCACCCTGCTATCCTTTGAAGGAAAGCAAAAAGAATCAATTGTTTATCTGTCTTGGGCAACAGCCTCTGAAAAAGACAATGACTACTTCCAGGTAGAGCGAAGCCAAGATGGAAAGACTTTCGGAACTATCGGAAAGGTGGACGGAAACGGTACAACCAACGAGAAGCAGGAATACAGTTTCACTGATGCTGCTGCGCCGGCAGGTACTGTCTACTACCGCCTGAAACAAGTTGACTTTGACGGTAAGTTTGAATACTCTAAAGTGATTGCGGTGAAAGCAGACGGAAAAGCTTCTGCCCAGGCCTCTCTACAAGCCTACCCTAACCCAACTCTGGGCAAAGTTTACGTTGCCTCTACAGAAGGAAGCGGACCGGCTACGGTGACCCTGTTCCATAGCAGCGGGCGGGCTGTTTCCCAACGGCAGGTGCAGCTAGAAACCGGTAAGCCCATTGCTGATTTAACAGGCCAAGTCCCTGGCATCTACTATCTGCAGGTGCAGACTAATACAGGTAAATCTATAATTAGAGTAGTGAAGCAGTAGGTATTTCTTCTTAAATATAGGAAAGGCCACCTCTGTAGGGGTGGCCTTTTTTCTTTATACCGGTCGGCTTAACTCACAGTTTTTATGAAATAGAGGATAAAAGATTAGGCAACTGTCAAAAAGTGTTTACCTGTTTTCGGGGCAAATTCTTAAAATTCAGCCCAAAGCGTTCTTTTTATATTACTTCATATGCCTGTTGTCCATGGTGACATCTACAGAGAAGGTGGGGCCCGCGAAATAGTAGTACTTTTGTGCCGTGATAGGGTAGGCCTTTATAGTGCTCCTTCCTATGTTTTTATGGAAAGAAAGCTTTTCCTATTAGTGCAGTAGATGTGGTGCTACCATTATCCTAAGCCGATCACAAAACATATTTATCTCAAGGTGCAAGCATAGTCACGCCCTAGTTTCCCCCATCCAGAGTTCCAGAATGAAGCTTTACTTACGCCTATTTGATTTCAGCCAGAAAGAAAATTACAGAAAAGAAATTTTAGCCGGGCTTACGGTGGCCATGACCATGATCCCCGAGTCGCTATCCTTTGCGATTCTGGCAGGCTTTCCGCCGTTGGTTGGTTTGTACGCGGCCTTTATCATGGGTCTGGTGACAGCGGTGTTGGGTGGCAGGCCGGGCATGATCTCAGGCGGAGCCGGGGCTACCGCGGTGGTGCTTATTGCCTTGATGCAGTCGCACGGGCTGGAGTACGTGTTCGCGGCGGTGGCCTTAGCCGGTGTTCTGCAGATCCTGGTGGGCGTGTTTAAACTGGGCAAGTTCATCCGGTTGGTGCCGCAGCCGGTGATGTACGGGTTTGTGAATGGTTTGGCGGTCATTATTTTCATGTCGCAGGTGGCGCAGTTCAAGACGGTAGTGAACGGGGAGGAGGTCTGGCTGTCAGGGAATGCCTTGTTCATCATGGCCGGATTGGTGGCT
Source organism: Rufibacter roseolus (assembly GCF_017916365.1). Taxonomy (GTDB): domain Bacteria; phylum Bacteroidota; class Bacteroidia; order Cytophagales; family Hymenobacteraceae; genus Nibribacter; species Nibribacter roseolus. The sequence continues at coordinate 1,113,447 of NZ_JAFMSU010000001.1, forward strand.
TTGACCATTGCCATTATTCTCTTGCTGCCCAGATTAACCAAAGCCGTGCCGCCGTCATTAATGGCCATTCTGGTGGTATTTGGGGTGGTCATGAGCTTGGGCATTGAGACCAGGTTGGTGAAGGATATCGCCTCGGTGAGCGGGAGTTTGCCGCCGTTCCATATTCCGCAGATTCCACTTTCCCTGGAAACCCTCCAGATTGTTTTCCCTTACGCGCTCATCATGGCGGGCGTAGGCCTTACCGAGAGCCTGCTGACCTTGAACCTGGTGGACGAGATCACCGGCACCCGCGGAAACGGCAATCGTGAGTGCGTGGCGCAAGGCAGCGCGAACCTTCTGAACGGCTTTTTTTTTGGCATGGGTGGCTGTGCCATGATCGCGCAGACGCTGGTGAACCTCTCGGCGGGAGCCAGGGCGCGGCTGGCGGGCATTGTTGCGGCGCTTACTATTCTGGTCATTATTCTGGTGGGAGCTCCGTTTATTGAGCGGGTACCCATGGCGGCGTTGGTGGGTGTGATGGTGATGGTATCCATCGGTACCTTTGAGTGGGCCAGCTTCCGGATTATTAACAAAATGCCCCGGGCTGATGTATTCGTAGGGGTCCTGGTGGCGGGTATCACCATTTGGCTACACAACCTGGCTTTGGCCGTGCTTATTGGCGTCATCATCTCGGCGCTGGTATTTGCCTGGGAGAGCGCCAAGCGTATCAGGGCCAGAAAGTACTTGGACGAGAACGGCACGAAGTACTATGAACTATACGGTCCGCTGTTCTTCGGATCGGTGGCGGCATTCACCGAGAAGTTTGACGTGGCCAATGACCCTCAGGAAGTAATTATTGACTTCAAGGACAGCCGGGTGGCGGATATGTCTGGCATAGAGGCCTTGAACAAACTCACCGAGCGCTACCATAAAGCCGGCAAGAAACTGCACCTGCGCCATCTCAGCCCAGATTGCCGCCAACTGCTTCAGAACGCCGGTGTCGTGATTGACGTGAATATTCTGGAAGACCCGCATTATGGCATCGTCACAGATTGAGTACCTCCCGTTTTAAATCTGTTTTGAGGAAAACAAGCTAGAATCGCGCCTCCTTTGGTACGGAGAATTCCGCTGGCGCGAGTTTACAACTCGTGTCCGCAGGCGTTGCAAGTATCAAGCTTCGCTCTGTTTTGTCATCCTGAAAGGATCTTGTGGACCAACTGTAGCGATGTTGCTTCAAACCCTTTCTAGTCCGCCCACAAGCTCTGTCTAGGATGACAAGAGGGGGATTGGAAATGAACCAGATTGCCGGGACTTTGAAGTGTTGGGAACAAAAGGTTTTCTGAAATGAGTGGGGCACGAGCTGCAAGCTCGCGGCAGTGGGTTGAAGCATAGGTGCGTACCATAGCACAAAAGCGTTTCGGGGCTGTTTTAAGCAAAACAGCCCCGAAACGCTTTTCCACATGATAACAAGCAAAGGAACTACACCACGTATGATAACCGGAACTCCGGAATCTCAATGTTCCCGTAGCCCAGCTCCGATAGATCTTCCTTTAGTTGGTTCATCACAGATTTCTCACCGTGCACCAAAAAGATGCGCTGAATTTTCTCTTTATCCTGGCAGTGGAGGAACTTGGCGATGTCACCGTAATCGGCGTGAGCGCTGTACTCCTTCATGATCATCATCTCAGCTTTCACTTCCACCTCATCGCCCATGATGTAGACTTTCTCGGCGCCGTTCATCAGTTTGCCGCCCAGCGTGGAAGGCTCACAGTAACCAGTGATGAGCACGGCACTGTTGGGATCGGAGAGGTTGGTTTTGAGGTGGTGTTGAATGCGGCCGGCCTCCATCATGCCTGAGGAGGAGATGATTACGCACGGCTCGTCAATCTTGTTCAACTCTTTGGAATCGTCTACCTCGGTGATGTAGGTAAGCTGCGGAAACCCGAACGGATCTGGGTCGTCTTTGAGGTATTCCTGCATGGTGTCGCGGAAGTACTGCGGATTGTCGCGCATGATATCGGTGGCGTACACCGAGAGCGGACTGTCTACAAACACTTTCACATCGGGTAGGCGACCTTCTTCGGCCAGGTAGTTCAAAGAGTAAATGAGTTCCTGCGTACGCCCTATGCTGAAGGCCGGGATGAGGAGTTTGCCCTGGCGCTCCACGCAGACTTCCTGTACAATCTTCTGCAGGCGCTCCTCGGTGTTCTCCAGGCTGTCATGCACGCGGTTGCCGTAGGTAGACTCACAGATGATGATCTCAGCCTGCGGAAACGCCTGAGGTGGGTTCAGAATCCGGTTGGCAAACCGCCCGATGTCGCCGCTGAAGCAGAGGGTGCGCTCTTTGCCATCGTCCTGCAATCTGAGGTTGATGGCGGCGCTGCCCAGCACGTGACCGGTATCAGTGAAGAGCAGCTCAATGTCCTCGTCAATCTGGTAAGGTTCGTCATAGGGCACGGTCACGAACTGCTGCAGGGCCTGCTCGGCGTCTTCCTCAGTATAGAGCGGTGTCGTGTTACCGTTTCCGTTGCTGCCCTGAATACGGGCGCTGTCCATGAGCAAAAGCTTGCAGAGTTCCAGGGTGGGCGGCGTGGCATAAATAGGACCGGTATAGCCCTCGCGCACGAGCAGCGGAATCAATCCGGAGTGGTCTATATGGGCGTGCGAGAGGATGAGGCAGGTGAGGTTCTCAGGCTCGAAGTCAAAGGAGCGGTTCCGTTCCTCGGTCTTGTCGCCCATGCCCTGGGTCAGGCCGCAATCCAGCAAAATGCGTTTGCCATTCTCTAAAGTAACCAGGTGCTTGCTGCCGGTCACGGTCTGGGCCGCCCCGTAAAAAGATATCGTCATAGGAGTAAGTCTGAATAGGTGGGGATTGTACGGGCGGTAGCCTATTCAGATGCGTGAAAAACCGTTTTGGGCCTGTTTTCTTTCAAATGAGCCAAAAACGACTTTGTGCTACCCTGCGCCAGGAAGCCATTATGCTTATACCAAGCTAAAAGACCTCGTAGCGTCCGGAGGACCTGCGAGCGTCTGTGCCAACTACCTCTCTTTAAATGAAAAGATCTCACAGGTTTTTGAAACCTGTGAGATCTTCGTCTTATGTTTTCGGGCTGATTTCTTTTAAACAGCCTAGAAATAGCCTACAGCAGGGTCCTGAGTCTTTCGGCGGCGCTCTCGGGGGTGATGTCGCGCTGGGGCTCGGCCATGAGCTCGTAGCCGACCATGAACTTCTTCACCGAGGCCGAGCGCAGCAGCGGCGGGTAGAAGTGCATGTGCAGGTGCCAGCCGGGGTAGTCCCTGCCGTCGGTCGGCGCCTGGTGGAGGCCGGCCGAGTACGGGAACGAGGTCTGGAACAGCCGGTCGTACACTGAGGAGAGGCGCTTCATGATGTCGGCGTAGGCGAGCTTCTCTTCCTCGGTGATCTCACCCAAGTGCCCGAAGTGCCTTCTGGGGATGACGATGGTCTCGAAGGGCCACACCGCCCAGAAGGGCACCAGCGCCACGAAGTACCCGTTCTCCGCCACGATGCGGGTGTTCTCCTCCAGTTCCAAGGCGAGGTAGTCAGAGAGGAGGCTGCGGCCATTCTCTGAAAAGTAGCGCTCCTGCTGCACGGTCTCCTTCGCCGGGTCGCCGGGCACGGAGCTCTGCGCCCAGATCTGCCCGTGCGGGTGGGGGTTGCTGCTGCCCATCACGCTTCCCTTGTTCTCGAAGATCTGCACGTAGCTGATCTCCTCCATGGCGCCCAGCTCCAGGTACTGCGCCTGCCACAGGTCCACGACTTTTTTGATCTCGGTCGTCTCCATGTCCGAGAGGGTCAGGTCGTGGCGGGGCGAGAAGCAGATGACCTTGCAGATGCCCCGCTCGCTCTCCGCCCGCAGCAGGCCCTTGGAAAAGGAGCCAGCGGGCGTCTCGGCCTGCAGGGCGGCGAAGTCGTTCGTGAAGACGAAGGTGGAGGGGTAGTCTGGGTTGGTCTCGCCGTTGGCGCGCACGTTGCCCGGGCACAGGTAGCAGGTGGGGTCGTAGGCGGGGCGGGTGTCCTGCTCGGTAGACTCCTGCTGGCCCTGCCAGGGGCGCTTGGAGCGGTGCGGCGAGACCAGCACCCACTCCCCCAAAAGCGGGTTGAAGCGGCGGTGCGAGTGCTCGGTGATATCAAATGAATTCATAGTCTATTCTGTATTGGAATGGGAAACGTAGGGCCTAGCGCTTGGAGAAATCAATCGGGACCAGGCTGCTGCCGTCCACAATCTCGGCCACGTAAGTCTTTAGCGTGATGTTGTACTGTTGTTGGTAAGCCTCGGTCATCTGGCGGGTGAACTCATCCAAATTATCCAGTCTCACCAGGTTGATGGTGCAGCCCCCAAAACCACCGCCCATCATACGGGCACCCAGCACCGCGTCAGATTCCCGGGCGCGGTCGGCCAGGAAGTCCAGTTCGGGGCAGCTTACTTCATAGTCATGTTGCAGGCCCTGGTGCGAGGCGAACATTTTCTGCCCGAAAGCCACCAGGTCGCCGCGCTCCAGGTCCTCGCAGGCGTCTTCCACGCGCAGGTTTTCCTGCACCACGTACCGGCAACGTTTGTAGACGATGGGGTCAAATTCATCCTGGTGGCGTTCCAGCATCTGCTCGGTCACGTCACGCAGGCTGCGTACCTGTGGGTATAGTTTCTGAAGCAGGGCCACGCCGGTCTCACACTCCTGGCGGCGGGTGTTGTACTCAGAAGACGCTAAAGAGTGCTTCACCTGCGTGTCGCAGAGCACAATGCGGTAATCATCAATGTTGAAGGGGTAGTACTGGTATTCCAGGGAACGGCAGTCCAGCTTCACCACGTGGTTCCGCTTCCCGAACATGCTGGCGAACTGGTCCATGATGCCGCACATCACCAGCGCGTACTCGTGCTCGGCCTTCTGCGCCATCTTCACCATGTCAAAGCGCTCTATGCCGTACGCGTAAAGGTAGTTGAGGGCGTACGCCAGGCCGCACTCCACCGCCGCGGAGGAGGAAAGCCCCGCCCCGATGGGAATGTTGCCCCCGAACACCAGGTCAAAGCCCTTTACCTCGTAGTTGGCCTTCTGCAACTGCGCCACCACGCCCAACAGGTAGTTGGCCCAGCCTATATCCGTGCGCTGCACGTTGGTCAGGTCAAACTCGCCACTTTCTTCCAGGTCAAAGGCGTACGCCCGCATGGTCTGGGTACCGTTAGGCGCCAATGCAAAGTAAATTTCCTTGTTAATGGCGGCGGGCAGCACAAAGCCCTCGTTGTAGTCAGTATGCTCTCCAATCAGATTTACCCGGCCCGGGGAGCGGGCTACTACCGGTTCCGATTTGTATAGTTTCTTGAATTTGGCAACAATGTCTTCAACCATAATATCTGTATTAAGCCTAAAGGCATAGCACTTTGAAATGCTATGCCTTTAGAGGTAAACGTAAACAACTTTCTTTTGATGGATTTCTTCTACCAGAATATGATGTAAAGGGCGGCCAGAATTCCACAGATGATGATAGAGCCTACGGCAAACGAGGTAGAAGTCCTGAACATAGAGGAATCAATCTCCAGTCCTTTGGGGTTGTGCTTGCTCTTAGGATCAAGCAAGGTGATGATGATCATCAGGAGCACGCAGACCACGAATACAATCCCCATCCGGTCCAAGAACGGAATCTCAGGGAACTGGAATTTCAGAAAGGTTGACAACGGAATGGTCAATACCGCCGCGGTCAAGGCTGCCGGAGAAGTGGTACGCTTCCAGAAGAAGCCCAGCGCAAAGATGGCAAACACACCCGGCGAGATGAAGCCGGTGTATTCCTGGATGTACTGGAACGCCTGGTCCAGGTTACGCAGTACCGGGGCTACCACAATAGCAATGATGAAAGACGCCACCACGGTCAGTTTCCCAAAGGTCACCAATCTTGTTTCTGAGGCGTTTTTGTTAAAGTACTTGCGGTAGATGTCCAGGGTGAAAATGGTGGAGATACTGTTGGCTTTACCAGCCAGGGAGGCCACAATAGCCGCGGTTAATGCCGCAAAAGAAAGACCTTTCAGACCAACCGGCAACAGGTTCAGAAGCACCGGATAAGCGTGGTCGGGCTTCACGTGGCCCAGTTCGTTCGCCATCTCGGCCTGGAACATACCGTTCTTGTGCAGTACGTAAGCAGCAATACCCGGCAACACCACAATAATAGGCATCATCAGTTTCAGGAAAGCGGCGAAGAGGAGACCACTGCGGGCAGTTTTCAAATCAGCACCCAAAGCACGCTGGGTAATGTACTGGTTACAGCCCCAGTAGTTCAGGTTCACAATCCACATACCGCCAATGAGTACGGAAAGACCGGGTAGGTCCATGTAGGCGTCGCGGGTACCGCCTTCACCGTTCGGGATCATGATCTCGTTCTCAGAAAGGATCATGCTGAAGTGGTCGCCGGCTTGCTGGCGCAGGTGCACCAGACCGTCCCAGGCGCCGGAGCCGCCCAATTGCTGAGATACCAGGTCAAGGGCCAGGTAGGTGGTGGCCAGACCGCCCAACACCAGTACAAACACCTGAATTACGTCTGTGTAGCCAATCACTTTCATACCGCCCAGGGTAATGAAAATAGCGAAGATGGCGCAGCCGTACATACAGTAATAGAAGTCTATGCCCGTAATGGTCTCAATGGCCAGAGCCCCCAGATACAGGATAGAGGAAAGGTTTACAAACACGTACACCAAAAGCCAGAAAGCCGCCATAATGGTACTCACCGCATCGTTGTACCGGTGCGAGAGGAACTGCGGCATGGTGTAGATCTTGTTCTTCAGGTAGATTGGGATGAAGAACACGGCTACCACAATAAGGGTGGCGGCAGCCATCCACTCATACGTGGAAATGGCAAGGCCCATAGCGAAACCTGAGCCCGACATCCCGATGAACTGCTCGGCAGAGATGTTGGACGCGATAAGGGAAGCCCCAATGGCCCACCAGGTCAGCGACCCCTCGGCCAGGAAGTACTCTTTGGAGTCCATGTGGTCGGCTTTCTTCTGCCGGTAAATCCAGTAGCCGTACCCCGATACAATAAAGAAGTAGGTTAGGAAGACAATGTAGTCAATGGTTTGTAAGCCCATAAAGAGGAGAGTGAATCAGTTGTTTGTTAGTTGAAAATGATATACCGTTTGGTGAAGTTATCTTTTTAATGATAATCTTATATAATCGCAATATAAGATTTTTCTATTCTGTCCGGCGCCGGCTGTTTTTTTTGCGCAGAGAAGACTGGCGTACAACCAAAACCGGGTCAAGGATTATTTTCTGCGGAAGGTCCACCAGGGCAGGTTCTTCCTGGCGCAGGTTCATGAATATATTGGCCGCTTCCTGGCCCATGAGGGCGGTTTGCTGGTCAACGGTGGTTAAGCCCGGGGTGATGTAGGCGCTGAAAGCCTCGTTCGCAAACCCTACCAGGCCAATCTGGCCGGGCTTGCTCCAGGGGGTTTCTTTGATGGCCTGCAGGGCGCCCAGGGCAGTAAAATCCTCTACCGCAAAAATGGCATCGGGTCTTTTGGTCAGGTTGAGCAAAGCCTCGGTGCATTTGCGGCCCGAGTCTATGGAGACCTTCCCGTAGGTGATCAGGTCGCCGTCCACTTTATAGTTATGGGCTTTGAGCGCATCTACGTATCCGCGCAGCCGCTCATGGAAAATCTGGATATGCTGCGGGCCGGAGATGTGGGCAATGCGTTGGTAACCCTGCTGGATGAGGTGCTCAGTGGCCATGTAGGCGCCCTTGTAATCATCTATGACCACGGCTGGTACATCCAGTTCATCTATGGCCCGGTCAAACAGGATGAGCGGGATTTTGCGGTTTTTCACCTCCTGAAAATGGTCGTACCGGGTGGTCTCTTTGGCAATGGAGGCAATGATGCCGTCTACGTTAGACTGCAGCAAGGTCTGTATCCCCTGCGCCTCATCTTCATAAGACTCATTTGTCTGGAACAGCAGAACGCTGTACCCCTGGCTTTTGGCCACTTTCTCAATCCCGTGGATAACGGACCCGAAGAAGCTGATTTCTGCACTGGGAATGATCACCCCAATTACGTAGGTCTTGCCCGAGCGAAGGGAGGATGCGGCGCGGTTTTGCCGGTAATTGAGTTTCTGGGCCGCTTTTCTTACAATCTCTTTGGTGGCAGAACTGATAGAAGGATGGTCGTTAAGGGCACGGGAAACCGTCGCTGCTGTTGTGTTCAGTTCCTTCGCAATATCATGAATGGTGGTTCTGCTCATGTTACGTAATCGATTACGTAAATATATCTTAAAATTTATTAATTTCGCAAATAGGTATTTTTGACTCTGTATTTTACATAATCTTAATAAAGCGTCATTTTAACACCTGTATTTTGTCTTTATTCTTTAAAAAATAAGCCATAAATAATAAATATTATAAGAAAACGAGAGAGTTAGAGGGGTGTGATTAGGAAATTAAATTGCCAATTTGTAAATATGCGACGTAATCGATTACGTTAATTTGCGAAATCGTTAATTGATGCCCGCTCACCTGTTTGTTTAAGAATCTTATAGGTCTTAAAATCTGAAGTGGATCGCTTTTACAACTCTTAACTCTTCTTACATGAAAAAAAAGTTACGCAATGAAATGTCCTTGGGCAATGGACTCTACCATCTGGGGAGGTGTAAAATAGGCCACTGGCTCCTGATGCTGATGGTCTGCCTGATGGTTAATTCCCTGGCCTATGAAGCGCAGGCGCAGGGCAGAACGGTTTCCGGAAAAGTGGTTGGTGCCCAGGGCGAAGGTTTGGCCGGGGTAACGGTATTGGTGAAAGGAACCAGCAACGGTGCCTCTACAGATGCCAACGGTAATTTCACAATCTCCCTGGCCAGCGGCCAGGAGAACGGCACCCTGGTGGTTTCCTATATTGGCTTCACCTCGCAGGAAGTGCCTATTGCAGGGCAGTCTTCTATCAACATCACCCTGCAGCCAGATGAGCAGACCCTCAATGAGGTGGTAGTGATTGGTTACCAGACCGTACGCAAAAGTGACCTGACCGGCGCGGTTTCGGTGGTGAGCCCAGAGGCCGCCAGCAGAGTGAGCGCCAACTCGGTGGCAGAGTCTATCCAGGGCTTAACGCCCGGGGTAACGGTAAGAACCGAAGGGGTGCCCGGCGCCAACGCCAGAATTGAGATCAGGGGAACCGCCAGTTTCCTGAACACCGACCCACTGTATGTGATTGACGGAATGATCGCCGACGCGAACACTACCATCAACAACAATGACATCGCCTCTATCCAGGTATTGAAAGATGCTTCTGCCGCGGCCATTTACGGGGCGCGTGCCGCCAACGGCGTGGTGATCATCACTACAAAGCAAGGAAAAGAAGGGCCGGCAAAAGTTAGCTTCTCCGCCAAATACGGGGTGCAGCAGATCCCTAAGCGCTGGGATGTGATGAATGCGAGCGAGTTTGCCGCCATGCAGCGCATGCAGTACCAGAACTCAAACAGAACCCCGCTGCCAAGTGTGGCCGAGGGTACTTTCAACCCAGCCATCAACACAGACTGGCAGGATGAAAGCCTTCAGAACGGAAGCCTGCAGGATTACAACGTTTCTTTGTCTGGCGGTACGGCTACAAGTAACTACCTTATCTCAGGTAGCTATTTCAGGAACGAAGGATTTGTGAAAGCCACTTCCTTTGACAGAGGTAGCTTACGGGTGAATACCAGCAGCCAGAAAGGCCGGGTTACCTTTGGCGAGAACATGGTGCTGACCAACTCCATCGCAAAGTCTCCGGGCGAAGGCAACCCCATCTATGACATGGCCATTATGCTGCCGGTTATCCCGGTGCAGGATCCTTCCTACATTACCCCGTCTAACCCGGACGGTTACGGCATTGGATCTACCAGCGCTGTGACCTATGCTTTTAACCCGGTGGCGGTGCGCAATTACCGCAACTACAGAACAGAGTTCGCCAAGTTGGTGGGTAACGCCTATATAGACGTGAAGCTGGTGGACTGGCTCAGCTATAAATTCAACGTGGGTTTAGAGGTGAGCTTTGACCATTTGCAGCGCATCAGAAAAACAGGGGTGTACCAATTTAACGCCACTTCTTACCCAAGTGAGATCACTGAAGACAGATCAAGATACCTCAGCACGCTGTTTGAGCACACCCTCAATTTCAACAAAACCTTCGGGGATCACTCCATCAACGGGGTGGTAGGGATTAGCCAGCAACAGGCAGAGAGACAGTATACAGCCGGCGGCAGAACCAACCTGCTGTATGCCAACGGTCAGTATTATACCACTATTGGCGCGGCCACGGGAACGGCCTCTGCCGGCGGCGGTCTGGGTGATGACTACAAGATATTTGGTTATCTGGGCCGGGTGAACTACTCATTCAAAGACCGCTACCTGCTTACCTTAACCGGCCGGGTAGATGAGGATTCCCGTTTCGGGGCGAACTACAGAAGAGGTTTCTTCCCGTCAGTGGCCGCCAGTTGGAGAATCAGCGAAGAGAACTTCTTCAACGCTCCCTGGGTGTCTGACCTGAAACTGAATGCTTCTTACGGTAAACTAGGGATTGTGGTGCCAAACCTGGGTTCCTGGCCTTACACCGCTTACATCAACAACAGCCCCCGGGCTATTTTCGGGACAGACCAGACGCCTTACATCGGGGCTTACGCCGCCCGTCTGGCCAACCCAGACCTTCACTGGGAAGAAAGGGTGCAGCAGAACCTTGGTATAGACGCCAGCTTCCTCAACAACAGAGTCTCTTTGGAGTTCAACGTCTATAACTCATTGTCAAAAGACGCTATTCTGGACCTGGACGTACCTGGCTACCTGGGTAACCTGCAAGGCAACCCGTTCATCAACACCGCTTCTATCAGAAACAAAGGTTTTGAGATTGCCGCCACTTACAGAAGCAGCACCACTAGTGACTTCAGATGGGATGTTTCGGCCAACGCCACAACCATCAAAAACAAAGTAGAGGAAGTGGGCCAAGGGGTTTCCTTTATCCAGACCGGTAATGCCCGCTCAGCGGTAGGCCGTCCGGTTGGAGAGTGGTACGTGATCAGAACCGACGGGATTTTCCAAAACCAGGACGAAATCAACCGCCACGTTAGTGCCGAAGGTACCGTGATCCAGCCTTATGCCAAGCCAGGTGACATCAGATTCATTGATAAGAACGGTGACGGGCAGATCAACAACGACGACAGAGATTTCGCAGGTTCTCCCTGGCCTTCTCTGCAAGCCGGTGGGCAGTTCAACGCTTCTTACAAGCAGTTCAGCCTGAACGTGCAGTTGGTGGGGGTGTTTGACTACACCATCTACAATGATGTGAGAAGAGCGCTGGACATCTACCAGAACACCAACTTCCGCTCAGACCTGAGCCCTTGGTCACCAACCAACACCAATACCAGTGATCCAAGAATAGGGTTGGAGACAGATGACCAGGGTATCATCTCCAACAACCGGGCAGAAAGCGACCGCTGGTTAGAAGAAGCTTCTTACCTGCGTTTCAGAAATGTTGAGTTGGGTTATGAGTTGCCGGCAAGTCTGCTCACCAAAGCCAGAATCTCAAACGCCCGCCTTTTTGTGAGCGGTCAGAACCTGTTTACCATCACCAACTATTCAGGGCTTGATCCTGACGTGACTGGTGGTATCCGGGAAAGAGGGTTGGATAATGGACACTGGCCATCGCCAAGGGTTATCTCTGTGGGTATTCAGGCCGGGTTTTAATTAAGTGTAAATAGAAAGGCATATGAAAAAGTTTCTAACATATTCATTGATGGCAGCTGGCTTGGCCATGTTCAGTTGCGATAAGGATTTAGATATAGAGAATCCGAACCAACTGGCCGTGGAAGCTTATTGGAAAACCCCGAACGATGCTCTGCTGGGGGTGAACGCCACCTACAGTACCCTGCACCGGGGCATGTCCCGCTTCCTGCCCTGGTACTACATAGGCAGGTCAGATGAAGGCAGAAGCCTTAGCCCGGCCTCGCACCTGGTGAACAACTTTGACCAGTTCCTGGTAACGGATTACAACCTGGGCGATACCTACGGGCCACTTTGGCGGGATAGTTACATTGGCGTGAATCGGGCAAACCAGGTGATTAACAATGTGCCCAATATTGAGATGGATGAGACCCTGAAGCAGCGCTACATTGGCGAGGCCAAATTCCTGCGGGGGATGTTCTACTTCCACCTGGCTACCATCTACGGCAACGTTCCATTGATCACCAAGGTGTCTGTGGTGGGTGACTTGCCGCCCACTGCAACCCAGGCAGAGGTGTTTGCCCAGATAGAGCGGGATCTGACAGATGCAGCCGCAGTACTGCCCGCCACCTACGGCTCTGCCGACCTGGGCCGGGCTACCAAAGGAGCTGCTTACGCGTTGCTGGCCAAGGTGTACATGCAGCAGCATAAGTACGCAGAAGCCGTGGCTCCGCTGAAATGGTTGGTAGAAGATGAGGGCAGAAATATCTATGACCTCATGCCTAACTACCGCGACAACTTCCTGGTTACCTCTGAGAACAACAAAGAGTCTGTGTTTGAGTGGCAGTTTGCCCTGAACCCCGCAGAAAACCATGACGATGACACAGACCCGCGGGCCGATAACCTGAACTATGGCCAGTCTTTGGCTAAGTTCATGTCTCCTCCGGGCGTGGGTTGGTCAGACGTGGAGGCCCGCAGATGGGTAGTGGATGAGTTTAATGAAAGAACCACCACCGGTGCCCGTGATCCGCGTTTGGCAGCCTCGTTCCTCTTTGACTACACAGATGAAAGAGGTCCGGCCTTTACCATGGTGTACGGCCAGACTTTCGCGCAACGCTACGGTGCCAACAATGACCGGGTATGGTTCCGCAAATTCCTCAATGACAACTGGAAAAACACCGAGGAATACAACTCACCTAACAACTGGCGCTACATCCGCTACGCAGATGTGTTGCTCATGTATGCCGAGGTGCTGAACGAGACCGGTAATACTGCCAAGGCTTATCAATATGTAGACCGGGTACGCCAGCGCGCAGGTTTGGCAAGACTGTCAGACGTGAAGCCTAACCTCACAAAGGAGCAGTTCCTGGAGCAAATCAAGCATGAGCGGCTTCTAGAGTTGTCTGGTGAAGGGCAGCGGTGGCATGATCTGGTAAGATGGGGAGATCTCACCTCTCCAACTACCAAACAGAGAGACCCAGCCTTCAACTCCTTCACGCCTGGGCAGGATGAGTTCTTGCCTATCCCTCAGTTGGAGCTGGACCTTAATCCCAATCTAAATCAGAACCCCGGTTATTGATCTTTGAAGTAAAGCCGTGGAGCTGCCCAAGCTCCACGGCCTTTTTTTACCCGTTTTCTGAAACCATCAACCAAAACATATGAAAAAATATCTACCGTTTTTGCTTTGTCTGGGATTGTTAAGTCAGCAGGAAGAGGCTTCCGCCCAGAGCTTTACCATGAAAAACCTGAACTTCCCGGTGCAGCACGGTGACGTGTCGGCGGTGGACATTGACCGCGATGGAGACATGGACCTGCTCATCATGGGCGAGGTCTCCGGCACGGAGCGTTTCGTGCAATTGTTTATCAATGACGGCGCCGGAAACTTCACCAAAACAGCTTCTCCTTTTCTGGCAGGGGCGTTTGCTTCCATTGACTGGGGCGATGTAGACAATGACGGCAGGCTGGACCTGCTGCAGTCGGGTTTTGGGGCTACGCCGTTTACAGCCTTGTTCAAGTCAAACGCCGCCGGCGTGTTCACCCAGGTAGCCAACTCCGGTATTCAGCAGGTAACTCCCGGCACCGGCTTCGCCGATCTGAATAACGACGGCTATACAGATATCTATGCTTTCGGGAACGCGAACAACACGGCCAATGATGCCACCCGGGCCAAAATCTACTTCAATAACAAGTCTGGCGGCTTCACCGAGTCGGCGCAGTTCAATGATTTCAAGTTCATTGACCCCGAGATTTCGACCGTGGACTTTGACAAAGACGGTGACCTGGATCTGTTCGTGAATGGTTTTGAGGTGGTGAGCAATAGCCGCTTTTCCAAGATGTTCGTGAACACCAACGGTACGTTTGCCGTGCGTGACCTGGGCCTCATCCAGAAAGGATTCGGGGGCGCCGTTTGGGGCGACTATGATGCCGATGGTGACCTGGACCTGCTCCTGAACGGAGACGGCGGCGCCAACGGGGAACCTTCCAGTGATATCTACCGCCTGTACAAAAACACCGCCGGCGCTTTCGCCCAGGCTACCACTTTCTCTACCTACCGGCAGATTGCCGTGGGTGACGGCGGCCGCTTCGCCGACTGGGACAATGACGGCGACCTGGACGTGATTGTCACCGGTTGGGATGACACCGCCAAAAGACAGGCCACGGCCATTTTCCTGAACAACGCAGGTACCTTCACAGCCATGGCCAACAATGACCGGTTGCCGGGTGTGTCAGAAAGCTCCATTGAGGTAGCTGATATTGACGGCGACAGCGACCTGGACCTGATGCTCACCGGCTTCTCGGGCAACAACTTCAACGGAGCCAACAGCGCCTACAATGACAAGGTATCGGTGATTGTGGTGAACCCCGCTACTACGGTGAATACCGCGCCTGCCATGCCGGCCACGCTGCAAGCCACCATGGGTACCGGCGGCGCCGTTACCTTAAGCTGGAGCGCCGCCACTGACGCCACCACCTCTGCTAACTCTCTTTCCTACAACATTTTCCTGCAAGACGCTGCCGGCAAAGTGTACATCCACCCCATGGCAGACACCACCACCGGTAAACTGATGGTGCAGAAAATGGGCAACATACAGCTCAACACCTCCTGGACCATCAAAGACCTGCCGCAGGGCAGATACCGCTACGGAGTGCAGGCCATAGACAACAGCTTCATGGGGTCACCTTTCATGAAGACCAGTTTCACCATCACCAACGGCGTGCTCACCGGCATCGCTGACCAGAAACTGGACCTGAACATGGAGGTGTATCCTAACCCTGCTCCGGGCAGAATCAATGTGAAGCTGGAGAAAGGCAAAAAGTACAACCTGAAAGTGTCTACCCTGGACGGCCGTACCGTGAAAACCCTCAGCGCCATGAACAGCGTGCAGTTGGCTTTGGCGCCGGGTGTCTACATTCTGCAGGTAAATGACAACAAAGGCGGCGTAGAGAACCGCAAGATTGTAGTCCAATAAACCAGAACCAACCGGAAAGTCGCAGAAGCCGTTTTGGGGTTGTTTTGCAGAAATCGGCCCCCAAACGGCTTGCCAGAAATTGTGGATGGGTCCTGTGGCAAATGGTGACCGTGCAAGGGCCGTGTTGCTGTTTGTCACAGGATTTTCCTGAGAAGGTGTTTTAAGGCAATTTTACCTAAAATGGCCTTAAAACGGTTCTGGCTTCTTTCCGGGCTGGTACTGCAGGTGGCCTTTGTCTCGCCTCCTTTTCAGGTGATGGTGGGCCAAGCTTTTATGGTTGTATGAAGCTTTGTGTGTTTGTATCCACTAGATGATTGTCTATATGAGACGCGGGGTTGTAAAAGCGAAAAAGAGAAAGCAGGTCCTAACGTTGCTGGTCCTGCTGGTCATTTTGTTTCTGGAATCAATGGTGTAGCGGCTTGGTTTTCTGAACCGAGCGGAAGGAGGGGGATTAATCTCACCGGGTTTGGCAAATCGCCTGAGCCTGGTGCTTACTACCTGAATAATGGAATTACTTAAAACGAAGGTCTGGTGTCTGCTGCTGGGGGTGTTGTTCACCTTTTCCTGCAAAAGCGGGGATGATGACCCTAATCCCGGACCGGGACCGGGCCCCACCCCAGGAGTACACGCAGATGATTTTCCGGCGGTAGACAACAGCACTACTTCCTTAAACATCACCTGGAACGCCACGGGCACCAAGTTGTCGCATGACGTGTATTTTGCGGAGTACGGCAGGGTGCGTCGTGTGAAAGGAGACACGCTGCTGCTGACGTATCATTATGGTACGCCCGGAAACGAGTGGGACAACATCGCCATCAGGAGGAGTATTGACGATGGCGCCACCTGGTCTGCCCCCGAAACACTCATGGCCGACAACAACCCCAGCTACTACGGTTTCTCCAATCCAGACATACTGGTGCTCAAAGACGGCCGGGTGATCCTGGCCTACACCGGCCGCGGCAACCCAGATGACAATGCCCACGCCAACATCCAGATCAGGATCAGCAATGACCGGGGCTGGACCTTTGGGCCGCCCGTGATTGTGGCTACCGGCCGGTCCTGGGAACCGTCTATGGTGCAGTTACCTGATGGCGAGATTGAGATTTTCTATTCCAGCGAGGCCCGTTGGTGGGCTGGCCCAGGGTCTACCGCGCAAGAGCAGGAGATCCTGATGGTGCGGTCCACGGACAACGGCGCCACCTGGAAACTACCCAGGCAAGTGGCCTACACCCCCGGTATGCGCGACGGCATGCCGGTTCCGGTGGTCTTGAACAACGGCAAAGGCATTGTCTTCCCCATTGAATCTGTGAAGAACTCCAAATCACCCTGGATTGTGTGGTCCTCGCTGGAGGCCCGCTTCAACTACCAGGGGCCCAGCACCACCGCCAACAGCCGACGCTGGCTGGCCACTTCGCAGAATATCTGGGGCGGGGCTCCGTACCTCATCCAGTTACCGTCTGGCGAGACCATTCTCTCCTGCCAGGATGCCGGTGGCCGCTCTGTAGGCGCCGACTGGAAAAAGAATACCATGCTGGTGTTGGTGGGCAACAGCTCGGCCATGAACTTTACCAACATTACCTACCCCTGGCCCAACCTGCCCAATAATGAGGGCGCCTATTACTCGTCTATGTTCCTGAAAGACGCCAACACCATCTGGTTAATTACTACCCGGAATTTCAGTGACGGGCACAGTGAGGTCTACCTAAAAGAAGGACACATAGGGCCTTGAGGCGCTTAGGAATCAACAGGGTAGGAGAGCGTTATAAAAGAATTATTTACTGAGTTATTTACAATTTATGCATCATTACAAACGGCTGCTGTATGGTATTACCCTTTTTCTGGCGCTTGGCGCAAGCTGCAAAAAGGAAGCGGATGAAGTACAGAAACCAGTCACCCCCGGAACCAATACATCCAACACCTTTACCAATCCCTTGCTGCCCAGCGGACCAGATCCGTGGGTGTACCAGCAGAACGACACCTATTATTACACCCATACCCTGGGCAACCGCATTGGCTTGATCAAGACCAAGACCATCTCGCAACTGGGCAAAGAGGCCTTTACCACCGTATTCGCGCCTGGGGTCTCAGAGCCATATTCCCAGAACCTTTGGGCTCCCGAGATCCACTTTTTGCAAGGCAAGTGGTACATCTATTTCGCCGCTGATAACGGGAATGATGTGAATCACCGCATGTACGTGCTGGAGAATGCTGCCGCAGACCCTACCACCGGCACCTGGACCATGAAAGGCAAACTGACCCCTACTACAGACCGATGGGCCATTGACGGATCAGTGTTTGAGCACGGCGGTCAGCTGTACTTCATCTGGTCTGGTTGGGTGGGCAACAATGACCCGGGCATCCAGCAGATTTACATTGCTAAGATGAGCAACCCCTGGACACTGGAGGGAGACCGCGTCATGATCACCAGGCCTACCTTCAATTGGGAGATGAACGGCCTGGTGAATGAAGGCCCCGAGGTGATCAAGAATGCGGCTGGAAAAGTTTTCATGGTGTACTCGGCCAGTGGCTGTTGGACCGATAGTTACTCCCTGGGCCGCCTTACCCTGCGTGACAACGGCAATCCCATGAACCCTGATGACTGGATTAAGTCACCCGCGCCTGTGTTTGCTACCAAGGCTGAGAGCAACGCCTTCGGGCCGGGCCACAACGGGTTCTTCAAGTCGCCGGACGGCACCGAGGACTGGATCATTTACCACGCCAACTCTTTCAGTAACCAGGGCTGCGGCAACACCAGAAGCCCGCGCATCCAGAAGTTCACCTGGAACGCGGACGGTACGCCCAACTTCGGCGAGCCGGTGAAAATCAATACGCCGCTTCCCCGGCCATCTGGTGAAGTGAAATAACCTTTGCCTGAAAAGAGCCGAAGCAATTATAGTGGACCTGGTTTATGGCCTGTTTTTAGAAGAACAGGCCATAAACGCTGGCTTCTTTATCGGCAAAGGCCAGGGACTGTCCTGGGATAATCCCGCAAGGTTGACCAAGGCTTTCCTGACCCAAATACCGTTGGACTTAAACCAAAATAGAATTTGATGAGACCTTTACTTTCATTGTTCGCTATTCTCTGCCTGGCCACGGGCGCTTTCGCGCAACGGTCCGGAAACTTCAATGGCCTGGAGATGAACCTAGGCAACCTTTACCGTACCTCCAACGCTGAGACCCGCTCCATCAGCCCGGAGAACTTCACCGGAGAGAAAGGCAAAGGCGGCATGGCGCCCTTAGACAAAGGCGTGCACGGCCGCCAGGCGCGCGAACTGGGCGTGGGCTGGAAAGTAAACCCGTTTATCTGGATTGAAGGGGGCAAAACCGTTACTCTGGCCGAGATTGACGGCTCCGGGGCCATCCAGCACATCTGGATGACCCCCACCGGCAACTGGCGGTACTCTATTCTAAGGGTATACTGGGACGACGAGAAAGAGCCTTCCATTGAGGTGCCCGTGGGCGATTTCTTCGGGATGGGTTGGGGCGAGTATGCGCCGCTGAACTCTCTGGCCGTGACCGTGAACCCTGGCAGCGCTTTCAACTCATACTGGGTGATGCCGTTCAGGAAGAAGTGCCGCATCACCATGGAGAACACCCATTCTGAGCGTATGAACCTGTTCTACCAGATAGACTACACTCTCACCGATATCCCCAATGATGCCGCGTATTTCCACGCGCAGTTCCGGCGCAACAATCCCACCAAAGGTTCTTTGTATACCCTGGTAGACGGTATCAAAGGCAAGGGCCAGTACGTGGGCACCTACATGGCTTGGGGCGTGAACAACAACGGCTGGTGGGGCGAGGGCGAGATCAAGTTCTACATGGACGGCGACAGAGATTTCCCTACCATCAACGGCACCGGCACAGAGGACTACTTCTGCGGCTCCTACAACTTCGAGAACAAGAAAACCCGGCAATACGAGCCGTACTCCACCGCCTACGCCGGGTTGCACCAGGTTATCCGTCCTGATGGGCTGTACAACGCGCAGCAACGGTTTGGCATGTACCGCTGGCACATCGTAGACCCGGTGCGGTTCAGCAAAGATTTGCGCATCACCATCCAGGACCTGGGTTGGCGCAGCGAAGACCGGTACCTTCCGCAGCAGTCAGATATCAGCTCAGTGGTGTATTGGTACCAGACTGAACCGCACGCGCCGTTCCCCAAACTGCCGTCTAAAAACGAGTTGGAAGTAAACTGACAAGCAATCTGTTTAAAGCCTGATTTCTTGAAAACATCCTTCAAGCGGGAAAAGCCCAAGAAGTCTTGCCAAAGAAATGAAACTACGCACTTAACTGAAACTGAACTATGAAATGGAAGTACTACCTGCTGGCCCTGGTTTGCGGCTTGTTAACCCAGAGTTGCGGCAGAAAAGATGCCACCACCCAGGAAACCGCCGTAAAACCCAGAACCGTCTGGAGTGTAGACAAAGCCAAAGCCTGGTACAAAGACAAGGGCTTCATCATCGGGCCTAATTTCTCGCCCAGCACCGCCATTAACCAACTGGAGATGTGGCAGGCCGAAAGTTTTGACACCGCCACCATTAACCGCGAGCTGGGCTGGGCGGAGGACCTGGGCATGAACACGGCGCGGGTGTACCTGCATGACCTGTTGTACCAGCAAGACTCAGCCGGTTTTCTGCAGCGGGTGGACACGTTTCTGGACATCGCGCAGCGGCACAACATCAAGCCTATTTTGGTGATCTTTGACTCCGTGTGGGACCCTAACCCCAAACTGGGGAAACAGCGAGAGCCCCGGCCCCACGTGCATAACTCAGGCTGGGTGCAAAGCCCCGGATCTGCCGGTCTGCAGGATTCTACCCAGCACCCGCGCCTGGAGCGCTACGTGAAAGGCGTGATCCGAAGGTTCGCCAACGATGACCGCATCCTGGCCTGGGACATCTGGAACGAGCCAGACAACCTGAACCAGGGCTCGGCTTACGGCAAGCAGGAACTGCCCAACAAACTGGACTACGTGTTGCCTTTGCTGAAGAAAAGCTTTGTCTGGGCCCGCGCCGCCAATCCGGTGCAGCCGGTGACCTCGGCGGTCTGGAAAGGGAACTGGTCAAGGGAAGACTCGCTCACGGCCATCGAGAAAGTGATGCTGGATGAGTCTGACATCATCACCTTCCATAACTATGACAGTGCCCAATACCTGGAGCAGCGCATCAACTGGCTCAAGCGCTACGGCAAGCCCATGATCTGCACAGAGTACATGGCCCGGCCCAACGGCAGCACCTTCCAGAGCTCTCTGCCCGTGGCCAAAAAGCACAACGTAGGCATGGTGAACTGGGGATTTGTGGCGGGTAAAAGCCAGACCATTTATCCTTGGGACAGTTGGGACAAAAACTACACCGCTGAGCCCAAAATCTGGTTCCACGATATCCTGCGGCCAGACGGCACGCCGTACAGCCAAGCCGAGGTAGACCTGATCAAAAGCATGACCGGCGTGAGAGAAAAGGCCGTGGCCGCGCAGTGATTTGGTAAAGAGCTGCTCCTGAATAATTGATGATACAACCCAAACTGCTTTCAAAGTGCGGGTACTGTTTTGGGCCTGTTTTAAGAAAAAAGGCGGCAAAAGGGAATCGTGAGAAAGAGAGGGTAGCTGCCAGATGGCGGCGGGTTTTAAAATGAATAATCCCGGCCCGGGCCGGAGGAAGGCGCTATAATAGAAGTATGAATCCCCATTTAAAGAAGTTAGTCTTTTTAGTTGCTTGTGGTGGGTGGCTGCTGGGTTGTAAGTCCAGTGCCACCCTGCCTGCGCCTGTGGCTACAGGTGACCGGGAGACCGCATCCGCGCTTTATTTCACCAACCCCATCATGGACGGCGCCGATCCCTGGGTACTGAAGAAAGACAGCGTGTACTATTCCTGCGGCTCCGGCAACGGCTCTATCTATGTCTCGCAATCTACGAAACTGACCGAATTGGGCAAGCGGGTGCCCGTATGGAAAGCCCCCGCCAGCGGCTGGAATGCGCATAACATCTGGGCCCCCGAGATCCACTACCTACAGGGCAAATGGTACATCTACTACGCCGCCGGGAAAGACCCGGGAGGGCCGTTCATCCACCAGCGCTCTGGCGTGCTGGAGTCTACTACTGATAGTCCATTTGGGCCGTACGCAGACAAAGGCATGCTCTACACCGGCGACAGCCTGCAGAACCCGTCCTCGGTAAGGTGGGCCATTGACGTGTCGCCGTTCTATCTCAATGGGCAGTTGTACGCGGTATGGTCGGGCTGGGAAAAGAATGCCTTGACGGATAGAACCAAGCAGCATCTCTACATCGCCCGGATGAGCAATCCCTGGACCATTGCCTCTAACCGGGCCAAGATCTCTTCGCCCACTGAGCCCTGGGAAACCGGTGGGGAACTGGACCTCAACGAGGGGCCTGAGCTGCTGAAGAAAAAAGAGAAAGCCTTTTTGATTTACTCCTGCCGCGAATCGTGGCTCAAGGAATACCGGTTGGGGCAGTTGACCCTCAAAGACACCTTAGCCGATCCTATGGTGGCGAGTAACTGGACCAAGTCAAGCGCGCCCGTGTTTCAGGCTACCGCCAACGTACTGGGGGTGGGACACTGCAGTTTCACCACCTCGCCGGACAACACCGAGGACTGGATTTTCTATCACGCCAAGAAATCAGAAAAACCTGGCTGGCAGCGCGACATCCGGATGCAGAAATTTACCTGGACGGCAGACGGCTATCCGGTTTTCGGGGAGCCGGTGCCCTCCGGGGTTCCTATACCGGTGCCCTCGGGGCAGAAATAGAACTATCTGAATTGAATTGGTTAACCGTTTACAAACCCAGGGCCGGAACCAACCGGCAGACTGGCATTTCCTTTACCTATGAAAAAATACTTCCTCTCCATCTCAGCCGTAGTGCTGGGGCTATTGGCTTCCTCCTGTCAAAAGAACCAGGGCACTACCTCCCCAGAGACCTCAGCCGCGCCCGTGACCTCCACCCAGGCGGTGACCTACAGCAATCCCGTGCTGCCCGGCGACTACGCCGACCCTTCGGTAGTGCGCGTGGGCGATGATTACTGGGCCACGGCCACCTCTTCTGAGTGGGCACCATTGTACCCTATCCTGCGCTCCAAAAACCTGGTAGACTGGGAGACTGTGGGTCACGTATTCCCCAATAAGCTGCCAGACTGGGCTGAGGCGCATTTCTGGGCCCCCGAGATCACCTATGACAAAGGCAAATTCTACATCTACTACACGGCCAAGAAGAAAGGCGGCAACCTCTGCGTAGGCGTGGCCAGCGCCACCAAAGCCACCGGCCCTTACACCGATCTCGGTCCGCTGGTGTGCCAGGAAGTGGGTTCCATTGACGGTTTCCCCATTAGAGATGAGAAAGGCGACCTGTACCTTATCTGGAAAGAAGACGCCAACAGCGTAGGCAAGCCTACACCGCTCTGGGGCCAGCGCATGAACGAGGAAAGAACCGCGCTCACCGGCGAGAAGTTTGAGCTCTTCCGGAACGAGAAAGGAACCTGGGAAGGCGGTCTGGTGGAAGGCCCGGCCCTCATCAAACGCAACGGCTACTATTACATGTTTTACGCCGGTGATGCCTGCTGCGGACGCGCCTGCACCTACGGCGTGGGCGTGGCCCGGGCGAAGGATATACGCGGCCCTTGGGAGAAATATGCGGGTAACCCCATCATGAAGAAAAACGAAACCTGGACCTGCCCGGGGCACGGCACCGTAGTCTCTGATGGCAAAGGCCGCGACTTTTTCCTGTATCACGCCTACAGCGCCAACAGCACCGTGTACCCGGGCCGCCAAGGCTTGCTGGACGAAATCACATGGGGTACGGATGGCTGGCCATCGTTCAAGAACGGTTCCCCTGCCTTAACCGCTACCGCGCCGTACAACACCAACGCCAAAGAGGAACTGGACATCCAGGAAGAGTTCACGACCAGCACCCTGGCACCCTCCTGGCAATGGTTTGTGGAGCAGACGCCCAAGTTCACGGTGCAGCCGGGTAACGGCGGTCGCTTGCTGCTGCAGGCTACCCCTGAGAAAGTAGGCAGTGTGTTATCAAAGCGCACCATAGAGGCAGACTATACCGCCACCACTGCCGTAAACCAGAAACAATTGGGCCAGGGAGTAGCCGCCGGCTTGGCCGCCATCGGGGACCCGCAGAACGCCATCGGGGTATCGGTGCGGAACGGGGAAATCACGCTATGGACGGTGAAAGAGAATAAAGAAACGGTGCACTCTAAAGTAGCGGCGCCAAAAGGAGATCTGCTGCAATTCAAACTCACCGCCGCCAAAGGTGACCAACTGCAATTCGCCTGGAGTACCGACGGCACCACCTGGAATCCTCTGAACGAAGGCAACCCCCTAAACGGCGATTTCCTGCCACCTTGGGACCGGGGCGTGCGCATAGGCCTTACCGCCAAAGGACCGGTGGGTTCCTCCGCCGTATATGAATGGTACCGGTTGGTGCATTAACTGATGAATTGAAACAATAGCTTATTCTTATTGTCTAAGGGTTTTGGGGCTGTTTTCCAGGAAACAGCTCCGAAACCCTTTTTAATTTGAAGCTGATTGCGGCGGGAAAATTGGCATTGTAGAAGCAATCCCTTGTGGTTGCCCTTGCGCCGGCTACCGCAATACAGGTTGTTGGTGATAACACCAACAACGGCAACAACAGATGATATAGAGCCAACTTCAGGCATGTATTCCGTCCCCCTTCGAAGGGGGTAGGGGAATGATTTCATTGCAAATAATGGCATTCCCAAAGTAGGGGCAATCCCTTGTGGTTGCCCTTCACGTTTGCTGCCACCAAAGGGCAACCACAAGGGATTGCCCCTACAGTTTCGGTTTTCTAGCCGTTTTCCAAAGAATAGGCCCAAAACGTTTCCTTTCTATATTCTTGTCATCCTGCCATTGTTGGTGTTATCACCAACAACCTGTACTGCGGTAGCCTGCGAAAAGGCACATACCGCAGATTTTCCAACTTCCCCACACCTGTCGTTTAGAGGCCCTTTTTCAAAAATTAACCCCTGAACGGCTTGCCTAAGGGTATAAATTCCAGGAAGCGGAGACCTAAAAGCAACCTAAAGTCTGGTTCAGGGTACTACCTAGAGTTGAGGTTTCACACTTGCCAGAATATGGAAAAGGATATAACACTGGCCGAGGATTACTATGCCTTCCAGCGCAAGGAATGGCTGGTGGCCCGGATATTTTGGATTGCCATGTCTTTGGTGCTGGCGGCCGCTGCGCTGGGGCTTTTCGGGAAGGGATTCCTCAGTGACCGGACGGTGACCTCCCATAGGGTTAGGTTTGAGTTCAACAAGTTCATGCGGGTAGAGAAAGGCACCGAGCTCCGGATTCATGTAACTCCCGGCGGGCAGAATGCGCAAGTCAGTTTCAACAATGACTACATCAATAAAGTACGGATTGACCAGATTATCCCTGAGCCGATCTCCGTGGAGGTGAAGGACCACCGGCTGGTATACACCTTCAGTCTGGTACAGAATGGGTTTATCACCTTTTTCCTGGTGCCTTACAAAACAGGTTCCCAGCCCTTGGATGTTAACGTGGGCAATGCGCGCATGGCGGTCAACCAATTCGTCTATTTCTAAAGTTCAACCAAAACTGCTGCTATGGAATCCATCATTTTACGGGCCCTTACTGTGTATATCCTGGTCTTCGTTATCCTGCGCATGGCGGGCAAGCGAACCTTGGGCGAGATGACTGCTTTTGACCTGGTCTTGCTATTGATCATCAGTGAGGCCGTGCAGAATGCCCTGGTAGATGACGATAAATCCATCACCGGCAGCATGCTGGTGATTCTGACCATGGTGTTCGCTGATATCATGGTCTCGCTGGCTACCAACCGGTTCAGGTTCCTGGACAGCGTCATCAACGGGATTCCGCTTATCATTCTGGAGAACGGCAAGCCGCTGCTGGATCGCATGAACAAGGCCCGGCTGCAGGAAGACGATATTCTGGAGGCCGCCCGCAAAACCCAGGGCCTGGAGAACATGGACCAGATCAAATACGCCGTGCTGGAAAAGGACGGCTCTATCAGCATCATCCCTTTCCACTTGAATGAAAACGGCATCAAGCCCAACATCATCAAAGAATCCTAGCCAAAGCAAATTGTAAAGCCCTGCCGAGGCTCAAAACCAAGAGCGGTGTTTCAGGCCTGATTCTGGGAAAACAGACCTGAAACACCGCTCTTATTTATTTGTAAGGAAAATAATTTACGCCTCCATATCTGCGGTGAGGTGGTGGTAGTCTTTGATGACGGTTTTGAGGAACTCGCGGTCGGTCATGGTAGGGTTCACGCCCATGACTTCTTTGGCGCGTTCCGCGATGCGGTTGAGCAGGGCCTCGTTCTTGTGCTCAATGGCTTTGGCCAGCAGTTTGCGCACCAGCGCCATGTCTTTGTCTGAGAGCATGGCCACCTCGGGGAACACAATGGTGTAGTTTTCCTCCAACTGCACCTGAAACAGGTTCTTTTTCTGCACGGCGGTGGTTCTGATCACGCTGGTACCCGCCGCCACATCGCCCAGGCGCTGACCCTTGCCGGTGATGGCGATGGTAGCAATGGCCACAATGCCGTAGAAAAAGATATCAATGGGCCGCAGAAGCCAGCGCAGCAGGTAATCCCCGATGCTGGGCGACTGTCCGCTCAGTTTGATCACCTTGATGTCTCGGGCTCTTTTTCCAAGGCTCTGGCCGTTCATGAAAATCTCGCAGAGCAGGTCGTAAAAGGTATAAGGTAGCATGGCCAGAACGGCCGCTACAATGTAAGTTGCCTGGGGTACCTCGGCGGGAGCTAATACCAGGATAAAAACCAGAGCGCAGATGGTAAACCAGCCCATGCCCACCAACGCGTCAATGATATAGGCCAGGATTCTGTCACCCACGCTTGCGATCTCATACTCTACCTCCACATTCTGCGTGGTCCTGATTTTGATGGTTTCCATTTACTTGGTCAGCTGCTTTATTAACTTGCCTAAGTTAGATATATTTGGAAGGAAACAAAAAGACCAGGCATGCGCGAGGCCGCTTTCATCAAACAGAATTCAGCTAAATGGAAACGGTACGCCACCGAGCCCACGTCTAACCCAGATGAGCTCGCCGACCGCTTTATTGAGCTCACCGATGACCTGGCCTTCGCCCGTACCTTCTACCCGGATTCTGACAACACAGACTACCTCAACAGCCTCACCGGCAAGGTGCATCAGGCCATTTACCGGAACAAGAAAGAGAAAGGCAACCGCTTTGTGCTGTTCTGGAAACAGGAGTTGCCTTTGCTCATGGCGCAGTACCACCGGCAGTTGTTCTATGCGTTCCTCATTTTTGCGGCGGCCGTTTTCATTGGGGCGATTTCTGCGGCGTATGATGACACCTTTGTGCGCCTTATCTTGGGTGATCAGTACGTGAACCAGACCGTAGACAACATCCGGAAGGGTGATCCCATGGCGGTCTACAAGCAGGCCGATGAAACCATCATGTTCCTGACCATTACCTATAACAACATCAAGGTGGCGTTCATCGCCTTTGCCATGGGTGTTTTACTTTCTGCGGGTACTTTCTGGATTTTGCTCAAAAACGGCATCATGCTGGGCGCCTTCCAGTACTTTTTCTACAAGCAGGGGCTGTTGCTCAGCTCCATGCTCACCATCTGGATTCATGGTACCCTGGAGATCTCTGCCATCATCATTGCCGGGTGCGCCGGTTTTGTCATGGGCAACAGCTTGCTCTTTCCCAAGACTTTCTCCCGGTTGGAATCTTTCCGGCGCGGGGCTAAAGACGGGATGAAGATTGTGGTGGGGCTGGTGCCTATTTTTATCATGGCCGGTTTCCTGGAAGGTTTTGTGACCCGCCATACCCAGATGCCCCTGTTCGCCAGTTTGCTCATTATTGGGGGCTCGGCGGCATTGATCGTTTTTTACTTTCTCTTATATCCTTACTGGCTGCAAGCTAAGTTACCTAATGAAAGACCAGTTGATTGAGTTCAGGCTAGAGCGTGATTTAAGCCAGAAACTGAATGCCACCATTGCGTTTCTGCGGCAGAACTTCAGGCCGCTTTTCAAGTGCATTATTCTGTTTGTGGTGCCCTTTGCGCTGCTGGCGGGAATCTTCTCGGGTATCTACCAAAGTACCCAACTGGAAGAGCTTTCAGGGGCGGTGGAGTATGGGTCCATGGGGGCGTACACGTTTGCCCAGACCGTGAACTCGGCGCATTACTGGGTGAGCCTGTTTTTCTCGCTGGTGAGTTTTGTGCTCTTGAGCCTCACCATCTATTCTTACATGCTGCAGTATATGCAGCACCGGGGCCAGGTTGATTCTGCCCAGGTGTGGGAAGGAATTAAAAGCAACTTTATTCCGGTGCTGTACTCCAGCGTGGGCGTGATGCTGATAGGCATTCTGGCCACCTTGCTGCTGGTGCTGCCGGGTATCTACGTGGCGGTGGCGCTGTGTATGTTCGTGCTGGTGATGCTGCACGAAGAAGTAGGTTTCCTGGATGCCGTGGAGCGCTGTTTTTACCTGGTCAAAGGCTATTGGTGGCCCAGTTTCGGGTTTCTGCTGTTGCTGGCCTTGCTGCAGGGTGTCATCGGGTTTGTGGCCTCGGTGCCGGCCATGGCGCTGTATATCCTGCGTATTCTGCACTTGCCGGCCGGCGAGAGTGATGTGTTGCTGGTGATCGCCACTTCCTTCACCACCTTTATCAGTTTACTGCTGTATGCGCTTAGCCTCACCGGTGTGGCTTTCCTGTATTTTGACCTGGTGGAGAAGAAAGAAGGCGTGGGGCTGCTGGAGCAGGTAAACCAGATTGGTGCCCAGCGGGAGACATCTTTAGACCTGTTATAATCCTGCCTGTGCGCTTTCCCCGGCTTCTATTCTTCCTGCTTTTTCTGTGCTGTATGCTCAGCGGTAACACCTCCGTTGCAGGGCCGTCTCAAACGCCGGCCCCGGCGGCTGTTGCGCCATTGCAGCTGCGCTACCCCGATGCCAAAAAACTGCAGGAACTCCGCGAGAACAAAGACTTTCAGTATCAGCAGGACATCCGGCCAGATATGTCTTTCTGGGAGCGTTTCTGGCGGCGCGTAGGCGATTTCCTGAACAGTCTCCTGGGCAAAACCTCTTACAACGGCTTCTGGAAGTACGTGCTCTACGCCATTGCCATTGCCACCACCGTGTTTGTCATTTTGAAGCTGTTCCAGGTAGATTTCTCGGGCCTGTTCGGCAGAAAGCCGGCGGCGGCTGCCCTATCCTATGAGACCTACCGCGAGAACATCCACGAGATAGATTTTGCGGCCCTGCTGGAGGAGGCCGAGGCCCAGGGTGATTACCGCCGCGCCATCCGGTTGTACTACCTGCGCACTTTGAAAACCCTCACCGATGGTGGCTTTATTGACTGGCGGCCGGGTAAAACCAACTGGAGCTATGTACATGAGCTGCAGAACTCGCCTTTGCAGAAGCCATTTGAACGCGTGACCCAGCTGTTTGAGTACGTGTGGTACGGCGGCTCAGCGGTAGACGAGCAGAAGTTTTTGGCCGTAAGAAACTCGTTCCAGCAGTTTAACCAGTCTTTAGTAAAAACGGCATGAAAAACTACCGTTTATACGCGCTGGCCCTGGGGCTGCTTTTCGCCGTTTTTGTAGTGGTGGAATACTATCGGCCTAAACCCATTGACTGGAACCAGACCTTCTCCAACAAAGACAAGATTCCGTACGGCGCCTATGTGCTTTTTGAGCTCTTGCCAGACCTTTTCCCTGGTCAGTCTGTTACCTCCGTCCGGTTACCGGTGGTGAACCAGGTAGAGGAAAACAGCATACTTAGGGAAGATAGCACGGCAGCACCGGTGAATTATCTGTTTGTCAATGGGGCTACGCAATTAGACAAGCTGGAGCTAAAAACGCTGCTCCAGTTTGTGGCGCAGGGCAGCAACGTTTTCATCAGCTCCCACCATTTCTCCCGACCGCTACAAGACACCTTGGGCTTTAAACTGGAGTTCGCGCCCAAACATGATTCCCTGGGACTGGTTTTCACGCACCCGCAGCTTTCGAAGAACAAACCGGTGCAGTATGCCTGGGACAAGGTGAACCGCACCATCACCCTGAACGCAAACCACGCAGCCACCGTGCTGGGCAAGAACACGGCCGGCGGCGTCAACTTTGTGCAGATCCGGTTTGGGAAGGGAAGCTTTTACCTCAGTTCGGTGCCATTAGCCTTTACCAATTACCACGTCATCCATCCGGTGCAGAGTAAGTACGCGGCGCAGGCGCTGTCGCATTTGCCGGTGAGGCCCGTGTGGTGGGACGAGTACCAGAAGCAGGGCGCCGAGGGCGATGACTCGGTGTTCAGGGTGCTGCTGAGCCATGAAGCTTTGGCCTGGGCGTATTACCTTGCCTTAGGGGGTCTGCTGCTTTTTGTGTTGTTTGAAAGCAAACGCACGCAGCGCATCATTCCCGTGGTGGAGAAACCCAGGAACACCACGCTGGAATTTGTGCGCGTCATCGGGAACCTGTACTTCAACTACCGAGACCATAAAGTCATTGCCGAGAAGAAAATCAATTACTTTCTGGAGTACCTGCGCCTGCATTACTTTGAATCTACCCGGGTGCTGGACCAGGAACTGCAGACCCGCATTGCCCATAAGTCTGGGATTGCCACCTCAGAAGTAAGCGAGCTTTTTCGGCTTATCAACTACGTGCGCGCCACTGATACCCTGGAAGATCATAACCTGTGGCAGTTGAACAAACAATTAGAAAGCTTTTACCGGCAAGCTAACAGCCGATAACGAATAAACATGGAACCACTAGAAGAAGCCGCGTTAGGGCTGGCACCACAAACAGATTTCTCTGACCTGCAGCAGGCCGTAGGGCAAATAAAGGAAGAACTCCGCAAGCGGATCATCGGGCAGGAAGCCTTTATTGATCTCCTGCTGGTCGCTATCCTGGCGGATGGGCACGTGCTCATTGAAGGCGTGCCGGGCATTGCCAAAACCTTGACTGCCAAATTGCTGGCCCGCACCATTGACGTGGGTTTTAACCGCATCCAGTTCACCCCAGACCTGATGCCCTCTGACGTGCTGGGAACCTCGGTTTTCCACCCTGGTACGGCTACTTTCCAGTTCAAGCAGGGCCCTATTTTCTCCAACATCGTGCTGATTGACGAGATCAACCGAGCCCCGGCCAAAACGCAGTCTTCCTTGTTTGAGGTAATGGAAGAGCAGCAGATCACGCATGACGGGACTCAGTACGCCATGGCCGATCCGTTTATTGTGCTGGCTACCCAGAACCCCATTGAGCAGGAGGGTACCTACCGACTGCCCGAGGCCCAGCTGGACCGTTTTATGTTCAAGATTCTGGTGCAGTACCCGTCTCTGGCCGAGGAGGTAGCCATTTTGGGTGTGCACCACAACCGTCCGGCTCTGCAGCAGACCCTGGACGAGATCCGGCCCGTACTCACCGCTGAGAAGGTGTCCATGCTTAGAAAGCAGGTACGCGAGGTGCACGTAGATACCAAAGTGCTGGAGTACATTGCCCAACTGGTGGTGCAGACCCGCGCAAACAAGTCACTGTACCTGGGCGCCTCGCCGCGGGCATCGCTGGCCCTGCTCAACAGCGCCAAAGCGCTGGCCGCCATCAGGAACCGCTCCTTCGTAATTCCCGAGGACGTGCAGGAACTGGCCCCATCTGTCCTGCGCCACCGCATCCTGCTCTCCCCTGAACGCGAGATGGAAGGCGCCACCCCAGACGATGTCATCAAACAGATCATTCAGAAGACCGAGGTTCCCCGGTAACAGGCTTGCCGGTTTTGCTGTAGCTTTTGCTTCGTCTTCTATTTTAAACTTAGATAAGGGGCCACGCATTCCGTCCCCCTTCGAAGGGGGTAGGGGGATGACAAAGGCCGTTCAAATAGCAAAATACCATTTCTACAAAGCATCCACCAAAAACCTGTTTTAAACCCGTTTTCCTCAAATCAACCCTAAAACGCTCAACCCCTGAAAGCACTCATCTCCTTTTTTAACCGCCTGTATTTCACCAGGTACTTCTTCTACGCCTTCTCAGCGGCAGTAGGGTTGTTTGTGCTGGCTTTCTTTTTCCCGGCCTTTTTGTTCCTGGTGAAGATCCTGTTTGGGGTGCTGGTGCTGTTTGTGCTGGTAGACATGGCCGCGCTGTTTCGCCATCAGGAGGGGATTTCGGCGTCACGCAGTATGCAGGAGAAGCTTTCCAACGGGAGCGAGAACCCGGTGTACCTGTACGTGGAGAACCGCTATGGTTTTCCGGTACGGCTGGAGGTGATTGAGGAGCTGCCGTTCCAGTTCCAGAAGCGTGATGCGAGTTTCCTGGTGCAGGTGCCGCCCGGCGAGACGCACGTGATTGAGTACCTGCTGCGGCCGGTGCAGCGCGGCGTTTATTCCTTTGGGGCCACCAACGTGTTTGTGAACGGGCCCTTGCAGTTGGTGCGCCGCCGGTACCAATTCGGGCAGGGACAGGAAGTGCCGGTGTACCCCTCGTTCCTGCAACTGCGGCAGTATGAGTTGTTGGCGGCCTCGCAGCACCTCACGGCCATGGGTATCAAGAAGGTGCGGAAAGTAGGCCACAGCGCCGAGTTTGAGCAGATCAGGTCGTACGTGGCCGGCGATGACCAACGCACCATCAACTGGAAGGCCTCGGCCCGTAAGGCGGAGCTGATGGTGAACCATTACCAGGATGAGAAATCGCAGCAGGTGTATTGTCTTATTGACAAGGGCCGCGTGATGGAAATGCCGTTTGCCGGTTTAAGCCTGCTGGACTACGCCATCAACGCCACGCTGGTACTCTCCAACGTAGCCTTGCGCAAGGAAGACAAAGCCGGACTCATCACGTTCTCAGACCAGATCGGGTCAATGCTGCCTGCTGAGCGCCGGGCCTCGCAGTTGCAGAAAATCCTGGAGTTGCTCTACAGCCAAACGACTAAATTCCAGGAAACAGATTTCCAGCGCCTGTACGTCACCGTAAGGTCCAAGATAAAACAGCGGAGCCTGCTGCTGCTCTTTACCAACTTTGAGACGCTGAACGGCGCCAAGCGCCAGCTGCCGTACCTGCGCAAACTGGCCAAGCACCACCTGGTACTAGTGATCTTCTTTGAGAACACCGAGACCCGTGCCCTGCTGGAGAAACCCGCCGACAGCACCGAGGAGATCTACCTGAAAGCCGTTGCTGAGAAGTTTGCCTATGAGAAGCGCCAGATTGTAAAGGAATTCACGGCCCACGGCATCCACTCCGTCTTAACGCCACCAGACAAGCTCACCGTCAACACCATCAACAAATACCTGGAGTTCAAGTCCCGTGGGCTGCTGTAGGGTAGGGGCAAATTCCTCTTTTGGGCGCCTTATTAGAAAATCGGCCCAGAAAAAGGAATCGTCACTAGCCCTGCCAAAAGCACCTAGATCAGGTCAAAGGCACGGGCGTACTGCGAGATTTCGAAAAAGGAATGGGTATTTAGTTTTGTCTTGATGTTGCGGCGGTGGGTGTTCACGGTCTTCTCTGAGATGTACATTTCCTGCGAGATCTCCTGCGAGCTTTTGCCCAGGGCTACCAACCGCAGTACTTCCCGCTCGCGCGGACCCAACAGGGCGAACCTCTGGTAGTGTTGGCGCAGGAAAGCGTTCTCTTCCAGCACCCGGTTTATCTTGGCCGTGACGTGGTTCATAGGATTTACCGCAATGGCAATGGTGATGGAGAGCAGCGGCAAGTCTTCCTCGTCACGCATGAAGATCTTAACCGAGCTCAGGTGAAGCATCCAGTCTTCCTGGTCATGGAAGCGCACCTGCTGGAAAAAGGAGAGGACCTCGTCCGGGTCATTGCGGCTAAGCAGCCCCTGAATGAGTTTAGGGATATAATCGGCAGACTCTATGGGGTTGAAGAACCGGGAGTGAAATTCCGCACCCATCTGCTGCAGCTCTTCCAGGGTAGTCCCAATCTGTCGGAGCCCCCTGAGGGACATATACTCCACCGCCAGGTCTTTCTGGATGTTGTGGATGACGACCACGCCGGGCAACAAATCGGCGAAAGCCGCTATCTCAGATATTTTTTCCTCAATCTTTTGCCGAAGGCATACAGGGGGAGATGCTTTCATTGGTCTGTGGGCTAGGGGATGTCTATTGTAAAAATAGATTTTTTGGTGAATTTATATCCATCTTACCCGGCAGAGACTTGAAATAAATACCTCTAAAGTTAAAAAACAGTATTTAATCTGGAGAAAAGGACGGTGAAAGTACCAGGAAGGCTTAAAAACTGAAGAGCCACTTCCAAGTATTATCTTGTAGGTGGCTCTTCTGGATAAATCAATGTGCCCACCAACCTAAGGACAAGCGGCGGGTTCGGTGAGTTACTGGGGGAAGTAGGAGTATTTACTTTGCTGCCGCAGAAAGGCTTTTTACCTCCTGTAAGAACTGGTCTACCTGCTCTTCGGGGGTCGCCCAGGAGGTGATTAATCTAATGGCCGAGACTTCTCCGGGCATTTTCCGCCAGACAAAAAAGCCGTAGTTTTTAGAAAGTTGGGCAATAAACGCATCTGGCAGGATGGGGAATATCTGGTTTGTCTCTGACTGGGTCAGGAAAGAGTAGCCGAGTTCCTGCAGTTGCCGGGCTATTTTTTGGGCCATGGCGTTAGCGTGGCCCGCCAGGTGGAACATGAGGTTGTCGCGCAGCAGCTCCGCGAACTGAATTCCGAATAATCGGCCCTTGGCCAGCAATGCGCCGCGCTGTTTGATGTAGTATTTGAAGTCCTTGCGCAGGCTGGCATTACAGATCACAATGGCTTCGCCGATCAACCCTCCGCTTTTGGTGGCACCCAGGTAAAAGATATCGGTGAGGGCGGCTACGTCTGCCAGCGTGAGGTCATTGTTCTCCGCCGACAAAGCCATGGCCAGGCGGGCGCCATCCATGAACAAAAGTAGGTTGTTCTCCTGGCAGAAGGCGTACAGATTGGTTAATTCGTGTTTTTTATAGATGGTGCCAATCTCAGTGGAATTGGAGATGTAGACGATCCGGGGCTTGACGGTATGGTACTCAGGAAACTTATTGAGCAAGGGCCTGATGAGGTCTGGGCTTAATTTTCCGTCTGGGGTGGGCACGGTTTCAATCTTATGCCCGGTAGCTTCAATGGCGCCCGCCTCATGGTTGTTGATGTGCCCCGTCTCGGCGGCAATCACAGACTCATAGGTTTTAAGGAAAGCACTCAGCACAATAAGGTTCGCCAGCGTGCCACCGGCCACCAAATGCACATCCAGATCGGGTTGTTTGCACAGAGCCTTGATGGCGACCACAGACTCCAGGGAGAAGGCATCGTTCCCGTAGCCGGCCTGCTGTTGCGTATTGGTCTCGGTTAGTCTTTGTAGGATATTAGGGTGACAACCCTCGCTGTAGTCATTGGTGAAACTATAAAGCATGGTGGTTTTGCTATCTGGAAATTGGGGATTGGACAAAGATACAGCAGCGCACCACAAGTTTACCGGTTCCTAGCCCCTAAACTTAAAAAGAGAAAGCAGGCGGAAAGCCTGCTTTGGAAAGTGAAGAAGTCTGAGAATGGGGCTGTCCGATAGTATCTATGCCGTTGCCACACCGGAATTTTTAGGTCTGGTGCTTTCTGCGTTTCTGGCAAGATTGGCCTTCTTCTTGGTTTTCTTCTTTTTGTTCCACCACACCAGAAACCCGGTAATAGGCAAACTGGCACAGATGAGGCTGATGGAAAACGCCAGGATTTTGCCCGGCAAGCCCCAGACCGCCCCAATGTGGATGTCATAGTTGAGCATGGTCAATTTGTCTGCGGTATTTGCCTCTGTATAACGGTCGCCCTGCACCCGGTAAAGCGCCACCGTGTACTGGTCATAGTAATACTCGTTGCGGTTGTACCAGGAACCTTGGTTCTGGTAGGCGATGATTTCAAGGGCATCGTCCTTGTCTTCCAGAATAGGCGTCATGTAAAAGCCCTGTGCGTCTGGTTCTACGGCGATGGTTTTGTACCAGGCCCGGTCCAGCGCCGATACCGTATTATTGGCCAACAAACCCGCTTTAGTAGTGTCTGAATGCGGATGATGGTGCCCCGGCATCTCTTTTCCGCCTGAGGTCACGTAGTACAGGCCTTCTTCAAACCACTTAAAGCTCCAGACCAAGCCGGTAACCCCCAGCACAAAGGCCAGGATCAGAGTGTAAAAACCCAGGACGTTGTGCAGGTCATAGTTCACCCTTTTGAAACTGCCGCTCCATTTGATTTTGAAGCTTTTGTCGCGGTTAGATTTGTTCCAGCGTTTGGGCCACCACATCACCAATCCGGTAATCAGCAGCACCAGGAAAATGAGCGTACAAACTCCCACAATCGGTCGGCCAATTTCATAGGGTAGCCAAAGGGCCCGGTGCCCATTAATGATGAAGCGGAAGAAATCGAACTCACCCTCTCCCAATGATTGCTGTTTCTTTAAGAATTGGCCGGTATAAGGATTGAGAAAAACAGCCGTAAAATGCCCCTTCTTCTGAAAACCCACTGCGGCAGCGCCTTCGCGGTTGCTATAGGTCAGGCCGGTGGGCTTTGCATTAGGCATGTACGCCAATGCAGTATCCAGTAACTGGCTGGGCGGTACAAAGGCTTTTTCCTGGGCCTCCACAAACCGCCAGGGCTCCAGGGCATCTTTAATCTCCTGCTGAAAAGCGTAAAAACAACCCGTGAGGCTCACGATAAACACCACAATGCCTGATACCAGACCTAGCCAAAGGTGGAGCCAGTCGTTGAGGCGTCTTAGCGGACTTGGGTTGTTTGACTTTTTACTTTTCATGATGTACGCTGGGGAATGGGTAAAGAATACCACCAGCCTCAGATGAATAGGCCAAGGCTGGTGGTAGGTATGTTATTTCAGTCTGGCAATTCCGCCTAAGAAAGAGCCTTCAATCACCGCTCCTTTGGTGGCGGTGGCGGTAGCAATATCGGTCTGGTAGATGTTTACCACCCCATTGGTGGAAATGGCAGTGTATACTTTTCCTTCATCCAGCAAGGCCGCGAAGCTTCTGCCTCCGTTGCCGGTGAACTGAGGCGCATTGGCTACCAGAGTGATGGTTTTAGCTGATAAGTCCACAATGGCCAATCGCAGGTTCTTGTCAGACCATCTGTCTGCCAGGGTAGGAGCTACGGTGGTGATGGCCGCAAACAACTTGTTATTGCCTATGTAGATCGCGTGGGCAATCTTGCCGCCGTTAGGGGCGGTATCTGTGTTGAAGAAGTAGTTTTGGTCAAATTCTGTAGAACCAGCCGCAATACGCAGGATGCCGGCGGGCTTGGTTGATTGGCTGTAGCCGTTATTGTAGCTGCTGTTGGAAACAGTATATAAATCGCCGTTCTCGGTTTTGAAGATACCTGACTGGGTATTGAATGCCCCCGCTGGACCTGTACGGGTGTCTTTGATCACTTTCTGTAGCCCGAAGCCCGGATAGCTATAGATGGCCACGTAGCAGGTATCGGTGTTAGCGGTAGCGTAGGTGGTATGGTTCACCGGATAGAAGGTCTGGAACAGTTGGTTGCCTCTTACTCTCATGCCGGTATGGAACAGCCAATCTCTGTTGCTGGGGTGAATGCTGTTCATGGGAACATCGGCTCTGCTGGTGATGGCGTTGGAAGCAACGTTCACCGTGTAGAATTTGGCATTAAGGCCAGCCGTTGGCGAAGCAGGTAAGGATACGCCCACCATAGTAGTACCGGTTCCGTCTGGATCTATGAAGTCATTGTTGGCCAGTTCAAAGGTAAGACCAGTTTTGGTGGTCAGTTGGTTAGAGGAATTGAGTGTAATGGCATTCACATCAGTTACGCCTAACCCGCCAATGCTATAGAAAGTGCCTCCCCCGAACGCGTAATCACGGTAGCCAGACTGCAACAGGCCGTTTCCGGTCAGAGAAATGGTGCCGCTCATGAGGTTGCTGGTCTGCACCACGTAATTGGTGGTGGAGGTGGAAGTGGTAACTCCTACTCCCAGGGCATACACTTTGTCTGTTCCAGTACCCGGCGTAGGATCGTCGTTCTCGTTATCGCTACAGGAAAAGGAGGTAAAGACCACTCCTGCAAAAAGGCTTATTCTGGCTAGTTGTTTGATCACTGATTTCATTTAGGTAGTTATTGGTTGGTGATTATTTGCTGATAAAGTATCTGGCCCTTAAGAAGAAGGAGCGACCCGGCTTCTGGAGCAGGTAATTATCAAAGAGTTTGCTGTCGGTCAGGTTCCGGGCCTCCAGGGAGAGGCCATATTTGCCGCCATGCAGCGTGTAGTTGATCATGGCATTGTGGGCTACCTGGCGCGGAATCACATCCTGGTTGTTAGATCCCAGGTGCTCCGGCGTGAAGTAGTATTCCTCCACGTAATTGAGGTTGTAATTGAGGGTAAGCACGTTGTTTTTTGTGCCCAGATCAGTGAAAGAATACCCTATCTCTGCGTTCCCAAACAGGTAAGGCATGTTAGGGATGCGGTAACCGTAGCCCAGGTTCCTGTAGACGGTGGTACCTGTGAGATTGGTGCTGGTCAGGAATTCCTCTCTGTCCACAATGCTTTGGTAGGTGAAGTTCAATCCCATTTGGAGCCTGTTTTTCCAGGAATACCGGAAATCGCCTTCCACTCCGTTGGTCACCACGTTCCCCATGTTGATGTACTGCCGGTCAATAGGCTGGGCTTGCCTTTGGTCCAACCGGATGTAATCATCTGAATTTCGGTAGATATAATTGGCCTCCAGGGCGAATTGGTGATCTGGGTGGGGTTTGAAGGAATACATGGCCCCTGCGTTCACGTTGTCGCTGTTCTCAGGCTTCAGGGCAGAGTTTCTCCGGACAAACAGACCGTCTCCCAGCAATTCAATCGCCTCAGGCAGGCGGTAGGTATGCTCATAAGAGGCTTTCAACTGAAGTTGGGGCAGGATGAAACCGCCCAGCGCTGTTCCATAGCCGATGTTATTGGTTTTGGTCTGGATGGGCTGATAGTTTGGCTCACCCGTTCCGTCAGAGACCTGCTCAAAGGAACTGGCATCTAAAAGGTAGAGCTTAGAAAAGGCCGTAGCGGTAAAACGTTTCTTGTTCAGCTGCCAGGCAAGGCCCATTACCTGTTTGTTCAGGGCTTGTGGGTACCGGAAAGTCACGTTTTGCGGATCTTCCACGTCACTTGATTTCCGCCCGAAGTCAGACAAGACATAGTTGAAAGAAAGGGAGTGGTCAGGAAAAAGCGCGTAGCTGAGGTTGGCGGTTACCAGGCCTTCACTGTCTCGGTTCTTCAGCTGCGTCCGGACAAACTCAGCCGTGCTGGTTACTTTCGTTTCCCGGTTCCAGTTGTATTGCAGGCGGGTGGTGTCTACAAACCGGTTGTGCGTTATATTGTAGGCGCTGTACAGACTCAGGTCCAGGCCGTTCACAAAGAGATTCGCTTTACGGTACTTCACCGTCGGGATCACAGAGGAAGAGCGGGTAGTTCTGGCGCCAAAGACCTGTTCCATGGTCACGCCTGTCTGGATCTCCTTGTCATTGCCTGAGGCAATCAGTCCTACCAGGAAAAGGTCGGCATACTTCTTTCCGGTGAGGCCGCCTTCCAACTGAAGAGTCCCCGATTTATAGGCATCATGGAAACGCTCTACTTCTCTCGTTGCTTCTTTTTGGCCGGTGGTAAGGTTGATAGGCTGCACATCCACCTTATAGTTATTGTCTGAGTAGTTGTAGAAAGCGTTTGCCCGGAAAGTTAGCCCGCTTTTGAGATTGGTGAAGGCACCGTTCACAGCGGCTTTGTGGGTATTGAAAGACCCGAAGCCGTAAGAGAAATCCAGAAAGTTAGGGTTGGCCCGCGTCACGATGTTCACCGCACCGCCCAAAGCGTCTGCTCCCAGATGAATAGGAAGTACGCCCTTGTAGACTTCTATCCGTTCGGCCATGGTCACCGGCAGATTGTTAAGCGTCAGGGAAGAGCCGAAGTTATCCATAGGGATGCCGTCCAGGAAGAATTTGACCTGTTTTCCGGAAAAGCCATTCAAAGAGAAACTGAAGTTAGAGCCCACGCCCCCTTCCTCCCGGATGCGGATGCCGGTAGTTCTGTTCAGGGCCTGGTTCAGATCAGCGGAGGTGCTGTACAGCTTCCTGGTATCCAGCACGGTCACGTTGAATCCTTCTTCTTTGATAGCGGTATTCTGCGTTTTTCCGGTTACCAGTACCTCATCCACGTTCAGGCTTCCAGATAGCGCAATCGTGCCCAGGTTGGTGGTGTGGCCAGGTGAAATGTGAATCCTGCTCGTTTTTGAGGAATAGCCCACAAACGAAACTACCAGGTCATAATCACCCTCAGGAGCAGAGAGAGAAAAAAAACCGTCAGCATTGGTCTGAACCGCAGCCTCGGTGCCTTTGATAAACACGTTGGCGAACTCAATGGCCTTGCTTCCGGTGTCGGTTACCTTCCCTGAGACTGTTCCGGTGTTTTGGGCATATCCAGCCAAATAACAGGTGAGAAGTAAGAAGAATAGGGCAAAGAGCCCTTTGGAAAAAGGAATGGTAAGCTTTATATATGGCAGTGAGGGAAGTACTCTCATATTGCTCATCAAGTCGATAGCTCAATAATTAGACTAATTCTAAATAATGACACAATATTAGGCCATACAACTTAGAATCCCAAGTTATTTAGAATGATTCTACAGTAAATAGAAGATGAGCATAGACCAACTGCAGAAAGGCAGAGGAAGATGGCTTGAATAGTTAGTTAATGGAATACACCATCATAGGCATCACTCCGGTACTCAAGCCATAGGAGTGATAAAGAAGTGTGTGAACTATGTGCAAACAAAAAAGCCACTTACAAGTTTTATCTCGTAAGTGGCTTTCTTTTAAGCTCCCCCTCTTGGGCTCGAACCAAGGACCCCATGATTAACAGTCATGTGCTCTAACCGACTGAGCTAAGGAGGAGTTTATTACTTTCTGGCCGTGTGACCTTGAATGATGATGCAAAAGTAGGGGCTATTCTGATTGTGTGCAAGTCTTAGCAAATAAAATTTTCATGATTTCTGATAAGTGGCTGAAAATGAAATCAGAAAATTTTCTGTTTAGGGGCTCTTTATTTGAAAATAGCCCCTAAACAGAGGCAGTGCCGCGAAATGCTTTTACCCCGCTGTTCTAGATTGCCTCAAATTGACGCAGGAAACGGGCATCGTTCTCAGTGAACAGGCGCAGGTCCTTGATCTGGTACTTGAGCATGGTGATCCGCTCAATACCCATCCCGAAAGCGAAGCCAGAGAACTCCTTGGAGTCGATGCCACAGTTTTCCAGAACCTGAGGGTCTACCATGCCTGAGCCACCAATCTCCACCCAGCCACTGTGCTTACAGATATTGCAGCCTTCGCCTTTGCAGATAAGACAAGTGATGTCAATCTCAGCGCTGGGCTCAGTGAACGGGAAGAACGACGGACGGAAACGGATCTGGGTGTCTGGCCCAAACAACTCCTGCACGAAGTAATATAAGGTATCTTTCAGGTCTTTGAAGCTCACGCCACGGTCCACGAACAAGCCTTCTACCTGGTGGAACACACAGTGCGCTCTTGCCGAAATGGCTTCGTTCCGGAATACGCGGCCTGGAGACAGCGTGCGGATAGGTGGCTTTTGGTGCTCCATCACGCGCACCTGCACACTGCTGGTATGCGTGCGCAGCAGCATGTCTGGGTTCTTGCTCAGGAAGAACGTGTCCTGCATGTCGCGAGCGGGATGGTTCTCAGGGAAGTTCAACGCCGAGAAGTTGTGCCAGTCATCCTCCATCTCGGGGCCTTCAGACACGTTAAACCCGATGCGCTCAAAGATCCGGATGATCTGCTCCCGCACGCGGGCCAGCGGATGCCGGGTGCCCAAGGCATTAGGCACAGGCGGTAAGGTGAAATCAAGGCCCGCCAGCGCATCTGGTGTGGCATTCTGCTCCAGCGCTTCCTGCACGGTGTCCATCTTCTGCTGCGCCAGCTGCTTGAGCTGGTTCAACTCCTGGCCTACCTGTTTGCGCTGCTCAGGGGCAACGGTTTTCATCTCGTCAAACAGCGCAGCAATCTGGCCTTTGCGGCTCACATACGTATTCCGGAAAGTTTCCAGTTGCTCTTTGTTCTCTATAGCATAGGCCTCTACCTCTTGGGTCAGCCGTTTAATGTTCTCCAATAGCATAGCGCAAAGATAAAGAAGTAATGGTGAATGCGTAAGGTTTTGTAAGGAAGAGCAGCGGCTAGCTGAGCTTGTTGATATGATTTACGCCTGTTTTACGGAAATCGGCTCCTAAACAGATTGCAGGGAAGTGCTTAGGTAGCCTTTCCCTTGTAATTGGCTTAGTTTCTTTGGGAGAATGGTTTGAAGCTGGTGCATCACGGCAGTTGCAAACTGCCGGCCATGGTGGGTCCAAGTCGCAGACTTGAACCATGTCATATTATTCAGAAGACCTCACAGGTTTTCAAAACCTGTGAGGTCTGGGTCGTTCCTGCTAGCGCATTCCCAATTCCAGCCTTTCGGTGGAGCGCCTTGTCAGGTTCCGGTGCCGTTAGGCATTGCGACTGAAAGGAGCAAAGGAAGCTGGCGCAGCGCGAGACCGGAAGGCGGGGCCTCGCGGCCGTGAGCGCACGGAGAGAAACGATGCAACAAATCAGGTTATGCACCCACGCAAATAACGGCGCCACGCCAGCGAAAGCGGACTACAATCCCACAAGAAAACTGAAAGTAAACAGCTCCGCCATGCTAACGCAAACAGACCAAACAAACACAAAAGCATCGGTAAAAAACAAATTACCTCCGTTTACCTACGCCCACCCGCCATTCACCTACTTTCTCTGGGGCTTAGCCTAATTCCCGTTGTGGCGCGCAGCGGTTCTGCCTAGTTTTGGAACATAAATCAGCAAGGTTATGGAAAATCCGAACATAAAACGAGTAGGCGATTACCGGCACTGGGAACGACCTATGGGCAAAGGAGGCCGGGTGGCCGCCGGGTTATTGATCATTGGGGTTGGCGCTATGTTGCTGGCCTACCAGATGAACGCTATCTTCTTGCCGAGCTGGGTTTTCTCCTGGAAGGTGCTTCTAATTGTGATAGGGCTGTTTTCGGGGATCAGGCATTCGTTCCGCAATCCCGGATTCATTGTGCCCATCATCATTGGGGGCGTGTTTCTGTTGGAGGACCTGATGCCTGGTATTCGGCTCAGAAATTTTTTATGGCCGATCATCCTCATGGTGGGCGGTCTTTGGCTTATCTTCAAACCACGGCACACCTGCGAGAAACACATGAAGAACGTAAGGCGCTTCGGACCGCAGGGACCTAACTTCAACCGGACTAATTCCCCCAACGAGAGCTTTTCCAAAGACGACTTCCTGACGGCCACCGCGGTGTTTGGCGGCATCACCAAAAACGTGATCACCAAAGACTTCAAGGGCGGCGACATTGTGACCTTCTGTGGCGGGGCCAAATACAACCTCACCCACGCCGACATGCAGGGAGAAGTGATTCTGAACATCACCGAGTTCTTCGGGGGGGTGAGCCTGATTGTTCCGCCCCACTGGCGGGTTCGCTCTGAGGTGGTCACCATCTTCGGGGGAGTAGATGATAAGAGAGGCTTCGTGGAGGCGGCCCTGGAATCAGACAAAGTACTGGTATTGAGGGGAACTGTGCTCTGCGGAGGCATAGAGATCAAGAGTTACTAATGATATCGGTTGCGCCGGCTTACGGGGCAAACAACTGCTTGACTATGTCTACCTTCAAGAATATTCTGCTGTACCTGGGTTGGGCCTTGCTGTGGGCCCTGGTGCAAACCGCGGTGATTTACCAGGCGGGTTTCCCGGTAGAGCTAGCTTGGAAAGACGCCTCTTTAAGCAGTGGTCTGGTGGTGAGCAGCGGATATGTGATGGCCTTGGCGCTTCGGTTCTATAGGCCGGGCGGACGGCAGGTGGTGTATTTGATGGGCTGGAGTTTGGGCGTGGCCATGATCAGCCTGGTGCTCTGGGACACCGGAATGGAGTACCTGCTGGGGCCGCAAACAGAATACCTGGCCTTTGTGGATAAAACGTTCTTTGTGCGGCTGGCCTTCGCGTGGCTCATGATATTGTTTATTGTGTTGCAGAACTGGCTCTGGTTTTATGCCCGCGAGAAACAGGAAGCCGAGGAGCGCAAAGCGGCCACTGAGAAACTGGCCCGCGAGGCCGAGCTGTTCAACCTGCGGCAGCAATTGCAACCGCACTTCCTGTTCAACAGCTTAAACTCCATCAGTGCGCTGGTGAAAACCCAGCCCGACCAGGCCAAGAAAATGGTGCAGCAACTCTCTGATTTTCTCAGGGGAACCCTGCGGAAAGATGACCAGACCATGGTACCCCTCGCCGATGAACTGCAGCACCTGCAGATCTACCTGGAGATTGAGAAAGTGCGTTTCGGGCACCGGCTGCAGACCCAGGTAGATTACCAGGAAGAGAGCCTGCAAGGGACTTTGCCTTACCTGTTGCTGCAACCCATCGTGGAAAACGCCATCAAGTTTGGCTTATATGATACCATTGACGATATTTTAATCAAGATTACCGCCACCCTCCAGGATTCCATGCTGGTCATCAGCACCCTGAATCCTTTTGACTCCGCGCTGCTGCAGCACAAGCAGGGCACCGGTTTCGGGCTGGACTCGGTACGGAGGCGCCTGTACCTGTTGTACGCCCGCACCGATCTGCTCACCACCCACCAACAAGACAACGTTTTCATCACCACCGTTAAAATACCTCAGAAATTATGATCAAGTGTCTGGTAATTGATGATGAACCCCTGGCGCGGAGCATTGTCTGCGAGTACCTGCAGAAGTACCCAGATATGGAGATGGTGCAGGAATGCAACAACGGTTTTGAAGGCGTGAAAGCCATCATGCAGCATCAGCCGGAGCTGGTGTTCCTGGACATCCAGATGCCCAAGATCAACGGTTTTGAGATGCTGGAACTGGTGGAGGCGGTGCCGGGCGTCATCTTCACCACCGCCTTTGACGAGTACGCCATCAAAGCCTTTGAGACCAACGCCGTGGATTACCTGCTCAAGCCTTTTACCCAGGAGCGTTTTGATGCCGCTTTAAAGAAATGGCGCCAGAAACAGCAGCAGCCGGTACCAGAGACTACGGTGAAAGTGCTGGAAGAAGTGCCCGCCAAGCAGCCCGAGGAGCAGGTGCGCATTGTGGTGAAGGTGAACAACGACATCCGGATCATTCCGGTGCAGGACATCCACTATCTGGAAGCCTACGATGATTACGTGAAGATTCATACTGCCAACGGCTGTTTCCTGAAGAAGAAAACCATGGGCTACTATGAGAAAACCCTGGAGAACCGCCAGTTTGTGCGGGTGCACCGGTCTTACATGATGGCCCTGGACCAACTCACCCGCATTGAACCCCTGGAGAAGGAAACCCACGTGGCCCTGCTCCGCAACGGTACCCGCCTGCCCCTGAGCAAAGCAGGTTACGCCCGCCTGAAAACCGTGCTGGGTATTTAGCGCCTGAAAACCCGAAAAAAGCACCAAAAAATATTTCTAAGAATAAGCCTAAACCCCGGCCGGAAGCCTGGGTAAGGGAACCGTTTTAGGGTTGCTTATGCAAAAACAGCCTCAGAACGGCACCAGTCCTGATAATGATGGTTCCGGTTTTGGTACTCGTTTCCGGGATGTTTTTGAGGGTATCGGCCTTAAACAGCACTCCGGTAA
Organism: Rufibacter roseolus; assembly: GCF_017916365.1. Lineage (GTDB taxonomy): Bacteria > Bacteroidota > Bacteroidia > Cytophagales > Hymenobacteraceae > Nibribacter > Nibribacter roseolus. The sequence goes on from NZ_JAFMSU010000001.1 coordinate 1,158,259, forward strand.
TTGTAGCTCTCTGCTGGTCATTTGAACTCGCTTCGGAAAGTTATAAAATCAGATAATCAATGGTTTAGGGCGCTGAAAACATTTGTGATGGAAACTTTGGGAACAAGAAAAGTTTCCATAGGTTTACCCCCGATCAACGGAAACAAATGGAAATCAGAGACAGGATATTGCAGGAGGCACTAGCCCTTTTCTTTCAGAAAGGGATCAAGTCAGTTTCAATGGATGATGTAGCCGCGCGTTTGGGGGTGTCTAAAAAGACCATCTACAAATGGTTCGCTAACAAAGACGAGGTGGTGTTTGAGGGCATGCAGCAGTACATCAAGGGCATGGAAGGAACCTGCAGCCAGGCGCTGGCCTCTACAAGCAACGCCCTGGAAGCCATGTTCCAGATTGTGGAGATGGTACGCGGGCTCATGCGGCAGATGCACCCCAGCATTTTCTATGACCTTCAGAAATATCACCCCACCTCCTGGGGGCTGTGGCAGGAGCATAAAAACAATTTCTTTTTAAAGCAGACCAAAGAGCACATCCAGCGCGGCATCAAAGAGAAGCTGTTCAGGGAAGATATTGACGTGGAGATTCTGGCCAGGCTGCGCCTGGCGGAGGTGGAGCTGGGTTTTGATTCAGAGACTTATCCGGCCACCCGGTTTGACTTGCAGAAAGTGCAGATAGCGCTGCTGGAGCATTTCATGCTGGGGCTGGCCACCCTTAAGGGGCATAGATTGATCAATCAACATAAACAGATCACTGAAGAAGACTAAATGTATGAAAAAGCGCCTCTCCGTTAGTTGGCTCCTGTTAGCCTGGCTCCTCACTGTACTGGATCCTTTGCCGTCCTGGGGACAGGAGCAGTCGTTCTCGCTGTCCCAGGCCATCCAGTTCGCCCTCCAGAACCGCCCCTCGCTTAAGACGCTCCGGAACCAGGAACAGATAGACAAAGCCAAAGTAGGCGAGGTACGCGCCATAGGGTTGCCACAGGTGAACGCCGGGGTAGATATCAGCAACAACTTCATCCAACAGAAGGCCATCGTGGATTTCAGCGCGTTTGGGGGCGGCGGGCAACTCAACAGCTTCACCATCACGCAGCAGCAACTCAACTCGGGGCAGGACATTGTGCTCACGCCTACCTATACCGTGCCCGAGGGAATGTCAGGCCCGCAGGCCATCACGTTTGTGCAGCCCTGGACGGGGGCGGCGGCACTCTCGGCCTCCCAGTTGCTCTTTGACGGTTCCTACCTCATTGGGCTGCGGGCAGCCTCTACCTATACCCAACTCTCAAAGAAAAACACCCAGCAGGGCGAGATTGAAACCGCTGAGCAGGTAAGCAAAGCCTATTACAGCGTGCTGGTGGCCGCGGAGCAGATCAAATTGCTGGACCAGAACCTCACCCGCCTAGACACGCTCTTGCGCCAGACCTCCATTATGAACCGAAACGGGTTTGTGGAGAAGCTGGACGTGGACCGCCTACACGTAAGCTATAACAATCTTAAGATAGACCGCGACAAAGCCCAGCGGCTGCTCACACTGGGAGAGCAACTGCTCAAGTTCCAGATGGGCTACCCCCAGGCCCAATCCATCCTGCTCACCGATCAGCTCAATGAGAACAGCCTGGTCACCGGCAAGCCCAAAATCAACTACAGCGCCTTTGCCTATACCAACCGCGTGGAATACTCCATCTTGGAAACCCAGCGCGACCTGGCCCTTTTGCAGCAGCGCAACATCAAATCTGGTTACTGGCCCCGGCTGCTGCTCAACGCCAACTACGGCTACAACGGCGTGGGAAAATCGGCCTCTAGTCTGCTGGATGTGCGCGCCGGAGCCAACAACACCACTACCCGCAACTGGTTTGATTTTGGGGTGGTGGGCGTGAGCCTGCAGGTACCCATCTTTGACGGCCTGCGCAAAAGCTATCAGGTGCAGCAATCCAGAATACAGTTGGAGAACGTGAAGCTGGGTTTTGAGCAGCTGCAACAGGCCATTGATTTAGAGTTGCGGCAAGCCGATGTCACGGTAGAGAATACCATGAGCGTGTTGCGGGCCCAGCGGGAGAACCTGCAGCTGGCCGAGGAGATTGCCCGCGTGGCGCGCATCAAGTACCAGGAAGGTGTAGGCTCCAACCTGGAAGTTATCACCGCCGAGACCGACCTGCGTGCCGCCCAGACCAGCTACTACAGCGCCCTCTATGACGCCCTCATTGCCCAGGTAGACGCTGACCGGGCCACTGGTGCCTTACTCCTGAAATAAACCCCACCCATGAACCTTTCATCTCTATCTTCTATGAAAATCTACCTCATCGCCGGCTTTATTTCCATGGCCCTGTTCGCCTCTGGCTGCGGGCAGAAAGAGAAAGACAAAGCCACCCAATTAGCCGAACTCAAGAAAGAGCAGGCCGCCCTGGCCAGCCAGATAACCCAACTGGAAACCGAACTGCAGAAAGAAGGCAAGGGCAGTGCGTCCAAAGTGGCCACCGTACCGGTATCGGTGGTGAAGGTGCAGCCCGAGACCTTCCGCCATTACCTGGAGGTGCAGGGCCGCGTGGACTTTGACCAGAACGTGATGGTAAGCCCCAAGGTGCCGGGCGTACTCACCAGCCTGCGCGTGGACCCCGGCAATCGGGTGAGCCGCGGCCAGACCCTGGCCACCATTGACGCTGGCCCGCTGGACCAGCAGATTGCCGCTCTGCGCCCCAATCTTGATTTGGCCCGCACAGTGTACCAGAAACAGAAGAACCTCTGGGACCAGCGCATCGGCACTGAGATCCAGTACCTGACCGCCAAAAACAACGTGGAGAGTTTGGAGCGTCAGTTGGCTGCCATGCAGGCCGCCCGGGCCCAGTACATCGTGAAAGCGCCTATTTCCGGTGAGGTGGACCAGGTAGTTCCCAAGTCAGGAGAGGCGGTGGCGCCCGGTATGGGCATCATCAGGCTGGTGAATGCCAGCAGCGGCAAGATTGTGGCGGAGGTCTCAGAAGCCTACGCGGCCAAGATCAAAAGGGGCGATGACGCGCTGGTGCTCTTCCCCGATCTGAATCGGGAGATCATGACCACGGTGCGCGTGGTGGGCAGCAACATCAATCCCAATAACCGATCATTCACTGTGGAATTGGGCGTGAAGCCTTCTGAACAGGGCAAGGTGAACCTGCGGCCCAACATGGTGGCGGTAGTACGCATCCAGGATTACGCCAAAGAGAATGCGCTCACCCTGCCGCTGGACATTGTGCAGAAGGATGAGCAGGGCAATTTTGTGTACGTGGTGGAGCAGAAAGGCAACCAGCGCGTGGCTGCGAAGCGCAACATTTCCACAGGTACTTCTTACGGCGGTAAAGTGGAAGTGCTCACGGGCCTCAATTCCAATGACCAGGTGATTAGTGCCGGAGCCCAGAACCTCAATGAGGGGCAGCCGGTGAGTTTCTAAGGCGTTTTTCCAAAAAGAGGCCCCAAACGCACCTCGGTGCCCAGGGTTTCCTAACCATGAACCAAATGGAACAGTCTCATAACATCAAGGAATTCAAGCCCACCAGTTGGGCCATTGATAACCGCACCAGTATCTACATCATTGCGTTCATCATCTCCATTGCGGGTATCCTTACCTATAACCGCCTGCAGAAAGAGAACTTCCCGGACATCGTGATCCCCACCATGATCGTGACCACGGTGTACCCCGGTACCTCGCCCTCAGACATGGAAAATCTGGTGACTCGGCCCATTGAGAAGCAGATCAAATCCCTGAACGGGGTCAAGAAGGTCACCTCTACCTCCATGCAGGACTTTGCCATGATCAACGTGGAGTTCAACACCGATGTAGACGTGGAGGTAGGCAAGCAGCGGGTGAAAGACGCCGTGGACAAAGCCAAAACCGATCTGCCCACCGATCTGCCCCAGGCGCCCAACGTGCAGGAAATCAGCTTCTCAGAGATGCCCATCATGTACGTGAACCTCTCGGGGAATTTCAGCGCTGAGAAACTGAAACAGTTCGCCGAGGACCTGCAGGACCGTATAGAGGCCCTGCCCGAGATCACCCGCGTGGACATTGTGGGCGCCCTGGAGCAGGAAGTGCAGGTGAATATGGACATGTATAAAATGCAGGTGGCCGGCGTCACGTTTGGTGACGTGGAGCGCGCCATCTTCACCGAGAACATGACCATTTCCGGAGGCACCGTGCGGGTTGGTGACATGAAAAGGGCCGTGCGCGTAGTAGGTCAGTACACCGATCCGGCCATCATCGGGGATATTGTGGTGAAGTCTCTTAACGGGGGTAACATCTACCTGCGGGACATCGCGCAGGTCACCGATACCTTTGAGGAGCGTGAAAGCTTCGCCCGTCTGGACAATGACCCGGTGATCACGCTCAACATTGTAAAGCGCAGCGGCGAAAACCTCATTGAGGCCTCAGACAAGATCAACGCCATCATCAAAGAGGCGCACGGCACCACCTTGCCCCAGAACCTGAAGATCACCGTCACCGGTGACCAGAGCAACAAGACCCGCCACACCCTCAATGACCTCATCAACACCATCATCATCGGGTTCATCCTGGTGACCTTGATTCTGATGTTTTTCATGGGTACCACCAACGCCTTATTTGTGGGCTTATCGGTGCCGATCTCCATGTTCATCGCCTTCCTGATCATGCCCATGATTGGGTTCTCGCTGAACATGATTGTGCTCTTCTCGTTCCTGCTGGCGCTGGGGATTGTGGTGGATGATGCCATTGTGGTGATTGAGAACACACACCGCATTTTCCACCAGACCAACTGGAGTATTGCCAAATCTGCGAAGATGGCGGCTGGCGAAGTATTCCTGCCCGTGCTGGCCGGGACGCTCACTACGGTGGCGCCGTTCCTGCCGCTGGCCTTCTGGCCCGGCATTGTGGGCGAGTTTATGTTCTACCTGCCTATTACGCTCATCCTCACGCTGATGGCCTCGCTGCTGGTAGCCTTTATCTTCAACCCGGTTTTTGCTGTATCCTTCATGAACCGTGACCATGATCCGGAGAAACAGAGAAAGTCCTTTAGGTTATCTATGATTATCATGGCTGGGGTGGCGCTGCTGAGTTATGCGGTAGGCTGGGCAGGGGTTGGCAACCTGGTGGTAGTGCTCATAGTGTTTGTGGTTTTAAACAAGTATGTCTTCACCGGCTGGATAAATGGTTTCCAGGGTCGGGTGCTACCCGCCTTTATGAGTAGGTATGAGGGTTTGCTGCGCTGGATGCTGGTGGGCCGCCGGCCTTACAAGGTGGTGGCCGCGGTAGTCGGTCTGCTGGTATTCTCCTTTGTGGTCACCGCTATCAGGGTCCCTAAAGTAGTGTTCTTTCCGCAGGGTGACCCTAACTTTATTTACACCTACATCCGGATGCCGGTGGGTACCGACCAGGTGGTGACGGATTCTATCACCAAGGTAGTGGAGAGTAGGGTGTTCAAGGTGGTGGGCCAGAATAACCCCAACGTAGAGTCTGTGATCTCTAACGTGGCGGTGGGCGCCGGTGACCCCATGGCCGGGGGGCAGCAGGCGGAGTCTAACCGGGGGCGGGTAACGGTGGCCTTTGTGGAGTACCAGTACCGCGAGCCGGGCGTAAGAACCTCTAAGTACCTTGATGACATCCGGGAGGCGGTGAAAGGCATTCCCGGCGCCGAGATCACCGTGGAGCAGGAGCAGAACGGTCCGCCGGTGGGCAAACCCATTCTGGTGGAGGTAGCCGGCGAGGATTTCGCTGGCCTCATCAAGGTCTCCAAAGACGTGCAGCGCTACCTTGATTCCCTGCAGATTGCCGGCGTGGAGGACCTGCGTACCGATCTGGAAGATAAGAACCCCGAGATCACCGTGGAGATTGACCGCGTGCGGGCCAACCGCGAAGGCCTGAGCACCGCCCAGATAGGTTCCGAACTCCGGACAGCTATCTTCGGGAAAGAGGCTTCCAAGTTCAAGAAGGATGAAGACGAGTATCCTATCCAGATCAGGTTGGCTGAGCAGTACCGCAAAAACATTGACCAGCTCATGGGTATGGTGCTCACGTTCAGAGATGCCGCGGGCATGGTGCGCCAGGTACCGGTATCGGCGGTAGCCACCATCAGATATTCCACCACGTACGGCGGCATCAAACGCAAGAACCTGAAGCGGGTGATCTCGCTTTCCTCCAACGTGCTGGGCGGCTACAACCCCAATGAGGTGGTGGGCAATATCCAGACGGCCCTGGACCGGTTCCCTACGCCCGAGGGGTACGAGATACGAATGGGTGGCGAGCAGGAAGACCAGAAAGAAACTATGGATTTCCTTTCCCTGGCGGGTATTGCTTCCATGGGCCTCATCTTCCTTGTGCTGGTGACGCAGTTTAATTCGGTTTCCAAATCCCTCATTATTTTATCAGAAGTTATCTTCTCTGTAATAGGGGTATTGTTGGGTTTCTCTGTCTTTAATATGGATATGTCAATAGTGATGACCGGGATTGGGATTATTGCCCTGGCCGGGATTGTGGTAAAGAACGGGATTCTGCTGGTTGAATTCACGGATGTGCTGAAAGGGGAGGGAATGGAGCTGAAGGAGGCGATTGTGATGGCCGGCAAAACGCGTCTGAGTCCGGTGGTGCTGACCGCTACCGCCACCATTCTAGGTTTGATTCCCCTGGCCATTGGTCTCAACTTCAACTTCTTCACGCTCTTTACGGAGTTGGAACCGCACTTTTTCCTGGGCGGCGAGAACGTGACTTTCTGGGGACCCCTGGCCTGGACCATCATTTTTGGTTTAAGCTTTGCTACGTTCCTTACCCTGTTGGTAGTGCCTATGATGTACCTGATCAATGAGAAAATCAAAAGCAAGGTACTTCCCAAACGCCGCGAGAAAGAAGCGGTTCTGGTAGGCTGATTTGTTTGAAAAAGGACCCTTTAAATTTTTACCTATATGATTACCGCCCATATCCCCGCTGTTACCCGCAAAGTCGTTAGAATCATTAGCAAGACCAAGGAGATAAAGCCCTCCCGCCTCCGGGCCTCCGCAAACCTGAACAAGGAGTTTGGTTTTGACACTGTAGATGTAGTGGACATTATCCTAGAGCTAGAGAAACGCTTCAAGATCGTGATCCCCGATGAAGTACCGCTCAACACCGTTGGTGACTTTGTAGACTATGTCTCCAGCCACACCATGCGACAGGCAAGTTAATCCCTTTATTAAAGTGCTCATTTTTTGACTTGGAAAGGCAGAGGGATTATCCTTCTGTCTTTCTTCATTTATAAAGGTTTTGGAAGGTTTTGCGGCTGTTTTGAAGAAACCGGGTGTAAAACAGTTTCCAAGCACATGGTTCCATTTGTTAGAACATAGTCTCCCTTTGAACGTGAAGGGATGACTTCTTCTGGTGATCCTTCTTCTCTCATCCCTGATTCAAGTTTTCAACTTGGACCTATCATGGTCTGCAGTTTGCAACTGCAATGAGGCGTGAGCCTCAAGTTCGCATTTTTCTGTGCATAGCCGGGATTCTCCACTTGAGGATTGCCCAAACGAGAGTTTGAGGCAGCGAGCGGCGCTCTAAAGAGAGCTGTTTACACCTGCCGGTTTTCTTGCAGATCCTTTAAAGAGCAGTTACTTCCTATTTCCTTCCTTACCAAGCCTCATTGCTGCAGATGCGCTCTGCGGGCGTTTGTCACTTTTCTCCTTGATGAGAAAAGTAACCAAAAGAATCAAGAAGCCTCAAACCCGCTGACGCTCGGACAGTGAGGCTTCATTCAAGGTACCACCTGGCTAAAGCTATCTGTTACATAGTCCATGCAGGCCACTACCAAATGAACAGTTCATCCGTGCGCCAGTCCGGGCCTCGGCCTCACTGTAGGCCTTCGCCCCGGCCCGCCGCAGGAGACAGATGGTTATGTTGTCTGCTCGGATTACCTAATTATGTAGAGACCAGGCACCGCCTTGTCTCCAATGGGTCCTCCGTAATCACCGGCAGCTACCGGAAATAACCATCGCTTACTGAAAGGGCGCCCACAAGAGATGCCCCTACATTATCCTCGTCTTTCTCCTCCCTGCCTCGCCCATCCTGCCCGCCGTTGTTGGTGTTATCACCAACAACCGGAAATATGGCTCAGCCGCCTTCTGACGCATTGCAAAATTCCCCTCCTCGGAGGGGCAGGGGTTGGTTGTGTTTCGAAGCTATTTTCAAAGAAACAGCCCAAAATCGGCTGCATTCCCAATTCGCAAATGGGTGTGCTCCAAAACGACTCAGAACTCAGGACTCAAGACTCAGAACTCCTTCAAAAAACCTCCAGGCGATAGGCCTTAAGTTGTTTGTCCAGTCCGCGGGCGTCGCCGCTGATTTTGTCCAGGAGGGCCCAGAAGCGGGGGCCGTGGTTCTTTTCTACGGTGTGGGCCAGCTCGTGAAGGATCACGTAATCGCAGAGGTGCTCGGGGAGGCGCATGAGGTGCAGGTTCAGGTTGATGTTGTTCGTGTGGGAGCAGCTGCCCCAGCGGGTCCTGGCGTTTTTGATGGTCACCTGCTGGAAAGAGAACCCAAGCTGCCGGGCGAAATGCGCCACGCGCTGGGGCAGATAGCGCTTGGCTTCCAACCGAAGGGTGTATTCCACGGCGTTTTTGATGTAGTCCTGCACATCTGCATGTTGCCAATCTATCTGCTCTGGGTACCACACGTACAGCACGCCGTCTTTGATGCGGCTTTTACAGTGGGGCAAGGGATGGGGCAGCAGGAGCAATTGGTGGAACCGGGTCCTGAACTCCACCTCAGGGGAGAACAGCGTTTTCTTGTTCTGTTGCAGTTCCTGAGAAGACAGATGCTTTCTGATCCAGGGGGCTTTCTCCTGCACGAAGGCCTCGGCCTGGGCCAGCGTGGCGCGCTTGGGTAAGGTCACCCGCACGCCTTTGCCGGGTCTTATGCTGATTCTAACGTATTTGGCCGTGGCGCTGGGAACAAACTGCACAAGGCCTATGGTATCAATCTCCTTCTCCAGAATCCCCGATGCAAGGGTGGGGCTGCTTTTCTTCCTCTCCATATCCTGGCAAAGATACGGCTTACGCAGGTAAATCAAGAAGCGTTTTCACCAGGCCTGAAAGCAACGGCATAAAAAAAGCGTCTCCGCAGAGACGCTTTCCAAATCATGTATCAATCCAAAAAGATTAACTGAGCAAAGCCAAATCAAGGTCTCTCACTAACGATTCACTCAATCAATCCTTCATTCAATCTCTCATTCTCACCCCTAGCGGATGTTGCCGCCGTGGTCTGTATCATAGCTGTTGCTGCTGGGCACGCGGGTGCTGTCTGTGGTAGAAGCCCTTACCTCGGGTTCGCCGTAGCCGGAGGGCACGCCGTGGTCGGTGGGGGCTGCGTCATGGGTGGCCGTTGGGTCTATCTCCTGGATGGGGGTGCCTTCCACGGAGTGTAGGCTGGTCACCGGAATATCATGGTGCTGGTTAGGGATAACGCCTCCGGTAGAGCCCTGTGAGCCCGAGGAGTTGTTGCCCATCTGCATGTTGCCTTCGCCGTAACTCTGGTTCTGCTGCGAAGCTGAGGAGCCTATGCCGGAGTTGGAAGGAGCTGACAGGCGGCTGCTGCCGTACTGGCCGGGCGCTTCGTTCTCGTACTTAGGCGTGTGGGCAGATGGGTCTGTGTTAGCGGTGGCAGGCACAATGGCGCTACTTTCATGGGTTCTGCCGTTGGCAACTTCCCAGGCCAGGAACTTGTCCATCTCGGTTTTGATGCTGGTCATAAACCAGGCCAGCAACGTCACATCATCCAGGAGACCAATGATCGGAATCCAGTCTGGGACCATGTCAATTGGCGACAGGAAGTAGATGAGCACGGCCACACCCATCACGATGGTGTTTTTAGGGATGCCGTGGTACTCCCCGCTCACCGATGCCTTGATCAGGCGCGATAAAGTGGTCACGCTCTCCACCGCCTCAGACGCAATCGTCCCGAAGTCCTTTTTCTCGGCCGCCTTCTGGTAGGCATCGTTCAGGAGGGTCTTTATGCGCAGCGGTTGCTTGAGGTATTCTTCGGCCTTGTGCAGAAATCGCTTGAAGGCGGAGGACTTGTGTACATCGTTGGGGTTATCGGTTTGGTTTTCCATATGGTTTTTGACGTTTGAGTAACAGGTGTAAAGGTCAGCGCCTCATTTCCGCATCGGCAAGTAACAAAAAAGAAAGAAGATCAGGTAAGAAGTTAAATGGGGCCGGTGCGTATGATGGCTTGTAACACTTTCTATACTTGTTTTAAGGGTAAATAGTTAGAAACGTCGATGGATAACAAGCTGATTTATGGGCTGTTTTTACATAAACAAGGCAGAAGCAGGAACACAAAAAAGCGCCTGCCCTGTAGAACAGAGCAGACGCTTTTGATATGCTTAAAGCTGCAGCAGATTAGATAGGTCTGCCGGCGGCGTAAAAGTTTCTCTTGTAGTAAGGAGACATAAGGGAGTTGATCATTACCCCACCATTAGAGGCGGCATGGATGAATTTGCCGTCTTCCAGGTAAATGCCTACGTGATAGATGGGTTGGCCGGGTCCGCGGCGGAAGAAAACCAGGTCGCCGGTTTCAAGGGCGTTTTTGGAGACTCTGCTCACTTCATGGAACATGGAGCGTGAGCTGTGGGTAAGCGTGATGCCGTACACTTGCTTGTAGACTTTGCTTACAAACCCAGAGCAGTCTGTGCCGCGTTGGGTGTTTCCGCCGGAGCGGTAAGGGGTGCCAATCCAGTCAGCCACGGTTTCCAGCAGGGCTTTGTCTTCGTCGTAATCTAACTTAAGACCTAGAGATTGGGAGTAGTAGTTGTAGAAAAGAGAGTCTTTGAAAGTGAGACTTTTCTCTTTGGTTACCCCGCTGAGCGGATCGTTAGAACTGAAATTGTTGTGTTCCAGCGCCCATTCCTGGATTTGTTCTGATGGGGTGACCGATAAAGATTCTTCAGAGTAGTTGTTGGCTGAAGAAGGTTGCACTTCATAAAAGAAGGACAGAAACGCAGAGCCTAAGGCTAGTGCAGACAGAATGTAACTTTTCATCATCTGTTTTAATGGTGAAACATCGGGTGGTACCGGCTGCAGCAGAGACCACCTCGCGGCTCTTCCAACTGTCAGCGTCAGAGACGCTTAAAAACAAGAAGAAAGCCCTTTTACAGAAAGTATGCTATTTTCCAACATACTCTCATTATTTCAAAGGTAAATATGAAACCTTTTAAAACCAAACTCGTTTAAAGCCGGATTTATTGTGTGGGAATTGTAAAGAAGGGAAAACGATGCAAGAATGCAGCTTTAAAAGCTTGTCTGCCGTATAATTTGGCAAAAAAGAAAGATGAAGCCCCTGGAAAATAATTTGAAAATTATTGAGAACTCACCTCTGGCGCGGTTTGCCCGCTGGAAGTTGAAGGGCACCAACGTGGCGATGGTACTGGGCAAAACTATACACTTGAGCGGAGTTTCCAAAGAAAATTTTTTACAAGACAGTGCCTGGGTGGCGCATGAGCTGTGCCATGTGCGTCAGTTTCAGGAGCATGGCTACCTTAGATTTCTCTGGCTGTACCTGGTAGAATCTATAAAAGTGGGCTACTATAATAATAAGTATGAGGTGGAGGCGCGCATGGCCGGGGTGAAACAGAATCTGCTGGCCAAGCAAAATCAGGCCCAGCCGCCTTCCGGAGCGGTTTAGGAACTTTCAGAACTTACCATAAAGAAGGGCTGCCGTTTAGGGCTTGTTTTCTGCAAAACAAACCCTAAACGGCAGCCCTTCTAAGTTTTTAGTATTCTTTGCCTTCTAGCTGTTATTGCGCCATTTAATGGTGCAGCCAATGGCTTTGGTGCTGTTTTGCGTCACGGCTTTGCCGGAGAGCAGATTGTCCACGGCAGCCTCTACGTAGCGTTTCTGTACTTTCTCTGGATCACCGGAGTTATCATCTATTGCGCCTATATAGGACACTTTCAAGTCCTGCCCAGATTTGGTGAGAATGTAGACGTGCGGCGTGCGGGTGGCGCCGTAGCGTTTGGCCACTTCCTGGGTCTCGTCATAGAGGTACACAAACGGGAATTTCTTATCGCTGGCGCGTTTCTGCATCTGGGCGTAAGAATCGTCTGGGGAGACTTTCACGTCATTGGGGTTGATGGCGATGACCGGGTAACCCTTGGCCGCATATTTCTTGTGCAGCTGAATGAGGCGGTCTTCGTAGAGCTTGGCGTAAGGGCAGGTATTGCAGGTGAAGGTCACAATAAAGCCTTTGGCCTCTTTCTGGTCGCGGAGACTCACCATCTGTCCGTTTACGTTCTTCAGTTTGAAGTCCGAGGCGGAGTCGCCCACCTGGTAACCGCCATCGGCGGCTTTGTAGGCGGAGGTTCCCAGCAGCGTGAACACGCTGAGGATCAAGAGTAAGTAGTAAGGTTTTTTCATAAGCGTAAGGTTTGTGGGAGACTAAGGGTTATTTGGGAATTTAGAGGTGATGTATTCCTGCAGCTGCGCCAGCGTAATGGGTTTCTCTATGAAAAACCGCTGCTTGCGGCCGTTGTTCACGAAAAGGGTAGCCGGGATGGCGCCGCTCCACGAAGGATCCACTACATCAATCCAGGCATTCTGGTCCGGCTCATCCAGCAGAAAGACGGTGCTCTGCAGCTTGTGCCTTGACACGAACGGCACCACCTTCTTCTCCAGGTCCTTGGCAAAGTCCATGCTCACCAGCACCACCTGAATTGGCTTGCCGGCACTCTGCTTCTGCAGGGCCTCAAAGTTGGGGAGTTCCTCAATGCAGGGTTTGCACCAGGTAGCCCAGAAGTTAATAACGTAAGTGGTGTCTGAGGTGGAGTTAAGGTATTTCTGCAGGTGCGGGAGCTTCACGCTGGCCACCTTTTGGGTCTGGGCCATAGCGTTTCCGGTCAGCAGTAAACTGAAGAGCAAAGCACTGAGACAAAGGATTCTCCGGGGGATCATAGAGACAGTGTATTTCATACCAATGTAACGATTCTGTTTATACCAAAGTACAACTATATAAGATTTTAACATATACGTAACTTATTACACATGTCACAGAAACTCACAGGAAAGAAAATAGCCATTCTGGTTGAAAACGGATTTGAGCAGGTAGAACTGGAAAAACCAAAAGCCGCCCTGGAAGAAGCCGGTGCCGAAACCCACATCATCTCCCCGCAATCAGGGAAAGTGAAGGCTTGGGCCATGACCGATTGGGGCCAGGAGTTCCCCGTGGACAAAGAACTCAAAAGCGCCGTAGCCTCTGACTATGACGCGTTGTTGCTGCCCGGCGGCGTCATGAACCCAGATTACCTCCGCGCCAACGAGCAGGCGGTGGCCTTTGTGCGCGCCTTCAATGACAACGGCAAACCCATCGCCGCCATCTGTCATGGCCCATGGACGTTGATTGAGGCGCAAGCCGTGCAGGGAAGAAAGTTGACCAGCTGGCCCTCGCTTAAAACCGACCTCACCAACGCCGGCGCCAACTGGGTAGACCAGGAGGTAGTCACAGACCAGGGCCTGGTGACCAGCCGCAAACCAGACGATATTCCCGCCTTCAACAAAAAGATGATTGAGGAGTTTGCCGAAGGAAAGCACGACCGGTCCTAAGTTCACCCAACTAAAAAACGAGAGCGCCGATGACATGATCATCGGCGCTCTCGTTTTAGGTCTGTTTTAGCTAAAATAATCCTAAAACAGGAACGGCTAAAAACGCAGAAGGTGCTTCCAAACGGGAGCACCTTCTGCGTTTAAAACCCTATAATTAACGCTTGTTAGAATCCTACGCCTAAATAGACCTGGAAGTTACCTGCTCTGATGTCATTGAGGGCACGGTTGGCGTTGGCCGAGTCAAATTTGCCCAGGTCCTCAAAGCTGCGGTAGTAACGTCCGCCCACTCTGAAGATAAACACCTTGGCCTCAATCCCGGCGGCGGCGCCGTAGTCAAAAGTGTTCAGACCTTCCTTGTCAATCTCCTTGTCGTTTTCCTTGGCGGTAAGCATCACGCCCACCTGCGGACCCGCATGGATGCTGATGTTGTCTGTAAGGCTGAGTACGCCCAAGACCGGCACATCAATGTAATCAAACTGTCTGTCGGCGTCATTGGCGTTCACCTCACGGCGGGTGTAAAGGGCCTCCGGCTGGATGGAGAACACCCGGCTCACGCTGAACTGGGAGTAAAAACCGGCGTGCCAGTTGGTAGAGGACTTGAGGTTGTCCAGCATGTCTTTGCCATCGCCCTGGAGCGAACTAAACAAGACCCCGCCTTTCACCCCGAAACCGCTGTTGGTGCGTTCTCCGCCGCCGGATTCCTCGTTGTGGTTGATGACGCCTCTGTTCAGTACGCGCTCCTGCGCCTGTGCCGCTTCAAAGAAAAATACACTTATTAACAGTAAACAAAGTTTTTTCATAGTAGGTAGTACATTTGGGATAGATAATAAACCCTTTCCGCAGAAACGGCTTGTTCCTCTTATACTATCTCTTGCCTATAATGTTGCAGACAAACATTCTGCGCCAAGACAATGTTGTCTCAGTAACCCAGAAGAGGTTGAAGAGGAATAATCCTAAAAACAGCTTGCCCAGAAATTATGCTTAAGATTGCCTGGTCCCCCGAGTACGCGCACCCGTTGCCGGAAAACCACCGGTTTCCCATGCTCAAATACGAGCTACTTCCGCAGCAGCTCCTCTACGAGGGCACCGTGACGCAGGAGAACTTTTTCCAGCCCACGCCTTTGCCCGAGGAGCGCATTGTGCGGGTGCATGAACCGGATTACTGGCGACGGCTGCACGGGTTGGAGCTCACCCCCTCCGAGATCAGGAAAACGGGTTTCCCGTTGTCTAAGGAGCTGGTGGCGCGGGAGGTCATGATCATGGGCGGCACGGTGATGGCCGCGGAGTTTGCGCTGGAATTCGGCATGGCCATGAACATTGCGGGTGGCACGCACCATGCCTTCACTGACCGGGGCGAGGGTTTCTGCCTCTTAAATGATAATGCATTGGCCGCCCAATACCTCTTGGACGAAGGCAAGGCGCAGAAGATCCTTATTGTGGATCTGGACGTGCACCAGGGCAACGGCACTGCCCAGATTTTCACTGATGAACTGCGTGTGTTCACCTTCAGTATGCACGGCGGCAACAACTACCCATTGCACAAAGAGAAATCTGACCTGGATGTACCCCTGCCCGATGGCATTGGCGATACCGAATACCTGAAGTTATTACGTGAGCATCTGCCCGTCCTCATGGAGCAGGTGAACCCTGATTTCGTGTTTTTCCAGAGCGGGGTAGACGTGCTGGCCTCTGACAAACTGGGCAAACTAGGGCTCACCCTGGCCGGCTGCAAAGAGCGCGACCGGTTGGTGCTGGAACTCTGCTACCAACGCAGGATTCCCGTTTGCGCCAGTATGGGCGGCGGCTACTCCACCCGCATCGCAGACATAGTGGAAGCCCACGCCAATACCTTCCGGCTGGCCCAGCAGATCTTCTTTTAAATGAGTATCAGGTAGCACGTATAATGTAGCAAGATTTTGTCCTGATACTTGATACATGCTACCTGATACGGTAAATCAAATACGGGTTTTAAGTTTGGTATCAGCGCCGCGGAGGAAGGGAAGGGAGCGTTTCAGCGCCAGGTAGATCACCGGCACCAGCAGGAGCACAAGCAGTAAGTAGATCATCACCTTCATGATTTCAAAAAACAGGCTGATGACCATGGCTGATAAAAGGATGGATGCCGCCAAAAGCAGCCAGAATTGAAGGGGTTGTTTTGAGGAACTTCGGCCCATGGGAAAAGTTTTGGTGAAACAATGTGCGGGGCCTCGCCGGTAAAGGTGGGCTTCCGCATTTAACAGGGATCATTCTTCGTGGTAACCGCTGCTTTTATGTTGCGGTAAATACGTATATCTTTCTCTGTTATAGTAAGTTACAAATTATTTTTTGTTTTGGTGCCGTTTTTCTGCAATCGGGCCAAAAAGAATCTGCCAGCGGAAGGCCCAGCGCCACCGCAACCGGTAGCTTTCAATACCTGCCTTGGCCAACGTGCGCTGCCAGTCTGCGCGGGAGAAAGCCCGCAGCACCGAGAGCGGCGCGTCATGCTTTACCAGATACGAGCGCGAGAACATTTGGGTAAGACTCTTGATGGAATAGTAAGCCAGCGGATGCCGGTGGATGTCATTGATGAGCACGGCCACGCGCACCTGGTCTTTCAGTTGGGCCAGGAGGGAGGCCAGTGCCGCCTCCGGGAAATGGTGCAGGAACAGGCTACAGATGACAATGTCAAACTCCTGCTGGGCAAACTCCGGGGAGAAGACATCGGCTTGGCGGTAAGTGATCTCTGGGTAGTCCTGGCTTAGGGCGGTGCTATACTGGAGCATAAAGGCGTTGGCATCTATGCCGGTCAGTTCTACCTGCAGGTTTTTACTCCGCGCCCAGCGGGCCACCATGCGCAGGGTATCACCGCCACCGCTGCCTAGATCGGCTATTCTAAGGGTGTTTTCGGGAAAAGAGGCCAGAAATGGATCCTTTATAACCTGATTTAGGCCGTTGCGCACCACGTCATGCCCGCCCAGCCAGACGTTGATGAACTCCAGTTCCTGCAGGTTCCGGCGCAGGTCATCATTGGCCAGCGACAGGTCATCCATCAGCTCCGGTTCCGTGGACCGCTCGCTAAACATAGTGTACTGAAAGCAACATGGATTCCAGGGTGAGTCCCGGCCCGAAGGCGAAGCTCAGGATGGGCGCCTCGTGGCGACCGGGCTGCAGTTCCTGCCACAGCGCCCGCAGCACGAACAGCACCGTAGCCGAGGACATGTTCCCGAACTGCCGCAGTACCTGATAAGCATGCCGGTTGTCTTTGGCGGTAAGGCCCAGCGCCTCTTCAATTACCTCCAGGATCTTGCGCCCGCCCGGATGGATGGCAAACAGCTCAACCTCCTCCAGCTTCAGGTTCAGCTTTTGAAGAAGAGACTGCGTCAATTGTCCGATGCCCTGTTTGATCAAGGCCGGCACGTAGGAGGAAAGCGTCATCTCAAACCCGAAATCGTGGATGTGCCAGGCCATGTCTTTGTGCCCCGAGGGCGCCAGATCGCAGTGAAACGCGTCCACGCGCAGCGAGAGCGGCGACAGCGGTTTAGGGCTCACCAACACGGCGGCCGCACCATCGGCGAAAAGGGAATTGGAGACCAAATGGTCGCTTTGCTGCTGTTTCTGGAAATGCAGGGTGCAGAGTTCGGTGCAGACGATAAGCACACGGGCGTGGGCATCGGCGCGGCAGATGGTATCGGCTACCTTAAGGGCGTTGAAGGCTGCGTAACAACCCATAAAGTAGATGCAGGTACGCTGCACCTGGCTAGGTAAGCCAAGCGCCTCTACCAATTCAATGTCCAGGCCGGGGGCGTACATGCCCGTGCAACTCACCGTAATGAGGTGGGTGATCTGGCTAACGTCTATGTCCGGAACCTGGGCCAGGCACTCCTCCGCGGCCGCCACTGAGAGCGGCAAAGCATTTTTGCGGTATTCCTGCATGCGGTCGCCCACGGTAGGGAAAGGCTCCAAGCCGGGCGTGTTGGGGTAGAACTCGTACTCGCCGTTCTGGCGGCCGTAGTCGGGGAGGGCGGTGTGGCGCTGGTCAATCCCCGATACCCGGTACAGGGCTTTGAGTTTGCGCGTATCATCCTGGTCCAGCTGAAGGGCCTCGGCCATAAAATCAGCAATCTGTTGCTGAGGAAAAGCATGCGGTGGATTTGCTGTGCCGATGGCGCAGAGGTAACTCTTCATATAATAAGTATAAGCAAAAAATGCGGCAAGATGTTTAAAGAGCCGGATTTGTTTTGCCGGGGCTCTGGGCAGAGGGGGAGTGATGCCCGCCATCCGGAACATACTCATAACCCCGGGTTGGGGTTTTGGCAAAAGAATAAAGCCCGCGAAAGTCCATTAAAAACATGCAAGCCTCCGACTGACAGGCAAGGTTGTTTCAGGTCGATTTTGTAGAAATCAGGCTTAAAGCAGGATGGTTAATGAATCGGTCGTTTCATCTTATGCATTTCAGGAGTTCACCTTATAGAAACTTCCTCCTCGGTCTGTCTCCTGACAGACCGAAATAGCAAGCTGAAAACTGGTTGTTGCTATGTTGGCCTGTCAGGGGACAGACCAAGGAAATGGTATCCGTTTCAGGGCAGTTTTTAGAAAATCAGGCCAAAAGCAGGATGGTCAATTCGAGACTGGAGAATTAAAAAGGCTTGCCGTGCGTGCGCCGCATGATGGCACCCACAGCGCCCGGAAGGTATTTGAGGCTGGTAACCGCCAACTCAGACAGAATAGGCTTCCCGAACAGGCGCTGCACCAGGCGGCCGGTCTGTAACCGGGCGCCAAACTGCCGCTGCCAGGCATTGGAGTAATTGTTTTCCAGTTGGGTTCTGGTTTGCTGGCCGTTCAGGAAGAGCAGCACCTGCTCAGACAGCAGTTTAGCCGAGTGGATGGCCATGGCCATGCCGTTGCCGCACAGCGGCGTGATGAGGCCGGCGGCGTCACCACTCATGAGCACGTGGTCTTCCAGGCAGGCTTTGGGCGCGAAGGAAATCTCGTTGATAACCTCGGGTTGGGGATACAGAAACTCGCTGTTTTGGAGCAGGTCGCGTAGCCAAGGGTTTTTGCCTAGTTCCTGGGCCTCCATCTGGGCTATTGTGCCGTGCTTTTTCAGGTTCTGGCGAGTAGTAAGGTAACAGAAACAGTACCGCTCCTCCTCAATCGCCGAGACTCCGGCGTATCCATCAGAGAAATTGTGCAGCGCAATGACGTGTTTGGGCAGTTGCGTACGGATGTGGTATTTGACCGCCAGGTATGGGGAGCGTTCCTCAAAGAAAGAGCGGTTCAGGCGGCGGTCCAGGGCACTGCGCTTACCGTACGCTCCAATGACCACCGGGGCCTGCAATTGCTCTCCGGAGGAAAGCGTGACGGTGAAATCATGTCCATCAAAAGCTACCTCGGTGGCGCTTACCCCTTGCCGGAACGTGACACCCTGCCGCTGGGCTAACTGGAAAAGGTGGTGGTCCAAAGTGTAACGGCTCACCCCAAATCCGCCCAGATCAAGCGGGGCTTGGAGC
The DNA here is from genome assembly GCF_017916365.1 of Rufibacter roseolus. Taxonomy (GTDB): domain Bacteria; phylum Bacteroidota; class Bacteroidia; order Cytophagales; family Hymenobacteraceae; genus Nibribacter; species Nibribacter roseolus. The sequence goes on from NZ_JAFMSU010000001.1 coordinate 1,177,299, forward strand.
GTACGGCCGGTGGGGGAAGAAAGCAGGAAATGGGTTAAATGAGCAGGTTTCAATATCTCTACGTCCACGCCCAGACTCTGTAGAAAGGGGAGAACCTCGTTGGAAATATATTCGCCGCAAACCTTGTGGAAGGGAAACCTTTTCTTCTCTACCAGTGTCACCTCTACGCCCTGGCCCGATAGTTGCAAAGCATTCACCAAACCGGCTAATCCTCCTCCAATGACAATGACTTTGCGGGTAACCATAGGTGCTGGTAAGATGTTGCTTTTATGCTATAATTGTTATTTAAAACAACTCATTTACGTATTTGTTCAGTATAAAATACAAAACCAAGTGTACTCCTTGATCGTTAACAAGTTATAAGTTGATAGATCAATTTAGCATTAAGGCTTAAAGAAAACCCATGAAACACTTTATACTCTTATTTTTTATTTGTCTCACCTTCTTTGACACCTCGGCCCAGGTTAGGACCCGGCCACTGCCAACAGAACAGAAGAGTGAGGCAAAGGTAGACGTAGAAGACCAGTCTATGTCTGTGTACCCCAACCCCAGCACCGGTGTGATTACCATCTCCCTGGCAGGCTTTGAAGGCAAAAAGACCGATCTCCGGATCATGAATGTTATTGGCAACGTGGTGTACCGCGAAGTAATACAAGACCCGGACACCCATTACATGAAAGTGTTAGACCTGAACAAACTGTCTAAAGGATTGTACTACGTAAAACTGGAGGCTCCTGCCTACAGCGAGGTAAGGAAGGTAATTTTGAAGTAACATTCAGCCCCAATAAGTGAAAGGCAAAACCAATGGTTTTGCCTTTTTTATTTGCCATTAACCCACTGAGACGCAAAGGAAAACAATAATTTGCCTTTTGCTTTATGCAGGCAGAAAATGGCCATCCCTTACCGCATACCCAGGCAGAATCAGTTCTTGGTTCAAATGCTCATTGAGGTTAATTCTTTTTGGCTGGTGTAAGGCTAATTTGCTTGTAATAAAGGGAATGACAAAGATTCAGGAATTATACGGAATTGTAAGTGGGAATTACCCGTAAGCACGGTTTGGCCATTTGTACCTTAAACCAAGCCTTTTATTCTTTGTTCTATTTGCCAAAAGATGCACCAGTTTTGTCACAGCCGTAGAAAAGAAGCGGATTTATTTTTTTGATACTTCTAAAAAGAACCTGATTAAGTAGTGGATTCTAGGTGACAGGTAGGTGAAGATGTGCTTTGATCATTCATTAACTCTTGCAAACAGATAATCTCTTATTTGTGGTGCAATTGAATTAGCCTGAAAAGAATTATTGGAATAAATAAAGCAAGGCGTCAAAAATCCAAATAAGACGCTGCAAGTAAACAGGATTCTCAGGATAGGAATGTGACCACGCCATAGGCCGGGTGGGAAGAAAGAAAAGGAGAGTGGCCTCGCCGGGAATCGAACCCAGATCTAAAGTTTAGGAAACTTCTATTCTATCCGTTGAACTACGGGGCCATCTAATGCAGTGCTGCATTGGTCTATTTGCAAAAGTAAAGCAAAATTAATATCAAGAAAATTTTAAAGCCACTAAATCTAACGCACCAACCATTTTTGTTTTCTCTTTTCCTGCCTTAATGAAACAAGTGCCAGGGCTTGTACCAGTAGATCTGGTCTGTGGAACAAGTTTAATTAATGTTTGAAAAGAAAATATTCAGAATAAAGGCAATAATTACCAGAGTAATTCATTTAATAAGAAACAAATTGCGTAGAGGAATTCGTAGTGTAATTTAGTGGGAACAATTGGCAGCTTTTCGCTGAAGAATCAACGTTATTTATATATTTGCATAGATTTCAATCTATAACAACCTAATTACTATGAGAGATCAACTTAAAAGCAAGCTTGACAAGATGCAAATGGAGGTAATCCGCGATTGCCAAAATGTTGAAGATGTTCAATTGATGCTAGGTATTTTCAGCCAAATGAATGAGGCTTTGAATCAAATTCCAGATTCTTTGAACAAGCCTAAAGGCGCAAAAAGAGGCCGTAAGCCAAAAAGCGCAGACGCTAATTCCTAATAAGGATCTAGGGTTTATTTAGAGGAGTGAGGGAGACCATAGACATGGCCCGTCACTCCTTTTTTGTTTTTGGTTGGTTTTTATTTAAACAGGGCAAAAAGCGCCGGTGGGTTAATTTGATCCATGCGAATTAAAAACCGGCGGCCTGAGTATTCTGTGCTGGTTGGGCAAGAAATAACTGTATTTGTTTACGGAATGCATCAGCGCGGGAGACTCTGCAAAAAGGGGCATTAGGCCTCTCCTGGCCACAGTCTGGACTGTAAGCTGCCGGTATTGGAAAAGGCTGGGGAAAGAAGTTGAGGAAAATTTTCAACAACTGCGCCGGAAAGGCAAATGAAGAGGCCATATTCACGTATATGTGGCGTTGGAAGGTAACCCAACAAGCAGATGAACTGGTTGAGATTTCAACTGAACGGCTTCTGACTTAGAATTTATCCATGGAGTCAACAGTAACCAATATTTCATTAGCGCCCCATGAAGCGGATGACACGCAGCCGGCACTGCTGTTCATCCCTGATATAAGCGGCTTCACCCGGTTCATGCATGAAAACGGGGTGCAGTACAGCCGTAACCTTATCGCTGATTTGCTGGAGATCATCATTGAGGCCAACATCCTCAACATGGAAGTCTGCGAGATCCAAGGAGATGCCATCCTGTTCTATAAAATTGGCGAGGCCCCGGCCATTGACCAGATCGTGAGCCAGTGCAAGCAGATTTTCCTGGATTTCCAGAACTACCTGCGCATCATGGAGCGCAATGACATCCTGTCCAGCCCCAAACTCTCTGAGAACAAACTTACCCTGAAGGTAGTGGTGCATTACGGGCGCATCAGTGTGACCCAGATAAGGGACCATATCAAACTCATGGGCACTGATGTGATCCTGGCTCACCGCCTGCTCAAAAACAGCATAGAGGGCTCAGAATACGTGCTCCTGACCGAGGGTTACCTCAACACCCAGGACCCCGAGGCGGTGGCGCACAATTTTGCCTGGTCCCAGCTAAAAGACGGCATGAACAGCTATGAGCATGTGGGGGAGATCCGCTACAAATACGCCTTTCTTACCCCGTTGCGCCTGCTGGTCACCGACCCTGAGGCCGAGCACACCGACAAGCAGTACCCCAACACCTTTTCCCTGCGGGACTATATCAAGGCTCCCGCCGAGCTGGTGCTGCGGGTGATCCAGAATTACCGGCTCAAACCCAAATGGATGCACCGGGTGAAAAGCGCGCGCTTTGACACCAAAAAAGTAAACCGCATTGGCACCAACTACTTCTGCGAGATGGAGAAGGGCGGTTCCATTGAGATGCAGACCCTGCAGAGCCGCGTCACACCCGAGAAAATAGAGGTCATTGAGAAAATGGCCAACTTCAAGATGTTTCCCAACTCCCTTATTTTTTACCACCTGTACCAGGAAGAGGGAAGAACCCTGCTCACCCTGGAATTCCACTACAGCCGGGTATCGGTGGGTGATTACTTCTATGACAACTTCGGGCGCAAGCAGATCAAGGGCTTCATGAAGGCTTCGCTGCTGCAGTTGAAGCACCTTTGTGAGCAGCTGCACCAAAATCGGCAGAAATAAAGGAGAAGATAAGCCTGTAAAGCAGAAGGGGCTGCCGTTTCTACAACGGCAGCCCCTTCTGCTTTGTGTCTTTCTGGATATCCTATCTGGAGATGGCGATCACAAAAGACAGCACCGTTAAGATAATGCCTATCATGAAAATGGTGTAGGAGATACGCAGCAGGCGGTACTTGTTCTTGAGCACGTCTCCCAGGTAGTAGATATCGGTGATCATGTTGTTGTAGAGCGCGTTTTTGTCACGCATGATGTCATGCATGCCGTTCTGGAAATCTTCCAGCGGGATTTTGGTGAAGTTCCCGAAAAACAGCAGGTTAATGCGACGGCTGGTGAGTTTATCGGGCCGCAGGCGGAAACTGGTTACCTCGGGCTGCGCCGAGATGATAGCCGAGATCACCGATGCCAGAGTAGTAGCCAACAGAATGCCCACCGGAATCATAAGGATAGGGTTACGCGTGAACTCAGCGCCAATGATGGAGGACTTGGTGCCCAGGTACGTGATAATGATGGACATGATAATGGCGTTGAGGCTGATCATCATGTTGGCCTTGTTATCTGCGATCGCACTCAGGCTGATGTGGTTGTCATAGGTGCTCTTGAACATGGTCTCAATACCCCGTTTGGGCTGGGCCAGGTCTTCGCGGTTCTTCTTCTCCTTTTTCTTTTTCTTTTTAGCCAGTTCTTTCTGGTGGTTGCGCTGCTCCTGTATATTCTTGCTGAGCTGTTTGGAGAACTTGGCCTGCGCCGGCTGGGTCCGGAAAGAGACGGAAAGCAGGAAGTCCAGCTGGAACTGCGCCCACTCTAGGTCAGAGAAAGTGCGGTCCTGGAAAATCTCCCACTCCACACGCAGGAGCTCGGCGGTGGCAAAGAAAGTTTCCTTCCCAATATTGGCGATGTCAGCGTCCACCAGGAGGTCTTCCAGCAGGTGGTGCGTCGTCTGGCCCTGTTTGGTGGCCATAATGCAGGTGTTCACCTGCGCGATTTTTTCAGGGGGGTATTTCTCTCCTTGAAGAAAGGCGGTGGCAATCTCTACGCTTTCCTCTTCATGATTCTCATAGGTGCTGATATAACCCGTGTCATGGAACCAGGCGGCCAGCATAAGAATCTCCATTTCCTCTGGGTGCAAGTTGCACCCCTGGGCCAGCTCCCTGGCCTCTTTTACCACCTCAAACGTGTGTTTGTAGTTGTGGTAAACCAATTTCTTAGATAGTTTCTCTTTGAAAAGCGTGAACACGTAGTTGCCAGCTTTCCGGATGAGATCTTCGTTTTCCATAAAGATAGGTGAGAGCGATATTGCCCGTAGCACTTGTCTAAAGCAGCAAAAGGGCTGCTTTCAATAGAGTTGAATCCAAAGGTCTACAACGCGAAATAGGGCTTCAAGGTTGACCGTATTCCTTTCCGGGCGCCAGAAGAGACATTGCCCCAGCCTACGGAGATACTGTTTCAAGGCCGTTTTCCCAAGAATGGGCCCTAAACAAAAACGGTCTTCCTGTGTACTGGGACTCCGCCGCGTATCCTGCCCCGCCAATGGGTATTCCTGTAAGTGGCTCTTCAATAGAATGCTAGCATACTTAAGTTTCGCCTGGCTCTGACCAGTCCTAATTCCTGCGCCAGGGTTTAGGGGCTGTTTTTCTAAAACTTGTGCCCAAAAGGCTAGGCATGGGATGAATTCTTTATGAGGCTAGAAGAATTAGAAGAATTTGCTCCGGCAAAATTTCTTCTAACCCTAGCCCCTTTGCGTACGTCATACAGGCAAATATTCTGCGGAAGCTATTCTAGAAGGGCTGGTATAATCTCTGAGGGCCGCTCTCCGTATAAAGACCAAATTTACCGCCTTTTAAATACTTCCCGGCTCGCCGGTTACCGCTTGGGCCCGCAGATTGAAGCTTTGGCATCTATCGTTCATGAAAAAAAAATACAGTCTCCTCTTTTTACCCTTTGCCATTTTCTGGTTCGTGCAGGCATGTACCACGGCTAAACCTTACTATGCCCGCAATGTGGTGGATTGGCAGTCACAGACGCCCAAAGACACCTCCGAGATTGTCTACAGCGTGTTCCTGATTGGTGACGCCGGCGCCCCGCTCACCGATAAACCAGACCCCACCCTCATGCACCTTAAGTCGCAGATTGACCGGGCCGGGGAAAGAAGTGCCGTGGTGTACCTGGGCGACAACATCTACCACAACGGCCTGCCCAAACCAGATGCCTATGACCGGAAAACCGCCGAGGCCCGCATGAAGGCCCAGTTGGATATCCTCAAAGGCTACAAAGGCGAGAAGTACATGATCCCCGGAAACCATGACTGGGGCGGCGGCAGCGGAACCCCGGACGGTTGGGAGGCCGTGGTGCGGGAAGAGCGTTTCGTGGAAGAATACCTGGCAGACAGTAACATTGTGGTAGGCACCGATTTCTTTGTGCCCGGCAACGGCTGCCCCGGCCCGTTTGAAGTGCTCATTGAGGAAGAGATCGTGCTCATCGCGCTGGACTCCCACTGGTGGCTGCACCCCTATGACAAACCCTACGGCGACGATAACCCCTGCGGCGTCACCAGCGAGGTAGACGTGCTGGTGCAACTGGAAGACATCATCCAGAAGAACAAAGACAAGAACATAGTGGTGGTGGGGCACCACCCGCTGTTCAGCAACGGTATCCACGGGGGATACTTCACGCTTACAGACCACCTGTTCCCGCTCACCATCCTGCGCAAAGGCTGGGTATTGCCGCTGCCCATCATCGGGTCCATCTATCCGTTGGCGCGCAAGTACGGCGGTATTGCCCAGGACATTCCGCACCCCAGCTACCAGGCCTATATCAACGGCCTTATGACCGTGTTCTCTAAGTATGACAACATTGTATATGCGGCGGGGCATGAGCACAACCTGCAGTATTTCAAGGCCGGTAAACTGCCGCACATTGTCAGTGGGGCCGGTTGCAAAACCCAGCACGTGAAAAACGGCGGCGACGCGCTCTACGCCGAGAAGTCGCAGGGGTATGCCCGCATCAACTACTACCGCAACGGCGAGGCCTGGGTAGAGTTCTACGCCAAGAACGATGATGATGAGCCCGCCAGGCTGTCCTTCCGGATGCCCATGTACGCCAAGGCCAAACCAGAGACCGAGCAGATCGCCATTTCCAAAGAAGACTATAAAGACAGCACCATCACCACGCCGGCCAACAAGGCCTACGGGGTGGGTGCGTTCAAGAAAGGCTTGCTGGGAAACCACTACCGTAGAGAATGGCAGACACCCGTGACCATTCCCCTGCTGGATTTGCAGCGCGAGAAAGGCGGGCTGGTGCCTTACCAGAAGGGCGGGGGCAAGCAGACCTCTTCCCTTAAGCTTCGCAATGAGGAAGGCCGGGAGTACACCCTGCGCTCCGTGAACAAAGACCCCAGCGCCATGCTGCCAGAGGCGCTGCAGCGCACCGTGGCCCGCGACATTCTGCAGGACCAGATCTCGGCGCAGCACCCTTACGGCGCCTTGGTGGCCGCCAAGCTCGCCGATGCCGCCGGAGTGTACCATACCAACCCCAAACTGGTGTACATCCCCAATGATCCGCGCCTGCGCCAGTACTTGGATGAGTTCAACAACACCGTGGCTTTCCTGGAGGAAGACGCAGACGAAGACCACTCAGACGTAGCCAGTCTGGGCAACGCCACCAACATTATAGGTACCGAGAGACTGCTGGAGCGCAAGCGCAATGACCATGACAACCAGGTAAATGAGCAGGAGTTTGCCCGCGCCCGCCTGCTGGACATGCTCATTGGCGACTGGGACCGGCACGAAGGGCAGTGGCGCTGGGTGGAAACCAGATCCGGCGAAGACAATCGCACTTACCGGCCCGTGCCCGAAGACCGTGACATCGCGTTCTTCAAAGCCGACGGATTTATTCCCTGGCTTGTGAGCCGGCGGTGGGCGGTGCGTAATTTCCAGCACTTCGGGAAAGACTTCGGAGACTATAAAGGCCTCAACCTTTCGGCTCTTTCCGCAGACCGTACCTTCCTGTCCAGCGTTACGCGCGAGCAGTGGATCAAACTGGCCAATGAGCTGAAAGCCTCCATGACCGATCAGGCCATTGAGGAAGCCGTGCGCCAAATGCCGCCAGAGGTGTTTCCGCTCTCCGGGCCCGAGGTGATCGCCAACCTCAAATCAAGACGTGACCTGCTGCCGCAGGTAGCCGAGAAATACTACCTGCACCTGGCCGAGGACGTGGACATTTCCGGCTCTGACAAGCGTGAGAAATTTGAAGTGCGCCGCATTTCAGATGACGAGACCGAGGTGACCATGCGCAAGATCAACAAGGAGGGCGAGGTCTCCAAGGTGCTTTATCGCCGTCTGTTCAAAAACAAGGAAACCGAAGAGATCAGGTTGTACGGCCTGGGCGGCGATGACGTGTTTGAGGTAACCGGCAACACCAAAACCGGCCCTATGGTGCGCATCATTGGGGGCGAAGGCAATGACTCCATCTCAGACAATTCAAGCGTGAAGGGTCCGGTGCGCAAAACCAAGATCTACGATTTCACCGGCGAGAAAAACCAGATCGCCTTTGGCACTGAGGCCGAGGACAAAACCGAGGCCTTTGAGGACGTGAACCTCTATGACCGCGACAACTACAAGATCCCTTACTTCGGGCCGCGGCTGTCTATAGAGTACAACGTGGACGATGGTTTGTTCCTGGGCGGCGGGGTGCTGTACCGCAACCACAAGTTCAGGAAACAGCCGTACGCCTCTGAGCATTACCTGCGGGCCAACTACGCTTTCGCTACCCGCGCCTACAACATCAGGTATGATTCTGAGTTCAAGCAGATCTTCAATGACAAACTGGACCTGGGGGTGAAAGCCGCCATTTTCGGACCGCAGTACCAGATCAACTTCTTCGGGTTGGGCAACGAGACGGAGCAGACCCGGGAGATAGAATACTACCGCGTGCGGATGGCCCGCATGATGGTGTCGCCAACCATCAACACCAGCTTCACCCACTTCGTGAGAATGGGCATCGGGCCGTTCTATGACCGGTATGAGCTGCAGCATTACCCCGGCCGCTACGTGGATGAGATCTTCTCTGAGGAAGTCTTCGGGGTGGAGCAGTTCACAGGGGTAAGGGGCTTTTTGAACCTGCAGGCGGTGAGCACCCCGGTGAACCCGCGCATCGGGTTGAAATGGCTGAACGAGTTCTCCTACTCCCGCCAGTTGGGCGGGGAGGGCCGCAATTTCGGGCGTATTGGCTCTGAGTTCATGTTCTACATCGGGCCAAGGCTGCCGTTCCAGCTTACGTTGGCGGCAAGGTTGGGCGGGGCTCACAACTTCGGGGATTTTCCGTTCTACCAGGCCAATACCCTGGGCGGACTCACCAACCTGCGCGGATACCGCCGCACCCGTTTTGCCGGGCGCACTTCCGTTTACCAGAACACCGAGGTGCGGGTAGAGCTCTTCAAGTTCAATGTGTATTTGTTCCCGGGCAAGTTTGGGATCATGGGTCTGGTGGACCACGGCCGCGTCTGGGCCGACGGTGATGACTCAAACAAAATACACCGCGGCGTAGGGGGCGGTATCTGGATTGACGTGCTCAAGCAGGCCGTGATCAATGCCACTTACTCAGCGGGCGAAGAAGATAAACTGTTCAACGTGAATTTTGGCTTCCTCTTTTAACATGTCTCTTACCACAACCACATATTGCAGCCCTGCCTCTATGAAAAAGCTTTTTCTCCTGATGGGTATTTTAGGCTTGGTTTTCACAAAACAGCCGGTAAATGCCCAAGGCTTTTTCTCTGATTCTCTAAGGGCAGCCCAGGACACCACAGATGAGAAGGAACTGGCCAACCCCTCGGTGGTGGGCATGGGCAAGAGCAAGGGTATCATCATCAGGTATGAGCGGTTGCCGCGGTTTGGCATGCACTCCCGGGGGCAGCAGAGCACCGTGGAAGACGCCCGCGCCGATGTGCTCAAAAGCAACCGGTTTGAGTTTAAGGCCTATGCGCCGCTGGTAAATAACCCGCACTTTAAGCTGGTACTGGGCGGCAGTTACTTTCTGGAAGAGTTCAACTACAAAGAGCCCGAAACGCAGCAATACCCCTTGTACCAGCGGCTGGAAGACAAGAACCTGCGTTCCCTGGACGGGCAGTTGGTCATGCTGAAACCGCTCAACTACAAGAACTACATCATCTTCCGGGTGAAAGGCGAACTCAACGGCGATTACGGCAAACATGATAACGTGAGCTTCACGCGCTACCTGAGAACTTCCATGGAGGCCATTTACGGCTGGAAGAAAAGCCGATACCTGTCTTATGGTTTAGGGGTGCAGTTGGGCTATGCTTTCGGGCGGCAGACCATTTACCCGGCTTTCCTGTACAACCGCACCTTCAACGACAAGTGGGGCGTAGAGGCGCTGTTTCCGGCCAACGTCACTTTCCGGCGCAACTTCTCAGAGAAATCCTTGCTGTACTTGGGCTACCGCATTGATGGCTCTACCTACAACATCAACATCAACACCGAGCCTTTCAACCAATACGAGACTGTGGAGCTCCGGAAATCAGAGATCAAAGCAAGGCTCCGCTGGGACCGCGAAATTTATGACTTCATCTGGTTCGGGCTGGAAACAGGATACCGCTACAACCACAAATTTGACTTGTACGATGGCCGCGCGCGCACTGCCAACCCCCTGATAGAAACCCACATCAAAGACGCGGTTTTCTTTAACGTGGAGCTGTTCCTGGTGCCGCCCCGCCGCTTCCTGAAACAGTAACCAATTTGTTTAGGGGCTGATTTACTGTAAACGGCCCCTAAACGGATTTCAGCTTTGACTTCAACTGAAAAGCCAACGGGCCGGTATCAGAAGATACCGGCCCGTTGGCTTTTCAGTTGGAATAGTTCTTAAACCTGTTGCGGTCCTAAGTAACCGGGAACCCGGCCTGCGTGGCTTTTTCTTTCATGAGCCGGTAAGCCTCATCCTGGGCGTGCACAGACAATGATGGGTCATCAGAAACCCAGTATTGGTTATCTGAGAGACGGGCTTTCTGGTTGTCTTTCATGTGCAGATCCAGCATCTGGCGGGTTTCCTGGCGCAGCACAGGGTCATACACGGGGAAAGCCACCTCTACCCGGCGGTTAAGGTTACGGTTCATCCAGTCTGCCGAGGCGATAAAGATTTTCTCTTCCCCGCCGTTCCCGAAGACGTAGATGCGCCCGTGCTCCAGGTACCGGTCCACGATGCTACGCACCGAGATGTTCTCGCTCAGGCCCGGCACGCCCGGAATCAGGCTGCAGATACCGCGCACCAGCAATTCTATCTTCACACCAGCCTGGCTGGCCTCGTACAGCTGTTTGATCATGCGGCTGTCCTGCAGGGCGTTCATCTTGGCCACGATGTAGGCGGGTTTTCCGGCCCGCGCCAGTTCCATCTCGTGCCTGATGAGTTTTTCTAACCCGTCGCGCAGGTTGAAGGGTGCTACCAGTAGGTGCTCAAACGTCTGGTTCGTGTTGCCGTCCACCAGAAAGTTGAAGACCTTAGACATCTCACCCGTGAGCCGTTGGTCGGTGGTGAAGAGGGCGTGGTCAGTGTAGATGAGTGAGGTTTTCTCGTTGTAGTTGCCGGTGCTCAGGTAGGCGTACTGCACCGCCTGGCCGTCTTCCTGCCGGGTCACCAAACCAATCTTGCTGTGAACCTTGAGGTCCGGTACCCCGAATATGACATTGGCCCCGGCTTTCTCCAGTTTGCTGCCCCAGTAAATGTTTGATTCTTCGTCAAAGCGGGCTTTGAGTTCCACCACGGCAGTAACCAGCTTGCCATTCTCCGCGGCCCTGATGAGCGCCTTGGCTACCTTTGATTTATCGGCTACGCGGTACAACGTAATGCTGATGCTGGTAACGGCGGGGTCATCGGCGGCCTCTTCCAGAAAGCGGAGCACGTAGTCAAACTTCTGGTAAGGGTAATGCAACAGGAATTCCTGCTCTTTCATGGCTTCCAGCATGCTAGGGGCTTTCTCCAGCACCGGGTGGGGCAGCGGCGGTTGCGGCGCATAGTACAGGCCGGGTATCTCAAACTTGGGGAACCCAAAGAAATCACGGAAGTTGTGGAAGCGGCTACCCACCACCAGTTCATCGGTGGTGATGCCAATGTGCTCCAGCAGCGCGTGCAGCAAGGGTTCAGGGGTCTGCGGGTCGTAGAGCAGGCGGCTGGGTCTACCGGTTTCCCGTTTCTTGAGGCTTTTCTTGATTTTGGCCATTAAATTGCCCGATACCTCTTCCTCAATGTCCAGCTCGGCATCACGGGAGAGTTTCACGGCGTAGGCCTCCACCTCGGCAAAACCGGGGAACAGCTCAGGCAAGCCCACCCTGATCACATCGTCCAGGAGCATGACGTAGTGCTCGCCCTGCTCCACGGGCAATTTTACAAAACGGCTCCCGTGTTTTTGGGTAGGAATCTCCAGAATAGCGTATTGCTCCGGCTCCTCCTGCGCTTTTGGTTTCAGGCGCACAATAAGGTACACGGTCTGGTCTTTAAGGAACAGCGGGCTGGGGTTGGCGCTGAAGATGATGGGTGCCAAAAGTGGCTTTATGGTACGCCGGAAATAGTCCAGCGCCATGTCGCGCTGCCCGTCTGTGCACTCGGTCTCGTCAATGAGGTGGATGTGCTCGCGGCGGAGCTCCGGCAGGATCTCGGTCCGGAAAACCTGCCCAAATTCCTGCTGCTGGCGTGATACCTCGGCAATGATCTCCGCTAATTCCGGCAGGGGATCGTCTTCCAGTTTCTCGCGGGTCTTTTTCTTTAGCTTGGCCAGGCGGCGCATGGTGGCCACCCGCACCTTGAAGTATTCGTCAAGGTTGGAGGAGAAAATAGCCAGGAAATTCAGGCGCTCCAGCAGGGGCACCCGCGGGTCTTTGGCTTCCTGCAGCACGCGGTAGTTGAACGCAAGCCAACTCAGCTCGCGGCTTATCTGCGGAACTTCATGAACCAGGGATTTCTCCTGCGAAGGTTTAGTAGGGTCTGTATTGTCTTTTGCCGCCATTCAGGTGGGGATATGCAGGGCAGAACTGGCCCGCGTTAGCGATAGTTTTTTGGAAAGTCGAAGAAAAGGAGCTTGGCGTTGTCTCTGGAGATTTGGCCCCAGTGGCTGCAGTCAAAGCTGAGACCCACAATGCCAGCCGTGGGAATATTGGCGATGCTTTTGTCTGGGCTGAGCTGATTGGCCAGTTCGGTGAACGCGGGGTTGTGCCCCACCACCATCACGTGGTTGTATTCATCGGGCAGAGACTGGACAAAGATGAGCAGGTCCTCAGAAGAGATAAGGTAGAGCTCTTCCTGCACCCCAATCTTGTCTGGCGCGAAATTCAGTTCCTTGGCCACCAGCGATGCGGTGGTGATGGCCCTTACCGCGGAACTGGAGACAACCAGGTCCAGCTTTATTTCCCGTTCCAGCAGCTCCTGTCCTATGAGGGGCGCATCTGTGCGGCCTCTTTTGTTCAGAGGACGGTCATGGTCACTCAGTTCCTCGTACTTCCAACTGGATTTGGCGTGGCGTAACAGATATAGCGTTTTCATATGGCATACATAACATGAAAGCCACAACTGTGGGGCAGCTGCGGCTTTCATGTTTACTGTTTACGCCTGAAAATAGTTGTCTTTACAAGTATGCCACGGCGCCTGTTTCTGGGTTCATTTCTGGCTTGTTTTGCCTGAAAGGGCCCCTAAACGGGTTTACCCTTCCTGAGGTGTATTATGCGGGTAACGCTCAAAATGGATCTTGGACACCTGCTCCAGCAAGACCTGGCGCAACTCATCAATATTGGCCCGGTTTGTGGCCGAGATAAAGATAGCTGGGGTGTGCTGCTTGGCCATGTAAGACGATCTCAGGTCGTTGATGTCCGGTAGGGCGTCCGGGTGCTCTTCCTTCAGTTCCTGCTCTCGCTGCTGCAGGTACAGGTCGGTTTTGTTGAAGACCAGGATCACCGGCTTGTCCGCAGAATGGATGTCTTTCAAGGTATCATTCACCACCCCAATGTGCTCCTCAAACGAGGGATGCGACACATCCACCACGTGCAGCAGCAGGTCAGACTCCCTGATCTCGTCCAGGGTGGACTTGAAGCTCTCAATGAGTTTGGTGGGCAGTTTCCTGATGAACCCAACCGTGTCTGAGAGCAGCAACGGGATGTTCTCAATCACCATCTTGCGCACCGTGGCATCTACCGTGGCAAACAGCTTGTTCTCGGCGAAGACATCGGCTTTGGTGAGCAGGTTCATGATGGTGGATTTGCCCACGTTGGTGTACCCTACCAAAGACACGCGCACAATGCCCGAGCGGGACTTACGCTGCTCATAGTTCTGCTTCTCAAACTTCTCCAGCCTTTCTTTGAGCAAAGAGATCTTGTCCCGCACAATCCGTCTATCGGTCTCAATCTCCGTCTCACCAGGTCCGCGCATGGCCACGCCCCCGCCTTTCTGGCGGCTTAAGTGGGTCCACATGTTGGTAAGGCGGGGCAGCAGGTAGCGGTACTGGGCCAGTTCCACCTGCGCCCGGGCGGTGGCAGTCTGGGCCCGTAGCGCGAAGATGTCCAGGATGAGCAAACTGCGGTCAATGATCTTCACCTCCAGCTCGCGCTCCAGGTTGCGCACCTGCGAAGGGGAGAGATCATCGTCAAAAATGACCATGTCTACCTTGTGCTCTTTCACATAGGCGATAATCTCCTCCAGTTTGCCCTTGCCCACGTAGGTTTTGGAGTCTGGTTTGTCCAGTTTCTGCACAAAGCGTTTGAGGGATTTGGCGCCTACGGTCTCGGTGAGGAACGCGAGTTCATCCAGGTATTCTTTGGTTTTTTCATCGGTCTGCCGGTATTCAGGTACGGCCACCAGCACGGCGGTTTCCTGTTCTTTGGCAGTGATATGGAGTTGGTTTTTCATGTAGTACGGTTACTTTTTAAGCAAAGTGGAATAGAGCGCCAGCGTCTCCATCTCCTGCTCAGAGAGCTGGGAGCTGTAGCCCGGCATAAGGCCGCGGCCGTTGGCGATGACTTCCCGGCGTTCTTCCACGGTAAGGGTGCTCTGTTGCAGATTGGTGGCGCCGCTGGCTTCCTTCTGGCCATCTACTCCGTGGCAGTTGGCGCACAGGGCGGTGTAAATGGCCTTGGTGTTTTCCAGCTGCGTTCCCTCCAGTTGGGCTAAAATAGGATTGCTGGCCTTTCCCGGGTCTGGGGAGGCAGTACCTACTTTTCCGTTGGGGGAAACGGCCACGGCTTCGCCTTTATCAGGACGCATTTTCAGGCTTTTAGTTTCGGCCACACCGTAGACATACAGGAAAATGAGTACTCCTACGGAGGTCAGGAGTTTGCTGTGCCTTCTGATGCCCACAATGGAAAACGGAATGGCGGCCAGCACCAGCACCACTTTGACCAGCAGCCAGGTGGGCAGCGGCCCGTTGTATTGGATCATTAGATAGCCTCCGCTGACCAGAATGAGCGTACCGGTCACTATGTCCAGCATTTTGGTGGAGGTGCGGGTTTTGTTCAGGGTCTCGTGTTTGCCGGTGAAAAGCAGGAACGCCTTTATCAGAAACAGGATCAGGAACAGTACTACTACCAGAACATGGATGTGCAAAGAAGCGGTGCTCACGGTGGTATAAATTGGTAACTGAGGCTTGGTTTACGTGCAAAGTAAGTACAATGGCGCTGAAAACCGATTAACCCCCGGCAGATTCTGTCCGTAGGAGCGGGTTGCTGCCAAATCTGCTGCTATCTTTGTCTTTTGCTTTATTGTACCCCATGCGTATTGCCATTGTTATCAACAAGTCCTGGAATATCTTCAATTTTCGCCTTAGTTTGGTCAAAGCCCTGTTGGCGGCCGGACATGAAGTTGTAGCCATCGCCCCCGAAGACGCCTATTCCGCCAAGCTGGTGGTTGAGGGTTGCCAATTCGTTCCACTACCTATGGAGAGCAAAGGCACCAACCCGTTCAAAGACATGCTGCTGGTGCGCAAATTCCTGAAGGCCTATAAAAGCGCGAAGCCCGACGTGATTCTGCAATACACCATCAAACCCAACATCTACGGCTCTATTGCGGCGCACCTGGCGGGGATTCCCACCATCAACAACGTGTCTGGCCTGGGAACGGTGTTCATTGTGCAGAACCTGGTCTCTAAGATTGCCATGGCCCTGTACCGGTTCTCGTTCCAGTTCCCGGCCAAGGTGTTTTTCCAGAACTCAGATGACAAAGCGCTTTTCCTGGACCGCAAACTGGTTCGCGAGTCCATCACCGAGGTAATCCCCGGCTCTGGCATTGATACCAAACGCTACCTGCCGGCCCCTGAATTCAAACGCCAGCATCCGTTCGTGTTCCTGATGGTTTCCCGAGCGCTCTACGAGAAAGGCCTGGTGGAATACGTAGAAGCGAGCAAAATCCTCAAAGCCAAATACCCCGAGGTCCGCATCCAACTGCTGGGCGCCATTGACGAGGAAGGCAACATCGGGATCAAGCGTACCCTGGTGGAGCAATGGGCCGCTGAAGGCTGGCTCGAATACTTGGGTACCTCAGACAACGTGGCCAGCGTAGTTCACGGCGCTGATTGCGTAGTGCTGCCGTCTTACCGCGAGGGCACGCCGCGTACCCTGCTGGAGGCCGCCTCCATGGCCAAACCCATCGTCACCACCAACGTGCCCGGCTGCAAAGAAACCGTGATTGACGGCTACAACGGCTATCTCTGCGAGGTCCGCAACGGCACCGATCTGGCCGCCAAAATGGAGCAAGTGTATCTGTTATCAAATCCAGAGTTGCAGACCATGGGCCAAAACAGCCGCCGCTTGGCTGAAGAAAAATTCGATGAGAAGTTCGTGATTGACCGCTATTTTGCGGCCATTGAAGGAGCAACCGGTAAAATAGCCAGGAAGTAAATTTGTAGATTTGAAGATGGGCGGATTTGAAGATTAAGGTTCAGGTTTCCTATACTTCACTCTGCTCATAGATTGAGGATTTAATCCAAACCTAAACCACTTTCTATAACTCAAAAGATATCTACTTTAAGACATAAACATGCAAGTAAAGAACTACCCACTAGCGGGCGTGGTGGAAATCACCCCAAGGATTTTTGCTGATGAGAGAGGGGCTTTCCTGGAGACTTTCAGTGCCCGGTTATTTGGCGAAGCCGGAATCACCGAGACCTTTGTGCAGGACAATTTATCGATCTCCAAAAAAGGCGTTTTACGCGGACTGCATTTCCAGAAACCCCCTTACGCGCAGGCGAAACTGGTTAGCGTAACAGTAGGAAAAGCCTTGGATGTAGCCGTGGATATCCTCAAAGATTCGCCTACCTATGGGCAGTATGTTACTTGTATCCTGGACGCTGAGAAACGCAATTCCTTTTTTATCCCGGTGGGGTTTGCCCATGGGTTTGTGGCGTTGGAGGAAGGCACTATTTTCCAGTACAAATGCAGTAACTATTACCACAAAGATTCTGAGGGTGGTTTGCTCTGGAATGACCCTGCGCTTGGCATTCAATGGGGCATTGACAACCCCTTAGTCTCTGAAAAAGACGAAATCCTTCCCACTCTGGAAGGCTTTGAGTCTCCATTCTAAAGCTTGCATATTGATACTCACAAAAGAGCCTCTGCAATTCTGCAGAGGCTCTTTTGTGAGTACCTGTTTTTCTGAAAAATAGATCTGAAACAGGGAATTGAAGAATGGTTTAGTTCACAGCTTTTCCTCTTAATTGCTTTCCCCAACCCACTTTTATTTTCGGCTTGATTTTAGGAAATCACCCCAAAAACAGGCAGTAGCGCCTCTAGCGTTTCTAACATTCACAAAGTGTCTTCTCAGGCGGGTGAATAAGCATTAGCCAATCTCTTCCGGATAACCACTTCTTCATTTTGGGTCTGGTTTTCACAAAAGAGCCTTTAAACATAAAACAAAGCCCGATTCTCATCTTGGACACCAGAATGGATTGAATATAGACTTTTTACTATGGTTAGATTCAGGTAATTAAATATTTCTAATTTTTAATTAGCAAATAGGGGATTGTAGGGTTTGGTTTGTCATCTAATTCCAGTAAGACTACCATCCAAAATGCCATTTGCCCTATGATATCTGGTTAAAAGATAAATCATCCCCCTTCAGTACCACAAACTATTCTTTTTTGTACCAGCCCAGCGCTCTCAGGTAGTGGAAAAAATCCATGTCCGAAGCTGCCTGGAAAGTTATTGCCCCATTTTCTAAACCTATGAACTCCTCCAACACGCTCTCAGCTACCTTTTGCCAATGAAAAGCTACTCTACCAGATTTTTCCTTGCCTTGATTATGTTTCTGCTCACCCTACTGCGGGTGCAGGCGGCAACTCCAAAATCGACTAAGCCAGTCCATTTCATTCAGAACCGGGGCCAGATTCAGAAGGAGAAAAGAAACCTGCAGCAGGAAATAGAATATGTGGCCATGGTGCAAGGCGCGACCATTTACTTCGCCGCGGACCAGATTATCTATAATTTCCAGAAGAAGGAAAGCAGCAGCAAGCAGGGAAAGAACTCTGGCAAGGAGGCAATGAAGGAGTAACAGGTGGTCATGAGGCTGGTCAACGGCAACCCGCAGGTAAAGATCCTGAGCCAGCAGAAAGCCGAGGAATTCTACAACTATTACCTCCCGCATTGCCCTCAGGGCATTACGGGCGTTCCGGCTTACCAGAAGCTGGTCTATCAGGAGGTGTATCCTAACATCGACCTGGTTTTCCATGCCAGCGCTAAAGGCGTGAAATACGATTTTGTGGTCCATCCGGGTGGGAAGGCCTCAGACATCCAGATGCAGTACGCGGGAGTCACAGATATCAGCATTGACAAAAAAGGGCAGCTCCAGATCGTGCATCCGCTGGGAAGCATCCAGGAAGAGGCGCCTTACACCTATCAGCAGAAAGCAAAAGAAGGGGGCTCCGCGGAGGCAGTGGCCTCGGCTTTTACGCTGAAGAGCAAAAACAACATCGGGTTCAAAGTGGGGGCCTATGATATGGGTAAAGACCTGGTCATAGACCCTTTTGCTACTTATTACGGTGGTTCGTTGTTTGAAGAAGCCACCGATGTGGCCACGGATGCCGCGGGCAATATCTACTTCACCGGTAACACCTACAGCGAGGATTTTCCTACCCAGACCGTGAGCGGCGGCTACAACCAGACCTTGCACGGCGGTTCTTATGATGCCTTTGTGGTGAAGTTTGACAAGAACGGGGTGCGGCAGTGGTCTACCTTCTTCGGGGGCGGCAGCAACGAGACGGCGCGCGGCCTGGCCGTGGATGCCAACGGCAACGTGATCGTGACGGGCTCCACCTCCAGCACCAACCTGCCCCGCCTGGCCAACGGCGGCTTTGAGCAGACCACCTTAAATGGATTTGATGATGCCTTTATCCTGAAACTGAGCGCCAGCGGGGCCCGACTCTGGAGTACGTACTACGGCGGGGCCGAGAGCGAGGAAGGGCACGATGTGGCCACCGACGGCGCGGGCAACATCATTGTGGTAGGCTCCACCAACAGCAACAACTTTCCACTGCAGGCGCCAGCCAGCGGCTACAGCCAGCCCACCCGGGGCGGCGATGACGATGCCTTTATCCTCAAGTTCAGCTTTGCCGGCGTGCGCCAGTGGGCCACGTTCTACGGCGGCAGGAATGAGGAAATTGCCACCGGCGTAGCCACCGACCAGAACGGCAGCATCTGGGTGACCGGCCAAGCGTATGGTGCCATGCCGGTGCAGAACTTGGGCGGCGCCTACAACCAACCCAGTGTTGCCTCCACTAATGAGTCAGACGCGTTTATCCTGAAGTTCTCGGGCGGAGGTGTGCGTCAGTGGGCTACCTATTATGGCGGCACGGGAGAAGATTACGGAAGCCGCATTGCCGTGGACGGCGCCAACAACGTGCTGGTTACCGGCACCACCGAAGGCCTTTCTTTTCCGCTCCAGAATTTGGGCGGCGCCTACAACCAGGCCCAGGCCGGTGGCGAGGAAGATGCCTTTATCCTGAAATTCACCAACAGCGGTGCACGTACCTGGGCCACCTACTACGGCGGTCCGCAGGAAGACTACGGCAAAAGCATCGTGGCCGACCGCAGCAACAACATCTACGTGGTAGGCATCTCCGAAGGCATGGGTTTGCCCACCCAGACCATCGCCGGCGGTTATAACCAATTGCAAGGTTCCTCAGAAGACTACACAGACGGCTTCCTGCTCAAATTCAACTCCGCCGGGGCTCGGCAATGGGCCACATACTACGGCTCCCTGCAAGACGATGTATTGAATGGCGTAGCCACAGACGCAGACGGTAATGTGGTAGCGGTGGGTTCTTCGCACAGTACTGACCTGCCCGTGGTCACCAATCAGGGTGGCTACAGCCAGGGAAACACTGATGGCGGCGAAAAGGTGATCGTTCTTCAGCTCACGGGCAACGGGAAATTGTCTACCGGCCAGACTGCCCAGACCATTGACTTCGCGCCTCTGGAGGACAGGTACGGGGAGGGCAGCTTTACCCTGAAAGCCAAAGCCAGTTCCGGGTTGCCGGTGACCTATACCGCCGCCGGCCCGGCCGAGATACTGAGTGGTAACACCCTCTGGATTGAAGGCTTCGGGAAAGTAACCGTGACGGCCCAGCAAAGCGGAAACAGCGTGTACGCACCGGCACCCTCGGTGGAGAGAAGCTTTTGCGCTAAAATAGTAATGCCGGATTACCTCAACGAGGAAGAAGGGAATTACTGCGTGGGCCAAGGGAAATACTCCGTCTATGAGGTGGAAGGAGCCACGTACCAATGGTCGGTTTCGGCGGGAGGAACCATTGTCTCGGCGGTAGGGCCGGAAGTTACCGTGAACTGGGCCACTGCCGGCAAACACACGCTTACCCTTAAAATAACCAGTAACTGCGAACCGGCCGGCAAAACTACCTCCTTTGAGGTAGACGTAGTCACCAGTCCTAAGCCAGGGGCTATCGCCAACATGGTGCCCGCGCAGAATGCCGGAGGGCTGTCGTTGCCGCTTACTTTCTCTTGGGGAGCCTCGGCCAATGCCACTTCCTATGACTTCTACCTGTGGCCAGCCAATTCACCGGTTCCGCCCTCCAGACCTTACGAGGATGACCTCACCGCCACTACTTTCACGGTTTCCTCCGGGCTGGTGAATGGCGTAACTTACAAGTGGAAAGTAGTAGCCAGAACAGAGTGCCAGACAACCGAAAGTGCGGAGCAGACCTTTGCCCTGGGTTGTATCACGCCGGTTCAGCCCTCGGCAATCACCGGCAAGACCCCGGTCTGCGTGAGCCCCGATGCTGAGTTTTACTCTGTGCCTTCTGTGGCGGGGGTAACCTACACCTGGGCTTTGTCCGGAGGCGGCACCATGACTTCTTTTAGTAACATCGCCATGATCACCTGGGCTACTCCGGGTACCTACACCTTGACCGTAACTCCTTCTCTGGCTTGTGGTACCACCGGTCCGGCGCGTTCGGTGCAGATCACGGTCACCCAGATGCAGGCGCCCTCCGCGGTAAGCAATATGCAACCCGCCAACGGCATCGGGGATCTTTCCTTACCCTTGAACCTTTCTTGGGCAGCGGCGGCGAATGCCACGACTTATGATGTGTATGTCTGGCGCGACGGTATCTCCCGGCCTTTCACGCCTAATGGTGAAAACCTGACGGCGCTGTCCCATACGGTCACCAGCGGCCTGAGCAACGGAATTACCTATAAGTGGCAGGTGGTGGCCAAAAACGCGTGTAAGGAGACCGACGGACCTGTGCAGACGTTTATTATCAACTGCGTAACGCCGGCCCAGCCGAGCATTATCACCGGGAAGACCACGGTCTGCCTGGAGCAGCAGCAATACCGCGTCACCAATGTCAACGGGGTGAACTACACGTGGTCAGTGGGGGATGCCGGGATTGTTTCCGGTACGGGCAATTCCGTGGAAGTCACCTGGACCAAAGCAGGCACGCATACCCTTACTGTTACCCCATCGGTGGGTTGTGGACAATCTGGCCCTGCTCGTACCATCCAGGTAACGGTGCAGAACCTGTCTGCCCCGGGCATGGTCAGCAATATGCTGCCCGATAACGGTAAAACTAACGTATTGATTCCTCTGGACCTGAGCTGGAGTGCGGCGGCCAATGCTACTTCCTATGACCTGTACATCTGGCCAGACAACGGCACCAGCAGACCTTCCTTCCCCTTTGAGGACAACCTGACCAATTTGGGTTTCAGGGTAACCAGCGGGCTGGAGTATGGCGTGACGTACAAGTGGCAGGTGGTGTCTAAAAACAGCTGTAACGAGAAAGACGGGCCAGTGCAGACGTTCAAAGCCAACTGTCTTCCTCCGGATCAGCCCAAAGCCATTGAAGGGCTGACCAGCGTTTGCCCCGGCATTTGGAAATATGAGGCTAAAAACTCCAATGCCGCCAGCTACACCTGGCAACTCTCCGGGGGCGGCACCAAAACCGAAACCGGCGCCATACTGACGGTGAACTGGACCACCCTGGGTACGCACACTATCACTGTGACGCCGGTATCCGCCTGCGGGGCGCAAGGCCAGTCCCAGACCCTCACCGTAGTGGTAGGCAACCCGGTAGCCCCGGGGGCGGTCACCAACATGAAGCCCGCCAACGGAGCCCAGAATGTCCTTGTTTCCACTCCGCTTACCTGGGATGCCGTTGCCAATGCCACTTCCTATGATGTGTACATCTGGCCAGAAACTGCATCGGCTCGGCCTCAGTTCCCCGCCGCTTCCAATTTGGTGGGACCAGCCTACACGCTTAACCAGAAGCTGGCTTCTGATGTGGTGTACAAGTGGCAGGTGGTGGCCAAGAACAACTGCCGCCAGACCGATGGGCCGGTGCAGACTTTCCGCACGTTCCCGCTCCCAGACCTGACCATTGTAAGCAAAACCATCCAGGTCAGCGCTACAAGTGGTGCTACCATTCCAGTTACCTGGGAGGTGAAAAATATCGGCAAGACCGGCACCGGGAATACGCAGTGGGTAGACCGGGTGTACCTGTCCACCGACCTTGACCTGCGCCGTGATGAAGACCAGTTGCTGGGTACTTTCCCGCAGGTGACCTATCTGCAGCCCGAGCAGTCTTACAAACAGGTGCAGGACGTAACCCTGCCAGCTACCCCCGGTACTTATTACCTGTTTGTCATCACCGATAACGAGCACGCCAACTGCGCCGGAGCCCTCACCGGAGACCAATGCTCGCTAGGTAGATTGACGGGCAAGGAAACCCTGCACGAAGGCAATGAGCAGAACAACTTTGTCTACCAGACCCTCAACATCCAGGTAGGCCCTACGGCCGATCTAAAGGTACTCTCAGTGGGTACGCCGACGGATGTCTTCAATGGCAGCAGCATCAACGTAACTTACTCGGTGCAGAATATTGGCGAGGCGAGTGCCCTGGGTAAGAAAACCTACGCCAGCGGCGTGATGCCCCAGACGCAGGTAGTGGGCGGACGCGGTGCCAGATTAGGACCAGCCGCCAGCTGCTATGACCATTACTGGATAGACGGCATTTACCTGTCCTCAGACAACCAGTTCTCGCCCGCGGATGATATCTACCTGGGGTACTCCTTCGTGAGCCTGAAAAGCACCACCCAGAAAGATGTTTGCGGCAACTTTACCGGCGTGCCGCTGCCCAGAAACGAGACCTACAACCTGGTAGCCCCCGTGACGCTGCCCATCAATAAAGTAGGGAAGTTCTACGTGTTCGTGGTCGCGGCTGATAAAGACGGGGTAGACGAAGGTTCCCGCCTGAGCAACAACGTGAAAGCCAGCGGCGAGATCACCATCAAACTGACACCACCGCCTAACCTGGCCGTGACTGCTGTGAGCGGTCCGAACACCGCAGTAGCCGGAACCGAAGCTTCTTTCTCCTGGACCGTGAAAAACAGCGGTGCTTCCGCGCCCAGGGCTACTGAAAACGTGTGGCACGACCACCTGTACATCTCCAAAGAAGCCACTTTCAACAAAGAGAACAGCATCAGCCTGGGCAAGTTTTACCAGACCCAGGGAGCGGATTTTGTAGGTGCCAAAGGAACCTACACCGAGACCAAGAGCATCAGGATACCGGAGGGCATTGCCGGGAACTACTACGCCTACCTGGTCACTGATGAAGACGACAAGGTTTTTGAGCACACTTTTACAAATGACAACCTAAAACGCAGCGACAAGCAGATCACGATCTCCGCCGGTAACTACGCTGAGTTGGAGGTCTTGAACGTGGAGATGCCCACCGAGGTCATTGCCGGAAGAGAGTTCAAAATCAAATATCAGGTCAAAAACAGCGGCACCGGCAAACCGGGTGCTGAGTACCAGGATGCGGTTTCCTACTCCACCACGGCCACCTGGGACCCTACCCGCGAGATAGGAACCCAAAGGTTCACCGGCCAGCCGGAGCCTTCCCAGACCCAGAACCGCGAGATGACGGTAAGGGCCCCTAACATGGAAGGTGACGCGTACTTCTTTGTGCAGACCGACCCTCGTAACAGGATCTACGAAACCAACGAGACCAATAACCTCAAAGGATTCGGGACGAAGGTGCGCATCAAACTGGCTCCCCTGGAACCAGACTTGGAAGTGTCTGCGCTCACCGCCCCAACCGTGGCCCAGGCCGGAACCTCCATCAAACTGGACTGGAAGGTCTTTAATGAAGGCAACGGCAGTCCCATTGTCTCTTCCTGGGCAGACGGAATGTATCTCTCCAAAGACCGGGAACTGGACCCCACAGACATCGTGCTTTTCTTCAGGAACTTCCGCGTGAGTGGGCTGGAACCGGGCGCCACTTACAACGCGACCTATACTACAGAAATCCCCAGAGGATTGTCCGGTGCCTATTACCTGATCCACCTGGTTGACCCAGATAAACTGATCTCCAATGAGGTAAACAGGACCAATAACCTGCAGGTGAAGGAAATCACCCTTTCTTCTTCCCCGGCCGCTGACCTAGCGGTGACCAAGGTGGAGGCGTCTAACGTGGCTTTTGCCGGTCAGTACCTGAAGGTGAAATTCACCATCACAAACCAGGGGCAGGGAACGGCCGTGAGCAAGATCAGTGACCGGTCTTACTGGCATGACGCCATCTGGCTGGGGCTTGATCCGGCGCTGGCTTCCACGGCTACGAGTCAGAATCTGGGCAGCAAGGTAAGGACCGTTACCCTGGCCAAAGGAGCCAGCTATACAGACAGCGTGGAGCTGGACGTACCCAAATACCTCAATGGCGATTATTACCTCTTTGTGCGCACCGATAACCAGGACATGGTCTTTGAGCACGACAAAGAAGACAACAACCTGTCCATCGCCTTGCCGCTGAAGATCACAACAGCGCCTCCGGGCGATCTCATCGTGGAGAAAGTGAACCTGACCCCAAGCGTGTACCTGGGTGAGAATCTGCAGGCCGCTTACACGGTGAAAAACGCGGGTACGGTACCAGCGGTGGGCAACCTGCGCAACAGCGCCTTCCTGTCAACCGACGCTACCCTGAACGCGGCCTCGGATGTGCTGCTGAATTACGGCGAGACCCGCATCAACCTGGAGCCGGGCCAAACGGTTTCCGGCACTTTGATGGCCCCGGTTCCGGGCATGCTCCCCAACAGCTACCAGGGAATCTTGCTGGCCAACTCCAGCAACGCGGTGCACGAAAGTAACCTTAACAACAACCAGAAAGTAGGAGACACCCCGGTCAACGTGAAGATCAAGTCACTCTTCCTGAACGTGCCGGAGATTGCGCCGCTCAAACTCAATGACCAGCTATTCTACCAGGTGGCTGTTACCGCCGACCAGGACCTGTTCCTGACCTTAACCAGCGACCAGAACTACGGCCTCAACGAGGTGTATGTGGCCTACAACCGCATCCCTACCGCCGCCAATTTTGACTTCAAGTACACCGATGTCAACCGGCCTAACCAGAAAGTACTCATTCCGCAGACCAAAGCCGGGAACTACTATGTGCTGGTAAGAGCGTCTTCAGGATTCGGGGGCAGCCAGAACGTGACCTTGCTGGCCAAAGCGCTGCCGTTCTCCATTATGAGCATCACGCCTAACCGTATGGGCCAGGGCGTGGTGAGCAGCACCTTGCTGGGCGCCGGGTTCCGCCAGGGCATCAGCATCACTTTGAAAGGAAGTAACGGTACCACTGCCGCTACCGCGGAGGTGGTGAAGATGGTCAACAGCATGGAATTGAAACTCCGCTGGGACCTGACCAACACGCCTAAAGGAATCTACGACCTGGTCGCCACCAACCCGAACAATCAGCAGCAGATTCTGGCGAAAGGAGTAACCGTGGAAGCCGCGAGTAAATACGCCGTAGACTATGTGCCGCAGGCACCCAACGTATTGCGCCGGGGCAAAGGTGGTCTGTACACCTTCTCCTTCCGGAATACTTCCAACGTGGATATCCCGGTGCTGCATGGTACGCTTACCGTGCTGGGCGATGCGGATGTGACGGTGGAGAAAATAGAAGGCAAGTTCCTGACCGGTTCTGACTGGCCCATCGCGCCCGGCATCCCCAACACCGATTACACCGTGGTAGGTGGCGCCAAGGAGGTTCCGTTTATCTCCCGCAACGTGGCTCCGGGTGAGCAGATGACCATCGCCCTCAACGTAGGCCTCAAGGATTTCAAACTGAACAGATTCCCGCTCACGGTGAAACTGCTGGCCTATTCCAAGAGCACGCTCATGACCAACCTGAGTGAGCAGATAGAGATTTCCCGCCGGGCAATCCTCGCTGATCCGGCCCTGCTGAAGGCAGACCAGGTGGAAGGATTAATCACTCTGGCTGGAAACCAGCGTAAATTCGGGCAAGCCGTCATGGCTACCCTCATCTCCAACGGGCTGCTCTCCTCCGCAGACACCACGGGTTTTGATTACACCTGCCCGGTTTGCGGACCAGTTCCTTCCAATCCGCAGTCGCCGCAGTCAGAGGACCAGAACCCCGAGGTGATGGCCTTTGACTATGATCCGGGGGCCAGCCCAGGTTCCACCATCATGCCGACGGCTACGTTTGCGCCGGGGCAGGACTACCTGTGGGAAATCAACAAGTACAATGGCAATGCCGGGGCAGACCCGGGCTGGGACCTGGTGAAAATCAACGGCCGATTGAACATCACCGCTACGGCGCAGAACCCCTTCGTGATCAGGGTTTCCTCGCTGGACTATGACAACTACCCAAGCTACCTGGCAGGCTGGCACCCAGCCGTGGACAAATGCTGGCCAATCGCCGTGGCCGAGGGCGGTATCACCGGTTTCTCTGCAGACAAATTCGCCATTGACACTTCCCGTTTCGTGGCTTATAACTACACCTACAAAGGCAAGTTCTCGGTGAAAGTAACAGGCAATACACTTTACCTGTGTTTTACCGCATATGTGCCCAAAACGGGAGAGCCTGGTGTGCCCGGCGCCCCGGGTGGTTACGGTGAACCCGGTAGCCCCGGCGGACAAGGCGGTCCTGGCTCAGGCACCATCAGCCCGGGTGCTGGTGGACCAGGTGGAGCCGGCGGTCCTGGCGGCGGAACCGGTGGCGCAGGTGGTAAAGGTGGTGTTGGCGGCCCAACAGGTCCGGGCGGTCCCGGAGGCCCAGGTGGGCCGGGTGGCCCGGGCGGCGGATCTGGAGGTGAAGGCGGTGAAGGTGGTCCGGGTCCGCAAGGCCCAGGTCCCGAGGGTCCAACCGGTCCTACTGGTCCGGTTGGTCCTGAACAGCCAGGTACTCCTCCGGGCACCCCGCCGGGAACGCCTCCGCACAGAAGACCTACGTCCCGACCAAAAGGTCCGGGTTCTTATCGGTACAGCAAGTCTTATATCCCAGACTGGCCGCAACAGCCGCAGAACCCAGATGACAACCAACCGCCCACCACGCCTAAAAAGTGTGATGAGACCATTTTCTCTGAGGATGACTGTAAAAAAGGACTCGACTTCCTGAACCAGATGGTGAAAGTACGCACCGGCGCCAGCGATCCGTATTCAGCGGTGATAGGCTCAGTGTCCACGGCTACCTCAGAATGCTACACCAGTGCTATTATTGGGGGCGTGGGTGATGCGGTGAACACCACCATTGGTATCGTGAAGGGCGGTCCTACGCCGTTGGTCATCACCAGCGCGGTGCTCAATGCCGGTAAGTTCGGGTTGTCTCTTTATAGCTGCTCTTTGCCAGAAGGAGACCGGAAACGCGATGTCCAGTTTGTGATTGACCTCATTGGTTGCTTTAACTCTTCCAGTGCGCTGGAGTTAGGAATTAACGTGGCCAGCTGTTTCGGGAAATTGTTCTTCTGCACCGATATCGTGGCGTCCTGTGACCCGAACGAGATCATCGGGCCCGTAGGCTTCGGGCCGAACCGGATGGTAGCCTCTACTGTGCCGATGGGCTATAAGGTGACGTATGAGAATGACTCTACCCGGGCCTCGGCACCGGCCCAGCGCGTGCGGGTAACCGTGCCGCTGGACAAAGACCTGGATCCGCTGAGCTTCCGGTTAGGTTCCTTCGGGTTCGGGCCGTTCAACTTCAACGTACCTGCCGATTTGGCCAGCTACCAGACCACCCTGGCGCTTTCTGATTCAGTGGGCTACAACGTGGAGGTAACCGCCGGGGTAGACGTAGTGGAGAATGAGGCCTTCTGGATTTTGCAGACCGTTGATCCAAGCACCGGCTTACCGCCCGCCGATCCGTTGAAAGGCTTCCTGCCTAAAAACAACGCCAGCGGCGCCGGCGAAGGCTACGTGACCTATACTGTGCTGCCGAAGAACACGGCCGTGACCGGAGATACCATCCACGCCCGAGGCTCCATTGTCTTCGATACAAATGACCCAATTATCACAAACCGGGCCCAAAACATCCTGGACGCGAAGGCCCCTGAATCCAAAGTGTCGGCTTTGCCGGCCCTGGTGGAAGCGACTACGCCGGTAGCCATCACTATCCAGGACGAGGCGAAGGGCAGTGGGGTGCAGTCTTATGACCTGTATGTGTCTGAGAACGGAGGGGCGTTCATCCTCCTGAAAGCCAAGCTGAGCGCCAGCGCGGCCTACACCTTCAAGGGAGAGCCGGGCAGAACCTACTGCTTCTTCTCTATAGGCAGGGACAACGTAGGAAATCTGGAGCCGATGAAGCTGACCGGCGAGGCTTGCTTGCTGGTGAAAGGCACCGATAACACCAAGAAAGTGGCCGTGCTGCAGCCTAACGGTGGCGAGCAGTACTGCCCGGGCACTCCTGTCAAGATTGCGTGGGGAAGCCAGGGCGTGCAGAACGTGAACGTCTCTTACTCGGCCAACGGCGGCCAGACATTCCAGAGCATCGCCACAAACCAGACGGCAACCGGTTCGCTCAACTGGGCAGTTCCGGCTACGCTGCCGGCCTCGGATAACTTCGTGATCAAGGTGGAAGATGCTACCTCTACTAGTCTGAAAGACGTGAGCGACAAAACCTTCACCGTGGGCATTACCGCACCAGTGAACGCCGGCGCTGACCAAACCATCTGCCAGAATCAGGCTGCCTTTGCTCTTTCCGGCGCTAGTCCGGCAGGCGGAACCTGGAGTGGAACCGGCGTAAGTGCCAACGGAACCTTCAACCCGGCCACGGCAGGCGTAGGAACGCACACCTTGACTTACACTGTACCGGTGAACGGCTGTACCACCAGCGTCACGAAGAAAGTGACCGTGACCACAGCCGCGGCGGTAACCCTGGCTAATCTGGCCCCGGTAACCGAGACCACAGCACCATTTGCCTTGACCGGCGGCTCGCCGGCCGGAGGTACCTACGCCGGTATGGGCGTGGTGAACGGAACCTTCAACCCTGCGTTGGTAGGCACCGGAACCTTCACCATCACCTACACCGTGGACGGAAACTGCGGCGCCTCGGTATCTAAAGTAATCGCGGTGAACCCAGTCATTCAGGCTCCGGGGACCTTGGCAGCGGAAGCAGTATCCGGTTCTCAGATCAACCTGACCTGGACCGACAATACTACTTCAGAGACCGGGGTAGTAGTGGAAAGAGCGCTCTCCCCAGCCGGGCCGTTCTCCGTGGTAGCCACGCTGCCTGCGAACACCACCGTCTACGCAGACAAGGGGCTCGCCTCCAAGACCACGTACTACTACCGCGTGAAGGCCATCAACGCCACCAACGCGCAGTCTGACTACACCGCCGTGGTCAGTGCCACCACCAAGAATGACATCACGGACTCACCGTACGGCCTCAACAACACCTACGTGAAGCTGTTCCCGAACCCGACCCGTGACAAGGCCCAAGTGGAATACCTGTCAGAGAAAGGCTCGCAGAAAGTGACCATCATCCTCTACAATGCCCTGGGTACGCCAATCCTGGAAAGGGAGGTGAAAGTACAGGGCGGATTGTTCAAGACCGAGTTGGATCTGAACAACCTGGCCACCGGTGCCTACTTTATGCGCCTGATTGACAAGGATCAGATCTTCTACAACAAGGTGATCAGGCAATAAGTAGCCCTGCTTTTAACAGAAAGGGAGACCATGAAAATGGTCTCCCTTTCTGTTTTTACGGGTAAGTTAATGGCGTTCGTTTCGGGGGTTGTTTTCTCAAAAACAGGCCCGAAACAGAAATGGTCTAAAGTGTTTTTGGGCTGATTTTCTGAAATCGGGCTCTAAACGAAGAACCCAACCCTCCCCCATAGGAGGGGAATCCAGGAATGCCTTAGCAGCTTGTTCAGCGGCAGTTTCGGTTGTTGGTGATAACACCAACAACGGCAGGTGAAAGACCTCGCAGCGTCCGCAGGTCCTGCGAGCGTCTGGGCCAATCGCGACGTTTACAGCAAATCCACCATCGTTTCCAGACCAATGCCGCGGGAGCCTTTGATCAGGACGTGGCTGTTGCGAACAGGGTGATCGGTGAGCCATTGCACCAAGGCGCTTTTCTCGGCGAAGTAGCGGAAATCGGGGTTCACCTCGGCGGCGTAGCGCATCTCCTTGCCGCAGAGAAACACCTGCGCGAAGTGCTGCTGGTTTAGTTGCTCACCCAGGGCGCGGTGTTCTGCTTCGCTTTCCTGGCCTAGCTCCAGCATATCGCCTAAGATAACCACTTTAGGCTCACCGGCCATCTGCCCGAAGTTGGAGACCGACAGAGCCATGGAGCTGGGGTTGGCGTTATAGGCATCCAGCAGGATGGTGTTGGTGTCTTTCTGTACAATCTGGGAGCGGTTGTTCGTGGGCACGTAACCGGCAATGGCGGCATTGATGTTTTCGTGCGGCACCCCGAAAAACTGCCCGATACATGCGGCGGCCATCATGTTCTCAAAGTTGTAGGAACCCATCAAACGCGTGTGCACTTCCTCGCCGTTGGCGGCGCGGTAAATAACCTGCGGGGCGGCTTGCAGCAGTTCGGCAGAATAATCGTCTTGGTGTTGATAATAAGTGACTTTGCGCGCGATTCTGCGTACCATGCGCATGAGGTGTTCGTTAGAAGTATTCACGAAGACGGTGCCATCGGCTTTGTCCAGGTGCAGGTACAGTTCGCTTTTGGTGCGGGCCACGCCTTCCAGGCTCCCAAAGCCCTCTAAATGCGCTTTCCCGATGTTGGTGATGAGGCCGTGGGTGGGCAACGCATAAGAGCAGAGTTCGGCAATATCACCAGGGTGGTTGGCGCCCATCTCAATGATGGCCAGCTCGTGCTCGGGCTGGATGCTGAGAAGCGTGAGCGGCACGCCTATGTGATTGTTGAGGTTACCTTTGGTGCAAAGCACGTTGAATTTCTGGCTGAGCACCGCATTGATAAGTTCTTTGGTGGTGGTTTTGCCGTTGCTGCCCGTGATTCCGATGAAGGGAATGCTCAGTTGCAACCGGT
Organism: Rufibacter roseolus; assembly: GCF_017916365.1. Lineage (GTDB taxonomy): Bacteria > Bacteroidota > Bacteroidia > Cytophagales > Hymenobacteraceae > Nibribacter > Nibribacter roseolus. The sequence continues at coordinate 1,208,695 of NZ_JAFMSU010000001.1, forward strand.
GGTGCAGCGCCAGTTCCTGCAGGGCCTTGAGCGAATCCTCTACCTGGATGATGTTGGGTCCGGTGATGCTGGGGTCCTGTACCACTGCGTAGCGGGCGCCTTTATCCAGCGCCATCTGGGCAAACTGGCTGCCCTTGAAATTGGGGCCATCCAATGCAAAAAAAAGCGTATTATCTTGTTCTGCCCGGGAATCGGTGCTTACCTTCCGGCATTCCAGGTATTTCTGATACAGGTGCTCCACTAGCTCCGCCATAGAAAAGAGTTATTTTGTACGTCTAGGATACGAATAAATGAACAAAGCATTAAAGGTACTAGCCTTTTCCTTAAGTTGGGTAATGGGCTGGACGCAAACTGCCGATGCGCAGAACCCCACCAGGCTGCAGGAGGTAACCGGACCCACTGTGCAGAACACAGCCGGTCAACCTCTGCGCCTGCCCTGGGCAGGAGGGTTCAACAGCCCTCAGTTCTCGGCCATCGACCTGAACCAGGACGGACAGCAGGATCTGTTTGTCTTCGACCGGAGCTCGCAGCGCGTGGCCACTTTTCTGGCGGTGCAGGATAATGGAACTTGGACCTACCGGCACGCCCCGGAGTATGAGAACTCCTTCCCCAAAGAACTACGGTTTTTTGCCCTGCTTCTGGATTTCAACTGCGATGGCGCCCCAGACCTGTTCACGGCTTCTAACCAGGGGCTGGTGGTGTACACCAACGTCTCTTCTGCGGGCACTGGTATACGGTTCAACCTTACGCACCCTACCGTATTTTTCAACACCGATGCCAACCTGCTGGTGGGCTCTGAAGACATGCCCGCTATTGTAGACATGGACAATGACGGTGACCTGGACATTCTTACCTGGGAGTGGTCTGGCGGCACCAAACTGGAATATTACCGCAACGAGCGGGTAGAGCAGGGGCTTAACTGCAACACGCTCACCTTTACCCGCACCTCCTCGTACTGGGGGCAGGTGACCCGTTGCGTGGGAACCTGCAACAATTATCGCTTCAATGAAAGCTGCCCTTCTACCCACCATATCGGTGGCTCCAGCGTGCTGCCCCTGGATCTGGATGCCAACGGCGTACTGGACTTACTCTCAGGTCATGACGATTGCCCTGATCTGGCCAGCCTCTACAATACCGGCACCAATGCCCAACCCAAGATCACCCGTGCCGAGTACAACCTGCCGCCTCATATCTCCGGGCAGCAGTTCAGCGTTTTTCCCGCCGCCTATTACCTGGATGTCACCTTTGACGGCGTGCCCGATCTGGTGGTGGCGCCCAACATGACCTCCAACTCGCACCAGAACGTGAACTTGAAGAACTCGGTGTGGGTGTACCCCAATACCGGTACGGCTGCGCAGCCCGCCTTCGCCAGTTTAAAACAACCTTTCCTGCAGGACCAGATGGTGGACGTGGGCGAAGGCGCCGCTCCGGCCCTGGGCAACCTCATCGGGAACGAAGCTTTGGATCTGTTGGTGGGCAACACCGCCGTGCTGGAGAATGGCCGCTATGCCGCCTCTCTCACCTTACTCCAAAATAAAGGCACTTCTACCGATGCGCTATTTGAAAGCCTCAACTCAGATTACCTGGGCTTCTCCGCCTTAGGTTTGCAACTGTTGAAACCCCAACTGCTGGACATCAACGGTGACGGGAAAACAGACCTGGCCTGGAGCGCTTTTATGTCTTCTACCAATACCGTGGAGTTTAAGTATGTCTTGAACGAAGCTTCGGGCGGACAGCCCGCCGCTTTTACCCTGGCCAATGCTGTAGGCATCCCAAGCATTCTGCTGTTCAAAGGCGATACGCCTTACCTGTATGATGTAGACACCGATGGAAAGTTAGACGTACTAATCGGCCGGACCTCCGGCAGTCTCACGTATTTCCGCAACACAGGCACCAACACCAGCCCCAACTATACACTCATCTCCGAAGCATTTGGCGGTCTGGCCACCGATGTAGAGCGTAAAAGGCTCCAGGTCACCGTCGCCGATGTAAACCAGGACCAGAAACCCGATCTGCTCGCCACTGATGACAGCGGCAAACTCCGGGTGTTTCCTGCCTTTCAGGACCATCTCTCCGGTACCTTTCCGGTTGAAGAGAACCTGCTGTGGCAACCTTTCACGCAACAGTACGGGGAAGCAAACTTCGGCTCGGGCATGGTCCTGGCAACCGGTAACCTGAACCCCGATGCCTTGCCCGAGATTATCATCGGAACGCACGCCGGAGGCCTCCGCTTCGTGAAAGCCATCTCCGAACCTCTGGGCATCCAGAACCCCACGGCGGAACGCTCCTTCGGCAAGGTTTTTCCAAATCCAGCCGATAAACTGGTGCAGATCATCACGGAGAAAAACGCTACCTACCAACTGCACAACGTAGCAGGCGCTCTGATCAGGAAAGGGAAAACAACAGCCGGCAAATCCCAGGAAATCTCCACCGCTTCCTTACCCGCCGGCCTCTACCTCCTGCGCCTCCAAGCCGCTGATGGCCGAGTGGTGACGCATAAACTGGTAGTGAAGCACTAAATCACAATGAAGAACTGGTGCTTGATATTAGAAGAGTTGATGCTGAAGCACTAGAAAGAGGAACCCATTTTAAAGCTGTTTTCTGGTAAACAGCCTTAAAATGGGTTCCTCTTTCTAATGATTATTGGTGATTCTGTCGCCTCCATAATTTTTCCCTCTGGTTCAAGTCTGTGACTTGGACCTACTATGGTCTGAAGTTTGCAACTTCAGTGAGGCGTGAGCCTCAAAAACAACATTTGAGAGGGAATTTTAAACAGCGTTTAGGTAGCGTCTGTCTAGTTCGCCCACAAGATCCTTTCAGGATGACAAAAAGAGTATGAGGATGACAAGGTGGAAGTGAGGAGGACAAAAGAGGGAGCATTCTCTCATTCAGTCCATCACACATCCACTCAATCTCTCATTCACTCAATCCCTCACACCTCAATCGTGAACGCATCGGCGTCAATGTCCCAGGGGAGTTTGCGGCGGGTTTCTTCCAGGTGCTCGCGGGATAGCGTGATTGTGGAGACGGCTTCTTCGTGTTCATGGTGTACCAGTTCCTCGCCTAGTAGGTTGTAGGCCGCTGAGTCGCCGGAGTAGGTGTGGCCTTTGGCATCGGTGCCCACGCGGTTCACGCCTATGCAGTACACCAGGTTCTCAATGGCGCGGGCCCGCAGCAGGGTTCGCCAGGCCAGGCGGCGGCGGTCTGGCCAGCTGGCGATATAGATGAGCACATCGTAGGAAATAGGCGTATTGCGGGACCAGACCGGGAAACGAAGATCGTAACACACGAGCGGGCAGATTTTCCAGCCGTTCAGTTCCACAATCAACTTTTGGGTGCCAGGGGTGTAGGCTTCGCACTCACCGGCCATCCGGAAGAGGTGGCGCTTGTCATAGTGCTCCAAGGTACCACCGGGGCGCATCCAGATGATGCGGTTGTAGTAATTTCCGTTCTCGGTGATGATGAGGCTGCCCATGACCACGGCGTTGCGCTCCTGCGCCATCTGCCGCATCCAGGCCACCGATTCGCCGTCCATTTCCTCAGCCAGCGCCGGGGCATCCATGCTGAAACCGGTGGTGAACATCTCGGGCAGAATGATCAGATCGGTTTTGGGAAGCCCTTGGATTTTCTCCTGGAACTTGGTGCGGTTGGCGGCGGCATCGTGCCAGGCCAGATCTAATTGAAGAAGGGAAACGCGCAGGTCAGACATCGAGGTAAAGAAGAATTAGGAATCTGGAATTAGGAATTGGAGAGATAAACCCTGATTTTGATCCTTCAGGAGAACCTATCTGCTCTATCCCCCGATAAAAGTACTCACTTCTGTTTACATCAAAAATCCCGTATGGAGATTCAAAAGAAAAAGATTGCCATTGACATGGACGAAGTCATGGCCGACCCCATTGCCAAGTTCATTCAGTTATACAACAAAGACTGCGCCTTGGAACTCACGCTGGAGGCCCTGCACGGCAAAGACGTGCACGAGGTGGTGCCGCCCGAGCATTCCCATAAAGTCTGGGAGTACATCAACGCTGAAGGCTTCTTCCGGGACCTGGAGGTGATCCCAGACAGCCAAGAAGTTATTAAAGCCCTGATGGAGAGATACGATGTTTTCATTGTGAGCGCGGGCATGGAGTTCCGGAACTCGCTCATTGATAAGTTTGACTGGCTGCAGGACCATTTCCCCTTCATCAGCTGGCGCAACTACGTGCTCTGCGGGGACAAAAGCATCATAGGCGCAGATATCATGATCGATGATCGCCCCCGCAACCTCCGCACCTTCTCCGGCGACCGCAAACTGCTCTTCACCTCGCCGCATAATGTGAACATCCATGAGTTTGAGCGGGTGAGTACGTGGAGGGAAGTAGCGGAGAAGTTGTTGTAAGTATTTCCTTTTTGGGATGTTTTCTAAAAAAGAGATTAAAAACCAGAATCGCTTTCCTTGGGGGCAGTGTCCCCCTTTGAAGGGGGTAGGGGGATGACAACGCTCGCTGATTTTCTCTTTCCTGGTTCAAGTCTGCGACTTGGACCTAATCCCCTCTTTCCTCTGGTTCAAGTCTGTGACTTGGACCTAACATGGTCTGAAGTTTGCAACTTCAGTGAGGCGTCAGCCTCAAGCTCGGGTTTTGGTTTTCTATGGCGCGGATTTACTTCCGTGACTCACTTTTTCTGCCTTTGCTTCCTACTCCCTTCCCTACTAAATTCATTGCTGCAGTTGCGCCCTGCCTGCGTTTGTCACTTTTCTCCTTGATGAGAAAAGTAACCAAAAGAATCAAGAAGAAAAGAAACTCGCTGCCGCTCAGACAGTCTTTTCTTCATTCTCTGTGACACCCCGCTGCTGTTCCCTGTTGCATAGCAAGCTTACGCCACTGCCATTGGTTAAGCCACTGCCTACGCTCGTCGGAGGTTGGGTTACGCACGCGCCCAACCTCCGCCTCCCTGCATGTTAGCTGCCTTGCCAGAAGAGCCGCTGCAATGCCTTCATTGTCCTGCGGACGGGCGTGATGATCCAACGGTTCTAGCCTTTCTCCCGCGCTGATATGGTGCGCCGCCATTGTTGGTGTTATCACCAACAACCTGAGCTGCGGTGAAAAGGCAAGGGCAAAGGTGATTTATCCTACAACTCAGGACTCAAGACTCAGAACTCAGGACTACAACTGACACAGTCTTTCCGCCGCAGCCCGCAATGTCTCCTCTTTCTTGGCGAAGCAGAACCGGATCACCTGGTGATCTAAGCCATCGTGGTTGAACACAGAGACGGGAATTACGGCTACGCCGGCTTCTTTGGTGAGCCATTGGGAGAAGTCCACGTCAGACAGGTCAGAGATTTGGGAGTAGCGGGCCAGTTGGAAATAGGTGCCGGCGCAGGGCAGTAGTTCAAATTTGGAAGGCGCTAACAGCGAGGCGAACAGGTCCCGTTTCTGCTGGTAGAACAAGGGCAGGGTAAGGTAGTGCTCCTGGTTGTCAAGGTACGCGGCGATGGCGTGCTGCAGCGGGGTGGCCGTGCTGAAAGTGAGGTACTGGTGTACCTTCCTGAACTCACGGGTTAGCAGCTCCGGCGCGATGCAGTAGCCTACTTTCCAGCCTGTGGTGTGGTAGGTTTTTCCGAAGGACGAAACCACGAAGGCGCGTTCAGCAAGGGCCGGTACCGTGAGCACGCTGCAGTGCGGCTGCCCGTCAAAGACCATGTGCTCGTAGACCTCGTCGCTGAGGATGAGGAACGGGTGCTGCTGGGTAAGGCGGGTGAGCGCATCCAGGTCAGATTGGTTCCACACGGCGCCGCTAGGATTGTGCGGTGAGTTGATGATGAGCAGGCGCGTTTTAGAGGTAAGCTTTTCCTCCACTTGTTGCCAGTCTACACTGAAATCTGGAAAGCGCAGGGGCACGAACACCGGTACGCCGCCGCTGAGTTCAATGGCCGGTACATAAGAATCGTAGCAGGGCTCCAGCACAATCACCTCATCGCCGGGCTGCACCACGGCGGCAATGGCTGCGAACAAGGCCTCGGTAGCGCCGGAGGTCACCGTAATCTCCGTTTCTGGTTGGGCGGCGTAGCCGTACAGCAACTGCGTTTTCTGGCTTATTTTCTGCCTGAGCGATAAAAGGCCGGGGCTGGGCGCGTACTGGTTAAGCCCGTTCCGCATGGCCTCCGTCACCAGATCCACCAGCTCCGGCGGACAGTCAAAATCGGGGAAGCCCTGTGACAGGTTGATGGCCCCGTGCTGCAGAGCCAGTTGGCTCATGGTAGTGAAGATGGTGGTGCCTACGTTCGGAAGTTTACTCTGCAGATGAATGCTCATGCGTTTAAAGCCTGTTTTGGTGAAAATAGGCAAAAAACGGATTGGGTCATGAAGAAGGTCATGAAGAAGGCAGCATGGACTGCACAATTTCCTGCAGGGTAGGCACTACCTCGCGCTCAAACCAGGGGTGGCGCTTGAACCAGGCAATGTTCCGGGGCGATGGGTGCGGCAGCGGCAGGTATCTGGGTAAATATTCCTGCCAGGCTTCTACAGTCTGGGTGAGGGTGGCTTTGGCATCCTGGCCCAGAAAAGCCTTTTGGGCGTACGTGCCTATAAGCAACGTGAGCTGAATGTTGGGCAACAGTGGCAGGAGCTGCGGGTGCCAGTGCTGGAAACACTCGGGGCGGGGCGGCAGGTCGCCGGACTTGCCGGTGCCCGGATAGCAGAAGGCGGTGGGCACTATGGCTACGTGGGCCTCGTTGTAGAATTCATCGGGGGTGAGCCCCAGCCAGCTGCGCAGCCGCTTGCCGCTCTGGTCATCCCAGGGAATGCCCGAGGCATGTACTTTGGTGCCGGGCGCCTGCCCCACAATGAGTAGTCGTGCCGAGGTTGCCGCCCGCAGCACCGGCCGGGGACCGTGTGGCAGGTGGGCGGCGCACAACTGGCAGGCCCTTATCTGGGGAAGGAGTTCTTCTAGCATGGGGTGAAGGCAAAGGTATCTAAGGGCAAATTTCTGAAAAAGAGGCCAGAAACGCCTGCAAAAAAGAAGCCGGTACCAAATGGCACCGGCTTCAAGACTGTTTTACATTTTCCTAGGCTTCCAGGTAACCGTCAACAGACACCTCATCTTCCGGGAAAGCCCGGAGCAATAAGATGGAGGCGACTACACTGGTCAAAGCAATGGCAATCATGAGTGCTTTCATAGTCTTCTCTTAAGTGGGCACCCCTGGTTAGTAGTACCGGGGGTTGTTGTTTCGCGGGTTGTTGGAGCGGTCATCGCCGGAGTCTGTCTCATCTGACCAACGGGGACCTCTTTCAGCGCCTCGGTCATGGCGGGAGCGGTACTCATAGTCGTGGTCATGGCGGCGGTTGTCATGGCCATGGTCGTGGTCATCTGAGTGACGGTTCCGGGTGAAGATGTTCTTCACATCATGCCATACTTCGCGCAGGCCTTCTCCCATGTCGTTTAGGATATCGCCTTTGTCATGGTCCATGCGGCGGCCGTCATTTGAGGTGTAGCGCTGCTCTCTGTACCAGTCATGGTTGCCGCTGCCGTAACGGTAGTCATCGTCTTTGTAGCGACTGCGCGAGCCGGGGTACTCATTGTACGGGTTGCTGTCTGGGCGGGGCAGTTCCTGGTGAACGCCTCTCGGCTCCATGTAGCCCCCGCGGTAGTAGTTCTCATTGGTGTCATCGCGGCGGCGCTGCTCAGAGATTCTGTTGTCTGGGTGAATGCGGTCATGGCCCTGGCCGTAGGAATCCTGGCGGGCAGAATAGTTGCCGCGTTCATCGCCGTAGGGCGAGAAGTGGGAGTTGCTGTTATTGTTGTTGAAAGCCGATTGGCCTGGCTGACGCTCAGACTGCGGGGTGCTGTTGCCGCGACCATCGCCGTAGTTCAGGCTGTTGGGGTTGCGGTAAGAGCTGTACTCACGGTTGCCGTAGTGTTTGCTTAAACTGGCGCCACGGTCTGCGTTGGAGTTACGCTGATGGGTGTCCTCGGGGAAGTGACTTCTGGTCTGGTTGCTTGGCCCGGTGTGGAAGTTGTTCCCGTTGTCCCAGTGGTTGTCATGCGAACGCTCAGAATGCTGGTTCCGCTGCTGGTCCCGATAATATAAATCGCGGCCTACTCTGTGGTTTTGGGCTTCGTTGTCCCGGCTGGGGTTGAAGCCGTTTCTTTGATTATCGTCCATGATTTCTATCGTTTAAATATCAATTAAAATGCCCACCGGTGCCGGTGGGAAATGTAAGTATGTGTACGATAGCGTTTGCGCAGGGTTAAGATAGCGGGGTTTGAAGATTAGTATTTTTACGGTGTAGGCCTTGAGAGCCAAGGCGGAGAAAGCTTGTGGATAACCTTTGCGGAAGAAAAGAGTAAGTGGGAGAAATTAATTTCCAGCTTACTTTTTATGAAACAATACTTACCTCTGTTGGGTGTTTTCCTGTTGTTCTTTTTGGTGATTTCTGGGTTTGCGTACGGTAAGCCTAAAAAAGTAAACATGGCTTCTGAGGCTATTGTTACGGCGCAAACCACAGCGCTCATCCGCTAGACTACCGCATGGAATCCTTCAGATAAACCGGCATCCTTTTTCTATTCCTGGCTTTATTCTTTTTTACAAACCAAACCACGCCACTCCAGCATAAACAAAAGGGCGGCCCTGATCTATTTCAGGGCCGCCCTTTTGTTTATAGGCGTAAAACGCTTGAGGTTTATGCAAAGTGCTGCTTCAGGATCTCGCGCACATGGGCTTCTTCCAGCGGCTTGGAGATGTGCTGCTCCACGGCGTTGTATTTCTTCAGTTTCTCCAGGTCATAGAAGCTGGCCGATGAGGTGAGCATCATCACCAGAATGCATTTCTGGTATTCCTCAGGCAACTGGTGGTACTGGTCCAGAAACTCAAACCCGTCCATGACCGGCATCTTGATATCCAGGAACATGAGGTCGGGGAGGGGTTGCCCCTTGGCGATGGCATCGTTCAGAAACGTAAGCGCCTCTTCTCCGTTGGTGACCACTTCAATGCGGTCTGCTATCTCCATGCGGGTAAGAAGCCGCTTGTTTAAATAATTGGTGGTTTCGTCATCGTCTACCAACAAAATGAGGTTTAACCTTTTCATAGGGCAAATATAGAAAGCGCTTAGTCTATTGAACGCTGTTTCTGAAATAAATTGTGAAAGTGGTGCCCTGGTCTACCTGGCTGTCTACTTCAATGCGGCCGCCGTTCTTCTGCACAATGCGGTTAAGGATGTACAGCCCCAGACCGGAGCCCTCCACGTGGTTGTGGAAGCGCTTGAACATCTGGAACATCTTGGCGCCGTGTTTCTCCATGTCCATGCCCATGCCGTTGTCCTGCACCGTGAGCACCGTGTAGCCATTGACGTTGCTTTGCGTGTGCAGGCGCACCACGGGCGCACGGTCTGGAGAGCGATATTTCACCGCGTTGCTGATAAGGTTATAGAAAATACTCTTGAGGTTCACCCTGGAGTACAACAGCGTGTCTGCCTCTGCAAAGTCGCAGGTGATGTGGGCGCCGGCTTTCTGGATGAGGTCCTGGATGCTGAGCTGTACCTCATCTACCAACTCAGACAGTTTGATTTCTTCCTGGTGCGCGTCAATCTCCTTCTGCACTTTCACAATCTCCGCCAGGTCTGAAATGGTGGCGTTGATCTGCTTGAGGGATTTGTTGAACATACTGATGAGCAGCTGCGCATCTGGGTCATGGAAGGTAGCGTTCTGGGTAAGCTCCTGGAAGATGCCGGCCATGTTGATGATGGGCAGCTTTAAGTCATGGGAGGCGGTGTAGACAAAGCTGTCCAGGTCCTCATTGATACTGCGGAGCTCGCGGTTAGTTTGCTCCATGAGTTCTTCATTGCGTTTCTGGTCTTCTATTTCGGTACAGGTGCCAAACCATTTGACAATGTTTCCTTCCTGGTCGCGGAGCGGGAGGGCCCGGCCCAGAAACCAGCGCCACTCCCCGTCAGCGGCCCGCCTGAACCGGTACTCCACCTGGTAGGGTTCGCCGGTGCGCAGCGAATAATGCCAGCGGGCGAAGGATCGTTGCCGGTCATCTGGGTGCAGCAGGTCATTCCACACTTTGGGGCCTTTGCTGGCCTCTACGTCAAAACCGGTAAATTCAACCCACTGCTTGTTAAAGTATTCATGGTAGCCCACTGCATCTGTGGTCCAGACCAGTTGGGGCATGCTGTCTGCCAAAAACTGGAAGTTTTGGGTGCTTTCCTGCAGGTCAAGCAGCATTTGCTTCTGGTCCTGGATGTCTGTGTGGGAACCCACCCATAAGGTGATGTTGCCTTCTTCGTCACGCATGGGTACGCCGCGTACCAGAAACCAGCGGTACTCTTCTTTCGCTTTGGTGCGCCAACGGTTTTCCACCATGAACGGCTCGCCGGTTTTAAGCGAGTGGCTCCACCCGGCATGCGTCTTGGCCAGGTCATCTGGGTGGATAAAGTACTCCCAGCCCCAGCCATTAAGTTCTTCCTGCGTGGTGCCCAGGTAGTCATACCATTGCTGGCTGTAATACTCTACAAACCCGTCTGGCTTGGCGGTAAAGGTCATGTGGGGCAGGGCATCCAGGATTTTGAGGGTGCGCTCATGCGAGACTTTCAGTTCCTCGGCTAGTTTCTGGGCTTTTTCCCGTACCCGCACCCGCTCAGTTACCTCCACTACCACAATAATGATTCCTTCCACCGCTCCCTCCGCATCAAGCAGGGGTTGGTACATGAAGTTGAAATAGCCTAGCTCCAGTTCACCGTTTCCGTTCCGGTCTAAGTAGGCAGGGGTCTCGGTTCCTAAGTACAACTCCTTGGTGGCATACACTTTCTCCACAATGTCAAAGAAGCCTTGTGTCTCCAACTCAGGAAGCGCCTGGCGGAACGGTTTGCCTACGGTTTCGCGGCCGCCAATCAGTTGCTTGAACTGGGGGGTGACAAAGTCCACGATCCAGTCCGGGCCTTTGAGCACGGCGAACTGAACCGGTGATTGGGACAGCATGCGCTGCACATACTCATCGCGCTCTTTGAGCTTGGACTGGATATCTTTCTGGTCCTGGATGTTGGTGTCTACCCCAATCCAAGAGTTAATGGTGCCATCTTCATTGATGAGCGGGGTAGCGCGTATGGTGAACCAATGGTATCTGCCATCTGAGGCCCTTCTAAGCCGAGCCTCATTCACGTACTCCTGGCCGGTCTTCAATGACTGGCTCCACCTGTCAATGGTAAATTTTAAGTCTTCTGGATGGACAATGTGGTCCCACCCTTCGTCTGGGCTGGTATTGCCCGTGTACTCATACCAGGCTTTGTTGTAGTAATGGATGTACCCATCGGCGCGGGCTACCCAGGCAATCTCGGGAATTCCTTCCAGCAGCGCGCGCACGTGCTGTTCACGCTCCTTTAGCTCGGCGGCGTATTTGTTTTTCTCTGTCAGGTCCAGCATGGCCCCAATCATGCGGATGGGTTTTCCGGCTTCATTGCGGGCCACCAGACCACGGTCAAAAACGTGGGCGTAAGTGCCGTCTGCTTTCCTGAACTGGTATTCATCCTGCCAGTTGGTTCCGCCGTTGTCAATGACGTGGTGAATGCCTTCCACCACCCGTGCGGCATCCTCGGGGTGAAGACGGCCATACCAGGAGTTGATGTCGTGCTCTATGTCTTCTTGTTTGTAGCCGAAGGTGACTTTGAACCCATCGTTCCACCAGATGAAATCATTGGTGAGGTCCCAGTCCCAAATCACGTCATTGGTGGCCTTGGCCAGGAGCTCAAACCGCTCCAGGTTTTCTTTGGCCAGGCGTTCATTTTCCTGCTGGCGCTCTATGTCAATGAGGGTGCCCAGCATACGGTACGGCTTGCCTTCATCATTGTACAGGATGTAGCCATGGTCCATGACATGGGTGTAGGTGCCGTCGCCTTTGAGGAAACGGTATTTGCCAGACCATACCTTCTCCTGTTTCTTGACGGCCTCCGAAATGCTTTCCCGCAGCCCATCATATTCAGACGGATGTACGCGGGCATCCCATTGGGCAGGGCTTTCGCCGTCTTCAGATACCTTGTGGCCAAAGACCTGCTCAAAGTTCTTGCCCCAGTAGAATTTGCCGCTGGCAATGTCATAGTCCCAGGAAGAACCGCCCGAGGCCTCCACAAAGGCCCGAATGCTGCCTTTAGTGATTTCCTGCTCCTGTTTGTATTTGTGAGCCTCCGTTACGTCTACCACGCTGTGGATAAGGTACTGGACCTCGCCGGCAGCGTTCAGAACCGGTTTGTTGGAGGGCTGCCAGTATTTCTCCTCAAAGCCTCCGCCCATTTCCTGTGGTCGGGTCACATCGTAGCGCTGCAGGGCCATGGTGTGTTCCACCTTATGGGTCAGGGCATAGTGCAGTGACTGCTTCAGGTTCAGCTCGCTGTTTAAACCAGGTACTGCCGGGTTATCCGGGAAAACATCAAACAGGTATTTGCCTATGATGGAGGAGTCCTTTAAAGTAGCTTCTAAGTAGGCATCGGTGGCTTCCAGGATAATCAGTTCCGGGGACAGGAAGAGGTGCAATCCCGGAATAGCCCTGAGGAGAGAAGGTAAAGCAAGAGGAGCAGAGGTGGAAGAAAGCATCATGTGCGTCAACGCATTAAATACTGGGTAAGATGCCCGCCAGGAAATTTTCCTGTAGCATACTAGTCAATAGCCGGTTAAAAGAAAAGTAAAACCTGTTTAGGGGCTAATTGTTAGAAATCAGCCCCTAAACAGTTTTACACCTGCATTTCCCCGAAGATGGCTTTGGCCTGCTCCAGCGTGGAGACATCCTCTACCGTCACAATCAGTTTATCTTTGGCCTCTTTCAGGCGGGAGCGGCGGGAGTGCTGCTGCACGTACCGTAAAATACGACTGAAGGTTTCTGAGTGGAAGAAGGCCTCGTTGTTCTGGCTGGGAATATACCCCTTGAGAGTGTCTTTCTTGAGCGTGAGTTTCTCAAAACCCAAGTGGCAGGCCTCCCAGCGCATTTTCACGATGTTCACCAGCTGCTCCACTTCCGGCGGCATGGGCCCGAACCGGTCTACCATGCCCTCTGCCAGTTTCTCCAGGCTCTCCAGGTCTTTCACACGGTCCAGCTTGCTGTACATCTGCAGACGCTCAGAGATGTTGCTGATGTAAGAGTCTGGGATGAGGATCTCCAGGTCGGTCTCCACGGTGCATTCCCGTACCGGTTCCACCAGTTTCTCCAGGTCGGTGTCTTTGAAGAACAGGTCGCGGAACTCGGTTTCCTTCAGCTCCTGCACGGCCTCGTCCAGAATCTGGTGGTAGGCCTCAAAACCCAGGTCGTTGATGAACCCGCTCTGCTCACCGCCCAGCATGTTGCCCGCCCCGCGGATGTCCAGGTCACGCATGGCAATCTTGAAGCCCTCGCCCAGATCAGAAAATTCTTCCAGGGTACTCAGGCGCTTGCGGGCATCGGAAGGAAGTCCAGACACCGGTGGCGTTAACAGGTAGCAGTAGGCTTTCTTGTTGGAACGGCCCACGCGCCCGCGCATCTGGTGCAGATCTGAAAGCCCGAACATGTGCGCCCGGTTAATGATGATGGTGTTGGCGTTAGGAATGTCCAGCCCGCTTTCAATGATGTTGGTACTCACCAGCACGTCATACTCGCCCTCCACGAAGCGCATCATGCGTTTCTCCAGCTCCTCGGGGTCCATCTGGCCGTGGGCGTAGGTTACCTTGGCATCGGGTACCAGTTTGAGGATGAGGTTGGCCATCTCCTCAATATCCGAGATGCGGTTGTGCACAAAGAAAACCTGACCCTTGCGCTTGAGTTCATGGGCCACCGCGTCGCGGATGAGGGTGTCTTCAAACACGTGCAGCTCGGTCTGTACCGGCTGGCGGTTAGGCGGTGGCGTCGCGATTACTGACAAGTCACGGGCGCCCATCAATGAGAAGTGCAGCGTGCGCGGAATTGGGGTGGCGGTAAGCGTGAGCGTATCTACGTTCACCTTGATTTCCTTCAGGCGGTCTTTCGTTTTTACCCCGAATTTCTGTTCCTCGTCAATAATCAGGAGGCCCAGGTTTTTGAACTTGACGTCTTTGCTGGCCAGGCGGTGCGTGCCGATGAGGATATCGGTTTTGCCTTCGCCCACGCGCTTGAGGGTTTCCTTTATCTGCTTGGTGGTCTTGAAGCGGTTGATGTACTCCACGTTCACGGGGAAGGCCTCCAGACGATCCCGGAAAGTTTTGTAGTGCTGCATGGCCAAAATGGTGGTAGGCACCAGCACGGCCACCTGCTTTCCATCACAGGCCGCTTTAAATGCCGCCCGGATAGCCACCTCCGTTTTTCCGAAGCCCACGTCGCCGCAGACCAGCCGGTCCATGGGGTGCGGCTGCTCCATGTCGTTTTTCACGTCCTCAGTGGCCTTGCCCTGGTCTGGGGTGTCTTCGTAAATGAACGAGGACTCCAGCTCGGCCTGCAGGAAACCATCGCGGGAATAGGCGTAACCGGGCGCTTTCTTGCGCTTGGCGTATAAAGAAATGAGTTCGGCGGCAATGTCTTTGACTTTGCTCTTGACCTTCTTTTTCTTGTTCTCCCATTCCTGCGAGCCTAGTTTGCTCATGGTGGGCGGCGTGCCTTCCTTGCCGGTGTACTTTGAAATCTTGTGCAGCGAGTGGATACTCACGTAGAGCAAATCATCATCGCGGTAGACTAACCTTATCGCCTCCTGCAGGCGGCCACCTACCTCCACTTTCTCCAGCCCCGCAAACCGCCCGATGCCGTAGTCCATGTGCGTTACGTAGTCGCCGGGCTTGAGCGTGCGGAGTTCTTTAAGGGTAAGCGCCTTGGATTTAGAGTAACCTTCGCGGGTTTTGTGCTTGTAGAAGCGTTCAAACAGCTGATGGTCTGTATAGCAGACCAATTTCACCAGATCGTCCACAAAGCCCTCGCGCAGCGCCAGCATCAGGTGGTGGAAGCGCACGTCGTGGTCCAGTTCATCAAAGATGGTGGTGAGCCGGTCAGCCTGGCGCGGTGATTCAGCGGCGATGACGTTGACGAAGTCCTTGCTCTGGTTCTCGTGCAGGTTGGCTACCAGCCGCTGGAAGTCTTTGTTGAACGACGGCTGCGGATGCGCCTGGAATTGCACCACCTCGGCGTTCTTGAAGTTGAAGCGCTTGCCAAACTCCACCAGCGTGAACGTTTCCAGGGCCTTTTTGAAAGACTTGCCAGATTCAAACAAATCTTCTGGGTTGGAGACAATCTGCACGCCCGCGCTGTGCTCCAGCATCTCTTTGAATGCCTGCTCAGCCTTTTCAAAAGACTCAGAGACCACCTCTACGGTCTGGCGGTAATCCTTTACCCAGATCTTGCTGTCATCGGGGATGAAGTCCAGGAACGATTCCCGCGTCTCTTGCAGCAGTTTGGTCTGCACGTTAGGGATGATGGAGATCTGCTTTTTCTGCTCTACTGAGAGCTGCGTGTTAGGGTCAAACGTCCGGATACTCTCAATCTCATCACCGAACATCTCCAGGCGGAACGGCAGTTCGTTGGCGTATGAGAACACATCCACAATGCCCCCACGCACGGCAAACTGACCGGCCTCGTAGACGAAATCGGTGCGTTCAAAGTCATAGCTGGCCAGCATCTCCGTTAGGAAATTCACATCCAGTTTCTCGCCCACCTTTGCGCCCAGCGTGTTGGCCACCAAAGACTTCTTGTTGATTACCTTCTCGGTGAGGGCCTCTGGGTAGGTCACGATCAGGGCTCCGGCGCCGGCCCGGTTGTTCAGGCGGTTGAGCACCTCGGCTCGCAACAGGATGTTGGCGTTCTCGGTGTGGTCAAACTGGTAGGCGCGCTTGTACGAGCTGGGAAAGAGCAGGACTTCCTGGCCTTCTTCTAGCAGGTTGGAAAGGTCACTGTAAAAGTAAGCGGCCTCCTCGCGGTCATGCAGGATGAACAGGTGCGTGCCCGGCTGCATGGTCTGCAAGGCAGACGCCACCACGGCATCAAGGCTGCCCACCAGTCCTTTCAGTTGTATATGTTGAGGTTCAGGAGTCTGCAGGCGTTGGGCCACGGTTTGCACCACGGGATCTTGCCGGTACAGCTCCAAAAATTGAGTTGCTTTCAAGGGTAAATCTTTTCTAGAAAATCAGGGGCAAAGCTAGCCATTCTTGCCGGTTAAGGAAACGAAGAGCAAGAACGCTTAGTTGCCCATAAGCCTAACGGTACAGGCCTCTCTATCAACAATGTTTTGGGCATATTTTCTCCAAAACAGGCAAAAAAGAAGAACACAGGCCCAACACAATTTCAAGGTAATTTGTATACACAGTGAAATATATACCCTGATTGCCTTATTTTTGGCGCTGCATTCCTTCCGAAGCCTAACCTCTGTATATGGAATTCTTTGATTATTTCATCAATATCCCTGAGAACATTGTGATTGTTTCTCCTGAGTTCAAGATTCTGGCTGCCACAGACCGGTACCTGAAAACCACTATGCGCAGGCGGGAAGAAATCATAGGGAAGGTCTTTCTGAAGGAAGTGTACCAGGAACCAACCATTTCTTTTGAGGAGAACCCGGTGATCATCTCCATCAAGAAAGCCATGGAAACCAAGCAGGTCGATTACCTGGACGTGCTCAGATATGACCTGGAAAAGCCGGCAGAAGATGGCGGCGGCTACGATACCCGCTACTGGGAGGCATCACACACCCCGGTGCTGGACGAGGCGGGCAACGTACGGTTCGTGATCCAGAACACCTCTGATGTAACGGAACGCGAACTGGCCAAACAAGCCCGTAAAGCCAGTGAGGAGAAGTTCAAGTTCCTCACTGATGCCGTGCCGCAGCTGATCCATACCGCCGAGCCAAACGGCGCCTGCACCTACGTGAACCAGCGCTGGCTGGACTATACCGGTCTGCCGTTTGAAGAATTCATGGGCAGCAGCTGGCAGAAAGTAATCCACCCAGATGACATTTACCGCGTTACAAACCGGCAGAAAGAAGCCATTTACGCCGAGACCGAGTTTCAGGCCGAGCTGCGCATCAGGAGCAAAGACGGCAGCTACCGCTGGTATCTGGTAAGAAGCCTGCCCATGAAAGATGAACAGGGCAAGGTAATTATGCGCGTGGGCAGTGCCAACGACATCCACAGCACCAAACTGATGGTGCAGGAGATACTGGAATCAAATGAGCAGATGTCTGTCCTGTCAGACCAGGTGCAACAGGCGTTCCAGAAAGCCGAGGATCAGCGCCTGACCTTGGAGCGCCTCATTATGCAGGCACCCGCTATCTTTGCCATCCTGAAAGGGAAGGAGCACCGGTTTGAACTGGTGAACCCGCAATACCAGCAACTGATGCCCGGCAGAGAACTTACCGGAAAAAAGGTGAAGGAGGCAGTGCCGGAGGTGGTTGAGCAAGGATTCTTGCAGATCCTGGACAATGTCTATACCACTGGTCAGCCTTTTGTGGCCGAGGAAATTGGCGTGGAAATGGACTGGAACAACACCGGTCACAAGGAGAAGCGTTACTTTACCACCACCTACCAGCCCCTTATTGAGGCAGACAAGGTAACTGGCATCATTGTTTTTGGGTATAATGTCACAGACAAAGTAAAGTTAAGACAAGAGTTGGAAACACTCAGAAAAGGGTAACGCCCCAATTGAGGTTTAGAACTATCTATTAGAAGTAGTTTTGCTGCAAATGAATCAAGCGCAGGTAGATTTCCAACAATTACGGATTAAGCATATTCTGTTTAAGTCAAAAGTGCGTTCTGTGCTTTACGGCGGCACGCATGATGCTGACTTTTTCTCGCGTAACGGACCCATCAACATCTGGTTTAACTCTGTGGGGTTCTCCAGATACAGAAACGTTGCTGAAGTTCTGGAGCTGAAGCAGGTTCAACAAGACCTAAGCTCCGCCGCCGATGCTCTGTTTAGCCTCTATGACCGCGGTAAGATTGACGAAGCCCAGAACGGCCTTGCCAGGATTGAGGAGTTGTCTGGCCAGTTCCTGGAATTACTTTCTAGGTTAGAAGGCAAGTTAGCCGCTTAGGCTTCAAAAGATATAAAAGCAAAGAGCGCTGTTCCCTGGGGGGCAGCGCTCTTTGCTTTTTAGAGGTCTGGTATTTTGGTTTAAACCTACGGTGCAGGCTTATTCCCCGTCCTTCAACTTCCCTTCCATCTTCTTTTTGAATTTATCCACCTTAGGCGTAGAGACCGCGCGCATGTACGGGTTGTTGGGGTTGTTGCGGTAGAAATCCTGGTGCTCTTCCTCGGCGGGGTAGAAGGCTTTGAAAGCTACTACCTGGGTCACAATAGGGGCCTGGAACGCCCGGGCACTGTTCAGTTGCTTGATGTAGGCATCTATCTGGGCTTTCTCCTCTGGGGTGCGGTAGAAGATGGCCGAGCGGTACTGGGTTCCTTCATCGGGGCCCTGGCGGTTGAGGGTGGTAGGGTCATGCGCCGCGAAGAATGCTTCCAGCAGGGTATGGTAAGAAACCACCTTGGGGTCATAGTAAATCTGAACGGCCTCGGCATGGCCAGTGAGCCCAGTGCTCACCTGCTCATAGGTAGGGTTCTTGGTGGAGCCGCCGGTGTAGCCAGAAACCACGTCATAGACGCCTTTCAGCTTCTCGGCGGCTTCCTCGGTGCACCAGAAACAGCCACCCGCAAAAGTAGCCACAGAAAGGCTGTCGCGGGAAACAGTGGGCTGCTGGGCCGATGGTTTGGCAGACGTAGCGGCTTGTTTTTCTTTCCGACCCTGGGCGCAGGAGGTGAAACCCAACAGGAATATACAGGCAAAAAGGAGAAGTCTCATGATTTGGATACTAGGTAAAGTACATATGAGTAGAACCGTAAAAGTACGGTAAAAGTTTAGGGGCGCGCCGGCCCGGGGTGGGTAACTTTTTAGGTTTGGCTTCGTCCAAAGAAGAGTTCACTAACCTTTCCGTAAAACTATGGCAGAATCTGCGAAAACCACTACCGACCATAACACTATCAAGAAATGGGCCGAGGCCCGCGACGGCAAACCCGCCTCGGTGAAAGGCACCGGAAACGGCGATGAGGCCGGCCTGCTGCGCATCAACTTCCCGGGTTACGCCGAGGACAACCTGGAGGACATCACCTGGGAAGAGTTCTTCGAGAAATTTGAGGAAAAGAAACTGGCTTTCCTCTACCAGGATGAAAAAGACAGCCGCTTCTCCAAGCTGGTGAGAAGAGAGAAATAAGTTGTATGCGTATGTTTCTCTTGAAGCGTTTAGGGTCTGAATCCTTTAAAACAGGCTCTAAACGCTTTTTTCTTGCCAGCGGCAGAAAATTGAGCAATATCATTCCTATTTATTTGGACTAATTCTAAACTGATGCTATTTTTGTAGTGTTCCCTTTTGAGCAGATCAGTTGAATTGCCTTATGCCAACCCCCCAGAACCTACAAGAGCTATTCCGGACCATATACGGCGCTGTTTACCAGTGCAACAGGTATAACTGCTATCTTGTGGAGTTCGCCGGCGGCATTTCGCCTTTCAAAGTGAAGGATTTCCTGGCCCTGAAGCAGCACGTAGACGCCATCAACGTGGAGGCTATGTTGGAAGACCCCTCCCGCGCCTCAGATGTACATGTGCTCATGCCCTACCGCTCAGAGCGCTGCT
Source organism: Rufibacter roseolus (assembly GCF_017916365.1). GTDB lineage: Bacteria > Bacteroidota > Bacteroidia > Cytophagales > Hymenobacteraceae > Nibribacter > Nibribacter roseolus. The sequence goes on from NZ_JAFMSU010000001.1 coordinate 1,228,269, forward strand.
TCGTGTTGACCCTCACAGACGTGCTGCATTTCCAGGAATTGCTGCAAGGCGCCCGCGCGATGATGTCTTTGAACAGTATGCTGTACGAGTGCCTTTACGCTCCCGCTGTTTACTAAGTCTTTCTTCTTCTTTTTTATTTCTCGTTTTCTCTTTTCTTTTTTCCCTTGTTTGGGCCTTTTGTTCGTTTAGGCCTTTTGTTGTCTGTTCCGGCTTATAAGATTGATTTTCTGAATAGCTTGATTTCCGTTTTAAGCATGTTTTCTGGAAAATGCATGTCAAACGTAAAGTCACCCTTTGACGGGGTAGGGGATGATTTTTTCTACTGATTATTTTACTTCCTCTGGTTCAAGTCTGAGACTTGGACCTACTATGGGCTGCAGTTTGCAACTGCAGTGAGGCGTCAGCCTCAAACTCGCATTTCGCTCTGCATAGCCGGTAATTCATTGCATATCCAATCACTTCCACCAAAACAGGGATTCTCCCCTTGAGGGGAGATAAAGAGGGGTGTTTACATCTGCCGGTTTTCTTGCAGATCCTTTAAAAAGCAGTTACTACCTATTTCCTTCCTCACCAAGCCTCAGAACTGCAGCCGCGGTCTGCCCACGTTTGTCACTTTTCTCCTTGATGAGAAAAGTAACCAAAAGAATCAAGAAGAAAAGAAACTCGCTGACGCTCAAACAGTCTTTTCTTCACTTTCTGTGACACCCCGCTGCCGCTATTTATTGCATAGCGAACTTACGCCATTGCTGTTGGAGAAGCCACTGCCTGCGCTCGTCGGAGGTTGGGTTACGCATGCGCTCAGCCTCCGCCTCCCTTCATGGAACTGTCTTGCCTGAAGAGCCGCTTTAATGCCTGCATCGTCCTAGCGGACGGGTGGAGCGTTGTCGTCCTTACCTTTTTTCTACGGGTTGGGGGATGTAGAGACAAGGCATGCCTTGTCTCCCACGGTTCCAATGCAATAAAAGGCAGCTATCGGAAATCAACCGGAAATAACCGACGCTACCTGAAAGGGCACGCACAAGAGATGCCCCTACATTTCTCACCGTTCTCCGCGTAACCCCGCCCACCGTTGTTGGTGTTATCACCAACAACCAAAATTATGGTTCAACCGCCTTCCCACACATGGCGGAACTCCCCTCCTCGGAGGGGTAGGGGTGGGTTACGCGTTCAGGAGCCATTTTAAAGAAAACAAGTTCAAAACACAGCTACAACCTTATCAGGCGCCTCTTATCCCTTCTACAGACCTGAATTTAGACTGAATCTGTATTACGCCAAAAAGGGCTTTGGCAAGAACAAAGAGCGGCTTTAACCGGTATATTTGAGTTAGGCCGCTTATCCAAGTCAGGCTGCAAAAGGAGATACAGACCATGAAAGATTTACTGAGATTGCGTACCTCTCTTTCAGAAGAAATAGAAACGCTCTTAAACGAACAGATAAAAGTTGAGGCCCATTCCTCGGCTACGTATTTGGCCATGTCCAGCTGGTGCAACCGCCAGGGGTATGACTACAGCGCCGATTATTTCATGAAGCAGTCGCATGAGGAGCGTGAGCACATGCTCAAACTGTTCAACTTCGTGGGTGATCTGGGCGGACACGCCATTTCTCCCGAGGTGGTGAACATTCCGCAGGAGTTTGACTCTTTCCGCGATGTGTTTGAAAAGGCCCTGCAGCAGGAGATTTTTGTGACCCAACAGTTCAACCGTCTGGCCGACCAGTGCATGAAGTCACGGGATTACATGACGTTCCAGTTTCTGCAGTGGTTCCTGAAAGAGCAGGTGGAAGAGGAGTATGTGGCTCGCCGCGCCCTAGAGCTATTTGACGTGATCGGTGAAGAAGGCACCGGCCGTTGGGAGATTGACAAGCACGTGCGCAAAATCAAATATGATAACGACACCGCCGGCGAGTAACCTTTGTAGAAGGCTTCCCGTATAAAAAGCAAAACCCCTCAAGCCCGTAAGCCTGAGGGGTTTTTTATTTGCCCAACACCTGTTCCCTGAAAACCTGCAGAATCTGTGCTTCGCTCATATCGTGGAGCCAGATGTTCTGCGGCTGTATACTGAAGATAGGGCCGTGCTTGCAACGGTCAGTACAGTCAGTTTTAATGATCTCTACCTCGTCTTTCAGGCCGGCCATTTTCAGTTGGTCGCGCATGTTCTTCCGGATTTCCTTGCCGCCGCGTTTCTGGCATTTGCCGCTTCCGCAGGCGTAGATTACCTGGCGTGGGGTGGTTGGGTACTTACTCATATAAAGCGTGGATGTCTCCTCTCTTGTACGGCCCCGGTCTAGAATGGCTGTCCTATCTTTGTTTCGCCTGCCGTTTCAATGCCTTTTGTTTTCCGGTTTTAAAACCGATTCTTTAAAATCAGCCATAAAACAAGAAAAGCCGCTAAAGGCGTTATTCTTCGTAAGCGTTGCGTTGCCGCTGGGTTTTGTAGATCTGCCAGATGTAAAGCAGGATGCCGCCGGCCAGTAACCCGTAAATGGCATAGGTGAGCGCCCCGTTGTTCTGCTGGTACACGGTGTCTTTGCCCTGGAAAAAGGTGAGGTTCTTGGCCGGCGCAGATAAGCCGTACAGCCGGCGCACACCGCCGTTTTCCAGCACATCTTCCCGGTCGCTGTACTCCACGCGCAGCCGGTCGCCGGGTTTAAGGGCGGCTTTGAAGGCAGTGGTATCAAAGGCGGCTTCCTGCTGACCGGAAAGCTCAAACCGCTCAGCGAATTCTTTAAGCCAGATGCCGTAGTCTCTATTTCCCTCAGGGGTTTTCTTGAATGAATAGTTGATCAGGGTTCCTTCCTTCACCATCAGGTCCTGTACATGCTTCACCTCCTGCGTCAGGTTCTTGAAGACCAGCAGACCTAAGCCCATAATGATCAGAAGAATGGCGGGCATGAACTGACCCGAGATGGGCAAAGGGAAAGTAGGAACGCCTAAAGTGCGTCTACCGCGTTTTGACATAGTATGTTTGAATAAGATAAAGTCCTAAAAGTATTAAAACTATGCCGGTAATAGAAGAGTTCGTTTAAGGCAGGCTTCTTTCAGGTAAAATTAAATATGGCGGAACTGCCGTTCCTAGGGTCTAGATAAATGTGACTTTAGCAGTATTAATCCTTTTAGATGGTTCACCTGGTTATTTCAGAATTTCCACCCATCCTTTGGCGGTGTTGCCTTCCGTGTCTTTGAGGATGTAAAAATACGTGCCTTCAGAGAGGTTGCCGCCGTCCCATTTCTGGTTGTAAATTTTTTGCTGGTACACCTGTTTTCCCCACAAGTCATACACAATGATCTCGGTGGGGAAGCAACTGAAGTGCTGCACAAAGGTCTGGTTTTTATCATCGCCGTTGGGCGTGAAGATATTGGGGATAAAAGGCGGCTCCACTACCACTTCTCCTACCTCCAGGGTTTCCTGGCAGCCGTTGCCGTACGTGGCAATCAGGGTGACTTTGTACTTACCCGGGGTTTTGTATAGGTGCCGGGGCGAATGCTCATCTGATTGGGTGCCGTCCCCGAAGGTCCAGGTAAAGGTATCTGCGTTGGTGGTGCCATTGGCAAAGGCCGCGTTGAAAGGCGCGTAGCCCGAGATGGCTGGGTTGTCAGGGCAACTGTTGGCGAGTTGCGCTTGCATGGTGGGCACCGGCGGCATGTTGATCACCTTGGTATCTGTCACCGGGCAGGGAGCTGAGATGGAGTAAGAGGCGGTGATGGTACCGGTAAAGCCGGGCGGCGGTGTGAATACACCCGTAGGGGAAACGTTGGTGCCGCTCCAGGTGCCTCCCGCAACGTTGGCCCGCAGCTGGAAGGGTGCGAGGCTGCCCGGGCACAAAGTGGTATCAGGACCAATCTCTACCAGGGGTAGAATCACCTCAACGGTAATGGAAGCAGAGCCGCAGATGCCGTTAGAGCCGTCACTGCGGTAAGTGATCACGTGCTTGCCCACTCCAGCCACCGATGGGTTGAAAAGGGAATCGGTGACGCCTTTCCCGGAGAAAACGCCTCCTGCCGGCGAACCGGTCAGTTGGATGAGTTCCTTTGAGTTTGCGCAGTACTGGTTTTCAGGGATGGTGAGGGTATGTGGCACGGGTGGTGTCACGACCATGACCATGGTGTTGGAGATGGCGCAGGAACCGGTGCCTGTCACGGTATAGGTGAGCGTATGGGAACCTACCATATCCAGGGTGGGCGTGAACTTGTAGGCTCCGTTCACCTTAGAAACCCCATTGCCGGTCCAGACGCCTCCGCTGGGGGAGCCTGCCAGGTTCACGGGGCCGGCCTCCAGGCAAATCTCCTGGTCAGGTCCGGCATCGGCGCGTAGTTCCTCGGCAAAATCAAACTTGAAGGCAGCGTTGTTGCAGTTCAGGCTGTTGTTGGTCCTGGAGTAGTAATTGGCCCCGGCCGGGATGGGAAAGTTTGACTTAGCCTGGCACCCCCCGCACACCGACTGGTACACGTAGCCTTTCTTGTCAAAGCGGCTGGTACCGCCGTCAACGTGCTCAAAACTTCCGCCGGTAATGTTCTGGTTGCCGCCGAAGAAAGTGGCGTAGAGGAGCTCTCTGGCGTTTGTGCCCAGTTGCATGAGGTAGAAGTCGCCTCCGTCTGTGGTAGTCTGGGCGGCTCCTGGAGTGATGGGCAGACCCGTAGTGGTGCCGTTGCCGTAAAACCCGCCATTGTTACTGCCGCCCCAGCCAGAGACGTAGATGCGCTGGCAGTCATCCACCAGAAAAGCGGTGGGCGAAATGTCAATGGTGGTGCGCCCGGCGCCGAACACGGTAGACCAGGCGGTGGTGGACAGGTCATTGCTTAATTTATGCAGAAACTGCCGGCCGCCCTTGTTGCTGTAGGTGCCGCTGGTCACCGGGTAACCACCCAGGGTCTGACCCAGCAGGTACACGGCGTTGTCGCCGTCCAGTTGCAGGAAATAGGTTTGGTCATAGGCCTGGGTGCCCAGGAAAGTGGCCGCCATGATAGAAGAGCCCGTGTTGCTGATCTTCAGCACAAAACCGTCTGTATTGCCCGCGGAGGTTGGTTTAAGTCCTTTGGCGGTGCCGGGAAGGGTGGTGCTGGTAGTACCGCCACAGACGTACACCTGCCTATTTGGGTCCAGTTGGATGGAGTAGGCCGCATCTGTGCCGGTGCCGCCGTAATAATTGGCCCAAAGTACCTGGCTGAGGTCCGGAGAAAGCTTGCAGATGACCGCATCATTTGACCCGCCGTGCATCTCTGACCGGAATCCGTTCGTGGCGGGGAAATCATCAGAAGAGGTGTTGGAGGCGATGTACACGTTCCCGTCCGGGTCGGTGATGATGTCGCCGCGGTACTGGTCGCCGTAGTTCTGGACCAGGGTGGGCAGCGAGTTGGGTCGGGCCAGGAGACCGTCGTTCTGACTGCCACCCAGGAAAGTGGAGGCCAGTAACTTGTCGCCGTTTTTGCTGAGGCGGGTAATCACAAGGTCAGACCCGGAGGTATAGGAAGGGTTGCCGCCCGTGCCGAGCGGGGTGATAGGATCACCGCCTTTAAACGTGCGGCTCAGCGCCGACGCAGAAGTAGGGTAATCGGCGGAACTGGAGGTGCCCATAACCAGGAGTTCATCAGAGGCGTTCACTACCAGGCTGTGCGGGGTCTCGGTGCTGCTGCCGCCAATGTAAGTGGCATACAGGCGGGCTGCGGGGCCGCTTACCTTGGTATCATACTTGATAATGGCCATGTCCCACATGCCATTGAAAGCCATGTCAAAGGCGCCTGTGTTGGTGGGGTACCCGGTGCCGGAGACAATCCCCCCAGAATACATGTTGCCCTCGCTGTCATAGGTGGCGGTGTAGCCCCAGTTGTCGGCGATGGAGCCGGTGAAGGAGGAAAATTCTACCACCGGGTCAATCACCAGCGGGTAGCGGTTATCAAAGCCATCGGGGAATTGGAAGGTGACGGTCTGGCCAGAGAGTTGGTAAAGGCATTTGACTTCCACGCGCCGGTTCTGCACCATCTGGTAGGCCACGGGTTTGTGCTCCTTTACATCACCCACCGAGGTCTCGACCTGCAGGTTGCCGTCTTGCAAGGACAGTTTGGTGGCGCCTTTGTACCTGATTTTGATCTGGTCTGGCGAAGTGCCCGGTGCCACATGCAAATCATACTTCAGCCTGCCGGCCTGCTCATAGAGCGTAAGGTCTACCCCGTTGTAGAGGCCTTTGTAACGCACCTGCCGGAAGCCCCGGGCACCGGAGCCCCACTTTTTGGGGTCCTTGCCCAGATAGTAATTCCGGGTCCCTTCGGTGACATCCTGTGGCTGTAGCACCGGAGCCGGATTGGCATTCTCAAAGGTGACGGAGTAGGCGTGGCTCTTAAAGACATCGGGTGCGGCCGAGCTGCGCAGGGTGGACCCAGCCGCCTGAGAATGCCCGTGGTTTCGGGCTGCTGCTACGGCCGTGGAGTCATGCAAGACGTACATAAAGCCGGTGGGCTGCAGAAACATCTTGCCGCCCCAGACATCAGCAGCGAAAGCCACCTGAGCGGGCCATTGCCCTTTGTTCTCCACAAACTCCAGCGTGCGGGAGTCCATGATATTGGTTCTGCTCTTTACAGCCTGAGGCGTTGGCGTAGGCGCAGGTGCCGTGGCCCCCGTAAAGAATTCCAGCAGGGTCCAGAGAGCAGAAACAATAAAAAGGGGAGGGGGCAGGCTCATTGTCAGAAATTGAAACTTCTGACTAAAATAAACTAATTTTCCTATAAATCAGCTTCCTGGCCGCTTTTGTTTTTAGGTTGACTTCAAAAAAATAGGCAGAAAACCCAATTACCAGCCCATTCTTTCTTTAAGGGAGGTGATATGCCCCACGTGGTGCTCCCCGTGCCAGGCGTACATACCCGCAACCTGAAACAGATAGGTCTCGCCGCTCTCCGGATGGATGTAGGACCGGTGCCATTCTTCCATGCAAAGAGAGCGGAGCAGAATAATCCAACGCTGGTGCAGGGCTTCCAGCATCTGCAGGGAAAGCGCAGGGTCTGCCCAGTGCGCATCCAGAAGGTAAGCCCAGGATGATTCTTCGTAAGGTTTGATGGTTGGGGTATTCTCTGTGAGGGCCAGCCTTACCCGGGTATAGGCGTTGAGGTGGCTGTCGGCGAGATGGTGGACCACTTGGCGCAGGGTCCAGCCGCCGGGGCGGTAGGGCGTGTCCAGTTGTTCATTAGACAGGTTATGGATGGCGGCGCGCAGTTTGGCGGGCAGTGCCTCAATGGCCGTGAGCGACTGCTTCACAAAGGCAGACCCATATAAAGGGGGCGCCTCATATCTTCCTACAGGGTAGCGTAAAAGTTCAAGGGGCAGTGTTGGTGTTTCCATGCAGATACAGGACTAGTCTCAAACAAATCTAACGAAATAGACTATTCTTGGCTGCGTTTTGGGGCTTTATTTTTAAAACCGGGGGTAAAACTATTTTACCGCAGAAGACCCGCCAGATCTTGGGCATGGGCGGTAGAAAAGGGCTGAAAACGCGAGGCGCCCCTGGCCTCGGGCCAACCTTGCAGGAGGGTTCTAAACGCAGCGCTGTTCTGCACGTGCAACTGGGTTAAGGATGCTTGCAGTTGCTGCCGAAGTTCTGCGGGAAGAGAGGCTTTCACCACCACGGGGCCCAGCGGAATCTGGCCCGAGGTCCAGAGCAGGGTAATGTCTTCTGGGTGCACCTGCCAGTTCTGGAGCTGGTGCAGGAGCTCGTCCAGGCCGCAGGCGCCTACCTCGGCTAGGCCGGATTTCACCTGCTGCACTACCTGGGCATGGCTCTGGGTATACTGCACTTCCTCGAAAACTTCTTCCAGCGGTCCAAAGCCATTCTGCCGTAGAAACTGGCGCTGCAGGTGATTCCCCGAGGTGGAATGTTCCCCAGCCAGTAAGATGCTGGTAGGTCCTGGTCTGTTCTTAAGCTCCTCCAGACGCTGAATGCCTGACAACCGGCTGGCGAAAAGGCAAGCCTGGTAGTTCTTTTGCCCGGGAGGCGTTTCCAAAGTTACCAGAGATTGAACCGCTGGCACGGCATCATGGGAGAGCAGCAGAAAACCATAAGTGTTCACCAGCGCCACATCTATCTCCTGCGCCCTGATGGCCGTCAACAATGCCGGGATAGTGGGATAGCTCACTGCCTGCACCGGTCTGTGCAAGGTTTGCTCCAGGTGGCGGGCCAGCGGCTGCAGGTTTTCCAGCCGGTTGTGCTGGTCAAGGGCGTAGGTGGCCACCACCAAAGGGTGTTTCTGTTTTTGAGAAAAGGCGAGGTGGCAAAAGGTGAAAAGTAGGAAAAACAGGAAAATGGCTTTCATGGCTCGGCTGGAAAATGGTTTCCGCAAAGCTATGGTCAAGGTGCCGTCCGCAGGTATCGGCCGAAGGCCAGATTATGTCCCGGATGGTTCAGCGGTGAGTTTGCCTGGCGTGTGGCCGTACTGCTGCCGGAAAGCCTGCACAAAATGTGAAGGGCTCTCGTAACCCACCGCATCAGCTACCTCGCTTACGTTGGCGTTGGTGTGGCGCAGGAGAAAGTGGGCGTGCTCCAGCCGACGCTGCCGGAGCCACTGGCCCGGGGCCATGCCATACGTCTGCCGACACGCTCTTTTGAAGCCAGAAAGGCTAAACCCGCCCATAAACGCCAGTTCCTCCAAGGTAACCGGCCGTAGGAAATTCTTCTCCAGGAGCTCGGTCAAAGAGGGGCGGGCCACCTCCTGCAGCTGCGCCAGAAAGTTTCTGAATGCGGGTCCTGCGGTATCATGCAGCCAGAGTTGCCACAGTAGTTCCTGCAGTTTCAGGTGTAGCAGCGGCGCCGGCGCCAGGGACGGGTCTTTGAAGAAAGGCACCAGGGTCTGTAGGTACAGCGCCAGGGAAGAGTTCACCGGGAATGTGAAGCCAGCCTTTTGGGAAGGCTCTGCGGTTGATCCATGCAACGCCTGGGCCTGTTCCTGGGCAAACGTCTGCAAGAGGGAAGTAGGCAAGAAAAACAGCAGGCTTTCATACCGATCATCCTGGCAGCGGCGCGAGGACATGAGGTAAGAACCTTTTTTGATCACGCCTCCGGTGCCGGCGGGCATCACCAGATCACCTTGTGGGGTATGCACCTCTTTCTGGCCATGCAGCACCACCATAAACAGGTGATTATCTAGTTGCACCTGGGTCTGGACCGAGTCCTGGAACCGGCGGTATTCCACCAGCGTGGCTTCTTGCGCAGACCAGGCCACCCGATCCGGCAACTGCGCGAAGAACGAGGGGATAGCGATGCGGGAAGGCGTTGCCGATAGCAGGGTAGACATACTGGTCACAGTTCTGGGTACAGAACGAAAGTACACTTTTTGCGCAACAATGTACAGGTGCTGCGGGTTGTAGAACAGGCGCTGTTTTTAACTTTATTCTGAGAAAACAGGCCCTAAACGTAAAACGCATTCCCATGCCCGAGTTACCCGAGGTAGAGACTTACCGCCGCTTCATTGACGAGACCAGCTTGTTCCAGCGCATTGCCGAGGTGGAGGTGCAGGACCCCAAGCGGCAACTGCAGGTAGACCTGGATGATTTCAGGAGGGCGCTGCGCGGAAACCAGTTCACCCAGACGGCCCGCATCGGCAAGCAGCTGTTCCTGGAAACCGCCCGAGGCCCCATCGTGACCATGCACTTCGGGATGACCGGCGATGTGGCTTACTACAAAGATGAGGCAGATACCCCGCGCTTTGCCCGGGCCATTTTCCATTTTGAGAACGGCTTTAAGTTCGCTTTCCTGGACTCCCGCAAGTTCGGTCGGCTGGGGCTCACCCAGAGTGTTGCGGCCTTCCGGCTACAGAAGAAACTGGGTCCCGATGCGATCACCCTCACTACCGAGGAGCTGACCCAGGGCCTGGCCAAGAAGAAATCGGCGATCAAGGCGCTGCTGCTGGACCAGCGCATTGCGCCCGGCGTGGGCAACTGGATTGCCGACGAGGTGCTGTTTCAGGCCCAACTGGAACCAGAGCGCCCCGCCGATTCCTTGCAGCCCGCTGAGATTGACCGCCTGGCCGCCTCCATCAGGGAAGTGCTGGAAACCGCCATCGCTGCCGAGGCCATCTACCGCGATTTTCCCTCGCATTACCTTATCCACGCTCGCGAATGGGACGAAGCGCCCGCCTCTCCTACCAAAGACGCCCACCTTCACTGCCCCCGCTGCCAAACGCTCATCCAGAAGAAATACGTAGGCGGCCGCGCAACCTACTTCTGCCCCAATTGCCAGATTTAACGCCGGCGTAATTTTAGGTTTGTAACGTCTGTTAAACGAAGAGGTGGTTTGGGCGATAATGTGATTCCTGTAAAGTATATTCGGCAGTACAGTTTAGGTTAACTATCTTTTTAGGCTGGTAGATATAGCACGGATAAGCCGAATAACTCCGGTTAACCAATAATTGTGGTGAATTTGAAATTATAAAATAGAATCTAATAAGCAGTTGAGAATATCTCAGATTCAAAAATGAATTAGAAAATTTAGATGAACCAAGCCTTACTAAATGACTTATGCGCAATGACTTTCTTTACCTGGATTTTGGTCGGGAATGCGAAGCGAAGGTATCATTGGAGATACCTAAGGGAAGTAAGAAGTGACTTCAGACCATTCAAAACCGACGATGAGTTCTCTAGGTCAGTCAACATGAACGACCAGAAGGAATATTGGAACAACGTCGGGGTTACATTTACACTGCTGCTGCCATATTTTCGAAGGGCAAAGGAAGTATTTGAAAGTCATGATGCAAGGAGATATGCTAAAACGGTAAATTACCTGCTGGTATCACAGTATTTTCTATTGGTGCTGTTGGTTTGGCTGCTCAAAGAATCTGACATTAAGTTTGGAATTGGATAAAGCTTTAAAACAATAAATGCTTTTTGGGGCTCTTTCCCTGAAATGAAGCACAAACTGGATAAATAGTTATAAATCCAAAGGAACAAACTCGCCCAAACAACATCTAAATGCCAGCATCGGCCGACTGCCTTTTCCGGCGTTTACACAAGTACGTTAGACCAAATAAGAAATGACAAAACAGGCACTCTTTACTCTGTTAAGCTTATTGCGCATTCTCTTGTAAACGGCACCTTCAACTAACTTTCTTATAACGAAGTTGAGACAGTTGGATTCTTAAAGATCAAATGGAATGGATATTCAATTATATCTAGATAGGATAAATTTCAACAGGCAAGTTTCGGTAAGCAAAGAGGTGCTTTTTGAGCTTCAGGCAGCTCATTTGCTGAGTGTGCCTTTTGAGAATCTGGATATTCACTATAACCAAAAGATAAAGTTAGATACAGACGCCATTTACAAAAAGATAGTGCTCAATCGCAGAGGTGGGTTTTGCTATGAATTGAATGGGCTGTTTTATCAGCTTCTCAAGGGCATAGGCTTTGATGCCCGTATGGTATCTGGCAGGGTGCACATCAAAGACGAGAATTACGGGGCAGAATATGACCATATGGCTATTGTGGTTGGTGTAAACGGAAAGGAATACCTGGTGGATGTAGGCTTCGGGAAGTTTTCTTACAAACCCTTGGAAATATCACTAGGCGTAAACCTGCAGGATGAGTTCGGGTTGTTCAAGTTTGACAAGGCCTATGATGATTACCTGAGAATAAATCTTTTCAAAGACGGAAGTTGGGTTCCGCAGTATTTATTTGATCTAAAAGGAAGAGAGTTCCAGGAATTTGGGGAAATGTGTGGGTTCCACCAGACAAGCAAAGAATCTCATTTCACCCAAAAGAAAGTTATTTCCATAATTACCAAAAACGGCCGGAAAACGCTCAGCAATAATCAACTCAAGATTACCGACGGTAATACCGAAAGTATAATAGAGTTTGAGGAAGAACTCTTTGAGTCTAAGCTCAAAGAATATTTCGATATTGAAATAAAAAGCAGTCGCTAACAAAGTATAAACCCCAGCTAGGCAGACGCCGGTGCCGTCGTTTATTCAAATTGTTATCATCTAATTTAGTTTCTCGTTAAATACAAATTCATGAAGAATATATTCGGGCTGCTGAGCCTATTTGCCCTGGCTATTCTGGCTTTCAAACCTGCTGATGATATAACTGGTTCAGACCTCTCAGATGACAACGGCTGGGTGGAACTTATCAATGGGAAAGATTTAACTGGATGGAAAGCCACAGAGAACCCTGCTACCTGGTCAGTAACGGATGGCCTTTTCCAAGCCGACGGAAAACGGTCCCATCTGTTTTATGAAGGAGAATACCTAAAAGACGGTTTCAAAAATTTTGAACTGGAAGTGCAGGTGAAAACTTTCAGGCTGGCTAATACTGGCATCTATTTCCATACCAGGTACCAGGAAACAGGCTGGCCCAATAGCGGCCTGGAAATACAGGTAAACAATACCCATATTGGAGAAGGGGACTATGTAGAACTCAAAAAAACGGCCAGCCTTTACGGGGTGCGGAATTTATACAAAACATTTGGCCAGGATGGGGAATGGATGACGGTAAAAGCCCGGGTAGAAAGCAACCGTGTGCAGGTTTGGCTCAATGGCATGAAAACGGTTGACTACCTGCAGCCCGAGAAAACATTTAAGACCGTTCCACGACTTGGAAAAGGAACGTTCTGTCTGCAGGGGCACGATACCTTGAGCAAAATGCAGTACAAAAGTTTTAGGGTGCGCCGCTTGCCAGATGACGCCCGTTCTAACGCGGTTGCTCCTGTTCTGGGTGCCTGGCATGACAGCCTCGTAGTGCTGCAGGGCCGTCAGTTTGCTTTTATTGATTTAAATCCAAAGACCACCTTGTCAGCAAAAGAACTTGCGGACTACCTATATACCACGGGCATCAATGTTTCCATGGTAAAAAGCCCTGCCTCTGCAAAAGAACTTGCAACAGCTAAAAATCTTCCCCTTTTTACCGGTATAAAAGTGACTGCTACAAACCAGGCAAAGGCTCAAGCATCAGCCGCGGACTATATTGTTGGTGAAAGCACTGATGTAAAGACGGCACAGGCATTGCTGAAAGGAAAGAAAATCAATATCTGGTCTCACAAGGGCAGAGCCCTGAACAACCCTATGGCCGCAGAACTGTTGGACTTGGCAAAGCAAAACAACATTGCCATTGAAATAGACAATATAAGCAAGAGCCCGTCGGTGGAGATCATAAAGATGGCGAAGGCCAAAGGCTGTAAATTCACATTCGCAGGACTGGTACCCGCTTCAAACATGCAAAAATCAATGTATGTGGCAAGGGCCATAAAAGAGGCGAATCTTACTTATAAAGACCTTTACATTCCCAAATGGTAGCACTTTTAGACAGGGCTTGATTCACCTTGGCTTTATGGTGCTTCAAAGCTATGCTGTGGACTAGAAACCAACGACAAGATGGTGTAAACGCCATGCTGCATTACCGGCTGTCATTCATTTAAATTAGCACTTATGCGACTTTACTTCTCCAGGGTTCTTAGCATCTTCTTTTTATTGATTCTGTTTAGTGCCTGTACCCGAACGGGTAAGACAGGAGCCGAAGTAGGCGGGCAATTCAACGTGGAGGAAGCGACGATTGCCGATATCCACACGGCTTTCAAAAATGGCACCTGTTCCTGTGAGCAATTGGTGAAAACCTACCTGCAGCGGATAGAAAAGTACGACCAGCCAACCAAATTAAACGCCATTGTCCTCACCAACCCTAAGGCGCTCCAACTGGCCCGGGACCTGGATGCAGAATACCGGAAAACGAAAAAGCTGCGGCCGCTGCATTGCATTCCGCTCATTGTGAAAGACAATTTCAATACCAAGGGCCTGCAAACCGCTGCGGGCTCGCTGGCGATGAAAGGCTTTGAGCCGGAGACCGATGCCTACCAGGTGCGGGTGTTGCAGGAAGCCGGCGCGCTGGTACTGGCAAAATCGAACATGGCCGAGTGGGCCTTCAGTCCCATGGTCTCCATCAGTTCCATCGCGGGCGAGACGCTGAACCCCTACAATCTGGGGCATGTACCGGCCGGATCCAGCGGCGGAACGGCCGCAGCCGTGGCGGCCAACCTGGGCAGCGTGGGTTTGGGTTCTGATACCGGTAACTCCATTCGCGGCCCTTCTTCGCATAATGCCTTAGTGGGCTTCCGTTCTACGTTAGGCCTTACCAGCCGTGCGGGCATCGCCCCGCTTTATTTGCGCAACGACGTGGGCGGCCCCATGGCCCGGACGGTAGAAGACGCTACCCGGATACTGGAAGTGATTGCGGGTTACGACCCGGCTGACCCTTTAACAGAACACAGCCAGGGCAAGGTGCCGGTCAACTACCGCCAGTTCCTGGATAAGAACGGCTTGAAAGGCGCCCGCATTGGCGTGCTGCGGGTACTGAGTGACAAAGATCCCGATCCGCAGGTAAAAGCGTTGTTTGAAAAAGCCATTGCAGACCTCAAACGCCTGGGTGCCGAAATAGTAGATCCCTTCGAAGTCCCCAATTTTGCCGAGGTGAGCGAGGACCAATGGTGTTCCGTTTTCCAGCATGATATAAACCAGTACCTGGCTTCTCTGGGACCCAAAGCACCGGTGAAAAATTTGCAGGAAGTGGCGGCCTCAGGCAAGTACTCGGCCTACATTAAAGAAAACTTAGAGTACGAACTGAGCCAGACTACCGCACCGGCTCCTGATGCCATCACCTGCGGCGATGCCTACCATGATACCCGCCGCATCGCTTTCCGGGAAGCAGTGACCGGAGCCATGAAAAAGTACCGGCTGGATGCAGTCATTTATCCCACCTGGAACCACCCTCCTGCCAAAGTGGGCGATTTCAAAGGCTACAAAGGTGACAACAGCCAGATCATTGCGCCACATACGGGCTTACCTGCCTTTACGGTACCCATGGGGTATACCTATGACAACCTGCCTGCCGGGCTGCAGTTCCTGGGTGATCTATTCGCAGAACCCACGCTGATCAAGCTCACCTATTCTTATGAGCAGGGCACAAAGCACCGCAAGCCGCCGGTGCGGTTTAGTGAATAGCCAATAGCCTATGGGGTATTACCCCTGAAACGCCTCCACCAACCACAGGTAAACACCCTTCTTGGCCCACTGCCTGGTTGCGGTTGGTTCATAGTTGAATGTTAAAAGTTGACCCAAATGATAGCTGAATTACATAAGCTTTATTCCCGTGATCTTGACAGGTTGAAGGCAGAGATGGAGGCATTCCAGGTTGAAAACAATCTTTGGAAGACAAAAGGAGAAGTAAAGAATTCCGCTGGTAATTTATGCTTGCATCTAAATGGTAACCTAAGGACCTTTATTGGAAAGAACATAGGCAATAATGACTATGTGAGAAACCGCGATGCGGAATTTAGCTTAAAGGATGTTCCCAAAGGGATATTATTAGCGCAAACTGAGGAAACGAAAACCATTGTTTTGAGCACCTTGAGCCAATTGAGTCCAGAAGATTTGGAAGCACCTCACAAGGAAGAGGCCTTGGGATATCCTATGTCTAATGGATTTTTCCTCATGCATTTGCTCGCGCACCTGTCTTACCATTTAGGGCAGATCAACTACCTGAGGCGAGTATTGGAAGAATAGTCGCAGCCCACCATACCTGTGCCGTAACACCGTCATTGCATAGCCTAAACCTTGAAGTCCCTACCAAAGATGAAAAGGATCCACTTATTTGAATTTGAAGACTTTCCATGGTTCCCCAATTGGCTCAGGGTTAGTTTAACCAGGTTGATGGTGGTGATGCACAGATTGCTAGGCACCCATAAAGACTTAGTTGAATTGGTGAACAAAGTCATGGCCTATGCGCCCAAGCTCGCCATCATAGATTTATGCTCGGGCAGCGGAGGGGCTATGCTAGCCGTGGCGGAGACCCTGAGGGCAGAATATAGGCTGCAGGATCTAACCCTGATCTTGACAGATCTGTACCCCAACAAAGAATTAGCCCACCAAATCAACACCCGCGGCAGCTCTTCTGTCGCCTATGTTACCAAACCCATAGATGCCGCCAATGTGCCCCCTGATCTGGTTGGGGTAAGAACCATGGTGTGCAGTTTCCACCATATGCCGCCGGGCACGGCAAGAAACATCCTGGTCAATGCCAAAGAAAGGAAACAGCCCATCTGCATCTATGAAATAAGCGACAACAGTTTCCCCATCTCGTTGTGGTGGGTAGCTTTGCCTTTGAATTTCATCGTGGCCTTTTTCATTACCCCGCTGGTGAGGCCTTTGACCTGGCAGCAGATGATCTTTACGTACCTGCTGCCCATTATTCCCTTTTTCTTCGCCTGGGACGGTGCCGTATCTAACGCCCGGACCTATACCCTGCATGATCTGGATGTACTGCTGGAAGGCTTGGGTGCAGATGATTACAGGTGGGAGAAAGGGATCATCGGCGGCAAGGCCAAAAAAATGTATTTACTTGGTTTCCCGATGGCAAATCAATAGGGTTCCGGTTCCTGCCAAAGCTCCCACCTTAGCCAAGCCGTTGGAATGGAGATATGACCTATCCTGGTGCCAAGGCTGAACTGAAAAGAAGTTGCCACCTAAGTGTTTTCTGCCTATTTTCTGTAAACTTCAATAAAACCCCCATGCCCATGAATCTACCACAGCAATTAGCCCGGCACCTGAGAGAAGTTCATTTCGGGGAGAACTGGACAGACGTCACCATAAGGGAACATGTTTCTGATATAACCTGGCAGCAGGCTACAGCCAAGATCTCTTCCCTCAACACCATCGCGGCTCTGGTGTACCATATCAATTACTATGTGAAAGCGGTATTGCGGGTATTAAGGGATGAACCCCTCAACGCCAAAGATGCCAACAGTTTCAACCATCCGGCTGTTGACTCACCGGAAGACTGGGAGAGATTGCTGCAAGAATCCTGGACCGATGCCGAAGACCTGGCCCAATTAGTGGAGCAGTTGCCGGAAAGCAAACTAGGTGAAACCTTTGTGGAGGAAAAATACGGCAGCTACTACCGCAACATCCAGGGGGTGATTGAGCATGCCCATTACCATTTAGGCCAGATAGTGCTGCTCAAAAAGCTGTTGTCCCAGCCGGCCGAGGCGAGTGTAACGCAAAGTGTCCATTGAATTTCTCTCTGCCAAAAGCAGCATTAGCCCTGTTCCTCAACCGGTAGGGAGCCGGCGAGTAGCGTTTCCATTTTAACTCCGTTTTATGAAAATCCTCCTGGAAACAGAAAGATTAAGGCTGCGGGAGTTCACGCTCCAGGACACGGCTTTTATCATCGCCCTCATGAACAGTCCCGGGTGGCTGCAGTTCATAGGAGACCGAAACATCAAGACTCAGGAGCAAGCCAAGTTCTACCTGCAACACGGCCCCCTGAAAAGCTACTTGCAGTATGGGTACGGTTTGTCTTTGGTAGAGCGCAAAGAAGACGGCCAGCCTATTGGCATGTGCGGCCTGGTGAACCGGGATGGCTTACCACATCCCGATCTGGGCTTTGCCTTTCTCCCTGATTTCAGCGGACAGGGGTATGCCTATGAGATGGCCAGCACCGTGGTGAAAGATGCCAGCACCCGCCTGCAAATCCCAACCATCCTGGCCATCACCGCCCCAGATAACGCAAGATCCATCCGGCTTCTGGAGAAAGTAGGGCTGAAACTCCAGAAGACCACCCGCTTGCCCAACAGCCAGGAAGACCTGCTGCTGTTCAGTAATTAATTCATTCCCATCAACCCAAAGGGCAGATGACCGGCGAAACAGATTTAGCCACCATGCTGAGGACCTTAGAGCCCAAACTGAACCTCGGTGATTACGTCTTCTGCGTGGTGCAAGACCCGGCAAAGATAGACCTCACCCAGGCGCTCATGACTTTCCGGGAAGCCGAAGGCCTCACCGTGATCCTCAGAAAAGACCTCGCCGATGCGTTGCAGCTTGCCTATTCTCTTACTGCAGCTTGGATCACCCTAACAGTCCATTCCTCGCTGGCGGCAGTAGGCTTAACGGCGGCTTTCTCCCAAGCCCTGGCAAACAAAGGGATAAGCTGTAACGTAGTAGCCGCTTTTTACCACGACCACATTTTTGTGGACAAACAGCACGCACAGGCCGCAATGAATGTTCTGAAGGACCTCTCCAAAAAAGCATAAGCCCTGCTTCCCGCCAGGGGTCTGGGAGTTACCATCCCTGCCTGTTCAAGGCAGATTCTCCCCTCAAGGGATTTCACTTAAGCCGCAACGGTTTACGCCTGTTTTCCCAAAAATAGGCCCGAAACATAAAAGCTGGATCTGTGGTGAATGTTCCGGTGAATTGGTATCTTAGGTATTCCACTGAAAACAGGGAGTATTCCGAAGCGCGGTTTAGGCTGTTTTTAAAAAAATCGGATTAGAAACAGGAATCAGTTCTCGCTCAGAAGAGAAGTCAAAGCCTGCATGAAAACAACCCAAGTTTCCGCTAAGCCTCATCACTCACTCACTCTCTCATTCTCTCACTCACTCATTCTACCAAACTAACAACCATTCTGCTGTTGTAATGCAATCTATGCACCTGTAGAGGTTTGATGATGTGTAATTATTAATGTTTGTTCATTTTTTTTGAAACTATTTATGGTGTTTTGAGTTTTTACCTTCATATTTGATAATCGTTAATTAAAAGATGTAAGTATCGTGTGTGGAATTGTTTGTGCTTTCGATTTAAAAGAGTCATCTGAGGCGTTGCGGCCGCAGATTTTGGAAATGGCGAAGTGTATCCGGCACCGTGGACCGGATTGGAGCGGGATCTACAGCAATGAGAATGCGATCCTGGCGCATGAGCGGTTGGCCATTGTAGACCCTATCTCGGGGAAACAGCCTTTGTTCAGCCAGGACGGAAAACTGGTGCTGGCCGCCAACGGTGAGATCTATAACCACCTGCAACTGCGCGAAAAGCTCACTATCCCTTATAATTTCCAGACCAATTCTGACTGCGAGGTCATTCTGGCGCTTTACAAAGAGAAAGGCACCCAGTTCCTGGATGACCTCAACGGCATCTTCGGCTTCGCTATCTATGATATCGAGAACAACGAGTACCTCATCGCCCGCGACCACATGGGCATTATCCCGCTGTACATTGGCTGGGACCAGAACGGTACGTTCTACGTGGCCTCTGAATTGAAGGCCCTGGAAGGGAAATGTGCCAAAATAGAGTTGTTTCCTCCGGGCCATTACCTGTCCAGCAAAGAAGAAGGCTACCAGAAATGGTATGACCGCGACTGGATGGAATACAAGAACGTAGCCGAGAACGAAACCAACATCCAGGCTTTGCGCGAGGCCTTGGAAGCCGCCGTGCACCGCCAGCTCATGAGCGATGTACCTTACGGGGTGCTGCTTTCCGGCGGACTGGATTCTTCCATCACCTCAGCCATTGCCAAGAAATACTCAGAAAGACGGGTGGAAACTAACGACCAGGAAGCCGCCTGGTGGCCGCAGCTGCACTCCTTCGCCATCGGGTTGGAAGCTTCCCCAGATTTGGCCGCCGCGCAGAAAGTTGCCGATCACCTGGGCACGATCCACCACGAAATCAAGTTCACCATCCAGGAAGGGATTGACGCCATCAAAGACGTGATCTACCACCTGGAGACCTATGACGTGACCACTGTGCGCGCGTCTACGCCCATGTACCTCATGGCCCGCGCCATCAAAGCCATGGGCATTAAAATGGTGCTCTCCGGCGAGGGCGCCGATGAGATTTTCGGGGGATACCTGTACTTCCACAAGGCACCTAACGCAAAGGCCTTCCACGAAGAGAACGTGCGCAAGCTGGAGAAGCTGCACATGTATGACTGCCTGCGCGCAAACAAATCCCTGGCCTCCTGGGGCATTGAGGGCCGCGTGCCGTTCCTGGACAAAGAATTCATGGATGTGGCCATGCGTATCAATCCGCAGGACAAAATGATCAACGGCGAACGAATGGAGAAATGGGTGCTTCGCAAAGCGTTTGAAGACTATCTGCCCGCCAGCGTAGCGTGGCGCCAGAAAGAGCAGTTCTCAGACGGCGTAGGCTACAACTGGATTGACACCCTCAAGGAAATGGTGAACGCCAAAGTGAGCGATGAGCAACTGGCCAATGCCCGTTTCCGGTTCCCCATCCAGACGCCTTCGTCCAAAGAGGAGTACTACTACCGGTCCATTTTCTCCAAGCACTTCCCCAGCGATGCCGCCGCGCTCTCGGTACCATCTGTGCCGTCTGTGGCCTGCAGCACGCCTGTCGCGTTGGAGTGGGATGCCTCCTTCAGAAACCTGAACGACCCATCGGGCAGAGCCGTGGCCAACGTCCACGCCAAAGCCTACCAGCAGGAAGTCTTGCAATAAGCTTCTAGGCCCGAAGCCATAAAACAGAACCGCCACCTGTTGTGAAAACAGGTGGCGGTTCTGTTTTTATACCGAATGCGAATAGAGCCTGTTTTTCAAAAATCCCCTCCAAAACAAAATCTCCCCCAAAAGCTGTTCTACAGCCAATTGCTTGAAAAGAGCCAGAAACAACCAGGCATCTCAACGGAAATGTAGTGCTTATTTTGAGCTCTGCTGCACGTGCTCTGCAAGTACTTCCTCTACAGAGGTCCATTGAATGCCAGGGTAACGGTCATTGTCCAGCGGCGCCAGTTTAGGCAGGCCGCTGAACATGTTCCGCATATACTGCATGCCCTGCCAGGCGGGAAAAACCTCCTCTTTCTGCGGGAAGACCGCTTTTGTGAACCTGATGATTCTGTCTAGTCGGCGCAGTTTTCCGGCCTTGAGCAACTTGAAGGGATGCCCGGTAGCCTGGCTGGCGGCATCCTGCAAGCCCCGTGCACTCAGCACATCGCCGGCTACCCGCAGGTAACGGGGCGCGGTGTCATCCAGGGCGGCAGCGGCGGTGAAGGCGGCAGTGTCTTCAGTGGTGGTGAAGTCCAGCGGCTGGTCTGCGTTCTCCCAGTACACCACCCGTTTAAGCGGGAATAAGACCACCGGCGCCTGGCCGGTGAGCAGGTCAGAGAACATGCCGTTGAGTATGGAGGTAGCCTTGATGGGGGCCTTGTCCAGGCGCTCTTTGAATTCCTGCCGCAGATCCAGGTTGCGGTTTGTGCCAGGGGGCAGTTTGGTGAAATCGATCGCGAAATCAGAGGGGACAAAGCGGGGCACGCCGGCCTCCACTGCCGCCTGCAGCAGCGCCGTCTGGGCATCGAGAATCACTTCCTCAAGGCCAGACAACGCCGATACCACGCAGGTTGCGCCGGAGCAGGCTTTGACCAGTTCTGCATGGTTACGGTAATCAACTTCCACCAGCGTGGCGCCTTTTGCCCGCAAGGCCGCGGTTTTGTCACCTGTGCCTCCGGTGCGTACAAGTGCCCGCACCCGGGCGCCGTGTTGCAGCAGGTGCCGGGCAATGCGCCCGCCCAGGTCACCGGTTGCGCCGGCTAAAACAATAAGGGATTTCTCAGGGGTAAGAGGGTGGTCAACTGCCATAAAGTACTTTTCAGGATATCTACCTTAACCGCGTACCGGGGCAATTGTTAGGGAAATGGGAGTTTAAGAATAAAAAAATACTTGTCCATTTTTCGGTTGCGGTCCCGTTTTGAATCATCTTTCTTTGGGGAATAAAGGCTGATTTCCAGAAAACAGGCCCAAACGGAAAGTCAAAACACGTGATAACACTCAAGGTATGCTGGTCACCAATCAGAAAGACGTAGACAAATACTACAAAGCCCTGCTGGCCAAAGATGAGCAATTCATTGGTATCTTTTACGTGGGCGTGAAAACCACCGGCATCTTCTGCATCTCCACGTGCCGGGCGCGCAAACCCAAACGGGAGAACGTGGAATTCTACACCGAGGCCCGCGAACTGCTGCAACACGGCTACCGACCCTGCAAGGTCTGTAAGCCCACCGAGCAGGCGCACCAGCCACCGCCCGAGGTGCGCCTGCTCCTGCAGATGGTGAAGGAGAACCCTAAACGGAGAATTCAGGACTACCAGATAAGGCAGCAGGGGCTGGCCCCAGAGAAGATCAGGAGATGGTTCAAGAAACACCACGGCATCACTTTCCAGACCTACCAGCGCATGATCAGGATCAATACCGCCTTCCAGGAGCTGCAAAGCGGTAAAAGCGTGACCCATTCGGCCTTTGATGCCGGCTATGAATCTCTAAGCGGTTTTAACTATACTTTCAAGAAAATGCTCGGAAAATCACCAGAAGACACCAAAGACAAATCCGTCATCCTGATGACCCGGCTCACCACTCCCTTAGGCCCCATGTACGCCTGTGCCACGGCTGAGGGCGTCTGCCTGCTGGAGTTCACAGACCGAAGAATGTTGGAAACTGAGTTCCGCGACCTTCAGAAAAGACTCAATGCTACCATCCTGGCCGGGGAGAATGACCACCTGAGGCAGTTGAAGGCCGAGGTGGAAGAGTATTTTGCCGGCACCCGGCAGGCGTTCACGGTGGCGCTCCACACTCCGGGAACAGAGTTTCAACAGAAGGTCTGGCACGTGCTGCATGACATCCCTTACGGTACCACCAGCTCTTACCAGCGCCAGGCCGAGAGATTAGCCATGCCCCAGGCGGTAAGAGCCGTAGCCTCGGCCAATGGCCACAACCGCATCTCCATCATCATCCCCTGTCACCGCGTAATTGGCAAGAACAACCAGCTAACCGGCTACGGCGGAGGCTTGGAAAGAAAGAAGTGGCTCATAGAGCATGAACGCAAAAATGCGCTTTGCCAGGTATAGCCCAGAAAAGGGTAGTAGGTACTAAAAATAAATCTCCCTGTTTAGGGCCTGTTTTATAGAAACAGGCCCTAAACAGGGAGATTTATTTTTATGAGAAAATTTTAGAAAGGATACCCGATGGCCAGGTTCAGCACCCCGGTGCCGAACAGTCCGGATTTAGGCCGACCACCGTTGGGGTAGGTAGGGTCGCGGAGCGGATAGGCCAGGTCCACGCGTATCACAAAGAACTGCACGTCAATCCTGATGCCGGCGCCGGCGCCCACCGCCAGCTGGCTCATGAAGTCTCCGCTGAACTTACCGCCGGGCCGGGTAGGATCTTCGTTTACAAGCCAGATGTTACCAGCGTCCACAAAGAAGGCGCCTTTCAGGTACGGGTCCATCAGCGGGAACCGGAACTCGGCATTCCCTTCCAGCCTGATGTCACCGGTCTGGTCAAAATAGGAGAAGCTTTGGGAGACTTCGTTGCCGGGTTCCTGTAATGCCGTTGGATTGTAAACACCGGGTCCTAAGCTGCGGGCCGGAAACGCCCTGATGCTGTTAGGACCGCCAATGCCGTACTGCTTGATGTACGGAAGCACGTTGGAGTTGCCGTAGGGCAAACCGTAGCCGCCCAGAAAGCGGGTAGCCAGCACCAGTTTTTCAGTGAGGTTGAAGTAGTAGCGGGTTTCCAGGTCAAACTTAGCGTACTGCGAGAGCGCCTGTCCCCGGAACGTGTTCGGGAACTCCGGATCAGCGGGCCGTTTGTTTTTCACCCGGTAAAAGAGTCCCCACAAACCACCCGAGAAATCAAGCCCGGGGCTGATGTAGAATTGGTGGCTTCGCCCTTCAACCCCCAAGGTATTGTACACCAAACGGTAATTACCGCCAATGATCAACTGCTGGTCAAAAGCCCGGGCCAGGAACGGACGTTGTGCCAATTCTTCCTGGAAGGCGGGGGTAGGGTTTAGCAGCCGAGAGTACTGCACCTGCACGGGGTTGATCTGGAACTCAGTGGTGGCGTATTGCCGCCAGGAGTACCCGTACTCAAAGTTGAAGGAGTTCTGCTGAAAGAATTCCTGCCGGTTGATGAACCGGAAACCCAACGCAAACCGCGTTCTGGGCTGGTACATACTGCTGGCGATCCGGATATTGAACGGCGAAATGATACGAGGCACGTGCATCTCAGCATCGGCTCCTACCTCCATGGAGGTGAGACCCGAACGGGCACTATCACCGCTGATCTGCGATTCAAAAGAGCCTACCAGGTTAATGAGCAGCAGCTCGGCACCGCGCAAGGCATTCCGGTTCCGGAAACTGACCGTAATACCCGGGCCTGCGTACCCGTTGGATTTCTGCACCGTTTGCACCTCCGCCCTGACCGATTTTTTCTTGGCTTGGGTCAGGAGGATATCGGCATTGATACGTCCATCCAACCCGATAGAATCCAGGGGTGTGAACCGCACCTCGGCAAACTTGAATGTTCCCAAATCCATGAGGCGGTTAACGGTCTGAAGGTGGCGTTTCCGGCTGTAGAGGTCGCCGTTTTCCACGAAAACCGCATTCAGAATGGTTTTGGCCTTAAAGGTTTCTTCGTCTGGATAGTACTTGTAGTCTTTGAATTGTACCGGTGCCTCACTATCGCCAATGGAGTCGCCCAGGGAATAGTCGGTGTATATGCTCACCTGCTTGTAGCGGTACGGGATCAGGGCCTTGGTAGGAGCTGTGTCCTTCAGGCGCACATAGATGTTGACCTTGTTGTTCTGGGTACTATCTACGTGGTAAATCAGATAGCTTTCGTCAAAAAAGAAGAAGCCTTTCTCTTTCAGGATCTCGTTCACCCGCAGGCGCTCGGCAATGAGTTTTTCCAGGTTGTAGGGGTCATTCACCTTCAGCAGGCTTTGGGGTTCCGTCGCCCTGATGGCCATGGAGACGCTGTCGTTCCCCTGCGGAAACTGGATCTGCTGAATGATGTATTGCTTACCCACCGTGGCGGCATAATGCACCTGCGCCATCTTGCGCTTGCTGGTGGTGTCTACGGTGTGTTCCAGGGTGGGGGAGAAATACCCGTTATTGTACAAACGGTTGATCATGGCTCCTTTCACACGGTCTGGGTGCGCCTCGCTTAACAAAACCGGCGGCTCTCCCAGGCGGGTTTTAATCCAGTTGGCAATGCCTTTGCGTTCACGGTTTCCGCCCATGGCGTTGTAGATCCAGAGCTTGGGCCGCATGCCCAGGAAGGAGGTATTGGGCTGAGGCCGGATGGCGGCGTTCAGTTCCGGTTCCAGGGCTTTGGTGTCTGTCTCAGGGTAGGGAGAAGTCACTGTGATGTCACCGCCAATGTAGAGGTAGTCTCCCTGGGGAACGCTTTTGGTGCTGCTGCAACCCGCCAGAAAAGCCAGGAGAAACAACAAGGAAAGTGCCCTGGAAAGGGAGAGGGTAGAGAAGGTCACGTGTCTATAAAGCGATGTCATTTATTTTGCTTTGCCAGTATTTCTAAAGAGTTCAGCGAGGCTGTCATATTCACGCACGAAAAGCAGGGAAACACCGGTGCGCTGCAACTGTCCGTCCAAGAAGCCTTCA
Source organism: Rufibacter roseolus (assembly GCF_017916365.1). Taxonomy (GTDB): domain Bacteria; phylum Bacteroidota; class Bacteroidia; order Cytophagales; family Hymenobacteraceae; genus Nibribacter; species Nibribacter roseolus. The sequence continues at coordinate 1,253,461 of NZ_JAFMSU010000001.1, forward strand.
TAGGAATTGTTCCGGAAAGCCCGCAGCCGCAACCGCCCATCTTTGGTCACCGAGTATTCCACTGACACGTCACCCGCGAAGGCATTTGAGCCGCTGTTGTTCCCGTTGCCGGTGTTGCCCTGGTCATTGCCGCCGCCCAACGGAATGTCTGTCCCGAAGCTTACGGTCAGCCGGTCGTTGAGGAGCTGGCGCTGCATGGCTACGTTCAGGTCTGTGCGGCTCTGAGCATCGCCGGAGGAGTAATCATCATAGGAGTTCAGGCCCAGTTCAATTCCCAGCCCGCCCAGGTACTGGCCAGTCAAGTTATTGAGCTGGTCAGAGAGTACTTTGCTTGCACTACCACGCAGGGCACTATTGATACCGCCTCCGGCCGAAGACGCCAATGGGTCCTGCGCCATGAACCGGCCAAGTACCAGTAGGGAAAAGACCTGTTTGGTGCGCTCAGATTCCTGCGTTGGTTGGCTTAGCTGGTCCAGGCGGGCACGTACTTCTTCCACCATGCCCCCTTTTGCTTTCTCATCCAGTTCAATATTGAAGGAGATAGCCGGGTTCATGAGTTCGCCTTCCATGTTCAGGCGAACATCAAACGGCAGTTTGTTGCGGAATTGACCGGCGCTTCCGGCATCTACCCCGGCGGTTTGGCTCTGGATAAGTTCCAGCGGAGCCGCGTCTACGTTATAGATGGCCGTGATATTGGCATCGGCGTCCATCATGTCACCGGTCCAGACAATGTAGCTGGCAGGGTCAAACGCAAACTCACGTTTCACCAGTTCATACAGGTTCATGGAGTAGAGGCCTTCGGTGACATCATAGCGACCCGACAACGTGATGTTTTCAGTTACATCATAGCCTACATTCAGGTTTGCCTCGCCCCTGATGGTCAGGTTGTCGCCCGACTCTGGATCTACAATCACGGTGATGGGCGTTTCATCGGTTAAATTCAGGGTCATGGTCATTTCAATTCCTGTGACCTCGGCCTCCACCGTATCTATCTGCTTTTGGCGGTTGATGCGGCGGTTGCGGGTGCTGTCTGGGTCTATAAAGACCACAATCCCCTCGCGGTTCACGCCCGCTTCCTCCTGTGGCATCACATAGGTCAGGTTTGAGTTAGGCGCTACTGTTACAGTGGTGTTGATGACTGGCACGTTCAGGTCTCCCGTGATGCGGGTGTCGCTGTCCAGGAATACGCGGCCGTAGTACAGCTCATTGTCAGCGGCGGTGCTGTTCATGACCATGAAGTCATCGGTAGTAGCCCGTAGATCAAATCGGTAATCAGTGAAGTTAGTGGTAAGGATGGCTCCATTCACAGTGGCGCGGTTGTTCAGGGAATCTAGCATGACAAAGTCGTTGAACTGGATGCCTTCATTGTTCACGCTCAGGCGCTCATCAGGTACCCGGAACGTGGAATTGAGCATGGCTAGGTTGAAGGTAGCCTCTCTAAACTGCAGGTCGCCCACAATGTCTGGGTCTTCCAGGGTGCCCCTAATGGCTACATCGCCCGCTAAATTACCTCCCAGGTTTTTAACCATTCCCTGGGTGAATGGCTGCAGGCTGGCCAGGTTCAATTGACCCAGATCCAGGTCAAAGGACATCGGTTTGCCTTCGGTGGTGAGGTAATATCCTGCCAGGGTTACGTTGTTGCCGTAGCCGGATAGGCGGGCCGTCATGTTGTAGCGGTTGGCAGTAGGGTTGCTGGCCTGTAACGTGAGGTCACCTACCGGGAATGTCTCGTACTCTAAACCGGTGAGGGCCATGTCTGCGGTAAAGCTCATGTTCCCTGATATGTCATTGACGGTAGCTTTCCCGTTCAGGGTACCAGCCACCAGACTGTCTTCCTGCAGAATGGCGCGGGCCAGATAGCCTACGTCTACATTGGTCAGGTTGACATCCAGCGGGGAGTTCTGGGCCGTTGGGTTTTGGCTTTGCAGCGCAATGGCCATGGGCCCGTTAGATAAGCGGAGATTGTTCGCCACTACCGCTCCATTGTTGGTGTAGTACCGTACAAAATTGTTTGGCCCCACGGTCCAGGCATCGCGGTTAATGAGCAAATCTGGAGCGACGTTCACTTCAAACCCATTGGTGATTTGTCGCAGCAGTACACCAATAGCCGATTCTTCCTCTCCGGTCCTGCTTTGGTTCGCTGCGCGCAGGGCTACGGTGTTGTTCTGCACATTCCCACCTAGCACAATGTTGTTCACCCTAAACGTGGTGTCCTGCCGGATGCGCTCTGCCCGTACGTTATAATTCAACTGTTTGGGGTCTGACGAGACATTCAGGGAAATGGAGTCTAGCCGCATGCCGGTATAGCGTACGCGCGGTACACTGGCTACCATCTGCAGATTGGCGGTCTGGCTATTGTAGTTCCCGTACAGAGTATCTAAACTCAGGCGGGTAAGCCCGGGCACGAAGGCCTGGAACACGCGTGGTTTGTGCAGGGCCATATTAAAGCTGAACTGCCTTGCGCGGGAACTGGGTTTGTAACCGCCATTCCCCAAGTCATAATACCGACTGATGTGGTTCATCAATTCCGGCCCGATGTCTCCTAAACCGATGTTCCCGTTCAGGTTGGCGGTGATCACGTCTGAAAGCACCCGCAGTTCGGTCTGGCCGGGCTTTTGCGTTAGATTTACAGAAAGTGAGTCAAACTGGAGCGGGCGGTTGTTGCTGGTAAGGGCGGTGTTGCGGGCAATGATGGAGCCGTTCAGGCTGTTGGCATCACCGCCTCGTAAATCAGCGATGATGTCGCCGCGCAGTCGTAAGTCCTCTGGGTACAGTTTCAGGGCCTGGAAGTCTATCGCTCTCAGGTTGGCGTTCATGGCGATGGCCGGTTGGGCGCCCCGAAGGTTCACGGTTCCGTTCAGCGCAAAATCCAGGTTCTGGTCCTTGGTGCTATTGGCTTTGATGGCGTAGCTGTTGCGGTTGGCATCTACATCGAAGTTCAGGTCATGGTAGTTGTATCCGCCGTATTCAAAGCTCTGCACGGTACCGTCAATTTTGGCCACCATGGTCTCAGGCGTGATGCCGGTTCCGTTGATATTAGCGACCAAAGAGGCTCTGCCCAGGGTTTTGTCATTCATCAAGCGTCCCAAGTCAAAGCGCATCAGGCGCACATTGCCCTGGATGCGTTCCTGTCCTTTGGTGCGGCCCGGTGTCATGTCAATTTTGGCAATCGCATTCCCGAAGGTGGTACGCACGGTGGCATCTACGTCAAAGGCGGTCATGGTCCCGCTGAAGGAACCTTGTACGTCCATGGACGGTGGCAATGTGATGTTGGCCGGTAAGGTGCCCGCCGGCAGCAAAGATTTCACGTCGGCGGCGGTGGTATGGAAACGGTTGATCTGGAGGTTGGCGGCCAGGTTCTCTGGGTTAGGCAAGCCCCTGATGCGTCCGCTTAAAGCCAAATCTGTGTTGCGCCAGCCGCTCACACGCACGTTACTCAGCAGCAGGTTATCCATGCGGCCGTTCACCACTCCACTCAGGCGCACGGTCTGGCCCAGGTTGCCCGCCAGGGGCGGTTGGTTCACCAACGCAGGTTGCAGCAAGGCAACATCCCGGAACCCGATGTAGGTGTTCTGCAGATCTGCGGAAAGGGTGAGCTTGCTCAGGTCCTCGGCAGCGGTCTCCAATGAAGGATAGCCTACTTTGATGCGGCGCGCGATGCGGCTGTGGCCCGTTTCCAGCACCAAATCTGATAATTCGGTCTGAACCGAGTCAAACAGGATGCCGGCCGTGAACTGCTTTACCTCAAAGCCGCTTTTCTCCTGGAACGTGAGTTGCTCCAGTTGGGCGGTGGTGCGGTTGGTGCTGTAGTAAAGGTCGTTCAGTTGCAGGTTGAGGTTGCGGGCCATGAGGTGGTTGTAGTCCATGCCGCGGGCCTGGCGGGGCACATCGTAGTTGTCAAAGGCGGCATCTACCTCGGTCACGTTCAGTTTGTCCAGGGTGAAGACCCAGTTCACGGGCTCGCCGGTGGTTTTGGAAACAGCTTCCTCAATGGCTTCCACGGCTTCGGCGGGGTTTACCACGCGGTACTCGGCGGGCATCTCGGCGTTCTGGGCGTAGGCCAGGGTACTGTTGTGCAGCTCCAGGTTGCTCAGGTCGATGCGCGAGTTGATGAGGTCAATTTTCTCAGAGGCCATGCGGGCCTGGCCCAGGTTCACGTCAATGTACTGTTTGGCAACCCCGTTGCGGTACTTCAGTTTCACCCTATCCAGCGCGACTGTCTTGAGCCCGAACTGCATGGTCAAAGGCTCAGACTCGCCCTCCGGCGGAACCTTGGTCTGCACCATGTCTACATAGGTGTCGCGCAGCGTGATGTCGCCTATGCGGTAGATTTCTTTGGTGAGGTCCAACTCGTCCATCTTCACGTTGAGGTTGCCCACGCGGGTACGCACGTTCTGTCCGTTCACCTCGTCGCGATAGGTGAGGAAGATGTTCTTGAAGTTAATGGTGCCTATGTCATAGGTGAAACCGGCGCTGGTGGTGTCCTGAACGGTGGTATCGGTGGGGGTGGCGAAGGCCTCTAGTATGTAGTCAAAGTTGGAGACGCTGTCTGGCAGGGTGCGGTAGATGTGGGCCGTGGCGTTTTCCAGTTCCAGCGATTTAAGGGCCACTTTGGATTGAATGATGCCCAGGATGTCCAGGTTGGCGGCCAACCGCTCAGAATACCAGAGCGTGTCGCCTTTCTGGTCTTCCAGGTACACGCCTTCCAGCAGGATGTCTTTGCGGAAATCACTGCGGAACTTACCAATGCGTACCTCCGTGCCTATCTTGTTCTGCAGGTAGTTCTCTGCCTTGCTGGCGGCAAAGTCCTGCACCTTTGGTATCTGAAGGGCCACCAGGAGGAGCACCACCAGCACCAACAACCCGCCAATTATCCAGAGAAGCACGGCGAGTGTTTTAAGCGTATATTTCTTAACAGTATGCGTAGACAAAATAAATATAGTAGCAGTTTTGGGAGATGCTACTTGTACTCAAGTTATATAGCTGCGGTTACATATATCCTTGTTAAAGAATAGGATTAAACCATTTTTTAAGGGTTTTTCTCCAAAAATGGCCCTAAAATACCTGCCATTGTATAGCCGTGAAACCAGTCACTGGCTTACCCTTGCAGAGTGGCTTTACCCTTCCCCTTTGCTTGCGTATGTTTTACAAAAAGAACCTTTGATGCATCCCTCGCCTACCCAGCCGGAAACACCCGGTAAAACCGCCCTGAACCACGAACGCCGGCAGCTTCTCCGGCGCATTCAGCACGCCCTGGAAGGACCTATGATCTTTCTGGGCTTTGTGTGGCTGGTCTTGCTGGTAGTAGAACTGATCTGGGGGCTGGGTGCGGTGCTGCAAATGCTCAACTACGCCATCTGGATTGTTTTCATCCTAGATTTTGTCCTTCGGTTTACCCTGGCGCCAGAAAAAGGCGCGTTTCTGAAGACCAACTGGCTCACCGCTATTTCCCTGGCGGTGCCTGCCTTGCGGGTTTTCCGGCTGACCCGGTTTGTGCGGGTATTCAGGACGGTGCGGGCGGTAAGGGGCTTTAGATTGGTGCGGGTCTTGAGTTCGTTGAACCGGGGCATGAGAAGCCTGGGCGCCACCATGGGTCGCCGGGGCTTTGGCTATATGCTGACCCTTTCGCTGGCTGTTTTATTTTCAGGGGCCGCCGGCATGTACGCGTTTGAAAATGAGGTGGCAGGAGGTATCTCTTCTTACGGGGAAGCGCTTTGGTGGACGGCCATGATCCTGATCTCCTTAGGCAGTGAGTACTGGCCAAAAACCCCCGAGGGGCGGGCTTTATGTTTTGTGCTGGCGCTTTATGGGTTTGCCGTATTTGGGTACTTCACCGCTTTGCTGGCCAGTTTTTTCCTGGACCAGGATGCTGCGAGCAAAAACTCTGAAGTAGCCGGAGCTACCCAAATTGAGCAGCTGCACCTGGAAATGAAACAACTACGGGAAGAATTAAGGGCTGTCTTGGCTTTACAGCAGACCCCCAAGGCACCGGCAGGCGAAATAGACCCACCCGGCAACCCCAAGGCAGAGGTTTGATCAGATTTCAGGAGGGACGTTATCTGTCTGAGCAGCTTTGATCTGCTTTGACCAGTTTTCGGGTGTCAAAGCCCAAGGCTTGAGCTTTTTGCGTGAGTTGTTCCTGCACCGTTGCATCCAAGGTACGGGTGCGGGCCAGAATCCAAAGGTATTTCCGGTCAGGGGAGCCCACCAGGGCATGGGAGTAATCATCGGCCAGGCTCAGGATCCAGTAATCGCCCCGGAAAGGCCAGAAGAACTGCACCCGCAGCTTGGCGTTGTTGCTGCCTTCCACCGGGAAGGCTTTGCCCAGGGCACCATCTTCTTTGCCGCTCGCGCTGCCTTTGCGGCAGGAGTTATTCACCTCCACGTAGCCTTCTCTGGGCGTGTACACGGCGGTAGTGCAGTGGCAGCCTTTCTCAAAACGGTTGGGGATGAGCGCGATCTCGTACCACTTGCCGGCATAGCGCTGCAGGTCCACAGAGGAGACAGTGGGCAAAGGGGCGGGTTTGGGTTTGAGGGCCAGGAACAAAGCTCCTACGACCAGCAAACCAACGCCAACTCCGGCAAAGACAAGTGATTTTTTCATGACAGGATAGATAAAAGATTGCTCCCGCTCCCATGGTCTGGCAAAAGCAGGTGGCAAGCGGAGCAATGCCTTTATCCGGCGCTGTTAGTAAAGGGGCTTGCGCATCTGGTAATGCTGCACCTCGCCAAAGAGAAGGTGGGTTGGATACTCTTCTGTAAACCCGTTACGCTTGTAAAAGTTTTTGGCGTACTCGCGGGCCTGCACAATGAGCTCTTTGGCGCCCATTTTGCGTGATTCTTCCTCCACGGCCTGCAGTAAACGGCGGCCTACTTGTTTGTTCTGGTACTTGGGGGCTACAGACAGGAATCTGAGCTGGGCCTCAGAGTCGGTTTCCATGTGCACGCGGCAACCACCCATGATCTCGCCAGTGTTTTCGTCAATGGCCATCAGGTGGGTTGCTTCGCTGTCGTCGTCCATGCGTTCGCTGCCTACCGGCTGATGCCAGGGCTTGCGTAACATTTCGTAGCGTAACCGGTAATACTGCTCAAACTCGTGAAAGGTAGAGGGCTGAATAATTTGCATGACTGCGTTTTTAAGCTCTTTTCCGTAAAATTTCGCTAAACTAGTAACTTTGTTCGGCATCCTGATACAAAACCGTATAAATACCTGTCATTTTAATTAACACAACTACCATGCCTTCATTTGATATCGTGAGCAAAGTTGATCCGCAGACCCTAGACAACGCCATCAATACCGTTAAGAAAGAAATCCAGAGTCGCTATGACTTCAAAGACACCAAAGGCAGCGTGGAGCTGGACAAGAAAACCAATATGGTGCACATTGTCACCGAGAATGACATGCGCCTGCGCCAGATTGAAGACATTATCCTGAGCAAAATTGTAAAGCAGCAGATAGACGCCACCGCGCTGGACTTCAGCAACGAGGCCACGCCCAGCGGTCCCATGATCAAGAAAGACGTGAAGGTGCGCGCCGGCATTGACAAAGAAGACGGCAAGAAGATTGTCAAGCTCATCAAAGACAGCAAGCTGAAGGTGACCCCCGCCATCATGGACGACCAGGTGCGCGTGACCGCCAAAAAGATTGATGACCTGCAGGAGGTGATTGGCATGCTGCGCCGCGCCGAGCTGGGTATTCCGCTGCAGTTCGTGAACATGAAATCATAAGCGGGCCTGCCCGTACCGTAATTATACTTTAATTGAAGGCGGCAAACCCTGGTTTGCTTAACCCAGTTCCTGAGACTGCGTTTAAATGCCTTTACCTGCTCCCTTTTACGCACTATCTGAATAAATAAAACTATGTTTGATGTATTCTCCAGCCCAGATGTCTGGCTAAGCCTCCTCACCCTTACCTTTATGGAAGTGGTGTTGGGGATTGATAATATTGTGTTCATCTCCATTGTGGTATCGCGGCTGCCGCGCGAGCAGCAGGCCCGGGGCCGCACCATCGGGCTGATGCTGGCCCTGGTGTTCCGGATTATCCTGCTGTCTTTCATCAGCTACATTGTGAACGCGAACCAACCGCTGTTCACCTGGAACCTGCCGTGGCTGGATGAGCCGTTTGCTGTTTCCTGGCGCGATATTATTCTATTTGGCGGGGGCTTGTTCCTGCTGGCCAAGAGTACCACCGAGATCCACAACAAACTGGAAGGCGAGGAAGAGGAGCATGGTGCGGCGGGCGGTACCGCTACCATGGGTAAGATCCTGGTTCAGATTGTGATGGTAGACATTGTGTTCTCCTTTGACTCTATCTTAACAGCCGTAGGTTTAGTTGACCACGTGATTGTAATGATCATGGCGGTGATTATTTCTATGGGTATCATGCTAGCCTTTGCCAAGTACGTGAGCGATTTCGTGAACACGCACCCAACTGTTAAGATGCTGGCCCTTTCCTTCCTGATCATGATTGGGGTAATGCTGGTGGTAGAGGCGCTGCACGCCCACATTCCTAAGGGCTACATCTACTTTGCCATGTTCTTCTCCCTGGTAGTGGAAATGCTGAACATGAAACTGCGCAAGAAAACCTCCCCGGTGCAGTTGCGCCAGAGCGAGATTCTGGAAGAAGACATCACCGTGCAAGGGCGTTGATAAGTCCTTCCAAAACAGAAAGCAGAAGCGGGAACCCGGTCATCGGGTTCCCGCTTCTGCTTTTAGGGTTATTGGCAAAGCCGGGTTTGTATAAGCCTTCTTTCGTTGTTCCTTTTTTAAGCTCGTTTTTGAAAAGAAGGCCAGAAACGGTTTTCCCATTTTCGCAGATATAGTAAACCAATCTCCCAAAAACAAACCCAGTGTGCCGGTTTCCGTTTTGAGGCTGTTCTGCCAAAGTAGATGAAAAGTTTATCTATTAGTAAATCCTTTTAGCAGAACCATTGTGGTGATTTAACCAATACAAAGCGAATTTTCAGTTTTTTGCGGCCAGTTAGCGGGGTGCGCTTGCTTTTGCTGTTTTTAAATTTTATTATTAAAAAGCCATTTTGTTGATACTCTCACAACAAGGGGGTAGGTAATGTCTTTCAGGTTGTCATTACCTTATTTTAAAAGCAAAAAACACCACCCAAACCCAACAAACAACTAAGCTAACCATCTTCTTTTATGGCCGATAATCATTACGATGCCATTGTCATAGGTTCTGGTATCTCCGGCGGCTGGGCTGCCAAAGAACTCACTGAAAAGGGCCTCAAAACCATTATGCTGGAGCGGGGCCGCAACATTGAGCACGTCAAAGACTACGTTAACGCAAATAAACACCCCTGGGAACTGCCTCACCGCGGCGGCCGCACCCAGGAAATGATTGACAACTACCCGGTACTCAAGCGCGACTACACCCTCAATGAGGCCAACCTGGACTACTGGGTGAATGAGAAGGAAAGCCCCTACGTTGAAAGCAAGCGTTTTGACTGGTACCGTGGCTATCATGTAGGGGGCCGCTCCCTCATGTGGGGTCGCCAGAGCTACCGCCTCTCTGACCTTGACTTTGAAGCCAATGCCAAAGACGGCATCGCGGTGGACTGGCCTATCCGTTACAAAGACCTGGCGCCGTGGTACAGCTACGTGGAGAAATTCGCGGGCATCAGCGGGTCCAAAGAGAACATTCCGCATTTGCCGGACGGCGAGTTTTTGCCGCCCATGGAACTGAACTGCGTGGAGAAAGACGTGGCTGCCCGCATCAAGTCGCATTACAAAGGCAACCGGCACCTGATCATCGGCCGCACGGCCAACCTCACCGCGGCGCATAACAACCGCACCAACTGCCAGTACCGCAGCAAATGCTGGCTGGGCTGCCCGTTTGGGGCGTATTTCAGCACGCAGTCGGCCACGCTGCCGGCGGCTATGGCTACGGGCAACCTCACGCTGCGGCCGCACTCCATCGTGACCAAGATCCTCTATGACAAAGACACCAAAAAGGCCAAAGGCGTGGAGGTGCTGGATGCGGAGACAAACCAAACTTATGAGTACTTCGCCAAAGTGGTGTTCCTGAACGCCTCCACGCTCAACTCCACTTGGGTTTTGATGAATTCGGCCACCGATGTGTGGGAAGGCGGTTTGGGCAGCAGCAGCGGCCAGTTAGGCCATAACCTCATGGACCACCACTTCCGGGCCGGAGCCAAAGGCGATATGGAAGGCTACGAAGACAAATACTATTACGGCCGCCGGCCCAACGGCATCTACATCCCAAGGTTCCGGAACATAAACGGCGAGAAACGAGACTACATCCGGGGCTTCGGGTACCAGGGTAGCGCCAGCCGCACCGGCTGGGGCCGCGAGATCGCGGAAATGGGCATAGGGGGTGATCTCAAAGACGCCATGTGCGAGCCCGGCGGATGGACAATGGGCATCAACGCCTTCGGGGAGACGCTGCCTTACCACGAGAACATGGTGAAACTGAGCAAAGACAAAAAAGACAAGTGGGGCCTGCCGGTGCTGGATATTTCCTGCGAGATAAAGGAAAACGAGCACAAAATGCGCAAAGACATGGCCAACGATGCCAAAGAGATGCTGGAGATTGCGGGTCTCAAGAACGTGGAAACCTATGATGCCGGTTACGCCATGGGGCAGGGCATCCATGAAATGGGCACCGCCCGCATGGGCCGCGATCCTAAGTCATCGGTGCTGAACCAGTACAACCAGGTGTGGGATGCGCCCAACGTCTACGTGACAGATGGCGCGGCTATGACCTCGGCGGGCTGCCAGAACCCATCGCTCACCTATATGGCCCTTACTGCCCGCGCTGTGGACCACGCCGTTAGTGAATTGAAAAAAATGAACATCTAAAACCCCTCTATAGATAATCTCATGGCCGAAGAAGAAAACAAGCCTGCCCCGCAGGACAACACCCGCCGGCAGTTCCTGAAAACCGGCGCCCTGGCCGCAGCCGGGTTCATGATTGTGCCCCGCTACGTGCTGGGCGGCAAAGGCTACACCGCCCCCAGCGATAGGTTAAGAATTGCCGCCGTGGGCGTAGGCGGAAAAGGCGAAAGCGACATCAAGAGTTTCTATGACAGCGGCAAAGCCGACATAGCCTTCCTCTGCGACGTGGACGACACCCGCGCCGCCAAGTCGCGGCAGCGGTTCCCCAAAGCCAAATACTACAAAGACTGGCGCGAGATGTTTGACAAGGAGAGCAAGAACTTTGACGCCGTCTCTGTCTCCACGCCAGACCATAACCACGCCGTGACCACCATGGCGGCCATGCAGCTGGGCAAGCACGTCTACGTGCAGAAACCGCTCACCCATGACATCTACGAGGCCCGCATGCTCACCGATGCCGCCAAGCGCTACAAAGTGGTCACCCAGATGGGTAACCAGGGCGCCTCCGGCGACGGCGTGCGCCAGATGCGGGAGTGGTATGATGCCGGGCTCATTGGTAAGGTACACACCGTCTACTCCTGGACGGACCGCCCCGTATGGCCGCAAGGCATCCAGTGGCCCGCCACCAAGGGCGAGGTGCCCGCCGGGCTGGACTGGGACCTTTGGCTGGGCACCGCTCCTTACAAAGAATACGTGAACAAACTGGTGCCCTTCAACTGGCGCGGCTGGTGGGACTACGGCACCGGCGCTCTGGGCGACATGGGCTGCCACCTGCTGGAGGCTCCGTTCAGAGTGCTGGATTTGACCTATGCCACCGATGTGCAGGCCAGCGTGGGCACCGTGTACGTAGACGAGTTCAAGCGCGGGTACTTCCCCGAGAGCTGTCCGCCTTCCAGTCACGTGACCCTCACGTTCCCCAAAACTGATAAAACCAAACAGCCCGTCACCATCCACTGGATGGACGGGGGCATCCAGCCGGAACGCCCCGAGGAACTGGGCGCCAATGAAGTGTTCGGAGACGGCGGCAACGGAACGCTCTTCGTGGGCACTAAAGGTAAGATGATGTGCAGCACCTACGGCGCCAATCCGCGTTTACTGCCTACTTCGCGCACCAACGAGGTAAAAGTGAAGCAGAAGCTTGCCCGGGTACCCGGCGGGGCCGAAGGTCATTACGCCCAGTGGGTAGAGGCTTGCTTGGCCGGTTACGGCAAGATGGAGGTAAGCTCTCCGTTTGAAATCGCCGGTCCGCTCACCGAGGCCCTGCTCATGGCCAACCTCGCCATCCGCGGCACGGACGTGCGCCGGCCCGCCGGCAACGGCTTTGATTATCCAGGCCGCGGCGTGAAACTGCTCTGGGACAACCAGAACATGCGCGTCACCAACTTTGATGAGGTAAACCAGTTTGTGAAACGCGACTACCGCGCCGGCTGGACCTTGGGGGCTTAAATTAGGAAGTTCCTATAATTTGGAGTTGTCGCATTCCGTCCCCCTGTGAAAGGCTAGGGTTGATAAGGCTCCTCCTCGGTCTGTCCCCTGACAGACCGAAAGGGTACAGGAAAAACAGCCTCCAATGGTTTGGCCTGTCAGGGGACAGGCCAAGGGAAAGAGTTGTCGCATTCCGTCTCCCTTTGAAGGGGGTAGGGGGATGACAAGGTCGCTAGAGGAAGGAAAAGCTTTGGCTACGGATCTTGGGCAACCACAAGGGATTGCCCCTACATACGAAAATGCCATTATCGACAAGATTATTCAGCCCAAGCCTGCAAAGGGGGAATGGAAGAAATTTATCAGTTTAGACAAGATTTTAAGAAAATAAGCCATAAAAGGTTTACTTATGAATAGAAGAGAAGCGATTGCCGCCGTGGGCTGGATTCTGGGCGGTACCCTCATCGGGGCTGAGTTCCTGGTGTCCTGCACCAGCAGTGCCGCCAAGGTGAACAAGATGTTTGACCAGGACCAGGTCACGTTTCTGGATGAGGTAGGGGAGACCATTCTGCCTGCCACCAGCACGCCCGGCGCCAAGGCCGCCAAGATTGGTTTGTTCATGGCCAACATGGTGCAGGACTGCTACACACCAGAAGACCAGAAGATTTTCATGAAAGGCATCTCCCAAGTTGATGAAGAAAGCAAAAAGAAGTTCGATAAGAAGTTCATGGAAGCCTCGCCGCAGCAGCGCACCCAACTGCTGACTCAGCTGGACAACGAGCAGAAAAACCATCAGAAAAACAAAAAGGAAGAAGAGCCTAACCACTACTTCCGGATGATGAAGGAGCTGACTTTGCTGGGTTTCTTCACCTCCGAGGTGGGTGCTACGCAGGCGCTTCGCTACCTGCCGGTGCCTGGCCGCTATGACGCCTGCATGCCTTATAAGAAGGGCGACAAAGCCTGGGCCACCTAAGCCTTTGGCTTGAACGGTTTGCCTGGCTTAGAATGGTTTCCGCCAGAAAGTGCTTCCCGCTTTTGCGCTCAAAATTAGAATTTGGGGCAGAAGCGGGAATTGCCGGATAAAACGCCATATTTAAGCTGGTTTTGGGAAAACAGGCCTAAAACGAAACCTCGGCGCTGCTGCGGCAATTGAAATCAGCCATGGCTAAGGTCAGGCACCGGAACCGGAAATGAGTGACAGGAAATACCAAAGCATCTATTTAACCTTAACTTACAACCACAGAATTACGCGTACACCCTATGAAAAAAGTATTCCTTCTCCTGAGCTGCTGCGCTTTCATGGCAGCCTGTAACAGCAATTCTTCCACCACCAATGAAGGGGCGGTAGCCAGCACAGACGCAGATTCAGCCTCCTCGGCCTCCATGAGCGCGGCCACCCGCCAGCCAGATGCAGACACCGCCAGTATGGACATAGGAACCAACCGCTCCGCCGGCACCGGCGGTGGGGAAGTGCACGAGAAAGGAGCTCAACTGATCGCCAGTTCAGATTGTACCGGTTGCCATAGAATAGACCAAAAGCTGGTAGGGCCGGCATACGAGGCCGTGGCTGAGAAGTACGAGAACAACGAGAAAGACACTGAGTACCTGGCCGGTAAAATCATCAAAGGCGGTAGCGGCGTTTGGGGACAAGTGGCTATGACCGCGCACCCTAACCTGAGTGAGGAAGATGCAAAGCAAATGGCCCAGTACATTCTGTCTCTTAAAAAATAAAGGCATCCTATGACGACCCTCCGCCACCTTCTCCCGCTACTGGTTCTGGGCGCTCTGGGCGCCTGCCAATCTTCCACGCATCAGACTTCTATGACGGCCAACGAGAAATCAAGTGGTTCTGCCTCTGAAGCCTGGCAGCCACTCTTTGACGGTAAAACCACCCAGGGCTGGCATACCTACGGGCAGGCCAAAGTAGGCAAGGCTTGGAAAGTGGAAAACGGTACCCTGCACCTGGATGCTGCCCACAAGCAGGACTGGCAGCCCGGTGACGGCGGCGATATTGTGACGGCGGAGAGTTACGGTAACTTCCATCTCAAGCTGGATTGGAAAATCGCGGCCAACGGCAACAGCGGCATCATTCTGTTTGTGCAGGACGAGCCCACCAAATACCCCAACACCTGGAGCACCGGCCCCGAGGTGCAGGTCCTGGACAACGCCGGTCACCCCGATGCCAAGATCCACAAGCACCGCGCCGGTGACCTGTATGACCTCATCGCCAGCAACCCCGAAACTTCTAAACCCGCCGGTGAGTGGAACCAGGTAGAGGTCATCAGCAACAATGGGCGTCTGGACATCTTCCAGAACGGCACCAAAGTGGTTTCCACCACCCTCTGGGACGATAACTGGAAAAAGATGGTGGCTGGGAGCAAGTTCAAAGACATGGCCGGTTTCGGGGCGTTCAAATCAGGGAAGATCGCGTTGCAGGATCACGGTGATGATGTGTGGTACCGGAACATCATGATCAAGCGGCTGTAGGCCCTCTGTTAAGAGAATAACGCAATGTCAGATAAAAACAGAAGATCGGCCATCAAGGGCATCCTGGCCGGAACGGCGGCGCTTACCGCAGCCGGGCCTTTGGCCTGTTTTGGCCAAAACGAGCCCAAAACAGAAGCTGCCTATACTTTGAAAGGAAACCTCAACCACTCGGTGTGCCGCTGGTGCTTCAATGAGTTGTCAGTGGAGGAACTCTGCGCCGCCGCGAAGGAAATAGGCCTTAAGGGCATTGACCTGGTTGGTCCCAAAGACTGGCCCATTTTGAAAAAACACGGCCTGGTTTCCACCATGTGCAACGGCGCGGAGATCAGCCTCACCGAAGGATTTAACCATCCGCAGTACCACGCCACGTTGGTGAAAAACTACTCAGAGATGATCCCGCTCGTAGCCAAGGCCGGTTACACCAACCTCATCTGCTTCAGCGGGAACCGCAACGGCCTGGATGATGAAACCGGGCTCAAAAACTCGGTGGAAGGTCTCAAAAAGCTGTTGCCCCTGGCCGAGAAGCACAAAGTGGTACTGGTGATGGAGCTCCTGAACAGCAAAGTGAACCACAAGGACTATATGTGCGACCGTACCGCCTGGGGCGCTGAGCTGGCCAAACGATTGGGCTCTGAGAACTTCAAGCTGCTGTATGACATCTACCACATGCAGGTAGACGAGGGCAACGTGATCCAGACCATCAAAGACAACCACCAGTACATTGCGCATTACCACACCGCCGGCGTGCCGGGCCGCCACGAGATTGATGATACCCAGGAGCTCAATTACCCGGCCATCATGCGGGCCATCAAAGACACGGGGTTTAAAGGCTTCGTGGCGCAGGAATTCATTCCGCAGGCCAAAGACAAATTGAAATCATTGCGGCAAGCCATCCAGATCTGTGATGTCTGAGCGGCCTGCCCATCAAAGAATACTCTAACCAATCAACCTTCTACTAAGCACCAAAGCCAAATGAACAACAGAAGATCTTTTTTGCAGAAGCTGGGTTTGCTGTCGGCGGGCGTCGCCTTCGCGCCGTCGCTGCTTGCCTCCTGTGATTCCTCTAAAACCACTAATACTGATAATGCCTCTGCGGATGCTTCTACAGACACCAGCACCGCTGGCGCCAGCACGGGCAAAGCCACCGGGGCCATCCGTGACATAGGAATCCAGCTGTACACCCTGCGCGAGCTGCTGCCCAATGACCCGAAAGGCGTGATAGGCAAAGTGGCCCAGGCCGGATACAATGATGTGGAAACCTACGGCTACTCCGTAGACAAAGGCTACTGGGGTCTTCAGCCGAACGCTTTCAAAGAACTGCTGCAAGCCAACAACCTGGTTTCTACGAGCGGCCACTATGAGTTTGGCCAGTACATGAAAGACGGCAACACCGACATTGTAAAGCGCTATATTGAGGCCGGAAACATTGTAGGCCAAAAATACATCACGGTGCCTTACCTGGGCGAAGAGCTGAGAAACAGCGCAGATGCCTACAAGAACATCGCTGAGAAAGTCAACAAGGCGGCGGAGTTATGCAAAGCCTCAGGCCTGAAACTGGCCTACCACAACCACGATTTCGAATTCAAACAATACGGCAACACCACCGGGTACGACATCCTGCTCAAGGAAACCGATCCGGCCCTGGTAAGCTTCGAAGCCGATCTGTTCTGGATGGAAAAGGCCGGCCGCAAACCGGTAGACCTGTTCAACCAGCACAAAGGCCGTTTTGTGATGTGGCACGTGAAAGACATGGATAAAAACTCGCCTGACCTCAACACCGAGATTGGCAGCGGCACCATGGACTACAAGGCCATCTTCGCGCAGGCTAAAACCTCCGGTCTGGACCGCATTTTCGTGGAGCAGGAAAACTTCGCCGCCGGCATGGACCCCTTCAAGAGCATCAAGCAAAGCCGCGACTACGTGAAAAATACCCTGCTCGCGTAAGCAGCTGCACCATTTTTGTCATCACCCTTTCGGGCCTGTTTTACCAGAAACAGGCCCGAATTGCGTTTAGGGGCTCCGGTTGGTTTTTGATTTTAGGGTGATGGTAGGGCAGTTTTGGTTGTTGGTGATAACACCAACAACGGCGGATGAGGCAGCGAGGGAACGATAAGGAATGTAGGGGCACCTCTTGTAGGTGCCCTTCTTGGTAACTGCCAGTCGCAGCCGTTGCGGAGGACCCGTGGGAGACAAGACATGCCTTGTCTCTACATGATCACCTAACCTAATGCACAAACACCTGTTTTCCTGCGGCGGGCCGGGGCGAAGGCCTACAGTGAGGCCGAGACACGGCCTGCCGCACGGATGAACTGTTCATTTGGTAGTGGCCTGCATTAGCTATGGAACAGAGGACGGCAGCGGGGTGGTACCTTGATGGAAGCCTCACTGTCCGAGCGTCAGCGAGTTTGAGGCTTCTTGATTCTTTTGGTTACTTTTCTCATCAAGGAGAAAAGTGACAAACGCCCGCAGGCCGCGGCTGCAGCCAAAGAGATAGTAGGGAAGGCAGTAGGAAGTAGAGGCAATAGAAGGAAAGCCACGGAAGTAAATCCGCGCCAAGGCAAGTTTGAGGCTCACGCCTCACTGCAGTTGCAAACTGCAGCCCATGGTAGGTCCAAGTCACAGACTTGAACCAGAGAAGAGAGAAGAAGAGTCAGCAGAAGAGGTCATCCACCTACCCCCTTCAAAGGGGGACGTGCGTTTAGTAAGCATTTTTAGAAAATGAGCCGTAAAGGGAGAGGTCTTCAAGTCTGATGGTTAGAACCCCAAATCCATTTCTTGGGCAATCTTCCAAAACCATCTCAAAAGCACTTTTCCCAAAGTGAAGGTCAGAGACTTATCAAAACAATCCTTATCTTCACAAATCCCAAACTATCACCCTACTAACCCCTTTATTATGAAGCAGTTTTTTACCAACCATGTCTCTGGCTGGAGGAAACCCGTGTTGCTGCTATGCACTCTGGGGCTGTTCGTGGATCCTTCGCTGGCCCAGAACGCCCCTGCCCCGGCAAAGAAGGACGGCGCCAAAAAAGAAGAGAAGAAAGACCTGCCTTTAGAGGCGGGCCGCACCATTGACATTAACACCAAGGAAGGCTCCTGGCTCGCGCTAGACGTGCACCCGGCCGGCGGACAGATCATCTTCAGCATGCTGGGCGATCTGTACCTACTGCCCATGGCCGGTGGCAAAGCCGAGCAGCTCACCGAAGGCATGGCCCTGGACGTGCAGCCGCGTTTCAGCCCGGACGGAAAATCCATTGTGTTCCTCTCGGACCGCGATGGCAATGACAACGTGTGGGTGATGGATTTGGCTACCAAAAAGACGCGCCAAATCAGCAAAAGCAAAAACGAGAACTTCCAGGCCGCCGAGTGGACGCCCGATGGCGAGTACCTGGTGGTGTCGCAGGGACGCCGGAATCTGAAACTGCACCTGTACCACAAAGACAGCGGTAGCGGAACGCAGCTGATCAAAACGCCCGAGACCCTGAAAACCGTGGAGCCGGCCTTCGGCAAAGACCCACGCTATATCTGGTACGCCCGCCGTACCGGTGGTTGGAACTACAACGCGCAGTTGCCGCAGTACCAACTGGCCACGCTGGACCGCGAGACCGGTGAGACGGATACAAGAACTTCGCGCTACGGCTCGGCGTTCTCGCCCACCTTGTCGCCGGATGGCACCATGCTGGTCTACGGAACCCGCCACAACAACCAAACCGGCCTCATTGTGCAGAACCTGAAATCGGGCGATGAGAAGTGGCTGGCCTATCCGGTGCAGCGCGATGAGCAGGAATCGGTAGCGCCACTAGGGGTGTTACCGGCTATGTCGTTCACGCCCGACAGCAAAGAACTGGTGGCGTCTTACGGCGGAAAGATCTACCGCATTCCGGTAAGCGGCGGCCAGGCCAAGGAGATCCCGTTTGAGGTGAACACCAAGATCGCGATCGGGCCTAAGCTGGAGTTCAAGTACCCCATCAACGATGACAAAACCATGAAGGTGACGCAGATCCGCGATGCGGCTATGTCACCGGATGGCAAGCGTCTGGCCTTCACCGCGCTGGACCGATTATACATCACCGATTATCCGAACGGTACCCCGAAACGGGTGACCACCAATGATTTCACCGAGGCGCAGCCCGCCTGGTCGCCAGATGGCAAGGAGTTGGTGTTTGTGACCTGGCACGAGAAAACCGGCGGTGCTATCTACAAGGTGGCGGCCAACGGCAAAGCGAAACCGGTAAAACTAAGCCAGGAGAACTCGGTTTTCCAGGAGCCGGTATGGTCGCCTAAAGGCGATAAAATCGTGTTCATCAAAGGCTCTGCGCAGACCTACCGTGAATCGGCTGGTCCGGGCGCGTTTGACTCCCGCCAGACCATCAACTGGATCTCGTCTAAAGGCGGACCCAGCACGTTTGTGACCAAAGCCAACCTGGGTGCGAACCCGCACTTTGTGCAGGGCGATGACCGCATCCATTTGTACAGCTCTACTGACGGATTGATCTCCATCCGTTGGGATGGTACCGACAAGAAGCCGTACGTGAAAGTGAAAGGGATCACCACCTTCGGATCGTTCGCCGATATGCTGGAGGAGGAGATGAGCCACAACACGCACGTAAACGAGCGTGAGCCGCAAATGCAGGCTTCTACCGCCACTACCGTGATCAAGGCCCCCAAAGGTGACAAAGCCCTGGCCCTGATCAACAACGAGATCTACGTGGTGACCATCCCATTTGTGGGCGGTGAAACGCCTACCATCTCCGTGGCAGACGTAGCTAGCTCTCAGTTCCCGTCCTGGAAGTTAACAGATATAGGTGGTCAGTTCCCAAGCTGGTCAGCTGATGGCAAGAGCGTGTACTGGTCTATCGGTAACGCTTTCTTCGCTTACAATTTAGACGCCGCTTTCGCGAAGAAACGCGAAATGGAAGCCGCTGAGGAGCTGAAGAAAGACGCCAAACCTGCTACCGAAGCCAAGAAAGACAGTACCGGCGCCAAAGAGGCTGTGAAGATTGAAGGCTACAAGCCGGTGGAAACCAGAATCGCGATCACCGTGCCGCGCGATATCCCAACCGGAAACATCCTGTTGAAAGGTGCCCGCATCATCACCATGAACGGCGATGAGGTGATTGAGAACGGTGATATCCTCATCCAGGACAACCGCATCAAGGCCGTAGGTGCTTCCGGTACCTTGACCGTGCCGCAGAACGCCACCGTGATGGACGTGAAAGGCAAAACCATTACCCCGGGCTTCATAGATACCCACGCGCACATGTGGCCACGTTGGGGCGTGCACTCCAACCAGGTATGGATCTACGCCGCTAACCTGGCCTACGGCGTGACCACCACCCGCGACCCACAAACCGCCACTACCGACGTGTTGACCTACGCTGACATGGTGGAAACCGGCAAGATGATCGGGCCACGCGTGTACTCTACCGGTCCGGGCGTGGGCTACTGGTCATACAACCTGAAGAGCCTGGATCACGCCAAGAGCGTGCTAAAGCAGTACTCAGACTACTACAACACCAAGACCATCAAAATGTACATGGTGGGTAACCGCCAGCATCGTCAGTGGATTATCATGGCCGCCAAAGAGCAAGGCCTGATGCCTACCACGGAAGGTGGTCTGGATTTCAAACTGAACCTAACCGAGATTCTGGATGGCTACCCTGGCCACGAGCACTCGTACCCTATCTATCCGCTGTACAAAGACGTGATTGATTTTGCTTCTAAGTCGCAGATCGCATACACGCCTACATTATTGGTGTCTTACGGCGGACCATGGGCCGAGAACTACTACTATGCCACTGAGAACCTGGCCGGCGACAAAAAGCTGAACTACTTCACGCCTAAAGTGGAGCTGGATGAGAAATCGCGCCGCAGACCAGGTTGGTTCATGAAAGAAGAGCACATCTTTGACAAGCACGCGGAGTTTGTGAACAACCTGGTGAAAGACGGCGGTCTGGCTGGCGTAGGCTCGCACGGTCAGTTGCAGGGCCTGGGTTACCACTGGGAGCTTTGGTCTATCCAGTCGGGCGGCATGAAGAACCTGGATGCCCTGAAAGTAGCCACCATCCTGGGCGCGAAATCCCTGGGCTTGGAAGGTGACCTGGGCTCCATCCAGAACGGCAAACTGGCTGATTTGGTCATCATGGACCAGAACCCGTTGGAGAACATCCGCAACACCAACACCATCAAGTACGTGATGCGTAACGGTCGTCTTTACGATGCCAGCACGCTGGATGAACTGGCGCCAACCAAGAAGAAAGCCCCGGACTTTGACTGGCACAGCGCCCTTCCATTGGGCGTACCCGGTATCCAGGAGTAATTTCTGGAAAACGGTTGAGAAAAGCCTCCCTTGCATAGCAGGGGAGGCTTTTTGTTTTATGGTTATAAAGTGATTTCGCGCTGTGCCTGAGCTAAATTCGGTTGTTACTATTTCCGCCTCCCAGTAGCGGGCTGATTCATTTCTCCCGGAACTGATTCACTTCCTCAGATTGCCTGGTTCAAGTTGAAAACCTGAACCAGGCAATCTGAGGAAGTGAATCAGTTCAAGTCATGGGAGGGGGCTGGCTTCTTGATGAACTCCGCCGAAGGCGCGGGACTGTTTCTAAGCTGATTTTGAGAAAACACTCATAAAACAATAAGCCAGGTAGAACCTAGAACCCCTGAGGAAAGACGTAAATGACAACCCCAGGCCTATTTCATCTAAGACAAGTAGAACCTCCTCGCCAGCCTGGGAGTAAACACGGGTAAATTCTTTCCTTACACCTATCCCAAAAAGAAAAGATGAAACTAGCTGGAAACACAGTGCTGGTTACCGGAGGCGCCTCCGGAATTGGACTGGCCATTGCCGAGCGTTTTTTGAAGGCTGGCAGCACCGTCATCATCTGCGGCCGTCGCTCAGATAAACTCAACGAGGCAAAAGAGAAGTACCCCGAACTGCATACCCTGGTCTGCGATGTGGCCCGCGAGGCCGAGCGCATTGCGCTGCTGGAATGGACCACCGCTGAATTTCCCAACCTGAATGTGCTGGTGAACAATGCAGGCATCCAGCGGCGGGTAAACCTGGTTTCAGAGCAGGAAGAGTGGAGCAAAACGCAGCAGGAAATTGCCATCAACCTGGAGGCTCCCATTCACCTGTGCAGCCTTTTTGTGAACCACTTGAAGAGTCAGCCGCACGCGGCCATCGTGAACGTGACCTCGGGGCTGGCCTTTACGCCGGGCGTTTTCGCGCCGGTATACTGTGCCACCAAGGCCGCGCTGCACTCTTTCACCATGTCTTTGCGGTACCTGCTTTCCAAAACCAACGTGGAGGTGGTGGAGATTGTGCCGCCCGCCGTGAACACAGATTTAGGTGGTACCGGGCTGCATACCTTCGGGGTGCCGCTGGATGAGTTCGCAGATTCTGTCATGCAGCGCGTGGACAACGGCGAACTGGAAGTTGGTTTTGGGACCTCTGAGGTGAGAAGAAACGCCTCTCGCCAGGAGAACGATGCCTTCTTCTTGGAGATGAACTCCCGCTGGGCTTAAGAGAAAGGCGTTTAGGTCTGTTTCTTAGAAAACAGGTCCTAAACACCTTCATTATCGCTTGCTTCTCCCTCTGTTTTAATCTATCATAAGGATCTCCTTTGGCCTAGTAAATGTCTGGCTTTTACAGTGTAAATTTTGTAACTTCCTGACAGGGCGAAGCCTTGTCTCTCTTCTGCAGCTTGCATGAGTTGGTGTCTAGTAAGTGCTTTCCCTTTCTGTTTTTTACTCTTTAATTTCCGGAAAGATGAGATGGGTATATAGTTTAAAACATAAAACAAAGGCCGCGCTGCTGCTGGCTGTCATCATGGTGCTGGTGCTGGCTAAGAATACGCTGGACAACAAGACCGTAACCAAACTAGGGACTTCCTTCGCTACGGTGTACGAGGACAGACTGCTGGTGGAAAGCTACATCTACCAGCTGTCGGGGCACCTGTACCAGAAGAAAATGCTGCTGGATAATTCTTTCTATGCCGGGAATGACGGGAAGTTGTCCTTGGGGTTGAAAGAAAACAACACGGCCATTGCCACGCTCCTCACAGAATTTGGTAAAACCGAGTTAACCCAGTCCGAGGCCCGTTATTTATCGGCCTTCAACCAGAACCACCGGGCCCTACAAACTTTGGAGAACCAATATCTGGAAGAACTGGGAGGCCAGGGCGCTAAGCCAGCCAAGCAAAAGCTGGACGCCAGATTCCAGCTGGCCACGAATTACCTAAACCACCTGTCCAGCATCCAGGTGGCCGAGGGCAAGCGGTTGAATGATTCCACCAAGCAGATGATGGCTGGGTCTGCGGTCCTTACCCAATTGGCGTTTGTGCTGGTCATAGGCATCGGGATCATGATTCAGGTGCTGATCTTCGCCTCCAAATCAAAGCTCTCTAAGTTTCCGCAGAACCCCATGTTGAACTGAGAAAGCGACTTGTGGGCAGCTGGGGAAAGCAGCAGATAATGTATGTTAATCTTCGTCTTGAAAACTAAAAATCAATAATGAAAAATACGATTCAGGTCCTTTTCCTCGCTTCTCTGCTCTTTGGGGCTGGTTGTGCCGAAAGTAAAAAAGAAGCCGCCTCTGGTGCAGGGGCCGGGAATAATACCTCTCTGCCGGTAACTACCTATTCCTCCAGTTCTGCCCCGGTAATTTCCAGCCAGCCAGCGGCTACTGTTAGCCAACCGGTGACCTCTCCGCAGCCTGCGGTAACGGCCGGCTTAAACCCAGCCCACGGCCAGCCTGGCCACCGATGCGATATCCCGGTTGGTGCGCGGTTAGACTCGCCTCCGGGCACAACGGTAAGTTCCAGCGCCACCACCCCGTCCGCCTCAAGACCTGCTACCTTGCCTCCGGCGCCGGTTCTACCTGTAGGCCCGCCGGTGGTTACGGCCAAAGGCATGAATCCACCGCATGGCCAACCCGGGCATGACTGTAGCATTCCGGTTGGCGCCCCGTTGAAGAAGTAGTTGTATTAAAAAGGCGCGGTTGATTGTTGGGCTGATATACCTGTTTAGGGGTTGTTTTCTTGAAATAGCCTCTAAAACAAAGGATAGTGCCTTTTTCTTTGCTTCTCCCGAGAGGAGCCCAGGCCTGTTTATTCTGGCGTGAAGCGTAAGCCGGCAGATCAGCATAGCTGGTTTGAGGCTTACGCCTCACGGAAGTTTCAAACTTCCGATCATAGTAGGTTCAAGTTGAAAACTTGAACCAGGTGTTTGTCTCTTTGTCGTTTCAGGCTTGTTTTCAAGGAAACAGGTCTAAAACGTACCAAAGTCCAGAGCTTCGACTAGAAGCAGGATTGGGAATTTGACCAATCTTATGGTTCGATACCAAACGGGATCACCTCAATCTTCCGGTTTGGCTATGGCCCTGAGCCAAGAATTTAATGTGCTGTTTTGGTCTCGTTTTCGGGGAAATAGGCTGGTTTCGCCTTACCTGATCTCTGGCAGCAGAATCAAAGGATATTGTCTTTGAATGCTTTTGCGACGGCCTCTGATTTGGAGTTCACCTGGAGCTTCTCGTAAATCTTCTTCACGTGCGAGCGCACCGTCTCCAAAGAAATGAAGAGCTGTGCGGCCACCATTTTGTAGGAGTAGCCATTCACGAGCCAGTGCAATACTTCTTTCTCACGGTCGCTGAGTTGGTATTGAGGCGCCGTGGCTTTAGGGGTTTGGTGCGCGAATAGTTGCAGTACCTGGCGGGCGACAGATGAAGTCATGGGGGCACCGCCTTCGTAGACATCCACAATGGCTTCCAGGAGTTTGGCGGGCGGCGTTTTCTTGAGCAAGTACCCATCGGCACCGGCCTGCATGGCTTCCAGTACATTCTGGTTATCATCGAACACGGTAAGCATCACCACCTTCATCTTGTCAAACTGGCTCCGGATGAGTTTGAGGCCGGCAATGCCACCCACGCCCGGCATATCAATGTCCAT
This sequence comes from Rufibacter roseolus, assembly GCF_017916365.1. Classification (GTDB taxonomy): domain Bacteria; phylum Bacteroidota; class Bacteroidia; order Cytophagales; family Hymenobacteraceae; genus Nibribacter; species Nibribacter roseolus. The sequence goes on from NZ_JAFMSU010000001.1 coordinate 1,278,180, forward strand.
CAGGATCACATCGGGGGAGAGTTGGGTTACCTGCTGCAGCACCTGCGTACAGTTCTGAAAAGCACCTACCACCGAGAAGCCCTCGGTGCCGTTGAACAACATGGAAAGGCCCTCGCGCAACGGGGCGTTGTCTTCATAGAGCAGGATCTTTATCATACGGGTAGGGGGTGGAAGGCTGTTTTAGAAAGTGGTGCGGTTAGTGAAACGGTAGTGCCCTGTCCGGGTGCCGAGCTGATGTCCAGGGTCGCTTTGATGTTCTGGGCCCGTTTCTGCATGTTCAGCAAGCCGTTGCCGCTGCTGGCCTGGGCTGTGTCAAACCCCTGGCCGTCATCTTTAATCTCAAGATGCAGATTGTTCTCCTGCAGTTTTATCTTCATCCAGACTTGGCGGCAGTGGGCGTACTTCGCGATGTTGTTAATGGCTTCCTTGAAAATCATGAAGAAATCATACCGCGCCTCCAGCCCAAGCCGAAGGTTATTCACCGCCGGGTCTGCTTCCAGGCAAAAGGCTATATCTTTTGCTTCCAAAACCTCAGTGGCCACTTCCCGCATGCGCGAAACAAGGTTCTGTACCAGATCATTATGCGGATTGATGGACCAGACAATGTCATCCATCACGGTCATCATCTGGTGCGAGTAGCGGCTGATTTTCTGCAGGTAGCCTCGGGCCAACGCAGGGTTGCCCAATACCTGCTGGTTGGCCAGATCAGAGAAAATGGTGATGGTGCTGAGGGTAGAGCCCATGTCATCGTGCAAGTCGCGGGCAATGCGGGTGCGCACCGCTTGCAGAGCCAGTATACGGTTGATCCGGAGACGGTAGAGCCCATACAAGCCGAGGGCCACCAGGAGAAAGACCAGGCCCAGGAACCACCAGGTTTTCCAGAAAGGATCAGAAATGACTAGGCGTAGGGTAGTCACCTGCGGGGTAATGGCACCATCGTCGCGGCGGGCTCTTACTTTAAACAGGTAATCGCCGCCGTCTAGGTTCGTGTAGCTGGCGAAGCGGTTGCGGCCCGCCTGCCGCCAGGTCTGGTCCACGCCTTCCAGTTGGTACTCGTATTGGATCTTGGCGTCATCATAATAGCTCAGGGAAGCGAACTCCACCATGAAGAAGTTCTGGTTATGGGTCAGGTGCAGGCCTTCTTTTCCCGTGATAACCTCGTTTAGCGGGATGTTTTTGTCAAACACCTTGAACCCGGTGATGGCAACCTTGGGCAGAGCGGCAGAGCAGTTGAGACTGTCTGGGTGAAAGTAGTAGAAACCTTGGAGCGTTCCTACCAGTATCCGTCCATCTTTCAGGGTATAGCCAGTATTGAAAGCATAGGATTCCTTCACCAGCCCATCCTGAGCACCGTAGCCGGTAACGGTTTTGGTCTTGGTATTCCAGCGGCCCAGGCTGAACTGGGTGGTGAAGAACAGGTGCTTGTCCGGGGTTTTCACCAGGTTCAGGATGGTATTGGAGGGCAAACCGTTGGCGGTGGTGAGCGCGGTGATCTGGCCGGTCTGCACGTTCAGGAAATGGATGCCCAGGCTAGTGGAGATGGCCAGGGTGTGGTCATCGTGCCAAATTATCTCACCCACGGCGTTGCTGAGCAGGCCCTTAGGACGGCTGGCGGTGGAGTAATGCGCCATGATCTTGCCCGTTTTAGGGTCAACCCGCAAGACGCCGGCTTGGGCAGTGGCCAACCACAAGGTACCATCCAAGCCAAACAATAGCCTTTTGATCTGCCCCATGGTTTGGGAGGGTGCCTGCTCCTGCAGAGAAAAAGACTTGAATTGCCCTTTCTCTGGATCATGCTGTACCAAAAGCCCTTGATTAGTGCCCCACCATATTTGCCCCGAGGCATCCACAGTAGCCTTCATGATGTTCTGGCCCATCAACGTAGGCGGATTGATGTGCCGGATAGCCGACTTGCCCGGTTCCATCAAAAGTAACGTGCCGTCTGAGGCACCGGCCCAAACCCGGTGCCGACGATCTTCTACCAGGCACCAGACCTGTAAACCACCTAATGCATAATCTTTGAAAGGCCTGAACTCCTGGTCATACACTTGGATTCCCTGGTTCAGGGTGGCGGCCCAGATCTCACCCGCGGCGGTTTCCAGAAAACCAGAGACCACGGCTAGATCCTTGGTATTTGAGTCTACGGAAAAGAAACGCTGCTGCCCAGGGTTGAAGTAGTACACTCCCTTGTTCGTGCCCAGCCAGATGGTGCCTTCCTGGTTCTGGGTAATGCTGTAGATCTGGTCAAAGTCAAGGCCGTGCCGGAAGTCATTGTGCTGCGGGATCAAATCAAAGGTGGTGGCTCCCGGCGCCTGGGCCCACAACTGCTCCGAAGCGGCCCAAAGCGTTTCCCGGTTATCTTTTAGATACACATAAGGCTCCACACTGGGCTGGGGAACAGGAGCTGCCTCAACTTTCTGGAGGCACGAGGCTATTTTTCCACCGGCTGCCTGAGGCACTACAAAAGCCTTTTGGTTGGGTGCGAACACAAATTGCTCCTGTTGGTTTCCGGCTTCTAGGATCATGGTACCTTGGCATTGCCGGAGGCGCCACCGGCGGGGACCGCTGGTGAACCGGGCGGCGGTTTGGATGGGAATGCGAGTGAAGGTGCCGCGGGTGGGGGAGTAGCGCGTGACCTGCGCGGGAGAGGCGATCCAGATGTTGCCTTGCCCGTCCTGCAGCAGCGCCTCCACAATATCAGAAGCCAGGCTGTTAGGGTTGTTTAGGTCATACCTGTAATGGAGAAACTGGCGACCGTCGTAGCGCTGCAGTCCGTTGTCGGTGCCAAACCACATGTAGCCGTCACGGTCCTGCAGAATGGCCAATACAATACTGCTGGCCAGGCCGTCTTCGCGGTCCAGGTGCTGGTAAATGTAGGGGTGCGGTGCCCCCATGGTATTCCCCGTCAGGCCCAGTAAAAGCCCGATCAATACTCCTGACAAATGAAGAAATACCCTGAGGTGCCGCATAAAAAGAAGCTGTAACTAAAGGTACAAGTTACCGGCTTATCCAGAAACAGCTGGCTGCAATATCCCCCTTTTATGGGAGGCAAGTGGGCGGTTGCAGCGGCAATTCCCCCTTATATGCGATTGAACTACAAGTAGAAAAGGACGCATCTTTGTCTTGTTCTCTAATGTGTACTTCAACCCACCATAACCATGAAAACCATACAGAAAATAGGAAGCTTGTTGTGCCTGGCCATGTTCCTGTCCACTGCTTCCGTAGCCCAGAAAAGCCCCCAAAAGGAGGCCGAGAAATTCTTCCGGGAGATCATGCAGCGCGAGCATATCCCTGGTTTGGCATATGCCGTGGTGAAAGACGGGAAGGTGGTCTCGCAGGAGCAGTTTGGCGCCGCCAATCTTTCCTGGAATGCTCCGGTAGACAAGGAAACGGTTTTTCAGACGGCCTCCTGCAGCAAACTGTTCTCTGCCTTGCTTCTGGGACGCCTCTTTGACGAGAAGATCCTGCTGCCTGGCCAGACCATGGGCGAACTGCTGGATTCTATCCCGGCAAACTGGAAGCCAATCACCATCCAGCAACTGGCCGCCCATCAGTCAGGGATCAACATTGCCGATTTCAGCAGAACCAAAACAACCAAGGAAGCCTTTGAACTGGCCAAGAAGCAGGAGATGACCTATGAGCCCGGCACCAAATCTTTCTACGTGAGCTCAGACTACTGGATCCTGCAGTACATCATTGAGAAGAAATTAGGCAAGCCGTACTTTGAGGCCCTGAAATCCTATGTGCTGGACCCGCTGGGCATGCAGCACACCTTCGTGAACAACAACGATGACAGCCAGATCCGGAGTCATGCTGTGCTGCCCAAGGAAGCCGCTGTGTACGCCTACCAAAACGGAAGCCACAAGGTGAGCGATATGCAGTTTGTGAGTACCGGCTACACCGCGGGTGGTATTTACACCTCCATCACTGATATGGCCCGGATTGCCCAGACACTGGACGATGGCAAGATTCTTACTCCTGCCACGCAGGCTCTGCTCTTGACCAATGCGTCGCTAAAGACAGGAGGTAAAGGTGATTTTGGCATCGGGTTCCATATAGAAAACCATCAGGGGCACAAGATATCAGGCCACAGCGGCGGACCTGCCTTAGCGGATTTCGTGCGGTTCGATGACAAGAAAACCACCTTCATCGTGCTTACCAACCTGCGCGGCTTTTACCCTTACCTGGCCAAGAAGCTGGCTACCTTCTACATCCCCGGCCTCAAGAATCCTGAGTTACCGCCTAACTATTGGCTGGCGCTGGAGTAGCTGAGAGGAAGTCCTCAGGACGGGTTAGATAAAATGTTAGAAGCCTGAAAAAAGAACGTGCCCTAATGATCTCTCAGAAGGGCACGTTCTTTTATGGGCTCTCGATTGGAGTTTAAGACAAACCTGTCACCAGGTAATATCCCAAGCCGGCCAGGGCGCTGATGATGATCCAGGTGATCATGCCTATTTTGAAGCGGTACATGGCTACAAACGAAATCAACGTCCAAGCCAAGGCGAAATAGTCTATCCCGGAGAGGGAAAGGCCTTTAGGGAAAATCACCGCCTGCCCGAAGTATACCGTCAGGTTGAGTACTACACCCACCACCGCTGCCGTCACCACGCCCAGCACCGATTTCACGGCCGTGTTGCCGCGGGTGCGTTCAATAAGCGGTGCACCCGCCAGAATGAACAGGAAGCACGGCAGGAAGGTATAGAAGGTGGTGGTAAATAGTCCTACCGCGCCCATGGCCAGCGAACCGCCGTAATGGTTGTAACCGGCCATGTAGCCCACAAACGCCAGCACCATAATGAGCGGACCCGGCGTAGTTTCACCCAGGGCCAGACCGTCTATCATCTCGTACTTGGTAAGCCAGTTCAGTTGCTCCACCGTTACCTGCGCCACGTACGGCAGCACGGCATAGGCACCCCCAAAGGTGATGAGCGCAGCTTTGGTGAAGAAAAGAATGAGTGTGTTCCAGAAGGCGAAGTCTTGGGTAAGGAAATAGAACAGCGCTACTGGTAAGGCCCACAAGACAATCGTGGTGATTACCCGCAGCACGCTGGTAGTGAGGTTAACGCCGGCGCCCACTACTTCGCTGGAGGCGTTGAGGTAATAGCCTGCCTCATCGGTCTGGGCTTTGGCCGTGGCAGGCTTCTCAGCCAGGAACGGCGGGTGCAGTTTCTGGAGCAGGAAAGCAATCACAATAGCGCCCAGAATGATGAAAGGAAACGGCACGTGCAGAAAGAAAATGCTGATAAAGCTCACCGCCGCCACGGTATAGTGGAACCAGCTCTTCAGAGACTTGCCCGCAATCTTCATCAGGGCCAGAATCACAATGGCCACCACCGCCGGCTTCAGGCCATAGAACAGGGCAGACACCCACGGGATGGTCCCGAAGGACACATAAGCGGTGCTCAGGCCCAGCAGAATAAACACTGAGGGCAGCACGAACAGAATGCCGGCTACGAGCCCGCCTCTCACACCGTGCATAAGCCAGCCCAGGTAGGTGGCCAGTTGCTGCGCCTCAGGGCCAGGAAGGAGCATGCAGTAGTTGAGCGCATGCAAAAACCTGGAATCAGAGACCCAGCGTTTCTGCTCCACTACAAACTGGTGCATAATAGCAATTTGCCCCGCCGGGCCGCCAAAGCTGATAAACCCCAGCTTCAGCCAGAAAAGAAATGCTTCTGTGAAAGAAGGTTTTCCCGGGGGCGGAAGGGGGGCTTGGGTCTCCTGTTCAATTAAAACTTTCTGGGTCATGCGGCTAAGGAAAACTTTCTACAATTCTACGACACTCTTACTTTCAAAGATAGAACAGGCGTAACCTTTGGAATCCTTTTTACTTTTAACCGGCTTTTTAAGCCTGTTTTCCGGAAATCGGCCCCAAAACAGAACGATTACTTTGTCTGTCTGTGGCAGGAAACCTACAGAAGCATCTGCCGGAAAACCTCAGGTGTTTAGAGCCTGTTTTTAGGAGATTAGGGCAGAACCGGTGGCTCAGTTAGCCACCGGTTCTGCCTTGGGTTTACGGAAATCCAGGTTATGGAAGAGAAAAAGTCTAAGCGTGTGGGTGTTGAAAAACTGGTTTCCGGCGGCCGTCTGCTGGAACACGTTCATGTAGCCCAGCTGCGCGTTGAAGCTTTTGGTGAACTGGTAGCCTATGCCCCCGAAAAGGCGGTTCTGGTCAAAGTAGTTGTAGACAATCTCCTTCCCGAAATTCACATGCACCTCGTCATTGAATACCAGAAAAGGGACGCCCGGGGCAATGACATCGGCGGTTAAGGGCACCATCAGCCCGATCATGTATCGCGCCCGGAAGTTGAAATGGTAGCCTTCCTGCAGCTCATCATTGGCGATGTTGCGGTTGAACCTTTCCTCCAAACGTACCCACTGGTTTGTCTGCAGCCGTTTGCTCTTCCCAGACCAGTTGATCTGCTGCCACAGCCGATGCTCGGGCCTTACCGTTTCCTGCTCTGCCGAGGCGGGCCAATGGGAGGCATAGGCGTAACCCACTGTAAAGCGGGTGTGGTCTGAGATGTGGTAGGTGATACCCGGACGCACAATGGTGGTCGCCCAGCGGTCCAGAAAATCATTGCGGCGCGCGTGCAGATCCAGCCACAAAGAGAACTTGTCTGAGATGCGGGTCTGGTTAAAATACCCTAGCCAAGTCTGCGACCGGTCTGTCACTTTCTTCTCGGCCGTCTGAGCCTGGGTTTGGAAGGGTAGGAGAATGAGTAGCGCAAAAGCAAAGCGTAAAGTTAGTTTCATAGGGCAGGTGGTATGTTGAGTGTTTCAGGATCAGGTTATGAATGACGATATCCGGATGTCCCCCTTTGAAGGGGGTAGGGGGATGATTACTCGTGCAGATCATGGCATTCCAGAAGTGTAGGGGCAATCCCTTGTGGTTGTCCTTGGTTGAGGAGCGTAATAAGCGTATCTGCTCTGTAGCCAAAGTAAATTGGTTCTTTCAGCGGCCTTGTCATCCCCCTACCCCCTTCAAAGGGGGACGATAATTTAGTCCGTCATTCTGGCAATCGGCATCTTTGGCAGAAGACGCTTCGTTTCAGGGCCGTTTCCTGGAAATGAGCTTTAAAGCAGGGGAGTTGAGCTGTAAACCAGAAGCGGCAGGTTTTGGCCCGCCGCTTCTGGTTCTGTTATTTGGCTAGCAGCCCGTCTATGGTCAATGCCACGTAGTAGAGACCGCCTATGGTGGGGCCGGCGGCGAATTGGTAGTAGCGTTTGTTGAACAGGTTGGTGGCACCCAGCTTTACAGAAGACTTGAAGGCCGGGAGTTTGGCGGTTACCTGGGCATCAATGGTGGAGAAGGCAGGAACCAGGCCGTTGGCCAACGTGCTTTCCCAGTACACCTCGTCCTGGAAGCGCCACACTACGTTGAAACCTATGTTCTTGAAGACTTCGCGGTTGCTGAGGGAAAGGTTGGTCACCCATTTAGGCGTGTTGAAACTGGTGAGGAAGATATCTGGGGTAGGGTTCTTTGACAGGGCGTTGTAGTTCGCATTTCCTGAGAGGGTGAACTTCTTGTAGAAGATATAGGTCAGCCCCAAAGATGTGCCGTAGCTGTTGTAGATGTTCTTGGCGTTGGTGTATACCCGGTACCGGTTTTGCTTGGACCTGGTAAGCATATCCAGCACCGCCGCATCTGACCCAACCGGTCCCGAGGTGGGAACTGCTACCTCTACCTGGCCTAGGAATCCTTTGTAGGAGTTATGGTAGGCATCAAAGTCAATGGTGAGGGTATTGTCAAACAAGACGCTCTTGTAGCCTACCTCAAACGAGTTGATGCTTTCTGGTTTCATTACCGGAAGATTGGCCACCTGTAACAAGCCCCTGTTTTTCAAAGCCGCGTCGTTACGGGTCATGCCGGCGGTAACATCGGCATTCACGGCCGCCGTAAATTTGTCAAAAGAGGCTAAGGTGTAAGAGTTCTCCAGAAACCCGATGCCTTCGTTTACCCGGGCCAGGCCACCTACCCGGCGCACGCTGGCATTGTTCAGGAAGGATAAGGCTTCAAACAGGGCCGGGAAACGGTATCCGTTCTGGAAAGAGGCTCTGAAATTGTGCTTCTCCGCGGCGGTATACACAGCCGCGATTCTAGGGTTGAACTTAGGGCTAAACTCCGGGTTGTTGTCCAGGCGGGCCGAAACCGTGAACTTCAGTTTGTCATCCAGGAACAATTTGCTGGCCTGCACAAATCCGCCATACTTGGTATAGTATTGGTTCTTCCCGAAGGAGCCATTGGCATCTGCCACGGTTCTGGTCTCCAGGGGCCTTGAGAGGTCCACAAAGGTGTTTCCGTCAGGGATTACCTCGTAGCGGCGGTAATCGGCGCCAATCAATATGTTGGCCCATTTAAATTTGCTCAGGTTGTACTGGAAATCGGCGTGGTAGGTGTTGCTGTACTGCCACAGGGCGGCACCTCCGTTGGGCGCTCCTCCCGGTACCACCGAGGCAATGTCCCAGTTATTGGAGTTGATGATGGTGTTTTTGAGGGCATCAAATTCCGGGGTTCCGGGCTCGGCGCGACCGGCATCGGCGGCGGCCCGGGCTATCTTCATGGCCGTGACCAGATCCACCCCATTGTCTACCTGGGTTTGCAGGGTGTTCTTGAACACTCCACCCCACTGCGCATTGGTGGCGTGGCTCAGGTCAAGGCTGTACGCCAGGGGGTTGAGGTTATAGGAGTTTCCCGTATTTTCCTTCAGTACATAAGCCCGCACCAACAGGTCGGTGCCCTTCAGTTCCAGTTTATGGTTCTGGACCTTCACGTCTTTTAACTGGATGCGGTTACCGCGCTGGAAAATACCATCCATAATGCCGAAGCGGTAGCCGTAAGACAGTTCCAGTTTCTCGTTCAACCTGTAGAAGATGCTTCCGTCTAGTTTCAGGTTCCGTACTGTTGGGTAGATAAGGTCTTTCTCCAGGTAACCGGTTCTGGCCACGTTGAAGGTCTGGTTAACGCCTTGGTAATTGATGGTGATGGCCTGGCGGGCTTGCCGGTCATCGCCGTAGCGGCTCCATTGGTCAAGCGCGGGGTTGTTTTCGCCGGAAAGCTCGGGGAATTTAGGGTTGGCAGTGGCCAGGTTCTGGGGATTCTGGTCCACCAGGCCATTCGCCACCCAGTCGGTGCCCTTCAACGTGCTGAAGTTTACTTTAAAGGCGAATTTATCATTGAAGGCCTTAGCGTAACGCACGGCGGTTTCGGTGAGGATGCTGGGATCCCGGTCAATACCATCCACGTGGTTCACGCCCACCTTTTGGTAGACGCTCAATCCCTGGTACAGGAAAGGGCTTTTGGTGGTGAGGTTGGCCATGCCGTTGATGGCGTTCATACCATACAACGCCGAGGCAGCGCCCGGCGTGATCTCCACGCTCTCAATGTCTAGCTCGGTGGCCCCGATGGCGTTCCCTAGCGGCACTCCCAGGGTAGCGGCCTGCATGTCTACGCCATCCACCAACTGCATGAACCGGAAGTTGTTGGGCACGTTGAACCCCCGGGTGTTAGGGACTTTGAAGGTGAGGCTGGAAGTGAGCATCTGTACGCCTTTAACGTTCTCCAGCGCCTCGTAGAAGCTGGGCGCGGCCGTTTCCTTAATGGCCCTGATGTCCAGCTTCTCAATGGCCACCGGCGATTTCAGGATGCTTTCCTCTACCCTGGAGGCCGTCACCACCACTTCCTTGCCCAGCAAGGTCTGGGTAACCAGCGCGATGTCCAGACGGGACCCGGGTTGGGTGATCTCAAATTCCTGCGGCTGGTACCCCACCATGGAAATCACCAGATTGAACGGGAATTTCAGTTTGGTCTTGAGGTTGAAGTCGCCTGAGGCATTGGTGGTGGTGCCGGTCACCGTGCCGCGCACGTACACACTCACGCCGGGCAGCGGGTCTTTGGTTCCCTGCTCGGTAACCCGGCCGTTGATCTCCACAAAGTTAGTTTCCTGCGCGCGGAGGCTTAAAAGTGGAATGAAAAGAAAATGAAGGAGAAGTAAAAGTTTTGATTTCATGACTGATGTGTTGAAAAATTAAAGAGAAAGGGAGCGGAGGCGATTAGCGGCAACAACAACCAAAACCAGCAAAATGGCCAGGTCTGCTTTTCTTCATTCTTTTGGGGATAACATCAGGTTTCATTGGGTAATAGGTATAAGTGAATGCGTAAGGGGGAGGGTTACTCCCGGGTATTTCAGATCTCAATCCCCAACTGGGGCCGCGGAGGTTCTGGGTTCAGCAGGAGCCGGCATTTGGGGGATGCTTCTCTCTTTCTGCTTCATTTGGCTTTGCCTCTGGATGAAGCCTTGGTAGACCTTGCCTTTGCAGGGAGGTGAGACAGGCCAGCTTTTATAGCACCATAGCCGGCCTGTCTCTTGTCTACCAAACTCCCCTTCTGGCTGCTTTGGATCCTTTTCTCTCAAAACAGCCCCAAAACGCGGCGCGCAACTCTCTTTACCTTTTGACGCCGCACTCTGGAAAGAACAAGGGTTGCGGTCACGGGCGGAATCGAACCGCCATAAAAAACCTTGCGGGTCTTTGCTTAGCCACTCAGCCACACGACCGGTTTCTCCTGATTCCGGAGTGATTTCAAGTAAGCCCGGAAGCCTCCGGGGAGCTTCCTCTTGTTTGATACTCTTAATCCCTATAGAATCAGTAGACAAATAGAATGGCTTTTTACGGCTTCAGCAAATTTTTACCAGAAAATTTCAATCTTATTTTTATAAGGTGTTGAAAATTAGTAAGATAAAATTACGAGTGTTGCTTCTGAATTATCTTAAAGGCCAAATAATCTGTTGATTACAAAGCGGTTACAGTCGGTTTTGCGGTATTAATCGGGACTTAGGCCAATGGTAGGGGCCGGTTGATAAAAGATGATTGGTTCAAACTACTGCGCTGCAAAATCCAGCGGAAAAAAGTGTCTGCTGCCCGGGTTTCTTTCTAGGGCTAGTACTCTGCCAGTCCTTTCCGACGTGGATCAAGGGCCGGTCTTACAGATAAGGTGAATGATTTGCAAGATTACCCTGGGTGCCTAACCTAAGCTAGAACACAGTTAACCTTTAGAACCTGGTTTACTTTTTAAGCAAACTTTTTCGGTACTCAGACGGGCTCTGGCCCATGTGCTGGCGGAAAATGCGGGTGAAGTGACTTTGGTCGGAGAAACCAGTGAGGTAGGCCACCTCCGCGAGGGAATAACCCGAGGTATGCAGCAGGCTAAGCGCCTTTTCTATGCGGAGTTTCCGGATGTACTCGCCAAAAGAGAGGTTATCGAAGTATTTGGAGAAAACCCGGGACACGTAGGCAGGGTGCACATCCAGCGCCTCGGAGATTTCCTTCAGGCTGAGCGCGAGGTTGGTGTCTATCTGGTCCTGGATGATCTCCTTCAGGTGCATTGCCCAGGCCGGGACTTTCTGCTGGTTCTCTTTCTTTTCCTGCAGGTATTTGTGGTACACCTGCAGGAAAAGCTGCTCCGTGGGCTCGGTGGTATGCTTTTGCTTTTGCAGGTGCTTGGCCCAACTGTACAATCCATCATAGAGGACCATGCCCTTCTCCAGCAACTCATGGTCATCAGAGATGTTGAAAGACATGCCGTGCGAAATAGCCCACAGCCCCGCCGATTGCGCCGCCAGCGAGTGGTCATCGGTATCGGCGCCGCGCACAATAAGGGCCATGGTTTGCAGGGCCGGCTCAGTGAGACTGTACTTCTCCAGGAAATAGTCAAAAGTGCACCGGTCCTCATAGTGCGAGTACTCCACCCCGGGTATGTCAAACGGAATGGCATCCAGTTCCCTGGCCTTATCCAGCACCTGGCTCTCGGGCACGTAGATGATTTCTGCAGAGGCATCAATGAAGCGCCTGATTAGCCACGGGCAGGCCAGCCGGTCAATCTTGGGGCGCTCGCGGGTTATCCATTTCATGGCGTTTTTGATAGAAGGGGATGACTAGGAGAAATTGGTAGCTGAAGTAAAGATAAGCGGAAATGACCTGCATTTTAAGCCTCTTTTCAGGAAATCATGCCCAGAACGGAGAATGCTTCACGTTCATCAACACCAGCAAGCCCAATAAAAAGTAATCCTGCAAGGTCCTTGGGCGAACGTCTTGCTTAGTATAAGCCATTCTAGTTCGCACACAAGATCCTTTCAGGATGACAAAGAGTGGTAAGAAGGTAAAATTGTTTTCAGGCCGTTTTCCAGAAACCAGCCCAGAACCAGTCAAGAAATAGATTATAGGTTGGCTTTCTTCGTCCAGTTATCGGTTCTGAAGCCGGAGGCGGGCAGACCTGCTTTGTTGAACAGGTTGGGGTTGGCGGAGTTGCTCCAGCCCAGCCGGACGGCCACCGGGTTCTTTACTTCTTTGGCGCTTACCACCACGGTTTTGCCGTCTATTCTGGCTTTGGCAGGCACGAAGTTCTGGTCCTCGCCGGCGATCTCAAAATGGATGAGTTCTTTTCCTTTGGCTATCAAGCCTTGTTCGGCGTTGTCAAAGTAGAGGCGGATCTTGTTGCCTTCTTTTTTCATCTCGCGGTAGATAGGGCCGGAGGCAGGCACGTCTTTCTTGCCGTAGGTTTTGTTCAGGGCCAAAGCTGCCAGGCGCTGGCCCACGGGCAGCTTGTTTCTGGGATGGATGTCATCTACGTTGCCCACGTCATGGATCACGGCCATGCCGGTATTGGGCACGCTCAGGGTTTTCAGCTGAGCTTCGGCCAGACGGGGCCATTCCTCGGCGCCGCCGTACTTGTAAGGCGCGATCTGCACGAAGTAGAACGGGAACTCATTTTTCCACTCGGTGCGCCAGTTCTTGATAAGGGCGGGCAGCATCTGGGCGTACACCTCGGGTGCGTCAACGTTGGACTCGCCCTGGTACCAGAGGGCTCCGGCCAGGCGAAAGGGGATGAGCGGCGCGATCATGGCGTTGTAGGCTTTGGCGGGCTGCACCGGGCCCCATTCCACCTCTTTGCGCTTGGCGGCGGCATCAGCTAACACCGGGTTCGTGGAAATGGCGCTGGCGCTCAGCCAAACCTCGGCGGGTGTGCCGCCCCAGCTGCTGTTGATCAGGCCCACGGGCGCCTTCAGGTTATGGTGGAGCTCGCGCCCGAAAAAATACCCGATGGCGCTGAAGTGTTTCATGGTCTCGGAGGTGCACACCACCCATTGGCCCTGCACATCCAGTTGGGGCGCATCGGCGGTGCGGTGGCCCACCTGGAAGAAACGGATGGACGGGTAATTGGCCTCTGCGATGTGTTTCTCGGCGTTGTCTATGCCCGCGTTGGCGCTCCATTCCATGTTAGACTGGCCCGAGCACAGCCATACTTCGCCCAGCAGCACGTCTTCCAGCACAATGGTGTTATACCCTTTCACGGTTACAGTCTGGGGACCGCTCACGCCCGAGGTCTGCAGCTTCACCGACCATTGGGCCAGGTTGTCTGTTTTGACTTTCATGGGTTTGTTGTCCCAGCTGCCGGTGACGGTGACCTCCTCGCCGGTTTTGCCCCAGCCCCAGATGGTGACCTCGGCGTTGCGCTGCAGCACCATGTGGTTGCCAATGATAGAAGGCAGCGAGACGGCGCCCGCCGAGGTGGTTCCTGCCGCCAGCAGCAGGCCCATGAAAAGTTTACCCAATGATTTCAACGATTTCATGTTTTTTGAATTGGTGCGTGGATTTCAAGGTAAGCAGAAGATTGGAAAGAACTGCGTTTGGCTATCGCTTCTGCTTTAAATGTATTAAAAGCCAAGGTAGAGACGCAATACTTTGCGTCTGGCGTGCACGAATAAATAGGATTGGGTCTGAGAGGGCTCAAACGTTCCATAGAGTAGAGACGCAAGGTGTTGCGTCTCTACCCTATGAAAGCGTTTGGGGCCTGTTTTACAGAAAACAGGCCCCAAACGCTGTTTTGCAGCCACCAAGCAGGAAGTGGTTACTTGCTGGCTACTTTTTCTTTGTCGGCGGAGAGTACCAGCAGAATGACATCGTGGGCGGGTACGGTCGCCTCGAAGTCCTTTTTCGTAGTGCCTTGGCTTTTCTTCGTCCAGACGTTGCGGATTTTGTAGGTGGTTTTGCCGCCGTCCAGTTGTCTTTTAGCCACCTCATCGTTGATCACGTTCTTCTGCCAGTCAAAGTCTACCTTCTGCGGATTCTTGGCCCGGTTGAGGAAAGCCACCGCCCATTTGCCGCCATCCAGCGGTTTCACCCAGGTCTCTAGGCTGTCTTTCACGGTGTACCGCAGGCCCTGCACACCCAGTTTATCCTGGTTGATGGCCAACACTTCTTTGTCGGTGAGGATGGCTACGGTTTCTTTGCTCATCTTGCGCAGGTCGTTTCCCGCTATCAGCGGCGCCGCGATCATGCTCCACATGGTGAAGTGGGCGCGGTCTTCGTTCACGGGCATGCCGTTGCCTACCTCCAGCATATCCGGGTCGTTCCAGTGACCGGGGCCGGCGTATTGGCGCAGGCCATCCTGCTTGTCCAGAATCTGCATCACGCCCCAGGATTTCCAGGTGCCATGGTCTTCCACGCAGTCAAAGCAGTTGTAGATATCACCAGTGGTGCGCCACAGATGACCTACCGTTGGACCCCATTCCCAGGGCTTGTCGTTGCCCCACTCGCAGATGCTCAGCACCATTGGCCGACCAGCCTTGCGCAACGCCGCCGCGATGGTTTTGTAAGCGCCCTCGGCTTTCAGTCCCTCGGTGTTGCACCAGTCATATTTGAGGTAATCAATGCCCCACTTGGCATACATCTGGGCATCCTGGAACTCGTAGCCGCGGCTGCCCGGACGGCCGCCGCAGGTCTGGGAACCGGCATCGGAGTAGATGCCCAGTTTCAGGCCTTTGGAATGCACGTAATCTGCGAGGGCTTTCATGCCCGAGGGGAAACGCTTGGGATCAGCGTGGATGAAGCCCAGGCTGTCGCGGTCGCCGTGCCAGCAGTCGTCAATGTTGATGTAGGTGTAGCCCGCATCGCGCATGCCGGAACTCACCATGGCATCGGCGGTTTCCCTGATCAGCTTCTCGTCCATGTTACAGGCGAATTTGTTCCAGCTGTTCCAGCCCATGGGCGGGGTCAAGGCCAGGCCTTCAAACTTGGTGTAGTTCTGCGCATAGTTGTTTCCCTGGCCGAAAGCGGTCACTGAGAGCGTGAGGGCCGCCAGGGAGAGCAGGAGTTTTTTCATCTTGTTAGGTCAGTTAGGGTTTGGATTTAGGTTCTGGGTGATCGGTTCTGTAGATGTTCTTTGCAGTTCTGATTCAGGCACGTTTTTGCGAAATCGGCTCCTAAACGGACCATTTGGTAGGTTGAGGAAACAGGCAGGGGCCGCTTATTTCTTTACCACCACCTTGCGGCAAACCTGCTCGTTTCCTTTTCGAATGGAGAGCACGTAGATGCCCGCCGGTACCTGCCGCAGCGGAAGCCGCACCTGGTTCTGGCCACTGACCAATTGCGCGGTGACTTCCGTTACTTTGGCGCCCTTGGCATCGTAGAGACCAACGGTAGCTTTCATAGGCGATCTGGCCATGGTCTTCATGGTGAGGTGCGTACCGTTAGCCGGATTGGGATACACTTCCAGCTGGCTCAAAGCCTGTTCCAGCGCGCTGCCGGTCACCGCGCCGGATTTCCGCCAATCGGGCAGTTCGTCCAGCGTGATCACGTCTGGGTCGTTGAAAACGGCGTGGAGAAGGCTGGTGGGCTGTTTCCTGGTGTACTCGGCGCCGGGCCACACGGCAAACCAAGACCACCAGGTTTTGAAAGTCCGGATGTACTCGGGGTTGGGCAGATTACCAGTCTCGGAGAGTGTCACCAGTTTCTTGCCGTTGAAAAGGTTCTGCAACTCGGTCCACTGGCCGCTCAGGTTAGAGGCCACGGCGGTGTTTTCATAGATGTCAATGCCCACTATATCCACGTACGCATCGCCGGGGTACCACTCTGGTTTGGCGCGCTCGGCGGTGTAGACCCAGATGAGGTTGTGCAGTTGGTGGTGGTTGGTGAGGCGGTCATACATCAGTTTCCATAGTTCTTTGAACGGACCGGCGCCCTGGGCTCCCCACCAGAACCAGCCGCCGGCCGCCTCGTGCAAAGGGCGCCACAGCACCGGGATGTCCTGCGCCTGGAATTTCTTCAGTTCCACGGCAATGGCGTCAATGTCACGGAGCAGGAGCTGGTAATTAGCCCCGTTTTTATCGGCGAGCGCCGCCGCAAAGTTGAACGTGGTAGCCCGGGTGTAGAAGCCGCTCCACCAGAGTTTATCGGGTGATTGGTTGATGAGATCGGTGGGCGCGTTCCAGTGCCACATCAAACTAATGATGCCGCGACCCTGATCTTTCTTGGCCCATGCTATGGCTCTCTCGGAGAAACCGGCGGGGTTGGAGCCGTACTGGATGCGCGAGGGCGAGTACTCAATCAAATCATAGGACCCAACGGCCGGGTCTTTGCCTGTGTGCGTGCGCACGTAATCTATTTCCTGCAGCTCATTTATTTCCTGCTGTCCCGCGAGTACCTTGGAACCATAGATGTCCACCAGGTACGAGAACAGGTTTTTGGTGGAAACTGTGGCGTTGGCGTCAGATAAGGTCTTGGGTGGTTTGGCAGGTAGCGGGATGTTGGCCGAGGCCAGGTTGATGAAGTCAATAAAGTAAAACCCCCAGCCGCCGCCCAGGGTGATGGTGTTCGCGCCCGCCGGTAAACTGAACATGCCGCCTTGCGCCGTCCCAAAACCCGTCACGTTGGTGAACATGCCCGAGGACTGCTGCCCGTTCACCTCAAGCACGTAGCCTTTCTCCCCAGATGGGGTGGCGTAGCGGATGGAAAGCTCGTAGATGCCAGCGGCGGGAAGGTTGAACGTGAACTTTACGTTTTTCGCGAAGGAGTTGTCAAAGCCCTGGACGTACCCGGTGCCGGAGTAACCCGCCATGGAGCTGGCCACGGTCACGCCGTTGCGGGTACCGCTCTCGGCTTCCAGTTTAATGTCAGCAGCCATGGCGGCAGGAGCGAACGCCATGAAAAAGAGAGCCGCGAGCCAGGTAAAATGCCCGGGCCTGTCTATCTTGGAAAGCAAACGTAGCAGTGTTTTCATCCTGGAATCAAGGGTTAAAGTGGATATTTCTAAATGTGTTTCACGGCCATTTTCACAGAAACGGCGCCAAGGCATTGACCTTCCCGTTTTAAGCCTGATTTTCATAAACTAGGCCCAAAACGGGAAATAAAATTTATCTACTCCACGGCGGCTTCGCCAATGGTTTTCCTGCACCGATGTATGACCTCGAGGCAGGCGCGGGCATTGTGGTAAGGGCATTTCCAGAAACCCACCTTGTCTTCTTTGTCCATCAGGGAGTAATCTTCGTGCACGCCCCAGTGCCACTCACCCCGCTCCAGGTCCAGCAGGTGGGTCTGCGCGAACCGCCAGGCACCGAGCGAGTGCCGGAGGAAGGCCTCGTCTTGCGTGAGCTCGTAGGCGTTGAGGAACCCGACCATGGCCTCGGCGCTCACCCACCACTCGCGGTGCGTGTCGTAGTGGCGGGTGTCCGCGTTCAGCTCGTGGTAGAGGCTGCCGTCGGGCAGCAGGGCCTCGGCGGTGGCGCGGGCCATCTGCAAGGCGGTCTCCTTCACCTGCGCCAGCAACTTGGCATCGCCCAGCACCTCGGCTGCTTCCTGCAGGAGCCAGGAGGCCTCGATGTCGTGGCCGTAGGAGACCAGGTTCGCGGAAGAGGCCCAGTCGCGGGCGAAGAACAGTTTCAGGTGCCCGGTCTCCGCATCCACGATGTGCTGCAGGAACACTTCGATCAAGCCTCCGAGCTGTTTTCCCAACAATGGATCTGGCCAGGCGCGGTACAGGTTGGCGTAGGCCTCCAGGATATGCAGGTGCGTATTCATGGTCTTGGGGTCGTTGCGGTCCTTCTCGCTCAGGCGCAGGTCCTCCAATAATTCGCCCGTTTGGCTGAAGGCCTCCAGGTAGCCGCCGTGCGCCGGATCAAAACTGTATTTCTCAATCCAGCGGAACAGTTCCTGGCTCACCTCCAGGGCTTTCTCGTTTTGCGTGGCCAGGTAGAACTCACTCATGCCGTAGATGGTGAACGCCAGCGCATAGATTTGCTTGCGGTTGTTTAGGGGCTGGCCCTGGGCGTCCACCATCCAATAGACCCCGCCGTGGGCGGAATCCAGGAAAGAGGCGCACAGGTAATCGAAAGCGCGGGTGGCGGTTTCCAGGTACGTTTTCTGCCCCGTTTGCCGGAAAGCGGCTGAAAACGTCCACAGGATGCGGGCGTTGAGGACGCTGCCTTTGGGGGCCCCGTGGTTCACCGTGCCGGTGTTGTCGATCTGTCCCACGAAGCCGCCGTGCCGGTGGTCCAGAGTGTGCCCGACCCAGAAGGCCAGGATCCGCTCCAGCTCGGTCCCCATCTCCCGCTGGTAGGTGGAAAACATATGGGTTAAAGAAGTATCGGAAGCGGTAGCCATCAGTTTGCGCCGTTCAGTTCGGGGGCCAGCGCCTGCTTCTTGCTTTGGATGTAGGCCTTGTTCCTGTCCACCAGTTGGTTGATCTGCTCCACCGAGGCGGCCGAGCGGAGTCCGTCGGCCGGGGTGTTCAGCACGTAGTCCAGCAACTGCCCTACCGTGGAGGTGGCCACGTGCAGGCGGGTGTCGGAGGAGGCATAGTAGATGAAGACGGTGCCGTCCCCGTCCAGGATCCAGCCGTTGGCGAAGGCCACGTTCGAGACGTCGCCCACCCGCTCCTCGCCCTCGGGCGCGAGGAAGAACCCGCCGGGCTTGGCGATCACCTTGGAAGGGTCCTGCAGGTCGGTGAGGAACAGGTAGAGCACGTAGCGTAGGCCGGCGGCGGTGTTGCGCACGCCGTGGGCCAGGTGCAGCCAGCCTTTGTCGGTTTTAATAGGCGCCGGGCCCTGGCCGTTCTTCACCTCGTAGACGGTGTGGTAGGCCTTGGGGTCGATGATGGCCTCGTCGTCCACCACGGCGTTCTCCATGGAGTCGGTGAGGCCCCAGCCGATGCCGCCGCGGCTGCCCGCCTCGATAAAGCTGTCCTGCGGACGGGTGTAGAGTGCGTATTTGCCGTTGATGAACTCAGGGTGCAACACCACGTTACGTTGCTGCGGCGAGGTGGATTTCAAATCTGGCAGGCGCTCCCAGGAGACCAGGTCGCGGGTGCGGGCGATGCCGCACTGGGCCACAGCCGAGGACTCATCGCCGGGATGGGCGGCCGGGTCCTTGCGCTCGGTGCAGAACAGGCCGTAGATCCAGCCGTCCTCGTGCCGGACCACCCGCATGTCGTACACGTTCACGTCCGGGTTCTCGGTCTCGGGCATGGTGATGGGCTTCTCCCAGAACCGGAAGTTGTCGGTGCCGTTGGGGCTCTCGGCCACGGCGAAGAAGGACTTGCGGTCGTTGCCCTCCACCCGGGCCACCACCAGGTACCTGCCGTTCAGCTTGACGGCGCCGGCGTTGAACACGGCGTTGATCCCGATCCGCTCCATGAAGTACGGGTTGGTCTCGGGGTTCAGGTCGTAGCGCCAGGCAAGGGGGGCGTGCTGGCTGGTCAGGATGGGGTATTTATATCTGTCGTAGATGCCGTTGCCCAGGGGCTGCTTCTCGTTCTTTCTGGTGATCAGCTCGGCCTGGAACTGCTCCAAAGCGTGCTGTCTTTTCTGGAAGGTGTTTTCCATGGGGATTTTGTAAAAGGTTGCTAAAACGGCTTTTTCAGGGCCGGTGATAGTTTAGGAAACAGAGACTAATTTGCGTTTAAGGGTGGCCGCCACTGAATCGCCGTCCTGGGGCAGTTTGTCCCACCAGGTTTTCTTCAGGATGGCGCTGCACACAAGCATAAGGACCACGGAAACCATCAGTTCGGTGTGCATACCCAGGATGAGGTAGATGGGGATAACTGTGAGGCACATCTGCCACACCACCCCGATGGCCACGTTGCACATGTCCAGCCCGAAGTTCCTGTTCTCCACAAAGGAGGGATCCTCGGCTTCCACCTGCTCGGCGACGGGTTTCCAAAAGCCCCACGGGCGCACGTTTTTGTAGAAGCTTTTCAGGGTCGCGGGATCAGTGGGCGGCGCTAGGTACGTGCCAATCAAGCTACCGGCCAAAGAGATGAGCAACAGCCACGGGAAGTAATAAAGGTCAAGTCCTTCTGTGAAATACGGGAAGATGAGGGCCGCCACAATGCCTACCAACATGCCCCAGAAGAAGCCGTTGGCGTTGAAGCGCCACCAGTACCATTTGAGCACGTTGGCCGAGATGTAGCCTCCATAAAGACCAGCCACAATCCACTGCAGCAGGCTATTCACGTCCTTGGCCAGGAAGCCCAGCGCCATGCTCACCAGCACCACCACGATGCCCGTGCCGTAGTTCATGCGGTTCACCGTGGCGTTGCTGGCCTTGGGGTTCACGTACTTCAGGTACACGTCGTTCACCAGGTAGGCCTGCGCCGCGTTCAGAGTTCCGGCAAACGTGCCAATAAACGCCGCCAGCAGCCCGGCCAGCAGCAAACCCATGACCCCCGTGGGGGCGAACCGCTGGATGGCCGCCGGCAGGATTCTCTCAAAGTCAATCCCGGAGGCCGACTGGAGGTCCAGCTGGTCATAGTTCAGGATGGCCAGAACCGTGAAGCCCATGATCATGAGGTAGCGCGTGGGAATCAGCACCACCGAGACGAAGGCGCTCATCTTGGCGGCGTCCTGCGGCGAGCGGGACGAGAGGATCTTCTGCATGTCGTAGTTGGGCGTGGGCCCGGCCAGGCTGGCCAGGATTCCCTTGAAGACCATGAGCGAGAAGAAGACCCCGAAGAGCGAGTAGCCGTCCGACCGGACCTTGGCGTTCACGTCGTCGATGATGCCGGTCCAGTCCATGTCGAGGGTGGCCCCGAAGAAAGGCGTCCTCCACTCTTCCGGCACGTTCAAGGGGGCGGTGTCCAGGTTGTCCATGGCCAGCACGGCCACCACCACGGAGGCGGCCGTCATGATGGCGTACTGTAGCACGTCGGCCCAGACGATGCTGGCCATGCCGCCCAGCACCGAGTAGAACACGGCGAAGCAGGTGAAGAGCATGCCGTAGAAGTGGGGCACGAACTCCGCCGGGATAGTGAACGGCACGTAGGGCTGCACCGCGGACCACGGCACGAAGATCTCCACGAACTTGCCCAGCCCGATGAAGCCGTACGCCAGGAAGCCCAGGCAGCTCAAAAGGGCGAAGGCCACCACGATGGCGTGGGACCTGTTCGAGTCGCGGCCCTGGCCGAAGCGGGTGAGCATCCACTCGGCGCCGGTGGTCACGTTGGAGCGGCGCAGCCAGGCGGCCAGGAACATCATCAGGAAAATCTGGTTGAAGGAGGGCCACAGCCAGGGGATCCAGATGCTCTTGAGGCCGTAGACGAAGCCCAGCATTACCATCCACATGGTGCCGGAGATGTCGAACATGCCCGAGGCGTTGGAGAGCCCCAGCGCGTACCAGGGCAGGGTGTTGCCGCCCAGCATGTACGCCTCCTTGTTGGCCTTGGCCCGCTTCTGCAGGACGAGCCCGATGGCCGCCACCGCAAAGAGGTAGACGAAGATGATCCCGATGTCAAGCGCGGTTAGTTTCATGAGAAAACAGTAAAGTTTTGTTGGGTTTGGTGGGTAAGAGGCGGTGTGAAGGTGCTAGTATTATTTTTTGACACCCAATTTGTCTTGCGGAACCGGCGCGTACAGGTTTTCCCGGGCTACTTTCTTCATGAAGAACACGTTGGGGTTCTGATAGAAGCTCTTGAAGTCCTGGGCGCTTTTCTGGCCGGGGTAGGGCGCGTAGAAATGGTCTGGCCGGGCGTTGCGCCACACCATCACGTAAGACAGACCGGAATCTTTCACGATAGGGGCGAGCACGTTCGTCCACCAATCTGTCACAGGAAGGGTTTCCAGGCCGGTTTCACTCAGGGTCCAGACCTTATTTTTCTCCTGGCCTATCTGGCGCAGCGTCTCCACCATCTGGCGGGTTTCTTTCACAAAGTTCTGGTTCGATTGGGCGAGTTGGTTGGCGTCTGCGTTGGCGGGAGGACGGTGGTAAATATCGAAGCCCACAATGTCTACGTAGTCATCGCCGGGATAGCGCTCCAGGTAATCCTCGCGGGAGGTGAACCGGTCAGTGGAGTAGGCGAAGAGCAGGTTGTTGGCTTTTTTCTTGCGCAGGTAATCTACCGTAAAGCGCCACATCTGCTTGTATTCTTCGGGGGAGCAGTGCTTGCGGCCCCACCAGAACCAGCTGCCGGTGTGTTCATGCAAAGGCCGGAACACCACCGGAATCAGCTCGCCGTTGGGGCCTTTGAGGCTTTTCATGAAACCAGCCAATCCGTCTAGCCAGGATTTGTAACGCTTCAGGGCTTTTTTGTCTTGGAACAGGTGCCGGATGGTGAAATCTGCCGCGTCCCAGCTGGTCTTAGATGGGTCTACGGGGTTGTTCAGGTGCCAGCTAAAGGTGTTAAGGCCTCCCTGGGCGTACACTTCCTGAGCGTAAGCCTGCATTTTCTGGAACGGCACGCTGTCCAGGTTCATGGGTTTGCCTAGTTCCAGGTGTCCCAGTTCCCAACCCACTACCGCCGGGTATTCGCCCACTACCTCTTTTACGTCTGAACGACCAACCTCATACTTCCACCCGATGCCGTAGGCCAGTGCGTCCTGATGCCCGAACATGATGCCTTTCTGGGAAAGGCGTTTCAGATTGGCGTACAGGTTTTTAGTGGCCTGGGTCGAGTTCTTGTTCACCGGTAAGGCCTGCCCCAACGAGGTAAGATGTGCAGTCAACAGAAGAAAAAAGGCCAGTTGGGTTCTAGTCATAGGTTCTGTTTGGTAAGATGCCTGTAAAAAGCAAAGCCTGAAGTCGTGGTTTTCCTTATGGAAAGTGCCCGAATGACAAAGTCGGGACCTTTTCTCTCACGATTCCCGCTCTGGTGAGAGCAGAGTGTTTCGTTACTTTACAAAACTAGATAGTTTTTGCACAGACTTGTAGTACTATTTTATCGTTTGTTTGATGAAATCTATATAATTAACCCACCAAGGGATGGAAGTGTGCTTTAGCGGTGATTTTGTGGAATTTAGCCATAACTGGAATAGAGTGGCTTTAATCTGGTAGTTTGTTGTTGATTTTACAATAAACTAAAGAATGAAGCCACAAATCACAGCTTAAGTTGGCTCTGTGATGAATGTGCGGTAAGGAGTTGTGCAGGAGAAATTTTTGGTATGAAGGCTTTCTGTGCAGATTAGGAAGGATGCAAGTCATCTTTAGACTGGTATTTTTTTAACCTATTTGGGGTAGTTGTAAGCAAATTTGTGTAAATTGGCTATGTAATTCAGCTATTATGAGTGCTATCTATCGTGAGATTACCCCGTTGACGCAGAACGACTGCTTTACCCTGTTTTCCAGGACAAAGGAGGAGTTTAATTTCCCGCTTCACTACCACGAGGATTTTGAGTTGAACTTCGTGTACAACGCCGCCGGCGCCAAGCGGGTGGTGGGCGACCACGTGGAGATCATTGATGATCTGGACCTGGTGCTGGTGGGCAGCAATTTGCCCCACGGTTGGTTTACGCACCAGTGCAAAACCAAGGCCATTGAGGAAATCACCATCCAGTTCCACCGCGATCTGCTGGACGAGAAATTCCTGCGCCGGAACCAGCTGAGTTTTATCAGGGCGCTGCTGGAGCGCGCCAGCAAGGGTATTTCTTTTTCCCGCGAGATCAAAGAAGCGTTCAGACCTCGCCTGAAGCAGCTGACCCAGAAAGGTGGCTTTGACTCGGTGCTGGAGCTGATCTCTATTCTGCATGACCTGTCCATCTCGCGCAACATGCGCACGCTCTCCAACAGCTCTTTCACCTCAGACCAGTTCAACTACTACAGCCGGCGCATTGAGAAAGCGTTTGAGTATATGCAGACCTACTATGACAAAGAGGTTTCCCTCGCCGATGTGGCCAAGGTAGTGAACATGCCCGAGGTCTCTTTCAGCCGGTTTATTAAAAAACGGACCGGAAAAACGTTTATCGAGAGCCTGAACGAGATTCGGCTGGGGCACGCCTCGCGCATGCTCATAGACACCACCGAGACCATCTCGGAGGTGTCCTTCAAGTGCGGGTTCAACAACCTGTCTTACTTCAACCGTATTTTCCGGCGCAAGAACGGCTGTACGCCCAAAGAATTCCGGCAGAACTACTCCGGTTCACGGGTTTTCATTTAAGGGTGTAAGTATGAAATATAGGCTTTTGCTCAACCTTGGAATCTGCTTAATCTATTTTTGGCTAATCATCAAATGGACTTGGAACACTTCAGGTGGTGACATAGCAGCAATGTTCTTCTTTACAGTTCTATTTCTTCTGCATCTTACAGTTGTATTGATTTTTGTAGTAAAAGGTAAAGGCCCCACAAAATTTAGTTATCTCTATGGACTTTTACTTGGATTGGCCTTGAATGTCTTGTCCTTTCAACTACTATCGGCATATAGAACTTTTAGATTTGAGAAAGAAGGCGATATTAGAGTTGTGATAGAAGAAGGGATTTGATGAGTAACACTAATAGGAAGACTTGCCAATGAAAACCATTGTCTACCTAAGGCCGATTTCTGAAAAACAGGCTCTAAACGCCTCTCTAAATTTGAGTCCTGCAAAAGTAGAAATCCCCGCGTAAAATGGTTTACGCGGGGATTTCTGTTGTAAAGCTGGTTTGAACACCCAGGCTAAGGCTGTGTTTTCTCTTGTTTGGCTTTCTCCAGAAGTTGCTGCCTAACCAGCTGACCGGAGGCGCTGATGCTGGCTTCGGGCCACTGGCCGGGGGCGTTGGTGCCGGGTTTCAGGGCCGAGGCTGCTTCGTCTTTGTTTGCCACGGACCAGTTGCACCACGAGATCTGGTGCTGGTCCAGGAAAGCCCACCAAGCTTTGGCTTCGGCCTCGTCTACCTTTCCGTTGCCGTCGGCGGCGCAGGTCCCGAACTCGGTCACGAACAGCGGTGCGCCTTTTGCAATGGCTTTGGAAGCGATGTTGCGGAGTTCCTGTTTGTGGGTGGCGGCGTAGTAGTGCAGGGTGTAGGCAATGTTGCGGGCGTTGATGGGGTTCTCCGCCGCCTCGTCTACCCGCTGTGACCACATTCTGGTGCCGCAGACAATAACGTTATCGGGATCGTGCTTCCGGATTTCTGCAATGATGGTCTCGTGGTAAGGTTTGATCTGGGTGGCCCAGTCAGCGTCTTGCAGGGGCTCGTTATACGGCTCGTAGATCACGTTGGGGTACTCTCCGTAGCGCTGGGCCATCTCCCCGAAGAACGCTTTGGCGGCCTCGGTGTGCTTGTGCGCCTCATGGTCGTGCCAGTCAATGATGACGTAAATGCCCTCTTTGATGGCGGCTTCCACCACCGTGATCACCTTCTGCTTCTCGGCTTCGGGGTTCTTGAGGTATCCGCCCATGTCCACGCCCATGGCGGCCCGCACCACGGTATTCTGCCAATCGTCTTTCAGCCATTTCACCGTGGCCGGATGATAGAAACTGCCCTGCCACTGGCTCCAGAAAAAAGACATACCCCTGAGTTGCACCGCTTTCCCGTTCTGGTCTACCAGGTGCGTCCCCACAATGCTCAGTTGTCCGTGTTGCTCCACCGGCGTCTGTACCGCGGCAGGTTTATCCGGTACGGTGCTTTTGCACCCAAAACAAACTACCGCCGCCAGTAACACGGCGATGGTAAGGTACAGGAAATGCTTATTATTCATAGAAGGAGGTGAGGTTTGGTTCTGAGAAAGGTTGGCTTTTTTAAGGCTGATTTCCGGAAAACGGCCCCTAAACAGCTTGTCAACAAAGATTTTTTAAGCCAAAAGAAACAAGCTTTCCGTTTCGGGGCTGCTTTTGGGAAAGTGGGCCCTAAACGGAAAGCTTGTTTACAGGATATCGGTTATTGCAGGGTCACCACGGTTTTCTGGTCGCCTACCATCAGGTCGAAGGCGCCGGGCTCGGTTACCCATTTGCCGGCCTCGTTCACGAAAGCCAGGTCTTTGGCGGAGATGGTGAAGCTCACTTCTTTCTCCTCGCCGGGCTGCAGAGACACTTTGGAGAAAGCTCTCAGGCGTTTGGCAGACGGGGTGATGCTGGCGTACTGGTCGTGGCTGTAGAGTTCCACTGCTTTCTTGCCGGCCTTGCTGCCGGTGTTCCGCACCCGCACAGTTACCTTTAGGTTGTCATTGTTACCGAAGGTGGTTTTGTCTACGCGCAGGTCAGAGAAAGCGAAAGTGGTGTAGCTCAAACCGTGCCCGAACGGCCACTGCGGGTTGAAGCCACGGTTTCCGGCGGCGTTAGGAATGTCCTCGCGGATGATCTCGGTGCCTTTGTGGTCATAGGTCAGCACGTCGCCGGAGAATCTTGGGTAAGTGAAAGGCAATACGCCGTCTGGGTTATAGTCTCCGAACAGCACATCGGCAATCGCCGCGGCCCCGAAGGTAGCCGGACGGTAAGCCATCACAATTGCATCGGCCAACGGCTCCACTGAAGAAAGCACACGTGGTCTGCCTTCCAGCAATACAATGATTACCGGTTTGCCGGTTTCTTTGGCGGCTCTTACCAGGGCTAGTTGGTTTTCCTCCAGGTCAAGGTCATCAATCACACCAGGGCTCTCGGCGTAGGCTTTCTCGCCTAGGCAAAGCACGATGGCCTGGGCCTGGGCAGCGTCTCTTTTCAGCTGGGCCACGCTGTAGTTGGCGGCGTTGCTGAATTCAGCCACAGAACGGGAGATCACATTGTTCTTCCCGATTTCGGCCACTAGGCCTTGGATCACGGTTTTGGCTTTGGCTGGGTACTGGGTCTCATCGGTTCCTTGCCAGATGTAAGACCAGCTGCCGTGTAATGCCGCCAGGGTGTTGGCCGTAGGGCCGGCTACCACAATCTTGGAAGTCTTTTTAAGCGGCAGTACCTGGTTGTTGTTTTTCAATAGGGTGATGCTTTCCAGGGCCGACTGCAGTGATACCTGGTCAAACTCTGCTTTGTGAATGGTGGTTTTCAAGGCTGCTTTTGGTCTCACCTGCTCAAACAAGCCTAATTTCTTCTTTAGGGCCAGGATGCGGCGCACCGAGGTGTTGATACGGTCCTCAGTGATGGTGCCTTCTTTCACCAGGGCCACCAGGTGGTCATAGAAAGACAAATCCATAGGCACCATGCTCATGTCCAGGCCGGCATCCACGGCCATGCGCACCGCTTCTTTAGGCGTGGCGGCTACTTTGTGGCGGGTGTGCAGACGGATTACGTCTTCCCAGTCAGACACGGCCACGCCTTCAAAGCCCAGTTCGTTCCGCAGGATTTGGGTCAGGTAGTACTTGCTGCCGTGCACCGGTACGCCGTTGATCTCGCCGGAGTTGATCATGACAGTAGAAGCGCCGGCTTCCACGGCCGCTTTGAACGGCGGCAGGAAAATCTCGCGCAGCATCTGCTCCGGAATGTAAGAAGGCGTGCGGTCTTTACCGGTAGAAGGGTAGGAGTAGCCCAGGAAGTGCTTCATACAGGCGGCCACCGTGAAATCCGGACCTTTGCCGTTCTGCTCATAGCCTCTGATGGCGGCGGCGCCCATGGTTTTCACAACAAACACGTCTTCGCCGAAGGTTTCCTCGAAACGCGGCCACAGCGGCTGACGGCCCACGTCCAATACCGGGTCAAAATTCCACGGAATACCGGCGGCACGCGTTTCCAGGGCGGTGATCTGGGCCAGGCGGTTCACCAACTCGGGGTTACGGGTGGCGGCCATGCCGATGTTGTGCGGGTAAAGGGTGGTGCCGGCCAGGTAGTTGTTCCCGTGGATGGCGTCAATGCCGTAGATCACCGGGATTTTCAGGCGGGTTTTGTCGGTCACGTCATGGATGGCGTTCAGGACGGTGTGCCACTCGTCAATGGTGTAAGCCCGGCCTTTCACGTTCAGAATGGAGCCGATATGGTGGTTCACCAGCACATTCCGCAGCTTGGCGGTGTCTACGGTGGCCGCTTCGCTGTCTTTCAGGATAAGGTCAATGGTGAGCTGCGTCATCTGCCCTACTTTTTCCTCCACGGTCATTCTGGAGAGCAGGTCCTCAATCTGCTGGTCGCGGGCCTGGGTGGCCGGGGCGGTGCTGGTGGCCGCAGACATGGAAGCTTCTGGTTTGGCTGACTGTCCCGTCTGGGTAGAACTGCAGGCCTGCAGCCCTAGCGCCAACACCAAAGCCATTGGGGTAAGGTATCTCATTGTTTTCGGTTGGTTGATTTTGGTCGGAAGATGCCCTGCCCCGGAGTGCCCGAAACAGGGATTGTACAAGTATAAAGCATCTTTTTGAGGAGACCTTCGGCCATGGGCCATTCTTAACAAATGGACCACCAAAAGGAAACATTTGATACTTCAGGGGCGCTGCCAAAGCCGCTACCTTTGACCACAGTGGGAGTTTGGCGCCTGCCTCTATGGTTAACATTCTTTCGCCGGTCCAGTCAAAAATTGGGGTTCTGTTAGCAAAGTCGTAACTTTTGGGAGTTTAAACCTCAAAATGGCAAGCATCCGTTTCAAGGCAGTTTTCTACAAAACGGCTTAAAAGCTTTCCTTGATTAGGGAACGTTTTGCAGGATTGGTCTGTGTTGGAGGGGTTAGAATGATAACTGCCTCATTGGGTTTTAGTTAATTCTGAAAGGCCCCGTTTTAGTGCCGGTTTTCTGAAAATAGGCCTCAAAGACAAAGGAAAATAAAGGTGGGTTCCGCCTGCCGGTGAAACATCAAATAAATGGCCCCAGCCCATGGCAAGGGGTGGGTTTAAGATAAATTTCCACTGAAGATCAGGTATGGGAGTAAAAAGATGGGTAGTGGTAGTGCTGGTGCTGCTGGGGTCGTTGGCCCAACAGAGTCAGGCGCAGGCGCCGGGGCAGTTCAGGTTTTCGTCTATAGACATGGACCAGGGCTTGTCCAGCAACCAGGTGAAGTGTTTCCTTAAAGACAGCCGCGGCTACCTGTGGGTGGGCACCGTCTCGGGTGGTCTGAACCGCTATGACGGCAATAAACTCAAGGTCTACAAGTCCCAGTCCAACGACACCACTTCGCTCATCAGCAATGATGTGACCAAGCTGCTGGAAGGCCCCGACGGGCGCATCTGGGTACAGACCTTCCAGGGCAATTGCATCTTTGACCCGCAGACCGAGCGGTTCCACCGAAACCCCCAGGCCTTTTATAAACAATATAAACTGCCGGCATCCAGCGTGGTGCAGGATATCCTCAAAGACCGGGAAGGTAACTTCTGGTTTGTAGTGTCGGGCCAGGGACTGGTGAAGTACAATGTGCGCAATAAAAGCTCTGTGCACCTCAAGCACGCTTTCTCTGCCAAAAGCAGCCTGAGCACGAACAATATATCGTCCATCGGCCAGACTTCCCGCGGCGATATCTGGATGGTGCACCAAAATGGCCTCCTGGAGCGGC
Organism: Rufibacter roseolus; assembly: GCF_017916365.1. Lineage (GTDB taxonomy): Bacteria > Bacteroidota > Bacteroidia > Cytophagales > Hymenobacteraceae > Nibribacter > Nibribacter roseolus. Next base: position 1,307,586 of record NZ_JAFMSU010000001.1, read on the forward strand.
TGGACGGCAAAACCCTCAAAGTAGTAGAGCGCAACGACGACATCTACCGCAAATACAGCCAGGAAACGCAGGACTACGCCCTCACCGTGGACACTAATAATGACCTGTGGCTCTACGTGCGCGAAAGGGAAGGAGGCGTTTACTTTTACTCCAGCGCAGGTAAAACGCTCCAGCATTTCCACAAAGACTCTCCGGGACTGCAGCTCAACAACAACCTGGTGCGCGGCATCATTGAAGGCGCCCCGGGCAAGATCTGGGTGGGCACCGATCACGGCGGCATCAACGTCATTGACAAGAAGAACCTCACGGTCCAGTACATCCGGCACGACAAGGAGTCTGACCAGAGCTTGGTGGATAACAGCATCCACTCTCTGTACAAAGACAACCAGGGCATTATCTGGGTGGGTACCTTCAAGAAAGGCATCAACTACTACCACCAGAACATCATCCGGTTTCCGCATGTCAAGTCCCAGTCCTCGGTGCCGGGCAGCCTGCCGTTTGATGATGTGAACGCCTTTGCCGAAGACGCTAAAGGCAATCTCTGGATTGGCACGAACGGTGCCGGTCTGCTTTATTTAGACCGGGCCACCGGCCAGTACACCCGCTACACGCATAACCCCAAAGACGCTGCCAGCCTCTCCAGCGACATCATTGTGAGCCTGCTCATTGACCGCAACCAGAAACTGTGGGTGGGCACCTACCTTGGCGGGCTTTCGCGGCTGGAGGGCCAGAAGTTCGTGCATTATAAAAATGAGCCGGGAAATCCCCACAGCCTCTCTGACAACAACATCTGGGAACTGTACGAAGACACCAAGGGCAACCTCTGGATTGGCACGCTCAGGGGCGGGCTGGAACTCTTTGATCCGAAGCTGAACGGGTTCATCCACTCCAAAGGCGGTGCAGGCAAATTCCCCAACCACTGCGATTACATCAGCTCCATCACCGAGGACCGGCAGGGGAATCTCTGGGTGGGCGGCGGCTACGGTATTGACGTCTTCAACAAGGAAACGGGCAAGAGTACTTTTTTCCTCCATGATCCCAAGAACCCCAAGAGCCTCCTTAGCAACAACATCACCTATATAAAAAGAGACAGCCGGAATAACATTTGGATCGCGACCACCGAGGGGCTGGACCTGTACAATGAGCGTGATAACTCTTTCACCCATTTCACGGTCAAAGACGGGCTGCCCAACAACACCATCACCACCATTCTAGAAGACAAAAGCGGTAACCTGTGGGTGAGCACCCATAACGGCATCGCCAACGTCATTGTCAAGCAACAGGGAAAGGGGTACCGCTATGATTTCGTAAGCTACGATGAGCAGGACGGCTTGCAGGGCAAAGCCTTCAATGAGAACGCGGCCCTGAGTACCCGCCGGGGGGAACTGATCTTTGGCGGCTCAAACGGTTTCAACATTTTCACCCCTAGCCGGATTGAGAAGAACAAGGTACCGCCCAAGGTGGTGTTCACAGATTTTCAGTTGTTCAACCGGAGCCTGGTGCCCAACCAACCCGTTGATGACCGCGTGATTCTGGAAAAGTCCATCTCTGATACCCGCGAAATAACCCTGCAACATGACGAGAACGTGTTCTCCATTGAGTTTGCGGCCCTGAACTACATTCACCCGGAGAAGAACCGCTACCGCTACAAACTGGAAGGCTTTGACAAAGAGTGGCACCCTATCACTGACGGAAACCGGAAGATCACCTACACCAACCTGGACCCAGGTGAGTATAAGTTCAAGGTGATGGCCGCTAACAATGACGGCGTCTGGACCCCCACCCCGGCCACCATGAAGATTACTGTGCTGGCACCTTTCTGGCAAACGCCCCTGGCTTTTCTGCTCTATGCGGCGGTAGTAGTGGTGGGGCTGGTTATGATCCGGCGGATAGAGCTCAAAAAGGCCATTGCCAGGTTTGAGATGGAGCAGGAGAGAAGGGAGGCCCGGCAGTTGCACGAGCTGGATATCCTGAAAATCAAGTTCTTCACCAACGTGAGCCATGAGTTCCGGACGCCGCTTACCCTCATTCTGGCGCCTATCGAGAAACTGCTAAAAACCACCACTGACCCCGAGGTGCATCAGCAGTACCAGATGATCAACAAGAATGCCCGGCGCCTCCTGAACATGGTGAACCAGCTGCTTGATTTCAAAAAGATGGACGTGGAGGACATTAAACTCTCGCCGTCTGAGGGCAATGTGGTGGCTTTTGTGGAAGAAACTGTCCATTCCTTCGGGGACCTTTCTGATAAGAAGCATATTTCCCTTTCCTTCCAGACCGAGGTGCCCGAACTGCACACGTCCTTCGACAAGGATAAACTGGAGAAGATCCTGTTCAACCTGCTCTCCAACGCCTTTAAGTTCACCCCGGAGCACGGCCGAATCTCGGTGGAGCTCAACTGCCATAACAATGACTCCTCTTCAGAGGGGATTAAGATCCTTGAGATCAAAGTCAAAGACAGCGGCATTGGCATTGCCAAAGAAAACCACAAAAAGATCTTTGAGCGCTTCTTCCGCGACACCGTGCCCAGCCACATGGTGAACCAGGGCAGCGGCATCGGGTTGGCGTTGGTGCAGGAGTTTGTGCACCTGCACGGGGGCGTGATCTCCGTGGAGAGTGCCCCTGGCCAAGGAAGCTCCTTTACCGTGACCATTCCGGTGAAAGAACTAAGCAAGGCGCAGGCAAGCGAGGAGATTCCGGTGGAAGAAATCAAGGAGCCAAGCCAGCCGGTGCAGGCAGAACCTGTGAAACCCCAGAAACCGGTGTTCGCCGACAACAAACCCGTAGTGCTGGTGGTGGAAGACAACGACGATTTCAGGTTCTACCTCAAAGACAGCCTGAAGCCGCATTTCAACATACTGGAGGCCCGTGACGGCAAGGAGGGCTGGCAAAAAGCGCTCTTCCACCTGCCAGACCTCATTGTGAGCGACCTCATGATGCCTGAGGTAGACGGCATGGAGTTCTGCCAGAAGATAAAGGCCGACCCCAGAACCTCGCAGATCCCGTTTGTGCTGCTTACCGCCCACGCCTCAGACGAGAAGAAACTCAAAGGCCTGGACGTGGGCGCCAATGATTACCTAACCAAGCCCTTCAACTTTGATATGCTATTGTCCCGCATCCGGAACCTGATTTCCCAGCGGGCGCTTTTGCAGAAGGTGTTTGAGAAGAAGATTAGCGTGCAGGCCAGCGAGAACGAGATTGTGTCCCTGGACGATAAACTCATCCGGAAAGCCATCAAGTACGTGGAGGACAACCTGTCCAACCCAGACCTGTCGGTGGAGGAGATGAGCAGGGAACTGGGCGTGAGTCGGGTGCACCTGTATAAGAAGATGATGGCCATCACGGGGCAGTCGCCGGTGGAATTCATCCGGAAGATTCGCCTGCAGCATGCGGCCCAGTTCCTGGAGAAAAGCCAGCTTACGGTGGCCGAGGTGGCTTACAAGGTGGGCTTCAACAACCGGAAATACTTCACCAAGTACTTCAAGGAGGAGTACAACATACTGCCCTCTAATTACGCCGAAAGTCTGCATAACGAGAAAAAGGAATCTTAAAGTCGTTTTGAGGCTGTTTTCTGAAAATCAGGCCGCAATCATTCGGTTTGATAGGCACGGGTTAACCGGAGAGGGACAGATTTGAAACATTTGGTGTACCCCGGCGCGAGTGGGCTTGCCTATCTTAGCCAACCAGAAAACAGCCTTTCTGAAGGGTATAAATGTCCCATCCAGAAGGCTATTCCTCCATGTCTTTGTCCTTGGGCAAAGAAATAAATTGAAAAGAACAACCATGCGTCATCTCTACAAAACCTTGGGCGGAGCCCTGCTCTGCCTTTCTTTCTCCTGTGCCCAGGCGCAGAAACCCTTGTCAAGCCAGGAAACCATCCGGCTGAATCAGATCGGTTTTTACCCGAATGCCTCCAAAATAGCCGTGGTGGTGGGCGAGAACAAAGGCGGCAAGTTCTTCGTGAAAACCGCCGATGGATCTAAAACGGTCTTTACCGGCCAACTCACCGATGCCAAAGCGGCCGAACTTTCCGGCAAACCCACGCGGTTAGCGGATTTCAGCGGTTTCAGCGGGACTGGGTCTTACGTGCTGGAGATTCCGGGGGTAGGCAAGTCCTATCCGTTTGACATAAAGCCACAGGTGCACGGACCAGTGGCGGCCGCGGCCATCAAGGGCTTTTACTTCCAGCGTACGGCCATTGAACTGCCGGAGAAATACGCCGGGAAATGGCATCGGCCGGCTGGCCACCCAGATGATAAGGTATTAGTGCACCCTTCGGCAGCCTCGGCCCAGCGCCCGGCCGGCACGGTGATTTCCTCTCCCAAAGGGTGGTATGATGCCGGTGACTACAACAAATACATTGTGAACAGCGGCATCACCATGGGCACGCTGCTCTCGTCTTACGAGGATTTCCCTAAGTTCTACGCCGCCCAGAAACTGAACATCCCCGAGAGCGGGAACGCCGTGCCGGATCTGCTGGATGAGGCCCTCTGGAACCTGCGGTGGATGCTGACCATGCAAGACCCCAACGATGGCGGCGTGTACCACAAACTGACCAACCCTGCATTTGACGGCATGGTGATGCCCCACGAGGCCACCAAACCCCGGTACGTGGTGCAGAAAGGAACCGGCGCAGCCCTGAACTTCGCGGCCGTGATGGCGCAGGCCAGCCGCGTGTACAAGAACTTTCCCAAAGAGTTTCCGGGTTTGTCTGATTCCTGCCTCACCGCCGCCACCAAAGCTTGGGAATGGGCCCAGAAAAACCCCAACGTGGCCTACGAGCAGGATGACATGAACAAGAGCTTCGACCCGGATGTGACCACCGGCGCCTATGGCGACAAGGACTTCAACGATGAACGTCTGTGGGCCGCCGCCGAGCTCTACACCACTACCCAGAAAGACAGCTACTACCAGGCCGTGAACGTGCTGCCCGATGCCAGGATGCCGCTGCCCAGCTGGGCACAGGTGCGTCTGCTAGGCTACTATACCCTGCTGCGGAACAAGAACCAGAAAGGCGCCGCCCAGAAGGACCTGCCGGAGATCAGAAAAAGGCTGTTGCAGTCCGCCGATGACATGGTGACGGGCGCCGCCAACGCTTCTTACAGAATGGTCATAGGCCGGGCCAAGGAAGATTACGTGTGGGGCAGCTCCTCGGTGGCCGCGAACCAGGGCATTCTGCTCGTGCAGGCGTACCAACTCACCGGCGACAAGAAATACCTGCAGGCCGCGCTCTCCAACCTGGATTACCTCCTGGGCCGCAATGCCGTGGGCTACTCCTTTGTGACCGGCTTTGGGGAGAAAAGCACCATGCACCCACATCACCGTCCTTCCATCGCCGATGGCGTGGCGGAGCCGGTGCCGGGTTTGTTGTCCGGCGGTACCAACAGCAATGCCAACAAGCAGGATAAGTGCGAAGGCTACACCGCCACCTCCCCAGATGAGATGTACCTGGACGTGGATTGCTCTTACGCCTCCAATGAAATCGCCATCAACTGGAACGCCCCGCTGGTGTATTTGACCGGTGCCATGGAGGCCCTGCAGCAACAGGCCGGTTTTGCCGCGAAAAGCACGAAGTAACCAAAGCAGTTTTCCCGTTAGGGTTTTTATGAGGCTTCAAGGATAGAAATTGCTTTCTGCCTTTGAAGCTTTTCATTTATAAATCTGCTAAATTGTTTTACTAAGCTGCAAACGGATTTTCTGACGGCTTTTATGGCTAAAATCTGAAGATAAAGCAGTATACTTGAAGATTCTATGGACAGAAAGCCGCTACTACCTATCGGTTGCTTTTCTGAAGGGTAGAGGCAATACGGCGGCGGCTGGTTTTGGGCTTGTTTTTGCAAAAATCGACCTGAAACAGAAACCGCCGGGGGGAGAATTGGTGAAGTACTATTGCCGATGCCTCGCTGTCCGTAATGCCTAACCCTTCCCGAGGAAAAGCTTGGGTAGCCCGCTTCTGAAAACCAGAACTTTAACGTTTCATCCCCTTACCAAACAAAACAAACCATATGGCAGGAATTTCCAGCAGCGCGGCCTCGGCTCCCGCGGTAACAGAGCCCGGTACCACCAGCAAGAGCTACACCGGTGCCTTGATGACGGTGACCATGCTCTTCTTCATGTGGGGCTTCATCACATGCATGAATGACATCCTCATCCCCAAATTGCAGCAGGTTTTCACGCTGCAGAACTGGCAGGCCATGCTCATCCAGACGGCCTTCTTCGGGGCTTATTTCATTGTCTCCCTTCTGTACTTTATCTTCTCGGTGACCAAAGGCGACCCTATCCTGAAGATCGGATACAAGAACGGGATCATTGTGGGATTGGCGGTGACGGCCATCGGCTGCCTGCTGTTCCTGCCTGCCGCCGATTCTCATTCCTACGGCTTGTTCCTGGCCGCTTTGTTCGTGCTGGCCTCGGGCATCACGGTGCTGCAGATCACGGCCAACCCGTACGTGTCCATCCTAGGTCCGCCGGAGTCTTCCTCCAGCCGCATGAACATGACCCAGGCCCTGAACTCTTTCGGGACGACCATTGCGCCTATCATCGGGGGATATCTTATTTTCGATCAGGTGTCTAATGATGCCGCCACCGCGGATTCAGTGAAGATGCCGTACATCGGCCTGGCCATTACTTTGATTGTGATTGCGGTGATTATCAAACTGGCCCGTTTGCCCCGCCTCACCGGCGATGGTACCGCGGTGGTGGCCGGCTCTGGCGCCCTGCAGCACAAGCACCTGGTGCTGGGGATTATCTGTATTTTCATGTACGTGGGCGGCGAGGTGGCCGTGGGCAGCATGCTCATCAACTACTTCAAACTGCCGCAGATTGCGGGTCTGGACGAGTCTGAGGCCAAGCACTTCCTGTCGTTTTACTGGGGCGGGGCCATGATCGGCCGTTTCTTCGGGGCTGTGGCGCTGGCGCAGTTCCGCAACAACTCGCTTAAGTACGTGATCATGGCCGTGATCGCGGCCGTGACCTTCGGGACCGTGTACGCCATCTATGACCTGAACCAGGCGCTCATCATCCTGGGGCTGATTGCCGCCAACTTTGTGGTGTTGCTGCTGGGTGGTTTCATCCCGAACCGCACGGTGGGTCTTTACGCCACCGCTGTGATCGTGCTGCTTCTGATCGGTACCTTCGGCCAAGGCGCCGTGGCCATGTGGGCGGTGATCGGCATCGGGTTGTTCAACTCCATCATGTTCCCTACCATCTTCGACTTAGCCATCAAAGGCTTGGGCGTGCACACGAGCCAGGGTTCGTCGCTGCTGGTGATGGCCATCGTGGGCGGGGCTATTGTGCCGCCGCTGCAGGGCGCCGTGGCCGATGTGACGGGCAACGTGCAGCTCTCCTTCATTGTGCCCCTGCTCTGCTACCTCTACATTGTTTTCTACGGCTTCCGAGGCTACCGCACCCGCGACCACAGGTTGGTAGACTAGGCGTTTAGGGGCTGGTTTCAGGAAAACAGGCTCAAAACACCTCCCTTTTTAAAGCAATCGGCCCGGGAAGATTTACTTCCTCCCGGGCCGATTGCTTTTGTTTTTTGTGGTTGAAAATGTATACCTTGGCCGCACGTATGAATACAAAAATTGTCATGTCGGGCAGCGCGGTGGTGATGGCTGTTTTAGGGTTAACGGCTTCCTTTCTGCCGCAGGAGGTGCTGGCGTCCCTGGGCGCCGAGGCCACCGGAATGGCCCCGTTGCTGGTGCAGTTGCTGGGCGCGCTGTACCTGGGCTTCGCCATCCTGAACTGGATGGCCAAGGGTATCCTTATCGGTGGGATCTACGCCCGTCCACTGGCCATGGGCAATTTCCTGCATTTCTTCTCCGGGGCCATGGCGCTCCTGAAAGGCCTGCAGGCCGGTCATCAGCACCAAATTACCTTGGCTTTGGCAGTGGTGTATGCCTCGCTGGCGCTGCTTTTCGGCCTGATTTCGTTCCGTCATCCGGCCAAGGCCTCGCTGGCGGGCTAAATGATCTCTGCGGAGAAAGCCGCCGGTTCATTTTCAAGCCAATTTTAGAAAACCGGGCCTGAAATGCCTCCTCACGAATCTTCCATTAGGCGTTTTTTTACGGGAAAGTGCTCCTCAGATTCATCAATTTGGGTTATCTTCATGCTATGTGAACCGGTTGTTGAAAGTAAACACCAGCGATATGGAAGCGGACGAAATCCAGAAGTTTGACACCGTGGAGGAGCTGTTGGCTTTTCTGCCCTTGGAAGAACGGAAACTGGTGGCCGAGCTGCGGCACCTGGTGCTGGAGTGTCTGCCGTTCTGCGCTGAGAAGCTTTCCTACAACGTGCCGTTCTACGTGGGCCATACCCGAATCTGTTTTATCTGGCCCGGCGCTTTGCCTTGGGGGCCCGTGAAGCAGGAAGGTGTACAGCTGGGTTTCTGCAACGGAAACCTGCTGCAGGACGAGACCGATTACCTGGAAAAAGGCAAACGAAAACAGGTGTTCACCAAAACCTTCCTGCATGTTCAGGACCTGGATTATGACCTGATCAGGATGCTGCTCTACGATGCCGGGGAGGTGGATGCCAGGCTGTTTGCCCAGAAGAAAGAGCGCAGCAAAGTCCGCCGGAAAGCCTAACCAAAGGCTTTTGTGAAAGGCAGCAGGTGAGAGGCTGCATTGTTCCAGAAAGAACCTTTTCCTATCATTGGCAAAACAACTGAACTTATGAACCGGGTAGACAGGCTTTTCGGTATATTGACCTTGCTGCAGTCCAAGAAATACGTGACCGCCGAGAAGATTGCCGAGGCATTTGACATCAGTGTTCGCACCGTGTACCGCGATGTGAAGGCGCTGGGCGAGCAGGGCGTACCCGTGGGCTTTGAGCCGCACAAAGGTTATTTTGTGGTGCAGGGCTACTTTCTGCCGCCCGTCTCCTTCACCTCCGAGGAAGCCAACGCCCTGCTGTTGATGGAGGCCATGGTCTTCGGGTTCACCGATAAATCCATCCACACGCACTATGCCTCGGCGCTGAACAAGGTGAAAGCCGTGTTGCGCACGACCCAGAAAGAGAAACTTGATTTCCTTAATAACCACATCAAGCTGCAACTGCCGCCCTGCCTCAACAATGACTACGAGTACCTGGCGCTTATTCAGCAGGCCATCTCAGACAGAACCATCCTGGAGATCGGCTATAAAAACAAAAACGAGGAAGTCAGTAAACGGCAACTGGAGCCCATCGGACTGATTTTCTACGCCTACAGTTGGCACCTTATCGGTTGGTGTCACCACCGCCAAGACTACCGCGATTTCAAAGTCTCCCGCATCCTCACCATCAGGAACACCGGCCTGCCTTTCCTCAAAACCGAGCACCTGCCGGTAAGCGAGTACATGAAGCAATTGCCCGTGCCGTATTGATAAAGCCTCGTTTGGTAAACCGTTTTGAAGCTGTTTTTTAGAAAACAGGCTTAACGCAGGACATCAAAAAATAATTTACACTTCCTGAAAGTAGACTGCCATAGGGTTGTCAGTGGGTGACGGTTTCTTTGTGTCATCACTAAACCACTAACCTTATGTCAGAGATGCACACCTCCATCGCCACTACTACCATCCTGGATCTGCTCGCCAAAGAAATGGAGCAGGAAGCTGTTACCACCCGTAAAATGCTGGAGCGCATTCCAGATGACAAGTTCGACTGGAGACCCCACCTCAGAAGCATGGACATCCGCACGCTGGCCACGCACATCGCGAACTTGCCGTCTTGGGTAGGCATGACCTTAAGCACCAGCGAACTGGATTTCGCCCAAAACCCGTACCGGCCTAAAGTTGTAAATACCACCGCTGAGGTGCTGGCCTATTTTGAGGAAATGCTGGAAGACGCCAGAAAGTATTTAGCCGAAGGCTCTGATGAACAACTAGACGAGTCCTGGACTCTCAGAGAAGGAGATACCATCTATCTCACCTCCACCAAATACGATGTGCTGCGCATGACCATGAGCCAGATCATCCACCACCGGGCGCAATTGGGCGTGTTCCTGCGTCTGCTCGACATACCTATCCCTGGCAGCTACGGCCCCAGCGCCGATGAACCGGGAATGTAAGTAATAACCTGCAAGTAACATCAAGGTGGCTGTTCACCTGAACTTATCTACCTTAATTGTCACGCATTCCGTCCCCCTTTGAAGGGGGTAGGGAGATGATTACTCTTGCTGATCACACACATTCCCGATTTGGTAGGGGCAATCCTTTGAGGTTGCCCTAGGTGAGGAGCACCATCAAGTTCCCTGCACTGTAGTAAAGTCTCTGGTTCTTGAAACGACCTTGTCATCCCCCTACCCCCTTCAAAGGGGGACGAAAGGCGTGTAAAACTTTGGAAGATTAGACTTAAAATCGGGATTGTCGTTTCGCAGATGTTAAGGTGTTTCTGAACAGTTGCTGCCACTTCCCGAGCCAAGGTCGTTCATAGGAACAAAACGCCCCGCTGGACATTCCAGCGGGGCGTTTTGTTATATCAGGTAATAAGCACTTTACAACTTTGGCAAATCTTTTACTTCTTTCTTGCTGCCTTCTTTGATGCTGATGGCCAGGCCGCCGCTGGAGGCTAGTTTCTGCTTCAAGACACTGCCAGGCGTTACCACTACTTTCCTCACGGTGTAGCTCTGGGGTTTTTTGTCGTAGCTGGCGTCTGCGCCGTCTGCGTAGATGGTGGCAATGTACTGCTTGCCTTTGGGCAGGAAGGAGAAGTTTACGGTGGCGGTGCGCGGGTTTTCATCTGTGACGCCGCCTACGAACCACTCATCTTTGCCTTTGGCTTTGCGGGCGGTGGTCACGTAGTCGCCGGGCTCGGCTTCCAGCACGTAGGTGTCATCCCAATCCACGGCTACGTCTTTGATGAACTGGAACGCATCGGGGAAGCGGAGGTAGTTCTCAGGCATATCGGCGGCCATCTGCAGCGGGCTGTACATGGTTACGTAGTAGGCCAGCTGCTTTACCAGGGTGGTGTTCACGCGGTTGCCATGCCCGTAAATAGATAAATCGGTCTGGAAAATGCCGGGCGTGTAGTCCATCGGGCCACCCATGAGACGGGTAAATGGCAGGATGGTGGTGTGCTCCGGGGCCAGTCCGCCCATGGCTTCAAACTCAGTTCCTCTAGCAGATTCCTGCGCGATCCAGTTAGGGTAGGTGCGGTTAAGGCCGGTGGGGCGCACGGCTTCGTGGCTATTGACCATGATCTTGTAATCGGCAGCGGTGTTGGCTACGTGAATGTAGTGGTTCACCATCCATTGGCCGTCGTGGTGCTCGCCGCGCGGAATGATCTGGCCTACGTAACCGGTTTTCACGGCGTTGTAACCGTTATCCACCATAAACTGGAAAGCGGGGTGCAGGCGGCGCTCGTAGTTCGTGGCGGAGGCCGAGGTCTCGTGGTGCATCATGATCTTCACCTTTTTAGAGGCAGCATAACGCTGCAGCTCCTTCACATCGAAGTCTGGGTACGGCGTCACAAAGTCAAACACGTTCTCTTTCCAGTTCCCGATCCAATCTTCCCAGCCGATGTTCCAGCCTTCTACCAGCACCGCATCAAAACCGTGCTCGGCGGCAAAGTCAATGTGTCTTTTCACGTTCTGGGTGGTGGCGCCGTGGCGATTGTTGGGCGTGAGCTTGCTGAAGTCCTGGTCCAGTTTCACGTTGTTCTCGGTACCGTAGGCCCAGGTACTTTTGCCGGCCACAAAGTACTCCCACCACACGCCAATGTATTTCACCGGCTTGATCCAGGAAACGTCTTTGTATTTGGTAGGCTCGTTCAGATTAAGGATCAGTTTGGAGGCCAGGATGTCGGTGGCTTTGTCGCTCACGATGATGGTACGCCAAGGCGTCTGGGCATCGGTTTGCATGTAGCCCTTGTTGCCCACGGCATCGGGCACCAGGTGCGATTTCATCCGGAGGGTTTTGGCATCCACTTCCAGGTCCATGGCCGGGTAGTTGATGAGCGCGGCCTCGTGAATGTTGATGTACAGGCCATCAGCGGATTTCATCATGGAAGGCGTCTGCACCGATGGTTCTTTGATAGGCGTCTGCGCCGTGATCTGCACCGTGGCTTTCTTCTGCAGGCCCGGGATCTCCGACACTTTAGAAGTGGTGTACGGATACTCATTGGTGTCATAGTCGCCCGGAATCCAGAAGATCTTGTGGTCACCGGCCAGGTTGAACTGCGAGTGCTCTTCCTTGATCACGAAGTAGTTCAGCTCCTTCTGTTTTGGGAATTCGTAGCGGAAACCCAGACCGTCGTTGAACAGCCGGAAGCGGAGGCGGATGACACGGTCTTTCTGCGCCTTCTGCGTCAAAGTCACCAACAACTCGTTGTAGTTGTTTCGGATGGTTTTCTGTTCGCCCAGTACTGGCTCCCAGGTATCGTTCACCGATTGCAGCTCGGTTTTAGTTACGGTGAAGCCGTCCAGGAAAGAAGCTACGTCTTTGGTTTCAATGCCCAAAGTGCTGGGTTTGATGACCGGTTTTTTCTTGTACGTCAGTTGGTAAGAGGGAACGCCTTTCTCTTTCAGCTCAAACTTGAACGTGAGGTTCTTGTCTGGCGAGGTGAGCGTCTGGGCCTGCAACTGCACCGTGAAGACGCAGGCCATGAGGAACAATAGGATTCTTTGCATGGGGTAAATTAGGATATAGGTATAGGGTTCGGGGTGTTTTCAGGCGGCTTTTTGCAAAACAGCCCGAAAACGGTTTTCTCTTTCCAGCCATCGGCTTGTAAGCCTGAAGCCAAAACGGAGAAAGTTTACCGCAAGTTAAATGCTCCTTTCTGATTTCCGGCTGATTTTCTGAAAATGCCTCTTAAACGCAAATAGAGTTAAGGAAATAGTATGGGAAAAAAGAGAAACGGGTTGGCCGGAAAACCCGCCAACCCGTTTCTGCTTTATTTTATGGAATTTGGACCTGAAACTACTTTCCAGTCGCCTCCACAAAGCTGATGGCGTAGCCGCCGCCCGGGGCCACAAACTGTGACAGCTTGGATTTGCTCGTCACGTTTACCTTGCGGATGTTATAGGCTTGCGGATTGGTTTTGTAGTGGGCGTCTTTGGCATCGGCGTAGATGGTGGCCACGTATTTTTTGCCTTTGTCCAGGAAGTCCAGCTTGATGTTGGAGGTGCGGGCCTCGTTGCCGCCCACGCTGCCTAAAAACCACTGGCCGGTGCCTTTGGCTTTGCGCGCCACGGTCACGAACTCGCCGGGCTCAGCCTCCAGGTAGCGGCTGTCATCCCAATCCACGGCCACGTCTTCGATGAACTGGAACGCATCGGGGAAGCGGTCATAGTTCTCAGGTAAATCAGCGGCCATTTGCAGCGGGCTGTACAGGGTGAGGTAAAGCGCCAGCTGGTTGGCCAAAGTGCTGTTCACGTGCGATTTGTTCTGCGGGTTGAGTTTGCTCAGGTCCATCTCGAAGATGCCCGGCGTGTAGTCCATAGGGCCACCAATCAAGCGGGTGAAAGGCAGCACGGTCACGTGGTTGGGCTTGGAACCGCCAAAAGATTGGTACTCGGTACCGCGGGCCGATTCGTTCCCGATGAGGTTGGGCCAGGTGCGGGCCACGCCGGTAGGGCGCACCGCCTCGTGGGCGTTCACCATGATCTTGTACTCGGCAGCTTTCTCAATGGCGTACTGGTAATGGTTCACAATCCACTGGCTGTAGTGGTTCTCGCCGCGCGGCAGGATGTTGCCCACATAGCCACTTTTCACCGCATCGTAGCCGTTGTCTTTCATGAACTGATAGGCTTTGTCCATGTGGCGCTCATAGTTACGCACCGAGGAAGAGGTCTCGTGGTGCATGATCATCTTCACGCCTTTGGACTTGGCGTAATCCCGAATTCCTTGCACATCAAAGTCAGGGTACGGGGTCACGAAATCAAACACGTAATCTTTGGAGTTCCCGAACCAGTCTTCCCAGCCCACGTTCCAGCCTTCCACCAGCACACCGTCAAAGCCGTGCTTGGCCGCGAAGTCAATGTACTTTTTCACATTGGCAGTGTTGGCGCCGTGGGTGCCGTTGGGTTTGGCTTTGGAGAAATCGGTGATGCCCAACTGCACGGTAGGATAGTCGTTGGTGTAAGACCAGGTGCTCTTGCCGGTGATCATCTCCCACCACACGCCCACGTATTTGGTTGGCTTGATCCAGGAGGTGTTTTTGATCTTGCTAGGCTCGTTGAGGTTGTAGGTCATTTTGGAGGCAAGGATGTCGCGGGCATCGTCGCTCACGATCACCGTGCGCCAAGGCGTGCTGCGCGGTGCCTGCATGTAGCCTTTGGCTCCCTGCGCATCGGGCGTGAGCCAGGACTCAAACACCAGGTTCTTGTCGTCCAGGTTCAGGTGCATGGCTGGATAGTCAATCAGGGCAGCCTCGTGCAGGTTGATGTAGATTCCATCTTTGGACTTCATCATTAAAGACGTCTGCACGCCGGTAGGCGAGAAGGTGGTCTGCGACAGGTTGTTCGTCACGGCCTTGGCCATGATGCCCCTGATCTCCGACAGCTTTGAAGTGGTGTAGTCGTACTCCTGGGTGTCGTAGTCGCCCGCGATCCAGTAGGCGGTGTGGTCACCGTTCATCCCAAACTGCGTCCTTTCCTCCTTGATCACGAAGTAGGTGAGGTTCTTCTGGGTAGGGAATTCATACCGGAAACCCAGTCCGTCATCGAACAGCCGGAACCGGACCACCATCTGGCGGTCGGTGCCTTTCTGGTTCAGGGTCACGGCCAGTTCGTTGTAATGGTTCCGGATGGTTTTCACTTCGCCCCACACCGGGTTCCAGGTCTCGTTGAAAGAAGCGTTTTTGGTATCGGTGACGGTGAAGTTGTCATGCAGGGAGCCCTGCAGGTTCACGGCCTTCTGCTCCATATTGGCATCAGACCCGCCCGAGGCCGCCGCCGCGCCTTTGGTGATCAGTTCAAAACCCATTTTGCTGGGCTTGACGATCTGCTTGCCTTTGTAAGTGAGAGCGTAGGTGGGCACCCCGTTGCCCTGCAGCGAGAATCTCATGCTGAATTTCCCGTTGGGCGATTTCAATTCCTGGCCTTTGACCCGTACCATTCCCACGAAAAACACCAGAAGTAGTGTCAATAAAGAAAGTTTATGCATGTTTTAAAAGTAAAAGCGGTTGTTTGAATGATGAGTTTGGGTTCTGTTTTGGCCCTGCTTTCTATATTTCAGGCTGAAAACGGAAAGCTGGAATACCGGATGACAGAAAACGCCAGAAAAGGGTACCATTGCTTTCCGCAGGTAAAGCTAACGCCTATTTACCGATTTTTAATACTTAGGCTCAGCCGGTTTCCTGTAGTTTAAGTTAAGAAATGTTGTCCGTTTTGCCTTGGGTTTATGGTTACTTCTTTTACTCTATCCTGGTCAGCCGCAGGTAGTCCAGCAGAGCGCGGTTGATCTCACCGTTCATGTTCTCGTTGGCCGGTTCAAACGCCAGGGTCAATTCGCGGGTGCCTTTCTCCAGTTTCACCTGCACGGCATTGGTGAAGCCCCAGTCTGACCACTCATTTGTGCCTCGCTGCGGCAGCACGACCGTTCCCAGGAAAGCGTCGCCTTGCCTAAAGGTCCGGATGGCGCATTTGTTCTCGGTGTTGATAGGGCCCTCGCCGTTGGCGTACCGGAAGTCAATGGCGTATATGCCGGTTTCCGGCACCTGTACCTTGAACGTGACCTGCGTGTTCTGGGTCTTGCTGATTTCCACGAAGCCCTTCCCGCTGAATCCTTTGTAGGGCAGGCTGGCCTTGGTGGCACTATTTTCGACTTCCTGGATGATTTGCTTTCCAGTGGGCACCACCACTACCGGTTCATTCGCGAAGGACTCGTGGCCTCTGGTATGCACGGCAATGACCTGGTACTCGGCGTAGGCACCTTTGTTTACCTGAAGTTGGGTTTTATTGGTTTTCTCTATCTGTTCCCCGTTTTTAAGGACTTTGAAGTGTTTTACTCCGTTGCCAGCCGTCCAGGAGAGGGTGCCGTTGGCGTAGGTGACCACCGGGGTTGCCGGGGCGAACTCCACCGCTACCCGGTTCACTTTGTTCTCTCCCAAAGGATTATTGGCCAGCACTATCTTCACGGCGTGTTGCCCGGTGAGGGCACCCGGAATCTCCGCGTTGGGAAGCGGCTTCCCGTCCAGGGTGATAGATTGGATCTGGTCGCCGTGGCCTTCCATTTCTATGTCCAGCACGGCGCTCCGGTATCTGAAATTGGTGAGCTGGCGCTTGCCCCCGAAGGCCTGCGGCACCACCGGTTGAAAGACCAGGTTGTTGGCCCGGTACTCCATCCCGAAGATGACTTTGTAGGTCATGCTCAGGTTGCCCGCCAGGCTCCAGAGCATGTTGCTGGAGTTGATCTGGGTGCCGGCATAGTCGCCGCTAATAGCCACGAAGTTCTCTTTGTTCGTCAGAAACAAGGCGGCAGGCCGATAAATGGCACTCATGCTTTCCAGCAGGGCTTCTTCGTTCTTTACCTTGGCAGCGGCAAGTGACCAGTAAGACTGCACAAAGGGCCAGGTGGCGTTATTGTGGTAAGGCGGAATATTGGGGATCTGCGGGTAGATAGTAGGGATACCGAACGGCGCGACCGGCGTGTTACCTACAATCTGCTTCTGTTTTTCTGCATCAGCGATGCCGAACAATACGGTAAGGGCCTCGCCGAGCGCCTCTGCCTTGGGTGACAAAGTTTTGTAGTTGCGGCCGTATAGATATTGCCCATAGTAACCTTTATCCGACATCCAGAGGTGTTCGTTAATGCCTTTTTTTACTTTCTCGGCAAGGGCTTGGAATCTGGTGGCGGAGGTACCATCATTCAGGAGCGTGGCCATTTGCGAGAGAATGCTGGTGGCTTGGTAGAAGACCGCGTTGGTGCCCAGGTTCTCAGATTCATAGATGTCCACGGGTTGCATCCACTCGGGATAGGTTTGTTCTCGCCAGTCCAGGAACGAGGACTCACCTTTGAACAGCCCGGTTTTGGGGTCATACACGTTCTTCAGGTCATCTTCCAGCGTGTTTTTGACGATCTGGAAAGATTCCTTGAGCCAGTTCTGATCTCCCGTCACCTTGTAGAGTTCCCAAGCCGCCACGGCCCATATGATGCGGTCTGACGAGACGGGGTACGCGCCGCCCGTGCCGGTGTCTTGTACAATGCGGCCGTTCTTCACTTTCCGCATGAGACTGTTGTAGGCAACTTTGGGCTGTAGGGCCGCCATGGACAGGATGATGCTGTAGCTGATGTCACGGGTCCAGACGCCGGCCCATTCTTTTCCCGTCCTGAAGGTGCTATCCGGCTCCACGGCGTTCACCATCTCCTCCAGGGAAAGGTTGTACAGGGCATCCACCATGGGGTAACCTGATCTGTATTGCGGGAAGGCGGCTACGTTCTTGGACAGTTTCCAGGTGGAGGCCGTGACGGTTTCATCCCCAGAGGGATTCAGCACCAGGTCCAGTTCATAGATGCCATCTTCGTCAGCGTCTTTCAGCTCCAGATTTTTGAAGTTGTGCAGGTTGTCAAAGTCCCAGGTGAGTGGAGCGGTGCCGCCCGCCACGAATACGCCTTTGAAGTCCTCTTTGTAGATTTTGTCGCCGTTGAAAGCCGTATAGAAGCCTTTTTTGGAAAACGCCTCCAAAACGTGCCGCATGTCCAGCCTGATCTTCAGTCTGGTATTGGGCGCCAGGTACGTGTTGGCCGGCACCTTGGAGCTGATGTTGTTCTGCGTCCCGAATACAATCAACGGTGTCTCACAGCTGCCATTTTCTGCCATGCAGGCAAAGGTATGGTCCCGACCGGAAAGCATTTCGTTGTCCTTGCCATTGATACTGAACTTGAACTTGAGCTCGGGGCTCAGGAACTCCTTGGCCATGCTTCTGTAGTTGGAGACCAGTTCTGTGGGAGAAAGTGCCTTGGCTTCAAAGGAGCCCTGCACCACCCGGTTGGGGTAGATGGCGTACTGCTCCGATTTGAAAATAGGCTCTTCTTGCATAACGGGGGTAGTTACAGAGGCCAGGCTATTTCCTTTCTGCGTTTGGCAGCTCCCTAAAAGCAGGAGGGAAAGCGCCAGGCTTATTTGTAAAGGTTTAGTACTCATTGCGGAAAGCGGAGGTTATGGTATTGGGAAGGGTTTGGCTCAGGAAAGAGGGGGCGATCCTGAACCGGGGGAATCAAATGGAATGTCATGAAAGCTTTGCCCAGGTGCACCGTTTTAGGTTCTGGGGCAGGTTGTGCCAAGATCTTGTTTTGGGGCTCTTTTCTGAGAAACAGGATTAAAACGGCGGCGGCTAAAACCGGGTGAAACCAGAAACTGCCCTGCAAAGGACACAAGGGCAGCTTCCGGTGACAGGTTTCTAATACTCTACCACAATCATGCTCCAGTACTGCAGCTCGGGCAGGGTGAAGCTGACGGTATTGCCGCTTTGGGCAAAATTCAAGGAGCGGGAGGCGCCGCCGATATTATCCGGGGAGGCGCACCACACTTTCTTCACCGGGCCTGTGGCCGTGAAGGACAGCTTGGCATCCTTTACCTGAACCGGGGCTGTCTGGATGCCGTTGGTGTCGCGCCAGTTCTGGGTTTTGGAGTTCTTGAAGTTGATAAGGTGGATGACCTGACTGTTTCCTGCCTGTTTTCCGAAAACGGCCACAGAACCGGCCGTGGCAGGCCAGTTGGCAATGGCCAGTTTATTATCCTTTGAAGAGAGGGTGACGTTGTTGAACGTGCCACCGTCGCGCAGCAGGTTCTGGTAAGCCACCAAAAAGTCATAGTAGTTTACCAGGGCATTCTTGAGGTCCTGCTTCATCTCCAGTTTGCTGTGCGGGAAATACTCCTTGGAGAGCATGTGCTCGCCCATTTCCAGGTGCGAGCCGCCAAACGCAAAGATCACCGCATTGGTCATCAGCACCGAGGAAGTGTTGAAATAGCCGTTGTTGTTGGACAGGTCATAGTTCATATACGCAGTCAGGACCGTGTTCTTGGTGTTGTTGCTGAGGGTGTTGTTCTGCTTGATGAGGTTGGCCAGATCATTGAAGGTGTCAAATGGAGCCCAGACCTCGGTGTACAGGAAATCAGCGTTAGACTCAGCAATGCCTTGTTGTCCATATTGCGCCACGGCATTCATGACCGCGTACTTGTTAGGGGCCTGGGCTTTCACCGCGTTGATGAAGGGTTTATACGTCTGGGAAAGGTTCAGGGCGTTGCCGTTGTACGCGTAGGTGGTGCCCCGGTCGCCTAGTTGGTCCATGTGGAAACCATCGAATGCCAGGTGCTGGTACACTTTCCGGTTTTCATTGATGAGGTAGTTCTGCCAGGCGGTGTTGGCGGGATCCACCAGGTAAATGTTGCTCAGGAACGGCGGCGTAGGCAAGGGGTGGAAATCGCGGTTGGTGCGGGTGTTGTCTTTAAAGACGTACCATTCTTTCTGGACGCCGTCTGCCTCGGCATTGTCCCAGGCCCCGTAGACCAGGTTGTACTGCATGGCTTTCATGTTGAAGCTATGGGCGCTGCTGATGTATTTCTGCACGGTGCTGAAATAGATGTCCCGGTTCATGATGTCTTTCCAGGAACTGGCCGGGGTGCCGCCGGAAACCGGAAGCGGCTGGTGGTGCTTGTTATGCCAGTCATAGAACTGGATGCCGTTGATATGGTGACGGTTTAAGTTAGAAATGACCCCGTTCACCTCGGCCTCGCTCAGCTGGGGGAATTTGGAGAGGAAACCATAGCGGGGAAATTTCTTCCAGTCTGAGGAAACGTCTACCCCAATGGTGGCGTGGATGGTCTCCGTGGCATTGACCGTGCTGAATACCTCGGCCAGGTAGCCCCGGAAATCAGTGGCGGGCGCTTTCCAGGTCCAGGTGCCCGATGTAATAGCTGCTTCACCTAACACCTGGTTCAGGTACTTGTACCGCACCTTGGCCCCGGCCGGTAGTTTGGCGAAGTCAACCGTAAAGGTCACGTCACTGCCCGGGCTGTAAGCGGCTTTATCAATGGAAAGGGACACGTTGCCATAGGCGGGAGTGCCCGGATTGGCTGGCACCTCGGTAGGCGAAGGGTCAGAACTGGCATTGCTGTCTTTACAGCCCAATCCTGTAAAAAGAACCAAAAAACACGAAAATAGAATCCTGAAAGTCATAGTGAGGGGATTTGATCCCAGCCTCCGGACATCTCGCGGAAGCTGGAATTGAATGAAATGGAAAGGAGGATTATTGCTTTTGGAACTGGATGGTTTCGTGCAGCACATCAATGGTGATTTTGTAATTGCCCGCCTGGTCTGCGGAGATTCTCCATTTATTGTCTGGCTGCCCGCCGGGAACGAACTTCATCTCGGTACTGGTAGCGTCTTCGTTGGGCGTGACCGGCATGTAGTAGTCCCCTGTGAAGTCTTTCTGCAGCGGGAACTTGAACTCACCCGCTTTCAACGCCCCGGTGTAAGTGAAGACATTGGGATTGGCGGCATCACGCACTAACGGTGTGGCGTTCCCGATATCCCAGCCGTTAGGCGTGGCATCCCCCACGAGCCAGATCTGGGTGGGCGGCGTAAAGGGTCTAATCTCGATCTTCATGGTTTCCAGATCCAGTTTGATCTTGTAAGCGCCCGGCGTGGTGATCTTCCATTTGAGGTCTGGGATTCCGCCGCGCACCAGTTGCACCCCGGTGGAGCTCAAGTCTGGGTTGTTCACCAGGGGCATATAAAAGTCGCCGGCCCACCCATTCCCGGTAAAAGTGGGGATCTTGAACTCGCCGGCCTTCAGCACTTCATTGTAGGTGAACACGTAGGGGTTTGATCGGTCTACCCGCAGTTTATTGGGGTTGTCAATATTCCAGCCGTTAGGCGTGGCGTCGCCTACAATCCATAGCTCAGAGTAAGGAGGGGCGGAGCCCTCTACAATGGAAACGGTCATGTCCAGCAGGTTCACCGAGATGGCGTACAAACCGGCTTTGGTGATGGTGAACTTGCCATCTGGCTGCGCATCTGCGGTGCGGTACACCAATTGCGTGGGAGAGGTCCCTTTGTTGTAGGATGGCAGGAAGGCGCCTTTGGTAGTGATGAACTTGAACTCACCGGCCTTCAATCTGCCT
This sequence comes from Rufibacter roseolus, assembly GCF_017916365.1. Lineage (GTDB taxonomy): Bacteria > Bacteroidota > Bacteroidia > Cytophagales > Hymenobacteraceae > Nibribacter > Nibribacter roseolus. Next base: position 1,328,628 of record NZ_JAFMSU010000001.1, read on the forward strand.
TGCCAGGTGAATCTTCCCGGGGCCGAAGGGTTCAACGTAAGGGGCGTGGCCTCGTCGGCGTTCCAGTCATTGGGCGCAGCGTCGCCTATCAGGAACAGAGTGGTGGTTACCGGTTGGTAAGGGGTTACTTTCAGCGTGGTTATGGTAGAGTCTGACAAATCCGTGCCCGAAACCCTGGAGACTACTTTGGCTTCCAGGGTGGATTCCACGCCTGGCATCAAGTTCAGCCCCAGCAGCAGGTCATTGAGTTCCTTCACGCTGTACTTCTTCTGGAAGCTGGCTTTGCCCATATCCGTTGCCACGGCGTTCTGGAAGTTGTTTCCCTGGCGGTCAAGGTACAGGGTGTAGGAAATAGAATTGTTGGTGCCGTAGTTGGAGCCGGTGGTCCAGTTGAAGGCCACGGCTTCGCTGGCGGCCAGGCTTTCCTGCAGCACTACTGCGTCTTTGCTGGTGGAGATAGCCAGTGGCGCATTGACGCTTTGGTCAAACTCGTCGTAAATATCGGTTTTACAGGAAACCCCCAGTAAGGTCACCAGCAGGAGCAGCAGGGCGTTTAGCCAGTTTACTCCTTTAGAGAGGTTATATATGTTTTCCATATCAGTCTAGAATGAAGGGCTAATGATTAGTAACCGGGGTTTTGGACAAGGTTTGGGTTCGCGGTGACCTCCTGCTGCGGAATGGGCAAGAGCATGTGCCTGGTGCTGGCGTTGGTCTTGCCCAGGGAATGCAGGTAAGGCACGAAATACTGGCCGTTGTCATACCGAATGATGTCAAACCAGTGGTGTCCTTCAAAGGCTAATTCAAGGCGGCGCTCTTTTCTGATGGCTGTTCTCAAGGCAGCCTGGTTAAGGTCGATGAGGTTGGGCAATCCGGCTCTTAATCTTACCCGGTTCAAAGGTCCTCCATTGTTAATGCTGGTAGCGGGGGCCTGGGCCTCGGCGGTTCTGCCCAGTTCATTCAGGGCTTCGGCCTGCATCAGGAGCACATCGGCGTAGCGCAGTACCGGGAAGTTGGCCGGGTTGGTGTTGTATTCGGGAGAAATGGATTTTGGCACCAGGAACTTGCGCAGGTTATAGCCCGTCACGGAGTAAGATTTCTTGTACGCCTGCCCGTCAAAGTCAGGGCCGCCCTCGTACAGGATGGTTTTGTCTTTTCTGAGGTCACCGGGTTCATATTGGTTCACGAACTCCTGGGTAGGCTGGTTCCAGCCATAGCCCCCGGCCACCATGTTGGCGTTTCTTGGTCCGGTGAAGGTGCTCACCCAGGAAGCCATCTGCTCATTGCCCCCGAAGAAATCGGCGGTGTTCACTTTGCCGGCGTACTGTACCTCAAACAGCGATTCGGGGCCGTTTTCAGATAAAGGGGTGAAATTCGCGCTGTAGTCCGGGTTCAGGGTATATCCCAAAGAAGTCACCTGTTCGCACAACTCCACGGTTTTGGCATAGTCACCTAGGGTTAAATATACCTTAGCCAGCAATCCGGTGGCAGCACCTTTAGAGGCGCGTCCAATGTCAGAGCCGGAGTAAGTTTCTCTGGTGGGCAGTAACTCAATGGCCTCGGTTAAATCCTGCACAATCTGGGCATACACCTGGTCTTTGGGCGTGCGTGAAGGGTAGAGGTATTCCTGGGTTGGGGTGTCGGGGGCATCGGTAATCAGGGGTACATCGCCGAAGGCCCTTACCAGAATGAAATAGTACAGGCCCCGCAGGAATTTGGCCTCACCCAGGATGCGGTTCTTCAGACCTTCTTCCATTTCAATGGCCGGTACATACTTCAGCACCACATTGGCCCGCAGAATTCCGGGGGAAGGACCGCGCCATAGATCCAGGGCGGCCTCATTGGCGGTGGTGAGCACAAAGTTGGAGACATCCTGCGTCCCAATCCCGTCCGTACCGCCCCCGGCGCCCACAATACTGTTACCCGCCCAGATGTCTGAGGTCCAGATCTGGAAGTTGTACAGCTTGGGCCACATCAAAGGCTGGTAGGCCCCGTTGATGGCGGCAATGGCATCTTTCTCGGTTTTATAGAAGTTAGAAGGGTTGATGGTGTCCAGCGGAGTTCTGTCCAGGTAATCGTCGCAGCTGCCAAGCCCCAAGGTGAGCAACAGGGCCGCGGTATATTTGATGAATGATTTCATGCTTGTTCGTTTTTGATGATTAAAAACCAATGTTGATGCCGGCGCTCAGGGTTCTGGCCAAAGGATACACACTCAGGTCCACGCCGCTGGTACCTACCTCCGGGTCAAAGCCGGTGTAATCTGTGAAGGTGAACAGGTTCTGGCCCGAGACATAGATTCTGGCAGAGCTCATCTTCACTTTCTGGGTGAGGCTTTGCGGCAGGGTATAGCCCAGGGTCACGTTCTTCACCCGCAGGTAAGAACCGTCCTCAATGAAGCGGGTAGAGTTTCTGGTGTTTTTGTTAGGATCATTGAAGACCGCCCGCGGCATGGTGGTGCTTGGGTTGGACTCGGTCCAGCGGTTCAGGGTAGCGGTAGTCTGGTTCTGCGCCACGGCCATGCCTTCTTGGAAAACCCTATTGGCGTTGAAGATGTCGTTGCCCTCTACCCCTTGCAGGAACAAGGTGAAATCAAAGCCTTTCCAGGCCAGGGTGTTGTTCAAGGCAAAGGTGAACCGAGGGTTAGGGTCGCCAATGTACGTGCGGTCTGCGTCGGTGATCTGTCCGTCGTTGTTGATGTCCAGGAACTTTACGTCGCCGGGTCTGGTGCTGTTGAAAGGGTCAGCGCCCTGTTGCTGGCGGGCATAGTTGTCAACCTCTTCCTGGGTCTGGAAAATGCCGTTCATGATGAAGCCGTAGAATGAGTTGATGGGATAACCCACTTTCTGCCGGTTAATCTGCCCTATACCGCCGTACAAAGGCACATCGCCGTTCAGGTTCAAGACCTCGTTCTTATTGATGGAAAAGTTGAAGTTGGTGCTCCACTCCAGGGCCCCCGTCAGGTTCTGGGAGTTCACGGCGAACTCAAGCCCTTTGTTCCGCACTTTCCCGAAGTTGATGCTGGGCACGAAGATGTCTGAATATCCCGTAGTCACCGGCACGTTCATGGGCACCAGCATGTCATTGGTGTTTTTCAGATAGGCATCTACGGTCACGTTTACGCGGCCGTTTAGGAAAGCAAGGTCTAAACCAAGGTTGGATTGCTCCACCTCTTCCCAGCGTACATCGGCGTTAGGCAGCACCACCGGTACCACCGAGTTGACCACGGTATTATTAAAGTTGGCTTCGCCGATGGCTAGCCGGGACGCATAGGCGTAGTTCCCAATGTTCTGGTTACCGGTGATGCCGTATCCCACCCGCAGTGACAGATCGCTCAGCCAGCCTATTTCCTTGAAGAATCCTTCTTCTGAGATGCGCCATTTGGCTGAGGCCGAAGGGAAGGTGCCGTAACGGTTATTGGGTCCGAAGCGGCTGCTGCCGTCGCGGCGGATGTTGGCCGTGAGCAAATACTTGTCATTGTAGTTGTAGTTCACCCGGCCCAGAAGCGAGAACAGAGCCCAGTCGCTGGCGTTTCCGCCGGAAGGAAGCATCAGGGTGGCGTTGTCCAGTTGCTGGGCATCATCACTGACGAAATCCTGGCCGGCGGCATTCATCTGGTCGTAGCGGTTGTCCTGGGCGCTGGTTCCGGCCAGAATGGTGAGGTGGTGCTTCTCCCCGAAGGTGGCATCATAGGTAAGGTAATTGTCCCAAAGTTTGGTGATGCTCTTGTTGGAGCCCTGGTAGAGGGTGCTGAACTCATTGGCGATGGGTTTCCAGGCGTATTGCGGGCTCCAGTTGCGGTTATCCCAGAAGGCCGCCTGAATACCCACGGTGGTTTTGAAGGTCAGCTGCGGCAGGAGGGTGAACTCCCCGCTGAGGTTGCCCAGCACATTGTAACCCGTGGTGGTGTTGTCATTGAGCAATGCCTGCCCGATGGGGTTGCGCACATCGCCGTACCAGTTGCTTTGGCCCTCGGGGCCAGCCCAGGTACCGTCTGGGTTGCGGATGGGCTGCACGGGAAGCGCCGCCATGGCATTGCGGATATCCACGGTGCCGCTGCTCTTCTTGTCATGGCTCAAAAGCAGGTTATTGGAAAGCTTGAACCACGGGAAGAAGTTGTTGTTGCTGTTGAGCGTGAGGGTATACCGTTTGTAGCGGTTATTGATCACAATCCCCTCCTGGTCTGTATAGGTGCCCGAAGCATAGAAATTAGACTTCTCCGTACCACCAGAGTAAGACAATGAGTAGTTCTGCTGCGGAGCCGATTGGAAATATTCGCCTAGCCAATCTGTGTTGGTAGAGATGGAAGCCGGGTCTGCGTAGGCCGGGTTCTGGATTTGACCGTTGTTGGCCATGATCTCGTTGTGCAACGCCGCGAACTGGGCCGAGTTCAACATCTTCACCGTGCTGGTGGCCTGCTGCACCGCAGTATACGCCTTGAACTCCAGACGCCCTTTCTCAGAACCTCTTCTGGTGGTGATCTGTACCACCCCGTTGGCGCCCCTTGAACCATAAATAGCGGTGGCGGAGGCATCTTTCAGGATATCCATGGTGGCGATGTCATCCGGGTTGATGGCATTCAAAGGTAAGTCGGTGGGTACGCCATCAATCACGATCAGCGGGTCACTGTTCCCGATGGTACCGGTGCCCCTCACCCTGATGGTCACGTTGCTGCCCGGAGCCCCTGAGCCCACCACCTGCACCCCTGCGGCGCGCCCCTGCAAGGCCTGGCCCGCATCGGGTACCGGCAGCGAACGGGTTTCCTCCATGTTCACGGAGGAAACTGCTCCCGTCACTTCTCTTCTGTTTTGGGTGCCATAACCTACCACTACCACCTCGTCCAGGGCTTTGGCGTCTTCCAGCAGCACCACGTCTATATTGGTCTGTGTGGTTACCGGTATTTCTTGGTTTAGGTACCCGATGTACGTGATTTGCAAGGTGCCCCCCGTTTCTGGTACCGAGATTTTGAACTTTCCTTCCACGTCCGTAGCCGCACCAATGGTGGTTCCTTTTACCACCACAGACACTCCGGGAAGCCCGGTGCCCGCAGCATCTTTCACAGTGCCAGACACAGCACGGGTACCTTGGGCCTGGGCGGATACTGCCAGGAGGAGGAAGCCAACCATTACCACCATCTGGCGATATCCGTTGGACCATAATCCATCTCTGCAGAATACGCAGGCCACAAAAGAACTAAGCTTTGGTGGCCATTGAGTTAAATGTTTGGTCATAAAGGTGTGAAGTAAGTTATGTTAGCTATTAAGAATTGCCATTTTGTTAATTATGAGGGTTTGGCCCCAAGAGGAGAAGAGCAGGACAGGATAGAATGAGATGGCTGCTTATTCCCTGTTTACAAATTTGAGATTCTTATCAGCCAAGAAGAAGAAAGTGAAATGGAAAGTAAATGTTTTCACAAAGGGTTTATTTGTATTGTATTGATTTTCAGATAGTTGTTTTTGTTTTTTGGCTTAATTGGGTAGGTGAAAAAGTAAATGATTTGGAGCGAACAGGTGGTGTTTTAAGGTGAATTTCCCTGTTGGCTCCCTGTTTTGACTCGGGCAATCCCAAGCGAAGGCTGAATAGATCCTTTTTGGAATATTGACAAAATGTCAAAAGAAGTCCTTGGGTCTGCGCGCGGGAGTTGGATGAGAAGGCGGGAAGAAAGAATGGTAAGTGGGGCTGGAACGGGGCGTAAAAAGAAAACCCTTTTGGGGCTCTTTTTGCGAAAAGAGCCCCAAAAGGGAAATGCTGAACTTCGGGGAGGACCGGCAAGGGACTACACGTCTCTAGGCCTGCCTAAAAGGCTTTGATCTCCATGATCTTCTCCTCAAAATCGTCGTTGGGCAGGATGGACCGGTTCTTAACCTTGGTTTTGTAGTTGTAGATGGTCCGCACGGAGTAGTCCAGGAACTGGGCCACCTGCTCGTGGTCGGTAATGCCCAGGCGCAGGAGCGCGAAGATGCGGAGTTCTATGTTGAGGGAGTTCTTGTCTTTGAGCCTGATCCGGTCCTCTTCCTTGAAGTACGAGTTGAAGGTGGAAACGAAGTTGGGGAAAAGCTTCAGGAAGGTCTGGTCAAAGCTCTGGAACAACAGCTCGCGCTCGTTCTGCACGTTGATGCTCTTCATGGCGTGCCCAATCTCGTCATACTTCTTGGCCATGAGTTTGCGGTCAATAGACTTCTTGAACTTGTCTATCTTGTCCAGGTACGTAGACTGGAAATTGAAAGAGTAGCCAATGTACTCCTCCTTGATCACGTTGGCCTCAATCAGTTTTTCGTTTGTTTCCCGAAGTTTGTCATAGGCATCGGTAAGCGTCTGCTTGGCTTCCACCAGCTCATCATTGGTTTGCTGCAGCTTGTCAAACGCCTCAGTGAGGGTACGTTTCGCCTCCCGCAGCTGCTTCAATTGCCGGAAGATGATGTAAGCAAACACCAATACCAGCAAGGACAGCACCGTCACCACGATGGCGTAAATGTAGAGCCGCTGGCGCTGCCCTTCCACGGTAGAGAGACGCTCGCCTTCAATAATGGGCAGGATCGCCGCCACCTGGATGGTCCGTTGTTTGGCCCCATAAAAGGTAGCGTCCCGTAAAGCCTGCTTGATGTATTCGTAGGCCCGTACCTCGTCTCCGGTCTTGTACAGGAACTCCGCCAGGGTCATAAGCGCCACCCCCTCCTTCACCGATCCTTTCATATCCGCGATGGCGGCTTTGGCCATCATCTCAATGGCTTTGTCCACGTTTCCTTTTTTGTAGTAGATATTGCCCAGGGAGTTGGCCGCCATGGCATATTGGTTCAGCGTGGGATTGAACCGGTCCAGGATTGTCTGGAAATAGCCCCGGGCCTCATCTGGTTTCTGCGCGATCTCTGCCCGCATTCCCTTCATGGCATGGAACTGCAGCTTGCTCTCATCCAGCAACGCCAGCGCGGAGTCGGCGTAAATCTCGCCTTTCTTAGAATAGCGCGAGGAGTAAAAGATGTCCTGGGTATAGCCGGAGAGGTCATAGTACGCCCGCGATTTCAAGGCATAATAATCTAACCGCACACTGTCTGGCAAGTTGGTTGCCCTGATGTTTTCCAGGGAGTCCAGCGCCTCGTTGTACATGCCTGAGGAGACCAGGATAAAGCTCAGTTTCAGTTTGGCGTGCGTAACTCTCACCGGATCATTCATCTTTCTGGCTACTTCCTGCAGTTTTAAGGCATAGGCAAAAGCGGAGTCATACTTAAAGGCGCGGTATTGGTAGACAAGTTTGTCATACACGGTGAACTGGTGCAGGAGTGACCCTGAGTTCCCGTTTTTCAAGGAGTTCTTCAGTTGGTCAAGCTGTCGGTTTTTCCCCTCAATATAACTTTCATTGTTTTTAATGGTCTGGCTAAGCTCCGTGAGTAAGCTGTCAGTCACCGGAGATGCCTGGCCGTTGGAGGGGCAGACCACGCAAGAAAGCAACAGGGCAAGTGCGACCCAAAGATTCTTGCCGGTTGGAAACAAAATGGGATTCAAGTTCTTCAAAGAAGCTTCTGATCTGATATGAATAAAGCAAAATGAGCTGCCAAAGCTAAGGGGAGGCAGATGCAACGCTAAAGATACCCAAATATAGAACCTTATGCCGGGTGACAGAACTAAAACTGTGAAAGGCGGCGCACCTCTGGGCAGGGAAAAGCAGTGAAGGTCAGAAAGGGCTTTAACGCTAATCGGGTTTAGGGGCTGTTTTGCGGAAAACAGCCCCTAAACCCGATTCAATATATCTGATTATAAGTCCTGTTACGGATTACCCGCTGAGGCGCCCGAAGCAGTGAGCGTAAATGGCGCGGACTTCACGTCACGAGAGTTAGAGCCTACGTACACCATGAAATCGCCGGGCTCGGCTACGTACTTCATGTTGATGTCGTAGAACTTGAGGTCGTTCTCGGTGAGGGTGAAGGTCACGGTCTGCGTCTCGCCTTTTTTGAGGAAGACCTTCCTGAAGTTCTTCAGTTCCTTCACCGGCCGGGAGACGGTGCCCACCAAATCCTGCACGTACAGCTGCACCACTTCCTCGCCGTCATAGTTGCCGGTATTCTGCACCTGCACGCTCACCGTCATATTGCCGCCCGGTTGAAGGTTGGCGGTGCTCAGCGTAGGGGCCGAGATGGAGAAGGTGGTATAGCTCAACCCAAACCCGAACGGATACAGCGGATCATTGGACACGTCCAGGTAGCGGGATTTGTACTTGTCCAGCTGCTGCCCGCCGTATGGCCGACCCGTCATTTTGGCATTGTAGTAAATAGGCACCTGCCCCACGTTCTGCGGGAAAGTAGCCGTGATTTTGCCGGACGGATTATAGTTCCCGAACAGCACATCGGCGATGGCGTTGCCGCCCTCGGTACCAGGGAACCAGGCTTCCAGCATGGCGTCTACGTTGTCGTTTTCCCACTTCAGCGCCATAGGCCGGCCGTTCATGAGCACCACCACCAAGGGCTTACCGGTGGCTTTCAAGGCTTTGAGCAGATCCAACTGGCGGCCCGGCAAGGTGATGTCTGAGCGGCTGGAGGCCTCACCGGTCATGCCCTGCGATTCACCTACCACTGCCACCACTACATCGGCCCGGCGAGCGACCTGCACCGCCTCCCTGATCATAGCTTCCGCGGAGCGTGGGTCAACTTCAATGTTGCCACCGTGGGCGTTCAACCGGCGCAGCATGAGCGTATCATCGGCGATGTTCGCTCCTTTGGCGTAGGTGATTTTCAAGCCCGGTCCGGCTACGTTCCGGATGCCCTGTTCTACACTTATGGCCTGTTTCCAGTCACCGGCGCCGTTCCAGTTGCCTAATTGGTCTACCTGGCTTTTCACCAGCGGGCCCACGAGCGCAATGGAACCTGTTTTCTTGAGGGGCAAGGTCTGGTTCCGGTTTTTGAGCAACACCATGGTACGGCGGGCGATGTCACGGGAGGCATCACGGTACTCTTTTTTCAGGAGCGTTTCTTTGGCGCGCTGCTCGTTCGCGTAGCGGTACGGGTCTTCAAACAAGCCCAGTTTGTACTTGGCCTCCAGGATGCGCCGGCAGGCGACGTTGATCTGGTCCTCGGTTACTTTTTTGTCCTTCACCAGTTGACCCAGGTGTTTCAGGAAGACTTCGCCCACCATGTCCATGTCAATGCCGGCGTCCAGGGCTACCTTGGCTACCTCGTACTCGTTTTTGCCCAGCCCGTGCGGAATCAGCTCATTGATGGCGGTGTAGTCGGTGACCACCATTCCATCGAAGCCCCACTGGTTCCGGAGCAGTTCGGTCATGAGCCAACGGTTACCGGTAGCGGCCACGCCGTTGATGTCGTTGAACGAGGACATGACGCTGGCGGCTCCCGCATCCAGGGCGGCTTTGTAGGGCGGCAGATACTCTTCCATCATGCGGCGCTCGCTCATATCAGTAGTGTTGTAGTCGCGGCCGGCCTCGGCGGCGCCGTACAGCGCGAAGTGCTTCACGCAGGCCATCACCGTGTTGTTAGCCGACAGGTCATTGCCCTGGTAGCCGCGCACCATGGCCTTGGCGATCTGGCAACCCAGCCAGGTGTCCTCGCCGGCACCCTCGGCAATGCGGCCCCAACGCGGATCACGGGCGATGTCTACCATGGGCGAGAAAACCCAGTTCAAACCATCCGCTGAGGCTTCGTCGGCGGCGATGCGGGCGCTGCGTTCAATGGCGGCCAAGTCCCAGGATGCGGCCAGGGCAATGGGCATCGGGAAGATGGTGCGGTGCCCGTGGATGACGTCGTACCCAAAGAGGAGCGGGATTTTGAGACGCGATTGGGTGATGGCTTTCTCCTGCAGTTTACGCACGGCAATAGGTGTAAAGGTGTTGAACACGCCGCCCACCAGCCCTTTGGTGATGTTCTCGTCCACGTTTTCGCTCACCACCGGACCCGTCACTGTAAAGCCCACCGATACCAGGTTCAGCTGCCCGATTTTCTCCTCCAGCGTCATCTTGCCCATGAGGTCGTCAATAAAGGCTTTCATCTTGGGGTCCTGCGGTCGGGTGGGGATTGAGTTAGTGGCGGTGGCCGCAGTCTGGTTTTGTCCGGTACCGGTGGAGGCAGTTTCCGGGGTTTTCTGCGGAGGCATCTGCGTGCAGCCTCCACTTATCAGCAGGATCAAGGCAAGGGTAAAATTTCTCATCATGCGCGCGTGTTTAGTGGCTTCTAATGGTATTCTCTCATATTCTTTTCGGCCAACCGATGACATCTCACCGGCGAAATCTGACCTACCGTTTTATGGCAGTTTTGGTAAAATCAGCCATAAAACGGAACTGTACTTTGGGCACTTTTCATCTGCTGTTTCACCTGAATTCAGGCGAGGCGTTTCGGGCCTGTTTTCCTGAAATCGGCTTCAAAACACCTTTATTTCGATTCTATCACTTTGCTTCTTTCCGAGACGCCGTTTTCGTTGATGGCCTCAATCTGGAAGTAGTAGGGCAGTTCTTTGTCCATGCCTTTGAAGTAGTACTCGCCGCCGCCGTGCACCATGATGCAGTTGTAGAGCTTGTCGGGGGCCACGCCCACGTAGAGGTTGTAGGCGTAGGCATCGCTCACCTGCGACCACTTGATCCAGGCGCTGCGTTTGTCTTTCTCGGTGCGCAGAATGGTGAGGTCTTTCACGGCCTGGGGCTTTTTGCCGTTCCCGCTGCCGAACACCCGGAAACCGCTAATGGCGAATTTGCCGGTGGGCATGTGCAGGTTCTCCAGCTTGAGGTAACGCGCCTGCACCGGCTTAGCCAGCTCAATGTAGTCATGCGGCACATCGGTTTTGTTCTGGCTTTTGTCTACCAGCACCTTCCAGGTTTTGCCGTCCAGGGAACTGTACAGTTTGTACTGGTGGTAGATGTTCGTTTGCTTGCCCAGGAAGGTCACGTCCTGATCGGCGTAGTTGAGTTGGATGGCGTTCACGGTGCTGGGTTGGCCCAGATCGGTCTGGATCCATTCGCCTTTGTTGCCCGTGGCGGCGCTCCAGTAGGTTTTGATGCTCTCGTCCACGGCGTAGTTGGGAGCGTAGGCAGCCAGCGTGGAGGAAACCGTCACGGGCTTGTTGTAGTTGAGGAGCATCCAGCCAGTGAAACGGCTTTTGAGGTGATCGGCGGAGCCGTTGGGCAGGTAATGCGGGTAATCCCCGAAGGTGGTGTTGCAGTACATGACACCGTCTTTGTCAAACCCGGCGGGCCACACGCCCAGGCGGCGCTCAAAGTTGTTTTTCACCGAGATCACCACCGTGGAGACGTGCCACCAGTTGCCCCATTTGTCTTTGAACGAGTTGCCGTGCCCCGCCCCGCGCGCGAACCCGCCGGGCTTGTAGGCGAACGGATTGTGGGCCTGCGGTTTGAACGGCCCCAGCGGACTGTCGCCTACCTGCACGCCATCGGCGTAGCCGCTGAATTCAGTGCCGGGGGCGCCGTACTGCAGGTAATACTTGCCGTTGTGCTTGTCCATCCAGGCGCCTTCCATGAACGGGTCCAGGAAGGTGTTGTCCAGGTACTCCCCGAAACGCTGCCACCCAAACCGCTCGTGGTTGAGCCCGATCATCTCCTTCTTTTCACCTATTGGTTCAAAGGTTTTCCGGTTGATCTCGATGCCGTACATAGGGTACACGTTGCTGCTGCCCCAGTAGAGGTACAGGCGGTTGTCATCGTCCAGGAAAAAGGCAGGGTCCCAGGCGCCCACCTGGAACGGCTCCACAGCCTCTTTCCACTGGTTGGCTTTGGGGTTGGTGCTCATCCAGAGCGGGAAATTCTTCTCGTGCGTGGACCCGAAGACCAGCAAGGTATCGCCCAGCACGAACACCGCCGGGGCGCACAGATCGTCGTAGACTTTGTGGTGCGGCTTCAGGAAGGACTTGGAGACGAAGTTCCAGTTGTAGAGGTTGTTGCTCCACCAGTATCCCCACTGATTTGTGGAAAACAGGTAATAATCGCCTTTGTACATGACAATGACCGGATCTGCGGTGGCGCGGTGCTTGCCAGATTCCGTGAAGTTGGGGATGGGCGTGTAGCCGTAATCCAGGTTCATGGGGTTGCAGTAGGTGCGCTGCGGTTTGGGTTGGCCGGTAGCAGGCAGGTGCATCAGCCAGGCGATGAGCAGGAGTAGGCCCAGGTGTAGGACTGTTTTCATTTGCTAGCATTTACAGGTAACTGAGGACTCTCAAACCCGAGTTTCCGGAGGCCGTTCTGCACATCGGGGATGCTCATGAACAGTTTCCAGAGCAGACCGGTCCGGTGGTTCTCGATCATGACGATAATGGGCCCCTGGTCGATGGCCAGGTGCGAGTTGGCGTACCAGTTGTGGTGCTCACTGAAGGCATCCACGAAGCCGTACTCGCTCCAGATTTTATCACCCAGGGTGTCATAGAAGTACCGCATCGCTTTCATGGAAAACTCGGGCGTGTAGGGGAACGAAGACAGGGCCGCGGTGGGAGTGATCACCCCTAAATCCTCAGTAGGCGAGTGGGCGGCGTAGCCCCGGTAACTGTCGCTGGCGGTGAGGCCCCAGGAGTTCTCTGAGTAGCCTTTGTATTTCTTGGGGTTGTCAATGCAGTAAGCCCGGTTAATGAGCGTGTGGCGCTTGTTCTGCTCCCAGTAATCGGCGTACTGGTCTTTGAGGCCGCGTGGATCTAAGCCTAAAAAGGAATAATGGGCGAAAAACAGCGGCCCGCCGTAGTCAAAGCCTAGCGGCAGCTTGATGCCGTAGAATTCGCGGTCGTTGCGGAAGTAGTTGTTCGTGGTCCAGCCTTGGTGATACACCTGCGGAGGGATGCTGAAGCGCGGTGAGGAAGCCGCCAACACGTAGGTGATCAGCCCTTCGTTCCAGCCGCGGAGCTGGTGGTTCATGCTCCAGCCGTTGTTTGGGCTCCAGTGCCAGTACAGCACGTTCTGTCCGCCCTGGGTGTGCCAGTTCCACTCAATGCCCTCCCACATCCAGAGGATTTTGTTGCGTAATTGGCTTTCGGTGGGATTGTCCTGGTTGAAGTACTGGCGGGCGCAGAGCAGACCCTGGAACAGGAAAGAAGTTTCCACCAAATCGCCGCCGTCGTCTTTGGGGCTGAAGCGAATCACCTTGCCCGTTGCGCCGTCGAGCCAGTGCGGGAACACACCGTGGAACTGATCGGCTTTCCAGAGGAAATTCACGATTTTGAGCATCCGCTCGGCGGCCTGCTGGCGGGTGATCCACTTGCGCTCGGCGGCCACAATGATGCCCATCACCCCGAATCCGGTGCCGCCGGTGGTCACTACCTCGTCGCCGTAGTCAAAGCTCCGGTTGCTGCGCTCGCGGGCCATGCCGCTGACCGGGTGCCCAAAATCCCAGAAATACCGGAAGGTCTGCCGCTGCACCAGCTCCATCAGTTGTTCATCGGAGAGGTTTTTGGGGCGTTTCACGGTGCCTTTCTTCTGGGCTTGTACGCAGCCGCAGAAGAGAATCAGGAGAAGTGCTATGGTGTAAAATTGCTTCATAGTTCGTTGGTATGTGGTGTGCAGTTCTGTTTTGGAGCCGTTTTTCCTTATCGGAGGTAAACCGGCAGTTCTTTGTTAAGCGTGGTATGGGTGAGTTTGAGTTTATAGGCGCCTGGGGGCAAGCCTGTCCCAAAATTGACTTGATACAGCCCGTTGGCTTTGGCCTCATGGTTCCAGAGCGTCTCCATGACGGTTCCGTCTGGTTTCTCCACCGTGAGGGTCACCGTGCCGGCATTCTTGAGAGCGACATCAATCTGGTAGGTTTCCACATCGGGGTGTTTGAGCAGGTCGTAGAGCCCGGTTCTCACCTCCGGAATGGCCAGGTAAAAGCCCGTCTCGTACTCCGGTTTCTGGATGCCGACCTTCGCCAGGGCTGCCTGAATTTCCGGGAGATCGGTAAACAGTTTCCACAAGAGTCCGCTGCGGTAGTTCTCAATCATAGCCACGATTGGTCCCTGGTCAATGGCCAGGTAATCTTTGCCCACCCAGTTCTGTGGTTTGTTGTAGGCATCATAAGGCCCGTAGGTCCCGATCATCTGTCCGCTGAGGTTGCCGTACAGGTTCCGGAGCACCTGCATGGAGTAGTAGGGCGTGTAAGGGAAAGAACTGAGTGCCGCAGTGGGCGTCACGGTGCCGTTGTCGTTGGTGGGGCTGTGCGCCGAGTAGCCGTTGGGTTCATCAGAGGCGGTCAAACCCCACAGGTGCTCTGAGTACCCGTAGGCTTTGGGCGCCAGGTAGATGCTGTAAGACCGGTTAATGAGCGTGTGCTTCACGTTATGTTGCCAATAGTTCACGTACTGATCCTGCATCTGGCGCGGATCAAGGCTCAAAAACGAATAATGGGCAAAGAACAGCGGTCCGCCATAAGGTGGACCGATCTCCAGCTTATAGCCTTCCAGAGTTTGGGAACTCCTGAAGCCGCTTCCTTGCCATGAGGTTTGGTAAACCGCCGGTGAGATGGCGTGCGTGGGGGAGGCCAGGGCCAATACATAGGCAATCAAACCCTCGTTCCAGCCCTGGATGGGCATGTTCATTTCCCAACCATAGTTGGGGCTCCAGTGCCAGTAAAGTTTGTTGTCGCCGCGGGAGGCGTACCAGTCCCATTCCACGGTTTCCCAGAGTTGGGTGATCTTGTTCCGCAGTTCGGTTTCCCTGACATCGGCGCCGTTGAAGTAAGCCCGGGCAGTAAGCAGCCCGTTCACCAAAAAGGCAGTCTCTATCACATCGCCGCCGTTGTCTTTGGCGCTGAAGGGAATCACCTTGCCGTTGCTGCCATTGAGCCAGTGCGGCCATACCCCGTGGAACCTATCAGCGGAGGCCAGAAAGTTGCAAAGCTTCAGTAAGCGGTCAGTAGCTTCTTGCCGGGTGATGAACTTGCGGTGCACCCCCACAATGATGGCCTGCACCCCAAATCCGGTGCCGCCGCTGGTGACTGTTTCGCCGGAATTGGTTCTTTCCCGGGCCATGCCCGAGGCCGGGTGCGCATACTCCCAGAAATACTTGAAGGCAGACTCCTGTACCTTGTTCAGCAACTCCCGGTCCGAGGCTGTGCTCACCGGGTTCTCCGGTGGGTACAACGAGGTGTCATCTGCCTCGTTTTTATCCTCCTTGCAGGCGAGGGTAGCCCATGCGAACAGAAGGCAGAAGATATAAAACGTCGGTTTGGTCATCAGGGGAATGGGAGTGGGTTTCCTGTTAAAATAGCCTGAAAGTTTGGGGTACAGTAAGGCTGATTTCAGGCCGTTTTCCTGAAAACGGGCCTAAAAAGCCAGAGGCGATTACACAAGAAAGAAGCGGTTTTAAAGGAAGGGCCGAGGCGTTAAAACCCCGGCCTTTTGCCTGTTCTAGTAGTTAATACCCTGGGTTCTGCACCAGCTTGCCGCCGCTGAGGGTGATTTGGTTGAGTGGAATAGGGAAGACCTCGTTTTTGCCGGTGGTGAAGTTCTTGCCGTGGGCTCTCAGTACCTGTTCTGCCCGGCCTTGGCGTACCAGGTCATAGAACCGTTCGCCGTTTTCCAACGCTAGTTCTACCCGACGCTCATGCCAGATTCTCATGCGCATTTCTTCTTTGGTGGTGAAGGTGATGGGATCCAGACCTGCGCGTTCCCGGACCATGTTCAAAGAACTTTCCGCTTTGCCGGTTTGCCCAAGTTCGTTCGCGGCCTCGGCGTGCATGAGCAGTATCTCCGCGTAGCGCAGAATGCGGATATTTTGATCTTTGCCATACCCGCACGCCTGGGTTACGCTGGAAGGCACGTAGGCTTTCTGGTTATAGCGTGGATTGGGAGCATTGGGGTTGATAAGGTCGCCTTCAGGAGTGGTTTCGCCTCGGAACAGAATGGTGGCCTCCTTCCGTACGTCACCAGGTTCAAAGGCGTTGACCAGGTCCTCGGTGGGAGTGAAGAAGCCCCAACCGAATTGCTCCCTTACGGCTTGTACTTCTGCCCACTGGCTGTTGGATGCGTCACAGTTTCCGGGTATAGTCTGGGCTTGGATCTCAAAGATGGACTCGCTGTTGTTTTCGCCCGAAATCCGGAAAATCTGGTAGAAATCTGGGGTAAGGCTATAGCCTAAGCCCATTACCTGCTCGGTGAGGGAAAGCACATCCTGCCATTCGCTTTGGTAGAGTTTTACCTTAGCCAACATGCCCAGAGCAGCTCCTTTAGTAGCCCTCCCAATGTCTGCGGCTCCGTAAGCAGTGGGCAAAACAGCAGCGGCATCGGTCAGGTTCTGTTCAATGAAGGCATAGGTTTCTTCGCGGGTGGCCCTAGCAGGGTTAAGTTCTTCCGGGGTTTCAGGTACTTTACTTACAATTGGTACGCCACCAAAAGCCCTCACCAAGTTGAAATAATGATAGGCCCGTAAGAACTTGGCTTCCGCTAAAAGCCGGGTTTTTAGAGCTTCATCCATTTCAATGTTTGGCACGTTGTCTAATACCCGATTGGCCAGGTTGATGCCTTGGTATTGGCCTACCCAGTAGCCGTTTAATTGTCCTTCTGTGGGGGTGACGGTGAACTGGTCATACAGGTTCATGAAGCCGGCATCGCCGGGCACGCTGCCTTTGTCAGCATCATCTGAGGAAACAGTGGTTAATGCCAGGTGTGCAAACGCAATATTATTCCATTCCCGCAGGTTGCCGTAAATGGAGTTTACCGCCTGTAATGCATGAGCTTGGGTTTGGAAGAATTGGGATTCCACTGCCTGACCTTCCGGTGGAACATCCAGAAAATCGTCGCTGCAAGAGTAAAAAACACCAAACGTCAAGGCTCCTGCCAAGAGCCAGAACTTATGCTTCTTCTGATATAGTCTATTTTTCATGGTCTTTGTCTGCTTAGAAGGTGACATTTACGCCCAGATTGTAAGTGGCTGAAAGTGGGTAGACGTTGCGGTCAATGCCGTAACTAACTGGTGAAGGACCTCCCACTTCTGGCGAAAAGCCGTTGTAATCAAAGATGGTAAGCGGGTTCTGCGCGTTCAGGAAGATTCTGAGGCCTTGCATTTTCAACCGACTGATAGTTGTAGTAGGGAAAGTATAGCCCAGTTGCAGGTTCCGGATCCGGATGTAATCTCCGCTTTCTACATAGAAACTGTTAGGGTCTAAGTTGGAGCCTGTTAGGTCAGCAGAGGGATAGGTGTTTGATGTGCCTGGCCCTCTCCAACGGTTGTCATAAAAGTCCTGGTCATAGTTCTCATTCCCGAAACGGATGTTCCGATTACCGTTATAGATGTCTACGTCAGCAACCCCCTGAATATCAATTTGCAAGTCTATGTTCTTATACGTAAAACTAGTGTTGATGCCGTACAGGATGCCAGGATTAGGGTTGCCCAAAACCGCTTTGTCTCGTTCATCAATTGTGTTGTCTCCGTTTAAATCCCGGTACCTGAAATCACCGGCAGAGGCGTTGGGTTGGGCAGACTCGTCTGCTTCTACATCTGATTGGAAAATGCCATCCACTATGTACCCATAAAAAGAACCAATAGGGAGGCCCACCCGGGAAATAGTGGAAAAGTATCCGCCAAGACCTAAGTCACCAGCAGCCAAGGAGGTGTTGCCTGTAGCCAGGCCAATTACTTCGTTCTTGTTTTTGGCAAAGTTCACTCCAATGCTATAAGAGAAGTCGTTGCCTATGTTGGTGTTCCAACGAGCGGCAAGCTCAATGCCTCGGTTTCTGAATGTGGCGTAATTACCAGTGATGGAACTGTTCTCAGCACCCGCAGTACCAATTAAGGGAATGGTGAAAACACCATTCTCTGTTTCCTTATTGTACCAATCTGCCTCAAAGGTTAACCGGTTGTTTAGGAAGGCAAACTCAACCCCAATGTCTGTTTCTTTAACTACCTCCCAGAGCAGGGTGGGTGGTGGAACGTAAGTAACGTTGCTACCAGAGTTTGGTATACCGTTAAAGAATGCAATGTACCTGGGTAAATTAGAGACTGGGGTTGACGTGATGTTAGGCTGTACGTTGTTGTTGCCTAATTTGCCCCAACTGGCCCGCAGTTTCAAGAAGTTGATGACCTCCTGGTTCTTCATAAAGGATTCTTCTGAAAGTACCCAACCTAAGCCAATAGAAGGGAAGTAGTCATACTGATCGCTTTTGGGGTATTTAGAGGAACCATCATACCGGAGGGTAGCCGTCAACAGGTATTTCCCCATGAAAGAGTAATTAATCCGTCCGAAATAGGAAAGGAACTTCTCTCTACCCGCTGAATTAAACGCTCTGAGGGTTGTTTGATTTCCGTTTTCTAGATAGAGGTTGGCCTCAGTCTCATAGGTGACACCTTCTACAGTACCTCCTAAGGTCTCATTGAATGCCTCCTGTGAGGATGTACCAGCCAACACGGTGAGTTCATGATCTCCGAACGTCTTCTGGAAGGTAAGGGTGTTTTCCCATAGCCAACTATTGGCTTTGCTTCTGCTTCTCCTTAAAAAGCTCGTTTCTGATTTTTGAATTGTGGTCAAAGAGTCTTCAGATCTGAAGTTCCTGAACTCGTTGATTGCATAATCCAGGCCAAGGCTGGTTCGGAAAGTGAATGCATTAAGGAAATTCCATTCGCCAAAGGCGTTACCAGTTAACCGTTGGCCATTTGAACGTTGATTATACCAATCTAATGAAGCCTGCGGATTGGCAAAATTACCAATCGGGAAGTTTGCCGGGTCCCCATAGAATCCATTCGGTTTTCTTACTGGTACAATGGGAGGTAAAACAAAGGCTTCGTAGAAGATACTTCCAGGTATGTCTCTGGACCTGAATCCATAAAAGATACCGCTATAGCCTACTTTTATTCTGCTGGATAGATTCAAATCTTGTTGAGCGCGGGCAGTGATCCGCTCGTATTTGTGACCTTCCACAATCCCCTCCTGATTCAGATAACCAGCGCTTACGCTGTAGGTCATTTTTTCAGAACCGCCAGACGCAGATACCTGGTGGTTGTTGATCATGGCCGTGCGCAGGATCTGGTCATACCAATCGGTGCTTGGCAGGTTGGGAGTTAGCGTGTTAGGAGCATTTTTTTCATTGTACAACTCGGTATACTCACGTGCATCAGTCATTTCCAGTTTATTGGTTACCCGCTGCACGCCCACAAACCCATTGTAGTTGATTCTAGCCTGACCAGCTTTCCCACGCTTGGTAGTTACAATGACTACCCCGTTGGCCGCCCTAATGCCGTAGATAGAGGCACTGGAGGCATCTTTCAGGATCTCCATAGACTCAATATCCGCTGGGTTCAGGAAGCTTAGGTCAGACACGAAGGTTCCGTCTACCACATAGAGGGGTTCTACCCCGCCCTGGGCGGAGCCCACGCCCCTCACCCTGATCTGCGGAGAAGCTCCTGGTGCTCCCGAGTTGGTTACCTGCACCCCGGCCACTTTCCCCTGGATGGAGCTCACCGGGTTTTGAGACGATTGCCGTTCAAATTCTTGGCTTTTTACGGAGGAAATGGAGCCAGTCACATCTCGTTTCTGTTGTGTGCCATAGCCTACTACCACTACTTGCTGAAGTTCAGTAGAGGCCGGTTGCAGTTGAATGTTGATGCTGGTTTGGCCGTTCACGGCAATGGTCTGGTCTATATAGCCAATGTAGCTCACAACCAAGGTAGCATCTGAAGGCACGTTGGCAATGGTGAAGCCACCATTGGCGTCGGTCTGGGCACCAAGGGTGGTGCCCCTTACCTGTATACTCGCTCCAATAAGGGGATCGTTGTTCCCGGCATCGGTGACCCGACCGGCTACCGTGACGGTGCCCTGGGCGTGAACGAGCGTGAATGTTAACAGGTAAAATAGGAATAGGAGTAGGGGTTGTTTCATAGGTAGTTTGGTATAAGGGTACACACTCTTCTGAACTGACCTAAAAGTCCTGACATTATTCACTAAAGGCTAAAAATCTGCCTCAACAATACTACATCAATTACGAAATTTTCAATATTCTTGTTTAAATGCAGCTTGAATCTAATGAATAGGCATTTTTATAGCTTTTAAGATGTGAAATTCATAAGGCTTAAACAGGTGTGTACACCCTATGAGAGGTAATGATGTAGTGGGAAAAGCCTCTTTCCTCTCAGATTGTACTAAGCGAAAGGCATGAAGAACCCTTGATAGGCCTCCTGGCCTCTGACAAGTAGGGAGAACTAGGGCTTTCTGCGATCAGAAGCGGCGGTAAGTTGCAAGGGGCAAGGGAAGAGTGCAGGCTCCTATCAAGGGAGATGAGAGGTGGAAAAGTAAGTTGTAGAGGCAGGCTTTCCGCAAGAATCAGGATGAGAAACCCTGGAAAAGGAATGTTCCGGTGGGCGCGAAGGGAAGGAAGGTGCTGTTTTAAGGCTGTTTTTGAAAAATCAATCCAAAAGCGCATCCCAGGTTTGAGCTGTTTTGGCCCAAGGATTGGAATAATGGAAGCTGCCAGGTGTGCGGAAAACTGGTTTCGCTTCACTAATGGTCGGGCAGTACCAAGAGTCGGCTTAGTGCGTATCTGTAGAACAATGAAAAGGGTAAAAACCAGGGAGTTGGTGTTGAGAGGCTGCTTTTTAGAAAAGAGGCTCTAAACACCAGCTTACTTTTGAGAGTTAGAGGAAACATTCCAACACTGGTAAGAGGCGCAGGCAAATCTTGGGGGTGAGGGTTTCATGGTTTCTCCGCTACTCTCAGGTAGTGGAAAGGACCTATACATCCATGAGAAACTCCACCAGGTTCTTTTCATGGTCAAGGTTCAGTTTGCGGCGGAGGCGGTAGCGCCTGATCTCCACACCCCGCAGGGTGATGTTGAGCAGCGAGGCGATCTCTTTGCTGTTCATGTTCATGCGCAGGTAGGCGCACAATTTCAGGTCGTTGGGCGTGAGGTCAAGGTGGCGGCATTTGAGTTTCTTGAAGTAGTTCTCGTGCGCCTCATTGAAACTAGACTCAAACAGGTTCCAGTCATAGTCCTCGGTCATGCCATCTTTGATCACCTTCTGAATTTTCTTCAGTTGGTTATCGCCCAGTTTTTTGCCGCCCTGGTCTTTCAGTTGCAGAATCTCTTCTTTGATGTTGAGTAGCAGTTCATTCTTGGAGACAATGTTCAACGCAGAGTTGGCCAGTTCGCGGCTTTTGGCCGCCAGTTCTGACTGTAGCTGCTCGTTCCTGAGCTTGATCAGCTTCTGTTCATTGATAATGGCTTCCTGCCGCAGGAACTCTTCTTTCTCTTTCTCTAGCTTCAGCCTGATGCGTTCTTTGTCTTTCTGCAGCTTCAGGAGGTACAGGTGCCGGCATAGCAAGAGCAAGATACCGCCTATGAGCACGTAAACGATGCCCGCCCAGTAAGTGGCGTACCAGGGCGGCGCCACTGTGAAGGCAAACTCCGTGACCGGCGACTCGGCCTCGTTGTCAATGCGGGCTTTCACCAGCAGCCGGTAATCGCCTTGCTCCAGGTTAATGAATTCCTTCTGTGTGGCGCTGCCCCAGTCTGACCATTTCTCAGAGAATCCTTCCAGAAAGTACCGGAACTGCGGCCGGGCCTGGCTGTAGTAGGGCAGAGAAAACGCCACGCTGATGTTGTTCCGGCTGAAGGGGAGCCTCAGGTCCCGGCTGCCCCGCTCCGTAAGGATAACTGAGCCGTCTGCGGCGTTCTGGACCCTTCGCACCAACACCGGCGGCAGCGTTTTGTTACGCTGCGGCGATACCTCGGTGTTGTACACTACAAAACCATCGTCAATACTGATGAGGTAAATGGAATTGCTTATCCGGCTGATGTTCTCATTCTGCTGTACCATGCGCCCGTTGAGCAGGCTGAACGGACTGGAACTGATTTCCAGCGCGCCAGGGCTGGCCAGGTTCACCAGCGCCACTTTGCCGTGGTTGATAAACCAGTACTTGTTTCCGGCGGCTTTGATAATGCGGTTAGAACCCGCAAAAGGCCCCAGCATTTTGTTCAGCTCGGTGTAGCCAGAGAACCGATCGCTGATCTCGTCATAGACCTGGAAACCTTCAGTAGAGGAAAACACCACGCGGCTGCCCAGCCTGAACACGTTGATCTGGTTGTTCCTGGGCAGGCCATTCCCTTTCTCATAGTACCTGGAGCTTTTCACGGTTCTCAGGTCACTGCTCAGGGCCAGGCGGTACAGGCCTTTGTAGGCGTGGCTCACCCAGAAATGCCCTGAGTTGTCCTGCTCCACGTACCTTGACGGCTCCCCGAAACCCGTTACCTGATGCGAGAAAACCCAGTTGCCCGTCGGGTCTTTTTTGTAGATGACCAGCCCTGTGTAGGTTCCTTGCACCAGCAGATGGGGGTGAGAGGCCAGGCGCTTGATGGTCCAGCCGCCTTTGAAATCAGATAGTTTCTGGATGCGGTCGCCCTCTACCCTGAAAGTGCCTTCGTTATGGCCGCAGAGGAGTTGCCCGTCTACCAGAATGAGTTCCCATACCTGGCCTTGGGAGCCTTCAATGATCTTGAAATCCAGCGATTGGAAAGACTGCGCGTTGTTGGCGGTCCAGTTGCTGTAAAAGATGCCCTGGTTTGTGCCCAGGTAGATCTTGCCGTCATGAACAATGCTGGAGTAGACCGTGCCAAAAGTGCCGGTTTTGTCAAAGTAGAAGTACAGCGGCGAGTTGACTTCAATACGGTCCACGCCGTTGTCCAGGCCGGTCCAGAGGTTCTGCTCCTTATCGGTGAAAAGGCTGAGGACGGTGTTGTTCAGCAGGCCGCTGGCTTTGTTTATCCGGTGGGTGATGTTGCCCTGGCGGTCCAGGATGATGAGGCCGTTGAGGATGGTGCCGTAGGCGAATTGCCCATGCGGCAGCACCGCGCCGTTGTTCAGTTGGTTTGTTTTGAGAAAAGCATTGGCCGCCGGCGAGCCCCAGGGCGAGATGGAAGTGCCGTCATACAGGAAAAGGCCGCTCTTGGCACTGCCCACCAGGAACGAATCCTTCTGGAAAGGCAGCACCGACAACACCCCCGCCTCTCCCAGGCCGTCGCTGCCTTTGATGTACTCCAGCTTGTTGCCCTTCAGTTCATACAATCCTTTGGAAATCACCTCCACAAAATACCGGTCATGGGCCTTGAGCAGGAACAGCAGGGTGTTAGGGCCTTTCACTACCTCCACCTTGCCTTTCTCATAGATGTAGATGGCCGAGAAAGATTGGAAAAGCACCCGGTCTTTCTCAACGTAGATTTTCCAGATCTCATCTTTGAGGGCGTTGTCGCGGGGGATAAGCTTGGAGAGGGAATGGTAGGTGAACTGGCCCTTGTCATTATGGCTCCAGTACCCAAACTCCCCGAAACCTCCGGCGTAGATGCGGTCCTTCTCCTGGTCGGCGGCTACGGCCCGCACAATGATTTTCTCCGGCATGCGGTAGAGTTGCCAGTACTGCCCGTCATAGGCCATGAGGCCGTCTGAGTTGCCGAAGTACATGACCCGGTTTTTCCCCTCGGTAATGGACCAGTTCTGGTTACCGGCCTGGTAAAGCAGTTTTGAGTAATTCTGGACAAACGGAAAACTGGCACGCTCGCTCATTTGGGCCGTGGAGACCGCCGTGCAAAACAGCATCACCCAGCCTAAAACCAAACAGATTTTGCTCTTCACTCTCATCCCTTATCACAAATGAACCTGATACTCTTTCTCCAGGTCCGGCCATCCCAAGAAAAGAAATAGAAAATGCCGGGCTGAAGTACGCTAAGCGGTGGCTGTCCGTCTGTTCCCTTTTTAGAGATGAAGAGGAGCAAGCCAAAGAAAAGGGGGCAGCCAAAAAAGAGGCAGGCCGCAAGATGACCTTAATTTCCTGTAATTTTCTCTAATTCTGAAATATTCAGGCCAGAAATATAAGGTGTCATCATGCTCCCGTGCGGTTCAGGCTATAAAGCAAAGTCTTTTGGAAGGGCGTGTATGCCACGCCGGAAGCGCGGGAGAGGAGAAGCAGCGTTTTAAGCCTGATTTTCCTGAAACTTGCCCTTTTCAGGCGCAGAGGTGAGCAGTGGTTCGGTTCCGTAGTATCTTCTCCTGAACCAGTAGGCCACGTTTACCAGCGCAATGAGTGCCGGAACCTCTATGAGCGGACCAACTACCCCGGCGAAAGCCTGCCCCGAGTTAAGCCCGAATACCCCAATGGCCACGGCAATAGCCAGTTCAAAGTTGTTGCCTGTAGCGGTGAAAGCCACCGAGGCGTTCTGCGCGTAATTCGCTCCCAAAGCTTTGCCCATGTAAATGCTTACCAGAAACATCACGGCAAAGTAGATCACCAGCGGCACGGCAATGCGCAGCACATCCAGCGGAATGGTCACAATCAGGTTGCCTTTCAAACTGAACATCACCACAATGGTAAACAGCAGGGCCACCAACGTGATGGGGCTGATAGCCGGGATGAACTTCTGCGTGTACCAGGCATCGCCTTTGATACGGCGCAGGATGAGGCGCGATAAGAAGCCCAGCAGGAACGGAATACCCAGGTAAGTGAAAACGCTCTGCGCGATATCACCCATGCTGATGTCTACCACCTTGCCCTCCAGCCCGAACCAGGTGGGCAGCACCGTGATAAAAACGAAGGCGAACACGCTGTAGAACAGCACCTGGAAAATGCTGTTGAAGGCCACCAGCCCGGCCGCGTACTCCCGGTCCCCCTCGGCCAGTTCATTCCAGACCAGCACCATGGCAATGCAGCGGGCCAGCCCGATTAAGATAATCCCGATCATGTACTCGGGGTAGTCCCGCAGGAAAATGATGGCCAACAGAAACATAAGCACCGGCCCGATGATCCAGTTCAGCACCAGCGACAGGGTAATGACTTTCACGTTGTCAAACACCCGGCCCAATTGCTCATACCGCACTTTCGCCAAGGGCGGATACATCATCAGAATCAGGCCCGCCGCGATGGGTACGTTCACGGTACCCACCTGGAAGGTATTGATGACTTCCTCGGTGCCGGGGTACAGGTACCCCAGGAGCACCCCCGCGCCCATGGCCACAAAAATCCAGAGGGTAAGAAAGCGGTCCAGGGTGGAAAGCTTTTTCCTTTTATCTACAGTGCATTGGCTCATTTACGTGTGATATTTGATTTGATGAATGAAGTTATCGGGATGGGTCCTGGGTTAAACCCAAGATTTCGTTTCAGGGCAGTTTTCCTCAAAATGGCCCCGAAACCGAAAACCAGCTACAGGCCTGAAGGGAAAGTTAAACCAGATGTCTGGCTCAGGCCGTGCGTAGCATCTGGGCAAACGCGTTGGGCAGGGGACTCGCCTCTATGGCTTGGGCGGCTTTCTCCACCTCATAAGGCACCCTGATGAACTCTACTTTGATGCTTTCCGGCTTACGGAGGTTGCTGTCTGGATTGAGTTCCAGGATCACGTAGCCCGCCCTGGGGTCTCCGTCCTTCGGTTTTCCCACCGACCCGATGTTGATGGCGTGCCGGTACCTGGTCTGGCTCTGGTGCTCGTAAGCCATGGCGCGGTGGTAGGGCTTATGCGTGTGCCCGAAGAACAAAAGATCCGCTTGGGCTTCTTCCATCATCTTCAGGAAGCTCTTTTCGGGCCGGTCTTCAAAAAGGTACTCGTTTATTTTGCGGGGGCTGCCGTGCACCAGCAGGATTTCCATTCTGTTTTCCTCCTTAGACTCGTCCAGGAAGGTGAGCCGAAGGTGGCGCGGCAGCATGCGCAGGTACTGGCGGGTCTTCGGGGTGACCACCTGATTTGTAAAATCAATGGACTGCTGGCCCAGGTCTTTCTCCTGGTCGGTTTTATAGGCACAGCCGCAGTTGGGACTTCCCAGGCCCACGCCTTCGTCATAATTCCCCGCAATGGTGGGAATCCTTCTTTTCCTGATTTCCGCCACTACCTCGTTGGGCCAGGGCGCGTACCCCACCAGGTCTCCCAGGCAGTAAATGGCATCTAATTGTTGGGTGTCCATGTGGGCCAGCACTGCCTCCAGGGCAGGAAGGTTGGCGTGGATATCGGAGAAAAAGGCGATTCTCATACTTGGGTTATGTAACGATGAAGGAAGTGGATTTTTAGCAACAGTTGTCCTGGCAGGACACCGGGCTGGAGAACAACTGCAGGAACATATCGCGGGCTTCTTCCCAGTTTTGCTTGTCTATGCAGTAGCACACGCTGGTGCCTTCTACGGTGCCTTTAATCAGCCCCACCGCTTTAAGTTCTTTCAGGTGCTGTGATACCGTGGCCTGCGCCAGCGGAAGTTCGCTTACCAGATCGCCGCAGATACAGGTCTGTTGTTTGAGCAGGTGCTGCAGAATGGCTATCCGGGCCGGGTGCCCCAGGGCCTTGGCCAAAGCCGCCAGCCTGTTCTGCTCCCCGGTGAAGTGCTGAGTTTTGGTAACGCCCATGGTTCTGGTTTCTAAATTCATCGCAATACTACGATAAAGCCAAGTGAAATCAAATGGGTCAGGTGCAACCCGCCGAGATTCAATGGTGCTTTGTAGTTCTTGGGGTTCCTTTACTGGACCAGTGGAAGAGTTTTCCCTGATCGCCAAACTTATGGCTGTCTGGGTTGGCGACCGGTGGCCTCTTGGCTGTACAAGTGGTTTTGCATGTTCTGGGTCACGCCTCCGCCGAAGTCCTTCTGTAACTTCTACAGCCTTTGGGTAAGCTTGTTATTCTTGTATCTGGTGGTATCTTAGAGCCATAATGAAAGCCTGCTCAGTTGATATTATTTTCCCTGTAAGGACTGCCTTCAAGCCTATTGCCAGGTTTGATCTCCAATCAAACAACCTGGCTTTACCTACTAGAAAACGCATCATGTCTTAATGAAAGGCTTCCTCTGTTTCTTCCTGCTGATTTACTGTAGCTTTATTACCTACGCCCAGGCTGTTGCGCCAAAGACCAGCTATGCCCTTATTCCTTATCCTGCTTCCCTGGTAGAAAAGGAGGGAAGCTTTACCGAAAGCTGGCTTAAACACTAACCTGGCGTTTATTGGCCCGAAATTTAAAATACTGATAAATCTGAGTTGGAATAGATTCCTTTCCATGACACCTGAACCCTCATTTTAACGGCCCACCATGAAAGATCAATCAACACCCCTCCTCAAGTCCTTTGCTGCGCTGGCATTGGGCCTAAGCATTTTTATAGGATGTAAAAGTGTGAAGGAGGAAACCAGGGCAACCCTCACCGACAGCCTTACCCAATTTGTTGATCCCTACATAGGTACTAGTTTCCACGGCCACGTTTTCATGGGGGCCAACGTTCCCTTTGGCGCGGTGCAATTAGGCCCAACCAACATAACTGAAGGGTGGGACTGGTGCTCTGGCTACCATTACTCAGACTCCACCATTGTGGGTTTCGCGCACACCCATTTGAGTGGCACCGGCATCGGGGATCTGGGCGACATTGCGGTGATGCCCACCACCGGCCCAGTGAAGGTGATGGAAGGATCAGTTAAGAACCCCGAGAAAGGCTTTGTGTCTCTGTTCTCGCACCGGGATGAGCGCGTCAAGCCCGGCTATTATGCCGTAAAACTAAAACGGTATAACATCCAGGCGGAACTGACGGCCTCAGAACGGGTGGGTTTTCATCAATACACTTTTCCGGCCTCAGAAGAAGCCCACATTGTGGTGGATCTGCAATCGGGTATAGGATGGGACCAGCCCACCGAGACTTTCATTGAGCAATTGAATGACAGCACGCTGGCGGGTTATCGTTTTTCAAAGGGTTGGGCAGCGGACCAACGCATCTATTTCGCGGCCGTTTTTTCTAAACCCATCCAAAACTTCAAAAGCTATCAACTGCTGGATTCCCTGGGGAACACAGCCCCGGCCTACAAAGGAAACAGAATCAAAGGAGTAGTCAGCTTTACTACTTCCAATGGCGAAAAGGTAAAACTGAAAGTGGGCATTTCACCGGTGAGTACCCAGAATGCCGTGGCGAATATCAGGGCAGAGATCCCGCACTGGAACTTTGACAAAGTAGTGGCCGATGCCGATGCCGCCTGGAACAAGGAACTGCAGAAAGTGAGCATCCAAACGGATGATCCCAAACAGCTGAAGACTTTCTACACTGCACTGTACCACACTTTGATTGCGCCTTCCATTTTCAACGACCATAACGGCGATTACCTGGGCACGGATAAAAAGGTGTACAAGAATGCGCCTTTCACCAACCTCACCACCTTCTCGCTTTGGGATACCTACCGGGCGGCGCATCCGCTGTTTACCATCCTGCAGAAAGAACGGGTAAGTGATATGATCAACTCCATGCTGGCCGTGTACAAGCAACAGGGTAAATTACCGGTATGGCACCTGATGGGCAACGAGACCAACACCATGGTGGGCTACAGCGCCGTACCAGTGGTCGCCGATGCCATTCTCAAAGGCTTTGATGGGTTTGACAAAGACCTGGCGTATGAGGCCATGAAAGCCACGGCCATGCGAGACGACAAAGGGCTGGATCAGGTAAAAGCCAAGGGCTACATCCCCGCCAACATCACGGTAGAATCAGTGGCCATGGGGTTGGAGTACGCCATTGACGATTGGTGCCTGGCGCAAGTCGCCAAGCAGAGAGGCGCTACTGAAGACTACGCCTACTTCAGCAAACGAGGCCGGAACTATGAGAACTACTTTGACAAACAAACGCGTTTCATGCGCGGTCGGATCTCTGACCAGGAATGGCGCACCCCGTTCAGTCCGTTTGTATCGCGGCACCGCAATGATGATTTCTGCGAAGGAAACTCCTGGCAATACACCTGGCTCGTACCCCAGGATGTGGAAGGCCTGATCAACTTACAAGGCGGCGAGAAACAATTCAGCCAGAAACTTGACTCATTGTTTGTGGCCCAAGGGGACATGGGAGAGGAAGCCTCTAATGACATCTCGGGGTTGATTGGCCAGTACGCCCACGGCAACGAGCCTAGTCACCACATCACCTATCTGTACAGCTATGTAGGCCAGCCCTGGAAAACCGCGGACAAAGTACGGTTCATCCTCAGCCACTTCTACACCGATAAACCCGATGGCATCATTGGGAACGAAGATGTGGGTCAGATGTCTGCCTGGTATATTTTCTCATCCCTTGGCTTCTACCCGGTGAATCCAGCCAACGGCGCTTACGTCTTCGGGAGCCCAGCCGTGAAGGAGGCCACGCTGAACCTAGCTGATGGCAAAAAACTGGTGATAAAGGCGCCCAACAACAGCCCTGAAAACAAATACATCCAGAAAGTCACCCTGAACGGCAAGCCTTACACCAAATCCTATATCCTGCACAAAGACCTGATGCAGGGCGGCGAACTGGTTTTTGAAATGGGCAACACGCCAGGTGCTACCTGGGGAGTGGCGCAAAAAGACAGACCCAGATCCGTAACCAGGTAGGGCCGAAGGCAAGCCACAGCTTATTCATCATTGCCCTCAAATAAAAGCGCTCAGTTTAGGGGCTGTTTTCCAGAAAACAGCCCCTAAACTGAGCGCAAAATGAGTCTATTTGCAGGCTTGAGACTTACCCGAGATGTGGCCTGTATCTACTTTAAGGGAGCTCCGGGGTTTCTTGGAATGAAATACCTGACAATTTAAAATGACAGAAGTTGCTTTAGGTGGCTTACTTTTAAGGCATGAACAAGGAAAACAAGAAAGTAGCAAGAGTAGTCATATTTTTCATGCTGGTTTTTCTAGGTTTAATCACAAACCTTGCAGCTTCCATCTCTTTGCGTGATGACAATGCGGTCAAAGTGCCTTTGCTTGTTATAGGATTCTTCACTGCCGTTTTTAGTTTCATTTTCCTAATTGGCGCTATCTTGTCTTTGATTATGAGTGGAAAGGATAGGAGTAAGTAAATCAGCATCAATCCTCCTCAGCATCTTTAGCAGTTAATTTAATTCTTTGACTAACGCTCACTTTTGGCCAACAGAGCATTGGAGTGTCGGTGTAGGAATCTGCAACAGGTAATAAGGTTTACCTCTCTTTAACTTAAAACAGGCTCAAACTTAAAACAGGCTCAAAACGCATTAGGGTGATCAGACATGCCTCTCAATTAAGTTAAAGCCCATCCAAGTCTTTCCCATACTCCTTAGAACTTCATTTTTAGTTTCCAGTGCTTTGCCAACCGTTTAGCTTCTTTTCTGGTGAGGTGCACAACGGCTCCGTGTTTGGGCGACGAAAAGTTGGTGGTCTTCATCACGCCCTCATTGAAATGGCCAATAGGGGTGAAGTTCACGAAGTCTGAGGTCTCACTGAACCCGAAATTATGAGGGTTGATGCCGTAGATGTCATAGATGAGCACCCATTTATCCTGACCAATACGCTTGAAAACGGTGGGTGCTTCGCAGGCCTGAGGCTCGGGGTCAATCCATTGGGGAGCATACTGGTACCCGATGTGGATAGAATCTGATACCGCCTGCTTGATCCCGGGAACCCCGTCATGCGGCACATAGAACATGTGGTACCTGTTTCCTACTTTGGTGATATCCGCGTCAATGTAGGTGATGTCTTTGGGGTACTGGAATAGGAGTTGAGGCGCTGTTTCCATGGCGGTAAAGGCATCGTTCATGTAGGTGTAGTACAGCTTATTATTGCCATTCCCGAACCGCATGGTAAAATACAGCATCAGCTTTTTCTTGCTCTCGTCATAGATGGTCTGGGGCGCCCAGGCACATCCAATCTCCTCCAGTCCTGGGAACGCTTGGTCTACCCGCAGGATAGTCCGTGACCAATGGATGAGGTCCCTGGATTTCATAAGTACCAGGGATCGGTTGTTTCCCCAGCCGTACAGTTTGCCGTCGCGTTCCCACTCGGTGTCGCGGTAGCCCGCTTTCTGGGCAAAGATGTGCAGGTCCGTCATGGCCAGGTAGAACATTCCATCGGGTCCGCGAGTGATGTGCGGGTCCCTGATGCCTTTCTGCAGGGCAATGGTATCTCCGGCCATGACCTGGTTTCCAGAATTGATATCCGTAAAGGTGTACCCATCCGGGCTGAGGGCCATGTGTAACCCGTGGGTAGCATCCTTGAAATACACCAGCAGGTACGCCTTCATATCCTTTTCCTGAGGAGCTCCAGATTTTCTTTGAGCTTGAACTCCACCGGTGGTAAGTCCCAGTATCACAAACAGGGCCATAGCTGCCCGCCTAAATTCCTTATTGTACTTCATGCATGATGAGTGAGATAGCCGCAAGTGTAGGTTGCCAATATACTCGTAGATTTTGCTTATATGTGTAAAATTAACATTTATTTAAGCATCTGCGCGAAAAAGCGGCGATTATTGAAATTTTAATCCAAATACAGCTAAATGGACCTTTCTAATTAGCAAAAATTTATTTTACTAAAATGTGGTTGCAGATTTTGCAAATTCTGAATTAAAGAGTAGGTTTATCCCCAAGTGAATAAGTGTACAAACAACGCTTATTTTTAAGCCGAAAGCTACCCAGTAAAAATTGGTATTTAAATGTGGCTCCTGTTTGAATATAGGATGACCAATATACCAGCATGGAGAAGCTTATCATTGACAGAATGCAGTCGATAGATACCATCACAAATTCCCGTCCCCCCTACGGGTATGATAGGTTTGGTTAATCCTGAACCAGGATTTTCAAGAAGTTAAACGCTGCGATAGTTCCATGGGCTAGACTCATGGTCATGAGGCAGTTATTGATACTCTTTTAAAATTTTAAACCAACTATTTTACCTATGAAGCACAATTACTCGGCTAAGGAGAACAGGTACGCTCTGGTTCTTCTACTTTACTTATCCACGCATTTCACTGGGTTGGCTCAGATGCTTCCGAAAAGTGAAATAAAGACCCCTGAGATTGGTTCTGTTTCCTCGAAAAGAGGCAATAAACCAACTACGCTTCTCGCCAGTAACAGGCAGCCAAGCCCAAGCGGCGCAGCAGAACGGCAAACCCAGTTCAAAGTAACGGGCAAGGTGGTATCCCAGGAAGACGGTTCCGGTCTTACAGGGGTAAGCGTTGTGTTGAAAGGCACCACCATTGGTACTAACACAGACATCAACGGAGACTTCACCTTGAACGCCCCGGACGGAAAAGGCATCCTGGTTTTCACCTACATAGGTTTTGTGACCCAAGAGGTGCCCCTGGAGAACAGAAGGGAAATCTCGGTGAAGCTGGTACCGGATACAAAAGCAATACAGGAAGTAGTGGTGGTGGGATTTGGCGAGCAGAAAAAGGCCAGCCTGGTAAGTTCTATCACCTCGGTAAGCGTGGCAGATCTGAAGACCCCAACCTCTAACTTAACCAATGCCATTGCCGGTAAAGTGGCCGGGGTTATCTCGTTTCAGCAAAGCGGCGAGCCTGGCCTGGGAACTGATAACTCCACCTTCTACATCCGGGGTCTGTCCACCTTCGGAACCGGTAAACGCGATCCCTTGATCCTGATTGACGGCATAGAGTCCTCCCCAACGGATATGGCCCGCCTGCAGCCAGATGATATCTCAGATTTCTCGGTATTAAAGGATGCCGCGGCTAGCTCTATCTATGGCGCCAGAGGAGCAAACGGCGTAGTCCTGATCAACACCAAATCAGGGAAGGAGGGACCTATCAAAGTCAGCCTACGGGTGGAAAACCGCATCTCCACCAATACCAGGAACTTTCAATTGGCTGACAACATCACCTACATGAACCTGGCGAATGATGCCACCTTGACGCGTTCTCCACTCGCCAAAGAGCCTT
This sequence comes from Rufibacter roseolus, assembly GCF_017916365.1. Classification (GTDB taxonomy): domain Bacteria; phylum Bacteroidota; class Bacteroidia; order Cytophagales; family Hymenobacteraceae; genus Nibribacter; species Nibribacter roseolus. The sequence continues at coordinate 1,361,164 of NZ_JAFMSU010000001.1, forward strand.
ACTCCCAGAACAAAATCAACAGTACCAGAATGGGGGAGGATCCTTATCTGTTCCCTAACAACAACTGGGTTGATCAACTGATCAGGGACCATACCTTCAACCAGGGCTACAACATCAATTTAAGCGGGGGTACGAACAAAGGCCGCTATTACCTGGCCATGACCTACAACAAGGATAATGGAATCCTGAAAGTAGACCCCATCAACAATTTCAACAGCAACATCAGTCTGAACAATTACTCCATCCGGTCCAATATTGATTTTGACCTCACACCCACCACTGTATTGACTGCCCGGGTGTACGGTCAGTTTGATGATTACAACGGACCTATTGGAGGTGGGGCCACCACCTTTAGGAATGCCTTGAACACCAACCCGGTGATGTTTCCGGCGTTTTACCCCAAAGACAAACTGCCCTTCGTGGATCACCCGCTGTTTGGGTCTGCCCGCACCATCAATAGCGATGCCGTAGAGACCACCACGTTATTCGTGAATCCTTACGCTGAGATGGTGAAAGGGTACGAAACTTATAAAACCGCCAACCTGAACCCACAGTTGGAGATAAAGCAGGACCTGGGTTTCCTTACCAAAGGACTTAGTGCCAGGGCCATGACCTACCTCAAGAGAGTGTCTTTTGTGTCGCTCAACCGGTTCTACAACCCGTTCTACTACAGCTCAACCATCAACCCGGAAGACGGAAGCTATAAAATAGGGGTGCTGAATGATGGGTCCTCTACTTCCATCGGGTTGCCGGGAACAGAGTATCTGAACTACACCGAAGGAAACAAAGTAGTAGAGTCAACTTTCTGGCTGCAGGGAGCGGTGGATTATAACCGAACCTTCGCTGACAAGCATGATGTAGGTGGATTGTTGGTGTCCTATATCTCCAACTACGAGGCCGGTAACCCCGGTACCCTCATCCGTTCCCTCCCCAACAGAAACCACGGCATTTCCGGCCGCTTCACCTACGGGTATGACCAGCGTTACCTTATTGAGATGAACTTTGGTTATAACGGATCTGAGCGCTTTGCCAAAAAGAACCGTTACGGCTTTTTCCCATCAGCGGGTATTGGATACCGCATCTCCAATGAGAAATTCTTTGAGCCTCTCAAAGGCATCATCTCTAACCTGAAATTCAGGGCCACCTACGGTATTGTAGGAAATGACCAGATCGGGAACAGAGACGAAAGATTCCTGTACATGTCCAACGTCAATCTTAATGACAATGGCTTTGGTTCTTCCTTCGGAAGAAATGACGGTACCGCTGTTTATTACCGACCAGGGGTTTCTATCTCAAGATATTCCAACGAGAGCATTACCTGGGAGAAATCAAAGCAGCTCAACTTAGGGATGGACCTGAACATAGGGTCTGCCCTTAACTCTGTGGAGCTGATTGTGGATGTGTTCAAACAACACAGATCCCAGATCTTACAGCCTATTACCTACATAGACAACGTCTCTGGTTTAATGGCTACCCCGCTCTCCAACTACGGTAAGGCAGAGTCGCAGGGGGTTGATCTTTCTGCCAACTACAGCAAGACACTTTCCCAGAATCTGAATGTAGAGCTCAGGGGGACTTTCACCTACGCTACCAGCAAGGCAGTGAAGGTAGATGAACTGGCCTATGACAGTGACTTGGCCCACTTGTCCAGAGCCGGACGTCCACTCAGCCAAAGATGGGGCTATATCGCGGAGCGCTTGTTCGTGGACAACGAGGAGGTGGCCAACTCTCCGGTACAGTTTGGCGACAGAGGCCTGCTGGCCGGTGACATCAAATACCGGGACATCAACAAGGACGGCGTGATCAACACCGATGACATGGTTCCCCTGGGCTATCCGCAGCAGCCGGAGATCATCTACGGCTTTGGTACCACCGTCAGATACAAGAAGTTTGACCTGAACCTGTACTTCCAGGGAGCAGCCCGCACCTCTTTCTTCATTGATCCGTGGGCTATCCAGCCCTTCTACCAGTACCAGCTTCCTAACCAGGCAGGCGGTTACCAGACAGGTCTTTTACAGGCCATTGCAGATGACCATTGGTCTGAAGAGAATGGAAACCTGTATGCCTTCTGGCCACGCCTAAGCACCTGGCAGGTACCCTCTAACAACCAAACCTCTACCTGGTGGATGCGGAACGGAAGTTTCATCAGACTGAAGAATGTGGACTTTGGGTACAACATAGACAAGGTGAAAAGACTTGGGGTGCAGAGCGCCAGGATATACTTCTCGGCCACCAACCTGTTGATGTTCAGCAAATTCAAGCTGTGGGATGTGGAAATGGGCGGCAATGGCTTGAACTATCCAATCCAGTCTGTTTACAATCTTGGTCTGTCTGTCAATTTATAATCAAAGTTTGATGTACAATATCATGGAAAAGAAGAGTTTCCTCTCAAAAATATATCCCTTTGGCAAAGGGCTTCCCAAAGCCCCGGCCAAAAAAGAATCCTCGCACAGAAGAAAGAAACCGTTCAGCTTCTTCCTGGTTCTTCTGGCTCTGGCTGCTTCTTCCTGCAAAGACTACCTGGATGTGGTGCCAGACAACGTGGCTACCATAGAGCATGCCTTCAAACTGCGCAACGAGGCCGAAAAGTATCTGTTTACCTGTTATTCCTTTTTGCCTAAAAACGGGGATGGCTGGTACAATGCGGGATTGATGTCCGGCGATGAGATTTGGCTGCCCCAGGCAAGCCAAACCCATTGGCACCCGGCCTACAGAATTGCCCTGGGCCAGCAGACCAAAGATGCGCCTTTGTTTGATGAATGGGCCGGCATGCGCAAAGGCAACGGGGGCTGGAATGACCACCTGAAAATCTATAGAGGTATCCGCCACTGCAATATCTTTCTGGCCAATGTAAAGGACCCGAACAAGGTGCCTGATCTCACTCCTGAAGAACGCATCCGGTGGATTGGGGAGGTAGAGTTCCTGAAGGCATTTTACCACTTCTACTTATTCCGGATGTATGGGCCCATTCCGATTGTTGATGATATCCCTGCCACTGACGAGCCCAGCGCAAAGCGCATGCCGGTAGATGAGGTGGTGAACTACATCTCCAACCTGCTGGACCAATCCGTGGAGAAATTGCCCGCCCGGATTTTCGACGAGAACAAACAGATGGGCAGAATTACCCAACCTATTGCGCTGGCTGTAAAAGCAAAGCTCTGGCTGTATGCCGCCAGTCCTTTGTTCAATGGCAACGCTGATTATGCCGGCTTCACAGACAAACAGGGCGTTGCCTTATTCAATCCTACCTATGACCAGAACAAATGGGTAAAAGCTGCAGCAGCAGCCAAAGCAGCCATTGAATCGGCGGAGCAAAACGGGCATGCGCTTTACAAGTACACCACCGATGTGTACAACCTAAGCCAGGTCACCAAAACCCAGTTGAACATCAGAAACGCGGTTACCAACCGGTGGGGTACTGAGCATGTCTGGGCTTTGTCTAACAGTTATTTCATCAATGAAAGACTGTGCATGCCTCCTATGGAGAGAGGAAGCCAGAACAGTAGGTTTGAGTTGCAGGCTCCTTGGTCTGCTCCTATCAAAATCGCCAAGATGTTCTACACCAAAAACGGCGTGCCTATTGAGGAAGACAAAACGCTGGACTTCACCAACTACTCAGCGGTGAAAGTGGCCGGGGCAGAGGAGAATTTCAACATAGAGGCCAACTACAAAACCGCTCGCCTGAATTTTGACCGTGAACCCCGTTTCTACGCCGATTTAGGTTTTGACGGCGGTATCTGGTACATGAAGGATGGAAACCCAACCGGCAGTGATGTCAACACCTTCTATGTGAAATCTAAGAACGGAGATAAAGCAGGTTTCGGGGACTTTGTGAACTGGAACGAGACCGGGTACTTCATCAAAAAGCTGGTGCACTGGGAGTCCACTACCAACGGCACCAATGCCCCCACCTGGAAATCTTACCCCTGGCCAGAAATACGACTGGCAGATCTATACCTGATGTACGCCGAGGCCCTGAACGAGGTGCAGGCAGGTTCTCCTGTGGCCATTGAATACTTAGACAAGATCAGGGAAAGAGCCGGTTTGAAAGGCATTGTAGAGTCTTGGTCCAATTTCTCTAAAAACCCCTCAAAATACACTTCCCAGACCGGCCTGCGGGACATCATCAGACGTGAGCGCCTCATTGAGCTTGCTTTTGAGGGTCACCGTTTCTGGGACTTAAGAAGATGGAAACTGGCGGGCGAGGAGTTGAACAAAGATATCACGGGCTTTAACATCATGGGTAAAACCCCTGAGACCTATAACAATGAAAGAGTGGTGTTTAGTCAGAAGTTTATCACCCCAAGAGACTATTTCTGGCCGGTGGGCAACTATGACATCAGACGCAACCAGAATTTGGTAGAAAACCCTGGATGGTAAATCAACATTTTAGCGGATTAAACTTATGAACTTACATAAACTTAAAACATCGTTTTTCCTCATTTTTGGAATAATGGCCGTGGTTTCCTGCGAAGAGGATTTGCAGTTCCGGGAACCCATAGGAGGGGATAGCAGCGTGCCCAGCATGGTGTCAAACGTTACCGTGGAGAACCTGGCGGGTAAGGCTAAACTGACCTATACCATACCCAAAGACCAGAATCTGCTGTACGTGAAGGCGGTGTATACCATTGCCACCGGTAAAACCCTGGAGGCGCAGACTTCTTACTACAACAACTCGCTCATAGTGGATGGCTTTGCAGACACAAATGAGCATGAGGTGCAGTTGTACACCGTGAGCCGGAGCAACATCAAATCCAACCCGGTTACGGTGAAGGTGAAGCCCCTGGAGGCGCCTATCTGGAAAGTCTACAAAAGCATTCAGGTGGCTACTGCCTTTGGTGGTTACAACCTGTCTGCGGCAAACCCAGATACGGCCAATGTTTCCATCATTGTGATGAAGAAGAATGCCTTCAATGAGTTTGAGGTAGATAACCAAAAGAGCGTTTTCACTTCAGTAAAAGACATCACTTCTAAGATCAGGGGCCTGGATACTACCCGGTATGAATTCAAGGTCTTTGTCAAAGACAGATGGGGAAACTCCACAGACACCACTTCCAAAATAGTCCAGCCCTTGTTTGAGGCCGAGCTGCCCAGTTCAGGGTTCAGGGCATTTGTCCTGCCCGGTGATGCGCCCCAGGTAACGAACGGCGCCCGGCTGGAATACGCCTGGGACGGGCTTCTGGGGTGGCCCTATGTAAGCTTTACCCATCAGGTGAACGGCGGGCCCGAGCCCCATATGATCACCTTTGACACCGGCAAGCTGGCCAAAATGAGCCGCATCTGGATCCGTCCTTTTCCAGAGTTGGACCCGCCTCAATTCTATTATCTGACCACCATGAAGCGGTTTGAGATCTACGGATCGGCCAATCCTTCTTTGAACGGGGCTTTAGACGCCAGCTGGGTTTTGCTGGGCTCTTACGAAGTGGTGAAACCTTCGGGCACTGGTTACGGGCAAGACACGCCCAAAGACCGGGAGACAGCGGCCGCCGGCTTTAACTGGGATCTGGACCTGAACGCGCCTAAGGTGAGATACATCCGGATTAGATGCCTAGAGAACTTTGCGGGAGGCACGGCCCAGAGCATCAATGAACTGAAAGTGTACGGAGATACCCGTTTGTAAAACATTAAATCCAGGTCCTGCCGCCATTCTATGGAGGGGAGGCAGGACCTTTAAAGAAAACATACAATGAAAAGGATATTCATACATAAAATAAGGCTGGCCTTTGCCTCCTTACTTTCCTTGATGGCTTTGTATTCCTGTACTGACTGGGATGACTTCAAGGAGTACACCAAGGATGGGGAGATTCAGTACGCCGGCAAAATGGACTCGGTGAAAATCTTCTCCGGCAAGGGACGCGTGCTGTACAAGGCGCAACTAAGTGCCGACCCTAAGGTGAAAACGGTGAAAATCTTCTGGAATGACCGGAAAGACTCCGTGGAATACCAGATTGAAAAAGGTGTGGGCAAAGAACCTTTTGAAAGAACTTTCGCTGTGGACGAAGGCGTGAAGAACTTTGTCACCGTTACCTATGACGCCGCCGGGAATGCTTCTATTCCGGTGAACGCGATAGGTACATCCTATGGCAATACCTACCGCAGGAGATTGAACAACCGGCTGATTTCTTTGCTTGACTTTGAAACCAGCAGAACGGTGATCAACTGGGATGCCATGGACCTGTCTACCGGGGCCCAGTATACCGAGGTAGAGTATGTGGTGAACGGGGAAACAAAGGTGATCACTACTCCCGTGTCTACCTCCAAAACTGTTCTGGAAGGACTTACAGAATCCACCACCATCAAATACAGAACCATCTTCAAACCAGAGCCGACCAGTATTGACACATTTGCGGTGGCTTTCCAGAATTATGCCATCAACATTGTGCCGCAATTGAAGAACAAGAAAGTACCGTTTATCGCAACTGCTACTTCGGGAAGGTGGGGCAACCTGGCAAACTGGATCACGAACGATGCGGCTAAAAACCACGGCGGTTTTGGTGGCTGGGATGAATGGAACGGCAATATCTTCAACGTGGAATCCGGCTGGGGCTCGCCGCCCATCACCAACGGGAAGATCTACCAGACCCTTACCCTTGACCCCGGAACCTATACTTTTGAGATATCGAACCTGAGAGACACAAACCTGACGCCTGACGATAAAACCTACCTGGTGGTTGCCCTGGGGAATACCCTGCCGGATGTGGAGCAAGTCACCACTTCTTTGGGCCATACAAAGATCTATAATGGAAAGCCCATTGGAGAACTGCGGGTGACCTTCACGGTTCAGGAAAAGTCAGAGGTAAGCATGGGATACCTTACCACCCAGCCAGACGGATGGCCAGGTAAATTCTGTAACATCGTCGCGTTTGATTTCTATAAGAACTAAGCAAGGTTAATTAGGGTCGCATGCAAAAGCAAAAAGCCAGAAGGGGAATACCCTGCTGGCTTTTTGTTTTTACCCTTCTTATCCAATTCTACTATGCAGCAAGAGAGAGTTAGCTGACTTGCGCCCACCTGTGTATTCTAAACAAACCACAAAGATTGTGCAGGGCATTTTATAATTTGCGTGCCTTATTACTTCCCCCTGTTACTTCATGCTTGAGATGAAACTGATAAAGAATTTAAAAATAAGGGATAAACTCTCCATTGTCTTAACCCTGCTCTTGGTGCCGTTGCTGTACCTGGTTTTCTCCACCATAAAAGTGGAAGTAGAGGCAAACCAAAGGTTAAAGCAGGAAGCGGTTCAACTGGAGGAGTCAGAGAGAATCTCCGGCTTCGTACACGCTTTCCAGAAAGAGCGGGGCCGTATTCTGGCGGCGGTGGATGGTAACGCCAGATTTTTAGCTGAGGCACGGACTGAAAGAAGCAAGACAGATGCCGCCGAAAGAGACCTGAAGGAATTTCTGGAATCCTCTGGCCGTGTGTTGCCGGAAGTTGCGCTCCTTAATGATTTAAAAGAATACCGGAACAACCTTGACCAGAACAGGTTGGACGTAATGGCCTTCCGGCGGTACTCCACCAATTTGCTCTTTAGTTTCCTGGACAGAATAGACGCCAATGCCACGGGGCTGGGGAATGTGGAGATCAGCCGGCAGTTAGCCAGTTTCAGAAATCTCGCCGAGGCCAAAGTTCAGTTGGGCAGAATCAGGAGTTTGCTCATGAAGGTAATCCCCGAAAAGCGCTTCTCATATGAAGACTACGCCCAGATCAAGATTCAGATAGAGGCCTATAATCGTTCATTGGCGGCTTTCTACCGGTACGCCAGACCTGCATCCAGCGCAAGGGTACAGCAGCTTACTTCATCAGCGCAGTACAGAACCGTAGACACCATACTGCAGGACATCACCGCCAACCCTGCGCTGGACTTAACCTCTTTCCAGCCAGAGGCTATCTTTAATGTCTTTACCCAAAGCATTGAAGAGTACCGGAAAACCGAGGAATTCTTGATCAGTAAGATCAGGGAACAGGTGAACCAGGAAATCAGCCAAAAGCAGCAGTACCTCGTGGCACTCACCATCATTATGGTCCTGATTCTGGGATTGGCCGGGTTCCTGTCTTTCTATATTTTCAATCTTATTTCCTCTTCGCTTTCTACCTTAAAAACCGCCGCCGACCGCATCAAGTTGGGCGCGACCGATGTAGTCATTGACATTGACAGCAAGGATGAGATTGGCAGCGTGGCCAGTTCTTTCAGGGAAGTGGTGGAGAAAAATATTGCGCTGTCTAGGGTGGCCAAAGCCATTGGGCAGGGGCAGTACGAGGTGGAAGTGGCCGTGCAAAGCGACGAAGACGTGCTGAGCCACGCCATCAAAGACATGAAGGACAACCTGCAGACCTTCACCACCGAGAACGCCAACCGCAACTGGGTGCTCACGGGCGTTTCTGAGCTGAATAATCTTGTAAGCGGTGAAACTACCATGGAGGGCGTGGCAAAGAAAGCCATTGCTTTCCTCTGCGACTATACCAAATCTGAGGCCGGCATTCTCTACCTGCACAACGACAGCGGCCAACTGGAGCCCGCCGCTGCGCACGGAGTAGCTTACAGCAAAGAGCAGCTGCCCGCCTTCGGGATTGGGACCGGTAAAGTAGGCCAGGCCGTGCAGGAGCGGAAGGTAAAACTGCTGGAAGGCGTCGCCGAGGAGTACCTGAAAATAAAGACCGGCTTGTCTGAAGTAGAGCCCGCCAATATCATCATTGTGCCGCTTTACTTCTCGTCCAACGTGGTGGGTGCCTTAGAGCTGTGTTCCCGTCAGTCGTATGGAGAGTTGCAGCAGAAGTTGTTTGACACGGTTTCGGAGCGAATTTCGGTCATCATCCACACCCTGAAAGCGCACTTACAGACGCAGGAACTGCTGTACGAGACCCAGAACCAGGCCGAGGAACTGGAAACCCAACAGGAAGAACTGCGCCACTTAAACGCCGAGCTGAAAGCCTCCGAAGAGGAACTGCGCGTGAACCAGGAAGAACTGCAGGAGAAAAACGCCGAGCTGGAAGAAAAAGCCCAACTGCTGGAAGAACAGTACGAGGCGCTCCAGTCCAAGAACACGGCGCTGGAAGACGCCCGGCAAGCCATAGAGCTGAAGATAAAGCAGGTAGAAACGGTTAGTAAATACAAAAGCGACTTCCTGGCCAACATGTCGCATGAGCTGCGCACACCGCTCAACAGCATCCTGATTCTTTCCCGTCTGCTAGCCGATAATGTGGAAAACACGCTTTCCACCAAGCAAATAGATCATGCCCAGATTATCCACAAATCCGGGGCAGACCTGCTCAAATTGATCAACGAGATTCTGGATCTCTCCAAGATTGAATCGGGTATGATCAAGCTGGAAACTGAGGAAATCAAACTCAAAGACATTTCGCTGGCGCCTATGTTCCGGGAAGTGGCCGCTAAAAAGCAGATCACCTACCGGGAGAGCATCCGGCCGGGCAGTGTGGAAGCCATTGTCACAGACCGCTTCCGGCTGGAGCAGATCCTCAAAAATTTCATTGGCAATGCCATCAAGTTCACCGGCGAAGGCGGCGAGGTGGAGCTTTCCATCTATCCGGTGAGCAACCGGCCCAAGTTCCGGTCTGAGCAGTTGAGCGAACAGCCGGAGATCATTGCTTTTGCGGTGCGTGACACGGGCATTGGTATTCCCAAAGACAAGCAGGAAATGGTGTTTGAGGCGTTTCAGCAGGCAGATACGTCTACTACCCGCAAGTACGGCGGAACGGGCCTGGGCCTCACCATCAGCAAAGAACTAGCGTCTCTGCTGGGCGGGGAACTGATGCTGGAAAGCGAGCCGGGCCAGGGCAGTACCTTCACCTTGTACCTGCCGGCTAACCCGGTTACGGTTGCCAAAAGGCAACAACCACAGCCTGTTAAAGAGCCGGTTTCTGCCCCGGTTTTGCCAAACAAGGCCGAAAACGCCCACCAGGTGCTGGACCGCATGGAGCAGAAAGACAAGAAAGACATCTCGGTGCTCATTGTGGAAGACGACAAAGGCTTCAGCGATATACTGGCAGATTTTGCCAGAGCCAAGAAGTTTGTAGTGCACCAGGCGTTCACCGGACAGGAGGGGCTGCGTCTGGCCCGCCTGGAGAAACCTGATGCCATGCTCCTGGACGTGCATCTGCCCGATATCACCGGCTGGGAAGTGCTCCGGAAAGTGCGGGAAGACCGCGACCTGCGCCACCTGAATGTGCACGTCATGTCGGCGTATGACAAGGAGGTGATCAATGAGCACGGGCACAAAGAAGAATACCTGCCTAAGCCTGTGACTTTGGAAATGCTAAACAAGGCTTTCTCGTCTATCTCAGAAATGTCGGGCACGGCGCTGGAGAATATCTTGATTGTGGAAGACAACGAGATTGAGAACAAGGCGGTGGCCGAGCTGCTGTTGGCGCACGGGTTGAAATCTACTTCGGCGTATTCCGCCGAGGAGGCCGAGCAGATCCTGGCCAAGCAGAAAGTAGACTGCATCATCCTGGACCTGAACTTGCCCGGCATGAAAGGCTACGAGTGGATGAAGAAGCTCAAGTCGCAGACCGCCCTCACGGATATTCCTATCGTCATCTACTCGGGCAAAGACCTGAGCGAAGAGGAGGAAGCCGACCTGAAGGAGTTCGCCAACACCATCATCATCAAAAACGAGTATTCTTATTTGCGGCTGCTGGATGAGGTGCAGTTGTTCCTGCACAAGGTGAACCAGAAACTACCCTCGGGCAGCGAGTTCAAGATGAAGTTGCACGTGCCCAAAGAAGTGCTGCAAGACAAGAAAGTGCTGGTGGTAGATGACGATGTGCGCAACATCTACTCACTCAGTAGCTTACTGGAGCAGCACGGCATGGAGGTAGTGACGGCGTACAACGGCAAGGAGGCCATCCAGAAACTGGACACCGAGAAAGGCATTGACATGGTCATCATGGACGTGATGATGCCCGAGATGGACGGTATTGAAGCTACAAAACGAATTAGGGAAAACCCTCGTTTGAAGCAATTGCCAATCATTACGCTCACCGCAAAGGCCATGAAAGAAGACAAGGAGAAGTGTATTGCCGCCGGGGCATCAGACTACATTGCCAAACCCGTAGACACCGACAAATTATTGACCTTAATGCGGGTGTGGTTGTATGAAGCTTGAGGCCGATGCGCTTTTTGAGCAGGCGGTAGAAACGCTTATCCAGGACATCCATGCACAGTACGGGTATGATTTCAGCGGCTATGCGCGGGCCTCGGTGTACCGCAGGATCAGGCGGTTTCTGGGTAACAAGAACCTGGCGTCTATAGAAGAACTGCGCAAGAACTTGTTCCAGGATTCTTACTTCTTTGAGAATTTCTTGCAGGAAATCACCGTGAACGTGACCGAGATGTTCCGGGATCCGACGTTCTTTCTGGCGCTGCGCGAGAATGTGATGCCCATTCTGTCTACCTACCCGTTCATCAAGATCTGGGACGCGGGCTGCTCTACCGGCGAGGAACTGTTTTCCCTGGCCATCATCCTGAAAGAGGAAGGCCTGCTGGACAGGACCAAAATCTACGCCACAGACATCAACCAGAAAGTGCTGAAGCAGGCGAAAGAAGGCATTTTTCCGCTAGCCAACATGGCGGCTTACACCACGGCTTATTACGCTGCTGGGGGTAAAACCGAGTTCTCCAGCTACTACACCAGTAACTACGGCAGCGCCAAGTTTGACGCTTCTTTGGTGAAGAACGTGGTGTTCTACCCGCACAACCTGGCCACCGATTCTTCTTTTAATGAGTTTCACTTGATTCTGTGCAGAAACGTGCTCATCTACTTCAACCGGACCTTGCAGGAGCGGGTTTTCGGTCTGTTTGATGAAAGTCTGGTGAGTTTGGGCTACCTGGCTTTGGGCAAAAAAGAGACCCTGGCCATGTCACAGATAAACGGCAACTACACCTGCGTGGATAAAAGTAACCGCATTTACCGCAAAACCACCTGATGAAGAAGGAGGCAAAGGTGATTGTGATAGGAGGGTCTTGGGGCGGCATCAAGGCTTCGCAGGCCATTCTCAAGCAACTGCCCGCTTCCTACAGCATTCCTATTGTAATGGTGCTGCACCGGCTTCGCCACTTTGACGGCAATTTACAAATAGTGTTTGAGAAACGGGTGGCGCTGCAGGTAACCGAGGTAGAAGAGAAGGAAAAACTAAAGCCTGGTTACGTGTACGTGGCGCCGTCTAACTACCATGTGCTGCTGGAAAAAGACCAAACGTTCTCGTTAGACGTTTCAGAACTGGAGAACTACTCGCGTCCGGCCATAGACGTAACGTTTACCAGCGCGGCAGATGCGTTCGGGTCCAATACCATTGCCATTCTGCTGAGCGGGGCCAGCAAAGACGGCAGCGCCGGCCTCAAGTACATTGCGGAAAGAGGCGGAACGGTTATTGTACAGGACCCGCAGGAGGCTGAAGTAGACACCATGCCCCTGGCCGCTATTGCCCTGGTGCCAGGTTGCCAGATAATGAATTCAGAGCGTATCCAAGCTTTTTTACTTTCTTTGCATGACCACTGACCAATCCCTTACCGCTCCCATGATTTCCCCCGAAGTACAAGCCGTTAAGATTCTTTTGGTAGATGACAAACCAGAGAACCTGGTCAGCCTGGAGAGCTTGCTTTACAAGGAGGAGGAGGGGATTACCTACCTTTTTGCCGAGTCTGGCGAAGAGGCCCTGAAAATAGCCTTGCAGGAAGAACTGGCCCTCATCTTACTGGACGTGCAGATGCCCGGTATGAACGGCTACGAGGTGGCCCGCTACCTGCGCGATATCTCCAAAACAAGGGACATTCCCATCATCTTCGTGACCGCCATTGACGAGCAGGATACCCACGTGATAGAAGGCTTTGAGGCCGGCGCGGTAGATTTCCTGTTTAAGCCCCTGCACCCGTACATCACCAAAGCCAAAGTCTCGGCTTTTGTCAAGTTCTTCCTGCAAAGGAAAGACCTGGAGAAAGCGAATAAGCTGGCCCTGGAGATGAACCAGGAACTGGAGGAACGGGTGAAAGAACGCACGAAAGAGTTAACCCGGGTAAACAGAGACCTGGATAACTTTGTCTATACCGCCTCGCATGACCTGCGAGCGCCCATCCACAACATAGAAGGGCTCATGGCCGCCTTGCAGGATACGCTGCAGGAAGACACCATTAACCGCGAGGAAGTAGCGCCTATCCTGGAAATGATCAACAACTCGGTGGACCGTTTTAAGGCTACTTTACAGGATTTAACCGAAATCGCGAAGGTGCAATATGAAGCGGCCGGCAAAAACACCGTGCGCTTTGACGAACTCCTGACCGATGTGAAAGTACACATCAAAGACCTGATAGAAAGCGCTCACGCCACCATCACCGCCGATTTCTCCCAGGCCCCGGAAATCTTCTTCTCCAGGAAAAACCTGCGGAGCGTTCTGTACAACCTGGTCTCCAACTCCATTAAGTATAGATCACCGGAACGCGCGCCAGAAATACAGGTGACGACCACCAAGGTAGATTCCTACACGCTTTTGACTGTGCAGGACAACGGCCTCGGGCTAAAGAATGAAGACAAAGAAAAAGTATTCGGCATGTTCCAACGCGTACACCTGCACGTGGAGGGAACAGGCGTGGGCATGGCCATCGTAAAAAGGATAGTGGAGAACTGCGATGGTAAAATTGAGTTCGAGAGTGAGTTAGGCCAGGGCACCGTCTTTAACGTGTATCTGAAGGAAACACCCAACGGCAACTGCTAGAGCAAGCCTATTGTAGCGTGCCGGAGAGCATACCCACCAATTCTTTTTGAAGGTCCTCGCCTTTGTTTGCGTTGTACCAGTTCTGGATCTCAACTTTTATTTTCTCGAACGGGGCTTTCTCCTTCTTCATTTGGGTAAATACCAGCTGGCAGTCTGCGGGGCGCGGCCCCCAAGTTCCCAGATCATTTCCTTCCTGGTTCCGGATGATTAGTTTCGGGATGGACCTTGTGCCATTGGTAAGGTATTCCTCAATCCTGAAGGGGGCCGCATCCCTTAGCTCGTAGGAAACCGATATAAGTGCATTCTTCCGCGCTATCATCTCTATGAAGGGGATATTATGGGCCGCATCGCCGCACCAGGGCTCCGTGATCACAATCCAGTTCTGAGGCCGGTCTATTTTGCCTACAACCTCCAGGATCTCCTCAGATAGCTTCCCTGTCTTGAACCAGCGGTTCATGCGTGCCCAGTTCAAATTTGTGTAATCCAGGTAATCCGGATTGTCATAGGGTGGCTGCTGTTCTGCGGCATCTTTTTCCAGAATACCTTTAAAGTATGCGCTGTATTCCTGATAGTTCATGGCCTTTGTTTTTGGTAAAGATGACGGAAGCCGTCGCCGTTTCTCCTGATTACTTGTGAAACGAGCCTGGCTGCTGCGTCCGCTTCCCATATATAAGTAAATTCTCCGGTAAATTAACTTATTAATAATTCACAATTCGTCTTCGTCTAGCCCTGGATAGAATCCAAATATTCTAATAACAACCAGTTTTATAAGAGTGTTTAATCAACTGGTGTCCCCGATAGGTCTGTGGTAGTGGAGACAGTGATTTAACCTTAGCTCAGGTAAGAAGACCAGGCCTGTCTATTTTTAGCTTGTTTTCAGGAAAGTAGCCTCAAACCATGGTGAGGTGTTTTTAAGCGGTTTGCTGAGCAACACTTTTGGGTGCTTCCTTTTTGAGGTGTCTCTTTAAGTTGGAAATCGGTAGTTCAAAAAACTTCCAGGAAAGCCAGGCAAGCAGGAAAAGCAGAACCAAATTCTCTGATAGGAAGAAGTAGAAGTTTCCCTTGATTTCCTGAGGAAGGGGTAGGGCTTTGTTGAAGCTGTGCAGTAACCTTGCGCTATGATTGAATACGGTGACATGGTAGAGGTAAATGCCGTAGCTTATCTTCCCCATCAGGAGCAGAGCCCTATTTTGAAAAATCCAGGTTAGTTTTTCGTTTCCGGTATCTCCCACGCTTAAGAAATAGGCTATTGCCCAGGATACAACCAGAGCTACCAAGGTTCTGTGGTGGGGCGAAGGAAAGTCTCCCCATAGGTTCTGGCCTGCAATGACCAGGATGCTGAACGGGCCAAGCACACGAAGCGCTTTGTACACCGTAGGGAAAATCTGGTTCTTCTCTACCACTACCCAGGCCAGGAACGCGCCTATCCCCAAGGCATCAAAGCAGGTCTGGGGTAAAATCCAGAGGAATTCTAAATCTGGGGTAAGTTTCTGACTTATGATTCCTGCAAGAATAAACGAGACGATGGTGTGCGATAAGAACTTCTTAGGAATAAAGAGGATGATCAGCGGCCAGAAAAGATAGAACTGTTGCTCCACCGACATGGACCACAGGTGCCCCAGTTCTCCCCAATACTTGTTACTGTACATGTCAAAGTTGGCGGTGAAGTTAAGGTAACTGCTGTACCGGGGAACGGAGTTTGGCTCCAGTACATAGGTCAAGAGGAGCGTGAGGTAGTAGGCCGGGAAAATCCTCAGGGCTCTTTTAAGGAAAAAATCAGAGAAGACTTTTCCTTTATGGGTGCTACTGACTTCGGCTCTTCTCCTGTCTTTCAACAAGATCATCGTGATAAGGAACCCACTAATGGTAAAAAAGATATCTGGCGCGAAAATGATTAAGGATAACTGATGGAGGAGGGTGTCAGCGGGCAGGCAATGGTTGCAGAGAACAAAGAAAATAGCGATGGCCCTTAATGAGTCTAACTGCTTGATGTATCCCATAAGCTCCCATAATTAGAAGTTAATTACCTTACTCTGTTAGCAAGAATTCAAAAGCTTCTGATGCTTTCTGATCCGCATATTGATCTGGTGTTTTAACTCCATTTAGGGGAATCAAGGCCATAAACGTTTGTCTATTGCGTTAAATCACCTTCAGTAACCAGACTGCTATGGTTTAGAAAAACAAAACTGCTGGGGGATTGTCTTGCTAAGTTATATTCTGTGTTGGTAAGATGCAATACTGTTGTGTTAAATACTTACTTCTAGCTAAACAGCCAATTTGTATTGTTTACCAAGGATGGCAGGCAGAAAACTATGGGTTGGCTTTTACTTGAGGATTCTTGTTTCGCTACTTTCCTTAAGGGCTCTGGCTTTCGTTTTTAGGTGTAGTGATCAGAAGTTGGTCTAAACTGATGGACTACCTGGTGCTTAGGGGATAGATAAGGACAACAAAAACGCCCCGTAACAGCTAGTTACAGGGCTTCTCTTAAGATTGGTGGAGATGAAGAGAAGGCAGATGCTCCGTGTAAGAAAGAGATCGTTAACATCTGCGGCGTCTCGCCTAACGGCGTGATAAAGCCAGGGAGTCCTAATCGCAACCATGTCATAGATAATTCCAGCCTGGCTGCGCCTTGTCATAATTCATTTTAGCCATCTATGCCAACAGAGTGGTTAGGTTTTCAACTCCAGAAAACTACCTCCATCAGGAGCTCACATATTAGTGTTAAAGTATTGCAATCCGGCGAAATCAGACCCCTCCGGTCAAATCCAAAGCCTTCCAATCGAGTAGTCATACCCCCGCCTATTAAATACAAACCTTGCGTCCGTAGGTCTCAAGTGATTTATTGTAGCCTTATCTACAGCCATAAAACCATCTGTCTCCAAGTTTGGTAGATATTGATGGCTTCTGTTTAAGTTGACAGGAACCACTACGCGGTAGATGAATAGCGAATTAATAAACTCTTTGGATGTTTTTAGATGAAAACTCGGGAGCCAGAATAATTTTGCCTAAACTCTTTGGGAGTGCAGCCATTCTTTCGTTTAAAGATTCTGTTGAAGTAAGAAAGATTGTTGAAGCCACATTTTAAGGCAACCTCTGCTATGGTCACCGTAGTGTTGATTAGCATACGGGAAGCATGCCCTAATCTAATCTCATTTAGGCTTTCTATGAAGGTTTTACCTGTTCTTTTTTTGATAAAACGACTAAAGGAAACCTCTGGCATGTTTACCACCTTTGCTGCATCACCTAGTGATAACTCTTTGTCATAATAAGCCTGCATAAACTCGAACACTTTCTCAATCCTGCGGCTATAGTAGTTAGATTGATCAGATGAGAAAGAGCTGTTGGAGAGCGTTCGCATGTTCCGGGAAATGGATAGATCATGTAAAATGGAAATTAGCTCCAACACTGAGTCAAATCCTCTTTTTTGGGTTAGCGCCTCCAACCTGGGCTTAAAAGCTTTGCAGGTTTCATCAGAGAACGAGACGCCTTTACTTGCTCGCTCTAAAAGTGTTCTGATAAAGATGAGTTGATTGCGGCGCAAAAATTTGTCATCAAACAAGTCCCGATGAAATTGGATTGTGATTTCCGTGATTTCTTTGCCTTTGCATTGGTGCGTAAACCAACCATGAGGTAGGTTGCTTCCCACTAACACCAGTTCATAATCATTAATGGACTCTACATTGTCTCCTACAATCCTTCTAGCTCCAGCTGCATTGTAGATGAAGTTCAACTCAAAGTCTTCATGGTAATGAAGCGGAAAATTAAACTCACTCTTCACCCTAGGAAACAGGGTAAAACAATCATACTGTGTTAGTGGAGTTATCTCGTGATAAATGGCACCCATGCTTCTTTAAAGTTAGCTCAATAGATGAGTGTGTAAAATAAATATGGTATTATGATAAAATAGTATCAATTGGTGCAGGGGTGAATTCTTAAATTTTGCTCTAAAAGTTATCCATCGTAGAGTAAAGCAGCCACTACAAGATTTTGCCCATAATTGTGATTTGCATAATGGAAGAGCTTTGATATGGTGCCCTAGGTACTTTATTAGGCAAAATTACAACAAACTTAGGGTGTTATTTTATTATTGATAAAATGATTTCCAATGTCACCTCCGGAACACTGCCCTGAAAGTAAATGAATTTCTAGTGTAAAAATTGCTTCAATATAGTCTCAGAGTTATTAATTGATAAAAAAGTATTAATAACTAGATTGAAAGCTATATACTTTTGTGAAGGACGTATGAAGCTCCTCAAAGCTTATGATAAGAGGGCGGTACTGTTCTCCTGCATCAACGCAAGGCGCTAAGCAGCCAAGGGGTATTCAGCGCCTTTAAGACATTTTTAAATACAAGGCTTAGGCGCTCGCCGGTATTATTTTATCAAAGCTGTTGGCTTGAAGCTCAGGTTGATAGATCTGATTTCAATAAGCGCAAGAGAAAGTAAGCCGCCTAATAGGCAGACAGTGACACATGTGTTTCAAACTAATCTTATTAACTTATTATGAAACTAACCGCGCTTGACCTCGGGATCATCTTCGTCTACCTCTTTGCGGTGGCGGCCATCGGGCTGGTGCTGCAGAAGCGGGCCAGGGCCAACAAGGAGGCGTACATGCTGGGCGGCAACACGCTGCCCTGGTACGCGCTGGGCCTCTCCAACGCCTCGGGCATGTTCGACATCTCCGGCACCATGTGGATGGTGATGCTGGGCTTCGTCTACGGCCTGAAGAGCGTCTGGATCCCCTGGCTGTGGCCCTCCTTCAACCAGGTCTTCCTGATGGTGTTCCTGGCCGCCTGGCTGCGCCGCTCCAACGTGGCCACGGGCGCCGAGTGGATGCTCACCCGTTTCGGCCGGGGCCGCGACTCGAACAGGTCCCACGCCATCGTGGTGGCCTTCGCCCTTTTGAGCTGCCTGGGCTTCCTGGCGTACGGCTTCATCGGGCTGGGCAAGTTCGTGGAGATCTTCGTGCCGTGGTCCGCGGTGCAGCCCTACGTGCCGTTCACTATCCCGGCGGAGTTCGTGCCCCACTTCTACGGCATGCTCTTCACCTGCTTCGCCGTGTTCTACTCGGTGCTGGGCGGCATGGCCAGCATCGTCTGGGCCGACGTGCTACAGTACGCCATCATGACGGCCGCCTCCGTGGTGGTGGCCGTGCTGGCCATGGACAACCTGGACACCGCCCCCTTGAACGTGCCGGAAGAGTGGAGGACGCCTTTCTTCGGGGCCACCCTCGACATGGACTGGACCGGCATCATCGACGACGTGAACGCCAAGGTCCGGTCGGACGGCTACTCGCTCTTCGGGGTCTTCTTCTCGCTCATGGTCTTCAAGGGCGTCCTGGCCAGCCTGGCCGGGCCCACGCCCAACTACGACATGCAGAAGATCCTCTCGTCCCGCTCCCCGCAGGACGCGGCCAAGATGAGCGCCTTCGTCTCGGTGGTGCTCATCCCCACGCGCTACCTCATGATCATGGGTTTCACCGTGCTGGCCATCCTCAACTATGATCAACTGGACCTGCAGTCGGCCTCCGGCATCGACTTCGAGCGGATCCTGCCGGCCGCCATCCAGCGGTTCGCGCCCACGGGCGTGATGGGCCTGATCCTGGCCGGCCTCTTGGCCGCCTTCATCGGCACCTTCGCCGGCACGCTCAACGCCGCCCAGGCCTACCTGGTGAACGACGTGTACCTCAGGTACGTCAACCCCGGGGCCGGCAACGCCACGGTGACCCGCATGAACTACGGCACCGGCGTGGTGGTGGTGCTGGTGAGCATGGCCCTGGGCTTCCTGGCCAAGGACGTGAACAGCCTGCTGCAGTGGATCGTGGCGGGGCTGTACGGCGGCTACATCTCGGCGAACGTGCTCAAGTGGTACTGGTGGCGCTTCAACGCCAGCGGCTTCTTCTGGGGCATGCTGGCGGGCATCATAGCCGCTTTAGTCTTCCCCTACTTCACCGAAGGGCTGGACCTCTACTACTTCCCGTGGCTGCTCCTGATCTCCCTGGCCGGCAGCATCGTCGGCACCTACCTGGCCCCGCCCACCGACATGGAGACCCTGAAGGGCTTCTACCGCAGCGTGCGCCCCTGGGGCTTCTGGGGGCCCGTGGCCCAGCAGGTGAAGGCCGAGGACCCCTCCTTCGCGGAGAACAGGGACTTCGGGCTGGACATGTTCAACGTGGTCATCGGGGTGGTGTGGCAGATGAGCCTCACGCTCCTCCCCATCTACCTCATCCTGACCATGTACACCGAGCTGATGGTGACAGGCGGCATTATGCTCGCGTGCAGCGCCGTCCTGAAGAAGACCTGGTGGGACAGGCTGCCCCATGACGGCGACTCGGTGGCCGCCACCCTCAAACGCAAATTAGTCTCTGTTTCCTGAACCATCACCGGCTGCAGATCACAGAGCCGACACCATTATACCATTTTCCCCATGAAGAATACCTTCCAGATAAGACAGAAAGAGTTGGAGCAGTTCCAGGCCGAGCTGACCGCCAGAAAGAACGAGAGGCAGCCCCTGGGCAACGGCATCTACGACCGATACAAACATCCTATTTTAACGAACCAGCACGCCCCGCTCGCCTGGCGCTACGACCTGAACCCTGAGACCAACCCGTACTTCATGGAACGCATCGGGGTGAACGCCGTGTTCAACGCGGGGGCCATCAAACTGGACGGCAGGTACCTGGTGGTGGCCCGGGTGGAGGGCCACGACCGCAAGTCCTTCTTCGCCGTCGCCGAGAGCCCCAACGGCGTGGACAACTTCCGCTTCTGGGAGAAGCCCATCACAATGCCCGAGACCGGTGAGCCGGACGTGAACGTGTACGACATGCGCCTGACCCAACACGAGGACGGCTGGGTCTACGGCCTGTTCTGCACCGAGCGCAAGGACCCGGACGCTAAGCCCGGCGACGAGTCCTCGGCGGTGGCCCAGTGCGGCATCGCCCGCACCCGCGACCTCATCGCCTGGGAGCGCCTGCCCGACCTGAGGTCCACCTCGCCCCAGCAGCGCAACGTGGTGCTGCACCCCGAGTTCGTCCACGGCAAGTACGCCCTCTACACCCGTCCGCAGGATAGCTTCATCGAGGCCGGTAGCCGCGGCGGCATCGGCTGGGGCCTGACGGATTCCATGGAGAACGCCGCGGTGGACGACGAGGCCATCATCGACCCGAAGGCCTACCACACCGTCTACGAGGTGAAGAACGGACAGGGCCCGGCCCCGCTCAAGACCGACAAAGGCTGGCTGCACCTGGCCCACGGCGTCCGCAACACCGCCGCCGGCCTCAGGTACGTGCTCTACCTGTTCCTCACCGACCTGCAGGACCCATCAAAAGTCATCGCCAAGCCGGGCGGGTTCTTCCTCGCGCCCGAGGGCGAGGAAAGGGTGGGCGACGTCTCGAACGTGGCCTTCGCCAACGGCTGGATCCTGGACGGGGACGGCACGGTGTTCCTCTACTACGCCTCCTCCGACACCCGCACCCACGTGGCCACTTCCACCCTGGAGCAACTCCTGGACTACGTTTTGAACACCCCCGCCGACGGGCTCCGCTCGGCCGCCTCCGTGGAGCAGATCAACCAACTGGTGGACAGGAACAAGGCTTATATCCAAAGCAAGAAGCACGCGATGGCCCCTGAACTGAACGGCGCGAACTGATGGCTACCGCTTCCGATACTTCTTTGACCCACCTGCTCTCGGTCTACCAGCAGGAGATGGAGGCCGAGCTGGAGAGGGCCCTGGCGTTCTGGGTCGGGCACACCCCGGACCACGAGCACGGCGGCTTCGTGGGGCAGATCGATAACGCAGGGAAAGTGAACCACGGGGCGCCCAAAGGCAGCGTCCTCAACGCCCGCATCCTCTGGACCTTCTCGGCCGCCTACCGGCACACCGGGAAAGAGGGGTACCTCGCCATGGCCACCCGGGCCTTCGACTACCTGTGCACGTCTTTCCTGGACCCTGCCCACGGCGGGGTCTTCTGGAGGGTGGACGCCCAAGGCCGGCCCCTGGACACCCGCAAGCAGGTCTACGCGCTGGCCTTCACCGTGTACGGCATGAGCGAGTTCTACCTGGCCACCCAGAACGAAAAGGCGCTGGAAATAAGCCAGGGGCTTTTCCGGTGGATCGAGCGGCACAGCTATGACCCGGGGCACGGCGGGTACCTGGAGGCCTTCGGCCGGGCGGGCGAGCCGCTGGAGGACCTGCGCCTGAGCGCCAGGGACCGCAACGACCCCAAGACCATGAACACGCACCTGCACATCCTGGAGGCCTACGCCAACCTGTACCGCGCCTGGCCCGACCCGCTGCTGGCGGAAAAACTGAGAGACCTGATCGAGGTGTTCCTGGACCGCATCGTGGACCAGAAGATCGGGCACCTGAAGCTGTTCTTCGCCCGCGACTGGGCTTCTACCGCCAACCTCATCTCCTACGGCCACGACATCGAGGCCTCCTGGCTCCTGCAGGAGGCGGCCGAGGTGCTGGGCGACCAGGAGCTGCTGAGCCGGGTCAAGGAAACCGCCCTGCAGATGGCCCAGGCCACCGCCGAGGCGCTGCTGCCCGACGGCAGCCTCTACCATGAACTGGATATGGACGAGAACCATTACGACAAGCACCGCGAGTGGTGGGTGAGCGCCGAGGCCATGGTGGGCTTCCTCAACGCCTACGGGCTAACCGGGCAAGAGGAATTCCTGCGGCACTCGCTCAATGCCTGGCGGTTCGCGCAGACCTACCTGCTGGACCTGGAAGGGGGCGAGTGGCGCTGGGGCGTGCACGACGATTACTCCCCCATGGACAAGGAGGACAAAGTCGGCTTCTGGAAGTGCCCCTACCACAACGCCCGCGCCTGCCTCGAGGTCATCCATAGGTGCGATAAGGTAAAAAGAACAGGAAGATAGATGCTGCTATGGCGATACTGCCTAGATCTACACAAATATCTACGCCTAGAACCCCTTATCGTATGGGCTTGAATTGGTGTTTTATGATAAAATAATACTAATAATCGTTAAGAAAAGCAAAGTTGAGGCAGCTTTATAGTCGCTATGCATTAAATGTATGAATGACGACAAACAAAGTTTCATTTTAGTAGCTCAACTAAAAACATTGGATTAGTGACTAAATTCAACAGCTTTCGAGGGAAAAGCTTTTTGAGTTCTTGACTCAATTAGCAACTGCATGGCGCTAAAAATATCCTTTGTAATAAGGCAAGCATTTTTAAAATGGTTATTTCAGCAAACTAAATGATAAAATAGTATTAAAATTAATTTATCAATTAATGTAGCTTTGTTACTATTAAAATTTAGGATTTGCGAAAATCACCCCTTGGTAAAAATCATTTTGCAAATCTGCAGCTGATATATAATCAGTTCAACTCTGTTCTTCATCAGTTAACAGAATTTAAGGCGAAAGTCACTCGCTTATTTAACCAATCTTTTCGATGCCCTATCACTGTGGCCTAAGTTTGTTTTAGTATAACGTCCTCATTTTAAAGCTTAACTACACTTTTATGAAACAACGATACCTATTGTTTTTATTTCTGTCCCTTCTGCTGGGTTCTGTGGAAGTATGGGCGCAAACAGTCACTGTGAGTGGGACTGTAAAAGATGGAGCAACGGGTGAGCCGCTGCCAGGAGTGAGCATCGTGGTAAAGGGTACTACTACTGGCACGTCCTCTCAAGTCGATGGCGCCTTTTCAATAGGTGTGCCCTCAGATAAAGCTATTCTTGTATTTACTTACATCAGTTACCTTTCTCAGGAAGTTCAGGTGAATGGAAGATCATCCCTGAACATTGTGATGCAAACAGATAGCAAGTCCTTGGAGGAGGTAGTGGTAGTAGGTTATGGGGCTGTAAAAAAGAGTGATCTTACTGGAGCGGTATCTACATTAAAAGGAAGTGAACTCAATAGAACACCTGCCGCCTCTGTAGATCAGTTGCTGCAAGGTAAACTGCCAGGTGTTCAAGTGATGGCGCCTAGTGGTCAACCTGGTGCTGGTGCTACCATCCGGATCAGAGGGGCTAGTTCCTTGAATGGTTCAAAGGCGCCCCTAATGGTTGTAGATGGATATCCTTGGGGAGATGCAGGTAACTTAAAGCAGATTAACCCAGAGGATATTGAATCCATAGAAGTGTTGAAAGATGCTTCATCTGCAGCTATTTATGGGTCAAGAGGAGCGAATGGGGTAATTATTATAACCACTAAAAAAGGACGCGAGGGAGAGGCAAGAATAAGCTTCAGTTCACTCAATACTATTTCTACTTTACCCGTTAAGCCAGATCTTTGGAGGGATCCTATAGAAGAAGCAACGTATGCTAATGAGGCTGCTATCAATGGGGGACTGGTTGGTGTGGATATTCCATATACTGGGATTACAAGGAACGGTGTTTATTATCCTTCAATAGCTGAATTGCGTGGTTTGGATCCCAATAAACCTCAGTGGCAGTATAATACAGATTGGGTGGATTTAGTGTATCGTAACCCTTTCTCTCAAAACTATACTTTAAGTGCAGATGGAGGCACAGAAAAAACAAAGTACTCTATTTCAGGAAACTACTATAAAGAAGAAGGATTATCTATTAAGAACTTCTATGATAAGTATACAGGTAGATTAAACCTTGATCAACAAATATCAAAAAACATAAAAGCTGGGACCAATGTTGTATTGGCCCATACCAAGGCAAATGGGTTTGGGTTGAGTGTGGATCGCTCTAGGATCTTTCCTGCTTATGATGAAAATGGTAACTATTTCAGAATGAGCCCAACAGATTATGGCAATCCACTTGCTCAAGCCAATCAAGTCCTGAGTACTTCCAAAACCATAGATGTTTTAGGAACAATCTTTTTGGATGCCAAAATAACAGATTGGTTGCAGTTCAGAACCCAGCTGAGTTCCAAATACGGCAATTCAGTTCAAGACCAATATGAGCCAGCAACGGCAACATTCAGAGGGTTTGAATCTCAAGGATATGGCTCCATTGGAAATAGCACCTACACAGACCTTTTGAACGAAAACTATTTTACTGTAAATAAAAAGTTTGGCTCAAACCATACCCTTAGCCTTGTAGGAGGGTACTCATTTCAGAGGACGGTTAACAAATTCAGTACTCTTACCGGACAGGGTTTTGTCAATGACAACCTGCAAAATGAGAACTTATCCGCTGCCGTAACCAAAACAATCAGCAATGACTTGTCCAGGTTTGACCTAGCCTCTTGGTATGGACGGGCCAACTATGCCTTGATAGATAAATACTTATTCACTTTCACGGGGAGGGCTGATGGATCCACCAAGTTCGGGGCCAATAATAAATGGGCATTTTTCCCATCCGGAGCATTTGCTTGGAAACTGAGTGAGGAAGATTTTATAAAGTCAATTGAAACTATCTCAGAATTAAAACTGAGAACAAGCTATGGATTGACAGGAAACCAAGGTATTTCTCCTTATCAAACATTAGACAGATTTGGAACCGGCAGATATTTTACCGGAGCAGGATTCCAAACTGGATTTGGACCGGGTCTCGCCAGCGGCAACAATGAGCAAGGACTTACTATTGTTGGAGGTCTTGGTAACAATAGCCTGAAATGGGAAACCACCAGATCATTTGACATAGGCTTTGACTTAGGGATTATGGATCAGAGATTCACCCTTACAGCCGATTACTATGTCAAGAACACCAGTGATTTGTTAAGGCTTAAAACAATCGCACCTTCTGCTGGATATGATCAGCAATGGATTAACGACGGGGAGATCAGCAACAGAGGGGTAGAACTTGGTATTACAGCAGACGTTCTCAGTAAATCTGAGTTGAACTGGACAGTTGGCGCCAATTTTACATTGAACCGAAACAAAGTAGTTTCAATGGGGGAGAATGACCAG
Source organism: Rufibacter roseolus (assembly GCF_017916365.1). Lineage (GTDB taxonomy): Bacteria > Bacteroidota > Bacteroidia > Cytophagales > Hymenobacteraceae > Nibribacter > Nibribacter roseolus. The sequence continues at coordinate 1,386,745 of NZ_JAFMSU010000001.1, forward strand.
ATTGAAATAGGCACCTTGTATGAGTCTGTAAGACAAAGAATAAGCACCTATGCTGTAGGCCAGCCAATGTATGTCTTTTATGGCTACAAAACAGATGGTATCATACAGACCTTGGAAGAGGGGGTGAATGCAGGTTTAACAGGCGCTGCCGCACGGCCAGGCGAAATTAAATATCTTGATATCTCCGGACCAGAAGGCGTTCCGGATGGTGTAGTGGATAGCTTTGACAGAACTATCATAGGAAATCCTAATCCTAATTTCCTGTACAGCTTCAACACTAATCTAACCTTCAAGAGATTTGATCTCTCAGCACAACTCTACGGGGTTCAAGGAAATGATGTCTTTGACTTCAGAAAGATGACTCCAAGTAGACAAATCCAAAGATGGACCCCTGACAACCCAAGCCAGGAGTTTCCAAGAGCCAACAGCACAAGAGGGTACAGAGCCTCAGATTTCTTTATAACAGACGGTTCTTTCCTGCGGGTGCAGAACGTAACCTTAGGCTACAACTTAAAGCCAGGTTTGATCAAAGGAGTGAAAAGCTTAAGGGTTTATTTCTCTGGCAACAACCTGTACACTTTCACTAAATTCAATACTGGTTTTGATCCAGAAATGGGTGAACTGGGTGTAAACGAAGGCAATTACCCAAGACCTAGAGCATTCTCTTTAGGAGTTAACGTTGGATTTTAATCTAAAAGAAGAAACCATGAACTATAGAAAATATTTATACGGCTCCCTGGTGATAGCAGCGCTTTTATCAAGCTGTTCAGATTTGGAGGAGGATCCCTACGGGCTCATCAACACTGGTTCTTTCTATAAAACCCCCTCAGATGCTGAATCGGCTATTATTTATGCCTACTCCATTCTGCCAGAGGTTGGTTACTACTCTAGAGGGTTTCTAATCATCACGGAGTTGCCTACCGAGAACCTGACCCAAAAGGGAGATGCTGGTGTATCCAACTTTGAGCTTGATGAACTACGGACTACCTCTACTAACGCCGATCTGGATAATATCTGGACTTACTTATACCGGGGAGTAGCTAGGGCCAATGCCGTCATCACCAACGTTCCCAATGTTCCGAACATGCCGGAAACGAACAAGAACCAAATTGTTGGCGAGGGATACTTCCTGAGAGCGCTTCATTTCTTCAATCTGGTGAGGCTGTTTGGGGAAGTTCCTCTGAGGGTGGACAACATTGTGGAGGCGTCCCAGGTGCCAATCGCTAAGTCATCGATCGAAGACGTTTACAAAGTAATCATAGCTGATTTGCAGCAAGCTGAGACCTTGATAAGTTCCCAAAAAATCAGCGAGGGAAGAGCTAATAAAGTTGCTGTTCAGGCCTTGCTTTCCAAAGTGTATTTGCACTTGGCATCCTCAAAAAACTCTAACTCTCCTGGATATGGGTTTGTGGCGAATGCTGACGAAATGTATGCCCAAGCCAAAACCTATTCTGGGAAAGTAATCAATGAACAAACAGCCTTTGGGTTCACTGAGAGTCTGGTTGATATCTGGAATACTGAAATTTATAAAAAAGCGCCTGTCACAGAACACATCTTTGACGCAGCCGTGGACAGGACAGGGGAAATTGAATCTAATTACTCCAAGTTACCCAACATGTTCCTTCCCGCTGACCGCCGGATGGTAATCCCCTATGATCCACTTGTTCCTACAAGTACTAACATCAATATAGGCCAAGGCTGGGGACACTTCCGGACTGAATCAGCTATTTACAACAGCTATGCAGCAGACGATAAGCGTAAAACCCAACTCATTGTTTCACAATATAAAGGTGAGGATGGTGCTTCATATACATTAGATATCAACGGGAACGCCAGACCATTCACCAGAAAATATATTGATCCTTTGCGTGTTGGGGATAAAAGCAGTGCCAATACACCTATCCTCAGATACTCAGATATTCTTCTGGTATACGCTGAGGCTGCTGGTCCAACTCCAGAAGGCTATGCTGCCATCAATAAGGTGAGAGCGAGAGCTGGGCTTGGTAATCTTGACCCATCATTAGGAGTTCAAGCCTTTAGAAACGCGGTCATTGAAGAAAGGGCATTAGAGCTTGCCTTTGAAGGCAATCGGCTTTTTGACCTTCGCCGCACAAACTCAATGGAAGATGTATTGGAACACAAGTATAACAAGACCATTACAAGTGGTGCTTACTTCTTCCCTATACCTCAAAGAGAAATAGATACCAACCCTTTAATGAAGCCATAATCAAGGTTATGAAAAAAAGAATCATTTTCAATTTAAACCTCCTGCTGGTATTTGTAGCTTTTTGTACAGGATGTGTCGAAGATCCATACGATGGGGTTGTAAGTAACGAGAGATCAATAGAAGCTGTAACGCTAGGAGGTGATCTGGTGCAAGTGGGACCTGCAGTTGTGGACAGAACCGAAGGGAAAGTTACTGTTACGGTATTAGTACAACCAGGCACAGACCTAAGTAAGGTTTCTCCTCAGATTCAGACCTCGTATAAGTCCACCATTTCCCCTGGTTCGGGTGAGCCGGTAAACTTTGCGGCTAACAATAATCAGGCAACTTATACGGTTACTTCTGAATCTGGCAAAACGCGTGACTGGAAAGTGGAACTGGTTCCTTTTACGGAGACCCTTCTTGGAACCTATGACATCAACGGTTTGGTCGTATTTGGTGGTACGGGGCCAGAATATGGAGGAGGAGCCGTTTTAAAAATGACGGATAAACCTTGGGTTTGGCCAGCATCTGGAGGACCAGAGGCAGAGCTGGACAATACACTAACGTTTGAGTTCTCTGGTGTAACGGCAGAAGGTCATACTTACGGTACCGTAACAAACAACGCCGGCCCAGACGGATTATATGCTAATTTCCTGTTTGTAGGCAATCCTCAGACTGATGTTAACGGTTTTTATAGGAGAATCCCTAAAGGTGTAGGTACCTGGACCCGTAATTACACGGCCAACACTGTTACATTCACCTTTGCCGACAAAACTACCGCCACCGCCACTTTTGTAGGTCCCGGAAGCATAAGCTTAGGCAATAATCTGACTAAAACAGTAACAGATAACGCTTTCGAATTCACCTTGAATGGTACAGATGACTGGAATAACATCTATTCTGATTACGATAAGTTTGTGAAAAAACCTAGAAGGTTCTGGGTTGAGGTGAAGAAACAATAGCAACAAAGGGCTGGGGACACACAATCTCCAGCCCTTTACAGCTTCAATAAACTTCTGTGTAAATGTTGCCTTTTTAATCGTTTACAAGAATTTTCTTTTTGGACCTGTTTGAGAATGGCCTAACCCAAATGGATTCTGCCTCCTTCTATAGTTTGGGTTGGCAATTATCATAGCAGTTTCTATCTACTTGCTGAAATTTGCTCAAGGCACTACATTTCAGCAAATCGTCAAAACCATCTTTTATGAAGAACAGAATTGTAGCTTTTGCATTGACCGCTTTATCTCTTTTTTCATCTTGTGGAAGTAAGGAAAGCGAGCCAGAGCCTGAAATACCAGTAGTTACACCCCAAACACCCTTCAAGACACTGAATTACCTCTACAGTATCTCAGGCTCAAAAACAGTCTCTGGTATCCATAACCGGGAGCCAAACGCTACCCCAGCACGGTGGACTGAGGAGATGAAAACTGTTACGGGTAAATACTCAGGTCTGTGGAGCGGAGATTTTCTGTTTCAGGCTGACAATATCAACAATCGCCAGATCATGGTGAATGAGGCTTGGAACCAATGGAAAAAAGGAGCTATCGTCAACATCATGTGGCATGCCTGTAACCCGGCCATGTCTCAGCCATGTGGCTGGGATGCCAATGGGGTCCTGAGCAAATTGACAGATGCCCAATGGACGGAATTGGTTACAGATGGCACCCCGTTGAATGCTAAATGGAAGGCAATGATGGATGAAGTCAGCGTCCACCTTCAGTTCCTGGAAGACAAAGGAGTGGAAGTGCTATGGAGGCCACTTCATGAGATGAACCAAGGGAACTTCTGGTGGGGCGGAAGACCGGGTGCGAACGGTACCCGCAAACTTTATCAGATCACCCATGACTACATGACCAAGACCAAAGGTTTGACAAATCTTATCTGGGTGTGGGATGTGCAGGACTTTTCAACCTTAGAGAATGACCTTGTCAACTACAATCCTGGCGAAGGTTACTGGGATATAGCGGCTTTGGACTTCTACGATGGTAGCGGATTCTCCCAAGGGAAATATAATGCCATGGTCAAAGCGGCTAAAGGCAAACCTATCGCCATAGGGGAATGCGAGAGATTGCCCACTGTTGAAGATTTAACCTACCAGCCAAAATGGACATTCTTTATGGGATGGTCAGAACTGGTCTTTGAAAGGAATACAGCGGCAGAAATGAAGGCGCTGCAAACCTCTTCAAAGGTCATCACCTTGGATGAAATGCCAGGTTGGTAAAATCTATCCATTTCCTGCTTTTGCTCTTTCATATTATTGCCACTTCCAGTTTACAACTGGGTTCAGTTCATCCATAATCTGTTATTCCGTTCAGTGTATCTTCTGACGGAATAACAACGGACTTTTCTTGCCGTGCAACCAGGCTATTCCGGCAAGATATTGCCATTAAGATTCCCTTCTTTATACAAATTCCCAAACTTCCATACTATGAATCTGCGTACTTCCCCCTTGTTTCTGTTTGCTTTCTTTACTGTGCTATTCTCTTCCTGTAGAAGCTCACAATCTTTTAAGTCCCTTGTTTATTTAAAAAGTATATCCGGCTCTAAAACCATAGCCGGGCAGCATAACCGCGAACCTAACAGCGAGCCTGAGAGATGGTCCAAGTACATTGCCGAGACAACTGGCAAATACCCTGCTTTGTGGAGCGGCGACTTTTTGTTTCAGCAGGAAAACATAGACCAAAGGTGGACTATGATCCATGAAGCCAAGCGCCAGTGGGAAAAAGGGGCTGTCGTCAATATCATGTGGCATGGCTGCCCCCCCAACCAGGGAGAGCCTTGCGGGTGGGATCCGGGCTTATTGAACGCCCAACTCAATGACCAGGAGTGGCAGGAAATCATCACTGATGGAACACCATTGAACAAAAAGTGGAAAGCCCGGATGGATGACATCGCGGTATATCTCAAATACCTGAAGGATAATAATGTAGAGGTGCTGTTTCGTCCTCTCCATGAAATGAACCAGGGTAAATTCTGGTGGGGTGGAAGGCCTGGGCCAAATGGCACGGCTCGCCTGTACCAGATCACCCATGATTATATGGTAAAGGAGAAAGGACTGACTAACCTAATCTGGGTGTGGGACATGCAAGACATGAGCCGTGATTTTGCCGAGTACAATCCGGGTGATCAATACTGGGATGTATTTGCTTTTGACGTGTATGACCAAGGGTTTGATCCGTCCTGGTACAACTATATCCTGCCCATTGTGGGAGATAAACCTATGGCCATAGGGGAGTGTGCCAAGCTACCTACCGCGGAAATGCTTAAGGGGCAACCCAGATGGATATTCTTTATGGCATGGTCTGAATTGGTGAAAGAGAGCAATACCCCCGAGGCAATAAAGGCATTGTACCACTCAGACAGAGTTATCACCCTGGATGAGATGCCAGGCTGGCAAAAAGCTAAATAAGGCAGAAGCTAGGATACCTTCATTGATTTTAGTGCAGTTCCCGTTTTCTGGGTGTTTTCATTAATCTATCCTGAAAACGGGAACTTTGTACCCACCTTTTTGGACAGTGTAAGTACCTGTTCTGTTTGGCTAGAAGGTAAGGGAGTTTTCCTCATAGTGGTCCCTTGTCTTTTGCATTATTCCCATCCTTGGGCTGAGTAGAATTTAGCCATGTTTGACCTTGTTTATTTATTCTCCATGAAAGCATCACTCAAAGTTTTGCTTCTATTCTTGTTGCTTACCCTGGCCAAAGCAACAGTTGCCCAGAATAGAATCCAAAAGGTAACCCAACCCAAATCACCCATAAGGCAGTTTGAGAAAGCGGAATGGACCATCAACCTGCAGGTCCCGTTCACGAACCCGTATGACCAGAAAGAAATCGCCCTGGACATGGTGCTGACTTCCCCATCTGGAAAACCGTTGGTATTACCTTGTTATTTTGAAAAGGGGGATAAAAACGCCTCTGAATGGAAAGCGAGGTTCGCTCCCCAGGAAGTTGGCACCTACAGCTGGTTCTTCCGGTTGGGCGGTAAAAACATTTCGGATGAATCTAAACCCGAGACATTTGAGGCAGGGAAGGGAGACAAACCGGGATTTCTACACAAGAATGATTTGTACACCTTTAAGTTTGATGACGGCACCTTGTTCAGGGGGATAGGAGAGAATGTGGGATGGGAGTCACGTTCATTTGAGAACGATAAGTGGACGTATGATTACCTACTCCCCACCCTATCTAAAAACGGCGCCAACTTCTTCCGGACTTGGATGTGCTATTGGAACTTGCCGCTTGAGTGGAAGAAGGTAAACTCCACCAAAAGGTACACTAACACCCAAGAGTACTTTCACCCAGGTGCCATTCAACGGATGGAGGAACTGCTGCAACTCTGCGACTCCCTGAACCTGTATTTCATGCTCACTTTTGACTGGCATGGACACCTGATGGAAAATGGCGGCTGGAAAAACAGCAATTACAACCAAGCCAATGGCGGGCCGGCCAAAACCCCTACCGAGTTTTTCACCTTGCAAAGGGCGCGGGAGAAATACAAAAACAAATTGCGCTACATTGTGGCCCGTTGGGGGTATAGCACCAACATAGCAGTCTGGGAGTTCTTCAACGAGGTAGACAACGCAGCATTTACGGCAGCTGATAGCGTGATTATTCCGCATGAAGCCATTACGCAGTGGCACGATGACATGAGTCGCTACCTCAAAGACATTGATCCCTATCAGCATTTGGTCTCCACTAGCATTTCCCACCGTGATATAGCGGGTATGAATGCCATCGCCTATTTAGACTTCAACCAAAAGCATATTTATAAACACACAGAGAAAATCCCGGCCATTTACCCAACCTACATCAGCACCTTTGGCAAACCATATGTGGTAGGGGAGTTTGGCTACCGTTGGGAAGACGCAGACCCAAAGTACGGGGAGGAATGGGATTATGATTACAAACGGGGTTTATGGTATGGCCTCTTCAATCCCACGCCCATTCTCCCTATGACATGGTGGTGGGAATTGTTTGATGACCGCAACATGACTCCGTATTTCAACTCAGTGAAAGAAATCAATGACCAGATGCTGGCTTCTGGCAACGGTACCTTTGAGCCTTTCCCAGTCCTTACAGACAAGATAGAAGCCTACGGAATGAAGTGCGGAAATAAATACTTTGTTTATCTGCTCAACAATTCCGCCACTGAATTGACTTCTGATATTTCTTTTGACTTGAAAGGCGGAAAAATCAAAGAGGTACAGGCCTTTGCTCCGGTAAGTCGCCAATACCAGAATCTTTCCTCTTTTAAAACTAAAGACCAAAGGCTACTGATGCCGCAGGTAAAACTTGCCCCACGGCAGGAAATGGTTCTGATTCTGTCAGGCAAATAAACAGCCATCTGCATTTCTGCTAAGCAAATTAAAAACACAAGCTTTAGTAGGTTCTGTTGTTTTCTTAGTTTATTTTAAAATATGAGGCATAAACAGGAACGGGGTACGCTGTTATTGGTAATCCTTTCATTATATGTTGTAGGAAAGGAGTTGCACTGCCCCCGGAAAAATTGACTACCTATCATGAAAATGAACAGAAGAAACTTTGTTGCCAAGGCTGGCTTAAGTGCTGCTGCCGTGGGTATTTCACCTGCCCTTACTTTATCCTCTTGCTCAACACCTGCTAAATCAGAGGAGTTAGAAGAAGACGGTCAAGCGCTGTTTATAGGAGATGACATTGCCGTAGCCCAAACTAAATATGGGAAAGTGAAAGGGTATATCATGAACGGGGTTTTCACATTTATGGGCATTCCTTATGCGGCAAATGCCTCTGGCAAGAACAGGTTCATGCCTCCAAAGGAACCAGAGCCATGGAGTGAAGTGCGTCCAGCTGTTTACCCCGGGAACTCAGCTCCTCAGGACATATATGACCGTAAACCTGAGAATTATTATTCATTTGTAGATCACTGGAACTATGATGAGGTAAGCGAAGACTGTCTGCGACTGAACGTTTGGACCCCAGGTTTAGAAGACAGGAAAAACCGGCCGGTTCTGGTATGGCTTCACGGAGGCGGATTCAGCAAAGGCAACGGCCTGGAACAGGATGGCTACCACGGTGAGAATTTCAGTAAATACGGTGATGCGGTTTTTTGTTCCATCAATCATAGGTTAGGGCCCATAGGCTTCTCTGATTTCTCCGCTGTTGGGGGTGAGGAATACAAGCATTCTGGCAATGTTGGAATGTTAGATGTGGTAGCGGCTTTGAAGTGGATAAACCAGAATATAGAAAACTTTGGCGGAGACCCCAACAATGTTACAGTGATGGGGCAATCTGGGGGTGGTGCCAAAGTGTGTATTGTGGCTGCTATGCCAGAGGCAAAAGGCTTGGTACACAAAGCAGTTGCCTTAAGCGGCTCTGATGTTAAGGGAGTAGACAAAGCGTATTCCCAAGAGTTGGGGAGATATATACTAAAGGAAGCAAACCTAAGTCCTTTACAAATTGACCAATTGCAGGAACTGCCTTGGAAAGACTACCTGGACTTGGCCAACAGAGCAGTCAGGAAAATGGAGAAGGAGAAGGGTGGCTCCGGCATGAGAAGAGGCGGCTTTGGGCCCGTAGCCGATGGGCTGCATTTGCCAGCCGGACAGTTCTACGCAGATGCTTCAGCTGCTTCTCCTAATGTACCTATGCTGTTATGCACTACTTTCCATGAATGGGCGCCTGGACGTACAGAACCAGAATTGGAAGATATAACCTTGAGTAGGGTTATAGATAAGCTGAAAAGCACTTACGGTGATAAAACAGCCGAAATAGTCAGCGCTTATGATAAAAATTTCCCAGGTAGAAAACCTATAGAAATATGGTCACTGATTGTGTCTAATAGGCAAGCAGTGGTAAAAACCGCGAATGCTAAACTGAAACAAGATGCCCCTGTCTACATGGCTTGGTTTGGTTGGAGTTCTCCATTGTTCAACCTTCGTATGCGGTCATTCCACTGTCTGGATATCAGTTTCTGGTTTCTTAACACCGACCGAATGGTAACCCATACTGGAGGAGGCGCACGCCCAAGAAAGCTAGCTATAAAAATGGCCCATGCTTTATTGAATTTCATGCATAAGGGAGATCCTAATGGTGCTGACCTACCTAATTGGCCTCAATATACCTTGGAGAAAGGAGAGACAATGGTTCTTAATGATGAGTGCAAGGTGGAGTACGACCCAGATAAAGAAGCCCGGCAAAAGCTATCCTAAAATAAGGCTTTAAGAAAAACACCTTTGGGTCAAAGTCTCAGCCCTAATTCGTAGAGCCGTTTCAATATAAACCAAAAACGCCCTGTAAGCTGTGGCTTACAGGGCGTTTTTGGTTGTAAAGTGGAGATGCAGGGATTCGAACCCTGGTCCAGACAAGGAAACTTGAGCGCTTTCTACATGTTTAGTCTTGGTTGGGTTTTCGTGTGGCTCCAGGCCCAAGCCTGGCCTATGAAGTCACCTTAGATGCTTTAGTTTCATGCAGACCCCGCACCTTGGCCTACACTAGATCGGCATTACGATGCCCTGTGACCAACCCCCACCGAACCGAGGAGCTGCAGGACAATGGCAAAATGCTTAGTACCTAGACTAGGCAGCCATGGCGTAGTTAGACTCGCCAGATAATCGTCGGTCAATTCTGATTTACGGGAAAACTGCCAACTCCCGACATGCTTACACCCAGCTTGCTCAAGCTGTCAATTCCGGTCATCCCCAATTGTGAAAGAACGCTTTCGGTCTACTATTACGGCCGATGCCTGCAAAAGTAACCAAATTATAGACAAATCCTACCAGGCGGGAGTTCCCGTTTCGGGGCTGTTTTACAGAAAAGAACCCCAAAGCAGGTTATAAGAACGTCTTCAACTGGCTCAGGCAGTGCACCTCATAGGTGGGTTTCAGACGGGGGCGCTTTTTCTCGGGGTTGAAGAAAACCTGGTCAATGCCCGCGTTCATGGCGCCCAGTACATCGGCTTCCAGGCTATCACCAATCATGAGGCTCTCCTGGGCCGTGACGCCGGCGCGCTGCAGCGCATGCTGGAAAATACGTTTATCAGGTTTGGTGCAGTTGATGCACTCAGAGGTGATGATCTCAGAGAAATAAGAATCCAGCTTCGCTGACCGCATCTTGATGTATTGCACGTCTTTGAACCCGTTGGTGATGATATGCAGGACGTATTTCTCCTTCAGGTAACCCAGTACCTCGTGGGTAAACGGGAATACCGCGGTTTTGGTGGGGCAGATGTCAATAAAGGCCTTGCTGATGCCCTCGGGTATATCGGTGGGGGCCACGCCCAGGTCTGTGAGGCATTTGACAAAGCGGTTCTCCCGGAGCTGTTGCTGCGTGATTTTCCCTTTGTGGTACTGGTCCCACATGCGTTGGTTTACAAAGCTGTATTTTCGGTAGAAAGAGTCCCGGGTGAAATTCCCCAGTTGGTCTAGCTTATAGTGGTCGTATAAATGGTGCAGCGTCTCTTCAGAGTTCTTCTCGAAGTCCCACAGCGTGTGGTCCAGGTCAAAGAACAGGTGACGGTAAGTTTTAGGCTTTTTCATAACAGAAGTGCTCGCTGACAAGGCAGCAGAAGAGCAAAGTTGTTATTTTAAAACCAATCTACCGGCTTTTAGTTTCAACAAAGCGGCGCGGGGAAAACATCTTCAAGGCTTTTTTTCGCAAAGGGGCCTCCAAAACATAGTAGCCTACTACAGAAATCAAAGCCAGCAGCAGCAACACGCCTCCTTTGTTTTGCCAGACATGGAAGTAAAGGAGATCAAACCCGAAGGTATAATGGGCCAGGTAGAAAATGTAAGAGCCTTTCCCTAGCCCTTCCCCAGTTCTGGAGCCGAGTAGCTTTGAAAGCGCGGTCTTTTCCATGGCCAGCCCGGTAACCAGGCTCCCGATGAAAACGGGCAGCACAAAGTTGTTCATGGTGTGGAAGGTGAGGAACCTCAAAGCTGGGGAATCGGGTAACAGGTTGCTGACCGGAGCTATGAGCAGCATAAGGGCCAGAATACCCAAAGCGCCCACATAGGTGAATGCGCCGGCCTTTTGCGCGGACTCAAGGGGAGGGGCAGAGAACAGCAGAAACCTTTTGACGCACCAGATACCCAGGTAGAATTCAAAGCATCGTCCGAAGAAAGTAGCCCTAAGCAGAAAATTGCTGTCTGGAACAAAGGCCATTGGCAAGGGTGATTGCCCAATCAAAAGCAATAGGCCACCGGAAAGCAGGGTGACCAGAAACCACCTGAACTGGCCTAATCTCTCCCAATATAATAGAACCAAAGGCGCAGCCGCATAGAAACATACCTCTACCGTCATGGACCAGCCAACGCCAATGCCCGTGAAAGAATACTCCGGAAACAGGCCCTGTGCCATAGAAAGGTTCATCAGCCAGACGCCGGGCCTGAAATCCTGCCGAAAAACTAAAGCAGCGAGGGTGCAGAGGAGATAAACGGGGTAGATGCGGGCTACCCGGTGCAAGGCATACTGCCGCCAGGCTGCAGAATCCTTCGCCTGAAAACTTTGGCTGTACCTTAAGCCAATAAGGAAACCGCTGAGCACAAAGAAAATAGAAACACCCATGTGGCCCTCCCGGAACAAGGTGTCAAAGAACGAGGTGGCAAAGGGGACCTGGGGCTTGGCATGGTGAGCATAAACCAGGTAGGCAGCCACAGCCCGCAGTCCGGTTAAAGCCGGGAAATACCGCCCGGAGGAATCTGGGGTACGCATGCAACTACAGGCCGGTAAAGTGCCGCTGCTGCAGCCGGTTAATGGCCAGTTCGCGGTTAGAGAAGAGCGTTTGGTAAACTTCCTGGTCTTTGAGTAACAGCGGATCTTTCTCCAGGTACCCAAACATCTGCTGCAAAAAGTCCAGCATTTCGTCTTTGATATAATAAAAGGCCCACTGATCCTGTTTACGGAAGGATACCAAGCCGGTGTTTTTTAGGTAGATGAGGTGGCGGGAGGTCTTGGTTTGGGTGAAATCCAGCACCAGTTCCAGATCAGCGATACACAGCTCCTTGTTGCGCATTAACAGGTTCAGGACCCTGATCCTGGAGACGTCACTCATGGCTTTGAATACTTGTTCCCCAAAACTGACGTTAAAATGTTTGAGCCTCATGGAGTATCTCTTCGTAAAATTAATTTAAAGCTCTTCGGCACAAAGTACTATAAAAAGCCTATACTTGTAAACGAACTGATCCATGACTACGCTATATTTCAATCCTTCTCCTTTATATTCCCGCTATTGGGCGCATCTGGGGCGCTTTCTGGTGGTCCTCTTACTTCTTTCCGGAATTAGCCTCACCTCTGCGCACGGCCAAGGAGCCAAAAAGGTGATCCAGTTAACCGGGGTGGTGACTGCCGGCGATAGCCTGCTGGGGATCCCGGGCGCCAGCGTGTACATTCCCAAAGCCGGCCGCGGGACCAACACAAATGAGTATGGCTTTTTCTCTTTGCCAGTGCTGGCAGGCGATAGCGTGGTGTTCAGTTCATTGGGCTACGCCAAACAGTCTCTGGTGATTCCGCAGAGCTTTGAGAAGGACAGTTATTCCATTATCATTGAGATGCTGGAAGACCCTACGGCTCTGCCCGAGATCCGGGTTTTCCCGTATGCCACCTTCCGCGACTTTACCCAGGCGGTGCTGGCCATGAAATCGCCGGTGGAGGACATTGACCGCGAGAGCGCCATGAGCCAGCAGATCCTGGACCAGATGTTCCGGAATACGCCCATGGATGCCAACTCTAACCATCGCACGTACATGAACCTGCAGAACCAGCAGCAAATGCGCCGGGGCGGTTATAATCCCGGGGCCACCAACCCGCTGTTAGACCCGATTAAGTGGTACCAGGTCATCAAAGCCATCAAAAACGGAGACTTCAAGAACAAAGAATAAACGCAGGTTTTTTGCCAACTTCAGGGACTGTCCAGCCAACGGACAGTCCTTTTTTGTGCCTTTTTCCAAAACCAACGAAAGAGGGAAACAGAGTTCATGCCTGTCTTCTAGAGAGACAAGCTGACCTGAGACCCAAATGAAAACAACTCAATCTCTCCTCCTGGGCATAATGCTGATGCTGGCAGGCTGTAACCCGAAGCTTACGGCGCCTTCACTGGATTATTTGCCCCAAGCGCTTTTGCCCGCTTTTGAGCAAAACGGCCTTAAAACGCAGTACACCCTCAACCCCGCGCTCAATCCTTTCTACCTTCAGGGGAATTTTGACGGAGACGCTGCGGAAGACTACGCGGTGTTCCTGCAAAACAAACGCACCCAGAAACCTGCCGTTTCCTTCCTGTTGGGGACAGACCCAGTCAAGGCGATGGTAGTGGAGGAAGGGCAGTGGCCTGCCTTAAGGAGCTTTATGGAGGTCGCCTTTTGGAAAACCACATCTCATTTTCCGGCGGGGGCAGGATCAGTTTTACCGGGCATCAAGGGAAGCGGGATTGTACTGGGGCTACGGAAGCCTGAGGAGGTCCGGTGGATTTACTGGAATGGCCAGCAGTGGCAGTGCATCAATCCAGAGTGAAAGCCTAATAAAGACAAAAGCCCCACCTGCAGGCAGGTGGGGCTTTTGATGGATGGCTGTTTAGAGCCTGCTTTCAGGGAAACGGGCCAGAAACCGTTGACTTAGTTTCCGCCTTGCGAACGGGGAGCCGCTTGGCGTTGGGTCTGCTGCTGCAACGGGTTAGGCGTGATGCCGCGTGGCTGTTCTTTGAACAGCTCAAAACGGCTTGGCTGCGGACGCTGTGGATACGAGTTGTTGTTCATGTCGATGTCGGCGGTTTCCTGGAAAGGATCCAGCATGAAGCTGGCCACCGGTTTCTCGGTCACGAACACTTTAGTGATCTCTTTCTCGTCGTAGCGCCAGATCTCCGCGGGGATGCGCACAATCTCGGAAGTGCCATCCTGGTAGGTCATTTGCATCACCACTGGCATTACCAGCCCACCGTTGTTCCGGATGCCTACTTCGTAGAAGTTCAGGCCTTTCTGCAATAGGGCCCGCTCTTCAGGAGCCAAAGACTGCAGGTATTTCTGATACTGCGCTTTGCTTTCCTCGGTCACGGCCAAGGGGTCATAGGTGTTGTAGAAATCCTTCAGCTCTGGTTTGGTGTCTACCAGGGTCTTCTGGATGTCCTGCAGGTTGCGCTGTTGCGACAGGCTCTTAGGCGCGGCGTTGATCTCGGCGCGGCGTTTGGCGTTCTCCACCTCGGGGTTGCGGGTGTCTACAGAGTACCATTTTACGCCGGTGAGTTCCTGCTCTACGTGGTCGGTGGTGTAGAACCAGCCTCTCCAGAACCAGTCCAGGTCGGTGCCCGAGGCATCTTCCATGGATCTAAAGAAGTCTGCTGGCATGGGGTGTTTGAAAGCCCAGCGGCGGCAATATTCTTTGAAGGCGTAATCAAACAGCTTGCGGCCCATCACGGTCTCGCGCAGGATATTCAAGGCGGTGGCCGGTTTGCCGTAGGCGTTGTTTCCTAACTGCGTGATGGACTCAGAGTTGGTCATGATGGGCTGCTGCATGCTTTTGTCCATCTTCATGTAGGTCACCATGTTTCTTGGCTCGCCACGGCTGGAAGGGTAATCACGCTGCCATTCCTGCTCGGTCAAATACTGCACAAAGGTGTTCAGGCCTTCGTCCATCCAGGTCCACTGACGCTCATCAGAGTTGATGATCATCGGGAAGAAGTTGTGTCCCACTTCGTGGATGATCACGGAGATCATGCCGTACTTGGTGCGCTCCGTGTAAGAGCCGTCTTTCTCCGGACGACCGCCGTTGAAGGAAATCATCGGATACTCCATCCCGCCCACGGCGCCGTGCACCGAGATGGCCACTGGATACGGGTAGTCAATGGTGAATTTGGAGTAGGTTTTGATGGTGTGCGCTACAACCTCGGTGGAATACTGGCCCCACAATGGATTTCCTTCCTTGGGGTAATAGCTCATGGCCAGCGTGTTTTTACCGGCGTAGTTCACGTTCATGGCATCCCAGATGAACTTACGGCTAGAGGCCCAGGCGAAATCGCGCACATCTTTGGCCACGAACGTCCAGGTCTTTTTGCCTTTGGCTTTGTTTTTCTCGGCTTTCAGGGCTTCCTCCGGCGTCACAATCAAAACAGGCTTATTGGCTTTCTTGGCCTGGGCCAGGCGGCTGCGTTGCGCAGAGGTTAAAACATCTTCGTTCTGCAACTCGCCGGTAGAGGCTACCACGTGGTCTGAAGGTACGGTGAGGCTCACTTTGTAGTCCCCGAACGGCAGGGCGAACTCGCCGGTGCCCAGGAACTGCTTGTGCTGCCAGCCATTCACATCGTCATACACAGCCATGCGCGGGAACCATTGGGCCATCTGGTACTCGTAGTTGCCGTCCTCGGGGAAGAACTCGTAACCGCCGCGACCGCCTTGTTTTTTCTGGTCGTTGATGAGGTTGGTCCAGTCAATGCTGAACTTCACGCTCTGCTTGGGTTTCAAAGGCTGGGGCAGGTCAATGCGCATCATGGTGAAGTTGATGGTGTAGGGCAGGGCTTTGCCGTTCGCATCTTTCACCGATTTGATTTTGTAACCGCCGTCAAACGTCTGCTCGGCCAAAGCCTCGGCCACGCCAAAGGTAGGCTTGTCCGGGATCTTGTTCGTGCGGGTGAGGTTGGTCATGGAATTCTTCTCGAAGATGTTCTGGTCCAGCTGTACCCACAGGTAGGTCAGGACATCGGGCGAGAGGTTGGTGTAGGTGATAGTCTCCGAGCCGGTGAGCGATTGGTTGTCATCGTTCAGCTCGGCTTTGATGTTGTAGTCGGCGCGCTGTTGCCAGTACTCGTGGCCCGGGGCGCCGGAAGCGGTACGGTAGGTATTGGGGGTAGGCAATTCCTGCGCCAGTTGCCTGAACTTGGACTTGTCAATGTTTTCCTGCGCCAGAACCGGTGCTGCCAAACCTAGGAGCAGCCCGGAGGCGAGTAAGAATTGTTTCATTTAGTGTTGAAGGTTGTGTTTGTTGGATTGTGAGAAAAAGCAAATTGGGCAAATAAAGGCAAAGAAAAAAGCAGACGTGCTCTTATTTAGACATTTGGGGAAGATCCTCGCCAAAGTGCTTCCTGATATCCTGCCGCAAAACCTTCATGAGCCGGAAGATGGCAGACCCAATAGGGACCGTGATCACGCCCAGCAACAGGTGCTTGTATTGCCCCGAATAGAAGAAAAGAAAGGGAACCAACATAAAGGTGAAGCCCGTGAGAAAGCCAAGGAAAAGCACCAGGTAGCTGCTGCCCCAGGCCAGGACGTACCACCACTTTTTCTTCATCTCCAGGGTGCGCTGCACGTACGCTTGGTGGTCTTTCTCGCGCTGGCGGCGGGCTCTTTCCCGCGCTACGGCCGCCCAGGCCAGGTACTCCTTAGGATCGGCGGGCGGATCATAGACAAACTCGTATTTTTCCCAGTCAGACTGCTGTTTGGGTGGCGCTGTGTAAGAGTAGGAAGCGGAAGGTGCCGCCGCGGCTACCTCCTTGAAACGCTGCAGATACTCATACGCCGACTGGATGCGCATGAACATGGCCGGCGCCTCAGGGTCTTTGTTTCTGTCTGGGTGGTACTGCAAGACCAGTTGCCGGTAGGCATGCCTTACCTGGGGCATCTCAGCGCCAAAAGGGACTCCTAATACGCGGTAAGACTCGGTCAGCATGGGTGCGGCTTATAAAACAGGAAAGCAGGGGCGCTCCTGATTTATACTTGTTTTTCAGAAAATGGCTGAAAAATCCTGGTTTAAAATTAACATAAGGGCAATAGCCCCGGCTGCGCTGCTGATGCCCAACGCCCAGTCGCGTTTCTGGATCGGTAAGGCCCTGGTGAGGAGGAAATTAAGGATGAGTACAATCAGGACAATCAGCAACTGACCTATCTCAATGCCCACGTTGAAGGCCAATAATTCCAGCACAATGTTCTGCCCCTGGCCCAGCAGAGATTTGAGGTAATTGGAGAAGCCCATGCCGTGGATGAGCCCGAAGAAAACGGCGAACGCGTTGTTCAATGACCAGACCGCGCCGCCTTTCTTTTTAACCTTGCCCAACTGGGTGAAATTGTACAAACACGTGAGCAGGATGGTGATAGGGATAAGCAGTTCTATGAGTGCGGTATTGAACTTTATCAGGTTAAGGGTAGACAAAGCCAGCGTAATGGAATGCCCAATGGTGAAGCTGGTGACCAGGGCCAAAATGCGGCGCCACTCACTGCCAGAATACATGGCGCACATGGCCAGCACAAACACCATGTGGTCATACGCCTGAAGGTTGAAAATGTGGTGAAAGCCTAATTGAAGGTAGGTGAAGAAGACGGATGACACTTTTGTTTGCTGTATTAAAATGGTGTTAGTCAGGCAAGATTAGAAAAAAGCCTCAGGGATGCAAGTTCTGTGGGTGATGAGGGAGCAGGTGAAGGTGAGTTTCTGGTTCCTGCCTGTTTTAGAAAATACATGCCGAAAACGTAGCGGCGTTACACCGTAACGCCGTGTGGCCACAGGGCAATACCGCTGCCAATAACCTGAATTGTGCTTTAGGATTAAATAGACAAATATCTTTGGCGTGGTAAGGCTTCTGGGGAAAGGAAGCCAACGGCTGCGTATGACCACGGCGTTACGGTGTAACGCCGCTACATAAATGGTTTAAGGGCTGTTTTCTCATAATCTGCCCTGAATCTGGGTGGCCATCATTTTGAATGAGTAATAAAAAAAGGCGCCGGAGAATTGCTTCCCGACGCCTTCACTTCAACTTAAAACAACGGATTATCTATCAATGGGCAGATCAATGTCCACGTTGATGAACTTGATCTCGCCGTCTTCCAGCACCGCTTCCACTACCGCGTCTTTCCGGATGTCACCAGACAGGATCGCTTTGGACAGCTCGTTCAGGATGCGGCGTTGCAGCACACGTTTCAGCGGACGGGCCCCGAACTGCGGATCGTAACCTTCTCGGCCCAGGAAGTCCAGTACCTCTTCGGTTGCTTCCAGACGGATACCGCTGTCTTCCAGACGCTCCTGGATGTGGCGGAACTGGATGTCCACAATCTTCCGGATCTCTCTGGAGCTCAACGGACGGAACATGATCAGCTCATCAATCCTATTGAGGAACTCAGGCCGAAGCGTTTTCTTCAGCACCTCAAAGACCTCGTCACGGGTCCGGTCAATGGTAGGTTCCGGGTTCAGTTCGTCCAGATCCTGGAAGTTTTCCTGGATGATGTTCGCGCCTATGTTGGAGGTCATGATGATGATGGTGTTCTTGAAATTCGCCACCCGGCCTTTGTTATCGGTCAGACGACCATCATCCAACACCTGCAGCAGGATGTTGAATACATCCGGGTGCGCTTTCTCAATCTCGTCCAGCAAGATTACAGAGTACGGCTTCCGGCGAACGGCTTCGGTCAGCTGACCACCTTCATCGTAACCCACGTATCCCGGAGGCGCTCCCACCAGACGACTCACGGCGTGGCGTTCCTGGTACTCACTCATGTCAATCCGCACCATGGCGTTCTCGTCATTGAACAGGAAGTCGGCCAAGGCTTTGGCGAGCTCGGTTTTACCCACCCCGGTAGTACCCAGGAAGATAAACGATCCGATGGGGCGTTTAGGGTCCTGCAACCCAGCCCGGCTTCGGCGCACGGCATCAGAAATGGCGGCAATGGCTTCTTCCTGACCAGCCACGCGGCGGCCCAGTTCTTCTTCCAGGTGCAACAGTTTCTCACGGTCGCTTTGCAGCATTTTGTTTACCGGCACGCCGGTCCACTTGGCTACCACTTCGGCGATGTCCTCGGAGGTGACTTCTTCCTGCAGCATGTGGTCGCCGTCTTGTTGCTGTTTCACCTGCTCTTGCAGTTCGCGCAGTTTGGCTTCGGCTTCCTGAATCTTACCATAGCGCAGCTCAGCCACTCTACCGTAGTCACCGGCGCGTTCAGCGTGCTCGGCCTCCAGACGGAATTGCTCAATGGCCTCTTTCTGTTTCTGGATGCCTTCAATGACCTGTTTTTCGCTCTGCCACTTGGCGCGCAAGGCGTCACGGGTTTCGCTCAAATCAGCGATTTCCTTGGAAAGCAGGTTCTCTTTCTCTTTATCATTCTCGCGGCGGATGGCTTCACGCTCAATCTCCAACTGCATGATCTTACGCTGTACCTCGTCCAGCTCTACCGGCAAAGAGTCAATCTCGATGCGCAGTTTAGAGGCAGCCTCATCAATCAAGTCAATGGCTTTGTCTGGCAGGAAACGGTCAGAGATGTAACGGCTGGATAATTCTACCGCGGCAATGATCGCATCGTCCTTGATGCGCACCCCGTGGTGCAGCTCGTATTTCTCCTTGATCCCGCGCAGAATGGAAATCGCATCCGGGATGCTTGGCTCATCCACGGTCACAGCTTGGAAGCGGCGCTCCATCGCTTTGTCTTTCTCAAAGTACTTTTGGTACTCTTTTAAAGTAGTGGCACCAATGGCATGCAACTCACCACGGGCCAAAGCTGGTTTCAAGAGGTTGGCGGCATCCATGGCGCTGTCGCCACCGGCACCGGCCCCAATCAAGGTGTGGATCTCGTCAATGAAGAGCACGATTTCGCCTTCAGAGTCTACCACTTCTTTGATCACCGCTTTCAGGCGCTCCTCAAACTCACCTTTGTATTTGGCACCCGCTACCAACAGACCCATATCCAGGCTCATGATGGTTTTGGTTTTCAGGTTCTCGGGCACGTCACCAGACACAATGCGCTGGGCCAGGCCTTCCACAATGGCGGTTTTACCCACGCCCGGCTCACCCAGCAGAATAGGGTTGTTTTTGGTACGGCGGCTCAGAATCTGCAGCACCCTGCGGATCTCTTCGTCACGGCCAATCACCGGGTCAATCTTGCCCAGACGCGCCTGCTCGTTCAAATCAATGGCGTAGCGCTTAAGGGAGTTGTATTTCGCCTCGGCGTTCTGGTCGGTTACCTTAGAGTCACCACGCAGTTCTTTGATGGCGGCTTTCAGGCCTTTCTCGGTGATACCCGCGTCTTTCATGAGCGTGGCCACCCGGTCTCTACCAGCCAGCAAGCCCAGGAGCAAGTGTTCAATGGCGACGTACTCATCGTCAAATTCCTTCAGGTATGAATTGGCTTTCTGCAGTGCAGCGGCCGCATCATTGCCCAGGTACGGACTGCCCCCGCTCACTTTAGGGTAAGCGTTCACAATCTCGTCCAGACGCGTGTTGAATTGGTTCACGTTTACGCCCAGTTTCTTCAGGTAGAAACCGGTCACGTTCTCGTCGGTCTGCAGGATGCCCTTCAGCAAGTGCCCCGTCTCGATGGCCTGCTGCTGGTTGCCGCCGGCAATCTCGGTCGCCTTCTGCACGGCTTCCTGCGATTTGATGGTATAGTTGTTAAAGTTCATAGCGCTATCTAAGTCTTTCCGTAGTTTCTAAGTTTGTTATGACGATAGTAGCAAATGAGGTGCCTACCCGTTTTTGGCCTGTTTTCCGGAAAAAGTGGCAGAAACGGGAGGGTGTTTATTTAACATAATGAGACAAAAAGTCTGCAAGTGGAACAAGCAGGTGGCATAGACGCTCGCAGGTCCTCCGGACGCTACGAGGTCTTTTGAGTAAGCGGTATTGCGGAGGCAAACGTAGTTGAACCCACCCCTACCCCTCCTAGGAGGGGAGTTATCTGCTACTGTAAGGAGGAAATGAATTCTTAATGATTCCTTTAGCTTGGACTCAGATTTAAGGTCTTGGCTGCAAAACGATAGAGCAGAAATCCCCCATTATTAAGCAGAATATCTTTTGCGTTTTACCCCTAGTTATGGCAAAACATCCTCAAACCGGAATGGCCCAATTCCCCTCCTGGGAGAGGGAGGGGTGGGTTCAAATGGGTTCAACTGCGTTTCTAACCTCTTTTTCCCACAATCCCCTAAAAACACATTCCCTACTTAGGATTCAGAACTCAAGACTCAGAACTCATTATGCCATCTGCCGCAGTTTCTGCAGCATCTCATACAGGAGGCGGTAGATTTCCCGCAGTTCAGAGATGTCCAGGATGGCTTCGTCTTTGGAGAAGGTAAGCACGGTCTCGGGGCCGGTCTCGTCGGCGTCTTCGTCTAGTTTCAGGCTGCAGTTCTTATGCTTCAGGAGCATGTCATGGATAGCGGGATCAGAGAGCAATGCTTTGAGGGTTTCCGGCTGGTTTGTCTTGATGATGAAGGCGTCGTCAATGTCTGGGTAACCCAGTTCAATGTCTTCCATCCCGAAGAACTTGCCTACTTCGTCCATCCAGCCTTGTTCATGTAAGGCAAACCGCAGGGAAACGTGCGCCGGCACGGGGGCCATGAATGTGGTGGACGAGATGCCGCTTTCAAAGCCGCCGCCTAGGTCAAGGTCGGTGTCAAAGTAAATCTGGGTGCCGTGCTGCTGCAGGAGCGCAGAATAGGATAACAACTCTTTCTGGCTGGCCATGTCATAGGCTACCAGGTGCCAAAGTTCTTCTTCAGAGGAGGCGGAAAAGGATTTGATTGTTTCCATAGAGTTTTAGGTTGGTGGACGCTGCCTGTAAAAGCCCGCGTTTTCACCGTAAGGACGTAAGTGGGGAGCTTCGGGTTGGCTACGGCGACGGGCAGGCTAAAAGGGCGGCCCTTGAAGTAAGCCAATAATTGCCGCAGATGCAAATGGTGCTGCGCTGTTTTTCAATGTGTTAAGTTCAGGTGCCCAGATTGTGAAAGTTTGCCGGCCCAGGTTTTCTTCAATACTTTGATTTGATCTGGTTTTCACCAGATAATCTACTCACAGGCTTTTTTGTTGCCTGTTTCCGGGTGACCCAAGAACCAAAGGGCGCCACAGGAAAGAGCCTTTCCCTAACAGGGAAAGGCTCTTTGGGGATCCAAAAAACAACGGCTATAGGGTACGCATCAGGCATTGGCTTGCAGAAAGCTTCAATGGCCTGGGGCACGGTATCTGTTCCTTCTTTAAAATTATAGTAGCAGTAAGAGGCTCTTAGAATATACTAGTGCCATTTGGGTTGGTTTGGGAAAATGGGGCAGATGAACGCAAATCCAGTACATATACAGACACATTGCTTACCAGATGCCGTATTTGCCGACCCTGCCTCCGTATTCTCTCATGTACGGGTTTAAACCACCTCTTTCTTGTATACCTCGGCGTAGTGATCGGCCAGGCGGGTAGGCTCGGGCAGTTTGTGCTTGATAGCAGTCTGCAGGGCAATGGTCGTGGCGGTTTCCAGGTCCATCAGGTGGCCCGGCGATACAAACACCGGCTTCACTTTGTCTTTGGTCCGGATCACGTTGCCGATGTGTTCCTGCCGGTGCAGGAGTGGGGTAATGCTGCCTTTCATGAGGGCAGGCTCCTCGTAGCGGCCGGTCAATACTTTCTTGGCCACGCCCATGGTAGGTTTGTTCAACAGTACGCCCAGTTGGCTGGCAATGCCTAGACGGCGCGGGTGCGCAAT
This sequence comes from Rufibacter roseolus, assembly GCF_017916365.1. Lineage (GTDB taxonomy): Bacteria > Bacteroidota > Bacteroidia > Cytophagales > Hymenobacteraceae > Nibribacter > Nibribacter roseolus. The sequence goes on from NZ_JAFMSU010000001.1 coordinate 1,409,346, forward strand.
GCCGTGCCCGTCTACCATGATCAGGTCAGGGGTGTGCTGCAGCTTGCCGTAGGCCTTCACCAGATTAGGGGCCTCCCTAAATGCCAGGAAACCCGGAATGTAAGGCAGCTCCACCGGGCCGTAGTGCCACACGCTTTCCACCAGTTCCAACTCAGGGTAAGTCAGCACCACGAACACTGACAGAATATTCTCCCCGATGAAAGATGAATCACAGCCGGCCAGCAGCTTCAGGTCGAAGTCTGGTTTCTGCAGCACCACCTGTTTCCGCAGCACTTCCTGCTGCTCGGTCAGGGTCTTAACAAGCTGGGGGTCTGGGGGAGGAAGGTGCGAGGGCCAGGCCATACGGAGAGTTCTGAATCTTGAGTTATGGGTCTTGGGTTTTGCGCGAAGCTGTTTTGAGGCTGATTTTAGAAAAGTTGGCCTAAAACAGATTTGTTCCTGTCTCTTACGGTGGTTAGGCTGGCAAGATGCTTCCACTTGCGGTGAGTTTGTCTGAAAGCCAATTCGCTTTCATGATACTTGATACCAGAATCAAGCGCTGCACGGTACTGAGAGGTCTATGAACAGCACCCGCCACTGGCCATTGATCTGCCCGAAATGGAATCTGAAACCGCTTTTGGTGTGCAGTACTGTTTTGCTGACCAGTAGTTGGGTTTGGTAAACTTTCTGCTCTTCCTGGGCTGGTAAACCGGCGTATTTGTTGGCCTCATTCTTTCTGAAAGCTGCGGCATCAGCCACAAAGCAGCCCTGCCGGGTGAAATTGTTGTCCTCGCCCTGGCAGGTAATGGTGGGCAGCGCCTTCACTTCTTCCAGTTTGCAGTCTTTGATCGTTTCCCCGATGGAGAAGAACGGCCGCGCTCCGGCATTGGCTCGCTTGAAGTTCCTGATATCCGTGACATGGGTGAATTGCGGAACCGCACCCGGGGTTTCAATGAGGTAAAGTCCCCTTTCCGGGTCTATCCATTGGTTGAATTCTTGGGCTTGCTGCTGGGTGATGGTTTCCCTGAAGTTTTCAAAAAACGGCTTAAAATCAAGCGAAGCGCCAGGCGTTGGCTTTTTTACCACCTCGTCCTGCACTGCGTTCAGGGTGTCTTTGGCCAATACATCGGCTTGTTGGCGCTGCTCTTCTGTCTGGGTTCCTAGCGCAGGACGTTCCTTTTCCGTGGTGGCATTTTCCCTGCCTTCATTTGGTCCGCAAGCAAACAAGAGCAGTGTGGCAAGCGCCAGGGCATAGTTCCGTGTCTTCATGCGCCTTATACGTAGGTAGTTGCCTGGTGAAGCACATTGTCATTATGCAGATGATTGGCAGGTGGGAGCAAAGGGAAGGTGCCAACATAAAAGCCTCAGGGCACTTTGCTCTGTGAGGAACAAGGTGCCCTGAGGCATTATCCGTAAGCAAGTGCTTAACTGGTTTTGAAAAGGATCTTGATGGCTTATTGCTTAAAGAACTTGCTAACAGAGTGGTTTGATTTCACCAGGTAAAGGCCGGCGGCTAATTCCCGCACGGACAATTGCACCGATGCCTCGTTCTTGGGCAGTACCACTGTTCTTACCAATTTGCCCGCCGCATTCAATATATAGAAGGTCTGGTCTTGCTGGGAGGTGGACCCTGCTTTGAGGGTAAGTGCATCGGAGGCTGGGTTTGGATAGGTGGTCACGGTAGAAGACTGTGGTTCTCCTTTATAGGCCAGGTAAATGGTTTTGGATCGCTCAAATTTGCCGTCATAGTCAACCTGGGTTAAGCGGTAGTAGTTGGCGCCTGGTTTAGGGGACCGGTCTACAAAGGAATACTTGAGGAGAACGTTGCTGTTACCGGCACCTTTTACCTCGCCAATGGCCACAAAGGTTTTGCCGTCCTGGCTGCGTTCTACCACAAAACGCTCATTGTCTTTTTCGTTCGCGGTAATCCAATCCAGCTTAGCGCCCTCGGCTACTTTCTTTACACCAAAGGCGGTCAAGGAGATGGGCAGCGGATCTGGACCGGTGCCGCCGTTGCTAGGAGCGCTGGGGGTAGAATAGTCTACCGGCGGTGCTGGCATGTTTATATTCCGCCAGGCTAAATCAGAAATCGCGAAACCTTGCTGTCCTTTCCCGTTTTGCGGAGGAATGCCATTGTAAAAGGTGAATTCAACCCTGTCAACCGGCTCCAGGAAAGTGATGGTGACATCACCCTCTGGGGAAGATCCGTCAATGCTCGCTCCTCCGGCGGCAGAAGTTTTGCTTCTGAAGAATATCGTATTTCCCTCCTGGGCCATTTCATTGGTGGCGGTGGTTTGTGTATACCGTTTCTGGGGCAAAATAGGTGTAGTGCTTCCGGTGCGGTAAGCAACAATCTTTAAGATATCTAAGAACTGGTTTCTGTTCATGTCTATGTCAAAGAGTGAGAAGGTTAGTCCCTCCACAGCGGTATTTCTGAAATGAAGCGTGTTCAGTGAGTAGTTGTTTGAAGTGACCCCTCCGGCATGTTGCTGCGAGATAGAGTAAGCGTGTATGTTTTGGTAATCTGGGGTAACCTGCTGGGTGTACATATTGGCCGTGCCAACTTCCTGCTTGTTCCATTGCATTTTGACCCCGTCTGCCTCATAGTAATTATTGCTGCCATACCGTGCTATATTGTAGGGTACCTCGCCGCCCACTCTGTTATCCCAACTGAACTTTGACAAGGCCGCTGGAAGGCCAGGCCCCCCGTAGGGTATTCCGGTAATGGTAATATCATCAATGGCGTAAGCGGTGGAGGCATCAGTGACAACGAAAGTCCAGCGTAATTTTACCCTGCCTTTGTTAAAACAGTCGGGTAAGGAAATACCTAGTTCTGCATTCACTTTTGACCATTCGGTGCCTACATCAAACCATTTGTCAACTGGTACCCAAGCGCCGCCATTAAAGCTGTATTCCAGAAGCAAAGCTGTCTCTCCGGCTTTTTTTCCACCCCAGCTTACGTCTATGTCTTCGTACCCTCCGGTAGATAACTCACCCAGCTCTAGTATATAGGTGCCTGGGGTAGTCCCTGTCTTGAGATGTGTTCCCTTAGAAGCCTTGGTATAGGAGGTAGTGCTGTTCGGGGTGGTTCCAGTTTGCCAGTTATGCGTGATGCTGTTAAAGGTGCCTACAAAATTTTCGTGGTAAAGAGTGGTTCTAGGGGCTTGTCCATACACCTCTACCTGTAGTAATGCTACTACGCCTACAAGGATCACTAGTAAAAATGATTTCATAAAGGGGAATATTAAATTACTGGTATATATAAAATGCGAAAAGTGCTTTTCTTGGTATTTATGTTAAATTATATCTTGTTGTTATTATATAATTGGTTTAAAAATATGTCGTAAATTATATTTTATTTAACTATTTAACAATAGGTAAGTGCTTTGAGGAATTCTTAGAGTGGGTGCGGAAAGTAGTGGTGAATGCAAATAATGCTACTCATTTTCTTTGCGGTAGCCTTAAAATTGTATCTTTGTATAAAATAGTTATATTAAAAATATAATAAATTATTTTTAAAAAATATTTGCTAAAAATTTATACTACCCCCATAAGGTTCTTTAAGCCTTATCTGGCTTGGCGCGGAAGAAAGCTCTTTGAATGCTATTAGTTAGAGAGAAGACCTTGAAAGCAGCGTGGTATATAATTCATCCAAGCCAGTATTTTAAGAAGTAGAATCCTAGCCAGATAAAGTTTGGTGCGAGTTAATTGTGCTGATGGTGAGGAGGTTATGGTTTTGGCTTGCCCCGGAGCTTGTATGCGGTATCCTGGCAGACAGGCATCAATGTTCAATGGCTACCAAATAGAGGACGGGCTCGTGACCTGTTTTCTAAGGGGTGGGCAGAGAGGTAAGCTGCTTTTCTTAATCCTGATGCCCATTTGTGCGTAAGGGAATAGGTTGTGTCTGCCCGGTGCTCCCGGGTAGGCTATATGAAAAAGTCGCTTATATTTGCTAGGTAAACCCTGCCTTTAACGGCAGGGCACAGGTCTGAAATCGTTTGGGGTTGTAAAGCCCCGGGTGATAGTATTTAATTTAAAGAGCAACATGACAAAAACCGCGAAGATCATTTATACCATTACAGATGAGGCGCCGGCCCTGGCTACGCAATCTTTTCTGCCTATTGTGAAAGCCTTCACCAAGGCAGCCGATATTGAGGTGGAAACCAGAGACATCTCTCTGGCAGGCCGAATTTTGGCTACTTTCCCAGACCATCTAAGAGAAAACCAGGCCCAAAACGACGACCTGGCCTACCTGGGTGAATTGGCCAAAACCCCCGAAGCCAACATCATTAAATTGCCGAACATCAGTGCCTCAATTCCGCAGTTGACGGCGGCTATCAAAGAATTGCAGGCCCAAGGCTATAACATCCCAGATTATCCGGCCAACCCGCAGACTGATGCCGATAAAGAGATCAAGGCTCGTTACGCTAAAGTATTGGGTAGCGCGGTGAACCCAGTTTTAAGAGAGGGTAACTCTGACCGCCGCGTGGCCGATGCGGTAAAACAATACGCCAAAAAGAACCCGCACTCTATGGGTGCCTGGTCTTCAGATTCTAAGTCGCACGTGGCGCACTTGGACGGTGGCGATTTCTACGGCAGCGAGCAGTCTGTAGTAATGGAGCAGGGCGGCGAGGTAAGAATTGAGTTTGTAGCGGCAGACGGTACCACCACCGTGCTTAAAGACAAACTTGCCCTGAAAGCCGGTGAAGTGATTGACGCCTCCCGCATGAGCAAAAAGGCATTGCGCGCTTTCTATGAGAAAGAGATCGCCGATGCCAAAGCATCGGGCTTGTTGCTTTCCCTGCACCTGAAAGCCACCATGATGAAGGTTTCTGACCCTATCATGTTCGGGCACGCGGTAACCGTGTTCTTCAAAGACGTATTTGAGAAGCACGCAGAACTGTTCAAGTCTATTGGGGTAGATGCTAACAACGGTCTGGGCGATGTGTACAGCAAAATCCAGGCGTTGCCAGAAGAGCAGAGAGCAGCCGTAGAAGCTGACCTGCAAGCCGCTTACCAGAACGGACCGGCCATTGCCATGGTTGATTCTGACAAAGGCATCACCAACCTGCACTTCCCTAACGACGTGATCATTGACGCGTCTATGCCAGCGGCTATCCGTTCATCGGGCAAAATGTGGGGACCAGATGGCAAACTGCACGATACCAAATACATGATCCCAGACCGCAACTACGCGGGCATCTACCAGGAAGTAATCGATTTCTGCAAAGAGAACGGTGCTTTTGATCCTAAAACCATGGGCACGGTGCCTAACATCGGGTTGATGGCGCAGAAAGCCGAGGAGTACGGTTCGCATGACAAAACCTTCCAGATCACTACCGCCGGGACCGTTCGCGTGGTGGATGCATCGGGCAATGGCCTGATGGAGCACCAGGTAGAGGAAGGCGATATCTGGAGAATGTGCCAAACCAAAGACCTGCCTATCCAGGATTGGGTGAAACTGGCCGTAACCCGTGCCCGCATCACCAACACGCCAGCTATCTTCTGGCTTGATAAAAACAGAGCGCATGATGCCAACCTGATCAAGAAAGTAGAGCGGTACCTGCAAGACCATGACACCTCCGGGCTGGACATCCAGATCATGTCTCCGGTAGAGGCCATCCGGTATACCTGCGAGCGCGCCAGAGCGGGCCAGGACACTATTTCCGTGACCGGTAACGTACTACGTGACTACCTCACTGACTTGTTCCCGATCATTGAGTTGGGTACCAGCGCCAAGATGCTTTCCATTGTGCCTCTGCTGGACGGCGGTGGACTGTTTGAAACCGGTGCCGGTGGATCTGCCCCTAAGCACGTACAGCAGTTCATGGAAGAAAATTACCTGCGCTGGGATTCCCTGGGCGAGTTCCTGGCCCTGGCCGTTTCGCTGGAGGATTTGGCCTACAAGACCAAAAACGAAAAAGCCCAGGTTCTAGCCGAGACCCTGAACCAGGCCAATGCCGAGTTCCTGGAGAAAGACAAGTCACCTTCGCGTAAAGTGGGTGGCATTGATAACCGCGGCAGCCACTTCTATCTGGCGCTTTATTGGGCCCAGGCCCTGGCGGAGCAGTCCAAGAACGAGGAACTGAAAGCCAGATTCTCTTCTTTGGCCCAGGCGCTAACTGAGAACGAGGAGAAGATTGTTCAGGAGCAGATCGCGGCCCAAGGCAAACCGGTTGACTTGGGTGGCTACTTTCACCCTGACTTCAACAAAGCGGCTGAGGCCATGCGCCCAAGCGCTACCTTAAACGCATTCATTGACCAGTTCTAAGAAGAACTGATTTTAAAACAAAAAGGCCGCTGGAGATTCTCTCCGGCGGCCTTTTTGTTTTAGCACGCTAACGTTAAAAGGTGAGTAGGTAAGCTTTGAATTTTTATTGCTTGCGGTTATCAGGTAATATCTGAGCGCAATTTTAGATTTTACCACCCCTACGGAAAAGCAAGAAACGACACCTGGAGCTCGCCCAGCTTTTTATATCCTAAGGCATTCATATGGATAGGATCGCGATAATACAGATGCTTGTTGTAGATATTATAGCCGCCTAAAGTAAATTGGTCAAGAACGGGAATGCCGTGGAGCGAGCAAATCTGTTTTTGCATCTCAACGTATTTGTTCATCCCCTGCGCGTAAAGCGGATCGTAGCCTCCCCGGTCATTGAAGGCTTTGCTGGAGGTGAAAAAGTAGATGATTGCCTGAGGGTTTTTCTCATAGATCCTTTTTATGCAGTAGTTAATCCCGCCTGCTTGAGTAGTTAGTTTCTTTTTATCATAGCCGTCAAATTCTGTATAGTCTGTGTAAGACCCAATCTCTCTTTTATTGGTATAGTCATTTGTTGAAGCCCAAAGAATATAGATGTCAAACACACCGGCTTCATCAACCTGTTTCTGAACAGATTTCCCCTGCAAGGAAGAAAAACCTGCACCAGGCACTCCGTAATTAGTAACAGTCAACCCTAAGGATTTTTTCCACATGATTTTGGCGCTGTCACTTTCAGGAATAACAGAAACAGAGCCACCAAAAACAGCTACAGACTTGCCGTAATTCAAAGATTGTGCAAATGGTAAACCTTTAATTTTATTTTGTGAGAAAACGTTGGTTGAAATTAGAAGGAAAAGAATAAACAAATAATTTAAGCTGCTTCTCATGGTGATAAATTTGAGGTTGTATTTGGTTGAAGATTGTTTCAAGTAATTTCTGGTTTAATTGAAGTCCTTGTTTTTTTTCTTTGAGGATCTTAATTATAGATAAGTTAAGTCTCTTTTTATAAGTTGATTTCTGATACGTCTATTGGGTTAATATACGCTCAATGGTTAGTATAAACGACGACTGAGGCAGTCGGCCGATGCTGGCGTTTAGCTCTTGTTAGCGGTTCGTGCTTTTTTCTATCGGAATATTGCTTATGCAAAACGAACAAAATATTCAACAATAATTAAAATCGGGACCAAGAATGGTAGTCCAACTGAGAACCACAGTCCCAGCTTATATAAGCTTTGTCTGTAGGATTGGCTATTGTCCTTGTTAAAGTTTTTATCTACTATGTATCCGAGGTTGTAAAATATATTGGCAATAAGCATCATAAATAAATAGCCAATCCCTTGAAAAAATATTGTAAACAAGGTTATTTCAAAGTTGTAGTCGTAAGGAGCGATCAAAAGCCCGCCGAGGATAGCATAAGCAAAGAAAGCAGTAACTCCTGCAACTACGAGTGCTAAATTGTATTTCCCTCTTTTATTTGACCACCATTCTCTACTTGCCAAAGAGTCATTTATTTTTTTGCCAACTAGCGACTGCGTATCTATACGTTCAGGTTTTATCATATATTTGACTCCAAATCCTGCCAGAATCAAAATACCTAATGCTAATATTATTGTTATCATTTAGTTGTTTATCATATGTGCATGACTGCTAAAGTCTGGCGAGGCCGTAGGGCGAAGGTTGGCGTTTATGCCTTATTGGCAAGCGTTTTTCTTTTTACTTTATCTGATTATGTTTTTAGCTTCTTTTCTGAAAATGCAGGCAGAAATCGAAATCCGGTTAAGATAAATCTTCTAGTTTTGGTTTATTCAGTTAGTTTGAAATTATGAAAAGCATCGAAAATGTCTTTTCGGATATCTTTAGTTGTGTCAAACTCTTGTAGGACTATTTTGTTAAAGTCGAATATTTTGCAGATTTTTTGCCGGTTTTCTTTTTCTAACTCCCAATATCTCTTATCGCTTTTCAGGACGCTCTGTAACAGATCGCCCTCGAAATAATCCCCTTCAGCCAAAATGTTAGACTCTAATGTTTCTATGGCTATTGGTATTAGGTATTTCAAACCTATGTTTTGGCCAATCATTATCCTTAAATCTTCGGTTGTGAAGTCTTGAAGCGGCTTCTTTCTTAGTGAGCTGCAAGTCCTTATTAGATACGTACTTTCCTCTGGATCTAATGAAGGCCAAATCTTTTTCTCAAGGCTCTCCAAGGTTTTAGACTTCCAATTATCCTCAATTTTCATATTTTAAATGCTTGCCAACGTACTTGTGTAAACGAGGGCGAGGCCGTCGGCCGCTGCTGACGTTTACACGTTGTTAGGTCTAGTTTTTTCTTTTTAGTGACCGCATTTTCTTACTGTTTATGGCCTGTTTTCTAGAAAATAGCCTTAAAACAGGTGCAAATATTAGGTGAAGCCGGTTATTTTAAATTGTACCTTTTTAGCCCGTTTTCTGAAAATCATGCTGAAAACGCAAAAGCTTGAATTATTTGACTATCACTTTTTAAACCCGATTACATCCTTCCTGATTTTTCTCTTCCACTTTGTCCCATGTGTTTCTGTAAGGTAGGAGAAGATTCTTTGGTTGTAAGCTCTCGCGTATTCTAGTCTAGGGCCAGTGCAGCCAGATTCGTAATAATAGGCCTTGAAAGTTTCCTCAAACTCGCTGTCCGTGGGATAGACTACTGGTGATATACCACTTTGGAGCAGCAGAAAAGGAAGTCCCTTTCTTATATCTTCTTCAGCGAGTTCTTTGGCCTCCTCTATGCTCTGGACAAAAACTATTTTGATAGCACCGCTTTGGTTGTATTGCTCGTCCGTAATCTTCACTGTCTGACCGTAAGCCATTGCGGAAGAAAGTATCAGTAGAACGAGGAGCAAATTTTTCATTTCTGTTTTTAAAATTAGACCTAACTACTGTGTAAACGGAGTGAGCTCCGGCTATTGGTTCTGTGTGCTAACGTCAAACTTCCGTTTATCCGACCAACGGTAGTCAGATAACCGGAACCGGGCCGCCGAATATACTATATTGTGCAAATATTATATGAGCCATTCTGTTTTCGGCTTCCTTTTTCTAAAACGTACTAAAAACAAAGGAGGAGCAGCCACAAGGCTGCTCCTCCTTTGTTTTCATCAAGAGGCAAATCGTCTTAAATACTACTTTCATTTTCAGTACCTATGCCAGATTCTTCTACGGAATCAGGCGGTCTTTCCGCAACTGCTCAAACAGGTCGAAAAAGGACTCATCGGTTCTTTGGTAGACGTGGAAACCCAGTTGGCGGCTTTTAGACATATCGGTCATGACCTCGATGGGGCGGCCCAGGTCCAGGTCGGTGTGCCAGGCCGAGGCAAGGCGGTCTAGGTTGGGTTCTGCCAGGTTGTATTTCTCGGCAATTTGTCGCCATAACTCGCCGTCTTTCGCTAACTCGGCTTCCAGCGGATGGATGGTGCCGTCATAGCCCACGGCCTTCACGCCAAACCATTGGGCCAACTGGTACCACAGTTTGTTCCAGCGGAAGTACTCGCCGTTGACTACGTTGAAGGCTTCGTTACGGGCGGCCTCGGTGGTGGCGGCCCACACCAGGTGCTTGGCCAGCACGCGGGCATCGGTCACGTCAGAAAGGCCGTTCCATTGTGCGGAGGAACCCGGCCAGTGGAACGGCCGACCGGTCTCTTTGCAGATAGTAGCGTAAACGGCCAGGGTAGTGCCCATGTTCATGAGGTTGCCCACGGCCTTGCCGATGATGGTGTGCGGCCGGTGGATGCTCCAGGTAAAACCATCGCGCTCAGCGGCGGCGTACACTTCGTCTTCTTGGGCATAATAGAAGTTCTCCATGTCCAGGCGCGGATGCTCCTCGCGCAGCGGCGTCTCGGGCAGGAACCCTTCAGTGGCGTAGGCCTCAAACGGGCCCAAGTAATGCTTCAGGCCGGTCACCAGCGCCACGTGCTGCACCGATTTCTTGGGCGACAACACAGCCAGCAGGTTCCGGACCATGGCGCTGTTCACCCTAATGTTCTCGGCCTCGGTTTCTTGGCGCATCCAGCTGGTGAAGAACACGTGCGTCGGCACAATGTCGGCTAAGGCGGCCTGCAGGCTCTCGGGGCTTTGCAAATCAGCGGCCACGGGTTGCAGGCCGGGTACATCGGTTTGGGGGTTGCGGGCCAGACCGTAGGTGGTCCATCCCTGGGAGAGGAGTTCCTGGGCCAGGTTGCTGCCTACAATTCCGCTGGAACCCACTACTAACGCTATCTGATTCATGGTGGTGTCTTAGGTTGAAGTTGATGTAAACAGGTGCCTCGTTTTCGCACCGTTTTCTAAAAAGTACCCCCTTTTCGACTTAAGAGTTTACGCGATGGCCAGTTTTCTGGCTTTTTGTCTATAAGCCGCTACCAGCAGCAGGCAGAACAGCACCCCGGTAAACGCCAGCGCGGCGCCCACATATTCCGGAGACGTGTACCCGAACCCAGCCGCAATGGGCAAGCCGCCCAGGAAAGCCCCCAGCGCGTTGCCCATGTTTGACGTAGCCTGCAGCAGGGAAGAAGCCAGCATCTCGGCACCTTTGGCCTGCTGCACAATGAGCATCTGCATGGGCGCGATCATCCCAAAACCAATGGCCCCGATGAGAAACGTCATCATAATGGCGGTAGGTTTGAACTGGACCAAAGCGACCATAAGGAAGAGAGCTGCCACCATGCTCACCAACAGGAGGGTAGTGGTGGTCAAAGGAGAGAAACGGTCGGCCAGCCGACCACCCACGAAATTGCCTACCACCATGCCCAGGCCCGCCACCACCATGATAATGGTCATGACGTTATTGCTGAACCCGGCAACCTCGGTCATGAGCGGCGCGATGTAGCTGATCCAGGCAAAAAAGCCGCCGGTGCCAATGGTGGAGATGCCGATGATGTACCACAGCTCCTTGTGCCGGAAAATGTTGAGGCTCTTGAGGAAGCTGGTCTCCGAGTCTGATTTCACCGAAGGCATCCAAACCTTCACCGCGAACGCCGCTACCAAGGCAACTGCCGCAATCAAGGCAAAGGAAAACCGCCAGCTATAGTTGTGCCCGATGAAGGTCCCCAGCGGCACCCCAATGATATTGGCCACCGTCAGCCCCGCGAACATCACGGAGACCGCTCTTGCCTCGCGGCCAGGTTCGGCTAATTTACTCGCCACCACCGCGCCAATGCCGAAGAAGGCCCCGTGCGGCAGACCGGCCAGAAGTCTGGTAGCCATGAGTAAGGGGTAACTGCTCATCAGGGCGAACAAGCCATTGAAGATGCCCACCATCAGCATCAGGCCGATTAATACTTTCTTGGGCGGCATGTTGGAGGTGAGGCCCACCATCAAAGGCGCGCCAATCACCACGCCCAGGGCGTAAATGGAAATGAGGTGACCCGCCTCGGGAATGGAAATGTTGATGGCCCTGGACATATCGGGCAGAATGCCCATCATCAGGAACTCGGTCATGCCTATGCTGAAACCACCCAATAGAAGGGAAATCAGGCTCAGTTTGAAGAGGGGAGGATTGTTGGTACTTTTCATGTAAGCGTAAGATTGTTCATCCGGAGATGGTAAAAGGATAGCCGTGCCTTCTTGCCCGGGATGAGCCGAAGAAAGCACAATAACCGGTTTGTAGTTTAAAGGTAGGTAAACATAAGTTAAGCCATCCGCAGCAGGTTGGTATGGTACAATAAACCACTGCCCCTAACGGAGTACCTGCCGCGCTAAAAAGTAAATACGAATTAGGTCTAACGATCCTGGTGCCTTGATGTTCCCCTGAAAAAGACAATCAAGTATAAATCCCATTTCTTCCTAAGAAGATCTGCACCAGCGTTTTAGTCCTGTTTTCTCAAAAACAGCCCCAAAACGAAAAGGGAGCGACTAGTGGCCGCTCCCTCTTTTATTAACCAAGCTTTGTGCCCCAACCTTACCGACCGGCTTCCAGGCTTTTTAACTTCCTACGGGTTTCTGCTACCTCCTCCAGAGACAGGGCCTTCCTGAATGCTTCCATGGCTTTCTTCTTATCCCCTATGGCCACGTAATAGTCGCCCATAGAGTCATGCAGGTTACCGTCTGCGGGGTAATTGTCCAGGTTCAGCTTGAAGAACTGGTAGGCCCTTGCATACTGCTTGTTACCCAGGGCAATGTAGCCCAGCGCGTTCACCGTCCCCGCTGAGGGCAGCACCTGGTACTGTAGTAGGGCAGACACGGTACGGAAATGATTTTTGAGGTAGTCTACGGTGACGGTAGAATCTTTTAAGTCCTTATCTAGCTCATATTTTTTAAAGAAATACCGCAGGGCGTCATATTGCGCTGGGAACGGTACCGAGCCATGGTTGTCTTCTGGGTAATATTTCCAGGCCCAGGCCAGGTTCTTGCTTTTTCTGAGCGTCTCTCTGAAAAGCAGGTGATTTCTCACATTATGATTGTCTTGGGTTTTGTCCTGCACCACCCGCACGGTATCCATTCCCTTCTCCATGGTGTTGGCAACCGCATAAAATAGGCTTTCGGTGGCGTAGTCTTTTTGAGTGAGGGCTTTCTCAGCCTGTTTCATGATGAGTTGCTTGTCCCACCAGATGCTAGGATCAATGGCCACGTAAGAAGTAAACAAGGCTGGTTGATGCACCAGGGCCTGCAAGACGGTCAAGCCACCCAAAGAATGACCTACAAACATACGGTACGGCTGGGTTTGGTAGCGTTTCTCAATGTAGGGCATTACTTCCTTCTCCAGAAAGGCCATGAAGTTGGGCCCGCCACCCGAGGATTTCAGGTCATTGGCAGGCTCTCCACTGGCCCAAAAAGGATAATGGGTGGGCGTTAGGTCCCTCACCCGGCCTGTGTTTTCAATGCCTACTATGATCATTTCAGGCATCTTGCCTTGTCCGCTCAGATAGTCCACCGTACCGGCCATGGACGTAAAAAAAGCCTCTCCGTCTAACAGGTACATCACCGGGTATCGTGTTTTCGCGCCATCGCCAGATTTAGGCACATACACCCACAAGTGTCGGTCCTCTTTTAGAATAGCCGAATGAATAGTTTCTTTAGTGCCGATGGTGATTTGGTTGTCGTTCTGCCTGGCCGCCTGGCCAAAGCAAAGCGCAGGGAGTAGAAGTAAAATGGAAAGGAATACTCTCATGAGAGGTGGAGGAAGTAAAGGAACAGGGGTTGAAATTTTAAGGATTGATATTCAAAAGTAAGCTGATCTTACCGATCACACGCAAGAAAAGGCTATATATAATTACTGGTATGTTTCGCTGTTAGCTTCTTGCTTTATGAAACAAGTTCCTGTTTTGGGGCTGTTTTGATGAAAACAGCCCCAAAACGAAAAAGGAGAGACTACTGATCGCTCCAACTTCGTTTTCTGATGGAATGCGTCCGAAATTACGGTGTAACGTGGCTACAGCAAAAGTAGCGTCGTTGCACTGCAACGACGTCATCCGGCAAGATGAAAGGGCACTATCTTCCCAAAACAAGGTTTGCCCGGGCCAAGGCACCTTCCATCATTTAGCCTGTTTCAGCTGGTTGATTTTCTCCAGGTTGTTCTTGCTGTTTCTGAGCGTGGAGGAATCGTTGGTGGCGGTGGCAAGTGCAATGGCTTTCTGGAACTGTTGTTCCGCCAGCTTGAGGTTTCCCTGCTTGAGTAAGGCTTCCCCGTAACTGTCAAATGCGTTGGCCGATTGTGGGTACTGGACCGTGTTGTATTTGAACGTCAGCAGGGCCAGAGCCATGTGGTCTGGACTATTGAGCTGCTGGTAGGCAATGGTGTTGATCATGGGTTCCTTGAACCCGGAGTTCTTCAGCGCCTCAAACACCACCGCCTCGGCCTTCGGTGCTTTGCGTTGTTTCAGGAGAACAGCCGCTTGTTTCATGCTCGCTTCCAGGGCCGCCATTTTCGCTTCGTGTTCCTGCCGCTGTTTCTCCTTGGTGGCGGCCTGCACCACCTGATTGATTGCGTTCACTACCAGCTCCGGCTCCTCGCGGTGTATGTTGTGGCCGCTTCTGGAGGTGATGACATGCGCGCCACTGGTAAACTGACTGAAGAACGCGTTGTGCAGATTCCGCCATACTTCCACGCCCTTCGGCTCGTGCAGGAACAACTCAGGGTTGGCACGTTTCTGAACCGAAGTCAGCACCACGGCCGGCACCTGGGGCAGCTTCCCGAAATGGGGCAATTCGGCTTTCTCAAAAATCTGGTTGATGGCTTCGTTCTCCTGCTTGAACTTAGCAGGCACGAAGCTGTTCTGCAGTTCCATGTCTTTTATCGCTTTGGCATAGTCTGCTTTTTTCAGTTCCTGCATCATTTTCTCGTGGGCAGGGTCCACAAATACAAACCCCTTCACTTTGTCCGGGTGCTTTGCTGCGAAAGCGCGAATAATGAAGGCTCCGTAGGAATGACCTACCAGAATGAAGGGCGCTTTGAGATTGGCCTTTTCCACCAGGGTTTCCAGGTCCTTCACCGCCTGTTCCAGGGTATGCGGATTGGGGTTAGGTTCCGAGTTGCCGGTTCCGGCCCTGGAGTACAGCTGCACCCGGTTGGTTTGCATCACCTCAGCGGCTACGTTGCCCCATACTTTATACGCTGTCCCAAAGCCCGATTCAAAAATGACGGTGTACTCTCCCGCGCCGGCCTGTACCATTTCCAGGGAGTGGTTCCCTACATTCACCATCTGGGTTTGCTGTGCCTGGGCCAGCGCCCTATTCCCTAGGAAAAACAGCAGCAGCAAGGTTCTTTTGAGCATCATAGAATTAGTTGTTTAGATAAGTTGTAGGTCAACCGGCTCTATATAAAGCCCCGGCAGAAGGTTAATATCTTGTAGATGCTATATAAAAGTCGTCGGTTGCCCGAGGGTTGTTCTTTTTCAGAATGCTGCTGCTCAGGAAAGAAAAGTACAACTGGATATGGAGGAGTATCCGCTTAATTTTCCTGCGGATTACTAACTCAGTTTTGGGCCGTTTTGGTGAAAAAAGCCCAAAAACAAAGAAGGAGCGACCAACGGCCGCCCCTTCCAAATTCTAATCACTAATAACTAGCGACTAATCACTAAGAGCTAGTACCCAAACAGCTCTTTCAAGGTCAACTGCTTCACAGTGCCGTATTTAGCCAGTTCCTTGAAGTTGAGTCGATCTTTTGACCCGATGACCAGAATGGTCTGGTTCTGGCCTTTCACAAACTGCTGCTGGAACGCTTTGATCTGGTCCAGGGTGAGGGCATCCAGGCTCTCGTAGATGTCGCGGCGAAGGTCATGGTCCACGCCCAGTTTACGGGCCTGCTCGTAGTTCATGAGAATGCCCACCTTATTGATGCGCTCCGTCGCGATGCTGTTGCGCACCGAGGCTTTGGCGTTGGTGAAGTTGGTCTCGGCCAGGGGCAGATCGTTCAGGAGTTCCTGCATACCGGCCATGGCCTCGGGCAGTTTATCAGATTGTGTCCCGATGTATGACATGATGTAGTTTGCGCGGTCTTTGCGGCTGGCGTTGGCAAACCTTGAGCTGGCCGAGTACGCCAAGGCGCGGGACTCGCGCAACTCCTGGAACACAATCGCGCCCATGCCGCCGTCAAAGTACTCATTGTACAGCCTAATGGTAGGCACCAGTTTGGGATCGTAGTTCAAAGACTTGGTCAAAAACAGCAGCTCGGCCTGCACCATGTCATAATTGGTCCAGTACACCTTACGGTCTTTGATCTCCAGTTCCTTGAAGGCATTCTCCGCAGGAACCGGTTTCAGGGTAGCCGGTACAATGTGGCCGGTGTTCAAGGTAGCGGTAATGGCCTGCAGCTCTCTCGGGCCATAGTACAGCACGCGGTGCTGGTAGGTAGGGATGCTCTTGATGCGGGAGATCAGCTCGGCGGGCTTCACTTTCTTCAGCTCCTGCTCGCTTAGAATATGTGTGAACGGGTTCTTAGGGCCATACTTGGCGTAGTTCACCATGGCCACACTGTGGATGGTGTTCTTGTCCAACTTCGCGTCTTTGCGGTCTTTCAGGATACCGGCCACCATGTCGCTCAAAGCCTTAGGATCAGCTTTGGGGTTCTGAAGGAGGCTTTCAAACAACTGCAGGCCTTTCTCCAGGTTCGCGTCCAGACCGGTGAGGGAAACATACACCTGGTCCTGGCCCGAGGAAACGCCAAACGAGCAACCGATCTTGAAGAACTCTTTCTGCAGTTCCTCGGCGGTGTATTTGTCGGTGCCCAGGTACTGCAGGTAATCCACGGCCAGACCCAGTTTCAGGTCGTTGTTCGTGCCCATGTCCAGGATGTAGAACAGGTTGAACAGGCCGTTTTCCTGGTTTTTGGTGTAGTACACCGGGATATTGCTTTTCAAAGTGCCTTCCTGGATGTCTTTCTTGTAGTCCACAAACTGGGGCTGCAAGTCAGACACGGTGCGGCTGGCCACCTGCTTGTAGAACTCAGACTGCGCCTCGCGGTTGGCGGGCACCGGCGTGATGGTGGGTTTCTCCACTTTCTGGGCATTGGGGTCCTGGCCAGTGCGCTTGTAAATCACGGCGTAGTTGTTTCCGTAGTAGCGGTTGGCCACGTCCATCACATCCTGCTTCGTGATCTTCTCAAAATTCTCTTCCTGCTTCAGGTAATCGGCCCAGTCCTGGCGGGCGATGAAGGCATCCACAAAAGCGGTGGCGCGGGCCGCGTTGCTCTCGTAGGCCTGCATCTTGCTGATCTTGTTCTTGTTCACGATGGCCGGAATCAACCAATCCTCAAACTGTCCTTTCTTCACCAGCTCAATCTGCTGCAGCAACAGGTTCTTCACCTGGTCCAGCGTTTGCCCTTGGCGCGGATTGGCACTCAGAAAGTGCGCGCTGTAATCATTGTAGACCTCGGCGAAAGAACCAGCGCCCAACGCGGCCTGCTTCTGGTTGATGTTCAAATCAATGAGACCAGCCTGACCGTTGCTCAGAATCTGGTTGATCATGCGCAACACGATGGCGTCCTTTGATTTGATGCCCGGAAAACGGTACGCCAGCAGTAGGCTCTCGGCCTCCGGACCCAGAATTTCCTTTACCACGGGAGCGGTGATCGGCTTCTCCTGCGGCGGGGTGTAGGTCGGGTCGGCTTTCTGCTGCCATCTCCCGAAGTGCTCATTGATTGTCCTGATGGTCTGATCAAAGTCCAGGTCGCCGCTCATGGCAATGGCCATGTTGTTGGGCACGTAGTAGGTATCGAAATACTTCTTGATCTCGGTGATGGAAGGGTTTTTCAGGTGCTCCACCGTCCCGATGGTGGTCTGGGCGCCATACTGGTGCGTTGGGAACAAAGCAGCAAACGCCGCCTCAAACGCCTTGTTGTTGTCAGAGTCCAGTGAGCGGTTTTTCTCCTCGTACACGGCCTCCAACTCGGTGTGGAACAAACGCGGGATCATCACGCCCAGGCGCTCAGACTCCAGCATGGCCCATTTGTCTACCTGGTTGCTGGGGATGTCGCCGTAATAAATGGTCTGCTCCACCCAGGTGCTGGCGTTGGAGTTCTTCATGCCCATAGCCGCTACCAGTTTGTCGTACTCGTTCGGCACGGCGTATTTGGCCGCCACGCCCGAGATGGAGTCTATCTGGTGGTAGGTCTTCTTGCGCAGGGCAGGGTCTTTCTGGGTGCGGTACTGCTCATACAGCGCCTCAATCTTGGCCAGTTCCTCTTTCTCCTTTTCCCAATTGATGGTTCCTAAGCGGGTGGATCCTTTGAAGGCCATGTGCTCCAGGTAGTGCGCCAAACCGGTGGCGTTGGCAGGATCGTTCTTGCTGCCCGCGCGTACCGCGATGTAGGTCTGGATACGGGGTGCATTGTCGTACTTGGTCAGGTACACCGTGAGGCCGTTGTCCAGTTTGTAGATGCGTGCTTTCAGCGGATCATTGGGAACGGTGGTGTAGGTGAACTCTTTCTTGGCCTCCGCTGCCGGAGTTTCGGTGACCATGGCGGTGGTTTGGGTTGGCGTACTGGTCTTGCACTGGGCAAACAGCATGGCTCCCATGAGGGAAAAAGCAATAAATCTTTTTTTCACGTCAGGTGGAATTTATCTGATAGATAGTAGTCAAATATAGGAAAACCGGGGGAGTTTATGATATTCTTTATAACGCTTTGATTTACAGGAGAAGTACAGATAAAGCAGTTTTCTTTTGTGGCCATCTGCTTTGCCGTTAAATGCTTTTTCTTGTGTACACGTAGTCTGCAATAGCTGGCGTGGCGCTGGTGTTTGCGTGGGTGCATGGGCTGGGTTGTTGCATGGCAGGGCTCCGAGCGCTCACGGCCGCGAGGCCCCGCCTTCCGGCCTCGCGCTGCGCCAGCTTCCTTTGCTCCTTTCAGTCGCAATGCCTTCGGCACCGGAACCTGACAAGGCGCTCCACCGAAAGGCTGGAAAAGGAAATACGTTTGCAGGAACGCCCCAAACTCACAGGTTTTGAAAACCTGTGAGGTCTTCTATTTATGACATGGTTCAAGTCTATGACTTGGACCCACCATGACCGGCAGTTTGCAAGGCCGTGAGGCGTTAGCCTCAAAAGCACACTTTTCCTGCTTGCCTGCCGCTCTATGCCTTTATCTAATTTTATAATTGTCAAAGATTCCTCCTTCGAAGGAGGGAGTGAGGATGTTTACACCTGCTGATTCACGCGTTCTCATCGTCCTTGAAATGTAGAGACAAGGCATGCCTTGTCTCCAACGTGTCCTCCGCATCAAGCAATGATTCCCTGAAAGGCAACCTGAGGTTTTATCAAACAGGCAGCAGCTGCAATTGCCATTTGCAGGACCTCCAGCCGCTGCGAAGTCTTTAGCGCAGATGGTAATGGTGGCGGGGCAGAGGCTGGTGCATTCCCGGAATTCCCCCTACTCGGAGGGGTAGGGGTGAGTTCACATGCCTCTTAATTGTTATCAGTGTTCCATTTCAAGCCCATTTTGCAGAAAACAGCCCGGAAGCAGATATCACAACCGGGAAGTAGGGGAGGTGAGGGTGTTCTCAGCGGGGATGTTTAATTGGCTGGAAAGGAGATGGAGGGTTTTCTGTGCCTCCTCGGCACTGTCGGTGCGGAGTTCGTAGTCTGGTTCCTGGGATTGGGAGTAGAGCCCAATGGTGTACCATAGGACCGGCGCAGCGGGTTCATGGTCGTGCGTGTGGCCGTGATCATGGTCATGGTCCTCGGCGGTTCTGAGGTGAGAGGTGAGCCGCACCTTTTGAAATGCTGGCAAGGGCGCCCATTTACCGGTTTTCAGGCCGAACATGCTCAGGTATTCCCGCACGCGGCGGTGCTGGAGATCCAGTTGGAAACCGTGGTAGGTGAACTTGAAGAGCACGCCCAGCAGGAGCAGGAGCGCACCCACTGAGAGCATCTGTATTGTGTCTACCGCATCGGTGCGCCACCAGGGGCTGCTGCCTAAGACCAGGCCAACTAACAACAGGGCGTACCCTAGGTAACTGAGGGGCCCAAAAAAGGAATCGGTTTTACGGTCTAGGAGGTGGCGCATAGGCACAAGTGGGTACAGACCTGTGAGACGCATAAGTAGCCCCGCAGGTTTAAAGAAAGCAGAAAGTTAGAAATCGGTATCCAGACCCAGGCGGTTTTTTAGGTCTTTGAGGGCCGGATATAGATCTGCCAGGTAGTTGTACTTGTCCTGCGAGGTGTAGAGCTTGCGGGCGTTCTCCTGCTGTACCACGTCAATATGCACCTGCAAGCGGTTGTGGCCTAACGCTTGGCGCAGGTATAAAAGAAATTCCGGTTTGAAGCTGTTGAACTCGGCTACCTGTACCTCATTCTCCACTTGTAAATGCACCTCGGCTTTCTCGGCGTCAAAATACCATTCGCGGTTCAGGATAGTGTACTCCAGGGTGCGGTCGGTGTGCTTCACGCGGTCCACGTACTGTTGCCAGAGCTGTTGCAGTTTGTGTTGGTTGATGGTGGGCAGGGAGCCGGGCACGTAAGCCTCGTTCTCCTCTTCCAGTACCTCTACCGCGGGTGCCGCCGAGGCTGCTACTTTCTCCTCAATGTTCTTCAGGCTAGGCAGCTTGGATAGTTTGCGGCTGGCCAGGGGAGAAGCAATAGGCCGGGCTGGGGCTGCCGGAGCCGGTGCGGGCATGGGCGGTGCCATGGAAGGTACCGGAGAAGGTGCCTGACTAGGGTAGGTGCCAAACACCGGATCTTCGCCCGCGTCCATATCAGCAGGGGCGGTGTTGTGGTGTGTTTCTGAGCCGTTTTTCGCGGAAGCGGCTGAAATCGGCGCCGCCGGTGCTGGAGCCGATGGGGCAATAACGGGAGCGGATGCCGGGGCCGGGCTAGCCGGAACAGCGGCTGGAGCCGAACCGTTTGGCGCAGCTACGCCGGAATTCCCATTAGTTTTTTTTTTGACCTCTCCGTTCACAGAGAGGTCTGAGGCAAGCTGCAAGGCATGCGGCAGGTGGGCCAGTTTCATGAGCAGCAGTTCCACGTGCAACCGCTGGTTCTTAGCCGCTTTGAAGTTCTGGTCGCAACTACCCACCAGGTTCAAGCCAGAAAGCAAGAAACTCAGAGACGCCTCCTGCGATTGCTTCGCGTATTGGGCCTTTATGTTCTCAGAAACCTGCAGCAACTGTATTGTCACGGTGTCTTTGCACACCAATAAGCTTCGGAAATGCTCGCCAATGCCCAGCACGAAGTTGTGTGAATCAAAGCCGTTTTTCAGGATTTCGTCATAAAGCAGCAGGGCACCGCTCAGGTTCTGGGTAAGCAGATATTCCGTAAGGCGGAAGTAATAGTCGTAGTCCAGAATGTGCAGGTTCTGCACGGTAGCCTTGTAAGTAAGGTGATGACCCGAGAAGGTCACCATCTGGTCAAAGATAGACAAGGCATCGCGCAGGGCACCGTCGGCTTTCTGTGAGATCAGGTGCAGGGCATCGTCATCGGCTTTGATGTCCTCTTTTTGGGCAATGCGGCCCAGGTGCTGCACCATGTCCTCAATCCGGATGCGGTTGAAGTCAAAAATCTGGCAGCGCGAGAGAATGGTAGGGATGATTTTGTGGCGCTCGGTGGTAGCCAGAATGAAAATGGCGTAGGCCGGCGGCTCCTCCAGGGTCTTCAGAAACGCGTTGAAGGCCGAGTTAGAGAGCATGTGCACCTCATCTATAATGTAGATTTTGTACTTGCCCGTCTGCGGCGCATAGCGCACCTGTTCCACCAGGTTTCTAATGTCTTCTACCGAGTTGTTGGATGCGGCATCCAGCTCGTGCACGTTGAATGAGCTGTTGTTATTGAAGCTTTTGCAGGAATCACACACGTTGCAGGCCTCTGTCTCCGGCGTAATGTTCTGGCAGTTGATGGTCTTGGCCAGAATACGTGCGCAGGTGGTCTTGCCCACGCCCCGGGGGCCGCAGAACAGGAACGCCTGCGCCAGGTGGTTACTGCTGATCGCGTTCTTTAAAGTAGTGGTAATATGGTGCTGCCCCACCACGCTATCGAACGTAGTTGGGCGGTATTTCCTAGCAGATACAACAAAATTCTCCATCGCTCTACAAAGTTAAAGGTTTCTAAACCGATTGCGAAACCGAATCTGGGCAGGGCAGGAAGGTTCTTGGTTTAGTGCAAAGGGTATGATGTTTCTGGCCTGTTTTAAGGAAAGGAGGCCGGAAACATAAAATTGACCTACTTATCCGCTAAAGAATAATGAATCCCAAAGAGCAGATTGGAAGTGTTGATTTTACCATCTCTTAAAGATTTGTTGCTGTCATGTAGATTGAAGTTATGCCTCATTTCACAACTTAAGCCTATTTGAGATGAGATGGCACGAGCATATCCGAGACCCAGGGAAAGACCAAGGCTTAAGTTCTTTGCATCTGAGTACGAAGAATATCTTACTCCATCGCCTCTGTAAGTGTGTTTAAGTAGTATACCTAAGTTAGGGCCGGTATTCAGAAACAAGCCCGTTTCCTTTAGGTTTATGCCAATTAGAATTGGGATGGAGAGGTAGCGGCGATTTTCTTTGAATAGAAACTCCTCAGCAGGTTCGTTTGGTAAATTATTAGGGTAATTTGTAAAGGTTGTGGCAGATCTTTTATTTTCAAACAGGAAGTTGGTTGCAAGATAGAATTTCTCAAACTGATACTTTGAAGAAACGCCAAAGGCTCCAATCAAAGCAATCTTGCCTTTATGTTCTAATTGGTTGGAAGCAAAAAGGATACTTTCTCCTAAATGGCTATAGTTAGGGCCAGCAAGAAGCCCAAGCTGAAAAGTGCCTGGTTGTTGCTGGGCAAAGCTGATTGTTGAGCCGGTGAATACACATAGTGCTAAAAGAATGTGTGTTTTCATGGTGTATTACTTAGGTATATAATATTTTATATATTATTAAAACCTATATAACAGATTGAATAGTATTTACTTGCTTAAATTTATTTGTCGGTCTTGATAACCTTTACCTGAACGGCCGCTTCACCAGACTCACCTGCCCCATGGCGTCTTTCTCGTATCTGGCCAGGCAATGCGGCTGGAACTGGGCGTCAAAGTTCTGGGCTCCGGGGAACACTTCTTTGGGGGCGGGCTGGCCTTCCAGGAAGAAGTAGACTTTGGTGTTGCCGTATTTGGTGTGGGGCATGAAATCGCCGTACTGTTGCATCTGGTCCCAGAGGCTGTCTGAGACGGTGACGGCGTAGATGCGCTGGATAGGGCCGGTGTTGTTCTCGTTCCGGTAGATGGCTACTTCCTCAAAATCGCCGGAGAGGTCCTGCACGCCGGGCTGGGTGAAGGCATCCTTGACAAACCAGACCATGAGCGCGGCAAAGACCGCCACCAAGGTATATTTCAATTTATTTCCAGACATCACGTGTTCCTGCGTTGGTTTAAAGCCCAAACTTACGCAGGCTTGCCCTAACCGCAAGCGGGAAGTTTAGGAGCCGCTTTTTATAAAAAGGCTTAAAAACAGAGATTTCCCGCTTTCTGGCCAGTTGTGACGCTGGGGAGATAACATTTTTCAAAGGATTCAGTAAATGCTATACCCACAGTTTCTATCATAAGGTTGGCTTCTGGCTACCTGTGAGCAGGGCGGTGGGCGGAGCGCCTAAACAGGCAGGCATCTTTGAACCTTTCAGCACTGATAATATTATGGAATTGGATGATATGGCCCCAGAGGTGGCCCAGGAATTTTACCCGCAAGCCCTTAAAATGCTTCACGAAAGCGGACTGCCTTTCTTAATGGGCGGTGGTTTTGCCCTCAGACAGTACACGGGCATGCAGCGTGCCATGAAAGACATGGACGTATTCTGTAAGGCCGGAGACTGTCCGCGTTTGCTCAAGATCTTCAATGACGAGGGTTTCAAGACCGAGCTGGTGGATGCCCGTTGGCTGGCCAAGGCCTATAAAGAAGGCAAATACGTAGACTTCATCTTCAACAACCCCGGCAACAACATGCCCGTGAACGACGGCTGGTTCCGGAGAGCTCCGGACGGAACAGAGTTTGGCGTGCCTGTGAAATACATCTCCGCCGAGGACTTGTTCCGCTGCAAAATCTACGTGCAGAACCGCGAACGCTACGATGGCTCAGACTTGAACCACCTTATTCTGCGCCACGGCGAGCACATGGATTGGGAACGTATTCTGCAGACCCTGGAGCAGCACTGGCAACTGGTACTCATGCAGTTGCTGTCTTTCCAGTTCGTGTACCCCTCTGAGAGAGACATCATTCCGCGCTGGCTGTTTGATGAGCTGTTGCTGCGTGCCAAAGAGCAGTTTGACATGCCACCGCCAACCGAGAAAGTGTGCCGCGGTTTGCTCATAGACCAGACCCAGTACGCCCCGGCCGTTACCGAGTGGGGCTTCAAAGCCATGACCATCATGACCATTTAACAAGATAGTAGATGTTTGAAAATAGATGTTTGATTTTCAGTAGGAAAGGGAGAAGGTAAAGCGGTTTTAAACCATCAGCTAATCTTCGCACGTATTCTATGGCTCAAACAAGATGTCTAACATCTAATGTCTAGCGTCTAAAATCAAATCAAGCATGGAACAACAACCGCAGACCTTCATTGCGCCGCAGCCCGTTCAACCGTTACAGCCCCAAGCCACTGATCAGCCCAGTCCCACCCCTGAGGCCCAAAAGCCGGTAAGGATTGCCGCCGTGGGCGATATCCACGTGCGGGAGACCGACAAAGGCAAGTGGGTGGATTTTTTCAAAGCCGCCTCTGAACAGGCCGAGATCCTGCTCTTATGCGGCGATCTCACTGACCATGGCTACGCGAAGGAGGCCGAGGTACTGGCGGAGGAAATGCGGGCCTGCACCATTCCGGTGGTCTGCGTGCTGGGAAACCACGACCATGACAAAGACGAGCATGATGCCATCCGCAACTGCCTTGTCCGCGACAACGTGCATTTCCTGGACGGCGACGCCGTGGTAGTGAAGAACGTGGGTTTTGCGGGCGTCAAAGGTTTTGGCGGCGGTTTTGACAAGTACATGCTTTCCATGTTTGGCGAGTTAAGCAACAAAGCCTTCGTGCAGGAAGCCGTAGATGAAGCCCTTAAACTGGAGGCCGGCCTCTCGCGCCTGGATACCGAGTACCCCGGCGTGAAAAAGATTGCCGTGCTGCACTACGCCCCCATCAAAGCCACCGTGGAAGGGGAGCCCGAGGCCATCCACCCGTTCTTAGGCTGCTCGCGCTTGGCTGAACCCCTGGACCGCCAGAACGTGCTGGCCTGTTTTCACGGACACGCCCACGTGGGCACCCTGGAAGGAGAGACCCCCAAAGGCGTAAAGGTCTACAACGTAGCCAAACCCATCCTGCAGAAAGCCGGCTTTGCCATGCCGTTCTTTTTGTTTGATGTCTAGAAGACAGTCCTGAGTTCTGAGTCTTTTGGAAAGAACTTGTAGGGGCAATCCCTTGTGGTTACCCTTATTGTTTTCAGCGCGGGTTAGGTCGTTGGTGATAACAATAAAAAGGCGAAAGCTCCAGGCCCTGCGTGATTAACCAAAACAAGAATTACATAAGCCTGTTTAAGGTCCGGTTTTCTGAAATCAGGCTTTAAACAGGCTTATTTCTTTATCCTTCCTATCCGGCTGAAGACGGGGAACCGCACTTCCTTGGTCTCGTTTTCAGGCCACAATTCCTTCACCTGTTCCATAAAGCCATTCACCGGGTTGTCGCCATTCTTCCGGATGTAGGACTGCACACTGGACCAGGAATTGAGGTAGCCTTCAAAATCAGGTAAGGCCCATTGAGCGGTGATGGCGCCGGTGAAAGCGGGTTCTTCCTGAAAGGGGAACGGAATGGTGGTATAGGCTTCGTCCACGTAACGCCGCTCGAAATTCCAGTACGGGCCCACCGTGCCTGAGTAGAAATGGTTGAATAGGGCATCTACCTCCGGCGAGATGGAAAGCACGCCGTATCCCCAGAGGGCCAGAATAGCACCTGGCTTGGCTACCCGGTTTACCTCCTGGTAGAACCTCTCAAAGTCAAACCAATGCACGGCCTGGCCCACGGTGATCAGGTCAAAGGAATTATCCGGGAAGGTAGTGTGCTCTGCTGGCATCAGGTGGTAGGTGATGCGGTCTGAGGCGGGTGCTTTGGAAAGCTGCTGCTCGCTGATATCGGTGGCGTGTACATGGGTGAAGAACTTGGCCAGTTCCAGGGCTACCTGTCCGTTGCCGGTGCCGCAGTCCCAGGCCAGTTCGTGCGTTTGCAGCAGGGAGCGCAGATGCTGGTAGAGTTCTGGCGGGTACGTGGGCCTGAACTTCTTGTACAGACCCGCCTGGGTGGAGAATAGGTCTTTGGGTGCCATTGCAGAGAAAATTAACGTTAGAAAGAGGAACCGTTGGGGTAAAAAGCCCATAAACCCATTGGCTACCATGGGTTAGCCTTTTTTACTCTAAACCCCTACCTTTGCTTATCTCATTACCTGAATTTAAAAACCAATACCCAATATGGCCAACGGATTTTTTAATGTCCCCATCCCGGTAAACGAGCCCGTAAAGAGCTACGCGCCCGGCAGCAAAGAAAGAGAAGAACTACTTAATGCCTATAATACGCTGCGCGAGCAGCAATTGGATATTCCCATGTACATTGGGAGCGAGGAAGTGCGCACCGGCAACCTAATGCCCGTAACTCCTCCGCACGACCACAAACGTGTCATCGGGAATTACCATTACGGTAACGCCAGCCATGTGCAGCAGGCTATTGACGCCGCTCTGGCTGCCCGCGAGCAGTGGGCCCATATGCCTTGGGAAAGCCGTGCCGCCATCTTCCTGAAAGCCGCTGATCTGCTGGCCGGACCTTTCCGGGCACGCATGAACGCCGCCACCATGCTAGGTCAGTCCAAGAACGCCTTCCAGGCCGAGATTGACGCCGCCTGCGAGATGATTGACTTCTTCCGGTTCAACGTGAAGTACATGACAGACATCTACAAAATGCAGCCGGAGTCAATGCCGGGCATGTGGAACCGTCTGGAGCACCGTCCGCTGGAAGGTTTCGTGTTCGCCTTAACGCCGTTCAACTTTACCTCTATCGCCGCTAACCTGTGCGCCGCTCCGGCCATGATGGGTAACGTAGTGGTATGGAAACCAGCCAACACCCAGGTGTACTCGGCCCACGTGATCATGGAGCTGTTCAAAGCTGCTGGCTTGCCAGACGGTGTGATCAACCTGGTGTACGTAGACGGTCCTGAGGCCGGCGATGTCATCTTCAAGCACCGCCAGTTCGCGGGTATCCACTTTACCGGCAGCACCGGCGTGTTCAACAACATCTGGAAAACCATTGGCGAGAACATCAACTCGTACCGCGGTTATCCACGCATTGTGGGGGAGACCGGTGGTAAGGACTTTATCGTGGCGCACAAATCGGCGCACGCCAAAGAAGTGGCCGTGGCTATTACCCGTGGCGCTTTTGAGTACCAGGGACAGAAATGCTCTGCTGCTTCCCGTGCCTACATTCCTAGCAACATCTGGGAGGAAGTGAAGGGGCACGTGGTAGAAGACCTGAAATCCCTGAAAATGGGTGATCCGCAGGACTTCGGTAACTTCATCAACGCCGTGATTGACGAAAAGTCCTTCGATAAACTGGCCAAGTACATTGATGCCGCCAAGAACGATGACCAGGTAGAGATCATCGCCGGCGGTAACCATGACAAGAGCAAGGGTTACTTTATTGAGCCTACCTTGATTGTTGCCCAGGACCCGCAGTACGTAACCATGTGCGAGGAGCTCTTCGGGCCGGTACTCACGCTGCACGTCTATGATGCCGATAAGTTTGAGGAGATTCTGGAGATTGTAGATACAACCTCTCCTTACGGATTGACGGGTGCTATTTTCTCCAATGACCGTTACGCCGTTGAGCTTGCCACGAAGAAACTGAGCCACGCGGCCGGTAACTTCTACATCAACGACAAACCTACCGGTGCCGTAGTAGGGCAGCAGCCATTTGGCGGTTCCCGCGCCTCCGGTACCAACGACAAAGCCGGTTCCATGCTGAACCTTTTGCGTTGGACCAGCGCCCGTACCATCAAAGAAACGTTTGTACCGCCGGTAGATTACCGCTACCCATTCCTGCAAGGCGGAAGCGCCGCTGAAGGTGCCCTCTAAGCGATTCTGACCTTATTTTCTGGAAACAGCCCCTAAACGGAAATCCGTTTAGGGGCTGTTTTGTTTGCATCTTTTCTATTGTCATCCTGAAAGGATCTTTTGGGAGGACGGTAATGACGTACAAGCCAAGGCATTTCCAGTTTGCTCACAAGATCTTTCCAAGATGACAGTAGGTGAGGTGACAAAAGGAGAAGCTATCCCTGGAGACACCGCAGGAGGCAAGAAAGCGACTTTCTGGGCAGCAAAAGGGGAAGGTTTACCCAAAGTCTGTTATCTTGGCTTTTAGAACTCACCAGAAGAAGCTGGCTATGAAAACTCCCGCACCGGTTACCCTCAAAGGCAAGCATGTGATACTCCGGCCTCTGCAGGAAAGTGATATCCCGGAACTGTGCCGGGTTGGTTTGGAGGAAGACCTTTGGCGTTTGAGTCTGAACGTACTGCGTACCCCAGAGGACATGGCGGCTTACGTGCAGGCTGCCCTCAAAGCCCAGGAAGCGGGCACGGCCCTTCCATTTGTCTACCAGCATCCCACCACTGGCGAACTCATGGGCAGTACCCGTTTCGGGAACATTGACGTGGCCAACAAGGGCCTGGAGATTGGCTGGACCTGGCTGATGCCGGCCTGGCAGCGCACCGGCGTGAATACCGAGGCCAAGTACCTGTTGCTTCGGCACGCCTTTGAAGACCTGGGCTGCATTAGGGTGACCCTGAAAACCGATGTGCTCAATGAACGGTCCAGACAGGCCATGCGCCGTATAGGGGCCCGCGAGGAAGGCATTCTGCGCAACCACATGGTCACTTCAGACGGCCGCGTGCGCGATTCGGTGATTCTCAGTGTCATTGACCGCGAGTGGCCCGATGTAAAGGCCCGGCTGGAGGGCATGCTGCAGCGGCAAAGCTAAAACTAATCTTACTGCCTGTTTCTGCGTATGAAGGAGAAATCCCCAAAACCATGCAGACAACCCCGCCCGTTACACCCGTTGATGAACGCCTGAAGTGGGTAGAGTCTATCTCCAGGCTACTGGATAACCAGTTTGTGCTGCCGGGCACCAAATTCCGGTTCGGGTTAGACCCCATCATGGGTTTATTGCCCGTGGTAGGCGATCTTTCCTCCTTTGCCATGTCTGGGGTGCTGGTCATGACCATGGCCAAGCACGGAGCCAGCCGGGCGCTGGTGGTAAGAATGCTGTTCAATATTTTCCTGGATGCCGTGATAGGAAGTATCCCCATTGTGGGCTGGCTCTTTGACTTCGGGTACAAGGCAAACCAGAGAAACGTGAACCTGCTGCGCCGCCACTACCAGGAAGGCAAGTACCAAGGCAAAGGCACCGGTTTCATCATAGGCGTGCTCATTGCTTTCCTAATCCTGTTCGGGCTGCTGCTTTGGGGTCTCTGGAAAGTAGCCGAGTACCTGTGGCTGTGGGCCTCCTCGGCGTGGTAATAATTAAGAGAGAACTTCAGAAAGATAACAAGCCTTGTTTTAGCCCTGTTTATTCAAAATCAGGGCTGAAACAAGGCTTTTCTGTTTGACAAAAGCATGCCTTCTGGACCCGCTGGCGCGAGCGTCCCGCTCGTGTCCGCACGCATTGCAGATCCTCTTCTGCTTCCTGGTTTCAGAGTTCAGGCATTCCCCTCCATTCTAATTGACAGCACTCCTCTTGTTTGTCATCTTGGAAAGATCTTGTGGGCGAACTGAAAAGGCGTTGAAGAAACGGGACTACCGCTTGTTCCCAAGATACTTTCAGGATGACAAAACGGTGTTTTAAAATGCGTGCGGACACGAGCCGGAGGCTCGCGCCAGCGGATCTTATGCCTCAGACATTAGAGCGATTAAATAGAACTTAATTATGCTCCAGCGCCAGGTACCGATGACGCACCAGCAGGCAGGCTCCAATCACGCCGGCTTTCTCGCCCAGTTTGGAGACTTTGAGTTGGGTGTCATTGTTCACCAGGCTGAGGGAGTAGCGTTTGATGGCGCTCTTGATGGGCAGCAGGATGTAGTCCTCGGTAGAAGCCAGGCTGCCACCCAGTACCACCAACTCGGGGTTGAAGACGTTGATGAGGAGCGCAATGCCGCGGCCTATCTTGTCGCCTATCTTAGCGATGAGTTCTATGGCCAGCACATCGTCGTTGTGGGCGGCGGTGATGATATCCTCCAGTTGCAGGTCCTCCGGTTGGATGTTGTTCTGCGTAATGACGGTGGAGGCGCCGGCCAGCATGCTTTCCCTGAACATCTCAATCAGAGCCCAGCCCGAGGCCTCGGTTTCCAGGCAGCCTTTCTTGCCGCACTTGCACATCTTCTCGTTCTGGTACAGCGGAATGTGGCCAAACTCGCCGGAGTAGCCAGATTTGCCGTAGTACAGCTGGTTGTTCAGGATCATGCCCATGCCAATGCCGTAGTCCAGGTTCAGGAACAATACGTCTTTCTCGCTCTCTACCACGCCTGAGCAGAACTCTCCGTAAGCCATGGCCCGGGAATCGTTCTCCAGGAACACCTTAATGCCGATCTCCTTCTCAATGATCTTGCTCAGCGGCGCATCATGGAAATCAAAGAGGTTGTAGTTGTAGCCCTTGGCGTAGTTGATGCGACCCGAGAGGTTAATGCCTATGCCCAGAATCTTCTCCTTAGGAATGGGCAACTCAGAGATGAAGTTGTTGATGATGTGGCACAGCTCGTCAAGTGATTCTTTGTCGTTGGCCAGCTTATAAGGGTAGCTCTCGAAATCTGAGATGAGATTCTTCTGGAAATCGGTGAGGCCGATGTTGATGTGGGAGGTTTTCACGTCAATGCCCAGAAAGAAGGCAGACTCGGGTGCCAGGCCATAGACGTTGGGTTTGCGGCCGCCCGTGGAGTCTACTTTGCCGTGGTCCTGCACCAGGCCGTCCTGGATGAGGTCATTGAGCAGGCTGGTGATTTTGGGAACGCTCACGTTCAGTTCCTTGCTCAGCTCGGCAATGGTGGCGTTCCCCGTGTTGGCGAAATAAGAAATGACTTTCTTCTTGAGGTTGACGTTCTTAAAGGCCACCCCGGTAGAGAAATCACTGTTTATTTCCTCAAAGAAAGTCATTGTCATCTTCGGTTCGTATGCATGTAGCTAGAGGGGGAGCAGTTTTTCTGCTTGCTCTCCAAATTTAGTTATTTCCAAACAAGGAATGTCGCTTTTTCATAATTCTTCTGCACCTGTTTAGCACTATTCCTAAAGAACGATGCAGTCTGCCCGTAGTCCGTTGATAGCCAGCGCCCTGTGTCAAGAGCCATCCGTTTTTAGCAAAATACCTTGAAAACGGCCCGTCAGAAGCAGTACCTTACGAGCATGAAACCCCTTGCCATCTTTAACTGGAGCGGCGGCAAAGACTCCGCCCTGGCTTTGCACCGGATACAGCAGGCGCAAACTTTTTCCCTGCATGCCCTCTTCACCACGGTAAGCCAGGCCCACGGACGCGTGACCATGCACGGCGTGCGCGAGGAACTCATGCAGGCGCAGGCAGCCGCTTTGGGTTTGCCCTGGCAACCGCTCTACCTGCCCGAGGGGGCCAGTATGCCGCTCTACAACCAGGCCATGGCCCAGGCCTGGACCCAGTTCAAAACCGATGGCGTGACGCACGGCATCTTCGGGGATATTTACCTGGAGGATCTGCGGCAGTACCGGGAGGAGCAGTTGGCGCAGGTGGGGGTTGAAGCAGCTTTTCCGTTGTGGGGTGAGCAGCCCACGACTTTGCTGGAGGAGTTCTGGCGGGCGGGTTTCAAGGCCAAAGTAGTCTGCGTGAACGGCCAGCACCTGGATGCTTCCTTCGCCGGCCGTGACCTGGATGAGGCTTTCGTGTGGGATTTGCCCGCCCACGTAGACTCCTGTGGCGAGAACGGTGAGTACCATTCCTTTGTCTATGATGGGCCCAATTTCCGCCAGCCGGTGCCGGTGCAGTTGGGTGAGGTAGTGTTCAGAAGCTACGCCCCTGCCTCCCAGACGCAGGAAGATGAATGCTTCGCGGAGAAGCCGACACCCTATGACACCGGCTTCTGGTTCTGTGACCTTCTGCCCACCTAAATGAAAGTTCTCGGGATAAACCTGGTGTAGGCAGACTTTCCCTAAAACAGGCCGTAAACGCCCCAAGGATTGGCAATATCGGCGCAGCTGCGCTATTTTAAGGACCTTTTTCTGAAATAGATTTGAAAATGCGTAGCTTTCTTCCCTAATCCAGAGCCCCTATGCTGTACTTTCTGCTTAAGACCCTTTTCAGGATAGCGTTGCGCGTTTTCTTCAGGCGTTTCACGGTGAACAACCGGCACCTGCTGTTCTCTGATGGGCCCCTCATAGTGGTCTCCAACCATCCCAACACGCTCATGGACCCTATTGTGACGGCCTCGCTCATGAAGCAGAACATCTACTTCCTGGCCAAGAGCAGTTTCTTTAAACCGGGCATCCAGGGGTGGCTTTTCCATAGACTGTTCATGATTCCGGTGTACCGCCGCGAGGACGTAGGCGACAGCGGCACCGCCCAGAATGATGCCACTTTTGCCAAATGCTACGAGTTTCTGGGCAAAGGCGGCACGCTCATGGTTTTCCCCGAGGGCAACAGCTTCATGCAGCGCCGCCTGCGTCCGCTGAAGACCGGTACCGCCCGCATTGGCTTGGGTGCCGAGGCCCAGCACGATTTCAACCTGGGTTTGCGCATTATTCCGGTGGGCGTGAACTACTCAGACCCGTCCCGTTTCCGCAGCGATGTGTTTGTGAACGTGGGCGAGCCCATCCACGTCAAAGATTTCCAGGCGGCTTACGCCGATGACCCCTTCAAAGCCTCGCACGTCCTCACCGATGAGATAAAGGCTCGCCTGGAGTCCCTGGTCATCCACACCGAAACCGACGAAGAAGACGCCCTTGCCCGCCAGGTGGAAGCCGTGTACCAGGACCAACTGGTAAAAGAACTGGACCTGGCCCCGTCTGAACCCCAGGAGCGTTTCCTTATCACCAAAGGCATTCTGCAGAGCATTAAATACTTTGAGGCCCGCCAACCCGAGCGCATCCATTACCTGCGCGCCGAGCTGCAAAACTATCTTCAGCACCTGGAGAGCGTAGGCCTGGTCCCCGATGCTTTCAAGCGCATTCCTAAACGCCGGGAGGTGGCCTGGGGCACCGTGCAAACCATCCTTTACCTGTTCCTTGGGTTTCCTTTTTACCTGTTCGGGGTGGTGCACAACTACCTTCCGTACCTCTTGCCCGCCAAGATTGCCCGCATGCTCACCAAAGATATTGAGTTTTATGCGCCCATCATGATGACCATTGGCATGTTCACCTTCCCCATCTTCTATGCACTGATTGGTTGGGCAGTGCATGCCTGGCTGGGGTTTTCGGGTTGGGCGTTGGTGGCTTATTTGGTGGCTTTGCCTGTGACCGGTTTCTTTGTGCTGCACTACTGGCACCGCATCCAAATAGCGCGCCGCAACTGGATTTTCTTCTCGTTGTTTTCTAGGCGTTCAACCGTGCTGCATAGCCTGCTGGAGCAACGCACCCGCCTGATGACCGCCCTGGAGCAAGCCCGCCAGGAGTTTTTGGCGTCTTTTCCGGAGAATAATGCTGAAACAAAGAGTGCTTGAAATTCTCTTTCCTGGTTCAAGTCTGTGACTTGGACCTATATTGGCTGAAGTTTGCAACTTCAGTGAGGCGTGAGCCTCAAAACCACTTTACGGAATTACTTCCTACGTTCTTCCTTACCAAGCCTCAGGGCTGCAGCCGCGGCCTGCGGACGGAGGTGGGATTCTGCGGTCCTAGCCTTGTTCTCACCGGTTTTTGAATGTAGAGACAAGGCATGCCTTGTCTCCAGCGGGTCCTCCGCAATAACAGGCAACTATTGGAAATAACCGGGAGCAACCGGAAAGGGCACCCACAAGAGGTGCCCCTACATTGCCCTCTGCCCGGGGATGCCTCCTCCGCCCGCCGTTGTTGGTGTTATCACCAATAACCATAATTGCATATCCCTGCGTCCTATCCCAAGTTGAACAATCCAAAGAAGCAGGCTGTTGCGTAGATGAGGTAGGAGGCAGGTGGTTCTGCTTCTGTTTATCAATTCTACCGTTATGTATTTTCTCTCCAGGTTAGTGTTGTTTTTCGCGGGTATTCTGTTTTTGGCGGGCTGCTCGTCTTCAGGTAAGGAGGAAGTTGAAAATACGCCAACTCCTAAAATCCCGAGTTCGCCTTCTGCTTCCACCGCTTACCTGGCCTTGGGCGATTCTTACACCATCGGGCAGGGTGTGGCGGCTACGGAGCGGTGGCCGGTTTATTTGGCTAATATGCTGGGGGCGGAAGGGGTGAAGGTGGGCGAGCCGCGCATCATTGCGCAGACCGGTTGGACCACTGCCAATCTTCTACAGCGCGTGAAGTCTGAGAAGTTTGACGGAGATTTCGGGTTAGTCTCGCTTATGATAGGGGTGAATAACCAATACCAGAACCGCAGCCTGGAGGAGTTCAGGATGCAGTTCAAAGAGCTGTTGGCGCTGAGTACCAAACTGGCGCAAAACGACCCTAAAAATGTGCTGGTGCTTACCATCCCAGACTGGGGTGCCACGCCTTATGCTTCGGGCTGGGACCGGGCGTACATCACGGCGCAGATCAAAAAGTTCAATGACGTGATCAAAGCGGAGACGGTTGTAGCAGGTATTACCGTTATAGATATTTATGACATGACTTTGGCCGTGAAAGAATCGCCTCAGCTTTTGGCACCTGATGGATTGCACTACAGCGGATTGATGCACCAGCTATGGGCGCAACAGGCCTTGCCGGAGGCGAAGAAGAAACTCCTGGATTAAATTTTTTTGGGAGGTCTCATTTTTGGAACGGTATATGTAATACGGATTTTGCCGCCGCAGCGACACAAAATTAACCTCACAATCTATCCCGTATGGAAATGAAATTTAACGCAGTTGGTGCCCTGTTAGTGGCAGGGATTTTAACGTTGTCTGGTGCCTCGGCGCAAACCCCAAATAAACCCATTGCTTTGCAGAAAACCGCTTCTGTAGCCAGGGTTGCTCCTGGTAAAGACGCACCTGTCCGTCGTGAGACTTTATCCGGCATAGACCTGTTTCCTCAGGACAAAAAGAACGATATTTTCATGCTTTCTTTCCAGCAGGAGATCCCCGAGGATGGGGTACTGGAGCTCACCAACTATGCGGGGAAAGTATTATACACCACCGTCATCCCTAAGGGAGACAATACCCTGGCACCTCCCTTGAACATAGGCAAATTGAAAACCGGCACGTACCTGGTGGAAGTAAAAACTGGCAACACGGTGTACTGGAAAAAGCTCCGCGTTAGGCTGAGGTAATATCAAGAAATCAGAGGTATGTTGCCTTCTGATTGGGATCAGTCCACTATTCTTGATTTCCCTTCTGGGAGGGGTAGGAGAGGGTTCCTCCTGAAGCTATATCTGAGGCGTGCTTTCTCAAGCCTTTCTTCTGAATTTTGCCAACAAAAAGGCCTGCGGTATTTTCTCCGCAGGCCTTTTTGTTTGTGCTGATTTTACCAGTTGAAGGTGAGCAACACCAATTCTGAGGAGCCATCGTCATTATCGGCCACGGCCACGGCTTCCAGGTGGTGGCGGTGTTCGTCTATAATACAGATAGATTCAATTTTGCTTTTAAGGATACTGCCGTCTTTCTCTTTCACGGGGATCACGGTCTGCGGTACGGTGGCCTGGGCAGAACCCTTAGGGTGGGCTTTGAGCCAGCCTACCAGGCTACCATAGACTTCCCCGTCCAGCACGGCGTTGGGCGTTTCCTCGGCAGAGGCCGTGAACAAGAGCCTGCCACCCAATCCGGTCGCCAGACCAGAGAAGCCGGTTTTGATCTGGGCCAAATCGGGAAGGACCCAGGGCTGAATGGCAGATGGTTGGGGTGCCTCGCCTCTGCCGCGCAGGAAAGACGTGATAGACGACAGCGTATAGGTGATGAGCACATTATGGCCGCCCGGCGCAAAACGCTGCAGCAGGTATAGGTATTCCTCATCTGCCGAGAGACCTTCAATGTTGAGGGCGGCTTCGCCGGTGATGGCTTTGTTCTGGCGCAGCTGATCGTAGAGTTTTTCCAGGGGTACCTGTACCGGTTTGCCCGCGCCCTGCCGGGTGATGGGGACCAGATAACCGACATTACGCATGCTGGTAGCCCCCGAGCCCACAATGAACAAGTACGGTTGCCCTTCCAGCATCACCGAGGTAATGGCCTCCAGGTCTGGTTTCACGGGTTTGGGAATGCGACCGCCCACCATTGATTTCGCCTCCAGCAAAGACACTTTCTGCACCACCTTAAACTGCTCATTGAGGCAGAACAGGTACGGCGAATCATCCCCGATGACGTAATATTGGTCGCCTACGCGCTCAATGCCCGAGGCCGAGGGAACGCCCTCCAGCACCATTTTCTGGGTTACAACAGCGGCAGGTTGGGCTGAATCTGAGGATGACTGGCAGCCGGTGGAGAATACAGTCATGGAAAGAAAGAAGCAAAAGCAAAGTTGACGTACGAACATAATCATTTTGGGTCTACCCTAAATCTGATCCATGGACAATGACCTATTCCTCGGATGTATGGTGTACGAGGCAAACTTGTTTTTAGCCCGATTTTAAAGAAATGACGGTAAAACAGCATCAGACCAGGGCCATTTCTTCCAGTACCTGCCGCGCCCGCAGGCAACTGGCTTCCTTGTCTTTGATCTCCAGCATAATGTCCACATCCAGCCCGTTGAGGTGGGTGAGAAACTCGCGGAACAGCTCGGTCTCTATGCTGGTAATGTGCTTGCCCTTGCGCTCGCCGGGGCTCTGGGAGCTGTAGTCCATCATGAGCACGCCATCTTGCTGCGGGTGCCAGGTACCTGAGGCCAGTTGCAGGGCCTCTTCCATGGGCTCGCCGTTGTTCAAACACTCGTGATGGAAATTATCGAAGAGGATGGGGATGCCTGTCTCAGCGTGCAGTTCCAGGCAATCCTGCAGACTGTAAAGTCGGTCATCGTTCTCCACCACCAGGCGCGCCTTCACGGCCTCGGGCAGTTGGTGATGGAAGGTCTGGATAAAGCGTTTGAGGGCCGCAGGTTTGTCGCCGTACACGCCACCCGCATGGATCTGCAGTTTGGCCGTGGAGTCCAGCCCCATCAGATCCATAACGCTGCCCTGGTATACCAGCTCCGCGATGCTGTTGCGCACAATGCGCTCATCTGGCGAATTGAGTACCACAAACTGGTCTGGGTGCATGGAGATGCGCATGTTGTGCTTCTTGATGTAATCGCCCAGGCGCCGGAACGTCATCTGGAAATGCTGCTGCCAGTTGTAGGTGCAGATCTCGTGCGAGGCGAACGGCACCAACCCGGAGCTCATCCGGAAGAACAGGAATCCGTGCTCCAGGTTGTACTCCAGGATACGGCGCAGACAGGCCAGGTTTTTCTCCACCATCTGCACCAGCCGCTCCTCATTGTAAGAAGCCAGCCTGAACGTGCCCGACGAACTGCAGTCCAATGATTCATTCACACAGGGATATCCGATCTTCATGGTTCACAAGGTTTGATGCTATAAACCCTTGCCCCAGGCATAAGTTTATGGATTAGTTAACGAAGGCCCGCCCGTTGTGTTCCGATGAAGTGCTGTGTTTGAATAAATGAAGTTCTAGCTTTGGACAACGTCTGCTTGATTCAGGTGCGTGACATAGCGTTTTAAACCCGTTTTCATAGAATTAAGTCGGCAACGGATTAGGCTGGAGACTACCAACCCATGGTTCAAGTCTGTGACTTGGACCTATTATGCGGGCAGTTGCAACTGCCCTGAGGCATTAGCCTCAAGCTGAATTTTTAACTTTTTCCGCTGGCGCGAGCCTCCGGCTTGTGTCCGCACGCATATTGAATGGAAAGGCCTACCCTCTTTTGTCATCCTGAAAGGATCTTGTGAGCAAACAGAATTGGCGTTTCTCTAACGTTTTTCTAGTTCGCCACAAGATCTTTCCAAGATGACAGCAGGGAAATTGTAGGAATGTAGGGTAGGGTTCGGGATTCCTGAAAGCCAAAACAAGCCTTTCATGAATGCGTGCGGACACGAGCCGGAGGCTCGCGCCAGCGGGAGCTAAGGACAAGTCCTTTAAAGGGGAATGGAATGGCATAAAACGTTTCGGGCCTGTTTTCTGCAAAACAGGCCCGAAAACGGGAGTGTATACACTCAGGACTCAAGACTCAGAACTCCTTACTTCACGTTCACCTCTTTTACGCCTTCCCGCCCGAAGAAAGTAGGGAAATACATGAGCTCTGCTTTGGCCGGGTTCAGGGTGTAGGTGCCTTTGTAGCGGGGCAGCAGCTGGATGGTGAACGTGTACTTCCCTCTGCTCAGGTGGTTGGAGAAGATAGATACTTTGTGGCGGAAGTACTCGCGGTGCGCCTCGTAGCGGCCCCAGCTGGATTTGGAGTCATAGGTGCAACCGGCGGGGATGGGCACTTCAATCATCACGTAAGAGGCATCGGCTTTCACTTCTATCTCTACTTCCATCTGCACCGGTTTACCCGCCGACAAAGTGGCTTTGGCCTGCTTGGTATCGGCGAAGGACGTGCGGACCACAAAGTCTTTGTCTACCCGCGCGGGTTGGGCGATCCACTCGTTCTGGTAGGCGGTGAGATACATCGCCAGCGAACCTTGTTTCTTAATGGTAATCTGCTGGGTGGGCGTAAAGGTGGTGTCAACCGGGAATTTCTTGAGCGTGGCATTCACCCCTCCAGAGAGGAAAAGCTGGTTCTCGGGAGTCTGGCCTTTCTCTTTGACCAAATCAGGCAGAAGCGTCTCTAGGATTCTCGCTGATTCATAGGTGTTGCGCCAGTAACCGGTGCGCCGCTCGTTCAGCAGGAACGCCTGGATTCTGAGCAGATCGCGCTCGTGGTTGCCCGCCGCTTTCAGGATTTCGTAGGCCAGCAGCGTGTTGGAAATGTGATTGTCAAACAGGCTGTTTTTGTTTTCGCCCCAATGCAGACCGCCCAAGATGGTGGTGCGCTGGTACTTCTGCAGGGTATCTAAGGGAGCCCTCAGGTTCAATTGCTGCCGAAGTCTGGTCAGGCGGAACTGGTCTTCCAGAGAGAGTTTGGGTTGTTTCTCTAGCTTGGTCACGTACGCCGGGAAGTCAACTTTGGCATCTAGTTTCTGTAGAATCTCCAGCGCCCTGATTTTGTCACTGGCGTCTTTCCTTTCCACATGATAGGTGAGGTAGTCAACCAGCGGTTGTTTCTTGAAACTGGTGGTGTAGCCTTCCTGCTGGGCCATGACCAAAGTCTCGGTGACGTGGTGGCTGATCCAGAGGTAAGCGGGGCCGTTTTCCCACCAGCTCCAGGTACCGTCTTCTTTCTGGGTTTTCTCCAGGTGCCGGATCAGGCGGCGTACCATTTTGTCGTGCTCAAACTCCTTGCCTAACGCCGCCTGGATGCGTTTCTCCCACAGCAAGCCTTTCAGTTTAGAGGCGGCCTGCTCATTGCACCAGTATTCATAGCGGTGGAGGGCCTTGATCTCGTCCAGCATGACTTGAAGCAGACTGCTTTGGGCGTAGAAGTGCGCCGGTCCTTTGTTGGGATCAAACGTTAGGGTAAGCGTGGTGTCAATGGGCAGCGACAAGAAAACGCCTGTACGCTCCAGCACGCCTTTTTTATACACGCCAATGTGCCGCCTCTCCCCGTCTGAGATGCCGCTGCCCTGCCGCAAAGAGTACATCAGTTCCACCGAGTCCGGTGCTACGGCCGGAGCCTGAATCATGACAGTATCGGTGAACACGCGGCCCAATTTCAGGTTTTGTTGCCGAAGCGTTTGTCCGTTGAATTCGAATCGGGTCTGTACTGAGGCGGTATCTGGCAGGTAGTTTACCGCTTTGCTGATGATTTGCGTTTTATCGCCTTCAATCAGGAACCTGGGGCCGCTCAGGGTCGCCATCATGGCTTTGAACGACCGGATCTCGGTGCTGGTCTGGCCGCTTCGTTTGTTTCCGTCCATGGCCAGCACGTGCGCTTTCCAACTGGTGACATCGCCGGGGAAGGTGACCGGAAAGGTGACTTTGCCTTGTTTGTCGGTGGCCAGGCGCGGTTGCCAGAAGGCATAATCAGAGAAGTAGCTGCGGATGGAGGCGGTGGCGTCTGCCTCGGGGCCAGCCAGAAGCGGCTGCTCGGCATCGGCTTTGCCTTTCTTGGTGGTAATGATGATGACGCCGTTTGCTGCCGCGGCTCCGTAGATGGCGGCTGCCTCTGCGCCTTTCAGGGTGGTAGTGGAGGCAATGGCGTTCGCCCCCAAATCTCCTATATTTCCGCTGAACGGCAGACCATCAACAATAATGAGCGGTTGTGAGTTGCCCTGGATGGATGAATTCCCTCTGATGCGGATAGGACCATTGGATTCTGCTACCTGCACACCGGCTACCCGGCCTTGCAATGCACCTTGTATCCCGTAGCCGGTGACCACCACTTCATCTAATGCTTTAGCATCAGTCATTAGTTTGATGTCTATGCGGCGGCTGCCCCTTACCGGTACTTCCTGGTTTATATATCCAATGAAGGAGATCACGAGCACACCGTTTGAAGGGGCTTCAATGGAGAACCTGCCATTCACATCAGTTGCAGTAGCTGTGCTGGTCCCTTTTATCTGAACCGTTACTCCTGGCATGGCCTCTCCGGTGGCCGCATCAAACACCTGGCCTTCTACTTCATTGAAGTAGCTCCCCAAAGAACCACTGTAGATCACTGTGGGAGCTGGATTGGCAGGAGCCGGTACAGACAATGGGGCGGTTGTGATTGCCCGGCGTTTGGCGGCTTCCACGCTGTTCTGTAAATACGCTTCCAGGGCTTTGGTCTCCGGGGTAGGAGCTTTTAGCTGAGATTTGCTGAAAAGAAGGCGCAGTTCCCCGTCGGGCCGGATGGTCACCAGGGTGCTGATTTGCCGATGGTCAGGAAACACCAGCACCAGTTTGTATTTCTTGGGAGCCAGTTGGTTCAGGTGGTTCATGCTGCCTCGGTACATGGCTACCTGTTCATTGGAGGCATTGGGTTCATACAAAAAGAAAAACCTGGGGCCTTCTGCAAACGTGGAATCCAGTTGCCAGTGCAAACGGCCGCTACCAGCTTCGGTGCGGTACTCGGGTTTTTCCAGTATTTGAGATAACCAGAAAGCGTTTTGGGCTTCTTCCCACTGGTGCCGCAAGCCTTTTTCTGTATAAGCGATTTCTGCCAGAGAAGCAGACGGTAGGTGGTAAGAATTGCCTTTTGCCGAAAGAAACACCCTGTCTGGGAACGTCAGTTTTTCGCGCATTTTCAGCAAACCAGGCTCAAAACGATGGGTGTAATTGGCTTCGGGCGTAAAGCTGGTCATGAAGTTTCCCAGCGAATAGAACTGCACCTCATGTGGTTTGAAAGGCCCGGTCAGCAAGATTTTATCCCATTGATTACTGCGGTTGAAAGTTCTTAGACTGGGACTGTTGGGTAAGTACTGCACGGTTTTTCCTTGCTTAAGGAAAGTGAGACCGGTATGGAAATTCTGCTCCACGGGCACCAGGTACTGAGACAGGACACCTTGTTCAGATTGGGAAAGATACCCTGCTTCGGCTTTCTCCAGTAAAGCGGGCATCTTGTTCTGGTCGATACTCAGGATTAGTTTCTGCCCTTGTTTCAGGTACACGCTGTCTAACTCAAGGAAGTGTTTGGCCGTGCGAAGTTTCAGGGAATGGTACCCGCTGTCGGCCGGGAAAGAATAAGGCGGCACCACATCTGTGCCGGAGAAGTACACCGGTACCTGGTCCAGGAAAATCACATGCACGGGCACCACCCGGCCGGAGTCTACCACAAAGGGAGCGAACTGGGTGGTGCTGTCTGGAGTAGCGGTGTAGTTGGAGTAAAGTCCGCTTTCTGGGTACAGCAACTGGTAATAGGCCAGGCTGTCCAGGCCCATGCTTTTCCGCCATTGAGTCCACTGCAAAAGATGCGAGCCCTGGCCCGGCGCATCTTTCCTGGAAAAGGTACGCCGGTCTTTCCTGCTTTGGAATTTCTGGTATTTGGGAAGCGAAGGCGGTGAATCGTTCCTGAACTTTGAGGTGAGGGCGTAGGCTGTTACATCCACGTTGGCCGCAGGTTTGCCCTTGGCGTTCTTCACTTCTAAGGTGAGATTGGTTTTCTGCCCCGGATACACCGTAGCCGGGGCCTGAACGGTGATGTTCAGTTCATTCTTCCGGAAGGGAGCATTGTATTCCTCGCTCTTTACCTCGCCGCTCCACAGGTACTGCACAGACACATAATACGGCTCCTGATTGGTGGCTTTGCGGGTGTTTTGCCAAAAGGAAGCGGTATCCTGTCCCCGATCAATTAATTGGTTGTTTTTGTAAACGAAGTACCAAAACGGCAGGCGTCTGGGGTTCTGGATGGAAAGGAAAAGCGAGTCGCCGGTGCGCTCAGAATAGAACTGGAGGTTGGCCGGTTCGTCTCTCAGTTCAAGGGTGCTTTGCAGCTTTTCGGAGGTGATCTGGTACTTCCGGACATGGGCCTGCAAAGGAAGAAGGGCCGGCAGTTGAATGACCTGCGTCTGCAGTTTCTTTCCCTGGGCATCGGTTAAGACCAACGTGGCTGTTTTAGGAAGTGATTTCTCGCCCTGCAGGTAGATGGCCTGCACACTGTCTTTGAGTAGGGTTAGTTGCAGGTGACCGTCTTCAAAAGAGTAAAGGCCGCTGGCGCTTTTGGTGCTCCGTTCATTGCTGGAGTTCAGGAAAACAGCTTGCACCTGGTACTCCACCTTTGCCTTTGGGAAGATGGTGGCCGGAAGCTGGATGGTGGTTTCGCCGGAGCTCTCCAATGGCTGCGTATGTACCCACAGCGTGTCTGGGATAAACTGCACCGGATCTTTGGTCTGCCTGATCTGCCTGGTGAGCACGGTGATTTCTACCCGGGCATCGGTTAAAGTCAAGCCATTGGCATCGGCTCCGCGCAGGATGACGCTGTTGGTGGTGCCGGCAAAATGCTCGGGTTTCTCTAGCCTGAGGGTGTAGGTGTTCTCCTTCAGTTCATAGTCTTCGTACTTGAACTGGGTAGTGGTGATGCTGACATCGTCCCATTTTTTCTCCCGTATCAGGGCCAGGTTGACATAGGTGTCTAACCTGAGTTGGAGGGAGTCATGGAGCACGAAAGAACCCTCGTAGGCACCCGGCCGGAATGGTTTCAGGTTGCCCACCTTCTTGGTTTTGCTGTTACCATAGAGCTCTGCCTTTAAATTCTTCTTGTAGGGTTTTCCGCTTGGTTTCACCAGAAACGCCTTGTACTGCACCGTATCACCTGGGCGGTACATGGGTTTGTTCAGGACCAGATAACCTTTAGGAGAGGTATCGAAGTTATCTAACCAGGAGCCGTCAAACAGATTGAAGACCTGTTGAACAAACCCTCTGGGGTAGCCATGGATGATGCTATAACCAATATCCCGGAAAGGGCTCCAGAAATAATACAGTGGTCGGCCCAATAAAACCTTACGCCATAGCGGGGCTTTCCACTTCCTGCTATTTTGCTCTACCGGCACATAAAACGTGAAGCCTTCATGCGTCACCGAGAGCAGTCCGCTTTTCTTGATATTGGCCCGCCGGTAACTTTCTGAGGCAGCATCGAACGGAATCTTTTTCCTGCCCAGCTCTACTTTGGCGTTGGTGATGGGGTTACCCAAAGAGTCATACAGCACCGCCGCCAAGTCCACATGGTTCTTCAGGAGCTGCAGTTGCAGGTTGGTTTGGCTCTCCAGAGAATACATCAGATCAGGCCCCGAGGTGTAGGTGTACAGGTAATGCCCCTGCGGCAAACGCTTCTGATAGGCCAGGTTGGTAGGGAAGGAGTCTATCCTGGAGTGAAAGAAGCTCTCTTTGGCTGCGTCCATTCCTTTCTCATAAAGCGTTTCCGCCTCGGCGTCTGTGATTCGGTAGATATAGGTGTAGTAACTGGTAGTGCGGCTGTTAGCCAGGTTCTTCTGCGCCCAAGTATGATGAGTGAGTTGCAGAAAGCAGATGAAAAACAAGAATAGAAAACGAGTGCGGAGGCAGGGGAGCAGCGGCATGCAGGGCAGTTTTTTGTTATTAATATAGGGAAAAAACAGTATTCTGCTGCATGCCGAGGAAAATGCCAGGTTCTGTTTTACCCCTGATTTTAAGGAAACAAACCTAAAACCGGGAGGGCAGAAGCCAAGGCTTAATGCAGATTCTTCGTTTGGATGGGTGGCAAAAAAGCCTAATTTTGCGTACAGTTTAACCAGAGCGTACATCTTTCACATAATCCACTACACATGAGTGTTTTAGTAAATAAAGATTCCAAAGTGATTGTGCAGGGCTTCACCGGCTCAGAGGGTTCCTTCCACGCACAGCAAATGATTGAGTATGGTACCAATGTGGTAGGTGGCGTAACGCCCGGCAAAGGTGGTTCTACC
The DNA here is from genome assembly GCF_017916365.1 of Rufibacter roseolus. Taxonomy (GTDB): domain Bacteria; phylum Bacteroidota; class Bacteroidia; order Cytophagales; family Hymenobacteraceae; genus Nibribacter; species Nibribacter roseolus. The sequence continues at coordinate 1,453,528 of NZ_JAFMSU010000001.1, forward strand.
CACTTAGACCGTCCGGTGTTCAACACCGTGGCCGAGGCCGTACAGAAAGCCGGAGCCAACGTATCCATCATTTTCGTGCCGCCGGCTTTTGCCGCCGATGCCATCATGGAAGCCGCCGATGCCGGTATTGAAGTGATTGTGGCCATCACCGAGGGAATTCCGGTGAAAGACATGGTTGCCGCTAAAAACTACATCAAAAACAAGCCGGTTACCTTGATCGGGCCAAACTGCCCGGGCGTGATCACGCCAGGCGAGGCGAAAGTTGGTATCATGCCAGGTTTCGTGTTCAAGCCAGGTAGAATCGGGATCGTTTCCAAGTCTGGTACTTTGACCTACGAGGCTGCTGACCAGATTGTTAAAGCTGGTTTGGGTATCTCTACCGCCATCGGTATCGGGGGTGACCCAATCATCGGAACGCCTACTAAAAACGCGGTTGAGCTGTTGATGGAAGACCCAGAGACCGACGCCATCGTGATGATCGGTGAGATTGGCGGTAACTACGAGGCTGTAGCCGCTGAGTACATCCGGGCTACCGGTAACAAGAAGCCAGTGGTTGGTTTCATCGCGGGACAAACTGCGCCAGCTGGCCGTAGAATGGGCCACGCCGGTGCCATCATCGGCGGTGCCGATGACACGGCTGCCGCTAAAATGCGCATCATGCGCGAGAACGGCATCTTCGTGGTAGACTCTCCGGCTGAAATCGGCGAGACCATGGTAAAAGTCCTGAACGGCGAAGCGGTGAACGCGTAAGCATTCTCCCTATAAGCATTCTCCCTATAGATATAGAAAGAGGCGGTTCTGCAAAGAGCCGCCTCTTTTGTTTTAGGCCTGTTTATGTAAAATCAGCCTCTAAACAGCATTTACTTGATCTTCACCACCCTTACCGGATGTCGCTCCTTCAATCCGTCTGGTACGTGCGCTAAAATTTCATCTCTCAACGCCTCAATCAGCTTCTTTTTCAGGAAACTGCGGTGCACCACCAAGCTCACCTCGCGAAGTGGCTGTGGCTCGGCGAAGGGGCGGATCATGGCTTTCTTCTCGTCTGACATGTCCTGCACCGATAGCTCGGGCAGCAGGGTCATGCCGCTTTGGGTTTCCACGATCCGCTTTAATGTTTCTAGCGAACCACTCTCGTAGTCTAGGTGCACGTTGCGGATGCCTTTGGCGCGGTTGCAAAGCTGCAGCACCTGGCTTCTAAAGCAATGGCCGTCGTTCAGGAGCCACAGTTCGGCGGGATCAATGGCCTCGGCGGTGATGGTCTCGTTTTTGGCCAGCGGGTGAGAAGGGTGCAGGTAGCCTACAAACGCCTCGTAGAAGAGCGGTACCTCCACAATGGTTTTATCGTGCAGGGGCGTCACCAGCAAGCCCACGTCCAGCAGTTCCAGCCGCAGATTCTCCACGATGCTGCTGGTGACCAGTTCCTGGATGGTGACGTGCACTTTGGGGTACTTTTGGATAAACGAGGTGATAAACAGCGGCACCAGGTACGGGGCAAGGGTAGGGATAACGCCAATCCGGAGTTCGCCCGTGATACCGTCGCGCTGCACTTTCACCAGCTCCTCAATCTTCTTGAACTCGGCCACGGCCACCCTGGCCTGTGCGATGACCTCTTTCCCCAACTCGGTGGGGCGTACGGGCACCCGGCTGCGGTCAAACACTTGCACCCCTAATTCCTCCTCCAACTTCTGGATCTGCATGCTCAAGGTGGGCTGCGTCACAAAGCATTTCTCGGCGGCAGTGGCGAAGTGGCGGTACGTATCTACAGAAAGCAGGTATTCCAGTTGGGTGAGGGTCATCTTAGTATTGAATGATTGAGAGGTTGAGTGATGGAGTGAATAAAGCTTCTGAATGAATTTTTGGTGTTTATTCCAGATAGCCTTTTGGGCCTGTTATCTTAAAAAGCGACTTAAAAGGCTTTTTCCGGAACTGAGACAAAGGTAATAGATAATGGCTATGATAGTATAAGTACTATCAATTTGTTCTATATAATCGTTTCGGACACCTTTGTCGTATGGTTAGGCAATACAAGAACATTTTCTAACCTATCACACCACTATGGAATCACACAACGAATTAGGACTGGAACGCAGAGACACCAAAGACTTAGCCGTTAAACTGAATGAATTGCTGGCTAATTACCACGTGTACTATCAAAACCTGCGCGCCTTCCATTGGAATATCAAAGGCGGAAACTTCTTCGCGCTGCACGCCAAGTTTGAGGAACTGTACACCGAGGCTTTTGAAACCATTGATGAGATTGCTGAGCGTATCCTGACCCTGCGCCACGTGCCCATGCACAGCTTCTCTGATTTTCTGGCCACGTCCCGCGTGCAGGAAAGAAAAGGCCTTACCTCAGACGTAGACACCGTGGCCGCCACCGTGGAGAACATCGGGCAGATCATCCACCTGGAGCGCGAGGTGCTGGCTCTGGCCGCTGAACTGGACGACGAAGGTACCCAGGGCCTCATCAGCGATAACCTGAATACCCTGGAGAAAAACCTCTGGATGCTGAACGCCTTCCAAGGTTCTTAATCCGCCGCGCTCCTAAAACACTACTACAACCCTTTATTTTCTTTTAACCTTTACATATATCATGTCACAAAACCGAGTACTATCTGTTGGGGCAGAATTCCCTGCCTTTTCCAAGAAAGCTGTTGTTTCTTTAGAGAGAGACCAAGAGTTTAGAACCATCACCGAGCAAGAGCACCGCCAAAACGACCAGTGGCTGGTGATGTTCTGGTGGCCGAAAGACTTCACCTTTGTGTGCCCCACCGAGATCGCCGAGTTCAACAAGAACTATGATGAGTTCCGCGACCGCGACTGTCAACTGATTGGCGCCTCCACTGATTCTGAGTTCGTGCATGCCGCCTGGCGCCGCGACCACGATGACCTGCGTGGCCTTCGTTTCCCAATGCTGGCCGATACCTCTAAGTCTTTGGCCGAAGAACTGGGCATCTTAGATACCGAGGAGAAAGTAGCCTACCGCGTTACTTTCATTGTAGACCCACAAGGCATCATCCAGTGGGTGAGCGTGAACGGATTGAGCGTGGGCCGCAACGTAGCCGAGGTGCTGCGCGTGCTGGACGCCCTGCAAACCGATGAGTTGTGCCCTTGCAACTGGAAAAAAGGCGAAGCTACTTTATCCGTTTAATTGTTTTTAATACAGGAAGGCTGCGGAGGGCCGGAAGGTAAAGTCTGTCACTTACCGGTCCCCGAAGCTTCTGTTTCCTTTTCACTTTCCGGAAAACGGGCCTAATTCCCTACCTGGGAGCACAGCCTGCCCATCCTCCCTATCTATACTTTACCATGCTTTCTGTCATCCAAGAAACCCAACAAGATTTCCTGAAGGACTTAGGTCTTTCTGATCAAGCTTTCGCGCGCCTGGACCAACTGGTGCAAGGCGACTCCAAATACCTGAAAGACCTGCGTATCAACCTCAAAACTGCCCTGCAGTCTGAGAACGTGACGTCCAAAGAAGCGTACCTGATAGCCTTGTCGGCGGCCGTAAACGAAGAAAACAACACCTTAACCGAGTCTTTCCGGACGTTGGCTGCCTCCCACGGCGCCACTGACGCTGAGTTAGCCGAGGCCGTTGCGGTGACTTCGCTGTTGAGCACCAACAACATTCTGTACCGTTTCAAGCACTTCATGCACACTGATTTCTATGAGTCAGCGCCTGCCAAAGTGAAGATGAACATCATGATGAACCCCGTAACCGGCAAAGAATTCTTTGAACTGGTGAGTCTGGCTATCTCAGCTATCAACGGCTGTGAGCGCTGCGTGACCTCGCATGAGGAAAGCGTGCGTAAGCTGGGCGCTTCTGAGCAGCGTATTTTTGATGCCGTGCGCATTGCCGCCGTAGTGGTGGGCGTGAGCAAGGTCATCCGTTAGGATTCTTATTTCTTTTGCCTATGTCAATGGCATTAAACCAGGTAACCGTTTCTGTGCAGCAATTGCCGGAAGCGGTTGCTTTTTACAAAGGCTTGGGCCTGCACCTGATTGTGCAAAGCGCCCATTACGCCCGTTTCGTGTGCCCCGATGGACTTTCCACGTTCTCGGTGCACCAGCACCAGGAGGGTACTTTTCCGCCCTCGGCAACCACCGTTTACTTTGAGTGCGCCCAGCTAGACCGGCAGGTGGCCTCCTTGAAAAGCCGGGGCTACGTGTTCGAGCAGGGCCCCACAGACCAGCCCTGGGCCTGGCGCGAAGCCTACCTGCATGACCCCTCCGGGAACCGCATCTGCCTGTACCATGCCGGCGAGACCCGCGTGAACCCAGACTGGCGCCTGCCCGAGAGCAAAACCAAACATTTCCTCACCGAAGCCCGGTTCACCCACTGGCTGAACTCCATCCAAACTGCCCTGGGCGATAATGATGCCGCCTCCTTGCGAAGCCTTTTTGCGCCGGATGTACGGTTGCTGGAATCGCCGTTCGCCGCGCCGGTATTCGGTCCTCTGAAAGTGAAACAGCACTGGGACAGAGCCATGGGACTGTACGCCAACGTGTCTTACCACCTCATAGGCGTGCAAGGTGCCATTGGCTACGCGCAATTGGAGGGTACCTGGGGCGCCTCAGAAAGCGTAGTCTACAGTGCCATGCTGGCCCTCCGGTTCAACCCCGCGGGCCTCTGCACCGAGGTAGTGGTTTGGGGCGGACCTACCATCTCCAGAGGCGTCATGCTCAAGAACGTTTCAGGGGTGTTTTCCAGAAATCAGGCCTAAAACAGGTGAGGAGATAATTTGATGGACTAACCGTGGAAACCAGGCATCGCCTGGTCTCCACGGTATCTGATTTACCTAACCTGATTCACGGTATTGGTAGGGGCAATCCTCCGCTGGCGCGAGCGTCCCGCTCGTGTCCACAGGTATTGCTGAACATTACCCTGCTGATGTGCAAAAGAGGATCTGGAATGCGTGCGGACACGAGCGGGACGCTCGCGCCAGCGGAATTGTTTAATGCTGTAGGGGCAATCCCTCGTGGTTGCCCTTTGCTGCTATCGCCGTAAGGCAACCACGAGGGATTGCCCCTTCATTAAAATCGATATAAAACAAAGAGGCCCTCCGCTTTGTAGCAGAGGGCCTCTTCTATCTGTTTTGCAGAAATCAGCCTCAAAACGAGAAGCTAATCACTGGCAACTAATAACTAATTACTACTTCGCGTAAGACACCGAGCGCATTTCGCGGATGACCGTGATCTTAATCTGACCTGGGTACTGCATCTCTTTTTCAATCTTCTGGGAAATATCAAAAGAAAGCTGTTGGGCGCGTTCGTCGGTGACGTTGTCGGCGTCTACCATGACGCGGAGCTCGCGGCCGGCCTGGATGGCGTAGCACTGGTTCACGCCGTCGAAAGAGTGGGCGGTTTCTTCCAGTTCTTTCAGACGCTTGATGTACGACTCCATGATCTCGCGGCGGGCACCAGGGCGGGAGCCGGAAATGGCATCACAAGACTGGATGATTGGCGAGATCATCGCGGTCATCTCAATCTCGTCGTGGTGAGCCCCAATGGCGTTGCATACGTCTGGGTGCTCTTTGTATTGCTGGGCCAGTTGCATCCCGATGATGGCGTGCGGCAATTCTGGTTCCTCAGTCGTTACTTTTCCAATATCGTGGAGCAGACCGGCGCGTTTGGCGTGCTTCACGTTCAGGCCCAGTTCGGCGGCCATGGTGGCGCAAAGGTTGGCTACTTCTCTGGAGTGCTGCAGCAGGTTCTGGCCGTAAGATGATCTAAAGCGCATGCGGCCCACCATCTTGATCAGCTCAGGGTGCAGACCGTGGATACCCAGGTCAATGGCAGTACGCTCACCGATTTCCACAATCTCTTCTTCAATGCTTTTCTTCGTTTTGGACACCACTTCCTCAATACGGGCCGGGTGGATACGTCCATCGGCTACGAGGCGGTGCAGGGAAAGACGGGCAATCTCGCGGCGTACCGGGTCAAAACCAGAGATGATGATGGCTTCCGGGGTATCGTCTACGATGATTTCAACGCCAGTGGCGGCTTCCAGGGCGCGGATATTACGACCTTCACGACCGATGATCTTGCCTTTGATATCGTCAGACTCAATGTTGAAGATAGAAACGCAGTTCTCAATGGCGTGCTCAGCGGCGGTGCGTTGGATGGTCTCGATTACTACCTTTTTGGCTTCTTTAGTAGCGGTGAGCTTGGCCTCGGCCACAATGTCTTTGATGTAAGAAGAGGCGCGGGTAGAGGCTTCTGACTTGAGGTTCTCCACCAGTTGCTCACGGGCTTCCTCGGCGCTCAGGTTGGCAATACGCTCCAGGCGGCTCAGAATTTCGTGGTGATCCTGCTCTACTTTGCTTAGTTTGTCGCGGTACTGGGCCTCCAGGTCTTCTTTGCGCTTGTTGAAACCGTCCAGTTGCTGGTTCAGTTTGTCTTTAAGAACGTCGGTTTCCTGCTCTTTTTTCTTCAGGTCTTCCTGCTGCTTGGTAATGAACTGCTCGCGCTGCTTTACCTTGTTCTCGTTCTGAATGATGATGTTTTTCTTGCGGTTGGCCTCTTCCTCGTACTCGGCTTTCAGTTTCAGGAAATGCTCCTTGGCTTCCAGCATCTTGTCTTTCTTCTGGGTCTCGGCTTTCACCTCCGCCTCGCGGATGATGAGTTTGGCCCGCTCAGTGGCCTGTTCTTCCTGCTCCTTGAAGAGCTTCAGGAGCAGCACGCGGCCTACGTAGAAGCCTATCCCGGCGCCTACTACCGCTGCTAAAATGATATAAATAGTCATGGCTATAACTGTAAAGGGTTATGTTATAGCAATGACACTTGGCCAATAAATGCGGAGCGGACGGTTGATTATCCGAGCTGCAGAGAAGAGAGCAGTTGGTTTAAAGAAGAGAGTTTTTCCTCCAACGACAGTTGGGTTTCTACGGCGGCGTCCTCCGTTTTTATCTTGTCGGCGGCGGTTTCCAAGGCAATCATGGCCAGCAGGTCCTGCTTGTCATGAATCCCGAACTCTTCCCGGAACATTCTCAGGCGCTCGTTCAGGTATTTGCCGGCCTGCCGAAGCCTTTCTTCCTCGTCCTCGTTTACCCGCATTGGGTATTCGCGGTCGGCTATCTTGATGCGTATAGATAACTCACTCATGCCCAAATGCTGTTAAGTGCTGCCGTGGCGCGTTTGTTGGTTAAAAGGTTGCCCTGCGATGTCATAAAAAAGTAAAAATTCCGCATGTCAAGCCTAAGGTTCTAAATTGGTATAAGGGCGTGCAGGCACGCATTTAAAGAGAACAACAACAACCGCAACCAGACAACCCGTTCTTCTATTCTCTTAAATAAGCGATGCACTTGTCAATTTCGCGCAAGTACTCGTTTATTTTTAGCTTCAACTCCGTTGAATTGGTAGTGTCTACTGCTATGGTTTGTACAATTTTACTAATATTATCTTGATTCTGAAAATTTTTTATCTCAGCATCTTTTTCCTGAATCACTTGCTGGAGGCGCGCTATTTCCTGGTGGGCTGCCTGTAGCCGCTCTTGCCCGGCCTGGTACTGCTGTACCAGCTGGCGCACTTTGCCCTCAATGGACTGGATCTGCTGAAGGGTGGATTGGTCAGACATCTTACTTCCGGATTACGGCTCCTAGTTGGTGCTCAAACTGTTGCATCAGGCGGTTCATGGTAGAATCAATCACTTTGTCGGTCAGCGTCTGGTTCTTGTCCTGCAGGGTGAAGCTGATGGCGATGGCTTTTTTGCCGCTCTCAATCTTGTCTCCCTCGTAGACGTCAAACACATTCACCTCCTGGAGCAACTTGCGTTCCACCTTCTGGGCCACCTGCTTGATCTGGTCAAAAGATACGGATTTTTCCACCACCAAAGACAAGTCGCGGCGCACTTCGGGGAATTTAGAGAGTTCCTCAAACACCAGCTTGTCTTTGTAGTTGCGCAACAAATAATCCCAATTCAACTCAGCGTACCAAACGGGCTCTTTCACGTCTACCTGCTTGCACACGCTGTCCTTCAGTAACCCGATATGACCCAAAGTCACATCGCCTTTCTGATAGGTCACACCACCCGCTAAATAGGGGTGCTCTGTGGGTTTGGTGGTGTAGTTAGGCAGACGACAAAGCGTCAAGACCTGCTGCACCTGTCCGGCCAGATCATGGAAAGAAGCCTTGGCAGTGGCCTGTTGCCAGCTTTCGGCGGCGCGGTTGCCGGTTATGAACAAGGCCAGGTAGTTGTTCTCTTTGTATTTCTCGCCCTCTTTACGGTAGACTTTGCCAATCTCAAACACTTTGAGGTCGCGCTGGCGGCGGTTGATGTTGTGACGCAGCACCTCCAGACCAGAATACACCAAGGTAAGGCGCATGGCATCCAGGTCTTCTGAGTTGTAGTTGAGGATTGGCACCAGTTCGGCAGGCGTGTTGCCCTCCGCGTCTTTGTAGTAGTTGGAGTTAGTGAGTGAATTGGTGATGGTCTCCAGATAGCCGTTGGCCGCCAAGGCATCCGCGATGCGTTTGGTGATCACCTCTGGGTCAGGGTTTGGGAACTTGGCCAGGTAACTGGCGGCCAGGTTCTCGCTCAGATGGATGTTGTTGTAGCCATAGATACGCAGCACTTCCTCTACCACATCGGCTTCGCGGGTCACGTCTACCTTGTGCGGCGGAATGGATAACAGCAAACCCTCAGCAGTTTCTTCAATGATGCCGATGCCCAAATCAGTCAGAATCTCCTTGATTCTGGCTTCGCCGATGTGCTGCCCGATGAGTTGGTGCACGCGGGCGTAGCTTACCTGAATCTGGGTAGGCTCTACCGGCGACGGGTACACATCAACAATCTCCGACGAAATCTCGCCACCCGCTACTTCCTGAATCAACAATGCGGCTCTTTTCAGGGCCGTGATCACCATGTTGGGATCTGTGCCGCGCTCAAAGCGGAAGGAGGAATCGGTTTTGATGCCGTGCGTCTGGGAAGTCTTCCGGATGCCGGCCGGAGCAAAGTAGGCGCTTTCCAGGAAGATGTTCTGGGTGGCCTCGGTCACGCCGGCCTGCAAACCCCCGAATACGCCTGCGATCACCATCGGCTCCTCGGCGTTGCTGATGGTCAGGTCCTCGGCGCGCAGGGTACGCTCCACGCTATCCAAAGTCGTGAACTTTGTGCCTTCAATGGCATTTTTCACGATGATCTTACCGCCCTTGATTTTCTCGGCATCGAAAGCGTGCATGGGCTGGCCCAACTCGTGCAGCACGTAATTGGTCACGTCCACCACGTTGTTGATCGGTGACAAGCCAATGGCTCTTAATCTTTGCTGCAGCCACTTAGGCGATTCCTGCACTTTCACACCGGAAACGGTCACGCCCGCGTAACGAGGACAGGCCTCGGTGTTTTCCACCTCCACGGAGATAGGCAGGCTGGTATTGGCTACCTGGAAACCGCTTAGGTCTGGTAATTGAAAAGGCGTTTTGAGCAGGGCCTGTAAGTCACGGGCTACGCCCAAGTGAGAGGCGGCATCGGCGCGGTTTGGCGTCAACCCAATCTCAAACACCTCGTCAGACGCCAACCCGAAATATTGAGCCGCGGGGGTTCCGTTAGGCAGATCAGTATCGAGCACCATGATGCCGGAGTGGTCGTTGCCTAACCCAATCTCGTCCTCGGCACAGATCATGCCCTCAGACAAGGCGCCTCTGATTTTTGATTTTTTGATCTGGAAGGGCTCGCCACCCGCAGGGTACAGGGTAGCCCCCACGGTGGCAATAACCACTTTCTGACCCGCCGCCACGTTGGCCGCACCGCAGACGATGTGCTTGGGCTCGCCGTCACCGGTGTCCACGGTGGTCACGCTCAGTTTGTCGGCATCGGGGTGCTTGGCGCAGGTGAGCACCTCCCCGATGACCATGCCCTGCAAGCCGCCGGGTACTACGTCTACGGTTTCAATGCCTTCTACCTCCAGACCGGCATCGGTGAGGAGTTTGCCCACTTCCTGGGCGGGTTTATCTATGGCAATTAACGTCTTGAGCCAATCCAGTGATATGCGCATGGTGTGTAATCTCAGGGTGTGACAGGTGCAGCCACGCCGCACCTACAGCCGTTTTGCGGCTACAATTTTCAAAATTACCAAAAACTGGTTAAGATGGAGAAATCAAGGCGTTATTTTGTGGAAAACGTCTTGAAGCAGCTTGGATAACCTGCATTATGAGGGATGCAGAGAGTTTTGGGACTGTTTTCTGGAATACGGGCTAGAAATGGCGTTGGCGCAGACGCTCGCAGGTCCACCAGACGCTACGAGGTCATTTGAGCAAGCGGTAGAGGGTAAAGCAGAGATTGGTTCCTCCGCTGGCGCGAGCGTCTCGCTCGTGTCCGCACGCATTGCTGATTAGTGTGCTGCTGATGTGCTCAAAAAGATCAGGAATACGTGCGGACACGAGCGAGACGCTCGCGCCAGCGAAGGACTTTTAACTCAGAACTCAAGACTCAAGACTCATTACTCGCCAAGTCTACTTGGCAAACGCTTGCTCGCCGGCCGGAATCTTCACCTTCAGGCGGTTTTCGGCGGGGGGCATAGGGCAGGCGAACTGCGGGTTGTAGGCGCAGAAGGGGTTGTAGGCTTTGTTGAAGTCCAGCACGATGGTCTGTCCGTTGGGGATAGCGTCCAGGTAGCGGCCGCCGCCGTAGGTCTCAAAACCGTTGGTCTGGTCGGTAAAGGGGATGAATAGCGTATCTGAGGTGGAGCCGGCTTTCTGGAACAGCGTGAGCGTATGCGTCTGGCCTTCCAATTCAAATGAGGCTTTCCCTTTCACAAAGTAAGGTTCTTGGGTGCCGGTGGTCATGGGCATGGCAGTAGGTTCCTTGCTTTCAATGGGCGTGAAATCAGCGGCGATCTCGAAATCACGGGCGGGGGCGTAGTAATTCAGCTTGTTGAAGGAGCGGCGCAGAGAATCAGGGAGGGGAGAGCGGGTGACGCTTCTGAAGGTGAGGTCTTTGTTTTCCCTGAATTTCAGGACAGCCTGGTTGTAGCTCTCATCGTTGAAGAATAGGTCTTTTACCAGGTAACCTACAATGAGCAGCACGCCAATGAGAATGATGTATTTGAATCCTTTCATGAACTAAGGCAGGTTGAAGGCGCAAAGGTCGGAAAGAAATTGATACGGTGGAGAAAGAAGCCGCTTTGGGTCTGCTTTTCTGAAAACGAGCCCGAAACGCCGTAGCTGCGTTATCCTGTAACGCCGTCGTTCTATTGAACGAAATCACCTTTTCCAAATAAGACCTTGTTACAAAGCTAGAATCTGAGTGGCAAGGATAATTTATTGAGATTTGAGTCGTGGGTTGCTGCGTAGGGTCACGGCGTTACGGTGTAACGCCGCTACAGTTTGAGTAATGACTAGTACGGTTTAGGCGCGTTTTCCGGAAAACAGGCCCTAAACAAAAAGGCAGCCACTTCTTAGCGACTGCCTTCCAGAAAGACAAAACAATGGACAATCAACAATCAACAATTCTTCATAGAAGGTCTTCGTCTGCGAAGCTATAGTAGCTGCTGTCGGTGAAGATGAGGTGGTCCAGGATGGGGAGGTCCAAAACCTTTCCGGCCTCCTGAAGCTTTTTAGTTAAGGCAATGTCGGCGGCGCTGGGTTTTAATTGCCCCGAGGGGTGGTTGTGCACCAGGATAATGGCGCTGGCCAGGTTCTCCAAGGCATGTTTGAAGATGAGCTTCGGATCGGCTACGGTGCCTGCCACGCCGCCGGTGCTGATCTGGATTTTCTTCATAATGGTGTTGGCCCGGTTGAGCAGGATAATCCAGAACTCCTCGTGCGGCAAATCCAGCAGTTGCGGGCGGATGTAGTCGTAAATATCGGTGGAGCAGGTGATGCGGGTTTTCACGGCCGGGGCGGCCTCTTTGCGGCGACGGCCCAATTCCAGCGCGCTTACAATGGAGATGGCCTTGGCCTCGCCGATGCCTTTGTGCTTCTGCAGTTCCTTTACGGTAAGCCGGGCCAAGGCATTGAGGTCATTGTCTACGGCGCTGAGGATGAGTTTGGCAACGTCCACTGCGCTCAGTTTGGCCGTGCCAGACCCGATGAGGATACCAATGAGTTCGGCATCGGAGAGGGCGGCGCGGCCTTTGAGCAGGAGTTTCTCGCGCGGGCGATCTTCCTCAGCCCAGGACTTAATAGAGAGTGGTGCGGTGGCGTAAAGCGTAGACATACGGGATAATGCTTATATAGAATTCAGAATAAAATTTCTTGTACAATTTATATGGCTTAGAAATAGTTCACCGCCCGGCTACAATAACACGTACATCCTTCGTTAAGGAAAATTAGCTTTGTCGCATTGAATTAGTTTTATAGAAGCACATGACCAGATTGATCATCACGTTAATACTCGTATTACTCATAGATATTTATGTTTTCCAGGCCGTGCGGGCGGTGGCAGCCGCCTGGGCGCCGGGTGCCCGTAAAACGGCTTACATCATTTACTGGGCCATCAGTTTGTTTACCTTAGGTACCCTGTTGCTGGCTTTGCTCACCCGGGGCTCGGCCCCCAACCCCACGCGCATGCAGGTGGCCAACGTGCTCTTTGTCCTGTTCATCTCTAAGTTAGTGATCGTGCTTTTCCTGTTCCTGGATGATCTGGTGCGCCTCACGCAGTGGGTCTCCAATACGGTACGGGGGCCGGAGAGCCCTAAGTTTGATGTGTCCCGGCACCGGTTCATGAGCCAGCTGGCGCTGGTGATGGGTGCGTTGCCGTTCACGGCCCTGATCTGGGGCATGGTGAAAGGTGCCTATGACTACCAGGTAAAGAAAGTGACCCTCAGGTTCCCCAACCTACCGCCCGCCTTTGAAGGATACCGGCTTCTGCAGATCACCGATATGCACTCGGGCAGTTTCCACTCTGGGGAGCCGCTGGAGAAAGCCGTGGCCCTCATCAACAAGCAGGCCGTAGATGCGGTGGTCTTCACCGGCGATATGGTGAACAACGTAGCCTCTGAGGTGGAGCCGTATGTTCCTACGCTGGCTAAAATCAAGGCCCGCGACGGGGTCTTCTCCATCCTGGGCAACCATGACTACGGCGACTATGTGGCCTGGGAAAGCCGCGAGGATAAAATGCGGAACCTGAACACGCTCATCAATCACCACCGCCGGGCAGGCTGGGATATCCTCATGAACGAGCACCGCGTGCTGGAGCGCGATGGGCAGCAGATTGCGCTGCTGGGGGTGGAGAACTGGGGGCACCGCATGAATTTTCCCAAGTACGGGATTCTGTCCAAGGCTTACGCCGGCACAGAGCACCTGCCGTTCAAGATCCTGCTTTCCCATGATCCCTCGCATTGGGACGGGGAAGTGAACACCAAGTACCCAGATATCGACCTTATGCTTTCAGGCCACACCCACGGGATGCAGTTTGGCGTGAACATCCCCGGTTTTAAGTGGAGCCCCGTGCAGTACGTGTACAAACAATGGGCCGGCCTGTACCAGAAAGGCAGGCAGCATCTGTACGTGAACGTGGGTCTGGGATTCCTGGGTTACCACGGCCGTGTAGGCTTCCTGCCTGAGATCACAGTGTTTGAATTCAAACGTGCTTAGAAAAGCTTTGGATTTGGATTGATCTAAAATTCTTTTGGTGATCTTTTGATCAAAGTACAAACCCTGTTTTTAGGTCTTTTTTGGTAAAAAGGCCTAAAAACAGGGTTTTTGTTTTGTTAAGTACTTTTATGGCTTTTGTGGAGAGAAACGTTGATGTAGATTAAGTACAATCTATGAATAACCTGGCCGATGGGGTTGCGTAAAACTGCTGGAATGAGCTAAGCTACTTGGCCACAGATGTTCTACTTAAGAAACAGGTTATGAAAAAGTATATGTTAATGTTTATGGCGGCAGGGGCCTTTGCTTTCTCTTCTTGCCGTGAAGACGCCGGTACCTCTACAGAAACAAACGAAAACGACAGCGATACCCCAGACAACGCCTCCGGCGAGACCACCGACTCTTCTACGGTTTATAACTATGAGCGAGAGTCAAGAGATAGAGCCAACCGCATGTCCTCCCAAATCTCCCAGGACCTGAAACTAGACGCAGCCGCCCAGGCCCGCATCAGAACGGTGATGTATAACCGCGCCCGCATGATGAACGAGCTGGAGACCCGCTACAGCAGCACAAACCAAAGTGCCGGCCTTGCCGCAGACAGCAGCACCATGAGCGAAGACATGATGGTAGAAGACGATAACATGATGGACAGCGGTGCCGCCGTGCAGACCTCCAGTACCATGGAAGTGACCGGCTACCCTGATGATTATCCTACTCAATATTACAGCGAGATTGAGTCTATCAACTCCAATGTAGACATGGAGGTAAAAGGCTTCCTTACTCCAGAGCAGTTTAAGATGTACGAGGCCAACCGTCAAAAATATTACAGCACAGAGGCTAAATACAAAACCCAGGACGGCTCCAAGCTCAAAATTGACGGTGACGAGGCCAAGCTGAAAGCGGGTCAAGCCAAAATGAAGAGAGACGGAGATGAGTCAAAACTCAAAACCGAGACCACCAAAGTGAAAAAAGACGGTGATGAGTCTAAAATCAAGACCGATGCCGCCAAGATCAAGCGCGAGAAGGACGAGGTGAAATACAAGTCCGGTGACACTAAAATAAAACTGGAGAACTAAGCGTTCTCTCTGTATCTTTGAAAGGCTTGCCCGTAAGAAAGGCAAGCCTTTTTCATTGCATTTGCGCCCTTCTGTGTTCTATGAGTAAGCATTTTTGCTTTTTATTTCTTTTGATGTTAAGCTTGGCTGGCCTGCAGAGAGCCTCGGCCCAGACCACGGCAGGGCACAGCATCTGGGTAAGCGGGCAGGTATTGCGGGAAGACACCAAAGCGCCCATCGCGGGGGCATCTGTGTACCTCAAAGCCACCGGCCAGGGACAGGCCACCAATGAGCAGGGCGCCTTCCGGATCAAAATCTCCTCTGCTGACACGCTTGTTTTCCGGGCGCTTGGCTTCCGGGAGAAAATATACGTGCCCTCGCTGCGCAGCGTCACAGAGCTGCGGGTGAACATCCTGCTGCAGCAAGAGAGTGTGCAGTTGAAAGAGGTGCGGGTATCGCCTTTGTCGCCGGAAAAGGTAGACCGGGTACTCAGGAACATGAAACCGCGCCCCGCGCCGCCCAAACCCCGGATGAACGTAACCGTGCCGCGCATCATCATCCCGCCCGGGCCGCCTGCCCCGGCAGACCTCATTACCAGCCCCCTGAGTTTCCTGTATGAGCAGTTCTCCAAAGAAGGAAGGCAGCGCTCGCGCGTGGCCAAACTCATGGAGGAACGCGAGCGCCAGAAGCAGGCCGAGCGCCTCATGATGCGGCAGGATTCGCTGCGGCAGGCCCGCCTGCGTTATAACCGCCTCTTCCGGGACACCACCACTTTCTATGAACCGCGCTGGTAACAGACTCCTGGCCTGAGCCCGGTAGGTCTTAAAAATTTGGTTACCTTTGTGCCTGATTCCAAGAGTCAAACCACCAAGAGACAAGGTATGTATTTCAATAATGTTATAGAGGCCATTGGTAACACGCCACTGGTGAAGCTGAACAGCGTCACAGACGGAGTGAAAGCCACTGTGCTGGCAAAAGTAGAGTATTTCAACCCGGGCAACTCCGTGAAAGACCGTATGGCCCTTCGCATGGTAGAAGACGCCGAGAAAGCGGGCATCCTCAAGCCGGGCGGTACCATCATTGAAGGAACCTCGGGCAATACCGGCATGGGCCTGGCCCTGGCCGCCATCGCCAAAGGCTATAAATGCATCTTCACCATGTCTGACAAGCAGAGCCAGGAGAAGATCAATATTTTGAAGGCAGTAGGCGCCGAGGTGGTGGTTTGCCCTACCAACGTGGCTCCCGAGCACCCAGACTCTTACTATTCTGTGGCCAAGCGCCTGAACCAGGAGATCCCCAACTCGTTCTACCCCAACCAGTACGATAACCTCTCCAACACCGCCGCCCACTATGACACCAGCGGCCCCGAGATCTGGAAACAGACTGAGGGTAAAATCACCACGTTCGCTTGCGGCGTAGGCACCGGCGGTACCATCTGCGGTATCTCCAAGTACCTCAAAGAGCAGAACCCAGACATCAAAGTGATAGGCATTGACACCTACGGCTCAGTGTTTCAGAAATACAAAGAGACCGGCGTCTTTGACGAAGAAGAGATCTACCCGTACGCCACAGAGGGTATTGGCGAAGACATCCTGCCCAAAAACGTGAATTTTGACCTGATTGACAGGTTCATCAAAGTAACCGATAAAGACGGGGCCCTCATGACCCGCCGCCTGGCCAAAGAAGAAGGTCTGTTTGTGGGCTGGTCCTGCGGATCTGCAGTGCACGGCGCCCTTGAGTACGCCCGCCAGCACCTCACCGAGAACGATACCATGGTGGTGATTTTACCAGACCATGGTACCCGTTACCTGGCCAAAATCTACAACGATGATTGGATGCGGGAACAAGGCTACCTTGACTAAATCTTTGCTTTTAAGCCTGTTTTTTTAGAAACGGGCTTAGAACGGCCACCAAGCTTTCATCTTGGTGGCCGTTCTGTTTATAGAAGTTGCCGTCAACTAGCTGTGGATCAAGGCCGAATTTCTGCCAGCAACTTTGTGGCGGTAGCACCCGTTTTAAGCACATTGAACTTTCAAAACCTAACCTGTGGTCCTCCTTCAGATTTCCCCAAATAATGCGGTAAGTTCTCCTGCAGGCACCCCTGGGCCCGATGGTCTGGTGTTGGTAGGGGATTTGATGGTGGTAACAGCCTACGTTCTGGTAGCAGGCACGCTTTTCTACCTGGCAATCCGGCAAAAAAACCAGGAACGGAAGGTAGTGCTGACGCTCTTCGGCGTCACTGCTTTAATGGGCGGGGCTTTGCACTCTCTCAACTTCTGGGGCGATGGCAATGACGGAGGCTTGTTTCTGGTGCTAAGGCTGGTATTTGGCGTGATTGCCTTGGTAGCCACCGGTTTGCTGATCAAGGCCGTGCCGGGGCTTTTGGCCATTCCCAGCCCAGAGCAGTTGCAGAAGGCCAATGACGAGCTCAGGGAGCAGATAGCCGAGCGCGAACGAAGCCAGGCGGCCCTGCGCCAGGTGCAGCAGGACTTAGAGCAGCGGGTGCAGGAGCGCAGTGCCCGGGCCATCACCGCCACCCGCGAGCTGGAGCGTGAGGTGGAGAACCGCAAACGCGCCGAGAAGCAGCTTATCTCCAAAAATTACGAGCTGGTCAAGAAAAACGCTGATCTGGATGATTTTGTCTACTATGCCTCCCGTGACCTCCGTGCCCCGGTACTCAACATCACCGGCCTGGTAGAAGCCCTAAAGGAGGAGTTGCCGCCGGATAACCCCGAGTTCAACCAGCTTTTCGCGCGCTTGGACGATTCCGTTTCCAGCATCCACCGCAAACTGTACAACATCACAGAGGTGAGCCGTATCCAGCGGCCGGTGAAGGAGGAGGAACTGAGTATGGTTTCTTTTACGCAGGTGCTGGAGCTGGTGAGGGAAAGGCTGGCAGAGCCCCTTAGCATCGCGGAAGCGAACCTGCACACCGATTTCTCCGCCGCGCCCGAGGTGTACTTTTCCCGTGACAACCTCCTCAGCCTGCTCACGAACCTTATCTCCAACGCCATTAAATTCCGCGATGCCCTGCGGCCGCTGCAAATTACCCTGTCCACCCGGCACCAGGACCACTACCTGGTTTTAACAGTGCAGGACAACGGCATGGGCATGGACTTAAGCCAGTACGGCCAGCATTTATTCTCATTGTTCCGCCGGTTCCATGACCACGTGGAGGGCAGCGGCGTAGGATTGTATATTATTAAACGCATCATGGACAACAACCGCGGCAAAGTGGAGGTGGACAGCGTGTTGGGCGAAGGAACCACCTTCCAGCTGTATTTTGTGAACCATGAACAATAGACCGCACCAAGGATATGAAGAAACTGAAGGGCATCATGCTCGTCGATGACGATGATACAAACAACTTCCTGAACCAGCGTTTGCTGAGCCGGATGCAGATTACAGACAAAATCAAGGAGTTCCGCAATGGCAAACACGCCTGGGATTACCTCCACCAGTTAAGCGAAGGGAGCGTTGACACCGCCTCAGCGGATTACTTTAAGCCCTCGCTCATCCTGCTGGACATCAACATGCCCGTGATGAACGGCTTTGAGTTCCTGGGCATGTTTGAGCAACTGGACCCCGGTTTTCGTCAAGACATGGTGCTGGCCCTGCTTTCCACCTCAGAGCACAGCCAGGACACCGAGCGCGCCGCCGCCCAGAACATCGCCTACCTTACCAAGCCCTTGACGGCCCAGAAAGTACAGCACCTCCTGGATACCTATTTCCCTGAAACCGGCGCGTAAACAAATAATGTGAGGCAACTTTCGCTGATAGCTAGAGAATCCGGAGTTTGATATCTGCGGAGCGTTTCAGGGGTGTTTTCTAATAAACGCCTCTGAAACGCTTTGTTGTTTCATACCCGCTGGGCGGAAACCTAGAACTGGTATTTCAGGAAAATGTGCACCATAACGCTGATGCCCGCCAGCATGAGGCCCACTCCTATAAGTTTCTCAGAAAATTGCTGGGTAGGAGGGAATTGCTGGCCTTTGAGGGTTTTCCCCAGCAGCGCCCCAATCGCGAAGGCCAGCATGAGCGGCATGCTCTTGGTCCAGTCAATATGCCCTAGCCAGTAGTGCGAGGAAATACCTGAAAGGCTGGTGACCACCAGGATGAACAAAGACGTAGAGATGGCAATCTGCGACGGAATCTTGAACACCCTGATCATGATAGGCGTCTGCAAAAAGCCCCCGCCAACCCCGAAGAGCCCGGCAATGACGCCGGAACACAACCCGAAGAAAGCCATGAGGCTGCCGTTCAACCTATAAGCCAGGTGCCTGGGGTGGTTCTTCCGGATGAAAGAGGTGGGCATGCGGTTAAGGCGATACATCATGCCCTGCTTGCGTTTTTTCTCCTGTTTATACGTGATGAGCATATAAATACCCACCGCCAGCACAAACAGCGCGAACAGGATCTGCATCTGCAGCACGGGCATGTAGGCCACCAGAAAAGCGCCTATGAGTGTCCCCACCATGGCCGGGAACTGCAGGAGCGAGGCTACCACGTAGTCAATGCTTTTCTCCCGGAAATTGAAGATGGAAGACACCAAGGCCGCCGGCAGCAGCGCCGTCATGGCCGTGCCTATAGCCAGTTCAATGGGAAACTGGAAGAACATGATGAGGATAGGCACCATGAACACCCCACCCCCAAAGCCCACCAACGTCCCGAAGGTGCTGACCACAATCCCTACCGCAAAAAGGAGAATTTCTGTTAACAAGCCGCGCTTTTACTAGATGTCAAGGTATGAGAAAGAGGAGCAATACCCTTTCCGCCGAAGTGTAGTTTTTGGGGCTCCATAAAAGGGCCCTGCCATTGCTTACCGTCCGGCCGGAAGAATAGTTACCAAGCCAGAAGCAATAATTTTGCCAGCGTGCGCTGAATAGGCGGCAAGCAGCTGGATAATGCGCCTTTTACCTGTTCATAGCAGGCAGAGTCCGTCTGTTTTTAGGCTGAAATCTCAAAAACAGGCTTAAAACAGGCAGAAACATACAACTGTTTATTCTCCCTCCAGGGTAGCGCTGGTCACGTTTACGAACTGGAAATGCAGGCCATCGAACAAGCCTTTGTCGCTGAGTTTCAGGGACGGAATCACCAAAAGGGCCATAAAAGAGAGTGTCATGAACGGCGAGGTGAGGGTGCTGCCCAGTTCCTTTGCGGTGCGGTCCAGTTTGGCGTACTGCTGGGCCACCCAGTAACCATCTTCCGGCGACATGATGCCGGCTACCGGCAACGGCAGCACCTCTTCTCTTTCTCCGTCTACCGCCGAGATGCCGCCTTTGGCTTCAATGAGCAGGTTCACGGCGCGGCACAGGCTCTCATCGTCCACGCCCACGGCAATGATGTTGTGCGAGTCATGGCCTACGCTGGACGCAATGGCCCCGCGCGTCAACCCGAAGTTCTTAATAAAGGCCAGGGCCGGCGCGGTGTTCTGGTAACGGTTCACCACGGTCATCTTCAAGACATCCTGGGCCAGGTCGCTCACAATGTGGCCGTTTTCGATTTTTGGGTCCAGAAACAGCATGCCGGTTACTAGTTGGCCGTTGTAAGGCTCAATCACCCTGATCTTCACGGCCTCGCCGGCCGGGAAGAGGAACTGGTCCACGGTTTTAGGCTCGGCGTGGAAGTTATTGATGACCTCGCTGGGGGTGAACGCGATCTTGCTCTGGCCGTTCTCCGCCACCAGTTGCCCGTTGATGTAGGTCCGGAGCACGTTGAAATCCTTTGGATTATCAATCACGATAAAATCTGCGGGGTCTTTTTCCTGCAGCAGGCCAACTTCCAGTTTGTAATGTTGTACCGGGTTCACGCAGGCGGCCTGTAGCACGTGGAACAAATCATGGTCTAGGACCAAGGCACGTTTCACCAGCTCGTTGATATGGCCTTCTACCAGGTTGTCGGGGTGCTTGTCATCGGAGCAGAACATAATCTGGTCCGGGTGCTGGGAGAGGAGTTCAATGAGCGCATTGAAGTTCTTGGCAGCGCTGCCTTCCCGGATGAGGATTTTCATGCCGGCGGCGATTTTATCCAGGGCTTCCTCAGCGGTGAAGCACTCGTGGTCGGTGGTCATGCCGGCGGCGGCGTAGGCTTGGGCCTCTTCGCCGCGTAGGCCAGGCGCGTGGCCGTCTACCTGCTTATCAAACTTCTGCGCCAGCGTGATCTTCTGCATCACCAGGTCATCCCCGTTCAGGACGCCGGGCCAGTTCATCATTTCGGCCAGGTACTTGACCTCGGGCCGCTGGAACAATTCCTCAATGTCCTCGGGCGTTATCTCGGCGCCAGCCGTCTCAAAAGGCGTGGCCGGCACGCAGGACGGTGCCCCGAAAAAGAATTTAAAAGGCACTTTTTTTCCGTTCTCCAGCATGTACTCCACGCCTTTGAGGCCCAGAACGTTCCCGATCTCGTGCGGGTCAGAGACCGTGGCTACCGTGCCGTGCGGCACCGCCAGGCGCGCGAACTCTGAGGGCACCAGCATGGAGCTTTCCACGTGCACGTGCGCGTCTATGAACCCGGGTAGGAGATAGTGCGTTTCTGTGACGGCTTCCCGTATAATGCGGGCAATCTGACCATCCATGATCTCCAGGGTTCCCTGGTAGATTTCCTTCTGAAGGACGTCAATGATATTGCCACTCATTTTGTAGAATCTGGGTGTAGCCATGGTAAGTTTTCAAGGAGTTTTGAGAAAAGTAGGCCGGAAATGATAGGGTACGTAAAAACCCGTAGCGGTTCCGGCAGAATACGTTTATCTTTGCAGTCAAAGTTAATGGTTTTGAGAAAGATTTTTTCCCTTGGGTTAGTGTGGTGCTTGCTGCTGGGTGCGGTGAGTCCCGCCTGTACGCGCAAGTCCTCGTCCTTGAGCAAGAAAACCAAAAGCTACCAGCGCCACCAGCGCTCGGGCAAAGGCATACCCTGCCCCACCAAAGATTGCTAATTTATTCACCTAAGGCACTGGTATGAAGAAGATTGTAGTAGCCCTGGACGGGCACTCTTCGTGCGGTAAAAGCACTACCGCCAAGCAAGTGGCAAAAGAACTAGGCTACGCTTACATAGACACCGGCGCCATGTATCGGGCCGTTACCCTTTACTTTTTAGAGCATTACGTAGACCTCACCAACCCCAAGAAGGTGCAGGAAGCGTTAGACAACATCGAAGTAACTTTCCACCGCAACGCCAAATCGGGCCGCAACGAGGTTTTCCTCAACGGCCTCAACGTAGAGGACGAGATCCGGAAAATGTACATCTCAGACAAGGTGAGTGA
The DNA here is from genome assembly GCF_017916365.1 of Rufibacter roseolus. Taxonomy (GTDB): domain Bacteria; phylum Bacteroidota; class Bacteroidia; order Cytophagales; family Hymenobacteraceae; genus Nibribacter; species Nibribacter roseolus. The sequence goes on from NZ_JAFMSU010000001.1 coordinate 1,475,368, forward strand.
GGTGAGCGTATTGCCGGCCGTGCGCCATGCCATGGTGGCCGAGCAGAAGAAAATGGGCAAGCGCCGTGGCGTGGTGATGGACGGCCGTGACATTGGAACCGCTGTTTTCCCCGATGCCGAGGTGAAGGTTTTCATGACCGCCGATGTGGAGATCAGAGCCCGCCGCCGCCAGCAGGAGTTGTTTGAGAAAAAGCAGATGGTGCCGTTTGACGAGATTGTGGAGAACCTGAAGAAACGTGACCACATTGACTCTACCCGCGCCGAGAGCCCCCTGAGACGCGCCGAGGATGCACATTTGCTGGATACTTCCTATATTACCATAGATGAGCAGGTTGACTTCGTGCTGGATTTAGTCGCTTCGGCGCTGCTGCAGAAAGAACTTGCCCAGTAAACAGTTTGTTACCTTTGTGTATGAACGTAACCATAGATAAGAATTCGGGCTACTGTTTTGGGGTAGAGTTCGCCATCCAGATGGCCGAGGATGAATTGGAAGAAGTATCTGAGCTGTACTGCCTGGGTGACATTGTGCACAACAGCATGGAGGTACAGCGTTTGTATAACAAAGGACTGCGCATCATTGACCGCGAGCAGCTGGAGCAACTGCATGACTGCAAAGTCTTGATCAGGGCGCATGGCGAGCCGCCGGAGACTTACCAGACCGCTTTGCGCAACAACCTGGAGCTCATTGACGCCTCCTGCCCGGTGGTGCTCAAACTGCAGAACCGTGTGAAGCACGCCTATGACTCAGTCAAAGCCCACAACGGCCAGATTGTGCTGTACGGGCAACAGGGACACGCCGAGGTGATCGGCTTGGCCGGCCAGACCGGCAACGAGGCCATCGTGATCACCACCGAGGAAGACCTGGATAAGCTGGACTACACGCGTCCTATCACGCTTTTCAGCCAGACTACCAAAAGCACCAAAGGCTTCTATCGCATGAAAGAGCTCATTGAGGAGCGCGTGGCGGCGGTACGGGCCAACGGGGTAGAGGTGATTGACCTGGATGCCAATGACAGCATCTGCCGCCAAGTGTCTAACCGTGAGCCGCAATTGGACAAATTCGCGCAGAACCATGATGTGGTGGTATTTGTGAGCGGCAAGAAAAGCTCTAATGGCAAGGCGCTGTACGCTGTGTGCCAGCGGGTGAACCCCAGAAGCTATTTCGTGGAGAACGCCGAGGAACTGGACATGGACTGGTTTAAAGACGCTAACTCCGTGGGTATCTGCGGGGCTACTTCCACGCCTATGTGGCTCATGCAGCAGGTGGCAGATGCCATTCAAGCGCAGCACCCGGTGGCGGTATAATTCTTAGAACAAAATATTAGAGACTCAGTATATTTGAAAGCCCCGGTGACGGGGCTTTTTTACTATCCTTCTGTTTATGAAAAAATTCTTACGCTATTTTCTGAATGGTTTTCTGATTGTAGCTCCTATCTCTCTGACCATCTACATTATTGTGGCCACCATCAATTGGCTGGATGATCTGTTCTACATGAAATACCCAGGCGTGGGCCTGACGCTCATCATCATATTGGTGACGATAGTAGGGTTTATAGGTTCTCATTTCCTGGTGAAGCCTTTCTTTGTGCTCACCGAGCGCATCATGAGCCGCCTGCCACTGGTGAACATGATCTACTCATCGCTCAAAGACCTTTTTGATGCGTTTGTGGGCGAGAACCAGAAATTCAACCAACCGGTGCTGGTAAAGATGACGCAGTACAATGATACCTACAAACTGGGTTTCGTGACGCAGCTTTCCATGGACGCCGTGAACCTGCCCGAGAAAGTAGCCGTCTATTTCCCGCACTCCTACAACTTCTCCGGCGAACTGTTCCTGGTGGCCCGCGAGAACGTCACCTACCTGGAAATCCCAAGCAGCGAAGTCATGAAGTTTGTGGTATCCGGTGGAGTTTCCAAGCTCTAGCCTGCGGCTCAGTAGTCTGTCTGATTTTTACTTCAGTTTAAGGGCCGTTTTTGAGGAAGAAGGCTTAAAACAGAAATCAAAGAACCCGCTTCAAGCCTGTTTTCTTAAAAACAGGCTTGAAGCGGGTTCTTTATTTTAGGGCTTATTAGCTTAATGTGTGCTTCAAGTATACTGGTACCACGGGCAGATTTTCCCCTTGAGGAGCAGTTGCAATCTTTTTATAACTGTTTTTGCCGCTTCTTTTCTAAAAATGGCCTAAAAACACCGGAGCAGCCCATAAATTTAACCTTCTGTCAGAAGAAAGAGGGAAAGTCGGGAGGTAATGATATCTTTAGAGGCGCAAATTCTGGAAAAGCAGAATCTGGTGAAATTACTTTTGCCCCGGGTTTGCCTATTGTCGTGTGAATCAAAAACATATCCCCTGATGAAACATCTTCTTGTTGGTTTACTGAGCCTGATTTCCATTTGCTCCTGCGGACAAACGTCTCCTGCCCAACCCCAGGTAAAGACTACCCCAGCGGTAGACACGCAACAACAGCCCCTGAGCCTTACCTGGGAAGTGTTGGAGGAGAAGCATTTGGGTAAAAACCAGACGCTGTCGGTGCTCACTTTTAAGAACAGCGGGTCTGTGGCTCTGCCGGCTTCGGGGTGGAGTATCTACTTCCACTGCTCGCCGTCTTTCACGCCTAAAGCCACTGATGCGCCTTTGAAGGTAGAATCCATCAACGGGGATCTGCTGCGCATGGTGCCCACGGGCAAATTCAAGGAACTGAAACCGGGCGAGACGCAGAAATTTGAGTTTGTGGCGGCCGGCCAGATTGTGAACGAGTCCCGAGCGCCTCGGGGCTTTTATTTGGTGTGGGACAAAGAGCCTACCAAAGGTTACTCTATCACCAATGCCCAGGTTCTGAAACCCGCCAAGAACATGGTGGGTTGGATTGAGCCCAAAGACATCTACACCCAGAACAGCAGCATCAAAGATATTCCTGCCGAGCAACTCCCTAAGATTTTCCCTACGCCGGCGCAGTACAAAGAAACAGACCAAGCCTTTGCTCTGACCTCGGCGGTGCCGGTGGTAGCGGACGGGGCTTTCCAGAACGAGGCCGCTTTGCTGGCTGCTCACCTGGGCACCATCTTCGGGCAGAAGCCTGAGGTAATAGCCTCCGGCACGGGCAAAGCCATCCGCCTGAAGAAGAAGGCAGGGTTGGGGAAGGAAGCCTATGAACTGGTAGTGACGCCGCAGGAAATCCTGATCTCGGCCACTACGTCCGCGGGCGCTTTCTACGGCACGCAGTCTCTGAAGACCCTGTTACCGGCCTCGGCATTGGCCCAGACACAGACCTCGGTTCTGGTCCCCGGGGTGCAGGTGAAAGATGAGCCGAGGTTCGGGCATCGCGCAGTCATGCTGGACGTGGCGCGTAATTTCCATAAGAAAGAAGCTGTTTTGAAGGTGCTGGACCTGATGGCCCTGTATAAATTGAACGTGTTCCACTTTCACCTGAACGATGACGAAGGCTGGCGTCTAGAGATTCCGGGTTTGCCTGAGTTGACGCAGGTGGGCGGTCGCCGGGGCCATGACCCTAGCGAGAAAAACTTCCTTATGCCCGCTTATGGCTCTGGTCCCGAGGTAGACAAATCCAGCGGTAGCGGCTTTTACACCCGCGCAGATTTCATCCAGATTCTGAAATACGCCCGCGAAAGGCACATCAAAGTAATCCCCGAGGTGGAGACGCCCGGCCACGCGCGTGCCGCCATCAAATCCATGGATGCCCGCTACGAGCGGCTGATGAAAGAAGGCAAAACCACCGAGGCCCAAAAGTACCTGCTCCGTGATTTGAACGATAAATCGGAGTATCGCTCAGTGCAGTACTTCAACGACAACGTCATCAACGTGGCCCTGCCGTCTACCTACAACTTCCTGGAGAAAGTGACGGATGAGCTGCTGGCCATGTACAAAGAAGCTGGCGCGCCCATCCAGACCATCCACTTCGGGGGCGACGAGGTGCCCAATGGCGTGTGGGAGAAATCACCGGAAGTGCAGAAACTGATGACCCAGAACCCCGAGGTGAAGAACGTGGATGACCTGTGGTACTACTTCTTCGGGAAGGTGAGCAAGATGCTGGAGAAACGGAATCTGTACCTGTCTGGCTGGGAGGAAATAGGGTTAAGCAAGGTGAGAACCAACGGCCGTCTGTCTTACGTAGCCAACCCCACGTTTGTGAAAAAGAATTTCCACGTGGATGTCTGGAACAACGTGGGCGCCAACCTGGATCTGCCGTACCGCATGGCCAACGCCGGCTACAAAGTGGTGCTCACCAACGTGACGCACTTCTACCTGGACCTGGCATACCAGAAAGAATACGATGAAAAGGGTCTGTACTGGGGCGGGTTCCTGGATGTGGACAAACCCTTCTATTTCAATCCCTTTGATTACATGAAGAGCATACGGGTGAACGAGGATAACAAGCCGCTCACCTCTAGCGCTGCTTTCGCGGGCAAAGAGCAACTCAAGCCCGCGGCCCGCGCCAACATTGTAGGGCTGCAGGCCCCTTTATGGAGCGAGACCCTCACCTCACCGGACCGTCTGGAGTACATGCTCCTGCCCAAAGTGCTGGGCTTAGCGGAAAGAGCCTGGGCCCCTGATCCTGCCTGGGCTGCCAACCCTGAGTCAAGTCAGAGCAAAGCGGCCTATGTGCAGGCCTGGTCCCAGTTTGTGAACGTGCTGGGCAAACGGGAACTGCCCCGCCTCAATTACTACGCCGGCGGATTCGGTTACCGGATTCCTACGGTGGGCGCCACAGTGCAGGACGGCAAAGTACTGGCCAACGTGCAGATGCCTGGCCTCATCATCAGGTACACCACAGATGGAGCAGAGCCAAACGCGCAAAGTAAAGTGTATTCCGGACCTGTTACTGAAAAAGGAACCATAAAACTGGCCGCCTTTGACGTGGCGGGTAGAAGCAGCCGGGTGACCACTGTTGAGAATAAGTCTGGTATGCTCTAAGCAGAACAGGACTAGAAAAGTGAAAACCTTCTTCTAGTTTTTTTATGAATGCGGCTCTCTATAATGGTAGTGAGCCGCATTTTTGTTTAGATTGTTTTCTCCTGTTTAAAGCTCTGGTGAGTACTGCTTATGAAAAGGCGTTTCTGGGATAATGATGAAACATATGATTTCAAGCCCCTATATGAGGCTATAAAGAAGTATTACCCTTTAGGAGCAATCCATGATGCAGAGGATTATCAGGATGATAGCTCAGAATCTATGTTGAGGTATGATACCATCCACAAAGGTGTTTATACGCGCAGCCATTATTCAGCAAAATGGAGAGAGTTTAAAAAATACCTGCAGAAAGAAGTCAGTAAGAAAATCAAAACCAACCATTTCCTTTCTGATCCTTGTTTTCAGGGGAGCCTGTTGCTTGAACAGAAGGGAATAGAGGATTTAAAATGGACAAAAGAGCTGCACTTTTCCATTTGTTTGCTAGGTCCGTTTTACACCATTTTTGGTTTGGACTCAACAGAAATTTCTTTAGCCCCGGATAGAATGTTCACTGAAGATCAGGAGCCTAGGTGGCAAAGGTTTTCCCGATCGCATGCTGTAACAGTATCCCCCGTTTTTGAATACAAGGAAGCCTTTTTGCTACTTCAGGAAAAGATTAGCAACTGGTTTGAAGGATATAAGTTTGTTCCTTATCACATCAATATGATAGAGATAGACGGGCTTGTTACAGAGGTGTATCAAAAGAATAAGAGTCTAACCGGAACCGTGTACAGCGCCTTGTTCAGCTCTTATATAGAATTGGATGCTCCCATCAGGGGAGACGATAGGTACGGTTATCAGGAGTGGCGGAAACCGGTTAAGCTCACCGATGAAGATATAAGGAAGCAAAAGCAGTTGGAAGCATCTAAGCTGAAAAGCAAAGAGCAGGCTGACTCAAAAGAAGTTTCATTGCATAAGCTCTGGAGATACAAAGAGCTTATCAGGTTACCGCAACTTACCAGGGCATTTATTTCTATACCTACATATTCCCTTCTGGACTTTACAGAGCCCGGTCTTCTTTTGTTCACTACGGAGAAGAACGATATACCCCAGGCAACTAAGTATGAAGTTGTAGGGGAGGAGATCAGGTTGGCTTCTGTGAATCATTATTGGTTTAAGATTTCCTCTATTTCAGAAAGAGAGTTGAAGTTGATTTTTCATATTGATTTAGAAGCTGGTGAAAAGAAAATCAAAGGAGACCTGGTGGAGCTTGTGTTTGAGCTGTACTAACCGGCAAGTCTTTGATGCCTTTGATTTTCTTTTCAACAAATCGTTTTTAGCCCTTTTTCAGAAAAGCAGTCCTAAAACAGTTTTATGCTCAGCTATCTTCGTAGGGCAATTCTGTAGGTTTTCTATACTCCTTAGTTGCATCCGGAAGTATAGGTAATATGGCAGAATACCAAAGCCAAAGACCAGAGACGAAGGGTTATTAGTCGTTGGTTTTCTCCAGGGCTTTCTCCGCTTTTCTGGCTTGCTTATCGGCCTTCATCCTGTTGCGCTGGGCCTTGCGTTCCATTTTGGCGGCTTGTTTGGCTTCCTTGGCAGCATTGGCGGCGTCTTTCTCTAGCCGGCTAGCCTCTTTGGCCCGGGCCTTGGCTATTTTGGCTTCGGCCTTGGTTTCCTTCCTTATCTCTGATAACTCGTTCAGGCGCCTTTTGTCATCCAGGGCTTTCTGCCGCATAGAGTCTTGCTGGGTGCTTTGCGCCGATGCCTGTAAGGAAAATAGCGAGAGGCCGGCGGTGAGTAAAGTGAATAGTAAGAGTTTGGCTTTCATATGGTTATGGTGGTTGGTTCTGCTCTTTTTTACGAATGTTGGTCTAAAAAGGGCGGAAAACCGCTATATATAGATTCAGCTATCAGAAGAAAAGGTAAGCGCTCTTCCCAGGGGATGCCCCGGTGAAATTAATTCCTCATGCTGTCTGCTTTTGTGTACCTTACCAGATGCTGGAAAATCAAAACTTTTTGGGTCCTATCGTTTTCGAGGGAGCGACCTTCGGTTTAGGTTGGTGATGAAACGTTCTGCGAACGGATTTGCAGCTTTGAGCGGTAAATCTTTAACAACCCAGCTGGCCTGAGTGAGTAAAAGTAAAGTTAGCAGAGATTGGGTAGGAGCCTGTTTCTTAGAGTCGCCTTTCCCGGCTGATCTTTCTGCAAATTATAAACCACAGACAACCGCTTTTTTTGTGCCGTCCATCAGAATAAAATCATCTAATCTGCATTACCGCATCATGGGTAACGGGCCGAGGGCGCTACTGGCGTTCCATGGCTACGGCCAGGAGGGGCATTACTATGATACCATGGCCCGCACCCTGCAGCCCGAGTACCGGGTGTACGCCATTGACCTGTTCTTCCATGGGCAGAGTACCCTGAGCAAGGCAGACCAGCCGCTCTCCAAGAAAAAGCTGCAGGCATTTATCCAAGCCTTGCTGGAGAAGGAGGACATTGGCCGTTTCTCGGTGATGGCGTTCAGCATGGGTGGTAAATTCGCGCTTACGGTGCTGGAGAAGTTTCATGACCGCATGCAGGAACTCTACCTCATTGCCCCAGATGGCATCAAAACGCACCTGCTTTACAGTCTGGCCACGTACCCCGGCTGGATGCAAGGCCTGTTCAAACGCATCGTGCTGCGGCCCACCCGGTTTTTCCAGACCTTGAGTTGGCTGGAGCAGAAACGGTGGGTAGACTCCGGCCTGGTCAAGTTCGCCAACTGGCAGATGGACTCGCCCCAGAAACGGCTGCGCGTGTACCGCAGCTGGACGGGTTTCAGCAATCTCACCTTTGACACGCGCAAGATTGTGCGGCTCCTGAACCAAAGCAACATTGAGGTGAACGTCTTCCTGGGTAAGTATGACCAGATTATCTCCCATAAAAGGCTGCAGGTGTTCCTGAATGCCCTTAAGCGGCATAACCTGGTGGTACTGCAGACCGGCCATACCAACCTGCTTTACACCGTGGCCACCTGGCTCAGGAATCACCGTTCAAAGACAGCCAACTGAGTTTCTTTGCGTATACGCCCTAGAGGTGTTTTTCCCTTAGGTGAGCCAATGGGATCTGCCTATCCGTTTTGGGCCTGAAATCAGGAAAATAACGTGGAAACAGCTTGGCAAAGTCCATTGGGCCTGCACCGGATAATAAGGAGAAAGAAATGAAACTATTCTTTCACTAAGGGCTGGAGTCGGCTTTTCAGGAGTACATGAAGTGTCTTAACTGTATCACGCTTCTGGTTGCCCGGGCAAGAAAAATGACGCCCCACAAGGTGTTTAAAAAGGGGCCCAGGAACTCATGGAAGTAAAAAGAAAGGATCATCAACTGGAAAAAGCAAGCGTGACCCAAGACTTTAAGGAGGATTTTTAATTTAAGGATATGCACTAGGGAAATATTGTAATTTTAAGATTTACTTAGGGGTAATCAATAGTAGCTTTATTGGTGAAATACTGTTTTGTAAATCTAGGAGTATGCTTAAATCTTGCGCTATCCCGTGTATATTAATTTTTTACAATATTGAAATTCATTAATATTGTAAAACTATATACCATTTAAGTTTAATTTTTTAATTGGAGTATTCGGGTATTACCGCTTGCTCTGCAAACCTGCTCTAAAAACTATGAAACAAAGCACTATCCTGAAGTGGGGTACTTGTTTACTGGTGGTTCTCTGCCAACTGGGATGCTCTTCCAACTCGGGCAAGCCCGATGCCCAGGAAGAAGGCGAGAGAACCTCTACCGCCGCTCAGGACACCGCCTCTGAGAACGTGACGGAACAGCCCGCCACTGATGCAGACCTGGCCAAAATCTCCTTGCCAGACGGCTTCCAGATCAGCTACTTCGCCCGTAATGTGGTGAATGCCCGCTCCATGGCCCTGGGCCCGGACGGAACGCTCTACGTGGGTTCCCGTGACAAAGGCAGCGTGTACGCCTTGCCAGACCGCAACAAAGACGGCAAAGCCGATGAGGTGATCACCATTGCCAGCGGCTTGAACATGCCCAACGGCGTGGCCCTGCGCAACGGCTCCTTGTTTGTGGCCGAGATCAGCCGCATTACGCGCTATGACAACATCGCCCAGAACCTGAAGAACCCGCCCAAACCGGCGGTGGTCTATGACAAATTCCCTACTGAGGAGCACCACGGCTGGAAATACATCGCCTTCGGGCCCGATGACAAACTGTACGTTCCGGTGGGCGCGCCCTGCAACATCTGCCTTAGAAAAGAACCGGTGTACGCCGCCATCAACCGCATGAACCCAGACGGCTCGGGCTTGGAGGTTTTCGCCAGCGGCGTGCGCAACACCGTGGGCTTTGACTGGCACCCTACCACCAAGGAACTCTGGTTCACCGACAACGGCCGTGACCTCATGGGCGACAACATGCCGCCAGATGAACTGAACCGCGCGCCTAAGAAAGGCATGCACTTCGGGTATCCGTTCTGCCACGCCGGTGAGACCCTGGACCCTGAGTTTGGTAAAGGGAAGAACTGCGCAGACTACACCGCGCCCGTGCAGAAGCTGAATCCGCACGGCGGTACCTTGGGCATGGAGTTCTACACCGGCAATATGTTCCCCGAGAACTACAAAAACCAGATCTTCATTGCCGAGCACGGCTCCTGGAACCGCACTGAGAAAATAGGTTACCGCCTGAGCCTCTACCGCACCGATGCCCAGGGCAAAGGCAGCTTTGTGCCTTTCGCGGCGGGTTGGCTGCAGGACGGCAAGGAGTGGGGCCGCCCGGTAGACGTGGAGGTGATGCCAGATGGTTCTCTGCTGGTTTCTGATGACATGAACGATGCCATTTACCGCATCACGTATAGCGGTAACAAATAAGCTGATTTCTGGCTTCTTTTTCTCATATTGGCCTAGAAACAGTATGTTCCATGCATGTAAGGCGCCAGATGATGAAAAAGAAGCCAGTACTTTTTTCGGTCGTGGGAATATTTCTTTTCGCTGCTTCTGCTTTTGTGTTTATAGAACACAGCAATGACCATAAGGAGTGCTCTACAGTTACCAGCACTACCACCAATCAGGCAGGAATTCAAGTCACAAGCACAAAGCACCTTTGCAGAGAGCAATTCAGTTTTTAGGTACGCATCTTAACCGAGTAACCAATGTCTGTTTCAGGCCTCTTTTTACAGAACAGGCTTAAAAACGGCTAAGTCCAGGAGGTATGAAGAAAGACAAACCTGTAAAAAGTATCATTGGCCGGCGCGAGATGGTGGATTTCCCCGACCTGGAGTTATTTGACATAGAAGCCAAGGTAGACACCGGCGCGTATACCTCTTCCATCCACTGCAACAACATTAGGGAGGTGGATTTGCCCAACGGGCAGCGGGCCATCCACTTTGAGCTTCTGGACGCCAACCATCCGGCCTATAACCACAAGGCTTTCCAGTTCACAGATTTTGACCTCCGGATTGTAAAAAGTTCGTTTGGCGATGTGCAGGAACGCTACGTTATCCGTACAAAGGTCCTCATTAACGGGCTGGAGGTAGAGACGGAGTTCTCGCTTTCAGACCGCAGCGACCTCAAGTACCCGGTGCTGCTGGGGCGTACGCTGCTCAGGCGCCGCTTTATTGTGGATGTCTCCAAAAAGTACCTGTCGCTCAAGGCCAAAAACAAGTCCAAAAAAAGTAACACACCCAAGAATTCCCCTTTATGAAAATAGCGATTCTCTCGCGCGACCCCAAATTATATTCCACCCGCCGGTTAGTGGAAGCCGCCCAGCAGCGGGGCCATGAGGTAGTAGTCCTGGACCACTTGCGCTGTGACCTGGTCATGGAGAAAGGTGACCCGCATATTCTCTACAAAGGCGAGTTGCTCACGGGCATAGATGCCATTATTCCCCGCATCGGGGCCTCGGTTACGTTCTACGGAACGGCCGTGGTACGCCAGTTTGAGATGATGAAGGTGAAAAGCGTAGTGGCTTCCCAGTCCATCCTGCGATCAAGAGACAAACTCCGCAGCCTCCAGATCATGGCCCGGGCGGGTCTGGGCATGCCCAAAACGGCTTTCACCAACTACTCCAAACAAGTAAAGGAACTCATCAAAGAGGTAGGCGGCGCGCCGCTGGTGATCAAACTGCTGGAAGGTACCCAAGGCCTGGGCGTGGTGCTAGCCGAGACCCAGAAAGCCGCCGAGTCGGTGATTGAGGCGTTCCACAACCTTAAGGCCCGCATTATTGTGCAGGAGTTTATTGCTGAGAGCAAAGGCGCCGACATAAGGGTGTTTGTGGTGAACGGCGAGGTAGTAGGGGCCATGAAGCGCCAAGGCAAGGAAGGCGAGTTCCGCTCTAACCTGCACCGCGGCGGCAGCGCCAGCCTTATCAAGCTTACGCGCGCCGAGAAAACCGCTGCCCTCATGGCTGCCAAGTCCCTGGGCCTGGACGTGGCCGGCGTAGACATGCTGCAGTCTTCTCGTGGGCCGCTGATCCTGGAGGTGAACTCCTCGCCGGGGCTGGAAGGCATTGAGAAGGCCACCCAGAAAGACATCGCGGGCAAGATCATTGAATACACAGAATTGCTGGTGAACAAAGGGAAAACTAAGAAGTCCAAACCCAAGAGTACCCCAGATGGCGGAGATGATCATCAATGATATTCCCATCTACCCGGGAGACAGCAAACTCATCCGGCTTAATGTTTCCCGGCTGCCCAGCGGCACGCAGATAGACATCCCTATCCACGTTTTCAGGTCCCAAGAACCCGGTCCGGTGCTGCTGCTCATGGCCGGCATGCACGGCGATGAGGTGAACGGCATTGAGTTGATCCGGCGAATGATCAGGAGAAACCTGCTGCATCCTTTGAAGGGCACGGTGCTGGCCATTCCTATCCTCAACATTTACGGGTTCCTGAACTTCTCGCGTGAGGTACCAGACGGAAAAGACGTGAACCGCAGCTTTCCGGGGAACGCTAAAGGTTCTCTGGCCAGCCGCGTGGCGGCGCGGTTCACCAAAGAAGTTCTGCCGCTCATTGATTACGGCATAGATTTCCACACCGGCGGCGCGAGCAAATCAAATTTCCCGCAGATCAGGTGTCGCCTGGAGGACGGTGAGAGTGATGCGCTGGCCAAAGCGTTTGGGGCGCCCTTCGTGCTGAACTCCAACTATCGGCCGGGCTCCCTCCGCAAAGAAGCCTCAAACCTGGGCAAGACCATCATTGTGTATGAGACCGGTGAGTCTCTGCGGTTCGATGAACAGGGCATTATCCTGGCCATGGAAGGAACCCAACGCGTCATGCACCACCTGGGCATGGCCGACAAATCAGTGCCAGCATCGCAGCCGCCCGTGGTCTGCCACCATACCACCTGGATTAGGGCACCCCGCGCCGGGCTTTTCCGCAGTTTTGTGAAAAACGGGCAAGAAGTGAGCCGGGGGCAGCAAATAGGCGCCGTTTCTGATCCGTACGGCGGAGCCACCCATCCCATCACCACGCCCGTGGCAGGCTATGTGGTAGGGCTAAACCATATGCCCGTGGTAAATCAGGGAGACGCCATTCTGCACATCGGCTATTAAGCTTTATTTTTATTTAGGGAGTGGGGGTAAATACGATATTGCCTGTCAATTACCTACCAGGTAGGTAAACATGCCTGCGATCTGTGTCTATCTCAACTCTTTTCTGAATGTCCTTTCATCTTCGGTTCCGGAGCCCTGCAAGTCGCAGCCTCCGGATGTTTGCTGCTTTGGTTTTTCTGTTGCTCCCGCTCACGGGTTTGGCCCAGAGACACACCATCAGCGGCTACGTGCGTGATGCCCAGACGGGCGAAAACCTCATTGGGGTAGCCATCCTCAACACCGTCACGGGGCAGGGCACTGCCACCAACGCTTACGGCTTCTACAGCCTTACCCTTCCCAAAGACTCTGTGAAACTGGTGCTTTCCTACGTGGGCTATGAGCGCAAGACGTTTTCGGCGTATTTAGACAAAGACGTGCAGCAAAACCTCCTGCTGACCCCGTTTGCCACGGCCCTGCAGGAGGTGGAGATTGTGAACACCCGCGAGGAAGACGTGCGCGAGAGCACCCGCATGAGTACCATCAACATGAGTGTGGCGCAGATAAAATCGGTGCCGGCTATGTTTGGCGAGGTGGACGTGCTCAAAACCCTGCAACTGCTGCCGGGCGTGCAGAGCGGGGGCGAGGGAAGCAGTGGCTTGTACGTACGCGGCGGCGGTCCGGACCAGAACCTCATCCTCCTGGACGGCGTGCCGGTGTACAATGCCTCGCACCTGTTCGGGTTTTTCTCAGTGTTTACCGCTGAGGCCCTCAACAACGTGGAATTGGTGAAAGGCGGCTTCCCGGCGCGCTACGGCGGTAGGCTGTCCAGTGTGCTGGACATCTCCATGAAAGAGGGCAACATGAACAAGGTGGACGGCGAAGGTTCCATCGGGCTCATCGCCTCGCGGCTGACTGTGGGCGGACCTTTGAAGAAAGATGTGGCTTCCTTTATCGTATCGGGCCGCCGAACCTACATTGACGTGTTGGCCCGCCCGTTCATGAACAAAGAAGAGGGCGTGGGAGGCTATTATTTCTATGACCTCAATGCCAAACTGAACTGGAAAGTAAGCGAGAAAGACCGCCTGTACCTGAGTGCCTACCGAGGCTACGACGAGTTTTACGCCGATATGGAACGCAGCGGCGCCGACAGGGAGAAAAGCACCGCCGGACTGGGCTGGGGAAACCTCACCTCGGCGTTCCGCTGGAACCGTGTCATCAACCAGCGCCTGTTCCTGAACACGCACCTCACCTACACCAAATACCAGTTTGATATCAGCAGTGAGGAAGAATCTACTTACCAGGGCGAAAGCTATGACTACAAACTCAAGTACTTGTCCAACATCCGGGACCTGAGCACCAAGCTGGACTTTGACTTTATCCCCAATCCCAACCATTACATCCGGTTTGGGACTCAGTACGTGCACCACCAGTTTCAGCCGGGCGCGCTGCAGGTACGGGACAATAACGGCGGCTCGGCCGAGGACCTGAACGTGAATACCCAGAAAACCAATGCGCAGGAAGTAGGGCTCTACCTGGAGGATGACTTTAAGCTTTCTGACCGGGTAAAGGTGAACGTGGGCGTGCGGGCCAACGGCTTTTGGGTTAACAAAGAGACCTATTCTTCCATTGAGCCGCGGGCTTCGGTTCGGTTCATCGCCACAGAGAAGCTGAGTTTGAAAGCGTCTTACACGCACATGACCCAGTTCATCCACCTGCTCACCAACAGCGGCATTGGGTTGCCCACCGATCTTTGGGTGCCGTCCACTGAGAAAGTGAAACCGCAGCGCTCGCGCCAGATCGCGCTGGGTGCTACCCGTACCATCGCCGGCGATAAGCTGGAAGTCAGCCTGGAGGGCTATTACAAAACCATGCGCAACCTCATTGAATACAAAGAAGGCGCGTCTTTCATTGGCATCTCCAACAGTTGGGACACCAAGGTGACTACCGGCAAAGGCTGGGCTTATGGTATGGAGCTTTTTCTGCACAAGAAGACCGGCCGCACCAACGGCTGGGTTGGTTACACGCTGGCCTGGTCTAACCGCCAGTTCCCGGATTTAAACCGAGGCAAGGAGTTCCCTTACCGCTATGACCGGCGTCATGATTTTGAGGTGGTGGTCATCCATCAGCTTAAACCCAACCTGTCTTTGTCGGCTACGTGGGTGTACGGCACCGGCAACGCGGTTACCTTGCCCGAGGCCGAATACGTGCTGGGCGAGGCCTGGGAAGGTGGCTACGGCGGAACCCAGACCTACAAGGACTACGGCGACCGCAACGGCTACCGCATGGCCTCTTACCATCGCGCCGATATCAGCCTTAGCCACACCAAGAAGAAACGCTGGGGCGAGGTGGTGAACAACATCAGTTTCTACAACGCCTATAACCGCAAGAACCCTTACTTCATTTACGTGCAGGCCGGCCGAAACGAAGGCGATCCGCCCCGGTTCAAGCAGATCAGCCTGTTCCCCATCTTACCTTCTATCAGCAAAACCTTTAAGTTCTAGTAGCGCATGTTAGCTCCCGTTTTTACCCTTTTTTCTGGAAACCGACCTAAAAACACCCGTCCGCTGGGTTGGGTTATGCGCTGCCTTCTGCTGGCTGGAATAGTATCTGGCTGTGAGCAGGACGTGGATATTGACGTGCCCGGGCATACCCCCAAGCTGGCGGTGCAGTACAACCTCAACACCGAGGCCCCCAAGCAGAACATGTACATCGGGCGAAGCCAATCTGTGCTGGCCAGCGACGATCTCTGGCGGAGCGGCTTGGTGAAAAATGCCTCCATCACCATCACCGACGGCAACGGTACCCTGCGGCAGGGCTTTGTATTCGTGCCCCTGGAGTACAATCATGAAATAGGCAACTACAAGCCTACGAACGAGTTTACGCCTGTGCCGGGCCAGCAATACAGCCTTACCGTAAGCGCTCCGGGTTTTGAGACGATTGAAGGAAAACTCACCATGCCCACCGAGGTGCCCGTGGCATCGGCCTCGTTCGTGCCCGATACCAAGAACGATGGATATAATTTCAATGGGCTGCTTCGCGTCCAGTTCAACGACCTGGCAGGCCAGCAGGACTATTACCGCCTGCATGTGCGGCTGGTAGATGAAACAGGCCAGCCCGTAGGCAACCTCTATTCCAGGGACGACAACGATGACATCTTCGGGGAGGAAGTGGAGAAGATAAAGCTGTCTACGGTCTTTGACGACGGCTGGGCAAAACAGGGCGTCATCACTTTCTCAGACAAAGTGGGTGCTTACGTTGGAAGCGGCTTGGCGCCCAAGTACATTGAGATCACGCTGCAGCACCTTACCTCAGACCTGTACCTGTACGAGCGCTCCAAAAACAACTACCAGGAAGACAACCCCTTCGCAGAGCCGCTGAACCTGCACAGCAACATCCGGAACGGCTACGGCAACTTCGGAGGCATCACCGCCACCAAATACCGGATTCCGCTGTAAGTTTTCCCAGCGGTTGGTTTCTGTTTCAGAAGCGTTTTTGCTAAAGCCGTCCGGAAACGTGAGCCACCGCAGCCTTGGTTAAAGGTGATACAAAAAACAGAAGGTCCATTTACCCAGGTAAATGGACCTTCTGTTTTTTGTATCTGTTTTGTGAAAATAAGCCGCTAAATTGCCTAGAAAATGGCCTTGGCTACCGCCACTGTGGCGTCTGATTTACTCATGGTGTAGAAGTGCAGGCATGGTACCCCGAATTCCATCAACTCTTTGCACTGCTGGATGGTCCATTCAATGCCCACCTGCTTCACGTCTTTGGGATTGGTGCAGGCTTCCACGGCGTTCACCAGGTCCTCGGGCAGGTCAATGTTGAAGTAGCGCGGCAGCACGTTGAGCTGGTTTCTGGTGGTGAGCGTTTTCAGGCCCGGGATGATGGGAACTGTGATACCGGCGGCGCGACAGGACTTCACGAAATCAAAAAAGCACCGGTTGTCAAAGAACATCTGCGTGATGATATAGTCAGCGCCCAGGTCTACTTTCTGTTTCAGGTAACGCAGGTCGGTAGCCAGGTTGGGGGCCTCCATGTGTTTCTCAGGGTAACCCGCCACCCCGATGCAGAAATCCGTAGGCACGGGGTTTTCCATCTCCTCGTCCAGGTAGTGGCCGTGGTTCAGCTGCACTACTTGCTTGATGAGGTCAGAGGCGTAGGCGTGCCCGTCTTTGTGCGGCCGGAAACCGGGCTCGGTCTTCACCGCATCGCCGCGCAGCAACAGCACGTTGTCAATGCCCAGGAAGTTAAGATCCATCAAGGCGTTCTCGGTCTCTTCCCGGCTAAAGCCCCCGCAAATGATGTGCGGTACGGCATCCACGTGGTACTTGTTCATGATCGCCGAACAGATACCTACCGTACCCGGCCGCTTTCTGATGGTGATTTTCTCCAGCAACCCGTTCTCGCGCTCCTTGAACACGTACTCCTCGCGGTGGTAGGTCACGTTGATGAACGGCGGCTTGAACTCCATCAAAGGGTCAATGCCCTGGTAAATAGACTGAATGCTGGTGCCCTTCACCGGCGGCAGAATCTCAAAAGAGAACAGGGTATTGGTGGCGTTCTGTAAATGCTCAGTAACTTTCATTGAAGTTAGGTATGTCTTAGGCCAAGGCCTTTCTTATTGCTTTTGTTTCCGCTCTCTTGTTTTTGGAGAAAGCAGGGTGTTTTTAGGCAAATTGCCCCGATGGTTTTATATCTTACTTCCTTTTGCTTTCTCGTTCTCCTCATTTGTCATCCTGAAAGGATCTTGTGAGCGAGCTGTAGCAACGCTTCTACAACGCTTTTCTAGTTCGTCCACAAGTTCCTTTCAGGATGACAGTAGGGAACCAAGATGACAGTAGAGAGGGAGTGTCATCCCAAAGAGAGCCTTTTTATACTTCCTCTTTTAGAAGGGATTTCCTGTTTCAGAGCCATTCTCACTAAACCAACCCCGAAACAGAAAACGCTAGTAATTCAAATTAGGCGACAGCCAGCGCTCGGTTTCCTCCACGCTCATGCCTTTGCGCTGCGCGTAATCCGTTACCTGGTCTTTCTCAATCTTGCCCAGCCCGAAGTACCGTGACTGTTTGTGCGCGAAGTACATTCCTGAAACGGCTGCGGTTGGATACATGGCCAGGCTCTCGGTTAAGGTGATGCCGGTGTGCTTCTCCACATCCAGTAACTGGAACAGTGTTGTTTTCTCGGTATGGTCCGGACAGGCCGGATAACCGGGCGCCGGACGGATGCCCTGGTATTTTTCTTTGATGAGGTCTTCATTGGTGAGGCTTTCCTCCGGCTCGTAGGCCCAAATCTCTTTCCGGACAATCTCGTGCAGTTTCTCGGCGAAGGCTTCGGCCAAACGGTCAGCCAGGGCTTTGGCCATGATGCTGTGGTAATCGTCATGGTCAGCTTCAAACTGTTGCACCAGCTCGTCCAGGCCAATACCAGCGGTTACCGCGAAGCCGCCGGTGTAATCTTGAAGGCCCGTTTCTTTGGGTGCCACGAAATCAGCCAGGGCTAAGTTAGGTACGTTCGGGCCTTTCTGGCCTTGCTGGCGAAGGGTGCGGAAGTGCGTTAACACTTGGGTGCGCTGTTCATCCGTGTAGATTTCCACGTCATCGTCGCCTACAGAGTTAGCCGGGAACAAGCCGGCCACGCCGTTGGCGGTGAGCAGTTTCTCGTCCACAATGCGCTTGAGCAGGACTTGGGCATCGGCGTACAGTTTGGTAGCTGCTTCGCCTACTACGGCGTCTTCCAGCAGTTTCGGGAATTTACCGTGCAGTTCCCAGGCCTGGAAGAACGGCGTCCAGTCTATGTACGGTACCAGTTCCTCCAGCGGGAAGTTCTGGAACACCTGCACGCCGGTTTTGGCCGGGGTATACACGTCCTCGGCTTTCCAGTCAACAGGTAGTTTGTTCGCGCGCGCTTGCGGCAGCGGCAAGTATTTCTTGTCTTTCTGACGGCTCAGGTAACCTTCCCGCATCTGGTCGTACTCCAGACGGGTTTCCTGGGCGAATTTTTCTTTATTATCGGGGCTCAGCAGGTTGCCTACTACGGGCACGCTGCGCGAGGCATCCAAGACGTGCACCACGGTGCCGTTGTAGGCCGGCGCCACTTTCACGGCGGTATGCGCGCGCGAAGTAGTGGCTCCGCCAATCAGCAAGGGAACGTTGAAATTCTGTCGCTGCATTTCGCGGGCTACGTGCACCATCTCGTCCAGGGACGGGGTAATCAAACCGCTGAGTCCGATCACGTCCACGTTGTGTTCACGGGCGGCATCCAGGATTTTATCGGCGGGCGTCATCACGCCCAAATCAATCACCTCGTAGTTGTTACAGGCCAGTACCACGCCCACAATGTTTTTCCCGATGTCATGCACGTCGCCTTTCACCGTCGCCATCAGGATTTTTCCGTTGGTCTGGCGGGTAGAAGTGTCTCCGTTGGCGGCAGCGCGTACCTTCTCTTCTTCAATATAAGGCAGCAAATAGGCTACCGCTTTTTTCATCACGCGGGCGCTTTTCACCACCTGCGGAAGGAACATTTTGCCTTCCTGGAACAGGTCACCTACCACGTTCATGCCGTCCATGAGCGGACCTTCAATCACTTCCAGCGGTTTCTGGTACAGGTGGCGGGCTTCCTCCACGTCCTGGTCAATGTATTCTACCAGTCCTTTCACCAACGCGTGCGTTAAACGCTGCTGCACCGGCTCGTTGCGCCAGGCCTCGTCCCGCACCACTTCCTTGCCTTTGTTTTTCACCGTCTCGGCGAATTCCACCAGGCGCTCGGTAGCATCCGGTCTTCTGTTCAACAGCACGTCCTCCACACGCTCCAGCAGGTCCTTCGGGATTTCCTCGTAGACTTCCAGCATGCCCGCGTTCACGATGCCCATGTCCAGACCGGCTTTGATGGCGTGGTACAGGAACACAGAGTGCATGGCCTCGCGCACGGGGTCATTGCCCCGGAACGAGAAGGAAATATTGCTCACCCCGCCGCTCACTTTGGCACCCGGCAGGTTCTGCTTGATCCAGCGGGTGGCGTTGATGAAGTCTACGGCGTAGTTGTTGTGCTCCTCCATGCCCGTGGCCACGGTGAGGATGTTGGGGTCAAAGATGATGTCCTCAGCGGGGAAACCCACTTCTTTGGTTAATATGTTGTAAGCGCGTTCGCAGATCTGGATACGACGCTCGTAGTTATCGGCCTGGCCTTCTTCATCAAACGCCATTACCACCACGGCAGCACCGTAGCTGCGCACTTTGCGGGCATGCTCTTTGAACACCGCTTCGCCTTCTTTTAAGCTGATGGAGTTCACGATGGCTTTCCCCTGCACGCATTTCAGACCGGCCTCAATCACGCTCCATTTAGAGGAGTCAATCATGATAGGCACACGGGCGATGTCTGGCTCAGAGGCAATCAGGTTCAGGAACAAAGTCATAGCCGCCTCAGAGTCCAGCATGCCTTCGTCCATGTTCACGTCAATGATCTGAGCACCGTTCTCCACCTGCTGGCGGGCAATGGCCAGGGCTTCCTCGTACTGCTCGTTCAGAATCAGACGCTTGAATTGCTTGGAGCCGGTTATGTTGGTGCGCTCGCCAATGTTGATGAAGTTAGAGCCTTCAAACACCGTGAGTGGCTCCAGACCTGAATAGGTAGGAACAGCCGGTAATTGCGGTAACGGACGAGGTGGGTATTGCTTCGCAATCTCGGCGATGGCTTTGATGTGCGGCGGCGTAGTTCCGCAGCAACCACCCACGATGTTCACGAAGTTGTTATCCAGGAAGTCTTTGATGTGCTGGCCCATCTGCTCCGGTGTCTCGTCGTACGCCCCGAAGGCGTTGGGCAGACCAGCATTGGGGTAGGCGCTGATGTGGAATTTAGACGCCTTGCTCAAAGACTGCAAGTGCGGGCGCAGCTGCTTCGCCCCGAGGGCGCAGTTAAAGCCCACGCTCAACAACGGCATGTGCGACACGGAGTACAGGAACGCTTCTACGGTCTGGCCAGATAAAGTACGTCCGCTGGCATCGGTGATGGTGCCGGATACCATTAAAGGCAAACGCTTGCCGGTTTGCTGGCTGTATTGGTCAATGGCGAACAGCGCCGCCTTGGCATTCAACGTGTCAAAGATGGTTTCCACCAACAACAGATCCACGCCTCCGTCTACCAGGCCGCGTACCTGCTCGGTGTAGGCTTCTACGAGCTCATCATACGTGATAGCCCTGAAACCTGGGTTGTTCACGTCTGGCGACAAAGAAGCGGTACGGTTGGTGGGCCCGATGGCTCCGGCCACGAAACGTGGTTTCTCCGGGGTTCTGGCGGTCCACTCCTCGGCGGCTTCGCGGGCGATGCGCGCTGATTCATAGTTCAGCTCGTACACCAGGTCCTGCATGTCGTAATCGGCCATGGCAATGGAGGTGCCGCTGAAGGTGTTGGTCTCGGCAATATCAGCGCCGGCCTCAAAATAGAGGCTATGTATTTCCTTGATGATGTGGGGCTGGGTGAGGGAGAGCAAATCGTTGTTGCCCTTCACGTCCAGGTGGTAGTCTTTGAAACGCTCTCCGCGGTAATCGGCCTCTTGGAGGTTGTACCGCTGGATCATGGTGCCCATGGCGCCGTCTAAGACTAATATTCGCTTCTTTACTTCTTCCTCAATGCGGGTCATCTTGTGCAAACCTAAAGGGTTAGTTGCGGCTCAAGAAAGGGCAGAGGAAAGTGGCGGGCGCAGGTGCGTAGGAGTTCCGTCACTTATCTCCCCCGGCGCGTAGGTGCAGCGGGTAGGAAGTAGCACCCAACTGAATTGGGTTGCTAAGACATCACAGGGCCTAATCCCTCCGTCTTTCTTGATAAGCATTAGCAAAGATACGGGCTGCGGTTGGATTCTGCAAACGCCTTGAAACCCAGCCAACATCCCCTGTTTACCTTTTTGCGGTAACGATTTTTACAGACCCGCGGATTGGTGCCGTATACCTGCGGCGTTGAGGCAAGTTTTACGTAAACTATTGAGAACCAACTAAGGAAGCATGGCTGGCTTCCCATCTCAGAAATGCGTTACAAAACTTAACTATCTGCAGCTTGCTGATACCTCAACCATGAAACGGAATGTATGCAGCCGCCCCTTTGTCTTGACTGTACTTTTCTGCCTTAGTTTTCTGGGATGCCATAAATCTGGGGAGAATGCGCGTGACAGCCAGCACAAACAGGAAGTAGCCTCCAACCCAATTGATTTGGGGGAATTTACTTCTAAGACCACCAGAAAGGAAAAGCGGATTGACATGACGCAGTTCAAAAAGACCGCGCTGGATATTCCGTATGCGGGAACCCAGAACCCCAGGCAGACGCTGGACATTATCTATCCCAGCCGGGGAGTGGCGCCTTACAAAACCATTGTGCTGTTCCACGGGGGCGGCTGGATGGCCGGAGACAAACGGTCAGAAGCAGTAGCACCCGTTTTCCAGGCTACTGACCAAGGGTACGCGGTTGTATCAGTGAATTACCGGTTGTCTGATGAAGTGAAATGGCCCAAGCCCTTGCACGATGCCAAAGCCGCCATTAGGTTCCTCAGGGCCAACGCCGGCAAGTACCAGTTAGATGCGAAGAACCTGGTGGTGTGGGGTGCCTCGGCAGGAGGCCATATCGCCGAGATGCTGGCCGCCACCAATCACAAGCCCTCTTTTGAAGATTTGACTATGGGCAGCAAAGACAGTTCCAGCGCAGTACAAGGCGTTGTAAGCTGGTGCGCGGTGCACGATGTGAGCGCCCTCACTGATGCCGGAACCCCGCCCGCAAACAAAATCATGGGCTTTGACGTGCGCACCAACCGAACCAAAACCCACAATGCCAACCCCATTGAATTAGTAACCCCCAGGTTCCCGCCCATTCTCCTGGTGCACGGCACCGGCGACCAGGTAGTGCCTTACCAGCAGTCGGTGGACATGCAGAGAAAGGTGAACGAGGTTACGCGTAAACCCACAGCCCGGCTCATCACCTTTGAAGGCGCCATTCACGGGGACCCCGTCATTAAGACCAACCGCAACGTACACGAAAACCTTGATTTTGTAGACCGCATTCTATATCCAGAAGGCCGGAATCCTTACCGTCACGCAGGCCATCTGGAAATAAAGCTGCTGGAGTAGCCTGCAGAGGAATGAAGTCCACGGGTGAACAAATCCCAAAATCACGTTATAGTAATCCCCTTACTTAGAGGGGCAGGGGTGGATGTTCTTTTTGCCGAAGCCACATTCGTTACAAGTCTGGAAAACCATTTTAGCCATGTTTCCCGGAAAACAGTCCCAAAACACAAAGTATCAAAAATGGGAACCTTTCATTCTATATTTTTTTCTGTTCCAAGGCAGTAGCATGAGGAGCTTAATCTCAAGCCATTTCCTGAGGTTATCACCTCACTGAAGTTGAAAACTTCAGCCTATGGTAGGTCCAAGTTTAAAACTTGAACCAGAGACTTTGGAGAAAGAAATTGAAGAAAGAACTACAGGCAGAAAATTCCCCTCCTGAGAGGGGTAGGGTTAGGTTTGTTTCAAGAATTCAAAGGCGCTACTTGAATGCCGGAATGTGCAAGGCCATAATCGGCAACGTTTCAGGCCTGTTCTACCAAAATTGGCCCGGAAACGGAAAAGCCGGAAATAGAAAAAGCCTGCACGAGGCAGGCTTTTCAAGTAGGTTCGGGGAAGCATTAGAATGTGTAGCGGACGGTCAGAGCTCCGTCGCCATACAAGAAAAGTCCCGCTCTGTTGGTTTCGATAAATGGCTTAAAATCGACCCCAAGTGAAATCGGAATTTCCGTAATCTGATATTCCAAACCTACAATTCCGTCTATCCCCACCGTAGCGAGGTTTCTGTCATAGTTTTCTACATAGTGTTTGTTTGAGGACTTGAAGTAGTACCTTCCGCGGAAAGCGCCTACGTGTGCGCCGCCTCCGTAAAACCACTGCAGGCCCGGTACGGCAAACGCCGGGGCATGCAACTCAAACAAACCGGTTAACTGAAAACCCCTCCGGCCGAGGCCTGTTCCCAGGATTCCCTCAAACGCAACGGCGTCTCTGAAGAAATATTTCCCCGAGATGCCGGCCGAGTAACCGCCCACCCGCAGGCCTAAGCCCGCTTTCTGGGCCTGGGCGATTTGCAGGTTCGCAAAGGAGAGCATCAGTATTCCCAGCCCAAAAATAAGATGTTTGTTTCTCATAGTAAAAAGAATCTTTGCAAAAGAGAGCAGAACGGTACTTGTCTCTCTAAAACTGCTGAGAACCCGCTATTATTTTACCTGTGCATAAAAACAGGCAAAGACACCTTATGGCTTTCTGGCTGAAAACCCGGCTGGCAAGTTAGCCTTTTTTGTACGATTGCAGGTAAGCCTCGCGGGAGGTGCGTTGGCCTACCAGCCGGAAGAAGCTGATCTGGTGGTCGGTATCTTTTTTGAGCCCGCGCGCAAAAGGGTCTTTTTTCTGGCCGTGTTCCTCAAAATCGCGCACGTATTGTTCCCTGATCAGGTCGGCGGCGGGCAGCAGTTCGGCGTTCTTGATCTGCACCAAACCCGTCTTTTCCCACAGTTTGCGCCACCAGGCCACCGAGTGGACGTAGTACCAGTAGTTCTGGAAATCGGCGCGCAGGAATTCGGGCACCTGGTCAATGGTCTCTATCTCCTCCTTGAAACAAACGTCCACTATGCCAATGTATCCGTCTGATTTCAGGAAACGGCAGATATAGGGCAGGTACTTGTCATCGGTCCCGAAGTAGGTGTACGAGTCAATGACCAGCACCACATCAAAGTATTCCTCGGGGAAAGGCAGGGAGCGGGCATCGGCCTGGAGCGGAAACACTTGGTCTTCCAGGTTTTCTTCCTGTACCCGTTTGTAGTTGGCCGTGGCCGTGATGGCTTCATCCACGGCCCAGACCTGCACCCCAAACTCTTTGGCCAGGAAAATGGAGCTGGCCGCCTTGCCGCAGCCCAGGTCCAGCACGCGCATGCCTTTCTGCAATGGAATGAGCGAGGTGATGCTTTCCAGGTTGAAGAGCACGTTCTCGCCCATGGAATGCTCGCGCACCCATGTGGGGTCATATTGGGTACTGCGGGGGAAATGGTGTTGTATCTGGTGTTGGGCGGCGTCCATGGAACAGGGAATTGGTTCTGCAGACTTTACGCGCAGCCAAGTTCTAATGTTGAGTAATTGCTTTTCATGGGAACTTGACAAGCCATTTCAAAGTCTGTTCCCCTTCAAATTAATTACTTGAAGGCAAAAAGATAAGTCCTTGGCTTATGGAGCCAAGGACTTATAGATGTTCATGAATCAGAAGGAGTAACCAAACCTACCTCTTCATGACCCTTAGGGTTTGCACCCCTTGTTTAGACTCCAGGCGTACAAAATACAAACCTGCTGCCGTCTGCTTATCTACCCATTTAACCTGCATGATTGATTTAGCCTTTGCTTTACCTGTGGTGAGCGTTTTAACCAAGGTGCCGTTGGCACTATAGATCTTTACACTATATTCTTCATCCTGGGCAAAAGCAAATTCAATCGTAGCGTCATCAGTGAATGGGTTAGGATATACCCGTAAAGTATTGCCGGATCCACTTTGTAATCCCGCTTCACTTACTGCCGAGTTGATAGCGGAAACCGTAGGAGTAGTGGGGGTGTTAATGGTGATGGTGTAATCTTCGGCCTCGCCATAAGAGATAGAACTACAGGCATCGGTGCTGGCCAGGATGGCGTTGTAGCGGCTTCTAACCCGCATTTGCCTTGGACCTGCTACGGCGGTGGTTGGAATGGTGATGGTGGCCGTTAAAAGGCTTGTTGTTGCGGAAGAGGATTTGTACACAAACTCGCCCGCATCATTGAAATCCCTGTCGCCATTGTAATCTATCCAGACGCCTAGTCCCTGCGGATAAGCCGCCCCTGACTGTACTTTAAGCGTGTAGGCTTGCCCCGGCGTAACGGCGGTAGTATAAGTTCCTGAAGCAGGGTAGATGGTGTATCCTGTTGCAGTTCCGCCGCCGCAGCCTGAGTTGTCGTTCACTAGGGTGTTAAAGCTGAAGTTGTTGATGAAATCCCCGTCTGAGCAGCCCATGGTATAAGTAGGGGCACAGCTGGTAATTGTAACCGAAACAACGGCTGAAGTGGTCACCTTGCCCAGGTTATCAGTTGCTTTGGCTGTAAGGGAATAGGTGCCCATGGCTACTCCAGACCAACTGTAGGAATAAGGGGCGGTAAGGTCTTCGCGCAGTTTGGTGGTTCCAACATAGAATTCCACCTTTGACACTGTTCCATCTGGATCTGTGGCGTTAGCCGTGATGTTGATGGTGGCTTGTGCAGAGAAGGTAGCTCCGGCGGTAGGTGAGGTGATTGATACAATAGGGCCCGCATTTCCGGCAACGGTAATAGATCTGGCAGAAGAAGTAGTAGCCTTCCCTTGATTGTCTATTGCTTTGGCGGTGATGGAGTAGGTGCCAGCCGCAGCCCCGGTCCAGCTGTAGGAGTAGGGGGCAATCAAATCCTCGCCCACCTTGGTAGATCCAGCATAGAACTCCACTTTGGCTACCGTGCCGTCAGGGTCTGCGGCGTTGGCGGAGATGGTAACAGTTGCCGGAATGGTGAAAATGGCTCCGGCAGCTGGCGCAGTCAAACTGACAGTAGGAGCGGCATTGTCTGTAACTATTATAGATACGGCAGCTGAAGTAGCAGTTGCTCCTATGTTATCAATGGCCTTGGCGGTGAGGGAATAGGTGCCAACAGTTGCTCCCGTCCAGGTGTAGGAGTACGGTGCTGTCAAATCCTCGCCCAGCTTGGTTGTCCCGCGATAGAACTCCACTTTGGCTATGGTCCCATCAGTGTCTGCGGCGTTGGCATTAATGGTGATGGTAGCAGGAACGGAGAAAGTTGATCCCGCTATGGGAGAAGTCAGGCTTACGGTAGGAGGAGTTGTGGTCTTCACCGTGATTGATTTGGAAGATGAAGTAGTAAACTTGCCTTGATTATCTGTCACCCTGGCGGTGAGGGAGTAGGTGCCAGCGGCAGCTCCGGCCCAGCTGTAGGAGTAGGGGGCCGTGAGGTCTTCACCCAGTTTAATAGTTCCTGCAAAGAATTCCACCTTGGCTACCGTACCATCTGGGTCTGCAGCGTTGGCGGTGATATTGATTGCGGCCGGGTTAATGAAAACAGCTCCTGCTGCCGGTGCGGTAAGGCTTACGGTAGGAGAGGTATTAAAGCTTATTGAAATGGTGTAATCCTCAGCCTCACCATAAGCAAATGAACTACAGGCTTCGGTGCTGGTGAGGGTGGCATTGTACCGGCTTCTTACCCGCATCCGGGTTGTACCTGGGGTTGCCGTAGTGGGGATGGTGACGTTAGTGGTTAAAAGACTGGTAGTGGCTGAGGGTGAGCCGTATATAAACTCGCCCGCATCATCAAAGTCCTTGTCTTGGTTATAATCAATCCAGACGCCAAACCCCTGAGGGTAAGATGTTCCAGACTGTAGTTTAAGGCTATAAGCTACGCCTTTGTTTACAGCGGTGGTAAAAGTGCCGCTAGGGGCGTAGTTAGTGTATCCGGTTGCGGTTCCGCTGCCACAGCCAGAGTTGTTGTTTACCAAGGTATTGAAGCTAAAGTTGTTTATGAAATCCAGACTAGAACAACTTGTGGCATATAGAGGAATGCAGTAGCTGGAGGAGGCGATGGAGTAGGAACCCAGAGAGCCATAGTCAGAGTTGGCGCCCAATGATCCGGTGCCTCCATCAATGGATAGGTAATAGGTTCCGGCTGCTAAGGTCGTACTCAGGGATGCTGCAAGGGTAGAAGGATCGGCAGTTGCTACTACTGTGCCGGCAGAGTTACGGAGCGTAAGTGAGATGTCCAGGTTAGGGTGGCTGGGATCAGGACTCACGGTAAGGGCTGTCAATCCACCAGGAGAAGTAAAGGAAAAGACATCCACATCGGTGCGGGTGGAAATGACTCCTTTGTTATTATCCGCAAAAACATCTCCGTTGGTTCCTACAACCAACGGGGTAGCTGTTGTAGAGGTGTTGCCATGGTCATCTAGGCGGTAGCCAAAACCATTTAGGGTAGATATTTTAGATAAGTCATCTTCTGTGTTGTTGGCATAGGGGTATTCGCCTTTGCTCCACTGCACTACTGGTACATAGTACCCTGCCCCCATCACGGGCGCCCAGGAGCCTTGTCCCTCAAAATAACCTTCAACCGGGTTGGTTCGGCCATCATGTGATAACTGAAGCGTATGTCCGGCTTCATGGGTACCTGCCTCTCCGGCCCCCTTTATGCTAGTATTCCACACAAAGCAAGGTGTTTCACCGTAGGAGGTGCCTGCCCAGGTAAACGAACCAACGTAAGCCGCGCCTCCCGCATTAGGGTAAAAATAGTTTGTAGGGGTGAAGATCACCCGCATGCGGCGATTAGCGGGAACGCTATTGAAAACGGCTTCACTAGTGGTCACATTGAGGGCGAAGGGACGGAAATCTTCACTGATCAGTTTCCATGCCTCAGTTATTTCAGCTTCGCTCAGGGTAGAAGGCGCTGCCACAATGGGGTTGCCGCTGTTGAAGTTTGAGTTCCATAGGGTGTTGGAAACGGTTTGGCCATCAAAGTCAAGGTACAGCACTGCTCCGGCTCCAGGCAGACTTTGAAGGATGGGAACGGCGGTTGCAACCGTGGGTGCTTGGGCTGGTTCAACCCGCCCCTTTTCCTTTCTTTTCTCATCTTTGGGTATGCCCACACAGAGCACCTTGTCTATGTCTTCTTCTGTCAGGTAAACTGATCCATCTGGAGTGGAAGAATAACGGAAAAGCCTTTTTTCCTCCCTCATGATGATGGAACCAGAAACGTTGCGACCGCTCACGGCCAGGTTGAAACTACTGTATCTTGAGTCAGAGACTTCTCCGTAAAATAAGGAGGCAACCCCTTCCAACTTACTTGATTTCAATTTAAGTGTTAGAGGTTTGCCCCCTGGAAGTAGGTGGCTAACCTGGGCGCCAGGTGTCCCTGAGGTATTGGCTTGTTGCGCCTTTGTCTTATAAGTTGCAGCTATATCTTTTAATTTTCCGATATAGATGGGCGCCTGAGCGAAGGCAGAACTTGTGACCCATGTAAATAGCAAAGTTGATAGAAATAGATAGAATTTTTTCATAAATATTTAGTTTAATTAAAAAGGGGATTGTTTATTATTTTAGGTAATTCTATTCAGTGCTAAATAAATGAGTATGTGGTGAGATGTTTTATGATTGTATGTTAACTATTGCTGTTTTTGTTTTGAGGTAAAGGTTATAATGGTGTAGTAAATTGAGTCTATGTGAATAGACTTATGTTGATGTTTTTTTGTAAGAGTTGCTTTATTAAATAAGGTAATAGTGAGATTTGTAATTAGGAATGTAGTTCTAATTGAGTGTGTTGATTTTGTTTGTTGAATTGTAAGGATCTTATTATGAAAAGGTATAAGACTGTATTGTATTCTTTGATTGGCTATTATGTGCTCATTTCTTTAAGCTGTACTGCCTCTGATAGTGCAAGTGTTTCCAAAGCGAATGAGCCAAAAACCGCCTCCCTTATGGGTACTTGGGTGGTGATAGAACAAGCAAATACCCCGCTGTCTATCTTGCCTCTCTGTAAGTCTATTAAACAAGGGGCTATTTTTAAGTTTTCTCAAGACAAACTTGAGGTATATGTTTCTGGTTCAGGAAATCCCTGTGATGTTTTCCCATTCAGAGTTAGTGGTAATACCATCAGTTACTTTAAAAATGATATGGTTTGGGTGTGTACCTATCAGTTAAGTTCAGATAGTTTAAAGTTGATTTCTAATAATTTTATAACTCCTGATAATCCAAAAGAAAAATCATCAGATGCTCTGTCTGAAATTGCGGTGGTTCTTAAAAGAAAATGAAAATCGACTTTGGTTAGGTGATGCTTTGATTGTTTGTGTTTGTCCTGAAGGTTTGTAGTTTAATTGTTTTTAAAAGGTAAGTTAGGTGTTGATAAAATTTATTAATTAAGTGGATTTTTGGATGAATAATGTTGTAAGATGAAAATAAGAATTGTTGTATTGTTTTTGTAAACAGCGGCGCTAATGAAGGTTTTCATTCTTGTAAATAGTGTTGCTAATAGTGAATAAAATTGTTGTAAGCGGCTTTGTTAATATCAAATAAAATATGTATCTGTGTTGAAGTGTTTTAATACTTGTTCCGTAAAAGGCAAAAGGATTCAAGGGTTACTTAGATGTAGTAACCTTTCTGGATGCTCTAGCAAAATTATAAATGTTATTGATAATGGGTCAAATTTATCTTGATAAAGTATAATATACAATACTTACTTCTTTGTATATTGTAGGTTATCACTTACCTAACTCTAGCAAAGGAACTTTACAAATGATCCTAAGATTGATTTTCTGACAGTTCAGTTCCCAAGAAGATTTAAGAAGAGGGAGAAATGCTTGTCCCAATATCTTGGAGTTAAAGGCTGTTTAAACAGGGTTTCTAGCAGTTTTTGTAAACGGCTTTCCACGATTTATGACAGGGGCTTTGATTCTCTGGATTTAGGGGAGTAGAGAAGATATCTAAGTTTTGCTCTGTGAATGTCTATTCTTTATTCCCTCAGTTTTGTGCCTGTATTCTGGAAAACAGACGCAAAACGCTTCCGCTAAAGGAGCAAACAACCATTAATAATCAGCAATCAGTTTCAGGCGTACCGCTGCATCTGCTCAGAAGGGTGGACCAGCACCCCGCCGCCGTCTTGTTTAGCGGCCTCCAGCATGGCTTTGGCTACAGTCTGGGCGTGGATAGCTTTGTACTTGCGCAGCGGGCCATTGAACAGGAAACCCGCTCCCTTCATGAAAACTTCGGCGGCTTTCTCGCCCAGCCTTAATTCCTGCCGCTCGCCTAAGAGCAATGAGGGTTGAAAGATGTGCACGGCAGTAAAAGGCAGCTTTTTCACATCCTCTTCCATCTCACCTTTCACCCGGTTGTAGAAGATACGGGAATGGGCATCTGCACCCAGCGCGGAGACTACCAGAAATTGGGTGGCGAAGTGGGAGGAGGTGATTTTGGCCAGGTTCACCACGTAGGTGTAGTCTACCTGCCGGAACTTCTCTTTTGAGCCTGCTTTTTTAATAGTAGTGCCTAAACAGCAATATACGTCATCGGCGATGAGGCTGTGACGGTGCTTCTCCAGATTGTCAAAATCCACGATGATCTGCTGCAGTTTGGGGTGCTCTACGTCCAGTTTCTTGCGGCCCACGGAGATTACCTTGTTGTAACGTGGGCTTTGCAGCAGCAGTTTGAGGCAGTGACTGCCTACCAGGCCGCTGGCACCAGCAATAAGAGCAGCTTTGGCAGATACCATATCTCCGGGTTAGGTTTTAAGGGCTCTTCTGAGCACTTGGTAGTCAAGGTAATATAGCACCTTAACGGAGAAACTATTCAATTGTTTAGCGTGCAGGGTGTTCCTGAGGTTCAGGAAGTAATCGGGGCGGTCTGGCACCGTGCTGTCATAGATGGCGTTTTTCCAGACCACGCTCACTTCACTGCCCGGGGCAAAACGCCAACTGTAGACCAGGTCAATGTTGAAGGCGTTGAAGTTACGGGCATTGGCAGAGGGAGAGGCCGGGCGGTAATCCAGCGGGCGGCCATTGCCGTCTTCCTGCAGCAGGTAATACTTGTCAAATGTGGCGTTAGACCAGTAATGGCGCATGTTGAGGTTAAGGGCGGTGCGGGCGTTGAAAATGTAGGTGCCCGTAAGGGTGTTGCTTACGGTTCTCACCTTGCGGCGACCAAAGAAAATGCTGTCCTGTACCCCGTTGCCGGCAAACCCGAACCCGCGTGGGGTGTCATTGTAGCGGACGCCGTACACTAACTGCAAGTGGTCATTGACCCGTACCCGGGGGCTGATGCCAAGCCATCTGTCCATTTCGCTGTACTCAGGAGCCCAATAGAAACCAAAGTCCAGGTCTACGGCCAACTTCTTGCGGTAGTCGCTGGAGATGTATGAATTTACCTCCCACCCGGCAGGTTTGCGCCATTTCTGATCAGGAACCCCGTCTTTGTAAGAGCGGGGCTCAAAGTAGTCGTAGCCGTCTTTGGGCAGCCAGACAATGGTGTACCCAAACGAGATGAAATTTTTGGTGGTGGCATTGGTCTCCAGGAAATACGCTAGCTGGGTGAAGGCAGCCGGCTTGTAGAGCATGCGGTGCTGCACCCCCAGCGCGTTGTAGGCGTTGTTCAGCTTCCAGAAGGGCTTGTAGAAATTGTAGGCCACTAAAGCCTGTGACTCGCGGGAGTTGTTGTTGTCAAGGTAACCCAGGTCGTTGATGTCATAGGTGTGGTTCTCGGCGATATGCCTTAGTCTGAACTGGAAATTTCCGCTGGTCTTGCCAAAGGTGGCCGAGTAGGCGTGACCCAGTTCCACCTTGTCGGTGCCTACGGGGAGTTCTCCTTTGTTGTAGTGCTGACTCAGGTTCCCCGATAGGTTAAGGGTGTAGGAGTTCTTCTTGTTCGTGAGCTTGGTCATGAGGCCCGTCACGTTGGCGTTGTAAAAACCACTTCCGCGGGTCACGTTGGTGTTGGTGAACGTCACAAAGGAACTGTTCTTCAGGCTTTGGTCCAGCACCAGCACGTTGTAGTTCGTCACCGGATCGGTGAGTACCCTGAACTCCTCATTCGTCAGCCCGCTTCTGAGGGTGGCGTAAGTGTTGCGGGTCACGGCGTTGAACAAGCCAATCCCCAGGCCTTTGTTTGTTCTGCCGGATATTTTGGTGGCGTTGACCAGGCTGGTTCTCTCGGGGTTTTCCACTACTTCCACCTGTTCGCCGTAGCGCTCCTTGTCATAGGAGAGGTTGTAATAATTCATGGGCTGGGCCCCTATGCGGCGCGAGTAGAAAAGCCCGGCTTTGTTGAAGAGCTCGGTGCCCTCGGTGAAAAACTGCCGGTTTTCGTTAAAACGCACCTCAAACGGAGATAAGTTGAGCACCTGCGCATCTGACTGGGTCTGCCCGAAATCCGGTACCAGGGTCATGTCCAGGGTAAAGGCGTCGTTGATCCCGTATTTGATGTCCATGCCGCCATTGACGGTGGTTTTGAGGTCTTTTTTGCCGGGCTGGTCCTCCGGAAAATGGTCTACGTAGCCTGACAGATACGGCATCAGGGACAAGCGCAAAGGAGCCTTGAGGCCGGTGATACCGTGCGCCTCGCCAAACTGGTTTATCCAACCCTGAATAGAGCTGTCCACGAAATTCCAGAAGGCTTCTTCTTTATACCTACGGGTAGAGCGCCAGAAGTTAATGCCCCAGGTCTGCACGTCTTTTTTAGGGAAACGGATGGCTGAATACGGAATGCGCAGCTCCACGCTCCAACCCTGCGGATGGCGCGCCACGGCGCTCTGCCAGACGGCGTCCCAGGAGGTTTCGTTCCCGTTGCTGGTGGCCTTGAAATCGGTCTGCACGCCGGCGGTGGAAACCTCAAACCCAAAGGCGTTCTGCTTGTCCAGGTAGGTGTCAAAGTACACGCCAAACATATCAGCGTTCACCTGGCCGCCATCGCGCTGGCTCAGCTGGGAAAGGATGGAGTCTGGGGCGGTGTCAAAGAGGATGGCACCCACGTACACGGCCTCATCGTCATACAGCACCCGCACCTCGGTCTGCTGTTTGGCAGGTGAGCCGTTGGCGGGGGCCATCTGGGTGAAGCCGGTGGCGGGTTCTGTCTGTTTCCAGATTTCTTCGTCTGGAAGGCCGTCTAATTTGGGTGGGGTAGCAGTTCTGACTGCGGTGATTTGCTTTGTGACTTTTGGAGCCTGGGCATAGGTGAAGAAGGTGCTGCAAAGACAAAGCAAAAGCAGACAGACGTATTTCATGGTTTTATGTGAGACAGGTTGTAGAAAGACAGATCAGGAACTAACCAAAAGACTAATGCCATCTGGCAATAGTTGCACCTCGCCACGTTTATATAAGGCACCAATGGCTTTTTTGAAGGTTTTTTTGCTCATGCCCAGTGTCTGGTAGATGAGCTCCGGGCTGCTTTTGTCAGTGAGCGGAAGGCGGCCGTTCTCGGCGCGCAGACGGGCCAGGATGACCTCAGAAGCTTCCCGCACTTCGTCATAGCCTTGCTTCTGCAGGCTCACGTCTAGCTTGTTGTCTTCGCGCACTTTCTTGAGGTAGCCCTGGGTGTACTCGCCGGGCGTGAGGCTGCGGAAAACCTCGTTGCGGTACAGCATGCCCAGGTATTTGTTGTTCACGATAACCTGGAAGCCCAGCGCCTTTTCCGGCCCGATGAGCAGCTGCACCTCGTCGCCTTCTTCCAACTCAATGGGGTCATAGTTCAGGAAAGGGCCCAACTTGGTGGAGCCCACCAAGCGGTCTGAGTTCTCGTCAAGGTACACGTACACCAAGGCCCACTGACCCACGTGCAGATCCTCGTGCTGGTTGCGGTAAGGCACAAACAGGTCCTTCTCCAGGCCCCATTCCATGAACGCCCCGAAGTTACTCACGTCCCGCACCTGCAGGCAGGCAAACTGGTCTACTTTGGCTTTCGGTTCCAGGGTGGTGGCAATAAGGCGGTCCTCCGAGTCGCGGTACACGAACACCGAAATCATGTCGCCTACCTGCGCGTCTTCTGGTACGTACTTGCGGGGTAGCAGCACATCGCCGTCCTCAGAACCTAAATACATGCCGTGTTCTAATTCGCGGAGGATCTCCAGAAAGTTATAATCGCCTAAATGCAGCATACCAGAAGTGGGTTAAAACTTGAAACAAAGGTAGAAAATCTATACGGCACCTATCAAGCGTTAGCAAAACTTTGTCTCGGGAAATCCGTTTAGGGGCAGTTTCGTTAAAAACAGGCTAAAAGCAGGTGGAGTTTAATGGAGGAATATGGCTAGCAGATGATAACGCTCTGGCCTTTGGCGGATGCAGGGGCACCTCTTGTGGGTGCCTTTTCTTTGTAGTTTCAGCTTATTGGGGAGGACACGCGGGAGACAAGGCGGTGCCTGGTCTCTACATCTGTAAATACATCTTCTCTGGTTCAAGTTTTCAACTTGGGCCCATCATGGGCTGGAGTTTGCAAATTCAGGGAGGCGATAGCCTCAAACCGGGTACCCCGATTCAGAAGTTCCAGGCGTCATTCCACAAGGAACCCACCCCTGCCCCTCCTAGGAGGGAAATCCTGGATATCGTCGTTGTTAGTATTAGCACCAACGACCAATATTCTTCAGAATGCCTTTTTGCCGTTTAGAGCCCGATTTTACAAAACCAAGCCCAAAACAGATTACCAGTACTGCGACGGGGAGTAAATGCTGCGGCGGTTGCGGAGCATGAGGCCCAGCACCAGTTCATGAGATCCATAGCTCACTTGACTCAGCCCTGAGGTGGTAAGGTCATAGGCGTAGCCCAGGTGAAATTTGTGCTTGTACTGGAAGCCGGCCGTGAGCACCGCCGCATCCTGCAACCGGTAAGAGCCACCCACCCAAAACTGATCTCGCCAGAAGACCTTCGTGTTCAGATCCACGGATAGCGGACTAGGAGATGCGTATTTTACCACCACTGAGGGGGTCACGCTCAGGAAACTGCTCACGGCCAGCCGGTATCCGGTATGCCCGAAGAAATGCCGCTGCTGTCTCGCTGGTACGGTAGACCGCGTCTCCCGGAAACTGAAGGGGGTGGGTAGAATCTGGGCCACGGAAGCGCCCAGGTAAAAACGGGAGCTGTAGAGCAGCGCGCCCACCCCAATGCTGGGCAGCAGGCGGTTGTACTCATCGGCGTTCATGACCGGGTCTCCGGCGGTGCCGAAGGAAAGCATCTCGCGGTTCAGCCCGAACTGGGTGAACCCCGCTGCCACCCCGGCTGCCAATTTTAGGTGAGGGGTGAGCGGCTGATGGTAAGCGTAAAGCAGCTGCACCTCGGTACGTTTAAGGCCTGCGGCTTTGTCAGCCTGCATCAAAATGCCAATGCCGTGGTGCGGACGCGTTTTCTGGGCGTTGTTGCGGTACTCGGGTCGCCATTGGTTCTTGAACTTGCCCTTCACCGCGTTCTGGGGCCGGAAAGTAGTAGGCGGACTCAGGTAATCCATGCGG
This sequence comes from Rufibacter roseolus, assembly GCF_017916365.1. GTDB lineage: Bacteria > Bacteroidota > Bacteroidia > Cytophagales > Hymenobacteraceae > Nibribacter > Nibribacter roseolus. The sequence goes on from NZ_JAFMSU010000001.1 coordinate 1,510,843, forward strand.
GCCAGGGGCATGTGCGCGCTCAGGTAATAGGAGGTAGGCGCCCCCTCCAGGCCCGTCCACTGGTTCCTGTAGCCGGCCCGCACGTCCAGATAATTGTCGGTGCCGCTTACGGCGGGGTTCAGGAGCAGCGGGTTGAGCATGTACTGGCTGTAGTGCGGAATCTGCTGTGCCAATCCCGAGAGCGGGAGACAGAGCAGGAAAAGCAGGAAGTAGCTGTTCTTTCTCATAGGCTCTGGGCTTAGCGCAGAATAGTGAGCGGTCCGGTGATCTTTGGCCGCCCGTTGCTTGGGTCAATAATGTAGTAGTAAGCGCCAATGGGCAAATCAACGCCGTTGCGTTTGCCATCCCACGGGCTGGGATAACCGCGCGTGGAGTACACCTGCTGGCCCCATCGGTTGTAGATCTCAATATTGATGTGCGGGTAATCCTGGATTCCTTCCAGAACCCATGTGTCATTGGAGCCGTCGCCGTTGGGCGAGAACGCCGAAGGGATTTGCAGCCGCTTGATCACCGTCACCACCATGCTGTCCACGTTGGGGCAGCCCGCCACTGAAACTGTGCTCAGATAATAGGTGGTGGTCACCAGCGGAGAGGCCACCGGGTTCCCGATGTTCTGGTTGCTCAGGTTGGTGTTTGGAGACCAGGTAAGTTGACCTTCCCCGCTACCTTCCAATTTGATGCTCTCGCCTTCAATGAGCAGGATGTCCTTGCCGGCATTTACTTTGGGGGTAGGCTGCAGTTTGATTTCCACTTCATCTGTAGCGCTGGCGCAAGGACTGTTACTCACTGTCCAGCGGAGCGTGTAATCGGTGCCCAGGTTGCCGGTGAAAGTAGTCTTAGGGCTGGCCGGGTTGGCAAAGTTTCCGCCGGTGCCCCGCACTACCGTCCATTGGCCCGTGGCCGGTGCCGGAATATTGGCCTCCAGGGTGACGGTGGTGAATCCGCAGAGCAGTTGGTCCGGGCCTGCTTTCGCCACCGGTGCCGGGGCAATGGAAACCGCTTTGCTGATGGTATGGGTGCAGCCCAACTCAGAAGTGACCGTGAGTTTGACCTGGTAAGTACCGTCCCGTTCATATTTGTGCGTGGCGTGCTGGGTTGCCGCCGATGACCCATCCCCGAAGTCCCAGACCCAGCCGGTAAGCTGGCCGCCTGCCAGGCTGCTCATGTCCTGGAAAGAAACCGCATCCGCGAGGCAGCCCACGGTGGGCGAGAAATCGGCTTTGGGGGTTGGGGAAACGGTGATGGTGGAAGTGAAGGTCTGTTCGCAGGAGTTGGCCCCTTTCACCGTTAACCCTACCGTGTAGGTGCCGGGAGCCGTGTACAGGTGCGTAGGGCTGACCTCGGTAGAAGTAGTGCCATCCCCGAGATCCCACCGGTAGGTGAGGGCGCCGCTGCCTCGGTCCTGAGTGGTGTTGGTAAAACGGGCTGGCGTACCCTCACAGACATTGGCCACTGTAAAGCCAGCCGCTGGGTTGGGCAAGACCACAATGGTTTTGGTAAGCGAAGCCTCGCAGACAATCCCCGACCATATCCGCAGTTGCACCTGGTAAGTCCCCGGTTTGGCGTACTGGTGAGTGGGGTTTGTTTCCTCAGACGAAGTGCCGTCGCCGAACGTCCACTGCCGCCGGATGATCTTCCCGAAAGCGATGGTGCTGGCATCCTGGAAAACCATGCCCTGCTCCTGGCAGAAAGAAGAAGCGGTAAACCCCGGAACCGGCACCGCGCCGCTGATGGTGTAAGTATGCGAGACGCTGTCCTGGCAGCCTTTACTTGACGTCACCACCAGTTTCACCGTGTAGTTTCCCTCGGCGGTATAACGGTGGCGGGGTGCGGGCGCCGTGGAACTGGTGCCATCGCCAAAATCCCAGCGGTAGGTCATGGTGCCAGAGGCCAGGGTGGATTGGTTTACAAAAACCGCTTCGTCCTTCACACAGAGATCGGGCAGGGTAAAGGCGGCTACGGGCCGGGGGTGGATGACTACCGTCTGCTGCGTGGAATCCTGGCAACCCTGGTCTGAGAACGCTTTGAGTTTCACGGTGTAGTTGCCCACTCCGGCATAGACATGTCGCGGGTGCTGCTCCGTGCTGCGTGGGGTGCCGTCCCCAAAATCCCATTCCCAGCGTACTACCTGTCCCTGCGCCACCGTGGTCTGGTCCTGGAAAGCCATGGATTCTTTGTCACACGTTTGGGAGGCGCTGAAGCGGGCCGCCGGCGGGGCAAAAATGGTGACCTCCCTGGTGGTGTCTGCGACGCAGAAATTCTGGTTCGTGACGGACAGGGTGACTTTGTAGGTGCCGGGGGCTTTGAAACGGTGGGCCGGATGCTGCTTCCGGGAGGTGGTGCCGTCCCCAAAGTTCCAGCGCCATTGGGTGATGCTGTCGCCGGTGGTGACTTTGCTTTGGTCTGTGAAGCGGGTGCTATCATTGGCGCAGGCCACTGCATAGGAAAAACCTGCCTCGGGGTTGGGCAGAACCTCTACCTCTATATTAGTGGAATCCTGCGAGTCACAGTCGTTGCCGTTTGATTTGGTAGTGACCAGGGACACATTGAACTTGCCGGCCCTGGGGAAAGCGTGGGTGGGATTCTGCTCCCTGGAGGTGGTGCCGTCCCCGAAATACCATTTCCAGGCCAACGGCTCATACACGGCAAATCCCTTGAACCGGATGCTGCGCCCCTCGCAGATACTGTCTGAGGCTACCGTGATGTTTTGGTTCAGGTTGGTCACATTCGCGCCCGCCGAGTAGGCGTAGGATTCCACGTTCCCAAGTCCGTACGCAATGGCGTTGAAGCCCTGGTCTGCCGTAAGGGTGTGGTTCCCCGAGGACACCGTGTTTTGGGCGTAAGAGTAGGCGGGATTGGCGGGAACAGGTGTGAATGCCACCGGCTGCCCGTCTAACCGGAAACTCCCGATATCCGCCGTTTTCATGGTCACATTAATGTAATGGCTGGAAATCTGGAAGAAAGGCGAAGAGTACAGCGTGATGTTTTTGAGGGTCTGTTCCACCGGGTTGATCAGCACCATCTCCGGGTCGCTGGGCACATCGTCGCAGAGCTGCGATTTGGTGTACTGCGTCACCTGCACCGGTTCTGAGGTGGTGATATAATTGGCGATGGAGTTCTCAAATTCATGATACTGACCGCTGTTTTTGGTCACAGATTGGCCATTCACCGTAATAACGGTGTTGTCTTTAGAGGCTAATACCCGGTAAATGTCTCCCGAGGTACGGCTCTTGAAGGGCGCGGTCATGAAGTTTTTGCCCCAGGCGCTCACCGGGTAAAGCTGCTGGTACAGGTTATCCCCGCTGAACTGGCCGGGGCAGGTGTAGGGCTCCGGAATAGCCGTGTAAGAACTGCCTGAGAAAACCGCAATCCGTTTGCAGGAGCCTATACCTGAATCAATCGACTCTACCTTGGTGCCGGTAAGGTCTCGCAGGGAGCGCACCTGGTATACTTCACCTTTCATCAAGGGCCGACTAGGGGAGAAGGGCTTTCCGGCGGGTTGGCCGCCCAGGGTCTCGGCGGTAGGCGTGATCTCCAAGGTGGTGTTGTCTTCCAGGGCCACCACCATGAGCTGGGAGGCCGCCCGGGCATCCAGGTACTGGGTTTGGTTGTAGCCGATGGCGTAATAGGAGCGCCCCAGGGTATTGGCCGGCAACACCAGCGTGGCCCCGGATTTATTCAAGTGGTAGATATGTGAGTACACCACCACCGGCTCTGTTGAAGTCACGTGTATGGCCTTGTTCTCAATGATCTCGCTGGAACCCACGTATGCCACCGAGGGGCTCACCGGAATGACAGTAACGGAGTTGGCGGAAACCTGGTGCGTGGTGGCGGCTCCTGCGCCAACGGTTACCTGTACCGTGGTGTTCACGTCTGAGGTGACATACAGGTTCATGCTGGAGATGCCCTGCGGTGGGTTCGGGCCAGACTCATTCTGGATGTGCGCCATGTACCCCACCCAAAAGTCCCGCCCTTTGTTAGAGGTGACTTGGGCTACAGAACAGAAGGCGCAAAGAAGCAGCACTAACAGGCAGATGCTCCAGCGTAGATGGGGGTAAAATCTCAATTTCCAGCGCTTTTGAATTTTAACCACGTTTTCAGCCTGTTTTTTGCAAAACGGACCATATTCTCAGATTAGGTCAATATAAGCTTTTTATAGTTATATTGTTTATGCCGGGTGTTAAATTCAAAAATGATTGGAAGGAAATGGCTGAAATTTACCTGAATTCGGAGATCAGGGGTTGGGTGAAGCGCAGGTCATTGAATTCATAGTACTGCCGGGTGGTCTGGAACAGTTTGAAATCCTGCTGGTTATTGACCAGGGGCAGACGCGGGTAATACCCCAGCAGCACCTGAATGGTGTTAATAGGCAGGAACTCGTTTCTAAACCGCAGCCCCATGCCAAATCCGGTATAAGGCTTTTCTTTCAGGGGTGATTTGTTCTGGATGCTGGTAAGCCAGGCCAGATCTGCGAAACCAATGATAGCCAACCGGAAGCCCAGCAGCGTGAGGGGGGTGAAGAAGTTGGTCTCGTAGTTAAGGACGAACTTGCGGTAACCCCGCACGGCCCCTGAACTGAACCCCCTGATGCCGTCTTCCTGGTCAATGTCCAGGGCAAACAGATCGGGGCGGCGCATGCCCAAGGAGGCGCGGTTCCACAGGAAATGCCGCCAGCGCCAGTTCCTGAGGCGGTACAGGGGCGTGAAGTACAAAGCCTCTGAAGTGAGCACGCCTTGCTCCCAGGAATTCTGATACCGATAACTGCCGTACTCCAGCCCTCCGTACAGATAACCAAAATTAGGCTGGTATTTGCCGAACGCGGCTTTCACCCCCAGGTACATCCGGTTCTTCTGGGCACCGTCCTCAAAGCCTGCCGTAAGCGCGATCAGGTTCCCGGCCGGGATATCCTCGGTACGGCCAAACCCGAAAAGGTATTGGTCTTTGTAGTATTTCCTGAAACTGAAGCCAAAAGCGGTAAGGTAAAGGCGGGCACTTTGGATAGTGGGGCCGCTGCCCTGGGTGTATTGGATGTTCATAAACCGGGCAGCCGTGATAAGCCGCGTGGGGTTGTCCATGGCCAAGTCATAGGACTTGAGCCGGAAGGCACGCCCGATCCAGAAGTCCTGGATATTATAGTCCAACGGGATGTGGTTGATGACCTGACCTTCCCCGCCCTCGCCGTTTTCTCCTTCGCCTTGTTCGTAATAATCTGGTATAAGGGTCTGGTACCAGGCCACAGAAGCCCCGCCCGCATATTTGGTATCGGTGGAGAAGAAGTCCCTTCTAAAACTAAGGCTCTGCTGCTTATAGTAATGGGTGTTCTGGTAGAGCAGTTCCGCTGAGATAAAGGTGTGCGATATATTGGGGATGTAGTAGCTGCCCAGGAACTGCCAGGTCTGCGGCTCAGACAAACCAAAGCGATAGTTCGTTCTGAACTGGTGCCCGATGCCCATGAAATTGATGTCCCGCAGGCCCAGCCGGGTACCCGAGGTGCTGGCCGAGCCCGAGCCGCTGATACTGAACACGTCTTTGGTGACAATGACTACGTCAATGCTGTCCTTGGTGGAGGTGGAGTCATTGACCAGCACCCGGGCATCTAAAAGGTAGTCAGTCTGGCGCAGCAAACGCTCAGATTCTGACAAGTCCAGGGGCTCCAGCAAATCGCCTTCCTTGAAAAGGATCTGGTTCCGGAGCAGGTTCCGTTTCGTGCGCATGTGCAGGGCATTGCCCAGGCGCTCCAGGCTGTTATCGGGCAGGGCCAGGGTATCGTTGATAGAATAGCCAAAGGCATCCAGCCTTTTGAAATAGATACTCCGGACAACTTTGTAGTTGTGTTGCGCATGGGTAGCCGGCAGCAGGGTGTTTTCCACGGGCCCCTCAATCCGGCGCGGTTTAAAGACCACCAGGGCTTTTACGGCCCGGCCAAACAGCGTTTTCTTCTGGCTTATGCGCTTCAGGGACTGCAGGAACTGTTTGTTATCAGTGGTGTCTTCCAGTGGCGGGTAGAGGGAGGGTTGCGTGGAAGGAGGGGAGACCACCTGCGCCTGTGCACAAACGCAGCTGAACCATCCTGCCATCAATAGCAGAAATAGCATTTGTGCGTGCACAGAAAATCTTGCGGCTGTCTTCATACCCTATTACCCATCCCTAAAATACGGCAAATTCTGCTTAGAACCACAATAGCGTCATTTTTGCTATTTATATTAGCTTTATCCACACCCCTGTTGATAAATTGTGGCTAAAATTATTAGTTATTTAACTCCATGAGCTGTAACTTGCTAACGTATTCAATGATTTAAATAGCATAACATATGCAGACTCCGCTTCTAGAAAAACTAAGTATTTTGGCAGATTCAGCCAAATATGATGTTTCCTGCTCTTCCAGCGGCGGTAAACGCAAAAACGAGGGCAAAGGATTAGGCAACGCCGAGGGCATGGGTATTTGCCACAGCTATACCGAGGATGGCCGTTGCGTGTCTTTGCTAAAAATATTGCTCACCAACTTCTGCATTTTTGACTGCGCCTACTGCGTGTCCCGGAAAAGCAACGACGTGAAGCGCGCCGCTTTCACGGTGCAGGAAGTGGTGGATTTGACCATCAATTTCTACCGCCGCAACTACATAGAAGGACTGTTCCTGAGCTCGGGCATTTTCAAGAACGCAGACTACACCATGGAACGTCTGGTGCGGGTGGCCAAGAAACTGCGCCTGGAGCATAAGTTCAACGGCTACATCCATCTCAAAACCATTCCGGGCGCGAGCGAGGAACTGGTAAAGGAAGCCGGCCTCTACGCCGACAGGCTGAGTGTGAACATTGAGTTGCCCACCGAGGAGAGCCTGCAGTCTTTGGCGCCCGAGAAGAACTTCAAGGAGGTGCTCACGCCCATGGGCCATATCAAAGACCAACTGGTGCTGGTGAAGGAGGAAAAGAAGCTGTTCAAGTCAACACCTTCCTTCGCGCCGGCCGGGCAGAGCACCCAATTGATTGTAGGCGCTACCGCCGAGACTGACCGCCAGATCATGACCCTCGCCGATGGCCTGTACCAGAACTTCAACCTTAAGCGGGTTTACTACTCAGGTTACGTGCCGGTTGTCACGGACAGCCGCCTGCCCATCATCAGTACGCCGCCCATCATCCGGGAGAACCGGCTGTACCAAGCCGATTGGCTTGTGCGGCTCTACGGCTTCGGGGTGAACGAGCTGCTGGATGAACAGAACCCGCAGCTGGACCTTCAGATTGATCCCAAATTGGCCTGGGCCTTGCGCAACCGGCACGTGTTCCCACTGGAGATCAACACCGCCGATTACGAGATGATTTTGCGGGTACCCGGCATCGGGATTAAGTCTGCGAAGAAGATAGTGGCGGCCCGCCGCTTCTCCCACCTCACGTGGGAGCACCTGCGTCAGATAGGCGTAGTGCTGAAACGGGCCAAATATTTTATCACCTGCGGAGGGCGCAGTTTGGAGACGAGAGAATGGGACGAAGAAGCCATCCGGAGAAGAATCATTTTTGGGGAGAAGGGGAGCCGGGCCAGCCTGTGGGGCAGCCAAATGGACCTGTTTCAGCAAGCGGGCTAGAAAGCCAGAAGCCTGAAAACCTTCCTCCGCACAAGAGAAAAAGAATTGTTTTTGTAAAACCTCATAGATCATTAACCATTATGCCAACAGTAGCCAACCGCCAGACCGTAGCCCCAGTATCTTTCCGTTGCAAACTCAGCACCCTGGTACCGTACCTGCGTCAACTATCGGCCCAACGCCACGAAAACAACGGCCGCCGCTCCTCTGTGCGCATCGCCTCCTAACCAGTTAAAAGCGCCCATGCATTTCTATACCTATGACGGTTCCTTTGAAGGCCTCCTGACGGTGGTGTTTGAAGCGTATGAGCGTAAAGAATGGCCTACCCAGATAGGCCGCGAAGGCGAGGCGCCGCCCGGTATTTTCGCGGAGCACCATTTTGTGCCTACCCAAGAAGACAAGGCCAAACGCGTTTGGGAGGGTTTGGGCAAAAAGCTGTCAAAAGCCGCCTGGGAAAACGTGTACAAAGCCTACCTCTGGGAACAGTCCGGCTTTGAGATGCTCATCTTCCAGTTCGTGCGGATGGTTTTCTCAAGTACTCAGGAAGGAGTTGAAGAAAACTTTTCCGAGCCCTGCGTGCAGAAAATGGCGGCCGTGGGCAAGCAGATGTTCCGGGAGAAGCACCGCATGGAAGCCTTCATCCGGTTCCAGCGTACGCAAGACGGTCTCTTTATCGCGCCCATCAGCCCGGACTTCAACGTGCTCCCCTTAGTGGTGTCTCACTTTGAAAAGCGCTACGCCGATCAACACTGGCTTATCTATGACGTGCGCCGGCAGTACGGCGCGTATTATGACCTGCAGAGCGTACAAATTGTCTACCTGGAAGATGCGCCCCTGGGTCTCCGGAAAGGACAGCTCTCCCCCGAGATACTCACTTCGGTAGAGCCCTTGTACCAGCAACTCTGGCAAGTCTACTTTGATCACGTGAACATCCCCGAGCGGAAAAATCAGAAACTCCACCTCCGCCACATGCCCAAGCGCTACTGGAAATATCTCACTGAGAAAAAGCCCCGGATGCAAGCCCACCAGCCCATCCAAAACAAGCAAGTCCCCACCGCCATGCCCAGACTAAAAGCTTAAATCTTTGCCTTTTCCATTTCGGAGCTGTTATAGTAAAAACGACTTAAAAGCGCTGCTTTACATCTAGTTTTCCTTATTGCTTCTTTTATCTGAAAACTTTGGTTGAGGCTCTCACCTCATGGCAGTTGCAAACTGCCGATCATTTTAGGTCCAAGTCACAGACTTGAACCATGTATAATGACAGATTGATACGGAAAAAGGCACCTGCGGCAGGCCGGGGCGAAGGCCTACAGTGAGGCCGAGGCCCGGCCTGCCGCACGGATGAACTGTTCAGGTGGCAGTGGCCTGCGTGGACTATGGAACAGATAGCTTTAGCCAGGTGGTACCTTGATTGAAGCCTCACTGTCCGAGCGTCAGCGAGTTTGAGGCTTCTTGATTCTTTTGGTTACTTTTCTCATCAAGGAGAAAAGTGACAAACGCCCGCAGAGCGCGGCTGCAGTAATGAGGCTTTGTAGGCAGGCGGTAGGAAGTAATATCTCCTAAGTGGTTTTAAGGCTAACGCCTCACTGCGGTTGTAAACTGCAGGCTATGGTAGGTCCAAGTCACAGACTTGAACCAGGGATTGAGGGAGCACGCAAACCACCATTTCAAACGTTTTCACCCGGTTTACCGGAAAATACCCCAGAAACACTATCTTTGCTCTTCCATTGACAGCACCAGCAGTTTTGGGTACCTCCGCAAAGAAAAAGAACATCGTCATTTTCGCTTCCGGCTCCGGGAGCAATGCCCAGCGCCTGCTGGAGCAGTTTGAAGACCACGCGCATATTGAGGTGGTGGCCCTTTTTTCCAACAACCCGGAGGCGTTTGCCTTGCAGCGGGCCCAGAATTTTGGCGTGCCTACTGTAATCTTTGACCGGGCGTCTTTGAAGGCGGGTGATGTGCAGGCGCAGGTACAGGCCTACGAGCCTGACTTGATTGTGCTGGCCGGTTTCCTTTGGCTATTGCCGGCTGCCTTTGTGCAGGCTTTCCCCAACAAGATCATCAACATCCATCCGTCGCTGTTACCCAAGTTTGGCGGCAAAGGCATGCACGGCCAGCACGTGCACCAGGCCGTGATAGATGCAAGGGAAGCCCAGACCGGCATCACCATCCATTACGTGAACGAGCATTATGATGAGGGCGCGCCCATTTACCAGGAGTTCTGCGCCGTGCACCCCGATGATACCTGCGAGACCCTGGCGGCCCGCGTGCTCACCTTGGAGCACCGGCACTTGCCCCGCGTAGTGGAGGAATTGCTCACGTCCGGCAAAAACAGCCCCGAAACGCCCGCAGCCTAACCCCGAAGAAAGAGATGAAGCGACTGACACGGCCCTTTCTCCTGCTCTCACTGCTGCTTACGTGTCAACTGCGGGCCTTCTCTGGTCTGCTCTGCCCTTCTAATTCAATTAGAGATAATACTAAGTCCCAGTCTGTGAAATTGGGAGACAGTCTTGCTGTGTCCAGGCTTTTGCTGGGCCAAAGCCTGCCAGTTCCTTTCAGAACCTACATTTTCTAACTATATGAATTCCGTTAAAATCAAATCTGCCCTTATCTCGGTGTACTACAAAGACGGCCTGGAGCCGCTGGTGCGCGAGTTGCAGAAACAAGGCGTTACTTTTTACTCCACTGGTGGTACCCAGACGTTCCTGGAAGGCCTGGGCGCTGAGGTGGTGGCCGTAGACAGCGTCACTGATTACCCGTCTATCTTCGGGGGACGCGTGAAAACCCTGCATCCAAAGATCTTCGGGGGAATCCTGCACCGCCGGAGTCATGAGCAAGATCAGCAGGAAGTAGAGCAGTTCGAGATCCCGGCGTTAGACTTGGTGATTGTAGACCTGTACCCATTTGAGGAAACTGTGGCTTCCGGAGCTTCAGAGGAAGACGTGATTGAGAAAATCGACATTGGGGGGATTTCTTTGATCCGCGCCGCGGCCAAGAACTTCCAGGATGTCTTGATCGTGTCTTCGCGCGAGCAATACGGTGAGGTGGTAGGGTTGCTACAGGCCAAAGACGGCAGCACCGAGCTGGCCGACCGCAAGCGTTTCGCGGCCAAAGCCTTTGACGTGTCTTCGCACTATGACACCCACATCTTCAACTACCTGAGCAAAGAGCAGGACCTGGCCCCGGCCTTCAAGCAGAGTGAGCGCACGAGTCAAACCTTGCGTTATGGCGAGAACCCGCACCAAAAAGGATACTTCTACGGCGATTTAGAGGCTCTTTTTGAGAAACTGAACGGAAAAGAGCTGTCCTACAACAACCTAGTGGACGTAGACGCCGCTGTGTTGCTCATGGCTGAGTTTGCTGACCAACCGGCTGTGGCCATTCTGAAACACACCAATGCCTGTGGCGTGGCCGTGGCTGATTCTCTGCACCAGGCCTACGTGAACGCACTTGCTTGTGACCCAGTATCGGCGTTCGGGGGCGTGATCATAGTGAATAAAACCGTGGACCTTGCTACCGCCGAGGAACTGAACAAACTGTTCTTCGAGGTGCTCATTGCGCCGGGTTTTGACGTCGATGCCCTGGAACTGCTTAGATCTAAGAAAAACCGCATTCTGCTGCGCCAAAAGCCGGTTCAGTTGCCAAGTAAACTGTTCAAAACCCTCTTGAACGGCGTAATTGAGCAAGACAAAGATCTGGCCATTGAAACCGCCGCCGACTTCAAAACCGTGACTCAGCGGGCTCCATCACCGGAAGAGGTGGAAGGCCTGGAGTTCGCGCTTAAGGTTTGCAAGCATACCAAGTCCAACACCATCGTGTTGGCACGTGGAAACCAATTGCTGGCCAGCGGTGTGGGTCAAACCTCAAGGGTAGATGCTTTGCGTCAGGCCATTGAGAAAGCCCGCTCGTTCGGGTTTGATTTGCAAGGTTCGGTGATGGCCTCAGACGCGTTCTTCCCGTTCCCTGACTGCGTGGAGATCGCCGCCGAAGCCGGAATCACCGCCGTGGTGCAGCCCGGAGGTTCTATCAAAGACAAAGACTCCATTGATGCCTGCGATGCCCGTAACATGGCCATGGTCATGACTGGCGTGCGCCATTTCAAACATTAATCCTATCCTAAAGGAATATTCCAGAAGCCCGGCCGTTCTTTGGACAGCCGGGCTTTTTGCTTCCCGTTGAAAAGTCCAAATGCCGATTTAACCTGTTTTCTAAAAAACAACCATAAAACTTTGGCATAGGGAAACGAAAGTTAGGGTGATATAAGCTTTTCCGGATAAGGGCGGGCAGGAGGTGAACCCGGGTATTTTTCTAGGGTAACTGTGTCGCGCAGGAGGAGAGGGTAGGGTTCATTGGTGTAGTGTTGACCCTGAGCGAGTTAATAGCCATTCGTTCTGAGGTATAGGCACTGCTTGTTTGAATTGTACTAGTCGCCGATGTTATATGAGTAGGAGATAGTAAAATTGTATTATGGCATTACAGAGGAAAATGGTGGTATAGAAAGAGAGCGGATGCTGGTTTTCTGAGGTACATTGCGCTACAGGACGGGCAAACCCCGAGAGGAGGGAAGTAAAACAGCCATGTTTTTGGGCTCTTTTCAGGAAAAAAGACAGAAAACAGAACTGTCTCATGCTCAAGCGTAATTATTAGCGGGAAATACGTAATTTTGCGCCATTATAGTACCTGGTTAAGTAAATAAATTTCATATATAGCATTCTAACGGTGAGTGCACGACTGACAAATAATGGGATTATTTAATTTTTTCACATCTGATATAGCCATTGATTTGGGTACGGCCAATACCCTTATCATTCATAACGATAAAATTGTAGTTGACGAGCCTTCCATCATCGCCCTTGACCGGAGAACCAACAAGGTGCTGGCTGTGGGCCGCGAGGCGCAGCAGATGCACGAGAAAACCCATGAGAACATCAAGACCATCCGTCCTTTGAAAGACGGCGTGATCGCGGACTTCACTGCCGCCGAGATGATGATCAGGGGTTTGATCAAAATGATTGACAAAGGCAAAAAACGCCTGTTCCAGCCTTCTTACCGCATGGTGGTGTGTATCCCATCTGGGATTACCGAGGTGGAGAAACGCGCCGTAAAGGACTCTTGCGAGCACGCCGATGCCCGTGAGGTCTGGATGATCCAGGAACCGATGGCGGCAGCCATTGGGATCGGTATTGACGTGGAACAGCCCGTGGGTACCATGGTGGTAGACATAGGAGGCGGTACAACTGAGATTGCCGTGATCGCTTTGTCCGGGATCGTGTGTGATCAGTCTATCCGGGTGGCCGGTGACGTGTTCAACAAAGATATCCTGGACCACATGCGCCGTCAGCACAACCTGTTGATTGGGGAGCGTTCCGCTGAAAGAATCAAAATAGAGGTAGGCGCCGTGCTTACGGAGCTGGACAACCCGCCCGCTGACTTTGAGATCAGAGGTCGCGACTTGATGACCGGTATCCCTAAGGTAATTAAGGTGACCTACCAGGAAATCGCCATTGCGCTGGATAAATCGGTGTCTAAGATTGAAGAGGCCGTGCTTAAAGCGCTGGAGATTGCGCCACCAGAACTGTCCGCCGATATCTACGACAACGGCATCCACCTGATTGGTGGGGGCGCCTTGCTCAGAGGGCTTGACAAACGTCTGGCCGCCAAAACCAAATTACCTATCCACATTGCGGAAGATCCGTTAAGAGCCGTGGTGCGGGGCACCGGCGCGGCCGTGAAAAACATTGATGGTTTCCGCAACGTGCTGTTGAGCTAAGCACACGCGCCCATGCGGAAACTATTTATTTTCATCTTCCGGATTAGGGCTTTCCTGGTGTTCCTGCTGTTAGAGGGCGTTTCCATTTACCTGCTGTACCGGAGCAACACCTACCACAGTGCGGCATTCTATCAGTCGTCTAACTATTATGTGGGGCGTGTGCTGGAGATCCAGAGCCAGGTGGCTGATTATTTCCGGCTCACGGAGGTAAACCAGGCGCTGGCGCAGGAGAATGCCCAGTTACGGGCGCAGCTTACCCAGATTCAGGAGCAGAAACTCAACGACAGCCTGGGTGTTCTGAAAGACTCTGTGTTTGTGCAGGTCAGGGCCCGGGATCCGAAAGACTCACTTCAGGCATCGCGCGACTCACTGGAAGAACTGGTGTTCACCTATAGGCCGGCCCGGGTGACGAGTAACTCCGTGCGGGGGCTAAACAACCACCTGGCCCTGAATGTAGGCTCCGATGCCGGTATTAGGCCCGGGATGGGCGTGCTCACCGCCAACGGGATTGTGGGCCGGGTGAAAGCAGTCTCCAAGCACTATGCCACGGTGACCTCGCTGCTGCATTCCCAGACCCTGATCTCCGTGAAACTGAAGCGGAACAAAAGCCTGGGCTCCATCAAGTGGGATACGGAAAATCCCGAGACCGCCAGCCTGCACTATATTCCGTTGAGCGAGAAAATCTTTAAAGGAGATTCTGTGGTGACCTCTGGTGCCGGGGGTATTTATCCGCCGGGCATTATGGTGGGGCGCGTGATCAGTGTGCGCAAGGAGCTGGATAAAAGCTTTTACACCATTGTGGTGCGCCTGAGCGTGGACTTTGAGAAACTGTCTTACGTGTACGTAGTGGAAAACAAACGCAAGCCTGAGTTGGACAGCTTGCTGGTACAGTCAGGCATAACCGAAGAGAATGAATAGTTTTAGGTTCATACACTTAGTCCAGTTTGTGGTTTTGATGAGCCTGCAGGTGCTGCTCATGCGCAACCTGGTGCTGTTTGAGACCGGGTTCTGTTTTGTGTACATCGGGTTTATCCTGTTCCTGCCCATTGAGATGGACAAGGTGCTGCTGCTCTTGCTGGGCTTTGTGTGCGGGTTCACCATTGACCTGTTCTATGACACGTCTGGAGTGCACGCGGCTGCCACGGTACTCATGGCCTACCTGCGGCCCTCCATGCTGAAACTGCTGACGCCCCGCGATGGCTATGAGGTCTCTGACCATGCCAGTTTGCCTTCCATGGGGTGGCGCTGGTTTCTGACCTATGGCATGGTACTTATCTTTGTGCACCACTTCGCCCTGTTTTTTCTGGAGCTCAACGGATTTAAACTGATCGGATTTACGTTAGCCAAGATAATAGCCAGCACATTGTTCACCGGAACGGTGCTGGTGATTTTTCAGATGTTATTTTTTGAGCGAAGAGCACGAGGTTTTAGATGAAGTACTTAGAAAGCCGCAAATACGTAATCCAGGCGATTTTCATAGCCATAGGAGCGGTTTATCTCATCAAACTTTTCTACATCCAGGTTCTGGATGACAGCTATAAAACCGCCGCCGAAAGCAACGCCATGCGCCGCGTGGTGCAGTACCCGTTCCGGGGGCTGGTCTATGACCGCCACGGGAAACTGCTGGTGGAGAACACCCCGGTGTATGACCTCATGGTGGTGCCCAAAGAAGCCAAAGCCATTGACACGCTGAAATTCTGCCAATTGGTGGGCATCTCTCTGCCGGAGTACCGCGAGAAAATCACCGCGGCCAAGAAGTACTCCTACGTTAAGCCCTCACCGTTCCTGCAACGCCTCACTAACGCAGAATTTGCCGCCATCCAGGACAACTTGGTGGACTTCCCTGGTTTCTACATCAACGCCCGTACCGTGCGCGGCTATCAGCATGGCAGTCTGGCCCACGCGTTGGGGTACATTGGGGAGATCAGCCCGCGGCAGTTGGAGGACACCACCTACCACGGTTACCGCCAAGGCGATTATCTGGGCATCAGCGGCCTGGAGCGTCAGTATGAGCAGTTTCTCATGGGTAAGCGCGGGGTGAAATACACCATGGTGAACGTGCGCGGCATTGAGAAAGGATCCTTCAAGAACGGCGAATATGACACCCTCTCGGTAGCGGGTAAGAACCTGGTTACCACCATTGACCTGGAACTGCAAAAATACGCCGAGTTGCTCATGTCAGGTGGGAAAGTGGGCAGTATCGTGGCCATTGAACCCAAGACCGGCGAGATCCTGTCACTGGTATCGGCGCCGTATTTTGATCCTTCGCTGCTGACCGGGAAAGAGCTGGGCAACAACTACATGAAATTGCTGCGCGACCCCACCAAACCGCTGTTCAACCGGCCTCTCATGGCCACTTATCCGCCGGGCTCCATCTTCAAGCTAGCGCAGGCCTTAATCGCGATGCAGGAAGGTGTGCTGACCCCTGAGACCGGGTACCCATGTAACTGGTCTTTGGTGAAATGCTCACACCGGCACCCATACCCGGCCAACCTGGGCATTGCCATTGAGCAGTCCTGCAACCCTTATTTCTACCAGGTTTTCCGCTCGGTGGTGGCGCGGGGCCGGTCTCGCAATGTGTATGAGGATGTCCGGCTGGGCCTGGATGAGTGGAATAAGCACATCAAAAGTTTCGGGTTTGCCGGCAATCTAGACATAGACCTGCCCGGCGAGAAAAAAGGAATGATGCCCAATGCCCGCTTCTATGATCGTATCTACAAACGCGATGGCTGGAAATTCCCCACCATTTACTCTGTCAGCATCGGGCAGGGCGAGACGGGTGTAACGCCGCTGCAGATGGCCAACTTTGCCGCCACTATTGCTAATAGGGGTTATTACTACAAGCCGCACATTGTGCGCTCCGTAGGAGAAAACGGGAAACCGCTGCCTGAGTACTCCGTGAAAAACTACACCTCCGTGGACCCAAGGCATTTTCCGCCGGTGATTGACGGAATGCAGTTGGTGGTGGAGAACGGAACCGGCCGGTATGCCAGCCTGAAGCACATTGGCGTAGTTCTATGCGGCAAGACCGGTACCGTGCAGAACCCGCACGGCAAAGACCACTCGGTATTCATTGCCTTCGCTCCCAAAGATGATCCCAAGATCGCGATTGCGGTGTACGTGGAGAATGCCGGGGGAGGGGCCACTGCCGCCGCGCCCATGGCCAGCCTCATGATTGAGAAATACCTCACTGATACCGTGAAGACCACTTACCGCAAGCGCTGGGAAGCAGACATGATCAACGGTAGTTTCTACAAATGGACCGATTAGCAGACATCAAATGCGGACCTCCTACAAAATAGCCAATAACATAGACTGGGTCACCATTGGGCTGTACGGCCTCATGGTGACGCTGGGCTGGATGAACATCTATGCCGCCGTCTATAACCCTGAGAACGTCACCAGCATCTTTGACTTCACGCTTAACTCCGGGAAACAACTGGCCTGGATTGGTACCTCCGTGATCATCATCATCATGCTGTTTGCCATTGACTACAAGGCCTATGACTCGCTGGCATACGGGATCTACTGGTTCGTGATTTTGATTCTGTTGGGTACTCTGCTTTTGGCTTCGCCGATTAAAGGGTCCCGTTCCTGGCTCGTGATCACGGAATCTGTACGCTTGCAGCCCGCGGAGTTCGCGAAGTTTGCCACGGCGCTGGCCGTCTCAAGGTTTATGAGCGGTATTAACCTGCGGCAGCAGAACTGGAAAGATCAGGCCAAGCTGGCGGGATTGGCTTTGTTGCCGCCTATCATCATCATTCTCCAGAACGAGACCGGTTCTGCCCTGGTGTTCGCAGCCTTCACCCTGGCCTTCTTCCGCGAGGGGATGTCACCTTTGATTCTGATCATTGGTGCGGTGGCCGTGTTCGTATTTGTGCTCACGCTTTTGATTCCGCAGTGGTACCTGGCGGGCATCGTCACTGTGCTGATGGGTGCTTACCTCTGGCTCAACTTCCACCGGATTAAGCGGTATCTGCCTACTTACATCAGCATTTGGGCGGCCGTCCTGGTCATGGTGTTCAGTGTAACTTACTTCATTGACAACATCCTGCAGGAGCACCAGCAGAACCGCATCAAAGTACTCGTGGACCCCGAGGTGGATCCTCTGGGCGTGGGCTGGAACGTGACGCAGTCCAAGATTGCCATCGGTTCCGGTGGGTTCTTCGGGAAGGGTTTTCTGGAAGGCACGCAGACCAAATTTGACTTCGTGCCGGAGCAAAGCACCGACTTTATTTTTTGTACAGTGGGCGAAGAACACGGCTGGATTGGCAGTCTCATCATTGTGGCGCTCTTCATGGCCCTGCTCATCAGGATCATTTACGTGGCGGAACGGCAGCGCTCGGTTTTTGGGCGTACCTACGGCTACTGCGTGGCTTCCATCATCTTCTTCCACTTTTTGGTGAACGTGGGCATGACCATCGGGCTGGCCCCGGTAGTGGGAATTCCGCTGCCTTTCTTCAGCTACGGCGGCTCATCGCTATGGTCGTTTACCATCCTACTGTTCATTCTGCTGGCCATTGACGCGCACCGCAAACTGGATCTGGGCCGAGGGTAATTGGCGTATCAGGTAGCAAGTATCACGTAGCGAGATTGGAACCCGTTTCGGGGTTGTTTTAGAAAAAACAGCTTTAGAATGGAGGGCTGCAGACGCTCGCAGGACCTGCGAGCGTCTGCACAGATAAAGCGATGTTCTTCCTCTCTAACGCAAAACGCCCGCCTCTGTAGAGAGGCGGGCGTTTTGCGTATGTTTTTGTGAAAACGGGCGGGAAAGGCTTAGGCGAATTTGCGTTCTATGAGCCTGGTGAGTTTCTGCACGTGTTCTTCTTTGCGGCTCCAGTTGTATTTGCTGGCTACATCGTGTTGCAGGTACTGTTTGGCCTGGTTAGGGTTGTCGTACTCGTCCAGTTGCTTGATTACGGCATGATAGGCCATGTTATCGCCTTCAAACAGCTCGTTGATGAATGAGAACCGCTGGTTAATTGAAATAGCTTCTTTCAGGGATCCTATTTTCTGGTCCTGCTGGCGGTCGGCCATGGAAGGGACTACGGGCTGCTTCAGGCGATCGTTTAGGTTGGGTTTTTGCTCGGTTTGCAGGCGCTCGTTCAGTCTGGGCTCGGGGTTCAGCGTGGGCTGAAAACTAGGCCGCGGCGTACTTGCTACGTGTGTACTCACGGCTGGCGCTGGGGCAGGAGCCGGGGCGGGTACCAGGGTAAACAGCTCGTCTATCAGCAAAGGCTGCAGCTCATTGAATCTGGCCACTACCTCGTTCACGGTGGTGCGCTCAGCCTCGTGCTCAGCCAGGAAACGGCTCAGCCTGGGTATAATCTGGTAACGGTCAACCTCGGTGCCGGAGAGCGTGTCCAGGAAACGGCGGTACAGGTCTTTGTCAATGTCCTGGTACTTGAGGGTTTCCTGCAGTTTGGATACGGAAAGGTCGTCCAGGCGCATGAATTTTTCCTCAAAAACCGCCTCAGGCTCTAGTACAGCACGTAAAGTATCTTGGATGGCCTTGAGCAGCAGCGGCTCAAAGTGCGGGCGTTTGATGGAGATCTTGCGGGACAGCACGTTCATGAACTGTACCAGGGCGTCTTTCACCTCGGGGTGTTCAAAATCAAAGTACGGGCTGCGCAGGTTGGCCATCTCATGGTTCCAGAGCGTGAGCAGCTCTCTGATCATGTAGAGGTTCACCTGTTTGATAGGGGTAAAGGAAATCAGTTGTTGGGCAGTAACGTTCTCATGATGAGCAAAATGTTCTTCGCTGAGGCGTTGGGCAAGGGCCTGGCTGTACTGGGCCAGGCGTATTTGATTATATTTGTCTTTCATTGGAGGAAGCATACGCTCGTAAATATAGCGAAATATGGCCGAATTAACGGTTTCTAATCTGGGCGGAATTGTGGTGAACGTAGCCCAGGGGCAAACGGTTCTGGCCGCACTGCAAGCCGCCAGAATTGATTGGATGCACGCCTGCGGCGCCAAAGGACGCTGCACTTCCTGCCGCATGGTAGTACTGGAGGGCGCGGAGAACCTGGCCCCGGATACCGCCCCCGAAACCCGTTTCCGCAACAACGGCCGCCTCAAACCCAATGAGCGCCTCACCTGCCAGGCCACCCTCACCGGACCCGTCACCTGCCGCGTTCCCCAACAAACGAAACTCCCGCACATTTCTTATACCAAGTGAGTGGTTGAATGATTGAGAGATTGATGGATTGGATGATTGATTTGAAGATGTAGAAATTTGAAGATGTCAGATTGAGCCAAGGATTATTTCCAAATCTTCACATCTTCAAATCGACTAATTCTCTCATTCCTTCAATCTGTTAATTATTCAATTTTCTGAAAGCCAATGTATTGGATAACTGTGTGGAAAAATTGTTCATTAGGGAAGGGGATGGGGCTAGTACCTTCGCATCAGTTAATGTGGGTATGGCCCCAGTTTTTGGAAGGGATAGCACATTAGCACCTTTAATAATTAGCACATTAAGTTATGTTCATAGAACCCCGGGTGGGAAACCGCCAGCAGGCCCAGAGAAGAGGTTGGATTGAAGTGATTTGCGGGTCTATGTTCTCGGGGAAGACCGAAGAATTAATCCGGCGGCTCAACCGCGCCAAGATTGCCAAGCAGTGCGTGGAGATCTTCAAGCCGGCCATTGACACCCGTTACCATGAAATTGACGTGGTCTCGCACAATGCCACCTCCATCCGTTCTACGCCCATTCAGTTTGCCAATGATATGCTCTTGCTGGGCAGCGGCTGCGATGTGCTAGGTGTTGACGAGGCTCAGTTCTTTGACGAGGCCATCACCGAGGTTTGCGTGCATTTGGCCAACACCGGCGTACGCGTGATAGTGGCCGGCCTAGACATGGATTACCTGGGCAAACCCTTCGGGCCGATGCCGGCGCTCATGGGGGTGGCCGAGTACGTGACCAAGGTACACGCCATCTGCGTGCAGTGCGGTGACATCGCCTCCTACTCCTTCCGGAAAGCCGCCTCTCAGGAGAAAGTCCTCCTGGGCGAAACAGATTCCTACGAGGCCCGCTGCCGCCACTGCTTCCAGGAAGGCCTCAAGGGAAACTACTAGAGAGAGTCCTGAGTCTTAAGTCCTGAGTTCTAAGTCAGGATTTTGAAAAGCCGTTTTACCTCTGATTTTCTGAAAACAGGGGTAAAACGGCTTTCCGGTTTTAATGACAGGTAGCATTTTCAAGAATACCGCTTTAAGTTTTTTTTATATTAGCAGAAATGAATTTTCTGGAGTGGTGATAAAAAGAATACTTCGTGTTGCAGTAGCAATTATTCTTTCTGCTTTAATGGAAGCAATGTTGCTAATTCACTTTGCCTCTGATTTTATTTCATCGCTTTTGCCTGGCTGGCACACTACAGTTTATCACTCCATTAAGATAAATTACCTGCTCTTTTTTGCCACAATCATCCTTCCTTTTTGTCTTCTTTTACTGGCAAACATGAGGTGGTTGAAATATGTCTTTCAGAGGTGAATCTCCGCTGGCGCGAGCTTGTAGCTCATGCCTTCTGTTGTGAGCTAACTCATACTAGGAACAGAATGAGTTAGCTGAAATACCTCCACCTTGGCCTGTCCCCTGACAGGACAACGCATGTTTTTACTTTATCATTACTTCGGTCTGTCAGGGGACAGGCCGAGGAAAAGGTAATCGAAAGCCTGGGATCAGAAATACGTGCGGACACGAGCTGCAAGCTCGCGCCAGCGATGAATCTGATTCTGTAGGGGCAATCCCTTGTGGTTGCCCAGTTACGATTGCCGCTCTATTAGGTCAACCACAAGGGATTGCCCCTACACCAACATAATCACGCCTATCTGGTTTGAGGCTGTTTGTGTCAAATCAGCCTCAAAACGCCAGATAAATTTTCGTGAAAACCAACCCAGCCCCTGCTTCTTTTGAATAAGCAGGAACAATCGTTACATTTAGTAATCCAATCTAACAAACAACCGCTTACCTTATGAAAAAGAGGTTTCTAGCCATTCTGGCTCTGTGCTGCGCAGGCAGCCTGGGAGCCATGGCCCAAACCCAAACTCCGCTCTGGCTCAACACCCCGGCAATTTCGCCCGATGGCCAGACCATTGTCTTCAGTTACAAAGGCGATCTCTACAAAGTAGCCGCGGCCGGCGGAAACGCGACGCCGCTCACCATGCACGAAGGCTACGAATACATGCCGGTCTGGTCACCAGACGGGAAATCCCTTGCCTATGCCTCTGACCGCTACGGCAACTTTGACGTGTTTGTGATACCCGCGCAGGGTGGCGAGAGCAAGCGCCTCACGTTCCATTCTTCCCCAGACCTGCCGTCAGATTTCACGCCCGATGGGAAAAGCGTGATTTTCTCCTCGGCCAGGGTAGACGCAGCCTCCAATTCCATGTTCCCGTCGGGGGCTTTTTCTGAGTTGTACAGCGTGTCTTTGGGAGGTGGCCGCAATGCCATGTTGCTGACCACGCCCGCTGAGGCGGCCCGCTACAACGCCGCCGGCGATGTGCTGGTGTACCACGACAAGAAAAGCCCTGAGAACAGTTTCCGGAAACACCAGACTTCTTCCACCGCCCGCGATGTATGGGCCTACAACACCAAAACCAAGCAACACACCAAGCTCACCGATAACGTGGGCGAGGACCGCCAACCGATTTTATCAGCCAACGGCCAGGAGATCTACTACCTGAGCGAGCAGGTGAACGGCACATTCAACGTGCGGAAGATGAGTCTGCAGAATCCGAAGCAGAGCGCGGCGGTCACTAATTTCAGCAAACATCCGGTACGTCACCTGAGTGGTTCTAAAGATGGCGTGCTGTCGTTTACTTATAACGGCGAAATTTATACCTTAAAGCCGGGTGCGCAGCCGCAGAAAGTGGCCATCCAGCTGTATTCAGACATCCGCTCCAACCCCGAGACCGTACTGCCCATCTCCGGCGGTATGACCGAGATGGAGGTGTCGCCTAATGGCAAGGAAGTGGTGTTTGTGAACCGGGGCGAAGTGTTCGTGTCATCAGTGGACGGGGGCATTACCCGCCGCATTACCAGCACCCCCGAGCAGGAGCGCAGCGTGAGTTTCTCGCCCGATGGCCGCAAAATCCTGTACGCCAGTGAGCGCAACGGCAGCTGGAACATCTATGAAACCAGCCTGGTGCGCAGCGCCGAGCCTTATTTCTACGCTTCCACGGTTTTGAAAGAAGAGCCCGTGATTGCCACTGCCGCCGAG
Source organism: Rufibacter roseolus (assembly GCF_017916365.1). Taxonomy (GTDB): domain Bacteria; phylum Bacteroidota; class Bacteroidia; order Cytophagales; family Hymenobacteraceae; genus Nibribacter; species Nibribacter roseolus. The sequence continues at coordinate 1,533,409 of NZ_JAFMSU010000001.1, forward strand.
GAATTCCAGCCGGCGTATTCACCCGATGGCAAGGAAGTGGCCTACTTGGAGGAGCGGGTGACCCTGAAAGTGGTGAACAAAGCCAGCAAGCAGGTGCGCACCATCTTGGGCAACGCCAACAACTACTCGTACTCAGACGGCGACCAGTATTATGAGTGGTCCCCAGACAGTAAGTGGTTTTTGGTGCAGTACAACCAGCCCAAGCAGTGGCTGAGCGAAGTAGGCCTGATTTCGGCCAGCGGCAAAGGCGAGGTCATCAACCTGAGCCAGAGCGGCTATTATGAAAACAGTCCGCAGTGGATGATGGGGGGCAAAATGATTACCTTCTACTCTAACCGCGAAGGTTTGCGCGGCAACGGCAACAACTCCGGTACCGGCGATATTTACGCACTCTTCACCACCCAGGACGGCTTTGACCGCTTCAAACTGAGCAAAGAGGATTTCACTTTGCTGGAAGACCTGGAGAAACGCGAAACTGCGGCTGGTGGAACATCAACTGAGAAAGCTGAACCCAAGAAGAAAGGCAAAAAAGGCGAAGCTGCTAAACCTGCCGCTCCGGCCGGTATGACGCTGGAACTGGACAATCTGCCCCAACGCAAAGCCCGCCTCACTGCTACCTCTTCAGACTTGGCTGATGCCGTGGTCACCGACAAAGGCGACCGGATGTTCTATCTGAGCCGCTTCGAGAAAGGCTATGACCTGTGGGTGACCAACCTGCGCGACAATGACACCAAACTGCTGGCCAAACTGGGTGCCCGCGGTGGCGACATGGTCATGAGCAAAGACGGCAAGAACCTTTTTGTGTTAACCGAAGGCAAGATCCTGAAAGTAGACACTGAGAACGGCAAACAGGAAACCCTCAAGGTAAACGGCGAGATGAACCTCAACGCCGCCGCCGAGCGCGCCTACATGTACGACCACGTGATCAGGGAGCTGGAAAAGAAATTCTACGTGAAAGACCTGCACGGCGTAGACTGGAAATTCTATACTGACAATTACCGCCAGTTCCTGCCGCACATCGTCAATAACTACGACTTTGCCGATGTCCTGAGTGAATTGCTGGGCGAACTGAATGCCTCGCACACCGGCGGAAGGTACAGCCACCGTGCTACTAATCCAGATGCGACGGCTTCTTTGGGGCTTTTCTATGATGAGCAGTACACCGGCAAGGGTCTGAAAGTGAAGGAAGTCATCAACCTGAGTCCGTTTGACCGCGCCAGCTCCAAAGTGAAACCGGGCGTCATCATCGAAAAAATTGACGGGCAGCCCATTGAAGACAACACCGATGTAGACCAACTCCTGAACCGCAAATCAGGTAAGTACACGCTGGTGTCTTTGTACAACGAGAAAACGAAGCAGCGTTGGGAAGAGACCGCCAAGCCTATCTCGGCGGCAGACCTGAGCGAGTTGCTGTACCAGCGTTGGGTAGACAACCGCCGCAAAGAAGTGGATCGTTTATCAGGCGGACGCTTGGGTTATGTGCACATCAGGGGCATGAACGATGCCAGCTACCGCACGGTGTATGAAGACGCTTTGGGCAAGAACGCGACCAAAGAAGCTTTAGTGGTTGACACCCGCTCCAACGGCGGCGGAAACCTGCACGATGACCTCATCAGCTTCCTGAACACCAAACAGTACGCCGAGTTCATCCCGCGCGGCCAGAACCTCTCAGACGAGCCCCGTAACAAGTGGACGCGTCCGTCCATCGTGGTGATGAACGAGAGCAACTACTCAGACGCGCACATCTTCCCGGTTCTGTACAAAGAGCTTGGCATCGGGAAAACCGTGGGTATGCCCGTGGCCGGAACCGGTACCTTCGTGTGGTGGGAAACCCTGATTGACCCAACCATGGTCTTCGGGATTCCGCAGGTAGGCTACCGCACCCTGGGTGGCGGCAAGTTCCTGGAGAATTCCCAACTGGAGCCAGACTACCTCGTTGCCAATGACCCCACCCTGGTAGCCCAGGGCCGTGACCAGCAACTGGAGAAAGCCGTGGAAGTGCTGCTGAAAGAGTTGCCTGCGAAGAAGTAATTCTTCTAGAATCAATGAATAATCAGAAGCCCTGCCTTGATGGTGGGGCTTCTTCGTTTTTAAGCTATTTTGGAGAAAAATGACTGAAAAGGGAAGTAGATGAACATAGAATGGGAAAACTTCATTTGGGGACTTATCCTCTCGATTGCTGGAATCATATCCATGTTGATTTGGTATTCAAATGAAAAAGTAACCAGGGCTCAATTCACAAAATCAAATGTTCAACTGATTTCTGCTGGATTGATGGGCATTGGGTTCGGGCTTTACTTCATCCTCAAGGCATTATAACAGACCTGCCTTTATTTACTAGGCTTCCTAAAAAACAGGTAAAAAACGCAATGCCCTTTTCACGTATAGCCTGTAACACCAATTTGTAGGACCATGGCTATTGTGCAGAACAACATCACCGTTTTCGGGGAAGAGATCATTGACCAGAGCGCTATCGATCAGTTGAAACGCTGCGTGAGCGAAGAAGACATTGGCGTGCTCACCGCCGATGCGCACTACGGCTACGCGCACCCCATCGGCGGAGCCGTGGCCTACAAAAACAAGGTTTCGCTGTCTGGGGTGGGATTTGACATTGGTTGCGGAAACAAAGCCGTGCGCACCGACATCATGGCCTCGGATGTGAAGATTGGAAGGGTGATGGATGAAATCGTAAGCACCATAGGGTTTGGGGTAGGTAGACCTAATCCCAAGCGCATTGACCACCCGGTGCTGGACCACATCAATAAAGCCGAGTTCAAACCCCAGCGCGAAATGCGGAAACTGGCGGTAGAACAATTAGGCACCGTGGGCAGCGGAAACCACTTCATTGATTTGTTCGAGGATGAGAAAGGCTTTCTGTGGGTAGGAGTCCACTTCGGGTCAAGAGGATTTGGGCATAAGACAGCCTCCGGGTTCATCGCGCTCTCGCAGGGGTTAAGCTTTTTTGATAAAGCGAAGGAAGGCTCTATGGATGCACCGCCCATCCTGTTTGACATCGACTCTGAGTTGGGCCAGGATTACATTGCCGCCATGTCGTTGGCGGGCGAGTACGCCTACGCGGGCCGCGATGTGGTGGTGGAGAAAGTGTTGGGGATTCTGGGCGGAAAAGCCACCGAGGTCATCCACAACCACCACAATTTTGCCTGGTTTGAGAGGCACCAGGGCGAGGATTACTGGGTGGTGCGCAAAGGCTGCACACCGGCGTTCCCGGGGCAGAAGGGGTTTATTGGCGCGAACATGTTTGACAACTCGGTTATCATTGAGGGCGTGGAAAGCGAATTGTCCATTAGAGGTCTTTATTCCACGGTGCACGGGGCCGGACGTTTGCTTAGCCGCCGTGCTGCGGCCGGTAAAACCAAATGGATCAGGGACAAAAAAGGCGTGAAGCGCAAAACCGTGGTCTCACCGGGTCTGGTGGACTTTGACGCCGTGCAGCAGCGCATGAAAGCCAAAGGCATTGAACTGCGCGGCGCCGGGGCCGATGAAGCTCCTGAGGCCTACAAAAAGCTTGAAGACGTCCTCAAATACCAAGGTAATACCATCAAGGTGCTGCACACGCTTCGTCCGCTGGGCGTGGCCATGGCCGGCGAAGATGTTTATGATCCGTACAAAGATTAAGCACCATTTCCGGTATTTCAGCGGCGAAACTGTGATATCCGATTCTCGTCTGTTTGGTGAAAATCAGGTCTGAATCGGATATTTTATTTAGACAACTGTTTTGGGTTATTTTCCTGAAAATAAGCAGAAAATAGCAGTATCAGAATTGTAGGGGCAATCCCTTGTGGTTGCCATTGCGTTGGCCTCCGCAGTGTTGGTTGTTGGTGATAACTCCAACAACCAACACTGCGGTTCTGGCAAGTTCAGCAAGAAACCAGATGAATCCAAAATCAACCGCTGCTTACTACTTTCCGGTTGGGTCAATCATAGGGGCAAAGGAGTGGTAGGGGCTTTCGGCGAAGCCGGTGTTGCGGGTTACGGGCAGGCACTCGGGGTAGTTTTTCTGCACAAAGTCTACCAGTTTTTCCCGCACAAAGCAGCGCAGGTCAAAGGCGCTGGAAGAATCGGCGGCACTCACCAGCACCCGCAGTTCCAGGGTTCTTTCCTTTGACTCGGTGACTTGTAAGATCCCAACCCGGCCATCCCAGAGGTGCGTTTCCTTCAAAACCCGCGCGAGTTCCCCGCGGAGCGCTTCTATGGGCGCGGTGTAGTCAAGGTACAGGAAAACGGTGCCCAGGAGCTCAGAGGTAGTGCGGGTCCAGTTCTGGAAGGGTTTTTCAATAAAATAGTTGATGGGCAGCACCAGTCGGCGTTGGTCCCAGATGCGGAGCACCACATAGGTGAGGGTAATCTCTTCCACCCGGCCCCACTCGTTCTCCACCACCAGCACATCGTCAATGCGCAGGGGTTGGGTAAACGCAATCTGGAACCCGGCCAGCAAGTTGCCCAGCGAGCGTTGGGCGGCGAAACCCAGGATAACCCCCGCAATCCCCGCCGAGGTCACCAGACCGGTCCCTATTCTCCTTACCGTTGGGAAACTCATGAGTATGAGGCACACGGCCAGGAAGACAATGAGAATGATGACCACGCGCCTTACAAACTGCAACTGCGTGAAGAGGCGTCGTTCCCTGATGTTGTCTGCTTTGTCCAGCTGGTGTTTTTTCCGGACCTGGTACTGCACCACGTTCACCCAGCCAATCAGGAACCAGGCAAAGGCGCAGGTGAGCAGGATCTCCATGATGCGCCGCACCATTTCAAACGCCGTTGGGGTGAGCGGCAGCAGGGGCAATGCGCCGGCCAGCAGCAGAAGCGGAAGTAAGTAGGAGAGTGGTTTGCTGAGTTTGGCTAAAATGGCTTCTACCCAGATATGCGGAAACCAATGCTGGTAAGCCGACAAGACTTTGATGATCAGCCATCTGAGCACCATGCCCCCAATGAGGGCACCCACTACCACGCCGGTGCCTTGCAGTAGTTGGGGAATATGATCAAGGGCGAAGTGCCTGAGCTGGTCAAACACTTTCTCTGTTCTTAACTGTTCTAGCATTCCTTTGATCTGAAACTACAAGTTCCTGTTTACCCGCTATCCGGTAAAAGGGTTACCTGGTCCTTCTCCAAAGCCAGGCAGGCCAAAGGAAATAGCGTTTTCCATATGTTTTAACCAATCTGCCGGTAAAGGAGTAAAAAGAGCCGGGTGCCCTCGGAAAAAGTGGACGCAGGCTGCTGTGTCCTAATCCAACTATGAAAGTGGTTCTTTTCTCCGGCAGGATGCCCCACATACCATAAAACCATACACTATGCCTAAAACGATCATCATCTCCAACCGGCTTCCCATTAAGGTACAGCGTACCGATAACGGTTTGTCTTACGAGACCAGTGAAGGCGGTCTGGCAACGGGCTTAGGGTCCATCTATAAAACCGACGACAACATCTGGATTGGCTGGCCGGGCACTTTCTTCAATGATGAGGCCGAGCAGGAGCAGGTTACCAGGGATCTCTCTGGGCAAAGCATGCACCCGGTTTTCCTCACTGAGGCCGAGATCAGGGATTTTTACGAGGGATTCAGCAACGAGACTCTGTGGCCTTCTTTCCATTACTTCAGTCAGTACGCCGTGTATGACGACACCTTCTGGGAAGCCTATCAGCAGGTGAACCGCAAGTTCTGCCAGGCTGTGATGGAGCGTGCCGAGCCCGGTGACACCATTTGGGTGCATGACTACCAATTGCTCCTGCTGCCGCAGATGGTGAGGAAGGAGGTCCCTGAGAGTACCATCGGGTTTTTCCAGCACATCCCGTTTCCGTCTTATGAGGTGTTCCGCCTGCTGCCCTGGCGCGAGGAGATCCTCAAGGGAATGCTGGGCGCCGACCTGGTAGGGTTCCATACCTTTGACGATGCCCGCCACTTCCTCAGCTCGGTGAGCCGCATTGTGGGTTTGACTTCTTCTCAAAACCTGATTGACAACGGCCATCGGCAGATTATGGTGGACGCCTTTCCTATGGGCATTGACTATGAGAAATATGCCTCCCTGGCCGCCTCAGAGGAAATGAAGGAAAAGCTGAATGAATACCGTGAGGCGCTGCATGATCAGAAGGTGATGTTGTCTATTGACCGGCTGGATTACTCCAAAGGAATTCCGCAGCGCCTCAGAGGGTTTGAGTTGCTGCTACAGGAGCACCCAGAGTTCCGAGAGAAAGTGACGTTGTTTATGCTGGTGGTTCCGTCCCGCGACCAGGTAGAGCAGTACCGCGAGCTGAAAGAAACCATTGATGAATTGGTGGGCCGCATTAACAGCTCTTACCGCACCATCACCTGGAACCCCATTCAGTACTTCTACCGCTCTTTCCCCTTAGAGGAACTTTCGGCGCTGTATGCCCTGGCAGACATTGCCCTAGTGACGCCCATGCGCGATGGCATGAACCTGGTCTGCAAAGAATTTGTGGCCAGCAAACTGGACCAGAGCGGCGTTCTGATTCTGAGTGAGATGGCCGGTGCCGCCAAAGAACTGTCAGATGCCATCCTCATCAACCCCAATGATTTAGGCGCCATGGTGCTGGCCATGCAAGAAGCCATGGTCATGCCCGAGGAGGAGCAGAAACTTAGGATGCAGCACATGCAGGAGATCTTGAAGCAGTATGATATCCACCACTGGGTAAGCATTTTCATGAACCGCCTGGACTACATCAAGATAAAGCAGATGAGCCTGGCCACAGAATACCTGTCTGAGGATGAGCGTGACGATCTTCTGAAGGCCTACAAAAAATCAGGTGAGCGCATTCTCTTCCTAGATTATGACGGCACCCTCACCTCGTTCCATAACAACCCCAAGCACGCCAAACCAGACGGGGAACTGCTGCAGGTATTGGGCTGCCTGGCCCAGGAAGAAGGAAACAAAATCGTCATCATCAGCGGGCGCGACCGCAAGACCCTGGAGGAATGGTTGGGACATCTTGAGGTAGACATTATTGCGGAGCACGGCGTCTGGGTGCGCGAGCACGGCCAGGATTGGAAAATGCTGCACCACCTCACCAGCGACTGGAAAACCGAGATCAGGCCCATCCTGGAACTGCTGGTAAGTCGCACCCCCGGCTCGTTCATAGAGGAAAAGGATTTCTCCCTGGTGTGGCACTACCGCAAAGTAGACCCGGGCCTGGGCGAACTGCGTGCCCGCGAACTGCACAACCATTTGCAGTACCTGGCCTCCAACATCAACCTGCAGGTCATGGAAGGCGACAAAGTTTTGGAGGTGAAAAACGTGGAGGTGAACAAAGGTCTGGCCACCCTGCGCTGGCTCGAAGAACACCCGCATGATTTCCTCCTGGGCATCGGCGATGACCGCACCGATGAAGACATGTTCCGGATCATGCCCAAAGAAGCCTTCACCATTAAAGTAGGCAGCAAGCGCTCACTGGCCCGCTTCAACCTGAACAACACCGTGGAGGTGCGCAAACTGCTGCAGTCGCTTTGCTCCTGAGGAGATTGCTGATTGTTAATTGCTGATTGTTGGTTGCTTTTTGAAAAAGAGGCTAGAAGCAGAAACCTACCACCCCGCCCTGCGGGCACCCCTCCTGATTCAGGAGGGGAGTTTTTGGCTGCCAACGCTATAGCGCTAGCTCCAAAGACCTCGCAGCGTCCGGAGGTCCTGCGAGCGTCTGTGTCAAAGGCCATTTCAGCCCTGTTTTCAGGAATTCAGCCCTAAAACACTGCAAAAGAGAAAGGCTCACCAATCTGGTGAGCCTTTCTCTTTGGTAGGTTAAAAACCGTTATAACAGGAACGATGGTTTGTCCAGGCGTTTGGAGATGCGGTAGGCGGCATTCAGCAGACCCACGTGGCTGTAGGCCTGCGGGAAGTTACCCCATTGGCTTCCGTCTTTGGAGTCTACGTCTTCGCTGAGCAGGCCCAGGTGGTTCGTGTATTTGAGAATGTTCTCGAACTCCGCGGTAGCTTCCTCCAGTCGGCCTACGCAGGCCAGGGCCTCAATGTACCAGAAGGCGCAGATGAGGAACGTGCTTTGCGGCACCCCAAAGTCATCGGCGTGTTTGTAGCGGTAGAAGAGCCCCTCGGGGGTTTTAAGTTCTTTCTCCATGGCAGCCAGGTGCGACTTAGCCCGCTCAGAGGCAGGGTCAAGGTAGTGCATCATGATAAGCTGCAGGGTACTGGCGTCCATGTGGGTTTTCCCAATGGCCTGGGTGTACACGCCCTGCTCAGGGTCAAAGCACTCCTCAATTTTGGCCGCGGCTTGGTTCATCAGGTCCGTAGCCACTTTGCCCAGTTCCTCATCGCCCATGTAGCGGGCGGCGCTGGCCGCCGCCGATGCTCCGGCCCAGTGGAACAGGTAGGTGTAGCAATGGTACTGCGCAAAATCGCGGAACTCCCAGAGGCCGGCATCCGGCTCGTGCAGGGTCTGCTTTATCTTGTCCAGCGTCTTGTAGATCAGCTTCTGCGACTCAATGCGCTCAGCGTCGTTGAAGCGCCGGTCAATGTAGAGCGGGAGCAAAGCCACCAGAATCTGGCCGTAGACATCGTTCTGGATGTGGGTGTAGGCATCGTTGCCTATGCGCACGGGTTTGTTGCCCAGGTAACCGTCTAGCTCCAGCTCAATCTCGGTGAGTTTGCTCTGCGCACTGATGGAGTATAGCGGCTGGTAGCGCTGCGTGTCTTTGGCCGTGATGTTGGCGATGAAGTGGAAGTACCGCTCCATTTCCTCAAAATGACCGATGTTGTTGAACGCATTGAGGATGTAGTAGGTGTCGCGCATCCAGCAGAAGCGGTAGTCCCAGTTGCGGCCGCTACCGGGGTGCTCGGGCAAGCTGGTGGTAGGCGACGCGATGATGGCGCCGGTGTCTTCGTACTGGTGTATTTTCAGGGCTAACGCAGAGCGGATCACCTGCTCCTGGAAGAAGTTGCTGATGCTGGTGTTCTTCACCCACATGCGCCAGTAGCGCGTGGTCTGCCGCAGGAACTCCTCAGCGGTGCTTTCCAGATTGGCCTCCAGCGGGGCGCCGTAGGTGAGCACAAAATACAGCGTCTCATTCAGCACGAAGGGCTGGTCTTCCAGGATGTAGCTAAGGGAGGCGTTGGTGGTGAGGCGCACTTCCTCGTCCATTCCCAGGAACGCGATGTGGTTGCTGCTGCGGCGGCGCTTGAGTTCCAGTTGCCCGTAGTTACCCACAGGCCTGCAAACCGCGCTGATGCGGGGCGACCCGGTCAGCGGTTCCACTTTCCTGATGAGCATCAGGGGTTTGTAGTAGCGCTGGTGCTGCCGGAAACGCGGAGCGAAATCGGTGACGCGGTAGGCGCCATCCGCGCAGGTGATCTCGGTGCACAGAATGTTGGTGTTCTCCACGTAATACTGGTTCGAGGTGAAATCCTCGGCATCTGGTTTAAGGGAGAACTCGCCGCCTTTCTGCCGGTCCATCATCGGGCCGAAAACAAAGCTGCTGTCAAATCTGGGCCAGCAGAGCCATTCAATATTGGTGTCTTTGTGGATGAGGGCCAGGTAGGCGCAGTTGCCAATTAGCCCCATGTCATAGGTATGTTTCGCCATACTTTTCTGCGGATAGGTGATAGCCAGTGAATGTCTAAGGTTACATGTACCGGATTAGAGGTATAGAGGTTTCCTTATTTTTACCGACCCCGCAAAGAGGCGCCGTTCTGGGCTTATTTCCTGAAAAACAGCCATAAAACAAAACCTGCTTTCCTGCCTTCCATCTGGCGGAGTAGTCACAGAAAAGCAGGGAGTAGGGCAGGAGAGGCCAGAGGAGAATTTCTTACTGCATCCTTTCTAACTGCTCCGCGATGGATGCAAAATCAGGCCGATGGGTTGGCGCCGGGTGCATACAAATTTGTTTCAGCTGCCAGAGTTCTGCCACGCAAGCATGATGGGCATCTTCCGGCGCTAAATGGTCCAGCAGATCTTCTAAGAGACATCCGAAGGCCCTTACTTCAATCTTTTCCAGAGCAGTGGCTTTCTGTGCGTCCGTTTTGTCATACAGCGTAGCCGCCCCAAAATCACCAAACAGCGCATGGCCTGATACATCTACCAAAGTATTATGTGCGTACAGGTCGCCGTGCATGATGCCGCGGGCATGCAGATGCGCCGCCGCCGAGGCAATGCCCCCCGCAATACTCAGGGTTTCCTGCAAAGTGAAAACGGTTCCTTCTGGGTAGACATCGCGGGTGCAGGAGGCAAAACTGGGGGAGCCCCCCAGGTTCCGGTAACCCGCCGGGATGAGTTCCAGCACCAGTCCCTGCTTCAGCGCTGGATGCTGCGTGATCTTACCCAATACCTGCACCAGATTAGGATGTGATCCGGCGGCCATGCAGGCCTGCATCTCGTCCTCAGGCAAACCGTCGCTGGTGACTTCGCCTTTGAACACCTTTACCGCTACGTGCGCCGGGGCATCATGCGCCTTTGGGTTTGGCCAGTGGGCCCTTGAGATCACCCCCGAGGCGCCTTCGCCCAGCACATCCTCTAGCACCAGCTCCTGCCAGGCAATCTCCTCCAGTTCCTCCATTTGGTGGTCGTGCTGGTTGCATGGGTTCCCCGAGATGGCTAGCCAGGACAAACGCGGCAAGGAAAACAGCCATTCCGGAAGCTGGGTGATCTCGTTGGCCGAGATCCGGAGCAGTTCCAGGTTCTGGCAGGCCGCCATTTCCTCAGGAAGACGGGTTAGCCTGTTACCCGCCAGCATCAGTTTCTGCATGCGGACGCATTTGCCAATGGAGGCCGGTAACTCCGCAATCTGGTTGTTGGTTAAGATGAGCCAGCGGGTATTCACCGGAATGGCATCTTCGGCAATATGCCTGATCTTACACGCCTTAAACCCAATCATCTTCAGTTGCGGGCACTTTGCCAATACTGCCGGGAACTCAGCAAAGTCATTCTCAGAGAAGAACGCGATCTTCAGGTTTGTGAGTTGGGCAAACTCCTCCGGCAGGTGCGTTAAGCGATTGCCCGTAAGGTCCAGGATCTCCAGAGTAGCAGCGAGGGTTAAGATTTCCAGGGGAAACTCCGTCAGGTCACAGGATAGCTTCAGTCTTTTTGCCCCGGTCAGTTCGCCGGCCTGTAGTTGGGATAGGGTGTGCATTGATGCGCGGGTTTGAAGCGGTGAAGGTAGGGATTGATTTTGGATGCTGCTGTCAGTAGCGGCCTTCTTGCTTTCTTTTAGTTCCTTTTACTTTTCCAAGCCCTCTCTTTTCTGGTTCAAGTTTTCAACTTGGACCTACCATGGTCTGCAGTTTGCAACTGCAATGAGGCGCCAGCCTCAAACTCGAATTGCCCTCTGCTTGCCTGTTAATTCAACGCTTTCACTTTCCAATATCTGAGATTCTCCCCTTGAGGGGAGATAAAGAGGGGTGTTTACACCTGCCGATCTTCTTGCAGATCCTTTAAAGAGCAGTTACTTCCTATTACCTTCCTTACCAAGCCTCAAGGCTGCAGATGCGTTCTGCGGGCGTTTGTCACTTTTCTCCTTGATGAGAAAAGTAACCAAAAGAATCAAGAAGCCTCAAACTCGCTGACGCTCGGACAGTGAGGCTTCAGTTCAGTACCACCTGGCTAAAGCTATCTGTTCCATAGCCAACGCAGGCCACTGCAGCTGGAAAAGCCACTGCCTGCACTCGTCGGAGGTTGGGTTACGCATGCGCCCAACCTCCGACGAGTGCATGTTAGCTGCCTTGCTATGGAACCGGTGCAATGCCTTTATCGTCCTGCGGACGGGTGGGAATTGCTGCTGTCCTCTTCTTGTTATAATTGGTTGTAGAATGTAGAGACAAGGCATGCCTTGTCTCCAACGGGTCCTCCGCAATAACCGGCAGCTTCTGGAAACAACCATTAGCAACCAGAAAGGGCACCCACAAAAGGTGCCCTTAAATTTTTTCGTTGCCATTCCATTCTCAACCTCGCCACCGTTATTGGTGTTATCACCAATAACTAAGACTGCTGTTCAACCGCTTTCTGACGCATTCCTAAATTTCCCTCCTTAGAGGGGTAGGGGTGGGTTCATAGGGAACCAGTTCCAAATCAGGGGTTTGCGGCAGGGATGCTTTTTTGGGTGGAGTAAAGAGATAAAAGCTTGAAGCTTTAAGGCTGTTTTCAAAAAAAGAGGGCTAAAAGGGAACACTGGTTTTTGAGAATGCGTTAATGCTGGAGATGATTCATTGGGAGTTGCATAAAAATACGGAGGGTAGACCTCCTAAATTTTTATCTATAAACTCTATTAAATTGATAGGAAAACTTGATTTGTGAAGATCGGTCCCTACCTTTGTGTCATCTTCATTAACAGACAGATACAGATAACAGACTACATGGTCTATTCTTCTCATACAAAGCGAATGCGCTTCTGCTGTTGCAGCTCCTGCTGCTGTTGTTGCTAATCTCTGGCAGTCAACAAATACCTATTGCCTACTCGGGCACCCCAATAATTCAATTTCTTACCTAGTACTTTCTTGCCATGGCCTCTTCAAAACAAGAGCAGGTGTCTCAATTAATACAAGAGACAGAAGGCTTAACCATAGACCAGACGTTAGCGTTGCTGGTCAATCGTTTTCCCAATGAGGTGACTTTCTCTTCCAGCTTCAGCTTTGAAGACCAGGTGATCTCGCATCATATCCTGGAGAACAACTTCCCTATCCGCATTTTCACGTTGGACACCGGCCGCCTTTTCCCCGAGACTTACTCAGTGTGGAGCAGGACCAATGAGGCGTACAATACGCGCATTAAGGCCTACTACCCTAACAATGAGCAGCTGGAGGAGTTTATCCATAACACAGGGCCCAATTCTTTCTATGAGTCTACCCAGAACCGGAAAGACTGCTGCCACATCAGAAAGGTGGAGCCGCTGAAGCGCGCGCTGGCGGGCAACTCCATCTGGATTACCGGTCTGCGCGCCGAGCACTCTCCGGGCCGCGGCGTTCTGCCCAAGTTTGAGTGGGACGAAGGAAATCAGTTGATCAAGTTTCACCCGTTGCTGTACTGGACCACCGATGAGGTGATGGCTTTCATCAAGCAGAACAACATTCCTTACAACAAGCTCCACGACAAAGGCTTCATTTCCATTGGTTGTGCGCCTTGCACCCGCGCTATCCAGCCAGGCGAGGATTTCCGGGCTGGGCGCTGGTGGTGGGAAGACGCCAGCAAAAAAGAGTGCGGCCTTCACGTAACTGAGGAGCAGCCAGGGGTAGCCAACTCATTAGCCAAAATTGTTTAGCATAGCATTTTCAGATTATGTCAGCATATAAATTAGATTACCTGGATCAGTTAGAATCAGAGGCGATTCACATTTTCAGAGAAGTGGCGGGCCAGTTTGAGCGCCCAGCTCTTCTTTTTTCCGGCGGAAAAGACTCTATTGTGTTGGTGCATTTGGCTTTGAAAGCCTTTAGACCCGGCAAGTTCCCTTTCCCGCTGGTGCACATTGACACTGGCCACAACTTCCAGGAAGCCCTGGACTTCAGAGATTACCTGGCGGAGACCATAGGCGAGAAGCTGATTGTGCGCAACGTGGAAGACACCATCAAAGCCAAAGGCCTAACTGAGCAGAAAGGCAAGCTGCCTAGCCGCAACGGTCTGCAGACCTACACCTTGCTGGACACCATTGAGGAGTTTGAGTTCGATGCCTGCATTGGCGGCGCCCGTCGCGATGAGGAGAAAGCCCGCGCCAAAGAGCGTATCTTCTCGGTACGTGACGAGTTCGGTTCCTGGGATCCTAAGTTGCAGCGCCCTGAGCTCTGGAACATCTACAACGGCAGAATCAACAAAGGCGAGAACGTGCGCGTGTTCCCTATCAGCAACTGGACTGAGCTGGACATCTGGAACTACATCCGCCGCGAGAACATTGAGCTGCCTTCCATCTATTTCGCCCATGAGCGCGAAGTATTGGAGTTCGATGGCCGTCTGGTAGCCACCAACGAGTTTGTACAACTGCATGAGTCTGACGTGGTGACCCGCAAAACCGTGCGGTACCGCACCGTGGGCGACATGACCTGTACTGCCGCCGTAGAATCCAGCGCCTCTACCCTGGACGACATCATCAACGAGATCATCGCCACCAACACCAGCGAGCGCGGCCAGACCCGCATTGACGACCGCGTGTCCGAAGCTGCTATGGAAGACCGCAAGAAAAACGGATACTTCTAAGTGAATGAATGATTGAGTGCTGGAGTGAATGAGAGAATTGTTCGGCTCCGCCTCATGAAAGTGAATAAATGAAGAATGTCGGCGCAGCCGATGAAAGATATAGAAAGAGCACCTTGGGGTGAGCCTCCTTTTAGGTCTGTTTTTTAGAAAGCAGGCCGAAAACAGACTCAAGACTCAGAACCCAAGACTCAGAACTCATTGAAAATGGATATTCTAAGATTTTTAACCGCCGGGAGCGTAGACGATGGCAAGAGTACTTTGATTGGGCGTTTGTTGTATGACAGCAAGTCCATCATGGTAGACCAGCTGGAAGCCATTGAGCGGAGCACCAAGAACAAGGAAGAAGGCCGTGTGGACCTGGCTTTGCTCACCGACGGGCTTCGCGCGGAGCGGGAGCAGGGCATCACCATTGACGTTGCCTACAAGTACTTCTCTACGCCTAAGCGCAAATTCATCATCGCAGATACGCCGGGCCACATCCAGTACACCCGCAACATGGTGACCGGCGCGTCTAACTCAGACCTGGCCATTATCCTCATTGATGCCCGCCACGGCGTGGTGGAGCAGACCCGCCGCCACTCCATCATCGTTTCGCTGCTCAACCTGCCGCATGTGGTGGTGGCCGTGAACAAGATGGACCTGGTGCACTACTCGCAGGACAAGTACAATGACATTGTGATCGATTACTCCCAGGTGGCGGCTTCTTTGGGCCTGAAGAATGTGACCTACATTCCCATCAGTGCGTTGAACGGCGACAACATTGTGGAGAAATCAACCTCCATGCCTTGGTACGACGGAGGTTCTCTCCTGAGTGTGCTGGAGACCGTGGAGGTATCAGAAGACATTAACCTCACTGAGGGCCGTTTCCCGGTGCAGTATGTGATCCGCCCTCAGACCGAAGAACTGCCTGATTACCGCGGTTACGCTGGCAAAATCATCAGCGGTATCTACCGCAAAGGCGACAAGGTGGTGGTACAGCCATCGGGTATTGAGAGCACCATCTCGGCGGTTGAACTGGGCGGCAAGGAAGTAGAAGAAGCCTTCGCGCCGCAGAGCGTGGTCCTGCACCTGGCAGACGATGTGGACATCAGCCGGGGCGACATGATTGTGAAGCAGGATGCCCCGGTACAGGTGGCGCAGGAGTTTGAAGTGGTATTGTGCTGGATGAGCAACACGCCGCTGGTACCCAGAAACCGCTACCTGCTGCAGATCAACAGCCGCAACGTGCGCTGTGTGGTGAAAGAACTGGAATACAAACTAAACGTGAACACCCTGGAGAAAGAACTCTCCCCGGTTTCTGCGGGTTTGAATGATGTAGTGAAAGCCACCATCAAAACAGCTTCACCCATTGCCTTTGACACCTACCAGAAATTGAGGGCCAACGGCGGCGCCATCCTTATTGACGAGACCAGCAACGTAACCGTTGGTGCCTGTATGATCACCACCCAAGCCAGCGAGAAGCCTTTCTGGCCCGAAATCTAGAAAACGGCCCTAAAACGGAAGTTCATACCATTGCCGCCGTCGCCCGCACGGGAGGCGGCGGACTTACAAACAAAAGCATGCAAGCAGCGCCACAAAAAGGAAAAGTGATCATTGCAGGTGCCGGTCCCGGCGATCCTGACCTGATCACTGTGAAGACGGTGAAGGCGTTGCGCCAGGCCCAGGTGATTCTGGTGGACCGGTTGGTGAGCGAAGAGATCCTGGAAACGTATGCTTCGCCCTCGGCGGAGGTCGTGTACGTGGGCAAGCAGTGCCGGAGCCAAGGCACCACGCCGCAGGCGACCATCAACGAGCTGCTGGTGGAGTACGCCTTGTTGGGTAAAAACGTGTTGCGCCTGAAAGGCGGCGATGTGTCTATTTTCTCCAACGTGCTGGACGAACTGCAGAGCCTGGTGGCCCACGAGATTGAGTACGAGATCATCCCCGGCATCACCGCAGCCTTAGGGGCGGCGGCCTACGCCGGCATTCCCTTAACGGCCCGGCAGCATTCTACCGCGGTGCGTTTTCTCACCTTCTACACCTATAGCAAACTCACCGATGCCTATTGGCAGGAACTAGCCCAGACGGAGGACACCCTGGTGTTCTACATGTCCAGTGAGCGGCTGGCTGAGGTAGTGGAGAAACTCACGCGTCACGGTATCTCAGAGGAGAAACAACTGGCTGTGGTAGAACAGGCCACTACGCCCCTGCAGCACGTGCAAACCAGCAGTTTGTACGATTATGAAAGGAACCTGGGCGGGAAGACGTTTGTCTCACCTTCGTTGGTAATCATTGGCAAAGTGGTGAACCTGCACCATGAGTTCAAGTGGTTTTCCAACAACCCAACTAGAGAATATTACTTCAAACCGGTCGCTGAACAAGTGGGCTTGGTAGTTCAATAATGTATCTGTCATGTTAGCAGAAGCTAAATTAAAAACCTTCCTGGATCTGGTCCAGCAATCGTCTAAAGAGGAACTGTTGTGGATGAGCGGTTACCTGGCCGGAGTTACTTCTGCCCCTGGGGTAGCCGCCCCGGCCGCTGAGTCTGCGGCTCCTGCCACCAAGCCAGCGGTAGGAAAGGTAACCATCGCGTACGGCACCGAGACCGGCAACTCCAAGCGCGTGGCCACTGATCTGGCGGGCAAAGCCAAGAAAAGCGGCATCAACGCCCGCGTGGTGAGCCTAGACCAGTACCGCCTAAATGACCTGGAGAAGGAAGAATACTTCTTAACCGTCATCAGCACGCAGGGAGAGGGAGATCCGCCGGCCGGCGCCCAGAAGTTCTATGACTACGTGCACCAAACCGATAAAAAGCTGCCCAAACTCAAGTACAGCGTACTGGCACTGGGTGACACCTCTTACCCGCTGTTCTGCAAAGCCGGGGAGGACGTGGACGCGCAACTCCAGCGGCTGGGCGGTAGTCCGTTAGTGCCCATCCAGAAGTGCGACGTGGATTACGAGGACGAAGCCAACGCCTGGTTCCAGAGCGTGCTGCAGACCCTGAACAATGCCGCAGCCCCAGCCTCGGCACCTGCTGCTGCCCCTGCTCCGGCCAAGAAAACCGGTAAGAAAATATATAACGGCACTATTCTCACCAATATCGTATTGAATGACATAGGGTCTAACAAGTCAACGCACCACATTGAGATAGAGGCCGAGGATTTGGCTTACGAACCCGGTGATGCGTTGGGCGTGGTACCCAAGAACCGTCCTTTCACGGTAGAGGCCATCCTGAAGGTGACCGGCATCTCACCGGAGGACAAAGTGACCCACCGCAACAGCGAGTCTACGGTGAGAGAACTGCTGCAGGACAAAGTAAATATCACCTACCTGCCTGAGCGCGTGGTTAAAAAGTACGCTGAGGTGGTGGAGCAGGACATTCCCGCCACCCGCATTGATTTACTGGACCTTTTGAGAATTTACCCGGTAAAAGACGCCGAGCAGTTCAAAGAGGTAATACAGATTCTGGAACCTATCGCCCCGCGTTTGTACTCTATCTCTTCGTCGCTGGAGGCCCATCCGGGCGAGATCCACGTGACGGTAGCCAGAGACGAGTTCAGAATCAACGAGGAGCTGCTGTGCGGCCATTGTTCAGATTACCTTTCTGAGCAGAAAGAAGGCCAGCCACTGGAGTTCTACATCCACAAGAACAGCCAGTTCAAACTGCCGGCTGCTGACAAGGACGTGATCATGATCGGGCCTGGCACAGGAGTAGCGCCTTTCCGCTCTTTCCTGGCAGAGCGCGATGCCACCGGGGCCGAGGGTCGCAACTGGCTTTTCTTCGGGGACCAGCACTTCGCCACCGATTTCCTGTACCAGACCGAGATCCAGAGCTGGTACGAAACCGGTATCCTGACCAAGTTCAACGGCGCCTTCTCCCGCGACCAAAAGGAGAAAGTGTACGTGCAGCACAAGATGCAGGAAAACGCCGACGCTTTCTATGAGTGGCTCTCTTCTGGCGCATACGTGTACGTGTGCGGGGCCAAAGAACCCATGAGCGTTGACGTGGAGAACACCCTTCTGCAGATCATCGGGTTGGGCGCCGGTTCTTCCCCAGAAGAAGCCGCCGTGTACCTGGAGCAACTGAAAGAAGAAGGCCGCTACCTGAAAGACGTGTATTAGTACACTGTTTTCCTGCAAGATCGCGCCAGCGAAAGACATCAATCAAATTCTGTTCTAGGCCTGTTTCCCCGGAATCAGGCCTAAAATGGTAAACAACCCAAACAGGAAACTTCCTGTCATTATTAAGACCGGTTACCATGTCAACTGAGAAAAAGAATCTGTCTCCTATAGAGAAAATAAAAGAGGTGAGCGAAGGCTTGCGCGGCACGCTGAAGGAAAGCCTGAAAGACGAGATCACGGGGGCCATCCGCGAGGATGACACTGCGCTGGTGAAGTTCCACGGCATGTACATGCAGGATGACCGTGACCGCCGTGAGGAGCGCGCCGCCAAGAAACTGGAGCGCCTGTTTTCCTTCATGATCCGGTTGCGCCTGCCCGGCGGCTTCATGACCCCAGAACAGTACGTTGCCACCCACAACATCGCGGGTGAGAACTCCACGGGCGTCATCAAAATCACCACGCGCCAGACGCTGCAGTTGCACGGCATTGTGAAGGCCAAGACCAAGCCCACCATCAAAGCCTTCAACCTGGTGGGGCTGGATTCCATCGCCGCCTGCGGCGACGTGAACCGGAACGTGGTGGCCTCTGCCAACCCGCTGGAGTCTCCGCTCCACGAGCGCATCTACCAGTACGCCGATAGAATCAGTGACTACTTGTTGCCCAAGACCCGCTCTTACTATGATGTTTGGCTGGACGAGGAGAAAATCTACAACAAGGTAGAGGAAGAGGACCCTTTGTACCAGGACCGCTACCTGCCCCGCAAATTCAAGATCGGGTTGGTGATTCCGCCTAACAATGACTCAGACGTTTTCGCGCAGGACCTAGGCCTCATCGCCATCATTGACAACGGGGAACTGAAAGGCTTCAACCTGGCGGTGGGTGGCGGTCTGTCATTTACGCACGGAAACCCGGAAACCTACCCGCGCCTGGCCACCGAGATCGGCTTTGTGAGCACCGAGGAATCTGACGACAAGCTGTTCAAGGCTGTGTATGAGGTCCTGACTGTGCAGCGCGATTTCGGGAACCGGGCCGACCGCAAACTGGCCCGCCTGAAGTACACCGTGGACAACATGGGCTTGGACGTTTTCCGGGCAGAAGTAGAAAAACGTGCAGGATTCGCTTTGGAGCCGGCCCGGGCCTTTGAACTGAAGACTCGCGTTGACCACTACGGTTGGGCGCAGAGCTACACCGGCCTGTGGCACTACACGGTGTTCGTGGAAAACGGGCGCATCACCGATCTGCCAACCGCGGCCTTGAAAACCGCCCTGCTGGAGGTAGCCCAGACCGGCAAAGCCAACTTCCGGTTCACCTGTAACCAGAACGTGATCCTCAGCGACATCACTGATGAGCACAAAGCCGAAATTGAGCAGATTCTGGTAAAACACAGCGTAATCCCGCACACCGAGGCGGCTTCACTGGTGCGCAAGAACTCCATGGCCTGTGTGGCCCTGCCTACCTGCCCGTTGGCTTTGGCCGAGGCCCAGCGGTACCTGCCGGAGCTCATCACCAAGATTGACGGCGTTTTAGCGAATCATGGTCTGCAAGATGAGGAAATCATCATCAGGATGACAGGCTGCCCCAACGGCTGCGGCCGGTCTGTGTTGTCTGAGATCGGGTTTGTGGGCACGGCTCCGGGCCACTACAACCTCAACCTGGGCGGCGATGAGCAAGGCTACCGCCTGAACAAGCTCTACAAAGAGAACCTCAATGAGGCGGCCATTCTGCAGGAACTGGATGTGTTGTTCGGGGCCTTCAAGCAGAACCGTCTGGCGGGCGAGCGCTTTGGTGATTTCGCTTACCGCACACTGGTCAACTAACATTTTCGCAGCCCTGTAAGGATTTGCAGGGCTGCTGCCAGACTCTCCGTCTCATTCTCTGCCCAGGCAGGTTTGCGTTTAGGGGCTACTTTGAAGGAAGTAGCCCCTAAACACGGATTAATAATCTTAAACCTGATAGGTTTACTTGAGATTACATTTATATTTGATTAAGCTACTATTTTGGGTCCTCCCGAAGAAACTAAAAAGATGAACTCCACCGCTGCTATAAAAGAGCAAAACGAACTGTTCCCGGTTTTCCTGAAGCTGGAACATCTGCGCGTGTTGGTAGTGGGCGGAGGCAACGTGGGCCTGGAGAAACTGACGGCGCTGCTGCAGAATTCGCCCAAAACCACCATCAAAGTGGTGGCAACCCAGTTTAACGAGGCCGTTCTGCAGCTGGCCCAGGAACAGAACAATATTTCCCTTATCCTCAAACCCTTCAGCCCGGAGGATCTGGACGGGGCCGATATTGTGATTGTGGCCGTGAACGACCGCGCAGTCAGTCGGGAGATCAGCCTGGAAGCCAAGCGCCAGGGCAAACTGGTGAACGTGGCAGATACGCCCGAACTCTGCGATTTCTACCTGAGCTCGGTGGTCCGGAAAGGTAACCTCAAGATCGCCATCTCCACCAACGGCAAATCGCCCACCATGGCCAAGCGCCTGAAGGAGACCTTCAACGAGACGCTGCCCGATGAACTGGACGAGGTGTTGGACAACATGCAGTCCATCCGAAATCAACTTTCCGGTGATTTCTCGGCCAAGGTGACCCAGCTCAATGATATCACCAAGGTGCTGGCCGTGAACGAAAGACCCGCTCCGGTGGCGCCGCGGCGGCCGGAAAAACCTTGGAAAAAGATCGCCTCCGGCGCGGCTCTGGCCTTTTTCTTCATGATCCTGGGCCGGTTTGTGTTCTCGGCTATTACGTTTGACGAGGTTTCCGCCTTTGTGGGGAACATTGAGCCGATTTTCTATTGGATGGTTTTTGCCGGGTTCCTGGCGCAGATGGTAGATGGTGCTTTGGGCATGGGCTACGGCGTTACCAGTACCACTGTATTGCTGTCTTTGGGCGTTAACCTGCCGGCCATTAGCGGGAGCATCCATACTGCCGAGATTTTCTCCAGCGGGATCTCGGGCTTCAGTCACTACAAGTTCGGAAACGTGAACCGGAAACTGTTCAAGGTCCTGTTGGTGCCCGGGATCATAGGCGCTATTGTAGGAGCTTGGCTTCTGTCAGAAATAGGGGAGGAGTACGCGAACTATGTGCGGCCTATTCTGGCGGCGTACACGCTGGTGCTGGGGGCCAGAATCATCTACACGGCGTTCAAGAAAAACAAGGAGCGCAAAAAGATCAAGATGGCTGGGGTGCTGGCCGGGGCTGGCGGTTTTCTGGATTCCTTCGGGGGAGGCGGTTGGGGACCTTTGGTGACCAGCACGCTCATTGCCAAAGGCCGCACGCCGCGTTTTGTGATTGGGACGGTCAGTATCACGGAGTTCTTCGTGACGTTTGCCAGTGCCTTGACGTTTTTTGCCATGCTGGGCCTGAGTCACCTGCAGGTGATTGTGGGACTGGTATTAGGGGGCATGTTAGCGGCCCCAATTGCGGCCAGATTAGTGGGAAAACTGCCCATGAAAACGATGTTCATTGCGGTAGGAACACTGGTGATTATCTGGAGCCTGCGCATCCTATTAAAAGCCGCAGGATTGTTCTAGAAAAGAGATGGACTAAAAAGCGCTTGGGGCCTGTTTTCATGAAAACAGGCCCCAAGCGCTTTTTAGTTTGGAGTGATAAATCTAGACGGAAAGAATGGTGCCGGAAACCGGGTTTTCTTTCTGCACTTCTGCGTACCAGGCTGTGAAATGCTGAGAGATCTTTTGCCCTTCAATGATAAAGCCATCATGGCCGTAGTTGGAATCGATCTCCACGTAAGACGCGTTGGGCAGGTGCTGGGCTAGGAACTGCTGCTCCTGCACGGGGCACAGGATATCGCTGCTGATGCCAATAATCAGCGTTTTCTGGCGTATTTCTGCTAAAACAGGCTCTAAACGGCCGCCCCGTCCGCGGGAAAGATTGTGGCTGTCCAGGGCCTTGGTCAGGAACCAATAGCTGTAGCCATTGAAGCGGTTCACCAACTTATCGCCCTGGTAATTCAAATAAGAAGACACGCGGTAATTGTCTAGTTTCTCAGGGTCTGGGTCGGTTTGGTTCTGGGCCAGGATGTGATAATTGCGGTAAGTGAGCGTACCCAGGGCTCGGGCTGCTTTGAGGCCTTTACTCCCCGCGGTAGGGCTGAGCTCTCCCCAGGTACCGTCGGCTTCCAGCATGAGGCGTTGCGTGGTATGGATGCCTATGCTCCAGGTGCTTTCAGCGGCGGCGGTAGCCAACAGAAACAGGTTCTCAATGACCTCAGGCTCTGCTACCGCCCATTCTAGAACTTGGAAGCCACCACAGCTGCCTCCTGCCAGAATATGGATTTTCTCTAGCCCCAAATGTTCGCGCAGCAGGATGTGCGCCCGTACCATGTCACGGATGGTGACCTGCGGGAACGTGTTGTAATAAGGTTCCCCGGTCTGGGGATTTGTGCTCAGCGGACCGGTGCTGCCGTAGCAGGAGCCCAGAATGTTGACGCAGACAATGAAATGCTGCTCAGGGTCTATGACTTTACTTTCCCCCACTATACCATCCCACCAGTCCAACACATTGGAATTAGCGGTAAGCGCATGGCAAATCCAGACCACATTGCTTTTATTTGCGTTCAGCTTACCAAAGGTGTGGTAAGCGATTGTGATTTCCGGAAAAGTTTGCCCGCCTTCTAATTCAAAAGGTTGGTTATATTGGAAATAATTCATGTAGTACCTTTAACTTTTGCAAAGTAAAGGCCTACAGGTGTAAAACCGTAATAAAAATGATAAGAATTGAGATGAACCGCGTATGCGGAGACTATGGTTTTGAGGCCAAAGACGCGAACGGACACGTAATCACCACTGATACCAGCCCCGAGAGCGGCGGCGTGAACTTTGGCGTACGCCCCATGCAGATGCTGCTGATGGCCCTGGGCGGCTGTGCCGGCATTGACGTAGCCATGATCCTGAAAAAGCAGCGGCAGGAAGTAACCGGCTTTAAGATGGATATCTCCGGTGAGCGCGAGAAAGGCAAAGAACCCTCCCTGTGGACGAACGTGCACGTGGTGTTTGAGTTGCAAGGCCCCATTGACCAAGGCAAAGCCGAGCGTGCCTGCGAACTCTCTATCATGAAATACTGCTCCGTAGCCGAGACCCTGCGCCGCGCCGGTGCCCAGGTTACCTATGAAGTGCGCGTTACGGCGCAGGTAAGTTCTGCGTCTTGAGTTTTTCAGGAGCGTACAGAAGCGAAGAAATGTAGCGGCGTTACACCGTAACGCCGTGGTACTATGAAACGATAATGCCACATAGAGAATAGGCCTTGCTACACCGTAGGAAGAAGCTTCTAGTAGATTTGAGGCTGTGTTGGTACTTGGGCACCACGGCGTTACGGTGTAACGCCGCTACAATGGCCAGCCATTAGCACATTAAAAAATTAGCACATTAACCCATGGAATACCATCCGCTTACCAAAGCCATCAGAATACAGACCGAGCGTACGAATGAGATGGAGCATGCCACACCCATGTTCCTGACCAGCAGTTTCGCCTTCGATAACGCCGAGGACATGCGGGCCGCCTTCGCTGATGAAACCGATGACAACATCTACAGCCGGTTCAGCAACCCCAGCGTGCAGGAGTTCACCGATAAGATGGTGGCCCTGGAAGGTGCCGATGCGGGGTATGCCACCTCCTCGGGCATGAGTGCCGTGTTCGCCTCGTTTATGGCCTTGCTGAAAGCGGGAGACCATTTGTTGGCTTGTAATTCCATCTTCGGGAGCACGCATACCATCATCACCAAGTACCTGCCCAAGTACGGCATTGAGTACAGCTACGTGTCTGCAGACAAGCCTGAGGAATGGGAAGCGGCCATCCGGCCGAACACCAAGATGCTGTACATCGAGACGCCTACCAATCCCGGGTTGGACATTATTGACCTGGAGTTTGCCGGTAAGCTGACTAAAAAGCACAACCTTATCTACAACGTGGACAACTGCTTCGCCACGCCCGTAAACCAGTTGCCCATCCAGTACGGCGCCGATCTGGTGGTGCACTCCGCCACCAAGTGGATTGACGGACAGGGCCGCGTGCTAGGCGGTGTAGTAGTAGGCAAAAAAGAGCTGATCAAAGACATTTACCTGTTCTGCCGAAGCTCAGGTCCGGCCCTATCGCCGTTCAATGCCTGGGTTTTGAGCAAGAGCTTGGAGACGCTGGACGTGCGCATGGAACGCCACGCGGCCAACGCCCTTTCCATCGCCACAAGACTACAGGATCACCCCAAACTCACCTGGGTGAAGTATCCGTTTCTGCCCACGCATCCGCAATTTGAGATTGCCCAAAAGCAGATGAAGAACGGCGGCGGGCTTTTCTGTTTCGAGCTGAAAGGAGGCCTGGAAAGCGGCCGCAAGTTTCTGGATAGCCTGCAACTCATGTCGCTTACGGCTAACCTGGGAGACACCCGCAGCATTGCCTCGCACCCGGCCAGCACTACCCACGCCAAACTCACCGAGGAAGAACGCCAAGCCGTCAGCATCACGCCAGGGCTCATCAGAATCTCCGTAGGCTTGGAGTACGCCGACGATATATTGAACGATATTCTGCAGGCGCTGGAGAAGTGCTAGGAGAGGAGTAGTAACCTTCCATTAACTAAAAAGTGTTTAGGCCTGTTTTTCTAAAAACAGGCCTAAACACTTTTCTTTTTCTCGCTGGCGCGAGCCTCCGGCTCGTGTCCGCACACATTGCTGATCCTTTTTTGTCATCCTGAAAGAACCTTGCGGGCAAACGAGAGTAGCGTTTTTCTAAGCCTTTTCTTGTTGGCTCACAAGAACTTTGTAAGATGACAAGAGTGTGTATCGAATACTTTCAGGAATACGTGCGGACACGAGCCGGAGGCTCGCGCCAGCGATGGAGTTCCGGAAATAGGCCTGGAATGCTCTTTGCCCCTACAAACAGAATTTCTAGGTTCGCTTAAAAGCTGTTCACAATGCTATTATGCAAACCTTTAGTGCTCCAGTAACCACTGGCGATGATGCGACGGATGGTGAACAGCGGGTCTTGCGGATCACGTTTGGTAGCTAAGATATAAGCCGCGTCAAAACCACGTTTCTTCAGTTCAGGAATAGCTTCTGGTCGCCACAAACCAAATGGGTAGGCAAAGTACTTGATGGGTTTGCCGGTGATCGCTTCCAGTTGCTTCGTGGGTTTCTCAATCTGGGTGATCCAGTCTTTGCCTTCGTACTTCTTCACGTTGTGGTGGTCATAGGTGTGGGAGCCTATCACGTGCCCGGCATCTGACAATTCTTTGATCTGCTCTTTGGTCATGTAGTTGGGCCGACCAATAGAAACGGTCATGATGAAGAAGACGCCTTTGAAGCCGTACTTGTCCAGTTCTGGTTTAGCAACGGTGTACTGGTCCAGTTTGGTGTCATCAAAGGTGAGCATGATGGGCTTGCTGGGCAGCGGGGTGCCTTTGGTGAGGTAATCTTGCAGTTGGTCTGGCAAAATGGTGTGATACCCGCTATCAGCCAGCATCTTCATCTGGGCCCTGAATTCATGGGGCTTCACGATGTAGTCTTTGCCTACTTTTCCGTCATGGGAGTTCCACTCACGTATCTGGTGGTAGCACAGAATGGGCACCTGCGGGCGGGCCAGGATGGTGGAGGCAGTGGCTGGTTCAGTATCGGTGGGGGCAGCGGTTGTTTGGGTAGATGGAGCCGGAGCTTGTTCTGTCTTGGCGCCGGCCGTCACTACCGGCGTGGCAGATACGGCAGGAGCATTCTCTGTTTTTTTATCGGGAGTGGAGCAGGCAAAGAAACTCAGCCCAAGGGCTGCCAGGAGGAAGAAACGACTTCCGTGTTTAGTAAAAGGCATAGGTATTAAAAAGGAAGATCTGTAAAGTGAAATGCCCTGGCTGCCTGGAAATCCGCTCCAGGGCGGCTCGCCATGCCAAGAATATTTCAATTGTAATCTACTACAATCTTGCGGTAATCTGAAGCTGTTTTAGCCCTGTTTTCTGTAAAATAAGCCAAAAAGGAAAGGCTGATTTCTCCAGGGCAGGGATTTATGAAAATGGGTAGGGCCTAAAAGCAAAAAGGGCCTCACGTGTGGTGAGGCCCTTTTGGAGGACTGATGTATATTAAAACTTAAGCAAGTTTCACATTTACAGCGTTCAAACCTTTGCGGCCTTCTTTCAGCTCAAAAGTTACTTCGTCATTTTCTCTGATTTCGTCCACCAAGTTAGATACGTGCACGAAATACTCCTCATTGGAGTCTGCGTCTTTGATGAAACCAAAACCTTTGGAATCATTAAAGAATTTTACTTTACCGTTTTTCATTAATGTGATAATGTTATAATAAACAAATGTAGAGATTAAAATCTACATTCTGTCTTTTTAGACGAAGTATATTACGGAACATGTCTTTTTTAGTTCCTGGAGCCGTTAACCTAAGCCCATAGCCAGCACCCGCAGAGCACTACAAAGACAGGTTTGGGCACTAGAAGTCTGCAGAGAATCAGGCTTTTGGAATTTTCCTGTTTTAAATCATCCTGCTGAGATAACCGAAGTGTAATACTTTGCCAAAGAGAATTTTAATATCTGTAAGTGGCTTTTGATACCTTGCAGATGAAAGCGTTTCTCCTTGGGTTAAAGGTTAAACCCCATGAGGAACGCTACTTTTAGTATTAGAACAGAAAAGCATTCCATGGCAGAAACACAGAACACCATTAAAGTAGGGCTCATTGGTTTCGGGATGGCCGGCCGCATTTTCCATGGGCCATTCATCCACCTGGTAGCCGGGCTGGAACTGGTGCGCATCCGGGAGTCACGTGAGGAAAACATCCAGATTGCCCGCAGCCGCTATCCACAGACGCAGATCACGAGCCAGGTAGATGACATCCTAGATGACCCAGCCATTGATTTGGTGGTGGTGGCCACGCCCAACAGTTCGCATTATGGTTTAGCAAAACAGGCTCTAAATGCAGGCAAGCACGTGGTAGTGGAAAAGCCGTTCACGCCCACCGCCGCTGAGGCCGATGAACTGATCCAACTCGCCCAACAGAAAGGAAAGATTCTTACCGTTTACCAAAACCGCCGTTGGGACAGCGATTTCAAGACGGTGCAGAAAGTGCTGGCGAGCGGCGTGCTGGGGAACGTGGTGGAGTACAAAGCCCACTTTGACCGGTTCCGGCCGGCGCTCAAAGGCAATACCTGGAAAGAAGAAGAGGCCCCTGGCTCGGGCATCGTCTTCGACCTGGGTTCTCACCTCATTGACCAGGCCTTGGTGTTGTTCGGGCTCCCGCAGGCTATCTCCGCCGATGTCAGAATTCAGCGCCCCAGCAGTCCGGTAGTAGACAAGTTTGAGGCCACACTGTTCTATGAGCATCTCAAAGTAACCTTATCGGCGGGGTTGCTGGTGCGGGAACCAAGTCCAAGATACATCCTCCACGGTGACCAAGGCTCCTTCCTGAAGTACGGCTTGGACGTGCAGGAAAAAGCCCTCAATGATGGTTTGCTACCCCACCTTACGCCTAACTGGGGCGTAGAGCCCGAAAGCATATGGGGGCAATTGAACACCGAGTTCCAAGGTCTTCATTTCACGGGGAAAATAGAAAGCGAACCTGGCCATTACCGCAGCTTCTATGAGAATGTCTACCTGGCTATCAAAGGAGAGGCGCCGCTGGCGGTAAAGCCCGAGCAGGCCCGGGACGTAATCAGAGTAGTGGAACTCATCATGCAAAGCAGCCAGGAGAAACGGACGGTTCCGTTTCAGGCATAGGAAAAGTAGACATGAGTAGAAGTTATATCCTCCTGCTAGCCTTCTTGGTTCTAGCTTTTTCAAGTTGCTCTGATGGTTCGTCTAAAGCTGAAACAACGGTTGGTAACTCAAAGGAAAACCCTGCGATTTCCCTTGACAAAGAGTCTGGTGAGCAAGCCTTCCAAGATGGTCTCCAAAGCCTCTTGGCAATAAAGAAGAAGATTTCAAAAGGGAACTACAAGCAGGTAGAAGACTTTATTAGCCAAGTCAACTCCAGTATATCAAAAGACTCGGTCCGGATGACCACAGAGGAAAGATTAAGCTTTCCTCAGCCAAGTAAAGAAATTCTGGTAGACTTCCTGAAATCAATCAACTCTGATTCCTTACGGGCTACCAAGAGATTTGAAAAGAAGTATTCCTTTGGCTCAGCACCCAAAGGGTATAATCCGGACAGCAGCGGGTGCCCAGACGGACTTACCTTGACTTTTGACGAAAACACCCAGGAATTCACTCTTTCTATTGCCAATAGGTTCTTGGTTGATGCTGACATAGGATGTGTAGAGTCAATGACTATTTACTATTTAACAGCGGAAAAGGAGAGAATCAGGTTGAAGAGATTAGAGTATGCTGGTTAGTTAAGTAAATACCATGCTTCTCGAAACGGCCGACGCTTAGCGTCTGGTTTTCACAAAACACCATAAAAAAGGCCCGCTATATAACAGCGGGCCTTTTTTATGGTAGAAAGTCGTTTCTACATCCTCTACATGAAGAAACAGCTTTGATAGGTTAAAAGAGCATGTTGGTTGTAGGTAATGGGCTAGGGTAATTAAATCTTGACAAACTCTACTCTGCGATTATTGGCCTTGGCCTCTGCCGTGGTGCCTTTGTCCAGCGGCTTGCTTTCACCCTGGCCTTTGGCTTTCAGACGGCTATCCGCGATGCCCTGGCTCACGAGGTAGGTTTTCACAGCCTCGGCGCGTTGCTGGCTCAACTTCAGGTTAGAGGCGTCGTCTCCATCTGTGTCAGTGTGGCCATCTACGCTGAAATTAAGGGAAGGTTGCTCCTGCATGAGTTTTACAATGCTGTTGAGGGTACCCATAGATTCTGGCCTGATCACGGCTTTGTTTGTATCGAATTTTACGCCGTAGGTCACAATCTTGCCGGTGGCCAGCACCTGGTCATAAAGTTTCTTACCGCCCTCCGCAATGAACACGTTTTTCACCATGGCATTTCCTTCTATCCGTCTATCTGATTTGATCTTCAGGTTAACCGGTTTACCGGTGACGTTGGGGATGTTGATGAGGCGATGTTGATCAAGGTAGATTTTCATGCTGCGTTTGTTGAAGGCGATGGACACGTGGCGCCACTGGCTTTTGGTACCGGCAGCCTCTAACTCAGCAGAATTCGACCCGAAGTTTTTGAAGTGTACCCCTTCCGGCGAAATCACAATCGGGTCCCAGAACATGCCGTGGGTAGCCTCGTTGTACTTGTTCGCGTCGCTCAGGAAATAGATTTCATAAGCCATGTTGGGGTTATCTGAGTCAAAGTAGACGTCCATCTCTACGGTAAACGTTTCAGGCAGATAGTTCTCGGTCTTCATTAGCGGGCTGATGGCGGTGCCGTTGCTCACCAGGTGAATCACATCAGTGCCGCCAAAGGAAGCTACCTCCGCGTTTCCATTTTTCAGATCCCAGCGGGAAGGGAACTCGCCGTTTTCCTCGCCTTTGAGGTTATCGGCGAACAGTACTTTGTCACCGGGCACAAAATCATATTTGGTCCAGACTTTCGCCTTAACCTCCGGGGCAGCCGCAGTGCCCTCGGCTTCTGCTTCCTCTGCCGCAGTTTCCTGGCTTTCCTTTGCTGCCCCGCTAGTTGCTTTTTTGCCGCTGGTTACCTGGTCTGCCGTTTTGTTTATTTTGGCATCTATCTTCTCGTTGACTTTGCTTTTGAGTTTGTCAGCGATGTTGAACTGAGCGTGTGCCGGAAGCACTAAAAGGAAGAGGGCCAAAGCCCCGCCAAGCATAGAAAGTCTTGAATTCATAACAGAAAGGAATGAAGGGTTTGAATATGTGATAGAAGTTAGTCTATGAGAGTGCCAGTAAATTGTTCAACCCTGGCCGCTTATATAGACAAAGAACCTTAAGGCAACCCCTATCCCCGTGGATGATCCCTGAAATAAATTCTGCTTGCCTAATATCAGAGCAAAGCAAAGCGTGACTTTTGCGAAAGGTGGGAAATGAAAAGGAAGATGGGTGAAGGTCTTTGGCCGGCCTTTTCATTTTAGGCGCGTTTTTAGAAAAACAGCCATAAAAAAGCCTTACCGCGGGTAGCAGTAAGGCTTTTAAAGGAAATATCAATACTTATTATCCTTGGGAGTTTCCGTAGCGCTTGCGCTCGTTCTCGTCAAGGTAGATTTTACGCATTCTAATGCTCTTAGGCGTCACTTCCAGCAATTCGTCTTTCTGGATGTATTCCATGGCTTCTTCCAGGGAGAATTGTTTCTTAGGAACAATCTTCACGTTGTTGTCAGAGCCGGAGGCACGCATGTTGGTCAGCTGCTTTCCTTTCTGGATGTTCACGGTCAGGTCATTCTGACGAGAGTGCTCACCGATAACCATACCCATGTACACATCCTCGCCGGGCTCCACGAAGAACACACCGCGGTCTTGCAGTTTGTCAATGGAGTAAGCAGTACCAGGACCATTTTCCATCGCGATCAAGGAACCATTGATACGACCCGGGATTGGGCCTTTGAACGGCTCGTAGCTGATGAAACGGTGGTTCATGATGGCCTCACCGGCAGTGGCAGTCAAAACGTTGTTACGCAGACCAATTAAACCACGGGCCGGGATGTTGAACTCCAAATGCTGTAGGTCGCCTTTCGGCTCCATGATCAGGAGGTCACCTTTACGCTGGGTTACCAATTCAATAACCTTACCGGCAGACTCTTCAGGAACGTCCACTACCAGGTGCTCCATTGGCTCCATTTTCTGGCCGTTTTCTTCTTTGAAGATCACCTGTGGCTGACCCACCTGTAACTCATAGCCTTCGCGGCGCATGGTTTCAATAAGTACAGACAAGTGAAGGATACCGCGTCCGTACACTAGGAAGGTGTCTTCTTTGTCGGTCTCGTCTACGCGCAGGGCCAGGTTTTTCTCGGTCTCTTTGTACAGACGGTCACGCAAGTGACGGGAAGTCACGAACTTACCTTCCTTCCCGAAGAAAGGAGAGTTGTTGATGGTGAAGAGCATGTTCATGGTTGGCTCATCAATAGAGATGCGCTCCAATGGCTCTGGGTTCTCAAAATCAGCTAAGGTATCGCCAATGTCAAAGCCTTCAATACCGGTCACGGCGCAGATCTCGCCGGCAGATACAGACTCAACTTTTACTTTGCCAAGGCCTTCAAATACCTGAAGTTCTTTGATCTTCACTTTCTTGATAGAACCATCGCGCTTGCAAAGGCTCATGTTGGCGCCTTCTCTCAAAGTACCGCGTTTTACGCGCCCGATGGCGATACGGCCCACGAAAGAAGAGTAGTCCAAAGAGGTAATCTGCATCTGCGGCGTGCCTTCTTCTGAAGGAGCCGGAGGGATTACGTCAATGATAGCCTCCAAAAGAGGAATGATGTTATCAGTTGGTTTCTGCCAGTCGGTGCTCATCCAGCCGTGTTTGCTGGAACCATACAACGTCACGAAGTCCAGCTGGTCTTCAGTGGCGTCCAGGTTGAACATCAGGTCGAACACCATTTCGTGTACTTCGTCCGGACGGCAGTTCTCTTTGTCTACTTTGTTTACTACCACAATCGGCTTCAAGCCCAGAGAGATAGCTTTTCCTAGCACGAAACGGGTCTGCGGCATAGGGCCTTCGAAGGCATCTACCAGCAGCAATACGCCGTCGGCCATTTTCAAAACGCGTTCTACCTCACCTCCAAAGTCGGCGTGACCAGGCGTGTCAATGATGTTGATTTTCACATCTTTGTAACGCACCGATACGTTTTTGGAAACGATGGTGATGCCGCGCTCCCGCTCCAGGTCATTGTTGTCCAGGATCAGGTCGTCGAACTGTTGGTGCGCGTCAAATATCTTTGAGGCGTGGATGATTTTGTCTACCAGCGTGGTTTTACCGTGGTCCACGTGGGCAATAATCGCGATGTTGCGGATACTTTGCATTCAGAGGTTATTTTCAGCCCGCAAAGGTAGGGTTTTTCTCAGGCTTTTCTATACTTTTTATGAAAAACGCCTTTTGCCCAACCAGTTACGGATGTTTGCTTGTTGGGAAGAACAGCTCTATGCACTACTAAGTTCCGGTTAGGGCCATGCTTCATAGTAGAAGTACGGTAGATTACTACTCCGCTAGGTACTATATTTACGTATAAGGTAACAAGCATAATTGGTCCCTAAGTCCAGGTCCGGTATTTTCATTATCAAGGGTGGATTTCAGCTAAAAAGGTCAGTCAGAAAGGCAGGTGGGAGCATTCCAGCACAGGTTTCTTGCATTTTGTTAGAAGGTAATTCACTGACTTTAAGCCTAGAGAAACCACTTAGGAAACGATGGCTCTTTTTGTCCAAAATAAGATAAAATAAAAATAAAACGAACGTGCGTTTTTTGCGTAATCACCGGTTCCAAACGTACCTTTACCCTCCAGGATAGCAGTCTGCAGAAGAGGAGATGTTTGGGGGCCGGGACCGGAAAATCCGTAGTCTGTCTATACCTAATTCTATACCCCCATACTATGCCCGTAACTTTAGATAATTCCGTATCCTTATCTACCCTGTCTCCCTATTATCAGGAAAAGATAAGCTGGCTACAGCAGTCTCTTCGCCCGCACCGCGAAGCCCTGATGCAGCATCCGCTCTACGAGTCCATCTATGACCTGGCCGACCTGCGGGTTTTCATGGAGCACCACATTTTTGCTGTTTGGGATTTCATGAGCCTGCTCAAAAGCCTGCAGCGCCACCTTACCTGCGTAGATGTGCCCTGGACCCCGCACGGCACCCCTGCCAACCGCAGACTCATTAACGAGATTGTGCTGGAAGAAGAAACCGATGTGGACCCCGCCGGAAACCCCATCAGCCATTTTGAACTATACGTGCGGGCCATGGAAGAATGCGGCGCCGATGTCCGCCTGATCCACGAGTTCATGGCCGGTCTGCACCAGGGCAAATCGGTATTCGCCCAACTGGAGAACCTGCCGGTGCCGGGCCACACCCGCGATTTTGTGTCGCACACGTTTCAGATCATCAACAGCGGCCAGGTACACCGCATCGCGGCCGCCTTTACCTTCGGGCGCGAGGATGTGATCCCAGATATGTTCCGCTGCCTCATTGGTGACTTGAACCGCCGTTACCCCGGTACCCTTGACACCTTCCAATATTATATGGACCGCCACATCCAACTGGATGATGAGGTACACTCACCGCTGGCCATGCGCATGGTGGCTGAATTGTGCGGCCAAGATGAGCACAAATGGGAAGAGTGCCTCCAGGAAGCCATAGCCTGCCAGAAGATGCGCCTGCACCTGTGGGACGGTATTCTGGCCAGCCTGCGGCGCTACTAAGCGGCCTAAATCCTTTGGGTGGGGGTTGACGTACTGTAAAGCACAGAGACCTTAACACACAAGACTATGGATTTAGAGAACCTGAGCTCCAACAGCGAGAATATTGAGAATACCGGCTACCTGATTTTAAAAGCCTTCAAAGCCAAAGGCACCCAGGCCGAAGAAGTTTTAGGATGGACTGAAATCTACCCTTTCCTGCACCAGGAGGATGAAAAGCTTCATTACCAGGATGTGCAGAAACGGGCCGAGGAACATTTACGGAACCAGGGGTACGCCACGCCAGACCCATCTGGTCTGCGGTTGACGCCTGTAGGCTACAAAGCGGTGCAGGAACTGGAGGATGAGGATTTAAGCCAAAGCAACGCCCGATAAGCCATAAACCATGCAGACGTTTTGGAGCAGTTTTGGAAAAAGGAGGCGTAAAACGTCTGGGTTGATATGGTGTGCCCTGTGGAGCGCCTTAGCTGTGGGTTGCACCTCATCCAGGGAAAGTCCCCCGCTGGAAACAGCAGGACAGCAACGCACCTACCGCGCCACCCCCACCTCGCGTGACCTGAACAACCAGGCCAGCCAGGTGAACCAGAAAAAGAACATAGAGGACCGCAACCCCAACTCCCCCGGCAACCAGACCCCGGCCGTCCGGAGCCAGAAAATCCTCCCGGGCCGGCAACCCGTAGCGCCAGACACCATCCGGCGCCCAGCCATGCCGCCCACGGTAGGCACCACCACGGGCCAGTAACAGAAAACCGTTTTCAGGCCCTTTCCCTGGAAACAACCCCAAAACGCCGCGACCTCCCCAGAAGTCGCGGCGTTTTGTTTTGCTGTGTGGATAACGGCTTGTGCAGACCTGAAACCCACCCCAACTCCTCTGAGGAGGGGAATCTAGTAATGCGTGAGAAGGTAGTTGAGCAGTGTTTTTGGTTGTTGGTGATAACACCAACAACGGTGGGCGCGACGCAAGAGGATTGGAAGAGAATGGTAAGGTGAATGTAGGGGCACCTCTTGTGGGTGCCCTTCCAGGTGGTAAACGTTCTTTGCAGAGGGCCCGCCGGAGACAAGGCATGCCTTGTCTCTACAGGTTAATAAAACTACCAAACGTACAACCATCTGAATTCTGCGGCAGGCCGGGGCGAAGGCCTACGGTGAGGCCGAGGCACAGGCTGCAGCACGGATGAACTGCTCAAGCAGTAATGGCCTGCGTTGGCTATGCAACAGAGGACGCTGGCGGGGTGGTACCTTGATGGAAGCCTCACTGTCCGAGCGTCAGCGAGTTTGAGGCTTCTTGATTCTTTTGGTTACTTTTCTCATCAAGGAGAAAAGTGACAAACGCCCGCAGACCCCGGCTGCAGTTCTGAGACTTGGCAAGGAAGGGATTAGAAAGTAAAGACCCAAATACATGTTTGAGGGTGACGCCTCACTGCAGTTGCAAACTGCAGACCATTATAGGTCCAAGTTGAAAACTTGAACCAGAGAAGAGAGAGGTATTCAAAAGAACCAGCAAATTCAGTAAAAGAAAATGCTCAAAGAGAAAATAACTCAACCCGGCAGGAGAGAGAAAAGGCATTTTTATTGCCAGTAGAACCACAAAAAAACCTCCCTGCAAATTCGCTATATTTGCCCCTTCAAAGAAAGACTATGGCTGAAATAACCTATCCCCAACGATATACTTTGACCGCGGCGCTGCCCTACGCCAACGGCCCCGTGCACATTGGGCACCTGGCCGGCGTGTACATCCCCGCCGATATCTATGCCCGTTACCTGCGCTCGCGCGGCCGCGATGTGAAGTTCGTGTGCGGCTCAGATGAGCACGGTGTTCCTATCACCATCCGGGCCAAGAAAGAAGGCATCACGCCGCAGCAGGCTGTGGACAAATACCACGAGCTCATCAAGAAATCCTTCTCCGATTTCAACATCTCCTTCGATACCTATTCCCGCACCTCATCACAGACGCACCGCGAGGTTTCCTCCGGGTTCTTCCTGAAGCTCTACAACGAGGGCAAGTTCATTGAGCAGACCACTCAGCAGTACTATGACGAGAAAGCCCAGCAGTTCCTCGCCGACCGCTACATTGTGGGCACCTGCCCCAAGTGCGGCAACGAGAACGCCTACGGCGACCAGTGCGAAAGCTGCGGAACCTCGCTTAACGCCACAGATCTCATCAACCCCAAAAGCACACTGAGCGGGGAGCCTCCGGTGCTGCGCGAGACCAAACACTGGTACCTGCCGCTGGATCAGTACGAACCCTGGTTGCGCGAGTGGATTGTGGAAGGCCACAAAAACGACTGGAAAACGAACGTGTACGGCCAGTGCAAAAGCTGGATTGACCAGGGACTGCAGCCGCGCGCTGTGACGCGTGACCTGGACTGGGGCGTTCCCGTGCCGGTAGAAGGTGCCGAAGGAAAAGTACTCTACGTGTGGTTCGATGCGCCCATCGGGTACATCTCCGCCACCAAAGACCTTACGCCCGATTGGGAAACCTATTGGAAAGACAAAAACTCCAAACTGGTGCACTTCATTGGCAAGGACAACATCGTGTTCCACTGCATCATTTTCCCGGCCATGCTCAAGGCCCACGGTGATTACGTGCTGCCGGATAACGTGCCCGCGAACGAGTTCCTGAACCTGGAAGGCAACAAGATCTCCACCTCCCGCAATTGGGCCGTGTGGCTGCACGAGTACATGGAGGAACTGCCCGGCAAAGCCGATGTGCTGCGCTACGTGCTCTGCGCCAATGCCCCCGAGACCAAGGACAACGACTTCACCTGGAAAGACTACCAGGCCCGCAATAACAACGAGCTGCTCGCCATCTTCGGGAATTTCATTAACCGGGTGGTGGTGCTCACGAACAAATACTACAACGGGGTCGTGCCGCAACGCGGTGAGTTGACTTCTTTTGACGAGGAAGTACTGGCCCAACTAGCCGATTTCCCTGAGAAGGTTGCCGCTTCCCTGGAACAATATCGTTTCAAAGAAGCTTTGGGTGAACTGATGAACCTGGCGCGCCTAGGCAACAAATACCTCGCCGACACTGAGCCCTGGAAACTGATCAAGACAGATGCCGCTCGCGTAGAGACCATCATGAACATTGCGTTGCAGATCTCAGCCAGCCTGACTATATTGTCTGAGCCGTTTTTGCCGGAAACAGCCAATAAACTCGCCGCGATGCTCAATTACACGCCGGGCAAGTGGGACGAGGCGGGTTCACCTGATCTCATTTCTTCGGGGCACAATATCGGCGAAGCCGCTTTGCTGTTTGAGAAGATAGAAGATGCCGTGATTGAAGCGCAGGTGCAGAAACTGCTCAACACCAAAAAAGAGAACGAACTGGCGAACGCTGTGGCCGCGCCGGCCAAAGAAGACATCAACTTCGAGGATTTCTCCAAGATCGACATCCGGATAGGTACAATCCTGGAGGCTGAGAAAGTAGCCAAAACCAAAAAGCTCCTGAAGCTGAAGGTAGATACCGGCATTGACCAGCGCACCATCGTGAGCGGTATTGCCGAGCACTTCAACCCCGAGGAAATCATCGGTCAGCAAGTGAGTGTGTTGGTGAATCTGGCGCCTCGCGAGATCAAAGGTATTGTGAGCCAAGGAATGCTCCTGATGGCTGAGAACGCCGATGGATCTTTGGCCTTCATGCAGCCTTCTAAGCCAGTGGTGAACGGCGGTGGCGTGAGCTAACTGAACACAAGCGCCGTTTTTGAGCTGTTTCCTGAAAAAGAAGCCGAAAACAGAAACCAAATAGAAAAGCCCCGCCGGGAATTTACCTGCGGGGCTTTTTCTTTGCCGGTTTTACGGGTTCATCCATTATTTGGAAGGACACGGGTATTGTATACCTTGACTTTACCCTTCTACCATTTACCAGGGCAGGGTTCCAGGCGGTTGAAGCTTCCAGTTTTTGAAGCACTACTTTATTAAAACCGTCGTATGAGCTGTTTAGCGCCTTGAATTCTCCTAAATGGCCTTTGTCATCTACCGTAAACTGTATGTAAATGGTAGCTTGTACATCTGCATATAGTTCATTTTCAGGGTAGGGGATTGTACTGGCAAGCTTTTGTACGAAAGCCTGGATACCAGTCTTGGGTTCGGCCCTTTGGTCCAGCTTAATAAAGACAAAATCTTTCTGGGCGGGCCGGTACGTGAAGGCAGAAACCAGCAGTGAATCTTTATAGAAGTAACGCGAATTTTCTGTGCTGTCTTTGTTCCAGTAATTGCTGTTGCCAGTGCCTTTGACCAGATAGGGTATGTTGTCACTATTCCACAATTGTGCGTAAAGTACGCGCGTGCCGTTGGCTATGATGTCTGAAGAGGGTTGTCCGGCTTTCGTGAAGGTATGCACCCTGGCCTTCAGGTTGCTGAAATAAGGCTCCACCAAATAATCGGCTTGGACTCTGACATACCACAAATAATCATCGGCTTCGTCTAAAGAGGTTGTGCCGGTTATAAAGCTTTTCTGCTTCAGCGTATCATATTCATAATCTTCTGTCCGCACTTTGTTTGCCTCTAAGAAGTAGCGCCTTTCAAAGCCAGTTTTAACGCTACGTTGGGTTTGGAACCTTTCTGAAAAGTATCTGACCTCTTGTGAAAAGGCCGTCACAGAAAGCAGGGAAAGAATAAAGCAAAAGATGAAGCGCATGGGAGGGGAAGTCTCATGGGGAATGAGGTGTAAATATAAATAGAGGAAAGCATATATAGGAACCGAAGCAGAATTGCCTCGTTATTGATCCCAAGCGTTAATCCTCAATGAAGACCTGATTTTTGGGCGGGAACAGCATGTCAACAGCCTGTATGAGCCTAGCGCGTGTCTTCTTGTTGCGCTTGATCAAAGCCAACGACTTGTACTGGAACTGCTGCAGGCGGGCCACGTCCTGCGCAACGGTAAAGTTTTTCAGGTGAGACTCCAGGAAGAACTGGCTGATGTGCTCATTCCACTCGTCTTTGTTGCCCCAATAGTGCGCAAGCCAAGGTTTGGCTTCCCGCAGGCTATAGGTCTCCTGCAGGGCCACCGAAAGCGCAAATTGCTCAATAAGGCGGGGCGTTACCTGTTGGGCGCACATTTTGTCGCAGATATCCAGGGCCAGGGTTACGGCCGCCAGGTTGTGCTGGCTTGGCAAAGCCACCACGCCTGCGTTCCACATCTGGTGGTGCTCATTCAGTTTAAACCTTCCCAAATCCATGCCTTGCACTTGTTGCCACATCCGCTTCTCGGTTTTGCTCGGCAGCTCAGAGAGTCTTCCTTCGGGTTGGTGCATGAAGGCCGTCCCTTTCCTTAGTTGGCTGCACAACTCCTGCGGATTCTGGTACAGGAATACGTCTGAGTCTACGTACATCACCGGCTGGTCTGGACTCTCCTTGATGAGTTGCTCAATGGCTTTGATCTTCACGCGCCAGAAGAATTGGTGCGGACCTTCCCAGGCGGTGAGCTGTTCCTGGGTTACGGTGATCACCTGAACCTGCTCCCTGAGGCGCTCATAGTATTGCGGGTAATCGGTGAAGACGTAGATGGTGTTCAACTCCTGCTGGTACCGCAAAAACGACAGAATGGCGAAGTTTGCCTGGTAATGGTTTTTGATGTTGGGACCAAAAGTGAGGAACAGTAGGTTCATGCAGGGCTTCAGTGAAGAATCAGAAGGTTAAAGATAAGGTGAAAGGATTGACCATGAAAAGAAGGAGTGCCTGCTCCTTTGTTTTAAGGCCATTTTTCTGGAAACAGGCGCTAAACCTAAGGTCTTCTCCTTTACTCTATCGGGTACTTTGGGGTTTAATCCCGGGATACCTTGAGAACGATTTTTCCAATATGGCCGCTGCTTTCCATGAGGGCATGTGCCTGGGCGGCATCGGCTAAGTCAAAGGTTGTATAGAGGACGGGTTTGAACTTTCCATTTCCCAGGTTGGGCCAAACGTGCTGCCCAACTTCGGCGGCGAGGGCGGCTTTGAAATCAGCGGAGCGTGGGCGCAGGGTGCTGCCGGTAATGATGAGGCGCTTCTGCATGACCTGGCGCACATCAAACTGGCCCTGGGCGCCTTGCATGGCGTTGATGAACACCAACCTACCATCGGGTTTGAGCAGGCTCAGGTTCTTGGGGATGTATTCACCGCCAATCATGTCCAGCACCACGTCCACGCCATCGGCTTTGAGTTCCTCGGCAAAGTCCTGGGTTTTGTAGTTGAGGCAGCGGTTGGCGCCTAGTTCTTCGCAGGCGCGGCATTTCTCCTCGGTGCCTGCGGTGGCGTACACCGTGGCGCCCCAGGCCTTGGCCAACTGAATGGCCGTAATCCCGATGCCGCTGCTTCCGCCGTGCACCAGAAAAGTCTCGCCTGGCTGTAAAGCGCCTCTTT
This sequence comes from Rufibacter roseolus, assembly GCF_017916365.1. Lineage (GTDB taxonomy): Bacteria > Bacteroidota > Bacteroidia > Cytophagales > Hymenobacteraceae > Nibribacter > Nibribacter roseolus. The sequence goes on from NZ_JAFMSU010000001.1 coordinate 1,573,242, forward strand.
GGAAGACGTTGTGCCAGACGGTAAACACGGTCTCGGGCAGGGAAGCGGCCTCCTCAAAGCTCCAGCCTTGGGGCACGGGCAGGCAGTGGCGAGCGTCCACTACCGCGTATTCGGCGTAACCCCCGCCGGGAAGCAGGGCGCACACGGCATCGCCTGCTTTCCAACGCTCCACCCCCTCGCCGCAGGCTTCCACGGTGCCCGCAATCTCCAGGCCCGGAATGTCAATGGGAGCGCCCACTGGTGGCGGATAATTGCCTTTGCGTTGTGCCACATCGGGGCGGTTGATGCCGGCGGCGTGCACGCGCACCAAAAGCTGGCCCGCCTCCGGTGCCGGAATAGCGCGTTCCTGTACCTGCAATACCTTGGGTGCGCCTGGTTCTGTGATCACCACTGCTTTCATTGTCCCATTTTTTAGATGAAGTATATAGAACCTATACCTTTTGCCGGGAGGGAGGTTTCAAGTTGGGCGCAAACCATTGGAAATGCTCCGGAAGCCTACCTTGAGTAAGGCAGGAACCAGAAAATGGAGGAGTCGGTTTAAGCCCTGTTTTACAGAAAACAGGCCCTAAACAGTTTAGAGTTACGGTCTTGGGGTCTGCGGGAAAGCGGGCACCACCTGCACGTACACCGGTGATGGCACCGCGGCGGAGTTTCCGGTGTAGGTCAGCTTGCCGGTCTGGGTGTCTACTTTGAAGGTGGTGATGTTGTTGGAGCGTTGGTTGGCCACCAGCATGGTTTTGCCCGAGGGGCTGAAGGTGAAATTGCGGGGCCAGTTGCCCTGGGTGCTTGCGTGCTGCACCAGCGTGAGTTTATTGGTGTTTTGGTCAATGGCGAAGACCACAATGCTGTTGTGCCCCCGGTTAGAGCCGTAGAGGAAACGACCATCAGCGGAGACGTGGATGTCAGCGCAGGAATTTTCTCCGGTATAGTCTGCGGGCAGCGTGGGCACGGTTTCCACCTCGGTAAGGGCACCGGTCTGTGGATTATAGTTGAAAGCCGTAAGCGTAGCGTTCAGCTCATTGATCACGTACGCAAAGCGCTTGTTGGGGTGAAACGTAAGGTGCCGCGGCCCGGCGCCGGTCTTGGCCGTGTACGCCGACTGCCGCTCCAGCTTGCCGCTCTCCTTGTCTATTTTATAGCTGATGACCTGGTCAATGCCCAAGTCCACGGCCAGCGCGAAATTGTTGTTGGGGTCTGGGGTGATGCAGTGCGCGTGCGGACCATCTTGCTGCTGCGGCCGAGGACCTTTGCCGGCGTGCTGTTCCATATCAGTGGAGGCGCTCAAACGGCCATCGGGTTGTACCAGGTAAGCGGAGACGTTACCGCCCACGTAGTTGGCCACCATAGCCATTTTGTTTTTGTGGTCCAGGCTGATGTAGCAGGGCGCGCCGCCCAAAGAAGGTTGCTTGTTGAGAAAAGTAAGGTTACCGGTTCTCTGGTCTACGGAGAAGGCACTCACCGCCCCGCTTTTCTGGCCCTCGTATTCAGTGGTCTCGTTTACTGCGTACAGGTGCTTGCGGTCATTGTCCAGGGTAAGGAACGATGGATTCTCCCCGCCTTTCACCGCGAAAGCCTTGGTCAATGTCCCGTTCTCCTCGTCTAACCGGTAAGCGAAAATGCTCTCGGCATCTGGCTTGGCGTAACTACCCACGTAGACCAGCATTTCCTGTTGCGAGGAACTTTGCTTCACCACAGAACAGGCGACCAGCAATACGGTTAAGACGATTAAAAGTGACATCATTGTTTTCATAGATCAGAGGAACGAAGTGTTGGTGAAAGATGCCAAAAAGATGGCAAAGCAGAAAAAGCTTTTCCGTTTTACGGCTGATTTCTGGAATAAGAGAAGAAAACGCAGAGCCTATCCGGCCTGCAAGCGCCTTACCACATAGTAGAACCCCACAATAGCCACCAGGCACAAAGCGCTGGCGCCCCACCACAGGGTGTCAAACCCAAAGCTGGCGATGACCGTGGTACCCACAAACGGCCCTATAATATGGGCGGCAGAGTAAGACAAACTGTAAAGCCCCATGTAAGAGCCTCGGTTATGCGCACCAGAGCGCTGCACCGTGATTGTGCTCATAAAGGGCATGGCCAGGATCTCTGAAAGGCTCATAAGCAGCACCGATATCACCAGTACCGGGAACCCTTTGGCCACGTTGAGCAGCACAAACGCCAGCGCCAGCAGAAACAAACCCAGCACAATCATCTTCCAAAGCGCGTGCTTATCGCCTATGAGGTACACAATGATCATCTCCAGCAGGAACACAACCATGCCGTTAAACGCCAGCAAGGCGCCAATCTGCAGTTCAGACAAGTGGTAGACCCTTCTGAAATACAGCGGCATGGTGGAGAAGAACTGGAAGAAGGCCACAGCAAAGCAGCAGCACAACACCGCAAATAAGACAAAGAGGCCATCTCGGTAAGGAGAGCGCGTAATCGCAGGCGGCACTGGTGGCTCTCCGGCTGTCTGCGGTTGGGGATCGTGCCCCTGCCGGTGCCTGAAATACAGGAAAAACAACACCCCCGCGGAAAGGCTGGTAAGACCATCGGCCAGGAAAAGCCATTGGTAAGAAACCGTGGCCAGAATCCCGCCCAAAGCCGGCCCGATGGAAAAGCCCAGGTTAATGGCCATGCGGTTAAGGGAGAAAGCCCGGGTCACGTTTTCGGGCCGGGCGTAGGAACTCACCGAGGAGGCGTTGGCCGGGCGCAGGCACTCAGTCAATAGGCTGAGAAGGAAAATGCCGCCCGCAAAGAACTCAAATTGCTTAAAAGAGAGCATCACAAAGAACCAGAAACCACCCAGCGTCAGGCTGAAGAACTGCACCTTGAAATGCCCGATCTTATCGGTGAGCCAGCCGCCCAGGAACGTACCGCACATGGAGCCCACCCCGAACAGACTTAACAGCACGCCTACCTGCTGCAGACTGAAGCCCAGGGCCTCGGTAAGGTACACACTCAGGAACGGCACCACCATGGCCCCGCTGCGGTTGATGAACATCACGGCGGCCAGAAACCAGGCTTCTTTGGAAAGTCCGCCGAAGGCGTTGCGGTAAAGGGAAAGGATTGGGGTCATTCTAAAGCGGGTAGCGGCACAAAAGTAGAGAAATGAAACCAACTCTGCCGCTTATAAATGAACCGGGCTTTTTAAACCGGTTCAGGTACGGCCAGGTTGAAATCCAGCTCAGTTGAGGCCTGCAACCGGCGCACCACCAGGTATAACCCTCCGGCGGTGAAGACACCCAACGCGCTGCAGGCCCACCACAGCGCGTTGAACCCGTAGGCATCAATGAGGTGGGTACCCGCCAGAGGACCCACCACAAACGCCACCGAGTAGGAGAGCGTGTAGAGTCCCATATAGGAGCCTCGGTTCTGCAGACTGGACCGCTGTACCGTAAGGGTACTTGTAAAGGGCAAGGTTAAGATCTCTGAAAGAGCCCAGAAAACCACCGAGAGGACCAACACCAGAACCCCGTGGGCCATGGGAAGCAGCAGGCAAGCCATAGCCAGCAGAAGGAGTCCGGGCACAATCATTTTCCAGAGCCTACGCACCTTGCCCAGTCTATAGATGATGACCATCTCCAGGAGAAACACCAGCAAACCCTGCAAGGCCATTAAGGCGCCAATCTCAGAATTAGACAAGTTATGCACCTGTTGCCAGAACAAGGGCAGGGTAGTGAATAATTGGGAAAACACCACCAGATAGCAGCAGCACAGGAAAGCAAAAGCCAGGAAAAGCACGTCACGGTACGAGGAGAGCGAAGAGAAGGAGTTTAACCCGGGATCTTTTGGTTGGGCTTGCGGGCTGGCTTCCACTGCCTTTCTGTTTCTGAACAAAAAGAAAAACACCAGGCCGGCCGTGAGGCACGTGAGGCTGTCGGCCAGAAAGATTAGTTTATAAGACACCGTGGCCAAAAAGCCTCCAAGCGCCGGGCCCAGGGAGAAGCCCAGGTTAATGGCCAATCGGTTCAGGGAAAAAGCACGCGTTATCTGCTGAGGTGGCGAGAAGGCGCTCACCGCAGATTCATTGGCCGGGCGCAAGGTCTCGGTTAAGATACTCAGCAGGAAAAGCCCTCCGGCTACCGTCTCAAACCGCTGCATCCAAAGCACAACCATAAACCAGACCCCGGTCAGTAGATAACTCCCCAACTGTACCTTGAAATGGCCAAACTTATCGGTGAGCCAGCCGCCCAGAAAATTACCGATGGTGGCACCCACCCCATAGAGGCTTAGCAGCACCCCAACCTGCTTCATACTGAAACCCAGAGATTCTGTGAGGTACACGCTCAGGAACGGCAACACCATGGCTCCGCTGCGGTTGATAAGCGATACTGCCGCCAAATGCCAGGCTTCTCTTGGGAGCCCACTAAAGGCATTGCGGTAAAGGGAAAGGAGTAGAATCATTGGGGGGAATTGCGCGACGCAAAATAAGGTAAATGGCACCAATTCAAAAGCATACACCGGGTGAGAACGTGGTTTTAACTTCCGCGGACCTGCGTCTGTCGAGTCTCAAGTAGTATGCTTGCAGCATTTCTTAACTTTAATTAAACAAGGCTCCGGTGCTTTAAGGAAGGGAGTTAACGAAAAAGAGCGAATTATCCATCAAGCCACTTGGGTATTAGGCAGGCGCCCAGCCGCTAATCAGAAGGAAGCCAGGAGAAATCTCTTAATACTGGCAGTTTACGCAAGAAAAATAAACCAAAAAGCCATGCTGCAACTAGAATTGAAAAGGAGCCAGCCGGAAAGGGTGAAAGAGCAGGAGGAGTTTGCCCTGGCCAATGAAAAGCTGCAGAGATTTCAGGATCAACTTAGCCATCACCTCCAGATGCTTTTAGATGAGGTGGTGGCGCTCGGAAATAAAATGGAGACCGATACCGCCGCCAATGGGGAGTCTATGAGCCGGAATTTCAAACGTCTGAAAGTACAGGCCGAACTTCTGGCCCGGAATCTGGAACTGCTGCGCGCCGTCTAACGACAACTCATTTCCCTGAAACTAAGCCAGCGTTTGGAGGCTGTTTTATAGAAAACGGCTTCCAAACGCTGGCTTAGTTTTCTTATACAGGGAAATTACTTATTGAAGAAGTTCATGGTGCGCTCCAGCCCAATAGTCCCGAAGGAAAGGCTCATCTCGGCGGCTTTTTCAATATGCGTCTGCAGGTCAATCTGCTCATCGGCAGAAAAGGGGCTCAACACATAATCTACCTGCCGGCCCTTGGAGAACTGTGAGTCCACCCCAAACCGCAGCCGCGGATATTCATTATGGCCCAAGGTCTCCTCAATGTGTTTGAGGCCGTTGTGCCCGCCGGCGCTTCCTTTGGCGCGCATACGCAGTTTACCGAAGGGCAGGGCCAGGTCATCGGTGATCACCAGCATCTGCTGGGCCGGAATCTTCAGAACGCTTAGCCAATGTGCCACGGCTTTGCCGCTCAGGTTCATGAAAGTGGTGGGTTTCACCAAGGTGAAGTGCTTGCCTTTGGTTTTGAACTCGGTCACAAAGGAGTGACGGCTGGTGTCAAAAGAAACCTCGTGCTTTTTGGCCAGGTGATCCAGCACCATAAACCCGATGTTGTGCCGTGTATCAGCGTATTCTGGGCCAATGTTGCCCAGGCCCACAAGTAAGTATTTCATATCAGTTGGGGTGTCATCTGCTGGCTGAGCAGTCTCTTTGCCGCCGAGCCAGTTGACTAAACGTGTAAACATCCTGCAAAGGTAAGGCTCTTAGTTCATAGTGTTTAGTTGTCAGTTTGTGGTAATCTAGATTTTGAAGGTATCAGGACACTCAGTAAGCTCATTTCCTTCTGAACTATCAACAATCGCTACTAACAAATCGCTAACACCTAAATAGCCGCCAATCCCTGCTCCAGATCCGCGATGAGTTCCTGCGCATCCTCGATACCCACGGACAACCTGATGAGGCCCACGGTGATGCCCATCTTCTCCTGCTGCTCCTGGGTGAGACCACGGTGCGAGGTTCCCAGCGGATAAGAAATGGAAGTAGTAACCCCAGCCAGTGACGGAGCAAAAGGAATATGCGACAAGGCTTTCATGAACCGATTCACGGCTTCGGTTTCATCCGCGATTCTGAAGGACAGCATACCGCCGCAAAGGCCATTGCCCTGCTTTTGCGCCAGCTCGTGCTGCGGATGCTCCGAGAGACCGGGATAGAAGACGGCCTGCACTTTGGGGTGCTGTTGCAGGTATTGGGCCACGGCCAATCCATTGGCAGAGTGCTCCCGCATTCTGAGCTTCAGGGTTTTCAGGCCACGGGCACCCAGCCAGCTCTCAAACGGACTCAGGTTCAAGCCCCAGGTGCGCATGATCTGGGCGGCCCGGGCCTCGTCTTCGGCTACTTTGGCAATCAGTACGCCCGCGGTCACATCGCTGTGGCCCGAGAGGTATTTGGTAACGCTGTGGATGACCAGATCAGCACCTAGTTCCAAAGGGCGGGTGATGATAGGCGAGGCGAAGGTGTTGTCCACCACCAATTTGATGCCCCGGCTTTGGCACTCCTGCGCCAGTTGGGCCAGGTCCATCACCATCATCATGGGGTTGCTGATGGTCTCGGCCAGGAACAGTCTGGTATTCTCGCGCACGTACCCTTCCAATGAGTAAGTATCAGCGGTAGGCACGTAGCTCACCTCTACACCCAGCCGGTTGAGTTCATTGGAGAGCAGGGAAGATGAGCCGCCATAGATTTCCTCGGCACAGAGCACGTGATCGCCCGCCTTGGCGTACACCAGTACCGCGGTGAGAATCGCCGACATGCCGGAGGAGGTAGCCACCGCGCCTTGTCCATGTTCCAGTTTATTTACTTCCTGGGCCAGTTCCTCGCTGTTGGGGTTGCCGTAGCGGGTGTACATGTAATGCTGACCAGGCTCCTGGAAGTAAGCCTCCAGCGCATTCAGGTCTTCAAACGTGAAAACCGAGGTCTGGTAAATGGGGGTGATCTTTGGCGAAATGGACACTTTATTAATTAGGAATTAAGAATTAACAATTAAGAATTGAAGGTGTTCTTAAAGTTTGCCACAGTGCCATTGTTGGTGTTATCACCAACAATCCAACGTCAAGAAAAACCTTGGCTCCCTCACATTCTTTACAAACAATCAACAAATAATAACCAGCAATTCTAAAGGTAGTCAGAAAGCAGTAATTCTATTGAATCTGTTTAAGGCCTGCTTTTGCGGAAAGAGCTAAAAACAAAAGCCCGCCTCCTGGAAAGAAGAACGGGCTTTTTAAATGGAAAACAGGAAATCTTAGGCGGTTACGGCTTCGGCCAGGACAATGATCTTGTTGTCTAGCACCTCCACAACTCCCCCGTCAATCTGGAAGGCCACTGGGGCTCCGGTGGCAGGCGTAATGCGTACCGCTCCGTTGGCCAGGGCACTGATGAGGGCGGCGTGGTTGTTCAGCACCTCAAATCCACCATTAATGCCCGGAAACTTAACCGAGGTTACGTCGCCTTCAAATACTCTTCTATCTGGGGTAATGATTTCTAAATACATTTCTTAGGAGTTCTGAGTCTTGAGTCTTGAGTTCTGAGTCAAAATCTTGCACAGACTCAGGACTCAGAACTCAAGACTCAGAACTAATGAATATTATTTTGCTTCGGCCATCATTTTCTGACCTTTGGCAACGGCGTCTTCAATGGTACCAACCAAGTTGAAGGCTGCCTCAGGCAGGTTGTCATGCAGACCGTCCATGATCTCGTTGAATCCGCGGATGGTGTCTTTGATGTCAACCAACACACCTTTTAAGCCGGTGAACTGCTCGGCTACGTGGAATGGCTGAGACAAGAAACGCTGCACACGACGCGCTCTGTGTACGACCAGTTTATCTTCTTCAGATAATTCGTCCATACCCAGGATGGCGATGATGTCTTGCAGTTCTTTGTAACGCTGCAGGATTTCTTTCACGCGCTGCGCGGTGTTGTAGTGCTCAGCACCTACCACGTCGGCGGTCAAGATACGGGAAGTAGAATCCAGTGGGTCTACCGCAGGGTAGATACCAAGCTCAGAGATTTTACGGGAAAGTACAGTGGTAGCATCCAAGTGAGCGAAGGTGGTCGCTGGAGCCGGGTCAGTCAAGTCATCTGCAGGTACGTAAACGGCCTGTACAGACGTGATGGAACCACGCTTAGTAGACGTGATACGCTCTTGCATGGCACCCATCTCAGTCGCCAAAGTGGGCTGGTAACCTACCGCAGATGGCATACGACCTAAAAGGGCCGATACCTCAGAACCTGCCTGGGTGAAACGGAAGATGTTGTCAATGAAGAAAAGGATATCGCGGCCAGAACCGGTACCGTCACCGTCGCGGAAAGACTCCGCAATGGTCAAACCAGACAAGGCTACACGGGCGCGGGCCCCTGGCGGCTCGTTCATCTGACCGAACACGAAGGTAGCTTTAGAGTCTTTCAACGCGTTAGCGTCAACTTTGGAAAGATCCCATCCGCCGTGCTCCATAGACTCCATGAACTCGTCACCGTATTTCACGATGCCTGATTCAATCATCTCACGCAGCAAGTCATTTCCTTCGCGGGTACGCTCACCCACACCGGCAAACACAGAAAGACCACCGTGGCCTTTGGCGATGTTGTTGATCAACTCCTGGATCAATACGGTTTTACCCACCCCGGCACCCCCGAACAAACCAATTTTACCTCCTTTAGAGTAAGGCTCAATCAGGTCAATTACTTTGATACCGGTGTATAATACCTCTGATGAAGTAGAAAGGTCCTCGAAACGTGGCGCGTTGCGGTGGATAGGCAGGTCTACCAAACTGGCAGGCTGCGGAATACCGTCAATGGCATCGCCGATTACGTTGAACAGACGGCCTAGCACGTTGTCGCCGGTAGGCATTGAGATAGGAGCCGCAAGGTCAGTTACTTCCATGCCGCGGGTTAAGCCCTCGGTTGCGTCCATCGCAATGGTACGCACGCGGTCTTCGCCTAAGTGCTGCTGAGTTTCCAGTACCACGCGGGCACCGTTCTCTTTCACCACTACCAGGGCATCCATGATGTTGGGCAACTTAGAATTCTCACCCGAAAAGCTAACGTCCACTACCGGACCGATCACCTGGGTAATTCTGCCAATATTCGCCATTTGGTTGGTTTATAATTATTTAGATAGATACAGTACTCAATCAGGGTGCAAAACTACTGCATTCTTCCCTCATTTCCATAGAAGTAGGTAAAAAGTTTTGGATGTAAAATGTATTAAAGTGCGGTTTTCGGCCAAGGTCTGTTTTAGCGCCGATTCTGGCAAAATAGCCCGGAATCGCTTTGCAGATACTAAGGAGGGAAGTAAAGTTAGTTTTGGCTCCACACAGCCCAAGAGCACACTCGCCTTTGATAATTTCGCTAAAGCCTGAGCCACTGCATCCAGATTGTAAATCCGGATATTTTCTGTTCCCAGCCGCCCTTGAACGCGCGAGCTGTTTTGTCAAGGTTAGGCTAAAAGCAACCTCCTTTCAGGTTTTGGGCGATAGGTGCTGCTTGGTTTTTAAGGCGTTTTTGGGATTTCAGGTGAAAACGGGATCTTCCATTGGTAGGGGAAAAGACGGTTGAGGTTGTCAAAAGGTAAGTGGCCGTGTCTTAGGTAATGCGCTGGCTGCCCGCTCTTCTCGTCACCACCAGATCCAGGCCATATATGAAGACCAGACTTGTACGTTTCTTTTTCCTCTTCTTTTTACCTTTTTCATCCTTGGCGCAGACGCAGCAGTGCTGGGAGTGCTCCATTCCCGGTATTGCGCTGTATGACTTTGATGTGCAGGTTCCCAAACCCACCGATCCGGCGGCGCTTACTGCCTGGCGGAAACTTTTCCTGGCGGCCGGGCACGTGAACAACATCCTGTCTACCACCCTGAGCGACAACCCCTGTTTCACTGTCTTCCACGCCGATGACCTGGAAAGGGACAGCCCCGATCCAGACCACATTAACCTGCCGGGCACCCGTGACCAATCTTACGCCGATTACCTGGTAATCGGCACTGTAACCGGCTCCGGCAATGACTACACCGTGCAAATCAAAGTGGTAGGTGCCGTGAACCGGAAAGTGGCTGTGACCAGCAGTGCCTCCTTCAAACTCTCTGACCCGGATGGTCCGCGTGATGCCGCCGTACGGGCCGCAAACCAACTGAACCCGCTGCTGGACAAGATCAAAGCCTTTGAACAAGCAGAAAGGGAAGCCAGCACTGATGTGGCTCTGCTGTCTATGATGATTGGGCAGGTGCAGCCCGTGGACATCAAGATCACACCTTCCAAAACGATCCTGAGCAAGAACGAGGAGATAGACGTGGAGATTGAGATGGTGGACTGCGACGGCTACAAACTCAAAAACCGGAAGGTGCGGTTCACCTCCGGCGAAGTGGCCGGCCTTTCCGTGCCCGGCACTACTTGTGGCCAGATCATTCCTTCAGAAGTCACCACTGATGAGCAGGGGAAGGCCAAAGTGAAGTATAAAGCCGGTAACCAGGCCTGCTCTGGCAAGATTGTGGCCTACTATGGTTTTACCCATCCCAACGGTAGCCCTGGTATTATGTACGGAGAGGTACCCATCAATGTGGAGAACACAGACACCTGGTATGTAGATGTGCACTACCATTATAGAATGAAAAGATCTTTGGATAAGACCTCTCAAACCTCAGAAGGTACCAAATATGATAAAGGCTCTTCTAATTATGAGACAGAGTACAGGGCCCAGTTTCTTTACCGCCCCAAGGAACCCATGACCGACAACATCAGCATCAGTTCACTTGCTGAACCTGAAGCCGAGGGCCAGGTTTTTGATTTCTTTGAGCAGGGCAGCCATACTTCCTTCGGGAATTCTTACATGAAAATGGTCTACAAAGGCGGCCCTGTTGTGACAGACCGCAACCGTCACCTGGCCACCGGTAAGCCAACTGATAGGCGTCTGGCGGCTATCAACTTTGATTATGGCCGTTTCGGGGATATGCTGAGCCTGGCGCTTGATTTTGAAGTTGACCGTACGTCTACCCAATCAGGGGGCTTGGGCAACGGTACTAATACCTCTAAAGACGTAGAATCTGTGGGGCAGGTAACGGTATTTGACGGCATAAACGGAGGCAAGATAGAGGTGTTGCCGCCTACGTCCACGTCCAGGTTTAAGATGTACAAGGTTACCTTCCATGAGGAAAAAACCAACAGTTCTTCCGGTTCCCGCATCACCTGGAGTGAAACTGTCAGAGCCTACATCATGTCGCCCACCATTGTTACGGGCATCTTGGATAACCTTGAAACCAAAGACAGCGGCCTGGAACTGGAGCAGAACTTTCCCAACCCTTTCAAGGGCTCCACAATTATCCCGTACACGCTACCAGCCAGGGCACAGGTTTCCCTCACGTTGTATGATGTGGCAGGTAGACCCATGAGGGAACTGGTGCATGAGACCAAACCCGCCGGGTTCCACCGGGTAGAACTGTCTAGCCTTGACCTGAAACCCGGTATGTATTTCTATAAATTACGGGTGGGTAACCAGGTGGTCACCAAAAGGATGATCCATTTGTAAAGCCATAAAAAAGCAAACTGGCCACTTATTTATTAACGACTTCAAGAGCCGGTGCCAGGTAAGCGCCGGCTCTTTGGGTTAGCTGTGGTCTGGAAAAACTGGTTCGGAAAACGGTGGGTCTCGCCTTTTGGCCAGCTTCTAAACTTCAAATGAGGCAAATTAGGGAGACTTTCTACCGTTTCTGAAAGCAACGATTTCATGCCCAGAGGCTTCCTTTTAGGGGCTGTTTTCCGGTTTTTGCCCTGCTTTTGGGAAAACACCTGAAAAACGCTGCAAAAAGATGGCAGTGCCTTGTAAAAGAAATCTTTATTTTTGCCCCGTCTTACCAAATCCATATCCGTCTTGGAAACCCAGACCCTGACTACCGTAGAGACCGCCCAGAAACTGGGCCTCCTGCCCGAAGAATTCGATCGTATCAAAGAAATACTAGGCCGCACGCCCAATTTCACCGAGCTCAGCATCTTCTCTGTGATGTGGTCTGAGCACTGCTCCTACAAAAACTCCATTGTCTGGCTCAAGACTTTGCCCAAAGACTCACCGCGCATGCTGGCCAAAGCCGGCGAAGAGAATGCCGGTCTGGTAGACATTGGCGGAGGTCTGGCCTGCTCCTTTAAAATAGAGTCCCACAACCACCCGTCGGCGTTGGAGCCTTACCAGGGCGCGGCTACCGGTGTGGGCGGGATCAACCGCGATATCTTCACCATGGGTGCCCGGCCTATTGCGCAGCTGAACTCCCTGCGTTTCGGGAACCCTAATTCAGATAAAACCAAGCGTCTTTTAAGAGGTGTGGTGAAAGGAATCGGGGATTACGGCAATGCCTTCGGTATCCCGACGGTGGGTGGCGAGCTGTTCTTTGATGACTGCTACAATGTGAACCCCTTGGTAAACGCTTTCTCGGCGGGTATCGTGGAGGTGGGTAAAACTGCCAGCGCTACCTCGCACGGCGCCGGAAACCCGGTGTTCATCATCGGGGCCGCTACTGGCAAGGACGGTATCCATGGCGCGGCCTTCGCGTCTAAAGACATTACCGAGGATTCTGTGAACGATTTGCCGTCTGTACAGGTAGGCGACCCGTTCCAGGAGAAACTGCTTTTAGAGGCTACTTTGGAGATTCTGGCCACCAACCGTGTTATTGGTATGCAGGACATGGGAGCCGCCGGTATCACCTGCTCAACCTCAGAGATGAGCGCCAAAGGCGAAAGCGGCATGGAGATCTGGCTGGACAAAGTGCCTACCCGCCAGGCCAACATGCAGCCGTTTGAGATCCTCCTTTCAGAGAGCCAGGAGCGGATGCTGGTGGTAATGGAGAAAGGCGCTGAGGACCTCATCCACCAAATCTGCGATAAGTGGGACATGTCTTGCGCCCAGATTGGTGAGGTAACCGACACCAAACGCCTGCGTTATTATGTAAAAGGCGAATTGGTGGCCGATGTGCCTGCCGAAGACTTAGTATTAGGTGGCGGAGCCCCGGTGTACCACCGCGAGTACCGCGAACCTGCTTATTTCCAAGAAGCCAAGAAATTCTCCATTGACTCCGTGCAGGAGCCAGCCAACTATAAAGAAGTAGCCGAGTTCCTGGCCACGCACCCCAACATCGCGTCTAAGCGCTGGGTGTACAAGCAGTACGATTCCATGATCGGGACTTCCACCTTGACCACCAACCGCCCTGCCGATGCGGGCATTGTGAAGGTGAAAGGTTCTGACAAGGCCATTGCTATTACCGTTGACTGCAACAGCCGCTACGTGAACGCCGACCCTGAGGAAGGTACCGCTATTGCCGTAGCCGAGGCGGCCCGTAACATTGTGTGCGCCGGCGGTGAGCCCGTGGCCATCACCAACTGCCTTAACTTCGGGAACCCGTACGTGCCGGAGGTGTACTGGCAGTTTGTGGGGGCCATCAAAGGCATGGGTAAAGCCTGTACCGCTTTCGGGACGCCGGTAACCGGCGGTAACGTGAGCTTCTACAACCAATCCTCGGATGAAGGTCCGGTGTTCCCAACGCCAACCATCGGCATGCTGGGGATAGTGGAAGACAAAGCCAAAACCATGACGCTGGCCTTCCAGAACGAAGGAGACGCCATTTACCTTTTGGGAGACGCGCAGAATGACATCGCCTCCAGCGAGTACCTGTATTCTTACCACAACGTGAAACTGTCTCCGGCCCCAGCCTTTGACATGGAGAAAGAATTGGTGCTGCAGAAAACGGTGAAATCCCTGATTGAGGAATCGCTCATCCAGTCGGCCCACGACTGCGCTGATGGTGGTTTGTACATCACTTTGCTGGAGTCTGCCATGCCTAACGAGCTTGGATTTGCCGTGACCACCGATGAAAATTTCCGGAAGGACGCATATTTATTTGGCGAGAGCCAGAGCCGTGTGGTGGTGAGCGTAAGTCCGACCCAGCAAGAAGCATTTGAGAATCTGGTAGCCGGTAACGGCCTGACTTTCAAAAAAATTGGTGAGGTGACTGCCCGTTACTGCGAGGTAGACGGCGAGGTTTTCCATGCCATCCAGGTCATCAAAAACAGCTATGACACCGCCCTGGAGCGGATTATGGAATAAATTTTTTGAAAAATTTTTCGCCTGGTGTATTGCGCTGAATAAATTCTTTTCTACCTTTGCAACACCAAACGACAACAACAGGTTGTCAGCGGAGATTGTCCGATGGTGTAACTGGCAACACGTCTGATTTTGGTTCAGAAGAGTCCAGGTTCGAAACCTGGTCGGACAACTTAAAACCTCTGTTTCTGCAAAGAGACAGAGGTTTTTTGCTTTTATAGTTTTGTGTTTCTGGGACAGAAGAAGCAGAAATAGCCTGCTAATGGTAAGTTAGTGATTCTGAGTGTGTTTGGATTATGCCAAGGAAATTGTGGGCTAAGTAGTTGTACTGTTAAGTTTCTGAAAAAGTACCACTTATTTTTAGGCGCTTGGTTTGGGTCTACCAAAATAAGGAGTAATTTTGCGACTTCATTCGGCAACCCTCTTTTCCCATGAGCCCAACGGTAAAGATTTTCTCCGGAACAAATTCCCGGTATTTCGCTGAACAGGTAGCCGCCGCTTACGGTCTGCCTTTAGGTGACCTAACGGTGCAGCACTTCTCTGACGGCGAGATCTCAGTTCACTTCAATGAGTCTGTACGCGGCTGCGAGGTGTTTTTGATCCAGTCCACGTTTCCGCCCGCTGACAACCTCATGGAGCTCATGCTGCTGGTAGACGCGGCCAAACGGGCCTCAGCGCACAAAGTGATTGTGGTGATGCCTTACTACGGCTACGCCCGGCAAGATAGAAAAGATAAGCCGCGGGTTTCCATCGGGGCCAAAGTGATGGCCAACGCCATCCAGTGCGTAGGTGCTGACCGCCTTATGACCTGTGACCTGCACGCTGGTCAGATTCAGGGCTTCTTTGACATCCCGGTGGACCACTTAGATGGTTCGGCCATTTTTGTGCCTTACCTGCGCAGCCTGAACCTGGGCCAGGACCTGATCTTCGCTTCTCCGGATGTGGGAGGTGTGGTAAGAACCAGAAGCTTCGCTAAGGTATTCGGGGTGGAGATGGTAGTCTGCGACAAGCACCGGAAACGCGCCAACGAGATTGCTTCCATGCAGGTGATTGGTGATGTGGACGGAATGGACGTGGTGCTGGTAGATGACCTGGTGGATACCGCCGGAACTATTACCAAAGCTGCCGAGTTGTTGCGTGACAAAGGCGCGAAAAGCGTACGGGCTATTGCTACCCACGGGGTATTGTCTGGTCCGGCCATTGACCGCATTGAGAACTCCGTACTGGAGGAACTGGTGATTTCAGACACCATTCCTTTGAAGCGGGAGAGCTCTAAGATCAAGGTGCTCACGTTCTCAGACCTGTTTGCCCGGGCCATCAGCAACGTGGTAACTCATGATTCCATCAGCTCCCTGTTTATCTAATTGCTGATGGTTGTTTGCCATACAAAAGAAGTCTAGTGTCTAATATTTAGCTACTAGCATCTTCTTAAAAGAGTTTTTTCATTTTTTATTTATATCCATTTTTATGCAAAGCTTAGAGATTATAGGGTTTAAAAGAGCAAATCTCGGTAAATCCGAAGCCAAAGCGCTTCGTGAGGAAGCTCAAGTTCCATGCGTGTTGTACGGCGGTGCTGAGCAAGTTCATTTCTCATCGCCTGCTATCCTGTTCCGTGACCTGGTGTACTCTCCGGAGGTTTACCAAGTTGATTTGAACATTGAAGGCACGCACTACAAAGCCATCATGCAAGACTTACAGTTCCACCCAGTAAACGAAATGTTGCTGCACGTGGACTTCCTGTTACTGCAAGACGAGAAAGAAGTTAAAGTTGATGTACCGGTACGTTTCACTGGTACTTCTCCAGGGGTTATGGCCGGTGGTAAACTGGTGACCAAACTGCGTAAACTGCGCGTGAAAGCACTTCCTGCTAACCTGCCAGATTCAATCGCGGTTGACATCTCTGACCTGGAGTTAGGTAAGTCTATCAAAGTGAACAAAATCACTCCTGAGAACTACACTATCTTGACCAACCCGCTTTCACCAGTGGCTACGGTAACTATCCCAAGAGCTCTGAAAAGCGCTCAGACAGAGGAGAAAAAAGGCAAGAAATAGTCTGTTGCTTCTTGAAGTCTTTGGAAATCCTGTTCTGCCCCTGGCAGGGCAGGATTTTCTTTTTTAAGCAGGATTTACGGGATTTATTTGATTGATCAGGATTGGGAATGTTGTCAGTCAATAGGTGGATGGGGGGAGTCTGATCCTTTCATTCCTCATGAAAGCCTATGACTTGATCTGAAGGGTTTGAGGCTTTCCATCTGTTCAATCAATCTATCTGCTCAAATCCAGGTTTTGCCTATTTTCCCTGAATCAGACCTAAAACGCTTTTTTGATGACATCAGCTACCCGTTCCTGATCTGAGAGGGTTAAGCTGGAGCCGGAAGGGAGGCAAAGGCCGCGGGCGAACAAATCATCGCTCACGTAGTCACCAAAGTAGTCGCAGGATTGATAGAGCGGCTGCCTGTGCATGGGCTGCCAGAGCGGACGGCTTTCAATGTTGACGGCTAGCAATTGCTGGCGTAGGGCCTCTGGGGTAAGTTGGCTCCCTTTTTTGATGGTGAAGCAGCTGAGCCAGCGGTTAGAGTGGAAACCCTCAGGTTCATGGTGCCATTCTAGTTCGGTCACGTCCTGCAGCAATTCCTGGTAGTTGGCGAATATCTTACGGCGTTGCTGTACTCTTTCTTCCAATACTTCCAATTGTCCCCGACCTATACCGGCAGAAATATTACTCAGCCGGTAGTTGTAGCCCATGGTGGTATGGTGATAGTACGGCAAGTCATCTTTGGCCTGCATCGCCAGCCAGCGGGCCTGTTCTACTAAATCGGGGTCAGAAGACACGAGGCCGCCGCCGCCTGAGGTGGTGATGATTTTGTTTCCGTTAAAGGAGAAAACCCCTAATTTCCCAAAAGTACCCAATAAACGACCGTGGTATCTGGAGCCCAAGGCTTCGGCGGCGTCTTCAATGATGGGCACTCCGTAATGCTGGGCAAGTTCCTGGATTTCCTGCATTCTGGAAGGCATGCCGTAGAGATGCACCAGCATGAGGGCTTTGGGCAGCTTGCCTTTCTTCTGGCGGTCCTGAAGGGCCGCTTCAAGGGCGTTAGGGCAGAGGTTCCAGGTGATGGGCTCACTGTCTATGAGCACAGGGGTGGCGCCCACATAACGGATGGGATTGGTACTGGCCACGAAGGTGAACGTAGAGCAGAAGACCTCGTCTCCGGGACCTACGCCCAAGGCAAGCAAAGCCAGGTGCAAGGCAGCGGTGCCCGATGCCAAAGCGGCTGCGGCCGGTACTCCTGTATAGCTGGCCAATTCCTGCTCAAAGCCGTTCACGTTGGCGCCAGCGGTGGTAATCCAGTTTTGATCAAAAGCCTGTTGCACATAATGCTGTTCCCTGCCGCCCATGTGCGGAGGCGATAGGTAAATGAATTCTCCTTTTTGGCTCATGCCGTCTGTTTGATGATGCGGGCCGGGACCCCCACGGCGGTACAGTAACTGGGCAGGTCTTCGTTTACCACCGCGCCTGCACCTATGGTGGTGAAATCGCCCACTTTTTTGTTTTGTAAAATAGTGCTGTTGGTGCCGCCGTACACACCCGCGCCCAAACGTACACAGCCACTTACCGCTACCTGCGGCATTAAAGAGCAAAAATCACCTATGATCGCGTCATGCCCAATGGTGCAGGCCAGGTTCAGCAGCACGTGCCGCCCCAGGGTTACGTTGTTTGTCAGGATGCAGTTCTGGCAGATGATGGTACCTTCGCCAAAGTGGTTTTTCTGCTCGGGGTTGCACAGCACCGAGGGGTGCACCAGCACGGGAAATTTCAATAAAGGACTCAATAATCGGTCGGCCACGTCTGTCTTGGCGGCGCAGTTGCCTATGGCAATGGCCACGCAAAGCGGGGTTTCGGTGTCGTTGAGCTGATCTACGGTGCCCAGGTACGGGTAGCCGCAAATGGTGGGGTGGGCCGAAGGGGCATCGTCATAGAACCCTACAATCTCCCATTTGGGCGTAGCCTGGTTTATCTGCAGCAAAAGCATAAGCACCTCGCGGCCCAGTCCGCCGGCACCTACAATAGCAATTCTTTGTTTAACGGTATTCATGAGGAAGAGGGGTTGGAGGAGCCGGTGAAGCGCTCCATGGTGGCTGTGCCCGGGGCCGAGATGCCTTCGGGTTTAAACAAGTGCTTTATGGTGCGCCATAAAACCAGCAGATCAACCCGTAGAGACACATGCTCCACGTACCATACGTCATAAGCGAATTTCTCTTCCCAGCCCAAAAGATTGCGGCCGTTGACCTGTGCCCAACCCGTAATACCGGGTTTCACATCGTGCCGGCGAGCCTGCTCCGGGGAATACAGCGGCAGGTAATCCATGAGCAGCGGGCGTGGCCCTACAATGCTCATCTTACCTTGTAACACGTTGAAGAGCTGCGGTAGTTCGTCCAGGGAAGTTTTGCGGATGAATTTCCCCAGCGGGGTAAGGCGTTGGACATCGGGGAGAAGGTTTCCGTGCAGGTCCCGCGCCTGGGTCATGGTCACGAATTTATAGAACGCAAACGGCTTGCCATGCAGGCCCGGGCGCTGCTGCCGGAACAAAACCTGCCCGTTGAACCCCACCCACAGAACCACCGCCACCAATACCATTACGGGCCACAGCAGTAGCAGCGCACTCCCGGCCAGCAGAAGGTCAAGCAAGCGTTTTCCGTAAGGCAGATACATGAGTAATGTGCTAATTTTTAAGGTGCTGATGCTGCTATTGGATTGACAAAACAGGCAATAAATAGTGATTAAGAAATGATAGCCCTTTCAAGAAAACGTTTTGAGTCTGATTTCTTAAAAACAGGTTTAAAACGGAAGATACCAAATTTAATGTTTGTATGGCTATTCCCCGGTTCATGGGCACTAAACACTAACAACTAATTACCA
Organism: Rufibacter roseolus; assembly: GCF_017916365.1. Taxonomy (GTDB): domain Bacteria; phylum Bacteroidota; class Bacteroidia; order Cytophagales; family Hymenobacteraceae; genus Nibribacter; species Nibribacter roseolus. Next base: position 1,592,244 of record NZ_JAFMSU010000001.1, read on the forward strand.
ATCACTAGTATCTTGCGGGCATGATTCAATTCCCGAACGCGAAGATAAACCTGGGCCTGCAACTGGTGGAGAAGCGCCCCGATGGGTTCCACAACCTAGTCTCCTGTTTCTATCCTGTAGGGTGGACAGATGCTCTGGAGATTCTGCCCGTGCAGGGAGAGGCCTCTTTTACGCTCTCAGGATTGCCGGTGCCGGGCGCTCCCACCGCTAATCTCTGCTGGAAAGCCTACGAACTCCTGCGCCGCGACTTTGAACTGCCCGTCATCCAGATGCACCTGCACAAGGTCATTCCCATGGGGGCCGGCCTGGGCGGCGGCTCCGCCGATGCCGCTTTCACGCTCAAACTCCTGAGCCAGCAATTTGCTTTGGGATTGTCTAATGAGGCCCTTGAAAACTACGCCCGGCAACTGGGCAGCGACTGCGCGTTCTTCATCAGGAACCAGCCGGTGCTGGCACTGGAGAAAGGCGATGTGTTTGAACCCATCCCATTGAATCTGCAAGGCTGGCACCTACTGCTGGTCTACCCCAACTTTGCCATCAGCACCGCCGAGGCCTACGCCGGAGTTTCGCCCCGTTTCCCTGAAAAGAGCCTTAAAACGCTGTTGGCGCAGGACATGAGCACCTGGAAAAACGAGGTGGTGAATGACTTCGAGGCTAGCCTGTTTCCCCGGTACCCGTTGCTGACCGAATTGAAGGCGCAGCTGTACCAATTGGGCGCAGTGTACGCGTCTATGTCAGGTTCGGGTTCAACGATGTACGGTTTGTTCAAAACTGCGCCCGAAGGGCCGTTACCTTTTCCAGAGGATTACTCAGTTTGGCAAGGCGTCCTTTAAGCGGTTCTGGCGCCGGTTGATCACACTTTCCAGGATAGGGTGCAGAAACACGCTGAACAGGATAATTGCGGCCCCATAGTAAAAGCCCGCAGACATCTGCTCGCCTTCCTTGAAGATGAAGAAAGCCAGCAGAATACCGTACACCGGCTCCAGGTTCACGGTGAGGTTCATGGTGTAGGCGCTGAACTTGTGCATGAGGCGCACGGCAGCCGTGTACGCGTAGACCGTGCAGACCAGAGCCAGCATGGCAATACAAAGCACATCAACCCAGGTAAGGGCAAGGTGCAGTTCGCCTGTATCAGTCATGAACTGGCGGTAAAACGGGAAGAAAAGGCACGTCGCCAGCCAAGCCCCGGCCATCTCATAGCAGGTGATGGTGGTAGCCGCGTGCTGTTTGGTGAGTCTGCTGTTGATGATGGTGAAGCAGGAGGCCAGAAACGCCGAGCCCACGGCCATGGAAATGCCCACCGCATGGTCAAATTCAAACCGGAAGATGACGTACAGGCCCACAAGAATCAAAAGGGCCAAAGCCACCTCATGCGGCCTTATTTTCTTGTTCGTGAAGATGGGTTCCAGAATAGAGGTCCAGAGGCTGGACGTGGCCATACCTGCTAGACAGATAGACACTGAGGCCACCCGCGCCGAGGCGAAGAACAGAATCCAGTGCGCTGCAATCAAGAAACCCACTCCCAGGATCTTGGCAATATTCCGCCGGCCAATCCGCAGAGACCCTTTCCTGACCTTGATGACCACAGCCAGTGCCACCGCCGCCAGAATAGTCCGGTAAAACACCAGCTCCACCGCCGGAATTGAGATGAATTTCCCCAGAATGGCCGTAAAGCCCCACAGCAGAATAATAAAGTGAAGTTCCAGGAAATCTTTGAGGCGAGGGGTTTGCAAGAGAATCAGGAATTAGGAATGTGGAATTAAGAATTAGGAAGGGTGGGTGGTTCCCAGGCCGTTTTCTGAAAAATGGCCCTGAAACAGGAAAGCGGCTTGGAGCGCTTCACCACCCCGCCTTGCGGGCACCCCTCCTAAATTAGAAAGGGAGTTTTGGGGTGCTTACAGGACAGCGCTTGCTCAGAAGACCTCGCAGCGTCCGGAGGTCCTGCGAGCGTCTGTGCCAACAATTATCGGGGAACCGTCCGGTACAAGACAATCCCGATGATACTAAAGACGAACAAAGGCACGAAGGCGGCCAGCTGCGGCGGAATCCCGCCCACCGAGGCCAGGCTTCTGCTCATCATTACGAAGATGATGAAGATAAACGCCAGCACGAAGCCCAAGGCAATCTGCAGACCCACGCCGCCGCGCACCTTGCGGGAACTCAGAATCACCCCGATAATGGTGAGAACCGTGATGGCGAACGGATAGCTCATTCGCTCGTATTTTTCGGTCATGTACATCTCTACATCGGTGGCGCCCCGCAGGATTTTCTCGTCAATGAGCTTGTTCAGCTCGGCATTGGTGAGGGTCTCTTTGAGGCGGTAGGTACTGGCGAAGTCCTTAGGCAGCAGGTTGAGGGTGGTGTCAATGGCGCCGCCGTTGAAGACCGTTTCTTTGTCGCCGTTGAAGGTCCGCAGGGTGTAGGAGTCCATGTGCCACTTCTGCTTGGTGCTGTCCCACCGGATAGACTCTGAGGAGAGTTTCCGGATCAGTTCCTGCTTTCTGATGGTCTCCAGCGTGAATTTGTAGCCCACATCGGCGTGGTTGTTATAGCTCTCAAGGTAGGCGTAAGAATCTGGGCCTATGCGGAAGTGCACGTTGCGGCCCTCAAAGGTATAGGGGTTCTTCACGTACTTAATTTCAAAGGCCACCCGCGTCTTGTTGGCCGTAGGAATCACGTAGGAAGAAAAGAAGAAGATGAAAATCCCGATGATCACTGACCCGATGATGTAGGGCACCAGCATCCGCTTGAAGGAAACCCCGCTGCTCAGAATGGCCACAATCTCGGTGTGCGAAGCCAGTTTGGCCGTCACAAACACTGTGGCAATAAACACCGTGATGGGGCTCAGCATGTTGATGTAGTGCGGGATCATGTTCATGTAGTAATCCACCAGAATGATCTTCACAGAGAGGTTATGCTGAATGAAGTCATCATTCTTCTCCACGAAGTCAATCACGCAGATCACCGCAATCAGGATGATCACCACAAACACGAACGTGGTCAGGAACTTCTTGAGGATGTAATTATCTAATAGCTTCAGTTTCACACTTATTCAATTATGAATTAAGAAGTAAGAATTAGGAATTGATTTTCCATGCAAATAGCGGGATTCATCAGCTTCCAATTCTTAATTCCTAATTGTTAATTCCTAATTCTTAATTACAAACGTGTCATTAGTTTCTTCACCATCTCATCTTTCCAGGTCCGGAAGGTGCCGGCAATGATCTGCTCGCGCGCCTGGCCCACCAGCCACAGGTAGAAGGTGATGTTATGCACACTGGCAATCTGGGCTCCCAGCATCTCAGTGGCATGCATAAGGTGGCGAAGATATGCCTTAGAGTAAAACGTGCTCACGTAGCCGCCAAGTTCCGCATCAATGGGGGAGAAGTCCTCCTTCCAGCGTTCGTTCCGGATGTTGATGATGCCTTGGGTAGTAAACAGCATGCCGTTCCGCGCATTACGGGTAGGCAGCACGCAGTCAAACATGTCTACGCCCAGGGCGATGTTCTCCAGGATGTTGGCTGGCGTGCCCACGCCCATGAGGTAACGCGGTTTGTCACTGGGCAGTATGTCGCAGACCAGTTCGGTCATCTCGTACATCATCTCGGCAGGCTCGCCTACCGATAATCCGCCGATGGCGTTTCCGGGCCGGTTTTTAGAAGCGATGGTCTCCGCACTTTGGATGCGCAGGTCTTTGTAGGTGCTGCCCTGCACAATGGGGAACAGCGTCTGCTCGTAGCCATACTTGCCCTCCGTAGAGTCAAAGCGGTCAATGCAGCGTTGCAGCCAACGGTGGGTGCGTTCCATAGAGTTGCGGGCGTAGGTGTAATCGCAGGGGTAAGGTGTGCACTCGTCAAAGGCCATGATGATATCCGCCCCGATGGTGCGCTGCGTGTCCATCACGTTCTCGGGGGTGAACAGGTGTGAGGAACCGTCAATGTGCGAGCGGAATTTCACGCCGTCTTCAATGATCTTGCGCGTGCCCGAGAGCGAGAACACCTGGTACCCGCCGCTGTCCGTTAAAATAGGGAAATCCCAGCCGTTGAATTTGTGCAGGCCGCCGGCTTTCTCCAGCACGTTGAGTCCTGGCCGCAGGTACAGGTGATAGGTGTTACCTAAGATAATCTGGGCCTTTACGTCTTCTTTTAGCTCGCGCTGGTGCACGGCTTTCACGGTGCCGGCGGTGCCCACCGGCATGAAAATAGGGGTTTGTATTTTGCCGTGCGCGGTGGTCAACTCACCGGCGCGGGCTTTGGAAGCGGGATCTTTCGCTACTAAATCAAAGGTCATGTACAAGGGGTAAAGTGCTGGAAAAGCCTTGTTTATAGCTGGTGTGGGCGGCGGTTAGGCAACCCACGCTTTTCCAAACGGCAAAGATACAAACAACCTTTTGTTCTGCCGCCCTGCGGGTAGGCTGCGCATGAATATTTGTGCTATTTTTGGATTCTGTTTTCAATTGCTTTGGACTACTCATTCATTCTTTCTGCTTCCCTCTTCTATCTGCTGGTGGCCTGCGTGCTGGTGCAGTTGTTTTATGAGTTCTACTATTTCCTGCCGCTCGCTTTTCACCAAAGACAGGAGGTAGCCCCACCATCGGCTTTGCCGCCTTTGTCCATTCTTGTCTGTGCCCATAATGAGGTGGAGAACCTGAAAGAGCTGTTGCCGCTGTTGCTGGAGCAGGAATATCCGCAGCCAGTGGAGATCATTATCATAGATGACCGTTCCTGGGACGGCTCCCATGTGCTGGTGAAAGAATATGAATTGGAGCACCCCAACGTTAGATTACTGCGGGTGAAGGAAACCCCGGCGCTCATGAGCCCAAAAAAATACGCCCTTTTTCTGGGTATTAAAGCTGCTCAGTATGAGCACTTACTGCTCACCGATGCCGACTGCAGGCCCCTTTCTGCCCAGTGGGCGCAGTACATGGCCAGCGGTTTTTTAGGCCAAAATGATATCATTTTAGGCGTTTCTCCGTATATGCAGATATATGGATTCTTAAATCATTTGATCCGTTATGAAACCTTCTTAACGGCGATGCAGTATCTGTCGTTTGCCAAGAAGGGCCAGGCGTATATGGGAGTGGGGAGAAATCTGGCTTATACCAAATCAACGTTTTTACGTAACAAAGGCTTTGCCTCCCATATAAGGTCCTTGGGAGGGGACGATGATTTATTTGTGCAGGAAGCTGCCAAACACTCTGCCGTCCAGATTGTCATTGACCAAGACGCCCAGACAAGCAGCACCCCGGAAAGCCGGTGGCGCGACTGGTGGCGCCAGAAACGGAGACATTTGGCGGCAGGGCGGCAGTACCAGAAGAAGGAGCAGTTCAGACTCGGACTTTTTGTCTTGTCAAATGGGCTATTTTATGTAATATCACCTGTTCTTTTAGGTTTACAGTATCAACTGCTATGGGTTGGCCTCATTATTGGGGTGAGGTATGCCGGACTGTACGGGACGTACCTACCGGTGGCCCGCCGCCTGCAAGACCCGCTCAAGTGGTGGCTGTTGCCCATATTGGAACTAGGATATTACCTCAATTACATAGGGATCGGGATCTCTGTTTTAACGACTAAAAAGGTAAGATGGAAGTAAACAAACAATTCTCCGCGAAAGCGAAACACGATTTTAAACTGATCCAGTCAGCGGTGGAAGACGGAGATGAGAAGGCCTACGCCGAGCTGATGCAGATCTACAAAAAGCCGGTTTACCACGTAGTCCTTAAGATGGTGCGCAACGCCGATGATGCCGAGGACCTCACCATTGAAGCCTTCGCGAAAGCCTTCCGTAACCTGCATAAATTCAATCCGGAGTACGCCTTCAGTACCTGGCTTTTCCGTATCGCCACAAACAACTGTATTGACTTCATCCGGAAGAACAAGATCAAGACTATGAGCATTGACTCAGCCATCAAGATCGATAACGGCGATGAGATCACCATTGATTTCAAAGACAACAACCTGAACCCGCAGGAGTCTGCCATCAAGAACCAGAAGATCGAGATCATGCAGTACATCGTGAGCAAGCTGCCAGACAAGTACCAGCGCCTGGTAACGCTGCGCTACTTTGACGAGCTGTCTTACGAGGAGATTGCCACCGAACTCAGCGCCCCGTTGGGTACCGTAAAGGCCCAACTGCACCGCGCCCGCGAGTTGCTCTATGACATGGTGAAAAACAAAAAGCACCTGATCTAGCAAGTATCACGTAGCAAGATTTTAAAGTTGAAATGTTAGCAGAAAGCAGCCCATGTGGCTGCTTTCTGTGCTTAGGGCCTGTTTTACAGAAATGGGTTGTAAACGGATTGATACACCAACCTCCCGCAAGTTTGAGCGCAGCGGTAACTTGTGGGTAATCATGTAGCCAGTTTGTAACTGGCTTTGACCATAATCAGGTATCGTATTTCGCCAGTTACAAACTGGCAGTCAATTTTACTCCAAGTTACCGCTCCGCTCAAACTTGAAGTATAGGAGATTTAAGACCCTTTTCCTGAAAACAGCCTCAAAACAAAACCACCATTACTGACTTCTGACAAACTCAGGACTCCTTTCGTTATCTTTGAGCCTATGAACGCACAATCTGTGGATATCCTTACCCATTACTTTCCAGATCTCACCCCAGAACAACAGCAGCAGTTTGCGCGCCTGGCGGAGCTGTACGTAGAGTGGAATTCCAAAATCAACGTGATCTCCCGCAAAGACATGGACAACATTGTGGTGCACCACCTGCTGCATTCCTTGGGCATTGCCAAAGTGGTGCAGTTTCCGGCGGGCACCTCTGTGATGGACGTAGGCACCGGCGGTGGCTTGCCTGGATTACCTTTGGCTATCATGTTCCCTGAGGTGAAGTTCCACCTGGTAGATTCTATAGGCAAGAAGATCCATGTGGTGCAGGAGATTGCCCAGGAACTGCGCCTGCATAACGTGAAAGCCACCCACACTCGTGCCGAGCAGGTGCACGAAAAGTATGATTTCATTGTCAGCCGGGCTGTGGCCCGCTTGGCTACTTTCTACCAATGGATTCAGTTCAGCTACAAAAAAGACTCAGTGCCCGGTCAAGGTCTGTACTACCTCAAAGGTGGCGACCTAACCGAGGAACTAGCTGAGTCTGGTCTGGTGCACAAAGTGTTTGACTTGAGCAGTTACTTTCAGGAAGATTTCTTTGAGACGAAGAAAGTAGTGTTTGTGCCGCTGCACCCAACGGCTTAGGCTGTTTTCTGAAAAGCAGCTCTGAAATAGATTCAGATAAAATGTAGAAGCCGCTTCAAATTTGGAGCGGCTTCTGCATTTTATAAGTTAGAGCAAAGGCTCTATAGATTCATTACCAAGTGCGCCATTTATCAATAATCGTAATATTGGTTTTAAACCCGGATGTTGTGATTATCCGCTCCATTTCATTGATAATTTGCTCTCGCGCTAAAGTGTCAATGTCATTGTTATCCTTTTCTGATAGTGCGTTGAAGTTCTCAATGCTTCTTTTGAGGATGGCTAATTCCTGCTCTTGATTAAGGTTAGGGTAATTGCGTTCTATCTCCTCCACCATATTCCTAAGAATGAGTTGGGCTTCCTTCACCATTTTCTTACTATGATAGGAGTCCTTAGCCATATCATGCAGAAAGCCTTTCTTTTTCAACTCCTGTATCTTCATAGCAGCAGTACCCTGTTGTAGCTTAGGACCTTCTTGCAACTTGTCAATTGGAAAATTTTCAATAGGGTTGCCAGTGTAGCCTGTGGTAATAAGGCTAATTAGGATAAGAACAATGAATATCTGTTTCATCAGGAATAATTGTCTACTTGGCTTAGGTTAGTGAGAAGCAACAAGGTCAGTTGTATTACCTCACCAACTCCACTTTCTCAATCCTGTCCCCAATATTCAACTGATGTACCACGTCCATACCTTTTACCACGCGAGCGAAGATGGTGTATTTGCCGTCCAGGTGCGGGGTGGGAGAGTGGGTGATGAACCATTGGCAGCTCTCGGTGTCTTTGCCCGCCGAGGCCATGCCTACGTAGCCTTCCAGGTAGTTCAGGTCCGCGAACTCAGAGCGGATGGCGTAGTCAGTGGAGCCCCAGCCGTCGCCGCGGGGGCAGCCGCCCTGCGCCACGAAGTTGGGCACCACGCGGTGGTAGTTCTTGCCGTTGAAAAAGCCCTGCTCCAGCAATTCTACAAAGTTTGCGACTGAGCCTGGTGCATCTTCCACCAGCAGCTCAAAAGTGATGTCGCCTTTGGAGGTCTTCAGGCGGGCCTTCTGGGTTTTCTGCAGCTTGTTCACCGTGGCCCAGTTGATGGGGTGACTGAAGGGGGTAGCCGGAATGGGCGCCGAGGTTTTGCCTTCCAGGTAATCCAGGGTTTTCTGCAGTTCCAGATAGGTCTCAATATCGCGGGGCAGGGTGAGTTTGTCACGGGCCTGCGTGAGGAAAGCACGGTCGGCGTAGGCGTCCTTCATCTTCAGGTCTGGGTTCCGGATGGCGCCCGCCGCGATGCCCACCATGGCTACATCCCCGGATTGGATGGCTTTTTGGAAAATCTGGTTAAAAACAGGCGCCGCCGAGGCGTCAAAGTTTTTCTGACCCCTGATGGCTGCCAACGCTTCAATACCTGCTGTGCTGATGGCCGGGTGCGCCGCCCTAAAGGTCTGTTGTTCAATGAACGGGTACTGGGTGGCGTCTTTGCTGAGGGCCGTAAGCAAGGCCGCTTTCTCGTAAGGATTTTTCGCTGAGGCAAACCGCTTTTGGATTTCCTGGCTTACGGGCTGTTTTTGACCCGCAGAGGCCAGGGCAGCCCCAAACAAGGTGGCCCGCACGCGCCAGTCTTTCTGCTCCTCGGCTGCTTTCAGTAACCGCGCAGATTCAGTGGCGGGCGCTTTGGCGGTCAGGTACTCGGCAGCGGAGAGAGCCACTAGCGGGTGTTTGTCTGACAGGGCATTCCAGGCAGCAACCTGTACCGCTTCATAAGGCAACTGATACAAAGGCCGCACGGCATTGATCCGGACGCGGTAATCGGTGTCTTTCCGGAGCACTGCGTTTACCACCGGAGCCAGGCCCACGGTATCGGCCATTTTGCCTAGGGCCAGGGCTGCTGCCATGCGCACGTTGGCACTAGGGTCTTGCTGTACTACTTTAAACACCTGTGCTTTGGCCGGACTGGGGTCTAGTTTGGCAGTGCGGCCCAGAAAGTGGGCGGCACCCAGACGGGCTTCCTCCTGGCCTGAGGCCAGCAGCACCGCGGCCTTGGTGATGGCGCCGGTGTAATTGAGTTTCCGTTGGCCGGCGCGGTAAAGGGCCCAGGCCTGCGCCGCCTCCATCTGTGGTTGTGCCGTGTACCTGGAGATCATGTTCAACCCGTTCTGTGATGCGCATTTGCCCCAGGCCTCCAGAATCTCGGCCCTCACCGGAATGTTCTGCTCCTGGTTATACGCTTCCATCAACGCCGGTTCTGCCGAGGCACTTCCTATCTGCCCCAAAGCGTAGGCGCTTGCTTTCCGGACCTCGGTCTCCGGGTCTTTCAGGGCTGAGGATAGAGCGGGAACGGCGGTGCTGTCCTGCACCGATCCGAAGGCCAGGGCTGCCTCGCGGCGGTACATGGTTTCGGGGCGTTCCAGAAATTCCAGCAGAGCCTGGGTTTTGCGTTCGTCCTGCAGGGTGTAGATTCTGCGCAGGGTAGCATCGCTGAATTTATTCACGCCACCAGCGGCGCTGTTCTGGGCGGGTTGCCGGCACGCAACGGCCAGAAGAAGCAAAGCAGCGGCGTTTCTGAGTTGTTTTTTCATAGAGAGCACTTGAGCACGGAAGATACAAAAGAGTCCTGAGTCTTCGGCACGGCCACCTGGCAGCAGAAACCTAAATACCGTTTTTGTATTGTTTTGGGGAAAATGGGGGAGAAACGCCGCGTGGATTGTCTTAAAAATGCAGACCTTTGCGCCAATTATGATTACCGCTGCCCCCGCTACTAGTACCTATTCGTTTCGTTTCTGGATGCTGTGCCTGAGTTCATTTCTCTTTTCGGCCAGTTTCAACATGATCATCCCGGAGTTGCCCAACTTCCTCACCCACCTGGGCGGCGCCGATTACAAAGGCTACATCATTGGTTTGTTCACGCTCACGGCCGGCCTCTCGCGCCCGTTCAGCGGCAAGCTCACCGATACCGTGGGCCGGTTACCGGTCATGTACTTCGGGGTGGCAGTCTGTATTCTGTGTAGTCTGCTGTACCCGCTGCTCACCACTGTTTTTGCGTTCCTGCTGCTGCGGCTCATCCACGGGTTCTCCACCGGTTTTACGCCCACGGGCGAGGCAGCGTACATCGCGGATATTGTGCCGTTGGAGCGGAGGGGCGCCGCCATCGGGATTTTCGGTCTGGCCGGAAGTTTGGGCTTGGCGGCCGGACCAGCCATTGGCGGGGAGTTCAGTCGGCATTTCTCTTTGGATGCGCTTTTCTATTCCTCCTCCGGCATGGCCTTGCTGTCCATTCTGGTGCTGGTAAACCTGAAGGAGACACTGCCCAATCCGCAGAAATTCAGGGCCGGGTTGCTGCGCATCAAGAAGGATGAGATTTTTGAACCGCGGGTGATGCCCACTTTCATTGTAATGTTGCTCACGCTGTTCTGCTACGGCGCCGTTCTCACCGTCACGCCCGATTTCAGCGAGCACCTGGGCATCCAGAACAAGGGACTGTTCTTTACTTTCTACACGGTTTCCTCCATAGGCGTGCGCTTTCTGGCAGGTCGTGCCTCAGATCGTTTCGGACGAGTTCCCATTCTGCGGGTTTCCACTTTCCTGATGGCTATCTCCATGGTGGTGCTGGGCTTAGCCGAAAACAAAACCATGTTCCTGGGCGCGGCGGTCCTGTACGGTTTCGGGACGGGCATGAACTCACCCACGCTCTACGCCTGGGCCATCGACCTGAGCCACCCGGAACGTCGTGGCCGCGCCATGGCGACAGTGTACATCGCGTTGGAAGCCGGTATTGGTATCGGTGCTTTCGCCTCCGGCTGGATCTACGGAAATGAGATAGGCGCTATTCCTTATGTCTTCTGGGGCGCTGCTGCCCTTTGTTTTGTGGCGTTTCTGTATGTAATGGTGGGCAAGTTTGGGAAGAGAGTCCTGAGTTCAGAGTCTTGAGTCCTGAGTTGAGGGAAAGCAAGCGGGAGGTCTTAGTAGTACCGTTGCTGTTATCACCATAACTGTCCGGTTAACGGGAGCCTGAGCCGGTTTTCCTTGGAGTACCACCTCGTTACAATGTAACGAGGCTACATTCTGGTCTGTAGCGACGTTACACTGTAACGTCGTACCCATTGCGGAGCCCGGTGCAAGGGCAACCACAAGGGATTGCCCCTACAAAAGATTATCCATAAACTTTTTATAGCCTGTTTTTAGTAAAAAGCACTAGAAACGCCATTGTGGTTGTTGGTGTTAACACCACTAACGGCGTCTGTATTCAAGAGCTTCAGACCAAGAATTCCTCACTCAAAACTTAAGACTCAGAACTCCCCTAGAGATATCCCTTCGCCTGCAACCTGAACAATTCCGCATACCGGGTGCCCTTGGCGATGAGCTCTTCGTGGGAGCCCATCTCTACGAATTGGCCGTTTTCAATGACAAGAATCCGGTCGGCCATGCGGACGGTGGAGAAGCGGTGGGAGATGAGGACGGCGGTTTTGCCTTGGGTCAGTTCCGCGAAGCGCTGGAAGACCTCGTGCTCGGCGCGGGCGTCCAGGGCAGCGGTAGGTTCATCCAGGATCAGGAGCTGGGCATCGCGCATGTAGGCTCTTCCCAAGGCTATTTTCTGCCACTCACCACCAGACAAGTCCACACCTTTGTTGAAGCGGCGGCCGATGATCTGGTCGTATCCCTCGGGAAGTTTGGCGATGACTGTATCCGCTAAGCTTTGCTGCGCTGAAGTTTGGATGCGGGGACGGTTCTCTTTCTCTTCAATCCGGCCAATGGCGATGTTGGTGCCCGCGCTCATCTGGAAACGTACGAAGTCCTGGAAGATGACGCCAATCTCGCGGCGCAGATCGGCGGGGTCGTATTCGCGCAGGTCAATGCCGTCCAGCAGGATTCGGCCCTCAGTCGGATCGTAGAGCCGGGAGAGCAGCTTGACCATGGTGGTTTTACCGGCGCCGTTTTCGCCTACCAAGGCCAGTTTCTCCCCGGCATGCAAGGTGAAGTTAAGGTGGCGGAGCGCCCATTTCTCTGAGTTGCGGTACCGAAAACCCACGTTCTCAAAGGTGAAGCCGTGTTGGATAGGCCTTGGGAAGGGTGGGGCCGAAGCCAGCCGCCTGATGCGGGGCTGCAGCTCAAAGAAGTCAAAGAAATCCTGGAGGTACAGCGCGCCCTCGGCCACGCTGGTGAACCGGTTCAATACTGATTCTAACAATCCACGCAGGCGCATGAAGGAACCAGAGAGAAAGGTCAATTGCCCCAGAGAAACCTGGCCTTGCACCGTCTGCAAGAGCAGGTAAACATAGGCTCCGTAATACCCGGCACTGCCCAACGCGGCGAACACGCTGCCCCAGCCAGCCCGGCGGGTAGACAGTTTCTTGTTGTCCTGGTAAAACTGGTCTGAAAGCGTGAGGAAACGGTCTACCAGGAAACCAGACAACCCGAAGATCTTCACCTCTTTGGCCGTATCATCGCTGGCGCCGGTCTGGCGAAGGTAGTCCAGTTCGCGGCGCTCGGGTGTCCAGCCGTGCACCAGAGAGTAGCTGCGCTCGTTGAAGTGCGACTCGCCCAGGAAAGCCGGCAGCACCGCCACCAACAACAGCAGCAGAAGCCAGGGGTAGAAAGCGATGAGTCCGGCGGCCAGGAACACCATGGAGAGGATGTCCTGCATCTGCCCCAGGACCTGGCTCATGAGAATGGTGCGGCTTAAAGTCTGGCGGCGGGCGCGTTCCAGTTTGTCATAGAATGCCGAGTCCTCGAACTGGTCCAGGTCCAACTCGGCGGCGTGCTCCATGAGCCGCACCGAGGATTGGTTCGCGAACAGGTCGCCCAGCAGACCATCTATGAGGGCGATGCCGCGGTTCAGGAAATCTGAGATCACCGCCAACCCGAATTCAATGGCCACCAGCGTGAGCAGATACCCCAGCAGTTTGTCGTCTGTTCTGGAGAGGCGCACCACCTCGTCAATGATCAACTGGCCCACGTAGAGCATGGCCACCGGCACCGCCGCCCTAAGCAGACGCAGCACCACGTTGATGAAGGCCATGCGCGGGTTCGTCTGCCAGACCATCTTCAGGAACGGCGGCAGGTGTTTAAGGGCGCTCACCCGCTCCTTGACTGAAAGCTGCGGTTGTCCCTGCCTGGGTGGCTTTCGCCCGAAAAGATTATCCCAAAATGCCATAGGCGGTGAAGTTATTGAAAAGCCCTTTACTTACGCGCTTTAAAGTAAAATGTAGGGGCAGAAGTAAGAGAATACCCGTCTGGCGTAGCTGCGGGCAGCATGTTACAGACTTAATTTCCGTTTTAAGCCTGCTTTCCTTAAAACGTGCGTAAAACAAGGTTGGTGCTATACTGTAAGAAACCAAAGGCACTGCGCATCTGCCTGCCAGCGGCTTTACCTTTGCATCGCCTAAATGAAAGAGAGAAGGTTTTTGTTTCCCTTGGAGGTATAATTTCGTAGGTAGTTTTTATGGAAGAATCATTTTTGAATCGGCTCTGGAGTCTCCATCAGCAGAACCAACTCCGGATACCCACCGGTCTGCTTTGCCAGTTCCTGAACCGGCTGTTGCAGATGCTTTTCCCGCCTCTGGCTGAGCAGCCTTTCAGGGATGCCGATGCGCTGGCCCAGGAAGCCACGTTTCTGGAGCAGGAACTGGAGTCTCTGCTGGAAGGCGTGCAGCACATCAGTGCGTTTCCGGCCCCTGAGACCGTCAGTCGTTTCATGACCCAGTTGCCCCATCTGCATGAGCGGCTCATTGCCGATGCCCAGTTTATTCTGCAGGAAGACCCGGCAGCCCGCCACATTGAGGAGGTGATGCGCTCTTACCCTGGTTTCTACGGTATTGCCGTTTATCGCATCGCGCACCTGCTGTACCAGGAGGGAGTGCCGCTGCTGCCGCGCATCTTAACCGAGTATGCCCACAGCCGCACCGGCATTGACATCCATCCCGGCGCCCAGATCGGGTTCCCTTTCTGCATTGACCACGGCACCGGTATTGTCATAGGCGAGACCACCACCATAGGCAAAAACGTGAAGCTGTACCAGGGCGTGACCTTGGGGGCCCTGAGCGTGGCCAAATACATGACCGACCTCAAGCGCCACCCCACCCTGGAAGACAACGTGATTATCTACGCCGGGGCCACCATTCTGGGCGGCAACACGGTGATAGGCGCGCACAGCATTATTGGGGGTAACGTTTGGCTCACCGAGAGCGTACCTGCGTATTCACGGTTATATCATCGGGCCCAGATCAAGGTAAGCCGGTCAGAAGCGCCGGAAGACATTCTTGATTTCTCAATTTAGTTTTATCCCCTATGGGATTAATGAAATAATTTTACATTTGTACCAAGCCTTGGCTAAGGACTTTTGCCTGGGATTGGTACACTTATAACGTAAACCTTACGAGATGAAAGCAGAAAACATATTGCAGACCATCGGGGATACCCCCACCGTACGAATCAACAAGTTATTTGGCCCCGATGCTGAGGTTTGGATGAAACTGGAGCGTGCCAACCCCGGCGGAAGCATCAAAGACCGTATTGCCCTGTCCATGATTGAAGACGCAGAGCAACGCGGTTTGCTTAAGCCTCACAGCCATATCATTGAGCCGACCTCGGGTAACACCGGAGTAGGGTTGGCCATGGTGGCTGCCGTAAAAGGCTACGAACTTACTTTGGTGATGCCAGAGTCTATGTCTATTGAACGCCGCCGTTTAATGGCTGCCTACGGCGCCCACCTGGAACTGACCCCGCGCGAGAAAGGCATGAAAGGCGCCATTGAGCGCGCGAACGAACTGGCAAGCCAGAACGAGAACGCCTGGATTCCCATGCAATTCGATAACGACGCCAACACCCGCATCCACATAGAGACTACCGCGCAAGAAGTGCTGCGCGATTTCCCAGATGGCTTTGACTACCTCATTACCGGCGTAGGAACCGGCGGCCACATCACCGGCGTAGGCAGGGTTCTGAAAGAGAGATTCCCTAACCTGAAAGTGTTTGCCGTAGAGCCCACCTTGTCTCCGGTGTTAAGCGGCGGCGCCCCTGGTCCGCACCCCATCCAGGGCGTAGGCGCAGGGTTCATCCCTAAGATCATGGACATGTCTGTGCTGGACGGCGTGATTCAGGTAGACCCTAAAGATGCGTTTGAGTATGCCCGCCGGGCGGCCAAAGAAGAAGGACTCTTTATTGGGGTATCCTCTGGTGGTTCGTTGGCAGCGGTAGCCCAGAAGCTGGCCGAGATTGAGCTGGGTGCCCGTATTCTCACCTTCTGCTATGACACCGGCGAGCGTTACCTGTCAGTGGAAGGTTTGTTTGTGTAACTAACCTTTGCCTATAAAAACAAAGCCGCTCCTGCTATTACAGGAGCGGCTTTGTTTTAGGCCTGTTTTCTTAAAAACAGCACCTAAACATGAAATACAAAGTGCCTGATTTTAGATTCCTGTATTCCCAAAAAGGGCCTTTTTGAATAAATCGGAAATACTTCTGCCTATACTTGACGGGATCTCAGACTTGGTTATGTAAGGAAAATCTGATGGGGGCTTTACCCGTTTTAAACCTGTTTTATTAAAACTGCAGTAAAAACGTAAGTGAAGATGATAGCCTAGGGTTAACGTTTTTCATCCAGCAGGATTTCTTCCAGTACGGCTTCTGCCTGACTTTGGTCTAAACCGATTTGCATTCTTGGGTGGTATAGAAGCCGTATCAATTCCTTGTCAATGGGGGTGTAACTGGTGTTGAGTTCTAAACCTGAGGTGAAAACACTTTCCGGGTAAGTAGGTGATAAATCTGCCAAACCTATAGATGCCGTTAAGTTGTATAATAGCCAGGTTTTTTGCTCCTGGGCGTTTGCCCTAAATGTATCCAAAAACATATGGGCATGGTTTATGGCCTGATCCCCTTCCCAGTACACATTGAAATAACCAAGACTGATAACCCTACCCATGGTAGGGTATCTGGCGGCATAGCCTGCTACCGTGCCAAAGTAAATGTAGGCATTTGATTGAGCCGAGTCCGTGACAATTTCAATGGAGAAACCATCGGTGGCCAGACCATTTATTTCCTGCCTTATTTTATTCAGATCACTTAAATTCTCCGCGCTTGGATTCCCTCCGATGAATAGCCGCATGTCAGAGTTCCATTTCCGGGTCATCTCGCTTCCACCGCCATTTTGATAGCCAAAGGCGATCTCTTTAAAGTAAGCAATGACATCTCGGTCAGCCTGGGTTAATTCCGGGGTAGATTCTTCCTCGTCTGTGGTAATGCAACCGGTCAGTAAAATCAGAAATGCAATAAAAAGGGTGTAGAGTTTCTTCATGGTTGTTGTAGATAATGATCCATTTTATGCCCAATTGGCTCGGATTTAAAATTTTAGTGGTTTTGGATTTCTGATTCCCTTCCTGTATTGTAAACCTCCTCTACCCGCACGGATATTTAAAGGCTCTATTGGCCTTTTACAGATTTTGTACCTTCAAACCTTTGAGGGAGTAGACTGTAGAGGGGTTTTTCGCCTGGTTTGGGGGTGTGGGGCACGCGTGATAGTTGAAGAAATAAGCTCCAGGGGTTTAGAAAGCAATGCCCAAACTGAAGCCAAGGCCACGGATTCCGGCAAAAGGCGTGTTCCCTTTGACGGTTACCCCATTGTCGGTTACGGTGGCCTCTACTTTTGAACTGCCTATCATATAATCGTTGATAGATTCTATCTCCTCCTCTAAGTCTCTTTGTTCTTCCGGGGTCATGGCGCTGAGGTTGGCCGTGCCCGTTAAATTCATTTTCATTTTCCCGAAGTGCCCTCCTACGATGTACCAGTCAAACGCTATCCTTTTGGCGATCAGCCATTGGGAGCCTACCATCAGTCCACCCCCAAAGCCTTGTACATTTCCATCTATCGGAATGATGTACGTGTTGGAATTGGCCTCATATTCATGTGTATAGGTAGCATCAAGGTTCATGTAGCGCCCATACAAAGACAGGTATAAACCCCTTGCCCCGGGCTTCTTGCCAGAATAGAACCTGATCTCACCGGTATAGGTTTTGTCCGCGACAGTGGAGTTGGTGAGATAGTCTCTTATGTCATCGTCTTCGTCTATGAATTCATCCAGGGCTTTCTCCACCAGGAAAATAGAGGAGATGTTTGTTTTGGGTATAAAACTGTAGCCACCCACAAACGTTATCTTGCGGGTCAAAGAGCGTTCATAGCTAAGGTTATAGCTATTCAGGACCAGAGAGGATAAGTTGATTTTGACTATGTTTTTCCTGAAGACCTCTTCTTTGCCTTTACTGTTCAAGCCCGGGCTGTTTTGTTTCCCTGGTGCCGGGGAAGCAAGTTTCAAGCTGTCTGGTTGGTATTTTGTGGAGTCAGTCTGCCCGAAGCAACGGAATATGGTAAGTAATAGAACAAGAGTTAAGGATAATTTCATATAATTTTGGTTATAGAATTTATCCAAAGGTGCCTGTTAATGCTTGTTATAGCAATACTTACAAGTAGGTATTATATTAATTTTATAAATTTTTGTAATAAATAAGGTTGAGTTGTGTTTGCTGCTTGATTCACCTAACCATAAATTATACTTCTGATAATCTGAGATCTAGACCACGATATAAAACAAAGCCGCTCCTGTTATGACAGGAGCGGCTTTGTTTAGGGGCTGTTTTCTTAAAAACAGCCCCTAAACGGAAAATTCTTCAAAGGGTGCTTTCGTTTAGAACCTGAATTGGGAAGGTCCAGAGGGTTAGTTCTGAAACGCCTACCAATCATTAAGAATTCTGGTCAGTTCCTGAGGACGTCTGATCAGATCCTGAGGTGGCAGTTGATTGGCCTGTCAACCCTTGCACAGAGTTGGTAACAGTATCCAGAAGGGCACGCCGTTTCCCTTTACCAATGGCTGAAAGGGCTATGCCCACGCCTGCGGCTCCCAGCAGGGAATACAGCACCTTTTTATTCTTCACCAGGCTCTGCACTCCGGTTAAAAGAGACTTATCCTTTTTGACTTTGTTCTTCTTGGTCTTGTTCTTATTCTTTGACATGGCGGTAAGGTTTGAATTTAATGGATCAAAGTGAATGGGTTAATACGATAATTACATGTGGTTAACCCTTAGTATGCACCTACGCCACCCACGTCTTTTGGTTTTTACCGGCCAGCGAATTGCCGAAGAAGCACGTTTCTTTCCCTGGCTTTTATGATTACTTTTCGTCGTCTGAAGAGCCGTTGTCTGGGGCAATGGTGAGGGGAGGAGGGTTGTTCCCTTTTAATTTCTTTTTCTTTTTAGAAGGTTTCTTTTCCTTGACCTCTTCGGGTTGATGATGAGCCAAATGCTTGACCACGGCCGTGATCCCGTCCACCAGATTCCCCGCCCTGTCCGGACCTATCGCCCTGGCCAGAGCAACCCCAGCCCCCACTGCGCCAACCAGAGCGAGTAAAACCCGGTTATCGCTTATAAACGGCTTTACCGCTTTGTAAAAGGTCTGGTGTTTGGTTCCTTTTTTCTTATTCTTGGCCATAGTCTTTTCTAAAAAGAATCTGAAAGTAGTGGGATTCTGGAAGAGGACATTCAATACCTCCTTCCTGCCTTCTCTACGTGTCCTCTAGTTCTGGGTTCTTTTCTTGAAAACAGCCTTAAAACGCACCCTCAGTCAGTACCTCATTTAACCCGGCTAAGACTTTGTCCATTATCGTTGCTTTTTGAGCTCCTTCAAGGGGTAGAAGCTGTCGCGCCAGTAGATGCCGCCCTGCCGGATGGTCTTCACCGCCGATGCAATCAGGATGTAGACCATCACTGCGCCCGCGAAGGGAATAATAAGGGCATGCCATCCTTTGCTATGGATGCCGCTTTTGAACTGCATGAGCAGCACCTGGGATAGAAGCAGCACCACAGCCAGCAACTGCCCTGTTGTTCCCTCCAGCAAAAGCAAAGGAAGGGGAAGCACGAAGACCAGAAGTGTAGCCAGGGCCATACCCAAGGCGGTAGGAAAATGGTAGTTTGCCACCGAGAACGTGTTTTTCATTAGGCCCCGCACAAACTCCTGAAGGCTGGTATACCACTGTAAGGAGATTTCCTTATTACCATATACCACATCCTGCCTGAAACCCGCTGCTTTGATTTGTTCACCCAGTTTCAGGTCATCATCCGGCCGAAGCGAGAAAGCCTTGTGGGTACCCGCCTGTTCGTAGGCGGCCCGTTTGACCAGGTTGAAAGCACCTATTCCAATAGATGCATCAGATTTGGGGTTACGCACTTCCCAGGGCCTCTGCCGAAGTTCCAGCATGATGGCAAACGTGCTCATTACGCTTCTGAACAAGCCAGACGGAGAAGTGATCTCGGGCATGACGGTGAGGTGGTCTAGACGATGGTCCTCCACGTATTGCATCGCTTTTCTTAAGGCTTGCCGGCCGTACATCACGTCGGCATCGGTGAACAGCATCCATTTCTCTGTAGTATGCAGGTACCCCTGGTACAAAGCGTGGTTTTTTCCTAGCCAGCCCGCCGGGAGCTCCGTCACCGTCCTCACTGATATAGCCGGATTTGCCTTTACCATTTTCTCCAGGATCTGCGGGGTACGATCCGTAGACCGGTCATTGATGACCAGGATTCTGGCCTGGGGATAATCAACTTGACAGATGCTGGCCAAGGCCTGTTCCAACTCTGCCTCCTCATCTTTGACGGCCACAACAATAGCCACCTGCGGCTCCGGTGAACCCGCTTGCGGCGAGACGTTCTTCAGGTACTTTACCCTGCGGCTATTGACAAGTAAGTAGATACTCGCGCAAACCCACGCAAAAGTGATCAGCAACGCATAGCCGGTGAGTAACATAATGCAGTGTTTGGTTTGGCCTGTATTTACTTAGAATAAGCAGAAAACGGTACTATTGTTCGGCAGGGTTCCAGAAAAAGTCATTTAGGAACCTTAGTATATGAGCACAAAAAAAGCGGCACTTACTTTTGTAAGTGCCGCTTCAGAGAGTGGAGAATATCGGAGTCGAACCGATGACCTCTTGCATGCCATGCAAGCGCTCTAGCCAGCTGAGCTAATCCCCCGTTTTGATGTTACAAAAGTAATAGCCTTTCTGATAACTACAAAATCTTTTCGGCGCATTTCTTCATTTTGCTTTCCGTTAAACAGCTTATTTGAAGCTATGTCAGAGGTAAATGGCTGACTTGATTAAACTTATGTAACGATAAAAATTGGTTCAGATAGGCAGAAAAAAATCGGGCGAAATGTGTTTTCGCCCGATTTTCTGAAAAAGAGGTTAGAAACGTTTACTGGAAAAGGTAACGTACCCCAAGCTGCCCTTGCCATCTGGAAGAGAAGGTAGTAGTCCAGACATCGCCAGTGGGGTTGTTGAAGGTGAAAAGTGGCCGGTTATTCTCATCGCGGCGGCTGAACCTCACCAGCTCAACAGCGGCGTTGTTCACGAAGTAGTTACGTCCCCAATCCTCGTTAAACAGGTTACCCACGTTGAAGACATCCAGGGTTAGCTGCAGGGTGTGGTTTTTCCCTCCCAGGTTGGCGAAGATATCCTGCGCCAAACGGAGGTCCACACGGTGGGTCCAAGGTGTGCGGGCGCCGTTCCGCTCAGCATACTGGCCCCGGCGGGTTTTTAGGTAATCATCATTCTCAATAAAGGCATTCAGGTCTGCCCACTGCTGGGCTGCGGTGCGCGTTACGGCACCGGAACTACTAGTGATATCAATAAGCCCGCTTTCTTCAATAGTGCGCGGAACGTAAAGCAAATCATTGGCGTTGCTGCCGTCATTGTTTATATCACCCGCGTAGAGATAGGTGAAAGGCGTGCCTGATTGGCCTTCGTAGAACAAGGATAAGGTGGTGGAGAAGTTGTTCAGCCATTTAAACGTGTAGCCCCCGGAGGAAATAACCCGGTGCCGGATATCGAAGCGGGAGTAGGAAAGCTCAGGGTCGTTAGGGTTTCGGTATACCTGGTTGAACTGCCAGTTAGACCGGGCGGTGCTGCTGGCCCCGGAGTTCACGTCCTCAGATTTTCCGTAGGTGTACGCCACCATAGTGTTGAGGCCCATGTTGAAGTTTTTCTGCAACTGACCAGTCAAGGTGTAGGTATAACCGCGGTTGGTGTTATCCAGCAAAATCACGTTGGTGAAAGAAGAGGAAACCCGCCCCGATGAATATAGCGCCCGGTTGTCTGGACCACTCAAGGTACCGACAGGGGAGAGCAGGTTGATATCGCGGTACACAATGTCATTCATGGTTTTGGAGTAGATACCTTCCACGGTGGCAATGATGCCCAACGGAAGCGTATAGTCCACGGCCAGGTTGGTTCTGAAGGTCTGTGGGATTTTGAAGTCTTCGGAAATCAGGTTGATCTCCGTGGTGCTCACGGCTGGGCCCAGGTTCCGGACTTGGCTGATGTCGGTTACAAACCGGTTTGGCGCGGTCTGGTTTCGTAATTGAAGCGAGCTGAAAGTGATCCCGTTGTTCACAAATTGGTTAGACAGCCACACAAACGGCACCCTACCCGTGAAGATACCGGTACCGCCCCGCACCTGTATGGTTTTGTCTCCGCGCACGTCCCAGTTGAAGCCCAGGCGCGGGGCCCACAGAAGCTGCCCGCTGGGCGTTACGTCTGTCTTCAGGCTTGAATAGGCGGTGTTTGCAAAAGCGGTTTCCACGGCCTGGTTGCGGGCGGGCTCATCTGGGATGACCGGAACATCCAATCGCAGCCCAAGGGTTACCCTCAGGTTCTCCAGCACATCCATCTCATCCTGTACATAGAACCCTAACTGCGCGGCGTTGAACTCGGCGGCAGGGGTAGGATTGCTTTGGCTGGCGGAATAGGTCTGCTCTATCTGGAAAGGTCTGCCGGCAAAGAAATCCTCGGCGCTGTTGAACTGGTAGTAAGCGTTATAGTTGTTGATGAACAGGTTCCGGAAACTGAAGAACTCGTTGTGCGTTCCCAACGTGAAGGTATGGCGCCCCCTGAAAATGGTGAGGTTGTCTGTGAACTCAAAGATGTCCTGGTCCAGCTCGTTAAAGGCCGAACTCCGCTCGGTGCCGGCGGTGATAGTGTTACTGCCGCTTCCTGCAAACCGGATGGTTACCTGCGGAAAAAGCCCACCGGGAGTCTCCCTGTTGTCCCTGATTCTGGAATAACCTACAATAAGGCTGTTAGAGAAGCTCTCAGAGAAGCGGCTGCGCAGCTCGGCTACGGTGCTGTTGGTGGTACTGTTAAACTGGTAGGCATTACCCCCAAACCGGAAAGTAGTGTTGGTCCGGGTGATGTTCTCGTCAAAGGCGTCTACAAAGTTATGCCGCAGGGTCAATTGGTGCCGGTCTGTGATGTTCCAGTCCAGACGGCCAAAGATCTTGTTGCTTTCAGTTAGCCGGTTGATGGGGCCTGAAGTGCCGGGATCATACCCGTACTTGATGCGCAGCGTATCTTCAATTCTTCTTACATCCTCTGCCGGTACAATGGAAGCCGGATCGCCCAGGTTGAACAAGAGCGGCTCGGTGCGGCGGGTAATCTCACTATTCAGGAAGAAGAACAGTTTGTCTTTGATAATTGGTCCGCCTATCCTGAAACCCGTCTGATAATCTTTGAACTCAGCCGTTTCCTGGCTGGTGACTGGGTCATCGCCTACTATGTTTTCATTGCGCCCAAACGCATAGGCAGAGCCTTCCCAGTTGTTCGTGCCGGAACGGGTAACGGCGTTGATTCCGCCTCCGGTGAAGTTCCCGAATTTCACATCGTATGGGGCCAGCACTACCTGGATCTGGTCAATGGCATCCAGGGAAATAGGCTGCGTACCTGCCTGTCCGCCTGGGGTACCGGTTCCGGAGAGACCGAACACGTCATTGTTCACGGCCCCGTCAATGGTGATGTTGTTGTAACGGTTGTTGGCCCCGCCAATGGAGTTCCCGGAGGCTTGCGGCGTAAGGCGGGTGAAGTCCTGCAGGGAGCGGTTCAAAGTAGGAAGACGCTCAATTTGTTCCCGAGATACATTGGTGGCCGCCCCCGTACGGTCAGCGTTGATCACGGCGCCTCGTTCAGAGACTACCTGCACCTCACTTAGGCCCACGGCGCTGGCTGCCAGGTTTACATCCAACCTAAGGGTTTGGCCCAGGGAGAGGAAGACGTTTTCCCGGCGCTGGTCCTGGTAGCCAATATAGGTAGCGGTGATGGTATAAGGGCCACCAACCCGCATGTTCTGCAGATTGTACCGGCCGTTTTCATTGGCACTGGCGGCATATTGGGTATTGGAAGGAGTATGAACAGCCACAATGGTAGCGCCCGGAAGCCCTGCACCACTTGCGTCTGTGATCTCACCAGTCATGGAGGCAGTAGTAGCGCCCTGTCCCCAACTAAGGTGACCAGACAAACACATGACCAAGAGAAGTATTAGGGGAGTAAATAGTTTTTTCATAAAGGTTCTGTTATGCCAAGCTTTTAAGTGAACTAATGAGCGGCGTTGGTAATAAAGGGCAAAAGGAAGAGGCGCATTAGAGTCAGATAAACTCCTCCAGAGGAAAGGTGTGGAGGCAGCCAGCCGCGCAGGGCCGGGGAGGGCAGGACCTATATAGTATATGTTTAATACTAACTATTAGTAAATCACTTAGTTAGCCGTTCTCTTTACGGTGCCGCACAGGACAAGTTTATTTCTGCAGAAAACTTATTTCTGCCTTAACACTCAGGTAAAGCGCTAAAATAGTAGAGCCCTTGTCCTTCAGCCTGGCCAGGTGGAACCCAGCAGAGTCAGGTATTTTCGTTTTGGGGCTACTTTCTGTAAACCGGGCTTAAAACAGCGCGAGCCTGACAGGGCTCTGTCTGGCTCGCAAAAAGTAAAGCGCATAAAAAAGGCGAACCTTGTGGTTCGCCTTTTTTATAAATTATTAAGCTAATTCATTATTGGAAGATGTAACGCAGACCAACTTGTCCTTGCCATCTTGAAGAGAATGTTGAAGACCAAACATCTGCAGCTGGCTTGTTGAAGGTGAAGGAAGGACGGTTGTTTGCATCACGGGCAGAGAATCTTACCAATTCTACTGCAGCGTTGTTTACGAAGTAGTTACGTCCCCAGTCTTTGTTGATGGCGTTTCCAACGTTGAATACGTCAAGCGTTAATTGGAGGGTGTGCTTTTTGGCACCAAGGTTGGCGAAGATATCCTGAGCCACGCGCAGGTCTACACGGTGTGTCCAAGGAGTACGGGCACCGTTACGCTCTGTGTACTGACCACGACGGCTTCTCAGGTACTCATCACCTTCAATAAAGGCATTCAGGTCTTCCCATTGTTGATCTGGAGTGCGGGTAACCACACCAGCAGTATTTTTCAGGTCAACCAAAGTAATGTCTTCTCTGTTACGTGGAACGTACATCAGGTCATTACCAGTGTTACCGTCTCCGTTCAGGTCTTGCGCATACAGGTAGGTGAAAGGAGTACCTGACTGACCTTCGTAGAACAGGGAGATAGAAGTGCTGAAATTGTTCAACCAGTTGATGGTGTAACCACCTGAAGCAATCACGCGGTGACGGATGTCAAAACGAGAGTAAGAAAGCTCTGGATCGTTAGGGTTAGTCACTACTTGGTTGAACTGCCAGTTAGAACGGGCCGTGCTGCTGGTACCGCTGTTTACGTCTTCAGATTTGCCATAGGTATAAGCTACCATGGTGTTGATGCCGTTGTTGAAGTTTTTCTGCAACTGACCGGTCAGGTTGTAGCTGTAACCTTTGTTGGTGTTATCTAACAAGATTACGTTGGTGAAGTCCTGGCTGATTCTTCTTCCGGAAGAAGAAGTAGGGTACAACGGACGTCTGTCTGGGCCAGACAGGTTGGCGATAGGATTCACCAGGTTGATGTCTTTGTACACAATGTCATTCAGAGTCTTGGTGAAGATACCTTCAACCGTAGCAATGATTCCGAAAGGAAGGGTGTAATCTAAGGCTAAGTTAGTACGGAATGTCTGCGGGATCTTGAAATCTGAAGTAACCAGGTTGATCTCGGCAGTAGTACCAGCGGCCCCAAAGTTACGGATCTCGTCAATGTTTGTCTCAAACTGACCAGCTTTGGTTTGGTTTTGCAGGTTCAAAGTGCTGAAAGTGATACCGTTGTTGGTGAACTGGTTAGACAACCATACAAATGGAACACGTCCGGTGAAGATACCGGTACCACCACGTAATTGTACAGTTTTGTCACCTTTCACATCCCAGTTGAAACCTACGCGCGGCGCCCATAATAACTGGCCGCTTGGTGTTTCATCAGTTCTCAGGTCAGTGTATTGTGGGTATCTGTCAAAAACAGTTTCTACTTTCTCGTTACGGGCAGGGGTGTCTGGCATTACCGGAATATCCAAACGAAGACCTACTGTTAAACGAAGGTTATCAGTAAGGGAGATTTCATCCTGAGCGTAGAAGCCTAACTGTGCGGCGTCAAACTTAGCGGCAGGCTCAGCGTTGGCGTTGGTATAGGTTTGCTCAATCTGGAATGGTCTTTCATCCAGGAAGTCTTGTAGACTGTTGAATTGATAGTAGCCGCTTCCGTTGTTGATGAACAAGTTTCTGAATCTGAAGAACTCGTTGTGCGTACCAAAGGTGAAAGTGTGGGCTCCTTTGAAAACGGTCAGGTTGTCTGTGAATTCCAAGATATCCTGATCCAATTCGTTGTAAGCCGAGCTACGCTCAGTACCAGCAGTGATGGTGTTGCTACCGCTATTGTTGAATCTGATGGTTACTTGCGGGAACAGGGCACCTGGCGTGTCGCGGGTATCTCTGATTCTGGAGTAACCAACCAATAAGCTGTTAGAGATGCTTTCAGAGAAGCGGCTTTTCAATTCAGCTACTGTACTGTTAGTGGTGTTAGAGAACTCATAAGCATTGTTCCCGAAACGGAAAGTGCTGTTAGTACGGGTGATGTTGTCATCAAAAGCGTCAACAAAGTTATGGCGCAAGGTTAACTGGTGACGGTCATTGATGTTCCAGTCTAAACGAGCAAAGAGCTTGTTGCTTTCAGTGCGACGGTCAATAGAACCAAAAGTACCTGGATCATATCCGTATTTATCACGCAGGGTTTGCGCGATGGTTCTCACATCAGCTTCTGGTACAATTGAGCTGGCATCTCCCAGGTTGTTCAAAAGTGGCTCAGATCTGCGGGTAAGCTCACCGTTCAGGAAGAAGAACAGTTTGTCTTTCAGGATAGGACCACCCACGCGGAAACCAGCCTGGTAGTCTTTGAAGTCAGCTGCTTTTTGGTCAGTGATAGGGTCTTTGCCTACGGTTTTCTCATTACGGCCGAAAGCGTACACAGAACCTTCCACGTTGTTTGTTCCTGAACGGGTTACGGCGTTGATTCCACCACCGGTGAAGTTACCGAACTTTACATCATAAGGAGCCAATACCACCTGGATCTGGTCAATAGCATCCAGAGAGATAGGCTGCGTACCAGCCTGGCCACCCGGAGTACCTGTACCAGCCAAACCAAACACGTCATTGTTCACGGCACCGTCAATGGTGATGTTGTTGTAACGGTTGTTAGCACCACCAATAGAGTTACCAGAGGCCTGTGGCGTAAGGCGAGTGAAGTCCTGCAGAGAGCGGTTCAGGGTAGGAAGACGCTCAATTTGCTCACGAGATACGTTTGTAGAAGCACCGGTACGGTCTGCGTTGATCACGGCACCGCGATCAGCTACAACTTGTACTTCGCTCAAACCAACTGCGCTTTGAGCTAAGTTGAAATCCAGTTTAAGGTTCTGGCCCAGAGATAAGAATACGTTTTCTCTCTTTTGGTCTTGGTAACCCACATACGTAGAAGTAATAGAGTAAGGACCCCCAACACGCATGTTCTGCAAGTTGTAACGACCGTTAACGTCGGCGCTTGCGGCATATTGGGTGTTAGAAGGAGTGTGAATCGCCACTACCGTAGCACCGGCCAGGCCAGCCCCACTAGCATCAGTGATTACACCGTTCATTGAGGCGGTTGTTGCGCCCTGGCCCCAACTTAGGTGCATAGGCAAACACATCACCACGATGAGCATCAATCGGGTAATAAGGTTTTTCATAAAGGGTTTTTTTTGTGCAAAAAAAGAATTGGTAAAAAAGAAAAAATTAAAAAGAAAAGTAGGTGAGACTACTGTTAAGTTAACATCAGGAATGCTAACAGAATTTAGAAGGGAAGAAAATGCAAAATTCCTATGGGAGGAAAACATTTTATTGGCGGTCAGTGTATTGACGCCGCAAAGATAGAGAGTTAATTCTTTTGTTTTGCAACCAGATTCAAACTTAGCCGCAAGAAAATAAAACCGTTAGCTCCCTGGGGTTAAGGTTTTGCTAACGGTTTTTCAAAGTTGTTAATTAGCACTTATTCTATCCCATTCTTCATTATGGGATTAGTAAAAATACGTAATTCTTCTAGCCATTTTCCTAAAGGGCCGCTAATTAAAAAAAAGGAAAATTTAATAAAAAGGTAATTTAGATGGCGGGGCGCACGGCCTTCACGAATATCTTCTGGTAATAGGGAGCGAAGAGGTTGTCTTCCTTCACGCCCAGAGAAGTGGAGGCATGGATGAACCATACCTCATTCTGGTTTCTCACCTCGGTGACCATGCCCACGTGAGTAATGTTGTACTCACTTTTGGAGGAACTGAAGAACACCAGGTCACCGGCCTGTAATTCCTGGGTGGAGATAGGAAGGCCAAACTGGCTCTGTTCGGTAGACGTGCGCGGCAACATGACGTCAATAGATTGGAAAGAGGTGCACAGCAGGCCAGAGCAGTCCATGCCTATGCGGGAGGTACCTCCCAGTTGATAAGGAGTGCCGGTGTAAGACCGGGCAGTGGAGATGACGGTCTCAATGTCGCGGCGCACGGCGCGGTTGCTGCCCAAGTGGATGGAGCCTGGCGTATTGCGGCCCCGGCCCGAGGAGATATGGATTTCTTTGAGTGGTTTTTTGGAGCCTGATCTACGCGCCATTCTCTCCCTTTTCTTCATCTCGGCGATTTCCCTAGCCGACCGGTACTTTTCATTGGGCTTGCTGAAGGTGGAATAAGAGGATTTTCCGCAGGAGCCGAGCAGCATCATCAGGCTCAAAATAAGCAGAGTTGATTTTTTAGAGACGTTGTTCAAAGCTTTCTGTTGTTGGCGCATATCAATAAGAATCAAAGATAAAGCATTCCACTTTTTTATTAAAATGAGTTTCCTCTTTACCCTTCCGCTCCAGCAACTCATTAAAAAAGTATTTAGAAGACACTTGAATGACCGAGAACCCCTATGGTAACGGCCGCAATGATTTGAACAGTATCTTGAAATTGACCGCTTATCAAGGATTCAAAGGTATCTGATTGAACCTCAATGGCTTTTGGTTAAATATTTTTTGCAGGCTTATTTCAGACGGAATTGTGCGCCCAAAGCTTTGTTTATAGCCCGATTTTGCAAAAACAGCTTTGAAATGGCTTACACTATTCCCTCCAGAAACGCCACGGCTCGCCGCTCAGAATAATAACGGCCTTTGAAAAAGCCCTCTGAAAAACCCACGTGGCCGCCTTCTTTGGGCATCTCCAGGTAGAAGTTAGGGTTCTGCCGGGCCTGCTCCACCGGGAAGCATTCTTTGGACAGGAAGGGATCATTCTGGGCGTTCACCAGCAGTGTGGGCACTTTGATGCGGTGCAGGTGAGAGACCGAGCTGCACCGCTCATAATAATCAGCGGCATTCTTAAAGCCGTGCAGAGGCGCGGTGTAACGGTCGTCGAACTGTTCAAAGGAGTTGATCTGCTCGTAGCCGGTGAGGTCCAACTCAAACCGCTGCGACTTCTCTTTCAGTTTTTCGTGGAGAGACTTCAGGAAACGCCTCATGTAGATGCGGTTGGCGGGTTTGGCCAGTTGCAGGCAGGCGCTCTTCATGTGGCAGGGCACCGAGAAAACCGCGGCCCGGGCCACCTGCGCCGGCACCTTATCAGACCATTGCGCCAGGTAATTCAACGTGAGATTGCCGCCCATGCTGAAGCCCACCAGGTGGATGGTCTCGTACTTGCCCGTCTGCAGGGCGTGGCGCACCACCAGGTCCAGGTCCTCCACGGCGCCCATGTGGTAAGACCGCAGCAAGTGGTTGGGTTCGCCGCTGCAGCTCCTGAAGTTCCAGGCCAGGGCATCCCAGCCGGCTTTGTTCATGGCCCGCACCATGCCTTTCATGTAAGGCCGGTGCGTATCGCCCTCCAGCCCGTGCGAAATCACCACCAGCGTCTGAGAGCCCACCTTAGACCAGTCCAGGTCCAGGAAATCCTTATCTGGGGTCTGGATCCTTTCCCGGGTGTACGTATGGGGCGGCAGGCGCCGGAGCGTACTGGGGAGAATGGTTTGGAGGTGTCCGTTCAAAAGAAAAAACGGCCGCCTGATATCTGGGGTGGGAAGTAAAGGCATAGGGTCACTGCCGGGTAAGTCTCTTGCCGGAGCCTGTAAAAGTAAAGCTTTTCAGGGGCGGCTGCAAACAGAACGGCCGCAGGCAGGAACGGATTGTAATTGTACTATATAAATTCGTCGGCCGATTGCGTGGGTTGGGCGTGAACAAATGCCCGTAGACCTAAAAGACAGAATACTGGAAATAAAAGCCCCTAAGTTTGTCATGTTGTTACTTAAAAAGTAGACTTTTATCCTGAATTTACCTGGCGATGAAAAATAAAGATATCGTTGAAAATATAATTCCTCAAAGTCACTTAAGCCACCAGGCGGAGGGCGAGTTCATGACTGCGGAACAGATGATTGTAATGGCGCAAACCAATCTGGAGTTTCTGAAGGCCATGTACCGCCAGCAATTGGGGTATGACCTTGCGGTAAATGCCATCGTTGCTTAACTGATTTTCAATCCGGGCTGCTTTGGGGCTTCTCCGGGAAAAATGGCTCTGAAACGAGTCCTGCGAGTAGTTGCGTAGCAAACAAAGGCAGCTGCGCCAGGAATAAGATAACATTCCAAAAGAAATGCCTGACCTTGCAGTCAGGCATTTCTTTTTCAGTAATCAGATGAATATGCTTTAAGGCATTTGGTCTGCGTCCCCAGAGCCTTTGTCTTTTCTCTTTTTCTTCTGCTTGTGCTTCACCACTTTGGCATCCACGTAGAAGACAATTTCCTCCGCGATGTTGGTGGTGTGGTCGCCCATCCGCTCCAGTTTTCTGATGATGCCGGCCACTTTCAGGCTTTGGTAGATATTATCCGGGTGGGTCTGGAAGTACCGCATGAGCACCTTGTCTGTTCTGCCGTGGATTTTGTTCAGCAGTTTGTCCTGCTTGATCACCTGACGGGTCAGTTCAGTGTCTTCCGTAAAGAAGGCTTTGCGCACGTTGCGCAGCATGGTCTCAGTGCCCTCAAACATCTCCAGCAGGCGGCTTTCCTCCAGCAGGGTGGGTTCAATGGGCGGCTTGGCTTCCTTGAGCATGGCGGCTATGCTCTCGGCGTAGTCGCCAATGCGCTCCAGGTTGGCGTTGATCTTCAGGATGGCCAGAACCCAGCGCAAATCCACGGCCACCGGGTTGAATAGCGCGAAAATGTTCTCGCACATGCGGTCAATCTTGATGTCATAGGCATTCACCTTTTTCCCGCTTTTGACTACCCGTTTCGCCAGTTCTGCATTGGAGGTCATGAGGGCTTCTCTGCTGGCCGCCAACTGGAAGTCCACCAGATCCCACATCTCCTCCACTTTGGTTTTTATCCGAAGAAGTTCTTTATCTAATTGATTCATATCTAACCTTGATTCTGATAAAAGAAGGTACTTGAAAAGCAGGACTTACCCTAATGACCTGAGTTGATTTGCTTCACGCGCCGGCGCTCCGTTTAAGGCCCGTTTTCATAAAATAGGCTTTAAAACAGGCCCCAGGGCTGGAAATCAACCGAAACGACCAGTAATGTAGTTCTGCGTACGCTGGTCTTTAGGATTGGTGAACAGTGTTTTGGTTTTGGCGTACTCCACCAGCTCGCCCAGGTAGAAGAACGCGGTGTAATCGCTCACGCGGCCCGCTTGCTGCATGTTGTGCGTCACAATTACAATGGTGTAGTTCTCCTTCAATTGGTGAATCAACTCCTCGGTTTTGGCGGTGGAGAGCGGGTCCAGGGCCGAGGTAGGCTCATCCATCAATAGCACCGACGGCTCGATGGCCAGGGCGCGGGCAATGCAAAGGCGCTGCTGCTGCCCCCCTGATAGCTCAAAGGCGCTTTTCTTCAGTTTGTCTTTCACCTCGTCCCAGAGGGCGGCTTGTTTGAGGGAACGCTCCACGCGCTCCTCAATGAAAGCTTTGTCTTTGGTGCCGTTCACGCGCAGGCCGTAGGCCACGTTCTCAAAGATGGACTTGGGAAACGGGTTGGGTTTCTGGAACACCATGCCCACGTGCTTGCGCAGATCGTCTACCTGAATGTTGGTTTTGTAGATGTCTACGCCGTCAATGAGAATATCCCCCTCAATCTTCACACCGTCAATAAGGTCGTTCATGCGGTTGAAGCAGCGCAGGTACGTTGACTTGCCGCAGCCCGAGGGACCAATGAAAGCCGTTACCTGGTTTTTTTTCATGGCCATGGTAATTCCCTTGAGGGCATGAAAATCGCCGTAATAGAGGTGAACGTCTTTGGTTTCTACACTATTCATATTGCTTATAAGAGGAGCAGCCGGAAAAGTTTGATTCTGGTTTCAAGGCCATTTCTGTAAAATCGGGCCCAAAACAGGTTTAATTCATTTTTACTTTTTTGCCGAAATATCGGCGGAGCCAGTTGGCCAATAAGTTCGCCAGCAGCACAATGAGAATAAGCACGAAGGCGGTGCCGTAAGCCATGGCCCTTGATGCCTCAATATTGGTGCCGCTGGTGGAGATCACGTACAGGTGGTAAGGCAGGGCCATGACCTGGTCAAAGATGCTGGTGGGCAGCTTGGGCAGGAAGTAGGCCGCCACCGTGAACAGGATAGGTGCCGTCTCGCCGGAAACCCTTCCGATGGACAGGATGAGACCGGTGATGATGTTGGGGAACGCCATGGGCAACACCACCCGGCTAACCGTCTGCCATTTGGTGGCCCCTAAGGCCAGCGAACCGATGCGGAAAGAATCATCAATGGCCTTGAGCGACTCCTCGGTGGTCCTGATCACCACGGGCAAGGCCAGCAAGCCCAGCGTCAGGGAACCGGCCAGGATAGAATCCCCGAACCCGAACTGATTTACGAACAAGGTCATCCCGAACAGACCGAACACGATGGACGGAACCCCGGCCAGGTTATTGGTCATGAGTTTCACGAACCGCTTGAACCAGCTGTCTTTGGCGTATTCATGGATGTAGATACCCGAGAGAATGCCGATTGGGAACGCGAACAGCATGCTGCCCGCCACCAGGCACAACGTACCCACCAAAGCCGGGAAGATACCACCCTCGGTCATACCCTCGCGAGGCATCTCGGTGAGGAATTCCCAACTGATGACGGAGATACCCTGCACCAGAATGAAGCCCAGGATCACCAACAGGATAGCCACCACTGAGAAGCTGAGCAGCCGGAAGATGAAGAATGCCGCACTCTGCGCCAAGTGTTTGCTTTTATGCGACGAGGAAGTAGTTCCGAAAGCCATGGCTTATCTGTTTTCTTTCTTTTTAGCCGAGACGAAATCCACGGTAAGGTTAATGGCCAGCGTCATGAGGAACAGGATGCAGCCCAGCGCGAAGAGGGCCTGGTAATGGATGCCTCCCTGCGGGGCCTCGCCCAGTTCTGCGGCAATGGTCGCTGGGATGGTCCGCACGGGTTCAAGAAACGTGTGCGGGATCACTGAGGCATTGCCCGTCACCATCAGCACGGCCATGGTCTCGCCAATAGCCCGGCCAATGCCCAGGATGGCCGCCGTGGAAATACCGGAAATAGAGTAAGGAATGATGACTTTGTAGATGGTCTGCCACTTGTTCGCGCCCAGCGCCAGGCTGGCTTCTTTCATGGCCCGCGGCGTGGTGCGCATGGCATCCTCAGACACCGAGATAATGGTAGGCAGCGCCATAATACCCAGGACAATACTTCCTGCCAACGCAGTCTCGCCCACCGGTAAGCCAAATACATCCTGGATCAAGGGTACAATCACCACCAAGCCAAAGAAGCCATACACCACAGATGGAATGCCGGCCAGCAACTCAATCACCGGTTTCAGGATATTTCTCACCTTAGGGTTTGCGATCTCGGCCAGGTAAATGGCCGAGGCCAGGCCCAAAGGCAAGGCAATCAGGATAGCGCCCAGACTCACCCACAGGGTACCCAGGATAAGCGAAAGCACGCCCAGTTGCACGGCCGGCTGGATAGTAGGGTACCACTGTCGGCCCAGCAGGAAGTCGCCCAGGGAGACATTGGCCAGTTCTATCCGGTGGCCCTTGAAGTCTTTGGCCAGGTACTCCTCGGGGAAGAAAGCCAGCATGTTGGGCTCTTGGGCCACCAGTTCATTCAGGCGCTGGGGCAGGTGCTCAAAGTTGGCGCCTATCTGTTCCTCAGTATAGTAATCGGTGATGTCATCAATGGAGAACAGTTTGATGGGGGCATTGGGGCCACCCACTTCTTTCCAGTTGGTGATGTTCTGGTCAAAAATCTCCTTCACCTCAGCCGCCTTCAGTTCTTTGACCGGGTTGTTCTGGTGCACGGCAATCACGGAGCCCTCGGCTACCGGCGACTGGCTGAAAATGCCCAAACCTTCTTTGAACAGGAAGAAGACAATCAAAAGCACGGTGATACTAGTCACCGTGCCGCTGATGGTAATCAGGCCTTCAATTAACTTTTCGCCCAGATTGTGGAAGTACCTTTTCAAGGGAATGGGTTAAGCGGGTTGAATTATTTGCTCAAAGGAATGTAGCCAATCTCCTGTACCGTATTCTGGCCTTCGGCGGAAAGCACGTAGTCTACAAACGGCTTCACTTTGGCCTCTGAAGTGGCGTCATAGAAGAAGAACAGCGGACGAGAGATTGGGTAGGTTTTGTTCTTGGCAGCTTCCATGCTAGGGGCCACAAAGGTTTTGCCCTGGTCATAAGACACTGCCAGCGCCTTCACTTCTTTGGTTTCATAGGCCAGGCCAATGTACCCGATGGCGCCTTTGGTCTGGCTTACTGACTGTACAATAGAACCGGTGGCCGGCATCATGAGGATACCGTTGGCGTAGTTCTTTTTGTCCATCACGTGCTCTTTGAAGAACTCATAGGTACCGGAGCTGGTCTCGCGGGAGTAAGGCACAATTTTCTCGTCGGCACCGCCTACTTCTTTCCAGTTGGTGATTTTACCGGTGAAGATGCCTTCCAGTTGCTCACGGGTGAGTTGGCTCACCTTGTTGCTGGGGTTTACAATAATAGAAAGGGCATCATATGCGATAAGGGCTTCTTTTACGTCTTTCTTGGCGCCTTTCAGTTTCAGTTTCTCCTCGGTCTTCAGGCCGCGGGAAGCCATAGCGATGTCTGTGGTGCCTTCCTGCATGGCAGACAGGCCCACCCCGGTTCCGCCGCCCACCACGGTAATGGCAGCGCCCTGGTTTTTGGCCATGAATTTCTCTGCTTCCTGCTGGGCCAACGGCAGCACAGTGTCACTGCCTTTCACGGTGATGGTGGTAGCGCCGGAGGTAGCTTTGTCTCCTTCTACATTCTCTTTTTTTGCATCGCCGCCTTTGCTGCAGGCGCCCAGTAACAAGGTAGCAACCAATAGACTGCTCACCTGCGTTTTGATAGATTTTATCATTGTAGTGTTCATGTTTTTGCGTCTGTTTCAGGAAAAGACCTTAGAAATTGATTTGGGCCTGTACCCTTAATAATTGTCCGTTCTGGCGGTTGTCAAGATTGCGGCCGTCCCGGTTGGTGCGGTCGGTGATGGTGTATTGGGTGGCCAGTTCAAAGGCGGGCATGGGCTGCCATTCCACCCCAATCTCGGTCTCATACACTTTGCTGTAGCGGGCATCGGTCTCCGCTTTTCGGCCTCCCTCAAAGTATTGGACTTTCAGGAACGGAATGAAGTTCTGCTCTCCTAACTTAAAGGCATACATGGCCTGGGCGTAACCTCCGGTCAGGGATTTGGTCTTGATGCTGTAGGTGGCTGGGTCAAAAGTAGGACCTTCCCCCACGTTGTACTCAGCTTGGAACCCGAAGGGCTTTGGGTACAGCACAAAGCTGGCGGCCACCCGGCGGTCGGCAAAGTTTCCACCCTTGACCTCGGCGTTGCTCAGCTGGTCTGAGGTAACAGTGTACACCCCGGTGTACGCCTGTATGCCGGGTTCTATGATCTGCCCGTTCTTGAACATGAAAGGGTAGGAGAGACGAGCCACCAAGTGCTGGTTGTTGTTGGCTTCCTGTTTGTTCGCGGTCTGGCCGTTGTACACACCCAGGGCAAACACCCCGTAGTCACCGGAGCCTTTGAAGCGGGAATTGGCCAGTTCACTGAATCTCTTCCGGATATGCTCCGGGGCCCAGTAGAACATCACGCCCAAGTCCCGCTCGTTGGGCAGGGCTGTGTTAAGGGCATCGCCCCGGTCAAGCGTGAGGCGGTTCTGGCTGGACTGCATGTTCTCAAATCCGTACGGGATCTTGCTTTGGCCAATACGCACGCGGTACTCTTTTTTCTTGTCCAGAGACACATCGGCGTAGGCATCCCTGATCTGCGCGAAGTGGATGGTGGAACTACCATTAGGTGTGGAGGCTAAATCTGGCTGGATGTAGATGTACACGCGTTCGTGCACGTTTCCGCTGAACACCAGGCGCGCCCTTCTGATAAGGAACCCGCCGTTGTTTCCCACGGATCTGTCATATTCTGTTCTCAGGTCTGGGTTGCTTTCCAGCAGGCGGTTATAGCGGACCTGCACGTAGCCGCGCAGGGATATTTTGTCATACCAGTGGGCTTTGGCTGCTTCCGGGGCTTTAGGTTTGGCTACCACTGAGTCTTGGGCAGAAGTAACTGTGGCCGAGTCCCGGGTTGGGTTCACAAGAACCTGGGCCTGGGCTACCCCAGCGGAAAGCAAAAACGCAGCAATCACACTTATTTTTTTAAAATAAGATCTGGGTACGCTTTTGTTTATGGGTGAGAACATAAGCAAAAAGTGAAGTGTTAAAATTTATAATTCCGTAAGTGTGGCCCCTTTGCATTTAGTCAGGATGAAAAGAGGTTTTTGGCGGAAAGAACATCTGCTGCAGCATGCAATGCCTTAGCTTTTGTTCTGCCCTTCAAAAGACAAACCTTTAAAAATTAGTCTCGGGTTTCTAACGGCTGTCTTTTGATGGTGCAAAAGTAGAGGGGCAGTATTGCCTGAATATTACTTCTATGTTACCTAATTGTTAAGAAGCATAAAAGGACAGGTTCCAGATTAGGTACTAAGCAGGTGTTTGTCTCCTGGTTTGCAAAGAGCTAAAAATGAAGCAGCGTAAAATAGAACTTTCCAGGCGGGTTTGCCCGTAGATAGATTAATCAATGCTGGAAAGCCCAAAGGGTCGTTTTGTAGCCGATTTCTTTGAAAAAGCTTTGAAATAAAGCTCTGAGGGTAAATTGGTTGCTGCGGAAATGAACAGAATCAGAAACAGTAGTTGAAGTTTGGGTGATTGCTTAAATTATTTTATATTTAATGACACTTTTTGTAGAATAAAGCTCCACGTAAGTCAATTGTTGCTATGGCTAGAACCATCTTATTAATTGAGCCCTACATTACCATCACGGTAGACTCTGAGACCTCTATTTTGTACGTAGACTGGTGGGGTGATATCACGAAACAGAACGTGTTAGATGGCTGCCGTTTCCTCCTGAACATGCTGGAGCAGGAAAGATGTCACTTAATCCTGAACAATAACTCAAACGTAACCACCCACTGGAAAGCCACCGCCATTTGGGCCGCCACCGTAGGGTTCCTGGAGCTGGACAAAACCACCTGCGCTTTCTTCGCGTGGGTAAAGCCTCCTAAAAGCAATATGTCTCCTGATTATGGTGTGCGGTTAGATGTAAAGAATGTGAAGGTACGCATCTTTGATAGTCAGCTTGCCGCAGAGAGGTGGTTGCTCTCTACCAAAGAAAAGATAAAAGCCTCAAAAGATAACGCGGTAGCCGTTTAAGTAGGAGTTAACCAGAAAGCATAACCCTTAAGCAGATACAATCTATAAGGTCCATGCAAAGGAACTGCCGGGTGCAAGCCATGGTAGCCCTTTTGCATGGACCTTTTGTTTTCTAAGCAAAGTGCCGGCAGGTTCCTCGTTTTAGAACTGATTTCCGGAAAACTGCCTCAAAACGATAACTCAGGAATGTGTGTGCCTGGGCTATGCATCCACACGGATGTTCATTAAAAGGCTTAGGCCCCAGTTGCACCGGAAACCATAATGGTTTTCCTGCCTCTTTTCATGAAAACAGGATAAAAACACGAGCCTGTTATAGTAGCTGATGTTTGAATAATTACAGATTACCCGAAAATGGGCGTGGAGCCCTTTTCTGTATTTTCCCTCCTGTGTCTGGTGATGAGCCGATGGTAGATAGGCTTATGATGGCTTTTTCTCTTGTGTTAAGCTCTTGTAAGCCTTTGTTCTGTAGTATATTCTTTTCGGTTATGCTATGTATTATTCTAAATCAGTTTTTATTCGCTTTTACTTGCTTGTTATTGTGATTTTAAGAAGAGGAGAATTGCTGTTTTGTATTTGGTATAAATAACTTTGTTATGAGTTGATTGAATTCAAAGGAATTAGCAAAGATTATTTTGGAGGTGATTTGTAGTGATCTCGGGTTAGGTAAAGATTATAGAATGCTATAGGTTATTTAATGGCATTTTGATGGCAAAATTTATGCCCCTAGTAAGATAGAAAATAAAGTAATTTCATGAGTGTATTTGATTTGCGGTGATTAGTTGAAGGAGTAAGGGTGAAATAAACGCAACTATTTGTTTGTGTCATAAGTACTTATACTGAAAATTGTTGTCCATTATTTAAAAGCAACATATGACCGAAGTAGCCGTGTTATTTATTTATGGGGTAATAGGTGCTACTGTAGGCCTTCTGGTAGCTGTTTTGATAAGGAAAATGGTTATCGCTTTTTTTGGACAAAGCATGATTAGTGTTGGTATAAGCTACTGTTTAGTGCTTATTGGAGTCATTCTGGTGATGAATATGAGTCATTCTAAGTTAGAGGCTTTTAGTTCTATTTTTAGAAACGAGCAAAAGCCCGCTATTGAAGCTAAGGTTTAGCTATTACCTTTAATAAGCATCTCTATCACCTCTTATTGTAAGCCAGATTGTTAAAAACACAATTTTCAGGTCCAGAAGCAATGACCAGTTCTCCAGATACCAAATATCGGCCATAATCCTTTTCTGCATGCTTTGCATGTCTTTTGTCTCGCCCCGGAAACCATTTACCTGGGCCCATCCAGAAATACCCGGAGTCAAATAATGCCGGACCATGTACTCATCAATAAGGGCAGAATAGTCCTCTGTATGCTTCAGCATGTGCGGCCGCGGCCCAATAACCGACATATCACCTAACAGAACATTCAGAAACTGAGGCAATTCATCAATATTGGTCTTTCTGATAAAAGCCCCCACTCTGGTAACCCGGGCATCTCCCTTTGAGGCTTGTTTTTTGTCTGATTCGTCATTCAAATGCATGCTTCTGAATTTGAAGCAATAAAAAGGCTTGTTGTACCGCCCAGAGCGTAATTGCCTGAAAAATACTGGTCCCTTTGACTCAAGCTTTATGATGATTGCCATAACAGGGATGAGCCAGCTTAGGATAAAAATTATTACCATTGAAGAGACCACCAGGTCAAAGACCCGTTTAACAAACCGGTTGGCCCGGTCTTCCAGTGGTTCCTGTCTATGGCTAAGGATAGGTGCCGGCCCGTTAAAATCAATAAACACATTCTTCTCCAGAAACAGGTTTATCTCCGGTACCAGCCTAAAGCGGATCATGTTTTTATCGGCTTCATGGATCAGGGCGTCTACCCTTTCCTTGTCTGGGGTAGGCAGGGTGTAGAATATCTCAGAAACGCCCATGGCTTTGGCCCGCGGAAAGCATTGGTCTATAGACCCCAGAATATCCAGGTTTTGAGCACTGCTGGGCCTGTCATCAAAAAAGCCTTCTATTTTGTATCCCAGGTGCGGGGTTCTATTGATGTAGTCCCTTATCTTTTCCCCTGTCTGGCCCGCTCCAATAATGACCACTTTCTTATAGTTCATAAGGAGGTGGCGCTTGGTCTTCCGGATAAAGAGAAATGCCACCTTCACGGTGAGCAGCACAAACCCAAACAAGAATGAGCTGAGCCACACAAACTCAAAGGTAAGGGCTAGCTGTCTAAGGGTTAACTTCAAAGCCAAAAGGCCAGAAAAGTACATAGCCAATGCCAAAATGGTGGCTTTAATGGTTGGTATGGCTTCTCTGCTCAAGACGTCCTGGTATAGCTCAACCAAATGGGAACAGTAGAACCAGATGAGGTTAAATAAAAGGAAGTTGAGTTTGTATTGATCTGGAATTCCGGAGTCTAAGTAGGAGGGGCTGGTTAGTAAAAGGCCGATGGATAAGGAAAGATTTAGGAATAGGTAATCAATAGATATGCTTATCCATTTGAAAAAGGTAGTGTACTTATATGACATAATGGATTTAACATAATTATTGTGTTTATTTAATACACTATATCAGATATTCTAGGGGAGGCGGGGAGGAAATGTGAATTAAGTAAAAATAAATTTAAAAAAAAATAGAAATGTTGAGATTTAATGGTTTATATTTGTAAACGATCATTATTATGCTATAGGCTTAGAAGGCCAGTAGAAAATATAACCCACCTTTAACCTGGAAAGTAGGAGCAGCGCGTTAATTCGCTCACCTTTCAATAGACCAGGTTTGTAAACCATAACTCAAATATGGTGTCTGAAGCAATGGTTATCTAGTTCAAGAGATAAGCTCCATACTTAATTCTGCTGTTAACAGAGATCCAGAGACACTTCATTGTCAAGTGTTGGAAAGCAAAATAATAAGAAAGCCTGCCGCCACTTTCTTCCTTACCGCAGTTCACAGGGTAGCGCTTTTAAAGACAGAGATATTAGAAGGTTTTCCTTGTGGAGGAAAACAACCATATCCTGTCATGCCGCAAGCCTTATGCTTCCACCACCTACTTCTTTCCCCTATCCAGTAAAATATATCTATAGCAAAACTTATATACTATATCAATAGAATGAAAAAGGCATTAATCACAGGTATTACCGGGCAAGATGGCGCCTATCTAGCTGAGCTGCTGCTTAAGAAAGGGTATGAGGTGCATGGCATAAAGCGGAGAAGCTCCCTTTTCAATACAGAAAGAATTGACCATCTGTACCAGGATCCGCATGAGGAGAATGTCAATTTCAAGCTGCATTATGGTGATTTAAGCGATTCAACCAACATCATCCGCATCATCCAACAGGTGCAGCCAGATGAAATCTATAACCTGGGGGCCATGAGCCATGTGCAGGTAAGCTTTGAGACGCCTGAGTATACCGCCGATGTAGATGCAATGGGTACTTTAAGGGTTTTGGAAGCCGTACGGTTGCTTGGGTTAACCCAAAAGATCAGAATATACCAGGCCTCTACCTCAGAGCTTTACGGCCTGGTGCAGGCGGTTCCTCAGTCAGAAACTACTCCGTTTTACCCTCGTTCCCCTTATGCGGTAGCCAAACTTTATGCCTACTGGATTACGGTAAATTACCGCGAAGCCTACGGAATGTTTGCCTGCAATGGGATTCTGTTCAACCATGAAAGCCCCCTGAGGGGAGAGACATTCGTGACTCGTAAAATCACCCGTGGGACTGCTAAAATAGTGCTGGGCCTCCAGGATAAATTGTTCTTAGGAAACCTGGATGCGCGCCGGGATTGGGGGCATGCCAAAGATTATGTAGAAGCCATGTACCTGATATTGCAGCAGGAAACGCCGCAGGACTACGTCATTGCCACCGGGGTGACCACCACTATCCGGGATTTTGTAAGAATGGCCTTTGCCGAGGTAGGAGTGGAGCTTGAATTTGTGGGGGAGGGCCTGCAGGAAAAGGGAATTGTGTCTTCCTGTTCAAACCCAGACTACCTGCTGGAAACAGGCAGAGAAGTAGTGGCCGTTGATCCCCGGTATTTCCGCCCCACAGAAGTGGAGTTACTCATTGGGGACCCAACCAAGGCCAAAAAGCTGTTGGGGTGGTCACCTAAATATGACCTGCCAGCATTGGTGAAGGAGATGATGGAAGCTGATATTGAGAATTTCCAGCGGGAAAGGATTCTGCAGGAAGCCGGTTACCGGGTAAATAACCAATTTGAATAGATGCATCCAGAGGCCAAAATATATGTGGCAGGCCACAAAGGCCTGGTGGGCTCTGCCATCATGAGAAAACTGGAGCAGGAAGGCTACCAGAATCTCCTGTACCGTACCTCCAGAGAGCTTGATCTCCGGCACCAACAGGAAGTCAATGACTTTTTCGCCGCTGAAAAGCCCGAGTATGTTTTCTTGGCTGCCGCCAAAGTTGGCGGTATTGTGGCCAACAACATACGCAGAGGGGAATTCCTGTATGATAACCTCATGATCCAGAGCAATGTCATCCATGCCTCCTACCAGA
This sequence comes from Rufibacter roseolus, assembly GCF_017916365.1. GTDB lineage: Bacteria > Bacteroidota > Bacteroidia > Cytophagales > Hymenobacteraceae > Nibribacter > Nibribacter roseolus. Next base: position 1,633,920 of record NZ_JAFMSU010000001.1, read on the forward strand.
ACCAGGTGCGCAAACTTCTGTTCCTGGGCTCTTCCTGTATCTACCCCAAGCTGGCGCCCCAACCCCTTAAGGAAGAGTATCTGTTAACCGGCGAGCTGGAGGAAACCAATGAACCCTACGCCATCGCGAAAATAGCGGGCATCAAACTCTGTGATGCTTACAGAAGCCAATACGGGTGCAATTTCATCTCCGTGATGCCCACCAACCTGTATGGTCCCAATGACAACTATGACCTGCAGAACTCCCATGTGTTGCCCGCATTGATCCGGAAGTTCATTACGGCCCGGGAGAAACAATCGCCCATGGTGGAGCTTTGGGGAAGTGGTAACCCCAAACGAGAGTTCCTGCATGCCGATGATCTGGCCGATGCCTGTATTTACCTGATGAACACCTATGACGAGCCTGGCCTCATTAATATAGGCGTAGGAGAAGACATTTCCATCCTGGATTTGGCAAAACTGATCCAAAACGTAGTGGGCTATGAAGGCCGCATAGTGCTGGACAAGAGCAAACCCGATGGTACCCCGCGCAAACTGTTAGATGTTTCCAGGCTTAAATCCCGTGGATGGGAAGCCAAAATCTCCTTGGAGGAGGGTATCCGGAAAGTGTATGAGGAGATTAACGACTTGTACAGAGTGGAGTGGCAGCAGGAGCTAACAGAAGTGTAAACCACAGAAATAGCAGAAGTTATTTTTTCTCTCTGTCATTAACTGGTTAAGGTTTCCTGTCCTCACTTCATTTTAATCAGAGGCAGCGAAACAGGTGCAGAAAATTAAATTCATGTGATACCTAAACCCAAAACCATGTTGAAGGAAATCCAACCTTATTTGCTTCCAGATGCAGAGATCAAACAGCTTGATAAATACCTGGAATGCCCCATTGAAAATCCTACAGAAGGGTTAAAAGCCAACGCTTATTACTTTAACCACCCTGAGTGGGCAGAAGAGTATCTCACCTACTGTCATAGGAGCGACAGCTTCAGAAGCAGATGGCAAGCCGCTGTTGGCGATTGGACAAACAAAATAGTGTTAGATATTGGTTGCGGACCCGGTAACATCTATGCTACGCTCAAGGGCAAACCCAAGCTTCTGATTGGGGTTGACGTGGCTCCCAAATCTTTGGAACTGGCGGGTGAGCTAGGTTACCTTCCTGTTCTTGCCGATGCCACGCACCTACCGTTTGTTTCAGGTTTTGCTGATATCGTGACATTGAACGCCGCCCTTCATCATTGCGAGGACATGGCCGCCATCTTAAAAGAAGCTGCCCGTCTGGTGAAACCCGGAGGCTTGATTGTAACAGACCATGATCCGCAGTATAGCGCCTGGAATTATAAAGGATTGGCCAAAGTACTATGGGAGGGTCGGCTTATTTTCTACAAGATCACGGGCCATGGTTTCCATAAGACAGATAGCCAGCAGTATTGGGGTTTGAAATGCGAAATCCACCATAAACCGGGGCACGGGGTCACCAAAGAGCTCTTCACAGATACGCTAACGCCAAATGAATTTGAGGTCAAGGTTTTCCCGCACAACCATGAGTTGGGGGCAGAGGTGTTACAGGGCCAGAAAGGTAAGGCGTCGTTGAAATACAGATTGGGGAACATTTTGTCTGGCCGGGATCCTAATGCCGATGCCAGTGCCCTCTCCCTGATGTGTGTGGCTAAGAAGAAAGAACTGGCGCCTGTAGATTGATTATCCTGCAGTTAAAGATAAAGATGGGGTGGGGCTTTCTGTTTAGAAGCTCCCCCCTTTTATAGTGCGAGGCAGTTAATTTTGTGGGTGTTATTGGAAAAGTAAAATAAAGCATAGCTAGTAATTTTATTTTGGGTTTTTATAGAATAATAAAGATTTGATTTAAGAAATAGAGATAGCATATAGTCCTAATTGATAAAGAAATTATATCTAAAAATTAAGTAGTTTCTGTTTGTTGCTCCCCCGCTTATTCTTGGTGTTGAGTCTGATTGTGAATGTTTTGTATAAGATATTATAAGCAGTAGCGTAGCTTTATGAAGACAAGTTTTACTTTCCAGTTATGGAAGTGTATACTCTTGCAGAGTTTTGCATTTTCTTTATTTCTTTTTCCTTTGGTTGGGTCGGCGCAGTTGCCAACCAGTTTCCAAAAAGTAGAACTAATAACAGGCCTTAAGAACTCTATAAACTTTGAGTTCGCGCCAGATGGCAGAATCTTTATTCTGGATAGGTATGGGGAACTGTTCATTTATAAGCCCAACCTCCAAACAACAGTATCTGCCGGTACTTTAAACGTTTTCCACGACATGGAAGAAGGGCTCTTGGCCATTGCCTTTGACCCTAATTTCACGGTGAATCAGTATGTCTATATACATTATTCACATGCCACCCTTCCAAAGAATAGGGTTTCAAGGTTCCTGATGAACGGTGACAATCTTGATCTCACCTCAGAAAGAGTACTGCTGGAATGGACAAGTGACCGAAACGGGTATTTCCATGCCGCCGGAGACATGGATTTTGATTCAAAAGGGAATTTATACATTGCTATTGGTGATAATTCAAATCACTCACAGTATGCTCCCCTTAATGAAACAAATGCCAACCTTAGTGCTGAAAGAACATCTTCAAATACCAATGATTTCAGGGGTAAAATCTTAAGGATAAAACCTGAGGCAAATGGGACCTACACTATCCCGGCAGGAAACCTGTTCCCCAACGGAGAGGGTGGTTTACCCGAGATTTACGTAATGGGGGCCAGAAACCCATTTAAAATATTTGTAGACAAAGGCCTTACCGATTGGCTTTTCTGGGGAGAAGTGGGGCCAGATGCGGATGTTGCCAGTGATGCCGGGCCAGAAGGTCTTGATGAGATAAACCTTACCAAAAGTGCGGGCAATTATGGTTGGCCCTATCTCTCAGGTGCTAACCGGCCTTACCTTAATACCTACGCAGAGCCAGATTTCTACTATGATAAAAACAATCCGGTAAACCTCTCTAAGTGGAATACAGGCGCAAAAACGTTGCCTCCAGCCCAATCTTCCTGGTTAGACTTTTTTCACCAATGTTACCTGGCAGGCCCCAGATACTACTACAATTCAGCACTAAACAACCCTAAGAAGCTGCCTTCAGAGTTCAATCAGGCTTTCTTCTATTTTGACTTTAATCAAAGTAAAATCTGGGTTGTGAAACTAGACGCCACCGGTAAAATCCTGTCAAACCAACCATTTGCGCCAAGTATCACCGGGGCGGGTTTCATGGATTTGAAAATTGGGCCAGACGGACAGTTATATATCCTGGAATACGGCGCTGGCTGTTGCCCCGGAAACGTTGGTAGCGGTAAGCTGGTCAGATTAGATTATACCGGAATTGATACAAACAAAAGCCCTGTCGTGGCCCTTAATGCAAGTACTATCTCTGGACCTCTGCCCTTAACCGTTAATTTCTCCAGCGAGGGTACTTCTGACCAGGACGGAGATGCTCTTACCTACGCCTGGGACTTTCAGTCAGATGGAACGGTAGATTCAAACGAGCCAAACCCATCTTTCACCTTCACTCAAAAGTTAAATTATGATGTACAATTACGCGTAACAGATACAAAAGGAGCTACAACCTCAAAATCGATTAAAATTTACGCTGGCAATACCGCGGCAACTTTTAAGTTTAACAGCCCGGTAGATGGCGGCATGATAAGTTGGGAGGATAACCTCAACTATGACATTGTGGTGAATGATGCTGAGGATGGCTCTACCGCCAATGGTACCATAAGCAGCAGTTCTTTAAATCTAGTTCCGGCTTTTGGGCACTTAACCCATTCACATGACGGTATTACCATCAATAATACAAAGGGTACTTTTTACTTGGACCCCAGTGGGCATGATGCTCAGGGACCCGATGATATCTTTTATATTTTCAAGACCAGTTATACAGACAAGGGTGGCTTAACCGCTTTTGATCAGGTTACGGTGCACCCTAAAATTATGGAGGCAGAGTATTATGATACTGAGTCAAACACCCGCCTTATAGATAATACAGACCAATTGGGAGGGGCCTCTTATTCAGTAAGGGCTTTGTTACATGGTTCTTATGTGATGCTGGCGGGTAGAAACCTGAAAAATATTCACTCCGTCTCGTACAGAATTGCTTCCACCTTGGGCGGTACCATTGAGGTGCACCGTGACTCTCCAGACGGGCCTATCCTTAGCACAGTGGTAATCCCTGTTACCGGTAGTTTAGACAGATGGGGAGATGTGACCGGGGCCATCACAGACCCTGGTGGCAAACACGACCTTTACTTTGTATTCAAGAAGCAGGCCGGGGACATCAACCTCTTTGACGTGAATTATATTGAGTTCATTGGGGCCGGTGTTTCAGTAGACATGACGCCGTCCAATATATACTCAATCAAGGGCATGTCTAAAAACCAATTCCAGGTGAGGTTTAACGAGGCTCTGGACAAAGCCTCTGCTGAGTCTATCTCTAATTATAGTGTCAGTAACGGGATCAGCATTCTATCGGCGGTCTTGCAGGGAGACCGGAAAACCGTAGTGTTCAATACCACCAGCATTGTGCCCCAGGTACAAAATGTCTTTTCCGTTTTATATAGAAAGAATGAAAGTGGTATAGTATCAACTACGGTCTTGAATAAAAACTTCACTTTAGATGAGGTATTTATCAGGATTAACTCTGGTGGACCTGCCGTGGAGGTGAATGGTGTGCAATGGTCTAAAAGCCAGTTTCATACTGGGGGTACCAGTGTTACCAAGGCCACTGTGCCCATAGATAATACCACTTCTGATGTAATTTACTTGTCTGAGGTCAACAGCAACTTTACCTACAATATTCCAGTGCCTCAAAGAGGGGTTTATGATGTTAAACTACACTTTGCCGAGTTGGATTACACCAAAACCGGGTCAAGGCTGTTCAATGTTGACATTGAAAACGGGCAATACACGCTTTCCAACTATGACATCTTTGGTAGGGCTGGGTATAGAACAGCACAAATAGAAAGGTTCAATGGTATCCAGGTTAATGATGGTTCTTTGACCATACCTTTCACCGGTGTTCTGGGGAGGGCCAAGGTGAATGCCATTGAGGTGGTCTATGGAAAGGAAACGGTGCAGAAACCCAATATCACCATCACGAACCCTGCAAGTGGCGCCACGGTTGTTCAGCCTTTCAAAATCAACTTCAATGTAAATTACTGGCCTATTGGTGGCCAGACGTCGCATATTCATAAGATAATAGACGGTGTTGACAAAGGCGATGTCATTACCACAACCCCTATTACGGTTGATGGTCTATCCTTGGGGTCTCACACTTTAAAACTTGCGTTGGCAAACGCAGACCATAGCTTAACAGAATACAGCCATGAGATCCAGATCAATGTAGCTTCCCAACTGCTATGTGTTGACAATCCCTTCCCGGTAAAATGGACGGAGCACATCATAGGACCAGACGTTGCTTACCGGTCTGCCTACATTTACCCGGTAGATATCAACAATGATGGGTTCAAGGATATTGTAACTGGCGGATGGTGGTACCGCAACCCCGGAATACCTAACGGAATTTGGACCCAAAACATCATTGGTGCCCCCATGAACAACATGGTGCTTGTTCATGACCTAGACAAGGACGGAGACTTAGATATTTTCGGCTTCCAGGGAAAATACCTTAGCTCACAGATGGCGTGGGCCCAGAATGATGGGAAAGGAAACTTCATTATCCACACCAACATTCCTGGTGGTTTTCCGGCGGGTTCAACCCAGGACAAAACCTTTGTAGCAGGGGCAGCCATTGGTAACTACAATGGGGTGGAGAATATCCAGATTGCGCTATCCTGGAATGGGGCTGACGCAAACAAATTGCCTGTGCAGATGTTGACTGTTCCAGCCAACCCCGCCGCTACTGCCTGGACCATAAAAGACATCATGCCTGTAGGAGTAGGAGAGTCTATTTCTGCCGTTGACATAGACAAAGACGGCGATCTAGACCTTTTCCAAGGGAAAAATTGGCTGAGGAATGACAATGGCTCCTGGACCCAGTTTGCGACAGGGGTCACGCTTCCTTCTAAAATGGAGCGGAATGGATTCTTTGACCTTGACCGGGACGGCGTTCTGGAAGCAGTAGTAACCGAAGATGGGGTTGATAGAGAGATTAGCTGGTTGCAAATTCCTACTGATCCTACCAAAACCTGGACCCGGAAAGTGATAGGAACAGATGTAGATGCCGGTCTTAGTCTGGATGTAGTGGATTTTGACTTTGATGGCGACTTAGATGTGATCACCGGCGAATGGAAAAATGACCACCGGCTGATTGCCTTTGAAAATGATATTTGCGATTCCGGAACCTGGATCAAGCGGATTCTGCATGCAGGCGGCGCTACAACACCAGATCACCATGACGGTACTCAAACGGTAGACCTTGACAATGACGGTGACCTGGATATCATCTCTATTGGCTGGGATAAACGAACCCCACGGATTTTCGTGAATGGTGGAGGCGGTGCTACGAACCAGCCGCCGGTGGTGTCGGCGCCGGTTCCGGACCAGAGCGTGGCGGCGGGGGCGGCCTACGCCTACACCGTGCCGAGCGGGACCTTCACCGACCCGGACGGGGACGCGCTGACGCTCTCGGCCACGCAGGGCAACGGCAGCGCGCTGCCCTCCTGGCTGACCTTTAGCCCGGCGACCCGGCAGCTGAGCGGGACGGCCCCGGCCTCGGCGGTGACGCTGACCGTCCGGCTGACGGCCTCTGACGGGAAGGGCGGCAGCGTCTCCGACCAGTTCACCCTCACGGTGACCGGGGGCGGGGCGAACGGCTCGCCGGTGGTGGCCACCGCCATCCCGGACCAGAGCGCCACGGCGGGCGCGGCCTTCAGCTACGCCTTTCCGGCGGGCACCTTCACCGACCCGGACGGGGACGCGCTGAGCTACTCGGCCGCGCTGGCCGGGGGCAGGGCGCTGCCTTCTTGGCTGAGCTTCAGCGGGGCGGCCCGCTCCTTCAGCGGCACGCCGGCGGCGGCCGACGCGGGCACGCTGGCCGTG
>NZ_JAFMSU010000001.1:1641027-2309497 GCF_017916365.1 Rufibacter roseolus
CACGGTGAACGTCACCGACGGCACGCTCAACATCGCCTTCGCCCGCCTGGTCGACAACGCCCTGGTCTCCGCCATTGAGGTCATTTCCAACTCTGGCGGTGTGGCACCAAGTAGTATTGCTTCTTCCTCCAGCAAAGTAGTACTGGAACCTGCCTCTCATAAGAACCTTGAAGCCAGGGTTCATCCAAATCCATTTGACGAAAACATTTATATACTCCTTAACTCAGAGAAGGAAGATGAAGAGTATGAAGTGAAGGTGTATGATGTTTTAGGGAATACTGCTTATAAAAAGTCTTTCAAACCTAATGCCATTGGAGAAAATGAATTTGAAATCTCTCTGAAAGACTCACAATTAAGCGCTGGTGTTTACTTGCTCTATGTGGTTAGCAAAGACAAAAGTTTCAATAGAATGTTCAAGGTTTTGAAAAAGCCTTAATGAGAAGGTAGGTGTTCTTTTTGCCCAATTAAATTGGAATGAGCTTGCCTTGTTTAGATATAAGCGAATCCTAGAATAGATGAGCTTTCATAATTAAGTTAAATAAATCGATGCAGGAGCTACTTGCATCGATTTTTTTTTTTGTGCCTTTTTTAAAGGTAAAATTTACAATTAAGTTGTAATTGTAAGGTGTTTTAATGCTGAAATTATTATTGGAATAATTTGTCCGTTTTGAATTTTAATAAAATTATAAAGTAGTTATTATTTGTAAACAGGTGTGTATTGTGTTTGAGGTTTATATTTAGTAATATAGTGTAGTGGCTATGGGCTGGTGTTTGGGATTCTTTTGCTGTGGCATTCAGGAATGTAGTTCAAGAGATGGAGGGGGATGGTTTTGGTTATGTTTGTTGAAATATTGTTATGTAGTATTTATGTATATACTCTGATTTTTGTAGCTGTAATATTTAAGTTTTAAGCTTGATATTTTTATTTTATAAATAATTGAATTTGCTTTATTTTAATAGTTATGAGGAGGGTTTGGATAAAAAATTGGCGGTTGGTTTTATCTGGTTTTAGATATATTTTTAAATTTTATGCTTTAAATAAGAATGTACAACAAAGATACAGTTAGTGGCCCCTCTTTTTCTATTTACAACCGGCTATTCAGATTGATCTGGCAAATAGCTGCTTCACTATTTTTTGCTTATACCCCTAAACAACTGCATGGGTGGAGGTCTTTTTTGTTAAGGTTGTTTGGCGCTAAAGTGGGTAGAGGTGTACACGTTTATCCTAAAGTGAAGATTTGGGCGCCTTGGAATCTTCAATTGGAAGATCAATGCGGGATAGCAAACGGAGTTATTCTGTATTCGCAGGGTAAGATCATCATTGGGAGAAGGGCAGTTGTTTCCCAGGGAGCGCATCTCTGTACAGGCACACATGATTATACAGACCCGGGTTTCCCTTTAATCACCAAACCAATAAGGGTAGGTGATTTTGCCTGGGTGGCCGCAGAGGCATTTGTGCATCCTGGGGTTACCATTGGAGAAGGGTGTGTTATTGGGGCAAGGTCGGTTGTGACAAAAGATATGCCACCTTGGATGGTATGCTCAGGTCACCCGTGCAGGCCTATTAAAGGAAGGGTGGAGGAGGAACTGAAGCAAAAGAGGTTCTTAGAACCTGTTTCTTGATAATATGTTGACAACAGTAGCTGTCTTTTTTACATATTCTGATTAAAATGGCACGTAAACTCGATCTTACAATAGCTATCCCAGTAAAAAACGAAGAAAGGAATTTGCCTGATTGCTTAAAGTCTATCGGGCAAAATCTGGCACAGCATGTTGTAATCATTGACTCAGGAAGTACTGACAATACTAAAGAAATTGCAAGGGCCTACGGGGTAGAGGTCATAGATTTTGTTTGGGATGGCAGATACCCTAAAAAGCGTAATTGGTTTCTGAGAAACCATACTCCTAAAACCAAATGGGTGCTTTTTCTAGACGCTGATGAATATCTAACCGATGATTTTAAATCTGAACTCAAGGCTACTCTTCATAACAGTGACAAGGTAGGGTTCTGGCTTAACTATTCGGTCTATTTCTTAGGAAAGCAATTGAAAGGAGGTTATCCTTTGAAAAAGCTGGCCTTGTTCCAGGTAGGTGCTGGGGAATACGAGCAGATAGATGAAGATAAGTGGACCCAGTTAGACATGGAGGTGCATGAGCACCCAATTCTGCAAGGAAAAGTAGGTGTCATCAAAAGTAAAATTGACCACCAAGACTTCAGGGGCATATCGCATTTTGTGGTAAAACACAATGATTATGCAGAGTGGGAAGCTGCCCGGTTTCTGAAAACTTTTACAAATTCTCCTTCGCTACATTCCTGGACCTGGAGGCAGCGTCTAAAGTATCAACTGATGCAAAGTATTTTTATTGGCCCTGTGTTCTTTATGGGAAGTTACATCTTCTTGGGCGGATTTAAAGACGGGGCAAGAGGCTTTGCTTATGCTGTTCTTAAGATGTCTTATTTTATGCAGGTTTATTGTAAAATAAAGGAGAGTAAACGGAGGATACACTTGGTGAAACAAGTCGGGTCTTTGGGAACTGGGGATGTTCTTTCAGATAGGTTAATTACCTGGCGCGAGAATTAAAATCTCTTTTCTGCAACCTGAAACTGCCTCGGTTTATTTAGAAGGATTCAATGCCCTTTCAGGTGGATAGTCACTTTTTTTAAGTGTTATGCATGCGTCTTTAAAGTTGGTTTATTAAATGGAATTTAGGTTATGAAGAAAAGAGTTTTGCTCATAAGTTATAACTTCAAACCAGAACCAACGGGTATTGGAAAGTATTGTGGCGAGCAAATTCAGTGGTTAGCAAATAGGGGATATGATTGTACGGTGGTCACCACCTATCCTTACTACCCTTACTGGAAAGTTCAAGAACCTTACTTTAGTAATAGGTTTCTGTATTCTTCAGAAATCCAGTATTTTGAGTCTGGAGGTAAAATCAAGACTTTGCGTTGTCCTATCTACGTGCCAGCAAAACCATCTGGTGTAAAAAGAATTATCTTAGATTTTACCTTCCTCCTGTCGGCGGGATTGAGGGTGCTGGGTTTGGTTGCCTCTAAAAAGTTTAATGTGGTCATTACCGTGGCTCCTTCTTTTCTGATTGGGTTTCTAGGGGTAATGTACAAGAAGGTAAGAGGAGCAAAACTCATATATCATATCCAAGATTTGCAAATAGAAGCGGCCAGGGATTTGCAAATGATAAAGAACCAAAGAATAGTAGATCTGCTATTCAAATTGGAGAAATTTATCTTCAATAAGAGCGATGTGGTGAGCAGTATCTCAGAGAGTATGGTGGATAGAATCCAAAGCAAAGCAAAGAAGAAAGTATTTCTGCACCCTAACTGGACCGATACTTCTCAATTCTACCCAATCAATGATCAGGGAAGCCTGAAAGAACAGTTCGGGTTCCAGCCTATGGATAAGGTAATTTTGTATTCCGGAGCTATAGGAGAGAAGCAGGGTCTGGAAGCCATCCTCCAAGCCGCACATAGGTTCCGGGACCAGGAACACTGGAAGTTTGTAATCTGTGGGTCTGGGCCTTATAAGGCACGCCTTATGGACTTGGCCCAAAGCCTGAGCCTGCAAAACCTTGTATTCTTGCCCTTACAGCCTTTTGAGAAGTTCAACCAGTTCTTGAATATGGCTGACGTGCATTTAGTTATTCAGAAAAGTATTGCCAGTGATTTGGTTATGCCTTCTAAACTGACCACCATTTTAGCCGTTGGTGGCTTGGCCTTGATCACCGCTAACCCCGGTACCGGCTTGTATACGCTTGTTAATAAGCATAAGATTGGCATTCTTGTGGAAGCTGAAAATCAGGAGGCATTGAATACTGGTATATGGAATGCTTTGGCTCGTGCCACTAATGAAAGTATCAGGTCTGCAGCTTGTGCGTATGCAGAAAAGTATCTCTCAATTGAAAATGTCATGCAATCCTTTGAAGAGCATGTGTTGTCAAATTCCACCGATTTTAGCACAACTACTAACGCAGCTTTGGCACCCAATGGACAGGAGTTGCTTGAGGTGAATGGCTAGATCTGGTGTTGGACTTACGGGAACTACCTGTTTTTGCCCTTATTTTATGAAAAGAGCTCAAAACAGGAATGGTCAGGTAGCAAAATCAGGGTGCAGGAATGGACCTCACAAGCGGGGATGAGGGTGGAATTGAAAGTAGGTTCAGTCTGACTGTTTTCTCCCCACTATGATTGCTTCAGTGCTTGCCACACCCTTAACGCATGTGGCTTGATGGCAAAAAAATCTTCGTAGGCATCTCTGGCGTTGTTTCTCATTTGGCCTCTCTCTTCTTCTGATAAATCAATCCAGGTGCTTAGTAGCTCTTTTGTGCCTTCCTCTGTGTCTTTTGCTACCAAGCCGCCTCCAACCTGGGCAATTTCCCTCCAGATGTTTACCTGATCAGAGATGAGAACGGGTTTGCTGCAAGCCAGCGCTTCCACCACGGCAATGCCAAAATTCTCCTGATGGCTTGGCAGAATAAAAGCCTCACAACCATAAAAAGCCCCCCATTTAGAGTCACCTGTCAGCATGCCAGGAAAGTAGATAGACCTATTGCCCACCCGGGCAGTTTCTTCGGCTTGTTTCTGTAGCATTTTTCCGTAAGGTGTATCCAAGCCTGGTCCGGCGATCACAAGGGCTGGCCATTGCCTGGTAGGTGCGAGTGTGCTGCTAAGAGATACATCATCTGCTTCGGCTAACTCAGGAACGGGCTTAAGGAGGTTGTGGTGAATGGTCAACTCAGAATAAGCTTTAACGAGAAGATCAATGCCTTTTTTTTCGTGTATTCTGCTTAGGAAAAGAAGGTAAGGACGAGTCCGCAATTCAGGGCAAAGCCTGAGGAAAGATTCCTGCATGCTTGCGGTAAGCTCTGGGGGCTCAGGAATACCATACCCTACGTTTACTTCCCTTTTTGGAAAATAAGGCCTAAAAGGTTGGCGTGCCAGGCTAAGCTCTGCTTCACAGGTAAATAGAACCCCTGCTGCTTCATTGATGATACGGCCTTCAATCAGTTTCCAATAAACCCAGTTCCTTAAGGCCTTTAGTTTTCTACCCGCCGCTTTCTGGAAGTAGGGATCCAGCATGCCATGGGGCATGACAAAAAGGTTGGGCAGTTTGTTGCCTCCGGGTTGGGGGGCTGTTTTTCTCAATCTTAACTTATTTAAGGCTTTCCTGACGGCATAGCCATGATGAAGCCAAAGGCCGTGCACAATGACCGCATCAAACCGAGGGAGGTTTTCAAGAAGCCAAGGGGTAAGTTTTGGTGAGTAGTTCCAAGGTCCTTTACCCGGCCCCAAGGCATGGATTGTAAATTCATCTTTTCCCAGAAACGATGCCTCTGGAGCGTCTAAACAAACTACCTCATTGGATACTCCCAACTTTTCAAGCTCAGGAATAGAATTCCGAATACCCTGACAGGGACCGCCGCTTGCCGGATTCATACTACCAATTACCCGTAATATCTTCATCAGAGATCCGCTTTAAGTTTTTCCATCAATGAACAAAGCCCTCTGCTCTGGTAAAATACTTTGCGTGTTGGGGAATTTCACTGATCGCCTTTGCCGGGACCCCGCCGTACAGGGTCCACTCTTCTTGCTGCGGCTTGTTAAGCAATGATTTTGCGCCCAAAACAGAGTAAGAAGGCAAAAAAGCCCCACCCAGTACTACCACATTGGTCCCCACAAAAGTATATTCTCCGATAAAAATGGGTGCGCAGTCTTGCCGATTCTCAAACACGTTGATGGAGTGGGTAAGAAGTTGAGAATTATAACCAGCTATGGTGGAGTACCGCCCAATGGAGATGGTGTCTGTACAGTCAATATGGTGGTTTTTTGTGATGGCCGCACATGCACCTAACCTAAGTTCGGCTTTCCTTCCGGTGTTGTGTTTGAAATGAAGCGAACCACTTTTAGTAGGAAAGCCCGTGATCCAGTTCCCTCTGCCTATTTTTGATTTTTGGCCCATCTCAATCAAATCCAGGTTTATAGCTACGGTTAAATGATCTATTTGGGCACCTGGTGCCATCACAAGCTTCCTGGGGAAGACCCATGCAAAACCAATACGGGCCGAAGGGTGTATTTTGTAGCCAAACCAGGCTTCCAGGGCTTTACGCCTAAGAAACCAGGGAAGAAGAAATGTAATGCACTTCAAGAACATATTAATTGAGCTTCTTTTTGCTTAATGCCATGAAGCTCCAGATAGGAGCCAATAATCTGTTTTCTGGAAAAGCGGCTGCAATTAGCAAGGCCTCTTTCTATCAAATCTGTTTGGATGATGGAATCATTCAGGGAGAGGAGGGCTGCCGCGAATTCTTCTGGTTTATTAGGGTCACAATAGAGGGCGGCACCTCCGCTCACCTCAGGCATGGGAGCTGTATTGCTTGCAATAACAGGGGTGCCGCAAGCCTGCGCTTCAATGACCGGCCAGCCGAACCCTTCAGAATAAGAGGGGAAAATAAAAGCTTGGCAGGTATTGTAAAGCGCCTCTAAGGTGGCATGGTTAGGATTGACAATGGAGAAAACCCTTTTCTCCAAACCAAGTCGTTGCACATGTGCTACCAGAGAAGGATCAAGGGGTTTGCCGGCATAGCAGATGTTACCTTCCCATTTGTCTCCAAGCTTGTCTACCATGTCTAAAAGAAGCTTTCTGTTTTTCCTGGGTAGCGCAGAACCTACATGGAGAATGAAGGGAGCATCAAGGGGAAGGTTTTTATTCTTTAAAGTTTCTATTGCTTTCTTTTCAGGTATAAGTTCAAAGTCAGCATTGAACGCATTGTAGATGACTTTCCAGTCTTTCTGTTCTGGTTTTGCGCCTACGCTGAGGTCCTTTAATTGGCTGAGCGTAAGGTTAGAAACGCATGCCAAAGACACCGCAGAACTTAAATGTTTTAAGATCCAGTTCTGTAAAATCTTCCCAAAACCCGAAGCTGTAACATAGGTGTCTGGGTAGCCCTTTGCAGCTCTTATGGCAATCACATCATGGCAGGTAATACTGGTTTTAGAAGAAGGCAGATATTGCAGGTATGGGGCATTGGAATGATCGCAAATGTGAAACCTGACTTCTTTGTCTTTCGCCATGATCTGAGATACGCGCCACTGCAGCAGAAAACAAAAAAGAATCCATTTGTCCAGGTACCCCATCCATTTTCCTAGACCAGAGGTGGTGCTCTTGAACAATGTCCCAAAAAAGACGACTGGCCGCCAAATTTCAGAGGCATGCCCGGCCTCCTGAAAGCCATGGTGCAGCATCTGGGCAAACCTTTCCATGCTCTCCTGCTTATCACGGGGGTAATTGCCAATAAATATGAACTTAGCCATATTTGCTCGTTAAGGTGCGTGTCGAATTCTTTTCTGGTCAGTTGAAATCAGTCTCTACTCTGGGAAGCCATGTACAAGTATGCTTCATGATATTGGGCTTTTAAGGAAGGAGGGTTTGGCTTTTTGAAGGCCTAAGGGAGGCAATCATCAAACCTCCGATAAGGGTAGAGAAACCGAGCGCGGAAGGTTGGGCCCACTGCCCCTGTGGTACTATCAATAACCCGAAGCTTAGGAGCATCCAAGGGAGTAAGTCTCCTGTTACCAGTTTTTTGTAAGCGGCTACCGAAATTTTAAGACAGAACCCTAACCTGATCAGGATAATAGCCAAGCCAAGGAAAAGCCCTAACTCCCCAATCAATCTTCCCCATTCTCCTTCTGAAATAAGGAAAGCTTTGCCACCTGACAGAAGCATACTACCTACGTTGGTGCCCATTCCAATCCCATAGCCAAAGAAGGGTAGGCCCTCATTGCCTTGGAGGGAGCCAATCAAGCCTCCTAAGTACCGGTCCAGCAAAACGCCTTCCAAGCCGTTTTCATTGGTGGTGGCAAGCTCAAAGCGGGTGGTAAACGCCTCCATGGCTGTTCCAAAGAAGCTGGCTTGGCTTAGTAGTAAGAGGGTAACTGCCATACCAATACCAGCCAGGATAAATTTGCCCGCATATTTTGGTTTGCGCGACACCGCAATGACGGCAAAAATCAGACTTACCCCAATTTGGAAAAACAGGCCTCGGCTAATAGAAAGCGGTATGGCGGCAATCAATGCAGAAGTAGCCCCAATTAAAATAGGTTTACTTATTTTTTCAGTATTGAACCAGAAGTAAATAATAAACGAGGCCGCAAAGCCGTAAAAGAGGGTGAGTCCGTTGGTGAAGGAGAAGGTGCCAGGAGGTCGGAGGTACCCTAATGCTCCGCTAAAGCCCGCACCCGCTACATCTCCTCCCACGCCTCTGTTTACCCAAGCCGTTTGCGGGCTATAAAACTGAAAAGCTATCAAAACTGCCATAGGAATGGCCATCCAGAGGGTAACTTTCCCAATCCTGATCACATCATCCTGGTTGAAGAGCCGCCCTATGGCGAACATCATTGGGAAATGCAGCAGTAAGATACGGGCCCCATACAAGGCAACCATAATATTCCCGTGGCCTAACAACGTGGCGGTGAAAATGCTGACGATGCCAATCAGCACGGGACCCAGTAAATATGGGTGAGAAGGAAACAGGCCTCGGTGCAGGGTCTTTGCCACAATCCAAAGCGCTATAGGGTCCCGGACAATCAATAGGGGAGTTGCCAAACCCGGGAATACCCATTTGCGGATGGCGCCTTCAAAGATGAGTAGTATGAAGTAAAGCCAGATTGCTTTCTTCAGCAGTTGGTCTGATTCTGACAAAGACGGGTTTGCTCTATAGCGGAAGTTCTCGAGCGTTGCTGCCTGAGTATCTAAAATGCCCTGCGGATTTCTGGTATAAGCGCGCATGTTGTTGAAATAAACCTAATTATAATTTAAGACTGCAGTCGCCAATTCTCGGCCGTAAACTTCCCAGGGGCGTTTGCGTGCGGTTTCCATGGCCGCTTTCCCCGCAGATTTGATGGTGTCAGGTTGCCCGATGAGCTTTTCAATAGATGCTCTCAGGGCATCTGCAGACCCTGCCTCCACCAACCAGCCAGAATGATCATGGGTGATAAGGTCAGGGCCAGCCGTTCTTTCGGTGGTGATAACTGGGGTGCCCTGAGACATGGCTTCTGAAATTACCAGACCAAATCCTTCAAAAAGAGAGGGGAAAACAAGTGCGTCCTGGGTGCGCATAAGGGAAAGCACATCTGCATGCGATAAACTGGGAATCCAGCGGTGGTTTGCCAGAGCCGTATCTAATGCAGGGCAGTTTGTGCTGGGTTTTCGCCCCACAATGGTCAGTTCCACATGCTTTCCAAGCGGGGTCACGGCGGCAAACAAATCGGCGATGCCCTTACGCTGGGAAAGCCCTCCTACAAACAGCAGCTTCAACCGTTTGCTTCCAGAGCCCGAGGAATAGTCCCTGCCGTTGATTACTGGAGGAAACCCGTAGGGGATGATTTCTATGGGGGCAAGAGCACCAGGATAGTCTTGTAAAGTTTTGGCGGTAAATTGGCTGGCTACAAAAATCCGGTCGGCTAACCGTAGTTCTTCGTCTTTACGGGCAAGCTTCTCCTCTGAGTCCTGGAGGCCCTTCAAGGTAGAGGCCCATTCAGGTTTCTGGAGCCGCTCGTTTTCCAACAGCCTTCTGGCAGTTCTCCAGTATCCAATAGGCAGATCGTATAGACAGTGAAGGTGTAGGTTCTTGGCCTTTTTAAAAGAGTCTAAAGCCCCGTCTTCAAAGGCATAGACCGCATTGGCTCCCTTTTTCAGGCCCGAGGTTATCTTGGATGCTACATGCCGATCAAATTTGCGGTAAACCGCATCAATGCAGAACAGGCCGGTCTCGTGTTGCGTGAAAGGAGAAAGACCCGCCTTCGTGGCCAGGAGCCGACCTGCTTCCATCCACGGCCAGGTTTTGGTGACTGTTTTCAGGCTGGGGTCAAACCGTCTTCTACGTATTTCCTTTAATGGCCCAATCCCGCCAAAACTATCCAAGGCACTCCCGGGAAAAGAAGCGATAGAGGTTCTGAATTCAGAAAGCATGCCCGCTTCCTGGAAGCCGCGCGCCGCTGCCCGTACATTAGCATTACCTGTTGGATGGGAAAGAATAACCATGGGGCCTGAACGCTAATTAGGTGTTAAATTCAGCTTTAATGCTTCTTTCCATCTCTGCACGACCGCAGGGGCAGAAAACTTCTCAGCATAGAGCCGTTTCTGATTTTCTTTTGAAATCTTGCCTGCTGCAAGGTCAACTGCGAACAGCTCCACTGATTTCTTGATCTGCTCATAATCTGAATTAGCCGGGATCACTCTGGTTGAAACAGGATCACAGGCTATATCAGGAACCCCGCCGCGGTCTGTCGCCAACCAGGGGGTGCCGGCACTCATTACTTCCAAAAGGCTTATGGGCAATCCCTCGGGGTGCACGGAAAGCAGCAAGAATCCATCCAGCAAACCCAAAACCTTTTTAAGCTCTGTTACACCGGAGAAAGGGCCATGGTACCGCACCCTGGGGAAATTTTCAAAGTAGGAGAACGGATAGGCTTCCCCTTTTCCCCATATGTGAAATTCAACGCCCCCCAATGCCGGTTCTTCACTTAGCTTGCACAACAGGTCAATGCCTTTTTCCGGAATCAGGCGGCCGTAATAACCCAGCTTTATCTTCCCGTTTTTGGTAAGAGGAAGCGGTTCCACCTCAATCTCCCGGGAGAGGCAAGGGATAGTATCAATGGTCCGGCTTAAAGCGGCCGACATTTCCAGGGCATTTCTGTGTGAGCAGGCAATAACTGTATCGGCTTTTTTGAGGGTGCCTATATAGTTGCTTCCCCAAGTGGCCTGGTCTTCTTTGTCTCCCGCAGTATGATGGTGGTGAACCCAGGTTCCTTTTATTCTAAGCAGTTTAGGTAAAACACCAATGCTTTCTCCCTGACCGTTGGTGTAGAGGGCATCATACTGGTTAAACTTCAATCTAAAAGCCACGGAAACCAGCCAGATCAGTCTTTCTGCCGAGGATTTGTTCTTGCCCAGAAAAACGTTCCGGCATTTGGCCCGGTACAGTTCCTCTGTGGCCGGAGGTATTCTGGAGTTAAGGACAATCAGGTCAATGATGACAGATTTGTCGCTCATTTTCTGGCAGAACTCAAGAAGATGGCTTTCTATTCCGCCGGTGGGTAAAAGCTGAGTGGAATAAACAACTATCTTTTTCATGGTCTTCCTATTAATGCCCTCTTCTAAAAAGCTTATGAGTTCACTTGCTCAATGGCTCTTTCTCTGAAAACCCTTTTCATCTGCTCGTTCGCTAACCCTGATGTGCATGCTGCCTTAACTCCCATTCTGTAAAGCCTGGCCATTAAAGTAGCCTTTTGCTTTATTTTTTGGAGTGCTGCCGTATCTGGGGTCCGCATTACATTGCCCCCCATGGCCACAGATTTGCTTACAATGGAAGAAAGGAACTCTTTCCTTTTTATCAGGGCAGCCTGGTTGACAACCGGTTTGGAGAAAGCGTTAGCGGCCAGCACCTCTTCATAGGAAATAATGTCCAGGAACTCTGCTACGGTGGCCAACCTGGGGTCTGAGGGGTTAGGATGAATCAGCATCACGTTTGCGCCCATTCCAAGACAAGGTAAGGCGCAATGAATTTTGGTGGTTACCACCAGGGCCGCCCTGCAATATCTTTCAAGAAGCGAATTCATGTGGGGTTCTGATTTCTGCATGAATTCCTGAATGGTTCCGCTTACATCTGGCGGGTCATGTGAAACCCTAACCATGGAAGTCCCCAGCAAACCTTCTAACTTCAGTTTTACCTTTTCAGGGATAGGGTGGTCAATGTTGTCAACGAGTAAAATTTCGCCTTCGCCGGTGGTATTGATGGGGGCTCTTTTTGCGGTGGTGATAGTTAGGCAACTGGAGTAGTAGGCGGGGATACCCCATCCTAAAAACAGTTTCAAGGTTTTTGCATCTCTGCACCCAATAGGTGCATGCTTCTTGAAATGGTCTCTGACTTTTCTGTTTAATAGTAGTTCTGACTGGGCAACGTGAACAGAGACGTAGACGGGTTGTATGTTCTCAGGGGGAGGAAATTTGTCAAAGGAGTGCATGTACCAGCCATTTGCCACGAGTAACCCAGGTTCTGCAGCATCTATCTCTGCCAAGGCTTCCCGGTTTACTACCAGAGCATTTTCTGGTAAGAAATACTTAGCCACCATGCCTTGTAAGACATCTCCAATATTATTCCTGAGGTCTCCCTCAATCTGGTAGTAATATTTCATAATAAGCAACTGATAAAATGGAAGTAATTCAATCTGCGCAAGTACTCGCTTCTTTGGATAGGATAGGTGGAAGGATGTTTTTGACTTGTTTTAAGAATAACTGTTAAATAGCGCTACCAAATCATGCCGGTCTTTGGTCCAGGGGTGGTGTAGGAAATCTGGGCTATCTGGTTTTGCCCCGTTAAAATGGAGAATGTGTACATCTTTTGACGCCTCTATAACTTTTCTCCTAAATCTTATTGGAATTTGGTTATTTTCTATGGCATTAAAAAACCTTGCTTGAAAATTCATTCTAAAATCAAAGGAGATAGGCTTGTTGAATTTCTGCATCCACAGGTAAATGATTTCCTGGTCACCTACGGTGCTGGCCCTAAACTCCTTTAAAATCTTCAGCAACGCCCGGTATTTCTCTGGGGTTCTGTCTTGAGGTCCAATCCTTAAAACGCCTGAGTTCATAGAGGCGAACGGAGGTAAAAAGATGCCCATGGCCAACGCTTTGCAATAGGCATTAGTAAGGCTAAGTGCCTTGCTCAGCAACGGACGGTTGAAGGAGAAGACCGGTAAAATCCTTTCGTTGGCGGCACTTATCCCCAGAAAGGAATCCTCTTCCATAAAGGCGCTTAAATCTTTCAGTACTAACATGTCTGCATCTAATACCAGAATGTTGTTGTATTCTGAGAACAGGTCGCTCCAGAAATTCACGATGAAGAAGCCGGCATCATTAAAAGATTTTGATTCAAACTTCTCATTCTTGTCTATAAGCAGCTCCCGGTATTCAAACGCTTGCGGGTTGAAGCGTTTTGGGGATACTTTAGGGATAAGAGAGAAAGCGTTCTCCAACTCCCTGTCAACATCTGGGGTGAGAAATAAAAGAATAGGAGGGTGATTCACCCAGTTCTTCTTAATGGAGTTGATTAAAGTCTTTGCGTAGCGCGCAAAATCCTGATTCACAACAATGGCAATCGCGTTCTCTTTTAATGGTTGACCAAGCATGGCTTAATGTATTTCAAGAGCTAACCTTGTTGACAAACTCCGCCTTGTTCAAGGATTCAATGAATTTCTGGGCTACTACCTGCAGTCTGGGTTTGGGGGCTTGTTTTGTGAAAACAGCTTCAAAACCCGATTCGCAGAAAAGTAGTTGTTCTGTAAACAAGTCGGTGAAGGCGGGATCCAGAATTTCCAGGGGCATACTGCCTCTAAGTAAAACCGGGAGCCCATGCTCCAGCATGGCCTGGGTTGCCCCGCTTTTACCCCACATGGTAAAGTCAGACCTGGAAATGCCCACGTCAGCTAACTGCAGTTGCAGGGAAATTTCATGGGGCGGTAAACGGCCTAGTTCCCGTACATACTCTTTGCCCAAAACAAGGGTAGCTGCCTTTAAGGCGGCTTCTGCATGAGGACCTCCCTCGCCAAAAGTTACCAATTCAGCCTTCAACCCCTTTAATTGCGCCGCTTTAGACAAAAACGACACCTGAGATCTGAAATCATCCAGCAGGCTGGTGAAACTTCCGAAATGGACTATTCTCAAGCGGTCTTCCTGCTTTCTGGCGTATCCGTCCACAGGAACGATGGGAATATTTCCGAACAGGGGAAGGAGCTTGGTTTCTGGTTGCGGCAGTTGTTTTCTGTAGATGTCAATGGTGGTAGTGATGTGGTCAGGGGCAGCCCTTCTGAGCAGATCCCTGATAATGAGTTTCTGGGCTTGTTTTAGCAAACCCATTTTAAAACCCACCTTACCGTCAACTCCCACCCAAAGCTCATGGAACATGACATGGAGTTTGCTTCCTTTGGTCAGTTCTTTCAAGGATAGATTCAGCAAAAAGGGCAATCCTTTTTCATGAAAAGAAAAGGGAACGTATTGCAAGCTAATCCAGTCAGGCCCAAATTCCTCCAAGTGCGCTCTTGCCATAAAGAACCGGGATTTAGCGGCAACCCCCGTAGGTAGTCGCACAACCTGTATGGAGATATTGCCAACTTCCTGGGTTTCTTTTAGCGGTATAGAGCAATACTTATCGTTTAGGGCAATAATAGATACCTGGTGGGCTTGCCGGATCAATTCTCCGGCAAGTCGCCGGGTGTAATCGCCCACGCCATCGCAGTCAGGTTCAAGGGAGCCGCAAAGGAAAACTACTCTCATCTCTTACAGTACTGGTTCAAGTAGGGTGGCTTCTGTTTTGGCTCGCTCTGTTTCAGGTGCCTTTTTGTTAAAAGTGAAGACAACTGATTGCAGTTGTTCCTGGATGTAATGCAGCAGCGTATTAATTAGAAGGATGATACCGGTTATCTCCAAGGTTTCCTCAATGGTGAATATGACAGAATAGAGGATGCCTTCCCTTCCGTAGTTTTCTACAATCCAGCCTCCCACCATTTCCATGCCCAGGGTGCCTGATATAAAAATGAGACCCGCCAGAAAGAAGTTACGGCTATACTTAGCGGGTAGAGACAGCAGAAACCTGATATAGGCTATGCTGAAAATGACCACGAACAAGCCGGCCCCCAGTACCCAGGAAAACAAGAATATGCCTGTAGGCTTTAAAGTATTAAAAGGAATAGCCAACATTTCATGAAATTGAAAACCTTCGTCACAAGCCAGAAGGCAAAATATTAGGGAGAGCCCGGCCCAATGTTTATAGAAAGGGTCTCCCGTTGATTTCTTCGCTTTGGAGATCAGGAAGAATAAGAAAGCGGAAAAGAATAAGATGGAGGTTGAAAAGAAGGCCGGCACGTTTCCCTCACTGTCCATGTAAAATTTTTGAATGAAGGTGAAAACAGACTCATAGCCCAGCACATTTCTCAGATAGCAGGCTATAAGGTTTAAAGCCACCAAGACCAAAGTAGTTTTTATCAAGAAGGATATTACTTTGGAAGGGATTACAGGCATGATAATCTGGGTATCTTTATGCATGTCAATTTGAATTAAACTTATGAATCAAGCGGGTGATAGATAATCTGCCTTGTATAGGTTTATACAATAGTGGAGAGCTTAAATAAGTTGGGTTAGGTATGTTTAACTTGGGAGATTTTCAAGATGCTGAAAATGGTGTTGATGAGTACCTGTATAAAGGCAATGAAAATGTTGAATAACAAAATGCCCTGCAGGGTAGCCACATCAAAAAGGAAAGCTCCAACTACCAGAGATAGGACATTGAGGGGGATGGAAACAAAGGGATTGATTGCCCAGCCCCTGCTTGTGTATAAACCATACGAGATGGTAGAAATCAAGCCCAGGCAACTACCTGCTATTTGTAAAAAGACTTCATCTTGCAGATTGGTGTAGTTTTTACCTAAAATCCATAACACTTCAGAAGGAAACAGCCACACTATGCTTAGTATCATGGTGCTTAACAGCGTGACCATGAACTGAATCTGGACATAACGGCTGAAAAGTAGTCTGGCATTGTGTTGCAGGCGGGCAAACCGCGGGAAAGTAAGCGTACTGAACAGGACTCTTACTACCACCAACGCCAAAGAGAGCCTGCTCATGGCACCTACTTGGGCTACGGCTTCGGTGGTGCCAAAGCTGGAAATGAGCCACAGCGTTAACTGACCAGATAAGCAGTAATAGATAGATCCAGGAAGGATTCTAGAGACAAAAGTTAAGATCTCTTTCCTTACCGCTGGGTCTGGCTCCTGGTGCAAATCGGCGTAACGGGCAGATAGCCTATGCAGTTTTAAGTTTGCCCAAATTTGGGGTAAACCACCAGCTAGCACTGCTACAAAAGCCCATGGGAAGGCAAACATGGTTAAGCCAATAAGGGTTAGCCTCCCTAAATTCACATGGATGTGGTTTTTCTGAAGGGGCGCAATATCCTGGCGTAGCTTCAGGGCCGTTTCAAGCAGGGTGCCCGACAATGCTGATAAAAAAGCAGGGATCAGACTAGCCGTGATCAACCCCGCCATCAACCAGCTTGCCTGGTGGTGTCTCAGCAGATAGAGCAGGAGGGGAACGGCGATAGCCAAGCTGCCAATGGCAAACTTTTTTCTTAGCTCCAGCCCTGTAGTGATGACAATGCCCAATTGCTGAGGGTTTTGCCACACCTTTCCACCTTGGGCCATCACGCCGGTGGAGATGCCCCCATCTGCTAAAATGGTCATTGTGCCAAGCATGGTGTTTGCCAGTGTATAAAGGGCATACTCATGCGTGGGGAGCAGCCGAATGACCAAAATGCCGCTCAGAAACCCCGTGATTTGTACCAGTAACTGAGCCGACCCCGTAAGGGTAATCAGCTTCCCCCATTCAATAGCCTTAGAATAGTATGACTTCTTGTATTTATGTTCAGCAACTGCTCTCATGACCTAAATAAATGAAAAGCTGATCTTCTGACTTAAATCACTATTATGTTTTTGAGCGACTTTCAGCGATTTCAGCTTAAAACGGCAATGCCATTTTGAATACTTTGTTCACTTTGAGGTGAATTCTTTGGGGGAGAGTCCAGTGATTGGTCCAGTGTACCTGAAAGGAGTTCCATCTCTTGATTTCAAGTTGCCTGGTGGTTGCCGGGGAGGTAGACAAGAGCTTTATGAGGGAGTTAGCCAAATAGCCCGCCACCACCTCCGGGCTGAAATATTCTTTCCAGTACTGGTAAGCGGCCTGGCCTAACCTGCTGTAACTACCTTCTTGCTCTTTCAGAAAAGAATAAAGCTGGTCCGTTTTGTTCTGGGGGTAAAACAACGCAAACTCGTTCCAGTCTGGCCCTGGGGGCGGAACAAACTCATCGGCAATGATCACGGGACATCGGCCAAGGGCCATGCTTTCATAAATCCTGAAGCTAACGGGGGCCCACCCTGCGGGGCAGAGCGAAAACTTGGCGTTCCGGATAAGTTGAATGTATCGTTCCTTTTCTTCTTGCTGGTGGTTTAGCCAGCTGTCAGTAGCCTCTATCTGGAATTCTGGATTTGATTTCAGGCTTTTGATGAGCTCTACTCTTATTTTGTTTGACTTGGTGTTTCCTCTCCAGCTGGCCAGGAAAAAAGGTGGCTCATCAACCAGGCTTTCTGAGAAGATTAGTTTGTTGGGGTACTCCATGTAAGGAACAGAGGCATGGATAGCACCATCAAATCGCGTTTTAGGTAAGCTGGTGTATAGGCCTCTTAAAAGCCCGGTTGCGCAATCATCCCTATTGATAGTGTAGACCTTGGAAGCAAAGTCATTGATTAATGCATCTTTCAGTAAGCTCTTGATATATCTGAAATCTTTGTAAGACTCTTTTTCCTGGATTATGAGGGCATCGGCGGTGTCTGGTGAAAAGACTTCCTCCACAGATCCAGTACTCAAAAGCGCTTCCTTTACATTGGTAAGCATCTTTGAGTCAGGATCAGCTAAAGGTGATAAGTCGCTGGTTATGAAAAATAACTTTAGTCTCATCTATTCCGGATAATTTTTGAATATATGCCATGATATAATCTTGATTGCTTATTTAAAACTCAATGCTTCATTTGAAGTGATAAGCATGGGGTAGTTTCTTGTTTGTACAATGTGATATAAATAAATAGGCTGAAGAATTTAGAATAGAATATAAAAGTCTGCTGGCTGACTAGCTTAGAAGTTCTTTAGAGGGGGTAGGCGATTGATATTTGTTTTCATAGCCGTAGCCATATCCGTATCCGTTGCCGTTTTCTTTTCTGGCATCGTTCAGCACAATCATTGGATGAGGCAGGGTTTTGTTTCTGTAAATCTCATCAATCATTTCAATCTGTTTCCTGAAGGTGTAATTGTACCTCATTAAGTAAATGGTTGAGTCCACCAGGGTGCTTAACACCAAGGCATCTGCTACCTGCCCAATTGGGGAGGTATCAATAATGATATGGTCAAAGCTTTGCTTTACTTCATTTATCAAATGGCCTAGTTTTTTTGATACCATCATTTCTGCAGGATCTGGAGGAATGGGCCCCGCCGAGATAGCATATAGCTCTGGTACCATTTCCGTTAATCTGATCAGATCATGAATCTGAACTTTATCGGATACCAGGTAATTGCTTACCCCAAGTCCTGTTGACAGACCCAGTTCGGCTGAAAGGCGCGGAGATCTTAAGTCAAGGTCAATGACTAGTACTTTTTTTCCGGTTAGCACCAGGCTGGCGGCCAGGTTAATCCCAAAAAAGGTTTTCCCCTCGCCACTCATGCTGGATGTAATAAGCATGACCTTGTTTTCTTTGTCTACTGCGGCAAAGTGAAGTTTTGCCCTTATAAGCCGGAACAACTCTACAATGGGGGCCCGGCTTCCTTTCTTAACAACCACAAAGTCTGGTGAGTCCTTTTGGCATAACTCACCCAAAATTGGGGTGTTAGTGGCGTCTTCAATCTCTTTCTTCGTTTGAATTTTGTTTTTTAAGATGTTTCTCAGATAAATCCCTGCAAATGGAATGAGCAAGCCTAATAAAACTGACATCAGGTAGACAGTAGATTTACTGGGCAATACTGAAAATCCTTCCACAATAGCGGGGTCAATGATGCGGATGTGGGATACCGAGGAAGCCAGTGACAGGGCTGTTTCCTCCCGTTTCTGTAAAAGGTACAGGTAGAGGTTCTGCTTTATACTCTGTTGCCGGTTAATCTCTAATAATTGCCGCTCCATTGAGGGCACTTTCTTAATCTTTGATTTGAATTGGCTTGAGGTTGCCTTTAGTTTATTACTGGTAATGAGCAAGCTTCTTTTAATGTTTCCAAGGTTCTCCAGCAGGTTTACCCTGAGGTTGGCAAGTTGCTCGTTTATGTTTTGGATTAAGGGACTATTGGGGTTGGTTGTCCGGAGCATGCGCTCCCGTTCTAATTGCAATTCATTGAATTTGGCAATGAGGCTCATTAGGGTTTGGTCCTGAATGCCTAATGAACTTGGTACCATCCGGTATTCCCCTTTAGCCTGGCTGAGGTATTTCTCTATGGATCTGAGGATATCTATTTGGATAGCCCATTCAGAAAGCTGTTTATTATAATCGCTTGCCTGCGCCAAATAGTCACTTGCCTGGGTATTGACATCGGTGACTTCATTCTGGCTTTTATATTGTTCTACATTCTTCTCAACACCAGAGAGCTCGGTAGTTAAGTATTTAAGCCTGTCGTCTATGAAAGCGAGGGTATTGGTAGCCAGAACGTTTTTGTCTTCAATAGATTCTTTGTTGTAGAGTTCAACCAGCTTATTAAGAATATCTTTGGCTCTTTCTGGCTTGGAGTCTGTGAGTTCTAAACTGATTACGTTTGTCCAGGTCTTGCCTGCCTGCATTACCTTAATGGAGTTATGATAGCGGCTGGCAACATCTTGAATGTTCTTGAACTGAACCTTGACCTGGTTTAGGTTAGAGGAAGGGGTGGGGTTCAGCTTATAAGTGGCCAGCACGGTAAAAGTGGCATAGGGCTTTTGAATTCTCTTGC
The DNA here is from genome assembly GCF_017916365.1 of Rufibacter roseolus. Lineage (GTDB taxonomy): Bacteria > Bacteroidota > Bacteroidia > Cytophagales > Hymenobacteraceae > Nibribacter > Nibribacter roseolus. The sequence goes on from NZ_JAFMSU010000001.1 coordinate 1,660,605, forward strand.
CAAAACTATGGATGCTTCTTTTGCCATCCTGTTCTTCAAGTACAAAACTATTGTTATCCTTGGTATAGATGGTGAGTTCTTTATTGTAACCTGAGCTATTCAGGCTCTCCACAATAAGTTTTATAGGCAACTCCTTTCCATAGATTTCTATATCTTGGAATTGACCCTCAATGTAATAGTTGGTGAATAGCTCCAGGTCTTTGACCACCCTTTCCATCAAGGTTTTAGAGTCTAGAATCAAGATTTCATTGTCAACTACCTTCGTAGAGTTAAACATATCCAAGTCACTGAAAGCCCCTGCCCCAGAAATACCCTGCCCTCTTTGGTAGTCTTTTATAAGCAACTTGCTGACCACTTTGTACTGAACACTGGTGTGGTAGCGTAAGTACATAAAAGCAGCTCCCACACTCAAGAGGACGCCAATTAAGAATAAATACCAGTACCTGGAGTACTGGATGAAGGTGTTTCTAATATCATTGGTCTCCTTTTTCTCCGCTTTCAACGGAAACAACTCCTCTGTTCCTGCCAACCTTTGCATATCCTTTAACTTTAAATGAGTCTGGTAATAATGATGCTTATAAGCGAGATAATGGAAAGCCCAATAGAGATATTGCTTCTGGTATTACTCAATTGAGCATCACGGGCTTTGCTTGGTTCTACATAAACAATGTCATTTTGCTGTAGGTAATAATAAGGTGAATTCAATGCCTCTTTTTTGGTTAAATCTAACCGTGCGGTGCTGCGTACCCCATCTCTTTCTCTTATAATTAATACGTTTTCTCTCTTGCCATAAATGGTCATATCACCGGCCTGGCCCAATGCCTCTATTATGTTTACTTTTTGAGTGGGGGCTATATACGTAGAGGGTTTATTTACTTCACCCAGTACCGTGTATTTGAAGTTTATAAAACGGATATTAACAATTGGGTTTTTGACATGTTTTTTGATTTCATCGGTCATTCTTAGGGTGGCTTCAGCTTTCGTTAGGCCTGCCAACCTTACCTTGCCCAACACCGGGAAATTGATCTCCCCATTTTCCTCCACCAGGTACCCCTCCGTTGATACAGTTGTCCTGACTCCATCGCTTGTCATGCCCGGAGTCACCAAACTGCCCCCGTTGAACAATATGTTAGATTCTGGATTCAAACTGCTCACTGTTATGCCCAGAATATCACCTGATTGGATTTTGGGTTCATTTGCGTTAGAAATGTCTGTATTAGTTTCGGTGGAAGATATGTTTTTTAAATCTTCAAAATAGACCAGGTTTTTAGAGGGGCTGCATGAAGTAATTAAGAGTAGTAATATGGTATAAATGAATAGGTATTTTTTGATTTTACGTAATCTAATGTTGACCTCCATGCTATTTTATTGATTAATGTTGTGGTTCCTGTTTTGTGTTTGAAATTATGAATTGACCTTCTTTTAATCACAGGCCCAATTCATAACCATAGGTAGTTTGGTTGTGTTTTAGGGTGAGTATTGTAGTATATAAGTTTTAACTTTTTAAATGGTGATTTTTATTTGGGCATATAATGCATGCTTGTCAAGACTTTATATTATTTCTTATCTAAATAGAAGATGCTTTGTTTTATTTAATCTAACTGACCTTGAGCTAAAGTAGATCTGCAGTTACTTTAGATAGGTAGTTATTCTCACTTTCTTAAAACGTGAAAGTGAAGAGGAGTAAAACGCGGTTTCTTTGGGTCTCTTTATCTGTACTCAGCTTAAATTCTATTAGGTATTACAACTGGGGGTTTCAGCAGATCTTGAGTATATCGCAGAGCAACAATCCATATAAAGGTCCACGCATTACAATTTTTTTGGTGTTTTAAACAGATTATACCCTATCAGACTAAATGTTGTACAAATTACTGTCAGTAGACTTTCCTGAGCTGACCAAGGGAGAGCAAGTAGAGGTTGTAGGTTTAAATTATGCAATTGTAACTTAATATAAAAATATTTTTCAAAATGATAAAAATAAATTATTGAGTTAGTTATAAATATTATAAAAATGTTTATCTTGACGGATGTTTAATGAGCTTTTTGTAGTAATTCTTAAAATTCAGGCGATTTATACCTATAGAGTAGTAAAAACCGAATAGAATAGCTAGTGATCTGGAGTGCCTTTTGTAGCCTATGTGTTGTACTAGGTGGCAAAAGGTTAATAGATTACCCTATGGGTAAATTGTAGTTTCGTTTGGCTTTGCTTCTATAATAGTACGCAATACCTTGCATCTTTCTTATGGCAGGATGTAGTGTGTTGTTGCTCAAAATAGGTTTTGGTTGTTGTTTACCGGATTGCATCTTTCTTCCCCCATTCGCACCGCCATGGCCCGCATCCCGTCCACGCCCCCGCCGGTCCCGCCCGTTCCCCCGGGGGAGCACAGGCCCCTGTGGTCGGTGATGATCCCGGCCTACAACTGCGCCGGGTTCCTGGCCGAGGCCCTCAGGGGCGTGCTGGCCCAGGACCCGGGCCCGGCGCTGATGCAGATCGAGGTGGTGGACGACGCGAGCACCGACGCGGACCTGGGGGCGCTGGTGCGGGAGCTGGGCCGGGGCCGGGTGGGCTACCACCGCCAGCCCCGCAACGTGGGCAGCCTGCGCAACTTCGAGACCTGCCTCACCCGGGCCCGGGGCCGGCTGGTGCACCTGCTGCACGGCGACGACCGCGTCCGGCCCGGCTTCTACGCCAAAATGGAGGGCCTCTTCCAGCGCTTCCCCCAGGCCGGCGCCGCATTCTGCAGAAACAGCTTTATAAATAATAAAGGAGTTTGGTCACATAATACCCCGCTTGAAGCCAATGATGACCTTGTCTTAGATAATTGGCTTCTTCGTATTGCGGAGAGGCAGCGTATCCAGTATGTATCTATTGTGGTGCGGCGGGAGGTGTATGAAACGTTAGGTGGGTTCTACGGGATGCCCTATGGTGAGGACTGGGAGATGTGGGTACGCATTGCCAGATTTTACCCGGTGGTCTACTCACCCGAAGTCCTTGCCGAATGCCGGATGCATGCTAGTTCCATCTCCAGCCGGTTGGGTACTTCTGGCCAAAGCCTTCCTTATCTGATCAAATGCCACACCCTGATTCAAGAGCATATCAGGCAGGCAGATCTACCAGAGAGCTTAAAGGTCAAAGCTATTGCCAAGGGCAAGCTGCATTGTGCCTTATATTGCCTTTCGTTAGCAAAAGGAATTTACAAGAGAACCCAGGATAGCAGATTGGCTATGGGATATATTAAATCGGCTTTACGGTTAAGTAATCACCCCCTGGTCTATGTCAGGGTTCTGAAGCTTTGTGTCAAACTTGCCCTTCTGAAACATCAACTTTACTTCCTGTAGCAGAATCATATTAGTTCAGGGGTTACACTGTCTATCGCACCGCTATGGCCCGCATCCCGTCCACGCCCCCGCCGGTCCCGCCCGTTCCCCCGGGGGAGCACAGGCCCCTGTGGTCGGTGATGATCCCGGCCTACAACTGCGCCGGGTTCCTGGCCGAGGCCCTCAGGGGCGTGCTGGCCCAGGACCCGGGCCCGGCGCTGATGCAGATCGAGGTGGTGGACGACGCGAGCACCGACGCGGACCTGGGGGCGCTGGTGCGGGAGCTGGGCCGGGGCCGGGTGGGCTACCACCGCCAGCCCCGCAACGTGGGCAGCCTGCGCAACTTCGAGACCTGCCTCACCCGGGCCCGGGGCCGGCTGGTGCACCTGCTGCACGGCGACGACCGGGTCCGGCCCGGCTTCTACGCCAAAATGGAGGGCCTCCTCCAGCGCTTCCCCCAGGCCGGCGCCGCATTCTGCAATTATGATGATATAAATGAGTCTGGTGCATATCTCAGAAGCTATGTGCCTGTACTGGAACAGGCCGGAATCCTGAAAAACGGCCTTTTAACTGTAGCGGGACAGCAGCGCATTCAGTACGTTTCTATGGTAGTGCGGCGAGAGGTGTATGAAACATTAGGAAGCTTCTATGGCGTAACCTATGGCGAGGATTGGATCATGTGGGCCCAAATTGCAAAGAAATACCAGATAGCGTACTCACCTGAACCTCTTGCCGAGTATCGTAAACACAAAGGTTCTATCTCCTGGCCTAAAGCAGAAAATGGGCAAACTACCAAAGACTTGGCTTATGTCATCAGGCATATAGAAGAGATGTTACCCCTTGAGGGGAAGTACGTCATGGCAAATGCAAAAAAAGGCTGCGCGCTTTACTGCATGGCCAAGGCTAACGTTATTTGGAAGCAATCCAAGAATCTAACGGCTGCCCGTGATCAGGTAAAATTGGCTTTGAGTCTGGACAGATCTGCCAAACTTTACTACCACATTTCTAAGTTTTACCTGAAGGTAGCGCTAGGGTAAGGTGCTTACCTGGCAGGTTTATAGTGGCATTGGTGTCATTATCCTTTTTGGGTTCAGCCATATAGAAAATGAACCCTACTTTTGTGAACGTCCTTCTCTTCTGCCTTGAATTATTTTAGATTGGTTTTTTAGAACGCCTTAATAAAATTGAGGTTATTGCATCCTTCAAAACTAAAATCTATTGCTTCCTTCCAGCGGAAATCAGTAGGCCTGAAGCTCAACTGTTCCAGGAGAAGTTCTCAGGGGAAAGGCCTGCCAAAACCTTTCCCTTGATACAATGCATCAACTCGTCACAGAAGTACCATGGTCATATCATTACAAGTAAAGAGAGCCACCTGGGCCGGTCTGCTCCTGGCAACGGGGTTGTTGGCTTCCTGCCAGAAATTACCAGGAGCGAATACCATCACCGTGCAGAATCGCCTGGACCTGGACCGGTCCTCAGAGACCATCTCAGTTCCTGTTTCCAAAGTGAAAGCCCTTGTGGCGCAATTTGGGGCGGAGAACCTTCTGGTCAGGGATGCCGAGACCCAGCAGATCCTGGTAAGCCAGCCACTTGACAAAGACCTGGACGGCACCGTAGATGAAATCCTGTTCCAGACCGACATCAAAGCCCGGGCCATCAAAAAGTTTTATGTGCAGGGTGCCACGAACGGAGCTGCTTCCCAGCCCAAGACTGAAATCAGAACCTACTCCCGGTTTGTGCCGGAACGCACTGATGACTACACCTGGGAGAATGACCGGGTGGCTTTCCGGACCTACGGTCCCGTGGCGCAACAGATGGTGGAGCGGGGAGTCCCCGGCGGAACCCTCACCAGCGGAATGGATGCTTGGCTGAAGCGGGTGAGCTATTCAGTCATTGATGCCTGGTACAAAGGATACCTGAGCAACCCCAACTTTTACCACACTGACCGGGGCGAGGGGTATGACCCTTACCATGTTGGTCCCAGCAGAGGCATCGGCGGCATTGGTGTCTGGGAAAACGACTCTTTATATGTCTCCAGAAATTTCACCAGCTACCGGAAAATAGCGGACGGACCTATCCGGACTATATTTGAGTTGACCTATGCGCCCTGGCAAGCCAACGGGAAAACCGTAACCGAGAAGAAAATCATCAGCCTGGAGCTGGGCAGTAACTTGTCCCGGTTTGAGGTATCTGTTAAAAGCGATAAACCACTGCCCAACGTAACCGCCGGAATCACCCTGCATGACAAAAAAGGCGAAGCAAAGGGAGACCAACAAGCCGGTTGGTTCCGCTACTGGGAACCAATGGACGGTTCTTACCTGGGCACGGGGATTGTCATGGCGCCTGCGGCGGTAAAGGCCTTCAAAGACCATCGGGTGGAGACCAAAGACATGAGTCACCTGTACGTGATGGCAACGCCCAAAGAAGATAAAGTGATTTACTACGCCGGATTTGGCTGGGTGAAAAGTGGGCAGTTCAAAACCGTGCAGGAGTGGGATGCCTACCTATCCGACTTCGCCAAAGGGGTGGCCTCACCGCTAGTAGTGACTTTCTAAGACCAATTGAATCCGCGGCTGCTTACAGGAAAAACCTGAGGGCACGCCAGCGTAACCGCCTCCGGTTTCAGGGCCTTTTTTTATGAAAAGGCCCTGAAACCGGAGGCGGTTTTTTTAATCTGTAAATCTCTCTTTATTCTTCGGAAAGAAGGTTCTTAGGCCTTTTGCAGGTGCCTTGGTGTTGATCAAAGGGGATCTCGAAAGGGTAGTTATGTAGATTTTAAATCCCAGTAATGATAATTGTTTTTAAGACACCTATTGCATAAATGCTAAAAGAAAGGCAGTTTTACGTCAATTCATCAAAGACAAGGAGAAATTCAATAGCTGTATTAGCTTTTAGTAATTTTTTGAGTCTTAATGAAAGCGATTCTAGAACCCTGGATTTTAGAACTACTGTCTTTCCGGGTTGGCGCAGTCTCCACTTTCCAGATTTCCTGTAAAGGGTTGTGCTGCTGCTTGTAACCATCATCTGGAGATGACCTTCGTTCCTTTTTGATATGATTTCTGTACTGAAGGGCCTCCCTGGATGGGGCCTTGGTTAGATAAAATAATACACGCCGTCCTTCATGCGTGAATACTGAGGCGGGTGCCTGGCCTGAAAGCAAAGTTGGGCACCCGCTACTTTTATATTAACAGCAACCCAAAAATGTCGCCTACCCCCAAGGTTCTCTGTTCATGAAACTCAAACTACTGGTTCTTGCCTGCCTTTTTCTGTCTTTTCTGGCAATATCAGCGGAGGCGCAACAAAAGAAAGCCGCAAAGACCAATGATAGAGTGGTTTGGCTCCGGCACCTGGACAAAATCGTTCGGCCGGTGCTGTCCAATCTGGCAGAGGACAAGTTGAAGGAGAAAATGCCGGTGGCGCTGTCCAATAAGATCGATTATAAAAGCTCCCGCGAGAAGGTGTCTTACCTGGAGGCGTTTGGAAGGGTCATGAGCGGCATAGGACCCTGGCTGAACACCGAGGGCGGCTCGAAAGAAGAGGTGACGCTACGGAACCATTACCGGCAGTGGGCTTTAAAATCGGTGGCCAATGCCGTGAACCCAGCCGCAAAGGACTATATGCAGTGGAACGGCGGACAGCCTTTGGTAGACGCCTCTTTTCTGGCTTTGGGATTGGTGCGCTGCCCCTGGCTTTGGGAAAATCTGGATGCGGGGGTGAAAGAGCAAGTTATCACAGCCTTTAAAACCACTCGGGAGACCGTGCCGGTGTTTTCCAACTGGGTGCTGTTCACCGGCATGATAGAGACTTTCTTCTGCCAGTACGGTCTGGAGTATGACCCGGTGCGCATTGAATACGGTGTGCGGGAGTTTGCCAACCATTGGTACGTGGGCGATGGCATGTACTCAGACGGAATGAATTTTGCCCAGGACTACTACAACAGCTACGTCATTCAGCCTTACCTGGCCACCATTGTGCGGGTAGCCCACGAAAAGAAGAAAAACTACACCTGGTACGTACCTAACCTGCTCAAGATAAACCAACGCTACGCCGAACTCCAGGAACGCATGATCCATACCGATGGTAGTTTTCCGGTCATCGGAAGGTCCATCACTTATAGGGGCGGAGCCTTCCATCACCTCGCAGATATGGCCCTCCGGAAGCAATTACCAGAGTCATTGAGCCCCGCGCAGGTAAGGAGTGCCCTCACGGCGGTGCTGAATAAGACCATGGAAGCGCCTTCCACTTTCACTAAGGACGGTTGGCTGAACATCGGTCTGTACGGGCACCAGCCAGATGTGGCAGATTTCTACATCACCACCGGGAGCCTGTACCTGTGCGCCACCATCTTTTTGCCCCTGGGTTTACCCGAATCTGATAAATTCTGGTCTTCTCCAGCCGAGCCCTGGACGGCGGTGAAAGCCTGGAGTGGGCAACCGGTGCCGGCAGACCATGCCCTGGAATTGAAATAGCGTTTCTGAAAATAGAAGCCCCGCCTTTATGATGCGCCAACTGAAACCCTTGAAAACTTTACCGCCGGTACAAAAGGTATTGTCATGGCTTAGTGCGAGGTTAAAGCGGTGGACTGCTGTTTGGGGGCTGTTTTCAGGAAAACGAGTCCTAAATGGTGGGGATGATTATGCGCTGCATTCAGCGTATGCCTTGCGGGGCACATTTATTTTGGCAAACTTCCATGTACAAAGAAGCATGTACAAAGAAGAAGGAAGCTATTACTTAGGAAGGGGCAAGGTTGAAGGTGATTGGAGTAGGTGTAGTTTTGTAAGGCGGGAATTGAAGAATTGAAAACCAGCATTAAGCATATCATAAAGGGGCACAAGGTACGGCTGTCTCTGTATTTGAAAGTAATCCAACTCTGCATTATGCTAGGGGTTGCTGTTCCTTTGGCCTCCTTTTTGCCAAATCAGCCCCGAAACATCATCCGGCAGTATGGGGTGGAGGAAGGACTGTCCCTGGGAATCGTCACCAGCATCAGCCAGGACCAGAGGGGCCTCATGTGGTTTGCCACCGAAGACGGCCTCAACCGCTTTGACGGCTATTCCTTCAAAGTCTTTAAATATGATCCAGCCCGGGAGAACAGCCTCACCGGAAACTTCATCCGCAAAGTCTTCACCGATTCCAAGGGAATGGTCTGGGTCTCCTCCCGCCACGGCTTGAACCGCTTCAACGCCAAAGGAGAGGCCTTCGTGCATTACAGTTACCGGGCCGGGGTTGCAGGCTCGCTCGCGGGCGATGACATCAGTGACATAGCAGAGTCTAAGTCAGGCAATTTGTGGGTGGCTTCCTACAGAGCCGGGGTGTCTTTCTACCATCGGGGGAAGAACCAGTTTAGGGCTTACCGGAAAAAGAACTTGCCAGGCCTTCCCAGCGATAAAATCATCAGCCTTTATGAAGACAGCAAAGGGTGGCTGTGGGTGGGCACCCAGGATGCCGGCGTGCACGTGTACCAGGTGAAAGAGGGAGCTGTGCTGGGCAAAGTTCCGCTTCCTGCCGCAGAAAGTTTAGCCGGAGCCAGCGTGTCCTGCATCTATGAAGACCGCTCGGGGCATGTTTGGCTGGGTGCCTCCACGGGCCTGTACCTCTATGCCGGAGACAACAGAAGTTTTACCGCCTTCCCGGGCGCAAAATACTTCCGGAATAGCAACATCGTCCTATCAGTTTTAGAGGACAGCAAGGGCATGTTGTGGGTGGGCCTGCAAGACGGTGGGGTGTACCAACTGGATTTGCGCCATTTAAGGAAAAACGGACCGGAAAAAGCCATCTTCACCGAGGCGCAGGGCAAAGACGGGCGTCCGCTCACCCAACGGTCGGTGCAGGCCCTTTTTGAAGACAAAGACCAGAACCTGTGGGTAGGCACCTACGGTGACGGTATTAAGATGGTAGCCCGGGAAAATGAGAAGTTCATCAAGTTCCGCCTTTCCCAGGACGTTTCTGGAAAATCGGCCCCAAACGAGATCCGCTATTACGGCATCTGTACCGATGCAGAGGGCAATCTATGGCTGGGCACCGATGGCAACGGCATCTACAAATGCGATAAAACCGGTAGGATACTCAGCCATTATGCCAGCTCCCAGCCTGGAAAAGGCTTAACTGACAATGCCATCCTCAGTGCATTAAAAGACTCCAGGCAGAACCTGTGGTTCGGGTCTTATTCCAAAGGCCTGTTCCTGTATAAGAAAGAGACCGATTCTTTCCAGAACTTCCAGCATGACCCGGCCAACGCCAGCACCTTAAGCGGGAATGATGTGCGCGCGCTGTTCGAGGATTCAAAGAAGAATCTATGGGTGGGCACCAATGGCGGTGGTCTGAGCCTGCTGCAACCCGCAGGGCAGGGTTTCAAGAACTTCAATACGGCCAACAGCGGCATTACCTCCAATGACGTGCGGGCCCTCGCCGAGGACAAGGCAGGTCGCCTGTGGATTGGTACCTACGGCGGAGGCTTAAGCTGTTACTCGCCCGGCACCCGGACCTTCAAAAAGTATGCTTACGTTGAAGCGAATGGCCGAAACCCCTCCAGTGAGGTGGTGTTGGCGCTATTCGTGGATCAGAAGCAAAACCTCTGGATCGGGACGGAAGAAGATGGCCTGTTCAGGTACAACCTGGCTACGAACAAGATACAGCAGTACAGAGAAAAAGACGGCCTGGGCAACAACACCGTTTACGCCATTCAGGCAGACGTCATCGGGAATATCTGGGTGAGCACGAACCGCGGGTTGACCAAAATAGACGCCCAGACTGGGAAACTGTATAACTATGGGCTTTCTGATGGTTTGCAGAGTGGGAAATTCAACCCGGGCTCGGTACTGGTAAATAGGGAAGAAGGGCTCCTGGGGTTTGGCGGTACCAAAGGCCTGAATCTTTTTTACCCCGGCCAGATCAAGGAGACCGTTTCTGCTCCCCGGGTACTCATCACCGGGCTGCAGCTTTTCAACAAACCAGGCAGCCAGCAGCAGGAACAGCTCATTGAGGAAAACCAAACCCTTACCTTAAGGCCAGACCAGTCGGTTTTCATGATTGAGTTTGGGGCCTTGGACTACGCGCACCCGGCCAAAAACAACTATGCCTACCGGCTGGAAGGCTTTGACAAGGACTGGAACTATGTGGGGCAGCAGCGCTCGGCCACGTACCGGTACCTGAGCCCCGGCACCTACACGTTTCAGGTGAAAGCCTCTAACCAGGAGAACGCCTGGGACCAGGAGTATACGTCTTTGAAAATAGTGGTGTCGCCTCCTTTCTGGCGGACATACTGGGCGTATTGCCTGTATCTGATTGTGGTCATCGCCACTGCGTTTGGGGTGTACACCTTCCTGGCCCGGCAAAAGAAGCTTCGGCGGAAGCTGATGCTGGCCAAGGCCCAGAGCCGTAAAGAGCGCCGCATAGCCCGGGAAAGGCTGAGTTTCTTCACCGAAGTATCGCATGAGTTCCGGACCCCGCTCACCCTGATGCTGGGCCCACTGGAGGATCTGGTCAACAAGGAAACCACCTCTGAAGCAGGGAAGAAACTGCAGATGGTGTACCGGAATGCCCACAAACTCCTGACCTTGATCAATAAATTGCTGGATTACCGCAAAGCCGAAGCGGGTAGCCTGGTTTTGAAAGTGCAGGAAGAAGACATAGTGAGCTTTGTGAAAGAGATCTACATTTCTTTCCAGGAACTGGCCGGCAAAAAGCAAATCCACTACGAGCTGGAGGTGCCAAACGCCCCGGTGTTGGTGTGGTTTGACCGCGAGAAGCTGGAGATGGTCTTGAGTAACCTGCTTTCCAATGCTTTCAAATATTTAGGCGAGGGGAACCGCATCACGGTGGCGCTCACCGTAGACAACGCCTCCGCCACCGTAGAGGTGAAGGACAACGGCCGGGGGGTGCCGGTGAGCCAGCAGAAACACATCTTTGACTGGTTTTTCCAGGGAGATCCTGTCACGCCTATGAGTTCGGGGCTGGGGTTGGCGCTGGCCAAAAGGCTGGTGCTGCTGCACAAAGGCGATATCTATGTACAGAGCGAGGAGGGAACCGGCGCCACCTTCGGGTTCAAAATTCCTTTGGGCGTGGAGCACCTGGATGCAGCCTCCATGGTGAGCCCCGAGGAGACACCTCTGTTACCGGAAACCAAGGCAGAAGGGATTCCTGTCTTGCCCGACGTTTTAAGCCTAGATTCTGGAAATCACCCCAAAAAGGGCCAGCGGAAGATCCTGATTGTGGAAGACGAGGAAGACATCAGAAAGCTTCTGAAATACTACCTAAGCGAGCAGTTCCACATCCTGGAAGCGTCTAACGGCAAAGAAGGGCTGGAACTGGCTTTGGCCCACCATCCAAACATCATCATCAGTGACGTGAAGATGCCCGTGATGGATGGGATACAGCTTTGCCGCGAACTGAAGACCAATATCAGAACCAGCCATATTCCCGTGGTGCTGCTCACGGCCCGAACCGCTTTTGCTCACCACAAAGAGGGCCTGGATACCGGCGCCGATGCCTACCTGACCAAGCCTTTCAGTCCGGAGCTGCTGCAGATCAAGATCAAGAACCTGCTGGAGTCTCAGGAGAAACTGAAGAAGTTTTACCTCAACCTGTTCAACATCAACAGCCCGCAGCCAGAAAAAGAAACCAACTCCGTAGATGAGCAATTCCTGAAACGCATCTATGAGGTCCTGAAAGAAAACCTGGACAACTCTGAATTCAACGTCAATGACCTGGCTGCGGCCCTGAACATGAGCCGGTCTCTGGCTTACAAGAAAATCAAACTTCTGACCGGGGCCTCACCCGTGGAGTACCTCCGCACCCTCAGGCTGCAGGAGTCGGCCAAGCTCCTGAAGACCGGCAAGTACAAGGTGTTTGAGGTGGCCTGCCAGGTGGGCTTCAATGACGATAAGTATTTCAGGCAGTGCTTCATCAAGGAGTTTGGGTGCACCCCCTCAGAATTTGTTAAAACAGCAGATATATGCTGACACACAGGGGTGTTTTTGATAAAAATACACATATGCCCCCGTTTAAATAATAGTTTGTCACCTCTCTGATGAGGAAGGATGATGTTCCTTTGACATAGAAAAGCAAGCGAAAAGGTGCGCTGCCTGGCAGTTCAGAAAGTGCCGCCGCCTAAGCCTGCAATTCAAGAATCCGCTTAAGGAATTGTCAAACTAACCCATTCTTCCAAATGCTACAAACATTACTCAAAACAAAGAGGTACCTCCTGGTACTACCTCTTCTGCTCTTTCAGATGGGGGTGGCCCTGGCACAAGGCCATACCGTGAAAGGCAAAGTAACCGATGAGACCGGTACAGGCATGCCGGGGGTGACTGTATTGCTGAAGGGAACTTCCACTGCCGCCCCCACCAGTGCAGACGGAACGTACACCATCCAGACCCCGTCCGGCGAGGGAACGCTCGTGTTCTCCTTTATCAGCTACCAGACCCAAGAGGTAGCCATTAACAACCGGACTACCATTGATGTTACCATGAACACCGATGCCAAGGCTTTGGACGAGGTAGTGGTAGTGGGCTACGGTACCCAAAAGAAAGCCACCGTTACCGGATCTATCTCTGAGGTAGGCGGGGCAGCCATCAACAAAAGCCCTCAGCCTAACGTGTCTAACGCCCTAGCAGGCCGGGTCTCTGGGGTGGTGATCAACAACCGCGGCGGTGAGCCCGGTTACGATGGTGCCGAAGTAAGGGTAAGGGGCCTGGCCACTACCGGTAACAACGATGTACTGATCGTGGTAGACGGCGTTCCTGGCCAGATTGGCGGCCTAGACAGACTAGACCCCAATGACATTGAAAGCATCACCGTGCTGAAAGACGCTTCGGCGGCAGTTTACGGAAACCGGGCTGCAAACGGCGTTATCCTGGTGACCACCAAAAGAGGAACCACTGGCAAACCCACCGTTTCCTATAGCTACAACCAAGGATTCTCTTCCCCAACCCGCTTGCCTAAGTTCGCCGATGCCGCTACTTATGCCTCTATCCTCAACGAGATTGACTACTACAACAACACCGCCGGTGGGTTGAACCAACGCTACACGCCTGAGGAAATCGAGCTTTTCCGGAACGGTTCAGATCCTTTGAACTACCCTAACACTAATTGGCTGGATGAGGTACTAGATCCTTATGCCCTGCAAAACAGACAGAGTCTTTCTGTAAACGGGGGAACGGAGAACGTGAAGTACTTTGCTTCTTTGGGTACCCTTTCCCAGGACGCTCTTTACAAAGACGGCGCTACCAAGTACAACCAGTACAACTTCAGAACCAACCTGGACGCCAACATCACTGACCGGTTCAGTGTGGGGTTGTCTTTGTCAGGCCGTCAGGAAGACAGACAATTTCCTCAGTTTGGCGCCGGCGGAATCTTCTGGCAAACGTACCGCGCCTATCCGTTCATCCCGGCCCGCTACCCTAACGGTCTGCCCTCGCAAGGGGTAGAAGGGGGGATCAACCCGGTGATGATTGTCACCGATGCCGCTGGCCTGAACAAAAACCAACGCCTTATCTTCAACGGAATCCTGAGAGGCCGCTATGACTTCGGCTTCCTGGAAGGACTATCGGTAGACGGTTTCTACTCTGCAGACAGAGGCCAGAGTTTTACCAAATCCTTCGTGAAGCCTTACCTGGTGTATTCTTATGAAGGCAATGACACCTACAAGCCTATCACCGTGGGTGAGCCGAAAGCTTCTTTGTCACAGATCCAGGAGAATACCAACCTGCTTACGGCCAACATCAAATTGAATTTTGAGCGCCACTTCGGCGACCACGGCATCAACGCCTTCGTGGGTTATGAGCAAAGCAAGAACAGTCTGGAGCATTTAGAGGCTGGCCGTAGAAACTTCCCTACCATCCTTACCCCTGAATTGTCACAGGGCGGAACCGGACCTAATGACAGAAGCAACGGTGGCTGGAGCTGGGTATTTACCAGAAGAAGTTACCTTGGTAGAATTGCCTATAACTACAAAGAGAAGTACCTGGCAGAATTGCAGATGCGCGCCGATGGCTCCGCTAACTTCCCTAAAAACAGCCGTTGGGGTTATTTCCCGGGTGTTTCCCTGGGCTGGAGAATCTCTGAGGAGGGATGGTTCAAAAACAGCCTGCCTTTCATGAACGAGCTGAAGCTTAGAGCTTCTTATGGTGAGCTGGGGAACGATAACGTAGGCTCCAACCAGTTCATGAACAACTACTCCTTTGACAACCGCTACGTGATTGGCGGTGAGGTGTACCCTGGTCTGAACCTGGTGAAACTGGCTAACCCTAACATCACCTGGGAGGTAGCCCAGAAAACAGATGTAGCCGTAAGCGGTATCTTCCTGAACAACTTCAACTTTGAGTTCATCTATTTCCAGCAGAAACGGAAAGATATCCTGGCCAACAGAAACGCATCTGTACCATTTGTAACTGGTATCGTGAACCCTTGGGGCTCAGATGCGCTGGTGCCTTCAGAGAACATAGGTCAGGTAAACAACAATGGTATAGAGGCCACCTTAGGGTTTGACAAAAGTGCCGGTGACTTCAGATACAACATCTCCGGTAACATCACTTATGCCAAGAATGAGATCGTATTCATAGATGAGGCGCCAAGTATCCTTGATTACCAGAGACAAACCGGTGGTCCGTTGAATACCTCCTTACTGTACCGTTCTATCGGCATCTTCCGGTCTCAGGAAGACTTAGACAAATATCCGCATCCATCCGGAGCCAAACTGGGTGACTTGATCTATGAAGATTACAACAAGGATGGTAAGATCACGGCAGATGACATGGTAAGGACTGATCTGGGCAATATTCCACAGATCACCTACGGTCTGAACCTGGGCGCAGAGTACAAAGCCTTTGACTTCTCGGTTCTCTTCCAGGGCCAGGCCAAGGTGAGACAGTACGTGTTGCCAGATGTAGGACTCAGCGGAAACTTCTTCAGCACCTGGGCAGATAACAGATGGAGCCCAACCAACCCTAACGGTTCTTATCCAAGGGTAGATACCCGTACCGGTTCTGCGGTGAGCGGCGGGCTTTTCCCAAGTGACTTCTGGTTGTACAACACCGCTTTCTTAAGGGTGAAGAACGTGGAGTTAGGCTATACCCTGCCTTCTACTTTACTGTCTAAAATCAAGATTGAGAATGTGCGGGTGTATGCCAACGCTTTCAACCTGGCCACTTTCACCAAGGTGAAGGATTTTGACCCGGAGACCAGCTCAGGGAACGCACAATTCTACCCGCAGCAAAGAATCATCAACCTGGGGGTAAATGTCAAATTCTAATTCCAAGCACATCATGAAACTGAAAATATTTTCTGCCTTTGCCTTAGGATTGGCAATGTGCATGACCTCTTGTAAAGAAGATTTCCTGGAAGTAACGCCGACCGACAGGGTATCTGACGAAGCCATCGTGGGAGATTCTGTGCTCTTCGAGTCCTTCGTGATCAACCGCTACCTGGGCGCCCGCTTACAGGACAAAGAAGCAGACGGAGCGCCTCCGGGCTTTGGCAGAGGCTGGGAATACGCCTTGTGGTCTTCTCTGACTGATGAATCTATCTATAGAAGCGATGACAACACCTGGTTAGTGCAGCGCGGGCAGCTGGCCCCTGAGAATACCGGTATCACAGGTACTTTGTGGGGAAGAAGCTACCGCAGCATAAGAGAGGTGAATTACGCCCTGGCCAACGTGGACAAGGTGCCCATGAGCCAGTCGCACAAGAACCTGCTGGTGGCGGAGCTGAAGTTCATCAGAGCGTTCCGTTACCATGACCTGATCCGTAACTACGGCAAGGTAGTACTGGTGGGAGATAAGGTTTCTCAATTGGGCGAGGATTTCACTGATCCGGCCCTGTTTCAGCGGGCTCCGCTACAGGAGAGTATCGCTTATGCCACGGCGCAGTTAGACCAGGCTGCCGCCGCCTTACCGGCAGAAAACAGCAACAGCTGGCAGAAAGGAAGAGCCACCAAAGGTGCCGCTTTAGCCCTTAAATCCCGTTTGATGCTTTATGCCGCCAGCCCACTGTATACCCAGAACGGAAGCACGGTAACCTGGCCGCAGGCTGCCCAAGCGGCAAAAGACGTGATGGATTTGAATCTGTACACCTTGGATCCGCAGTACGCCAATATGTTCATCAACGAGGCCGGTAGCAGCAAGGAAATCATCTTCGCCCGCTACTATAACCTCAATTCTCGCCATACGGCCCTGGAGATTGCCAACGGACCCAATGGGTATGATGGCTGGGGTGGAAACGCGCCTCTGCAGAACCTGGTGGATGCGTATGAGATGTCCAACGGAAAGATGATCTCAGACCCAACCTCAGGGTATAATCCTCAGAATCCGTATGCAGACAGGGACCCTCGTTTCTATGCCACCATTCTGTACAATGGGGCGCAATACAGAGGACGGGCCGTGGAGACCTTCACCCCAGGCGGAAAAGACAGCAAGGATGGTCCTTCTAACTGGAATACTTCCCAGACCGGCTATTACCTGCGCAAGTTCATGGATGATACCAACCCTATCCAGAACCCCTGGAATGTGGCCGGAAGACAGCCCTGGATTTATTTCCGCTTTGCTGAGGTCCTGCTGAACTACGCCGAGGCCCAGAACGAAGCCGTTGGTCCGGATGCCACAGTTTATTCCGCCATCAACATGATTCGTCAGCGCCAGGCAGTGAACATGCCACCACTTCCCGCGGGACTTTCCCAGGCCGAAATGCGCCAACGCATCCGCAATGAGCGTCAGGTGGAATTAGCGTTTGAGGAGCATCGGTTCTATGATGTGCGCCGCTGGATGATCGCCGAACAAACGGAAAACACCCCCGCCTACGGCATGGAGATCACCAGGCAGGGTACCAACTTCGTGTTCAACCGCAAGGTAGCCTTGGAAGGCCGTAGTTTCCAGAACAAGCATTACTGGCTGCCCATTCCAAGAGCAGAGATCCAGGCCTCCGGAAATAAATTAGAACAGAACCCGGGCTACTAAGCCTTCAGTAACAGATCTCCCATGGTGCACTTGCGTGGCGCCATGGGAGTCTTTACGCTCATGGTGCAAACCAAAAGGAATTTACTATGCTTACAGCTATACCCCGGGTCTTAAAAGAATCTACTTTGGTTAAATCTCTCTTCCTCTCCACTCTTTTCGCATTCCTGGGCTGCACCGACGATGGTTCCACCGGGGCAGGAGATGATCCTTCCACCAACGCCTCGGTGAAAGTGACGGCCACCATAGACGTGACCAAGCGGTTCCAGAAGATAGACAACTTTGCCGCCTCAGACGCCTGGTCTTGCCAGTTTGTGGGAAATTGGCCCGAAAACAAGAAGAACGCCATCGCGGACTTGCTCTTCAGTACCGCCTCTGATGCCAACGGACAGCCCAAGGGAATAGGTTTGTCTTTGTGGCGGTTTAACATGGGCGCCGGCAGTACCCAGCAGGGTGAGGGGAGCGGGATCAGAGATGAGTGGCGCCGCGCCGAGTCTTTCCTGGACAGTGACGGAAGCTATAACTGGCAGCGCCAGGCCGGGCAGGTTTGGTTTCTGAAAGCCGCCCAGGCCCGCGGCGTAAGTAAGTTCCTGGCTTTCCCCAACAGCCCTACCGTGAACCTTACCCGCAACGGGAAAGCGTATGCCTCCAACGGCAATCCCAACCTTGACCCTGCCAAGTATGAGGCTTTCTCTGATTACCTCGCCGATGTGATCCAGGGCGTGCAACGGGTGCATGGCATCACCATGGACTACATCAGCCCGGTGAACGAGCCGCAGTGGGACTGGAGCGATGGCGGACAGGAGGGCACTCCCTTCATGAATGAGGATGTGGCCGGCATTGTCCGGGCGCTGAACACCTCTTTGGCCAGAAGAAACCTACCCACCAAAATAGACATCGCGGAAGCCGGCAAAATAGACTACCTCTACCAGCAAGCTGATAAACCCAATAGAGGAAACCAGATTGATGCCTTCTTCTCCAAAAGCTCCCCGCATTACGTGGCAGACTTACCCCATGTAAGCAAGGTGATCTCCGGGCACAGCTATTTTACCACCTCCCCCCATGACCAGGCCGTAGCCAGCCGGAAACAATTGGCCAGCAAAGTGGCTGAAGTGCCCGGTCTGGAGTTCTGGCAGTCTGAGTACTGCATCCTGGGCGACAATGCCGGTGAGATAGACGGTAACAAACGCGCCTTGGGCATTGATCCGGCAATTTACCTGGCCCGCGTCATCCATAATGATCTTGTGGTAGCCAATGCCACAGCCTGGCAATGGTGGCTGGCCATCTCGCCCTACAACTACAAAGACGGCCTCATTTACATTGACCAGAACAAAACCGACGGCAATTACTATGACAGCAAGATGCTGTGGGCCCTGGGCAATTACAGCCGCTTCATCCGGCCCGGAGCTGAGCGCGTGGATCTGCAGGTCGCGGGAAATGACAAAGGAAACGATGCCTTGCTGGCCTCAGCCTACCTGGACACCGAACAGAAGAAGCTTGTGTTGGTGGCCATCAACTCCAGCATTTCTCCCGCGCAGCTGAACATACAACTGAAAGGTGCCACCCTCCGCAACATCAAGCCCTACGTCACTTCTGACAAGGAGAGCCTGAAGCCAGGTGCCACTTTAGAAAAACAGGAAGACATCATTTTGGCGCCCCGCTCCATCGTCACCTTCGTGGCCGATGTGCAGCTTTGATAAAGGCAGGGTTTTACGCCTGTTTTCAGGAAAACAGCCTCAAAATGGCTCCAGAGGAAAACATCAAAACAAAAGAGACAACTTAAAAGCATAGCATCATTTAATTCCCCTATAAATGAGAAATAGAATTTTACTCGTCTTCTTCATCGCGCTGTTGATGTATACCTCGCAGGTATTCGCGCAGCAGCCGCGCACCAAGGCGCTTTTCAACGATAACTGGAAGTTCCACAAAGGCGACGTCGCCAAAGCAGAGGCGGTTGGTTTCGCTGATGCGCAATGGCGCAGCCTGGATTTGCCGCATGACTGGAGCATTGAAGGGCCTTTCAGCCAGGAATGGGCCAGCGCCACCGGCTATTTACCCGGCGGGATAGGCTGGTACCGGAAGACCTTCAAAGTGCCCGCCGCGCAACAGAACAAACAACTCTTCCTCTACTTTGACGGGGTTTACAAGAACAGCGAAGTTTGGATCAACGGACATGCCCTGGGTAAAAGACCCAACGGCTTCACGCCCTTCCAGTACGAGATCACCAAGTACCTGAACAAGACCGGAGACAACGTGGTGGCGGTAAAAGTGGACCACACCCAGTTCGCCGATTCCCGGTGGTATACCGGCTCGGGCATCAACCGGAATGTCTACCTGGTGGCAGTAGAGCCTTTGCACATCAGCCTGTGGGGAGTGGCCTTCACCACTCCGGAGGTATCGGCGGCCAAGGCGTTGTCCAACGTGAAAGTATCGGTGACGAATGCTTCCCAGAAAGCAGCTGATATCCAAGTGAAAGCCGAGTTGCTGGACAAGGGAGGCAAACTTGTGAACCAGGCCCAGAAGCAGGTAAGCGTCACCAGTGGGAAAGAAGCTGAGGCGGCCTTGTCCTTCCAGGTGAACAATCCCAAGCTGTGGTCGGTGGAGCAGCCTACTCTGTATCAGTTGCGGGTGTCTTTGTTCGTGAACGGCAAAAAGACTGATGAAACAGTGGAGCAGGTGGGCTTCAGAAGCATCGCCTTTGATGCTAACAAAGGCTTTTTTCTGAACGGGAAAAACATGAAGCTGAAAGGCGTCTGCATCCATGATGATGCTGGTGCTCTGGGAACCGCCGTGCCGGAAGAAGTATGGGAAAGAAGGCTCATCACCCTGAAAGAAGGTGGCGTGAATTCCCTCCGCATGAGCCACAACCCGCACGCCGATTACCTCTATGATCTGTGCGACAAATTGGGCTTTCTGGTTCAGGACGAGGCCTTTGACGAATGGGAGACCGGGAAAAACAAATGGATTGCTGGTTGGAACGTGGGCACCCCCGGCAAAGACGGTTACCACGAACACTTCAAAGAATGGGCCGATAGAGACCTGGCGGATATGATCCTGCGCAACCGCAACCGGCC
This sequence comes from Rufibacter roseolus, assembly GCF_017916365.1. Taxonomy (GTDB): domain Bacteria; phylum Bacteroidota; class Bacteroidia; order Cytophagales; family Hymenobacteraceae; genus Nibribacter; species Nibribacter roseolus. The sequence continues at coordinate 1,680,943 of NZ_JAFMSU010000001.1, forward strand.
TTCCATCATCATGTGGAGCATCGGGAACGAGATTGATTACCCCAATGACCCTTACTCCCACGAGGTGCTCAACACGGGCAACAACCCGCAGATCTACGGCAAAGGCTACCAGCCCAACAACCCACCCGCCAGCCGTTTGAGTGAGCTGTCCAGGCATCTGGTGGAGGTGGCGAAAAAGCACGATACTTCCCGGCCTATCACAGCAGCTTTGGCCGGGGTGGTGATGTCCAACTTCACTGATTACCCCAAAGTACTGGATATCGTGGGCTACAATTATCAGGAGCACCGCTACCCTGAGGACCACGCCAAATACCCCGACAGAGTCATCTACGGCAGCGAGAACGGCATGCGCCTGAACGCCTGGGCCGCCGTGGACACGAATGACTATATTTCGGCGCAGTACCTCTGGACCGGCATTGACTACATGGGTGAGGCCGGCAGATGGCCCAGCCGCAGCAACGGTGCTGGCTTAATGGATCTGGCCGGCTTCAAGAAGCCCGAGTATTTCTTCCGGCAAAGCCTGTGGTCAGACAAACCCATGGTGTACATCGGGGCTTCTCCTGTACCCAAGAACCAAGACAATGGTATCTGGAGCCATAGAAGGGCAGACCCCACCTGGAACTGGAAAGCCAACGATAGCGTGCGGGTAAGCTGCTTCACCAATGCCGATGAAGCAGAACTCTTCCTGAACGGCAAATCGCTGGGCAGAAAGTCTCTGGCCCAGAGCCCTCAACGCGCGCTCTACTGGGACATGGTCTATGCGCCCGGCGAGCTGATGGCCAAAGCCTATAAAAACGGAAAAGAGGTAAGCCGTGACGTGTTGGTTACCGCCGCTGCGCCCGCCGCCATCCAGGCCAAAGCCGACAAGAAAACCCTGGCTGGCAAAGGAGTGGCGCATATAGAGATCAACGTGGTAGACAGCAAGGGCAACCTGGTGTACGGCGCTGACAATGAGATGACCTTCACGGTAGAAGGGCCCGCCAAGATCCTGGGTCTGGAAAACGGCAGCCATTCGGGGGTTGAGAACTACCAGTCTGAGAAACGGAAGGTGCTGCGCGGAAAACTGCTGGCCTACGTGCAGGCAGGCCAGAAACCCGGCAAAGTCAAGGTCACCATCCAGTCGCCCCGCCTGACGCCTCAAACGGTGGAGTTTACGGTAAAACAGGCCCAAAACGGGATGGTAGGAGGAGCCAGTTCAGCATCGGTGAAATAAACCCCAGAATGATTGCGAAATTAAGGCCAGGGATTCTGTCCATTTAACAGCGCGGGAGGCTCTATACAAAAGAGATTCCCCAACCATAGAAGTACCTATTTACAACTCATTTTTACAAAATTGCCCATGATACGCACGCGAAAGTTACTCGCTCTTTGTCTCCTCTTCCTGTCGCAGTTTGCGGTAGCACGGCAAGGGGTCAACGAATGGGAAAACCCCAAGGTGTACGAGCGGAACAAAGAGAAACCCCACGTGGATTTCATGCTTTACGCCAACGCCGCCGACGCCCGTAAAAACGATTACAGTACCTCTCCCTACCATCAGTCCCTCAACGGAACCTGGAAATTCTCCGTCGTGAAATCGGTGGCCGAGCGGCCCCAGGATTTCTACAAGCCGGGGTTCGATGACAGCAAGTGGGCCAACATCCAGGTGCCGTCTAACTGGGAGCTGCAGGGATTTGATATTCCCATTTATACCAACCTGAAATATCCTTTCCCGCCTAAACCGCCATACATCGACCAAACCTATAATCCGGTAGGAACCTACCGCCGCAATTTCACCCTGCCCGCCGCCTGGAACGGGCAGGAAGTGATGCTGAACTTCGGGTCCATCTCGGGGTACGCGCGGGTGTTTGTGAACGGCCAGGAAGTGGGCATGACCAAAGCCGCCAAATCGCCAGCGGAGTTCAACGTGACCCGGTTCCTGAAACCCGGCGAAAACCAACTGGCGGTGCAGGTGTTCCGCTGGCACGACGGCAGCTACCTGGAAGACCAGGATTTCTGGCGCCTGAGCGGCCTGGAGCGGAACGTGTACCTGCAGGCCCTACCCAAACTCACCGTCTGGGATTTCTTCCTGAAGCCCGATCTGGATAACACCTACAAAAACGGGTTGTTCAGCGCTGAGGTAGACCTGCGCAAATTCGCCGGCAAAACTGCGGACAAAGCCACCGTGCTTTTGGAGCTGTTTGACAAAAACAACGCAAAAACGTTCTCTCAGGAAAAAAGCATCAGCACGAAGGGAAGTGGAAAGTTGCAGCTCAAATTCAACGGCACCGTGAACAACGTGCTCACCTGGAACGCTGAGCAGCCCAACCTCTATGATGCCGTGATCACCCTCAAAGACGCCAACGGCAAGACCATCGGCGTGACCGGCAGCAAAGTAGGTTTCCGCAAGGTGGAGCTGAAAAACGCCCAGATGCTGGTGAACGGCGTGCCCGTGCTGTTCAAGGGCGTGAACCGCCACGAGCATGACGAGGTGAACGGCCGCACTCTAAGCCGGGAGTCCATGGTGAAAGACATCGAGCTGATGAAGCTCTACAACATCAACGCCGTGCGTACGAGCCATTATCCCAATGATCCACTGTGGTACAAACTCTGCGATGAGTACGGCCTGTACCTGGTAGACGAAGCCAACATTGAAAGCCACGGCATGGGCGCCGAGTGGCAAGGCAAATTCGATAAAAGCAAACACCCTGCTTACCTGCCGGAGTGGGCGCCCGCGCACATTGACCGAATTGAGCGCCTGCTGGAGCGGGATAAAAACCACGCCTCGGTGGTCATCTGGAGCATGGGCAACGAGTGCGGCAACGGACCGGTTTTCCATGACGCCTACAAGTGGATCAAGACCCGCGACAACTCCCGCCTGATCATGTTTGAACAGGCCGGCGAAGACTGGAACACCGACATCGTGGGGCCTATGTACCCCAACATCAAGGACATGAAAGCCTACGCCGCCGCTAAAAAGGAGCGTCCTTACATCATGTGCGAGTACTCGCATGCCATGGGTAACAGCAACGGAAACTTCCAGGAGTATTGGGACATCATCAACGGCAGCAAGCACATGCAGGGCGGCTTCATCTGGGACTGGGTAGACCAGGGCATCAAAACCAAGAACGACAAAGGCGAAACCTTCTGGGCCTACGGCGGAGACCTGGGCAGCGACCACCTGTACAACGACGAGAACTTCTGTGCCAACGGGGTGGTATCTGCCAACCGTACGCCTAAGCCCGGCCTGAACGAGGTGAAGAAAGTGTACTCCGGCGTTCAGTTCAACGTCAAAGACGCCCGCAAAGGCGTGATCACCGTGACCAACCAGTACGGCTTCACCGACCTTAACCAGATCGCCTTCAGGTACCAACTGATCAAAAACGGCGTGGTGCAGAAGGAAGGCGATTTCGCGGTAACGGCGGCTCCGCTGCAAACCAAGGAGGTGACCTTGCCTTTGCCGGCTTTCAATCCGCAGCCAGGCGAGGAGTATTTCGTGAATGTGTTCGCCTACACCAAAAACGCCAGTGCGTTTGTGCCGGTCGGGCATGAGGTAACCCGCGACCAGTTTGCCATCAATGAGAAAGCCTATTTCACCAAGGCCACGGCCGAGGGGAAACTGAAAACCAAAACCAAAGGCGACAAGCTCACCTTCACCTCAGGCAACGTTTCCGGGGAGTTTGACCTGAAGACCGGGAAAATGGCCTCTTTTCAGGAAAACGGCCTCAAAACGATAGAGCAGTTCCCGGAGCCTTACTTTTGGCGCGCCGCCACCGATAATGACTTCGGGAACAACATGCCGGAGAAACTGGCTACCTGGCGCAACGCGCACCAGAACATGAAAGTGGTCAGCGTGGAAGTTGGCAAACGCCTAACCCAGGGTCAGCCCCTCAAAGTGGTGTACGCGCTTACCGACAAGCAGATTCCTTACACCGTGGACTACCTCATCCAGAACGACGGCTCGGTGCAGGTGACCGCCTCCATTGATATGACCGGAATTGAAATGCCTGAGTTACCCCGCTTCGGGATGCGCCTGCAACTGGATGACAAATACGAGAACCTGCAGTACTACGGCCGCGGCCCCTGGGAAAACTACAGTGATCGTAAGTTTTCCTCCCTGGTGGGCCTGTACAAAGACAAGGTAGAAAACCAGTACTACCAATTCTACATCAGGCCGCAGGAAAGCGGGAACAAAACCGATGTGCGCTGGGTGGAACTCACCAACAACGCCGGCAACGGCATTGTGGTGGAAGGACTGCAGCCCATCAACTTCACCGCCCTGAACTACCTGGCCGAGGACATTGACGAAGGTCCCAAAAAGATCAACCGCCACCCGGTAGACCTGAAGAAGCAGGACTTTGTGAGCCTGCACATTGACCTGGCGCAAAGAGGCCTGGGTGGAGATGACAGCTGGGGACGTCTGCCGCATGACCCTTACCGGTTAACGGAGAAGAAATACACCTACAGCTACGTCATCCGGCCTATCACCAAAGAAACATCTAAACTGACCATCAAATGAGAAGGTTGAAAGGGTGCCTTTTCCTTTTACTGTGGCTGGCGGGGAGTACCTCCCTGCCAGCGCAGAAGAAGGAGCATTCATCGGGAAAAACACAGCGGCTTGAGTTAGCCCAAGGGTAGGTTCATCCGCTCAGCAGTGATTCATGGTTGGTCATTTACATACATTCATAAAAGCTTTTTCCCATTTCCTCGCCGTGGCGTTGGTGCTGGGTGCCTTTTCCTGCCGATTTTCCAAAAACGCCGCTGAAACGAAAGGCAGTGATGTGAAGATTACCCACGTGTCTGACGGTTGGGCGAATAACTCCGTGAACGTGGTGGCCTTCCGGAAAAACTCGCTGGTGACCTTTAAAGATACGCAGTACACCGCCTGGTATGCCGCCGACCGCTCGGTAATGCTGGCCAAACGCAAAAGCGGGGCCGCTGCCTGGAAAATCCAGAAAACCAGCTTCAAAGGCAACACCGCCGATGCGCACAACACCATCAGCGTGATGGTAGACGGCCAGGGTTTCCTGCACCTTTCCTGGGACCACCACAACAACCCGCTCAATTACGCCCGCAGCGTGCGCCCCGGCGCCCTGCAGATGACCGAGAAAATGCCCATGACGGGCCAGCGGGAAAAAGTGGTTTCTTACCCCGAGTTCTACCGCCTGCCCAACGGCAACCTCCTGTTCTTCTACCGCGACGGCGGCTCGGGCCAGGGTAACCTGGTCATCAACAGTTATGACACCAACACGCAGGTATGGACGCAACTGCACAGCAACCTCATCAACGGCCAGGGGAAGCGCAACGCCTACTGGCAAGCCTACCTGGACAAGAAAGGCACCCTCCACGTGTCCTGGGTGTGGCGCGAGAGCCCCGATGTAGCCAGTAACCATGACCTGGCCTACGCGAGGTCTCTGGACGGCGGCCAGACCTGGGAGAAATCCACCGGCGAAAAGTACACTCTGCCCATTACTGAAGCCACCGCAGAAAAAGCCCTGGTGATTCCGCAGAACAGCGAGCTCATCAACCAGACCTCCATGGCCGCCGATGAGCAGGGGAACCCTTTCATTGCCACGTACTGGCGCGCGACGGGGTCTACCATTCCGCAGTACCACTTGGTGTACCATACCGGCAAGACCTGGCAAAAGGTGGCGCTGGATTTCCGGAAAACGCCTTTCAGTCTGAGCGGGGTAGGCACCAAACGCATTCCCATCGCGCGGCCACAGATCATGGTGAAAAACGCTGGCGAGAAAGCATCGGTGCTTCTGATTTTCCGGGACGAGGAGCGGGGCAGCAAGGCCTCGGCGCTGGTCATCAAGAAACTATCAGACCCTAGATGGACAATCTTTGACCTGACGCCGGAATCACTGGGTTCCTGGGAGCCCACCTATGACACCGAACTCTGGAAAGAAAAGCAAATCCTGAACCTGTTCGTGCAGAAAGTGGACCAGGTAGATGGGGAAGGTCAGGCTGAAATCGCGCCGCAACCCATCCGGGTGGTGGAGTGGAAACCGAAGTTTTAAGCCTGTTTTCCGAAAAGCATAGATAAACCGGGGCTCTTCCCCGCATGAAATAAGCATGATTCAAAAGAAAGCATTTTTTACGCTGTTGTTGCTCTTGGGCGTTTGGACTGCATTTGTAGGGGCTAAACCCAAGCATCCTTTGCTGCCGGCCTCCAAAAAAGAAGTAGCCGATCAACTGCACAAGGCCAACGCCTACTGGCAAAGCACCAACCCTACTCCCGGTTGGGCTTTCTGGGATGTGGCCGCCTACCACACCGGCAACATGGAAGCCTACAAAATCACCAAAAACGAAGCTTACCGCCAGTATTCAGAGGCCTGGGCCGAGCAGAACCAGTGGATGGGCGCCAAGTCAACCAGCAAAGCCGATTGGAAATACTCCTATGGCGAGAAGGACGACTACGTGCTCTTCGGGGACTGGCAGATCTGCTTCCAAACCTACATCGATCTCTACTGCCTGGACGGCGCCAAGGATGACCGCAAAATCGCCCGGGCCCGCGAGGTCATGGAATACCAGATGGGCACGCCCAAAAACGATTACTGGTGGTGGGCCGATGGCCTCTACATGGTGATGCCCGTCATGACCAAACTGTACCGGGTCACCGGAAACAAACAATATCTGGAGAAGCTGCACGAGTACCTGAGCTATGCCAACTCCATCATGTATGACGCAGATGAAAAACTCTACTACCGCGACGCCAAGTACGTCTACCCCAAACACAAAAGCGCCCACGGCCAAAAGGATTTCTGGGCCCGCGGCGACGGTTGGGTGTTTGCCGGGTTCGCCAAAGTTTTGCAGGATCTGCCCAAAAAAGACCCGTACCGCAAAGAGTACGAGCAGCGCTTCAAAGACATGGCCAGCGCCATCGCCCGCTCGCAGAGACCCGAGGGCTACTGGACCAGAAGCATCCTGGACCCGGCCCACGCACCCGGGCCTGAGACCAGCGGCACCGCCTTCTTCACCTACGGCTTCCTGTGGGGTATCAACAACGGCCTGCTGGACAAAAAAGAATACCTGCCCGTGGCGGCCAAAGGCTACCAATACCTGACCAACACCGCCCTGCAGCCCAACGGCAAACTTGGCTACGTGCAGCCCATCGGGGAGAGGGCCATTCCCGGGCAGGTGGTAGACGTGAACTCCACCACCGGTTTCGGGGTAGGGGCCTTCCTGCTGGCTGCCTCGGAGATGTACCGGCTGCTGGATTAGGTAAATCCCAGGTAGCGTGTTTTAACCCCGATTTCCTGAAAACAGCTCTAAAACGGCTTTGCTGGAAATACCTGATGAACCAAGTTTATCAAAGAATCAAACAATTTAACCCCATGCGGTATCCTGCCAGTGTTCTTCTGCTGATTGTCTCGTTGTTTTGCGCTTCCAATTCATGGGCGCAAACGGGGACGGTTGCTGGCAAGGCGGGAGCGGGCCGGAAGACCTTCCAGATCATTAACCCTGACTTCAAAACCAGTCCGCATACAGGCATGACCCGCAAGCATTGGAAAGACGCGGCGCAGTACCTGCTGGAGGGGGCCGTCCAATACGTGAAGACCGTGGAGGACCCCATGGTGTTTCCCAAGCAGCCCGGCAAAAGCTATCCGCGCGATGGGGTGCACACGCCCACCGAAATGCTGGAAGGCCTCTGCCGTACCTTGTTTGTGGCGGTGCCCCTGTTAAAGGAAAACCCCAACCTGCAAATCAACGGCATAAAAGTAGCCGACTATTACCGGCGCCAACTGGTGAAACTGACTGAGCCCACCAGTCCTACCTATGTGAAACCACGGGCAGCTGATGGCGGACCGAGCCAGATTCTGGTGGAGTTCGGCGGATTGGCAGTGTCATTGTTCTATGCTCCGGAAGTTCTCTGGAAGCCGTTGACCGCTCCCCAGAAAGAGGCTTTGGCTAAGACCATGCTCAGCTACGGCGATGGTCCTACCGTGGGTTCCAACTGGCGGTTCTTCAACATCTTCGTGCTGAGTTTCTTCAAGGAGCAGGGCTACGGGGTAAACGAGAAGCTGATGCTCGAATACCTGGATCAATCGCTGGAGCAGTACCGCGGCCAGGGCTGGTACCATGACAGCCCTGCCTACGACTACTACAGCATGTGGGCCTTCCAGATGTATGGACCGCTTTGGTCAGAGTTCTTCGGGAAGAAGCACTACCCGGAATACGCCGCCCGTTTCGTGGCCAATTTCAAGGAACTGGATGAAAACTACCCCTACCTGTTCAGCCGCGACGGCAAGATGATCATGTGGGGCCGCAGCATCGCCTACCGCTTTGCCGCCGTGGTGCCATTCCCGCTCATGGGCTTGGTGCAGGAACCCGGCGCCAACTACGGCTGGATGCGCCGGATCGCCTCGGGCACCCTACTCCAGTTCCTGCAGAACCCCGATTTCATGGCCGCCGACCACATTCCCACCTTAGGTTTCTACGGGGCTTATGAACCGGCCGTGCAGATCTACAGCGCCCGCGCCAGTGCCTTCTGGATGGGCAAAGCGTTTTTGGGTCTGCTCGTGCCGGAGGGCAATCCGTTCTGGACCGCCGTGGAAAACGAGGGTGCTTGGGACAAAGACCTGAGCAAAGGAAAGGTCTACAACAAATTTCAGGAGGGCTCCAAAATCCTCATCACCGATTACCCCAACCTCGGGGCTTCTGAGGTGCGGGCCTGGTGCCATGAGACGGTCGCCAAGGACTGGCAATTGTTCCGGTCCACCGAGAACTACAACCGCCTTTCCTACCACAGCGCTTTTCCCTGGCAAGCCGATGGCCCCAACGGCGAGGTAGCCATGAACTACGTGGTCAAAAACAAGAAGAACCAGTGGGAGGCTTTCCGGCTCTACACCTTCAAAAAGTTTGAGAAGGGCATCTATTACCGCGATGTGGTGCTGGAGACCGACGAGAATGTCCGCTTCAGCTTAGCAGATATTCCCTTGCCCAACGGCATCCTGCGGGTAGACAGAAACTTGGGCAAAGAAGCCGTGCAGGTGCGGCTGGGCCACTACACTCTGCCCCAGAAAAACGGACCCATCAAAAAAGAAACCCGCCAGGTGAAAGGCCATCAGGTGCAGATCATTGACAACGGCGAGTACCAACTGGCCATGGTCTCGCTCAAAGGTTGGGACGGTCTGGAAATCCTGAACACCACCGGTCTGCACCCCGAAAGCCAGGAAAGCACCCTCCTCATCGCCAGGGATAGCTTCCAGCCCGGGCAAAAGGAAGATCTATATGTGATCCTCATGCTCTGGAAGAAGTCCGGGGAGAAATGGACCGAGGACGAGCTGATGCCCGTGCAGAAAATTGAGCAATCTTCAAAAAACCAGAGTATCACGGTCTCCTTCAGGAAAGGCGAGAAGAAAACTGTGCGATTCAATTAGATCATCACAGAACAAGATAACAAAAGCTTCCAACCCTCGGGCGAAGCACCTCATCATAAGTTTACAGAAGTACAACCATGGTTCAAGACATCATCACCACCTTTCAGAAACTCTACAACCAGGAGCCGATCGTGATCCGCTCGGCGGGCCGGGTGAACCTCATCGGCGAGCACACCGACTACAACGAGGGCTTCGTGCTGCCCGCCGCCATCGACAAGGAGCTCTACTTCGCCATCGCCCCGAACGGGACCACCTCTATGCGGGCCTACTCTTTTGACCTGCACGAGAAGAGTACCTTCAACCTGGAGCAGGTAGCACCTACCCAGACCGCCTGGGCCAATTACCTCTTGGGCGTGGTGGCGCAGCTCCAGAAAGCGGGGCACACGGTGCCGGGCTTTGACCTGGTGTTCGGGGGCAACATCCCCATGGGCGCGGGGCTTTCCTCCTCGGCGGCGGTGGAGTGCGGGCTGGCCTACGCGCTGAACCACCTCTTCGGATTCGGGTTGGGGAAGATGGACCTGGTGAAGATGGCGCAGAAGGCCGAGCACGAGTACGCCGGGGTGATGTGCGGCATCATGGACCAGTTCGCTAGCATGTTCGGGAAGCGCAACCACGTCATCCGGCTGGACTGCCGCTCCCTGGAGTACGAGTATTTCCCTTTCGACATGCGGGACTACCGCCTCGTGCTCTGCGACACCCAGGTGAAGCACTCTTTAGCGTCTTCTGAGTACAACACCCGCCGCCAGGAGTGTGAGGCCGGCGTGACGATCCTTCAGAAACACTACCCGCAGGTGAACAGCCTCCGTGATGTGACCTTGGAAATGCTGGAAAGCCAGAAAGACGAGTTCGATGCGGTGGTGTACCGCCGCTGCACTTACGTGGTGCAGGAGAACCTGCGGGTGGAGCAGGCCTGCCTTGACCTGGAGCGCGGAGACCTGGAGGCCTTCGGGCAGAAAATGTTCGCTTCGCACCAGGGCCTGCAGCACGACTACGAGGTTAGTTGCCCCGAGCTGGACTTCCTTGCTCAGGTGGCGCGAGGGTGCGAAGGCGTGTTGGGTGCCCGCATGATGGGCGGCGGTTTCGGGGGCTGCACAATCAACCTGGTGCGGCTGTCCGGGCTGGAGAAGTTCACCGAGACCGTGGAGAAAGCCTACCTGCAGCAATTCAACCGTTCGCTGCCCATTTATATCGCTCGCATCGTGGACGGCACCGGGTTAGTGCAGACCGCCAAACCCGAGGCCACCGGCAGAGAGGCCGAGTGGACCCGCTAGTTTCAGGCCCACTTTTAGAAAAACAGGCTTGAAACCTAGCATCACATCAATCACCCAAACAGAACCTATGAATTCATTCGATATCACCGAGCACTCGCACCGCCGCTTCAACCCGCTTTTGGGGGAGTGGGTGCTGGTCTCGCCGCACCGCTCCAAGCGCCCCTGGCAGGGCCAGCAGGAGTCTACCGAAAAGGACACCCGCCCGGAGTATGACCCCACCTGCTACCTGTGCCCGGGCAACGTGCGCGCCAACGGCGAGGCCAACCCCCAGTACCCCTCCACCTTCGTCTTCACCAACGACTTCGCCGCCCTGCAGTCCGACAGCCCCTCCGGTTCCTTTACCAAAGGAGGCCTGCTGCAGGCGGAGAGCGAGCGCGGCATCTGCAAGGTCATCTGCTTCTCGCCCCGCCACGACCTGACCCTCTCGGACATGGAGACCACCGAGATCAAAAAAGTCGTGGACCTGTGGCAGGCGCAGTACCTGGAGCTGGGCGCCATGCCCGAGATCTCCTACGTGCAGATCTTCGAGAACAAGGGCTCGGTGATGGGCAGCAGCAACCCCCACCCGCACGGGCAGATCTGGGCGCAGAGCTCGATGCCCGGCGACCCGGCCAGGGAAACCGTGCAGCAGGAGAACTACTTCCAAGAGAACGGCCGTAGCCTCCTCTCTGATTACCTGGCCCTGGAGCTGGAGGAGAACACCCGCATCGTGGCGGAGAATGAGTTCTTCGTGGCGCTGGTGCCCTTCTGGGCGGTGTGGCCCTTCGAGACCATCGTCATCCCCCGCCGCCACTTTGCGCACTTAGGCGAGATCAATGAAGACGAAAAGCTTGCTTACGCCGATATCATGAAGCGCCTCTCCAGCGTATACGACCGGCTGTTCCAGACCTCCTTCCCATACTCGGCCGGCCTCCACCAGGCGCCCACCGACGGCAGGGACTACCCCGGCTGGCACCTGCACATGCACTTCTACCCGCCGCTGCTCAGATCGGCCTCCGTGAAAAAGTTCATGGTGGGCTACGAGCTCATGGCCGAGCCCCAGCGCGACATTACCCCCGAGAGCGCCGCCGAAAGACTCAGGGCCCTGCTGTAGGCTGTCGTCGGGATTAGATAAAAATAAAAAGACCAGGATGATGCACAGCAAGAAGTTACAAGTGAAGGGCAAGTCTATTTTAATGGCAGTCGTGTGGCTGGCCGTAGTGGCCTGTTCACCCGCTTCCCTGCAGAGAACAGGGATGCAGGGAGGCAGCTGGCAAACGCTCTTCAACGGCAAGGACCTGAAAGACTGGATCGTGAAGATTCACCACCATGAAGTGGGAGACAATTACGCCCAGACTTTCCGGGTGAAGGACGGTGTGTTGCAGGTGAACTATGATGATTACGGAACCTTTAATGAACGTTATGGGCACCTGTTTTACAAAACCCCGTTCTCTTCTTTTCACTTGAAATGGGAGTACCGTTTCACCGACCAGTGGTTGAAGGATGCCCCTTCCTACACCTATCGGAATAGCGGTATCATGTTCCATTCCCAGAGCCCAGAATCCATCTTAAAGGAGCAGGATTGGCCTATCTCAGTGGAGTTCCAGCTGCTGGCGGACGCGGGAGACGGCAAACCCCGCCCCACCGGAAACATGTGCTCCCCGGGTACTGATGTGGTGTACGAAGGCAAAATTGATGATCGGCACTGCATCAACTCTTCCTCGGCTACCTATGCGTGGGATAAGTGGGTGAAAGCCGAACTGATTGTACTGGGAGATTCCCTGGTGACGCACCTCATCAACGGTGACACGGTACTGCAGTATTCCCGTCCGCAGATCGGGGGAGGGGTGGCCAACAACTATGACCCCAAAGTAAAGCAGAATGGCAAGCCTTTAACACAAGGCTACATAGGCCTCCAGAGCGAAGGCCAGGGAATTGAATTCAAGGAAATCAAGATCAGGCGATTAGACTAGGAAAGAACGCTGCAGGATGGGAGGTTCATGCCTTTTTTAGGGGTGTTTTTCCAAAAGATACTTAAACCTGAATAGCAGATTATTTTATGCGCCATAAAGATTGAACCGATGTAACAGCCACCAATAAGTATCCCCCAGAAATAACCAGATACGGCAGGTACTTTTCCCTCGGGTAAAAGAGAAGGAAGATGCCGGCATCAAAAGCTTACCCTTTACCATTAACTTACCAGTAATAATGAATCAAACCAGGTCCAAACTTTACTTTCTGCTTCTCTTGCTTCTGCTCAGCCTCACCGGACAGGCCCAGCAGCTGAGCGGGAAGCCAGGCACCTTCACCGTCGGGAACAAGGAGTTCCTGCTCAACGGCAAGCCCTTCGTGATCAGGGCGGCCGAGCTGCACTACCCCCGCATTCCGCGCGAGTACTGGGAGCACCGCATCCAACTCAGCAAGGCCATGGGCATGAACACCATCTGTATCTACCTGTTCTGGAACCTGCACGAGCAGCAGCCGGGCCAGTACGATTTCAAAGGCCAGAACGATGTGGCCGAGTTCGTGAAGCTGGCTCAGAAAAACGGCATGTACTGCATCGTGCGGCCTGGCCCGTACGTGTGCGCCGAGTGGGACATGGGCGGCCTGCCCTGGTGGCTCTTGAAGAAACAGGACGCGCAGGTGCGCACCCTGCAAGACCCGTACTTCATGGACCATACCAAGCGGTTCCTGAAGGAGGCCGCCAAGCAATTGGCCCCGCTCCAGATCCAGAACGGCGGCAACATCCTGATGGTGCAGGTGGAGAACGAGTACGCCACCTTCGGGGAGGAGCAGGCCTATATGGAGGCTACCCGCGATGCGGTGCGCGAGGCCGGATTTGACAAGGTGCAGCTTTTCCGCTGCGACTGGCCCTCCAACTTCAACAAATACAAACTGGACGGCGTGGCCACCACCCTCAACTTCGGGGCGGGCACCAACGTGGAAGAGGCCTTCAAGAACTTCAAGGAACTGAACCCCACCGCACCCCTGATGTGCAGCGAGTACTGGTCCGGTTGGTTTGACCACTGGGGCCGTCCGCACGAGACCCGTTCGGTGAGCAGCTTCATCGGCAGCCTCAAGGACATGATGGACCGCCGGATTTCCTTCAGCCTCTACATGGCCCACGGCGGAACCACCTTCGGGCAGTGGGGCGGGGCCAATGCGCCACCCTACTCGGCCATGGCCACTTCCTATGACTACAACGCACCGGTAGGCGAGCAGGGCAACACCACCGAGAAGTTCTTCGCGGTGCGCGACCTGCTCAAGAACTACCTGCAGGAGGGCGAGACCCTGGGCGAGATCCCGGCCGCCAAATCAATCATCGAGATCCCCGCTTTCAACCTGACCAAGAGCGCAGCCCTGTTCGCCAACCTGCCGGCTGCCAAGAAGACCGAGAAGATCCAGCCCATGGAGAACTTTGGCCAAGGCTGGGGACGCATCCTGTACCGCACCACCTTGCCTGCCTCGGCCTCGGGGCAGAAACTGGTGATCACCGAGGTGCATGACTGGGCCAACGTGTTCGTGAACGGCAAGTCCGTGGGCAAGCTGGACCGACGCCGGGGTGAGAACACGGTGACGCTGCCCGCCTTCCAGGGAGACGCGCAACTGGACATCCTGATAGAGGCCACTGGGCGGGTGAACTACGGGAAAGCTATCATCGACCGCAAGGGCATCACCGAGAAAGTGGAGCTGAACGACGGCCGGAAGAACACCGAGCTCAAAAACTGGCTTGTCTACAACTTCCCCGTGGATTATAAATTTCAGAAGAAAGCGAAGTTCAGGAAGGGCACCGCAGAGGGTCCGGCCTGGTACCGGGGCACGTTTGAGCTGAATGAGACCGGCGACTCGTTCCTGGACGTGAGCAAATGGGGCAAAGGCATGGTTTGGGTGAACGGGCAGAATCTGGGCCGTTTCTGGAAAATCGGGCCGCAACAGACGCTGTTTGTACCGGGCGTATGGCTGAAGAAAGGCCGCAACGAGGTGGTGGTGCTGGACGTGGACCAACCCGAGGCGACCACCATCGCGGGCTTGAAAGAACCTATCCTGGACCAACTTCGGGCCGAGGAGTCTTTAACGCACCGCGCCAAAGGCCAGACGCTGAACCTGGAAGGGGAGAAGGCAGTGGCCACGGGCTCGTTCCCGTCCGGCAGCGCCTGGCAGCAGGTGACCTTCGACAAGACCGTGCAGGGGCGTTACCTCTGCTTCGAGGCCCTGAGCTCGCAGAAACCGGATGATCCCTATTCCTCCATCGCGGAGCTGGAGTTGGTGGACGAGAAAGGGAACCCTATCTCCCGCCTGAAATGGAAAGCTGTCTACGCCGACAGCGAAGAGGTAACCGGTGCCAACAACGCCGCCGACAAGGTCTATGACCAGCAGGAATCCACCTTCTGGCACACCCAGTACTCCGGCGACAAACCCAAGCACCCGCACCACCTGGTGATTGACCTGGGCGAGAACGTGACCGTGAAAGGCCTGCGCTACCTGCCCCGCTCAGACAAGAACACAGGTGGTATGGTGAAAGACTATCGCATTTACCTCAAGAACAGCCCATTTAAAATGTAAGACACAAAGGAAGATGCCCCGAAGAGAAGGCCCGCTGGCTTTCACTTCGGGCCTTCCTGTTTTAGAGAAGTTTCTTTAAAAATAAGGCATAAACCGCTTTGTCAGGGCTAGATGTCTCTTTCCCGGATAAAGCATTACTAAAGATTTCCACCACCACATGAACAAACAACTTTCCAGAAACCTGGCGAAAAACTGCGCGGCCTTTTGCCTGGCCATCGGTGTATTGGGCTCAGCCTGCTCTCCGCAGGTGGCAAAAAATTCCGGGTCTGGCCAAACGGGGGCAGAACAGAGTGCCCCGCAGGAGAAGTACAGCGGGTATCTCTTCACGTACTTCACCGGCAATGACAAAAGCGAAGAGGCCATCAGGTTTGCGGTCAGTCCAGACGGCTATCATTACCGGGCGCTCAACGGCAATAAACCCATCATCTCTTCTGCCCAGATCAGCTCTACCGGCGGCGTGCGCGATCCGCATATCCTACGCGGCGCCGACGGCAAAACCTTTTACATGGTGGTGACTGATATGGTGTCGGCGAACGGCTGGAGCTCTAATCGGGCCATGGTGTTGCTCAAATCCACGGACCTCATTAACTGGACTTCCAGCGTGGTGAACATCCAGAAAAGATTCGCCGGGAACGATAAGCTGTTGCGCGTTTGGGCCCCGCAGACCATCTATGACCCCGAGGCCAAAAAGTACATGGTCTACTTCTCTATGAAGCATGGCGACGACCCCGATAAGATCTACTACGCCTACGCCAATCAGGATTTTACCGATCTGGAGAGTGAGCCCAAGCAACTGTTTTTCAGCCCCACCAACGGCGCGGCCATTGACGGCGACATCGTGCTGAAAGACGGCAAATACCACCTATTCTTCAAAACAGAAGGCGAGGGCTCGGGCATTAAGATCGCGGTGTCTGATAAACTGACCGGCGGTTACGTCTTGCAGGATAAGTATGTACAGCAGACCAAAGACCCCGTGGAAGGCGCGGGAGTGTTCAAACTCATCAATGAACCCGGCTACATCCTGATGTACGATGTGTACACCAAAGGCCGCTACCAGTTCACCAAAACCACCGATCTGCAGAACTTCACCGTAGTGGACACTGAGGTGTCTATGAACTTCCATCCGCGCCACGGCACCGTCATTCCCATCACCTCCAGAGAATACGAGGCGTTGGTTTCTAAATGGATGACGGCAGAAGAAGTGCTGCTTACTGCCAAGGCACCCGAACTGAAGCGGTTCAACGTGGCTCTGGATTCCGCCAAAAGAACCCTGCACCTGCCGGTAAAACCCGGAACGGACCTGGCTTCCTTCAAGCCGCAGTTCGACTCTTTTCCGGGCGTGACCATTTCCCCTTCTGCAGCCGATTTTTCAAAAGGGGCGGTAAACTACACGGTGGAGATCAATGGGCAACAACCCCAGACTTTTGCCGCCACTGCCCGCGAAGACCATAACCCGGTGCTGGATGGTTACTTCGCCGATCCAGACATCATTTACGCGGAGAAGACCGGCAAATACTACATCTATCCTACCAGCGATGGGTTCAACGGCTGGTCAGGGACCTACTTCAAGACCTTTTCTTCCCCGGACCTGGTGAATTGGAAAGACGAAGGCGTGATCCTGGATTTGCCCATAGACGTGAGCTGGGGAAAAAGAAACGCCTGGGCTCCGGCCATCATCGAGAAGAAAGTAAATGGCCAGTATAAGTACTTCTATTATTTCACGGCGGCCCAGAAGGTAGGCGTAGCCGTATCGGATAGCCCCACCGGCCCCTTCGTAGATTCCGGGAAACCGCTGGTAGACCAGTTGCCACCAGGCGTGAAAGGCGGCCAGCAGATTGACCCCGATGTGTTCACCGACCCGAAGACTGGCAAGAGCTACCTGTACTGGGGGAACGGCTACATGGCCGGCGCCGAGCTGAACGCCGATATGGTGTCTATCAAACCTGAGACTATCAAAGTCCTTACCCCGGATAACACCTTTAGGGAGGGAACCCACGTGCTCTTCCGCAAAGGCACTTACTACTTCCTGTGGTCTGAGGATGACACCCGCAGCGAGAACTACCGGGTACGCTATGGCACCTCCACCTCCCCGCTGGGCAAGATCAAGGTTCCGGCAAACAACCTGGTCATCGCCAAAGACCCGGCCTCCGGGATTTACGGTACCGGGCATAATTCCGTAATTCAGGTGCCCGGCAAAGACGAGTGGTACATTGTCTACCATCGGTTCAACTACCCCAAGGGCATCACCATGGGCGATGCCGCCGGCTTCAACCGCGAGGTGGCCATTGACAAGATGGAGTTCAACGCAGACGGGACCATCAAGCCGGTGAAGCCTACCCACGGAGGAGTCAAACCCCTGCGGTAACCTTAAGCCTGATGCCGGAGGAATCTTGCCTAATTAGCAGTATCTTTTTGACTTGTAGATTCCTCTGGTTTTCCTCAATCATTACCTGTTGATTTATATGAAGAAATTTTTAGCGCTGTCGGGGCTTTACGTGGGAGCGGTTATATTTCAGACCGCCCTGGCCGGCCCCGGGAAAACGGTGAACGAACCAGACTCGGTGTACCTTTTCTCTTACGGCACCGAGAAAAACGGCGGCCGGAACGGGCTGCACTTTGCCTGGAGCCGCGACAAGGAGAAGTGGTTCAGTATCGGGAGCGAGTATGGCTTCGTGCGGTCAGACTACGGCAGGTGGGGCGCCGAGAAGCGTATGCATACGCCGTATGTGTTCCGCAGACCCAACGGGGTCTGGCAGGCTGTGTGGAGCCTGAACGATCGGGAACCGCTTTTCGCGCACAGCGCCTCTCCGGACCTGGTGTATTGGGGACGGCAGAGCTACCCGATGGTGCAAGGAAGCGCCAATGTGCTGCGACCGGTGGTCCAGTATGAGGCCAAATCAGGGAACTACGCCATCACCTACGCAGACGCTTGGGGTAAGTATTACCGGGTCACCACCAAAGACTTCAAAGCCTTTTCGTCGGCCACGGAAGTACCGGCAGCCCAGTACCGGGACAACAGCCAGAAGGTGACCTTGCCGGAGGGCAACGCGACCGGGCAGGTACACCGCGTGGCCTGGGCGGAGGTGGACAGGCTGGTAAAAACGTATGAGCAGAAGCAGTTCAAAAGCAGCCAGTACAGTGAAACCATGGCGCAGGATGCACAGCGCTTTGCCGGGCTCAAACCGGTGGAGGCTAAAATCACGATAGAGGCGACCAAGGCAAAACCCATCAGTGATCTGCTGGTAGGCGTCTTCTTTGAAGACCTGAACTACGCGGCCGACGGCGGACTGTACGCCGAGTTGGTGCAGAACCGCGGGTTTGAGTACTCGCCCAACGACAAGGAAGGTCACGATAAAAGCTGGACCAGCACCCACTCCTGGAGCCTGAAAGGCGAGAACACCTCGTTCACCGTGGAGACCGCCGCCCCGGTGCACCCCAACAATCCGCATTACGCGGTGCTGGAGACCAAAGCACCGGGGGCGGCGCTGGTCAACGCCGGGTTTGATGGCATCTCCGTCAAGAAAGGCGAGCGCTACAACCTCTCCCTGTTTACGAGGCATTTACAGGGAAAGAGCGCCAAACTAGAGGTGCGCCTGGTCAGCGAAAAAGAGGGTGTTTTGGCAAAAACTACCCTAAACGCTCCTGCGGGCAATTGGAAGAAACTCACCGCGGTGCTGACGCCCAATAAGACCGCCGCCGATGCGCGCCTGGAACTGCAGCCGCTCACCGAAGGAAAGCTGGCCCTGGATATGGTCTCTTTGTTTCCCCAGCAGACCTTCAAAGGCCGGAAAAACGGCCTGCGGGCCGATTTGGCGCAGACCATCGCTGATCTGAAACCGCGTTTTGTGCGGTTCCCAGGGGGCTGCGTGGCCCACGGGGACGGGCTGGAGAACATCTACCACTGGAAGAACACCATCGGGCCGCTGGAGGCCCGCAAGCCGCAACGTAACCTGTGGGGCTACCATCAGTCCCTAGGCTTGGGCTACTTTGAGTACTTCCAGTTCTGCGAGGACATCGGGGCCCGGCCGGTGCCGGTGGTCGCGGCGGGGGTACCCTGCCAGAACTCCGGCAGCGGTCCCCACGGCGGTGGCCAGCAGGGCGGCATCCCGATGAGCGAGATGGACGAGTACGTGCAGGATGTCCTTGACCTGGTGGAGTACGCCAACGGCGATGTGACCACCAAGTGGGGCAAGAAACGGGCCGAGGCCGGCCATCCCAAACCGTTCAACCTGAAATACATTGGCGTAGGCAACGAAGACCTCATCACCGATGTGTTTGAGGAGCGCTTCGCGATGATCTACAAGGCGCTGAAGGAAAAGCACCCCGAGATCACGGTCATCGGCACAGTAGGGCCTTTCTCCGAGGGGACCGACTACGTGGAGGGCTGGGACATCGCCGATAAGATGGGTCTGGCCATGGTGGATGAGCACTATTACCAACCGCCGGGCTGGTTCATCCATAACCAGGACTACTATGACCGCTATGACCGGACCAAGTCAAAAGTTTACCTGGGCGAGTACGCGGCCCATTTGCCCGGCCGCCCCAACAACCTGGAAACCGCCCTCTCCGAGGCCCTGTACCTGACCTCGGTGGAGCGCAACGGCGATGTGGTGCACATGACCTCTTACGCGCCGCTGCTGGCAAAGGAAGGCCACACCCAATGGAACCCCGACCTGATCTACTTCAACAACACCGAGGTAAAGCCCACCGTGGGCTACGAAGTGCAGAAACTCTTCGGCCAGAACGCTGGCAGCGAGTACCTGCCCAGCACTGTGAGTTTGTCCAACACCCAGGAGGCGGTGACCAAACGAGTGGCAGTATCGGTGGTGCGTGACCCCAAAAGCAAGGACGTGATCCTCAAAATGGTGAACCTGTTGCCGGTGACCGTCACCTCCTCAGTAGACCTGAAAGGTTTAGGTTCCTTCAACGGCAAGGCCACCAGAACCGTGCTGCAGGGTAACCCAGCGGATAAACTCCTGAAGCCGACGAAAACCATTGTGGCTCTAGCCGATCTGTCAAACACCGAGTTGCCGGCTTACTCCTGTACCATCATCCGCCTGAAGTCTAAATAGGCCTGGTAAGCCAGAGCCTCCGATCTAGAAGCAGCGCATCCTTTTGGGTGGGCTGCTTTTTTTATGGTTTTGGTATGCGGCATATGGAAGACTGTTCCGTTTCAGGCCTGATTTTTCCAAAATATCCTAAAACCGGGTAAGTAGGAGAGAGGAAGGCGGCTTCTGCATTGAGAACCCAAGCGTAGGAGTGGCTCCATGGAACGTTTTGAGCAAGACGTTTGCAGGCTACCTTAAAGACAAGCCATTGAAGATGGACAGGCATTTGAGGAAAGAAATTGTTGGGAAACCTTTTTCAGGCTGCTTTTCCAAAAACACCTCAATAACAGAGAAAGGGTGCGTAAGGTTGGTGCTATAAAACGCTGGTCAAGAGGTAAATCGGCTTTCGCCTCTTGCATGAGGGCGCCGTATATAAACTAAGTCTAAGGCGAATATATCCTCATTATCTAATACCTACCCAAGATGAAGAAAGTACTCAGCACCCTCCTGCTCCAATTGCTTGTGCTTTCCTGTTTTTGCCAGGATAAAGCCTCCATCGGCGGCACAAGTGGAACCACCAGCGGTCCTCCGGCCTGGATCATGCAGGGCAACATCTATGAGGTGAATGTCCGGCAGTACACACCGGAAGGCACCCTGAACGCTTTCGCCAAACACCTTGATCGCCTGAAAGGGATGGGGGTACAGACGGTGTGGTTCATGCCGCTTCACCCCATCAGCAAGGTGGACCGGAAAGGCTCGCTGGGGAGCTACTATGCCGTCTCTGACTACACCGCCGTCAACCCGGAGTTCGGCACGATGGCAGACTTCAAGCAGGTGGTAAAGGCTATCCATGACAAGGGAATGAAGGTCATCATCGACTGGGTACCCAACCATACCGGCGGAGACCACCGGTGGCTAACCCAGCACCCTGATTTCTTCGTGCGGGACAGCACCGGGAAGGCGGCCATGGCGGTGGACTGGGCTGACACCCGGCAGTTGGATTACAAGAACCCGGTGATGCAGGATAGCATGATCGCCGCCATGAAATACTGGGTCTCCAGCACAGGAATAGACGGTTTCAGGTGCGACGTGGCCTGGAACGTTCCTGCCTCCTTCTGGCGCCGGTGCATCCCCCAGTTGAAGGAGATGAAGAGCCTTTTCATGCTGGCCGAGGGAGACAGCGCCTATCTACCGAAGAGCGGCTTTGACGCGGTCTACCCGTGGCACATGTTCAAGATGATGGAGAAGGTGGCCAAGGGCGAAAGACCGGCCTTCAGCCTGGATAGCGTGAAGCAGGAGAGTGACCGGATGTACCCCGCCCATACCATCCAGATGTACTTCACCAGCAACCACGACGAGAACAGCTGGAACAAGGCAGACTACGGGACTTTCCCCGGCCCGGTGCATGCGCCGTTCGCGGTATTCACCCAAACCATGGCCAGCAGTGTCCCCCTGATCTACGGCGGGCAGGAAGAACCGGTCCTGCGGGCCTTGAAATTCTTCGACAAGGACCCCATGACCTTCGGCAAACTCCAAAGAGCCTCGTTCTATAAAACTCTGCTTAACCTCCGGAAAAGGAACGCCGCCCTATCCGCCGACGCGTCTTTCCAGAAAGTAAGTGCGGGGGATGAGAGGGCAGTGTATGCCTTCGTGCGGGAAAAAGGGAAGAAGAAGGTATTGGTGATTCTTAACTTTTCCGGTACCCCACAGCCGATCACCATAAAGGAGAAATCGTTGATCGGGAGTGCCTATAATGTTTTCAAGGGTGCAAAGGAGCCTGTAAGCAGCAAAAAATGGAATATGCGACCATGGGGTTATGCGGTGTATGAATACAATTCCAAATAAGCCATTGAAGGCCCGTTTATTTAAGCCAATGGAAAATTATAAGCACTTGAGGCTGCAGGCAGCTCAAATAAATTAGTTTATTGGTGGAGAGATTATGATTTGCTTTTAGAGCCTATTTTCCTAAAAATGATACAAAAACAGAAGTTGTAAGTCAGCAGTATTGCCAAAGAACAAACACCTGAACTTCAGCCTCGGCTGAGGGAACTCCGGAGCCTTTAGCCCAACAGTAAGTTAGCAGCAATTCATCTAATGATCATAATCTTAATGCTTGTTGCATATGGCAAAGACAATTAACCAACGCATGACTGTTAATCTGGAGGGCGATTTTGTGGTGTTCCTGATTGGAATGCGTATCAATCGCTTTTGGAAATTTCATAAATGGTTACCAGTGGCAAGAGCCATGCCTAAGATGCTGAAAGAGCTTTCTCAGAAACCGGAGAGGGGTTTTTTGGGCTTTCAATTTAACGGCGGCATTCTGCCGGTGATTGTTCAGTACTGGAAATCGTTTGAACAACTGGAGGCTTATGCCAAAGGCAGAACGGGTTACCATTACCCCGCCTGGAAGGAGTTCAACACCAAAATAAAAAGTAATGGTGATGTAGGCATCTGGCATGAAACCTACAAGGTCAGGGCCGGAGAGTACGAGTGTATTTACAACAACATGCCCAGATATGGCTTGGGTAAAGTTGGTGACTTAGTGCCGGCTGTTGGTAGTAGAGAATATTCTGCCCAAAGGATTTCCCTAAAAAGCACTGGCAGCCGCTAACGTATTGGCGCTTTATGAGTGCAAGCCTTATGTACCTATTTTCAACCGGGAACCGACATTAACAGGAGAACTAAATTTGAACTGAGATTTTCCCGATATGCCACCTTCACAAAGTGCTTGTCCAGGAGCTTGGCCTTCTACTCCCAGCCGTGAGGGAAAGGCCATGCTCCTGGACAAGCACTCACCTCAGAATTCCAGCCTCCAGACTTGGTTTGAAAGGGAAAATAGATTCCCTCCAAAGGTGGCACCCCCCGCCAGGTAGACTTCATTGCCAGCGGAGACGATAGTTTCATATTGGATCGCATCTTGGGGCAGTACCCCGATCGACCAGGTGCGGG
The DNA here is from genome assembly GCF_017916365.1 of Rufibacter roseolus. Taxonomy (GTDB): domain Bacteria; phylum Bacteroidota; class Bacteroidia; order Cytophagales; family Hymenobacteraceae; genus Nibribacter; species Nibribacter roseolus. Next base: position 1,704,115 of record NZ_JAFMSU010000001.1, read on the forward strand.
TCCCCAGATCGTAAATATCGAACCGGTGGGTATCTTGCCCTATATTCCGGAAGAAGAGTAGCTTGTTATTCTTCAAAACGGCGTTGTTCGCCATAAACCCGGGAAGGGCGGGCTGGAACAGCGGGGCGAAGGAGATTTCCCCCGAGGTCGCGTTCCACTTCTCCATAGCGCAGCCTCCCAGCCAGTAGACATCGTCCGCCACGGCAAGGCCGGCCAAATGCCCCATAGTATAGTTCAGGGAGGCCGTGGACCAGGAGCCTGTGGCACCGTCATACACATCCACCTTGTTTGAGGGGGTTGGCTCCCACATGTTATCCTTGTACCCACCCGCAAAAAACACTTTCCCGCCCCCAGCTACGGCGGTGATAAGCCCTCGGGGCTCGCTCAGGGTGGTTGTGGACCATTGCTCGGTGGACAAGTCGTAGATGTCCACCCGGTCAGAAGGAGTGAAATTCGCATCCTTCTCCCCACCCGCGAAAAACACCTTGTCGCCAAAGGTCGCCGCCGAGACGTACGCCCGGGGCTCGCTCAGCGTGGCCACCGACCAGGCACCCGTGGCCGCGTCATAGATATCGACTGTGGAGAAATAAAGGTCGGGGGTGCCAATATCGCCACTGGACAGCCTGCCTCCGGCAAAAAACACCTTGCCACTGACTGCCGCCGCAGCAATGGCGGAGCGCGCCTCGCTCAGCCGAGCCGTCGACCACCGCCCAGTGGACGCGTCGAAGATATCCACCCGGGAGGAGCCTTGGCCGTTAATGCCCGCGGCCGACCATGAGGCGCCCGCAAACATTATCTTAGTGCCAACCGTCACTCCTGCCATCATGGCCCTCGCCTCTGACAGGGTGCCGAAGGGTACTAGCCGGGCGGTGACTAAGGGCCGGCCGGTGCTATCGCAGGAGATATCTACGAACCCTGAGTTCACTGTCACCTGCACGGTGTCCCTGGCCACCCTGCCCGCCGCGTCCCTCACGGTCAGGACAAATCCGTAGTTGCCTGGGACAAGGTTGTAAACCTCAGTTCTAGCGGTATTTTTGGATTCTATCCGGAAATAGTCTGGACCGTAGGTTTTAGTCCAATCATAGCCTGTGATCTGTGAGTTGAGGCTGGTGGAGTTGCTGCCGTCAAGAACGACACTGTTCGGCGGGGGGGTGATGGTTTGGTCCGGGCCGGCGTCTGCTTTCAAGACCATATCCGGTCCAGTGCCTTCGTCATCATCATTGCAGGAGGCAAAGGGAAGGATCGCCAGCAGCAGGGCCATGGATGCTTTCAAGAGTGGTTTCATAAAAGCGGCTTTTTAATGTGCTTCGGTTGAGGAGAATGGCATGAAACAATCCGCCTTGGCGATGCAGAATGGCATTTCAGGGAGGCTGAAGGGTACTCAATAGGCAAGCCAGAAGCGGAGCTGGTTGCCGATATATCCGTCAAACTGGGGTAGTCCCTACTTTGTGCCGGCTACTGCTTTTGCCGGTTTCCTGTCGGCCCTCTGGTAGGTCGCACCCCACTCATGCACCTTGCCGGCCAGTGTGGTGACAATGAATTTCATCACATACCTGTCTCCCTGGATTCTGGTGGTTACGTCTATTTTGTCTGTCTCATTTGCCGGTGGGTGCGCCAAAATGAACTTAGGCACCATCTTTTTCCCGGAGAGGGTGTAGGAGCCTAGGATCACTGCTTTTACCTCTTCCCCGTTTCTCCCGACCAACATGAAGTGCGTGGGGGTAATAAGCTGAAATTCCTTGCTGACCGGGTCGTTCACCCTCTTGCCGTTCTCCATATGGTAGGAGGAGACCAGGTTCCATGCCCCCACCAGTGACTTGTCTGCGTTGGGGGTGCCGTTCACCTTCCGGTACACCTCGTGGAGTTCCACTTTCTTGCCATCGGGCAGCAGGATATGGCCGTCCTGGAAGAGCCTGTCTCCCTCGACCCGCATGGTGAAGGCGGTGGTGGTGGGGTCGTCCAGTTTCTCGACGTACTTGTTGCCTGTCAGGGTGTAGGTTCCATAGCCACCTCCCATCCGCAGGGTGTCTCTTACCATGCCCTTCACCACGTACATCCAGTGGGTGGGGGTGATGACCTTGTATTGCTTCACCGCGTTTACGTCCCGATTAATGGGTTCGCCGTCTTCGTTCTTCCCGGTCATGGAGAGCATCTCCCAGGTTCCTACGATGGAAGGGGAAGTTTGGGCTTGCAGCTGTGCTACGAAGACACAGAGCAATACCACAGCGAGAATGGTTGTCCTTTTCATGATACTGCTTTTTTTAACTGTGAATGGATCCTGTGATCCCTTATATAATTTACAGATAAGATTTGACAGATGAAAGGTAATTGTAGGCTATCTTGTCTGCTATTCAGTAAGTTATAAGGTGGAACCTTTGCGAAAGGAAGGGGGCGTTGCGAATGTAGGTAGCGGGTGTGTTGATGTAAGGGCGGAACAATGGGAACCGATTCCTGCAGGGATTGCGGAGCCGCAATCAACTGAATGATAGGATTGGTTTGTGTGCAAAATGTGTGCAAACAAAAAAGCCACTCACAAGTTTGTTCTCGTAAGTGGCTCGTTCTTAAGTGGTCGCGTAGGAACATCACCTTTCTGTCAGTAAGCGTAATTCCTGCTATCCACGATTCTTCTATCTCAGAACTCAAGCCTCCAAACCTGATTTGAAAGGGAAATTAGATTTCCTCCATAGGTGGCGCCCCCCGCTAGGTAGACCTCGTTGCCGGCGGAGACAATGGTTTTATAATTTATCACATCCTGGGGTAGCACCCCGATGGACCAGGTGCGGGTAGCCAGGTCGTAGATGTCGAACATGTGGGCGTCATCCCCGGCACCCCTGAAGAAGAGTATTTTGTTGTCCTTCACCACGGCTTGGTTATTCATTGGGTTAGGGGTGGCGGGTTTGAACAGCTGCTCAACAGAGGTTTCGCCCGTCCTCACGTTTCTCCTCTCCATCGTGCAGCCCCCCAGCCAGTATACCTCATCCGCCAACGCAAGGCCGTTCAGGGACCCCATCGGATACGTTAGGGAGTCTGTGGACCAGGAGTCACTCGCCCCATTGTACACATCGATCCTGTCGGAAGGCACGGAGTCCCATAAGCTCTCCTTTTGCCCACCCGCGAAGTACACCTTGCCTCCGGCCGATACGGCGGCGATAAGCCCCCGGGGCTCACTTAGGGTGGCGGTGGACCATTGGCCTGTGGAAAGGTCGTAGATGTCCACCCTGTCTGAGACTGAATAGTTTGCACCCCTCTCCCCACCCGCGAAGAACACCTTGTTCCCCAGGACCGCAGCCGAGACAAACGCCCGTGGTTCGCTCAGTGAGGCCACTGACCAAGTGCCCGTCGCCGTGTCATAGATATCCACCGTGGAAAAGTTCAGGTCAGGGGTGCCGGTGCCGCCGCCGTGCAGCCTGCCTCCGGCGAAGAATACCTTGCCTCCGGCGGCGATGGCCGCAATAGCAGAGCGCGCCACGCTCAGCCGGGCCGTTGACCAGGTGCCGGTGGCAGCGTCGTAGATATCTACCCGGGAGGAGCCGTAGCCGTTGATTCCGGCGCCGGAAAAGGCGGCGCCCGCGAACAGTACCTTAGTGCCGGCCGCCGCCGCTGCCATCCCTGACCTTGCCTCCGAGAGGGTGCCGAAGGGAACGAGGCGGGCATTGACGACGGGACGGTCCGTTTGGTCGCAGAGGGGCTCGACGTCCCCTTGATTCACCGTCACCTGCACAGTGTCGCTGGACACCCTGCCTGCCGCATCCCTGACCGTAAGCGCGAATCCGTAGATACCCACGACAAGGTTGTATACCTCAGTCTTGGCGGAATCTTCGTATTGTATCCGGAAGTCGTCTGGACCGTAGGCCTTGGCCCATTCATAGCTAGTGACACGCGAGTCTGGGCTGGTGGAGTTGCTGCCGTCCAGGCGGGCAGGGCTGAATAAATTGATGGTTTGGTCGGGGCCGGCGTCCGCTTTGAGCATAGTTTCAGGAACGGTGCCTTCGTCGTCGTCATCGCAGGAGGCGAAGGGGAGGGCCGCCAGCAGCAGTGCCATTGATGCCTTTAGGAGTGATTTCATAAAAGCGGCTTTTAAATGTGCTTCGGTTGTGGAGAGTGGCACGGAACAAGCCGGACTTGGGGGAATGGCTTTCCAGGGAGGCCGACGGGCACATAAGAGGCAAACCGGGAACTGAGGCGGCGCTGTTTGCCGATCTGCCCGTCAACGGGAAGAGGAGACGGCAGCTATATAGCTTGAATTTTGATTGAGGAATTGATAGGAGCTTCCTATTACATATACGTTTTATTTAATACAATATACTAAATAATACCAAAATATGCTATACTCAACATACCATCCTCAAAGACCAATCCCTCAGCAGGACCCATACAACCGAGCCTGCCGGAACTTAGGCCCACCGGCGTATACACCCTCTCCTAATTGAATAGACGCTCGCTGGAGGGTGGCTACTGTCATGTTCGGCCAAGGTGATGAAGGTAAATCCTCCAAGTGGTGCAAAGGGCTGCCTGATCTTGTATGCACTAATGTGTCAGCGGAGTAGCAGAACATCCGTTTTTCCTTTCTAGCGTACATCCATTAAAGGTCGGCCTACTCTTTCCATGAAAATGAACTGCCCTGCCGAAATCCGATCTACCAGTCTGACCCAAAGCGTTTCTATCGGGGAAACACGCCCACCCTCAAATACAAGCTACCGGGGTATGTCACTATGCTGCGTAAAAAAGGGAAGATGCGTAGAAAATTATGCACTCTAGGACATAGCTTTTTAAGGGATGAAATGCCGCAGGGAAGCAAAAGTTGTACGTGTATGTGTACGCACTAAAAGAAAAACGCCTGTAATGCATTGCAGAACAGGCGTTTATAAATTTCTATGTGGTCGCGTAGGGAGTCGAACCCCAAACCTTCTGATTCGTAGTCAGATGCTCTATCCAGTTGAGCTACGTGACCATCGTTTGATTTAGTGTTGCAAAGGTATACCCTTCTTTTGGTTTGCGCAAGTCTTAGGGTGAAAAAAACTTCAGAAAAATGCTATCTGCTTCTGTTTAAGGCTTTTTTAATTGCGTTGTTCAGTAAAAAATATAGGCCTGCCAGGGAAATCACCACCAAACCGCCCAGTAAAAGCTTGCCCGAGGTGCCGGCATTGGGGTCTTTCAGGAGGGCCAGCAGGTCCTGGGCCTGGGTGCCCATCCAGAAAAAGAAGATGGTGCGCGGCAACATCCCCAGCATGCTGGCCAACAGGAACCGGCCGCGGGGCACTTGCACCAGCGACAAGACAAAGGTCATAAAGGCAAAGGGTAGCACCGGCGAGATGCGCGTGAGAATGATCAGGCTGAGGCTGTGCTCCCGCAGTTCGTTCATCACCCCCTCGGCCTTGGGGAACTGGTGCAGGAAAGCCGTCATCTTGCCATGGTCAATGAGCCTGGCCACCGCATAGCCAATCAAAGCCGCCACGCCATAAGAGATCACCACCCCCGGGAAAGAACCCCATCCGAAGAAGAAGCCGGTGGCCAGCGCCACAAACGTGGTGGGCGTGATGGCAAAGGCCATGGTGAGGGAGACAACCAGGAAATAGAGGATCTGCTGCAGCGGGGAGAGGGATTGGAGCAGTTCCTGGTTATGGTAAAGCCAGAGTGCCAGCCCGGAACTGGCCAAAACCGGGATCACCACCAGCAACAGGGAATAAAGAAGCGTACCAGTATTTTGTTTCAGGAGTTTCTTCCACATAAGCGCCGAATATCGGGTATTTTCTGGAAAGTACGGGAAAACCGCCTCGGTCGCCGAACAAACCCGAACTGGAAACTTGCCTTCAATTCTCTAACTTGCGCCGCTACTACCGTATAAGACTTCTATGAAATTCGGAACCAAGACCATACACGCTGGCGTGATGCCAGACCCAACCACCGGCGCCATCATGACGCCCATCTACCAGACATCCACCTACGTGCAGCGCTCCCCCGGCGACCACCAGGGCTATGAATATTCGCGTACCCACAATCCCACCCGCAGCGCCCTGCAAAGCTCTATCGCGGCGCTGGAGAACGGAAAACACGGCCTGTGCTTCGCCTCGGGTATGGCTGCCACCGACTGTATTATCAAGATGCTGAAGCCCGGCGATGAGGTCATTGCCACCAATGACCTCTACGGTGGCACCTACCGCATCTTCACCAAGGTATTCCAGGAGTACGGCATCAAGTTCCAGTTCGTGTCCATGGCCGATATCAGCACCATTGAGCAGTATGTGACCGAGAAAACCAAGATGGTGTGGGTAGAAACGCCTACCAACCCGCTGCTCAATATTATTGACATCAAAGGCGCCGCCGAGATCTGCCAGAGACGCAACCTGCTGCTGGTGGTAGATAACACCTTCTCAACGCCGTACCTGCAGACCCCACTAGACCTGGGCGCCGATATTGTGATGCACTCCCTTACCAAGTACATGGCCGGTCACTCAGACGTGGTGATGGGCGCCATTGTGGTAAAGGACGATGAACTGGCCGAGCGCCTGGCGTTCCTGCAGAATGCCTGTGGCGGCACGCCCGGTCCGCAGGACTGCTTCCTGGTGTTGCGCGGCATCAAGACCCTGCACATCCGTATGCAGCGCCACTGCGAGAACGGTCGCAGGATTGCCGAGTACCTGCGCCAGCACCCCAAAGTGGGCAAAGTGTTCTGGCCGGGTTTCCAGGATCATCCTAACCACCAGATCGCGCAGGACCAGATGCGTGATTTCGGGGGGATGATCTCCTTTGAGCTGAAGGACGACCAGATCCAGGCTGCTATCCAGGTACTGGAGAAACTGCACTACTTTGCCCTAGCCGAGTCACTGGGCGGCGTGGAGTCGCTCTGCGGGCACCCGGCCACCATGACGCACGCCAGCATTCCGCAGGTAGAGCGCCTCAAAGGCGGCCTGTCTGATTCGCTCATCCGCCTTAGCGTGGGCATTGAAGACGTAGAAGACCTCATCGCCGATCTGGAGCAAGCGATTGGGTAATGGTTGAATGAGAGATTGAATGATTGAGTGAATTTGGGTGACTGAATTCCTGTCAATAGAGAGAAAAGCCTGTCTGGTGTTAATGCCGGGCAGGCTTTTTCGTTTTAAGCCGATTTTCTGAAAAACAGACTTGAAGCAGCCGCTGTTTGTGTGTCTTGTAGGGGCAATCCCTTGTGGTTGCCCTTGCGCAATTTACCGCAGTTCTGGTTATTGGTGAGAACACGCAACAACGGCGGCAACCGTGGTGCGCATTTCGTCCCCTTTGAAGGGGGTAGGGGGATGATTGCTCGTGCTGGTTTTGGCGTTCCCGAGTTACATTATGAATCGTTTCATGGCTGATGTAGATGGTTCTTCAAACGGCCTTGTCATCCCCCTACCCCCTTCAAAGGGGGACGGAATGCGTGAACATCGGATGCCGTTGTTGGTGTTATCATGGGCAAACGAAACTGCACTCAGCACCGAACAAAGGCAACCACAAGGGATTGCCCCTACATATCATCATTAGACACTGAAATAGTTTTTGGGCCGGCTTTCTGAAAAGAGGGCTAAAACAGCTAAGGAGCCAGATTACAGCTTCTGGTGGATAACCTTCCAAAATTCAATCCCGTTTTTATAAGGAAAGAAGATAAGGACTTTCGTGCTTATCAGAATTCAATTTTGTATATTCAGTTACCCAATGGAAAGGAGCGTGACCGATGGTATTAGCCAATTGCCGAGCTCAATTCACTGCCAATGATTTTGATTTCGTGGCCAGCGTGTTGTCCAGCCAAAAGGGGCAGCGCATCAGTCTGGTAGAACTGCTCAGCGACCCTGAGTGCCGAGACGAGATGCTGGACCATGAGGCCCTGCCCAAAGCCCTGCTTTCCAGGGAAGGGCAAGTAGCGGTATCGCAGCAGCTGTATTTCTATGTGCTGGCCCGCACGGTACTGCGGCGGCAGGGCATAGAAGACCGCGAACTCGCCGATTACATTGGCGCGCTGCTCTGGCAATTCTCCTCGGTGCAGCGCATGCACTCGCCCCACGAGAAAATGCCCCAGCAGTTCCATTACATCGTGGAGATGCTGGAGGCGCTGTCCAAGGCCTCGGCCGCTGAGGCCTTTCTCATCAGGGTCCACATCGGGAATTACGCGCTTTTCCTCTCCGGCATGTTCCACGCCTGGATTGAGAAACGGCAGCAGCGCGGTGCCCCGGATTCTTCTTTCTATGAATCGGTGGGCAGGTCCAGTTTCAAGACGGCTGCCAACCATAAACTCGCCTACCAGCTGGAACTGGCGCAGGTGTACGCCCTCCTGGCCGAAGGTTTCAGAGGCACGCGTTTGGCTTTGAACGAGCTGGCCCAAACCATCTGGAGAAACCAGGAGAAACCACCGTTCACGCTATAAAGGAAGTAACTCCATCCTGAAGGTTACGTCTTAGGTAGGCCGATCCATTCTGTAGTGAAGCTTCCTTTTCCAAATCGGCGGAGCCAGTTTGAGGCCGTCGCCTCACGAGATTTGCAAACTTCCGGGCAATGTAGGTCCAAGTTGAAAACTTGAACCAGGGTTTGTGCTTGAACCAGGATTTCTACTGGAGGAAACAGCCAGAGCCGCTTCTGTTAATCTAGTCTATCCCGTAGGTGGCGTGACAGGTGCTGCTGAAAATGATGAGGTCCGGGGTCATGCGCAGCCCGGTAGTGCCTATGCCTTTGGCCTCCAGCCGCATATTGGTCTCCTCGGCCATTACCGCATCGCCAACCATGGAACGGCCTCTTGAGTTGTAATTAGCCATTTCCAGCAGTTGGCCCTTGCTCACGTTTGAGGTGCGGCACAGTTGGTCGGCGGTTTTGGAGGCTTCCTTGAGGGCCAGTAAATCGGCTTCTCGCTGCAGGCTGTCGGCTTGGGTGTGGGAGTACCGGATGTGCTGGATGCGGTTGATGCGGGTTTTCAGCAGGCCTTCCATGAAAGACTCCAGCCGCTTGAGGTTGGTAAGTTTGATGGTGATGGACTGCGAGGTGTTGTAGCCGATGAATTTCTGTTGGTCCCGCAAATATTGGTATTCTTTGTTTGCCGAGACACTGCTGATCCTGATGTCCTCGGGCTTGGATGTGAATTGCCGGGACAGGGCCAGCACCTCCTCGGTCACCAGCTTCATCTCCTGCACGGCATCTCTCATGGCGGGTTTGGTAAAGGAAGATTCCACGGTGATTTCGGCCAGGTCTGGGTAAGAAGTAACGCTGCCGAAGCCCAGCACCTTTACGTTCCGGGGCGGAGCCGCCGCCTGCGGACTGCAAGCTGATAGTAGGGCCAATACTAGAAGAGGCCACACCTGGAGTGCGGCGAACGGTCGGAGAAGATATCTTTTCATATGGCAGGGAGAAAGAGGTTTAGATCAACCACCATGATGCTGGTTTGCGCCGTTTTCCATAAAAACGATGAAGAAATGTTTAGCGGCGCCACCCCCCGCAAAGGAATTCCAAACCAGCAGAAGGGTGCTACAAGAAGAATGGCTATCTTTAGATACACCAAACCCCTGAGCCAATGAATCGTCACGTGAGCAGATGTCTGAGCCTCCTGAGTATTTTCCTGATGGGCTGTTTGGCTTCCGCCCAGGCGCAATCCAAGGATGAAAAGCAGGTGGCCGCCGCCGTGGAGCAATTGAAAAAGGCCATGATCACGGGAGAGCGCCCGGCGCTGGAAGCGATGGTGGCGGATGCCCTGAGCTACGGGCACTCCAGCGGGAAAGTAGAAAACAAAGCGGCCTTCGTGGAGGCCATTGTGAGCGGTAAGTCTGATTTCGTGACCATGGACCTCACCGAGCAAACCATCCAGGTGACCGGCAAGACCGCCATTGTGCGGCACAAGCTCTATGGGCAGACGAATGACAGCGGCACTCCCGGAAGCGTGAAGTTGGGCGTGATGCAGGTGTGGCAAAAACAGGGCAGTGCCTGGAAGCTCCTGGCCCGCCAGTCTTACAAACTGTAAACCGATTTTTCTGATCAAGCCATAAAAGCAAAAACGCCAGCTACTATAGCTGGCGTTTTTGCTTTGTTTTCCTGAAAAGAGCCATAAAACTTAAGGCTTGGTTCGGGCCTTCAAATTAGTGTCTTCTACAGCGAGGAGAGGTTACAGGAAGCTGGTTTGGTTTTCACGGTCTTGACTTTAGAGTAGGTCTCACCTTTGTGCTGGACTTTCTCCCGCACCTTGCCGGGTTTCTTGCCCCAATTGATGACTACCTCCGGAGAGTTCTGCCTGCTCACCAGGGTTGCTCCTGAGGGAAGTTTCCAGTTGTAAGTGGCGTTGGCCAGGCGGCTGGCTCTGAAGGTGAAAAAGATGACCTGCCTGCAGCCGGAGGCCAGCGCAAAACCAATCTCACCTGGGTATTGGCTAAAAGAATTGAGAAGCTTTTCTTTCATGAGCCGTCACTTTCAGGTGGTTTTATTTGCCGCCTGTATAGGTAGGCAGGCTGAACGGATACGCTACGCAAGAGGCTACATCAAATGGGCCTGGGCCACTACATCAGAATAATACAGGCAGGGAAGAAAGGCATTTTGGGTGTAGTTGTGTTGGTTTATTAAAAAACTTAAACTTATAATTAAATATCCATAAATACATCATTACATTTATAGACTAAAATTCTAAAGTTGCATTAAGTATGCGAAGCAAAGGGGTTCTGTTACGGTTAGTTCTGGTCTGGCTGATGATGGCGGTCACCTCAACAGTCCAGGCCCAGCATTACTTCTTCGGCAATCCTATCATCCGGAATTACAAGCCCGAGGAGTTCAAGGGAGGCATCCAGAGCTGGGGCATTGTGCAGGATGACCGGGAGGTGCTGTACATCGCCAATAACTTTGGTTTGCTGGAATTTGACGGTGCCACCTGGCAACTGCATTCTTCCAAAAACGGCATTAAAATGCGGGCTGTGTATGTGGGCAAGGATAACCGGGTCTATGTGGGCAGCCAGGCCAACTTCGGGTTCTACAAGCCCAATAAGCAGGGCATACTCCAGTACTTCTCTCTCGCCGACAGCCTGCCCCAGAAGTACCGCAACTTTGACGAGGTCTGGCGCATCTATGAGCAGGATGGCCAGGTGTACTTTTTCACCTTCAAGAATATCTACGCCTATACCCCGGGCAAAAAGCTTCAGGTCATAGCGCCGGGCAGCCCCTTGAGTTTCTCCTACCAGGTAAACAAAGAGATCTATACCCTCATGGTGGGCAAGGGACTGGGTCTGTTAGAGAACAATAAACTGCGTCTGCTGCCCGGCACAGGCTTCTTCGCGGAGAAACCCATTGCCTCCATTCTGCCCTTCGCCAAAAACCAGCTTGTCATCTTCACCATCCGGGATGGGGCTTATCTGTACGACGGTCAGTCCGTGACTCCGTTCCAGATGGCGCCGGACCTGACCGGGGGCGGGCTCATCATCAACCAGGCGCTATTGCTCAAAGACGGGAATTTTGCCCTGGCCACCCAAAACAAAGGGCTGGTGCTGGTGAACAACCAGGGGCAGTTGCTCTTGAACACCACCATGCAGGAAGGCCTGCTGGACAATACCATCCACACCGTGTACCAGGACACCCAGGAGAACCTTTGGCTGGGCCTGAACAACGGGATTGCCATGGTAGAGCTGAGCTCGCCCTTTAGTCGGCTGGATGGCACCACAGGCTTGTCTGGAACCGGCTATGCGGCCCTGCAGAAGGGGAATGCCTTGTATGTGGGCACCAACAGCGGCTTGTATGTCTCTGAGGTATCAACCAATAAGAAGCGTTTTTCCCTGGTGCCCAACAGTACCGGACAAGTCTACCACCTGGACCAGGTGGGAGGGCAGGTGCTCATGGGCCACCACAACGGGCCTTATCTGATCAAAGACGGGCAGGCTACCCTGCTGAATGCGGCCACCGGAATAGGAGCCTGGGAGTTTGTGCCGCTGCCCAACGCACCGGATAAAGTGGTGATGGGTGGCTACAATGGCATAGGCCTGCTTTCGGCCACGGAGCAGGGGGTAAGTTTCCTCCGGAACCTGCCGGGCCTGGATGAGTCGTCCAGGGTGCTGGCCTTTGACAAAGACGGCGAACTCTGGATGGCCCACGGCTACAAAGGCATTTTCCGGATAAAGCTGGACCAGAAACAGGAGAAAATCGCCTCCGTTAGGTTCTACAACTCCAAAAACGGTTTGCCCTCAGACCAGTTGGTGAACATGGAGAAGATAGGCAACGAGCTCATCTTTCCCGCGCTCGTTGGCGTGTACCGGTTTGACAAGGCCAAAGACCGGTTTGTGGAGGACAAGCAGTACTCAAAGTTATTTGCCCCCAATGAGCACGTGATTGAGATGGAGCAGGACGTGCAGGGCAACATCTACTTTATCTCTAACCAGCGCGTGGGCAAGATCACGTTTGATAAATTCGGGAAACCGACGCTGGAGGACCAGCTGTTCAAGAACCTGCGCGAGCAACTGAATGATGACCTGAGCTCCATCCAGGTGCTGGACATCAACAACGTGCTTTTCGGGGCCAAGGAAGGATTCATCCATTACAACGCGGCCAAAAGCAAGCGCATGGTGCCGTTTCATACGCGTCTGGCCCGGGTGTACACCATCTCCAACGAGGCAGATTCGCTCTTGCTCTCCGGGCGCCTGCTGGACAACGCCGCTGATACCGAGCTGCCTTTCGCCCTTAACTCGCTGCGATTTGTGTATGCGGCCTCTTTTTACGAAAAGCCCGAGAAAACGCAGTTCCAATATTTCCTGCAGAACTTTGACACTGGCTGGTCTGAGTGGACCACCAAAACCGAGAAAGAATACACCAACCTGCCCGAGGGGACCTATGTTTTCCAGGTGCGGGCGCGTAATATCTACGGTACCGTGAGCCAGGCCAAAAGCTTCACGTTTGTGGTGAATCCGCCTTTTTACCGTACCACCTGGGCCTATATGGTATACACCATTGTGGGGCTGCTGCTGCTGGGAGCGGCGTTCTACCAGTTAGACAAGCGGTTCAAGAATGAGAAACGCCGCATTCTGCTCGACAAAGAGCGCAAGTTGGGCCAGAAGGAAATTGAGATCAGGCACATCACCAACCAGAGCGAGCAGGAAATTGACCGCCTGCGCAACGAGAAGTTCCAGGCCGAGCTGGACCACAAAAACCGTGAGCTGACCTATTCCACCATCCACCTCATCAACAAGAACGAGCTGCTGAGCAACGTGAAGCTGGAACTGCAGGAGATCCTGAACAACGGCGGGTCCGTTGCCCCGCAGGAGGAATTGAAAAAGATCATCCGAAGCATTGACCAGAACATCACCAGCGAGGTAGACTGGAAGCAGTTTGAACTCCACTTCAACCACGTGCACGGCGATTTCATCCACCGGCTCCAGGACCAGTTCCCCAACCTCACCCCGCAGGAAATCAAGCTTAGCACCTACCTGCGCCTGAACCTCACCACCAAAGACATCGCGCAGTTGCTGAACATCTCGGTGCGGGGCGTGGAAATCAGCCGCTACCGTTTAAGGAAACGTCTGTGCCTGGACCGTAGCGAGAATCTCACCGATTTCATGCTGAAGTTTTAAGCCATTTCTGGTTTTCGCGTTAAACAAACCGCCCTCGGTTTCAGGCCTGTTTTACAGAAAACAGGCCTGAAACCGAGGGCGGATGCATATTACCTACAAGGTAAAGTCTTAGGTAGGTTTTAGTCACGGGCTCTTTGGTATTGCGGCGGCCACTCCAGGTCCACGCCCAGCTGTTTGGCGGCCCTAAGCGGGAAGTAGGGGTCTCTGAGTAATTGGCGGGCCAATAGTACCACATCGGCCTGGCCGCTGGCCACTATGTTTTCCGCTTCCTGCGGGGTGGTGATCATGCCCACCGCACCTGTCATGATACCGACCTCTTTCCTGATTTTCTCCGAGAACTGCACCTGGTAGCCAGGCCCTACGGGAATGCGTACCTTGGGCACGTTGCCGCCGGTGGAGGTGTCAATGAGGTCCACCCCTTTGTCTTTGAGAATGCGGGCCAGTTGCACAGAATCATTTTCGTTCCAGCCGTCTTCTACCCAATCGGTGGCCGAGATGCGGACCCATAGCGGGTAATCCTGCGGCCAGACTTCCTGCACGCTGGCCACCACCTCCAGCAACAGCCGGATGCGGCTTTCAAAAGAGCCGCCGTATTCATCGGTGCGGTGGTTACTTAGCGGGGAGAAGAACTGGTGCAACAGGTAACCGTGCGCGCCATGAATTTCCACCACCTTGAAACCAGCTTCCAGTGCCCTGGCCGCCGCGGTTCTGAAGTCTGTTATCACCTTTCGGATGCCTTCCTGGTCCAGTTCCAATGGCGTGATGCCACCTTCCTGGAAAGGGATGGCACTGGGCGCCACGGTGGTCCAGGCGCCTTCTTCGCCGGGGTGCAGGGCAGAGCCTCCTTTCCAGGGCGAGCGGTAGCTGGCCTTTCTGCCCGCGTGCGCCAACTGAATTCCGGCCACCGAGCCGTTCGCCTCCAGGAAAGAGACAATTCGTTTCAGGCCGGGCACGTGATCGTCTTTCCAGATGCCTAGGTCGTCTGGGGTGATGCGGGCCTCCGGCGAGACGCCCGTGGCTTCCAGGATGATCAGGCCGGCGCCACCCACGGCCCGGCTGCCCAGGTGCACTAAATGCCAGTCATTGGCAAAACCATCCTGGCTGGAGTACTGGCACATGGGTGAGACCACAATGCGGTTTTTGAGTTGTATGCTTTTTATCTGCAGGGGAGAGAAGAGAGTGCTCATAGAAATGTGAATTGGCAAGGTTGATTTATTCCCAGTGCTTACGAGTTTGATGGCGGCTTGTGTATGCAGGATGAACTTTTAATGCCCGAAAAGGGAAATCCGTTTTAGGGTTGTTTTGTAGAAAACAACCCTAAAACGGATTTCCCAAAGGTGGACACTCGGCAAGTTTAGCCTACGTATTGTTCCAGTTCGCCTTTCTCAGAGGCCTTGATCACTTTCTTCAGCTCGCCGGTTTGCTTCACCTTGTAAGTGGGGTTGGTGCTGTAAGTCACCAGGGTTTTCAGCGCATTCAACTTGACGGCTTTGGCGTCTTTGGCCAGGCTGCGGTTCTCAATGCAGAATTTAGAGGCACAGGCCAGGTACAATCCCAGTAGGTCAGAGTTTCCGCTGGAGATCTTTACCGGGGTTTCGTCAATCTGGAAGGTGAAATCCGGGGTGCCTTCCATCCACTTCAGAATAAACTGCATGGCCCGGAGCCGTTCCGGATTATTTTTGTCAAAAGGCGTTGAGATAAGGTAATCGGTGGCTTGCAGGACGGTGCTTTCGGCTTTGGCGTAATCTTCTTTGGCCGCCAGCGAGACAGACGAGTAGTTGGGTACTTCCTGGGCAAACACGGTGAGGGTGCAGACACTTAGCACCAGCAGGAGGAAAAGTTTTTTCATGAGGGTTTGGGTTTAGTAGGGGAGGTAAAATACAAAACGGGAGGAGAAGTCTGATAAACCGGAAAGAAAAATTGCCGGAAAAGCAATTAAGGCGCTTCGCCGGCAATTTTGTTACAACTTATCAGAAAATGTTCTGATGGCGTTTCCTCTTTCCAGGGAGTGGTGTTGTTCCCACTGGTCCCGGGCTAGCAGAGCCGCCTGTTGGAGGTGCCAGTGCCGAAGCTTTTCCTGCAGGCGCTCGCGGGCCTCGGTTTTGTTCTGGTGCTGAGAGCGCCTTTCCGAGGCTACCACCGCAAGTCCTGACGGCAGGTGCCTGGCCCGCACCGCAGACTCGGTCTTGTTCACGTGCTGACCGCCTGGTCCCGAGGCCCGCATGCTTTCATATACCACATCCTTCTCCTGCCAGGTGAAGGCCTGTGCGGCGTCAATGGCCTGAATACCTATAAACCAGTTCTTGCGCTTGTGATACTTCCGGAAGGGACTGGCTGATATCCACTGTACGGTGCCTTGCCACTGCTTCAGGAATTCAGTTACGCCTGGCCCTTTCACCAGAATAAGCGAAGACAGCAGCGTGTTGGGCAAATGGCCCGGCACAGATTCCAGTACTAGTACCTGCAGCCCTTGCGCGCGGGCTACTTTGAACAGAATTTCCTGCACCTGGGCTACCACGCGCCAGCATTCTTCAGGCCCTCGGCCCGAGGTGATTTGCATGATCATTTCCATCTCTCTCATGGGTTATTCTTTGTTCATGCGTACCACCTTCGGTAAAAACCTGCCCTGAATGTCTACCAACTGGGTCTGTGCCTGTATCACCGCTTCAATGTCTTTGTAGGCCAGCGGGAACTCTTCGGTACTGCCCCCAATGAGGGTGACACCCGCGCCCGCAATCGCCTTCTTCATCGCCGACATGGTAAAGCTCTCTTTGGCCCTGCCCCTTGATAATCTGCGGCCTGCGCCGTGCGAGGAAGAATACAGCGCATCGGCGCAGCCTTTGCCGCTGACCAGGTAACCTGCCGTGGTCATGCTGCCGGGGATGATGCCTAACTCACCCGCGTGGGCCGGTGTGGCTCCTTTGCGATGGATGATCACCTTCCGGCCATCGGGCAGGGTGTCTTTCCATGCGAAGTTGTGGTGATTCTCTACCCGCGCCAGCGGTTTCTCACCCATGGCTTTGGCTAGGTTCAGGTGGATGCGGTCATGGCAGGCTCGGGCGTAATCACCGGCCAGGTTCATGCTGAGCCAGTACTCCTGTCCGGCCTCGCTGTCCAGGGAGAGCCAGGCCAGTTGCTGCGCCTCGCGGGGAAGTTTGCAGGTATCCACGGCCAGGTTGGTGTAATGCTTGGCCACCGCAGCGCCCAACCCACGGGAGCCGGAATGCGACAGCAGCGCCACGTATGTCTGGGCCGGTAAGCCCAGACTGTTGTTCTCGGCCATCTCAATCAGGCCGAACTCCACAAAGTGATTGCCTCCGCCTGAGGAACCCAATTGTCTCACCGCTTTGCCGTGCAGTTTCCGGAGCAACTCGGTTTGCTGAAATTCCTTTCGGTCCAGCACCTCGTGTTCCTGCGCAAATTCCAGTCCGCCGGTAATGCCAAAGTGGGTGAATTCCTTCAGGGCTTGCTTCAACTGGTAAGTGTTGCTCTGCAGGTACCGCTCCGGCAGATCGAAAATGGAAAGCGCCATGCGGCAGCCGATGTCCAGCCCCACCGCGTACGGCAGCACCGCATTCTCCACGGCCAGCACGCCGCCAATGGGCAGTCCGAACCCGGCGTGCGCATCGGGCATGAGGGCACCTTGTACCGCCACCGGCAAGCGCATGGCCAGCTCCATCTGCTTTTTGGCCGCGGCTTCAATGCCCTGGTTTCCGTAGATTTTCACGGGTCCGGCGGTGGGCAGTAGCGTGTGCGACGTTAAGGATTTCTGTTTCTGAGGCGGAGCCAGTTTCAAGGCCAACGGGGCCAGGAACGGATGCTCCTGATAAGCATCGGGCTGCAGCAGTACCTCCTGCAGCACCTGTATTACTTCTTCTTTGGGGGCATGCTTGAAATGACGGGCGGCTAGGTTCATAGCCAATCCTCTTGCCACATCATCGCGGTACCCGATTTTACTTAAGTCCTTCGACTTGATAGAATATTTGCCCATAGGCGATGTTTGATTCTTCCGTTATCTGTTTCTTTTGATTGAACAGCCTTTGCATTTTGCGGCTGTTTTAGAGAAAACAGACCGATTTCTGAAACCAGGTCTGCCGATTTTTGAGGAATGACCAACATAGCGGTAAGGTGTTATAGGTTAAACAGGATTGATAAACAGGTTTGTTAACCGGCATTTTGAAAAGCCCCGTTGCCGGTAAATACCTATCAAGATAGACCACCTGATGCGCTGAGATAAGCACAAAAGTGCGTAGCCAGGCTATAAGCAAGTAGGGAGAGAGGATAGCTCTATTGTAGAGTAAAATGAGATGTGCTACCTGGGCGATGAATTAACTCATCCGTTCTTTTCGTAAAGAAAGGCACAGAGGGCCTGTTTTCTTGAAAACGAAGAATTAGTCATCTGCCTGGAAAGCAGCCGGCAAAGCACACGGAGGCTATTAGCTAATCAGAAAAGGTCTGAAAATATAGGTAATAGAGGTTGCCTTGCTGTTACTAAGCAATGAGCAGGAGGGGCGATATGTTGCGTACTTCTAGCATTGTTTTTCCTCCTGTATTTATAAGGGTTGCACTTAAGAGAGGAATAATAGGAGCGCAAATCTAGACTTACGGATTTATATTGGCAAGTAATTATCAGTTTTTAATTGAGCAGATACTAGCGTATAAAAGAGGGGCATGTGCAAAAAAATAGTGCGCAACCATAGCTGCGCACTATATAAAACTTGTAAAGGGTTTGCCTTAATTGAAATGGTACAGGAACGTGATGATGCCGTTGAAAGCCGGTTTTTTGCTGCCTTCAATCTCCATGGTCACTTCCAGGCGGGCCTTGATCACACCCCTCAGGTCTTTGGCCGAGAGCAGTTTCACGCGTAGGCGCAGGGCGCTGTCTACGGTTACGGCCTGGTTGAAGCGCAGGCTCTCAATCTCATAGTTCACCTGCATTTTGAGGTTCTCAATGGAAATGATCTGGCCCCAAAGGAAAGGCAGCAGCGATACCGTGAGATAACCGTGCGCGATGGTGGTTTTAAACGGTGATTCTGTTTTCGCCCGCTCAGTGTCCAGGTGAATCCATTGGTGGTCTAAGGTGGCGTCGGCGAAGAGATTGATCTGCTCCTGGGTAATGGTGTGGTAGTCAGACACACCTATTTCAGTTCCTTCGTACTGCTGTAAGTCCTGGAAACTGCGGATGGTAATCTTGCTCATGAAATCTCTTTTTCTTACTGGAATTTGCGGGGATGAAGGACTAAAGGTAACCTCTTTTATGTATTTGTGAAAGTTTAGCCGAAGAACCCCCTGAAACTAACGTTCCCAGCTGGGCAAATAGCTAAAAAGGAAGAGCCAAAACGCCAGTGAATGTTACCGGCGTTTTGGCTCTCTTTTCGGGAAAACGACCTTTAAGCGTCCTTCCAAATGTCCTCCTGTTCTACTTGTCATCCTGAAAGGAACTTGGTCGCGAACGGTAAAAGCGTGTATTCTCTGCTTTTCTAGCTTGCCCACAAGATCCTTCCAGGATGACAAAGGGAAAGAATGGACAGCCTACCTATTAAAGCAATTTGAGACCTTTTCGAAATTAGTTCGCCTCCAGAATCTGGAAGAGTTCATCCAGCTTAGGCGTGAGGATGATCTCGGTGCGGCGGTTTTTCTGGCGGGCATCGGCGGTTTTGGCTACATCCAAAGGCACGTTTTCGGCGCGGCCCGATGGGGTAATCTTGGTTCCGGCCAGTCCGGCGGTGGTCAGGATGCGGGTAATCTCGGTGGCGCGCAGTACGCTCAGGTCCCAGTTGTCCTGCATGCCGGCGGTGCCTCTAGCCACGGGTACGTCATCGGTGTGGCCTTCCACTACCACGTTCACGTCCTGTTGGTCTTTGAGGGCGGTAGCCAGTTTGCGCAGGGCGTCCTGTCCTTTCACGTCTACTTTGGTGGAGCCGGATTTGAACAGCAGTTGCTCAGAAAGCGACACGTACACTTTACCGTTGCGCACGTTCACCGACAGGTCTTTGCTGTTGAAGCCCAGCAGGGCGTTGCTAACCTTGGTGCGTAGGGCGTTCACCGCTTTGTCTTTCTCGGCCAGGATGCGCTCCAGTTCATTGAGGCGGTCTTCGCGGGTTTTGAGGTCTTTGCTCAGTTGGTCCAGCTGCGAGCGGTTCTTGCTCAGGGTTTCGTTCAGTTTGTTCAGTTCTTCATCGCGGCGCGAGAGGTCTTTAGAAAGTTTGGAGGACTCCAGCGCACTGTTGGCCATGAGGCGGTCATGGTTTTTGATGAGCTTGTCATAGGTGCTGCTCAGATCTGCGTAGAGGCTCTGCGTTTTCCTGAGGGTGCTGCCCAGCAGGGTGGTGTCGGCGGCCAGTTGGGAGCGGTACTCGGTGAGGTCAGCCACCTGCTTGGAGAGATCGGCGCTTTCCTTCTTTGATTTGGAGAGGGCACTCTGGCAATCGGCTTTGTCGCGCTCCAGCTTTACTTTCTGGGCCAGCACGGCGTTGTATTTCTTGGTAGTGGTACACGAGCCTAACAGGACCGTGCTCAGGAGGGCTACCCCGGCGTAGCGGAGCAAGGGTTGGTGAAACATGACAGGGCTTTGTAAAGTTAAAAATGCAAATTCAAGGGTTGTAGTGAGTTTGGGCCAGACGGTGAGGAGCAAAGAAACAAGTGCCTTGCCATCCAGATGCCGGCAGATACCCAAAGATAAGCAGGCAGGGATGTTAGCCAAAGCCGAGGCTCCGTTTTTAGGCTATTTTCCTTAAAAAGGGCCTAAAACGGAAGAAGCCGGACTTAGCGCCCGGCTTCTTTGATTAATGCTGTTTTGCAGCTTTCGTCTGTCTATTATAATAAAATCAGGACTATGGCCAGAAACTTAGTTGTTCTGGATCAGTTTCAGGATTTTGTCAAAGTTAGGCGCCAGGATGATCTCGGTGCGGCGGTTGCTTTGGCGGGCCTCCGGCGTACGGGTCATGGCCACAGGGGTGTACTGGCCACGGCCGGCAGGCACTACCATCTGGGGCGGTACCCCGTTGTTGATAAGCAGGCGGGTGATCTCGGTGGCGCGCAGCACGCTCAGGTCCCAGTTGTCTTTGTAGGTCACGTTGTCGGCGGCTACTGCTACGTCATCGGTGTGGCCTTCAATCATGATCTCGGTATCGCGCTGCGAGCGGATGGCGTTGGCCAGTTTACCCAGCGCACTCTGCCCGTTGGGGTTCACCTTGGTGCTGCCCGAGGCGAAGAGCAGTTTCTCCGGCATGGTCACGTACACCTTACCCTCGCGGATGGCCACCGTCAGGCCCTGCTCCTTGAAGCCGGCCAGCGCCTCGTTCACAGATTCGCGCAGCTCGTTAAGGATTCTTTCTTTCTGGGCTATCTGCTGTTGGTACTGCGCCAGTTTGGCGTCACGGTCACGCAGATCGGCGTTGGCTTGTTCCAGGCTGCGCTGAGCAGCGGTTTTCTCGTTTTCCAGCGCATTTTTACTTGCTTCCAACTCCTTGTACTTCTTACTAGAGACACAGGAACCCAGGACAGCTACTCCCAAAACTAAGGCGGCGGCGGATGAGGCGAAACGTGTTTTCTTCATAGGTGCTTATTTTATACTAATGGTTTGGTGACGACGTAAAAGAGCCCGGCGGGGGCTGGTTGGCTACCCCCTGAGACCCGGCTTTGAAACGGACGCAAATAAATAATAATTGCCTTAAGTATTCTAATTTACTTTCTGTTCGTTGTAAAGTATTAAGTAAGTGAGGTTTATGGAAGACGCATTCCGGAACCCGGCAGAAGCTTAGGCGTAAACGGCAATTCCAGGAAGACGGGCATTCCGGGGAAGACCCGGACAATGCACTTTCTGTTTTCAGGGTGGTTTCATGAAAACAGCCGCAAAAGAGCGCGGGTGCCAGGAGGGATGAGGGGGAGAGCGAGGCAGAAAAACCCAATCCGTGGAAAGCTTATTTCTTCTGGCACAAGGGAAAACAAATAGGACGGAAAACGGGTACAACTTCTCTGCACAGAGAAAGAGTTGGTTTTGGATGGTAAACTAGGGAGCTATCTTTTCTTTTTTATCTTTGCACGCGTATTGTAACTGCTTGCGGTTTCCCCACTGGAGGCTTCATTGTTGATAAAAACCTTTAGAGCATCATATGGCTTGGTTTAAAAGAGTAGAAAAAGGGATCGTCACCCCAACGGAGCAGAAAAAAGAAACCCCAGACGGTCTGTGGCACAAATGCCCCGAGTGTAAGACCGTCATCAGCACTGCCGAGCACCGGCAACAGCTGTATACGTGTGCCAAATGCGATTACCATGACCGCATCAACTCACAGGAGTACTTTGAGGTGCTGTTTGACGAGAACGAGTTCCAGGAGCTGGATGCCAACCTGAGCTCCTCAGACCCGCTGCACTTCGTGGATACCAAACCTTATCCAGACCGTATCAAGGCCACTCAGCGCAAAACCAACCTCAAAGACGCCGTCCGTACCGCCCACGGTACCATCAACGGCCTTGACCTGGTGGTAGCCTGTATGGACTTCAACTTCATTGGCGGGTCTATGGGCTCAGTGGTGGGTGAGAAGATCGCCCGCGCCATTGACTACAGCCGCGAGAACAAGATACCGTTCCTCATGATCTCCAAATCGGGCGGCGCCCGGATGATGGAAGCCGGTTACTCGCTCATGCAGATGGCCAAGACCTCTGCAAAGCTGGCCTTGCTTTCTGAGGAGAAGGTACCTTATATCTCTCTGCTCACCGACCCAACTACCGGAGGGGTAACTGCCTCTTTCGCCATGCTGGGAGACTTCAACATCTCAGAGCCGGGTGCCCTCATTGGGTTTGCCGGGCCGCGCGTGATCAAAGAAACCATAGGAAAAGATTTGCCCAAAGGCTTCCAGAGCGCCGAGTTTGTGCTGGAGCACGGGTTCCTGGATTTCATTGTGCACCGGAAAGAATTGAAAGACCGCATCCATAGCCTTTTAACCCTGCTTAAGCCCGAGGAAATTCCGGCGCCGGTGGAGAATGAAAAGAAAGCTGTAACGGTGAAATAAGCCTTTCTGGGCCCAGAAAATCAGAGAAGACCCGTCTCCGGAAGAGGCGGGTCTTTTTATTTCAGGTCTGGCACGATTATTATTGCACTCCCAATAGACAGGGGATGATTGGGAACATTTTATTTAAAATTCAGTATGTATCCCCGATACTAACCAACTTTAAGCTTACGTTTACAACCAAAAACCAAGACTATGAAAATTTTAAAAGGAACATTCACCGCCATGTTAGTAGGAAGTTTGCTTTTCTCTTCCTGCAAATCTAGCCAGACGGCAACCACTGATACGACCACGACTACCCAGAAAAAGGGCATGAATAAAACAGCCAAGGGCGGTATCATTGGAGCTGGTGGCGGTGCTATCTTAGGAGGTATCATTGGTAAAGCCACCGGGAACACTGCCCGTGGTGCTATCATTGGGGCTGCCGTAGGAGGTGCCACTGGTGCTGTGATCGGACGCCGGATGGATAAGCAAGCCGAAGAACTTGAGCGCGAGATGAAAAATGCCCAGGTAGAGCGTGTGGGTGAAGGTATCAAAGTAACTTTTGACGCTGGTCTTCTTTTCGCTACTAACTCTGCAGAGCTGCAGGCTTCTTCTAAACAAGACATCCAGAAACTGGCCGAGACTTTGAAGAAGTACCCAGGTACCAACGTACTCATTGAAGGTCACGCTGATAACACTGGTACCGATGCCATCAACCAGCCTTTGTCTGAGCGCAGAGCTCAGGCCGTTGCCAACTATGCTACTTCCCTTGGCGTAGAGCCTAGCCGTCTGCAGACCCGCGGTTACGGTTCAACCCAACCAGTGGCTGATAACTCAACTGCCGCCGGCCGTCAACAAAACCGCCGCGTAGAGGTTGCCATCTTCGCCAGCGAAGAACTGAAGAAAGCCGCTGAGCGTGGCGAGATTAAATAAGGAAACTGATCTCTCTTTATAATAAAGGCTAGCCAAACGGCTAGCCTTTTTCTTTTTGCTCAAGCCAAACAGCCGCCAAGGCAGTTCCAGCATCAATAGCGCTGCTAAGCGAATTCTCCCTCCCTGGAGGGGCAGGGGGTAGGTCTGTCCATTCTTGGAAATGAGCCCAATCCGCAACCATCATCCCAAACCCATTTTCAGCATGTTTTTCCTAAATCAACGCTGAAACGGCTTGGTAGCCAGGCAAGGCGGGGCTAACCTCGCGCGGTTTTCCGCGTTTAGGGGAGGAAACCAACAAAGCGAAGAGAATGGGAAAATTAACGAACGGGCTTTTTCTGGTGCTTTTTCTTTCTGCATTGGGGGCCTGCGACCGGGTCAAAGAAAAGGAAGCGGTAGCCGATCTGCCTAAAACCTCAACGGAAGATACGCTGGTTCTCACCCCGGATACCCTGGAAGTGGATACTGTCTTGTCAGAGACCGACACAGCCGACTATGCCGGCACAGGGGACTACGAGGAGTATGGAGAAGAGGAAACAGCCTCCGGTGCCGTGGCCAATAGAGGAACCGCAACGGCTACCTCCGCAAATTCTTCTTCCGCAGCTCCCGCTGAGAGCGGAGTGGCCAGGTCTTCTTCAGCCTCTGGTTCTGTCCCAAAGGCCACCGCCAGCAAAGGAACTACCGCCAAAAGAAAATACGTAAGGCCTACCCGGGCGCAGTTGCAGCAGGCCCTGGCGCGGGATGCCCGGCGGTCAAACCAGATGGATCTGCCCCAACTGAGAAACTACTGGCTCCGGCGGCAGCACTATTACCGGCGCGCCTCCAAAGACGTGAAGTACGTGGCCGGTGACACCAAAATCAAAATATCAACCGAGGAAACCAAGATTGAAACCCCGCGCGGGAAAGTGAAGATTGAGGGGAACGATATCAAGATCAAGTACGATGATTAAGCTCCGCTGAAGGCGGCAGGCTTTCTGCGCCGCTGATTTGTTTTGAAGCCGTTTTAACAGAAACAGGCGCAAAACAGATCAGCGGCTTTCTTTTTTGCGGGAGAAGCGCACCGCAGACATGGTAATGGCAGCGCCCAGCAGCGCCACGGCAATGTCTTTCTGGGCATCCCAGACATCGCCCTGGGTGCCCAGGTAGGCCATGCCGCGGGTAGGGAAAAAGACATCGGCCACGGCCCATTCAATCAGTTCATAGATGGCTCCCAGGCTAATGGTCAGTTCAATGGGCAGAATGTAGCTGAAGAAGGGACTCACCTTGGTTCGGGTCTTGAAGATCTCATGCATAGGGTAAGACAGGAGAAACCCGAACCCGAAGTGCACCAGACGGTCATAGTGGTTGCGTTCCAGGTGCAGCTGGTCTTTGACCCAGTACCCGAAAGGGTTCTCGGCGTAGGTGTACTGGCTTCCGTAGACGTGCAGCATCATGAACAGAAACATGCAGGTATAGCTAAAATCTGAGAACTGGAAGTATTTGTAGTAGGCCACCAGGAAAATGACCGCACTCAGGGTAAGCGTGTTCTCCAGCCACCAGTTCTTCAGGTCTGGGGTGTTAAAGCCGGTATAGGTCCAGAAAGCTCCAAAAAGGACAGCATACAGGATAAGGAGCGGGTTTCTAAGGAAAGAGGTATGGTGTTGATCGGTCGCGAAGGTGAAGGCCATGCCGAAGGAGGTCTTTTTCTGTACAAGATATCAGAAGCGGCCTGACAGCAGGGGCCGGCTCCTGGGGAATCTCTTAGGTGAACGATGAAGTTGTAAATGGGTTAGCCTACCGCTTCCTCCAGCCGGGAAGAAAGCAGTAGCTCCGGCCGGTGATATACCAGGGGCAGTGGATTGTCCTCCGGGTTCTGGGTAGGGTCACAGTGGTAGCCCAAGATGTGGTAGTCCTGCGCCAGCGGAATCAGTTTCTTATAGTGCGTGTGGGCGGGGTTCCCCTCAGAGAAAGTGATGTCATGGAAAACCGTGGTGGCTTTGGGCGGCATGCCCCGAAGAAACGCAAACAATGACTCGGGTTGACCCAGGTCTCCTGAGAAGACAATTCTTTCTCCGTTTTCTTCAAATATGTAAGCGTATGATTGTAGCCGCTCCGCGTGCTGGCCAAAGGTGTCCACGGCGGTGATGCCCGGCAACTCTGATAGCGGGATAAAATCGGCGTACTTCTCTGGTTTTTGTATCTGGAGCCGCAGGAACTCATAGATCTCATCCCGGAAATCATCATCGGGGTAAAGAATAGAGGGCCGGCAATGGGTGTTGAAGTAGTGGCAGTGCAGCAGAATATTGGCCAGGCTGCCTGTATGGTCATTGTGCAGGTGCGTGAGCAGAATGTATTCAAGGTTGCGGGTGAGCTGGTGCTGCCGTAGCGTGGGGTATACGGTAAAGCCACAGTCCAGCAGAATGGAGTGCCCTTTAAATTCCACAATTGCCGCGGAGTTGCCGTAGACCACGTCAAAAGCTCCGCCTGTCCCTAAGAAGGTGAATTTCATAGTCGTTTGTTCTTCAAAACACGCATTTGTACTCAAAGTGGAAGAGTATTTGACGCAAACCTTACCACCGGGGGACCGTTTAGAGGAGAAAATAAAAGATTATGGCTGAAGCGCATCAGCAACTTTCTCCTGCTGAAAAGATATGGCAAGTTCATATACGGCTGAATGAAGTTTTCGGTCATCTTTCCGGGCATCCGCGCCGCGATCCCATGCGCGAGCTTATTTCCACCATGCTCTCGCACCGCACCACCCATGCTAACGAAGAGAAAGCCTATTTTCAGATGCTGGAGAAATTCCCTTCCTGGCAGCAGGTGATAGACGCGCCGGTAGAGGAGCTCACCCAGGCCCTGGCGCCCGCCGAGTTCCCGGGGGCCAAAGCGGTAAACATACAGAAAGCGCTGCGCCTCATCCAACAAGACCACCCAGACTTTTCCCTTGATTTTCTCCATGACCTAGACGTGCCCGAGGGCATGGCCTGGCTTATGTCTTTGCCTGGGGTCGGGCTCAAAACCGCTACCCTGGTGCTTTTGTTTAATTTCCATAAGCCGGTGTTCCCGGTAGACACGCATGTGCACCGCATCAGTCAGCGGGTGGGGCTCATTGGTGCCAAGGTCACCCATGACAAAGCCCACCAGATTCTGCTGGACCTGCTGCCCAAAGATGCGCTGGTGCTCTATAACCTGCACCGGCACATGCTCAAACACGGCCAGAAAATCTGTACCTGGCGTGCGCCCAAATGTGAGGTCTGCGTGCTGCAAGACCTCTGCAACTACTACCATGACGTGCGCCTGAAAGGTCTGGATTAAGGAAGAACCTACTTCATCTTGATGGCAAAAAATGGATAAGGCTTACGTTGTTTTCTAAGCCCCTGTATTTATTGGCTGGTTTTCAAAAAGTAGTGCCAAAGGGTTTTGCAGTACTGCGCTCTATTCGTTTGGGCCTTTTAAATACTGGGCAAACAATTACCTCCCGTTCTGGTTTGCCTTCTAAAGGCTCCTGCTCTTCTTTCACATCACCATGCATAGATTTTACGCGCTCTTTTTCCTGATTTCCTTTTTCCTTGTTTTTCAGGCGCAGGCCCAAAACACCGGCAGAATCACCGGCGTGGTGCGCGATAGAAACACCCAGGAACCGGTGATTGGCGCCACGGTGACATTGGAGGAAATTACTCTTGCCGTCGCCACTGATGCGCAGGGCCGGTACCGGCTGGAGAATGTGCCCACGGGCAACTACAACCTCAAAGCTTCTTACCTGGGCTATGAACCGGTGACGCGGTATAACGTGCCGGTGACCTCGGGCAACGCCCTTACCCTCAACTTGGAGATTACCCCCAGCCAGAATAAGCTGCAGGAGGTGAACATCACGGCAGACCGGTCCATTAGGGCCGCAACGCTGGAGACCCCGCTGTCTATCCAGAGTCTGAGCAGCGAGGAAATCAAGAGCAACCCGGGCGGTAATTTTGACATCTCCCGCGTGATTCAGACGTTGCCGGGCGTGGCCGGGGCAGGTAGCACGGGCGCCGGTTTCCGGAACGACATTGTGATTAGGGGCGGCGGACCCGGCGAGAACGTCTTCTTTCTGGACGGGATTGAGATTCCGGTGATCAACCACTTTTCTACGCAGGGCAGCAGCGGGGGGCCGCAGGGAATTTTAAATGTGTCCTTTATTGAGGATGTGACCCTGAGCACCAGCGCCTTTGATGCCCGCTATGACAATGCCCTCTCTAGTGTATTTCAATTTAAGCAGCGGGACGGCAACCCCGACCGTCTGCAGGGTAACATTCGCATGAGCGCCACCGAGCTGGCTGGTACCCTGGAAGGTCCGCTCGCGCCTAAAACCACGTTTTTGGCCTCAGCGCGTCGCTCTTATCTGCAGCTGTTGTTCAAAGCCATTGATTTACCTATCAGGCCTAACTACTGGGATTTTCAGTACAAGGTCACGCACCAACTGGATTCCAAAACCACTCTCACGGCCTTGGGTATTGGAGCCATTGACGAATTCAGGTTTGGTATACCCAAAAAATCATCACCGGAAAATGAGTACATATTGCGGTCTAACCCACTCATTGACCAATGGAACTACACCGTGGGCGCCAGTCTGAAGCGCTCACTGGAAAACGGTTTTGTGCAGGTGGCTCTGAGCCGGAACGTGTTTAAAAACGGCCTGGA
Source organism: Rufibacter roseolus (assembly GCF_017916365.1). Taxonomy (GTDB): domain Bacteria; phylum Bacteroidota; class Bacteroidia; order Cytophagales; family Hymenobacteraceae; genus Nibribacter; species Nibribacter roseolus. The sequence goes on from NZ_JAFMSU010000001.1 coordinate 1,732,217, forward strand.
CCGCTTTGAGGACGCGCAGTACGGAGATGAATCCCGCAGGGTGCTCAAGGCCCGGTCGCAGGAAAAGGAGAACAAACTGCGGATAGACGTGAATAAGTTCGTGGGCGGCTGGAAGTTCTCTTACGGGGCCATCGGGCAGTACGTGGGATATACCAATGACTTCTACAGCCAGATACGGCAGGAAGTGCGCGACCAGAACGGCAACGTGGTGCAACCCCGCGTGGTTCTGGATTTTGATTCCGATTTGAATTTCTTCCGCTACGGCATATACGGGCAAGCGTCCAAAGGCTTTTGGCAGGACAAACTAAGCCTTTCCCTGGGCGTGCGCACCGATATGAACTCGTTCACCTCTGACGGAAATAACCCGCTCAAGACGCTTTCACCGCGGATGTCCGCATCTTACGCATTAGCCGAGCAATGGAAACTGAACGCCTCCGTGGGAACTTATTACCGTCTGCCCATCTACACGGTGCTAGGCTACAAAGATGCCACCGGCGCTTACGCCAACAAGAACAGCGATTACATCAGATCCACGCATTACGTAGCCGGTTTTGAGTTTCTGCCTACCATTGCCAACCGCCTTACCGTAGAAGGTTTCTACAAGCGCTACGCCAATTATCCGGTTTCGCTGCGCGATGGGATTTCCCTGGCCAACCAAGGAATTGAGTTTGGGGCGATTGGGAACGAGGCGGTGGCTAGCGTCGGCAAGGGACGTGCCTACGGGGCCGAGTTCTTTTTCCAGCAGAAACTTACCCGCGGCCTCTACGGCTCGATTTCCTACACCCTGGTGCGAAGTGAGTTCACGGGGCTGAACAATGATAACTACCTCGCCTCGGCGTGGGACAATAGGCATCTTGTATCGGGGTTGCTGGGTTGGCAGTTCGGCAGGAACTGGGAACTGGGCGCCAAATACCGCTTCGCCGGAGGCTCGCCCTACACGCCGTTTGACCTGGAGGCCTCGCAGCGGAACTATGCTTCTTTGGGCACCGGCCTGTTGGATTATGATCGGCTCAACACCCTTCGGCTGCGCTCCTTCCAACAGCTGGACGTGCGCCTGGACAAGAAGTGGAACTACAAACGCACTACCCTGGACCTGTACGTAGATATCCAGAACATCTTCCGGTTCAAGGGCCCCTCGTTGCCGCAATACACTTTTGAGCGCAACGCAGACAATACCGGCTTCGCTACCACAGACGGTCAGCCGCTCCAGCCCAACGGCGCCAATGCCATTCCGCTGATCCTGGATGAAGACGAGGTGACCTTTCTGCCTACCATCGGGTTTGTGCTGGAGTTTTGAGTTGAAGCCCTCTGGGTGTTGAGGCGTTTTAAGTCGTATTTTCAGAAAACAGGTCGAAAGCGGATCAGGCAAGAGTAAGGGCTGGGCACCGCCAGTAAGTTAAATCCGTAAGCAATGCGTACCTTGCAGGTGCTAAGGCAGCCGTTTACCAGAATATGCGCTTAATTTCCCACCCCGTCCTGTGCAATTACTACGTTACCTACCGGTGTAACGCCAAATGCTCATTCTGTGACATCTGGGAAAAGCCATCGCCCTATATTCAACTGGAGGATGTCAAAAAGAACCTGGCTGATCTGAAGAAACTGGGCGTGAACGTCATTGACTTTACCGGCGGCGAGCCTTTGCTGCACCGGCAGATAGATCAGTTTCTGGAGGTGGCCCAAAGCATGGGGTTCATTACCACCCTTACCACCAACGGCCTGCTGTACCCCAAATGGGCCGAGCGCCTCAAAGGCAAGGTAGACATGCTGCACTTCTCGCTGGACTCAGCGGATAAAACCGAGCATGACACCGGCCGCGGTGTGGCCTGCTTTGATTTCGTGCTGCAGTCTATTGAAGTAGCCAAAAGCCTGGGTGAGCGCCCCGATATCCTGTTCACTGTTTTCAAGCACAACCTGGACCAGATTGAGCGGGTGTACGAAGAGATTTGCCTGCCCAACAAGCTCATGCTGCTCCTGAACCCCGCCTTTGAGTACAACCAGGTAGAAACCGGGGATCAGCTTTCCCAGGAGGAACTGAATTACCTTTCTGCGTTCAGCAAAAAGAAGTGGGTGTACCTGAACGAGGCCTTTGTGCAGTTGCGCAAAGACGGCGGCAACCACATAGACAAACCCATCTGCAAAGCCGCCAGCTCTACGTTGGTTATTTCCCCGGAAAACGAACTGGTCCTGCCTTGTTATCACCTGGGCGCGCAGAAGTTCCCGGTGCAAGGAAACCTGTACGAGCTGTACAACTCCCCCGAGGTAAAGAAACTCATTGCACTGGAAGGTCGCCTGCCTGCCTGCGAAGGCTGCACCATCAACTGCTACATGCAGCCCAGTTTTGCCGTGGAAATGAACAGCTACTGGTGGAAAGCCCTGCCCAGCACCCTTAAGTACAGCCTCCGGAAAGGCACCTGGAAACGCATGCTTTCCTGAATCTCGTTTTCAGCCTATTTATTCCAAAGATGGCCTGCTTCATTTCCGGATTTGACCTAGAGAATTCCTCTATTTTCCCGTTTGAGGGCTCTTTTTCAGAAATATTCTAGAAACTGCAAAAGCGTATGGGGGTAAGCCGTGGTTCAACTGTCCTATAAAAGGCGTGGCTACACCTTGCCCGATACTTTTTTGCCTTTTTTCTGGCTTAAAGGCTTTGTGGGTGGTAGAACACAGGACGCTGGCGCAAACCAGAAGTATTGGCGTTGCGTCCCTAGACCTTTAATGATGATCCTAGTTTGTATGATGTTAGATTTACCAGACTAATTCTTTTTAAAGCACATTGCTCTAGAAAGGCAGGCCAAGCGATGTTGCCGGATTTAAGACTGCTGCTGTTTTAGGCCTTAATTCTTTAAACTGGTGTTAAAGGACAAATAAGTGTAACTTTCTAAAGCTCAGGTGGCCCGGGATTTTTCTTAACTAGGACGCATGAGTATGTGAACAAAGCCTGTGTATATAGGCCGTAGCATTCTTTTCAGGTATGATCCGGTTTATCAGAAAATGATGTTTTTATCCTGTATGTTTAGGGAGATATTCAGCTTTTGTTCCATTTAAACTTAGAATATGTCCTACATTTTACCTGTTAAAGGGGTTCACCCAGTTATAGGGGAAAATTGCTTTGTGGCTCCTAATGCAACTGTTGCCGGAGACGTGGTCATGGGTGACCAGTGCACCGTTTGGTTCAATGCCGTGGTACGCGGCGATGTAAACCAGATCCGCATCGGGAATAAGACCAACATTCAGGACGGTGCCGTCATTCACTGCACTTACCAGAAGACCGGCACTTTCATAGGCAACAACGTGAGCATCGGGCACAACGCCATTGTGCATGGCTGCACCATTGAAGACAACGTGCTTATTGGCATGGGGGCCATTGTCATGGATAATGCCGTGGTGCAGGAGCACTGCATTGTGGCGGCCGGCGCAGTAGTGCTGGAGAAAACCATCTGCGAGGGGGGCTTCATCTACGCCGGGGTGCCCGCCAAGAAAGTGAAAGCGCTCACCCAGGAGCAAATCTCGGGCATGGCCCAAACCGCCAGTAACTATGTGATGTACGCCAGCTGGTTCCAGGAAGGGGAGGAGAAGAAATAAGCCGGACTGAGGTGACCGGCCTGCTTCGGTGAGCTAGTAGAAGCGAGTGAGTTCAATAAAAATTAACAAGCATATACCATTTTGAATATTTAAATTGTCCCGTATTGGAGTTTTCCTCAAGCTTGCCCCTTACTCTATGATTATTCTCCCCCGCCAGCTATGGCTCTTCGTGCTGACTTTTCTTTTCTGCCTGCGGGGCTATGCCCAGGCACCCACAGAAATCCTTTTCACGGGCAGTTACCAACAGGCCCCCCTCACCCAGGTCCTGCAGGAAATCCAAGCCAAAACCCCGGTCAGGTTCTACTTCAAGCCAGAATGGGTAACCAACCTTAAGGTGACCAAAAATTTTGAGCGAGAGAAAGTGACCACCGTGGTGGAGGCGCTGCTGGAGAACACAGAACTGGAGGCGGCCTGGTACCATGATTATGCGGTGATGCTCTTCCCATCGGCGGCCCACCATCCGGCCATCGTCTACAAAGACAATGAAGGCAAACCCCTGAACCGGTTGCTCTTCGGGTTGCCTAAAAACGCCCAGGACGATAAAAAAGTGGCTCTGCGGGGCAGGGTTACCAGTGCCAAAACCGGAGAGCCCGTGGTAGGCGCTACCGTTTCTGTGCCGTCTCTGGCGATTGGCGACCAAACCGATGCCAATGGCGAGTACCGGCTTTTGCTGCCCATGGGCGAGCACTTGGTATCATACAAATCCATTGAGTTATTGCCCGAGGAAAGACAGGTGGGCCTCTATGCCGCCGGTACCCTGAACCTGCAGCTCTATCAGTCGGTGGTTGCCCTGAATGAGGTGGAGGTACGCGCCGATGGCCTGAATGACCGCAATGTGAATACTGTGCAGATGGGCATGAACAAACTGAACATAGGGGTGATCAGGAAGATGCCTACGTTCATGGGCGAGGTAGACGTGGTAAAGAGTGTAATGCTGCTGCCTGGGGTAAGTTCTGTGGGCGAGGGCTCGGCGGGCTTCAACGTAAGGGGCGGCGGCTCTGACCAGAACCTGTTGCTCATGGGCCAGATTCCTATCTATAACCCTTCGCATCTTTTCGGCTTTTTCTCGGTCTTCAACCCAGATGTGGTCAAGGACCTTAACTTTTACCGCGGCGGCATTCCTCCAAAATACGGCGGGCGCTTATCATCGGTGCTGGAGGTGCAGCAGAAAGAAGGCCAGAATACCAAACTCAAAGGCAACGGAGGCGTGGGGCCTATCACCAGCCGTCTGGCCCTGGAAGGCCCATTGTTCTCCCCAAAGACTACTTTCCTGGTGGCAGGCCGGGCTTCTTACCCCAACTGGGTTTTGCATAGCCTCAAAGACAAACAGTTAAGCCAGACCCACGCCGCCTTCTATGACGGCAACGCCAACGTGACCCATACGTTCAGCGCCAAAGATAAAATCAGTTTCAACAGTTACGTGAGCCATGATGCCTTCGGGTTCACCCAGGACAGTATCTATTCCTGGCAGAACATAGGCGCCTCGTTGAAACACACCCATTCCTTCAGTGAGCGGTTAGTGGGTTCCTTGAGCGGGGTGTTCAGTAAATACCGGTTCGGGATCGAGGACCAGGACTCTACCAATGCCTCTAAGTTCAGCAACGGAATATGGTCGGCGAGTATAAAGGCCGAAGGGAACTACGATGCCCGTCAACACCAACTTGCGTTTGGCGCGGAAGGGATTTACCATACCTTTCAACCGGGCAAACTGGAGCCGGCCTCGGCCAATTCCGGCGTGAACCCCATTGCCCTCACCCAGAACCAGGCCTTGGAAGGCGGCATCTTCGCCAGTGATGAATACACCATTACCCCGCAGTGGACCGTCATGCTGGGGCTGCGCTATTCTTTTTACCAGAACCGTGGGCCAGGGCAGGTGTATGTGTATGCGCCGGGCCAGCCCAAACAGGAGCGTACCATCATAGACACGCTGTCTTACGGGTCAGGGGAAGGTATTGCGTTCTACCATGGCCTGGAGCCCCGCGTATCCCTTAAGTACAGCATCACAGAGGTTAATTCTATTAAAGCCGGTTACCAGCGCATGCGGCAGTACCTGCATTTGATCTCAGGCGCTATGGCCGTGGCGCCCATTGATTTCTGGCAAACCAGCAACACGCACCTGAAACCGCAGGTAGCCGATCAGTGGTCTATTGGGTACTTCCACAACTTCTCGGGCAATTCCATTGAATTCTCAGTGGAGCCTTACTACAAGCGCATCCAGAACCAACTGGACTACAAAGAAGGCGCAGAGCTTTGGCTGAACCCCACCATTGAAGCTGATTTGTTACCCGGCAAAGGCCGCACCTACGGCGTGGAGGTGCAACTTGCCAAAAAGCAGGGCGATTTAACCGGGTGGGCCAGCTATACCTATTCCAGATCAGAGATTCAGGTGAACGGGGCTTTCCCAGAGGAGCAGGTGAACAAAGGGGCTTTTTACCCTACCAACTATGACAAGCCGCACACCGTGTCTGTGGTGGCCGCTTACCAGTTAACCAAACGCCTGGCTTTTACCTCCAACTTCATCTATAGCTCCGGACGGCCTACCACGGCCCCCATCGGGCTGTATATGGTTGGAGGGGTAGAGGTGCCGGTTTACGGTGACCGGAACCAGGCCCGCATCCCGGATTATCACCGCCTGGACCTGTCCATGACCATTGAGCCCAATCACCGGAAAGACAAAAAATGGGAGGGCCGCTGGAGCGTTTCGGTGTACAATGTGTACGGCCGGCAGAACGCCTACTCCGTCTTCTTCCGCCGCGATGTGGGCGCTCCGCCCCAAGGGTATAAGCTCTCTGTGGTGGGGGTGCCCCTGCCTTCCATTACGTATGACTTCAAATTCTAGTCCCCATGGCAACGTATAAATTTGGTTTGAAAAACAGCTTTCTTTGGCTTCTTGCGCTCGTGCTTATCTCCTGCGTAGAGCCCGTTGATTTAAAACTGCCTGCCAACGTGAGAAGTCTGGTGGTGGAGGGCTTGGTGACGAATGAACCCGGCCCATACACCGTGAAACTCGCCATGACCTCGCCCTACGGAAGACCAACCGGCCTGAAGGACCAGGAATTAGATAAGGCGCAGGTGGAAATAACCAGTAGTGCCGGCGAACGGGAAATATTAATGGAGCACGGATTGGGCATCTTCAAGACCTCTCCCAACGGATTGCGGGGGAAGGTAGGCGAAGCGTACACCCTGCGCGTGAAACTCAAAGATGGCCGGTCCTATACCTCTACCGCGCAATTGCTCACCGCCAGCCCTCCGGTAGAAAACATCCAGCTACAGTTCCAGAAGTTGCCCGTGAAAGAGGGAGAAGAGACGCCCAACTACCGCTACGAGGTCTCAGTGGATGTGACCGACCCCGCCCGGGAAAAGAATTACTACCGTTGGGAGTGGCAGGGAATTTTTGAAGTTTCCACCCAACCATGGGATTATGAGTACTGGCCACCGCTGGGCAATGGTCCTATTCCTATGCCCAAACTCTGTTGCAAGACTTGTTATGTTTATGATACCACCAAGGTCACCGAAGTGGGCGAAGACCGCTTGTTTGACGGCAACCGTTATCGCCAGATCATTGGGTACCTGCCTTTGACGGCCGAGAACATCAATGTGCGGTATCATCTGGAGGTGGCCCAGTACTCGGTTTCTGCCGAAGCCTATGATTTCTGGCGGGTTTTCATCAGCCAGACCCGCAATACCGGTTCTGTGTTGGATCCGCCTCCGGCCAACCCTAGAGGCAACCTGTCCAGCACCACTGATCCTGATGAAACGGTGTATGGGTTCTTCGGGGCTTCGGCGGTTACCAGAAAAGCAATCTTCATCAATCGGTCAGATGTGCCGGTGGTACCGCCCCTCTTGAAGTACCCCGATGATTGCCTCACCATGAAGTACAGTACTACCATTCGACCCCCTTTCTGGTAAAAGTATGAGCCCAAGCATTGCCTATAAAAAGTGTATGGAGAAGTCTAAACCAGCACTGTTGTTCCTGTTTCTTTTGCTCCCCTTAATGGCGTTCACCTGGCGGTCAGGTTCCTGGAAAGGGATATTGGCCGGCAGAGAGGGAGAAGGACCGGAACAGGTCCACGTGCGCTTTTCCCAGCCGTACTACGCCAGCGGCGATACCGTCAGGTTCAAAGCCTACGTGTTCGCGGCTGCTTCCCTGCAACCATCGTTTCAGAGCCAGATTCTGGAAATTGAGTTTAAAACGACAGCTCCGGGTACTACCCAGCACCTGCGGTTCCCCATTATACAGGGGATGGTAACCGGGAGCTTTGTCTTGCCAGACACCTTGTCTCGCGGCCAGTATGCCGTAATGGCTTACACCCCAGCGATGATTCCGGCGGGGAAGAAAGACGCTTTCCAGACCAGGTTAAGGATTCTGGGGCCTGCCTCCGCTAAAGCCAAAGTTGATCCTGAGGCTTTGAAAAAACAAATCTCCGTAAACTTGCAGGCCTACCCCGAAGGCGGGAAACTGGTAGCGCAGGTAGAGAATAGACTGGCCATCAAAGCCACAGACCAGGAGGGCAACGGCGTAGCCACCAAAGGCCTGATCATGGGTGCTGCAGGAGCCGCAACGGTATTCCAGACAAACCACGAAGGAGTGGCCCTGGTGCAGTTTACCCCGCAGGAAGGCCAGCAGTACCAGATGGTGCTGGAAAACAAAAACACCACGGCCGTTCTAAAGGGAAGCAAATTCCCCGCGGTAGAAGCCCAAGGCATCAGCCTGCGGATGCAGTCCCCAACCGATAGCGCGCTGCACATAAAATTACTCTCGAATTCGGCCTGGATTCAAAAAAGAGGCGATAAACGGGTGCAGGTCAAAGTGCTTGCCGGAAACAGGACGGTTCTGGCAACAGAAGAAAAGCTTAACCGCGCAGAAGGGGTTGAGGTCATGATTCCGCACGGGAAATTACCGGCCGGCTTATTAACCTTATCCGTTGCCAACGCAGAGGGACAAGTAGAGGCGCAGCGGTTCGTGCTGGTACAACATCCCAGGCAACTGCGAATCCAATTGAAAACAGACCGGATCAGGTATGGCCGCCGGGAGCCCGTGCGCGTGACTGCCCTGGTGACAGATGCAGCCGGCAAACCGATAGAAGCCTCCCTGGCTTTTGCGGTGCGGCCCCGCGCGCAGTCACAGGAACTGTATGCCTCATCCCTGGAACGGGAGATTTTCCAGGGCGTGGCGCCAAGGCAGAGTTTGACAAAGGCCATGGCGCCGGCGGTGGATTCTACCCTGGAGGTTGCGCTGCTGGCCCTGACGCCGTTTCGCAACTTTGTGGCTGGTCCAACCCAGCAGACGCCGCCAGATACTGCCCTTGCCTTGTCAATTGAAGGGAAAGTAGTAGATGACAAAGGCGCCCCGGTGCCTACTACCACCCTGCTGATGTTTGGCCGCGGCAGCACCGAGCCCATGCTCCAGACGCCCGGGCCAGAGGGCAGTTTTGTGTTTCAGTCCCCTGATTTCGTGCATCCAGACCAGTTCACGTTTGAGGTGCTGCGCTCCGGTGAAAGGGTCAAAGACGCAAACCTGGTGTGGACCAACCTGCCTTCCTTCACCAAGGCCACAGTCTTGCCTTTGGTTTTAACGGAGCCTGAGGCTCAGTACCTGAGACAGACCGCCCTGCGCAAACAAGCCACTGCGCTTTTCGGGGTGAAGGGAGGCATTGCCCAAGAAAAGGATAGTACCGCGGCCTTGCTGGAAGAATTGGGCACGCCAGACCAGTCTTTTGACATGAGTCAGTATGTGACCTTCAAAGATCTGGCCGAGGTGATAAAAGAAACCATTCCGCTGGCCAGTGTGGTGGAGAACGATAAAGGACGCAGCATCCGGATTTTCTCCCCCGAGCGGAACGGTGCCCGCTACAAAGAGCATCCGCTGTATTTCATTGACGGAGTACCCACCTTGAACAATGACTGGATGCTGCAACTGCCCGGCACCGCCATCAAGAAGATAGACCTGTTTTATGCCCAGCGCAAACTCAGAAACCTGGGTATGATAGCGCGCCACGGGGTGCTGTCTATCACCACCAATGCCCCGCATCCAAAACCAGCGGAGTTCCAGAACAACCAGACCCTGGCCTGGGCCGGTATAGCGCCGCTGCATCCTTTCAAGGTGCCTTCCTATGAATACAATATTCCCTCGCCGGCGCCAGATCTAAGGAGCATGCTTTTCTGGGCACCGGCTGTTGCCACAGATGCCAAAGGGCAGGGAACTATCAGTTTCTACACCTCAGATGATATTGGTGAATTTGAGATAGAAGTGGAGGCGTTCACCAAAACCGGGTCATTAGGCACCCAATACCTGCGGTTCTCTATTACCCCAAACCTGTAGCCCAGGAGAAGTTCCGGACATTCGCTACCACGTCCTTTTAAAACTTAAGGCAAGCGTGGTGGTTGTGAAGAGAGGCAGCAAAAGTATAAATCAGGCAAGGTCAGGCATTCTCCTGGTCTTTCCTGATTACTTTTGCGGCTATACCTGAAGGTGATTCCATACAGCCAACTAACCGGCAGAAACGTATTGTCCTTTTTGGTCTCCTGAACCTGTGAAACCGATGCTGTTATCCATTATTAAAATAGTGGCCCTGTTGTACGTGGCTCTCTGCGGGCTGCTGTATTTCTTCCAGGAGAAGCTTATTTACTTTCCTGTAAAGTACGGGAAAGATTACAGATTCAAATTTGGGCAGAAGTTTGAGGAAATCAGCATTAAAATCCCGGATAACCTATTGCTGAATGCCCTGCTGTTCAAGGCAGAGAAGCCCAAAGGCGTGATTTACTACCTGCACGGCAATGCCGGTTCCCTGGCCAGCTGGGGGATTGTAGCCGAGATTTACACTGATCTGCAGTATGATGTGTTCATGCTGGATTACCGAGGATTTGGAAAAAGCGAAGGCAAAATCAAAAGCCAGGAGCAATTCTACCAGGACGTGCAAACCGCCTATGACCTGCTGAAAACCCGATATGATGAAAGCCAGATCATCGTGTTGGGGTATTCCATTGGCACCGGACCGGCCACCAAGCTTGCCGCCGAGAATCGCCCCAATAGGTTGATTCTGCAGGCCCCGTATTATAGCGTCACAGAGCTCATGAGGCGGCGGTTACCCATTATTCCCACGTTTATCCTGAAGTATAAATTTGAGACGTACCAGTACCTGCCAAAGTGTACCATGCCCGTGGTCATTTTCCACTGCGAGCAGGATGAAATCATAGACTACGAGTCATCGGTTAAACTACACCAATGGCTGAAGCCAACAGATAAAGCCATCATCCTGAAGGGCCAGAGCCATAACGGCATGAGCACCCATCCGCAGTACATGAGTGAAATTAGGCAGGTCCTCCGGTGATCGCTTGTTTCTGAAGAGGCTTTTGGGGGTATTGTCTTTCCTGCATTTTTCTAAGAAGAGGCAACGGGCAGCTTTGTAGCTCGTAGTAGGCAATAATTCAGATTCTACGATATTCGGTGATCTTAATGAATTAAATCTTGTCAGTTGGAGGGCTGTGCCAGGCACTAATTACAAACCCTAACCAGCCTAAAAACACCGCTACTCAAACCCCCTAATGCCTGACGCTTGCCGTTTACCCGTGAGGCGCAGGCTACGTATGAAACTATGATAGAAGCAGTTAAATTCTGGAACGAACCAAACAACAAATCACACTGGGCTTACGAGATTGACCCCGAATGGAAGATTTTCGGGGAAATGGTGAGACTGGCCGCCAAAGCCTGTAAAGCCGAAAAGCCGGAGATTACCCGCGTGTTAGGAGGCATCTCGCCCATAGACCCGCATTTTATCAAGACTTTAGAACGCCACGGCACCCTGGAAGACCTTGATGCCGTAGCCGTGCACGGTTTCCCACTGGACTGGAACCTCTGGAACATCAACGAGTGGCCCGATAAAATCGCTGAGATTGAAGCCGTCACCAATTTGCCCGTGTGGGTAACCGAAGTGGGGATTTCTTCCTTCGGGGCCGAGGAAGTTCAGGAATTTGGGTTGCGCCGTACCGCCGAGTTGTTGATGGGCCGCGTGGACCGCGCTTTCTGGTACAGCCTCTATGACCTGCCTCAGGCCTGGGAAGCCACCACGCGCCACCGCGAGGCTGAGGGATCTTCTTATTACCGCCACTTCCACATGGGTCTGCTCAAGGAAGACGGTACCCCCAAAATCGCCCATAAACATTTCGCTGACTACACCCCTGAGTTCGGGATCTGCCAGTGGTTCCACTTTGAAGACCACCGCCTGGACGATGCCGTACAACACCTCCGCAACCTGGGCGTGAAGAAGCTGCGCACCGGTCTGAGCTGGGCCGATTGGCTGCGTCCGGATGCCGAGAAGTGGTTTGACCACGTCATGAAGAAGCTGGATGAATTTGACGTGACCGCCACCTTCTGCTTCACCCCAGAGCACAAAGGCGTACAGCCGCACCACACCAGCCCACCCCAGCATATTGAGGAGTTCGCTGATTTCTGCGCCCTTATGATGCGCCGTTACGCCTAGTACCTTTTATATCTGAATTCTGTAAAGCATCTCTGTTTAACGCCCGTTTTCTCTAAAACAGGGCTTAAACAGAGATGCTTCATTTCAAGAAAACATCAGCCGCCTTATGAGCCAGGAAACCCAGGAAGAAACCCCAGATGTTTGGATGCTGAACATGCGCCGGGGCACGTTTGAAGAAGCTTGGAAGCACAGCGATGCCGTTTTGAAAAAACGCGCCGGAAAACCCTGCTGGCACTGGCCCCGCCACTTCCAATACGTCTGGGACGGCTCCTCTTTGCAAGGTAAACGGGTGCTGGTGCGCTGCTACCACGGCCTGGGCGACACCATCCAGTTCATCCGGTTCGCGCCGCTCATCAAAGCCATCGCTAAAGAAGTTATTGTGTGGGCCCAGGCGCCATTGATCCCGCTACTGGAAACCATTCCCGCCATAGATAAGCTCTTGCCCCTGAATGACGGTACCCCCGAGGTAGAGTATGACGTGGACGTGGAAATCATGGAGCTAACCCATATCTTCCGGACCACCGTGGACACCATCCCGTCCCAGATTCCTTACCTCCAGGTAGAGCCCCTGCCGCTTCCCGGCAATCAGGAGAAACTGAACGTAGGCTTGGTCTGGAAACCCGGCGACTGGAATCCGCATCGGTCTATTCCGTTTGATTTTCTGCGGCCGCTGGCCGAGGTGCCAGGCATCAACCTCTATATCCTCCAGGAGAATGCCGCCAACGCCGGTTGGCAGGGAGGTTTCGGTATCCATCCCGGGGAGTTCAGTTTGTATGATTACGGGCGCGTTATCAAAGGTTTGGACCTGCTCCTTACCGTAGATTCCATGCCCGCTCACCTGGCCGGTGCCCTCAACGTCCCCGTCTGGACCCTGCTTCACGCCAATGCAGACTGGCGCTGGATGGATGACCGCGAAGACAGCCCCTGGTACCCTTCCATGCGCCTCTTCCGGCAAGAAGTAGCCGATGACTGGGCAGGCGTGATCAACCGGATAGTGGTTGAGCTGGAAAAGCTTACAAAGGAAGTGCAGGTGGCGAAGTAAGAAGTTGAACGTGCATAGGTTTTAGGCCTGCTTTTAGAAAAATAGGCCCAAAGCACAAAGAATAAAAAAAGCGGAGGGGAAACCCTCCGCTTTTTTTATTCTCCTTTCAACTGTTTATACCGGTTCTTTATCTCCCCAAGCTTACCCTGGTGATAGGCAAACCCATGATACGCTGCCAAAGCCATTGCGGCCCAATTGATGTACAGTTTAGGGGAGTCTAATTGTCGGGCCAGCCTGAACATCTTGTGGCTACCCATGGAAAGGTAATAGCGCATGCGGTAGATGAGCTTGCGCTGGGTAGTGGGGGTTTTGTCGTCTGGGGTGACGCGTTTGCGGGGTTGTACGCCGCTACGAGGCCAGGTGAGACGGTAAGCCAGACCTTCGCGGCGTTGCCGGAAGCCGGCGGCCTGGGTCTGCTCCACAAAGCGGGCATCTACCGGCTCCAGTTGCAGGCGCCCTGCCTGGATAGCATTGGTCACCAGTTTGTCTACCAGTGGCGAGCGGACCACCACTACGTTCGTGCCGCGGCCATCGGAGGAATACGGTTCCACCCAGGCATCGCCGAAGGAGATATCAGAGGTCTCTGCCACCACGTCATCGCAGTAATTGCAGGCCGAGTTCATGTAGAAGCCGGCTCCCCAGTCACCATCAGCCAGGTGCCACCAGTCGCGGTTCACGCTGGAGCCGTCGCGGAGGGTGAGTTTGGCGTTGTACCAGTTGGCTGGTCGGTTGGGGTCTTTCTGGCGGTACTCTACCCGTTCAACCTGGTCTACCGGCACGTTCATCTGCCAGGCGAAACTCTCCACAAAACGGGCGCTCTTCATGTGGCCACAGAAAAGCCCCAGGGTGTACTGGATGCGCTCGCGGTACATGGGGTTTTCCTGGCGCAGCAGCTGGATGGCTTTGATAAAACACGGAATGCCCACCACGGCGTAGCGGCCCGGCACCTCCCTGATCAAAGAAAGCACCTCAGACAGTTCAATGGGGTAATAGCGTGACTTGGCCCCCTCCCGGATCTCGGCCTCGGTACGCGCGATGCGGTAGCGGAAGTAACGGCCGTCTTCCTGCGGGTCTTTCGTGGCGATCACGTGGGCCACGCCGTCAATGAGGCCTTGGCGCATGAGCTCAGTGGCTACCCAGGTAACCATTCCTCCGGAGCTGCCTTGCATCCTGAAATCCTCTTCAGACACGTGGCCCACGTACGCCGCCTGAAAACGTCCCATGGCATTGTCCAGTATGGGGGCGGTGGGGAAGAGGTGGGCACCCAGGTAATCTTCGTTTCTGGACCCCGGCGAGAACGGGCAGGTTCTGGTGAAACTAGCCGACTCACGTTTGTACCAGGAGTTAGGGCCCTGGGGTTTCAGTTGGCCGTAGGCGTCAAAGTCCATCTGGGTGTCTGGCAGGTTGGCCTGGGCCACACAGCTGCCGCAGCCAATGCACAAGCCAGACTTCACAATATCACGGGGGCTCAGCAGGTCTTTCATGCGTATTGAACTTGTTTTAACGCCAGCGCCCTATCCAGATACGCATTGGAGGTTTGCCGCAGCTGCTGAATCTTCTGCGTGATCTGCGGGTTCAAAGGGGTACTCAGCAAGGTCTCGTACTGGGCGTAATCTGAGCCCTCGGGTAGCAGGTGATGCTCGCCGCCTATCTTGGCCATGAGCCCCTGCAGTTTATGCCTACGGTACGGCGATGACTCACACACAAACGGTTTGGCATTGCGAAGGGCAAAGACGCAGCCATGGAAAAAATTGGTGGCCACGGCTTCTGCTTTGGCCATGAAATGCGCGAAGTCATGCGGATCTGTGGTGATCCACTGCTCGTCGGCGAAGTCGTTGCGGTACCCGAAACTGATGAGCGGCAGGTTCCGGCTATCGGCGTACTGCCTGATCTCGCGGGCGAATGATTCTGAAAAGTTATGACCGTAGACCGCAATGTAGGGTTTCTGCAGCAACTCGTGGTCACGGTCCTCCGGTATGATGGGGAACTGCAGGCAAGGGTCCAGCACCATCTCGGGCTCAAAGCCTAGGGCGTCTTTGATGATGGTTTGGGAATTGGCGTCGCGCACGGAGATGGACTCAAAGTTCCGCAGCTTATCGGCCCAGAAAGGGTGCATGCCCCAGGAGGCGTCATAATTTCCGAAACTGGCGGCGTACGAGATCAGGTGCTGGGTTTTCAGGCCATCGCCGTAGAACAAGGGGCAGCAGCCGTACCACGGGTGCGAGAGGTTCCAGACCTCATCACTGCCTACCACCACCACATCGTAGTTTTCCATCTGGCTGGGGTCTTCCAGCGGGAAGCGGGGCGAAAGGGGCAGGGTATCAAAAACGCGGAAGAACTTCCGAATTTTCTCGCGGTACAATGGGCGGTCAGATGCGGGTACCGGCGTAGGCAACACCGGCTGGAAAGCGCATTTCCATTCTACCAGGTTTACCCGCTTAGAGTCATGGTCCAGGATCACGGCTTCGTGGCCGCGCGCCTGCAGCCCCTCGGCCAGGCAACGGGCCTGCCAGTAACTTCCATAATTGATGCAGCGGTGAAAGGTCAGGACCCCGATCTTTAAAACGTTCTTATGTTGTAGGTTCTCCAAAGCTTTTCTGAAATAAGGGTAGAAGCCGGGCCGGCAGGCTGCGCTGTAGGCACAGCCCACACCCGGGAAATGGTAATTCATGCCAACGGCATACATTTGGTTTAGGTTATATATTCATCTCCTTAAATTGCCACTGGGGCAGCGTGTTTGTCTTAAAGTGCAGAACCTCAAACCAGAAGATTAACCGGGAATAAATGGAGGCAAAAGGCAGGAAGCAGGGTTACTCAAAGAAAACGGTTTGCGGCTTTAGCCGTTTAAAGACACGGCTAAAATTTTCCTTTGCTTTTTTGCCTTGCATTTCAAAAAACAGGCGCTAAACTGCACGCCCGCGCTTTCAAAAACAGACTACATGACCAAAATTTTATTGATCCGCCACGCCACCACAGACTCAGTGGGCAAACGTTTATCTGGCCGCACGCCGGGTGTTTTCCTGAACGAGGAAGGAGTGGCACAGGCGCAGCAGCTGGCCCAAAGATTGGCTAATTTTCCCGTTGACGCGCTTTACAGCAGCCCTCTGGAGCGCACCCTGCAGACCGCCGATTTCGTTGCCCAGGCGCAGCAGCTGCAAACCATTCCCATGGAGGATTTCCTGGAGATAAATTTCGGGGAGTGGACCAATTGCACTTTTGAGGAGCTGAGTGGCGACCAGCAATTTCAACGGTTCAATTCCTTCAGAAGCGTGACCCGCATTCCGGGTGGTGAGCTGATGCTGGAGGCGCAAGCCCGTGTCATTGCGGGGCTGCAGAAACTTTGTGCGCAGCACCCACACGGAACGGTGGCGGTGGTAAGCCATTCAGATTTGATCAAAGCCGCGGTGGCCTATTACGCCGGCGTTCATCTGGACATGTTCCAGCGCCTGGAGATCAGTCCGGCCTCAGTGAGCATAATTGAAGTTTACGAAGAAACCGCTCGGATTCTGCTAATAAATGACACCGGAGAATTAAAACCTTAAAGCGGTAAATGGAGTAATGCGGGTTAAAGCGGTGGTACAAAGCTTGGCCTACAGGTGAAAACTAGGTAAAACCTTCTTTTAGAGCCCTCAGCCGCGGTCATTTACATTACCCTTGTCTTATCGCATACCACTGATGTTTTCGTTTAAGGGCTGTTTTTTGAAAACGGCAAGAGAAAAAGAATTTGTCTTTTACCTGCCTCGGGTCTGTGCCTGCCAAACTACAATTGATGCCAGAACCGAGGTGAATTGAAAACATCTTCTCTCAAAAGCCAAGGCCGATGGGAGACACCACCAGTAGCTTATAACCTAATACTACACTCTTTATTACCCACCCATAAACTCGTGTTACATGCATAATGTCGTAGAAAAAGCAGAAGGAAAACTAGGTTTGTTGATGCCCGGTTTAGGCGCCGTGGCCACCACCCTCATTGCCGGGGTAGAAGCCGTTAAAAAGGATCTGGCGCAGCCGGTTGGTTCCCTCACCCAGATGGGAAGCATCAGGTTAGGAAAACGCACCGAGAACCGGTATCCTAAAATCAAAGAGTTTGTTCCGCTGGCTGATCTGAATGATATTGTTTTCGGGGGCTGGGACGTGTACTCAGACAACGTGTTTGAGGCGGCTATGAAAGCCAAGGTATTGGAGCCCATGATGCTGCACGCCGTGAAAGCCGAACTGGAAGCCATTAAGCCCATGAAAGCGGTTTTTGACAAGGCCTATATCGCTAACCTGGACGGCGACCACATCAAGGAGGCGGCCACCAAAGCTGATTTGGCCAAGGCCCTGATGGACGACATCGAGAACTTCAAGGAAGCCAACGACTGCGCCCGCCTGGTGATGGTGTGGTGCGGTTCCACCGAGAAGTATATTGAGGAATCTGAGGTACATCAAAGTATTGAGGTTTTTGAAGCAGGGCTGCAGAACAATGATCCGGCCATCGCGCCATCAATGATCTACGCCTACGCCGCCATCAAACTGGGCGTGCCGTTCATGAACGGGGCACCTAACCTTACCTGCGATATCCCTGCGCTGATTGAACTTGCCAAGCAAACCGATACCCCTATTGGAGGTAAGGATTTCAAGACGGGCCAGACCCTGATGAAAACCATCCTGGCCCCGGGCCTGCACGCCCGTGCTTTGGGCGTGAAAGGCTGGTTCTCCTCTAACATCTTAGGTAACCGCGACGGGTTGGTTTTAGATGCCCCTGAGAACTTCAAGACGAAAGAGGTCTCCAAGCTGAGCGTGCTGGACGAGATCTTCCGCCCCGAGTCCAACCCCGAGTTGTACGGAGATATGTACCACAAAGTACGCATCAACTACTACCCACCGCACGGCGACAACAAAGAAAGCTGGGACAACATCGACATTTTCGGATGGTTAGGCTACCAGATGCAGATCAAGATCAACTTCCTGTGCCGCGACTCCATTTTGGCTGCGCCATTGGTGCTTGACCTGGCCCTGTTCAGTGACCTGGCCAAAAGAGCCGGTATGTCTGGCATCCAAGAATGGTTGTCTTTCTATTTCAAGTCACCTCAGACCGCCGAGGGCCTCAACCCTGAGCACGATATTTTCAAGCAATTGATCAAACTGCAGAACACCCTGCGCCACATGATGGGCGAAGACCTCATCACGCACCTAGGCATGGACTATTACCAGGATCTTGTAGAGGCGATGTAAGCAGAAGTCTTAATACTTTTTAATCATCCTGTAAGGATTTTGTGGGCCATCTGGAAAACGAACAACCAAGCGGTTTTCCCTCTGCCAGCAGGATCTTTCCAGGACGATAAAAGTCTGAGTTAAGCCTTAACTAATAGCAATAGCTCCTTTGTTTTAAAGCCGATTTCATGAAAACGGCTTTAAAACAAAGGAGCTATTTTTTTCCGTAAACGAAGGGAAATCCTAAGTAAATTGTAGCCAGGCAAATCAACCGCAACTCTAGAAAAGCAGAAGCCAAATGGACTTTACCACTTTCCAAAAAAGCATCTCCGCGCCATTGCCCCCGGCAGGAGCTTCCGTCTACCTGCAGGCGCTGTGGCATGATGCCCAAGACAATTGGAAAGAAGCGCATGAACTGATCCAGGATTTACCGAATAAAAACGCCGCCTGGATTCACGCCTACCTCCACCGCAAAGAAGGTGACCTCTGGAACGCTGATTACTGGTACAAACGCGCGGGCCAAAAAAGGCCCTCTGGCACGTTGCAGGAGGAATGGGAACAGTTGGTGAAGGCGTTCTTATAGCCCAAATAGTCCCTTTACTTAACACACATTCCGTCCCCCTTTCAAGGGGGTAGGGGGATGATTACTCGTGCAGGTTACGCATTCCTGATATGTAGGGGCAATCCCTTGTGGTTGCCCTTGCAGGAGAAGCACCATTGAAGTCTCCGCTCTGTAGCAAAGCCAATGGTTCTACAAACGGCCTTGTCATCTCCCTACCCCCTTCAAAGGGGGACGAAATGCATGCTTGCCTATATCTGCTGTGATTACCAGCTTAGTGCTTGGGACAAACTTCAAGATACTTTCACCACTGCTACTGCTACATCCGTGCGTACTTCTGGGATGGAGAAACTGCAATTACCGCCATGCGCTTCAACTTGAAACTGTTCCCGCATGTTGCCTTCCAAGGTGTTCCAGGTGGTAATCTGGTAACAGCCATCTTGCAGGCCAGGGATCTGCACTTGTATTGTGAGAGCAGAAGCATTGGGATCCATTAAGCGCTTGCGTTGGTACAGGGCATCTTTCCGGAGAAGCCAGACCACGGCCTGCTGGTCATCGGCGCAGCCAAACACCGCGAAGGAGGGTTTTGAGACCTTGATCTCTTGGTTCAGGTTTTTCCGCCGGAAAGTGGGCCAGTGGATGAGCTCCAGGAAACCAGTCATGTTCTTCTGGGCTACGCGCATGCCGGGCGTGAGGGTATGCGGATGGCGGTTGGGCCAGCGCATGCCACCGCCGGCCGCCCCAGAGGCCAGGTGCGCCCATTGGATGTGCCGGAAATACTCATCGTCAAACTCGGGGGCAAGGGTGTGCTTCTTGTCTTTGAACAGGTGAATGGGGCCGTGCTCAGAGTCAAAGAAAGGGCGGTTGTCGGGGGCGTGTTCCAGGGCCTCGCGTACCAGTTCGCCTACCTTGATGGCCGAGTCTACCGTGTTCTTGGGGTAGTCAATGGTCTTGGCATCGTAGAAGTGGGTGCTTGCGAAATCAAGCAAGGGGTGCCGGAAAATGGTATCGGCGGTGTCTGGGTGCGTGTGCAGGATAGGCCCGAAGATAGACACGGTCTGGGGGTGGGAACGGCCGTAGAGGCGCAGTTCCAGTTCGCGCACGTGCTCGCTCAATTCGGTGGCTACCCTGGAGAAACCCTCTGAATTGTTGCCCATGTGGGCCGGGTGCATCTCGTTCCAGAGGTCCCAGGCAAAGAGTACACCACTGCTGCCCCAGCGTTCCACCACAAAAGTGAGCCGCGCCTTGATAACGGCCATGGTATCTGGGCAGAGGAGCCACTGACCGCGGCCGGCGCAGGGGCCACCCAGGCTTTTGTTGTAAGGGTGGTACTTCCACTTAAGCCACATCCAGAAGGTGTCATAGGGTGTGAGCAGGATGCGGAGGCCGTACTTAGCGCAGAGTGCGAAAAGATCGTCCCAGAGTTTGACCATACTGGGATTGAACGTGCCTGCGGGTTTCTCAAAGTAGCGGTGCTTTACCTGGGCGTATTCCAGCATGAGGCGAAGGCAGGTTACGCCGTGCTCTGCGAGATACGCCAGGTATTCTTCCACGGCGGCCAGATTCTTCCGGCGGAACAAGCCTTCCAGCTCGGGCCAGGTAATGGCATCGTTCTGGCCCACGGGCGTCCAGGGCTGACCGTCCTCGGTGATAAAATAGGGGGCGTCTGGAGCCACTTGGATCCAGGGCAGGGAAGCGATTTTGAGTGGGTTGGAAATCTTAGAAGCAGGAGCAGGTTTTAAGATGGAGGCTTGACGCATGTTTCTTTGCTTGCTATATATCGGTTAATCCTAAGCATAGGAGGGTGTACCCAACTGATGCTTTTGGTTTAAAGGTCTTGGGATATGGGACAATATTCTTACCGGCGAAAATAGAATTAGCCCGGCATGGTTTAACGTAAAGAGGAAGGTTGGGGATGATGAATAAATACTGTACTATGATAAGGGCAGGTGTTTAGTAGAACAACTGCGTGATCACGAAGGAGATCACCGACACCACAAAGCCCACCATGAAGAAGATGTAGGCAAACCGCAGGCTGGTGTATTTCTTCTGCAGCACCACGCCCAGGTGGTAGTTGTCTTTGATCATGCTGCCATACAGTGTTTTGGGGTTAGACATCATCTCAGTGATGCCTTCTTCATATTCCAGCAGGCTGATGCTGTGGAAATCCCCGAAGAACATGAGGTTAATCTTGTCTTTGCTCAAATCCCGGTTGGGCTGATCTTTCTTAATGCGGGGCATGGTTACCAGAATAGCCAGCACCATGGTGCAGAGGGAGGTGAAAAGAAACAGGATGGCCGGCACAATGAGCTGGGGTTCCGTGTCCAGTTTCCTGAACAGCACCGACAGCAAGATAGAAACAATGATAGAGTTGATGGTAAGCAGAATATGCGCCTTGTTGTCTGCCATGTCACTGAGCCGCATCTGGTTGGCGGCCGTGATCCGGAACATGGTTTCTGTGCCCCGCTGGGTTTTCTGTGCCTTATCTTTTTTCTTTTTTCCTTCAGGGAGTGCACCCTCGTTCACTTCAGCCATTGCGCTGCGGTCTTTTAGTATGGTGGGGATAAACGTAACCGCAGACCTGCAGAAGGCTGAGCTGCCAGAGTTCTTCCGCGGTTACATTTCCCTATACTTAGTTTTGGTGCTGTGGTTGAGATCTAGGGGTAATTTCTTTCGCGGCTCCGTCGATGAGATTGCTTCCCCGGTTTTTGCTATAACGCCTGTAGATGCCGCAGCGCCAGAAAGCACAGAGACACCGAGCCAGAAACGCAGATCTCTCCGTTCAGCACTTTGGGGAGCACCTGGTCCAGCGGCACCCGTACCACCTCAATTTCCTCGGTGACGTCTAAGGCCTGTTCCTGCTCCACGCGTACATTCTGGGCCAGGAAAAGGTGGATGCGGCTGGTGTCTTTGGCCGGGTTGTCATGCAGCACGCCCAGCGGCACCAATTCCTGCGTAAGGACGGCGCCGGTTTCTTCCAGCAGCTCGCGGGTGGCGGCGTCCTGGGCCTGTTCCTGGTCTGGGTAGAAGGAGCCGGCGGGCAGCTCCAGGAAAATCTTGCCGGCGGCGTGCTTGTACTGGCGCACAAAAAGCACCTCGTTTGCCTCCGTGATGGGGAAGACATAGGCGCCATCGGGGCGCTCGCTCACAAAGAAATCGTCTACCACGTGGCCGCTGGGCAGTTCCACCTCGTCGCGGCGCAGGGTGTACCATTTGTGTTTGTAAGCAATCTGGGAGCGAAGCAATCGCCAGGGGCGGGGGTAAGGCATGACTTTAAACTAAATGAAAACAAAGATGCTCGTTTTTGGCTTTCTTTCCAGAAAGAAAGCCAAAAACGAGCATCTTTTCTGTAAAAGAATTAGCGGGTGAGGGTGCGGTTTTTACCTTCCACTTTGGCGGCCACGGCCTCTTGCCAGGCCTGTCCGGTAGCCGAGAGCAGCTCAGAACTGTTCCAGGTGTGGGTGCTGTTCTGGTTCTCTGGGTCAGGCTCGCAGATGTAGATTTCGTGGTCTGGTTTCTGGGTTACTTTCAGGCCGCAGGAGCGCAGCATGGCCTCAATGCAGGCGTGGTTGGGCGCCCACCAGTTGGTGACATCGCCGGCCAGTTTATGCTCAATAAAAGCCATTTTAGGGTACCCTTGCTCCAGCATCACCTCGCGTTCGTTGAACTCAATATCAGCGGGTATCTCGGCCACTTCCTCGCCGGGCATGGTCAGGGTCTGGAATACCATCAGGCGCGTGGTTTTCTGCGAGAGAATGTCCAGCGACAACAGCGGATAACGCAGATGATACATCACGCCCATGTACCAGATGAGGTCAAATTTCTCCTGCAGATGAGCCACGTCATACACCTGCATTTGCCGGAACTCCACCTTGTCATCCAGCCCAAACTGCTGGGCCACCCAGGCGGCTTGCCGCAGGTAATGCGGGTCCACGTCAATGCCCAGCACCGAGGCGCCTCTCTTGGCCAGTTCCATGGTGTAGAAACCAGCGTTGCAGCCCACGTCCAGCACGCGCCAGCCGCTTAGGTCCTCCGGAATATATTTTTTGATGTGTTCCCATTTGAAGGACGGGAAATCGCCGAGGCTATGGTTGGGGGCGGTTTGGGTGCCGTCTGGCAGGTGCAGGTTATGAAACCAGGGGCCCAGTTGGGCTATTTCCTGAGTTAGGTCCATAGGGGATGATTGGGTTTGTTTGTGTTCACACGCTTGTACGGAAAACAGGATAGTAAAAGTTATATGTATGTGCGGCCTCTGCTGAAGGATTCTTTGGAGAAGTATATATTCTTTTGCCAGGCACCCAAGACCGTTTGTTTTTGGCTTGTTTTAGGAAAAATAGGCGGGAAATGCAGCGTTTATGGCCGAGTTCCTGTAACTTATGGCAAACTTGTTCTTCCAAATAAAAGCCATTCATACAAACATAATGATCCTGAAAAGAACCCTTACTTTCCTGCTCTGCCTCATGAGCGTCTCTGCTTTCGCGCAGGACTGGAATAAGAAGAAATGCGCCGTGGTCCTCACTTATGACGATGCCCTCAACACGCACCTGGACAAAGTAATCCCGGCGCTGGACTCTGTGAAACTGAAAGGCACCTTCTATCTCATCGCCTCCTCGCCGGCGTTCACCAAACGCCTGCCCGAGTGGCGCAAGGCCGCCGCCAACAAGCACGAACTCGCCAACCATTCGCTATTCCACCCCTGCGACGGCCGCCAACCCGGCAGAAGCTTTGTGACCCCGGATTATGACCTGGCTACCTACTCCGTGCGTCGCATCACCGATGAGATCAAGATGACCAACGCAGCCCTGGAAGCGGTAGACGGCAAAAAAGAACACACCTTCGCCTACCCCTGCGGCGATACCAAAGTGGCCGGCGTCAATTATATGGACGGTCTGAAGAACGACGTGTTTGCCGCCCGCGGCGTGCAGAGCGTCTACGTACCCAAAACGCAGACAGACGTGTACAATGTAGGCTCCTTTATGATCAACGGCCAGACCGGCGATGAACTCATTGCCATGGTGAAGAAGGCTATGGAAACCAACAGCATGGTTGTGTTCCTGTTCCACGGCGTAGGCGGCGAGCACGCCCTCAACGTCTCCCTGGAGGCGCACCACCAATTACTGCAGTTCCTGAAGAAGAACGAAAAAGACATCTGGAACACCACCTTCATTGAGGCTGCCAAACACCTTAAGGCAACAGCTTCGGCGAAGAAGTAAACGGGTATAGCTTGTAAAAAGCCCCGCTGCTTTCTGCTTGTTTTCGATAAAACAAGCAGAAAGCAGCGGGGCTTTTTATTTGTGATTAGTTAGAGCTAATAGGCTGGCAATATTTTGCCACGTTTTCTCTTATCTCTTCTAAGGTGTTTAGGGACAAACCATCTTTAGCGGAAGAAAGCACAAGCATGATTTTTCTGTTTCTATAGAACGTCAAAGTCAACGGGTTCCATTTTCGTTGGGACTTTGTAACAGGACTTGAAGCCTGGAGAGTTGTTTCGCTAAACGGTAGAACTTTCTTTTTGATAAGAAGGGGAATAGAGGTTGTTTCCAGAATGATTTCTTCCCGTTCTGTGTCAAAGGTCAACCGCAGTAGCCGGCTTCTTCCGAAAGCATCTATCAAAGCCATTAAAGCAAAAACTCCTGCCAATGGATAATAGCTATCCCAAACCAGATCGGTCTTAATGAAGAGGTCAACCAGAGGTAAAATAGCCAATGGTAAAAAGGTAAAAAGAACCTCTTTGATTGCTGCTTTTCTGAGTTTTCGAATATCTGATGTATAAACCAGCATCTGGTAGAAAACCTAAATTATCCCTTCTTAAAAATACGCTGCGTACTCTTTCGGCAGCTCGTCTAGCTCCTTCAGCAGGATGTCTTTGTAGTAAACCTCGGCGGCTTCGCTTTGGATCTGGATTTTGCCTTTGGTGAGCGGAGTGGTTTTGTCGTTTTCTACGTAGCGGGAGTTCTGCAGCACCATCACCACCTGGCCGTTCACAATGTGCAGGCTTTTGCCTTTGTAGCAGATCAGTTCAATCTGGGTCCAGTCGCCGTTTTTGCTTTCACGGTTTTCGCTGCGTAGGCACAGGCCGTCTCGGCCGGAGCCCCGCCCGAAACCCAGGAACGGCTGCTTCGCATCAGCCACGGAGTTCATCATGCCCTCGGGGAGAAACGCCCTAATGTCAATGGCGGAGTTGGCGATGCTCCAGTAATCACCGGTGTGGCCTTCCATGATCTGGAATTCCTGCGAGAGCATCCAGGCGCGCCAGTAATCTTTCCCGCTTTCCCCAATGGAATGGTACAACACCCCCGAGTCTTTGAGCAGGTCTTTGCGGGGTTCAAACTTGTTCTGGCCCCACCTGTATTTGAGCTTGAGGTGGTAGTTCTCGTACTCCTGTTTGGTGTAGACGCAGCCGTAAATCTCGCCGCTCACCTTCAGAATTGGTTCGCCTTTTTCCTCCATGTACGTGAACACCGTCTGGCCTTTCTGGTTGTACCCGATGGGCGCGATCTCCTTGCCTTGCGCATCCGTGGGCACTTTGCCGTTGTAGCCCAGTTTATGCCGATAGCTCAGGTACGTTTCCCACTGCGTGAGATTCTTGTCCAGCAAAGGCGTCCATTCTTTTTTGGGCAGGAAGGAAGATAATCCAAGACAAGTGAAGAGTAAGGCGGTAAACCAGAGGGTAGGTTTCGTTTTCATAGTGGGGTTGGGTTGATAAAATCTGGTATCTCTTTTTGAGGGTGTTTTTCAGAAATAAGGGCTAAAGTAAGCATAAAAAGAGAAAGCCATCTGCCAGAAAAAGAAGCTCTTGAAAAGCTGCGTTCTGACAGATGGCTTTACCGGGTTATGAGGGAAGTGAAGGGTTATTTCTTAGCGTTCAGCTCATCAAGGAGCAGGTAGCGGCCGCGGTTTTTCTCGGTGACGGTTTTGGTGTTCACGTCAATGACCTGGTACTGCGCGGCGTTGCCGGTGGCAGTAGGCCATTTTGGTAAGTTGCCGCCGTTGGGGTTACCGGTTTTTATAAAATTGGCGAAGTACTCCTGCATGGTCTTGGAGACTTTGTAGTCCTCCGGAGTCCAGGCGAAGACCTTGTTCGTGGCCAGGTTGCCCATGGCGTACTCAATCTCGGCAGAGTGGACGGCACCCGTGGCGGGCGGGGCTTTGGGCGCGTTGGAATCCTTTACCACGCCGCCTGCCAGACCGGCGGTGGCGTTGCCCATCTCGGGTACCATCTCAGGACGAGGGCGGGAGTACAGGTAACGGTACACGGGTTTGCCGCTGGTTTTGCCGTGCAGGTCAATCCATTTCCAGGTGCTGTAGGCGATGAACCGGTCCCCGGACAAGTCAGTAGCCACCTGCGCAACCTCGGCATCAGAAGCGGCGGCATATTGTTTCAGGACATCCTCGGCCCGGGGACCATACAGTTTCTGCACTAGTTTGGTGTAGTTTTCCTTCGTAGGGGCATCCTGCCCGAAGAGGGCGCGGTAGGTCATTTCCTCTGAGTTCCAGCCAGCCAGGAGCGGAACATTGGCCTGCTCACCCGCCGCGAAAACGGCCGCAGGGGATTTAGTGAAGAAGTAGCCGTCCAGGGTAGGCAGGAAACGGCCCATGCCTGGTTTGCCAGCCTCGTTCAGAAGCTGTTTGGCGTCCATGGCCCGCAAGGCTGCCAGAGAAGTAGCCCCGATGCTGGTGGCAAACTTCACGCCGTTCTGCTCAGCCTCGGCCAGCGGAATTGGATCGAGGCCCGAGTTCACCAAGGCCCCGCTTTCCCCAATAGCGCCGGCCATGAGGTTCTTAGACAACGGAGACGCCATCTGTGCACTCACCGAGATAGACCCCGCCGATTCCCCGGCAATGGTTACCCGGTTTGGATCTCCGCCGAAGGCCGCAATGTTC
This sequence comes from Rufibacter roseolus, assembly GCF_017916365.1. Classification (GTDB taxonomy): domain Bacteria; phylum Bacteroidota; class Bacteroidia; order Cytophagales; family Hymenobacteraceae; genus Nibribacter; species Nibribacter roseolus. The sequence goes on from NZ_JAFMSU010000001.1 coordinate 1,758,960, forward strand.
TCTTTGACCCAGCGCAATGCCGCCGCCTGGTCCAGGAAACCGTAGTTGCCCGAGCCCTTGTAAGGAGAGGCCTGACTTAGCTCCGGGTGCGCGAAGAACCCGAACACGCCCAAACGGTAATTCACCGTAATGGCCACAATACCTTTCTGCGCCATGCTCTCGCCGTCATAGCGCGGCTCAGATCCGTCGCCGGCAATAAAGCCCCCGCCGTAGAAGTACACCAGCACCGGCAGCTTCTCTTTCCCGGTTTTGGCCGGCGTCCAGACATTGAGGTATAGGCAATCTTCGCTCACGCCATTGCTCCGGAAATTCATATCCCCGAATACCGGCAACTGCATGGCCCTCGGCCCGAATTGCGTTGCCTTGCGCACGCCCTGCCAGTTCTTCACCGGCTGCGGTTCGCGCCAGCGCAGCTCGCCCACCGGCGGCGCGGCAAACGGCACCCCCTTGAACGAGCGGATGCCACTCTTCTCCAAAGTGCCTTCTACCAGGCCGTTGGCGGTTTTTACCTGGTTCATGGTGGTGGAAGCTCCAGCGGTTTTGCTTTTGGTTTGCGCCCCTACCGTGGGTGCTAACAGCACAGCCACGAGGAGCAGGAGGAAGATTTTGTTTAGGCGACGTTGCATATGTTAAAGCTGTTTTTCTAGATGAAATGATGTGTTCACAAAGATGGCAGTTCATGCCCAAACCCCGGAAAGAGGAATAGACATAAAGGTACCTGCTATCAAGATCAAGATATAAAATTAATCAGGAAGGCAATGAATACGGACTGATTTTCAATACAGAATTATTGGCAGCACACGATGCTTCAGAAAGTAAACCTTACTTCTTCAGATAGATGTCTCTTCTGCCAACCCAGGTATTATTTGCGTTCTTCTGAACGTTCACAATGCCCGTGCCTCCTACGTCTGTAAACAAAGATGCCAAGTATTTGGCATTCACCAGGTTATCGTCTTTGAATACAAAATCACTGATGTAAAAGGGAGCGCCATTCTCTGGTTTTATGGCCGCGTGGATGTGGGCGGGCATGGAGTTATCTGGGTAACGGGCGGGCCTGATGGATTTGATCTCATAAGAACCGTTTTGGTCTGTCTTGCACCAGCCATGCAGGCGCCCATGCCATTTCTGGACGCCGGTTTCATTTCCTTTCTTGGCGTAATGGCCGGTATTGTCTGTGTGATAGGCGTAAATGATGGCGTTGGAAAGCGGCGTATTACCGTCCTTTTTGAAAATTCGGCCGGAAATCACCAGCCGTTCCCCGGGCTCTGCCGCACCCGCGATAGTCATGGTGCGGGTGAGTTTCTGGGGCATGTTCAGGAAACAGCATTCTATGGCCGCATCGGGATTGTCGCAACTGTCAGCAACGGTTTGGACAGTCGCTTTCTCTGGCTGGTGTTGCGTCTGCGAGGAAGAAGATTCACAGGCGGAACCCAGCAAAAGCAGCAGGAAGCTACTCACCCAAATGTGCAGTTTTGTTCCCATGATCTTCTTTATACGTGTAAAAACCAAGCGAATCTATTCCTTGCCAAAACAATCAAAGAGGCGGAAAAACTATGTCCACTAAGCCGATCAAAGGTGACAGTAAAAGCCAGGATTAGGCGGGCCTAAAAACGTTTTCGGCCTGCTTTTTACAAAACAGGCCGAAAACGACATTCACGTATTTTGAAGCAGAACTAACTTCCCAACTCTATTTCCTTTGTCTCACTCAGGACTCCAGACTCAGAACTCAGGACTTCCAGAATATAGCTTTCCAGCTCCTGCGCGCGGTGCGCGGCGGTGTGGTGGGCCAGGACTTTCTGGCGGGCGCGTTCGGCGATGGCTGTGCGTTTGTCTTCCGGTAAATGAATCAGGAAATTAAGTGTGTCCTCAGCGGAGTAGGAGACTAGGATCTCTTTGTTGAACTCAAACAGCTCATCCAGGCCGTCCCAGTAATCGGAGATGATGGGGGTACCACAGGCGGCGGCTTCAAAGAGACGCACGCTGGGCGAGTAGCCGGCCTTGATCATATCGGCGCGGGTGATGTTTTGGGTGAAGCGCTGCTGGTTGTAGAATTTGCGGTGCTCAGCGGGTGGCAGGTGATGGATGTACTCACAGTTCTCGGGCCATTGAATGGAATCTGGGTACTGCGGGCCCGCCACTACGAAGGAGCCCAACGGCCACTCACGGGCGGCGTCCAGCATGAGTTTCTCCAGCGGCGGCTGACGGTCATCGGAGTAGGTACCCAGGTAGCCTAAGTCCCACACTTTCTCTTCCTGCGGCTCTGGGAAGTAAAGCTCCGGGTCAAACGAGCAGTACAACGGACGCGCCATAGGTGAACCGAACTCCTTCTCCAGTTTCTCCAGGGTTGGTCCGCCGGTAAACGACAAGTACATGTCGTACTGCGGGATTAGGCGCGGGTGCAGGTACTCGTAGTCTTCGCGGGCCAGTTTCGCCAGGGTCACTGGCGTATCGATGTCGTAGAAACCGGTGACGCCCTGCGCCGTTTGGATGGCCCATTCGCCCACGGCTACTCCCTCGGGTACGTACGAACCTACCAGCACGAAATCAGCGGTGCGCACCTGCTCCGTGAAGCGGGTCTGCAAATCTTCCAGCGACTGGTACAACTCGGTCTGGCAGTATTCAGGGTTAGGTAAATCACGATTAGAAGCGTACCACGGCACATCGCGCTCCAGGAACAGGATGTGGTGACCGCGGTTGCGCAACTCGCGCACTAGGCCTCTAAACGTGGTGGCGTGCCCATTTCCCCAACTAGAGGTAATAGACAAGCCCAGAATGACTATGTTCAATGGTTTTTGACTCATGTGGAAGATGTTAGTATCTAGATGTTAGATGCTAGACTTTTATTTTTCACTGGCGCGAGCGTCCCGCTCGTGTCCGCACGCTTTCCAAAGGATGTTTGATTCAAACACTCCTGTCATCTTGGAAATACCTTATGGGCGAACTTTAAAAGCATTAATGAAACGCTACTACCGTTTGCTCACAAGGTCCTTTCAGGATGACAAAAAGGTGAACTAGAATGCGTGCGGACACGAGCGGGACGCTCGCGCCAGCGGCTCAGCTATGTTCTGGGGCTGATTTCTGAAAATCAGCCCCAGAACAGAAATCAGGTTAAGACACCAAAGCGTCTGCCGAGGAAGGAGCAGCCGTAGTGGTGCGTGGAGTGGTCAAAAGCAGTTGCTCCAGTTCATCGGCGCGGTGGTCATAGGTGTGTTTGGCCAGTACTTTTTGGTAGGCGGCTTCGCCGATGGCTTTGGCGCGCTCTGGCGTTAAACCTTGCAGTAGCGTAGCGACTTCAGCTCCGTCTTTGGCTACCAGAATTTCAGTCTCGGGTTCGAAGAAGAAGTCAATGCCTTCCCAGTAATCAGTGATGATGCAGGCGCCAGCACCGGCGGCTTCAAACACGCGGGTGGCCGGGGAGAAGCCGTAACGGGCCATGCTTTCGCGGCTGATGTTCAGGACGGCTTTAGGCGTGCAGTTGAAGGCGTTGTGCTCTTTGGTGTACACGTGGCCGATGTAGTTCACGTTCGCGCTCATGGGTTTGTCGCCCCAGCCGCTGCCGCCAATGATGAACTGCTGCTCGGGTAATTTGGCGGCCACGTCTAGGAAGAACTGCTCTACACGAGCTTCGCGGTCAGGGAGGCGGTTGCCTAAGAAGGCGAGGTCGCATTGGAAACGCTCCTCGGGCTCTACTGGGTAATGTGTGGCGGTGTCCAAAGCATTGTAGATAGGAACACACTTCTTCGCGCCTAATTTCGCGTACGCGTTGATGACCGGGTCTCCGCCGCCGTAGGTCAGAATGAGGTCATATTGCGGAACATGGGCTCTGAATGGGTCGGCGGGGTCGTTCTCTACGCGGTCCAGGGTGGCGGGTGCGTCAACGTCCCAGAAAATCACGAGGCAGTTCTGGCTTTGTAGTTTCAGCACTTCGGCTTCGAGCAACTCGTCAAAGACACCTACGCCGCTGGCTTTCACCACCACATCGGCCGAGGCCGCATCTTCCAAGGCTTTATACACGGCTTCCTCGGTGGCCGGATACACGACTACTTTGGCGTACTCGGGGTCCGGAATGTCGCGGTTTTCCTGGCGCTGGTAGGCATCAGGCTCGTAGAAAGTGACCTGGTGGCCACGGTCATGCAGCGCCCGCACGATACCGCGGTAGTAGGTGGCGGCACCGTTCCAGTACGCGGAAACCAAACTAGAACCGAAGAAGGCGATGTTGAGCTTTTTATTCTGCATGGGTCACAGGAGATTTTGAGGATGGATAAATTTTTTCGGGCGCGATGCCCAGTTCTTCGCAGATTTCCTCCAGCTCGTTCACGCGGTGCGAGCAGGAGTGTCTGCGGTTGATGGTGCGCAGGCCGTCAGCCACCATGTCCTGGGTGCGCCGGGTGTCTTGCAGTACGCTTTGCAGGTGTTTTTTCATTTCGGCACCGTTTTTAGCGACCAGGAAATCTTCGCCGGGCGTGAACAGGTTCTCGGCATCTTCCCAAGGCGCGGTAATCAACGGAATACCGCAGGCCAGCGCCTCAAACGGACGGATAGTTGGAATACCAGGCAGCGCCTCTACGTATGGTCTCCGCGGTACGTGCACCGTCACTTTGTACTTGGCGAACACCTCAGGGGCTTTGTAATTGGGCAGCCACTCACCGTATTCAATTCCGGCCTCAGCCAGTGATTTAATGGCGTGGTCTGGGTAGCGTACGCCGTACACCTTGGCTTTCAGGCCGAGTTCTTTCACGGGGTTCAGCAGGAATTCGTGCAACTCGGCGGTGCGTTCTTCGTCGCCCCAGTTGCCAATCCAAACCAAATCACCTTCTTTCTCGGTGGAGGTGCGCGGATAGAAAATGCGGGTATCGGCGGCTTCGTGCCAGGTCCAGGCTTTCTTTGTCCAGCCTTCGTTCAGGTACAGTTCTTTGATGACATTCCCGAAGGCCAGCACGCCGTCATAGTGGCTGAGGTCATAGGCGGCCATGCTCTCGCGCTCGGTTACGGCGCGGTGGTGGGTGTCATGGAACAGCAGGCGGTAGTTGTTTTTGCTGCGGTGCTCGCCCACCAGACGTACCAGGTCATGGTCGTTCCATTCGTGCACCAACACCAAATCGGCACCGGCCAGCACCTCGTCTAAATTGAGGGTATCCAGTTCGTAGAAATTGGTGTCCAGGCCCGGGTAGTATTGGTGCAGTTCCTCAATTTTCTCCTCGCCGTACTGCGAGATGAGGTTGCTAAGGCTCCAGCCGTCTTTGGGTTCGTAAACCTGCACGTCATGGCCACGGCTCTTAAGTTCCTGCACGATGCCGCGTAGGAAGTGGGCGTTGCCGTGGTTCCAGTCTGAGAGCAGGGAGTGGTAGAATAATACCAGTTTCATAGTTTTTGGTTAGATGCTAGTAGTTGGAGGTTAGATACTAGACTTATTTGATTCTTTCATTTTACACGCATTCCGTCCCCCTTCAAAGGGGGACGAAGGAGAGGTTGGATTTACAGCGTCTCCACCTGATCAGGCGCTTTGGGTTTCACGCGAGTGGGCAGGGTGGCGTAGGCTTGCAGGTACTCTTGGGCCATGAGCGCGGTGGTGTAGTCCTGAGCTTTCTTCACCGCCCGACAGGCCATGATGTTGCGGAGGAATTCATCGTCAATGAACTTATTGATGACGGTGGTGAGGCCTTCCACATCGTTGGTGTCCACGTACTCCGCCGAGGTGCCCCAGATTTCCTTGAGGCTGTTGATCTTGCCCAGCACCAAGGCGCAGCCCGAGAAAGCGGCTTCCAGAATAGACAACCCGAACGGCTCATACTTGGCGGGCAGCACGTACAACGAGGCGCGGGAAAGCCAATCGGCTACTTCGCGCTGGGAGAGCTTGCCCAGAAAATGCACGTTCTTGAATAGCTTGCTGTCGCCGGTGGCCGGATGCACGGCATCGCCGGCGATGTAAATGGGCCAGTCCACGGCATCGGCTACCTGGGTGAGCAGGGCGATGTTTTTGGCTTCGTCCCACACGCGGCCCATGCTGAAGATGAACGGCTCCTTGCGCCCGAAGTGGAAGGCATGTGGGTCGCGGCCGTTGTTTATGACCTGTTTTTGGGAAAAGGTGCCGTAAACGGTTTCCGCTTCCTGAAGCATGGCCTCAGTGGGAGCAATCACCAAATCGGCGGCGTGCAGTCCATCGCGCACGCGCTCAAAGTAGTAGTTTCTGTCGGCGGGGGCGTTCTCGCCTTTCATGGCGCGCCACCAAGTCTGCACGCAGGAATGGATGACCATGAGCACCGGTTTGTTCCAGGGCAGATGGCCTTGGCAGAAGTTGTTCAGGTGGATGAGGTCGGGGTTGAGCTGTTCGTTCAGTTCCAGCAGCCATTGGCCCGCCAGGTCTACTTCGGTCCAGGGATTGTCCATCCATTCCAGCTGATATTCGCTTTCGTACACGGTCACGTTGGTGAGCGCCGCCAGTTCCTGCCGTTGCTGTAGGGTGATGGCCGCGCCCATGGTGGCGAGGTAAAAGTGCACGTTGTAAGGCGCCATCGCGCGGATGAGCTCCAGACTGTAGGTCCAAACCCCGCCCACGCTGTCGGTGGTCATGAGTACGCGCCGATGCGGTTTATCTACCATAAATTCTGTCTAGTACCTCTGCTACTTTCACAAACTGCTCGGCTTCTTCGCTGAACTTCTCGCCGTTGGCGACGCGCTGCGCCCATTCCACACCGGCCCGTCCGCCCCAGGCATCTGGCGGCGAAACCAAGGTTTCGGTGTTGGTGCCCCAGAAGCGCTCGGCCACGAAGTCATAGAAAGAGCCGTTCACGTTTTTGAAGGCCGCGCCGCCTTTGGTGCCGTAGAAAGTGGCGCTGATGATGGCTTCCTGACCGGCGGGCAAGTTCCAGGAACAAGTCAGCTGCACGTGCGGACCCGTCGCTAACTGGATGCTGGCAGTGGCGTAATCCTCCACGGCATCTGCAGAAGACGTCAGGCGTTTCCCTTTAGAGAACAGGCTGCTGGTTACGCTTTCCACTTGGGGGAAGTCTAAGGTCCAGAGTGCCAAGTCCACCAAATGCACGCCCAGGTCAATCACGCAGCCACCGCCGGAGAGTTTGGGGTCATAGAACCAGGGTTTATCGGGGCCATAAGCATTATGGAATACCAGCTCCACGCCGTAGATATCGCCTAGTTCGCCGGATTTCACCAGGTCATACACTTTGCGCATGGCCACGGTGCTGCGGTAAGAGAGGTCCACACCCAAGAGCGTATCGGCTTTTCGGGCGGCTTCTACTACGCGCCGGGTTTCCTCGGCAAAACGGCCCAAGGGTTTCTGGCAGAAAACGGCTTTCCCGCTTTCCAGGGCCTGAATGGATTGGTCGGCATGGAACGCACTAGGGGTGGCAATGACTACGCCGTCTATTTCATCAGTCAGTAAGTCTTCAATGGTGTTGCCCACTTTGGCGGCCGGAGCGGTTTTTTGGGCTTCCTCTACGTTTTGCGGGGCTGGGTCTACCACGGCGGTTACCTCGGCTACGCCGGCATTGGCGATGGCTTCCATGCGGTTACGGCCTATCCAGCCGATGCCCAGGAAGCCTAATTTCAAAGTATCTGTAGAAGCAACGTTGGGGGCTGCTGCTTCTTGGATGGGTTCTAGTAAAGTGTCTTCAGCCATAGGTTGAAAGGGTTTGTTTCCAGGTTATTCAGCTTCTTTGTAGAAGCAAAAGGTTTCCCACCTGTTTTGGAAAAAGAGGTGGGAAACGGGTTTGTGTCTTTATTGAACGTCCCCCTTTGAAGGGGGTAGGGGGATGATTACTCGTACTGAGTAAAACATTCCAGATATTAATTTTTCAGGTCTTTCCTTGTAGCCGGAGCTAGTTGGATCTTGAGCGGCTTTGTCATCCCCCTACCCCCTTCAAAGGGGGACGGAATACGTACTTACATCGTCACAATCGCCTTCATGAATCCGTCTGGGCGGTCCGTTAAGGCAGCAAATGCCTCTTCCATGTTTTCCAGCGGGAAGGTATGGGTGTAGAGCATCTCGGGTTTCAGGCGGCCGCTTTCCACGGCTTCCACGGCTTCTTTGATGCCGTCTAAGTACATTTGCGGGTCGCGTTCGTGGGCGTTAATCACGTCCAGGCCGCGCCAGTTCCAGAGCTGAATGTTCACCTGGCGCATACCGTCCTGGTGGAACCCGGCAATGATGAGGCGTCCGCGCTCTTTGCACAGTTCGCCGGCCAGGTTCAGGGGCCATTCTTTGCCGGTGCACTCAATTACGCGGTCGCAGAAAACTTCGCCGGTGAGTTCTTTCACGCGCTCAATGATTTTGTAGTGGTCATCCATCGGGATGATTTCATCAGCGCCGCACTGTTGGGCGATGTCCAGAGAGAACGGACGCTGGGAGATGGCAATAACCCTGGCGCCCGCCTCTTTGGCTAATTGTACGAGTAAAGCCCCCAGAAACCCGATGCCCAGAATGGCCACGGTCTGTCCGGCTTTGATATCAGAGCGTTTGAAGATGTTCATGGCGCAGCCCAGCGGCTCACCGGGGAACGGTTTGCCCGCCAATGACTCCGGCAACTTCACTACTGAGGTGGCTTCGGCTACGTCATAGGCGGCGTAGGAATTATAGGAAAGGGCGGCTACGCGGTCGCCCACTTTCAGGTCTTTCACCTCGGCGCCCACGGCGTCAATAATGCCCCAGCCTTCGTGACCGGGGTTACCGGCCGGAATAGGGTAGGAGAACCACTCGCGGCCTTCCCACACGGGAATGTTGGAGGCGCACAGGCCGCAGCCTTCCAGCTTGATGCGCACTTGAGTGGCACCTAGTTCGGGCAGAGCCACCTCCTGGATTTCTACTTGTTTAGGAGCGGTAATCACCGCCGCAGCCATATTGGTGGCCGCGGCGGTGTCAAGGGTTTCTTGGAATAGATCGGTTTGCATGATAGGGTATTAAGCTACTGCTACGTTATCGGTTTCTTGTTCCATAGCCACGGGAGCTTTCAAAGATACTTCAATGCCTCTGGTCTCGCACAGCCACTGGTAGAGTTTGGCTACGCCTTCCTGCACGCTGTTTTTAGGGTACCAGCCGGTGGCCTCGTGGAACTTGCGGATGTCAGACACATAGTAGTGCTGGTCACCAGGACGCCAATCGCCGAAGCTTAGGTTCACTTTTTTGCCGCGGTAGGTGCCAATCAGGTCCAGCAGTTCCAGCAAACTAGTGGTGTTTTTCACGCCGCCGCCAATGTTGAAGGCCTGACCAGACAGTTCCTGGATGTTTTCCTGCGCCAGTAAAAATGCGTCTACCAGGTCTTCCACGAACAGGATGTCGCGCACCTGCTTGCCATCGCCGTAAATGCTTATGGCTTTGTTCTCAATGGCTCTTATGGCGAAGTGCGCTACCCAGCCCTGGTCTTCGTTGCCGTACTGATGCGGACCGTAAATGCAGCTCATCCGGAACACCACCGCAGGGATGCCATAGGTTCTAGCGTAGTCAACCACATACTGATCTGCGGCGCCTTTGGAGCAACCGTAGGGGCTGTGGAAATCCAGCGGACGGGCCTCTGAGATACCATTGGCCTTGATGTGTTTGTCTGAGGGGTTGTAGCGGGTACCGTTCGGGATGAAGCGCAGGTCTTCCAGGCCGCCGTACACTTTATTTGTAGACGTGAATACCAGCGGTGGCGGATTATCCTGGGCTCTGATAGCCTCCAGCACGTTCACCACGCCTCTTGCGTTGATTTCAAAATCCTGGATTGGTCCGGTCAAGGAGGTAGTCACTGCTACCTGCGCCGCGAAATGGTAGACCTCGTTGGCGTACTTCATGACGCGTTTTACCGCCTGTAAATCACGGATGTCGCCTACGTACACTTCCAGCTTGTCGCCGTAGTTCTGGTGCAGCCATTGCAAGTTGCGCTCTACGCCCATGCGGGAAAGGTTATCGAAAATGAGGACGCGCTTGCCTTGCTCCAAAAGACGCTTGGCTAAGTTGGTGCCCACAAAGCCGGCCCCACCGGTTACCACGGAGTAGCGCTCCTGGTCAGAGAAGTCTTCTTTGCGGCGGATGAAGTTGAACTTGTCCAGTCCATCCAAGCCGTTTTCAGCCCATAATCTGTAAAGCAGTTTAGGGCTGCCGTCCACGTTCTTCAACCCGAAGTGGTATTTCCGCTCATCGGCATGAAACTCCACTGAGCTGTTCAAATCCAAATCCTGCACGCTTGACCAAAAGACTTTGGTAACGGGCGCTTTGCACACTTTACGGAACTCCTGGAACTGCTTGAGTTCATCGTGTTGCCAGGTAGAGAAACCGGCTTCGGTTATCCAGATTTCGGCTTTTGAACCCGTGTTGCTCAGCACTTCGCGCAAACGCTGAATGTTAGCATCCCAGCCTTCCCACTCGTGGTCAAAGACATCGGGGAACCCGTGAATGCCTACCGCGTCAATGTGCTCCAGCACCCCGCGGTTATACATCAATTGCAGCCAGTTGGGGTCAATGGGGCTCATGCCGCCCAGCACGGTTTTCTTGCCACGTTGCTTGACTACCTGCGCGGCCACGGCAATCATCTGGGAGAACGTATTCCAGTTCTGGTCCAGGGTGTAGTCGTATTGGGCTTTGTTGTTAGGCTCGTTCCAGAGTTCAACCCACTCAAAGTGAGTGCCTAGGTTCACTAACACGGTGTCCAGGAACTCGGCAAAAGCAGTTGGGTTTTGCGGCGGGGCAGAGGTCTTGGGAGCTGCCGCCAAAGCAGCCGGAGTCTCATGAAAGCAAGGTAACACCTGTACTTGCTTAGCCAAGGTTGGGATGAGCCAGCTGTACCAGGCTTGGCCTTCCTCAGTGGAATAGGCGGCCCAGGAGATGCCGGTGCGCAGTTCCGTGACGCCCAACTCCTTTACCTCCGCCAGAACAGTTTCTACGCGGGCGTGCTCACCAGGCTGGAACCATTGTACCAAGCCGATGGTGGGGGCGGCCAGGGGGGTATGTTTAGGATGTGTTTTGGCGATTCTTGTCATACGGTTTTAAGCTTCTTTTTAGGAAAACAGGTCAGAAACGCAGCGCCTAGACGGTCAAGCCCCGGGAGGCTAACTCGGCGCTCGCCTCATTGACGCGGTCGTACGCAATCTGTCCCTCCAGCCAATCGGCCAGCTCAGTTAAACCGCTGTTGAATTCTACTTGTGGATAAAAGCCCAATACTTCTTTGGCCAGGCTGATGTCTGCGTAGCAGTGGCGGATGTCGCCTACGCGGTACTTGCCAGTAATCTCAGGGGTTAATTCCTGTTTGCCCATGACCTCAGCGAGGCGCTCACCTATTTCCCGGATGGTGTAGTTGTTGCCGCTACCCACGTTGAAGACCTGTCCGTTGGCTTCTTCTTTTTCCATGGCCAGACGGCATGCCAATGCCACATCGCGCACGTGCACGAAATCGCGCTGCTGGTTTCCGTCCTCAAAGATCATGGGGGCATTGTTGTTCAGGAAGCGAGAGGCGAAGATGGCCAGCACACCGGTATACGGGTTAGACAACGCCTGACGCGTACCATACACGTTGAAGAAGCGCATGGCCACCGTTGGTATGTTATAGGCGCGGCCCACCATCAGGCAAAGGCGCTCCTGGTCATATTTAGACAGCGCGTAAACGGATGACAAACACGGGATCTTAGATTCTGGCGTAGCCACCGGCGTCAGCACATCGCCTTGCTCACTTTTCAGTTCCCAGTCACCGGCTTTGAGTTGCTCCAATCCACGCTCGGCGGCAATCACTTTCTCGCCGGTGGCGGAGGTGTACAGCCCTTCGCCGTAGATGCTCATGCTGGAAGCCACCACCAGTTTGCTTACCGGTTTCTCAATCAGGCACTCCAAGAGAACGGCGGTGCCGATGTTGTTCACATCGGTGTATTCCTTGATTTCATACATGCTCTGGCCCACACCCACCATGGCGGCGAAGTGGAACACGGCATCTACGCCTTCCAGCGCTTTTAGTACCGCCGCTTTGTCGCGCACGTCACCTACCTGCAATTCAACCTCGGGGTTAAGGTATTCTGGGCGCGTGCAGTCTTTGCCGTGAACCTGCTCTGACAAGTTGTCCAGGGCGCGTACTTCATATCCAAAATTGATCAGCTCATCTGCCAGGTGCGACCCGATGAAGCCTGCACCGCCCGTTATCAATACTTTCTTTTTCATAGTTGTTAGTAGGTGGTTTTAAGGGTTACAAATGGTGCGGAGCGGAACTGGGTTTTCCCAGAGGGAGCGTAGCGGGTGCCGTATAGGAAACCGCCTCGGGAGGTCGCCTTCTTAGGGTTCAAGGCTCCGGACCAGATGAATTCAAATGTGTTATTTACAGGATTGGTGTTGTAAAAGACGCCAGGGCTGGTGAGTCCCTGGAATTGGATGGCAGCGTAAGGGAGTTTTTCTATCTTTGGGGTACCCATCAAAGGCGCTTTGCCTTTTCCGCTGCCTGCCATACCCTTCCCCGCTATGGCCTTACGTATTCCGCACGCGCCGCCACATAAGGCGGAAACAGACGTTAAAGGAACAGAAAGGCTTTTAACCATAGTAGAAGATGCTGAGGAATTAATATATAGCTTTTATTCATTTTTATGGAAAGGAACGAAGAACATCCTCCTTGGGTTATGTTTCGCTATTTTCTTGGTACTTATACGGATATTAAATAAGTAGTTTTACTTGAAAGAAGTGGGTTTGACTTGGCTGTGAATAGATGAAAATTACGATTGATATTTAGGAAGATAGCGCCTAGAGGGCATAAGAAGGCTACGGATGATTTCAGTTTCCGCAGTGTGGAGAAAGTTTACAATGAAGGGTGAAAGAAGTATTTGTGGTATTTGAGAATACCTCTTTAGTAGAAAACCTCAGCCAAAATCAGGGTTTATTATTTTGGCTAAGGTTGTATTATCTTATGCATCTACTTGGCTTTGACAAACCAATATGCAAAGGCAGGCATAAATAAAAGGTGCGTAATGTTACCCTAAGAAGGATAGCCTTATAGGCTTCGGTTTCTTTCCTTATGAAAGCTTGATTTTACAAGTTTGTAGCCCAAAAAGAAGCCTGTAATCCTTAACACCCAGGTTAAGGAAAGTTCTACCAATCTTTGTTTCCAGTAAAGGCAAAAGAGATTCCTTCATTCAGCTTTGAGGTCAGGTAAACTAACCATAGAAACAAAAGGAATAAGGCTAATATTCTTAAAAGCTTGAAGGCAATGATTTGCACCTCTCTTTCAAGGAGCAAGAAAAACAAAAAGGTAAGTAAAACAGGAGGAATTGAGTTTACAAGCAGGATATAAATCAAGCCTTTGTCAAAGTCTTCTCGCAAAAGGTGGCCGTAGCCTTTCATGAAAGCCTCTCCTCCATGGAGGAAATAGGCATTTAAATAGAGGTTCATCAACACCCAGAACCCAGCCAGCACGGCAATAGGAATTCCAAACGCTACAGCGGTTTTAAGATGCGGTTTTAAGAAGCCCTTCATAGGAAATTTCAGATTCTGTTTAGGGCCTGTTTTCTTAAAAACAGGCCCTAAACAGCCTACAGGATGTCGTCGCGTTTGTCTTCGGTGACGGTGAGCAGGACGGATTCTACGTTGCGCTCGGTTTTCTCCAGGATTCTGAACTCGTAGACGCCGTGTACCGCGGTTTCGCCTATCTCTGGGATGCGGCCGTAGATCATGTTTAGGTAACCGCCTACGGTTTCGTAGTCTTCGCCCTCGGGGAGCGGATAAGGCAGGTCATCGTTCACATCCAGGATAGAGGCTGAGGTGTCTACCTTGAATTCAAAGTCGTTCAGTTTCTCTACCAAGGGGGTTTCTTCATCGTACTCGTCCTGGATCTCGCCTACCAGTTCTTCAATGATGTCCTCAATAGTGACAATGCCTGAGGTGCCGCCAAACTCATCTGAGACCACGGCAATGTGCATGCGGTTGCGCTGGAAGTCTTTGAGCAGTCGGCTGATTTTTTTGGTCTCAGGCACAAAGTAGGCCTGGCGCATGAGTTTCTCCAGGTCCACCTTCTCGCCGGACCGCAGCACTACCAGCAGGTCTTTCACGTACATGATGCCCACGATATTGTCAATGGAGTCGCGGTAGACGGGCATGCGGGTGTAGCCTTCGTTGAATACCACCTCAAAAATCTCTTCCTCGGTAGAATCAATGTCCAGGGCTACCAGTTTGGTGCGGGGCACCATGATCTGCTTCACCATGCGCTCGTTGAACTCAAACACGTTCTCAATCAACTCCTGCTGGCTACCGCCAATTTCGCCGCTTTCGGCAGACTGTTCAAAAAGGAGGCGTAATTCGTCGGCGGTGTGTACCTCTGAGCCGTGCATAGGCGTGATGCCTACCCGCTTCAGAATGAAGTTGGAGAGACCGTTCAGAATCCAGATGAAGGGAAGCAGCACGAAGTACACCAGGCGCAGCGGAACCGCTACCGCCAGTGTGGTGGATTCAGGCCGTTGGATGGCCAGCGATTTTGGGGCCAGTTCCCCGAAAACAATGTGTAAAACGGTAATTACGGCGAAGGAAACGGGCAGCGCGATCTGGTGGGCCAGCTCCGGGTCTGGGGCCGCCCCAAAGGCATGCATGGCCCCAATGATAATCTCCGATACCACGCCCTCGCCAATCCAACCCAGGCCCAGTGAGGCCAGCGTGATCCCTAACTGGGTGGCGGAAAGGTAAGCATCCAAGTGCCCGATCATGTGGTGGGCTATTTTGGCCAGTTGGTTTCCGGCCTGCGCTCTAAGTTCAATCTGAGAGGCTCTTACTTTTACCAGGGCAAACTCGGCGGCCACGAAAAAACCATTCAGGGCAACCAGCAGAAGGGTAAGGAAGATGTTTAGGATCATAGTGGGAGGCGGTCCTTTAAGGGTGTAAAAGGGTCGCTTGCATCAAATTTAATGGTTTATCAGCACTATCAAAGTGTTGAGACACGTTTCCTCTACGTGAACCGCGGTAGAAAGTAGGCGCTTGGTATCCTTTAAAAGGCAGGCTTTGTACTGGTTTGTTCGGGTTTACGGCGGATTTGTAGTAATTTGCCACTCTTTACCAGAAGCTGAAAATCAAATGATAATTGTTTGGAAACGCGTTGTGCCTTTGCTGCTGCCTTTGCTGTTTTTGGTCATTGCGGCCCAGGCCCAGGTGCTCAAACCTTCTACCTGGAGTTATGACGTGTCTGCCCAAGAAGTGAAGGTAGGCGAGGAGGTGGAACTCATCTTCAACGTCAAAATTATTCCGGAGTGGTATCTCTACTCCTCAGACTTTGACCCTGACTTGGGGCCGATTGTAACCACCTTTACTTTCCAGAAGCATCCTTCTTATGCGCTGGTAGGCAAGATTAAACCGGTGAACCCCAAGAAGAAGTTTGACCAGACCTGGGGCGGCGAGTACACTTATTTTACCAAAACGGCCCAGTTCCGGCAGAGGATAAAGGTATTGCAGCCCACATTGGTGGTAAAAGGAAACTATGAGTTCCAGGTTTGCTCTGAGGTGAACGGCCAGTGTATTCCAGGGGAGGGCGATTTTAATTTCGCTCAGATAAAGGTATTGCCCGGGGCAGCGCCTGCTACGAACACCCCCGCCCCAGATGCCGGCGCCAATAAAGGCGGCTCTGCGCCAAACGCTTCATCACCCGCGGGCGGAAACGGTACCAATGCGCCAACCTCCGGTACGGTAGCACCCATCGCACCATCGGCTACAGCGTTGTCAACAGATACTTCCGGGCTAACCTCCGATGTCTCGACTACCGCTTTTCCCCAGGCCAGCGACAGCAACCGCGCCGTGGCTTCGGTTAACCCGCAACCTAAAGCTGATCTGGCCGGAATGGCTATGGCTTCAGATGGGCAAGCGGCGCCTATTGGTTTATGGGAGTTTATGATCGGGGCCTTCCTGTCGGGATTGGTGGCTTTGCTCACGCCTTGTGTGTTTCCTATGATACCTATGACCGTGACCTTCTTCACCGGCGGAAGCGCGAACCGTTTCAAGGGTATTATCAAGGCTTTGGTCTACGGCTTGTCCATCATCGCTTTCTATACCCTCATTGGTACCTTGGTGTCTAAACTGGCCGGTCCTGAGGTAGCCAATTTCCTGAGCACGCACTGGTTTCCTAACCTGCTGTTCTTTGTGGTGTTCCTGCTGTTTGCCATGTCTTTCTTGGGCATGTTTGAGATCACGTTGCCGCACTGGTTAGTGAACAAAGCCGATGCCCAAGCTGATAAAGGAGGTTACTACGGTGTGTTTTTCATGGCCATTACGCTGGTGCTGGTGTCTTTTTCCTGCACCGGTCCCATTGTAGGTTCCATCCTGGTGATGTCGGCGGGCGGGGAGACGTTGAAGCCTATCTCCGGCATGTTTGCTTATTCCATGGCCTTCGCGCTGCCGTTTACCTTGTTTGCGGTTTTCCCCAACTGGCTTAGTTCTTTGCCCAAATCTGGTGGCTGGTTGAACTCGGTGAAGGTTTGCCTGGGGTTCATTGAGCTGGCGCTGGCGCTTAAATTCCTGAGCATCGCCGACCAGGTGTACCACTGGCGGCTACTGGACCGGGAAGTGTACCTGGCTTTGTGGATCGTGATTTTCACCCTTATGGGGTTTTATCTGTTGGGCAAACTCAAATTCTCCCATGACTCAGACTTGCCCTATTTAGGGGTACCCCGGCTGTTGATGGCCGTTGCAACGTTTGGCTTTGTGGTGTACATGGTGCCTGGTTTGTTCGGGGCGCCTTTGAAAGCGCTGTCCGGGTACCTGCCGCCGCAGGCCACGCAGGACTTCAATCTCACTGCCGGTATGTCGTCGGGCGGAAGCACCGCCAGCACCATCTGTGAGCAACCCAAGTACGCCGATTTCCTTAAACTGCCCCACAACCTCCAAGGCTACTTTGACCTGGAACAGGCCAAGAAATGCTCTGAGGAACAAGGCAAACCTATCTTCGTGGATTTTACCGGCCACGGCTGCGTGAACTGCCGTGAGATGGAAGCCAACGTGTGGTCAGACCCCGAGGTGCTGAAACGCCTTCGCGAGAACTTCGTGATTGTGGCCCTATACGTGGATGACAAGAGCGAACTGCCCCAGAGCGAGTGGTATACCAGCACCTACGACCAGAAACAGAAAACCACCTTGGGCAAGAAGTACGCCGATTACCAGATCACCAAGTTCAACGTGAATGCGCAGCCTTACTACGTGCTCATGGACGGCAGCGAGAACCCCCTGGTAACGCCCATCGCCTACGAGCCCAACGTGCAGAACTTCATCAAATTCCTGGATGCCGGCGTAGCGGCCTACAAAGCGCGTAAGCAGCCGGTGATGTAGATTGAGCTTCAGAAACTCCAATACCTTTTGGGCTTCTGTTTTGCGGGTGTTTCACAGGAAACAGCTTCAAAACAGAGGCCCAGTTTTTTGGTCTGGCCAAGCCTTCTCTTTCACTCCTGACCAGAGCTGCGGCGTTTTGCGCCCCTTTTTGAGAAAATAAGCGTGAAACTACTTCTCATAGTATCTGTCCCGGAACCCCTGTTTCTGCCGAAGGTACTCGGGGTGGTCTTTGGCTTTGAACCAATAGTCTTTGAAAATGGCGGCGGCCTGCGCTTTCTCATTGGTGAGGGCGTCTGACTCCTGCGGGAGAACCTCATTTCCTTTGTGGGCGCTGCCCGAGGAATAAGGATAGGGCAAGCCTTCGTTGTGCGCCTCTGGCGAGGGTGTGTATTTGCGGCCGCCTTTGTGGTTGGCGTAGCGGCGCGCGCGCGTGAAACCCATCTGCAGGAACTTGCGGGCCATGTCGGCGCCTACAAAATCATGCTGGGCCAGGTACGCCTCAAACAGCCCGTAGATTTTCTCGGCCGAGGTCTGCGCTACCTCCACATTCCTGAACCGCCAGTGGGGCAGGATCTCGCTTTTATAGGGTTCCACCAGCAACACGCCTTGCTCGCCCACTCCTACCCGGTACAACTCGGGATGTTGCCGGAAATCGGTGGTTTTGAAGTCCAGGGAA
The DNA here is from genome assembly GCF_017916365.1 of Rufibacter roseolus. Lineage (GTDB taxonomy): Bacteria > Bacteroidota > Bacteroidia > Cytophagales > Hymenobacteraceae > Nibribacter > Nibribacter roseolus. The sequence goes on from NZ_JAFMSU010000001.1 coordinate 1,776,893, forward strand.
TAGTTGAAACCGTTTTTTGCCATGTACATTTGCGCCAGCCATTCAATAGCACCCAATCTGCCTTGGCTTGCGTATGGGAGGTGACTACATTCCTGTTTTACTATGAAACGAGCAAATCTGTTTTCCATAAACCTGATGGCGGTTCCCTGCCTGCTGCTCACGCTGCTGCTGACCGCCTGTGACACCACGCCTAACCAACGCAAGGAGATGGCCTCCCGCGAACTGGACAAACTGGACGAAAAAGCCAATGCCGCCGCCGTCAAAACCAAAGATGAACTGAAGGAGGCCGGCAGAGCCCTGGCCAGGCAGCGTGCCGAGCGTAAATTGAGGGAAGCCCGCGGCCCCGTAGCCGGAAAGCAGGCGCAGATGGAAAGGGAACTACTAGGCGACTACCGCAACTTGTCCCAGTTATCGGCCGACAGTATCCGGGACGCCTATGTCCATTTCCTGCAGCAGGTGCGCGCCCGCAAAGAAGTCTGGACCACCGAGGACTGGGACTACGCTAACGCCATCTACAAACGCCTGAATGACCGCGAGCGCGCCCTCCACGGTGACATTATCCTACGGCACGCCACCAAGATCAAAGCTCTCCAGGCAGAGTATGTGGCTATGGAGAACAAAGCAGATCTGAGAGATTACCAACGCATCAAGAAAGAGCAGGCAGGGCAGTAGTAATGTGCTAATTGTTCAATGTGCTGATGTGTTAATGTGTAGATTGGGAGATGTGAAGATTTGAGAATTGCGGTTGTTGCTTTATACTAAGGAGTGATTCTTGGTTGAGCTTGTGTTAGAGTTACTTTCAATAAAAAAGGCCGGAAATGAATCCGGCCTTTTTGCTTTTATCTTAAGCTGTCTTTGGGTAACACGAAAAGTTTCACCTTTCCTTTCTTGTCTAGAAGCTTTACCGAGGGGAAAAGTGGGAGAATGTCTTTTTCCCGTTGCCGGATCATCAACTCAGGATGTTCCAGTACCCCGTTATTGATTAAAAGGAATATGGTGTCAACTGATTGTGGCTTGAGGGCGGCAGGATCAGTGTAGCCTTGGAAAGTGTAGTTCCTGGGTACATCAAAGCCATAGAAATACTCATAACGGTCAAGCATTACTGAATCCATAAGCACCATATACTTCCCTTGTGGGTGGTTTAGGTGTTGGTCAACTATTTCCTTCTGCTCAAAATAATAGGAGACCGTCGGTTTCAGCATAAAGTAAACTGGTCTAATGGCTAATACGCCTGCTACTGCCACTAACCCCAGCCAATGTGGCCACGGCCGATCCCAAAGAAACAACCCGGCAAAGAAAAGGGCCAGTGGCGCATACATCACCATCATCTTCTGATCTGAGAGCAAAGCACAAGCGCCAAAAAGCAGGGTCAGCAGGAGAAATTTTGAGCGTTTTCCCCAGGTTTGCTCTAAGGCCAAACCGGCCACCAGGCAGAAGGCAGGAAGCAGCGGGTGAAACATGCGCGGCAACAGCGGCATGGGTTTGTAGTAGTCCAGGGAAACGGATCCAAACCAGATGGGCAGCAGCATGCTAAGGGCGGCTAGGGCCCAGAAGGTAAGCGAGTGAGATAGCCGGAGGGAACCACTTCTGTTGCTGAAGAGCACTGTTATTGCAAAAGCCACCGGGAAAGCCAAGCCAGAACCCACGAAGAACAGCAGTGGCCCAATCGTAAGCCGTGGCAACAGCGAAGCGGCACGGGAAGCGAAATATTCCTCCCCGGTGTCTGCCCTTCCGGCTGTGGCTATGTCTTTGAACCTTTGCAGGGCATCGCCGGAGAAAATCTTGTATAGGAGGAAATATCCCGCCAGAAGAAGTATCCCTGTGATCCCGGCAGCTAGCCAAAACCGCAGGTTCTCCCGCTTAATTACTTGCACTACCAAAAGGCACAGGTAGAAAGGAACCGAATAGACAATGGTCTCTTTGGTGAGAAAAGCCAGCAGGTTGAGGCCGGCGAAGGTTATGCCCCAGAAGATTTCCTGTTTGGCGGTTGGGAATGGGTTTCTGGCTTTGTACAGCACCAACAGGCAGGCCGTGGTGAAAAACAGCAGGATGTTGTCTGGGTACAGGTAGTTGACGGTGTTCAGCTGGAAGTAATACAGGCCTAGTAGCACCAGAGCCCAACTGGTGGCCACCGGATGGGTTTTCCGGAAGGTGAGATACAGCAAGAGCAGCGTGCCCAGGGTGCATAGGAGGGGCCAAAAGGTAGTGGTGTACACGTTCATGCCCCATAGCCAATAAAACAAGGCTGTAGGCACAAACACCATGAACCGATGGCAGAAAGAGTAATCGTCAAAGTGGAAGCCGCCATGCAGCAGCTGGTGGGCATAGAGGCTGTAGGAGTAATCGTCTCCGTAGTAAAAGCCTTCGTGTGCCAGAAAGAAATAAGCCAGGGTAAAGCCAATTACGGCCAGGAACCAGAAGCGGGGAGAGGAGAGCGTGCGCTGAAACAGGGAAAAAAGCTGGGGCACTGTTTGTAGTATTCTTTGAAAAGGAAAGGTCGGGAGAAAGAATACACAAAGCAACAGGCTATTCCTTTGGCAATGGGCAATTTAGGAGCGAACTTTGTGGTAGAGACACGCGTTCAGGCCACCAACCTGCGTTATCCAGGAACAGATACCAAAACCAGTGCATACATGAAGTCAAGCCTTACCCGCTTCCTGCTGCTTTTTCTGGTGCTGTGCGCCTTCACGGGCCAGGCACAGGACATGATCCAGACCCGTTTGGGCTACAACTACTTAGATAAGTTTGAGTTCACCGATGAGTGGCAGTACCTAACCACCGACATGTACCTGTTCAACCCCGGGCAGTTCTCCCGGGTCATCAACGAGCTGGAACAGGGTACCACCAAAGCCCGCCGCCGCGACTACATCAACCTGGAGTCGCTTTTTATCTCGGCGCAGCTCAAGAACGCCAAGCTTTTCGGGCAGGAGCCGGTGGTGTACCCATTGTACAATTTTGCCATTGAGCCGGCTAACAATAACAAAAACTACTCCTCGCGCATCTCCGATAACATTGAGGCCATCCGGATCATCGACAAGCTGCCCCTGGCCGCCGATGAGCGCAACATAGACGCTACCGTAGAGGCCAAACTGTTCACCTCAGACAGCCGTGAGGTTTTCTTCAGCCTCATCGCCAACCAACTCACCAACATCTCCAAACTGATGACCCCGCAGGCGGCCATGCTGTCTCTGGTGGGCGAGTTCGGGAACCTCATCAGAAACGCCGCCCAGCGCAAGGAATATAAATTCAGTTCTACCATCAGGCTTTACGAAGGGCAGAACTTTGACACGCGGCTGCACTCGGTGCGGGTGTACGTGTTTGTGCCCTCTTTCGCAAAATTGCCCGCTTTACGCACGGTTCGGCTCACCGAATTGCTGAGCAACAGCCCGCAGGGTTTTGAGCGCCAGAAACTAGAGGCTGCCCTCAACTTCAAAGATTACCCGGTGCTGGTGGTGGCCAACTACAAATCGCTCTACAAGATGGATGCCCTCACCGGCAGCGACATCACCTCTGAGACCATTGAGAAACGCCGCATCCGGATAGAGCAGGCCTTTGCCGCCGGCCTGGTCACCGAAGACGCCTACAAGCAGGAAAAGCTGTTTGTGGAGTTCCTGCGCAACTTCAGCGACCTGAAACAGAACCTGAACAACTATCGCCTGAACTACAAAAACAACAGCCCCGAGGCCAACGCCAAGACCATGTTTGCGGTGGTGCAGGACTACAAACGCCTGAAAACGCTGGCCTATCAGCGCGAGCGCGAGTTCTCCCGCAACTACACCTACCAGCGTATTTTCAAGAGCGAGTACAACTCCATCCTGGCCAACGCCGACAGCTACATGGAATCTGACTTCAACCTGAAAAACGGCAAGGAAATGGTGAACACCCTTCTGGACCTGGACCAGGAGCAGGCCAAAACCTACTCTGTGGCGCAACGCGAGCAGTACCTGAACAAACTGTACTCAGTGGAGCTGCCCAACCCCGAGTTCCTGGCCAGTACGCTGGAGGGCGAAGGCTTGTCACGGCACCTGAACCGGCTGGAGTCTACCCTGTACAATGATGTGTACGCCAAAGAGGTATCGCGCCTGCGTGACATGGCGCCAACGGAGGAGAACATCAGTTTCAGGAACAACCTGCTGGAGAAAGCGAACTCCACCAAATGCCGCACCTGCCGGGAGGAGGTGAAGCAGGCTGCTCGCCTGTTCAACCAGCGCCTGGATGAGCAGCAACTGGAAAAGGAAAAAGCCCGCTTACTGGACCTGAACCAACAGGTGGAGCGCAAAATCCTGGCATACCTGAAGCAGGACGCCTGCATGGACAATGCCTTCAAAACCCAATACCCTGCTGAGGCCCTGCCTGAGTATGTGCAGCGTTTGTACGAGAAGAAACTGGAGCTCCGGAAAGTAGTAGGTGATCTGGAAACTGCCCAGAAAACACCACCCACTGAGATGAAACTGGACCCTGTAAAAGAGCATAACCAGCGCCTCAGTGGTCTCCTGCGGCGCCTGGATCAAGGCTACGCCGATATCTGTGCCGCCGAGAAGAACCTCTGCGGCTGTGACTAGCCAAAGAAAACCTCACAGTCTCCTTTAGGCCTGTTTTACTTAAAACAGGCCTAAAATAAGAAAGCCGCCCCTGAAAAGGAGCGGCTTTCTTCGTTATATTAAAGCAGGTAATGCTTACGCTAACTGGCCTTCTAATTTCTGGGCCAACACGTTTTTAGGAACAGCACCTACTTGTTTGTCTACTACTTGTCCGTTTTTGAAAACCAACAGGGTTGGGATGCTACGGATACCGAATTTGGCGGAAGTCTGTGGGTTAGCGTCCACGTCTACTTTTCCTACCACCACACGACCTTCATAGTCGCCGGCCAGTTCTTCTACTACTGGGCCTACCATGCGGCAAGGTCCGCACCACTCTGCCCAAAAGTCTACCAGAACAGGTTTATCTGAATTGATGATCTCCTCGAAGTTCGCATCGGTGATCTCGATTGCTTTATGTGCCATAATTGTCTGTTTATATAAGTATCATGAATGATGAAAGTCTCAGTTCAAAAATAGAACCAACTCCAATGCAACAGTAAATCTAACGCTTTTGTGTCATGTTTGCCGCTATCCTAGAGGATACCGTTTTAGCATCGGTTTCTGAAAAGCGGGCCAAAAACCTAGTATATCTACTGAATCATAAGGAAAAGGTTGGGGCTGAGGAAGAAAGAAGCTTAAATGACAGAATGGCGGAGCTTTTGGCCTCTGTGGACAGGCTTCTGCCTTTTCAGGAGGCCTCTTCCAGTACCTTCCTGGCCGGTTCAGGCTTCTTTTCTGCCCCGGTAAGCAGCGTAGGCAAATGCCGGAAGGTAAGCCCCAGAACCAGCAGCCACAGGGCATTCCAGACATTCACCAGCACCGGGCTTCCCAGGATTCCCTCACCAGCTAAGACACCTTTGTGGAGTAGCCCATTGGCCAGCCTGTTCATCAACACTGATTCTGCCAGCAGCGGGACCGTCAAAAAGCCCACAAAGACGAAGAACCGGTACCTGGGGTGCAGCAACTGCCAGGCCCTGATCAGCACCGGAACGGTGAGCAGGAACACAATGGCCATCTCCGTACCCCAGGACATCACCGTCATAGACGTTTTCTGGATAATCTGACGGGTGATAAAGGATTCATCTCCCTCTCGGTCCAGCACCGGCAGAATACGCCCCAGCGGCAGATTGGCAAACAGCAAGGCCCATCCCAGAACCTGTTGCCTCGCTGTTTTACGGGAGGACATGAGCCAGAAAGCCACCCACATGAGCCCATAGGTAAGGAATGGCCCTGCAAAGGTGATCCAGGGAATGGTAACAGTGGGTGGACAGGCTGTACAAACCTCCCATCCCTCAAAGTCCCGCTCCCCAAAGCAGCCGCACAGAAAATACCCGGCAAGAATATGAACCAGTTCGTGCAGCTCATGGCAGATAAACAAAAGCGCCAGAAACGCAGTGGTGTTTTTGAGGGTAAGGGAGAGGCGCATGGCGGTACCACTTTGGTTCAGAAGTGCTTAGGAAATATAGAAGAAATACTATAAAGTAATATGTTCAAAGGAATTGCTTTTCCTTTATTGCCTGTTTTCTCCAAAACAGCCCTAAAATAAGAATCCCAACCAATGAAGGGCACCTCGGTTGAACTTCCTGATAGGTGTTCTTTTGGTTCTGTAGAGTTATTTTACCTGAACGGTCTCACTCCCGGGTGATGTTGAAGATAACCTCAGTCACCGTGGCTTTTCTCCTGTTTATGTGCTCCACAATGTAGATTTTCCTAAGCTTGCCAAAGTAGGCGCCACTATCATAGCCGCCGTAGAACTTAGGGAAGCTGGCCGCTATGAACTCCCGCAGCTGGTCAATAGTCACCACGGGTAACCGTTTCAACTCTCGACCTGAGATAATTTTGGTGTTCAGTTCCCGTTTGTAGGAGATGAATTCAATCGGAAATTCATCGTAAAGAGCGCCAGAGAAGGCATAGCTGGTTTCTTGGCGATCCAGCTTTTCTTCAGGATAGTAGCGCCGAGTGTCTCCCTTCATTTCCCCAGCCATGCCAGACCTATAATATAAATACAGGGTAGTATCTCCAATAGCTTGACAAGCCGCTGTTGGTAGGTATAACAGAAAGAATAAAGGGAGTATAATTGTAAGTTTTTTCACAAGTAGTTTTCGAAGTTGGGAGTGAATTTGTCTCTCCAATCCCTAAGCTAATACAGGCCAGCCTTTTATTTTTAAAAATCAGAAGGCTGAAGAAGCTGATTAAAATAAAAATCCTAGGGTGAGGGTTAATTTACGCTTATCGCCTAGTTTTCCCAAAACAGCCCCAAAACAGAAAGCCCCACCATGAACTGCTTCTATGGTGGGGCTTTCACAAGGTCATGTTACTTGATCCGTGCTACCTGCTACTGATTAAATCAACTGGCAAGTCGCCACTTCCAAGTCTTTCACGTTGTTCAGGAAAGCCTTGGGGTCAATGCGGTAACGGCGGGAGAACAGTTCCACGGAAAGTCTTTCGCCAGGCTCCGTTAAGACCAATTCTAGTTTCTTTTGGCCAGGGCTGTTGATGGCGGCTTCCTCCAGGCGATCAATGAGCATAGCGTTGATGTTCCGGATGTCAATATCCATGCGCACGCCTTTGGCCATTTTGTCAGCTACATCTGAAAGCAGCTGCATGGAGATAGGCTTCAACTCCCACTGGTCCTCAGACTTGTAGCGCAGCGTCACTTTGGCCCGGATGAACAGGTACATGCCTTCTTTCACGTAGGGCGAGAACTTCACGAAATCTTCTCCGAACAGGGCTAAGCCCATGGTGTTGTCATAATCCTCCAAAGAGAAGAGCAGGAACGGGTTGCCGTTTTTACCGGTGCGCATGACCACGTTGCTGATGATGCCCGCCACGTTCACATCGCGGTTCTTGAACTCGGCAATGCGGTCCAGGCTGCAGGTGCAGTACGAGTCAATTTCCAGTTTGAACTGGTCCAGCGGGTGTCCTGAGAGGTAGAAGCCGATTACCTCTTTCTCGCGGCGCAGCATCTCGGTCAACGTCCAGGGCTGTACGTCCGGTACCTTCGGTAAGGGCATGTCTACGGCACCGCCTCCGCCGAAGAGCGACTGCTGGGCCGCGTTCTTCTCGGCCTGGAACTGGTTCCCGAAGCGCACGGCCTTTTCAATCAGGTTGATGCTTTCGCCTTCGGGTGTCTCTAAGTACTGGGCGCGGTGGTAGCGCTCAAACGAGTCAAAGGCACCGGCCTGGGCCAGGCTTTCAAAGGTTTTCTTGTTCACGGCGCGCAGGTTCACGCGTTTCGCGAAGTCAAAGATATCGGTGTACGGGCCGTTCTTCTCGCGTTCCTCAATAATGGCTTCCACGGCGGCTTCACCGGTGCCTTTTACGGCCCCCATCCCGAAACGGATCTGTCCCTGCTGGTTCACGTTGAACTGGTGGATGGATTCATTCACATCAGGACCCAGTACCTGAATCTGCTGCTTGCGCGCTTCCTCAATAAAGAACGTCACCTTCTTGATGTCGTTCATGTTGTGGGTCAGCACAGCGGCCATGTATTCGGCGGGGTAATGCGCCTTGAGATAACCGGTCTGGTAAGCGACCACGGAGTAAGCGGCGGAGTGCGAGCGGTTGAAGCCGTACTGCGCGAACTTCTCCATCACGTCAAACACCTCGGAGGCGTGCTTGGCGGGGATATTATGAATCTCTTTGGCTCCGGCCACGAATTTTTCGCGCTCCTGGGCCATTTTCTTCATGTCCTTCTTACCCATCGCGCGGCGCAGCAAGTCGGCACCGCCCAGGGAGTAGCCCGCCAGAACCTGTGCCGTCTGCATGATCTGCTCCTGGTACACCATGATGCCGTAGGTGTTTTTCAAGAGCGGCTCCAAAAGGATGTGCGGGTATTCCACCTCTTCCTTGCCTTGCTTCCGGTTGATGAAGTTCGGGATGAACTGCATCGGGCCCGGACGGTACAAGGCGTTCATGGCAATTAAGTCTTCGATGTTGGTCGGCTTCAGGTCCTTGAGGTACATGCGCATCCCCTCAGACTCGAACTGGAACGTCCCGATGGTATCGCCGCGCTGGTAAAGGGCGTAGGTTTTCTCATCGTCCAGCGGAATGTTGTCGATGTCTATTTCCACGCCGTGGTTCCGCTTAATGAGGGCCATGGCATCTTTCAGGATGGACAGGGTCTTCAGGCCCAAAAAGTCCATCTTCAGCATGCCCGCGCTCTCAATCACCTTTCCGTCAAACTGCGTCACCAAGAGGTCAGAGTCTTTGGAGGTAGACACCGGAATGTAGTTGGTAATATCATCGGGCGCGATGATCACCCCCGCCGCGTGGATACCGGTGTTCCGCACCGAGCCTTCCAGCTTTTCGGCTAGTTTCAGGGTTCTGGCTTTTAAATCGTTGCCGTCCCGGATGGCAGCCAGTTCCGGCGATTCAATAAAGGCTTTGGCCAGCGTGGTGCCCGGGGCTTCCGGTACCATTTTGGCCAGTTCGTTCGCCTCGGAAAGCGGAAGATCCAACACGCGAGCTACGTCTTTGATAGACGACTTGGCGGCCATGGTACCGAAAGTGATGATCTGGGCCACCTGCGTTTTTCCGTACTTGTCTACCACGTAGTCAATTACGCGCTGGCGGTTCACGTCATCAAAGTCAATATCAATATCGGGCATGGACACCCGCTCCGGGTTGAGGAAACGCTCAAACAGCAACGAGTACTTGATAGGGTCGATGTTGGTGATCCCCACGCAGTAAGCCACCGCGGAACCAGCCGCCGATCCCCGGCCCGGACCAACCGCCACACCCATGCTGCGGCCTTTGTTGATGAAGTCCTGGGTGATGAGGAAGTACCCCGCAAAACCCATGGTTTCAATAATGCCCAACTCATAGTTCAGGCGTTCCTCTACCTCCGGAGTGATTTCATGGTACCGTTTTTTTGCCCCTTCAAAGGTGAGGTGGCGCAGGAACAAGTCGGCGGTGGGGTGCTCCGGAGGAAGCGGGAAGTTGGGCAACAGGATGTCGCGCTGCAGCTTGGGCGGCGTGATCTTGTCTACGATCTCGTTGGTGTTGTCTACGGCAAACGGAACATCAGCGAACAGCTGGTTCATCTCTGCCTGGTTCTTGAAGTAGAACTGGTCATTGGGGAACCCGAAGCGGTCTTGCGGACGTGGTTTCTGTTGCTCTTCTTCAATGCGGTACAACATGCGGCGCACGTTCTCGTCGCCTCCGTAGGTGTTCCGGATGTTAGTTAAGGTGTCATAGATCACCTCGCCGCTACCCGACATCATTCTAAAGTACTGCGTCTGGAAATCGCCTACGGGCACGGTTTCCTGCTCGCCGGTATTCACGCACAGCAGAATGTCGTGCGCGTTCCAGTCAGATTTCTCCACGTAGTGGGAGTCGTTGGTACAGATGACCTTGACGTTGTATTTGATGGCCCACTTGAGCAGCACCTGGTTCACGTCTTCCTGAGACAGGCCGGTACCGTCAATGTTCATGAGGCCGTGGCGCTGAATCTCAATGTAGAAATCGTCTCCGAACAGATCCAGCCACCATTTGAGCAACTTCTCGGCTTCTTCCTCGCCTTTCCAGAGGATGGCCTGCGGAAGTTCGGCGCCTATACAGCAGGACGTGGCGATGAGGCCCTTGTGGTATTTCACCAGCAGTTCCTTGTCAATGCGGGGCCATTTGCTGTACAAACCGTCAATGTAGGAGTAGGAGCAGAGCTTGGCCAGATTCTGGTAGCCTTCCTGGTCTTTGGCCAGCAATAACTGGTGGTGGCGCACGTCTTTCTGCTCCTTAGAGAAGCTTTTCTGATGACGGTCCTGCACCAGGTAAAACTCACAACCCACAATGGGTTTCACGTTGTACTTGTTGGCCTCGGCCACGAAGTTGAACGCCCCAAACATGTTGCCGTGGTCGGTCATGGCGATGGCTTTCATGCCATCGGCCGAGGCCTTTTTCATGAGCGCGCCAATGCTGGCGGCTCCGTCTAGCAACGAGTACTGGGTGTGGGTATGGAGGTGGGAAAAATCTGGCACAGCGGTAAAAAGTAAAGAGTTCTGAGTCTTGGGCCCGGAGTTGAAAATGGACCCGAAACGGACTACGAAGATACAAAGAAAACACCGGAGCGCGGCGGAAAAGTTGCCCATTTAATCGGCGTTTTTACCCTGTTTTCCGGAAATCAGGCCCTAAACGGAATAGGGGAGAACCGGCCTGAAAATCCGGGTACCTAAGCAATTATCTGGCGGCCGTTGGGCAATAGGCGTGAGGTTTAGGCGCTTGTGGCGTACCTTTGGGTTTTCAAACATTTAAACTCATGCATTTCTCTTTTGATACTCCCCTGAACCGTTTCCGGTCCATTGCCATTTTAGAAGGTATCTCTTGGCTTGTTTTGCTCCTGGTAGCCATGCCTATAAAATATTTGGCAGGCATTAAAGAGCCCGTAAAATATGTGGGCTGGGCGCACGGGTTACTGTTTACTTTATTTGTGATTTTACTCCTGCAAGTTTGGGTGAAATACAAATGGACCTTCGGGAAGGTAGTGATCGCGTTTGTTGCTTCATTTATTCCGTTCGGCACATTTATCCTAGACAAAAAACTTGGGAACGAGGAGCGGGGGCGCTAACATTTAAGGGCTTTTTGTAGGAAATCGGCCTCTAAACAGAATCGTAACTTGCTTTTATTACATGCAGTAGAGGAAGTGGCGAAACAACCTTAGCGCCGGGTTGTTTTCCTTCAATACAATAAGTACCAAATTACACGCGTCTATGGGGCAGAAGATTTTAGTTGTGGAGGATGAGGCCAAGCTCGCCGATATGCTTCAGCGGGGTCTGAAACAGGAGGGCTATCAGGTGAGTGTGGCCATGAACGGCACCACCGGCCTGGAAATGGCGCAGGCCTTTCACTTCGACCTGATCATCCTGGACATCATGCTGCCCGAAATAAGCGGGCTAGAGGTCTGCAAGAAACTTAGGGAAGGCGCGCTGGACACGCCCATTCTCATGCTCACCGCCCTGGACTCGCCGGAGAACATTGTGACCGGGCTAGACAGCGGCGCCGATGATTACCTGGTCAAGCCCTTTGACTTTGCGGAACTGGGCGCCCGCATCAGAACCCTTACCCGTCGCATTCAGAACGGAACCTCCTCCAAGCACCTGCTGACCGTGGCCGACCTGGAAATCAATACCCAAAGCAAAACCGTGACCCGCGCCGGAAAAGCCATCACCCTAACGGCCACTGAGTACCGGTTGCTGGAGTTTTTGGTGCAGCGGCAGGATTTGGTGCTGTCCAGGATTGAGATTCTGGAGAATGTCTGGGACATAGATTTCAATCTGGGCACCAACGTAGTGGATGTGTACATCAACTATCTCCGTAAGAAAATAGACAAACAGTTTCAGCCCAAGCTCATTCACACCATCATAGGCATGGGGTATGTGCTCAAAGTAGGAGCCGAGGCATGAACATTCAGACCCGGGCCACGCTGCTGTTCTCTATTCTCACCTCCATGGTGGTGCTGCTGTTCAGCGGGTTCATGTACGGCATCATCAACCACTATGCCTTTGAGGATTTCTACAAACGCCTGGAGACCCGGGTGAACATTGCCGCCGATCTGCACCTGCAGACCAATACCTCGGTGACAGACCGGCAGAAGATACAGCAACTGCGCCAGGAATACCTGGAGAAACTCAAAGACGAGAAAACGTACCTGGTGGAGATCCCGGCCGGAAACTCCATAGGGAAACAAAACCTTGCCGGGCTGCCGTCTGAGTTTGTGGAAGAAGTCATTACCAACGGGAAAGCCCGCTTTCGGAAAGACCACACCTTTTACGCCGGCCATTTGCAACTTGCCAGGGGCAAAACGTACCTGGTGTCTGTGTCTGCCCGGGAACCGTTCTGGCTCCAGGAAATAAACAAACTCTCCAAGATCCTCATCGTGGGTTTCCTTATTCTGGTGGGAATCGTGTATCTCATTGGCCGTCGCTTTACCTGGCATACCTTCAAGCCCGTGCGCGACATCATTAAAAACGTGCAGGGCATCACCGCCGAGAACCTAAACCTGCGCCTGCCGCTGAGCAACAACAAAGACGAACTCACCGAGCTGGCCCAGACCTTCAATGACATGCTCACGCGCCTGGAGACCGCCTTTGAAACCCAGAACAACTTTGTGAGCAACGCCTCGCATGAACTGAGGACCCCCTTGACCATTATCAAAGGCGAGGCAGAACTCACCCTGGCCTCGCCCGGCCTTTCCCCGGAGCAGCGCCAATCGGTGGAGGTGATTCTGCAGGAGGCCCAGGTTTTGCGTGACATCCTGGCGAGTCTGCTGGGGATGGCCCAAAGCGGTTTTGACGGGAAAAAGCAGAACTGGGAGCTGCTGCGCCTGGATGAACTGCTCTGGCTGGTGAAAGCCTCTGCCGACCAGCTTTATCCGGGCAACAACATCCGGCTGGACTATAACTCGCTGCCCGAAGATGAGCGGCTGTTGCAGGTGCAGGGCAATGAGAACCTCCTGAAACTGGCCCTCAGCAACATCATGATGAATGCCTGTAAGTACTCCCACAACCAGGAGGTGACCGTGCGGCTCCAGCCCGAGAACGACACCATCACGGTGGTGGTGCAGGACAAAGGCATTGGCATTCCCGAGGAGGAACTGCCTTACGTGTTCGTGCCATTCTTCAGGGCCTCCAACACCACTGATTTTGAGGGCCACGGTGTGGGCTTGCCGCTGGCGTTAAACATCATCCGGCTGCACCGGGGCAGTATTGGCATTTCCACCCGCGAGGGCGCCGGAACCGAGATGCGGATTCTGCTGCCCGTGGCGCCCGCCTCTGCCTCTTCCTAAGTTCCTTTTTCCGGCCCCGGCCTTGGGTTGTTTTTAAGGCGTTTCCTGGAAAACAGGTTAAAAACTGCCTTCGCTTCTGCACTTAATTTCTAATAAGAAGCCTTCCTGAGGTGTATTTAATTTGCTGTCTGTAAGCTTTTAGTTCATGTTTTTTATAATTTAAATATTTGATAATCAATTGAATAAGAATAAAATTAAAAACGTGAATTCATTCTAATGGCATTTTAATTTGGCTCTTATAGTAGCCTAATGTGGCGCCCGTAGGTTTGGGTAAATCAAAAGCAAATTTACCTACGGCCATGATCCACGTGTTAATACCTTCCAACTTCAAGGCAGACTCTCTCCACTGCCTTTCTGAACTCACCGAGATTTTTCCGGGGCTGCCGCTCAAAGTCATTTACTTCCATGCCTTCGGGTTATCCAGCTCCATCACCGAGTTGCTCATGCTCTCGCGCCGCAGCAAGGAGGAGGAGCTGATCTGCTCGCATTTTACCCGCCTTTGCCGCCAAGTGCAGCAGGAGGAAGGATTGGTGCAGGCCATTGAACACACCTGGTTCTACGGTACCACCATGGCAGCCTTCCGGAATTTCCTCAAAGCCAACGAGATCAGCTTCATCGCGGTGCCAGCCAACTTCCGGCACCAGGCTTTGGGCAAACTGAGCCAGGACCCCAGTCCTTTCCTGCAGAAATGCGGTTTGCCGGTTATTTCCGTGGCGCCGCGGGTACCAGAAACCACGCAGGTGTTGGCGCACGCCGGGTAGGCGATTTCACGTCATCGCCGGAATTCAATTTTTCACCTTTACCTAATGAAATGCCATGTTGCTGAAGAAGAATATCCCTATTAGATATGTGTTTGGGAAGATAAAAGTAGAGGTATTGATGGTTTTTGTATACGCCCTGGTAGTAGCCGTGGCTTATGTGAACCTGCATTTTACCAGAATCTCCATTCCCATTGCGGTGCCAACCATGCTGGGTACCATATTGTCGTTGTTGCTGGCGTTCAGGTCAAACCAGGCCTATGACCGCTGGTGGGAGGCTCGTACGCTGTGGGGCGCCATCGTGAATGATTCCCGCACCCTCACCCGCCAGGTTTTGAACTTCGTGGACACCCCCTATAACTCCGTGGAGGCGCTGTACTTCAAAGAGATGTTTGTGAAGCGTCAGATTGCCTGGTGCTACAGCCTGGGTCAGTCGTTGCGGGACCTTTGCCCCGTGAAAGACATGGAGAAACTTTTGTTGCCAGAACAGCTGGCGTATCTGCAGGAGTACTCCAACAAACCCGTCGGGTTGATGCAACTGCACGGCGAAGACCTCAGACGGGCCTACAAAGAGGGCTGGATAAACAAATACCAGCAGGTGGAGCTGGACGGCACCCTTACCCGCCTGGTGAACGCCATGGGAGGCTGCGAGCGCATCAAGAAGACCGTTTTCCCGGCTACCTATAGCCTGTACACGCACCTGGCCCTGCTGTTGTTCATCCTCTTACTGCCATTTGGGGTGATCAATGATTTTGGCGTGATGATGGTGCCGTTTGTGGTAGCTGTGGCGTCTTCTTTCCTGCTCATTGAGAAGATGGCCATCCACTTGCAGGATCCGTTTGAGAACAAGCCCACTGATACCCCTGTGACTTCCATCGCCCAGACCATTGACCGTGACCTGAAACAGATGATGCGCGAATACAGTGAGGTAGAGGCGCCTAAGCCGCAGGACCATGTGGCCCGTTTCTACATTCTCTAGCCCTTTTCCAGCGGCCAGTACTTTGTTGGTTCGCTGCTGATAATCAACCTAATATTTGCGGCAGAAGAGCACAAAAATCTCCTGCTGCCACGGCCTTGGCGCTGCACCAAGAAAACGAAAGCAACCTGTTCCGGAGCTGTTTTTCCATAATCGGCCCTGGAACAGGTTTCTTTTTTACTGTACCTGAACTCTTTGGTACCCGGGAATTATGTATTTGTCTTCATCGCCCAGCAAGTGCACCTTCAGGCCTTTGGCCGTGAAAGGCTGGCCGTTGGCTATCTCATAGATGTTGGTTTCCGTGATGCCCATGCCGTCTACTACCGTTACCAGGCCGCTGCCCACTACTTCTACGTGGCCTCCGTCAGTGACCAGGATGGCGGTGTCTTCTTCCAGGCCAATGCCTATACACTCTGGGTTGGTGCAGATGGCTTGGGTCATGCGCACAATGCGGCCCCGGGTAAGAAAGTGCGTGTCAATGGCAACGTTCTTGAGTAGCTCCAGGCCGGTGGTGAGGCGCACATCGCCTTTGATATACCCACCCTGCGATTCTCCCTCGTAGATCATGGGCGTAGACATGGCAGTGGCGCCGGCGCTGGTGCCCGCAATGATGATATTGGTGGTAATGTACCGCTCTTTCATGGACCGCAGCACCTCGGTGCCGCCCAGAAGCGCCGTCAGGCGAAGTTGGTCGCCGCCGGTGAACATGATCCCAGATGCGTTCCTGATCATCTCCACCATTTCTGGTTTGTTTGCATCCTGGCGGGTCCGAATATCGGCTACCTGCACGTTATTGGCTCCTAGTTCCTTGAACAGCTTCACGTAATCCTCCGCCGATTCTTCCGGAATCTGGGAGGCCGTCGGGATGACCACCACCAGTGGATCCTCGCCCTTCAGTTCATTTACAAAGCGCTTCAGAATCTGCTCACTAATAAAGTTGATGTTTTCGACCTGGTCTTTGGGCTGACCACCTCCTTTGTTTTCTTTACCGCCAATGGCTAATAGTTTCCCCTTGGGAATAATTCTGGTGATTTTTGAGTCCGGGACGGAGGCGATGTTTGATTTAGCCATAATTGGTCGCAAAAGTTTAGGTGAAATGTAGGCAATGACTTTATTCTTAAGCCTTTTGGTATACGGATGTGTGGTATTCTGATAAGATTAAATAGCTGTATTTTTAATAAAAGATTCACGGTGCCTTACTTACCGGGCTTCATCATCCCATTGGGCATAAAATCAGCTTGCATTAAGTGAAAGTCTGGGCTAGAAGCCATTTCCCTTTTAGCGGCGATCTTTTAGAAAAAGCCCTGAAACAGCAGATTCCGGGCCTGTATTTAACCCTGATTATTTCAACTCTGCGGTAGGTTCTTCTCGTACACAGACACGGCCTCAAAGGCTGAGATTACATGGAAGAAACCCTCACCACCGATAAACCTTCGCGCCTGGGCGGCATGTTCCGGGCCCTGAAATACCGCAACTACCGCCTCTTTTTTATGGGGCAAAGTATCTCCCTTATTGGCACCTGGATGCAGCAGATTGCCATGAGCTGGCTTGTCTACCGCCTCACTGATTCCGTTTTCCTCCTGGGCATGGTCAGTTTCGCGAACCAGATTCCGTCTTTTCTGTTGGGGCCGTTCGCGGGCGTCATTTCAGACCGATTTGACCGTCATAGGGTGCTGCTGCTCACGCAGTTTCTCTTTCTGCTGGAAGCCAGCACCCTGGCCACGCTGGTGCTCACCAACACCGTCACCATCCACTACATTCTTATGCTGGGCGTCTTTGCGGGCATTGTGAACGCGTTTGACATGAGTGCGCGGCAATCTTTTGTGGTGCAGTTGGTGGAGAAACGCGAGGATATGAGCAATGCCATCGCCCTTAATTCCTCCATGTTCAACATGGCGCGCCTAGTAGGGCCTTCCGTAGCCGGCGGAATCATTGCCACGGTAGGTGAGGGGATGTGTTTCCTGGCCAACGCCATCAGTTACCTGGCCGTGCTGACTTCCTTGCTGTTGATGCGGGTACCCAAGGCGGAACGGCAGCGACAGGACACCCAGGTGCTCAAATCCCTGCGAGAGGGCTTTACCTACGCCTTCGGGTTTGCACCCATCCGCGATATCCTGCTCCTCATTGCCACGCTCAGCCTCTTCGGGATGCCTTTCACAGTACTCATGCCCGCCTTCGCCCGCGATGTCCTGCACGGGAACGCCAGTACTTTGGGCCTTCTGATGGGTGCCTCCGGGGTAGGTGCTTTGCTCGGTGCCCTGTACCTGGCCTCGCGCAAATCGGTGCTGGGGCTGGCCCGCGTCATCATCTTCGCCTCGGTGCTGTTTGGTATCGGGCTGACGGCTTTCGCCTTCACCACTACCTTGTTATTGGCCATGGTCAGCATCTTTGTGGTGGGCTTGGGTATGATCCTGCGGATGGCTTCCAGCAACACCCTTATCCAGACCATTGTGGACGAAGACAAACGCGGCCGGGTAATGAGTTTCTACTCCATGGCTTTTATGGGCATGGCGCCTATTGGTAGTCTCCTGGCCGGCTGGCTCGCGGAGCGGATTGGGGTGAGCTATACCTTACTGGGCTGCGGTATAATTTGCCTTTTGAGCATTGTGCCTTTCATCTTGAGTCTTCCCAGATCGCGGCAGTTGGTACGGCCTATCTACCAGCGGTTGGGTATTTTGCCTGAGATTGCCAATGGGTTGCAGACTGCGTCTGGGCTTTCTTCTCCTCCGGAGGGGGGAAGGATGTGAAGTTTTAAGTGCTTTTTTAGAGTTTTAGGCTTTAAACGGAAGCGTTCTTTGGAAGAGATTTGTCCTTTAAGGACGGCATCTACACAATTAGAGTTTTGCTGATTCTAGGGCTTTCGTAGTCCGTTTTAGCAGGCGTGGCGCTGCTGTTTGCGTGGGTTTATGAGCTTGGTTGTTGCATCGCTGGGCTCCGTGCGCTCACGGCCGCGAGGCCCCGCCTTCCGGCCTCGCGCTGCGCCAGCTTCCTTTGCTCTTTTCAGTCGCAATGCCTCACGGCACCGGAACCTGACAAGGCGCTTCACCGAAAGGCTGGAAAAGAAAATGCGTTTACAGGAACGTCCCAGACCTCACAGGTTTTCAAAACCTGTGAGGTCTTCTATTTATGACATGGTTCAAGTCTGTGACTTGGACCTACTTTGACCGGCAGTTTGCAACTGCCGTGAGGCGTTAGTCTCAAGAACACACTTGCCTTGCTTGCCTGCCAACCATGTCAATCCCAACGTTCGCAAAAAAATGTAGAGACCAGGCTCGCCTTGTCTTCCACGTGTCCTGCGCATTAGCCATTGGCAACCTGAATAGGCACCCTTAACAGGTGCCTTTGCAAAACACCGGTCATTGGCACAGACGCTCGCAGGACCTCCGGACGCTGCGAGGTCTTTTGAGCAGATGGTGCTACAGACGGTAAAAGATACACGCATTCCCGAAATTCCCCTCCTTGGAGGGGTAGGGATGGGTTTACATTCCTCGCCTTTTCCCCGCCGTTTTTGGTGTTATCAATAAAAACTAAAAATTTGACTTTAAAGGGGAGACCCTCACCTACTCCATATAATGATTATTACCCGTTTTCAACAAAACAGTCCTAAAACAGAAAGGCCCGCAATCTTGCGGGCCTTTCTGTTTTAGGACTGTTTTGTACCTTATTGTTTCGGTTTGATCACGAGGTTCTCACCTACTGACACATTGTAGTCGGTTTTGTTGTTCCACTCCTGGATCTGCTGGATGGTCACGCCGTATTTTTTGGAGATGCCATACATAGACTCGCCCGGGGCCACTTTGTGGGTAATGGTTTGGGTAGCGGTTGCAGGAGCAGCGGTGGCGCTATCAGTTGGCATAGCAGTCTGGATCTGGGCGGCGGCAGGAGCGGCTACTACCAGTTTCTGCCCGATGGCGATAGAACCGGTACCCAGGTTGTTCCAGGTCTGCAAATCCGCTACTGATACGCCGTACTTGCGGGAGATCGCATACAAAGTCTCGCCAGGGGCAACGGTATGTTCTGCTGCGGTTGAAGCAGTGCTCGTTGCGGCTGGAGTTGCTTTCACGGGAGCAGTGATGGTGGCAGGGGCAGCAGCCGTTGTAGCGGCGGCAGGTGTACTGTTAGTAGTGGCAGGCGAGGTGGTGGTGCCGGTCAGGGTCAGTTCTACACCCAATCCAAGCGGTGCGCTGCCATCCAGGTTATTCCAGGCCAGCAGGTCTTTCACCGGGATGCCGTATTTGCGGGCAATGGAGTACAGGGTCTCGCCTTTCTCTACCACGTGTTTGCCGGTGGCCGGGGTAGGCATAGGGGCAGGCTGGGCAGCGGTGACTTTTACATCAGAAATCACGGCTTCTTCAGGGGCTCTGCGCTCAATGGCTGGGGCTGGTTTATTGGCGGTAACCGGTGTTTTGGCAGGATAGGTGGCGGCAGGTGCCTCGTCCGTAGGAGTTTTCTTTACATAAGGCGGCACGCTGGTATCCTCTACTTCCACACTGATGGCGCCGGGCTTAGTGGTCGTTGCGGTGGTTTTAGGAGTAGTTGAAGTTGAGGTAGTTGCTTGAGAAGCTGCAGTGGTTTGCTGGGCCATTACTGGAGTAGCAGGGGCGGCTTCGTCCTCCAAAGGTCTTATCTCCACCGGAATGCTGCTAGGTCTGGTTTCCTGCAGCCAAACCACGCGGCCTGGCTCTGGGTTCTCGCCCTTCTGCATACGGTTTTTAGACAAGAGCTTGTTCAGCTTGATGGCGTATTTCTGGGAGATGTCGTGCATGGTCTCGCCGCGCTGCGCTACGTGGAACTCGGTGTCTTTGGCTTTGCCACGTTTGGCTTGCAGGTAGTACGGTTTGCCGGCCACAATGGCATCGGTGGCTTGCAGGTCGTTCACGCGCTGGAATTTGCCGGTGGAGATGTTCCCTTGCAGGGCCAGCATTTCTTTGGTGTCGCCGGGCTGCGATACCACCGATCTTGGCTCATACGTGTTGTTTAGCTTGGCCTTAAGGGTCTGGAAAAAGCCTTTGATTCTGCTCACGCTGTCCTGTGGCTTGCCTACTGTTGCGGTTCTAGCCGAAGTGCTGGATTTTCTCACCGGTCCGGCTGCTTGGGCCAGTATCGGACGTTGGGCACCGGATACGTACGGCACCATGACGGTGTATTCTTTGTCGGCGGGCACGGTGGAAGCCATGAGCCATTTGTTGTAGCGCTCCACTTCGGCGGCATCCGCCTGGGCGGCCATCGCAATCTCAGTCAGGGTTTGGCCAGGCGTGGCTTTTACCGGCTGCAGCGTGATAGTAGGGTTAGGGTTCTTCCCGATGGCGTTTTCATAGGCCACTTTATGGGCCAGGAAGGTGAGCAGGTATTTGTTTGTCTGGCTCGTGATCTCCATTTTCTTCACCCCGATGTCTGATGTCTTGGTGAGGGCTTTGGTGCCGTTGAGGCCCTGATAGTAAGAAAGCAGGGTGTTGAACCAGTTTTTATAGTAGGCATTGCTGCGCAGCATGTAACGGGCGGCGCCGTGGCTGGACGCGATGATGTGCTTGCGCTCATCCACGTTGCTGTTCACCTTAATGCCCAGTTCCGTAGCCGATCCTTCCTTGAACTGCCAGAAACCCACGGCGTTGGACGTGGACACGGCGTCAGAGACCAGGCCGCTTTCCTGCAAAACCAGGTATTTGAAATCGGCGGGCACGCCTTCTTCTTTCAGGGCCTGCTCCACAAACGGGAAATAGGCATCTGCCAGTTCTACTTTCTTCTGGAAGTAGCCGGGGTGCTTGGTGAGGGCATCCACTACTTTCTGGATCTCGGTGCGGGCACCCTCCTGAATCTGCAGGTGGATGTCTGCGAAGTACATATTGTTGGGAACTACCGGGCTTTGGGCTTGCGCCACCCAGCATAACAGGCTGAGTAACAGGAGCGATAATGATTTTTTCATCTGATTATCGTGGGGATTGGTAAAAGAATAGGAGAAAACCTATGTTCTTGTAAAACTGGAATTACGGCGGTATAAGTGGCTATCCGGTAACCAGTTGTAACACTAGGTTCTATACAAAGTAGGTGATTTTGGGAGGGGAATGGAAGGGAAGGGCAGGTAAAAATTTATCCACCCCCTTTTCCACGGGTTTGTCCACAAGTTGTGGATTACTTTTTCCGGGCCACCAGAATGCCGTCTCGGATGGGCAGGAGCAGGTTTTCCACTCTCGGGTCTTCGTGCACCTTGCGGTTGAAGTCCAGTACCAGCTCAGTGTCTTTATCCAGCTTGGGCCTGAATTTCTCTACCACTTTGCCGCTCCAGAGCACATTGTCCGTGAGGATGAAGCCTCCCGGCCGCACTCTGTCTATGACCATATCAAAATACAGACCGTTGCTCTTCTTATCGGCATCGATGAACACCAGGTCCCATTGCTCGTCCAGGGTGGGGATGACCTCGGCAGCTTGCCCTATGTGCAGCTGGATCTTCTCCTCCAATCCCGCCTCTGAGATGTACTTCCGGACCATGTCTTCCAATTCATCGTTCACGTCAATGGTATGCAGCACGCCGTCTTCGGCCAGCCCCTCGGCCAGGCAAAGCGCTGAGTAACCCGTGTACGTGCCTATTTCCAGAATGCGGCGAGGGCGCATCATCTGCGAGAACATGGCCAGCGTACGCCCCTGCAAATGCCCCGAGAGCATGCGCGGTTTCATCACGTTCAGGTGCGTCTCGCGGTTCAGCCGGTGAAGGAGTGGCGTCTCTGGCGTAGTATGGGCCTCTGAGTACGCGTGCAGGTCTGGGTCCAGGAAATCCATGTCTTTAATTAGGAATTTAGAATTAGGAATTAAGAATGGCAAAGGTAAAGCTGCGGAATCTTAGAAGTCTGGTTTTGGGGCTGTTTTCTGAAAAAGGCGCGCAAATCGTAAACCCACCCCTGCCACTCTCAGGAGGGGATTTCCTTTCTAAGCCGCTTTCCGTTAACCAAGGTCTTGATATCCTGTAGGGGCAATCCCTTGTGGTTGCCCTATTTGATTCCTGACCGCAGTTGGAGTTGTTGGTGATAACACCAACAACGGCGGGCGATATTACAGAAGCTCCCTGTACAGACGGCAGTTTCCAAGGCAAATGGAAAAGCCTGCCACAGAAAGGGCAGGCTTTAGGTCGGGTTTCTGTTTAGGGGCCATTTTTTGAAAAGCAAGCCTAAAACAGCATGCTCTTAGAAACGCTTAATGGAGCAGCCGGTGGCCCGGTTCTCTGAACTGGCCACGGAACGGCCGGCCAAGAGAGCATCCAGGGCGGTGGCCAGGTGGCGCTGCTTTACGAAGTTCTCGGCCTGCGGATTGTCATCAATGGCGCCTTTGTAGCGGAGGTAGAATCCATCAGCGGAGTTCTGTAGCACAAATACCTCGGGTGCTTTGGTGGCCCCAAACTGCTTGCTCAGTTGCTGCCCTTCGTCAATGAGGTAAGGGAATTTTTCGGTGCTGGGGCGATCTGGTTGCGGTTTGGCGGCCTGTCCGCCTTCCTCCAGACCAATGTTGGTATTCACGTACACAAACCGGGTGCCTTTGCCGGCATAGCTCTGGGCGAGGTTCTGCAGGCGGTTTTCGTAAAGTTTGGCGTAAGGGCAGTTCACGCTGGTGAACACCACCACCAGCAAGGGCGCATCTTTGAAGTTAGACAGCTCCACAGCCTGGTTCTGGGCATCCTTCAGGGTGAAGTTGTCTACTTTGGAGCCAATCCGGTATCCGCTTTGGGCAAAGGCCGCGCCGCTCAACAGCAGCGCCACGAGTAATGTAAAATATGTTTTCATAGTTTCTTGGTTTAAGGCCTCTGGGCTTATCATAATGCGCAGAGAGCCACTTTTACTATCTGGGCCCCAGCACATACGTGAGCACAAAATCCGGGTGCATTTCGTAATGCACCTCGTAGCTTTGGTCAAACGTATCGGTGACCACCCTTCCGGCGAAGGCGCCTGCTGGTTTTCTTTCAAAGTCCTGCAAGCGCAGATTCTCCTGGAAATCAAGCTTACGGTTGCGGTACACTTTGTAGAGCGTTTCTTTGGCGCTCCAGTAAAGGTGCACTTTTTCCGGGTCTTCTGCGGCGGCGGCCAATTCTTCCTCGTTCAGGAAGCGCGGGGCCAGCCGCGGCGCTTTACTGCCTATCATTTCAATATCTATGCCAACTTGGTGCGCGCAGGAAACCAGCGCGCCCACCCACGGCCCCGAGTGGGTGAGTGATACGTGCCAGGCATCGTCTGTACAGATGGGACCGCCTGTTTCCTGGGTCTGCAGATACATCTCCGGGGCCTCTAGTTTTTCCAGCAACTTGTACGCCAGGACGCGCGCCGCCAACCATTCCTTTGTACGGGTTTCGGGTTTGAACGCCGGGATTTCATGGTCTGGCCGCATGGAAAGCAGTTGCGCCCGCAATTCTTCTATGGATTCCTCTATTCGCCAAAGGCCTAGTAGTGAAGCAAAAGAGACGGGTTTGTGCTGGAAAAGGGGCATAGGGGCAAATGGGCGGAAACTGTTTTCAGGCTGATTTTGGTAAATTTAGGCAAAAATAGCTTTCGTCCCTTTTCCCGCACGCCATGGCCAGTCCCTTCCAGGTTCAGAAAATCACCACCCTCACCGGTCACCGCGACTGTGTTTACACCCTGGAACGCGCGCCTGAGCCCCAGAAGTTTTTCTCGGCCGGGGCCGATGGCATGGTGGTGCAGTGGGATTTGACCAACCCCGAGCACGGCGAACTGGTGGCCCGGGTGAGTTCCAGCGTGTACGCGCTCAAATACTTGCACGAGAAAAACTGGCTCCTCATTGGCCACAACCACAACAGCCTTGAGATCCTGGACCTAGCCATGAAAGCCATCGTGAAAACCATTCCTTTGCCGCCGGCCGCCATCTTTGATATCCAGTATTCCTGGGAGCGCCAACAGGCCTACCTGGCCCTGGGTGATGGTTCTCTGGTGGTGGTAGATCTTGAGAAGTTACAAGTAGTCAAGGTTTTGCTGTTTGGGGAGAAAAGCGTGCGCTGCGTAGCGGTGCACCCTGAGAAACCAGAACTGGCGCTAGGCCTGAGTGACTTCAGAATTTTAATTCTGGACCAGGAGACGTTCAGCGCAAAGAAGACGTTAGAGGGGCATACCGGATCGGTGTTCACGGTGGCGTACACGCCAGATGGCCAGTACCTGCTCAGCGGCAGCCGAGATGCCCATCTGCGGGTCTGGGACGTGGAAAACGGGTACCAGGAACACGCCAGCATTATCGCGCATCTGTTCACCCTGAACCACATCGCGTTCAGCCCCAACGGGCGGCTTTTTGCCACCTGCAGCATGGACAAAAGCGTGAAGGTATGGGATGCCCAGACCTTCAAATTATTGAAAGTGATTGACAAAGCCCGCCACGCCGGCCACGGTACGTCAGTGAACAAATTGTTTTGGTCGGCTCATTGGAATCAGTTAGTTTCGTGTAGTGATGACCGCAGCATTGCGGTTTGGGCGTTAACCTTGAAGGAAATATGAAGATTACTCCGTTAGAAATCAGACAGAAAACGTTTGAGAAGGCGTTTAGGGGCTTGGATAAAGAAGAGGTGCAGGCGTTCTTACTTACCTTGTCCCAGCAGTGGGAGAAGTTGCAAGACGAAAACAAAGACCTGCGCGTGAAGTTGGAAGTGGCCGGCCGCGAAGTCCAGAAACTGCGTGAGGTGGAATCATCACTTTACAAAACCCTCAAGACCGCCGAAGATACCAGCACCAGCATTGTGGAGCAGGCCTCCAAAGCCGCTGATCTACAAGTACGTGAAGCCCAACTCAAAGCCGATCAGGTGCTGGAGTCCGCCCGCCAGAAAGCCCGCAGCGTGCTGGAAAGTGCTTACATGCAAGCCGACAAAACCGTAGCAGAAATGCATGCCGAGGTGAAGAGCCTGGAGCAGGACTACCTGCGCCTGGAAGACTACCTGGAGAACATGGTGCGCGACCTGCAGAACCTGGCTTCTGATGCCCTTGATAAGGTAGAGAAAACCAGGTCAAAACCTAAAGCCTCTCTTGCCAGTATCTTACAAAGAGCCGCTCAAATTAAAGCGCAGCGGCCCGATGACGAAAAAGACACGGCCATGAACGCATTTGCATCAACCCCCATACCCGCTGTAACCCCAACGCCTAAGCAGGCCAATGTGCCGGTTTCAGCCTTTGTAGACCAACCGCAGGCAGACGGATACGAAATAGGAGGCGGTGGAAGCCGCGAGTCTATCCCGGCAACGCCAGGAACTATCCCGCCGGTGCATACGCCCAATCCGGCCCCGGATGTGCATCCTCGTACCCCCGAGATCGTGCCGCCGCATATCCCAACGCCGTCTATTGATCCTCCCAGAAGAGAAGAGCCTAAACCTGATATTCCGCCGGCCCCATCACCTTCGCCTGTGACAGAACCGGAGCCAGAGCGTGAGAATCCGCTACCCGAAAAACCAGAGGTGCAGCCTCCGGGAACAAGCCAGGCCAAGCCTGCCCCTGCGGTAGCTGCCGGCGGCGGTTCTTTCTTTGACGAAATCTAGTCTCCTTAAAGATGGGGCAGATTGCACTGGAAGGCATGGAGTTTTTCGCCTTTCACGGGTTTTATGACGAGGAGCAGAAAATAGGCAACAAGTACGGTGTGGACCTCTACATCCAGACGGACCTGCACGCCGCCGCCGCCTCTGATAACCTGGACGAGACGGTGAACTATGAGAAACTATACAAACTGGTCCTCCACGAAATGGGCTCACCCGCCCGCCTCCTGGAGCACCTGGGCCACCGCATCATAGAAGGTGTTTACCAGGAGTTTCCCTTCGTGCAGCAGGTCAAAGTAAGCGTCTCCAAGTTCAACCCACCGCTAGGCGGCATCTGCCACAAAGCCAAAGTCACGCTGGAGAGAACCAAAGAGTAGCATAGCCTAATTGCAGTTTTAAGTCAGATTCAAAGAAAACAGGCTGAAAACGAATACAAACAAAAACGCCTCACCCGTTTTAAACAGGTGAGGCGTTTTTGTTTCTGGTTGTTTCTAGTTCTCTAGATAAAAGAATAAGCCTTTTACTTAAAGTTGATGGGCAACTAAGGAGGGATTCTCCCCTTGAGGGGAGATAAAGAGGGGTGTTTACACAGGGGAGCTATTTCTGCTGATGTTCATCAATCCAGTTTAGAATTGCTTGGACTTCAGTCTGATTCTGCTTTTTTACTTCTAAGTCATCAATTCTCAGTACCCGGATTCCATAGGCTACTAATTCCTGACTTCTCTGTTGATCATAGTCAAAATTATAGTTATGGCTGTCACCATCCACCTCAATGGCCAACTGCAGTTCATGACTATAGAAATCAACGATATAGTTAAGGAGCGGAACTTGGCGGTGGAATTGATAGCCAAGCTTCCGGTTCTTGATCTCTTCCCAAAGTAGCACCTCCGCCAGCGTGCTTTTGTTGCGCAGTTGTTTTGCTTTCTCCCGGAGGTCTGGTCGATATGGAATGATCCTGTTTGGCATCAGGGATGGTTTACGAAATGCGTGACTTGCAGGTGTAAATACCCCTCTTTATCTCCCCTCAAGGGGAGAATAAGTTCTTGGAGAAAAATCACGGTTTAACTTGATGAGAAGCAAATCCTTGTATAGTTTGTTCATCCTCATATCTCCGCATCTCCCAATCTCCAAATCTAATCCTCCCTTCCCCAACGGCCGCGTCCATTTCCTTTTTCCCTTCTTTTCTCCAGTTCTTTCTCCAGCTTCTTCTGCCAGTCCTTTTCGCGATCTTTCTCCTTGTTCTTTTTGTCCTTTTTGCCTTTGAAGAGGCGTTTAAAAAAACGCTCAATGCCTCTGTCTTCCTCTACTACCGGAGGAGCCTCTACTACGGGGCCTTGATAAGGTGGGCAGTTAAGGTAGCTCTGCAGGTGCGGCGGCAACGGGGCGAACTGGCTATAGGCGTAGCGGCGGAAGGCGCGGTCCTGGCTCAGGCGTTGGAAGAAGGTGCCCCAGATTGGCAGGGCAGTGTTGGCGCCCCCGCCTTGTTCCAGGTCCCGAAAACGGATGCGGCGGTCCTCGCCGCCCACCCAGGACCCGGCCACCAGATCAGGGGTGAAGCCTATGAACCAGCCATCGGCGTGCGATTGGGTGGTGCCGGTTTTGCCGGCGATGCCCATACCCAGACCGAAGTCGCGGCGGAGGCGGCGGCCGGTGCCCTCGTTGACCACATTCTCCAGCATGGGCCGCAGTAAAGCAGTGGTTTGGCTGGAGAGCACGTGCTGGCCTTGCCCGTTGGAATTGGTCTGGTCCAAGAGGACGGTGCCTTGCCGATTGGTGATGCGGAGGAGGTAGCGGGGCTTGATCTGATAGCCACCGTTGGCCAGCGCCGCGTAGGCCGCCACCATCTCCAGGAGGCTAGCATCGGCGGTGCCCAGAGCCAGGGAGGGCGTAGAGGGCAGTTCACCGGAGATCCCCAGGCTATGCGCCGTCTGAATCACGCTGGGCAAACCTGCCTGCAGCGCCACGTTCACTGATACCGTGTTGATGGAATGCGTGAGAGCGCCCAGCATGGAGTAAGATCCACCATACTGCTCATCTGCGTTTCGGGGTGACCAGTTCTCATACTCGGGGAAGACGCGGCGGTCATTTGAGAAGTAGGAGCAAGGGGCAATGCCTTTTTCCAGAGCCGTGGCGTACACCAAGGGCTTGAACGTGGAGCCCACCTGCCGGCGCGAGCGCACGTGGTCGTACTGGAAGTAATTATGGCTGATGCCGCCTACCCACGCCCGCACGTAGCCGCTGTTGGGTTCCATGGCTACAAAGCCGGCGTTGAGATAGCGTAAGTAGTGGCGCAAAGAGTCCATGGGGCTCATGGTGCGGGTGACCTCGCCGCGCCAGCGGAACACCTTCATCTTGCGTGGCGTGTTGAAGATCTCGGTGATTTCGTCCTCAGAGAGACCTGCCGCTTTGTGGCGACGGTACCGGAGCGACCGTTCTTTGGCTGCTTTCAGGATATCGGGTTGGCCCGACCAAGGGGCCTTTTTGGCCCAGTGCTTGTCAAAATCTATTTGCAGGGCCTTCATACGCTGCCGCAGGGCCAGTTCGGCGTGACGCTGCATGCGGCTGTCAATGGTGGTGTAGATTTTGAGGCCATCGGTGTAGAGGTTGTAAGGCTCCCCTTCAGCGTCTTTCTGCTGGGCTGCCCAATGGCCCAACTCCTCACGCAGGTGTTCCCTGAAATAGGCGGCCAGGCCGCTGTGGTGGGAGTAAGGGTTATATCTGAGTTTAAGCGGTAGCTTCTGCAAAGAATCTTTCTGGGCCGGAGTGAGATAGCCGTATTTGGCCATCTGGGCCAGCACCACGTTGCGCCGCTGCAAAGAACGGTCGGGGTACAGCTTGGGATGGTAAAAGGTAGTGCCCTTGAGCAGACCTATAAGCACGGCGGCCTCTTCGGTCTTGAGCGAGTCTGCCGAAGTGTTGAAGAAACGCCGCGCCGCCGATTCAATCCCGTACACGTTGCCGCCCATTGGCACGGTGTTCAGGTACAGCCCCAATATCTCTTCTTTGGTGTAAATGGCCTCAAAACGGCGGGCCAGAATGGCTTCGCGCAGCTTGTTCACGGGCATGGAAAGGTACCCCAGGCTTTTGCGCGGGAACAGGTTTTTGGCTAGCTGTTGACTGAGGGTACTGCCCCCGCCGGAGCTTTCTTCCTGCAGGAGCAGACTTTTAATGAGCACGCGGGCCAGGCTTCGGTAATCCACACCATCGTGCTCGTAGAACCGCACGTCCTCGGTGGCGATGAGGGCCTTGATGGCGGGCTCGGCAATCTTGTCGTAGGCCACGTTGGTGCGGTCCTGGATAAAGTAGCGGCCAATGAGCACGCTGTCGGCGGTGTAGACCTCAGAGGGCATGTTGTTCTGCACGGCTTTGAGCTGGCGCTTGGTAGGTAGCCACCCAAACACCCCGAAGTACACGGCCAGGTAGAATATAAACAGCAACAGCAGAATGACCAGCACGAATTTGCTTAGAATGCGGAGCCAGCCCTTCCGGTCCAGAGATCGCCAATAGGTCAGACTCAGCTTCTGCCCATGGCGGGCAATCCAGCGCTTGCGCCGGCTGTTGATCCAATCTGAGAAGCTTCCGAAATAAGAATTGAAAAAGGGCATGCGCTAAGAACGTATAAACTGCGGCAAAGGCTATGCTTACCTCAAGGATACTGCCAAGGTTTCACCGTTTTTGGGTCAGTTTACACAAATTGGCCGTAAAACAGAGGCAAAGCCCAATATCGGCATCCTTTGGAAGCCTCTTTGAAACCCAACCGACGCAGATGAAAGAAGCTAGAAAGATAAAATTGAGTGTGCTGGACCAGTCGCCGGTGCGGGAAGGCGGCACCGCCGAGCAGGCGCTGCAGGAAACGCTGGAACTGGCCAAACTGGCCGATAGATTGGGCTACACGCGCTATTGGGTATCTGAGCACCACAACTCCCTGGGCCTGGCGGGTCCATCACCGGAGGTATTGATTCCCTATCTGGCGGCGCATACGCAACATCTGCGCGTGGGCTCGGGCGGCGTAATGCTGCCCCACTACAGCGCTCTCAAGGTAGCCCAGAACTTCCGCCTACTTGAGGCCCTGTACCCCAACCGCATTGACCTGGGCATTGGCCGGGCTCCCGGCACCGACCGCAAAACCGCGGCCCTGCTCAATCCCTACAACCAATTCAACGAGCAGGATTTTGTGACGCAACTTATTGACCTGGACCGCTACCTGCAGGACGGTCTCAACGGCTCTGAGGCTGCCGAGGTGAAGGTGACACCCCGTTCAGCTACCACGCCGGAGTGCTGGCTATTGAGTTCCAGCGGCCAAAGCGGCGTGTTTGCGGCCCACTTCGGGATGGGTTTCTCTTTCGCACACTTCATCAATCCCAACGGCGGCCCTGAGATGATGCACAACTACCAGACCCGGTTCACGCCCTCGGCGATGCTCAAGAAACCTGCCGGTAACTTCGGGATCTTCGTGCTCTGCGCCGATACCGTGGAGAAAGCCGAGGAACTGCAGCTTTCCATGGACATGCTCATGCTGCACATCCGGCAAGGCAAAGCCGCCGGTGTGCCCTCACTGGAGAAAGCCAGAGCGTTCTATGAAGACCTGGAGGAAAGCGAACTGGCGCATATCCAATACAACCGCCAACGCATGGTAGCCGGTACCCCAGACCAGGTCAAAGCCAAACTAGACGCCCTGGCCGAAGCCTACAACGTGGACGAGATTGTGGTCGTCACCATCACCTATGACTTTAAAGATCGCCTGCGCAGCTATGAGCTGCTGGCACAAGCCTACGGGCTGGAGCCGCGGGGTTAGTTGGTGATTGTGAATTGCAAATGGTTGTTTCTGGGCTGTTTTTCAGAAGGGGGCAAGAAGATAATACAAGCGGTTCTGCCGCTATTCCGTAGCTTTGCCCCATTCACTAAGAATTGGTTCTATGGAGCAGCGGGTCATAACGGTTTTAAGCAGGGTGGAATACCCGAAGCCTGGCAACAACCAGATATCTTCCAACGATACCACCAGCCAGGTGGCGCAATTCCTGGAAAACGGGTTTGAGATACAGATGGTGTCTACCCAGTTGAGTCCCGGGGTAGACGAAGGGACCCGGCAAAACGCCATTTTGGCCACAACCTACCTGCTGGTCAGGCATTCTTCCTAAGGGAGAAGCGGCCGCAAAGGTTGGACAGATCAATACTGGGACCTGAGGAAGTCTTTTTTCCCTGGCAGAAAAGATATTCCGGTGAAGTCCCTAGGTTATCCGTATCTTTAAAGATGATGGAAAATCTATATCCCCAGGGCTCAGCCGTATTCGCCAAAGTAAATCCTACCGTAAGGTTAACCATAAGACGGTACGCCAAACGCGTGTATTACTGCACGGTGGCGGACAAACCCTCTCACCCCGATCTGGTGTACTATGAACGGGAACTTGTGCCACCCATCGGCGCAACGCAAGCATAAGAGAACGCAGCTAACGGCCTAAAAACTGTTAGCTGTTTTTTTTTACCAGTTCCTGCAGCCTGATGGCGTTGAAAGGCGCGTGGCTCCCAATGTCATTATCAAAATACACAAACACATCTTTGCCTTGATCAGCCCAGGTGCGGCAATGGGTCGCCCAGTGCTGTAGTGTCTCTTCTGAGTAGCTTCCGGCGTATTTTCCCTCGGGGCCGTGGAGGCGCACGTACACGAAATCGGCGGTGACTTCCAGGGGCGAAAGGTGGCCGCCCAGGTCATAGATGCAGAAAGCGCAGTTGTATTGCTCCAGCAAAGCGTTTACGTCGGGATGGTACCAGCTTTGGTCCCGGAACTCAAAGGTATAGCGGTGATAGGGCGGCAGGGCTTTGAGGAAATTCTGAAATCTTTCCAGGTTCAGCTTCCAGGCCGGTGGCAACTGAAACAAAATGGGGCCTAACTTTTCCTCTAGCGCCTGCGCATTGCCTAGGAACTGCGCCAGGCTCTGCTGCGGGTCCTTCAGCTTTTTCATGTGCGTGATAAACCGGCTGGCCTTCACGGCGAACAGGAAATCTGGGGGCACGCTGGTGCGCCAGGCGGCAAAGGTCTCTGCGGAGGGCAGCCGGTAAAAGGAGTTGTTGATCTCCACCGTCCGGAAGAAGCGGAGGTAATACTCGGTGAACTGCTTGGCGGTGACGCCCGGCGGGTAGAAATTGCCTTTCCAATGGTTGTAATGCCAACCCGAGGTGCCGATGTAAATAGTGCCTTTTTCCTGCATTGCCCTACTTATACGCAAGCGTGCGGGCAGGTTAGGAAAGCTGCAGCGTTTGGAGCGGCTTTTTGGGAAATCGGGCCTAAAGTAGGTGGAGGCTTATTTGTTCAGGAACCGATGGAAAAACCAGCCGCCTATGGCATAGAGGGCCCCATCCAGCAGATCACCGGTATAGCGCGGCATGAATCGGGGTAAGATCAGTTCGAAGACCAGGGAGACATACACCACCACAAACCCGATGTGATATTTGGTGAACCGTACCTGCGGGCCGTACAGCATCCGCATCAGAAACAAGGTGACCGTGAGCAGGAGAGGTAGGCAGAGGAGGTCATCCAGGTAAAACCGGATCCAGTAGGCCCGGGGCAATTGAAGCCAAGCTATGGTGCGGTGCGCGAGGTAAATGGCAGCCAGCGCGCAGAACAAGGGCGAAAAAGTAGCCCAGTTTAACCGGCCAACAACGCTAGAAGCCATAGAATAAAGGAGACGATGCTGACAAAGGCTATCTGGAAGCCCAAACCGATGCTTTTGTAAAACTTGGTGAAAGGCGGGTCTTTGGGATCAATCTGGATAAATTCTACCGTGAAGTGCTTTTTCTCTTCGGCCTGCCGCGCTACCTGAGCCTGCTGTCGGTCAAAGGCTCCTGGGTCCAGCAAACCCTGGCAATGTTCGCACCGGTCTGTGGCGTTGTGGTGCCAGCCAGACCATTGGCCGCAATGGGGACATTTCTTGCTTGCACTCATGCGGTGGCCTGGGGAGCAAGTCTTTCCAGGAGAGACTCCAGCGAGGGGGAAAGAATGGTGAGCAGTAATTCCAAAAGGTGTGGGTTTGGGAGTGATTTCTTATGCAACAGTGCCACTACACCCATCAGTTCATCAGAGGAGTTCATAAATGGTGCCCCAAAGTAACTGTCAATCCCGTACTCCCGCAAATAATTATCCATTGGAAAGCGGTCTTTCACCCCCGAGGCAAAATACAGCACCCCGTGGCGGGTCACATTGGCACAGGGCGTGCCCTCTATGGGGTAAGAGGCATTTACCGGAAGCACCTGTCCCTGGTGTAGAATGCGCAGAATCTTCATGTCGTCCCCCGTGCCGGATTTCTGGCAAATCATGATCACATCGGCGGCGGAGTG
This sequence comes from Rufibacter roseolus, assembly GCF_017916365.1. Classification (GTDB taxonomy): domain Bacteria; phylum Bacteroidota; class Bacteroidia; order Cytophagales; family Hymenobacteraceae; genus Nibribacter; species Nibribacter roseolus. The sequence continues at coordinate 1,809,822 of NZ_JAFMSU010000001.1, forward strand.
CTGGTACAGAAACAAAAGCACCTCAGATACATAGGAGGCCTGGTTCACGTTCTGGCTCAGCAGGACCGCGGTATCCAATACCACTTTGTCGTCAGCGGTCCAGACAACCTCTAATCTGGGGTTCCAAGTCTCAATCATCTTCAAGCCGTTTAGGTACGCTTTCAGAAAAGCAAAAGCCGTGCCTTTCAAGCGATTTTCCTTTGAATAAGGGCCTGAAAAATCAAGTATAAAACGAGGTCCGGCAAGGAGGGTCCAAGGTCTGGTAGAGGTTCTCCCGAATAGTCCTAAAAGTGTTGTTCCATCGTTTTAAAGCCATTTTCAGGAAAATAGCCCTAAAGCAGTGCTTCGGGTTAGTATCTGGCCAAGGAAAGGGAAGAGGTTTGAATAAGTTAAGTCCAACTACTCTGGATTTGGTCTTGTTTTGGAATTTGGGGCAGAAAGCGCCGGGGCAGATAAGCGCATTTAATTGAAGGCGGTAGCAGGCTATTTTTTATCTTTGCCTAAACCACTTTTGCCGTGTACAAAAAAATCATCCGTCCGTTACTTTTTCAGTTAGACCCCGAGCAGGTGCACCACCTTACCACCTCCGCGCTGAAGACCGGTTTTCAGCTGCCGCTGGCCAAATCCATCAGCCGGAGCGTGTTCCAGGTTTCAGATAAACGGCTGGAAAGAAAAGTCTTCGGGCTTACCTTCCCTAACCCGGTGGGTTTAGCGGCTGGTTTTGACAAAGACGCCCGCATGATTGACGAGTATGCCGAGCTGGGTTTCGGGTTCATTGAGATTGGCACGCTTACGCCCAAGGCGCAGACGGGCAACCCCAGGCCGCGTCTGTTCCGCCTGCCGCAGGACGGCGCCATCATCAACCGCATGGGCTTCAACAACGAGGGCGTGGACCAGGCCGTGGAGCGGCTGCGCAGCCGCAAGAGCAACGTGATCGTGGGCGGCAACATCGGCAAGAACAAGGTCACCCCCAATGAGCAGGCCCTACAGGATTACCTCTACTGTTTTGATGCCCTGTATGACGTGGTAGATTATTTTGTGGTGAACGTGAGCTCGCCCAATACGCCTGATCTGCGTGCGTTACAGGAAAAAGAGCCGCTGCGTGATCTGTTGAGCAACCTGCAGAACCGCAATCAGGGCAAAGCCAGGCCTAAACCCCTGCTCTTGAAAATAGCGCCAGACCTGAACCAGGCGCAGCTGGATGATATTGTGGAAATAGCGGCCCAGACCCAGCTTTCCGGCGTCATCGGGACCAATACCACCATCAGTCGGGAAGGGCTGCAGACCTCGGGCCAGAAAATTACTGAGATTGGGGCTGGCGGGCTGAGCGGAAAACCTCTGACCAGCGCCTCTACCCAGGTCATCCGCTACCTGCGGCAGCAACTGCCCCAGGAGATCAGGATTGTGGGCGTGGGCGGCATCATGACACCCGAGGACGCGCTGGAGAAACTTTCGGCCGGGGCCGATTTGGTACAATTATACACCGGTTTCATTTACGAGGGCCCCGGATTGATCAGGCAGATTAATGAGCGGTTACTCAGGTAAATACTATATTTTGAAAACCATATACTGGTAATTTGTTCAAGGCTTATTGAACGGAATAGTGTAGATTTGAAGTTTGGAGACAGCATGGCAACGAACACATATAAACGGGATGTAGGGACTGGTCCGCGGCCTAAGAATGCGCCCAGGATTCAGAATGAACCTAAGGGAAAGAGTGAGAGCAGAGCCCCCAAAGAGGCCAAACCCAGAAAGTCGCTTCCCAAACCCCAGTTATCCTTCAACTTTCTAAAAGACCGTCGGCTGCAGCTGTTCATCGGGTTTTTCTTCCTGCTTTCCTCGCTGTACCTCACCATCGCGTTTGTCTCCTTCCTGTTCACCGGCACCGCCGACCAGAGCATTGTGGAGTCAGTGACGCCCGAGGAAATGAAAGCTGCCGGGCTGGAGTCTGAGAACTGGCTGGGCCTGTTTGGCGCCTGGATCTCAGATTACTTCATCAACCGCTGGTTCGGGGTCGCCTCGTTTTTCTTTGTGCCGGTGGTGTTCTACATCGGCTATAAAATCGTTTTCCGGCGCACGGCCATCACCCTTTCCTCGGTGGTGACTTTGTGCCTTTTCGGATTGCTGTGGGGCTGCGTAACGGCCGGCTACCTGGTGCTCCTGTACCAGGCCACTGATACCTATGGCTTTATGAGCGGTGGCATCGGTTATGAGACCGCCCTGTGGCTGCAAAGCCTTTTGGGCTGGGGGACCGGCCTTCTGATGGGTTTTGCGCTCATTGCCTTTGTCATGTTCTTCTTCAATATCACCACGCTGGGCCGCCCAAGATTCCCTAAAACAGAGACAGCGGCTCCTGCGCCTGCCATGGCGGCTGTGGCCAGACCAGAAACCGGCGTGTACGCTTCGCCCTCTGCGGGCATGAACCACCTTACCAATCCCAGCGGCACCTTTGAGCAAGAGGAAGAACCCGCGTTTCCGGCCCCTTTTCTGGTAAAACAGGACGAACCGGAAGAAGAGGAGGAGGATTTTGACGACGAGCAATCACAGGACGAAGAGTTCTATGATGACCAGGACGACGAGGAATTTGAGGACGAAGAAGTAGAAGAGCCGCAGGAAGATTTGTTCACTGTGAATGAATTGCCGGTGACACCAAGAGCCTCCGTGCCGCTAGCGTCTGTGCCGCTGGCCCTGGAAGTAGAGCAGGACGATGTACTGCTGGAAGAACCAGAGGAGGAAGTAGAGCTGGACATTGCTAACCTGGCGCCTTTGGAAGAGGAAGTGGACAACCTGGAGGTGAGCGAGAACTATGATCCCACCCTAGATTTGCCGCGCTACCAATACCCGTCTATTGACCTGCTCACAGATTACGGCGTGGCGAAGGTGCAGGTAACCAAGGAAGAACTGGAAGCGAACAAAGACCGCATTGTAGAGACGCTTGGTAACTATAACATCGGTATCGCCAGCATCAAAGCCACCATCGGGCCAACCGTGACGCTGTACGAGATCGTGCCGGAGGCCGGTGTGCGCATCTCTAAGATCAAGAGTCTGGAAGATGATATCGCGTTGAGTTTGGCCGCCCTTGGAATCCGGATCATTGCGCCCATTCCGGGTAAAGGAACCATTGGTATTGAGGTGCCGAACAAGAAAAAGGAGATGGTGCCTATCAAGGCCATCCTGAGCACTGAGAAGTTTATGAAGAGCGAGATGGAACTGCCCATCGCCTTCGGTAAAACCATCACCAACGAGGTCTTCATCACGGATTTGGCCAAAATGCCCCACTTGCTTATGGCGGGTGCCACCGGTCAGGGTAAATCGGTGGGTCTGAATGCGATCCTAACTTCGCTGTTGTACAAGCGCCATCCTTCGCAGTTGAAGTTTGTGCTGGTAGACCCTAAAAAGGTGGAATTGTCCTTGTTCAACAAGATTGAGCGCCACTTCCTGGCCAAACTCCCCGATACCGACGAGGCCATCATCACCGACACCAAGAAAGTGGTGAACACACTGAACTCGCTCTGTATGGAGATGGACCAGCGCTATGATCTGCTCAAGGACGCCGGTTGCCGCAACCTGAAGGAGTACAACCTCAAGTTTGTGGAACGCCGCCTGAACCCCAAGAAAGGCCATAAGTTCATGCCGTACATCGTGCTGGTAATTGACGAGTTAGCCGACTTGATGATGACCGCCGGAAAAGAGGTGGAAACGCCTATCGCGCGTCTGGCGCAGCTGGCCCGCGCCATCGGGATTCACCTGGTGGTGGCCACCCAGCGTCCATCAGTGAACGTGATCACGGGTATCATCAAGGCCAACTTTCCGGCGCGTATCTCTTTCAAAGTAACGTCTAAGATTGACTCCCGCACCATTCTGGACACCGGCGGCGCCGACCAGTTGATTGGTCAGGGGGATATGCTGTTTTCCCTAGGCTCAGACCTGATTCGCGTACAATGCGCGTTCGTGGATACCCCGGAAGTAGATAGAATTTGTGATTTCATTGGTGAGCAGCAAGGGTATTCAGATGCCTATCTGCTGCCTGAGTTCCTGGGCGATGAGAGTGGCAACGAGAAAGCCGAGTTTGACCCCAGCAACAAAGATGCGATGTTTGAAGAGGCCGCCCGTATTGTGGTTACGCACCAGCAGGGCAGTACCTCCTTGCTGCAGCGCCGCCTGAAACTGGGTTATAACCGGGCTGGCCGTCTGATTGACCAATTGGAAGCCGCCGGCGTGGTGGGGCCGTTTGAAGGCAGCAAGGCGCGTGAAGTTTTAATTCCGGATGAATACAGTTTGGAACAGTTATTGAATAACATGCAACCGTAAGCAAACAATTGCAGTTACCTTAACTTAAAAAAAGACCCATGAAACGATACTTTTCATTTCTGCTCGCCCTGCTGACGGTGGTTCAGATTGCCCAGGCGCAGAATGTGCAGAAAGACCCCCAGGCAGAGAAGATTCTGGATGCCATGAGCAAGAAATACCAGGCCATGAACGCCTTCAAGGTAGGGTTCACCCAAACCATTGAAAGCCCATCCGCCAAAGCAAAAGAATCTATCAACGGCGATATCACCGTTTCCGGAAACAAATACCGTCTGGCCGTAGCCGGGCAGGAAATCATCAACAACGGCGCCACCATTTGGACCATCATGAAGAAAGAGGGTGAGGTCACCATCTCTGACAACGACCCGGATGAGCAGGAACTCACGCCCAACCAAATCTACTCGCTTTACAAGAAAGGCTACCGCTACGTGTATGCCGGCGAGGAGAAAGAAGGCGGTGAGGCCGTGCACGTGATTGACCTTTCCCCTGAGGACCGCGACAACCAGGTATTCAAGGTACGGCTGCACATCAGCAAAAAGGACAATACCCTGAAATCCTGGAAGATGTTCCGCAAGAACGGCAACCGCTACACCTACAAAATCAACAAATTCACGGCCAATACCCCGGTAGACGCCAATACCTTCGTGTTCAACAGGGCCAAATACAAAGGCTTGAAAGTGGTGGACCTTAGATAGTATCTCGTAGCAAGTATCACGATGTTAAAAGGCTCCTGCTGAAAAGCGGGGGCCTTCTTCGTTTTAGGGCTTTTTTCCGGATAATGACGCCTAAACGGAATGTAGAATTAACTTCCTTGAGAAAGGAAGCAGTTTCCATTTTTTGCCTCTTTTCCCAAAAACAATAAGAAAACACTTTAGCTTTGTGCCAACCTACTGTTTTGCCTCATGACCAGACAAGAACTTTTTGAACAGATCCAGCGCAAACGGTCTTACCTATGCATTGGGCTGGATACGGACATCAAGAAGATACCGCCGCACCTGCTCCAACTGGAAGACCCCATCTTTGAGTTCAACCGCCAGATCATTGAAGCCACCCAAGACCTGTGCGTGGCCTATAAACCCAACATTGCGTTTTATGAGGCGCACGGCCCCAAGGGCTGGGTGAGCCTGGAGCGTACCCTGAGCGTCATCCCGAAGGATGTTTTCACCATCGCCGATGCCAAGCGCGGTGACATTGGCAATACCTCTGAGCTTTACGCCCGCGCCTTCTTTGACCAACTGAGCTTTGACTCATTGACGGTGGCCCCGTACATGGGCATAGATTCCGTGACGCCGTTCCTGCAGTTCCCTAACAAATGGGTCATTTTGCTGGCGCTCACCTCTAACCCCGGCCATGACGATTTCCAGATGCTGAGCGTGGTTTCTGAGGGCAAATCCTACTTCATGTTTGAGAAAGTCATCCAGAACAGCCAGGCCTGGGCCACCGCCGATAACATGATGTACGTCATAGGGGCCACCCGCCACGATTACATTGAACGCGTGCGCGAACTGGCTCCCGATCATTTCCTGTTGGTGCCTGGCGTAGGTGCCCAGGGTGGAGATTTGGGCGAGGTTTCCCGCTACGGCATGAACAAACAGTGCGGCCTCTTGGTGAACTCGGCCCGCCAGATTATTTACGCCTCCCAGGGCGAGGATTTCGCGGAGAAAGCCCGAGCCGCGGCCCTGGCTGTGCAGCAAGAAATGGACCGTTACCTGAACGAGTACCTGCCGAAGTAAACATTTTTAAGATATGCGGCTCCGCTGGTTTGTTTTAGGGCTGATCTTAGGGAAACGGCTTAAAATCAGCGGAGTAACAGTATCAACCGGAACAGCCTTTGGAATCTTTCTGCGTATGTACATAGATGGTTTGAAAGGCTGTTCCGGTTTTCTATGAAAGAGGATTTCCTGCACTACATCTGGCGCTACCAGTATTTCCGGAAGGAGCAGTTACGCACTTCGGCGGGAGAGGAGTTGCTGATTTTGCACCCTGGCTTTTACAACCGCTCAGATGCCGGCCCCGACTTCTCCGGTGCCCGCCTCAAAATAGGGGATACAGAATGGGTGGGCAGCGTGGAGATTCACATGAAAGCCTCGGACTGGCGCCGCCACCAGCACCAGTATGACGACAAGTACAACCAGGTGATTCTGCATGTGGTCTGGGAAGACGAGGAAATGGTGTGGCGGGAGGAGGGCACCCCTATGCCCACCTTGGAACTCCAAGGCAGGATAGCCTTGCCCCTGCAGGCAAAGTACCAGGAACTGACCTGGAGCAAAGAGGAAATTCCCTGTGCCGCCCAGGCCATACAGGTTGACCGCATTTTCAAATCCGCGATGATGGACCGCACCTTGCTGGAGCGGCTGGAGGCCAAAGCAAACCTGGTTCTGGAACGATTAGAACAGAACCGCCAGGATTGGGAAAGCACCGTGTACCAGACCTTGGCAGCAGGGTTCGGTTTCAAAGTGAACCAGGAAGGTTTTTTGCGGCTCACCCGGGTACTTCCCCTGAACCTGGTAAACCGCTACCGGTCTTCTCCCAAACAGCTGGAGGCATTGGTGTTCGGGCAAGCGGGTATGTTGGAGAAAAAGGAAGAGCAGGAGCCCGAAACGTATTTGCTGGATTTGGCAAAAGAATACCGTTACCTGGCCCAAAAACATTCCCTGCCTGAGCCATTACCCCCTGCCGCCTGGAATTATCTCCGGCTCAGGCCCTCCAATTTCCCGGCGGTAAGATTGGGGCAGTTGTTGGCGGTACTCCAATCGCAGTCGCATCTTTGGTCTGGCATGGTGGCTTGCGAAACCAAAGAAGATTACCTCCGCTTCTTCCGGCAAGAACCCCCATCTTATTGGCAGCAGCATTACGCTCCCGGCAGACCATCGGCGCAGACATTTGGCACCATCGGGGAGGAAAGCATCCAGGGGCTACTCATCAATGTGGTAGCGCCTTTGTTGGTAGCCTACAGCCGCCGCATGGACAACGTAGCCTACCAGGAGAAAGCAGTCGGTTTGCTGGAATGCCTGGGCAGAGAGCAGAACAAAGTTACCCGCTTGTACACCCATCTTGGTTTTCCGCATACCTGCGCCGGAGACTCTCAGGCCTTACTGAGCCTGTACCAAACATACTGCGCTCCCCGGAAATGCGTACATTGCGTCATCGGGCACCGCCTGATGAAACAGAACTTCCCTACTGCATGAACCTTCAGCACTGGCTGCACTTGCCGGTTTTCCTCTTCCTTGTTTACCTGCTTAGGCGCCAGGCGCGACACACCGAGGGGCTGCAAACCTTCTTTTGGGCTGGGTTGGCTTTGAAGTTGGTAGCGGGGCTGCTGTTGGGGTACCTGTATCTGGAGTATTATGGCGGAGGGGATACCTGGGGGTTCCACAAACAGGCCAAAGCGGTAAAGGAAGCGGCAGAGTTTAATGGAAACCAGTATCTCCGGTTGTTATTGTTCAATGAAAAAGGAGACCTCCCCATTGGGTTTACCAAATGGCCCCAATACTCCAACTCATTCTTCTTTGTAAAACTGCTAAGCCTACTTTATTTCCTAACGGGCAGTTCTTATTGGGCCAGCAGCTTGTACCTTTCCTTGTTGAGTTTCTGGGGCTGTTGGTTTTTGGTTCAGCAGCTGCAAAAGCATTATCCGGCATACGGTACCTCAGCCGCAGTAGTGTTTTTGTTCTTCCCTTCAGTGGTGTTCTGGACCAGCGGGGTTACGAAAGATTCGCTGTTCATAGGAAGTCTTTGCTTTACGGTTGGCCTGTTCCTGCAGCTCTATAAAACCAACAATGCTTCTGTAGCGGTGAAAAGGTCTATCCTGCACCTGCCTTCCATTTACCTGCTATGGCGGATAAAATTCTTCCTGGCAGCTGTGCTGATGGTGCTGCTTGGGGCACTTTTGGTCACCAAATGGGTAGCTAAGCGGTATCCTCAACTTCATTCCCGACCAAGGCAATGGATGCTGTGGGCTGGGATTCTAAGCATTGGAGCCTTTATAGCTTCCTTCGCGCACCCTACGTTCAACCTGAGTTTTTTTGTCCGGCACATTCTCTGGAACTACAAGAATATTGTGGCGGCTTCAGGTCATGATAGTCTGCTGTTGTCATTCCCGCATTTACAGCCAACCCTGTGGTCAGTAGTCGTGCACGCGCCATCGGCCGTGTTCCAGATGCTCACCAGACCTTTTCTTTGGGAGCCTGCTCCGTTGTTCTACAAATTGGCGGCGGCAGAGAACCTGTTGTTGTGTCTGCTGACCTTGCTAACCATTGTCCATGTGGTGCGGCACAGAAAATTGCCGAAGCTGCCTTCTTTTCTGGCGGTGTTGCTGGGATTCTTCTTTATCTCGGCAGTGCTGGTGACACTGCCCACGCCCAATCTAGGGTCTTTGCACCGCTACCGGGCGCCGCTGTTGCCTTTCTTTTTCCTGGTAGTGGTGGCCTGGGGACCATTGGCTGTTTTGCTGGATAAAGTGCTCAGGCGCCGGGGCTGACCTATTCCGTTTCTTTGCCTATTTTTGCAGGCGCATCCGTTTTGAGCTCGATTTCTTTGAATTGGGCTTAAAATGGAAACTATCAAGCGCCCTTTCAGAATAGAGAGGGAAGTGCAATCGGTTTTCTGGGGGAGGTACCCGTATAAAACCCCAATTAACGTAAAGAAGCTTATGCAAAATCCCGTTATCATATTAGGTGCCCAGGAACTGGGTGTATTGGCGCTGGATGCCTTCCAGAGCAACGATGTTGTGGTGTATTGTTTTCTGGATGACCAGGTGGCCCTGCAGCAGAAAGAGGTGAATGAGATCACCGTCATGGGCAACACCGAGGATGAGAACATCCTCAAGCTTTTGGGCAAGAAGTGCGATGTGTTCGTTGCCGCTGAGGATTCCGCCGCTCGCAAGAGCCTGACCAAAATGCTCAAAGAAGATTACAAAGTGGTGCCGGTGAATGCCATCCATAAATTCAGCTATGTTTCTGAGCATGCCTGGCTGGGCCACGGAAACTTCATCCAGGCCGGGGCCATCGTGAACTCCAACGCCAAGGTGGGGGATAACTGCATCATAGGCTCGCGTGCGGTGGTAGAAGCCAACGCTGTTCTGGAAGACCACGTGCAACTGGGATCGGGTGCCATGGTAAACACCGGGGTGACCATCGCCGAGGGAGCCTTTATTGGAACCGGTGCCGTGATTGTGTCTGGCGTGAAGATTGGCAAAAACGCGCGCGTGGGCGCCGGGGCAGTGGTAGTAGCCGATGTGGCTGCAAAGCAAACCGTTTTCGGGAACCCAGCCAAGCCTGTTTAAGGAAGACTTTAGGCGCTGGATTCTGGCGTAAGTCTACTATAGTCCTGATAAAAAAGACTCAGAACTAAAGACTCAGAACTCAGGACTGAAAAGGTCATTTTCTGTTTCCGGGCTGTTTTCCTTAAATTCGCACCAAAACAGAAAAGCTGTTGTTCATTAGCACATCAGCACCTTAAACCATTAGCACAATCAACTTTACACTTAGTCTGAAACTAAGCCGTATGAAAAAGTACAGTATCCTACTCTATTACCACTACACCAAGATTGAAGACCCCGAGTTGTTCCGCGAGGAGCACCATCTGCTGTGTCTTAACCTGAATTTATTGGGCCGCATCATTGTCGCTCCGGAAGGATTGAACGGAACCGTTTCTGGCCTGGTGGAAGACTGCGAAGCCTACATGGCCGCCGTAAAGGCAGACCCTCGCTTTGAGGGTATCGACTTCAAGGTGGACTATGCGGATGACCACGCCTTCACCAAACTGCACGTGCGTCACAAACCCGAGATCGTGCATGCCGGCCTGCGCAACATTGACCCCACTGAACGGACTGGCGTACACCTTTCGCCGCAGGAGTTCAGGGAGATGAAAGACCAGGAAGACGTGGTGGTGCTGGATGTGCGCTCGGACTACGAGCACAGCATGGGCAAATTCAAAAACGCCGTCACACTGGACATTGAGAATTTCCGGGAGTTCCCTGAAAAGATTGACGAGCTGAAGGAGAAGTACGAAGGCAAGAAAATCCTGACGTACTGCACCGGCGGCATCAAATGCGAGAAAGCCAGCGCGTTCCTGCTGGAGAAAGGCTTTGAGAACGTGTACCAGTTGCACGGCGGCATCATTAAATATGGCATGGAAGCCGGCGGCGAGGACTTCGAGGGCAAATGCTACGTGTTTGACAACCGCGTGGCCGTGGATGTGAACACTGTGAACCCGGTGGTGATTTCCCGCTGCCACGTGTGCGACACGCCTTCAGCCCGGATGGTGAACTGCGCCAATCCGCACTGCAACCTGCACGTGCCCATTTGCGAGAGCTGCGGCACTAAAATGGACGGCGCCTGCTCAACCACCTGCCAGGGACACCCCGACAAACGCCCGTATGATGGTACCGGCTATTACCAGAAAAACACGAACGGCTACAACCCGTACAAAGGCTTGAACCGCCGCAAAACGGAGGCACCAAAAGCCGTTTAAGCTATAAGCATTTTAAAAGGAAAGGCGCCGCCAGTTGCTGCAAGGCAACCAGGCGGCGCCTTCTTTATTTACCTTCGACGAGCCCCCCAAAAGGCACGCCACTAGATTGAAGCTCCATTTTCCACCTAAAACTATGAAACCATGGCCCGTATCCCAGAATCTGAATTAATCCTGAACGCCGATGGCAGCATCTATCACCTGAACCTGCTGCCTGAGCAGATCTCAGATACCATCATCACGGTAGGTGACCAGGACCGCGTGGCCCGCGTGAGTCGCCATTTTGATTCCATTGAGGTGGAGGTGGCCAAGCGCGAATTTGTGACCCATACGGGCTATTACAAAGGCAAACGGATCTCGGTGGTGTCTACCGGCATCGGGACGGATAACATTGACATCGTGATGAACGAGCTGGATGCCCTGGTGAACATTGATTTCGTGAGCCGCGAGCCGCTGGAGCATGAGGACCGCATCTCCCTCAAGATTGTGCGTATTGGTACCTCCGGCGCCTTGCAGGAGGATGTGCCGCTGGGCAGTCATCTGGCTACGGAGTATGCTTTGGGTTTGGACACGCTCATGCAGTTCTACCCGCTCATGGAAACTGGTTACGAGACCGAAATCGCGGTGAATATGCAGCTGGCACTAGGCATTGGTTTTCTGCCGTACTGCGCCAAAGGCTCAGACATCCTGCGGGAGCAGATTGCGGGGAGTGACATGCTCCACGGAAACACCATCACCTGTCCGGGTTTCTATGGCCCCCAAGGCCGATTACTGCGCCTGCAACCAAAAATTGAAGAGGTGATCCAGAAACTGAACGCCTTTAGGTTTGAGGATGTGCGGTTTACCAACTTCGAGATGGAGACCGCCGGTATTTACAGCCTGGGCCGTTTGCTGGGTCATGAAGTCCTTTCTCTCAACGCCATTGTGGCCAACCGGATTACCCACCAGTTCGCCCCTAACGTAGACCAGGTGATTGATGACCTCATTGTGAAGGTTTTGGACCGCATTTAACAAAAAGAGCCTAAAAACGCCTCGGCCTTTGGTTTGTACCAAAGGCCGAGGCGTTTTTAGGCTTTAATAATGTGAGCAGGGCAAAGCCGCCCATTAGGAGCGGTTTACTCCTGAGTTTGAAGTCGTCAGGCCGATTACTAGAAGAATTCCACCCCTAAAATTGCGTGGGTGGGCAAAGTGACGCCAGACTTGATAGTGGTGAATTCCTTATCAGCTTGCCAGATGGTAGTCTGTACCCTCAGAACCTCACCGGAGGCCACCTGGAAGGTGATTTCCACTTTCCCGTGGTAGCCATTACCCAGGCGGCTGGCCCGTTCCAAATCAACTTGACGTCTTACTTTAGATTCTTTATCCGACAAAACATCTTGAGTGCCGAACTGTAATTGCGGGATGCTTTCCTTCTCAATAAGCTGGTAATGGAGCACGGTGTTATTTTCCATGGTACGCGTGTTTGGTGTTAGTCTGTGGACCAATGAAGAAAGAATTTCTTACATCTACAAACGGTATTTAACACAATAAGTCTATGAAAAAACAGTTAACCATACCCAAAATGGTGTTTTAAGGCGGTTTTCTGGAAAATAGCCTTAAAATATTTTTTACAGGCTCTTCAGGAATTCCATGGTGTCCACGCCATCGGCGTAATCGCTTACTGACGGGCATTGCGCCTGTCCGAAAGCGTAGCTGTTGGGCCAGAGCGCCTCCTGCGAAACCACGCACTGCAGCTTCTCCTGGATGGTTTCCAGTTTCTGTTCCAGGTCCTGGTTGCTGGCATACGTCTCATAGAACAGCACCGAAATAGGGGAGACCAGCTGCTGACTTTCGGTCACCATCAGGAAACCGTTGTCCAGGTGCGGCACGCCGTTGACCAGGTAAATAGACTTGTTGTAGTCGTAGTTGTTCTGGTACTTGTGGTGGTTCACTACCTCTTTCTTGTATTCCATGGCCTCAAAGAACGGGGTGAAGTCATACTCAGCGGGCACAAACGCCTTGGCCACGTTGCGGCAGCCCAGGCCGTAGTAGCGCAGAATGTCATCGCCTAGGGCGGTCAGTTCTTCTTTTGTCTCTTTCCCGGTGAGCACGGCCACGCTGGTGCGGTTCTTTCTGATGATGTGCGGACGCTTGGCAAAGTAGTATTCAAAGTAGCGGGCGGTGTTGTCTGAGCCTGTGGCAATGATGGCATCTGATTCCTTCAGCATCATCACCAGTTGAATCTGCTCCTGAAAGCCGGGCTCAATCTCCACCAGTTTGTTCAGAAGGTGCGGAAGCAGAAACGAATCCTCGGAGCTGGGTTTGGCCTGAAGGATGTGGCCGGCCAACAGAATGCACAGCGCGTCATGGAAACCCACGGCCGGAATATTGCCTGCCATCACCACGCCTACTTTCTTAGGCGCTTCGTTCAACTGGGGCAAATCATAGCGCGCTACCCAGGCAGTCAGTTGGTCTTCCTCCAGCATGCTGGCAATGCCATCCAATGCCGCCGAAACATTGGGCAGGTCAAAGAAGTTATTGAGTTGGCCCGCCCGGCGGGCCAGGTATTCGCGTTCCTCCAGCGGTAAGTGCCGTAGGTAATCGCCTAATTTTATGAATGCGGAAAGTCTGTTTTCTAAAGTTAGCATGAAGGGGTAACAGTGGATGCGTGAGAAACGTTTGATACAATGCGTGCTACGTATTACTTTTGCGCGCAGAATGGCGTACCTATATTGGTGCAAAATTACTAAAAAGAAACAGGAGATACGATTATGGCGATAATGATCACGGATGAGTGTATCAACTGCGGCGCATGTGAGCCGGAGTGCCCCAACACTGCTATCTATGAAGGTGGCGTACAGTGGACGTGGGGAGATGGTACATCTCTGACCCAGGTAGAGATTGACGGTGGAGTAGTGGTAGACGGCAAAGCCCCGCAACCCCCCATCTCTGATGAATTCTATTACATAGTCTCTGACAAGTGCACCGAGTGCTGCGGTTTCCATGAGGAGCCCCAGTGCGCTGCGGTCTGCCCCGTAGACTGCTGCGTCGATGACCCGGATTACCGCGAGACCGAGGAAGCCTTGTTAGCCAAGAAAGAGTGGTTGCACGCCGCAAGCTAGTCTTTCCTTAAAAGCTATTCAGGAACCCGCCTCGTGCGGGTTTTTTGTTGTCTGGCGTTCTAAGGCTGTTTTAGGCAAAATAAGCACAAACCGTTTTTCGGTATTTTCGCTGGCGCGAGCCTCCGGCTCGTGTCCTGACGCATTGCTGAACCCTTTCCCAGTTTGTCATCCTGAAAGGAACTTGCGAGCAAACAGTAATAGCGCCTGCTCTCATGTCTTTTGAGTCCACCTATAAGGTCTTTCTAAGATGACAAAAGTGTGGAGTCCTTAGAGATATACCAGAGTGACAAATTTCTTTAGGAGAGCCAAAGATATTCAGCAATACGAGCGGGACGCTCGCGCCAGCGGAAGAAAACCTCGTAGTCTCCGAAAGTTCTACGAGTGTCTCAACTGGCTCCGTTTCTACCCTATTTTTCTGAAAACCGTCTGAAATCAGGAGCTTTCCCGCAGAGCTCAACCAATAACTGATAACTCACATCGGCTAATTTGCTATTTTTGCAGGTACACGTGACATGTGCCGGTTCTGCCATCATAGCACATCAGCACATTCAACACATTAGCATAGTATCTAAGATGTCGATTCCGAAGACCTATAACCCCAAAGAAGTAGAAGACAAGTGGTACGCCACATGGCTGGAGCGCGGCTTTTTCAAGTCCAAACCAAACCCTAGAAAGCAGCCCTACACCGTGGTGATTCCGCCGCCCAACGTAACGGGCGTGCTCCACATGGGCCACATGCTCAACAACACCATCCAGGATGTGCTGGTACGCCGCGCCCGTATGCAAGGAAAAGAGGCTTGCTGGGTACCGGGCACGGACCATGCGTCCATTGCAACAGAGGCGAGGGTAGTAGCCATGCTCAAGGAAAAAGGCATCAGCAAAAGTGACCTTACCCGCGAGGAATTTCTAGAGCACGCTTTTGAGTGGAAGGAGAAATACGGCGGTATCATTCTGGAGCAGCTGAAGAAACTGGGCGCCTCCTGCGACTGGGACCGCACCCGTTTCACCATGGAGCCCGCCCTCACCGATGCCGTTATCCAGGTATTTGTGGACCTGTACCGCAAAGGGCAGATCTACCGCGGCGTACGCATGGTAAACTGGGACCCCCAAGGGATGACCGCGCTGTCTGACGAGGAAGTAAACTTCAAGCAGGTAAACGGCAAACTGTACTACCTGCATTATGCCATAGAAGGCTCTGACGAAGTGTTGACCGTAGCCACCAAACGCCCCGAGACCATCATGGGTGACGTAGCCATCTGCGTGCACCCCGAGGACGAGCGCTATAAGCACCTGGCAGGCAAAAAGGCCATTATTCCATTGGTGAACCGCGCCATTCCCATCATCTTTGACGAATACGTAGACCGCGAGTTCGGAACCGGGGTATTGAAAGTAACGCCGGCGCACGATATTAATGACTACGAACTGGGCCAGAAGCACAACCTGCCCAGCATAGATGTATTGAACGACAACGGAACCATCCATGAGCGCGCCGGCCTCTACGTAGGCGAGGACCGCTTTGTGGTGCGTAAGAAAATCACGAAGGATTTGGATGCCCAGGGGCTGTTGGAGAAAGTGGAAGACTCTGTGTCTAACGTTGGTTTCTCAGAGCGTACCGATGCCGTGATTGAGCCCAAGCTGTCTATGCAGTGGTGGTGCAAAATGGACCAAATGGCCAAGCCGGCCCTGGAGAACGTGATGAACGATACTATCAAGCTGCATCCGGCCAAGTTCAAGAACATGTACCGTTCCTGGATGGAAAACGTGCATGACTGGTGTATCTCGCGCCAATTGTGGTGGGGACAGCAGATTCCTGCCTATTATCTGCCAGATGGTACCTTTGTAGTGGCCCGCACTGCTGAGGAAGCTTTGGAGGAAGCCCGTGCCAAAACCGGAAACCCAGAACTGCAATTGACAGACCTGCGTCAGGACGAAGACGTGCTGGATACCTGGTTCTCTTCGTGGCTGTGGCCAATCTCGGTGTTTGACGGTTTCAAAGACCCGGATAACGCCGATATCCTGTATTATTACCCTACCAATGACCTGGTTACTGCCCCTGAGATTTTGTTCTTCTGGGTAGCCCGTATGATTATGGCCGGGTACGAGTTCCGCAAGGAGTTGCCGTTCCAGAACGTGTATCTCACCGGTATCGTGCGTGATGCGCAGGGCCGCAAAATGTCCAAGTCGTTGGGTAACTCTCCAGACCCGCTGAACCTCATTGAGCAATATGGTGCCGATGGCGTTCGGGCGGGTATGCTCTTCAGCTCACCAGCCGGTAACGACCTGTTGTTTGACGAGAAGCTTTGCGAGCAGGGCCGTAACTTCAGCAACAAAATCTGGAACGCCTTCCGCCTCATCAACGGTTGGGAAGTAGACGAGACTTTGCCAAATCCGAACGAGAAAGCCATCAAGTGGTTCGACTCCAAGTTCAACGAGGCGTTGAACGTGCTGGAAGACCACTTTGACAAGTTCCGGATTTCGGATGCCTTGCTTACGGTCTACAAACTGGTATGGGATGATTTCTGCTCCAATTACCTGGAGATGATTAAACCAGCCTTCGGTTCACCAATTGATGCGGCTACGTTGCAGGCCACCTATGAGTTCCTAGAGAAACTAATGAAAGTGCTGCATCCGTTCATGCCGTTCATCACCGAGGAAATCTGGAACACCATGAAGGCCCGTTCGCCTAAAGATTGCCTGGTAGTAGCTTCCTGGCCAGAGAAAGGTAGAATTGAACCAGATTTGCTAAAACAGACCGAATACGTACTCAACGTGGTTGGCCAAATCCGGAACCAGCGGAACAGCAAAAACATATCACCCGCCAAAAAGCTGTCGCTCTATGTTCGCTTGGCCGAAGGCAAAAGCGCCATCGCGGGTTACGAAACACTGGTAAGCAAATTGGCGAACCTCAGCGAGATTCAGGAAACAGAGCAGCCACTGGACAACGCCTTGTCCTTCGTGGTGGAAAGCGCTGAGTTCTTCATCCCGATGGAGGGTAACATTGACGCCGCCGCTGAACGCGAACGCATCCTGAAGGAGCTGGATTACACCAAAGGCTTCCTGGCCAGCGTAGCGAAAAAGCTGAGCAACGAGCGTTTCGTGAGCGGAGCCCCGGAAGCGGTGATCAACGCAGAACGCAAAAAGCAATCAGACGCCGAAGCCAAAATCGCCGCCCTGGAGCAAAGCTTAGCTGCGCTTCCAACTGAATAAATTTGATATCTGATAAACATAAAAACGGCTGCTCTACTAAGGGCAGCCGTTTTTATGTTTATAGGTTATAAGTAGTTTAAAGTTACCATGATCTGTAAAGGCAATAGCTAAGCACAGACTCTCCCCTTGAGGGGAGATAAAGAGGGTGTTTACACAGGAGAGCACGCATTGCTGATTTACATTACCTTGTCACCCTTAGCTATCTTTTCTTTTCCGGATATCTAACTTCTTACAGTTGGGAACGCCATGATCAGCAGGTGTAAACACCCTCTACGCTCCCCTCAAGGGGATAATCAGCTCGTAGTTGATACACTCGGAATTGGGATCAATCTTGATTTCTTTTCTGACCTATTTTCTAAAAAACAGCCCTAAAACACTACAAGGTAGAAGAGTCTAACCTAGTCCAGGTAATGGCGCCGTTGTTCACGGCGTAACGTAGGAGCAGGTAACCGCCGTTGTGGCCGTCCTCAAAGTAGGCGAGGGCGTGGCGGTCGTTGAGGATTCTCACGTCCTGGATGGCCATGGTGCCGCCGGCCGTGCCAGTGGTGGGGAGCAGGGATTTCTGCTTGCGCATCAAATCGTTCATGAGGTCGGCCTCGGGGTTCTTAAGCCCCTTGTTTTTCAGGCGTTGCACCTCACCTTCGCTCAACGTGCCGATCTCCTCCTCAAATGAGGTAGACTCCGGTGGGGTGACTTTCTCCTCAGCCTCTGAGGGGATGGTATCGGGTTGGGTAGACTGGGTAGGCACGCGGGGTTCAGCGGGAACGTTGTGGGTATAGCGGCGGACCTGCTGCTCCAGGTTGGTGATTTTCTCGTTGGCCATGGCCAGTTGGCTCTCGGCCTGGCTTTGCTTCCAGTAGAAGAAGATGGCCAGGAACAACAGAAAGGCGATAACCAGCAGTAAAAGGGCGTTTTTCATAAATCAGGAACGGATAAGGTCGGGTTGAACCTCGGTAAGATAAGACTTTTACTATATTCTGCAGAGGTGGGTTGTGCTTTTCTGTTTCAGGGCTGTTTTTACCAAATCGGGCTTAAAACAAAGGGCATGAAAAAGCCCCTCCTGAACAGGAGAGGCTTTTTATACAGAGAGATCATTTTCAAATCTCCCAATCTACAAATCTTCAAATTAGATGCTGGTATTCGGGTCGAAGGCTTCCAGGTAATCGGCTACGCGACGCACGAACATGCCACCCAGGGAACCATCTACCACGCGGTGGTCATAGGAGTGCGACAGGAACATGAACTGACGGATCCCGATCAAGTCGCCCTCAGGCGTCTCAATCACGGCAGGCTTCTTCTTGATGGCACCCACGGCCATGATAGCCACCTGCGGCTGCATGATGATAGGCGTACCCATCACGTTGCCAAAAGAACCTACGTTGGAAATAGTGTAGGTAGGATCAGCCAGATCTGCCGGAGTCAGTTTGTTGATGCGGGCGCGGTTGGCCAAATCGTTCAGGCGCTTAGAGATGCCGTTCAGGTTCATCTGGTCAGCGTTGTGGATCACGGGCACAATCAGGTTTCCGGAAGGCAAAGCCACGGCCACCCCTATGTTGATGTCGCGCTTTTTGATGATTTTATCGCCGTCTACGCTTACGTTGATCATCGGGAAGTCTTTGATGGCTTTCACGATGGCCTCGATGAAGATAGGCGTGAAAGTGAGGTTCTCGCCTTCGCGTTTCTTGTAAGCGTCTTTGGTTTTGTTCCGCCAGTTCACAATGTTGGTCACATCGGCCTCAACAAAGGAAGTCACGTGCGGAGAGATACGCTTGCTGTCTACCATACGCTGGGAGATCATCTTGCGCATGCGATCCATCTCAATAATCTCTACGTTGCCGCTGTAAGACTGGGCCGGAGCTGTAGAAACCTGGGCCGCAGGGGCTACCGGAACAGCCTGTGGTTGCGGAGCGGCTTGCGGTTGCGGAGCCTGTACCTGAGGCGCTGGCGCTGCGGCTGGTTGGGCAGCAGGTGCCGTGCCGTTCTGGCGACTGGCTACATAATCAAGGATATCTTTTTTAGACACGCGGCCTTCTTTGCCGGTACCCGGAATGTACTCCAGTTCCTGCATGCCAATGCCTTCTTCACGGGCGATGTTGAGCACCAGCGGAGAGTAGAAACGGCCGGAGGCGGGTTGCTCCAGGCGCTGGGTAGCATGGGCCGCAGCTTGCGGTGCTTCGACAGCTTGTGCTACCGGGGCTGCGCTGGCCTGGGCTACTGCAGGGGCTTCCTGCTGGGCCGGAGCCGAGGTGGCAGGCTGGTCATCGCCGCCGGTGCTGATGATGGCGATAGGTGCGCCTACGGCTACTACCTGGCCCTCTTGTACCAGAATCTCCTGCAGCACGCCGCCCTGGATGGCAGGCACCTCGGTGTCTACTTTATCAGTGGCTACTTCCAGAACAGACTCGTCTTGCTCAATGGTATCACCTACTTGCTTCAACCATTTCAGCACGGTGCCTTCCATGATACTTTCGCCCATTTTGGGCATCACCATTTCTACAAGAGCCATAGATAAGAGTATGTCAGTTTTTTTGGGTTATTGAGATCAGAATACCGCAGTCAGGACAGGGAGCCGGTTGGTGCAATGTTACAGAAAAACAGCGAATAATCACTGGAAAGCCGTAAGCGGTTCTCGGAACCTAACTGTTGTTAGGCAAATTTAGGCTTTTTTGTTTATTCCTCAACCCGCCGGCGTAAACTTTGCCTTACCAGGTCCAGGACTTGCAGCGAGGTGTACTCAATATTGAGCAGGCGGGTTTTGTTGTAGCTGATCTTGCGGGCCACGGTTTGGTGGGCATCGGCGTAGGCGATCCAGATGGTGCCCACGGGTTTATCAGGAGTGCCGCCGTCTGGCCCGGCAATGCCACTGGTAGAAATCCCTATGTGGGTTTTCAGAAGTTTGCGCACGCCTTCTGCCATGGCGCGTACGGTTTCCTCGCTCACGGCGCCATGGTTTTCCAGTGTCTCGGCAGGTACTCCTAGCTGGGCTTTCTTGACCTCGTTGCTGTATGCTACCACGCTGCCCAGAAAATACGCCGAACTGCCGGGTACGCTGGTGAGTTTATGGGCCACTAGGCCACCGGTGCAGCTCTCGGCGGTGGCAATAGTGAGGTTCTGCTCTTTCAGGAGTTGTCCGATGGCTTCCTCCAAGCTGACTTCGCCGTAGGCAAAGATGTGGTCTGGGATGAGCGCGGTTAGCTTGTCTACCTGTGCCTGAAGTTGGGCTTCCAGGTCTTGCCCGTTCTCAGAAAACCCGGTGAGGCGCAGGCGCACGCCGGCAAGGTAGGGCAAATACGCCAGCTTAAGGTTAGCCGGCAGGTTGTCTTCCCAATCGGCAATCGTCTCTGCCAGAAAAGACTCTCCAATCCCGATGGTCTGTACTACTTTATGGATAATCTGCGGCAGGGCAAAATGCTGTTGCAAATAGGGCAGTACCGTATCAGTAACCATGCGCTTCATCTCAAACGGCACGCCCGGCATAGACACAATTACGGTGTCCTGCTCCTGGAACAGCATGCCCGGCGCGGTGCCCAGCACATTGCGGATGGGCGTGCACGTAGCCGGCAGAAACGCCTGTTGGCGGTTCACTTCCAGCATGGGCCGGTTAAAGCGTTTGAAGATGCCTTCCACATCGTCCAGCGAAGGTTGGTGCAGTTGCAGATCGGTGTTGAAGTAGCGGGCCAGCGTGTGCTTGGTGAGGTCGTCTTTGGTGGGGCCCAAGCCGCCGGTGATGAGTACCACATCGGCGCGGGAGATGGCTTGGGTGAGGGCTTCCGTAATAGCGTCTGGGTTGTCTGAGATGCTGGTAATCTGCTTTACCCTGATGCCTATTTTACCCAGTTCCTGCCCCAACCAGGCAGAGTTGGTGTCTATCACCTGACCATACAGCAGCTCATCGCCGATGGTCATGATTTCTGCCGATATTTCCTTTTTCATTTATTTGGCTTGATTTATGCGTATGCCCTTTCAGACCATCGTTGATCAAAAGTAATAAACATGTACGCACGTATGAAGAAACTTGTCTCCCCGTTATTTGTTTTGGGTAGCTTCATTTTAATCGGATTGACTTCCTGCACTACCGCGCAGATTGAGCAGGCCCTAGGCACTGTGGCGCAGCAGACCGGACAAACAACTCAGTCTGGAGCACTAACCCAATCTGAGGTGGCCTCGGGCCTGAAGCAGGCGCTCTCGCAAGGCATTAACAAAGGTGCTACGCAGGCTTCCCAAACCGATGGTTTCTATAAAAACAGCCTCATCAGGATTCCTTTTCCGCCGGATGTGCAGCGCGTGGAGAACACCCTCCGCACTTTAGGTTTAGGTTCTGAGGTGGATAAATTCGTGCTGACCCTGAACCGGGGCGCCGAGGATGCTGCCAAAAGCGCCGCCCCTATTTTCCTCAACGCCATCAAGCAACTTACCTTCAGCGATGTTTGGAACATCCTGCGCGGCGAGAAAGACGCGGCCACCCAGTATTTGAAGCGCACCACCACGAGTCAACTGACCTCCGCTTTCAGCCCAATCATGCGCAACTCGCTGGACAAGGTGAACGCCACCAAATACTACTCTGAATTGGTGAACCGCTACAATAAGATCCCGCTGGTGAAGAAAGCCGATCCTAACCTGGAGTCTTATGCCACCCAGAAAGCCATTGATGGTCTGTTTACCCTGGTAGCCCAGGAAGAAGCCAACATCAGAGAAAACCCTATCGCCCGTACTACTGAGCTCCTTAAAAGGGTATTCGGGTCAAGACAATAATTTGTAATAAACCGGTAGAAAAGGGAAGCTGTGCAAAACATGGCTTCCTTTTTTTGTGCCTTTTACCTAAAGAAAGTCAATAACTTAAACTTAGCTAAAAGCCCAGGCTAGTATCCTGTTTAGGAGGGTAGTTAATAAGTTTTAAATCGGTAAAAGGTTGGTGGTGAGTTCGCTATAAGTTAGTCCTGCCTTTGGGATATTTTGAAATAATGACACAATCCAAAGCTTTCGCTTAGAAAGGCCGCAGTAATTAGGTTATTCTAAGAATGGAAATTGGCATCTACTTTCCTTTCTACCTTTTTCTGAAAAAATAGGCTAAAAACGGGTAAACTTTCCCAACGCATGAGGGGTAAAAGGCAGGGAGTTCATTTTCCCCTATTATCCATGACTTATTCAAAACTGCCGTACCACCGGCTGGAGAACAAAGCTGATCTAGATATTCTGCTGGACGATATTGGTGATGCCCGCATTGTAATGCTGGGAGAGGCCTCGCACGGCACCTCTGAGTATTACGCCTGGCGCACCGCTATTTCCAAGCGTCTCATAGAGGAGAAAGGCTTCACCTTCATCGCAGTGGAAGGCGACTGGCCAGACTGCTACCAGATAAACAAGTTCATCAGAGGTTACTGCAAACCCGGCACCAAGGTGTCTGACGTGCTCAAGCATTTCAACCGCTGGCCAACCTGGATGTGGGGTAACTGGGAAGTGGCGGCTCTGGTAGAATGGCTCAAAGAGAACAACGACCGGCCCAATACCACTAAGGTAGGTTTTTATGGTCTTGACGTGTACAGCCTCTGGGACTCTCTGAACCAGATCATGAAATACCTGGAGAAGAAGGATGGCCACGCCGTGAAAGCAGCCAAGGAGGCCTTCAAATGCTTCGAGCCCTACAGCTCAGACCCGCAGGAGTACGCCCGGGCCGTGGCCTACGTCTCAGAAGACTGCGAAGACGAGGTGCTTTCCATGCTGCAGGAACTGGGCAAACGCGAAAGAGGTGAACCCTCCAACGCAGAAGCTGTTTTCGATGCTGAGCAGAACGCGCTGGTGGCCGTGAACGCCGAGCGGTACTACAAAGCCATGGTTCGCGGCGGCGGCAATTCATGGAATGTGCGCGACAACCACATGATGGAGACCCTCAACCGCCTGCTTGAATTCCACGGACCCGATTCCAAGGCGATTATCTGGGAACACAACACCCACATAGGCGATGCCCGCTTCACCGATATGGCCCGCGCCGGCATGGTGAACATCGGCCAACTGGCCCGCGAGCAGTACGGCCGCGAGAACGTGTACCTGGCTGGTTTCGGGTCTTATGAAGGCTCCGTGATTGCCGGTGATTCCTGGGGCGCGCCCATGAAAAAGATGGAAGTGCCGCCCGCGCGCAAAGGCTCCTGGGAAGACTGGCTGCATAACCTTGGCGCCACTGACAAACTTTTACTTTCCAGGGAACTGCGCGAGATAACCGAAGTGCGCCAGCAACTAGATCACCGGGCCATTGGCGTGGTATATGACCCCAACCGCGAGAAGTACGGCAACTACGTACCCACCATCATCCCGGAGCGCTATGATGCCTTCCTGTACCTGGATGAGACCGAGGCGCTTCGGCCCTTCATCGTCAAAACCAAAGAGAAAGAGCCACCAGAAATGTACCCGGCCAACGAATAAACATATATGCCATTTCTCTGTTGTAAAACAGAATCTGCGCCATCTTACTACATATATGGGAAAGCCACCGCTTGGGTGGCTTTTTTCATTTCAGGCGTTTGAAGGCTGGTTTTAAGAAAAGAGGCTGAAAGTGGATGTTGTGTAGCGGCAGTCCCTTGTGGTTGCCCTTGCGGTAGCAGGAGCATGATGGTTCTTGATGTGCTTTCGTCATCCCCCTACCCCCTTCAAAGGGGGACGAAATGCGTGCTTGTTTCCTTTGTTTGATGGGCTTGGTAATCTGCTGTTGAAAGGCCTTTGCCGTTGTTGGTGTTATCACCAACAACCAAAATTTAGATGGAATGCGAAAGGGCAATCACAAGAGATTGCCCCTACATTCACCTATCGTGGCCTGTTTTGGTGCCACTTTTTCCAAACAGCCCCTAAACGCCTCGGGCGAGTTACCCTCTTTTCCGTTCCGGGGCTTTGTAGTGGTATTCGTTGATGGGCAGTTGTTCGTCGCAGAAACTGTATTCGTGGGGTACGTTGGAGCCGATGATGACCAGGCGGTTCTGGCGGTTGCGGGCCAGGTGTTCCAGGTACCAGGCTACGCCAGCTTGGTCCAGGTTGGTGGTGGGCTCGTCCAGTAATAGGAGCGGGGTGTCTGAGTACAAGGCAAGGCCCAGTTTCAGGCGTTGTCGCATGCCCGAGGAGAAATCCCGTACTAATTTGTGTTTGGCGGCCTGGAGTTGCAGCAGATCGGGGAGCTGCTGGGGCGTGATGCCGCGCAGTTGTTTGAAACGGGTATGGAAATGGATCATCTCCTCCAGCGTGAATTCCTCCAGCAGATCCTGGTAAGGGGCCGCCATGGAAAGATAGCGGTACAGATCCTCCACTGGTATGGCTTTGCCGCCTATCTCATAAAAAACGGAACCCTCTGTAGGTAGCTGGTACCCACTCAGGATAGAAAGCAAAGTGGATTTCCCGGATCCATTGTGCCCCAGTACGGCATACGCCTTACCCAAGACAAACTCATAGGACAGATTCCGGAAAATCCACTCGTAATTATAGCGCTTGCCTAAAGAGGAAAGCTTAATCTGCATCTCTCTGGTAACCTTTGATAATGCCCCGGCCAGAGTTGCGCACAAAGTTCACAATCTCATCACGCTCTGTGCTGGGCGCTAAGTCAATCTCAATCTTCTCCACCGCAGAGGCCGTGTTCAAGCCACTCATGAAGAGGATGCGGTAAATCTGCTGGATGTCGTTGATTTGCTCGTTTGAGAAGCCTCTGCGGCGCAGGCCAATAGAGTTCACGCCCGCATAGGACAACGGCTCACGCGCGGCCTTGATGAACGGAGGCACGTCTTTGCGCACCAAAGATCCGCCGGACACCATGGCATGCGCCCCGATGCTCACAAACTGGTGTACCGCCGAGGTGCCACCAATAAACACGTGGTCATGGATCACAATGTGGCCGGCCAACTGCACGCCGTTGGCCACAATCACGTTGTTGCCGATGATGCAGTCATGCGCCACGTGCACGTACGCCATAATGAGGCAATTGGAGCCAATAGCGGTGGTGTTCTTGTCCAGCGCGGTGCCCCGATTCAAAGTCACGCACTCTCTGATGATGGTATTGTCCCCAATGGAGACGGTAGAGGGCTCTCCTTTGTATTTGAGGTCCTGCGGTGGGGCAGAGATCACCGCACCCGGGAAAATCTGACAGTTCTTCCCTATGCGCGCACCTTCCATAATGGTCACATTGGGGCCAATCCAGGTGCCTTCGCCAATCTCCACGTTTTTAGAGATGGTGGTAAAAGGCTCCACCACAACGTTGGTGGCGATTTTGGCTTCTGGGTGGATGTAAGCTAGTGGCTGGTTCATGCGTCTTTTCTTACGATACTTGCTAACATCTCGGCCTCCATCACCAGTTGGCCGGCCACGTAGGCCTGACCCTGCATTCTGGCAATGCCGCGTTTAATAGGCGCCAACAGTTCGCATTTAAAAATAATGGTATCTCCGGGTACTACTTTGCGGCGGAAACGGCATTTGTCCACGCCCATGAAGTAGGTCCAGTAGTTCTCTGGATCCGGAACGGTGCTGAGTACATAAATCCCGCCAGTCTGGGCCATGGCCTCAATCAGGATTACGCCCGGCATCACCGGATTGCCCGGAAAGTGACCCTGGAAGAAGGACTCGTTCATGGTCACGTTCTTCACGCCAGTCACGGTGGTTTCATCCAAGTGGATGATCTTGTCAATAAGGATGAAAGGGTAACGGTGCGGCAACGTCTGCGTGATGCGGTTAATGTCCATCACCGGCGTTTTCTTAGGATCGTACACCGGCACGTTCTTCACAGACGTTTCCTTGATGTATTTCTTGATCTTCTTCGCAAACGCCACGTTAGACGCGTGCCCCGGCCGGGCCGCCAAGATCTGGCCTTTCAACGGACGACCCACCAGCGCCAGGTCACCAATCAAATCCAGCAGTTTATGGCGGGCGGGCTCGTTTTTATAGCGCAGGTCTACGTTATTGAGAATTCCTTCCTTCTTCACGGCCACTTTGGGCTTTTTAAGAAGGTCAGACAAATAGTCTAGTTCGTTTTCTTCCACCACGCGGTCTACCACCACAATGGCGTTGCTCAGGTCTCCGCCTTTGATCAGGTTCTGCTTGAAGAGCATTTCCAGCTCGTGCAGGAAGCAGAAGGTACGGCAAGAGGCAATCTCATCTTTGAACTGACGAAGGTCAGTGAGAGAGGCGTGCTGAGAACCCAGAACCGGCGAGTGGTAATCTACCATCACCGTTACGCGGTAATCGTCAAGGGGAAGAATGGCGATCTCGGTCTCGCGGGAACCGTCGCGGAACATAATCTCCTCCGGCACCTCAAAGAAGTTACGCAGGGCGTTCTGCTCCTCCAGGCCTACTTCCAGCAATGGTTTCACAAAAAGGATAGAGGAACCATCCATGATGGGAGGCTCAGGGCCGTCAATCTGGATGAGGACGTTGTCAATCTCCAGGCCCACCAAAGCGGCTAAAACGTGCTCCACTGTATTTACCCGGGCGCCGTTCTGTTCAATGGTAGTTCCGCGGGAGAGGTCCACCACGTTGTCTACATCGGCGTCTACAATAGGTTGTTCTGGCAAATCAATGCGCTGGAATTTATACCCGTGATTGATGGGAGCGGGCAAAAACGTCATGTTTGACACCACTCCTGTATGCAATCCAATCCCGGATACCGTTACCGGCGCCTTTATGGTATGCTGTTTATCGTTCATGAAGCACTAAATAGGTAAAGAGGGGCTAAAGTTAAAGCTTTTCTCTGAGTTCCTCTACCTGTTTCTGTAACTCGGGGAGTTTCCGGAAAACGGCCATGGCCCTAAGATTTTGTTTATAGTCAAAGGCGGGCGCTCCCTGCACGAAAGTCCCTTCTTCTTTTATGTTTTTAGAGATACCGGATTTGGCTCCTACAATGGTTCTGTCTGCAATACTGATATGGCCTACCACGCCCACCTGACCGGCAATAGTACAATAGTTACCCACCTTGGAGGAGCCGGCAAAAGCCGTCTGCGCAGCCACCACCGTATGGCGCCCGATCTCCACGTTATGGGCCACCTGCACCAGGTTGTCTATCTTGGTGCCGGTCCTGATGATGGTGGAACCCATGGTGGCGCAGTCTACCGTAGTGTTAGCGCCAATGCGCACGTGGTCTTCCAGCACCACGTTCCCTATCTGCGGGATGGCTTTATAGGAACCGTCTTTCTGCGGCGCAAAACCAAACCCGTCGCTGCCGATGACGGCACCCGCATGGATGGTGCAGGATGCCCCAATCACGCAGTCGGCATAGATCTTGGCCCCGGGGAACAACACGGTGTTGTCCCCGATGGTGACATTGTCGCCAATATACACGTGCGGGTAGATGTGTACTCCCGTCCCGATTTTGCAATTCTTGCCTATGTAGGAAAATGCGCCGCGGTAATGCCGCTCTCCGATGCTGGAGTTCTCGCCTATGAAGCAGGGTTCTTCCACGCCGGTACGGGCGGCGGCCACTGCCTGTTGGTACACTTCCAAAAGGGTGGAGAAGGAAGAGTAAGGATCATCCACCAAAATAAGGTTGGCAGAAACAGGTTGTTTGATCTCCAAGGTTTTGGCCACTATCACGGCCGTGGCGCCTGTTGAGTACAGATAGTGCTCATACTTGGCGTTGGACAGAAAAGAAAGAGAGCCCGGGGTGCCTTCTTCAATCTTCGCCAGGCGGTTTACCGTGGCGTTACCGTCTCCGTGCACCTGGCCCTGGAGTAAATCAGCAATCTGTTGTACCGTGAATTCCATAGGGGCAAAGTTAAGGAAACAATTTTTAAACGAAGACACCTTCACCGTATTGGACAGCCCAAGGCCCAACCGTGAACTTTTTAGATTAGTACAAAAATCATGCTCAGGTAACCTACAAAGGCTTAAATCTGTTTTGAAACAGTTTTCTGAAAAACAGGGCCAATACGCCACTGCCTTTAAAGAACTACCTGCGCGGAGAAGTAGCAGAAAGAAGGAACGAGCTTTTTTAGTAGGCGATGGGCTTGATGATGAACAATGGGCTGCATTGGGTTTTAAGCCAAGTTTTTAGAAAACAGCCCAGAATTTATCTAAGCAACCTGCAAAGGTGCGGGCTCATTTTTCTGCCCAAATGATTCAGACCCAGGTCTTGGTTGGTTTGCTGCGGGTTCTTCTCAAAGAAAGTCTATTTTACTTTGTTGCGTTTTTGGTAAAGAGGGGCAATAGAAGTGGGTGGTTACTGGGTCTTTGGAAGGAATTCCTTTAAAAATTTATTAAAAATCTTATCTTGCAAGAGCTTTGAGAAGTGTTGGGTGGCTGTTCCTTCCAAAGGAAAGCCGCTCCGGAAAGGGTGAAAATCAGGCGACGGTCAAAAGCGTGGAAGGATTACTAGGAGAAGGCAGGTTCAGATGCTCTTTTCTGTAGCAGGCTGGTTTACAAAGGGAAGGGGTGTTCCCACAGGTGAAGTTTAAAGTATGTCAATACGTTTTCTTTTACATATTGCCTTTGCCTTAGCTTTACTGGCCAACGTTGAACCCGTGTTCGCTAACCAAGCCGATCAACGTAGGTTCCTGCATCTGGATGTGAACAACGGGCTATCCCATAACCAGGTCAACTGTTTCCTGAAAGACAGCCAGGGCTACATCTGGACTGGGACCTCGGCCGGACTCAATCGCTTTGACGGTTACGGAGTCAAAGTTTTCCGCCACAACTCCCGGTCTGCCGCCTCACTCAGAGACAACAGCATCAGCAAACTCTTTGAAGACCCTGAAGGCAACATCTGGGTTTCCTCCCAGAAAGGGTTGACAGTGTACCATCCGCGGGAAGACCGCTTCCAAAGAAATTATGCTCCGCTGCTGAAAAAGTATGCGCTGCCGCAGGCGCCGGTAGAAGACATTGTGCAGGACAAAGCCGGTAACTTCTGGTTTCTGCAGACCGGCCACGGACTCACCAGGTACAACCCTAAAACCAAGGTCTCCACCTCGGTTCCCCTGGCGCAGGCCAGGCCGGTTGCAGGGAATACCCGCCTGATAGATGCCATTGCTTTCACGCCGCAGGGCGATCTCTGGATTCTGCACACCTCAGGCCTGCTGGAGAAACGGAACGGGAAAACCCTGGACTTGGAGGCCGTGGAAAAAGGCTTGAAGGAACGGTTCAAGGGCCAGGCCATGAATTACGGCATGACCATAGACCGTGCCGGTGACCTGTGGCTCTATTCCCTTTCAGAGAGCATCGGGGCTTTGCTGTACCGGCCTGCCACCAAGGCCTTTAGCCAGTTCCATGAAAACGCTCCTCAGTTAAAGCTCAATTCCAACCTGGTGCGCGGCATCGTGGAGAACGAAGATGGCAACCTTTGGCTCGCCACGGACCACGGCGGCATCAACATCGTGGATAAAAAAGACTTTTCGGTTCGATTTGTCCAAAACTGCCCCGAAATAGAAAACAGCCTCTCGCACAACAGCCTTATCTCCATTTACAAAGACCGCGAGGGCATTATCTGGCTGGGCACTTACAAAAAGGGCGTCAACTACTACCATAAAAACCTCCTCCGGTTTCAGCACCACCAGCACCAGATTCTGGTGAAAGGCAGTCTACCCTATGATGACATTAACCGGTTTGTGGAAGACCCCCAGGGCAACCTCTGGATAGGCACCAACGGCGGTGGCCTCTTGTACTGGAACCGCAGCACAAACCAGTATACCCGTTTCCAGCACAACCCGAAGGACCCCAGCAGCCTCAGCAGCAATGTGGTGGTGAGCCTTCTGCTGGACAAAGACCAGAACCTGTGGGTGGGCACGTACTTGGGCGGCCTCAATAAGTTTGACGGGCAGAAATTCACCCGCTTCAGACACAACGCCCAGGACCCATTCAGCCTGGGGCATGACAATGTCTGGGAATTGTTCCAGGACAGCCAAAACCGCATCTGGGTAGGCTCCTTGCGCGGCGGTCTGCAACAGCTGGATCCCGGCACCGGCAGATTCTATCCCTACCATAGGGCTCCCGGCCAGCCGGGCATTGACGCCCTTTACGTGGCTGCTATCGCCCAGGACCAGAAAGGCCGCCTCTGGGTAGGCGGAGATATTGGGGTGGAGGTTTTGGACCTGAATTCTAAAAAATTGCTCAAATACCAGAATGACCCCAAAAACCCGAAAAGCCTGAGCAGTAACGCCGTGCTCAGCATTTTTCAGGACAGCCGTCAGCAGATGTGGGTGGGTACCAACGAAGGCCTGAACCTTTTCAATCCCAAAACCAATTCTTTCCGCCTGTTCACCAAAGAAAACGGGCTACCGGACAACATCATCCTCAACATCTTAGAAGACCAAAATCGCCATCTCTGGATCAGTACGCCCAATGGTATTTCAAAACTGGAGATATCTGGCCGGCAGGCGGCTGATCTGTCCTTTGTGGTGCGCAACTTTGATGAGTCTGACGGGTTACAGGGCAAGGTCTTCAACGAGAACGCCGCTTTCCTCACCCGCAAGGGCGAAGTCGTTTTCGGCGGGCCCAACGGGTTCAACCTCTTCCAGCCTCAGGAACTCACTACAAATAAAGTCATCCCTAACATCGTCTTCACCGATTTTCAGCTGTTCAGCAAGAGCCTGAAAGTGGGCGAGGAGGTAGGCGGCAGCGTCATTCTGCCCCAGGCCTTGTCTGATGGAACCCAGATCACGCTCCAGCACGACCAGAACATGTTCACCGTGGAGTTTGCTGCGCTCAATTTCTTCCACTCAGAGAAAAACAAGTACCAGTACAAACTGGTAGGCTTTGACAAAGAGTGGCACACCACCGATGGGAACAACCGACGCATCACCTACACCAACTTAGACCCCGGTGAGTACCAGTTAATGGTGAAGGCCGCCAACAATGACGGCATCTGGAACAAAAAAGGCATCGGTCTTGACATAGAGGTGCAGGTGCCGTTCTGGCGCTCAGATGTGGCCTACGTTTGCTATTTCCTGTTTGCTTTTCTGGGCCTGATGGTGGTGCGCCGGGTGGAGAAACAGAAAGCGAACCAGAAATATGAGCTGGACCGGGAGCGGCGCGAGGTAAAGCACATGCGCGAGTTGCACCTCATGAAAATCAAGTTCTTCACCAACATCAGCCATGAGCTGCGCACGCCGCTCACCTTGATCTTGGCACCATTGGAGAAACTGTTGGCCGGCTCGCAGGATGAACAGCAAACGCGGCAGTTCCAGATGATCAATCGTAACGCCAAGCGCCTGCTGTACCTGGTGAACCAACTGCTGGATTTCCGCAAACTGGAAGTGGAGGAGGTGGCCTTTGCGCCCTCGCATGGCAACATTGTCAAGTTTATCAAGGAGGCAGTGTATTCCTTCACAGATTTGTCTGAGAAAAACCACGTGCACCTGTCTTTTGAAAGCAGCATCCAGGAACTGCAGGCCTCTTTTGACATGGACAAACTGGGCAAGATCCTGTTCAACCTGCTCTCCAACGCCTTCAAGTTCACCCCGGAAAACGGAAACATTAAAGTAGAGGTGAATTGCCATGAGAACGATTCAGATTCGGCCGGTCTGCACCTGCTGGAGATCAAGGTTTCAGATACAGGCATAGGCATTTCCAAAGAAAACCAGGAGAAGATCTTTGACCGCTTCTTCCGGGAAGACGTGCCTGATAACCTCATGAACCAGGGTAGCGGCATAGGCTTGTCCATCACCCGCGATTTCGTGAAGATCCACGGGGGTATGATCCAGGTGCAGAGTGAACCGGGCCAGGGTAGTTGTTTCACCGTTACCCTACCTATCAAAGTCACCGGTTCTATTGTGGAGGGTTCAGACGCAGACCTGCCGGAAGAAGTGCAACCGGTTCAGGAAGCCAAACCCGAGGCGCCGAAACGCACCACAGAAGACGCGCCGGAAAATGAGCTGGTAGTATTGCTGGTAGAGGACAGCGAGGACTTCAGAACTTACCTTAAAGAAAGCCTGAGCGCCCACTTCACCGTGCTGGAGGCCAAAAACGGCAAAGAAGGTTGGCAGAAAGCTTTGTCCAGTCTTCCAGACCTGATTGTGAGCGACCTTATGATGCCCGAGCTGAACGGCATAGACTTCTGCAAGAAGATCAAGGCAGACGCCCGCACCTCGCACATCCCCTTCATCTTGCTCACTGCCCAAACTGCCGAGGAACAGAAGCTCAAAGGCCTGGGTATCGGCGCGAACGATTACATCACCAAGCCTTTCAATTTTGAGTTGCTGCTGTCACGGATGACCAACCTCATTTCGCAGTGCCAGTTGATGCAGAAAGCCTACGGGAAAAAGATCAGCGTGCAGACCAGCGCCATTGACATTGTCTCCCTGGACGATAAGCTTATCCAGAAAGCCATCAAAGTGGTAGAAGAGAACATTGACTGCCCTGAATTCTCGGTGGAGCTTATGGCCCGGGAACTGGGTATGAGTCGGGTTTACCTCTACAAAAAGATTGTGGCGCTCACGGGCCAGTCGCCGGTTGAGTTTATCCGGAAGATCAGGCTGGAGCGCGCGGCCCAGCTACTGGAAAGAAGCCAGCTCACCGTGGCTGAGGTGGCCTACGCGGTGGGTTTCAACAATCCCCGTTACTTTTCCAAGTACTTCAAGGAGGCCTACCATATGCTGCCCTCCGTCTACGCCGAGAGTAAACAGTCCCATCCCATCGCATAGGTTTTCCTTTTTAGCCAAAGTTCTACTTCTGGCTTTTGCTACAACCTAGCATCTCCAGAAATGCTGGTTCCTGTTTGGGCGTCATTTCTAAAAAGAAGCTCTTAAACGTTGTTCCCGCCAAAAACCTATTCACCACCCCGCCCTTCGGGCATCCCTCCTAAACCAGGAGGGGAGTTGTAAGCTACCAAAGCCGTCTACTCAAAAGACCTCGCAGCGTCCGGAGGTCCTGCGAGCGTCTGTGCCAATCCCAGCTATGCCAGCTTCTGGCGGTTCTAACCTTCTTTCCCAAAAACGGCTCCAAAACAGGAGCCAGATTTTTCGTCGTCTTCAGGTAGACGACACTGCTTTAAAGAATCCCTTCCTCTTTATCGCCTCTTTTTCTGAAAACAAGCCCAAACCTGCCACTTCAAGGAGCAACTGTAGGGTTTGTTAACATTTTGTAAAAATAAACCTGCATTTAAACGTTAAAAATGCAGTTTTTTCATTTGTTAACGGATGCAACATAGATAGGAAACATTTGATACATATGCCCTCCTGGGGCCTTCCTTACCTTCATCCTGTTAATTTCTGAGCCCTTTGAGACCGCCAACTAAAGGCGAGTTGGCGCCAGAAAATCACACCTTAACCTTTACCATTTATCTAATGAAGCTTAGAAACACGCTTTGTTTTGCCCTCGTCTCTACGCTGTTTTCCTTTAAGGAGCCGGCGGTGAAAAACTACCAGAAGCTGGCCGATGGGGTGCTTGTGAAGCTGGAACAGAAATCCAGCGGTGATCCGCAGTACGTGCAGTTACGGGTGGTGGCAGACAACATTGTGCAGGTGCAGGCCACGCCCGAGGAGAAGTTCTCCCCGGATCCCAGTCTCATGGTACTGGAAAACAAAAACGTGAAAACCGATTGGCAATTCCAGGAGAAAGGCAAAACGCTGGTGCTGAACACCAAAGACCTGCGGGTGGAAGTTGGCGCCGAGACCGGGGCGGTGACTTTCTTCGATAGAAACGGCAAGGTGCTGCTGCAGGAAAGCAACCAGGGGCAGCAGGCTTTCGCGCCGGTGAAACTGGATAACGAGCAGAGCTATCGGTTGAAGAAAGCCTTCACCGTGGACAAAGACGAAGCCTTCTACGGTCTGGGTCAGCACCAGACTGGCCTAATGAACTATCGCGGCTGGCAGATAGACTTGACACAGTACAACTCGGTGGCCGTGGTGCCGTTCTCGGTATCCAGCAAAAACTACGGCATTTTGTGGGACAACAACTCCATCACAAAATTCGGGGATGTGCGGCCTTACCAGCAGCTTTCCAAGCTGAAGCTTTACGGCAAAGACCAGAAAGCCGGCGGCCTCACCGCAACCTACGCTTTTGATAAAAAGACCGGGAAAGCGCCCATCGTGCGGCAGGAGTCTGAGATCAACTACGAGTTCCTGGAAGACCAGAACAAGTACCCAGCCGGTTACACGCTGGAGGGCGGCCTCATGACCTGGGAAGGTTTTATTGAGAGCGATGCCACCGGCGATCACCGCTTTGAGATGCCTTCCAGTGGCTACGTGAAGGTTTGGGTAGACAACAAACTGCTCCTGGACCGCTGGCGCGAAGCCTGGAACCCGGGCATGTCGGTGTTCAAGGCGCCACTGCAGAAGGGCAAGAAACACGCTTTCAAGATTGAGTGGAACCCAGACGGAAATGTTTCTTACCTGGCGCTGCGCTACCTCACGCCGCAATCGGCGGAAGATTTGAACAAGATCGGTTTCTCCTCTGAGGCCGGAAATAAAATGGCCTACTATTTTGTGTATGGCAAGAACCTGGACGAGGTGGTGGGCGGTTACCGCGAGTTGACCGGCAAAGCGCAGGTGATGCCTAAATGGGCTATGGGCTTTTGGCAGAGCCGCGAGCGCTACAAAACCCAGCAGGAGCTGCTGGATGTGGTGAAAGAATTCCGCAAGCGGAAGATCGGTTTGGACAACATCGTGCAGGACTGGTCTTACTGGAAAGAAGACCAATGGGGCAGCCAGGAATTCGATAAAACCCGCTTCCCGGACCCGCAGGGCATGATCAACGAGGTTCATGCAAACAACGCCAAAATCATGATCTCCACCTGGCCAAAGTTCTACGAGGGCATTGAGGCCTACAAAATGTTCAATGACAAAGGCCTGCTCTACAAAACTAGCATCAACGAGCAGATCAGGGACTGGATAGGCAAAGGCTACGTGTCTACCTTCTATGATGCCTTCAACCCCGAGGGCCGCCGCATGTTCTGGAACCTGATTAATGAAAAGCTCTACAAAATGGGGATTGACGCCTGGTGGCAGGATGCCTCTGAGCCCGATATCCTTTCCAACTCCTCCATCGCGCACCGCAAGGCGCTCATGAACCCCACGTACCTGGGCTCGGCTGAGAAGTACTTCAACGCCTATGTGCTGCAACATAACAAAGGTATTTACGAAGGCCAGCGGGGCACCAACCCCAATGACCGTGTCTTCATCCTGACCCGCTCGGCCTTCGGAGGGTTGCAGCGCTACGGAGCCGCCACCTGGAGCGGCGATATCGCCGCCACCTTTGAGGAAATGGGCCGCCAGATTCCGGCCGGTCTTAACTTCTCCCTGTCTGGGCTGCCGTACTGGACCACTGATATTGGAGGGTTCTTCGTGGAAAACAAATATGACCGCGGACCCATGACCCCGCAGGCCCAGGAAGAGTGGCGCGAACTGCAGACCCGCTGGTACCAGTACGGTACCTTCACACCGCTTTACCGCTCTCATGGCCAGTACCCGTTCCGGGAGGTATACAACATTGCCCCCGAGGACCACAAGGCCTATCAGTCTATTGTGTACTACAACAAGCTGCGCTACCGCCTTTTGCCTTACATCTATTCGCTCACCGGGCAGGTGTACCATCAAAACTCCACCATCATGCGCCCCCTGGTGATGGACTTCGGTGGGGATAAAAACGTGCTCAACATCAGTGACCAGTTCATGTTCGGGCCTAGTCTGTTAGTGAATCCGGTGCATGAGGCCAAGGCCACGAGCCGCAAGTTGTACCTGCCTGCTAATACTGGTTGGTACAGCCTCTATGATGGAACTTACCAGAAGGGCGGTCAGCAGATCACGGCCGCAGCTCCTTATGAGCGCCTGCCACTGTTCGTGAAAGAAGGCTCTATTCTTCCTTTCGGGCCGGAAGTGCAATACACCACTGAAAAGCCCGCCGAGGTTATCACCCTTTATGTGTACGGCGGCAAAGACGCTTCTTTTGAGCTCTACGAAGACGAAAACACCAACTACAACTACGAGAAAGGCAAATTCGCCACCATTCCCATCACCTATAACGAGGCCTCTAAAACCCTGACCGTGGGCAAACGCCAGGGCGAGTTCAACGGCATGTTGCAGAAGCGCACTTTCAACGTGGTGTTGGTGCAACCCGCCAAAGCCAAAGCCCTCCAGTTTGACGGCAAAGCAGATGCCACCATCGCTTATACCGGCAATGCTACCTCGGTAAAACTGAGATAATCCTTACCTGATCCTATACCAAATTATTCACGTCATTCTTTTACCTATGAGAAAATACCTACTGCTTACCTGGTTGCTCTGTTTGTGCGGGGTAGCCTTCGCCCAACAAACCGTCAGGGGAAGAGTCACGTCCCAGGAAGACGGCGGGGCTGTGATTGGAGCCACCGTGAGTGTGAAAGGCAACGCCACCCTGGCCACAGGTACAGACGTGGAGGGAAACTTTCAGCTGAGTCTGCCCACCGGAAATGAAACCCTGGTAGTCACCTATATCGGGTTTGTCACGCAGGAGGTAGCCGTGAATGGCCGGCCGCAGGTGAACATTGTGTTAAAGACCGATGCCAAGGCCCTGGAAGAGGTAGTGGTAGTAGGTTACGGGGTGCAGCAGAAGAAACTGGTGACGGGCGCTACTGCCCAGGTAAAAGGGGATGACATCCAGAAGCAAAGCACCACAGATCCTCTGCAGGCCTTACAGGGGCAAGCCTCCGGGGTGCAGATTTCTTCCACTTCGGGGCAGCCCGGCGAAAGCATGCGCGTGGTGATCAGGGGGCTGGGTACCATTGGCAACGCCAGTCCATTGTATGTGGTGGATGGTGTTTTAACCGGTGATATCTCTTATTTGAACCCCGCCGATATCCAGTCCATAGACGTGTTGAAAGATGCGGCCTCCGCGGCGATTTACGGGTCGCAGGCAGCCAACGGGGTAGTCTTGATTACCACCAGAACCGGTAAAAAAGGGCAACCCGCCCAAATTACCTTTGACTCCTACACCGGGTTGCAGAACCTGGGCAGAAAGCAGGAGATGCTCAATTCACGCGAGTATGCCACCATCATGAACGAAGCCAACGTGAACTCTGGCAGACTGCCCGCCTTCACCAATGAGCAGATCGCGGCCATGGGAGAGGGTACCGACTGGATTGACCAGATCTTCGTGAAAGATGCCGTAACGCAGAACTACTCTTTAGGTGCCACCGGTGGTACAGACATGACTACTTTCTCTACCGCCTTGTCTTACACCGGGCAAGAAGGCATAGTAGGCGGCAAGAACCTGTCCAACTATGAGCGCTACAACTTCCGGTTTAACTCTGAGCACAGCTTCTACAAGGATATCCTCAAGTTTGGTGAGCATTTAACCTTTTCTTACATCAAGAGAAACGGCATCAGGGTAGGGAACCAGTACAACAACTCTCTGCGGGGTGCCTTCAATACCAGCCCTTTTGTTCCGGTGTATGATGCAGAAGGCAATTTCTTTGATAACAGCAACTCTACCTGGTTCAACGGGGAGGCCAACCCTTACGCACAGCTGGTGTATGACAACCAGAACCGCCGTAACAACCAGCGGCTGCTGGGCGATGTCTATCTGGTGTTGGAGCCCATCAAGAACCTGAGATTCAGAACCAGCTTTGGGATAGACTATAGCGCCAGTGAAAGCCGGTCCTTTACGCCCATCTACAAGTTGTCTATCTATGCGTTCAACAACAACTCACGGGTAAACCAATTCCAGGGCAAAGGCCAATCCCTTATCTGGGATAACCTCTTAACCTATAACTTCAACGTCAACACAAACCACAACTTTGAGGTGATGGCGGGTACTTCTGCTTTCAGAAGCGACGGAGCCCAGCTCTCCGGAGCCAACATCAACCTGGTGCTGAGTGACCTGGAACACGCCTACCTTACCAACGCTTCCAATACCGATGGCACAACCATAGACCTTACCGGTGAGCCCTGGGCCCAGGACAGAAGAATGTCTTACTTCGGGAGACTGAACTACAACTTTAAGGAAACCTACCTGATCAACGCTACCTTCCGGGCAGACGGCTCGGCCAGATTCGGGAGAAACAGACGGTGGGGATACTTCCCGTCCATCTCTGCCGGTTGGGTGGTAACGAATGAAACCTTCGCCGATGGGGCCGGAGATTGGCTGGATTACTTTAAACTGCGCGCCAGCTGGGGCCAGGTTGGTAGCCAGAACATTGATCCTTACCAGTTCGTGTCTTTGGTGACGTTTGCCAATACCAACTACATCTTCGGGGACAAAGAGGGCATTCTCACTCCCGGGGCCTATATCAGCAGATTGGGCAATGATGATGTGAAATGGGAAACCTCAGAGCAAACCAACATCGGGTTTGATGCCAACTTCCTGGCGGGCAAACTGAGTGTCAACTTTGACTGGTATGACAAGACCACCAAAGATTGGCTGATCAGGGCCCCTATTCTGGCTACCGCCGGGGCCGATGCTCCTTTCATCAACGGGGGGGACGTGAAAAACACCGGGGTGGAGTTAGCGCTGGCTTACAACAGTAACGTGGGCGACTTCAACTACAGCATTGGCGTAAACGGTGCCTACAACAAGAACCGCGTACGCGAAATCCCTACCAATGACCAGATCATCCACGGCGATCCCAACGTGTTGTTTGACAACTCCCTGGAGTTCTACAGAGCGCAGAACGGATACCCCATCGGCTACTTCTGGGGTTTGAAAACCGATGGCATTTTCCAGACCGAGGCAGACGTAGCCGCCTACAGAGGTGCGGAAGGCAACCTGATTCAGCCCACTGCCCAGCCAGGCGATGTGCGTTTCGTGGACCTGAACGGCGATGGTGTGATTGATAATGCAGACAGAACCCAGATCGGGAACCCGAACCCAGACTATACCTTCGGGATCAACCTGTCTGCCAATTACAAAGGCTTTGATTTCTCTTTGTTGGCATCAGGCGTGGCCGGAAACCAGTTGGTGCAGTCTTACCGCAACCAGGCCAGCCAGTATCCAAACTTTACCACGGCCATCCTGGACCGTTGGCACGGACCGGGCTCTTCCAACACCATGCCCCGCGTAACCACCGATAACAGAAACTGGGCTACTTTCTCAGACCTGTACATCCATGACGGCGATTTCCTGAGAATCAGCAACATTTCCCTGGGGTATGATTTCGGTAAACTGATCAATAAAAGCTATTTGCGCCAGGTGCGGGTGTATGCCTCCGTGCAGAATCTGTTCACTTTCACCAAGTATGAGGGAATGGATCCGGAGATTGGATACAGCAACGGCTTTGCCAGCGGGGTAGACTTGGGGTACTACCCACGCCCCAGAACTGTTTTGGTAGGCACAAATATTAAATTCTAATTCTAGGAGATTCATAGAAATGAAAAATATAAGCAAAGCAATTCTCTTGGCGGGCGTCTTATCCTTAGGTGCCTGTAAGGACAGTTTCCTGGAGGTTGACCCCATCACCAACGTAACGGATACAAACTACTACAGAACCCCGGAAGATGCTTTCAGGGCGTTGGTAGGCTGCTATGATGGCTTACAAATCATTTGGGCCGAAGGGATTAGTTTACCGGTGGCTTCTGAGGTAATGTCAGACAATGCCTTCGGGGGTACCGGGGCCTCAGACGGATTCGGGTACCAGATGCTGGATGAGTTTGACAGGGCCCGCTCTCCCGCAGATCAGAACCTGTTCGGAGCTAACTGGACCGCCTACTACAAAGCGGTTTTCCGGTGCAATACCCTGATCGGGAAAATGGACCAGATCAACTGGACCGGAAGCGAGCAACTGAGAACGGCCTATGAGGCAGAAGCCAGGTACCTGCGGGCTTTCCTGTACTTTGACATGGTGCGTCTGTGGGGAAACATCCCCTTGATCACCGCTCCCACCACCGAGAACGTGCCCCAGGCTTCCCCGGACGAGGTATATAAACTGATAGCCGAGGACCTGAAGTTTGCCGCCGAGAACCTGCCTGCTACGAATTATGCCGCGCAGGCGGTAGGTAACCGGGGCCGGGTAACCAAATGGGCCGCAGAGTCTCTCATTGGCCGGGTGTACCTGTATTATACCGGCTACTACGGTAAGTCGGATTTAGTGGGTACCGTTTCTCAGGCCCAGGCTTTGGCTTATCTGGAGGATGTGATTTCCAACAGCGGGCATGGCTTGGTAGAGAACTTCGCTAACCTGTGGCCGGCCGCGTCGGTGGCCAACTATGCCGGCGAAGACAATAAGGAAACGGTGTTTGCGGTGAAGTACACCTACACCAGTGACTACAACGGAAACACCGACGGTAACCACTGGATGGTGATGTTGGGCATGCGTGAGCAATTCAGCTACCCTTACGGAAATGGCTGGGGTGGCGGCACTGTGAACCCTAAACTCTGGACGGCTTACAGTACCAATGATACCCGTAAGGCGGCTTCCATTATCTCCATCGCAGATGAGAACATCGCATTTGTGAATCAAGGAAAACAGCGGGAGTACACCGGTTACTACAACAAGAAGTACAGCCCCATGGTAGACGAGCAAGGCAACAGCATACCCGTTGAAAATGGCGCGGTGAACTTCATGATCGGTCAGTTCCAGGACTATGTCGCCATCCGGTTTGCAGATGTGTTGTTGATGGCAGCTGAGTTGGGAAGCCCCAATGCCCAAAGCTATTTTGACCAGGTAAGAAGACGTGCCTACAAGGAGAACTTCACCCCAGTTGCTGTGTCAAAAGCGGCCATCATGGCAGAACGCCGGTTGGAGTTCGCCAACGAGGGAATCCGATACTGGGATCTGCTCCGCCAGGGCATAGATGTGGCAGCCAACGCGATTGCCGAGAGCACGACCTTGCTCAATGCCGGCTCTCCGGTTTCTAAGGTGATTGCGGCAAACAAAGTAAGGGAAACCCAGGGCTTGCAGCAGATTCCGTATACCCAGATCACCCTATCTAACGGAGTCTTGAAGCAAAATCCAGGTTGGTAATCGCATTGATGCAGGCAAAATAAAAAGGAAGCTTTGGGCCTGATTTTCCACAAACGTGCTCTAAACGAGACCAGAAATTCAGCCCCAAAAAGCTGCCTTAGACAATCAAAACTTATAAAGATGAAAAAGTTAAGAGCTATTTTCTCACTCATACTCCTGGGCATGTTTGGTGTAACTGCCTGTCAGGACGATGACCATGAACTGGGGGCGCTGCTTTCCCCCTCGGATATTTCCATTAAGGTAGTCCAGGATTTATCCCTTGACCCCGGTGGGAACACGGTTATCCTGATCAACGAAACCCCGGAGACCATTTCAATGTGGGATTACCAGACCGGTAGGTCTACCCGCACCATTGACACCGTTAGATACGCATTTGCGGGTGACTACACCATCAAGTTCTCGGCGGTGACCGGTGGGGGGATTGTGGAACTTCCGGCCAAAACCATAACGGTCACCCAGAACAACCTCAACTATGTGAATGACCCGCTGTGGACCGCCCTTTCCGGCGGACCGGGCAACGAGAAGACCTGGATTCTGGACATTGACGCCCACCACTTTGACGGTCCTTTGTACTTCTATGGCACAGACACCGGATGGGAGGGCGCATGTACCAAGGCCGGCGGGGACTGCTGGAACTGGAACCCAGACTACAAAGGCAATTCCTGGCTCATGCCGTACGGTGACTACGGCACCATCACCTTCAGCCTGAAAGGGGGCGCTACGGTGACGGCTAACCATCCTATGATCCCCGGCAAAGGCACCGAGACCGGTACTTACTTCCTGGATGCTGCCAAGAAGACCTTAACCCTAACCGGTGCTTCTATCCTGCATGATGCCGGCCGTGATGCCTGCGTAGCCGATTGGGGTAATATCAGATTGCTGACCCTGACCGAGAACTCCATGCAGTTGGCGGTGCTGCGCAAAAGCTCCTGCGAAGGACCTGCCTTGCTGGTGTATAACTTCGTGCCTAAAGAGTAGTACCTGAGAATATTTTAATTTATTGCCCCTTATTCCATTAAAAGGCAAAAAGCAGAATCGGTTGGTGGACATTTGTAAAGCTGGTGGTCGCTAGCCGATTCCTTTTAAACCATTTCACCTATTATCCACTCCCACAAACATGATGCGGCAAAAACTGCACCTGCATACCCTGCTTATCACGCTATTGACTTTAGGAGCCTGTACTTCCACCGATACCTTGGTAAGAGAACGCTCTGATTTCACCAAAAACTGGTCCTTTAACCTCGGAGACAATGCCAGTGCCAAGGAAACCACCTTCAATGACAGCCAGTGGCGCAAACTGAGCGTGCCCCATGACTGGAGCGTGGAAGGCAAATTTGACGAGAAGAACCCGGCCGGCGTTGGAGGCGGCGCTTTGCCCGGGGGCATCGGTTGGTACCGCAAAACCTTTACCGTAGACGCCAAAGACAAAGACAGGCTGGTTTACCTGGCCTTCGATGGCGTCTACACCAATTCTGAGGTCTGGGTCAACGGCCAATACCTGGGCAAAAGACCCTACGGCTACATCTCTTTCCGGTATGACATCACGCCGCACCTCAAATACGGTCCGGAGCAGAACGTGGTAGCCGTAAAAGTGGACAACGCCCAGCAGCCTAACTCACGCTGGTACTCCGGGTCCGGCATTTACCGCAATGTGTGGCTGGTGAAGACCAATCCGGTGCATGTAGACCAGTGGGGCACCTTTGTAACTACGCCGCAGGTATCTGAGCAATCTGCGAGGGTAAACATCACCACCAGCATCAGAAATGCCAAACAGCAGGGCGGGAACATCACCTTGCGTACGCTTGTGGTGGATGCCCAGGGCAAGGAAGTCGCCCGCACCGCCTCAGAGAAAGTAGCTTTGCAGAGCGAGGTTACGGAGGTGAAACAGGACCTGACCGTGACTGATCCTAAGTTGTGGTCAGTGGAGAGTCCGTACCTGTACAAGGTGGTGACGCTGGTGGAGCAGAATGGCAAAGTGGTGGACAACTACGAGACGCCACTGGGCATCAGGACCTTCAAATTCGATGCGAAGACGGGCTTTACGCTCAATGGTAAACCCATGAAGATCAATGGAGTCTGTAACCACCATGACCTGGGGGCTTTGGGCGCGGCCATCAACGTGCGGGCGCTGGAGCGGCAACTGGAGATCATGAAAGGCCTGGGTGTGAACGGCATCCGGACCTCTCACAACCCGCCGGCCCCTGAGTTGCTGGACCTCTGCGACAAAATGGGCTTCATTGTCATGGATGAGTCCTTTGACATGTGGAAGAAAGAGAAAAGCAAGTATGATTACAGCCTCGCCTGGGACCAATGGCACAAACGCGATTTGGAGGATTTCATCAAACGCGACCGAAACCACCCCAGCGTGTTTATCTGGAGCATCGGCAACGAGATACCAGAGCAGTGGGCCCCGGAAGGAACCACCATCACCAAAGAACTGGTAAGCATCGTGAAGAACCTGGATACCACGCGTCCGGTGACGGTGGGCATCAATGAGCCCACGCCCAATAATACCATCTATAAATCAGGGGCGCTGGATTTGTTCGGCTTCAACTACCACCACCAGGATTTTGAGAAGTTCCCGCAGACCTTTCCGGGGCAGAAATTCATCGCTACCGAGACGGTCTCTGCTTTGATGACCCGCGGGCACTATGACATGCCCTCAGACAGCCTGCGCCGCTGGCCCATCAGGTGGGATCTGCCTTTCACCACTGGCAACAAAGACCTCACCGTCTCGGCCTACGATAACGTGAGCACGCCTTGGGGTTCTACCCACGAGGAGACCTGGAAGGTGATG
This sequence comes from Rufibacter roseolus, assembly GCF_017916365.1. Lineage (GTDB taxonomy): Bacteria > Bacteroidota > Bacteroidia > Cytophagales > Hymenobacteraceae > Nibribacter > Nibribacter roseolus. Next base: position 1,853,527 of record NZ_JAFMSU010000001.1, read on the forward strand.
AAAAAGCACGCCTACCTGTCCGGACAATACATCTGGACCGGGTTCGATTACCTGGGCGAGCCCACGCCATACGGCTGGCCGGCCCGCAGCTCTTACTTCGGGATTGTGGATCTGGCCGGTTTCCCCAAAGACGTGTACTACATGTACAAAAGCGAGTGGACGAAGGGGCCGGTGCTGCACGTTTTCCCGCACTGGAACTGGGAGCCCGGCAAGACCGTGGATGTGATGGCCTACTACAATAACGCCGATGAGGTGGAGCTGTTTTTGAACGGCAAATCTGTGGGCGTGAAAAAGAAACAGGGCGATGACCTGCACGTGATGTGGCGCCTGCCTTTCCAACCGGGCACCCTGAGGGCGGTGTCCCGCGCAGGCGGCAAGGAAGTGCTTTCCAAAGAAATCAAGACTGCCGGCGCCCCGGCCAAAATTGTGCTGGAAGCCGACCGCACCCAGATTTCCGCCGATGGCAAGGACCTTTCCTTTGTGACGGTGAAGATCATGGACAAAGACGGCAACCTGGTGCCCCGCGCCGATAACCTGGTTCACTTCAGTATAGACGGAAAGGCCACCATCGCGGGCGTGGACAACGGCTTGCAAACCAGCATGGAGTCCTTCAAAGCCAATCACCGGAAAGCCTTCAACGGCCTCTGCCTCGCTATTTTGCAGGCCCAGGAAGAAGTCGGCACCGTGAAACTGACCGCCACCTCTGAAGGGCTTGCCCCGGCTACCGTGACCATCCAACTGAAAAAGTAAAAGACAACCCTCTGTTTTAAGCCTGATTCTGAAGAAATAGCCTTAAAATAGAGGGAAAAATATGCTCTTAAAGATGATTTCCTACATGAAAAAACAAGTATCGCTCTTCTTTCTGCTAGTGCTGTTGGTTTGCTACGGAGCCTCGGCACAGAACAAAATCAAGGTGGCCTGCGTGGGCAACAGCATCACCGAGGGGGCTGGTCTTACCCAGCCTTATCCCGTAGTGCTGCAACAACTCCTAGGCGATGGCTACGAAGTGCGCAACTACGGCATGGGCGGCCGCACGTTACTGAAAAAAGGCGATTTCCCGTTCTGGAACGAGGCCAAATACCAGGATGCCCTTTCCTGGAACCCAGACATCGTGATCATCAAACTGGGTACCAACGACTCCAAGCCTCAGAACTGGAAATTCAAGGACGAGTTCATCCCAGACTATGTCCAGTTTGTGAACTCTTTCAAAAAATTGCCCTCAAAACCCAAAGTGTACGTCTGTACCCCAGTGCCGGTGTTCGAAGAGAAATTCAGCATCCGGAAAGAGGTGGTGAATACGGAGGTGCTGCCGGCGGTGAAAAAAGTAGCCAAAAAAACCAAGGTAAAGACCATTGACCTGTATACGCCGTTTCTGGGCAAGGCAGACCTCACCTATGACGGTATCCACCCCAATGATGCCGGCGCGGCTTTGCTGGCCCAGGAGGTCTTCAAAGGCCTGAAAATCAAAGCCCCGAAAGCCGCCAGCCGATAACCCCCGTTTCAGGCCTGATTATGCCAAATCAGGCCTGAAACAGAGTTTTTGCTCAGCATAGTTCTGCTGAGAAAGGCTGCGTTTGCCCATTTTGTAGCCTATTCTTTACCGTATTCCGCTTTTCAATGCCGCTCCGTTACATTTTCCTTTTGCTGGTTTTACTTTTCACGGGAGGTTCGTTCACGGCCTCGGGCCAGGCAGATCTCTTCAGTCAGCCCAGGAAAGGCTTCGCCAGTTGGTTGCCGGCGGCCAGTTGGGAACACGCGCTGCTCAGCGGTAACGGGGCCATGGGCGCCATGGTCATGGGCAACCCGCATGATGAGACCATCATCCTGAACCAGGCCCAACTGTATCTGCCCGCCACAGAGCCCAAGCCGCCCATTGACCAGGCTAGCAGGCTTGACGAGATTCGCGCGTTGATTCTGGCCGGGAAAGGGGAAGAGGCCGCCATGGTTCCGGTGGAGCAGAGCATGAAAGAAGGTTACGGCGGCCACCTGTGGTCTAACCCGTACGTGCCCGCCTTTGACGTGCGCCTGCAGATGAAACCCTCTAACGTGCAGAAATACGTGCGCACCGTGGACTTTGAAACCGGGGAGGCCAACGTCACCTGGACCGATGCCAACGGCACCTACCAGCGCCGCCTGTTCGTCTCCCGCCCAGATAGCGCCATTGTCATTTCCATCAAAGGAACCGGAAAGATCAACGGCCGCCTGTCCTTCGCCCGCCGGCCCGTGGAATGGACCCAGTGGGAGCAGATCAACAAGACCGTGGAGAGCGTGAACATCGGCGCTGCCGATAACAAATGGCTTACCTACAGAAGCGCCTACAAAAAGCGCTGGCCGGGCAGCCTGGAGGGCTACGAAGGCGTGGGCCGGGTAGAGGTGAAAGGCGGTAGCTCACGCACTGAGGGCAACGAGTTCATCGTCCAGAACGCCGATGAGGTGCTGGTATTCATCAAGATCAACGCCAACTATGACTACGCGCAATCGCAGGTAGACCGGATCAAAGAGCATTTGTCTGGCTTGCCCGCAGATTACCAAACCTTGGTTTCGCGCCACCGCAACGTGCACGGCGAGCTGTTCAATAGAGTAAAGCTTGATTTAGGCGGCGGGGCAGATGCGAACCTGTACACCGAGGCTTTGAACCTGAAAACCAAAACCGGGCAGGTGGCACCCGCCATCATTGAAAAGCAGTTTGATGCCGCCCGCTATCACATCATCTCGGCTACCGGCATCAATCCGCCTAATCTGCAGGGTATATGGGGCGGTACCTGGTCACCGGCTTGGTCGTCAGATTTCACCCATGATGGAAACGTGGAGGTCGCCATCTCGGCGCTGCTCACCAGCCGGGTTCCGGAGTTGATGTTGGCTTACTTTGACTACCATGACAAGCGCCTGCAATTCTACCGAGACAACGCCAAAAAGATGTTCGGGACGCGGGGCATCCACGTGCCCTCGCACACCAGCAGCCACGGTTGGGACAACCACTTTGACCCCATCTGGTGCCTCAGCCTCTGGACCGGCGGGGCCGGCTGGACCGCCAGCTTTTACAACGATTACTGGCTGCACACCGGTGACCGCAAGTTCCTGAAGGAGCGCGCCTACCCGTTCATGAAGGAATCGGCGCTGTTCTATGAGGATTTTTTGAAAACCGACCAAAATGGAAAGTACGTTTTCAACCCGTCATACTCACCTGAGAACAACCCGGCCAACTTCAAGTCCCAGGCCAGCATCAACGCCACCATGGACGTGATGATCGCGAAGCAACTGCTTAGGAACTGCATCTCGGCCGCTCAGGAATTGAAGACTGATAAAGCCCAGGTGAAGATATGGCAGGAGATGCTCACCAAAATGCCCGCCTATGAGCTGGATGAGGCCGGTGCTCTGAAGGAATGGCTCTGGCCCGGACTGCAGAACAACCACCAGCACCGTCACATTTCGCACCTGTACAGCCTCTATGACCAGGTAGACCCAGACTTTAAGAAGAACCCTCAGTTGCTTGCGGGAGCGCGCAAAGTGGTGGAGGAGAAAATGAAGTTCCGCTACAAAGAAAACGGCGGGGAGATGGTCTTCGGGATGGTGCAATTAGCTTTTGTGACCGCCAACCTGGAAGATGCGCCCACCACCGCCCAACTGATTGACTGGCTCTCGCGCTTCTATTGGACCAACGGCCTGGGCACCTACCACAATCCGGGTTCCTTGTTCAATATGGACTTGAGTGGCGGGTATCCTTCGGTGATCATGCGGGCGCTGGTGTACTCAGAGCCGGGTTTGGTGAAGGTGTTACCGGCGGTGCCGGAAGCCTGGCAAACCGGCAGCATCTCGGGATTGCTCCTGCGCGGCGGGGTGGAAGTAAAAAGCCTTGCCTGGAGTCAGGAAGAGGTAACCCTGGTGTTGCAGGCTCCTAAAAAGCAAAGTATCGCGCTGCAAGCCCCTAAAAACATGCTATTGGTTTCCGGCGCGAAAGCCGCCAAAAGACAAAGAACCACCAAAGTGGATCTATCCGCTAATAAAGAAGTTAAGCTTGTTTTCCGGGCGAAGTAGGTTCACCTTCCGGTGATTTTGTGAAAAGCCATTGTTTCTAAAACAGCAAGGGCCGCAGTTTTCCATACTGCGGCCCTTGCTGTTTTAGACCTGTTTTCAGGAAAGTAGCCTTATAATGTGCGGACATCAGCATACTTATTTCGAAAACCCATGCAGATACTGGCGCTAGGATGTTCCTCTTTAAATCAGTTGGAAAAGTCTCGCCAGCGAACTTGAATGCTTCAGCGGCAATGGAGCTGTTTAGAAAGTGGTTTGCCACGATAAAAGTAAATCCGATTCGGGGCTGTTTTCATCAAAACAGCCCCGAATCGGATTTACTTTTATTGAGCTAAGCTGGAGGTTGAATATCTATTTGATGAACGCCTGATAGCGGCGGAGGGCCTCAATGTAGTAATAATCGCCGTAGGTGAGGGGCGTGTCTACTTCTGTGCCGGCTGGGTGGTGTCCCACGCCATGCTTCAGGATAAAGCCGCCGTTGGTGCCTGGTGCCGCACGGTAGGTGTCTGTTGATAAAGTTTGTATGATGGTCTCAGCGGCGCTGAAGTACTTGCGTGCCGCCGCATCCGGGGCATAGAGGCAGAGTTCCAGCAGGGCGGCCGCGTTGATAGCCCCGGCAGAGGCATCCCGCAGGGCATTCGGAATATTGGGAGCATTAAAGTCCCAGTAAGGAATTTTGTCTTCTGGTAGGTTGGGATGGTTCAGCATGAAGTCAGCCATATGAATGGCTTGGGTCAGGTACTTCGGGTCTTTGGTCTCGCGGTACATGACGGTGTAACCATACAGGCCCCAGGCCTGTCCGCGCGCCCAGGCAGATTCATCAGCGTAGCCTTGGGCAGTTCTCTTTTGTTGCACCGCTCCCGTGGCTGGGTCATAATTGATGACGTGGTAGGAGCTATAATCTGGCCGGAAATGGTTTTTAAGCGTGGTGTTGGCGTGCGTAACGGCAAGTTTGTAGAAAGAAGAATCCCCGGTGGCCCGGGTGGCCCAGAACAGCAGTTCCAGGTTCATCATGTTGTCAATGATCACCAGAAACTCATTCTTGTCAGAGTCCCATGATTTAATGGCCCCAACTTTAGGGTTGAACCTTGAAGAAAGTGATTTGGCACTGTTTACCAGGATGTCTTTGTACTCGGCTTTTGGCGTTATCTCGTTTGCCTTGCCAAAACTGCAATACATCATAAACCCCAGGTCATGGGTGGAAGTGTTGTATTGTTCTTTCTTCAGAGCCTCCAGCATGCGATTGGCTTCTGAATTCAGTTGCTTGTCGCCGGTGGCCTGGTAAAGGTAAAGCAAGGTGCCCGGGTAAAAACCGCTGCACCACCAATCAGAACCGCTGGTTTCCAAACTGTCTTTTTGGGCGTGATAAGTCTTCGGGAATCTGTTAGCCGGAAGCTTTGCTGCCAAAATTTTGTATTGAGCCGCGGCATCCTGGTAAAATCCGGAGATGGTCTTGGTGGGGATGTTCGTACTCTGGGGAACCTCTTTTAAAGCTGTTTTGCTGGAACTGCAGTTAAACTGCAGGAATAGCCCGCTTATCAAAAGCGCCTTCATTAAGATCCGGGTCATTCGCATGGTTGGTCAGGGAGGAAGTGTTCTACCTGCAAGGATAAGGTTTTAGTTGTGAACCGCAATGGAGGGGTAGGTTGTTTTGGAGACTTGTATGGACCTTTAAGTACTTGGGAGTATGATTTCCAAAACCTCAGCCTGTTTGTCTATGTTTTTCCAACAGTTCAAGCCCTTATAAGATATATCAGCAGCCCTTGGGCTTGCTGCTCCCTGCCAAAAAAAACAACTTACTTACCTTCTTTTTTAGCATTGATGCAATAGTTGTAGCAGAAGAATATAATGGCTGCTCATTTTGGGAGGACCTATTATTGAAAAGCCTCTACCCTGTACTATGTCTAAGCTAAAGTTTAAGGGGTGCCTGCTCAAGCTCTTAGTAGAAAGGAACTGTTTTGAAAAATCATTAAGCAAAAAGCATTATAGGTGGCTATTTAAGTGGTTTTACATTTAATGATTATCATAAATATAACAATGTCGTTGCTTTGATAAGGATAGGATAATTGGGTGTGCTTAAAAATGTTATAAACTAAAAGTAGGGAGGAAGGGATGATTTGTATACAGAAGAGTAGATTAATCCTTTTAAGAAAAAGTTGGTTCTGGTGCCATTTTGCTTGTTTGGCGTTAAAAATGAACCTGGTTTTTCTAAAATTTTCAATGGATTTAACATTTGATGCCCTACCCTGAAACATTGATGGGCGTTTTTGAAGAAAGAAATGCCTAAATTTATCATATTGAAAAAAGGAGAGTTGCCTTAGAAATATCTTGTTAAGTAGTATTTCAAGTTCCTCTCTAAAAGGGGAGACTACTTTGCAAGGTGAAGTTCGTGCGAGGTATAAGAGTGAAGCCGCAGCAAGTAAGTCAGGCACGTTCGTTAGGATCTTCTCCTGGTTATTTCTTCGCTGGCTTTTCAACTACTTCCCAGCCTGATTACGATGAGGTATGAATGTTAAGTCAGCAATGGGTAAATAGGATAAAAGAATACCAGTTTAGAGGTCTTCCTTACACTTATATATAATCAATTACTTATCAGAAAAACACCTTTTTACTTAATTCAGGCAACATAGATACCTGTCTTGGTCTGTTTTTCTGCTTTGTATAAATTTGAAATAATCTGAACTGCATTATGAATTCTCTAAAAACAGATATTTTAAAGATGATTAAATTTTGTTTATGGAAATGGAATTTGTTTTCTATATTTATGCCAACGTTGGCGTGCATGGTTAGGTTAGACTGCCGCAATCAATCAAAGAATTGATAAGAAAGTATTATACGACGGCTTTAAATCTTCTTAGATTTGTAAGGTTACTGAAAGTGTTTGGAGGGTGTTGAAGGATGGAGAGGAACGTGACTGGCCTAAAAAGTGACTTTTGGTCCAAACAGGAACAAAACAAATGGAGGTTCTCCCCTAAAACCTCTGGTAGAGCATTAAAAGGCTTATTCTACTTGATTTTACTTGACACCATTTTCTTAAAGTTAATCTCCTGACTAGAGTGCATCTAGTGAGTTTTTATTATTCACCACTATACTATGTTTACTACCTAATTCAAATTACCCTATGATTCAAAACTTATACTCAGACAAAAATTACCAAAAAAGTAATTACGTCTTGAAATCTAAGAAAGTCTGGATGATGATAGCCATGGTATTGGCTATTCTGACCCAGGCTTTTGATGGTTTGGCCCAGACGGCCAGACGGACCATTACTGGTAGAGTAACCGCGGCTGCTGATAACTCAGGTATGCCAGGCGTAAGTGTAGTAGTAAAGGGTACCACCACTGGAGCCTCTACAGATGCGAACGGAAACTTCTCTTTGGAGGCAGGTAATGCCGATGTGTTGGTAGTAACCTTCATTGGCTATGTGTCTCAGGAAGTGCCGGTAGGGAACAACACTACTATTAATGTGAGTTTGAGAGAAGATGCTCAGACTTTGAACGAGGTAGTAGTAACCGGTTATGGTGAACTGAGAGCCAGTGATGTGCCTGCGGCGCAGACTAGTATCGGTGCAAAAGCCATTGAAAGAACTGTAAACACTACGGTAGAGCAAGCTATCCAGGGACGTGCACCAGGGGTGTATGTAACTCAGAATACAGGTGCTCCGGGTGGTGGTATCTCTGTGAACATCAGAGGTATCAACTCTATTAACGGATCTAACGAGCCATTATATGTAATTGATGGTGTTCAGGTTCAGGGTGCTACTTCTACTTCAGGTGTTAACCCATTGGCCTCTTTGAACCCATCTGATATTGAAAGCATGGACATTTTGCAAGGTCCTTCTGCTACCGCTATCTATGGTTCACGTGGTACCAACGGGGTAGTTTTGATCACAACAAAAAGAGGTAAAGCTGGTGACTTGAAAATCAATTACTCTTTCTTGAACAGTGTGCAAACTTCACCTAAGCCACTGGATGTAATGAATCTGCGCGAATATGCCCAGATGGATAATGAGTACAAAGCGTTGGCAGGTGGTGCGGTACGCGAAGATTTCCTTGATCCTTCTATCTTGGGTGAAGGAACCAACTGGCAGCGTGAGTTATTCAACAACGCGCCAATGAACAAACACCAGTTGAGCCTGAGCGGCGGTAGTGAGAACACTAGATTCTATTTATCAGGTGAGTACCTGGATCAGGAAGGTGTGGCCGTAGGATCAGGATTTGATCGTGCTTCAGTTAGGTTGAACCTGGATAGCAAAGCCCGTAAATGGCTTAACTTAGGTGCTAACCTGAACTTTGCCCAAACAAACGAGCAGATTTCTACAACTCAGTGGGATATCATTAATAATGCCATTCAGTTATCTCCAGCCATTCCGGTAAGAAACCTGGATGGAACCTACGGTGGTGGTGAGCCTAGACTTAACCCAGATGGTAGTGTTTCTGAGGCTGAGCGTTTTACACCAGCTAACCCAATTGGTTTAGCGAACATTATCACCAACGATATGGTGAGACGTCGGATCTTGGGTGGTCTGAATGCAACTGTAAACCTGGCTGAAGGATTAGAATTCCGTACCTCGTTCAATGCTGATTACGGAACCGGGTTCGGTACCACTTTCTTGCCAACTTACACCTTTGGTTATCAGAGAAACGTAATTGCCCGTCTGGATATCCGGAACGAGACCAATACTTATTGGAACTGGAACCAGATGTTGCAATACGCCAAACAGTTTGGTAAGCACAGCTTGACTTTGATGGCCACTCACGAATCACAGGCCTCTACCTGGCAGAACACCACCCTTGGCAGAAGCGGTTTCAATACAAACGAAATCATTGATATCAATGCCGGTGAGCAAAATGCCAACCAAAGAACCGGTGGTGGACAAGGTGACTGGGCTATGGAGTCTTACCTGGGTCGTGTGAACTATAACTTTGGAGACCGTTACATTCTGCAAGGTGCCTTCCGTGCCGATGGTTCAGCAAACTTTGGTCCTGACAACAGATGGGGTTATTTCCCTTCCATATCCGCCGCCTGGCGCGTGTCTGAAGAGCCATTCTTTGCTATTCCGGTAGTAAGTGACTTGAGATTGCGTTTTGAAACTGGTTTAACCGGTAATCAGGGAGCTGGCGGTAACATCTATGCAAGACTTCAGCAGTACCCAACAGAGTGGGGATCTGGTTTCTTGGCAGCCAACTATCCTAACCCAAATTTCAAGTGGGAAGAGACCTTAACCAATAACGCTGGTATCAACCTGGGTTTATTTGAGAACCGTGTTCAGATTGAGGCCGACTACTACATCAAGAAAACAGACAACGTAATCGTTAGAAGCTCCCTGCCTTGGTACATGGGATCTACTGGTAGTGGTTCCGTACAGGCTCCTCTGGTGAACTTTGGCGCCCTTCAAAATAAAGGCTGGAGTGCATCATTGAACACTGTTAACATTGATAAAGGTGGTTTCAAATGGGAAACAAACCTTAACATCTCCCACTTCCAGGCTGAGGTTACTAAACTTTATACTGAAACCAGTGTAGTGGCCCGCAATGCCCCAGATTGGTATATCCAACCACTTTGGTCACAAAGAACAGTAGTAGGTGAATCTCCTTGGTTCTTCTATGGTTACATTGAAGAAGGTATTTTCCAGACGGTAGAAGAGGTGCAAAACAGTGCCCGCCCTGCTGATAGCCAAGGAAAGCCTTTCCCAGTTGGAGAGAATAGTGTTTGGGTTGGTGATGTGAAATTCCGTGACCTGAATGGCGACGGAGTAATCACTGAGCAGGACATGACCAAGATTGGTAGCCCATGGCCTAAATACTTTGGTGGTTTCACCAATGATTTCACTTACAAAGGCTTTAACCTGAGTGTGCTTTTAACCGGAACATTTGGTAACGATGTGTACAACTACGTTCGTTTCCGTAATGCAAACCCTAACAACATCAACGTAGGACAGAACATGTTCAGAGAAGCTCGGGACTATGCCAGAGTGAATTCAGAAGGTGTGTTGGAAAACCCTGGTACAATTGTGCCTCGTCTTTCTGGCGGTGATGTGAACAAGAACTTTGCCCGTCACACAACTAAATATGTAGAAGATGGCTCTTTTGTGAGAATCAAGAACATCTCTTTGAACTACAGTTTACCTAATTCACTTGTTGCCAGACAAAAATTTGTGAAGGCAGCCAGAGTAGGTGTTAGCGCTCAAAACCTGTATACTTTCACTAAATACACCGGTTACGATCCTGAGGTTGGTACATATGTTGGACCAAATGTTGGAAATGATAGTGCACCAATTGGGGTTGATACCGGCCGTTATCCAATTACCCCTATCTATTCTTTCAACATTGGAATTGATTTCTAATTTTAACTGCAATACATAATATGATTAATAGATATATTTTAGCCGGGGCCTTTGCCGCTCTGGCTATGTTCACCGGCTGTAAAGAAGACTTTTTAGAGAGGCCACCACTGGATACGCTTACTGACGGCGCTTTCTTTAAGACCGATGCCCAGGTTCTGGCAGCTACTGCTCCTCTATACAACGTGGCTTGGAAAGATTACCATGATCAGGCTTCTTATTTCGTAGGTGATATCCGGGGTGGTACCTTGTTCTACCCATGGGAAGGCCCGGCAGAGCGCAGAGACAATGTGTTCTTCAGAGCTACCGGCGTTTCTAAATCCACCTTGTGGGCTTACCAGGCTTGCTACAATGTTATTGCGCAGTCAAACATGGCTATCTATAACATTAACAAGCTAGCTGGCCCAGATGTAACTGCTGCGGCTAAAAACCAGGCAATTGGAGAGGCTCGTTTCATGCGTGCAACTGCTTACAGCATTCTGGTAACCACCTTTGGTGAAGTTCCAATCATTACAGACAACGTTGCGGACTTAAATAACGCGGAGAAGGTGCGCAATACCATTCCTAGTGTATGGGAGTTCATTACCCGTGATTATTTGTTTGCAGCAGAGAATTTGCCTCTTACCTCTACCCAACCCGGAAGAGTAACCAGATGGTCGGCTGAAGGTATGTTAGCCCGTACCTATCTTACCCGTGCCGGGGTTGGTGCTTCAGGTGGTCAGAGAAATCAGGAATTCTTAGACAAGGCTAAAGAATATGCTCAACGGGTAATTACCCAAAGCGGTAAAACTTTGATCAGACCTTACGAGAACCTTTTCAAATACCCATACGACAACAACGCGGAGTCTTTGTTTGAAAACCAGTGGGTATTTGGTGAAAACTATGCGGCCGCTAACACCATGGCTTCTCAAATTTACCCAATGGGTGAAATAGCCGTGAACAACGATGGTTGGGGTGGCAACTACAGCGCTACCTGGTGGATGATGAGCTTGTACGAAGGCCTGATCACCAACCAGGAAGATAATGACCCGGCTAACGATGGACTAGCCAAAGGCTTTACCATGGACCAGCGGTTAAAAGCCACCTTTATGCTGCCAGGTTTCAATTATCCTGAAATTACTGTGAAAGATCCTTCCGGTAAACCAAAAGAGAAGTTGACTTGGGCTGCACCAGGCGCAGGAGCCACCAACAACTACGCTGTTATCAAGAAGTATGTGGTTGGAAATGAGTATGACTTGGGTGGACAGGCCGCTCAGCAAAGATATCCGCACAACACCTATATGTTGCGTCTGGCAGAGATGTACCTGACTTATGTGGATGCCGCGGTTGGAAATGCCGAGTCAACATCTGATCCGGTTGCTATCCAATACCTCAACGAAATCCGTACCCGGGCCGGTTTACAGCCAATTGCCGGGCCAATCCAGATGAACCGTAACTACCCATTGTCTGGAGAAGACCAGGTGTTTGAAGAGTGGGTGAAGGAGTTTGCCATGGAAAATCTAACCTGGTATGAGTTAGTAAGAATCCATTACTATAATCCGCAGAAAGCATTCAATATCATCAACAACCAGGACCGTGCCTTGTTCCTGGCGGCGCCGGATCGTTTCCCTAACCCAACCGGTTGGACATTTACCAAAACCTCTTGGGTTACTGAACGGACTCCAAATGTCAGCGATGCTAATTTCTACATGCCGCTGCCATCTGTGGAGCTTAGCCAGTCGCCAAGCTTAGGCCAACCAGCCGTTGATTATGAATTTAAGGACTAGAAATTAAGATTCAGATAAGAGAATATTTGTATGAAAAGTCAATTGAAATATTTCCTGTTCCTTTTTGTTGCCTTGGTGATGACAGGGACTTTCACCAGCTGTTCGGAAGATGATGATCTTCCGAACGGCGGTAAACCCATGATTAGCTATGTGCGGGTTACCCGCCCAGCAGCATCTGATTCCCTTGTTGTGAAGGCCGGACAAGGACAAATGATCGCCATTATTGGTGAGAACCTGCAAGATGTCCGTGAATTATGGATAAATGACCGTGAGGCAGCGCTGCAGTCTACCTTTATCACCAGCACTTCTATCATTACCCGTGTGCCATCAGACATCCCAACTGAAATCACAAACAAGATGCGTCTGATATTTGCAAACGGTGAGGTTTTGGAGCATGATTTCACGGTAGATATCAGCGAGCCATTGCCTACTTACATGGAAAGTGAGTTCGTAAACGCTGGTGAAGTTGCAACTATCAGAGGAAGCTTCTTCTATGAGCCGGTACACGTTTTCTTTACCGGTGCCAATGGGGCTCAGGTAGAAGGAGAGGTTGTTGACGTATTGCCTAACGAAATCCAGGTAAGAGTACCAGCAGATGCCCAGCCAGGACCTCTTACTATCAAGAGCAATTTTGGCGAGACAGAGACTTCTTTCTGGTTCCGTGATAACCGCAACATCATTGCCGATTATGAAGACACTGATTTCGGCGGCTGGTGGCATGGTCCAACTTACATCACCAGTGGTGGATCAGGTATTGACCCAATCAGTGGGAAATTCCTGCGCATTGACAAAGAGAATACAGGCGGTTGGTTTGAGGCATGGGTTGGTGAAGGAACGGTAAAAGAAAAAACCAAAAACATTCCGGCTGATGCTTTTGCAAACCCAGGTAACTACGTGCTTAAGTTTGAGATGAATACAGTTTCTCCGTTGGCTTATAACGGTATTCGGATCATGTTCAGCAGTAATGGTGGCCCTGGAAACAGAGATTTAGCTACTTATACCTGGGCAGCAAACATTGATACTAAGAACAAGTGGCAAACTGTAACTATTCCTTTCAAGGATATCCATGAGGCTAATAACAAAAACGGTAACACGTTCACCTATAACGCCAGTGGTTACGCAGTTTCCTTCCATTTCGTAGGCCCAGGCACTAAAGCCCAGTTTGCGATGGACAATGTGCGAGTAGTACCAAATGTTATCCCATAACGAAACCCTCTGATAATTGACGTATGAAGAACTTTTATAATATCAAGGTATTACTACTGGTATGCTTGTTCGCGACATTCGGATTCCTGCAGTCATGTAATGATGATGAGGAAGATGTAAACTCAGGACAAGTAGAATTATTGAGCTTTGGTCCTACGGGAGCCAAGCATGGCGAGAAACTCAAATTCATTGGTCATAACCTGAACAAGGTTGAATCTATTGAGTTTGTAGGTGCTTCTGTTGCCAAAACTCAGTTTACCTCGCAATCATCTGACCTGATTGAGTTGGTTATCCCAAACACAGCTGAAGAAGGTAAAGTAACCCTGAAGGTTTCAGGTGGCGAGGATGTTGTTTCTAAAACCGTGCTCAGCTTTGAAGTGCCGGTGACTATTGCATCAGTAACGGCAAAAGCTAAGCCAGGAACCAACATTACTGTGACAGGTAACTACCTCAACTGGGTAGACAGCGTTCAGTTTGGCACCCTGCAGGATAGCATCGTGACCACATTTGTAAGCAAGTCTATGACGGAACTGGTGCTTAGAGTTCCAATGAGCGCCAAAACAGGATCTTTGACTTTCTTTACCGGTGGTACTGAGCCAATGGCGATTGAGACTGAACAGTCGTTAGACGTAACTTTGCCTGCAGCTACCGCTTTTTCGCCTGCTTCTCTAAAACACGGCGAAAACCTGACCATCACTGGTACAGACCTTGATTTAGTAAAAGAGGTTGTGTTTACCGGGGTTGGAACTGCCAAAGCCTCCAGCTTCGTTAGCCAATCTGCTACCCAGATTGTAGTGACAGTTCCAGACAACGCCTCTGCTGGTACGCTTAAATTAGTGGCTAAGTCAGGTGTGGAAGTGCCTACAACCCAAAGCATCACCATTACCTTGCCGGCAATCACTAGTATGTCTCCTAACCCTGTGGATCCAGGAGCTAACCTGACCATTACCGGAACTAACCTTGATCTTGTAAAAAGCGTGAATTTCACAGGTGGTGCTTCCGTTTCTACCTTCATCAGTAAAACGCCTACCCAGATTGTGTTGAAAATGCCTACCCAAGATATCTTGAATGGTGTGGTTACTTTCATCACAACCCGTAATTATTCAGTAGCCACCGGGCAGACCCTTAGAATCAACATTGACCGTCCGCCGTACTTCATTTACAATGATGCATTGAACTCTGAGTGGCAGTTATGGGGTGGTTGGGGTAAATCCTCCGAGGATGTAGCCAATACAGAGCAGGTGTCTAGAGGTGCTAAAGCAATCAAAGTAAGCTTCAATGATGCCTACGGAGCGTTCCAATTGCATCCAAACAATGCGAATGTGTTTGATGGGTATACTACCATTGTGCTTTATGTACGTGGCACGGTAAATAGCCGCGGGGCAATCCAGATCAAGAATATGTCTGATGTTACCGGAACCGATGCACCGTTCGATATTGTAGCAGGTCAATACAGGCGGATTGAAGTTCCGATCAGTGCTTTGGGTAATATCACTGGCGGAATCAAAGAATTCTACATAAAGAACTACGGTACCAACCCTAACACCTTCTACATTGATGATATTGAGTTGCGGTAATTGAGCGCTTAATAGCTATAAACAAAAAGGGAGAGCAATTCTGCTCTCCCTTTTTGTTTATAGCTGAGTTTCACAATTGAATTCCCATGGACAAGGCAATCTACAGGAATTCATGAGGCATCATTTTCTCTTGGTTTCCAGGAATTAGATACGCTTGTGCTTAATTGAAAAAGCCGCTGCCTGTTTCGGAGCTGTTTTCTTAAAAACAAACCCAAAACAGGCAGCGGCAAAATCATCGGCTATCCAAAGCCGAAACAGATTAATCAGGCTGGTTCTACCAGGGTGCCCTTGAGCCAGGCGAAAGCCTCAGAGTAGTCTGTAAAAGTGCGCAAATCGATAGGGAAACGCAATTCCTGCCTAGCTTCTTCCACTTTGTTTTCGCGGGTGGAATTGGGCGTAAGGATGCGGGCCATCTTCTCCAACCTGGTCTGCATGAGGTTTTGCCCAAATTCTTTGATGACTTCTTTGTACTCGGCGCCGGGTATATCCAGAGAGGCGCGGCTGGAGTCAATCAACAGTTTCTTGATATCGTAGCTCTTGATGTGGTCTACCAATATTTGAAGTGCCTGCCGTATCTCTGGAACCAGAAAGTCTTGGATATCGGGCCACTTGATGAACAGAATGTCAGTGGCGGGGTCATAGTCTAGGGTGATTAAGCCACTCTGGTAAATGATCATGGACTAGCTAAGGCGTTAGGTGCGTTTGTGATGGTTGGCTGTTTTAGGCTTGTTTTCGGGAAAATAGGTCTAAAATAGGAAAGACAGTTAAAGGCTCATGCGCGTGATTTCCTTGGGATAGCACACGTAGTATTTCTCTACTTTCTTACTCAAAGCCTGAATATTGGGCAAGTCTGAGGCTTTGGCCACGTCCACCACCAGGCTTGCTTTTGTGAGCACGTTGATGTTCTCGCCGCCAGATTCATAAGCGTTGTTGCTGATCTTGCCTTCCACCACCATGTAGTGTGCCTCCTCTGGGGAAATGTTAAAGTGCTCCTGCGCCAGTTCGCGTACGCCCACCAGGAACTCTATGTCAAACGGGGTAGGGGAGAGCATGATCTTGAAGAGCTTCCGCTCCAGCATGGAGGTTGACAGGTAACTCAGGATACTGTCGGGGTGTTCTGCCCAGGCTTTGATGGCGCTCCAGACATCGTAGTCATCCAGAGACACAAAGCGTTTCATAATGCTGGGGTCCCGCTCAAAATCCAAAATGGAGAGGCTCTCGCGCAGGAAGAACTGCAGGTTGGGGCTAGCGGGTACGTGATCGCCGCGCCGGGTAAGTTCACGGGCACGTTGCATGATCTTCATTACCATCTGCTCGGCGCTGGTCACGGTCTTATGCATGTATACCTGCCAGTACATGAGGCGGCGGCTCACCAGGAAACTCTCAATAGAGTAAATGCCCTTTTCCTCCACCACTAGTTGGTCTTCATGCACATTCAGCATCTTCAACAGTCGGTCGGCGCCAATCTTACCTTCTGATACACCCGTGTAGAAGCTGTCTCGGTTGAGGTAGTCTAGGCGGTCTACGTCCAGTTGGCTGGAAACCAGCTGGTGGAAGAAGTGCCGGTGGTAATTATCGGTGAAGATGTCAATGGCCAGTTGCAGGCGGCCGCCGAACTCCTGGTTCAAGAGTTCCATGAGGTGCAGCGAGATGCGTTCATGCGGCACCTGGTCAAAGATGGCGGTCTCCAGCGCGTGCGAGAAAGGACCGTGGCCTACATCGTGCAGCAGAATGGCCGCCATGGAGGCTTCGCACTCTTTATCGGTAATGATGTTATCTTTGCCGGCCAGGCTCTGCAGGGCTATGTTCATGAGGTGCATGGCGCCCAGGGCGTGATGGAAACGGGTATGCAAAGCCCCGGGGTATACAAACTCAGTCAACCCCAGCTGCTTTATCCGGCGCAGGCGCTGGAAATAGGGGTGTTGGATGATGTCAAACAGCAGGTCAGACGGAACTGTGATAAAGCCGTAAACCGGATCGTTAAAGATTTTTTTCTTATTCAAGATAACTTAGTTCTTGTAGTGTCCGTTGTCGGTAAATGTAGCATTATGTAAATTCTACGGAAAGTGGCCTGGAAAGGCGAATTTTCCGGAAGAGCCGCTGGATGCGCAAGCCTAAACACAAGCTATGAAAACCAATAACTAGCCATGCAAAGATATACTATTTTGTGGGCGGACGACGAGATTGACCTTCTCAAGCCCCATATTCTCTTCTTACAGGAGAGAGGTTACGACATTACTCCCGTGAACAGCGGAGCCGATGCCGTGGAGAAGGTGCAGGAACAAACCTATGACCTTGTTTTTCTGGATGAGAACATGCCTGGCCTGAGTGGTCTGGAGGCCCTGGGTGAGATCAAAGCCGCGCGGCCCACACTGCCGGTGGTCATGATCACCAAGAGCGAGGAAGAGCACATCATGGAAGAGGCCATCGGGTCTAAAATCGCCGATTACCTCATCAAGCCTATCAACCCCAACCAGATCCTGCTTTCCGCGAAGAAGATCCTGGACAACCGCCGCCTGGTGGAGGAAAGAACCAATAGCTCCTACCAGCGCGATTTCCGCACGCTGGGGATGGCCTTTGGTGAGCGCCTGAGTTACCAGGAGTGGGCCGATGTTTACAAGAAACTGGTGTACTGGGAACTGGAGATCGCAGATACCGCGGGCAAAAGTATGGCCGAGGTCATCAACATGCAGAAAGACGAGGCCAACACCAACTTCGCCAAGTTCATCATGGACAACTACGAGGAGTGGGTGAACGATGAGACCGATGAGATTCCGCTCATGAGCCACCGCATCTTCAAGGAGCGCGTGTTCCCCATGATGAAGGAGAGCGACACCCCGGTGTACTTTGTCTTGATAGACAACCTGCGCTATGACCAGTGGAAGGTGCTGGAGCCCATCATCACTGATTATTTCAACGTGGAGCATGAGGAGATGTATTACTCTATTCTGCCTACCACCACGGCCTACGCCCGTAACGCCATCTTCTCCGGCATGCTGCCCGCTGATATCGCCAAGCGTTACCCCAACCTGTGGGTTTCTGACGATGAGGAGGAAGGCAAGAACCTGCACGAAGAGGATTTCCTGCAGATCCAGTTCCAGCAGAATAAGGTGAATGACAAGTTCAGTTACCACAAAATCACGAACAACACAGCAGGGAAAGAACTTCTGTCAAAGTTCAGCAACCTGGACAATAACAAGCTCAACGTGATTGTCTACAACTTCGTGGACATGCTCTCCCACGCCCGTACCGATATGCAGATGATCAGGGAACTGGCCGCAGATGAAGCCGCTTACCGGTCGCTCACCCGGTCCTGGTTCCTGCACTCGCCGCTGTTTGACACGCTCAAAGCCATCGCCGATAAGAAAGGCCGCCTCATCATCACTACTGACCACGGTACCGTGCGCGTGAAAAAGCCGTTCAAGATTGTGGGCGACCGCAACACCAACACCAACCTGCGCTACAAGCACGGCAAGAACCTGGGCTTCACCGAGAAGGATGTACTGGTATGCCGCAAGCCGGAGCGTTTCCACCTGCCCAAAAGCAACGTGTCCACGGCCTACGTCTTCGCTATGAACGATGACTTCTTTGCCTACCCTAACAACTACAACTACTACGTGAACCACTACAAAGACACTTTCCAGCACGGCGGGGTGTCTTTAGAGGAGACCATCATTCCATTTATAACGCTTTCTCCTAAAAATGCCTGAGCCAGCAGCGCGCCAGAAAACTATTAATATTCTCACAAAAGCGGATTTACCCCGGGCCGCCGCCGAATTATTGTCATTTATCGGACAAAAAAAGATAATTTTGTTTGAGGGTGACATGGCGGCCGGTAAAACCACCTTTATCAAGGCGATATGCGCCCAGAAAGGAGTCCGGGAGCCGGTCAGCAGCCCCACGTTTTCCCTCGTGAATGAGTACGAGGCAGCCGATGGGGAACTCATTTACCATTTTGATTTTTATAGGATCGAAAACGAGGCCGAGGCATTGGACATCGGGGCGCTGGAGTACTTCAGCTCCGGGCATCTATGCCTCATTGAGTGGCCGTCTAAGGTAACTGACCTGTTGCCCCAGGAGGGGGTGGAGGTAACCATTGCAACCGGAGAAGCCGAAGAGGCGCGTATTATTAGTTTGAGAGTATATGATGGAGGAAATGACGGAGAAGACCGGGTTTGAGGCCCTGACCAAGGCTACGGCCCGTGGTCTCATGCCCAAAGAGTCCATGCTGGCGATAGAAACCCGCAAGCGGAATCTTTTTATTGGTATCCCCAAGGAGTCTTCTTTACAGGAAAACCGTATCGGGCTTACCCCGGAGGCGGTAAAGCAGCTGACAGACCACGGCCACGAGGTATGGATTGAATCTGGGGCCGGCGCTCCCTCCAAATACTCAGACCACGAGTTCTCAGAGGCCGGCGGGCTCATCGTGTACTCCACCAAAGAAGTCTACGAAGCTGATATCCTGCTCAAGATCGCGCCGCCCACCTTAGCAGAGATGGATTACTTCAAACCGGGCCAAACTCTTATTTCGGCGCTGCAGATAGGTTCTCTCACCTCTGAATACATCAACGCGCTGGCCCGCAAGAAAATCAACGCCATCTCTTTTGAGCTGCTCAAAGACAAATCAGATACCAAACCCGTGGTGCGGGCCATGAGCGAGATTGCCGGCAGCACCGTCATGCTGATCGCAGCCGAGTACCTGAGCAGCAGCAATGAGGGCAAAGGCGTGATTCTGGGCGGCATCACCGGCGTGCCGCCTTCCAAAGTAGTGATTATTGGGGCCGGAACCGTGGCCGAGTACGCCACCCGCGCCGCCCTGGGTCTGGGTGCCGAGGTAAAGGTGTTCGACGATCATCTGTATAAACTGCGCCGCCTGAAACAAAACGTAGGCACCCAGCTGTTCACCTCCACCTTGGACCATACCATCCTCCACAAAGAAATCCAGGATGCCGATGTAGTCATTGGAGCCGCCATTGCCGAGGATGGTCAGGTGCCCTGCATGATCTCTGAGGATGTGGTAGCCAAGATGAACCCTGGCTCCGTGATCATTGACGTGAGCATTGACGAAGGCGGCTGCTTTGAAACCTCTGAGATGACTACCCACAAGCGGCCGGTATACCGGAAGTATGACGTGATCCATTACTGCGTACCCAATATTCCGTCCCGGGTGCCCCGCACCGCCACCAAAGCCCTGAGCAACATTTTCACGCCCATGTTCCTGGAGATCTCCAAATACGGCGGCGTAAATGAAGCCCTCTTCACCCACGAGCATTACCGTAGCGGCGTCTACATCTACAAAGGCAGCCTCACCAACGCTTCCATCGCGAAGAAATTCAACATGCGCTACAAAGAACTAAGCCTGATGATTGCCGTGCGCAATTAGTCCATCAGTACTTGAATTAGCCGCAGGTATTTATAACCGAAAAGCTGTTTTAGGCCTCCTTTCTTGAAAAGGTGCTTAAAACAGCTTTTTGCTTTTATGGTATTAACATGTAGAAAATGTAGGGGCAATCCCTTGTGGTTGCCCTTTTGTTTGCCAACACAAAATAGGTTATTGGAAATAACCCAACAACGAAACACGCATTCCGTCCCCCTTTGAAGGGGGTAGGGGGATGACAAAGACGCTGGAAGAACCGCTCTACTCTTGACACGGATAAAGGGCAACCACAAGTGATGGCCCCTACATTGATCAGATA
This sequence comes from Rufibacter roseolus, assembly GCF_017916365.1. Taxonomy (GTDB): domain Bacteria; phylum Bacteroidota; class Bacteroidia; order Cytophagales; family Hymenobacteraceae; genus Nibribacter; species Nibribacter roseolus. The sequence continues at coordinate 1,874,147 of NZ_JAFMSU010000001.1, forward strand.
CCGTCTGCCTCATACCGTGGAGACAAGGCGTGCCTTGTCTCTACAATGAATATTTCTCTCATCCTTGCAATGCCGCGTTCAGCAAGATTTGAGCTAAAGACGTTTTAAGCCTGTTTTTGGATAATTAGCAGCAAAACAGAATTAGGAGTTTCCCTTTGAGGAAAGAGTCAAAAGTGCTTTCCAGGCTTCTGTTACCCGGCCTTCTTCCAGGAACTGTTGGGCTAAAAGATGGATTTGGCGTTCTGCCTCTGGCGGGTTGTTTTGGTGCTTGTGGAGCAGGTAAGCGTAAAGGGGATCTTTGGTGAAAGCTTGTACTTCTTCTTGTGTGGGTAGGGAAGAGGTGTTGCCAAGCCGGGCGAGGTTGTTGCCGGTGAGTACGGGGCTTTGCCGAATGTGGACGGGCAATTGGTCTATGCCAATGCCCTGGTTCTGCAACGGTTTGGGCAGCTCAAACAGGCAATCTCCCTGCGCCCGGAGATACCAGTTGCCGCCCAGGCGAGCCACGGCATCCAGTTTGAATGGATCAATGGTTTTGCCATCGGCGCCGATCACTTCCTCTTGTACGTGCAGGAGAACGGCTTCGCAGATTACCAGGTTGGCAGCCCCGCCTTTATCTCCAATTGGTTTTACCTCCAGCACTTTGCATTCAAAGGCGGCAGGAGTCTCGGCTACGCGGGGCGGTTTTACCATAGTGGAGGCCACGGGAGTAAGGCCAGACTTCACGAACTCATCCACGCCCTTGTCATACTCTGTGCTGGCCAAAGACATCTGCTCTACAATAGCGTAATTCCCGATGTTGATGACCACTTCGCCCGTTTCCAGCACATTGTCCAGCGTATGTTTGCCGGTGTTGTCCCGTACCCGGCGGGCGGGCGAGAAAATAAGAATCGGCGGATTAGACCCAAAGCAGTTGAAAAAGCTAAAAGGGCTCAGGTTCACGTTCCCTTCTTTGTCTACCGTGCTGGCAAAAGCAATAGGCCGCGGCGCAATAGCCCCCAGCATGAGACTATGGAATTCACCGGTAGATATTTCTTTGGGGTCAAAAGTTCTCAAGGCAGATTTGGAGATTTGAAGATGAGGAGTTTTGAAGATGTGGAGATTGCTTCCCTTTTTGTCATCCTGGAAGGATCTTGTGGGCGAATTAGAAAAGCGGCCTTTATTGCGTTGATCATCAAGCAGCCATAACAGAGCTTATGAAGATTTATGCCTGGATGTTTCTGACTTTACATCTGCACATGCCTTATTGCCGTTCGCTCACAAGGTCCTTTCAGGATGACAGGAGGAGGGTGCCTCATCTAAATAGCAGGTAGAATCTGGGTGCGTACTTCGCCGAAACCTACCCTGATGCCGTTTTTCTCGGCGTAGCCGCGCATGGTGATGATGTCGCCGTCGTGGAGGAACTTGCGTTCTGAGCCATTGGGCAGGTGGAGGGGTTGCGTGCCGCGCCAGGTCAGTTCCAGCATGGAGCCGTAGGAGTCTGGGGTAGGACCGCTGATGGTACCGGAGGCGTATAGGTCGCCCACTTCCAGGTTGCAGCCATTGATGGTGTGGTGTGCCAGCTGCTGGTTCATGTTCCAGTACATGTGTTTGAAGTTAGACCGGCAGATCACGGTTTCTTCTGGCAGGCTGGGTGCCTGTAAGGTTACCTCCAGGTTGATGTCCAGGTTCTTGTGGCCGCTGTACTCCAGATAGGGCAGTACCCTGGGCTCCTGCACCGGTCCCGCTACCCTGAAAGGCTCCAGCGCATCTAGGGTCACTACCCAGGGCGAGATGGAAGACGCGAAGTTCTTGGCTAGAAATGGCCCCAGCGGCACGTATTCCCAAGCCTGAATGTCTCTGGCCGACCAGTCATTGAACAAAACCAGCCCGAAAATATATTCCTCCGCCTCTAAGGTGGTGAGGGAAGTGCCTAACTCGGTGGGCTGACCCGTGATAAAGGCTACCTCTAACTCAAAATCCAGCTGTTTGGTGGGCCCGAAGACCGGAAAATCGGCATCGGCGGGTTTGGTCTGTCCTTTGGGCCTTCTGATAGGCACGCCGGAAGGCACAATGGAAGATGCGCGGCCGTGATAACCCACCGGCAGGTGTTTCCAGTTGGGCAGCAGGGCGTTGGCCGGGTCCCGGAACATGGAGCCCACGTTGGTGGCGTGTTCCATGCTGGAGTAGAAATCTGTGTAGTTGGGCACCCGCACGGGCATGAGCATCTGCACGTCTTTCTGCTTCAGGAGGCACTCGGCCATGAGGACGCGGTTGTCCCTGATCTCGGGGTTGTCGTTGCGGAGCAGTTCTGAGATGCGGCCGCGTACCTGCCGCCAGATGGTGCGGCCCAGCGCCATGAAGTCATTGAGGTACGGCCGGTGGAACACGGTAGGGTCTTCCACGTCCAGCATGTCAAAAAGGCCGTGCTGCGTGAGCACGTACACGTCCAGTACATACTCGCCAATGGCCACGCCTACCCTGGGGTCCCGGTCCTGTGCCTCAAAAATCCCGAAGGGCAGGTTCTGAATCTGGAAATCACTGTTAGGGGCAATCTGAATCCAGGAGTGCAGCGAGGGGTCATTGGCGGTTAGCATGGTGGTAGGGAACGGTGGTCAGGCAAAGATAAAAAGTCTGGGAGAAAAGGGAAGAGGCTTTCTCTTTTTGCCTCAGTTTACGCACAATAGCCCCAAAACAAAAAGCCCGCCGGGTACAGACGTCAAAAAACATCTGTACCCGGCGGGCCTGTATCTGGTAAAAGCGGTTTGCCTAAACGTCCATGGGGGTGAGGTTCACGGCCTGGATGCCTTTGATCTCTGGCACGGCGCGCATGATGGCTTGCTCAATGCCGCCCTTGAAGGTCATGGCAGACATAGGGCAGGAGCCGCAGGCACCCATCAGTTCCAGCACCACCACCCGTTCTTCCGTGATGTCCAGGACTTTCACATCGCCTCCGTCTGTTTTCAGGTACGGGCGAATGGAGTCCAGGGCCAGCTCTACCTGCTGGATTAAAATCTCTTTTAATGCGATCTCTGCCATTATCTTACGCTTTAATTTCTACTACTTTGGTTTTGCCCAGACTGGCGTTCCTCACGGATACCTGCCGGGCCACTTCCTGCGCTACGCCTTCAAAAGCCTGCGAGGCGGGTGAGCCTTCCTGCAGGATCTGCGGCGTGCCCTGGTCACCGCTCTCGCGGATGCTCTGCACCAACGGAACCTCGCCGATGAACGGAACGCCGTAGCGTTCTGCCAGGTCGCGGCCGCCGCCTTGCCCAAAGATATAATATTTATTCTCTGGAAGCTCAGCCGGGGTGAAGTACGCCATGTTTTCCACCAATCCAAGGATTGGCACGTTGATCTGCGGCTGCCGGAACATCTGCAAACCTTTCACAGCATCGGCAATGGCAACTTTCTGTGGGGTAGTCACAATGATGGCACCCGTTACCGGTACTGTCTGTACCAACGTCAGGTGAATGTCGCTGGTTCCCGGAGGCAGGTCAATGAGCAAATAATCCAGTTCGCCCCAGTCTACCTCGGTGATGAACTGCTTCAGGGCAGAGCTGGCCATTGGGCCGCGCCATACCACCGCGCTCTCGGCCGGGGCCAGAAACCCGATGGACATGAGCTTGATGCCGTACTTCTCAATAGGCTCAATAAGGTTGCGGCCATCGGGCATGCGGTACACCGCCGGACGGGCATCTTCCACCCCAAACATGGTAGGCACCGATGGACCGGAGATATCAGCATCCACCAGACCAACTTTAGCGCCTGATTGGGCCAACGCCACGGCCAGGTTTGAGGTCACCGTAGACTTGCCTACGCCACCTTTACCGGATGCCACGGCAATGATGTTCTTCACGCCTTTGAGCAAAGCCTGGTTGTCTTGCCGCGCCGAGGTCACGCGGGAGGTCATGTTCACCGTCACGTTCGCATCCTTGTCCACCATGGTGTGGATGGCTCTGATGCAGGCGTTGCGGATCAGGTCTTTGAGCGGACAAGCCGGGGTAGTCAGGATCACGGTGAAGGCCACGTCCAGACCGTTTATTTGCACGTCCTCAATCATGTTCAGGGTCACCAGATCCTTGCCCAGGTCTGGTTCCTCTACATAGCTGAGGGCTTTTAATACGTCTTCTTGGGTAATTGCCATAGGTTCTACAGCGCTAAAAAATCGCTTATACAAAGATACACACTATCTGTTTAACAAGCTACCAGAAGCCGTTTTAAGGCCGGTTTCCTAAAAGTAAGGCCGAAAAGAGAATTTGTGAAAAGGCCCGTGCAACCATTGAAGCCGGAGAGGGGTCATGAAGACAAAGGCCATATCCTGGGTTTGAGAATAAAACTTATAAACTCCCCTATGATGCGTTTAGGTAAACCCCATTTCCGGCAAGTAAGATCCGCCCTGGTTCTTTTGAGTACCATCCTGGTTTTGGGCTGTTCTGACGCTTCTGAAGATCCTGCCCTTTCTTTGCAAGGTTCCTGGATGCTGTCACAGGTAGAGCCTATGGCCTACAACAATTATGCGGCCCCAGACCTGAGCATGTGCGCTGACCTGGTCTTCACCAAAGAGGAGGAGCCCGCAGAATCTAACCGGTTGTGGGGCTACAAAATGAGCGGGGAGATGCCCGTAAATTCTTATCAGGGGAACTACCAAGCATCACAGGATGCGCTTTACAACCAGGCCGGCGAGATAGACTTTGTAAACCTGGGAAACACTGAAGTGGCGGCTGCACCTCCTGTTAAGCAATTTGAAGCCTATTACCTCCAGACCTTACAGGACGTGGATAAGTTTGAGGTGAAGAACGATGTGCTCACGCTTTGGGTATCTGGGAAAAACCAGAAACTGGTGTTTGTGAGAGGAGCCTCCTCGTGCGGGAAAACAATTGATCTGTTTGGGGCTTCTTTTTAAAGAATATGACTTAAACGGGGCAAGGTAAAGTACCTCATTTACACTTTCAATTAACTGTCAAAACCTATAGCGGATATCTATGAAACGGTTACTGTTTTACTGTTTGGGACTGATGACCTTACTGGGCTGCGAGCCAGAAGACCAGTCTCCCTTTGAGCCGGATTATCTGGTGTTCGGGCATTTTTACGGTTTTTGCGGCGGCGAGCAGTGTGTGGAGATCTTCAAGATACAGGGCGGTCAGCTCTATGAAGACACCAAAGACCAGTACCCCAACAGGAATGGACCTTATGACGGTAATTTCGTGCGGAAGAGCGAGGTCTTGTATGAAAAGGTAAGGGATTTGCCTTTCAATTTCCCGCCGCGGCTGCTTCTGGAAAACGATACCATCATTGGTATGCCCGATGCTGCAGACGGGGGCGGCATTTACCTGGAGATCAGCAAAGATGGGCAACGGCGGTATTACTTCATAGACAAAACCAGGTACCAGGTCCCCGATTACCTGCACCCTTACCTGGACCAGGTAGAAGCCGCCATTAATGAGTTGAAGTAATGAATCAGTCGCCAGGAATCAATTTTACTGCACCATATTCTATATTCTATCGTCCTAAATTTAACCACTATGCAAACTCCCCTAAAAAACCTTTTCCCTTTGCTGACGGTGTCTCTGTTGCTGGTTCTGCTCACCGGCTGTTGGGAGAAAGATGATCCGGTTCCTGAAGACAAAGATCTCTTTGGCTCCTATGTTTTGCAGTACATAGAACTGCCGCAGGAAGGCGGTGGCGTCACCCGGGTAGAAGGCCAGAACATCCGGTTACATCTCACCAATGTCTCAACCTACCAGCAGGCCAACGAGCCCTTTGCCTATGATCTGAACGGCGATATGCTGGTGAACCAGTATTTCGGGCGGTACAACATCACGGGTGCTCCCATTGTGCCCTCAGATGATCCGCTGGACCAAGTGCTGGAGGTACGCCAAGTGGGCACCACCAAGGTAGGCGGTACCCCAGAGCAAATGGCCTTGGAAGAGCTCTACCTGAGCGCGCTGGAAGAGGTGAACCTGTCCCGCCTAAGCAATAACGGGAACCAGTTGGTTTTTCACTCCCGGTACCAGAACGCCCGCCTGTTTTTCGTGTCCCCAGAGTATTGCTCTCTCCCCCAATAAGTAAACGCTTTTTCATAGAAGGACTGTTTAGGGCTGTATTCCTAAAATCAGCCCTGAAACAGAAGTAGACTAACGCCAGCCTTTTAGGTTGGCGTTTTTATTATCCCTGGCTGAAATCGTCTACTGCAGCCTCAATCTGGAAGTGCTTACCATCTGAAACCAACCCCAAAATCTGTATCTTTGTCTACCGCCTAATTTTCCTGAGTACCCATGGCCCTGATAAAGAAAGAAGTTGTTGACCAGATCATCCTGCAAGCCGACATAGTGGAGGTAGTGGGGGATTTTGTGAGTTTGAAGAAGAAGGGCCAGAACATGTGGGCTTGCTGCCCGTTCCACCATGAAAAGTCCCCCTCCTTCAGCGTAGCGCCTAACAAAGGTATCTACAAGTGCTTCGGTTGCGGAAAGGCCGGTAACTCGGTGCAGTTTATCATGGACATTGAGGGAACCAGCTACGTGGAGGCGCTCAAGTACCTGGCCAAGAAGTACAGCATTGACATTGAGGAAGACCAGAGCCCGGCGGCAGTACAGGCCCAGAACGAGCGTGACAGCCTCTACATTCTATCTGACTTTGCGAAAAAATACTACGTAAACGCCCTCCACAAGCACGACGAGGGACAGAGCATAGGCGCGCCGTACTTCAAGCAACGGGGCCTCTCGGCGGCTACCATCCAGAAGTTTGAGCTGGGCTACAGCCTAGATTCCTGGGACGATTTCACCAAGGCGGCCCTGGAAAAAGGCTACCAGCTGAAATACCTGGAAGAAACCGGCCTCACCATCGTCAAGCAGGAGGAAGGCAAGCAGTATGACCGTTTCCGGGGGCGGGTGATGTTCCCCATCCACAACGTCTCGGGCCGCACCATCGGGTTTGGCGCGCGTACGCTTAAGACCAACGACAAGAAATCACCCAAATACGTCAACTCACCGGAGTCGCCTATCTACCACAAAAGTGATGTGCTTTACGGCATGTACCAGGCTAAGCAGGCCATCCGGCAGGAAGATAACTGTTACCTGGTGGAAGGTTACCTGGATGTGCTCTCGCTGCACCAGGGCGGTATTGAGAACGTAGTGGCCTCCTCGGGAACATCGCTGACCGAGAACCAGATCAAGCTCATCGGGCGGTACACCAAGAACATCACCGTTTTGTATGACGGTGACCCCGCGGGGATTAAAGCCTCTTTACGAGGAATCGACCTCATTCTGGAAGGCGGCCTGAACGTGAACGTGGTCTTGTTTCCCGACGGCGATGACCCGGACTCCTATATCCGGAAGGTAGGGGACACCGCTTTCAAGGAGCACCTGACCAAACACAGCCAGGATTTTATCTCCTTCAAGTCTGAGCTCTACGCCCAGGAAGCCAAGGACAACCCGGTCAAGAAAGCAGATGCCATCCGGGAGATGGTGGTCTCCATCGCCAAGATCCCAGATGCGATCAAGCGCTCGGTGTTTTTAAAGCAGTGTAGCATTCTGTTCGGGATAGACGAGCAGGTGCTTATCTCTGAGTACAACAAAATCGCCTTAACGGAGCAAAAGAACTCCCGGACGCAACAATCGCAGTCCTCTTCTTACAGTTCCGCCCCGGCTTCCTACGCGCCCGGTTCCTTTGAGGAGATGGCCGCTGAAGCCGAAGCCGCCGCTGCCGCGGAGGCCGCCATGTACGAGGAGGAAGACCAGCAGGAAACCGGCCAGAACGATTTGCTGCGCACCCGTGAGCGCGAAGTGATCCGGTTCATCCTCAATTACGCCGACAAGGAAGTGGAGGAGGGCCTTACCGCGAGCCAGTTCATGCTGGGCGAGCTGGAAGACATTGAGTTTAAGACCCCTATTTATAAAAAGCTGTTTGATCTGTGCCGCCTCAAACTGGAGCAAGGGTTTCTGCCCACCGCCTCTGAGTTCATGCAGCACGAGGAAAAAGAGATCCGCACGGAGGTGGTGGACCTGCTCAGCGAGAAGTACGAGCTGAGCAAAGGCTGGGCCGTGCACGAGATTATTGTGCCGCACGAGAGCGACCTAGTTTCCTACGGCTCTGAGCGCGAAGTGCTGCGGCTTAAGTGGCGCAACGTGCAGCTCATGATCAAGGAACAGATGGACAGCCTGCCCCGCCTCACCGATGCCCAGGAACTGGACAAAACCCTGCGCACCATCAAGGCCCTGAAGGAATTTGAGAAACAGATTGCAGATTTACTAGGCATAGTGGTAAGCAGATGAACTGGCGGCGCCTGAGACTGTACCGGTTCATGTTGGCCTTCGGGCTGATCATGGCCAGTCTGGTGTTGGGCGTCTGCGTGTACCACCTCCTGGAAGGTTACTCCCTGGGAGAGGCCTTCTACATGACGGTGATTACGGTCACTACCACGGGGTTTCAGGAGGTACAGCCGCTTTCTGAAAAAGGACGCCTGTTCACGGCCTTTTACCTGCTGCTCAACGTCTGCATCATCGCCTACACGGTATCGGTGATTACCACGTATCTGTTTGAAGGCGAACTAAAGGCCCTCTGGAAAAACTATATGAACGAACGGGAAATAAAGCGCTTCTCCGGCCACGTCATTGTCTGCGGCTACGGCCGGAATGGCTCCAAAGCCACCCGCGACCTACTGTCCTGCGGCGAGCAGATAGTGGTCATTGAGAAAGACCCAGAGCTTCTGAAAGGCCACCATGGCCGGGGCGATGAGAAGGTGAACTTCCTCAACGGCAACGCCACCGAGGATGAGTTGCTGGAGCGGGCGGGCGTGCGGCAGGCCAAAGCGCTCATCTCCACCCTGCCCACCGATTCTGACAACGTCTTTGTGGCGCTCACCGCCCGGGGCCTGAACCCAAACCTGCAGATTGTGGCCCGCGCCTCAGAGAAAACCACCCAGCAGAAACTCATCAGGGCCGGGGCCGATTACGTGGTCATGCCAGACGAGATTGGCGGCAGCTACATGGCCAGCCTCATCACCCAACCCGAGGTCATCCACTTTCTGGACCTTTTGAACGGCACCGGGACCAAAAAAATGCACCTGGAAGAAGTGCACCTTGACCAGCTTCACCAGGACCTGCGCGGCCTTTCCATCCAGGAACTGGACATCCGCAACCGCTCCGGCGCCACCCTCATCGGGCTTAACCGCAACGGCAACGAGTTCCTGGTAAGCCCCGATGCCGAAACCTGTCTCCAGGCCGGCGATGTGTTGATTCTGCTGGGTTCCCATGCCCAGATCCAGAACTTCACCCGACTCTTCTACAAAAACGGGTAACATTGCGTTCTTGGGTCATTTCCAGTCAACAATGGTAAAGCGGTTTTGGGGCTGTTTTTCAGAAATCAACCTCAAAACCATTTGGCTTGCTGAATTGAATGCCTGAACGCCTTCCGCTTCTTTCTGTTTATTACCTTTTACAGCTGAGCCTTTCATTTATCCTTCGCTTCCGGAGAAGGGCCAGTTTCCTCTAGAAATTTCCGGTTCTTTGTCACCAAACCCCGCACGTAATTGTTTCATCTATAGCAGGTATAACAAGCGTTAGTGCCTTGCCGCTGCATGAACGCACAAACCCGTCAAAATCCGCTATCTTTGCGCGCATGAAGGCGGGCGCAGCCGAACTTTATCGCTTGCCGCATAGTAGAAGAAAACACCATGTTAGATAGAATAGAAGACGCAATAGAAGATATAAAAGCCGGGAAAGTAGTGATTGTGGTAGATGATGACGACCGCGAGAACGAAGGCGACTTTATCTGCGCCGCGGAGAAAATAACTCCCGAGATTGTCAACTTTATGGCTACCCACGGCCGCGGCCTCATCTGCGCCCCCCTCACCGAGGAACGCTGCGATGAACTGGGCCTGGAACTGATGGTGGGCCGCAACACCGCCCTGCACGCCACCCCTTTCACCGTATCCGTTGATTTGCTGGGCCACGGCTGTACCACGGGTATCTCGGCCTCTGACAGAGCCAAGACTATCCTGGCGCTCGCCGACCCCAAAACCGATCCGGCCTCTTTGGGCAAACCCGGGCATATATTCCCGTTGCGCGCCCGCAAGGAAGGCGTGATCAGGAGAGCCGGCCATACCGAGGCAGCTGTGGACCTGGCCAAACTGGCGGGCCTGTCGCCCGCAGGAGTGCTGGTGGAGATCATGAACGAAGACGGTACCATGGCCCGCATGCCCGATCTGGAGAAAGTAGCCGAGCGTTTCAACCTCAAGCTGATCTCTATCAAAGACCTCATCAAGTACCGCCTGCAGAAAGAGAGCCTCATTGACCGCGAGATCGCCGTGGAGCTGCCTACTGACTGGGGCGATTTTGACCTGTATGCCTACACTCAGCGCAGCAATAACGCCAAACACCTGGCCCTGGTAAAAGGCAGCTGGGAAGAAGACGAGCCTATTTTGGTGCGGGTGCACTCTTCCTGCGTCACCGGCGATATCTTCGGGTCTTGCCGCTGCGATTGCGGTCCGCAGCTGCACAAAGCCATGCAGATCATTGAGCGCGAAGGCAAAGGCGTGATTGTGTACATGAACCAGGAAGGCCGCGGCATCGGGCTCCTGAACAAACTAAAAGCCTACAAGCTACAGGAGCAAGGCCTGGACACCGTAGAGGCCAACCTGCAACTGGGTTTTGGGACTGATGAGCGGGACTACGGCGTGGGCGCCCAGATCCTGCGGGACTTGGGGGTAACCAAAATGCGGCTCCTCTCCAACAACCCCCGGAAACGGACCGGCCTCATAGGCTACGGACTGCAAATTGTGGAGCAGGTGCCCATTGAGATTGCACCCAATGAACATAACCAGCGGTACCTCACTACTAAACGGGATAAGCTGGGTCACTTAATCTTGAAAAAGTAAAAGAAGCAAAAAGGCGGGGGATTTTCTTCCGCCTTTTTGCTTTTAAAGAACACAAGGTTTCTAATGTTTCCCTTTTTAAGTATATTTAATTGAACACAGGGCCAAGCAGAAGAACCAGAGCAAATTAAGGCTTTAGTGCCCAATCTAAGCCATACAAGAAAATACCTGCATTTGCGTTATAAAGTACTGGGAATAAGACAACCTTCTCAGTTTTTCAAAGTATATTTTTTAAAGAAGCGTATATCATTTTATTTGGAGAAGTATAAAGAAATGAAGATGATGGTAAGAAAAGCGTGTGGGCTTTTGGTAATAGTTTTCCTGTGGGCAGCCAACGCGATGGCGCAATCCACCGGTTTGGTGGATGAGTGGCCAACCGGCAGGGTGTATTTGGCCAACGGGGATTCTATCAGCGGGAAAATCACGTATCACCGGTCAGAAGACATGATCAGGGTGAACAAGCCGGACGGCTCAGTGGTGGCGTACTCACCCATCGCGGTGCGGGGGTTTGAGGCTGTGGACAATGACGGCCGTTACCGCCGGGTGTTTGTAACCCAACGCTGGAACCTGGGCAATGACTACAGTGATTTCCTGGCCCCGGCTTTCTTTGAGCAGATCGTGATTGGGAACTATGGCCTACTTAAGCGTGAAACCATGACCCGCCGTGATGTGAGCCGTGACGCCATGTACAGAGGAGGCTATTATCCTTACGGAGGCTACGGAAGGTACCCTATGGGTGGCCCCATGTACGTAGACCAGCGCCTGGATAATTTTTTCATCCTGATGCCCAGCGGCAAGGTGAAAGAGCTCCGCAACGTGAAGAAAGACCTGGAAGTGATCTACGGCAAGAAAAACAGCCAGATGAAGCAGTACGTGAAGCAGAACAAACTCAAGTACACCAGCCTGCCTGATCTAGCCAAGATTGTGAGCTACCTGGGTGCCATTTCCCAGCCTGAGGTAAAAACCACTGCCGTAGACCAATAAGCGCTTTGGTAAAACATAACCACCCATAAACAACAGAACGCCCCGTTAACCTAAGTTAGCGGGGCGTTCTGCTTTAAAGGTATTATCCTGAAAATAGGCCTGAAACGGCTTTACAGATCGCGGGAGCGGAGTAGTTGGTAGGAGAGGAAGCAGAAAAGCGTCACGTACAGCACCACCGGCATTAAGGCCTGCATGGGGGTAAGGACTTCGGAAGCGCCCAGAATCAGTTGCTCCACCTCGGCGTGGGGGTTAGGCGTAAGCGCGCCCAGAGATTTCATGGGAAAGTATTGGTCTATCCCGTCCGGGGTTTTCCACTGGATCAGCCTTTCCACCACCAGCGTGTAAGCCATGAACAGCATAATGGCCAGACCGGTTTTCCTGACCAGAAACGCTATGAACATAGCCAGAGACATGTAACCCACCAGTTGCACCAGGTAATAGAAAATAGCCTGCACGTTGGTGAACATGGAGGTTTCGTTTCCGGTGTTGTTTCCGTAGAATAGCCCAAATCCGAGGCCCAAAAAGACCACATATACCGCGAGCAGGGCCGCGAGCAAAAGAATGACGCTGTACTTAGCCTGCACCAGGTTGGCGCGCGAGAAACCGTCAATCACCTGTTGTCGCAACGTGCGGAAAGCGTATTCGTCAGAGACAAGGATGATGATGAGAATGCCGGGAATGAGGTTGAGGAAACTGGACACATAGGCCAGGTGCATCCACAGCTTGGGAAATTGGTAGAGTTCGGCACCGGCCATCTGCCCGTTCACCATCACGTTGCCCCGGGCGTAGAAGAAGACGAAAAGCAGAAAGCACTGCAATACCAACAGTACCCAGAAGGTGGAGTAAGGCAGCAGTTTACGGAGTTCTATTCTTAAAAGAGAGGTCATACAGAATCGGCTTTGATGATTTCCAGGAACTGGCTTTCCAGGCTTTTCTTGCGCACCACCAACTGGCCCAGCGCAATACCCTGGGAGAAGAAGGCGCGGTTCAGCTCAGAACTGTCGGTCTCCGGTTGAAGTGATAGTTGCAGTTGCTGGTTTACGGGGCGGGCATCGGTCACGAAGGGCAAGGTGCGGGCTATCTGCAGCAATTGGTCCAGCGAGGCACCGCCGCTGATGAACACCAGGTCATTGGCCGCCATGATAGAAGAAACGGGCCCTTGGGCTTTGAGCTTGCCGCTGCGCAGCACCGCCATGTGGGTGCAGACTTTCTCCACCTCGTCCAGCAGGTGACTGGCCAGGATAATGGTTTTGCCCTGCGCCGCGATGTCAATGATAAGTTGGCGCACCTCGGCAATGCCTTCAGGGTCCAGGCCGTTCGTGGGCTCATCCAGCACCAGCACCTCGGGGTCACCCAAAAGCGCGGCCCCGATGGCCAGGCGCTGTTTCATGCCCAGCGAGTAGCCCTTGAACTTGTCTCCCCGGCGTTGGGCCAGGCCTACGGTCTGCAGCACCCCCGGAATGCGGGCGTGGTCCACGCGTTTCACATCGGCGGTGATGCGCAGGTTTTCTTCGCCGGTAAGGTAAGGGTAGAAATTGGGGGTTTCCAGCAGGGCGCCTATGCGGCGTTTGGTGCTTTGAGAGGCGGGCTGCCCGAACCACTGGTAAGTCCCGGCGCTGGCATTTATCACGTCCAGCACAATGCCCAGGGTGGTGGTTTTCCCGCTGCCGTTGGGTCCCAGCAATCCGTAGATGCTGCCCTCGGGTACTTTAATGGTCAATTGGTCCAGGGCCTGCACCGCGCCGTAGCGCTTGCTCAGTCCCTGAATATCTAAAATGTCTGCCAAATCGGTCTTGGTTCAAAAGGTTGATGCACAAAGCTAGAAGGATTTGTCAGAATTGCGTGAAGGAGGGGGTGTTTAAAACAGAAAGCCCACCAGCTATAGGGGGGCTTTCTGTTTTAAACCTGTTTTCCTGAAACTGCCGCTGAAACAGACAGGAGTTCAGGGAAGCGACCGGCTACTTGTCTCTTTTGGTTTGGACCGGTGGCGGAGGAGGCGGTAGTTTGCCGTATTTTTTCTCAAAGGCAGCTCTTCCTGATGGGGTGTTGTCAAAGCTCTCTACTTCGCCAGACTTGTCCACCACGTAAATGCTTTCGTCGCTGATGCTCAACCCTTGAACCTTGGGGTTCCGCTGTCTGAAATCCTTCGTGACGTCTACGTTGAAAGGCGGTGGCGGAGGGGGCGGGGCTAGAGCCGCATCCGGGGCCAAGGGAGGCGCTGCCGGATCTGCCGGTACCGGAGGGGGTGGCGGCGGAGCAGGGAGGGTGCCGTATTTTTTCTCCAGGGCGGCAATACCCTCAGGGGTGTTGGCGTACTGCTCTGTTTTCCCCGATTTAAGGTTCACAAAGACTGTTTCATTGCTCCACCTCAGGTCCTTCACCATGGGGTTGCGTTCCATAAAGGTGCCATACTGGTCCTGCGGCTCCTGGCCAATGGATACTTGCTCCTGCGGAAGCATTTCTCCCAGCTCGGCGCTGGAACCCGCAATGCCATGGCAGGCGAGCAGCCCCGAGAGCAGCAAGGGAACAACCGCCACGAAACGGAATTTCTGGGCTTTGCCAGAAGGGGTTTTGTTCATCATCATGATTCGGTGTTTTAAAGATGGATAACTGAAAGAGGAGGTAAAGGAAAGCGGGGCCGCACCCGTGGTTTGCAGGAGCGAGAACTGGTATTGTTTGCGGTCAATGCCGGCTTGCAGGGTCTGGTGATCAGTGAGGAACTCTAGGTTCTGTTTCAGGTCCTGGCCCAGGAGCCACACCACGGGGTTAAACCAGTTGAAAAGCGTGGTGAGCTCCATGAGCAGGATATCCAGCGTATGCCACTGCCGCACGTGGGTATGCTCATGCTCCAGAATGGGCAGCCAGTCTTTGGGCGGGTGCTGACCGGGGTTGAAGTAAATGGCCTTCCCGAAGGAAAACGGCGCCAGGTCAGTCTCAATCTGCCGGTAACGGATGCCCCCGTACGTAGCATATCCAGATTTCCGGTGGATGTTGTACAACGACGCCATCTGCACCACCAGCCGCACGGCCATCACGCCCACCCCCAACCAGAAGAGCCCCACCGGAACAAGCCAGAAATCAAAACCAGGCCTTTCCGTTGCCAGGGTTTGCGGCATTTGCCAGGTTTTTGAGAAGCTCTGGAGGGTCTGGTAGATCTGTTGTTCCTTTTTGAAAAACCGGGTCAAGTCAATCAGCGGGAGCAAGGCGGGAACCACAAGGCCTGTCAGCAAAAACAGCCTATTGAGTTGATGGAACGTGGTTTGCCGCAACACCAGCCGGTAAGTGGCGTAGAACAAGGCCAGGCCCACGTTCACTTGCAGAAGATAGAGGAGAAGTGCTGGCATATCATTCAGACTTTTGGTTCTCAATCATGTCCATGATCTCTTTCAGTTCCTGCGGGCTGAGCTGTTTCTCCTTCACGAAGAACGCCACCAGCTCTTTGTAGGAGTTCTGGAAGTAGTTGCCCACGAAGCCCTTCATGAACTTCTTCTTGTATTCCTCGGCTTTGATGAGCGGCGCGTAGCGGTAAGTATTGCCCAGTTTCTCGGCCTGCACGAAGCCTTTCTTCTCCAGGTTCTTCACCGTAGAGGCTAGGGTGGTGTAAGGCGGTTTGGGCTCCGCAAGTTTGTCCAGGAAGTCCTTGATAAATCCGCCCTCCGTTTCCCAGATCACCTGCATGGCGTCCTCCTCCTGTTGTGTCAGTTTCTCCATAGCTGCATTATTTACGACTGTTTCGTAATTTTACGAAAATTTCGTAATAAAGTATCATTTAAGGAGAAATATTTTTCAGCGGAAATGAAAAAGCCTCTTTCTGTGGTGGAAAGAGGCTTTTTCATTTGAAGTAAGAGGTAAGCCAAAGCCTGGAATTCACCACCTTTAATCATCTCCCATATTTGTCATCCTGAAAGGATCTTGTGTGCGAACCGTAATAGTGGCTGTTCTTTATCTTTCTAGTTTGTCACCAAGATCTTTCCAAGATGACAGAAGGGGAATAAGTAAGGGCAAAAAAAGAACCCTAAAACCATTCAGGGTTTTAGGGCTCTTCTACAAAAATCGGCTTAAAACAAAGGACTATTGCACCGGCAATGCCCCGCCTGTCCAGCGGGCAACCGGGTAGCGCATGTGGGTGTTCTCGTAGTGCGGGGTGTTGCGGTACACGAAGTTAAGTTGGGCCTGTGCACTTTTGGCCAGCGACGGGTCTTTGGCTTTGGCCTCTTCCAGGGCGGCTTTCAGTTTGGGGTCTTTCCGGAGGTAGTCCGCGGCAAGATCCTCGAACACGTAGGCTGAGAAATGCTCTTTCTGGCCCAGCATGGAGTCAAAGAAATTCCAGGCAAAATAAGAGTCCGGGGCTTGCGGCTCCAGGGTCTCCACCAGGAAACGGTTGCTCACCTGGTTCAGGTACACTAAGTAGTCGCCGGCGAAGTACTGGATGGGCTGCTGGATTTTACGCACCTGCACATCGGTGTGCAGGTAGTGGCCCTCGTAGGGGCGCTGCCCGGTTTTGTAGTCGGTGATGTAGTAGGTTTCCGGGGTGAGGACGGTGTCTTTGCTCAGGCGCTTGAGTGCCACCTGGTTCTGCTGCAAGCGCTCAACCACCTCGGTCCAGGCCTGGGGAATAATATAGGCTACGGGTTTTGTAACGGTGAGTGTGGGCTTGAACGTGTCAAAGAACTTCACGGGGCGGGTGAACGGCGCCTTACGGTCATAGTACAGGCGCTCCAGACCGGAGACTTCGCTGGCTTTGTATTTGGCCTCAAAGCCTTTGAAGTTGATGGTTTCTACCTGGTTGGTATCGGGTTCCCAGTTCAAGACAAACTGCTGTTGGGTAAGCAAAGCGGCGCGGTCCTGCTGGCGGGCAGTTTGGATAGCCTTTCCGTTTTTGGCGGTGTAATCAAGGAACTCCAACATGAGGTCATAGGTAGAGGCCACGCGCTTGTCAAAGGCCTTGAGCATGTGCGTCTCGGGGATGAAACCCAGGGTCTGGAAAAGGGTGGTGTAGCCGCTGGCGTAGCGGGGCAGGTCGGCGAAGCCAAAGATGCCGGTCTCGGGCGTCTCGCCGCGGGAATTAACGTAAGGCACCAGCGGCCATTTGCGTTTCTCCATGCCTTTATAGAGCGCCGGAATCATCTGTTTTTTCAAAAGCGTGCCCAAAGCGCCGCCCAGTTTGTTGTGCTGCGTGGGGATGAGCGTCATGGTGTACTGGTAATCGGCGCCGTTGCTGGTGTGGTTGTCCACGAACACCTCAGGGTCCCAGGTCCGGAAAATGGTGGCGAAGGTCCTGGCGTTTTTGGAGTCTTCCTTGATGAAATCGCGGTTCAGGTCCAGGTTGCGGGAATTGCCCCTAAAACCGTAGCTCTCGGGTCCGTTCTGGTTTGTGCGGGAATGGCTGTTGCGGTTCAGGGCGCCGCCCACGTTGTAAATGGGGATGATCACCAACACCGTGTTGTCCAGTTGCGCGCGCAGTTTCTTGTTCTGCACCAGGTCACGGGCCAACATCATGGTGGCATCAATGCCCTCAGGCTCACCCGGGTGGATGCCGTTTTGCACCAGTAGCACCGTCTTACCCTTCCGGTGGATGGATTGCGGGTCGAAGTCGCCGTCGGTGGAGATGACCACGGTGTGCAAGGGTTTGCCTACATCGGTCATGCCCACGGGTGTCATCTTGATCTCGGGATAGGCCTCGTCTAGGCGCTGGTAATAATCAATGCACTCCTGGTAAGTGGCGGTCTGGTTGCGGTTGCTTTTCTCAAAAGGGGTGCGCCAGTCGGGTGCCGGCGCCGGGGACAGCAGGGTGCTAAGGGTAGCAAACAGGGTTAAGAGCATGTGGGTTAACGCGAGGTAAATGAAGCGGTAATGTTAGCCATTCTGCGGGAGAAAAGGAAAATAGCCCCCAGATTGTGGGCTTCCTCAGAAGTAGCGTTTCATTTCTAACCCAAGCTGCAGTTTGCCGAAGTCATCTTTAATTAAGGCCGTTTGCTAGAGCATCCGCTCTGTCCTCTTTCACGAAAGTTGGCTCTTTATAATCACCATTGCTGTTTTTTAAAACATTCCGCTCATAGACAACAGGCTCGCCTTTGTACTTATCTATTTCCTTAAGATTGATGGTGATAGTATCGTGAACCTTATTCCTGAAATCCGGGCAAAGGATGAGGAGCTTATCCTCATAAACCTCTATATCCTCTATGTAAGGGGATGAATATGATTCAAAAATTAATTCTTTACTATTTTCTTCTCCTTCAGAGAAATTAATAAGCCACCTGTAGGAAGAAGTGGCACCTCCGTCCAGAACTTCCCAGGTGATTCTGTTGCCGTTCCAGTTAGCTTCTTTTAGCACACGAGGCTCACTACATGATATTAGCAATCCTGAAATCCACAGATACTTTAATTTCATAGTTTCCTTTTACAGCCAACTACCAGATAGTTCAGACTAGTTATTTAATGCCCATTTTCCCAAAACCGCGCCCGAAACAGATAATCGGCCAAAGTCCATGTACTTTTTAGTACAGCCGGTTTTTGGAGGCGTTGCCCAGTAACTTCTCATCCAGGCTGTAGCGGCCGGGGCCAATGAAAAAGAGGCTTAAGAAAAGAATTGCCATCTCCAGCGCGTGCGAGGCCCCGTTGATGCCCTCGCCGGCGGTAAAATGGTGGATGGAGGCCATGACCATGGTAATGAACAGCAGCACTAAGATGGGCCGGAAAAGCAGACCCAGCATGAGGAACAACCCGCCCACGGTCTCGGCGAAAGCCGCCATGAACCCGAAGAAAGTGGCGCCCGAGGTGATGCCAACATTGGCCATGGCCGCACCTACCATGGCCCACATTTCCTTGCCACCCGTGATCTTGGGCCAGCCGTGCAGAATAAACATAAACCCGATGCCGATGCGGAGCAGCAAAAGACCCGCGTGTTGGTAAGGATAATAATTGCGCAAAGGAGCCATGGTTAAAAACAGATTAGGGGGTATCAGTTTTTGAATCGGTTTTACGAAAGAAAAGGAAAAACAGCGAAAGTTAGCCCGGCGGGTGCAACCCCCAGGCAATTCAGCTGTCTGTAGAGTAGAAAGGTTCCTGTCGCGCAGCCGCCTTTGGTCAACCTCATGTGTCAGAATCAACCCAACCTTTAACTTTTACCGCCATGACTAAAAGATTAACCCACCTGCTGTTACTGTTTTTCTTGCTACCTGCCCTGACCTGGGCCCAGACCTCTGTTCCTGCCGCTGAGATTATAGCCAAAATCAACCGCGGCGAGGCCGTTTCTTACCAGAATGCCACCATCACCGGCGACCTTGACCTGACCCAACTGCAGAATAAAACCTCTAAGCAGCAAGAGGGCGGAGGCAAACATGACAGCAAAGTATACACCAGCACGGTGACCGCCCCGGTTTCCTTTACCAACTGCACCTTCCAAGGTAATGTGCTGGCCTACTATAACCCCAACAGCATAGACGGCGACGGCGTTAAAGTGAACCTGCAGAAGGGGAAAGACGAGGTCTACAATACCAATTTTGAGAAAGACGTGCGCTTTGAGAAATGCACCTTTGAGAAACGCAGCGCCTTCAAATACTCTGTTTTCAAGGAGGATGTCTCTTTTGCCGGCAGCACCTTCCAGCGCGAGGCGCTTTTCAAATACAGCAAATTCAACGGGAAAATAGATTTCGCCAAGGCCAGATTCAACGAAGTAGCCAACTTCAAATACGTGAATTTCCCGGCCAAGGCAGATTTCAAAGGCGCCTCCTTCAATGAAGAGGCCGATTTCAAATACGCCTCTTTCCCGCAGGGCGGCGACTTCCAGAACGCGGTGTTCAACAGCCTGGCCAACTTCAAATACGCCAAACTCTCAGACCCCATGCAGTGGAAAGGCGCCTCGTTCAAAGGCAGCCAGGACCTCAAGTACGCCTCCTTGAACCAGAAGTCTTTCAGTGCCGCGGCGCTGCAGGAAAGAATCAAGTAACCTGTCGGCACTTGAAATCCGTTTTAAGCCTCTTTTTAGAAAACCGGCCTTAAAACAGCCATAAGAAAAGCCTGTCAAACAGAAGGGCCTGCAGTGGTGCAGGCCCTTCTGTTTGACAGGCTTTTGCCTTTGTTCAGGAGTAACCTTAGTAGAGCATCACCCCGGAAACAAGCGTGGAGTTAGGCACATCGTTCACCTTCAACTTGGCCCACCGCTGCGACGGTATACCCCGCATGTCCAGCACGAAACTGATTTTGGCATCCTCTGAGATGGCCACAAAGCCGATCTCGCCGGGCGCCACGCTGGTGATCTTGAAGTTCTCTTTCACGTCTCTGAACGTACTGCCAATACCCACGCCGCTCTGGCTCTTGAAGGCGGGGTTCAGGACCGTGATACGGGATACCTTGCAGGCCGTGCCGGCGCATTCCTGTTCCACACGCAGATCTGGGCGATGGCGCTCGCCCAGCACCTCGTAGGCCGCCGTGGTATTGCCTTCTATGGAGTGTTCAATGGACCGGAGCTTTGTCTCACCGTAGACTTTTTTCAATTCATCTATAGACATCCCAATCTTCACCCGACCGGCCTGGCCGCTTTGCAAGGTAAGGTTGAAGAGCGGATTGGCAGCCGAAGGCGGTGTAGAAGCCGTGGAAGGTGCGCCGGGCAGTGGTTCCTCAGTCATTGGCTCAGAGGCAGCGGGGGCAGGAGTGGCACCGTCGGGGCTCTGGGTTGCTGCTTCACCCGCCTCAGTTGATACATCGCCAGCGGCTTCTTCTAACTGCGTCTCGTTATTGTCTTGCGCGTTGGAGGCATCTTGCTTGCAGGACGCCAGCGCCAACAGCGTCCCGAACAGTAGGATTGTCTTTTTCATAGCCATTCAAGTTTCGTACAACATAATTAACGTTTCTTCCTGCAGAACGCAAGCGTTTGCACCAATTGCGCTATTTCAATTTGCCTGTGGTGCGTATACAGACTAATTTGGCTCCAAACTATGAACTGACTATGGAGAAGAAACCCTTAATTTTAGTTTCTAACGATGACGGAATCACCGCGCCCGGTATTCATACGCTGGTAAAGGTGATGCAGAAGATAGGCGAGGTAGTGGTAGTGGCACCAGACGGGCCGCAGAGTGGCATGGGGCACGCCATCACCATCGGTAACACCCTTAGATTGGATAAGTCGCTGGCATTTGATGAGGTGGAATCTTACGAGTGCTCCGGCACCCCCGCCGACTGCGTGAAGCTGGCCAAGCACCACGTGCTCAAGAACCGCAAGCCAGACCTGGTGGTGAGCGGTATCAACCACGGCTCCAACTCCAGCATCAGCGTGCTGTACTCTGGTACCATGTCGGCGGCCATTGAGGCAGCCATTGAGGGCCTGCCCGCCATTGGCTTCTCGCTCTGCGACTACGGCCATGACATTGACTTCTCGCACACCGAGGAATACGTAGAGCTGATCACGCGCCAGGCGCTGGAGTTCGGGATTCCGGCCGGCGTGGCCCTGAACGTGAATTTCCCCAAGAAGTCTGAGAAGCCTATTGCGGGCATCAAGGTTTGCCGCCAGGCCCGCGCCAAATGGGAAGAAGAGTTTGATGAGCGCAAAGACCCGCATGGCCGCGTGTATTTCTGGCTCACCGGTAATTTCGTGAACCATGACAAAGGCGAAGACACTGATGAGGCCGCCCTGGCCCAGAACTATGTTTCCGTAGTGCCCTGCCAGTTTGATATGACCTCCAACTACGCCATTACGGTGCTCAACAATGAATGGAACCTGAACCCCGAGGCCGAGCCCGCGGTAAGCTCCAAATCCTTGGAAAGCGGCCGCGCCGAAGGCTGATCCGTTTCAAGCCCAGTTTCAACAAATAAGCCCTATTCCGGGCTTGTTTGTTTACGGCCTCTTCTGCATCCATCTAATAAGTGGTGACAGCCGGAAGAGCATAAAAAAGCCTTTCTGTTACTGGCAGAAAGGCTTTTCACGAAATATGTATTCTGCAGAAACTACGCCTGCTGCGCGATTTTCTTTTTGTTGAATTTCTCAATAGGGCCGTACTGTGCTTTCTTGATGGTGATGCCTGCTACGCGCAGTTGCACTTCCACTGGCGCCAGCTTTTTGGTGAAATCAGAAGAAACCACTTTGCCGTAGAATTCTTTCGCCTCTTTGGATTCACCTTTCTCAAAAGAGTGGGTAGACAGCTTCTTGGTGATAGGCAAACCCGGGATCACCTGATAGGTAGTGGTCACCACCTCATAAGAAGGCAGAAAGGGTTTAATGGCTTTTTTGAGTAAACGTTTCATGCAATAATAGTATTAAATAAGAGGGTTTAGTAGAGCGTAAGACAAAGATAGACTTTCTTTAGTTCTCTTGATAGCCAGCCCCTGCATCTTTTTAGGCAATTCTGCCAAAGAGTATAAATGTACCATTGTTAAGAAAGTTTAAAACACCAAAGTCTGCGAAATGAGCAGCTTTTTAATGGCAAGTGATTGGATAAAAGGTGTTTTATCATTTAAAGAGATGGGTAAAGTTTAACTGGACTTTTCAATGATTGGTTGAGATTACTTTTCTGCTTCCCGGTAACCGGTAAAGGAAATTCTTACCTCAGCCTTGTTTCTTCACTGATTTTGAGAAATCGGCATAAAAACAGAGCGGCCTCTGATTGTTAGATCAGAGGCCGCTCTGTTTGGTTATTGCTTTCCAGACGGTAGCTTAGCTTTTGGGAGCTTTCTGGTTTACCGTTTTCTCTGCGAGCATCAGTGCATTGTAGGCATTCACCAAGCCACCGGTGCGGGAAAGGTCCGCGAAACGGGCTTTCTTACGGGCTTCGCCTTCCAGGTTAGGGTACAGCGCGGTTTCCTTGGGGTACACCGTCGCCGATTTCAGGATGACATCTTTCAGTTCCGCCGCCGTGAGTTCTGGGTAGTAAGACCATACCAGCGCGGCCACGCCGCTCACAATAGGGCTGGAGAAGCTGGTGCCGTCCATTTTGCCGTATTTGTTTTCCGGGGCCAGGGAGACAATGTCCACGCCAGGCGCGAAAAGGTCTACCGTCTGCTTGCCGTAGTTGGAGAACACGCCCACAAAGTCTTTGCCCAGCATCCGCGAAGAGGCGCCTACCTCAATCCAGGTCTTGATTTGGGAACCATCATTCAATACGCGAGTGGGGTAGTGGGTGACTTTGTCGTTGTCGGTGGCCTCGTTGCCGGCCGCGTGCACCAGCAGCACGTTCTTGGACTCGGCGTATTTTATGGCCTCGTCCACAAACGATTTCTCCGGCGACATAATCTTCCCAAAGCTCATGTTGATGATGTTGGCTCCGTTGTCCACGGCGTACCTGATGGCCAGCGCGATGTCTTTATCGCGCTCGTCACCTTCTGGCACGGCCCGCAAGGCCATGATCTGCACGTCCTCGGCAATGCCGTCAATGCCCAGGTTGTTTCCGCGGAGCCCGGCAATGAGGCCAGACACCGGGGTGCCGTGGGTTGGGCGCGGGCCCACCACATCGTTGTTCCCGTACTTTTTATCCGTGATGGATTGTGGGTTGTCATTGATGATGGTACGCGGGTTGAAGTCCAGGTTCAGGTGCTTGTCCAGGAAAGTATCGGTGTGCTCTTTGTACTTGAGGAAAGCCTCTACCGTGAGGCCTTGGCTGTATTTGCTCAGGAGCCAGTTTTTGGCGTTCATCACATTCTGGTCCGGAGAAGAAATGCGCTGCACGTCCTGCAAGGTGTATTCCTTTGTTTGGAGGTGATTAGCCAGCACGTTCTGCACCTGGATGAGGACCTTCTCAAAAGCCGCCAGGGTTTGCCGGGTCTGCTGGTATTTGGCCAGTTCCTTGTCGTAGAGTTGTTTGCTTTGCTGGTAGAGCCTGTACTCGGGCTGTTGGGCCAGCGGCACCTCGGAGATGGAGTTTACCTTCTCATAGGTAGGCGCCAGGCGGCGCAGTTGGCGCACGTACTCATAGGTCTCATAGCGGATGTTCTCGCCTTTGGCATTGCCCAGAAAACCCCAGCCGTTTACGTCATCTACGTAGCCGTTCTGGTCATCGTCCTGGCCGTTGCCGGCCACTTCTTTCTTGTTCGTCCAGATGCGGCCTTTCAGGTCTTCGTGGAGTATGTCAATGCCGGAGTCAACCACCGCCACCACAATCGTTTTCTTCGGCTTTTTGTTGGTCAGTAGTTCTTTGTAGGCTCTGTTCACGCCCGTGCCTTGGATTTTGTCCTGCGTGGGGTCCAGGTTGTGCCAGTTCACGTAGGCTTGGTCAAGTTCCGAGACGGAAGAAACCGGATCATCCTGGGCCAGCGCCGGGAACACAGTAAAGCCAGCCAAAAGCAGGCTGGCCGAGGTTCTTAGTATATTCTTATTCGGGATTTTCATAGCAGCACAACGGCAAAAACCATTCCATGCGTGTGCCCGCCGCCAGGTTTTGCCGTAAATGAAGTGTTCTTTTTTGAAAAGGTACGACTATTTCGGGTAACCAGCCTCCTGAGCCAGCCCGTTTCTATTCTCCTAGGCAAAACCGTTTCAGGCCTGTTTCCCTAAAAACAGGCCTGAAACGGTTGCTGAAACAAAATGGATAATGAAATGGAGAAATCTACTTCGTCTCCGTCACTTTCTGGTAATAAGCAGTTGGCCCATCTGCGGGCGAGTAGTCTAACAGGAGGTATTCCGCTTCCCCGTTCCCCAGCCACATCTCTTGACCAAACCCTTGGTTACGATTCCCGAAGGTGTGGAATGCCACTGAAGGATCATCAAATTTGACGGCAACGTACCATTGTGTGGCAGTGTGATTGGTTTTGACGGAAAATGACCCTGTCGCCTTTACGCCGTTCCGGTACCTTATGACAGAACTATCAGGTTGCAAGTGCAAGACTTCCTCATAGGGTAAGGAATATGTATAATCAGATTGGCCCCTTATCTGGGCCCGATGAGTCATCTTCACCAGCTTCCATTGACCAATTGCCTGAGAAGGCACCAGCGTCCCTGGCCTATAAGCATTTGGATCTGGCTCGGGGGAGATCTCGTCTGCCGGGGTGCAACTGATGGCCATGAGTAAAAACAGGAAAGGGTAGAGGATATTCTTCATACGCATCGCTTTGGCTTTTTTACATGACCCTGCTCAGGCCCATTAGGTTGCAGCGCCTGGTTTTCAGTTCACCATAATTCATCATTAAAATAATACTTTCAGGCCGATTTTCTAAAAACAGACCACAAATGGAGCAAATCTAATGCGATCTGTGTTGTGCTGGTTCCTGAGAGATTTCCCCAAGTCCTTGTAACTTCTGATGCTTTTGAAAGTCAGCCTAATCGGGGAAATACTAGTATCTTTGTTTTCTAATTGTAAAACGCACCATGATTTCAGTTGATTCGGTCGCCGTTGAGTTTAACGGCGCGGCTCTTTTTAGTAACGTTACCTTCAACATCAATGAAACCGACCGCATCGCCCTCATGGGGAAAAACGGGGCCGGTAAATCCACCCTCCTCAAGATCATTGCCGGGGTAAACAAGCCTACCAAAGGTAAAGTATCGGCACCCAAAGATGCGGTGATCGCCTATTTGCCGCAGCATTTGCTTACCAAAGACGAGAGCACGGTTTTTGCCGAGGCTTCCAAGGCTTTCGGGCAGATTCTGGAAATGAAGGCCAAAATGGACGAGCTCAATACCCAGCTGGAAACCCGCACCGACTACGAGTCTGATGCCTACATGAAGCTGATTGAGGATGTCTCTGAACTGAGCGAAAAATACTACTCTATTGAGGAAATCAACTTCGATGCCGAGGTAGAGAAAACGCTCCTGGGCCTGGGCTTCCTCCGCTCAGATTTCACCCGCTCCACCAGCGAGTTCTCCGGCGGATGGCGCATGCGCATTGAGCTGGCCAAAATCCTGTTGCAGAAACCAGACCTGATTCTGCTGGATGAGCCTACGAACCACCTGGACATTGAATCGGTGCAGTGGTTGGAGGATTTCCTGGTGAACAACGCCAAAGCCGTGATCGTGATTTCCCACGACAAGACCTTCGTGGACAACATCACCAACCGCACCATTGAGGTGACCATGGGCCGCATCTACGACTACAAGGTTCCTTACACCCAATATTTACAGCTGCGTAAAGAGCGCCGCGAGCAGCAGCAGCGCCAGTATGATGACCAACAAAAGGAGATCGCCGATATCACCGCGTTTATTGAGCGTTTCAAGGGAACTTACTCCAAAACGCTGCAAGTGCAGTCGCGCGTGAAGATGCTGGAGAAAATGGAACTGGTGGAAGTGGACGAAGTGGACACCTCGGCACTAAGCCTGAAGTTCCCGCCCGCCCCGCGCTCCGGTAACTACCCCGTGATTGTGGAGGAACTCACCAAGAAGTACGGCGACCATACCGTTTTCCAAGATGCCTCCATGACCATTGAGCGCGGCGAGAAAGTAGCCTTTGTAGGCAAGAACGGCGAGGGTAAATCCACGCTTATCAAAGCCATCATGGGGGAGATTGACTTCGAGGGCAAACTGCAATTGGGCCATAACTCTATGATCGGGTACTTCGCACAGAACCAGGCTTCCCTCATGGACGAGGACCTGACGGTGTTCCAGACCATCGACCAGATTGCCGTAGGTGACATCCGGACCCGCATCAAAGACATCCTGGGTGCCTTCATGTTCAGCGGCGATACCGTGGAGAAGAAAGTGAAAATGCTTTCGGGCGGCGAGAAAACCCGTCTGGCCATGATCAAGCTTCTGCTACAGCCCGTGAACCTGCTCATCTTGGATGAGCCCACGAACCACTTGGACATCAAAACCAAGGACATCCTGAAAGACGCCCTCAAAGCCTTTGACGGAACCCTGATCCTAGTTTCCCACGACCGCGACTTCCTGGACGGCCTGGCCGAGAAAGTATTTGAGTTCGGGAACAAGCGCGTCCGCGAGCACTTCGAGGACATCAACGGCTTCCTGCGCAACAAGAAAATGGAGAACCTCCGCGAGATCGAGAGAAAGACCATAGCCAGCTAAGCTGCTGTTTAGGATACATGAAAGATCCCCATTGGTTAAAGCCGATGGGGATCTTTTTTTAGCGTAGGTACACCGTAACGATGTGGTGCTACACAGCAATACGTTCCCACGTTAGCTTCAGAGAAAGCAAAAGTGAACGCCATTTTAGCCAAAACAGACTCAAAATACTTTCTGGTACAAATTCTTCTCCGGCTCGTTTTCTACGTGCCGTACTTCCAAAATCTCAAAGACATTCTTCTTGATGGTATGCGCGATATCGCCGGTGGGCAGGTCGTTGCAGTCCAGCCCGAACGGGTCTTCAATCTCCTCGGCCATGAGCTGCACACCCAAAAAAGCGAAGGCAATGAACATCACAAACAGAATGGCAAAGTACCCGAAATGCGGAATCAGGCCGAAGGGTAGAATGCCGGTGTACACCATGATGTACAGCTTGAGGTACACGTTGTAAGAAAACGGAATGGGTGTTTTCTTGATGCGCTCACAGGCGCCGGTTACCTCCAGCAGGGCTTGCGTATGCACCTTCAGGTTCAGGTGGTCTTCGCCGGCTATGTCGCCGTTTCGGAAGCTCTGCTGAATGAGGTGCTGAATTTGCCAGGCCAGAAAACTAGGCAAGTGGGCTTTGCTGGCGTATAGCTGGTGCTCTTCTGGCGAGAGGAAAATGAGGTCCTCCAACTGTACCCCTTTCCGGAGGTGCTCTTTTAGGGTATAGCCGAAGTTGGCCAGGTGCACGGCCAGAAACCGACGGGTATCCAGGTCTTCTTCGGGGAGGGCTGCGTGTGCCATCACCGCCAGGTTACGGCTGTCATTGACCAGTCTGCCCCAGAGTTGGCGACCTTCCCACCAGCGGTCATACGCGCTATTGGTCCGGAATACCAGCAAAATGGACAGCACAATGCCCAGCAGGGAAAACAAGCTGCCCTCAATTTTCCAAGGGGGAAGTTGCAGAACATCTAAGGTGAGAAAGGCAATGACGGCCGTGATAGCACCCATGACCAGCGTGTGCTGCATGATGCGTTTCATGGTGTAACTCACCGACAAGTGCCGGACATCCCGCAGCCAGCTTTTATTCGCCTCATAAACAATCATAAGGCAGGCATGAACAACTGATCTTCGTAGCACCAGGCCCAGCTCTCGCCGGGTTGCGCCGAGGTGATAACGGGGTGCTTCGTCTCCAGGTAATGTTTGGTGGCGTGCCGGTTGGGCGAGGAGTCGCAGCAGTGGGTTTCACCACAGGTCTGGCAGAGGCGTAGGTGCACCCAGGTGCTACCCATGGCCACGCATTTGGCGCATACGTGAGAGATAGCCGGCTTCAGGTCCTCCGGAGAAGGCAGGTGCTCACAAACTTTGGTTTCCATCATCAGAAAGAATCTTAGGTTTCAGCGAGGTATTCGTGCACGTATTTGATGGCCATGGCGCCTTCGCCTACCGCCGAGGCCACCCGGTTCATGGCGCCCGCCCGCACATCGCCGGCGGCGAAAATACCGGGCACGCAGGTCTCTAGCAGGTACGGGTCACGGGGGAGTTTCCAGGTTTTCTGGAAGAGCGGGTACTTCTGCAGGTCGCGGCCGGTTTCCACGCAGCCTTTGGAGTTTTTGATGATGTCCAGCTTGATCCAGTCGGTGAAGGGTTTGGACCCGATGAAGATGAACAGGGCATCGGCGGGAACGGTCTTCGTGGTGTTATCCTGATCGTTGCGCAGCACCAGGCAGGTCAGCCGTTGGTCGCCGCGGGCCTCCGCTACCTCGGTGAAGGGCAGCAATTGGATGTTGGCCGTCCCCTTAATCTGGTCTATGAGGTACTGCGACATGGTGGAACTCAGGTCTGGTTTCCGGATGATGATGATCACCTGCGCCGCGTACTTGGACAGATGCATGGCGGCCTGCCCCGCCGAGTTTCCGCCGCCCACAATGTAGACCTGTTTCCCTTTGAACGCGTGGGCCTCACTCATGGCGGCACCGTAATAAATGCCCGCTCCCGTGAATTCCTCTACGCCCGGGGCCTCCAGTTTACGGTAATCCACGCCGGTGGTAATGATGATGCTGCGGCTGCTGATCTCGTTGCCGTTGGACAGCCGTACAATCTTGTACTGGTCCTGTAACCTGATCTCCACCACCTCCTGCGGCGACAGGAACTCGGTGCCAAGGCGGGTAGCCTGCACGATGGCGCGGTGCGCCAGATCGCTGCCGCTGAGGCCGTTGGGGAAACCCAGGTAATTCTCAATGCGGGAGCTGGTGCCTGCCTGCCCGCCGGGTGCTTTTTTGTCTATCAGCAAGGTCTTTAGGCCCTCCGAGGCGCCGTACACCGCGCCCGCCAACCCGGCCGGACCGGCCCCAATCAGGACCACATCGTACAGAGAGTTCGTCGCGTTGGATTTCAGGCCCAGTTTCTGGGCGATGGACGGAATCTCGGGCTGGCAGAGGTAGGAGCCGTCTTCAAAGAAAACCACGGGCAGCTGGCTCTCATTCAGGTTGTTCAGGCGCAGCAGTTCCATGGCCTGGTTGGGTTCGTCCACGTTCAGCCACTGGAAGGGGAACAGGTTGGCGCCCAAGAAATCCTTGAGTTGGTGCGATTTAGGCGACCACTGGTTCCCGATGACCCGCAGGCCGGTATATTCAGGAATAAACGTGGCCTGCCACTCGTCCAGCAAATCTTGAATGACCGGGTACAGCCGCTCCTCGGGCGGGTCCCAGGGTTTGAGCAGGTAGTAGTGAAGGCCCACCGCGTTAATGGCCTTGATGGCGGCCTCCGTATCTGAATAGGCGGTGAGCAACACCCGCTTGGCATCCGGGAAAATCTTGATGGCCTGCTCCATAAAATCCACGCCGGGCATCTCGGGCATGCGCTGGTCACAGATGAAAAGGGCGATGGTTTCGCTTTGGTTCTTGAGGGTTTTCAGGCTTTCCAGGGCTTCCAGGGCCGAGGAGGTGCTCAGGACTTTGTACTCTTTCCGGAACTGTTGCCGGACATCGCGCACCAGGGCCTTGAGCACCTGCGGATCATCGTCTAACGCGAAAATGATGGGCTGTTTCATGGATGGTTTCTCAAAAGAAGGATGAAAACGGAGGGCCTTACAGCGGCAGTTGCACGGTGAAAGTGGTCTGACCCGGAACCGAGGTCACGAAGATTTCTGCCCCGTGGTGCTGGATGATCTTGCGCACGATGTCCAGCCCCAGGCCGCTGCCTTTGCCCATGGGCTTGGTGGTGAAGAATGGGTCAAAGATGCGGCCCATGATGTCCGGTGCTATGCCGGTGCCGTTGTCTGTGATGCTTACTTTGACAGTTTTCCCCTCGGGCCAGGCCTTGATTTCCACCGTTCCCTGATCCGGGGCGGCGTCAATGGCGTTGTCCAGCAGGTTGGTCCAGACCTGGTTCAGCTCGCCGGCGTAGACCGTGACTTTGGGCAGGTCCGGGGCATAGGTTTCCTGCACCTGGATGCGCTTTTCCTTGAGCTTGTGGCCCAGCATGGTGAGCGTGCTCTGGATTTCCTTGGGCAAGGTGACCGGCTGTTTGTCCTGCGCCTGGTCCATGTGCGAGTAGGTTTTAACGGCGCTCACCAGGTCAAATATCCGTTTGGAGGCCACCTGGATGTCATTGATCACGCGCTCGGTAGTTAGGGCGTTAGCCACCCATTCCAGAACCTCGTCCAGGTGCTTCCCGTCCAGGATTTTTTCCACCAGGTTCAAGTCGTCCAGGTCCAGGCCGGTCTCCACGAAAATATCGGCCAGGGGGTAGGGGTCTTCCAACTGGCGGTCTTCCATCCATTCCAGCAACTCGTCTTCCTGCCGGCTTTTTTCCAGCATGGTGTGGGTGCTCAGTTTGCAGCTCTGAATCTTGGCGAAGGTGAATTCCACCACCTGGTCCACTTGTTCCGGCGTGAGGTGCATCATCATCACGCGCTTGAATTTCTGGGGAACGTTGTGGTGGATGCGCAGCAGCTCGGCGGAGCTCCGCACGATGGCCGCCGAGGGGTTGTTGAGCTCATGGGCCAGGCCCGCCGAGAGCTTGCCCAAGGCCAGGAGCTTCTCGTTGAACTGCTGCATCTGGGTGAAATCGCGTACCCTATCGGCCATGAGGCTGACCAGCACCTGCAGCAGATCGGGGTTGTTTCGCTCCAGCTCGGGAAAGTTGCTTTTGTGCAGCACCAGCAATAGGGTAGGCTTCACTGCCTGGCCCACGCCCTTGGTATGGGTAAGCCGGGAAAAAGGCATCACGCCGGTGATTTCCCCTTTATGGAAGGTAAAGACCTGTTTTAAGAGCCCGCTTTCCTCTAGCCGCACGTCTATCTGGCCTTCCAGCACCACGTACATGTTCTCGGCGGGTTCTCCCTTCTGGAAGAGTGTTTGGCCGGGCATAAGCTCCAGAAAGGTGGCGTGCTCCAGCATCCAGGAGAGTTGCTCCAAAGGAACCTGTTTGAAAAGGGCCAGGTCCTGAAGTTCGGCGGCTTCGGTTGTTTTCATGGCTCAGGTGTATGGATGATCCTGATTCAATATACAGAAAATCAAATTGTAACAGGTTCTCCGGGCTGTTAATTTTAGAGGTTGTCACCGGATGGACAAAGAAAACGGGTTCCTACGCCTGGAAAAGGGAAGGAGGCCAAACGCAGCAAAAACAAAAGCCCCGCTACTGTAAGGCAGCGGGGCTTTTCAGGGCCGTTTTTCAGAAATCGGGCTTAAAGCACCACTTTGTTGTCTTTGTCCTTGAACACGCTGAGCGCCGCCGACTGCACTTTCTGCTTGTACCCGGCCCATACGGTAGAGAAGAAGGTGTTCACCTTGCCTACCGCTTCCTGGGTGAGGGTTTCGGCCTGCTCTACTAGTTGCGTCTCGGTTTGGGTAATAGGCTCCATGCGGCCGGTCACGTAAGAGCGCGCTTCCTGCAGTTTGGAAACCGCCGTAAGCTGACTTGGGCGGCCGTACCCCTGGCGGGAGAGGCCTTGCCCCTGGATCATCTCGCGGTAAGTCTTAATAGAGTCCTGCATGGCTTTGGTGGAGCGCTGCAACTCGGCTTTCTCTTTGCCACTCGCTAATTTCAGTTGGGTGTTGATGGCCTCGGTGGCCTCAGAGGCTTCCTGCAGGCGGTCCAGCACCTCAGTCAATTGCTGGGTCTGCTTGTTCAGGCGCTCACCCAGTTGCCGGCGGGCGATCACGTTCTCTTTCTGGAACGGGAAGCGCGGGTCTGCTTTCACGGTCACGAACGTGGAGTCTTTGCTGCCGGCGTATTGCATCACCAGTTTGTAGGTACCGGGCAGCACCGGGTTCCCCGATGGCTCTCCGCCGCCGCCTCGCTGGCCACGCCCCCCGCTGGGTTGCCGGATACCGCGTTCGGTCAGGTTCCAGGTCATCCGTTGGAAACCTAAGGTAGAGTCTGGCTTCTGGCGCAGGGTCCTGATGAGTCTGTTATCGGCATCGAAGATGCGGAGCTGCAGGGAATCTGCCTTCACGCGGGCTACGGCCGGAACCGAGGCGCTGTCGCGGGCGGGCAGGGAAGTGGCCATGCGCTCACCGGTTTCTTTGTTCAGTTCTGTAGCGGGCTTCTTCTTTTTAGGGGCCGCTTTTTTGCCGCTGGCCGGGGCTGGCGTAGTGGCTTTGGGTTTGATGTAATAGGTTACCGTGGCGCCGGCCGGTTTGTTGGCGGCCTGGTACAGGTTGTCGGCCTCGGAGCCGTAGCCGGGTGCCGAGGCGTAAGAGGCCAGATAGGCTTCTGAGGGCTCAAACACGGCCAACGGTTTCTGGAGGGTTTTTCCATTATCAGCCGCTAACTGGCGCAACGGTTTGATATTGTCCAGCACGTACACGGCGCGGCCAAACGTCCCGATAACCAGATCGGCTTCACGCTCCTGGATGGCCAGGTCCATCACCGGCACTGAAGGCAAGCCTTGGGTCCACTGAGTCCAGTCTTTGCCCCCGTTGATGCTCACCCAGAGGCCGTGCTCGGTCCCGGTGAACATTAGATTTGGTTGGGTGGGGTCCTGCAGGAAGGAAAGGGCGTAGCCGCGTACTTTCTTGTCATCTACCAGGCGGGTCCAGGTTTTCCCGAAATCGGTGGAGCGGTACACGTAAGCGCTGAAATCCTTCCCGAAACGATAATGGTTGGCCACCACGAACGCTTCGCCGGCACGGTGGCGCGAGGCAGTGATCTGCGGAATCCAGGCCTCG
This sequence comes from Rufibacter roseolus, assembly GCF_017916365.1. GTDB lineage: Bacteria > Bacteroidota > Bacteroidia > Cytophagales > Hymenobacteraceae > Nibribacter > Nibribacter roseolus. The sequence goes on from NZ_JAFMSU010000001.1 coordinate 1,907,073, forward strand.
GCGGGCAAGCCGGGCAGACGGTCGCGCAGGTTCGTCCAGGTCTTGCCGCCGTCGCGGGTGAGCTGCACGTGTCCGTCATCGGTGCCTACCCAGATCACGCCTTTCTCCAGTGTGCTGGGCGCGATGGTGAGGATGGTGTTGTGGTTCTCGGCGGAGGTGATGTCCAGACTCAGGCCACCGCTTTCCATTTGTTTCTGCTGGGCGGGGTTGTTGCGGGTCAAATCTGGTGAGATGGTTTTCCAGCTCAGGCCTTTGTCTGCGGACTGGTGCAGGAACTGGCTCGCGTAGAAAATACCGCCTTTGTTGAACGGGTCCAGCGCGATGGCCGCGTTCCAGTTAAAGCGTAGTTTGGTCTTGAGGTCCGGTGCCGTAGGTTTGGCGATGTAGGAGTTGCCGGTTTCTTTGTCATAGCGCGCCAGGCTTCCGCCCTGTGACATCGCGTAGCCGTAGCGGGCATCCTCCGGGTCTGGCACAACGTCAAAGCCATCGCCGCCCTGCACGGTTTGCCAGTAGTAGTTACGAAGGCCGCCGCGGGTAAAAGTATAGGCCGGTCCGGTCCAGGAGCCGTTGTCCTGCAGGCCGCCGTACACGTTGTAAGGCACCTCGTTGTCTACGTTGATGTGGTAGAACTGCCCAAAAGGAAGCGCCTCCGGGAAGCTCCAGGTCTTGCCCCGGTCCCGGCTGATGGCCAGGCCGCCGTCGTTCCCGTCCAGAATCAGGTTCGGGTTCTCCGGGTGGATCCAAAAGGCCTGGTGGTCGGCGTGGACCGCGTCCATGGAGGCCGTCACGTTGAACGTCTTGCCGCCGTCTTCGCTCACCGCCACCGGCTGGTACAGCATGTAGATGCGGTTCTCGTTTTTAGGATCGACGTAGATTTCGTTGAAGTAGAAGGCGCGGTTCGTCACGATGGAAGGGTCCTCGGTCACCTTGGTCCACTTCTCGCCGCCATCGTCTGAGCGGTACAGACCGTTTTTGGTGGCCTCTACCATGGCGTAAATGCGGCTGGGCATGCTGCGGCTTTGCGCCAGGCCCAATCGCCCGAAGTCCCCGGCCGGCAAACCGTCAGCCGCGCCTTTCTTCCGCCAGGTTTTCCCGCCGTCATACGTGATGTATAATCCTGATCCCGGACCTCCCGATTTGAAATCCCAGCCCGTGCGGCGGTGTTCCCACATAGCCACGATCAGTTTGTTGGGGTTGCTGGGGTCCATGACCATCTCGGCCACCCCCGATTTCTCATTCGTGAACAGCACGCGCTCCCAGCTCTGGCCGCCGTTGGTAGTCTTGTACAAGCCGCGCTCGGGGTGGTCTCCGAACGGCAACCCGATCACGCCCGCGTACACCACGTCTGGGTTAGAGGGGTCAATGATGATGCGGTGGATGTTGAAGGTCTTGTCCAAACCCATGTGTTTCCAGGTGCGGCCGCCGTCAATGCTTTTGTAGATGCCGTTACCCATGTTCACCGAGTTGCGGGGATTGCCCTCGCCGGTACCGGCCCACACTACGCTGGGGTTGCTCTGCTGGATAGCCAGTGACCCGATGTTGATGTTAGGCTGCTCATCAAAGACCGGGGTAAAGGTGGTGCCGCCGTTCTCGCTTTTCCAAACGCCGCCCGAGGCTGCGCCCACGTACATGATGTCTGGATTGCTCACCACCGCGTCAATGGCCGTTACGCGGCCGCTCATCACGCCCGGCCCAATGCTGCGGGCCTTCATCTGGTTGAACTGCGCCTTGGGCAACGTTTGGGCCTGCGCCTGCCCCAGGGCCAGTAAAGACAGGCAGAAGAGCTTGGGTAAATGTTTAATCATAAAGGAGAAGTAGTTTGTGTAGATTGGTTTGGGTCTCTAAATGTAAGGAACTAAGCGCAGGTTTGGAAGCAGGGTGGGAAACGTGCCGTTTAGAGCCTGTTTTAAAGAAAACGGCTCCTAAACGGACGGGGTAAAAAGCAGGGGCGGTGGAGTAACTTTCTGTACGGCTGCCTCTTGGCGCAGGATAAACCAAGAGCGGCTAATTTTCCTTATCTTACAGGTCTATTTATTAGACAAAACAACATGAAAAAGCTTTTGATTCTTCTGGGTTTCGGTGCCCTGGCCATAAGCCAGCCGGCCGCGGCCCAGGTCTATAAACCACAGGAGCCGCTGGCCCACACCTATTCCATTGTGGCCCGCGACCCTAAAACCGGCGAGATGGCTGTAGCCGTGCAAAGTCACTGGTTCTCGGTTGGCACCTCCGTGAGTTGGGGTGAGGCCGGAGTAGGCGTAGTAGCCACCCAGTCGTTCACAAACAAATCCTTCGGGCTGCGCGGACTGGCGCTGATGAAACAGGGAAAAACCGCTGAGGAAACCCTGAAACTATTGCTTGCCAATGATCCGGGCCGCGAGGTGCGCCAGGTAGCTATCCTGGATGCCAAAGGCGGCGTGGCTACCCATACCGGTAAAAAATGCATTACCTATGCCGGGCACATCACGGGCAAAGACTTTTCGGTACAGGCCAACATGATGCTGAACGAGACCGTGTGGCCCGCCATGGCCAAGGCCTTTGAGCAGAACTCGCACCTGCCGTTGGCTGAGCGGATGCTGGCCGTGCTGGACGCTGCCGAAGCCCAGGGCGGGGACATCAGGGGAAGACAATCTGCCGCGCTGTTGGTAGTTCCGGGCAAAAGCAAAAAAGAGCCCTGGAACGAGCGGTTGGTGGACCTCCGGGTAGACGACCACGAACTGCCTTTGCGGGAACTGCGTCGCCTGCTCACCGTGCAGCGCGCCTATGAGCACATGAACAACGGCGATCTGGCCGTGGAGAAAAACGACATGGCGCTGGCTATGAAGGAATACGGCGCCGCAGAGAAACTGCAGCCCAACAACCTGGAGATGCAGTACTGGCACGGCATCACGGTGGCCAACACCGGCAAAGTAGATGAGGCCATCAAAATCCTGGAACCCGTTTTCAAAGCCGAGCCCAACTGGCGCATCCTCACCGAGCGTCTCCCGCCGGTAGGCCTGCTCACCGTTTCAGCGGAAGATTTGAAAAGGATTTTGGAATTGAAGTAACATCGAAGACGCAATTGTCAAATCCTTTTACCCACTTAGCGCTTGTGGAGGGATGGCCCTGAAACCATCTCTCCACAAGCGCTAAGTTATTTTTACCCTGAATGGAACGCTGAACCTTACCGCTACTCTTTTTCCCTTGTTTCGGGCTGGCTTCCAATGTGGCATATTTTGGATTACCTTGACCAATTCCCGGTCTAAATCAGGATGAAGGGATTCTTTGATTTCAACAGAAACGATTCTTCCTTTCTTATTGATGATAAAGCTGGCTACCGCCAACCCTTCAAGTCCTGCCCGTTTAAGATGGCTGGGAACAATAACGTTATTTCCTAAATATGCCATTAGAGCATTGATTCCTCCGGGAAACTCAGGTTTTTCGTCCAGTTCCAGGTGCTCATAAGAGGCGTTCTTGGTAGTGGAGCTATCTGTTTTCTGTGCCTGAGCTTGTCTGCTGTTGCAAAAAAGAAAAAGTAGCAGCAAAACAGTAAGGCGTAAACTACCTGAAAAGAAGGAATTAAAAATGGGTTGCATCTGGTAAATTGGATTTCAACAACTAAGGTATAGAATAATTGTGAAAGGCGTTTTAGGACTGTTTTTGAAAATACATCTTTGAAATGCCCTTCTGCTTGTAAACTACTATAGAAACAGAAAGAATGAACTAGTCTGTGGTTTTGCAGTTGACAGTTCCTATTTTTGGATGCTTGGATAAGTGAACTGCTGACTATATACCATCCTACCTCACCCTCTTATATGCTTCGCTCTCTCAAACAGATTACCCTGGCTGCCGCCCTTTGTCTGCCATTGGCGGCCAGTGCTCAGAACCAGGATTCCCTGCACATCCGCAGGATTTATGATGTGGCACTTACCCAGGGCCAGAGTTATGACCAACTGCGTTACCTTACCAGCCGCATTGGCGCCCGCCTGAGCGGCTCGCCGCAGGCCGCCGCTGCCGTAGAGTGGGCCCGCCAGGAGATGGAGAAGATGGGTCTGGACCGGGTGTATTTGCAGGAAGTGATGGTACCGCATTGGGTTCGGGGCGAGAAAGAGTACGCGGCCATCGTGAACTCCAAGATCACCCCTACCCGCGAGGTGAACGTGCTGGCCCTTGGTGGTTCTGTCGCTACCCCTGCCACCGGGCTCACCGCCGATGTGATAGAGGTAAACAGCCTGGAAGAGCTGAAGAAGTTGGGCAAGAAAAAGGTGCAGGGCAAGATCGTCTTTTTCAACCGGGGCTTTGACCAGACGCACATCGTTACCGGACACGCGTACCGCGGAGCCGTAGACCAGCGCTCCAGCGGGCCCTCCGAGGCCGGACGGCTGGGTGCCGTGGGCGTGGTGGTACGTTCCATGGCCTCCAACAACGATGACTTTCCACATACCGGCGGTTTGCGCTACGCCGAGGACGCCCCTAAAATCCCGGCCGTGGCCATCAGCACCAAAGGCGCCGATTTATTGAGCAAATTGCTCAAAGAAGACCAGAAACTTCAGTTCCACCTGCGCATGAACCCGCAATGGCTCCCCGATGTGCTCAGCTACAATGTCATTGGCGAGATCAAAGGCACCGAGAAACCCGAGGAGATCATTGTAGTAGGCGGCCACCTGGACAGCTGGGACATCGGTGAAGGCGCCCATGATGACGGAACCGGTTGCGTGCAGTCTATGGAAGTGCTGCGCCTGATGCGCGCCATGGGCTACAAACCCAAACGCACCATCAGGGCGGTGATGTACATGAACGAGGAAAACGGCCTGCGCGGTGGTACCAAGTACGCCGAGGTGGCCAAAAAGCAGGGCGAGAAACACCTTGCCGCCATTGAATCGGATGCTGGCGGATTCACGCCCCGTGGTTTCGGGATTGCGACTACTACCGAGGCGGCTTACCAGAAAGCCTTCGCTTGGCGCCAATTGCTGGCTCCCTACGGCCTGCATGACATTGACCGGGAAGGCGGCGGCGCCGATATCGGTCCGCTGAAAGATGACCGCGTGGCCCTCATCGGCTTCCGGCCAGATTCCCAGCGCTACTTTGACATCCACCACACCGCCAATGACACCTTCGACAAAGTAAACCGCCGCGAACTGGAACTAGGCGGCGCCTCTATGGCCGCGCTGGTGTATTTGCTGGATAAATACGGGTTGTAAGGGATTGTGTCTTTGAAAAGGAAAAGCCTGCGGCAAAAGCTGCAGGCTTTTTTGATGTTCAATTCAGAAAAGGGCTCTAAAACAGAATAGCCATAGTGAAAGGTTTTTTTCTATGACGTGAATTTATGGAAAGCAGTGCCCTGGTTCATCCTGTCTAAACTAATCAATTAAACAGAATTTTATGACCAAATTGTTGTTCGTGATTTTTTTCATGGCTCTAACTTTCAACTCTTTTTCTTCAAGTTGCTCATTGCCAGATGAAGAAAATTGGTTACCTGTAGTTCAGAAGTATATTCAAGAAAGCGAGACTATATTTCTTGGCGAAGTAATTGGATCAAAAGACAAGAGCACAATCATTAAAGTTTTAGATGTATTTAAGGGTGAAGTAAGCACAGATACAATTTACTTAAGTGCTGACATTGATTATGAGCCCTTGGGTTATGTAAAAAAGTGGCCTATGGGTGTAGCGATATTTTACACTAAACAAGCAAGCGTTAATTCCTACAAAGAAGTTCTTATCAATAAAAGTTGTGGGATGTCTAGAAGTATTACAGATTTACCTACGTTCAGGCCATTAGAGCTTCAAATAAGTGAGAAAAGTGAAATGTTTTCTGAAAATGAATTATTACAAAGGGAAGCAGAAGCTTATATGCGCATTCAACCACTCTTACTTAAAAACTGGATCAACGAATATGCCCTCCTTAACGCTTACCGCAACAGTCACCAAAAAGTAGAAGAACCTCAATTCAGTAAATCAGACTATCTTTCTTACCTCGCAGTGGCGCTTTTAATGGTGGCTGTTTTGGTGGCCTTTTTCAGAAAACAGCGTTAAAACTGAGGAGACCAAAGCTGCCTCTTTCACCCGCGGGAAATCTGCCGTAAGACCCGTACCTTTGCCGATGGGTTAAACTGTTTGCGCTTGAAAAAAATCCTCATCATCCGGTTCTCTTCCATCGGCGATATTGTGCTCACCACGCCGGTTATCCGGTGCGTGAAAGAGCAGGTGCTGGGGGCAGAAGTTCATTTCTGCACCAAGGCCGCCTTCCGGAATATCATTGCCAGCAACCCGTATGTGGACAAGGTGTTCTGCCTGGAGAATTCCCTAAAGGATTTGCTTCTGCAGTTGAAAGCCGAGCGGTATGACCTGATCCTGGACCTGCACAACAACCTGCGCACCCGCGTATTGAAATCTCGCCTGGGCCGTCCCGCCCGCAGCTTTGATAAGCTCAACTACCAGAAGTGGCTGTTGGTGAAGTTCAAGATAAACCGGATGCCGGATGTGCACATCGTGGACCGTTACCTGGCCACGGCGGCACCGCTAGGCGTGCAGAACGACGGGGAAGGCCTGGACTATTTCATCCCCGAGAAAGATGAGATAGACCTGAGCACCTTGCCGGCGTCTCACCAGAAAGGCTACTACGCCATTGCCATCGGGGCGCAGCACTATACCAAGCGCCTACCCGTAGACCGCCTGATTGAACTGTGCGAGAAAATCAACGGCCCCATCGTACTGCTGGGAGGCAAGGAGGATGTTCCCATTGCGCACATGATTGAGGTCTTTTTCACCTCTGAGCCTTATCATTCCCACGAATCTCCTAACCCAGCAAACCGTACGATTATCTACAACGCCTGCGGAAAATACAACCTCAACGGATCAGCCTCGCTGGTTCGTCAGGCCCAAGCGGTTTTCAGCCATGATACCGGCTTGATGCACATCGCCGCGGCCTTCCAGAAAAAGATCTACAGCATTTGGGGAAACACCGTGCCCGCCTTCGGGATGTACCCTTACACCAAGGACTTTGAGGTAATGGAGGTGAAAAACCTGTACTGCCGTCCCTGCTCTAAGATAGGCTACACCAAATGCCCTGAGCGCCACTTCCGCTGTATGCGCGAAATCAACTTCGATTTCCAACTGCCGGAGGTGGACCACCTTGCTTGAGACTTATGCCGGAGGCGCCTTGTTTTCGGCCTGTTTTCCGGAAAAGACGTACAAAACGGCAAACCAACCCTCTATGTTATGGCCGCCAAACCCATTCTCTACGGTGCCGATTGGTGCAAGAAAACCGTTGCCATTCAAGACTACTTCAAAACGCATGACGTGGCTTATGACTACATCAACGTAGAGCAAAGCGACGAAGCCATGCAAGCCATCAAAGACATGAACCGCGGCAAAGTGCGTTTTCCCATGGTAGTGGTAGGGGAGCAAACCCCCATGAAAAACCCCTCCCCTGAAGAGTTGGATGCTGCTTTGGCGGGTAACGGGTAGGATGTAGTGGAGATCGTGCAGAGTACAGGACAACCACAAAGGATTGCCCCTACGAAATTTGCCAAGGGAATGAGTGATCACCAGGTGTAGACACCCTTCCTCCCTCAAGAGGGGCTACATTTTCTAGTATTAAACCTGTCCTCGTCCAATTGTATCCTCACGGCAGTTGCAAACTGCCGGTCATTTTAGGTCCAAGTCACAGACTTGAACCATGTCAAATATAGAAGACACTCGCAGGACCTCCGGACGCTGCGAGGTCTGAGGCGTTCCTACCATATTCCCAATCCCAGCCTTTCGGTGGAGCGCCTTTGTTTTAGACCTGGTGCCGCAGGCAGGCCAACCGGCCAAGGCTAAAACAGCAGCGCGAGGCCGGAAGGCGGGGCCTCGCGGCCGTGAGCGCACGGAGCCCAGCTATGCAACAACTCAGCTCATGAACCCACGCAAACTGCGGCCCCACGCCAGCACAACCGGACTACGCAATAGCAAATCAGCCTCAAAAAGCTAACTGGAAAAGCCGCGAAATCAAGTCACACCAACAAGAATAAGGAGCACTTTGCAAACACTTGCATTTTCCATGCACGTTGCTAACATCAGGAAAACCCTCCTTCCAAACCCTAATAAAGCCAAAAAGCGTTTCAAACCTGTTTTTCTCAAAACAAGCCTGAAACGCTTTTCAGAATCAAGAAGAATTATCCTCTGGCAGAACTTATTTATTTGGTGATCATCTCAAACCCGGTGAAGGCCTGCAAGGCTTTCGGTATCCTGATTCCTTCTGGGGTTTGGTTGTTCTCCAGCAGGGCTGCTACAATGCGGGGCAGGGCCAGGGCGCTGCCATTCAACGTGTGCAGCAGCTGAGGTTTACCGCCTTCGGTGCGTTGGCGCAGTTTCAGGCGGTTGGCCTGGTAGGTTTCAAAGTTAGAGACGGAGCTTACTTCCAGCCAGCGGCCCTGGGCGGCAGAGTAAACTTCCATGTCATAGGTAAGGGCAGAGGTGAAGCCCATGTCGCCACCGCAGAGACGGAGCACGCGGTAGGGCAGTTCCAGTTTCTGCAGCAGACCCTGGATATATTGGCTCATCTCCTCCAGCGCCTGGTAGGATTTTTCCGGTGCCTGAATCTGCACGATCTCCACTTTGTCAAACTGGTGCAGGCGGTTCAGGCCGCGTACATCGGCACCCCAGGAACCGGCCTCGCGGCGGAAGCAAGGCGTGTAGCCCACGTTCTTGATGGGCAGCTTGCTTCCATCTATGATCTCGTCGCGGTACAGGTTGGTGATGGGCACCTCGGCGGTTGGGATCAGGTAAAGGTTATCGGCGGTGGCGTGGTACATCTGGCCTTCTTTATCAGGAAGTTGGCCGGTGCCGTAGCCCGAGGCTTCGTTCACCACAATAGGAGGCTGTACCTCGGTGTAGCCGGCTTTGAGGGCTTCGTCTAGGAAGAAATTGATGAGCGCGCGCTGCAAACGGGCTCCCTGGCCTTTGTATACCGGGAAACCGGCACCCGTAATCTTAATACCCAATTCAAAGTCAATAATGTCATACTGCTTGATCAGGTCCCAGTGGGGCTGGGCGTTCTGGGGCAAAGTTGGGATAGTACCATGTTCCAGCACCACCTCATTGTCCTCGGCAGAACGACCGGCGGGCACGCTGCTGTGTGGAATGTTGGGCAGTTTATAGAGGGCCTGTTGCAGCGCCTGCTCCAGGTTCTGTACTTCCTCGTCCAAAGACTTGGTGCGCAGTTTCAGCTCGGCGGTTTCGGTTTTGAGGGCTTCGGCCTGTTCCTTTTGGCCGCTTTTCATAAGGCCGCCAATTTCTTTGGCCAGGGCATTGGCGCGGCCCAGGAGCTCATCGCGCTCGGTTTGCAGGGACCGGCGTTTCTGGTCCAGGTCCAGCAAAGCCTGCACTTCCTGGGCGGCATTTGGATAGTTTCTTTTCTGCAAGCCAGCAAGAACAAGATCGGTTTGCTCGCGTAAAACGGGTATCTGTAACATGGTGCGTCTGGTTATCTGTACGCAAAAATAGAATATTTTGGATAGGCTGCGGCAAAGGGCACTTTTTTATGAAAATTTGTGTAACTTTATATATTAATTTTCTCGTACTGCTTGTAAAATAGAACAAGGCTGTCTAACATTGCAGTACATTTTCTGAACGACCGTCATCCGGGTTCTTCATTACCTTACACACCAAGTTTTTTCCTGTTTTTATCCGTCTGCCCGTTGCGCTCTGCAACTGCTATGCATTTAAACCGAATAGCTAATTAATTCAATTTATGTACAACATTGACGAGTTGAAAGATTCTCTTCTTTCAGAACTCAAAGAAATTGCTGAGAACCTCGGCGTCACGAACTTCAAGAAGCTCAGCAAGCAAGATCTGATCTATAAAATCCTGGATCAGCAAGCCGTTACCCCCCTTGAGAATCTCCCCAAAAAATATAAAAAATCTTCGCGCAAGGCAGACGAACTCACCGATGCCCCGGTGGCCGTAGCAGAAGCTGCCGCCCCTGAGGCCCTGGTAGCCGACGCGCCCGCCCCAACGCCTGCCCCTGCGGCAGAGACCCCGGTTTTAGCTGCGGTTGAAGAAGCACCTGCCCCAGCACCCGCCCGCCGCCCGGCCAGAACCGCCCCTGAGCGTCCGGCCAGAGCAGAGCGCGCACCGGCCACGGCCCGGGAAGAGCGCGTGCGCACGCCTAACACCCTGCGGGAAGATACCCGTGAGACCCGCGAGTCAGCCGCGCGCCCAGAGCCCCGCGAGAACCGCGAACCGCGTGAGAACAGTGCCCCTCGGGAAAACCGCCCTGAGCCGCGTGAGAGCCGTATGCAGCCCCGTGAATTCCAGCCGCGCGATGCCCGTGAACAAAGAGAGCCAAGAGAAGGGAGAGAGAACAACGCGCCGCGCGAGCCTCGTGAAAGAGAACAGCGTGAGCCAAGAGAATTCCAGGCCCGCGAGCCAAGGGAAAATACCGCCAGAGAGCCTCGTGAGCAACGTGAGCCGAGAGAAAACGGAAACGTGAACCGCGAGCCGCGCGAGAACAATAGCAACAATAACAACCCTAACTGGCAGAACCGCCGCGAGCCCAACCAGAACCAGAACCAGAACCGGCCGCAGCAGAACAATGCCAATAGTGTCAATTACCGCGAGTTTGACGGCGTCATCGCCAACGAAGGCGTGCTGGAATTAATGCAGGACGGCTACGGTTTCCTGCGCTCGGCGCACTACCACTACCTGGCCAGCCCAGATGATATCTATGTGTCTCCGTCGCAGATCAAGTTATTCGGTCTGAAAACCGGTGACAGCGTGAAAGGTACCGTACGGGCCCCGAAAGAAGGCGAGAAGTATTTCGCGTTGCTGAAGGTGGATTCCGTGAACGGCCGTACCACCGAGGAAATCAGAGACCGGATTCCATTCCAGCATTTGACGCCTCTTTTCCCGGAAGAGCGTTTAAAACTGACTACCCGCTCCAGCCAATACTCAACCCGCATCATGGACCTGTTTGCCCCCATCGGGAAAGGTCAGCGTGGTTTGATCGTGGCCCAGCCTAAGACCGGTAAAACGGTATTGCTGAAGGAGATTGCGAATGCTATCACCGAAAACCACCCCGAGGTTTACTTGATGATCCTGTTGATTGACGAGCGCCCAGAGGAGGTAACCGATATGGCCCGCAGCGTGAAAGCCGAGGTAATTGCCTCTACCTTTGACGAGCAGGCCGAGCGCCACGTGAAGATCTCCAGCATTGTGTTGGACAAAGCCAAGCGCATGGTAGAGTGCGGACACGATGTGGTTATTCTACTGGATTCCATCACTCGTCTGGCCCGGGCTTATAACACCGTGGTTCCGTCTTCCGGTAAAATCCTATCTGGTGGGGTGGATGCCAACGCGTTGCACAAACCTAAGCGTTTTTTCGGGGCAGCCCGTAACGTAGAGAACGGCGGCTCGTTGACCATCATCGCTACCGCTTTGATTGACACCGGCTCTAAAATGGACGAGGTGATCTTTGAAGAATTCAAAGGAACCGGTAACATGGAACTCCAGCTGGACCGCAAGCTTGCCAACAAGCGGGTGTACCCAGCCATCGACGTGCCGGCTTCCGGTACCCGCCGCGAGGATCTGCTCATGGACCGCGACGAACTCAGCCGTGTTTGGATCCTGCGCAAGTTTATGTCAGACATGAATTCCGTAGAAGCCATGGAGTTCCTGAAAGACCGCATGAAAGGGACCAAAGACAACGACGAGTTCCTGATCTCCATGAACAGCTAGTCTTAAGCATATATTACAACAGGAAGGCCCCGCAGAGAAATCTGCGGGGCCTTCCTGTTTTTAAGTGTTTTCAGAAAAATGGGCCTTAAAACAGCTAATGGCGCAGACGCTCGCAGGACCTCCCGATGCTGCAAGGTCTTTTAAGCAAACGGTATAGCGCAGGCATTCAGAAACTCCCCTCCTGACTCAGGAGGAGTGCCCGCAGGGCGGGGTGGTCAACAATTCTACCGCTTACCCACCGAAGCTGCCGTAGCGCACGGCTTTCTTCTGCGCGGAGTCATAGACCAGCAGGCGGCCATCTTCTTTACCCAGCATGTACTTAAACCCGATGGCTTTGGGGTTGGCCTGGATGCGTTTCCAGGTGGTCTCGTTCACAAAAGAGGCTTGTACCGGAGCATTGGGCGCGATGGCGGGCTCCACAAAATCGGCGTTTTCTACAAAGCCTTCCATGCGTTTGATGATGTAATCCTCGCGCTCGGCCTGTGTGGCAGAGGAGTTTTCCATTTCATAGACCATGCTGGCCTCCAGATCGGCGGCGGGAAAGTTTTCCTCGTAAATGGTGGTGCCGTCTTGGGTAGTAATGGTGAATTCCACTTCGCCTTTGGCGATGGAGTTGCCGTGCAGGGCCAGCCGGAAGTAGTCTGGCTTCTCTGGAGAAGAGAACGGATGGGTGCGCTGTACAATATGTTGCACCGGTTGCGCGGAATCGCTGGTGGCGGATTTCTTTGCAGGGGTGCCGGAAGGGCCAGTTGAGTTGGAAGTGGCAGTTTCTTCTGATGGTGAAGATTGGCAACTGAACATAAAGGCCAGTACCGCTACCCAATAGATTTTCAGCATGATTTCAGAGATTTGGCCTAAAAACGATGTACGTGCCACGCAGGCCATAGTTCCCTTCATTTAGCCGCGCCAGAGTTGCCAGAGCAAAATAAAGAAGAAAGAGAAGCTCATGCACAGAGAAGATACTTTGTTCATGCGCATGGTGTTTTCAAAGTTGGCCGCGGCGGGGTTCTGCCTTACCTGCCATAGCCAACGGCTGAAAACCATCAAGACCGGACCCGTGCCCAAGAGGAAAAACAGGATATGCCAGGTTTCCTCGCGGCGCCAATACGTGTAGAAGAGCACCCCCGAGGCCACCAGCAGGCTGACGGCCGCAAAGATGAAAGTGCCCCACAAACCCAGTTTCAGGCTTAATGTTTCATCGCCGCGGCGGGCATCTTCCTCGTGCTGGTACACCTGCGTGAGCGGATAAGAGCCGCATAGAAACAGGGAGCTTACCAGGGCCAGCAGCAGGTTGTTTGTGCTTAAAATCTGTTCATCAGCTACGCCGCTGCCTACCTGCACCATGGCAAACGTGAAAGCCCCCTGGAAAACCACTACCACCAGCGTGCTTAGGATTGGGTATTTTTTGAGTCTGATGCCTTCATAACTATAGGCTTTAGACACCAATAGGTACACAAGCACCATGGCGGCAAAAAGCCAGGAAAGCAGCGCGGAGAACGCCACCGCCAGCGCATCGAAGATCAGCACGAGCCAGTACAGCGTCTGCGTGACTTTAGGCGGGTGTTTCAGGCCGCCGATGCTGCCCTCATCCCGGTCATAGTAGGAGTTGTAGCCGTTGCTGGCCGGGTACACCAACAGGTGCAGGATAAGGAAGACGGCCACCGCCCGTATTGCAGACACCTCCGGCACGGCGCTCAGCGCGAACCAGAAAATAGGCATCAGGAACAAAGAAAACGGGATGCGGAGGAGGCGCCAAGCATCGGACCAGGAGGAGTTCATACGGGTAGTTTACGATGGATAGCCTACTAAATACAAGACGCCGGTGCCGCTCCAGTGCCGGGCCCGCCCGATGTGCCAGGTATAGTGCGGCGCGTGGATGGAGGCCACCATCTTCTCCAGGTGCGCCGGCGTGTACAGGCGCAGCAAAGAAACCGTGCCGTCCCAGATGGTGCCCAGCGGAATCAACGGGATGATGTAGGTGAAGAAAAGGCGGCGCCAGGTAAATGGCCGGATAAAGGGCGTAAAGAGCAGAATGGCCCAGGGAAACACAAGCCAAACCAACAGCAGCTCGTGCCAACGCTTGCCCGCTCCCTCAAACACACCAATTCCCTGGTTCTGCCGCACTGCATCCGTCAGAATGGCCGTAGCCGTTTCTGGCCTGAAATGGTGAAAAGCCGAGAAAACCGTCCGGAAACCTGCCAAAGACGGCGGAACGGCGGTGGCGTCTACGGGTTGTGTCTCAAAAAGAAGGCCTCCGTTTGTCTGGGCCGCCAGAAACGCATAGGCCTCCAGGTTGGGGTATTTGTCGGTGAGGGTGATGGTGAAGCGCTGCCCGGCTTGTTTCTCCAGTTCCTGCCACACTTGCCGGATGCCGCCGCCCGCGCCCGAACAAAGGTCTACGAGATGGGTTTGCCCGGTATGGGCCAACGCATTCCGCAACAGCGGTACTATGGGTTTGTAAATGCCCAAGGCCGTGATCATGAACCGCAGCACATCCATCATGCCCTGACGCACCACATGCGGAAACCAGGGTTGGTCTTCCAGTTCAAACAGGTGCAGACGGAATTTCATGGAGGGCCGGGATGAGGTGAGAATCTGGTTCCTGCGTTAATGATACGTTTTTGAAAAATGGGGCGCAAATCTGTCCTCGGGGAATCACCGGTTGCAAATGACTTAGTCTTATAGCCGAAGGCAAAAAATAGCCCACCCAAAAATGTCTGGGTGGGCTATGGTTGAAAACAAAGGAGGTTTACTCAGCTTTCAAGGTCATGGTGGAGCCATCGGGGGCCTGTAGTTTCATGTCATCGTCGTCCAGTTCAGCCACGGTGAAATTCTCGCTTACGTTGTTGTTGGCGTAGGTCAGGCTCAGGGTCTTGTTAGGCGCGCTGTAGGTCCAGGTGCCGTTCGCCGACTGGCTTTCTGAGGTCTGGGTGAAGTTTCCGTTGGCGAAGAATTGGATCTGCTCCTGTTTCTCAGTGGAGGTGAGTTTGTCTTTTTCGCCGGAGGCGGTGGTTTCTTTGCTGGCTTTCCAGATTTTGCTGGTGGTACCCGAGATCATCTGCGTGTTGCCGCCGTCCTCAGCCTTCTTGTTACAGCTGTAAGAGAAAGCGCTGAGCCAGACCAGGCAGATAAGCGTGAACAGACGGGTAGCCGGAGAGGTGATTGTCATTTTCATAGTTTTACGTTTAGGTTCAGGTGTCTACGTATTTGCCGTGAGCAAACACGTTTTTCATACGTGCGTTTTTGTACACAGTTCTATGAAAATAAACAAACCAATCTAAACCAGCCGCGTAAGAATTAGCCTGTATACCAATTGGATATCGTATAAAGGATCTGACCATCAATAGAAAAATACAACTATGGGACTATTTGATTTTCTTAAAAAAGGGGAGGAGAAGCCGGTGCAAAAGCCTGTGGCCCAACCTGCCGCCAAGCCAGTAGTGGCGCAGCCTGCCGCTGCCCAGCCTGCTGCGGCCACCCAACCCGCCTTTGACACCTACACGGTGAAAAGCGGAGATTCGCTTTCAAAAATCGCCAAGAACTTCTACGGCGATGCTTCCCAGTGGCATAAAATACACCAGGCTAACTTAGATAAAATCAAAGACCCCAACCTCATTGACGTGGGTTGGACCTTGAAAATACCTAAAGCCTAGGCAAAGATCTAAGGTTTGTTTGTAGAGAGAAGAGTCTGTGCCCCGGCGCAGGCTCTTTTTCGTTTTAAGGCCGTTTTGAGCAAAACGGCCTTAAAACAGGAAGGGCAGGCGTCCTGCCTGCCGTTCCTGTTTTGCTTCAAGCCATCTGTCCGCTAGCCGGCCAAATCACCGGGAAGCAGCGTGGAGATTACAGCGGATTCCTCTCCAGGTATTTGGCCACCGCCGGACAGGAGGCGCGTACCTCTAGGCCTTTGGACACCGCGTAGTCAATGCCGTGTTTGATGAGTTTTTCGGCGTAGCCTTTGTTCCGATGTTCTTCCTCAATGTAGGTGTGCTGAAAGTCAATGGTTTCCTCATCTGGGAGCGCGTAGGCTAATTCGCCTATGTCTTCTTTTTCCAGCAGGGCAGTGAATTGCTGGGCATCTTCATCGTGTTGGATATCTAAGTTCATGGTTTCCTGGGTTAGTTTTACGTGAGGGGTTGGCAGGCAAATCCCCTTTTCCTTACCCCATCCCCCGCTAAAAGGTTGAGGCAATTACCTCTCCTCAGAAACAGCGCGGCAAGAATTTTGTTTTCATGCCGATTTTCCAAAAACAGGCTTAAAACAGCGGGCATAAAAAAAGGGGGCTATAAAGCCCCCTGGATAATTTCGTCTACAATGGGTGGGTCCAGCAGCGTGCTGGTGTCGCCCAGGTTGGAGGTATCGCCCTCGGCCACTTTCCTGAGGATGCGGCGCATGATTTTCCCCGATCTGGTTTTGGGCAGGCCGCTCACAATCTGGATTTTGTCTGGCTTCGCGATTTTGCCTATCTGTTCCACCACTGTTTCAATAACCTCGGCGCGGAGGTGCTCTGGACTGGTTGGCGCTTCCTCGCCGCACACCACAAAGGCGTAAATGCCCTGTCCTTTCACGTCATGCGGGTAGCCCACCACGGCGCTCTCCACAATGTGCCTGTTCTGGTTGATGGCGTTCTCAATCTCGGCAGTGCCGAAGCGGTGCCCCGATACGTTGATCACGTCATCTACCCGCCCGATGATACGCCAGAGGCCGTTGGCATCACGCTTAGCGCCGTCGCCGGTGAAATAGAGGCCCTTGTAGGCACTGAAATAGCTTTGGCGGCAGCGTTCGTGGTCGCCGTAGGTGGTTCTGATGATGCCGGGCCACGGGAATTTCATGCAGAGGTAGCCTTCCACCTCGTTCTCGGTGATCTCCTCGCCGTGCTGGTCCAGCAGCAAAGGCTGCACGCCCGGCATAGGGAAGCCCGCGTGGCTCGGTTTCATGGGTGTCACACCGGCCAGCGACGAGAGCATGATGCCAGCCGTCTCGGTTTGCCACCAGGTGTCTACCACCGGACAGCGTTCTTTGCCCACGTGTATGTGGTACCAGTGCCAGGCTTCCTCGTTGATAGGTTCCCCCACCGATCCCAGCACCCTCAGGGAATCCAGGCTGTAAGAAAGTACGTGGTCCAGGCCAGCGGCCATGAGCGAGCGAATGGCGGTAGGCGCGGTATAGAAAATGTTCACCCCGAATTTGTCAATTACCTGCCAGAAACGGCCCGGATCCGGGAACGAAGGCACGCCCTCGAACATCAGCGTGGTGGCACCGGACAAAAGCGGACCATACAACAGATAGGAGTGACCCGTAATCCAGCCGATGTCGGCGGTACACCAGTAGATGTCGCTCTCGTCGTACTGGAACACGTTCCGGAAGGTATAATCTGTGTAGACCATGTAGCCACCTATGGTGTGCACCACGCCTTTGGGCTGACCGGTAGAGCCGGAGGTGTATAGGATGAAGAGCATGTCCTCGGCATCCATTTCCTCGGCGGGGCAGGTTTTGTCCACGTGCTGCAGTTCCTCGTGGTACCACACATCACGGCCTTCTACCATGTTCACGGCCCAGCCCACGCGGTCTACCACCACCACTTTCTGTACGCTGGGGCAGGTTTCCAAAGCCTCGTCTACCACGCGTTTCACGGGGATCTGCTTGGGGCCGCGGTTCAAACCATCTGAAGTCAAGACCACCTTGGCCTGGGCATCGTTGATGCGGTCGGCCATGGCGGTGTGCGAGAAACCCGCGAAAATCACCGAATGCACCGCCCCGATGCGGGCGCAGGCCAATACGCTGAACGCCAACTCGGGAATCATGGGCATGTAGATGCAGACGCGGTCGCCTTTCTGCACGCCGTTGCGCTTGAGGATGTTGGCCATCTGGCAGACTTTCTCGTGCAGCTCGCGGTAGGTGAACCGGATGTAGCGCTCTTTGGGATCGTTGGGTTCCCAGATGAGGGCCAGTTTATTGCCTCTTTTCTCCAGGTGGCGGTCCAGGCAGTTCTCGGTGATGTTGAGCTTGCCGTTCACAAACCACTTCACGTTGGGCTCCTCAAAATTCCAGTCCAGCACCTTGTCCCACTTTTTGCGCCAGGTAAAATTCTCGGCAATGCCGGCCCAGAACTCCTCGGGCTGCTCCACGCTTTTCCGGTAAGTTTCCTGGTACTCTTCAAATGATTTTATGCGGTAATCCATTTGTTTGTGTCGTTCGGTTTGAGGTCTTAAAGTTAGAATTTCTGCCGAGGGAGCCAAGAAAAGCCTCCCTTTGTGGTCAGAAGCAGATGTTTTAGGCCCATTTTATAAAAAACAGCGCCAAAGCAGCGGTGCGCCTGAAAATGGCCAGCCATGCGTTTTGAGGCCGTTTTCATGAAATCAGCCTTAAAACGCCAGGAGAAAGAGATAAACTATTCAGCGCCCACGCCCAGGTACGTCCTGAGCTTCTCAGACTCAAACTTGAGCGCGGCAGATTCCTCCGGCTGAAGCAGGGAAACAATAATCCCCATGAGGAAAGCGCCGGACATAGACACCAGCGCCGGGTTCTTCAAAGGGAAAATCGCCTCGTCATAACCCATGATGTCTACCATAATGGTGGGGCTCAGCACGATCAGAACCAGAGAAAGGATGGCGCCCGTGGCGATGCTCCAGACCGCACCTTTGGTGGTGAACCGTTTCCAGATGATAGACATGAGCAGGGCCGGGAAGTTGGCGCTGGCCGCGATGGAGAACGCCAGACCCACCATGAAGGCCACGTTCTGCCCTTTGAACACCAGGCCCAACACAATAGACAGAATACCCAAGGCCACGGTAGCGCGCCGGGCCACTTTCATCTCGCCTTTCTCATCAGAGACGCCGTGTTTGAATACGTGCACGTACAAGTCATGCGAGATGCTGGAAGCCCCCGATAAGGTCAAACCAGCCACCACGGCCAGGATAGTCGCGAAAGCCACGGCGGCAATGAAGCCCAGGAAAGCGGTGCCGCCGGTTTGTTCGGCCAGCAGTAAGGCCGCCATGTTGCCGCCCTTGTCTATGCCTTCAATGGCTGGTTTGCCCACTAGTGCCATGGCCGAGAAACCGATCAGGAAGGTTAATAGATAGAAATACCCGATGAACCCAGTCGCCACGAACACCGATTTACGGGCGGCTTTGGCATCGGGTACGGTGTAGAAACGCATGAGAATGTGCGGTAGTCCAGCGGTGCCCAGCATTAATGCCAAGCCCAGCGAAAGCGCATCAAACGGATTGGTGATGTAGCCGCCCGGCGCCAGCATTTCCTGGCCGTACTGTGTGCTCACACTTTCCAGCAAATTAGCCGGGCTGAACCCGAATTTGGCCAGCGACAGCAATACCAGCACGGTGGCACCGCTTAACAGCAACACCGCCTTGATGATCTGCACCCAGGTAGTGGCAATCATACCACCAAACAACACGTACAGCGTCATCACGCAGCCCACCACTACCACGGCAATCTCATAATCCAGCCCGAAAAGCGTTTTGATCAACCCGCCGGCGCCCACCATCTGGGCAATGAGGTAAAAGGCAATGGTCAGGAGCGAACCTACGGAAGAAACGATGCGGATGGGACGCTGCCGAAGCCGGAAAGCCACCACATCAGCGAAGGTGTACTTGCCCAGGTTACGCAGCGGCTCGGCAATCAGGAACATGATGAGTGGCCAGCCCACCAGAAACCCGATGGAGTAGATGAGGCCGTCGTAGCCTTTGGTGGCCACCATGCCGGCAATACCCAGGAAAGAGGCGGCGCTCATGTAGTCTCCGGCCAGCGCCAGGCCGTTCTGGAAACCCGAAATGTTGCGGCCCGCGGCGTAGAACTCAGAGCCGGTTTTGGTTTTCTTGGCGGCCCAATAGGTGATATAAAGCGTCACGGCCACAAACAGGAAGAACATGGCAATGGAAACCGGGTTGGCCGTGCCTAGCGTGGAAGTGCTGGGGGCCTGTAACAGTAGCAGAAGAGAAGAGGACATGGTGCTTTTGAGTGTCAGTTTGGGGTTGGGACGGCTATTGGATTTTGTCTTTCAGGTTCTGCACCGAGGTGTCATAGTCGCTGTTGGCCCAGAAGACATAAACGCCCGTGAGTACCCAGGCAAACAGGATAATGCCCAGCCCGATGGGAATGGCCAATGTGGTATACTCCCCGATTCTGGTGGCCAGCACCTCTTTGTTGAACGCCACGGTGAGCAGAAACCCGAAGTACACCACCAGCATGGTAAAGGTGAGCACCAGCGAGACCGACCAGCGTTTCTTGACCAGTTTCTTAAAATCGGGACTTTCCAGAATCTCGTGCGGGGTTTGGGTTTTCGGAGTCATCGTTTGCATGTTTGTTTGGTGTGGGTGAGGGCAGGGAAAAGAAGCCTTGAACGCATGTTAGTCAGTAGCTTCTAAAGTATTTGACCGCTTAATTTAATGAGATATATCTAAAAGGAGCTATACATTCCGCGAATTATTTGCCTCCTTTGCCTGTTTTGTATTGAGAATTGATAAAAACGTCTTACAATGCTGATTGCAAATCATAGCGGTAAATTGCTGGAGGTAGGCCTGGATGAAGCCGGGCGCGGCTGCCTGGCCGGGCCCGTGGTGGCCGGGGCCGTGGTGCTGCCGCTGGATTATTCCCACCCGCTGCTCACCGATTCAAAATTGCTCACGGCCAAACAGCGGGAACAACTGCGGGAGGAGATCTGCCGCGAGGCCATCTATTGGGCCGTGGCCGAGGTGAGTCCGCAGGAGATAGACGAGATCAACATCCTCAACGCCTCTTTCCTGGCCATGCACCGCGCCACCGATCTGCTGAACATTTCGCCGGAGTATTTGCTGGTGGACGGAAATCGGTTTAATCCTTACAAGGAAGTGCCGCACGCCTGCATGGTCAAAGGCGACAGCCGGTTCTACAACATCGCGGCGGCCTCTATTCTGGCCAAAACCCACCGCGATGACCTCATGTGCGCGTTAGCCGCCACTTACCCGCAGTACAAATGGGAACAGAACGCGGGTTATCCTACCAAAGTGCACAGAAACGCCATCAGGGAGCATGGTACCACGCCGCACCACCGCCTGTCCTTCAAATTGCTGCCCGATGCAGAAGTTTCCATATTAGAGGAAATCCTGTAAGGTCTACTATCCTGTAGATTCTCCTATAACTCTGGTTCAAGTTTTAAACTTGGACCTACCTTGGGCTGAAGTTTGCAACTTCAGTGAGGCGACAGCCTCAGGAAAAATCAGGAAATAAATTATTTCTTTTTTGCCAGATAGAACTGCAATAGGCTACAAAAGAAGATGAGGGGTAGAAGTAGGTTCCTTTTGCCGCGAAACTTACTGTTAAATCATCAGGAAAGCCACTTTGAGGCTTTTAGCCTCACTGGAGTTGCAAACTTCAGCCCATAATAGGTCCAAGTTGAATACTTGAACCAGAGACATTCCAGAGACATTATGGATGCTAGGACCTTGAGTGGTCACTTCTAAGAGGAACCTCGGAAGCAGTATATAAAAGAAGCCGCGGGGCGTTTGGGAGCCGTTTCTGAGGAAACGGCTCCCAAACGCCCCGCGGCTTTTCCGGGGGATAAAAAAGGTTATTGGGGTTTCAGTTTGAGTAAATCCAGGAAAAGGCTGAAGCTGTCCAGGCTGGAGGCGCCGTCGTTGAAGGTGTCAAAGGTGAGGGGTTTTACAATGTAGCCGTTCACGCGCAGGTTCTGGGCGGCAAATCGGTCTGAGTCTTCGTTGGAAGTGGTCATGATGAACACGCTCATGTCTGAGAGGTACGGATCATTGCGGAGCTCTTCCAGAAACTCAATCCCGTTCATCTTAGGCATGTTGATGTCCAGCAGAATAAGGTTGGGCAATGGGTCTAACTTAGGTGTACCAGGCTCCCCCCGTAGCAAGGCCAGGGCCTCGCGTCCGTTCTTGGCTTTGTGTAGCGGCACCATTACCTTGATTTTCCGCAATTCACGCTCCACGCTCATGGCATCAAGGTAATCGTCTTCCACTAACAAAATACTTGGTTGCAATTCACTCATAGTTACTCTTTTGGTATTGGTAATTCTTCAAATATAAGGGTAATCAGGCTTCCTCCAAAACGCGGGTAGGCCAGGTGAAGGTAAAAGCCGACCCTTTTCCCAAAGTGGAAGTGACTTTGATGGTTCCCCCGCGGCGCTCAATGATCTTTTTCACGATGGCCAGACCCACGCCGGTACTTTCCACGGCATCACGCTCCTGCAAGGTCTGGAACAGCACAAATATGCGATCATGGTACTCTTCCTCAATGCCGGGGCCATCGTCAATGACTGAGAACTCATGGGCATCTTCCAGTTGCTGGTGCGTGACGGTCACGTTGCCGTGTTCTCGGTGGTGGTACTTGATGGCATTACTGAGCAGGTTGGAGAATACCTGCTGCAGCTCCACCTTGGCGCCCTGCACCACCGGTAGCCTTTCTGGCAAATGCACCTTGAAGCCCTGGGGTGGGTTAAGCATGTCAATGACCTCAAACAGCAGCGCCTGCACATCTACCATGCCTTCCTCGAGGTGGGACCGCCCAATGCGGGCCAGCGCCAGAATACCGTTGATGAGGTTCTCCATGCGGTGAACCCGCACGCGCATCATCAAAAGGTACTCCTGGATGTGAGAGGGAAGTTCCTTGCCCATATCTTCCTCCACCCAGCGCGAGGCGTTCTCTATGCCGCGCAAGGGGGCTTTCAAGTCATGGGATACCACGTAGGCAAACTGATCCAGTTCCTTGTTTTTGCTGTCCAGCTCCGTGAAGGTGTTGTCAATGGTGGAGGCCATCCGGTTCAGGGACTCAGAGAGGCGGGTGAGTTCGTCGTTGGCATCGTCCTCAATCTGGGTTTTGTATTCGCCGTGCGAGATCCGGTCGGCTAGGTTCACCATCTTTAAAATCCGGCGCGAGATAAGGCGGGTAATATAGTAGGCCCAAACCAAGCCCAGCATCACCGAGATCACCGTCAAAGTGGTGGAGATCCGGCGCGTATCCGCGATACTTTCAGCCAGGCGGGCATTGCGGGCTTCGCGCACCTTGTACTCAATGCTGTTAAAGTCCTTGAAATAAATCCGCATCTGGTCAGTGATGCGTTTCCCTTCCTCGTTGAGCACTAGAAAGCCGTGTTCCAGTTTCTGAATGCCGCGGTAGAGGTCTGAGGTTTTGTTTTCCTTGTCTTTCTCCTCAATCAGCAGCACGGCAAATTCATCGCGCCATTTCCGGTGCAGGTCTTCAATCTCTTTCACTCTTTTCAGCTGATCTGGGTTGTCCTTCATCAGTTTCTTGAGCAGGTCAAACTGGCCGGGGATTAGGGCCGCCGCCGAAAAATAAGGATCCAGGAAGGTGCGGTTGCCGGTAAGCAGATAGCCACGCATACCGGTCTCCATGTCAATGATGCTTCTCTGCAGCGAGGCCGACGTACGGGTGATGTTCTGGGAGTCTGACACGAAGGCCGAGTTGGAAATCACATCCTCAGAAAGGCGGTAATTGACAATGGCCACCGTGGTGAAGAGAAAGGAGATTAGAACGAAGCCGGCGAAGAGCTTGGTTGTTAGATTCATGTAATGTGTGCTAGGAGAGATGGAGACCACCTCCCAAGATAAATACAGAAACAGCCGCGCCTTCCTCTGCTGGAATGCCGGCTGTACAAAAGTAGATTTTTTGCGGTACTTACCCTCTCAAAGAAACCTGGGTGTATGGTGCAATCTACCCTGCCCAACTATTTGAGTCATCTTGATAATTGCTGCCAACCAGAACCTGAGGGCAGAAAAGTTATGTGTGATGACACCGGTGAACCTGGAACAGGGAAACTGAATAAAGAAGCAATACGGCAACGAGCCTAACGGGTTTTGTACGATCAGGGAAAGTACTATAAGTATGAAAAGAACTTGCTTTATGTTTTGGCCTTGTTTTCACCAAATCAGGCCAGAAGCGGTACCATCCTGGGGTTGGCCTGGTGCAAAGGCAAAGGCGGCGGCTTGGTTTAGAAACCCGCCTTTATTTTTATACTTTTGCCTTTCCTTAACCGATTCTTCCTAAACAACCCATACATGGAATTAAAGAAAATTGCCCTGAATGATGTGCACGAGGCCCTGGGCGCCAAGATGGTGCCTTTTGCGGGTTACAACATGCCGGTTCGTTACAGCTCTGACCTGGATGAGCACCACACCGTGCGCAAAGCCGTGGGGATCTTTGACGTGTCGCACATGGGCGAGTTCCTGGTTTCTGGTCCCCAGGCCCTGGACCTGATCCAGCGCGTGACCACCAACGATGCCTCCAAACTGACGCCGGGCAAAATCCAGTATTCCTGCCTGCCCAACCAGGAAGGCGGCATTGTGGATGACCTGTTGGTGTACTGCCTGGCCCCCGAGGAATACATGCTGGTGGTGAACGCCTCCAACATTGAGAAAGACTGGAACTGGATCAATCAATTCAACACCAACGGCGCCGAGCTGAAGAATATCTCCGATGAGATGTCTCTGTTCGCGGTGCAGGGCCCCAAAGCCGTTGATGCGTTACAGTCTTTAACGCCAGTAGACCTGAAAAACATGGTGTACTACACCTTTGACAAAGGCACCTTCGCCGGACAACCCGACGTGATCATCTCGGCCACGGGTTACACCGGTGCCGGCGGATTTGAGATCTACGTGCCCAACGAAAGCGCCAAAGAGGTGTTCCAGAAAATCATGGAAGCTGGGGCCGAATACGGTATCAAGCCGATTGGTTTGGGGGCCCGCGATACCCTGCGCCTGGAGATGGGCTACTGCCTCTACGGCAACGACATCACCGATTCTACCTCGCCGCTGGAAGCCGGTCTGGGCTGGATCACCAAATTCAACAAAGACTTCACCAACGCGCAGAACCTCAAAACCCAGAAAGAACAAGGCGTGAGCCGCAAGCTTATAGGCTTTGAGATGATGGAGCAGGGCATTCCGCGCAGCCACTACGAGATCGTGAACGCCGAGGGTGCCACCATCGGGGAAGTGACCTCGGGCACCATGTCGCCGTCGTTGGGCAAAGGCGTGGGTTTGGGTTACGTGCAGAACGAGTTCACCGCTCCCGGCAGCGAGATCTTCATCAAAGTGCGTAACAAGCAGCTCAAAGCCCAGGTGGTGAAACTGCCTTTTTACAAACCAACTGTGTAAGTTCTGAGTCTTGAGTCATGAGTCCTGAGTTGAAAACTGATTTTGTTTACGGCTCAAGACGCAGAACCTTTCATTGGCGTTTAGCGGCTGTTTTTCCAAGAACAGCTCCTAAACGCCAAATTTTTTAAAGACTCAGGACTCATGACTCAAGACTCAGAACTCTTTTCCCATGCCTTCTTTAGATGTCTGTTTCAGCCCCGAGCTGTTGCACCTGTATAATTTAACCGGCAAGATTGCCGTAGTTGTGGATGTGCTGCGGGCCACGTCCAGCATGGTGACCGCGCTTTCGCACGGCGTCGCCCACATTACCCCCGTGAGTGAATTGGAGGCTTGCCTCGCTTACCGTGACCAAGGATACCTGGTAGCCGCCGAGCGTGAAGGCCTCAAAGCCGATGGGTTCGACCTGGGCAATTCCCCGTTCCATTACCTGGAAGAAGACCGCACCGGTCGTTTCCTGGCTATCACCACCACCAACGGCACCAAAGCCATGCGCCTGTCCAGTTCCGCCGATGAAGTCCTGGCCGGCGCTTTCCTCAACGTGGGCGCTATCGCTGATTACGTGCGCAAAGCCGGCAAAGACGTGGTAGTGGTCTGCGCTGGTTGGAAAGGCCTTTTCAACCTGGAAGACACCCTGTTTGCCGGCGCCCTCGCCGATCGTCTGCAAGGCGAATTCACCTTCGACCACGATGCCACCCAAGCCGCCTGGCACCTCTACACCACCGCCAAACCAGACATGATGGGCTTCCTGGCCAATGCCTCGCACGTGCAGCGCATGAAACGCCTGGACATCCTCAAAGACACCGAGTTCTGCCTGCAGGAAGACGTGTACACCGTAGTGCCCGTCCTGAAAGGCGATTTCCTGGTGCCCGCCGAGCTCGCGTAAACACCAAGAGAAATGCTCTTGTGCCTTGTCTCTGTTTTCGGCCCGATTTCTTTAAATCAGCCCGAAAACAGAAACAAGGCATTTTTATTTGAGTGGAAAGCGCCTGCGTTAATCCGCAGCATGCCTTCCGAAGGGATCTTGCAACTGCACATCAAAGGCCAGGTAGGAGGTTTTGTGCCCATGCGGCTTAAACTGCTCCATCAAGCCAAGATCCACGCTGAGCGACGA
Organism: Rufibacter roseolus; assembly: GCF_017916365.1. GTDB lineage: Bacteria > Bacteroidota > Bacteroidia > Cytophagales > Hymenobacteraceae > Nibribacter > Nibribacter roseolus. Next base: position 1,933,006 of record NZ_JAFMSU010000001.1, read on the forward strand.
ATGGGCGAACACGTGCCGGAAATATAGGGATAAGCGGTCCTCGGTGAAATGGTAGGTTGACCAGATGTTCTCCGGGCTTTTATCCGTCACCGTCAGGAGTTCGTTTCCCCCGATCAAGAAATTACTGTGTGGCTGGTTCAAGGGAATACTGGCCTGCGCCTTCAACCTTATCCTGATTTCCTCGGGCGTTGCGAGGGGCGTAGCAGAAGACTGATAAAACGTGCGCCACTCCGGCCGGAAGGTGTAGGTCATGACCACCTGCCTCAGATGGTGTTTGTATTGGAGCCGGCTGTAAAAGCGTACTTCCTTCTTATGGGCCGGATTCTCCAATTCAAAAGGAGCCTCCTCGGAATACTCATTCTGCCGCCTGAAACTTCCCGCCACGGAGAGCTGCCAGTGAGAGGTTAAGCCGTAGCCTACTTCCTCGTTTAGTACTAGCAAGCCCTGCTTCTTGAACAAGGCCCAATTATCTGGGTCGCTTTCCCGGGCCATCCCAACGTAGGTGCTGGACACCCATCGCGATCCCAGATGCTGCGTCAACCCGATGGCTCCCCAACTGACGCCCTTGGTGGAGCCAACCCCCGGCGGCGAAATCTGGGCCTGCGCCGAGCCGATGAAAAGAATAAACAAAATCGCTGATAATCCCCGGCGGAGATAGGTAAAACGTGCCGAGACGCGGCAAAGGAAAGTAGGGGAGGTGTAGGAGGAGGTGAGGGTTCTTAACATAGTTTCTTTCAGTTAGGAGGTTATCTCAAGGACCTTGCAAAGTCTGGTCAAAGAGACAGCCCAATACTGGAAGAAATTGGGAAGAGGAAAATAAGCCTCGGTCTGAGGAATTGCCCGCCAAGGCAAAATGCGTTTTGGGTCTGCTTGTTAGAAAACAGGCCCAAAACGCATTTCTGTTTATGGAGTGAGGTCTACCGCAGTTTGGGGTTGTTCTGGTGCCGGTCTTTGTCGCGGGAGGTGCGTTTCTCCATGCCTTTGGCAAAGGCCTCGGTGAGGTTCACGCCCGTCTGGTTCGCCAGCGCGATGAGCACAAACAACACATCGGCCATCTCCGCACCCAGGTCCACGTCCTCGTCGCTCTTTTTGAACGATTGGTCGCCATAGCGCCGCGCGATGATGCGGGCCACTTCACCCACTTCCTCGGTGAGAATAGCCAGGTTCGTCAGTTCGGAGAAATACCGCACGCCCACATCTTTGATCCAGGTATCTACCGCTTGTTGTGCTTCTTCTAAGGTCATGTTTTTAATGTGCTAATTAGGAAATGTGCTAATGTGCTAATTGGGGAATGTGATGAGGTGTTGATGAAGAGTGTTTTAAGGCTGTTTCTCAGAAAACAGATTGAAAACAGAGCCAGAAAAACAATCAACAATAAACAACTAACAATCAATTACTCCCTGTTTTGCGAGTCAATGGTGATGGTCACGGGGCCGTCGTTGACCAGGGCTACTTTCATGTCGGCGCCGAAGATGCCGGTGGGGACTTCTTTGCCTAGTTCTTTTTTGAGCATCTGGTGGAACTGCTCATACAGCGGGATGGCCACGGTGGGCGGGGCGGCGTTGATGTAGGAGGGGCGGTTGCCTTTCTTGGTGAGGGCATACAGCGTGAATTGGCTGATAAGTAAAATGCCGCCGTTCACGTCCTGCACGCTCAGGTTCATCTTGTCCTCGGCATCAGAGAAAATCCGGAGCTGCACAATCTTCTTGGCGGTCCAGGATAGGTCCTCTGCGGTGTCTGAATTGGTGAAGCCAGCCAGCACTAGCAGGCCCTGGGCAATGTGGCCGTTCTTGTTTCCTTCAATGGTGACGGATGCCTCAGACACCCGCTGAATCACTACGCGCATAATCAGTAATTAAGAGGAAGGACAACTGGTTGGTTTCACAAGGTTTTAAGGAAAAGGGGCTAAAAAAACATTCACTCCTTCTCGCAATCACTCCTTCACTCATTCCTAAAAGGGGCAAGTTAAAAAGAAAACCCGCAGCCATCGCGCTCAAGCGCACATTCTTCATTTTATAAGAATAGAAAGCTGAAGCAGACGTTTTTCCATTATTTTTGTGTTCCTAACCCTTCAAGGATGCCGAAAAAGACGATTTACTGGCTGTGTGGTGTGGTGGTGCTGTTGGCGCTGGGCTTCTATGGGTACTCAAAATGGACGGAGGCACGCGAAAAGGTGAGCCTCTGGACGCTGGTACCCGACAATGCCGTTTTTGTGGTGGAAACGAACAACGCCCCCCGGTTCCTGGATCATTTGCAACAGACAGACCTGTGGGCCACGGTTTCCCAGATGCCCTACGTGCTGCGCCTGGACGATCAATTGACCCAACTGGACAGTCTTTCTACCGGCCGCTCGCCACTTCGTAATTTCCTCACCAATAAGAATGTATTAGTGTCCATGCACGTGATGGGCCGCACCGAGTATGACCTTGTCTATTACGTGCCGGTGAGCACCGTGGCGCAACACCGCTACATCCGTACGTTGGTGGAGAACATGTCTAAGTCTGGTTTGTACCGGCAGGAGATGAGGGAGTATCAGGGTTTCCAGATCACTGACATCATCCACCAGAACGACAACGACAACCTCTCTTATTTCAGCTACCATAATAACCTGGTCATCAGTCCCAGCCCGGTGCTGGTGGAGGAGATCATTAGAAAGATCAACCGTGGGCAACTGGAGTCGCCGGCCAAGGACTACAAGAACACCAACTACCTGAGCCAGCCCGATGTCTACGCCAACGTCTTCATCAACTACCAGCACGTACCTGATCTGTTGGGCGTTTTCCTCAAGAAAGACCTCCTCGCCGATGTGAACCTGCTCAGCAGCCTTTGCCGCAACAGCATGTTGCAGTTAAAACTAGACAACAACCGGCTGTTCATGAACGGCTTCTCGCGACCTGAGACCGTGGAAGGTTCTTTGTACAGTCGCATCCAGGGGCATGAGGCCAAGAAATTCAGCCTAAAGGAGGTGCTGCCAGAGCGGGCGGCCATTGTGCTGCACCTGGGTCTAAACCAGATGAGCACCCTCCGGAAAGAACCCGGCAAGCCGGAAGGCTCCTTCCTGGATTCGCTGTCCGGGTCTTTTTCCGGGGAGCTGGGCCTTTGTTACCTGGAAGCCTACGATACCAAGACCAGCCCTGAGAAAATCCTGTTCGCGCAGACGGCCAACCCGGGGGTGACCCAGCAGATGCTCAACCGTTTGCAGCCAGGCCAGACCGCCGGTACCGTGGAAAAGCACGGCCAGCACACCATCAGGCTACTCACCGCCAAGGAACTGCCGCAGCAATTGTTCGGGGACCTGTTCAAGGGCTTTGAGCAGACCTATTACACCACCCTGCAGAACTACATCCTCTTCACCGATGACGTGGCCACCATGCGCGCGTTGCTCACCGAGGTAGAGGAGGGGAAGGTCTGGAACAAATCGGCTGCGCTGGAGCCTTTGCTCAATGAGTCGCAGCAGACAGACAACATAGGGTTGTTCATTAACACGAGCCACGCCTGGAACCTGCTTTTGCGCTCCATGAGCCCCGAGCAGCAGGTGAGTCTGCTCCGTAATAGCGCTATCATCAAGAAATTCAACTATTTTAGTCTGCAATTCGGCGCCGCCGATAACCAGTATTACACTAGTTTCCTTTTGCGCCACCAGGAAGAGTCAAGGGTGAAGACCGTTTTGGCCAACCAGGGCATCAGGCAGGAAGAGACCTTTGACTTTAACAGCCGCCTTATTTCCACGCCGTTCCTCACGCGGTTTGTGGTAGACAACAGCAGCGAGATTGTGGTGCAGGACTCGGCGCTGGTGCTTTACGGCGTGGGCGCAGACCGCGGCCGCCGCAACTGGAGCGATACGCTCAACTCCCGCATTATGGGGCCGGTGCTCCAACTGCCCTACGGCCAGGACAAGCGCCTGAAGTATTTCTTCGCCACTGCTAACAGCCTGCACTGTATTGACAAAAACGGCACCGAAGAGGAGAACTTCCCTTTCATTCTAGGAGACTCCATCAGGTTGCAGCGCCTCACCGTGTTTGACTACGACAAAACCGGAGATTACCGCCTCGCTGCGGATGATAACCTGGGCAACCTCTTCATCCTGGACATGCAGGGGAACCTCCAGTCTGGTTGGAACCCCATGCGCCTGGACGGCCGCCTGGCTGCGCCGCCGCAGCACGTGAAGGTGAACGGCCGCAACGTGATTATGGTGGCGCTGGAAAACGGCTTCATCTACGCCTTTGGAACGCAGGGCGAGCCTTATCCGGGGTTCCCCATCAACCTGAACGCGAGTCTGCGCTCGGGGCTATTCTCTAAATTGGGCATCTCTTTCCGGCGGTCGCTCTTCACCACGGTGACGCAGGGCGGCGAGATCATCACCTTTGACTTGACCGGCGAGGTAACCCGGCGCGAACAGCTCCTGCGCCCCAGTAGGAGCAGCACGTTCAAAATGATACCCGAAGAAGGAGGGAAGTCGTTTATCATTGCCCGCTCAGACCCGGGCCGCGTGGCCTTGTTTGGGCAGGACGGAAAACTCTTGCTGGACCGCCGCTTCGTGACGTCCTCGGCCAAAGAGGTGCAGTATTTCCATTTCGGGGGAGACCGCAAGCTGTACGTGATCTGGGAAACCGGGCCACGCAAAGCGTACTTGTTTGATGTGCAGGCACAGCCGCTGGGCAATGACCCCATCAATACCAGCTATCCGGTAACGGTGCGCTACAACGAGGTGCAGAACCAGTACACCATCTTCTCTACCTACAACAAACTGCTGCAGAAAACGGTGGTGCAGGGCCGCTAAATTCCTGCTCCTTCATTTTTTCTGCTTTCTGTTTCCGGGCCGTTTTTCCGTTATCGGCCCGGAAATGAAAAAAGATGAAAATATTTTGAACTTAAATGTATGTATATACATTAATTGTCTATACATTTGCAGCACTTAAACACTAAGTCAAAAAGAAATGAAACTGAGAAACACAGTACTATTGGCGCTGGTAGCGTTAGTAACATTTGCCTTCGCTGGTAAAGGCGTTAATTACAAAGTGGTAACCAACCAGTCTAAAGTGAACTGGAGAGGCACCAAAGTAACAGGTGAGCACTCTGGCGCGATCAACGTAGCCGAAGGTACCCTGAACAGCGACGGAAAAAACATCTATGGTGGTACATTCACCATTGACATGAACTCCATCACCTGTACTGACATCACCGATGCCAAGATGAACGGTAACTTGGTAGGTCACCTGAAGTCTGATGACTTCTTCGGTACTGCCAAACATCCAAAGGCTACCCTAGTGATCACTAAAGTAACCCCTTCTAAAACCAAAGGCCAGTACCTGGTGAATGGTGATTTGACCATCAAAGGCATCAAAAACCCAATCCAGTTCCCGGCTACCATCGCGCACGCCGGTAACCAGATCAAAGCCAAAGCCAACATCAAAGTAGACAGAACCAAATATGACATCAAATATGGTTCAGGTTCTTTCTTTGACAACCTGGGCGACAAAGCCATCAGCAACGAATTTGAACTGAACGTTGATTTAGTTGCTCAGAAAGACTTAGTAGCCAAGAAATAAGCTTACCCGTTTTTCATGATTGTTTGCCCCGTGGCAAGAGCGAAAGCTCCCCACGGGGCATTTTTCATTTTAGCCCAATTTATTGGGCTTTCCTCGTTTTCAGGGTCTTTTTCTTATTTCTCAGCCAAACAGGATTTCTTTTGAAAACAGAAATGAAGTAGTAACTGTTCTATTGATGATAGTATTGCTATTATTTCAAAGAGTGTTTGTATATTTGGGCAGGATTTACGGATACAACCATGAGCGCTACCATTACCATCAAGTTAAACGAGAAGCTGTTCCTGCGGGACCCTGAACAAACGGAACTGGGCAAAGCCATTGTGAAAGAAAGCATCAGGCTGATTGATGAACTTGGCTTTGAGCAGTTCACCTTCAAAAAACTGGCCCAGCAGATTACGTCCACGGAGGCATCGGTGTACCGGTACTTTGAGAACAAGCACAAGCTGTTACTCTACCTGGTGTCCTGGTACTGGAACTGGCTGGACTACCGCATCAGCTATCATACCCACAATGTGACCGATGCTGCGGAGCGACTGCAGGTATTCATCAAGATTCTGGCGGCTGATCCTATGAAAGAGCCGTTGACCACCTTTTTTGATGTGGAAGCACTGGCCCGCATTGTGGTGCTGGAGGCCTCCAAAGCCTACCTTACCAAAGAGGTGGATAATGATAACCGGGCTGGCTTGTTCCGCGACTACAAGAGCCTGTGCCACAAGATGGCGCTGGTGGTGCTGGAAATAAACCCTGAGTACCCATATCCGCATGCCTTGGTGAGCACTCTTTTTGAGACTACCCGTAAGCACCTGTTTTTCGCCCAACATCTGCCCTCCCTCACCGAGGTGAAACTGGAGCAAGCCGGTTTGACCAGCCTCACCAGCTATTTGAACCACCTGGCTTTCTCGGCTATTGGTACTGCAGTTGTAAATACACAGTCAAAGGACTAAAAGAAAAAGATGAGCGAAATACCTGCAAAAAGAAGTCCCCTTAGCCGCTTCCTCGAGCTGCTGGCCTCAGAGAAAAAAGTGATCGGCTTCATTTACCTCTATGCCGTCTTTTCGGGGCTGGTCAACCTGTCTTTGCCGCTGGGCATTCAGAGTCTGATTGGGTTTGTTTCCGGGGGGCAGTTGGTTACTTCGGTTTCGGTCCTGATTATTTTCATTGTGGTGGGGGTGCTGGTGGTGGGAGGCCTGCAGGTGATGCAACTTTCCTTAGTAGAACACATTCAGCAGCGCATTTTCGCGACCAAGGCTTTTCAGTTTGCTACCCACCTCACCAAGATCAAAGGAAGCCAACTGGCTACCCAGAACCTGCCCGAACTCATGAACCGGTTCTTTGACGTGGTTTCCCTGCAGAAAGGTCTGGCCAAAATGCTGACCGATTTCTCGGCGGCTGCCATCCAGATCTTGTTTGGGCTCATTCTGCTTTCCTTCTACCATTCTTATTTCATTTTCTTCGGGTTGGTGTTGGTCTCGCTGTTAGTGTTGGTGCTGCGCCTCACCAGCCCGCAGGGAATGCGCACCAGTTTGGAGGAGTCTAAATACAAGTACCGGCTAGTGCATTGGCTGGAGGAGATGGCTCATAATATCTCGGTGTTCAAGTCGGCCTCCCACGAGAAACTCTCCCTGGAGAAGACCGACTATTACACCAGCGGCTATCTAAAGGCGCGGGATGCCCACTTTAAGGTCTTGATCACCCAGTACATCAGTTTTGTGGGTTTCAAGACCATCATTACGGCGGGCTTGCTGCTCATGGGAAGCCTGCTTCTGATCAATCAGGAAATCAACCTGGGGCAGTTTGTGGCCTCGGAAATCATCATCATTCTGGTCATCAACGCGGTAGAAAAACTGCTGGTGAAACTGGACGTGGTGTATGATGTGCTCACCAGCCTGGAAAAATTGGGTGCCGTTACAGATCTACCCATGGAAGAGGAAAAAGGCCTGGCCCGGGAGACGCCTTCCGGTAAACCGGGTGTTTCTCTGAAAGTGGAGGAGTTGACCTTCCAGTACGCGGTCTCTCCCAAACCTGCCCTGCGGGGTGTTTCCTTCTCCGTGAATGCTGGCGAGAAAGTTTGTCTGATGGGTTCTGAGGAGGCTGGAAGATCTACCTTGCTGCAGGTGATTGCCGGCATCTTAACCGACTATGAAGGCACAGTGGTCTGCAACGGTTTGTTGCTGCGGGACTATACCCCGGAGGCCATCCAGAACCAAACGGGATACTTTCTCTTCCCCAGCCTCTTGTTTGAAGGAACCATTCTGGAGAACATCTCCATGGGGCAGCCAGACGTGAAACTGGAAGATGTGCTCTGGGCGCTGGAGACTGTGGAGTTAACTGATTATGTTCATGCGCAGTCTCAGGGCTTGTATACGCCCATCCGCAGCCATGCACCCAATATTCCGGCGGGAGTGGCCCAGCGCCTGGCCCTGGCCCGCAGCATTGCCCGCCGCCCTAACCTGCTCTTGCTGGATTCCTTTCTGCCTAATGTCAACAAACATCTGCGGGAGCGGATAGGGAAGCGGCTGCTAGGGCAAGAAACCACCTGGACCGTACTTCTGATCTCTAATGATTCCGCCATTATGCGCCTGTGTAAGAGGGCTGTTGTATTGCGGAATGGCCGGGTGGAACGCGATGAAGTAGGTGAATTTACCAATGCCGAGGAGTTAACCAGTTTGATGTCATGATAAGGCAAGCGAAAAAATATCCGTTTACCCAAGAATTGGAGCAGTATGAATCTTTTCGGCTGGTAGGCAAGCCGCGGCTGGGCAAAAGCGTGGCGTATTGGTGCGTGGGGCTGTTCAGTCTCCTGTTTCTGGCCTCCTGGCTACCCTGGACCCAGAATATCCGCTCTGCGGGTAGCGTCACCACGTTGCAGCCCCAGGATAGGCCGCAAACGGTTCATAGCACCATTGCCGGCCGTATTGAGCAGTGGCGGGTGCAGGAGGGGCAAAAAGTCAAAAAGGGCGATACCCTGGTACTGCTCTCCGAGATAAAGGAGAAATACTTTGACCCTCAGTTGTTGCCGCGCATGCAGGAGCAACTGCAGGCGAAGGAAGGCAGCCTTCAAGCCACCCAGGCCAAAGCCGAGGCGCTTACCCAGCAGATAGCCGCCTTGCAGGAAGGGCTCCAGTTCAGTCTGCAGAAAGCCCGGAACAAGGCCCGCCAGGCGTACCTGAAAGTCCAGAGCGACAGCGCGGATCTGGTAGCCATCAAAGCCGAGTATGAGGTGGCTCAGGCGCAGTTCGCGCGGCAGGAGAAACTGTATGCCCAGGGCCTGAAATCTTTAACCGAGCTGGAAACCCGCCGGCTGAAATTTCAGGAAGTCCGGGCCAAGCTGCAGAGCACCCAAAACAAACTGAGCATCAGCCGCAACGAGCAGCAAAACGCCCGCCTGGAACTAGCCTCTCTGCAGGCCGAGTACCAGGACAAAATCTCCAAAGCCCATTCTGACCTGAACGCCACGCTGGCCTACGTGAATGACACCAAAGGCGAGATCTCCAAGGTGAAGAATGAATACGCCAACACCCAGATCCGGAACTCCTTTTACCAGATCACGGCGCCGCAGGACGGGTACGTGGTGCGGGCCCTTAAATCGGGGTTGGGGGAGACCATTAAGGAAGGGGAAGCCGTGTGCAGCATCATGCCTGCTAATCCGCAACTGGCCGTGCAGCTCTACGTGCATCCCATGGATATTCCGCTGTTGGACGTGGGCCGGCCGGTGCGGCTCCAGTTTGAGGGGTGGCCCGCGCTGGTGTTCTCAGGCTGGCCCAACGTTGGATTCGGGACGTTTGGCGGAAAAGTGGCCGTCATCGATAACATTGACAGCCAAGGCAAATATCGGGTGCTGGTAGTGCCCGAGAACGCAGAAACTCCCTGGCCCGAGGCCATCCGGATCGGGTCTGGGGCTTATGGGTGGGCCATGCTCAATGACGTGCCCATCTGGTATGAGCTGTGGCGCCAGTTGAATGCTTTCCCGCCAGATTTCGTGGGAGCCGTGGACGGGGCACAAAAGGGCAGCGAAAAAGAGACAACATCTAAGGCAGAAGACAAGAAATGAAAGTGAAATTCGTCCTTCTCGTTTTTCTGATGGGGTGCCCGGCGGTCTTTTTCCAGGCAGCAGCCCAAAGAACTGACAGCACGGCCGTATTCACCATCCGCGATCTCATGGAGCAGCTGGTGGTGCATCATCCGGTGGCCCGGCAGGCGCAGCAGCTAACCGAGCAGGCCCGGCAGGAGGTCCGCATGGCCCGGGGCGTTTTTGACCCTGTTTTAGCGTCTAAGTACTATAACAAAGAACTGAGCGGCAAGAACTACTTCACCCTTTGGGACAATGTGCTTAAGGTTCCGCTCTGGGTAGGGGAACTCAAAGCCGGGTATGAGCGCAACAGCGGGGTCAATGTCAATGGAGAGAACATTACGCCTCCCTCGGGGCTGAGCTACTTTGGGGTATCGGTGCCGCTGGGCCAAGGCCTGTTGATTGATGAGCGGCGGGCCACGCTTCTGCAGGCCAGGCAGGCGCAGGACCTCGCTGAGGCCGATCGGGTGAAAATGATCAACAAATTATTGCTGGAAGCCGCCAAAGCTTACTGGGACTGGGCCGCTACTTATGAGCGTTGGCAACTGCTGGAGCAGGGCTTTCAATTGGCCCAAGTACGGTTGCAGGCCGTGAAGGAGCGGGTAATCCAGGGCGATCTGGCGGCCATTGATTCAGTGGAAGCTAAGATTGAGGTGCAGAACCGCCAAGCTCAGTTGCAGCAGGCCAGAACAGAATACCAGAACGCGGTTCTGGTGGTCTCCAATTTCCTGTGGGGCGAAAATGCTACGCCTCTGGAAATACCAGAGAATATCAGGCCTTCTTTGGTGGGTACCGAAACCGAACCTATGGCTTCTGATGCCCTTTCTGAATTGCTGGCAACTGCCCGGGAGCAGCACCCCGAGGTTCAGAAGCTGGAGATCAAGACCAGGCAACTGGAGGTGGAGCGCAGATTCACCCAAAACAAACTGCTGCCTAAGCTCAATCTGGAATATAACCTCATCGGGCCTGGGAATTCTCTAAGCGGTCAGTGGCTGGAGGGAGGGTATGCCTCCAATAATTTCAAAGTGGGAGCAAGTTTCAGTGTGCCGATTTTTTTGAGGCAGGAGCGGGGAAAGCTGCAGGTAACGCGCCTGAAACTGAATGCCACCCACCTGGAACTACAGCAAACCACTCGCGAGAACTTGAACCTGGTACAGGCGGCCTATAATGAGCGACAGATGCTGGAGGACCAGATTACCCTTCAGGAGCAAATCATTGCCAACAGTACCCTCATGCGGAACGGCGAACAACAGCGGTTTGAAAACGGCGAAAGCTCCCTGTTCCTGATCAACACCCGCGAATCGAATCTAATCACCCAGCAAATCAAGCTCTACGAACTAAAAGCGAAGTACGGCAAGGCCAAATACTACCTGCAGTGGGCCGCCGGTAACCTGAGCAGCACCTGGAACCCATTAGCCCGTGTTAGGTAGCATCCTGCAAAAGTGGTAGTTCTATTGGTGACTGCTTGAGGTCCTGAAAAGAGGCTAACTTGGAACTGCTTAGATGGAGCGTTTTCAGCCTCTCTTGCAGAAATTAACCTAAAAATAGCCGGAGTTAAGCCAGCTGATAAAGTCCGGTGGGGAGCATCACTGATTCGTGAGCCAGCCTTTGCGGTAGAAATAGTACACCATGCCCGAGACGATGACCGCCATCACGCATAGCAGCGTCACGTAACCATAGGGGTGGTAGAGCTCGGGCATGTTGAGGTAGTTGATACGGCCGTTGGGGTTCTCGCGCGAGAAGTTCATGCCGTACAGTCCCACAATGAAACTCAACGGAATGAAGATGGTGGAGATGATGGTGAGCACTTTCATGACCTCGTTCATGCGGTTGCTCACGTTGGAAAGGTACAGGTCTGTGAGGCTGCTGGTCGTTTCTTTATAGTTGTCTACCAGGTCCATGAGCTGCACGGCGTGGTCATAGATGTCCTTGAAGTAGATCTTGAGGTCCTGCGGAATAAGTTGCTCGTCCATGCGCATAATCTCGTTGATCTTGTCGCGCTCAGGCCAGACAATGCGCCTTATTTTCACCACCTCGCGTTTGAGATCCAGAATCTGGCTCAGGAGTTGTTTGCTGGGCTTCTGGAAAAGGCAGTCCTCCAGTTCCTCGGCGTACTCGCCCAGTTGGGCCATGGCCGGGAAATAATGATCCAACACCACATCCATAATAGCATACGCCAGGTACATGCTGGATTTCTTTCGGATGGCGCCTTTGCCCGCCTTGATCCGGTCCCGAAGTGGTTCCAGGCAGTCCTCGTAGTCGCTCTGGAAGGTGATCACGTAATTAGGTCCGGTGAAAATGGAGAGCTGGTCATCGTCAATTTTGTGGTCTGGCGTGAACTGAACCATGCGGGACACAATGAATAGCCGGTTGTGGTCTTCCTCCACCTTGGGCCGCTGGTAGTCATTGATCACGTCTTCCATCTGCAGCGGATGGATGTGGAAATCTTTCATGATTTGCTCCAGCAGCGCCACGCTGCCGTAGCCGCGCACGTCAATCCAGTGCCGGGCCTCCGGGGTTTGCTTAAACTCCCGCATCAGCGATTCATAATCTGTAAACTCCCGGGCCCCGTGCATCTGCTCATTGAAAGACATCAGGAAAAGTCGGGGCGCCAAGGCATCTGCCGAGATGGTCAGCGATCCTGGTTTCTGGCCTACGCTTCTTTCCAGAATGCTTTTAGGAGGCAGCTTTGACTTTTTAGACTTTGACTTAGGAAGAATGCGCATGTGGGTTTCTGGGTGTTGAGGTCTTAAGCGGATGCGGTAAACTGGATTTGATACGTAAACCGGCAAGGTACGGATAAGTCTGTTTCCGCGCTGTTTTTGCCGAAACAAGGTGTAAACGCCCGGGCAGGCAGGTTTCTTGCGCTAAGCCTCCAGCGTACCCCCGGCCTTATGCAGAAGCGTTTCAATCTGGGCGGCCAGGCTGGTGCGCACCTCCACCGTAAGGCGGCAATCCAGGTGGAAATCCTGCTGCCGCACCGGCAGGTCGAAGTCTTTGACCACCTTCATGATCTCGTTCATCTGCCCGTACCCAAACTGCACCGTGAGCAGCGCTGTTTCATGGCGTTCTATGACCTGAGCTCCTTCCAGCGCCTCAGCGGTGGCCGTTTTGTAGGCATGGATCAATCCGCCCACGCCCAGCTTCACGCCCCCGAAATAACGGATCACCACCACCAGCACGTTGCTCAACCCCAGCGACCTGATCTGTCCCAGAATAGGGTCCCCGGCCGAGTGATTAGGCTCCCCGTCATCGTTGGCGCGGTAGGTGGCCCGGTCGGCGCCCAGCAAATACGCATAGCAATGGTGCCGGGCATCAAAGTACTCTTTGCGCAGGGCTTGGAGGATTTCCTTGATCTCTTCCTCAGAGCGCACCGGGTAGGCCTTGGCGATGAACTTGCTGCCTTTCTCTTTGTACAGTCCCTCTACGGGCGCAGCGATGGTGCGGTAGGTGTCCTCCATGAAGGGTAAAATTACGAAAGGTTTTACAATGGGCGTAACGGCCGTTTCAATCCTCTTTTCCAGAAAACTGGCCTGAAACAACTTATGCGGTGGCGTTCATTTCCGGTCTGGCCCGGGAAGACGGTATCCATTTCCGGGGCTTTGCGTAACTTCGCCGATGATGATTCCAACTGAACCGTACCTGTTGCCGTTCCTGTGTTTGCCTGATGCCCATGGCACCCTGATTTCGACCCAAGACGAGAAAGGCTTGCCTTTCGCCGCCAAACGGATTTTTTGGGTTTTCGCCTCAAACCAAGGCGACGAACGCGGCGGGCACGCGCACCGCACCACGCAGGAGATTTTGGTGGTGGTACAGGGCAGCGTGAAAGTGGAAACCGAAACCGCCCAGGGAAAGCAAAGTTTTGAGTTGCAGACGCCCAGCCAGGGACTGTACATTCCACCGTTCTGCTGGATTGCCGTGCACCCTTCCCCCGGGGCCATCCTGTGCTGCATGACCTCCACCGTGTTTGAGAAAGCCGATTACATACGCGATTACGCCGAGTTCAAAAAACTGATTTAACCCCGAAGCGATGCCAGGACCCTTGGGAGCGACCTACGAGGCCAAATGCCTCACCAGCCCGGCGGAGCTTTCTGCCCTGCCTCCCTTTGCGTTTGAGGTGTTCCTGTACCTGCAACCAGCGCACGTGGCCCTGCAAGCCGGACCCAACTGGCAGGTGTTCGTTCTGGTGAACCACTCCACAGGTCAAGTGGTGGGAATAACTCATCTCTTCCGGGAGCAGGATTTAGCCCGTACCCCTTGGCGGGCTCCGTTCGGTGGCATGCAGCTGCACCAGGACGTCCCTGAAGCCGTGGCCCGCACGTTTCTGCAATACGTGCACCTGCACCTGCGCGATCAGAACGTGCAGCGCGTGCAGTGGCTGCAATGCCCCGATGTGTACGCCCCCGGCACCAACGAATGGATGCGCTCCGCCTTGCCCGCCTTCCGGTATTCCCTCCAGCACGACCAATGCAACCACCATATCCCAGTCACCGAGGCACCTTTCCAGAAGATCATTCATCCGTCCTTGAAACGCCGGCTGACCAAATGCCTGAACGCGGGATTCACCTTTCAGCAGGAAACCGTAGCGGAGTTGCCCGAGGCCTATGCGTTTCTCCAGCGTTGCCGCGAAGAGAAGCAGAAACCGCTCTCCTTGTCATTAGAGCAACTGACTCGCTATTTTGAGCTGTTCCCGGATAGGTACTTCCTGTTTACCGTCAGGCAGGGTCAGGAAGTGGCCGCCGTAGGCGTTGCCGTCCTGATCACCCCGGATCTCCTGAACCATCTGTACCCGGCCAGCCCCCGAAGCTTCAATGCCTACAGCCCCACCGTGCTGCTCAATGCCGGGCTCTACCATTTTTGCCAGACTCGCCACATCTCCATTCTGGACTTAGGCGTATCAGCGCCCGTAGACGAAAGCGAGGAAGATTACAGCGGGCTTTTCACCTTCAAGGAACGGCTGGGAGGGGTAGAATCTAGGAAACCCACTTTTTTGATGGAGTGAATAAGTGATAGCGAGAACGAGTGAATTGGGAAAAGTAGAAATTACCAAATTCGTCAAGCTGTTTTAGGGCTGTTTTTCTGAAACTGCTCTTAAAAAGGAATTTGCATCCTAACCCCACCACAGGTTTCTTTGCGCCAACATTTTCTCCGTCAATCAATCCATCATTCATTCGCTCATTTTCCCTCTCCATGCAGGTTCCTTTTTTCGCATTCCGAGATTTCCCCGCCGGACTACAGCAGCGTGTAGAACAGGCGCTGATAGAGGAATTGCGAAGAAACCAACTAATCTTGGGGCCCACAGTTACGGTATTTGAGCAGGAGTTCAGCCGGTTTTTAGGCGGCGGCGAAGTGATTGGCGTAGGAAATGGGTACGATGCCCTGGTGCTGAGTTTGAAAAGTCTGGGCGTGCAGCGAGGCGACGAGGTCTTGGTGCCGGCCAACGGGTACATCGCCACCATCAACGCGGTGCAGCAGTTGGGCGCTACGCCGGTATTTGCGGAACCAGACCCGCACTCCTTTAACCTGACCGCTGCCACTGCCGCGTCGGTGATTACAAGCAAAACCAATGTGATTCTGCCCATCCATCTGTACGGCCAGAGCTGCGAACTGGAAGAGCTGCTGCAGCTTTGCGAGGCAAACGGCCTGCACCTGGTGGAAGATTTCGCGCAGGCGCAAGGGGCCTTGTACAAGGGTAAACCGGTAGGTACGTTCGGGAAGATCAACGCCACCAGCTTTTACCCCACCAAGAACCTGGGCGCCGTCGGAGACGGAGGGGCAGTGGTCACCCAGGACGAAGAGCTAGCTCATTGGGTTCGGCAGCACCACAACTATGGTCAGTCAAAAAGGTATGAGTATGCACAGGTGGGCGTAAATTCCCGGCTGGATTCTTTGCAGGCTGCAGTGTTGCGGGAAAAGCTTGCCTGTTTAAATAAGTTGAACGCAGAGCGAAGAAGTTTGGCCCAGCGTTACCACCAGGCTCTGGCGAATGTTGGTGATATTACCCTTCCATTGCCTTCGTCTACTAATATTGAACACATCTACCATCTGTACGTGATCCAAACGGGGCGCCGGGATGCATTACAGCAGTACCTGGGACAGGGGCAAATCCAGACGTTGATTCACTACCCCATTCCGCCGCATTACCAGAAAGCGTACCAGCACTTGGGGTATAAAAAAGGCGATTTCCCAGTAGCTGAGAAGATGGCCCAAACTTGCCTCAGTCTGCCGCTCTTCCCCGGCATGACCCATGCGGAGCAGGACTACATAGTGGAGCAAATACAAAGATTCTTTGCCTCCTAAGCCACGTGTTCGCATACTGTTTCAAACCCGTTTTTCTGAAATCAGCGATAAACCAGATTCCGGAGTGTTCGCTTTGGGCAAGGGGGCAGCACCTGAATTAAAGGAATTTCTTCGTAGTTTGCGAAATGGCTCGAAAGCAGCACGTGCGGCAATTTTTGGGGAATTCAGTTTGGTCGGGGCTTTCCACAGTGGCCCGGGCGGGCAGTTCGCTTCTCATTAATAAGTTGTTCGCCGTTTATTACGGTCCGCACGGCATCACACTGCTGGCCCACTTCCAGAACCTCATTGCGCTGCTCACCACGCTGCCCAACAGCGGAGTCAACGTGGGCCTCATCCGCTACCTGGCCCAACACAAGCCTGATTCCTTAGAATACCGCGCCTATTTCTGGACCGGTCTGTTTCTGAATGCCGTCACCTTTCTGGGGGCTTTGGGGGGCATTCTGCTTTTCCCCGGTTTTTTTCTGGAGCGTTTTGGGGAGGAAATGCTGGCGCAGAGCAGCTCCTTTTCTCTCTGGGCGGTGTTGGGTCTGTTTGTGTTACTGTTGCTGCAGTTGTTCTGGCTCTCGGTGCTGCTGGCTCGCCAGGAGCTGCAGCCTTATGTGTGGTTAAGCTTGTTGACCAGCCTCATCAGCATTGCGGTGACTTGGTGGGCCGTAGGACGTCTGCACCTGACGATGGCACTGGTCCTGTTCCTGGTGGGGCAATCGGTGAGCGGATTGGTGGGATTGGGCGTGGTGCTCTATAAAGGATTGGTTCCGAGTTGGCAGGGAGCGTTGCCGAAAAGTGTGCTGCAAGACTTGGGCAAATTCCTGGTGATGGCGCTGTCCACACTGGTAGGTGCCAAGCTGGTGGATTTTGTGGTGCGCGAGATGGCCATTGAGCAGTTTTCTTTGGTAGAAACAGGCCTTTGGCAGGCAGTGGTGAAGATCTCCGATAGCTACACCATGGTGTACATTTCCATCTTGGGCATGGTTTACTACCCCAAAATAGCGGCGTTGTTGCCTCAACCCAAAGCCTTGAAGGAATACGTGAGAACCGTGTTTTTCCTTTTAGTGCCAACAGTAGGGGTGGGGTTACTAGTGTTCGGCGGACTTCGCGATTTTTTCATCCAGCTGCTGTTCCACCGGGATTTTCTGGCCGCCCGCGAACTCATGGACTACCAACTGCTGGGTGATTTCCTGAAGATGACTGCTTGGGTACTGTCGTATATTGTGACGGTGCAGGCCCGCGTGAAACTGTATATCTTCACGCAACTGGCCTCCGGGGTGCTGTATGTGGCGTTGGTGGCCTGGCTTATGCCTTTGCTGGGGGTGGAGGGTTTGCCCTTGGCGCATGCCCTTCGTTACGCGGTGTACCTGCTGTTCCACCTGTACCTGTTCCGGTCGTATTTCTTTGCGTCATGACTCCGCCTCTAGTTTCCATCATCTGCCTTTGCTATAATCACTCGGCTTTTTTGCGCGAGGCCTTGGATTCGGTATTGGCCCAAACGTATCCCAACCTGGATATCCTGGTGGTGGATGACCTGAGTACCGACCACAGCGTGGGGATTATTGAGGAGTACGTGCAAAGGTATCCGCAGATCAGGTTTATCCAGCACGCCAAGAACTTGGGAAACTGTGCCTCCTTCAATGAAGCGCTGCAGCTAAGCCAAGGCGATTTCATCATCGATTTTGCCACCGATGATGTGCTGCATCCTGAGCGGGTAGCCCGGCAGGTAGAGGCATTTCAACAGCTGCCAGCATCATACGGCGTAGTCTACACCGATGCCGAACTCATAGACGAGCAGGGTGCTTCGCTGGGCTTTTTCTACACCCGTTCTGCTGGCGGTAGTCTGTCTCCCGTGCCCGCCCAAAGCGAGGTGTTTGCCGAGGTGCTGGGCCGCTATTTCATCTGTCCGCCTACCATGATGATCCGTCGGCAGGTGCTGGAGGAACTGCATGGGTATGACCCCGCGCTGGCCTATGAAGATTTTGATTTTTGGTTAAGGTCGGCTCGTAACTGGCAGTACTATTTCCTGGACCAGCCTTTGTGCCAGCGCCGGATGCATGCGGCCTCTCTTTCCCGCAGAGTGTACCAAAAAGGAGATAAACAACTAGCCTCCACAATCAAAGTCATCCAGAAGGCGCAAAAGCTGGTAAGAACTCCTCATGAAAAAGAGGCACTGCGGAGGAGAATCCGGTACGAGGCCCGGCATGCGTATCTCACGGCCAATTACCCCGAGGCCACTCAACTTCTGCGCCTGCTGGAAGAAGAGCAGGGAATGACAGCCTTGTACCGACTTCTACAAGTGCTTACCCAAAAGCAGATCCCACTGCAGTTTATCCGGCGTTGGTATCACCGGTGGAAGTACGGGCGTACCGCTGCATAAAGTTCTGGATCAGTTTGGTGAAAACGGCATCGGTATCCAAGCCGGACCCGCTTTGGATAGACCCGGTGTTCAGAACGGCGTGGCTTTGCGAGAATTCCGTGAGGGAGATTTCCCCGCCGCCGGTGCCATCCCAGGCAGAGTCATTTTTCGCGTAGATGCTGGTTTCCCCTGCAGAGGCTTTGTTTAGGCCTTTGGCTAAAACCACGGTATTAGCAGGCGTGCTCCACATTGTTTTGTCGGCTTCATCGCCGCAGATGGGAAGACCGTCCAATCCTTTTTCTCCAAAGAGATCTCTTTCTTTTAGCTGAAGGCCAGTGAATAGCCAATGCGCAGGCTGCAGAACCTGGTACGATGCGAAGGTGCCCATGCCGGGTTCAGAGAACTGGGCGCCCAGCAGCTGCGCCTCTGGTTGGGGAGTGTGGCGCCAGAGACTGCCTCGTTTGGTCTCGTTTTGGAAAAAAGACCCGTTTTTCCGGCACTCTAGTTGGGTGAAATCCTGGTGCCATCTTACCTGCCAGTAAACCTGGTTTCCGCCCAGAGCCAAGAGAGACTTTCTCTGATTCAAAACCAAATCCCTCAGTCCCGCATACATCTTCTCCGAGAAATATTCAGCATGGTAAGCCAGCACGAAGACCTCGTACCCGCGGAGCAATTCCGGGTGAGCTTCCAGGTAGAAATCGGGGTAAAGGTCTGCGTTGTAGTGGTGGGAAAACCAGTGGAAAATATGTGCCTCTATGTGGAGGTTGTGTTGCAATGGATTAGTACAGGCGTAGGAAAGGGCCGTGTTAGGGCGCAGAGCAGAGACAAAAGGCGCATAGCCTTCGCCTAGGGCATTGCGGTATAATGATTGGCCGCCGTAGGCATTGTACGCGAGCCAGGTGGTCACCGGGGCCAACACCGCTACTTTAGAAGAAGGGGCGGAGGAACCCACCAGGAAATGGATCTCAGCAGACTTTTCCACGGCAGGATTGGTGAGCAAAGCCCGATAATAACCCACAGCAGTGGAAGAGGGCAATTCAAAAGTCCAACCGATGGTCCAGTGGCAACCTTCCTGAGCTTCGTTTAGGGCCTCTTTTTGAAAAATCGAATCAAAAGTAAATTCAGCTACTTCCTTCCAGGTTTCATCGGCCACGTACCGCTGTAACCTGAGGTGGTTGCCGGGATGAAGGGCTTTGAGGTGGAAGAAAACGGTCTGCCCGGGAAGATAGAAAAGCTTGTCGGTGTAGCCTTCTAAGGGTTGCGGTACCATATCCGGGGTGACCTCGTCAACAGGCATGGCGGGTTTGGGCCTGAGGCGCCAGGCAAAATGCTTCAAGGGACCCACCGTTTTAAGTAGGAGCGGAGAGAGCGCCGGGAAAAGCTGGCTTACCCTTTTACTTAGCCTCATGAACCTGCGGCGTAGCGACAAAGATGAGTTCTCCCTTACCCAGACCCAGCCGGGCTTGTTCCTCGGGAGAGCGGGAAAGGGCGTACTCCACGGCCTCTACCGCAAAGCCCTGCGCGGCTACCCGCTTCCCGAAATCCTGGCCGTAGTTCCGGTACCTATCGGCTTGGCCGTAGGCCTGCAGGCGCTGCTGCGGCGTGATAGCCTCGGTCTTTTCAAGGGTGTGGGCGTGTGGGTGCAGGCGGGCCTGGAGCAGCAGCTGGCCATCGGACTTTAGCACCCGGCGGAGTTCCTGCAGCGCTTTTTGGTCATCGGGTACGTGGGCCAGCACGTGGGAACAGAGAATCAGGTCGAAGGTATTGTCTGAGTAGGGCAAGGCCTGGATGTCTACGTGGTCCATGGCCACCGGTGAGGTAAGGTCGGCGCTTCGGTAACGGAGGTTCAAGAGGCTTTTCAGGCGCGTCTGCAGCATCGGCTCCGGAGCCATGTGCAGCACCTCCAAGGACCTTTCCCTGATTTTGACCTTTTCCTGCAAAAACAGCCACAAAAGGCGGTGCCGCTCCACGGTGTGGCACTGTGGACAAAGGGCCTGCGCCCGGCGTTCACTCCCGAAGGGTAGAAACGTGCGGAAGGAGCCTTCGCAGATGGGGCAGTACACCTTGCTACCGGCGTAAAGCCAGCCTCTGGAAAGCCAGTAAAGCTTTCTTAACGTAAGCCGGGCTTGGGCGGGTAGCATTTTCTTTAACAGGGGCACAGGCATAGGCGCAGATTGGTATATTCAAAGATAAAAAAAACGGGCTGTTTTTCCAGTTAGAAGCAAATCCTGACACCCTGTCTCTGGTTTTACGTAAGAAATAGTTTTAAAAGGCGATCTGGGTGGGCCGTAGATAAAGGAGCACTGCCCGGCAATTCTGTGAAAAAGTAATATATTTGTTCTTCCATATCTAACTAGTGTATGATTTCAAAGGCCTTAGCCACCCGTTCAGAGGTGATGATATATGTGGAGAAATTCCTGGACACCGCCTTGCCAGAGTTCCTCAAAAGCGTGGAAGACAGCTGGCAACCTGCGGATTTTCTGCCAGACGCCCGTTTTGATTCTTTCTTTGACGAAGTGCGGGAACTGAAAGAGCGTGCCCGCGAATTGTCCTATGACCTGCTGGCGGTGCTTATTGGCGATACCATCACCGAGGAAGCCCTGCCTACCTATGAGAGCTGGATCATGAGCATACAAGAGGTGAACCGTGACCCCAATTCTTCCTGGATGAAGTGGAACCGCGGCTGGACCTCAGAGGAAAACCGCCACGGCGATTTGCTTAACCGCTACCTGTACCTCACCGGGCGCATTGACATGCGCCAGATGGAAGCCTCTACCCAGTACCTCATCGCCGACGGCATGGATATCCAGACCGATGATGACCCGTACCGTAGCTTCGTTTATACCTCGTTTCAGGAAACGGCTACCAACGTGTCTCACCGCCGCGTGGGCGCATTGGCCAAGAAAGCCGGCGAAACCACGCTGTCGCGCATCTGTAACTTCATCGCCGCTGATGAAGGACGCCACGCCAAAGCCTACAAAACCTTCGTGAAGAAGATCTTTGAGGTGGATCCGTCTGAGATGATGATCGCCTTTGAGGACATGATGCGCAAGAAGATTGTGATGCCGGCCCACTACCTGCGCGAGTTGGGTATTGACCAGGGACAGACCTTCGGGCACTTCACCGATGCCGCTCAGCGCATTGGCGTGTACACCTCCTCAGACTACGTGGAGATCATGGAAACTCTTATCAGGGAGTGGAAAATCTCCAGCATGACCGGGCTGAACGAAGCCGGGGAACGCGCCCGTGACTATTTAATGGCCCTGCCTAACCGTCTGCGCCGCGTGGCAGACCGCCTGCGCGTACCAGAACTGCAATACAAGTTCAAGTGGATTGACAGCTAAGAAGCGCCGTTTCAGGCCTCTTTCCATAAAACAAAACAAGAACGCCCTGCATCTCTGCGGGGCGTTCTTGTTTTCCATTCACCGTCAGGTAAAAGGGAATAAGAGATAGGATCAGGTGTGGGGCGGTTAGTTGTTGCCTACTACTTGTACGCCTTTCCAGAAAGCGATGAAACCTCCAATGTTTTTGGCTTTGTCATTGGGTTGCGGGTAAGTCCAGGCCGCGTCTGGGTTCTCAAAGTGTCCTACCTGCACGGAGTAGTAAGAAGCCTCTCCTTTCCAGGAGCAAACAGAGTGCCGGGTACTGGGTTTGAAGTACTCCCAATGCAGGGAAGAAGGCGGAAAATAGTGGTTGCCTTCTACCTCTATAGTCGTATCGCTTTCCGCCAGAATCGTATTTTTCCAGATAGCACGCATAAGGGTAATTGAAAATGGTATTATAAGTATATTCTCGTTGTATTAATTATTCATGTTTACTCCTTTCTTTTTAGAAGGTTACCTTAAATAAGAAACATTTTCGTTTACACGTTGTTAAAGAAAGTATACTTTAGAAGCACATGGCAGCCGGATATAGATTTACAGATTTCGTTCCGGAGGAACCCAAGGACAAGGGGTTTGAATCCCTGCTCCAGATTTTCCTCCAATTGATTACCCTTACCGCCGGCGACGTAGCTGAGGCAATGTCCTGGATGAGCGAACTGGACAAACGCTACAAACTCACCGATGATTCTTACGGTTTAGGCGATTTCTTTGAGGATCTCAAGAAGAAAGGCTACATAGATGACAAAGGCCCCGACGGGCAGTTCAAGCTACAGGCCAAAGGCGAGCAGAAGATCAGGAAAAGCGCCCTGGAGGAGATCTTCGGGAAACTGAAGAAAGGCGGCAAAGGTGACCACAACACCCCCAAGACGGGTATCGGCGATGAACCCTCCGCTGACCGGCGCGAGTTCCGTTTCGGGGATGCGCCCGAGCAGATCGAGCTCACTGAGTCCATCCGGAACGCCCAGATTGAGCACGGCATAGGCGACGATTTCTTCCTCACCGAGCAGGATCTGGAAGTGATGGAGCGCGAGCACAAAAGCCTCACCAGCACCGTGCTCATGATTGACATCTCGCACTCCATGATTCTGTACGGCGAGGACCGCATCACGCCCGCCAAGAAAGTAGCCATGGCCCTGGCCGAGTTGGTGAAAATCAAGTACCCCAAAGACAACCTGGACATCATCGTGTTCGGGAACGATGCCTGGCAGATTACGGTGAAGGACCTGCCGTACCTCATGGTGGGGCCGTACCACACCAATACCGTGGCCGGCCTGGAATTGGCCATGGACCTGCTGCGCCGCCGCAAAACCGCCAACAAGCAGATCTTCATGATCACCGACGGCAAGCCCACCTGCCTCAAAGAAGGATTGAAGTACTACAAGAACAGTTTCGGGCTGGACCGGAAAGTGGTGAACAAAACCCTGAACCTGGCGGCCCAGTGCCGGCGCATAGGAATTCCCATCACCACGTTCATGATTGCCTCAGACCCGTACCTGCAGCAGTTTGTGGAGGAGTTTACCCAGGTGAACAACGGGCAGGCCTACTACAGCAGCCTCAAAGGCCTGGGAGACCTGGTGTTCCGGGACTACGGCCGCAACAAAAAGAAAAGGCTGTAAAACCGCGCTTGGGTCAAGGCTTCTATCAGTTTGTTTTGGGGCAGTTTCTAAGAAAACAGACCTAAAACAACTTGGGCAGCGTATTTACCTTATTTTCGGTTCAGGTCTTTGTGGCGCAGCAGGTTGCCAATGGTGCCCAAGACAATACAAACGCCAATCAATCCATAGAAATAAGGGCGGTCCAATACATGCGTAATCCGCAGCACGGCACCAAAAACCGCCAGCAAAGCGCTGAGCGCATAAACAAGGGAAGAAGTTTTCACAAGCAATACAGTTAAAAGATAAACCTACACATAAACTTTCTGTTTTGCGGCTGTTTTTCTAAGAACAGGCCCAAAGCAGCCAACCATCCCAAACCACCAGCAATTTAACCCATGCTTTATTCAGATATACCTGCAGAGCAACTGCAAAAGATTAAGACCCTGGGCCAACTCAAGGCCGCCGGCTATGAGCCGCAGAGCGTGAAAGAAGAACTGCGCGCCAACCTTATCAAAAAGCTGAGCAGCGGCGAGGAAGTGTTTCCCGGTATCTTCGGGTACGAAGAGACCGTGATCCCTGATCTGCAGCGCGCTATCCTCAGCCGTCACCATATCAACCTGCTGGGCTTGCGCGGACAGGCTAAAACCAGAATAGCGCGTTTATTGGTGCAGCTCCTGAACGAGTACGTGCCCGTGGTGGCCGGCTCTGAGCTGAACGATGACCCGCTGCAGCCGCTCTCGCGTTACGCCCTGGACCAGATTACCCACCATGGCGACGAGACCGCTATTGCCTGGATGCACCGCGATGAGCGCTACACCGAGAAACTGGCTACCCCAGATGTATCCGTAGCGGACCTCATCGGCGACGCCGACCCAATCAAAGCGGCCACTCTCAAATTACCTTACTCAGACGAACGCGTGATCCACTTCGGGTTGATCCCGAGGGCGCACCGCGGCATCTTCGTGATCAACGAATTGCCGGATTTACAGGCCCGCATTCAGGTATCGCTGTTCAACATTCTGCAGGAAGGTGATATCCAGATCAGGGGTTTCAAGATCAGGCTGCCGCTGGACATTCAGTTTGTGTTCACCGCCAACCCAGAAGACTATACCAACCGCGGTTCCATTGTGACGCCGCTCAAAGACCGGATCGATTCACAGATCATCACGCACTATCCCAAGTCAATTGAGATAGGCAAGAGCATCACCAAGCAGGAGGCCCGCATCACTGAGGTGCAGCAGGAGCGCGTGAAAGGCCACGAACTTATCCATGACCTGGTAGAGCAGATCGCTTTTGAGGCCCGCGAGAGCGAATACGTAGACGCCAAAAGCGGGGTCTCGGCGCGTCTCACCATCTCGGCCTACGAGAGCGTGGTGAGTGCCGCCGAGCGCCGGGTGCTGCTCAACGCTGAGTCTTCCACACACGTGCGCATTGCTGATTTCCTGGCCGCCGTGCCTGCCGTGACAGGCAAGGTGGAGTTGGTGTACGAGGGAGAGCAGGAGGGAGCCGGCGGTGTGGCCTATCGCCTCATGGGCAAGGCCATCCGGACGCAGTTCCTCAACTACTTCCCGGACCCCGATAAGTTCAAGAAGCAGAAAGACAAAGACCCGTACAAAAAGGTATCAGCGTGGTTCTCAGATGGCCACACCCTGGACCTGCTCAACGATGCCTCAGACGCCGAGTACAAACGCGTGCTGAACCAGGTGCCGGGCCTTTCTGAGGTGGTGAATAAGTTCCAGCCTACGCCCAAAAGCGAAGCCGAGCACCTGTTCTGGATGGAGTTCTGTTTGCATGGCTTAGCCGAGTACAGCCTGATTTCCCGCAACCGCCTTACCGCCGGCCTGCAGTTCAAAGACCTGCTCAGCAGCATGTTCTCGGGCGGCAGCTTTTCTCTCTCGGATGACGACGATGATGACAATGACCGTTATTAAGCCGTTTTCCTGAAAACTGGCCGTAAACGATAAACCAAAAAGCCGGAGCAGTACTTGCTTCGGCTTTTTGGTTTTTAGGAGATTTGGTTCAATGATGATAGGTATGCTTCTCTAACACGGAAACGGTTGGGAAGTCTTCCTTTCAACTATCCGGTAGCTTGCCCGTACGAAGCTTAGTCTGCCCGGGTAGAGGCGGCACTTATTAAGCTAAACAGGAAGATTATGCCAATCTGGTTACAGGCAACCTTGTGGGGTTTGCTGGGTGGTGGGGCTTTGCTCATAGGCGCTGCCATAGGGTACTTTTCGAAGGTCTCGGTGCGGGTTTCTTCCAGCGTGATGGCCTTTGGCGCGGGGGTATTGATCTCGGCGCTCGCTTTTGACCTCATGGACGAGGCCTTTGAGCAGGGCGGTTTCGATGCCGCGGCCATTGGGTTTCTGACGGGGGCGGTGGTGTACACGGCCGCGAACTGGCTCCTGAAAAAACAGGGTGCCCACAATAGAAAACGCTCCGGGGACCAGCAGGTGTCTGAGGCCGAGGATGAAGGCAGTGGCCTGGCCTTGGCCATTGGGGCGCTCATTGACGGGGTGCCGGAGTCCATCGCCATCGGCATCAGTATGATCTCGGGCAGTAAGGTGAGTTTTGCGGTAGTAGCGGCGGTTTTCCTGTCTAACGTGCCCGAGGGGCTTTCCAGCGCAGTGGGCATGAAGAAGGCCCAACGGTCCAAAGCCTACATCTTCGGGGTGTGGGGCGGCATTGCTTTGATCTCAGGAGTGGCGGCTTTGCTGGGCTACACCGTCTTCAGCGACCTTTCGCCCAACGTCATTGCGGCTACTACGGCGCTGGCCGCCGGTGCCATCCTGGCCATGATCACCGATACCATGATCCCCGAGGCCTTTGAGGTTACCCATGATTTCACCGGCATCATTACTGTGCTGGGTTTCCTCACCGCCTTCGTGCTCAGCCATTTAAGCGGGTAAAAAAAACTCCGTTTTGCAGCTGTTTTCAAAAAGCAGCCGCAAAACGGAGTTGAAAGGATTCATTGTTGATTATTAATTGCTCATTGTTTCAACAATCAACAATATTAAGCCTCACTTACTACGATTTTCTCGATTCTGTCGCCTTGGCGGATGTCATCAATCACGTCCAGGCCTTCCACCACTTTCCCGAAGCAGGTGTGGTTGCGGTCCAGGTGAGCGGTGTTGTTGCGGCTATGGCAGATGAAGAACTGAGATCCGCCGGTGTTGCGGCCTGCGTGTGCCATAGACAACACACCACGGTCGTGGTACTGATTGCCGCCGGTTAATTCGCAGTCAATCTTGTAACCTGGTCCGCCGGTGCCGGGCATGCCTTTGGCGCCCTCGCGGGAATTAGGGCAGCCGCCCTGGATCACGAAATCGGGCAGTACACGGTGAAAGGTAAGACCATCATAGAAACCTTCTTTGGCCAGTTTGGTGAAGTTCTCAACGGTTTTAGGGGCATCCTGCTCGTAGAACTCTACTTTCATGACACCTTTAGCGGTATGGATTTCTGCGGTTTTCATAGAAATAAATGTGCTTTTAAAATGAACCACGGGCCGCCTGACAGAAAACGCCTGCCGCCCGTCCAGCAAAGATACGTAAATTTCGTGGCCTTTGGCCGATGAGCAAGACCGCTCCTGCTGTTTACGTTTTTTGGCCTTTCCTGCAAAACCAAGCCTATAACTACGGGACCGCTAAGGTAAATGGAAGCCATAAAGGGTCTTTGTTAAAAATCGCTTGCTACCTGAAAACTCTCAAGATTACAACTCCTTGGAATACCTCGCCATCTACGACCAGTTGAACCAGCCTTTGCACCAGAACCTGCCTCGGCGGGAGGTTCACGTTTTGGGGCACTGGCATCGCACGTCCCAGATCTATGTGCTGCACCCCGAGAAAGGCTATCTCTGCCATCGGCGTAGCGCTGGCAAGGACTTGTTTCCCTCGCTGTGGGACGTGAGTATTGGCGGGCACCTGAGCCCTGAGGAAACCTATGAAAGTTGTGCCTTGCGGGAGCTGTCTGAGGAACTTGGTATTTCTGTGCATCCCGATGAACTGAAACTGGTCACCATCACCTCGGTAAACGGGCAAGACGAGAAGGCAAAACTGCTGGACCGCGAGCATGTGGGTATTTTCCTCTACAAAACCAATCTGCCAGAGGCCGGTTTTAAGGTGCAGCAGGAAGAGATCATAGAGATTGAATACCTGGCCTTGCCGCAGTTACGGGCAGACCTGCAGAGCGCCGCACCCACCCGCGCCTACATTCCCATGCAAGGACATTTCCTAGAAATCCTGGATTTGCTGGAGCAGCACCAGAAACGCAATGCCGATGGGTTGAATTAGCCGTCCCTTTTAGGGCTACTTTTCAAAAATTAGTACCTAAATGCTAATATTGGTAAACCAGACTCAGAACTCAAGACTCAGGACTCAGGACTCAGAACTCCCTTTTACCGGTGTGAGTCCTCGTCCTGCAGCAGGCTGAGGTAGCTTTCGTAGCGTGGTATTGCAATTTTGCCTTTTTTTACGGCTTCCTGTACAGCGCAGCCCGGCTCGTTCACGTGGACGCAGTTATTGTATTTGCATTTGTTCAGGCGCTCGCGCATCTCGGGGAAGTAGTGGGCAATCTCCTCGCGTTTCATCTCCACCACGCCCAGTTCCTTGATGCCAGGAGTGTCAATAAGGTAAGTGCCAGGCTCCACCTCAAACATCTCGGCGAAGGTGGTGGTGTGTACGCCTTTGTCTGAGAACGCCGAGATCTCGGAGGTCTTGATGTCCAAATCAGGGACCAGGGCGTTCACCAGGGTGCTTTTGCCCACGCCCGAGTGGCCGGTGAAAAGGGAGACCTTATCTGCCAGCAACTCCTGCACTTGGGCCAGGCCCTGGCCGGTATGCGCTGAGAGCGGATAGCATGGATAGCCAATCTGGCTGTAGAGCTGCATCACCTGGTTCATGTACTGCAAGGCCTCAGGGTCATACAGATCCAGCTTGTTGAAGAGCAGCGAGGCGGGGATGTCGTAGGCCTCAGCGGTCACCAGAAAGCGGTCAATAAACCCGAAGGAGGTACGCGGCGAGACCAGCGTGACCACCAGAAACGCCTGGTCCAGGTTAGAGGCCACAATGTGCGCGTGGTGCGCCTTATGCGTTGATTTCCGGATGATGTAGTTGCGACGGGGCGTTATCTCGGTGATCACGCCCTGCTGGTCGCCGCCCTCGGGTTCCATTGTCACCTCATCGCCCACGGCAATGGGGTTACTTACCTTCAATCCTTTGTTCTTGAACTTTCCGCGCAGGCGGCATTTGAACAGCTGCCCACTTGCGTGGTCGCGAACCAAATACCACGAGCCCGTTGATTTTACTACTGTGCCTATCATACCTGGCGCGAAGGTAACCAATATTCCAACGATGTTAAGATACGGTCTGTGGCGCCGGCCTGTTTTTGCAGATAAGCCTGGGTAGATGCGCTGATTTTCTGGAGGGCCAACGGATTGTCGTGCACCGCTAGAAACTTCTTGCTCAGGTCCTGGGTAGATTTCACGCAGAAAGCCACGCCGGCATCTACCAGGTCCTTCGCTTCCTGGAACTTGGCGTATTTGGGCCCGAAGAAGATAGGTGGCCCGAAAGCGGCCGGCTCTAACGTATTATGCAAGCCTTTCCCGAACGCGCCGCCCACGTAGGCGTAATCGGCGTACTGGTAGAGGCTGGAGAGCATACCAATGTTGTCAATGAGCAGAATGCGGTACGTGTCCACCGTGGAGACATCGGCCTGGGAATACCTGATAGCCTTGCCCGGAAACTGCGCCTCAATCTCTCCTAATTCCTTGTCTTTGATTTCGTGGGGCGCCAGAATGAACTTCACGGCAGGCAACTGCTCCTGCATGAAGGGGAGGAGCACCTCCAGGTCCTGGGGCCAACTGCTGCCAATCACCATCACAGGAGCGGTGTCTTTGAAGGCCTCGGCTATTGGGATAGGGGCAGCGTTCTTGGCCGTTTGGAGCACCCTGTCTACGCGCGTGTCGCCGGCTGTGCTTACCCGGGTGAAATCTATGCTGGCCAGCAGCTGCGCCGATTCCTGGTTCTGGGTGTAGATGTGCGTGAACCGCTCCAAGATGCGGCGGTAGAAGCTGCCTTTCTTCTGGAAATAAATCTGGTTAGGCCGGAAAATAGCCGATACCGAGAACAGCGGGATATGGCGTTTTCGCAGTGCTTTGGTGTAATGGTGCCAAAACTCATACTTGACAAATACCGCCAGGATGGGCTTCACCAAAGTGACAAACTGGTGCGCGTTGCCCGGCGTGTCCAGGGGGAGATAGAAGATGAAATCGGCACCGGCGTAATTCTTTCTTACTTCATAGCCCGAGGGGGAGAAGAAAGTGAGCACGATCTTATAATCTGGGAAGCGTTGTTTGAATGCTTCTATGAGTGGCCTGCCTTGCTCAAATTCGCCCAGGCTGGCGCAGTGAAACCAGGCAACGGGCGCGGTATTGTGGTGCAGTTTGCGCTCTATCTCGGAGAAAATATCCTTTCGGCCGTTTACCCACAGGGCCGCTTTGGGCAGAAAAGGCGCCGCCAACCGTACTCCTAACCCATAGGCCCGCACACCAACATCGTAAAGAATCTTAGACATTACTTAACGGGTTTTTATTAAGTATGAAAAGGGGAAACCACAGCCAATTGCTTTTGAAGAAATAGCCTGTAAAGTAAAGATACACTGTAATTTCCAGCCAGCGGTAATATAAACAGGAAAATAAGCAATTGCATTTAGGATAGTTTCTGAAAATCTGTCTATAAAGCTGGCTGGTTTTTAGGCCGTTTTTCCGAAATCAGCCCCTAAATGGAAGCCGCTTTTCAAAGCGCAATTCATGGTGATTGTTAGCCAGTTAGCGCAATAAAAAAGCTCCCGTTTGTCGCGGGAGCTTTTTTTGTGATGGGTTGCTAATCAGTGGATTATGCGTTGGTGGTAAGGTAGTTGGCAACTCCCTCGCGGGTGGCTTGCATGCCTTCTTGGCCTTCTTCCCAGTTTGCAGGGCAAACTTCGCCTTTTTCCTCAAAGTACTGCAGAGCGTCTACCATTCTAAGTGCCTCGTCAATGCTACGGCCCAGCGGCATGTCATTCACCACTTGGTGACGCACGACACCTTGCTTGTCGATCAGGAACAGACCGCGGTAAGCTACTGGCTCGCCTACGAAGATCAGTTCACCTTCCTCGTTGTAGTCATAGTGACCGGCCAATACATCAAAGTTGGAGGAGATGGTTTTGGTGGCATCGGCTACCAGCGGGTAAGTAACGCCCTCAATACCGCCTCTTTCGCGTGGGGTGTTCAACCAAGCCCAGTGCGACTGGTGGGTATCTGTAGAGCAACCAACCACGGCTACGCCTTTACGGGTGAATTCCTCTAAACGGTCCTGAAACGCGATGATTTCTGTAGGGCATACAAAGGTAAAGTCCATTGGATAGAAGTAGAACACAACGTGCTGCTTTCCAATGTATTGGTCAAGTGAGAAATCCTCTTCAAACTCTAAATCTACTACCGCTGTAGCTTTAAAAGACGGTGCTTTTTTACCTACTAATACTGCCATTGTTAAATAAATTAATTTAAAAGATGCTAATTGAAAATTGCCCCGAGTTTCTGTTTGAAGCCCTTGGGCAATTGTGGCGCAAAGGTAAGGGGCAGCCTTTTACCCTGCAAAAAAGATGGGAAATGAGTCTGTAAACTATTCTGTGTGCGTGGTTACCTTTTGTAAACCTGTATGGTAATACTTTGTCTAAATACAAAGTTGATTTATAGTTATTTACGGGAAAATAGCCTTTAAATAGCCCAGAGAAAAAGATGAATGTTAGATAGGATCAAGGGTTAAAAGATCCTCTTAATGCGGGAAATTATCTGTGGGGCGGCAGATGAACTGAAAGGTGAGGCGACTGCGCTGCTCCAGCAGGATCTCTTTGCCCTGGGTTAGTTTCTCCAGGCTGGCCTGGTCATAGTTCTTGATGGTGTACAGGTGCAGCGGTTGGTTGTAGTGGATGAGGAATTCCTGGGCCAGTTCTTCTTTGAGGGCCTCTACGCGGGCATCATCGGCGTCTACGCAGGTAGAAAAGGAGATAGCCGAGTTCTGCATGAGGTTAATCTTGACCCGGTGTTTGCTCAAAGCCTGGAAAATAGAGCTGAGGTGCGACTCAGAGATGAACCCAAAATCCTTGGTATGGAAGGAGAGGAGACACTGGTTCTGCTTCAGGATAAAGGAAGGCGAAATGCGGGCGTGCTGGCAGTTCCAGATGACGGTACCCGGTGCCTCGGGGTGCAGGAAAGACTTCACATGCAGCGGAATGCAGCGCTGGGCCAGCGGTTGCACCGTTTTGGGGTGGATGACCGAGGCTCCGTAAAAAGCCATTTCAATGGCCTCCTGGTAGGCAATCTCTTCGTACCTCACCGTGTCCCTGAACAGCTTGGGATCAGCGTTGAGCAAACCGGGTACGTCTTTCCAGATGGTGAGTGCCGCCGCCTGCAGGCAGTACGCAAAAATGGCCGCGCTGAAATCCGAGCCCTCGCGGCCCAGGGTGGTGGTGGTGCCATCAGGGGTGCGGCCGATAAATCCTTGGGTGATGATGGGCTGCCTCTCTAATACCGCCGGAAGGTCTTGCTGGATCTGCCTTTCGGTCCATTCCCAGTCCAGCCGTCCCTCGCGCCAGGTGTCATCGGTGCGCAGGTAATCACGGCAGTCCACCCATTGGTTCTGGAAACCCTGGCTGCAGAGAAAATGGTGCAGAATCAGGCTGGAGAGCAGTTCCCCCACGCTGATGATCTGGTCATACTGGCGATCAAAGTCATGGGGCTGAACCGCTTTAAGTGTTTCCTCTAAATAAGTGAATTGTTGTTGCAGTGCATTGTAGACCGGGTGTTTCGCATCCTGGAAGAGTTCCTGCACAATCTCCTGGTGATATTGCCGGGTTTCCTGCAGCGCCTCTGCGTATTCATGCCCCTGGTAAGCCAAATTAAAGACTTTCTCCAGGGCGTTAGTGGTCTTTCCCATGGCAGAAACCACTACCACTACTTTCTGCGGGGTAGGTAGCAGGGATAGGATATGAAGTACGTTTCTGAAAGCGGCCGCATTCTTTACGGAGGCTCCACCAAATTTATAAACTATCATTTAATTCTGCTTATTTTAAGAAAGTGTTAAATGTTGAGTTTTGTATATCGGTTTAATTGTTATTTTTGTAAAAGAATAGCAAAACTATTCTCTGTCTAATCCTCCACTTATCTACCTTATCCTATGACACTGAAAGAAAACCTGGCCCTGCCGGTTGGCACCACCCTTGATAGGTTCATCATGCGGAAACAAGAAGATTTTCCGTATGCCACCGGTGAATTATCTCAGCTGCTCCGTGACATTGCCTTGGCGGCAAAAATAGTAAACCGCGCCATTAACCATGCGGGCCTGACTGATATTGGAGGTGCCTACGGTAAACAGAACGTGCAGGGCGAGGACCAGCAGAAGCTGGACGTAGTGGCCAACATCCGCTTCATACGCGCTTTACGCAACGGGGGCGAGGTGTGCGCCATCATTTCTGAGGAAGAGGAAGATGTGATCCATACCGGCAACAACAAGGGTAAATACATTGTGGCCATTGATCCGCTGGATGGTTCTTCCAACATAGACGTGAACGTGTCCATAGGCACTATCTTCTCTATTTACCGCCGTATTTCTGAAATAGGCACGGAAGCCACCATGGAAGATTTCTTCCAGAAAGGTACTGAGCAGGTAGCCGCTGGTTACGTGATTTATGGCTCCAGTACCATGCTGGTGTATACCACCGGCTGTGGCGTGAACGGCTTTACCTATGAAACGTCATTGGGTGAGTTCTTCCTCTCGCATCCTAATATCACCACGCCGCAGAACGGCAACATTTACTCGGTGAACGAGGGCGGGTTCAACCACTTCCCTGAGAGCATCAAGCATTACGTGGAGCTTTGCCGCGTGCGTAACTACGCCGCCCGCTACATTGGCTCCCTGGTGGCCGATTTCCACCGCAACCTGCTCAAGGGCGGCATCTATATGTACCCAAATACCCTGAAATCGCCGGGCGGAAAATTAAGGTTGCTGTATGAGTGCAACGCTCTGGCGTTCCTGGTAGAGCAGGCCGGCGGCAAAGCCTCAGACGGACGGCACCGCATTCTGGAACTGCAGCCTTCTGAACTGCACCAGCGCTGCACCTTCTACATCGGGTCCAAAGAAATGGTAGACGAGGTGGAAAACCTGCTCGTAGCCCGGGAAAGGCCGGTAAGGGCGTCCATGCTCATGGATAACTAATACCTGCTCTAAACAAACACCAACATCCTTATAAACACCGCGGCCCCTGCCAATTGGCAGGGGCCGCGGTGTTTATGGCTCGTTCCGTTCAGGATAGATTATCCAGCAGAGGCCGAGGCATCTCCCTCAGTTTCCTGAGCCGGGGTGGCAGTTTCTTCAGCAGTTTCTGTGTAAGGAACAAACTGATTCACGATCTGGTACCATTGGGCCAGTTTCTTCATGTCTGAGGCATACACGCGGTCCTGGTCATAGTCCGGCAGCACTGATTCCAGGAAGGAAGACAGTTCCTGGGTGCTGGACTTAGAGGATACCGGGATGTCAGATCCGTACTGTTTTCTGATTCTGTCAAAGATCTCCGCCAGAGGAACAGTATGCTCCTCATCATTGGTGTACATGGAGATTTCCTGCAGAATAGATACGCGGTTACGGGCCTGCGCTACGCTACGGGCAGGTTTTTCGGAGAGGCTTTCTACAATAATTCCGTTGCGGGTAGGCGCTACAATCTTGTAAAGGCCTGGCATGCCGGAAATAGAAGCGATCTCTTTCAGGTCAAATGGCATAGGATAGTTTGGTTATGTTGAATAAATTATAGTTTGAAGCTTACGGGCACGCTGTATTGCTGGCTGTAACCCGGAGCTTTGAATTTGAGGAGCTTTACCACCCGCAGGGCTTCCTGGCCGGTGCCGCCGCCAATCTCCTTAAGAATTTTGGCATTGGTGATGGCTCCATCCTCAGTGAGGGTGAAACCAATGATGCACTGACCCTGCATGCGGTTACGCTTGGCCAGGGCAGGGTACTGTATACTGCGCTGCAACTGCGCCACCAAAGAGTCTTGTCCGCCGGCATAATGCTCGGCCACCGGCAGTTTACCAACCTGGGTAGCGGCGGGTTTGGTTGTCTGGGCAAAAGCACCCGTGGAGAAAAAAGCCAGAAGGGCTCCTGCTAAAATGTGTTTTAATTTCATGATGAGTAGGTTTTATGCTTTTACAGACCCCTATGCCTTACGCTCTTCCTGGTAACGCTGGTTCACGTCACTGATGAACTGAAGAATCTCTTCCCGACCCTCTTTGGTGGTAGAGGAACTCTTCATGTACATAGGCAGCTCTTCCCAGGTTTCCTTCAGCGTTTTCATATAGAGCGCTATGTTCATATCAGTTTTCGTGCCAGACTGTTTGTCTGTTTTCGTGAAGATAAGCACAAAAGGCACGCCCATAGTTCCCAGCAACTCCATGAATTCAAGGTCTGGTTTCTGAGGGGGCAGGCGGGAATCTATGAGCACGAACACGCAGGCCAAATTGGGCCGGTTCTTCATGTAATACAGGATCATCTTGCGCCAGGCCTCCCTGGAATCTTTGCTCACTTTGGCCCAGCCGTACCCCGGTAAGTCTACCAAATACCAGTTGTCATTGATGAGAAAGTGGTTGATCAACTGGGTCTTGCCCGGGAAAGAGGAAGTCTTGGCTAATTTAAGCCGATTGGTAAGCATGTTGATGAGCGATGACTTGCCCACATTTGACCGCCCAATAAACGCATATTCCGGCAGGTCTGTCTGCGGACACAAATCAGCACGGGTGTTGCTGGTAATGAACTTTGCATCTTTAATGACCATAATTACTCCCTACGTTTATTGATAAAACGCAAAGGTACCAAATAAACCGCTAACCCCTTCATAATCTATTGGCAGACGGTTTTTGCCTGCAGAATCTTGCAGAAATAGTAACCATTTAACCCAAATCTAAGTATCGTAGGGCGAATAAGCGTAATAGATATGATTATGAGATAAGATAGTTTTTCTATATTGCGGCACTTTACTAATAAAAGCCTTAAAATAATTTAGAAAAGCAGATTAATTATCTTAAAATTTTTAAATATTATTGTGGTTCTCTTTATTGCTGACAATAACGTTTAAGAAGCCAGAATAACCCTCTGATTTTCTTATCCTATTTTACTTTTTGCGCCTTATTTAGAAGATACTATACCTTAACCTTTACACTATGAATCACTTAGACAAGCGGTTGTTTAGAACATCTTTATTTTTTCTGACACTGTTTCTCATGGCTTCCACGGCCATGGCCCAGAGTACCCGTAAGCTGATCAGGAGCGGAGATAAATTTTTTAACCAGGCAAATTTCCGGGCAGCATTACCTTTCTATGAGCGGGCGTTGGAGCGTGATCCAAATAATGCAAAGGCCCTTTACCGGGCAGGTATCAGCTACATCGCTTTTGACAAAGAGAAAGCCAGTGAGTATGTATACAAGGCCTACAAGATGAAACCCAAAGTGGGCGAAGATGTACTTTATTGGTTAGGCCGCGTGGACCTGGTGAACTATGAGTTTGACAACGCCATCAAAAATGCCCAGGCTTACCAGGCTACCTTGGGCAAGCGTGATGACGAAGGCAGAGAGCAGGCGGCTTTGCTTTTGCAACATGCCCGTAACGCCAAGAAAGAGGTGGCCAACCCTAAGGACATTTTCGTGAAGAACCTGGGGCCAACCGTGAACACCCCCTACTCTGAGCACAGCCCCGTAATTTCTTCAGATGACAACTACCTGCTGTTCACTTCCCGCAGCGCGGGCGTAACCGGCGGTAAGGAAGCTGAGGATGGTGAGTACTTTGAGGACATCTTTGAGACCCGCCGTTTAGGTGTTGATCAGTGGGAGACCCCAAAATCTTTGAGCGGACGTTTGAACGGTACCGGGCACGATGCCTCTATCCAGTTATTCGACAACGACACTAAATTGCTGATGTACCGTCAGGACGAAGGTGGTGATATTTTCATGAGCAGCCGTGACGGTGGTGATTGGGGACAGCCGCAGAAACTGAACAAGAACATCAATTCCAAAGGCTTTGAGTCTGATGCCTTCATCTCCAGAGATGGCTCTACTCTTTATTTCTCTACAAGCCAGTTTTCTCAGAACGGTGACCTGGACATCTACTACGCCAAGCGCCAGCCTAACGGCGAGTGGGGTACCCCTAAGAACTTCGGTAACGGTGTGAACACGCCTTATGATGAGGATAGCCCTTACTTCACACCAGATGGTCTGACCATGTATTTCAGCTCACGCGGACACTCTACCATGGGTGGATACGATATCTTCACCATGTCCTTTGACACCGTAGCCCGCCGTTGGAGCAGACCAGTGAACATGGGTTATCCAGTGAACACACCAGATGATGATACTTACTACCGCCTAAGCCCAGATGGTTCTTACGCCTACCTTTCTTCTTACCGCATGGGTGGTTACGGCGAGAAAGACATCTACACCATCAACTACATCCGCAACGCCAATGTACGTGGCCATGTATACAGCCTGCGTGACTCAACTATCATCCCAGGAGTAGAGCTGGTGTTCTCTGGTAAAGCCGCTAACAACACGCCAGTTGAGGCCCGTGATGTGACCAAGCCAGACTCAGGAACTTACCAGGTTTCTGTGCTTTCTGCCCGCCCTTACCAGGTAACTTTGTCAAAAGACGGCAAAACCATCGCTACTGAGCAGTATGAAGTGCCAATGTCTCTGAGCGATACCACCACGTTTGAGAAAGATTTCTACATCGCGTTTGAAGACACCAGCGGTGTTGGTGCCGGTGCTTACGCCTTCAAGCGTATCTACTATGACACTGACAAATACAACCTGCGTCCTGAGTCTATCTCTGAGCTGGACAACATTGTGCGGGTAATGAAAGCCAACCCAACCCTGCGTCTGTCTATTGACGGCCACACTGACTCTCGTGCCTCAGACGACTATAACGTGACTTTGGGTGAGAACCGCGCAATGGCTGCTTACAACTACCTGTTACAACAAGGTATTCCTAGCAACCGCATGATCACTGTTTCTTATGGTGAGCGTCGTCCGGCTGCGCCGAACACCTCTCCAGAGAACATGCAGTTGAACCGTCGCACAGAATTCAACGTGATCAAAAACCTGGAACAATAAGACATTCCGCTTTAGCGTTCTTTTTGAGAAAATAGCTTAGAAACAGAGCCCCGGTCAAATGGCCGGGGCTCTTGTTATTTATGGGAGGGCACTTTACAACATAATGCAGGAAATGTAGTTAATGGGTAGTAGCTTTGCCGCTCCTAAACTAAATTAGTACATGTCAGTAGTTCCGTACAAAGACCAGGAAGATGGTAAGAAAAAGCAGGTGGCCCAGATGTTCAACAGCATTGCCAAACGCTATGATTTCCTTAACCATTTCCTTAGCGCAGGAGTAGACATTTACTGGCGCAAACGGGCGGTGAAACTGCTGGAGCCGCTAAAGCCTCAGAATGTATTGGACATTGCTACCGGCACCGGGGATTTCGCGCTGGAGACCCTGCGGCTTAAACCAAAGCAGATCGTGGGGATTGATATCTCTGAGGGCATGCTGCAGGTGGGCCGGGAGAAGATAAGCAAGCGCGGCCTTAGCCACCTGGTGCAACTGCAGTTAGGCGACTCTGAGAACATCCAGTTCCCTGATAACCACTTTGACGCCATTACGGTGGCGTTTGGGGTGCGCAACTTTGAGAACCTGGAGAAAGGCCTCACTGAGATGTTTCGCGTACTGAAACCTGGCGGCATGGCGGTGATCCTGGAGTTCTCCAAGCCGCAGGCGTTCCCCATGAAACAAGGATATAATTTTTACTTCAAACATATTTTACCCGTTTTCGGAAAACTGATCTCGAAAGACAATGCCGCTTACACCTACCTGCCAGAGTCTGTGCAGGCGTTCCCAGACGGCAATGATTTCCTGGCCATTTTCCAGAGAATCGGATTTAAAAACACAAAATGGCATTCACTTACCTTCGGCATCAGCTCCATTTACACCGGCACAAAATAGTCTTATTCCTACTGCTTGCTCTTCTGGGCTTCGGCCAGAAAGCCATGGCGCAGGGGAAACTCCAGGGTGAGAACCTGCCTGGTTATGAATTCAAAAGACTGCGCTGGGGTTTCTCTTTGGGCGTGAACGGATCCTGGTACCAACTGGAGCATTCGCAGTATTATGTAGACCAGATCAAGGCCGGAAACGACTACTCGGTGAATGACAAGACCGGCATCGGGTTCAACGTGAACTTCATCACCTCTTACCGCCTGAACCAGGATTTTGTGCTGCGCGCGCAACCGGGCGTGGGTTATCACAGCCGGGCCATTGAATACAAGAACGTTCCCGCCGATGAGAATACCCAGGGCGGAAACATCACGCAGCAGATCAATACTTTTGCCGGCGAGTTGCCGCTGCTGGTGAAGTATGAGGCCAAGCGACGCAGAAACACCCAGATGTATTTCATTGGGGGGGTGAAACCGTCTTTGGTGGTGGGCGGCCAGAAGAAGGGCAACCCCGAGGTGCTGCAGGTGAAGAGCTTTGACGTGGCCATTGAGTATGGCGTAGGATTAGATATGTTCTATCCGTTCTTCAAGTTCGCGCCGGAGATCAGGTACTCACGGGGCATCACCAACATCCACCAGCCTTTCCCCACGGTGTTCAACAACAGCATTCAGCAGCTGAACACCAATACCATTACGCTTTACCTCAATTTTGAATAAGTCTCTTATGACGCAGAAGATTGCATTGGTGACCGGAGCCTCTTCGGGTATTGGCCGCGCCACCGCTATTTCCCTGGCGCAGCATGGTTTTAAAATAATCGCCACGGGTCGCCGCACCGAAAGGCTGCAGGAACTGGTGCAGCAGTTTGGCCCCGAGAACATCTACCCGCTGGAATTTGACGTGCGCGACAAAGAAGCCGTCCGGGCAGCCATAGCTAGCCTGCCTGCCGAGTGGCGTACCATTGACGTGCTCATTAACAATGCCGGCAATGCGCACGGGCTGGCCTCGTTCCAGAACGGCAACCTGGATGATTGGGACGCCATGCTGGACATCAACGTAAAAGGTTTGCTGTACGTGACCAAAGAGGTGCTGCCGGTAATGGTGGAGCGGAAATCAGGGCACATCATCAACATCGGGTCTATTGCCGGAAAAGAAGTATACGCCAACGGAAACGTGTACTGCGCGAGTAAATCCGCAGTAGATGCGTTGTCCAAGGCCATGCGCATTGACCTGGTGCACGAAGGCGTGAAGGTGTCTGAGGTGAACCCAGGCGCCGTGGAAACCGAGTTCTCTGAAGTACGCTTCAAAGGCGACAAAGAACGCGCGGCTAGCGTCTACAAAGGATATGAAGCCCTTACTGCCGAAGATCTGGCCGACCTCATCCTGTTCATGGTTACCCGCCCCAAACACGTGAACTTAGCCGAGGTAATGATTCTACCCGCAGCTCAGGCTTCGGCTACCATCATCAACAAGCAATAGATTTCCTTCAAAGAAAACAACAAGGCCCACCGGTTACAGAACCGGTGGGCCTTGTTGTTTTTGGGCTGTTTTCTGTAAACCAAGTTCTAAACGGGTATCTATCTGCGCGGTAATTCCGTTGCAGGAGAAACGCCGCTGCCCATGAAGTTCACCCAGATAAAAGAGACCTGCCTCTACGTCCAAGACCTGGATCGCACCACCGCTTTTTACACGGAAATTTTGGGCTTACCCGTCATTGGGCAGGTGCCTGGGCGACATGTGTTCTTCAGGGTGGGGAGTTCAGTGCTGCTGTGTTTCAATGCCCAGAAGACGCGGGCCAGCAAAGACCTGCCGCCGCATTTTGGCGAGGGACAACTGCACCTGGCCTTTGAGTGCGAAGCCGCGGAATACGTTGCCTGGAAAGAGAAGCTGCAAGGAGCTAACATCACCATTGAGCACGAGCAGACCTGGCCCCATGACCGCAAGTCCTGCTACTTCCGGGACCCCGACCAGCACCTGCTGGAGATTGTGGTGCCGGGCATCTGGGAGAGGTAAAGTAGAATGGTTTTAAGGCTGTTTTATAAAAAACGGCTTCTAAACAGATTAGCCGAAATGCTTACTCTTTCCTCCGGTTTTTCAAGGCCAGGAGCACCTCCTGGTTTAGTTCATGCTTGCCTTCAAAGGTGATGATGTCTGGGTGCAGCCCAGCTTCTCGTACCTGTTTGAGTTGATCCTGGACCTTGTCTTCCGCTACGAAATGATCCTGCTTTCCATACACATAGGTGAGGTCCGTTTCTTTTAGCGGATGGCTACCAGAAGCCAGTTCCATGTCCTCGGGAAAGACGCCGGCCCAGAGCACCAGTTGACTGATGGGCCATTGCGCCTGACCCAGCCAGCGGCAGACGGTGGCTGCGCCCTGCGAGAAACCCAGCACGTGCAGTTCGGCCCCAGGCGCTTCGCGGAGCGCCATTTCCCGCACCAGGTTCAGGTAAGAGACATAATCCGCGATCTCGTGCAGGCGTTCCTCCTTCGTCATCCAAGTGGCGCCCACGCGGCCCGAGAAACCCTCCAGGTAAAACCGGGAAAGTCCTTCCGGGGCAATCACTACGGTCTGCTCGTCAATTAGGGCCTCAAAATGCCTGATGAAGTAGCGGGCCAGTTGGCCGTAGCCGTGCAGGACGATCCAGAGATGTTTGGTCTCAGGGGAAAGGGTGCCCAGTTGATGCAGGTGCGCCGTACGGGGAACTTCAATGGTCCGGTGATAGGATGGCAACTTACAGTTGGTCTTTCGTGAACATGAAAGGCAACAGATCCTCCACCGATTTCAGGCGGATGACTTGGCCGTCCTCGCCTTGCATGATGAGGCGGATGGGCGCGTTCTGGCGGTTCTGGTACTCGGCCATAACCTGACGGCAGGCACCGCAGGAACAGGCTTTCAGGAAATGGGACTCATTCCGCCGCCGAACCGTCACGGCCATCATCTCAATAATTTTATCCGGGTAATTGGAGCCAACGCCAAACAGCAGGGTACGCTCGGCGCAGAGACCCGAGGGGTAGGCGGCGTTTTCCTGGTTCGTGCCCTGGTGCAGACTTCCGTCTGAAAGAAGCAAAGCGGCTCCTACCAAATAATTGGAATAGGGGGCGTAGGCGTTGTCGGTGGCTTTTTGGGCGAGGAGAAGGACCTGCTGTTCCTGAGGGGTTAATTCTTCAAGAGAAGACACTACCTCATAGGTAATGTTGAGTTGTACTTGTTCTATCATAGGGTGCGGTTTCCGCACGAGCACGTACGGGAGCCAAAGTTAATAAGTTGGCCCGAAAAACCAAGAAGTGGTTGCCGGTGCGGGAGAAAATGCCCATTTTAAGGCGATCATCCGTGCCGTACTATGAATAAGATCCTCCTCCTGGGCGCTGGCCGCTCCGCTACCGTGCTCATCCAGTACCTGTTGTCCAACGCGCAAATCCAAGGCTGGCAAGTGGCCATCGGGGATGTCTCCATAGACCATTTAGGGCCGTTTTTGCAGGAATACCCCCAAACCAGAACGTTTCTCTTCAACGTGCAGGACGATGCGCAGCGCAAGGCAGAGATCGGCGCCGCCGATGTGGTCATCTCCATGCTGCCGGCCTTGTTTCATCCTTTAGTTGCGGAAACGTGTTTAACCTTGGATAAGCACCTGGTCACCGCCTCGTACGTGCCGCCGCAGATAAAGGCATTGCACGAGGAGGCCCAAGCCAAGGGACTGACCTTTCTCATGGAGTGTGGCCTGGACCCGGGCATCGACCATATGTCTGCCATGCGTATCATTCACCAGATCCAGGTGGCAGGAGGGACCATCACCTCGTTCAAATCCTTTACGGGTGGGCTCATGGCCCCGGAGTCCGATAACAATCCCTGGCACTACAAATTCACATGGAACCCGCGCAACGTGATTCTGGCGGGTCAGGGAACGGCCAAATACATAGAGAACGGCACGTACAAATACATCCCGTACCCGCAGCTTTTCCGGCGCACCCAGACCTTCACGGTAGACGGCTACGGCTCCTTCGACGGCTACGCCAACCGAGACTCACTAAGCTATCGCGAGCCCTATGGTTTGCAGAATATCCCCACCATGCTGCGGGGCACGCTTCGGCGGCCAGGTTATTGCCAGGCCTGGCAGGTGCTGGTGCAACTGGGCCTCACCGATGACTCCTACTCCCTGGAAGATCCCGCCCGCATGACGTACCGCCAGTTGGTGGAAAGCTGCCTGCCCGAAGCCGCCCAGGAAAAATCCCTGAAAGAGCGAGTAGCGGCCTATGTAGGCCTATCCCCGGAGGCGGAGGAACTGCGCCTGGTGGAGTGGACCGGTTTG
This sequence comes from Rufibacter roseolus, assembly GCF_017916365.1. Lineage (GTDB taxonomy): Bacteria > Bacteroidota > Bacteroidia > Cytophagales > Hymenobacteraceae > Nibribacter > Nibribacter roseolus. The sequence continues at coordinate 1,975,609 of NZ_JAFMSU010000001.1, forward strand.
TTTGACGAGGTTCCTATTGGGTTGGAGCATGCCACCCCAGCCCAGGCCCTGGAGAAACTGCTGACAGAGAAATGGAAGCTGAGCCCCGGCGACAAAGACATGATTGTGATGCTGCACCAGTTTGAGTACAAACAGAACGGCCAACGCAAAAAGCTGACTTCCTCCCTGGTGGTGCTAGGCGATGATGAGGTACATACCGCAATGGCGAAAACTGTAGGGCTGCCGGTGGGCATCGCGGTGAAGCTTCTGTTGCAAGGCAAACTGCAGACCAAAGGCGTGGTGGTGCCTTTGAAATCTGATTTCTATGAACCCATTCTGGAGGAACTAGAGCAGTACGGCATCCGCTTCCAGGAGCAGGAAGGATAACCGTTTAAGGCCGATTTTCGGGAAATAGCCTACAAACGGGAAAATACCTGCGATGAAGTTGACGGAGAGAAATTAGAAAATAAGGTAATAATCCTTTAACAGCTCCCGGAAGGCAGCGGTGTAGGAGTGGTCTTTTTCCCGCACTGCCAGCACCTGTTCTGCCGGTGCACTTGGTTGGCAGGAATACGTGTGGATAGCGCGCAGCAGTTTCCCGTTGGGCGTGCCCTCTAACCATAGAATGCTGTTGGTGAAGAACCCGCTTTGGTGGGCCTCGCGCTCAAATACCCTAGCCTCATGCGGAGGCAAAAGAATGTGCATTTGACCCGTTGGTTTTAAATACCGCTGGCCGAAGAAGATGATCTCTGAAAATGAAAGCGTCTCGGTGTGTTTGGCCTGGTTCTTTACAGCATCTGATGACTTGAGCGAAGCCTGGAAAAAAGGCGGATTACTGATAATCACGTCAAAAGGCACAGGCTGGGTAGCTTCAAATTCTTGCAAACCCATGGGAAACAACCGCACCTGGTCGGCCCACGGACTGCCCGAGATGTTTTCCTGCGCCTGTCTGGCCGCCGCCGCCTCAAGCTCCACCGCTTCAATCTGCGCCTCAGGAGCCCGCTGCGCCACCATCAGACTCAGCAAACCCGTTCCGGCCCCAATATCAAGAATCCGTTTCGCACCCGTCACATCCGCCCAAGCACCTAACACACAAGAATCAGTGCATACCTTCATCGCGCACTGGTCCTGTTTGATCAAGAACTGCTTAAACCGGAAATAGTCGTTGGCCACTTTGCAGATGTGAAGATTTGTAGATTTGGAAATTTGGAGATGAGGAGATTTGAAGATGAAGTTGGTTTGCTAGTGCATTTCATCTGCACATTTTCACATCTCCACATCTTCAAATCAACCAGCCGTTGGATTTGCTTCGAAGCCTTTGTCTGGGGGGAGGTTGGGTTGGAGGGCGGCGGCTACGGCCAGTTCGTCGCAGCGTTCGTTTTCAGCGTGGCCGGCGTGGCCACGAACCCAGACGAAACGCACCTGGTGCTTGCGGTAAATTTTGAGGAAACGCTGCCACAGATCGGGGTTGGCTTTGCCGGTGAAGCCTTTCTTCTCCCAGCCAAAGACCCATTTCTTCTCCACCGCATCCACTACGTATTTTGAGTCTGAGTAAATGGTGACCGGAATGCCGGGCTTGGTGATGGATTCCAGTGCCACGATCACGGCCAGAAGCTCCATGCGGTTGTTGGTGGTCTTCCGGAAGCCTTCGCTGATTTCCTTCACGTGGGGGCCGTACCTGAGAATAACGCCGTAGCCGCCAGGGCCAGGATTGCCCCGCGAGGCACCATCGGTAAATACTTCTATCAAAACGTATGCAGTTAGTCTGCCGCAAAAATACCCATCCCGCCGCAAGCCTCGGCTAAATGCGGCCAGAATATTTTCCAACGGTACATCAGCGCACTCAGGCCAATTACCCGTTCTGCGCCTGTTTGTCTAAAACCGACCATAAAACAGCAAGGCAGGTGAAGTGTTATATCATTACTGAATGCCTGGGGCATTTATGAACAAACGGTACCTAAGTGGAAGATTCCCCTCCTGGGAGGGGGAGGTTTAATGCTACAGAGAAAAGCAGCTAATGCTCACAAGTGAAGAAAGATTGGTATTAGTTGAGCAAATGGGATTCAAGCTTCCATTCTATCAATCACTCAACCACTCAATCACTCATTCTACTACTTCGCGTAGCTGATGGTGGCGTTGAAACCTACACCTCCAAGGGCCATCTTCTCCCAAGCACCCTGGCTTGTTTCGCGGGTATAGCTGGGTTTGTTAAATAAGCCGGCGCTAAACCAAAGCCCGCCGCCACCCAGGTGCCGCACAAGTTCCAGCGAGAGCAGCACATCAGAGTCAAGGTAGATGTTGCGGTCGCGGAGGTCCAGCGTGATGCCGTCTCCCAGATCTTTCTGGGCTACATTGAGGTAGATGGGTTCTCTGAGCAGGTTTTCCTCCGGTCCGTTTTTGCCCATCCGGTAGACATTGATCCTCAGGAAGAGGGTGTCGTACTGGTTGCTGGCGATGTTAAAGGTCACCTTTTCCAGGAACGACGGTTTTTTGATGTCCAACACTGTGCCTATCTCTGTGCCCAGGCGGTTGCTTTTGAACCCGGCAGTGGTGTTTTTGGAGTTAGTGGTATTGCCCACCACTTTTGTTACGTACTTGCGCGGCCGCACCACCACTTCTTTCAGGGCCACGGCCTGTTCCCGTAAACTGATGGTCGCGCTTTGCTGCCCGTACCTTTGCTTGAAGTCACTTACTTTCCAGCTTTGGGTTGCGTACCCGATGGCGGATATCTGCAAGGTCTCATTGTCCAGAGCATCAGGAAGAGAAAGCGCGAAAACGCCCTCGGTAGTGGAAACCGTGCCCACGTTCTGGCCCACCACGCCAATATTGACGTACTCCAGCGGCCGCGATTGGGCGTCTACAATCTTACCTTGGATGCGCTGTGCCTGGGCCAGGAAAGAAATCAGGAAGAAGAGGAGAGTGAAGGAAGCTTTCATATGGTGGCTGTTTTCTCTGTAGATGCAGGGACGCTACGGCAGGTTGCTTCAGGTTTCAGAAAATGCTTTCCTTCAGATGGATGAGAAATAAAAAAGCAGCCTTTTGTTTTAAGGCTGTTTTAACAAAATCGGCCCCTAAACGGAATCAGATGCTCACATGGGTTTTGAACAGCTTGATAGCAATGGCCAGCAGAATCACCCCGAACACCTTACGCAGGACCTCGGTGCCGTTCTGGCCCAGTTTGCGCTCCAGCCAGTTAGAACTCTTGAGCACGATGTACACAAACAACAGGTTGAGCAGGATACCCACCAGCACGTTGGGCAATGCATAGGCTGCGCGCAAAGAAAGCAGCGTAGTCATGGTGCCCGCGCCTACAATGAGTGGGAAGGCCAGCGGCACAATGGAACCGGTCTTTACCTCGGGGTTGGAGTGGAACAGGTGAATGCCCAGCACCATTTCCATCCCCATCAAAAAGATGATGATGGCCCCGGCCAGCGCGAAAGAAGCGAAATCAATCCCGAAGAGCCGCAGAATCCCATCGCCCAGGAAGAGGAACACAATCATGAGGGCACCCGCCACCAGCGTGGCTTTCTCAGACTGGATAATTCCCTCGCGCTGCCGCAACTGGATGATGATGGGAATGGAACCCAGGATATCAATGATGGCGAACAGGATCAGGCTAACGGAAACAATCTCTTTGAAACTGAAATGGGGCATGGCAATGGTCTGCGGCGGTTTAGGGGTTTGCCGCCGCAATATTAGTGATAATGGTTGGAAATGAAATTGCGCAGCACGTCATAGTCTGAGTCTGCGATGGCGGGGAAGTTGGCGATCCTGAACGTGTTCTTGGCCCAGGGACCGTATCCGTTGCCCAGCGTGATGCCCTGCGTGGCCGCAATTCGTTTGGCCTCGGCAATCCAGCGGTCGGGGCCTTTCACGGCCACTACCGTGAGGGAACGCACCTCGGGGTTTTCCACCAACAGTTGCATCTCAGTGAGTTCTTCAAAGAACGTGTATAGGTCCTGCGCCCGCTGCGCCAGGTGCTGGTCAATGTTTTTGATGAGCGGGCGGTGCTCCATCACCCTTTTGAGCAGGTACAGGTTGAGCACGTTGGGCGTGTAGGCGGTCTGGTAATTGAGCATTTTCTCGTGCAGGAACACCAGACTGTTGTAGTGTCGGCGGTCGTTGAGGCCTTTGGCCCGCTGAATGGTGCGCGGCGAGCACACCAGCACGCCCATGCCGGCCGGCAACCCGAAACATTTCTGCACCGAGGCAAACCAGATATCGGCCCTAATGAACTTGAGGTTGGCCCCGGCCATGCTGGAGGTGGCGTCCACGGCCAGCAGCGGGTCTTTGAACTGGTTCTGTAGTTTCAGGAGCGTGTTCATGCTCACGTGCGTGCCGTTGGAAGTCTCGGTCTGGGTCACGCAGATCAGATCAGTGTCATCCTCCACCGGGATATTGGGCACGTCCAGCACCTCCTCCAGCCCGAAGGCCTGTCCGTAGCAATCGGGGCGCAGGCGCTTGGCGTACTGGTACCATTTCTCCCCGAAAGCCCCGTTGTAGAGGTGGAGGCTTTTGTGCGGCGTCAGGCTCTGGGCCAGGATCTCCCAGCACTCGGTGGCCGACGAGGTGAAGAAAATGTAGTAGTCCTGGGGAATGTTCAGCCGGTTGCGCACCAGGCCCACCAGGTCACGCATCATCTGCACAAAGCGCTCTCCGCGGTGCGGAATACTCAGGATCCCTTCATCATACGCCATGGTCAGGTAATCCCGAACCTCGGGATAGACTTGGGAGGGACCCGGATAGAAGTTAAGCATGGGCAGCGGCAGTGGTTGGTGGTGGAACGATGCGTGAAAATTGGGCAAAAGGTACTGGACAGCGGATTGCGGAAAAGCTGTTTCGGGGCTGTTTTTAAGAAAATGGGCTTAAAACGAAACCCTGGGCAGACCTCCTGCTAAAATGACCTACACGTGAAAAACGAAGGCTGGTTACGCTTTGGTGTATGTAAATCCTACCTTGTTGGGCTTCTGCCGCTCAAAGTACTGCAAGGCAAGCCGATAGCTCTCCAACCCGAAGCCGGAGATGCTGCCCACGCACCGGCCGCCAATGTACGTCACGTGGCGGGTGGCCTCGCGGGCATACACGTTGGAGATGTGTACCTCAATCACGGGCGTCTCAATGGCCGCGATGGCGTCTGCCAAAGCCAGGCTGGAATGCGTGTAGGCCCCGGCGTTGAATACGATGCCCTGGTACTCGAACCCCACTTCGTGCAGTTTGTCAATGAGGGTGCCTTCTGTGTTGGACTGGAAGTACACCAGTTCCATGCCCGGGAAACCGGGGATGAGGTCTTTCTCCAGGTAGTCTTCAAAGGAGCGAGAACCGTAGATAGACTTTTCGCGGCGGCCCAGTAGGTTCAGGTTAGGGCCATTGAGGATGAGAATTTTCATAGTGGTAAGGTTTGCGTGGAGCCGGAAAATGGGCCCGGGGTCATGACCAAATGTACGCAATAACTGCCTTTGGGCGGCTATTTCTTGTGAAGCATTTGGATATAATTAGGTTATACCTATATTTAGGCTTTTCCTCCCCCAAATGAATTGGTCCGTAAGTCTTACCCATTTTCAGGGATATCTCCAGTTGGAGAAGTCCTTGTCAGGCCACTCTGTAGAAGCTTACCTACGGGATGTGCGCAAACTGGTGCAGTTTTTAGAGATAACCCAACAGAAAGTAGGGCCGTTGGAGGTGCAAGCCACCCACCTGCAGGGTTTCCTGGAATACATCAATGGCCTGGGCATGACGTCTCATTCGCAGGCGCGCACCCTCTCCGGCATCAGGGCTTTCTACAAATTCCTGATCATGGAAGACCTGCTCAACGCAGACCCTACCGAGACCATTGAAGCCCCCAAACTGCAACGCAAACTCCCTGACGTCCTCAGCTACGATGAAATCGTCTCCCTCTTTGAGGCCATTGACGTGAGCACCCCCGAGGGCACCCGCAACAAAGCCATGCTGGAAACCCTCTACAGCTCGGGCCTGCGCGTCACCGAGTTGATTGAGCTCAAAATAAGTAACCTCTACGAAGACCTGGGTTTCCTGCGCATCACCGGCAAGGGCAACAAAGAGCGGCTGGTACCCATCGGGCGGGATGCCCTCAAATACATCAGGCTCTACCTGGACGGCGTGCGCCGGCACCTGCCCATCAAGAAAGGCCATGAGGACTTTGTGTTCCTCAACCGCCGGGGCGCCAGTCTGAGCCGTGTCATGGTGTTCACCATCATCAAAGACCTGGCCGCCAAAATAGGGCTGGAGAAAAACATCTCGCCTCACACCTTCCGCCACTCCTTCGCCACGCACCTCATTGAAGGCGGCGCCGATCTCAGGGCCGTGCAGGAAATGCTGGGCCACGAGTCCATCACCACCACCGAGATCTACACCCACCTGGACCGCGACTACCTCAAGCAGATCATCCAGGAGTTCCATCCCAGGAGCTAGGAGATAGTGATTGGTTGACCAATGGTATTTGGTTGTTAGGGCGCTAATTTATTCGAACCTCATGTATTCATTAGTGGATATAATAGAATTTGTAAAAGACAAGACAGGGGTTGAGGAGGTGACAGCAGAGGCTGATATTGAAAATGATTTGGGGTGTTATGGTGATGATTGGGATGAACTTATTCAAGAATATGCAAGTCGTTACCAAGTGGACATGAGTTCGTATTTGTGGTACTTTCATACTGACGAAGAAGGACACAGTAATAGCATTGGAAGAGCTTTTTTTAAAGCACCATATGAAAGAGTTACTCGTATCCCTGTTACACCACAGATGTTCTTAGATTTTGCGAATAAAGGTAAATGGGACATTCCCTATCCTCCACATACATTACCTAAAAGACGGTATGATATTTTAATTAATCAGATCCTCGTTGTGTTTTTCATAGCTTACGCCATTTACTCATGCAGCAAATAATGTGACATGAAAATCTGGTGCTTAAAAATGTGTTTTTAATATTTCATTGCCGTTGTTGGTGTTATCACCAACAACCCAAACTGCGGTGGCCGGCGCAAGGGCAACCACAAGGGATTGCCCCTACCTAATCACCGTAGAATTCCCATCTGTTTGATGGGCGATTCTCAAGAAAAGTTTCTCAAACAGGAATGATGTGGATTTTCATCATGGCCATTTATAGCCTTAATTATCAAAAACATCCCTAAAACAGAAAAGCCCGGAGCTGCTCAGCTTCGGGCTTTTCTGTTTTGGTGAACCAAGGTTTATTTCAGCGCCAACTGCCGGGCATCGGCGGCGATGACTTTCTTGTAGAAGGCCTGGAACTCGGCCATCTGTTGGGGCTGGATGATGTCTTTGGTGAACCTGAGCTCGCGGGTGAACACCAGTTGGTCTTTCACCTTCTTGTAAGTGAGCGAGTACTCGGCCACCGGGCAGGTCAGTTTCACCGATTGTGGTACCTCCGCGAGGGCTTTCTTGGCGGGCAGTGACATGGTGATGGTTTCCCGGTCATGGTCGGCGTAGAGTAGTTGGGTCAGGTCCAGCGGGGTGGTGCGGGTCTCGTTGAAGGTGAAATCGCGGGCGGTGGCTTTGCTGGTCCAAGGCAGGGAGAACAGAGACATGCCGCCTACCTGGGTCACCACATCGTTTGCCTGGTAAGCCAGACGGCAGCGCACGGTGTCCTGGGCGCCTTCCAGCCCTTTGAAAGAAAGCTCCGTCAGTTTCACGCTGGCCATGGAGGCATTAATAGCCTGCTGCACAATCCGCTCGCGCTCCTGCTGGCCGGCATCGCGGTAACGTTGCTTGGCCTCGGCGGCCATGGCCCCGGTTTTGTAGTTTTCCTCCACCACAGACAGTCCATTGTTCACCAACTGCACTTTCACGTTGCGGTCAATGATGTTCTGGGTCCGGACTTTGGGGTTCAGGTGCGAGAGGCTGCGGTTGGCCTGGCTCTGCTCATCGTCAATTTCCAGGATACCGGACTGCAGCATGCCCTGGTACAGACTCCCGAAGGGCAGGAAGTTAGACGTCAGCTCCACGTACATCTCTTTCTCCGGCAGGTTGATCTTGGCGATGCAGTGGTTGAAGTCAATGGAGGGCAGCACCAGGTCATCGTAGCCGTTGTCGCGGGTGTTCACCAGTACCAGTTGGGCCGGCACGCCTACCTCGCGGCACATGGCCACAAACAGCGTGGACACGTCTTTGCAGTCGCCTATTTTGGTGCTGAGCACATCAGACGGTTTCTGGGGCACCAGTCCACTCTGGCGGAACGGGATAGAGCTGTAGGTGATGTTGCTGGTGATGTACTCGTAGATGGCCTGGGCTTTCTGCACCGGGGTGAGGTTCTGCTTACCCACAAATACCTCTTCTACGGCCTGTTTCACCTCATAATCAGGGCGGGCTTTAGCGGCGGCCAGATCGGCGTACCAGTTGGAGATGAACTTCCAGTCGGGGAACGAGGAGATGTACAGGGTCTGGCTTACGTCTGAGAGCACCGGCATCTTGTCCTCGGGCTGCATGCCCGGCTGGTCTTTCTGTTCCCACACGTAAAGCTTGAACTCATCGGCGGTCTGCACCTTAGGCTCCAGGGCTTTTTGCGTCACCTTATACTGGAACTTGGTCTCGGGGTCTACGAGCAAGCTGTAGCGAGTGGTCTGGTAAGGCAGGTAGTGGGTGAAGAAATGACGGTCCCAGAAATGCGAGGCCAGTTTGCCCAGCAGGTGGTTTTCCAGTTTGTAGGTAATATGGATGGCGTCGCCGGGCTCCAGGTTAGTGAACACCAACTGGCCATTGTTGCTCTCGGCGGGCACCTTGTTGCCGTTCTGTTTCACCACTTCGGCCTTCTCCAGGAGCTGGCGCTGCATGTTGTGGTAGTCAATGCCGTATTCCTTCCAGAACTCCACGCCCTGCTGATTGAAAGTCTTTACCACAATGGTGCGTTTCTCCTCAGAGGCGCCGCCTTTGTAGACCACTTTCTGCACTTCGTCCAGCAACACCAGGCTGCTGTGCTCTGGGTATGTGGCCGCAGCCGGGGCTTTCTTGATCAGGGCGTACACATCGGTCTGCGGGAAATAGCTGAACACCTCTTTCTTGTTCTCCAACTGGCGTAGTTCTTTGAGGCTGGTGTAATCAGTAGGGTCCAGTTGAATGGCTTTGCGGTAGGCGGCCAGTGCTTCTTCTTTTTTATCCTGGGCCTTGAGCGTTTTGGCCAGATCGGCCCAGTACTGCCCAATGTAGGGCGAGAGCTGCAGCGTTTTGCGGTAAGCTTCCTCGGCCAGTTTATGGTTCTGGGCCTGGGCGTAAATATTGCCCAGCGTGTGTTGGATGCCCACGGCCACTGGCTCTTCCTGCAGATACTGCTGGTAAAGCTTGATGCCGTTGTTCATGTCGCCTTTGTCAAAGTACACCGAGGCCAATCGCTGCGAGACGGCGTAGGAACGGTTCTCCTTCAGGAATTTCTTCAGGACATTGGCCGCACCCGCCTGGTTTTTGTTCACGTTCTTCTCAATCATGTACTTGAGCTCAATGAACGCCGGATTCTCGGGGTAATTGGTGTAGCCGCGCTCGGCCAGTTTGATGACCTCGTTGAACTGCTCTTTCTTGGACAGGACTTTGATGCGCTTGGTCAGGATAGACTCATCGAAGCCTTGCTGCTGCTCCATCTGGTCCAGCAGGGCCAGTGCCTGGGTGTAGTTCTCCTTCTCCAGTTCATCGTCAAAACGCAGGTCCAGGGAGAAAGGCAGGTTGGGGTCATGCTCTTTGAGCCATTCCAAAGCCGTGGTGAGCGAGGTTCTGTTTTCCTCGCGTTGGTAGGCCTCCAGTTGCCGCATTACAATGAAGCTGCTGGTGGGCACCATTTTCTGGGCCTGGCGGTAAACCCGGCGGGCATCAGAGGTTTTGTCGTTGCGCAGGTAGGTGTGCGCCAGCATAAGTTTGGGCAGTACCTGGGTGGGGTTGACCTGGGTTTGTTTCTGGAAGAATTCCTCTACGGCCAGGGTAATAGGAGTAGGCGTGGCACCGGTGTCTTTGGTATAGGCCTGGTAAGCCGCGGTGGAGGTCAAGCCCTGAATAGGGTTTCCTTTCTCATCTGTGAGGCGCACCATGAAGTTGGAGCGGCCGGCGTAGCTTTCGCCCACCTGCACCAGAATGCGGTTTTGGCCTTTTTTGAGGGAAACAGGCGTTAAATAGGTGTCCACGTCATTGTTGCGCTCCACGTCATCGGCGAAGACCAGGCGATCATTCACCCAGGCTTTCAGAGAACCCGATACGCCCATTCTCAACTGCACAGTCTGGTCTTTGGGACTGCTCACGAAGGTCTGCGCGTACACCGTGGCGTCATTGAAGTAGAAGTGGTAGGTGAAATCGATCCACTTGTCATTGCGGGTAGCCGGCGGCGTAAACCAGGAAACGGTGGCGCCGTGCTTATTGGTGAACGTGGCGTTGGCCTCCGGTTTTCCCAAAGGCCCGAAATCCTTGTTGAACCCGCTGCCCGACATGTTCTCGAACTCGCCCACCATCATCCACTTGTCCAGGGCCCCAATCTGGGCATAAGCCTGGTGGGCCTCCGCCGGCTGGTTTGTGGTTTCATAGTGGCTGCCCAGGATAGACCAAGCCATGGCCTTGAGCGTACCATCGGCTTTGGGGTCTTTCACCAGATTCTTGAGGAAAGCCAGTTGCTCGGCGGTTTTCTTGCCGCCGCCCGCCATAAGGGAAGGGGTGGTCCAGAGCGAGTACACGTAAGGGTAAGGGTTCGGGGATGCCTTGAAGAACTCCTGGAATTCCCGGAAAGCCTCGGTGCCGGGGCGGTCCATGGAAGCCAGCAAAGACAAGCCCAGGTGCGCCTCGGCTTTGGTGCCCGGCTCCAAAGATGCTTTTTTGAAAAGCTCCCGCGCCTCTGTCCGTTTGTTGTCATGGAATTTGAGCCAGGCCTCTTCTAAGGGGGTGGAGGCAGGCGCCGCCATGGCCGGAAGGCCGGGCAGCAAGTACACCACCAGCAGCAGAATGGCAGCCAGTCGGCGGGAAAAGGAGGGTGCGGTACGCATGAGTGAAAAGCTGAAGTAATTTCTTTCTATAAATTACCGCAGATTCTCAGAAGTTACCAAGCCGATATAAATATTTATAGGAGAGCTCTAAAAGCGAGTCCTGTTTTGGGGCCGATTTAAGTAAAACAGGCTTAAAACCAGAAGGGTTACGTTAACAGCCGGAACAACTCCGCAGCCGCGGCAAACGGCGATTTCTGTCCCTGCGTCACCTGCCCCGAGACTGCTTCCCACTGCGCCTTCACCGCCGGATGCTGGTAGAACCGTTCCTCCAACTGCTGCCGGATGCTGTGCCGAAGCCAATGCAAATTCTGCTCTTGTCGCCGATGCTGGAAATAGCCGTTCCCCTGCGTGAGCTGCACATATTCCGTCACCAATTCCCAGATAGGCGCCAGTCCGCTTTTCTCAAACGCCGAGCAGACCGTCACCCGGGGGCTCCACTTGGACGCACCCAACGGAAACAGATGCAACGCGCCCTGGTACTCGGCCTGGGCACTGGTGGCAGCGGAGAGGTTGGCACCATCGGCTTTGGTGATAGCGATGGCATCGGCCATTTCCATGATGCCTTTCTTGATGCCCTGCAGTTCATCACCGGCGCCGGCCAGCATCAAAAGCAGGAAGAAATCCACCATCTCGTGCACCGCCGTCTCCGACTGGCCCACACCCACCGTTTCCACAAAGATCACGTCAAAGCCCGCCGCCTCGCACAGCAGAATGCTCTCGCGGGTACTGCGGGCCACGCCGCCCAATGTTTTGCCGGCCGGCGAAGGCCGGATGTACGCCTTGGGATTAGCCGAGAGCGTTTCCATGCGGGTTTTATCACCCAGGATACTGCCACCCGTGCGCTGACTGGTGGGGTCAATGGCCAGCACCGCCAGCTTCTTGCCGTGGTGCTCCAAAAGGTAATTCCCGAAGGCCTCAATAAAGGTGCTCTTGCCCACGCCCGGCACGCCCGTAATGCCCACCCTAACTGATTTCCCCGCGTGCGGCAACACCAGCTCCATGACCTCGTGGGCCAGGGCCTGGTCAGAAGGCAGGGTACTTTCTACTAAGGTAATGGCGCGGCTCAGGAGCACCCGGTTCCCGGACAGGACTCCGGCGGCATACTCGTCTGGGGAAAATCGTTTAGGCACTCGTTTAGGGGCTGTTTTCAGAAAAGTACGCGAAAAATACGAAAAGGACGCCTAAGAATTTCAAGACGCCCTGGTAAGGAGGGGTAACCGGAAACTGGAGTGGAAAAGGCTTAGGCCTGGGAACAGGTGGGTATACCTTAAGGAACCTACCCCGCATAGGGGTAAGACATAGCTGGCCGAATCTTATTTCAAACAAACTATTCATAGACATGAAAGTAGCTATTATTGGAACCGGGCGCATGGGTAAGGGCCTGCTCAAGACTTTATACCAAGCCTACGGCCAAAATGTATTGTTTACGGGCCGAGACGTAGCGCACGCCCAAAGGACCATAGAAGAACTTGGCCTGCTCTTAAAGGCAGTACCGCAAGAAGAGGCACTGCAAGCCGATGTCATCATTCCCACCTTATGGTTCAGCGACCTTTTGCCTTGGGCGCAGGAACATAAAGAGGCCTTGAAAGGGAAAATAGTCATCGATATCTCCAATCCTTTCAACGAGAATTTCGATGATTTCACCACGGGTTATGACACTTCCGCGGCCGAGGAACTGCAGAAAGTCATCCCAGACAGCCAGGTGGTGGCTGCCTTTAAGAACACGTACTGGGTGGTGTTTGATGACCCGGTGCTGCAAGGCCTGAAGAGCGATGTGTACGTAGCCTCTAACAGTGACCAGGCCAGAGAAACCGTGCTGCAGCTCCTGAAGCCGCTGCCCTTCAGGGTTCTGGATGCTGGTCTATTGAAAAACAGCCGCACCATTGAACGCATGACGCTGCTTTCTTCAGAACTGGCAAGGAAGGCGGGTAGTCACCCCAGAATCGCCTTTAACCTTTGGGGACTGGAGCATGAAGGCTTGCCCAAAGAAAAGCAAGACAAAGCTATTGCCTTGAATCCAGTGCCCTAAACATGGACCCTTACCAGCAACGAAACCTTACTTGGTTGGCAGCACGGCACTGGTGGAGGGAGCCAGGTTCTGGAAGTAGAAGGCCGGGAAGTTGGGCAAGCCCAGGGCGCTTTTCTGGTCACCCAGTTTGATGCCGGCGTCTTTATAGTCGCAGGCCTCGCCCAGGGCGTTGGGGTTCCGGATCACGCCCAGCCAGGTGCTGTTGTTGCGGGCCACGTAGATGCGCCCATCCGGACCGAGTTGCAGGGCGCCGATTTTACGGCTCATGCTTTTGGCCACTTGTTTGCCCGAGTGGATGATGGCGTCATTGGTACCGGCTGCCAGGTCAAACTGGAAGATGCGGGCCTCGCCACCGGCAATGCCGTTCTTGCCGCCGTAGAGTTTGGTGCCATCGGGGGAGAATTCCACGCCGTAGGCTTCATCGAACTTGCCTAAGTCCACAGCCAGGGCCAGTTTGCCGTTCTCGTTGTTGAAATCAAAGACCTCAATCTTGTTTACCGCTGCCCAGGTGGCTACCGCCAGTTTGTTGCCGGCCGGCGAGGCTTTCATGTACCCGATGGTGGCGCCGTTGTCACCGGAGTGGATGCTGCCCAGGTGGCTCTCCACGGGTTTGAAGGTGATACCATCGGCGGTGATGAGGTAGGCGTAGAAGGCTGAGCTGTTCCAGCGGTGCGTGATGATCCAGAAGTCGCGGCCGTTGCGGTGTTTCACGGCGGTGAGTTTCTCAGTGACGGGGGCAAAGACCAGGTTGTTTTTGGAGACCACTTCGCCCAGGCCACCGTTGCGGCTCAGGTCAATGAGGTGGTACTGCAGACCGTGGCTCTGGCCCTGGAAATCGGTGGTGAAAAGGTAGTAGAGGTGCGAGGTGCCGGGTTTGGGCACAATCACCGAGGACTGGGTGGAAGACTCGTGGCCTTTGAGCGAATCGCCGTTGGCCATGATCTGCTTGTTGCGGTTCCAGACCTGCATGCCGTTGGTGTAGAACAAAAGGTTGCCCAGCGCATCTGACAGCACCGCGCAGCCTTCCTCACTGAACATCTTACCGTCTTTGAGCGGCTGCGGATTGGCCGGATCAGCAAAGGACAAGCCCGCGTTTTGCCCGAAATACCAGGTGGTCACTTCTTTCTGGGCCTGCGCCGTCAGGGAAAGAAACCAGAAAGGAAGCAGGAGCAAAAGTCTATTGATATTCTTCATCTTCACGTAAGCAACGCTGTTTCAACAGCAGAATTCAAAGATTAGGCCAGAGTCTAAATAACGCCATCGCCGGAATTCTATTGGGGATAAACGAAGCTTTTTAAGGGAAACCCCTCTTAGGGGACGTAACAAACTGGCGCCTAGGTTTCTTTTTGGTGGTTTTTCCCTCAAAATCCGCCGGACCGGAGAACCTAATCAGGCAAAAAAATGTAGCTTGCCTAAGAATAGGAATAAAGAACCAAGGAAAAATCATTCTGCTATTCAGCCCATGCCCTCCTCTATGAAGCAAGAAGTAAGAAATTCATTGGGTAAGCTCTTTCTTACCACCCAATATGAGCCGGCGCACCACTGGGTCTATAACAACTGGATCGGGTACCAATCCTTTGACAGTATTGTGCAGGGCGCCAATGTCTGCCTGGGGCTTATTGCTGCTTCAGGGAGTGCCTGTCTTCTCAACGATAACCGGGAGGTGTTGGGTCCCTGGAACCATGCGGTGGAGTGGATTGCGTCTGACTGGACACCCCGTGCCGTGGCCAATGGGCTGCAGTACTTTGCCCACGTGGTCAGCGACGATTCACTTGCCAAAGTCTCCAGCGAGGAAATGCACCAGAAAGTGGAGGGGTTTGAAATGCGGATGTTCTCAGACATAGAAGAGGCCAAAAGCTGGCTTAACGCAAAGAAAAAGCTGGTGCCCACTCAGGCCGGAAAGTAAAGCGATTTGGGGCTGTTTTCTGAAAAGAAGCCCTGAAATGAAAATAAAAGGCATAAAAAAAGCGGCTCCGTTTAGGAGCCGCTTTTTCTGTTTTAAGGCCAAAAGAAGCTTAGCTTCTTGGGTTCAGGGCTTCGTTGATACGGTCAGAAAGATCCAGCAAGTGGTAGTTGCTCAGTGAATCTGCCTGGTTAGCCGCCGATGCTTTGATCAGGTTGTTGATGTTGCGCAACTCGGCTTTGGCCACGGAAACCACATCGCTGGTGCGGGCATCCATGGTTGGGGCTGCGTTACCGCCTCTGCCGCCTTGTGCTGCCTGAGCACCCGCTGGGGCCGGAGCCGGTTTCACCAGGTCAATCAGTTCCTGCACGTACATCTTCTGCAGGTTACGACGGTACACGTCAATGGCCTGCTTGTTTTTCACTTCTCTGAAGATAGAGCCGTTCATGTCATTGAAGAAGTCGGTTACCTTGTAGGCCTTGTCACCGTCCATGGCTTCTGCCGCGATGAGCTTGGTCAGGGTGTTGTTGCTGATGAGGCGGTTCAACACGGCCTGCTGGCTGCGGGAAACCACTACCATAGGGTTAGTGCCGGTGTTGTTGAGCACGTTTGGCGCCAGTAACCAGGTAGGGGTAGAGAACAATTGCTTGTCCAGGAACGTCATGGCTTCTTTCTGGGTGGCTGCTGGCGTGCGCTCATAAATCACGCCTTCCTGCTCTACCGTTTTGGGGTTCTCATAGATACCACCTACGTTCTTGGCTACGTGGCCCATGTAGCGGTTGAACTGGGTCGTCAACTGACCGTACATGATTTCCAGGTTCTCATAGCCTTCGTTTTCTTCTTTGGTCCACTCCGGGAGTTTGGCCAGGATACGCTGCAGGTTTTTGATGCCGTACTCAGAAGCTTTCATGGCGTTATCACCCAAGTCTTCGTTCTGAGAGTGCGGATCGTCTGGGTTGATCTCCGTCCCGAACCAGTTGCGGCGGTTCTTCAGTTTCTCCATGGTCATTTTGTTGAGCATAGGAATCTCGGCCGTTGCGTTTTTGGCGTTGGGCAGAACCCGGTAACCCCACTCAATGGCCCACAGATCATAGTCGCCAATTCTTGGGTAAATCCCTTTGGAGGTGATGTTGTCTTCTGGCTGGGCCACGTAGTTGAAACGGGCGTAGTCCATGATAGAAGGGGTATGGCCGTTCTGCTCCACCCATTTCTTGTTGCGCAGGTTCTCTACCGGCACCGTTGAGCTGGAACCGTAGTTGTGGCGCAGACCCAAAGTGTGCCCAACCTCGTGCGATGACACAAAGCGGATCAGATCGCCCATGAGCTCGTCTGAGAACTCCATTTTGCGGGCGCGTGGGTCAATGGCGGCCGTCTGGATAAAGTACCAGTCATGCACCAGTTTCATTACGTTGTGGTACCAGTTGATGTGGCTTTCCATGATCTCGCCGCTCCGTGGGTCAGAGATACTTGGTCCGCTGGCGTTGGAAATCTCCGATGGCTTGTACACGATGGCCGAGTGACGGGCATCGTCCAGGCTCCAGTTCGGGTTCTCTTTGGCGCTTGGGGCTTCTTTTCCGATGATGGCGTTCTTGAAACCGGCTTTCTCAAACGCTTTCTGCCAGTCATTCACGCCGGCAATCAGGTAAGGCACCCATTTCTTCGGCGTAGCCGGATCAATGTAGAACACGATAGGCTCTTTAGGCTCTACCAACTCGCCGCGCTTGTATTTGGCCATGTCTTTTTCCTTCGGCTCCAGTCTCCAGCGTTTTACCATCTGGATTTCTTTCACGCCCTGCGGATTGGCATCGAAGTCTGTGTAGCCTACGGTGAAGAAACCAACGCGCGGGTCAAAGTAACGCGGCTGCATGGGTTTCTTAGGCAATACCACCATGGAAGTGTTCACCTCAATGGTAGAAGAACCGTTCAGGTTGGAGTTGGCAGCACCTGCGCCGGCCGGAGCCGCCCCGAAACCGGTAGTAGGAGGGGTGAGCACGTACGTTTTCACGGAGGTCACTTCCACGTTCTGCGGGAAGCTGCGCACGTTCTGGATGTAGCTGCGGTCTGGGATGAAGTTACCCAACCGGATGCGGGTTTTGGCCGCCGCGTTGCTGAAAGAGAAAATCTCGTTCTCGCCTTTGATATAGTCAGTGACATCAATCACGCTGCCTTTGTTGCCCGGGCTGTACGCAGCCACGTTGAAAGCAGCCACAATGGCCTGCACGTTGGAGCGCTGCACGCTCTGGTACATAGACTTGGTGCTGTCTGGGCTGTAGGTGGCGTAAGAGATTTTGCGCATGAATATGCGGTCATCCGGACCTTTCTCAAACATGATCACTGAGGACCCGATCTGGTCACCGGCGTAGCCTGAGGCGGCGCGTACTTCGGCACCGGCTTTGGAGATACGGTTCACCACCAGAATCTCGCGACCCAAAACGGAGTCTGCCAGCTCAAAGAAGTACTTGTCTTCTACTTTGTGGGTCTTGAAAAAACCAGATTTGGATTGGGCTTTGTCGGTGATGACATCGGCGTAAGCCTTGGGTTTGGCTTTCTGGTTGGCTGTGCCTGCCATACCGGCGGCCCCGGCTACCCGACGCGTAGAATCGGCGGGCTGGGTCCGACCCTGGGCCATGGCTATCCCGGCGAAGGAGGAAACCAGCCCCAGCGTCAATAAGAATTTCTTCATACTAGGTTTGCTTGTAAGTTGTGTAAAGGGTTGTGTTTGGTGTGGAACTCACGCAGCCTTAGACAAAGCTTACAATCAGAAGGTTTAATGCCGGAAAGAAGAAAAGTAGAAAAATTTGAAGAAGTGGGTTTAGGGTCCGTTTTTGGATAACAAGGCCTAAAACAGGACTATTTAAGCAGGTGAAATCTTCACCCTTAGAGCCTTGATGAAGGGTCAAGGCTTATACTGCTTGTATCTGATAGGTGATCTCTGCATACTTATTGCCTTGGGTAATGAGCCCTTCGGTCACGCCCAGCGCATCAAAAGTGTTGTCAAAGGAACCCTGTACCAGAAACAGCTGATCATCTTTGTTCGCTTTCAGTAACTTGGCCGTCAACGCTAGGACGAAATCTGTGGCCCCGGAAATCAACGCAATCTGTGGCGCTCCCAGGGTGGTGATTCCGGCAATGGCGTTTTTGAAGTTTTGGAACTGCTGGTTTTCCTGTACTTCCGCTACCACGGTTCCCATGTCTCTGGCGCCACCGTCAAACTCCATCACCATGAGACGGTAGTCTAAAAAGCGGGGAATTTTGCCAGGGGTGTTTCGGTAGCAGGTCAGGCCTTTGGGCCCCAGGTCCAGGTGCGATTTGTTTTTTACATTTTCAAAGACCATGGTCTGCAGTTGCAAAGGCTCGGCGGAGGCGTCATCTGCGATGACCGTGACCACGTAAATCTCACCCCGGCCAATCTCCCTTTTCCGCTTGATGTACACATCCTTGAGCTGGAAGCGGATATCAGTGGTGGCCGGAGGGAGGCCTGTTACGCCAATAAGGCTTTCTTCCGTGGCTTCCTGGCTGAACACCATGTCCCTAATGCGTTTAGAAGGACTGACAATTACATCTGGGGTAAAGGCTTCCATTAGAGTATAGATTTTGTTTATAGCTTATTTTATGAAAACTACCATGAAGACACACCCTCTTTCAGGCAAGGGGCTTCCGCTTTTTTAGTTATTAATATAGAAGTATGTATTTGAAATTCAATAAAAAGGATTGTGCGGGTATAATTAATATTGATCCTGCTTTTCTTGAGTATTTTTCTAACGAAAAAGAAAATTAGATCGGTGAGAATATATTTCTGAATGAGTTCAAGCAATGTTACACCAACTTCAATGCATAAGCGCTTCTCATCAAGGCTTACTCCTCCTCAAAGAAATCTAAATCCACCTTTTTTACCTCGTAAGACTTAGCCACGGAAACACCTAAGTTGTAGTCAATCATGTACTGGGCTAACTGTTGACCATCAATTAAAACAATCTTGGTTTCATTTCTTGGGGTATAGGCTATGGCATCGGCAGAAAACCGGGAAGTAGTAATAAAGACTCCTTTCTTGGCTCCTTGTCCTGCCAATGCGCCTACGAAGCTTTGAATGTCAGGCCTGCCAACTGGGTTATTGTCCCATCGTTTTGCTTGGATGTAAATGACATCCAATCCAAGAATATCTTCTTTGATTATACCATCAATACCGCCGTCACCAGATTTGCCAAGTGCTTTTCCAGCCTCCCTGAAAGAACCACCATATCCCATCTTAACTAACAATTGGACTACTAGTTTTTCAAAGAAAGCTGGAGACAAGGCTTTTATTTTGCTAAGTATTTCCTCCACCAACTCTTGCTTGATTCCTTGGTAGGCGTTCTCTAGTATTTCTTCTGGAGTTGCAGTTGATTCAGTAATCGATGATTGTTGTGCTGAGCCAGAACCGTTTGAATTAGTAGCTAATTTAAATTCTATAAATTCAGGAAATTGATTTAAGAACTTGACATTGATTGAAGACGGATTTTGAGCTAAAACTTTCCTACCTCTTTCAGTGATGTTGAAAAAAGACTTCTTTGAGGATTCTAATAATCCAGCCTTCTTAAGGTAAGTAGTTGCCCAGCCTACTCTGTTTGAGAAAGTAGGCTGGGTACCACTTGGTAAAAGTTCTGTTAGGTCCTCTTGAGATAAGTTGAAATAAGTAGCAAGTGCCTCTACAGCTTCTCTTGTTTTGTGTTCTTTGTTATCTGAAGTCAACTTCAGAAGTGGGAGCATGATTGATTGGTAATCAGGAATAGCCATTGTTCTTCTTTAGAACCTCAATATACTTTATTCCATTATCCCTTCATCAACTTCTCCAGAATCTCCTGGGCAGCCACGCTAATCACGGTACCCGGCCCGAAAACCCCGGATACCCCGGCATCATACAGGAACTGGTAATCCTGGGCGGGAATCACGCCGCCGGCGATGACCATGATATCTTCACGACCCAATTTTTTCAACTCAGAAATCAAAGCGGGAATCAACGTTTTGTGACCGGCAGCGAGGCTGCTCACGCCCACCACGTGCACGTCGTTTTCGGCGGCTTGCAGGGCCACTTCCTCCGGGGTTTGGAACAATGGGCCTAAATCCACGTCAAACCCGAGGTCGGCGAAGGAGGTGGCGATGACTTTGGAGCCGCGGTCATGGCCGTCCTGGCCCATTTTGGCCACCATGATTCTTGGTCGGCGGCCTTCCTGCTCCGCAAATTGGTCGGCGAGTGCCTGGGCCTTGCCGAAGTTCTCGTCGTCTGAAATCTCTGAACTGTACACGCCGGATATGGATCTGATGGTGGCCCGGTGACGGCCGAATACTTTTTCTAAGGCATAGGAAATCTCGCCCAAGCTGCAGCGCACGCGGGCGGCATTGATGGCCAGTTCCAGCAGGTTGCCCTCGCCGGTCTCGGCGGCTTGGGTAAGCGCATCCATGGCGGCGAACACGGCGGCCTCATCACGGTTCTCGCGGAGCTGGGCAAGACGGGCCAACTGGGCTTCGCGCACGGCGGTGTTGTCAATGTCCAGAATCTCCAGGTGCTCCTCGGTTTCGGGACGGAATTTGTTTACGCCCACAATCACGTCTTTGCCGGCATCAATGCGCGCCTGCCTTCTGGCCGCGGCTTCCTCGATGCGCATTTTGGGCAGACCGGTTTCAATGGCCTTCGCCATACCGCCTAGGCGCTCCACTTCCATAATCAAATCCCAGGCGCGGTGCGCGAGTTGGTGGGTAAGGGCCTCCACGTAATAAGAGCCACCCCAGGGGTCTACGGTCTTGGTGATATGCGTTTCCTGCTGCAGGTAAATCTGGGTATTACGGGCAATGCGCGCCGAGAAATCGGTGGGCAGGGCAATGGCCTCGTCCAGGGCGTTCGTGTGCAAGCTCTGCGTTCCTCCCAGGGCGGCTGCCAAAGCCTCCACGGTGGTGCGGGCTACGTTGTTAAACGGGTCCTGCTCGGTAAGGCTCCAGCCGCTGGTCTGGCAGTGCGTGCGCAAAGCGAGGGATTTATCGCTCTTGGGGTTGAACTGCTTGATGAGCTTGGCCCACAGCATGCGGGCGGCACGCATCTTGGCGATCTCCATGAAGTGATTCATGCCGATGGCCCAGAAAAACGACAAACGCGGCGCGAAGGTGTCAATGTCCATGCCGGCGGCCAGACCGGTGCGCACGTATTCCAGGCCATCCGCCAGGGTGTAGGCCAGCTCCAGATCAGCGGTAGCCCCGGCTTCCTGCATGTGGTAGCCACTTATGGAGATGGAGTTGAACTTGGGCATGTGCCGGGAGGTGTACGCGAAGATATCGGCGATGATCTTCATGCTGGGCTCCGGCGGATAGATGTAGGTGTTGCGCACCATGAACTCTTTGAGGATGTCGTTTTGGATGGTGCCGCTCAGTTGCTCCGGTTTTACTCCCTGTTCCTCGGCGGCCACAATGTAAAACGCCAGAATAGGTAATACAGCGCCGTTCATGGTCATAGACACGCTCATCTGGTCTAGCGGAATCTGGTCAAACAGAATCTTCATGTCCAGGATGGAGTCAATGGCTACGCCGGCCTTACCCACGTCGCCCACCACGCGCGGGTGGTCTGAGTCATAGCCCCGGTGGGTGGCCAAGTCAAAGGCCACCGAGAGCCCTTTCTGCCCGGCAGCCAGGTTGCGGCGGTAGAAGGCGTTGGATTCCTCGGCGGTACTGAAACCCGCGTACTGCCGGATGGTCCACGGGTTCTTGACGTACATGGTGCTGTACGGCCCGCGTAGGTACGGCGGAAGGCCCGCAGCAAAGTCCAGGTGCTCAAAGGCGGCCGTGTCTTCTTGGGTGTAGAAGTTCTGCAGCGGCAGGCGCTCAGCGGTTTTCCAGATCTTGGGCTGCGCTTTGGGCTCGTTTCCTAAAATGGAGCCTTGAAACGTAAATGGTATCTTAGTGAAATCTGGTTTCATGTGTTCGTATCATGTAGCAGGTATCAGGTAACTGTATGCCTGCATGAATTATCATTGGTAAAATTCCGGCTGTTTCCCGCTTTGGCCTCCCTTATTTGTCCTCCTGAAAGGATCTTGTGGGCGAACTGTAATTAAGGCAACTAAGTGCAAGAGTCTCCGCTTCGGGTTAATTGGCTTTGTCAATCCTACCTGCAGTTATCGAAAGCAGGGATGCTGTTTCATCGCTCTTGTCTTTCCAGTTTGCCCACAAGATCCTTCCAGGAGGACAAGTAGGAGGGAGGTCTCCTCATGGAGAGGATTGTATCAAAACATTAACTCAGGACTCAGAACTCAAGACTCAGGACTGATGACGCGCCCCGTGCGTCAAACACCCAAGCGCTCCTGAATGCGGGTAATAATTTCCTTCGTATCACAGCCCCTGAAGAGGAAATCATCAAAGCCATTGGCCTGGAGCTCTTCTTTCAACTGCATGGGGTCATCGGCCAGGATCAAGGCTGGGCCCTGACGGTGTTGCGCGCGCATGCCTTTGGCGAAGGCCTCCGCGAACTCATTGAACTGGCGTTCCGGTGCGGCCATGACAATGACCTGTACATCCAGATCCTTTACTTTGGCCAAAGCAGTGGGAACATCCTCAAACTTGAGTACCTGGGTGGTGAAACCCGAGCAGGTAAAGAACTCCCGGGCGAAGGTGGCGTGGATGTGTTCCTGGATGGCCGTGCCCATGTGCACCACCAGGGCGTGCGGACGCCGGTTTTTCTTCCGGAAGTGCAGCTCGGTGGCCAAACGCATGACTTCATAGGAGTACGCCCCGCGGGTATTGTCAAAGTGTTTACTCTGGATCAGCTTCTCGGGGTCATACTCATGCTGCTCCTTGGGGTTGGGGAACTTGTTCGTGCCCACAATCACTTCTTTGGCGCTGGCAATGTCCTTGAATTTCTGGCTGCTGGTTTCCTTGATCAGTTCCTGGATGAAACCGGCGTTAGAGGCCGGGATAAAGCCTCCCTGGGCCTCAATCTCCTGGAACAGGGCCCAGGCTTTCAGCGCTATCTGCCGGGTAAGGTACTCTATATAGTAAGAACCGGCCGCCGGGTCAATGGCCTGGTCCAGGTAGGCTTCTTCCTTGAGGATGATGGGGATGTTACGGGCGATGCGCTCACTGAACTCATTGTCTTGCCGGAAGGTGGAGTCAAAAGGCTCTACCTCTAAGGAATTTACGCCGCCAATGATGGCGCTCATCATCTCGGTGGTGTGGCGCAGCAGGTTGGTGTGCGGGTCCAGGGTGGTTTGGTGCCAGCGCGAGGTGGAGGCATGGACGCGTAAGGCCGAGGCCGCTTCGGTGGGTACCTCGTAGGCTTCCACTACCTTGGCCCACAGCAACCGGATGGCCCGGAACTTAGCGATCTCAAAAAAGTAATTGGTGCCTGCGGTCAGGTGAAACTGCATGTTCCGGAAAACACTCTCCGCCGGCAGGCCTTGCTGGGTGAGGCCGTTGGTGTAACACACCGCAATGGCCAGGGTAATAGCCAGCTCCTGCACCAGCGTGGCACCTTTGTTACTGAAGTGCGATCCGTTGATGGTGAGGGCGTAGAAGTTGGGCGCGTCCAGGGTTTGTTCCAGCAAGTGCATGGCATGCTCCATGTCCAGCTGCTTATAGCTCTCCGAGGACAGAATAGGGGAGCATTTCAGGAAACCGTTAAGCGTGGCCAACGAGATCCTTTTGCGGTGCAAACCGGTAGTAAGGTGGTGGAGAAAATTAGCCGCCTCGGTGGAGACGGTATAGGAGACCGGCACTTTGGTCAGGTCAATCTCCTTGATGAGGTAGTCCACGTCAAAATCATAGCCGTTCTCCATGATGAAATGGATGCCATCTGCCCCGCGGGTGAGCGCCGCCGCAGCTTTGTCTATGGCTTCGCGGCCCTTGCCCGAGGAGAAGATGGGCTGGAGGTTCACCCAACTGTTCTTGTCGGTTTTGGCGGTGCGCAGGTACGGGAACTGCCCCGGGGTGGTGTTGAGGGTCCCACTCTGCGGTACGTTTGATTGGGTATAAAAAGGCGCGACGGTGATACCTTCGTAACTCTGCCAATGCAGGTCAGCTAGGTCGGCTCCTTTCAGGTCTTGTTTTATTTTGGCAACCCATTGCTCGGCCGTAACCAGGCCAAACTCGGGGAATAATGCCTCAGATGAGGTAGGGTTTGTCATAAAGAAGGCAGGCGTATGATGTGGTAAAGATAGCTTTTTGCCTGAACTGTTCTACGGCTGCCGCCTGGTTTGCGATGAGCGTTTTACCCCTGTTTTAAGCAAAACAGGCCCTAAATGAGCCGGGTGTCTGTCAATTACCTGCATTTTCTTTTTACGGAAGGTGAAAACAGCTCTACCTCCCTAATTTTTTAGCAGCTGGGTTTATAATACGGGTAAACTGGCTTGGGCCTGATCCTATTCTTCTGCTTTAAGATTAAGAGGTTCCTGTTTGTGGGCTGATTTTCTCGAAAGAGGCTCAAAGTGGTCAGAACCTCTCGCCAAAATCTGCGTCTGTATGCAGCATGGATATTGCACATGATCAATTGTACATCGGAACCTCGGGCTGGAGTTATGCGTGGCGGGGGATTTTCTACCCGGAAGACATCAAATCGGCGGAGATGCTGCCTTTTTACGCCCAGCACTTCAACTGCACCGAGGTGAACAGCAGTTTCTACCATTTCACCATGGAGAAAACCATCCTGAAGTGGCTGGAAAGTACGCCTGCCCATTTCAAGTTCGCGCCCAAACTGCACCGCTCCATCACCCACGAGAGCCGTCTGCAGAACGTGGAGGACCCCTTGCGCAAGTGGATGGACCGTTTCCTGCTCATGGGCGAACGACTAGGACCGGTGCTGGTGCAACTACCCGGATCCTTCCACTATAACGAACTCATCGCGAAGCACTTTTTCACCCTGCTCCGCAACCTGTACCCCACCACTGTTTTCGCGCTGGAAGTACGGCATGCGTCCTGGCACACCGAGGAAGTCCTGGAACTGCTGGAGGAATTCAATATTTCATTAGTGGTGATCAGTGCCGGGAAGAAATGGCCAGCCTTGGCAACGGCTACCACAGATACGGTCTACATGCGTTTGCACGGCCACGAGCAACTATACCGGGGCGCCTACCCCGAGGAGGAACTGGAACGATTTGGCTACATGGCGCAGGATTGGCTTCTGGATGAAAAAACCGTCTGGTGCTTCTTCAACAACACCATTGGGGGTAACGCTACCTCAGACGCGAAGAAACTGCAGCAAGTGATCTTGAATCTTTAGCGGTTCTGGTACCAGCGCCAGGCCCAACTTCCGGCCCACCAAAGCGCCAGCGTCCACATAAGAATAATAACGGCGGCGGCCCATTTGCTGTGTTTGAACCGAGGTGCCCCTTCTAAGGCAATTTTCTGGCAGTATTCTTCCATTATATCGTCTGGCAGCAATTTAATGGTAAGCCAGACACCCAACGGAAGCAGCAGCAGGTCATCCACATAACCCAGAACCGGAATGAAATCAGGGATCAGGTCAATGGGGCTGAGGGCATAGGCTACGGTAAGGGCGCCCATGGCTTTAGCGGGCCAGGGCGTCCTGAAATCCTGGATGGCCAGCGCCACTGCCCAGACATCGGCCTTCAGGCGTTTCGCCCACCTTTTCAGTTTCTGCCACACTATTAATTGACGGTTTTGCCTGTAGGGATGGAAAGCGTTTTAGGCCCCCTTTTCAGAAGATGGGCTGTAAACAGGATTGCTGATTGTTCATTGCTGATTGTTGTTTTTTTCGATCAGCAATGAACAATCAGCAATTAAACGAAGATCTCAGCCAGCATGCAGCGGGCGCTTCCTCCGCCATGGGCTTCAATGGTGCGCAGGTCTGAGCGTACGATCTTGGTGCGCGCGTTCAGGTCCTCAAACTGGTCTTTGCGCAGGGCCTTGTAGCCTTTGTCTGACATCACCAGCACCGGTTCGCCGGCCTTGTTGCGCACCTGCAGCATGTTACCCGCCATTTTCTTCACCTGGGCCAGCGACAAGTCTATGATCTCTTTGCCCGTGTCTACCAGTGCCTCCAGTAAAATACCCTGCTCTTCCTCATCGGGGATCGCCTCCAGGCACACGAGCGCGAAATCGGCGCCGATGCTCATGATCACGTTGGTGTGGTAGATGGGCAGGCCGTTGGCATCAACCGCATGGAACACGATGGGGCGGAAGTCCAGCGCTTCGCAGAAAGCCTGTAGCGGTTCCAGGTGGGTGCGCTCTGAGAGGCAGGCGTAGGCAATCTTGTGCTGGCGGTCCAGCACCAGGCTACCGGTGCCCTCCAGGAACTTGCCTTCGTTCTCAAAATGGGTGAGGTCTATGACCTGAGTGAAGGGCAGGCCGTGCTCTTCCTTAAGTTGGGTTAGCAGATCAGGGTGGCGCTCCAGGCGCCGGGTGGGGGAGAGCATGGGATACAAAACCACCTTGCCGCCTTTGTGGAAGGAAATCCAGTTGTTGGGGAAAATGGCATCGGGGGTGGCGGGGTCTTCCAAATCGTCCAGTACTACCGCATCTATGCGGGCAGCCCACAGTTTTAACAGGAACTGGTTGAACTCATCCAGGGCTTTCTGCTGCACCTGGGCGGCGGCACCCGCCGGCACCTCCTGCTGGAAAGCGTTAGTGGCTGCGGTCTCGGGGTTGGCCCCGAAATGGGCGGGGCGCACCAGCAATACCTGAGAGGCAAGCGGCACGTTGGCGTGGGACGGTAGTTTGTTTTCTGGTTGTTGCATGGCAAGGCCTGGTCTTTGGGTTCTGCAAGATACGGCAAAACGATGAACCACGCACTTTGCCCGGCAGAAGGCGGCGTCTTAGGGATTTGGAGTGATTGTAATTTGAAACCAACGGCTGTTTAAGGCCTGTTTTCCGGAAATCGGCCTTAAAAGAAAATCCCCGTTCCCGGGCTTTTCAGGCCTTGGAAACGGGGAAGATGGTGGGGATATGGACGCTTTGCGGTTAAACTAAGGTTACTTAAGTGCAGGGGCCTGGTTACTGCTGCCCGGCTGCCGCGGATCTGTTACGCCAGAAATACCGGAAGCAACGGCCCATGATACCTCTGAAACGCTTGGGGAAAGTGGCCCGGCACCAGCGCTTCAACTCCCGAATCTCGTGGGTGAGCAACAACCGAAGGCATTTCCTGAACTCTTTTTCAAATAACACTACATCAAAACTAACTTTCAGTAAAATGAATTTACTGTACTGCAAATAGGATGTGGTCATAGTAGTGATGGTTTTTTGATTGGGTGATGGATGGTGAAAAGTCTGAAAGCCCCAACTTTCCCTTCTACGAAAATCAAAGAAAAAGAGTAGTCCGGGGAATCAGGTAGAACCTGGTGTTTTCCTGTATTTACGTTGAAATGGGCAGGAAACGGGGGTTCCGTGCGGGTAGTGTAGTACGGGCGAGTGGAAGATCAGTTTCGCCGGGTGCCCGTGCCGTGACCAGCGGCGAAACGTAATGGGATAACGCGCCCCAAAGCGGGGAAATTGCCATGGGTGAAGGCCATTGGGGCGTATGTGCTTTGTCATCAGGCCGGTGCACAGGACATGGGTTCTGAAACAGTTGGGGCTGCCGGTTTCCGCATTCTGGAAGAAGAGTCCTGATGTTTTGGGCCATAATTGGTCTCTGCGCTTGTAAACCTATTGCATACAATTCTTAACCGAAGTGCAACAAGTATAGAAATAAACTAATTAAAAGTCAAGGGGTTGAAGGGGCGTTGGCTTCGATAGGATGATGGCCTTTAAACCGGGTTTTGCCGTAAGATAGCCTTGTGAAGACCTAAACGCGGTTGGCTTTTTCAGGCCATGGCCCGTACCTTTGTTAAAATTCAGTATTAATACATGTCTTTATTTTCGGATTTCCGTACTCGTCACATTTCTCTGAGTGTGGGAGTAGCCCTGGCACTGACGGGCTGCCAGAAAGAGTTGGTTCCATCCGCCAGTCTTTCCCCCACCACCGATATCCCGGTCAACACCCAAATCACCCCAGATTCCACGGCTGAGCGCACCATCACGCCTTACCGCACGCGGGTAGACCAGACCATGAACGAGGTGATTGGCCAGGCCCCCGAAGCCATTAACCGCGGCGAGATTGAGTCGCCGCTGGGCAACCTGGTCGCCGACCTGAGCCGCACCCAGGTAATGGCCGTGTACGGCAAGCCCATTGACATGGGAGGCATGACCAACGGCGGCCTGCGCAACCCCATAGACCAGGGCCCCATCACCGTGGGCGACGTGTTTGAGCTCATGCCCTTTGAAAACGAAATGTTGGTTCTGACGCTCTCCGGCGCCACCGTGAAGGAGATGTTTGACTTTGCCGCGCGCACCAAGATCCTGTTCGTGGCCAATGCCACCTATACCCTGCGCAACGCCAGGGCCGAGGAAATCACCATTGGGGGCAAGCCTTTTGACATCAATAAGACTTACACCCTGGCCATCTCAGATTACCTGGCCAACGGCGGAGATAACATGGGTTTTCTGAAGACCGCCCTCAAAGTAGAGAAAACCGGTCTGCTAGCCCGTGATGCCATCATGAAAGAAATCAAGCAACGTACCGCCCAGAACAAACCGGTAACCGGCGCTAAGGACGGCCGGGTGAAAGTGGTGAACTAAATTTGGAGATGAGAAGATCTGAAAATTTGGAGATGATTTTTAATCTCCACATCTCCCAATCTTCAAATTTCCAAATCTTCAAATCCCCAAATTTCCAAATTTGAAAAAGATGAATCGTCGCGATTTTATAAAGAATACGGTGGCCGGAACGGCGGGTCTGGCTTTGTTGGGCCTGCCGAGCCTGGGCAATGCGGCTGCTGCCCCTATCAAACTGACCATTCTGCACACCAATGACATGCACTCCCGCATTGATCCGTTCCCCAATGACGGGCGCAAGAACGGAGGCATGGGCGGCATGGCTCGCCGGGCAACGCTGGTGAAGCAGATCAGGGCGCAGGAACCTAACGTGCTGCTGCTGGACGCCGGTGATATCTGGCAGGGAACACCTTATTTCAACTTCTTCGGGGGAGAGTTGGAGTACAAACTCATGACCCAGATGGGCTATGACGCGGCCACCCTGGGCAACCATGACTTTGACAATGGCCTGGAAGGGCTGCAGAAACAGTTGCCGCACGCCGGTTTCCCGTTCATTATCTCTAACTATGATTTCTCAGACACCATTCTAAAAGGCCGTTTCCAACCTTATAAAGTGTTTGTGAAGGAAGGCGTGCGCGTGGGCGTGTTCGGGCTGGGTATCCAGTTGGCTGGTCTGGTAGCCGATAACAACTTTGCCGGCACCAAATACCTAGATCCGGTGGAAACGGCCCGCAACATGGTGAAAACGCTGCGAGAGCAGGAGAACGTGGATTTGGTAATCTGCCTCTCGCACCTGGGCTACACCTATGAGTACGACAAGATCAGTGACCGCAAACTGGCCCAGAAGGTGAACGGTATTGATCTCATCATTGGGGGCCATACCCATACGTTCCTGGATGAGCCCGAAAAATTCACCCACGCAGACGGGCACGTGACCCTGGTGAACCAGGTGGGCTGGTCGGGTATTAACCTGGGCCGGATAGATTTTTCTTTTGATAGAAAAAGCAGGTCAAAAACGGCTAGCACGGCTTCTGTGCTGCCTTTGAATGAGAGTGTCATAAATTCGTAATCTTCAAGTTTTTTTCTCTCAACTTTTTTTTCATTTTTGTAACCCCCTCAGAAATTCGTCACTCAATAAAACGCGGGATTGGAAGAAGCGATGTTAATGGTAAAAGACTGTACAACCGTCTGGCATAACTGTTTACAGGTTATCAAAGACAACATAGGCGAGCAGAGCTACAAGACGTGGTTCGAGCCCATCGTGCCTTTGTCTTTGGCCGGAAACGTACTCACAATACAGGTTCCCAGCCAATTCTTCTATGAGTGGCTGGAAGAGCACTATGTGGGTCTGCTCAAGAAAGTAGTGTTCCAGGAACTGGGCAGCGAAGGCCGCCTGGAGTACTCCATCATTGTAGACCAGGGCAACGATCACAGCAAGCCTCAGACGGTAAATATCCCTACCAAGAAGGTGCCCGCCGCCGTAGCCAACTCCTACAGCCCTGAGCGCAGCTTCCTGAAGAACCCGTTTGAGTCCAAGGCCATAGACCGGCACTTCTTCAACTCGCAGCTGAACCAGAGCTATACGTTTGAGAACTATATTGAGGGAGACTGCAACCGTCTGGCACGTTCAGCGGGCTACGCCGTGGCTAATAAGCCGGGTACCACCTCTTTCAACCCCTTGATGGTGTATGGCGGCGTAGGATTGGGCAAGACCCACCTGGTGCAGGCCATCGGTAACCACATCAAAGGCAACAACCCAGACAAATTCGTGCTGTACGTTTCGTCAGAGAAGTTCGTGAACCAGTTCATTGAGTCTTTGAAGACCAACAGCGTGCAGGATTTCGCAAATTTCTACCTTTTGGTAGATATCCTCATCATTGACGATGTGCAGTTCCTGAGCGGCAAGGAGAAAACCCAGGAGATGTTCTTCCACATCTTCAACCACCTGCACCAGTCTGGAAAGCAGATTGTGATGACCTCAGACTGCCCGCCGCGAGACCTTAAAGGCCTTGAAGAGCGTCTTTTGTCTCGCTTCAAGTGGGGTTTGACCGCCGATTTGCAGAGCCCGGATTTTGAGACCCGGATGGCCATCATCCAGAAGAAGATGCAGTCTGACGGGATTCACATCCCCGATAACGTGATTGAGTACCTGGCCTACAGCGTGGATACCAACGTGCGGGAACTGGAAGGCGTGCTTATTTCGTTAATAGCACAGTCCTCCTTGAACCGCAAAGAGATTGACCTGGAATTGGCCAAAGCGGCCCTGAAACACATCATTGAAGATGTGGAGACCGAGGTGAACCTGGACTTCATCCAGAAAACCGTGGCCGAGTACTTTCAGGTAAGCCTTGACTCACTCAAAGCCAAAACCCGCAAGAAAGAGATTGTGACCGCCCGCCAGGTGGCCATGTATTTCGCGAAGGAATACACCAGCCACTCGCTTAAGTCCATCGGGTACCATTTCGGCGGCAGAGACCATTCCACGGTTATCCACTCGGTGCAGACGGTCTCTGACCTCATTGATACCGACAAAAAATTCAAGGCTTCTATCCAGGAGCTGCAGAAGAAGTTCAAGGTGAAGGCGGTTTAATAACGCGTTTTCTCTTACCTACCTATGATATCAAAAAAAGCCAAGTACGCCCTTAAAGCACTTCTTTATTTGGCCAAGCAGCATGACCGCGGTCTGGTGCTTATCTCTGAGATTGCCGCCGCCGAGCGGATTCCGCGCAAGTTCCTGGAAGCTATTCTGGTGGACCTGAAAGTGCAGCAAATTGTGCAAAGCACCCGCGGCAAAAACGGTGGCTACACGCTGGTAAAAGACCCGGCTCAACTCTCCGTAGGCAATGTCATTAGAATGGTAGATGGTCCGCTGGCGCCCGTGCATTGCGTAAGCCACCTGTATTATCGCAAATGCGAGGAGTGCGTGGATGAGGCAACCTGCGAGATCCGCATGCTCATGAAACGCGTCCGTGACGCTACCTGCGATATTCTGGATACTACCTACCTTGCTGATTTCTCTAAAGTCACCGCTTTGGTAGTGGAGGAGGAAGCCAACCAGATTTAACCAGATTTAACCAGATTCAAAGACTTTTTCAAAGCTGTTTCAAGCCTGTTTTTACAACAGCGGTCTTGAAACAGCTTTTTGTTTTAGACTTTTTCACCTCTCCTCTGGTTCAAGACTGTGATTTGGACCTACCATGGCCTGCAGTTTGCAACTGCAGTGAGGCGTTAGCCTCAAAACGGCTATGGCTCAGATTTTCTTCCGTGACTTTCTTTCTTCTGACTTTACTTCCTAGTTCCTTTCTACCAAGCCTCAGAACTGCAGCCGCGGTCTGCGGGCGTTTGTCACTTTTCTCCTTGATGAGAAAAGTAACCAAAAGAATCAAGAAGCCTCAAACTCGCTGACGCTCGGACAGTGAGGCTTCAGTAAAGGTACCACCTGGCTAAGGCTATCTATTGCATTGTAGACGCAGGCCACTACTGCTGGACACGTCCCTGCTTGCGTCAGACCTGTGCTCGGCCTCACTGTAGGCCTTCGCCCCGGCCTGCCACAGGAACCACCCTGCTATGGCATTTGGTTTGGTTATCTGATTATGTAGAGACAAGGCATGCCTTGTCTCCGGCGGGCCCTCTGCAATGAACGTTTACCACCTGTAAGGGCACCCACAAGAGGTGCCCCTACATTCCTTATACTTCCTCTCACAACCTCGCGTGTCGTGCCTGACGTTCGCCGTTGTTGGTGTTATCACCAACAACCACATTTGCTACTGTTGTCTGAAAAGACCAATCTCCAGTGGCAGGAACCTCATATATCTTGTGAAGTTATACCAGGCTTCAGCCATCTAACAGCCACTTCCATGGCTCTAAATCACTGTTGCCACTTTTTCCGGGAATAGGGATTCACCGCTGAGAAATCGCTTTGCTTACATCCTGATTCCTTATCAACTTAATAATTTTCTTCTTCCTTAGTTGGATTTACAGTAATTGGTGTCTTAATTTGTCTACTTCTTCTATAGAGATTCTCAAGCGTAATGGCTGTTTTGCGGCGATTATGTTGAGTTCAAAATAGGAGAAGAGAGGACAGAACACCTTTTGCAAAACATAAAAGACAAGACCATGGCATTAAGATTAGGCGACATCGCTCCTGACTTTACCGCAGAAACCTCAGAAGGCACAATCAATTTCCATGAGTGGATTGGCGATGGCTGGGCTGTATTGTTTTCCCATCCGCGTGACTATACCCCTGTGTGTACCACCGAGTTGGGTGCAGTGGCCCGCATCAAGGATGAGTTTGACCGTCGCGGCGTGAAAGTGGCGGCTCTCAGCGTAGACCCCATTGACTCGCACCACGGCTGGATTCAGGATATCAACGAGACGCAGAACACCACGGTCAATTTCCCCATCATCGCAGATGCAGACAGAAAAGTGTCTGACCTGTATGACATGATTCACCCTAATGCCAGCGATACCTTCACGGTGCGTTCTGTGTTCATTATCGGGCCAGACAAGAAAGTGAAGCTGATCTTTACTTATCCAGCCTCTACGGGTCGTAACTTCGCTGAGATCCTGCGTGTGATTGACTCTCTGCAGTTGACCGCCAACCACAGCGTGGCTACCCCAGCCAACTGGGAAAACGGCCAGGATTGCGTGATTCTGCCATCGGTGAAGCAGGAGGAAGTGGAAGCCAAATTCCCGAAAGGCCACGTGGTAGTGAAGCCTTACCTGCGCCTTACGCCGCAACCTAACCTGAACTAAGCATTTCCAGCCTCTTTTTGACTTTAGAGTTTAAAAGGAACAGGCATAAAACAGAAGCGGCCACCCTGCAAAGAGTGGCCGCTTCTGTTTTATGCCTGTTTCAGGAAAAGAGTTCCTGAACGGAATTATCTTCTGGTAGGGGTAGTAGACGTATCCGTTACCGGAATGGCGTGGCGGTCTGCTACTTCCAGGAGCTTGGTTTTGGCCAGCTGCTGGCCCTTGCGGGTGCTTACCAGCCGCAGGTTCACCAGGCACCGGCTGCCGTCGCGCATGGCAAAACGGGCTTGGGTGTTGTTGAGCGAGATGCCCGTCACATCCTGCAGGTGAATGGCTATCTTTTTCTTAAAGTGGCCTCGTTTCTCCACTACGTAAGCTGGCGTGATCTCTAAATAAGACTGTTGGCCAAACAAAGACGTGTTCTGCGCCAGGATGAACAACAGATAACCCAAAGCCAGAATCAGGAAGACATAGTGGATGAAATGCCGGTCGTTGGTGGAGGAATCGGGTTCCGTAAAAATCATGAACAACCCGTATGCCATCCACAGCAAAACCAAACCCAACTGCACCCCGAAGGAAATTTTGTGGTCACGTGACGGCCGCAACCCAACCCTAGCCAATGATTTCATGAATTAAAATTATTGGGCAAAGATAGTGAATTTTTAATACCAGCTTTGGGGTCTGCCATCTGTACTAGGCACCCTTCAAAGTGGCGGTGAGGTTCATTTCTGGTACCGAGGCCAGGGCTCTGGAGATGGGGCAGCCTTCTTTGGCTTTCTGCGCCAGTTCCTGCAGTTCATCATTTGACATGCCAGAGGCTTCCACCTCGGTGGTAAGGTCTATCCTGCGAATGAAAGGACCGTTTTCCTGACCTAGAAATACCTTGGCTTGGGTTCTTACCGAGGTGGCTTTCTTGCCGGCGTTTTCCAGCAGGCTACTTAGGAACATAGAGAAACAGCCCGCGTGCGCCGCGCCCACCAGTTCCTCGGGGTTAGTGCCTGTCATATCCTCCTCAAAACGCGACCCAAAGGAGTAACGCGCATCCAGGGTGCCGCTTTGGGTGGAAACAGTTCCTTTACCGTCTTTCAGGCCACCTTCCCAGACGCCTGTACCTGTATTATTTGCCATAGTTTTAAGTGTATTGTTGGTTAGATATGAGATAAGGTACTAAAAAATATCCGAATTGGTTTTCCAGGGCTTATTCTGCTTTGGCCGCAACTCGTCCACCGGTCAGGACTAAAAGTACACGGATGGCCTATCAAACCAAAGCCAGCGGCAGAAAACAGAAAGTTTGGTGCTGCTTCCGGTTTTCTTCCGCTGGCTTTGGTTTACGCTAAGTGCTTGGCTGGTTTATGATAGATTCTGAGGAAACGCGTCATAAACCAACAACAATGTGGCTAAGGAAATAGTCCATGGGCTGGAATTTCATGGGCTTTTCCGATTTGTTTTAACACCGTTTTACTTCACCTGCCCTCTTATTTCCCCGGCCGGGTAGGTAGGCGAATGGACGTTGGTGTAGATATTGCCCGCTTCTATGGCCGCAATCAGATCAGAGAGGGTTTTCCCGGCCAAAGGTCCTTTCAGGGAAGCGCTGGTGATGATGCCCTCGGCAATGACGCCCGAAGGATTGGAGACACTGCCCACCAGATCCACCACTACAGGTCCGTTTTCACCGGCTGGGGCCATGTGCAGGTGCCCAAAAAGCACCGATTCCATGTTGGCCACAATTAACTTGTAATAGAGCTGGGTTCCGTCTTTGCTTAATCTAAGGATAATCTGACCGGTGGCATTACTGATCACCTCCCGGGTTTCTTCTTCCGGCCGAAGATGCGCCGTGTACGTGTAAGGCGATTGCGCATCAGCGGTTTTCGCCACCGCGGCTACGTTTTGGGGTTCAACTAATTCTGTGTCGCAACTACTCAGGCAGAGCGACATCACCATGACGGGTAATGCATAGATAAAATTTTTCATATGGTTGATTTATAAATAGTTGAATAACAGTATATATAACCTGACCCACAAAGCAAGGTTTTGTTATAAGCTATGTTTATATCTTTATATGTAGCCAAGGTGTCTAATGGCCCGTTTAGGCCAGGTTTTTACCGGATTTTGAAATAGGGTAGAGGTGTAAACGTTTGAAATACAGAAGTATGCAACTCCATTTTGCTCCCATGTTGAGAGTTGAAAACTTGGCTTACTGAGGAGAATGCAAAACTGGCTACCGCACTAGATGTAAAGCTGTTTTAGGGCCGGTTTTCTCAAAGCAACCCTGGAACATAACGGTAGTCTTTCTAATAGAAAAGGTGAAGAACCATAAGAACCTTTGTGAGAGAAGCTTCCGTTTTGAAGCCAGTTTTAGGAAAAGGGGCCTTAAATGGTGACGTACCCAGGAGGCTGAAAAGAACTTCCGGAAGATTACTATCTTTACCACCTTTCAAAGAGAATAAGCCGGAGGGTTTTCTCTCAAATGAAAGGTTTTCCCCCGCTTGTTCAATCACTAGCAAAATGTCTACATGGGAGTAAAAGCGTTCTTGAGTAAACCTTTAGCCGCCTTGACTGTGGCCCGGCAGAAAAGCTGGATGGAGCATCCGGCCCAGGCCCAGCAGCAGGTTTTTTCGTCTATCATCGGCAAAGCCGCCAACACCGCTTTCGGGAAAGACCATTATTTCAAGGACATCCAGACCCCGCAGGATTTTGCCCAGGCCGTACCCGCATGTGATTACGAGGCCCTGCGTCCGTACTTTGACCGCCTGAAACAGGGTGAACAGAATGTGCTCTGGCCGGGTCTGCCGCTTTATTTCGCCAAGACCTCCGGTACCACTTCGGGCACAAAATACATTCCCATTACCCAGGATTCCATCCCCAACCATATCAACGGCGCCAAGAACGCGCTGCTGAATTACATCCACGAGACTGGTCGCGCCCAGTTTCTGGACGGTAAACTGATTTTCCTGAGCGGCAGCCCAGTCCTGGAGCAGGTGGCGGGCATCAATACCGGTCGGTTGTCGGGCATTGTGAACCACCACGTGCCGGGCTACCTGCGCACAAACCAACTGCCCAGCTACGAGACCAACTGCATTGAAGACTGGGAAACGAAGCTGGAGGCCATTGTGAATGAGACCATAGACCAGCGCATGACGCTCATCTCGGGCATTCCGCCGTGGGTGCAGATGTATTTTGACAAAATCATGGCCCGCACCGGCAAGCAAATCAAAGACGTGTTCCCGGACTTCAACCTGTTTGTCTACGGTGGCGTCAATTTCGCGCCGTACCGGGCCAAACTGATAGAGAGCATCGGGCGGAAGGTGGATTCCATTGAGACCTTCCCAGCCTCCGAGGGGTTTATCGCTTACCAGAACATGCAGGAAGACCCCGGCCTGCTGCTCCTCGCCGACAGCGGCATTTTCTTTGAGTTTATCCCCGCCGAGGAGTACCACCAGCCCAACCCGCGCCGCCTCACATTAGGCGAGGTGAAAACCGGCGTCAACTATGCGCTCATCATCAACAGCAACGCCGGGCTTTGGGGCTATTCCATCGGCGACACCGTTAAGTTCACCTCGCTGTTCCCGCACAAGTTGGTGGTCAGTGGCCGATTGAAGCATTTTATCTCGGCGTTTGGCGAGCACGTGATAGGTGAGGAAGTGGAAGGCGCTTTGAATGATGCCATGCAGGAATTCCCGGAGGTAGCCGTGACCGAGTTTACCGTGGCCCCTTACGTGAGCCAGGGCGAAGGCGCCTCTTACCACGAGTGGTTCATTGCTTATGACACGCCGCCCCACGACCCGGAGCGGTTCGCCAAGGCCCTGAATTGGCACCTGCGCCGCCGCAACAGCTATTATGATGACCTCATCTCGGGCAACATCCTGGCCAATCTCAAAGTGACGGCTCTGCCACCCGATGCTTTCCAGCAGTACATGAAGCGCCAGGGCAAACTGGGTGGCCAGAACAAAGTGCCCCGCCTGAGCAATGACCGCACCTTAGCCGAGGGGCTGTTAGAAACGCTTAACCTCTCACTGTAGCCTCACATGAAGAAAACGTATTGCGGGTTGCTCTTGCTCTCCTGGCTGTTTGTTTCTTGTACTCAGAAACCTGCCCCGGCGGAAGAAAATAAACCTACACAGGCCTCCGCTCCGCTAGAACAACCACCAGTGGAACAGCCACAGGAGCCCGCCACCTCCAGAACAAAGGCCATTGTGCTGGATTCCTATTCTGAATTCCCGGAGGAGGTAGAGGGCTGCTCCTGCTATTTCTCCCGGAACAAGGAAGAGTTTGAGTCAGGCAAATACATTTACATGAATAATTATGCCAACCTGGCGTTTGTCTCTATTGGAGGCCAGCAGGTGAGATTTGAGTGCATAGATAAAAGTGACAGTGTCAAAACCGATGCCCCATACCGGGACGCCAGCGGCAAATATGAACTCAGGGCCATCGTGAAAAAGTCTTCCCCCAATGGAGAAGAAGTTTTCAAGAATGAAGGTTTGTTGCTGGTGAAAGACCTGAAAACGGGTGCTTTTTCAGAGATTCCTTTTGTGGGAGAGTGCGGATGTTAGGTAAATCTGGAGCCGTTAAAGTAGGTGTCATGCTGGCCATGATCATGGTTCAGTCTGCCTTTTTGTTTGGCCAGGCCAAGAAATTCACCAGTGAGCAGTACAAGGCAGATTTCACCTACTTCTGGAAAACCATTGGAGAAGACTACTGTTACTTTGATAAGAAGCAGACCGATTGGCCAAAGGTGCCCGCCCTTTACCAGGCCCAACTGGACTCCGTCACTAACCGCCCGCAGTTTGTTTCCCTGTTGGAGCGCGTCTTCAATGAACTGTATGACCACCACGCTGGGCTGAACACCAACACCCCGCAATCTTCGCGCCTGGTGCCCTCCGGCACCGATGTCTGGGTCGAGTTTGTGAATGGCAAGCCGATGGTGCTGGAGGTAAGAAGCGGGCTGGGTGCCGAGAAAGTGGGTCTGCGGGCCGGAATGGAGATTGTGTCTGTGAACGATGTGCCGGTACAAGTTGCTTTGAGGCCGTTTTTGGGAAAGTCGCTCAAAACCGTAGACCCGGAAGCGCAGAACTTTGCCTTGCGCCTGCTCCTGGGCGGAAACCACGTGCAGCCCCGGAAAATCACGGTATTAGACAAAGGCAAGCGGCGCATCTTTTACCCCGATGCCCCTAAAATGCTCCTGGAGGACATCCGGTACCCGGCCAAAGTGGAGAGCCGGATTATCAACGGCATAGGGTATATCAAGATCAACAACTGCCTGTTTGACAATACGCTCATCCCGGCGTTTGATAGCGTGCTCAACTCTTTGGAGGGAACCAGGGCCCTGGTGCTGGATCTACGGGAGACGCCCAGCGGCGGCAACACCACGGTGGCCCGAGCCATTCTGGGAAGGTTCATCACCAAAGACCAGTTCTACCAGAAACACGAACTCACCGCTGAGGAGCGGCAGTACGACGTAAAGCGCAGTTGGGTGGAAGTGGTGTCGCCCAGGGGAAAAGCCTATGAAAAACCCATGGCGGTTTTGGTGGGCCACTGGACGGGCAGCGTGGGTGAGGGCATCACCATAGCGTTTGACGGCCTGCAGCGGGCCACCACCGTGGGCACCAGAATGGCCGGACTCAACGGCGCCATCTATTCTTACCAGATGCCCAACACCAACATCGGGTTCTCTTTCCCGGTGGAGAAACTCTTTCACGTGAACGGCTCTCCAAGAGAAACCTTTACGCCTGCTATATTGGTGGATTTCACCAAAGAACCTGCTGCTAAAACCGATCTGGTCCTGGAGAAGGCCTTGGCTTTCTTGAATGGGAAAGGGAAATAACCCTTAATTACCTTGTAACTCTTACTACATTAGAGAGCTTGTTCGGTAAAACTACACTCCCCTATAATTCATGAAACCCCGCTATCAATTCATATTCATTACTTCTCTTCTGTTTCTTACATCTTGTGACTGTTACCAAAGGGTGCAAGGGAAAGTAGTGGACTTGAAAAGTGGCTTGCCTTTAGAGAATGTTTCTGTTTCCAATCCTGTCAAGGAGAATTTTAAAACCGAAACCGATTCACTGGGGCAATTTGAACTTGCTGGGATATCAGGTGGATTCTCTTGCCCGCCCATGAGCGTAGTGGTGGAGAAGGCGGGATTTAAAAGATTGGAGACTTCCATTCCAGCGGGAGGCTTCCAGGTGATTAAACTAGAGAAATCGGAATAGACTCCTGTTTTTAACCTAATTTTGAATAAATAGCCCTAAAACGGCGTTACAGAGATTACATGAAGAAAAGAGTAGCCATTCTTGGCTCAACGGGGTCCATCGGGACGCAGGCGCTGGAGGTAATTCAGGCCCAGGCGCAGGCGTTTGAGGTGGAAGTGCTCACGGCCCATTCTAACGTGGACCTGCTGGTGGCCCAGGCCATTGCTTTTCAGCCCAACGCGGTGGTGATTACGCAGGAGGACCTGTATGAGCAGGTGCGCGATGCACTGGAAGC
Source organism: Rufibacter roseolus (assembly GCF_017916365.1). Lineage (GTDB taxonomy): Bacteria > Bacteroidota > Bacteroidia > Cytophagales > Hymenobacteraceae > Nibribacter > Nibribacter roseolus. Next base: position 2,015,298 of record NZ_JAFMSU010000001.1, read on the forward strand.
CTACCCCATTAAAGTATATGCGGGCATGAACGCGGTGAACGGCGTGGTGCAGATGGACACGGTAGATATCGTGCTCACCGCCATGGTAGGGTACGCGGGCCTGCAGCCCACCATCAAAGCCATCGAGGCCGGTAAAACCATCGCTTTGGCCAATAAAGAAACATTGGTGGTGGCCGGACAGTTGATTACGCAGTTGGCGCGGGAGAAAGGCGTGAACATCTATCCGGTAGACTCAGAACACAGCGCTATTTTCCAGTGCCTGGCCGGCGAGTTCCATAATCCCATTGAGAAAATCGTCTTGACTGCTTCAGGTGGACCATTCCGGGGAAGGGATCGCCAGTATCTCCAAACTGTGACCAGGGCGCAGGCCTTGAAACACCCCAACTGGGAAATGGGCGCCAAGATCACCATTGACTCGGCCTCGCTCATGAACAAAGGGTTGGAGGTGATTGAGGCCAAATGGCTCTTCGGGCTGCAGAATGATCAGATAGAAGTGGTGGTGCATCCGCAATCTATTGTGCATTCGCTCGTTCAGTTCCAGGACGGTTCGCTTAAGGCCCAGATGGGGCTGCCGGACATGAAGTTGCCCATCCAGTACGCTTTGAACTATCCGCATCGCCTGAAATCCACCTTCCCGAGGTTTAATTTCCTGGATTATCCGCAACTCACCTTTGAGAAGCCCGATCTGGAGACCTTCCGCAACCTAGGACTGGCCTTTGCCGCCATGGAGCGGGGCGGCAACGCCCCTTGTATCCTGAATGCAGCCAACGAGGTGGCAGTGGCGGCGTTCCTGCGCGAGGAGGTGGGCTTTTTGGAGATGTCTGACCTCATCTCTGACTGTCTCGCTAAAGTTGCTTATATTGCGGAGCCTTCTTTGGATGACTTTGTGCAAACCGACCGCGAGGCGCGCCGATTGGCTTTAAGCCTCATGCAGGCGTAATCTTTTTCCAAAACAACCGACTTACAAACTACCGGGGCAGAACTCGCTTTTGCCCCGGTATAGACCTTATAAACAGCGTAGATGGAAGCATTAGTAATGGCCGGCCAGTTAATCCTGGGCTTGACCATCTTGGTAGGAATACATGAATTGGGCCACATGCTTACGGCCAAATGGTTTGGGATGCGCGTAGAGAAATACGCCATCGGGTTCCCGCCCAAACTGGTAAGCAAACAGGTTGGCGAGACCGAGTACATGATTGGCATGATCCCGCTGGGCGGTTTCGTAAAGATCTCCGGCATGATAGACGAGTCCCTGGACACGGCTACCCTCAACCAGGATCCGGAGCCTTGGGAATTCCGGGCCAAACCAGCCTGGCAGCGCCTTATCGTGATGATGGGTGGCATTATCTTCAACGTGATCACGGGCATTATCATCTTCGCGGCCTTGACTTACCTGTACGGTGAGAGCTACCTGCTGGCCAAAGACGCCAAATACGGCATCGTGACAAACGAGATCGGCAAGCAGATGGGCCTGCGCGATGGTGACAAGATTGTGGCCGTTAACGGAAAGCCTTTGGTGGAGTTCCAGGACGTGTATAACCCCGATGTGTTGCTTGGCCAGAACGGTTCCTATACCGTTGAGCGCAACGGTCAGCAAGTGGTGGTGCCGGTACCTTCCAACCTCATTGACAAACTAGCCGATGGTGACAAAGTAGGCTTTATTATGGCCCGCGAGCCGTTTGCGGTAGAGGCGGTGAAAGCGAAAAGCCCGGCCTCGGCGGCTGGCCTGCAACCCGGCGACCGCATCACCCAGATCCAGAACCAACCGGTGCAGTTCTTCCATGAGTTCCAGCAGAAACTGCAGACCTACAAAGGCAAACAGGTAGCCCTGCAGGTAGAGCGCGCCGGCAAGCCGATGACCCTCAAAACCACCGTAGACGAGGACGGTACCATCGGGTTCTACCCGAAATTGATGCTGCCACGCGCCACGCGCGAGTACAGCTTGTTAGGTGCTATTCCGGTAGGGGCAGAGAAAGCTTTCTCGGTGATCACCACCAACATCAAAGGATTCGCGAAGATTTTCCGGGCCGAGGTGTCGCCTTCCAAAGCATTGAGCGGCCCTATCGGCATCGCGCAGATCTTCGGGGGCAAGTTCTCCTGGATCAACTTCTGGGCCATCACGGCCATGCTTTCCATGGTGCTGGCGTTCATGAACTTCCTGCCCATCCCGGCGCTGGACGGCGGGCACGTGATGTTTTTGACCTATGAAATCATATCGGGCCGCAAACCATCAGACAAGTTTCTGGAGAATGCCCAGAAAGTAGGCATGGTGCTGTTGCTGGGCTTGATGGGGTTTGCTATCTTTAACGACTTCTTTAAGTTGCTGTTCAAATAGTTAGCGCCCGTAACGGGGCACTGTTGATAAAAAATTGCCGGAGAAGACGCAAGATAACTGCGTCTTTCTCTGTTTACAGGGATAGAAGTTTATGCTAATGATGAAAAGAGCAGTTGGGGCCTTTGGGCTGATGGTGGTGCTGGGCTTCTGGCTTCCGCTGGCAGCCTGGGCGCATGAATTCCACACCAGCATCACAGATGCCAAGTACAACCCCAGGAACCAGACCTACGAGCTAGCCGTGCGGCTGTACGCCGATGACGTGGAGGAGGCTCTGACCCGCCGCCACAAAGCCACCGTTCGGCTGGACCGTTCTGAGCGGGTAAACAAACTCCTGGCCGAGTACCTGCAGACCCACCTGGCCATCTCCACGGTGAAAGGCACCCGCGCCGCCCAGAAATTCATTGGCGCTCAGGAAGAAGCCGATGCCATCTGGGTGTACCTGGAGATCCCGGCCGGGAAAGCCCCCGCCGGTCAGCTTTGGGTACAGAACGCGCTCTTGATGGAGGTGTTCGATGACCAGACCAATATCCTGAACCTGGAAGTGGCCGGCAAGAAACGCTCGGTGCTCTGCCGGGCCGGCGAAACGCAGCAAACGGTTTCGCTTTAGTTTTCCTTTAGATTTAACTTTACCCGCAGTAGTGGTGAGGCTGAATTTTCCTATCTTTTCAAGGAGACCTGAAAAGGGGGCTTTTTGTAAAAACGCCCTTGAAACGGAAATATAAGGGGGAGCCCCAATAAATTGGAACTTGTGTAGACTGCCCGCAAGGAGACAGAAAAGAAGGTACTAGCTATGCTTCTTGCAGGGAAGATTTGGATGATGATGTTTATTTTGTCTCGCAGAGGCGGGTGGTTTAGAGGAAGAGCGAAGAGGCAGGTTAAGGAAAATTTTTAAAACACTTTATGAGAAAAAGCTTTCTACGTGTAATGGGTTTAATGGTGGGATTGGGGGCTACAAGTTGCTCTTCTGTGTACATGCCCAATGTGCCTAACACACCCATGTTAACGTCTAAAGGAGAATTAAGCACCAGCGGACACATCACCTTGAAAGGCAACGCCAGCTTTAACTCGGCCTATGCCGTCACCGACCACGTGGGCGTGCTGCTGAGCGGCGCCATGATGAACAATGACAACAAAAAGAAAGACTTCCGCCATAACCTGTTAGAGGCCGGCGGCGGTTACTTCACCACCTTTGGGCCCAACCAGAACCGGGTCCTGGAGGTATATGCGGGCCTGGGCCGCGGCAGCAGCGACCGCACCTTCAAAGACAAAACCTCCGAAGGCCTCACCACCTATGACCGCCAGGAGACTTCCTTCAACAAGGTATTCCTGCAGGTAAACTACTCTTCCAAGAAAAAACGCATGCTGAAGCTGTTCGGGAATGAGCATTTCCTCAACTACGGCACCGCCTTGCGCCTGAGCTACCTCAATATGAGTGAGTTTATCCGCAACGACATCAAACAGCCCACTGAGGACAACATCTTCTTTGAGCCCATCTTCTACACCCGCATGTCTTTGACGCCTTCTATTCAGCTACAGTACACCAGCGGCAGCAACTTCGGGTTGAAGAACCGTGACTTCATGACGGCTGGTAACTCTGTTTTCAGCATCGGGTTTATTGTGAATGTGGGTGGCAAGAGGCTGAAGCAGGATGCCCCAAAGCCAGAGGATAGAACTCCGGCCATTCCGCCGTTGCCTAAATGGAATAAGAAAGGCAATACTATTAAATTGTAAGAGCGGTATTCGCATAGGAGTGTTTCAAGGCTGTTTTCTTTAAAAGAGCCTTGAAACACTTTTTTTATGGTCGCTTTCTCAATACCTCTTTTCTGGTTCAAGTCTGTGACTTGGACCTACCATGGTCTGAAGTTTGCAACTTCAGTGAGGCGTCAGCCTCAAAGGCACTTTTGGCGGGTTACTTCCAACTGCCTTCCCTCTAACCTTCTGGCTGCAGTCGCGGCCTGCCCACGTTTGTCACTTTTCTCCTTGATGAGAAAAGTAACCAAAAGAATCATGAAGAAAAGAAACTCGCTGACGCTCAAACAGTCTTTGCTTCCCTTTCTGGGACACCCCGCTACCGCCCTTTGTTGCATAGCCAACGCAGGCCACTGCCATTGGAGAAGCCACTGCCTGCGCTCGTCGGAGGTTGGGTTACGCACGCGCCCAACCTCCGACGACCTGCATGTTAGCTGCCTTGCCAGAGGAGACGCTGCAATGCCTGCATCGTCCTGGCGGACGGGGTGGAACACTGGTATGTTTGTGTTGTTCTCACTGGTTTGGAGATGTAGAGACAAGGCATGCCTTGTCTCCAACGGTTCTGACGTAAAAACCGGTAGCTACCGGAAATATCCGGAAACTACCAGAAAGGAAACCCACCAGAGGTGCCCCTACATTAACCTTACCATTCTCCTGCCAACTCGCCTGCCGTTGTTGGTGTTATCACCAACAATCAAAACAGCTGTTCAACTACCTCTTAACGCATTCCTAAATTCCCCTTCAGGGAGGGGTAGAGTTAGGTTCACAAGCATGCAATGGATGGGAAGGTCTTTCACACGCAGAACCGTGGAAGACACAAAACTGCACTATCTCAGATAATCCTTTTTAGATCCTGTTTTTGGAAAATCACTGCTAAACTGGATAATTCGTAGTGATGGTACGGTTAGTTGCTGCTATCTATAAAACAGCAATAAGCGTTTGGGGGCTGTTTTCAACAAAACAGCCCCCAAACGCTTGATCCAATCCGGTAAGATTACCAATCGCCGTTGCCTGCACCTTCTTTGGGTTTGATCAGCTTGAACTCTACGCGGCGGTTCACGGCGCGGTCTTCAATGGTGAGTTCGGGTTTGATGGGCTCTGAGCTGCCTTTGCCTACGGCGTCAATCCGGCCGTTGGCCAGGTTGCCTTTATTCTCCAGGTACTTCTGGATGGAGACGGCCCGCCATTGGGAGAGCTCCAGGTTGGCGTCGGGGTCGCCGCTGCTGTCGGTGTGGCCCTCAATGCTGAGGCGTACCTGGGGGTGGTCTACAAGGAACAGCACAATGCGGTCCAGGGTAGGCTTCATGTCGTCCTTGATCTCAGCTTTGCCCTCGTCAAATTCCAGGTTCTTGAAGATTAATGGGATGCTGTAGTCAATAAGGCTGGTCATGATCTTCATCACGGTGTCTTCCTTCAGGTTGATTTCCTTTTCAATGGAGAAGAAGTCGGAGCTCTGGATGAGCATCATGTAGCGGCTGTTGTCAATGAGGTCAAAGTCAAAGGAACCGTCCTCGCGCAGGTATTTAGAGGCTACCTCAATACCGTTGTCCAGGTCAATGATGGAGATGATACCGTTTAGCGGCTTGTTTGTGGTAGAATCCATCAAAACGCCGGTAAGCTTGGTCACCGCCAACGGGTGCGCCTCCATGGGCAGCGGGAACGAGAACAGGTCCAGGTTCTTCAGATCGGTGGGCTCAGAGCGGGCGTAGTACAGGTTGGTGGAGTTGGCATTGATGGTGAAGTAATACTCGCTGCCTTTGCCGTTCACCAGCGGACCGATGTTGCGCGGCTCCTGCCAGTTGCCCTTGATCCGGTAGGCCTTGTAGATGTCAAAGTCCCCAAAATTGAGCAGCTGCCCGCGCGAGCTGAAATATAGCACTTGGTACAGTGGGTGGAAATACGGGCTCACCTCGCTCTCGCGGGTGTTGATGATGGGGCCCAGGTTCTGCGCCGGCGCCCACTGGCCGTTTTTCTGCTTGTGTGTGAAATAGATGTCGCTCATGCCAAACCCGCCCAGGCGGTCAGAGGCGAAATAGAGGGTATCTTCCTGCGGCGATAAGGTGGGCTGTGAGTCCCAAGCCTTGCTGTTTACGTTGACACCTAGGTTTTTGAGCTGGCCCCAGGAACCATCGGCTAGGCGGGTTGCCGTGTACAGGTCGCAGTTTCCTAATCCATCGGGGCTTTCGCAGCGGGCGAAGAAAAGGGTTTTTCCATCGCGGCTGAGGCAGGCTGAGCCTTCGTTGTAGATACTGTTGATGGGTTTGCCAAAAGACTCGCCCTCGTGCCAGAAACCGTTCTCAAAACGCGAGAAGTACAAGTCTTCATCGGTGCCGGTGGCTTTCACGCCTTTGCGGCGGGAGGTGTAAATGAAGAGTTCCTCGTCTGAGCGCACGGCCGGGCCATAATCCTCGGCTTTGGAATTGATGGCATCGCCCATGTTGGTGTACACCCCGCGCGGCGGCTTGAACGTGGCCACCGATTTGCGGTACTCCACCAGTTCATAATAGTACTGCAGGGGCACGTACAGGTCCTTTTTCTTCTCCTCCAGCGAGTCATAGTACTGCTGTACCTGCCGGATGTCGGTGCGGTGGTGTTTCAGGACCAGGCGGTAATAGGCCACGGCTTTTTCGCGCTGCCCTAAACGTTCATAAAGCTGCCCCAAACGCCAGAGAAGTTTCGTATCTTTATAGAAATTGTCAATCCCGAAGTTGCCCACGTATTCTTCCAGCAAAGGCAGTACCTTGGCCCAGGCTTTTTTCTTCTCCAGTTTCAGGATGGTGGCGTACTTGGCTTTGTGGTGGTAGTAAGGAGCCCGGTTGAGGTTGGGGAACTGCAGCACGATCTCCGCTTCCGGGGCTTTCTTCCGGAGAGAGTCGGTCACGGGTTTTTGTTTCAGACGGAGGGCAGGTTTGGTCTGTCCCAGGGCCGAAAACCCGAGGAAAAAGGAGAGCAGGAAAATAAGTAAAGAGCCAGTACGCAACATAACAGAAGGGGCACCTGAAAAGCATTATTTCAATATGCGGTACCAAATGTAGTTCTTTCTGTGGTGAAATTATCCCTATTCTATAGAAATTCGGTGATATATTGGCACAGGACTTGACAAGTATATATCTTATAGACAATCAACAGAACCGACGGGAGGATTGCTGCCAATTTGGCATCCTCTGAGACACGACGTATGAATTATACCCAAGAGAACCTGATACAGCAACTCATGTTGTCCGATTTATCTGACGATGGCAACGGAGACATCATCTCCATCATCACCTCAGAGCTGGACGACGCCGAGGGAGCTGAAAAAAATACCCCCGATACTTTACCGCTGCTGCCCGTTAGAAACACAGTCCTCTTCCCGGGGGTGGTGATCCCAATCACGGTGAGCCGGAAGAAATCGGTGCGCCTGGTGCGCAAAGCCTACCGCGGCGATAAAACCGTGGGTGTAGTGGCCCAGAAGAACATGTCCGCTGAGGAACCTACTCCGGATGATCTGTTCCAGGTGGGTACCATGGCCAAAATCCTGAAGATGCTGGTGTTGCCAGACGGTAATACTACCATCATCATCCAGGGTCAGAGCCGCTTCAAGATTGAGGAAGTAACCCAGGAAGAGCCGTTCATGGTGGCCAAGGTGTCCCATTGCCCCGAGACCTTCCCGAACCAGAAAAGCAAAGAGGTGAAAGCCCTGGTGGAGTCTCTGCAGGAGGCCGCCGCCAAGATCCTGAAGCTGAACCCCGAGATCCCGCAGGAGGCCCAGGTGGCGCTGGACAACATTGACAGCCCATCGTTTCTGACCCATTTTCTGTCTTCCAACATCAATGTGGAAGTGGCCCAGAAACAGAAGCTACTGGAGATCAACGACGGCGTGGAGCGCGGCACCACTTTGCTGCAACTCATGATGCGCGAGATCCAGATGCTGGAGATCAAGCAGGAGATCCACTCCAAAGTGCACACCGATATTGACGAGCAGCAGCGCGACTATTTCCTGCGCCAGCAGATCAAGGTGTTGCAGGATGAACTGGGCATGGACGGCCCGGAGCAGGAAGTGGAGAAAATGCGTGCCGCCGCCGCTAAAAAGAAATGGCCAGAAGCCGTTGCCAAGCATTTCAGCAAGGAACTTGACAAACTGACCCGCCTCAACCCGCAGGCCGCTGAGTACCCCATCTCTCTGAACTACTGCGAATTCCTCCTGGATTTACCCTGGAGCGAGTATACCAAAGACAACTTCAACCTGAAGCGCACCAAAAAGATCCTGGACGCTGACCATTACGGTCTGGAGAAGGTGAAGGAGCGCATTCTGGAGTACCTTGCCGTGCTCAAGCTGAAGAACGACATGAAGGCACCAATCCTTTGCTTATACGGACCTCCGGGCGTGGGTAAAACCTCGCTGGGCCGCTCCGTAGCCAAAGCATTGGGCCGCAAATACGTGCGCATCGCCCTGGGCGGCGTGCGGGATGAAGCCGAGATCCGTGGCCACCGCAAAACCTACGTGGGCGCCATGCCGGGCCGTATCATCAGCCAGATCAAGAAAGTGAGCTCCTCTAACCCGGTGATGATTCTGGACGAGGTAGACAAACTGACTTCGGATTTTAGAGGCGATCCGTCTTCAGCCTTGCTGGAGGTTCTGGACCCTGAGCAGAACCACACTTTCGTGGACAATTACCTGGAGGTGGAGTATGATCTGTCTAAAGTCCTGTTCATTGCCACCGCCAACTCCCTTGATACCATTCACCCGGCCCTTAGGGACCGGATGGAAATCATTGAAGTAACCGGCTACACGGTAGAGGAAAAGACCGAGATTGCAAAGCGCCACCTGATTCCCAAACAGAAGGAAGACCATGGCTTGCTTCCCAAAGATGTGGCGTTCTCCACGGCCGCTATCCAGAAAGTGATAGAAGACTACTCCCGCGAGTCGGGCGTCCGGAATCTGGAGCGAAAATTGGGGGCGGTGATCCGGAACATTGCCAAGTCCAAAGCGATGGAAGAGGAATGGCCGGCGAAACTGGAGCCAAAAGACGTAGTGCGCATTCTGGGTCCGGAGATCTTCGACAAGGAGCTGTATCAGGACAATGAGACCGCAGGCGTGGTAACAGGCCTGGCCTGGACCTCAGTGGGCGGAGATATCCTGTTCATTGAATCCTTGCTGAGCCGCGGTAAGGGCAAGTTGACGTTATCCGGTCAGTTGGGTGATGTGATGAAGGAATCAGCCATCACGGCGGTTTCTTACCTGCGTGCCCACGCCGACGAACTGAACATTGACTACCGCCTCTTTGACCAGTACGACCTGCACATCCACTTCCCCGAAGGGGCCGTGCCGAAGGATGGTCCAAGCGCCGGTATCGCTATATTTACGTCCATTGCCTCGGTGTTCACCCAGCGCAAGGTACGCTCGCATCTGGCCATGACCGGCGAGATCACGCTGCGCGGAAAGGTATTGCCGGTGGGCGGTATCAAGGAGAAGATTCTGGCTGCCAAGCGTGCGGGTATCAAAGATGTGATTCTGTGCTATAAGAACCGCAAGGACGTGAACGAGATTTCGGCGCACTACATTGAGGGCCTCAACATCCACTATGTAGATTATGTGGACGAGGTGCTGGAATTTGCCCTGTTGCCGGAGAAAGTGAAGAAACCGCTGGACCTGCGCGTGCGTGAGGAGGCCGTTCCCGCCCCAGCCGAAAGCTGATTTTAGCCTGTTTATAGAAAAACGATGCAGAAACGCCTTTTCCTTTTGGGTCTTTTGTCTTTTGCCCTGGTGCAACTGGCCTTTGCCCAGATGGGAGGGCGTTCTGTTTTCCGGTTCCTGGATGTGCCCACCCACGCACGCCAGGCGGCGCTGGGCGGCGTGAACGTGTCCTCTGGCCTGGAAGACGTGAATGCGGTCTCCGCGAACCCGGCGCTCATGCACGGCAAAACGGATAACCACCTAGGCCTAACGTACCTCAACTACCTTTCAGATGTAAGCCAGAACAACCTCAGCTACACCTTTGAGAGCAGCCGTTGGGGCCGCAATGCCATCGGGATTCAGTACCTGGACTACGGGACTTTTACCCAGACCAACGATGCCGGGGTAGAGGAGGGCACTTTCAAGGCGCGGGACTACGCGGTGTCTTTGTCGCACGCGGCCACCATTGAGCATTTCACCCTGGGCGCCACGGCCAAAGTAGCCATCTCCAGCATCGCCGGGGACCAGGCGGTGGCCACGTTGGTAGACCTGGGCGGCACGTTCAAGCACCCCGAGCGCGACTTTGTGGTTGGCCTGGCGATAAGGAACCTGGGCGTGATGCTGAAACCTTATGACAACGGCGAGCGCGAAGACATGCCGCTAGACATCCAGGTGGGTGCGAGCTATAAACCAGAGCATGCGCCTTTCCGGCTATCTATCACGGCGCACCAGTTGCAGCGCTTTGACATCGTCTACCTGGACCCCGACAAACCCGGCACCCTGGACGAAAACAACCAGGAGGTGAAGGAGAAAAAGACCTTCGGTGACAAGCTGGCCCGGCACTTTGTGGTGGGCGGCGAGTTCATCCTGGGACCCGGTTTTCAGCTGCGGGGCGGGTACAACCACCTGCGGCGGAAAGAACTGGTGGTGGAGAACGGAGGCGGCATGGCTGGATTTTCCTTCGGGGCCTCTGTCAAAGTGCACGCCTTCCGGTTTGAGTACACCTACGCCAACTACCACGTGGCGGGCGCCAGCAATTACCTTACCCTCAACACAGATTTGAACCGTTTCCTGAAAAAGAAGCTGGATTAATGGGGATGTGAAGATGTGGGGATTGGGAAATTTGAAGATGCGCGGATAACACTCCCCAGCTGTCATCCTGAAAGGATCTTGTGGGCAACCTGAGAAAGCGCCTCCCAAGCGGTAGAGAACCGGACGAGGTGTAATGCTTTTGTTTAGGGGCCGATTTCTGCAAAACAGGTCTAAAACAGGTTTGTTTTTTAGAACGAGGAGGCCTTGGTGCAAGATTCCAACCAACAACTTTTAACCTGAGCCGTTAAGGCAGAAAAGCGCCAGGTAAGAGAAGATTTGATAAATAAACCGGTGTTTCACCGTTTTAAAGAAAGATAATTCAGTTTAAAGGAGGAGCAGCTTAGATTCAGTCAAGCACTCATTCACTCAATCACTCATTAGAAAATGTTAGACTCAACCAAGTATTTAACTCCCAGCCAGATTGTAGCCGAGTTGGATAAATATATCATTGGGCAGCATGATGCCAAACGCAATGTGGCCATTGCCCTGCGCAACCGGTGGCGCCGCATGCACGCAGACCCCGAGATGCAGAAAGAGATTGTACCCAATAACATTCTCATGATTGGGGCCACAGGCGTGGGTAAAACCGAGATTGCGCGCCGCCTTGCCAACATCGCGGATGCGCCTTTCACCAAGGTAGAGGCCTCTAAGTTCACCGAGGTGGGCTACGTGGGCCGTGATGTGGAAAGCATGGTACGCGACCTGGTAGAGCAGGCCGTGAACATGGTGAAGACCCGCAAAAAGGAAGATGTGAAACAGCAGGCCGCCCTGGTGGTGGAGGAAGTCATTCTGGATGCCTTGATTCCGCCCATCAACCAGCCGGGCGCGCGTGACATGGTGGGCTTTGGCGGCCACAACCATTCTTCTGATATGCCGGACAGTGATCAGGAACTGAACGAGCGCACCCGCGAGCGTTTCCGCGAGAAAATCCGGAACGGTGAACTGGAAGACCGCAAAATCGAGATCAAAATCTCGCAGCACCCATCCTCTGGGGTGGGCGTGGTAGGCCCAGGCATGGACGAGATGTCGATGATGAACATCCAGGAGATGATAGGCAACATGATGCCTAAGAAGACGAAGAAGCGGAAAGTGACCATCGCCGAGGCCCGCAAGCTGCTCTTGGAAGAGGAAGCGGCCAAGCTCATTGACATGGACGAGGTGAAGGAAGAAGCGATTTACAAAGCCGAGAACGCCGGCATCATCTTCATTGACGAGATTGACAAGGTAGCCAGCGCCAGTGGCAAAGGCGGCAGCGGTCCGGATGTGAGCCGCGAGGGCGTGCAGCGCGACCTGCTCCCCATTGTGGAAGGCAGCACCGTGAACACCAAGTACGGCGTCATCAAAACCGACCACATCCTATTCATCGCGGCCGGCGCGTTTCACGTGGCCAAACCCTCAGATCTGATTCCTGAGTTGCAGGGACGTTTCCCCATCAGGGTAGAGCTGCAGAGCCTGAGCAAAGATGATTTCTACCAGATTCTGAAGTACCCTAAGAACGCGCTCACCAAGCAGTACGAAGAACTTCTGCGCGCCGAAGGCGTGGAACTCTCCTTCACGGACGAATCCCTCCACAAGCTCGCCGAGATTTCCTTTGAGGTGAACGCCGAAGTGGAGAACATAGGAGCCCGCCGCCTGCAGACTGTCATGAGTCGCCTGCTCAACGACATCCTGTTTGACGTACCGGACACCATTCCGCCCAACGCGCACCTCATGATCACGCCGGACCTTGTAGAGGAACGCCTCCGCGACATGGTTAAAAACCGCGACCTGAGCCAGTATATTTTGTAATTAGGAATTAGGAATTAGGAATTAGGAATTAGGAATTAGGAATTAGGAATTAGGTTCTCCCTGAACCAACCTCCCTGTGTCATCCTGAAAGGATCTTGTGGGCGAACCAGAAAGGCATTACTTACGAATTACTTCCCTTCTCACCAAAGTCTTTCCTAGATGACTAAAACAAAAGAGCCGTTACTTTCTGTAGCGGCTCTTTTGTTTTAGGGCTGTTTTATGGAAAAGAGGGCAGAAACAGCATCTTCCTAAAAAGCTTAAATCAGGAAAATTTGAAGCACCTTAAAAGAAATAGCCCTTGGGCTTTGGGCAGAGTCTTCTTTGTACCGAGTGCAGCCATTGCCGGGGTGTTTGGTTTACAGTTTCTAGAAACCCCAGAACAACTATTCCTTAGGTGGTACCACCACGAAGTGGGAGACTGTGCGGAAGCTAAAGAGATCGCGGAAAAGGAAGCAAGGGCAGGTAGGTTGACGTTGTTGGTACCTCCACCTTTTGATAATGATTCTTCTAAAATGCCTTATGCTTTCTATAACCTTATGCTTTCTATAAAAAGTTAGCAGACGAGTATAAAGTCACTCTGGTACATATTAACAGTTGTATTGGTGTTCCTGAAGATGATTGTTTTAATTTAGTAGGAAGGAAGTTGTTGGAGAAAAAATATGGGCAATTCCATTTTCAACAACTCTATGAAAGGATGCATGTAGCGCAACATGGACCACGACAGAAAACGGAGGCCTCAACTATTTGCCCCTGATTCTCCGTATTCCCAAAATGAAGGTGTCTAACTCCTTTCTAATTCCCACTTCTTAAATTAAAGCAATGAACCACTACATCATCACCGGAGCCAGTCGCGGGTTGGGGAGAGCCCTCGCCGAGGCCTTGTTAGAAGACGAGAACAACTGCGTGGTGGGCGTTTCCCGCAACAGCACCATCAACCATCCCCGCTATCGGCACCAGCCGCTGGATTTCTCAGACATCGCCGGGGTGGAGCACAACCTGCATAAAATATTCTCGCCATTTGACAATGCCCAGAAACTGGTGCTGGTGAATAATGCTGGGGTGATAGGGGAGATAGGCTACATAGGGCAGAGCCAAAACGAGCATTTTGAGTATGTCTTTGACGTGAACGTGATTGTGCCCGCCATGCTCATGAACATGTTCCTGCAAAGCTACCAGCACCGCCAGAACATAGATAAAATGGTGCTGAACATCAGTTCCGGAGCCGGGCAGCGGCCCATAGACGGTTGGGCTGCTTACTGTGCCTCTAAAGCTGCTTTGGATATGCTCTCCAAAACGGCGCAACTGGAGCAGGAGCAATTGGGCACCGGGGTGCGGGTCTTCTCCTTGTCTCCGGGGCTCATTGATACCGATATGCAGGAACAGATCAGGGACGCGGATGCGGACCAGTTCAGCAGTGTACAGCAGTTCAGGGACTATAAGGAAACCGGAGCCCTGGTCTCGGCGGAGGTGGTGGCCCGCAAAATTATTCGGTTGATGGAAGAGCCAAGTCTGGCCCAAAACGTGGTGTGCTCAGTACGGGATTTCTAAGGGTGTTTTGGGCCTGTTTTCCCAAATCGGCCGGGAAACGGAGAGGGGAGTGGGGCAGCCCGATTTTTTGCCCTACTTTTGCGATTCCGTTTTCAAACCATTAACCTTAGTATGAGCGTTTTCAAAAAACTGATTGTATTTTGCCTCTTTCTGTACCTGCCGTTCCAGTCCATGGGATGGGGCATGATCGGGCACCGTATTGTGGGCGAGATCGCCGACCGCCACATCTCTTCCAAGGCCAGAAAGAACATCAGGAAAATACTGGGCAACGAGTCCCTGGCCATGGCCAGCAACTGGCCCGATTTCATCAAGTCAGATCCCAACTACAACTTTCTGGAGACTTGGCACTACGTGAACCTGAAGGAAGGCCTGAGCTTTGAGCAAGTGGAGAAGCACCTGCACGCAGACACTGCCACCGATGCCTACACCCGCCTGAATTACCTCATCTCTGAATTGAAGAAGAAGGACCTGGCCCAGGACAAGAAACAGATGAACCTGCGCCTGCTCATCCACATTATTGGCGATGTGCACCAACCCATGCACGTGGGCCGTCCGGAAGATTTAGGTGGTAACCGGGTGCGCCTGGAGTGGTTCAACCAGCCCACTAACCTGCACCGCGTATGGGATTCCCAGCTTATTGAGTACCAGCAACTGAGCTACACCGAGTACGCCACGGCCATCAACTTCGCCTCCAAAGACCAGGTGAAGACCTGGCAGAAGCAGTTGGCCCCGGTTTGGTTTTTTGAGTCTTACCAGATTGCCCAGCAGCTGTACAAAGGCATCACCAAACCCGAGGAGAAACTGAGCTACCGCTACAATTTTGACCACGTAGACACCCTCAACCAGCAACTCCTGAAAGGCGGCGTGCGCCTGGCCGGTGTCCTGAACGAGATTTTCGGGTAAGTAAGTCTGGGCGTTTAAAACCTGATTTTCCGAAAAAAGCCATAAAAAAGGCGGATGCTCCCCAGAGAGTATCCGCCTTTTTCATTACCAGCACCGTGTTACGGTTTAATCTTTAGCTCACGCAGTTCCTGGTCTATTTTCTGGTTCCATTTTTCCTGGGCCGCCCGGTTAAGTCCGTGGTTTGTTTCGCCGTCGTACGCCTTCTGCAGGCGGTCCATTTCCCAGAGCGCCTCCAGGTACTGGTATCTGATAATGCTCTCATAGTCTTCCAGGTTAAGTTTCTCAGGCCGGAGCCGTTGTTTGTAGTGCTCCGTAACCAGTTTGAGGAGGTCAAAGTGGCGCTGCTCGTGGTTGAGGGTGTACTCGTTCCGGGCATCGGGCAAGACCTTGGAGAGGCTGCGCAGAATGTATGGTTTGGTGTTCACTTTGATGTGGATCACGCCATTCTCCACCGTAGACTGGATATCATTGGAAAGGCCGGGGAACACGGAGGCCGCGAAGTTCTGCGACAACCTGGACCCACCCTGGAAATCGCTCCACCGCAGCGGACGGTTGGGGTCATAGAACAAAGTGTCATCGTCCAGGTGCACCCGGTGGTCCTCAAAAGTGACCTTTATCTCCCGGGCCAGTTTCTCATTATGGGCCGCTTCCTTGTCAATCCAGCCAGTAAGGTAGCGCAAAGACTCAGACAGGGTTTTCCGGAGGGTAGGCTCCACTACCGCGAGGCTGTTCACCGGACGCGCGTAACGGGCGCCGCTCTTGTAATTAAAAAGATGCAGGCGCTTGCCCTCACGCTGTACCTCAAAAGCCGCTGAGATTTGGATCTGACCTTCGGCCCTTCCGCCGGCCATAGGTTTCTCCACTACCTGGTACTCTTTCAGGCGCATGATGATTGGTCGCGCCGTGGGGTTATGGCCGAAACTCTCCTTGATGTACTTCTTAATGGCCGTGACGCTGCCCCCCTGGAAATCCACGGGCTGCGGTGCCCCGGTAGGCGTAACCGCACAAACCAGCATGGCCACCGCCTTGGGGTTCGGCCGCTCGTCCACCACCTCGGCCACGTAGAACTCCTTCGTTTGGAAAGGCAGCTGCTCAGATTTAAGCACCAGCGGCTCCGGTTTCTTCAACGGCTGCCCTGCCCCACCCACCGCCATCAGCAGTGGCAGCACCAGAACCATGGCCAGAATGGAAGCCCGATGCCGCATAGATAATATATGTATCCCTTGCTTACAGAGGGAAGCAAAATATGACAGGTTCATTACTAAAGCTTTGAAGGTCTGCTCCTTGAAAAGATAAGAGGCTCTGCTTGGTTAACATGGTGTTAAACCGATGGGTTCAATGCCATTACCGCTTCCTTTTTCGTATATAAGAAGAGCAGAAGTGCTGACAAATGCCTTCTGTTTTAAGGCCGAATTTTAAAAAGAGGCTAGAAAGGATTTCCCAGATAAGTGCCAGACCAGGTGAGATTATAAACTTGACAGCCTCGTCCCAAAACGATATTTTAACCAGGGAAAGTGTAGTTGGCTGGATTTTGATAATGGACGATTACTTGAAAGGAGTATCTGATATGGAAAAGAGAATCTTAGCGGTGCTAGTGTTACTTTTAGCGGCTGATATCACCTTTGCCCAGACACCTGCTGACAGCATTAAAACAGAAGAAAAGCTTGAGCTGAAGCCCGGCTTAAAGTTCAAGCACAAACCAGGCGACTCAACCTTCAGGTTTAAGCTTCCGGGGCAAAATGCACCAGAGATTCTGAGGAAATTTGGGGAGGCAAGGGAGGAGGAGACGCCTTTTTACAGCAACATGCCCATGGCAAAATACCCCAATAAATGGAAAGACATCCCCAACCACAAGGTAGATGAATCCGCGACTAAGTACCACTTGCTTAAGAAGCGCTACAAGGTGCTACCCTTGCCTACAGAGCCAGAAGTACCCGCCAGGGGAAGTGAGTAAGCTGAATCTTAGGAGGGAGGCCTATAGGGCCAGGTTAATAGATGATTTATGGCTTGGTTGACAAAAACAGCCCTAAAACGAGAGCGCCTTTCTGCTGTCATGCGGAAAGGCGCTCTCGTTTTATGAAGGCAGGAATTAAGCCTGCATCAGGAAGGCTTTGATGTATTCATCCAGGTCACCGTCCAGCACGTTCTGCACATCGGTGCGTTCTACGCCGGTTCTGATGTCTTTGATGAGCTTGTAAGGGTGTAGAACGTAGTTCCGGATCTGCGACCCGAAGTCGATGCGTTTCTTGGTGCTCTCCACCTTGTCGCGTTCCTCGTTGCGTTTGTTGATCTCAATCTGGTAGAGCTGTGATTTCAGCATGCGGATGGCGTGTTCCTTGTTCATGAGCTGCGAGCGCTCAATCTGCACGGCAATGGTGATGCCCGTTGGTTTGTGTTTCAGGCGAACCGCCGTCTCCACCTTGTTCACGTTCTGGCCACCAGCGCCACCGGCCCGGTAGGTGTCCCACTCAATATCACCGGGGTTCACGTTGATCTCAATGGTCTCATCCACCACCGGGTATACGAACACCGAGGCGAAGGACGTGTGCCGCCGTCCGCCCGAGTCAAACGGGGAGATGCGCACCAGGCGGTGCACGCCAATCTCGGCTTTCAGGTACCCGTAGGCAAAATCACCGTCAAACTGCAGTGTGGCCGATTTGATGCCCGCACCCTCGCCCGGCTGGAAATCGACTTGCTTTACGGAGTAGCCTTTGCGCTCACCCCACATAAGATACATGCGGTACAGCATCTCGGCCCAGTCCTGGCTCTCAGTACCGCCGGCGCCCGAGTTTACTTCCAGCACCGCGCCCAACTGGTCTTCTTCGTTGCTGAGCATACGCTTGAACTCCAGTCCTTCCACGGTTTCCTCCGCGGCCTTGAATTCGGCGTTAATGTCCTCTTCTGAGACATCACCTTCTTTATAGAAATCAAAGAGTACCTCTACATCATCCACCGCCTTGGACGTGTTCTCAAAGTCATCGGTCCAGGTCTTCAGGGTCTTGGCCTCTTTCAGAACGGTTTCAGCTTTTTTAGGATCGTCCCAGAAATCTGGGGCAGCAGATTGGGCCTCAATGGCAGTTACTTGTTCTTTCTTGGCATCGTAGTCAAAGATACCTCCTCAACGCCTCTACGCGGCCTTTCAATTCTTTTACTTGTTCTTGGGTCATAACAGAAGTGTGCTAATTGTAAACAGGGGAATTAGCCGTTTTTGCAAAGATACTAGTAATAAGCAAAGTGTGAGAACAAGCTTAGATAAGAAAGCATTTAAAGGGTATTTATTCTAACTTTCCAGTTTTAACATTGAAAAAGATGCTTCCTGTACTTTCTCGTTCAAATTTTGTTAACTGATCATGAGGGATAAAGCCGTGTGATATTTCTCTTAGCGGAATAGTATATAGATGTTTGGGTGAAGAAGCTAAACCACCAATTCCAAGAACAATAAAGACAGGAATACCTTTTTCTTGTTCAAATCTTTTATATCGTTTTAGCTGATTCTCTGTTGCTACTTCAATACCCTCTTTAGGGAGCCTTTGTCTCCATTTACATTCTAAGGCTAATTCTTTTGAAAAGGAATCGAGATTCAATTTAAGTACCATATCGGGTTGTAATGTAGTTTCAGCAAATCTTCCATCAACAGATTTGTCACTTGTCCATTCTTTTATGGTGTAATACTTTTTGCTGAATCTCGTTACTACAAATTTTTCAAAATCATGCCCTTTTCTTAAGTTGTCTTCTTTTGGGTCAACCCCATTCTCTTTCCGCTCCTCAGCTATTGTTTTTGGTTCATCAGCGATGTTTTTTAATTCTGTTGCTGAGGCTTCATTTATAGGTGTTTTGGTGGGGTTTAAAAATATTAATGTTCCTATTACTAAAATTATCAATCCTAAAGCCATCAAAATAATACCTGTCATCTTATTCATGGTTCTTATTAAACTTCTAATTGATTTTATATTTTTTCTTTATGGCAAAATATAAAATTAAAATAGGAGTTTTCAAGCGCTTAGCTTAAAAACTCCTATTAAGGAAAGGTTGAAATTATGATTACACCACCGGCACCACCCATCCATGCGGATCTGGTGATATACTGTAGCGGATGTTGTCTAACTCGGTAGAAATCTTGTTGGACAGTGTACGATCGGCCACTGGCGGTAACATCATTTCCTCGCCTCTAAAGGTGATGGACTTGATGTGGGCAATGGTAGCGGCTGTACCGGTCCCGAAGGCGTCTTCCAGTTTACCGGCTTGGTAGGCATCCACAATCTCCTGCACTTTGATGCGTCTTTCTTCAACGGGAACGCCCCAGTCGCGGGCCAGTTGCAGCACGCTGTCGCGGGTGATACCGGCCAAAATAGAGGTGCTCAGGGCAGGGGTGATCAGTTTGCCGTCAATCACGAACATCACGTTCATGGTGCCGGATTCCTCAATGTAGTTGTGCTCACGGCCATCGGTCCAGATGATCTGGTGGTAGCCTTCTTCGTGGGCCAGTTTGGCTGGCAGCAAGGAACCACCGTAGTTACCGGCCGCTTTGGCAAACCCGAAACCGCCTTCCACGGCACGGGTGTAATGCTCCTCAATTTTCACGCGCACTGGCTCAGCATAATAGCCGCTGGCAGGGCTGCAGAAAATCATGAACTTGTATTCCGTAGCCGGACGCACGCCCAGCAAGCCTTCTGACCCGAACATGAACGGACGGATATACAACGAATAACCTGGGCGCTGCGGAACCCAATCCGCATCCAGGGCCACGAGTTGTTTCAGGCCATCCATGAAAATATCCTCCGGAATCTCGGGCATGCACAAGCGTACCGCCGATTTGTTCATCCGGGCCCAGTTGTCCTGCGGACGGAACAGTACCACTTTGCCTTCCTGGGTTTTGTAAGCCTTCATCCCCTCAAACATGGCCTGACCGTAGTGCAGGGCAGCGGTAGCCGGACTCAGTTCAATAGGGCCGTACGGCAGGATGCGCGGTTGTTGCCAGGCGCCGTCTTTGTAGTCTACCTCCAGCATATGGTCCGCGAAAACTTTCCCGAACTGCAGGTTTTCCAGGTCAAGATCGGCTAATTGGCTTGCCGAGGTAACCGTGGTATGGATAGAAATGGATTCTGTTTGCATAGGTTAGATGATGTATAGGTAATAAGTATACGCAATTCTGGTGATTCTGAATAAAAAAAGCCTCACATCCGAGGCTTCCAGGTGATTTCTTCTACGCCAAGCTCCAGGGCCATGGCACGGCTCAAAACAAAGAGAAAGTCGGAGAGCCGGTTAAGATATTGCACCACCAGGTCATCTACGTGTGACTCTTCCTGCAAGGCAATGACCAAACGCTCGGCGCGGCGACAAACGGTGCGGGCCACGTGGCAGAAAGAGACCGCCTGGTGCCCGCCGGGTAAAATGAAATTGCGCAAAGGCGGCAACTGCTCGTCCAACAGGTCCATCTGCTCTTCCAGGAACTGGATGTCCGTGAGGTGCAGGTCCGGAGTCTGAACCTTGCCTTCTTTCACCGGATCAGTGGCCAGCGTGGAGCCGATAGTGAACAGCCGGTCCTGGATCTCGGAAAAGATTTGCTGGCGTTCTCCGTTTACTTCCTGGTCCCGGACCACGCCCAGGAAAGAGTTCAGTTCGTCTACGGTGCCGTAGGCCTCTATGCGCAGGTGTGATTTCTTTACGCGGGTTCCGCCAATTAGGGAAGTTTCGCCTTTGTCACCGGTTTTGGTGTAGATTTTCATTCAGAGGTATTCAAAGCGGCCGCTTTAAGGGCAGGAACCGTGATGTTGAGGTTCATTTCATCAGACTCAATGAGTCCGTCGCGCAGGCGCACAATGCGGTGGGCATAATGCGCGATGTCGTCTTCGTGGGTAACCATGATAATGGTGTTGCCCTTGGCATGCAGGGCCTCAAACAAGCCCATGATCTCGTAAGAGGTCTTGGTGTCCAGGTTACCGGTTGGCTCATCGGCCAGGATAATGCTGGGATCGTTCACTAGGGCACGGGCGATGGCCACACGCTGGCGCTGCCCCCCTGAGAGCTCGTTGGGTTTGTGTTTGGCCCGGGAGCCCAGCCCTACGCTGTCTAAGGCCGCCATGGCCCGCTCTTCACGCTCAGATTTCCCAAAACCCGCATAAACCAGCGGCAAAGCCACGTTCTCTAAAGAAGACGAGCGGGGCAGCAGGTTGAACGTCTGGAACACAAACCCGATTTCCTTATTGCGGACGGTGGCCAGCTCATTGTCTGCCATGTTGCTGACATCGTTGCCGTTGAGGATGTACGTACCCGAGGTGGGGGTGTCCAGGCAGCCCACAATGTTCATGAGCGTGGATTTACCTGAACCCGAAGGCCCCATGAACGCCACATATTCGCCTTTTTTGATCTCGATGGAAATAGACCGCAGGGCATGAATGGTTTCATTCCCCATCTGGTACATCCTGGAGATATTCTCGGTTTTGATGATGGTGCTCATATGGCTTCGCTTATTGCCATTCTTGCTGGAGCGCGTCGCTGGCCTGCAATTGGGGCGCTATTTCTTGTCTAAAAGTAAGGTATTCCTGAGGACTTACCAAAGGTTCCAGTTGCTCCAGACCCTGCAGGGCGTAGTCGCGGAGGCCTTGATTCAGGGCTACTTTCACGTAGGCTTTCCGCAGCGCCACCGAGGTTGGATTGTACCCGATACCCTCCAGCAGCAGGTCATAGGCCCGCATAGGTTGTTTCTGCTGCACAAAGAAATTAGCGGCGGCCAACTGCCCGGCCTCTGACCACGGGGCCCTTTGGAGTAACCCGTTGAACAGATTAGTCGCGGCCTTGGCGTTATTATTACGCTGGGCCAGCAAGGCCTGGTAATAAAGTCTGGTGCCCGCGTCCTGCGGGGTAAAAAAGAGGCTAGGCAGTTCGGTGCTCAATTGTTCCCATTTCTGGTTTTTCCACCAAAGCTCGGTCTGCAGGGTGTTGGCTTCTGATTTCAGGCCGTTTTTGGGAAAACTGCCCGGAAAATGGATGCTCAGCAGGTTCTGGGCGGTGTTGAAATTGTTTTCCTGAAGGTACCGCGCTACCAGGGGCAAAGCTGCCACCGGCGCCAAAGCCGGCGTAGTGATGCCGTTAGCCACGCTCTCTACCTGGGCCAGGGGTAAGGAAGCCGCTTTCAGTTGTAGGAACCGTACTTTCAAGGAATCCGGGGCGCTGACTGCCTGCTCTGGAGTCAACTGGGTGGCGATAGCGATCTGTGTGGCAGCGGTCCGTTGGGCTACATCCGGAAAAGGGGAGGCGCCTAAGGCTATCTCAGTGGCCTGACCGTAATTTCCTGCCAGCGCATAAGCCACCACGGCGTGCAGGTGGGCATCGCGGTAGCCGGCCTGCCGGGCTTTCTGGAAATACTCGGCCGCCAAGGGGTACAGTTTGCCCTGCAGCATCCATTGGCCCAGAATGTCATAGTAGTAGCCCCCTGTGCTGCCGCTGTTCGCCGCCAGGTTCTCCAGGGTGACTTTGGCTAGGAAAGGCTGGGGTTTGGAAACGGTGCCTTGCTTAAGCAGCAGCGATTTGATCAAAGTCAGGTCATCCAGGAAAGCCTGGTTTTCTTCCTGCCGCAACAGCGTGTTCAGCCGCGAGAACGTAGCCGTGCTGTCTTTGGCATTACCCGGGAGCAGCTGCCTGTTATAGAAATGGGCGAAGGTCTGGGTTGACAACGCACTATCCTGGGGCAAGGCCGGCAGGTTCTGCGGTTTGGAGCCGCCCAAAGCCAAGGAAATAGCCAACCGATTCGTGAGCAACGGGCCGTAAGTACCGCCAGCGTATTGGTTGGCGAACTCTTTGGCCTGTTGCGGAAACTTATGGCTGGCCAAGAACGCTAACTGGTTCGCCTGGATAACCTCGGGTTCCTGGCTTTGGGCCAAAGCCGCATCCAAATAGTAACCAGCTGAGTCAGCGAAGGCGGTGGTGCCGTAGAGAATTCCAAGGTTGTTGAGTAGCGGCGCGTTATCAGGGAAAGTTTTTACCGCTTCCTGCAGCACCTTTAAATGGTCAAAAAGGTCTGAGGAGGAAGTGAACAGGCTGGCCAGCCGCAGATAGCCTTCTGGGGTAGGTTTTCTTTCCAGGGCCTCCTGCAAGCGGTTCATCTCTAGGGAACGCATGCCGCCCTGGTGGTACATATCGGCTAGGGAGAAGCTGGAACGTTGGTTGTTGCGGGACTGCACGCTGGCCTCGTTGTAGAACTGCTCCGCCAGCAACGGCGTTTCCTCAGTCTGGCGGTACACATCGCCCAAGTAGTTATAATAGCCGGCTTGATGCTGGAAATAGAGCGCGTAATTGCTGCGCAGCACCATCACCACCAACAGGACAGTTCCCATGAGGTACACGGTGAAGTAAGGCAGCTGCCGCGGGTCATACACCACCTTGAAAACGCGTAGTTTCTGTTTGATCAACGGCCCGAAATTCACCAGCACGTAAATAAAGAACGCCACGCCATACGCCAGGTGCGTCACAATGACGGCACTGCGGTAGGCATTTACCAGCGGGTCATTGGCCAACAGGAATGCGTACGCCAGATTCAAAAAGGTGAGCAGCGCCAGCACCAAGTAAAGCGGGGCAGCCTCGGTCTCAAATCGGAAAAAGCGGGTGTAATGGATTTGCCGTTGCTTAAGGCCCCATAATCCTACCAAGGTGGAGCAAAGGAACACCACCAAAGCATCTAACCCGGTGAAATCAAATTGGATCATCCCCGTCTGGCGCAGGTATAACAGCAGCAGGTTACCCAGGTATAGCAAGCTGATGAGCACGAATTGCACCAGCCCGAAGCGGCGCTGCGGTTGCTGGGCCTGCGTGTTGAACCACAGCAAGCCGTGGAGGTTCTCATAGGCCACCAGCACCATGAACAGCACCGATGCCACAAAACTGGCTAGGGTGCTGTAATGGACCACGTGCAAGGCGGTCAGCGGAGCCGGTAAAGAAGAGAAACGGAACAGGGCCAGACTCAAAAGCAGGATGACCACGCTAAAGAACAGGAAACGGCCCAGAAAGGACACCCGTGTCCAGAACGCCTGAAACACAAAACTGCCCAGACTCAGAACGGCCAAGGCAATCAGTAGCAGGATTCGGCTTGTTTCTGAGAAAACTCCCAGTAAATCAAGGTTGAACGTGGAAAGCCAGAGCATGCCCAGCGTCACGGCGGCGTAATAAGGAATGCGCTTGAGGGTACTGGCTAAGGTCCAGAAGAAGGTAAGCGCTACCGCCAGACCTACGAAATAAACCCAGGTCGCCCACAGCGGAAGCTGCATATCGCCCATGGCGTAGCGCTCCGTCACCAGGTAGGCGTTCACTTCCACGCGCATGGGCGTGAGCAGGGGAGAGGAAGGGTCTAAGTGGGCCTCCGCAGGGAACAGTTCGGCCTGCTTCTCCAGCGGAAACACCAACTGCTGCCCGTTAAAGTAACCATAAATGCCTAAGCCTACCGTGCCCAGCACCAGTACGGCCAGAAGAAAATACAGAAAGCGGCGGCCAGGCTCCACCTGGGGCCAGAACGAAAAAAGCTTCATTCAGGCCTACTCCAGAACTTTAGGAACCCTGAAATAATCTGAGTCTTTGCGCGGAGCCAGCTTAAGGGCATCCTCGTGGCGCACGGTGTTCTGAGCCACATCTTCCCGCATCACGTTCAGTTCCTCCGATATATGGATGAGAGGTTCCACGTTTTTGGTGTCCAGCTGGCGCAGTTGGTCTACCCAGTCCAGGATGTTATTCAGGTCTTTGAGCATTTCCTGCTCTTTGGTCTCGTCAAACTCAAGCCGGGCTAAGTGCGCCAGCTGGCGTAAGGTCTCTATGTTGGTGCTCATGGTTTTTCTGGTCTAAAGTCTCTTGAATGATGGAGTACGTTTGGTTTTTCAGGAACTCCAGGTCCTGCATGGTCAACCCCTGGGTAGGGATTGGCCGGTGAATGATCATCTCCAGCGAATGGTACCGGATGATGAGTTTGCCTTTCACATCGGGCAGAAACAGGTGGTTGTACGGCATGGTGATGGGCACAATGGGTACCTGTTTTTCAATGGCCAGCTTGAACGGACCGTCTTTGAACGGCAACAGCTTGCGGCCCGATTCCGGCGAGATTTTCCCCTCGGGGAAAATCACGATGCTGCGGCCCGCTTCCAGACTCTGCTTGCTGGCAATGTAGGCTTTGGCGCTGCTGATGGGGCTGTCGCGGTCCACCGAGATGTACAGCGCGTCATAGATTCTGCCCCACAACGGCACCTTGGTCAATGATTTCTTGCCCACGAAGTTAAGGAAACCGGGGATGGCCGCCAGAATCATGGGGATGTCAATGTAGGAGCTGTGGTTGGGCGCGAACACGTATTTCTGGTTGGGGTCCAGTTGCTCCAGGCCTTTCACCTTTACCGGCATGAGGTACATGCGCAGCTGGAACTTAGACCAAAGGCGATTGAGGTGGTGCGCATGTTTGAGCCGGTTAGGCTTGGCGATCAACACCCGGAACAGGGGATACGAGGTGAGAAATGGTAATACAAACCAGGCGGTGCACCACACGGAGTAAACCTTCTTGCCGAATCCTTTTAACCTGTTCATCTTTCCCAAAATTAGTTAATTAATAAGAAAAGCACCACATATGCCCGCGGCAAAGCCGATTTTGCCCTGTTTCCAGCAAATCGGCTTCAAAACGGCAAACGCGTTCCGCGATGACTTAGTGCCAATTGAATGAGGTTATTTGGGGCGGCGGGTCAAAAGGATTTTCTCTGCCTTGAGCAGACCGGCAATGCTGATGGCGTCGGTGATCTCGCTGTCCATGGCCATGCGCACGGCCTCGTGCAACGGTAACTTCCAGATTTTCAAGTCCTCGGTTTCCTCAAACTCGGTCTCGCCGGCGGTCAGTTCCTCGGCCAGGAAAATGAAGCCTTCCTCATCGGTCACGGAGTTGGAGGTGTGGATTCGGCCGATGTTCGTCCACTCGGCGGCGGTGAAGCCGGTCTCTTCCTTCAACTCCCGCTTCGCGGATTCCAGCGGATCAATCCCAATCGGGCCCCCGCCCATGGGAATCTCCCAGGAGTACTCGTTCACGGTGTAGCGGTACTGCCCCACGAGCCAGGTATTTCCCTCATCATCAATGGGAATGATGCCGATGGCTTTGTTTTTCATGGAAACCACGCCGTAGATGCCCCGGCCACCCCCCGGGTTGATCACCTGCTCCTCGCGCACGCTGATCCAGGGGTTTTCATAGATGGGTTTGGAATCTAAAGTTTTCCAGGGGTTCTCTTCTGAGTGGTGTGGTTTTTCAAAGTGCATGGCGTCTTGCGTTTAGGGCCGGGGTGTAAACGCTGTTTCGGGGCTGTTTTACCTAAAACAGCCCCGAAACAGCTTCATGAATATCTTATTTAAAAAGGAAAGCTGATTTAAACGTGGGTGCGCACCGCCTCGGCAGCTTGCTGATAGACGTCCTCGTACATAGGTACGATCTTGCTTATCTCAAACTCTTTGGCGCGGGCCAGAGCGTTGGCTTTGAATTTAGGCAGCTGGTCGTCCTGCAGGAGGAAAAGCGTGTTCTTGACCATGTCCTTCACATCGCCCACGTTGCTCACGAAACCGGTCACGCCGTGCACGTTCAGCTCGGGCAGGCCACCGGCGTTGGACGAAATCACCGGCACCTCGCAGGCCATCGCTTCCAAAGCCGCTAACCCGAAACTCTCTTTCTCGGAGGGCATCAGGAAGACATCGGCGATGGAGAGCAGTTCTTCCACAGCTTCCAGTTTGCCCAGGAAACGCACATCGGCGCAGATGCCCAGCTTGCGGCAGAGATTCTCCATTTTGGGCCGCTCCGGACCGTCGCCCACCAGAAGCAGTTTGGACGGAATCTGCTCGCGCACCTTAGAGAAAATCTTGATGATATCGCCAATACGCTTCACGCCCCTAAAGTTGGAGGTGTGCACCAGCAGTTTCTCGCCGAACGGCGCGATGGCTGATTTGAAGTGGTCTTTGCGCTGCTTCTGGAAACGCTCCAGGTTGATGAAGTTGGGGATGACCACAATCTCCTTCTCAATGGGGAAGTACTCGTAGGTTTCGCGCTTCAGGTCCTCGGAAACCGAGGTCACCGCGTCTGACTGGTTGATGCTGAAGGTCACTACCGGCTCATAGGAGGCGTCTTTGCCCACCAGAGTAATGTCGGTGCCGTGCAGCGTGGTAATGACCGGGATGTCTATGTTCTTTGTCTTGAGGATCTGCTTGGCCATGTACGCCGCCGAGGCGTGCGGAATGGCGTAGTGCACGTGCAGCACATCCAGTTTCTCATATTGCACAATGTCTACCATCTTGCTGGCCAGGGCCAGTTCATACGGCGGATACTGGAACAGCGGGTAATTGGGGATATTTACTTCGTGGTAAAACAGGTTCTCGTTGAAGTGGTCCAGGCGGGCGGGTTGGCTGTAGGTGATAAAATGTACCTTATGCCCTTTCTGCGCCAGGGCTTTACCCAACTCTGTGGCCACCACTCCGCTACCGCCAAAAGTAGGGTAGCATACAATTCCAATCTTCATGCGCGTATGTGTTTGCCGCGAAGTTACGGTTTAGGCTCTAACGATTGATATACTACGTCATGAATCCGGGTGCGGATGTTGTATTTGAGTAGTTTATCGTTTTCAGAGTCTGGGTAGACGCGGTTGGAGAGGAAAATGTAGATAATGTTGTTCTCGGGGTCTACCCAGGCACCGGTGCCGGTGAAGCCCGTATGCCCGAAGGTGCTCAGCGGCGCCAGGGTGGAGGTGGGGCCGTTCCCGTCTGGGTCGGCTTTGTCCCAGCCTATGCCACGACGGCTGTTTTTGCTGCCGTTTTTAGAAAACTCACTCACAACGGGCGTTTTGAAGTACTGCTGCCCGCCATACTTCCCGTTCTGCAAATCCATCTGCATGAGAATGGCCAGGTCGTTGGCGTTGGAGAAAAGACCTGCGTGCCCTGCCTTACCGCCCAGCATGGCTGCGTTTCCGTCATGCACCGTGCCTTGCAGCGGCACCCCCGGCTTGAACTGGGAACTGGGCGCGGTGGGCGCAATCTGCTCTTTCAGGAATTTGTTCAGTGGGTTGAAGGTAAGCGTGGCGGCGCCCAACGGGGCATAGAAGTTCTGCTCTAGGAAATCAGGAAGGGGTTGGTTCAGGAGGCGCTCGGCAATGCGTTTCATGATGTGCAGTCCCAGGTCTGAGTAGCGGTATTCAAACTTGCCGTTAGGCAGGCGCTTGCCCGCCAGTTCAGACTTTATCACCCACTTCCACACTGAGTCTTCCAGCCGTTTGTTGCTGTACACGCCGGGCACCACCAGGTTGGGGTATGCCTCAGTGGGCAGACTGTCATAGTAAATAGGGTTCAGCTTGCCGTCTTTCAGTGTTTTGGTCCAGAAGGGGATGTAGGCCACCAAGCCCGCCTGGTGCAGGAGCACATCGCGTACGGTGAGGTTGGCTTTGTTAGAGCCCTTCAGCTCGGGTAGGTAAGTCACCAGTCGGGCATCCAGGTTCAGGCGACCCTGGTCTTTCAGGAACATTACGGCCTGCAAGGTGGCAGCCACCTTGGTGATGGAGGCCAGGTCATAAATGGTTTCCTCAGTTACCGGCTGGGTGCGGTCATAGGTGTAATAGCCGTAGCCCTTGTCCATGACCACCGTACCGTCTTTGACCACCAGCACCTGGCAACCCGGCGTAGCAGCGTACGCAATGGCCTCCAGCGCAATGTTGTCAATCTGCTTCAAGATGCTGGAATTCATGCCCACGCTTTCGGGTATAGAGTATTTCAAGCGGTTCAAAGAAGGCGTAGAGATCCCAAAGCCAGCCTTGAACTTGGGCGAAGCGGTCACAGGTAAGCGGCCGTTAGCCGGAAGCGCCCCGAACAATACCTGCGGGATGACTTTACGGGTTACCTCGTTGTCTTCGTAGCCGCACACAAGCCAGTCGCTGCTCTCAAAGTTCTTGAGGCTGTAGGCGTTGCCCATGACCACTACCACCACTTTTTTGGTAGGGTCGCGCTGCAGTTCCCTTATAAAACCCAGGGCGTTGCCCGATAGATTGTAGTTGTTGCCGGGGTTGTTGTTGAGGTTGTGCAAGGAGACCACCACCACGTCTGTGCCGGCCAGATCGCGGCGGATGCCTGCGTACACGCTATCTGGCGCTGTGCGGCTGGTCACCGCGAACTTTTTGAAGGAGGCGTATTTGTCCAACGTCTGGGTGAGTACGTTGTTCATGCCCGCCCCCACAGATACCGAGGCGAACTCCGTGGTGTCCAGCACCCTGAAAGGCAGCAGGTCGTTCTTGTTTGCCACGACCGTAACGGCCTGCTCATATAGTTGTTGCTGCAAGACCTGGCTTACCGGGCGGCTCAGATCCTGCGAGAGGTTTTCCAGGTTTACAGGGGTATACTGGTTCAGGCCGGCCCAGTACTTGGCGTGCAGCATCTTTCTTACCCTGATCTCAATATCTCGCTCCGAGATGGTGCTGTCGGCGATGGCTCTTTTGATGCTGGCGAAGGCTTTAGGTACGTTTTCAGAAAACAGGAGCACATCGTTGCCGGCTTTCAGGGCCAGGGCATCCACCTCGCCGGGTTCATGGTAGCGGGTCACGCCTTTCATGTTCAGGGCATCGGTGAAAACCAGGCCCTCGTACTGCATCTGGCCTTTCAGGAGGTCATTCACCAGATAAGGCGACAAAGTAGCGGCGCGGTTAGCGATGGAATCCAGCTTAGGCACGTGCAGGTGCGCCACCATCACGCCCATCACTCCGGCATCAAAAGAGCGCTTGAAGGGGTACAACTCCACCTCGGTGAGGCGGGCCATGTCGTGGGAGAGCACGGGCAAAGAAAAGTGCGAATCAGCATCAGTATCGCCGTGGCCGGGGAAATGCTTGGCAACCGCAATAATGCCGTGGTCCTGCAGACCCTTGATGTAGGCGATGCTGCGGGCGGTCACCTGCTCTTTGCTCTCGCCAAAAGAACGGTTCCCGATGACCGGGTTGTTGGGGTTGCTGTTCACGTCCACCACCGGCGAGAAATTTACATGAATGCCCAGTCGTTTGAGTTTCAAGGCAATCTCACGGCCCATGAGGTACACATAGCGGTCATCCTGCAAAGCGCCCAGCGTCATCTGCTTGGCGAAATGCATGCTGCTGTCCAGGCGCATGTCCAGTCCCCACTCTGCATCGGTGGCCACCAGCAGCGGAACTTTGGCGAGGCTTTGGTAACGGTTGGTGAGTTTGGCCTGGCGTACGGGACCGCCCTGCATGAACATGACTCCGCCAATGCCGTACTGGGTGATCAGGTTTTCGATTTCGCGGATGTGGCTCTGCGGTTTGTTGGAGTACGCGGCCACCATGAAGAGCTGACCAAGGCGCTGGTCAGGGGTAAGAGATTGATAGACACTGTCTACCCAATGTTGCTCTTGTTCAGAAATGTTGCCCCGGCCTTTAGGGCCGAACCCCGATAAAGCCATCCAGGCGCCCATTACTACGGTCAGTAGCCACAGGCTATATCGCTTTAGCATTTCGCAACGCGTAATTTAATTTGAATAACTGTTTCATAGGGCTAATTTCGCAGAGGAAAACTAGCCGCGGCTGAGTGGCTCTGAAGCGTTTTGGGCCGGAATTTGAAAAAACGGCATAAAACAGGATTTGTTCAGAACGACTCCTCCCCATTTAGGCTCTAACCCCGTTTCCAGTGAATCCCTGTCCTTTCAGGACTGGAAAAGAACCGGAAAAAGAGCGAAAAGCCAGAAGGTTAGGGAGGTAAGGCCGCCGTTTAAGCTGGTAATATTACTCAAAAATTTGCTTCGGTGTCTGAAAAGTTGGCGAAACCCCCTGGTTTCACCGCCGGAAAGGCAGCCCCCGAAGCGGAAAATAAACACTACGCAGGGAAGTTTGTATGGCAGATATCATCCGATTGTTACCCGAGTACCTGGCCAACCAGATCGCCGCCGGCGAAGTGGTGCAGCGCCCGGCCTCGGTGGTAAAGGAGTTGTTGGAGAATAGCGTAGACGCGCGCAGCAGTAGCGTAACCCTGATCATCAAAGATGCGGGCAAGCAGCTCATTCAGGTGGTGGACGACGGTGTAGGCATGACCGAGACCGATGCCCGCATGTGCTTTGAGCGCCACGCCACGTCCAAAATAAAGACCACCGAGGACCTCTTCCGCATCCGGACCATGGGTTTTCGCGGCGAGGCGATGGCTTCTATTGCGGCCGTGGCCCAGGTGGAACTGAAAACCCGAGCCCGCGGCGCTGAGCTGGGCACCTGCCTCACCATTGAAGGCAACGAGGTCATCAAACAGGAGCCCGTGGCCATGGCCGAGGGAACGGTGGTAAGCGTGAAGAACCTTTTCTTCAACGTGCCCGCCCGCCGCAATTTCCTCAAGACCAACCCCGTGGAGATGCGCCACATCCTGGATGAGTTCCAGCGCGTGGCCCTGGCCAACCCAGAGATTGCCTTTGCCCTGTACCAGAATGAGGTGGAGGTCATGAACCTGCCCGCCGGTAAGCTGAGCCAGCGAATTGTGAGCATTTTCGGGAAAGAGTACAAAGAACAGATGGCCGCCTGCGAGGAGACTACGCCTTTTCTCACGGTACGCGGCTACATCGGGAAACCCGAGTTTGCCAAGAAGAGCCGCGGCGAGCAGTTTTTCTTCGTGAACAACCGCTACATCAAAAGCCAGTACCTGAACCACGCGGTGCTCACCGCCTTTGAGGGACTGCTGCCTAAGGATAGTTTCCCGTTTTACGTGCTTTTCCTGGAAATCGCGCCGGAAACGATAGACATCAACGTGCACCCCACCAAAACGGAGATCAAGTTTGAGGACGAGAAAACGGTGTACGCCATTGTGCGCGCGGCCGTGAAGCAGAGCCTGGGACTGCACAACATCGCCCCTTCCCTGGATTTCGGGGCCGATGTGAACTACATTCCGCTGCAACCCATGAAATTCCCGGCCTCCATGGACTTTGAGACCGCGCCTGCGCTGGCGCCCCGGGCTTCGGCAAGGGCAAGCCAGCCGACTACGTTCACCTCCCGGGCCTCGGGCGGGGGCGGCAGTAACGACAATTATTCAGATTTCGCTCCTACCCGCGAGGTCTCCCGGGCTACTTCATCACCAGACACTAACCTTTTCCCCGAAGAAGAGGAGGGTTCACTCACACCATCAAAAAACAGCATGACGGGCGGTTCCAAGACTTTGCAGGTACACCAGAAATATCTCATGGTGCAGGTAAAATCCGGCTTGATGGTAGTGGACCAGCAGGCGGCCCAGGAACGTATTCTGTACGAGAAATACAGCCAGGCCTTGGGCAAGCGCACCGGCGCTTCCCAGCAACTGCTCTTCCCGCAGACCCTGCAACTCTCGCCCGCCGATTTCTCTTTGGTGATGGAGTTGTCTGAGGAGTTCACGGCGCTAGGCTTTGTGTTCAATGATTTCGGGAACAATACGCTGGTGGTGAACGGTATTCCGGCGGAGATTCCGCTGCGCGATGAGAAAGAACTTATTGAAGGGCTGCTGGAGCAGTACAAGAACAATCTTTCCTCGCTTAAGGTAGATCGGCAGGAAAACCTGGCCCGGGCCATGGCCAAACGCGTGGCCTCGCGCCTCACCGGCCGGTTAAGCGACCAGGAGATGAACGCGCTGGTGGACCGCTTGTTTGGCTGCCAGATGCCCAATTACACGCCTGGCGGGCAGAAAACACTGGTGATTCTGCAAACCGAGCAACTCCAGGATCTATTTCTGCGGAATTAACCTTTGGCGGGAAGGCGAAAAGAAGAGGAAATAGCGCGGTAACTGATTTTTTAAGCGGGTCTGGGTACCATTAGGGGGCTTTCCGTCGTACTGTTGTAAGCAGAACCTTTACTTTCATCAGCTGTTACCCAAAGGAGAAGGAGCGGGCCGTATGGTTTTGCCCGGCTTTTTCGTTTCCTTTAAACTGTACATTTACTTAACGTCCTTCTATGCCACCCATCACGCCCATGGTGCGTAACCTGCTTATTTTGAACGTGCTGATGTTCTTCTTAAGCGACAGGTTGTTCCCAAAGGAAATGTTTGCCTTGCACGATATCCGTTCAGATGATTTCCGGCCGTACCAGTTTGTGACCCACATGTTCATGCACGGAAACCTGGGGCACCTGTTCAGCAACATGTTCAGCTTGTTTATCTTCGGGCCCATGCTGGAGCGGTACTGGGGAGAGATGCGGTTTCTCACCTTTTACCTCATCACCGGTTTGGGCGCGAGTCTGATGTATTCCCTGGTGCACCATTATGAGATCACCCAGGTACTGGATGGCGCCGCAGCCTTTATGCAGAACCCAGACCCGATAGACTTCAGAAACCTGCTGGAGAAGGGTGGCGCTAATGTGAGGTCATTAGAAGGCTTTTTGATTGATTTTAACCGTAATCCAACAGATGCCCAGATGATCATGCAGGCCAAATCTCTGGCTTCCCGTATGTCTGAAGTGGTGGTAGACAGCTCCATGCTGGGCGCCTCGGGGGCGGTGTTCGGGATTCTGATGGCCTTTGGCATGCTGTTCCCCAACACTGAGCTCATGCTGCTGTTTTTCCCGGTGCCAATCAAAGCCAAATACTTCGTACTTATGTACGGCGCTTTTGAATTATATTCGGGATTAAACCGGGCTCCCGGCGACAATGTGGCGCATTATGCACATTTGGGAGGGATGCTTTTTGCGTATATCTTACTGAAACTTTGGGAACGACAACGCAACAACTTTTACTAAACTATGACCAGTATTTTTGACGATATAAGATCGGCGTTCAGCAAGGGGAACAATGCCCTGCACCAACTCATATTCATCAATGTGGTGGTGTTTGCGGTACTCATTATCCTGCGCACGGTTATGACGCTGAGCGGCTCGGGCGGCATGTTCGCTTACCTGATGACCTTCCTGAGCATGCCTTCCAACCTGCAGCTCTTCGCGCTGCGCTTCTGGACCATTATTACCTATTTCTTCACCCACCTAGAGTTTTTCCATATCCTATTCAACATGCTTAACCTGTACTGGTTTGGCATGCTGATAAGAGAGTATCTGGGCGATAAACGATTGGTGAACCTCTACGTGCTGGGCGGACTGGCCGGCGGCCTCATTTACCTCATCAGCTACAACACTATTCCATACCTGCAGCTCCGCGCCGATGGGTCTTTCATGATGGGCGCGTCGGGTAGTGTGATTGCCATTATGGTGGCCGCGGCCACGTTGTTGCCTAACTACACCTTCAACCTCATCCTCATCGGGCCTATTAGGATCAAGTACATTGCCCTGGTTATGGTGCTGCTCTCCATCTCCGGCGCCACTGGTGGAAACGCGGGCGGCAACATCGCCCACCTGGGTGGGGCTATCCTGGGCTTTTTTTACGTGCGCCAACTGCAAAGCGGCTCAGATCTGGGCCGGCCGTTGCAGGCGTTCCTGGGCTTCTTTAGAGGTATTTTCCAGCGACGCTCGCCGTTGAAAGTAGCCTACAAAAACCCTAACCGGCCCTACACCAACTCCGCCTCGTCATCCATGACCGGCACCTCCAACATCCCCGGCAATCCCTCGCAACTGGAAATAGACCAGATCCTGGACAAGATCTCCGTCTCTGGGTATGAAAGCCTGACCAAAGAAGAAAAGCAGAAACTTTTCAAAGCCAGCCAGAAGTAGCTGTTAGCAATTAGTGGTTAGTTGCTGGTGATTAGTTTTTAGGTTGTTTTATCTAAATTAGCCCTAAAACAGAAAACTATCTTTCTGTTTTAGGGCTAATGCATTCTCATGGCATTGACGCATATCGTCCCCCTTTGAAAGCTCGGGATGACTACTTCTGCTGATCACGGCATTCCCGAAAATGTAGGGGCAATCCCTTGTGGTTGCCCTTTGGTGAAGCGCGCAATTAAAGTCTCTGCTCTGTATTAAAGCCTTTAATTCTACAAACCGCCTTGGTCATCCCCCTACCCCCTTCAAAGGGGGACGGAATGCGTGAGTATAAACATTAAGCTTATTGAATTATGATCTTCGCCGATTGCTGTTAATCCAAGGCGTAAAAAGGAAGGCCTCGCAGATCTAACTGCGAGGCCTTCCTTTTACATGCTCACTTTCTCTTAAGAAACCTTATTCCCGTTCTGGGCCGGTTTTGAGGAAACCAGCCCCGAATCTACCTTGTCTCGGCTGCTTTTGAGCATGTCTCCTATGGCGCCAATGTTGCCCAGGGTTTCTACGGCAGTAGTAGGTAAGAAAATCTTATTAGCGGGGCCCATGGCTAGTTTTTCCAGCGCTTCGAAGGACCGGTAGGTGAGCACCCGTTCGTCCAGGCCCGCCTCAATCAGCAACCGGATGCGGGATTTTTCGGCCTCCGCTATGTCAGAGATGGCTTTGGCCTGGCCTAGGGCGTCCAGTTCGCGGGCGGCGCGCTCGCCCTCAGCCCGCAGGATTTTGCTGGCCCGGTCACCCTCAGCGCGTAGGATCGTGTCCTGTTTGGCGGCTTCGGCCTCCAGAATGATGGCGCGGCGGTTCCGTTCGGCTTTCATCTGCTTGTCCATGGCTTCCTGGATGTCAATGGGTGGTTTTATGTCGATGACCTCCACGCGCTCAATCCGCACGCCCCATTTCTCGGTAGCTTCATCCAGCGCCGTCCTGATCTCGGCGGAAATCCGCTCCCGACCCGATAAGGTCTCGTCCAGTTCCAGATTGCCTATAATCTGGCGCATGGTAGCGGTGGTGATGTTGCGCACGCCCAGCACGTAATCAGAGATACCGTAGGTGGCCTGCTCGGGCCCCACCACTTGGTAAAACACGATTGTGTCAATCAGGACCTGCACGTTGTCGCGGGTAATCACGCTCTGCGGCGGTACGTTCGTCTGCTGGATGCGCAGGTCGTGGTACACGCGTACCCGGTCCACGATGGGGATGAACAGGTTCAGGCCGGGTTGCATGATGCGCTGGAACTTGCCCAATCGTTCCACTACGGCTACCCGCTGTTGCTGGATAATCCGCACGGAGAGGGCAATGAGCACAATCACGGCGGCAAGGATAATGAGGGAAGTAGTCATCGCATTAGAAGTGAGTGAGTTTATCTGAAGAATGAAAATCCATTGGAGATTTACTTGATAGGCACCACTTGGAGTACCGTGCTGCTCTGGTGCACCACCAGTATCCGCTGGCCCGGGGCAAGTTCTTCGGGCGCCTTCGCCGACCAGGTTTCGTTCCCCACCCGCACAATACCCAGTTTTCCGGGAATCAGCGCCTCCACAACCTCACCTTGTCTGTTCACCAGATCGTGGGCTGGGTCCTGGAAACCGCGGGCCAGTCGGGCCCTTGCGGTGAGAGGCTTGGAGAGCAGGGTCAGGAGCAACCCCGAGACGCTGGCAGCCACGGGCGGAAGCCACAGGTTCTCGGGAAACAAATAAGAAAGCGCGGCGGCCACCAGGGCAGCGAGGCCCAGCCAGAGCAGGTAGAACGTACTTGTCAGCATCTCCGCCACCAGCAGCAGAATGCCCGCCATAAGCCACAAACACCACAATTCTAAGCCCATCTTTTTTCTCTGATTATAGCCTTAATTTACTCATTATTAAGAACAAATGCTGTTTAATCCATTAGTCGTTGGCTGCGGGAAAATATAACAGAAAAGCCATCCTGTTTAAGGCCGTTTTTTGGAAAACGGCCTTAAACAGGTTTTCGGCAGACTCAGCCGGATCAGCGGATTTTTACTATTTTGTGTGCCCAAACTAATTTGCTCAACCCATCCCTTATGAAGAAATACTTTTACTCGCTGGCTACCGCGGCGTTGGTGGCTTTCTCCGGATCGGCGGCCCTGGCCCAAAGAACCTACCTGCACTGCGGCCAACTCATTGACGGCCTCAAAGACCAACTCCAGACCGAGATGACCGTCATCATTGACGGAAACCAAATTGTGGGCGTGGAGAAAGGCTACACCGCTCCGGCCGCCGGTACCAAAGTCATCGACCTGAAAAACAGAACCGTGATGCCGGGCTTCATGGACATGCACGTGCATTTTGAAAGTGAAACCAGCCCTACTGCCTACGCTGAGGCGCTTTCCCTGAACCAGGGCACTATTGCGTTTAGGTCTATCGGCTACGCCGAGAAAACCCTCATGGCTGGCTTTACCACCGTGCGGGACCTAGGCGGCAGCGGCGTGAACGTGCAACTGCGCAACGCCATCAACCAGGGATTGGTGAAAGGGCCGCGGATGTTTGTGGTAGGAAAAGCCATCTCGGCCACGGGCGGCCACATGGACCCCACCAACGGGTACCGCGCCGATCTGCAGGGCGATCCGGGACCGGCCCAAGGCGTAGCCAACGGCCCCGATGAATGCCGGAAAGCCGTGCGCTACCAATACAAGAACGGCGCCGACCTGATCAAGATCGCCTCAACCGGAGGCGTGCTGAGCGTGGCCAAAGACGGTTCTGCGCCGCAATTCACCGAGGAAGAAATCAGGGCTATCGTAGAAACTGCCCGGGACTTAGGGCTGAAAGTGGCAGTGCATGCCCATGGCGCCGAAGGTATGAAACGTGCCGTACGGGCCGGGGTGACCTCAGTGGAGCACGGCACCCTGATGGACGAGGAAACCATGAACCTGATGAAGAAGTACGGCACCTGGTACGTACCCACCCTCACCGCCGGTAAATCCGTGGCTGATTCAGCGAAGATCAAAGGCTACTACCCGGCGCTGGTAACGCCCAAGGCCCTGGCCATCGGACCCCAGTTGCAGGGCACTTTCGCGAAAGCATACAAGAAAGGCGTAAAGATCGCCTTCGGGACCGATGCCGGGGTGTTCATGCACGGCAGGAACGCGAAGGAGTTTGAGTACATGGTAGAAGCCGGTATGCCCGCCATGGAAGCCATCAAAGCTGCCACCGCCCACGCCGCTGAGCTGCTGGGCATGTCTGCCAAACTGGGCACTATTGAAAAAGGTAAATTCGCCGATTTCGTGGCGGTGAGCGGAAACCCGTTGCAGGATATCAAGCTGCTGCAACAGGTGAATTTCGTGATGAAGGATGGGGTGGTGTATAAGCAGTAGGGTTTAATCTTTGTCCATTATCCCCCCCCTGTCATCCTGAAAGGATCTTGTGGGCGAACTAGACAAGCCGAAGCTATGAAAGACCACAATTACTTTGTCTACATCACCAGCAACCCTGGGAAGACTGTTCTTTATACAGGTGTCACAAATGATTTGGAAGTTCGGCTGCAACAACACAAAGAAAACAGAGGAAAGCCGGAGAGCTTTGCCGGCAAGTACTACTGAAACTGCTGTACTATGAACGTTATGCAAATGTGGAGCAGGCTATTGAAAGAGAGAAGGAGATAAAACTGCCGGGGCGAGAAGCCAAAAAGGAACTGATAAAGTCATGAAACCCAAAAATGAGTTTCTTGTACATAGCCAGCTGAGTTGCAGATGGCCCACAAGATCCTTCCAGGATGACAAAGAGAGGGAATTGAGTCATTCAGCGCTGTTTCCCTGCTATTTTCCAAAGAATGGCCCAAAAACAGGAAAGCCCGGCTCATGAGCCGGGCTTTCCTGTTTTTGACTGTTTATAGCAGGCGCCTAGGCGTTGGCGGGCATGTTGTCCAGCACATCCATCACTTCGCGCACGGCTTTCTCAGAAGCTCTCAACAAGGCCATTTCATCCTCGTTCAGTTGCAGCTCAATTACTTTCTCGATGCCATTCTTGCCCAACACTACCGGTACACCCAGGTAAGTGCCAGTGATGCCGTATTCGCCTTCCAGTTTGATACAAACCGGGAATACGCGTTTCTGGTCGCGCACGATGGCTTCCACCATCTGCGCGGCCGCTGAACCCGGAGCATACCAGGCCGAGGTACCCATCAGTTTTACCAGTTCGCCACCTCCGTTTTTGGTGCGGTCCACAATGGCGTCCAGTTTAGCAGGGTCAATCAGTTCAGTTACGGGAATACCGCCAACTGTAGTGTAGCGCGGAAGCGGAACCATGGTATCGCCGTGGCCACCCATCAAGACCGCTTGGATGTCTTTGGGAGACACATTCAGTTCCTCAGCCAAGAAAGCGCGGTAGCGGGCGGTGTCCAGGATACCGGCCATGCCCATCACTTTAGTGCGGGGTAGTTTGGAAGTGATATGCGCGGCGTAGGTCATCACGTCCAGCGGGTTAGACACCACAATGATGATGGCCTCGGGCGAATGCTTGATCACGTTCTCGGTCACGGAACGAACGATACCGGCGTTGGTGCTGATCAGGTCATCGCGGGTCATGCCGGGCTTGCGGGGCAAACCGGAAGTAATCACCACCACGTCTGAGTTGGCGGTGCGGGTATAATCATTCGTAACCCCCACGGTGCGGGTGTCATACAGGTTGATAGGCGATTTCTGCCAGATATCCAGGGCCTTGCCTTCGGCGAAGCCTTCTTTGATATCCACTAACACTACTTCATTCGCGATTTCGCGGTACGCTAAAACGTCGGCACAGGTGGCCCCAACGTTACCAGCTCCAACTACGGTTACTTTCATTCTGTTTTATTTTGGTTAGGTTGATGTACTTACTAGACTACGCGGTGAATTTAGGAAAAACCCCGCCACGGGGAAATTATTTAATTGCTGATTGTCATTTGTTAATTGCTGTTTTAGATCTGTTTTTTAGAAAACAGGCTCTAAACGCCTTTTCTCTGAGGTTCCTTCCCGTGCGCTCAATTTATATTAAGGACATTCACATAACCAACAATCAGCAATCAACAATGAACAATCAGCCATCAAGCCCGGGTAACGGTGATTTCCAGCACTACTTGAGTGTTCTCGGTGACCTTGAAGCGGTTGTCCAGTTGCTGGCCTATGACCCAGGTGAGCGACGCATCCGAGACTAATACCCAGACATCGGGTTTAAGGTTGGCCGGTATTTTACGGTCTATGAGCAGGTCGCTGACTTTTTTCTTGCCGTTCATGCCCAGCGGGATAAACCAGTCGCCTTCTTTCCAGGGGCGCAGCTTCAGCGGAAACTTCACCAGGTCAGCGTCTAAGGCGGCTACGTCTTTGGAGCGCGGCACCTTGTAGCCCTCGGCGGGTTTTCGGGTGAATTTGGCCAAATAAGGCCCGAAACGCAGTTCGGTGGCATCCTCGGGCACGGTCACGCTCCCGAATTTCTCCAGCGGCTTGGGGGTGATGACCAGGTCCTCGCGGTCTTTTACCAGCACGTGGGTGGGGGAGGAGAAGGTCTTCCCGGACTGGGCTTCCCAGGCGGCGGCGATCTCCTGCGTCTGGCTGTAGGAGAAGTTAAACGGTTTCAGGAGTTCATGTAACAGAACCACGGGTGCGGGGCTGGCTTGCAGGGGGGCAATAGAAAGGTAAGTAGCTCCGTTCTCCTGGCGTTGCGTTTTGGCCTTCATTTCAAGAACAGAGGCCTGAAATACGGCCTCGGCGCCCTGCAGGCGTTCCAGGGTGGAGGTGAAGGTCTCTTCCAGGTTGGGGTTGAGTTTCTTGAGCACCGGAATGACCTCGTGGCGCATCAGGTTGCGGTTGTACTTGCGGCTCTCGTTGCTGGAATCTTCGCGCCATGCCAGGCGTTTGGCTACTAGCCAGTCGTAGAGGTCGTCTTTGGTGAGGCCCAGCAGCGGGCGAATGAGGTTCCCGTTTTGGGGCAGGATTCCGTGAAGGCCGGCCAAACCGGTGCCGCGCACCAGGTTCAGGAGCACGGTTTCCAAGGCATCGGACTGGTGGTGGGCCGTGGCGATGACGTCGTAGCCCAGTTGTTGGCGCATCTGCTCAAACCATTGGTAGCGCAGGGTGCGGGCCGCCATCTGGATGGAAATGCCTTCCTGCTCGGCGAAGGCCTGGGTCTGGAACTGCTCGCTGTAGAAAGGCACGTCGTAGTGTTTGGCCAGCTTGCGCACGAACAGCTCATCAGCCTCTGACTCCTCGCCGCGCAGCCCGAAGTTGCAGTGCAGCACCGCGAACGGGAATTTGAGGCGGTGCAGGACATCGGCCAAGACCACCGAATCCAGACCTCCGCTCACGGCGGCCAGAATACGGGTTTCAGGGGAGGCGAGCTGGTGGGTGGTTATATAGTTTAAAACTTTCTCGAGCATCGGTAAAGGAAGGGTATTTTTAGTAATTTTGTTTCTCTTATTGGCATTGATGAAGTTCACAAAGATAGGTTTAGTATCTCTTTTCTCCCTGTTCTGGGTTAATTTGGCTTTTGGGCAGGGTACGCCGGCCCCGGCGCCGACAGGAAACGGGCAGCCGGTGGAGGTATCGGCGAGCACGCTGCAGTCCGGCCGCTACAAAGGCGAGGAGGTGCGCCGACTGCTGGGCAACGTGGTCATGCGCCAGGGTCAGACCACCCTTACCTCAGACTCGGCCTATCAGTACGCCAGCGACCGCAACAAGCTGGAGGTTTTCGGGAATGTACACATCACCCAGCCCGGCATGGACGCCACCAGCGCCACAGCCAGCTATGACGGTACCCGCCGCATCGCCAACATGCGCGGCAATGTTACCCTGCGCGACGAGCAGATGACCCTTACCACACCCTCCCTGGACTACGACCTGAACGCCAAGCGCGCCTACTATACCGAGGTCGGAAACATTGTGGGCCCGGATTACACCATCAACAGCCAGTTGGGTACCTATACCTCCGAGGACAAGGTGCTCACGTTCAAGAAAAACATCAAATACATTGGCCAGAACGCCGAGGTGGTGAGCGATACCATGTCGTACAACACGGTGACAAAGGTGGTGGAGTTCTTCGGGCCTACCACCATCAAATCACCGGACGGCACGCTGTACGCCAATCGGGGTACGTACAATACCGTCACCCGGGAGTCTAACTTCAGGGGCAACGCCAGCATCAAAACCCCGGATTACCTCATCAAAGGTGAGGTGTTGACCTACGATAAAACGAAGGAATACTACACGGCCTCCAGAAACGTCTCCATGACCTCCATCAAGGATACTACCATCATCACGGGGCAGACGGCGTTGTACTGGCGGGCGAGGGGCAGGGCCAAGGTATACGGTTCGCCGGTCATGCGTACCATTGAGAAGCGCGATACCATGTACCTCTCCGCTGATACGCTGGTTTCGGTGGAGAACGTGAAAGACAAAACCAAGAAAGGCAAACTCTACGCTTACCACGATGTGCGCATCTTCAAGTCTGACCTGCAGGGTCTTTGCGATTCTTTGACCTATGACCAGCAGGACTCCACTATCTACATGAGCCGAAATCCGCGGTTGTGGGCCAATAAAAACCAGATGACCGCAGATAGCGTGATTCTGCGGTTGCGCAACAACACCATTGACCAGATGCACATGTACGGCAACTCCTTCGCCATCTCCTTAGACACGCTGGACAACTACAACCAGGTTAAGGGGCGCAGGATGATCGCGCGGTTCGCCAACGGCAAGATCAGGCGCATTGACGTGAACGGCAACGCTGAGAGCCTTTACTTCGCCCTGCAGGGCGATTCCACTACTATGGGCATGAACCGGGCAGTGAGTAGTGACATGCGCATGATGTTTGACGAAGGCAAGGTGCAGTACATCACGTTCCTGGAGCAGCCAGACGCCAAGCTTATTCCGCCGCATGAGCTCAAAGACCCTGATAAACGATTGAAGGGTTTTATTTGGCGGAGCGATGAAAAGCCTACCCGGGCCTTTGTGCTAGCCAAAAGAGGCCCTAAGAAAAAGGCCACGCCGGCAAAACCCGTGGCAGGCCCGGCAAAGTCAAAGAAGGACCAGAAAGCCGATAAAAAAGCAAAACAGGCCCCTAAACAGAATAAAGAAGCTAAAAAGCCTCTGGCCAAAGCCGAGCCCGGTAAATAATTGAGGCCCTATACTGAATGGAAAGACCATCCGTTCTGTTACATATAAAAAAAAGTGTTATTTTTGCGCGCTTATGACCAAACGCATTCTTTCTTATTTGCCTATCCTGCTCGTAGTCTTTCTATTGGGCGCCTGTGGGCAATACAATAAAATCCTGAAAAGCGACGACGTAGACAAGAAATACGCCGCGGCGCTCTCTTACTACGAGAAAGAGGAGTACGAGAAAGCCGGCGCCTTGCTGGAAGACCTTATGCCTTTGCTCAAAGGCCGCAGCGAGTACGAGAAAGCCAACTTCCTCTACGCCTACACCAAATACCACCAGGGCCTGTACCTGGAAAGCTCTTTCCACTTCATTTCTTTCACGCAGACCTTCCCACGCAGCCAGTACGCCGAGGAAGCCGCGTTCATGAATGCCCGCTCTTTGACCAATGAGTCACCCTCGGTGAACCTGGACCAGCAGAGCACCGTGCAGGCCATGGCGGCCCTGCAGGAGTTCATGCGCCGCTATCCGCAGAGCAAGTACATGGCCGATGCGAACAAAATCTACGACGAGCTTTCACGCAAGATTGAGGTAAAAGCCTTTGAGAACGCCAGGCAGTACTACAAACTCACCAACTACGATCCGCAGTATTACAAAGCGGCGGTGGTGTCCCTGGAGAACTTCCGGAAAAACTATCCGTCATCGGTGTATAACGAGGAGGCGGCTTTCCTGCGCATTGACGCTCAGTACAACTACGCGAAGGAAAGTATTGAGTCCAAGCAGCGCGACCGCTACGCCGAGGTAATCACCATGTACCAGACCTTTGTGGATGCTTATCCGCAGAGCAAGTTTTTACGTAACGCCGAGAACCTCTATGACGCCAGCCGCCAAGCGCTGGAGAAACTGAGTAAAGCCCCGGCGGCCGCTGCCGCTACGGCAAA
This sequence comes from Rufibacter roseolus, assembly GCF_017916365.1. GTDB lineage: Bacteria > Bacteroidota > Bacteroidia > Cytophagales > Hymenobacteraceae > Nibribacter > Nibribacter roseolus. Next base: position 2,059,058 of record NZ_JAFMSU010000001.1, read on the forward strand.
CAAGTAATTCAATTTTTGTAAAACCCAATTCACTAGACATATGGCCCAAGTACCAGCATCCATCGTAACGCGTAACATATCTGACCTGGCAGTTGAGACCGGTAACGTATATCAGTCAATCTCCATCATCTCTAAGCGCGCGAACCAGATTGCCGTGAAGGTGAAAGAGGAATTGAACTCTAAACTGGCCGAGTTTGCCACCACCGTGGACAACCTGGAGGAAGTGTTTGAGAACCGCGAGCAGATTGAGATCTCTAAATACTATGAGCGTCTTCCTAAGCCTACCAACATGGCCATTGAAGAGTTTGTAGAAGGAAAAGTATATTTCCGTAACGCCGATGACGAGGAGCAAACCTCTTCCGCGCTTTAATTCAACGTTTCTGAATGCTTCGGCATAAGAAAATAATCCTGGGGGTCTGCGGAAGCATAGCGGCGTACAAAGCGGCTTTGCTGGTGCGGCTCCTCATCAAGGCAGAAGCAGAAGTGCAGGTGATCCTGACCACTTCTGCTTCTGCTTTTATAACCCCTGTCACTTTAGCCACGCTCTCCAAAAGGCCGGTTTTAACCGATTTCGTACGGGATGATTCATCCGGGCTCTGGCACAACCACGTGGAACTGGGCCTTTGGGCCGATGCCCTGGTAGTGGCGCCCGCCAGCGCTAACACGGTAGGGAAATTCGCCCGCGGCCTGTGCGACAACCTGCTGTCGGCGACGTATCTCTCGGCAAGATGCCCGGTGTTCGTGGCCCCGGCCATGGACCTGGACATGTACCAGCACCCGGCGGTACAGGAGAATTTTCAGCTGTTGCGCTCTTACGGGAACCACGTGATTGAGGCAGGCCACGGCGAACTGGCCAGCGGCTTGGTAGGGCAGGGGCGCCTGGCAGAGCCCGAAGAAATCATCCAGGTTTTAGAACAGCATTTCATTTCCCAGAACATTGTTTAGCGGCAAGAAAGTCCTCATTACGGCCGGGCCCACCTATGAGCCCCTGGACCCGGTACGGTTCATCGGTAACCACTCCACCGGCAAAATGGGCTTCGCCCTGGCCCGCAAGTTAGCCGAGCAAGGCGCCGAGGTGAATTTGGTGGCCGGTCCTACGGCACTTACCTTGAAGCACCCGTTGGTACACATCACGCACGTGATGACCGCCGATGAGATGTACGCCGCCTGCGCCCGGAAAGCGCCGGAAACCGACCTCTGGATTTTCGCGGCGGCCGTGGCCGATTATAAACCCAAGGACACCGCTACCTCTAAAATAAAAAAAAGCGATGCTTCTTTTACTATTGAGTTGGTGAAGAACGTTGATATAGCAGCTACCTTGGGCAAGGAGAAACGCACTGATCAGTTTGCCGTAGGCTTCGCCCTGGAAACCGATCAGGAACTGGAGAACGCCCGCGGCAAACTCCTCAAGAAAAACCTGGACATGGTGGTGCTCAACTCGCTCCGTGACCCCGGTGCTGGCTTCAAGCACGACACCAATAAAATCACCATTGTGAAGGCCAACTCCGTAGAGGAGTATAACCTGAAAGCCAAAGACGAGGTAGCACAAGATATTCTGGAATCCATTAAAGCTGAATGGGCATGTTTGCAAAAAAAATAGGCTGGGTTTTACTCTGTCTCCTGTTCCCGCTGGGCGCCATGGCGCAGGAACTACGCTGCGAGGTCACCGTGAACAGCGACCAGGTACAGGCCACCGACCGGCAGGTGTTCCAGCAGATGCAGAACGCCATCTCTGAGATCATGAACAACACCCGCTGGACCAGTGATGTGTACCAGAACGAGGAGCGCATCCGGTGCAAGATGTTCATCACGTTGCGGGCCATGCCGCAGATTGGCGTCTACGAGGCTAACACGCAGATCATCTCCAGCCGCCCTACCTACGGCACTGGCTACGAGACCACCGTGCTTTCCTTCGTGGACACCAAGTTTGAGTTTGAGTATAATCCGGCTCAGCCGCTGCAATACGCGCCCAATACCTATACTTCCAACCTGACCGCCATCCTGTCTTTCTACGCCTATACTATCATTGGCATGGACAATGACAGCTTCTCACGATTGGGTGGGGCCAATGCCTTAGCCGAGGCCAACAACATCCTGAACCTGGTGACCTCTGCGGGGGCCGCCGGCGGCGGATGGAGCGCTACCGCCGATACCCGTAACCGCTACTGGCTTATTAATAACCTGCAGGACCCGCAGTTTGAGCCCCTGCGTTCGGCCATCTACCTGTACCACCGTCAGGGACTGGACCTAATGTCTCAGGATCCCGAGAAAGCCAGGCAGAATATTCTGGAGGCCTTGAAGAACATCCAACAGGTGGCCCGCATCCGCTCCGGCAGCGCCGCTCTGCGGTCTTTCTTTGAAGCCAAAGCCACCGAGCTGAGCAACGCCTTTGCCTCGGCCACGCCCGCCCAGAAGCAGCAGGCCTACGAATTGCTCACCCAGATAGACCCTACCAACCGAGCTAAATACGAACCCCTGACCAGACGCTAGACTTCCGTTTAGGGCCTGTTTTCAGGAAAACACAGATAAAGCATATTCCCGATTTTAAGGTATATTTTACAATAACGTTCTTAAAACGAGAGAAGCCTTCCCCACAAAACTGGGGAAGGCTTCTCTCGTTTCTGGCCTGATGCAAAGGAAGGGTGGTCCCGCGGCTACATATGTGTTGTCCTTTTATACCAAGTGACGAATGCTTTACAATGAAGGAAAAATCACGTTTCTTTAGAGGCTGTTTTACACGAGCAGTTAGGTAATAATTGTTTCTGAACCTGGTTGAGGTTTTAATCCGAGGGCTGGAACAGAGAGGCGGTTGGTGTTGTTGAGAATTTCGGGTCCAGACCTATTCCTTAACCGCAAGGGGAGAACCTGCACCGTTTACCTCTGCCGCACGTACTGGAATAGGAACCTGGCTTATATAGGATTTTCCCATCGCGGCAGCGATTTTCAGGAAATAATTTAGGCTATATTTATTAGTCTTGAAACTAAATAAATTAGCATCTTTGTCTATTGGAGTACACCAACACAACGCAAACTGAAAGAGGCATTCCTACTTTATGCTCGTAGATCTTAAGATAAAAAATTACGCCCTTATTGAGCAGCTGGAGCTGCAACCATCGCCGCTGCTGAACATTATTACCGGTGAAACGGGTGCTGGTAAATCTATCATGCTGGGAGCCATCGGGTTGCTGCTGGGTAACCGCGCCGATTCAAAGTTGCTGTTCAACCAGAACGAGAAATGCGTGATTGAAGGCTCCTTCAACATCTCTGAATACAACCTGGCCGCCTTTTTTGAGGAGGAAGACCTGGACTTTGAACCCGTGAGCCTGCTGCGCCGCGAGATCAGTCCCAGCGGCAAGTCGCGCGCCTTTGTGAACGACACGCCGGTGACCCTGGACCAACTGCGCCGCATAGGCGACCAGCTCATGGACATCCACTCGCAGCATGATACTTTGCTTTTAGGTGACCAGGGCTACCAACTCAATATTGTGGACCTGTACGCTCAGAATGAGGAGCTGCGCAACGGCTACGGCGTGGCGTACCGCACCTATAAAAAGTTGGAGCGCGAGTACAAAGACCTGGAAAGCCAACTGGCGCAGAGCCAGAAAGAACTTGACTACAATACCTTCCTGCTGAATGAACTGTCTGAGGCCAACCTGCAGGCCGAGGAACAGGAGAGCCACGAGGTGGAACTGAAGCAACTGGAGCACGCCGAGGAAATCAAGCTGAAACTGAGCCAGGCCCTGCAGTATATCTCGGAGAGCGAGTACAACGCCGCCGGTGCCCTCAAGGACGCCAGCCACCTGCTGGGCCAGGTTACCGAATACGGCGAGACTTTCCAGACTCTGAAAGAGCGCCTGGATAGCTGCCTTATCGAGCTCAACGACATCGGGAGCGAACTGGAAGATGCCGAGCGCAAAACCGAGGCTGATCCGCAGCGCGCCGAGCAACTGCAGGAGCGCCTGGACCTCATTTATACCTTGCAACGCAAGCACCAGGTACGCACCGTGGAAGAACTACTGGCCCTGCAGGCCGAGCTGGAAATCAAGGTGAGCAGCGTCCACAACCTGGATGCAGCCATTGAGAAAACCAAGAAAGCCCTGACCGCCGCCTTGCAGGAAGTGGAAGCCCGCGCCGAGGAACTGTCCCAGAGCCGTACCGGCATTTTTACCACCTTCCAGGACGAGCTACACAGCTTGCTATTTGAGTTGGGCATGCCTAACGCCAGGGTGGTATTCGAGCACAAGATATCAGCTCCGGCGCCTACCGGGATTGACGTGGTCAACATCCTGTTCAGCGCGAACAAAGGCGCGGCGCCACAGACTTTGAGCAAGGCCGCCTCGGGCGGGGAGTTCTCCCGCCTCATGCTCTGCGTAAAGTACCTCCTCGCCGACAAAACCGCGCTGCCCACCATTATCTTCGATGAGATCGATACCGGTATTTCCGGCGAGATAGCCGTGAAAGTGGGCCGCATGATGCAGCAGATGTCACACAAGCACCAGCTGATCTGCATCTCGCACCTTCCGCAGATGGCCGCTCAAGGCGATACGCACTATTTCGTCTACAAAGAAGACCGTGCCGACCGCACGATCAGCCGTGTGCGTCAGCTGAGCCACGAAGAACGCGTAGTAGAGATCGCCCAAATGATCGCCGGCGCCAACCCATCGGAAAACGCCTTCCAAAGCGCGAAAGAATTGCTGGCGCTGAGTGCCTGATTTGGGAAGAGCCTTTAGGTCTGTTTTTTGAAAATGAGGCCCTAAGCGATGGAGGTTGTACCTGGGATGGCAGATTATGTAGAGAAAGGCATGCCTTGTCTCACGGTTGTCAAATCGATGCAGCGGCAATTCCCAGAGATGGGCACCGCATTACAGATTCTACCCCATTTCCGGTTGTTGGTGATAACACCAATAACGGTTAATACACGGGGAGTCCCTTGCCGCAGATTCTCCCCTTGAGGATTGCCCAAACGAGAGTTTAAGGCAGCGAGCGCAGCTCATAAAGAGGGGTGTTTACATCTGCTAATAATGGCATTCCAATGTAGGGGCAATCCCTTGTGGTTGCCCATTCCCGTTGCCACCGCCATTCCAGTTGTTGGTGATAACACCATCGGCATGCGACAACGACGTACGGAAAATCGGATTATGTAGCTTATACGCTCTTATAAAACAGAAAACCCTCTGCAGAACTGCAGAGGGTTTTCTGTTTAAGGCCTGTTTAGGAGAAATCAGCCGCAAAACAAACCTAGGACGGAACCATAAATGATTACCGCTCTAACTTGAAATCAGGATCAACAGTAGGGCGCTGGGGGGTGTTGGAGATGGCCCAACCGGTGGCATACATCCAGCGAGTCATCTTAGCCAGTTTGGTGATGTCTATCCGCTGCGCCTCGTCGCGGGGTGTGTGGTAGTCTGGGTGCAAGAGGGTGGTGAAGAAGATGGCCGGAATGCCCACGCGCGCGTACGGTAGGTGGTCGCTCCGGAAATACCAGCCCTCGGGGTGGCGCTGTTCGTCCCAGGAGGTGTCTAGCTTGAATTTGGTGAAGTTCTGGTTCGCCTGCAGTGCCATGTTCACCAGCGCGGTTGAGTTCTTGTGCGGTTTAATGGAGCCTAATAGCGCAGCGGAGTCCGGGGCATTACGACCGATCATGTCGCCGTTGAGCACCGCCACAATGGATTCTTTTTTCACAGTGGGGTGCTCGGCGTACCAGCGGGAGCCCAACAGGCCGCGTTCCTCGGCACCGTGCCAGACAAACAAAGCGGAGCGTTGACCGGGGTTCTGTTTCCAGGCGCGCGCAATGGCCAGCATGGCCACACTTACCGTTCCATTGTCATCGGCCCCGTTCCAGATGGAGTCACCGTTAATGGGCGTGCCCACGCCGTCATGGTCATGGTGCCCGCTGAAAAGCACGTACTCGTTTCTGAGGGTAGGGTCTGCACCGGGAGCCCGGGCCACCACGTTGGCTGATGGATAGATGTAGCTGTCTACCTTGATCTGGATTCTGGAAGTGCCGGAGGGTTTGAGGAGGTTGTCTTGCGTGGATTGACCGCTTGCCGAAGGCAGCACGATAAGGGTAGGAACCGCTCTGGAAGTAGTCTGGGCCATGGCTGCCGGACCTTCCAGTTGGTAGCTGCCTTCCTCAAACCCGTGTCCCGCGAAAGTCAGGCTGGCCTGGGTAGTGGAATCCGCGATGAGCACAATAGCGGCGGCTCCGGCCCGGGTAAGAATGGTTCCCTGTTGGCGTACCGCCGATAAAATGTAGCGATAACCCCAGAGGCTCATGCCGGGAGCCGGCAGGTTGGTAGGGGGCAGCATCCGCATGGTTACGATCTTGCCCCGCAGGTTCTGCCGGGTGGTGTCTGCTAAAGAATTAAGAAAAACAGGCGTTCCTTCCACTTGGCCTTCTACCGGCGAGGTTACCCAGACCTCTTTGTTCAATTGAAGTTTGCGGTTGTTGAGCGTAATCTGGCTTTGGGGAGAGACCTGAATCCGACGCAGTGGGAAGAACTGGAAATAAGTACCGTCATCACCGGCGGGAAGGAGACCGGCTTCGCGGGCGCGCTCGGCCATCCAAGCGGCGGCTCGTAGTTCCTCGGTTTCCCCAGCCCGGCGGCCGCGCAGGCTATCGCTGGCTAAAGAGAACAGGTCGCGGCGCAGATCGTCTTCCCTGATCACGGAAAACGCGGGCGGGTTGGTGGCGGAGGCAGGTGTGCTTTGTTGCGAGGTGGCAGCCGGTTTGCTGCAACTACCCAAAACCAGGATAGACAAAGCGCCCAGTGTTGTGAATTTCCGGACCCTTTTAGAAATAGAAAAGTAAGTTTGTGTCATAGGTTGTTCGTTTGGTGTACCCTTATTAAAGAAAGGTCACTATTAAGTGCGATGATCCGTTTAGGCCTGGGCTTTAGAAAACAGGTCCTAAACGGATCACCGGAGTAGGGAGTAATCGGCTTGGAAGCCATTGATTACTCGTCTTCGCGGTTCACGGTGTTGATGTCAAAGGCAGGCACGCAGATAGACCAGTACTCGCATTCCTCATCAAACGGGTTGGCGTACCGGACGCGGGTACCGGCCTTGATGTGCAGGGTTTGGCCCGCCGAGAGCACCACCGGTTCACCGTCCACCTCTATCTGTTTTCTGCCCCGCAGCACAATGGTCACTTCGTCAAACTCAGGGGTCTGATGCGGTTCGCTCCACTGGGGCGGCGCCACCATATGGGCCACGCTAAAGCCCTCGGTGCGGGTGCTGGCCAGTCCGAAGTGCTCCTCAATGAGTTTACCATCGGTGGTAGGCACTCTGAAGGGCGCCGTCTGCAAGTAGTATTTTTTCTCGCTCATAGGGTTTAGTTATTGGTGGTTTTAGTGGGGCATTCGCCTTTGGTGTAGGAGGTAACGCCAGAGATCTCAGCGGTGCAGGCATTGCCATAGGTCTTGCCGTCGCAGCCACATACGGGGTCATATTGCATGGTGCAGGCGCGCTCTTTGTCTATTCTGGCAGGGTCAATGCAAGCGGTGGCGGTTTGCTGGTTGCTCTTGCAGCTGAAAACGGCACCGCACAGCAAAAATGCGGGAAGCAGAAGGTGTTTTTTCATAGTGCTTATTGTCTGGTGAAATATACGCAAATAAGCCAGTTGCGTGCGCATTGGGTTTTCCTCCAGCGGTTTTAGGATTTATTTCCCAAAATGGGTTAAAAACAACTAACCCTCCTCCGTATAAATGCGTAAACCGCTTGAATATATGTTACAATATATATTTATTGTTTAGCATATTGCCGATGCAAGTACCTGCGTTATACAGATGTGCCTGCATAAACATTTATAAAACATCAACCTTTATCTTTTCTTACTATGAAAAATGACAATTCAAAAGTCCTGATCGCCCTTGCCGCTGGTGCAACCGCTGGTTTAGCTGCTGGTATCCTGTTAGCCCCTAGCAACGGAAAAGAGTCCCGCGATGGTCTGTTGAAAGCCGCTGGTCAGTTAGCTGATAGCGTAAACGGACAAATTGCCCCTTACCTGGAGAAACTGAGCGGCTTAACCAGCCTGCTGGGCGGTTCTGAAGGCGCAAACGGTGCCAGCAAATCTTCTGATAACAACGCCTCTGCTGCCTCAGACAACGCAGGCGCGCAGTCCTAAGCTTTTTAGCGCCCCTGGTTTGGCTGCAGGAGATGCATAACTAAATGTTTTTTACTATCGTTAAGGAGAAGTGGGTAATTTAATTTAAACCATAATTCCTATAAAAATAAAGCTCATGAAAGACGATAATGGAAAAATCATTCTGGCTATGCTGGCCGGCGCCGGTGCCGGTATCATAGCTGGTGTTTTAATGGCGCCGGAGGCGGGTGAGACCACCCGTGGCAACCTGAAAAAATCTGCCTCCAAGCTGGGGTCTAACCTGGGTTCAAAAGTGCAGGCCCTAGGTACCAGTGCCAGCGCGCTCATCGGACGGAAATCTTCCGGCGACCCTGAGGTGGTGAATACCGGATCTAACTCTACGCCTACTTCGCACCTGGACAACAACCCAACGGGCGGCAACGTGGACTTGATGACTGGCGACAATCCCCGTGATAACGCCACCGGAACTGCTCCATCAGACATGGGGGCTGGGGTAACCGGCGGAGCCTATGGCGCTGATGCCGGAACGCTGGGTTCAGATACCGATGCAAACGCCACTTCTACCAGCGCGGGTACAACCACCGGCGGCACTACCAAGCCCAAAAGAGCCAGCAGAGCCAAAGGCGCTTCTAAATCCGGGTCAACCGGCACCGGATCAGATGCCTCAGCGTAAAATTATTTTCTCCTCTTAATGTTTTTGTAACCTTCTGGTAGCAGGCTCGTTAAAGAATAGAAAGTATGATTGGTTAAATAAGAAATTGCGAAACAGATGAAGTAACGCAAAGTTGTTTGATGACGTTGAAACTTAAATAAAATTGACCAAAGGTTAAGCTTTTTAAGGGATACTAGAATAACTTAGTAACACAGACGAAAGTCACATCAGTTAGCGAGTAGAAGTTATTTAACCAATATAAGAAAGCCTTCCCAACCGGGGAAGGCTTTCTGCATTTACAGGCTTCTGGTTTTTGGGGCATTATTTTTGAAAAGAGGCCCTTAACGGTTTCTCACTTCCAGAGATCGCTGGCGCGAGCGTCCCGCTCGTGTCCGCACGCATTGTTGACCCTCTTTTGCTTCCTTCTTTTCAGGGTCCAGGTGTTCTGCTTGATCTTCAAAGTACTTCTCCTCCTATTTGTCATCTTGAAAAGATTTTGTGGGCGAACTAGAAAAGCGTTGAAGAAGCGACTTTACCGCTTATTCCTAAGATCCTTTCAGGATGATAAAAGAGGGTAGGGCTATTTATCAGCAATACGTGCGGACACGAGCGGGACGCTCGCGCCAGCGTGTGAAAGCTACGGTTGCACTTTATATGCGTTTCGTAACCAGATTTCAGGAAAACTGCCCATAAACAGAAAGGCCGCTCTCATTGGAGCGGCCTTTCTGTTTTGTATGTATGCTGATGACCATTACCACATCAGCATAGCACATTAATTATTCTCTGGCTTCATTTGCGGGAAGAACAGCACATCTTGGATGGACTGTGAGTTGGTCATGATCATGCTCAGGCGGTCAATTCCGATGCCCAGACCGGCGGTTGGTGGCATGCCGTACTCCAGGGCGCGTAGGAAGTCCTCGTCCAGTACCATGGCCTCGGTGTCTCCGCGTTTGCCCAGCTCTAACTGCTCTTCAAAGCGAGCGCGTTGGTCAATGGGGTCGTTCAGCTCAGAGAAGGAGTTACATATCTCTTTTCCGTTGCAGATGGCCTCAAAGCGCTCTACTAGGCCTTCTTTGCTGCGGTGCTTTTTGGCCAGCGGGCTCATCTCCACCGGATAGTCGGTGATGAAGGTTGGCTGGATCAGTTGCCCTTCGCATTTCTCCCCGAAGATCTCGTCAATGATCTTGCCTTTCCCGATGTTTGGGTCCAGTTTGATGCCCAGGCTAGTAGCGGTTTCGCGAAGTTGGGCCTCGTCCATCTCAGAGATATCAATGCCGGTGAAGTGCTGGATAGCCTCAAACATGGTGAAGCGTTTCCAGGGGCGCGCGAAGTTGATCACGTTCTCGCCAACCTGTACCTCTGTGGTTCCGTGCAGCGCCAAAGCTACTTTCTCCACCATCTCTTCCACCAGGTCCATCATCCAGTAGTAGTCTTTGTAGGCCACGTACAGCTCCACCTGGGTGAACTCAGGGTTGTGGAAACGCGACATGCCTTCGTTCCGGAAGTCTTTGGAGAACTCGTACACGCCATCAAAACCACCCACGATCAGACGCTTCAGGTACAGCTCATTGGCGATACGCAGGTACAAGGTCATGTCCAGGGTGTTGTGGTGCGTCTTGAACGGACGGGCGGCGGCGCCTCCGTACAGCGGCTGCAGGATTGGCGTTTCCACCTCCAGGTAACCACGCTCGTTCAGGTATTCGCGCATGGTGTTCACCAGCCTGGTCCGCTTGATGAAAGTATCACGCACCTCAGGGTTCACCACCAGGTCCACGTAACGCTGACGGTAACGCAACTCAGGATCGGTGAAGGCATCGTACACGTGCTCCACGCCGTTCTCATCCACCTCACGCTTCACAATAGGTAGCGGTTTCAAAGACTTAGCCAATAGGGTCAGCTCCGTTACGTGCACCGAGGTTTCACCCACTTGGGTTTTGAACACATAGCCTTTCACTCCAATGAAGTCCCCAATGTCCAGCATCTTCTTGAACACGGTGTTGTAGAGGTCCTTGTTCTCGCCCGGGGCGATGTCATCCCGCGACACGTAGATCTGGATGCGGCCTGAGCTGTCCATGAGCTCGGCAAACGAGGCCTTGCCCATCACGCGGCGGCTCATCAATCGGCCGGCCAGGCTTACTTCCTGGTAGTTGTTCTGCTCCGGATCGTAGTTGTCCTTTATATCCTTGGCCGTGGCGGTCACGTCAAAAAGTTCGGAAGGGTAGGGGTTGATGCCCATCTTCTGGAGCTCTTCGCGCTCATGGCGCCGGCGTAGTTCCTGTTCGCTTAAATGCATGGAAACGGTCTTTCAGTGTCTTCTAAAAATCAAACCGCGAATTTCGGAAATTATTCCCATACATAGAGAAGGATGGGAGTAAACCTTTTCACTCGTTTTTATCCTGAGGTAATGTATGGTATACTGCGTTTGTGGTTGATGGCTGCTCTGGTGCATGCAGGTTGCTTGTTGCTGGTGAGGGATTGCAGTTATTCAGTTTTCAAAAGCATAGTTGTTGCATGGCTGCTCTCCGTGCGCTCACGGCCGCGAGGCCCCGTCTTCCGCGCTCGCGCTGTACCAGCTTCCTTTGCTCCCTATGGCCGAAATGCGTGCGGCACCGGAACCTGCTTAGGCGCTCGCCCGAAAGACTGGAAACATGGAAAGTAGCAGCATTTGTGACGTTTTCAGAACCCCTGTAGAGACTAGGCACTGCCTTGTCTCTACCACGCATTCCCCCTTCTCGGAAGGGTAGAAATTTCATTTTATTATGGTTTAAGTCTGTGACTTGGACCTATAATGACCGGAAGTTTGCAACCTCCGAGAGGTAAGAGTATCTAGAAATAGTAAATCCATGCACCGGAAAAAGAAAGCGAATGGGGGCTGCTTTCTAGAAAACAGCCCCCATTCGCTTTCAACAGAAAATACTATCACCTCTTACTTGGGCAGTTCCAGTTTGTTCAGCTCATCGGTGATGAAGGTGATTTCCTCCTGGCTGAGCTGCACGTCCATGGCTTTGGCATTCTGGATGGTCTGCTCGGCGTTGCGGGCGCCTACCAGCGCAATGGTGATGCCGGGCTGTGCAATGGTCCAGCGGAGCACCAGCTGGCCCAGCGTGGCGTTCTTGTCATCGGCCAGTGGCTTGATCTTGTCCAGGAAGGCATTCACTTTTACTAGGTTTTCGGGTTGGTAAATGGGCAGACTGGCGCGGTGGTCACCTTCGTTGAAGTGGTGGCCGGGTTTGATCTTGCCGGTGAGTAAACCACGTTCCAGCGGGCTGTAAGCTAAAATCCCGATCTGCTGCTCCAGGCTGTGCGGCACCACATCGGCTTCAATGTTGCGGTGCACCATGCTGTAGGGCACCTGATTAGAAGCCAGCGTGAAGTACTTTTCAGCTTCCTGCATCTGGGCCACGTTGTAGTTGCTTACCCCGGCCTGGCGCACTTTTCCTTCTTTGATGAGCTGCGCCACCGTTTCCATGGTTTCCTGGATGGGGGTAGTAGAATCTGGCCAGTGGATTTGGTACAGATCTATGTAATCGGTGCGTAAACGGCGGAGGCTGTCTTCACATTCTTTGATAATGCTTTCACGGCCGGCGTATTTGTAGATGTCTATCTTGTTGCCTTGGTTGTCCTCGCTGTTCATGGCGAAATCACCTTTGGCCAGATCCCAGCGCATGCCGTATTTGGTGAGGATCTGCACTTTGTCGCGCGGAATGCCTTTGATGGCCTCGCCCACAATCTCCTCGCTCAGGCCCTGTCCGTAGATGGGCGCAGTGTCAATGGAGGTCATGCCGTGATCGTAGGCGGCTTTGATGGCATCCACGGCCTCCTGCCGCTCTGTTCCGCCCCACATCCAGCCGCCGGCGGCCCAGGCGCCAAACGTCAGCACTGATACTTCCAGGTCTGTGGTTCCTAATTTTCTGTATTCCATTTTGCTTTGTGTTAAGTTCTGAATTCGGTTCAGGCTGCCTTTGAAAGCGGCCTAACCTGTATGTACGAATGCCAAAGAAAAGGACTAGGTTCAGGAAAAAGAATATTGCGATGGTGGTGCGAAGTATACTAAGCTGTTCCAATGCGGTTTAAAAGCGGGAGTGGGATGCCTATCACCGATGGAAGCCTGTTACAACCCTCCCTTGTGAGGAGAGATGTTTCCGGGGGCTGGCAGGAACCTTCTTCTGGAAAAGGTAAAGAAGCTGCCGGCGCCTTGCTGGTGACCGGAATAGCCTCGATTTTGTTTTACTTTATCAAGCGGCGAGAGAAGCAAAGTAAAGTAAGGTCTGGTCTTTCCTGGTTTTGGCCCTGAAACAGAAAAACAGGCTAAAATCGCTGGGGCGGAAATCCTAATCCTTCACGGGCTTTCGCCGTTTAAGACAGAAACAAATCCCCCGACTATGAAATGTGAATTGAGCCTGATCTTCGAGGAAAACGACGGAACGCTGCGCTGGATCTTCAATATATTGATTTACGCCCACCAGATCAGCGACCCGCCCGTGCGCAAGATGCTGCAGCCTACTTTAAAGGAGTTTTTGCACAAACGCAGCTACCAGGAGGTGGTGCGCCTGGCCGAGACCGACATTGACGAAGGGGATTTCGTGCGCGATTACCTGAAGCAGAACCTCATCAAGTTCAACGCCTCACAGGTGCGGGTGAAAGGGGAGAAGATCAAGTCCATGTGCTTTACCATTGAACAGGCGGGGCACATGCAGGCCGCCGCAGACCCAGAATCAGTAGACCCCGAGGTATTGGCTTTATTTGAAGGCCACGAACTGAAACTACACCAGATCAACCTTTGTGCCATAGAAGCCTTGAAAACCGCGGGTGCTAAGGGCGTGCACATTGAGAAGTTTAGCCACGAGTAAGATTTGGGGATGTGGAGATTTGGAGATGTAAGGAGATGAACCGATTTGCCCTTAAATGAAATCGGCCTGTTTTTGGGAAAACAGGCCGAAAAAGCTTTGTGTAAAATATTTAATCATCCATTCCTTCTCGCATCACTCCAAAGATTACGCTGCAGCCGCCATTTGAAGGGTGGAACCATCCAGGAACAGAGGCTCCACTTGGGCGCGCAGGCGATTCTCTACGAAACTGTTGCTCAGGTGCTCTGGCAATTCAGCCACCACTTTGCGGTATTTCTCCAGGCCTATGGCCTGGGCCACATAACTCTCGTGCAAGCCATTCATGTAGCTCACAATAGATAGCAGGCACTCATGGAAGAGTTTGAAGTCAATCTCGGCCTCCACAAAACGCTCAATCTCTTTCTGGGTAGAAGAGATGCGCAGACGGCTCAGTAGATCAAACAGCGTGGTATAGCCCATGCGCCAGGTGATCTGTTGCCAATGCTGCGGCGACCATTTGTCCAGCACTTTGCCGGTTTTTGTGCTTTTAATGGCCGTGGCCGGGTTCTTCTGCACCTGTTGCCGGATAGCGTTAGCCGTGAGCTTTCTGGTAGTGCGCAGAAACTGTCCTATCTGGGCTTGCGCCTCAATCTCTTTGCCGGCAATCTGCAGCCCTGCCTTGTAGCCCGCCAGCGGCAACCGGTGAATGCTGTAGTCATTGTATGGACCGGCCGCATAATACCCAATGGCTCTGGGATAGGCATTCTTCACCACCAGTCTACCTGCTTCTCTTCTGATGGCCGCCTCATTGTTGGTTTTGGTGCCCAGCGTGTATAGGAAAGCCTGCAGCCCCGCAAAAATAGAATAATACGCCTGCGGGAAAGTCCAGTGCAGGGCATTGCGCAGGTACGTCTCATCACCCAACTCGGCGGTGGCTCTAAGTGCATATTCTGTGCTCCAACTGTTGTGCAGTATCCTGGCAATCGCTGCCAGATCCTGCTCCGTCAAGTCGGCGGAATGTTGTCTGAAAAAGGCATTGTTTCTCAGGCCAGATTCTTCCGAGCTATGGCTGATATGGTAGTTGATCGCAAAAAAGTAGTTTAGAAACACTTGCGCCGGAATGGATCTCCGCCAGGCAGAATCCTGCGGTTTTTGCTCCTCCTGAAAGAGCGGAATCACATTTTCATCTATTACCTTCTTCATGTTTTTTTAACAGAATTCAAGGCTATAGAGTTGCATAATTGCTAATTATTTTAGGTTAATAATATGCTGATAATCAATAGTTTATAAAGTAATTAGCAAGAATTTTTTAAGTGCTAAAACAGCTAGGTATGAGAAGTTTAGGTACCATGGAAATGGATTAAATCAGAGAATTCATTTGCGGTAAAAGGGGAGGTTGTAGCCGATGGTAAAAAATAATCCAAACGTAACCTTTCATCCAAAGCTTATGGTTACTTTTGTTTCCGGGTCCGGTCTTCAGTATCGGCTGTTTGTTAACCTCTTATGTCATCTCTTTCTTCCTCCATCTTTTCAAATAGTTCTATTTTATGATTAAACCTTTACAAAAATTAACTTTTCTTCTAATTGCACTCTGCTGCTTAGGAATTAGTGGAAATGCTTTTGGGCAAGTGTTTACAGAGGAATTTGAATATCCTGCTGGAGCAGAACTAAAAGGAACAAACAGTTGGATGCAGACGGGTACTGCCGCTACTCCAACCATTTTGGTTTCTACAAGTGGCTTAAGTTATTCGGGCTCTCCTTCGTCAAACAAGGGGAACGCCGCTGTGCTTAATGCAAATG
The DNA here is from genome assembly GCF_017916365.1 of Rufibacter roseolus. Classification (GTDB taxonomy): domain Bacteria; phylum Bacteroidota; class Bacteroidia; order Cytophagales; family Hymenobacteraceae; genus Nibribacter; species Nibribacter roseolus. Next base: position 2,074,440 of record NZ_JAFMSU010000001.1, read on the forward strand.
GTGACGATATCAATAAGGTACTTCCAACTACTTATGGCGTTGGGAAAACCGTGTATGCTTCTTTTTTAGTGAATGTAGCAACAGCACGTACCGGGGATTACTTCTTTCACTTGGGCGCCCCTTCTATAGGCTCAACTTATGTTGGCCGGGTGTGGGTGAAAAGTGCAGAAGGTGGTTTTCAGTTGGGCGTAAGCAAAGCGACAAACTCAAGTCCATTGCCCGCTGCTACCTATGGAAGCCAAGTTCTTGCGTTAAATACTACCCATTTGGTTGTATTGAAATACACAATAGTTGAAGGTACAGGTAATGATGTAGCTGAAATCTTCGTGAACCCTGACCTAGGCGGAACCGAACCTGCTAGTTATTTGGCAAAGGCCGAAGTTACCACTGCCGGTGAAGTAACTTCTGTTGGTTCAGTGGCGCTCCGTCAGGGGGGAGCATCTTCTGGAGCTAATTTAACTGTGGATGGCATCAGAGTTAGTGACAACTGGGCTGATGTAACCCCTGCCGCTGTGGCAGACAATACCCCTCCAACCTTAACCTCCTTTACCCCGGCAAATAACACCACTAACGTACCTACCAACACTGACTTCGTTCTGACTTTCAGTGAGCCGGTAGTGGCCGGAACGGGTAAAGTGGGCCTTACCTCTAGTGGAGACCCCATTACAAAATTCACCACTGATGCAGATGTGGTTTACTCAGGTTCCACGGTGACCATTAAGAACACTGCCCTTCAGTCTAACACAACTTACACGGCTTTCATTGAGAACACGGCCTTCAAAGATGCAGCCGGTAATTTCTACGGCGGGCTGTCTGGGTCTTCCTGGACCTTCACCACGGCCGCAGCCGTTACACCGGTGCTATCCTCTTCCGTTACTTCCATTGTATTTCCGGGTACGGCCTTAAACAAAGGCATGACCAGATCATATGACCTGTCTGCCTCAAACCTAACTGGTGATGTGACTGTAACGGTAACCGGTCCATTTACCATCTCTAAGACCGACGGTTCTTTTGCCTCTACACCTTTGGTGTTCACCAAAGAAGAACTGGCTACTACCCAGAAAGTATACGTGCGCTTTACGCCTACCGCTTTAGGAAACAACACTGGCTCTATATCCCAGGCTTCTGCCGGTGCTCAGGCTGTTACCGTAAATCTTTCAGGCTTGGGAGTTGATCCTTACAACCAGAACTTCAACGACCCGGCTTTCTTAACCAACAGCGGCTGGATGCAATACAGCGTGGCCGGTGCGCAGGTGTGGGCCAGCACCAACTTCGGGCGCGACTGCCTTACCGGTTGCAACGCTTCTACCGTGAACAAGGCTGTCCAGATCAACGGTTTTGTGAGTGGTGCCAGCGTACCAAACGAAGACTGGTTGATTTCTCCGCAACTGGATCTGGCCTCTTTCACCAATACCCCGGTGCTGGAATTCTGGACCATCTCGGCTTTTGCCGGAAACCAACTGAAACTGGTGTACTCTGCAGATTACACCGGTACCGGTAACCCGAAAGATGCCACCTGGACTGAAGTGCCGGGCGTGTTCCCTGCCTCCAACAGCAACCTCTGGACCCTGTCGCAGGGAATTGAATTGCCTAAGACAGCCAAGTACGTGGCTTTTGTCTACACCTCCTCAGAAAGTGGCGCTTCCCGCTGGACCGTTGATGATTTCAAGATCCAAGACGTAAGCAGCTACAATACTATTCCTTCCAAAGTTCTGGTGTTTGGTGAAACTGAAGTAGGGGCCAAATCTGCTGCGCAGACTGTTAACTTCAGAGCGGTAGGGTACGGTAACATCACGGTAACCGCATCGGCTGGCTTTGAGGTGTCTATGGACAATGGCAATGCTTTTGCCGCTTCCGTGACCATCCCAGAAGCAGAGGCTGCGGCCGCTGCTGGCAAAACCGTACAGGTACGTTTCGCGCCAACCGCCAAACAGCTGAAAGTAGAAGGAACCTTAACCTTTGCGGGTACCGGTTTAGACACTAAGACGATCAATCTGTCAGGTTCCTCTTACCTTAAATCTGAGACCTTTGACGTAGCCACCTACAACATGGAGTTCTTCGGGAACGGCACCAAGATCGCGGGCAATTACGGTCCTGCCGATGCTGACCTGCAGATTGCCAATGCCACTACCGTAGTACAGACCTTGAACGCAGACATCATCGGGATTGAGGAAATCAGTGATGAGGCTTCTCTGGAAGAGTTGGTGACCAATTTGCCAGGCACTTACGGCAAGCAGCTTTCGCCGGTGTACTCATACTCTATCAAACCAAATTCTTCTACCACGCCTTTCCCGGCCCAGAAAATCGGCTTTATCTATAACACCGCTACTACTACCCCGGTTGGTTTCAGGGTGATGTTTGAAGGCCTGTACAGACAAGCCGTAGCCGGTACTACCACCCTTATTGATGACGATTTCTGGTCATCTGGTAGATTGCCGTACATGGGTACTTTTGATGTGACGGTAAACGGCATCACCAAACGCGTAAGAGTGATTGATATTCACGCCAAATCCGGCTCAGCCAACACAGACTACAACCGCCGTGTGGCCGACCTGAGAGTGCTGAAAGATTCTTTGGATGCGTACTATGCCAATGACAACGTGATCTTGCTAGGAGACTTCAACGACAACGTGGTAGGCTCTATCAATGACGGCGGCGTTTCTTCCTATAACGCTTTCGTGACCGATGTAGCCCGTTACAAGGCGCTTACCCAGACTCTGGCCCAGAACGGCGGCTTCTCTTTCCCAAGCTCTAACAGCTTCCTGGACCACATCATCATCTCCAATGAGCTCACCGATGAGTACCTTGAGAACTCTATCACCATTGAAGACCCAAGAAGCTACGTGACCAACTACTCCAACACTACCTCAGACCACTTGCCGGTGTATGCCCGTTTCGCCTTCACCACCAGCGATCCGCTGAGCGTGAAAGGTGACGTGAAAGGTAGATTCAACGTGTTCCCGAACCCAACCACCGGAGCGGTAGCCTTGCGTCTGCCTGAGGGAGTAGCCAAAGAGAAACTATCTGTAACGGTGTACAGCCTGCGCGGCGAGGTTCTCTTGAAAGCGGCTGGTTCTGAGCAAACCCTCAACAACCTGCTTTCGCAGAAAATAAGCTCGGCCGCGGCCGGCATGTACCTGGTGAAAGTACAGGCGGGTAACCAGGCTTACCAAACCAGAATCATCAAGAAATAGGCTCCAGAGCCTTCCAGGAAAGCCTGCCGGATCTTCTCCGGCAGGCTTTTTTTATGCCGATATATTTCTTTACTTTTCAATTTGGATTCGTCCGTTTAGAGGCCCTTTTGGCCAAAACTCCGCTAAAACAACATGAAAAAAGGCATCTCCTATTCTTTCATCTTCTTATGGATTCTATGGCAGGTAGTGGGCTGCAAACCCGCTGATAAGCCTGCTTCTTCTTTGCCTCAGCAACAGGGAGCCACCGGCCGGAAAGGCATGGTGGTGAGTGCCCACCCAGAGGCCTCGCGCATTGGCCTGGAGATTCTGCAAAAGGGCGGCAATGCCTTTGATGCAGCAGTGGCCACCGGCTTTGCCCTGGCCGTGGCGTTCCCGGTGGCGGGCAACATTGGCGGCGGCGGATTTCTGGTGTACCGGAAACAAGACGGAGAAGTGGGCTCTTTGGACTACCGCGAGAAGGCGCCCCAGGCCGCGTCGCGCGACATGTACCTGGATGCCCAAGGCAATGTGGTCCCCGATGCAAGTATCCTGGGGCATTTGGCCGTAGGAGTGCCGGGCGCGGTAGACGGCATGGTGGCCATGCACCAGAAACTAGGCAGTCTGCCCTGGGTGCAGGTGGTACAGCCCGCCATTGACCTGGCCCACAAAGGCGTGGTCTTGACGGAGCGCGAAGCCCACATGCTCAACGGCGCGAAGGAAAGCTTTATCAAAGCGAATAAATTCACGCCCATGGTGGTTAGGAACACGCCCTGGCAGAAAGGCGATGTGCTATACCTGCCAGAACTGGCCAGCACGCTGGAACGCATCAGGGACAAAGGCCGGGCCGGATTCTATGAAGGCGAAACCGCCGATCTGCTGGTGAAGGAAATGCAAAGGGGAGGAGGCCTTATCTCGCGCCAGGACCTGAAGGATTACCATTCTGTGTGGCGTGAGGCTATTACGGGTTCTTACCGCGGGTACAAGGTGATCTCTATGCCTCCGCCCTCCAGCGGAGGTATAGCCCTGCTGCAACTGCTGAAGATGGTGGAGCCCTACAACCTCCAGAAATGGGGTTGGCAGCAGCCGAATACCGTGCACGTCATGACCGAAGCACAGCGCCGGGTGTACGCTGACCGCGCCACTTACCTGGGCGATCCTGATTTCGTGAAAGTGCCCGTGGCTGATCTACTGAACTCCGCTTACCTCAAGAACCGTTTGACCAACCTGGACATGGAGCACGCTACGTCCTCTACCCAGATCATGGCGGGTAAACTGCAGCCCCATGAAAGCGACCAGACCACCCATTACTCCATCGTGGACCAGTGGGGGAATGCTGCCTCCATCACCACCACCCTCAACGGCGGCTACGGCTCCAAAGTAGTGGTGGAAGGCGCCGGCTTCATCCTCAACAACGAAATGGACGATTTCAGCGCCAAACCCGGCGTACCTAATATGTTCGGGCTCATTGGGGGAGAGGCCAACGCTATTGCCCCAGGTAAGCGCATGTTGAGCTCCATGACACCAACCATCCTGGAGAAGGACGGCAAGCTATTCATGGTGGTAGGCACCCCCGGTGGGTCTACCATTATCACATCAGTTTTCCAGGCCATCCTGAATGTGGTAGACCACGGCATGGGCATGCAGCATGCCGTAGCCGCTCCGCGATTCCACCACCAATGGCTCCCGGATAGGATAGAGCCAGAGGCTGCGGCTTTGTCTCCTGAGGTAAGGGAGGAGCTCCTGAAGCGGGGACACACGTTGCAGAACAGATCAAACTATGGCGCAGTGGATGGCATCCTTCGGCTCAGGAGCGGAATGTGGGAAGGAGGAGCTGATCCCCGGGGAGATGACACCGCCATGGGGTATTAAAGCGAAAGAAATAATTTAGCAGGAAAGGGCCATTTACTACCAGGTAATTGGCCCTTTTCTGTTTTAGGCCCGGTTCTATCAAAACAGGCCTAAAACAAGATCATGCATTCCTGCCAGAAGGGAAAAAAAGGGTTGTTTCAGGCCTGTTTTCTTGAAAAAGTATCTAATTCTCTTTAGCCCTATGGGGGAGTGTTCTGCATCAATTGTCTTAGGATAATAAAAAGGGTGGGCAATTATTTAGAGTAGGTAAGACCGAAAATTGAAAATTTTTACAGGCAAAAAATGGGGAATTCTGCTTAAGAAGGCGGTTGAACAATAAATATTAATATGCCTTAATATAGAAGGTTACCATTTTATGAACTTAAATTTGCAGGAAGAAGTTGTCTCTACATCAATTGGAAATACACAAAACCAAAATCTCTATTCCTTACTTCTACCTTTTGCACAATTAATTTAAGTTTTCTCTATTAACCTTAGACAATGAATCTGAAGCAAATTGTTGTTTTCAGCTTGCTACTGCTGGCTGCTAGCGTTTCTAAGGCCCAGGTTACTCCGCAACGCATGGTGATCCCGCGCCTTTACCAACAGAATTATTTTTACCTGAACCCGGCCTTTGCGGGCTCTGAGGGAAGAAGAGAGTTTGGCGTAAACGGGCACCTTAACTCTATCAACAGATCGACTTCCTCGGCTCCTCTTTCCGTGATTGCCCATTACCAGGGATACGTGAGCAAAGAGAATCCTAACGGGATTGGTGTTGTGGCTGTCTATGACCAGTTCGGGCCTTATTGGTTAGGTAAGTTGGGCTTCAGCTATGCCAAGCGCTTCAGATTAGGGGAGCAAAGCAGTTTGGCCTTCGGGGCTCAACTGGCCGCTGAGTACTTCAACGTGGACCTGGCGGAGAAAACCCGTAACGAGGAGAAGAAGATGGTAGGCCATGACAACGACCTCCGGCCCGATGTGGACGCCGGGGTGTGGTTGAACGTGCGCAACTTCTACGCCGGGGCTACTTTTGCCAGTCTGTTGGCGCCAAACTATAACCTGGTAGGCGATGCAGAGCACGAAGGCATCAGGGAATTACTCGTGACCGCCGGGTACAAAATCGCCTTCGCCCCGGAATTCAGCCTGACGCCATCGTTCTTCATGAACCAACCGCTCAAAGACGGCAAGCAGGAGTACCAGTTCGGGACCATGGCTAACATAAAGTTCCTGACTGCCGGCGTGAACTACCGCGGCCAGTTTGACAAAACCGCTCCCTGGAACGTGAATGCCGGTATTAACCTCAAAGACAACGTGCAGTTCACCACTTCCTTTGATTTGACCAAGGAAACTACCACAACTGCTAAACCAGATCCTCAGGTAGAAGCGAACCTGCGCATCCGGTTCTAAAACAATATAGAGCACCAAAGAAAAGGGCTTGCCATTTGGCAAGCCCTTTTCTTTGGTGCTCATTTCAAACGTAGTTAAAGCCAACAACCCTTTCCAGAGGCCTGGAGTAGAAGGAGAAACTATCTTTTTCTTGTATGGACCTCTCCTATATCCTGAACGAACTTGGCGAAGACCGGGCGGCGTATTTCAACGCTGTGGCCCCACCCATCATCCAGACCAGCAACTTTGCGTGCAGAACCGTGGATGAGATGCGTTACATGCTGCAGCATGAGTTTGAGGTAGATTTCTACACCCGGGGCAACAACCCCACGGTTGACATGCTGGAGAAGAAGATTGCTGCGCTGGAAGGAACTGAGCACGCCATCGCCTTTGGGAGCGGCATTGCGGCCGTGGTGGCAGCGGTGCTCTCGCAGGTGAAGGCCGGTGACCATGTGGTCTGCATCAGGAAACCTTACACCTGGACAAACAAACTCATGCGTAATTTCCTGCCCCGTTTTGGGGTGGAGGTGACCATGGTAGACGGCACCGATGCCCGCAACTTTGCCGAGGCCAGCAAGGAGAATACCGTCCTGTATTATCTGGAAAGCCCCAACTCTTTCACATTTGAACTGCAGGATATTGCCCAAATAGCGGCGTATGCCAAAGAGCGGAACATCTGCACGGTCATTGACAACAGTTTCGCCTCGCCGTTGTTCCAGAACCCGGCGGCCATGGGCGTGGACCTAGTGGTGCATTCCGCTACCAAATACATAGGCGGCCACAGCGATGTCATGGGCGGCATAGTCTGTGGTAACCGGGAGCGCATTAATCAGATCTTCAGTACCGAATACATGACCCTGGGAGCCGTTTTGTCGCCGCACGATGCCTGGTTGCTGCTGCGCGGGCTTCGTACGCTGCCGCTGCGCATGGACCGCATTGCCAAGACCACCCGACAGGTGGTGGCTTACCTGCAGCAAAGAGAAGAAGTGGCTGAGATTCTGTGGCCTTTCCTGCCCGAGCATCCGCAGTATAAGCTGGCCAAAAAGCAGATGCGCAACAACACCGGGCAATTCACCATCAAACTGAATACCGGCCAGATCAAAGAAGTGGACCGGTTCTGCGATAGTCTGCAGCACTTTCTCATGGCGGCTTCCTGGGGCGGGCATGAGTCGTTGATCTACCCTGCGGCAGCGGCACACAATAAGGGAAACTACCGGTCTTCGCTGCCCTTCACCTTGATCAGGTTTTACATTGGCCTGGAAGACCCCGAGTACCTGATTAAAGACTTGGATCAGGCGTTTTCTAAAATGAAGGGCTAAGCTGTTTATAGGCTCCTTTTTGGAAAGGACGTAAAAAAGGCCGTTACTTTAGCAACGGCCCTTCTTAGAAGTTTAGGATCTATTATAACCCATCTTTCAGGATAGAGACTGCTTCCTGAATGTAGAGGTCTTTCTTAGCGTTACGGGTGAATGCCTGGAAGCGTGCGGAGGCAGCGGTGTCACCGGATAACTTACTCAAGTCTGATTTCAGGCCGGCCACATCTAACTGCGGGATGGTCTTGCGCAGGTTCTCCAGTTTCTTAGACTCTTCCTGGGTGCGGCGCTCTTCGGCTAAGTACGTGCTCAGCTTGAGGGAGCGGGTAGACACCTCGGTACGGTCTTTCAGGCGCATGGCGCTCTGGTTGATCAGGGAGAAGGTCGGGCTGGCGGCCACTCTGGCTTTAGAGGAGGCTTTCAGCTTTTCAATGGAGAAGTTAGGGCTGCTCCAGGTGTTGAACTTAGCCGACTGAATCTCATCAAACGGAAGCGCGTATTCCTGCTCTTTCTCACCGTATTTTAGGTAAGTGTAAGTATCAGGCAGCACGATGTCTGGGGTTACGCCGCGCAGCTGCACGGTTTTCCCGCTGATGCGGTAGTATTTTTGGGTAGTCAGTTTCAGGTGACCAAGGGGTTTCACCGCGTCAAAAGAGGCTGGCAATACCTGGTCCAAGTCAAAGAACTGCTGCACGGTGCCTTTACCATAGGTAGAGCTACCCACAATCACCCCGCGCTTGTAGTCCTGGATGGCGGCGGCCATGATCTCAGACGCCGAGGCGCTGTTCTCGTTCACCAGTACCACCAACGGACCACCAAACTGTACCTGCGGATCTCTGTCCTCCAGCACCGCGGCCGGGCCATTGGCAGATTTCACTTGTACCACCGGACCAGACTTGATGAAAAGACCCACCATATCTACCACGTCCTGCAGGGAGCCACCACCGTTGTTTCTCAGGTCAAGGATAATACCCTGGGCGTTTTCCTGCTTCAGCTTCTGAATTTCCTCGGCTACGTCTTTACCAGAGTTGCGGCCACCGGCGTTTTTGAAGTCGGCGTAGAAGGCAGGCAGATGGATGTACCCGATAGGCTTAGCTCCTTTGATCATAAGCGATTTGGCGTAGCCTTCTTCGCGTACCACCACGTCCCTGATGATTGGAATCACCTTCATGGTGCCGTCTACTTTCTTCACGTGCAGGCGAACCTCAGTGCCTTTCTTACCTCTGATGAGGGTCACGGCTTTGTCAATCCGCATGCCGGAGATATCCACCGGTTGCTGATTGCCCTGGGCCACTTTCAAGATCACGTCGCCGGGTTTCAGTTCACCTTGCAGGTAAGAAGGGCTACCTGGGGTGATCTCAGAAACCTTGATCAGACCGTCTTTTTCCTGCAATAAAGCGCCAATGCCTTCCAGACGTCCGGAGAACTCATAGTCAAAGTCCTCTTTCTCTTTGGGGGCATAGTATTCAGTATGCGGGTCATAGATGTTAGCGAAGGAGTTCAGGTAAGAGGAACGGTAATCTTCGTTCTCCAACTGGCCCATTCGCTTGAACAGGTCGTCATAGTTTTCTTTGAGCTTTTTACGGGCATCGGCCTCAATCTCGGGCATGGTTTTCTTAGGCTCCTTGGAACCCGCAGAGTCGGCTTTCTGCTGGCTATCCAGCGCATCTGCCACTCTGATCAAAGCCTGGTACTTGAGGTATTTGCGCCATTCCTCTTTTAGGGCGGCAGGGGAGGAGGCAAACTTCAGTTTCTCTGGTTTCACCTCTATCGTCTCCTCTTTGTCAAACTCAAAAGGTTTGTCCAGGATCTCTTTATAGTAGCCTTCGGCCTCTTTGAGCCTTTTCTGGAAAACGCTCATGGAAAGGTCAAAGAACTTGAAAGAACCGTTCTTGAACTCATCGTCCAGCTGGGTCTGGTAAGCCCGCAATTGGTCTACGTCTGACTGCAGCAAGAACTTTTTGTTATAGTCCAGGCGCTCCAGGTAGAGGTTAAAGGCCTTTTTGGAAAATTCATCGTCTAAACGCTCTGGCTTGTAGTGGGCCGAGCTTAAGCCCTGCATCAGCACTTTGGTAAGCACTTCGTTCTTCTGGTCACGGGCGGCGCCATCTGTCTCCAGAAGTCGGTATGAGGCAATGCCAAACACCACTGAGGCGGCAGTACCGTATGCGACCAGCTTAGTCTTTAATGAAAACATATTTTGTCTCTAGTAATGTCTGTTAGTGTATAAACAAAAGTAGTGCCTGTTTTGCGGGTGCATTACTTTACGTTAAACGTAGGCAAGTGCCAGAAAGGTGTGAACGTTCTGAGATTATTTGCTAAAGAATTGCAAGTAAGCAGAACGTGGCAGTAGTTGTTCTTTTTGGCCCTCTTTTTTTTAACATCGGGAGCCCCGGATTTGTTTCTCCCTGATTCTCAATCGTGAACAAAATAGGCAATTTTATATATTATTTAAATCTGGCGGCCTTATATGGAAACTTGCCGGCGGCGGCATCATGAGGGAAATGACACCCAAACCACCAACAAAACGCCAACCTCATGGAAACGAACCACGCTTACGCCGCCACCCTGAATGACATGATTTTTGAAGGCCGCAACAAAGCCTACGGCGCCTATGTCTTACGCAAACTCTATAACCAGCACATCAGCCAAGCTGTGCTCTACGCCATCGCGCTTTCCCTGGTCTTTTTCTCCGCACCCTTCCTGGCCAACAAGATTTTTGGAAAACAGGCCCCTTATGAGAAAGGGATTGAAACCCCTCCCATTTGCATGCTTCCGGTAGAATTTCCGCCTGTTGAAGAAGTCAAGGAAGCCAAGCCAGTTGCACCCGCCACTCCTTCAACGCCTGCTGCTCCTACTGTAAAGAACACCACACCCAAAGTAGTGGAGGATACCAAGAAAGTGACCAATGAAATCCCCACCCAGGAACAGCTCCAGACCGCCAACTCTGGGTTGGTGACCTCAGACGGAGATGGCAGCGGAAACCTGAACAACCCCGAAATAGGTTCGGGTACTGGAACCGGAGTTGGGGATGGTCCCGGTACGGAGGCTCCTCCGGCTGCACCTGAGGTTTTCGTGCGCGTAGAGCAAATGCCTGAGTTTGCCGGAGGCCTACCTAAACTGATGGAGTTCATTGGCAAGAACCTGCGCTACCCCAGGGCGGCCCAGGCCAGTGGCATAGAAGGCACCGTGGTAGTAAGTTTTGTGGTGGCCGCCACCGGTGACATCACCGATGTGCAGGTGCTCAAGGGCTTGGGTTACGGCACCGAGGAAGAAGCCCTGCGGGTGGTGCACAAATTGCCCCGCTGGAAACCCGGTTACCAGAACGGCAGATCGGTACCCGTGCGCATGACTTTGCCCATCAGATTGGAGCTGAAATAAATAAAGGAATTATAATTTAAAAACAGGTTTCTATTTAAGGGCCATTTCAATGAAAATAGCCCTTAAATAGAAACTTAAATACTTAATTGAATTCAAGATGTTATTCAAACAAAAAAGCCCCGGCTCTATTTAAGAGTCGGGGCTTTTTATGTGGTTATTTCTACTGATTAACGGTAGATGTGCTCACCACGGTTGGTGCGCCAATCGTTCTCAAAATATTCGGCATCCTCAGCAGAGCGAGGAGTTACGCCCATTACAATATTTCCTTCCTTGATGCCTGACTCGTACACTTTGGCACGTTCCTCAGGAATACCAGAACCTACCAAGGCACCCAGTAAACCACCTGTTAAGCCACCGGCACCGGCACCAGCCAGACCAGCCGCTAACGGACCAGCAATCACCAGGCCAAGTCCTGGAAGTGCAATAGAAGTACCAATTGCGGCAATTGCGCCCACAATTGCACCAAGAGTACCACCAATGGCAGAACCAGCACCGGCACCTTCTAAGGCTTTGCTGCCCAGTTCTGTGTTATTGTTATCGTTGTCAGAGAAGTGACGCTTGCGGGCATCATCGCTCATGATCACGTTGATATCATCTCTGCTGTAGCCACGGTTATGTAAAGAATTGTAAGCGCGCTCGGCACTTTCTCTGTCTCTGAACATACCTGTCAACATTCCAGAATTATGCGTGTTTCCAGTGCGATTTTCCATAGTCTTTTGCTTAATATTTAGTAGATGTAACATAGTGGTAATTACTTGGCCAGTTACGGAACCGGCAACTGGCAATTAGATTTAGCTTAACGCAAATCATACGTATTAGTTACATCTACCCACCGGATATAAAACAGAAACGCCCGTGCTGGGCACAGGCGTTTAAGGGGTGTTTTCAGAAAATCGGCCTTTAAATAAAAGCTATGGAGCTTAATTATAAACTTTCACCATGTACACGAAATCCTGCAGTTTCTTCAGCTGCTGCGGACGTGGGTTGCCGGCCAGGTTATTCACCTTGGGCAGGGAAATAGGCTTGGGCAGGCGGTGCTCCGGCAGTTGGTCTAGCAGGGTGAGCAGGTAAGCAGACTTCACCGCGAAGGCCGCGCCGTCTACGCCCAGCATCTTGCCGCTGATCACGCCAATCATGTTGCCGCGGTCATCCAAGAGCGGGCCGCCGCTGTTACCAGGGTTCAACGGAATAGAGATCTGGTAAGAGGCGGTGTCGCCGTACACCCCTGATTTGGAGCTAAGCGTACCCTCTCCGAATACTACGTCTTCTCTGGGGAAACCCAGGGTGAACACGCGCTCGCCCAGTTCGCTTTCCTTCTGCTTGAAAGAGTAAGGCAGCTTCCCGAAACCGGTGAACGAGGTATCTGTGACGCGCAGCAGGGCAAGGTCACGCACCTGGTCTGAGTAGATCTCCTCCACCTTGAGCTTGGTGCCGTTCTTGTTCTCAATCATGAGCGAGTCGGCGCCTTCAATCACGTGGTAGCTGGTCACGAAATACCCGTCTGAGGTGAGCACGAAACCGGTTCCCGAGAACTGACCCGGATTAAGGGTGCTGGCTTTAGGCGTAACGGCCGGGTTGGTATTCAATAAGGCATTCTGTTTCCGCTTGAGGTCATCTACCTCTCGGCGCAGCTCCACGTAGCGGGCCGTTTGCTGCTTCGTGGCTGAGCGCCACATCTCCATACCCAACAAACTGCTGAACACTGTGACAATGGCCACGGTGGCGGCTACGCCCATGGTGGCGGCATAACGGCGCATGAAAATCTGCACGGGCGTACGACGCTTGAGCACCGGAGGGGTGGTCACCTTCTGGTTTTCCTGCTGCCAGGCCTGGTGGTGCTGGTTCAGGCGGTCGCGCAGTGATTTCTGCCGGCCATGGTTCTGCAAGGCTGCCGTAAACAGCTCCACCTCCCGTACCCGCTGCGCGAATACCGGATCGGCGGCCATGCGTTCCTCCAGTGCGCGGCGCTCAGCGGAGGTCACCTGGTGCTGGTGGTACCTTTCAATCAATTCCAATAATTCCCTGTCACTCATATATAGAAATGCATCCGGTGCCGGATGTCTGTTTTTACGCGTTTCCCTTTAAGAAGGAACCTGATAGTCCAGGAAGAACAGTTTCTTCAGGCGCATCAGGCACTTGTACTTCTGGTTCTTGGCCGAGTCTACGTTAGTATAACCAAACTTCTCGGTGATCTCGGCCATGCCCATGCTCCTGATGTAGAAATCCTCTAGCAGGGTTTTGCAGGGCTCGCCCAATTGGCCCAAGGCATTGCCCATGGCCTCAAACTTGAGCTCGTTCTGCTCTGCCTGCTCGGCGTCGGCGTCTACGTGGGGGGCCAGCTCAGATTCGGTGTCTTCAATCATACCATGGCTGAACCGGCTGCTTCTTGACAGCCTTTTCAGCCAAAGACGGCGGCAGATAGAATACAGGTAGGTTTTTATCTGGCAATTCAGTTCCAGTTGGCCCGCCTTGATCTTTTCATAGAAGACAATCACCGCTTCCTGGAAAATGTCCTTGGCGTCATCCTCGGTCCCGCTGTTGCTCTGGACAAAGAACAAGACCATGGAAAAGTGGAGTTTGTATAACCTACTCAGTGCCGCATCATCGTCTTGAAGAATCCCTTCTATTATGGCCGCATCGGTCACTAGCGCCTTACTAATCATGCTTGTCAATTAATACAGTTTTAGTCATTTAGTAACCCACAGAAAAAAATAAAAAATTTTTGAAAAAGGTGGGTTACCTCTCGGGGGGTAGTGGTATTAAGGTTGAAATTAACGCTAAAACCCTTAAAACCTATTACAATGAAAAAGGTATTTTCTCTTGCCCTGGTAGCTGGTATGTTCGTTTTCGCTTCTTGCGAGTCTAAATCTGCTGAAGGTACTGAAGGTGCTTCTACTGAAGCTACTTCTACTGATGCTACTGCAACTGAAGGCGACACTACTTCAACTACTACTACCACTGACACTACTGCTGCTGGTACAACTACTGGTACTACTGCCGGTACTGACACTGCTGCAACTGCAACTACTGCTCAGTAATTAAGCGGTGTGCGTAAGCACACCTCCTGATTAGGACAAGATAAAAGCGTCTCATACGGTTTGCGTAAGAGACGCTTTTACTTTTTAGGTGAGTTCGTGAAAAAAGCGTTTGGGACCTGTTTTCTGGAAAACAGGTCCCAAACGCTTTTCTGTTTTAGGCCTTGCGCTTGCGGCGCTCCAGTTCTTTCTTCACTAGGGAGAACTCGCGGCTGCTCTGGCCGGCAATGGCGGTGTTCTCGTCGGCGCGGCGCAGCAGGTACGGCATCACGGCCTCTACAGGGCCGTAGGGTACGTATTTGGCCACGTTGTAGCCGGCATGCGCCAGGTTGTAAGAGAGATTGTCGCTCATACCCAGCAACTGCGCGAAGTAGATGCGCTCATCATTGGGCTGGATGTTGAACTCGTCCATGAGTTCCATGAGGTGGTAGCAGCTCTGCTCGTTGTGGGTGCCGGCGCAGATGGCAATGCGGTCAATGTGCTCAAGGCAGAAACGCAGGGATTCATCGTACAGGGCATCGGTGGCTTCTTTGGTAGGGTTGATGGGGTTGTTGATGCCCCGCTGCTGGGCCACGCGGCCTTCTTTCTCCATGTAGGCACCGCGCACAAGTTTGCCGCCCAGGTAATAACCCTCGCGCTGGGCCCGCTCAAAGTCGCGCTTGATCACGTCCAGGCGGTCGTGGCGGTAGAGTTGGTAGGTGTTGTAGACAATGGGGCGCTCCTGGTTGTAGAGTTCCATCATCTCGTAGCAGAGCTGGTCAATGGTTTCCTGCATCCAGCTTTCCTCGGCGTCAATGAACACGCGCACGCCCCGCTCAAACGCCCGCTGGCAGATGGCTTTCACCCGGGCCCGCACCCGCCCGAAGGCCGCTTTCTCCTGGTTCGTGAGTTCCTGGTCTGTCTGGGCTTTGGCCAGCAGGGCAGAATCGGCTACGCCGGTCACCTTGAACACGCTGAAGGGGATGTGGTTGGACTTGGCGGCCATTTCTATGGTAGAGATGATTTCCTGCACCGTGTGGTCAAAGCTGGCCTCGTTGCTCTCGCCTTCCACTGAGTAGTCCAGGATGGTACCTATGCCTGAACGGCCCAGTTTCTCAATGGTGGGTTTGCATTCCTGGATGGTCTCGCCACCGCAGAACTGCTCAAAAATGCTTTTCTTAATAAGGAACTTCACCGGCAGGTTCCAGCTCAGCGCCTTTTTCATGAGACCTCCGCCCATCTTCACCATGGAGTTGTTGTTCATGGCCGCAAACAGGAGGTAGGTTTTATAGAGTTCTGCATCAGATTTATCAGCGAATGCAATGGCGGTATCTTCAAAAGAAACTTTTAGTGCAGGAGTCATAGATTAAGTGCTACATTTAAGCTGTACAAAGATAACGTAAAAGCGGTTGTTAGTTGTTTTTTAGGTGATTTGCAAAAGCCGCCTATAGACCGCTACCCTGTAACGCGTGCATTTGGCCATGGAACGGAAAAAAGAAAACAATTATTTTCACCAGCTGAGCAAGCTGCGCCGCCGACCATTGGTAATCGCCGGTCCGTGCAGCGCCGAAACCCGGGGACAGGTCATGGATACGGCCCGTCAGTTGAAAGACCTGCAGGCAGATATCTTCAGGGCCGGCGTCTGGAAGCCCCGCTCCAAGCCGGGCACCTTTGAGGGCGTGGGCACCGAGGGCATGAAGTGGCTACACGAGGTGCGGCAGGAATACGGTATTCCTGTGGCCACGGAGGTAGCGCGGCCCCACCACGTTGAAACCGCCCTCAAACACAACATTGACGTGCTCTGGATTGGCGCCCGCACCACCGTTAATCCCTTTGCGGTGCAGGAACTCGCCGAGGCCCTACGCGGCACCCACGTGCCGATTATGGTCAAGAACCCCGTGAGCCCCGATCTCAGTCTTTGGGCGGGCGCAGTGGAAAGGCTGTGGGCCGTCGGTATTCAGGACGTGGCCGCCATCCACCGTGGGTTTTCCTCCTATGAGGTAAGCCAATACCGCAACGTGCCGCTCTGGCAGATTCCCATTCAACTCAAAGGCATGTTTCCGTTTCTGCCCGTAGTGGTAGACCCCAGCCACATTGGCGGGCAGCCTGATCTGATTCTGCCCATTTCCCAGACAGGGCTGGACCTGAACTTTGACGGGGTCATGATTGAGACGCACCCTAACCCTTCAGAAGCCCTCTCAGACGCCGAACAGCAGATCACGCCCGAGGCGTTAGGCGAAATCCTGGATAAGCTGCAGGTGCGCAGCCTCCCCGATGCCGCTTTTATCAGCCGTACCGAGGAACTGCGTCAGAAGATTGACCGCGCCGACCGTGAGATCATTGAGGCCCTGGCCCGCCGCATGCGCCTGGTAGAAAAGATAGGTGAGGACAAGAAAGAGAACAACATTGCCGTACTGCAGCCCGAGCGCTGGAAAAGCATCTTCGAGACCCGGAAAGAGTGGGCCCGCCAGATGCAGATCAATCCAGATTTCGCCGCCGAGCTGTATGAACTCATTCATCTGGAGTCTATCAGGGTACAGACCGAGATCGTGGAAAAGAATTCTCCGGCTCAGTAGGGTGGTTTCACCAGGCAGGCAGTACCTTGCAAACCAGAGGAACAAGCGCATTCAGCGGGTTTTATTTTGATTCTCCCCAGACATTCCCTTTTTTAGGGGATTATCCGGTTTAGGGGCCATTTTAGAAAAATTGGTTGCTAAACGCATTAAACAGAAATAATTTGACCGAAGAGATTTTCATAGGCCTTGAGGCCGTGGGGCAACTCAAAGATTTGTTGCAGAACCGGGCTTTCAGGAAGACGGTGGTGCTGGTAGATGAGAACACCCACCGGCACTGCTACCCGCTCCTGAAGTCTTATTTGCCGGAAAACCATTACGTGGTGCAGATCCAAAGCGGCGAGGAGCACAAGAACCTGGCCACCTGCGAGCACGTGTGGCGCGAACTCACAAACCAGAACCTGGATCGCTGGAGCTTGCTTGTGAACCTGGGCGGCGGCGTGCTCACTGATCTGGGTGGTTTTTGTGCCAGCCTGTACAAGCGTGGCATCCGGTTCGTGAACGTGCCTACCACGCTCTTGTCTCAGGTAGACGCCAGCGTGGGCGGCAAGACCGGCATTGATTTCATGGGCTTCAAGAACCACATAGGCGTGTTCCAAGAGCCACTGGCAGTACTGGTGAACCCGGCGTTTCTGCAGACCCTGGACATGCGGCAGATGAAATCCGGCTACGCCGAGATCATCAAGCATTGGTTCATCATGGACGCCGACAAGTTCTATGAGCAGCGCTACATTGGCATGTTCACCGAGGATTGGATCGACCTGATCCGGCATTCCATTGACATCAAGTCAAGGGTAGTCACCGCCGATCCGCTGGAGAATGGCCTGCGCAAGATCCTTAACTTCGGGCACACCATCGGCCACGCCGTGGAGAGCTTCTACCTGGAGGAGCCCGGCCAGACCCTGCTGCATGGTGAGGCGATTGCCGTGGGTATGCTTTGCGAAGCCTGGCTCTCTACCCAGAAAGGGCTTTTGCCGCAGGAAGAGCTGGAGCAGATAGAGACGTTTATCCTGTCTATCTATGAAAAGGTGACCATTCCGGAGGCCGATGTTCAGGCCATCAGCCACCTGTGCCTGCATGACAAAAAGAACGACGGCGCCACCATCAACTGCACTTTGCTGCAGAAGATAGGGGAGGCCGTCTATGACAAACCTATTACATTACCCGAGGTGCAGAGTGCCTTGCGCTATTACCAATTACTATGATTTCAGCTGCTGCCGTGCGCGTATCGCACCCCACGGGCGTGTTGCGCGGACGCGTGACCTTGCCGGCCTCCAAAAGCGAGGCCAACCGTGCCCTCATCATCCGGGCTTTGTCCGGGAAAGATTTCCCCATCCATAACCTGTCAGACGCCAACGATACCCAGCTCCTGAACCGGTTGCTCTCCACGCCCGTGGGGCAGGAGGTGAGCGCCGAGGATGCCGGCACCGTGATGCGTTTCCTGACCGCCTATTACGCCGCCACCGGCCAGCGGCTGACGTTGACCGGAACCCCGCGCATGTGCCAGCGGCCTATTGGCGTGTTGGTAGACGCGCTTCGGCAATTGGGGGCGCAGATTGAGTATCTGGGCCAGGAAGGCTACCCGCCGCTGCAGATGAACGGGTTTGAGTTCTCGGGCACGAACCAGCTATCAATTCGGGCCGATATCAGCAGCCAGTACATTTCGGCACTGCTCATGATTGCGCCGCTGTTGCCGCAAGGCCTGGAATTGACATTGGAGGGAAAGATCGGCTCGGAGCCTTACATTAGAATGACCCTGGCCCAGATGGCGCACTTTGGCGTGCAGGCTACCTTTGAAGGCCAGCAAATATCTGTAGCCAAACAAGAATACCAGGCCAAAGAATATACCGTGGAGTCAGATTGGTCAGCAGCCAGTTACTGGTACAGCATCGCGGCGCTAGCCGGGGAGGCAGATCTTTTCCTGCCCGCGCTCCGCGCCGATTCCCTTCAGGGCGACAGCGTGCTGCCGTCCTTGATGGCGCCTTTCGGGGTGCGGACCGCTTTTTCGGCGGAGGGTGTGCAGTTAACCAAGCAGCCGGTTCAGGAGCCTTTGGCCCGCATAGATTTCTTCGCCTGCCCGGACCTGGCCCAAACCGTGGCCGCCCTGGCCGCTGGCTTGGGCGTGGAAGTGGAGATGACCGGCCTGGAGAGTCTCCGGATAAAGGAAACCGACCGCATTGCGGCCCTGCAGATGGAGCTGGTGAAATTGGGCGCGGAACTGCGCGAGGTTGCCCCAGACGTTTTCAAGGTGTTTTTCTTGAATCGGCCGCAAAACGAAGCCACCATCCATACCTACGAAGACCACCGCATGGCCATGGCCTTCGCACCGCTGGCCCTGAAGGGTCCGCTGGTCATAGAAGAACCACGCGTAGTGCGGAAATCCTACCCGAGGTATTGGGACGAACTGCAAAAAGCCGGCTTTTCCGTGGAAGAAGTACGGTAAATAAGGAAGGAATAAGACAAGAAGCCTTTTGCACCCGCAGAAGGCTTCTTTTTTTGCCCGCCGGATTGAGAGGATGAGCATGTCAATTAGTGGCTTGTGGGGATGGTAAGGCTGTTTTTGAGTTGTTTTCTGTGAATTACCTCCAAAATTTATACTGCAAATTATCTTTGTATTATTGATTATATTATAAATAAAGTATCAAAATTTTAGTTGATTTTACTAGTATTTTTTTAATTTATTAATAGTAAATTAAGAGGAATGAGCTAGTTGTTTATGAACTTTTACAACATATGGTGTTGATGATCGTTAAAAGGGGATAACAGGTAGAAGTACTAAAATATACGACTATGAAAAATATCAATGTTTGGATGCTGGCTTCATTGTTCTCTATGAGCAGTATGACATTGGTTTCTTGCAATAAAGTAGATAAAGAAGCCAGCGCCGCAGACCACCAGAAAGTAGAACAGTTCCTCAAGCAGGCCGCCACCAATGATAACTTCCAGCTGATGGCCGGTATGATGGCCGAAGACCAAAGCAAAAAAGGAGAAGTAGGCGCCTTGGGACAGAAAATCTACCATGTGCACTCCCGTACAACTCCCGTGCTGGCAGAAATAGCTAAAAAGAAAGCGGTAGAATTGCCGGCCCAAATGGGAAGCGAGAAAAAAGCGCTCGTAGATAGCCTGGAGACTAAAAAAGGAGAGGAGTTTGACCAGACCTTCGCGAACCTAGAGGTGGAAGCTCATGAGGAGGCCATCGCCTTCTATGAGAAAGCCGATAAAGAAGTGACAGACCCAGACGTGCAGCAATTTATTGACCAGATCTTACCGGTCTTGAAAGAGCACCTGGCTGAGGCGCAAGAGTTGAAAAACGCCGTGGCGCAAGCCGATAAAACCACTAAACCCTAAGTAAATACTTGTCTAGTGAGAAAAGGCCCTTTGCATCTTGCAAAGGGCCTTTTTTTATAATCGATTTTTAAGCTTAGAAAATTCTGAGGAGCTTAAGAGGAGGAAACTTCTTTTATCAAGCGCTGGAGGTAAGGCGCAGAGTGCAAGAGCCTGCTCCCGTACCAACTAACTAACTCGCCGTCTACCACCTTCACTAGCGCCTCGGGGCAAATGGCCTGGAACTCCGCAATGTGCTTCTCTTTAAACGGATAAGGCTCAGAGGAAAGCAGAATCAATTTAGGGTTCGCCTCTTGTAGTTGTGCTGCAGTTACCTCCGGGTATCTGGCCAGGTGCCCCAGTACATTCTCAAAGCCGCAAAGTGCCAGTATGTGGTCTATGAAATTCTGGTTACCGATGCCCATGTAAGGATTTCGCCAGATGAAATAAGCAGTAGGTATGGCCGGAGCCGTTGGCGTTAAACCGGCGAATTGTTGCCGTAGTTGCTGCACTAATTCCGTAGCCTGTGTCTCTGTGCCGGTCACCTGCCCAATGCCCCTCATCATCTCAAAAGCGTCTTCCAGCGTGTAGATATCGCTCATGTAAACCGGGTATTTACCCTGTAGCCGCTCAATTCCCTCCTGGTAGTTTTCCTCTTTGTTCCCGATGATCAGGTCTGGTTCCAGTCTGTCTATGACCTCAAAGTTGAAGTTCTTGGTTCCGCCAATTTTTTGTTTCTGTTTTAACTGCTCCTGGGGGTGAATACAGAATTTAGTGACGCCCACCACGCGGTCACCCAAACCCAGGTGAAAAAGCAACTCGGTTTGGGAAGGCACCAGAGACACAATCCGGCGGGGCGGCTGCGGCAACTGGAGGCGGTGGTTCATCTGATCAAGGAAAAGCACTTCTGTAGAATTAGGAATTAAGAATTAGGTTCGTCTTGAAAGTAATCTAACCAAGCCTTTCTGGTTGTTGAATTTGGCAGATTTCCTTTTTAAGGCTGTTTTTGATAAATCAGGTAGAAAATTAACGGCAATACCCTGCTATTCCTAATTCATGATTTTTGATTCCCAATTGACTTCTCCGTTTTGAGTTCTCCATTCGTGGTCAAGCAGGGCGTAGACGTAAGAATCGCACCAGTGGCCTTTGATGAAGATGTTCTCTCTGAAATGGGCTTCGCGGCGCATGCCCAGTTTCTCCATGATGCGGTAGGAGCCAACGTTGCGTGGGTCACAGTCGGCCCAGATGCGGTGGAGTTGCAGGTCCTCAAACCCAAAGTGCATCAGCGCGCCGGCGGCTTCGGTGGTGTAGCCCTTATTCCAATAAGTCTGATTCAGGATGTACCACAGCACCGCCTCCTCGGCGTCGTAGTCTACCTTCATGCCCACGCGGCCTATGAGCATATCGGTGGTCCGAAGTACAATGGCCAGGTCAATCAGCGTGCGCGGCTCCTCCCGGGCCTCTTCCAGGCATTGCCGAATGTACTCCTGGCTTTCTTTGCTGGAGCGCACCTCGCTGGTCTGGTACCGCATGACCTCTTCATTGGATTCATACAGGTTGGTGAAATGCCAGTCATCCTCCTTGAATTCGCGCAGCAAAAGCCGGGGGGTATGTATTTTCATGGTGGGGCAAAACAGTATTGCCTGTGAAGATAGATAATAAACAGGATTCTGCCGTGCTAAAATTTGCCGTGACCTATATGATGGTCACAATAGAATTGTTTAAGACCCGTTTTCCTGAAAACGGCCTTAAAGCAAAAGACCTGTGAGATTTGAAACCTCACAGGTCTTTTCCTGTCTATTTGCTTTTAGGCCTTTTATTTGAAAACAAGCCCAAAACGGCTATTTCAGGTACCGGAAATCATGGCCGCTTTGCAGTTGGATCAGGAAATGGTAGAACAGTTTGATGATGCTGTCCACGTCATCTTTGTGCACGGTTTCCACGGTGGTGTGCATGTATTTTAATGGCAAAGAGATTAGGGCCGACGCCACACCTTCAGATGAATAGGCGAAGGCATCGGTGTCCGTGCCAGTAGCACGGGTGGCGGCGGCGCGCTGGAACGGAATCTCATTTTTCTGGGCCACCTCAATAAGCATGTCCAGTACGTTGTTCTGCACCGCTGGACCGTAAGTCAGCACCGGTCCTTTGCCGCAGTGCAGATCTCCGTTGGTTTTCTTCTCATAACCTTGTGACTGCGTATCATGGGTCACATCGGTGATGATGGCCAGGTTTGGCTTGATGCGGTGCGCAATCATCTCGGCACCTCTCAGGCCAATCTCTTCCTGCACCGCGTTTACGATGTATAATCCAAAAGGAAGCTTGTTTCCGTTCTCCTTGAGCATGCGGGCAACTTCGGCAATCATAAATCCCCCGATTCTGTTGTCTAGAGCGCGGCCCACGTAGAACTTTTCGTTCATGGTCCAGAACTCATCGTCAAAGGTGACCACGCAACCTACGTGAATGCCCATGTCTTCAACCTCCTGCTTGTTGGCGGCGCCGCAGTCCAGGAAAATGGTTTCTACGGTTGGGGCTTTGTCCTGGTCTGGTTTGCGCACATGAATGGCCGGATATCCGAACACTGCTTTCACCATCCCTTTTCTGGTGTGGATGTTCACCCGCTTAGAAGGCGCGATCACGGCATCAGAACCCCCGTTCCGGCGCACGTAGATGTAGCCCTCCGGCGTGATATAGTTCACAAACCAGGAAATCTCATCAGCGTGGGCCTCAATGACCACCTTGTATTCTGCCTCCGGATTGATTACCCCCACCACGGTGCCGTATGTATCCACGAAGTACTCATCAATGTAGGGCTTGATGTAGTCTAACCACAGCTTCTGGCCCGATGACTCAAAGCCGGTAGGGGCAGCGTTGTTGAGGTAGGTTTGCAGGAATTCAAAGCTTTCTTCTCTCATAGCTTTCTGTTTAGGTGGAGCAAAGCACTCTCCGATAGTTGTTTGTCAGTTGAAGTAGTATCTGGCTGGGGTGCTTTGAGGTCACCAACCAAGGGCGCAATTAAATATTGAATGTTTTTTGGTGTATATCAGCCACTGGAGGATGGACTTGAGGTTCATTTGCCGGCAAAAAGCAGGTTCTTAAATCCATCCTCCAGTGGTTGTTTACAGCGGAATATTTCCGTGTTTTTTCTTTGGTAACTGGTCTACTTTGTTCTCCAGCATCTTGAACGCTCTGATCAGTTTAGCGCGCGTCTCTGAAGGATAGATTACTTCGTCTACAAAGCCGCGGTGGGCAGCCCGGTATGGCGTCGCGAATTTCGCTTGGTACTCGGCCACCTTCTCGGCTAGTTTGGCCTCAGGGTCCTCAGCGGCGGCAATCTCACGTTTGAAGATGATCTCGGCGGCGCCTTTGGCTCCCATCACCGCGATTTCAGCGGTAGGCCAGGCGTAGTTCAGGTCAGCGCCTATGTGTTTGGAGTTCATTACGTCATAAGCACCGCCATACGCTTTTCTGGTGATAACGGTTACACGGGGAACGGTGGCCTCGCAGAAAGCATACAGTAATTTAGCGCCGTTGGTAATGATGCCGCGCCACTCCTGATCGGTGCCGGGCAGGAAGCCGGGTACGTCTTCCAGTACCAGCAACGGAATGTTGAAGGAGTCACAGAAGCGCACGAAACGGGCGGCTTTGGTGCTGGCGTTGATGTCCAGTACCCCGGCCAGAACTGCCGGTTGGTTTCCTACAATGCCTATGCTGCGACCTGCCAATCTGGCAAACCCTACCACAATGTTCTCTCCGAAGTTCTTGTGCACCTCCAGGAAAGAATCGGTGTCAATGATACCCTCTATCACCTCACGGATGTCATAAGGCTGGTTGGGGTTCTCCGGCACTATGTTGTTCAGTACCTCGCGGGTCTCATCGGCTTTGGGTTCGTATGGCAGGGCAGGAGGAAGCTCCTCGCAGTTCTGCGGCATGTAACTCAACAGCTGTTTGATGTTCTGGATGCAGACAACCTCATTGGCGCAGGAGAAATGGGTTACGCCGCTCTTGGTGCTGTGGGTGCTGGCACCGCCCAGTTCTTCTGAGGTCACGGTCTCATGCGTCACGGTTTTCACCACGTTGGGTCCCGTCACAAACATGTAAGACGTATCCTCCACCATGAGAATAAAGTCAGTGATGGCAGGGGAATAAACGGCTCCGCCGGCGCATGGGCCCATAATGCCTGAAAGCTGCGGTATTACGCCGGAGGCCAGGGTGTTTTTGTAGAAAATATCGGCGTAGCCGCCCAGGGAAACCACACCTTCCTGGATACGGGCCCCACCGGAGTCGTTGAGGCCAATCACGGGAGCGCCGTTTTTCATGGCAAGGTCCATGATCTTCACAATCTTCTCCGCGTGGGTCTCAGAGAGGGAACCCCCGAAAACGGTGAAGTCCTGGGAGAAAACGTACACCAGGCGGCCATTCACGGTGCCGTAACCCGTTACCACACCATCGCCTAAATAGTATTCTTTATCCAGGCCAAAGTCCTTGGACCGGTGCATCACAAACTTGCCTATCTCTTCAAAAGAGCCTTCGTCCAGGAGCAGGTCAATGCGCTCACGGGCGGTGAGTTTGCCTTTTTTATGTTGGGCATCAATGCGCGCCTGGCCACCTCCTAAGAGGGCTTCGGCATTTTTGCGGTCTAATGTCTCAAATTTGCTGTTCAGGTTATTCTGGTCTGACATTGAAGCACTTTGGTGTTGGTACAAGAAATCAAATTTAGGAAAGAATAGGGCAGTGAAAAATAATTGTTAATATTTTCTCACATCTTGTTAAAAAGCAAAAAAGGCTGACAGTTTGTCTGTCAGCCTTTCCAATTATGAATAATCAATTAGTCTTTCTTCTTGCCATCAGTAGGCGTGGTTTCTTCCTCAGAAGAAGCCGGAAGATCGTCAGAGGTATCTGGAGTTGCATCCTCGTTCTTGCGGTTAGAGAATGTAAGCTCTTCTTTGCCTTCTTCGTAGTCAATCACGATGGTGTCTCCCTGGGCTAATTCAGCTTTCAGGATTTCCTCCGCAATTGGATCTTCCATATACTTGGTGATGGCACGGTTCAACGGACGGGCACCATACTTAGAGTCATATCCTTTCTCGGCCACAAAGTCTTTGGCTTTGTCAGTGATCTCAATGGTATAACCCAGCGTTTTGATGCGGGTCAACAGCTTGGCAAGGGAGATATCAATGATTTTATGGATATCTTCTTTCACCAGTGAGTTGAACACGATCACATCATCCAAACGGTTCAGGAACTCAGGAGAGAACGTTTTCTTCAAGGCAGAAGCAATGGTGCCTTTCATGATATCGTCCATGTTCTCCTGGCGGGTTTTGGTGGCGAAACCAACCCCAGCCCCGAAGTCCTGCAAGTCACGGGCCCCAATGTTGGAGGTCATGATGATGATGGTGTTTCTGAAGTCCACCTTACGGCCTAAACCGTCAGTCAACACACCGTCATCCAGCACTTGCAAGAGCAGGTTGTATACGTCTGGGTGCGCTTTCTCAATCTCATCCAGCAATACCACAGAGTATGGCTTGCGGCGGATTTTCTCCGTTAACTGACCACCTTCTTCGTAACCTACGTAGCCTGGAGGCGCTCCCACCAAGCGAGATACGCTGAATTTCTCCATGTACTCACTCATGTCAATACGTACCAGGGCGTCTTCTTTGTCAAACAGGTAGGTAGCCAGCACTTTGGCAAGCTCGGTTTTACCAACCCCTGTAGGGCCTAAGAACACGAATGAACCGATAGGGCGTTTTGGATCTTTCAGACCAACGCGGGTTCTCTGGATGGCTTTCACCAACTGCTGAATCGCTTTGTCCTGGCCAATCACTTTGCCTTTCAACTCTTCGCCCATGTTCAAAAGCTTGAGGCTTTCTTTCTGCGCGATACGTTTCACCGGAATACCCGTCATCATGGCGATTACCTCGGCCACGTTTTCTTCCTTCACGGCGTAACGTTTCTTTCTCGTCTCCTCTTCCCAGCTTTTCTTAGCCGCTTCAAGTTGATCTAAAAGTTTCTTCTCTTTATCACGCAGTTGAGCAGCTTCTTCGTATTTCTGGCTTTTCACCACGCGGTTTTTCTCGTCCTTGATATTCTCAATCTGTTGCTCCAGATTCAAGATATCCTCAGGCACCACAATGTTGTTGATGTGCACGCGGGCACCAGCCTCATCCAGAATGTCAATGGCTTTGTCTGGCAGGAAACGGTCGCTCATGTAGCGGTCGCTCAACTTCACACAAGCCTCAATGGCTTTGTCTGAATAGGTCACGTGGTGGTGATCTTGGTACTTGTCTTTGATGTTGTGCAGAATCTCAATGGTTTCCTCTGGCGTGGTTGGGTCAACCATCACAATCTGGAAACGACGAGCCAGGGCACCATCTTTCTCAATGTACTGACGATATTCATCTAGCGTAGTAGCCCCGATGCATTGGATTTCGCCGCGGGCCAGCGCAGGTTTGAACATGTTGGAGGCATCCAGAGATCCGGAGGCTCCACCAGCACCTACAATGGTGTGCAGCTCATCAATGAACAGGATCACGTCCGGAGATTTCTCCAGCTCGTTCATCACCGCTTTCATGCGCTCTTCAAACTGACCGCGGTACTTGGTACCCGCCACCAAAGAGGCCAGGTCCAGGGTTACCACGCGTTTGCCGAACAGTACACGGGATACTTTCTTCTGAATGATGCGCAACGCAAGACCCTCGGCGATGGCAGTTTTACCCACACCAGGCTCCCCAATCAGAATTGGGTTGTTTTTCTTACGGCGGCTCAGAACCTGAGCAACACGCTCAATTTCTTTTTCCCGACCCACAATAGGATCAAGTTTGCCTTCCTCGGCCAATTTAGTCAGATCACGACCGAAGTTGTCCAGCACCGGAGTGCGGGATTTCTCGGCACCCTTCTTGGCGGCTGAGCCAGCACCTCCCTTAGAGGAAGAGCCAAAGAGTTTGTCGTTATCATCGTTGTCATCGGTATCTGAGGAGGCGAGAGGGTTGTTAGCATGATAGTCTAACGAATCCCGGATAGCTTCATAGTTCACGTTGAATTTGGCTAAGGTTTGCGATGAAATATTATCCTCATCCCGCAAAATAGACAGCAGCAGGTGTTCTGTACCTATGATGTCAGACTTGAAGATTTTAGCCTCCAAATACGTTATTTTCAGGACCTTCTCCGTCTGTTTAGTAAGCGGAATACTACCAGTTATATTGGTGTTAGGGCTGGCGGTGTTTTTGGTTGCCTGCTCAAGCGCGTACTTAAGCTCTTCCATTGGTACCCCCAGTTTTTTAAGCAAAGCGATAGCCGTACCTTCTCCTTCGCGGATCATTCCCAGAAGCAAATGCTCAGTGCCAATATAATCATGCCCCAAGCGGATGGCTTCCTCGCGACTGAGAGAGATTACCTCTTTCACTCTATTTGAGAATTTGGCTTCCATGTAAGTTCTTGTCTAGTAAATAGTTGTTGTGCGATTACTGCAACTGTGTTGCCAAGGCTACGCATTAAAAAATTAACAAAATGAGTGGGGCAAATGTTCAACAGAAATCCACGGGATTCTGTAAATATATAGATGCCTCGGGGCCAAGGTTAAACAACAAATCCAGTATACTCAGGTTTATTGCAAATTGTTTGCCAAACACCTGCCGGTATGGCATAAGGCGCAAATTGTCAGGCTCCTTCTTGGGATGAAGTTCCCCCCGCCAATCCAACACCGGTGCCTCATAGGTTTTAACATACGTTTGAGTGAGGCCCAGGGGTTTCTTTAGCTTCAGGAATTTAACGAAAAGTTTCATCAAATCCATATTCAGCTGGAAAAGCAGAGCCGGCTTCTGGTCATAGATGTCCTTGAGGTAGTCTGCGTAGAACTCAAAGAAGGGCGCATTACCGTAGGCGCTCTGGATGGTACGCCAGTGGATGTCCATCCAGCGCTGGCTGTAGTCAATCTCCAGTTCTGTTACCAGCGTCTTGCTGTTGCCTTTCACCACGGGCACTGACAGCGGCACCACACCCTGCGCTGTGAGAATGTGGCACCGGTTGCGGTAACTCTGTTTCTGGTAATTCTCATGGGCCTCAAACAATAATTCATCGGCTTCAAAAGCCTTCTGAAAATAGAGGATGCTGGGGTTGTAGTGTAGCTCGGTTAATAACTGCATGCAATGGAATATGGAACGGCTGCAAGTAAGGGAAAAATCCCAGACTTGTATGGCCACCTACGGTGACTTTGAAGAAACTTCCCTGCTTTTGCCCGGCCTGGCAGTTCAGGACCTGGTTCATATTTTGCCCTGGCTTATGTTGGCCTAAGCCAGGAATAGAACTATTGCTGTACTCCCTGGTCTACAATTAGCGGATGAACCCTTATACAAGTAAAGAAACTTGTTTGGTCTTTGTTGCAGGTTCCCAGTGTTTTGGGACGGTGATAGGCGTTTTATGCCTGACTAAATGTAACAATATGGTGGTAGCGCTTGGTTCCCGGATATTTTCTATTTCTAAGGTGTTTCGTCTTTTACCTGTTTAAGGCCTGATTTCAGAAAAACAGGGCAGAAACCGATGGGTAGTTTCCTAAAGGTAACGGCCTTGGGCAGGCCCGGCAGAACTTTCTGCGGGTACATTTGCCTTTTAGAAGATCATTCGTACAAAAGGACTGACTAGATCAGATTACATTATGCCTACTAAAAAATTATCAGATATATCCGTTTCCGTGCTGGACCTGGTACCCATTCAGGAAGGTAAAACAGCCGCGGACGCCATCAAGAACGCCGTTGACCTGGCGCAACACGTGGAGAAATGGGGATACAGACGCTTCTGGATGGCCGAGCACCATAACTTTCCGGGTATCGCGAGTTCTGCTACCGCCGTTTTGATTGGCCATATTGCCCGGGAGACCTCTTCCATTAGGGTGGGTTCTGGCGGTATCATGCTGCCCAACCATGCGCCGCTGGTAGTGGCAGAGCAGTTCGGGACTCTGGCTACGCTTTACCCGGGCCGTATAGATTTAGGGCTTGGCCGCGCTCCTGGGACCGATGGCTTAACTGCCATGGCCCTGCGTCGTGACCAGCACCAGTCAGTAGACGAGTTTCCACAGAACGTGGTGGAAGTGTATAACTACCTGGGCGACCCAGACCCTTCTTCCAAAGTGCGGGCGGTGCCGGGCGAGGGAACCTATGTGCCCATCTGGATTTTGGGGTCTAGTACTTTTGGTGCGCAGTTGGCCGGAATGTTAGGGATGCCGTACGCGTTTGCCAGCCACTTTGCACCCACCATGCTGCACCACGCCATTCAGGTGTACCGAGACAGTTTCAAGCCGGTGGGTAGCCTGAAGGAGCCATACGTCATGGCAGGCGTGAACGTGATCGCCGCCGACACAGACGAAAAAGCTGACTATCTGGCTACTTCCATGTACCAGTCTTTCCTGGGTGTGATCAGGGGAACCGCTGGTTTAATGCAACCACCCGTGGAAAGCATGAATGGCCTCTGGGATGCTTCTGAGCAATATGCGGTGCAGAACATGCTGCGTTGCTCTTTTGTAGGCAGTCCCGAGAAAGTGAAAGACGGCTTGCAGAAGTTTGTGGATCAGACGCAGGTAGATGAGGTGATCGTGGCCAGCAGTATTTATGACCATGCCGCCCGCCTGCATTCTTATGAGCTCACCTCAGATTTTTTCAAGAAGTCTGTCTAACGTTGCAGATAAAAAAAGATGAATACGGCTCTCTGCACAGGTTGGCGATAACCAAAGACCTGCGCAGAGAGCCGCTTTGTTTTACAAACAGGTTAGGTAGAATGAATCAGGTTCTATCAAGGGAAATCTGCAGGAGGGTATTACCTTTGCAGGCGTTGAAAGCGGCTTGGCTGTTTTCGGCTTGTTTTTCAGAAAATGCAGTTAAAACCAGCCACATCCTCTTTTACCCGCCCCAACCTTAAACCCAGCCAGCTTCCGCTCTGGTGGCTGTTGAAGGGGATTTCCCTTTTGCCGTTTCCGGTGCTGTACGCCTTTTCCACGTTCCTGTACCTGGTGCTATACCAGCTGATTGGGTACCGGAAGAAAGTGGTGCGGCAGAACCTGGAAAGGTCTTTCCCGGGTAAAAGCCCCGCCGAGCTCCAGAAAATAGAGAAGCAGTTTTTCCTGAATCTCACTGATCTTATTGTGGAGTCGCTGAAGTTGATTTCCCTTACCCCGGCTCAGTTGAAGGAGCGGCTCGTGTACAAGGGCCATGAAAAGGTGGAGGCGCAGGTGGCCTCTGGCACCACGGTGCTCATGCTGGGTGCTCACCTGGGCAACTGGGAATACATGTCGGCAGCGAGCCAGATCATTTTCAAGGCCTCCGTAGACGGCGTGTACAAACCTCTGGCCAGTTCTTTCTTTGATGAGTTCATGAAGTTCATGCGGGGGCGGTTCGGGATAAATCTAGTGCGCATGAAGGACACCCTGCGACATCTGATCCGGCACAAAGCGGAGCACCGCATCTTTACCCTGCTCTCTGACCAGGTACCGCCCTATGGCGAAATCCAGTACTGGACCACCTTTCTGCACCAGGATACGCCCTTCTACGTGGGGGCCGAGAAACTCCGTACTTCCTTTAAATTCCCAGCCTATTTTGTGGGGATGCGCCACCTCAAGCGCGGTTACTACGAGATAGAATTTCAGGAACTGTTGCCGGCCCCAACCCCCGAGGAACCACAGGACGGATTTCTGCTTACCGATGCCTTTGCCCAAAAGCTACAAGCCTGGGTAGAGCAGTATCCGGCAGACTACCTGTGGTCACACAAACGTTGGAAGCACAAGAGACCTGCCACAGTTTAGCGGCTAATAAAGTGGAAAGTGCCAGAAACTTCCAAATCCTTTTTGGTGCTGTTTTCCCAAAATCAGGCTGTAAATGCCATCAACATTACTGTATCTCTCTTTGACAAAAAAGCCCCGGCTGCCAAAACAGCCGGGGCTTTTTACACTTGGGTTTAGTTTGTCTCCAAAATCAGTCTACATCCCAGAAAACCCTGGTAGTAACCACATCACCGCCAATGGCCGCAGCGGCCGCCGTGTAGTTGGCGTTGTTCAGGTTCTGCTCGGTGGCCGGATATGGGAAGCGGAGCGGAATCTCAGACTGGGCCAAAGGCGGAGCCACCAATTGAGGGTAGTCTAAGCGCCGCCATTCTTTCCAGCCTTCCACGGGTTGGTTATACAGCGCAATCCATTTCTGCATGCCTATGCTTTGTCTCCAGTTGGTGGTGTTGAGCATAACCTCGGGTTGTTGTAGATAGGCGGAGGCCTCGGCCTGGGTGCCGCCCCAGTCATTCACAATAGAGGAAGTGATGGCCGCAGTGTAATGCTCCTCAGGGTTACCGGGTACATTGAAGCCTCTCAAGGCCGCCTCTGCCAGTAGAAACTCCACCTCGGTATAAGACAAGAGAATGCCAGGCGCATCTGGCTCCCGCACCAGGTCACTGGGCTGGGCCACATCTACGTAGTTGTTGAGGTCTCCGTAGACACCGCCCACAAACTCACCTTCGTTTTCCCCTTCAGGGGCAGGTCTGAAAAACTCATCCAGCCGGGGATCTTGCCAATCAACCAGGACATCAATGAAGGTGTTGGCCGCTACGTTGTCGTCCCGTTGGCGCAACTCGTCATAGACGGGGTTGGCGGTTGGCACGTTGGGCGTGTAAGGCAACTCAGCATCATCGTCGCTGGAGGTAAACACGTTGGGCGCGGCCTCTTCCACTATGGTTCGCGCTTTGGTAGGGTTGGCATCGGCAATGGTAATGCCCATTCTCAGCTTGAGGGAGTTCGCGAATTTAAGCCATTTCTCCAGATCTCCGCCGTAGAACAGGTCGGCGTTGCCCAACCCGGCATTGTCTGAGTTCTGGGAGAGGCTGTTGATGGCGGCATCTAACCGGGTGAATAAATCATTGTAGATGGCCACATCATCGTCAAACACTGGCTGCACGTTGTTAATGTCCAGGGCCTGGGAATAAGGGATGTCACCGTAGGTGTTCACCAAGACGGTCCAGGCATAGACTTCCAGCACCTCAATACAGGCTAGTTGGCTGGCTTTTAGATCAGGGGCCAGTACATTATTGGCCGTGATAAGGGTTTTGGCTTCCCTTAGGTCAGAAAGAACATCGCGGTAGAGAATGGTCCAGAAGAACCGGTTGATCTCGCGGGTGTTGATGTTGTACTGGCTCTCATCTGGGTACTGGGCCGCGGCCCAATGTTGCACATAATACCTGAAGACATTGGTATTATAGTCTGGGGTAGTAATGACATTGGTTAAGTTGAACTGCGCATTGCTCACCAGGGTGCCGGGTGGCACGTCTGTGGCCCGTTTGGGGTCTAAGTTGTAATCGTCGTCCAGGTCGTTTACACAGGAGGTGGCCAGGAACAGAGACGCTAAGCTGTATAGAAATATCTTTTTCATCGTCTTCATCATTAGAATTGGAACCTTAAGTTGAAGCCTATGTTGCGGGGAGTTGGATAAGCACCGCTCAGGTAGCCCTGGCCTAAGTTACCAGCTCCAAAGCCTGCTTCCGGATCAGAATATGGTACATCTTTGTCAATGATCCAGAGGTTACGGCCTACCACAGACACATCAATGCCCTTGAAGACTTTCAGGCGGGAGATGAGCCGCTGGGGTAGGGTGTAGGTCAGAGAGGCCTCGCGCAATTTCACAAAGCCGGCACCGTAAACGTGGAATTCGTTAGGAGTATAGTACCCCAGCACCCCTTCGGTGTTTTCTACCCTTATGTCATTGGGCGATCCATCTTCCTTCACACCAGGTAAAATGATACCCCCGCCCTCAGAGATGGGAAGCCGTGAAGGATTACCCAGATCATTCAGGCCTGCCGTTTCAGGGTAGAGCCCGGTTCCAAACCCATAGTAGGTATCCAGGTTGAACAGTTCGCCTCCCTTGCGGATGTCAATGAGGAAGTACAGGGAGAGCCCTTTGAAAGAGAAGGTATTGGAGATACCGCCCAGCCAGTCTGGGTTAGGGTTGGCGATTTCTTTGGTAGGGTCTGACAGCATATAGGCACCATTTTCATCTACCATGCGGCCGCCGTTTTCATGCAGCACAAAGCCTTGGCCCCGGAGAATACCAAATGGCCGCCCTACCGCGGCGTTGGAAGTGATACCGCTTTGGTAGTTAGCCAGAATCATATTTTCTCCTTCGGCCAGCGCCACCACCTCGTTCCGGTTGTGGGTCCAGTTAAGGTTCAGGTTCCAGGAGAAGACATCGTTCTTGATGGGTTGGAACCGGAGGGCTGCCTCCACGCCGCGGTTTTCCACTTCCCCGGCATTCACGTATTTGAAGGTATACCCCGTAGACGCAGACACAGACACAGGCAGTATCTGGTTAATGGTATTGGACTTGTACACCGTTACCTCAAAACCTAAGCGGTTGTCTAGGAAAGCCGTTTCCAGCCCTATTTCTGAACTTTTGGTTCTTTCTGGTTTCAGGTCCGGGTTATAGCGGGTATTGGGCACGGAGTACAGCGGAATGCCCCCGAAGGTGCCAATAGGTTCGTCTATTTCCTCGTCCTGCTTGTTGTAGTACTTGTTGGTGGCGGCAAAAGGCGCGTCATTGCCCACTTCTGCATAGTTGGCCCGCAGTTTAGCATAAGATAGCCAGTCTTGTTTGAGCACTTCAGAGAAGACAAAGCTCAACGCCACAGAGGGGTAGAAGTAGGAGTTATTGCCTCTTGGCAGGGTAGAGGACTGGTCTCTTCTGGCAGAAAGATCCAGGAACACCATCTCCCGGTAACCTAAAGTGGCGTTGGCGAAGATGCCATCCACGGCCCGTCTCAGTTCACTTTCCAGAGGTGGTTGGAGCAGGTTCAATGAGTTGGACAAGGCATATAGCCTGGGCACCACCAAGCCCCCACTGGTAGATGCCCGGATAGAGTTCAGTCTTGACCTTCTCAGGTTAAGACCTACCAGACCCCTGATGTTGAAAGCCTCCGTGAAGTTGCGGTCAAAGTTGGCGAACAGATCAAAGTTGAACTCCCTGAAGGTTCTGTTAAACCGGGTGTAGTTAGGGTCCTGGTCATTGGTAGTACTTCCTATGGCAAAACGCTCTTCCTGCAGTTCATCATAGGTGTCCAGAGAAAAGCGGGCGGTGAGATCCAGCCATTCGGTGAACTTGTAATTGGAAGCTATGTTCCCAAAGGTGCGGTACCGCTCATCGTTCTGGAAGTTTTCATAGCGGGTCCAGTACACGTTGTCATGGTACGCAGCGGTGAGGTTGGAAGGGCTTCGCCAGTTCCAGGTTATATTCTGCCGGTTCCGGAAATAGGCTTCTTCCTGCTCTTTAAGGTCAACGTTGGTCTGGAACCATTGCCGGAAACCCAGCATAGGGTTGATGGAGTTGTACCCAGACCCATAGCGTCCCAGGCCTTCCTGTTGGGTGAAGTTCACTCCGGCGCTGGCAGACAGTTTACTGGTCAGGTTCAGAGAGCCGGCAAAGTTGATCATGTTCTTGGAGATCTCGCTGTTAGGCAGAATCCCTTTGTCTTCGTTGCGGGTATAACCTAGTTTGAAGTTGGCTTTTTCATTGCCCCCGTCAATAATGATACTGTTGTTGTAGGACACCGCAGTCTCAAAGAAATATTCGGGTCCGTTTTCGGCGGCTACCCAGGGGCGGGGCTTTTGGTAGTTTGGCGAGGCGGGATCAAAGGCATCCCACTGGTACACCAGCAGGTTGGGGTCAAACGGGTAGCCGTAAGAGGCATCATCGCCCATGCGGACCACATTATCCAGGGTGCCGTCTCCGTTCACATCAAACCTGGACCATCTCATGACATAGCCTGCCCCGTATTCCTTTTGGTATTCCGGGAAGGTCTTTTTGTCAATGGTGCCAATGGTGAGGCCGTTGTTGAGGGTAACCCCCAAACCCCGCTTGCCTTTTTTAGTGGTGATGAGGATCACCCCGTTGGCAGCCCTGGATCCATATAGGGCGGTGGCCGCGGCGCCTTTCAGCACACTCATAGACTCAATGTCATCTGGGTTAATGTCAGAGGCAGGGTTACCGTAGTCAAAACCACCCCGTCCGGTGCTCTGGTCAAGCGTGTTGGAGACATCGTTGCTGATAGGAACCCCATCAACCACAAACAAGGCCTGGTTATTTCCGGTCAGGGATTTGGTGCCCCTGATCACCACGTTGGCAGAGCCGCCCATGGTATTGGTTTGGGTTACCGCCAGGCCTGCCACTTTCCCGGAGAGGGAGTTGACCATGTTGGGGTTGCGGGCCGCCGTAACCGTATTGCCTTCCAGCTGGGTTGCGGCATAGGGGAGGGAGTTGCGGCTTCTTTCTACACCTAAGGCGGTCACCACCACCTCGGTGAGCTGGGTGGCATCAGAAACCAAGGCTACGTTGATGGTGGTAGCACCGCTCACGGCCCGTTCCAAGGCCTTGTAGCCAATAAAGCTGAAGACAAGCGTAGCGTTCTGGTCTGGTACCGTGAGCGAGTAAGTGCCCGTAACGCCGGTGGAGGTTCCAACCTGGGTTCCTTTTACAACAACTGAAACTCCAGGAAGAGGGGTTCCGTCATCTGCGGAAGTCACCGTACCTGAAACAGTGACGGCTTGTGCCCACACCTGACTCATAAAGCAGGCAAGGACCAGCAGGGTAAGTAGTAAGCATTTTTTCATGGGGGTAAAGAGATTTTGTAAACATTGTGTGTTTTGGTTTGGATGGAAGAGGATTGAACAGGTCCCGGTTAGATAGTGCTAACCGGTGGGGAGGAGCCAATGAGAGGATATGGATTTTACATAAAATCCATATCGTTCTTTTTTAAGCCATATAAATCTATAGATTTTTTTAATGAGATAAAAGTTGCACGTGTGGATAAATAAAATAAAAAATATATAGTGATTGCTTTGTGTTTTCTAAGCTGGTGGTGGGCTATGTGCTTCAAAAACAAACAGTTGTTGTGGCAGCGTGAAGCGTTTTGGTTTGCGGGCTGTTTTTGGAAAATGTCTCTTAAACGAAGTTTATCAGGATGCAGAACGGGAAAACAGGCTCTGTGGGTCTTTAGACAATCAAATCTTAGGGCTTAAGAAATTTAACAATTTCTGTGCGTATTCCTTATAACTTTTTTCTGAAAATATGGTAATAGGAGTATAGCTCTAACTATATAAAGCTAAAAGTTTCCAGATCTGGGAAGCTTTAACGGGCAAACAATAACCAACATCAACACTCAGTACAGTAATAAGTAAAGGCCAGTAAGAAAGCAACTGCGCCAGATAGCCACCAAAAAGCCCGTAAGTTCATATTGGACCTCCGTATTGGTGCCCTCTCTCAAAGGGGGACGGATGGATAGCTGCGGAAAATAAGTTTCACTACCCCAACTCAAAAATCATGGAACGCCTGGTTTGAAACAGGCCTGCCAATGCCCGGTATGGGCATTGTGGCTTCCGTTATCCGGGACCAACCGGGGCAGGTGCCTCTATGGCTTCTGGCCTGCCCATGATGTTCAGGACCGGTACCCTTCTAAACCCGTCATCTGCTGACCCCGCGTCTATGGCTCGCTGAATCATCTCTGAAAGTAATTCAAAGCAAGGGTACTTGTGTGTGTCTGTAAGTTCTGTCTGTATTCATTGCGGACGCACGGAAGATGCCGGCACTTCTTACCCAAATCCAACCTATTGAGCAAAGCCTTTATTATGAAGAAAATTTTACTCATCCAGTTTGTCTTGATGTTCTGCCTGATTAGCCAGGTCTGGGCGCAGACACGAACCGTAACGGGCAAAGTCACCACTCCCTCTGGTGAGGCAATGGCAGGCGTTACGGTGCAACTAAAAGGAACCACCACCGCATCCCCCACAGACGCAAACGGCAATTACTCCATCACAGTCCCCGCGCAAGGGGGCACGCTGGTGTACACCTTTATTGGTTATGTAAACCGGGAGGTGGTCATAGGAACCCAGAACACCATTAACGTGACCTTGGCCGAAGACGCTGAGCAGTTGAGCGAGGTGGTGGTGACGGCGGTGGGGATTGAACGCCAGAGAAGGGAGGTAAACTACGCGGTGCAGGACGTGAAAGGCGACCAAATCGCCCAGAAATCTGAGCCCAACGTGGTGAACGCCCTGCAGGGGAAAGTAGCCGGGGTGGAGATCATTTCCTCCAGCGGTATGCCCGGGTCCGGAACCCAGGTTTTTATCCGGGGGCTTTCCTCAGCTACGGGTAATAACCAGCCGCTTTTCGTGGTAGACGGGGTGCCTATCAGCAACAACACGGCGTATTCTTCTAACCCTACCGTAGGCGGGGCTTCCTACTCAAACCGGGCGCTGGATATCCACCCCAATGACATTGAGTCCATGACTGTCTTGAAAGGGCCAGCCGCCGCGGCCTTGTACGGGGCCAGGGCCGGGAATGGGGCCGTGATCATCACTACCAAACGGGGCCGGGCCGGGGATGTGGAGATAACCTTTACCTCTTCCTTTAACCTCCAGGAAGTGTACGGGCTACCCAAATACCAGAACGAATACGGGCAGGGCATCAACGGTCGCTACAACCAGTCTTCCACAGACAGCTGGGGCCCTAGGTTCGGGACGCCGGGGCTGGACTCCGTGCCCAACGTGGCCGGGAACCCCATGACCAAGCTGGCCTACCGGGCTTACCCAGACAACGTGAAAGATTTCTTCCAGACCGGTAAAATCTGGGACAACGGCATCACGCTCTCCAGCGGGAACGAGAAAATGCGCTATATCTTCAGCGCCAACACTACAAACCAGGAAGGGATTATTCCGGAAAGCGGCCTGGACCGGTACACCCTGCGGGCGGCCGGTAATGCCACGCTGGGGCACGGCTTCTCCATAGACGCCTCGGTGCTCTATGCCAAGACAAACCAGGAGGGATCCTTGCAGGGTAACTCCGGGTCCAGCCCATGGTTCACGTTGCCCTTCATCCCCCGGAGCTTTGACATCCAGAACGTACCCTATAAACTGCGGGCCGGGGTGCAGGCGCCTTCCTTGTTCACGCAGCTGAACCGTGACAACCCTATGTGGAGCGTGAAAGAGTCTTTCTATGACAGTGAGGTGAACCGCTCCATTGTGAGTGCCACGTTCAACTACAACCCCACTTTCTTCAAAGACTTCACCGCCACTTACCGCGTAGGTATTGACCAGTACTCAGATGACCGGCTGCAGGCCTACGGCTACGGCTCCTACAACTCAAACGGGAACACCGCCCTGAACCGCCGTGGATCCCAGCTCTATGAAGACAACCGGTTTCTGTCTGTGAACCATGATCTGTTTGGGGTGTACCAGAAGGACCTTTCCCCGGATTTCAACGTGAGGGCCCTGGTGGGAACCCAGGTCAATATGATAGACACCAAGCGCAATTCTATACGCGCAGAGGACCTGTTGGTGCCGGATTTCTACAACCTGGCCAACCATTTGCCTTCCACCACTTTTGCCACCAACTATCAGACGGAGCGGCGTTTAGTGGGCGTTTATGGGCAATTGGGCCTGAACTTCAAGAACTGGTTGTTTGCCGAGTTCACCGCCCGTAATGACTGGTCCTCTACGCTGCCCACTGCCAACAACAGCTATTTCTATCCGTCGGTTAGCTTAGGATTCGTCTTCACAGATGCCCTGCAGCTTGGCAATGATGTGTTGAGCTACGGTAAACTCCGGGCCAGTTTCGCCCAGGTGGGGAACGACACCGATCCTTACCTGACCAACACCTTCTACATTACCCAAAGCTTCGGGAACAACGTGGCGGGCCTCAGTTTCCCCTTCAACGGTACCACGGTGGCCTTTACCCGCAACGACCGGCGGGGCAACATGAACCTGAAGCCTGAGTCAAAGAAATCTTACGAAATAGGAGCGGAGTTCACCTTCTACAACGGCAGGGGAAGCCTGGATGTCAATTACTTCAACAACCGCACCACAGACCAGATCCTGAGCTTGACCGTGCCCAGCTCCACCGGGTTCACTGATTTTACCACCAACGCCGGTAGAATAGACAACAAGGGGTGGGAGATTTCTGCCAATGCCACGCCGCTGGCCATGGAAACCGGACTCCGGTGGGACATAGGCGCTAACTTCACGCAACTGGAGACCGAGGTGGTAGAACTTGCCCCCGGGCTGGACCAATTCAACCTTTCCACCGGGTACATTGACCCCAGCTCAGGAAGCAGCGGAGCAGGGTTCTCGGGCCTGAGTCCGTTGCTGCAGCCAGGTCAGCCTTTCGGGGTATTGCAGGGCACCAAGTTCAGGAGAACCGATGACGGCCAACTCATCATTGACCCCACCAACGGGCTGCCCATTATTGACACCAACCCCCAGATCATAGGAGACCCTAACGCCGATTGGTGGGGCAGTCTGACCAACACGTTCTCATTCAAAGGATTCAGTCTGAGTGCCCTGGTGCAATACGTACACGGCGGCGACTTCTATTCAAGGCAAACCCAGATTGCCCGTTTCAGGGGTGTTTTGGAGGAAACCGCCGAAAACCGGGATCAGCCGTTCATGTTCCAGGGCGTGCTGGCCAACGAGCTAGGGCAGCCCACTACCACGCCCAACAACATCCAGATCACGGCGCAGCAATATTGGACTACCTTCAACAATGCCTCTGAGTTTGCCGTCTTTGATGCTTCTGTGTTGAGGCTGCGGGAGGTGAGCGTGGGCTACACTTTCCCCGCCACACTGCTGGCCAAGACCCCGTTCAAAGCTGCCAGTGTCACTTTAACGGGTCGCAACCTGCTGTTCTACGCCCCCAACCTGCAGCACGCCGATCCGGAATCGAACCAACTGGGCGCCAATACCCGGGGGTTTGAGTTCAACTCTCCGCCATCGGTGCGCAATTACGGGGTTAACCTTCGCTTCACTTTCTAAACCTGGGAGGACAATGTTATGAGACAGTATCTAAAAATATGCAAGACCCTCTGGTTGGCCCTGGCCCTTGTGG
Organism: Rufibacter roseolus; assembly: GCF_017916365.1. Classification (GTDB taxonomy): domain Bacteria; phylum Bacteroidota; class Bacteroidia; order Cytophagales; family Hymenobacteraceae; genus Nibribacter; species Nibribacter roseolus. The sequence continues at coordinate 2,114,338 of NZ_JAFMSU010000001.1, forward strand.
TGGTCAGTTCCTGCGATGATTTCCTGGATGTGAACACCAGCCCCAACAACCTGCCGGCCTCAGATGTGCAGTACATCCTGCCCGGAGCAGAGCTGGGGATTGGGTTCGTGATGGGGAACACCATTCAGCTCGTGAATTCCCTTTGGGTGCAGCACATGGCCGGCACCGGTACCCAGTCAGACCCCTATGACCGCTACAACATAACCCCCGCCGATCTGGACAATGAGTGGGATGTAATGTACGCGACCTTGCTGGATGACCTGCAGCAGGTGAAAGTGCAGGGAAGGGAGGAAGGCAACTTCATCCATGCCGGCATGGCGGGCGTGCTGCAGGCCTACGTCTGGGCCGTCACCTCTGACATCTGGGGCGATGTGCCCTTCTCCCAGGCGCTCAACTTTGACCAGTCTGCTACACCCGCCTATGATCCGCAGCAGAATATCTACGCCGGCATCTTCACCATCCTGAATGACGCCATTGCAGATTTGGGCAAGACCAACGTAATAAGCGCCGGAGATGGCGATTTGATCTACGGCGGAAACGTGGCCAAATGGACCAGGGCCGCCAATTCCATCAAATTGAAACTGTACCTCCAGAGCCGGAAGAAAAACCCCGCTGAGGCCACCACCGGTATCAATGACCTGATTGCCTCAGGCCAGCTCATCACCTCCAACGCCGATAACCTCAACGTGCCGTTCTTCGCTTCCTCCGGGGCGCAGAATCCTTTGTATCAGTACAACCATCTCACCCGACCAAACGACATGGTGGCCAGTACCCGGTTCCTGGATTCTTTGCAGGCTCTGAACGATCCCCGTCTGCCCGCCATCCTCACCCAAGTTGGCGGAACGTATGTAGGCTATGATAACGGCTTGCACACCCTGCAGAACTTCACCAACCCTAACCGGTCCCGCTGGGGGCTGTACATTGTGGGCAAAGGGCAGAACGCGGCAAATGGAACCATTAACGTGGCCGTGCCCGGTGACCAGGCTCCTTTCCGGCTGATTACGGCTTACATGGTGCATTTCTGGCTTGCGGAGGCGGCGCTTACCTTAGGCACCACCGGTGATCCGGCGGCCCTGTACCGGCAAGCCCTGCAGGCGAATTTTGATGATATCTCCTCTTTCCTGGGGGCCACGTATACCCCGGCCAATTTTGCGGCAGACGCCCAGACTTACATTGCTGCCCGGGAGGCCGCTTTCAATGCCCAACCCACCACCGAAGGAAAGCTGAACGTGCTCATCCGGGACAAGTGGGTGTCTTCTGCGGGAAATGCTTACGAAGCCTATAATGATTACCGCCGGACCGGCTATCCCAGATTGGAATTGCCGCAGAATGCCTTGGCGGGCGTGAACCGCATTCCCTCCAGATGGCCTTATGTACAGGGTGAAATACAGTCTAACAGAGACAACGTTCCCATCCCCAATGATGAGCCTTATCCTGCTGCTTTATTGATACCTGTCTGGTGGATGGAGTAAATAAAAGACCTAACCCAATAGAAAGATATGAAAACCAGAAAGCTATACCTCAGCCTGCTAAGCATTGTGCTTGTGGCTTTTAGTGCGTGTGAAAACGATGAATATGATGGATTGCTGAACACAGATCCCCTGCCCTCGGCCGCCATCACTTTTCCACAGGCAGTAGAGGCTAACGGCGAAGCCCGGATAGAGGACAATGCCTACATCATCAAGCAGAACTCCATTGCGCAGGGACAGATCTCGGTGCAGATAAAGGTGCCGGAGGGCCGCACCATTCAGGAACTGACGCGGGTCACCGGCCAGCGCTTCCGGAACGGTACGCCGGTGGCACCCAACTACAGCCCTGCGCTTCCCACCGGGTCCACAGCCGCCGCTAACATGGCGCCTAATTCGGCCATCAGCCGAAATACGGCCGGCAACCTGCCCAATACCATTACGGGCGGGCCCGGCAACACCGTGACCTACACCATCTCCACCACAGATTTACCAGCCGTCCTGGCCGACGCTGAAATGCCCACTATTGCAGTAGGTGACGTGATTCGGTTGTTCTTCAGGGTGATGGTAGACAATTCGCCTCAGGAGCAGCGGGCCATTGAGGTGAGGGTGTACATCACCGGTTAACCTGGGAGAGGCGTATAATCCGGCCTTAAACAAAAGCCCTGCATAAAACTGCAGGGCTTTTGTTTAAGGCCGGATTTTTATAAATCGGGTCAGAATCATAATCACCTCTCTCTATGAATAAAAATTCCTGCTGCGCTTTGCTGCTGTTGTTGCTTGCGCCACTTCAGTCTATGCAAGCGCAGAGTGACACCACGCTTATCCGCTCGCACTTCCGCCAGATCCTGCAGACGCCCGGTTTTCGGCACCACGCCAACCCTGCGGCCCTAAACCAGGTAGCCGATTACGTGCATGCTACTTTCCGGAGACATACTGAGCGGGTAGAGCGGCAGGTGTACCAGGTAGACGGGCAGTCATACCAGAATGTCATCTGCTCCTTCGGGCCGCAGGAGGCGCCGCGGCTGATTATTGGCGCGCACTATGATGTCTGCGGGGAGCAGGCCGGGGCCGATGATAACGCCAGCGGTACCGTGGGTTTGCTGGAACTGGCCCGTTTGCTCCAGGGACAATCTTTGCCGTTCAGGATAGACCTGGTGGCGTACACCCTGGAAGAGCCGCCGCATTTCCGGTCCGAGGACATGGGCAGCCACGTGCATGCCAAATCCCTGGTAGACCAGAAGGTGCTGGTGCTGGGCATGCTGAGCCTGGAGATGCTGGGGTATTTCAAAGACGAGAAGAAGACGCAGGATTACCCAGTAGCCCCTTTGAAACTGTTCTACGGCAGCCGGGGGAACTACATCACGCTGGTGCGCAAGCCCGGGAACGGCAGTTTTCCCCGGCGGTTCACTCGGCTCTACAAGAAAAATGCGCTCGTGAGAACCAAGTCTATCGCGGCGCCGGCTTTCATCCCGGGCATTGACTTCTCTGATCACCTCAACTACTGGAAATACAACATGCCGGCCCTCATGCTCACCGATACCGCTTTCCTGCGCAACAAAAATTACCACGAAAAAACCGATACCCTGGAAACCCTGGACCTCCCCCGTATGGCCCTGGCCCTGGATGGGGTACTAAAGACGGTTCTGGCACTTGCCGCGGAAAAGTAAAGTCAGCCCAAATACATCATTCCCGGCAGGCCTGGGGACAAGCACCTACCACAGGTGAGTTCCCAGAAACGACCGCGTTATGGCTGAATGAAAATCATCACTGCGCATTACAAACAGGAAAGGCTTGCTGATAATTATCCGCAAGCCTTTCCTGTTTATTTTCCTGAAAACAGGCCCAAAACTGACTCAGAACTCAAGACTCAGAACTCAGGACTTATAGCCTCCGGCTATAAAAACTCCTCAATATCGCCGGCGCCGGCGCGGAGCACCTCAAATTCATCGTTCTCGCAGTTGACCACCGTAGAGGCCACGTTATTCCCGAAACCGCCATCAATGACCAGGTCTACCAGATTGCGGTATTTCTCATAGATAAGCTCCGGATCAGTGGTGTATTCTACTACCTCGTCCTCGTCATGGATGGAGGTGGACACAATGGGGTTGCCCAGTTCCTGCACCAGTTGAAGCGAGATGTTGTTGGCCGGAATCCGGATGCCTACGGTTTCTTTCCGCTTGCCGCCAATCTTGGGTACCTTGCTGCTGGCCTCCAGCACAAACGTGTACGGACCGGGCAGCGCTTTTTTCATGACTTTGTAGGTCTGGGTAGAGATGCGGGCGTAGTCTGAGATGTGGGTCAAATCATGGCAGATAAAAGAAAGATGGGCTTTGGCCGGGTTAATGCCTCTGATCTGGCAAAGCCGCTCCACGGCGCGCGCGTTGTGCAGGTCACAGCCTAAGCCGTAAATAGTATCTGTGGGATAGATCACCAAACCACCCTTTTTGAGGATATCCACTGCCTGCGCAATGCTTTTGGGTTGGGGGTTGTCTGGGTGAATCCGGAGGAAAGATGCTTGTGCCATGGTTTAATGAATGAGTGATTGAATGAAGGAGTGAATGAATGCAGAAAGTTTAAGGGCCTTTTGGTGCGCAGGTGAACCTATGGTTTCACCTGCAAAAAAATCTATGCCATGCCTTCCCATACGCTTGAATCAAAAATTGCGTTTTCAGGCCGGATTTCCAAAATTAGGCCCGGAGCGGAATTTGTGTGCCCCAACGCCTGAACCTCTTGGGCCAATGAGGCAACATTCACTCCTTCACGCAATCTCTCATTCACTCATTAATTTGTACCTTTGTCTCCTATGTCAGAACAAAATATACCTGTCACACGTGGTCCAAGAGGGCCGCGTAAGCCTCGCAAGACAAGCAAATGGACCTATGTCCTGGTGGTGCTCATGTTCCTGTTTGTGTGCTTCTCTTACTACGCCTACCAGATTGTCTATACTGCCAACGTAGAGAACAAGGGAGAGCCGGTGTATGTGCTTATTCCCAACGGCGCTACCTATGAGCAGGCCATGGATTCCATTGACTCCAAGAAGGTGATCATTGATCGGCTTTCTTTCCGGTTTATGGCTAAACTGATGGACTATGATAAGTTGGTGAAACCCGGCCGATATGAGCTCAAAAACGGCATGACCAACTATAGGCTCATCGCCAAACTGCGCTCCGGCGACCAGGACGCGGTGAAACTGACCTACACCAACGTGCGCCTGAAAAAGGATTTGGCCAACAAGCTGAGCACCTTCATCAACTCCACGCCCGCCGAGATAGACTCTCTGCTCAACAGTCCCTCGTTTACCAAGAAATTGGGCTTTGACACCACCACCATCCTCACCATGTTCATCCCCAACACCTACGAGATATACTGGACCACCTCGGCCCAGGACATGATGGAGCGCATGAAAAAAGAGTACGACAACTTCTGGACCGAGGAACGCAAAGCCAAAGCCAAAGACGTAGGCCTCACCCAGCAAGAGGTGTCCATCCTGGCTTCCATTGTGCAGGCCGAGCAGTCTGTGCACGCCGATGAGCGCCCGCGCATTGCCGGCGTATACCTCAACCGTTTAAAGAGAAACATGGCCCTGCAGGCCGATCCGACGGTAGTGTACGCCACCGGCGATTTCACCATCCGGCGCGTGCTCAACGTGCACCTAAGAACACCTTCGCCTTATAACACTTACCTGAACAAAGGCTTGCCGCCGGGACCCATCAATTTACCGGCTATCTCTTCTATCAACGCGGTCCTGAACCCCGAGCACCACGAGTACCTGTACTTCTGCGCGAAGGAAGATTTCTCCGGTTACCACGCCTTCGCTGTGACCGAGGCTGAGCACAGACGTAACGCTGCCCGTTTCCACGCGGCGATGAACCAGCGCAACATCATGCAGTAGCCTGTTTTCGGGCCTTTTTCTTGAAACCGGCCCGGAAACAGCCAACCGCTTACGCTTGTAAAAACCTCTTTGTATGGGAAAGGCTTTCTCCTTAGTTCTTCTTTTCTTTTGCGTCTTGATGACAGCCTGCGGGCAGTCTCAACAGAAAGCGCCGGTGCCAGTTCCGTATGATGCACTGCGGGCAGAATTAGAGAAAATACATGACACAGACCAGGCCGTAAGGCAAGGATTTGACCAGGTAAAGGAAGAGGACCGGAATGCTTTTTTTACGAAGATGCAGCAGGTAGACTCTGTGAATCAGATTGCGGTTATTAAGATGTTGGAGAAGTATGGCTGGTTGCCCCAAAGCAAGATAGGAGGGAAGGCCGCCGATGGTTTATTTCTGGTGGTACAGCATGCTCCGGCCCGGGTCATCAGAAAGTATTTGCCCTCTTTGAAAAAAATGGCCCAGAAAGGGGAAGCCAGTCCCACCGATGCCGCCATGATGGAAGACCGGCTGCTGATGTTTGAGGGCGAGAAGCAGATCTACGGCACGCAGGCTACCTCTATGGGCCGCGAAGACGGAAAGATGTATATCTGGCCTATAGAAGATAGCAAGCACGTGAACGAGCGCCGCAAGGCCGCCGGGTTCAGAGTCACCGTAGAAGAATACGCCAAACTCATGAACGCCGCCTATAACCCAGAAGAGCCACTGCCAGCGAAAAAGCAGGTGATTCACTAACCCAATACCTGGTCATGAAAAGACATTGCTTTTCATACCGGGCAAATCACTCCCTCATCCGTTTTAAAGGCAGTTTCTTAAAAGGAGACCCTAAACGGGAAGTACCTAAAGAAGAAAGACTGTGTTTGAATCTAACGTGCAGATACGCGTACGCTACGCCGAGACCGACCAAATGGGATACGTCTACTACGGGAACTACGGGGCCTACTATGAGGTAGCCCGTACCGAGACCTTCCGGCAGTTGGGGATCAATTACAAAGAGATGGAAGCCGAGGGCGTGATGATGCCCGTGCTGGAACTGCGGTGCAAGTACATCAGGCCGGCCCGTTATGATGACCTGCTCACCGTCAAGCTTCTGCTCAAAACCAAACCTCACGGCGCGCGCATCAAGTTTGAGTACGAGGTCTACAATGAGGCCCAGGAACTCCTGAACATAGGCGAGACTGTCATGGTGTTTGTGGACATGAAAAGCGGCCGACCTACGGCTATTCCTGCTTATATTCATGCCAAAATAGATCCGCATTTCACGGCATGAACATTTACCAGCGCCTGGCCCAGTACCGGTGGTACCGCAAACTCATTGTCCTCCTGAAGCGGATGCGTTTCGGGCAGGAGCAGGTGTCTGTGTACCATGTGCTCAAGGTGATGATAGACGAACTGAAGATGGACTCGCTCACCAAGCGGTCTTCTTACATGGCGTTCAACTTTACGCTGGCCATTTTCCCCACCATCATCTTCCTGTTCACGCTCATTCCCTACATCCCGGTTGGCCACCTGGACCGCGACATCCTCACCTTGCTAGGCGATGTGATGCCCGCCGAGATCTACACCGTGGCCGCCGATACCATTGTGGACATCGTAAACAAGCCCCGGGGCGGGTTGCTGTCCTTCGGTTTTCTCTTCGCGCTGGTGCTATCTACCAATGGGATCATGAGCCTCATGGATGCCTTTGACAAGAAGTACAAGACGTTCAGGAAGCGCACCTACCTGCGCAAGCGCCTCATTGCCACTTTGCTCACCATCGCTTTGGCCCTGATCTTGTTTCTGGCCATCGGGGCTATCTTCTTCGGGACGTATATTCTGGATGCGCTGGTGTTCTACGAGGTGGTGACCGAGGCCTTCACCTACGGTCTGATTGTCTCGGTTAAATACGTGGCCGTGGCCTTGCTCTTCTTCCTGGCTACTTCCATGATCTATTACTACGTGCCGGCGGTCCATGACAAGTGGCCTTTTGTGAGCGCGGGATCAGTGGTGGCTACAGTGCTCATTTTCCTGGTGTCCTGGCTTTTCTCGCTCTACATCGGCAAGTTTGATTCCTACAACAAGTTCTACGGCTCTATCGGCGCCCTCATAGGTCTGATGGTCTGGTTGGATTTTGTGTGCATGAGCCTGATTGTAGGCTTTGAGGTGAACATCAGCATTGACGCCCTCACCAAACGCCTAGTAAGAGGGAAGGTGTAGCCTGTTTAACGCCTGTTTTAGATAAAATACCCTCAAAACAGGATTGGACTACAGCAGGAGCAGAAAAAAACGTACTTTCTTAGAAATTTTTTTGTCTTCTAGGGCTTTGACTTTCAAGGGTTAAAATCGGTAGACGTTAGAAATTGCCCCGAAATTTAGAAAAATACGAGGCTGGCACTTGACAGGTACCTATTAAGCCATTACTTTTGTATCACATTTAGAGAGATGGCAGAGTGGTCGATTGCGGCGGTCTTGAAAACCGTTGACCTTTGCGGGTCCGGGGGTTCGAATCCCTCTCTCTCTGCGAGTAAATAGAAAAGCCCTGTAGGTGAAAACTTACAGGGCTTTTTGTTTTAGTCGGACATATATCGGACCCTTTTGGGTAGCAGATACCTTTGTTACCTGCTTCAATTAACTATGGAAAAGCTTTTAAGTAATTTAAGTGGAATAAAAGGGAAGGCACCTTCAAGTTAACAGATGCAGCCTTAGAGAATACATAAAGAGAGGGGCTACGCGGTCACATCGAAATTCAAGAACGCCTGTGTTGTAAAACATTACAGGTGTTTTTCTTTCAATTCGTACGCATATACGTACAACTTTTGCTTCCCTGCTGCATTTCATCCGTTAGAAAGCCATGTCTTAGCTTGCCTCCTTGATCCCCGAAACCAACCAGTTCCTGTCCTCTCAGGAGGAGTACATAGCTCAATGTATCGTAGCCAACCTCAGGTCAAAGGCCTTCGAAAGGGAGCAAAGGAAAAAGGAACCAAGAGTCAAGGACACCAAGGCAAGAAGACGAGCAGGAGGCGATGGAAGTCTTGGTAGTTGAGGGTTCAGACAAGCAATAACCAGGCCTGCCAGACCATTGCTTTATTTGCCTGACTCAATGGGCTGAATTCCGTCGCGCAGCAGGGCTAAGCCGGCAGCCCCTCCAACAGGCGCTCTATAGATTCCGGGCGGATGGGCTTCACCAGGTACCCGTCGGCCTGCAGCATCCGGGCCCGCTCCCGGTCGATGGGGTTTTCCGAGGAGGTGAGCACCACCACCAGGGGCTTCGAGGGAAGGGGTAGCCCGCCCATGGCCTCAATCATCTTGAAGCCGCTCATCACCGGCATCTTCAGGTCCACCAGGATGAGTCCGGGGAACTCTTCCGCCGGCCCTCCGCATGCGGCTTTAACGGCCAGGAACCCCTCCAACCCGTTCACGGCGGTGGCCACGTCCTCGGCGACCTCCATCCTCATCAAGACCTTTTTGGCCACGAACAGCGCCGAATCGTCATCATCCACCAACAGGACTCTTTTGAATTTTCTCACGTTATACACCTTGTTATTCCTTGGGCAGGTGTCCATACCTGACCAATACTCCCGACATACCGTTAAATCAAGAGGAAGGTTGCCTGCACCCTGCATAAGGGTATATGCATCCGTAGTTTGTATTTGATGGACGGGGTATTTCCGGGATGGAAACGCTTTGGGTTTGACCGGGTAGGTCTGTTTTGACGCTCCTACATTCCTATGACACAAATATGTAAGCCACTCCTAGAGTAGGTTTTTAAGGAAACAGGACTTTGGCTTCTTTAAAACTCATAGACCTCCATGGTTTGGGCTTAGGGGCTGCCTTATTTAAATTGGATGGGCTCAGTTGCACTCTCCGTATTTAAGGCAAGTGTTTTATGACTCATATCCAGCATTTTGCATTACAAACGATTTCAATTAACTTGAACGGCCCGGATAGTATCGTCTGTAATCTCTGCACTGACTATAAACCCAATCACCTGATGATCCTGTTCCAACAATACCTGAGAATCTATTTGCTAAAAGGTTTTAGTACATTTTTTCTAATTTTTGCCTTCGCCTTAAGCTTGCGGGCGCAGCAGTTGGTGGATGTTTCTCAGTTGGTTAAACGGAATGGGGCCAAGGTGCGGGTGGAGGGCGAGTTGGTGGACATTACCTGGCTTACGGGTAGGAACGGGAACGGGAGGTTGGTCCTGGACCTTAATAAGGGCATGCCACTGTTTAAGAGCATAGGTTTAGGGTCCAAAGCCGAGTTTAAGGAGATCGCAGCTGGGCTTGACCCTGCCTTCATCCTCACGGTAGGCAAAAGGACTCTGGATCCGAAAAGCGGGGGGTGGGACGTGTTCTTTGACCGGGTTCCCCAAAAGCCCTATAAATCCCATTTGGTTAACTTCCATAAACGTTCTGCAAGCGTGAGCAGCTCTGGCGCCCATACTGTCATCCGTATCCCCGGCATGCAGGCGGCCTCCTTCAGGGGAGAACTTGAAATAACACTATACAACGGAAGCCCTCTGTTCAACGTGGCGGCAGTGATGGTTACGGAGGCTGATTCCACCGCGATCCTCTATGATGCGGGTCTGGTGAGCAAAACCCAGGCTTGGCAGAACATTTCCTGGTCAGATGTGAAGGACGTGCTTCAAACCACAAAGGTGGTACACGAAACTGACGCGGTGAACCAGGAGGTAAAGTACCGCACCATCATCGGACAGGGCAGAGGGGGGAGCCTCGCGCTGTTCCTGCCCCCGCACCAGTATTTCTATCCCTTGGATGAAGCTTTCAACCTTAAGTTCACCTGGTGGGGGCAGGGCTATGGAGGGCTGATGCCCGGCTACGGGATCGGTATCCGCCAGGACCCGATAGGGGGCCGACGTTATGTTCCGTGGTTCAACGCCCCACCGAACACCAGGCAGCGCCTGAATTTCTTCTGCCTGTTGGATCTCGGCAGCCCCGCAAAAGCCCTGGAGGAGGTAAAGAGATTCACCCACGGCGATTCCTATGTTCCGCTTCATGGTTACAAGACCATGGCCAGCCACTTCCACAACGAGTTCACCATGGATGTGGTACTGAAGGGAGTGCCGGTGCCGGAGAAGCCTGAGTTCAAAACGGTCTTCGAGAAGGCCGGAGTGAATATCGTCCATCTTGGGGAGTTCCATGGGCCAGGCCATCCCAAGGGGCCGGACGAGGAACGGTTGAAGGAACTGCATGCGCTCCATGAGCAGTGCGCCCAGCTTTCAGATGGCTATTTCCTTCTGCTGCCGGGCGAGGAGCCCAACAACTTCTACGGGGGACATTGGCTCAGCTTTTTCCCAAGGCCCGTTAACTGGATCATGTCAAGGAAGCCAGATATGCCTTTTGTCTCAGACCATCCTAAATACGGGAAGGTGTACCGTATAGGGGACAAGGAAGAGATGCTGAGACTGCTTGAGCTGGAGAACGGACTAGCCTGGACCGCGCACGCTAGGACAAAAGCTTCCACTGGCTATCCTGACGCTTACAAAGGAGAACCGTTCTTCCAATCCGAAACCTTTATGGGCGCGGCCTGGAAAGCTATCCCGGCGGACCTTTCCCTTCCTACCCTCAGCAAGCGCGTACTAAACCTAATGGACGACATGGCCAACTGGGGCCTGAGGAAGCATGTGATTGCCGAGAAGTGATATCTTCACTATTACGGAGCAGAACGAGATGTACGCGCATTTGAACGTGAACTATCTGCAGCTGGATAAGCTGCCCGACTTCAAGGAAGGTTGGCAGCCGGTGCTGGATGCGATGCGGCAGGGGGAAGTTCTTCGTCTCGACCGGGGAGGTGCTGCTCCCGGGGTTCACCGTGAACGGAAAGGGGGCCTGCGAGACGGCCAAGGTCCCCCGCTCCGGCAAAGCGAAGATCGCCCTCTCGGCCGCCTGGACCTTCCCCTTGAACTTCGCGGAGATAGTGTCGGGCGACGGAAAAGAAGTGTTCCGTGAGCGGATAAACCTCAATAATACCCTGGCCTTCGGGAGAAATCAGTTTGAATTTACTGTGGACCTACGCAAGCGGAAATGGGTAAGGCTTGAGCTATGGGACATCGCGGCGAACGGTGCCTTCACGCAACAGGTTTGGTTGGAGTAGTTTCAAAAATGCCATAGCTTACAATGATACACCTGAATTTTGCTTAAGGTTGCCTCTGTTGAGGCTGAGACGCGTCTGTATTTACTATACTTTTTTGATACGGCACACAGTACCCAAGTCACTATTCATTACAGCATTTATCAGATAGCCAAAAGATGCTAACATACCAATTTGCCAATCCTTAAAGGAGCTTTCATCCCTTCCATAGCAAGGTTCAAGGCTACCCCATTAAGCTTTTGGAAAACGCAAGTAGCCAAGTTTATATAGACTTATTGCCATTCATAAGCAGCATAATACTTACATGTTGGTATTGGTTACAGGTTATTTTAATATAATATTTACAAAATTTATTTACAAATTTATATAGTTAAGATTTCTTTATCCTATAATTTCCATAAATATAATTTACCCAAACAAACATAAAACTTATTCTATATGAAAAAAATTATACTCCTCATTACAGTTGCCCTATTCCTAGGTGAGTTACAGGCTAAGGTTTTAACCGTCAGCAACAGGGCCGGCAACTCCGCCCAGTATCAAACAGTCCCTGCAGCCATCACCGCGGCGTCAGCGGGGGACACTATTTATATTCATGGGTCGGAGACCTCATACGGCGACATCACCATCGACAAGAAACTCACCATCATAGGTTCTGGCCACAACCCAAAAAAGGAACTGGCGCTCGTCTCAACCTTAGGTACGGTTTCGATAGATGCCTTCAATGGAGGGGCGAGCGGCACCTCCCTCATAGGCCTTAGGATCGCGGCCGTGAACAGCCCCAATTACGGGCAGAAGGATGTCACGATCAAGAGGTGCAGGGTGGATTCTTATATCAGTGCTTTCGGAGCAACGGGCGGAATCTCCACAAATTGGGTAATAGAGAACTGCATCTTCCCGTATGTGCAAATTCCCCATGATGTTACCAAGGTCTCGAATTTTCTTATTAGGAACAATATCATCACGCAGGGGCTTTTCGGAACCAACTCATGCGTGATCGATAACAATGTCTTCATCGGGTCCAGCGCGGCCTTTTCGGATGTCCACTACGCCATTATCCAGAACAACGTCTTCTACGGGGCAACGCCTAAAGGGGCTTCCAACTCGACCTTCAACAACAACATCACCTTCTCGGCTTCGGACTCTGCGCTTCCCTACGGCAACAACGGCGGTAGCCAGAACAAAGTGAACGTGGACCCCAAGTTCACCAAGTTCACGGCCAACATGGGATTCAGCTACGACCATGATTACCGGCTGCAAGCATCCTCGCCGGGTAAGAACGCCGGTACTGACAAAACAGACATAGGGATATACGGGGGCATCGGCTTCTCGGAGACCGGGGAGCCCCCCGTGCCGGTTGTCCGGGTGTTCACCATCCTGAACGGCGTGGTCGCCCCCAACGGCAAACTCAACATAAAGATCAGCGCAGAAGCCAAAAACTAGGGCGTTGCCATGAAGCTACTGAAAACTATCGGGGCAATCGGCATCTTGCTGCTTTTCTCTGCTCTCCAAGCCTTAGGCCAGACGGTTGCAAAGGGCGAGTACTTCTTCGATACCGACCCGGGTCTGGGCAAGGCAAAGGCACTTGCCGTCTCCCCAGGCGGGCTGGTGGACGTCACAGCCGAGGTGGGCACCGAGGGGCTTACTCCCGGTTTCCATACCCTCTTCGTGCGCTTCCAGGACCAGAATAGACGCTGGGGGCTGAGCGAGGGCCGTACCTTCCTGGTGGAACAGCGGCTGGCCGCGGCCAACAGCGCCATCGCTAGGGCCGAGTATTTCTTCGACTCCGATCCGGGTCTGGGCAAGGGCAAGGCGCTGCCAGGAGGCACCGGCGCCGTGGTAGATGTCTCTGCTGAGGTAGGCACCGAAGGGTTGGCCGACGGCTTCCACACCCTTTTCGTCAGGTTCCAAGACCAGAAGGGACACTGGGGATTGAGCGAGGGCCGCACGTTCCTGGTGGAGCGCAGGTTGGACCCCGCCAACACCGCTGTTGCGAAGGGAGAGTTTTTCTTTGACTCGGATCCGGGGCTGGGCAAAGGCAATGCGCTGCCAGTGGGCATGGGCGGGCTGGTGGACATCACGGCGGAAGTGGGCACCGAGGGACTTGCCCCAGGTTTCCACACGCTCTTCGTGCGTTTCCAGGACAAGCAGGGCCGCTGGGGCCTGAGCGAGGGGCGGGCTGTTCACATCCGGAAAGGTGAGGATGCTTCCGCCACCATCGTCGCCGCCGAGTATTTCTTCGACAATGCCAACCCGGAACCTGGCAAGGGAACGCCATTGGTGATAGAGCGGGGTGCCATGCTGGAGACGGAGAGGCAGATAAATACGGCTGGCCTCGCCTTGGGTAAGCATCGCCTTCAGCTGCGCCTGCGTGACAGCAGGGGCACTTGGGGCCCACCTGAGATCAAAGAATTCACGGTGGCCAATCCGCGGCTTGACAATATTACCCCGGCATCAGGGGGCAACCTAGGGGATGTGACCATGAATATCCTAGGGGCCAGCTTCGACCCAGGAACGAAGGTGAGGCTCAAGCGTACCGGGCAACCTGACATTGCCGTACCGGATTCGATGGTTACAACCTTCAACGGAGACCAAGTACAAGCGGTATTAAATCTTAGGGGGAAGGCCACCGGAGATTACGACGTTGAGCTTACCCTGGGAAACGGCACCGTGTTGACCAAGCCGAAGGGATTCACCGTCATAGAGGGTGTTGCTGCCCACCCTTGGGCCGAGATTCTCGGCTTCGACAGGATTAGGATCGGCCAATGGCAGACCTATACCCTTTCCTACGGGAACAAGGGAAACGTTGATGCCCATGGGGTGCCGCTGTACTTCGCAGTCTCGGATGAGGCAGAAATCAAGACTGACTTTGCGTTCGAAAAACCCTCTGAGTCTTTTAATGTCGCCCCGAATGCGATTTATGACTCTATCCCTGATTACATCGTCGTTGATACGCTCATGGGGTATACCAAAAAGATGAAGCTGGTGAGCATCTATGTTCCGGCGATTGCAGGTAACTCCACCAACAGCCTCTCCTTCAAGGTGAAGGTGAACTCTTCCAAACCTATAGAGGTCTTTGCATGGGCGGGTGAGCCGCTATTCGGTTCTCCCCTGAAAGGGTGGGCCTCTGAGTGCATGGACAACCTTTTCGATCTTGCCGCCGGGACGAACCCTATAACCAACTGCTTGAACAATGCATTTAACACAGGGTATGAGGCCGGGAACGTTATCAACAAAGCAATCGAGAAGGAAAGCTGGGGGCATTTGGCCGCAGGTATTTTTTTGAAGATGCCGGCTGTAATTGTATCAAACACTTTGGATTGTGCCCTGAGTCCAATCAAAGCGACTACCGTGGCTATGAAAATGATAAAAACGGTTATAAAGGTTGCAGCTGAAAAGACCACCGGGAATTCAGGTATAGGTATTCCTGGGACAGGGGGGCTCAATCTTGACATATTAGAGAGCTGCCTTCCACCGCCGGAGCCACCCAAACCGCCCAAGCCGGTTCAGCCCGTCAACTCCTTCGACCCAAATGACAAGATCGGGCTGGCAGGGGCCGGGCCCCTCAACTTCATAACGGGCACGGAGGTGTTCCCCTACGTCATTCGGTTCGAGAACAAGGCCTCCGCCACGGCCGCGGCGCAGACCGTCAGGATTGTGGATACCTTGGACATGAACACACTGGACATCTCCACGCTCCAGCTGGGCTTCTTCAGCTTCGATGATGTGATCGTCAATGTGCCCCCGGGAAGGAAAAATTACACGGTGGATGTGGACCTGCGCCCGAAAAACAACCTGATCGTGAGAATTGAGGCCAAACTGGATGAGCAGAAGGGGATACTCACCTGGCTGTACTCCTCCCTGGACCCGGCCACCCTGCTGCCCACCGAGGACCCAGAGGCTGGGTTCCTTCCGCCAAACAAAACGGCTCCCCAAGGGGAAGGCGGTGTTTTCTATACGATCAAGCCCAAGGCCGACTTACCTACCGATGCCAAGATCAGGAATAAGGCTTATATCTTTTTCGATAACAATGAGGTGATCCCAACCCCAACTTGGGCAAACTCCGTTGACAAGACACCGCCTGTGAGCAAGGTGAAAGAACTGGCGCAGACCCAGAGGACAGAAGAGTTCAGGGTTGAGTGGGGTGGCGCAGACGAGGGGGCAGGCATCGCCGAGTATTCCGTTTTCGTGGCGGTAAACGGCGCGCCCTACAAGCTTTGGCTGGACGGGGTGACTACTGCGTCAGCCCTGTTCAAAGGCAAACAGGACTCCACTTACCACTTCTACAGCGTGGCTACGGATAGTGCCGGGTACCGGGAGTCGGCCCCCGTGGTCCCAGACGCCACCACGAAAGTCTCACTTGTGACCGGCATGGAGGAGGAGTTCGGCAACCAAATCACTGTTTACCCGAATCCGGCATCGCACACCCTGGTGGTTGAGTTGCCTGAAGAGATGCGCAAAAGCAGGTTTGGCATGTTCGACATCTCTGGCAGGCTGAAAGTAGACTTGGCGGCTGAGAGCCTGAGCACGAGCATTTCGGTTTCCCACCTGCCGAAAGGCATATACCTGCTCCGCATCTCCAACGGAGGCTTGGTGGTTACCCGTAAAGTGGTGCTTAGGTAGATGCCGTCATTGCAACAGGCTATACTGTTGGTTTAAGATTAGTCTATACTCTATCTTATGGTCAAGAGCTGTCCTGAACCCGGTGGCTCTTGACCATTCTCTTTTGCGGCTGTACCGCCATCTTGTCTGCCTCTAGCGGGGATCCCTTTTGGGCACAACCTAGGGGAGCTCAAGGGCCCTTTTAGTATGGGGCGATCAGGCCTTCAGGAATGGATACTCGGCACAGCAAGCGTATATCTTTGATTGTAAGGGTAGATGGGGTGTTTGGCACCCGGAAATGTCCCTATGATTTCGTGATTTCAAGAATGGGTGTGACTGTTGTACCAAGAGATTGTTAATTCTGGGAGCCATACATGTTACTGTTCCAGCAACCTTCCGATCCCATCCTTTTACAACCCCTATATCGCATGAACATCCTCATCTCGGACATCTCCGGTATCCTGGCCGTGCAGCACCTCTCTCTGCGAGTAAATAGAAAAGCCCTGTAGGTGAAAACTTACAGGGCTTTTTGTTTTAGTTCGGACATATATCGGACCCTTTTGGGTAGCAGATACCTTTGTTACCTACTTCAATTAACAATTGAAAAGCTTTAAAGCAATTTAAGTGGAATAAAAGGGAAGGCACCTTCAAGTTAACAGATGCATCCTTAGAGAATACATAAAGAGAGGGGCTACGCGACCACATCGAAATTTGAAAACGCCTGTGTTGTAAAACATTACAGGTGTTTTTCTTTCAATTCGTACGCATATACGTACAACTTTTGCTTCTCTGCCGCATTTCATCTGTTAGAAAGCCATGGCTTAGGGTGCGTAATTTTCTTCGCATCTTCCCTTTTTACGCAGCAACGGACTATGCCCCGGTAGCTTGTATTTGAAGGGGGAATATATTACCCTGATTGAAATGCTTTGGGTCAGACCGGGTGGGCTGGATTTAGACAGGTCTCCATAACGTTGTTCCAAGCCAGATTGGAGACCGGGAGCGGTAATGAGCAAAATTACACAAACTTCCTCTTTCGCGCCGTATCCTCAGCGGATTAGGGTTGAGCGGCGGTTACTTAGCCGTCCGGCCGCCGTGCCGTACCGTAGATCGGGTTATGAATGAGGGCGGACATTCCGGAGAATCCTGGTTGCCTGTTCCGTTTTTAGGTTTGTTCCGGCCGGTTGGTTGCCTTTCTGAGAGGGATTTCACCAAGCGGTGACGTAAGGGGCCTAATGATTTGAAGGTAGCCCTTGCTTTAACCCGCCCTTGGCAGGAAGCGTGAAAATATGGAGATATGCGAGCGGCTAATACCGGAAAGCCGTAGATTTCCGCTGAATCACGGGGCATTCCGAAGCTCCGTTTGTCAACAGCGGGTATCCCAGCAGATGAGCAGATGGAGAAACCACCCTATGATTCTCCTTGACTACCCAGCCTCGGAAGGCACAGGCAAGTGGTACCTGCCCAGTCGGGGGCAGTACTCAGTTACCAGGGGGATTGTCACCGTGGATGGTTTCGACTCCTTCTTCGAGGCCTACAGGTACGCCCTGAATCGGTTCGGCTCAGAGGACTTCCTGGTGAGGAAGAAAGGGTGGTGAGCCTACCACCCTCCAAGGTAGGGAATTCGCTTCGGCTGAAACCTTTTAGGGTGGAGCCCCAGAGTGATGAACGCCCGTTCGGGGTAGCGAAACCTGGCCACTCTGGAGCCCGTCTAGTGACACGGACTTCCCTGCCGGAATGCAGCCTTTGTATAGCCAGCATAAATTCAGACTAGAGAGGAAAGGCCTAATACCTGATTACCCGCACCGCCGCATGGCCGGCGGCCGTCTCTACCTGTGCGAGGTACATGCCCGGTGCCTGGCCGGAGAGATCCAGGGCCAGCTCCTGTCCTTCCCCCAAAAGGCGCCTTGAAATCACCCGGCCATTCGCTTGGGAAAGGGTGAGGATGGCCGGTCCCGCTTGGGGCCTCCCCATGACCAGAATGGCCTTGCCCTGAGTGGGGTTGGGCCGTGCCGAAAGGGAAAGCAGGGCTTCCTTGGCGGCCTTCACCGCCACTACCTTCGACAACTCTTCCTTCCCGTCCGTGTCTACCTGCCGGAGGCGGTAATAGGCGGTGCCCGCCAAGGGTGACCTGTCCTCGAAGGCGTAGGTCTGGGCCACGCTGGAGGTGCCGTGCCCCCTTACCTGTCCCAAGGCTTGGAAAACCTTCCCGTCGGCGCTCCTCTCCACACCGAAGAAGTCGTTGTCTTTCTCCGAAGCCGTCGCCCAGGAAAGGGTCACCGCTCCAGGGGAAGGTTTGGCGGAGAAGGCGGTCAGCTGCACCGGCAGGGTCGTTGGTTCCGTCACCGGGATGGAGTAGGTGGCAGGCTCCGAGTACCGGGCGCTCCTCCCGGCAGGCGCCGCCATCCTTGCGGTGGATGAGGCGGCTGCGTCCCTTGCCACGTACGTGAAGGAGGCTACCCCTGAAAAGGAAGGGTTTGGCGTGAACACCAACTGGCCGGCCTGCCCTATGGTCAAGTCATAGGACCCGGCCTCGCTCACGGGAATATCGGCCAGGCCGCCCGGCACCCTCAGGCTCAGCTTCCCCTGCGCCGGGGCGGGAAGGGCCGTGACCCTGTATCCTGCGACCTGGCCTCCGCTGGCCTCCAGCGTGATCTCAGCCTGCCCACCGATGTTTGGGATTGGCTTGGAGATCTTGCTCACGGCCGAGGGCACGGGCACTGCCCCTATGTATATGCTGTACACGGCCGGAACGGCCGACTCCCTGCCGCCGGCGTCGATAACGGCGTAGGCGAAAGTGACAACCGTGCCGCCGGTCTTGCTGCCTACTTTGAAGTATAGCTGTCCGGTGCTCACCACCTGGCCTGCCGAGAGTTCGACGGCGGTGCCGTTGCTGCCGGTAGACAGGGCACCGGAGGAGGGCAGTGATAGGATGCGGTACCTGAGCGCCTCGCCCTCCGCGTCGGTCCCCTCCAAGGGGGAGATCGCCTGCCAGGAACCCCATGCCCGGTCAACGGCGAATGACACGTTGCTGGCCACTGGGGCATTGTTTGCCTGTGCCAGGGAGGGAGCGGAAAAGGCAAGTGAAAAAAGCAGAGAGGCCGAAAATAGAAGCAGTCTAGCTGATTTGGGTACAAAGGGAAAATTCAAAAAAGCCAAAAACTCCATGGTAAGCTAAACAGGTAAACGCAATTATTGTAATATTCTTTTATCCTCGTTGGACAGTGTAAAGGTATGCCCACCCTCCCCGTAGCCAACAAGTAAACGACAGAGCCCGGCATATGCGGTGTGAAAGCGGAATTATGTTGGCTGAAGCAGCCTTCTGCGTGCGTAGGGAAGCACTTTACCCTAGCCAACCGGGTGAGGCCTCCGCTGGGGCAAGCGGTCACTTCTCAGTGGCCAGGCCTTCCCTGACGGAATGCCTCCTCTTGGGAATGTGGGTTTTCTGCAATTCCGGGGCCGTCTACCAAGCTGGGGAGGCCTTGGAAACTGCCTTCCTTGAAGTGCTCCGTAGCCCGGCCCCTGAAGTGCCGCCCAGCTCAAGGGGATTGCATTCTCCCTGCACGGAGTGCGTGGATGGACATAGCCGCCCCGGCGTGACCGGGCCGGGAGGGCGGGTAAAGCCGCTTCACCCGCCCTCCTTCAGCAGGTTGGAGAGGATGATGTTAGCGTTATAGAGCGCCACCAACGGGTCACACCGCCCGAAGCCACTCCTCGGCGGCCTCCTTACCTTGGAAGGTGGTCACCATCACTCCCCTGACCCCGAACCCGAGCGCTTTGTCGGCCGAGAGCCTGGCGTACACGTCAGGGGAGTAGACGTGGGCCAGAAAACGGCACCCTGCCCGGTGCATCCGCGGGATCCAGTCCAGAGCCACCCACTCGGCCGCGTCCGACCACATGCCTGTGACGCGGGTGTTGTCGTTGAGGAGCTTGTGGCACTGGTGGAAGGCCAGTACCTTCAGTATCCTCTCGCAGCCGTCCCTGACAGTTGCTTCCGTCTGTTCCCCGACCCAATCGGCGTAGAGGAGGTCACCCGCCATGCTGTGGCGGATGGCGATGTGGGGTTCGGAGATGAGTATTCTTCCGTCCATTCTTGAGGTCTCTTCGTTGTCAATGTCTTAGGTTGTACCCCGCTCGATGCTCTCCATCACCACGGAGGCGAGGCTCTCCAGCGCCCGCCGGTCGTCTTCGGAGAACTCCCTCGGCTCCCTGTCCACGAGGCAGAGAGCGCCGATGTTGAAGCCGTCCATGGTGGTCAGCGGCGCTGCCGCGTAGAAGCGGAGGCCGAGGCCGCCCGTCACCAGGGGGTTCGCCAGCAGGCAGGGTTCAGCGAGGGCGTTCTCGAAAACGGTGGTATCCGATCGGAGCACGGCCAGCGAGCAGAGGCTGGTGCCCCGGGGTACGGACGAAAGAGGCTCGGGCATGCCAGAGCTGCCCTTTGCGTGCACGTACTCGCGGTCCACCAGGTTCACTAGGGCAATGGGTACCTTGAACACGCGCGCCGCCATGGCCGCGATGTGCTTGAAGGTGCCTTCCTCCCGGTGGGTGTCCAGGAGGTGCAGGCTGCGCAGCTTGGCCAGCCTCTCCTCTTCGTTGTCGGGAATGAGGGGTATTCCAAAGGTATTCTCCATTAATTGCTGTTAGGGTAAGGGACCGTGGCCGGTTTGCCCGCGGGTGTTCCTTCTAACCTGTTTCCGGGGGGGTGGGTTACAAAAATAAACATGGGTACGATTTCCTCCGCGGGTTTTAGTGCGTGATCTTCCCCCAAGCGCCGTAATCAGCATGCCCCCGGGCCCTCTGTCCTGCAACCCACATAGGGGGATTCTGCCGGCCTACCGCCAGTAAAGGGAGAACCGAAGCATGGTGGCGCCAATTCCCCTTCCTTTTATTGGACAGCCGACAAGTGACGTATGAAAGGCACTCCTAAGCCATAGAGGCAAAAAGCCTTATTGTATTCTTCCGATCTTTTTATTTTCTCTTACGTGAAAAGAGGTGATCGGCGGCAAGGCGTGACCAATACCCTCTTTTACACCAAACTCCGTAAACTTATGGGTTGTCTTCCTGGGCTCTTTCCCTCTTGTCGTGCCCTTGGTGTTTCGGTTTCCCGGAACTGTTGTGACCAAGCCTCCAGAATGGGGAAGCGCATCCCCCTCAGGTACCGACGGACTGAAGCCACGCCTCGGCCTTCCGCCGGTCGTCGAACGTTCTGATCTCGAACTCATCGCCGATCCGCTGTATCAGCGACTCCACCGTCATGGTGGCGTAGATGCTGGTCGGCACGACATAGGCAAGGTATCGCAGGCCCGCCTTCCGCATCTGGGGCGCCCATTCTTTCTCGGCCCACTCCAAGGCCATGTCCCAGGACCCGATCACGTGCTCGTTGCTGTTGAGGAGCTTGGTGAACGGCTCCTCCCTGATCATTTCCAGGTACTTGTGGCCGCCGCCCTTCACAGTTTCCTCTGACTGCGCCCCGTACCAGTGGCCGTAGACGATGGCGCCGAAGGTGGCCCTCCTGGCTCGAAAGTACACCTCCCCGAAAACTCTCTTCAATTCCACCTGCCATACCTGGTCCATTCCCCCTAGGCCCATCTATTTGTGTTTTGGATTGAAAACTGCCGCAGCCATTGGCGGGCGGCGCTTATATTGTCGAACACCCTCGCCTCGAAGGCCTTCAGGTTGGAGTAGAAGGCGGAGGCGGAGGACTCGGCGAAGGTCTGCGGGGTGGTCACCATCGCGAAGTGCCGCAGCCCGGCCCGGGCGGCCTGCGGCGCCCACTCTTTCACGACCCACTCCACGGAGTGGTCCCAACTCCCGATCACCTTGCTGGTGTCATTCAGCACGCAGTTGAACCCTGCTTTCCGCAGGGCGTCGGTGTAGGCCAGGGCGCCTGCCTTGAGGCTCTCCTCCGTCAGGTAGCCCATCCAGTCGGTGTGTACCCATTTGTTCTCGCGGTCCACCGTCACCGTTAGGTAGACATTGCCGAACGCGTTCCTGTACTCTTGTGTCATAATGCGTACCTAGACGTAGGCTGTCGGCAAAGGTTGCGGGGAATATTGATAAGTAATATTGATAACACGCCTTCTGCAATCACCTGGGTAAGAATTGACATTCATGGGATCCGAAATCCCTTACTTAGGGGCTGGCCGGCATTCCCCGATACTCTTCTCTGTAAAATACCGGGCTGCTGTTTATGGAGTAAGTCCATTTGCCAAGGGCGCCTCAATCGGCTGCCGTTTGAAAGGAGTCGGTGACGCCAGTTG
Source organism: Rufibacter roseolus (assembly GCF_017916365.1). Classification (GTDB taxonomy): domain Bacteria; phylum Bacteroidota; class Bacteroidia; order Cytophagales; family Hymenobacteraceae; genus Nibribacter; species Nibribacter roseolus. The sequence continues at coordinate 2,136,634 of NZ_JAFMSU010000001.1, forward strand.
CCCACTGATATCTCGCAGGTACTTGCAGGCATGTCCTCAGGCATTGCTTTCGATCTCCGTCAGCAGCCTGATCAGTTCTTTTTCGCAGCCGTCAAGGTGGGATAACCCCGTTCGGGCCTCCTCTATCTTGCCTCCCTTATATAGGTTGACCAAACCCTTGGCGATGCTGGTGATGGACAGGTTTATTTTCTCGATCTCCCTTATCTGGGGAAGGTGACCGTAGTTCTGCAGGGCGGAGCTGTACAGCCACTGCCCCAGGGAGTTCTCCCGCGCAGAGAGGACTGAGCCGTCTGAAGGGCTCCCGTACAGGATAGACCGAAGCTTTGATTTGAACAGGATGAACTTCACCCTAGCCTGCCGTATGTCCATACTCTGAAGATTATCCTGGCTGCCTAACATGGTGGTGGGATGGTGAAGTGGGAACGCAAGCTGGACTGGTTTGTTCTTTACTTTATGGTTTTCCCTGGATGGCCTGCTTGGCCAGAACTAAATCCGTCACCTCAAACCCGAAGGTCACGATACCGGCTATTCTCCCGTCTTCCTCGAATGCCTGGTACACGAAGTTATAGTAGGTGTCGGCCATCTGCCCATCGCCAAGGCGGTCGATCTGGGCGAGCATCTCGTTGCCTACGAACGGTTCGCCGGTTTGGTACACATGGTCCAATAAGCTGAAAAAGCCCTGCCCCTCAAGTTCCGGCCAGGCCTGCGCGACCGTTCTCCCCAGGAACCCCCTTCCGGGGGCCAGCCTCTGGTAGTTGGGGTTCACCAGTTCATACACATGCTCAGGGCCCCTTTGTATGGCCACCAGCGCGGGCGCCTGCATGAACAGGCCATGCAGCATCCGGCGCTGGGAGTCGGCTTTCCGGGTGGCCTCCACCTCGCGGTCGAAGGAGGCCGCCAGTTCCTCGTTGGTCGCCACTAGCTCCTCCACCAGGCTTTTCTGCTCATGGTAGTCGGTGGTGCTGCCCACCCACATCACCACTTCCCCGTTCTGATCCACACGGGGCAAGCCCTTGGTCAGGTGCCAGCGGTAGACGCCATCGTGCCGGCGCACCCGGTACTCCACCTGGTAGGGGGCCTTAGTGTCCACCGCTTTGCTCCAGGCACTACTGGCTTTCTGGGCATCCTCCGGGTGTACGACCTGTAACCACCCGTAGCCATAAAGCCGCTCCAGGGGGATCCCGGTGAACTCAGCCCACCTCTGGTTGTAGTAGTCGCAGTAACCGTCCGGCCGGGTGGTCCAGAACATCTGGGGCATGGACTCGGCCATAAACCTAAACTTCTCCTCGCTATCCCGCAGCGCCTTCTCGGCCGCCTTCTCCTCCGTAAGGTCCTTCACCTCGATGACCGTGGCCACGGGCAACCCGTTCTCGAAGATGGGGCTGGCCGCGCAGCTCACAGGGAAAAACGTGCCGTCCTTCCTGATGAACACATCCTGGTGGGCCCGAATACTGTTGTTTGTGGGGAGAGCCCGGTCGATGGGGCAGTCAGCCATAGGGTAAGGGGTGCCGTCCGGGTGATGGTGGTGGATGATATCATGCAGTGGCCTGTCCTGTACCTCAGCGAAGGTGAATCCCGTCATCTTCTCGGCCGCCGGGTTCATGAACGTGCAGTAGCCCCTGTCATTCATCATGAACATGGCCACCGTGGCATTGTCGGTGATGGTGTTGGTGATCTTCAGCTGTTTCTCCAGCGCCGATTCAGATTCAATCAGGTTGGTCGTCTGCCCAGACATTATATTTTCCATTAGGCACGGGATAAATGGTCAACCGATTTTTTATCGGGGAGGCAATATAAACATATTACGCATAGGCGTCCTTTAAAATCTTTCCGAATGGAATAGTCAGCATATAGGTTTCGGTGGATTGTATCCTATGGCTTCAACTTAAAGAGAATATGACTGGCCGGTCGGCGGGGTTATATTTATATATAAGTGGTGCAATCACCTTCACTCTGTTTAGGCCCATTCTGCTGGCAACATTGGCGGATGTAATCTTTAGGGTGCCTAATATTCTTGGAGTTTATTCCAGTTCCATCTGAACCAACTTTATCTACATACAGACATCTTTTGAAAATTTCTTCTGCCTGTACTATTTCCTCTGTTGTAGGTGTAAAGCTATTTAATCCACCTTCTACCGACTTATCCATTAAGACACCACCTGTAAATTCCTTTGAATAAATTAGAATATTTTTAAGTTATCTGTTGGTGTTATAGGTAAGTTTTCTTTTGCTGTTAATTATATTTTCTTGGTTTTAGTGTCACAAGAAGATAGAAGAAATAATAAAATGAATCTTACAATTAAGTTATTTATGGTTTATCTAATGAAATGTTGAATCTTTATGATAATGCTATAAACTCATTAATTCCACAAAATTATTTATAATCTGACTCTATAAACCTTGTCCTTTGAATACCATTTGATTAAAGTATATAAGGAGCAGTTCCGGTTATTGGCGCCTGGGCTGGAGTACCTGGATCTGCTTTCCATAGACCCATTACACCAAACCCCGGTCTCCAATCGCATCCGCAACATACTATTTGCCTTGATATATATACCAGCTAATATAACCTTTGCTTCCAGTTTGTCAAGCCGGCTAATGATGCCTCTCTGTTCTATGAAACCACTGTCGGTTTTCACGTAGCGGCTTACCTGTTGCAGGTTCACCAGGTGCAGGGATCTGTCATTTTGCGTGTCCCTCGTCTAGGGTAGGAGCGGGCTATTGATGGGTAGCCAATCTTCTGTGCTTGAAGTGTAAAATCTCTGCAGCTTATGTCTTCATTCCTTCAATTTGGTCCACTTTTCCTTTGCCTTGGTGCCGTTGATGTCTCCTTCCTGCAGCAAGGTGCCATCTGGTTGGAGTTTGAACTTGAAGGTAAAGGTTTTGCCAACCATTTTGACGCCCGTATTGCTCTCGTTCAAAATGGTTTCTGTCAGTACCCCGTTGGCAACTTTGTAGGTCCCGAAGAGTGCTCCCAGAATCTCGTTTGTCCTGGCATCCATCTGCAGCACCGTAAAGTGAGTGGGAGAGAAGATCTTAAACCTGATAAAACCCTTCTGCTGAGGTGTGGCCGGAAGGCTGTCACCCATGGTGAGTTGAGATAGGTTCCAGGTGCCATTGAGGCTTAAGGATTTGGTTTGTGCCTGGGCATCCGTAAAGAGGCACATCAGCACGAACACGGCAGTCAGGACGTTTTTCATGGCCCAATCTCTATCTAGTTGCACATAGTTTAATTTAGAAAAACTATCTCCTAAATCCTAGATATATGTATTGGGAATCAGTGGGTTAAGAAAATGAATAGTAAACGGTGATACAATGTCGTCCCCTCATGGCTGTGGATGAACAGCATCCTCAAGGCCAAATCCGGGAAGAAATCAGGCATTCACCTGGTTTAAAGCTTCACTGTCTTCGGCTGGTTCAGGGATGCTCCACATGAGGACCTTGTCTATCCTGACCCCATCCATGTCCACTACCTCAAACTCGTGGCCCGCGTGCGTGAACCTTTCCCCGGTGGCAGGAAATCGGCCTAAGATAAAAGAGATGAAGCCGGCCAGCGTGGAGTAGTTCTCCTCATCCCGGGGCACAACCGCCTTTTTCAATGCCCTGTTTAGAGCCTGCACCTCTATGGAGCCGCTGACCAGCAGGGAGCCGTCCTCCCTTTTCACGATCTCTGGCTCGTCTACCTCGTGGGCATCGGGGATGTCTCCCACAATTGCCTCCAGAATGTCGTGGAGCGTAAGAATGCCCTCTACGGTGCCATACTCATCAATCACAATCCCCAGGTACTGCTTACTACGCTTGAACAGGTTCAGGGCTGTGCTGGCCGACATGGACTCTGGGAGGAAGATGGGCTTCAGGACCACGTCTCTGAGATTGCCTCCTTTACCCTTTGCCAGGAATTCATAAAAGTCTTTGGCCGTCAGTACACCCACCACGTTGTCCAGGCTGCCCTCAGTGACGGGGAACTTGGAGTGGGCGCTGGCCTGGATGGCCTCCCTTATAACCTCCAGCGGTTGGGTAATGTCCAGGTACTCCACCTCTCGGCGGTGGGTGCGCAGGTTCTTGGCTTTCTGGCCCGCAAAGGAGAATACGTTCTGGTGCAGCCGTGTTTCCTCCTTGGCCAGCACGCCCTGCCGGCCTGCCGTCCGGATAATCTGGCGCAGTTCTTCGCTGGAGAGCCTTTCTTCTGTCTGCTCCTTCACGCCTAGGGCTTTAGTTACCAGGCTGGTGGAGCCTGAGAGGAGTTTCACCAGGGGCATGGTGAGGGCGGTAAATCCTTTGATGATAGGTGAGACCGCTAGGGCGATACCGTCTGCGTTGCTCAGGGCGATAGACTTGGGAATCAGCTCCCCGATGACGATGGAGAAGTAGGTGATCAGCCCGATGACGAGCACCACGGAAAGGGTATGGGCATAGGGAGCGAAAAAGCTGAACCCCATAAGCCAGCGCTGCATGTCATCAGACAGGGCCGCCCCACCGTAGGCTCCCGAAATAATCCCGATGAGCGTGATGCCCACCTGAATGGCAGAGAGGAAGTCCTCGGGCGCCTCCAGGAGCGCCACGACAGTTTTAGCACGACCACTTCCGTCCTTGGCCTTCTGGGCCATGCGCGATTTGTTTGCGGAGATGATAGACAGCTCAGAAAGGGCGAAGAAGCCGTTGAGCAAAGTCAGAAGCAGGATGATAAGGATTTCCATGGGGACGGTTACGTGCGGAGAAACCACTAAGTTAAATTAAACGGGTGGGTTATCTGTGACTTATGGCTAATTGCGGCCATTTACCACAAACCATCCTGCAAGATTCCTGGTAAAGGGATAGATTCTAAATTCTTTTCCTGGCGAGTAATTCAACTAATGAGAGTAACATAGGCAGCCTGCCTGGTTACGGCCTTGCCTTTCAAAAGCGGGGCACATTCATTCCTATTGATTGATAGGAGTTAACTGGTAAAGTCTTGTACAACAAACTGGGCACCTGGCTTGTTAAAGCTTTCCAACCTTCTGTTATGCTGCCTTCCGTTCAACAGAATGCCCCCATTAGGTACTTCACCTTTTTCTACCTGTACTTCATGCAGGGGGTTCCCTCGGGCTTTGCCCTGACGGCGCTTGCTAATTTTCTGACCGGGCAGCATGTTCCGCCAGCGGCAATAGGGGCGTTCGCCAGTGCCGTGGGGCTTCCGTGGGTGATTCAATTGGCTTGGGGACCTTTAATTGACCGGTTCAGTTCCTCTGCGTCGGGGCCCTACAAACGTTGGGTGGTACTCACGCAACTGCTGGCCTTTGGTGCCTCTTTGCTGTTGCTTACCATCCGGGATCCCGCCCACCAGACAGGCTTGCTGGCGGCCATCTTCTTTACCCATAGCCTGTTTGCCTCCGTGCAGGACGCCAGCGTGGATGCCCTGGCAATTTCCCTCGTGGCCGACCATGAGAAGGGAAGGGTGAATGGCTTCATGCGGGGCGGGTTGCTGCTGGGGATTAGTTTTGGGGCGGCAGTGCTTTCTCACTTGTTGCATGCCTGCGGGTTTGCGGTGGCTACTGGCGCCATGTCAGCGGTGCTGCTGCTGTTCACGCTCGTTTTTATAGCTACTCCTTTGTACGGCAAGGAAAACCCTGGTTCTTTCATAGAGGACCAGGTAGCCTCGGGTTCTGCGTTCAGGCAGGTGTTTACCCGGCTCATTCAAAACCTGCTGAGCCGGGAATCGCTCTCGGTGTTTGGTTTGGTGTTTTCCTCTTATCTCTGCTTCAGCCTGTTTGCCCGGTCTCTATCTTTTCACCTGATCCAGTTTCTGGGCTGGAGCGACAAGCAACTCTCGGTCTTTCAGGGAAGCTGGGGAGCCGCAATCACCCTTGCCGTGGTGCTGGGGGGCGGTTACCTGGCAGATAGGGTGCACCTAAGAAAAATGTATTACTGCACCATCACGGGCCTGGCGCTTTTCCTGGTGCTGTTCAATGGTTATCTCATTGGGCACAGCAGCGAGGGCTGGGTTAAGTTTGGGCTGGTGTTCTGGGGGCTGGCGGACCCACTCTTCAGTGTCTGCAGTTTCCCGCTGTTGATGGCTATCTGCGACCGGAGGATTGCAGGTTCTCAATTTACCGCCTACATGGCATTGATCAACCTTTCTGATGTGGTGGGCTCGTTTCTCTGTGGATGGCTTCTGCAGGTGGTCTTTCCGCCTTTGATAGGCCTTGCCGCGGGTTTCTTGTTGCTGGTAGCTATCTCCAGGCAGCTTCTGGCGCGGGCAGGAAAATTTGCCGGATTGTAGAAACGAGGGTGATTAGGCAAACGTCTTTGCCAGGCTGTTCAACTGAAATTCAAGGTTGGGTAAAAGAATGGCATTTCACCATCATGTCATCAAAAAAGCCGCTGCCTTCTTTTCGGCAACGGCTTTTCTTCCACTATTAGGCGTTTTAGGGCTTATTTTCCATTTTCAAGGCTAAATCTTAAGATCTCTGCGGTTTCTAGATTTGCTTCCGCCTTATTCGATAGTAGGGAAGCATAAACCATAAAAAGAACCTTGGGCAGAGGATATATCAGAATCTGTCTGAGGTGTTGGCTTTCCCTACTGGTTCAAAGTGCGTCGCCTGTTTGATGGTTTTGCCTTTTCCTTCAGCGTCTTCATAGGAGCGTTCCTCCACTTCCACCGAAAGGGTCTTGCCCTTCAGTTCCTTGGTGTCTACCTCGGTTTTATCTATCCCCAAGGCCTTCAGGAAAGAGGCCAGGATGGGTTGCCCCGGTTCGCTCAGGTAAAAGCGCTGGTTCACGAAACCGTCTTCGTTTTCCAGGCGGCAGTTGATAAAAGGAATTTCCTTGTTCTCGCTCTTTCCTTCTTCAACTTCCGTGACGGTGACGGTGTGCCGGCCTTCCGACAAAAATGGCTTTTCTTCTATCTTCAGTTTCATAACCTATTCTTTGTTTTGCTAATTATTTACGCATAATATACTTGTGGGTTTTAGAAACTTACGAATTAAGGCTGTTTTTGCTAATATAATTAGTTTAAATGCATATAAAGTAAGAATAATTGTTGCCCCTATGAACATTGAGCTTGTCTATTATTTAACCCACTTAAATATTCTGTGTCTACCGCGGGGGAGAGAGACAACCATGAGGGCTTAACCTGAAGGAATGGAAAAAGCTATCTTGGATGATGGAAGAGACCTGGAAATGATCTGATCAAAAAACGGGATAGAAAAGCGAGTTGCAGAAAATGCCGGACAGGGAGCTTTACCGGGCAGGAGACCAGGAGTTGGTGCACATGCGTAAGAAGGCCAGGCAACTTCTCGTTAGGTACAATCCCATAATGGGAGCTTCCCTGGGAGAAAGGAACCTGGTACTTCATGATTTGCTGGGCAGATGGGCTCTTGCCGTACAATAACAAAAATCGCCGTGTGGGTGCGTCTTAACCTGGCTGACTGTTGCCGAAAAGTATGGTAAAGGTAGTGCCCACGTTCACCTCGCTGGCCACCGAGATACTACCGCCCATGGCTTTTAGTTGTTCCTGCACCATAAAGAGCCCTATTCCTTTGTTGCCGGCTTTGGCCTGAAAGCGCTGGTACTGGAAGATCTTGCTTCCGTACCGGCCCAGGTCTATCCCCACACCGTTGTCAGTGAAGTTGAGCTTGAGCTTGCTGCCCTGGGTTTCGGTGCGAAGTTTGATCACCAGTGGCCTTTCCGGGGAACGGAACTTCACTGCGTTGGTGAGCAGGTTCAGGAGGATGTTGCGCAGATATTCCCGGGAAAAGAAAAGGCTGTCGCCACGGGAGAAATCAGTCTCAATGGTGGCATTGGCTTGGGTGAGTTGATCTCCCGCGGCCTTTACGGCCTCGCCCAGGGTTTCCTGCAGGCTTAGGTTTTCGGCACCGGCGGGGCTGTTACTTTTCACCACAAGAATGTCAGAGAGATCTTCCACAATGTTATTCAACTGGTGAGCCGATTCCTTTATTTTCCCGAGGATAAAATTGGTTTTGGTATTCTGGGTAGGTTCAGGGTTCAGGAGATCCGTAAGCCCGACCAAATTGGAAACTGGGGCCCGTAGGTTATGGGAGGTAATGAAGGAGAACTGCTCCAGTTCATTGTTGCGCTGGGTGAGATGGGAGATCAGCAACTCCCGCTCGGCCTCATGTTCCCGGCGCCTGGTCTGGTCCTGCATGGCGCCCACCAGCCGGATGGCATTGCCATTGTTGTCCCGGATGGCGAAGGCACGGTCGGTTACGTAGGCGAAAGTGCCATCTGCCCGGCAGAACCGGTAATCACATTCCCATTGCTCCTGCCCAGGGTCTTTCAGGAAAGACGTCAATGATTCGTTTACAGCCGCACTGTCTGCCGGGTGCAGGTGGCGCTCCCAAAAGCTGATCCCGGTTCCGGGCTCAGCGGTGCCGTACCCGAACAGTTTCTCTAACCCCTCACCCCAATGGATATCACCGGTAATAATATTCCAGTCGTAGATGGCGTCACGGGTGGCCTTGGTGGCATATACAAAGCGCTCATTGCTGACTTCCAGGTCTTTTTCAGCGGCCCTTATTTCGGTGATATCGGTAACGGTACCCAACAGGTTAGTGCAAGTGTGTTGCTCATTGTAGAGCGGCGTAATGGTTACCAGGCCGGTTTTTACCCCAGTGGGGTAGGGGGTCACTTCTTCCCATTTTACCGTGTGGCCGGTCTCAATGGCCTGGGCGTATTTTGACCGCACCAACGTGAGTGAAGGTTCTGGGATGACTTCTTCCACGTATCGGCCCACCACCTGGTCTTTCCTGAGGCCTGTCACGTTCAGGAACGCCTGGTTAACCGACTCAAACCGGAAAGTATTATTGTCCTTGACCTCGTACATGTAGATCACCTCCCCAAGGTTGTCATAGATCTGGAGCAGTTTCCGAAGGTTGGCTTCGTCCTGTAACCCGAAGGTGAGTTTTGAGCTGCCCAAAGAAGGAGAACCGTTAATGGCCTTGCTCGTTTCTGCGGCGTTGGTAAGGGTGGGCGCTGGTATCTGCGAACCATTTTTATCAGTTGAGATGGTGCAGAGAAAGGCCTTTCTACTGCCCTCGTTTACCGGCATTATTGAAAATCTGCACGGAAAACGCCCGCCATCCTTCCTTATTCCGGTCAGTTCCAGGGTGGTGGTGTCCCCGGCAGAAGACTGAAGCAGGAAAGACGCAAGCCTGGAATCAGAAGTGTCTACGAGCGAGAGCCAATCTTTTCCAGCCATTTCTGAGTCTGAAAAACCAAAAGCAAACTGGGCTGCCCGGTTCATCTCCAGAACAAGGCGGTCGGCGCCAATCAGTAAACCTGGTTCAGGGGAGTTTTCGAAAAAAACTTTGTAAAACGCAATGGAGTCACTGGCATTCATTATGTGGACAGGGGGCTTTTCTATAAAGTCAGTGGTGTAGTCATAGAGGATTGTCTATGGTGCACTAAAAAGCAGGGGACTGCCCGGCTAATTTAAGGTGAATTTTGAATTATTTAAACTCTAATTATGAGTTTTTCAGACCCTGCGCAGGAATGTGGACGGTAAAGGTTTAGGAGGGCCAGGATCCTGGGCAAGGCCAGGAGCAGACTTATTGCTTCAGCCGGTAGTGTGGGCACCTGAACCTTTTCCTGGGGGAGAAACAAAAAATAAGCTCCTAACCTGGCACCGGGGGACGGGGGTTAGGAGCAATAGGGATTTGTACAGAGAAGGGTAATGGTTGCAGATTGGCGAATTCCCTGGGTAGCGACAGCAGGCTTTTCGCCGGGTTATTGGTCCAGAAGCCAGCGCATGCCCTCAGGCCTGGTGGCAAAGTCACGGAAAAAGGGTCTGGCTATGGTTTGGGGCTGGGTGGATTCCTGCAGGCCCAGGGCATCTGCGGTTCCTACGCGCGCCACTTTCCGGACGCAGGTGCTGCCCAGTTCCTCGGTGAACCGGCGGGCCAGGTCTCCGTTGGCTCCGTCGCCCGCCCCTTCAGGTGACTGGCTGGCGTCCAGCAACAGGCCTCCTACATGAAAGCCCCTGATACTGTCCAGGATGACATCGAGGCAAAAACCTACCTCAGGCGGCGCCAGGTGGGTGACATCCGGCATTTCCGTGACCAGGATTTCAGTGTCTGGATCGAAATCCAGGGTGACAATTCCGCTGTGTATGATCATAGGTTGATATGGGAAAAAAGGTTGAAAATGTTTCTGATCTGATGCCCGGCCCGGAGGCTTCCTTCCACCCGGGGGGAGCGGGCAGAACCTGGCCGATTCCTGGAAAATGAGCCTAAAACAGGAGTTGCATGTTTAGCCTTTTCAATTTTCCCTTTGGAGTTGCGGTATCAGCCGGTTGGCTGGTTGCGTGCAGAAACCAACTTCCTGGTACGGCGCCAGTTCGCTGATCAAACTCTGTTTTCCTGTGGCACAGATGAAAGCACAATGATGCGCATTGGCAGTGGGTAAGAGTGCGGAGTCATAATCAAGTAACAACCTGTAAGTTATTTTGTTATGAGGTTTTCTCCATGGGTCTGGGGCAAAGGTAGCCAGGTTCGGGAATCAGGTTTACTCTATCTCCCGCTCAAGGTAGTAGGAGATGATCGCGAAGGCGTACTCATTCCGGTCGCCCACAAAATTAGTGTCGTTGAACTCTACCAGCCCTTCTTCGTTCAGGTAGGTTCGTACATTGAAGCGCTCCAGTAAGTAATGCAGCTCCACCATCTCCACAATTTTCGTAAACTGGAGGTCATCTGGGTTGAATTCCCATAGTTCATCCATGAGCCAGATAGTTTAGTTTGTTACAAATTATATAAGTTAAAAGCCGATATAGGTTTTGGCTATAAATACTGAATTTGAGGTGTAAGTTCTTGTAATCCAATTGAATAAGTACGATATGCCAAAAAAGAATAGCCCCGACCAGGTAATTAGGTGCTCTTTCTGGGGCTATCTGCCTCGGAGGCTAGAAGTAAGGCTTGCAGTTATCACCTTCCCTGCGTTTAGAGACCGTTCTCCCAGAAACAAGCATTAAACAAACTTTCCCCATCAAAAAGTGATGAACCCATTCATTTTGGGAAAGACCAAATCCTGCTAAAAGACTGGTAAAAGAAAAACCGATCCTCCTGGTTTCCACGGGGGAAGACCAGGAGGATCGGTTTCAACAAGGAAAGTTTTATGCTCCTCTAGAACTTATAGGCAACGGTAGTCACAAACTGACGCGGCGGAATGGGGTTCACGCTATAGTTCTCGTGTACCAGGTAATTCAGCTCGTTGGTGATGTTGGAGAGCTTGCCCAAGATAGAGAATTGCTTGATAGCGTAGCCCAAAGACACATCAAAGGTGGTGTAGCCGGTAACCGGAATCAGGCGGTTGAATTTCTGAGCCTGACCCACCTGGTTGTTCCAGCCCGCGTTCCGCTCCCCGGTGTAGAACCCAGAGGCACCTATTTTCAAGCCTTTGAGGGCAGTGGTTTTCAAGGTATAAAACACCGTGGCATTGGCGGTATGGGCCGGGTTGCTTACCAAACGCTCTCCTTCAATATAGCTGCCGGTAGTGCCGGGGGTATCTGTGTAGCGCATGTAGTTGTAGCTATAGCCCGCCAGGAAGGTTAAGCCTGGCACAATAGAACCGTTCAGGTCCACTTCCACGCCGTCGCTGGTGGTCTGGCCAGTAAATTCTTTGATGGTGGCATCTGTGTTGAGGGTCACGCCATCGGCGAGGTACTGCGCCTGCAGGGCCAAGTCATTGTTCACAATGCGGTATACCGTCACATTCACCGATAACCTGTCTTTTACCAGGTCGTTTTTCACGCCAACCTCATATTGGTCAATGAGAGACGGTTTCAGGTTCTGCTGGTATACGTCACGGCCGGTATTGGGCGTAAAGTTGTTGGAGTAGCTGGCAAAGAAAGAGGTGGTGGCGGTAGGCTGGTACACCAAACCTAAACGCGGTGAGAAGGCCCGGTCATACTTGGTGGTGGCGGTGGTGCTGTTCTTCACCTCGCCGGTTTCCAGGTTGTACTGTTTAGCCACGGCAACTTTCTGGTAAGACCAGCGCAAGCCTGCCAGCACCTTGAATTTCTCTGAAACGTTGATCAAATCCTGCACATAGGTCCCGAAACGGTACGTAGGGGTCTCGGTGCGCATGGTGGCCGTAGCCAGAGGCTCATCGGTGCGCGGCGTGAATTTAGTTGGGTTCAGGATATTGATGGAGTCATAGACGTTTCCTTTGCCCAGGGAGGAGATTCTGAAAGCATGGGTTGTGTTCAGGTATCTTTCCGCGTCTGCGCCAACCAAAATGGTGTGCCCCAGCCCAAAGGTTTTGAACTCGCCATTCAGGTTAATCTGGCCGGTGTGGTAGTTTTCTGAGATATCGGAACGGGTGAGGAGCCGGCCCCAGTCTCCGTCAGCATCGGCCTGGATACGCTCGGTTGAAAAATAGTCGCGGTCAAACGTCTGCTGCGAGCCAATGAAGTTCAGTTTCCAGGTGTCGTTTAGTTGGTGATCAACAGTGGCCGAAGTGGTTCTCTGTTTCACCTTGTTGTAAGCCCAGGGCGCATTAAAGAAAGCAGAGCGGTCAATGGTGGTGGGGATTTGACCAGCCAAAGTCCCGATCCCGAAATCTGGGGTGAACTCATTGTTGAGGTAATCTCCCTGTACCAGGATGTTGGTTCGGCTGCCCAGTTTGTACAGCAATGAAGGGTTTACATAGAAGCGTTTAGACTCTACGCTGTTGCGGTAGCTATCAGCAGTCTCATAGGTACCAATCAGGCGGAAAGCCAGGTTCTGGGAAACCGGTCCGAAGACATCGGCGATAGGTTTGAAGAGGTTGTAGCTGCCTGCACGCAAAGACACCTCGCCCCCGTACTCAAACCTTGGTTGCTTGGTGACCATGTTAATGATGGCGCCACCGGATACGTTGCCATATAATAAAGCCGCGCTTCCTTTAAGTACTTCCACCCGCTCCAGGGTGCTGGCCTCGGGGATCACGGCTGAGTTGGAGCGGGCACCGTTCTTGAAGATGTTGTTGGCACCCAGGTTATATCCGCGGGCGAAGAAAGTTTCTGAAGTGCTGCCGCGGGTTGTGCCCAGGGCTACTCCGTTCACGTTTTTAATCACGTCGCTCAACTTGGAGGCCTGTTGGTCTGCAATGACTTCGCTGTTGATGATGGACATGCTTTGTGGCATATCCAGCGGTGAGATGGCTATTTTGCCAATAGTCAGCGGCTTCTTGTTCTGGGTTTTGCCCGCGGTTACCACTACCTCTGAGATTTGGGCCGCATTCTCGGCTAGTTCAAAGTCTACGTGCGTGGTTTTACCAGCTGTAACGGTTACCTGACTCTCCTGGGGCTGGAGACCCACAAAGGAGCACATCACTGTGTAAGTGCCCGGAGTAACTCCCTGAATGGTATAGAAGCCGTCTTCTCCGGTTACCGTGCCTTTGGTAGTGCCGGCCAAGCCTACGTTCACATAAGGAGCACCTTTGCCATCGCTGGACTTAATTCTGCCACTTACCCGGCCGGTAGACTGGGCAAAGGAAACGTGGTTAATGGAGCATATAAGGAGACAAAAAAGGAAAAGGGGGTAGATCTGTCGCATATTTATCTTTATTTAGATTTATTCTAATCTGATGCAAAGATAGAAGCGACTTATTTTTAGGCAAATTTTATTTAGAATTATTCTCAATAATAATTCTGGGAACTTTTCTGAAGAGTTTCAAATCACATCATCTTTTTTTTGTATTTCATTTGGCCTTCTGTTACTTAGGTAAGAATTTGGTTTGCAAAATCACAGGCATTTATCTAGAAATGTGATTAAAAGATAAGTTTCCTTTTGTGGGCGCCACACCTTAGTTTTGCCATCTGCCGGGGCTAATGTTATAGATACAGAAGTCCGGCAAGTTTAGGGTGGTGAGAATAATCCCCAACTTTCACCCGGCAAGGACACGGGTTTGGTCGATTTCGGTTTTAAATGACCGTTCGCCTGGCAGACCTGCAAGCCATTCATCCGTAACAGGGGAAGTAAAACGTTCAGCTAACATGAATGCAGAAATGAAGTATTCCCTAAACCTGGAGGATCAATAATGGCATCAGGTCTTCTTGCTCTTTTAGATGATGTGGCGGCCCTGGTGAAAGTCAGCGCGGCCAGCCTGGATGATGTTCCCACGCAGGTAGCCAAAACCACGGGTAAGGTTTCAGGTATTGTCATTGATGACACTGCCGTGACGCCCAAGTACGTGGTAGGGCTTGACCCCTCGCGCGAGCTTTCCATCATCTACCAGATCGCTAAAAAATCACTCATCAATAAAATCATTTTCTTGGCGCCGGCCGCCTTGCTGCTGGGCTTTTTTGCACCTTGGGCTATTACCCCCATTCTAATGCTGGGAGGGGCCTTCCTTTGCTTTGAAGGCTATGAGAAAGTGCACTCCATGTTCAGCAAGCATCATGACGACGGGCACGAGGCGAAGGAAGTGAAAGTGACCACTCCGGAGGAATTGGAAAAGGAGCGGGTTACCAGTGCGGTGCGCACAGATCTTATCCTTTCCTCAGAAATTATCGCCATCACCTATTCTACCGTGGCAGACAAACCGCTGGTAACCCAGATTGCGGTACTGTTTTCGGTGGCGGTATTTATCACGGCCGCCGTGTACGGGTTTGTGGGCCTGGTGGTGAAAGCAGACGATATAGGGTTGCACATGGCCCAGGAGAAGTTCCACCCGCAGACCAGGAGAATAGGCCGCGGTATTGTGAAATTCATGCCGCATTTCCTGTCTATTCTAGGCTACGTGGGGACGGCCGCCATGCTGTGGGTAGGCGCTGAGATTATTGCGCACGGCATTCCGGTGCTGGGCCATTCCCTGGAAGCAATGGAACATTCCCTGGCCAGTATTCCCGCATTAGCCTGGCTGGCAAAAGCGGTGGTTTGTGCCATTGGAGGATTGATTCTGGGTTTCGTGATTGAGAAAATAGTGACGTTTACCCGCCGTTTTTTCAAATCTACAGGCAAAAGCGCGAAAGCCTAATAAACCCTTGGGCGTACTGTAAACATGATTACAGCCCATATGGGTAAATAAAAACCAGTGGGGCGGACTGAAGCTTTTAGTCTGGCCCACTGGTTTTTATTTTAAGGGCAATGGGGCAAAGTGCAAGAAGCCAGCCTTTTGAAAGATGGTGTTGGCTTTCCTTTAAGCAGCGGAAAAGAAAGTTAGCGCCAGTTCTTACTATTACCCGAGGCAAGTGATGCCCTAAGCTGGTTTATTTAAATCCAAAATATTATATATTTAAAGCAGAATCCTGGTTGACCCGTTATGCCTTTATCTGACTGGGAGGCAGGGTAGAAAGAGAAAGGTAGTTCGGGTTCCCCAGTGATGGCCGACACCTGACTGAAGTGGAATACAGCGGTTACCTATAGCGCTTCTATGATTTGGTTTGGGCCCGATTTCCAGAAAAGAGGTCTAAAACGCTGCCTCAAGATTTACCAAAGGATTAATCTTCTGTTTTATGCCCGTTTTTAAGAAAAGCATAATAATTTGTTTTCTGTTGCTCATGAACCTCTGGGTTCAGGCCCAAGTGATGCCCGGCAATGGAAGGCAACGGCTGCTGATGGACTTCGGGTGGCGCTTTGCTTTCGGGCACCCGTCAGATCCCAAGAAAGACTTCAACACGGGCACAAGTTACTTTTCTTATTTGGCCAAAGCCGGTTACGGAGACGGGGCCGCTGATCCCAAGTTTGATGACCGGGCCTGGCGCAAACTGGATCTGCCGCATGATTGGGCAGTGGAGCAGGAGTTCAGCAACCAGGCCAGCTACAGCCACGGGTTCAAAGCCATCGGAAGAAACTTCCCGGATAGAAGCGTAGGCTGGTACCGCAAAACCATCACCATTCCGGCCGCTGATCTGGGGCGCCGCATTTCTATTGAGTTTGACGGTGCTTTCCGCAATTCCATGGTATGGGTGAACGGGCATTTTGTGGGCGTGGAGCCCAGCGGGTACAACAGCTTCCGGTTCGATATCACCGAATACCTCAACTACGGCGGAAGCAACCTCATTGCCGTGCGGGTAGACGCCACCATGGAAGAAGGCTGGTTCTACGAAGGCGCCGGCATTTACCGGCACGTGTGGCTTTCCAAAACCCAGCCCCTGCACGTGGCGGCCAACGGCATTTCTGTTACTTCTGATGTCGCTAACACCTCGGCCACGGTCACCGCCAAAACCACCATCCAAAACGATGACAAAGCCGCCAAAACCTTCTCCATCGTGCAGACCATTCTGGATGTCGAAGGCAAAAAGGTGGCCAGTAACTATAAGGATAAACTCAGGCTGAAGCCGTTCCAGACAGTAGATGTTCCGGTGGAGATTCCGGTGGCCAACGCCAAACTGTGGGACCTGGAAACGCCGTACCTCTACAAACTGGTGACCACTGTAGTAGCCGACAGCGTGGAGACGGACCGCTTTGAAACCAACTTCGGGATCAGGACCATCCGTTTTGACGCCAAAGAAGGCTTTTTCCTGAACGGCAAGCACGTGAAACTGAAGGGCACTAACAACCACCAGGACCATGCCGGAGTAGGCGCCGCCATGCCCGATGGGCTGCAATACTGGCGCATCAAAGCTTTGAAAGCGATGGGTTCCAACGCGTACCGCACCTCTCATAATCCGCCTACCCCTGAATTGTTGGACGCCTGTGACAAACTAGGCATGCTGGTGATTGACGAGAACCGCCTCATGGGTACCTCTGAGCAGCGCATGGAAGATCTGAAACGGATGATCCTCAGGGACCGCAACCATCCAAGCATCATCAGTTGGTCTATCGGGAACGAGGAGTGGGCCATTGAGAACAGCACCACCGGCGCCCGCATCGCCTCCACCATGCAAGCCTACGCCAAAAGCCTGGACTCCACTCGTGCCGTCTCGGCGGGCATCAGCGGCGGTTTCCAGAGCGGTATTTCTGATGTGCTGGAGGTAATGGGCTACAATTACATGGGCAACGGCAACATTGAACTGCACCACAGCCGCTTCCCCAACCAGCCCAGCATGGGCACCGAGGAAGGCTCCACCCATGCCACCCGCGGGATATATGTCACTGATCCAAAGCAACAGCATATTGCGGCCTATGACAAAAAACCGCGGCCCACGTTCTACTCCATTGAAGAAGGGTGGACCTTTTACGCCAACCGGCCCTGGCTCGCGGGCATGTTCATCTGGACCGGTTTTGATTACCGCGGCGAGCCCACACCCCACGGCTGGCCCTCGGTGACTTCGTATTTCGGGATGATGGACCTGTGCGGCTTCCCCAAAGACATCGTGTGGTACCTGCGGTCCTGGTGGTCAAACCAACCAACTTTGCACCTGCTGCCGCACTGGAACTGGACCGGGAAAGAAGGGCAGGAGATAGATGTATGGGCCTACAGCAACTGCGACGAAGTGGAATTGTTTCTGAACAAAAAGAGCCTGGGCAAGCAGACCATGAAGGTAAACTCGCACCTGGAGTGGAAAGTGAAATACGCCCCCGGTACGCTGGAGGCCATTGGCTACAAGAATGGCAAAAAGGTGCTTGTGGAGACTGTGAAAACCACCGGAGAACCTGCGGCCCTGCAGTTGACGCCGCACCAGGCCGCCTTGGAAGGCAACGGCGAAGACATCTCGGTGATTACCGTCTCAGTGAATGATAAAAACGGATTGGCCGTACCCACCGCCGATAATGAAGTTACCTTTTCCCTCACTGGTCCGGGCAAGATCATTGGTGTGGGCAACGGAAACCCAACATCGCTGGAAAATGAGCGATTCATTGAGGAGATCAAAGCCGTCAGCATCACGGGCCTGAAAGAGGAACCTGTGGCCAGCCTGGAGGACGCCACCGCGTACGTGTCCAAACCCGAGGATGCCAGCTGGAAAGAGGCCTTCACCACCCGTGACTACAAAAACCTGAGCGCCGCCTACCACCACCGCGGTTCGTTTGAGCTGCCCCAGGACTTTGCCCAATCAGAAATCACCTTCTTTTACAAAAGCATCGGGAAAACGCAGAGCGTGTTTGTGAACGGGAAGGAGATTGCCAAAGAACTGAAAGATACCCCCGAGGGCAACGTCTTCAAGTTGGACCCGGCGCTGCTCAAAGCCGGCAGAAACCAGATTGACATCGTGGCAACACCTATCCCCAAGAAGAACGACTGGGACTACGTGAACACCAATCCGGGCACCATCCAGATCCTGACGCCGGCCGCGCCTTGGAAACGGAAACTCTTCAACGGCTTGGCCCAGATCATCATCCAGTCCACCAAACAGGCGGGAGAAATTACCCTCACTGCCACCGCCAACGGCCTGAACCCCGCCGTACTCAAAGTGAAAACCACCGAGACCACGGCCCGACCCTCCGTAGATTAATCTATTTACCCATGTATATTCCAAAGATCCTCCGCTTACTTTTTTTGATTGCCTTTCTTGCGGGCAGTGGCTTGCATGCTTACGGCCAGAAAAAGGACTTCATTACCAATCCTATTCTGCCGGGCTATTTCGCAGACCCGGCCATTATCAAGGAAAAAGATACCTATTACATCTACGCCACCATTGATCCCTGGGGCGGGGAAGAGCTGGCGGTGTTTGAGACCAAGGATTTCAAGAATTTCACCCGCCGGCATTTGAACTGGCCTACCAAAAAAGCGTGTACCAGCCCCACCTCGGCAGGCGCCATGGTGTGGGCTCCCTCGGTGAAGAAGGCCCCGGACGGGAAGTTCTACATGTATGTTTCCGTGGGGAGCGAGATATGGGCCGGGGTGAGTAAATCGCCTTTGGGGCCCTGGAAGAACGCCAAACCAGACAATACCCCTTTGGTGGCGCAGAACCAGTTCCCTGTGGTCCATAACATAGACGCCGACCTTTTTATTGACGATGACGGACAGGCTTACCTGTACTGGGGCTCGGGGTTCAACTGGGTCAACGGGCACTGCATGGCCGTGAAGCTCAAGAAGGACATGATCTCCTTTGACGGTCTGCCGCAGGAAGTAACGCCTCCCCAGTATTTTGAGGGGCCGCACATGATCAAACGCAACGGCAAATACTACCTCATGTTCTCTGAGGGCAAAGCCATCGATGCAACCTACCGCGTGGGCTACGCCGTGGGCCATACCCCCTTCGGGCCGTTCAAATACGGAGAGAACAGCCCTATTCTCTCTACCTCAGCCGACAGCACCACCAATGGGCCGGGGCACCATACTGTCTTCCAGGAGAAAGGCCAGGACTACATCCTCTACCACCGCATTTTCCCGCAAAAAGAGGAATACGTGCTGCGGCAACTCTGCCTGGACAGCCTCAAGTATGATGCAAAAGGGAATTTCCTGAAAGTAATACCGCAGGGCGTGCAGCCCTGGATTCAGAGTAAAAAGAAAAGCAAGTAAACTTCCTCTGCCTGCAAGGCAAAGCCACCGTTTCAGGGCAGTTTTCCGCAAAACTGCCCTGAAACGGTGGCTTAAGTTTTGTTTAACCGGAAGGCTATTTCTTAGAAAAGAGGGTAGCGCCCACACTGGCCGAGATCACGCAGGCGATTGAAAGCCACTGCGTCAGGCTAAGGTACTCCTGCAGGAAAATCAATCCAGACAAAGCCGCAAACGCCGGGTGCAAACTCATAAGAATGCTGAAGTTCTTAGACGATAGCTGCCGCAAAGCGCCCATGTCTAAAGTGAAGGGGAGGGCACTGGTCAGCAGCGCGACGGCCACCCCGATCAACGCCAGGGGCCAGGTCAAGGCACTCAGACCTCCGCTCCCAATCCCGAAGGGCAGGATCAGCAGCGTCGCGAAGACCATGCCTACGGCCACGGCATCGCCGCCTTTCATGAGCTTGGAGACTTTGCCTCCCAGTACAATGTAACCCGCCCACAGCCCTCCGGCCAGCGCCGCGCAGAGCACGCCAATTAAATCCACTTTATTGTTTTCCCAGGGAGCGATAAGCGCGATACCTAGACAAGCGAGCGCCACCCAGACCAGATCCAGCAGTTTCCTGGAGCCCAGCAAAGCCAACGCCAGTGGCCCGATGAACTCTATGGTCACACCCAGACCTAGCGGAATCCGCTTGATGGCCACGTAGAAAATCAGGTTCATGGCGCCCAGGCAGGTGCCGTAAGCTAGGCAGAACAGCCATTGTTTTAGGCTTAGTTTTTTGAAATCAGTCCGGAAATAGGTCAGCAGGATAATGGCTGAGAACCCGATCCGGAGCGAAGCCGTGCCGCTGGCGCCCAGGACCGGGAACAGGTGTTTGGCAACGGAGGCGCCCACCTGCACGCTCATAATGGAGAGCAGCACCGCTGGTACCGCCGGAAGGGTGAATTTCTTTATTGAAAGCACTATGTATGGCTAAGCTTAACTTCTCTTGGTGCATTCCAGACGCAACCTGCATTTGGGTAGGTTTCTGGCGATCTTAACAGGAAGCCCACCTTTCTTGGAATTTTAGCCAAGGTACGGGAATAAAAAGTGGAATTTATTTTTAGCCTTGTCTGCCACCGTGAGCACAACCACCTTAGAAAAGAGAGAAATGAGGCAATTGCCTGTAAAATAGAAGAATAGTGAGGTTCCGCTGAGAAAAACCAGTCTGCTGGAATGGGAGCGGAGTTAACATCTTGGTCACCTACCGGAAACAATTGCGCAGAACAGGCCGAGGTCACTTCTTAAGCATTTTTAAAAAAGTGTCCTGTAAACGGTTTTTCCTTTAAGAATAAGATTTATTCTTCAGGTATTTTGCTTAAAATTGGTAAAGATTGTGAAGAGTGTCCTGCCCCATAACCCCATAGCCTGGGTAAATTTCTATGGGTAAGCGGCTAACGGAGGGGTAGAGGATCAATCATTTTGCAAAACTTACGAATCATAATGCTCAATTCGCGGATTTTACCTCTTAAAAGGGGAGCGCTGGCTTTCGGGTTTCTGGCCTCTCTGGCCCTTGCCCATCCTGCCCAAAGCCAAAGCAGCCAAATTCCATTGAATGACCTGTCGGCCTTCAAGAATCCCGGGAAAAGCTGGCAGGTGGCCGGCGGCGTCTCCGCAGATCTGCAGGAAGCCAACAAGCTGCTGCCCTCCAACGGCGGCGGTATCCTGGTGAACCTGCCCGGCAAGAAGGTTAAAGGTGAGGATCTGTTCACCAACTTTGAGCACGGCGATATGGACCTGGAGCTGGACTACATGATGGCCAAAGGCTCCAACTCCGGTATTTACCTGCAAGGCCGCTATGAACTGCAACTGTTCGATGGCTGGGGATTTACCGATGTTTCCTCGGGCAGCAACGGCGCCGTGTACGAGCGCTGGGATGACAGCCGCCCCGAAGGCCAGAAAGGTTATCAGGGGTACGCGCCGCGCCAGAACGTCGGCCGCGCGCCCGGGCTTTGGCAACACCTGAGAATCGCTTTTCAAGCCCCACGCTTTGACGCCAGCGGCAAGAAAACCCAGAATGCACGTTTATTAAGAGTAGAGCTCAACGGCGTCACTATCCATGAGGACCTGGAGCTGTTCGGGCCCACCCGGGGCGCCATCAGCAACGAAGAAACAGCCATGGGACCGCTGCGCATCCAGGGCGACCACGGCGCGGTAGCGTTCCGCAACATCAAGGTGAACCATTTCAGCAAACCCCGACCCGAGCTCAAGAATCTTACTTATAAGATATACAAAGGGAAATACCAGCAGGAACCCGCCTACGGCAGCCTGCCGCCTGAGGCCGCCGGTCCAAAGGGCCAATCCGCTATCCTTACTTCCAACCTGGGCATCAAAGACAACCAGTTCCTGATGCAGTACACCGGCACCTTCGTAGCCAAGGAAGCCGGCGAGTACACCTTCAACCTGAGTACGCCCTCCGGTTATGGCCTGCTGCGGGTAAACAAGCAGGAAGTGGCGCCGCTCAAATACTGGAACGGAGGCGGCACCGTAAAACTGCCCGCCGGGGAGTTCCCCTTTGAGCTGGTCTATATTAAGTACAATGACTGGGGACAGCCCGCGTTGGGTCTGCAGGTAGCGGGTCCGGGCGTGCGGGAGTTCCTCATCAGCGAAGTTAACCTCACCGAGGAAGCCGATCCCATCCTGGTGGATGTGAAGGAAAGACCCGTCCTCCGGAGTTTCATGGACCTGCCCGGCAACCACCGCGTCACCCATGGCGTGTCGGTGGGCAGCCCTGCCCAACTGCATTACACCTATGACCTTGACAACGGCTCCCTGGTGCAGCTGTGGCGCGGCGCCTTCCTGGATGCTACGCCCATGTGGCATGAGCGCGGGGATGGTTCCTCCAAGGCCATCGGCTCAGTGCAGTACTTCGGGAAACCAACCACCACTTTGGCCAAACTTGCCTCAGAGCAGGCGGCTTGGGTTACTGATACCACGGGCACTTCCTATAAAGGCAAAGGCTACCGTCTGGACCAGAATTCAGAGCCTACTTTCCAGTACCAGATCTACGGCGCTACCGTGCAGGACGCCTTCAAAATCATTGAGAACGGCAAAGGCCTGCGCCGTGAGCTCAGCATCCAAAATCCTACGGGTGGCTTGTACGCCCGCCTGGCAGAAGGTGCCAAAATAGAAGAAGCCGGCAAGGGCATGTACCTGGTAGATGACCGCGCCTACTACGTGCGCCTGGAGGATACCGCCGGGGCTAAACCGGTCATCCGGACGGTAGGCGGCCGGCAGGAGTTGGTGGTGCCGGTGCAGGGCAAGGTGGCCTACTCTATTCTTTTCTGATTTTTTAAGCATACGATAGATGATAAGCAGAGCTAAAAGGTTTTTATTCCCTGCCCTTGTGGCCGGAGCCCTTTTTGCGGGCCTTACTCCCGGAGCCCAGGCCCAGGAGTCACCCATGGAGGAAGACTTTTTCAAGATCATGCGTGTGCCTTCCCCGGAGGGGACTTTGCTGGAGGTAGGCGGCCTGGTGATTTTGCCCAACGGCGACTTGGGCATTTCCACCCGCCGGGGCGATATCTTCATTGTGGAGAACCCCACCAGCGCCAAACCGCACTTCCGGAAGTTTGCCTCGGGGTTGCATGAGGTTTTGGGTCTGGCCTACAAAGACGGCGCCCTGTACTGCGCCCAGCGCGGCGAGCTCACCAAGCTCATGGACACGAACAATGACGGCAAGGCCGATGTGTTTGAGACGGTGTATTCCTGGCCTTTGTCAGGGAACTACCATGAATACAGTTTCGGGCCGAAGATTGCGCCCGATGGGTCTTTCTTCGTGACCACGAACCTGGGCTTCCCCGATCCGTGGTGGCATGCTACCAGTTTAGTGCCGTGGCGCGGCTGGATGCTGCGCATTTCGCCGGACGGGAAGATGGAGCCTTGGGCCACCGGGATGCGTTCCCCGGCCGGTCTGGGCATGATAGACGGCGAGATGTTCTACACCGAAAACCAGGGCGACTGGGTAGGCTCCGGCGGCGTTTGGCACGTGAAAAAAGGCGCCTTTACGGTACACCCGGGCGGGCTGCGCTGGACTAACATGCCCAACTCTCCGGTGAAGATGACCCGCGAGCAGGTATATGCCAAGATCAACCCTCGGTTTGATAAAGACGCGGGCGGCGGCCACGTGAAACCAGAGAACAAGGTGAACGAGCCCAACGTGACCATGTTTGATATGAAAAAGCAGTTCCCCGAGATGCAGTTGCCCGCTGTCTGGCTGCCGCACGGCATTTTGGGCATTTCCAACACTGAGATCCTGAAAATCCCCGAAGGGCATTTCGGGCCGTTTGAAGGGCAGTTGCTGGTAGGCGACCAAGGGCAGAGCAAGATCATGCGGGTGGTGCTGGAGAAAGTGAAAGGAGAGTACCAGGGCGTGGCCTTTGATTTCCGAAGCGGTTTTCAGTCTGGTGTTTTGCGCATGGCCTGGGCCCCGGACAAATCGCTGTTCGTGGGCGAGACGGCTCGGGGCTGGGGAGCGGCCGGTGAGGCCAGCGAAGGCCTGCAGCGCGTGATCTGGAACAACAAAGTGCCGTTTGAGATGCGCACCGTGAAAGCCATGCCAGACGGTTTTGAGGTGGAGTTCACCGCACCTGTGGACAAAAAATCAGGGGAGGACCTGGCGTCTTATGCCGTGGACAGCTACATCTATAAATACCACGCCGTGTACGGCAGCCCGCCGGTGAACTCCAAAAAGCTGGCCGTGAAAGGCGTGAAGCTGTCTGAAGACGGCCTGAAAGCCCGGGTACTGGTGGACAACCTCCGCGAAGGCTACATCCACGTGCTGAAGCTGGACGGCGTCCGTGCCAAAGACAACTATTACACCCTAGTGCACCCCACGGCCTACTATACCCTAAACAGCATCCCCGAAGGCGCCAAACTGGCGATGAACGAGGTGAGCACTAGGAACTCATCGGCTACCACGCCTTCGAAAACAGTGGCGTCTTCCAAAAAAACAGCGGCTAAACCTGGTGCAACCGCAAACCGGCTGGCTTCTGGTGCACCGGCCAAGGCTGCTACTACTGGCAAGACCGCAGCTGCCGGAGGCACCGGTGAGCCTAAAGCCAAACCTGCCAATGCGGTCCTGACTTTCAATGACGTGAAACCATTGCTGGCCAAGAATACCTGTCTGGCCTGCCATACCGTTGATAAGAAACAGGTGGGCCCGGGTTTCCGGGAAATCGCGAAGCGTAAGTACACGAACCAACGGATTGTGGACCTCATCCATAACCCCAAACCGGAGAACTGGCCCAACTACGCCACGCCCATGCCACCCATGCCGCAGGTTCCCAGGGCCGAGGCCCTCAAAATCGCGGCCTGGATCAATACTTTGAAATAAACCTTACTTAAATAAAGAACTACCGGCTCCACCTTCTGGAGCATTTCCAACATCCATAAAAGATTCAACCGCTTATGCACCTTTCCTCCACCCAAAAAATTTCGCTTGCCGCTCTGGCCCTTGGCCTGCTTTCCTTCTCCAAAACCCAGGCGCAAGCCGTGGAAACCCCCAAACCGCCCAAGATGGTCCCCGAGATGACGGAGTTCTGGGAGCCTGAGCCGCGTAAAGTCACGCCGGGCGTGAACAATGCCGCGCCATCGGACGCCATTGTGCTGTTCAGCGGGAAAGATATGGCCGAGTGGAAAGCCAAAGCCGGCGGAGACACCAAATGGGAAGTGAAGAACGGCGCGTTCACCGTGGGTAAGGGCGACATCTCCACCAAACGGGAGTTCCAGGATTTCCAGCTGCACATTGAGTGGAGCGCCCCCGACGAGGTAAAAGGCACAAGCCAGGGCCGCGGCAACAGCGGCATTTTCCTGCAGGACCGCTACGAGGTGCAGGTGCTGGATTCCTACAACAACCGCACGTACTCCAACGGGCAGGCGGGAAGTATTTACAAGCAGTTCCGGCCGTTGGTGAACGCCATGAACAAGCCCACTGAGTGGAATGTCTATGATATCATTTACACTGCGCCGCGCTTCAAAGAAGACGGTTCGTTGTTCACACCCGCCCGCGTGACGGTGCTGCACAACGGCGTGCTGGTGCAGAACAACGTAGAACTGAAAGGCCCTACGGAGTACATCGGGTTGCCCGAGTACAAAGCCCACGGCAAAGCGCCCATCAGCCTGCAGGATCACGGTAACCCGGTGAGCTACCGCAATGTCTGGATCAGGGAGCTGTAATCAGGATACAAACCTATCCTTTCCGTTTTAGGCCTGTTTTTCAGAAAACGAGCTTAAAACGGAAAGGTGATTTTTAGAGTCCCGGACCGGAAAGCAGGAGAAGGGAGAGAAGTTGGTAGCCGCGGCAAGAGCCCGCGGAGGATATTCGGGACACCCCCTGCCAGCCTTTCAGGTAGGGATTCAGAGTTGAGTTTTGAGCCTGTTTTTAGAAAAAGAGGCTCAAAACAGCAGTGCCGCTTACAAGGCAGGGAAAGCCGCCCATGAGTTCATGGTTGGCCTACCGGCCGATTTTAATTACTTGTCAAGCCTTCTTAATATGAGATTATCTGGTAAGTCACCATTGAATGTGCGTAGTGCCAACACTTCCACAGACACTTCCCCCGTTTGCGGGGACGCACTTTCTCCCGGTCGTTGTAAGGCCAAAATCAGGAAAACGGCCGCTATTCGCTCAGGTGCGTTGGGACCTTTGCTGGCGGCGGCCTGCCTTTTCGTGTTCCTGTTCTCTTCCTGCGGCAAACGGGACGGAGACCCCAGAATTCTGGTTTTCAGTAAGACGGCCGGTTACCACCACAGCTCTATTTCCGCTGGTCAGAATGCCATCGTTGGCCTGGGAAAAGAGCACGGGTTTGCCGTCGACACCACCACCAACGCCGCCTACTTCCAGGAAGACTCCCTGAAGAAATATGCCGCCGTGGTGTTTCTCAGCACCACCGGTGATGTCCTGAACCATTACCAGGAAGCCGATTTTGAGCGATACATCCAGGCCGGCGGCGGGTTCGCGGGCGTGCATGCCGCCACCGACACGGAGTATGGCTGGGGTTGGTACGGCCGAATGGTGGGCGCGTATTTCGCGAGCCACCCAGAACAGCAGGAGGCCATTGTGCGGGTCACGGATGAAAAGCACCCGGCCACCGAGGGGCTGCCCAAAGAGTGGAGACGGAAAGACGAGTGGTACAACTTCAAGAACCTGAGCAAGCAGGTGAAAGTGCTGCTCACCCTGGACGAGAAGAGCTACAAAGGCGGCACCAACGGGGACAACCATCCCGTGGCCTGGTACCATGACTTTGAGGGCGGGCGCGCCTTCTACACCGCCTTGGGCCACACTGAGGAATCTTACCAGGACAAGCTTTTCCTGCAGCATTTGCTGGCCGGTATTGAGTACGCCATCGGGGACAACAAAGAGTTGGATTACGAGAAAGCCACCTCGTTGCGCGTGCCGGAAGAGGACCGCTTTGTGAAAAATGTGCTGACGCAAGGCAAGTTCACCGAGCCCACAGAGATGACCATTTTGCCGAACCTGGACATTCTGGTAGCCCAGCGCCGGGGCGAGCTGATGTTTTACAACCAGGGCAATGGCACTTTGACCCAGGCCGGCTTTCTGGATGTGTACCATACTTCCAGCTCAGACGCCAATGCGGAAGAAGGCTTGATGGGATTGGCTAAAGATCCGGACTTTGCTAAAAACAACTTTATATATCTGTACTACAGCCCGGCAGACACTTCGGTGAACCGGCTTTCCCGCTTTGTCTTCCGGAACGGGAAACTGGACATGGCTTCTGAGAAGATCGTGCTGGAACTATATTCCCAGCGCCAGATCTGTTGCCACACGGGCGGTTCTATCGCTTTTGGGCCAGACAAACTGTTGTACCTGTCTACCGGTGACAACAGCACGCCTTTTGATGAAAAAGGCCAGGCCTACACAAATCAGGGATATGCGCCTTTGGATGACCGCGAGGGGCATTTGCAGTATGATGCCCGGAGAACATCCGGCAACACCAATGACCTGCGCGGAAAGGTGATCAGGATCAGGGTAAAGGCCGATGGCTCCTATGAAATACCGGCCGGCAACCTGTTTTCTAGAAACCAGGCGAAAACCAGACCTGAAATCTACACAATGGGCCACCGTAACCCATACCGCATCTCGGTTGACCAGAAAACAGGGTTCCTGTATTGGGGCGAAGTAGGACCGGATGCCAAGAACGATAGCTTAGCCACCAGAGGCCCCAAAGGGTATGATGAAGTAAACCAGGCCCGTAAAGCCGGTAATTTCGGGTGGCCGCTTTTCGTGGCGAATAACTATGCCTACCACCGGTATAACTATGGTTCAGGGGTTTCTGGTGAAACCTTCAATCCTGCCAGACCGGTGAACGACTCCCGCAATAACACGGGTATTGTGAATCTGCCACCGGCCCAGCCGGCTTTCATCTGGTACCCGTATGATGCTTCCCCGGAGTTCCCGCAGGTGGGTACGGGCGGCCGTAACGCCATGGCCGGTCCGGTTTACTACACAGACATGTTCCCGGAGAAAACCCGGTATGCCCAGTACTACCATGGCAAACTCTTTATCTATGACTGGATCAGGGACTGGATCAAAGTAATCACCATGAAAGAAAACGGGGACTTTGATAAGATGGAGCCCTTTATGGAGCATGAGAAGTTCGCCGCCATCATGGACATGGAGGTAGGGCCAGACGGTAAGCTCTATATCCTGGAATACGGCAAAGGATGGTTCACCGGAAACCCGGATGCCGCCCTCTCCAGAGTAGATTACCTATCCGGGAACCGGCCTCCTAAAATCACGAACCTCACGGTAGACCGCCCGAGCGGGTTGCTTCCTTTCACGGTTACCGCTACCGTAGAAGTGGCAGATCCAGAGAAAGACAACCTCAAATACCTCTGGACTATTAACGGGCTAAGGAAACTAACCGATACTCCGCAACTGGAACATACCTTCACCCAGGCCGGAGACTATGACATCATGGTAGAAGTCACCGATACCGAGAAGGCGACCTCCGGAAGAAAAGCCGTTACGGTGTACGCCGGTAATGAGCAGCCCGATGTGCTGGTGGCCTTACCGGGCAACCGAAGCTTCTACTTTGAGGGAACCCCTGTCAGGTACCAGGTGCACGTAAACACGCCGGGTGGCCAGGTGAAGCCGCAAAACCTGTATGTGTCTGCTGAATACGTAGAAGGAAAAGACCTGGCGGGCGCCTCCATGGGGCACCAGGTAGCCTCCGCTACCCTGGTGGGCAGAACGCTTATGGAAAGCTCAGACTGCAAAGGCTGCCATAAGATAGACCAGAAATCTATTGGGCCAGACTACCAGGCCGTGTCTAAACGGTACCTCAAAGATCCAAAAGCCACCTCACACCTGACGAACAAGATCATCAAAGGCGGCAGCGGTGTGTGGGGCGAGAATGCCATGCCAGCGCACCCAGATTTGTCAGAGGCAGATGCCCGGCAGATTGTCTCCTGGATTCTTTCTCTGGCCAGTCCAACCAGCACCAAGCCTTCGCTTCCGGCCAAGGGAGAGGTTGTGCCAAGGGTAGAGCCGCAGAGGAAGGAGAACACCGTTTTGAAACTCACGGCCACTTACACCCATGAGGGCGGCCCGGGCCTGAAACCGTTGATGGGTTCCAGCGCCATTCAACTGAGAAGCAACCGGATAGATGTGTCGGAATTCAAGCAAGTAAAAGGTTTCGCTAGTAAAGACTCTGCCGGAAGCAAATACCTGGTATTCCCTACAAGTGAAGGCTGGATCAAAGAAACCCTGGATCTAACAGACATCGCTTTTATTGATCTGATGGCGGTGAACAGTGGTTACCTGGGCACCTATGCCGTGGAAGTGAGAATTGGATCGGTGAACGGACAGAGAATAGGCAGCGGACGGATGGCCTTCGGCATAGAAGGGCAGATCGTGAGCACGCGAATTCCTGTCCGGGTTCCGCTCAACCTGCGAACCACGGAAGTGTACCTCATTTGTAAGGAAGTAAATGGCAGAGGAAATAACCGGCCACTTCTGAAAACGGTCACCTTTTCCCCCCAGGGAACTAATGCAGGAACCTCTGTAGTCATTAACCAAGTGAAATAGAGCGGTTCTGAAGTTGGGCTTGCTCTTCCGTTCAGGGCCCGCTTTTAAAAAAACGGGCCCTGAACGGAAGTAGGGGCAAAGAGGGTAAAGCATTGGAAGGGGTACTGTTATAGGGCCGTTTTATGGAAAACGGCCTGAAAACAGGGAAACTAGAGGCTTAAATATTGAGCCACATCACAGGGTAAACCAGTAATGATTTATATATTAGAGAGTATTAATTCAAAAAATTAACCATGGAACAATTGATACACCAGAAACTCAGGTTGGGCATGATTGGTGGGGGACAAGGGGCGTTTATTGGCGCCGTTCACCGCATCGCGGCCCGATTGGACGGGGAATATGAACTTGTGTGCGGCGCTTTCAGCAGCAACCCAGAAAAGTCAAAAGCCAGCGGCGAACTGCTGGGTCTTTCCCCCGATAGAGTGTATGGTTCATACCAGGAGTTATACGAGAAAGAAAAGCAATTACCCGAGGATCAGCGCGTGCAGGTCATCAGCATTGTGACCCCCAACCACGTGCATTTCGAGCCCACCAAACTGGCGCTGGAAAGCGGTTTCCACGTGATCCTGGACAAGCCCATGACCTTCTCCCTGGAGGAGGCCCTTCAGCTGCGCGAAGTGGTGTCCCGCACCGGCAACCTGTTCTGCCTCACCCACACCTACACCGGTTACCCCATGGTCAAAGAGGCCCGGCAACTGGTGGCCTCCGGCAAACTGGGCAAGATCCGGAAAGTGTACGTGGAGTATCCGCAAGGCTGGCTGAGCACCTTTGAGGAAGGCGGCGACAACAAGCAGGCCTCCTGGCGCACCGACCCCAAGCAGAGCGGCATCGCCGGTGCCATGGGCGACATCGGCACGCACGCTTTCAACCTGGCTGAGTATGTGTCCGGGCTGGAAGTGACCCAGCTCTGCGCCGATATCAACGTGGTGGTGGAAGGCCGCCAGCTGGATGATGACGGCGCCGCCCTCCTGAAATTCAACAACGGCGCCAGCGGTGTGCTGTTCGCCACGCAGATTGCCGCCGGCGAGGAAAACAACATCAGAATACGAGTGTACGGTGAGAAAGGCGGCTTGGACTGGCAGCAGGACAACGCCAACACGCTCCTGGTGAAATGGCTGGACCGCCCCGCCGAGATTGTGCGCACCGGCAGCGGTTACGTGGGTTCTTTCGCCCAGCACAACTCCCGCACGCCCGGTGGCCACCCCGAAGGCTACCTGGAGGCTTTCGCCAACCTGTACCGCAACTTCGCCCTGACCGTGAAAGCCAAACTCAGCGGCCAGGAGCCGCAACCTGAGGCGCTTGATTTCCCGGGCATTGAGGAAGGCGTGCGCGGCATGGCTTTTATTGAGCAAGTGATTGCCGCCGGCCAATCAGAAAACAAATGGATACCGTTCACCATCTAGCATAGACATGACCACTATACAAGGACCCGCTATTTTCCTGGCCCAGTTCCTGGGAGAGAATCCCCCGTTCAATGACTTAGAGTCTATCTGCAAATGGGCCAAAAGCCTGGGGTTTGAAGGGGTGCAGATCCCTACCTGGGCCACGAGCTATTTTGACCTGCAGAAAGCCGCCGAGAGCAAAACCTACGCCGATGAGATCAAAGGCATGGTAGAAAGCCACGGCTTAAAAATCACCGAACTGTCTACGCACTTGCAGGGACAGTTGGTAGCCGTAAACCCCGCCTATGACCAACTGTTCGACGGTTTCGCGCCGGAGGCCTACCGCAACAACCCCAAAGCCAGAACCGAGTGGGCAGTGCAGCAATTGACGTACGCCGCACAGGCTTCCCGAAACCTGGGGTTGAACGCCAGCGCCTCGTTCAGCGGGGCGCTGTTGTGGCATACCGTGTACCCGTGGCCGCAGCGCCCAGCCGGTCTGGTGGAAGCCGGTTTTACCGAGTTGGCCAGACGCTGGACACCCATCCTGGATATCTATGACGAGCATGGGGTAGACCTTTGCTATGAGATCCACCCGGGTGAGGACCTACACGACGGTATTTCCTATGAGATGTTCCTGGAGAAAGTGAACAACCACCCACGGGCTTGTTTGCTGTATGACCCCTCGCACTTTGTGCTGCAGTGCCTGGATTACCTGGAATACATTGACTTCTACCACGAGCGGATCAAGATGTTCCATGTGAAGGACGCTGAGTTCAACCCAACCGGAAAGCAGGGCGTGTACGGCGGTTACCAGAGCTGGATTGACCGCGCCGGCCGCTTCCGTTCCCTGGGCGACGGGCAGGTGGATTTCAAGGGTATTTTCAGCAAACTGGCCGCTTACGACTTCAAAGGCTGGGCCGTGATGGAGTGGGAGTGCGCTATCAAGCACCCTGAGGATGGAGCCCGCGAAGGCGCCGTTTTCATCAAAGACCACATCATCCGGGTAACCGAGAAAGCCTTTGATGATTTTGCCTCCACCGGCGTGAACGAAGCCTTGAACAAGCAGATTCTGGGCTTGTCTTAATATCGTTCAGATCAACCACATTGCTCTAAACCCCGGGCTGGCAGCCTGCGAATGTCTCCAGCCCGGGAAAGGAGATTTCCTTCTTGATTTTAACCTCTACACCTTCTAACAAACCGATACATATGCAAAATATCCAACGTTCAAAGCTCTTTTGGGCAAGCTGTTTTGCCCTCCTGGTAACGTCTCTGTCCTTCGGGATCAGGGCCGGGATTCTGAACCAGCTGGGGGTTGAGTTCCAGTTGAGCGCCTCTGAATTGAGTACCATCACCGCTACCGCATTTTGGGGCTTTCCGCTGGCCATTGTGGTGGGGGGCTTCGTGGTGGATGCCATCGGGATGAAGCGCCTGCTGGTGGCTGCCTTCGTGTTTCACCTGGCGGGTATTCTGCTCACCATTTTCGCCCAGGGGTACTGGACACTGTTTCTTTCCACCCTGTTCATCGGCATCGCGAATGGTACGGTAGAGGCAGCCTGTAACCCGTTAGTGGCTACGCTGTACCCGGAAAACAAAACCACTCGTCTGAACTATTTCCACCTGTGGTTCCCGGGCGGTATCGTGATCGGTACTTTGCTCGTGTTCCTGTTCACCAATCTTGGGTTGAGCTGGCAGATACAAGTGGCCGTGATGCTGTTGCCTACCCTGGTGTACGGCTTCCTGTTCTCTAAACTTGATTTCCCGGTAACCGAGCGTGTGGCCTCTGGCTACTCTACCGCCGATATGTACAAAGCGGTACTGTCGCCGTTGTTCATCTTCATGTTCATCTGCATGTTCGGGACGGCTATCACCGAGCTGTTCACCGGCCAGTGGATTGATGTGCTCCTGAGAAACGTGACTGATAACGCGTTGCTGATCTTAACCCTTACCACTGGGGTGATGGTGATTGGCCGTGGGTTGGCCAAGCCCGTGGTGCACAAACTGAGCCCGGCCGGGGTGTTGTGTATTTCTGCCGTTCTTGCTGCCCTGGGAATCTACCTGCTGAGCACTTTAACCGGTAATTCCATCTTCCTGGCCGCGATTGTGTTTGGCTTGGGCGTGACCTATTTCTGGCCTACCATGATCGGTTTTGTGGCGGAGAACATCCCTAAGTCCGGGGCCTTGGGCCTTAACCTGATGGGCGGTGCCGGTATGTTCGCGGTATCTATCTACACCGTGTTCATGGGCAGCTTCTATGACCGGATTGTGACCGAGCGTCTTCCTGCCGGGGCTGACCTGAACCAATACGTAGCGGCGGCGCCGGGTACCGAGATGGCGACAGCCCTGAACAGTGCCAAGAACCTGGCTGGTCCAGAGGTGCTGCAGGCCACGCTGGTGATTCCTATCTTCCTGGCTATCGCATTCGCGGGGCTGTTCTTCTACATGCGCTCCCGCAGAAACAAGAACGTGCAGGATTCACGCTACGCTGCGGCCTAGTACAAACCAGAGACCGGCAGTTCATTCATTTTTTACCCTGACCCTTTGAAGCTGTTCTCTGAATGGCTCATGCAAACCATATGAAGAAGTGAAGAGGCATTCTGGGCCTGTTTTTGACAAAACAGGCCCAGAATAGAATGCTGAGCGCAAAACACAAGTGAAGAAAGGTATCCCGCCTCAAGCATTTGCACCTTTTTGCTGACCCGCATTCTGTCAGCCCTCGAGAGAATAAATTATGAGAAGTAAAGTTGTTTTTTCCGCAGTAGCAGTATTTATCCTTAGTATCACCATCAGCTGGGCCCAGCGTTTAGGTTCGTTCCGGGGCTCGGTCCAGAGCCGCAATTCCGCCGGAATCCCCGGGGCTAACGTCCGGCTCCTGAACACCAACCTGAGCACCGTCTCAGATGCCCAGGGCCAGTTTCTCCTCAACAACGTGCCCGCGGGCCACTACACCGTGCAGGTAAGCGCAGTGGGTTTCGCCACCCTCACCCGCACCGTGCGGCTACCTGAGGAAGAGGCCGATCTGGTAATTCAACTCACCGAATCCGCCGCCCAGTTAGACGAGGTGGTGGTGAGTGCCCAGAAAGTAGAGGAAGACCTGCAAAGGGTCCCCGCAAGCATTACTGCCCTTAATAGCCGCCAGGTGCAGGAATACCGCCTCTGGAGCCAGCGCGACCTCACCGGCATCATCCCCAACCTGTTTTCCTCAGATCCCGGCGATAACCGCAATCTGACCTCCATCCGGGGTATTGCCACCACGTCGTATGATCCGGCTGTGGCCACCTACATTGACGGCGTAAACCAATTCACCCTGGACACCTACCTGCCCGAGTTGCTGGACGTGGAGCGCATTGAGGTGCTGCGCGGGCCGCAGGGTACTCTGTACGGCCGCAACGCCATGGGCGGGGTCATCAACATCATCACCCGGCAACCCGGCAACACCACCAGCGGGTACGCCGCCCTTGATTTCGGGAACTACGGGCAGCAGCGCTACAGCCTGGGCATCAGAACGCCGTTGATCAAGGACAAACTGTTCCTGGGGGCCGCGGGCCTTTTCCGGAAGCAGGATGGCTTCTACACCAACACCTTCAACAACACCGACTTTGACCGCCAGCAGGTATTTGTGGGCAATTACTACCTCCGCTACCTGGTAAACCCCCGCTGGAACCTCACCCTCAACGCCAAGCACTCGGCCAACCGCAATCGCGGGGCTTTCCCGCTTGTCTTTAGCATTGAGGAAGCCTTCGCGCACCCGTTTGAGGTGAACCAGAACTCGGTAGGCAAGATGATAGACAACACTTTCAACGGCTCCTTCATTGTGAACCATACCGGCCCCGCGTTCAACTTCACCTCCCAGACGGCTTACCAGTCTAACTACCGCATCTATGACGAGCCCCTGGACGGGGATTTCTCGCCCATTGACGGGGTTTCCATCGTGAACAACTATGGCCAGGACTGGAACAAGGTGAAGGTCTTCACCCAGGAAATTAGGTTTTCCTCGCCTACCTCCACGGTCTCTAACTTCCAGTGGATTGCGGGTGCCTACGGGTTCTTCCATGACAACCCCGTGAAAGTGGGCACGCACTTCGGTGAGGACGCCGAAATGGTGGGCGCGCCTTTCCCTAATTTCACCAGCATCAACATCAACGACGGCGAGAGCTACGGTGCGGCTTTCTTCGGACAGGGAACCTACCAGATTCAGACCAACCTGGAGCTGACCGCCGGCTTACGGTATGACTACGAGCACCGGAAACAAGCCATCCGGGGGGAGTTCCAACCCGATGGCGACGAGCTCATGGTGGTGCTCCCGGATACCTCTTCCACCGCCAGTTTCAAGGCGTTCTCGCCCAAGGCCAGCCTGGCCTATCACCTCAGCGAGAATTACCACCTGTACGGCTCCTACAGCCGGGGCTTCCGGACGGGCGGCATCACGCAGCTTTCCTCAGATCCCTCGCAGCCGCCATTGTTCGCCTATGACCCTGAATACAGCGATAATTTTGAAATCGGGCTGAAAACGGCTTTCCTCCAGAACCGCCTCACCGCCAATGTGTCGGCCTTTTACACCCAGGTGACCGATGCGCAGGTGCCTACGCTGGTGCTGCCGGAGGCCATCATTGTGACCCGCAACGTGGGCGAGCTGGAGAGCAAAGGCCTTGAACTGGAACTGAACGCTACCCCGGCCAAAGGCCTGGAGGCCAGCTACAGCCTGGGCTACACCGATGCCCAATACACCAGCCTCACCGGCTCCGCCGATGGCGAGGAAGTGAACCTGGAAGGCAACAAACAGGTCTTTACCCCCGATGTCACCTCCATGCTGGCCCTGCAATACGGCTACGGCCTGGGCGCGACCCAAAGTCTGCGGCTGGTGCTGCGCGGCGAGTGGCGCTACCTGGGCAAACAGTATTTTGACCTGGCCAACCAATTGTCGCAAGACGGGTTCAGCACGTTCAACGCCCGCGTAGGCGTTCAGGCCAAACGCTACGAAGTCTTCTTCTGGGGCAGAAATCTCACCGATGAGAAATACATTGACTACGCTTACAGCTTCGGGGCGGCCCGCCTGGGCAACCCTGCCACCTACGGCGTTTCTCTGCGGGCGAATTTCTAGGCATGTATGGCCTTAGAGTAGGCCTGATTGATTTACAGAATACTTTTCACCGGCGATGGGTTTAGGGGCTGATTTGGTTAAAACAGGCTCTAAACCCATCGCTGGCTTCTTTTGCTTCTCTCGTCCCTGCACCTGTAGACGGTAAACACGCATGTTTGAGTTGAAGGAAAAAGTACAGGAGTCACCTAGCCCCACAGCGGTATCAGTAGGCCCACAGCCCAGGTTTTCGTCCGGCAGGGCCGCATCGGGTGCACATCTAGGCATTGTACCTTTGCTCAGACCAGGCCCACTTCATCACCAAATGCGACTACTTCATGCTTATCTTGATTTGGTAGTGAAGACCTTCGGGGTGCAGCGGTTGATTTACGGTTCAGAATGACCAGTGTGCCCTGTACCCGGTGCTTATGAAGATATGCTAGATTTGGTAAATGATTAATTTGCCATTTTCAGCCAGCACGAGCAGGCCCTGTTGTACGGAGAGTATGCAGGCCGCTTTTACAGATTGAGTTCCTAAACGCAAAAGCCCATTTTTATGGATTTACTGTTAGCGGGAAAGATCATCATTGTGTCAGGCGGCGCCAAGGGCATTGGCCGCGGGATTGCCAAAGTGCTGGCGCAGGAGAAAGCCATTCCGGTGATCCTGGGCCGGAGCGAGGCTGATAACCTGGAAACCGTGGCCGAGATCCTGCATGAAGGCGGGCAGGTCTTTCAGGTGGTGGCAGAGCTCAGCCACCCTAACGAATGCCGGCAAGCTGTGGAAACGGTTATAGGCCAATTTGGCTGCATTGACGGGCTGGTGAACAATGCCGGCCTGAACGATGGGGTGGGGCTGGAAAACGGCAACTACCATGACTTCATGGCCTCGCTGCACCGGAACCTGGTGCACTACTATCTTTTGGCGCACTACGCCTTGCCCGAGCTGATCAGGTCCAAAGGACCAATTCTGAACATCACCTCTAAGGTAGCCGAGACCGGGCAGGGGAACACCTCGGCCTACGCTGCTGCTAACGGCGGTCGCAACGCCCTCACCCGCGAGTGGGCAGTGGAACTTCTGAAATACGGCATCCGGGTGAACGCCATTGCCGTGGCCGAGAGTTGGACGCCGCAGTATGAAAGTTGGCTACAGACCTTGCCGCACCCGGAGGAAAAGTACCGGGAGATCGTTTCGCGCATTCCGCTGGGGCACCGCATGACCACGCCGGAGGAAATAGCCCAGACGGCGGTTTTTCTGCTGTCTTCTAAATCAAGCCATACCACCGGGCAGATTATCCACGTGGATGGCGGCTACGTACACCTGGACCGGGCCATTTAGGCTGTCCCCGGGAATTCCTGAAGCCCGTCGATTTAAGGCTGATTTTCCAAAAACGACCTTAAAATGGAAAGCCCGCGAAAACGGCTTTTGATCATTCCCTGTTTTGGCCTCGGATTTCAAAAAAGGACTCAAAAACAGAATACCCGGGCATTGGGTGTTGCTTCCGTCTTCAGGAGAAAATCTGAAAAAGGCTATATTTGACGAAGTAAACTAATTTTTCTGCCCTCTATGTTTATCGGACACTTCGCCTTTGGCTTCGGGGCCAAGTCTGCCGCCCCTAGGGTCTCGCTGGGAACCCTTTTCTTGACGGCCCAATTGCTGGATCTGCTTTGGCCCACGTTTCTGCTGCTGGGCTGGGAGCGGGTCGTTATCAGCCCCGGCATCACCAAAGTCACGCCTCTTGACTTTACCCATTACCCCATTTCGCACAGCCTTCTGCTGGTGCTGGGCTGGGGTTTGCTCAGCGGCGGGTTGTATTGGCTCCTGAGTAAATACCGGAGGGGCGCGCTGGTGGTGGCAATCTGCGTGCTGAGCCACTGGGTTCTGGATCTGGTCATGCACCGCCCAGATCTGCCGCTGTACCCGGGTGATTCCCCGCTGCTGGGCCTGGGGCTGTGGAATTCCCTGGCCGGAAGTCTTTTAGTGGAAGGACTGCTGTTTGCTATCGGGGTAGAGTTGTATCTGCGGAGCACCCAAGCCAGAAACAGAACCGGAAACTGGAGCCTGTGGGCCCTGATTATCTTTTTGGTGGTAGTGTATCTCCTGAATTTGTTCGGTCCGGCACCTCCTGCGGTGTCGGCTATAGCTTGGGCCGGGCAGTTGCAGTGGCTCTTTGTTGGGTGGGGCTACTGGATAGACCGTAACCGCCGGCCACTTTCTCAGCGGGGCCTACAACCGGAAAATCAGCTCCAGGAAGCTTAACTTAGGTATCTTGTAGAAGCTTCACTTAAACTAATCGCCTATTGGCAGACATTCTGCGTAAGCATCGGCAACCAATTCAAGTATAAACCCATTTTCTATGAAAACCTTCTTACTCACTTTGTTCTGTATGTTATTCACGGCCCAGGTTTTTGCACAGTCGCCGGTGCGGTTGGCAGTGGCCGGGCTTAGCCACGGGCACGTGGACTGGCTTTTCAACCGGTCGCCGGAGAAGAAGGACATTGTGCTGGTAGGGATTTACGAGCCCAACCAGGAACTAGCCCAGAAGTACGCCAAGCGCTACAAACTGGACCAGAAACTGTTTTACTCTGATTTGGGCAAAATGCTGGACAAGACTAAACCGCAGGCGGTTTCGGCCTTCGGGGCCATCAGTGAGCACGTGACGGTAGTACGGGCCTGTGCGCCCCGCAAGATCCACGTGATGGTAGAGAAGCCGCTGGCCACCACCTTTGCCGATGCGAAAGAGATCCAGTCCTTGGCCCAGAAACACGAAATCCAGGTGCTCACCAATTTTGAGACATCGTGGTACGCCAGCAACCAGTTTGTGGGCAATCTGGTGAAGGAAGGCAAACTGGGCGAGATCAGGAAAGTGATGGTGAACGATGGGCACCAGGGACCCAAGGAGATTGGCGTGAGCAAAGAGTTCCTGGAGATTCTGACCAATCCGGAGAAAAGCGGGGCCGGGGCTCTGATGGATTTCGGGTGTTACGGCGCCAACCTCATGACCTGGCTCATGCAGGGCCAGAGACCAACGTCGGTTACGGCCGTGGTGCACCAGAACAAGCCCGAGATTTACCCGAAGGTAGACGATGAGGCCTCCATCATTCTGCAGTACCCCAAAGCCCAGTGCATCATCCAGGGATCGTGGAACTGGACCTTCGCGCGCAAAGACATGGAAGTCTACGGGAACAAAGGCTACGCCGTGGCCGTGGACGCCACTACCGTGCGGCACCGCCTGAAAGAAAGCTCGCCCGAGGAAGTCGCCAAGCTGGACCCGCGCCCGGAACCCTACGGAGATCCTTTCTCAGTGCTGGCCTCAGTGGTCACCGGTAAACTCACCCTGGACAAGAACGACCTGTATAGCCTCCCCCTCAACGTGACGGTGGTGGAGATTCTGGAGGCGGCCAAAACATCGGCGAAGCAGCATAAAACTATTTCCCTGGAATAAAGCAGCGGTTCTAGAAGCTTAAATCATGATCCGGCAGCTTCCCGTATAAGACACTTCCCTTGGCATTGCCAAACAGGAGCCTGGCCAGAAACGGCGAGGCTCTTATTTTGACTAACGTTTTTAGCATATTTTGCTAAAACATCCGGAAAACGGAAGTAAATTTGCAGCCCTCTCGCCGGAAGTAGCCGGAGGGAAGTAGGGAATGACCAGGCAAAATTGCCTTGGCTATTGCCCGGTTTAAGATCAAAAGAAGGAAACAAGATTAGTGGCTGGTACCGAACCCAAGGATTTCTTTAAGCAGAGAAGGAGCGCCCCGGAGATCAAGGAAGAGATCTTCCTGAGGTTTTTCACGGTTTGGGCCGAGACGCTTTTCTCTACCCAAACGCCTCCGGAGAAAGTGCTGCTGGTAGATGCCAGCGCGGGAGCGGCGGGTCCGGAAGAAGGAGGGATGCCTGTGGCTGGAAAGTTGCTGAAGAGCATATTCGCCACCTCGGGCGGGCGCCCGGACCTGAACAAAGCCGTGCACCCTTTCTTCTATGAAGGAAACAAAAGCCTGGCCTCGTCGCTCCCGGATGCCCTTGAAAATCTGTTCTTCTACCCAGATCTCCAGCACAAGCCCGTTTACCTGCAAACGAAAGAAAACCTGGAGGCTTTCCAGGAAGAACTGACCCAGGACGTGCCCGCCCTCTACTTCCTGGATCCCTTCGGGAACAGGTTCTCGCAGGAACTGTGGCTGCAGGGAATAGGGCAGGAAAATGCTGATTTCCTGATGCTGTTTGAGTACAAACGGTTGGCGGCGGCCTTGGGTAAAAGTGATGACCAGAGCAATCTGGCGGCTTTCCTGGGAGAAAGGTTCTCCAGGCTTAAAGCGTTTTTCGCCAAAACCAGCAGCGCCGCCAAAAAGGAAACCTTCGCCCTGAAAACCCTGGAGGAAGCCCTGCAGGAAAAAGGCCTCCAAACCTCCCGCTTCCGGGTGAACGTGCCGGGCAAAGACCAGAGCAGTCATTACCTGTTGTTCCTCTCCAGGAGTTACCTGGCGCATACCCGCTTCAAGGAACTGCTGCTGCCCTACAGCGATGTGCAGGAAGACGGGGTGCCCCTGCTGGGTGCCAACCTCAAAGCCGTCCGGCTTCTGGTGCCGGAATATTCTAAATACCTGGAGTTCTCGCTCGTGAACCTGGTAGACGACCTGCTGCAGAATGCGGCGGAGTACAACAGCATGGTGCTGGACAAAATCTACGAGAAGCACAACGTGGGTAAGAACTACTGCAAAGCCAACTACCAGACTGCTTTTGAGAAATTGAAAGAACAGGGCAAGATCACGTTGCTGAACCCTAAGACAGGCCAGGTGGTGTACAAACTCACCTCCGCCTGCCGCATTAAATTCAAACCGAACGGGAGCGTGTGAACCGTTTTCAGGCTTAGTATCCTTTCCTCTTTTGCGTTTGTTTTTCACAAGACAGGCCTAAAACAGCGGCAGGTTCGTTCTATACATATGAGCTCCTTTGGTGGCCAGAAGCCAGTCTCTTTGACTTTCAGCTAAGCCCTAACCTGGATGTTGCCCCTGCGGCCAGTCTATGTTTTAAGGGCAGAATCCTGAAAATGGCCGATGAACGCCATGTGCCTGTTTGGGCTGGCTTTCCGTGTGCTGCCGTCTGCTAGGCCGGGCATCTTTTGTTAGACATCCTTTCCTGGCATGCTTATCTTTGTATCCCAATTTGTTTTTCATGATGACCTCCGCCCCCTCTTTGTCCGCTTTTGCTGCGCTGGAAGCCTCCATGGCTGGTGAACTGTATTTTGATGATGCCTCCAGCCTGCACCAGGCGCAGAAAAGAGTCTACGCCACCGATGCCTCGGTATACCAGGAAATGCCCGTGGCCGTAGCCATTCCGCAGACAAAGGAAGACCTGCAGAAACTCATCCGCTTTGCGAACGAGCACCGAATCACCCTTATTCCGCGGGCGGCCGGTACGTCTTTGGCCGGACAGGTGGTAGGTAATGGGCTGGTGGTGGACATCTCTAAATACTTCACCCAGGTTCTGGAAGTGAACCCTCAGGAAAGTTGGGTACGGGTGCAGCCCGGCGTCATCCGCGATGACCTCAACGCCACCCTGCGGCCGCACGGCCTGCTGTTCGGACCCGAAACCTCCACTGCCAGTCGGGCGATGATTGGGGGCATGATCGGGAACAACTCCTGTGGCCTGCATTCCATTGTCTGGGGAGATACCCGTACGCACCTGCTCTCGGCCAAAGTGCTGCTCAGCGATGGCTCCGAGGCCGAGTTTAAACCCCTCACCCACGAGGAACTGCAAGAAAAACTGATCCTCCAGAACCTGGAAGGTGAGATTTACCGTCGCATGTACGGCCTCATCAAAAATGAGACAAACCGCACCGTCATTCAGCAGAACTACCCCAAGAAGACGCTCACCCGCCGCAACACCGGGTATGCCCTGGATTTCCTGGTGGATGAAGGTGCCGGTCCCGAGGGGCAGACCACGTTGGACCTTTGTAAAGTGCTGGCCGGTTC
This sequence comes from Rufibacter roseolus, assembly GCF_017916365.1. Classification (GTDB taxonomy): domain Bacteria; phylum Bacteroidota; class Bacteroidia; order Cytophagales; family Hymenobacteraceae; genus Nibribacter; species Nibribacter roseolus. The sequence goes on from NZ_JAFMSU010000001.1 coordinate 2,178,447, forward strand.
TGAGGGAACGCTCGCGTTTGTGACCGAGGCCAAACTGAACCTAATACCGCTGCCGCCCAAGGAAGAGGGTCTGGTGTGCGTGCATTTCAACTCCCTGGCCGAGGCCCTGGAAGCCAACATCATCATCCTGCGGCATCAGCCCATGTCTTCTGAACTGGTGGACAAGTACATCATGGATTTCACCAAAGGCCATCGCACCTATGACGCAAACCGGTTCTTCATCGAGGGAGATCCGGCGGCCCTGCTCATGGTAGAGTTCATGGCCGACAGCCAGGACATCATCACAGACAAAGCCGAAGCCCTGATTGCGGATCTGAAAGCCGCAGGACTTGGCTATGCCTACCCGGTAGTACGCGGCGCCTTGACCAAACCAGTGTGGGACGTTCGTAAAGCAGGTCTGGGCTTGATCCGGAACCTGCCCGGCGATACCCAACCCGTGAACCTGATTGAAGACTGCGCCGTGTCGCCTGAGGATCTGCCCGCCTACATCGCGGAACTGAATCAGGTGCTGGACAAACACCAACTGCAGGCCTCTTACTACGCCCACGCCGGCGCCGGTGAGCTGCACGTGGAGCCCATGATCAACCTCAAAACCGAGGCCGGCAAACAGGTCTTCCGGCAGGTCTTAGCCGAGACTACTGAACTAGTCAAGAAATACAATGGATCTTTGAGCGGCGAGCACGGCGACGGCCGCCTCCGTGGTGAGTTCATCCCGCAGGCTTTGGGCGCCGAGGTCTACGCCCTATTGCAAGAGGTAAAGGAGATCTTTGATCCCAGGCACATCTTCAACGCTGGCAAGATCGTGGACACGCCGCCCATGAACGAGTTCCTGCGCTACGAGGAGAAAACCCAGCGGCAGGTGATTCCGGTGGAGACGCTGTTTGATTTCTCGCAGCAGGAGGGCATCCTTCGCATGGCCGAGAAATGCTCCGGCTCCGGCGACTGCCGTAAAACACACGTGAGCGGTGGCACCATGTGCCCTAGTTACATGGCTACTCGTCAGGAAAAGGACACCACCCGCGCCCGTGCCAACATCCTGCGCCAGTTCCTCACCAATTCTGATAAAGTCAACAAGTTTGACCATAAAGAAATCAAAGAGGTGATGGATCTTTGCCTGAGCTGCAAGGCCTGCAAGTCTGAGTGCCCCAGCAGCGTGGATGTGGCCAAGATGAAAGCCGAGTTCCTGCAGCACTACCACGATGCCAACGGCGTACCGCTGCGCACGCGCATGATAGGGAATTTTACCAAGATGCAGCAACTGGCCAGTGTGGTGCCCGGCGTCTACAACTTCATGATCAAGAACCCGGTCACCAGCAAGCTGATCAAGAAAACCGTAGGTTTTGCCGTGGACCGTTCGTTGCCCGAAGTAGGTAAAATCACCCTCAGAAGCTGGTTTAAGAAGTGGCAGAAGGAGCATGCCGGAGCTGGTAAAACAGGCAAACCCGTGTACCTGTTCTGCGATGAGTTCACCAACTACAACGATGTGGAGATCGGGCAGACTACGGTGAAATTGTTGACGGCGCTGGGCTACTCCGTGCAGATTCCCAAACACCTGGAAAGCGGCCGCACCTACCTCTCCAAAGGCCTGGTGCGCGATGCCAAAGAAATAGCTATCAAAAACGTGCAGCTACTGAGCAAAGCCATGTCAAATGGTACTCCCATCATCGGGATTGAGCCCTCCGCCATTTTAACCCTGCGCGATGAGTACCTTGATTTGGTGCCAGCTGAATTGGTACCTGCTGCCCGCCAGGTGGCGGCCAATTCTTACCTTTTAGAGGAGTTTTTGCTGAAAGAGACCGAAAACGGAAACATCACCCCAGACGTGTTCACCCAGGAGAAAAAGCAGATCAAGCTGCACGGCCACTGCTACCAGAAAGCGTTGCAGGTACTCACCCCAACCCAGAAAATTCTGTTGCTCCCCCGGAACTACGAGGTAGAGATGATCCCCTCGGGCTGCTGCGGCATGGCCGGGTCCTTTGGCTACGAGGAAGAACATTACGGTGTCTCCATGCAGATTGGCGAACTGGTGCTGTTCCCGGCCGTGAGAAACGCTGCCCCGGAAGTACTCATCGCCGCCGCCGGTACCAGCTGCCGCCACCAGATCAAAGACGGCACCCACAAAAAAGCCCTGCACCCCGCCGAAATTCTGTGGCAGGCCTTGAAGAAGTAAAGCCTTTTTAAGTTGAACAGCAAAGCCTCTCCTAACCGGGAGAGGCTTTGCTGTTTTAGGGCTGTTTTGTTGAAAATAGACTCAAAATACTTGGGTATTTAAAGAGGATAGCCCAGGGCACTACAACAACTGACAAGGGATGTATCCAGGTGCTAAAAATTCTAATTATTTCAATTTCTTAGTCCTTTTTGGAGCAGGATTAATTGCTAACTTAATGCACAATTAAATCCCTATGGCCTATACCCTTACAATAAAGGACGAGACTTTCCCAGGGAAAGTGTTGCATCAAATGGAGCTTGCCTTGCAAAACGAACTGGTTACTGTGAAAGACATCATAGAAGCCAGGGTGACCAAGGAAGTAGAAGATTACAACCAGAAGTTACCCCAATATTTCAGCGGCTTGGTACAGCCTACTGACACTGAATTAACCATCAACGGTTACAAACTTAAGGAACGAAAGAAGATTGATCCGGAAAAACAGGTATTTGTAGCTTTAAATGCTTTCCAGAACAACGGGTACTTTGTATTGGTAGACAACAAACAAGCCGAGTCTTTAGAGGAAGAGGTATTGCTGACCGGTAACACTACGGTGAGTTTCCTGAAATTAACACCATTGGTAGGAGGCTGAGAAATGGGGTTTGTTGATTTCATGAAAAAAGCTCTTGGTAAGCAGGAAAGCGTAAGTTTACCTGAAGATTCTTTTGATGGTATTGTAGAAGCAGCCCGGTTAGAGGCTGTTCAAAAGTTTCAGCATTTCTGGAATGTTAAGCCGGGTGAGTTAAATGTTTATAAGGAGCAATTAGTCACATTGCCTGCAGATAGCAAAGTAGACTTCCTGCTGAATTGTATCTATAAGATATATTACTGGCAAAGTAAAAATACTTCGTATAGTTCTGATGATGTGGGGTATCAGAAGTATGCGCTCCATAATCTGTTTCTACAGGATTTATTAAGATCTAGGCTCACTCTGGCAGATGATCATATTGTTTCTTTGGCAACCCATTTTCTCAACTATCAAAAGTTTATTTGGCCTTCAATTTTAGACTGGCCATTAAGCTATTTCTTAATTCAAGTTGAAAAGAATACCAAAGGAAGAGTTATATCTGAATCGGTAAAAGAAGCCTTATTGGCTATTAAGGATGAGTTAAATAAAGTTGACTATAATTCCCGTGAAAAGGAGAAGACAAAGTCCATTAGCAAAATTGAAGAGTTACTGCATCTAGGCGAAGGAAAAGAAGAAATAAAACCGGTCTATTTTTTAGGAAAGGATAAATTCTCTGAATATGCCAATCCTATCATCAAGTTAAGATCAGAGAAGGAACTACCTGTTTGGTATAAAATACTAGCTCAAGTCCAAAGAGCATCTGGTGGAAGACCTACGCAAAAATACCAGAAAGAAAGCCAAACCTTGATAAGCACACTAGGAACTGATGCTTTCAAAGAGGTGGTGTTGGATTGGTTTAAATTTATCATCCAACTCAAAGAAAGTGAATTGGTCCAAACGCATACGTACGGTACTCAGACGTATAGTTATACAAGTTACGATTTACTTTCAACGCCAAACATAGACGCTATCAAAGGCTTGCTTTGGATGTGTGTTTCCCTAAATGATCGTACTGCTTTGGCCACAATTGCTGCGTTGGCAGAAAGGGCATACCGGAAGATTCCGGGTAAGGGTCCGGCCGCTGCCGCTGTTGGAAACGCCTGTTTATACGCCCTCTATCAGTCTGAAGGGCTGGAAGGAATCAGCCATTTATCCCGCTTAAAACTGAGAATCAGGCAAGCAAGTACCCAAGCTATGATTGAGAGATATCTGCAGGAGGCAGCCAAAGAACAAGGCATTTCAGTGCATGAGATTGAAGACTTGGCGGTAGACCAATATGAACTGGTAGACGGGCAGAGGGTTTATGAACTGGAAGGCTTTAAAGCCATTCTTGATATAGTTGCAGTGGGCAAAACTGAGTTGAGGTGGTTCAAACCAGATGGGAATCCTCAGAAATCAGTACCCACTGCGGTGAAGGAAAAGCAGGCGGCTGCCCTAAAACAGATCAAGGAAACCGCCAAGCAGGTAGAAGTTACCCTTAGTGCGCAGCGGGACCGCATAGACCGCATGTTCAAAGCCGACAGGGTTTTAACCTGGGCTTACTTCCAAAAGTACTATGCCAACCATGGTCTGCTTTCTTTCTTAACCAAGCGCCTGATCTGGTCCTTTGAGAAAGATGGAGTATCCAAAAACGTCATCTACTTCAATGGAAAATGGGTGCAGCCTGATCTAAGCGAAGTTGAACCAGACTCTGTAATCACTGTGAAACTTTGGCATCCTGCTTCTGCTTCGATTTCTGAAATCGAGGCCTGGCGCTCGTTCCTGGTGGAGCACCAGATTCTGCAACCGTTTAAGCAAGCCTATCGTGAAGTGTACCTGCTTACCGATGCGGAAATTAATACCAGAGTCTACAGCAATCGCATGGCCGCGCATCTCTTAAAACAGCACCAATTCAACTCATTGGCCAAACTAAGAGGTTGGAAGTATGCTTTGCTGGGCGCCTATGATGATGGCCGCTACAATGAGGCAGCTTCATGCCTGATCCCTGATTACCACCTTAGAGCCGAGTATTGGGTGAATGAGGTGGATGCCCAAGGTGAAATGAATGACACCGGTATCTGGAATTACATTGCTACTGACCAACTTCGGTTTGTGGATACCCAGACAAACAATGTGGTGGAGTTGATCAACATCCCCAAAGTTATTTTGTCTGAGGTCATGAGGGACGTGGATTTGTTTGTTGGCGTGGCAACCGTAGGCAATGACCCCAACTGGCAAGACAGTGGGGGAGTAGCTGCCTACCGTGACTACTGGCAAGCGTATTCCTTCGGAGAACTTTCTGAGGTAGCTAAAACCCGGAAAGAGATTCTGACACAATTGCTTCCGCGCCTGAAGTTGGCCAAAGTAGCAGAGATCAGAGACAAATTCCTGGTTGTCCGTGGCAAACTGCGCACCTATAAGATTCATTTGGGAAGCACCAATATTCTCATGGAGCCCAATGACCAATACCTATGTATTGTGCCAGACCGCAGCAAAAAAGATGTCACGCAGAATGTTTTCCTGCCTTTTGAAGGAGACACCGGTTTTTCAGTTATTCTAAGCAAAGCCATGCTTTTGGCTGAGGACGATAAAATTACAGACTCTACTATCACTTCACAGATTAAGCGGGTCTAATAAGGGCAGTATTTATAAAGCGGGGTGATGTATAGAGGCTGTTTTACAGAAAATAGCCCCTAACATCACCCCGTTCATTTCCTGATTAGTCAAATATCCACCGCGTACCACTCCGCAAAAGCGTTCTCGGTTTCCCAGAGCCGGAGGCTGTGTAATTGGGTATCCTCCGGCAGATGCGGTTGCAGTTGGCCTTTGATGTACAGCAGCAGGTTCTCACAGGTGGTGAGCAGGAGTTTATAGCCATCTTTCCCCAAAACAGAGACAAGCGCCCCAGCACTGTCTGCCCTCAGGAACAAAGCGCGATCCCATGAAAATGGCTTATTAAACTGGAGTTTAGGTAAGGTGAAGTGGCGCCTGAGCAACACAAACTTTCCTACTTTATTGGATTTGGATTACAGAACTTATGAGATTCTTTTCCAATTACTAGGATAAAATAAACCAATTGGTTTATTTGGTGCCATGAAATCAGCCCAGACCTCCAAATCCGAACGGACCCGCCAGCTTATCATTGAGAAATCGGCGGTGCTTTTCAACCAGAAAGGATTTGCAGGGACCTCGTACCAGGATTTGATGGAGGCCACCGGCGTGACCAAAGGCTGCCTATATGGGCACTTCGGGAGCAAGGACGAGCTGGCCGTGGCCGCTTTTGAGTTTGCGGCCCAGACCTTGATTGAGCGGGTAGGCAATGCCATGGCGTCTTATGAGCAAGCCGATGACCGCCTGCGGGCCCTGCTGTATTTCTACCGCCATTACCTCACCAACCCCATCATCGCCGGTGGGTGTCCTTTGCTGAATACCGCTGTGGAAGCCGATGACAACCATCCTGCCCTGCACGAACGTGTGGTTCACGTTCTCAACCGGCTCCATAAAGGCGTTAGAAACCTGATAGACCTGGGCAAAGAGCAAGGCGCTTTCAATGCTTCCGCTGATACGCATGCTATCGCCACTTTTTTCATCTCCACCGTGGAGGGCGGCATTCTGCTGGCCAAAGCCTACGGTGACGAAAAGCCCCTGCAAACCGTGTTGGACCAACTGGAACGCTGGTTGCAACTGGAGCTGGGCTCCTTCTAGATTTATCTAAAGTACTTATCTTCTGAACCCCCTTAAAACTATGATTCCAAAAACCGATTCTCCCAAACCACAGGTGCTGGAAAGCCAGACCCGCATCCGTTTTGACCACTGCGACCCCTTCGGGCATCTTAACAACAGCGCCTTCCTGAACTACTTCCAGAACGAGCGCGAAGACCAGGTAGAGGCTGCCTATGGGCTGGACATCCACGCTTTCTTCCGGACGACCGGGCGGGCCTGGGTAGTGGGGCAGAACCAGATTGTGTATTTGAATCCGGCCGTAGTTCGGGAATTGGTAACCATCCAGACCAGCATCCGGCACGTCACTGATAGCAGCATGCTGGTGGAGCATTTGATGCTGGACGAGAAAAAGGAGAAGCTGAAAGCGGTGCTCTGGACCAAATTCGTGTACATAGACGTGCGCAAAACCTCCCGGGCTACGCATGAACCAGAACTGATGGAGCTGTTTGAGGAGGTAGTAGTGCAGGAAGAAACGCCCGCCTTGTTTGAAGACCGCGTGAAGCAACTTCGCGAGCAAATGAAGGTGGTGGGTGCCAAATAAGCATGAAAAAGAGAACTCTGTTTGAGGCACTATTTTTGAAAAACAGGCCTTAAATGGATTTCTCCTTTCTTTTTGAATTACTCCTGGGGTAAGGCCACTACCGTTCGCTCCCACGATCCTTTCAGGATGACAACAAAGAGAAAGGCTGAAGGGGATATTTCGCCGTTGTTGGTGATAACACCAACAACGGCAGCATACGGTAGCATCACCAACAGCGGCAGTAAAGCAAAATAAGCCACCAAATTATAAATGCATTTAAGGTCTGTTTTTCCAGAAACAGGCTTTAAATGGATTTAGACATTGTCCTTTTCAGTAAGCCAATCCTGGATCAGTTGGTAAGAAATGGAAAGGGCCGGCGGGAGTTTGATCTCGCCGGAAGTTACGAGTTCTTTCAACTCCTGGCGGGTGAACCAGCGGGCGTCCTCAATTTCCTGTGGGTCAAGGTGTAGGTTGGTACTTTCTACCTCGGCGGTGAAGCCCACCATGATGGAGGCCGGGAAAGGCCAGGGCTGCGAAGAATGGTACTGGACCACATTCGCCTTTAAGCCTATCTCTTCCTGCACCTCGCGGGCCACGGCATGCTCCAGGGTCTCACCGGGCTCCAGGAAACCCGCGATGGAGGCGTACATGCCTTGGGGCCAGGAAGCTTGCCGCGCCAGCAGGCCTTTGTCCTGGCAGGTGACCATGGTAATCACGGCTGTATCAGTGCGGGGAAAATGATGGGTATGGCATTCTGGGTTGGTGCACTGGCGCATGTGGCCGGCTTCTTCGGAAAGGGTAGGGTCGCCGCAAACGCCGCAAAATTGATGCTGCCGGTTCCAGTACAACATGGCCTTGGCATAGGCCAGCAATGAACTGTCGGGGCGGGGGATTTGCAGGGTAGCCTCGCGCAGGTCCTGGAAGGTTGCGGAGGCCAGGAGTAAACCGTTCGTTTTTGGTAAATCCACCGCAAAGTAGGCGCGCTCTTCTCTTACCCCCAGCAGTACCGGCGCAATGGGCAAATCCTGGACCTGAAGATCATGGGCAGAAAGTGGCACCAGTTGGCGTTCTTCCGTGAGCAGCGGCTGTAGGTTCTGGAACGGGAGAAATACTGAGCCGGGATCTGTAAGGCGAGCTTCCAGCCAGGAGGCATCTTTTCTGAGCAGGTGCACCCGGTCCAGGTTTTCCTCCCCAAAGAAATTGCGCGCCGATAGGGTAAGGTTGTTTCGCATGGCCATGGTCTGATGCCTGAAAAAAGAAAGCGTTTCGGAGCTGTTTCACCTAAAACAGCCCCGAAACGCTTCTGTACTAAAAGAAAGGTCTACAGGTTGAGCGTGCCGGCAATTTCCTTCAAGGCTACCTCGCCAATTTTGGCCTGGTACTGTGCGTTGCTGAATCTCACGGTGGCGTTCACGTAGTTTAACTGGGCCTCGCGCACCTCCACGGTGGTGATGCTTCCCAGTCTGAATTTCTCCAGAGTGATGTCCAGGTTCTGCCGCGCAATGCGGCGGTTGTTCTCTTCCAGGCGCACCAGGCTCAGGTTGGTCAGGTACGTTTGGAACGCGGAGGCCAGCTGAGCGTTGATGTTCTGGTTGATCTGCTCGTACTCCAACTGGGCGCTGTTGATCAGGATGTTGGCGTTCTGCTCATTTCGCCGTTGGTTAAACCCGCTGAAAATAGGCACCGAGGCCGTTACGCCGTACGTCAGGCCGTTTCCTGTGGAAAGCGTGGAGAAACCCAGCGCCGAGCGGTTGCGGTTGAAGTTGTAGCCCGTGTTCAGCCCGATGACCGGGTAGCGGTTAGCCCTTACCTGCTTCGCATCCAGTTCCACAATGCGGCGGTTGAGCACTGCGGCCTTTAAAGAGGGGTTCTGCTGTGCGGCCTGCGCCGACAGCCCGGCCAGGGTCAGCTGGTCATCAATCATGATATCATCTGGCACGCTGAAGGTGATGTTCACATCGCGCACCAGCAACTCATTCATCCTGATCTGGGTGTTGCGGTACAGCTCCTGCTGGCGCAAAAGGTTAGTGGTATCGGTGTTGAAGTCTACCTGGGCGTTGAGCACTTCCAAGCGGGCCGCTTTCCCAATCTCAAACCGGTTCTGGGCGGTGTTCACCCGCAGGCGTGAGATAGAAATGGCGGTATCATAGGCCCTTAATTGATGCTGCTGTTGCACCAGTTCATAGAACGTGCTCATGACATCGGCCACCCGCGAAAGAATGGTCAGCTGCAGGTTGGTCTCGCCCAGTTTCTGCAGTTCCTGCAATTGCTCATAGCGGGCAAACATGGCAAAGCCGTTGAAAACCGTCCAGTTCAAGCCCACGCCGCCGTTAAGGGTAGAGCCCTGGCCCCAGCTTACCTCATTTACCTGGCCATCTGCCCGGGTTTGGGTACTGTTCTGAATGGTGCGGTTGTTGGTGAGGTTGGCGGAAACGTTGGGCAGCATGCCGGCGTTGCCGCGGGTCACGTTGTTCTCGGCAATACGCCGGTCATTGGCAGATAACTTGATGTCATAGTTGCGTTCTAGCGCAATTCTTACGGCATCTTCCAGGGTCAGGAGTTCCTGGGCCTTGGCCTCACCCGCCCCAAAGAGCAAGGTGAGCAGCAAAAGGCTCAGGAAACCAAATCTATATTGTAGCATAAAGGATTTTCTTCGATCAAATAATTAGTGAGCCACGGCTTTCTCGTACTCTTCAATGTGGTCAAACTCCGGATGGTGTTTGCGTTCTTTAGACCACATGGAGTAGATGGCCGGAATGATGAACAGGGTCAAAACCAGCGAGAAGATGGTACCGCCCACAATCACCACCCCCATACCAATCCGGCTCTGCGCCGCGGCACCCAAAGCAAGGGCAATGGGCAAGGCGCCCAGGGCAATGGCCAAACTAGTCATCAGGATGGGGCGCAGACGGGCCTCAGAGGCTTCAATGATGGCGTCCATCTTAGACTTGCCTTCCTCACGCAGCTGGTTCGCAAACTCCACAATAAGGATACCGTTCTTCGTCACCAGCCCGATGAGCATGATGGTCCCGATCTGGCTGAAGATGTTCCAGGTTTGCCCGAATAGCCACAGGGAGAGCATGGCCCCGGCTACCGCCATTGGTACCGTCAAGATGATAATGAACGGGTCAATGAAGCTCTCAAACTGAGCAGCCAGGATGAGGTAAATCAGCAACAAGGCCAACCCGAAGGCGAACATGGTGTTGGAACCACTTTCCACGAAGTCACGGGACTCCCCACCTAAGTCGGTAGAGAAGGTCTCATCCAGCACCTGGGCTTTGATGCGGTCCATGGCCTCAATTCCGTCACCAATACTTTTGCCCGGCGCCAGACCGGCAGAAACCGTCGCAGACATGTAGCGGTTGTTGTGGTACAGCTGCGGCGGACTGCTGCGTTCTTCCATGGTCACCAGGTTGTCCAACTGAATCAACTGGCCGGTGGAGCTGCGCACGAAAAGGGAGGTCAAGTCCATAGGATCGTTACGGTCTGGGCGGTCAAACTGACCCATGACCTGGTATTGGCGTCCGTTCATCAAAAAATACCCGAAACGCTGGCCACTCAAAGACAATTGCAGCGTCTGCGCCACGTCAATCACCGATACGCCTAAGCTCTGGGCTTTCTCGCGGTCAATAGAGATGTTGATCTCCGGTTTGTTGAATTTCAGGTTTACATCGGCCATCACAAACGTGGGATCGTTGTTCACGGCTTCCATGAATTGCGGGATCTTCTCCTGCAGTTTCTGGAAGTTAGGCGCCTGAATGATATACTGGATAGGCTGCCCGCCCCGGCGGTTCACCGAGATGGTAGGCTGCTGAATCACGTTGGTCCGGGCCTCAGGGAAGCGGCGCACCACTTTGGAAAGCTGATCAGCGATCTCTTTCTGGGAGCGCTCGCGTTCTTCCTGTGGTTTCAAAGCCAGACGCATCATCCCGCTGTTCACTGATCCAGAGCCCCCGAAACCAGGCGAAGTAATCACCAGGTTCACTTGTTTTTCGGGCACAGAATCTTCTACTACGGCGGTCAGTTCCTGCATGAAACGGTCCATGTATTCATAAGAGGCACCCTCAGGAGCGGTGGCCGAGATGCGGAGCATGCTGCGGTCATCATAAGGAGCGGTTTCTTTCTGCAGGATGTTATAGAACAAGGCAATCAGGCCCAGACACACCAGAATGATAGGGAAGCTCAGCCACTTCCGCTTCATGAAGTTCGTCAGCGCCTCGGCGTAACCAGAATTCATTTTCTGGAAGAACGGCTCGGTCCACTCGTAGAACTTGGAGCGTTTGTGCACACCGCCTTTCATGAGGTACGCGTTCAGCATAGGCGTCAAGGTCAGGGACACGAACGCCGAGATCAACACGGCCGCGCCAATCACCACCCCGAACTCGCGGAACAACCTGCCCACGAAACCTTCCAGGAAGATAACCGGCAGGAACACCGCCGCCAGCGTGATGGAGATGGAAATAACTGCCAGGAAAATCTCATTAGAGCCCTTAATGGCTGCCTCAATGGGCGACATGCCTTCCTCTACTTTTTTGTAGATGTTCTCGGTCACCACAATACCGTCATCCACCACCAGACCCGTCGCCAGCACTATGGCCAGCAGGGTCAACACGTTGATGGAGAAACCAGCCAGGTACATGATGAAGAACGTGGCAATCAAAGACACCGGAATGTCTATCAACGGACGGAAGGCGATGCCCCAGTCCCGGAAGAACAGGTAGATGATCAGGATTACCAGCACCAGGGAGATGAGGATGGTCTCGGCCACCTCGGTCACGGATTTCTTGATGAACAGGGTGTTGTCCATCGCGATGTCCAGCTTCAGGTCATCTGGTAGCTCTTTTTTGAGCTTGTCAAACTGGTCGTAGAAATTGCCGGCAATCTCCAGGTAGTTGGTACCCGGCTGCGGGATAATGGCCATCCCCACCATAGGCACACCCGATTCCGTCATTTTGGTTTCCAGGTTCTCAGGACCCAATTCTGCGTGCCCAATGTCGCTGAAACGGGTGATGGTCTCGCCTTCAGAGGAGATGATCAGGTCATTGAACTGCTGCTCGTTAGACAGGTTACCCAGGGTTCTTACCGTCAGTTCGGTGTTCTGGCCACTCACTTTACCCGTAGGCAATTCCACGTTCTGGCGGTTGAGCGCGGTGCGCACATCGGCCACGGTTAAGCCGTAGGAGGCCAGTTTCATGGGATCTAGCCACAGACGCATGGCGTAGCGCTTCTGTCCCCAGATCTGGATGCTACTCACGCCCGGAATGGTTTGCAGACGCTGCGAGATCACGTTCTCGGCGAAGTCGGAAAGCTGTAGCGCATCGCGCTTCTCACTGCGCACCGTCATGGTGATGATGGGCTCAGAGTCAGCGTCGGCTTTGGAAACCACGGGTGGCGCGTCAATGTCCTCAGGAAGGCTTCTCACCGCCTGCGATACCTTGTCGCGCACGTCATTGGCGGCTTCTTCCAGGTTTTTCTCCAGGTTGAACTCAATATTGATGTTGCTTCTCCCTTGGTTACTGGACGAGGAGATGTTCCGGATGCCGTCAATGGAGTTGATGGCTTTCTCCAGGGGCTCGGTGATCTGCGACTCAATGATGTCTGAGTTGGCGCCGGAATAGCTCGTGCTCACCGACACAATGGCCGGGTCAATGGACGGGTATTCCCGAATCCCCAGGAACGTGTACCCAATCACCCCAAACAACATGAGGAGCAGGTTCAACACGATCGTAAAGACGGGCCGTTTTATACTTGTGGTGGATAAACTCATTTCTTAAGCGTTTTTTATTTCTCGGTCAGGGCCACTTTCACCGGGCTTCCTGATTTCAAAGACATTACTCCGGTGGTTAACACGGTGTCACCGGCGCTCAGGCCAGATGTCACCAGCAGGTCTTTCTCGGTGCGGGTGCTGGTCTCAATCATCACTTCCTTGGCTTTACCGTTCTGGGAGATGAACACTTTTTTACCGTTCTGCACCGGAACCACGGCTTGCGTTGGAATCAGGAGGGCGTCTGGTATAACCGTGAGCGGCAGCTGAATGTTTGCGAAAGAGCCTGGTAACAAGGCACCGTTGGGGTTGTTGGCCCGGGCCCGCAGTTGCAGGGTACGGGTGGCGGCTTCAATGCTGGGCTCAATGGCGTACACCTTTGCCGTGTATTTCTCCGGTGAACCAGCCACCGTGAAGGTCAGCTCTGTGTTTTGCTTTACCTGACCAGCGTATTTCTCCGGTACCGCAAAGGTGATCTTGATGGGGTTGATGTTCACCAGGTTGGTTACCACCGTCTCAGGAGACAGGAAGCTACCCACTGAAACGGCTCTTAAACCCACTTTGCCAGAAAACGGCGCTGTGATGGAGGTTTTGGCTAGCTGTGCGCGTACCAGTTGGATCTGGGCCTGGGCGGTCTTCAGTTCGGCGCGGGCCACGTCATATTCCTCCCGGCTGATGGCTTCTTTCTCCAGCAAAAGGCGGGCGCGTCTTTCGTTCTCGGCGGCCAGCGTTTGGCGGGTCTGGGCCTGGGCCAATTGGGCGCGCAATTCAGAGTCGTCTATCTTCACCAGGACCTGGCCTTTGCTTACGTTGCTGCCTTCCTGGAAAAAGATGCCGCGAACCAGCCCGGAAACTTGGCCTCTTACTTCTACCTGCTCGTTGGCTTCAATGGAACCGGTCACGGAAAGCGAGTTGGCAAACTCCTGCGGGGTGGCTACTACGCCACTTACGCGCATGGCCGGGGCGCCTTTGCCTCCGGGGCCACCTGGTCCGCCCGGACCTCTGCCGCCTCCGCCACCCGGGCCACCGGCACCAGCCTCGGCTTTGTTGCTTGATATGCGGTAATACACTAAAGCCCCGAAACCAAGGATAAGCAGTGCATAGACAATGTGTTTTATTTTCATAGAATTGGTGGTACTAGACTCTCTCGTTTGTAATTAAACAGGTGGATACTATGGTTTTGTTTTACGTCAGGAACCAGTTTTAGCCACAGGTAAGATATTGATAACCTTAAGCTATAGCCGGTAGGTTCCGCTGGCCTGAAAGAAGTGACCGGGCAACCTGACCATGGCGCTTCTATTCTTCTTCGGTTCTGCCGGAAATGGTTATTAGTTGGGCGCGAGGGCTGCGGTTGCAGAGGATTGAGGTTTACCGGGCGGTAAATTGCCAGCAGGCTGGACTTTCAATGGGCAGAGGGGTGTATGGGTCATTCCGGGTTCAGGTTTGGGGGATGGTATAAATGGCAATTAGCCGCCGGGCCAGAGGCAAAGTCTCTTGGCCTACCGGGCGGCAGGTAAATTTATCGCGTTTTTTGGCTATTTTTAGAAATTAGACCTAAAAACAAGGGGAAGGTTTAAAAGAGTGGCAGAAAAAAATAGGCAATTGCGTTTTAGGCCCGTTTCTTTCAAACCATCCCTTAAATGAATGCTTTATGCCTAAAACAGATGCCTCAGAGAAGAGGACTAACTTTTTCCAGGATGTCTACGAAGTGGTGAAACTGATTCCGCCGGGGCGGGTGACTTCTTACGGGGCCATCGCGTCTTACCTGGGCGCGAAGGGCTCGGCCCGCATGGTGGGCTGGGCGCTCATCGCCTCGCATTCGCAGCACGGCATCCCGGCGTACCGCGTGGTCAACCGCAACGGCATGCTCACGGGCAAACAGCATTTTGAGTCTTTTGACGCCATGCAGGCGCACCTGGAAAGCGAGGGAATCAAGATCAAAGATGACCAGGTGCAGGATTTTGACAAGCTTTTCTGGGACCCGGCCAAAGAGTTGCTGTAATACCATGGGCCAAACTGCAGACCCCAACCATATCTCCAAAAAGAAGCAGTACTACCCGGTCACGGAGCAGCTGGCCCGGTACCTGCGCGAGTATGATCGGGCGGCCCCGCTGCCCATCACCTACCAGGACCTGCTCCACTTCACAGATGCCTACCCGTTTTATGACCGCTACGGCCACGATACGCTTTGGCAGACGGTGGTGTATGACCAGGGCCAGATGCACGAAATCTACGAAGGGCTCACGCGCATTTACGTGCAGCTGAAAAGTGGCGGGAACGAGAGCCTCATGGAGCAGCTTTCCGTGCAGCGGGTGGATTACTGCACCTTCGGAAATTCTAATCCCTTCCGCATCCGGATCGTGAACCTGCTCAATGACAACTATGACTATTTCTACTTCAAGAAAGCCGATGCCTCGCGCATCTACGGTCTGGAGCTGGAGCACGTGCTGTCGCCTAACCGCATCAATTACCTGGTGCACGGCGGATCGCTCATAGAAGAGCACATTGCGGGCATCCCCGGCGATGAGTTCATCAAACATTATCTCAGCCGCCCCAACCTGAACAAGGTGCGCCTGGCAAAGGAGTTCGTGAAGTTCAACGAGCGCTGCTTTGCCCTGCTCCTGGGCGACATGCGCTCCTATAACTATGTGGTGGCCGTCACCCCCGATTTTGAGGAGGAGCAGTACCGCGTGCGGCCCATCGATTTTGACCAGCAGACCTACGAGGGGCGCAAGACCATGTACCTGCCCCAGTACTTCAAAGACAACAACCCCATTGTGGCGCTCTGCATGCAGTGGCTCCAGCCCGAGACCATGAAGCAATACCAGAACGAGGAACGCACCCTGCTCTTCCGGCGCATCCGGGCGGCCCGCTACCGCCTCAAGGACCTGATTGACTGCATGCGGCAAGACACCATCTCCACCCCCGAGAAAATAAAGCAACTGAGGGAGGAACTGGCCCGCCACCATGGTCTGGATGAGTTTCTGCTTTGCCGCTCCATGGGTGATATTGTGCGTCTGCAGTTGAAACTGATGGTTCGGCATTTATAATTTCGCTTTCTTTCCTAAAAATCAGCCCTAAAACGGTTCTTTCCGTATTGGGGCGAGATGATTGCTCTTATGCCTACCCAACTAGTGTCCAAAGTGCAGCCCCTGCTGCGGATTTTCAGTGATGCCCTGGCGCATTTCCGGCAGAATGATCCACTGCGGCTGGCCTCCTCAGTGGCATTCTTTACTTTGTTCGCGCTGCCGCCCACCCTTATTCTGGTCATTTCGCTGCTTGGCGTTCTGTTCAACGATGCCCTCATTACCGGGGAGCTTTTTGAGAAACTGCGCGGTGTGGTAGGCGAGGACGTGGCCGGGCAGATTGAGCTTATCTTGACCAACTTCCTGGATCTGCAGGGGAACGGCTGGGCCGCCGCGCTAAGCTTCCTTTTCCTGACCTTTGTGTCTACCACCTTGTTCACCGTGGTGCAGAACTCCATCAACCAGCTCTGGAACATCAAAGTGCGGGGGCACCAGCATCTTAGGGGGGCTTTGCGCAACCGGTTCAGGGCACTGCTCATCATTCTCTCCAGCGGCATTTTGTTCCTGGCGGTGCTGGTGATAGACGCCTCGGTGGCTTTTGTCAATGACAATTATGTGCTGGTAGACGAGCAGTTTCAGTTACAGCTCATTCAGGTACTCAACCGCATCTTGGGGTTGGTGGTGGAGACCGCCTGGTTTGCCATCATTTTCCGGTTTCTGCCCTTTGCGCACATGCCTACCAGGGCAGTTTGGGTAGGGGCAGCTGTGACGGCTTTCCTTTTCCTCTTGGGCAAGATGGTGCTGGCCCGGTTCCTGGTGAACAGTGGATTGGGTTCTATCTATGCCACCTCCGGCTCCATTGTGGTGCTGCTGCTGTTTATTTTCTACTCAGCCATGATCTTCTTCTATGGGGCCTGTTTTACGTTGGTGTACGCCCGTTACCGGCATCTGCCCCTGCACCCCAAGTCCTTCGCCACCTTCTATGAGTGGCGCGAAACAGACCATTCTCCTTTGGAATAGCCTGTTTAAAGGCTGATTTTCTAAAAACGATGCATAAAGGTTTCTTGCTTTAAAAAGAAGTTTGATCGGGCTCACCTAACGGATAACCAAGGCTTTTCTTCGCTTTTTTGGTTTTACACCAAGTAAAGATTTACAAGCGTTTGTTTGATTTGCTTGCTTTAAGCGTTCAGGGGTTTTAAATTGCTTATCAGTTAAGAAGCATCTAAGCCAACTGATTGTAAGTCAAACCTATTTATGAAGAAAAGTAATTTATTCTGGCTGGCCTCTGCCTTGAGCGGGGTAGTGGCAGTAGGCTGTTCCAAGCCTGCCGTGCAGCAGACAACCACCGCTGCTCCTGCGGCGGTAAGTCAGGCCGAGGAGCCGACGGTGAAGGGCGTGGGCTTGAATATGGCCAACCTGGACCGCAGCGTGTCGCCGTGCGAGGACTTCAACCGTTTCGCCAACGGCGGATGGATGAAAAACAACCCAATTCCTGCCTCTGAGAGCGGCTGGGGCAGCTTCAACGAGCTGGCCGACCAAAACAACGCCACCCTTCGGGCCGTGGTGGATGCCGCGGTAAAACAAACCAACGCCACCAAAGGCACTTCCACCCAACTGGTAGGTGATTTCTATGCCGCCGGCATGGACTCTGCCGCCATTGAGCGCGCGGGACTTACCCCTTTGAAACCGGAACTGGACAGAATCAACGCCATCAAAGACCGCAACAGCCTGCTGAGCATCATGGCGCGCATGAGAGTGCTGGGTCGTGGTGGGGTGTTCGGGTTCTACGTGGGCCAGGACGATAAAATCAGCACGCAGTACATCGTGAACATCAACCAGAGCGGCCTTGGGCTGCCGGACCGCGATTACTACACCAAAACCGATGCCCGTTCCCAGAGCATCAAAGCCCAGTACCTGAAGCACGTGACCAACATGTTCCAGCTTCTGGGCGACAATGAGGCTACTGCCCGTAAGAACGCCGCCAAAGTGGTAGAGTTGGAAACCCGCCTGGCCAACGCCTCCATGACCCGGGTGCAGCAGCGCGATCCGCATGCCACCTACAACAAAATGTCTGTAGCCGATCTGCAGAAACTGGCGCCCAACTTCAACTGGCCTACCATGTTCAAGAACATGAACGTGACTGGCGTGAAAGAAGTCATTGTAGGGCAGCCTGCTTTCCTGAAAGAAGCCAACGCCATGCTGGCCCAAGTACCGGTTTCTGACTGGAAAACCTACCTGCGCTGGCACCTGGCCCGTACCTCCGCGGCTTACCTGCCGAAGGCCTTCGTGCAGGAAAGCTTCAACTTCAACGCCAAATTCCTAAGCGGCGCCAAAGAAATGCAGCCGCGCTGGAAGCGGGTTCTGCGCATGACCGATGCCACCATCGGTGAGGCCCTGGGCCAGGAGTACGTTGACAAAGCCTTCTCGCCGCAGGCCAAAGCCAAAGCGCTGGAGATGGTTAGCAACCTTCAGGCCGCTTTCCGGGAGCACGTGAAGAACCTGGACTGGATGAGCGAAACCACCAAGCAGCAGGCGCTGGGCAAACTGAATGCCTTCGCAGTGAAAATCGGTTATCCAGAGAAATGGGAAACCTACACCGGCCTTACCGTGAGCCGCAACTCTTACCTGCAGAACGTACTGCAGGCTTCTGAGTGGGGCTTCAGAGACAACGTGAGCAAACTGGGCAAACCCGTGGACCGCACCGAGTGGGGTATGACACCGCCAACCGTGAACGCCTACTACAACCCAAGCATGAACGAGATTGTGTTCCCCGCCGGGATTCTGCAGCCTCCGTTCTTTGACCCTAACGCTGATGATGCCGTGAACTACGGTGGAATGGGCGCAGTAATCGGTCACGAACTGACCCACGGTTTTGACGACCAGGGCAGCCAGTACGACCCGGAAGGAAACCTGCGTGACTGGTGGACCGCTGAGGACAAAGCCAAGTTCAAAGAGCGCACCGATCTGGTAGACCGCCAGTACAGCGCCATGCAACCTTTGGACAGCGTGTTTGTAAACGGTAAACTGACCATGGGCGAGAACATCGCCGATATCGGGGGCTTGAACATCGCCTTCACTGCCCTGCAGAAAGCCATCGCCGGCAAGAACGTAGGCAAGATTGACGGTTTCACACCAGAGCAGCGTTTCTTCCTGGCTTGGGCCCAGATCTGGCGCAACAACTCTACCCCAGCCGCCCTTCGCCAGCAAGTACAAACCGACCCGCACTCTCCGGCCCAATTCCGGATCAACGGCCCGTTGTCTAACATGCCGCAGTTCTACAAAGCCTTCAACTGCGGCCCAGGCAACAAAATGTACCGCCCAGACGCCGAACGCGTGAATATCTGGTAATCTCAATTTATAGGCCATTTTAGTCAAAACAAAACAAAAACGCACCTCATGGCTGAGGTGCGTTTTTGCTTTATTTAAATTACAATTCCCCCGATTAATAGGCTAGAAGATGAATTGAAGAGCCACAACCATCTGCTTCTTGCGGCAGGCTGGGGTGAAGGCCTACAGTGAGGCCGAGAACCGGGCTGACGCAACGAGGAACGTGCCAAGCAGTAGTGGCCTGCGTCTACTATGCAACAGAGGACGGCGGCAGGGTGGTACGTTGATTGAAGCCTCACTGTCCGAGCGTCAGCGAGTTTGAGACTTCTTGATTCTTTTGGTTACTTTTCTCATCAAGGAGAAAAGTGACAAACCTCCAAACGGAGGAACAAGCGCTGGAAGCTGAGCAAGAAGGAAGTGGGAGGTAGCTGCATTTAGTGAATTGAAGGGTAGTATATCGCCGTTTTTGGTGAGAACACCAACAGCGGGGATATATTTCAAACAGGAACCTCTTCCAATTCGCCAATCAGGAGATTGGCTGTCCGGGAAGTGCGGAGAGCGCTGCCGCTAACTCTCCGCACAACGCAGGGATATGAGGCTAGCGCCTCACTGCAGTTGCAAACTGCAGGCCATGGTAGGTCCAAGTCACAGACTTGAACCAGGGAGAAAAAGAGAACCTTCGTCACGCATTATTCCCGAACCAAACGAAAAACGCACCTTTTCTGAAGGTGCGTTTTAAAGTAAAAAATTAAATTAAAAGCTATCTTATCACTTTCACTTTCATCCCCACATCCTTCAAAGGCCATTTGGTCTGGTCCACCGGCACAGCCGCAATACTGTCCACTACTGCCATACCTTCCAATACCTCGCCAATCACGGTAAAGGTCTGGTCCAAGTTAGGGGCCCCTCCAATGGTACGGTAGGCTTGTTTCTGGGCCGGGGTAAGGTTGAGTTTGAATTCCTTGATGTTAGCCTGTAACTCGTAGTCGGAAAGTTTGTGGCCCTGGACGATGTAGAAGTCTTTGTTGGAAGACATCCGCTCAGGGTTCTCCTCATCGCCGTAGCGCGCCATACCCACCGCCCCGCGCTTGTGGAAGTAATGTGGCTTGATTTCGGGCGGGATCCTGTAGGTTCCGATCTTCATGGTCTGGAAATCTGACCGGCCGCCCTGGATCATGAAGTCTTTCTCAACCCTGAAGAACACGGTTTTGTCAAAGAAGCCGTAATTGGCCAGTCGCACAAAGTTGGCCCGGTGCAGAGGCGTGTCTTTGTAGAGCCTGATCTTGATATCGCCTTTGGGCGTGCTGATGAGCACCAGCGTGTCATTGGGGTGAGCCTTTCCGTAGGCGGTGAGGGTATCTACCACGGTTTCCTGCGTAAGGATGGCGGGAGCGGGTGGGGGAGTAGGTGCCTTGGCAGTTGTGGGTTGGTCCTGCTTCTGGCCGCAAGCTCCCAGAAAGACCAGGCCCGAATAGATCATTATTTTTATGGACCGTGCGTAGGTCAAGCGAAATGAGGTCATTTTTTAAAATCTGCTGCTTTTCTGGTGTGGGTAAAACTAGAAATTAGAAGTCATTTACTCAAGGAAATCGGCGGTATCGGTATCTGGGTGCCATTTCCAGTCTGGAGTTTTGGGTGGAAAGCTTGAGGTTTAATATAGTAAAATTCTATATTAAAAGGCAGTTATACGGGTGAAAAAATTGAAAGATTCAAGGATTTAGCTTGTAATTAGATTTTGTTGTGCTTAAATTAGTTCTTATCAGATCGTGATAAATCCTAATCCCAAACCACAAACAATCCTCCCTTCTATGTTTAACAAGTACACTTCTCGCCCCCCATTCAAGTTTTTGGTTGGAGCCGCCGCAATTGCCTCCACCCTTATGTTCCAGAGCTGCGAGCAGGCCGAAGAGGCTGTGCAGCCAGAGGAAATTGTAGGAGTTTCTGACAGTGGCTCCGTCATTGCCGGTAAATACATTGTGGTACTCAAAGGCAACAGCGGCCTGAGGCTGGCCGAAAGTGCCTCTTACCCAGAACGGCAGCGCCAGGTGAAAAGCTTCGGGCAGCAGATCCTGCGTGAACGTGGCCTTAACCCCGAGGCCATTGAACATACCTACGGCAAAGCCCTGCAGGGATTCAGTGTTTCCCTTTCTGAGGCAGAAGTAAACAAACTGCGCCGTGATCCACGGGTTGATTACATTGAGCAGGATAAGATCATCAGCTTAGGTAAGCCTGGTGGAGGAGGTACTGCACCAACTTCCCAGACTACGCCATGGGGTATTACCCGCGTTGGTTCTGCGAGTGGCGTGGGTAAAACTGCCTGGGTTATTGATACTGGCATTGATTTAACCCACCCAGACTTGACCGTTGATGTATCGCGTAGCAGAACCTTCATTACCACCGGCAGAGATGCCAATGATGCGGATGACGGAAATGGGCATGGATCGCACGTAGCTGGGACCATTGCCGCAAAGAACAATACAATTGGCGTAATTGGTGTCGCGTATGGTGCTACGGTTGTAGCAGTTAAGGTGCTTAACTCACAAGGAAGCGGATCAACTTCTGGCGTTATTGCCGGGGTGGATTATGTAGGTTCAGTAGGTAGCCAGGGTGATGTCGCTAACATGAGTTTGGGTGGCGGTGTTTCTACTGCTTTGGACAATGCTGTGCTTAATGCATCCAATGCAAAAGGAGTTATTTTCTGCCTGGCAGCAGGGAACGAGAGTGATAACGCCAATAACCATTCTCCGGCTCGCGTGAACGGAACCAACATTCTCACTATTTCTGCCATGAATAGCTCAGGTGCCTGGGCGTCTTTCTCTAACTACGGCAACCCTCCGGTTGATTACTGCGCCCCTGGGGTAAGCATTCAGTCAACCTGGAAAGACGGTGGTTACAACACCATCAGTGGTACTTCAATGGCCACACCACACGCGGCCGGGGTAGCGTTGCTGAGAGGGAAAAGTGTAGGGTTCAGTGGATATGTCACAGGCGATCCAGACGGGAAAGCTGATCCAATCATCCATTTATAGTAACATAGTATTCTATAGCAAGGCCGCCCCTGGTTTCAGAGGCGGCCTTGCTGTTTTAAGCTCTTTTTAGGAAAATGAACCCTAAACGGAGACTATAAAGAAAGGGTATTAAGCTGTAGTTCCCTCGCCTACAGCAATAGGACGGTTATTCCGGCACCATTCGCTCCAGGAACCCACGTACAGTTTGGCTCCTGTGATGCCGGCGCTTTCCAGGGCCAGCAACGTATGGCAGGCAGTTACCCCGGAACCGCAATGCACGATGATGTTTTCCGGCGCTACGTCTTTGGTCACGACTTTATACTTCTCCTGCAGCTCCGCGGGGGAAAGGAAACGACCGTCCGGACCTAAGTTGCCGGTTAAGGGAACGTTCACGGCTCCCGGGATATGGCCGGCCACTGGGTCAATGGGTTCGCTCTCGCCCAGGTATCGGTAGGCATCCCGCACATCAATGATCAGGTGGTTTTTGTCTCCGGCAACCTGAGCCACTTCCTCCATATTAGCGGTGGGGCGCTGCCAGGCCGTGATCGGGTAAGCCGAAGTGCTGGCGGGCGCCGGAACCTCATGGCTGGTGGGGAAACTAGCTTGCAGAGCCGCCTGCAGGCCTCCGTCAAGTACCTGAACCGGCTCATGGCCTACGGCCTTAAGCATCCACCAGAAGCGGGAAGCGGCATTTGCTCCGTTTTTATCATCGTAGATCACCACCCTTGAGGTGGGGCTAATGCCCAAAGAACCCAGGTAAGCGGCAAATTGATCTATAGCCGGAAGCGGGTGTCTGCCTCCCTGTGCTGCATCCTCTGGAACCGTTGCTAAATCTTTCTCCAGGTCTACATGCCAGGCCCCGGCTAGGTGCTCTTTTTGGTATTGCGAGAATGCATCGGGGCCTTGCCGCGCGTCAATAAGCACCAGGTCTTTATCTTGGGCTAAGGCAAGCAGGTCCTTGGGGTCCAGAATGGGAGATAGCATAGCAGATGTTTAAGGGTGGAGAGCAAATAAAGTAAATCTTCCGGCAGGCTGAAAGGAGTTTAGAAGCTAACCCTTCCGTTTAGAGGCTGTTTTCTGGAAAAAGGCCTCTAAACGGAAGGGGGGCAAACGCTTACTCAGCCTTGGGGTCTTCGCAGTTAATGTCTTTGAAAACCTGGCTGATGGCATCCTCGGCGCTGCGCAGTTTTTGCTTGCACAGTTTAATGAGCTCAGAGGAACGCTGCACTTTCTGGGTCAGTTCATCCACATCCACATCATCGTTTTCAATGGCTTTTAAGATAGCCTCTAGTTCCTGGGTGGCTTGTTTATAGGTGATATTGCTCATAACGTTTAATTAAGAATGGGGAATTAAGAATTAGGAATTGGAAAAATTGGAATAAGGTATGGCATGAAAAGTTGCTTGAACCTGATTCTTAATTCCTAATTCTTAATTCTGAATTATATAAGTTTAGTCAAAAAGGTCTGGTTCTTTGGTTTTGGTCACTTTACTGATCACCGAGCCGGCCAGCAACCTGGTTTGCAGTACATCGCCGGGGGTTACCTGGTCCAGGGAGCGGAGCAACTTGCCATTGACGTAGGTGAGCGTGTAGCCGCGCATCAGCATGATCTCGGGGTCATGCGACCTGACATCCATTTCCATAAGCTGGAGCTGGTGCCCTTTGATCTGCAGGTGGTCCTTGGCGCCATACAGGAGACGTTGCTGGTTTTTCTGGAACTGCATCTGGGCGTTCTGCAGTCGTTGTTTCGCGGATAATTGAATGCAATGCTCCACGTGAGTCACCTTGCGCTGACCGGTTTCCATTTTCTTAAGGGAATTGGTCTCCAGGTGCAGCAGATATTGCTGTTGCCGGTTTTCCTTCGCCCTTAGCAACTGCTCCACGGTATGGGTAAGGCGCAGCTCCTCGCACATGACGTGGCGCTGTTCACTTGTAAGGAATTTCTGCGGTTTGTCAGATAGGGTGCGGGTCTGGCACTCCAGCTGGAACTGCCGGCGGTGCAGGTACTGGTTTGTGCCTTGCTGCACCTGGGCAGCCAACTGGGAAACGCGGCGCTCGGCTATCACGGCCAACGCAGTGGCGGCATCCTTGATCTGCAGAAACACTTCCTCTACGCTTACCTCAAACTCGTTGAGCCGGTCAATGAGGAAAGCCGCTACTGCGGTAGGCGTTTTCAAAGGCGTATGGGCCACCAGATCGGTAATGGACTCGTCGCGTTCGTGGCCAATGCCCGTGAGCACTGGCAGCGGCATCTGGGCTACCGCCGAGGCAAGCTCGTAATGGTCAAAGCACAAGAGATCGGTCTGGGAACCACCACCCCTGATGATGACCACCGCATCAAATGCCTGCTGCTGCAAAGACACCCGGGACAAAGCCGCCTTGATGGACGAGACCGCCTCAATACCCTGCACACTGGCCTCAAAAAGCGTGAGCTTGAAGGCATAACCGAAGGGGTTGTTTGCCAGTTGGGCCACAAAGTCCTGGTAACCGGCGGCGGTAGGGGAGGAAATAATGGCCAGCCGTTGCGGCACCTGGGGCAGAACCTGCTTTTTGTTCAGGTCCAGCAATCCTTCGGTTTGCAGGCGGGCGATGGTTTCCTGGCGCTGGCGGGCAAGGTCGCCTACGGTATAAGTAGGGTCAATGTCGTGGATGTCTAGGCTGAAGCCGTAGAGTTCATGGAACCGGGGGCTGGCGTTGAACAGGATCTTCAGCCCCGCCCTAAGCGGATGCCCGGTCTGGGACTCAAAGTACTGGGCAATCTCCTGATACTGCCGTTTCCAAATGGTACCGCGGGCCTGGGCCGTAAGGGTGCTCTTGGAGCCGGGTTCTTTATCAGTGAGGGTAAGGTAGCAGTGGCCGCTTTGGTGATGCACCCGGGCCTCGGAAATCTCCGCGATGATCCAGTACCTGTGCGGCAGGGCATTCTCTATCTCCTCGCGCAGGCGCCGGTTGAATTCATAGAGCGTGAATGGCCTATTGGTACTAACGGTAAACGAAATCTCTTCGCTACTATTCTGAAAAAATGTCCCCATGCCGTGCGCTCCTCTTGATTTCAGTAGGCTAAAATTACGGTTTTTCTGTGGGCCGCCAATCAAATTGCTAAAAATTTAAGCAATTTACCTCCGGTAGGTAAAGTCCAGAGAACTGCGGTCCAAGGAGTTAAGCCCTTCCTCTAAGTAAAGGATTTTTACTTAATTATTATGGTGAACTTAAGCCGAAATGATTTTCCCTGAGTTAGGAGAATGAGTAGCCTAGGGTTTTCTTAATAAGGTAACGCAGTCAGAATCCGTAGTAGAGAAAGAGAAAACCTCTGAGTGGATTACCTGAAATCCGTGCTTTTCAGAAATGGAGCAAAACAGGTCCTTAGTCATGTAGTTCCTCCAGCCCGGATTGTCAGTGAATTTGCCGTTCGGATTCTTATCATAATTAGAGTGGTGGAATAAGGCAAAAGCCCCAGACTTTAGAACCCTGAAACTATCAGCTATGTAAGACTCTACTGCTTCCTTCTCAAAGTGTACCATGGCATCATAAGAGAAGACTGTTGTGAGCGCATTGTCTTTGATGCAGTCAATTGGTATTCCAAGGCCACTTTCGTTATGGATGTATACTACGTTTTTATAGTTGCCAAATCTCTGCTCTGCCAATTGTAAGGCTGCTTTAGAAGAATCTAAAAGGTAAAGTTCTTCTATTTTATCCATCACCTGCGCCGAATGCCGGCCAGTGCCGCAGGCTATTTCAAGCGTGTTTTTTAAATCTAAGGTTTGAAACAACTTGAAAAAAACACTGTCCTCAGCCCAAAAGACCTTAATCCAGTCTTCCTGGTCAGCACTGGCATAATAGTCAAAATCAGGACCTCCTTTCTCCCAGAATGAAATTATCCTTTTCGTAGCGTTCTTTTCAGTAGGGAAATTGATAGCTATGTACTTGTTTATCTTTTCAAGAAGGCCCATAAAAAACTATTTAGACCTGTAAATTAAGGATTTTCTCTGGCAGTAAGTAAAGGTTAGTAATCTTGTGCGCAGAAACAGTTCTTGATGAGGTTAAATTGTTGCAAAAGTACAAATCCTTGGGCGGGCTCTTCGCGTTGTAAGAATCATTCCTATCTTTGGTAGCGCCATTGAAGCGGGAGGCTTCAGCACATCACAACAACCGTATGTCAACACTAGTACTCAGCGAGATTTATATTTACCCTATCAAATCATTAAGTGGCATCTCCCTTACCTCTGCCCAGGTAGAGGAACGGGGCCTGCAGTATGACCGTCGCTGGATGCTGATTGACGACAGCGGTATTTTCCTGACCCAGCGCAAATACGCCGAGATGGCGCTTCTACAGGTGGCCCTTACCCCCGAGGGCCTGCAGGTGACCCATAAAACCCGCGATCTTACGCCCTTGCTGGTACCCTATGAGACCAATAGCACCCGCTCTACCCTGGTCACTGTATGGGACGATATCTGCTTTGCCTTCATTGTGAGCCCCGAGGCCAATGCCTGGTTCTCTGAGGCGCTGGGTATCAGCTGCCGCCTCGTGTATATGCCAGAGAACTCAATCCGGCTCATTGACCCCAACTACGCCAAGCACAACGAGAAAGTGAGTTTCTCAGACGGCTACCCGTTTCTCATCATCGGGCAGGAGTCTCTAAATGACCTAAACAGCCGATTGGAGGAGCAAGTGCCTATTAACCGGTTCCGGCCCAACTTTGTGTTCACCGGCGGGCAGCCCTACGTGGAGGAGAAGTGGAAGACCTTTAAGATAGGCGAGGTGCTGTTCTACGGGGCAAAACCCTGCGGCCGCTGCAACGTGACTACCATCAACCAGGATACCGCCCAAGCAGGGGCAGAGCCGCTCAGAACGCTTTCTTCCTACCAGAAGAAAGGCAACAAAGTCATCTTCGGGATGAACCTAATAGGTTTGTCTACGGGCATGGTGAAGGTAGGCGACAAGATCACGGTAATGGAGGTAGGCCCAGCCGCCAGTGCGGAATAGGTTTTCGCGGGATCTTCCTACCTTTGCGCCACAGGCATAATTCCTGTTTAGGGGTCGTTTTGATGAAAACGCCTCTGAAACGATAACCTGGGCATTCACATTAAAAATACGTTTCGCGCCATGACGCAACACAGCCGCTATCTGATCACCGCCACCGGAGGCGAAGAAATAGACCTTACCTACGCCAAGGAACTGCGCAGCAACAACTTGTTTCCGTTTGGCCTGCACAACTACGCCATATACCAAACCCCCGAGGGCCAGTTTGTGAAAGCCACCAACTCAGACAACCCTAACCTGATGCTGGACCAGTACGAGGTAATTGAGGAAGCCGCCGCCCGCGGGTACTCACATCCGCACCAGCGCGTAGAAGAAGAATAGAAAATGCATCGCCGCAGGTCTTCCTGCGTAAAATAACCCGGTCTTGCCCAAGAGAGAACCTTCTCCGGCAGTACCGGGTTATTCTTTTTAAAGACCTGACTAAGATGCAATTCAATATATTTCTAATTCGCTTACACTTCCTGTTTTTTATTGCTTTTTGTGGATTATTGGTATTTACGGGCTGTAGTCCGCAGAACTCGCTGCGCGGGGTGTTCAAGAAACAAACGCCTTATGAGAAGTACCACGCCGGCCTGAAAGCCGCCAAACTGGATGAGACCGGCCTGGGTAAACAGTGGGTAGCCGCTGGCGAGCGCGCCCTGCAGCAGGCAGTGCCCGTCACGCTTCCGTTCAAAGAGACCGGCTATTTCCCCGCCGATAAACCCTTGGCCGCCAGTTACCGCTTCACGGTAAAACAAGGCCAGAAAGTGGCCGTGAAGGTGCAGACCCAAGGCCGCGAGGTGCCCCAGGTGTTCATTGACCTGTTTGAAACCGATCCCGCTAATCCAACTCAACCCAAACAAGTAGCCAACGCCGATACCACGGCCCAGAACTTGGAATACGAGATTGAGGAGGAAGTGCCTCACCTGTTGCGGGTACAGCCTGAACTTTTGAGAAGCGGCCAGTACACCGTTACCATTGAGAGCGCCCCCGTACTCGCGTTTCCGGTGCAGGGCAAAGACAGCCGGGCAGTGCAGAGTTTCTGGGGCCAGGACCGTGATGCCGGAGCCAGAAAGCACGAGGGAATTGACATTTTTGCGGCCCGCAATACGCCGGTGGTGGCCTCGGTGGAAGGAATGGTGACCAGGGTGAATACCACGCCCATCGGGGGGAAAGTAGTCTGGCTTTCTGACCTGAAAAGGCAACAAAGCCTGTATTACGCGCACCTGGATAGCCAATTGGTGCAGCCCGGTCAACGCGTTTCCATTGGCGATACCCTAGGCTTACTTGGTAACACCGGCAACGCCATTTCCACCGCCCCGCACCTGCACTTCGGGATTTACCGGTTCGGGGAGGGCGCGGTAGACCCCTATCCGTACGTGTTCAAGGACCGCACCAAACCAGCCTCTTTCCAGGCCGATGAGAAAAAACTGGGCAACTGGGTGCGCGTGGCCAAACCCAATACCTCCTTGCGCGAAGCCGCTTCTTCCGGGGCAGCCCCGCTGGAAAAACTGGCGCAGTACACGCCTTTGCAGGTGCTGGCTGGTTCCGCCTCCTGGTACCGCGTCCTGCTCCCAGATGGCCGCCAGGGCTACGTAGCCTCTTCTTTGGTAGAGAACCTGGATAAACCTATCCAAGCCATCCGGCTGCGCCGCGAGGCACCTTTGCTGGAGGCTTCCGCGGCAGATGCCGCTACCCAGAAAAGCATTTCCGCTGATTCAACGGTGCGCGTATTGGCCAAGCAGGATGCGTTCTGGCTCGTGAAAGACGCCGAGGGTACCACCGGATGGATTCCCGCCGATGTGGCCCGCTAACCTGTCAATTGCGGCTCTTTTGAACATTCGGCCTCCAGTGAACGTATTTTATAGAGACAAACAACACTTCTGACTACATAATCATTTACCATACCATGCAACCTTAAAACAGGATTATGGCCGAACTATGGGCAGTCACCAGCGCACACTCTTTTATATCAATCAAATATGAAGAGGAGCAGGATTGGTTTTACGTGAAGTGGAGCGGTCACATCAACTCAGATGATGTGGTGACGGTAGCCAAAACGTACCTGAATCTGCAGAAAGAAATGCACTGCCCTAGACTGTTGAATGACAAAAGCGATGTAACCGGCGAATGGGAAGAGGCCAACGATTGGCTGGAGTTTGAATGGAAACCAGACCTGGCGGAAACCGGCCTTAAATACATGGCCATGGTCCTGTCGCGCGATATGCATGACCAGGCGGCCGCCCGGGATTTACAGCGGCGGCTGTCCTCCAATATCATTGTCTCTTTGTTTCATGACCTGGCCACTGCTAAAGCGTGGTTAGCCAACCCGGAGGAACCAGATTAGCAGTGATTTTTTCCGGTCTGGTCCAAGGGCCTTACTGCTTTATCTCTCTGGCAAGGTCCTTTGCGTCTTTGGTGGTTTCCAGCGTCAGGTATTCGGCTTGCAGGGCTTTGATCTTGAGTTTGTCCTGGCCCGGAATCTGATCTTCTACCTGGTCTTTCTTCTGGTTAAGTCGGCTATAAATCTCGTCTACGTAGTCCCAGTCTGCGGCGGTCCAGGTGGCGCGGCGGGCCCGTACGTTCTGCAGGAACTGGGTGTACACGTCCCGCATCTGGGTAGCCGTGAACTGGGCATCCAACGCGTTAGCTGATCCAAAGAGTTCTTCTTCAAAGCGCTGCAGGGTTTCCTGGTTCAGGGGCATCGCGCTCCTTTGTTGGTTGCGGGCTTCCCAGTTCTCATATTTTCTTCTCAGTTCTTTGTACTCGGCTTTGGATTTGGCCGAGAGGCTATCCAGTTTGGTGTCCAGGCGTGCGGTCTTTTCCCTGAATTCCTCCCTGATGCGGGCACCTCTTCTGGTGGTGTCCCTGTCATTTCTGCCGGTACTATCGGTTTTATCTTTCATCCAGTCCCGTAACTCGGCTAAGTCTTGTTCCGCCCGGGTTCTGGGCTGGTTATTGGGGTTGTCATTGGAGGGGGAAGTGCGTTCACAGGCGCTGCCGCCCAGCAAGACCAGCGTGAGGGCACCTGCCGCCAGGAATTTTGAATAGATCGGGTTCATATTGCTTTTTTCCTATGTATACGAAGGTTTTTGGTTTGGGATGGTTCTCTGGTTTTGGTCCGTACCCCTTGTGGAGATACCATCCTTTTTCACCACCCAGGAATTCAGACAATCGGCAGTAGGGAAAGAGCTTCTTGGATAGAATAAAAGAACCGGGCCTGTTTAGGGGCTGTTTCCTGGAAAACAGCCCCTAAACAGGCCCGGTTGGGTATTGAAGGAGATCGGATTAAAACAAACCGAACAGTTCGATGTTGATGCGGTCAATGATCACGCCCAGGTCCTCGGGGTTCTGCACGAAGTCCATCTGGTTTACGTCAATGACCAGCAGTTTGCCGTGCTTGTAACCTGCAATCCACTGGTCATAGTGCTCGTTCAGGTTTTTGAGGTACGCCAGGGAAATATTGTCTTCGTAGTCACGTCCGCGTTTCTGGATCTGGCCAATCAGTTTAGGCAGGTCGGCTTTGAGGTACACCAGCAGGTCCGGGGCTTTCACCATTTTGGTCATAGACTCAAAAAGGTTAAAGTAGTTCTGGTAATCGCGGTCGCTCATCATGCCGGAGTGGTGCAGGTTCTTGGCAAAGATGTACGCGTCTTCGTAAATGGTGCGGTCCTGAATGACGCCGTTGGTACGCTCGTTGATTTGCAGGACCTGGTTGAAGCGGCTGTTTAGGAAGAAGACCTGCAGGTGGAACGCCCAGCGTGGCATGTCTTCATAGAAATCTTTGAGGTAAGGGTTGTTGTCTACGGCTTCTAGGAAAACATCCCACTTATAATGTTGGGCCAGCTTGGTAGCCAGGGTGGTTTTTCCGGCCCCAATGTTGCCTACTATTGCAATATGCATGTGCTCTCTCTACTGTTGTTAAACGCGGACCGCAAAAGTACGGGTTTAACCTCAGATTTCAGGCAGGGCTTTCTGTATGAGGTTAAAAAAGAAGGTGCCAGGTCTGGTTTAGGCTAAAGACTCCCCCATCCACTGGACCACGTTCATCAAGGAAAGCTTGATTTTGGTGAGCAGCAGGTCTTTCTCCTGCAGGGTGCCTTTCTTCCAGGATTTGAGTTCCTGCTTCAGTTGTTTGTTCTCCTCTTTGGTACGCGGCGTAGACAACAGCTCACTGAGCTCTGGTTTACCGCCGTCTACCCAGCAGGTGTACCAGAAAGAAGCCGTCTTCTCTGCCGAGGCCCGCATGCGGTCCTGCACCATGGTGCCTAAGGCCTGGTTGTAGGCGGTGGCGAAAGCGTCTGTGTAGTTTTTGCGGGTGCGGCCGTTGCGCTCTGAGATGGTGTATTTGGTGGCCTCGGTGAAGTTCTGGCTCACCTGCTTTTCAATGGCCAGCAGCTGCGGCACCAATAGGTGCGAGGCTTTGATCACTTTCCAGATTTCTTCCTCGGGGTTTTTGAGGTACTGTGCTTTGTCGTGTCTGAGGTTGTAATTGGCCAGGTTCTGCTCGGGGAGCTTAGATTCCCAGAGGCTGTGCAGGCCGGTCTGACCGGTTAACTGCCCATCATGGTTCAGGCTGGTGTGCAGCGGCACGTGGGCATCCTGGATGTAGTGGGCCAGGTCTGCGGAGTAGAACAGAATACTGTCTTTGTCTCGCCGGTAAAAAGCCTGGGTCAGCCGGTCTTTGATTTTGAGTACCTGCCACGGCACTACGCCGTATTTTTGCAGCGTATCTGGGCTGAATTTGGCGGCGGCGGCATTATAGGAATGCGGCACCTGTTCCAGCGGATTCTCCCCAAAAGCCTCCAGGTCTATAAAGTGGCGGGGTGCCTCATGGGGATCTGAATTGCGGCGCTCATCTGGCCGTATTGATGTCTCCACTAGGTGCGCCATGTTGCGGTGAAAGAACGGTTGCATGCTTTTGGGCAGCCCGTAAATAGCCAGTTGCTGAATCACCTTGTGCCCGAAGAAACCCCAGGAATATCCAGAAACTGAACTGCTCAGAATAATTCCTAGTATTAATGTAAATTTTACAATACGGCTGTAAAACATAGGTTTTAAATATTACAATATTTATAAAAATAAGCCTATATGCTTTAACTCATTGCCGGGGGACAAGAATCAGCTGACATCAGTTAGATTCAGTTCCATAATGTAGTCATTAAGCGTGAACCGGGCAAAAGGAATGTCTATTATTTTTATAATTTTGAACCCAATCTTAAAGTAGAAGTGCTGGGCCGGGTTTTGGCGGTGCACGTTTAATTCCAATTTAAGTCCGCCCTGGGATTTTGTTCTTTGTATGACTTCTTGTAGAAGCATTCTGCCAAACCCCATTCCCTGGAAGTCTGGGTGGATATACAGTTTGTTCAGTTTATACCGCTGCTGCGCGGCATCCAGGAGGGAAAAGGCCGAGAAAGCCGCCGGCTTGCCTTCATGCGTAAGCAGCAGAAAGGTTTGCCCATTCTCCATTTGACTCTGCAAAGACTCCAAGGAGTAGATTTCCGTCAGCATAAAGTCAATCTGCTCCGCAGAAAGAATCTCCCGGTAAGTAGGGTACCAGGTTGCATAAGCTAAGTCCCTGATAATGTTAGCGTCTGAGGTGCTCTGGATAGAAACGGATTCTGAAGCAGAAGGGGAGACTGTCATAAAAATAAAGCAAGTAAGCAAGGCCGGCGCCCGAGAGAAAACATTCTAATAAAATTAGCTAATTGGTTATCAGAGTTTTAATGTGTTACCATCAGTTAATTTCCAGACAAAGGTAAGAGACCGAACCCCTAAAAGCACGAGAAAAACTTTTCAATTCCGCCCAGGAAATGGTTGGCTTGTCGGTATTACTTTACTGTTGCCGGGTAAGTCTCTGAAAAATAAATCGTTGGATCATGTAGGCGAAAATGATCCGATTTGGCAAAATCAGGCTGAAAACACCCCGGCCGCAAATCAGGTCTTTACCTATGGGCACATCTTCTTTAAAGGACCACCGCTGTTATTTCTATTCATTAGATAGGCTTGCTTTTGAAACTGACTGTTTCCCATGAAATGGACTGAAAACGAAAAAGCTCCTTCCCTGGCTTAACCAGAGCAGGAGCTTTTCTTATCATGACGGTAAATTAAATCAGAGATTATCTGAACCGGTAGCCTAATGATAACTGGAACACGTTGTTTGTGTGGTTGATGCCATTGTCGCTGTCATCACGCACATCAGAAAGACCCAGGTTGTAGCGGGCCGAGATCTGCCAGGCGTCAACATCATACCCTAAGCCTAAGGCAATGGCGCCATCGTAGCGGTTCCGGGAATCGGTGATGTCCAGGGTGGTTCTGCCTTCTTTGCGATTGGCGGCCAGCAAGATGCCGAACTGCGGACCTACCTGCAAGTGGAATCCGCCGGAGATAGTGCCTTTGAAGATCAGCGGGATGTTCAGGTAATGGTAGGTGTAATCATATTGGTTTGCCTTTACGCCCTGCTGAGAGTAAACCACCTCTGGCTGCAGCGCAAACCGGCTGGAAATAGGGGTGGAAGCAAAACCCCCGAAGTGAACGCCAATTTTGGGATCAATGTCCACGTTGGGAATCCGGATGGTAGACACGTTTAGACCTCCCTTCAACCCCAGGCTGGTCTGGGCCTGGGCTCCCAAAGCGAAAAACAGCACCAAGGCTGCAACGGACAAGAACTTCTTCATACTATTGTTAATGGAAAATGATTGAGGTAAGAAAGATACGGCAAAGGTCTGGGAAGGATGTAACGCCCTTAAGATATCCAAGGTTATTTCCAGAACTTTCCTGCCTCGTTCCTAAATCCGGCTAATCCTAGAACTTCACCTCTTTTTTCTATTAGTGTAATCTTGCCGCATCTAAACCCAGCTGATAGGGAAGGGATCTCCATCTTTTCAAAGGAAAACAGAAGTGATACAAAGTTCTTTAAAGATTCGTATTCAATGATTTAGCCCGTGTTTTATGGGTGATTATTGTACAGGTTTCAACCGATTTTGCCTTTTGAGAATACTTTTGAGAAGAAGAGATCAAATTGGGATGAACTTCGGTTTACCACAACAGTAAATATGCAGCAGGAGTGTAACCTTCTGATTAGGCGTTCGTTAAAGAAGGTATAAATGTTGGTTAAATAGAGTGTAACGAAACAGATGTCGTAAAAACTAGGCCGAATAGCTGACGTTAAAACTTAAATAAAATTAACCGTTAGGTTAAGCTTTTTGAGGGATACGTGAGTAGTACGTTTAGGAACACAAAGGCGAAAGCCACATCAGGAGTAAATACATTAAGTTATTTAACCAATATAAGGAAAGCCTCTCCGTTTTGGGGAGGCTTTTCGCTTTTAAGGCAATTCCGATTTTAGGCTCTTTTCCCCAGACTGACTCCAAAACAAAGCCCCGCTGACTTGTTCATGAAACAAAGCAGCGGGGCTTTAATTTTTTAGTCTGAGAACTATCCTTCCACCTCAATTTTCCTGAAGCGTTTGCCAAACAGGTAGAACACCGGAATACCCACGCCTACCAGAATCAGGCCCGGCCAGGAGTAATTAGGCTTGTAGATGAGCAGGATCACGCAGATAAACGATGCCATGAGAATGTAAAGGGCAGGCAGCACCGGGTAGCCAAGGGCTTTGTACGGCCGGGGCGCATCTGGCATGGTGCGGCGCAGAATGAAAATGCCCGCAATGGTCAAAATGTAGAACAGCAACACCGCAAAGATTACGTAATCCAGCAGGTCTGAGTAGC
Source organism: Rufibacter roseolus (assembly GCF_017916365.1). Lineage (GTDB taxonomy): Bacteria > Bacteroidota > Bacteroidia > Cytophagales > Hymenobacteraceae > Nibribacter > Nibribacter roseolus. The sequence goes on from NZ_JAFMSU010000001.1 coordinate 2,213,317, forward strand.
GGCCCGAGAGGCACAGCAGACTGGCCCACACACACTGGATAGCCAGGGCCGCACCTGGTACGCCGTTTTTGTTCAGTTTAGCCATATTGGGGAAAAACAGCCCGTCTTTGGCCATGGCGTAGTACACGCGCGGCGCCGAAAGGATTACCCCATTGTTGCAACCGAAGGTGGAGATCATGATCAAAATAGCGATGGCAATGGTAGCCGGTGCGCCGCCAATCACCTCGGCCACTGCGGTACCCACGCGGTCATTGCTGGCGAATTGAAGGCCGCGGCTCAAGGCATCAGTAGCCGCCGGATCTCCCTGCAACGGCAGAATGGTGAGGTATACCACGTTAATAAGGATGTACAGGATGGTCACAATGCCGGTTCCGATGGCCATGCTCAGCACGATGGTTCTTTTGGGGTTCACGATCTCATCGCCGGAAAACCCGATGTTGTTCCAGGAGTCTGAGGAGAAAAGCGACCCGATCATGGCCGTACTGATGCCCACCAGCAGAGCCCAACCCGACAAAGTAGTGCGGGTAATAGCCCCGGTTTCCTTGTCCAGCACTACGGCCTGAGCATCCCAGAGATTAGAGAAGTTCAGGTCCATCACCTCCGGGCTGGTGCCCAGCAGCAACCCAAACCCCAGCAGCGCAAACAAAGCAATCAGTTTGGTGCTCCCGAAGATGTTCTGAATCAATTTACCGTTCCGTACGCCTTGCTGGTTGATCAGCGTCAAAAGGATAATAGAGGCAATAGCCAGCAACTGCACCGAGGTGAACTTCAGAATACCCAAATCCAGCAGCACATTGGTCTCGGAGAACCAAGGTACCAGCACGCCGGTGAAGCGGGCAAAAGCCACGGCCACGGCCGCAATGGTTCCGCTTTGGATCACCAGAAAAAGGGTCCAGCCGTAGAGAAAGGCCACCAGAGGTCCGTAAGACTCCCGCAGGTACACGTACTGCCCGCCCGCGCGGGGCATGAGGCTGGTGAGTTCGCCGTAACTCAGGGCACCAGCCAGGGTCATGAGGCCGGTAAGGGCCCACACCAACAGCAGGTAACCCGCGCTCCCCACCGATCGGCCAATGTCGGCACTCACAATAAAGATACCGGACCCAATCATGGAACCGGCCACCAGCATGACGGCATCAAATAATTTGATCTCGCGCTTGAATCCCGATGCGGTTTGAGACATATTTTCTGTGGACGACGGTACCGTAGAGGTTTCAGACATAGAATTTCGGACGATAGGAGAGGAAGAAACAGTAGAGGGGAAGAGAGGGAGAAAAAGCGGAGACCAAATCTCCGCCTCTTTGATTATAGCCCTAACTCAGAACTCAAGACTCAGGGCTCAGAACTCTTTTTTTAAACCTTGCGCGGCGGCAGGTCAAAGGCTACGGCGTTGTGCTCAAAATGGCCTTTGTGTGAGCCATCGCAGAACGGTTTGTTTTTGGAAAGACCGCAGCGGCAGATAGACACGGCTTCGCGGCCCTGTAAGTTGTACTCGTTGCCCATCGGGTCTACTATGATAAACTCGCCTTCAATTTTGAGCGAGCCGTTGTTGTTCACGGTAACTTTGGTTTTCATGCTGTTTTTGAGAAAAAGGGGTAAAAAGGTAAAGGGATTCTGAGACAAAGAACCTGGCCATTATCTGCCCATCGGCAGCAAAGCAAGTTCGCCTCGATTCAAAGATAGTATTTTTGCCCAAAGCTTTGCATCAATGGGCGGGTTTCTGCTGCAAAACATCTTCTTGATCCTGGGCCCCAGATCAGGGGAGGGAGGCCGCTGTTACAAGCATACATTTGCATCTGGCCTTAATTTTTCGGTGTTTTAACCCCGGCGGGCAGCGGTGCGTACGTATAAACACTGTTGCTCTCTTTAGTAACCATTGTAAAAACGCTTAGAATACTATGAAAAAAAGCTTCTTGAGCCCTGTATTGCCAGCTTTCCTGGCCCTGGGTCTATTAGGTTCCTGTGTGTCTTCCAAAAAATACGAAGCGGCCCTGGCCGAGAACCGTTCCCTGGTGGTGTTGCAGGATGAACTCACCCGCCAGAAAGCTGAGCTGGAAAACGAACGCGCCCGCCTGCAGCAGGACAAAGAGCGCCTGAACCAGGAGAAAGCAGATCTGGCCTCTGAGAAAGCCTCCACAGAAGCTTCGCTGCGCACGAACCTGAACAATAAAAACCAGCAGGTAGACAAACTCTCCGCCGATCTGCAGGCCCGCGAAGCCCGGCTGGCCGAGATGCAGCGCATCCTGGACGAGAAAGACCGCGCCGTGAACAACTTGCGGCAAGTAGTGAGCAAAGCGCTGCTGGGTTTCAAAGCCTCTGACCTCACCGTAGATGTGCGCAACGGCAAAGTGTATGTGTCTTTGTCTAACCAGTTGCTGTTCAAGTCTGGGTCTACCAAAGTAGATGCCCAGGGGCAGGAAGCCCTCAAAAAACTGGCCGGCGCCCTGCAGAACCAGCAAGACGTGAACGTGGTAGTAGAAGGCCACACCGATGACGTGCCAGTGGCCAAAGGCACCGCCGGCATGCAGGACAACTGGGACCTGAGCGTATTGCGCGCCACCGAGATCACCCGTATCCTCACCGAGGCTGGCGTGGCGCCGCAGCGGGTAACCCCATCAGGACGTTCTAAATACGTGCCTGTTGACCCGGCTACCACCGCCGATGCCCGCCAGAAGAACCGCCGCACCGAGATCATCCTCACGCCTAAACTAGACGAGCTTTTCCAGATTCTGGAGAAAAACTAAGCCTGAAAATATGGCATGTTTACCGCAAGTCCCTGCCCGGAGAACATCCGGCAGGGACTTCTTTTTTTGGCCTGATTTCTTAAATATAGGCTTAAAAGGATATATCAGAATATGGATCATAATTCCGGTGGGTTTTTGGCGTTGTTCTTGTTGTAGGGAAGGAGTGGCCTTTAAGGAAAATTTTTACCTTTGATGAGGCAACCGCTCAACAATCACAAGAAAACCATGCAAAAAGGAAAGATTTTAGGCTTGATTCTGGGGTTAACCGCCTCGTTTTCTTCCGCCGTTTGGGCCCAAGAGGTGGAAAAGGAGAAACCTTTGGCCGCCAGGGAAACCCAGGAATCGTCGGCTGAGCAGGATCTGCGCGCTTTCAAGGAATGGATGAAAGTACAGTCTGACAAAATTGCCACTACCACGCGCGCCGAGTGGCCCACTATCAAGAGCGACTTCGCCCGCCAGGCGAATAAGATAGAGAACAGCTTTCAAGGGCTATCAGAAACCTCCAAGCGCGATTTTCTGGAGCTGAAAACCCGTTTCCAAGAGCTGGAGTCCAAGCCCATGGCCGATGAGGTGCCTTTGCAGGCAGAGGAAGTGCGCCTCCGCGAGAAAGAACTGCTGGGCTCCTTTGGGAACGTACAGAACATCAGCTCCATCCACATGCGCGAAGCCTACATCCGGTTTATGCAGAACGTGCGGGTGAAACGCCAGAACTGGACCTCCCGGGACTGGGACTACGCCGATTATATCCTGCAGAACCTGGGCAAGCGCAAAGCGGCCGTAGAGGAAAAACTCTCTACCCTGGATGAGATCAAGATCAGAACCCTCATTGGGGAGTTCTACACCCTGCGCTCTGGCCAGGAGTTCAAAGAGCAGCAGAAAGCGAAGAAGCAGTAACCCGTAGGTATCCAAAAAGCATCGGGTCCGTTTAGGGGCAGTTTTCAGTGAAACTGCCCCTAAACGGACCCGATGCTTTTTAAGCTTTGTTATTCCTCAATGCTGTCGCGCAGCGTCTGGTTCTGGGTGGTTCTGGATTTGGAGTTGTTCATCTCGCCTCGGCTCTGCGAGTTACCCACTTTGCTTTGGGTGATCTCAGTGGCGGTGGCGCCGGTAGTGTCGTTCTGGTTGGCGTTCACCACGGGGCTGGTGTTATTGGGGTTGTTGGAGTTCTGCTCCGCCTCGGTTCCGGCCGATGTGGTGTTTTTCCCGGTCTGGGAGTCGCAGGCTACAAAACCGGTCATGCCGGCCATGGCCAATATCATTACAAGCTTTTTCATAGTCTTAACAGGTTTTAAGCGCTCTATCAGATTCTCTTAACTGTTAAACCGGCCAAAATGTTATGGAAGTGTGATCGCCTTAAGGCAGGCTTAGGTTAAATTGACTTATTCGGCAACCAGATCCAGAAAACCGCGCCCGTAAGCGAAAACAACCTCCTTTGTTTAGGGCCTGATTTTGTAAAATTAAGCCCAAAGCGAGCGTGTGGGACTTCCTTGGTGCAACCGCCAGAAAATGCTTTAACCTAAGCGCAAATCCGGGCATAACCTTCCTCAGTTGACCTAAAATTCCATAGCTTTACCGTGGGATGTCTGGGGCCTGTTGCGCTGCTGGGTTCTCCCGCTTTATTTGGACTTCTTTTGAAACACATGATCTCTGTAAGAGTTTTAGCGACTTCCTTTCTCCTGGCCTGGGGAGTAGGATTTTCTGCCTCGCAGGCCCAGGCCCCCAAGAAACCAGATGCCGCCGAGATCAGGCTGGCCCTGGAGAAACTGAATGTGCTGGGCAGCGTGCTATATTTCGCGGCGCACCCAGATGACGAGAACACCCGCCTCATAGGCTACCTGGCCAACGAACGCAAGATGCGCACCGGCTACCTGTCGCTCACCCGCGGTGATGGCGGCCAGAACCTCATCGGGCCGGAGATCAGGGAGGAACTGGGCGTGATCCGAACCCAGGAATTGCTGCAGGCCCGCCGCGTTGACGGGGGCGAGCAGTTCTTCAGCCGGGCCAACGACTTCGGGTTCTCCAAGAACCCCGCCGAGACTTTCACCATCTGGGACAAAGAGCAGGTGCTCGCTGATGCGGTTTGGGTTATCCGCAAGTTCCGTCCCGATGTCATCATCACCCGTTTCTCACCCGAGCCCTCTGGCACCCACGGCCACCATACCGCCTCGGCCATGATCGCCATGGAAGCCTTTGACGCCGCAGCTGATCCCAAGCGCTTCCCTGAGCAACTCAAAACCGTGGAGCCCTGGCAAGCCAAACGCCTACTCTGGAACACCTCTTCCTTTTTCTACAGTCAGAACCAGAAGTTTGACACTTCTGATAAACTCATGATTGATGCGGGTGTCTACAACCCGTTGCTGGGCCGGTCTTACAACGAGATTGCCGCCCAGAGCCGCAGCATGCACAAAAGCCAGGGTTTCGGGAGCAGCGGTAGCCGCGGAGAGGCCGTGGAGTATTTTGAGTTCCTGAAAGGCGCTCGCGCCAAATCTGACGTGCTGGAAGGCGTGACCACCTCCTGGAGCCGCGTGCCGGGCAGCAAGGAAGTAGCCAGATTGTTGGAGGAAGCTTTGAAGAACTACAACCCGGGTAATCCGGCCGCCACGGTGCCGGTGCTCCTGAAAGCGAACGCCGCTTTGGCCAAACTGCCCGCTTCTTACTGGAAAATCGTGAAACAGCAGGATCTGCAGGAAGCCATTAAAAACTGCCTGGGCCTGTACCTGGAAGCATCCTCGGTGCGGGAGTTTTCTGTATCACCGGGCGAGCAGGTGGCCTTGTCATTGGAAGCGGTGAATCGTTCGGGCGTTCCCGTGACCCTCACCAAAGTAGAATATCTGTTCGCGAACCAGGACACCACGCTGCAGCAGAAACTGGACCTGAACAAACCGGTTTTCATCAGAACCGCGCGCACCGTACCGGCGGCCACGCCTTTCTCCCAGCCTTACTGGCTGCGCACCCCGGGTACCACCGGCATGTTCCGGGTAGATGACCCCGCTTTGATAGGCCTTGCCGAAAACCCGGCCGCCGCCCAGCTGAGATTGCATCTAACCGTGCAAGGCGAGCCGCTTACTTATACCGTGCCCGTAGTCTACAAACGTACCGATCCGGTTGAAGGAGAGCAGTACCGTCCGTTTGAGATTGCCCCGCCCGTTTTCGTGAACATCTCAGAAAAAGTGTACGTGTTTCCAGATCCGCAACCTAAACCCGTTACCCTGCGGGTGCGGGCCGGAAAAGACCAGGTAGATGGGCAGGTAGCCCTGCGCCTGCCTCAGGGATGGCGCTCTGAGCCTGCCTCGGGAAGTTTCAAGCTGGGCCAGAAAGGGGAGGAGCAGACCTTCACGTTCATGGTGTACCCCGGCGCAACCCAGACGGAGAGTGCCATCGGCGCAGCCGTGACGTACAACGGCAAAACCTACAACCAAAGCTTCAGGGCTATCTCTTACCCGCATATCCCTACCCAAACCTTGTACCCCGAGGCCTCGGCCAAAGCGGTTAAATTGGACCTCAAGCGCAAAGGACAGATTATTGGTTATTTGATGGGCGCCGGCGATGAAGTGCCTGCCAGCCTGCAGCAGATAGGCTATGCCGTAGACCAGTTGCGGGTAGAGGACCTGTCTGCGGCGGCCTTGCAGAAATATGATGCCGTGGTAGTGGGCGTGCGTGCCTTCAACACTTTAGAACGTCTCAAATTCCAGCAACCGCAATTGATGCAGTACGTGCAGAACGGAGGCACGCTGGTGGTGCAGTACAACGTGAGCAACGGTTTGGTGACCTCCAACTTAGGGCCGTTTTCCATTAAACTCTCCAATGACCGCGTAACGGTAGAAGACTCAGAAGTACGGTTCCTGAAACCAAACCACCCGGTTCTGAATTCGCCCAACAAGATCACCGCGCAGGATTTCAAAGGCTGGGTACAGGAACGTGGTCTGTATTTCCCTAACCAGTGGGCGCCAGAGTACGAAGCCATCATCTCGTCTAATGACCCGGGTGAATCGCCTAAGGACAGCGGTTTGCTCGTGGCCAAATACGGGAAAGGGTATTACGTGTACACCGGGTATTCTTTCTTCAGGGAGTTGCCGGCCGGCGTACCAGGGGCGTACCGTCTGTTTGTGAACCTGCTCTCTTTGGGCAAGTAGCGGTTAGGGGCCATTTTCCTGAAAATGGCCCCTAAACAGCTCGTTATTTGGGTAAAATTTTAAGAAATGTACTACAAGCCCTATGAAGTAGTATTTCAAAGGAAACCTGATTTTAGGGTAACCTATGCCATTTTTACCCAGGAAGAAGGCGGAAGATACAGTTTGCCATTTCAGGGAATTAGGTGGGACTTTCAGTATGAGGATCCTGAAACTGGGAGGAAAAACTTTTTTATAATTTGGCCTGAGTTTGAGGATTTGCATGGCAACGTCATCCAAGAAGTAGACCTACCCATTCCCAGACATGGCATTGCTAGAATGTGGATCGTTGACAGTGAAAGAATAAACTACCATTAGGGTAAAATAAAAGTAGGTACCCATGGTCTCTTTATGGAAGGGCCTAGAAAAGTAGGGGAGTGTGACGTAATTGAATTGATCAATCTTAAATAACAACCAGTAGCAAACAAAAGGCAAGTCATCAAGATTTGTCTTCAACCCTAGACATTCCCCATGACCAAAGGAGATATAGACCCGCCGCCGTTCTTTAAAAGCTGGACATCCATGTACTGGTTGGTGCTGGGGGTGCTGGCGGCGTTCATCCTGTTGTTTTATCTCATCACCGAAGCCTATAAATGAGCGGATTGGATTGGGGAGTGCTGGTAGGCACCATTGCGTTCATTGTGCTGTATGGCGTCTGGAAAACCCGCAAGGCCCAGCATATGTCTGGGTACCTGCGGGCCGATAACACCGAGCGTTGGTGGATGATGGGTTTGTCCATCATGGCCACCCAGGCCAGCGCCATCACATTTCTTTCCACCCCGGGGCAGGCCTTTGATGACGGCATGCGGTTTATCCAGTTCTATTTCGGGTTGCCGTTGGCCATGGTGGTGTTGTCCATCACGGCTATTCCCATCTATTACCGCCTTAAGGTCTTCACCGCCTATGAGTACCTGGAAAGCCGCTTCAACCTGAAGACCCGCTCGCTGGCGGCGTTTCTGTTTTTGCTGCAACGGGGTCTTTCCACGGGAATCACCATTTATGCGCCGGCCATTATCCTCTCCACTATTCTGGGTTGGAATCTCACGGCTACCATTCTTTTCATTGGGGTAGTGGTGACGTTCTACACTGTGGTAGGTGGTACCAAAGCGGTAAGCCAGACCCAGCGGCTGCAGATGGCCGTGATGCTGGGCGGTATGCTGGCGGCGGCCATTGTGGTGGTGCGTTTGCTGCCGGATGGCGTAGGCTTCTCCGAGGCCATGACTGTAGCCGGAACCTCGGGCAAACTGAACCTGGTGGACCTTAGCTTCAACCCTGATGACCGTTACAACCTATGGTCTGGGTTGATTGGCGGCTTTTTCCTGGCTTTGTCTTACTTCGGCACGGATCAGTCGCAGGTAGGGCGTTACCTGGGTGGGGAGACTATTGCCCAGAGTCGCTTGGGTTTGCTCATGAACGGCCTGGTGAAGGTGCCCATGCAGTTCCTCATTCTGCTGGTAGGCGTGCTGGTGTTCGTCTTTTACCAGTTCTATCAGCCACCATTGTACTTCAACCAACAGCAGGTCAGTAGTGTCACGGCCTCAGCAGAGGCGCCGGCCTGGCAGAACCTGGAGGCCCAAAGCCGGCAGGTTTTCCAGGAGAAGAAAGAAGCTACTTTGGCCCTGGTGCAGGCGCACCAGGCTGATAACAAGGCAGGGGAGGAGCAGGCAAGCCAGCGCATGCGCCAGGCCGAGGAGAAAAGAAAGGAAATAAGACAGCAGGCGCAGGCCCTGGTAAAAACCCACAACGAAGGCACCGACCTCAAAGACACCGATTACGTGTTCCTCACCTTCGTGACGCAGCAGTTGCCCCAGGGCTTAGTGGGTTTGCTTTTGGCCGTAGTGCTGTGCGCTGCTATGGGTAGCACGGCCTCGGCGTTCAACTCGCTGGCTTCCACTACCGTGGTGGATGTCTACAAACGCACTGTGAACAGAAATGCCTCAGATGACCATTATGTGCGCGCCTCCCGGTGGTTCACCGTGGGTTGGGGAGCAGTTTCTATCTTCTTCGCGCTGTTTGCCTCCCAACTAGAAAACCTAATTCAGGCGGTGAATATCCTGGGCTCCCTTTTCTACGGCACCATCCTGGGTATTTTCATCGCTGCTTTCTATTTCCAGAAGCTGAAGGGGAATGCCGTGTTCTGGGCCGCCGTGCTCACGCAGTTGATCATTTTTCTCCTGTATGAGTATACAACTATCGCCTACCTCTGGTACAACCTCATCGGGACGGTGCTGGTGGTGGGCATCGGGTATTTGCTTCGGACTTTGCTGCGTGAGCAAGCCTGATTGGAGGTTATCGTATTACCATTTTACAAGCAGATGAACCAACTATATTTGGCTATACAGCACGTTATCCAGAGCCGAAGAACCATAAAACCGCCCAAGATGAACGGCGCCCAGATTCCGGAGGAGCAGATAAAGGAAATCCTTACCCTCGCCGATTGGGCACCTACCCACGGAAACACTGAGCCCTGGCGGTTTGTGGTGTATCCGGGCGAGAAGGTAAAAGCGTTCTGCCTAGCCCACGCCGAGCTGTACCGCGAGCATACCGCCCCAGACAAGTTCATGGACCTGAAGTATGAGAAACTGCTGCACATGGGCGATGAGGCCTCGCACGTGATAGTGGCCTATATGCGCCGTGGTGATTTGCCCAAAATACCAGCCCTGGAAGAAATTGCCGCCACTTCCTGCGCTATCCAGAACCTGTTGCTGGGAGCCACCGCGCTGGGGATTGCTTCTTACTGGGGATCTGGCGGTATGGCCTACCACCCGGCTATGAAAGACATGCTGGCCCTGCGTGAGGAAGACACGGTGCTGGGGATTCTGTACCTTGGTTACTCAGACAGTCCGGCGCCCAGCGGAAAAAGGATTGTGTCTTTTGAGGAGAAAGTCCGCTGGATGTAAAGCACACTCTGACTTTAGAACCTATTATATAAACAGAACCCCGCTGAAGCAATATCAGCGGGGTTCTGTTTTTAAGGTGTTTTCAGGAAATCAGGACTAAAACCTTATTTCTTGTTTTTGATCTCGGCTAAGAGTTTCTCGTTCAAAGCCACGTAGTCTGCATTGTTTTCTTTTTTAGCTAACTCAATAGATTTCTGGGCGGTGGTAGTGGCGCCTTTGAAGTCGTTTAGTTTTGCCTGCATTTTAGCTTGCTGGTGTAGGTTCCAGAACTTAGGGTCTTTCTCGTTGGCTTGTTTCATCCAGGCCAGCGCTTGTTTCAGGTCTTTGTTGGTGTCTGCGTAGTAAGAAGCGGCAGCGGCATACAGGGCAGGTGTCACGTTGGTACCGTTAATCACTTTCTCCCTGATTTGGGCCATCACTTTGGTGTCTACATCGGTGGTGATTTTCACAGGCACCAAAGTGTTTTCCCAACTGATCTGCAGTACGCCGGAAGAATTGGTGAGGTCTGCGAAGCCAATGGTGAAGGACTCCACTTTTTCATTCAATCTCTTAGGCGTCACCTTGAAACGCACCTGGTCATCTTCCTGCTTGTAATCAGGACCACCGTCTCCCCAAAGTTTGGTGTTCTTGTGGATGACCACGGTCCATTCTTTCTCGCCGGGAATGGTGTACAGCGCGTACTCGCCCGCCGGAACCTTGGTGCCTTCCAGCATTACCTCATCTGAGAAAGTGATTTTGGTGGCGGCGTTAGCGCCTGTCCGCCATAGTTTACCGTAAGGCGCCAGGTCCCCGAAAATCTTGCGGCCTTTCACGCTGGGCCGGGAGTAGTCTACGGTTACTTTGGTCAATCCCACTACTTGGGTGACAGAGGCGCTGGGGCTGGCAGCCGGAGTTTGGATCTGGGCGGAGGCTTGGGTGCCCATCAGGAACAAGGCCATGGCCAATGACCAGACCAGTTGCAGGGATAACATCTTCTTCATATTACAGCTCAATTATGCTTGGTTTGATTGTGAAGTAATATTAATCAAAAGAAAGAATTCTACCTACGCTACCGCCATTTGGCGGCCATTCCATTTATAGCCAATCCTGCAAGTTAGCTCACCTGCAAGTGTTTTTGTTTTAGAACTATTTCTATAAAAACAGGCCAAAAATAAGCTTAAACCCAGCTTGGTGGAAGACTCAATTTATTGTAAGAATGAAAAATTTTACTCTGTTTCCTTATGAGTTTGGTGTAGCCTTTAACTTATCATCTAGTAGATTATTAAGCACTTGCGTGAAGGTTTGCTGTAAAATCCTTTTGAAATATGGCAATAAAAAATTAGATTACATTTATAAAGTAGTCGGTTTGTTAACATAATTCAAAAAAGCATGAAAAGACATCTACTCTTGTGCTTAATTTTGCTGACCGTACTTCATCTTAGTGCTGTTGGGCAAAGTAGAACCATCTCGGGGAGGGTCACCTCCGCCGCCGATGGTACCCCTTTACCAGGGGTGAGCGTGGTGGTGAAAGGTACCACCACGGGAGCGAGTACTGACGCAAACGGTCGGTATGAATTGAATGTGTCTGGCAACCCAACGCTGGTCTTTTCCTTTGTAGGGTTCCTGAATAGGGAGGTACCCGTTGGCGCCAGCAGTACCATTGATGTGGCCTTAGCTGAGGACACCAAAACCATCAGTGAGGTAGTGGTGGTGGGGTACGGTACCCAGGAGGCCCGGGACGTGGTGGGTTCCATTGCCAGCGTGAAGGGCGAGGAGATCGCTGATATTCCGGTGCCCAGCGTGGAGTCGGCCATCCAGGGGCGCGTAGCGGGGGTGCAGATCACGTCCGGAAGCGGAAAGGTGGGGCAAGGCATCAAGGTGCGGGTGCGCGGTTCGGCCTCGGTGACAGCGGGTAACCAGCCGCTCTACGTGGTGGACGGCATACCTATCACCTCAGAAAACCAGGGGATAGAAAACAACGAACCCACCAACCCTTTGGCTGACCTAAACCCCAATGACATTGAATCCATTGAGATCCTCAAAGATGCTTCCTCCTCGGCCATCTACGGCTCCCGGGCCTCCAATGGCGTGGTGCTCATCACCACCAAGCGGGGCAAGGCCGGAAAAACCGCTTTCAATTTTGACTACAGCACCGGTTTCAGCAAGCCCACAAACAAAGTGGAGTTCCTGAACAGTGCTGAGTACCTGGAGCTCTTCAATGAATCCGTGGCGAATTCAGAATTAGCCCAGTTGTACATTGACTTTGGGTTAGTGGCTGACCTTGACGAGTTCAAGGATGCTTTCCTGCCGGAGTGGCGCAACCCGGCCTACTCAAACTGGCAGGACCAGGTTTTCCGTACAGCGGGCTACAACCAGTTTGACCTTACCGCCAGCGGCGGCACGGAGAAAACCCGGTTTTACGTGGGGGGCTCCTACACAGACCAGGAAGGTATACTGCTGGGCAACAACTTCAAAAGGGCCAGCGCCCGCATCAACATTGACCACAACGCCACCGATAAGCTCACGATAGGAGTGAACTTCAGCCTGGCCCGCACCGTCAATGACCGGGTAGCCGATGACAACGCCTTTGCCACGCCGTTGCAGATTGTGGCCCTGCCTCCCGTTCAGCCCATCATTGACCCCGAGACCGGCGAATACAATACCAATACTGCCTATTACAACGGGTTAATTGAGATAAGGGACGCATTCAGGAAATCAATAGGTTACCGCAATCTGAGCACCATTTACGCCAGCTACAATATTGTGCCGGGCCTTACCTTCCGGAGTGAGCTGGGTTTGGACCTCCTGAACCAGGGTGAGAACACCTACCAGGGGCGCGAAACCCAGGACGGTGCACCGGCAGGCGCCGCCGAAAGCCGGTCCGTGACGGTGCTGAACTACACCACCAACAACTTCCTCAACTACTTAAAACAGATAGGGGAGATCCACAACGTAGAAACTACCCTGGGCATGAGTTTCCAGAAATCAGAGACCGAGGCTAATTACGTGTCAGGCATTGGTTTCCCCAGCGATGACTTCAAACGGATCACCAATGCCGCCGAGATCAACTTCGGGACTTCTGAAGGCACGGAGTACTCCCTGCTTTCCTACTTTGCCCGGGTGAACTACAAACTGCTGGATAAATACCTGCTTTCCCTCAGCGGACGTCTGGATGGGTCTTCTCGCTTTGGAGCCAATAACCGCTACGGTTTCTTTCCGGCGGTGGGCGTAGGCTGGATCCTGTCTGAAGAGCCCTTTTTCCAGGGAGCGGAATTCCTGAGCCTGTTGAAACTGAGGGCCAGCTACGGGTTCACCGGTAATGACAACATCGGTAACTTTGACGCCCGGGGCCTGTACACCTCCGGGTCCTATGCCGGGAATCCGGGTATAATTCCCTTGTCGGTAGAGAACCCAGACCTCAAGTGGGAAACCACCGAGCAGCTGGACCTTGGCATTAACTTCGGGCTTTTCAAGAACCGCATCAACGGTGGGGTGGAGTATTACCAGAAGAAAACCGAGGATTTGCTTTTGGCAGTGCAAGTGCCGGCTACCTCGGGATTTGCCACCGTCACCAGAAACGTGGGTAACCTGGAGAACAAAGGCGTGGAGGTAACCCTGAACACCGAGAACCTGGTGGGCGCCTTTACCTGGTCCTCCAGCTTTAACATTGCCTTCAACCGGAACAAGATCACCAACCTGAACGGGCAGGTTATTACCTCCGGGGCGGTAAACAGGGCGGTGGAAGGGCAGCCTATTGGGGTATTCTACACCTTTAAGTACGCCGGGGTGGACCCTGCCAACGGCGATGCGCTCTATTACCTGCGGGCCGGCTCTGATGAGACCACCAATGATTACGGCGCCGCCGAACAGCAGGTGGTGGGTGACCCCAACCCCGATTACGTGGGTGGTTTCTACAATTCGTTCGGTTTCAAAGGTTTTGACCTGAGCCTACTGTTGCAGTTCTCCTACGGCAATGAGATTTACAACAACGCCGGCCGGTTCCAGTCGGCCAACATGGACTACATAGACAACCAGACCAGGGATCAGCTCAACCGCTGGCGCCAGCCTGGAGATATCACCAGGGTGCCGCAGGCCAGGTTTGGTGATGCCAACGGAACAGGAACTTCGTCTCGGTGGCTCTATGATGGCTCTTACCTGAGGGGAAAAACCATTACGCTGGGGTACACGCTTCCTGCGGCTCTGATAGGTAAGTTCCACCTTACCCGGGTAAGGGTGTATGCCTCCGGCCAGAACTTTTTCACCATCACAGATTACCCCGGTTGGGACCCAGAGGTGGATACGCCTGGCACAGAGGTAACCAACCAGCGCCAGAATGTGGGCATCGGGGTAGACTTCTATACCACGCCGCAGGCCAAGACCATCACGTTTGGGGTTAACATCGGATTCTGACTTGCCTACTATGTCCTAATGACTACAGCCATGAGAAGTTATAGATATATCCTCACCAGATTCTTTCCGGCCCTAGGCCTGTGCATGCTGCTGGGCACCAGCAGTTGCGACGATGAACTTGAAGTAGACCCCCAGCAATCCATTGACGCCGGCCAGGCCCTTACCACTTCCCAAGGGGTGCAGAGTGCCTTGATTGGGGCCTATGAACGGTTGCAGGGTGGCCCTTTGTACTCCGGTGACCTGAACCTGATGAGTGAGCTGCTGGGCAGTACCGGTAACCTTATTTGGGGCGGTACTTTCCTTACTTACCGGCAACTGTTTCAGAAACAAATCACTACAGACAATGCTGTGGTGGCGAATACCTGGATACGGGCGTACAGTGCCATCAATGTGGTGAACAACGTCATCAAAGCGGTAGGGGTAGTGGACGAAGACCAGAGGGATGAGGTGCTGGGAGAAGCGCTCTTTATTCGGGGACTGGTGTATTTTGACCTGGTTCGCTTCTACGGGTTACCGTATGAGCCGGGGCAGCAAAATACCCAGTTGGGGGTACCTATTGTTTTAGAGCCTACCACTGTGCTGAGCAATGCCAACAATGTGCCGCGTAATACCGTGGAGGAAGTCTATGCCCAGGCCATTGAGGATCTCACCCGAGCCCGGGATTTATTGCCTGACAGGGCCAACCTTGATGACCAGAAAGAGGATGGGGCTGCAGCCAATACCTATGCAGCCAGTGCGGTACTGGCCAGAATTTACCTGCAGCAGGCCGGAGAACCCGGCAACTCTGCTGAAGGGCCTTACCTGACCAAAGCCGCCGAAGAAGCGAATAGAGTCATTGAGCAAGGCGGCTTTGCCTTGGTGGAGGATTTCTCCGGAGAATTTAATAACTCACAGAATACCTCAGAGGACATCTTCGCCATTCAGCAGACGGTGCAAAGCAATGCCGGGCAGTCCAACGAAGGTCTGGCAACTTTTTACTCTGCCAACGAGCGTGCTGAGATTGAGGTGGCTGCTTCTTTTCTAACCGAGTTTGAAGACGGTGACGAACGAGCCGAGGTCCTGTACCTGGATGATGACGATGTGGCCAGGAATGGGAAATATGACGTTTACTCGGCCAATGTGCCCATTATCAGGCTGGCGGAGATGTACTTGATCAGGGCGGAGGCAAATCAGCGACTGGGTACCGCCCTGGGCGCCACACCCCTGGAGGACATCAATACCATCCGCAGCCGGGCAGATATTCCGTCACTTACGTCAGTTTCCCTGGACGATATCCTGCGGGAGCGGACCCTGGAACTGGCCTTTGAAGGTCAGCTGCTCCACGACTTAAAACGCTTGAGAAGGGATGTGGGTGATTTGCCCTATAACGCAGGGGAACTGGTGCTGCCCATTCCTCTGCGGGAAATAAACGCTAATCCTAGCTTGGTACAAAACGAGGCTTATACCTAGGGTTGTTTTCCGGGAGTGAATTCTGATTGCCGTTTAGGGGCTGCTTTTGGAAAAAGCAGCCCCTAAACGCTTTTAGGAGGCGGCCAAATTGAATCTTAGTCTGCCTTTGTTTGCATTGGAATTTCAAAAAATAAGCTCTAAACCCAAGGATTATACTATGGAATAGAAAGCGCTCCTGGTTTTGATCTGGCAGATTAGCAAATAAATCATGTCTATGGGAAGGAGGTATGAGGCAGAAGTCTGCTTCGTTTTTTAGCTGGAACTTTGGTTTACATAACTTTTTTCTGCACCAATAGAAAAAAGTTTTCTGATAATATTTTACCCAAAACGAGCCATGCATTAATAAATTGTTAAACCGGGTAAAAGCATTTGGCAAATCTTTACTGATCTAGTATTGTATTGTTATTTTCATAAATTTTGTCATCAATGCTTACGATTTTGGTTTGTTTGAATATTGTTGATAAAGCTCTACTTTGGGAGGATATTCGCAAACTTTCAAACAAAACCAAATGAAAAAACATGTACTCTTGTTCTTGTTTTTGCTCAATGTGCTAGGTTTTAGTGCAATGGCGCAGAATAGAACTATCTCCGGGCGAGTGGTCTCGGCAGCAGATGGATTAGCACTACCGGGTGTGAGTGTGGTTGTGAAGGGAACAACCATTGGTGCCAGTACTGATGTGGAGGGACGGTATCAAATCAGTGTTACAGGTTCACCAACCTTAGTTTTTACTTTCATAGGGTTTTCTCCACGTGAAGAAATAGTTGGTACCAGATCTATCATTGATGTGCGCCTTGCAGATGATGCGAAAGCCCTTCAGGAAGTGGTCGTAACCAGTTACACCACCCAAAACAAGAGGGAAGTTACCGGATCTATCGCTACTGTAAAGGCAAATGAAATTGCTTCCTATCCATTAGGGTCTTTTGATCAAGCCCTGCAAGGAAAAGCCCCTGGAATATTGGTGCAGGCAAACTCAGGGCAGCCTGGAGCAGCAGCTAACGTGCTGATTAGAGGTACAGGTTCACTTTTGGGATCAAACCAACCTCTCTACATCCTGGATGGGGTAGAAATATCCGCCAGTGATTTTGCCACTTTGAACCCTGCAGACTTTGAATCTTTGAACATTTTAAAAGATGCTTCTTCTACAGCTCCTTATGGTTCAAGAGGGGCTAACGGGGTAATTGTAATTACCTCCAAAAGAGGAAAAGTAGGCACTACACGTATTAACTACGATGTACAGTACGGTTTATCCAAAGCCCCTGAAAACAGGTTGCGAGTAATGAATACTCAGGAAAAACTGGACTATGAATTAAGCCAGGGCAATCCGTATGAATGGACTGATGAGGACTTAGCCCGTTTAAGACAAATCAACACCAATTGGGAGGATGTATTCTTCCAAACCGGTAAAACTTCTAGTCACACATTAAGTGCATCTGGCGGAGCAGGTAAAACCACTTACTTCCTGTCTGGTTCTATTTTCGACCAAACCGGTACTGTTAGAACAACCGGTTTAAAGCGGTACACTGGTCGTGCCAATGTTACCAGTGAAGCTGGAAACTTTCAATTTGGTTTGAACTCTACGTTTGGGGTTTCCAAATTCTCTGGTACTAGTGAAGCCAACACGGGTATAGCTGCTCCTTTAAATGCTGTTCGCTGGTCTAACCCTTATGAAACTCCATATGATGAGGAGGGCAACTACACAGAGATTTATTCAGGTCAGCCTAACGCGTTACAGGAACTCCTTGAAAACTCTAACAGCAGAAGACAATTAAAAGGAGTAGGTAATGTATTTGTAGGATATACAGTTCCATTCATTCAAGGCTTGTCTTTGAGAACCAACTGGGGCGGAGATTTCACAGCAAACGAAAATACCACCTTTTTTAATCCTACTACTGCTTCAGGTTCATCTGCTACCGGTGGTTCGGGTAGTTTTGCCCGGAATTATGGAAGTAATTTTCGGTACACCGGAACAACCTCCATCTCCTTTAAAAGAGATATTGGTGCTGACCATACCTTCAGCATTGGTTTGTTCAATGAAATTGTTAACAATACCGGCCGCAACTTCGGGTTTACCGGCTATGGTTTAGGTGGTGCCTTCCAGAACGAAGCAGGTATTACACCGGGTACTTCTGATAACGGATTCATTCCCGCTGTAAATGGTAATGGCTTTGAAAATGCACTACTTTCATATTTTACCATAGTTAACTACGGCTTTAAAAACCGTTATTTTCTGGATCTAAGTGCCCGGCGTGACGGATCTTCTCGTTTTGGTGCTGACCGGCGCTTTGCCAACTTTGGATCAGTAGGATTGAGCTGGATTGTGACAGCAGAACCTTTCATGGAAGGCCTTACTAACATCTTCAACGAACTGAAGTATAAAATCAGCTATGGTTCAGCCGGTAACCAGAATGGGATTGGCAACTTTGAAGCCAGAGAACTCTTTGGCCGTGCAGTGTATAATGGGGTAAGTGGTTTAGTACAGACCCAATTAGCTAATCCAGAATTACAATGGGAAAGAAAAACCACCTTTAATACTGGTATAGAATTAGCCACCTTACAAGGCAGAGTAAGATCTACTATTGAGTATTACAACGCTGTCACCTCTGATCTGTTCCTGAACCGTCAGCTATCCAGAACTTCTGGTTACAATGACATCACTACCAACATTGGTGAATTACGCAACAGAGGGGTTGAATTCTCACTAGAAGGTGACCTGGTTAAAACGCCGAGCCTTACCTGGTCTGCTAATGTAAGTTTAACTTACAACCAAAACGAAATCACCAAATTGATAGGGGGAGGCCAAACCGAGCAAATTGATGGAATCACTATCAACCGGGTAGGTGAACCTTTGAACACGCTTTATCTGGTGCGTTTCGCCGGGGTGAATCCTGTAAACGGTAATGCCCAGTATTTGACCAAAGACGGTGAGATCACGGAGCAATATGACCCTGCAGACCGCGTTCTGGCCGGATCTACTCAGGTTCCATTCTTTGGTGGTTTTGGTTCATCTTTGAATTTCAGAGGATTTGAGGTAAATGCCTTTTTTAGTTTTGTGAAAGGAAATAAGATTTACAACAACGAAAGAAGCAACATCATCAACCCTACTTACTTATGGGATAACCTAAGTGCAGAATTAACCCGTGAGTGGAAAAAATCAGGTGACATCACTGATGTTCCTTACTCTGCTAGTGAGTATCAGGCTGAAGTGACCAGATTGGTTGAAAGCGGTGATTTTCTGCGGTTACGTAACCTGAATGTTGCTTATAACTTGCCAAAGCACTGGGCTCAGTCAATAAAGGTGCAAAGCATCCGCGTTTATGCCCAGGGGCAAAACCTGAAGACTTGGACCAAATTCATGGGCTGGGATCCTGAAATAACAGGGGCTTCTTTGATTGGTGCTCAGTATCCTGCTTTACGCACGGTTACTTTTGGTTTAAGTGTTGGTTTTTAACAAGTAAGAATTACTAAAATGAAAATAAATAAATTACTCATAGGCTTAAGCTTAAGCTGTGCAATGGTGTTTACGGCTTGCGAAGACATCATTGATGTAGACCCTGAATTTCAAAAAGAACGCTCCCAAATCTTTAAGAATCTGGAGGAATATGAGTATGCCTTAACAGGTGCCTATTCCCTTTTCAGACAAACCGGATATTTTGGAAGCGGTGGTCAAACCACTGGCTCCTGGTCTGTCTTGCCAGACATGATGACCGATAACCTTGTGCAAACCGGAGAAGACTTAGGTAACTGGACCAACCAGGTAAACTATTTCTATGCTTCAGATGACAGCGATATTGAAATTGCCTGGACTGCTGCTTACGGTGTGATCAACCAAGCTAATCTGGTCTTAACTAACATAGATCAGATTGGTGCGGCAGAACCTAAAAGAGTAAACAGAATCAAAGGTCAAGCGCTTGCCATAAGAGCAATGGCTCACTTTGATTTGTTACGCTATTGGGGCGAAAGCTATGAGCGCAATTCTTCTGCTAAAGGCGTTCCTTACAAAACTGAATTCAGCCCTGAAGAATTACCTGCCCGTTTATCTGTAAAGGAAACGTATGATAAGATCTTCCAGGACATGACTGCAGCTGAAGCTGCTTTAAGTGATATTGATGTTCCAAGTATCAATGCCTCAACTAACCGGGGGTACATAGATCTGTTAGTGGTGAGAGCGCTTATGGCTCGCATGAACTTATATGCGAAAGAGTATGCCGCCGCAGAGAATTATGCCACATTGGTAATAGACGCCAAACCATTAGCTTCCAAAACTGAGTTTCCCGGGATCTGGTCAGATGCTTCATTAGCAGAGGTTATCTGGTCTGTTACTTTCAGTGCAGGGCAGGGAGATTACGGAAGCGGTGTTCATGCTGCCTCGTCTAACAGAAACCGGTTTAGACCTTCTCAGGAATTACTGAACCTGTACGACCCAGCTAATGATATCCGTTTTCCGGTCTATTTTGCCACAAGACAATCTCAAAACGTAAACCCTCCTAGGCCAATTTACCCTGGCACCCCATTGGTATACACCTCCGGAGGTACACTCATCACAAGAAGAATTTTGTCTAAGGTGGTGCGGACTAATGGCACAAGGTATGATAACCAACTTAACTGGAAAGCATTAAGAACAGGTGAAATGTACCTGATCAGGGCTGAGGCGAGAGCCATGCAAGGTGGTGCTAAAGCTGTCCTTGGCTTAGCTGATTTGAACACATTGCGTGCTGCCCGCATCAATAATTATGTTCCTCAAGTTTTGGCAGGACAAAACCTGTTAGATGCCATTGAAAATGAGCGCCGCCGTGAGTTGGTGGGAGAAGGTCACCGTTGGTTTGATCTAAAGAGAACCAGCCGCTTCATAGATCGTGAAGACATAACGTTGAACTTTACTGCAGCGCAATTAGATCCAAATGCCCGTGAATGGACCTGGCCAATACCACAAGTTGAGATTGATGCCAATCCTAATATCAGTGGACAACAAACTACTGGTTATTAATTACTGGTTTAGATTATAAAAAGAAAAAGCACCTGAAAACTCAGGTGCTTTTTCTTTTTATAAAAAACGTTTCTATTGTAACAATCACTAATAAGGCGACCAGATCATATTATTTTTCCTAAAAACCAATCGTCAGCTTAAGGCAGCAAAAGCGAGCTGTCTCCGTAACTGAGGAAACGGTATCCATTGGCCAAAGCATGTTTGTATACCTTTTGCCAGGATGGCCCAATAAGGGCAGAAACCAATAGCAGGAGGGTGCTTTGCGGCTGGTGGAAATTGGTGACCAAGCCGGTGCAGATCTTGAACTGGTACCCGGGCGCGATAAGGATACGGGTAGTGGCCTGCAGGTGCGAAAGTCCTTGCCGGTCCAGGTGCTGGATAAGGGCTTCCAGGGCCTCCTGCACTGATAGGGTGGTACGGACTTCATACGGGAACCACTGCGGCACGAGCAACTCATCGCCCTCCTGCGGAAGAATGCCCAAAGAAAGGCCGGTTCCCAGCCAATAAAGGCTCTCCAGGGTGCGCATGGAAGTGGTGCCTACCGCAATGACGGGTTTAACGCCGTGGTGCAGTAACTGGTGCAGAAAGGCCCGGCTCACAGAAAGTTGCTCCCCGTGCATGTAGTGGTACTCCATCAACTCGGCTTTCACGGGTTTGAATGTGCCGGCGCCTACGTGCAAAGTGACAAAGGCCTGCTGGTGACCCTTCGCGCTGACCTGCTCCAAAACCTCGGGGGTAAAGTGCAGGCCGGCAGTGGGGGCGGCTACGGCCCCGGCCTCTGAGGCGTAAACGGTCTGGTAACGCTCCTGGTCCGTTTGCTGGGCGTCGCGGTTCATGTACGGAGGCAGCGGCAACAGGCCGGCCAGTTCCAGAATTTCAGCGAAGGTTCTGTGGCCCGGGGACCAGGTGAAATGGATAGCAAATCCTTCCTCGGCAGGGGCAAGGCGTTCGGCCCAAAGCATGCCATCGGCGGGGTAGGGGCCAAGGGGCATTTCAAGGCGGCCATCGCGCCAGCGTTTGTTGTTACCTACCAGGCACTTCCAGACCACCGAGTAAGTTTGCTGCATGGCCTGCTGTACCTCACGCACGGGCTCCAGAGGCTCCAGGCAGAATAGCTCAATCATGCCGCCCGTTGATTTCTGGAATCGCAGACGTGCCTGTACCACCTTGGTATCGTTGAAAACCAGAAGGGAGTTAAAAGGCAGCGCTGAGGGAAGATCCTTGAATTGGGCATCTGAGATGCGACCGTTTTTGTAGAGCAGCAACTTGGATTGGTCCCGGTTCTCCAGCGGAAACTGGGCAATCCTTTCCTCAGGAAGGTTGTAGGTATAATCAGAGATGGAAATCTGTCGCGGATGTTGGGTAGGCATGAATGTCAATCACAAAAGAAAAACAAAGGTATAAAGCAGAGCCCAGCATCAATAATTATAAAGCATATTCATGCATTCCCCAATCTTCTAAAGGGGCTTGAACCGGAATACTCCTAATTATACGGGCAGTCCTCACCGGTAAGCACCAGATTTAGATGGCACCAGCGGAGTTGCTTATACATTTCCCTGAAAGGCTACTTTTCTATTTTGGATGGAAGGGGGCACCACAGGTTTTCGAGCGGAGGTCTGAAAGGCCGGGGAAAGTCTCTATATTGATTTCAAAAGAAGGAAATCGGCGCGGAAAGAAGCACTGTTTAAGGCTTGTTTACTGGAAAACAAGGGGAAACAAAATTAGCTTATCAGACAGAGCCCCTGGGTGCAATTTTCTCGTCCTGTTCCAGGTCGCTCAGTTCCAGTTCCAGGGCTTTCACCGAGATCTGGATTTCCCACAGTGACAGGGCCATGGACACCATGAGCAAAATCAGGCTTACCCCAAAGATGATGGTGCCGGCGGTCTGCCAACCGGCGTAGATCATGAACATGCACAGCACACAGGAAAACATACTGGCAATGCCAAAGGCCTGCATGTTGCGGATGAGAATAAGCCTGACTCTGAGATTCTGGATCTGACCGTACACCAAATGGTTATGGCTGGCTTTGTAGATGGACTTCAGGTTCCGGATAAGGGAGGCCAGGGACAGAAACCGGTTGGTGAAAGCCAGCAGAAGTAACGAAAGCGCCGGAAACAGCAGGGCAGGGGTGGTGAGCGTGATTTCCATGGCGGTTATTCAGCAGGTTACCAGTTCGCGTTGACCTATTCTTCGGGGGTGTCGTCTTCTTCGCCCTGAAATTCCAGGTCCTCGGCAATCTCCAGGCTTCTGTCCAGCAAGTCGTCAATCTCCTCTTTGGAGGAAGCGTTGAGGGTTTCTTCAAACAGGGCCAGAATATGCTCTGCGTCGGCGTTCACGTAGAGATCGGTGTAAAGCTCCTCAAACAGGTAGCTTTTCTGCTGCACCACGGTGTCTATGCCCTTTACTGTGGAAGCCTGCAAAGCTTCCTGCAGCAGGTCGCGCACTTGAGCACTTTCATCGTCGCCACCCAGGTCTGTGAGCAGTTGCAACAGAGAGATTCCCAGACCTAACCGGAGGCGCTCAAACCGGTAACTCACTTCTTCCTGGCTTTTTCTGCCGGGGCGGGCCTCCTGAAGGGCTTTTTCCAGCTCCAGGTACAAAGGCGAGATTTCCGTCCGAAGGTCTACGGGCTCCAGGCCAAATACCTGGTCCAGCAATTGTTGGTATAGCGAATCGCTCATGGTGAGAAACTTTGGATTATGGTCAATGGGTCCTGGCCAGCAAAGGCCTCCTCAGAACCGGGGGCAAGTTAGGAAAAGAAGCGATGCATTTTATGGCTTATTTCCTAAAATCGGCCGTGAAACGGGGCGCCTGCTTTCCCGGGCTTCGGGCTTTAAACATACCATTTGAATGTGAAAAGGTTTCTGTAACCTGTTTCTGCCGCGGGCAAGGGCTTGAAATATGTTCTTTTGGAGAGAAACTGAAGGAAAACCGGTGGGTTACAAGTCAACTTTTTATCGTTCTTAAAAGTATAAAGATTTGTAGAACTACGTTGGCTTCTTAGAAGTTTACTTTCCTGATTTTTTTGCTTAACTTACTCAGACTGAACAAGCCACGTATGGGTAATTCTTTGCAGAAACCGCTATTCTCAGGACTCCTGACCCTTGTTCTCTTCTTTTCCATGTTTCTGTCACCCACGCTGTTATGGGGGCAAGCATTGGAAAACGAAGAGGACGGCTTGAAGTTTTTGTATAACCGCAAACGGGTAAGAATCCCGTTTCAGCTGGTACATAACCTTATCATCATTCCCATCAAGATCAACAACTCCAACCCGCTCAATTTTATTGTGGATACGGGGGTAGACCGAACGCTGCTCATGGAGATAGGGCAGTTTGACACCATCACCCTGAACAACGTAGAAAAGCTTTTTTTAAGGGGTTTGGGCAGCGGCGAGGGGATCAACGCCATGCTGTCCTCTGGGAACAGCATCAACTTCTCCGGAGTAGAGTCCAAGAACCAGAAAGTGCTCATGTTGGAGGAAAACATCTTCAATCTCTCCTCCCGGTTGGGCCTGAACATCCACGGCATCATTGGGTACCCGCTTTTCCGCGATTTTGTGGTGGAGATTGACTACGAGAACAAGGTCATGACGCTTTTCAAACCCGGCACTTACCCAGCGAAAAGGGCTAGCAAGAGCAAGGTGGTGCCGCTGGAGATTGAGGCCTCTAAACCCTACGTGAAGGTGCAGGCGAACTTCCCGGATGGTTCCAAACACGCGTTGCGCCTTATTGTGGACAGCGGCATGAGCACTTCCATGCTGCTTTACCCGCCCACCTTACCCGATGTCAAAATTCCGGAGAAAAGGATTGAGGCTTACCTGGGCCGGGGGCTGAACGGCGATATCCATGGGGAGATTGCCCGCCTGGAGACTTTGGAACTGGGCGAATTTACCTTGAACCGTCCACCCGCCTGTTTCCCCGATACCATGTCTATCCGGCATGCGCTGGGCCTCAACAACCGCAACGGAAACCTGGGCGCTGATATCCTGCAGCGGTTCAAAGTGGTGTTTGACTACCAGAACTCCAGAATGCTGCTGCAGCCCAGCAACATGTATAAGAAGCCGTTCTACTACAACCTCAGTGGCCTGGAGCTGCTCAGTCCCATTCCAGGGTTCAATTTCTACACCATCGCGCAGGTGATTCCCAACTCTCCGGCCCAAAAGGCGGGGTTGGAGCCCGGCGATGCCATTCTGAGCATAAACGGCGTAAAGTGCATTGACAAGACCCTGGGCGAGATTCTGGAGATGTTCCAGAACTATCCGCGCCGGCGGCTGCAACTGAGAATAAGCCGCCAGTACAAGTCTTTTGACACTACCATCCAGCTACAGGATCTGATCTGAGGCAATGCTATTTCGGGCCCGATTTTGCTAAACCAGGCCTGAAACAGGAGAGGGTTATTTGGGGTTGACAAACTGATATACCGCCGAGAAGTCTTCCTGGGCCAGGCCGGCCTGTTTGGCTTGGGCAAACAGTTCTTTCACAGTGGCCAGGGTAGGCAGTGCAATGCCTTGCTCATAAGCAGTAAGGCCCGCAAGATGCAGGTCTTTGTGCATCCATTCCAGCGGGAATTCAGGGGAGAAGTCGCGGGTGAGGAGTTTGTTTTCCTTCAGTTTAAGGAAAGGCGCGCCGCCAGGGCCGTTCAATAATGTCTGGCACAGCATTTCCTCCGTGATGCCCAGCGAGGTTCCTAGGCGCAACGCCTCAGAGAAAGCCGCCATGATCTGCCCGAAGAGCATGTTGTTGACCATTTTCATGCTGGAGCCCTGCCCGTGCCCGCCAATGTGCAGCACCGCTTTGCCCATGGTGTCCAGCAAAGGGAGCACTTCATCCACGTCATTGGCCTCGCCGCCTACCAGGAACACCAACTGACCCGTCTCGGCGGGTTTCAGCGACCCGGATACCGGCGCATCCAGGAAACGGTGGCCCATTTTGGTCGCGGACTGCGCCATTCTCAGGCTGAAGGAGGGGTTCACCGTACTGGCATCAATCCAAAGGGAATTGCCGGGCAGTTCTTTCAAAAAGCCGTGTTGGCCCAAAGCCGCCTCTTCCACCGATTCCGGGGTGGCCAGCATGGTGAACACCACGCGGCACTGCCGGCCCACTTCCTCGGGGCTGCCCGCCAGGGTGGCGCCATTAGCTACCAAATCATTTGCTTTCTCGGCGGTACGGTTGTAGACCACCAAGTTGTGGCCCGCTTTCTGCAGATTGGCGGCCATGCGGCTGCCCATAATTCCCAGGCCTATAAATCCTACGTTCATGTCTATCTGTTTTAGGTAAGAGACAAAGTAAGGATTTACGCACCGGCAGCGCAAGGGGTACAGGTGAATCTCTGTTTCGGCAGCGTTTTTAAGTAACTGGCCTGAAAACGGACATCAGCTTTGGCGAGGGAATATAAATCGGAAGGTAGTGCCTTCGTCCAGAACTGAATCAACGGAAAGCTCGATGCCGTGGAAAGTGGCAATGGTTTTCACGATGGTGAGGCCCAGGCCGTGGCTCTCGCCGTCTGGGGCATGCAGGCGCTTGAACCGGCTGAAGATGTGCGGTAACTGCTCGGCCTGGATGCCCACGCCGGTGTCTTTCACGGCAAGTTCGTAGCCGTCCCCCGCTGGCTGACCTTTGATGCAGATGCTGCCTTCTGGTTTGTTGTATTTGATGGCGTTGTTCACCACGTTGAACAGCATGGTAAAAAGCAGCGATTGGTTCGCTTTGGTGAGGGTGTAATCGCCGGTGATCTCTACGTGCAGGTTCACCTCCCGGGCCTCAGCACGTTCCTGGATTTCCTCGGCCACTTCTTGGGCCAACTGCGGAATGTCCACGGCCTCGTTGCGCAGGTACTGCTCGTTTTCAATGCGGGAGATCAGCAGCAGCGCCTGAATGATGTTCTTGAGCCGGTGCAGCGTTCTGAGGTTGTCTACCAGCTTCTCCAGCATGCTTTCGGGGGTCTCGGGATCAGCGAGCAGGTTCTCCAGGCGGGTCTGCAGGATGGACACCGGCGTGAGCAACTCATGCGAGACATTCCCGATGAACTCCTTCTCCTTCTGAAACGCCTCCTGAATCTGGCCCATCATGGCGTTGATGGTATTGTTGAGGTACAGGAAGTCATCGGTGGAAGTCTGGAGTTTTTTGGGCGTGAACGTGCTGGGGTGCTCCACCCGCTGCAGGCGTTTCACAATAAGCGTGAGCGGGCGCAGCAGAATCTTACTGAAAGCCAGATCAGAGAAAACGGTGAGCACCACGACGGCGGCTAGAAAATACAACGCGTAAGCCTGCAGCGTTTTGCTGTTGTTATGGATGGTAGCCAGCGAGCGCCCGATCTCCAGCAGGTATCGTTTGCCACCAAGGTCAAAGGTGGAAGAAAGTACCCGGTAGTTCACAACCTGGTTATCTACTTTACGCAGGCTGTTCTCAATGCTGTTCACTACCTTGTTGGAGGAGATTTCCTCCAGTGAGATAAACTCTTCCTTGAACAGGTTATAGCTACCATAAGCCCCCGTTTCGCTGGTAATAAAAGACTCTATGCCCTGTTCCTCAATGATCTGGTACATCCTTTCCTCTTTCTGCATGAGCCGCTCATCAGCGTTGAGCAGAGCCACCTTGTTCACCAGAATAGGCAGACCTAACACCAGCAACAACAGGATCAATATCTTAGAGGCGGCACTGAAAAGGGCTAGTTTTGATTGAAGACGCATTGATTAATGTGCTGATGTGCTAATGAATGTGGTAATGTGGAGATTTGGAAATTTGTATATAGGCAGGTATTAGATGCTTTTGGCATAAAGTAAGAACCAGGAAGGTAAGCGTTTTGGGCCTGCTTTGCACAAAACAGGTTAGAAACGGCCGCCCACCCAAATCCGAACCTTTTCCTCAATCAACTCCCAGATAAGAAAATTATACATGAGCATTTAGAGTAATACATTAGCTTGAATAGCACATCATCACAGTAATTCACTAGCACATTAGCACATTAAAAAATTAGCACATTAAACAGTAAGCCGGTACCCTACGCCGCGGACGGTTTCCAGCCAGTCTGTGGTGGCGTGGGCGGATATTTTTTTGCGGAGGTTTTTGATGTGCACATCTATGTAGTTGGAGTCATAGTCATCTTCCAGGATGTTGCCCCAGATGTGCTCAGTGAGTTGCAGCCGCGTTAAGATGCGGTTTTTGTGCAGCAAGAGGTAATGTAGGATATCGAACTCCTTTTTAGTAAGCACAATCTCCTGCGATCCGAAGGTCACGCGACGGGCGCTACTGTCTATCTCAAACCCATGGAAACTCACCGACGATGACTTCAGCTTGAACTTGCGGCGCAACACGGCCTGCATGCGGGCTTGCAGCTCCAGCAGGGAGAACGGTTTGGGCAGGTAATCATCGGCTCCCAGGCCTAGTCCTTTGATCCGGTCTTCCAACGCACCGCGGGCCGTTAAAATGATAATGGCAGGGTCATGGTCTATGTCTTTTATCTCCTTGAGCAGGTCCATGCCTTCGTAATCTGGCAGGCCCAGGTCCAGCAAGATGAAATCATAGCGGTTCACCGCGATTTTCTCAGAGGCTTCCCGACCGTTGGAGGCCCAATCACAGATATAGTGTTCCTGTGCCAGGAAGTGCATGAGTTCAGTAGCCAGACCTGTTTCGTCTTCTACAATGAGGATGTGCATAGGAGGTAGGTTTGGTAGCGGGTTAAAAGGTATAGCTCAGGTTAAGCGATGCATAGGACTGCGCTTTGGACTCATCGCCCTCCAGGCGGTTCACCGGAAGCGCAAAGCGGTACGCCGGTTCAATGTCCACGTTGTACAGGCTGAACACCAGCGGCACCGTGATGGAATAGTTCAACACCTTGAACCGCTTGCTGGTAGTGGTGGTGGTAGTAGTGGTAGTTCCGCCGTTTCCATTTCCTTTGCCATTTCCGTTCCCGATGGGGTTCAACGGGTCCAAAACAGTGCCCAGGCCTTTTTTCTTGTTCTGCGTCTCCACGGTGTGCGTCTGGGCAAACTCCTGGGTACCGGCAATGATGCTGAACTTAGGGTCTATGCCCACCGGGTTCTTGCCTTTCCAAAGGTTCTGCAACGGGATATAGCGGGAGTTGTCCAGCACGGTGAAAAGGTCGCTGCTGCCGCCAAAGATATAACTGGCCGTGACCCCGGTCAAGAGGTATTTCCAGTCCAGCGTACCGGAGGCCGTGGCCGCATTGGAGGTCACCGATTTCACCAACGGCGTGTTGGGCCCGAAGAAGAACCGCGAGTAACTCACCAGCCCGTCAAAGCGGTTGCCTATTTTGAAGCTGTACCCGGCAGAGACATCGGTCTCGTCAATAAAGTCCTCGGTGTTGAACAACTGGTAAGACATCGCGGAGATGAACAGGCCCGAGGTATGGGTATAGGTCAGCGATGCCGCTACATATGGGTATTGCTGGGCAGTATTGCGTCCGAAAAAGGAGGCATTGTTGGCGGTTTCTAGGCCTACGGTCCACCAGCCGTTTTTAGTGGCCGTATCCTGGACCTGCGCTGGGGAGGGGGCTACCAGGGTAGGGGCTTTTTCTTCTGCGCTTGCAGCGGAGGTGAGCCAGAAACAAAACAGGAAACAGAATCCAAAGAGATTTTTCATCTGAGTATATCTATCAATTAAGTGGTAGATGGGAATTACCGCTTCAAAACAGAAGCGGCTGCAATAGTATTTGGTAAAGGTACGTATTGAGAAGGAGGGTTAGTTTTTGCCCACTTTGATGCGGCCCACTCCTAAACCGCCCACTTTCACTGGCTTGGCAGATTTGGCTGCTTTGGCAGCATTGCCTACCGCTTTTACGGTGTTGCCGGCATTGACCCCTCGGCCGGGACGGGCCGCGCTTTGCGGCCGGGCCGCTGAACCGCGGGAAACCAGTTCATCAGTGTCACCAGAAACTTTCTCGGGTTTACCCTGGCGTTTGGCCGTGGCTACTTCTTTCACTTTCTGTTCCTCCTTGGGCTGGTCTTTGGCTTTCTGCTTATCGGCTTTGCGGGGTTTTTCCTGCTGCAAAAGTGTACTGCTTTCCAAGGCAGCCGATGCCTCAACCACAGGAGCCATATCCAAGGTCTCAACGGTGGTTCCCTCGGATTTGGCTATTGCGGTTGCAACTGGTTTGCCGGCCGGTTCGTTTCCCGCAACGGTAGGTTGCGCAAATGCAGTACCGGTGCAAAGAGCCGCCGCTGCTATCAAAAAGGAAAGTTTCATAAAAGTGGGATGCATTCTGAACGCTGTTTACTTCAAAGCTACTATGGAAAGATGAACAGACGATGAATAATTCTTTTTCAGTTCATCTTTTAAGTCGACAATCAATTCTTTAAAATGATTCTGGAGGAGTTTTGCAAAAAAGAGGCCAAAACGGCAATGCTGTTTTCCTCTTTGAAACTAAACCTATTGAGGCTTAGGTACTACTTAGATAGGGTGGCGCTCGGAAACCGTTGCATATGGGTACCATACGCCGGAGCGGAGTTGGCCAGAAGCCAATTCATTACGAAGCAGATGCTGATGAATAGTTTCATTGTGTTGGTGTGTTAGGGGTTGAGGAAGAAATTTCAGCTGCCTTTGCCCCGGCAGAGGCAGCTGAATTAGGTTAAGATTATTTAGAACCGATTTTCAGGTTGGCACCGGCGTTCACTTTAACGGGGCGCACGCCTTTGGTAGAAAGGCCGGTGTTCACTTTGGCACGGCTGGCGCTGCCAGCATTCACTTTGGTGCCCAAGCCAGTCTCGGTTTGGATTCTGCCGGCTCTCTGGCGTTTCTCAGAGGCAGCAGCTTTCACCGCCTGGCCTTTTTCTTTACCGGTTTCCAGGGTTCCCTTGGCAACGGTGCTCACCGCCTCACCATGGTTTTCGCCTTCCTGCTTGGCTACCTCAACATGGGTTTTGGCTTTTACTTTAAGCTCTGAGTTGGTTTGGGCCGCAGCTTCTTCCTGCTCTTCTCTTTGGGCTTTGGCTTTCAGTTCGGCGCGGGCCTCGGCGGCCGCGTCAAGCGATTCTTCTTTCTTCGCCTTGGCTTCTTCGTGCTTGGCCTTTAGTTCGTCCTGTTTGGCTTTGGCTTTTTCTTTGCCCGCTTTGGCCGACTCTTTTACTTCATTTGAGGTCTCATCTTTTTTCGCCTTGGCTTTTGACTTGGCCACCTCACTTACGGCTTGTCCCTTGGCGGCGGCATCGGTGGTAACAGTACCGGAGACATCGGCTTTGGCCGTGGTACTTACCGTGGTGCCGTGGGTTGTCTTAGCGGTAGTCTGCCCGGTGCCATTGGCAGTGGTGGTGGTCTGTGCGAAAGAAGTACCGGCAATCAATAAAGAGGCGACAAAAAAGGTTAGCTTTTTCATGTTGGTGGATCGTTTTGGTTTGTGTTTGAAATCGTTTTAAATGATTAATGGGTCAAAACTATCTTGTCAAGATGAAGAGAAGATGAAGAATGGCTTTCATGGAAAAATTTTTTCAATTTTTTTCTGATGCAGGAAAAAGGCCCCTTTTAAGCTGTTCTGTGCGTTTTTGCCTGAAAACAAAAAGGCCGCTCTTTTCTGGAAGAGCGGCCTTTTTGTTTGAGTGAGGCTGAAGATGAAGAAAAACTACAGAATCTTCACCTTTAGATAAGAGGGCTGCTGGGCATTGTGGTACACGCGGTGCGTGGCCTTCTGGAAATCCTCGGCTTTGGCCTCATATATATTAGGTACATACTTCTGCGGATTGCGGTCTACGAGCGGGAACCATGTACTCTGCACCTGCACCATGATGCGGTGGCCTTTCTTGAAGGTGTGGAGCACATCCTGCAGGGGCACGTTCACAGCGGTTACCTGGTTGGCCGTGAAAGGCTCCGGTTTCTCATAGCTGTTTCTGAAACGGCCGCGCAGCACCTCACTGCGGACCATCTGCTGGTAACCACCCATTTTCACCGAAGCCGGGTTATGCGCATTCTCGCGTGCTGTATCTGGGTACACGTCAATCAGTTTCACTACCCAGTCGGCATCGGTGCCGGTGGTGGAGACGTTGAGCGCCGACAGGATCTCGCCAGCCAGGGTGATGTCTTCGGTTAAAACATCGGTCTGGTAGGTTAGCACATCGGGGCGGCGGCCGGCGAAACGCTGGTCATCGGTCATGTACTCGCGGGTCATGCCGGTGGTGGTCTCCTCAGAGAAAGGCACAGGTTTATTGGGGTCACTGATGAACTCGTCAAAGCCAGTGCCGGTAGCGGCCGGTTTCTCAAAGCTCAGTTTGCCGTTTTCCCCGAAGTACAGCATGCGCTCCTGAGTATTTTTTGGGGGCCAGGCGGCAAACTCGCGCCACTGGTTTGCGCCGGTGTTGAACATGTAGGCCTCCGGCAAGGCTGGTTTGCCTTTGCCGTTCTCCTTTAAATAGTGGCGGAAGAATTTAGCTTCGATGTTAGGCCGATAGAACTCAGAGGTATTCTGGCGGAAAGAGACTTTGCCCAGGTGCTCGCCGGTGGAGCGGGACCAGCCGCCGTGGAACCACGGCCCCATAACCAGGGTGTTGTAGGTGCCGGGGTTGTTCTTCTCAATGGTCTTGTAGGTTTCCAGCGCCCCGAAAAGGTTCTCGGCATCAAACCAGCCACCCACCACCATCACTGCGGGCTTGATGTTTTTCAGGTGCGGCCTGATGTTCATGGCTTGCCAGAAGGCATCATAGTTGGGATGCTGCACGATGTCGTTCCAGAAGGAGACGTTTTTTTTAAGGTACTGGGCGTTGGCGTTGGGCAAGGCGCCCATACGCAGGAAGAAATCGTAGCCGTCTGGCGTGCCGTGGTTGAAGCGCGGTGCCCCAGTAGGCGAGGGCTGCGGCCGCGGCTGCCCGAAGGAGGCCAGGAAGTTGAAGGCGTGCGGCAGGAAGAATGCGCCGTGGTGGTGGAAATCGTCCCAGAACCAATCGGTCACTGGGGCCTGCGGCGAGGCGGCTTTGAGGGCGGGGTGGTTGCTGAGCAAGCCTACGGTGGTATAGTAGCCGGGGTAGGAGATACCCCACTGGCCTACACGACCATTGTTGTTGGGCACGTTTTTCACGAGCCATTCAATGGCGTCATAGGAATCGGTGCTCTCGTCTACGTCCTTTTTGCCTTTCTTGCCGATGAGGGGCTTCATGTTGATGAACTCACCCTCGCTCATGTACTTGCCGCGCACATCCTGGTAAGCGAAAATGTAGCCCTCGCGCATCATGTCCGGTGACGGCCCAATGCTGGTTTTGTATTTTCCTTCGCCGTACGGCCCCACCGAGTAAGGCGTGCGGCTGAGCATGATGGGGTATTTCTTGCTTTTATCTTTGGGGGCGTACACCACGGTGTAGAGTTTTACGCCATCGCGCGCGGCAATCTGGTGCTCGGTTTTGGTGTAGTTCTGCCGGATATAGGCCGAGTCTGTGAGGGTTTGGGCAGAGGCGGTGAGGGCTGGCCACAATAGCACCAGCAAAAGCCATCTCCAGGGGTTTGGTTTCATAAATTGTCTGTTTGGTAAAGTTTGGCGCCGACAATTTAGAGAATTCAGCCGCGGCAGACAACCTCTGTTTTACCGCCGTTTTCCCGAGAATAACCCTAAAACAGGATGGGACCTCTCCCCGGAATTCTGCTTAAGCGGTGTTTTTGTAAAAAGGCACAAAAAAAAGGCCTAGTTTCCCAGGCCTTTGCAGGTAAGCATATTCTTTATTATTGGCAACTGTACTCAACGTTCACGGTGGTTACATCATTGTTCTGGGTTGTCCTGGTGATTTTGGTAGGGTACCCGTTGTCATTGAACACGAAGGTGTTGGTGTAAGACATATCCTTGTCTACGGTGCTGCCTTCTTTACGAACCTCGGTGATCACGTTGTTCACGCTAGGAGGGTTCAAGGTTGGTAAACCGATGAAGAGGGCCTCGAAAGCAGCCATCGGGCTGTTTTTGGCGTCATAGGTGTACTCAGTGGTGGCAGAAGGAGAAGTGGACTCATCTTCCTCGGTCGCTGGGTTGTCATAGTATTCGGTGGCTTTGGAGACGTTTCCTTTGGCGTCATACTGGTAAGTGGTCCAGCCCATGGGGAACGAAACAGGGTCTTCGCCTTCCTCGGCAGGAATCACCAAGAAGCGGGTGATTTTGCTGATGCGGTTGCCGCTGTACTCAATTTCAGAGCCCATGCCCATGCCATCCATGTCCTCTCCGCTCAACATGGTGCCGGTCAGTTTGCCCTGGTCATCATAGGTGTACTCCATGCTTCCATCTCCCTGGTCGCCGTTCATAAATACCATTTTGGAGGGTTTGCCGGCTTTGCTGCCAGAAGAATGGTACTGTACGTTTACAGTGCCAAACTCACCGTTGGTGAAGGAGGAAATCTTGTCATTGGCATAAGTGACCGAGGTGACACCGTCTTCATCGGTGATCTTCACGGCTTTACAGGCCTTGATGTTATCAATGGGACTTGTTTCTTCGTCATCGGTACAAGAACCCATGATGAATAAAGAGGCAGCGAACAGAACTGGTAGTAATTTAGGGAATTTCATTTTCTCGTTAAATTGAATGTGAGGGATGGTTGGTTTAACAAAGGATGCAAAGCGCTTTAATGCATTTCCAAGAGTATAGACACAGTCCCCGGGGTTTACCCCTAATCCTACCGCAACATTTTTTATTTATATTTATCTGTAGCTACATCATTCCAAATGGTCCTGAAAAGCAAGCGGCACATTCTAAGAGACTTAAGAAGAATCCCGGAAAATAAAGCTGCAGCATCGTTCACCGGTGAAAGAAAGTAGTTTTTGAAAAAGATGGGTAGGTTTGTTTTGAAGCTGT
Organism: Rufibacter roseolus; assembly: GCF_017916365.1. Lineage (GTDB taxonomy): Bacteria > Bacteroidota > Bacteroidia > Cytophagales > Hymenobacteraceae > Nibribacter > Nibribacter roseolus. The sequence continues at coordinate 2,247,718 of NZ_JAFMSU010000001.1, forward strand.
TTCCTGAAAATCCTGCTTAAAACGCCAATTGTTTGACGTAATCTTTCAGCATTTTTTTTAAACTTTGGAACTTGCTTAACTCCCGTGTTAAGTGTTTACCAAGCCAAACAATATGTTGAAATTTTACGCCAAGCTTGCCCTCTGCTGGGCAATGCTGCTGAGCGGGATGTCTGTGGCCCAAGCCCAGACCGCGTTGCAGACTCCTGAGCAATTCCTGGGTTACCGGTTGGGTGACCAGTTTACCTACCACGGTCGCCTTGTGGATTATGTGCGCTACCTGGCGGGCCAGAACCCCACCAAGATGCAGCTGCAGACCTACGGCCAGACCTATGAGAAACGGCCCCTGCTGCTGGCCACCATTTCCTCACCGGCCAATATGCAGCGCCTGGAGGAAATCAGAACGAATAACCTCAAGAACACCGGCCTGATGAGCGGCAAGCCTACAAGCGGCAAGCAACCAGCCATTGTGTGGCTCAGCTACAACATCCACGGCAATGAGTCTGTTTCTTCTGAGGCCGTGCTGCAGGTTTTGTATGATCTGCTGGACCCTAACAACGCACAGACTCAGAAGTGGCTGGAGAACACCGTGGTGATGATTGATCCCTGCGTGAACCCTGATGGCCGTGAGCGCTACACCCAGTGGTACAACCGGGCCCGGAACCAGCAACCCAACGCCTCGCCGTGGGCCTGGGAACACAACGAGCCCTGGCCGGGCGGACGCCCTAACCACTATTACTTTGACCTGAACCGCGACTGGGCCTGGCAAACGCAGACCGAGTCTAAGCAGCGCGCCGTGGTGTACAACCAATGGATGCCCCAGCTCCACGCCGATTTCCACGAGCAGGGCGTAGACAACCCTTATTACTTCGCGCCCTCAGCCAAGCCTTACCACGATGCCATCACCCCCTGGCAGCGCGAGTTCCAGGGTATTATTGGCGATTACAACCGCAAGTACTTTGACAAGAACAACTGGCTGTACTTCACCCGCGAGAACTTTGACCTCTTCTACCCCAGCTACGGCGATACCTGGCCTACGTACCAGGGTGCTATTGCCATGACCTATGAGCAGGGCGGATCCGGCCGCGCGGGGGTGGTGATCCAGAAATCAGACGGAGACAGCCTTACTTTGTCGCAGCGTATTGCCCACCACCACGCCGCCAGCTTGGCTACTGTGGAGGCCATTTCAGACAAGTCTGACCAGGTAATCAAAGAGTTTAAGAGATTCTACACCGATGCCCTGGAGAAGCCTTATGGCCAATACCGCAGCTACGTGTTCAAAGTGAAAGGCGAGGAAGGCCGCATTAAGGACCTGACAGAGTACCTTGACCGCCAGCAGATCCGCTACGGCTACGCCAAGGCCGGCGGAAGCAGCAAAGGGTTCAACTACGGGACCGGCAAAACAGAATCGGTGAAATACGAGAGTGGTGACCTGGTGATCAGCGCTTATCAGCCTAAGTCCACCCTGCTGAACGTGTTGTTTGAGCCATCGGCGCGCCTGGAGGACTCTGTGACCTATGACATCACCGCCTGGTCTCTGCCTTACGCTTATGGCCTGAAAGGCGCCGCGTTTACAGGCCGTATTTCCATGAACGAGGCCAAACCAGCCGCCGCTGCGACCACCAATACCGCTGCCCCAGCTGCTTACGCGTACATCGCGCGCTGGAACGGGGTGCAGGATCTGAAATTCCTGGCTTCATTGCTCAAGTCCAAAGTGCGCGTGCGTTATTCAGAGGTGCCTTTTGAGCAGAACAAAGAGCATTACGCACCGGGCACGCTCATCATTACCCGCACCGGCAACGAAGGTCTGGGTGCCAGGTTTGACCAGATTGTGACCCGTGCCGCAGATTCCTTGGGTGTGAAGCTGGCTTCTACCACCTCAGGTTTCGTGAGTTCAGGCTCGGATTTCGGTTCGCGCAACATCCGGTACGTAAAGGCGCCCCGCGTGGCTTTGATGACCGGTGAAGGCGTGTCTCCGTACGGTTTCGGAGAGATCTGGCATTACTTTGAGCAGCAGATAGGTTACCCCGTGACGGTGTTGGGCGCTGATTATTTCGCCAACGTGCCGCTGCATGAGTTTGACGTGCTCATTTTGCCAACCGGTTCTTACGGCCGCATCCTGGACGAGCGGAACCTGACCAAAGTAAAAGACTGGGTACGCGCCGGCGGCAAGCTCATCGCCATGGAAAGTGCCGTGACCTTCCTGTCTGATAAACCAGATTTCGCGGTGAAAAAAAAAGCCGCTGATACCACCAATGCTAAGAAAGGCGCCACCGAGGCAGACCTGAAAAAATACGCCAACCGCGAGCGCGAGTCCATCTCAGAGGAGGTGCAGGGCAGTGTGTTCAGAATCAACCTGGACAACACCCATCCGCTGGCCTTCGGGTACGGCACGTCTTACCCGGCTTTGATCAGAACCAATACCTTGCCCCAGTTCATGAAAGATGCCTGGAACGTAGGGGTGGTGAAGAAAGAAGCGCCGGCCACTGGTTTTGTGGGCTCTAAAGCCGGTAGCAACCTGCAGAACGGCCTGGTGCTGGGCGTGCAGGACCTGGGCCGTGGCAACGTGGTGTATCTGGTAGACAACCCGTTGTTCAGAGCCTTCTGGCAGGGCGGCAAACTGCTCTTCGGGAACGCGGTCTTCCTGGTAGGACAGTAATCCAGCAGCCTTCCAGTTCATAAACAGCAACGCCCGCTTATAGCGGGCGTTGCTGTTTACAGGCCTTTTAGTTAAAAATGCGTTGTAAACAAGAACATTGGAACCGATTATGGGAGGGCCGTATAAGAGAAAAACCACTATCTTGTACAAGGTCCATCAGATACAACTATGCGTTCTGTCTCTAAAATTGCTGCCGTTTCCCTGTTCCTGCTGGCTAGTATGTCTGGCTGCGCCAAAAAAACATCCTCTAACGGAGGTTCTGTAAGCTCCACCGCCGCCGGAGAACCGCAATTATCCTCCACACAGTTGGCGCAGGCCCGAAGCAATTACACGAACTATTGCGGGGGCTGTCACGGACGGGAACTGGAGACCTTTGTGAACCGCAAATGGCAGCACGGAGACAGCCCCGAGGCGCTTTTCAAAGGCATCAAACACGGCTATCCCGAGCAAGGCATGCCGGCCTACGCCACCACCTTCTCTGATGACCAGATCACCCAGTTGGTCTCCTTCATCCGGCAGGGAATACAGGCGCATAAAGATCAACCTGAGAGTAAAACCAACGTCACGGTTCACCGGTCTGAGAAAGTCAATTTTGAGCTGGAGCAGGTAGTTACCGGCTTGGATGTGCCCTGGGCCATGGCGTTTCTGCCCAACGGCGACATGCTCATCACCGAGCGGTCCGGCACCCTGTATCGCTTCACCAAAAACAAAGAACTGCAGAAGATAGAAGGTGTTCCTCAGGTCCTGAGCCAGGGCCAGGGCGGATTGCTGGACGTGATATTGCACCCAGATTATTCTAAGAACAACGTGCTCTTTATTTCCTATTCGGCCTTCAGGAAAGACGGAGGGCAGACGCTGTCTACCTCCGCCATCACGCGTGCCAGGCTGGAGGGTAACACTCTTACAGACCAGAAGGTGATATTTGAAGGCCAGCCTTACCTTAGAACGCGGCACCACTACGGTTGCCGCATGGAGTTTGGGCGCGACGGTTACCTGTATTTCTCCATGGGCGATAGAGGCGGCACCCGCGAGAATCCGCAGAACCTGAATGTGCACCCCGGCAAGATCCACCGCATCAAAGAAGACGGCAGCATCCCCGCTGATAACCCATTCGTGAACAAGGCCGGGGCTATGCCTTCTATCTTCACCTTCGGGAACCGCAATCCGCAGGGCCTGGCGTTGAATACTGCCACAGGTGAGTTATGGGCGCACGAGCACGGGCCCAAAGGCGGCGATGAGGTGAACATCTTAAAGAAAGGTGCCAACTACGGCTGGGCCGATGTGACCTATGGCATTGACTACAACGGCTCTAAAATCTCTGACCTGAAGCAGAAAGCGGGCATCATCGATCCCATCAAGGTCTGGGTGCCTTCTATCGCTCCCTCGGGCATGGCGTTTGTGACCGGAAACCGCTACAAAGGCTGGGAAGGTGATTTGCTGGTGGGCTCCCTCAGCTTCAAGTTCCTGAGTCGCCTGGACGTGGACGGAAACAAGGTCCTCAAAGAGGAGCGGCTGCTGCCCGACATCGGTCGGGTACGGGACGTGCGCCAGAGCCCCGATGGCTACATTTACATCGCGGTAGAGAACCCCGGCATTATTTACCGCCTGGTGCCTTCAGAGGAGCCTAAAGCAGTAGATTAGAGAAGTCTGCCTAATCGGTTTCTTGTTCTGGGCCTGATTCCAGGAAATGGGACTTAAAACGGCTTGCCACTTTCTGGGGGCTAATGCTGCCCTGAAGCGCCTTAATCAGGCATCTGGACGTATACGCCGTCTTCCCGTACTTCCAATGGGAACCGTTCCAGGGGGCGGGTACGGCCTTTGCATTCTTCCCCCGATATCAGGTGAAAGCGGTAGCTGTGCCACGGGCAGATGATCTCATTGAGGTAATTGGTGGTTCCCCGGCTCAGGGCGTCTCCCAGGTGCGGGCACAGGTTCTCCACCGCAAAAAGCCCGGCCGGAGTATGGGCAATGCAGATTTCCTTACCGGCGGCCACTACCGCCGTTGACTTGGTCACCGGAATCTGCTTTTTGGCCTGGGCCTCACTGTCAAAAATCTTGATCCATTGCATACGTCTGCGTACGGGTAAGGGAGAAACCTGTTTTGGACCTAAATTACAGGAAATGACCGGAAAACGGCAGGGATAGGTTTGGAAAGGGTATAAAATGAAAAAGCCCGGAAAAACCGGGCCCCTTACACCAAACTAACAAACAAAACTTTAAACAAACCTAAATACTAAACAAGCCCGAGGGAAGAGCAGCCAGCTGAGAGGGAATCAGGGGCTGTTGGTCTCGTTTAGTGATACAAATATGCAGCGCTTTTGCCCCGCCGGCAACCCAAACAAGAGGAAACGGACTTTTTCCTGCCTGAAACCTGACAAAGCCGGAGTGAACCGGAATATAGCGGCGTGAATCGGACAAATCCACCTCTGAATCTGCCATCCAAAATCGCGGCTTTTTTGGTAAACCCAGTTGAAAATAATTGACCTGGATAGAAAATTCCGGGTTTGGCTTGGCGAAAAGCTCATTAATTATCTTCATCGGGTGAAAAACTGCTGCCTTTCTCTTTGGCCTCTGAATTCTGACGAAAGGCTCTAAAACCCTGATGAACCCTGATGGATCAGACTGAAACCGTCATCCAGGATGCCAAAGCCTTTCAGGCAATTTGCCTTGGTTTAACTAAACGGGTTCTTCCTGCACCATATTTCTAAACCTTACGGGTTTATAATTGAGATTCTTACGGAATTATCTGTTACTTTATGGAAAGAGCAATCAGGCTGGCTTTGTGAAAGGCTGGGGAGAAGTGTGTTGGAGGTGCAGTCGCTTTTTGGTTTTCGTCACCTATATTCATTTACTCACTCCCCTAAACTATAATGGCACCTTGCTTTAGAGACCCGCTCTTGCGGAGCATCATCAGAAAGTTCAGGAAAAAGCAGCCGCTTGTTCTGCTATGTCTGTTGCTCATTTCCTTTTCAAGTGCGGCGCAGTTTATTCCCAAGGGAGATGCTTCACAGATTTCTACCACTTGCTACAGAATCACTCCGGATGTTTCATCCCGGTTTGGCACCATCTGGTGGAAAGACAAAATAGACCTCACCAAACCCTTCGAGGTTTCTTTCATCATCTTTTTAGGCTCCAAAGATATTGATGGGGCAGACGGCATTGCATTTGTATTCCACAATGACCCCAGGGGCATGGAGGCCCGCGGAAGTTCAGGCAGTGGGCTGGGCTTTGGTTATGATGAATTCAACCCCAATGCGGGGAATGCCATCTCTCCATCTGTGGCCATTGAGTTTGATACCTTTGACAATACCACTATTTCCTCAGGCGTACCGGTCACAGGTGACATTCCCCAGGATCATACCACCGTGGTTTATAATGGTCTGGTAAGCACCCCAAAACTGGCCCCGGTTTTCATTGACCCAGACAAGCCCAACGTAGAGGATAATAAGTGCCACACCTACAAAATCACCTGGAACCCTGCCACCCAGGAACTGCAGCTTTTCTTTGACGGCAAGCGCCGGTTCAACCACCAGGATGACCTTGTAAGCAATGTTTTCGGGGGGGCGAAAGAGGTGTACTATGGTTTTACCGGTTCTACGGGTGGGCTCCAGAATGAACAGACCATTTGCATCATTGATCCTGCCAGCAAGCCTGAGGCCCGGAATGACCAGGGGCAGGCCCAGCCCCTGAAACCGATAACCTTGCCCGTGATGCAGAATGACCTCCATACCAAAAACGAGCCTATCAGAGTGACTAGGGTGGTCACAGGGCCGCAGCACGGAACTACCACTATTTTCGAAAATCAGGTCATCTACACGGCCAACCGGGGTTTTACCGGAGCCGATACCTTTGTGTACGAGGTCTGCGAGAGTGCCTCGGATCAATGCTACTCCAAATGCGCCACGGCCACCGTGACCATGCAGGTTTCTTGCCCACCCATGGCAACGCCCACCTTGCAGGCGAATGAAGCGCTGACCATCTGTGCCGGAAGCAAAATACAACTAACGGCTTCCCAGGGCGAAAACTATATGTACCAATGGCGCAGGAATGGCCAGCCCATAGGCGGAGCTGTCAGTGTCAACACACTGGAGGTGCAGGAGGCAGGTCAGTACTCCGCTGATGTCATCAATGCCTGTGGCGCCCTGCTCACGACCAATAATCTGACCGTTACATTGAAAGAGTTGCCATTAGCCCCCAAGGTGACCGGTGCCACTATCTGCGGACCGGGAAGCCTTACCTTACAAGCGGTGAGTAGCACCAACGTTGAAGCCTTCCGCTGGTATGATGCGCCTACGGCCACAGTTCCTATGGTTTTGAGTACGACCGGTACTTTCAAGACCCCTCATTTGACTAAAAGCACCACTTTCTATGTCTCAGTGGTCCAGAACGGCTGTGAAGGTCCAAAGGCTCCTGTAGAAGCCATTATACAGCCCTTACCCCTGGTGCAGGCAGGACCCGATGTCACCATCAACCTGGGGCAGAGCACAGAACTGCAGGCGAGCGGCGGGGTTTCATATTCCTGGCAGCCCACGGTGGGGCTAAGCAACCCTTCTGGCCCTGTGACCAAAGCTCAGCCGCAGGAGACGACGACCTATACCGTGATCGCACAAGATGCCCAAGGCTGCGAGAACCAGGCTTCGGTGACGGTAACCGTCACCAAAAACGTAGTCATTCCCACGGCTTTCTCCCCAAACGGCGATGGCACCAATGAGACCTGGGAAATCACCAACATCTTCATCTATCCTAACGCCACTCTCCGCGTCTTTGACCGTTGGGGCGGCAATGTTTATGAAGCCAAAGGCTACCGCAACGACTGGAACGGCACCCAAAAAGGAAAACCGCTGCCCGTAGGAACTTATTTCTACCACCTCAACCTTGACCAGGGTCGCACCCTGACGGGTTCTGTCTCTATTGTAAGATGAACTTCCGGACCCCTATTACCAGAATGCTGCTGCTGAGCGGCTGGCTTTTCGGTCTTTCTTTTTCTGTGGCCGGGCAGCAGAGACCTCAGTATACGCAGTACATGCTCAACAACTACGTACTGAACCCCGCCCTTACCGGCATTGAGGACTACCTGGATCTGAAACTCAGTACCCGGAGCCAGTGGGTGGGAATTGACGGCGCACCGCTCACGCTGTACCTCACGGGGCATACCAAACTCGGACTGAACAATCCTTCTTCCATCATAAACCAGGAGGATAACAAACAAGGAGACTTCGCGCCCACGCTTAAGGCGTACGGAACCCACCGGAAGCACAAGCCCCATCACGGCATAGGAGGAAGCATTCTGTATGACCGTATCGGGCCTTTTGTGCGCACCGAGGTGAATGCCACTTACGCTTACCATCTGTGGCTGAACCAGGGGCTGAAACTGTCTGCCGGCGCCTCAGCAGGGTTTCTGCGGCAATCCTTCCGGGCAGACAAGGTAACTTTTGCCGATCCCGCGGATATAGTCAACACGGGCCGTTCTTCTATAAACCCTAACTTCTCCCTGGGACTGTGGCTCTACTCCCAGAACTTCTATGCAGGGGTGTCAGGTGCCCAACTGCTGGGTCAGGACCTTTCCAGCCACAGTGAGACCAAGTTCCTACCCCATTACTTTGTGACCGGCGCCTATAAACTCAAAATATCGCCTGAGGTTGCCTTGGTACCCTCGGTGCTTATAAAATGGATGCGGCCTTTACCAGTTTCTATGGATTACAACCTTAAGGCCATCTATGATAACCGGTTCTGGTTGGGGGGCTCTTACCGGCAGGGAGAGAGTTTTGCCGCACTGGCGGGTTTATCTCTCAACTCTTTGCTTGAAATCAGTTACGCCTATGACCTGGGCACAGGGCCAGTCAGCAGGGAGGGCGCCGGCAGCCATGAGTTGCTGCTGGGCGTTCGGTTGTTTAATTATCGTCAGGCGGTGAGCCCCAGTAACCTGTGGTAAATCTGTGTAGCCGCTGAAACAGGACCTTCAGATAAAAGTGAAGGCCGGTCATTGAGAACTGTTTTAGGGCCTTTTTTAGAAAAGAGCAGGAATACGGGGGCGGTGCGTTGACAAAGGCCTAAAATGAAAAAGCCCGGAAAAACCGGGCCCCTTACACCAAACTAACAAACAAAACCTAATTTCTCTTCAAGTGCTGAGCTGTCTCAGCGGCCGTTCAGGCGATGGGGATTCATTCTCTGGGAGAAGACTCAGCCGCTTTCTGCCTGATTGGTGATACAAATATGCAGTGGTTTTGCGCCCTCGGCAACCTTAACCAGAGGAAGCGGGCCTTTTCCTGCCCGAAACCCGCAAAACACGGAGTGAACCGGGTAAGGCTGGCGTGAAGTGGAGTGGCCACTCATTTGTTAGTATCCGGCTATAAAGGTATAGTGATATTTGAATAAAATGGAAAAGCCATTCTGGGCAGAATGGCTTAATGGTAAAAGGGCAAAAAAAATGCTTAAAAGTAGTCTATTACCAGAGCGCAAGCGGATAGCAGAAGACTACTTTTAAGCTGAAATAGAGTGTGAATGTATAGTCTTTAACGACCTTAAAACATTAAGGTTTAAGTGAGTATAAAGAAATGTTAGATTTTTTTTCAAAAACCTCATTCTGGCCTTCCAGGAGCAATATTTTTAAAGTCTTGTCTCCGGTGTTCCAATTCTTGTACTGGGCAAGGTCCATCCACAGGCGATCGCCGGCTTTAACATTTACAATTTTCTCCTGACCGTCTGAAGTCACCATGCGCAGGGTTCCGTCAGTGGCGGCGTAAGCTTCCTGCTCTGGAGAGGCGTGGAAATCCAGGTACTCACCTGGTTTTAGTTCTAATGACAATATGCGCAGGTTATCGGTTTTCAAAACGTGTTTGAACACTTTGGTAGTGCGGGTGGTAGGTCCGTTGGCAGGAGTGTTTCCAGCGAAGGCAGGAACCAGGGTAAACAGGAAACAAACTGTGAAAAGAGCGGAGGTTAATTTAGTTTTCATAATGTTTTTATGGTTAAAATTTTTAAACTTTTTTAGAAGGAGTTGCCCTCTTTTGGGTTATCCCTTTTGATTATATAGATGCAAATTTGGGTAAAACGTTGCTTGGTTGCATGTTAATGGTTTGTTAAAAGGCTTAAATCCAGGATGAAGCCGAATAAACGGAAACTGAGGCTGCCTTTTTTGAGGATGAAGAAGACAAGAATTTTTTGCCTGTTTTCCTGAAAGAAGCCCCAGACTTCTTTTCGCTCCCGAACCACTAATTCTAAGACAGGGATAAGGTATTTTACCCTAGGAAAGCATAGGGCATTACTGACCAGGAAAGGAAATTATCCACCTGAAACCGGATAATCCCCCGCTGAACATAGTAAGTAAACCTCTCGGAGGAAGGCAGAAACGAATCGGGCCTGTTTTATAGAAAACAGGCCCGATTCGGCTGAAAGATATTGAATGAGAAGAGGTTAGGAGGGGTCTACGTCAATGACCACCCGGGCGTTCTTGAACTCTTTTGTCTTAAGCAGGCTTTGCACGGCGTCCAGCACCTGGAATTTAGACTCGCGCAGATGGTTGCTGTCGCGGTCCAGTTTCACGTGAATTTCCTGCAGGAACTGGTTCCTGATCTTGAAGATGTGCGGAGCCTCGGGGCCCAGAACGCCGGTTTTACCCAGCCGGTCCACCAGTTCTTTGGCCAGCAGAATGGCCGCAGCCTCGCAGGGCCTTGCCTCGGGGTGCTTCACCGTGAGCCTGATCATCCGCACGAAGGGCGGGTACCGGAACTTGCGGCGTTCCTCAATCTCCTGCTCGTACAGGCCACGGTAGTCGCCCTCAATCACCCGCTGGAAGATGTTCTGGTTGGGGTTAGCCGTCTGGATGAGGACCTTACCTTTGTTGCCTTTCCGGCCGGCCCGGCCACTTACCTGCACAAACAACTGGTACGCCCGCTCGTGCGCCCTGAAATCGGGGAAATGGATGATGCTGTCGGCGCTGAGGATGCCCACTAGGCTTACGTGCTCAAAATCCAGGCCTTTGGTCACCATCTGGGTGCCTACCAGCACATTGGTGCGCTGCTGCTCAAAGTCCTCAATGATCTGCTGGTGGCTGTTCTTACGTTTGGTGGTGTCCAGGTCCATGCGCTGGATGCGGGCCTCAGGCATGATCAGCTTCAGCTCGTCCTCAATCTTCTCCGTCCCGAAACCCACCGTCTTTAGCATGGTGGAGCCGCAGGCGGGGCAATCGGTTGGTTTGCGCTCGGTGTAGCCGCAGTAATGGCAACGGAGCTCGTTGGAGAACTTATGGTAAGAAAGACTCACGGCGCAGTTGCGGCACTTGGGAATCCAGGCGCAATCGTTGCAGTCAATGAATGGCGCGTAACCGCGGCGGTTCTGGAACAGGATGACCTGCTCATGGCGGAAGAGCGCGTCCTGGATATCGTGCACCAAGCGCTGCGAGAAATGGCTCATCATGTTCTTGCGCAGGCTCTCGCGGCGGGTATCTACCAACTCTACCTCGGGTAAGGTGGCCTCCCCGTAGCGTTCATGCAGGTTCACCAGGCCCCAGCGGCCGCTCTGGCAGTGGTAATAAGACTCAATGGACGGGGTGGCCGATCCCAGCAGCGTCTTGGCCCCCTGGAACTGCGCCATCATGAAAGCCACCTCGCGGGCATTGTAGCGGGGCGCCGGCTCATGCTGCTTATAGGAAGGCTCGTGCTCTTCGTCCACGATGATAAGCGACAGCGAATGGAACGGCAGAAACACCGAGGACCGCACGCCTACTACCACCTGGAACCGCCCCGACAGGATGCCGTTCCAGACTTCCACGCGCTCATTGTCTGAGAACTTGGAATGGTACACGCCCAACCTATCCCCGAACACGCGTTTAAGGCGAATCACAATCTGTGCCGTCAGCGCAATCTCAGGTAACAGGTACAGCACCTGGCCGCCGGCTTCTACGGCTTTCTGGATGAGGTCAATGTAGATCTCGGTCTTGCCGCTGCCAGTGATGCCGTGTAGCAACACCGTATTTTTCTCGTTGAACGTTTCCAGAATCTGGTCCCGGGCGGCCGTCTGGGCCGTAGATAGCTCAGAATGCAGGTAAGGACCACGGCCTTCAGCCTCAGGGAAACGACTCACCACCACGTCAAACTGCTCCAGCACGCCGTGCTTGAGTAAGGTATTGATGGCGGATAAGGACAGGTGGGGGTTAGACGTGAGTAAGTTTTTCTCCAGGCCTTCCTCATTCATGCGCAGGTTCTGAAGAATGGGCGTGAGCTGCACGTATTTTAGCAGCACATCCAGTTGCTTGGGTTTGGCTGCCAGCTGGTTGAAAAGCTCCTCCAGGGTCTCCTCATCGGTGGTAAACATAGGTGCCAAGCGCACCTTCTTTACCACTTTAGGGGCGTATTTCTCGGCTATTTCCTCATAGATGATGATGATCTCCTTGAGCAAAAGCGACTTGATGATCTTATGGAAGCTGGTGAGCTGCAGCAGTTGGCCTACCTCCGTGAAGGTGAGGTGCTGTTTCTGGCGCAACGCGAAAATGATCTTCTCTTCATGACCCGTGAGGGGCCACTCATTCGTATCGGGGTGGAACTGCGGGTGCAGCTGGATTTTTGACTCGCTGCTGAGTTTCAGGGCCGAGGGGAGGGCCGCGTTGATCACCTCGCCTAAGGTGCAGAGATAGTACTCGGCCATCCAGAGGAAAAGACGCAGCTGTGGACCGGTGACCACGGGCTTCTCGTCAATGACTTCCAGCAGGTATTTGGCCTGATAATCTTTGGGCGGCTGTTCATGCACGCGTGCCACCACGCAGCTCAGTACTTTCTTGGAGCCAAACTGCACCAAGACGCGGGCACCTACCAGCACCTCATCGCTCATCTGGTAAGGAACCCGGTACGTGTAAAGCTTGGGAAGGGGTAAAGGCAAAATGACGTCCGCGAACAGGGTAATCCGTTCAGGGACGTCATCAGCAGGAATATGAAATTCTAATTCTGGTGTCAAAGCGTCCGGTTTGGGCCAAAGTTCGGAAAAACAGCCCGGAAACGGAAACTTTCCTTATTTCACCTGGTACTCTTCTACCAGTAAGACAACTTTTTTGTCTTGGGTAGCTTTATCTTGCAGCACTGTGGTATACAGCAGCACCGGCTCGTCTTCGCGGACCTCAATCCCCAGCTGGTCTACCAAGGTGGATTTAACCGGCAGCCAGACTTCTTTGTCAGCGGAGGTGAAAAGGACTTCTTTGCGGTATTGGCGGATGCTGCCCGGCTTAAAGCCATTGTTTTTCATGCGCTGGATGTTCTCCAGGCTGATGTTGCGGGTTTTGCCCTCGTACACCAGGGATAAACGGCAGGCCGAAAGGTCTATCTGTCCCGAAGGAGCTTGGGAAACGGCTGGTGCCGGGCTTTGCAGGGCTTCTAGAGTGGTTTCTGGGTGGGTTTTCTGTAAACGCTTCCAGTAACCGTCTCCATTCTGGGAATAGGCAAAAGCCGCGCAGGCAAGCCAAAGGCCGCCCATTATTAATAACTTCTTCACGTTAGCTTGGGTTTAGGTTATGGGAAGGCAACAGCTGGAAAACCTAATCGGTTCTACCGTTGAGCGAAAAACATGATTTTATTCGTAACCTTAAATATTTGTTTTCCTTAATACAACCTGGCAGAAAAAAGGATCGGCTTTCTCCCGTTAGAGAAACCCGATCCTTTTTTCACGCCTGATAAGTAGTTCTTAGATGTGGCTTACCTGTTCCAGGGCTTCGGCTACGGATTGCACCGGCAGCTGGCAGGCCAGGTTGTAGCAGACGTAGATGGTGGTTTGCCCCTGGTAAGCGGTTCTGTCTTCCAGCAGCGGCAGGGTAGAGCTGCCTTCTTCCTTCGTGCCTACCAGCAACGCGTTAGGGAGGAAGTGCTGCTGCAGCAGAGTCCGGAAAGAATGCGCTTCTGGGCCTACGATGGCGATCTCGGCGGTGGGTTTCAGCTTCAGGAAATACAGCGAGGCCCAGTTGGCCAGGTGCGAAGGCTCCTGCACCACCAGGTCGCGTACCCGGGAAAGCATGCGGTCTGAGAGGCTGGAATAGCGCTCTTTTTCCAAAAACAGGCCTAAAAAGTGCAGGTTCATGGCCATCACGGAGTTAGAGGCCGGTACTACGTTATCAAAGATCTCTTTCTTGCGAGCGATCAGCTGTTCACCCGCGTTGCTGGTAAAGAAGAAGAGGTCTTCCTTGGGGTCAAAGAAGTGGGCCAGCGTGTAGTCGGTGAGTTTCCGGGCTTCTTTGAGCCAGTTTTCCTCAAACGTGATTTGGTACAATCCCAGCAGAGCCTGGATCAGGAGAGCGTAATCTTCCAGGAAACCGTCAATGGTGGCTTTGCCTTCTTTGTAATTGTGGAAGAGCTGATCTCCCTGTTTCACGTGACGCAGCAGGAAATGCGCGTTGGTGCAGGCAAGTTCAAGAATTCTGGCTTCGCCGAAGGCGCGGTATGCATCGGTGAGCCCGATGAGCATGAGCGCGTTCCAGGATGTCAGGATTTTGTCATCCAGGCCGGGGCGGATGCGCGTTGCACGGGCTTGCAATAAGCTGTCTTTCCAGTTCTGCACGTGTTCCTGCAGTTCTTCCAACGAAAGTCCCTGGTCAGCGGCGAAGGCTTCATCGGTCTGGCGGCGGTGCAGGATATTCACACCGTGCTCCCAGTTGCCTTCAGGGGTGGTATTGTAGTATTTGCCCGCCAGCTCGGCTTCCTCACCCAGGATCTCATTCAGCTCGGTTTGGGTGAAGACGTAGAACTTGCCTTCCTCGCCTTCGCTGTCGGCATCCAGGGAAGAGTAGAAGCCTCCCTCGGGGCTCGTGAGCTCGCGTTCCACAAAGGCGATGGTTTCCATCACCACCTGGCGGTACAGCTCGTTACGGGTCACTTGGTAGGCCTCGGAGTACAGACTGATGAGCTGGCCGTTGTCATAGAGCATCTTCTCAAAGTGGGGCACGAGCCAATCCTCATCAGTGGAATATCGGGCGAAGCCGCCGCCCACCTGGTCATAGATGCCCCCAAACGCCATTTCCTCCAGCGTGAGGTTTACTTGTTCCAGGGCCGCCGGGTCCTGGCTGTGGTGGTAATAGCGCAGCAGAAAGCGCCAGATACTGGGCATAGGGAACTTAGGTGCGCCGCTGGTACCGCCCCGCTTCAGGTCAAAACGGCCTTTCAACCGCCCGAACATCTGCTCAAAGTCAGCTGGGTTGAAATCTGAGTTGCTTTCTTGTAAACCGTACTTGGCCAGCTCGCTTTGGTTTAGGTGCTGCACAAACTGATCAGCGGACTGGTCCAGTTCCTTGCGGCTTTTAGCATAGGCATCGGCGATGCTCTGGAGTAGCTGGATCCAGTTCTGGGGCGGGAAATAGGTGCCGCCGTAGAAAGGTTTAGCGTCTGAATTGAGGAATACGTTCAGGGGCCAGCCGCCCTGTAGTCCCATGGCTGTCAGGGCATCCATGTACACCTGGTCCACGTCGGGGCGCTCCTCGCGGTCTACCTTTATGCATACAAAGTGCTGGTTCATAACCCTGGCGATGGTTTCCTGCTCAAAGGATTGATGCTCCATTACGTGGCACCAGTGGCAGGCAGCATACCCGATGCTCACCAGAATGGGCTTCTGCTCGGCTTTGGCTTTCTCAAGCGCCTCTGGTCCCCAAGGGTACCAATCTACGGGGTTAAAGGCGTGTTGCAGCAGATAAGGGCTGGATTCCTGGGCAAGGCGGTTGGGCTTTCTTTCCATAGGTAGGTGGGTAAGGTCAAACGGCGTTTAGCGGCTCATTTTCTGAAAAGACGCGCCAAACGGAATTATTGCATACGCAATTGGCGCTGCACCGTGTCAATTTCCGCCTGCACATCGGCTTCCTGGGCTAGTTTATGCAACTTTTGCAGGAGTTTCTGGAGGAATTTCTGGTGCGCCGGACTATCTGGGTGAAAGCTTTTGTGGCCTAACTCGCGTTGCACCTCGGCCCAGCGGGAGAGAAATTGCGTGAAAGCGTCATCGGCATATGCCTGGATAAACTTCTCCCAGATGTAACTTTCTGCCATTTGGGTGGGGTGCAGCAGATCATCGGCGTAAAAGCGGTAGTCGCGAAGGTCATCCAGCAGCAGCTCATAGGCCGGGAAGTAGGTGAGGTAGGGGTGTTGTTCCTGGGCCAGGTGTGCGGCCACCCGCAGTAGACTTTTGCTTACGCTGTTAAGCGGAAGGGTGTCTTTGAGGTGGCGTACAGGGCTTACCGTGAGAATGACCTGGATGTAGGGGCAGTGGGTTTTCAGGAGCTGGAGCGTCTGCCGGGTGTCTTCGGTAATTTCTTCCAGTGAAAGTAGGCGTTTGGTAAAGGCTTTTTGGGGCACTTTATGGCAATTGGCCACTAAAACGCCGTTGTCCTGTCGTTCATAGACGTAGGCAGTACCCCAGGTAAGCATCACGGCCTGGCTTTGCTTTATAAAGGCGTGCGCCTCCTGCAATTTTTCCCGCAGCATCTGCAGCAGCACTTCAAAATCTGGATGCGAGAATGAGGAGTGGAAATCATAATGGTACCAGATGCCATTTTGCTGCACAAGGCCCTCTGCCAGATTAGTCTCATCCTGCTCCAGCACGGCGCGCAGCAGTTTATGGATGGACAACGGATTGAAGATAGTCCCGAACGGATTGACCAGCACGTTGGCTTTGGCCTCCTGCAACCTCTTGCCCATCACTTCCGCAAAACAAGAACCTATGGTGAAAATACCCTGGGTACGGGAAAGTTGCTGGGAAGCAGGAGATACGTTGATTTCGGTCCGGAACTGCATAGCAGAAGAGGCGTTTGGCCTGCGAAGGTACTTATTTTTGTGTTTACGCTTCCGGCACCACAATAGGGTAGAGCTGCTCCACCGATTGGATAGTGAAGGTAGGCTCCGCGGCCAGGCAGGTTTCTTCGGCTCCGTAGCCGTAGGCAGCCCAGCAGGAGGGAAGCCCCGCGTTTTTAGCGAAGAAGAGATCGGCATCAGTGTCGCCCACCATTAAGACCTGCAAGGGACTGAACCTTGGGTAGTGGGTTTTGATTACCTGCTCATACGCCATGGGGTGCGGTTTCTTCTTAAGGGGTAAATTAGGGTTGTCGCCAATTACCAGGTCAAAGTACCGGCAAATGTCAAAGCGCTCCAGGGCGTCTTCAATTGCCCGTTGTCCCTTGTTACTGATGACCACGCAATTAATGTCTTTGTCTTTCAACCGGGACAGTAATTCATTCACTCCGGGGAACAAAGTAGTGAGTCGGCCGCCGTCTGTGTCATAGATATGCCGGTAATGCAAAACCCACTCCTCCAGCTCAGGCTTCTTATGCTCGCCTCGTAAAGGTGGGTAAAGCATGGGCAGGAATTCAGAGAGATTGCCGCCGGTGCCAATGGCTTGCTTCACCTTTTCGGGCGGAGGCGGTGTAATTCCTTTCTGTTCAAAGGCCTGATGGAAGGTATACTGGATGGCTTCCTCTGTATCGCAGAGGGTGCCGTCAAAATCAAAGATGACTACCGGGTAAGGAACCATATAAGCGTATTAAGGAGTCTCACTGCCAACCGCGCACGGCAGCCTTGGCAAAGCTAAGGGTTTGGGTAATAACTTAGGTATCAGGCTGCTGAATATACTTTGGCGTTTGAAAGGCGTTTTCCTGAAAACGGGCAAGAAGCATGTAGGCCAACCAACAGCTACTTCGCTTTGGGCCATTGGTAAACCACAAAGTACGAACCCATTTTACCCATTGCCCTAAAACAAAACATCCTGCCGGGTCTCGGCAGGATGTTTGAATATCTAAGAAGCAGCTAAAATTAAGCGGCTACTACGTTGAAGCGGATTTGATGCTTCACTTCTTTGTGCAGGTTGAGGGTAGCGGTGTACTCGCCTAATGATTTAACCTCCTGGTCAAAATCAACACGCTTACGGTCTACATCGTAACCAAGGGCTTTCAAAGCCTCAGAAACTTGCAGGGTAGTCACAGCACCGAAGATTTTACCGGACTCACCAGCCTTAGCAGGGATTTCCAATAAAGTATCACCAATACGGTTGGCCAATTCCTGCGCATCTTTCTGGATCTTCTCTGCTTTGTGGGCAGCCTGACGGGTGTTCTCAGCTACCACTTTACGGGCAGAAGGAGTAGCCATTTCAGCTAAGCCTTGAGGGATCAAATAGTTGCGGCCGTAACCTGCTTTTACAGTAACGATATCGTTTTTATAGCCAACGCCTTTAACGTCATCTTTAAGAATAACTTCCATCTGTATTTACCTCCTTATTTTAAAGAATCTGTTACATAAGGCAAAATAGCCAAGTGGCGTGCTCTGGCAACCGCCTGAGATACACGACGCTGGAACTTTAAGCTGGTACCAGTTAAACGGCGTGGCAACAGTTTGCCTTGCTCGTTCACGAACTTCAATAAGAAGTTACCATCTTTATAGTCAATGTACTGAATCCCGTTCTTCTTGAAACGGCAGTATTTCTTGCGCGTGTCTTGCTTGTGGATTTTTTCGTTTACTAAACTCATGACGCTTGGGCCTCCTTCTCTTTTTTAGATGATTTGAATTCACCGTTTCTGCGGCGCTCGTTGTAAGCAACTGCGTGCTTATCCAGGGCAGTGGTCAGGAAGCGGATGATTTTCTCATCGCGACGGAAGGCCAGTTCTAACTGATCAACAATTGTTGCTGGACCTTGGAATTCAACGAGGTGGTAGAAACCAGTGTTTTTCTTCTGGATTGGGTAAGCCAGTTTTTTTAGGCCCCAGTTCTCCTCGTGAATAATGTCGGCGCCATTTTCCTTAAGCACCTGTCTGAACTTCTCGACCGTCTCCTGCATCTGAACCTCGTTCAACAACGGGGTCATGATGTAGAGTACTTCGTAATTTTTTAAAGTCATTTGAAAAAATGATTTTGGTTCGAAGGGGCAAAGGTAAGATGATTTATGACAAGAACCAAAAATCACCACAGATTAAGTAGAGGAACTAAAGTTAAAGGCTAAGCAGTACCGTATTTATACGGTTTTTTTAAAACCGGGCCATAAACCCATGGGTGCACAGTCTAAGTGAAATCCAGAGCTCAGTTTCTTGGCAAATAGGAGAATGCCCGGACCCTTCCCAGAAAAGCCTGCTTACCTCGGCCACTCTATAATATATAGTGTGCAGAAAAAAGCTTTGCTGCACCACAGGAGTATTATGCTATTTTGCTAAAGACAATAGCCGCCTTATGCTCAAGCCACAAGACTATCGGTTTAGGAAAAGTCGTTTAGCCTTGAGAACAGCCATCTTGAACAGAACGGGAAAGAACCAGCCAGAGCCTCAGCAAAGAGAAGTCAGCCTGTCTACACTATATATATAAGGAGTAAACAACTTTGCAGCAGAAGAGAAGGAAAGGCTGCTCGGGCTGGTTTAAATAAATGAGAAAATTTGCAGAAACTAGCCCGGTGAACCTGAAAAGACCCCTTTAGCGGGTGTTTTATAACTATTAAAAGCAATCTTGTCCACAGTAGTTTGTTGAAGTTTTAAGGGAGCCTCAGGTGAAAACTGAAATATGTTCAACTTTATTGGTGACAAACGCTGAAAAAAGTATAAAAACAGCTTTAAGCGCGACTTTTCAGGTTTATATACTAATACAAGATTAGTATAAATGCTGTTTTCTTAAATAGGAACTTAAAATAGGATTTTACCTGAGAAGAAGGTTTGAAAGAAAGGAGTGAGCCATCTTAGTTGAACAAGGTTGAAGCGATCTGTGAACAGGATGAAGAAATAGGATTGAGTAATTTATAAATGTTCTAAATAGTGCTTAAACAGGCTGTTATAAAGGGTTTATCATAGGAAACTACCTCATTTCAGGGGTCTTTTTATACCCTAAAAATAAGGAATATTGTGTTTGATTAATGGTGTTCGGGTAGTAGATTTGTGCCCGTAATGTACTTTCACTATTCTTAACACTACAATTAAGCTATGATTAGCTGTAAAAAGAGAGCAAAATATACTTTCCTACTCCCTTTTCTCTTCATCTTCTTTGTTTTTTCATCCGCCTTCGCACAGGCGCCTGAAGAAGCGGGTGCTGTTGGGAAAGCTGGCGTAACTCCGGCCCCAGCGGCAGCGGGCGCCGGTGCAGGAGGCGGTGCTGACGCAGGCGTTATTGACAACGGCATGACTCTTTTCAAAAACAACTGTGTGCAGTGTCACTCAGTAGGTGAAGATGTTGTGGTTGGGCCTGGCCTGCGTGATGTGCACAAGAGAAGATCAGAAGCCTGGTTGCTGAAATGGATCAAGAACTCCAGTGCCCTGATCCAAAGCGGAGACAAAGACGCAGTAGCGGTTTTTAACAAGTTTGCGAAACAGCAAATGCCTTCTTTCGCATTCTCTGATGAGGAAATCGGTTCTATCATTGCCTATATCAAAAGCGAAAGCGCAGCTCCTGCAACCGCTGCGGCTCCATCTGCCGGTCCTGAAACCAAACCAGGTGAGAAAGTAGGCGAGAATGCTGTAGGTAACGTAGGTGGCACAGTTGATCTTCTGCTAATCGTATTGGTAGTAGTGTTGATTGTATTGGTAATTACCTTGTTGATTATTGCCTCTGTTCTTAAAAACTACCTTAAAGGAAAAGGCGATTTGACTGGTGCTGAGCAGGAAATGCTGGAGCGCAGAACCAACTTCGCCAATATCTATAAGTCTAAGGCGGTTAGAATCATTGTAGGTCTGATCTTCGTGGTGGTGCTGGTTGATATCTCCATTGATAAAGTAATGGGTATTGGTATTCACCAGGGTTATGCCCCAAGACAGCCAATCGCTTTCTCCCACAAACTGCACGCTGGTGATCACCAGATCAACTGTAACTATTGCCACACCTCTGTTTATAAGAGCTCAAGTGCCAATATTCCATCGGCTAACATCTGTATGAACTGCCACAGCCAGATCAAGAAAGAGTCGCCGGAAATCCAAAAGATCTATCGTGCTATTGAAAACAACAAGCCAATTGAGTGGGTGAGGGTACATAACCTGCCTGACTTGGCTTACTTCAACCACTCTCAGCACACAAAAGTGGGTGGCGTAGAGTGTCAGACTTGCCACGGCCCTATTGAGACAATGGAAGTTGTAGCACAATACTCTCCATTGACCATGGGTTGGTGTATTGATTGCCACAGAAATACCCCTCTTAATACTGAAGGCAATGCTTACTATGACAACTTAGTAAAGTTGCATGAGAAGCAATCAAAAGGCGCGTTCATTGTTGCGTCTAACGGTGGTACAGAATGTTCTAAGTGCCACTACTAATCAATTCCATATCCTGAATTTGAGTTTTTGAGATATATGCAAGAAACAATTAAATACTGGAGAGGGGTAGAGGAGTTAAACAATACTCCGGAATTCCAGAAGAATGCTCACAACGAGTTTCCTGAGTTCCTGCCAGTAAGTGAGGCTAACGGAGGAGATACTTCTTCCCAAGTGGCTCCCAGACGTGATTTCTTAAAGTTATTGGGTTTTGGTGTGGCAGCCGCTACGCTTGCCTCCTGTGAGGCCCCGGTACGTAAAGCAATCCCATACCTTAACAAGCCAGAAGAAGTAGAGCCAGGTGTTCCTAACTGGTATGCCTCTACTTATTTCATGGGTGATATCTACAACCCAATCCTGGTGAAAACCCGGGAAGGTCGTCCTATCAAAGTAGAAGGAAACACGCTTTCTCCTATCACAGGTGGCGGTACCCATTCTCGTTCACAGGCTTCCTTGCTGACGTTGTATGATAACAACCGTTTAAAAGGACCAGTTGCCAAAGGAAAAGCAACTACCTGGCAGGCAATTGACCAGGAAATCCGTACCCGGTTAACCGGAGTGCAGGGCAGAGTGGTATTGGTGTCAAACACCATCATCAGCCCAAGCACCAAAGCGGTAATCCGTGATTTTGGTGCCCAGTTCCCTGCTTTCGAGCACGTAACATATGATGCAAACTCTGCTTCAGCGTTGCTGCGTGCCAATGGTGGCCTGGTGCCAGGTTATGATTTCAGCAAAGCCAGAGTGATCGTTTCCATCGGGGCCGATTTCCTGGGAAGCTGGATTTCTCCAGTGGAGTATTCAAGACAATACATCACCAACCGTAAAGTAACGGCAGACAAACCAACCATGTCTCGTCACTACCAGTTTGAGACTTTCATGTCTATGACTGGAGCCAACGCAGACGTACGTGTACCAGTGAAACCATCTGAGTATGGTGCCGTGGTTGCTGCTTTATATAACAGAATTGCTGGCGGTACCGGTGGAGCAGCCATCCAGGCGCCATCTACCCGCGTTACGAAGCAAATTGACGCCGCTGCCAAAGAATTGTTGGCCAGCCGTGGAGCTGCTTTGGTAGTATCAGATTCTAATGATCCTGCGGTTCAGACGTTGGTAACTGCTATCAACGGAGCATTAGGAGCCAACGGAACTACCATAAATACCGCTGCTCCATCTTACGTTCGTCAGGGAGATGATTCCCGCATGCTGCGCCTCATCAATGACATGAACGCCGGAGCTGTTGGCGCTGTGATTTTCTACGGAGCTAACCCAGTTTATGACCATCCGCTTAGCGCACAGGTTGTAAACGGTCTGAAGAAAGTAGGCGTGAAAATCTCTTTCGCAGACAGAGTTGATGAGACTGCCGCTTTGGTAGACTACGTTTGCCCAGACAACCACTTCCTGGAGTCATGGAATGACTATGAGCCTAAGAGAGGTTTCTTAAGCCTTGCGCAGCCAACCATCACCAATATCTTCAATACAAGACAGGCGCAGGATTCCTTATTGAAATGGACGGGTTCTACCTCCGATTTCTATACTGTTATCCAACGTACATGGTCAGGTATTGTAGGAGGTGCGGCTGGTTGGGATAAAGTAGCCCACGACGGAGTTGCCACCGGAACCACTGGTGCCAACGAGCCTACCGCTCCTGTTGCCCCAATGACGCTGGCTGCTGCTGCCGTAAGCATCAATAAAGGTGGACGTGCCGCAGGTGGAAACAACCTAGAGCTTGAGATTTACGAGAAAGTAGCGATTGGCGCTGGACAGCACACCAACAACCCTTGGTTGCAGGAGATGTCTGACCCAACTACCAAAGCTACCTGGGATAACTACGCCGCCATTTCTACTGCTACTGCCAAGAGATTGGAGATTGAGCAGAATGATGTGATCAGGGTAACTGCCAATGGAAAATCCATTGAATTACCTGCGCTTATCCAGCCTGGTCAGGCAGTTGACACCATCGCTATCGCTATTGGATACGGCCGTACCCATGCAGGTCAAGCAGGAAACAACGTAGGAGCCAATGTGTATCCTTTGGTATCCGTAACTGGAGATTCTCTTCAGTTTGCTAATACTGTATCCATCACCAAAGTTGGTGCTGATAAACCAATTGCTCAGACCCAGACGCACCATACCGTAATGGGACGTATTGTGGTACAGGAGAATACCCTGGCTAACTACCAGAAAGATCCTAAGAGCGTAACGGAGTATATTAAAATTGCTACCCCGGACGGTCCTCAGAAACCACAGAAAATCTCACTTTGGCAGGATTATGAGTACAAGAACCACCATTGGGGTATGGTCATTGACCTGAACTCTTGTATTGGTTGCGGAACTTGTACCATCAGCTGCCAGGTAGAAAACAACGTACCGGTAGTAGGTAAGCAAGAAGTACTGAACCGCCGCGAAATGCACTGGTTACGTATTGACCGTTACTACAGCAGTGATTCAACCCGTGAGGACGGCGGCTTTGAGAAAATGGAGAATCCTTCAGAGAATCCTTCCGTTATCTTCCAGCCAATGCTTTGCCAGCACTGTAACCACGCACCATGTGAGACAGTATGTCCGGTAGCAGCTACCATGCACAGCACCGAAGGTATCAACCAGATGGTGTACAACCGTTGCGTGGGTACCCGTTACTGCGCAAACAACTGCCCGTATAAAGTGCGTCGTTTCAACTGGTTCAACTATGCCAACAACGAGAAGTTCGACTACCAAATGAACAACGACCTCGGTAAAATGGTGTTGAACCCAGATGTGACCGTGCGTTCACGCGGTGTAATGGAGAAGTGCTCCTTCTGCGTACAACGTATCCAATACGGTAAATTGGAAGCTAAGAAAGAAAGCCGTCGTCCGGTGGATGGAGAGATTGTCACTGCATGTGCGCAGGCTTGCCCAACCAACGCAATCATATTCGGGGATATGCTGGATCCAAACAGCCAGGTATCACAAATCCTGAACAGAGAGAAAGGCGAACGTGCTTTCCACGTATTGGAAGAGTTGAACACTCAGCCAAACGTGACTTACTTAACCAAAATCAGAAACCAAGCTTAATTTAACTCAAAAAGATATATGCAGCACGTATCTCCGATAAGAGAGCCCTTAGTAACCGGGGGTAAAACTTATGCAGACATCACGGAAGACGTATGTCGGCAGGTGGAAGCCAAGCCGAACATGCGTTGGATGGTGGCCCTGGGGGTTGCTCTGGTTTTCCTCGGCATCTTTATCTACTCTGTATACCGGACCTTATGGTTCGGTATTGGAGAGTGGGGTCTTAATAAAACAGTAGGTTGGGCATGGGATATCACCAACTTCGTATGGTGGGTAGGTATTGGTCACGCCGGTACCCTTATCTCCGCGATCTTGTTGTTGTTCCGCCAGAAATGGAGAACTTCCATTAACCGCGCCGCTGAGGCGATGACCATTTTCGCGGTAATCTGCGCGGCCATGTTCCCGGTTCTGCACATGGGCCGTCCTTGGTTAGCTTACTGGGTATTGCCGCTTCCTAACACGTTTGGTTCCCTTTGGGTGAACTTCAACTCCCCGCTTCTTTGGGACGTGTTCGCGATCAGTACTTACTTCTCTGTATCCCTGGTATTCTGGTACATCGGTCTTATTCCTGACTTTGCCACCATCCGTGACAGAGCTACCGGACCAATCGCCCGCCGAGCTTACGCCTTGTTAAGCTTTAACTGGACAGGTTCTGCCAAACACTGGTCACGTTATGAGACTGTTTCCCTGATTCTGGCAGGTTTAGCAACGCCGCTGGTACTTTCGGTACACACCATCGTATCCATGGACTTTGCAACTTCCGTTATCCCAGGCTGGCACACCACTATCTTCCCTCCATACTTCGTGGCTGGTGCGATCTTCTCTGGTTTCGCGATGGTATTGACCCTGATGATCATTACCCGCAAAACCTTCAAACTGGAAGACTACATCACCCTAGAGCACGTAGAGTCTATGAACAAAGTAATCACTTTGACAGGTTCTATTGTAGGGGTGGCGTATATCACTGAGTTCTTCATTGCCTGGTACTCTGGGGTGGAATACGAGCAATACGCTTTCATTAACCGTGCTACTGGTCCTTATTGGTGGGCTTACTGGTCAATGATGACCTGTAACGTAATCACGCCTCAGTTATTCTGGTTCCGCTCTATCCGTCGCAGCTTAACTGCTACGTTCATCATCTCTATCTTCGTAAACATCGGGATGTGGTTTGAGCGTTTCGTAATCATTGTAACGTCTCTGCACCGTGACTTCTTGCCATCTAGCTGGGTAATGTTCTCCCCAACTTCTATTGATGTGGGAATCTATGTAGGTACGATAGGTTTGTTCTTTACCTTGTTCCTTCTTTTCGCCAAGTTCTTCCCAGTAGTGAACATGGCAGAGGTAAAATCAATTTTGAAATCGTCTACGGGGGTAAGCCACACCCACAACCCAGGCGCATCATTGCATGGCACAGCACCTAACAACTCTCACAAACATGACTAGTAAGAAATATATACTCGGGGTATTCAACGACGAGGATGTGCTGCTGAACGCCATTGAACAGACTCGGGCAGCAGGCACTAAGATCTACGATGTTTTCTCACCATACCCAATTCACGGAATTGACGATGTGTTAGGAATCCAGCGTTCAAGATTACCGATTGTAGCCTTCTTCTGTGGCCTGTGCGGAACCTCTTTTGCGCTTTGGATGCAGATTTACATGCTTGGTTTTGACTGGCCAATGATCATTGGTGGTAAACCGCATATCGCCCTGCCAAGCTTTATCCCGGTAACCTTTGAGTTAACCGTACTTTGCGCGGCCTTTGGGATGGTAATTACGTTCTTTATCATCAGTGGCCTGCGCCCAACCTTGAAGGTTCCTGTTCTGGATGTGCGTTCAACAGATGACAAATACGTGATGGCCATCGAATTGAAAGAAGGAACTGACATCAATAAGTTGAATGATCTTCTCCGTTCACACGGAGCTATTGAAGTAAACGAGAAGGAGGTAGTTAAATAATGAACAATTTCTTTAGAACAGGGGCAAAGGCCTCCTTGATTCTTTTCTCTTCTGCTCTCCTTGCTTCTTGTGGCAGAAGTGATCAGGAACAAGCACTAGAATATGCGCCAGACATGTATTATCCGGTGGCATACGAACCATTGAAGCAGCTGGCTGATAACAAAAACGCTATCAACCCAGGTGGATTGAACATGCGGGTTCCTGCGGCCAATACTATTGCCAGAGGTAAACTTGGGCTTTACACCCATATTTCCAAAGACAGTGCAGAAGTAGCCGGACGTGAACTGGTAAACCCAATTGCCAGAACTACGCAGAACCTGGAAGAAGGAAAAGTACTTTACCTGCGTTTTTGTTCTCCTTGCCACGGCGAAACAGGACAGGGTGATGGATTGGTTGGAGCTAAATTCAAAGGGGTTCCAAATTATACTCAGGGTCGTTACGCTACATTACCGGTAGGTCATATCTGGCACGTGATTACGAATGGCCGTGGACGTATGATGCCGCATGGTACACAAGTGAACGCGGAAGAGCGCTGGAAAATCTCCATGTATGTGCAACAGCTGCAGAAAGGCATCACAGATGCTAGTGGCGCTGATGCCGCTGACACCGGATCACAGTCAACAGATGCTCCGGCAGGCGCAAGTACAGATCAGAATACAAACCCAGTAACAGGTACTACAGCAGATCCAACCAAGGATACGCGTAACTAACCTTAAAGGTATTTTTAGAAATGATAACTGAAGAAAGACTAAACATCCCTGCAAGAGCCACCAAGCGGTTCTTCTTCATGATCGCTATCGGGTTAATTCTCCTGGCAGTTGGTCTTGTCATTGCTGCTAACTCAAGTGGCGGACATGGAGAAGGACATGGAGAAGCTGCCGCTGCAGGGCATCATGCAGCAGGTTGGGGACAGCGTTTATTGGCTAACCTCTGGATGAACAATGTGTACTTTACGGGTATTTCCGTAGTGGGCATACTTTGGGTATCTATCCAGTATGTAGCTTATGCTGGATGGTCCGCATCCATCAAACGTATTCCTGAAGCCTTAGGTAGTTATATCCTGGTAGGTGGTATTGTAATGGTATTGGTATTCTTACTGCCCATTTTGTTCACCGGTCATAATACCTTATTCCACTGGACCGACCATTCTGTACATGAAGTGGGTAATCCAAACTATGACCCTATCATTGTAGGGAAGAGCGGTTACCTGAATGTTACCTTCTACGTGATTAGGATGGTAGCTTACTTTACTCTATGGTTCCTGTTCTTCAAATGGCTGAGAAGAGAATCTATCTCTGAAGATTTGAACGGCGGTCTTGACCATTACAACAAAAGCATCAGATTGGGTGCTACCTTCTTGGTGATCTTCGGGGTTACTTCCTCTATGTCGGCCTGGGACTGGGTGTTGTCAATTGACACGCACTGGTTCAGTACTATGTTCGGTTGGTATGTATTTGCCAGCTGGTGGGTATCTGGACTTGCTGCCATCACCCTTACCATTATCATCCTGAAGCAAATGGGTTACCTGACCATGGTAACTTCTAACCACCTGCACGACTTAGGTAAATTCATTTTCGGTTTCAGCATTTTCTGGACTTACATCTGGTTCTCCCAATTCATGCTGTACTGGTATGCCAACATTCCGGAAGAGGTTATCTACTTCCAGGAGCGATTGGGCGGTAACAACAACCACTATACCTGGATCTTCTTCTTCAACTTGTTAATAAACTTTGCGTTCCCTTTCCTTGTTCTTATGACAAGAGATGCAAAACGCCAGATGCTTATTTTGAAGATTGTATGTATTGCCATCCTGATTGGTCACTGGTTTGACTTCTACATGATGATCATGCCAGGTACTATGGGCGGCGAAAGTGGCTTTGGACTGATTGAAATTGGTACAGCATTGACTTTCTTAGGGATTTTCCTGCTCAGATACACAAAAGAGCTCAGCAAAGCTTCTTTGGTTCCTGTGAATCACCCCTTCCTGGAAGAAAGTGTTCACCATCACGTTTAAGACTTAATTTTAAAGACACGGATAATGATTACAATTGCAGTAGCACTATCAATCCTCCTTTTACTGGTCGTCCTTTATCTCTTATTCAGGATTCAGGTATTGGCTTCAATCTTTAAAGGAAGCTACAGACGTGATATAGGAACAAGCAACAAGGTAAATGCCGCTCTTTTACTGGTGTTCCTTTTTGTGATGGGAGCCCTTTTTGTATGGTCTTTTGCTTCTTCCAAAGAAGAAATGACTTTACCACTTGCCTCTGAGCACGGTATCGCCATTGACAGTATGTTCTGGCTTACCATGGCCATCATTGGCTTTGTATTTGTCCTGACCCACATCTTATTGTTTGTATACTCTTATAAGTATCAGCATCAAGACGGAAAGCGCGCTTACTACTATCCTCACAACAACAAAATTGAGATCATCTGGACTGTAATTCCTGCTGTGGTAATGGCACTCCTGGTGTTCTCAGGCTGGAAGACTTGGGCTAAAATCACCAGCCCTGCTCCGGACAATGCAGTGGTAGTAGAGGTAATGGGTAAGCAGTTCAACTGGCTTATCCGCTACCCAGGCGCAGATAACAAACTTGGTCATGTGAAGCATACCTTAATTGATGCCACAAATGAATTTGGTATTGACCTGAATGACCAGAATGCCAAGGACGATTTCCCTGCTGAACCAAGTGCTTTCCACGTACCCAAGGGTGTACCAGTTCTCTTGAAAATCAGATCAAGAGATGTAATTCACAGTGTGTTCCTTCCTCACTTCCGGGTGAAGATGGATGCCGTACCAGGAATGCCAACCTCCTTCTGGTTTATTCCTACTAAAACTACTTCTGAAATGCAGTCTGAGACTGGTAATGCCAACTTCCAGTATGAATTGGCTTGTACAGAGGTTTGTGGACGTGGTCACTTTGCGATGAAAATGACCATGATTGTGGATGAGCCTGAAGACTATCAGAAGTGGGTGGCTGCCCAACAGCAAAAGACCTTCAGTGTGCAACTTCAAGCAGCTCCAGCTGACAGCACTGCTGCTGTAGCGCTTAATTCTTCTGAAGCCGCAGGTGCCGGAGCAACTGCATCAAAACAATAGTTATACTTTTTTAACAGTATTGTATGTCTAGTACGGATATTTCATTACATAAAGATGTGCACTTAGGGCACGATGATCATCATGATGACCATGACCATGATCAGAGTTTCATAGAGAAGTACATCTTCAGCCAAGACCATAAAGTTAT
Organism: Rufibacter roseolus; assembly: GCF_017916365.1. Classification (GTDB taxonomy): domain Bacteria; phylum Bacteroidota; class Bacteroidia; order Cytophagales; family Hymenobacteraceae; genus Nibribacter; species Nibribacter roseolus. The sequence goes on from NZ_JAFMSU010000001.1 coordinate 2,276,850, forward strand.
CGCGAAGCAGTTCCTTTTTGCTGGTATCTTCTGGGCTGTGATTGGAGGTGTTCTCTCCAGCTTATTCCGGATGCAGTTAGGTTTCCCGGAGGCTACTTTCACCTTCCTTGAGCCAATTCTGGGCAAATGGGTAGATGGTGGTAAGCTGAACCCAGAGTTCTACCTGGCTTTGGTGACCATGCACGGAACCATCATGGTGTTCTTTGTACTGACGGCTGGTCTTTCTGGAACGTTCAGTAACTTCCTGATCCCGCTTCAGATTGGTGCGCGTGACATGGCTTCTGGTTTCATGAACATGCTATCTTTCTGGTTCTTCTTCCTGGCCAGTGTGATTATGTTCTACTCACTCTTCTTGGAGACCGGACCTGCCGCAGGTGGTTGGACGGTTTATCCACCGCTTAGCGCCTTGCCACAAGCAATCGCTGGTTCAGGTGCTGGTATGACCATGTGGTTGGTTAGTATGGCTTTGTTCATCGTATCCCAGTTGTTGGGTGGTGTGAACTACATTACTACCGTAATCAACATGCGTACCCGTGGCTTGTCTATGACTAAGCTGCCTTTGACCATCTGGGCTTTCTTCCTGACTGCTGTGTTGGGTCTGCTTGCCTTCCCGGTTCTTTTCTCTGCTGCCTTATTGCTGATCTTTGACCGTTCATTTGGTACCAGCTTCTTCTTGTCTGATATCTATGTAGCGGGTGAGGCTTTAACGCACACTGGTGGTAGCCCGGTATTGTTCCAGCACTTGTTCTGGTTCCTGGGTCACCCAGAGGTATACATCGTGATTCTGCCTACTTTTGGTATTGTATCTGAAATTATCGCCACCAACTCACGTAAACCTATTTTCGGTTACCGTGCCATGATTGGTTCAATGTTAGGTATTGCCCTGCTTTCTTTCGTGGTGTGGGCCCACCACATGTTCGTTTCAGGTATGAATCCGTTCCTGGGATCTGTGTTCATGTTCCTGACCCTGATCATTGCGGTTCCTTCTGCGGTGAAGGTGTTCAACTGGATTGCAACGCTGTGGAGAGGTAATATCAACTTCACTCCGGCTATGTTGTTCTCTGTTGCTTTCGTATCGCTCTTCATCTCAGGTGGAGTAACCGGTATCATCCTAGGTAACTCTGCGCTGGATATTCAATTGCACGATACTTACTTCGTAGTGGCTCACTTCCACTTGGTGATGGGTAGCGCGGCTTTCTTTGGGATGTTTGCGGGTGTTTACCACTGGTTCCCTAAGATGTTTGGTCGTATGATGGAGGAGAAACTGGGTTACCTTCACTTCTGGATCACCTTCGCTTGCGTGTACCTGATCTTCATGCCGATGCACTACATTGGTATTGCTGGTTTCCCAAGAAGATACTACACCTGGACTGGTTTTGAGACCTTCAACAAGTTCATGGATATGAACACTTTCATTACCGTGGCTGCGATTGTGGCTTTCGTTGCTCAGTTCTTCTTCCTGTTCAACTTCGTCTACAGCATCTTCAGAGGTAGAAGAGCAACAGAGAACCCTTGGAAATCAAATACCTTGGAGTGGACAACTCCGGTTAATCCGGGTCACGGCAACTGGCCGGGTCCGCTTCCGGTAGTTTACAGATGGCCTTATGACTATAGCAAGCCAGGTGCTCCTGAGGACTTCATTCCACAAAACGTACCTTTCTCTCAAACGCAGTCCTCAAACCTGCCGCACGAGAGAGACACTGAATAGTAACTAATGAAGGACGAATCTTTTATTATTAAAAGGTTTAAGCGCATAGGAGTACTCACTATTGCTTCTGTCTATATATTGATTTTAGTAGGGGGGATCGTTCGTAGCACGGGTTCCGGGATGGGTTGTCCAGACTGGCCGAAGTGCTTCGGATCGTGGGTCCCCCCCACTAGTTTAGAGCAGTTACCTTCAGATTACCTGGAGGTGTATAAAGAGAAGCGCATCCAGAAGAATGAACGCATTGGCCGAGTTCTGCAGGGATTAGGTTTCACCCAAGTGGCCCAGGAGATTTTCGCGCATCCGTCTCAGTACATTGAAACGGAGTTCAATGCCACCAAAACGTGGATTGAATATATGAACAGGTTGGTAGGAGTAGTGATTGGGCTTTTAATTGTTTTAACAGTTCTTTACTCTTTTCCCTTTCTCAAAAGAGACCCTAAGGTTTTCTGGGGAGCAGTAGCCTCTTTATTCCTGGTTGGTTTTCAGGGCTGGCTGGGTTCATTGGTGGTTTCCACCAACCTTTTGCCCGAGATGGTAACCTTACACATGGCTTTGGCTTTGGTAATGGTTGCCTTGTTGATCTACATTGTCATCAGGGTAGAGAGAGAAAAGCTCTTTGCAGATTTTGTCATCCCTTCCGGCAAGCTGAAGTTCTTGTTGGTGGGAGTATTGCTGCTCACTTTCTTTCAGGTGATTCTGGGAACGCAGGTAAGGGAGCAAGTAGATCTGGTGGCATTTGGAGCCAACAACCTGGGTAGAGAAACCTGGATTGAAAAGCTTGGCACCCAGTTCTATGTGCACCGTTCACTTTCCATCCTGCTGGTGGTCATGAATGTAGCGCTCTATATTTCAATGAAGAGGTTAGGTAATGCCAACCTGGTGTTGATTGCCAAAGCTATCCTGGTGGTTATTGCAGCGGAGATTCTGTTAGGGATTATTCTTGCTTACCTGGCTTTGCCGGCAATGGCGCAACCACTTCATTTGCTCTTTGGGACTTTATTGTTCGGGCTGCAGTTTCTGCTGCTCATGATTTATTATTACGCACACAAACCAAATCAACCTTCACCCGAATTGGTGGCATAAACACGTTTATGTACGTACAAGACGTAACATCCAGTGCCCAGACATCATCGGCCATGAGTAAAGCAACCGCTTATTTTCAGCTTTTAAAGTTCCGGCTTTCAGCCACGGTAGCTTTCTCCAGTGCAATTGGTTTCCTGCTAGGCAGACCAAACGCTCCCTGGGTTGATACCGCTTTGGTAATGCTGGGTGGTTTATTAGTGACTGGTTCTGCCAACATCATTAACCAGGTGCTTGAAAAAGACTTGGACAAGATGATGAAGAGAACCGCCAAACGGCCGCTCCCTACGGGCTTGCTTTCAGTGCAGGAAGCCATTATTTTCTGCATTCTGCTATGCCTGGCCGGAGTGGGACTATTAGGATTATATTTCAACTGGCTGGCAGCAGCCTTGTCATTCCTGTCATTACTGCTTTACGGCTTCTTCTACACACCATTGAAGAGAATTTCTCCTATCTGTGTGTTTGTAGGGGCCATACCTGGTGGTTTACCTCCTTTGATTGGTTGGGTAGCCGCTACTGGTTACATAGGAGTAGAGGCATGGATTCTTTTCGGGATTCAGTTTATCTGGCAGTTCCCGCATTTCTGGGCCATTGCCTGGGTGTTGGATGACGATTACAAGAAAGCTGGGTTTAAGATGTTGCCCATGGCAGGTGGAAAGAACCTGAAGACAGCCATTCAGATCATGATCTATACGTTACTGCTTATTCCGCTGGGCTTGTTGCCTATGCAGTTTGGGATGGCAGGGAAAACCTCCGCCTTTATTGCGGTGGTATGTGGTGTTTTGTTTTTAATGCAGACTTTCTATCTCATGCATACCTGCTCTAAACGGGCAGCCATGAACATCATGTTTGGTTCGTTCTTATACTTGCCAATTGTGCAGATTGCTTTTGTGGTAGATAGCTTATAAAAGAGTAAGTAATGATAATGAATCCAGAAATACAGGCAGAGCAAAGACGGGTAAACCCGTTGAAGTTCATGCTTATTTTATTGATCGTAAGCATTGTGATGATGTTTGCGGCCTTCACCAGTGCCTACATTGTGCGCCGGGAAGAAGGAAACTGGCTGGAGTTTGACCTGCCGTCTGTACTGCTTATCAATACCATTGTACTGATTCTGAGCAGTATTTTCATGCAATGGGCTTATGTCTCTGCTAAGAAAGATAACCTGAAGAACCTGAAGATTGCCTTGTTGCTGACTATAGTAGCTGGTACTGCTTTCCTTGTAGGCCAATGGCAGGGTTGGGGCGAGTTGGTGCAGAATAACGTCTACTTTGGCGGAAGCACTTCTAACCCATCTGGCTCTTTTCTGTATGTATTAACCGGTGTTCACGCATTTCACCTGATCACGGGGTTAATTTTTCTAATTATTGTAGTAATTTCGGCACTCAAGTACAAAGTACATTCCAGAAACCTTACCCGTATTGAGTTGTGCACCATTTACTGGCACTTCTTAGGCGCTCTGTGGATCTACTTATACGTATTCCTAGTTTTGAACCATTAATAATTCTGTAACACATATGTCGCAAACAACAACCTTTGAGCAGCCTAACACTGGCACCTGGGATGGAGGGAACGAGCCTTTCAAGGTAAGTTATGGTAAACTGATGATGTGGTTTTTCCTCTTATCAGATGCCTTCACCTTTGCTGCTTTCTTAACTACCTACGGACTGGCCCGTCACCGGCACCAAGCCTACGAAGGAGCTCACGATGCATTCACTTTCTCAACCCAGTGGTGGCCAATTCCAGATAAAGTTTTCAATGCATTTCCTGGTTTCCATGGGGTAGACTGGCCATTGGCTTTTGTGGCCTTAATGACCATGATCCTGATTCTTTCTTCTGTAACCATGGTATTGGCTGTGGAAGCAGGACACAGAATGGATAAAAATGATGTGCAGAAATGGTTGTTGTGGACTATCCTGTTCGGTTCTATGTTCTTGGGTTGCCAGGCATGGGAGTGGACACACTTTATCTCTGGAACAGAGGAAGGCATGAAATTAGCCGATGGTAGTGTGATTCACGGTGCCAACCTGATTGTGAACCAGTACGGACCACCTTTGTTCGCTGATTTGTTCTTCTTCATTACCGGTTTCCACGGAACCCACGTATTCTCTGGTGTGGTATTGTTGATCCTTATTTTCTTCAACACCGTGAATGGCGTATACCATAGAAGAGGACACTATGAAATGGTAGAGAAAGTAGGTCTTTACTGGCACTTTGTAGACTTGGTTTGGGTGTTTGTATTCACCTTCTTCTACTTAGTGTAATTGTTGAATTGATTAAAACTGAATAGACATGGCATCGCATTCACACAATACCGACGAGTTCGCCCACACCGGCGAAATTCCAAAAGCGCAGACCAAAATCATCTGGAAGACTTTCTTCATTCTTGTTGCGATTACCGCAGTTGAGTTTGCCTTCGCTTTCTTCATGGATCCAGGTACTTTGCGTAACGCAATCTTTATTGGACTTACCTTGTTCAAGGCGTTTTACATTGTAGCTGAATTCATGCACTTAAAGCATGAGACCAAAGGCCTGATCTGGGCGATTCTGGTGCCTACCGTATTATTGGTTTGGTTACTTGTTGCCTTACTGGTAGAGGGTACTTTCTACGGAGAGTCAGTTTTCAATTACTTCAAATAATGAGTCCAAAAAAAGCCCTAGTATTGGGTACCCTTCTGTTGGTACCCGTACTAGTGTTTTTATTCCTTAAAATGTTCGGAGTGAATAGATTTTCACTCCGAACTTATTTTCCGGCTACTGTAGATTCTACAATGGTAGATGGGCAGTGGCGCTTTGATACCACCTACCACCGGGTACCAGACTTTCAACTCACCTCCCAAAGCGGTGCTTCCTTTACCCAGAAAGACCTGGAAGGGAAGATCTACGTCGCTAACTTCTTTTCTACTTCCTGCCAGGGTCCTTGCAAACAGATGAGCACCCAACTTTCCAGGGTTCAGGATGCTTTCAGATTGCGGCCCGATGTAAGAATCGTTACCTATTCTCAGAAGCCCCAGGAAGATACTCCTGCGGAACTGAAGGAATATGCTTCCAGCTTTAGGGCTAATCCAGAGAAATGGATTTTTCTTACGGGCCAGGAAGGTCAGATTCAAGCCTTAGTTCAAAACGGTTTCCGGTTAATTTCTCCGCAAGATTCTGCTGCTGGAAACGTTATGGAAGAGCCCATTACCAAGTTTTTCCTGGTTGACAAGCAAAAACATGTGAGGGGAATCTATGACGGCACAGACGCTGCCGAAGTAGACCGATTGATTACCGAAATAAACGTGCTCCTTTCTGAGTACAACCTAGAAAATGGAAAATAAAACCCTGGGTAACCCTAACGATACCCGCTACCTGATTATCATCTCCGTTCTTTCAGTTGTTGTTCCGCTGTTGGTGGCATTCTTGATGTTTATGCCGCAGTCTGGTAAGTTGGGGGACCTGGATGTTTCTTTTCTTCCCCAGTTGCACGCGGTCCTTAATTCGCTCACCGCAATTGCCTTGATAATTGGGTACTACCAGATCAAAAAGCAAAACCGCCGGCTGCATCGCTTTGCTATGGTTTGTGCTTTCATGCTGTCTGTTGTTTTCCTGGTTTCTTATGTGATTTACCATTACCAGGCGGCACCTACGCCTTACGGCGGGGAAGGAACCCTTAGAATGGTGTATTACTTCATTCTCATTACGCACATTGTTCTGGCAGCAGTGATTGTGCCTTTGGTGCTGCTATCAGTTTACTTTGCTTTGTCTGAGCAGTACGCGCGCCATCGAAAGGTTTCCCGCTGGACTTTCCCGTTGTGGTTGTATGTGGCTATTACCGGGGTGGTCGTTTACGTGATGATTTCGCCATATTATAGTTGAAACTTTACCGTGGTAAAGGTGTTCATATAAGTGAGAGATTGGTAGATAGAGATGAAAAAGAAACTTGTATTTTGGTTAAATAGCTTATTCCTGGTAATGCTTTTGACTTTCCAGTCAGCACCCGTGCAGGCCCAATGTGCCATGTGTACCGCCACGGTGGAGTCTTCCAACAATGAGTCCGGAGACAGTATTGCCAATGGCCTGAACAAGGGCATTCTCTACCTGATGGCGATTCCGTACGTGATTGCCGGTTGCGTAGGTTTCTTCTGGTATAAATACAGCCGCAAAAAATAGTGGGCACCTGGGAGCACCTGAAGGCTGGCCTGGAGATGAAATGTCCCCGCTGCCACCAAGGACCCATGTTCTCCCAATCGGCGCTTAATCTCAGGAAATTTGACCAGATGCCTGAGAAATGCCCGGTTTGCGGCTTCCGTTATGAAGTGGAGCTGGGCTTTTACTGGGGTGCCATGTACATGAGCTACGGCCTTTCTGTTTTTATTGTGTTTCTGGTGGGTATTTCCCTTTACTTTTTGGCCAACGATCCGCCCACTTGGGTTTATCTCACCACTGTGGCCTTCACCATCCTGGTTTTTACGCCCATTCTCTTCAGGTACGCACGGGTTATGATGCTTTACTTTTTCGGGAGCGTTTCCTTTGACCCTAAATACAAACGGTCTTAAGCTTTGCTCTAAGCCATAATTCCCTTCCCGATTTTCTTTGTTTGGCTACCTTGAATAATCCTGTTTAAGGGCTGGTTTTGAGAAAACAGGCCCTAAATGAAGGTTTCAAGCCAAACTCTTACTTTTATGTTTACTGGCGGGGTTTTTGCGCGTATTATGGCTAAATTCGTAAAAAAACACCCTTGAAGTTCAGGTATACCCTTCCTCTTCTTTTCTTGCTTACATCCCTGTTGTTTGGGGGAGTTGCGGCCTTTTTGCAGGTGAGCATCCAGCGTGATTTATTGGAAGCCCCAGAGAAGCAGATGGTGGAAGAAGTGGAAGAGCGGTTGCATGGTTTAATGCAAGAGGCGGAGCAAGAGATGGCCGCCGTTTCCAACAGCCTGTCTCCTGATTCTGGCTTCTTTTCCCGGAATCTGCCCAAAACCAACATTCCGCTTTTCGTTTACCGCCAGAACAAACTCCTGTTCTGGTCTGAGCATTCCCTTCGGCCCGAGCTGGATCCCAGGTACTTAACCAAAAAGCAACAGGTTGTAGAGAACCGGTTCGGGAGGTTTATTGTGCTGCGCCAACAGCCCTCCAGGAACTATGCTGTTTTGGCCGTGATTCCGCTGGAGGTACGGTACGGAATCAGCAATGCCTATCTGCGCAGCGGACTTAATCCTCAGATTTTTGAAGACCACGTGGCGGCCATTCAGGTGGAAAGGGGCGGGGCGGCCATTCCTATTGCCGATGCGCGCGGTAATTATCTCTTCTCTCTGCAAGTGCTGGAGCCAGGGCAATGGCTGCATGCCGGCAAGTTTACCTTAGGTTTGTATATCCTTTCCATTATTGCCGCGGTCCTTTGCCTGGTTACGGTTCACCAGAGGCTGAAAAAATCAGGAAGGAAAATCGCTGCCTTGTGGACCATGATCCTGGGATTGCTGGTACTCCGGGTCATTATGCTATGGTCACAATTCCCTAACAATGTGCAGGACCTGGAGTTGTTCAGCCCAAGAGTTTATGCCGCCGCCTGGTGGTCACCATCTTTGGGAGATCTTTTGCTAAATGAGATTTGTTTTCTTACTATCGCCCTGCTGGTGTACAGGTTTGGCCGACCCGTCCATTTTGGGGCTGTTTTTCATGAAACGCCGCAGAAACAGCTGTGGAGTTGTATCGCCATTGGGGTGATTATCACCCTGGTGATCATAAGCTGGTATGAAACCTACCGCAGTCTTTTCGTGAACTCCCAGCCAAATCTGGACATCACCCAGAACATCCAGTTTGGGCCCGAGAAGCTGCTGTTGTACCTGGTAATGGTGCTCCATACGCTGGCCTTGAGCTGGATTCTGCGGCTGTTACTAAGTGCGTTGCCTTTTACCGCCGCCGGTAAAATGCCTTTTGCTTACACCTGGATCACGGTGCTGGTGCTGGCCTTGGGTTGGGCTTTCTGGCGTGATGCCCCTAGTGGCAACTGGATTGTCTTGTTCGCCAGCGCAGCTTTGGTGGGGTGGGAACAATTGCACCAGCGCCTGGGTCAGCGAGCCGGTATTTACTCCAGTATCTTTATGGTCAACATCCTCAGCGCCAGTTTGGGTGCTGCGGCCTTGTATGACCTCTATGCCGTGCAGCTCCGCGCCGATAAACAGCGACTGGCTTCTCAACTGCTCAAAGACCGGGACGATTTAACTGAATATCTGTTGGCCCAGGCGGCCCAGGACATAAGCAAGGATCCATTGATTCAGCACGTGTTCAATTCTCCGTGGGGCAAACTGAACATAGTGGATCAGAAAATCAGACGTCACCATCTACGGGCCATCACGGAGAACTACTCGGTGACGGTGCGCATGTTTGACTTCACTGGCGAAAGCTTTGATGATTTAGACAGCCTTTCCACTTTTGAAGCCTATGCCCAGAGATGGGGGCCCCGGTCTAAAAGCACGAACCAGCGAGGGCAGCTATTGGTGGGCTCAGAGAGTGACCCGGGCCGGTTCACGTATTTGCAGGAGATCAAAGTGCCCGTTGATTTTCAGCAGTGGGTAACGTTGGTGCTGGAGGTGAGCCCAAAGATAACGGCACCCAACAGCGTTTTGCCAGAATTACTGGTAGAACGGAAAAGCTCCCAGGAAAACACTATTCCTTCCAGCAGCTATGCCCTCCGGAAAGGGAACCGGTGGCTGAAGACCGAAGGGTATTTTGAGTACAGCCAGCTGTTCTCGCCCAATCTCTTCAACATTCCGCAACTGTATACCCAGGGCCTCAACATAGCAGATTACCACCACCTGGGTGCCCGCTCCAGCAGCGGTACTGTGGCTTTGGTAAGCACCCCGGCGTACGGGGCCCGGTCCTGGTTATCTAATTTTTCGTTCCTATTCCTGCTGCATTCCTTCTCGCTGTTCTCGCTTTTGTTGCTGGTGATGCTTTACCGGGGCCATTTGCTGGATACCATTCTCTCTACCTTCGGGACCAAGATTCAGCTTTTCCTGAACCTGGGGGTGTTAGTGCCCCTGGTGCTGGTGAGTATTACCATCGGAAGTCTGGTAACCAATTCTTACCGGCAGGATCTGATTAGGGGCTACACAGATCAGGGCGATTTTGTGCGCCAGAATATTCTTACGAGTAACTGGGGCCCTAACCTGTTCAAAGGTCGCGCTGATTCCCTGGCCCGCCGCATTAACCGTCTGGCCATGGTGGCCCAGGCCGAGCTGAACATCTATAATGCCGATGGGGAACTGCGGATATCGAGCCAGCCCGCTTTGTTTGAGGCTGGAGTGCTCTCCACCAGGCTCAATCCCAAAGCCTATGAAGTGCTCAAGGAGCAGGGACTGAACCGGGTGTTACTTCAGGAAAAAGCCGGCACTTTACCCTACAGCACCATCTACGTACCGCTCAGGGACCGTCCAACCAACAGCCCCGAGGGTTACCTGGCCATTCCGTTCTTCGATTCCGAGAAAGAGCTCAATTCCAAACTCATCCAGCTCATCACCACCATCCTGAACATCTTCACGCTGCTGTTCCTGCTGTTTGTGCTCATGAGTTACGTGGCCACCCGCGCGCTTACGGTTCCATTGCAACTTTTGACCGAGCGCCTCAAGCGTACCTCACTCACGGGCAGCAACGAGAAACTGGTATACCAGTCAAGGGATGAAATAGGTCTTCTTGTGCATGAGTACAACCAGATGCTGCAGAAACTGGAGGAAAGCAAGCGGGAACTGGCCTTACGCGAGAAAGAGGCGGCCTGGAAAGAAATGGCCCGGCAGGTGGCCCACGAGATCAAGAACCCGCTCACGCCCATGAAGCTTTCGCTGCAGTACCTGCGCAAAGCCATGCAGGACGGGCGCGGCAACCTGGAGGAACTAGTGGAGAAAATCTCCAACACCATGATCACGCAGATTGATGTACTAAGCGATATCGCCACCTCGTTCTCAAATTTCACGGCCATGCCTGATTTGAAACTGGAGACCCTGGAATTGAACGGACTGATACGCAGAACTTCTGATTTGCATTTGAACCCCCAGCAGCACAAAGTGGAAGTCGTACTGCCCCAAGAACCCGTATACGTGCGCGCCGATGAAAACCAGCTCATCCGGATCTTCAATAACCTGCTTTTAAATGCCTTGCAGGCCGTGCCTTCTTCAGAAACCCCCGAGTTAAAAGTGACGCTGGAATTGATGGATGCGCAATGGGCTTTGGTGGCGGTGCAAGACAACGGTACGGGTATCCCAGCCGATGTGCAGCCCAAGATCTTCGTTCCCAATTTCAGTACCAAATACTCAGGCTCCGGCATTGGGTTGGCGGTGGTGAAAAAAGGGGTGGAGGCCATTGGCGGTTCCATTTGGTTTGAGACGCAGGAAAACGTGGGCACCACTTTCTTCCTGAAATTGCCGGTGGTGCAGCCATGAAGCCCTGGGGCGTCATACTCTTCCTGGTATCGGCACTTCTGTGGGCAGGGCAAACCCAGGCGCAGGAGCTGACTAACCGCCGCTGCAAATGGGTGAAACTGCAGCCGGGCACTTTCCAGTTGGATTCTTTGACTGTGGCTGAGAACACCATCGAGATCCTGGACCGCCGCCAGATCCGGAAGCCGCTGGGTTTCCACTATGACCCGGTTACGAACCAGTTCCAGTTCATCGGCTTGCCCACGCCTGAACCTGCTCAAACCCTCAAACCGGAAAGCATCGCCCACGACAGCAGCGGCACGTTTTCGCCTCGATTTTCTCAAAAAGCCCCTGAAACAGACTCGGTTCTGGTGTGTTACCGGGTGCTGCCGCTCAATATCTCCAACCGTCGGTTCAAGCGCGACATCCGCACCTGGGATTCCACCTCCTTTGAGCGTTCCTACGTGTTTGACCAACCGGCTCCCCGCGAGGAGCTTTTCAAGACGCCGGGCCTGAACAAAACGGGTAGCATCTCACGCGGAGTATCCATTGGCAATACCCAGAACGTGTTTGTGAACTCGGCGCTGAACCTGCAGCTGGAAGGAAAACTCACGGATGAAATCAACATCACCGCCTCCATCACGGACCAGAACATCCCGTTCCAGCCCGAGGGGAATACCCAGCAATTGCAGGAGTTTGACCGGGTATTTATCACGCTGCAGCACCGGCTTTGGACGGTGACCGGCGGCGATGTGGTGTTGCGCAACCGGCCGCTGTCCCATTTTTTGCGGTTCTATAAAAACGTGCAGGGCGGGGCCTTGGAGGTGAACCGGGGTAAACCTGGTTGGGAAAGCGCTACATCGGTGGCGGCCTCGGTGGCGAAGGGGAAGTTCGCGTCAGAGAACATCACACCCATTGAAAGCGTGCAGGGGCCTTACCGCCTGCGCGGACCCAACGGCGAGCGCTTCATCATTGTGCTGGCCAACTCAGAGCGGGTGTACCTGGATGGCAAGCTGCTGCAACGAGGCTTTGACTTTGATTATGTCATTGACTACAACCAGGCCGAGATCACTTTCACCCCCAAATGGGTCATTACCCGCAACTCCCGTATTCGCGTCGATTTTGAGTATTCAGACCTGAACTACACCCGCAGCGTGGTGCACGCCAGCCATTACCAGAAAATGGGCAAATTCAACGTGTACGGCAACTTTTACAACGAGGCAGACAATCCTAACAGTCCGCTTACCTTGAACCTGAGTACCGATGAAAAGCGCCTGCTCTCGCAGATAGGCGACCGGCTGGACCTGGCGGCCGCCCCCAGCGGTGACTCCGTGCGCTTTGACCGAAACCAAGTGCTGTACCTGCGCAAAGACACCGTGACCGCCAGCGGCACCTATCCCATCTACCAGTTCTCCACCGATTCAACCCAAGCCTACTACGCCGTGAGTTTCACCGAGGTGGCCACCGGAGGTAATTACGTGCTGCAAAACAATACCGTGAACGGCCGCGTGTTCCAGTGGGTGGAGCCGGTGAACGGCGTTTCCCAAGGTCGCTACGAACCCATCCGGATTTTGCCTACGCCCATCCAGAAACAGATGATGACCTTAGGCGGAACCTGGTCTTTGGACGAGAAAAGCAGCGTTTTCCTGGAAGTGGCCGGCTCCAAAAACGACCTCAACCGCTACTCCAACCTGGACTCTCAGGATGACCAGGGCAAAGCCATCCGGGTGGGCTATCAGCTGAATGACCGCAACGTCAAGTTCCTGGGCGACTACAAGCTGCGCAGCGCCATGACCTATGAGTACACCGATCCCAACTTCACGCCCATAGACCGCTACCGCGATATTGAATTTGACCGCGACTGGAGCAGCCCCACCAACACCACGCTGGCGCGGCAGTCCCGGATTGAGGACCATATTTTCACTTTCTCGGTGGGCGGGGTGAAAGATGCGCTGCACTTCATTAATTACCGCATCAGCCGGCGGTTGCGGCCTACCGAGGTGGACGGCACGCAGCACTACGTGGAAATGACCCAGAAGCTGAAAGGGCTGGAGCTACGCGGCAACTTCTTCATGCTGAAGAATGAGCAAACGGAGAGTACCTCTAACTGGGTGCGCGGCGAGTTTGGCGTGCAATATCCTACTAAGTTCTTCACGCCGGGCTATATGTACCGCTTTGACAAAAACCGCATCACCTCCAAACTCAATGAAGCCCTATTAGGCTCTGCCAACTACTTTGACGACCATCTTTTCTTCGTAGAAAGCCGCGATACCGCTAATTTCAAGTACCGCGTGGAGTACAGCCGCCGGGTGGATTTTAGGCCCGAAAACGGAGAACTGGGCAATAAACAGACCGCCAACACCTTCAACTTCAGCACCAGCACGGTCATCAAGAAAAACCAGCAGATCACGGCGCTGATCACGCTGCGCAACCTGCAGGCGCGGGACAGCCTGCGCGAGACCACCGTGCTCTCCAAGATCAACTGGACCGGCGATTTCCTGGACCGCCACCTGCGCTCCGAGATGACTTACGCCATCGGTACGGGCCGGGAGTTGAAACGGCAGTACCTGTTTGTGGAGACCATTCCCGGGCAGGGAACCCACTTCTTTGAGGATTTGAACAAAGATGGCCGTCAGGATTTGAATGAGTTTTTTGAATCGCAGCCCTCAGACCCGCCGTACCGCCGCAACTTCATCAGGCTGTTCATTCCCACGGATGAATACGTCATCGCGTACACGAACAACTTCACCTACCGCCTCAACAGCAGCCTGCCCCGCGACTGGCAGAACTCAGAAATCAAATGGAAACGGATCCTGGCTAAGTTCTCGGCGCTTTCCTTCGTGACCATTGACAAACGTACCACCGATGCGAACCTGCGCAGCCGCTTCAACCCGTTCAGCCTGAACTTCGCGGATACCAGTTTGCTTTCCCTGAACCGTTCTTACCGCAACACGCTCTACTTCAACCGAAGTAACCCGAAATACGGAGTGGAGTGGACGTTCCAGCAAGGGCTGCAGAAGATCCTGCTTACCAACGGCACCGATGCCCGCAACAACACCACCCAGCAGGTGCTGGTGCGCGTGAACCTGACCGAGGTGTTTTCAAGCCAGTTGAACGTAACCAGGGCCAAACGGGAAAGCGCCTCCAATTACCTTACCACCAAGAATTTCCTTATCCGGTCCTGGGAAGCCATGCCGGAACTCTCGTATCAGCCCAACCCCACCATCCGGTTTACCGGCACCTACCAGTGGCTGAACAAAGCCAACGAGCAGGGCGCGCAGGAAAAGGCCCAGTTCCATGAATTAGGCACGGAGACCCGATTAAGCCAGGTAGGGAAACGGACGGTTACGGGAATTGTGAAGTACATCAAGATCAACTACACCGGGCTGGAAACCTCGCCGGTAGCGTTTGAGATGCTCAACGGTTTCAGGGCCGGGAACAACCTCACCTGGAACCTGGCCCTGCAGCAACGCCTCAGCAGCGGCCTCAACATCACCTTTGACTATGACGGCCGCAAACCCCAGGGCATTAGAACCATCCACACCGGCCGGATGCAGGTATCGGTGCTGTTTTAATCAGGATTTAGGAATTGGTTTTTCTCTGACCGTTGCCGGTCTTGATGGTGAGTTTTTCCTGCCTTTATTCATCACCCTTTTGTCATTCTGGAAGGATCTTGTGGGCAAACTAGATAGACCATAACAGAACTGCTCCTTCCTAAGCAGAGAAACCGGGAAATTTTTGGTTTTGTGCCTCCCTGGAATAGAAAGCGGGCTGAAAAAAGAGATGGGAACGTTTCGGCTACGGAACTTACTGATCCTCGTTTCTTTCGTAGCGGGCAATGATCTCCTCGGCTTCCTGTTGGTTTAAAGAAGAGACGACCACCTTCACGGCTCCGCCTCCACCGGCAGCCACTTGCCAAGGGGCAATAGAACCAATGTGTTGATCTTTCAGGAAAGCCTGGATGCCGGCGTTCTCCAGCATGCTTTTCACCACATTCGCCTCCATGGCACTGCCGGAAAATACGATGACTGGTTTTGGTTTGAAATTGTCACTCATAATCTGTTGGTACAAAAAGAAAGGGGAAAGGGGGTGTAGGGAAAATAAACCTCTTCGCCTAAAACCATGCGCTACCTGCTTTTCCCGTTTTAAGCCCGATTTTCAAAAAACGGGCCCAAAATGCCCATGAACAATTCTTAATTATTCAAGTAGTGGTGTAGTGGCGCCGGAGCCAGGCGCTGATACCGCTGAGGCCGGGAAAAAGGACGCGCTCGGTGATGTTGGCCTGGTCCAGTTTGTCCCTGATTTCCCACTTGAGTTTGGCCGGAATGATGAGCCTGTAATACAACTCAGGGTGCTCCAGGAGCCAGTCGCAGAGCATGGCTTCCGGGGTAGACATCATGGAGAACAGGGCGTACTGGTGCACAATGCGCTCATCCAGGGACGGTGGTTCCATGAACAGCACAAACGGTTTCTCCTGGAACTCGCCCAGGCTGTTGAGCGAGGTGGCTATGGGTTCCAGCACCTCGGGAGTGAACACATTGGAGCCTTCTTTCCTGATGACATTCTGCAGTTTGTCGGGCAGGTATTCAGTGGATTTGACATAGTTCACGCACCAGATCACGCCGTCTTCATGGAAGTTGTTGAGGTCTGAGGTGGCAAAGTGCAGCGCCACGTACGGCGAGTAGGTCCAGTCCATGAGGCGGGTAGGCAGGCCGTGGTGTTGGGCCACCGCCAGCCAGTTCCAGAAAGACTCGCCTACCTCCATAGTGCCGCGGGAGTATTTGCGGAAATTGCGCAGCAGGTGGGGTTCCAGTTTAGGATAATCCCCGCCAATGCGCATGAGGCTGGTCTTGAGGTTATACGCCTTGTTCCATAGGCCCCGGAAGACATAGGGGGAGCGGTACCGGTTCAGTTTATCGTCCCAAGAATCACGAAAAAGCTCTCGCTGCAGTTCTTCCCAAGTTTCTATTCGCAGATCATTGGGCATCGCCAAAGAATCAGATGAAGCTTCTTCACTCATGTCGTTTTCTACGATGGAGTAGGCCATAGGAGTTCCGCTGCTAAAACAGATTAAGAGTTAATTCAAATCGTTAAGGTATTTATACGAAAGCTGAGGGAAGTGATACCACGTTCAAGATAGCGAAAATCCCAGCCGTTTTAAGGTCGTTTTTACAAAATCGGCCTTAAAACAGAAGAGCAGCCTTTAGGGCTGCTCTTCTGTTTTCTTAGTAGTAAGAACCCGATAAAAGGTAGTTCTGCACATAATCCTGGATGCCCTGTTCCAGCGTATGGAACGGTTTGTCATACCCAATGCCTTTTAGTTTAGCCATGTTGGCCTGGGTGTAGTACTGATATTTATCGCGGATGTCCTCGGGGGTGTCTTTGAAATCAATGTTGATGTCAGCGCCCATGGAGGTGAAGGTGTTGAAGGCCAGGTCCAGGAAAGTGCGGGCCTCACCGCTGCCCAGGTTGTAGATGCCTGAGTTCTTGCGGTGGTGCATAAGCCAGTACATCACGTCTACCACATCTTTCACATACACGAAATCACGCATCTGCTTGCCGTCTTCGTAGTCTGGGTTGTGCGACCGGAACAAAGTAAGGCGGCCGGTATCTTTAATGGAATTGAAAGCGTGCATCACCACCGAGGCCATTCTGCCTTTGTGGTATTCATTAGGTCCGTAGACGTTGAAGAACTTCAGGCCCGCCCAGAAGAACGGCTTGGCGGTTTGCTCCAGCGCCCAGATATCAAAGTCGTTCTTGGATTCGCCGTAGGCGTTGAGTGGCCGGAGCAGGGAAATGATGGATTCGTCATCGTCATAGCCCAGGGTACCGGAGCCGTACGTGGCCGCCGAGGAGGCGTATACCAGCGGAATCTGGTACTCGCAGCAGGCGTTCCACATTTTTTTGGAGTAGTCCAGGTTCAGGAGATTGAGAACCTCCAGGTTTGTTTCGGTGGTATCGGTGCGGGCGCCCAGGTGGAAGATGAACTCCACATCCTCATAATGCTTGTCCAGCCAGGTGAAGAAATCGTGCCGGTCCACAAATTCCTTTATCTTTTTGCCTTCCACGTTAGGCAGCTTTTTCGCCACGGAAAAGTTGTCTACCACCACTATGTCATTGAAATTGGCGGCGTTGAGACGCGAAACAAGGCAACTGGCTATAAAACCGGCCGCTCCGGTGACTACTATCATGTATACAGGGGTTAAGTTGTGTGCAAAGCTACCCAAAGGTACGAAAGTTTTGAACTGTGGGCCGTGCTGATGTTAGGCCCGGCTTAAGCATGAGATTTCTGTTTTAAGCCAAATTCCTAGAAAACAGCCCTGAAACAACGTCTATGTGGATAGGCTGCTTTTCATTTTAAGGCGCTTTTTAGAAAGTGGCCATGAAACGGCAGAGGCAGGAGGGAGGCCGCGCTGTTTAAGCTACGGGCAAATCCTGTATCTTTGGCCCAGTCTCCTAGAATCTGTTCTTCGTGAAACAAACCAACTTTCTGTTTTCCCTGTCCACCCTGCGGCTTTTCATGGGGCTTTGTTGCCTGCTATTTTTCTTCTCCTGCGATTCCAGAAAGGCAGCCGCCCCATCCACTGCTGAGTTCCATACCGTCACCGATGACCTGGGCCGAAAGGTAGAACTGCCGGTAGAACCGCGCCGCATCATGGCTCTGGCCCCGTCTATGACCGAGATGCTTTTCGCCGTCGCTGATACCGCCACCATTGTGGGCCGTACCCAGAACTGCGATTATCCTGCGGCCGCGCTTACCAAACCTGTGGTGAACAACTATCCCATGGATTATGAGAAGCTGCTCTCCCTTAAACCAGATGTGGTGTTTGCCACCGAAGGCATTATCTCCATGGAAGTGGCGGCGCAGGTGCAGAAGATGGGCATCCCTATTTATTTCCAGGCCTATGACAGCGTCACCGATATTCTGCGCGGCATCAGAAACCTTGGATTTCTCCTGAACCGCCGGGAAAAGGGTCAGGCAGTGGCAGATTCCCTCCAGGCCTGGTTAAACCAACTCGCCGCTGATTCTGCCCGTGGCACCAGACCAAGAGTATTGGCCATTACCTGGAAAGACCCCATCTACGTGTACGGCCGCAACACCCTATTCACCGATAAACTCCGCTACGCCGGCGGCCAAAATGCCGTCACTGAAGTCTTTGCCCAGCCTTACCCGGCGCTCACCCGCGAGTATATCCTTAAGATGAACCCAGATTTGATCATCGGGGGGAGTTTTGACCAGATGGAAAAGACGTTCTTCTCTTTGTACCCCGAGTTGCGCCGCATCAAAGCCTACCAGCAGAAAAGGATTTTTGACGTGACTGATGACCTCATGTCCCGGCCCAGTCCGCGCGTGGTGGAAGGTATTGCCGAGCTTAAAGCCGTGCTGCAGTGAGAAAGGCGCTGCCCATATTGCTGGGATTACTGGTGCTGCTGACTCTTGGCCTTTTTCTGGGGCTCAAGGTGGGGAGCTTAGATACTTCATACGCTACCGTTTTAGACGCGATTTTTGAATATGATGCCCAAAACGCCACGCATTACAGCATCATCCACTTACGCTTGCCTCGTTTGCTGCTGGCCTTTCTCACGGGCGCCTCGCTGGCTTTCTCTGGTTACCTCATGCAAGCTTTGGTGAATAATGCCCTGGCAGATCCTTATCTGCTGGGTACGGCCTCTGGTGCTTCACTGGGCGCCTCTTTCAGCTTCTTTCTTCTCACTGATCTTACTTTTATGGGTTTGTACCTTCCGCCGTTTTTTGCTTTGGTAGGTTCTTTTGCAGTGACGTTGGTGGTAGTGTTATTGGGCTCTCGGAGAGGTCAGTTGGTGCCAAGTCAGATGCTGCTGGTGGGAGTGGCCCTCAGTTCTCTGCTTACTGCGGTGGTTAGCCTCATCATGTTTTTGTCAGATTCAGAAAGCCAGTTGAAGTCAGTGGTTTTCTGGAGCATGGGCGGTTTCGAGAAGGCAGACTGGTCTAACCTGGGTTATCCGGCGGTAGCGTTGGCGGCGGGGTTGGTGCTGTTTTTCTTTCTGCAGCGGCATCTGAGCGTGCTACTGTTGGGCGCTGACCGCGCGGAGACTTTAGGAGTGGATGTGCGGCTCATCCGGTGGATTATGCTGGGGGCGGTTTCGGTGGTGACGGGGTTTGCGGTGGCGTTCTCGGGGCCGGTGGGGTTTGTGGGGCTCATGGTACCTCACTTCACGCGCGCGCTGCTGGGTACTACCAACCGGTTCAACTTGATTGCCTGCGCCCTGGGCGGAGGTTTGTTTCTGGTGGTCTGTGATTTGATTTCCAGGTGGATTTATCCGCCGGCCGGCATGCCAGTTGGTATCGTAACTTCCTTCTTTGGTGTGCCTTTCTTCGTATATTTGCTGCGGAGAAAGAATTACCGATTCAGTTAATGGTATACGTAAGCAGATTAGAGCATTTCAACGCGGCACACAAGCTGCATAACCCCAATTGGTCGCTGGCAAAGAACAAAGAAGTCTTTGGGCCTTGCGCAAACACCAACTGGCATGGGCACAACTATGAACTGATAGTAACGGTGAAGGGAAAGCCAGATCCTGATACAGGATTCGTGATTGATTTAAAGAAACTGAGTACTCTTATAAGAGAGCACATCATTAAGAAAGTGGACCATAAGAACCTGAACATGGACGTGGCGTTCATGGAAGGTAAACTGGCCAGCACAGAAAATCTGGTCATTGAATTCTGGAACATCCT
Organism: Rufibacter roseolus; assembly: GCF_017916365.1. Classification (GTDB taxonomy): domain Bacteria; phylum Bacteroidota; class Bacteroidia; order Cytophagales; family Hymenobacteraceae; genus Nibribacter; species Nibribacter roseolus. The sequence continues at coordinate 2,296,749 of NZ_JAFMSU010000001.1, forward strand.
CAATCCCCTAATCCCTCGTATATCATCCAGTGCGCAACTACACAGCTTAAAGCTGTATGAGACCCCTCGTAACTTTGTGGAATATTTTGGAGAATAACTAACGATCAAACTACTAACGGAGGAAGAACAAGGCGAGATAATTTATCTATATAAAACAATATCAGCGGTTTAATATCGTTTTGGCACAAACATTGTGTCCGGAAGGAGAAATTGGCTGTTCATTGTTCAAGCCCTGTTACTGTTCAGACACCACTCAATGAAATATTACATTATTGCCGGAGAACGCTCTGGAGACCTGCATGCCTCCAACCTGATCAAGCAATTGCATGAGCAAGATCCAGAGGCGCACATCCGCTGCTGGGGCGGCGACATGATGGAGGCCGCAGGGGCAGAATTGGTGAAACACTACCAGGAGATGGCCTTCATGGGCTTTCTGGAGGCCGCCAAGAACCTTTTCAAAATCAAGCGTTTTCTCAAAGAGTGTCAGGACGACCTACTGGCGTATAAGCCGGATGTAGTGATCCTGGTGGATTATGCCGGGTTCAATATGCGCATCGCCAAATTCGCGAAAGAACACGGCCTCAAAGTCTTTTACTACATCTCCCCTAAAATCTGGGCCTGGAACCAGGGACGCGTGCACACCATCAAGAAACTGGTGGACAAGATGTTCGTGATCATGCCATTTGAGAAGGACTTCTACCAGAAGTTTGACTACAAAACCGATTACGTGGGCAACCCGGTCTCAGACGCAGTGGCCGCGCACCAGGTAAACCCCAACTTCCGGAAAGACAACGACCTGGATGAGCGTCCCATTATTGCAGTGCTGCCCGGCAGCCGTCAGCAGGAGATAGAGAACATCCTTTACATCATGCTCAGCATTCTGCCGCCGTTCCAGGATTACCAGTTTGTGGTGGCCGCCGTGAGCAACTTTGACCGGGAGTATTACGAGCACTTCAACCGCAAGCCGTTCATCAAAATCGTCTACGACCAGACCTATGATATCCTGGCCAACGCCGAGGCCGCTTTGGTGACCTCGGGCACGGCCACGCTGGAGACGGCCATGTTCAGTGTACCGCAGGTAGTGTGCTACCGCACCAGCGCCGTTTCTTACTGGATTGGCCGCGCCGTAATCAAAGTGCCTTACATTTCATTGGTAAATTTGATTGCCGGCCGCAAAGTAGTACCGGAACTCATCCAGGGCGATATGAACGCGCAGAACCTGGTGCGGGAACTGAAAAACATTCTGAACAACCCAGCAGGCCGGGCCGCCCAACTGGAGGGCTACAAACGCGTGCAGGAGCTGATTGGCGATTTCAACACCTCGCAGACCGCCGCTAAACTGATGGTACAGTACCTGAAAGAAGGCAAAACGGCCCAGGAAACGAGTCAACCTCTGAAGACCGCGTTTTAAGGCTATTTTCTTAAAACCAAGTTTAAAACCGATAATCATATAAAAGAGAAGGCCTCCCTTACCAGCAGTAAGGGAGGCCTTCTCTTTTATGGTTTAGAAAGAAACGCTTAGGCTACTTTCAGTTTTTTCACCGCTGATTTCTCAAATTTCTCGCGGGCGTAATCCAGGGTGATGACCAGGTCAGTGGTACCGCCTTCGTGTTCCTCAGATGGCAGGTCAAACATAGCGTCGGTCATGATGCCTTCGCAGATGGAGCGCAGGCCACGGGCACCCAGTTTGTACTCAGCGGCTTTCTCCACAATGTACTCCAGGGTTTCCTCGGCAAACTCCAGGTTAATGTTCTCCATCTCAAACAGGCGCTTGTACTGTTTCACTAGGGAGTTCTTCGGCTCAGTGAGGATCAGGCGCAGGGTCTCGTTATCCAGCGGGTTCAGGTGCGTCACTACTGGCAGACGACCTATCAATTCAGGAATCAAACCGAAGGATTTCAAATCCTGAGAGGTGATATAGCGCAGGAAGTTTTCAGTGTCCATTTTCTCCTCCAGGTTGGTGGATGAGAACCCAATTGGCTTGGTGTTGAGGCGACTCTTGATGAGGCGATCAATGCCTACAAAGGCGCCTCCGCAGATGAACAGGATATTCTCGGTGTTCACCGAGATCATTTTCTGCTCTGGGTGCTTACGGCCTCCCTGCGGCGGAACGTTCACTGAGGTTCCTTCCAAGAGTTTCAATAAAGCCTGTTGCACACCTTCACCAGACACATCGCGGGTGATGGATGGGTTATCGCTTTTGCGGGCGATTTTGTCAATCTCGTCAATATACACGATGCCGCGCTCAGCAGCCTCTACGTTGTAATCAGCGGCTTGCAGAAGACGAGTAAGGATGCTTTCTACGTCTTCGCCTACGTAACCAGCCTCGGTCAAAACGGTAGCATCAGCGATACAGAACGGAACCTGCAGGATACCGGCCAGCATACGGGCCAGGAAAGTTTTACCGGTTCCGGTTTCGCCCACCATGATGATGTTGGATTTCTCAATCACCACGTCATCAGTCTTAGGCTTCTGCATGAGGCGCTTGTAATGGTTGTACACCGCTACAGACATCACCTTCTTGGCTTCGTCCTGGCCTACCACAAACTGATCAAGGTAGGTTTTCATTTCCCTTGGTTTGATCAGGTTGAATTTAGGCGCCCGGTTGGTGGCACGTAACCGGTTCTCCTCATTCAATATCTGCTGCGCCTGTCCAATGCAACGCTCACAGATATGCGCATTGATGCCTGAGATCATCACAGACACCTCTTTCTTATTCTTTCCGCAAAAGGAGCACGTTATTTCTGCCATAAACCGAAGAGTGGGATGTGTATTGTCCGGCTTTAGGTGCGCCGGGTACGACAAAGTTACAAAATTGGTTAGGCACTACGCCAAAATATTTTTGCACAAGTTATCCAACATGCGTCAGGAAGTGGTTGGAAGCGAGGGTATTATAAAATATAGCATATGTTGTATCTGATTGAAGCAGAATACGCTGTGCTATATGTGGCAGAACAAAGCAGGTACAATTACCCTAAAAGCTGCGCATAAAAAATCTTTGCAGGCCTTAAATTGCCCATTGTTTTACGCCTGTATTCAGGAATATACCCTTAAAACATGGCCGATATCAGGAAAGTGCCTTACTTCTTAGAATGGAATTTCTACCGTAATATGCGGTAGAAAAGGTCATTGGTTTCTGACAGAAAAAACGGATCCACATGAAAAAGGCCTGCTACAGAGCAGGCCTTTTTTAGTTTACAATATAGTGTTGCTTATGCTTTATGGCGGGTTAACACCTCGTCAATAAGGCCGTATTCCTTGGCTTCCTGGGCAATCATCCAGTAGTCACGGTCACTGTCTTTGTCAACTTCCTCAATGGGTTTGCCGCTGTGGCTGGAGATGATCTCGTACAGCTCTTTCTTCAGCTTCAGGATCTCGCGGGCGGTGATCTCAATGTCTGAGGCCTGTCCCTGGGTTCCACCCATTGGTTGGTGAATCATTACGCGGGCGTGGGGTAGGGCAGAGCGCTTATCTTTGGCGCCGCCGCAAAGCAACACTGCACCCATAGATGCTGCCAAACCGGTACAGATAGTGGCCACGTCTGGCTGCACGTATTGCATGGTGTCATAGATACCCAAACCGGCATACACAGAACCTCCCGGGCTGTTGATGTACAACAGAATGTCTTTTTTAGAGTCCACGCTTTCCAGGAACAGCAACTGGGCAGTGATAATGTTAGCGATATAATCATCTACCTGGGTGCCCAGGAAAATAATACGGTCTACCATCAGGCGGGAGAAAACGTCAATCTCCCGGAAATTGGTAGGTCTTTCCTCAATCACGGAACGCGTCATGCTGGTTGGCTGCATGCTGGTCTTGCTTTCAATGTGGGTGAGGTATTGGTCAACGCCCAGGCCACTCATGCCCAGGCCGTGCACGGCAAATTTTCTGAATTCGTCTTTAGTATACATAAGGGTTCTGTTTAGATGCCTTAACTTAAAAAGAAACGCGATGGTTACAAGAATAACCAGAAGTAACAAACTGGGTTTACCCGTTCCGGGATTGTTTTCCTAAAATCAGGCCAAAAACGATTAATGGTTTTTTACTGCCATTATGGCCGATGACGGGGCAGGAGGCGTTCTCTCTACTTCTCAGAATTCATGCCCGGGGAGGGCCAATGCGTGCCGTCTTTTACGTACCACCGGCTGCGTACCGCGGGTCAAGTTAAAGGATTTTCCTGAAGAATAACCTCTATGCCGTTTTTCACCGCTTGCCTTCACTTTCTGTCAGGGAAGTGATCCTGGCCCTAAGTGCTGCGTGGTACCTGTTGTAAACAAAAAAGTCCTTACTGTATGTAAGGACTTTTTTGTTACTATGAAGTAGTACCGCTTAAGCGCCTACTTTGTTGCGGAATTCCTCGGCAGAAACGGTGTTTTCTGTGATGGTGATTTTGTCTTTCACAAACTCCAGCACTTTCTCAGCAACCAGCGCCTCGTACTCGTTCACGAAGTTACGGCCGTTGTTTTGCTTCAGGTGGTTGTCCAGGAAGTTATTGAAAGTGGCTTCCATCTCTTCCGGCACCTCTGGCATGTTGAACTGAGCCATCATTTTCTGACGCGCGCTGTTCACCACATCTTCGTTGCTTACTTTGATGTCATTCTCTTCCACCACTTTGTTGCGGATCATAGACCACTTCAGTTCTTTCACATACTGGTCATAGAACTCATCAATCTGCTCTGGGGTGATTTTGCCTTCGTTGGTAACGGCTAACCAGCGCTTGAAGAACTCAGTAGGGATCTCAATAGAAGATTTGTCTACCAGTTGGTCAATCACGTCGCGGTCCAGCACGTTCACAGCTTCACGGTCATAGTTCTCTTTGATAACCTCGCGTACTTTGGCGTCAAATTCTTCCTGCGTGGTCACGTTGCCTTGTCCGAAGATCTTGTCAAAGAACTCCTGGTTCATCTCGGCTGGCTCAGTGCGGTTGATTTTCTCTACCGTGAAAGTGAATTCGCCGTTCAGGTCTTTGGTCACTTCTTTGCTCAGGCCAGTCACGTGTGCCAAAGCGGCATCATCGCCAAACGCCTCGCGGATGTCAAAAGTGATGGTGTCGCCTGGTTTCACGCCCACGAATTTGTCGGCACCGGCTAACACTTTGTTTAAAGGAAGAAGCGTTTTGGTCTCAAACTCACCATCTACTTGCTTCAGGTCGCCGTACAGGTAATCATTGGCTTCAGAAACCTCCGGATTGGTGGTTTGGCCAAACTGGCGCTGCATCTGCTCATAAGCCTCGTCAACAGTGGTTTGGTCTACTTCGATGTCATATTTCTGCACAGACACCTCGTTCAAAGGCAGTTCAAACTCAGGCAACAAACCAACGGCGTAGCTGAATTCAAACTCTTTCTGGTTGTCCCAGTCAATGGCGTTCTCGTCCTGACGGTCCGGAAGCGGCTCGCCCAGGATGCGCAGTTTGTTTTCTTTGATGTAGTTGTTTACAGACTCGTGCAGCAACTGGTTGATGGACTCCACCAAAATGCCTTTGCCGTACATCTTACGGATCAAACCAGCAGGAACCTTACCAGGGCGGAAACCTTTGATGTTGGCTTTCTTGCTGTATTCTTTGATTTGCTCGTCTACACGGGCGGCGTAGTCGGCCTCTTGCAGGCTAACTTTTAGGCTGGCATTCTGGCCATCGGTTTGATTGAGGGTGATATTCAAAGCTATCAGAGTTTAATTGTGCTACGGTTAAATTGAAAAAACCCCCAACCCCGGTTGGGATTGAGGGTTTGACTTGTGCGGATGGAGGGACTCGAACCCCCATGCCTCGCAGCGCTAGATCCTAAGTCTAGTGCGTCTACCAATTTCGCCACATCCGCATCAATGTGTTTTTGTATTTGGTGCTGCAAATGTAGCAAACTCTTTTTTGTTTATGCAACTCTCTTTCGTTTTTTTTGTTGAAATTTATAAAAAGAGGTCAGAAACGGGTTGGCATTTGCCAGACCCCCGTTTTTGATGTACCTACCCTTATGATTGACCACGAAGCAGAACGAAAAGAGATTCTGCGCCATTACCGAAAGTTACTGCGGCACGCCAAGCCTTTTCTGAAGGACAACGACGCCAAGATCATAAAAAAGGCTTTTAACACCTCGTTGGAGGCCCACAAAGACATGCGCCGGAAGTCTGGCGAGCCGTACATTCTGCACCCTCTGGCCGTAGCCCAGATTGCCGTGGAGGAGATTGGCCTGGGAACCACCTCCATTGTGGCGGCCCTGCTGCACGATGTGGTAGAGGACACCGACCTGGAGATTGCCGACATTGAGCGTGACTTCGGGCCCAGCGTAGCCCGCATCATTGAAGGCCTCACCAAGATCTCAGGCGTATTTGAATACGGTACCTCGCAACAGGCCGAGAACTTTAGGAAGATGCTGCTCACGCTCTCTGATGATGTGCGTGTGATCCTCATAAAACTGGCCGACCGCCTGCACAACATGCGCACGCTTGGCAGCATGGCCCGCGATAAGCAGCTCAAGATCGCCTCTGAGACCATGTACCTGTACGCCCCGCTGGCGCACCGCCTGGGTTTGTATGCCATTAAGTCTGAGCTGGAGGACCTGCACCTGAAGTACACCGATACGGAGACCTACAAGTTCATCTCCAACAAGATCAGGCAGACCAAAGCGGCGCGTAACAAGTTCATCTCTGATTTCATCGGTCCAATTGAGGAAGAACTGCGGCGGCAAGGCTTCACCGATTTTGAGGTAAAGGGACGGCCCAAGTCCATCTACTCCATCCTCAAGAAGATGAAGAAGCAGAATGTCACCTTTGAGGAGATCTATGACCTGTTTGCCATCCGGATTATCCTGAACGTGCCCTATGAGCAGGAGAAACCCGTCTGCTGGCGCGTCTATTCCATTGTAACGGACTTCTATCAGCCTAATCCAGACCGCCTGCGCGACTGGATCAGTACGCCTAAAGCCAACGGTTACGAGGCACTGCATACCACTGTGATGAGTAAGACCGGACAGTGGGTAGAGGTGCAGATCAGGACCAAACGCATGGATGACATCGCGGAGCGCGGGTACGCCGCCCACTGGAAATACAAAACCGGCAGCAACGCACCCTCAGAGTCTGGTCTGGATAACTGGATCAACAAGGTGCGCGACATGCTGGACGTGAACAACACCAACGCCATCGAGTTCCTGGACGAGTTCCGCACGAACCTGTTTGTGGAGGAGGTCTTTGTCTTTACGCCCAAAGGCGAGCTCATTATCTTGCCAGACCGCGCCACTGCTTTGGACCTTGCTTTCGAAATTCACACCCAAATCGGTTACCAAAGCTTGGGCGCGAAGGTGAATCAGAAGCTGGTGCCGCTCAGTTACCGCCTGCACAACGGGGACCAGGTAGAGATCCTGACCTCGCAGAAGCAGAAACCTACCGGCGAGTGGCTCAAGTTTGTGACCACTTCCAAGGCCCGGTCCAAAATAAAAGAGTTTTTGCGCGAAGAACGCAAAGGAAAAGCCGAGGAAGGGCGCCAGCAGGTGGTGGACCGGTTGCAGCTTTTGTCTATTGAGCCCTCGGCGGCGAACCTTAACCGGCTGGCGGCTTATTTCAACGCTTCCTCGCTGCAGGATTTCTTTTACCGCGTGGCGGTGAACCTCATTGACCTTAAAGAAATCAAAGAATACATCTTTAATCCGCAGAGCGAGAAATACCGCCCGGCGTCCCTGTTAGTGGGTTCCAACTTTGACAAGGAGGTGGAGAAAATAAGGGGTGTCAACTCGCAGCTGCTGGTGATTGGCGGCGGCACCGATAAGATTGACTATGAGCTGGCCAACTGCTGTAACCCCATCCCTGGCGATGACGTGTTCGGGTTCCAGACGGTAGACCATGGCATCACCATCCACCGGACCACCTGCCCCAAAGCCGTGGAGCTGATGTCTAACTATGGGCACCGCATTGTGAAGGCTAAATGGACCGGCCAGCAGGAACTTTCCTTCCTGGCGGGTATCACGCTCAAAGGAACCGATAGGGTAGGTCTGGTAAATGACGTGACTAAGATCATCTCCAACTCTTTGAAGGTGAACATGCGTTCCATCACCATTGACTCGCATGACGGCGTGTTTGAAGGTCGCCTGATGGTGTTCGTGAATGACACTGCGCAACTGGAGAAACTGATCCAGAAACTGCTTAAGGTTAATGGCGTGCTGAGTGTTGACCGATTTGACTCTTAAATTATGGATAAACTTAATTTTAATCTGAACCTTAAGAGTCAAATGAAATACCTTTTCCTGATTCCGTTGCTCTTGATTATGAGTTGTAATGCCAACAGTCAGACATTAAAGAATAAGAAATTGCTTAGCGCCCTAAATAATTCTAGCCTTAAAGGGAGGGGAAACCTCATTGAAATAACTTCTAATGAATTCAGACTGGACTACTACGATATCCACGAAAAAGATAGCCACCTTGAGTTCCTGAATGCAAAAGGTTATCAGGGAGGTGGACCTAGCTGGTTGGGGATTATCTACGGAGCTATTCAAATGTCAGACCCGACTATTGAATCTAAAATCAGATTTGATGATGAAGCCGAAGGACTAGCCATTTGGAGTTCTGACAGAGAAACTCTTGAAAAGGTGAGCAGATTGATTTCTGTGGTGAAATCAGACGAGGGAATCTTGTTAAAAGCTATTGAGGTAGCAGACCAAGCCGGACAAATGGAATAAGTTAAACTGCTTACAGCATTATGTCATTGCCTGTAAAGACTATTGCCTGCTCCTTATAAGTAGCAGATAAAAAGGAAAGCCCCACAAATCAGTGGGGCTTTGCTTTTTCAATAGGTGAAGCGATTAGTTGTTTTCTGCTTAAGACTCGTTTTCTGAAAACTGACTGGAAAACGTGCGGGGCAGAAGAAGGTGGTTTCTTTTAAAGAATTAGAACTTATAGCTCAGGCCAAGGGTGATGTGAGACATCGGGCCAGACTCCAGTTCCAGGTGGGCACCTACGCTCTCGGTGAAGAAATAGCGGGCACCAGCCAGTACACCAACTTTCACTTCTCCCTCAGAGGCATCACCATAGTAATAAGAGTCATAGTTTACTTTGGTTCTGGCGTAGCCAAGGTTTAAGCCAGCATAAGTGTCCAGTTTCTCGTTTTTGGCCAGATCAAGGTGGTAGGCACCTTTCGCCCCGAAGTACATCACTGTCCATTTGTAGTCGCCTTCGCCCCATTTATAGTGTGAGTAAGAGAAAACACCGCCTACCCCAATGGTTCCTGGGCCAGCGGCCACGTTCAATCCTCTCTCATAAGAGAAGGTGAGGGGCATAAGTCTGCTTCCGCCTTTAGGGTAATCCAGGTTGTGTACTAACCCAAGCCCAAAGGAGATTACGTTTGACCCGCCCCCGAAAGCGGCGGAAGTCTGTTTTTTGCTTTTGGCTGGGCTTGCTACTTCTGGGGCTGGTGCTGGGGCAATAGCAGCTGTTTCAACCGGTTTTACCGGAGCGGCAGAGGCAACGGTTTTAGCCGGGGCTTTTTTAGTTGTAACAGCAGCGGTTGATTTTCTTACGGTGGAGGAAGCTGAATATGTTTTTGGTTTGGCAGTAGCCGCAGTAGCGGTTTTTGCCTTCGCTGTAGAAGCAGTGGCGGTGGTTTTCGCTTTGGCCTGCGTAGAAGTTGACGTTTTTGTTTTGGTTTGCGCTGATACAGCCAAAGAAGCTAAACATACTAAGCCTGTTAAGGTAAGCGAGCGCATGCCATGCAAAAAGGTTGAATTTTTCATAATTGTAATTTTCAGAAAGGGTTAAAGATTCTTGAAGGGTTAAAAATGTCTTGGAGGATTATGAGATTGTCTGAAAGGCCTTTCTTAACAATTCTTATTTCGTGTTCCTGTTCTTTAGACACAGTGAAAAGGACTAACCCCTACTTTGGCGAGTTGAAATTTGGATGTTTTGGATGAACCCATTAATTCAAAGGATGAAATGGGCGAAACAGATACCGAAACGGAAAGAGGAAAATGGGTGGAATATGGGCTTCCTGTTTTTCTGGTGATTTCCTGAAACAAGGCTTTAAACAGAAACGGGCAGGCCTGTACTGGAAGAAGAGGCAGAAGCCGAAAAGAGGCTTGTTCCTTACTCGTTCCTTATTTGAAGAGCCGGGATGCCGGCAAGCCCTAAGAAAAAGCTACCGGCATTAGTTTTTCTGGATTTGCTTTTTAGGGGTGTTTTTAGCATTCCCACGTAAAACCTGTTAAGTTTGTAGCAGAAGAAGGCGTATGGCACTAGATGAAGTGAAATTCATGGAGGTGAAGAAGATATTCACCGCCTATTTAGAAAGCAAGGGTCTCCGGAAAACCCCGGAGCGCTATGCTATATTAGAAGAGATCTATTCGCGCACCGGACATTTTGATGTAGAATCGCTTTACATCAGCATGAAGAACAAGAACTACCAGGTGAGCCGGGCAACCGTATACAATACCTTGGATCTATTGGTAGAAAACGATCTGGTAAGTAAACATCAGTTTGGCCGTAACCTAGCCCAGTATGAGAAATCGTACGGCCGCCGCCAGCATGACCACGTCATTTGTACCGAATGCCACAAAGTGGTGGAGTTCTGTGACCCGCGGGTGCATAACATCCAGACCATGGTGGGTGATCTGCTTAATTTTAATATTCTGCACCACTCCCTAAATTTGTACGGTATTTGTGGTGACTGCCAGGCCAAACTAAACGCACCCATCCATGAAAATTGACCATTCGTTAGAAAACAACATCCTGATCATAAGACTGGAAGGGGACATGATTGGAGGCCCTGAGACGCAACGCCTAATGGATCTGGCCAACAATACCATTGATGATGCGCTGCTGCTCTCAGCGGTGGATCTGTCCAATGTGCGGTTTATCAATAGCACCGGCATTGGCGTTTTGGTTTCCCTCTTAACCAAATTCAGAAACCGCGGTGGGGAGCTTATTCTCATCAACCCCTCAGAACACATTCGTAAGTTATTAATAATCACAAAACTGAGCGCCATCTTTACCATTGCCGAGGATGATACCAAAGCCGTTCAGCTTCTTAAAGAATCAGTTTAAATGCCAGTTGACATTTTAGTAGGCCTCCAGTGGGGCGATGAAGGAAAAGGTAAGATCGTTGATGTACTTGCTCCTCAGTATGACGTGGTAGCCCGTTTCCAGGGTGGCCCTAATGCCGGACACACCCTTGAGTTTGAGGGAACCAAGCACGTGCTTCACCAAATACCTTCCGGTATCTTCCATGAGCACATCACCAACATCATCGGGAATGGCGTGGTGCTGGACCCAATCGTTTTCCGTACTGAAGTAGAGAAACTGGCTGCCAGGGGAGTGGATGTTTCCCGTAACCTTTTCATCTCCAAGAAAGCCCAGCTGATTCTGCCCTCGCATAAAAGCCTTGACAGAATCTCTGAGGAGGCTCTGGGCACTTCAAAGATCGGTTCTACCCAAAAAGGAATCGGACCGGCTTACCAGGACAAAATCGGTCGTAGCGGTCTGCGTGTAGGAGACATCCTCCAATCCGATTTCCAGGAGCGTTACCGAATCACGGTAGCCAAGCACCAGAAAATAGCCTCTTTTTACCAAAAGGATCTTGAAATAGAAGAACTGGAGCAACAATTCTTCAGCGCTATTGACTTCCTGCGCACCTATACCTTGGTAGATTCAGAATACATGATCAACCAAGCCATAAAGGACGGCAAGAAAATCCTGGCTGAAGGTGCGCAAGGTTCTCTCCTTGATATCGACTTTGGTACCTATCCGTTTGTGACATCCTCTAATACGTTGGTGGCAGGTGCCTGCACAGGCTTAGGAATTGCTCCGCGTCATATAGGTGAAGTGTACGGTATCTTCAAAGCCTACTGTACCCGCGTTGGAAGCGGTCCATTCCCAACAGAGCTTCATGACGAAGTAGGCGAGAAGATCCGCCAGGCAGGAAGAGAGTTCGGTTCTACCACCGGACGTCCTCGTCGCTGCGGCTGGATAGACCTGCCCACCTTGAAGTATGCGATCATGCTGAATGGCGTAACGCAGCTCAACATGATGAAGGCCGATGTACTGGATGACTTTGATGAGATCAGCGTCTGCACCCATTATAAACTACCAGACGGTACCATTACCGAACAGGTGCCTCATGACCTTGATAAGACCGATCTCACGCCGGTATACATCACCATGAAAGGCTGGGGCGAAGAGCTCCGGAATTACGAAGCCTACAACGAGCTGCCCAAAGCGGTTCTGGAGTATGTGGCTTATTTAGAAGAACAGTTAGAGGTAAGCGTGAACATCATCAGCGTTGGCCCAGATAGAAAGAGCACTCTGGTAAAATAATCGCCAGATACAATACTAGAAGAAGGCAAGGTGGAGCTCACCTTGCCTTCTTTGTTTACCAAGGGCTGGGATAAGGGAGAAGAGAATAAACGATAGCTTAGGAAGGCGCCATTCACTTTGAAGAAAATCTACAAAGCCTTGGAACTTCCTAATACCCTCCAGCAATAGTTCTTCCCCAGACACCGGCCGGGAGCCCCTCAAAATAGTGAGAAGAAAAACCTACCCCTATCGGGAACTTCCAGGTACCTCATGGTGGTTCTAGCCCAGGGGCCAGCAGGGGCTCTTAGCTGAAAGGAATCCATCGAAAAATTTTTCCTAATTGGAACTTCCTGTCCTTCACTATGGTTAACCCCTAGGCTCCGGCAAGGAACAGCGAAAAGGGACCTTCTCCAGAAGAAAGCCCTTGGAAGCTGAAAGAGTTTTGCTACCTTTGCAGCCCGCCCGGCAGGGGAGGGACGCAGAAC
>NZ_JAFMSU010000002.1 GCF_017916365.1 Rufibacter roseolus
ACCTCTTCCCATTCCGAACAGAGAAGTTAAGCCCCGCCGAGCCGATGGTACTGCGGTCACACGCGGGAGAGTAGGTAGCCGCCAACCCCCTTTTTTAGAACCCCGTTCTGCTACTGCAGGATGGGGCTTCTGCGTTTACAGGAACCAAGGGGAGGAGGACTGGGATTCTATGCTAGCATAATCAGTTGCTTCTACCGCTCATGACAGTATTCTACTCTATAAGGTCGGGTTTCTTCTGTGTCTCTTTTTTGCCTTTTTTCTAGAGAACAGACCCCAAACGTAGAGCTTTATCCAAAAAGATTTACAAACTCAACTTCTAATTCCTGCAAATTATACCCACTACATATATTACTTAAAACAACAAAGGAGGCAATCACCTCCTTTGTTGTTTTAAGTAAATTCCATCAAAATTCTCTTGGAATACTTTCCTAGGTCTTCCTGATAATCTCGTCTCATTCAAAAACAATCCTGCTTTCTTTTCACCCAAAACAATGCTCAAGTGAACATATGAAAATATTTCTCTAAATTTTTATAATCGTAGGCAACGCTTCATCTGAAAAGACCGTGATGGGTACGCAAAATCGGAACCAGTGATTGATACTGATAGCAAAGTTGTAGAAGAGTTGCTCAAGGGTTGTTTGCAAAATAGCCGGGAAGCACAAAGAAAGCTGTATCAGCATTTCTATGGCTATGCTATGAGCATATGTGTACGGTATTCCAAAGATGACGAAGAAGCGAAAGAAGTTCTGAACGATGGGTTCATGAAAGTATTTACCAAGTTAAAGCAGTACGATCAGAAAAAGCCCTTCAAAGGATGGGTTCGTCGGATTATGATTAATACGGCCCTAGATAACTATCGGCACAACCTGAAGCATTACCATGGGGTTGATCTGGAGGATGCTTCACCCGTGGCTGATGGAGCCGATATTGTGGGCAATCTGAACTACGAGTACCTGATTAGTTTGATCCAGCAGCTTTCTCCTGCCTATAAAGCTGTTTTCAACCTGTATGTGATAGATGGCTACAATCATGAGGAGATAGCGGAAATACTGGGAATCTCTTCCGGTACCTCTAAGTCTAACCTCTCTAAAGCCCGTGCTAACCTGAGGGAAATATTAAAAAAAAGCAGAGTAGATGAACTTGAACAATATGTCTGACGAAGAGCTGGATCGCTTATTTAGGGCATCCGCGGAAAACTTCGATCCTCCTTTTGATCCGGAGGCCTGGGCGGCTATGGACCAGAAGTTGGAGCAGGTGCAGGTGCGCCACAGATGGTTCAGAAGATTTTACCCTTTTGTAAGTCTTGTATTATTTATCAGCTTAGTAACCATTTACCAGTTGGTAGATAAGTCGGAAATAGATTTTGAACCTACTTTTTCAAAAACACAGCAAAAACAAGAATTAGCCGAAATCAAGAAAACAGAGGCCTTAGAAGCAAAATCCCAGAAAAAACAGGAACAGCAGGAAGCTGAAAGTATGCCCAGCTTAAAAATTACAGGAGCCACTGCAGCGGAATCAAACTCTCAAGTAGCAAGCGATCCAAAAACCACTGCCTCAACAGAGGTAATTGAAGAAGAGCCTATCAATAAAGTTATTGGAAAACACCAGGAAGAGAAAAGAAGAAAAGAAGGCAACTCAGGTTTGAAGGTTCCTGTGGCTATTGGTCTAGGACAAGACCATAAACAAAAAGAAAGTTGGAGGCCAAAGGAACCAAGGTCTACAAGAGAAAGCCAAATTTCTTCTGTTTCTGTGAGAAGGGAAAGTGACTTAGCCCTGGGTATAAGACGATCTACCATGACCATTGCAGATGAAAATAGTCTGGACGAGGAAAAAGCAACCTTAGAATTACTCGAGCAGAGGACAATTTCATTGGTTTCTATGGTGAGGCCATTAGATCTTACCCTTCAGTTGATTTCTTTAGACTCAGCCTCTTCTTCCCAGAATTCAGAAGTTTTAATAGAGGGGGCAGGGCAGCATGAGAGTACTTCCGCCTTTCTCAGCTATATCCAGGTAGCATTGGCCGTGGCTCCAGATGTCACTACGGTTAAGTTTAAGAACCCAGACGCAGTAAGTGCGAACGCGGGAATATTGTTGGGGGTGCCGCTGACCCATAAGTTAAGCTTGGTAAGTGGGGTGGTTTGGGCTAATAAGGTGTACAGCGCAAACGCAGATGATTATTATTTCTCTAACGGGTACACCTATACTGAGCCAGTAGACGCAACTTGTAAAGTGATTGATATTCCCATAAACCTGCAGTACAGGTTATTCGGCAACGAGAAAAATACACTAGCAATTCAGGCCGGACTCTCTAGTTACCTCATGCTTAGTGAAAAATACACCTCGGGAGGGTATTATCCTTACCACAATGAAGTGAGCAACGAAAATCAGCACTGGTTTAAAGTGCAGAATGTTTCCCTGATGTATAGCCGCACAATATCACCGGTTTTTTCCTTCGGTGTGGAGCCGTTTGTGAAGATCCCTTACGGAGGGATAGGGGATGGTAAAGTGAAACTGACAAGTGCCGGAGTTTTCTTTTCGGCAGGATATAGGATCAAACTCAAACCATAGAATAATCCAGAATGACCTTCTAGGCAGCACAGGCTAAAATGTGCTGGGTGGTACGCCTTTGCCCTTACTTTTCCAAACTAATGTTTTCCCTAACCATTAACCTTATGAAAACCATGAACACCTTTTCAAAGCTGGCCTTTGGCCTCTTAGTGTCTCTGTCTTTTGCCTTGGGTAGCTGCAGCAGCGATGACGATGATGACCAGCCAAGCAACATTGTCCAGTTCGAGGATGCTGACCTCACCGGGGATGAAGAAACGCCTCCCAATAACTCTAGTGCCATGGGTACATTCTCCGGGTCCTATAACAGGAACACTAAAATCCTGACCTACACCATTACGCATATGGGGATTACCCCAACCAATATGCACTTTCACAAAGGAGAGCCTGGGGTGCCCGGCGGAGTGGTCTTTCCTATTGGCTCCTCCCCTTGGACCAGCCCTATCAACGACCAGACCCCAGCCTTGACCGCTGACCAGGAAGCCGATTTACTCGCCGGTAAATGGTACGTGAACATCCACAGCGCTGCTTACCCCGCCGGCGAGCTCAGGGGGCAGGTTGTCCAGGAGTAAAGACATGCCCTTACGCCTTGAGATACTAACCCTTTTACTTTTTTCCCTCAACCCTAAGCTGTCCAGTATATGAAAAAGAATCTTCGCCTCAGTTTAATGGTCTTCACTTTGTCTGTGGCCCTGTTTGCGGCCTGTAAAGACGATAAAGAAGAAGAAATTACCCCCAATAACCCCAATAATCCGCAACCGCAGCAATGTGACACCAATAATGTCACTTATTCCTCTACGGTGTCTGGGATTATCAGTACCAACTGTCTTTCCTGCCATAGCGCTTCTCAGGCCGAAGGAGGAATGATTCTGGATACGTATGCGCGGGTGAAGGCCGTGGCCGACAATGGTAAGTTAATAGGGGTGATCACGCACGCTAACGGGTTTCCGGCAATGCCTAAGAATGGCCCCAAACTCTCTGACTGCAACATTGCCAAAATCCAGAAGTGGGTAAGCGCTGGAGCGCCCAATAACTAGTCATACCAATAGCCATGTTAAAGTCCATACTTATACTGGGCATTGTGCTTTGGATAGGGCTGGTTCCGGTCTCCGGCCAATCAAAGTACTATACCCGCACCGGCTTTATCTCTTTCTTCTCTAAAGCACCGCTGGAAGATATTGAGGCCAGCACCAAACAGGTGGTTTCTTTTCTGGAAGTGAAAACCGGGGAAATGGTGTTCTCCGTGCCCATGAAATCCTTCCAGTTCAGGAAATCGCTCATGCAGGAGCACTTCAATGAGAACTACGTGGAGTCAGACAAGTACCCTAAAGCCTCCTTCAAAGGAAAAGTGGTGAACATGCAGAGCGTGGACCTGGCGCACGATAACCTTTACAAGGTTTTGATTGAGGGAGTGCTAACTATCCACGGAGTGGAAAGGCCCGTGCGTACCGATGGCACTCTGGAGGTAAAAGGCCGGCAACTGGTGGGCAAGTCAACGTTCTCCGTCACCCCGCAGGAATTCAACATTGAGATCCCGTTTCTGGTGAGAGAGCATATCGCCAAGCGCATTGATATTACCGTGAATGTGGTTTATGTACCTTACGTGGAGAAGAGCCTATGAAAGACATGAAGACAACCTTTTTGGTGGCTTTTCTCTCCGTTTGGGTAAGTTCTGCGGCTTTCGCCCAGGATGATCTCCTTAAACTGGCCGAAGCATCTGACAGTGCCAAAAACGAGAAAGTCAGCGCCACCTTCAAAGCCACCCGGCTCATCAATGGGCACACCGTGGAAACCAACGGGGCGGGTACCTTGCTGTTCCTCATCTCGCATAGGTTTGGTACGCTCAACAGCGGCGCCTACAACTTCTGGGGTTTGGATCAGTCTACCATACGGCTGGCCCTGGAGTATGGCGTCACCAATAGGTTCACAATAGGGGTAGGAAGAAGCTCCCTGGAGAAAACCTTTGACGGATACCTAAAATACAAAGCCCTGCAACAGGCCGTGGGCGGTTCACCGGTAACCATCACTGCTTTTGCCAGCACTGCCTTAAAAACCATGGACTGGCCCGAAAATGAGGCGAACTATGAGTTTGCCCATCGGTTAACCTACAGTTACCAGCTACTAGTGGCCCGTAAGTTCACAGAAAGGCTTTCTCTGCAACTTGCCCCTACCATGGTGCACAGAAATCTGGTGGAAACCGGAGGCGGGGAAACCAACGTCTACGCCTTGGGCGCAGGCGGCAGGTTCAAATTGACCAAAAGGACCTCTTTCAATGCCGAGTACTTCTATCTATTGCCCGGCGACGTGGCTGATACCTACAAGAACAGTCTATCCATGGGTTTTGACATTGAAACCGGAGGGCACGTCTTCCAGCTGATGTTCACCAACTCGCAGGGCATGATTGAGAAATTCTTCATCCCAAAAAACGTGGGGGGCTGGAACACCGGCGATATCTATTTCGGATTCAATATTTCCCGGGTATTCAACTTGGGAAAGGAAAAGCGTGAATGGTGATGTAAAGGTTATTCACTGGAAAGGGCCTCCGATTTTCGGGGGCTTTTTTTCGCCTGTCAAATTCTGCTTCTATCTTCTGTTTCAAGGCCGATTTTATAAAAATTGAGGCAAAACAAGACAACCTTAGGTAAGAACCTAATGCACATATTGGGGCATAAATTGTGTTTTTTATCCTGTTAGGTGCAGCCTTCATCTGGAATACTTAATGAAAGCTAGAGCTCAGCAAGTACCGCCAGAGTTTGTCCAACGGAAAGGCTGCAGTACCGTTAATTACTCTGGTATCTATTGTTATGAAACCGGAGATGCGGATGAGAAATGGTGTGAGTCTTGCTTTGTCTCTGCTGTTTATGACGGGCAGTTTCCAAGCGTTGGCACAAGGGCTAAGCGCCGAGGTGTTCGCAGGGACTTCCTGGAGCCTGCCCACCAGGCTCACCATCAGGCAGCCCGATGAGCCAGACATCCGGTTCACCGCCCGTTACCACACCCGCCCCTGGACCGGTTCACCTTACTATGCCTACCGGGTGGGCTATAACAACTGGAGCGCCGAGTTGGTACACCATAAAGTTTACTTAGAAAACCCGCCCTCAGAGATTGAGCGTTTTGAGGTATCGCATGGGTATAACCTGGCCATGGTGAGCCGGGTTATACCCTCCGTGGGGTCTGCTACCTTGTTCAGGGTTGGCTTAGGGCTGGTGATTGGTCACCCAGAGGGGCGCATCCGGGGCAAGGACATCAATCCGGTGAAAAGCTTGTTGGGCGGCGGGTACCATATCTCGGGGCTTTGTTTGCAGGCGGCGGTCGGTCCGAGGTTAGGGGTGGCCGAACACTGGTTTTTTCGGCCGGAGGCTAAACTTACCGCGGCCTGGGCCAGGATGCCACTGGCCGGCGGAGGGTCTGCCACGGTGCCCAACATTGCCCTGCATACCCTGTTTGGGTTTGGCTACCGCCGCCAACGCTGAGGTAATTGCCTAAATAGGTTAGATTACAGGGCAAACACTTTACCTTAGGGGCGGCAGAGGCCCTAATCTATTTACCCATTAGCAGAACCCGTGAACAAAGTAGTGGACATATTGGAGAGGTTAGGCCTGACTTTACAGATAGCGAAGACAGCCTTTGCGGCGGCTTTGTCCTGGTTTGTGGCCTCCAGCCTGCTGCATTCCCCGTACCCGTATTTTGCCGCGGTAGCCGCTATCATCACCGTGCAGGTAACCGTAGCCGATTCCGTGGACAAGGCCACACAGCGCATCATCGGGATTATTGGCGGGGTGTTGGTAAGCATGCTGCTGGGGCATTGGTTTCAGATTGGGGCCATTTCTATCTTCTTTATCATTCTCATTGGCATGGCCATTGCCAAAGCCTTACGCATGAACCCGCAGATCATCTCGCAGGTGGCCATCAGTTCGCTTTTGGTGCTTGCCTTCGGGCAGATGCGGGAGGGCTACGCCGTGGAGCGGATCATTGAAACAATCCTGGGGTCCGTGATCGCGGTTCTGATCAACGCCCTCATTGTGCCTAGAAATGCCGTGCCTGAGGTAGAGCGCAGCATCCTTACCTACGGAAACCTTTCGGCGGTGACACTTACCAGTTTAGCGGCGTTGCTGGACAACATAGGCTCGGGCCGAAAGACCGGCCGTTCTGAGGTGGACGCCCTTATCAAGGAGGCCGAGGCATGTCGGAAGGCCCACGCGCTGGCCGAGCAAAGCCTCAAATACAACCCGCTCTTGACCCACAAACGAGAGCGGTTGAACCAACTCACTGAAAGCATCATCCAACTGGAAAGCATCACCATCCAGATCAGGGGCATCAGGAGAAGCCTCGCGGACATTCAGTTAGACCAGCATTTAGCCCAGGAGCAGGTATACATTGACCAACTGAAACTGGCCATGGAAGCCACAGCTCAATGTATCTCGGCTTATGCCGCGGTAACCATCCATGCCTCAGACGAGAACATGCGCACGTTAGAAGATGCCATCAAAAAGGCCCAGGCCGAGCAAGCCCGTTGCCTGGACAGCCTCCACAGCATCAGCTCACTGGCCACCCTGCGCGACATCGGTAGCATCCTCACGGATCTAGGCCGCATTGTTTCCGAGACCCAACCAAAACTCATCCTGGCTCCTAAAGCTGAACCAGCCCCAATCTCAGAAGCCCTCTGAGGCAATAAGCCCTGGATCCATTTTTAGCCGGTTTTTTGCAAAACAGCTTCAAAACTAGAAGACAAAGCAAAGGGCAACCACAAGGGATTGCCCCTACATTTCTGATGGGTTGGCCTTTCTGGAACTGCTCCCAAATTGGGGTGATTTGATCTGTACCGACATATCTATTTTAGGCTTGGTTTCAGGAAAACAGGTAATAAACGGCTACTGCTTTTTCGTCTAAACCATTATGCCATAAATAAGAACAGCGCCAGAAAAGAACCTAATGCGGTGCTTTTCTGGCGCCGTTCTTATAAAGCCTGTGAGAAATGATTTTCCCGTTGGCTTACTAAGCAGTAGTGCCGGTTTAGTTTTTTACGAGCCTGTAGGCTTTAACCGTATCACGCTGACTTACTCTCAGGATATACAGACCTTGTGGTAGATTTTCCCCAAGGGTAACTTTTTCTGTGGCGGTGCCGGAATCCAGCAAGGCGCCGGTGCTGCTGTAAATCTGGTAGCTGAACCGGCCGGCCATCTGGTACGTGAAGACCTTCCGGAATGGGTTAGGGTAAGGAGCCGATTGTAGGGTATTTACCTCATCGTCAATACCGGTCACCAGCGGAGCCTGGGTGCAGAAAGGATAACCTACATCGGCGCGTCCGGCCATATACTGTCTTAGCCAGGTCATGGCCGGACGGTCCTGCCCTGAGCTGTTCAGCAGGTTGGTATCTGCTTTCCAGGTTTTCCCTGCCTCATAGCCCCACAAGGTGATGCCCCCTACCGCCGGGTGCTCCCAGTACACCGGGAACAGGGTTTGGTATCTTGTGCTCTGGGTATTGTCATTGCCCGAGATATCCAACTCAGTGACGTAAATGGGCACCCCGGCCCTGGCCATCAGGTCCAGAGAAGATTTCAGTTGCGCAGCCGAAAGGGTGTTGATGTTGAACTCGTGGGCCTGCGTCCCGAATCCGTCAATGAGGTTGCGGTCGCGCAGCAACTTGATAATCTGCAACTGCTCATTAATGGCCGGTTGGTCGTTTTCCAGACCGTAGTCGTTCAAAATGAGTTTGGCGTTGGGGAAGTACTGGCGCGCTTTGGTGAACATCCAGATAATCCAGTCATGGCCGGTGGCGCCTCCTCCGCCCAGGCCGGTTTTGAACGCCTGGGTAGCGGGAGCATGGGTTCTCAGATTCTCATTGAGCACGTCTATCTGGTCAATTCCTTCGCCATAGCGGGCAGCCGCGGCGGCAATGTATTCCTCCATCTCTTCCTGGAACTCGGCGGGCGAAAGCAGGAGGTTGTTGCTGGAGTTGATGGCCCAAAGGGGGAACTGGCTACCCCAGGCAAACACATGGTAGCGGAACATCAGGTGGTTGTTTTTGGCCTGATTGTACGCTATATCGGCGCCGTTCCAGTTCATGACATCACGGGTAGCTTCCACTGAGCCCCATTTGGTGTTGTTCTCAGCGGTGATGCCGTTCCAGAGTTGCTTGTAATTGGAGGGGATGTTCCCCGCAATGATGTTACCCAGGTATTTCCCTTTGCAGGCACTCAGGCCATAGCTTGGGGCGGCATCGGTCCCCACTGTTACCTTTACCCCGGCTGAAGTACTCACCAGGTTCTGGTTATCGGTGGCTTTGGCGGTGAGGGTATAGGTGCCGGCCACCAAGGGGCTCCACACGAAGGTGAAGGTGTTGTTGGTGCCGGTGGTCGCCTCGCCCAGTTTGGTGCCACCGTTGAAGAACTCCACTTTGCTCACGGTACCGTTGGCAGCGGTTCCGCCAATGTCACTCGCGTACACCAGAATGGTCATGGATTTCCCCTCCTGAAAGTAGGCATTGTTGTGGGGCGCGGTGATCACGCTGGAAGGAGGGGTGTTGGTCTGGCCCTGCGCCTGCAAAGACACCAGGGTGAGCACAAAAAGGAAAAGGGAGAGTAAAGGTTTTGTCATGTGAAAAGGCTGGAGATTAAAAGCTAGTTTAGCCTGAAGATACGCAAAAGGAAGGTTCAATGGGTAGTATGATGCCAACGTTTGCATAAAAATATTTTCAGGAACTGGGCCTCTTTGTAGGTAAAGGAAAAAACCAGAAAGTTATGGGGTTAGCCAACAACTTTCTGGTTTTTGGTATGGCCTATTGGATCACGAGTTGTTTTTTAACCAGGACCTGCGAATTGTCTCTCACCTGCAGCAGGTAAGTTCCGGGTTTCAGGTTGCTGTTCACCTGCAGGGTTTCTCCGGCGGTCTCCATTTTTCTGTAGACCACGCGGCCCAGCAAATCACTGATCTGCACCGACAGTTTGCTGTCTGTTTTATGGCCACCCAGACTGATGTTGAACTGACCTCTTGAGGATGGGTTAGGGTACACCGCTACGCCCGCGTTTCTCAACTCAGAGGCGGTTACTGCCGAGGTGGCGGTGGCTGCCAATTTAGGACCAACCGTAATCTGGAATTCAGACACTTTCAAACGGTCCACGGTAGAGGCGCCGCCTTCGGTTGGAATGCTCACCCGGCTGTACAGGTTACCTACGCTGCTGTAAGAGTACTGTACCCTGGTGGCGTTGGCCACGGGGCTGGTGATTTCAACGGTATTGCCCACAATCACTGCAGTAGCGGTTTTAAACTGGCCCGTGGCCGTAGCTACCGAGAAGGTACCTGGCGCCGCGCCGTCGCTTGTGAACAGGCCGTTGCCCAGGTATTTCCAGTTCAGGATGATCTTGTTACCCGATACGTAAGAGTTGGGGATGTCACGCACGGGAGCAGAGAAAGGAATGTTGTCGCCGTACAGCAGGCCCCTGGCCCCGATGGCGGTACGGATGCCTACCGGTTTCTTCACCGGTGGGTGCAGGGAACCACCCGGAAGGTCTCTGATGGTTACCAGGAAGCAGCTTGGTTCAGTGTCTGCCACTTCTAATTGGGCATTGCGGGCCGTGTTCCAGCCAGAGCGGTAAGCCAGCTGGATAATCCCGAAGGGAAGGCTGGTTTGGCCCCAGTCTGCGCGCCACTCCCGCAGCATATTGGTCAGTTTGGTTTTGTAGTCGGTGTCGCCGCCGTTGCTTTCTCCCTGGTACCAGGCCACGCCTTTCACTGCGTAGGGTTGAATGGACTTCACCATGGCATCGTAGTCTACCCCGGTACCACCGCTGGTGTGTTGCCAGTTTTCAATGGCAGTTCCGTCGTGGGTGGCCTGAATCAGCCCGATAGGCACGTTTTTCAGGAACAAGGACAATTCCAGACCCATCCAGTAGCCCACAGCCGAGAAGTTGCCCACGGTGCTGGAGTTGGATACTTTCCAGGTGGTAGTGGCAGGACCGCTCCCGGCAGTCATCCGGAACAGGCGGATGTTATGGTTTCCGGCACTGGCAATGGCAGGCGCGCTATCATCGGCGTTGCTCAACGGAAACCCCATGTTTGATTGGCCGCTGCACAACCAAACCTCACCTACCTGCACTCCGGTAAGGGTAACTCTCTCTGTGCCGGAGGTCACTACCATGGAGCTGGGAGCGGTGCTGGCCGTCATGCTGGCCAGGTTCACGCGCCACTTGCCGCTGGCATCGGCCACGCCAGATACGTTCTGGGACTGGAACTGGACCGTCACCGAAGCCCCAGGATTGGTCGTCCCGAAAACCGGTACCGAGGTGCCGCGTTGCAACACCATGTCAGACCCGAAGATGGGAGACAGCGCCAACGCCGCAAAGGCCGAGGGCGCGATCAAAATGGAGAGAATAAAAACTGATAAAAACTTTAATAGAATTCTATTCATATACTTTGTCTTTAAGGATGAATGATGGTTTGTTAGGAATTTCCGGAAGGAGCTTTCTGGTTAAGGCGGCTTGCTGGTAAACATGTGGGAAAAAGGTTTAAGAGTGAGTGATGTAATGGCGGTACTAGCAGCATAGAGACTTTAAAAAGCCTCCGTAAGTGTATCCAGCCTTTTGCCTTTTGGGCCTCTTTTGGGGAAAACAGGCCCAAAAGGCAAAAGGCGTGGCGCTAGTAATGGTGGTTAATTCCTGATGACGAGTTTCTGCTGGGATACTATTTTCTGGCCCTGGGTAAGCCGCACCAGGTAGAGGCCTGCCCGCAGATTCGTATGTAGTTCAGCTTCCTCCTGCTGGTTTAGCCGCTGGTTGTACACCACTTGGCCCTGCACATTCACCACCTGCACGCTCAGGTTTTCCGTAGATGCGAGCGATCTCAGGTCTACCTTGAAAGTACCGCCCTGGGCTGGGTTAGGATAAATGCCTAATCCTTTTGGTGACTGATTCTGAACTCCGGCTATCCTCAGGGTGCTGCCCGCTGGCTTGGCGCCGCTTACCTTCACGTAGTCAATGTCGCCGCCGCCGGTGGCGCCCCGCTCCACATAGATCCGGATGGTGTTTTTACCGGCCAGGAAACTGGTGTTGAATTGCACATTGGTGAAGGTGGCGGAAGCAGGGAAACTCAGGTTCTTCTTCACCACCGTACCGTTGACTTTGATGGACCGGGCTACGGAAACATCAGCCGCGTACCTGATCACCAGAGGGAAAGATCCGGCCGCGGCCAGGTTTACGTTCATCTCCACATAATCCCCGGAGGCGTCAAAACCGGTGACATACCCGGTGGCGCTGAAGCCTGTTCTGGTGCTGGCCACGTTGGTGCCGCCCAACAAGCCAGCTTCCGCCTCGGCGAGGACCTCTGACACAGTGCCATCGTTGGCATTAAAATAAGTATTTTTGAGCCAGGCCAGGGCAGCGCGCTCCGTCACGTCATCTATGGTGCGTACTTCCATGGTCTCAAAGCCGGTAGTGCCTCTGGCTCGCACAGTGATGGTGCCGGAACCAGCGGGGAACTCAATGTAGCCGTCGCAATGGAGCAGTTGGCTGTAAGAACCGCCGCATTTGCCGGTCCAAACTCCGGTGTTCACCGCCATGTCCTCGGCCTGGTAAGTGACTCCGTTCACGATGATGTAGTCAATCTCCATGTCGCGGGCATTGTCCAGGTGGTCATTGGTGAGGTGTACCTGCAGCTTGCCCGAGCCGCTGAACGTGTAATCCTGGAAAGTAGTGGAAAGGGTAGCCGTGCCTATGGTGGAGGTCTTGCCTAACAGATAGGCATTAGGTTTCCAAATCTCCCCGGCCAGGTAGCCCCACAATGTGACCGCCGTTACGCCCGGATGCTCATACAGTAGCGGGAAAACGCGCTGGTACATGCCCAGCTGGGTCGCGTCATCGGCGTGCTCCAGGTCTAGTTCCGTCACGTAGATGGGCACGCCGGTCTGTTGCAGGCTGTTCAAACTGCTGGTGATTTTGGTGGACTGCGCATATTCCAACCCATGGCCCTGCACCCCGATACCGTCAATCAGGTTTCTTGCCTTGAGCAGGTTGATGATCTTGATGTAATTGGTGGTGTTGGTGGTGTTGCCCAGGATGCTGTAATCGTTGAGGATGAGCTTCGCATTGGGGAAGTACTGGCGCGCTTTCTGGAACGACCAAATGACCCAATCCCAGCCCGTGGCGCCAGTGCCACCGATGGCATTGATAAACGAAGGCGTCACGTGCAGCGGTTCGTTCACCACATCAATCATCTGGGTGTTAGGATAGCGCTGGCTAAAGAGTTGAAACCATTCCTCCAGTTCGGTCGCCTGCTCGGCGGGGGTAAGGGTGCTGACCCAGGCAGGTTCCTGCATGCCCCACACCAGGGTATGCGCTTTGAAAGGGATGTTCTTGGAGGCGGCGTAATTGTAGACCATGTCCAGATCGGCCCAGTTCATGACGTTTCTGGTGCCTTCCACCACCCCCCATTTACTGGCGTTGGCCGGGGTTACCTGGTTCCAGTATGAACTGAAGTTGCCGGGTACAAAACGGTCAATGACATTGCCCAGGAACTTGGGCTTTCCTTTGGCCAACTGGGCCCTGGAAAGCAGGGGAGTGCCTAAAATGAGAAGAAGAAGCAGCAGGGAACATGCCCTGCGAGGGGTAAAGATTTTCAGCATACACTATTTTTTAGGGGTGAAAAAATATAGCAAACCTCCTGTCTCCAGGAGGGGAAATGAAAATCTAAAAGGGAAGCGAAGCATAATTTCCCAACCCAGAAAACTGCCTGAAGAACCTTTAAAATAGCGTTCTTAAAGAACAATCAGGTAAGAATTTCTATGTGAAAGGGTAAGCAATTGGGGTACTGTTGTATGCTGGAAATGCAAATCGGCTGCTTAAAGAAAAAGAGCAGAAGCACGAGCTGCAGAAGGTTGTTTTAGCTAAATCCCCGGAAGAGACTCAGCTAAGTATGTTACTAGAATGAATAATTCTGCCCATATACGTAAGCTTTAAATAAATGGTAATAGACAATTCGATATTTTTAAAAATAAATATTTAAGTTATCCATTTTAAGTCTGTTTTTAACAAATGCGCATTTAAACACCAATATAAAGGTAAATTCTTAACTGTAGCAATGATTGGCTAAAGTTTTATTTTTCAGCATGTTCCAACTTAGGTGCCCTAATTAGAATCTTTATTGTTGTTAAATTGACATTTATTGTCTCTTATTTAAGAAGCCAATCTTATGAAATATGTGGAATGTAAATTAGAAGGTAGAATGATCTTTTTAGAGGTAGAACCTTGTAAACCTTTCTCCAAAAAGAAAAACAGTTTTGCTTTACAGAATATCTTCTGGTATAGAAATCAGGTGGAATTATGAAGTAGATAATCTTCGGCTTGTTTGGGGCCCTTTTTAGTAAAAAGAGCTCAAAACAAGAAAGTGTCACATCTTGATAAAACCCTTCCTTAAATCTTTCCTAATCAGGCATATGAAGCGTTTTTCAGCTTTGTTTTTTTCCGGCCTGGCAAAACTTCATGGAAGGAATAGAAGTCCGTTGCGGTGACTTTTAGAGAAATAAGAGTAAGTTTAGCCGTGTAAATCAGAATCTCGTTTCTTAAACAAGGCAAAAACAGACATGACCAACATGGAATTTGACTTCGGAATGGTAGGCTTAGGTGTGATGGGCCGGAACTTACTTTTGAATATAGCAGACCATGGCTTCTCGGTAGTAGGGCTGGACCTGGACCCGGCCAAAGCATCGGCGCTGGAGAAAGAGGCCGAGGCCGGTAAAAACGTGAAAGGCACCACCTCCATTGAGGAGTTCGTGGGTTCTTTGCAGAAACCGCGGGCGGTGATGTTGCTGGTGCCCGCCGGTAAAGCGGTAGATGCGGCCATTGCCAGCCTGCTGCCCCACCTGGAGGAAGGCGACATTGTCATTGACGGCGGCAACTCCTATTTCCCCGATACCGACCGCCGCGTGGTGGAGCTGGAGAAGCACAAGATCCATTTCTTCGGGATGGGTGTATCAGGTGGGGAGAAAGGCGCGCGTTTCGGCCCAAGCATGATGCCGGGCGGCGACCGCCAGGCCTATGAGCGGCTGCGGCCGGTGTTTGAGGCGATTGCGGCCAAAGTGGACGGCGAGCCTTGCGTGGCTTACCTGGGCAACGGCTCGGCGGGCAACTACGTGAAGATGGTGCACAACGGCATTGAGTACGGCATTATGCAACTCATCGCCGAGACATACGATCTGCTCAAGCGCGGTCTGGGTAATTCTGACGAGGAAGCCCAGCGGATGTTTGAGGAGTGGAACGGCAGCGAGGTTCAGTCCTTCCTGGTGGAGATCACGGGCCAGATCCTGAAGAAAAAAGACGAGACCACCGGGCAACCTTTGGTGAACCTGATCTCTGACCGGGCCCGCCAGAAAGGAACCGGCAAGTGGACCTCCCAGAACGCCATGGACCTGCAGGTGCCGCTGCCTACCGTGGACATTGCCGTGACCATGCGCGACATGTCGGCGTATAAAGACGAGCGGGTGCAGGCAGCCCAGACGCTGGACATTCCTTCCAAGCAGGGAAGCAACTCTGAGGATTGGTACGCGGTAGAGAACCGCCTTAGAAACGCCTTCTACTTTGCCATGCTGGTCACATATGCCCAAGGCCTGGTGCAGTTGCGCGTAGCCTCGGCCACCTACAACTATGAACTGGAACTGGAGGAAGTAGCCAAAATCTGGCGCGGGGGCTGTATCATCAGAGCCGCCTGCTTAGAGGATATCCGGAGGGCTTTTGCGACTAACCCTAACTTACCTAACCTGCTCCTGGACCCTGCCATCGGGGGCGAGCTGCTCAAGCGCCACGAGGACATGCGCACCATCGTGAAAACCGCCATTGACAAAGGCATTCCGGTGCCCGGGTTCATGGCCTCCCTGTCTTATTTTGATGCCTACCGCAGCGCTACCTTGCCCACGAACCTGATTCAGGCGCAGCGCGATTATTTCGGGGCCCATACCTATGAGCGCATAGACCAGCCCGGCATTTTCCATACCCAGTGGGATTAAGTTAAGCCTGCCCATTCGTTTACCACAGTTTTGAAGCAAATGCCCCGGAAACTTATGCCTCATGTAAGGGTTCGGGAGAAGTGAATAAAAGTAAACCATTATGAAACAAGTTAATAAAGCAGTTCCTACCATTGTGGTCATTTTTGGCGGGACTGGCGATTTAACGAAGCGCAAACTGTTACCGGCCTTCTATAACCTATCCCTGGCTGGCTGGCTTCCAGACGAGTTTGCGATCATCGGGTTAGGGCGATCTGAGTTCAGCGATCCTGACTACCGCACCCATTTATACGAAGGCTTAACTGAATTCTCCCGTACCGGCCAACCAGAGAAGAAAAGCTGGGAAGCGTTCAACGGGAACATTTCATACCTGCGTTCCGATATCAACGACCCTGCGGCCTACAAGCGGCTAGCTGAGAAAATGGATGCGCTGGACCAGGCCTGGGGGCTGCGTGCCAACCGGTTGTTTTACCTATCGGTGGCGCCTCAGTTCATTGAAGCGGTGACGGTTAATCTGCACAATGCCCAGTTAGCCAGTGATGTGGAGAAGGACCATATTATCGTGGAGAAGCCCTTCGGGAAAGATCTGGAAACGGCCCGCAGCCTGAACAAACTGCTCACGCAGCACTTTCAGGAAAGCCAGATTTTCAGGATAGACCATTACCTGGGCAAGGAGACTGTGCAGAACATCCTGGCCTTTAGGTTTGCCAATGCCCTGTTTGAACCCCTCTGGAACCGGAACTATATTGATTACGTGCAGATCAGCGTGGCCGAGGAAGTAGGCGTGGAAGACCGGGGCGGCTACTATGAGGGAGCCGGGGCCCTGCGCGACATGATCCAGAACCACCTGCTGCAACTTCTGTGCATGGTGGCCATGGAGCCGCCGGTGTCTTTTGAGGCCGAGGAAATCAGGAATCGCAAGGCCGATGTGCTGCGGGCTATCCGGCCTTTGACCCATGAACAGGTGACCCGTTATGCGGTGCGGGGCCAGTACGGACCGGGGTGGCAGCAAGGCAAGAAAGTGCCCGGCTACCGCGAAGAAGAAGGCGTGAACCCTGGTTCCAATACCGAGACCTACGCAGCCGTAAAGTTCTACCTGGACAACTGGCGGTGGCAGGGCGTGCCGTTTTACCTGCGTACCGGTAAAAGGATGCAGGAAAAGACCTCTTCCATTACCGTGCAGTTCAGACCGGTGCCGCACTCCACTTTCTCCAGCACCATGGCCGAGAGCCTGCTGCCAAACCGCTTAATCATCAACATCCAGCCGCAGATGGACATCAGGTTGCGGTTTACGGCCAAACGCCCGGGTCTGGAAATGCAGCTTACCCCTGCTGAGATGGTGTTTGACTACGACAATTGCTCTACCCAAACGCCTGAGGCCTACGAGACCCTGCTGCTTGATGCCTTGCAAGGAGACGCCACCCTGTTTATGCGCTCTGACCAGGTAGAGGCTGCCTGGGAGGTGGTAATGCCTATCCTGGAGACCTGGGAATCACGCCCGTCCTTGGAGTTTCCCAACTATCCGGCTGGCATGTGGGGCCCCGAAAACGCCGAAGCCCTTATCGCTCGGGACGGCCATACCTGGACCGTAACCAATTACTACAACACCCAATAATAGAGGTACCATGATCAAGGTGTTTGAATCTACCGCTCAACTAAGCAAAGAAGCGGTGGAGATTTTTGTGCAGAGTGCGCAGGAGGCTGTGCAGGAGCATGGGCGCTTCACGGTGGCCCTCACGGGCGGCTCCTCACCGGAGCAACTGTATAAATTGCTGGCCCAATCTCCTTACCGCGAGTTGGTACCCTGGGATAAAACCTACGTTTTCTGGGGCGATGAGCGCTGGGTGAACCTCACCGATGACCGCAGCAACGCCAGGATGGCCTTTGAAACGCTCTTGCACCACGTGCCCATTTCCAAGAGCCATATCTTTCCCATGTGGGGAGAGCAGTCCCCCGAGGATTTTGCCCTGATTTATGAAAAACGGCTCCTAAACCACTTCAATGGACAGGCACCAAGGTTTGACCTTATTCTGCTAGGTATGGGCGACGATGGCCATACCGCCTCGCTGTTCCCGGGCACGCCCGTGCTTCGTGAGACGGAGCGGCTGGTAAAGGCCTATTACCTGGAGCCCCAATCCATGTACCGCATCACCTTGACGGCGCCTTGTATCAACCAGGCCAAAAAGATCGTGTTCATGACCTTCGGGGAGAAGAAAGCCAAAGCCCTGCGTGAAGTCCTAGAAGGCGACCGGAACCCGGAGCAGTACCCTTCCCAACTCATCCAGCCAGCCCAGGGAGAAACCCTCTGGCTCGTGGATAAAGCCGCCGCCAGCCTGCTGGCAAAGTGAGTGAGTGAGTGAGTGAGTGAGTGAGTGAGTGAGTGAGTGAGTGAGTGAGTGAGTGAGTGAGTGAGTGGCGGTTTTTTTGAGTCGATCTTCATGTGGGAAATCGGACTTGAAACTGGATAAATCTCTACCAGGAACCATCCTGCGGAGGAAAACCTGAAGGGGAAAGCAGAATGCTTAACATTGAATAAAATCAAAGCCCTGGCGTATAGCTGGGGCTTTTCGTTTTGCAGCTGTTTTCAGGAAAAGAGGGTAGAAACGAAGCATGGTATCAACACAACCTTTCATTGCCTGAAGCAGAAAACCCGTGGTTGTTGTACTTCCCTCCACAGAGTAGATTCGTTTCATCCTGTACTCTGGGTTTTCTCCCTGGCACAAACCTGGAAAGACTTAATCCTTAAAACCCTTCTTGAGGCTGTCGCCCCACTGAAGTTGAAAACTTCAGCCCATGGTAGGTCCAAGTTGAAAATTTGAACCAGAGACTTCATAGACGAACTAAAGACTTTATAGGTGAGCCAAGGGCTAGATTATAACTGGCGTATCTTAGACTGGAGCCTGTGAACCCAAAGCAGGAGATTCCCCTCCTGGGAGGGGTAGGGGTGGGTTTCCGCACCACGAGCATGCTCCATTAGGTGAATCTATCCAGTTAACCACTTTACAATGGCGGGGCATCTTTCCCTTCAGATATGGCCTATGACGGTTCAGCGCCCATTTCTGACACTTGGGTAAAACAAGGTTTTATGGTCCTTTTCTAACTCTTATTTTTAATTCAGTAGGAGGAAGAAATTTAGAATAATCTGAACAAGAACCATTAAATCAGTTAGAGCCATGTTAGAAACCCAGCTTATCGACAGCATTATACTAGTGGTGACGGTGTTTTTAAGCGCCGTTTTTACGTATGTCATCCACCGGAGCAAACCATTGAATAAGAAGGGGATGGTATTCACTTTTCTCCTGGTTTTTCTGGCCCAGTATACCTTGCTCAATATCTGCGCGCACCTCATTGCCGTGATTGCCGTGGCGTTGATAAAGATGCGGGCCGGCACGTTTGTCTATGACATGCGTTTCTATACCCTTATTCAGTTTGGGGTTCTGCTGGCCATTATCAATGGGTATCTGTTCAGGAGCGTAAAACAGATCTGCCTGGGGAGAGAGCAGCGCTTCCGGAATTTGGTGAAAGCATGCTGCCTGCAGATTTTGATCAGCCTTCCCTTGTTCCCATTCAATCCGCTCAGCTTGCTGCCCGTGATAACCTCTGTGGCGATTATGCTGCTAGTGTATGTTGCCCTGCGGAAGGGAATTTTCACCCGGAAACAGACCTTGGTAGGGTTAGGGCAGGAAATGCAGCTGGCCTGACCGTTCAGGAATGCCGCGGCGTATAGGGGCTGAATCTGGGAAACTTTGCTTAAATTAAGAGACGCGATTTTACTCCCGGAAGCAGCCCTAAATGGAGAAACTACACGATACCAGGCTTAGGAAAGCAGGCATGCTCATCCAGAACCTCATTCTCTTTTTGTTCTTTTACCTGCAGCGGATCACGCAGGGGCAGGAGTCGGTGGCCAAGGTGCTGTTGTGGCAGTTGCTGTTTACGTTTGTGATGTGGGAGGGCACGCGCTTGGCCATCCGGGTTACCCGCTCCAGATTTAAAGGGTTGAAAGGACTTAAACCCCGGCTTTTGTGGTTAGCGGGTACTTTGGTGGTCCTCTCGGTGGTGGTGGGGAGCTGGCACGTCTGGATGGAGACCTTACTGGGCTTCTGGAACCCTGCGGACCTGAACCTCTATAGTTACCTGTACAGCATAGGCATGACCTTGTTCTTCTGCCAGCTGATTGCCATCGCCTACGAGTCTGCCTACTACCTGGACCAGTGGAAAGAATCGCTGAGGCTAACCGAGGAGTTGAAGAAAAGAAACCTGCAGAGCCAGCTTGAGTCCCTGAAGAACCAGGTGAGCCCGCACTTTCTGTTCAACAGCCTCAACTCCCTCTCAGGGCTCATAGAGGAAGACCCAAAACGGGCCCTCCGATTTGTGGACGAACTATCGCACATCTACCGGTACCTGCTGCAGAGCAACGAGAAGGAGCTTATTTTCCTGGAGCAGGAACTGGCCTTTATTGAGGCCTACTTTTACCTGCTGCAAACCCGGTTTGAAAAGGGCGTGTCCCTGGAGATTGACTTGTCCCCTGACCTGAAAGCCTTTCTTTTACCGCCGCTCACGCTGCAAATCCTGGTGGAGAATGCCGTGAAACATAATATCATTTCAGAGGCCTCGCCGCTCCGCATCAGCATTTACGCCGATGGGTCTGACCATCTGGTGGTGGAGAATAACCTGCAGAAGCGCAAAGCCACGGTGCCCTCCAACAAAATGGGTTTAGTGAACGTGGCGGCCAAGTACCATTTATTGAACCAGTCTGAGATTTCCATCCAGGAGACCGATGCCGTTTTCAGAATCCAGATTCCATTGATAAGCCCCAGGCAGTATGCGTATTCTCATCGTTGAAGACGAGGCTATCGCGGCGCGACGGCTGCGCAAGATGGTGGAAGCCCTGGAGCCCCAAAGCCAGATAGAGGCCGTCCTAAACAGCGTGGCTTCCACCGTGCAATGGCTCCAAGCGAATCCCGCCCCGGATTTGTTGCTGCTGGATATTGAACTCAGTGATGGGCAAAGCTTTGAGATCTTCGCGCAGTTAGACGTTACCTGCCCCGTGATTTTCACCACCGCCTATGATGAGCATGCCATTAAAGCTTTCCGGCTTAACAGCGTGGATTACCTTTTAAAACCCATTCAGGAAAAAGAACTGCAAAGAAGCCTGCTCAAGCTCAGGAACATGAGAAAGGTGTTCACCGACAAGGCTCCGAACCAAGTGAACATAGAAGCCCTTTTGCAGGAAATAAACCAGCAGCGCCCCCTTTCGGCAGAACTCTATCGTGACCGTATTCTGGTCAGGCAAGGGCAGCGCATGTTCCCCGTCATCTGCCAGGAGGTAGCTTATTTCTTCACGAAAGAAAAGGTGAGTTTCCTCCGCACCAAAGATAGCCGGTGTTTTCAGGTGGATTTCACCCTGGAAGAGCTGGAGCGGTCGCTCAACCCCAAAGACTTTTTCCGAGCCAACAGGCAGTTCATCGTCAACTTCGCGGCGGTTACGAGAGTAAGCCAGGACCTGAACGCCAAACTGAAAATCGGCCTGACCCCAGATCCCGAGGAAGAGATCATGATCAGCCGCGAGAAGGCAATGGATTTCAGGGCCTGGTTAGGGGAGTAGCCCTCGTTTTAAGGCTAGCCAATCAGGAGGATTTAGGCTGGCTCCGTGCAGAAGAACTTCTTACAATCAATGTGGTAGGCAATACTACCTCAGATCGGTTTTCCGGCTCAGGCAATCCTTCCAGCTTCTTCAGGATAATGTCTATGAGGTTTTTTGACATCTCTTCAATAGGCTGGGCAATGGCGGTGATGGAAGGCTGATAGATTCTGAAGAAGTCCAGATCATCAAAGGCAACTATGGCCACATCTGCGGGAATCTGCAGGCCTAGTTTATTCAGCGCCTCAATGCCGGCGGTGGCCAGGTAGTTCGTGGCGAACAGCACACTGTCAATTTCCTGGTGTTTCTTCAAAAACGCCGCGAAAACGTCAAGGTGTTTTTCCGCGGATTCTTCATAGGCTACCATCTGGATATACGTTTCCAGGTGGTGTTCCTTGATGGCACTGATATAGCCGCCCAGACGGTCTTTCATCTGGGTCTGGTTAGAGTCAAGGGTAACGAAGGCAATATTCTTGTGGCCCTGTTCCACCAGATGGTTTACTGCGGTGTAGGTTGCGTTGAAATTGTCAATCATGACGTGGTTTGTCTGGAGGCCGGGGATAAGACGGTCAAACAACACTACCGGCAGGTTATCATCGAGTAAAGACTGGATGTCCTCCTTTATACCCTCCGGGGGGGAGATGATGTAGCCATCAATATTCCGCTCCCTGAACATCTTGATCAGTTCGCGCGTTTTCTCGGGCTTGTTCTCTGTGCTGCAGTAAATGATCTTGTAGCCCTGTTCAAAGGCATTCTCTTCTATGTGCCGGGCCACGCTGGAAAAGAAATCGTTGGAGATGTTCTCCACCATGAGGCAGATGATCTTTGATTTGCCGGTCCTCAGGCTTCGGGCAATCTGGTTGGGCTTGTAATCAAGTTCTTCCACCAACTTCAATACCCGCTCCGTCACGTGCTCACTTATCCGCTTTTCTTTGGCTTTCCCGTTCAGGATGAAAGAGACCGTAGTAATGGAGATATTCAGTTGTTGCGCGATGTCTCTTATGGAAAGCCGCTTTTTCATCCTTCTTCAATATATAATAACAGGTTCGGTGCTTTTGCCTGTGCAGAGATCATCTCTCAATAGGAAAGCAGTACTTGGCTTGGGACAGACCAAACGGAATGTTCCAGCCACCTTTTGATTCAAACAAGGCAGTAGGGGAGGTGCCAATTCTAATCTGTGGCCAGAAGTGAAACCATGTCTTCTTCTGCCGAGTGAAATTAAGCAAAAAAGGAAAGGATACTACCCGGCACAAGAACTGAAATGAATTCAAGGACATAACCTTTTCATAATAGGAGAGGCAAAGTCTGGTGTTTTGGGCTCGATTGAGAAAAATGAGCTTAAAATAGGCTACGTTAAAGAATGTACCTAAGCGCATTTGCCAATAAAACCAGTATGCTGGACTTTATCGCTCCGGTAGTTTACTTGGCATAGACCTGTTTGAATTATATATCTATAGAATCTATATGGTCTTTGGAGGCTAAGAGTAGAAAAATGAACCGGTGGCATAATGGCATTATGCGGCAAATAACAAAGATGGGCGGAAATAGGAGCATGGTCGCCTTGCTATTCAATATTCAATGAGTTAAATATTTTTTTGTTCGTTTCTTGCTTTTTAAAAATAATGTTTGCTCTTTTATCATATTGTTAAAGAGAGAAGAGCAAAAGCCGTTTTAATTACGAAATTTTACAAGCCTTTCTTTTAACATCTCACCTGAAGGATAAAAGGTATTCATCAACTTGGATGTTTTGCCTACTGTCTTAAGGTCAGAAAGAGGGAAGCCAAGTTTTTGGTGAGTCCCTCTCAGAGTTCCTTCTTACTTTCCTCGCAGATAATCTTCTGCGGTTTTCATATAGAGTACAGCTTTCAAGATTTTAGATTTTTCATAACCACGCCTGCTAAGGTTTTTTAACACTTAATTGCTAAAAGGTTTTAGCATAAGAATATTAAAGTCTAAAAGGGTAATGGCAGGGAATATAGAGCAGTATAAGCTTATAAACCAGCCACAGGGTGCTTAGTTCTTTAATCAGAATAACTCTGAGTTTTCCATTGCCCTGGGGCTCCGGAGTGGTTGGCCGTGCTTTAACAGAAGGTGACTTTTAAGAAGTTGATGGATTTGCTATGCGGAACGAGCTATATAAACACATTTTACATCATGCAATGGATTGAGAGAGGAACCTTGTT
This sequence comes from Rufibacter roseolus, assembly GCF_017916365.1. Lineage (GTDB taxonomy): Bacteria > Bacteroidota > Bacteroidia > Cytophagales > Hymenobacteraceae > Nibribacter > Nibribacter roseolus. The sequence goes on from NZ_JAFMSU010000002.1 coordinate 23,378, forward strand.
TTAAGTACATGCTAAAACGATTTAACAATAAATAAAGTGAAAAGACGCTTTGCAATGTTGCGGGAATAGACAAAACAGGTTGCCCTATCTATATGATTTGCAAAACAGAAATAAACAGCCAGATCACCTTAGATGAGAATTAAGCCATACTCAACATAAAAAGAACCATATGAAACGAGATTTACCCTTAAAATTCCTGCTCAGCAGTTACACCCAGAAAAATCGGGGGCTATGGCTCAAGGTTGTTCTGGCAGGATTCTGCTTTGTGAGTAGTGCGGTACCCTCCCAGGCAATTGGAGAAAAGGCTTCTAAAAAGAATACCGGACTCGCCGTGAAATCCCGACAGCTGGCGAGAGCAGGGGCCAGGGTTGATTTTCAGGTAAAAGGCAAAGTGACCGATAAAACCGGATCTCCTTTGATTGGGGCCTCCGTGAGCGTGAAAGGCACCGCCATCGGCGCCACCACCGATGTCAACGGAAACTATTCCATCAACGCCCCCTCTGAAAGTGGTACCTTGGTAGTTTCTTATATCGGTTATCTGTCTAAAGAAATCGCCATTGGCGGGAAAGCATCCATTGACATAGTGTTGGATGAGGACCAGACCAAAGTGGATGAAGTGGTGGTGGTAGCTTACGGTACCCAGCGAAAAATCAGCAACGTGGGTGCCCAGTCTTCGGTATCGGTGAAAGAGTTAGACCAACCGGTTGCTAACATCAGTACCATGCTGGCGGGCCGGGTGGCAGGGGTAACCGGCGTGCAGCGTTCCGGGCAGCCAGGCTATGACGGCGCCGATATCTGGATCAGGGGAATTGCCTCCTTAAGTGGCTCCAGCGCTCCGCTGGTGCTGGTAGATGGGGTAGAACGGTCCATGAACAACATTGACCCCCAGGATGTGGAGTCATTCACAATCCTAAAAGACGCCTCCGCCACGGCGGTATATGGGGTGAGAGGAGCGAACGGGGTAATCCTGATCATGACCAAAAGAGGCGAGGAAGGAAAGCCCAGAGTAACGTTTGACTATAACCAGGGCATCACCCAATTCACCAAGGTTCCTAAACTCATAGGTGGCGTAGATTACATGAATCTCACCAATGAGGCAATTTACACCCGGCGGGAGCCCGGCGGAAGCATTCCTACCCCCAAGTACAGTCAGGAGTTCATTGATAAAACGGCCAGTGGCGAAGATCCTTTTGTTTACCCAGATGTCAACTGGTTAGATGAAGTGTTTGAGCGAAGCGGTAAAAACCGCAATGCTAACTTAAACGTGAGCGGGGGCTCTCCGCAGGCCAAGTACTATGTGTCTTTAGGGTATTATGATGAAACTGGCCTGTTCAATACAGATGCCATTGCCCAATATAACGCCACAACCCGGTTCACCCGCTACAATGTCACCTCTAATGTGACGCTGGACCTTACCAAGACCACCAAAGTTGACCTGGGCATCCAGGGCTACATCGCTACTGGTAATTATCCGGCAGAAAACGCCGCCACCATCTATAGTTCGGCACTGGAGATCAGCCCGGTAGAATACCCGGTAATGTACCCGGGAGGGTTTGTGCCCGGCAGAACCTCAAACGGAGGGTCCCGGAACCCTTACGCCGATGCGGCCCTGAGAGGATATCAGAACGAAAACAAAAACCAGCTTTTCTCCAACTTAAGACTAACGCAGAAGCTGGATCAGGTAACAGAAGGTTTATCAGCCACCGCTATGTTCTCTTTTGATGCTTTCAACCAGCATTTCATCAGGAGAAGTAAGCGGGAAGACACCTGGATTGTAGATCCGGTAAACCCAAGAAATCCGGATGGAACCCTGAACCTTGGCACAGCGCCAACCTTCTCAGGACAGAACTTTCTATCTTATGACCGGATGAACGGTGGTAACAGAAGATTCTACATGGAAGGCGCCCTGAACTATGACAGAGCCTTTGGCAAACACCGAATCAGTGGCTTGGTATTAGGCAACCGGTCAGACTACTCAGATGCTTTTGCGGGCAATTTCACAGAATCCATTCCTTTTAGAACAGAAGGTATAGCCTCCCGCGCGACCTATTCCTTTGATGACAGGTACTTTGCAGAGGTGAATATTGGATACAACGGATCAGAGAACTTTGACCCGGCAAACCGATACGGCTTCTTTCCCGCCTTTGGATTGGGCTGGGTAATCTCCAATGAGAAGTTCTTCGAACCATTGTCCAACACCATCAATTTCCTGAAACTTAGGTACACCGATGGCAAAGTAGGCTCTGATTCCGGGGCAGGTAGATTTGCCTTCTTAGGAAATGTTACTGACAATAATGTCCGAGGATATACTTTTGGTAGAAACAGAGCAGGGATTGGGGGTATTATTGAGCAAACCTATGGTGTGGCAGTTACCTGGGTAGAGGCCCGTAAGCAAGACATTGGTATTGAGATCAACGCCTTCAACAGCAGCCTGGGCATCATCTTCGATGTGTTCAAAGACCGTAGAGAAGGTGCTTTTGTGGCCAGAGGAGACGTGCCTGCCTACGTGGGGCTTACCTCCATCCCTTCCGGTAACCTGGGTATCGTGGAAAACAAAGGCTTTGATGGCTCTATCAACTACGACAAGAACATCGGGGATTTCTCCATGGGCTTTAGAGGCACCTTTTCTTACAACAGAAATAAAATCATTGAGAACGACCAGCCCGCCCAGCTTTATCCTTGGTTAGAAAGAAGAGGAGCGCCTTTATTGGCTAACTGGGGCTACACCGCCCTGGGACTTTACAGCTTTGAAGACGATGTGAACAAAGATGGGTTCATCACCCCAGAAGACGGAGATCAGTATCCCGTTCAGTTTGGCAGAGTTCAGCCCGGCGACATCAGATATAAAGATTTGAACGGTGATGGCCGCATTGATGCCAATGACATTTCCAAAATAGGTCAGGGAGATGTGCCTGCGCTCACTTATGGTTTCGGGACAAGCTTAGGGTATAAAGGCTTGGATATCAGTTTGTTTTTCCAAGGTCAGGCCGAGGCTGATATTGTGCTGGAAGGACGCAGCATCAGAGCCTTCAGTGGCGACGGCGGCGGAGAAAACCTGTATGAAATTGCTTTAGACCGCTGGACCGAGGAAAACCCCAACCCTAATGCGTTTTACCCAAGATTGTCTTACGGATCAGGAGCGAACGGAAGCAACAACAACAACCAGTACAGCAGCTGGTGGTTGAAAGAAGTAGACTTTCTGCGGTTGAAAACGGCTGAGATTGGGTACACCATTCCCAGTGCCATCTCCGGGAAAATAGGGATAGGAAACGCCCGGGTGTATCTAAGAGGGGTGAACCTGTTGACCTTCAGTAATTTCAAATTATGGGATCCTGAGTTGCTCACCAGAAACGGAGCAAGATACCCTAATATTTCAGTCTATTCTTTAGGCTTTAATCTCCAATTCTAATTTTCTGAAAATGAAAAAGATAAAATCGATCATACTTGTAGGCTTGCTTACAAGCCTGAACTTCTCCTGCAACGACGATTTCCTGGACCAGGTGCCCGACGACCGGTTGACGCTGGAATCTACTTTTAAGAATAGAAACACCGTAGAACAATACCTGGCGAATGTGTACTCCCAGATTCCGGATGATGTAAGCCAAAGAGGGTTAGGCGGGGATGGAAACGTGGGGCCTTGGCTCGCGGCCTCTGACGAGGCAGAGTACGTTTGGGGCTTCGTGGGAAGTAACTCAGTGAACATTGGTGCCTGGGACCCTACCTCAGGATTTGTGAACTCCATTTGGTCAAACTTCTACCGGGGAATCAGAAGGGCTAACGTGTTCATTGAGAACGTGGACCAGTGTACTGACTGTGGCGCTGATGGAGCGCTGGTGAAGCGCTACAAAGCGGAGGCCCGGGCTTTAAGAGGGTTGTACTACTACTATTTGATGCGCTTATATGGTCCGGTAGTTCTGGTGGGCAATGAGTCCATTCCGGTAGACGCTCCCGCTGACCAACTAAAGCTTCCAAGAAACACCTATGATGAATGCGTAGCCTATGTGCTTGCAGAACTCAACGCGGCTGCCGCTGATCTTCCGGCAGTAGCAACAGAACAGAACTACGGCCGCATGACCAGGTCATACGTGCAAGCCATCAAGGCGCAGGTGTTGTTACATGCAGCCAGCCCCTTGTTCAACGGAAATGCAGACTATGCTTCTCTGGTTGGCAAAGACGGAAAACAGCTCATCAACCAACAATATGACGTCAATAAGTGGAAATTAGCCGCTGATGCTGCCAAATCCTTTATTGATGAATTCGTGCCGGGCACTTTTGACTTGTACCGGAAGAACAATGCGCAAGGTCAGTTTGATCCTTATCTCTCCACCCGTGATGTTTTCCTGGATGAGTGGAACAAGGAAGTCATCTTCGCCAGGGTAGACGCGGGTATTAACCCCAGACAGTATGAAATGACTCCTTTCCATGCCGGGGCGCAGGCAGAAGCAAAAGGGAGTGGCGGTCTAGGGGCCACCCAGCACATTGTGGATGCCTATTTCACGGCAAACGGAAGATCCATTAACGATCCAAAGTCGGGGTATATGGCCACAGGGTTTACCAGCTTCAAGGCGCCCAATGACACAGAGGCCAGACAGGTTTTCAACCAATGGGTAAACAGAGAGCCCCGGTTCTATGTGGGCATCACCTATGACAACAGCTTGTGGCTGAATCAGAACACCGGCAACATTGTCACCAGAACCTGGTTCAACGGCAACTCCGGTAAAAACTCAGGGGCCGGAAATGACTACACGCCCACTGGCTACATTGTGAGAAAGAACATGAGTCTTGGCGACTGGCGCAACGGTGGCAGATCCTATGTTATGATGCGGCTGGCCGAAATCTACCTGAACTATGCCGAGGCCCTGAATGAATACAGCCCAGGTCATCCGGACATTCTTACTTATGTCAATCTTATCAGAAATCGGGCAGGAATACCGGAATATGGTTCGGCAGAATTAGAGGCCCCAACTGGTCAGGCTGCGGTAAGAGAAGCCATCTGGAAAGAGCGTAGGGTGGAGCTTGCCTTTGAGAACGTGCGCTACTTTGACGCTAGGAGATGGAAAATTGCGGAGACAGCCTTCAATGGACCAACCTTCGCCCTGGATATCTCTGCCCCGGATATCAACAACTTCTACAACAAGGTGCCTTTTGAGACCAGGGTGTTCACCAAGCGGCATTATCTGTGGCCAATTCCTCAAAATGAAATGAACATTAACCAGTTACTGGTGCAAAATACGGGTTGGTAAGGGTTGGGCTAAGTTCAGGGAAAGACTTCCTGAACCTGGACTTAGCTCTCCATTGAACCACAGGGTTTTATAAGCATCTTCAGATTTTCCATATATCCTTAAAAAATCATATATGAAACAACTACTACAATTTGTGAGGGTGGTCTTTTGTGCGCTGATTTTCTTTAGCGTCATAAACGAAGCCGCCGCACAGGATGATCTTACGTCAAAAGGAGGGGTACTCACGGTATTCAAGGAGAATGACTCTGGGGCAAGTTCCCGGGAAGGTTCTCCCAAAGTGATTGACAATAACCCCGACACCAAATTCCTGTCCCATTTTGAAAACATGCAATGGCTGAGGTTCGAGCTCACTGAGCCGGCGGTGGTGGGAACCTATACCCTTGTCTCGGCAGACGATGACCCCAACCGTGATCCCAAAGACTGGAAATTTGAAGGCTCCAACAATGGGACAACCTGGGTTGAACTTGACGCCCGTACCGGAGAAATGTTCCCTGAGCGGTTTCTCACCCAAACCTATTCTGTGAACAACTCTACGGCCTATAAGTACTACCGCCTGAATATATCCGCCATCAAGGCGAACAACACCTTTCAGTTGGCAGAGTGGCGTCTGTTTGAAGCGGCTTCCACCCCTGATATCACCGAAAGAGGAGGCGTGTTGACGGTGTTCAAAGAAAACGATGGAGGCCAGAATGCGGGAGAAGGTTCGCCCAAAGTGATTGACAATGATCCTAACACCAAGTTTTTGTCAAATTTTCCGGGTTCTCAGTGGATCCAACTCCAACTTACTGCTCCGGCCATTGCCGGCACCTACACGTTGGTATCGGCAAATGACGCGCCAGACCGTGACCCGAAGGACTGGAGAATAGAGGGATCAAACAATGGAACCGACTGGACTGTGCTGGATACCCGTACCGGAGAGATGTTCTCTGAACGCTTCCAGACCAAGACGTACACCCTTACCAATTCCACCGCTTATACCTACTACCGCTTCTTCATTAGTGCCCTCAAGAATGGTGGCACCTTCCAGTTGGCAGAATGGCGGCTCTTTGAAGGGGTTCCTCCTTTGGCTCCGTCTGCGTTAAGTGGCTTTTCTACGGCTGGTGACGAAGTGTATCTTACCTGGACAGACAATGCCGGCACCGAAACCAGCTTTGAACTGCAGCGGTCCACTGACGGAACTACTTTTACCAAGGTGGCTGATTTAGCAGCCAACACCACCACTTACTATGACAAAGGCTTAAACCGGGCAACCCGTTATTTCTACCGGGTAAGAGCTGTAGGGGCTTACGGTCCTTCGGGGTTTTCCCCTGTGAAGAATATCACCACCTTGAACTACAGCGGTGCTTTGGTAGACATCACGGATAACGGCGGAACCCTTACCGTTTCCAAGGATAATGACAATAACCCCAATGAGAACTCCCCTAAGCTGATTGACAACAACCTGGAGAGTAAATTCCTGGAAGCGCCCAACAGAACGTTGTGGGTGCAGTATGAGTCAACCTCCCCAACTGATATAGTGACCAAATACACCATTGTTTCGGCCAACGATGCCCCGGAGCGTGATCCCAAAGACTGGACCCTGCAAGGATCAAACAACGGAACCGACTGGACTATTCTGGATACCAGAAGAAACCAGCGCTTCACTTCCAGATTCCAGCACAGGGTTTTCTCTTTTGAGAACAACACTGCCTTTAAATACTACAAGCTGGACATTACGGTGAACAACGGTTCCAGTGATGCCATCCAGATGACGGAGCTGATGATTTGGGGGATCCCCCAGAATGTACCGGCTGTGCCAGGCAACGTTCGATTGACCAACATCACCGAGAGTGCCATCACCATCAACTGGAATGATGTGGCGAACGAAAACGGGTACGAAGTGTGGCGTTCTACAGATGGAACTGCCTTCTCTAAGCTGAAAGAGGTAGAGGCCGGCGTCACCAATCATACAGATACCAATTTAGGGGTGCTTGCCACGTACTATTACAAAGTGTTGGCAAAAGGAGCAACTTACGCTTCAATCTTTTCCCCGGTGGTGAGTGGGACCACCCTGTATGATGAAAGACTGCCTCTGCCGGCCCAAAACCTGGTGGCAACCACCTTGTCAGAAAATCAGGTGAAATTAGACTGGACAGATAGGGCAGAAAACGAAACCGGTTTCCAGATTGAGCGGTCTACAAATGGTACCTCTTATACTTTGCTCCAAACGCTTGCCGCAAACGTAACCACTTTCACTGACGAAGGACTCAAGTTAGCCACCCGTTATTACTACAGAATCAGGCCTTTCAACGAGTACAGCCAGACCTCAGGAATTAGCGCGCCTTACTCTGCCGTGGCCCAAACCATTACCAACGGCTCTAACCAGGCGCCTTCTATGGCAGCCATCGCGGATCAAAAAAGCTGCAACGTGATAGACGCTTATACCATTCCTTTAGAGGGAATCACCGCAGGGCCTGAAGCTGGACAACAAGTCAACCTGTTGGTTTCCACCAACCGGAGCGCCCTCTTCAGCGATTTATCGGTGAGCACCGTGGAGAACGGCAAGGCTACCCTTACCTACAAACTGGTGGAAGGCCAGACGGGCGATGCTACCGTGACTGTGACCGTGAAAGATGACGGGGGGACCTTGAACGATGGTACCGATACCTTCACCAGAACCTTCAAGATCACTTCCTATGAACTGAACATGAGCGTGGCTGCTGACCGGAATGGGAAAGTACCCAGAGGGGAGACCATCCAGTTGACGGTGACCGGCGAAGAAGGCTACACCTATACCTGGGCCAACGGTCCGGGCATCATCAGTGGTCAGAACAGCAATAAGCTGTTAATCAAACCAACCCAAGGATATGTCTATAAAGTGACTGCCAGCACCGCCGAAGGCTGTACCAAAGAGGCTGAATTCACTGTGCAGGTTGAAGGGGGAGTTGGTTTGCAGGCCAATAACATCCTCACGCCAAATGGAGATGGTAAAAACGATGTCTGGGTGATCTGGAACATCAATACTTACCCAGGCAGCAAACTGAAGGTATTTGATACCGCCGGAAGGGTGGTGTACGAAAAAGAGAACTATGCCAATGACTGGAACGGAACATACCAGGGCTCACCGCTGGCACAAGGCGTGTATTACTATGTGATTGACTTAGGTTCCGGTATTTCTTCCGCCAAAGGAGCCCTCACCATTATCCGTGATTAAAAAACAGAAAGCCATATGAAAAAGCTATATAACCTAAAAAAGGGATTGCCTTTCTTTCTTCTTCTCTTCTGCTGCCTGGCGCTGGTAGAGGAAGGTGCGGCTCAGATCAACCCCTTGAGAGCGATTTACTTTCAGAATCAGTACTTGGCTAATCCGGCCATGGCTGGGGTAACCGGAGGGCTTAGGGTAAACCTCCATTACCGCAACCAGTGGGGGAGCATCTCAGATGCTCCCACCACGGAGGCCATCACCGCTGAGTACGGCCTTGGAAACAGAGTAGGCTTGGGGGTGAACCTGGGGCAGACCAGTGAAGGATTGATCAAAAGATCCAGGGCCATGGCAACGTATTCTTACCACCTGCCCCTGAACCAGGGCACCCGCCAATTGCATTTCGGGTTATCTGCGGGCGTGGTGAATGAGCAGCTTGACATGGACGAGATGGTAGGGGACGTGGATGACCAAACCGTGGCCCGGTTCAACGACCAGGGTCCCTATGTGGAGGGGGAAGTTGGGGTCGCCTACACCGATTCCAAACTCACGATTCAGGGCTCTTTTCCCAATATCAGGGCTTTTCTGGACAAGAGTCTCAATGAGAACAACACCGTGAACCGCTCTACCTACTTTGCCGCCGCCAGCTATAAAGTTACCCTTGGCTCAGGGGTTGGGGTAGAACCCAAAGTGGTGTATCGGGGAGTGAAAGGATTTGATGACCTCCTGGATGCCGGTGCCAACCTGTCGTTCATGGACAACCAGTTCAATGTGTTTGGGATGTACCACAGCTCAAAGAACGTGACCTTTGGCTTTGGGGCTGATGTGAAAAGAAGACTGGCCCTTACCGGAATGTACACCACCGGCTCATCGGCCTTGAACAGCCTTACCGGCATGAAAGGAAGCTTTGAACTTGGGCTCAGAGCCTCTCTCTGGAACGTGCAATAAAATTGCTATATTGGGTTCTTAAAACGTTTTAGCATTGATTTGTAGAAAACCGCCTCAAAACGCCTGTCCGCCAGGGTTACTGGATGGATAGGATTTCTAACTTGCAGGTAGGTTTTCTACAAATTCTCAAATCGCCCTCTGGCACCATAAAAGCTTCTTATAAATGAAAAAACTCTTCATTTGGATTCTGGCAAGCGTACCGTTCTTCTCTTCCGCTCAGGTCTCTAAAAAAACTGAAGTATCTCCTGTGGATCTGGTGAACCCCCTGATGGGCACCGATTCCAAGCCTGAACTCTCCAACGGGAATACCTACCCGGCGGTGGCTGTGCCCTGGGGCATGAACCTATGGACGCCCCAGACGGGTACCATGGGCAACGGTTGGGCCTACACCTACGCCGCCGACAAAATCCGGGGCTTCAAGCAGACGCACCAGCCGTCGCCCTGGATGAATGACTACGGCCAGTTCGTGATCATGCCGGTGACCGGAAAGATGAAGTTCGATCAGGATGGGCGCGCCAGCTGGTACTCCCACAAGTCTGAGACGGCCAAGCCTTACTACTACGGCGTCTACCTGGCTGATCATGACGTGACCGCCGAACTCACCCCCACCGAGCGTGCCGCCCAGTTCCGCTTCACCTATCCCAAATCTGACAGCTCTTTCATCGTGATAGATGCGCTGGACAAAGGCTCGTACGTGAAGGTGCTGCCCAAAGAGCGGAAGATTGTGGGGTACACCACCAAATACGCCCGCGGCCCGCTGAAGGAGTTCAAGAACCACTTCGTCATCTACGTTGACAAACCTATTATTCTGGCCCGTACTTTCCGCGGCAAGACGCTGACTGGCAGAGATTCCCTGGAACTGACCTCCAACCATTCGGGGGCGGTGATCGGGTTCAAGACGGCCAAAGGCGAAAAGGTGAACCTGAAAGTGGCTTCTTCTTTCATCAGCCAGGAGCAGGCCGAGCTGAACCTGAGCCGCGAGCTGGCGCAGGACAACTTCGATGCGACCATGGCCAAAGCCCGGGAGCGCTGGGAGAAGACCCTGGGCCGTATCAAGGTGGAGGGTGGTACCGAGGAACAGCAACGCACCTTCTACTCCTGCTTGTATCGCACGCTGTTCTTCCCTCACAAGATGTATGAGCTGAACGCCGCGAACAAGGCAGTGCACTACAGCCCCTACACCGGCAAGGTGCACGACGGTTACCGCTTCGCCGGAACCGGTTTCTGGGACACGTTCCGGGCCTTGTATCCTTTCCTGAACCTCATGTACCCCGCCATCAACAAGGAGATGCAGGAGGGCCTGATCAACGACTACAAGGAGGGTGGCTGGCTGCCCGAGTGGTCCAGCCCGGGTTACTCAGACATCATGATCGGGAACAACTCGGCCTCGGTAGTGGCGGATGCTTACATGAAAGGTTTGCGTGGCTATGACATTGAGAAACTCTACGAGGCGCTGGTGCACGGGGCCAATAACGAAGGCCCAATTACCGCCATCGGCCGCAAGGGCGTGGAGTATTACAACAAGCTGGGTTACGTGCCCTACGATGTGAACATCAACGAGAACGCCGCCCGCACCCTGGAGTATGCTTATGACGACTTTGCCATCTACCAACTGGCCAAAGCCCTGAAGAGACCAGAGGCCGAGATTGACCTCTATGCCAAGCGCAGCCAGAACTACCGCAACCTCTATGACCCGGCTACTGGCCTGATGCGCGGCAAGAACAAGGACGGCAAGTTCCAGGCTCCGTTCAACCCCTTCAAGTGGGGCGACGCCTTCACCGAGGGTAATAGCTGGCACTATTCCTGGAGCGTGTTCCATGACGTGCAGGGCCTCATTGACCTGATGGGAGGCAAGCAGAACTTTGTGAAGAAGCTGGACTCAGTGTTCACCCTACCGCCGGTGTTCGATGACTCCTACTACGGCGGCGTGATCCACGAGATCCGCGAGATGCAGATCGCTAACATGGGCCAGTACGCACACGGCAACCAGCCCATCCAGCACATGACCTACCTTTACAACTTCGCTGGGGAGCCCTGGAAAACCCAGTACTGGGCACGCGAGACCATGAACCGCATGTACAAGCCCACGCCAGACGGCTACTGCGGCGACGAAGACAACGGCCAGACCTCGGCCTGGTACGTGTTCTCAGCCATGGGCTTCTACCCGGTTTGTCCCGGCACCGACCAGTACGTGCTCGGCGCGCCGCTCTTCCCCAAGATGACCCTGGAGCTGGAGAACGGCAAGAAGGTGGAGATTGAGGCCCCGGCCAACTCTGCGCAGAATCTGTACGTGCAAGACCTGAAATTAAACGGCAAGAAGCACGAGAAAAACTGGGTGGGTCACTTCGAGTTGATGAAAGGCGCCAAACTGCTCTTCGACATGGCTGACAAACCCAACACCAAACGTGGAACCGAGGAAAGCGCCCTGCCTTTCTCATTCTCTAAACCACAGTACGTGACCCAGAACGGGGAATAGACTGGAAGAGAAGCAACCCTAAGAAGTAAATCAATCCTCTGGTGAGCGGGGTTCAGTATCCCTGCTCATGAGAGGGTTGATCAGGAAGTCCAAAATTTAGCAGAAGGAAATAGTTTAAGTAAGGCAAAGCACAGGTCTTGGTTAACCTGCGCGGGGCTTTCACCAGGTTCAAAATCATATTTTATGAATCATACAACAGTAGTGGGAATTGATGTAGGAGGTTCGCATATCTCCGCAGCCCTTGTGGATATGGAAACGAGTGCCCTTGTTTCGGGAAGCTACGTGAGGAAGGAAATAAACACCCAGGGCTCGGTAAACGAGATCATAGACAACTGGTGTGAGGTCATACAGCAGGCCCAGAAGTTTGACGGCACTTTCTCCGGTAAAATAGGGATTGCCATGCCGGGTCCTTTTGATTACCCCAACGGCGTTTCCCTCATCAAAGACCAGAACAAATATGACATCCTCTACAAACTCAATGTAAAGGAGTTGCTGGCCGAGAAGCTCCTGATGCAGGCTGATGACATCCGGTTTCTGAACGATGCCGAGTGCTTTCTGCTGGGCGAGGTGTTCTGCGGAGCAGCCCAAGGGGTGGAGCAGGTGCTGGGATTGACTTTAGGTACTGGCCTGGGCTCTGCCTGGTGCCACCACGGCAAAGTGGAAGACGCGGATCTCTGGAACTCGCCCTTCAAAGAAGGCATCGCTGAGGATTACCTGTCTACCCGCTGGTTCGTGAATCGGTTCTTTGAACTCACCGGTCAGAAAGTGACCGGAGTAAAAGAACTCGCTGACCTGGCGCCTCAAAACCAAACCGTGCAGACCGTTTTTGATGAGTTTGGACAGAATCTGGCCGATTTCATAAAAACAGCCGTGGAACGCAATGACGCAGTAATGGTGGTGATCGGCGGGAACATCTCCAAAGCCTATCCTCTGTTCTCCGGGGAACTGGAGAAGCACCTGCAAGACGCGGCTTTGCACATTCCCATCCGGGTCGCCGAGTTGGGGGAGGAGTCGGCCTTGATTGGGGCGGCCAGTTCCTGGAAAGGCAGCTTCCTGGAGAAAGAGGAAGTTGCGAATGCCATAAGAAAGTAAATCTGTTTTATCTCTATTTCTGAAGTATTATGAAACGCTTACTCCTGGGTTCTTTATTTTTCGTGGGTTCGCTAACCGCGCGCGCGCAGGCTGGGCAACCGGGAAAGAACATTGCCCGCATAGATGACTGGACCTACATAGGGGCCTACATAAGCAAGGATTCTGTCACCAAAGGGCCTTACACCCTTATTTTTTATAACCGGGACCTGGCTTTCGCGCAGCAGGGCGAACAGATCAAAAAACGGATGATGGATGCCTTCTTTAAAGTGTATCCTCAGGAAGCGGCCCGGTTCAACCCCAACACCACCAAAAAAGTCACCTTCATCATTGACCCGGCTTACCAGGGAGTGGCGGCGGCTAGTGATGGCATTATCCGGTATAACCCGGGTTGGATGCTGCAGCACCCCGGCGACATTGATGTGGTTACCCATGAGGTGTTCCATTTGGTACAGGCCTATCCGCATGACGCGGGCCCGGGTTGGCTCACTGAGGGCATCACGGATTACGTGCGCTACAAATTCGGGGTAGACAATGCCGGCGGAGGCTGGTCTTTGACACCTTTCAAACCGGAGCACCACTACACCAACAGCTACCGCATCACCGGCCGTTTCTTGGCGTGGCTGGAAAAGAACAAGAACCCCAAGATAGTAGACACCTTGGATGCCGCCCTACGGAAGAAAACTTATACGCCTGAGCTTTGGGTGAAACTGACCGGCAAAACCGTGGATGAATTGTGGCAGCAGTACGCCACGAATCCTGCTTTGTGATCAAAGTGCAACTATTTTATGGGCATAGGGCAGCAGACAAATCTTACTTCTTGTCTGGATAAATGCACGTTTGCTAAAACGTTTTATGACCTTGCTCTAACCTTTTGATTAGCTTTTCTGATTTCAGCTTGTTTTCTGTAAAACAGCAGAAAACCGGCATGGATCAGTTTTGATTACGCTTACGCTTTCAAATGTTTTACCCCAGACACAGATGAAACTAAGATCCCTCGTCCTTTCCTTTTTTTGCCTTTGGAGCGCCTTACTCTACGCCGGTACGCCCAACCTGGTGCAGTATGTGAACACCTTGCAGGGTACCAACTCGTCGTTTGACCTGACCCGCGGCAATACCTACCCAACTACCGCGCTGCCGTTTGCCATGCACACCTGGACCCCCCAAACCGGGCAGAACGGCGACGGCTGGAAATACCAATATTCCAAAAACACCATCAGAGGTTTTCAGCAGGCGCACCAGTGCAGTTCCTGGTCCAATGACTACGCGGTGTTCTCCCTGATGCCGGTGATCGGGAAACTGGAGGTACACGAGGACAAAAGGGCCACCAAGTTCAGCCACGCCAATGAGGTTGCCAAACCTCACTACTACAAGGTAAAGCTGGACAACAACATCACCACCGAGATGTCGCCTACGGAGCGCGGAGTGCACGCCCGTTTCTCGTTTACTAAGACCGAGGGTTCCTACATCGTGCTGGATGGGTACACCGGCGCCAGCATGGTGAAGATCATTCCCAAGGAGCGCAAGATCATCGGGTACGTGCACAACGGCCGAGGGCTGAAGGACAACTTCAAAAGCTATTTCGTGGTCGTTTTTGACAAACCTTTCATAAATCAGGGAACCTGGGAAAACAAAGGTGGCAAAATCTCCGCGGGCAATCTGTCCGGCGAAGGGCAGGGTATTGGCGCGTACGTGCAGTTCAAAGATGGTGAAAAAGTGCAGGCGAAAGTGGCCTCTTCGTACATCAGCCCGGAGCAGGCCGAACTCACTTTAAGCAGAGAATTGGGCAAGCACAAGAAACTGGAAGACACCAAAGCCGCCGCCGAAGCAGTCTGGAACAAGCACCTGAGCCGCGTGATGGTAGAGGGCGGTACTGAAGAAGAAAAGGCTACCTTTTATTCCTGCTTTTTCCGGGCAAGTTTGTTTTCGCGCCAATTTTTTGAATACGACAAAGACGGCAAGCCTTACTATTTCAGTCCGTATGACGGCAAAGTGCACGAAGGTTACATGTACACCGATACTGGTTTCTGGGACACCTTCCGGGCGCAGTTTCCGCTGAACTCTATCCTGCACCCCACCATGCACGGCCGCTACATGGTGGCGCTGCTGGATGCCAAGGACCAGTGCGGTTGGTTGCCGTCCTGGTCGTTCCCCGGCGAGGCGGGCAGTATGATCGGAAACCACGCCATCTCGCTTCTCACCGATGCCTGGGTGAAAAACATCCGCACCTTTGATCCCAAGCGCGCCTTGGACGCCTATTACCACGAGGCCACGAACAAAGGCCCTTGGGGACCCGCCAACGGCCGCGAAGGTTGGAAAGACTACTACACGCTGGGCTACGTTTCCATGCCGCGGCACGGCGAAGCCACCGCGAAAACCCTGGAATACGCCTACGACGATTTCTGCGGCTACCAACTGGCCAAACTCACGGGCAACTCTTTTTATGAGCAGCTCTTCGCCCGGAATATGTACAACTACAAAAACGTGTATGACCCCAGCACCGGGTTCATGCGCGGCCGCAAAGAAAATGGTGAGTGGCTGCCCAATTTCGATCCGGTGGAGTGGGGCGGCCCTTTCACCGAGGGCAACGCCTGGCACTGGCAGTGGTCGGTGTTCCAGGATATCCAAGGGTTGATCAAACTGATGGGCGGCGAGAAGCGGTTCACGGCCAAGCTGGACTCGGTGTTCAGTGTGCCCAACACGGTGAAGGTGGGTTCCTACGGCCGCATGATCCACGAAATGACCGAGATGGTGATGGCCAACATGGGCCAGTACGCGCACGGCAACCAGCCCATCCAGCACATGCCGTACCTCTACAACTACGGCGGTGAGCCCTGGAAATCGCAGGAGAAAGTGCGCATGGTGATGGACCGCCTGTACAACTCCACCGAGAACGGTTACCCCGGCGACGAGGACCAGGGGCAGACGTCTTCCTGGTACGTGCTGAGCGCTATGGGCATCTACAGCGTGTGCCCCGGCACCGACCAGTATGTCATCGGGAGCCCGGTGTTCCAGAAAGCCACCGTCACGCTGGAGAACGGCAAGAAGTTTACCGTGGAAGCCAAAAACAACAGCAAGCAGAACGTGTACATCCAGTCGGCTACGCTCAACGGCAAACCCTATGACCACAACTATATCCGGCACGCCGACATCGTGGCGGGCGGAACACTGAGCTTCGTGATGGGCGACAAACCAGCCTTGAACCGGGGCATCAAAGCCGAAAACAAGCCTTTCTCGTTATCGGCTCCTGGCCAAGGACAGGAGATAGAATTAGGCAAGAAGTAGACCTTGTTTTCAACCCAGAATCAGGTGCGCTCAATTGCTTTGTCCAACGGGGCATTCATCACTCAAACGAAAGAAAATGAATAAGTTCAAGTGTCTCTCTTTGTCAGCGTTGGTGTTGTTGCTGCTTGGTTGCGGCAGCGAGAAGGAAGAGGAGGAGGTAACCCCAACCAAACCCGTGGAAACGGCTTCCTTCACCGCCGCCGATGTGAACACCGCCTATACTGCGTTTAACACCCATTTTTACAATCCGGAGGCAAAACTGTATTACAGCACCTCGGCCAAGACTGGGTTGGGCGCCATCTGGACGCAGGCCATTTACTGGGACATCGCCATGGATGCCTATAACCGCACCAAAGACGCGAATCAGTTGAAACTGGTGAATGATATGTACCAGGGCGGATTTCAGGAGTACGACGGCTATAACTGGAACAACACCCGCGAGTGGTTTATCTATGATGACATGATGTGGTGGATCATCTCGCTGGCTCGGGCGTACCAGATCACCGGCAACCAGGTGTACCTGGACAAAGCCAAAGAAGGATTCCAGAACGTATGGGGTAGATCCTATGACCCCGTGAACGGCGGCATGTTCTGGAATTTTGCGAAAGACGGCAAGAACGCCTGCATCAATTACCCCACAGTTATCGCGGCCATGGAGCTGTACAAGATTACCAAAGACGAGCAGTACCTGGACAAAGCCAAGACCATTTACTCGTGGGCCAGAGCCAATCTGTTCAACAACGGCCGGGTGGCCGATAACATCCACGTGGTCCAGGGCAACGTGGGCTGGAGCGATTACACCTACAACCAGGGAACCTGCATCGGGGCCGCGGTGATGCTGTACAAAGCCACCGGCACCGAGTCTTATCTGAATGACGCCAAACTGGCCGCCGATTACACGAAGCAGAAGATGAGCGACGCCAACGGCATTCTTCCCGCCGAGGGCGACTGGAACGAGCAAGGGGTCTTGAAAGCCATTTTCGGGCGCTACATCATGATGCTCATCAAAGACGCGAACCAGCCCCAGTACCTTCCCTGGATTCAGGACAACATCACCCTGGCCTGGAAAAACCGGGATAAAGCCCGTGATCTCACTTTCAGAGACTACCGGGTGGCTTGCCCCACCGGCACCATTCAGTCCTACGAGGCCAGCAGCGTGGTGGGCATGATGCAGGTGTGCCCTCCCAAGGAATAGCTTTAGTTTATCCAAAGGCTTTCAACTGTAACCCCCATGGTCCTGAAATCAAGAGTCGCTTTCTTTCTGAGTGGTGCCCTGCTGTTGGGGTTGAGAAGCCATGCCCAGCTGAAAGCCCCTAAACCCGATAGCGAGAAAACCGCCTTCCAGATTGCCGATGCCTGGGCGCCAGATTACGATGTGCGTTCCGATGTGGCCATTGTCTACGGCATCCATGACGCGGGCGGCGACTTTGAAGGCCGCGTGAAAAGCTGGCGCGACAAAGGCTACAAAGTGCATTTCATGACGGGCATCGCCTGGGGCGAGTACCAGGATTTCTTCACTGGCAAATACGATGGCAAAACCCACTGGGAAGACGGTCAGGTCATGCAAAACGGCGAAACCATCTGGCACGGCAAAGACGTGCCCTACGTGGTTCCCTCGGCCACTTACCTCACCTACATGAAAGCCTTGGTGAAAAGAGCCATTGATGCCGGCGTGACCGCCGTGCACCTGGAGGAACCGGAGTTCTGGGCCCGGGCCGGTTATGGGCCTTCTTTTAAAAAAGAGTGGGAAAAACAGTACGGCTTCCCCTGGATGGCCCAGGACGAATCTCCCGAGGCTACCTACCTTTCCTCCAAACTAAAATACCAACTCTACTTCAACGCCCTGAAAGAGGTGTTTGCCTACGTGCGATCCTACAGTCAAAGCAAAGGCGTCACCGTCAAGTGTTACGTACCCACCCACTCGCTCATCAACTATTCTTCCTGGGCCATTGTGAGCCCCGAGGCCAGTCTGGCGAATCTGGAAGGAATGGACGGCTACATCGCGCAGGTCTGGACCGGCACTTCGCGGGAGCCTATCCACTTCAACGGCGTGTTGAAAGAGCGCGTGTTTGAGAATGCTTTTCTGGAGTACGGTTCCATGGTGTCGATGACGGCACCCACCGGCCGCAAGATGTTCTTCCTCACCGATCCCATCGAGGACCGCCGCCAAACCTGGGACGACTACAAACGAAACTACGAGGCCACCTTTACCGCGCAACTGCTGTACCCCACGGTGGCTTCGTACGAGGTGATGCCCTGGCCCAAACGCATCTACCTGGGCAAGTTCAAGATGGAAAATAGCAATGAGACCCAGCCCATCCCCAGAACCTACGCCACCCAGATGCAGGTGATGGTGAACTCCCTCAACGACATGCCTCTGTCTTCGAACCAAGTAAACGGCACCAAGGGCATTGACATTCTGCTGGGTAATTCCATGATGTTTCAGCGGTTTCCCACCCACAAAGGCTACGAAGATCCGCAGCTTTCCAACTTCTACGGCATGGTGATGCCCTTCCTGAAACAGGGTATTCCGGTGGGAACGGTGCACATGGAGAACCTGGGCCTGGACCAAACCCTGAAGAACACCAAAGTGCTCATCATGAGCTACGCCAACATGAAACCCATGTCGCCTGTTTCGCATGAGGTTTTGGCAAAATGGGTCAAAAACGGCGGCGTGTTGGTGTACGTGGGCCGCGACCATGACCCTTTCCAAACGGTAAAAGAATGGTGGAACACGGGCGGAAAAACCTACAAAGCGCCTTCAGAGCACCTCTTGGAGCAACTGGGCATCACAGAGACCTCGGGGAAACAGAACTACTCCGTAGGCAAAGGCAAAGTGTACCTCCTGCGCCGCGATCCCAAAGAACTCGTGTTGCAATCCGGCGAGGATGCAGATTTCATCTCTTTGGTGATAAACGCCTTTGAAACAGATGCCAAAGCGGGAAAGGTCATTACCAAGAATCATTTCCTGTTGCAACGGGGACCTTTTGACATCGCGGCGGTTCTGGACGAAAGCGTGGGCGATACTCCATTAACAATATCCGGTCCGGTAGTAGACTTGTTTGATCCTGAGTTGCCGGTGCTTCCAGAGAAAGTGGTGAAGCCGGGCCAGCAGGCCTACCTCTATAACCTCACCCGCCTGAAAAGCAAAAAAGAGCCATCGGTGCTGTGTGCCGCCTCACGGGTGTACGAGGAAAAGAAAGGGAAAACTTCTTATTCCTTCCTGACCAAAAGCCCTTCCAACACCAGAAACGCCATGCGCATGGTACTTCCCGCTGAACCCAAAACCATCACCCTAACCGATGCCGGTGGCCAGAAACTCGCAGACGTGAAAACCGCCTGGCACAAGGACACCAACACCTACCTGGTGCAGTTTGAGAATGACAGCCGCGGCATCAGGGTGCAGGTGAATTGGTGATCTCCAGCCCTGTGCTTCCCTTGGATAAAATGCAGAAAACCTTAACTTTAGCATAGCCTCTATTACCCCTGAAAAGTCCTTTTTATAATAAGCTAACAAACCTTTCTTCCACCTAAGTATGAAAAGAATCAGTCTGTTTTTGTTTCTGGTATGGTTGCCCCAACTGGTGCTCACGGCACAGGATCTCCGGGCGCCCGCTTACCCCTTGGTCACGCATAACCCTTATTTCAGTATCTGGTCTTTTGGCGATGATTTGTCAAAATCGGCCACAAAACACTGGACTGGCCAGGAGACGCCTCTGATTGGCATGGTGAAGGTAGATGGCGCAGTGTACCGGTTCCTGGGCCAGGAGGCCAAAGTGTACCAATCGGTGCTTCCGGCGGCCGACGAGAAAGCCTATTCTTTCACCTATACTGAAAACGAGCCCGGTGCTGGCTGGCAGTCAGCCCAGTTCAACGCGTCTGGCTGGAAAACCGGGGCAGCGCCTTTCGGGGATGACAAGACCCAGGCCAAAACACCCTGGGAGAGCAGCAATCTCTGGGTGAGAAGAACCTTCTCTTTTTCCGAGGCCGATGCCGGGAAACTGTTCCTCAAACTGAACCATGACGACAACGTGGAAGTCTACCTTAACGGCGAGGAAATCTACCGCCACGTGGGGTGGGTGCATAAGTACGAGTACATTCCCATCAAGCCTGAGGTCGCCAAAAAGCTGAAGAAAGAAGGCAATGTGCTGGCCATCCACGTGGCTAATACCGCCGGCGGCCGCTGGCTGGATGCCGGTTTGGTGCGCGAGGAAACCACCAAGGAGTACGCCAAGGTGATTCCGGCCGTGCAGAAAAGCGTGCAACTGAACGCCACCCAAACCATCTACCAATTCACCTGCGGCAAAGTGGACGTGACCGCCACCTTCACTTCACCGCTGCTCATGAACAACCTGGATGTGCTGGCCCGGCCGGTGTCATACGTGTCCATGAAGGTGAAGTCAAATGACAAGGTGGCCCACAACGTGCAGCTGTACCTGGGGGCTTCCTCAGACATCGCGGTGAACACCCCAGACCAGGAAGTGACCACGCAGGAGTACACCGCCGAGAAACTCTCTATCCTGAAAGCCGGTACCAAGGCCCAGCCCATGCTGCAGAAGAAAGGCGATGATGTGCGCATTGACTGGGGATACCTGTACGTGGCGGTGCCAGCTTCGGCGAAAGCCAACCAGTACGTGAGCTCAGTAGGAAAAGCGGTAGCGCCTTTTCTATCCGCCACAACCCCGGCGGTGCAGAACACGGAGCAGGGCAGAAGCCTGATGTTAAGCACCATCGTGCCGTTGGGCAAAGTAGGTCCTGAGGCCAAAGAGCAGGTTTTTCTTTTAGGATATGATGAGGTGTACGCCGTCCAGTACTTCAAGCAGAACCTGCGCCCTTGGTGGAAAGAAAGTGAAGCCGCCACTATTGAAAAAGAAATGGCCCAGGCTTCCGCCGATTACGCCAAGACCATCAAGCAGTGCGAGGCTTTTGACAAGCAGCTGTACCAAGACGCCCAGAAATCCGGCGGAAAAGAGTACGCCGATCTTTGTGAGTTGGCTTACCGCCAAGCCATCGCGGCCCACATTCTGGTGAAAAGTCCGCAGGGCGAAATTCTGTTCCTGTCCAAGGAAAACTTCAGCAACGGCTCCATCAACACCGTGGATGTGACCTATCCTTCGGCGCCGCTGTTTCTCGTTTATAACCCAGATTTATTAAAAGGCATGCTAAACGGCATCTTCTACTACAGCGAGAGCGGTCAGTGGAAAAAGCCTTTCCCGGCGCATGACCTGGGCACGTACCCCATTGCCAACGGCCAGACATACGGCGAGGACATGCCGGTGGAGGAAGCAGGTAACATGCTCATCCTTACTGCGGCTATCGCGAAGGCGGAAGGTAACGCCGAGTACGCCCGCAAGCACTGGGAAACCCTCACCACCTGGGCCGAGTTTCTCAAGAAAAGCGGTTTTGATCCCGAGAACCAACTCTCCACCGATGACTTTGCCGGGCACCTGGCCCGCAACGCGAATTTGTCGGTGAAAGCGATTGAAGCCCTGGGGGCCTACGGCATGTTGGCTCAAATGCTGGGCAAGGCCGAGGTGGCCAAGCAGTACACCAACGAACCCAAGGAGATGGCCCAGAAGTGGATGCAACTGGCCGGCGACGGCGACCACTTTACCCTTGCTTTCGAGAACAAGGGTACCTGGAGCCAGAAATACAACCTGGCCTGGGACGATATCCTGGATTTGAACATCTTCCCTAAAACCGTGCGTGAAACGGAAGTGAAGTACTACCTCACCAAACAACAGCCTTTCGGGCTGCCGCTGGACAGCCGCAAGACCTACACCAAATCTGACTGGATCATCTGGACCGCCACCCTTTCAGATAACCCCAAAGACTTCAAAGCCATCATCACGCCCGTCTGGAAATACGCAAACGAAACCCCTTCCCGGGTGCCCATCAGTGACTGGCACGAGACCGTCAACGGAAGAATGACCGGGTTCCAGGCCCGCTCTGTGGTAGGCGGGTATTTTATGAAAATGCTGGAGGATAAACTAAACAAACAGCCGCTGCAGAGCGCCAACACCAAATAAAAATCAGCCAGGCCAACCAGCGAAACAGACGGATACTTTGTATATTTTGTGGCGCCTTTGATTCCTCATCCGGGCTGCCTTCAGGAAGACTGAAGGCAGCCTTTCTAAATTCATCCTTGAGTCTATGCCTTTAAAAACAACCCTTAAAAAAGTCATTCTCGGTAGCTTGCTGTCTGGCGTAGTTTTGCCTGCTTTTTCCCAAAATGTGGCTAAAACGGTTCCTAATAAAACCGCTAAAACGGTTGAGAAAACCACCGCCGGCAACCCGGTTTTCCCCGGCTGGTACGCCGATCCGGAGGGTGCCATCTTCGGGAAGAAGTACTGGATCTATCCCACCTTCTCGGCAGTCTATGAAAAGCAGGTGTTCTTTGATGCCTTCTCCTCGCCGGACCTGGTGAACTGGACCAAACACGCCCGCATCCTGGACACCACGGCGGTGAAATGGGCCAAGAAAGCCATCTGGGCCCCGGCTATCGTGGAGAAAAAAGGCAAGTACTTTCTGTTCTTCGGGGCCAATGACATCCAGAGTGACAATGAAATAGGGGGTATCGGGGTGGCGGTGGCCAACAAACCGGAAGGCCCTTTCAAAGATTACCTGGGGAAACCGCTGATAGACAAATTCCACAACGGCGCGCAGCCTATTGACCAGTTCGTGTTCAAAGACAAAGACGGCCAGTACTACATGATTTACGGTGGCTGGCGGCACTGCAACATCGCCAAACTGAAGGACGATTTCACCGGTTTCACAACTTTTGAGGATGGAACTACCTTCAAGGAAATCACCCCGGAAGGCTACGTTGAAGGCCCGTTCATGTTTGAGAAAGGTGGCAAGTATTACTTCATGTGGTCTGAGGGCGGCTGGGGCGGCCCCGATTACCGGGTAGCCTACGCCATCGCTGATTCTCCCATGGGACCTTTTAAGCGCATCAGCACTATCCTGGCGCAGGACCCGCAGGTTGCCACCAGCGCCGGGCACCACTCCGTGATGCATGATCCCAAGTCAGATGACTGGTACATTGTCTACCACCGCAGACCCCTGGGCGATACAGGTAGGGACCACCGGGTGACCTGCATTGACCGCATGACCTTTGACGAGAAAGGCTTTATTCAGCCGGTGAAAATCACCCAGGAAGGCGTAGCGAAGCAGAAAATCAAATAAGCTAATCCTACTCAGGAGAAAGCTTTTCACCACGATATCAAAAAAGATCAACCTACATGAACAGGAGAACCTTTATTCAAAGCTCAGCCTTTTTAAGCGCCGGCGCTGTTATTGCCCCCATGTCTTTATTTGCCTCGCCGGCTGATTTTCCGGTGGTGCGGGTGCCGGCGGCCAAGCGTAATTTCCAGAGTAAATCGGTGGAGGCGGCTATCAAGGAGTTCCGGAAGAACGTGAAAGACAAAGAGCTGGGCTGGCTGTTTGAGAACTGTTTCCCCAGCACCCTGGATACCACCGTCACCCATAAAAACAACAACGGAAAACCCGATACCTACGTCATCACTGGCGACATTGACGCCATGTGGATGCGCGACAGCTCGGCCCAGGTGTGGCCCTACCTCCAATTCCTGAAAAAAGACGAACCGCTTCGGCAGCTGGTGGCCGGGGTGATCAACCGGCAGACCACGTACATCCTCAAAGACCCTTATGCGAACGCGTTTTACGGTGACGAAAACAAAGTAGGGGAGTGGAAGACGGACCTGACCAACATGAAACCCGGCGTGCACGAGCGCAAGTGGGAGATCGATTCTTTGTGTTACCCCATCCGGCTGGCCTACCATTACTGGAAAGAAACCGGCGACACCAAGCCCTTTGATGCGCAGTGGCAGCAGGCCATCCAAGCCATCTACAAAACCTTCCGGGAGCAGCAGCGCAAAGAAAACTTGGGCCCTTATAAATTCCAGCGAGTTACGCATGCCCCCACCGATACCCTGCCCATGGCCGGCTACGGTTTCCCGGTGAAACCCGTGGGACTCATCTGCTCCGCATTTAGGCCCAGCGATGATGCCACCATTTACTCCTTTCTGGTGCCTTCCAACTTCTTCGCGGTGGTGAGCCTTAGACAGGCCGCCGAGATGCTGAATGCCATCGCAAAAGACAAGAATACCGCAGATACTCTGTTGGCCTTGGCTTCTGAGGTGGAGAAAGCCTTGCAAACCCACGCAGTAATGGACCATCCCCAGCACGGTAGAATCTACGCCTTTGAAGTGGACGGTTTCGGGAATTACTATTTCATGGACGATGCCAACGTGCCTAGCCTGCTGTCCTTGCCGTACCTGGGGGCAGTTTCCGTTTCTGACCCGGTTTACCAAAACACCCGCAAATACATCCTGTCTGAGAACAACCCGTTCTTCTTCAAAGGCACTGCCGCCGAAGGCATTGGTGGTCCGCACGTGGGGCAGGACATGATCTGGCCCATGGCCATCACCATGCGCGGCCTCACCTCCACCGATGCCCAGGAAGTGAAAACCTGTATTGAGATGCTGAAAGCCACCCACGCCGGAACCGGGTTCATGCACGAGAGTTTCCATAAGGATGACCCTAAAAAGTTCAGCCGCTCCTGGTTTGCCTGGGCCAACACCCTCTTCGGGGAGTTCCTCTGGAAAACCTACCAGGAGAATCCTAAGCTGCTGGCGTAATCTTCAAGGAAGAAACTAGCGGAAAGGCCTGCAATGAAAGCGCCCCTGGTTTCGGGCACGTTTTACTAGAAACGTGCCCGAAACCAGGGGCGCTTACTCTTAAAAAGGAAAAGACAGGTTTAGCCTGTCGGCCTGAGACTGCCCAGATCAGGAGCCTTTCTTCTCCACCTGCGGATATTGGATGCCTAGCTGCTCCAGGTAAGTCTTATACTTCTTGGGGTTGTAGTAAAACTTCTTCAGCTGCGGCCGATAGGTTTCCTGGATGATTTTGTTCAGGTGAGTGGCTGGTACGGTATTAGCCTCCACAAAGGGCGTGTATTTCACCTCCTTGGTCTGGACGTTGCGGTGATAGTCCCAGGCATCGGAGATGATCCTGGGGTTGGTGAGCATGTCCAGCAGGGTAGTGGCTACGACTTTGCTGCCGGCCACCACGCCCTTATGCGCAATGGGGGTAGCCATGGCGATGGCATCGGCCCAATTGTGGCCCGGGGTGCCGGGGATGTTGGATGGGTAGCGCAGCACCACGGTGGGAACGTTCCAGGCAATATCAGCGATGTCATCGCTGCCGCCGCCCCAGGAGGTTTTATCCGGTCCGTACAGGGAATCAACTTTGGTGGCTAAGCCATCTATGGGTTGGCCGCGAAGGTTTGTTTTGGGGGCTTTCACAAGTTTCTGCACCGCCCGGGCCAGCTGTTGGTCGGCCGCATCCCAGGTGGGGAGCCCTATGGTTTGGATATTGGTGTAGACTGCCTCGGCAATGGGTTTGTTGAAATGGCCGGGCCAGGCGGTGCCCAGCAGCCGGTGAGTGACTTTAGTGCCGGTCATGGTGGCCACGGAGTTGGCGTACAGTAAGGCCTCGTCATACATGCCTTTGATGTCTTCGTAGG
The DNA here is from genome assembly GCF_017916365.1 of Rufibacter roseolus. Taxonomy (GTDB): domain Bacteria; phylum Bacteroidota; class Bacteroidia; order Cytophagales; family Hymenobacteraceae; genus Nibribacter; species Nibribacter roseolus. The sequence goes on from NZ_JAFMSU010000002.1 coordinate 49,150, forward strand.
TTCTTTCCCGCAGGTAATACCAGACGCTGGCTTTGGAGGGTACCACGTTGGGTTGGTCGCCGCCATCGGTGATCACGTAGTGGGAGCGTTGGGTGGGTTTGAGGTGTTCCCGCTTGAAGTTCCAGGCAATGTCCATCAGTTCCACGGCATCCAGGGCGCTCTTGCCCCGCCAAGGTGACCCGGCCGCGTGTGCCGAGCTGCCCTCAAAGGTAAACTCCACCGATACTAATCCGTTGTTCCCCGCATCACCCCAGGAAACGCCTAGGTTGCTGCCCACGTGGGTGAAAATGCAGGCGTCTACGTTCTTGAAATAGCCGTCGCGGATATACCAGGCTTTGGAACCCACCAGCTCCTCGGCCACGCCCGGCCACAGCACCAGGGTACCGGCCATCTTCTCGCGCTCCATGATTTTTTTCACTTCTATGGCCGACAAAATCACCAGGGGCAAGCCCGAGTTATGGCCCTCGCCGTGGCCCGGCGCGCCTTCCACAATGGGTTCTTTGTAGGCCACCCCGGGTTTCTGCGAAGCTTTCGGGATACCGTCAATGTCACTGCCCAGCGCGATCACGGGTTTGCCGTTACCCCAACGGGCCATCCAGGCGGTAGGGATTCCCCCAACGCCGTATTCAATGGTGAACCCGTTCTTTTTGAGGATGCCCGTTAGATAGGCTGAGGACTCTGTTTCCTGGTATCCCAGTTCCGAGAAGCTGAACACCATGTCCACCATTTCCTGGGCGTTTTTTGCTTTCTTGTCCAGGGCCTGGACTACTTCCTTTTTCCATTTCTCCACTTCTGGTGCAGAAGCTGCCGCATTCTGCTGCGCCTTTAGCTGAGAAGTGACAACCAAAAAAAATAAGAACAGGGTGGTTTTCAACTGGTGCATAGGTCAGGTTTGGTTTCCTTAAATGTACTGAAATTAAGGAGTTGGGAGAAGCCTTGCCAAAACGTTTCTCACTCAGCGTTGATCTTGGAAAGCATTGGAGCTTTTGACTCATTTGATGGAAAGTGTTTGTACAAGAATGAGCCTTTGATAAAGAAGAATGCTGAGGAACTGCATAGCCTTCCCAGTGTCTGAATACTCCAAAATCAAACTTGACCAAACCGTCTGAAATATTGGCATTACCTAGAACCAACTGATCACTTACAGGAACTTCTTTCTGCCTGCTGGTGAAAACAAGCAAAAAGAAGTAAAAACAGTATGGCAGAAGATTGCGCAGTATTTCCAGTAATTAGTAGTTTCACGTTTACAGGCTGTTTTTCAGAAAAGAGGGGAAAAACTGTCATCTTTAAGTAGTCCCGGGTGCTCGGGTATAAACCAAGTTTGCCACAGCAAAGAATACACGATAGGCATCAGCCTATGGCTTAGGCCATGTTACACCTGATCAGTAGCTAAGACGAGGACCATTTAGCCCAAGTATCATGCATAGCAACTACTTAGAAAGCGTAAGAAAGCAGTTTGAGTATTACAAAATGCTGGGTGACAAAACCTTTCCGCAGGTACCTGACGAGAAGCTGTTCTGGCAGTTCAATGAGGACAGTAACAGCATCGGCACTATTGTCAAGCACCTTTGGGGAAACATGCTGTCCCGCTGGACCGATTTCCTGACCTCAGACGGAGAAAAGGAATGGCGCAACCGTGACGCTGAATTTGAGAATGACCTTCATACCAGGGCCGAAGTTTTAGCCAAATGGGAGGAAGGCTGGGCCTGCCTGTTCAACACGCTTAATTCTTTAACCGCCGATGACCTTGACACCATCATCTACATCAGAAATCAGGGACATACGGTGATGGAGGCAATTAACCGGCAGCTCGCGCATTACCCGTACCATGTGGGGCAGATTGTGTTCCTGGGGAAAATGCTCTCTGAGAACGGCTGGGCTTCTTTGTCCATCCCTAAAGGAAATTCGCAGATGTATAACCAGGAAAAGTTTTCAAAGCCCAGGCAGAAAGAGCACTTCACAGACGAATTCTTAAAAGGCAGCCAAGAACAGGCCCGCTGAATGAATACAGGTTGTAAGGTGCTTTAGGGTTGAGGACTTTAGATAAGACAACAACCCAAAGCTTTACCAACGATATTGAATTAGTTACAATACAAAATAGAACCATGGAACAAACTAAGATCACGGTTGAAGCAACCGTTTTAGCAAGCACAGACAAAGTTTGGGACTTCTATACCCAGCCTGAACACATCACCAACTGGAACTTCGCCAGCGATGACTGGCAATGCCCGGCCGCGGAAAACGATCTTCAGGTGGGCGGCAAGTACTTAGCCAGAATGGAGGCTAAAGATGGTAGCTTCGGGTTTGACTTTGAGGGCGTGTACGACGAAGTCATTCCCCAAAAACGACTTACCTTCACCATGCCCAATGGTAGACAGTCTACGACTGAGTTCGAAGATCTGGGCGGGACCACCAAGGTAACCACCACCTTTGACGCCGAGGGCGAGCATGATACAGAGATGCAAAGAGCCGGCTGGCAAGCCATCTTGAACAACTTCAAGAAGTATGTAGAGGCTAACTAATTTACCGCATTAAAAAGTGAACCTGGGCTCTGCGACTTTGCCGATGAAGTAAATAGCACTTCTATCAAAGGCCGTTTTGCGGAAAACGGGCTCGAAACGGAATTTCTTTTCAAAAGCCAAACAGGCCCCAAAGCGTAAAACCTTCGGGGCCTGTTTGGCTTTTGGCATTATTTCTCTGGAGTTCCAAGCGCGGCGCAAGGCTGAAAAATTTGGGCAAAGGCCTGCATTTAACAGGTCAAGCACCAGAATCCCCGAAAACTAAAGGAACGGGCGAGATTGCTGGAGAGATGTGCTTCTGGTAAAACTCGATAAAGCAGAATAAGCCTTTCTTGAGTAAGAAGTGCTTTTATAGTTGAACGTTCTAATAGAAACAAAAGACTGGGATGACCTGGCCTTGTGTTTATTAGTTTAGGGTTTTTTTTGAAAAACGCTTGTAAAATATGCCTTCCCAAGTAGGCATATTTTACAAGCGCATAAAATGAAAAAAGCTCTGGCGTATGCCAGAGCTTTTTTCAAGTGTTTTGCTAAGGGCCTTTGCTTAATGGGTTACCATCAAACGTTGGGTTACTATCTCGTTTTCGGAAACCAGCCGGACCATATAGACACCATCGGCGAACGTAGTTGCGTCTACCTCATAGGTGAAGTGCTGGCTTTGGGTGGCTTTTCCTCTGGCCACAACTTTTACCAAAGTACCTTTCAAGTCATAGACCGCTACCTCAAACCGGCCTGCTTTTACAGAGGTAAACTCAATAGTGGCATTGCCCTTGGCAGGGTTAGGATAAACTCGTAGGGCAACTGGTACCTCTTGTTGTAAGGAGGTGGTCTGGGTAGCAGCTACATTGGAAGTAGTACAGGCTCCTAATTTATCTCCATGACTTAAATGGATTTGTACTTCATCTAAGCCAACTACCGTGGCTGTGCCTTTGTGACATACTACCACCTTGTCCTGCTTTTTACCACCGCGGGCGTCAATAACTTTGATAGTAACAGAGGCATTAGACGTACACGCATCGCTGTTGGATGATAGTACGGTAAAGGTGTAGGTGCCCGCAGCCGTTGGGGTGAAAGTGGCACTGGCCGAGGTGGTATTGGTCAATCCGGGAGCGGCATTCCAGGCAAAGCTGACGGCCCCAGCGGCTTGCGCCGTCAAGGTCGCACTTTTTGCGCCATATCCTAAGTAAAGCGTGTTGGCAATGCCACCGGTGTACACGGTAGAGGAAGGAGTAACCGTGATGGTTGGCGCTTGCATGGGAGACCGTACCTTGCCATCGCAGTTGCGGTCAATGCCATCGCAAAGGTCTGTAGCGCCCGGGTTTATGGAAGCATCCTGATCATTGCAGTCTCCTGCTTTAGACACGTACCCGGCTGGAGCTTCACACGCCAGGGTTGTAACGGCTGCATCGCCAAAGCCATCTTTATCAGAATCAGCGTAGAAAATGGTTTTTACGCCTTCGTCTGTTTGGCCGTCGCAGTCATTGTCCAGCCCATCGCACACTTCAGTGGCTCCCGGGTAAACTGCGGCATTGTCGTCGTTGCAGTCTGTTTCAGAAGTAACGCCATCTCCGTCTGCATCAGGGTAGTTCACCTGAATGGTGATGGGGAGGGAAGTGGCAGAGAGGCCTCCGTTATCTGTGGCCTTTGCAGTCAAGACGTACGTGCCTGGCATTACATCCGTCCAGTTGACAGTGTAAGGAGCAGAGTTCGCCTCACCTAGTTTGGTGGCACCGCTAAAATATTCCACCAATGCCACCGTGCCGTTTGCATCCGTAGCAGAAGCAGTTAAACTGATGCTGGCCGGTGCGGTAAAGGTGGTAGTAGAAGGAGAGGTGATGGCTACCGTGGGCGGAGTATTTTCTGGAACTGAATTTTCCTCGCCGTATACCTCCAGTTCATAGATGGAATACCCGTAAGGTAACGCACGTTCCGTGCCATAGATCCGGATGTATTGGCCGGTTGCCACTAAACCAGTATGATCGTTTAACAGGGTTGAATTGCCTACCACCTCTTTGATGGTGTTCCAGGTAGTGCCATCGTCTGAAACCTGTACCTGGTAGTTTTTAGCGTAAGCAGGTTCCCACGTAATTTTCACCTGATTTACTTTGTAGGATTTACCCAGGTTTACGGCAAGCCATTGCGGATCACTGAAGGCGCTGGACCAGCGGGTGGTCATGTTTCCATCCACGGCATTGCCACCGGCAGTTCCTGGGGCTTCAATGCTGGAAGTGATAACCGGTTTATTCAGGGCCAGGTTTGTGCCGGTAGAAGAAGCTGAATTTACCACCACTTGGACAGCAGTAGAGCTTGTGCTTAGACCTGTGTTATCAATCGCTTTAACCGAGATGGAATACGTGCCTGCTGCCACGTTATTCCAGGTGAAAGAATAAGGTGCCGTGTTATCTGAGCCAAGCAAATCAGTTCCCTTGTAGAATTCTACCTGGGCTATGGAGCCATCTGTATCAGCCGCATCGGCGTTGATGGAAATGGTAGCCGGAGCTGAGTAGGTAGCAGAGGAAGTTGGAGAAGTAATGCTAACGGTTGGGGCACTTGTGCCAGGAGCACTGCCACAGGTAGCACCTACGGTATAATTGTGAGGAGTAGCCGCGGAATTCCTTTCGGGACCGTTGGGGCCTACCTGGTAAGTAAAGTAAATGCTCAGGGGCGTTCCTGCCGCAATGGGTTTAGAGAAGGTGAAATCACCAGCAGAATTTTTGGCCATAGTATATCCTGGATAGCCATTGGCTGCGCCTTCCTTGATATAGATGATGGCTAAGTTCCCGCCGGCGGTGGCACCGAGTGGATGGAAGGTGAAATTCACGTTTTCACCTGATGTAGTGACTTTGTAGCTGTAATCACCGTTGGCAGCCGTGCCGCAGTAAGCCTCAGGAGCGGCGCCATACACTTCTAGTTCGAAAATGGAATATCCGTAAGGCGTTGCCCGTTGGGTACCATAGATCCGGACGTATCTTCCGTTAGCGGTTAAACCAGTGTGATCGTTTACCAGTTCGGAGTTGCCCGTAACGGTTTTAACGTTAGTCCAGGTGGTACCATCCAATGAGGTCTGCACTTCATACGCTTTGGCATAGGCGGGCTCCCAGGTGATTTTCACTTCGTTGATGTTATAGGCAGCCCCTAAATCAACAGATAGCCATTGAGGGTCACTGAAAGCGCTGGCCCACCGGGTAGTGAGGCTTCCATCCACGGCATTGGTGCCCGGGGTGGAAGGGTTCTCAAGGGAAGAAACCGTGACCGGCTTATTCAGGGCAAGGTTAGGGCCACGGCTGGCAGCCTCTTGCACTGTCACCTTTACCTCAGCAGAAGTGGAAACCAAGCCCCCATTGTCGGTAGCCTTGGCAGAAAGGGTGTAGGCACCGGCAGCTACATTGTTCCAGGTGAAGGAGAAAGGAGCGGTAAGGTCTTCCCCAATTTTAGTGGTGCCGTTAAAGTATTCCACTTTGGAAATGCTGCCATCAGGATCAGAGGCATCAGAGGCGATGGTGATGGTGGCCGGTGCCGTAAATACCGCCGAGGCCGTTGGGGAGGTAATGTTGACCACCGGAGCGGTGTTGGCCGGGGCCTGGGTGCTGAAATATATATTGTCCAGGAAAAAATCAGCATTGGTGGCTGGGGCATCACCCGCAAACACGAAGGCCTGGGTTAGATTGGTTAAATCTACGCTGGCGAAGTTCACCATTGGGATTACCACCTCATGCCATTCGCCATCGCGTACTAACCCGAATTTCTGGACATTGGCAGGGAACTCAATCCAGCTTTCGCCACCGCTGGTGATGATGCCCAATTTGAACGCACCGGTAAAAGAAGTTCTGAAATGGAACCTCAAAGAACCAGCCTTAAAGTGGTTGATGTTTTTAACATCATTGGCAATGCCAAAGCCGAACCAGTTTCCTGGGGTGGCCCGCAACGCCAGTACATCATTGCCTTCAAAAGGAGCCGCGCCGGAGATAGGGGTGAGGCCATTCCAGATATACAAGTTGGCGTCCTGGCCAAATACCAATTTCTGGGTAATAGAAGCCTTCTCAGAGTAAATGCCAAACTCATTGGCTACAACGGAATTGTCTTTCACCAGCACAGATACGGCTTCTGATGTGGTGGTTAACTTGCCGTTGTCTGTTGCTTTGGCGGTGATGCTGTAGGTTCCGGCAGCCACCCCTGACCAGGTATAGCTAAAAGGACTGGTGAAATCTGTACCCAGCAAGATAGTGCCGTTATAGAATTCCACTTTATAGACAGAACCATCATCAGTGGCATTAGCATTGATGGTTACCGTGGCTGGAGTGGTAAAACTGGAGCTGGCTATTGGGCTGGTAATGGAAACAGCCGGCGGCGTATGGTTGGGGGCGGTTACATACAGGGTGATGGGTTTAGACGTAGTCACGGTGCCTTCGTTATCACTGGCCTTGGCCGTAATGGTGTGCACCCCTGCCGGAGCATTATTCCAGGTGAAGCTATACGGACTGGTCTCATCTGTGCCCAACAAGACGTTGTTGCTGAAAAAATCTACCTTGGTGACAGTCCCGTTGGCATCGCTGGCGTTGGCACTTAACGTAATGGGTGAAGAGGTGAAAAATACGGTCTCGCTTGCCGGGGAGGTGAGGGATACCTCCGGGGCCGGATTGGCGGCAACCCCACCACTATAATGGATATTATCAATGTAAAAGTCAGTAGTGGCGCCAGGAGCATCGCCGGCAAACATAAAGGATTGAGTAATGGACCCCAAATCAATATGCATGCCCATGTTAGGGTTGTTGAAAGCACTTAATGGGATACTTACTTCATGCCACTGGCCGTCTCGTACCAAACCATAGGGGGAAGCTCCGGGGGCAAAGTTTATCCAACTCTCCCCATGGCCGCTTTTGACGCCTACTTTGAATTGGCCATTGTAAGAGGTTTTCATGTTGAACTTCAGGAAACCGTCGGCGAAATTGAGAAGGTTGATGGGTTTATTCTCTACCCCAAACCCGAACCAGTTATCAGCGGCGGCCCGCAAAGCCAATACCTCGTTGCCTTCAAAGGCAGCGGCTCCCGTAATGTTGGCCAGGTTGTTCCAGATATACAGGTTAGCATCCTGGCCGTAGGTAAGTTTATTGTTGATTTGGGGGTTTTCTGTATAGATTCCGAAATTACCGGCAAAAGCATTGTCCTTGCCCAGGTATAGCTCATCACCCGCATTTTGGTACAGCTTTACATAGTCTACGTACATTTTACCCGGCAGCGGGGCGGTAACACCTTCTGGGGTAGGAATGCCGGTGTACAAGCCGCCAACTGCCAGGTTTAGGATAATGTACTGCGACTGATGGAATTCCTCCAAATCTGACCCGGCTGCTCCGGCTATGTTGATGTTGAAGAACTGTACCCCATCTATAAACACCTTAATGGCCTCCGCATCCCAAGTCATTTTATAGACGTGGTAATCATCGGTTAAATCTGTGGGGCTGTTATAGTCCTGGTTGTAATCAGCTTGGTTATTGCCGCTTTCCCAGTGCACGGCGGCTCCAGCGCGTTTGTTGACGACTCCATCCCGGATAGCACCAGCGGAACCCATTTCCATGATGTCTATCTCGCCGCTGGCAGGCCATACCCCCGCGGTACCCAACATCCAAAACGCCGGCCATAACCCATTCTTAAGATCGGGTACTTTGATTCTGGCTTCTAGGGTGCCGTATTTGAAATGTACCCGCCCATAGGTTTTTAAACGGGCCGAGGTAAAAGGTTTGCCCTGGAAATTCTCCCGACGGGCCTCAATCAAAAGATTTCCGTTCTCCAACCTGGCATTTTCCGGCCGACTGGTATAATACTCCAGCTCCTGGTTTCCCCAACCACAAATTCCACGTTCACAGCCGTCGCCAAAATCAAAGGTCCAATTATCCGGGTTGATGTTGGTGCCATCAAAGTTCTCTTCCCAAACCAGGCTTTGGCCCCTTAAAAGGGAGGTAGTGCACAGAAGTAGTCCTAACAGGAGGATTGACTTACCTTGCTTAAACAGGGTAGTCCTTGCATAGTATAGAATCTTCATAAGTGTTTATGGATTAAATGTTTAAAAAAATAGAAGTATAAAGCTTGCCTTAAGGCAGCCGATTTAGGTTTATCAGGATTTCACCTTTTGGTGGTGCAGGTACTACAGGTCTGCCTTGTCTTTATAATATGTTGGGCGGAAAATTCTTTGGATTGAATTAATTAATTGAGATATAGGTATTTGAGGAAATGTTACTTAAATGTAGGGGCAGAGGTGGGGTGCCTCCTAATAATCAACTACATCAATAATTCATCAATTGGTGGTTTTCGGGTACATCAGTACTACTACAAGAGTGGTAAAACCGCGTTATTAGTAGAAAATGAGGGATTTATTAATTGTTGATGGTCTTTAATATGTTTTTTATATAGAAAGGTCTTTCAGGATAGAAAGAAATGATGAATTCGTAAATCTAATCTGCCTAACTCGACTACATCATAGTGCATAAGCATCATCATCTTTAAGGCACATTCATTCACTGAATTTTTGGGATAAATAAGAAAGTCATGCAGAATTATGGGCCTGCATGGCTTTCTTATTAACAGCGCTTTATAGCTGGTAAAATAATATATGTACCCCTTCCTCTTGGTTTGCTGTAATTATCCAAATCTCTATGGTAATAATAGTTTATGGGCTTGGTAGAAGTGTAGGCTGTTTTGTAGAGTGTTTTTGCAAAAGTAATTTTGGATAGAACAGAAGGAGGGAAGTGCTTTACAAAACTCCTCTTAAATCCCCTTCAGCATTTTATAAAAAGCATCGGCGTAGGTATCACTGATAGGAATTATTTGGTCTGAAATGCTGATCCTGTTTTTCTCAATGTGGTCAATCTTGTCAATAGCTACCATAAAAGACCGGTGCACGCGGGCGAAATTCTGAGGAGGCAGCAGTTCCTCCAGTTTTGCAAAGCTGGTTAAGGTCATGATCTTTTCCTGAGCGGTATGCACCCGAAGGTAGTCCTTCATGCCTTCTATGAAGAGAATATCCTTCGTGGCAACTTTCTGGATGCGGTGGCCCACTTTCAGGAAAAGGTACTCCTGCTCGTTTTTAGGCTCGGCAGTTACTTCTTTCTTCGCAGGTACTTGATTGGCGCTATGTTCCTGGTACAGCCGCAGCACCCCTTTGTAGAAGCGTTCAAAAGAGAAAGGCTTCACCAGATAGTCCTTCACCTCCAACTCAAAAGCTTTGAGCGCATACTGGTCGTAGGCCGTGGTCAGGATGATCATAGGTTTGGGGTTCAGCAGGGGAATGAAACTGAGCCCGTCCAGGTCCGGCATGTTGATGTCCAGGAAGAGCAGGTCGGGTTTGTCTTTTTTCAGGTTTTCCGCCGCTTCTAAAGGACTCATGAACGTTCCTTTCAACTCCAGGAAAGGAACTTTGGCTACGTATTCCTCCAGAATCTCCTGAGCCAAAGGCTCGTCATCAATGATGTAGCAGCTGAGTTTCTCTTTCATGGATGCGCGCGTGCGTACCGTTAATTTTCAGGTTTACCCCAAACGTTTCTCCGGTGTTTTGAATTTCCAGGAGGTGCTGATCCGGGTATTGTAATTGCAGTCTCTTCTGGACATTGGTCAATCCTATGCCACCGGGTTCCTCTACCTCTATCTTTTTCCGGTTAGTACCAATTGGATTCTCAATCTGAAAGGTAATAGAATCGGCTTTTATATCCACCTTGACCTTTATGGCACCGGGCTCCAGCCGGGCGGGGCTGTGTTTGTACGCGTTTTCCAGGATGTGGATGAACAGCAGGGGAGCAATCTCACAGGTTTCCGGCAAGCCGTGTAGGGTCAGGTCTACCACCGGTGAGTTTTTGTACCGGAGCTGCTGCAATCCAATATAATCCTGCAGGTAGTTTATCTCCCGGGTAAGCGGTACCGTGGGCGCGTTGGATTCATAAATCATGTAACGCATCAGGGAGGCCAGGCGCAAAACGGCTTCAGGGGCAGTGGGGGCTTGTTTGTAGACCAGCGTGTGGATGTTGTTGAGGGTATTGAACAGAAAATGGGGGTTTATCTGCGATTTCAAATAGTGTAGTTCTGTCTCTGCCGCCTGTTTCTCCAGCTGCTCTTTTCTGATGGTATTCAGTACCAGCGTCTCGGTGACCCGGGCCAGCCAACCGAGAAAGAGAAAAATGGGAACCATGGTCAACAGTGTTACAGGGTAATATCCCAGGAACAGGTCCCATGTACCAGAAGTTTTAGGGTGTAAAATCACGAATGGGAAAGGGCCGGTGAAGAAAATTGCTGCCAGCTTTAAAAAATATTCCCTCTTCTTTTTCCGGCCTGAGTACTTGGTCAGGAGATAGAAATGGCTGTAAAAGACATACAAAGCCGTCAGCATAAACCCTGTTGTTAGGGGTAGCCAGAAAGATTGGTCATCCGTCCGCAATTGCAGGCCCACCAACAAGGTGAACAGCGTCCAGACGAAGAGGTGAATCAGCCGGAAGATTTTTTTGACTCTCTGCATAGAACAAAGATACCTTTTCCCCGCCGCCCCTGCACCTCTACTCGACCAGGTCCTTTTCTCCATCTACGAAAGGCAAATCCCAACCTGCCAGTGTACTCACGGATGAAAAGCCGCCCTTCGTCGATTGCTTTGATGTGATTGCATATCAGTTTTTGCTCTTTGTTAGGAAGAAAGTTCTTTTACCTAAGAGTAGAGCGGAAAAGAGAAAAGAGCTGGAAAGAAAAGCCATACTCTCTCTTTCCTCATTTTGATGGAAGGTAATACAAAGTACACCTCACCTTTTGTCATCCTGAAAGGATCTTGTGGGCGAACTACAATGACACCTAAGTAGCGCTACTACCATCCGCAACCAAGATCCTTCCAAGATGGCATAGAAGGTGAAATTATCATGGCCGATTTTCTAAAATTAAGAGCATCTGTTTTAGGGCTGTTTTCTCAAAATCAAGTCTATAACGAAATAGACCCACTTCTGGAAATATTCAACTGCACAAGCATGAAAAATATGGAAAACCACACCGAGAGCCTGCTGATAAGGAACGTCTCTAAAACCTATGCCAACGGCGTTCAGGCATTGACGAACATTTCACTGACTATTCCGCCCGGCATGTACGGCTTGTTGGGACCCAATGGGGCGGGCAAATCTACGCTCATGCGCACCCTGGCTACGCTACAGGAGCCGGACCAGGGGCAGATTCACTTGGGAATTTTGGATGTGGTGAACCAGAAGGAGGAGGTACGCCAGAGCCTCGGCTATTTGCCCCAGGATTTCGGGGTGTATCCCAAAGCCACCGCCGAGGAACTGCTGGATTACTTTGCCGTGCTCAAAGGCTTCACCAACCGGGCATCGCGCAAAGAGGTGACCGAAGGTCTGCTGAAACAAACCAACCTCTGGGACAAGCGCAAACAGAAACTAGGCGGTTACTCGGGCGGCATGCGGCAGCGTTTCGGGGTGGCAGTGGCGCTGCTGGGCAATCCCAAACTCTTGATTGTGGACGAACCCACGGCCGGACTTGACCCTGCCGAGCGCATCCGTTTTTTGAACCTGCTGAGTGAGTTGGGCGAGAACAGTGTGGTCATTCTCTCCACGCACATCGTGGAAGACGTGTCTGAACTGTGCACCAACCTGGCCATCTTAGACAAAGGGAGAATTCTGCTGGAGGCGCAGACGCAGGAGGCAGTGGCTACCCTAAGAGGAAAGGTATGGCGCACGCTCATTGAGAAAAACAAGCTGTCGGCTGTAACGCAGGAGTACCAGGTCATTTCTGCCAAATCCTTGGCTGGGCGCACCCAGGTGCACGTGTATAGCCCGGTAGACCCCGGCACCGGTTTTGAACCCGTAGTGCCAGACCTGGAAGATGTGTACTTCAGCGCCATGACTGGGGTGCAGGGGCAACACGCAGCGCTGAAAGAATTGGAGGAGGTACAGCCATGAAGTTCCGGAAAATATTTCACTTGGAGTTTACGTACCAACTCAGGCAGGTGTCTATGTGGGGGTATTTTGCGGTCGTATTTGTGCTGGCTTACCTGTTCCTGACCGCCAACTACGCTTCTGATGCACGGGAAGGGTATGTGTTGCTGAATGCGCCCATTGTTATTGCGGCCGTCACCGTGTTATGCTGTGTTTTCTGGCTGTTGATGAGTGGGGCAGTAGCGGGCGATGCGGCGGCAAGGGATGTGCAGACGCGCATGTTCTCCCTCACCTACACCTCGCCCGCCAGCAAAAGAGACTACCTGGGCGGGCGGTTTTTGGCAGCCTTTCTGCTCAACGTGCTTGTCTTGCTGGGCATTCCGGCGGGTATCTTCCTGACCCTGTATTGCACGGGGATAGAGTCGGAGATACTAGGCCCGTTCCGGTTATCGGCTTACCTCAGTGCCTATTTCTTCTTGGTGTTGCCCAACGCGTTTATCGCCACGGCTATCCAGTTCTCTATGGCGGCCCTTACCCGCAAAGCCATGGCCAGCTACCTGGGTGGTGTTCTCCTTTTTGTGGCGGCCTACGGGGTGGGGCAGGGTTTGGGCGTGATAAAGGGACCCGTAGATTGGGGAACGCTGGTGGACCCGATGGGATTTACGCCGGTGCTAAGCCATTTAAGTCTTGAATGGAGCCCTCTGGAGACCAATACGCGCCTTCTGAAACTGGAGGGGGCATTCCTGGCAAACCGTATCCTTTGGCTGGGCCTGGCGATGGGCATGCTGGCGCTCACCTATTTCCGTTTTCAGTTCATTTTACCAGAAGCAGGCCAGAAACGGAAGCAAAAACTTAACCCAACTATTACAGAAGCTGCCTTGTCGTGGCTGACCTGGGAAAGAGCCGAATCGTTGCCGCAGGGGCGGGGAAGCTTCGGTTTCAAAACCCACCTGCACCAGTTAAAGCTTCTCACTTCAAACTCCTTCTGGGCACTGGCAAAAGGCAAATCCGGACTGCTGTTGTTGGGGCTAATTGCGCTGGTGATAGGTCTGGCGATGCCCGGAAATCTAAAGAACAAGGGCGTTCCTATGCTGCCCAGAACCGACCAAGTGTTAACGATTCTGGCGGCCCCCATCACCGAGCCCGGAAAGTTTTGGATAGTCATTTTCCTGCTCATTATTTTCTACGCCGGCGAGCTGGTCTGGCGCGAACGGGAAAGCGGCCTTCACCAGCTTTCTAACGCGGCCCCGGTGCCCGAATGGGTGCTTTTTCTGAGCAAGTTTTTATCGCTGAGTTTCCTGCTGGTAGTCTGCCTCGTTTTTATGCTGTTTTCCGGAATTCTGGCTCAAATCGGCATCGGCGGAGCCGAGGTGGAGGTAGGCCTTTACCTGAAAGTTCTTTTCGGGTTTCAATTGGTAGAATGCCTGCTCTTTGCCCTGCTGGCGCTGGTGGTGCACGTGGTAGTCAACCAGAAGTACCTGGGGCATTTGGTGATGCTGCTTGTTTTTGGCATCCTGATGTATGCCCCGAGCCTAGGGCTGGAGCACAAGCTACTGGTATTCGGGTCTAGTCCTAAATGGTCATATACCAGCATGGGCGGATTTGGCCCGTCGGTGGCGCCGTGGCGTTGGTTTAAAGCCTATTGGATGGCGTGGGCGCTGCTGCTGGCGGTGGTGGCAAGGCTCCTTTGGGTCCGCGGTCAGGAACAAAGTGTGAAGGCGCGGTTGCAGTTGGCCCGTCGCCGCTTTACCCGCACTACGGCGTTAACCACAGCCGTAGCGGTGGGAGGGATTCTCCTGTTGGGAGGCTTTGTCTTCTATAACACTAACGTGCTGCATGACTACCTCAACTCCTCCACCTTAGCTGCGCAACGGGCGGCCTACGAGCATCGCTATAAACAATACCAGAACGTGCCCCAGCCTTTGCTTACCGGCGTAAATCTGCAGGTAGAAATGTACCCTTCCCAGCGGATGGTGGAGATAGCGGGCACTTACCTTTTGGTGAATAAGAGCCAAGAGCCTATTGATTCGGTGCATCTGGCGCCCGGGGCGGGCGTGGAAACGACATCGGTTCACTTTGACCGGCCAGCCAGGGAGGTGCTCCTGGATGAAAAGCTTGGCTTCCGCATGTACGCCCTGGCTAAGCCTCTTCGTCCTGGAGATTCGCTGCGCCTCCGCTTTCAGGTATCCTATATATCCCAAGGCTTTACCAACAACGGAGCCGATGCGCAGGTGCGGGAAAATGGCACCCACTTCCGGAATATGGAGTGGCTTCCGGTCATCGGGTACCAGCCCTACCGGGAGCTGGATGAGGCCGCTACCCGAAAAGCGCATGGCTTGGCACCTCGGCCCGCTACCGCCTCGCTCTACGATGTGGCTGCTCGTCGGTATGCCACGTTTCCTGAGCGCATCAGCTTTGAAGCCATTGTGGGTACCGAGGCAAACCAACAGGTGGTGGCGCCGGGCACTTTGCACCGGACCTGGACCAAAGATGGTCGCCGCTACTTCCATTACGCCACAGAAGCACCCATCCGGAATGAATATGCCTTTTACTCAGCAGACTACGCAATGCAGGTGGGGAAATGGCGGAACCCATTAGCTAGCATGGGGCAGGAGGTCTCTATCCAGATTTTCTATCCCTCGGGGCTTACAAAGAACGCTGAGCGGATGGTCAGGAGTGCAGCCGCATCACTGGACTATTACACGAAGCAGTTTGGACCTTACCCGCACCGTCAGCTCCGCTTTGTGGCCCATCCCGGGTACAGCTTCGGGAACCACGCTGCGCCCATCAACATTACGGCGGAAGAGGGCTTTTTCCTCCTGAACCCGGAGGCGGATGAGCGGGGTTTTGACCTGGTGGCGGCCGTGGTGGCGCACGAGGTAGCGCACCAGTGGTGGGGGAACCAGCTCAAACAAGCCTATGTAGAGGGTGCCGGCCTGATTTCCGAAAGCCTTGCCTGGTACTCGGCCATGGGCGTGCTGGAATCAGCCTACGGACCAGCGCACCAGAAAAAGCTGTTAAACTTTATGATGGAGGAGTACGAGAACCCGCAGACCAAAGCTGCCTTGCCGCTGCTGCACGCCGACGACTGGTACCAGAGTTACCGTAAAGGCCCCATGTCGCTGTATGCGCTGAGCCAGTACATCGGCAAAGACCGGGTAAACGGCGCCCTCCGAAGTTTGCTCCAGAAGCATACCCCGGCCAAAATCCCGTTCGCCACTTCCCTGGACCTCTACCAGGAACTGCAAGCGGCTACCCCAGACTCGCTCCAGTACCTGCTCCACGACCTTTTCAAGGCCAACACGTTCTGGGACCTTAAGGCAAAACAAGCTACCGTGAAGCAGACTAAAGAGGGCACCTGGCAGGTTACCTTCAACATGCAAGCTCTAAAGACAGTGGTAAGTGAAGCCGGGTTGGAAAAGGAAGTTCCGCTAGAGGATTGGATGGAAGTAGGGATTTACGCTCCTGCCAAAGCGGGAGAGGAACTAGGCAAACCGCTTTACCTACAGAAACATTTCATTCATTCAAAACAGCAGACTATCACGGTGATTGTACCATATAAGCCCTCGCAAGTAGGTATAGACCCTAACCACCTGCTAATTGATTGGAACCTGCATGATAATGTAGCAGAGGTGAAAATGTAGCATTGTTACCCTGTAATGACGTGTCTCCATGCAACAATAATGGCTCCTCTTGTACACACCTTTTTTTTGGACATAAAAAGCGGTGGCCTTTGTAAGGTACTATTCAAGAGGGGTTGTAAGGTTATAGCTGCGTAGGACCACGTCTTTACAGGGTAACGCCGCTACAAAATGAACCACCTCTCATGAAATAAGAAGGCCTTGCAAATCGTAAATCTGCAAGGCCTTCTCTTTGCTGAAGTTAATTGTACCGTAGGCTGGCACTTCTTGAATCAATTCATTACTAAGGCTGCATTGGGGAATATGGAACCATAAAAATTTTGTATTGCCTAATGAATAAAACAATGGTTCTAAACCAGGTACAAGGAAGATTTATAACCTAGGGTCTACCTCTTCGCTCTCCATAGCCAACACACCAAAAACGCATTCATGTATCCTGCGCAATGGTTCTCGGTTTACAAAGCGTTGCAAGGCTTCCACACTCAGGGAGAACTCTTGAATGGCCAGTTCCCGCTTGGCTTTCACGCTACGTTGCTTCAGGCGCTCCAAGTTCCCGTACAAGTCATACTCTGGACCGTAGATGATGCGCAGGTATTCACTGCCGCGGCACTTCATGGCGGGTTGAATCAGACGGCCTTTGTGGGTGGAGATGAAGTCAAGGGGCTTCACCACCATGCCCTCGCCGCCAGCGCTGGTCAATTCCGTCCACCAGGTAATGGCGGCATTAACGCTTTGCCCATCTTCCAGATCCACAAACCGGTAGGCTGTTAACAGCAGGTAGCGCTCGTCTTGATTGCAGATTTCACCCAACTGTTCCATGTGCCAGGGGTGCTGCTGATCAACATGCACTTTCCCCTCTGTGGCCAGTAAATGGAACGGCGCAAACTGCATCCCTTCTATCCCTTCAGTGTCTCGGCTGTAATTGTGGTAAGAGGCAACGTACTTGCCAATCTTTTCAGCGCGGGCTTCTACTGTTTGCAAAAGGCTTTCTACCGGTAATCCTCTTTCTAGGGCCTGTTGTAAGACGGTGGATGCTCTAGACAATCCATTTGCCGCGGAGGAACCGACGGCAGCATATTGGTTCACGATCAAGTCACGTGCTTTGGAGGACCAAGGCAACAGTTCACCGTCCAGGCAGACCCAGTCGGTATTGAATTTGTCCCAGAATCCTGAGGCGGTAAGGGCTCTGTTCAACACCTCCAGAAAGGCTTCCTCAGAAGTTGAGTCTGTGAAGAAGCGGCGGCCGGTGCGAGTGTAGATGGTGCCCAGGGCAGGCGTGTGCATCCCGAAGCGGGTAACCGCTACTTCCGGGTTTTTGCAAACCACCGCAATGGCCCGGGAGCCCATGTGCTTCTCCTCGCAGATCAAGTGCCGCACTCCGTTCTTTTGGAAATAGTTGAACACTTCTTGGGGGTGCTCCAGGTAATTAGGCAGTGCGCTGGTTTCAGGCGGTGACATGGTGGGTGGAAGATACAACAGCCACTTTGGATCCAGGGCAAATCTACTCATCACCTCCAAGGCCGCCACGGCATTCTCCTCCCGCACCACCACCCGGTTACCCAGGTTAGTCTCCACAATGTACTTGTCCTTCAGCAATCCGATGTCCAGAAGATTGTCATATTCCTGCTGGGCTGCCTGTAGGGCAGGCGTCTCCGGTAGAAGTGGACGCACGGGGTCACTGTATACCTCACGGCTTTGTACCTGCACGGTTTCTTTTTCAGGGTAGCGTAGTGCCGTGAGTTTGCCCCCGAACACACAACCAGTGTCCACGTTGAGCGTGTTGTTCAACCAGTCCAGACCTGGTACTGGCGTGTGGCCGTACACCACCATGGCTTTTCCCTTGTAGTTCTTAGCCCAGTTGTAGCGCACAGGCAGCCCAAACTCATCAATCTCACCCGTAGTCTCGCCGTAGAGGCAGAAAGCCCGCACCGCTGAGGAAGCCCGTCCGTGCATCTCCTCGGGCAAGCCTCCGTGGGCCACCACCAATCTGCCATCATCCAGGATATAATGCGCAATCAGGCTATCCAGGAAAGCCCAAACTTCCGCCTTGAATTCTGCCGAAGTAGAAGCCAGTTGGGCTACAGTTTTTTCTAAACCGTGGGCGATGACCACATCACGGCCTTGCAGGTATTTCAGTAGTTTGTCGTCATGGTTTCCCCTGATGCAAAGCGCCGTGCCGTTAGCCACCATGTCCATCACCAGGCGCAGTACTTCCGGAGACTTCGGACCACGGTCAGTGAGGTCGCCTAAGAAAATAGCCTTACGGTTAGCGGGGGCTTTTACCGAGTAACGGCCACTGTCGGTTAAGTCCAGGGTGTAGCCTAAATGAGTCAGCAACTCCACCAGTTCATCAAAGCAGCCGTGTACGTCCCCTATGATGTCAAACGGACCGGTTTCCTCCTTCCGGTTGTTCCAAAGCGGCTGACGGACGATCTGCACCTCTTCGCCGTCTTCCACGGTGTACACATAGCCGAAGCCCTCACGCTTGATGGTCCTGAGCGAACGCCTGAAGTTGTCCACCATTTTCTCCAGCGCGTGCCGGCCAAAGGTACGGTCGGTACGACGGTCATGGCGCTCAAACAAGGTCTTCATAGGAGCTTCTAGCACAATGGCTGCTGCCAGGGCATAGTTGTCTTTGGCCAGTTGCACCAGCTTGGCTCTATCTTCCTTCCGGATGTTCAGGGCATCTATGACGGTGAGTTTCCCGCGTCTAAGGCGTTTAGCCGCCAGGTAATGCAGGAGGTCAAACGCGTCTTTGGTGGCATCTAGGTTATTCTCATCGTCAGAAACCAGGGCGCGGCAATAATCCGAGGAAATCACCTCGGTGCCCAGAAAGTGGGTGCGGGCGAAGGTGCTCTTGCCAGAACTGCTGGGGCCTACTAACAGCACCAGGGCCAGCTCCGGTAATTTTATCTCTTTGCTCATGCGTTTTTCTTTTTGAAAGTAGCCAATTGGGAAGGGGCTCCTACGGCAGGTTCCTCGGGACCAACTGACTCTATTTGTACTTCATAGCCATACTTTTCACTTACCTGGGCGCACCACTGGCTAAACTGGGAGCGGGTCCATTCAAAACGGTGGTCCTGGTGACGAAACGCCTCGGGGGCCATACGGTCAAACACCACGTTGTAATCGGCATTTGGCGTGGAGAGTACCACCGTAGAAGGAGAAGCGTAGCCGAAGATGACCTGCTCCATGGTGGGAAGGCGTTCCTCATCTAAGTGTTCAATCACCTCTACCAGGGCCAGGGCATCATACCCCAGCAGACGCTCATCTAAGTAAGTGACGGAGCCTTGAAAGAGGGAAAGCCGCTCTTTGAAGGCAGGGGAGGCCTCGTCTAAATGGAAGTTCTCCTTTGCTTTCTGCAACTCCCCGAAAGACACGTCCATGCCGGTTATCTTGGTGAACTGACCGTCCTTCAGGAGCAGGCGCAGTAGTTTGCCTTCACCGCAACCCACGTCCAGGACCCGTTGGGCGCCACTTCCTTTCAGTCGGTCAAAGGCTCGGTTCAGGCGTTGCTGGTGCAGATTCTCCTGAACAGGGGAGATCTCGGCTTCTGGAGCCAATGCCTCTTCACCGGCCAGGCGCAGGATGGCCTCTGAGGTGAGGGAGCGGATGTTGCGTAGAAAGCGCCGGGAGATCCAGTCCCGCTCTGGGTGGTTTTCCAGCCAGCCTTTTCCTTTCTGGAGCAGCTGGTCAATGTCCTGCTGGGAGACGAAGCTGTGGCGGCTGTTGTCCAGCACCGGAATGAGTACATACACCTGAGTAAGCACTTCCTGCAATGGGCAGGTCTTGTGTAAGGTAAGATTCACGTATTTGCTCAGTCCCCAACTGGGAAAAGCCTCATCCAGGGGAATGGTTTCCGTCTCCAGTTCATAGCCCAGCGGCAGGAACAAACGCTCCAGCACGTCCAGCGGGGCGTCTACCCTAAGGGAGTTCAACCGAACCGTGAAAGGCATGGGTGTTTCCACCAGGTCTGGGCGGGTGTTGCATTTCCCGTTAAGCGCCGACCCGAAAGCTTTGGAAATGGCGCTCCCCAGAAAGGAGTTGGTGGTGTAGGGGCGGTCATTCACGTACTGGTCCTGGTAGGCCATGTTCCCTTTTTTCACCCGCACCAAATCAACGGGGTTGATGTCCAGCATCAGGCACGCGGTACAACGCTCGGGGGTGGCTTCGGGGTAGAACACGTGGGCAGCGCCGGCGGCAAGTTCCACGCTCTGCAGCTTGTCTGGGTGTTTATGTAACAAATACCCCAAGTCTGTGGCAGGGTGGTGGGTAGTGGTGATTTCTAAAAGCATGTTGAATTAAATCTGGAATAATCGCCGGAGGCCATTGAATTACTGTAAAGGGATGGATTGCTCCTGCCTAAGCTAGGCAAAGATTTTGAATCCATCGGTTTCTTTTGGTTTTGACGCGTTTTTGAAAAAATAGCCAGAAAACGGGCGATAGGCGGCAAAAGGCTTTTTGGCGTGCTACTTTTTACACTATCGCCTTTCTGTACAGCAAGGCTTGCAGGGTTCGCACCTGCATTTCCCGAACCTGAATAGAAGGAATTTTTATTAATCCACTTCTAGATACTGCTCATCCCCGCACATCCTTACAATCTTCGGCGTGAAAGTGCCAACCACGTCTACCAGTTCCTTCTGGGCGGCCATCACCTGGTTGATGTCTTTGTAGGCCATGGGCGCTTCATCCAGGCCAGAACCGATAAGTTCTACTCCAGCTTCTTGCAGGTGCTGTTTCACTTGGGCAGGGGAAAGGCTGTTCTTGGCTTGGGTGCGGGACATTTTGCGGCCGGCTCCGTGCGAGGCAGAGTTAACTGAGGCCGCCACACCGCGTCCGCGCACGATAAAGCCGGGGGCGGTCATGGAGCCTGGTATAATGCCTGACACGCCCAGTCCGGCTGGAGTGGCGCCTTTGCGGTGTACAATAAATTCTTGTCCGGTGGCATCCAATTCTTTCCAGGCGAAGTTGTGGTGATTTTCTACCATTGCCAGTGGCTCCAGCGCCAAAGCCGTTGCCAGGCGCGCATGGATCTGGTGGTGGCAGGCAGAGGCGTAGTCGCCGGCCAGGTTCATGGCTAGCCAGTATTCCTGCCCCGCCTCGGTGTTCAGGTCCAGCCATGCCAGATGGCGCGCCTCCTGCGGGAGCGGACAGGCCTGCATGGCCAGTTTGGTGTAATGTCCCGCTATGGTGGCCCCCATGCCGCGGGAACCCGAGTGCGAAAGAACGGCCAGGTACTCGCCCACGGGCAAACCGAACTCATTCTGCGCATCGGTCAGCGCCACCGTCCCGAACTCCACAAAATGGTTTCCGCCGCCAGAGGAACCCAATTGCGCAAACGCCCGGTCTTTCAGGCTCCGCAGCACGAGAATCTCCGAGAACTCTGCCCTGTCAATGACAGCGTGCTCCCTCGGTTTCTGGAAGGTGGCCCTCCCGAAGCGGGTATTGTCCACCAGTATCTTCTTCAGGCTGTCGCGCTCCCGGGTGATAAAATCAGCAGGGGCAGGGTATAGGGTGAGACACATTCGGCATCCGATGTCCACGCCCACCCCATAGGGGATTACTGCATTGCGCGTGGCCAGTACCCCGCCAATGGGCAGGCCGTAGCCTTGGTGGGCATCGGGCATGAGTGCTCCCGCCACCGCTACCGGCAGCCGCATGGCCGTTTCCATCTGGCGCCTGGCTCCCTCCTGGATACCCGCCCTGTCATATACCGCATAAGGTAGCGGCGCCTCGAGCAAGGGAGTAACCGTGGGTGCCTTGGGCGCTGTTAAGGCTTCCGCCAGCCGGGCGAGTGTGGCATGGTTCAGGAACTCGGCAGGTTGGGCCAGTACTTGTGCCAATATTTGGCGCTGCGTTTCCAGCGGTGTGGCAGCAAAGTGCTCTGACAAGAGTTTCAGGGCCAGGCCCATGGTTTTGTCCTGCGGATAGCCTAGTTCCAGAAGGTCTTTGCCGGTGAGAGGGGTAGTAGCGTTTGTCATAGTTATAGGTGGTTGGGTGATGAACTAGGACAAAGCAATGGGGTTAGTGCGCAGTGTTTTTGCGTAGTAAAAAATAAGTAAAATAAAAGTCCTCGTATTCGGCCTCTTTTTTAAAAAAGAAGTCGAAAACGAGGACTAAGCTACACTCCCTCTAATTACAGTATGCTTTATAAAACTCCCTCCGCATTTCAACCAGTGTTTGGTTGATCCTATCTATATCGGGCTCCTCTGGTAGATTTGAGGCGGCATATAAGTCATCCATTTTGGAAATACGCTCCTCGGCCATGTTAACTAGCTGGGCATATTCAAATTCACCCGCCCTTATTTTCAACAGGAAATCACGGTTAGAGCGCCGCACCACTATCTGGCCCGCGCGGGCTATCTCTTCGGCCATGTCCAGGAGCCGGAATGTGTGCATGAGGTTCTTGGCGTCATAGTTCTTGCCGTGGCTCAGGGTGTTTTGGTAGCGGGCGTCGTTTCGTTTCTCCACCCATTCCCAGTACTCTTTGTATTCCCTGCAATAGGTGGAGTAGCCCTTTTTGTTGAAAGACATGGTGGCGATTGGGGCCAGTCCTTTAGGGATAGAGCTGAGGGAGACATCATTGGCCTGATCGCTCTGCACAACTCCTTTGAACCTGCTACCTTCTTGAAAGTAAAGGCCGTACAGCTCCGGCATGTGGGGGATTTTGGCAAGGCCGCACGCTTCTAGCTCTATGCCCTGTTGCGCCAGGAACTCCTGCAACGGCACGGCTCCCTGTCCCTGCGTTACATAGCAGAAGTCCAGCACAGATTTGCGCTGCGGTTCTACCGGATTCACGATCTTCTTATTTAGACCCTTTGCTTTTTTCACCTGCGTGAGCGCATACCCTGCAAAAGTGCTCTGGCAAAGTCTGGAGAGGAATAGCTCTGGGGTGAGGCGCTTAAACAAGGGGTGAAGGTGCAGAAGACAATCCTCAGGCACGGCCAGTAGCTCCAGCATGTTGGGGTTGTTCTTGGCCAGCAGCTCCACAAAACGTTTCAACTCATAATACACAATGTCATTGCTGGAGTTGCTCACTTGGTCTGTTTGCTCCATCCCGTAGAGTTCGTCCTGCGGTAGCACGAACACGCCCCGGATGTCGGTATCAGAAGAGTGAGTGGCCAGGCCATAGGCTTTGCTGCCGCTAATGCTTTCCAACAGAAGCAGCTTTCTTTGGTGTAGATCAGGAATTGTGAGTGACTTCATTCAGGATAGTAGTTCTAAACAGTTGATCTAGGGCTTGGGTGGTACCCACGCTTTTGGGTAAAGTGTCTGCCTTACTTTCACAGTAGCGCAGACTCTGAAGCAGATATCTTTCCAGTTCTTCTTCTTCTTTAGGGTGAAGGTATTGCTCTCCCACCAAGGCCTTAATTTCTAGAAGTTGTTCTATCTTTTTAAGCTGCTCCCTGTCCTGCACCAACGGAAGCAAATCCTTGAACTCCATAGGAGGGATAGTGCCGTTCTCCACTATCCATAGACTTGCCAAGGTGGTGCGGAGCAGGTAAAAGTAACTCTTCAGTTTTACGTCTTGCTCTGGTGCACAGGCCTTGTAGTAATTAAAAGCCATGCTAAGGTAGTGGTGCAGTCCTGCCATAGGTGAGAAATAGGCCGGAGCCAAGCGCTGGATTTCTTCTAAAAAGCATCCTTGCTGGCCGTACCGAATGGGTGATTGTAGTTTCTCAAACAGGGCGGCGTTGGATTTCCTGAGTAGACGCAGGGCTTTGCGTACATCCCAACCTACCAGATCCAGTTCCCCTTCCAGGCTGTTGATGGTATCTTTCTGTTCGTCCAGTGACAGATACCACTCAGGCATATGCTTGTAAATAAACCGCACGTCATAATCGCTGTCGGGCGAAGGGAATCCCCAGGCGCGGCTCCCGCTCTCTACCGCAAAAAGAATGGTGATGTTATAATCGCTTTCCAGTCCTTTCAGTTTCTGTTGTATTAGTTCTTTCATAGTGTCATTCTTTTGATACCTCAAAAGAATGACACTACTACGCAGTGTTTTTGCGCAGCAGAAAGTTTTTTCTAACTTTCTTTCAAATACCAGCTCATGCCCGTTAACCGCAACGCCCTTATCCGGTTCAGAACTATTGATAACTGCCTTAGAAACCGCTACCGTACCTGGACCCTTGAAGACCTGATTGAAGCTTGTTCTGAGGCTTTGTATGAGTACGAGGGAATAGACAAAGGTGTGAGTCGGCGCTCGGTACAGATGGATTTGCAGCTCATGCGCAGTGACAAGCTGGGATATAACGCACCCATTGTGGTGGTGGACAAGAAGTACTACACTTATGAAGACCCCGAGTACTCCATCACCAACATCCCGCTCACAGATCAGGATCTAGGCAAATTGACCGAGGTGGTGGAGATCCTGCGGCAATTCAAGGGCTTTACGCACTTCAATGAGTTGAACGGGATGGTGCAGAAACTGGAGGACCGCATCCATACCGCCAAAACAAAGCAGGCCCCCATCATTGACCTGGAGAAAAATGAACACCTGAAAGGCCTGGAGCACATAGACGTGCTTTATCAGGCCATTCTGAGGAAAAAGGCCATTACGCTCTCTTACCAATCTTTCAGGGCGCGGGAGGCGAGCTCGTTTAATTTCCATCCTTATTTCCTGAAGGAGTTCAGAAACCGGTGGTTCCTGATCGGTATCAAGAAGGCTAGCCAACCTGTGCTCACGTTGGCCTTGGACAGAATTATCACTGTGGAAGAGGCTATGGTGCCTTATCTGGATAATTCGTCAATTAATGTAGAGTCGTTCTTTAAGGATGTAATTGGCGTGACGGTGAATGTAAATGAACCTCCCCAGACGGTGGAGCTTTATGTGAATGCAGACAATGCTCCTTATGTGCTCACCAAGCCCCTGCACCATTCACAGAAAATGCTGGAGCGCACCGGCAACGGTGTCATCATTCAGCTGGAGGTGCAGTTGAACTTTGAACTGGAACGCGAGATACTTGGCTTCGGGGACTGCATCAAGGTGCTGAAACCTGAGCGTTTGAAGCGCAGGATTCAGGAAAAGATGAAAAACGCGGCGGAGCTTTATGAAAAAGAGTTGCGCTTGATTGAGCTAGAGTCAAGCAAGAAAAAACTACTTCGCACGGGTACTGCCATCTTGGATGGCATGTACACCCAGAAGGAGGTAGGTAAGATGCTGTCTATCATAAACCGAGCTACAGACGACTCTAATCGTTTTCAAGGAACAGAAGACCTTTTCTCAATCCGAAACCTGTTGCAGGAAATCCCCAACCTGAAGTCTGTGCTCTTTAATCAAAACCTAAGATCCTTGGTGAATGAGGGGTTTGGAGAGGATTACTTTTTGACAAAAGCCATCTACTTTGACAAACCCCCTAAATCAAACTGGTATGTGACCTGGCACCAGGACGTGCCCATCAATGTGAAAAAAAAAGTGGATACAGATGGTTTCCGGGGCTGGACCAACAAGGCCGGATTGATCAGTGTAATCCCGCCTTTGGATTATTTGCATAAAGCTATTACCGTACGTGTGCACCTGGATGACACCGACGAGAAGAATGGAGCTTTGCGCGTGATACCCAAAACCCATTTCACTGCCCTGTCTCATGAAGAAATCAGCAATTTGCGTGAGACTACAGAAAGTAAGTGCTGCAAAGTTCTGAAGGGAGGCGTGCACCTGATGAAACCACTCACCTTGCATTCCTCCTCCAAAACAGTGAATGAAAAGCACCGCCGGGTCATCCACCTGGAGTTCAACTGCCTTGACTTGCCGGAAGGATTAGAGTGGTTGGAGCGGGAGGATATCTAAATGAAAAGTTGCTTCATTAGAAAATTAACATGGCATAAATTCTATGCTATGTGACGAACATCATTTTGTTATTTCTTTTTTACCTCTCTGCTGCGCTATCTGCGAGTTGATAAGCGGGGCGGAGAAGCTTGCTAAGACGCATGGCTGAAGTACTGACGGTTGGCAGAGGAGGGGGCCTACGTCCTTGAACAGAAGGATGTAAATGCCACTATTTTGGCATCAGGTTCCCTGTCCATTTTCACATCCTGATGCTCAAAATACAATTGTAGTACCCATATAAGCCCCAATGACATCAGCACTGCAACAACTGCAAGGATCACCGTCACCTTCAACCTGACCGGCGTGGGAAATCCTTGACGAATCATCCAGCAGTACATGAAGAAAAGGAACGCAACAGAGGTAATGGTAAGAAAGGAAAGAAGGAAAGTATCTGAGACCATAACATCAATTAAGCATCTGGTATAATCAGATTTCTCAACATAGGAATCCCATACTGGAAAGGACTATTACCAACAAAAGAAGATTTCTGTCACCAGTCGCATTCCTCCCACTTATTTTCAGCTTACGATAAGGGAAGAACAAGATAATAGGGGAGATGAACAAGGCGATGAATACTAGCATGGGAAAAAATTGAGGCTTAAGTGCCCACCAGAGATTATATAAAGCCACCAGGCGGCCAGGGATTCGATTACCACTAATATCAGGTATACACCAACATCGGCAGAAAACCACTCGGATTATGCAAGCTGAAGGCAATAATAACCCAGTGTCTATGAAATCTTATCTGCCAGTTTCCTGGTCTTTGACAACCTGGTACCTGATCCACAGGAAATCATCATAGATGCGGTCCACGGACTTGATCTTGAACTGCGTGGCTTTACGGTTTTCATAGCCTTCGGCTGCCTCAAACACCGTGGGAGAGCCAATGGTACCGTCGGCGACGGGGGCCAGCACCAGACTGAACTCGTCTATCAGGCCGGCTTTCAAAAAAGAACCGTTCACGTGACCACCTCCGTCAATGCGCACTGTCTTCATGCCAAACAGGCTGGCGAGTTTTCTGAGCACTAGGTCAAGGTCCAACTCCTCTTTCCCGCCGAAGATGTACGACACATTCTTGCTTCTGAGGTGCGCCAGGTAACCAGAAGGTACTCGTTCAGTCAGGACCTCAATCACGTGCTCGGTAGAGACCATGTTGGTGTCCCAAAAACATTTTCCGGATGGATCAATGACTACTGCATAGGTTTTGGATTCCTGCTCTGGTACAAAGTCTTCTTTCGGGATGAAATCATGATCCCCCTCTAAGGAATAGGTTTTCTTGCTCGAAAATTCCTGCATAGTTACCCGGCCCACTAACCAAGCATCTGCCTCAATTTTCTCGGCGGTTTCTTCAAAGTACTTATGGTGGTCTTTAAATCCCCAGATATTTTGTTTGATCCGGCCATCCACAGAACCAAGCATGTGGCAAATGACATAGGGCTTCTTGGTATCTAACATTTACGTTTTTGCTTTAAAATTTTAAAACTAAGCTATAAATCCATTTAAAGTGATTTAATGCTTTATGGAAGTAAGGACATAATTCACCTTTCTTTCTGCCAAGCAAAGTTAGCGGTGAAGGAGTTGTAGTGTTTTCTCGTCTTGTTTGCCGTGGAAGAATTTCTGCAAAACTTCTCTGAACACAGGGTTTGTATCTGGTAATGCGGCGAACAAGGTCATGGAAGATTTGAGTTTCAGGTCATCGGGGCTTCCGAAAATGCGGTGGGCATTGTTCTCTTCCAGTTTCAGAAGTGCCTCACAAATCTGCACGAGCCGGCTGCCTAAAACAGGGTGCTTTAGATATGCCTCGGCTTCCTTCAGGTCTTTGATGCCGTAAAAGTTAGATGTCTCGCTAAAACCCAGCCCCCGGATCTGCGGAAAGATATACCACATCCAGTGGCTTTGTTTTCTTCCTTTTCTTATTTCAGAAAGTGCCACTTCATAGTCTTCTTCCTGAGCGCTCAGGAATCTTTGTAAGCCGTTCTCTTTCATGGAGTGGTATAAAAAATATTTATCCAGATGTATACGGCAGATTCTCCTCAGAATGATGAATCTATTTTAAATGGGTCAGTTGATATTGGCTTTAAACATTGTCCCTTGAAGTACCCTTGAAAACAAGAAAGCATTGGACAACTATTCACTTAAAAGCAAAAGGTCGGGGCCAGTAATTACCGGCCCCGACCTTTTAAAATATTTCTCTATTTATCAATTACAAGCTGCCGGTATGATTTAGGCTTGTTGGAAAGCAATCTAAAAATGCTTTCAAGAATTTACCTAATTACTATGCAGCGGTGATAAAGGAGATCAGGTCTTGGTTCAGCTTCTCTTTGTGGGTGTAGAACAGCCCATGGGGTGCGTCCTCATACACCAGGTACCGGCTGCCGGAAATCATGGCAGCGGTGCGGTCGCTGCTGGCTTTGATAGGAACGGTCTGGTCAGCGTCGCCGTGGATGATCAGGGTCGGCACCCGGATGGCCTGCACGTCAGCCCGGAAGTCCGTCTGGGCGAAGGCGATGGCGCACTGCTGCGTGGCCCGGGGAGAGGCAACGGAGGCCAGCATGCGGTAGTAATCCAACAGGGGGGCGCTTACCGGGTGGTTCATCAGGCTCACTCCGAAGAACTTCTTGCCGAAATCATCCAGGAACCCGATCCGGTCCTCCTTGAGGTTGGCCATGATCTCCTCAAACACGCTCTGGTCTACCCCCTCGGGGTTGTTGGATGTCTTGGCCAGGAAAGGAGGGACAGCGCTGACCAGCACTAGTTTGGAGACCCGCTCGCTGCCATACCGACTCAGGTACCGCACGGCCTCTCCGCCGCCCATGGAAAAGCCCACCAAAACGGCGTCGCGCAAGTCCAGGTGATCCATGATGTCTCTCAGGTCCTCGGTGAGGGAGTCGTAGTCGTAGCCCTGCCACGGTTTGGCGGAATGTCCGAAGCCCCGCCGATCATAGGCGATGACCCGCAGCCCGGCACTGACGAGGTCATCCACCTGATACTCCCACATCTCCTTGCTGAGGGGCCAGCCGTGGATCAGCACCACGGGACGCCCCGCGCCGTAGTCGGTGTAGGAGAGTTGTAGCTCCTCTCCAGTGGTCGCATCCTGCTTAACAATGAATTTCATAGGTTTTATAAGGTTGGTGGTTGGGGATATAAGTAGGTACAGCAATCCCCCGGCTTTTGTTTGAAACGTACAGGCTTTTCACCCAGGAAAGGAGGTAGTCTGCCGCCTCAGTACCCACCTCCGGTTGGGTTAGAAACCAAGGCCCTGTCATTCTCTAATCCCCGAAGACATGGAGATACCTCAGGCAACAGTTTGGGTATATAAAAAGGGGCTGACAGAAAAAAGGATAGTTGCCTTGTCGGTAAAAAGCTTCCAACTATGTATAAGGTTAACGAGTAAAACTGCTCATTTTCAAGTCTGATCTCGTTTACTTCTCTTAAAAACAGGAACTTGGGTTCAATTCATCAGGTACAGAATTACTGTAAAAAGCCCCTGAAATTGATTTCGCCTAATCAACGGTTTTTCGCTCAAAACGAAATGAATTTCGTTTTCTACCCCAAAAAACAGCCTGTTAAGCCGCTTTTTTGTCCTGGCATAGTACTTGGCAACTGTATAGCAACAGTATTCAGCTATTCAGTTAAACCTAACATTATGCATGACATCGATCGCACTTTAAGAGAACAAGAGTTTGGAAATGAACTTGAGTTCGGCCAGGAGTTCGGAAACGAGTTTGGGCAAGAAGCTGGCTATGAATTTGGACAGGAAACAGGCTATGAATTTGGGAATGAATTCATACAAGAGCTAAGCCCAGAGTTTAGCCCTGAAATGGAATATGAATACCAGGGAGAAATACAGGGAAACCTGGAAATGGAACTGACCAATGAACTGCTGGCGGTAACGAACGAGCAGGAGTTAAATCAGTTTGTAGGGAAACTGATGGGCAAAGTAGCGAAAGCGGCTTCGGGCTTTGTTCAGTCCCCTACCGGACAAAGTGTAGGCCGTTTCCTGGTTAATTTTGGAAAAAGCACGCTTCCACAGTTGGCATCTAACCTGGGTGGTCAGGCCGGGAGTGCTTTAGGGGCAAGGGCCGGCCAAGCAATTACCAACCGTTTAGGGAATGGGGCTATTGGCCAGGCGGTAAGCGGCGGTTTGAGACAAGGAGGCGCTTACCTGGGAAAACAAGGTGGTGCCTGGCTGGGAAGTAAAGCCGGTACTTTGCTAGCGTCTACAGCCCAACGGGTCTTTAACCTTGAACTGGAAAGCCTAAGCCCTGAAGAGGGTGAATACGAAATTGCGCGTTCGTTTGTACAGTTTGCCTCAGAGGTAGCCAAAAGAGCCAATGCTGCCATCAAAAACAACCCCTCTATTGATTTACCTACCCTCTCCCAAAATATCATTCCGCAGGTAGCGCAGCAATATGCGCCGGGTCTTCTCCGCATCAAATACAAGGGAGTGAATGGAATGAACACCTTGATTGGCCAACGCCGCAAAGGCACCTGGGTAAGAAGAGGCCGGTCCATTATTCTTTATGAATTCCAGTAAACCAAGCCGTTGGATTGGGGCAAACCTGCTGAAAAATAAATCCCTAAATACTAAAACTCAATTATCATGTACGACAACAGAGAATTTGAATTCGGTAACGAGCTGGAGTTCGGCAACGAGTTTGGGCAGGAATTCGGCCAGGAATATGGTCAGGAGCTTGGCGGTGTCCTAGGGCAGGAGTTTAATCAGGAATTTCTCACCGAGTACCAGGGAGAGAATGAATACCAAGGTGAAAATGAATACCAGGGCGAGTTAAATGAAAGCCAGGAATTAGAACTAGCCAACGAATTGCTGAGTGTGAGCAATGAGCAGGAATTAAACTACTTTCTGGGCAAATTGGTAAAAAGCGCCGGGAAATTCATTAAATCACCTGTAGGTAAAGCCTTGGGTGGTGTTCTTAAAAGCGTGGCCAAAAAAGCCTTGCCTTGGGCTGCGGGGGCTTTGGGAGGTGCTATTGGTGGGCCGTTGGGTGCCATGGCTGGCCGGCAATTAGGCTCCATGGCTACCAAGCTTTTTGAATTGGAACTGGAAGGACTTAGCCCTGAAGACAGAGAATTTGAAGTAGCCCGCGCTTACGTCCGGTTTGCCAATGATGCCCTGCGCAGAGGATCTGCCATGTACAGAAGCAATCCGGGTGCCCAACCCAATCAGATTATAAGAGCCGCCCTGAAGCAATCTGCCAGTAAGTATGCCCCAGGCCTTCTGGCTAAAAACGCGGGTATAGGGAGAGGTCAGAACGGCTATGGCATGATGGGAGGTGGTAGCCGGCTAAACGGCAATGGTTCAACCGGAGCCAGCCGGGGAAGTTGGGTCAGAAGAGGTAGGACCTTGGTTATATATGATGCATAATGGCCCGGTCTGTTGCTGATAACCAATTCCTGGAGAATGAGGCCACTGCGTTGTTAACCCGGCTGGATATGGTGAAACCTTTTGCCTTGAATACGCCCATGGTAAGGGCCGCAGCTATTTCAGCAGAAGCCCAGAACGCCATCAGCGAATTAATAAACAAGGTAAGTCTAGAGGTAAAGCAAAAGGTTAACGCATTCATATCGTGGTTGAACAGCCCCGCCAGCCAGGAGGTTACAGCGGCAGAAGCCCAGACCCGTTTCGCTCTGTTGAAGCTGCGCTTCAATAACCTGCTGGACCAGCTGGATATTTTTGCCGATGTATTATCCCAAAGGGGGGAGCACAGCACCGGCGTCTGGCTCGCGGGTCTTGATGTAATGGCGATGGATGCCCTGGCTTTACCCGTGAGCTATTATCATCCGCCACCATTGGTGTGTTTCCTTGACCGGGGCCACGGTGCTGCCATCAGGCGGGCCCGCACCAGGTTACCAGGCGGCGATACTAACCCGGTAGGTGTGATTCAGGTACCCCGTGAAAGACTAGTGGGCAGCGGCATTGCCTCCTCGCTCATCCATGAAGTTGGGCACCAGGGTTCAGATTTACTTAACCTGATAGAATCTGTAAAAGAAGCCATAAACCTGAAAGTAAAGCAGGCGCAGAACGTACTGGCCTGGCAGTTGCTAAGCCGGTGGATATCAGAGATTATATCCGACTTCTGGGCCATGGCCCATCTTGGTATAGGTGCCACCACCGGGTTAATAGGCGTAGTAGGCTTACCCAGTTACTTTGTTTTCAGAATAGGTACCGATGGTCCCCACCCGTTTCCCTGGATTAGAGTTAAAATCAGCCTCGCTTTAGGAAGAGCCCTGTATCCGCACCCGCAATGGAACTTCATGGAAAAACAATGGGAATCCTTTTATCCCACAAAGGGATTAGAACCCGGTAAACGGCAGATTATTGATTCACTTGAAAAAATACTGCCCCAATTCGCCAACCTGCTCATCAATCATAAACCAGAGTCTTTGAAAGGAAAACTGCTGAAGGAAATTTTCCCTTTCAAAGAGCGGCAACCAGGCAGGCTACAAGAACTTTACCAACGCTGGCGGCATTCGCCCACCTTAATGGAGTCAGCGGCTCCTACCCTGGTTTTTGCGGTACTGGGTCAAGCCAAATACAACAGAAGTATTACCTCGGCAGAAGAAAGCCGGATTTTACAACACATGCTCACCCGCTGGGCATTACTGCGTTCGCAGCATTATTGTGTGGCCGGTAAACGGCACATGTTAGAAGCCGTGCAGCAGGGAGAACTCCACTATTCACCAAAACAACTTCAACTGATTTAAAACAGGAGGTTACCATGCAAAAAGACTTAAATGTCATCTTTCCGGAGGAGATAGTTGCCGGGGATGATGTATACATTTCACTTGTTCTGGAGAAAGGAAACAGTGCAAAAGATAAAGGATATAATTTTAGGGACTTTATTGAAGCAAAATCTAATTTCCCCGAATTAGTAATCATAGATTTTCTAACCAAACAGTCTGTTGCACTTAGTAACGCAGCTTATGAAAACAAGACTGTTTATTTGGATCCATCAAGAGATGAAGCAAGCCGGGTAGAGTTTATCTGGCACATCAAAGGTGGTAGTTCCATCAGGGAGAATGGCTCCAGACCAGGATTATACGAGGTGACAGCCGCTTTTAATAATTCAGAAGGATTTGAAGATATTGATCCAGCTGGCCCCATTAGAGTTAAAATCCTGCCAAAATCAGCGCCTTCCATAAATACAGTCCCTATCAAGGTCACGCTGAATGAAACCAGGCGTATTGAAACGTCTGATCAACTTCTGTGGGTATTAATCCGGAATCGGACCATAGATTTCAACCGGTACAAAAGGTATATGGATAGTGTGATGTGTGACGATGGCGTTTATAGCGCGAACAAACCTAGTGCCCTGCAAAAAACAGTATTTTCCTATCGGTTACCTTTCCACAATTCTTCCTCCTACAGTTTACTTAAGTATGCAACAGAGTATTACATGATGCAGGAGTGCGGCTTAGTGCCTAACAATTTATATGAAGCCGATGGGGATATTAACTGGGACAGACTGAATGACATTCTGGCGAACGGGAGAAACCTGCAGGATGAATTTAACCGCACTGCTCGGTCAGATATTGATTTGTCTTCTATCAGAAATGAATACCTGGAGCAACTTAACGGCGAAGGGGGGTATGCGCTGCCCTATTTTAGCCTCATTCAACAGAAACTAAGTGAAGTTCCCCTGAAAGAGCCGCATGAGTTGCCAGGAATATTGAGTTTTGTTAATGGTGATATCCAGATACCTTTAAATGGAGAGCTTAGTAAATTTCCTATACCGCAGGCCTGTTACGGAATTCTGAAATCTAAACTGATAGGCCCTTGTATGGTAGAATTGATATGGTCTTACTGGCACGAGGAGGGTGGATTAGTACAAACCATGAACGCCATAAGCCGGAGATTTCAGAACGTGCGGGGAGGTTCAGGCAAAGACCCATTAGCTAATTTGAATATTGATCCGCTAAGACCATTGAATAACCTTCTATGGACTTATATAGAGGATGAACGGAACCGTTTAAGTCTGAACCGTCGAAACCTGGAATATCAATATGAATATGGTCTTTCCTTGATTGGAAAAGCCGTGCCCCAATTAGGTGTGGCCGAACATCGCACTAATTTCATCCGGGCTTTCCATAACCTCCTGAAAGCTTGTGTGGATTTTTACAACCAGGCCAACTTTACTACGGTTATTCCGGATGCCTTCCCGTTATTAAACCACCTGAGGGAGGTCCACTTGATTTTAGCCGAAGGAGCCCACAATCAGTACGGTGACCTTCCCTGGACATCCAGGGTAGAGATGCTTATTCAGCAATGGCTGTTATCCAGAACTGAAATGAGGGAGTTTTTAGGGGGCAGAATTATGGTTCCCTATTCTGAAGCCTGGATGGATAAGGTGGACACTATGAAAACCCTGCAGGATTGGAATGTACCCAACATTACGCATTTCCATGATTTGGGCGTATTTGGAGAGCAGTTGTTACTATCTATACGGTTTGGCAGTTGGAATTCCACAACCAGCATTGGCGCTCAGAATGCCGCCAATTGGGCCCACTACTGGCGCAATGAAGTGCAGCGGTATATCCATGCCTATAATGCCGTAACGGGCATTGATTTGGGAGCAGATATAACAGATGCCAGGGTTCAGGTTGCAACGGGAGAAGACCGGTTTTTACCACCAGCCGTCATGATTCAGAAGCAGGCTGCTTTACAGAAAAGCCGGCAACAATATGCATTACAGGCAAATGTAGCCACTCCGGGTTTACTACTTAACAGACCCGCAACTGCAATGAGGTCACCATCTATACCGGTACTAGGTCAAAAAAAGTTGAATGGATGATTTCACATCAGCACTCTACCTGGGTTTCTGTAACCCATCAAGCCAGGTACCACCCTGGCAGAGGTTAACCACCGGGGTACCAGCAGCATTAAAAGAGCCTTTTTCTAATCAGTATGTGGCAGCCCAGGTAGCAAAAATGCAGGGACTGGAAAGAGGGGTCATTTCCCCTTCCTCCCTGCATCTGTTCTGGGATGTGTTTGGCCAGGTGAAGGAAAATACCATCATTCTGGCCGATGACAAATTATACGCGGTAGCCAGATGGGGATTGGAAAGGGCTGCTTCCCGCAGGGCCAAGGTAATTTATTTCAAACACCAGGATGCAAAAGATTTGGCTTTGAAATTGAGACACCATGTAGCCCAGAAAGCTTCCCTTTTGGTTGTTACCGAGGGCTGGTGCCCACATTGCGGTAAACCGGCACCTTTGCCAGAATATGTAAGCCTAACCAGGAAATATGACGGGTTGCTTTTAGTAGATGATTCGCAGGCATTTGGTGTTTTGGGCACCGGACGGACAAAAGATCAGCCCTACGGAAAAGGCGGTGGCGGATTGCTGCAATGGTATGATGTTCAAGGAGATGATATTCTTACCATTTGTTCTTTAGCCAAAGGGCTTGGGGTGCCTTTATCTGTTTTAAGTGGCAGCCAGCAGCAAATTGAGAAATTCAAAAGTCAAAGCGAAACAAGGGTGCACAGCAGCCCGGTGTCTGCGGCGCATGTGCAGGCTGCTTGCCTGGCTATTGCAGAAAATAGAAAGCGGGGCAATTTGCTCCGCCTGAAGTTATTTGAAAATGTAAAGTTGTTCCGGGAAAGTTTAGCAAGGATTGGTGTCATCACCCAGGGAGGCTTTTTCCCGGTGCAGGTATTAAAGCTGCCCAACCGAACAAACCCTTATGCCATGTACAAACTACTGCTGAGCCTGAATGTCAGGGCTTTACTGCTGGCTCCGCATCAGGGCCAGAAGCCTGAAATCAGTTTTTGCCTGACCGCATTGCATTCACCGGAGCAAATTAAAAGGGCCGCCACCTGCATAAATGAGGCTAACCGAATATGCCAAAGAAAGGCACAAGCATATGTACCACCAATCACACGTATGTCGTCCGGGCTGTTTATGTAGGCAACAGGCTGCAACTTCTCCTGATTCTGTTCACCAGGAAGTAAAG
The DNA here is from genome assembly GCF_017916365.1 of Rufibacter roseolus. Taxonomy (GTDB): domain Bacteria; phylum Bacteroidota; class Bacteroidia; order Cytophagales; family Hymenobacteraceae; genus Nibribacter; species Nibribacter roseolus. Next base: position 85,017 of record NZ_JAFMSU010000002.1, read on the forward strand.
TTTCCGGGTAAAGCAGGGATAACGCCGTATGCTGCAACTAATAAAGCTGGTGCACCGGTTACGCAGGCCCGTATCGTAATCTTGCTCAATGACAGATTACCGGCTTTCGCTATACAAACCATCATCCTGGGCAAAACACCGCATATTACCAGCGGCATCGGTGGTTTGGGCGGTGCCCGCGTTCCTATCCAGACCAGGGGCAGACGCCAGTTTGTTTCTATACCCAGCAAGGGCGCAAGAGGGAACGGAGGGGTTTTATTTTTACCCGAATCAGGGAGAAATGTGATTCATTTGCTTACCTGGAATGTAGGCCGCCTGAGCTTAAGCCGCAATGTTGGCAATGAAACGCACGCGGAAACCCAGTTCTTAAACTGGATTAGGGCCCATTTGCAGCAATACCCTAAATTTTTAAAACGGATCAGGGCTATTCAGATATTAATCAATAATAGTCCTTGCGGTTACTGTACCGCAGATTTATGCGCTTTTGCCACAAAACATCATTTGGGTAGTAAGCTGAAGATCTCCTGGAAAAGAAACTACAACAAAGGAACTGATAGCACGGCTAATTTACAGAAGCTGAGACAATGCGGGATTGTGGCTATTTCCCCTGGTCAATCTGAGCTACTAGCCGAGATAAAGCCCCAACTGAAAAATTTGAAATTAGCCAAGCAACAGCAACATACTTACCTGCTGGATAAACGCGTGCATTCAAATAAGCCCCAAGCGGTTAACCGCAGAGCAGAGCGGCTAATGACCAACAGTTTAAAACCAACCAGTTTGCTGTCGCGGGTTTTTGCCAGTCCCCATAACTATGCGCGGGTAAAACAGCTTTTCCAGGGAACAATTAACCAGGGCAATTACCGCCAACGGCCCGATGGCAGCTACGAGGCTATCCGGTCTTTTAGGTTTCCTACCGGATGGTCCTATGGTAAGCCAGTTAACCGTTTAAAAGCCATTATTGACCAGAAAGGCAACTGGCATTACTACCCCGTCCCTTAGGCCATAGGAGAGAATAAAAAGGCTTTAAGGGCTTCTGTACAGCTGTTTGTGTATACCATATCTATCCTGATTCGCGACCAATATGATAATAGACAGCCATTGCCACGCCGGGAAAGGGGATGGCTTAACTGGCCCCTGGGATACTGATGCGCCCTTAACCGATTACCTCACTTGGGCAAAAGAGGCCGGAATTCAGAAAACAGTCCTTTTTGCCGCTTTTCATTCTGATTACACCATCGCCAACAAAGAAGTGGCGGGCATTGTTAACCGGCAACCTAACCGGTTTTACGGGTACGTTTTTATTCATCCTGAACGGGACCGAGGCCGCGTGTTGGCAATAGTAAAAACGGCAGTGCAACAGTATAGATTTTGTGGTATCAAAGTGCACCGCTACGACGCCCGCATTACCCGGGAGATTTGTGAGGCAGCCCGGAGTTTTCGCCTGCCGGTGTTGTACGATGTCATGGGAGAGGTCTCGGTGGTGGAGTTACTCGCTACCCAATACCCGGACGTGAATTTTATTATTCCACATTTAGGTAGTTTTGCCGATGACTGGAAAGCGCAAATTTCCTTGATTGACCATTTGGTGCGTCACCGCAATATTTTCACTGATACTTCCGGCATCCGCCGTTTTGATGTGTTGAAGACAGCGGTGAAAAGGGCCGGTGCCGGTAAGATTTTATTTGGTTCAGATGGCCCTTGGCTGCACCCGGGTGTTGAGCTCTCCAAAATATACGCCCTGCATTTGCCCGAAAGAGAGCAGCAGATGGTCCTATCGGGTAATTTCCTGCGCCTGATCTCCAATGTCCGTACCCAGCCGGACTTTACCAGGAAAACGGCTGTGAAACGCCCCGGTGCGCCACCCGCCGACTTTCGCGATCCGTGGTTAATAGGTCAGGATTTCCTTAATGTCCGGAAGTAAGGGGGCACTTTTGGCATCCTCTGGTTAAACCTGTGTTGTCAAGGCTGCTTTGGAGCGCTACGAAGCTCTTTCAGGAAAAATACTGCGGAAATAGCTAGCAGTCAGTAAAAACCGTGCTTATATTAGGATTAAAATCCAATCTATACCCCGCTCTTCATGTAATACAGCCCAACCCGCCATCAGGGGAATTGCTGTATTCTCACCAGAGGCTTCACTATGAACCAAGCCCTTCTGCTACCAAGTAGTAAAAGCATGGCATGGTATTTCAAATCATAGTTTCCTAGATCATGCTGAAGAACGTTTCCGAGAATGAACTCTGGGTTAAGAGCTATTGCCGGGCTTCATCCAGAGTCACAGACGTAATCTATGCATTAGGCCAATCCAATGTAAAAGTTCAGGCATTGTGTGACCAGGACGTTCCAGTGGGCCCGGGCGCTATCTTCTTTGATAGCCATGCTCCTATTCCGGCTATTATAGAGTGTATTGCGGAACACGCTAGCTTATGCGAGCATCAGGTAATCGCTATTGCCTTAGATGCCATGCCCCATGGATTATCCTGGAAACTATTGAACGCCGGTGCCTCAGATGTATTTGCCTGGGGCTCCGTTGCAAGACCAACCGAAATCATATCCGCAAGACTGCAGTACTGGGAGAGTACCAAACGACAATTACAATACCTTAACAGCAAGCTGATTGGCAAAAGCAATCTCTGGCAAGCAACCCTCCGGCAAATTGTTGAAATGGCATCAACGGATTGTCCCGTCCTCATTCTAGGAGAAAGCGGTACGGGCAAGGAACTGGTAACAAAAGAAATCCACCAACTGGATGCCCGGAAAGACAAACAGGATTTGGTTGTGGTGGATTGCACTACTATTGTGCCCAGCCTATCTGGTAGCGAACTGTTTGGCCATGAAAAAGGGGCTTTTACGAATGCCATAAGCACCAGGGATGGGGCAATCGCTTTGGCAAACAGCGGCACTTTGTTTCTGGATGAACTGGGCGAATTACCGCCTGCATTACAGCCGGAACTTTTAAGGGTGTTGCAGGAGGGAACCTACAAACGGGTAGGCAGTAATACCTGGCGCAAAGCCCATTTCCGGCTTATCAGTGCCACCAATCGTGATTTATCAGAAGAGGTGAAAAATGGGAACTTCCGCCAGGATTTATTTTACCGTATTTCAGGGTGGGTATGCCAACTTCCTTCCCTTGAGAAAAGGAGGGAAGATATCCCGCTGTTAGCAGATTACTTCCTGAGAAAAGTCCATAAGAAAAACCAACCTGTTGACCCGGAGGTTTACCAATATCTATCTACGCGCAATTACCCGGGCAACATCCGGGAACTACAGCAACTTGTAAGCCGGATCGCGAACAAACATATAGGGGAAGGGCCGTTTACGGTAGGGGATATTCCGGAGGCTGATCGGCCTAGTTTTCCGGAACAGGAATCTTGTTTCGGGACAAAAGAGCTAGAACAGGCAGTCAAAAAGATGATTTATGCCGGGCTAAGCTTGAAAGATGTAAAGGACATCGTTACCAATATTGCGAAGGAAGTAGTCATTGATGATGAACATGGTAACCTGAGGCAGGCTGCGCAAAAACTGGGTTGCAGTGAGCGGATTCTGCAAATGCACAAGAAAACAGATTACTATCACAATTCATATCTTAAAGTTTGCCACTGACTTTACAGCCAAAAATTACGCGTAACTGAAACTTTAGGTGACTCTGCCACATGTCTGTTCCGGCGCGTTTCCGTACCATGGATCTCCTTCAAAATGTTTGTTTATCTAGGCCCGATAGTCTGCGCTCTAGATTGGCAGGCCTTAAAGGACGGTCCTATCTCACCTGTACACCCAAACAAGTCCACAGTGGGATTTGTGTGCATCCAAGTGGAGGCGCCTACCGTTATACTGTTCGTGCAGAGGAGGAGCTTTCCGGTGGCCAATTGGGGAACAATCCAATGCGCTAACATTCACTTATTTCAAATCAGATAAACATGAAATGGCTAGGCAGAAGAAAAAGCAGCAATATAGAAGATCGTAGGGGACAAGCAGGAGGTGGGTTCGGAGGTGGCGGAGGAGGCATCAGCCCCATGCTGCTCTTACCCTTGTTCCGGCTCCTTTTCTCCAAAGCAGGGCTGGTTGTAGTCGCTATACTGGCCGTGGTGTTTTTTCTGACGGGAACCAACCCGGTAGCGCTCCTCCAGCAGTTCCTGGGTGGGGAACCACAGTATGCCCAGTCAAACACCACCCCGCGGAGCCCAGAGGAACAGCAACTGGCCGATCAGACAGCTACAGTGCTGGCGGACACAGAAGACGTCTGGAACAAGTTACTGCAAGGATACAGGGAACCTACCCTGGTTCTGTTTTCAGAGCAGGTAAACTCAGCCTGTGGGCTTACCTCATCCGCTTCGGGGCCCTTTTACTGTCCTGGAGATGAAAAGCTGTACATAGACCTGAGCTTTTTCGGGGAGATGGAAAACAGGCTGGGAGCAGAGGGAGACTTTGCACAGGCCTATGTGGTGGGGCATGAGGTAGGGCACCATGTGCAGAAGCTCCTGGGCACCATGGAGCAGGTAAATGCGATGCGCGGCCGGTTGTCAGAAACGGAATTCAACCGACTGATGGTAAGGGTAGAATTGCAGGCTGATTTCTACGCAGGTTTGTGGGCTCACCACACGCAAAGAGCAACCGGATTCCTGGAGCCGGGAGACCTGGAAGAGGCCCTGAATGCGGCAAGTGCCATTGGTGATGACCATCTTCAAAAACAATCTACCGGGAGGGTGGTGCCAGACTCCTTCACCCACGGCACCTCCGCCCAAAGAGTAAGATGGTTCAGAAAAGGCTTTGAAACAGGAGACATGGCACAGGGGGATACCTTCAACGCTACCGAGTTATAGGGCAACTGCAGTAATGAGAAAGAAGGTGTTGGCCCTTGGGAAGAGGATGGATTAGGCTTCCAGATTTGGGGTGCTTTGTGAAGTATGGCTAACAGTTTCCTGAAAAGCTATGTAGGAGAGCCCTGCGGGCAGTTTCTGGAATATTGCTTTATTTTTGAAAAATAGGCCAAAAGCGTAAGGAGTAGGAAATCCTATCAGACTTCTTGTATTTAGCTAAAGGTAGGATGCTGGACGTAAAAAAGCCTTGCAAACTTTACTTTGCAAGGCTTTTTGATTACCCATAAGCGGACCAATGTCGAACTACTTTGTTGAGGATTTGGAAGGCATCATCAAATTCTTTGATGATTATGAACATTTATTTGGCTATTTCATTTAAGAATATTCAAATATGCTTTAAGACTATGGAGATTCAGTCTGAGCAAAGGCTGCGGCTCACGCTGGGCGGAAAAGGTAGAAAGGAAAGAATCACACTGCTTCCAAATAACTGCTGAAAGCCTCTGGTCCTGCTTTAGTGAAAAGGATAAGCATTGTATATCCAATACCATGCGGCTTTCACCTGAGGACCTTTGAAGAGGGGCGAACCAGTTGAACAAAGTTTTCCTTCTTACTTGCTAAAAGGTGGGTATCTGCCTTCAAGTTTAGAAAAATCTCCGCAATTGACCATCAATCAAATTTTCAAAGCTTTAAAGTTAAATTTTTGTAAAATTTTCATATAATTACAAGAAAATGGTTCAATAAATGGGGAAAGCGCAATTATTGGAGGAAGAAGCTGAGCTTTGGGATAGGATGAGGGCAGGTGATGAGAACGCTTTTTCACTAATATTTGCTCGCTTTTCAGATACCCTTTATCACTATGGTTGTCGCCTGCACCCCGATGCGGAACTAGTGAAAGATTGTTTGCAGGATCTTTTTGTGACTATCTGGAACCGGCGTCATATGCTTGGGCCCACTACTTCCATCAAGTACTATCTTTTGCGCTCGGTAAGAAGGCAAATCGCCCTTAAGGTAAAAGAAGGAGGCGTGATGGTGGCTGAAGACATGCAGGCGTTTGCCAAAAACGAGAAGGAATATTCTTCAGAAGATAACCTGATACAGGTAGAGGATGAAAACCTCTTACGGCAGCATCTGGAAAAAGCCATGGCGAACCTCTCAGAGCGGCAGCGGGAAGCTATTTACCTCCGTTTTTATCAGAATATGGAATTTTCTGACATTGCCGCTCTACTGGACATCACCCCTAGGGCAGTGTACAAGTTAATATATAGGGCCATTGACGTTCTACAGCAGAGTTTTAACGCTTCCAATCCTTCTGGTTCTTCCGCTAACTTATTGCCGTTACCCAACACAAAGCTTCAATTTGATGTTCTCGTTAGTTTTGTGGCGCTAAGCGGGGCCAAATTCCTCCTGTAGGAGAGAGGCCTTGGAAAGTAACTTTCTCACTTCCCCGTATTTGTCTTAACCTTTCCTGATTCCTTGAGGCAGCCTTAATGTTGCCACTATGTTAATAAGTGCGCCTGTTTTGGAGGGATTCTCCAGGCGCAGGGAGGTGAATTCCAAAATATTTTGAGAAATCTGTAAAATTTTTCCATTCTGGTGGGGCACTTCAAAGAGGAATCTCCTTTAGCTATTTAGAACTATTCACCAGTCAAACTAGATGGAGGAGAATTACCAGACGCTGCACGATTTTGTATTAGACCCAAGCTTTTGCGACTGGGTTTTAGGGCGAGATGGAGACGCTGCAGCTTACTGGCAAACCTACCTCAAAGCTAATCCTGACAAGTCAAAACTCATAGAGCAAGCTAAGACGTTGGTCTTTGCCATGGGGCAAAATACAAGTTCTGATTGGGCTGCCTCAGAGAAAGCCGAGGTCTGGACTCAGATCCAGAGCCGGATCACTGGTCAACCAGAATCCAGCCATGACAACACAGAAGGGACAGTGCATTGCCTTCGTCCTGCGGCCTGGAGGGTTGCTTCCAGAGTAGCGGCAAGCCTTACGGCACTGGTTGTGCTCAGTATTGCCTTGTACTACCTGATGCAGCGGGGGCAAGGTGAGACCATCCGCTATGCCACCCAATACGGTGAGGTGAAAAGTGTTTTGCTGCCAGATGGTTCAGAGGTGACCTTGAATGCCAATTCATCTTTAAGTTTTAAGAAACCCTGGGATGCTGAATTTACGCGGGAAGTTACCCTCAAAGGTGAGGCTTTCTTTAAAGTCACCCACCAGCAAAACGACCAAAAATTCAAAGTAAAGCTAGCCGATACTGTATCCATTGAGGTGCTAGGTACCCAGTTCACCGCCACCAAACGCCCGCATGACACCAAAGTGGTTTTGAATGAGGGAAAGGTGAAATTCTCTGTGGCCAAGAAAGGCTTGCTGGGCTTTTTCCAGGAGACAGTAGCGCAAGAGACGCTTAGCCCGGGAGAAGCAGTGGCGCTTGCTGCCCACAAAACTGGAGAAGGGATGCTGGTGAAAAGTACCGTTCAGCACCCAGAGATCTACAATGCTTTCCAGTACAACAAACTCATGTTTGCAGATGCCCCGTTAACGGATGTAGCCCGTGTGTTAGAGGATGTATATGGATTAAAGGTAACCTTTTCCAATCGTGAACTTATGAGCAGACGTTATACAGGTTCCGTTCCCCTTGACAAAGTTGAGGTCCTCTTTGTGGCCCTTGAGAAATTATTCCACCTGAAGATATCCCAACAAGGCAATCAGCTGGATTTTAGTTGAAACCCTTCCGGTCTTAGGGCCAAATACCAATTGAATTGATTCTTCCCTAAAACTATACCTAAACTTTATGGCCATATGGTAAAACCTTTTAGCAAACAAAAACTGCTCACTCCCTTACTACTATGTGTAGCGATGCAGGTGTCTGCGCAAGCAATGACAACCGCATTACGGTCTACTCCCAGAAGCTATGCGGGAACGGAGCAAAAGACAATCTCCCTATCCAAGGTGATAAAAGAGTTAGGCGACCATTATAAGGTAAACCTCAACTATGACAGTGAACTCCTGTCAAGAATCAAAACTGAGGCCGGTGCTCTGAAACCCATGAGCGGCAATTTGATTCAGGACATGGAAAGAATCCTGAAGCCTTATAACCTGAGTGCGGAAAAAGTGGGGGCCAATACTTTCGTCATCATTCCTGCACCTGGCCCAAATGTGCGTCCTAAAACAACCCTTCTTGAAAGCAACAAGGTGAAGGCAGACATCACCGTTACCGGCGAAGTAAAAGATGCGCAGGGAAATGGGTTGCCCGGGGTGACCGTGGTGGTGAAAGGTGTGGCGGGCATTGGCGTTACCACCGATGTAGAAGGTAGGTATTCCCTAAAATTGCCCAGCGGACTGGAAAGCGGGGTGCTTGTCTTCTCTTACATTGGGTTCAAAACGCAGGAAGTAGCAATAAGCAACAGAACCTCCATTAATGTAACCCTTCAGGAAGATGATCAGGCCCTGGGGGAAGTGGTGGTGGTTGGGTATGGAACGCAGCAGCGCACCAGTGTGGTAGGGGCAGTGGACCAGGTGACCTCAGCTGTGATTGAAGGGAAGCCCGCCATGACGGCAACGCAGGCTTTGCAAGGGGCTTCTCCCAACCTCATCATCCAACAGACCAGTTATGAGCCCGGTCAGTCCCCAAGTATAAATATCCGAGGCATCAGCACCTTGGGAAACAACAGTCCGTTGGTGGTGATTGACGGGATAGTAGGAGGAGATATTAACCTGTTAAATCCGAATGACATTGAAAGCGTTTCTGTTCTGAAGGATGCAGGGAGCGCCGCCATTTATGGTTCAAGAGCGGCTAACGGGGTAATTCTAATTACCACCAAAAAGGGGAAAAAGAATACCCGCCCAACGGTGACCTACAATGCATTGGTGGGTATCCAGGAACCCAAAGTTTTATACAAGCCGGTAAAAGGATATGAGAACGCTATTCTTAGAAGCCAGGCGACCGTAAACGCTGGGTTGCCACCCATCTACGGACCAGAAGACATCAGAAGATTTCAGGAGCAGGGTGACAATGAATGGTTTCTGAATACGATCCTGCAGGATGCTGTTCAGCAGAACCATAACCTGAGCTTATCCGGGGGAAGCGAAACTTCCACCTTTCTTATCTCAGCAGGAGTGGCAGACCAAAGAAGCAACCTTATAGGACCAAATTATGGGCATTCACGGTACAACTACCGCCTCAACCTGACCAGTGACTACGGGAAGTTGAAATTGACCAGCATACTGGCGTATACCCGCAGTCAGATCAAAGACCATTCCTCCTCCACCCAAACGCTTATTGTAGATGCCGGTAGGGTACCCACCTATTACCAGTTGAAAGATGAGCAAGGCCGCTATCTTACCAATGATGTCCTTTCTGAATTTAACCCTTTGGGCGTTTTGGAAAAAGGGGGCTACCGGAAGTACAACAACGATAATATTTTCGGGAACATCAACGCGGAGTTTGAATTGACCAAATCTTTTAAACTAAGAGGGGTGTTTGGCGGGAGCCTTGTCTCCAATCATCAGTTTGCCAGAACCATGCAGGTAGACTACTTCCCTAATGGAACTTCCGGCGCCAACCGGAATACCAATGATGAGAACAGCAAAAATCTATCGCTCAATACCCAGCTTTTAGCCGAGTTCAACAAAACGTTCTCGCAAGACCATGCCACCAATGTGTTAGTGGGTATTTCAAATGAATCTTACACCAGTCAAAGCAACGGCCTATTCAAAACCTATACTGATCCGGAATTGGGCACCCCTGTGTCTGGAACCATAGTAAGCACAGATTCCTATAATACAAACCAAAGAACAGTTGAAACGAGCCTGAACTCCCTGTTTGGGAGAGCCTCTTACTCTTTCAGAGACAAGTACTACGGGGAGGTCAGCTTCAGAGTAGACGGATCGTCCAAGTTCAACAGGAACAACAGGTGGGGCTTTTTCCCTTCCGTTTCCGCCGGTTATCGGATCAGTGAGGAGAGTTTCCTGACTGGCTATCGAGATAATATTGGGGATTTGAAATTGAGGGCTTCTTATGGGGTTTTGGGTAACCAGAGCGTGGGAGATTATCAGTACCTGACCACTTACTTTACTTACCAAAATGCCTATGGTTTTAACAATGCCGGCGTAGGCGGCACAGGCTTTGCGTTTGCTAACCCAGACATCCGGTGGGAGAAAGCAGCGACTTTCAACGCAGGAGTGGATGCAAGTTTCCTGAACAACGCGTTAACCCTGTCACTGGATTACTTCAATAAAATCACAAGTGACATCCTTATCCCGCCAAGCGTGCCAGGAGTTTATGGTGCCTCTCTTCCAACTTATAATGCCGGTAAGGTGGAAAATAAAGGTTGGGAGATCAACCTGAACTACCGGGTTTCCCATGGCAGCTTTGACCACTCTTTTTCCTTCAATCTTGGGGACTCTAAGAACAAGGTGCTCTATTTTGAAGGGAAAGAGCGCTTAACCGGGGCAGATGAGATGCAGGTGATTCTTAGAGAAGGGTTGCCTTACAACTCCTATGTGGGGCTGAAACGAGACGGCTATTTTCAGAACCTTGATGAAATTGAAAGAGGTCCCAAGCCCGCAGGGCTTAACCTGTCACCAGGCGACAACCGATATGTTGACGTGAATGGAGACAACATCATAGATGATAATGACAAGTTTGTTCTTGGGAACCCTTTTCCCCGCTACACCTTTGGCGCTACCTATAACCTGAGGTTCAAAGGATTTGACCTAAACGTTTTTTTCCAGGGAGTGGGGCAGCGGAGTACCTTCCTGAGAGGTGAGTTGGTGGAGCCTTTCCACTTTAATTACTCTCAGGTGATGTACCAGCACCAGCTTGATTTTTGGACTCCTCAGAACCCAGACGCCCGGTACCCACGACTTTCTGCCAGCGGAAGCCAATCAACCGAGAACAACTTCCGGAGGGGCTCAGATATGTACCTCTATGACGCCTCTTATGTAAGACTGAAGAACCTGCAGATTGGCTATACCCTGCCAACCTCGCTTATTGGTAAAATAGGAATGAAGTCCATGCGGGCTTATTTCTCCGGGCAGAATCTTTACACGCTCTCCAAGTTGAAATTCATAGATCCTGAAATCACCGAATTCAACAACAACCTCAGTAATTCTGGGGCAAACAGTGGAAGAGCATATCCTACGCCTGTCTACTATGGTTTTGGTCTAGATGTCACCTTCTAATAAAACAGCCACATGCATAAATTTTCCAAATTCATCTTTTGCCTTCTAGGGGTTGTGACCATCTCTTTTACGGCCTGCAACGACTTAGATCTGGTACCGGAGGATCGGTTCACGGATGCCAATTACTGGACTACTACTGAGAAGGTCAACAGTGTCCTGAACTCTGCCTATTCCCAGATGTACCGCAGTGACTACTTCTTCTACAATGAAGGCATGTCAGACAATGCCTACAATGGGAGAGGAGACCAAAACGGGGTGGCTTCCCTGGCCGCGGGGACCTATGACGCCTCCCTTGGCAGAATACGGGAAGAGTGGAATTTCCATTATGCCGGGATCAAGACCTGCCATATCTTTTTAGAGAATGTAGACAGGGTAGAGAACATGGATGCCACACTAAAGGACAGAATGAAAGCAGAGGCACGGTTCATCAGGGCTTTCCATTATTTCCAATTGTTGACCTGGTATGGAGACGTGCCCTTTTTCGACCACGATATATCAGTGGAAGAAGCCAAAACGATCTCCAGAACCCCACGGGCTCAGGTCTTGGAGTTTGTGTTGAATGAATTAACTCAGATTGCCGAGGCATTACCCATTAATACCGCTTATGCCGCGGCAGACAGGGGCAGAATCACCAAAGGCGCCGCCATAGCTTTGAAAGCCAGGGCCTTGTTGTATGAAGGCCGGTGGCAGGACGTGGTAACCACCTGCGAAACGCTGCTCAACAACAGCAATGGTACTTACAGTCTTTTCCCGTCTTACGAGGGAGTCTTTCTGCCCCAGAACGAAAACAACAGTGAAGTTATCCTGGATATCCAGTTTGTACCCGAGGTAAGGGCCCATAACCATTTCTTTGATATTGCCCCTTTGGCCGTGGGTGCCCGGCTGAATGCCCTTGCGCCCACCCAGGAACTGGTAGACAGCTATTTGACGGAAAACGGAAGAAGAATTCAGGAAACCGGGTCAGAGTATGACGAATCAGATCCTTACGATAATCGTGATCCTCGTTTCGCTTCTACCATTGTGTATCATGGCTATGAATGGAAAAGGGCAAACGGCACCACTGAAACCATTTACACCCAACCAGGATCTGATCCTGATGCCTCTGCCGTAGACGAGTACAAACCAGGGGGGGTGAGCTCGCCTACCGGGTATTACTTCAGAAAATACTATGACCCTACCTCTTCGGTGAATTTCCTGTCTGGGCTTAACCTCATCTTGATCCGGTACGCAGATGTCTTGTTGATGTACGCGGAAGCCAAGAATGAGCTGGGGCAAATGAATGAAACCATTTGGAACCAGACCATCAGAGCCCTCCGGGCCCGCGCAGGTTTCACTGATCCAGCAGCCTTAAACTACCCTGCAGTGGCCCAGGATGAGCTGAGAGCCATCATCAGAAACGAGCGCCGGATAGAGTTGGCGTTTGAAGGACTTCGGATTTTTGATATCCGCAGGTGGAGAATAGGGGGGCAGGTTTTAAACGGTTGGGCCCATGGCGCAAAGTTCGGTCCTTCTTCTGTTGACAATGGCTACATCAGAGTCAACCAAAGAACCTTTGACGAAAGCAGACACTACCTGTGGCCGATTCCCCGCGACGAAAGGGCGCTTAATCCAAATCTTACCCAAAACCCTAATTGGTAATTGTTTCTCCATTTTAACCCTCTATCCATCTCTATATGAAAAATTCACTTTTCCTTCATTTCCTTTCCTGGGCGGCAGCATTGTTGTTTTTAACAAGCTGTGAAGATGATAAAGAACTGGACCATACCCAGGTAACCGAGGTGAGCAATCTGTTCACGCCTGAAAACAACACCTTCATAAAATTGGAGCCAGCCTCCGGTAGCGCTGTGTTTGAATGGGCTCAGGCAAAGGCAGAAGACAACGGAATCGTCTTCTATGAAGTGGTCTTCGACAAAGAGGCCGGAGACTTCTCTGACCCTATCTACAGCATCAAGTCTGATGGCAACGGGATTGGCAACACCCTTACCATGAGCTATTCCAGCCTGAACCAAATCGCGAAAATGGCCGGCATTGCCTCCCAAAGCAAAGGGAAAATCAAATGGACCGTTTTCTCCTCAAAAGGAATAAATGTGAAGAAATCCACGGTTTCCCACTTGCTGGAACTAGAACGTCCTGCCGGTTTCGCGGAGATTCCTTCTGCCTTGTACATTACGGGTTCTGCCTCTGAGGGCGGCGAAACCCTTAGTGAAGCCATTCCTTTCAAACAGACGCAATCTGGGGTGTTTGAGATTTATACCTCGCTGAAGGCTGGTACTTACAATTTCGCTTCGGGCAATACCGGAACACCAATCACATACTCCATCAACAACGGCAGAATGGTAGAGGGCGGCACCACCACGGTTACCGGAGATACCAAAGTGTACCGGATCAGATTGAACCTTAACAACGCCTCTGCTGAGTTTACCGAAATCAAGTCCTTAGGTCTATGGTTCTCCGCGGACAATAAGATCTGGTATGACCTGCCCTATGCCGGCAAAGGCACCTGGGAAATCAAGAACGCTCCGGTGGAATTCAAGCAGGAAGGCTGGGGCCGCGATGAGCGTTATAAATTCCGGTTTACAGTACTGAACGCGGCCGGAGAAGAGTCCCAGGAGTGGTATGGCAGCCAGAACAGTGACAATAGCCGGCCTAACAGCAATACCGCTCTTTCTTACTGGTATATGTTCCCGGTGAACAGTTCCCAGTATGATTACTCCTTCAAATTCAATGAGAGCGCTGACCGCAAGAACGCTGATATCAAAGTGGATTTCAGTGCGACAGCAGATCAGTACACCCATTCTGTTATCGTGAAATAAATCCTGGTTCTTCCCCAGCCCTGGCACTGTGATCAGGAAAAGGGTTGGGGAAGTCCCTTACGTTTTAAGCCTCTTTTTATGAAAACAATACATTTTCAACGCATCCTGTGCATTGGCTTGATGGCCGTGTTAGGGGTTTTCAGCTCCTGTGAAGAGGAGCCCTTCCCGCTGTATGACCGTGACTCTGAAGTGGTGGTGTACGATTGGGCAGCCACCGCAGACTCTCTGCAGGATAAAACCTACAGTACTTTCCTCTCTGCAGATGGCAAGTATTTCATCCAGAACAATACCGGCAACACCAATTTTAATTACTGGTGGAATGCCCATGCCCTGGATGCGTTGGTAGATGCTTACCAAAGAACCAAGGAAGCGGTCTATGTGCAGCGCATGAAATCCCTGCTGAACGGCATCAAAGACAAAAACAATGGCGCCCTGCCCAACGAGTTTTATGATGACATGGAGTGGCTCGCCCTTTCCAGCCTTCGGGCGTATGATGCCACCAAAGATCCCGCTTTTCTGGAGGCAACCACCTTGCTGTGGCAAGACATTAAAACTGGCTTGAATGCAAACCAGGGCGGCGGTATTGCCTGGAAGAAAACCCAGCTGGATTACAAAAACACCCCCGCCAATGCCCCGGCCATCATTTTGGCCTCAAGGCTGTACCAACTGCAGAAGAAGCAGGAGGACCTCGACTTGGCCAAAACCCTTTACACTTGGCTGAAGTCTACTTTGGTGGACCCGTCTACCGGAATTGTTTGGGATGGAATTAACAGAACCGGGAATGGCCAGGTAGACAAGAACTGGATCTTTACCTACAACCAGGGCGTGTTCATAGGCGCGGCGGAAGAGCTGTTCAAAGCCACTGGTGACCAGGCCTACTTAACAGATGCCGTACGCACCGCCAACAGCACCATCAACAGCACCGAGCTAGCGCCAGGTGGTTTGTTAAGAAGCGAAAACCAGGGAGACGGTGGCCTTTTCAAAGGAATCTTGGTGCGGTACCTGGCCCGTTTGATTGAACAGCCCAATGTGGCACAGGTGGAAAAGGCGAAATACATCAACTTTCTGAAATACAACGCCGAAACGCTCTATGCTAAAGGCATCCGGAGGCCCGCCCTCATGATAAGCCCCGACTGGAAAAATATGCCTGGTGAATCCACTGATTTTTCTACCCAGCTTTCTGGGCTCATGCTCTTGGAGGCCATGGCGAGGTTGGATGAATTGAACCTCCTTGACTAAAAGGGACTGAGCTGGCAACGCAAGTTCAAGAGCAGCCCAGAAGCCAAAGGATCGGCGTCCATTTTCCAGATTTTACATTCAGAATTTTCATTAGCGTACAACCAAAATGAATAGAAGAACCTTTATTCAGAGTTCGGCTTTGGTGGGAGCCGGCGTGCTTTTTAACCCCCAGTTTCTCTTCGCCTCGGCAGAATTCCCGGTAGTCCGGGTACCTGCGGCGAAGCGTAATTTCCAGAGTAAGTCAGTTGACCAGGCCATTGCAGAATTTGCGAAGAACGTCAAGGACAAGGAATTAAGCTGGCTGTTCCAGAACTGTTTCCCCAGTACTTTAGATACAACGGTAACGCACAAAATGGAAGCCGGAAAACCAGACACCTATGTCATCACCGGTGATATTGATGCCATGTGGTTGCGTGACAGCTCGGCGCAGGTGTGGCCTTATCTGCAGTTTGCAAACAAAGACGAAAAGTTAAAGCAACTGATTGCCGGCGTCATTAACCGCCAAACCCGGTGTATCCTGAAAGACCCTTACGCCAACGCGTTCTACGGCGATGATGCCAAAGTAGGGGAATGGAAGACCGATCACACCGACATGAAACCTGGCGTGCACGAGCGTAAGTGGGAGATAGATTCGCTATGTTACCCCATCAGGCTGGCCTACCACTACTGGAAAACCACTAATGACACCAAACCCTTCGGCACCGAGTGGCAGCAGGCGGTGAAAACAACGCTCAAGACCTTTAAAGAGCAGCAGCGCAAGGTAGACCTGGGTCCTTACAAGTTCCAGCGCACAACCCAGTTTGCCACTGACACGCTGTCCATGGCCGGGTATGGAAACCCTGTGAACCCAGTAGGTTTGATATGCTCCTCCTTTAGGCCCAGTGATGATGCCACGGTATACTCCTTTCTGGTACCGTCTAACTTTTTCGCCGTTGTGAGTTTACGGCAGGCCGCCGAGATGATGGACAAAATCGCCAAGGATCAAAAGACAGCTAATGACATGACTGCTTTGGCAAAAGAAGTGGAAGCTGCCTTGAAGGACCATGCCATCATTGACCATCCAAAACACGGCAAGCTCTATGCGTTTGAAGTGGACGGGTTCGGGAACCACTACCTGATGGACGATGCCAACGTGCCTAGTCTTCTGTCCTTGCCGTACCTGGGGGCCATCAGCGTTTCTGACCCCATTTATCAAAATACCCGCAAATTCGTCTTGTCTACGAGCAACCCGTTCTTCTACAAAGGCAAAGCCGGGGAAGGAGTAGGAGGACCCCACGTGGGCAAAGACATGATCTGGCCCATGGCCATTATCATGAGAGGCCTCACCAGCACCAGCCAGGAGGAGATCAAGACGTGTATCAACATGCTGAAGAACACGCACGGGGGAACTGGTTTCATGCACGAGAGCTTCCACAAAGACGACCCTAATAAATTCAGCCGTTCCTGGTTTGCCTGGGCCAACACCCTGTTCGGGGAACTGCTCTGGAAAACCTACCAGGAAACGCCCAAGCTCCTGGCTTAAAGCTGGGTTTTACCAGGTGAGGATTGCAGGAAGGGCCCCCACCTTCCTGCTTTCCGAACCTTTTTCCTTCTGATGTGAGACCTATCTCGTTGCCTTTCTGCAACGGAGGGTCTTGCGCTGCAATTCCTCCAGTGCCTGTATTTTGAATTTGGCTTACCGTTGATCTGGTGAACGGCTCGTTCCCTTTGAGTTAAACCAGCATTTTGCAAAAGCCATAAACTATTAACCATTCCCCCTGATGAATACCTTGAAAAGTGCTTTGATCTTGTTGGTGGCTATCTTCATCTGCTCTTGTGCTAAAACGATAAAGCTAAGCGCTGAGAAGAAGGATATTACTAAATCAACCGAGAAAGGCTACACCCAGTACGTAAACACCTTTATCGGCACGGCTCCTTTGCAGGACCCAAAAATTATTGGCTATAATCCTCCTGAGGGCTGGCGCGTATGGGCCGGGCTGGTGTACCCGGGAAGTTCCCTTCCCAATGCCATGGTCCAGTTAAGCCCTATCACCGAGTATGGCTCCGGGGCGGGGTATGAGTATGAAGACACCCTTATCTACGCCTTCACGCACACGAACAAAGGCCATTGGAACCTCTGCAACATACCCGTGCTGCCCGTCACCGGAAGCACCCAGGGCAAAGATGCGTTTTACTCAAGGTATTCGCATGACCAGGAGAAGGCCGCACCGGGTTTTTACGGCGTTTTTCTGAAAGACTACCAAATCCAGGCAAACCTGACTTCCACCCTTAGGGCTGGCTTTCACCAATATACCTATCCCTCAAGCAAAGACCGCAGCATTGTGTTTGACCTGGCCAAAGCCAATAACCCCGTCAGGAAGTGGAGCATCCAGCAGGTAGGCAACAATGCCGTGCAGGGGCACCAGGATGTAGGGGAAAAGATATACTTCTACGCCACCCTCAGCACAGAACTGAGCAGCCTGGAGAAAAGAGGCGAGAACACCAAAAACGGGATAGCTATTCTACACCTCAAGGACGGCGGCAATGCTACCGTTGACATGCGCATCGGGCTTTCTTTTGTGAGCGTGGAAAACGCCAAACAGAACCTGGAAAGCGAAATAGGAAACAAAACCTTCGCTACCATCAGAAATGAGGCGAATATCACCTGGGAGAACCTGCTATCAAAAATTCAGGTGAAAGGGGGCACAGCCAAACAGAAACAACTTTTCTATACCTCTTTGTACCGGTCTTTTCTCTGGCCTGCCTTACGCAGTGACACCAATGGTGAGTATACAGACGCAAAAGGAAACAGAACGAAAGCCGATTTCAACTACTACACCGAACCATCCCTTTGGGACACCTACCGGAATAACCTCATTTTACTGGGCATTGTTTCGCCTGAGGTAACGGTAGATGTGATAAAGTCGCTCAAAGACGTGGGCGATAAAACCGGCTTCATTCCTACCTTTTTCCACGGAGACCATGCCGCCCCTTTTATCGCCGGATCTTATGCCAGAGGCTTAGACGGTTTTGATGTGAAAGCCACCTATAACCTGCTCCTGCGAAACGCCAACGTAGAAGGCGGGGCGAGGCCTTACATCACCGAGTACATCCAGAAAGGCTTTATCTCTGACCCCGATGTGGCCAACCCCCACGTGGAGACCAAGGCCAAGGCCGGTGTTTCCAAAACCCTGGAATATGCCTATGATGATTATTCCCTCGCTCAGCTTGCCAAAGCCCTAGGCGATACGGCAAATTACCGGGTGCTCATGAAACGGTCTCAGAACTACCGCAACATGTTCGATACCAAAACCAGGTTCATGCGAGGCCGGTTGGCCAACGGTGACTGGATCAAGAATTTCAATCCGCAGTATCCTTACTACGAGTACATGTACCGCGAGGCGAATGCCTGGCAAGTCTCTTTCTTCGCCCTGCACGACATGAAAGGACTGATAGGTTTGTACGGTGGCCCGAAACCTTTTGAGGCAAAGCTGGATTCCTTGTTCACCCTGCCCTGGAACCCCAACTACATCGCCAGAAACGTGGAAAGCATGATCGGGCAGTACTGCCACGGTAACCAACCTGACCACGAAGCGCCGTTTTCCTACTACTTCATAAATAAACCCGAAAAATCGCAGCAGATGATTGACCGCATCATGAACGATCTCTACGGGATAGGAGAGGACGGATTAGCGCTCTGCGGCATGGACGACTCCGGAGAGATGTCTTCCTGGTATGTCTTCAATGCCCTGGGCCTGTACCCGTTCTCCCCCGCCGATGATGAGTACCTGGTCACCGTGCCCATCTTTGATGAAGTACGCTGGAAATTGCCCAACGGCAAAGAGGTTATGATCAAGAAGTCAGGGGAAGACCGTGCCTTGAAATCTATTCTGGTGAATGACAAAGCCCAGAAAGGGTATTTCGTTTCCCATGACCTGTTCCGGAATGGCGGCAACTTAGGCGTAGTCACAGGCAATTGATTCTAAGCCTCAGAAGGCCAAAAAGATGCCAGTCATCTGAAGGTGTTTTAGGCTTGTTTTCCGGAAACCGGGTAAAAAACACCTAAAAGCAATATGTTTCATCTAGTCGTGGAGAAGGTCTTTTATAACAAGATCCTGACTTTAATTCATCATCTATGGATCCTACAACAGTAGTGGGCATTGACGTAGGGGGCTCGCACATCACCGCCGCGTTGGTGAATCTGGGAACGAGCGCCCTGGTAGCGGGGTGTTACGTGCGGAAGGAAATCAACACCCAGGGCAGCGTGGCTGAGATCATTGGCGATTGGTGCGAGGTCATCCGGCAGGCTGCCGGCGTCAGCCATTCCTCCCCCGGGAAAATAGGCATTGCCATGCCAGGCCCGTTTGATTACCCCAATGGCGTCTCCCTCATCAAGGGCCAAAATAAATACGATATCCTCTACAAGCTGAACGTGAAGGAACTGCTGGCCGAGAGGCTCATGATGCGGCAGGAGGACATTCGATTCCTAAATGACGCGGAGTGTTTCCTGCTGGGAGAGGTGTTCTGCGGCGCAGCGCGGGGCGCCGAAGAGGTGCTGGGGCTCACGTTGGGCACCGGCCTGGGCTCCGCCTGGTGCCACCACGGCAAAGTGGCGGACGCGGACCTGTGGAACTCGCCCTTCAAGGAGGGCATCGCCGAGGATTACCTGTCCACACGCTGGTTCGTGGGTCGGTTCTTTGAACTCACCGGCCAAGAAGTGAAAGGCGTGAAGGAATTGGTTGCCTTGGCACCCGAAGACCAAACCGTGCAGACCGTTTTCGATGAGTTCGGGCGGAACCTGGCAGATTTTATCGAAACGGCCCTGAAACGCCAGGATGCGGCGGTGGTGGTCATCGGGGGCAACATCTCCAAAGCCTTTCACCTGTTCTCCGCAGAGCTGGAGAAGCACCTGCAAAGTGCGGGCCTGTCCATACCTATCCGGGTGGCGGAGCTGGGGGAGGAGTCGGCTCTGATCGGGGCGGCCAGCTCCTGGAAAACTAGTCTGGAGGTGAAAACGGAAGCCGTGAATCCTTTGGGAAAATAAGGTTTACCCTTTTATTGCCAGATAGCCCAATTGTACCGTCGGCAACCGTATCTAACACCAGACTGAGTTAAGAAAGTATAGCTAACAGGTTCCCGAAAAGCCAGGTAGGAGAACCCTGCGGGCAGTTTCTGGAATCTTGCTTTATTTTTGGAAAGCGGCCAAAAGCGGGAGGAGGAGCAGATCTTGTCAGACTTCTTTTATCTAGCTTAAGGTAGGTTCTAAAACAAAAAAGCCCTGCAAACTTTCGTTTACAAGGCTTTCTGAGTACCCAGGGCCGGAGTCGAACCGGCACATCCGTGAAGATATTGGTGTTTGAGACCAACGCGTCTACCGATTCCGCCACCTGGGCATTTGCTCCTTTTCGGTAGATTCTGAAAAACGAGGCGTGAAACGCTTTATCTGTCAGAAGAGGATGCAAACTTATTCAATGATTCCTTTATACGCAAGAGGTAGCGCTGCTTTAGGTAGTAATTTTTTACCTCCTTCAGGGCTTCTGCCTGAGCGTCAGGGGGTAAATTTTCATACTTTTCCAGCACGGGCCAGATATGGGCCTTCAGGAAACCCTCAATTTCGTTTGTTTGGTCAGAGACAATCTTGAACTGTACAGAATCATAGTCCATCTCCAGTTCCATGAGTTGCTCGTTCAGCTCCATCACCTCCATCAGGAAATCCTTCGGCAAGTCATTCTGGCCGCCTTCTTCCAGCAGACCGTGCTGCTCCAGAATGTACTGCATGCGGCGGTCAAAATTAGAGAGGGTGCGGTAGGCATTGGTGTTGAGGGTAGACTTCTCCAGAATCTCCTGCTGCTTTTCGGGTGATTCCAGGGTATAAAAATCGGGGTGGAATTCGCGACTCAGGGCGTAATACTTGGTCTGGATGGCTTTCTCGTCGGGCAGAAAACTTTCCGGTATCTGGTAGAATTGGAAGTAGTTCAAAGTATAAGGTTGGCGCTAGAAGTGAGACAATAAATACAAGACGCAAAAAACAGGGTAGAAGATATATCTGTTTTTGCGTTACACCTCGGCAGGCCTAAAGGAGAAAGCCTGCGCCGGCTCAGAGAACAAGGCTTTGGTAGGTTTCCAAACGCTGCCAAACAACTCAGATTTACGGTAATTGTTCAGCGCCTCGTCTGAGTCCCAGAGACTGTAGGTGCTGTACACATGGGGCAAATGGTAATCCTGCAGCAACTCCACGCTTCTACACCCCGGAAACGCCCCTATCTTATCTCTGGAAGCCTTGAAGATCTCCAGAAACGCCGGCACCTTCTCCTCCACAAACGTCATCCGCACTACTCGTATCAGCATTTTTTATAATTAGGAATTAGGAATTAGGAATTAGGAATTAGTTTTTTTCGCTACTCGTTGCGGCCTAAGTAAATTATTAGAAATGGGAATAGAAGAGGAGTGCCTTGGCGCGTTCCCCCATTCTTAATTCTTAATTCCCAATTCTTAATTAAACTGGATCTGGCGCGAAGCGGATGTCTACCGGAGAGTCAAAGTACATGCCCAGTAACTCAGAGGCGTGCCCTTTGTTGATGCCAATGGTAAGGTATCCCTGCCGGTTGAACAGGGCTACGCTATCGCCCTCGTTGGGTTGGCTGAAGCGGGTGCTCAGGCGGTCAATGACCTCGCGGTTGAAGTGGATGGTAAACGGGCGGCCATGGCCGATGGCGTCTACGCTCTCCTGGGTGATATCGGTGATGAGGTTGCCGTAATGGTCTACGTGTACCACGTGCCCGGTGATGGAGTGGTCATTGAGGCGGAGCTGGCGGTTGATGAGCTGCACCATACCGTCGGCGAGTTCACCTACCTCGGCCATGGTGGCACCCTGGGCTAAAGCTACCGCGGCCGGCACCATGATATCCCGGGCCGGGGAAGATGAATCCGGCACTATGGGCAAATCCACCAGCTGCTCTGGATCGCCGTCTGTGAGGAGCGAGAGCAGGCCGTTGTCGGCGCAGACAAAATAATGTCCTTTATGACGGGCCACCTGGTATCTGCCGCTGCGGGTGCCGTGCGTGTCTACGGCAATCAGGTGCACGGTTCCCTGCGGGAAGTCCTGGAAAACGGAGTGAATCACATGGTAGCCGTGGGCAATATTGAAGGGTTCTACGTGATGTGAGATATCTACAATTATCTGCGCCGGGTTGATAGTCAGGATCTTAGCTTTGACGGCGGCCACATAGTGGTCTGTGGTGCCAAAATCCGACATTAACGTGAGAATTCCCATGGGAACGGTTGGTCAAAAGAACTTTAATATTTCTAAAATTGTCTTATAACAAATCTACTATATTTTCAGTAGATTGGTTTAAAAACCACCTATATAAACAGAAATAGCCTTTGGTAGAAAAAACTATAACCCTGGAAAATATATCGTTGATAGACTTCCTGGGACTGGAAAACCAGAATATAAAACAGTTGGCCGCCGCTTTCCCAAGCAGCAAAATCATTTCCCGCGGCAACGAGATTAAGATCCAGGGGCAAACCCCTGAGATCACCAAAATTCACGAAATTCTTTCCTCTCTTATTGAGCATTACCACCAATACGGGAAAATCACGGACAAGAGCGTACACAAATTTTTGGCCGCCGATAATGATTTTGAGGATGATGTGGTCATCACCTCTCCGGATGTGATTGTGTACGGCAGCAAGGGCGGCGTGATCAAAGCCAAGACCCCCAGCCAGCACAAACTGGTAGAGGCCGTGGCCAAGAATGACTTGGTGTTCGCGCTGGGGCCTGCCGGTACGGGTAAAACCTTTATCTCTGTGGCCATGGCCGTGCGGGCGCTCAAAAACAAAGAGGTGAAAAAGATCATCATCTCCCGTCCGGTAGTGGAAGCAGGAGAGAGCCTCGGGTTCTTGCCCGGCGACATGAAAGACAAAGTGGATCCGTATCTGCGGCCTATCTACGATGCCCTGGAAGAGATGATCCCGGTAGAGAAGCTGAAGTACTACTATGAAAACAAAATCATAGAGATAGCTCCTCTGGCCTACATGCGCGGGCGTACCCTCAACAACGCTTTTGTGCTGCTGGACGAGGCCCAGAACACCACGCCTATGCAGATCAAGATGTTCATGACGCGTATGGGGCCTACCTCCAAGGTGATGATCAACGGAGACCGCACCCAGATTGACTTGCCGCGTAACCAGCGCTCAGGTTTAATTGAGGCAATGACGGTGCTCAAAGACATCAAAGGCATCGGGTTTGTGGAAATGCAGGCCGAGGACGTGGTGCGTCACCGTCTGGTGAAGTCCATTGTGGAAGCCTATACAAAGTTTGACGACAAGCGCCAGAAAGAGCGCGAGGAACGCGAGAAGAACGGTGATTATGAACTGCAGGATGCCCCGCGCCGCCGGCAGAACTTCCGCCGTCACGACGACTAATTTCTAATTACGGCAAAGATGCCTTCTCCTCTGGGGAAATGCGTCTTTGCCGTTTTTTATGAATTCCTTGGTGTGATGAAACAATACATGATGGTATTCAATGGCTAGAAAGACGCTCACCGGCACATTCAGGCTGGTGGGTAGCTTTATCCCCGGGATTATCCTGTATCATACCATCGGCCGCGATTTCTCTTTTGGGGGAGAGTTCGCGGCTTTTTTTGTGCTTCAGTTTCTGGCTCTTCTCTGGCTGACCTACAAAAGGCCTCTTGCGAGGCGTAGAAGCTGGGCTGGGTTAGCCGGGATATTGGCAGTAGCCGCTCTTTCATTTTGGGCCTGTTCTCTCAAAAATACCCCCGAAACCCTGCCAGTACCCGCTCTGCAAATTACGCATTACCAGATAACGCTGGTGAAAGCCGTGGCCCTGAAACCAAACTCGGTCAGTTCAGTGGGTAGGGTAGAGGCCGTGCGGGCCCAAGGCAAATGGTATCCCGCCAAAGGGCAGGTCGCTGTTTTCCTGCCCCGCTCACCGCAAGCTGATTCTCTCCGGTACGGACAAAGACTCCTGGTGCAGGGCACGCTTTCGCCGCCGGCCGCTCCCGCCAATCCCTTCCAGTTTGATTACCGGCGGTACCTGGCTTTGAAGCATATTCAATGGCAGGCGTATTTGCCTCAAAGTACCTGGCTGGCCATAGGCTATGCTCCGCCCAGTTATGTAGTCGCTTTGAGCCTGAAAATCAGAAAACAGCTCGAAAACGCCTTCCGGGAACACATCCATGCCAGGCGGGAAGAAACCATTGCCCATGCCTTGGTGCTGGGAGTGCAGGATGAGCTGGATGCCGCGCTGCGCAACGCTTACGCCCGTACCGGTACCATGCACGTGCTAGCGGTAAGCGGGCTGCACGTAGGTTTGCTGTACGGAGTCTTGCTGTTCTTTCTAAAACCGTTGCGGCGCGGCAAATCGAGTAAGCTGCTCATCTTTTTCCTGGTGGTGGGCGTGGTGTGGTTCTATGCCTTCGTGACGGGAATGTCGGCTTCGGTGCTGCGGTCGGTGTGCATGTTCTCCTTGGTGGAGTTGGGACTTTTGCTGCGGCGGCGGGCTTCCATTCTCAATACGCTGGCTGTGGTGGCGCTGGCGCTCCTCATCTACGAGCCCAATTTCCTGTATGATGTAGGTTTTCAATTGTCTTTTCTGGCCGTAGCAGGGATTGTGCTGCTGCAGCCACTTTTCCTTCAGTTTTGGAACTCTGAGAACCGTGCTGTGCGCCTGGTTTGGGAGTTGCTGGCTATTTCAGTGGCAGCGCAGTTGGCCACGTTCCCGCTGAGCCTTTATTATTTCCACCAGTTTCCGGTGTATTTCTGGCTTGCCAATCTGGTGGCGGTGCCGCTCACGTCCATCGGGTTGTACATTGGCGTGGCTTTTATGATGTTCTTCTGGGTGCCCGTGGTAAACGGCTGGATTGGGAAGCTGTTGGAGTGGACGTTGTGGATTCTTAACGAGGTGCTGCTCTGGCTGGAGCATTGGCCCAAGGCGGTGCTTGACGGCTTTGTGGTCACGCCGGGGCAGGTGCTGGCCTTGTACCTCCTGATCTTTGCGGCGGTGGTGTTTCTGATCCAGAAGAAGCTTTTCTGGTTGGCGGTCTGCGTGCTTTGCCTGGCTTTCGTCTCGGGTACGGAACTGGCCGAGGCCCATCGGCAGCGCCGCACGCGGGAGCTGGTCATCCACAGCGCTCGCAGGAGCAGCGTGGTGAGTGTGCTACAGGGCCGGCAGGTCGCTTTCCTAGCAGATTCTGCTTTCCTGGCGCAGCCCCAGTTGTTTTCATACCAGGTGCAGCCTTACTGGTGGGCAAGAGGCGTGCGCCAAACCCTTCCTTTTGCGGCTGATTTTACGAAAACAGACCTAAAACAGCCAATCTCTACCTATGAAACCCCTGAGGGGAACCGCCTGGTGGTCTGGCAGGGAAAACGCCTGCTGTGGCTGAAGAAAATGCCTAGGAACTTGGAGAACTCTTTGGTTTTGGATGCCTTGGTTTTGCAGCACAATGTGTGGTTTAACCTTCCCCGTTTGCAGCAGAATTTCGCTACCACCACCTTGATTCTGGACCAGACGAACAGCCGAAGGTACGTGGCCAGGAAAGCCAATGAACTCCGGGCCGCCGGGTACCGCGTGCACGTGCTGGAAGAAGACGGGGCATGGCAAATCAGGCTCTAAGTACAATCGATTTCAGGCTCTTTTTTTCAAAGCAGGCAAAGACCAGTTTATAGGTTGGTGTGCAGGCATTTCTACTAATTTTGGTTCCCCTTTTCTGCTGCTAAACGTATAATAAGGTTCTGGTATTTAAGTGTTTAGCATTCTGAGTCCTTCGCTAGGTGTAAGGTGTTGCTAACGTATTTAGCTTATAAGGTAAAGTGTTGAGAATAAAGAGGTTGCAAATGCTAAAAATATTTTAGTAAAAACTTGCAAGTAATTGATTATCAGTGTAATAAAATAGTGTTAAAATTAACCTGTTTGGCACTTTTAGAGAGGGAGGTCTGTTATCAATCTGTAACACAACAACGAATTAAATGCAGACGAAAATGAACCAAGCTAGTAACGAAGAGAAAGTGGTTAAGAAGAACAAAATCGAAAGTTTTGATATCTCCCGCTCTGATGAGACCATGCACTTGGCCGTTGATTTGGCGAAGTTCATTAAGGAGAATCGGCTGTATCAAAACATACAAGGCAAGGAGTACGTGAACGTGGAAGGCTGGCAGTACGCCGGTTCCCGTCTGGGTATTCTGCCCGTGGTAGATGAACTCACCAACATGAGCGATAGCACCGAGATCAAGTACCTGGCCAAGGTGAACCTGCTGAACCTGCGCACTGAGCAGATAGTAGGCGCCGGCTTCGCGATCTGCTCCAACAAAGAGCAGGGCCGCAAGTACTACCAGGAATACGCTATCGCCTCCATGGCGCAGACCAGAGCCATAGGCAAAGCCTACCGTAACATCTTAGCCTGGATCATCAGAGCCGCCGGGTATGAGCCAACTCCCGCTGAGGAGATGGACTACCAGGGCAACGTGACCGAGCAGAAAGTTGAGCAGCCAGCCAAGCCTGCTGCCCCTGCCAAGACCATGAAAGCCGTTCCGGCCGACGCGGTTCCGGTAGAACCAACTCCTGCCCCGGTTGTAGCCGCCGCTCCAGCTCCGGTAGCTGAGGAAGCCCCTGTGAAGTACGCCACCGCCAAGCAGAAGGAAGAAATCATCCGCCTGCTGAACAATCCGGTGATCACGCGTCAGGAGAAAACCAAAATGCTCCTGAACATCAACAAACTGGATGAGGAGCGTGCCAAACAGTCTATTGTGAAACTGAAGAAAGTAATTGAGGACCGCGAGCACGATCAATCTGCCGCTGCCTAAGTCCTTAAATAGAGTGAATGTATAGAAGCCCGGCCACATGGCCGGGTTTTCTGTTTTTAGACCGTTTAGGGGAAATCAGGCTAAAAGCATTATTCACCACCCCGCCCTGCGGGCACCCCTCCTAAATTAGGAGGGGAGTTTCTGGTAGCTCACCCTATAGCGCTTGCTCAAAAGACCTCGCAGCGTCCGGAGGTCCTGCGAGCGTCTCCGCCGATTACCGTTCCTGCCAGCGCCTGCATCCTCAGACAAATTCGTATTTTTGGGTGATCTATGGCAAATACATTAGACATTCTGCGGCAATATTGGGGACACGAGGCGTTCAGGCCAGGGCAGGAGGACATTATCAACTCGGTGCTGGCGGGGAATGACACGCTGGCCATTCTGCCCACCGGCGGCGGGAAATCAGTGTGTTTCCAGGTGCCGGCGCTGGCGCTTGGAGGCGTGTGCGTGGTGGTGTCGCCCTTGGTGGCGCTCATGAAAGACCAGGTGGAGAACCTCCGGAAGCGAGACATTTCGGCGGCGGCGCTGCACGCGGGTCAGCCGGAGCGGGAACGCGACATCATCCTGGACAATTGCGTGTTTGGTGGGGTGCAGTTCCTGTACGTATCGCCGGAGCGCCTGCAGACCGATCTGTTTCTGGAGCGGGTGAAACGCATGAATGTGACTTTGCTGGCCGTGGACGAGGCGCACTGTATCTCGCAGTGGGGCTATGATTTCCGGCCTCCCTATCTGGAGATTGCCAAGCTGCGCGAGTTGCTGCCCCAGGTGCCGGTGCTGGCTTTGACCGCCTCGGCTACCGAGGCCGTGAAAACCGATATCCAGGAGAAGCTCAGATTCAAGAACGGGCAGGTGTTTCAGCAGAGTTTCGCGCGGAAGAACCTGTCTTATTCCGTGCTGCCCACCGAGGACAAGGAAGGCCGCCTGCGCGAGATCCTGCAGAAGATGAACGGCACCTCCATTGTGTACGTGCGCAACCGCCGCCGTACCGAGGAGCTGGCCCAGTGGCTGCAGCGGCAGGGCATCAAAGCTACCGCTTACCACGCCGGCCTGCCGCACCAAACCCGCTCCAGCGCCCAAACCGATTGGCTCATGGACCGCGTGCGGGTGATCGTGGCCACCAATGCCTTCGGGATGGGAATTGACAAACCGGATGTACGCCTGGTGGTGCACCTGGACTTGCCAGATTCCCTGGAAGCCTATTACCAGGAAGCCGGTCGTGCCGGCCGTGACGGGAAGTACAGCTACGCCACCGTGTTACTGGGTCCCGAGGACGGAAGCCTTCTCCTGAAAAAGACCGAAGAAGCGTATCCGCCCATAGAGACCTTGAAGCGCGTGTACCAGGCACTGGCCAATTTCTACCAGCTGGCCACCGGCAGCGGCGCTTTCCAGTCGTTTGACTTTGATCTGGCGGAGTTCAGCCGCACGTATCAGCTCTCTCCGGTGGAGGTGCATTTTGCCCTGAAACAGCTGGAAACCGAGGGGTTGCTGCAGTTGAACGAGGGTTTCTACAGTCCGTCAAAGGTGAACTTCCTGCTCAACAACACGCAGTTGTATGAATTCCAGCTCCTGAATGAGAGCCTGGAGCCGGTGATCAAAGGGTTGCTGCGCCTTTACGGCGGCGAGATGTTCCGCGATTTCGTGAAAATATCGGAGAAAGGCCTGGCAAAGCATCTGGCGGTACCCGAGCAAACCATCAAGCAGCAACTGCAGCACCTGCACCAGCGCAAGGTTTTGGTCTATGAACCGCAACACGACGGTCCGCAGGTGCAGTTTACCCAGCCTCGGTTTGATGCCAGTTCGCTACCAATAGACCAGAAACGCTTGCTGCTTTTCAGGGAGCGGGCGCTGGAGAAAGCCAACTCGGTGATCAACTTCATGGAGAACAAAAAGCAGTGCCGCACCATCCAGATACTGGCCTATTTTGGCGAGGAGTCCACCACGGCTTGCCGCATCTGTGACTATTGCCTGGCCCAGAAAAAAAAGAAGAAGCTGGACGAGAACAAACTCCACATGGAAGCCCGCGTGCTCAGCCACCTGAAGGAGACGCCGCTTCATCCCAAATCCATTGCCATGCACTTCAGTTCCTCAGAGCAGGAGTTGCTGGGCGGCCTTATCCAGGAGATGCTGGAGAGTGGGGTAGTGGCTTATACCTCTGAGGGCAACCTGCAGCGTAAAGCGAAGTGATGTCTTTAGGTGAATAAATATGTTAAGTAATGGTTGGTTGTTTTAAGCTTGATTTTCCAGAAACAGCTTAAAACAGAAAGGGCGGCAAGATCACTTGCCGCCCTTTCTGTTTTATTCAAATAACCTGATTACGTCAAAGGAGTTTCTTCCATCTGAAGGGCAATCACGCCCGGAAGCTGTTTGCCTTCCATGTACTCCAGTAGCGCGCCGCCGCCGGTAGACACGTAGGAAACATCGTGGCTGTGGCCCATCTGGGTAACCGCCGCGGCAGAATCACCGCCCCCGATGAGGGAATAGGCGCCGTTTTTAGTAGCCTCAACCACCGCCTCGGCAATGGCTTTGGTTCCCGTGGCGAAGTTCTCAAACTCGAAAACACCCATCGGGCCGTTCCAAAGGATGGTTTTGGAATTGCGCACTACCTCAGAGAACTGTTCAATGGTGGCAGGTCCTATGTCCAGGCCCATCCAACCGTCTGGAATGGTGCCGCTGGCTACCACCTGCTTGTTGGCGTTGTTGTCAAAAGCATCGGCGATCACAGTGTCTGAAGGCAGGTAGAGTTTTACGCCTCTTTCCTCGGCTTTCTTCAGGAGCTCCAGGGTGAAATCCTGCTTGTCTTCTTCTAACAGGGAATTGCCTATGGTACCGCCCTGGGCTTTGGCAAAGGTGTAGCTCATGCCGCCGCCAATAATGAGGTTGTCTACGCGGTCCAGCAGCTGCTCAATCACCTGGATTTTATCAGAGATCTTGGCGCCGCCCATGATGGCGGTGTACGGACGGTCGGCGTAGCTGAGCACGCGCTGGGCGTTCTCCAGCTCGGCCTGCATCACAGAACCACACACTTTGTCGTGCGGGAAGTAGTCGGCCACGATGGCGGTGGAAGCATGGGCGCGGTGGGCCGTCCCGAAGGCATCGTTCACGTACACATCGCCCAGTAGGCTCAGTTTCTCCGCGAAGATCTGGTTGCCCTGCTCTTCCTCTTTGTGGAACCGCAGGTTCTCTACCAGCAGAATCTGGCCAGGCTGCAGGTTGCTGGCCATTTCCACGGCTTCACTGCCAATACAATCTTGGGCGAACTGAATGGGCATCTGGAAGACTTCCTCCAGAGGTTTGAGCAGGTGCTTCAACGAATATTTCTCCTCCGGGCCGCCTTTGGGTCTGCCCAGGTGAGACATCAGCACCACCGAGCCGCCATCATTGAGGATTTTCTTGATGGTAGGCACCGCCGCCCTGATGCGGGTGTCATCGGTGATTTCAAAATTGCTGTTCAGAGGTACGTTAAAGTCTACCCGCACCAAGGCCCGCTTGCCCTGGAAATTGTATTGGTCAATGGTTATCATAGTCTGGTAAAGGTTTGATTGTAGCTACGGATTCCCGCCGAAACAGGTCGGGGCAAATATAGTAATTCTATTTTTCTTTGCGCTGTTGCCCTCTATTGAGGAAGAAACCGGGTTGATGCCTCCGTTTCAGGCCTGTTTTACGGAAAAAGGCACAAAAAGGAGAAATGCCGTTCAGGTAGGTGTAAATGTATCCTTCCCGGAAATGGCTTGGTACAGCGTTTCCATTTTCTAGAATTTAATGACGAGCTTCCCGATGGTGGTGCCGGATTCCAACTGGGCATGGGCCTTTTTGAGGTTCTCGGCCGTGAGGCCATGCAGGGTCTGGGTAAGGGTGCCTTGCAGAACGCCCTGGTCCAGCAGGTCAGCTACTTGGTTCAGGATGTGGTGCTGTTCTACCATGTCCTCGGTCTGGAAGGTGGAGCGCGTGTACATCAGTTCCCAGGAGAAGGTCACGCTCTTGCCTTTGATTTTGTTCAATGCAATAGGGGTGGCGCTGCCGGTAATGGAGGCAATGTGGCCCTGCGGCTTAATGAGATCGGCCATGACGTCCCAGTACTGGTTTGTGTCCACGAAATCCACGATGTAGTCTACGTAGTGGAATCCGGCTTTTCTCACTTCCTCTGTTAGGTTGCGGTGGTTCACCACGTAATCGGCACCCATTTTCTGGCACCATTCAATGGTCTCAGGTCTGGAGGCTGTGGCAATGACGGTGAGTCCCAGCAGTTTCTTGGCCATCTGGATGGCAATGGAACCTACACCGCCCGCGCCACCAATAATGAGCAGGGTTTTGTTCTGGTCCCGCTCACGGGAAAGCCGCATGCGGTCAAAGAAGATTTCCCAGGCGGTTAAAGCGGTCAACGGAATAGCTGCGGCGGCTTCATCTGATAAGGTGCTTGGTTTTTTGCCCACAATGCGCTCGTCTATCAACTGGTACTCAGCGTTGCTGCCTGGCTTGGTGATGTCGCCGGCGTAGTATACTTCATCACCCTCCCGGAACAAAGTCACCGCCTCGCCCACAGCTTCTACCACGCCCACGGCATCCCAACCAATGACCTTAGGCTGGTCTAAAACGGTATCCTTGGCAGAATTCTGCCTGATCTTGAAGTCTACCGGGTTCACCGAGACGGCCCTTACTTTCACCAGTAACTCGTGGCCGCTTGGGGTGGGTTTGTCTATTTCAACATCAATAAAACTGTTGGGGTCTGAAATGGGGAGAGAGGTTATAAATCCTACTGCTTTCATAGTTTGAATGGTTTAAGAATAGGGGCACGTTGTCTGGTGCCAACGCTCCCGTTGCTTTTGAAAAGCTAACTTAGCGCTTTTTTGGTTTATGAAATTGTTACCTAAAAGGCTGGTTAAAATTTCTAAATTTCAACCTTTCACACCTGGGTTAAGAAGGTTCATAGCGATTAACTTTTATTTTACCGAATTTAAGAGGGACAGTACTTGCCTAACTTAAATGCCTGCTATACCTTTACGCGCAGATGTTAAAGGCTTTCTTCAAATATCTTCTGTGTCTGGGTATTCTCCTGTTGGGAGTATACGGCTACCTGTCTGCCCATACCTATAAGGAAAGCACTTTCTTTTCTCCCGTAAGAATCTTAACCGGGGTACAACATGCCGGCATTGTCGGTATCCAGCATTCCAGTGATATTCACCTAAAGGCTACCAAACTTGACGTAGCCAGTGGGCATGACAAGATCTCTCCCTCTGAAACTGAGGTAGAGGATGACAAACTTGTTTCTCCCCAACAGAATCTTGGTAGCAGCTACTTTCTTGCTGCAGTTTACGCCGGCGCCTTAGCCTTCCTTTTAAGATACCTGCAACAAATCTTACACACTTGTAAGCAGATTGCATTCTTTTCCTGTCACAGGTGGTATCTCCTGTTCCGGGTTTTCCGGATTTGATTTCCAATTCTCTGAGGTAATTACCCATTACCGCTCACTTCCTTAGTTGCCATTCACCAGCTAGCAGGATGCTTCCTGGCGGCACAAGTGTAAGTACACATTTTAAAAAGTTTATGGACTGCGTATTCTGCTCCTGCAGCAAACGCGCAAACACCCAGACGGGCGATATCCATTGCCTGTGTTATTCCTGAAAAATCCTTTCTGATAAGTGCCTTACCCGCGGGTTGCTGCGGGCAGGCACGGGTGTATCTGCGATACACTTCTTAGGAGAAATCATCAACCAACCCTTTTACAATAATTCCAAAACAGTATGAAGAGAATTTTCATGCTCGTGGGCTTGTGTGCCTTATTGTGGCAGACGGGCTGCCAGTCAGAGAAAGTAGAGAAAGAAGAGGAGACTAGCTTTTTAGTCACCAGTCCTCTGGCAAAAGACACCTTGATTACCAAGGAATACGTGAGCCAAATCCGCTCCATCAGCCACATTGAAGTTAGGGCCTTGGAAAAAGGCTACCTGCAGAAAATCTTTGTGGACGAAGGACAGCACGTGAAAAAGGGACAGCTCATGTTCCAGATCATGCCGGTGATGTACCAGGCCGAGTTGCAGAAAGCCCAGGCCGAAGCCAGTTTCGCGGAGATTGAGTACCAGAACACCAAAAAGCTGGCCTCCAACAACGTGGTGGCACCCGGTGAATTGGCCATGGCGAAGGCCAAACTGAACAAGGCCAAAGCCGAGGTGAGCCTGGCCCAGGTGCATCTGGGATTCACCCAGATCAGAGCCCCGTTTGACGGCATCATGGACCACTTTCAAGTACGG
The DNA here is from genome assembly GCF_017916365.1 of Rufibacter roseolus. Taxonomy (GTDB): domain Bacteria; phylum Bacteroidota; class Bacteroidia; order Cytophagales; family Hymenobacteraceae; genus Nibribacter; species Nibribacter roseolus. Next base: position 118,117 of record NZ_JAFMSU010000002.1, read on the forward strand.
TTGGGTAGTCTGGTAGACGAGGGCGATCTGCTGACCACCCTTTCAGACAACAGCCAGATGTGGGTGTACTTCAACGTGCCCGAGGCCGAATACCTGGATTATAAAACGAGCCAGCACAGTGAGAACCAGACCCAGGTTAAGCTTGAAATGGCCAACCGCCAGGTGTTTGACTACGCCGGTGTGGTGCAAACCATAGAGGCTGACTTCAACAACGAGACCGGGAACATTGCGTTCCGGGCCACCTTCCCTAACCCTAAAGGCCTGCTGCGCCACGGCGAGACCGGCAACATCCTCATGGAAGTGCCCATGAAGAACGCCCTGCTCATTCCGCAGAAAGCCACCTTTGAGGTCCTGGACAAGAAGTACGTCTATGTGCTGGACAAAAACAACGTGCTGCGCTCACGCGAAATCACCGTTGCCGCCGAGTTGCCGCACATCTATGTGGTGCAGAAAGGTTTGTCAGCCAATGACAAGATCCTGCTGGAAGGTTTGCGTTTAGTGCGCGAAAACGAAAAAATACACTCAAAATACGTGGAGCCTAAAACTGTCCTATCTCAGCTGAATTTGTATGCTGAGTAAGCGGGTATCCTAAAAACCAGAAGACATGTTTAGCAAGTTCATACGCAGACCCGTATTCGCTATCGTAATATCGGTCATGATCGTTTTTGTGGGTGGCTTGGCCATCCGGAAACTGCCTATTTCCCAGTTCCCGGACATTGCACCCACCACCGTCAATATCTTTATCGCTTACCCCGGCTCCAGTGCCGATGTGCTGGTCAAATCCACCCTGATTTCTCTGGAACAGGCCATAAACGGGGTGGAAGGCATGCGCTACATCGCTACGGATGCCACCAGTGCCGGTGAGGCTACCCTTAGGATTATCTTCGAGCCCGGCACCGACCCCAATGATGCGGTGGTGCGGGTGAAAACCAGGGTAGATCAGGTGATGCCGCTCCTCCCGGAATTGGTACAGCGCGAAGGGGTGGTAATTACCCCGGTGCAGCCCAGTATGTTGATGTACGTCAACCTCTACTCCAAGAATGAGAGCATGGACGAGAAGTTCCTGTTCAACTACGCCACCGTGAAGATGATCCCCGAGATCCAGCGGATCAAAGGGGTAGCCAGGGCCCAGATCCTGGGTAGCCGCCGCTATGCCATGCGTGTTTGGCTGAACCCAGACCGGATGCGGGCCTACAACATCTCCGTGGAGGAAGTGATGAAAGCCCTGGGTGAGCAAAGCATCATCGGCCGTCCGGGCCGCATTGGGCAAAGCTCCGGTATTGCCGCACAGTCACTGGAATATGTGCTCACCTACAAAGGCCGGTACAACAAACCAGAGGAGTATGAAAACGTCATCATCCGGGCCAACTCCCAGGGCGAAAGCATCCTCCTGAGGGATATTGCCAAAGTAGAGCTGGGCAGTGAATTCTTCGATATATACTCCAACCTGGACGGTCACCCATCCGCGGCGATTGTCTTGAAGCAGAACTACGGCAGCAACGCCAGCAATGTGATTGCCGATGTGAAAGCCCAGCTGGAGGAAATGAAACCCTACTTCCCTCCGGGAATGGATTACAAAATCAGCTATGACGTTTCCAAGTTCCTGGATGCCTCAATTGAACAGGTGGTGCATACCCTGCGTGACGCTTTCATTCTGGTAGCCATTGTAGTGTTCATCTTCCTGGGCGATTGGCGTTCTACTTTGATTCCTATCCTTGCGGTGCCAGTATCCTTAATTGGAGCGTTCTTCGTGATTCAGTTCTTCGGGCTATCCATTAACCTGGTGACGCTCTTTGCCTTGGTATTGGCCATTGGTATTGTGGTGGATGACGCCATTGTGGTAGTGGAAGCCGTCCACGCCAAGATGGAGGAAGAGCCGCATCTATCGCCGTTTAGTGCGGTGAAGAAAGTGCTGGGCGAAATTAGCGGTGCGATCATCGCCATCACGGCGGTAATGGTGTCTGTGTTCCTGCCTATCTCCTTTATGACCGGTCCGGTGGGTACGTTCTACCGGCAGTTCTCCATCACCATGGCCAGCTCTATTGTAATCTCGGCGCTGATTGCGCTCACGCTTACGCCGGTGCTGTGCGCCATGCTATTGAAAAACCACCACGGGCACGCCAAAAAGAGCAATGTCTTTACCAGAGCCCTGGACAGTTTTAACCGTGGTTTTGATAAAATGACCGGAAAATACGTGGGCTTATTGAAGTCCATCGTGAGCAGAAGATGGCTTACGTTTGGGGTGTTGCTGGCCTTCTGCGCCGGTATCTTCATCGAGAACCAGATGGTGCCATCGGGTTTCATCCCGAACGAAGACCAAAGCACCATTTACGCCATCATCCAGACGCCTCCGGGTTCCACACTGGAGAAAACAAACCAGGTCTCTCAGAAGCTGCAGAAAGTCTGCGAGGAGATTGACGGGGTAGAATCGGTGTCTTCTTTGGCCGGTTACGAGATCATGACCGAAGGACGCGGTTCTAACGCGGGTACCTGTTTGATCAACCTGAAAGACTGGTCAGACCGCAAGCACACCGTGAAAGAGATCATGGAAGAGCTGGAGGAGAAATCCAAAGGACTGGGCGCGGTGATTGAGTTCTTTGAGCCACCCGCAATCCCGGGCTTCGGTTCTTCCGGCGGTTTCTCCATGCGTTTGCTGGACAAAAAATCGGATACCGATTACCACGAGTTCGATAAGATCAACCAGGAGTTCATGGACAACCTACGCAAGCGACCTGAGCTTTCGGGTCTGTTCACCTTCTTCGCGGCCAATTATCCGCAGTACGAACTGGAGATTGACAACAACAAGGCCATGCAAAAGGGTGTGTCTATTGGCCGAGCCATGGATAACCTCAACATCTTGATTGGTTCTACTTATGAGCAGGGCTTCACCAAGTTCAACCAGTTCTTCAAAGTGTACGTGCAGTCAGACCCCAAATTCAGAAGACTTCCGTCTGACCTGTTGAATCTGTATGTGAAGAACGAGGCGGGGGAAATGGTGCCTTACTCGGCGTTCATGAAGCTGAAAAAGTCGCAGGGACCCAATGAGATCACCCGTTTCAACATGTACAACTCGGCCTCCATCCAAGGACAACCGGCCAAGGGCTATACCACCGCCGATGCCATCCGCGCCATCCAGGAGGTAGCCGCTAAGTCTCTGCCTAAGGGCTATGATATTGCCTGGGAAGGTCTGTCTTACGATGAGTCTATCCGGGGAAACGAGTCTATCTACGTCTTCGCGATTGTGGTGGCCTTCGTTTACTTCGTGTTGGCTGCGCAGTACGAGAGCTTTATCATTCCGTTGGCGGTGGTGTTCTCGCTGCCGGTAGGGGTGTTCGGGTCGTTCATGGTGCTGCAGATGATGGGGCTGGAAAACAACATCTACGCGCAGATCGGGCTTATCATGCTGGTGGGGCTTTTGGGTAAAAACGCGGTGTTGATTGTGGAGTTTGCCGTGCTCAAGCGACAGCAGGGTTACTCAATTCTGGAGGCCGCCATTGAAGGCGCCAAAGTGCGTTTCCGGCCTATTTTGATGACTTCGTTCGCTTTCATAGCCGGTTTGATTCCGTTGGTAATTGCAACCGGCGCCGGGGCCATCGGGAACCGGACCATTGGGGCTTCTGCCATGGGCGGGATGCTGTTCGGTACCATTTTCGGGGTGATTATCGTGCCGGGCTTGTACTACATCTTCGCCAAAATGGCCGATGGTCGTCACCTGATCAAAGACGAAGAAGAAAGTCCTTTAACGGAAGACTACGTGCATGCCATTGACAGTTTTCCCCAACCTTTAGAAACCGAAATCAATGCTCACTAAAAGAATAAGGAATTGGTTTGGGATCACGTTGGTAGCCCTTACCTATACCGCCTGCAGCGTACCCACGCTGGTGCAGAAATCAGAAAACAGAACAGTACCTGCGAGTTTCAACAACTCGCAGGATACTACCAACACCGCCCAAGCCAAGTGGAAGGACTTCTTCACCGATCCTAACCTGGCCTCGCTCATTGACACTGCTCTGCACAACAACCAGGAGCTGAACATCACCTTGCAGGAAATTGAGATTACCAGAAATGAGGTAAGAGCCAGAAAAGGGGAGTACCTGCCCTCGGTGGGCTTGCGGGCTGGAGCAGGCGTAGACAAAGTGGCCCGGTTCACCAACATCGGGGCGCTGGAAGCCACCACCGACATTGAGCCCGGAAGAGAGATGCCGGAGCCGTTGCAGGATTACCTGGTGGGCGCCTTTGCAACCTGGGAGGTAGATGTTTGGCATAAACTGCGCAACGCCAAGAAAGCAGCCGTAAACCGGTACCTCTCCTCGGTAGAAGGACGGAACTTCATGCAGACGAACCTCATTTCTGAGATCGCGAACTCCTATTATGAGCTGCTGGCCCTGGACAACCAACTGGCCATTGTGAAGCAGAACATAGAGATCCAGAGCAACGCCCTCAGAATTGTGAAACTGCAGAAAGAAGCCGCCCGGGTGACCGAGTTGCCGGTGCGAAGGTTCCAGGCTCAGGTATTGAACACACAAAGTCTGCAATACGAGATTCAGCAGAAGATCACCGAGACCGAGAACCGCATCAATTTCCTGGTAGGCCGGTTCCCGCAGCCGGTGCAACGGAATACCCAGGATTTTGCCAGCTTAACGCCTAAGGTTGTGAATGCCGGAGTTCCGGCGCAGCTACTTGCCAACCGGCCAGACATCAGGCAAGCCGAACTGGATTTGGCGGCGGCTAAACTGGATGTACAGGTAGCCAGAGCCAGGTTTTATCCATCCGTTGGAATCTCGGCAGGGGTAGGTTTACAGGCCTTTAATCCAACCTTTCTGCTGAAACCTGAGTCCATGCTGTTGTCCCTGGCCGGCGATGTTGCCGCGCCGTTGGTGAATAGAAATGGCATTAAGGCCGTTTACGCCAGCGCCAATGCCCGGCAAATCCAGGCGGTTTACAACTACGAGCGCACTATCCTGAACGCTTACGTGGAAGTAGCGAACCAGCTTGCCAAGATCAGCAACCTGGAGAAAAGCTATAACTTGAAGTCCAGGGAAGTGGAGGCGCTTACCCAATCCATTGATATCTCAAACACCCTGTTCAATTCTGCCCGGGCAGATTACATGGAAGTGCTCCTGACCCAGCGCGATGCCCTGGAGTCTAGGTTTGACCTGGTTGAAACCAAAATGCACCAAATGAATGCCATGGTAAATGTGTACAGGGCGTTGGGCGGCGGTTGGGCTCAATAAGGAAGTACACAAAAGACCAGATTTGTTTTGAGGCCAGTTTTGAAAAAAGGAAGCCCCTTTCACAAGGTAGTGAAAGGGGCTTCCTTTTTATTTTTTCATCTGACTCAGGAAATAGTTTGTCCAAATCAAATGAGGATTAAGGGGCTTGTTAGAATTACGGCTTAGGTTTGGTTAAGGCATCAAGGCAGGAAAGGGTTTGCAAAACAAGCTGATTCCTATTACCTTAATACTGGGCTAAGGCCTTAATAGCCATGATTGTACCTAAAGCGGCAGTTGGTTTACCACCTAAAATTAGCTATTCTGATTCTGGGCTGTTTTTGGTAAATAAAGCAAAACCCGGATTTCCTGATCCGACAAAGGAATTACCGGCCTTATCCTAAGCCTCCCCAAGGTATTTACCTCCAATACCTGATCACGTGAAAAGTTTGCTAAATCCTGCTTTTTAGTATTTAAAAACTAGTCACATGTTTCAAACCACAGAACAAATCAACCCCAACAAAGCCTTATGGGAAAAAGGCGATTTCACCCAACTAGCCGAAACCATGCGCGAAAGCGGGGCGGCTTTGGTAGACAAACTGGGCATTAAAAAAGGCATGCGCGTGCTGGACCTTGGCTGCGGAGATGGAACCACAGCTTTGCCAGAAGCAAGGTTAGGCGCTAACGTATTAGGCGTTGACATTGCCCGTAACCTGGTAGCCGCCGGGAACAAACGGGCAAAAGCCGAGGGACTCACCAACTGTACTTTTCAGGAGGGAGATGCAACTGATTTGCATGACCTGCAGGACCACACCTTTGACCTAGTGGTCAGCATTTTCGGGGCGATGTTCGCTCCCCGGCCATATGACGTAGCGCGGGAGATGGTCAGGGTTACCAAGCCAGGAGGGAGGATTGTCATGGGAAACTGGATTCCTGGCGACCCTACGTTGGTAGCGCAAATTCTGAGAATCAGTTCTGCCTACACCCCGCCTCCGCCCGAAGGATTTGTAAGTCCCATGCTGTGGGGCCAGGAAGATCAGGTCATTGAACGTTTCGGGAAAGCAGGCATACCAAAGGAAAACATCTCTTTTACCAGGGACACTTTTACTTTTGCAGCCCCATATCCGCCCTCAGAGTTCCTGGGGAAATTCAGGGATTACTACGGCCCCACCATGAATGCCTTTGAAGCCGCACAAAAGAATGGAAAAGCCCAGGACCTGCAGCGTGATTTAGAAGAACTGTTCAAAAGCCAGAACAAAAGCACCTCTGAGAACAGTACCTCTATTCCGGCTACTTACTTAAGGGTTACGGTGCAATGCTAAGTTAACAGGCTGTTCGACCTGTTTTCAAGCCGTTTTAAAGAAAATTACCCAAAGCAACCATGTAAACGGCGGCAAGTTCGTTGGCCATAGCTGCCGTTTACATGGTTGCTTTATTCTTTAGCTCCATCTGGTACAAGTCAAAATTTGGGGCCCAGAAATCCTTTTCCACCTTGGTTAGGGTGAATCCCATCTTTTCATAAAACCTGTAAACCAATTGGGTGGTTCTTACCACTATCAACTCAATCAATTTATTATTTTTAAGGTGGTTGATCCTGTGTTCGGTTAGCTTTTTGCCAATGCCTTTCCCATGCAGATCAGGCTTAATGATGTCCCAAGAGATACGCGCAGTTCTTTCCTCGGGGAAATAGTTGATGCCACCTGCTCCAATGATCTCAGCATCTTCTTCCACCACAAAGTAATCCTCCACTTCATGGTCCAGGTAATGCTCCAAATCCTTCTGCTCTGTAGGGTGGAAAAACTCAGGTGTGTTCAACTGTAGAAGGTTAATCACCGAAGCTTTGTCTGCTGTTTTATAGGTTCTTATTTTCACGTTTCTTTAAAACTTATGCACACGGTCTCATATAAACGACGGCGTGGCCGTCTGCCGGTGCTGACGTTTACACATTGATAGCAGCTGCTTTCTTTATACTTTTAGCCAATACTTTATTTTAGGAGCATTAGTAGGAGGATTCTCAAACTCTGAAATATTCTCAACATTATCGAATATCTCGTTCACAAGCATGTTAACAATATTCTCAGACAAGTAAATAATATCGGTTCCGTACATAGACAAAATAGGACAAGTCGGTTCGTCCACTAGCATGAATCTATGCCCGCTGATTGGAAATATTCTTGAGATTCCTGCTTGGAGCATTGTTTCTTGTTCAATGTGGTTCTCTTCATAAATCCACGCAATCATCTCTTTGATTTGAGGTAAGTTCTCTGGGTAGGAATAGTAAATTGGCTGATATTTAGGTTCACCTTTGTTGCTACCCGAGACATTAATTCCAGGTTTGTCCAACCCATTCATAGTGAGGTAGAAGTTAATTAACGGGAGAGGAAACGTTAACCCCATTTCCTTCTCAAAATCTTTTATCTGTTCCTCTGTTAATCCTTCCTTCCACTTTGTCCCTTTCTGGACTTGGTAGCCGTATACGCCAGGATTGATGTCAGTTTCAGACCAATACTTCCCACTCTCAACCTTTATAGCCATGAAGGTTTCAATATTTTCCAAAGAGGTTGGCAGCTTAATCATTTCAAAAGAAGGTTCTTGCCAAAAAAAAATCTAAGGAAATATCCATTATTTATAAGTTACTACTAACGGTCTCGTGTATGAATTGTGGATAGGTTTCAAAGAAGTATCCTGTCCTATGTGGCAAAACGTATTTAAAAAACTACAAATGCTCACTGTATTCCATCCATGTTCTATAAACCATGTCATGCATAGGCTTTACTCATTTTTCCAAATAATTACTTTCCCATTGTCATCTCCTGTAATAATGAACTGCCCATTAGGCGAAAAACCGATACTACTAATTTTACTGAACAATCTAATCTTTTCCCCTCGGAATGTCATTACCTCATTCCTGTCTTTGCCGAAAGTAGATAGGAGGTCTCCCTTTTCATTTATTACACGAATAAGTCCATCAACTCCAAGCAGTGCAAGTTTATTATTTGTGGGAGTACCAGTTAATGTGTAAAAACCATTTAAACTAAGTTCCTTTGAATGGGTTGTTGCAGAATTGTAAAGCTTTTCCTGTCTACTGTCATTATTATGATTGAAATGGAAATAGATTGCCGACCTAAAAGGAATGCTGGAATATCTCTCGAATCCTTTGATTATATGTGTACTGCTGTCCCTGATATTGAGGACAAGGTTCGGTTCAATGAAAATTGTAGAATCGGTAGAAAAGTAGATTTTGGTGTCCTTCTTATTGTTGAGTATTTTAAAAGAACTCTGAATTTCGTGATTCTGATTCCACGTCTTGAGGATATTAAACTTGTCTATAGATGCGATGGTCTTCTTGTCAGGCGTAACTGAAATTGACTGTACTAATTCAATGTGTGATATTTCCCTACTTACCTGAGGTACTTCCAAATCTTTCTTTATGTTCAATTTAGGAAATGTAGATTTAACAGAACCAATAGCATTACGAGCGCCAGTGACATTTTTATCAAAAGAAATATTAGCATAATCTTGAGTTAACCTTCTATCGATAAGCTCATATTCTATTTTCCCTAAACTGTTTAAGCATTTTATTACATGTCGATATATTTCATTGTTGTTCATTTCTGTAACCCCAACTAAAAGCGAATTGGAATTTGGAATAAATGACAATGAATTAATTTTTCCTTCAGCTAACTTGTAACTGTAAATGAATTTTCCATTATAGTCCCAAACGATAACTGACCTGTCATAACTACTAGTAGCAAAAAGAGAATCAGTTGTTGCTACTGAAATTATTTTTTCTGTATGCCTAGTTTTCAATTGATGTTTTTTGAAGTCCTGCCCATGAATATAAGAACAGGTAAAAAGCATTATTAGAAGTGCTAATATTCTACACATTATTTTTTAAGCTTTTGCATAAGGGTCTCGTGTAAACAGCATGCGAGGCCTTTGGCCGAAGTATGTTGTTTACATAATGTAAGCTCCTGTGTTTTTTATTCAATTCTTTTTCTGTTCACGTTGTAAAGGTCAAAATTGGGGTGATGCCAAAATTTTTCAAGACCTACTTTATTAAATTTTTCTATCTCTGAGGAGTAAATCGGGTAAAGTCCAGCAAGATTAATTTTATAATCTTGTCCTACATCAATACCAAGATAATCCTCCTTGCCAAGTATTGAAGGCCCGAAAATCAGGAACGCGTCCATTCCCGAATCATCAGATATTTGCTCTTTGAAATTAATAGTATGTCCATAGGCAAAGCTTGATTTTCCCCGAAGGTGGTTCCCAATGTATCCGACTACTTGGCCCCAAGATATGTCATCTGATTCAACCGTGATACAGAGTTCAGGTCGCCCAGATTTCCAATCCTTATGCTCTGTGAGGGAAACTCCGTAAGTCAATGCAGTAATCATCCCTTTTTCAGGTATGTCCCGGTATACAATGCTCGTTACTCCAGGAAGGTTTTCGTCCAATGACTCCTCAGTAAAGAATTCTGGCTCCACTTGAAATATAGAATCTAGATATTCAAGGTATTTTTCTATCGTGGTATTTGCCATTTCTTATTCTAACATTAGAGCTTACTATTGGCTAAACGGAGTTATTCGGCTTATCAGCATTATATCTGCAGTCAGACATACTGTTTAACAGCAATATAAACGGATAACTGAAACAGGGCTACCAAATGCTATTTGCAAAAGCAATGTAATCAATTTTGGCTGTGGCTTAATACCCACTAGGCATTTCTGTATTAAGGCTGTTTTCCTGAAATCGGCTTGAAAACGGAACAGCGGGTGGGGCTTGCTTCGTTATAGACAAATGCTATTCTTCGTTTCGGCAGGCTAAGGTTAGATGGAAAGCGCTGGCACTAGGAACGAAAGAGCAAAAACCAGTATCTTTGCCTTAATGAAAATTGGAATCATCTTTGGTGGACCGTCCCGGGAGCGCGAAATCTCTTTCGCCGGTGGCCGCACCGTCTTCGATAACTTAGATAAATCCCTGTTTGAGGCCGTTCCGGTATTCGCCGACAGCCTGGGGAACTTCATTCTGCTGGACTGGCACTACATCTACAAAGGAACCATCCGCGATTTCTACCCACCGGTAGACGTGCTGCCCAACACCGAGCACGGCCTGCAGATGTACCTGGAGTCTTTGGGCCAACTGACCGAGGAAGAACTGAATGACATCGCCTCGCGCGTAGGAAAGCGCATCCATCCGCACCAGTTCAAGGAGCTGTTTGACTTCGCGTTCCTGACCCTGCACGGGCCATATGGCGAGGACGGCAGCATCCAGGGCCTGCTGGAGTGGTACGGCATTCCGTATTCCGGCTCGGGTATTCTGCCATCGGCCATTGGTATTGACAAGATCGCGCAGAAAGCCTTGTTGCAGCAGCACGGGTTCGCCACGCCAGATTACCGCATTCTGAGCTTGCAGGAGTGGCACGCCACCCAGGACCGCGCTGCGTTGCTGGACAGCCTGGTGGCTGATCTGGGTTTGCCGTTGGTCTTGAAGGCCCCGCACCAGGGTTCTTCCATCGGGGTGTCTATCATCAAGGAGAAAAACCTGCAACTGTTTGAAGAAGCCATCGCGCGCAGTTTGTTCACCCTAACCATCCGCAAGAGCGAGTGGAGCAGCAAGAGCGCCGCGCAGCAACTGAACTTCATCAAAACCTTGACCGATATCCGCGAGGGCATCGGCTTGCCGGTACAGACCCAGGACGGAAAACTGGTGTACGCCCCCGAGGAACTGCTGAGCCTGCTTTCGGCCACTTTTACCCAAAACGGCCCCGAAACGCTTACCCTTACCAACGTGGAGAGCGAGACGCAGGTACTCATTGAAGCCTTCATCAACGGTCGCGAGTTCTCGTGCATAGTGGTGCAGGACCAGGCCGGGCATCCTATTGCCTTACCCCCCACCGAGATCCGGAAAGGCGGCGAGGTCTTTGACTACCGCTCTAAATATCTGCCGGGCCTCAGCCGCAAGATCACGCCGATAGATTTGCCCACGGAGCAGATCCAGGAAATCAGGTTGCAGTGCGAGCGCCTGTACACCAGCCTGGGCTTCAACGTGTATGCGCGTCTGGATGGCTTCATCACCGAGGCTGGCGAGATTTTCCTCAATGACCCCAACACCACCTCGGGCATGTTGCCGTCGTCGTTCTTCTTCCACCAGGCCGCTGAGATCGGGTTGAACCCGTCTCAATTCCTGACCTACATCATCCGGACGTCTCTGGCTGAGCGGGTGAAAAGCGGAAAGAACACGGCGTACCTCACCGGCTTATTGAAAAGATTAGACACGGCCATGGCCGATGAGCGCGCGCACCGCCACGACAAACTGCGGGTGGGCGTGATTATGGGGGGGTACTCCTCTGAGCGCCATATCTCGGTGGAAAGCGGCCGTAACATCTATGAGAAACTGTCTTCGTCCACCAAGTACGAGCCTATTCCTATCTTTTTGACCGGCGATCAGGACTCGCACCAGCTGTACCAAATTCCGATCAACATCATGTTGAAGGACAACGCCGATGATATCAGGGAGAAGATTGAGGCCTCAGAGGCGGGTGTGCCTACGCACCCGGTTTTGGCCCAGATCAAGGAAGCGGCCTCGGGCATCACGCGCCTGTACGCCGGTAACTCTTTGCAAAAGCCGCAGCGCCTGACCTATGAGCAACTGCAAGGGCTGGTAGACGCGGTGTTCATTGCTTTGCACGGCAGACCCGGCGAGGACGGTGAACTGCAGACCGAGCTGGAGAAATTCCATATCCCGTACAACGGATCAGGTATCCAGTCTTCGCAGGTGACCATCAACAAGTTTGAGACGAACAAGATCCTGCGCCAGAACGGCGTACCGGTGGCTGATCACATGTTGGCCTTCAAGAAAGACTGGCAGGAAAACCCCGAGGCGTTTTTCGCCCAAATTGAGCAAAGCTTCCGCTATCCGTTCATCGCCAAACCCGCCGATGACGGCTGTTCTTCGGCGGTGAAGAAGATCAAGACCCGCGAGGAGCTGGAGGCGTTTGCCGAGCTGATTTTCCGGAACTCCATTGATATCCCGGAGACCCCGGCCCGTGTGCTGAAGCTGAGCTTTAAGGAAGAGGTGCCCCTGAAAGGCTATTTCCTCATTGAGAACCTCATCTCTCGTGAGGGCGCGAAGCACTTCCTGGAGATCACCGGCGGTCTGCTCACGAGCTACGGCCCCAACGGGCGCACCGAGTACGAAATATTTGAGGCTTCAGAAGCGTTGGCCGAAGGAGAGGTTTTGAGCTTGGAAGAGAAATTTCTGGCCGGCGAGGGGCAGAACATCACCCCGGCCCGTTACGCCCGTGATCCTGAGGAGCGCCAGCGCATCTCAGACCAGGTGAAACAGGATCTGAAGCGGGTTGCCGAGATCCTTAGAATTGAGGGCTACGCCCGGATAGATGCCTTCGTGCGGGTGCACCCCGATGACAGCGTGGAGACCATCATCATTGAGGTGAACTCGCTGCCGGGCATGACGCCGGCCACGTGTATCTTCCACCAGACCGCCATCAACGGCTACAAGCCTTACGATTTCATTGACCGCATCCTGCAGTTTGGGATGGAGCGCACCAAAAAAGTTATTTCTTAATTCATGAGTGGTTTTCTGAAGGCCCAAACGCTGGGCGATTTGTTTAAGCACCTGTTCATCATGGCGGCCATTGTGTTGCTGCTATTGTTCCTGTTCTTCTTTGTTTACCTGCCCAGCACCACCAACCACGGCGAAACTATCTCGGTGCCCAACTTGGCGGGCATGAGCGTGGAAGAACTGGAGGATTTCCTGGCCGACAAAGACCTGCGCTTCTACGTGAGCGACTCTACCTATGAGCAGGGCAAGCAACCGTTTACCGTGATCACCCAGGAGCCTAAGGCAGGGGAGAAGGTGAAGGAAGGCCGCAAAATCTACGTGAGCATCAACATGAAGAACCCGCCGCTCATCAAGATGCCCAAGCTGATTGAGGGATCGGTGAAGAACGCCGAAATGATCCTAAAAAGCTATGACCTGAACCTGGGCGACATCAAATACGTGCCGGATCTGGCTGAGAACTCCATCCTGCGTCAGTTTGTGAACGGCCGCGAGATCAAACCCGGTGAGCCGGTAGCCAAAGGCTCACGCATTGACCTGGAAGTGGGCAATGGTCTGGGCAACACTGAACTTGAAGTGCCGCTTTTGGTGGGAATGCCCGTAGATGAGGCCACCATGCTGGTAACCGGACAAGGTTTGCAGATCGGGTCCGTTATCTACATGGAAGGGCCCAACGGAGAGCCCAACGGAACCGTATTGAAGCAAAGACCCACCACCACAGACAGCGTCAAAACCATGATCCGGACGGGTCAGTTTATAGACATCTGGGTGGCCGGTCCGCAACCGGTAACGCCAATCCAATAAAAAGACCTCTATGCGCAAGGGACTGACCATCTTTCTGATTTTAATCTTAGGGGGATGGACAGCCCGCGCACAGGTGCTGACTCCGCTCAACTCACTTCCCCGTTTAGGGGCAGATTTCGGGAAAACGGCCCTAAAACCCGTTACCGGCCCGCAACCGCTGGCCTCCGGTGATACCCTGGCCCTTCCTTTTTTTGATGATTTCGCGAAGGGCGAAGGCGCTCCCGATCCTGCACTTTGGATCTCCCGAGGCGGGGTCTCCGTGACCAACCGATACGCGGCCAATCCTCCCTCTATCTTCGCGGCAACCTTTGACGGCCTGCAGGCCGATGGTCAGCCCTACGGTGTAAGCACCAGCATCGGTCCTACCGATACCCTTACTTCCAAGCCCCTTCACCTGGGTGGTTTGCAGCCCCAGGACTCTATCTATCTCAGCTTTTATTGGCAGTCCGGCGGCTTGCTCGATGCCCCTGATTTCTCCAGTTCCAACCTGTTTTACCTGCAGTTGGAGTTCAAAGACGCTAACGGCGCCTGGAACCCGGTCTGGACCCAGAAAGGAAACGGCCGCTCTACAGATTTTGCCGCAGTGATGCTGGCTCTGAAAGAGAGCCGATATCTCTACAATGGGTTTCAATTCCGGTGGGTAAGCAGTGGGCGCCAAAGCGGCCTTAGGGATGTCTGGCAAGTGGATTATGTGTTCCTGGATCGTAACCGCCGCATGAACCAACTACAGACTTTTGACGTAGCCTTAACTCAGCGATTGCCTTCCTTGCTGCAGCGCTATACCGCCATGCCGATCTGGCAATTCCTGGAGAACCCCGCCGCTGAGACCCGGGCACAGGTGGGTTCAGAGATGGGCAACCTCAGCAACGTGCCCGCGGCCATCAGTTGGCGGGCCTCGGTGCGGAACCTTACCACCGGCGTGGTAGATACTTTCCTGCGCGGCAATGCGCCTATTAACGCCGGGACCAGAACCCCTATCACGGCCGCGCCTTCCAGCGCTTTCCTGGGGAGCCAGAGCCAATCCTATTCCCTGGAGACTCTGCTGTTCCTGAACACCAAAGAGCCTAACTTCTACACCCGCTACAACGATACCCTTCGGCGCCAGACCGATCTCCAGGACTACTACGCCTATGACGATGGTTCAGCAGAAACCGGTTTCAGCTATCCTTCAGGCACGGCCGTGCAGCTGGCTTACCAGTTTGACCTGAACAAAACTGACTGGATTAAGGCCGTCAGGATTTACTTTACCGGCACCAACACTCCTGGCACCGAGCTGTTCCTGCGTATTTGGAACGACAACAACGGCCAACCTGGAGCCCAGCCTGTGTACGAGCAACGCTTCGTGCTGCCCGCCACGTCTGGCTTGAACAACTGGTTGGATATTACCCTAGAGCGGCAGGTAGAAGTGCAGGGTCGGTTTTATGTGGGTTATCGGCAGCCTTCGGGCGGCGTGTTTGTGAACATCGGCTTTGACCTGAACGATAATGCAGATGGAAAGCTGTTTGCCATGAACGGTGCTACGGCCTGGGGAACGGTGCCCAACTTAGGCGGCGCTGTGCTCATCAGGCCTGTCATGACCGGTACGTTGACCGCAGCCGGGGATGAGCTTGCGACGGTTGAAACGCTTCTCTATCCAAATCCCACCACAACGGGAGAATTTTACCTGAGCCAGCCTTTTGATAGCTTTGAGCTTTATTCCCTCACCGGTCAGATGCTGCAAACCTGGACTAAAGGAACAGCCAGCCAGCGGTTGACGTTACCTACAGGGTTGGCCTCGGGGATTTATCTTGTAAAAGCCCGGAAAGGTGACCAACTTAGAACCGCTAAACTAATACTTCATAGATGATTACTTCTGATATCACCGCCGCCGAGCTGAAACAACGCCTGGCCAACAACGAAACACCTATCCTCATTGACGTGCGCGAGCCCTGGGAGTTTGAGGAACAAAGCATCCCCGGCGCCAAATTGATTCCCCTGGGGTCTTTGCCAGAGCAACTCCATGAACTGGAAGAATACAAAGACCAGGAAGTGCTGGTGCAGTGCCGCTCCGGCAAACGCTCTGCCACCGCCCAGGCCTTCATGCAACAGCAAGGCTTCACCAACGTGCGCAACGTGTTAGGCGGTATCCTGGCCTACAACGAAGCTTAAGCAACTAACCTTTTATAAAAGAGAGAACCCGTTTGGGGTCTGTTTTTCAGAAAACAGTCTCCAAACGGGTTCTCTCTTTGTGGCCTGTAATAACTGGGTTAAGGATTGGTGGCTAAATAGCTTGGCTAGAAAAGCCTGGCGCTAGTCCATTCACCTAAAAACCTGGTTCAAGTTTTCAACTTGGACCCAACATGCCGGAAGTTTGCAAATCAGTGAGGCAAAGCCTCAAATGGGTTTTGCAGATGATGTCACCCACAGCCTCACACCAGAAAGATCCAGGTAATCTTAGCTGCGGTGGCAGGCGCAAGGGCAACCACAAGGGATTGCCTCTATAAAAGATAAAGTCAGTAAAACCAACCAAACAGTTTAAAGGGGCAATGCTACCTTGAGCGTATTGATTCCCCTCCTAGGAGGGGTAGGGGAAGGTTCCATTTTAGCCCTACTTTCCTCAAAACAGCCCTAAAACAAGAATCTTAATCTATGATGAACGGGGCCGGGCTGAAGCAGAGCACAAAGACTACCAAGGCAAACCAACCCAGAATTAACCTTCCCCTGCTCAATGGCTCCTCGTTGGGGCTGGGTGGGTGGAACACGCCCAAGGCCCTGGACAGCACCAACCCGAATACGAGCCAACCATTGTAACCCTGCACTTGGGGCCAAATCGATTGTACGGCCAACTGACCGCTTAGCACCCCGGCGGCTACGAGCAGACCCCGGCGAGAATCCGGGAACAGCGGCTGGAACACAATAATCAGGTACAGCGCGTAACCTCCCCATTTCCACCAGTCCTCCTCCAGATTGACCTGCAACGGTAAAAGCCCCAGGCCGGCGTAAAACACGAAAATGGTGAAGAGGATGGGAGACAACCGGTTGAAGCGTTCGTAGCCCATCATTCCGTACAGAATGTGGCCGCCGTCCAGCTGGCCGATAGGCAGCAAGTTAAGGGCGGTAAAAAACAGGGAGAGAAACCCCGCGAACAGGATGGGGTAATGCATGATCTCGTAGCGACTGGGCAGCAAGGCCGGATCGGCTATCAGTTCCTCAAAAAGCCAGAACAGCAGGTTTTTCCCAATGGCCAGGTCATCAGGCTGGAGATAGGCAAAGGCTTGATAATTCTCTCCCCAAGCGCGGTAATTTGGGTGGATGGCGTACAGGTACTCCATTGACGGCAGGTGGGTGAACCCGTAGCCCAGCAAACCCAAGGCTACCACAAAGCCGGCCAAGGGTCCCGCAATGCCGATGTCAAAGAACTCCTTCCGGGAGAAGATACGCTCTTTGATCTTGATGAAAGCCCCCATGGTTCCAATCCCGAAGGTGACGCCCAGCCAGACGGGGATGTAATAGGGCAGGGTCACGCGTACCCGGTAGAAGCGGGCAGTGAGATAGTGCCCGAACTCGTGGGCCGTGAGGAACCCCAGGAAAGCCAGGGAAAACACCAGGCCGCCGGCCACCTCCTGGACGGTGATCGTCGGGGGCCAGATGAATCCCTCCAGTCCGTAAAAGAAAGACCTCCCGTAACGCCATTCGGCCCCCGCAAACGTGGTGGTGGCGAGGGTGATCAGAAAAAGTAGCGCATGCAGGAAAAGGTTACGCTTCATGCGCGGGCAGGGCCTCTTTCAGGGCTTGGTTGATGGTAAGGGGAGGAGCCAGGTGAAGCGTTTGCAGGCCCACTTGTTTAGCGCCCTCAATGTGCTGGATGCTGTCATCAATGAAAAGGGTCTCTTCGCGGTTCAGACCGTTTTCTGCTAAAATGTGCTCAAAAACCTCTCCGCCGGGCTTCCGCATCCGCACCAGGTGCGAGTAGTAGGTTTTATCAAAGAGGCTGTCCAGGCTGGGGATCCCGAAGTTGTCTTCCACAATCTTGTTGAAGGCCAGCATGTGGATGGCGTTGGTGTTGCTGAGCAAGTACAGGTTGTAACGCTTTTTCAGCTCGCGGAGCAGTTCAATCCGCTCGGCCGGGATGTCCAGGAGCAGGCTGTTCCAGGCTTCGTCTATCTGCGCATCAGAGGCCTCAATGAAGTACTCGGCCCGGAGCCCTTCCCTGAATTCCTCAGAGGAGATATCTCCGCGCTCATAGAGGTCAAACAATTCAGATTGTTTCTTTTGGCTGAAATCTACGTTGGCGCCGGTTCTGCCGTAAGCTTTCAGGGCATCGGTTCCTTTGGCATAGTCAATGTTGATGATCACGCCGCCCAGGTCAAAGATGATATTTTTGATTGAAGAAAAGTCCACGATTATTGAGTCTATATTTTGCGATTTAAACGCAAATTTGTAGAATTGCACTCCCAAATCAAAGATTTGGCCGGGCCTATAGCTCATTCGGTTAGAGCAACTGACTCATAATCAGTAGGTGCTTGGTTCGATTCCAAGTGGGCCCACTTCATAATCAGCCACTTACGAGGTAAAACTTGTAGGTGGCTTTTTTGTTTGCACACAATTTGCACACCATTCAATATGTATTGGTTTATCTAAGTACTTCAAGTGCTGGTATATTACCTTAGGCAGAGGTATTTTAAATACTAGTCCATTCTCATAAACTATATTTTCCTGCGTTTCTATCTGATTAAGTGCAGGGTGCTACAGAAGGGGCTTCCATCAGAAGCAATTAAAGAACTTGTTGCGAAGCCTGCTGATCTAACAGCCTATAAGGTTGTATTGGGTTAGCCTCTTTTGCTTAACATGTGCCATGTCAAATTGGAATCCTTCCGGTTCATCTATATGATAGAAAAGAGCAGGTGGCTCTCGGGTGGCGAAATGCAATAAACAGCTACATGTTCAGGATGCGTTTCGGGGAATGCTTTCGTGGCTCTCTATTTTAGTAAGCCTGGAGTAGCGCCAACATCTTTCTATCCAGTTGATGCCCTTTATAGTCTTCATAGGCAACATCAGCCCGGCCGCTGTCCAGCACTCCGAAATCGCCGCGCAGATTCCATAGTGACCAACCCCACCCGTTTTCTTTCCAGATCTCCAGATTGTCTTTCATCCAGGCGAGGGACACATCGTGGGGCGTGTGTCTGTAAGCCCCCCATTCGCCCACATGAACCCCTACGTTTTCATTTGATAACTTCTTCCAGGGTGCAAATATTTCGCGTTGCAGGCGTGCTTTGTCCCACACATCCGTTTCGCTTTGTTTATAGGGCCAGGTTGGCAGGGGCCATGTATCGGAGCCGGATACCCAAGATGCCTTGTAGTGGGTAAGCTGGAAAGGCCCGTAACCGCGGGTGCTCTGGCCCACCTGCAGGTCTTTGATGCCGAAAACAGGCTTGGTGCCGTAATGCATGCCATCGGCAATAATAAGGCGTTTCGGGTCCTCCGCCCGGATGGCTTCAACCAGTCGCGTTACCACGCGCACGTAATCGGGTTCCTCTACCTTGGAGGGCTCATTGATCAAATCGAAGCTCAGCCTTTTATTGGAGATGCCTTTGTAGCGCCTGGCAAACGTTTGCCAGTGGAAAGCGGCGGCCTCCAGGGCTTTCTCATCTTTCCAGAGGTTAAGCGGCTCTTCCGGCGGATTCACGCAGTAGCCTGGAATGCGGTGGAGGTTCAGGTTTACGTGTATCTTGTACTTGCGGCCAATGGCAACAGCCTGGTCAATTTCCTTCAGCACCTTCTCATCCATCTGCAACCAATTATCGGGCTTGGACCAGCAATGGTACGACATAGGTAGGCGGGCAAAATCAAAACCCCATTCGGCCATCATCTGAAAGTCGGTTTCCCGGTAAGGCTGGTTATGGTCACCGTTAAACTTCTCAAGCAAGTTAAAGCCTCGCCAGCGCGGCAAGTGGTTTGGGTTGGGATTATCGCGGGCGGCTAACGGGAAAGGCACTCCCGCCAGCGCAAAGGCAGTAGCACTTAGCCCTAATTTGATAAAATGGCGACGGTTCAGGTTTTCGAGCATCAGAGGCAATTAGGCATTATACAAACCTTTGGCTGACTATACCTTTAAATATAAGCAAGTGATTGTATCCTTCGGCAAGGTTACTAAGATATTTTGATGAGGTCTGATGCCAGGCCCTGAGAAGCTTGCGAAGCATCATTCAAGACCAGTTCCCAAACGTTCCTCCTACCTGGCTCACCTCGGGCTTTGAGCTGCCTGGTACCTCTGTTTTTGGCGTCTGCTTATTCAAGAATTCTACTGAATTTGTAAGCCGTTATAGAACAACGATGGGCCCTAAATCCACCAGGTTTAACAAGTAAATCCACAGGAAACTTTAAATGCCCTAATTCCAATGTTGTATATCCCGCTACCATGTATACATATTAGGTAGCAGGTTTCTTCATAGTATTCTGCTATTATTTTGGTGATTTATAAGCCATTTTTTGTAAAAAACTTAATAAGTGTCAAAAAAACACTATATTGCTTTAGAGAAACACTACAGCATACCTCAAATACCTCTGGCAGTAGAATAGACTTAGTAGAATAGACTTATTTAGATATCAGATCAAAAGTTTAACTCACAAACAAAGGACATGATACAAAGATTTATGACGGCTTGCATCTCAAGATTGGTCTTCATGGCCCTTACAGGGGTGATGGCTATAGGAATTTTCGCCCAGAACGGACACGCGCAGACGAGAAGCAGTAGCCAGGAGAAAAAGGTATCTGTGGAGATCGATCTCGCCAAACCCATCGGCAAAATGTATCCGGCCTGGGCCTGGTTTGGCTATGATGAGCCAAACTATACCTATATGAAGGATGGCAGGAAGCTGCTGACCGAGATTGCCCAGCTAAGCCCTGTGCCGGTGTATGTCCGGACCCATAGTTTGCTGGTCACCGGCGATGGGGAGGCTGCCCTCAAATGGGGATCTACCAATGCCTATACCGAAGATGCGGCTGGAAACCCGATCTACAACTGGCGACTGATTGACAGCATCTTTGATACGTATGTCCAAAGAGGCATGAAGCCCTTGGCGCAGGTAGGGTTTATGCCCCAGGCGCTTTCCACCAATCCAGAACCGTACCGGCACTACTGGAAGCCCGGCGACCCTTACACCGACATCATTACCGGCTGGGCCTATCCGCCGAAAGATTACAACAAGTGGGCCGAACTGGTCTTTCAATGGGTGCGGCACTCGGTGGAGCGCTACGGCCAGAAAGAAGTAGAGAGCTGGTATTGGGAGCCCTGGAATGAGCCGAACGGCCACTACTGGAAAGGCTCCAAGGAAGAGTTTTTCAAGCTGTATGATTATACCGCCGATGCGATTAAAAGAGCCTTGCCGTCCGCCAAAGTTGGGGGTATCAATATTGCGGGCACTGGTGGGAGAGACGCGCAACGCTGGATGCACGCCTGGGCAAAGCACTGCCTGGAGGGTACCAACTACGCTACCGGTAAAAAGGGCTCTCCGGTAGATGCCATTCTTTTTCATGCCAAAGGAGCGCCGCGGATAGTGGATGGACACGTACGGATGAACATGGGGACTCAGCTAAGAGACATAGAGGCAGGCTTTAAGTTTGTAAAGGCTTACCCGCAGTTCAGGAATCTACCAGTCATCATAGGAGAGTCAGACCCTGAAGGATGTGCGGCCTGTGGGATGGCCACAAACCCTGAGAACGCCTATCGCAACGGTACCATGTACTCCAGTTATACGGCTGCTTCGTTTGCCCGCAAGTACCTGCTGGCCGACCTGCACCAGGTAAACTTTGCCGGGGCTGTTTCCTGGTCGTTTGAGTTTGAGAACCAACCCTGGTTTTATGGTTTTAGGGATCTGGCCACCAATGGCGTAGGTAAGCCGGTACTGAATGTGTTCCGTATGTATGGCATGATGAAAGGCGACAGAGTGGCGGTAACCTCAGCGCAGGGGTATGATTTGCGTACGGCCGTTGACTCCAGCTTTCGCAAACCCTTCACCGACATCAACGCGCTGGCCTGCAAAGATGCCAGGGAAGCCACTGTCATGCTCTGGAACTACCATGATGATGATGTCAAAACCGAAGCAGAAGCCATCGCGGTGCGCCTCAGCGGCGTTCCGGCTAAAAAAGTAAAACTGACGCAGTACCTCATAGACAGCCAGCACAGCAACTCTTATGAGCTTTGGAAAAAGATGGGGTCACCTCAGAATCCTACGGCACAGCAAATAAAAGAATTGGAGAAAGCCGGGCAGCTACAGATGCAGGGCTCACCCTGGATGGTTTCTGTCAGCAACGGAAAAGCGGTAGTTGATATGAAACTGGAACGGCAAGGGGTAGCGCTACTGAGACTACAGTGGTAAGGAAGCCTTTGAAAAGCCGGCAGAGGAGTTGAACCAAACGGGGATCTTGTAAGGGAGGAAAAATAATCAATCTGGTTTGGTGACCAATTCAGAAAAATAGCCTCAAAAGAGCAGTAAGTAGTTAATGATTTGTAAAGGGTTAAGGTTGTTGACTCTTATTGACATCATCCACCCAGCCATCATTCCATAAGAGCCTTATGGCACTAATGCTACCACCTGAATCTCTGATAAATTCTACCTGGCTTTCATTGTCTACCTTAAAGAGACTTTCACTGATTGGTACCAGCAAGTCCATTTTATCTTTCTGATGCAGGTTTCTGCACCAAAGCTGGCCTTTTTCTACGGTAAATTGAAACTCTTCAAAGGTGCCGGTATACTGGGCAAGTGTCTTCTCAGGTAATGCCAGCTTCCTGGTTTTTGCCTGTAGGTCGTTCAGTAACCACTGGAATTTTCGTTTCTCAGCAGCTTCATTGGTACTACTCAGCAACTTGATTAAAATCAACTCCTGGGCTTTCAGGAAGGCACTGTCCTCAGGGATTGCAACGTTGGGAACAACCCCAATTCCTTCCCAATCTGTTTTCGTTTCTACATGCTCTAGCCGCGAGAAGGGGATAAACCCCACAAAGCCGTTTCCTAGGGCAAAGCTTCTGGTGGCATGGGCACCGCCCCGGGTGGTATCTCCTACAACTACAGCCTTTTTCAGGTGTTTCAGGTGATAGGCAAGGCCTTCGGCGGCAGAATAGGTTCTTTTGCTGGTCAGTATGTAGATTGGCATCTCAAGGTGAAAAGCATCCGGGCTTTCTGGCTTACTACCCACCCATTCTTCGGTCCAGCTATTGGTGATTCTATTGAAGGTTTTTCCGGCCAGTTGGGGTTGGCTGAAAAAGTATCGGGCTATCACCTGACCCATTTCTGGCCTACCTCCCATGTTGTTGCGCAGGTCCAGGATAAGCGCATCTGCATTGGCTACAAACTGCATGGCGGCTTGCACGGTTTTCTTTGACAGATCATTGAGGTCCGCAAAGTTGTTGAACACCAGGTATCCGATGTTCCCGGGCAGGACCTCGGCTTTTTTGAAGTAAAAGTTCTGCTTTTTGTCTTTCTCCGCGTCCTTTTGGTCTGGTTGGGAGGTGGCTACAAACTTCCGGATTCTTTTCTCCAGTTCAGGGTCATATCTTACTACCAGATGTTTGTCATGGTGATGCGCTCTTAAATCCCTGGTGAGGGCATTCGCCAGTTGAGGGTTGTCAGGCAGGTGGTCATATTCACCCTTTTTCAGCTTCTTTTGGATGCCTTTACTCATTTCATTGGCCTTCTCAGGGTACACGTAAACCCGCTTCAGAACACTGCTAAGGCTATCCACTACTTGCCTCCTGACAGTTCTATCCATTTTAGCGGCCTCCTGGGCAGTGGAAGGCCAGGAAAGTAAAACCCATAGCAAACCTGTGAGCACGGTTGATTTAAAGTTCATAAGGATTTTTGTTGAGGTTAACAGTGGCCGTAAACATAAAGCAACATGCCCCTTCACAGGCTTTAGAATTTCTTAAGCTATCCTGTAGATTTCACCATGGCTGGTCATCAATAACTTGTATATTTAGCTTAGGAGACATTTTTATGGAACAGAAAGACTTTCTTCTACAAGGCAGATATCTGGTGCGGCCCAACATTAATTCCGTTTCAGACACCTTTTCGCAAAATGAGGTGCGAATTGAACCCAGGCTGATGAAGATTTTATGTATGCTGGCCAGCCATGCGAACCAGTTAGTGACCAGGGAACAGCTGGTGAAAGAGGTATGGGATAATTACGGGGGAGGCGAGGAGGGGCTGACCTACGCCATCTCCTCCTTGAGAAAATTGCTCCATGACACCTCCAAGGAGCTGATAGAGACTATTCCTAAGAAAGGGTATATGCTTCATGCCCAAATCCAGGAGGCTGGTCAGCAGGAGCAGGTTACAAAAACAGAAAGGAAAGCAAGGCCCTTAAAGCCTGTGTTATATGGCTTGGTTTGCCTGGTGCTGGTCATGGGTATATACCTAGTGAGGGCGCTACCTTCAAAAGAAAGTGCTGCAAAAGAGGAGCAAATGGCCCAGGGTAAACTGATGGAGGTACCATTTGCAGCGGTGAACAGGCCAATAGAGGAGACTCCTTACAACACCATCACCACCCTTGGAAATGATAGTACCCGGTATAAACTGAAAGTGGAGGGTGACCGCCGGCCTGAGTTTTACATCAATGGCAGACTGCTTACTCCAGAGGAGATGGAAGGCCATCTAGATCTTATTCATCACCTCCGTAAAGAGTTAAAAAGGAGAAACGCTATTGGATTGAAAAACTAAGTAAAGCTGAAAGCCCGGTTTTCCGGGCTTTCAGCTTTACTTAAGCTTATGAAGTTTTGTCTCCTTTTCTTCTAGGACACTTCAGTATTTGCACCAGAACTCCTTTACATAAGTCTCACATAGCAATTGATTTGAGAAAGGGAGAGAAACGGAAGATGGTTTCTAAAGGTAATTTACCGTGTTTCCCTCCTAAAATACCGTATTTGTTCATCAACCAGCGGAGGAATAACGCTATAAAGAATTATGTTCCTTTGTATATGTAATAAGTTCCAGACTTGAATATGAAGCCTGCCACTTTAGTGCCATTGGAAGTGTTGAAAGCGTTTGAGACCGTGCCAGACCTCTACCTGGTGCTGTCTCCGGAGTTGGAGGTACTAACGGCCTCAGATGCCTTTTTGTGGGCTTCAAGGTCTGGGCGGGAAGAGTGGATGGGCAAAAACCTGTTCGGGGGAGCCTTGCCTGGCAACCTGGAGCAGCATGTTTTTTCCCCCGCAAAAGTGGAAGATGCCTTCCGGCAGGTACTCTCCGGCAAAAAGCCGCACCAACTGTCCCTGCACCTCCACAGCGAATTCCCCTGCACCAACGGTACCAGTAAACCAGGGCAAAAGTTCCTGCGCCTGCACTTAACCCCCGGCTTCAACGGCCAGCAGGAACTCCAGTACCTGCTGGTAAAGGTGGAGGACCAGACCGAACTGACTCTGTGCCGGGAAACGGTGCAGGCCATCACCTGTGACACCACCCAGCTCAAAAAGGCCGGAGAAGAACTAAAGCAGAACCAGCAATTGCTGCAGGCCACCCTGGACAGCTCCCTGGACATGATCCAGGTGTTTGAAGCCGTACGGGATGAAAGCGGCGAGATCATTGACTTCAGGTGGGTATTGAACAACCATACCTCTGAGAAATGGTACGGCAACGTCATCGGGCAGAGCCTACTGCAATCAAACCCCGGGGTGCGGGAAGAAGGGATTTTTGACACCTTCAAACGCGTGGTGGAAACCTGCCGGCCCGAGCAGTCTGAGCGGCACTATGTGCACGAGCAGTTTAACGGCTGGTTTTTCCAATCTGTGGTGAAACTGAACGACGGGGTGGCCACCACCACAACTGACATCAGCGAGCAGAAGAAAGCGGATAAACAAATAAAGATAGCCAAAGAGAACCTGCAGGCCGCGCTAGACAGCTCCCTTTACGTTATCCAGGCCTTTGAGGCGGTGAGAAATGAAAGCGGCGAAATAGTGGACTTCACCTGGATTTTCACCAATAATGCATGGAATGAGCTTTATGGGGAAATGATTGGCAAAAGCCTGTTGCAACAGAACCCCGCGGTTGTAGAAACAGGCTTGTTTGAAAAATTTGTGCAGGTAACAGAAACCGGCATTCCCGTAGACCACGAGCAATTTTACTCGCATGAACAGTTTCAGGACCAATGGTTTCATCAAACCCTGGTCAAGATGGGCGATGGCTTTGTGATGAACACAGAAGATATTACCCAACGCAAAAAAGCCGAAGAGGAAATTAATCGTCTGAAAGATGAAATAGCGCAAAAAGCAACCGATAAATACAAGGCACTTTTTGATTCCATAGATGAAGGGTTTGCCATACAGGAGGTGGTTACAGATGAAAATGGAAACGTTACTGATGTGATTTACCTTGAGGTTAACAAAGCTTTCGAACAGATCTCCGGAATGAAGGATGTGCCTGGCAAGAAGGCAAGTGAATTGCTTCCCCATCTCGAACAACACTGGCTCGATACCCAGACACATGTTTATAAGACAGGCAAGCCCATACGTGGCGAAAATTATTCAGTAGACCTGGGTCGCTGGATTACATATCAATTTTCACGGATAGGCGAGGCAGGCAGTCCGCTTGTTGGTGTCGTTTTCAATGACATCACGGATCGCAAACAGCGTGAGCAACAGCAAGACTACCTGCTCCGGCTGAATGATGCATTGCGCCCCATTGCTGATCCGAAAGAAGTTCAACGGGTCGCAATGCAGGTTTTAGGAGAGCACTTAAATGTAGACCGGGCTATATATGCTGAGATAAACATTGAGGAAGACTGGTTTGAAACAACAGATAATTATACAAGCAAGTCCGTTCAAAAGGTAATTGGTCGTTTTCCTTTTACTGCATTTGGGCCTCCCGGCGAAAAACTCAAAAAAGGTGAAAGCCTCATCATACATGATGTAACTGATGAGGTGGATGATGATTCAAAAAAGGCGTTTTATTCCATTAATGTGCATGCGGTTGTTGCAGTACCGCTTATTAAGCAGGGGAAGTTAGTAGCAGATCTCTCTGTTCACCAAACAACGCCCCGTCATTGGCTTGACCATGAAATCGCCCTCATACAGGAAACGGCTGAACGTACTTGGGCCGCAGTAGAAAGAGTGAACGCAGAAGCAGCGTTGCGCGAAAGCGAAGAAAAATACCGGACGCTGTTTGAAACAATCGAAGAAGCCTTTTGCATCATGGAATTGGTGCGAAATGAACAGGGCGATGTGGTAGATGTTATTTACAGGGAAGTAAACAAGGCTTTCGAACGCCACACCGGTCTTACCAATGTAGTAGGAAAAAGGTCCACCGAAACCATTCCAAACCAGGATCCTAATCGCTTCAAATTCTACCAGCGCCTTAGCGAAACAGGTGAAACAAGGCTGGATGAAGTGTATATAAATGACGTCAACAGGTGGTTGCGTCTTTATCGTATGCGCCTTGGCAGGCCAGAAAGCAATTTAATTGCAGCGGTGTTTGAAGATATTACCGAACGCAAACGCCGCGAACAACAACAGGAGTTTCTGCTACAGTTCTCAGATAATCTTCGTGCAGAACGAACAGCAGATGCAGTGGCTAATAGAGCGCTCCAAATGCTTATTGAATATTTGCGGCTTGATCGCAGCTATATCGTTTCTTATTATTTAGATAAGAACATCGCTTTACTTGATTACCAGATTGGCAATGAAACGGTGCCACCTTTGCCGGATACATTTGACCTTTCTCATTATCCTGAGGCTTACAAAGCGGTATTAGATCAGACCCTTGTGATAGAAGATGACTTTGAAAGACAAGGCTTATCAGAAAACGAAAAGCAAAACAGTGCCACGTTAGGAATGCGTGCAATGGTGGCTGCAACGGTACGTAAAAGGGAGAATAAGCCGCTTTGGTCAATGGTGGCTATCAACTCAAAGCCTCGGCATTGGACACCAGATGAAGTGCGGTTGGTTGAAGAAGTAGCAGAACGTACCTGGGCTGCAGTAGAAAGAGCCAAAGCAGAAGAAGCGTTACATAAAAGCGAAGAAAAATACCGCAGCTTGTTTGAATCTATTGACGAAGGCTTTGCTATACAGGAAGTGTTAACAGAGCAAGGTGGAAATGTAGTTGATTTAATTTACCGTGAAGTAAACGAGGCTTTTGAGCAACACACGGGAATGAAAAATGCACTTGGCAAAAAAGCCAGTGAACTAGTTCCCCATCTTGAACAGCACTGGCTACATGCCTTAACCCAGGTTTACAAAACAGGTAAGCCGTTACGTAGTGAAAACTATGCAGCAGATTTAAATCGTTGGATTACGTATCAATATTCACGTATCGGCGGGGAAGGCAGCCGGCTTATTGCTGCAGTCTTCAATGACATCACCCAACGCAAGCAACAAGAGCAACAACAGGCTTTTTTGCTCAGGCTCAGCGATGCGCTGCGGGCCTTACCTGATGCGGCGTCCATCAAAGACCTGGCCGTCAGAATGCTTGCCGGGCACTTGCGCCTGGACCGCTGCTATATCAGCGAGGTCTTCGAGCAGAAAGGAATCTCCACCGTCGGCCCGGAGCATATTCGACTGGATCTTTCTCCCATGTCGGGCGTCTTTCAACTGTCGGATTATCCCGAGACGATGCGCCAGCTCGTGACGCACCCTATGGTCATTGAGGACGTGACCCACGATCCAAGCTTCTCTGACTCCGAGAAAGAACTGCTGGCCGGGTTAAAGCTGCGTGCCCTGATGGTCGTTCCGCTCCGGAAGGGAGAGAGCCAGGTCATTTGGGCGCTCGCGGCCGCCATGGCCACGCCACGCTTCTGGACCTACCATGAGCGTATGCTGCTGGAGGAAACGGTTGAGCGCACCTGGGCGGCCGTGGAGAGAGCCGAGGCGGAAAGGGCCTTGGCCGACTCAGAGGAGCAGTTCCGCAGAGCCATAGAGGATGCCCCCATCCCGGTGATCATGCACGCCGAGGACGGGGA
Organism: Rufibacter roseolus; assembly: GCF_017916365.1. Classification (GTDB taxonomy): domain Bacteria; phylum Bacteroidota; class Bacteroidia; order Cytophagales; family Hymenobacteraceae; genus Nibribacter; species Nibribacter roseolus. Next base: position 146,638 of record NZ_JAFMSU010000002.1, read on the forward strand.
GGTGTTGCAGATAAGCCACTCCTGGACCGAGCTGACCGGCTACCGGCAGGAGGAGGTTCCCACCTTTGACCACTGGCTCACCCAGGCCTACGGCGAAGGGGCTGAGAAAGTACGCAGCCACATGCAGCACCTGTTCACGGGCCACCGGCGCACCGTAGACATAGATTTCCCGGTCCGCACCCTGCGCGGCGAGGTGCGTCACTGGAGTTTCAGCGCCTCCTCGCCGGGTACGCTCAAAGACGGGCGCCGCTTCATTGTGGGCATGGCCGTGGACATCACCGAGCGCCGCAGGGCCGAGGAGCAGCTGCAGGAGTTCAACGCCCAGTTGGAGTGGCAGGTAACCGAGCGCACCAAGGCCCTGCAAGAAAGCAAAGAACTGCTGGAAGCCTCCGCCAATACCTCCCCGCTGGGCATGGTAGTGGTGAAAAGCATTCGCAACGCCTCCGGCAAGCTCATTGACTTTGAGTACGTGTGGCTCAACGCCGTGAGCCGGGAGATGGCGGGCGAGGACGTGACCGGGCTCCGGATGCTGCAATTGTATCCGCATATAAAAGAAATTGGCCTGTTTGATGCCTATGTGAAAGCCGTGGACCAGAACGGCAGGGTAGACTTTGAAGAAAACTTCTCTTTAAGTCAGCGTTGGTTCCGGTGGCTGGCCGTTAAACTAGACGATGGGTTGTTCATCTCTGTGGAAGACATCACCGAAAGGAAGAATGCCGAGAAGACCGTGGCGGAGCACCTCACCCTGCTGCGCCAGTCAGAGGAGGTGGTCCGCATGGGCAGCTGGGAGTACAACCTGCAAACCGGCGCCTATCGGTGGTCGGACGGCATGTACCGCCTGTTTGGGCTACCCCTGGGGACCACTGTGCACCCCGAGACCTACCTGGAGTACGTGGTGGAGGAGGATCGGGCCATGGCCCAAGAGATGGTGGAGGGCCTGCGCCAGGGCCGCGAGCCCAAGGAAGACACCTTCCGGGTAAAGGTGGGCGAGGCGGAACTGCTCCTCAAGATCAAAGGCGTTGCCCTGCGCAACGGGCAGGGCGAGGTGGAGAAGGTGCTTGGCGTGGACCTTGACCTTTCTGAGGTACACCGCCTGGAGCAGGAGAACCTTCGGATGCGGCTAGAACAGCAGAAAGCCCTGCTGCTGGCCATCTTGGAGGCGCAGGAAGAAGAGCGCCGCCGGATCTCGGAGTCACTGCACAACGGCGTGGCCCAGATCCTGTACGCCACCAAACTGAATCTGGACCGGGCCAAAGAACAAGAGGTAGAAAGCGGCAAGGAAGAAAACCAACCGCTCCAGACCGTGGAAGATCTGCTCACCGAGGCCATCAACGAGACCCGGCGGGTGTCGCATGAGCTGGTACCTATGCTCCTGCAGGAGTTCGGGCTACAAGTGGCCCTGGAGGGCATGTGCCGCAAGTTTGAGGACAGCGCCTTATTCCTGCAGTGCAAGGTGGAGGGTCTGGAGCAAAGGCTGGAGCCCTACCTGGAGATCGCCCTGTTCCGGATGAGCCAGGAGCTGGTCAACAACATCGTGAAGCACTCCGGGGCCACGGCCGCCACGCTGTCCATCTGCAAGGAAGGAGAGCACATTCAGCTCCAGGCCAGGGACAACGGGCGCGGCATCAAGTCCGGGAAAAGCAACGGCAAGGGCATCGGGCTTAAGTCCATCCAGGACCGGGTGAAGCTCCTAAACGGCACGCTTTCCGTTTCCACGCCAAAATCCGGAAAAGGCACCTTAATCACCATTCAGGTGCCAGTCCGCTTTTGAGGTGTTTTCAGAAAAACGGAGGGAAATTGTTTGCTACTCCAGGCTTATCCTTTGTCTGTTGTAAACCAGCGTCTGCGTTTTAAGCGAACTATAAATTTTATTATTTGAGGCATGGGGTTTTCCTGAAAGCAAACAGGATTAGGAAGGGTCAGTTAACTCCCCTTTGCAAGTCCGCAGATGAAGATGACCAACTTTAAGTGGGAATGAGCCTCCTAAAAAACTATCGGACTTATGTTACGCAAGCGTTAAAGGCGGGAGCCAGATTTAACAATGGGTTAAAAGTGAACTAATGAAGGGGTAACAACAGGAAAATACTTTTGAGGTATAAACTCAACCCCTAGCCATGAAACCTTTTGTTACCAGAAAATCAGCCTTTGCGGTGGGCCTAACCGCTCTCTTCTTTTTAAGCGCCTGCCAGGACGATGACTCCTCTGGGGAGACTACTCCGGTTTCACCAGCGTTGGAGATCAAGAACCAGTCTGTGACGCCCTCGCTAGTGAAGTTGCTGTCTGGGTTTGAGGGCGTGAAAATCAATACCCTCATCAGCAGCGATGACAAACTGGAGGGTTCTCCCTCCTTTATCTACGGTGCCCAGCCAGATGGCTCCGGCCTGCTGAAGAACCCCGATGGCGAAGGCTACGTCATGATCACGAACCATGAGATCCTGCAGTCTGTGTCACGGGTGTACCTGGACAAAAACCTGAAGCCCACCAAAGGGGAGTACATCGTGGACGGTGCGGGCGGACGCTGGAGGCTTTGCTCGGCCACCTTGGCCACCCCGGAAGAGCATGGCTTCGGTCCCACGTTCCTGACTGCGGGCGAGAGCGGAATTGAGTCCATGATCCATGCCATCAACCCCTTCGGGTCCACCAATGACAAGAGCAACCCCAACCGGGTTTTGCCGGCCCTTGGCAAATGCAGCGCAGAAAACGCAGTTCCGCTTCCCAAGACCGCTTATCCGGGGAAAACGGCCATCTTCATAGGGGAAGACGAAAGCAATGCGGCCAACAGCCTGGGCCAGGTGAATCTCTACCTCTCTAACACCACCGGCGACTTACAGAACGGTAAACTGTACATGCTGCGCCGGACAAACAAGAACACCGTGGAAACCGATATGCAGGTAAACACGGCTTATGACGTGGAATTTGTTGAGTACAAAGACGTGGCCACCAGCACCGGTGCGCAACTAGTAGCCCAAACCGTGGAGCAGGGCGCCCTGCAGTTTGCCCGCGTAGAAGACCTGGACTACGGCAAAGGCACCGCCAACGCCAACAGAACCCTTTACTTTACTTCCACGGGCGTGAGCCAAGGAGACAAGATCACGCCGGTGACAGGCCTCACCATGTGGGGACGGGTGTACAAGCTTGAACTGGATGCCAATAACCCACTAGCCGGTAAACTCACCCCGTTGATTGACGGCTCGGTAGACCCGGGCAACAGCATTGTGAACCCAGACAACATCTGCGTGACGGATAACTTTGTGTACATCCAGGAAGACGGAGACTCTTATTATAAGAACAACAAGCATGACGGCCGTATCTGGCAATACAGCATCTCCACCAAACAGATCAAGCCCATGCTGGAGATGGACCACCGCAGATCAGACCCCACCTTCAACGCCAAATACAACCCCGGCAATGATACCCGCCTGAGCTCCTGGGAGTACGGCGCCATGTATGATATCTCCAGCCTGGTGGGCGTGCCCGGCACGTTTGTAGTGAACATTCACCCCCATACCTGGACCAGCGATAGCTTCCTGCCCGGCGGCAAAGGAGCCGATGGCAGCGGCGTCATCAACAACAAAGAAGGCGGCCAGACCGTGATCCTCACTGGGGTAGCCCGCTAGAAAACCAGCTTTAAATCTTCCATACACCATCGTCTGTCATGTCGCAAAAGCCTTCCGATTTTCGGTAAGGCTTTTGTCTTTCACCTGTTCAAGCCCATGAGACTAAACCTAAACCCTTCTCTTCTCTTACTCATAGCTTTTCTGTTTTGCGGCTGTTTTCCGGAAAAGAAGCCTGAAATACCCGCCAGAACAAAGGCGCATTTGCAGGCTCAGATTGATTCCCTGCAGCAGATCACCGAAGGGCAATTACTCCTGAGCGCAGAAAAAGGGGACGGGCCAACCCTGCAAAAAGCTTTCCTGCAAACCCGGCGGGCGTATAAGAAAATAGAATGGTTCACGGAGTATTATGCCCCCACCGCCAGCAAGGAACTGAACGGGGCGCCACTGCCCGAGATTGAGATTGAAGAAACGCGGGTTTTCCCACCCTCGGGGCTGCAGGTCATAGAAGAATATGTGTACCCAGAACCGCAGGCAAAGGACCGGGCAGCGCTGGTGCGGGAAATAAAAGCCTTTCTCTCTACCCTTAAAAGAACCCGCGTGATTCTGGACGAGACCGTGTTCACCGAGGGCCATATCCTGGATGCCACCAAGCAGGAGGTGTTCCGGACCATGGTCCTGGGCATTACCGGTTTTGACACTCCTTTGGCAAAAACAGGCGTAAAAGAGACAGCGGTGGCCTTGGCTGCGGTACAGAAAGTGCTTTCCTTTTTCGGGGAGAACACCCGGTTGCAAACGCTGCTACAGCAGGCCATCGTCTTCACCAACCAAAGCCCCGACTTTGATGCCTTTGACCGCATGACCTTCATCAGGCGGTACGCCAACCCTATTACCCGCGGCATGGTGGCCTGGCAGCAGGAACTCGGTATTCCGTTTGTGCCGCCGGCCTTGGCGCTGAACCCCACGGCCGCCACCTTGTTTGACCCCGATGCCCTCAACCTGAATTACTTTGTGGGCAATCTGGAGGCCCGGCCCACGCCCCAGAAGGTAGCATTAGGGAAAGACCTGTTCTACAACCCCATCCTTTCATCGGGCAGCCGTACCTGCAGCAGTTGCCACCAGCCTGACCTGGCCTTTACCGATGGTCTGCCCAAGAGCAATGCCTTGCAAAAAGGCCGGTTCGTGGGCCGCAACGCGCCCACGCTATTATATGCAGGGTATCAGCACGCGCAGTTCTATGACATGCGCTCGCCCACCCTGGAAAACCAGGCGCTGGATGTCATCGCTAACAAAGACGAGATGCATGCCTCCGTGGAAGAAGCCGCCAGCAGGCTCAATAGCCAGCCTGCCTATGTACAGACGTTTAAGAAGGCATTTCCAACCATGGAGAATGAAATCCTGCCCCGGCACGTGATGATGGCTTTGGCCGCCTACGTCAGGTCACTGGCTCCTTTCAACTCCCGCTTTGATTTGTATGTGCGGGGCGAGGAAGGCCAATTGAATAGCCAGGAGATTGCAGGCTTCAACCTCTTCATGGGCAAGGCCAAATGCGGTACCTGCCATTTTATGCCCGTCTTCAACGGTACGGCCGGTCCGGCCTTCACCAATACCGAGGGCGAAGTTCTAGGCGTGCTCCAATCCCCCAAAGCCAAAAAGCCCACCCTGGACCCCGATAAAGGAAGATTCGTCCATAATAAGATAGACGAGCTGAAATTTGCCTTCAAGACGCCCACCGTCAGGAACATTGCCAGGACCGCTCCCTACATGCACAACGGCGCCTACAAAACCCTGGAGGAGGTGATCGACTTTTACAACCAGGGTGGGGGAGTGGGGCTGGGCCTTTCGCTGGAGAACCAAACCCTGCCCAGTGACCAACTCCAGTTGAGCGCCCAGGAGCAGAAAGCGATTATAGCGTTTCTCCATTCCCTAACAGACCGCACGGAGTTGTAGTCAATAAAGTATCACCTGTCTATTGAGCACCTAAACCTTCAGGTTTGCTGCCGTTCCTGTAATAAAGGCCCCTAAACGGGTCTGCCGGGCCTCTTGGGCTTGGCTGCTTCTGTATGCCCATCCATTTAAATGTCCCTGGTTAGTGGTGGTAAGTATTATTTCCTGCCTTTAAAGCCTGCCTCAGTATTTCCTCTTTATGTGTGGGGTGTTAACCTATTGTTAATATAGTATCTGTATTAGATAATCCAGAAGAGGAGTTGCATTAGAGTATATAGTAGATTTGTACAGGTGCCGCACTCAAAATATCAGATTAGGTAGAACAACAATTGTTAGACATCATAAACGCAGAAGCGATGGTGAATGCAGAAAACCTTGTCTTATTATCTGAAGAACTATAACCATTTTCTTAATTGACATGAGAAAGGGCGCAAAGGGCTGAAATTAATACGGTGAATTGTATTCGCATTGACCTGCCCCAGGAAGGGTCGGTTATATGATGATTCAAATAACATGGAGCTGTTATTTGAACCTGTGATTTCTATGGATAATTGGATTATTCATGGAGGAAGAATCGTTTGCCTTCTAACTTCCCTTGAAATTGCCCCTTGTTCTCTTTAAAGTTCATTAAAAACGGACTTGCCAATAAGAAATTCCACAAAAGAGGTCTGATAAAATCAGATGTTCCCTCTTCTTGTGCTCCTGCCTGTGTCCATAAAGTTTTAAGACAATAGGCTTTTCCATGCTTTTCCTGAGAGTTGGAGGTGTTCAGCAGCATTTCCATTCTCTTTGATACCCGCACTGCTGGCGGGTGTAGCTAAATCTAGCTTAGGCTGCTCGTTTTACAGCTTCTATCTGTCAATTTCTCAGATGGCAACCCAGCGCCTCCTGGTTCTGGTAGAGGGCACCTCCATTTCTGGAGGGTAGGTGAGTTTTTTCAATTTGTAATTAAACAATTGACTTTATGAAATGGAAATTTACGAATAGGGTACTCGCCCTGTCGGGTACTGTGGTATTGTACGCCCTCCTTCCCTGTTTGCCGCAGGAAAGTGCCTATGCTGGGGTAAGGGACCACCGGGTGGTCTCCAAGCAAGACAGATCCGTGTCTGGAACGGTGACTTCGGCGGAGGATGGCTCTCCGTTGGTTGGGGTTTCTGTCTCTCTCAAAGGCGGCACCGCGGGGGCTATGACCGATGTCAATGGCAAATACCAGATCTCGGTTCCTGGGAACGCGGTCTTGATTTTCAGTTACATAGGGTATACTCCCCAGGAAGTATTGGTGTCTAACCAGTCCCAGTTGAATGTTCGCTTAAAGGCCGACCGCCAGGTATTGGAGGAAGTAGTGGTGATTGGTTATGGTACCCAGAAGAAGGGTGATGTGACCAGCGCCGTGGCCGGGGTAGATCGTGAGGACTTCGTGCAGGGTGCCGTGCGTGATGCGGCCCAGTTGGTGCAGGGGAAAGTAGCTGGTCTGCGGGTAACCACCCCCAGCGGCGATCCCAATGCCACCACCCAAATCAACCTGCGGGGCATCAGCTCCATCCAGGGCAGTTCCGAGCCATTGGTAATAATAGACGGTGTTCCCGGTGAAATTAACACTGTGGCTCCAGAGGATATTGAGTCAGTGGATGTGTTGAAAGACGGGTCAGCGGCTGCCATCTACGGTACGCGGGCCACTGGCGGGGTAATCCTTATCACTACGCGCAAAAACCAGGGTGACCGCAGTACAGTGGAATACAACGCCTATACCAGCGTGCAGACTATTGCCAGAAGACCTGAATTGTTGACTGGAGATGATTACCGCCGGTTGATCGCTGAGGAAGGCATTGACTATGAAGATTACGGCGGCAATACAGACTGGCTGGATGAAATCATGCAGACTCCAATCAGCCATAACCACAACCTGACCTTCTTCGGGGGAAACTCTGCCACCAACTTCACAGGCTCCCTCAACTACAGAAACTGGGGAGGTATTATAAAAAGAACGGGGCAGGAGCGTTTTGTCGCCAGGGCTGATGTAAACCACGCTATGTTTGATGAGAAACTGAAGGCGAATATTCAGTTGATCAATACCATTGGTTCTTCTAAGCAAGGCGGTGGCGATGGTTATGCTTATCGGCAGGCGATTATCCGGAACCCTACGGACCGGGTAAGGACCGAAACCGGTGAATGGCAGGAGCGAGATGGATACTTTTACCTCAATCCAGTGTCCAGGATAGAAGAATTCAACCGGGAGAGTACCACCCGGGAAATGAGAATGAGCGGAAGCTTGGATTATTCTCCTATTAAAGACCTGCATTTCAAAATACTAGGGTCTCATATCCAGGGGAGTTCTTTGTCTGGATATGCCTCCACGTTCAACCACTCAGACACATGGTTGGATAACCGAAACAGCAATGCGGGCAGAAGCACGGGCGCTAGTCGGTCTAACTTGCTGGAGCTCACCTCTAATTACGCCAAAACTTTTGGAGCCCATAGTTTCAGTGTGTTGGGTGGCTATAGCTGGCAAGATGAAACAAATGAATCGTTCTATGCTGATAACTGGAATTTTCCTACGGATGCCTACGGCTGGAACAATCTAGGGGTTGGCCAAGCAGTTCAGGCTGGTTTAGCAGGGATGGGTAGCTACAAGGAAAATTGGAAACTCATTGGCTTCTTCGGCCGCGTGACTTACGACTTCAATGACAAATACCTGTTTATGGCCAGCGTGAGACGTGAGGGTTCCTCTAAGTTTGGCGCTAACTCTAAGTGGGGTACCTTCCCGGCCGTATCGGTAGGCTGGAGAATAAGCCAGGAAGAATTCTTGAAATCCTTCGGCTTTATCTCAGACCTGAAGTTAAGAGCCGGTTACGGGGTAACTGGTACCATTGCTAACAGCGCCTATTTATCGCAGATCAGCTATAATTTTAGTCAAGCTGAAGGGGCATTTATTGGAGGAAAATGGGTGAGAGGCTTTTCCCCGGCCCGTAACTTCAACCCAGATCTGCGGTGGGAAAGAAAAGGGGAATACAACGTAGGTCTTGATTTTGGTTTCCTGAAAAACCGCATCAGTGGCTCCTTGGATTTCTTCCGTCGGGACATTGAAGACTTACTGTACCAATTTGAGGTTCCATCACCTCCTTACCTGATTGGGTTTATGACCATCAATGCGGGTGCGTTGCGCAGCCAGGGATTTGAGGCATTGGTAAATTTTGTTCCCGTTGAAACCAAGAATTTTACCTGGAACTCCAATGTGACTTACTCAACGAACAAAACAGAGCTGGTTTCTTTGACCAATGACCAGTTTGATAATGCAATAGATTATTTTGACCAAGGTTATACCGGTGAACCCATCCAGGACTTCACCCACCGGGTAGCTGTAGGAGAGCCCATCGGCCGCTTCTATGTTTGGAAAACCGTGGGAGTGGATGCGAACGGCGGTTGGTTAGTGGAAAGCAAAACCGGCGAAGCTATTCCAATCAATGACGCCACTCAGGAAGACCGTCAATACTACGGCAACGCCATTCCCAAGCACGTGCTAGGCTGGAACAACTCTGCCCGCTTCAAGAACTTTGACCTGACGGTAAACATCAGAGGTGCTTTTGGCCATGACATCCTCAACTTCCAGCGCATGTTCTATGAGAACCCAAAGAACCCATCTTACAACATGCTTAAGACCGCTTATGACCCGGTTTACGGAAAACGACTCAATAACGACCTGGTGTATGTAAGTCATTACATTGAAAAGGGAGACTACGTGAAAATTGACAACGTCACCTTTGGCTATACTTTACCAAAGGACCTGATCAAGATTGTAAGGAATGCAAGAGTCTTCGTGTCTGGGCTAAATCTGGTGACCTTCACCGGCTACAAAGGATTAGATCCGGAAGGGGTAAGCTACTCAGGATTTGCTCCTGGCAATGATGAGCGCGACAAATACCCTACCACCCGCACGTTTACGGCAGGCATTAATGTATCCTTCTAGGTTTTAAGAGCACAATCATGAAAAAGAGATTAATAGTATATACCCTGGCTACCACCTTAGGGGCAGTAGGCGCTATCAGTTCCTGTACCAACCTGGATGAAGAGGTTTACTCAGAGGTTTTGGCTTCCAGTTTTAAGCCCACTGAAAAAGACATCCCAGCCATCATCGCGCCAGTGTATGCCTCTTTTAGGGGGTTAATGATGGGCTGGCAAGGATACTTTGATTTGCAGGAAGAAAGCGCAGATGCCATTGCCACACCGGCTCGTCCTAACGGCTGGTATGACGGTGGTACCTACCTCAGGATGCACACCCACACCTGGACCCCGCTGCAATGGCAACCCCAGAATACCTGGTTAAGCTCTTACCGGAGCATCACCCAAGCCAACCGCGTACTGGCGCAGATTGAGGCCGGGCAGATAGCCATGGAAAGTGGGAAAGAAGCGTTGGTGGCAGAACTAAGAGCCGCTCGGGCATTTGCCTATTACCTGTTATTGGATAACCATGGAAATATACCCATAGTGACCGATTTTAATAACACCGAGTTGCCCGAACAGAAATCCCGCCAGCAGGTATACGAATTCGTGGAAAAGGAGCTTTTGGAAGTAGTGGACCTCTTGAGCGACGATCCTAAAGCCACCTATGGCCAGTTGAACAAGTGGGGAGTGAAAGCCTTGCTGGCAAAGATTTATCTTAATGCCGGGGTGTACACCGGCACGACACAGTGGGAAAAATGTATCCAGCAGGCCGATGAAATTATCAGTAGCCAGAAGTACTCCTTGGATCCCAACTACTCAGATGTCTTCACCTACACGAACCAGAATTCACCAGAGATCATCTTTGCCATTCCATATGACCAAATTTACGGTCAGGGAAATATTGTCCATATGAAAACGCTGGACCCTGCCAGTAGATTCGTGTACAAAATGCAGGCTGGCCCTTGGGGAGGCAACGCCGCCGTACCGCAGTTCATAGACACCTATGATGCGCAGGATGGCCGCCTGAAAGACACCTGGATCATGGGACCACAGAAAAATGCGACCACTGGCGCTATCGCCATTGATTATGTGAAATTGATGCCTAGCATGGCTGCCACCGAGTCAAACGAGGGCTACCGCATTGGGAAGTATAAAATCAAGGAAGGAGCCACCGGAGCCCTGGACAATGACTTCCCTATGCTGCGCTACGCCGATGTGCTCATGATGAAGGCAGAAAGCCTGCTGCGCATGGGCCGCGCCGATGAAGCAGCCGTGTTAGTGACCCAAGTGCGCCAGCGCGCTTTCCGGGATACCAATCCAGCAAAAGCTACTGTGACCGGCGATGACCTGAAGCAGGGCAGTACCTATGAGTACGGTCTTCAGGATGAGAACGGCAACGTGCTTTCTGGCCCCGGAAGCGGTGGTGCCGATATCCAGTTCGGGAGAATGTTGGATGAGCTAGGATGGGAGTTTGCGGCAGAGGCGCACCGCAGACAAGATTTGATCCGTTTCGGGGTATTTGGCACAAAAGCCTGGTTTAACCATAGCCCAAGCAGCCCTAGCAAAGCCCTGTTCCCCATCCCCGCCGAAGAGATCAATAAGAACCCTAAACTGGCCCAAAACCCTGGATATTAAAGCGTAATTGGTTTGTTTGTTGAGGAACTGCTCATTTAAACCTTCTGGAAACAGGGGTGAGGATGGGCAGTTTTCTTTTCCTCTCCTCCCGTTTAATAAGCCGCTGTTAACATAGTATTACCATTGGCTAACATGCTGAAGCTTCTTTTAAGGTTTATAATGTTTATTGCATTAGAAGAAGATTTGAGGAGCGATGCGTTTTAAGCGCGTTTTTCTGAAAAAAGGCCCAAAACTATCCTTCAGATATAAGAAAGTGCCCTGACCCGCACACCCAAAGTCAGTCATTCCAGCAGGCGGTAAATCCTTTTTTGTACTAGCGATTGCCCTCAACGATTTCAGTATCATCAAGTAAGACCCCAACTTTATGAGCGAAATGAAAAAATGGTCTATTCTGCCTATACTCTTGGTAGTTTGATCTCCCTCAATCCCGCGCAGGCCCAATCCTATGTTCCGGAGTGGAACAACACCAAGATGCAGGTCAAGCCGGTGGTTGGCATTAAGGCTTACGCGTTCAACCTGCAGGACGTGAAACTCTTGGAAAGTCCTTTCAAGGAGGCCATGAACGCAGACGCCGATTACCTCCTGAAGGTTGAGCCTGACCGCTTGCTGTCTGATTTCCGGGCTCACGCCGGTCTCAAACCAAAGACGGCTAAGTACGGCGGCTGGGAGTCCTCGGGCCTGGCCGGGCATAGTTTGGGGCATTACCTCTATGCATGCGCCATGCAGTATGCGGTGTTTATGCGCTGTTTTTTGTAAAAGACCCCTAAAATGAAGAAAAACCTACTTAGTCTACTGGCCATTTGCCTCGTACAGACGGGGGCGTTCGCGCAGGGCGGCATCAGGAACATCGCGCCAGTGAACTTCTCCCAAGTCACCATCAACGATGCCTTCTGGAAGCCCCGCATTGACCAGGTGGCCACCGTCACCATTCCGGTCTGTATTGAGCAAACCGAGGTGAAAACGCCCCGCATTCAGAACTTCGAGATCATGGCGGGCCTGAAGAAAGGTGAGTTCAAGGGCATTTTCTACGATGACTCCGATGTTTACAAAGCCCTGGAGGCGATTGCCTATTCCATCAAAAACAAACCTTCCCCGGAGCTGGAGAAGAAGGCCGATCAGTGGATTGACCTCATCGCCAAGGCCCAGCAGCCCGACGGTTATCTGAATACCTACTACACGCTCCAGTTCCCCGAGAAGCGCTGGACCGACATGAGCATGCACGAGGATTACAACGGCGGGCACCTCATAGAGGCGGCCGTGGCGTACTATGAGGCCACCGGCAAGCGCAAGCTCCTGGACGTGGCCACCAAATTCGCCGATCATTTCGCCTCGCTTTTCGGGCCGGGCAAGCATCATTGGGTGACCGGGCACCAGGAACTGGAGCTGGCTTTGGTGAAGCTGTACAAAACCACCAAAAACAAAAAGTACCTGGACCTGGCCGATTGGCTTCTGGAGGAGCGCGGCCGTAAATTGGCCAAAGGCTACACTTGGACCGATTGGAAAGACACTGCCTACGCCCAGGATGTCATGCCTGTGAAACTGCAGAAGGAAATCACGGGCCACGCCGTGCGCGCCATGTACATGTACACCGGCGCCGCAGATGTAGCCGCCCTGAAGGGCGATGAAGCCTACATGGGCGCCATGAAAAACGTGTGGGAAGACGTGGTCTACCGTAACATGTACATCACCGGTGGCATCGGTTCCTCGGGCCGCAACGAAGGCTTCTCCAAAGACTATGACCTCCCCAACGAGCACGCGTACTGCGAAACCTGCGCCTCGGTGGGCATGGTGTTCTGGAACCAGCGCATGAGCTCCATGACCGGCGACAGCAAGTACGTAGACGTGCTGGAGCGCAGCCTCTACAATGGCGCTTTGGATGGTTTGTCGCTGAGCGGCGACCGGTTCTTCTATGGGAATCCCCTGGCCTCCCGGGGGCAGCACCAACGCAGCGAGTGGTTCGGGACGGCCTGCTGTCCGGCCAATATCTCCCGCCTCATCGCCTCGCTGGGCAATTACGTCTATGCGCAGTCCGACAACGGGGTGTGGGTGAACCTGTACATCGGGAGCCAGACCAACCTTAATACCCCCAACGGGAACCTGCCGCTGGAGATGAAAACCAATTACCCCTGGGAGGGCAAAGTGGATCTTACGGTGAATCCGGCCAAAGCCACCAATGCCACGTTGCACCTGCGCATTCCGGGTTGGGTACAGGGTGAGCCCGTACCCGGCGATCTGTATCGTTTCTCTGACAAAACCCCCTCAAAATTCACGGTGAAGCTCAACGGGAAAGCCATCCCCTACAAAATGGAGCGGGGCTACGCCGTCATCGACCGGAAGTGGAAAAAAGGAGACCGCCTGGAGTTGGACTTCCCCATGGAGGTAAAAAAGGTAGTGGCCAAAGACAGCCTGACTAACAACCAGGACAGGATCGCGCTGCAACGCGGGCCGCTGGTGTACTGCGTGGAAGGCGTGGACAACGGCCAGGAAGCCTGGAACATGGTGGTGCCCGAGGATACCCGTTTTAAGGCTACTTTCAACCAACAGCTCCTAAACGGCGTGGTGGCCCTGAAGGCCGAAGTACCAGTCATTTCCGTAAGTGCCGATGGTTTGTCCACCGTTACCCAAAGAAAAACCATCACCGCCATCCCGTACTATTCCTGGGCCAACCGCGGCAAAAGCCCCATGCAGGTCTGGCTGCCCACCAGGATCAACGGCATCATGTTGAATTATACCCAGTGATAAAAGGTAGCTGCACGCTGGCTCAGGCGAATGCTTTTAGTTATTACTGAGCTTGTGTGTACATCTGTATTTTGCTTTACCTGTTTTGGGTCTGTTTTCTGAAAATCGGCCCTCAAACACTTTATCAATTTTGTATGAATCTTATATCACTTAGCGTGAGAACCAGGTTTTTGTCGGTCATCTTTCTGTTGCTGTGGGGGACCGCCGCGCAGGCCCAGACCAAAACGTTTACCCGGCAGGACACTCTGCGGGGAAGTATCACCCCGGAGCGGGCCTGGTGGGATCTGGCGTATTATCACCTCAACGTGAAGGTGAACCCCGCGGACAGCACCATCAAAGGCATGAACGCCATCACCTACAAAGTCCTCACGCCCAACCAGCGCCTGCAGGTGGATTTGCAGCCGCCCATGCAGATTGAGAAAGTAACGCAGAGCGGGAAAGAACTCACCTTCACCCGCGACGGGAACGCCTGGTTTGTGCAGCTGGATCAGAAACAGACGAAGGACGCGGTGAACACCGTGGAGGTGTATTACGGCGGCAAACCGGTGGTGAGCAAGAATCCACCGTGGAGCGGCGGCATCACCTGGAAGAAAGACGCCAACGGCCAACCCTTCGTGGCGAACTCCAACCAGGGCGATGGTGCCAGTCTGTGGTGGCCCTGCAAAGACCACATGTATGATGAACCCGACAGCATGCAGATCAGCGTCACCGTGCCGGAGAACCTGATGGATGTCTCCAACGGGAAACTCCGGGGCATGACCCAGAATAATGACGGCACCAGAACCTTCCACTGGTTTGTGGCCAATCCCATCAACAACTACGGCGTGAACCTGAGCATCGGGGATTACGTGCACTTCTCTGAGAAATACAAGGGTGAGAAAGGCCTGCTGGATCTTGACTATTATGTCTTGAAAGAGAACCTGGAGAAAGCCAAAGTGCAGTTCAAAGACGCTCCCCGAATGCTCAAGGCATTTGAGCACTGGTTCGGGCCGTACCCGTTCTATGAAGACGGTTTCAAACTGATTGAGGTGCCTTACACCGGCATGGAACACCAGAGCGCCGTCACTTATGGCAATGGCTACAAAAACGGCTACCGGGGTAAAGATCCCAGCGGTTCCACCGGTTGGGGCATGAAGTTCGATTTCATTATCATCCATGAATCGGGGCACGAGTGGTTCGCCAACAACATCACCTACAAAGACATCGCGGACATGTGGATTCACGAGAGTTTCACGAATTACTCTGAGAACCTGTTTGTGGAATATTATTACGGGAAGAAAGCTGGCAGCGAGTACGTGATCGGGACCCGGGCCGGCATCGGGAACAAGCAGCCTATCATTGGCGAATACCACGTGAACCACAAAGGCTCCGGCGACATGTACCCCAAAGGCGGCAACATGCTGCACACGCTTCGGCAGGTGGTGAATGATGATGCCAAATGGCGCAACATCCTGCGGGGCCTGAACAAAGAATTCTACCACCAGACCGTCACCACGCAGCAGATTGAGAACTACCTGAGCAAGAAAGTAGGCCGTGACCTCACACCTTTCTTCAACCAGTACCTCCGTGACATCCGGATTCCCAAACTGGAGTACCAACTCGCCGGCAACACCCTCAAGTACCGCTGGAGCCACACCGTCGCCGGGTTCAACCTGCCCGTGAAAGTGTACCTAAACGGCAAGGAGAAATGGCTGGAGCCGGTGACCACCTGGAAAGAACTCAGCGGCATGAAACCCGGCACGGAGCTTACCCTGGACCCTAATTTCTACGTGGAGTCCTCCCGCAAGGAAAGTATCTAGGTTGTTCGGTAGGTCTGCTAATATGGTATCAGGACGTGCTAATATGCTGAACAAAAATTGATTATATCAGATACATATTGCCATACATATCCACCAAAAACATCCAACCATGCTTCTTTTCCCCCGCCTTACAATCTCACCTAGTGGGTATTCCGCTGCGCTGAAACAGGTTCTGGTTTGTGCCCTTGTGCTTCTGGGTTCTGGCGCTGTGCAGGCGCAGGGAACCAAGGCAGATTATGAACGGGCAGAGAAGTTGAAGGTGGCCATGAATACCAAGGTGTACTATGCGCCGTCGCGTTTTAGTTGGGAGAAGGGGAAGGAGTCTTTCTGGTATGTGCGACAGACGCCCAGAGGAAAAGAATTTATGCTGGTCAACGCCCAAAAACGGTCCAAAAAACCTGCCTTCGATCAGCAGAAACTAGCGAAAGAACTGTCGGCGGCTTTAGGTAAAACGTTGGATTCCTACAACTTGCCCTTTACTGAGATCACCTTTGTGGAAGACGGCAAAGCCATGGAATTTGTAGCCGAAGGAACGAAGTGGCGAACCAACCTGGGCTCTTACAAACTGCAGAACCTGGGCAAAGCCGAAGAGCAAAACAACCGCTATTGGGGTGACCGCTGGAGTGACCAAGGCAACAAGCCGGTGCTCTCGCCTGACAAACAATGGGAAGCCTTGATCAAGAACCACAACGTCTACATCCGCTCGGTGAAAGACAAAAAAGTGGAGCATCAACTGAGCTTCGATGGCTCGGCGGGGGAGTACTATTCTTCCTTCCTGGAGTGGTCCCCGGACTCAAAAAAACTGGCCACTAACCGGGTGAGGGCCAACAAGGAGCATTTACTGTACCTGATTGAGTCCTCGCCTTTAGATCAGTTGCAGCCCAAACTACATACCCGCAATTACCTGAAGCCCGGCGATGCGCTGCCGCAGAGAGCTCCGCAGCTTTTCCTGGTGGAGGAAAAACGGCAGGTGGCTGTTGATCCGTCGCTCTTCGGGGTGGGGCAGCAGTATGATCTCTCTAATCCTAGCTGGCGGAAAGATGGACGGGCATTCACGGTGGAGTACAACCAGCGCGGGCACCAGGCCTACAAAGTGCTGGAGGTAGATGCTGCCTCGGGCAAGGTGCGGGACCTGATCAAAGAAGAAAACAAGACCTTTATTGATTACAGCGGCAAGAAGTTCCGGCAGGATGTAGCCGATGGGAGGGAAATCATCTGGGCCTCGGAACGCGACGGCTGGAACCACCTCTACCTTATTGACGGCGCCACTGGCCAGGTCAAAAACCAGATCACCAAAGGCGATTGGGTTGTGCGTGAGGTGGTACACGTAGACGAGAAAAACCGGAGCATTCTGTTTGAAGGCAGCGGCCGCGAAGCGGGGCAAGACCCCTACCTGGTGCAGTACTATCGGGTGAACTTTGACGGCTCCGGCCTCACGGCGCTCACCAAGGAAGACGCCCACCACACCGGCACTTTCTCTTCAGACTTCAAGTATTTCGTGGACAATTACTCGCGGGTAGATAGTCCGCCGGTAGCGGTGCTCAGAAGCGCCACCGACGGAAAAGTGGTGATGGAACTGGAGAAAGCCGATGCCTCTGAACTACCCAAATCTGGCTGGAAAGCGCCGGAGGTATTTACCGCCAAGGGACGCGACGGGCAAACCGATATCTGGGGCATTGTGGTGCGACCCACCAACTTTGATCCTGCCAAGACTTACCCGGTTATTGAATACATCTACGCCGGTCCGCACAGTGCGTTTGTGCCAAAGACGTTTAACTCCGGCGCCCGGCACATGCAGGAACTCGCGGAGCTGGGCTTTGTGGTGGTGCAGATTGACGGCATGGGTACCTCTAACCGGTCCAAAGCTTTTCAGGATGTTGCCTGGAAAAACATCAAAGACGCGGGCTTCCCGGACCGCATTGCCTGGATGAAGGCTGCCGCCCAGAAATATCCGTCTTTGGACTTGAGCCGGGTTGGCATCTACGGAACTTCCGCTGGAGGACAGAGCTCGGCCGGGGCCCTGCTGTTCCACCCGGAGTTCTACAAAGTAGCGGTTTCTTCGGCGGGTTGCCATGATAACCGCATGGACAAAATGTGGTGGAATGAGCAGTGGATGGGCTTCCCCATCGGGCCGGAATACGCTGCCTCCTCTAACGTGGTCAACGCCCACAAACTACAGGGTAAACTGATGCTAATCTTAGGCGAACTGGACGATAACGTAGATCCAGCCTCCACGCTGCAACTGGTAGATGCACTCATCAAAGCCAACAAGAACTTTGACTTCCTGATGGTACCCGGCATGGGCCACTCGTCCGGAGGGGAATACGGGGAGCACAAGCGACGCGACTTCTTCGTGAAGCACCTGCTGGGCATAGATCCGCCTGCCTGGGAGATAAAAGGCCAGGAAAAGGCTAAAAGCTGATTTGCGCCTGAAAACCCAAAAACAGCCCTTAAACAGAAATCGCCAGGTGGCTTAGGCTATTGTCCAAGCTTTACACCTGGGTTGTTTCCATCAGAGAAAAGTCGCTGGTGAACTTGGTGTTGTGGAGCTTCACAAACTCAGTAGGGGTGAAGTTGGTGATGTCTTTGAACTGGCGGTTGAAATAGGAGATGTTGTCATACCCGCATTCAAAAGCCGTCTCCCGGATGTTCCATTTGTCCTCAATCAGGAGCTTGCAGGCGTGGCCAATCCTGATTTCGTTCAGAAACTGGGAATATGTTTTTTGGGTGTGTTGCTTAAAATAGCGGCAAAACGCATTCACACTCATGTTGGCCACATTGGCGGCATCGCTGAGCTTGATGTCCTCGGTGAAGTTGTTCATGATGTAGTTGAAGACATCATTGATCTTGCGGTTATCAGATTCGTTGAGGTTCGCGTTGAAACCCACCGAGGACAGCATTTCCAGTTCATGGGAGTGGGAGAGAAGGTTTAGAATGATGAGCACCTGGATGATGCGCTCAAACCCTTTCATGGCGCGCATGTCCTGGATCAGGGTTGATACCTTGTCCCGGGTTTCTCCTTCTATAAGTAACCCCCGCTTGCTGTTGAGTAATAATTTTTGGATCGCGTGCGCCTCAGGAAGGGAGAAAAGATTATCTTCAAAAGCCGCAAGGTCCACAAAGACCGAGATGTTTTTGGCTTTGAGCTCAGAGTCTGGTTCGTAGTACCTTTTATCGTTCCGGAATACGTGCGGCAGGTTAGAGCCCAGGACAATGATGTCGCCGGCATTGAAGTTACCAATGCTGTCACCAATGAAACGGGTTCCGGTGCTTTCACAAATCACCATGATCTGCAGTTCTGGGTGGAAATGCAGGTTCTCATAGAAATGGCGCTGTTCGTCATACTGAATCCGGACGGATTCGCCTGACGTCTTCGGGATTTTGAAATGTAGGGGTTTCATGGTCTGGGTAAAGAAAAAGAAAAAGGAGAACGTACTTAAATTTAACTAACATAATTGATAAATCGGTACAAGCAGTCCAATTGATAATCTTGTATCACCAATGGGTAAAATGTAGGAATTCCCTTCAAACCCGATAGGGTAGTTTTGTTAAGCTCTTATACAGGTTTAGAAATCATAAAATCAAATACAGTAACATTAAAAAAGCACGCCATGAATGTACAATGGAAAGGAGTTTTCCCTGCTGTCACCACCAAGTTCACGGAGCAAGACAGACTTGATATACCTGCGTTTCTGAGCAACATTGAGGCTCAACTGAATGCCGGGGTGGACGGGATCATATTAGGAGGGACCCTAGGGGAAGCCAGCACCTTAACAGATGAGGAAAAAGCAACGTTGGTAAAGGAAACCGTTGCGTTTGTAGACGGCAAGGTGCCCGTGGTGATGAACATAGCCGAGCAGTCTACTGCCAAGGCGATTCAGGCGGCCGAAGAAGCCCGGAAAAACGGGGCCAGCGGACTCATGCTGCTGCCCCCTATGCGTTACAAAGCCGATGCCCGGGAGACTGTGACCTATTTTAAGGCCGTTGCCCAGTCTACGCCGCTTCCTATCATGATCTACAACAACCCCATTGATTACCGCATTGAGGTAACCTTGGATATGTTTGAAGACTTGGCTTCTGAGGAGAACATTCAGGCAGTAAAAGAATCTACCCGCGAGGTAGGCAACATCACCAAAATGAAGAACCGCTTCGGAGATAGGTTCAAGATCCTTTCCGGCGTGGATACCCTGGCTTTGGAGAGTTTGGTACTAGGTGCCGAAGGTTGGGTAGCCGGTTTGGTCTGCGCTTTCCCCGCTGAGACCGTGGCCATTTACCGACTGGTAAAAGCCGGCCGCTTAGAGGAAGCCGTGAAAATCAACCGGTGGTTCTATCCGCTGCTGGAACTGGATGTGCATCCTAAACTGGTGCAGAACATTAAACTGGCCGAAGTCTGCACAAACCTGGGCACCGAGGCCGTACGGCAGCCCCGCCTGCCCTTGGAAGGCGCAGAGCGTGAGCAAGTGCTGGCCATCATCCATGAGGCCCTGGAGAACCGTCCGGTTTTGCCTGACTTTAAAACAGAAAAAGAACTTATATCCTTGTAGAAGCCTAAGCCTATGTGCATGCACATAGGCTTAGGCTTTATAGGGCCATCTGGTAAGATGGCTTGCGCCGAAAGGACTAGTATTCATTTAAACGGAGGATAATTAATGCCAAGCATGTCGCTAGACCAGGTGCTTCAAACCGCCGAGGAAGCATTCCATACCTACAAAAAAACACCCGCCCAGGTAAAAGCCAACTTTCTGCGGGCCATTGCCACGGAAATTGAGAGTTTAGGTGAGGAGCTGTTACAAGTAGCCAGCCAGGAATCCAATCTGCCCTTGGCGCGCCTTACCGGGGAGCGGGGCCGGACCATGAACCAGCTCAAAGCCTTCGCCGATCTGCTGGAGCAGGGCGGCTGGCTGGAAGCCACCATTGACCCCGCTCTGCCCGATAGAAAACCCCTGCCCAGACCGGATTTGCGCCGCATGCTTTTCCCGCTGGGGCCGGTAGTGGTGTTTGGGGCCAGCAATTTTCCCTTGGCTTTCTCCACCGCCGGAGGAGACTCAGCCTCGGCATTGGCGGCCGGTTGTCCGGTGGTGTACAAAGAGCATCCGGGGCACCCCAAGACCTCCCAAATGGTGTTCGGGGCCATCCAACAGGCGCTGGGTTCATGCGGTTTGCCCGCTGGGCTTTTCCAGCACGTAAGTGGCGGCATTGAGGTGGGGCAGGAACTGGTAAAGCATCCTAAAACCAAGGCGGTGGCGTTCACGGGTTCTTACAAAGGCGGCAAAGCCATCTTTGACCAGGCTTGTCAGCGTGAGCAACCTATTCCGGTGTATGCCGAGATGGGAAGCATTAACCCGATTTTCGTGCTGCCCGAGAAAGCGGAAGCTGAAACCACTACTTTGGCAGAACAGGCGGCAGCCTCTGTGTTGCAGGGTGTAGGGCAGTTCTGTACCTGTCCGGGCTTGGTGTTTTATCCGCAGTCCACAACCACCGAAGCTTTTTTAGACCTACTTTCCCAAAAACTAGGTGAATCTGCCGGCGACAAAATGTTGCATGAAGGTATCTCCCGCAACTACTACCAGGGTTTGACCAGGCTGTTGACCGAAAGCGGTGTGGAAACCCTAGTGACGGCGGAGGAAGATGTCTTGACCGGCCACGCCGCCTTAGCCAGAACCAACGTGCAGGAGTGGCTTAAAAACACCGCGTTGCAGGAAGAGGTTTTCGGGCCGTTCACCCTGGTGGTGACCTATAATGACATGGTAGAACTGGAGCAGGCGGCCGAAGTACTGCAGGGCCAGCTCACCTGTACAATCTGGGGAACTACAACTGAATTAGCAGCTGCCGGAAACCTGGTAGACACGGTACGCGAGAAATGCGGTAGGCTGTTGTTCTCCGGCGTACCGACGGGCGTGGAGGTAAGCCCGGCCATGACCCACGGCGGACCGTTCCCGGCTACCTCAGACAGCCGCAGCACGTCAGTGGGTACCAACGCCATCAAACGGTTTGCCCGGCCTATTACTTTCCAATCGGCGCCGCAGGACTTGCTGCCCGATGAATTAAAAGATCAGAACCCCCTTTCCATCTGGCGTACCGTGGATGGACAGTTCACCAAAGACCCCATTTAACCCTTTATGGCAAGAAAAACCTTCTTCTGTATTGATGCCCACACCTGCGGGAACCCCGTGCGCCTGGTAGCCGGGGGCGGACCCGTTTTGCAGGGCGCCAACATGAGCGAAAAGCGCCAGCACTTCTTACAGGAATTTGATTACATCCGGAAAGGCCTCATGTTTGAGCCGCGCGGCCATGATATGATGTCGGGGAGCATTCTGTACCCGCCGCATGACCCAGAGAACGATGTCGCCGTTTTATACATTGAGACCAGCGGTTGCCTTCCCATGTGCGGTCACGGCACCATCGGAACCGTCACCATTGCCATTGAAGAGGGCCTGATTACACCCAAAACACCCGGCGAACTGCGTTTGGAGGCACCGGCCGGCCTTGTGAAAATTCAATACACCCAAGAAGGCAAAAAGGTAAAATCGGTGAAGCTGACTAACGTGGCTTCCTATCTGGAAGCCGAAGGTCTGACGATAGAATGCCCGGACTTAGGCGAGCTGAAAATTGACGTGGCCTACGGCGGAAACTTTTACGGCATCATTGATCCGCAGGAGAACTTCCCCGGTCTGCAGGAGTTCACCGCCGATAAACTCATTTCCTGGAGTCGGGTGATAAGGGAGCGGATGAATGAGAAATATAGCTTCGTGCATCCGGAGAACCCCACCATCAAAGGCATGAGTCACGTCCTCTGGACCGGCGATACCCTGCAACCTACCTCCACCGCCCGCAACGCGGTGTTCTACGGCGACAAAGCCATTGACCGCTCGCCCTGCGGCACCGGAACCTCGGCGCGTATGGCCCAGTGGTACGCCAAAGGCAAGTTGAAGCCCGGCGATGTGTTTGTGCATGAAAGCTATATCGGGTCCATCTTCAACGGCACCATTGAGGGCGAAACCACGGTTGCCGGCAAACCCGCCATTCTGCCCGGCATTGAAGGTTGGGCCATCGTTACAGGGCTAAACACCATCTTCTTTGATGATGAAGACCCTTATGTTCACGGATTCCAAGTGATTTGATATGAGTAGAGTTACCATTGTGGGGGGCGGCATCATCGGCCTTTTTACCGCGTACTATTTGTCTGAAGAAGGCTTTGAGGTCACCATCCTGGATAGGGGAGATTTGTCTAACAGCTGCTCCATCGGGAATGCCGGCATGATCGTGCCCAGCCACATCGTGCCGCTGGCCTCGCCGGGCATCATCGCCAAAGGAATGAAATGGATGCTTTCCTCCACCAGCCCGTTTTACATCCATCCCAAGCTGGATCTGCGCCTGGCGCAGTGGTGCCTGCTTTTCTACAAGGCGGCCACCAAAAAGCACGTGGAATACAGCATCCCGTACCTGAAGAACCTGAGTCTGTACAGCAAAAACCTGTACGTTGATTTTGCCGGTAAGCACAACTCGCCGGAGGTAGGTTTCCAGGAGAAAGGCCTGCTGATGCTGTATAAATCGGAGGAGGCAGCCCACGAGGAAGTAGAGTTTGCGCACCTGGCCCGCAAGCACGGTTTGGAAACCGAGATCCTGTCGCCGGACGAGGTGAAGCAACTGGAACCGCATGCCGGCATGGATGTGCGCGGCGGGGTCTTTTTCCCCGGCGATGCCCATTTGAATCCCTCGCAACTGCACGCCTACCTGGTGCGGCACTTAGAAAAGAAAGGTGTGAAGATCGTGCGCCACGCCGAGGTGCTGGACTTTGCCACCTCCGGTAGAACCGTCACCTCCGTCATCACCGACAAAGGAGAATTTTCCTCAGACCAGGTCATCATTGCGGCTGGTAACTGGGCCGGTGAGGTGGCCCGCAAACTCAAGATCAACATGCCCATGCTGGGCGGCAAAGGCTACAGTTTCCTCACCAAAAATTCCCCCGCCATTCAGCGCCCGGCCATTCTCACCGAGGCCCGGGTGGCGGTGACGCCTTTCGGGGAGCAGGTCCGGTTTGGCGGCACCATGGAAATCACCAATGATAACACCAGCATCAACCTGAACCGGGTAAAAGGCATCCACAATTCTATCTCCAAGTACTATGGTGGTTTTCAAGCCGATTTTCCGGAAAAGGATAAAATCTGGAGTGGCCTGCGGCCGTGCTCGCCGGATGGTCTGCCCTACATCGGGGCTACCTCTCGCTGGAACAATGTGTTGTTTGGCGCCGGCCACAGCATGATGGGCCTCAGTTTGGCCCCGGCCACCGGCAAGTTGCTCACCGAGGAACTCATGAACCGGAAATCATCAGTGGGCATTGACGCCTTCTCTCCTGACCGGTACAGTTAACATCTTAGTAGGTTCCTTCCTGCCAGGCAGGCGAGTGACTCTGACTGCGCTTACCATGTTCACCCCAGACCTTTAAGCCTTATCAAACCCATGATCCACCGTTACGCTCGCTTCCTGAAGCTTTCCTATTTACCGGTTGTATTTACCCTCCTGGGTTCGAGGGTCATCTTTGCCCAGAGCCCTAATGTGCTGTATGAACAGACAAGCGAGGTAAACAACCTTCTGGTGAAATTGAAAGCCGATGAAGGGAGTCTGCGGCGCTTCTATTTCATGGAGAACTCGCCGGAGTTTACGGCCCGTTTTCAGAAACTGTACGGGGAATACCAGCAGCAGCTCAACACACTGAATTACGACCAGCTGAACACCGGCAGCCGGGTAGACTACCTGCTCACCAAACGGAACCTGGCCGAGGAGTTACGCCTGCTGGGCGTGGCCGCCAAAGAATATAGTCAGATCAGCAAATGGGTGCCCTTCGCCGAGAAGATCTACGCCCTGGAGAAACCCCGCCGCCGCGGCCTCAACGTGGACGGGCAGAAAATCGCCGCTGAACTGAACCTGATCGAGAAAAGCCTCAAAGCCTCCCAAACCGCTTTGGAGGCTGAGCCGCGTTTAGACCGGGACCTGGCCTACTGCCTGCAAGGCGTGACGCTGGATCTGAAGGATGCCCTCAAAAGTGTCTACACCTTCTACTATGACTATGAGCCCAGCTTCTCGTGGTGGACCAAAGAACCGTACAAAAAAGTAGATACGCTGCTGACCCAGTATGCGGCCCTCGCGGAGAAAAAAGGCAAGGTTCCGGCGAAAGGCCAGAAGATAGACCAGAGCGGCATCGTGGGCAACCCTATCGGAAAGCACGAACTCATCCGGCAGCTTCAGTATGAAATGATTCCCTACACCCCCGAGGAGCTGATTGACATCGCCAACAAGGAATTTGCCTGGTGCGACCAGGAGATGCTGAAGGCCTCGCAGGAGATGGGCTTCGGGAAAGACTGGCACGCGGCCCTGGAGAAAGTAAAGAACCTGTACGTACCGGCCGGCAAGCAACCCGAGGCCATGCTGGATCTCTACAACCAATCAGTGGCATTCCTGAAGGAAAAAGACCTGATCACCATTCCGCCCGTGGCCGAGGAAACCTGGCGCATGCAGATGATGAGCCCTGAGCGGCAGTTGGTGAACCCTTTTTTCCTGGGCGGCGAGACGTTCATCATTTCGTACCCCACCAGCACCATGGCCCATGAAGACAAACTCATGAGCATGCGCGGCAACAACCCGCACTTCTCCCGCGCCACCGTGCATCACGAACTCATCGCCGGGCACCACCTGCAAGGCTTCATGAACGACCGCTACAAAGCCTACCGCAATTTTTTCACGCCCTTCTGGACCGAGGGCTGGTCGCTCTACTGGGAGATGCAGCTCTGGGACCAGAAGTTTCCGCGCTCCGCCGAGGACCGCGTGGGCATGCTTTTCTGGCGGATGCACCGTTGCGCCCGTATCATTTTCTCGCTTAACTACCACCTAGGCAAATGGACCCCACAGGAGTGCATTGATTTCCTGGTTGACCGGGTAGGCCACGAACGCGCCAATGCCGAGGGCGAGGTGCGCCGCTCCTTTGAGGGCCGCTACAGTCCGCTGTACCAGTTGGCCTACATGATTGGCGGCCTGCAATTCTATGCCCTGCACAAAGAACTGGTACAGACCGGCAAGATGACGAACAAGCAGTTCCATGACGCCATCATCCAGGAGAACAACATGCCTGTTGAGATGGTCCGCGCCATTCTGCTGAACCAGCCACTGCCCAAAGATTTTACCTCCAACTGGCGCTTCTACGGCAACGCCAATGGGAAATCCGCTTCCAGAAAATAAAAGAGTAAGAGCTGGAAAACCAAAGCCACGGCATCCAATTTCAAACCCGTTTTCGGGCTGTTTTCAGGAAAGTAGCCCGAAAGCAAGGTTTGTCTAATCCAGCCACTTGGAGACTCATCTAAAATACACGATACTGCAGATGAATCATCATCAACCATCTATGAACAGGGTACAATACACTTCCGGGAAACCGGTTTTCTTCTTCTTCATTCTGCTGCTGGTTTTATGTGCTCCGGGCTTCGCGCAGCAACGCGGCGGCGTCTTTTGGCTCAAGTCAGGGAATACCTATGTGGTGCCGGAGGAGGGGAACATCACCGCTTATACCTTGCCGGGTAAAACCAAACAGGTACTGGTGGAGAAAGGACAGTTAGTGCCCTCCGGGAAAACCGAACCACTGAAAGTGCGCAGTTTCGCTTTCTCAGACGACGAGCAGAAAGTGCTGCTCTTTACCAATACCCAGAAAGTATGGCGCTACCACACCCGCGGCGACTACTGGGTCTATGACCGGCAAACGAAGAAACTGCAGCAGTTGGGCGCGGGTCGTCCGGTTTCTTCGCTGATGTTCGCCAAGTTTTCGCCAGACGGCAAGCAGATGGCGTACGTGAGCGAAAACAACATTTATGCGGAGGACCTCGCCTCGCAACAGGTAAAACCACTCACCACCGACGGAACCCGCAAGCGCATCAACGGCACTTTTGACTGGGCCTATGAAGAAGAGTTCGCCTGTCGCGACGGCTTCCGCTGGAGCCCCGACAGTAAGAAGATAGCGTTCTGGCAGATAGACGCCTCCGACGTGAAAGACTATTTCATGTTCAACCTCACCGATGGCGTGTATTCCAAAGTGTTACCGGTAGAATATCCTTCGGCGGGAGAGGCACCCTCGCCCTATAAGATTGGGGTGATTGACGTGGCGGCCGGCGCTACCAAATGGATGGACGTGCCCGGAGATCCCCGCCAGCATTATGTGCCTCGTATGGAGTGGGCGGCCAACGCCAACGAGATCATCCTGCAGCAACTGAACCGCAAGCAGAATGAAAGCCGTTTGTTTCTCTGCAACGCCGCTTCCGGCAAAGCCACCAACATCCACACCGAGAAAGACCAGGCCTGGATTGACGTGATCTCTACCTGGGACAGCAATTACAACAACGGCGGCTGGGACTGGCTGAGCAACGGGAGAGAGTTTTTGTGGGCGAGCGAGAAAGACGGCTGGCGCCACCTGTACCGCGTGAGCCGCGACGGCAAAAAGGAAACCCTCATCACCAAGGGCGCCTATGACGTAATGTCCATCGTGAACGTGAACGAGCCGGAAGGCTATGTGTATGTGATGGCCTCGCCGGAAAACGCCACCCAGAAATACCTGTACCGCGTGAAGCTGAACGGCAAAGGCAAACTGGAGCGGCTTTCCCCGACTTCGCAACCGGGCACGCACCAGTACGCCGTGTCGCCCAACTCCAAATTTGCTTTCCATAGCTTCTCTAACCATTATACTAGACCTGCCTCTGAATCTATTTCCCTGCCAGATCATAAAGCACTGGGCGGTGCCAGTGCCGTAGAGCAGGCGCTGGCTCAGTCCAACAAAGCCAATTCCCCAGTGGAGTTTTTCAAGGTGAAATCTGCTGAAGGAGTGGAAATGGATGCCTGGATGGTAAAACCCACCAACTTTGATCCGAAGAAGAAATACCCTGTGGTGTTCCAGGTCTACACTGAACCTGCCGGGCAAACAGTGCTGGATTCTTACGGCACCGGCATGAACAATCTATACCGCGGCAATATGGCCCAGGACGGTTATGTGTACGTCTCCGTGGATAACCGAGGCACTCCGGCACCGAAGGGCAGAGAATGGCGCAAAAGCATCTACCGCAAAGTAGGAAATCTCAACATCAAAGACCAGGCGATGGCCGCGCAAGAGATCCTGAAGCAACCGTTCATAGACACTTCCCGCGTGGCGGTATGGGGCTGGAGCGGCGGCGGCTCGGCTACGCTCAACCTCCTGTTCCAGTATCCCCAGATTTACAAGACCGGGATTTCCGTGGCGGCCGTGGGCAACCAGCTCACCTATGACAATATCTACCAGGAACGCTACATGGGGCTGCCGCAGGAGAACCTGGAAGATTTCGTGAACGGATCGCCCATCACGCATGCCAAAAACCTAAGAGGCAACCTGCTCTACATTCACGGCACCGGCGACGACAACGTGCATTACAATAACGCCGAGCAACTCATCAACGAGTTGATCAAGCACAACAAGCAGTTCCAGATGATGCCGTACCCCAACCGCTCGCACAGCATCTCAGAGGGCGAAGGCACCTCTCAGCACCTGGCCACCTTATTCACCAATTACCTGAAGCAGTACTGTCCGCCGGGTGGGCGCTAGGCTTCCTAACTAGCTTTGATTAAATCCTTTTAAGGCAGTTTTTCAGAAATCAGGCCTAAAACAGCTCGGGCCAAGCCTTGGGCAAACAAAACGATACTCCATGCAACGCAATCTCCTCGGGAAAATTCTGGTCCTGTTACTGTGTCTCTGGTTCACCAGCACCGCCGCCTTCGCGAAAGACTACCTGCTTACTTCACCCGATAAAAACATTCAGGTGAAGGTGTCCGTGACCGATGTCATCAAATGGTCGGTGACCCGGAAGGGGGAGACGGTGCTGTTGCCCAGTCCGTTGAGCATGACCTTAATCTCGGGAGAAAAGTTGGGCGTGAACCCGGTGGTGCAAAAGGACAGCCGGAAATCAGTGAAGGAAACCATTACGGCGGTGGTGCCCGTGAAGAACCGCTCCATTCCGGATATCTATAACGAACTGAAGCTGCAGTGCAAAGGCGGCTACGTGGTGCATTTCCGGGCGTACAACGATGGGGCCGCTTACCGGTTTGAGACTAATCTTCCCGTCAAGGAAATAGAGGTGCAGCATGAAACCGCCGATTTTCAGTTGGGCGGCAATTACCAGGTGTACTGGCCCCAGGAAACCGATCCGGAGTTCCAGTTGCATTACGAGGCTACGTTCAAAGACACCACGCTGGCCTCTATCGGGAGCCAGCAGTACGGGTACCTGCCTCTGCTGTTCACCTCGGGCAAAGGAACCAAAGTGCTCCTCACGGAATCTGACCTGTACGATTACCCCAATCTGTTTCTCTTCGGGACGGGTGGAACCGGTTTGAAGTCAGTCTTCCCCAAAGTAATCCTGGAATCCCAACTGAAACCCCGCAGCGACCGAAGCGAACAGATCACCCGCAAAGCCGGGTACATCGCCCGTACCTCCGGGAAAAGAACCTTCCCCTGGCGCACGCTCATCGTCACCGATGACAAAGGGCTGCTGGAAACGGAACTAGTGTACAAACTGGCTTCGCCCAACGCGCTGCAGCAAACCGCCTGGATCAAACCCGGCAAAGTGGCCTGGGACTGGTACAACTTCAACAACGTGTACGGCGTGGATTTCAGGGCCGGCCTGAACACCGATACCTATAAATACTACATTGACTTCGCTTCTAAATACGGCCTGGAGTACATCATCCTGGACGAGGGCTGGTCGGCGGCCACCACCAACCTGATGGCGCCCAACCAAGACCTGGACCTGAACGCGCTGGTGCAGTACGGCAACAGCAAGAACGTGGGCGTGATTCTGTGGGGGCTGTGGAATACCCTGGACAAAGACATTGACGGGATTCTGGACCAGTTTGTGAAATGGGGCGTGAAAGGCGTGAAGGTAGATTTCATGGCCCGCGGCGATCAGTACATGGTTAACTATTATGAGCGCGTGGCCAAAGCAGCCGCCCAGCGCCAGTTGCTGGTGGATTTGCACGGCGCCTACAAACCCGTCGGGCTGAATCGGAAATACCCCAACGTACTGAGCTACGAGGGCGTGAAAGGCCTGGAGAACAACAAATGGAGCGACATCATCACGCCCACGCACAACGTTACGGTGCCTTTTACCCGCATGGTGGCCGGACCCATGGATTTCACGCCCGGCGCCATGGTGAACTCCACCAAAGTGGGCTTCAAGGACGTGTTCAACCAACCCATGAGCCAGGGCACCCGCGCGCACCAGGTGGCCATGTACGTGGTCTACGAAAGCCCGCTGCAGATGCTCGCCGATAGCCCCACCAACTACCTCAAAGACCCGGACTGCACCAAATTCATCAGCCAGATCCCCACTACCTGGGACAGAACGGTGGCCCTGGCCGGAGAATCAGGCAAGTACGTGTCCCCATGGCCCGGCAGCACGGCAAGAATTGGTACATCGGGGGCATGACCAATTGGGATGCCCGGGACCTGAGCCTTCCTTTGACTTTTCTGGACGGAAAGACCTACCAAATGGAAATCCTGAGGGATGGCATCAACGCCGACCGCCATCCGCAGGACTACAAAATCGAAACTAAAACTGTGAAGGCCGGGGAGACGATCCAGGTGAAAATGAGCGGCGGGGGCGGCTGGGCAGCCATCCTCCGGCCGGTGGAATAACTTTTCCCGTTTTGGGGCTAATTTTTCAAAAGCTGACCTAAACTAGGTATTGATGCAAATTATAGGACACCTCTTGATTACACCTCTTATCATCTTGGAAAGATCTTGTGGGCGAACTAGAAAAACGAGTAAGAATTGCTACTACCGCTCGCCCACAAGATCCTTTCAGGATGACAAAGGGAAGAGGGAGGTAAGCTGATTTGAGGCTATTTACATTGGAAAAGCGGCGGTAATAGGTGAAATCCAAAACCGCATTCTACGAACAAATTATTTCAGCCGGTTTTTGGCTTTCTTTTGGTAAAACAGCCTTAAAGCTCAAGCTGGCATACTTTGATTAAACCACATGACTTTTTCTTTTCATCCTGCTTCCCTTGTCTCCCTTTTCAGAAGAATAGCTCCCTTGGTGTTCCTGATTTCCGGTTTAGCGGCCCACGCCCAAGCACCGATGTGGCTTGATGAACGGAAGAACGAAGAGAACCGCATGCCCATGCACAGCTCGTATGAAGTGTATGAATCGGAGGCAGCCTTACAGAAAGAGGACTGGAAAACCTCGGCCAATTACCTCAACCTGAACGGCGCCTGGAAATTCAAGTGGGTGGAGAACCCCGCTGATTTACCCGCGCGTTTTGAAGCGACGGATTTCAACGACAGCCAATGGAAAACCTTCCAGGTGCCGGGTAACTGGGAGTTGAATGGCTACGGCTTCCCCATCTACTCCAGCGGCGGCTACGAGTTTGTCTACCTCATGCCGCCCACGCCACCGGTGGTGCCCATGCAGGAAAACCCCACGGCCGTCTACCGCCGCGAGATTACGCTGCCTCAGAATTGGCAAGGCAAAAAGGTGGTGCTGCACATCGGGGCGGCCAAATCTAACCTGGCGGTCTGGGTGAACGGCACCTACGTGGGCTACGGCGAAGACAGCAAACTACCCTCAGATTTCGATGTTACGTCTTACCTCAAGCCTGGCAAGAACCTCATTGTACTCAAACTCATGCGCTGGTGCGATGGCAGCTACCTGGAAGACCAGGACATGTGGCGCATCAGCGGCATCACCCGTGACTGCTACCTGTTGGCCCGCAACCCCGTGCACCTGTATGATGTGGAACTGATCCCTAGCCTGGACGATGCCTACAAAAACGCTTCGCTCCGGGTGAAACTCAAGCTGAACAATAAACCCACGCAGCCCGTCTCCGCCGATTTTCAATTATTAGACGGGAAAAAGCTCATCAAGCAGCAGCTGGTTTCCTTCAAATCAGATTCCGCGGTCTTTGACTTGGAAGTGATGGCGCCCAAACTGTGGTCCGCCGAGACCCCGAACTTGTACCACGCCATCATCCGGCTGAAAGATGCGCAGGGAAATGTCACTGAGATTATCCCGCAGCGGGTGGGTTTTAGGGAGGTGGAGATCAAAGGCGGAAAGTTGCTGGTCAACGGCAAGCCAGTCTTGGTGAAAGGCGTGAACCGCCACGAAACCGATCCTAAAACGGGCCAGACCATCTCCAGAGAAGCCATGCTGCGCGACATCAAGCTCATGAAGCAGTTCAACATCAACGCCGTGCGCACCAGCCATTACCCCAATGATGAGTACTGGTACGAGCTCTGCGACCAGTACGGCCTGTACGTGGTGGACGAGGCCAACATTGAAACCCACGGCATGGGCTATGACATCACCAAGACCATCGCCAATAAACCCACCTGGGAGGATGCCCACCTCATGCGGGTGCAGCGCATGATGGAGCGGGACAAGAACCACCCGTCTATTATTGTCTGGAGTATGGGAAACGAGGCCGGAAACGGGTATAATTTCTACCGTTCTTACCTCTGGATGAAAGCCCGCGACGCCTCTCGTCCGGTCCAGTACGAGCGTGCCGTGGCCGATTACAAGACCTTTACCTGGGAGTGGAACTCAGACATAGTGGTGCCCATGTACCCCACGCCCGAAGGCATGGCCGCTTATGCCAAAGCCAATCCTTCGCCGGAGCGGCCCTTCATCATGTGTGAGTACGCGCACGCCATGGGCAACTCTTTGGGTAATTTCATAGATTATTGGCAGCTGATTCGGGAGAACAAGCACGCGTTCCAGGGAGGCTTTATCTGGGATTTCGTGGACCAGGCTTTTCAGGAAGTGAACGCCGCCGGCGACACCATTTACATGTATGGCGGGGATTATGGTCCTAAGGACCGGAACATTCCCTCAGACAAGAACTTTGTCTGCAACGGCATCTTCTACGCCAACCGGCAACCATATCCGCATGCCTGGGAGATGAAGAAAGTGTACCAGGACATCCATTCCACGGTGGTGAGTCCCACCACCATTGCGGTGTACAACGAGAAGCTGTTTACCGGGCTGGAGAACGTGAAACTGGAGTGGGAACTGGTGGTGGATGGCGTCAGGAAAAAGTCTGGCGTAGTGAACCGGCTGGAGGTGGGTCCGCAGAAAACAGCCCAGGTGAACATGCCCGTCAAGCTGCCCAACTCCGGCGAAGTTTTCCTGAATCTGACCTACAAACTCAAGAACGCAGAGCCTTTGGTACCCGCCGACCACATCATCGCCACGGAGCAATTGACGCTGCGTAAGAACACCCCGCAACAGCTGGTCTTGAAAGGACAGGCACCCCTGCAAGTACATGAATCTGCCAACGCGCTCACCATTCCCCTGGCCTCCGGCACCATCAGCTTTGACAAGAAAACGGGTTGGCTAAGCCAATACGTGGTAGAGGGCGTGAATTACCTGGAGGCCGGCGCTGCCCTGAAAAGCAATTTCTGGCGGGCACCCAACGACAACGACTTCGGGGCCGGCCTGCAAACCAAGCTGAAGGTCTGGAAAAACGTTCCGCAGCAAGCCCAACTGCAGAAACTCACGTCTTCAGAAAAGAACAAGGTGGTGACGGTGGAAGCCGTGTACACGCTGCCGGAAGTTTCAGGGCAGTTATCCGTGCAGTACCGGGTGAACAGTGCCGGCGAGATGCTGGTACGGCAGCAACTGCAAGCCGATACCTCCAAGAAAGTGGTGATGCTGCCCCGTTTCGGGATGCAGTGGATCTTGCCGGCCGGTTTCAACGCCGTGGAATTCTACGGCCGAGGTCCGCACGAGAACTACCAGGACCGAAATTTCAGCGCGCATTTGGGCGTGTACAAGCAAACCGTGGCGGAGCAGTATTTCCCTTATGTGCGTCCGCAGGAGACCGGGAACAAAACGGATATCCGCTGGTACAAAGTCACAAACGGTGCCGGGAAGGGGTTGCTGGTGACCTCAGACAAGCCCCTCAGCATGAATGCCCTGCATTACTTTGACCAGGATTTAGATGATGGCGAGGAGAAACAACAACGCCACGCCGGGGAGTTGAAACCCAGACCCCAAACCCAACTCAACATTGATGCCGCCCAGATGGGCGTAGGCGGGGTGGACAGTTGGCGCTCCTGGCCTTTAGAAAAGTACCGGTTGCCGTATGCCTCCTATGAAATGCAGTTCCTGATCAAGCCCATCACGTGGGCTGCCCCGTCGCAGGCTCAGTTTAAAAGTAAGTAGCGTTGAAAGGCGTTTTATGTCTGTTTTTGAAAAATTTTCCTAAAACGGCCCCGCGTCATCGGCACTCAACGGCAGCAGTATTCAGAAAGAATTTGAAGAAATAAGTTGTGCCCGAGTATCAGCGTGAGCGTTTCCGGTGATACTCGGGCACCTGACAAGAGATAAAAGTATGTTCAACAAAGAAACGTATGTAAGCCGGAGAGAACGGCTGAAAAAGCAGGTAGGAAGCGGGTTGATTGTGCTGCTGGGCAACGAGCAGAGCAGCATGAACTACAAAGACAACTGGTACCCTTTCCGACAGGACAGCACCTTCCTGTACTTCTTCGGGATTGACCGGGCCGGGCTGGTGGCGGTGATAGAAGTAGAGGACGATGCCGAGGTGATCTTCGGGGATGAACTGACGCCGGATGACATTGTCTGGATGGGGCCGCAGAAATCAATCCAGGACCAGGCCAGCGAAGTAGGGGTTTTCGCGACCAATCCACTATCCTCGCTGGAATTCTATTTCCGGGAAGCTTTAGCGAAAAAGCGAGAAATCCATTTTCTACCCCCTTACCGTCCGGAGAACCTGCTGAAGTTAAGTTCCTGGCTGCAAACCTCACCGGCTTCCATCAAGTCCATGGTTTCGGTGCCGTTGATCAAAGCCATCGTGGCGCAGCGGTCCATTAAGACTCAGGAAGAGGTGGTGGAAATTGAGAAAGGCATCAACACCACCGGCGAGATGCTGAAAACGGCCGCCCTCCTAGCCCGAGCCGGGATGACGGAGGCCGAGCTGGCGGGACAACTGCAGGCCATTGCTATTAAGGACGGCGGAAACCTGGCCTTCCCTACCATCCTGACGGTAAACGGCCAGATTCTGCATAACCATTACAGCCCCACCCAACTGCGGGAAGGGCAACTGGTGCTGGTAGACTGCGGCGCGGCCTCGGCCATGCATTACTCTGGCGACATGACCCGTACATTCCCAGTGAACCAGACTTTCTCCAGCCAGCAAAAGGAAATGTTTGACGTAGTACTGACCGCCTATGAACAAGTCGTTGCCAGGCTGAAACCCGGTGTGTTATACAAAGATGTGCATCTGCAGGCCTGCGCTTCTTTGGTAGACGGACTCAAGCAATTCGGCCTCATGAAAGGCGACACGCAGGAGGCAGTAGCCCAAGGTGCGCACGCCTTGTTCTTCCCCTGCGGGCTGGGCCACATGCTGGGCCTGGACACTCATGACATGGAAGACCTGGGCGAGGAATACGTGGGCTACGCCGAGGACCAGCAAAAGAGCACCCAATTCGGGTTGAAGTCCCTGCGGCTGGCCCGCGCCCTGGAGCCCGGTTTTGTATTGACGGTGGAACCCGGCCTCTACTTCAACCCTGATCTAATTGATCTGTGGGCGGGGGAGAAGATGCACACAGACTTCATTAATTATGACAAGGTTGCGGGCTACAAAGACTTCGGTGGCATCAGAATTGAAGAGGATTTTCTGATCACCCCTGAGGGAAGCAGGCTGCTGGGAAATCCAGTCTCAAGGAATATGGAGGAATTAAGAAGTTCAGGGGGGTAATAGCACCTCGGCAATCACCAGACTTTGTCGCAAATTATAAGGTTGCTTCCCCTTAGGTAAGTATTCAGATGGTAACCTGGTTTTCGCCTGTTTTTCAGGAAATTGCCTAAAAACGGAACACCCATAAAAAGTTAGAAATGGTCACTTATACATGCGTAGGTGACCGTTTTGCTTTTCAGCATTTTGCTCAACTGGGTTTTAAAGGTGTTTCCAAAAAGTAAGCTAAAAACAGTCTGGAGGTATTTGGCGGAGGTCGATGTTATCACCATGTTAATATGGTGGAAGCATCGGCTAATATCCGGTCAGGGGAAGTGGTTGGGGAAATCTAAATTTGGTTAGATGAAAGGTGTCTTTGAGACACGATTTCCTGCTGGCAGACCTGTTCCGGTTTTCCATTCTTCCCCAGTATCCAGAGCCTTAACGTTTGACCCAATGTCCTTAACCAGATTCATGGCCGTTGCCCTCACCGGGTTGGTGGTTCTCGCAAAACCCGTGTTGGCGCAGCATCAGCACAATGACTATCCCATCCAGCCGGTGCCGTTCACGCACGTGCATGTGCACGATGAGTTCTGGGCGCCAAAGATGCTGGTCAACGCCACGGTGACCATTCCGCATACGCTGGAGAAAAGCCGGGAGCAGGGCCGCATCGACAATTTCCTGAGGGCCGCAGGAAAGCTGGAAGGCGATAAACTCAGCCAGTTCACCTTCGATGATACCGATATCTACAAAGTCATCGAGGGGGCGTCTTACGCCATGCAGGTGCAGAAAAACCCCAAGCTGGACGCCTACGTGGATTCCCTCATCACCATCATCGGGGATGCGCAGGAGCCCGATGGGTACCTCTTTACTTTCCGGACAGTGAAGGCGGCAAAGCCCCATGAGTGGATCGGGAGTAAGCGCTGGGAGAAGGAGGAGGAACTCAGCCATGAGCTGTACAACTCGGGGCACTTGTTTGAGGCGGCGGTGGCGCATTACCAGGCCACCGGGAAGAAAACGCTGCTGAACATCGCCTTGAAGAATGCCGATTTGCTGGTAAAGGACTTTGGGTACGGCAAAGAGGAAAAGTACCCGGGTCACCAGGTGGTGGAGATCGGATTGGCGAGACTGTATAGAATCACGGGCAAGAAAGAGTACCTGGACCTGGCCAAGTTCTTCCTGGACGTGCGCGGGCCCAAAGGAACCGAGTACAACCAGGCGCACGCCCGGGTGGTGGACCAGCAGGAAGCGGTGGGCCACGCCGTACGGGCCACCTACATGTACACCGCCATGGCCGATATCGCGGCGCTCACCGGCGACAAAAGCTACCTGAAAGCCATTGACGCCATCTGGAACGATGTGGTAAACAAAAAGCTGTACATCACCGGCGGCATCGGGGCGACCGGAGCCGGGGAGGCCTTTGGGAAGGCGTATGATCTGCCCAACATGTCGGCTTACGCCGAGACCTGCGCCTCCATCGCCAACGTGTACTGGAACAACCGCATGTTCCTGCTGCACGGTGACGCCAAATACATTGACGTGCTGGAAAGAACGCTGTACAATGGGCTGCTGTCCGGCATTTCCCTTACCGGGAACCGCTTTTTTTATCCTAATCCGTTAGCCTCCATGGGGCAGCACCAGCGGGGCGAGTGGTTCAGCTGCGCCTGCTGCATCTCCAACATGACGCGGTTCCTGCCCTCGGTGCCGGGCTACGTGTACGCGCAGAACAACAATGACCTGTACGTGAACCTGTTCATGACCAGTGCCAGCGACATCAGCCTGCCCGCGGGCCAGGTGAAAGTGAAACAAACCACCAATTACCCCTGGAACGGCACCGTGGACCTGGAGGTAGACCCGCAGAAAAACAAGGGCTTCACCCTTAGGGTGAGGATTCCAGGATGGGCGCAGCAACAGCCAGTGCCCGGTGACTTGTACACCTTCGCCGATGCCACCAGGAAGCCCATTGTCTTGAAGGTGAACGGAAAACCCATCCAATACAGCACCGAGAAAGGCTATGCCGTTTTGAAGCGGAAATGGAAAAAAGGGGACAAAATCACGCTGGACCTGCCCATGGAAACCGAGAAAGTGCTGGCGAACAAAAACGTGAAAGACGACCTCGGGAAGTTCTCTTTCCAGCGCGGTCCTTTGGTGTACTGCTTGGAAGGTCCCGATAACAAAGACAACCTGGTGCACAACATTCTAGTGGACAAAAACGCCCCCGTGGAGGAGGCCTTCGAGGCGAGTCTGCTGAAGGGTGTGCCGGTGATCAAAACCAACGGGGTAGGTACCAAACGGCAGGCTAACACTACTGCCCTGTTGCGAACCGAGCAGGCAGTAAAAGCCATTCCGTATTTCTCCTGGGCGAACCGCGGCTCGGTAGACATGACGGTGTGGGTACCCTATGAGGCATCGG
This sequence comes from Rufibacter roseolus, assembly GCF_017916365.1. Classification (GTDB taxonomy): domain Bacteria; phylum Bacteroidota; class Bacteroidia; order Cytophagales; family Hymenobacteraceae; genus Nibribacter; species Nibribacter roseolus. Next base: position 184,416 of record NZ_JAFMSU010000002.1, read on the forward strand.
CCGCCAAGCCGCAACCGGCTCCTACCATCGCGTCCACCAGCAAGATCTCGGCCTCCCTTAAGAACGCCAGAACTTTAGCCGCTTTGGTAGACCAATATGATCCGCAGGATTCCCGCGACTCCAACTACCCGTACCTGCACTGGTGGCCGAATAAAAACACCAAAGAGTTTGTGCAGCTGGATTTTGACGGGGAGCATACCGTGTCTGAGTCGCAGGTGTACTGGTTCGATGACAGCCCATGGGGCGGTTGCACCATCCCGGCCTCTTACCAGATCTTCTACAAGCAAGGCGACAAGTGGCTTCCGGTGAAAAACACCACTGCCTATGAGGTTTCCAAGGACAAGTACAATATGGTCAAATTCGCTCCGGTGAAAACCACCGCCCTCCGGATGGAAATCCAATTGCCCAAGGAAGCCGCGACCGGTATCCATGAATGGGCAGTGAAGTAATTCGTTCACTTTATTCTGACTTGGGAAACTCAAAAAGATTTTGAGTTTCCCAAGTCAGGTTTAGGGTTCCTTTCCTAAAAACAAGCCCTAATCCTACACCTCTTTCCGCCATGAATTCTAAAAGACAGTTTTGCGTATGAACGCTAGAGTTGGAACCCTTCTTCTTTGGTTCGCTTCGTTTTCGGTCTGTTTTGGTCAGAGGCAGGCTTCCATCTCTATTGATGCCCAGAAGCGTGAAAAGAAGGTGTCGCCTACCCTGCACGGGATCTTCTTTGAGGAAATCAGCCACGGGGGCGAGGGCGGTCTGTACGGCGAGCTGATCCAGAACCGAGGGTTTGAGGAAGTCCGCATCCCGAAAGGCACCACCCTGCAGAACGGGTTCCTGGTCCCTAATCCGGCGCCGCACTACAACCTGCCCAACGGACAGGCCAGCGACTGGAAAATGCCCTGGGCCTTGAAATCGGATTGGCCGGCCTGGTCGGCCCAGACCAGCGGGGGAGCCACCGTGACGCTGGCCTTAACGCAGGAAAAGCCCCTGAATGAAGCCACGCCCAACTCGCTGAAGATAACGGTTTCCGGTCTGGAGAAATCGGGCCAAGCCAGTCTGGTCAATGAAGGGTTCTGGGGCATCAAGGTGGACCAGGGCAAAGCCTACAAGCTCAATTTCTATGCCCGCTCTGAGAAGAAATACAAGGGGCCGCTGACCGTGGCGCTGCAGAGCGAAGACGGGAAAATCCTGGCCAGCCACGTGTTCAATAACCCGCTCAAAGCCGGAGACTGGCAAAAGCTTAGTTGCGATCTGGTTGTGAAAGCTTCTGACCCGAAAGCCAAATTCGTTATCAGCTTTGGAAGTACGGGTACGCTGTTTCTGGACTTTGTTTCGCTTTTTCCAGCTGAGACCTTCAAGAACCGGGAGAACGGCTTGCGTCCTGATTTGGCGCAGTATCTGGCTGATCTAAAGCCTTCCTTCATCCGGTGGCCGGGTGGTTGCTTTGTGGAAGGCATCACTGTGGAGAGTGCACCTAACTGGAAACAGAGCATCGGGCCGGTGGAGAAAAGACCGGGCACCTTCAGCCCGTGGGGCTACTGGTCCAGCGACGGCCTGGGGTACCATGAGTTCCTGCAGTTCTGCGAAGACACCGGCGCCGGTGCCATGTACGTCTTCAATGCCGGCGTGGCCTGCGAGTTCAGGAGCGGCACCTTCCTGCCCGATGCCCAACTGCCCGTGGTGATAGCCGATGTGCTGGACGCCATTGAGTACGCCGTAGGCCCTGCTGATTCTAAATGGGGGAAAGTAAGAGTTGCCAACGGGCACCCGGCGCCTTTCCCGCTGAAATACGTGGAGGTGGGAAACGAGCAGCACGGTCCCTGGTACGCCAACCGGTTCAACCTTTTCTACGACGCAATCAAAGCCAAATACCCGGACCTGAAGGTGATTGCCAGCATGGGCATTGCGGATGTGAACCGGCATACCCTGGACGGGATGAAAAAGCTGGACATCGCCGATGAGCACGCCTACAAATCGGCGTACTGGGCCATGAACAACTACGACCACTTTGACAAATACAAACGGGGCGATTGGGAACTGTACGTGGGTGAATACGCCACCAATGCCGGGGTAGGGAGCGGGAACATGCTCGCAGCGCTCAATGACGCAGTGTACATCCTGGCCATGGAGCGCAACGGCGACCTGGTGACCATGTCCAGCTACGCCCCGCTGCTGGTAAACACCAACGATGTGGACTGGCCGGTGAACCTGATCAACTTCAACAACTCGCAGAGTTTCGCGCGGATCTCCTACTACGCCATCCAGATGTTGAACAAGCACCGCGCGGATCAGAACCTGGCCACCACGGTTCAGGTACAGCCCGCCCAGATAACCAAGCCGGCTTTCGCCGGGGGCATCGGCTTGAGTACCTGGGATACCCAAACGGAGTACAAAGACATCCAGGTCATCCAAAAGGGCAAAGTGGTCTACAGCAGCAATTTTGAGAAAGCCGAGGGCGAATGGGAAAAGGTGCGGGGCACCTGGGGCGTGAAGGAAGGCGCCATGGGCCAAACCGCTGAGGGAGCACAGCTTTTCGCGATGCTCAAAGACAAGTCTTATGACACCTACACCCTCAAACTGAAAGGTCGAAAACTTAGCGGGTACAATGCATTCATCATCCCGTTTGCGGTGAAGGATGGGGGCAAAACGCAGGTGCGGGCGCACATAGGCTCTTACTGGAACCAGTACGGCGTCTTCGAGCAGGTCACCGAAGGCACGGAAGTGGCGAACTTATCATCCTCCACCAAACTGCCGGAGAATATAGAAACCGGCAAGTGGTACGATATCCGGCTGGAGGTGGGCCTCAATAAAGTGGACTGCTACCTGAACGACCAATTCCTCATGAGTTACACCATCCCGGATATGTTCTACAGTATCTCGGGGGTAGACGAAAAAACCGGCGACATCATCGTGAAAGTGGTGAACGGCTCCCCGGAAACCTTCCAGACCAACCTCAACCTGAAAGGCGCCACAAACTTATCTCCGGTTGGGGAGGTGGTAACCTTATCGGCAGAGAACTACCAGGCGGAGAATTCCTTTGAGACTCCTACAAAGTATGTTCCCCAGACTTCCAGATTAACTAATGTCACCTCCTCCTTTAAGGTGGGCGTGAAGCCGTATTCTATCTCGGTTTACCGGCTCAAGACAAAGAAGTGAGTAAGTAAAAACATGGAGCATTTAGCGCCTCCTTATTTATAATTGGCTACTAAACGAAGCCTACCTAACCTAAATGAATTTCCCCTAAATCTATACCCTATGGCAGATTTACACTCCCTGGAAAAACAGAAACTGGAGAGCCTTCTCAGGATGAAGCAGGGTTTTCTCCTGAATTTCACAGATGTCTCTTTGCAGGCCTTTGTTATCAAGAGTGTAGGGCTGGATTTCAACCATGAGAAGTATAGGAATGGCTCAGGGTCAAAGGCCAGCCGGATGCGGGAGTTATGGAAGGTGGAGCCTAACTTTATAGTGGCCAAACTGATATTTGACCTTTGTCAGTATATCAAAGACCTGAAAGAAAGAAAGGGAGAAGCGCTCCTGCCCGATGAACAACGGCTTTTGGAAGAATGCTTTGGCATAAGCAGACGGTTGTCTAATTCTGCAGAAGTGGTGGCCTTGCTTCTGAAAAGGAAAGACCCGGATAAAAAAGGCTCAGGATTGAGCAGGGTGGAGGTGGTGGAGGAAGTAGATACCGCCGGGCTGTTCTCGGCTTTGTCGCTGGAAACTCAGTTGACAGGCAGAGAAAATGAAACCGTCTTCCTCATCACCAATGAGAACATCATGCCCTTCCTGAAGAACCTGAGTTTCGTTTCTTAAGAGTTAAAGAGGACCACATTACCCTTTATTTGGCAAGGTTTACCAGAAAATCCCGCATCTCCTGCGTGTCATACTCCGCCATCCCTATTTGTTTGGACACGATTTTGCCTTCTGGTGAAAGGATAAACGTGGAGGGGATGGAGGGGCTGTCAAATTCCTGGGGTAAGGGACTGGCCGGAAGGAACACCGGGAAAGTATAGCCTTTCTTTTGGATGTGTTTCTGCACCTTCGGCAATCCTGCCTGGTCCACGGATAGCATCACAAAGGCAATTTTATCTGAGCCTACTTTCTCGTATAAACTCTGGATGCTGGGCATTTCTGCCACGCAGGGTGGGCACCAGGTGGCCCAGATGTTCAGAAACACTACCTTGCCTTTCAAACTCTCAAAGGGAACAACCTTGCCGTCCAGGGTGGTCAACTGGAAACCGGCTCCTGCCATCTGGCTTGTAGGGGAGAGGTCAGTCCCGGCCATTCTACTTGGGGTGGTGCCCTCGGGAACATCCGCCTTTTTGAGTCCGGTGGCCAGCAAGAGCCGCTGTAATTGACCAATGGCCTCGGTGTGGAGCCCCGTCAGGTACAAAATCCCGAAGATGGCCAGAACAATAGCCCAGCCCGGGATATTGCGGAATGAAAGTCCTTGCTTGTTCATATGTATTTAGTAGCCTCTTTCCCTTTTTCTTACACCATCCCTCGCAAGAGATGGCAAGGTTTTACTCAAATAGGTCGGTGCTGAGGTAGCGGTCTCCCCGGTCGCAGACAATAAAGACAATCACGCCTTCCTCCAGTTCCTGGGCTACCCTGATGCTGGCTTGCAGCGCGCCGCCGCTGCTCATGCCGGCCAGAATCCCTTCCTCTTTGGCCAGCCTTCTGGTCATCAGCGTAGCTTCCTGTTCACTGATGTCCAGGATGCGGTCTACCCGCGCCGGTTCATAGATCTGGGGCAAAAACTCCGGCGACCAACGCCGGATCCCTGGGATGTTGGAGTTGGGGCCGGGCTGGGTGCCCACAATCTGGATACTAGGATTCTGTTCCTTCAGGTACCTGGAGACGCCCATGATGGTGCCCGTGGTGCCCATCGCCGACACGAAATGGGTTATCTGTCCCTGGGTGTCTCGCCAGATCTCGGGGCCGGTGGTTTTATAGTGCGCCAGGAAGTTGTCTGGATTGGAGAACTGGTTCAGGAGGTAATAGCCCTGGTTTGCCGCCATATCCTCGGCCAGCTCGCGGGAGTATTCAATGGTTCTGGCAGATGGGGTCAGAATCACCTCGGCCCCGTAGGCTTCCATACTTTTTACCCGCTCAGCGGTGGAGTTGTCTGGCATGATCAAGGAGATCCTGAGCCCCAGCGCCTGCGCAATCATGGCCAGCGCGATGCCCGTGTTCCCGCTGGTGGCTTCCACCAGTTTGTCGCCGGGTTTTATGTCTCCCCGGTCCAAGGCACTTTTGATCATGTTAAAAGCCGGGCGGTCTTTTACGCTGCCCGCCGGGTTCTGGCCTTCCATCTTGGCGAAAATCCGCACGTTCTTGGAAGGGGAAATATGTTGAAGCTCCACCAAAGGGGTGTTGCCAATCAGGTCAAATAAGGTCATAGGTTCTCAGGTTGGGTAAGGCGTACGTTGCACCAGCGCCCATGGATCGAGATCATGGGGCTAATGATGCCGCTGAGTTTGCCTCAAAGTTAGGAGGGATCTGGAAATTACGCCTGTTTAGGGGCTGGTTTTAGAGAAACAGTGAGAAAACAAGGAACCGAATAGAAGTGAGCCTTTACGCGTAATACTATACCTGAGGGATTTGATTTGTATTATTTCCAAGGTCTAGGATTTCCTTAAAAGGTGAAGAAGTAGTTCTAAGTTTAAGAAAATCAATATTTTACTTAGGTGCTAAAGACGAATTAGTTAAATTTAAGTAAGAATTGAACCTCTCTGGCGTTGGTATGTCCAATCCATACCTTCCTGCTCCCAAGTTATGGCTGGTTAAGCCGTAAATGTCCGCCTGATGGGCTACACGCATCCGCCGTGTCATCTGTATCTTTTCTCTTTCAATTCTTGAAAATCATGGGAAAACCATCATATTACCATTTTCTCCTTTCCTGTCTGGTGTTGGGCCTGCTTTTGCTCAATACTTTGCCTACATGGGCCCGGCAGGAAATGGAAGCCCCCATCCCCATCACCACCAAATCTGCTGAGGCCCGGCAGTATTTCAACCAGGCCCGCGTCCACATGGGCAACATTCAGATATACAAAGCGGCCCAGGCCCTGGACAAAGCCCTGCAACTGGACCCCGATTTCGCCCTAGCGCATATGCTCAGGGCCCAGGCCGCTGGACCAGACCGGCAAAGTTTCAGGGAGCACTACAACAAAGCCCTGGCCCTGAGGGAAAACGTATCGGAAGGCGAGCAGCTGATGATCTCCGTGATGCAGGCCAACGTGGAGAACAGGCCGGAGGAGGTGATTAGCAACCTGGATAAACTCGCGCAGCGCTTCCCCAATGACAAATACGTGCACCTGATGAACGGGCAATTCGCCATGGGCCGTAATGATGCAGACAAAGCCATCACGCACTTCACCAAAGCAGTGACACTGGACCCTGGATTTGGGGCCGCTTACAACCTATTGGGGTACGCCTATACCAGCAAAGAGGATTATGCCAAGGCCGAGGAGGCGTTCAGAAACTATATTAAGGCGGCACCCAGGGAGGCGAACCCCTATGACTCCATGGGCGATTTGCTGACCAAACGGGGAAAACACCAGGAAGCCATCCAGAACTATAAGAAAGCCGCAGCCATGGACCCCGAGTTCAACGTCTCCCTCACCAAAGTAGGGCACAATTACCTATTGATGGGCCAACTGGACGAAAGCCGCAAAGCCTACCAGTACGCAGAAAGCAAAGCACCTACCTACACCGACAAAGTGGACAACATTATGGCCCTGGCCGAGTCTTACCTTTTTGAAGGCCGTTACAAAGAAGCTTTGCAAACCTCTGATAGGGGCATAAAACTGCTACAGCAGCACAAGAACGACAACTATCTGGCCTGGGCCAGTCTGGAGCAAGCCGAGATCTACATCCAGATGAATGACTTGGCCAAAGCGAAAACCTCCCTTGCCCATCTTATTGCCGCCCAGAACAGTCCTGAGCTAGCTCCTTACCAAAAAGCCAACCTCCAGCACCATCAGCTGTTTGTGGAAGCCTTGATCGCGGCCAAAGCCAAGGATTTCGCCCAGGCCAATGCCAAAGCCGCAGAACTCAAAGCGAAGGTGGATGCCTCCGCCAATGTTGGGCAAATGCAGAATTATCACAAACTCATGGGCATAATCGCCTACCAGCAGGGCAACATGAAAGAAGCCTTAACCCACCTGGCAGAAGCTGACCAGAACAATCCCCGGGTGCTGTATTACCAATCACTAGCCGAAGCCAAATCAGGGAACAGCGAGAAATCTGCCCAACTAGAGAAAAAACTCAATACTCTAAACGAACCCGGCCCCGAGTTCGCCCTGGTGAAAGCCTCTATGGCCAAATCCAGACTGGCGTCTAATAAGTAAGCCAAAATTGATTTATAGGTACAAACGTGCAAAGGCAGCCCACTTTCTATCAGGTAGAAGTGGGCTGCCTTCGTATTACTTCATAAGAACCGTGAATGAAAAATATGGAGTTGTCAAGTACTGCCTTTTGAAATCCTGACCTAATGCAATGGTTCTGTTGCTTGGCACTTAGAAGGTAAATGCCAATCCTTCTAAATAGGACCGGGTATTGCCTGGGAAACATTCTCGCATCTTTCAAGTAAACCTTGCTATGACTGCTTCAGAACCGTTTTACAAGAAAAGTACACTGGTATTATTGGGTATCATTCTGCTGGTGTACGTGATGCATATTTTGGCTGATATTCTGGTGCCTATTGCCTTTTCGCTATTATTGGCTATTCTGCTCAACCCTCTGAACAGCCGCATTATGCGCATGAAGGTACCTACGGTTCTCTCCATTCTGCTTACGCTGCTCATTGCGGTTATCATTTTGGGCATTATCCTGTATTTTCTTTCCGCCCAGATCATCCAGTTTGGCGAGATGATGCCTGCCCTTAAACTGAAGTTTACCCAGATCCTTACAGACCTGCAGAACTTGCTGCAAACCAAATTTGGGATCAGTATCCAGAAGCAAACCCAATTCCTGAAAGACACCGCCAGCAGCGGAAAAGCCCTGGTGGGCCAAACGGTGAGCAGTGTGCTGGGCGTCTTCAGTTTGCTTTTTCTCATTCCGGTTTACATCTTTCTTTTTCTCCTGTATAAACCCCTCATCCTGAACTTTCTTTTTGAGGTGTTTTCCACGAAGAACACCCATTCTGTGGCGGAGATTCTGCACGAGACCAAAGCGGCTATTCAGAGCTACATTGTGGGCCTGCTCATAGAAGCCTCCATTGTGGCGGTTCTGAACTCCGTGGCGCTCCTGATCTTAGGGGTGCCGTACGCAATACTGTTGGGTGTTATTGGGGCTATCCTGAACATGATTCCCTACGTAGGCGGGCTGATCGCGATTACGCTGCCGGTGTTGATGGCAACGGTGACCCAGGACGGCTACTCCACCCAATTGTTTATCATCGGGGCTTACCTCCTGATTCAGTTTATAGATAACAATGTGCTGGTGCCCCGCATTGTCTCCTCCAAGGTGAAGATCAACGCCTTGATTTCAGTGCTGGCCGTTTTGCTGGGAGGCGCCTTGTGGGGCGTATCTGGCATGTTCCTGTCCATTCCGTTGGTGGCGGTACTTAAAATCATCTTTGACCGGATTGAGGACCTGAAACCCTGGGGCAGAATACTTGGGGACCAGATTCCAGACAGTTACCCGGGTCAGCTGTCGCCTAACACCAGAGTGCCTGATGTGCCGGATAGGATGGAGAAATATGTAGATGCCGAGGACCGGAACGAGAAAGGGTAGGCAGGAACTGAATGGGTGGTTACGCCAGTATCTCAGTTCAATGATCCAGGGTTTGCCGCGGTTGGAAATGTTTCCCGGGTTGTTATTCCAACTAATAACTGAATGCTCAACAGGGGAGTTGGTGTAAAGGCATAAACGCCTTTCCCATCGTGATTACAAAAGGGCTCTTGAGAGCAGACCTTTAAATTTAAGCAGTGGAGATATTAAGGAATGGGAACATATCCTTCATCTTTTCCTTGAAGGAATGAAAAGCCCTCAAATACAGAAAAAGGTCATTCTTAGGGCTATTCTGCATGTTTTCCGCTTCCAGTATGAGCGAATCAAGATGCCATGTCACACCATCGGTATGTTCAGCATCTTCTGGGATAGCGTTTTCGCGCAGGATTTCTCTGTAGGAAGTAGCTACCAATAGAACTTCTTCTATGGCTTCGCCGCGTTCATAAGCTTCGGATTGAAGCAAGTATAGCAGTTTCCCAGCTATTCTAGCGTCTAAGTATTCAGGAGTTCCTGCTGAGGGTGAGTTGTAGAAATTTCCCATGGATTTTCCTCTCCATTACTTTTAATTTTCTCTTACAAAGATACTTGATTGAATTGTGATAAAAATTTCATTATTCAAACAATGTAGTAGCATCTAGGAGGTAGGTATTACCCTGGAATTCACTGCTAAAATCATTGGAGGTTTCTTTCTTCTTCTCCTGAAAATCAGAAGTCAATGACCATGCAAAACAAAGGCGTCCTTTTCTGTAAGTATTGGTTTTTGCTCAAAAATAAGTGTTTTTTAGACGTCATTGTTCATCGCCGGTGTGAAAGACTTATGCTTGCAGGCCTTGATTCTAAAGTTTGGCAAAGGTAGGATTTTGCAAGTGTGGTAAGAGCGATTGGAAGATAATATCAGGTTTTAAAAATGGGAAAATACCTATGGTGTGGCTTTAACTGTGCTGTGTTGTTTTTTTATACTTATTGCCGATAAAAGGCAAAAGATTTTACCATTTTATGAATCTGCCTTTTCACACTTGTCAATAAACCAATAATGACGACCTAGATACGGTTTTTGTTTAAGGACCGGTTTTTTGAAGGCAGCCCCAAAGCAGTAGAAGGCCCAGTTGCTCATCGTCGGAAAAATTAATGTGGTTAATTAAACTTGGGCTATTAAATTAGCCGCTGTACATCTATACCCCAATGCACTATGTCTGCTACTGAAGACCAGAAACAAGCCCTATTTCAAGAGATTGAACAAGAACTGACTTCCAAGGGATTTACCGTGGCCAGCCAGGACCAAACCAGACCCTGGGGCGGCTTCTTCGTGATTGATGAAAACCAGGCCCAGGAGTTTGCCGATACTTACTTTGACGGGATCTCCGTTGATGACCTTCGGATATCGGGGAAACTTAGCCCCAAGATTCTGGTAGTGGCCCCTGAGAAGCGGCTTTCATGGCAGTACCACCACCGCCGGGCCGAGATCTGGAAAGTGGTGAAAGGAAAAGTAGGCGTGGTTACCAGTCCCACCGATGAAGAAGGCCAGTTGCAGCGCCTGGAGCCAGGTGCCCTCATCACTTTAAAACAATCTGAGCGTCACCGCTTAGTGGGCTTAGACGATTGGGGCGTTCTGGCTGAGATCTGGCAGCACACCGATGCCACCAACCCGTCCAACGAAGACGATATCGTTCGCGTGCAGGACGATTTCGGCCGATAGGCTGATCCATATTTATTGTCAGAAGTTATTTGACGATTAAACAGAGCCATTGGCAAGCTTTATCCTTGCTGATATTTCTTTCTTCTCGGGTTCTAGAGGCAAGTCCTTGACCAAATATTTTAACGCCTCCGTTCTGGGGCCGATTTCATGAAATCAGCCCCAGAACGGAGGTGCTCTTTTTTTTTAAAGGGTAGGAGCTACGGTTTGTTTTACTGGTGCTACTTGTCTGGGTCAATGGTGAGTTCACGCACAGCAGAACCTCCGTTGTTTCTTTGTTTCTAAGTGGGCAAGGTAATCTGCGATGATGCTGAACAGTGCCGGTTTGGCCTTAAGTGCATATACTGCGTTTTAAGGCCATTTTTAACAAGAGGCAAGTAAGTCAATCATCGCTTATATATTGGAGATCAGCCTTGTAAGGGATAGACATTCTGCGGTATTAGCCCTAGTTTGCTCTATTCATCTTCCCGGTAAAATGAAAAGTGTTGTTTGGCCCAAAGTTGCCCATCATCTTGATTGGACTGGGAAACCGCGGCAATGAGTACCGCATCTGTGTGTAAGAACCGATTTAGGAAAAACCTTCTAAAATGGCTCTTTTAAGGCTAAAAAGCTGAATGAGCCGCATGGCGGTTATCCTGGTCAACTTCCCTGCAGAAAGTAATAAGTATTGCTTATGGATGTAATTAAAGGGTTTCTCCCAAACTGTGGGTAAAGAAATATTGAAGTATTTGTTTCTGAATAAGATTATAGCTAGTATTAATACGCATTTTCCTTGCGGAGCTCTCGTACAGGTTCAGAAAATGGTACTGGAGTTGCTTAAGGCAAATTCAAACGTTCAGAATTGTTTTACCCTTCGTCCGCCCACATCATATGGCAAATTATAACAAGTGGTATCATCCGTATACCATTAATGAGAAGTACAGTGAGCGAGTGGCTTACTTCAGTATGGAGTTTGCAATCCATCAGGCCCTGAAAATCTACTCGGGTGGTCTGGGGTATCTGGCCGGCTCGCACATGCGCAGCGCCTATGAACTGCGGCAGAACATGATTGGCATTGGCATTCTCTGGCGGTACGGGTACTATGACCAGGTGCGCACCGATGACCAGATGATGGGGGTTCAGTTCCAGAAGAAGTATTATGCGTTTCTGGAAGACACGGGCATCATGGTGCAGGTGACTATCCATAACAACCCGGTTTGGGTCAAGGCGCTTGTGCTTCCCGCTGAGGTTTTAGGAACGGTGCCCATGTATTTCCTCACCACCGATATCCCTGAGAACGATTTCCTGAGCCGCACCATCACGCACCGGCTCTACGACCCTGAGCTACCCACGCGCATCGCTCAGAGCATTATTCTGGGTATTGGCGGGGCCAAAGTAGTGGAAACCCTGGGCGGGGCAGCCATCTACCACATGAACGAAGCCCACGCCCTGCCTTTGGTCTTCCATCTGTTTGACAAGTACCGCGACATCCATGAGGTGAAAAAACGCATGGTCTTCACCACACACACACCAGAGAAAGCCGGAAACGAGGAGAATGACGTGGATCTGCTGGCCAAGATGTCTTTCTTCGGGCCGTTGCCCGTGGAAGAGGCCCGGCGCATCTCCGGCACCTTCGGTCCCAGCCTCAACTACACGCTCACGGCGCTGCGGCTGGCCAAAATAGCCAATGGGGTGTCTAAACTGCACGGCGATGTCTCCCGCGAGATGTGGTACGGCAACGAGGGCGTAAGCGAGATCAGGTCCATCACCAATGCCCAAAACATCAATTACTGGCAGAACACTTCCTTGCGGCAGGCCTTGGAGGCCAATGATGATGAGCGGTTGGTGCAGTTGAAGTGCGAGATGAAAAAGCCGCTCTTTGACGTAGTGGCCGACCAGACCGGGAAACTCTTCAAGAACGATGTGCTTACTATTGTCTGGGCCCGCCGGTTTGCCGCCTATAAACGCGCCGATCTGCTGCTCTATGACCTGCACCGCTTTTTTGAGCTCATCAACCGCGAAGGGCAGCCCGTGCAGGTGATCTGGGCCGGAAAGCCTTATCCTTTTGACTACGGCGCCATCAGTATCTTTAATAAACTTATTGAGGTCTCTCACCAGAAAAAGAACGTGGCCGTTTTGACCGGCTATGAGTTAGATCTATCCGCCAAACTGAAACAGGGCGCCGACGTCTGGTTGAACACTCCAAGACGTCCCAGGGAAGCTTCCGGTACCAGCGGCATGACCGCTGCCATGAACGGCGCCATCAACTTCTCGGTGCAGGACGGCTGGATTCCTGAGTTCGGGAAGCACGGCGAGAACAGCTACCTGTTCCCAATAGTGGACACCTCCTTGCCAGATTTTGAGCAGGACCAGATAGATTACAACAACATGATGCACATTCTGGAGACGGAGGTAATCCCGGCTTATTATGTTGACCGCAAAAAATGGGTGAGCATCATGAAGCAAAGCATGCGGGATGTAACGGCGTATTTTGGGTCAGAAAGGATGGCGGACGAGTATTATCATTTGCTTTACCAAGACGGGAAATAAGGTTTAGTTTTAGCGTTCCTTTTATATGGGTGTTTGAAGGGGTGAAAGCCTTTTTGAGCACCCTTTTTCTATTTTGGATGTGAAGTGTGGGGGTGTTTTATGCACTCGTAGTCTGCTTGTGCTTGGGTGGCGCTGCTGTTTCCGTGGGTTTATGAACTGTATTGTTGCATCTCTGGGCTCCGTGCGCTCACGGCCGCGAAGCCCCGCCTTCCGGCCTCGCGCTGCGCCAGCTTCCTTTGCTCCCTTGCGGTCGCAATGCCTAGCGGCACCGGAACCTGACAAGGCGCTCCACCGAAAGGCTGGAAAAGGGGAATGCGTTAGCAGGAACGCCGCAGACCTCGCAGCGTCCGAAGGTCCTGCGAGCGTCTTCCTCTGTAAAGGCCAATACCTTACGTCTTCACGCATAGCTGAGAGACTCCCCCCTTGAGGGGGGCGAAGGAGGGTGTTTACACCTGCTGATCAGGTCGTTTGTTCTCTAATTTCATTGTTCAAGTCTGTGACTCGGACCTCCCATGACCGGCAGTTTGCAACTGCCGTGAGGCGATAGCCTCAAATCCACATTTATGTCCTCTTGCTGCCACTCACTGGTTTCTACCTTACATTTTTTCATAGCAGTGATTTCCTGCGATAATGGCAAAGAAAGGTGTTTGTACCTGCCGGTACCATTATTCTATTTTCACCTTGATTTATCTAAAACACACTTAAAACATCGGGCCTATTGTGGATGATACCCGTAAGTAAAAGCTGGTTTCACAGATGGTACTTGGTACAGTGGGGTTTTCTGGGTGATTGGCCTGGATAAGCCGTACCTTTGCCTTCTTTGGCTTACAGTTATGACGCGTAAACAATATTTCCTTATAATCCTGATTCTGGGTTCCCTCTCCACCATCAGTCCCTTTTCCATTGACATGTACCTGCCGGGCTTTCCGGCAATTGCCGAGGATCTTCAAACCACCATCTCTACCGTTCAACTTTCGCTTACGGCCTATTTGATTGGGATCTCCGCGGGGCAGTTGCTGTACGGACCGCTTCTGGACCGTTTCGGGCGGAAGTATCCCTTGTACGTGGGGTTGGGCGTGTACATACTGGCCTCCATTGGGTGTGCCCTTTCCACTTCGCCCGATATGCTCATTGGCATGCGCTTTCTTCAGGCCGTTGGCGGATGCGCGGGTATGGTGGCGGCCCAGGCTTTGGTAAGGGATTTGTTCCCGGTCACCGAGACGGCCAAGGTTTTCTCCTGGCTCATTCTGGTGATTGCTGTGTCGCCCATGATCGCGCCCACCGTGGGCGGTTACATGACAGCGGGATTTGGGTGGCACTCGGTGTTCCTGGCTTTGGGCGGTATTACCTTGTTGATTCTGACCGGGATCTTCTTTGCCTTACCCGAGGGGAAACAGCCAGATCCTTCCATGTCACTAAAGCCCCGGGCGGTGCTAGGTAATTTCCTCACTGTCCTGCGGAATCCCCAGTTTCTGGTGTATACGCTGGTGGGCGGCATTGCCTCGGCTGCTCCCTTCGCATACATCTCCGGTTCCCCTGATGTGTTCATGAACATATACAAAGTAAGTGAGCAGGAGTACGGCTGGATTTTCGCCATTCTATCAGTGGCCATGATCGGGTCGCCGCAGTTCAACCACATCCTGTTGCGGAAACTCAGAAGCGAGCAGATCATTAGAATGGGTCTTCTGTACCAAACCGTGGTGGGCACCCTGATGGCGGTAGGCGTATATGCGGGCTGGTATGACAAACTGGCCCTCATCATTGTGTTGTTTCTCTTTTTACTGGGGCAGGGGCTTACCGCACCCAATGCCTCGGCTTTGTCTCTGGCACCATTCTCCCGATTCGCAGGTAGCGCCTCGGCGTTAGGCGGAAGCTTCAGGATGGGCATCGGGGCCTTGGTTTCCGGCGCAGTGAGTTTGCTGCACAACGGCACGGCCTTGCCCATGGTGACCGTCATGACTTCCTGCACAGTACTCGGCATCCTGATTTACTTCCTGGGCCAGCAAAGCGCAAATGAATACCGAAAAGCCGAATTGGACGGTGCGGTTCCTGAGCTGTAAGAGACTTTGAACGAATGTTACAAAGCCGTTTGGGGCCTGTTTTGCAGAAATCAGCCTCTAAACGGCTTTTTCGTTTTTGTCTCCTGAGCAGTTGAATACTTAAAGCCGGAAGCAGAATGTGAACGGCCTGGGATTTGAATTGCAGAAGCATAGCAGGCTGCCGCCCAGTTTTTGGGTTGAATGTTTACCTTTGTCCGCCAACCAACCTGAATTGACGTGATATGAAAATACTGCTCATTGAAGACGAACCTAAAGTAAGTGCTTTCATCAAGAAGGGATTGGAGGAGCAGATGTACGAGGTAGAGCAGGCCTACGATGGCTTTTACGGCGCTAAACTAGCCACTGAGAACGAGTACGCCCTAGTGATCCTGGACGTAATCCTGCCGCGCATGAACGGGGTGGAGGTCTGTAAGCTCATCCGGCAGCAGAACCTGACGGTGCCTATTCTCATGCTCACCGCCCTGGGCTCTACCGATGACAAGATCCTGGGCCTTGACTCCGGTGCCGATGATTACCTAGTTAAACCTTTTGAGTTCCAGGAACTGTTGGCCCGCATCAGGGCTTTGACGCGACGGTCGCAAGAAAGCGTGGGCACCGAGGTGCTGAAGATCGCTGATCTGGAGCTGGATGTGCAGAAGAAGACCGTGCAGCGCAACGGCACGCCCATCTCGCTTACCGCCCGTGAGTTTTCCTTATTACAGTATTTATTGCGCAACAAAGAGCGCGTGGTCTCCAGGGTAGACATCATTGAACAGGTCTGGGAAACTTCCTTTGACACCGGCAGCAACGTGATAGATGTCTACATCAATTTCCTGCGAAAGAAGATAGACAAAGATTTTTCACCTAAACTGATCCATACGTTGGTGGGCATGGGGTACGTGATGAAGGAGATGGAATAGAGATGAAGATCAAGACCATTCTCACCCTGCGTTTCACACTGATCTTCACCGGCATCCTGCTTTTCTTCTCGCTGTCGGTGTATTATTTCAGCGCCCTTTACCGCAAAAACGACTTTTACGGCCGTATCCTGAATCGGGCCTACGCCACCGCCCACTACGTGCTGGATGCTGATACCGTGAGCCAACAGCAGCACGCCCTGGACCAGCGCCTTTACTTCCAGATGCTGCCCCGTGAGGTGGTGAAAGTCTTTGACCAGAACCAAAACCTTATTTTCAGTGAGGGGGAGGAAAGCGTGGAGGTGCCGTCCAAGCTTCTGGAGCGTTTGAAAAAAGAAGGGGAGGTGCATATGGAGGAAGGCGACCGCCAGATGGTGGGCATCAGGTACCTGCACCGCGGCCAGGTGCATTTTGTGTTCGCCTCTTCCATTGACTTGTACAACCTGAACAAGCTGTATCACCTGCGCACGCTGTTGATCACGGGTTTTGTGATGGCGCTGGTGATCGTGGTGCTCTGCGGCATGGCTTTCTCGCGGGCGGCCCTGAACCCTTTCCTGAAAGTGGTTTCTGAGGTGGAGAAAATAAATGCCTCTGACCTGCACCGCCGCCTGAGCCAAGGCGATGGGGAGGATGAGGTGGCCATGCTGGCTAAAACCTTCAACAACCTGCTGGACAGACTGGAAACCGCATTTGAGGTGCAGAAGACTTTTGTCTCCAATGCCTCGCATGAGTTGCGCACCCCGCTCACCGCCATGATTGGTGAGTTGCAGGTAGCCCTCATGAACAAGCGCCAGCCGGAGGAGTATGAGCGGGTGCTGCAATCTATCTTGGAAGATGCCCAACTGCTGACCCAACTCTCCAACGGATTGCTGCAGATGGTGCAGGCCAGCACAGACTCTTCCAAGATACAGATGAGTGAGTTGCGGCTGGACGAACTGGTGTGGCAAGCCTGCGGCGAGGCCCGCAAGCGGCAGCCCGCCATGGTGGTAGAGGTAGAGTTCCTGGATATGCCCGAAGACGAAAACGAACTCATCATCAAAGGCAACGAGGCGCTGCTGCTCATTGCCACGGTGAACGTGCTGGAGAATGCCGGCAAGTTCTCAGGTGCGAATAAAACCATATCGGCCTCTATTGAGGTGAAGCCGAAGGATCTGATTTTGCGGGTGCGCGACCGGGGGATAGGCATGGCGCCGGAAGACGTACGCAAGGTGTTCGTGCCTTTTTTCCGGGCCGAAAGCGTGCGCGATATATCCGGCCACGGCATCGGGTTGCCGTTGGCGGAGAAGATCATTCAGCTGCACCGGGGTTCCATTGCGGTGTACTCCCAGCTGAATCAGGGCACCGAAGTCACCATCACCCTCCCAAAACTCTACGAGGTCTTCAAGATTTAAGCAGCCTCTACTAGTCTATTGGTGCTCAATGCCGCTGGCATTTTCCTGAGTAAGCAAACCGTTTAGGGGCCATATTTTACAATCTGGCCCTTAAACGGTTTTTTTCATGTTCAGGTGATTTCTAAGGTGAACTTAAGAAAATTTTTAACCTGCTTTTAGGCCATGTTTTAAGCTTGTTTTGATAGAAAAGGCTTCAAAACAGCTGATTTGGGCGTAAAGGGTAACAAGAGTGCTTAATCCCTGTATTTTCATTTTAATCAAATTTTAATCTCGTTTTAATTCGGTCTTAATTTCATTCAATGACTTTTGTAGGATAGATTACACTAAAAGGGTTATTGGCTTGCCAGAATTGCAATTTGGCGCAAGGAACAGGAATTATGAAAGAGCGAGGATTATTTAGCACGGTAGGGAAAGACCTATCTGCGGGACTGGTGGTGTTTTTGGTAGCGTTGCCGCTATGCTTGGGTATTTCCCTGGCCTCCGGAGCACCACTTTTCGCTGGTCTGATTGCCGGGGTTACGGGTGGTTTGGTGGTTTCGTGGGTAAGCGGGTCACAGTTGAGCGTGAGCGGTCCGGCCGCGGGTTTGACTGTTATCGTACTGAACGGAATCCAGAGCCTGGGGAGTTATGAGGTATTTCTCCTGGCCGTGGTGCTGAGCGGGGTGTTCCAGGTGATTCTGGGCTTCCTGAAAGCCGGTATCATTGGGCTTTACTTCCCATCATCGGTAATCAAAGGAATGCTGGCCGCCATCGGTCTTATCCTCATCCTCAAGCAGATTCCCCATTTCTTGGGCGCTGACAATGATTTCCTGGGTGACCTTGACTTCTTCCAATCTGATGGGCGCAACACATTCAGTGAGATCGGTTACGCTTTCAGTAACAAACTGCAGCTAGGGTCCCTGATTGTGGGTATGGTCTCTCTGGCCATTCTTATTCTGTGGGAGCGTCCGTTTATGCAGCGAATTGCCATTTTCAAGCTGATTCCAGGGGCCCTTATTGCGGTACTCGTTTCCATTGGCTTGTTCCTGCTGTTCCAGAACTCTTTCCCTGCTTTGGCCATCGCAGACTCGCACCTGGTGAACCTGCCGGAAATCTCTGGTCCGGCTTCTCTTTTGAATGAATTGCGCTTCCCAGAGTGGGCCGCCATCACCAACGCCAACGTATGGGTGGTTGCCATTACCCTGGCCATTGTAGCCAGTTTGGAAAGCTTGCTGAGTGTAGAGGCCGTAGATAAACTTGACCCGCATAAACGCCGCACCCCTACTAACCGTGAGCTGAAAGCCCAGGGGGTAGGTAACATGATCAGTGGTCTTATTGGCGGTATTCCGCTTACCGCGGTGATTGTACGTAGCTCCGCTAACGTGAACGCCGGGGGCGAGTCAAAACTGTCCAGCTTCTTCCACGGGGTGTTCCTGCTGCTGAGCATTCTGTTCCTGACCAATGTGCTTGGCTTGGTTCCTTTGGCTGCCCTGGCTGCCGTATTGCTCATGGTAGGTTTTAAACTCACCAAACCGGTTCTTTACAAAACGCAGTGGAAATTGGGCATGGACCAGTTCCTGCCGTTCATCATCACCATTGTGGCCATCCTGTTCACTGACCTCCTGAAAGGTATCAGCATTGGTTTGGTGGTAGGGGTCTTCTACATCCTTAAGGCCAACTACAAATCTCCTTACTTCTTCAAGCGCGAGAACCACAACGGCCAGGAGAAGATCCATATCAAACTCAGCGAGAACGTTTCTTTCCTGAACAAAGCCAGCGTGGCCCTTACCCTGGACCATCTGCCTGAGAACAGCGAAGTGCTGATTGACGGCTCACAGTCTACCTACATTGACTACGATGTACTGGAAGCCATCCAGAATTTCAGAACCGTAGCCCACGAAAAAGACATCCGGCTTACGCTGCGCGACATCCCTGGGGTGAAAACCATGGACATGCATTAGTAGACGTAACCCATTGCATATCCCCAGATTAATTGTTCCTATAACTGTTTTAGTGTTGAGCAAGAAAGCCCCGCCATATTGGCGGGGCTTTCTTTTTTAAATCACTTATTCTAACCGGTGGATTACCACCCGGCGTTGTTAGATCCGGCGCCGTAGTTGTAAGGAGGTCCACCGGCAGAGTTTCTGCGGTTGTTGTCATTGTCATCATCGTCACCGGCAATGCTGTTCCAGGCGTCTTTGATACCGTGGCCTATTCTTTCAAAGAAGCCTTCGCCCTGGTTGTCATCATTGTCGTCATTGCGGCGGTTCTGATATCTATCCTGATCATAGTCTCTGCCGCGGTTCATGTTAGACGGATGGCTGTAGTCATCTGAGTAACGGTTTTCGTTTGCGTTTCCGTGGCTGAAACGGGCATGATCATGGTCATCATCGTTCATCCAGCTGCTGCCGCTACTTCCGCTGCGGTAGTTGCTTTGGTTGTTGGTGCCGTACATGTTGGAAGTTCCGCTGGAGTGACGGTCATTGTCACGGTCCCAGGAGTTGGAGCCTCTGTTCATGCCAGAAGAAGAGCCCATGCCTGAGCCGCTGCTCATTCCATATCCAGAACCGCCTCTGGAAGACTGCCCGTAATTAGATTCAGTATTGCCCCCATACGAAGACCCGCTGTGTCCAAAAGACCCGCCGTAGTTGCTGGATCCAGACTGTTGTCCGCCTTGGCTCCCGTAGTTGGATGAACCGTAGCCAGAACCTGAGCCTCTGAAGTCATTAGAGCTGCCATAGTTGCTGTAGGCGTTTCCTCTGTCCATGGCGCCTCCCATGGAGTGCCCGGAAGAAGAACCAGCGTAGCCAGAACGGGCGCCGCCGTATGTTCCCATATCACGGGAAGAGCCGCCGGTGTTGGAAGATCCGCTTTGGCCGTAGTTAGAGCCACCGCGTGATCCGTAGTTTGAAGAGCCGTAGTTGCCGGAAGAACCTTGGCTAGATCCTGAGCCGTAAGAGCCGTATCCGCCCTGGTTCATGCTGCTTTGGTTGCCCATTGAGGAACCATAGCCGTAGTTAGAGCCACCCATGGAAGAGCCGCTGCCGCTGCCCATAGAAGAGCCGTAGTTGCTTTGGTTAGAGCCGCCCCGGTTTTGCATGGAGGAGCCCTGCATATTGCCGCTTTGCATGGAGTGTCCACTCCAGCCGCTGGTGTTGCCGTGCTGGCCACCCATTCCGCCTCTGTTTTGGTCGCTTTGGTTTCCAGTGCGGTATTGGTTTCCGCCGTAGTTAGAGCCTTGGCTGCTGTAATGGTTTTCTTGTCTGTCGCCTTGGTGGCCACTATAGATTGAGCCGCCTTGGCTGGTGAAATTGCTTTCACCGCGGTCTCCGGTATTGCCGCGGTTCATGCTACCGCCGTAAGATTGATAGTCCTTATTTCCTTGTCCCTCTGTGCGGTTGCCTAAGCTGCCCCACTCACTACGACTGGTGTTCTCATTTCCAGAGCGATACGAGTTAAACGCATCGTACCCCATTCCGTGATTTCTCATAGTTGTTTATAGTTTAAGGTGAATGATGGATTCATGTGATGCCCCATGGGGCACCGATTAATGTATACGAGTCCATTTTGGCCTTGTTTAGTATAAATCCCAAAATGCGGTGTAAAAACCTAACGGATGTAAGGGCTTTTAAGAGGGGTAACTGATTGGTAAATAAATGGTAAAGGAAATCGATGTAGTGCTGCAAAATTTCCAATACATAGGTAAAGTGATATGTGCGCGCTCAGGCTTTGGAATTGGGTTAAGGCCCTAAATTTCGTACCTTTGTGGTCTGTTTTTGACCCGTTTTCCTATAAATAGCCTTGAAACTCTGCATCGCCGAAAAACCCAGTGTAGCCCGTGAAATCGCCCATGTGATTGGTGCCAAGACCAAGATGAACGGCTATTTTGAGGGCAATGGGTACCAGGTCACGTGGACCTTCGGGCACTTCTGCCAGCTCTGCGAACCCGATGACTACAACCCCAACTGGAAGCGCTGGTACCTACCGGACCTGCCCTTGGTGCCTGACCGTTTTGACATCAAACTCATCAGCAACAAAGGGGTAGAACAACAGTTCAAGATCATCCAGACCTTGCTGGAAAATGCCAAGGAGGTGATCAACTGCGGCGATGCCGGCCAGGAAGGGGAGGTGATCCAGCGCTGGGTTCTGCACCAGGCCAAATACCGCAAGCCCTTCAAACGCCTCTGGATCTCCTCTTTGACTGAGGAAGCCATTAGGCAGGGGTTTGCCCAATTGCGCGACGGGAAAGAGTTTGACCAACTGTACCAGGCCGGTAAGAGCCGCGCCATAGGCGATTGGCTCCTGGGCATCAACGCCACCCGCCTGTTCACCGTGAAGTACGCCCAGGGGCGACAGCTGCTTTCTTTAGGTCGCGTGCAGACGCCTACTTTGGCCATGATCGTGCACCGCCACCTGGAGATCCAGAACTTTAAGTCTGAGCCTTTCTGGGAACTGAAGACTGTCTACCGCGAGGTAA
This sequence comes from Rufibacter roseolus, assembly GCF_017916365.1. Taxonomy (GTDB): domain Bacteria; phylum Bacteroidota; class Bacteroidia; order Cytophagales; family Hymenobacteraceae; genus Nibribacter; species Nibribacter roseolus. The sequence continues at coordinate 206,174 of NZ_JAFMSU010000002.1, forward strand.
CCTTCAGCAGTACCTCGGGCCGTTTCAAAGACGAGGCCAAGGCGCAGGCCATTATGGAGCAGATCAGGCCCGCCGAGTTCGAGATCAAGGACGTGGAGACGAAGAAGGGCACCGAGAGTGCGCCCAGGCTCTTTGACCTGACCTCGCTGCAGGTGGAGTGCAACAACAAGTTTGGGATGTCAGCGGATGAGACGCTCAAGACGGTACAGAGCCTTTACGAGAAAAAGGTAGTCAGTTACCCGCGCGTGGATACGACTTTCCTGCCCGATGATATTTACCCCAAGATTCCCAGTATCCTGAGCGGCCTCACCGGGTACCAGCACCTCACACAGGAACTCCTGGGCAAGAAAATCAGGAAGTCGGCGAAGGTCTTCAACAACAACAAGGTCACTGATCACCACGCCATTATTCCTACGGGCTCAGAGGCCAGGGGGCTGTTCGGGACCGAGGCCAAGGTCTTCGATGTGGTGGCCAAACGGTTCATTGCGGCGTTCTACCCAGACTGTATCGTGAGCAACACGGTGGTGAATGGCGAGGCAGCGCAACACGCTTTTAGGGCCAAAGGCAAGCAGATCCTGGAGCCCGGCTGGCGCGTGGTCTACGGACCCGAGGAAAACACCTCGACACCCAAGCCTGCCGGTAAACCATCCGCCGAAGGCGAGGAGAAAGAAGAGGACCTGGCGGTGCTTCCGCACTTTGATGCCGGCGAGCGAGGCCCGCACGAGCCTTTGCTGGAGCGGAAATCCACCAGTCCGCCTAAGGATTTCACCGAGGCCACGCTCTTGCGCTCCATGGAGACCGCCGGCAAACAGGTGGAGGACGATGAGCTGAAAGAAGCGCTGAAGGAAAACGGCATCGGGCGGCCTTCCACTCGGGCGGCCATTATTGAGACGCTGTTCAAACGCAACTACATCCGGAAGGAGAAAAAGAAAATACTGCCTACCCAAATGGGCATTGACCTGATCCAGGTCATCAAGAACCCCACGCTCAAATCCGCGGAGATGACAGGGCAGTGGGAGAAGAAGCTTCGGCAGATTGAGGGCGGCGAGTTCTCCGCCGATGATTTCCTGCGTGAGCTGAAAGGCTTGGTGTGGGAAATGGTGCAGGAGGTAAAGCAGGACAACAAAACCGTGACCTTGCAACCTACCGAGACTGCCGCCAAAGCCCAGGAGAAAGAGCCCGCCAAAAAAGGGGAGAAAACCAAAAAAGAGGCCAAAAACACCCCATCCGCCGCAGGCGGGTTAGGTACTTGCCCGGCTTGCAAAACCGGCGCCATCCTGAAGGGAAGCCAGGCTTACGGCTGCGCCCGCTTCCGGGAAGGCTGTACGTTCAGGCTGCCCATGACCTTCCAGGGCAAGCCGCTGGGCGAGAAACAGGTGCAGACGCTTTTGAAGAAAGGCAAGAGTCCGGTGGTGAAAGGCTTTGTGGACGAGGCCTCTGGCGAGAAGTTTGACGCTGCGTTTGTGCTGTCGCCCACCCATGAACTGCAACTGGAGAAAGCCCAGGCCAAGGAACAGAAGCCCGTGGTCATGATCTGCCCCAAATGCAGCCAAGGGCAGATGCTCAAAGGAAAGACTGCCTACGGGTGCAGCCGGTTCAGGGAAGGGTGCCAGTTCATGGTGCCGTTTGAGCTGCACGGCAAGACCTTATCTGAAAGCCAGATACAGGCTTTGATCCTGAAAGGAAAGACCGGTAAGATCAAAGGCTTCACCTCGCCCAAGACTGGCAACAAATTTGAGGCTGCGCTTAAATTGAACGAGGAATTTAAGGTGGTATATCAGTTTTAAGGAGAAAATCAGTTATAAGAGGGGCTGCCTTCCGCCCGTTGAGCCGGAGGAAGGCAGTTTGAGAGGAGCTCTAAACGGGAAAGGAAGGCAGAAGGTTTTCGGTTTTTTTGGTAACTTACACCCTCTTAGCAGATTCAGCGGGGTTGTTTAAGCCTTCTGGTGCTGCTTTGAAACCAGGAGCCGCCTTTCTGAATTAGGGAAAAGTATTCTCTGGGGCAGAAAACCTCTGAAATAGGCAAGTTTTGAACTCCCCCTATGTTTGTAATTGATTAAACGAAGTAGAGTCCATGTTAAAGAAGTTTGTGTTTGTTTTGGGATGCCTCATGGTATCATACGGCGCTGCCTCCGCAGAGACGTTGTTCCTGCGTGATTCAACCGGGGTGAAGGTCCAGAACGGAAAAACCTACATCACCCATAAAGTAACTCCCGGCGAAACCCTTTACGGCCTGGCCCGCAAGTACGCGGTAGCCGTTGATAAAATTGTAGCCGCTAACAAGAACGTGAACAAAGCCCTGATTGTGGGCCAAACGGTTCTTATTCCCATTGAAGGTGGCAGTTCTGCTTCTGCTTCCAATTCCACCACCACAGCCAGCAAACCGGCGGAGACCGCAGCCAGTCCGGCCGCAAACCGTACCTACGAGGTAGACGCTAAAGGGAATAAAATCCATACGGTGCAGGCCCGCCAGACCATGTTCTCCATCGCGAACCAGCACCAGGTGAGCATTGATGACATCAAAAAGTGGAACAAGCTCACTGCCTCCACCGTGAAAGTGGGCCAGAAACTCATTGTAGGCACCGGTGAAAAAGCCCCGGCCGCCGCTGCTGCCAACGCCAAAGTGTACGTGCCTGAGTCTGATGACGTAGTTACCACGCCTAAGCAGGCCTCCAACACGCCGGCTGCCAGCCCGTCTACCCCGGTAGCCACTTCGTCCAGAACCACCAATGCCGCCTCTGCTAAGGCAGATAAAGCAGAAAAATCCGATAAAGCTGATGCCGATGACGACAAACCGGCCTCTAAGACTTCTGAGTACGTTTCAAGGGTGAACGAGAGCGGCATGGCCGAGCAGATTGAAACCCGCACCGATGCGAACAAATTCTTGGCCTTGCACAAGTCGGCCCCGGTAGGCACCATCATGGCGGTGAAAAACCCGATGAATGACCAGACCGTGTACGTGCGCGTAATCGGTAAACTGCCCGCCACCGGTGATAACGACAAAGTGGTGGTGAAGCTTTCCAGAAAAGCCTGCCAGCAGATAGGCGCTGTAGACAAACGCTTCCGGGTAGAAGTATCCTACATGCCCTAGGCGTTTATAACCTCATTTTATCAGAAGAGGCAAAAAACGGAAGCCACCACGGCCCGTCTTTTGCCTCTTCTGTTTTAAAGCTTTTTCACTGAAAACAGCTTAAAAGCAGGACAAGGAGAGGAGGCTCAGTGAATCCAACTATATCCTGTAAAAAACTGTAGATCTTTCTCGGGGCCTGTCCCTGATACTTAATTCTTAATTCCCCATTCCTAATTAATTCAATGTCCTACTCGTTCGCGCAACTGGAAAACCTGCTGGAAGACCGCTACCGGAAATACAACACCCCAGACTTCATCCCGCATGATCCGGTTTCTATTCCGCACCTGTTCACCCAGAAGCAGGACATTGAGATCGCTGGGTTCTTTGCATCCATTCTGGCTTGGGGTCAGCGCAAAACCATTATAAATAAATGCCGGGAACTGTTGCAGCGCATGGATAACGCCCCTTACCAGTTCATCACCCAGCACCAGGACGAGGACCTGAAGAACCTCCTTGGTTTCAAGCACCGCACCTTCAATGACACTGATCTGCTGTACCTGGTGTATTTCTTCCGCTGGTTCTATGAGCAGCACGACAGCCTGGAGAAAGCCTTTCTGGGTAATGGCGAAACGCCGATTCACTCTCAGAAAGCTCGTTTGGAGCACTTCTACGACCTGGTGTTCTCCTTAACTGAGGCCCCGCACCGCACCCGCAAGCACATTAGCACACCCGCTAAAAAATCGGCCTGTAAACGCATCAACATGTACCTGCGGTGGATGGTGCGGCAGGATGACCAGGGCGTTGATTTTGGGATATGGCAGCGCATGTCGCCCGCAGACCTGGTTTGTCCCTGCGATGTGCACGTGCAGCGCGTCTCCCGCCGTTTGGGTTTGATCCAACGCACCCAATCAGACTGGGCCATGGCCGAGGAACTCACCCAGAACCTCCGCCAGTTTGACCCCACAGATCCGGTAAAGTATGACTACGCCTTATTCGGGTTAGGGATAGAGGAGAAGTTTTGAGGTTTGCTTTTTTCTCCATTTGTCATCTTGGAAAGATCTTGTGGGCGAACTAGAAAGGCTTGGAGCCACTGCTTCAACAGTCCGCTCACAAGATCCTTTCAGGATGACAAAGAGGGGGAGGGAGGATCTCTATAAAATAGAATCATCTGCGTCATTGGAGAGAAAGCAATACACCTCCGTTCGCCCTTGTTGGTGTTATCACCAACAAGCACAATGCCCAATGAAGAATCAAGGGCAAAGTACTACTTGTGTCTTTGGTTGTAAAAATATGTTAAGTAAACTCCCCTCTTGTAAATCTTTATACCCACGCGGAACATAGAATGCTTAGACTATGTTCTATAATCCTGACCAATCCCGTATTTAAGCTATTTTTGCAGAATCGGGCTTGGAACGAAAATAAAACTAGAAAAAACAAAGACTTGATATATCCATCAAATTTTGAACAGAAGATAGGCTTCACCCAAATCAGAGAGATGCTGTCTGATGCCTGTTTAAGCCCATTGGGGCGGAAATTCGTGGAACGGGTTTCTTTCCTGGACCGCTTTGACCTGGTTCAGCGTTTGTTGCAGCAAACCCACGAGTTTGCCAACATCCTGCGCTCCGGCGAGGATTTCCCCTCCAGCTATTATTTTGACGTTACCGAGCACTTGAACCGCGCCGCCTTGGAAGGAGCTTTCCTGGAGGTGCGCGGCGTGTTTGAGGTGAAAATGTCCTTGCGAGCCATCCGTCAGGCTTTGGGCTTCTTCGTGGAGTCTGAGGAAGGCGAGTACCCGGCTCTGAAAGCCCTTACCATTGGGGTGGAAGTAGATCGGTCTCTAGTGGCTGCGTTGGAGAAACTGGTAGACGATAACGGCAACGTGAAAGACGATGCCTCGCCGGAACTGCAGCGCGTGAAACGGGACCTGATTGGGCAGCAAACTCAGCTCCGCAAGAACATCAGTAGTATCCTGCGCCACGCCAAAAACGAAGGCTGGACGCCCGGCGATGCCGAGCCTACTATTCGGGGTGGTCGTTTGGTGATTCCCGTGATTGCCGAGTACAAGCGCCGCATCAAAGGCCTCATCCATGATGAATCGGCCACGGGGCAGACCGTGTACCTGGAGCCCGAGAGCGTGTTTGAGCTGAACAACGACATCAAAGACCTGGAAAACGCCTACCACCGCGAGCTGATCAGGCTGTTGACGGCCGTTACCAATCAGGTGCGTCACCATTTACCGGCGTTGCGTAAGGCGTATCAGTTCCTGGCCTTGCTGGACTTCATCCGAGCTAAATCAGTAGTTGCAAACAAGCTGGGTGCCATTATGCCGGAGTTACACAAGCGCCCGGTGATGAAGTGGAAGAACGCGCGTCATCCCATTCTGCACCTTACCTTGCAGGCGCAAGGCAAGAAAGCTGTGCCTTTGTCGCTGGACCTGGACCAGGAACAGCGCATCCTGCTGATCTCCGGACCTAACGCCGGGGGTAAATCGGTGGCCATGAAAACCGCTGGTTTGTTGCAGTACATGCTGCAGTGCGGTCTGTTGATTCCGGTGGACGAGGGTTCTGAGGCTGGTCTTTTCGGGGATATCTTCCTGGACATGGGCGATGAGCAATCCATTGAGAACGACCTGAGTACCTATAGCTCTCACCTGCAGAACATGAAGCAGTTTGTGCTGCTGGCAGATAAAAAATCCCTGGTCTTAATCGACGAGTTCGGTACCGGGACGGAGCCAGCGTTGGGCGGGGCTATTGCCGAGGCGGTGTTGGGGCAACTGCACCAGCAGAAAGTGTTTGGCGTGATCACCACCCACTACACCAACCTGAAGAACTTCGCGGAGAAGAACCCTGGCATCGTGAACGGCGCCATGCGCTACAATCCCGCCGAATTGCAGCCGCTTTACCAACTGGAGATAGGCAAACCGGGTTCTTCTTTTGCCCTGGAAATCGCCCGCAAGATCGGCTTGCCGAAGAACATCATTGACAAAGCCGGCACGCTGGTAGGGAAGGAGAAAATTCGCTACGACAAATTGCTGGAGCAACTGGAGCAGGAGAAAACTGACCTGGAACGCAAAAACGCGGCCGTGGCCAAACACGAGCGCAAACTGCAGAAACAGGTAGAGGAATACACCGCCCTCAAGCAGCACCTGGAGGAAAGCAAGCAGGATATCATCCGGACCGCCAAAGGCCAGGCCAAGCTGCTCCTGAAAGACGCGAACCAGCAAATCGAGAGCACCATTGAGCAGATCAGACGCAGCCAGGCCGACAAGGAACAGACCAAAGCGGCCCGTCAGCAACTGGAGACGTTCAAGGAGACCCTCACGCCCGAGCCGAAGCCGGTCTTCAAACGGAACGGATCGGTACCGACTGGACCTCTGCAGCCAGGCGAGCGCGTGGCGTTGATCGGGCAGGACTCCGTGGGTGAACTGTTGGCCATCAAAGGGAAGACCGCGGAAGTGAGCTTCGGCGGACTGAAAACCATTGTGAAGCTGGAGAAACTGGAGCGCCCTGACCCGAACGTGGTCCGCGAGAAAGCCAAGAAGGAGAAGGAACTGGCCACGGCCACTGCCCCTTCCAAAGGACTAGATGTGACCCAACGCATGGCCGATTTCCAGTACACGCTTGACGTTCGCGGCCAACGCGCCGAGGAAGCCCTTACCACCGTCATGAACTTCATGGACGATGCTATCATGCTGGGCATGCCCGAGGTGAAGATCATCCACGGCCGCGGCAACGGTATTCTCAAGCAGATCATCCGGGATTATGTGCGCACCCTGCGCGAAGTAGCCAGCGTCGCCGATGAACACATAGAACGCGGTGGGGACGGGGTTTCCATCATCGTGCTGAAGTAAGATCGTTTTAAGGCTGTTTTCCAGAAAATAGCCTCAAATCAAGTGCATACAAAAAGGGCCTGCAAAAACGCAGGCCCTTTTTTATTTCAGGATACAAAGTCTTATAGTTTTGCCAGGATTTTCAGGAGCATCCGGCCTCTGGCGTTAATGGCTTTGCCGCCTTTGGCCATGTGGTGGTGCACCAATTCCTCCACCTCCTGCCTCAACCAGGGCTGCTGGCGGGCAATGTCGGTGAGGGACTGGAGGCAGAACACTTTCACAAACTGGTGGTCCAGGTGCAAGAGCCAGTATTGCAGCCGATCCACGACGGTGGGCACGGCCTCATCAGACCAGGGCAGCAGACCCAGTAAGGAAGGGATGAAAAAGTTGAAAGCGGGGTCCAGGTCAGGTAGGGCCAATCGCTCAAGGATTTCTTCTTGGTAGGGCTTGAACCACCCGGGTTGCTTTTTCGCGACGGCTTCCACCACATGTGCCGCCCGGGCCCGCACACCATATTCAGAGTGGTACAGGCAGGGCCATAGAGCAGCCAGGGTTTCTTCGCCGTTCTGCAGGATGATTTGGGCAACCTCATCGGCACGACCTTTACTGTTGGGTTTGCCTTCGGTCAAGAACTCCTGGAAGTCTGCGGTGGTCATGCGTGCCGGCAGATAGCCCTTAGATAATGTTCACCTCGGGCGTGAGCGTGATGCCGAATTTATCCTGCACCGATTGGATGATCTCGTAGGCCAGGTCCTTCACGTCATTACCAGCAGCGCCGCCGTAATTCACCAGCACCAGCGCCTGGTCTTTGTGCACGCCGTGTTTGCCCAGCACCTTGCCTTTCCAGCCGCACTGTTCAATGAGCCAACCAGCCGGTACCTTCATGATCTCGGGGCTCACTGGGTAACCCGGGATGCCGGGATACTGCGCTTTCAGCATCTCAAACATGGAAAGGGCAATCTCGGGGTTTTTGAAGAAGGAGCCTGCGTTCCCTATCTGGGCCGGATCTGGCAGCTTGCTTCTTCTGATATGGCATACGGCCTCGCTAATGGCTCTCAGACTTAGTTCCTTCATCTGCTGCTGCGCCAGCGTGTCCTGGATGGCACCATAGGAGGTGTTGAAGGTATGCTCTTTCGTGAGGCGGAGGGTAACTGAGGTGACAATGTACTGGCCTTTGGCTTCTTTCTTGAACACACTCTCGCGGTACCCAAAACCGCATTGCTCCTTGTTGAACGTCAACACGTTGCCAGTAGCCATCTCCAGTGCCTCCAGAGAAACAAAGGTGTCTTTCAACTCCACACCATAGGCCCCAATGTTCTGCAGCGGAGCGGCGCCCACCGTACCAGGTATCAGCGACAGGTTCTCAATTCCGCCCAGGTCATGCTCCAGCGTGTACAGCACCAGTTCATGCCAGGTCTCACCGCTACCCGAGGTCACCAGCACGTGTTTCCCGTCTTCTTCCGGGGTTTGGGTAATGCCTTTGATGCGGTTCAGGAGAACGGCTGCTTCCACATTCTGGGTGAAAAGCACGTTGCTGCCGCCGCCCAGAATCAGTTTGGGCAACACCTGTACTTCGGAATTCTGGAGGAGTTCCCGCAGTTCATCCACCGAGGCGAACTCGGCTAGCAGGGTAGCTTTGGCATCAATTCCGAAGGTGTTGTAAGGCTGCAGCGAGGCGTTTCGTTCAATTTTCATGGGTGACAAGTGGAGTGAAAGGGCAAAAGTACGCAACTATACAAAATATTACTCTAAGGGGCTGTAAACAAAAAGCCACCCCGGGTAGGGGCGGCTTTCCTGGTTTGAGGCTGATTTCTAAAAATCGGCCTTAAATCAAAGGTTTACTTTTCTGGTTCTGATTTTATAACCAATAGCGGCGAAATACCAGATGAACAGGTAACACGGCACCATCATCCAGTAGGCGCTCTGCGGGTTCAGCACGTCTACCAGGAAACCATACAGCAGCGGAAGCAAGGCACCCCCGGCAATACCCATGATCAGGAGTGAGGAACCTATTTTAGTGAACCGGCCTAAATCAGCAATAGCCAGTGGGAAGATGGTCGGCCACATCAACGAGTTGGCCAGACCCAACAAAGAAATGCTGAGCACCGAAACACTACCTTCAGTGAAAAGAGCCATCAAGGTAAAAATCACCCCTAAAATAGCACAGATTTGCAATGCCCTTTGTTGGCTCAGGTACTTAGGAATTGCTCCGATACCGATACTGTACCCGATTACCATGGCCCATAAAGTGAAAGTTGTATAACGTGAGGCTTCTTCCAGCGGGACACCCTGGCTAGATGCATAATTGATCACGGTATCACCAGCCATCACTTCAACACCCACATATAAGAACAGACTTATCACGCCAATGACCAAATGGGGAAATTGGAACACGCTGGTCTTGCCAGTGTTGGCGGCGGCTACCGTCTCATTTTCCTGCTCAGTGTCTATTTCGGGCAATCCCGAAAAATAGGTAAACACTGCCAGTAAAAGGAGGGCAACCATGATGAACAGATAAGGAGATATCACGCGTGAAGCAAGGGCATCTAATCCTGCTGCTTTCTGGGCCGCATCCATGGTTTCTAAACTTGCCACCAGTTCATCGGTGCCAACCAATAAAATGCTACCTAAAATAAAGGGAGCTGCTGAACCTGCAATTTTGTTGCAGATACCCATGAAACTGATGCGCTTAGCTGCACTTTCAGGAGGGCCTATAATGGAAACGTAAGGGTTCACGGCTGCTTGTAGCACCGTTAATCCAGTTCCCTGCACAAACAGGCCTAATAGAAACAATGCATAGGTACGAGTCATAGCTGCCGGAATAAAGATCAAAGCGCCCACGGCGATAATCAGCAAACCAGCAGACATTCCTTTCTTAAATCCGGTTTTCTTCAGGAGCCAAGCGGCCGGGACACCCATCACCAGATAGGCAATGTAAAACGCGAACGTTACGAGGAAGGCCTCAAAGTTGTTGAGTTCACAGGCGATTTTGAGGTAGGGAATCAGGACGGAGTTGAGCCAGGTCACAAACCCGAACACAAAAAACAGGGCCCCGATGATGGCCATGGCCCGGGTATAGTTTGTTTGGGGGGCTTGTACCTGACTAGGAGAAGAAGCCGAAGACATTATTTTAGACATAGCTACGTTTAGAAGAATTTTCCACGAGTATCAATATTAAGAATTATCTCTGTGCGGTAAACCATCTCAAGCCCGAAAGTTTATGTTTTTTCCGCGTGCCAGGCTCAGAAGACGGTTAACTGTATTTAAAAAGTCAAATAGAGTTAGTCCTTGCGGTAAAAGCTGCGGTGATGCCTGCTTTTTTTCCGAAATTGCGGCCTCTTAAATTTGAAGCATCATTAAACGCTCCGCACATGGCCAAGGCAAAATCATCGGGTAATTTCAATATGACGGCAACTACCCTGGCGGGTCTGGAAGAAGTGCTGGCGCAGGAGCTCCGCGATCTGGGAGCGCAGTACGTGAAACCAGGCGTGCGGGCGGTAACCTTCAGCGGAAACCAATACCTGATGTACCAGGCCAACCTGTGCTGCCGCACTGCTATCAGAATTCTAAAGCCTTTTGCCCAGTTCAAAGCCCGTGACGAGAAAGAGCTGTATTTGAAGGTGCGGGAACTGGACTGGGACAGATACATGAGCCTGAATGATACCTTCGCCATCAACGCGGTGGTATCGCGCTCCACGTTTGAGCACTCGCTGTATGTGTCTCAACTGACCAAAGATGCCATCGTGGATCAATTCCGGGAGAAAACCGGCCGGCGTCCAAACATTGATGTGACTACCCCGGATGTCCGGATCAACCTGCACATGCACGAGAACATCGTGTCCCTGGCCCTGGATTCCTCGGGCGACTCACTGCACCGCCGGGGTTACCGCCAACAGACCAATGTGGCCCCGCTGAACGAGGTACTGGCCGCCGGCATTTTGCTGTTGAGCGGATGGGACAAAAGATCACCGCTGTATGACCCCATGTGTGGTTCCGGGACGTTTCTGGCCGAGGCGGCCATGATTGCCCACAATATAGCGCCGGGCGTGTACCGCCGCGACTACGGCTTCATGCGCTGGCCAGATTATGATGCCGACCTCTACAAACGCGTGTACCAGGATGCCCTCTCCAAAGAAGACCTGGAGGTGGAAGTGGATATCTATGGCTCTGACGTGGACCCCGACTTTGTGGAAGCCGCTTTCCAGAACCTGGAGTATGCTGAGTTGGACCAGTTCGTGCGCATCAAAGAATTAGATTTTAAGGAAGCGGTGAAACCAACAGATAGAGGCATCATTGTCATGAACCCGCCCTACGGCGAACGGATTGGTGACGAAAGCGAGATCAACGGCCTCTACAAAATGATTGGCGACACCCTCAAAGCCAACTTCCAGGATTGGGACGCTGCCATCTTCACCGGTAACCTGGAAGCCGCCAAGCACATCGGGTTAAAGCCATCCCGCCGCATCCCGCTCTACAACGGCCCCATTGAGTGCCGTCTCTTCAAATATGAACTCTACCGCGGCAGCCGCAGAGAGAAAGAAGTGAGTGAGTGAGTGAGTGAGTGAGTGAGTGAGTGAGTGAGTGAGTGAGTTGCGGATTAGACTTTGCTTCTTTTAACTGGTAAGTCTCTTATAAAAATACAAACCCCGTTTAAAGGCCATTTTCGGGAAATTGGCCTTTAAACGGGGTTTGTATTTTTAGCTTTCGCCAAAGCGCCTTACTGGGGTTGCATGAGTCTCCCGATGAAGAGGATGGCGTTGGTTGATTTTTCCCGGATAAGGAACACGAACGGTTTGTCAATCATAACAGAAAGCGGGACCGAAGTCACCATAATCCCCACCGAGGTGGCCGCCGCGGCTTCGGTGCCTTCTTCGTTCACTTCCACAAAAGTCTTGTGGTTCACCTCGGAGATACTGAGGTTGCCGGTGGCATTGATCCGGCTGAAATCGGCTTGGTCGCTGAATGCCACGGCCATGCCCAGGTTTTTCAAAGCCTGCTCAAGGTTTTCGCTATATTTCAGCTCCAGCTTGAATTTGGGCATTTTCAGTTCCAGGGAAGAAGTATCTGCCTTGGCTAACCAATGTGTCACATTAGCTTGGGTCAACTCGGGCATAAGGTCCTTTACCGTGCGCTGGCCCGAGGGCACAATCATGGTCATGCTGTACTGTCCGTTGCCATACGGTAGGTCAATGACCTGTTTAGAGGCATCCTGGTACATGAGGTACTTGCCTTTGCGGAGGGTCATGAACGGGTGCGACACCGTAGCGCCGTTCTCTAACTTAAACAGCCTTGGGGCAGTAAGTTGCTTATCAAACTGGTAAGCCCAGGCGCCTTTGAAGTAAATGGCGTTGATGAGGAAAAGCATATGGTCTGGCGTTACCTGCTCCACAATGGTTTTGATCTTGCCTTTGGTCTTGTCGTTCACCCAGTTGTTGATCTCGTTTTTAGCCGATGGGGAGGAGAAGTTCAGCGGCTTCACGGTGGCCTGGAAGTAATTCTGGTTTGTACTCACAAAGGGGGCCAGCACCTCAAACTTGTCGTTCAGCCAGATAGAATTAGCCGCGTTGAATTCCACTTTCTTGTCCATGCCCACCAGCAATTCAGACAGGCTCTTGAAGGAGCCGTTGATCTCCTCGTCTGAAGCATCCCCGAAGCCCAGGGTTTGCTTCATGGCTTCTTTGGTGCCGTTGGCCGCGCCGTTGTAAGTCATGGTAAGGGCCATACTCAAGCTTATAGGCGAGATGAACACGTTTTTGCCATCCTCCAGTTGGCTTATCTGCGCGAAGGACTTAAAGGCGAACTCGTTGGAACCAGCCACGGTTTTGGATTCCTGGACCGTAAGTGGCCGGGTTTTAGGCGTATTGTCTTCCGGGCTAGGGTCTTGGCCCTCACAGGCGTTGGTGAGCATCAGCAGGGAGCCTGCCATGGCCAGAAAAGAGGTTTTCAGTAAAGTCTTGTTCATGGAGGGTGGGGTTAAGGTAAGTGCCGTTGTAAGTTTTAGATCAGGTTATTCAGCAAGATGACCCTTTACCCGGGCAGATAGTTGCATCTACTAAAAGTTAAATTTAGCCTGTTCTACATTGTAAAACTAAAAGACCGCCAGTTTATGTTTTGGCGGTCTTTTGCTAGAAACAGGACCTAAACGGCTAGGCCAGATTCCGCTTCCGGAGGAAGATGAAAATGCCCAGCACTACGCACCAAACCGGCCAAATGTAGAACAAACCCACAATCAGCGAAAGCCATAGTTGCCAGCCCGTGTTCATGGCCTCCAGAAGTCTGGTCACAAAGCTGGGCTCCACGGCTACCGGCACAGGAATCACCTGGTACATGGCAAGCTTGATGGTGCTGTATGAAGTCTGGTTCTGCAGGTAACGTAGGCGGGCCTCGGTGCTTTCAATCTCTTCGCGCACAAGCTGTATCTCACGCTCCACCTCCAGGATCTGCTTTATGTTTTTGGCTTCCTTCAACAAGCCCATGAACCGCTGCTCCACCGCCAACTTCGCTTTCTTACGGGCTTCCAGATCCACGTACTCCATGCCTACATCCTCAGTGGTGATGGTGCGCTCATCTATCACCACGCTCTCTTTCTGCAGCTGCCGCAATAGCGGTTTAAAGTTCTCGGGTTTCACCCGAATGACGAACTCCGTCGTTTTGGCCTCATCGCTCTGGTGTTGGGTGGTGTTGGCGAGCGTAGCATCCATTTCATCTACCATAGCCTCCACCCGCTGCGTGCTGGCCGATAGGTCCTGCACCTGGAACTTTACTTCGGCCTGCCGGATCACGTGGTCCTGGGTTTTAGATTTTGCCTTGTCTTTGGCTACGTTGTCTGTCACCGGAGTACTTTCTGTGGTCGCCTGCTGCGCAGAATCCTCCATGACAGAGGCTGACTCTTTGGCGGCGCACCCGCTGAACAGCACAGAACCTGCAATTAAATAGGGAAGAGAGAAGAGAGAGAGGTTGGTTTTCATAGGCTTCATTGGCTTAGGTTTCACCTTAATCCTTTATGCTTCAAAAAGGTAACCCGTAAAAACAGGACAATATAAAGACGAACTTAAGCGTTTGCCAACCATTTTTAGGCAGCTGGAATTCATGTGAATTTGAAAGCAGAAGGCTAATTTAGGCCTGTTTTGGAGGTAATATGCCTAAAATAGGGATAAGAAAAATTGAGCTAAAATATATTAGATATGGTTTTGGAAAGGGGCAAAAGTTAAACCTACTTCCACCCAGGAGGTGAGTATAGGATAATGTGGAAGTGATTACTGCAATCTTTGCAATCTGGAAAGGCGCCTATTTTTAGTATAAGTTGCTCAAAGTAGATTCCCCTCCTCGGAGGGGTAGGGGTGGGTTATTCAGCTTACGAGCTTTACAAGCTATCCTTGAGCAAATAACTCCACAACCAAAAAACCCATAAAGCAGAAAAGGAACCTGTTTTAGGCTCCTTTTCTGCTTTATAGGTTAAAAACGGATAATTCCGCTTAAGAACTAGATACGGTTGATTTGCGCGCCCAGGGCGTTCAGACGGCCGTCAATGTTTTGGTAACCGCGGTCGATCTGCTCAATGTTGTGGATCACGCTACGGCCTTCGGCGGAAAGCGCGGCGATGAGCAGGGCCACTCCGGCTCTGATATCAGGCGAAGTCATAGAGATACCGCGTAGAGCTACTTGTCTGTTATGGCCAATCACGGTGGCACGGTGCGGATCGCAGAGGATGATCTGGGCGCCCATGTCAATGAGTTTGTCTACGAAGAACAGGCGGCTCTCAAACATCTTCTGGTGAATGAGCACGGTTCCTTTGGCTTGGGTAGCCACCACCAGTGCGATGCTGAGCAAATCTGGAGTGAAACCTGGCCAGGTGTGGTCAGAAACCGTCAGAATGCTGCCGTCAATGTAGGTATCAATCTCGTAATGGTCCTGCGCCGGGATGTAGATATCATCCCCGTGGAATTCCATCTTAATGCCCAGGCGGCGGAAGGTATCCGGAATCAAGCCCAGTTCACGAATTTGCGCGTCTTTGATGGTGATCTCAGAACCGGTCATCCCGGCCAGGCCGATGAAAGACCCGATCTCGATCATATCTGGGAGCATGCGGTGCTCGGTACCACCCAGTTTCTCCACGCCTTCAATGATGAGCAAGTTAGACCCGATGCCGCTGATCTTGGCACCCATGCGGTTCAGCATTTTGCAAAGCTGCTGCAGGTAAGGCTCACAGGCGGCGTTATAGATGGTTGTGATACCCTCTGCCAAAACGGCGGCCATCACGATGTTGGCGGTTCCGGTCACCGAGGCTTCGTCCAGCAACATGTACGTGCCTTTCAGGTTTTTGCCTTCCAGGTGGTAGAAGCTGTCATTGGCATCATAGGTGAACTTGGCTCCCAGTTTCTCAAACGCCAGGAAGTGCGTGTCCAGTCTGCGACGACCGATTTTGTCTCCGCCCGGTTTAGGCAGTTTGGCCACGCCGTAACGGGCCAGCATCGGACCTAAAATCATCACCGATCCACGGATGGCACGGGCCTGCTCAATGAATTTGTCGGTGGTAAGATAATCAAGGTTAACGTCTGCGGCCGTGAAGATATAGGTGTCTGGCGCAGTCTGCTCCACCTGAACGCCCATGTCCCTTAAAAGCTCAATCAGCTTGTTTACATCCCTGATGTTGGGGATATTGGAGATAATAACCGGTTCAGCGGTTAAAAGCACAGCGCACAGAATCTGCAACGCCTCGTTCTTTGCTCCCTGTGGGATAATCTCGCCGTGTAGAGTACGGCCGCCTATTACTTCAAAAGAAGCCATGCGTTCTTATTTATTCTTACTTCTGTTCTGATTCTGATTCTTGTTCTGGTTGTTGTTCTTGTACTTCTGGTTGTTGTTCTGGTAGTTGTTACCCGGGCCTTGCGGCGCCTTTACGGTACTTTCAAACAGATTTCCTTTTTCCAGGAGCGAAGGATCCAGATCCAGTTCGCCTTTAGACAGGTCACGGAGGTTCTCCAAAATCACCTCATCGGTCACGCTGTCTTTGTTATAGGTGCGGTAAAGCACCTTCATTAATTTCCCGATGGAGACGATGGCGGCCTCGCGCTCCTGCGGATCGCTGATTTGCTTGGCCTTGTCAATGAGGCGCTCCAGGTTGGTGCCGTAGTGCTTGAACCTGGGGTTCTGCACTGGGTAATCTACCCGTTGCGGCTTGTCATTGAGGTATTCCATGGCGCTCAGGGTAAAGGGTGCGTCCACGTCCAGCTTGCCGTCAGACATCACGTAGAGGTGGTTCCAGAGCGTCTGCTGGGCATCCTGAATGTCCTTTACGTTAGGGTTCAGGCGACCCATAAGGTTCACGAGCAATTGTGCCAACTGCGTACGTTTGCCTCGGTCTTCTACCGTGAGGATGTACTGAACAATGTTCTGCACGTTGCGGCCGTACTCCCGCAGCAATAGCTCTTGTTTAAATGTGGAACTGGCTACCATGTAATGGAATGTGTTGCAAAGTCAAAATTAGGAAAATTAGTTGTTCGTTGTTAGTTATTCGTGATTAGTGTTTGCAAGGCCGCAGTGGGTAGTTTCAAAGGCTATGTAAATGAAGCAGTTATCATGGTGTTTTGGCTCTGTTTTCTGGAAAACAGAGCCAAAACACCATGATAACCTTACAAAGACTAATAACTAAAAACGAATAATTAACAACTACGCATGTATGCGCAGCTTAGCAAAGCTCAGGAGCAGGGTTTTCTCGCCCACGCCTTCAAATTCAATGATGGCTTTGGTAGAATTGCCCTGGGTATCCATCTTGGTGACGGTGCCAAACCCGAATTTAGGGTGCTCTACGCGCATCCCGGCGGTTAGGTTGGAAGTATCACTGGGCTTGAAGTCGGCGGGCGGGTTGTAAGACGGGGCCGCGGCCGGTTTTTTGGCTGGGGAAATCAGCTGGGCCGCCGGCGTTTTGCGCTGCAGTACTTTCTCAAACGGACCGCGCTCATCGCCAAACTTGAAGTTGAGGAACGTTGGGTCAATCTCGTCAATGAACCGGCTTTTCTCGGCGGCCCGCAGGTTCCCCCACTGGTAGCGGCTGGTAGCGTAGGAGAGGGTCAGCTTTTTCTCGGCGCGGGTGATGGCCACGTAAAACAGACGGCGTTCCTCCTCCAGATCAGCGCGGGACTGCAACATCATCTGGCTCGGGAACAGGTTCTCCTCCATACCCACGATGAACACGTTGCGGAACTCCAGACCCTTGGCCGAGTGGATGGTCATCATGGTTACATACTCGCCTTCCTCTTCTTTCTTGGTATCAGTGTCGGTGAGCAGGGCAATGTCCTGCAGGAACAAAGCCAGTGAGTTGTCTTCTTTCTCCGGATCGTCCACGAACTCCTTGATCGCGTTGAGCAATTCCTGGATGTTCTCGTAGCGGGCCAATCCTTCCACCGATTTATCGGCGTACAGGTCATCTACCAGCCCAGAGTGCTTGGCAATGTAGGTAGCGGCCTCAAAGGCGTCTTTATCCTGGGCAATGACCGCGAAGCTCTTGATCTTGGTGGCGAAATCAGTAATAGCCTGGCCGGCGCGGCCACCCACCAACTGGTTTGCGTGGCTCACCACTTCCCAGATGCTGTGGTTTGTCTCGTTCGCGGTGACAATCAGTTTCTCCACCGTGGTGTCGCCAATACCCCGTTTAGGGTAGTTGATCACGCGGCGCAGGGCCTGCTCATCATTGTGGTTGATGGCTAGACGCAGGTACGAGATCAAATCCTTGATTTCCTTGCGCTGGTAGAACGACAGACCACCCACGATGCGGTACTTGATGTTCATCTTGCGCAGGGCCTCTTCCATGGCCCGGGACTGGGCGTTGGTTCTATAAAGAATGGCGAAGTCTTCGTAGGAGAGGTGCTGGTTCATCTTCTCCTCAAAGATGGCGTGGGCCACCAGTTTGCCTTCCTCGTTGTCTGAGCTGGCTTTGATCACGTCTATCAGCTGGCCTTCCTCGTTCTCAGAGAACACGCTCTTGCGCAACTGCGCCTTGTTGTTCTTGATCACTGAGTTAGCCGCCTTCACAATGTGCTGGGTAGAGCGGTAGTTCTGCTCCAGTTTGAACACTTCCAACTCTGGGTAATCACGCTCAAAGTTGAGGATGTTCTGGATATCCGCTCCGCGGAAGGCGTAGATACTCTGGGCATCGTCACCCACCACGCAGATGTTGCGGTCCTTGGCGGAAAGCTTGCGGGTGATGAGATACTGGCTGTAGTTTGTATCCTGGTACTCATCCACCATCACGTACTTGAAGATGTGCTGGTATTTGTTCAACACGTCCACGTGGTCCCGGAAGAGCACGTTGGTGTTGAAGAGCAAATCGTCAAAGTCCATGGCGCCGGCCTTGAAGCAGCGTTCGGCGTAGGTTTTGAAGATCTGACCTATTTTCGGGCGCAGCGCGGCCTCGTCATCGGCTTGGATGGCCGGGTCTCTGAGGTACTGGGCTACGGAGATCAGTTTGTTTTTGGCCGCGGAGATACGCCCCAGCACCATGTTGGGCTTGTAGAGCTTATCGTCCAGGTTCATCTCCTTCACTATGTTCCGGATGAGGGTCTTGGAGTCATCGGAGTCATAGATGGTGAAGTGGCTGGGGTACCCAATCTTCTGGGCCTCGGCCCGCAGGATGCGCGAGAAAACGGAGTGGAAGGTTCCCATCCAGAGGTTCTTGGCCTCGGGGCCCACCACTTTCTCAATCCGGCCGCGCATTTCTTTGGCGGCCTTGTTGGTAAAGGTGAGGGACAGGATGTTGAACGGGTCCACGCCTTTCTCCAGCAAATGCGCGATGCGGTAGGTAAGCACCCGGGTTTTGCCCGAGCCCGCACCGGCGATGATCATACAAGGGCCCTCGGTATTTAAAACAGCGGCTCGCTGTGACTCATTCAGGAGTTTCAGGTAATCCATGCTCACAATTATTCTTTCTTCAGGGAGAACACAAAATTACGGAATAAAGTCGCATTTCCTGACTCCGTTTTCAGCCTGGTTTCTGAATATCTTGCCCTAAAGGGCCGGGCGCTGTTTACTACAATGGTTTCTTCACCTCAAAGGTCACTACCTTGCTGCCGGGCAAACCGCTTGGGGTGAGGCCCTGCACCATCACGGTGTAGGTGCATGCCTGGTCACCGGTGTAGAAATGCGCGGTGGCTTTACCGGTGGCGTCGGTGGTCAGGTCCGGGGACCAATAGAGGAGGTTCCGCCAGTCTGGCAGGCGGCTGAGTTTCTGCTCCTCGGTGTCATAGGTAGGGGCGTAGAACTCGCGCTGCAGCTGGAGGCCTTCGTACTCCTGCAGTAGGGCGCGGGTATCCAGCGGAAAACCGGCCAGGTCGCCTTTGTAGGTGGTGTAGCTTACCACGCCGCTGGACACCAAAGAACCGTTGTAGTATTTGCCGGTCATCACCTCCAGTTTCCGGATCTTGAGCGGATCAAAGGCCATGATCTGGTCTATGTCGAAGACCGGTACGCCATCCAGCAGCACCAGCGGGTCTTCCTGAAAAAAGCGGTCATTGGGCAAATCCATTACCAGGAAGTGGAACCCGTCGCGGCGCTTGCGCACCATCACGCCGGGCACGTACTCCCGCATGACCTCCTCCAGCACTTTGAAGCGGGTGAAATCGTCCAGTAGGAATTGTTGGTCCGGTTTGCCGTAGAAGGAAATGCTGTCAATGCCTGGGGCTCTGAACCGATTCAGGTTTCGCTCAAAGTAGATATTCTGGGCCTGTACATCGTGGTGGCGCAGCAGGATGGCTTCTTTCAGGTTCTCGCCCAGGTCAAAAACGGGCAGATTGTTTTTTGTGTATTTTTCAGAAAACGGGTTTAAAAGCTGGAAATGGTAGGTGCTATCCTTGAGCCAGTTGGTCTGCACCACCACTTCCTTGGGCCCGAAAAAGTCCTTCGCCTCAAACAGCACGGAGCCGTCTTGGGCGCTGATGCTGCTGTAGAACCGCACGTTTCGGCCCGGCGCCGCCAGGTAGGTTCTGATGTCCTTGGCTGGTGAGCCAGTGACGCTATGGGTGACTTTGCCCCGGATCAGGTGCCCGCCGAATTCCGGCACAAACGCGTAAGTGGCAGCTTTAGGATTCAGCACCTCGTCCCAGGTAAAGCGGCTCCAGCCGTGCGTGAGCATCAGGTTGTCCAGGGCTTCCTCGGCCTGGGGGCCGTTTTCTGTGAAATAGGCCGCCGGGTTCTCCACCGTGCCTTTCAGATCGGAGGTCAGGTAGAGGTAGGCTTTGATATCGGCAGGGTCAGTGGCCTGCAGGTGGTCATTCCGGAAGACGGCCAGGGAGAGGTTGGCTTCCGTTGGCTTTCCGGACGAGGTCTTGGTAAGCAAATCCAGAGTGACTTTCTCCCGCGGGCCGAACTGGTTCTTGCCCAACGCGGTTTCAATCTCCAGGCCTTTGGTAGGGCGGGAGAAGAAAAGGCGCTCAGCTACGGGTTTCTGCTGACCGTTAAAAAGCGTGAAATGCGTGATGCCGGCCGCCAGCGAATCTTTCACCACCGAAAAAGAAACCTTGCCGTTCTGCAGGGTGGCCGTGGCGGCTACCGCAACTGTTCCGCGCGTGTGGCCCAACAGATATAACTGTTCAGCCTCTGGTTGGGTGCTTTGGGCGGTGATCTGCAGCTGGCCCAGTCTGCTTTCCTCTACCCGTAGTGTATAGCCCTGTTCCTGCACTTGCGGCAATTTCTGCCGGATTGTTTTCCCGCCGGCAAACCTCACCACTGCCGTGTATTCCCCGGCGTCCGAGGGCGTGAAGCTAAAGTTGCCCATCCCGAGCTTGCCGGGCTGAAAACTGGCGACTACATTCCCGCCTTGGTCCAGGACCTCGCCCTGGCAGGCAGTGCCTTTCCCGGTTTTGCTGTTAGTGGCTTTAAACGCCACTTTGCCCGGCAGACCCTGCACCAGGTTCCCGCCTTCGGGGAAAAACTGAATGGCATAGGAAGCGGCCGTGTCTGCGGCGGTTTTCAGGCCCAGCGGCTGGAACGTGTTGATGATGGTGACCGGTTGCCGGAAATAGAAAGCCGGGCTGAAGTTCTTCAACCAGTTGGTATAGGCCCGTACGGTATAGTTGCCTGCCTCCAGCGTAACCGGCAACACAAATGATCCGCTGCCGGCGCCTTCCCTCAGGGCGATCTTGCCTTGCAGCACCGGCTTATGGGCGCCATCCAAGACTTCCACGTAGGCCACTTTGCCCAGGTCCAGCGGCTGGTGCCGCATGCCCTCTACGTTGTATACCTTGAACCATATGGTTTCGCCAGCGGCGTAGGCAGGCCGGTCCAGGTGCAGGAAAATCTTCTCCTGGAAGGCCTTTCGGCCGTGTTCCTGAAACTCGGTGACCAGGCTGGGGAAAGATTGAGTTTGGGCAATGCCCTGACTTGCCGAGAGGCCCAGCAGCCCCAGGGACAAAAGGAGTTTATAGCCGGTTATCTTAAAAGGGTTGCTAAAACAGTTTTTCTTAGATCTGCCGCCCGGCAAAGGTTGTGTATGTTCCATCGGTGAATTCATGCTGACCATCCTTTATTCCCAATAAGTAGGTTTAGTGGTGGTGCCCAGAACACGGCAGTCTACGCACGGTTTAGAAGCTCCCGCATAACCAATCAATGTCATGTTGTTGGAGTATATGCGATCAATGGGAACATTGGATCCGCTAGAGAAATACTCAGCTTCTTTGCCTACTCGAACGGTATCAAAGGTACAATAGGGACTAGGGGAGCGCCACTTGCCGGGCAACTCCGCATTGGTGACAAAAATCCTTTGCTCCGTGACAGAGGAGATGCTTATAAACCCAATGACAGGCTCTGATGGCGTAGTAAGACACTGGATGTTGCCGGTAAGCTGAGTAGGAAGCGGATCAAACAGGGAGCCCAGGCTCTCGGTGTTTTTCTTAAGGGCTTCCCAGTACTCATAAGATTCTTTTGTCTGGGCGTACTGCTTTACCAGTATGCTGTATTTCCGGTCCAGCTTGTCAGAGTTGGCGGGTACCTTCACCAAAAGAAAGTTACTTACCACATCCTGGCTAAGTTTTACGGTGTTGCTGATCTGGATGCTGGTGGAGTTATTGAAGCGATAGCAAAGATTGATCATTCTATCGGGCGTGCGGTCTATGAACTCTTTGTTGACGTATTCAATCACCGAATGGTAGAAAGCCTGGTACTCCCAGGTTTCTTCGTATTCCCAACGGTAGTAGCGGGTGTTATTTTGGGCATCATGGGTACTCACCTTGATCTGCAAACCGTCTGAGGCAGCCTCCCAGGTCACGGCGTCAATGGCAGGGGTCATTTGTACCACTACATAGTCAGAGGCGTATTCTTTTCCGGCGGCCTTAATGTAAAGCCGGTACTTCCTGGTCGGATTCAGGTTCAAGGTGTTGCTGGAATAAGTGCCGGCGGAGGTTTCAAGCAGCGGGAATTTCTCACCGTTTTCTTCCTCAACCGCCACCGTAGCATTGGTCACCTTGAGGTGAGCGCTGGTCTCAGACAGGTTCTGGGTGCGCGAAAGTTGGATGGTGGTGGGGCCGTTGCTGTTGATGAAGCCGCTCACCACCAAAAAATTATTGGAGCTTTCCAGCACCTTGGGAGTGTAAGGTTCCTCGCAGCCAGCCAGGAAAAGGAGGCAAAGCAGGTAAAAAGCTGTTTTGAGGCTGATTTTATGAAAACGCATTAGAATCTGAAGTTATAGGTAATGGTGGGGATGGGCTTCCCGAAGATGGAGAGTTTGTAGCCTTTGATCTTTCCGTTGTCTGACCGGAAGTATACCGAGTAAGGGTTCTTGCGGCCGGTGAGGTTGTACACGGCCAAAGTCCAGGAGCTGTGGGCCAGTTTCTTCACCTTGTGGTTCCCCTCAATGTTCATTGCAAAGTCCACACGGTAGTAGTCCGGCACGCGGTACTGGTTGCGGTCTGAGTAGAAGATGCGCTGCACGTTGCCATCGGTGTACTTGGCGATGGGCAGGGTGATGGGCCGGCCGGTGCTGTAGGTGAAGTTCAATGAGGTGCTGAACCGCTGGCTGAACCGGTAATTGCTGATGAGCGTGACATCATGCGGTTTGTCAAAGTTGCTGGGGTACCACTTGCCCTGGTTGATGATCTCAGACACCTGCGGGTTGTTCAGGCGCACCAGCGTTCGTGAGTAGGTGTAGCTCACCCACCCGTTGAGTTTGCCGGTAAGCTTCTTAAGCATGACCTCCACACCATAAGCTTTGCCCTCGGCATTGGCTACATCGGTCTCTATGTGGTGGTTGAGGATGATGGTGGCCCCGTTGCGGTAATCCAGGAAATCCTTCATCTTTTTGTAGTAACCTTCCACGGAGAATTCCACGGTATTGGCCCTGAAGTTCTGGTAATAACCCAGTGAGATTTGGTCGCCCACCTGCGGCCTTATGTTGGCATCACTCAGTTTCCAGGTATCGGTGGGGGACATGGTGGCCGTGTTGGAGAGCATGTGGATGTACTGGCGCATCCGGTTGAAACTCATCTTCAGGGAGGAATGGTCTGTGAGCCCAAATCTGGCAGAGACCCGGTACTCAGGGCCGTGGAAGGTGGCCAGGGACTGACCCGACTTGTAGGCAAGGGTGTCCAAGATGGTGCTTTCCGTTTTTGGCACGTTAGGCGCGTAAAGGTAAGTTTCCCGTGGCCCCAAGGCGTTGAAACTGGAATACCGAAGACCTAAGTAAACCGAGAACCGGGGGGAGATATCAATCTGGTCAGAAACGTATACTGCGCTCTCCAGCGCTTTCTCCCGCTGCAGCACATCAGGGGTGATGAGAGATTCGGAGCCCACCGGCTTGAGGCTGCCCGGCGACACGTTGTAGAGGATGGAATTGGCTCCGAAATCCACGGTGTGCTTACCATTTAGGAAATAGTTGAAATCAGCCTGAAGGTTCACCTGGTTCATATTGTAAGCCATCTCAGAGGCGTTTACCGGGTTGTTTTCGGCATTTACCCCGTAACCATAGTAGCTGTAGGCGCCAGTTAGCACACTGTAGAGCTTGTTGTGGAAGATATGCTTCCATTTCACGCTGGCATTACGGTTGGTAAAGTTGTACAGAGAATCGCTGCCCAACCTGAACTTGTCTTTGCTGAGGTACCCGGACAGGTACAGCGTGTTCTTGCTATCGAACTCGTGGCTGATCTGGGCGTTGAGGTCGTAGAACGAGGCCGAGCTTTTCTTGAAGGTCTCCTGCGGCAGCTTCTTCAGAAGCCAGTCTGAATACGTGCTGCGGCCTGCCACCAGGAACGAGGTCTTGTCTTTGGTGATGGGACCTTCCAGCGTCAGGCGGCTGGTGAGCAACCCGATGCCGCCGGAGCCAGCCAGCTTTTTCTTGTTCCCGTCGCGGGTAGTCACCTCCAGCACCGAGGAAAGGCGTCCGCCGTACCGGGCCGGAATATTGCTTTTGTGCAGTTCCACCGCCTTCACGATATCGGGGTTGAAGGCCGAGAAGAAGCCGAATAAATGCGAGGGGTTGTAGACGGTGGCATCGTTGAAAAGGATGAGATTCTGGTCAGTGGAGCCGCCGCGCACGTTCATGTCGGTGCTGCCTTCGCCCACTGATTTTACCCCCGGCAGCGTGAGCACCACTCTAAGGATATCGGTCTCCCCGAAGGCGGTTGGCACCTGTTTGATGGCCCGCATATCCAGGCGCTCCGTGCCCATCTGCATGCCGGCCACGTTGCGGTCTTTCTCGGCCTCCACCAATACTTCCTTCAGGGACCGCACGTCTTCCTCCACCTCAATGTCCAGCTTCCCGTCTGAATAAAGGGCAATGCGGCGTTTGGAGTTCTTGATCCCGATGCCCCTGATGAGCAACTCGTGTTGGCCCACGGGCAGAGTGAGGGAGAAGTAACCGTACTGGTCAGAGGTGGTGGCCAGCAGCGGCGACTGAATGTACACCGAGGCCCCGATAATGGGCTCCCCGGATTTGGCGTCGCGGAGGTGACCGGCCAGGTTGGCGTTTCCGGCGGCGTTTTCGCGTTTTACCCCAATTTCATAGAACTTGGCCTCTGATACTGCTTTCTTCCGGGTGGTTTCCCCGGCTACATAGGGCTTATTGCCGGCACCAGTAGAAGCCAGGCTTTGGCTTGCGTTCCAAGGTGAGACATCCCTTCTGAAAAAGCCCTCGGGCAAGTTGGCCATAAACTCCTTGCCCTGGGTTAAGAGCACATGACCCTGCTCGGTGATCGCGAATTCAAGGTTGGTACCGGCCACGGCCTGCTCCAAAATGCTATTCAGCGGCTTCTGCGTGGCCTGCAACGTAACCGTGAAATTGTCTACTGCAGCGGGCTCAAAATAGAAGCGATACCTGCTCTGGGCCTCCACCACCTTGATCAGATCCTGAAAAGGGGCCTGTTTCAGGTCAACCGTAAGAAGTGTTTCCGGGCCAGTTTGGGCAAAACCCACTGTTTTCCCGGTGAAGAGCAGTACCAGAAGTAAGAAAGCTAAGCGGTAAAAGTGATTCATATTTGCGGCAAAGGAGGGGGATATGATGCCAAAGGAAAATAGTTGGGGCTTCATGTTACTTCTGGAGGGCGTCATACTGCAACACTAGGGCCAACAGGGCGGCTTCCTGTGTCTTGCGGAAGTTGAGTTTCCGGGCTCGGGCATACTTCTTCAGTTCCTTCTTTTGGTCCTCTAACACCTTGTACACCGACTTTCCGCTGCTGACCTGGTGATAGGCGTCGCCCTTCTTCACAAAGAACTTGTCTTCCACATCATAATGCTCCACCTCTTTCATGTCTTCAATGGCATAGGTTTTCAGCTTTATCCTTTTCGCCAGCAGTTGCGTGTTACCAGCGTAGAGTACATCATAGAAACCGGTGGGCATGGAATGGTCACTGGCAGAATCTGGTGCTGTGTAGCGCACAAACGTATGCCGACCCAACATAAAGGCGTCTACCTTTTCTTTGATCAGTTTCTGAAGCAAAAAGCCATTGGAGACGATCACCAACTCGTCCAGGACAAGGTCATGCAGCATGGGCACGTCATGGTACCAGGAGCCATCATAGAGCACGCTGCCCGGGGCTTTCTGGTCCTGCAGGAAGAACTGGTGCCCCACACGGTTCACCTTGCGGTAATCTACGTACTCTGGTCCATTCAACAGGTGTGACTCGGTTTTGGTGGCCTGCTGGTAAAGGCTGATGGGGTAACTGGCTTGATTTGGCTGGGAGGGGGAGCCTGAAGGGGCGGTTTGGGCCCATCCGTGAAACATTATGGAGAAAAGAAGTAGCACCAGAAGAAGTAGCTTTACCTTCAGTTTATGCGGTAAGACAGGGGGCATCTAAACGGATCTATATATGAATTCCCAATCTATCACTTTTAAACCACAATATCATCTTAGTTTATTTAAATTGTAAAGGATTGTCATGCCTGCTGTGAAACTCATTAGCCTGTTCATTGAATTGGAATAAAACCGTAAAAAAGAAGGGTATTTTCTTCTGTATTGCACCATCTCTCGCTGCTTTTCAATCGCCTTAAAAATTCAAGTTTAGGATAAGGGATGGGCAGGAAGAAGGGGCCAATTCTGCTTTTGACCTATTTACTTGAAAACTTGCCCAAAACGGCTGTCTGGCAGGGCTTCAATGTTCCTATTCCCTTTTTGCCCCCGAACTTAAATAGCGGTACTTTTGTCTTTCTGCTGTAAGAATTAGCTCATGATTGTACTACAAAATACCGTCCTCTCAGATGACCTCAAAGACAAGTTCTTTGTCTGTAATCTGGAGAAGTGCAAAGGCGCCTGCTGCGTGGAAGGTGACCTGGGCGCCCCGCTTGACAAAGACGAACTACCCATCTTAGCCGAAGCCTACGAACACGTAAAACCCTATATGTCCCAAGAGGGCATTAAAGCGGTGGATGAGCAAGGCCTGTTTGTGGAAGACTTTGAAGGCGACTACAGCACCCCTACCATCGGGGACCGAGAGTGCGCCTATGCCATCTACGATGATAACTTCACCCTCAAGTGCGCGATTGAACAGGCGTACCTGGACGGGAAAATCTCCTGGAAGAAACCCATTTCCTGCCACCTGTATCCCATCAGAATCACCAAATACGATGGTTTTGAGGCGCTGAACTACGACCGCTGGGAGATTTGCAACCCGGCCTGTTCTTTCGGGTTGGATCTAGGCGTTCCGGTGTACAAGTTCCTGCGCGAGCCCCTGGTCCGGAAGTACGGAGAGGAATGGTTCAACGAACTGGATGAGATGGTAGCCAAAGAAACCCTGGCCAAATAAGAATTCAAAAAAATACGTTTAAAGGCTCGTATTCTAAAAACAGCCCCGAAACAAAAGAATGGCCTCCTCTGCGCACAAGCAGGGGAGGCCTTTTTATAGGACTTACCATTGTAGCACCGTTATACAGTGGTGGCCTAAAAACAGAAAAGCAGCCTAAGTGAGGCTGCTTTTCTGTTTTATACTTTGGTGAAGTGCTTTCTAAACGTTAGCGAAATCGTAAGTGTCCAGGTAGCTGGTGGTGAAATCTCCTTCGTTGAAGTTCTTGTCATCCATCATGGCTATGTGGAACGGAATGGTGGTTTTCACGCCTTCAATCACGAACTCGCTCAAAGCACGCTTCATCTTCACGATGGCTTCCTCGCGGGTCTGCGCACTCACAATCAGCTTCGCAATCATGGAGTCATAGTTGGCTGGGATGGTGTAACCCGCATACACGTGCGTGTCTACGCGTACACCGTGACCGCCTGGGATGTGCAGTACGTTGATCTTGCCCGGGCTAGGACGGAAACCTGCCTTAGGATCCTCGGCGTTGATGCGGCACTCAATGGCGTGCATCTGCGGATAGTAGTTCTTACCAGAGATTGGAATACCCGCTGCTACCTTGATCTGTTCCTTGATCAGGTCATAGTTCACTACCTCCTCGGTGATGGGGTGCTCCACCTGAATACGGGTGTTCATCTCCATGAAGTAGAAGTCCTTGTGCTTGTCTACCAGGAATTCAATGGTACCCACGCCTTCGTAGTTGATGGCTTTGGCACCGGCGATCGCAGCCTGACCCATTCTTTCGCGCAGCTCGTCAGAGATGAACGGCGAAGGGGTTTCCTCAATCAGTTTCTGGTGACGGCGCTGGATGCTGCAGTCACGCTCAGATAAGTGGCAAACGGCCCCGTACTGGTCACCCACAATCTGGATCTCAATATGGCGCGGCTCTTCTACGAATTTCTCCAGGTACATGCCATCATTTCCGAAAGCGGCTTTGGCTTCCTGGCGAGCATCGTTCCAGGCTTTGTCAAACTCATCGGCAGATTTGATGATGCGCATGCCACGTCCACCGCCACCCGCCGTGGCTTTGATGATTACCGGATATTTGATTTTAGCGGCCAGTTTCTTGCCTTGCTCGGCAGAAGACAACAGTCCGTCTGAACCCGGAATGGTAGGCACGCCGGCTTTCTTCATGAACTCCTTCGCCGATGACTTGTCGCCCATGGAGTTGATCATCTCCGGGGAGGCCCCGATGAACTTGATACCGTTTTCGGCACAGATTCGGGAAAACTCGGCATTTTCAGAAAGGAAACCGTAGCCTGGGTGAATAGCATCGGCGTTGGTAATCTCCGCGGCCGCGATCAGGTTAGGGATGTTGAGGTAAGACTGGGAAGAAGGAGCAGGCCCGATGCATACCGCTTCATCCGCGAAGCGCACGTGCAGGCTTTCCTTATCGGCGGTAGAATAGACAGCTACCGTTTTAATTCCCATTTCTTTACAAGTCCGGATAACCCTCAGCGCAATCTCGCCACGGTTGGCAATCAGTATTTTTTTGAACATGTAGTTTAATGTGCTAATGGATAAATGTGCTAATGTGCTAATGGCTCAAAAAATAATGTGCTGATAAACCAATCAAAGGAAGGAGGGAGGTTTAAGTCAAACTTAAAGGATTCCGTCCGTACCATTCAATCAGCACATCAGCACATTAAAGAATTAGCACATTAGCTAGGATCTACCAAGAACAACGGCTGGTCGTACTCAACCGGGCTGGCGTTGTCTACCAGTACTTTTACAATGCGGCCAGAAACCTCAGATTCAATCTCGTTGAAGAGTTTCATGGCTTCAATGATACAGATCACCTGGCCTTTTTTCACCTCGTCGCCTACGTTCACAAACGCCGGAGACTCTGGATTGGCAGAGCGGTACAGCGTGCCAATCATAGGGGCTTTGATGGTGATGTATTTGCTCGTGTCATCTGCGGCGGGCTGAGCCGGAGCGGCGGGGGCAGCAGGTGCGGCCGCTGGAAGCGGAGCAGGAGCAGGCAAGTGCGGGGCAGGGGCCGTAGCGGCTGCGGGAGCACCTCCTTGCACAAATTTTACTTTCTGGCTCGCCTCGCGTTCTACTGAGATTTTAAACTCTTCTGTCTCAATGTCAACTTTGTTCAGGCCCGATTTCGCGATGAAATCAATCAGTTCTTGGATTTCCTTTGCTTTCATAGTTTTATTTTACTCGTTCGGCGTAGGTATAGGTACGCGTGTCTACCTTGATTTTTTCGTCTTGCCCAATAAACAAGGGAACCGAGATAGTCGCACCTGTTTCTACAGTGGCTGGTTTAGAGGCGTTGGTAGCGGTGTCTCCTTTGATGCCGGGTTCTGTATACGTAATTGTGAGCTCTACATACGTAGGAAGTTCGGCAGTGAGCGGAGTTTCGGTCTCAGCGTGGAACAAGATGGTTACTTCCTGGCCTTCTTTCATCAAGTCAGCGAAGGGCACCATCTTCTCGTCCAGAGATACCTGCTCAAAGGTATTCATGTCCATGAAGTTGTAGCCGTAGTCATCTTTGAAGATGAACTGGTGCGGGCGCTGCTCCACGCGGGCCGTGGTTACTTTCACACCGGCCGTGAAGGTGTTGTCCACCACTTTACCGGTCTTGATGTTCTTTAGTTTAGTACGCACGAAGGCTGGACCTTTGCCGGGTTTCACGTGCTGAAACTCCGTGATGAGCCAGAGGTCACCGTTAAATTCAATGCAAAGCCCGTTGCGGAAATCAGCGGTAGTTGCCATAGTTAGTAGTGTGTTTCGGTTTAAGATGCCAGCGGGTTTTTCCCGGCCGGACATAAAAAAATTCGGCCAAAGATAGCCGAATTTTTTGATCTATTTTAGAAAAGTGCCTTAAAAACGAGGGGATTACTTAGGGTCATAAGCCCACTTAAGGTAAATAGATCCCCAGGTGAAACCACCGCCAAAAGCGGCCAGAATCACGTTGTCGCCCTTTTTGAGTTGGTTCTCATACTCCCACAGGCACAAAGGAATGGTGCCGCTGGTGGTATTGCCATATTTCTGGATGTTGAGCATCACTTTCTCAGAGCCTACGCCCATGCGGTTGGCAGTGGCGTCAATGATGCGTTTGTTCGCCTGGTGGGGCACCAGCCAGGCAATGTCATCAGCGGTAAGGTTGTTGCGCTCCATGATTTCGGCAGATACATCGGCCATGCCCTTCACCGCGAACTTGAACACCTGCTGGCCTTCCTGGAAAGCGTAGTGCTCTCTTCTGGCCAGGGTCTCAGCGGTGGCCGGGCGGCGGGAGCCACCGGCTTTCATGTGCAGGAACTGGGCACCGGTTCCGTCAGATTTCAGGATGCTGTCCTGTACACCCAATCCTTCGGTGTTGGGCTCCAGCATCACGGCCCCGCCGCCATCCCCGAAGATGATACAGGTGGCGCGGTCTGTGTAGTCCACAATGGCCGACATTTTATCGGCCCCCACGATGATGACTTTTTTGTATTTGCCGGTCTCCACGAACTGCGCGCCGGTAGCCAGCGCGAACAGGAACCCGGAGCAGGCAGCCTGCAGGTCATAGCCAAATGCGTTCACGGCACCCACCTCGGCGCAGATGATGTTGGCCGTTGCCGGGAACACCATGTCTGGAGTAGTGGTGGCGCAGATAAGCAGGTCTACTTCCTCTGGCTTGGTGTTGGTTTTCTTAAGGAGGTCCAGAACCGCCGGAATAGCAATGGCCGAGGTGCCCTGGTCTTCGCCCTTCAGGATGCGTCTTTCTTTGATTCCCGTGCGGCTAACAATCCATTCGTCGTTGGTTTCTACCATGGTCTCCAACTCCTGGTTGGTTAACACGTACTCGGGGGCATATCCGCTCACACCGGTGATCGCGGCGGTAATCTTGCTCATATCGTTCTGAAGGAAAGTCTGGTGAAGGGGCGCACCTTAGGCGCTAAAGTGTTTCTTGAATTTTTCCGAAATATGGGACTCGGCCATTTTGTTGGCCAAGTGCAGCATATTGCAGATAGCGGTAGGGCTGGAGACGCCGTGGCCAATGACCGCGTTGCCGTTGACGCCCAATATGGGGCTGCCGCCTACCGCCTCATAGTTGAAGCGATCAAAAAATGGATCAGAGATTTTTTTCTCCTGCAGGATGTCAAAGATAGACTCTGCCATTTTGAGGAGAACGTTACCGGTGAACCCGTCACACACAATGACATCAGCCTTGTCGTTGAACAGGTCGCGTCCTTCAATGTTACCGATAAAGTTGATGGAGGTGTTTTCTTTGAGGAGTTTGTAAGTGGGTTGGGTCACCATGGTGCCCTTGCCTTCCTCTTCGCCCAGGTTCATGAGGCCCACGCGGGGCTTCTTGATGTCCAGGAGGTTTTTTGCGCAGATAGACCCAATTTCACCAAACTGCTCCAGAATCTCGGGTTTGCAGTCGGCAATGGCGCCTACGTCCAGCATGACGCCGTACCCGCCCGTGAGTTTGGGCACAAAGCTGGCAAGTGCGGGCCTTAAAATACCCTCTACCTGCTTCACGCTGAAGACGGCGCCCACCAGCATGGCGCCGGTATTACCGGCGCTGCAGAAAGCGTCTACCTTCTTGGAAGCCAGCATGCCGTAACCTACCGCAATGCTGGAGTCTGGTTTCTGGGTGAGGGCTTTGGTAGGGTGTTCACCCATCCCAATGACCTGGGATGCGTGAACAACCTTTACTCTGGAACCTTTGTAGCCGTGCTTTTGCAGGAGTGAATGGATAATATCTTCGTCTCCAATGAGGAAAATCTCAACCTTATCCGTCAAAGTCTCAGCCGCTAAAAGTGCGCCTTCTACAACTGCTTCGGGGGCGAAGTCGCCACCCATTGCATCCAGAGCTATTTTCATGTAAAGCGTGTTTCGTAAATTATCCTACAAGTAACTAAAATAAAGCCTGTCTAGGCAAGCTTTACTAGGCAACAGAGGTATAATTTTTGATGGCCACTTTTCCGTTGTGGTACAGGTCGCCGTCTACTACGTAGGCTCTGTGGTATTGGTGCACCTCACCGGTGTTAGGGCAGATAGAAATCGCTTTTGGAGTGATTTTGTCGTGCGTTCTTCTCTTATCTCTTCTGGTTTTGGAGATTTTTCGCTTAGGATGTGCCATCTCAGGTAATTATTACAAAATTGGTTATAAACTTATTTTAACTTTTTAAGGGCGGCGAAGCGCGGGTCTACAGGACCGTCCTCGTCATCGTCATCATTGCCGTCCTCATCGTCTTCGTCAGAGCCGGTAGAGTAGATCAGCAGGCCTTCTGCCTCTGGGTCGTCCTCCCGCTCCTGGTCTTCTTCTACAAACCGGGGGGCCAGTTTCTTCATGGGTACCGCCAGGCCAATGTAATCATACAAATGCTGGGCGATGTTGAGGTACTGGGTATCCGGGGTAATCTGCAGCACGTTCACATCCAGTTCCAGGTCTTCCGGGCCGTAGCGCACGAGCAGCGTCTGCTCTACTTCCAACGGATGCTCAAATTCCTCCAAGCTTCGGTCGCAGGTCAGGCGAACCGTTCCTTTGATGTGGAAATCGAACTGCAAAAGAAGCTCCGACTTATGCAGCACCACCTCTGCCTTCAAGTTGCCGCCCAGGATCAACTCCTGCTCAAACAACTCAAAGAAGCGGTCATCCAACTCAAACTCGTAGCTATGGCTTTTGTTGCCAAGCTTCACAAGGTTGATATCGTATTTCTTAATCTCCTTCACGTTGCCTCTTTTTTTGCAAGTCGCAAAATTAGCAAGAATATCTGAATTATAAAATACAAATGCCTTTTTTGCACTGGTTAATAAATAACCCATTTGGGCGTGTCTTGGGGAAAACAGCACATAAACAGGAGTAGTTCATTGTGAGCGAGATACCTTTGGGTACCTGCCATTTTCCGGGTCATCCTTCCCGTAATACGGCCATTATCTGTAAAGGTCCAACCTCAAAGGGTGTTCTGGGCCCTTCACAAGAAAGCGTTTCAGAGCCGCTTTACGCAAAACAGCCCCGAAACGCTTCTCGGTCTCTAATTATATGGTGCGAGCCTACACCCCAGCCCGGGCACGGAGGATGTCAATAGCGGCGAACAGGGCCTCGCGGAACGAGGTCTCGTCGGCGCGGTTCTGGCCGGCGATGTCATAGGCGGTGCCGTGGTCAGGGGAGGTGCGTACAATGGGCAGCCCGGCCGTGAAGTTCACGCCGCGCTCAAAGGCCAGGGTCTTGAACGGGATAAGCCCCTGGTCATGGTACAGCGCCAGGGTGGCGTCAAACTTCTGGTAGCTGCGCGTCCCAAAGAAGCCATCGGCGGGGAATGGGCCGAACACCAGGTTGCCTTTGTTCTTCAGCTGCTCAATGACCGGAATCACGATCTCCGTTTCCTCGGTGCCCAGCAGGCCATTCTCACCGGCGTGCGGGTTAAGGCCCAGCACCGCGATGCGGGGTTTCTGGATGCCGAAGTCCTGGCGCAGGGAGTTGTCCAGTATAGAAAGTTTGCGGATGAGCAGTTCCGGGGTGATCTGGTTTGCGACTTCCTTCAAAGGCAGATGCCCGGTCACGGTGGCCACCCTGAACCCATCTGCTACGAGGAACATGAGGCTCTCCGGCGCGTCAAAGTAGGTAGTGAAGAACTCGGTATGACCTGGGAACTGGAAGCCTTCGCCCTGGGTGTTGTCTTTGTCAATAGGGGCCGTCACTACCGCCTGGATGTGGCCGTCTTTTAGGTCCTGGGCGGCACGCAGCAGCGCCGCGCGGGCCAGGGCTCCAGTGGCCGCTGTAGGAGTGCCAGGCGTGAAGTCAATCTCTTCCTCCACGCAGTTGAGCACGCTGGTCTTCTTAGGGTGCAGCTGGTCAAAAGCCTGGATGGTCTGAAAATTGAAATTTTCCAGCGAGAGCAACTTGCGGTACTTGTTCACCGCCGAGGCGGAGCCATATATAATAGGTGTACAGTAATGCAGCACCCGGTTATCAGAAAGGGTTTTCAGTACAACTTCCGGCCCGATGCCGCTGATATCTCCTATGGTAATCCCTATGCGGGGCTTGGTCTTTTGCTCCATTTATTAAGCAGTGGCTTGTGAGGTGAGGAAATGGTACAGCAACCGAACGCTGCTGCCGGTAGCGTGTTTGCCGCGGTAAGAATCTGGGCTGAGCAGGTAGGCCGTGCCGGCGATGTCTAGGTGAACCCAGGGGTAATTGGTGAAGAACTCCAGGAACTTGCCCGCCGAGATGGCGCCTGCTTCGGCTCCGCCAATATTTTTTAGGTCCGCAATGTCTGATTTCAGGTGCTCCTGGTATTCTTCCCACAGCGGGAACTCCACCAGGCGCTCGTGGGCGGCCTCGCCGGCCAGTTTCAGGTCCGTTTTTACCAAATCATCGGCAGTACCCATCATCACAATACCTTCGCGGCCCACGGCGCGGGCGGCGGCTCCGGTCAAAGTAGCAATGTCAATCACCAGCGCCGGGTTGTAGCGTTTCGCGAAGTGGAGGGCATCGGCTAAAATCAAACGGCCTTCGGCATCGGTGTTGAGGACTTCCACGGTGTGGCCGCTGTGCATGGTGATCACATCGCCCGGGGCGAAGCCTTTGCCGCTGATGAGGTTATCGGTGGCCGGGATGAGCCCGATCACGTGCAAAGGCACTTTGTTCTGCGCCAAGGCGTACAGGGTTCCGGCCACGGCCGCGGCACCGGACATGTCTGATTTCATGTAGTCCATGGAGTTGGGGGTGGGCTTAATGCTCAGTCCGCCGGTGTCATAGACCACGCCTTTGCCCACCAGGATCACCGGCTGGGCGTTGGTGGCGTTCTCGGGTTTCCACTCCAGAATGTTGAAGGTTGGCGACTCGTCAGAAGCCTGGCTTACGCTCAATAATCCACCCATTTTCAGGGATTGGATCTGCACCAGGTCAAGCACCTCCATTTCTACCCCGGACCCGTCCAGCATCTCCTGGATCTGCTCGCTCAACAGGGTGGGTGTCTGCATGTTGGGCGGGGTGTTGATGAGGTCGCGGGTTTTGTAAACGGCCTTCAACAGGTGGGACAGTTCCGCAACCTGGGTCTGCGACACGCCTACGCCCGTGATGGTCACCGTCTGCAAGGTAGGAGGGGTGGCTTTCTGGGTTTTGTAGCGCTGGAATGCGTAGTTGCTCAGTACCAAGCCCTCGGCCACAAAAAGGGACGCCTCGCCATCGGCGCCGTCCAATAATACCACATGGTCCACCTTGTCGGCAGCCAGGCGCTGGTGCAGGGCGTTGCCGGCCTTTCGCAGGGCTTCCTGGGTCTCGGTGCCTTTGCGTTTGGGCTCGGTGAGGACCAGGTACAGTTGGTGCGTGTATCTATTGAGACCTACCAGGGTGCTTTTCAGTTCCAGTTGGCGATGGATATAAGTCAGCTCATCGGCGGAGAAAAGTTCCTCGGGGAGATGCTCGCGGCCCGGTACCAGTACGGCGGTGCTGGTATTCGCGGGTAATGTTGCAGCGTAGGTCAGTTCTGTGCGCATAAGATGTGTATCTTTGAGCTGCAATATAGCCTTAACAAACGGAAACCAAAACCAGTGAAGCCCGTCCAGCCCAAGAAACACCTGGGTCAGCATTTCCTTACTGACCTCAATATCGCCCAGAACATAGTGGAGGCGCTGCGCCTGCCCAACGGGGTACAGGAAGTGCTGGAAGTGGGCCCCGGCATGGGCGTTTTGACCCAGTTTTTGGTAAACCACCCCGAATACAGAACCACCATCGTGGACATTGACCGGGAGTCCATCGCCTGGCTCAACGAGCATTACCCGCAACTGGAGGGCCGCGTGCTTTTCGCCGATTTCCTGAAAACCGACCTCAAAACGCTGTTCAGCGGTCCGTTCGCGGTCATCGGGAATTTCCCTTACAACATCTCCAGCCAGATCTTCTTCAAGGTGCTGGACCACCGCGACCAGGTTCCCGAGGTGGTGGGCATGATCCAGAAAGAGGTAGCAGAGCGCATCGCAGCGCCGCACGGCTCCAAGACCTACGGCATCATGAGTGTGCTGCTGCAGGCGTTTTACACCATTGAGTACCTGTTCACGGTGCATGAGCACGTGTTCAACCCGCCGCCTAAAGTGAAAAGCGCGGTGGTGCGGCTCACCCGCAACGAGGTGGCCTCTTTACCCTGCGACGAGAAACTGTTCTTCAAAGTAGTGAAGACCAGCTTTGCCACCCGCCGCAAAACCCTCCGTAACTGCCTTAAACCGTTTAACCTGCCCGCCGAGGTTGCCCAGGATACCCTGTTTGACAAGCGCGCCGAGCAGCTTTCCGTGAATGATTTTATAAACCTGACCCTTCTGATCCAGCAGCATGCAGTCTGAAATCACCCGTGAGTTTATTGACCAGATAGAGGACGCCATTGAGCGCCGCGATGCCGAGTTCATTCTCTCCAACATGGAGGAGATGTACGCCGTGGACATCACTACCGTGCTCTATGAACTTAACACTGAGCAGAGCAAGTACGTGATGGACGTGCTGCCCGCCGAGGTGGGCGCCGAGATCCTCAGCGACCTGGACTCTGACGTGCGCACCAATTTTCTCAAGAACTTCACCATAGAGGAGATTGCCCGCTACATCGGCGAGATGGACTCTGATGACGCCGTGGATTTGCTCAATGAGCAGCCCGTGCAGCGCAAAGAAGAGATCATTGCCCTGCTGGAAGACCAGGAGCATGTAGCGGATATCATTGAGCTCCTCCACTATGACGAGGACTGCGCCGGCGGTCTCATGGCGAAGGAGTTGATCAAGGTAAACCTAAACTGGCGGGTAGGGCAGTGCATTGAGGAGATCCGCCGCCAGGCCGAGGAAGTAGAGAAAGTCTACGCCATTTACGTGGTAGACGACCGCGACAAACTGGTGGGCCGCCTGGGCATGAAAACCCTGCTGCTCTCCAATGACCACACGCCCATTTCCCAGATCTACGACGCCGATGTGATTTCCATTGAGTCTTACAAAGATGAGCAGGAAGTGGCCGCCGTCATGCAGAAATATGACCTGGATGCCATCCCGGTGGTGAACATCCAGGGCCGCCTGTTGGGCCGCATTACCATTGACGACGTCCTGGATGTGATCCAGGAACAGGCCGAGTTGAGCCGCCAGCTCATGACGGGTATCACCGAGAACATAGAGGAAGACGACAGCGTGTTCCGCTTGTCCCGCGCGCGGTTGCCCTGGCTCATGGTGGGCATGGTGGGCGGCTTGCTGGGCGCCCGGTTCATTGGGCTTTTTGAGGGTGATATCTCCATCATTCCGGCGTTGGCCATGTTCACGCCGCTCATCACCGCCACCGGCGGAAACGTGGGCATCCAGTCCTCCTCCATCATCATCCAGACGCTCGCTAATAAAACCATCTTGTTTGACAATTTCACCTCCCGGATTGTGAAGGTGCTGCTGGTAGCCATCATCAACGGGCTGGTCATGTCAAGTTTGGTGTTTGGGTTCAATGTGCTCCTAGGGGTGCAACTCACCTTGTCGGTAGTGGTGGCGGTGGCCTTGTTCAGCGTGGTGTTGCTGGCCTCGTTCATGGGTACTGTGACCCCGATGATCTTGGACAAATACGGCGTCAACCCCGCTGTGGCCGCTGGTCCCTTTATCACTACCGCCAATGACCTGCTGGGCCTAGCGGTGTATTTCTTAGTGGCGCATTTGCTGCTCAACCTTTAAACTTCATTAACAGCTTGCCTCCTTTTCGGGCCTGAATCATCTTTGCTATGATATTACCTTCTACTTCACCCTTCCGTTGTCTTGTAATTGACCTGATGCACGAAAGCCTGTTGCCTATGCTGGAAAACCTAGGGGTGGAGGTGACCTACGTGCCGAACGTGAAAAAGGAAGAAGTCCCCGGCATGGTTCAAGATTACCAGATGCTGGTAGTGCGTAGCAAAATGCGAATCACGGCCGATTTTCTGAAACATGCCCCAAACCTGGAGATCCTGGCCCGGGCCGGCGCCGGCGTAGACAACATTGACGATGGCGTGCTGGAAGCCCGTAACATCACCCTCATCAACGCCCCCGAAGGCAACCGCGATGCGGTGGGCGACCATACCTTAGGCCTGCTGCTGGCGCTGTTCCGGAAAACCACCCGCGGTGACCGGCAGATAAGGGAAGGCCAATGGCTGCGCGAAGACAACCGCGGTGTTGAAATCGGCGGCAAAACTATCGGGCTGATCGGGTACGGGCACATGGGTAAATCCTTCGCCAAAAGATTGATGGGCTTTGACTGCGACGTACTGGCCTTTGACCAACAACCGGTAGAGAACCCTTTTCCGCACGTCCGGCTAACGTCTCTGGAGGAACTCCAGGAGAAAGCGCAGGTACTGAGCCTGCACATCCCGTACACCAAGGAGAACCACCATTTCGTGAATGCCCAAGTACTGGCCAAGTTCAGGCATCCGCTGTGGGTCCTGAATACCGCTCGCGGCGAGGTGTTGGACCATGCCGCCTTGGTAGAGGCCATGAAAACCGGGCAGGTTCCTGGTGCCGCCTTGGACGTGCTGGAGAACGAGAAACTGAAAACGCTCACTTCTGAGCAGCAGGAAAGACTGACTTTTTTGATGGATCATCCGCGTGTGATCTTAACGCCCCACATCGCCGGTTGGACCCAAGAGTCTTACGTGCGCATCAACGAGGTCTTGGTGCAGAAACTAGCAGGCTTTCTAGCCACTAGAAGTCGAGAATCGCTTTAAGCATGTATTCCTGAAAATAGCCCGATTGTAGCGGTGTTACACCGTAACGCCGTTGTTCAACGCAGCAGCCCTCGTCCCCATCACCAACCCCAGTTTTGAATTCTCGCTTTTAGGAAAGGTTTGCGGGTGGAGGGACGGTTTTGTTTCATAGTCACACGGCGTTAAGGTGTAACGCCGCTACAGATTAGGTTTTACAGCCGTTTTCCCAAAAACGGCCTTAAAACAGAAGCGCCTCTCTTAATCTAAGAGAGGCGCTTCTGTTTTTATTTCTGCGGGTTGAACTGGATGGTGGAGTACCCGATGATTTGGTCGGCGCGGGAGCCTGGGGGGCGGTAGTAGACCAGGACATCATAGACGTTCTCGGTGGCGAAGTGGCTGCCCTCAAAGTAGCGGGGATCTGGCTGGCCGTTGGCGCCTTTCATCGCGAAATAGTAGTTGTAGTAGCCCTGCTTGAGCAGAACGGTACCGGTGTAGGCCTGTTTCTCGGCATCGTACGTCATCCGGAAAGGCTCTTGTAGTTGCCAGTCAGAAAGGCCCCCGAAGATGTACACGGGGCCGGGGGCGGGCTCTGGGGCCTGAAGAGAAAATGTGACCTGCTGGTAATCGGCGTTAAGGGGTGCGTTGCCGTATTCGCGGCTCCCGAAAAGGAACTTGCCGTTGGCGTCTGGCTGGGTGCTATAGGCTTCACGGGCGCGGCTTCGGCCGGTGATGGCGTACACCCGGTCCGGGTTAGCGGAGATATCGCGGCGCTCCACCCCAAATCCGCTGAACCGCTCGCTGCGCGTGTCTATGGCCCGGAACTCATTCAAGCCCAGAAACGCCTGCTCGGGCTCAAACAACTGGTACTCCAGCCGGCGCTGCGATTCCTGGATGAAGGTGGGGCGGGTGAAGTATTTGGCATTGTCCCAGCGGTGGTTCTGGCGCATGACCACTTTGATCTCCTGGGCAGGGTTCACCAATGGGTACTGGGCATAGAAGATGTTGAAGTCCATTTGCTGGCGCACGTAGCGGTCGCCGGCGCCTGGGGTGGCCACCGGTTTCAGGCCTACGTTCACCAACTCCTCAAAAATAACGAAGCGCCGGCTCAACAGCAGGTTGCCGCCCTCCTCGGTGACTTCCATGAGGTAATTCCCGCTTATTTTCACGCGCGGCAATTGGAAACGGTAATGCCAGTACGGCACCTTGGTCCCCGCCGAGGGCTCCACTTCCATGATGTAGAACTCGTTGTAATCCTGCACATACTGGAGCGGCTGCAGTTGCGAGGGCTTCCAATCGGCGTTGCAGTGGTAGAATTTCACTACGGCGCGGCTCCGGGGCGGGGTCATGCGGTCAAACTCCAGCACCAGCGGGCTGGACTGGTCAATGGGCACCACCGGCGGGGCCAGCACATCGCCCACGTTGAGGCTTCTGGAATAGAACTGCACCGACCGGACATCCTGGGCATAGATGGCATCTTCAAATCTGACGGATCCGGTGCCCGAGGTGGCCGCCCCACCAGTGCCCGTAGTTTCTACCGGCACGCAGGCGGTGAGGGTGGAGGCTGCCATCGCAAAGGTTAGAAGGCTATGTTTCCAGTTTAGGTTCTTTATCATGTGAGGAGTTTCAAATAGGGCAATGGCATCCGCGTTCAGGGGAAATACCGATAAACGGGAGGCCAGGGTTTTCGGGTTCTCAAGTTAAGTTAAACTTCGCTTCTAAACGATGGCCCCTGGCGTGCCCTTGCCCAAAATTCTGTTTTTATCCTGATTTTCTAAAAACAGGCCTGAAAAAGAAAACCCCACCGGCCTTGCAAGACGGTGGGGTTTAAGTGAATCTTTATTTAAGCTGGTTTTCCAGCTCGTCTACCTGTTCCATGAGTTGTTCCCAGGTGGTTTGTTCTTTGTCCAGTTGGGCTTTGACCTTGTTGAACTGCTGGGTGGCCTCTTGCAGGGCGTTGGGGTCTGAGTAGGTGCTGGGCAGGGCCAGTTTGCTTTCGCAGTTCTTGAGTTTGCCTTCCAGATCGTTCACAAGGCCTTCAATCTGCTTTAGTTTCTGGTTGATCTTCTTCAGCTCCTGCTCCAGTTCCTGCTGCTGGCTGGCGGTGGGCTTCGGTTTGGGCTGGGCTTTGGCAGCGGCGGCTGGCTGAGTAGTCTGGCGTTTACCGGTTTTCTCGCGCTGCTCCATCCAGTACTCATATTCATGATACGTGCCGGGGTATTCCTTTAGCTCATGGTCTTCAATGTACCAGATCTTGTTGGCCACGTTCTCCACAAAGTACCGGTCGTGGGAGATGACCACGAAGGTACCCTCGTACTGCTCCAGCGCCTGGATGAGGATGTTCACCGATTGCATGTCCAAGTGGTTCGTGGGCTCATCCAGCAAGAGGAAGTTGGCCTCCGATATCAGGGTTTTGGCCAGTGCCACGCGGCTTTTTTCGCCCCCCGAGAGGACTTTGATTTTCTTGAAAACGGTATCGCCGGTGAACAGGAAGGAGCCCAGTACGCCGCGCAACTCCATCTCGGTGCGGCGGCTGCCGGCCTGTACCATTTCCTGCAGGATCTCGTTCTCCACGTTCAGGCTTTCCAACTGGTGCTGGGCGTAGAAGGCCATGATCACGTTGTGGCCCAACTGACGGTCGCCTTTGATGGGTTCATCACCGGCAATGATGCGCATGAGTGTGGACTTCCCTTTTCCGTTCGCCCCGATCAAAGCGATTTTGTCGCCACGCTCAATGTTCACGTGGGTGTTTTTGAAGATGAGTTTCTCGCCGTAGCTTTTGCTCACGTTCTCCAGGCGCAGGAGGTTGCGGCCGGGCTGCACGGTGAACTGAAATTTGAAGTTCACCACCGGGGCATCGGCGGCCACATCTTCAATTCGCTCCATTTTGTCCAGCGCCTTCATGCGGCTCTGGGCCTGTTTAGCTTTGGTAGCCTTTGCCTTAAAACGGGCGATAAACTGCTCGGCCTGCTTTATCTGCTGCTGCTGGTTCTCGTAGGCGCCTTTCTGGATCTCGTTGCGGAGTTCTTTTTCTTCCAGGTAGAAGCTGTAGTTACCGGCATACACATTCAGTTTACCGCCCGAGACTTCCACGGTAACGTTGGTGGTCCGGTCCAGGAACTCACGGTCGTGGGAAACAATCACCAGCGCACCTTCATAGTCGCTTAGGTAATTTTCAATCCATTTGATGGAAGGTAAGTCCAGGTGGTTGGTAGGCTCATCAAGCAGCAGGAGGGAAGGTTTCTGCAACAGGATCTTGGCCAGCATCACGCGCATGCGCCATCCGCCGGAGAAAGTCTTGAGGGGTTGCTGCAGTTCCTGCGTGGTGAAGCCCAGTCCCTCCAGGATCTCCTCGGCTTTCACCTGTATGTTATAGCCGTCCAGGGCCTCAAAGTGCTCCTGCAGGCGGGCCAGTTTGTCAATGTGCTCGTCCTGGTAATCTGTTTCCATCTCGTGCAGCACCTCGTCTATTTGGCGCTGTAGGTTGATGGCTTCCTCAAACGCCTGCAGGGCCACGTTCAGGATGCTCTCGTGGGTGTCATAAGACAGAAGATCCTGGTTCAGGAAACCCAGCGTGGTGTCGCGGCTCATCTGAATGCTGCCGCCGTCAGGTTTGTATTCGCCCACCAGCAGGCGCAGCAGCGTGGATTTGCCGGTCCCGTTCAGTCCTACAAGCCCAATCTTGTCTTTGGGTTTGATGTGCAGGTTGGCGTCTTCGTACAGCGTGCGGCTCCCGAAATGGAAGTTGAGGTTATTAATGGAAATCATGGGTCAAATAGTATCGGAGGGCAAAGGTAACACTTTGAAAATAATAGGCGTCCGCCTTTTCCTCCCGAGGTGCTTTAAGGCTTATGTTGGCTTGTTCTTAACACAAAACCAGCCGAAAACGTGCCGAGGTCCGGCGGGAAATAGCTGAGGAGAAAAGGAGAGAAGAACGAATGAACCTGTTTAGTGGCTGTTTTCTCAAGAAAGGGCAGAAAACAGATCCAGTTAAAAGGTGCGCTCAAAATCTGAAGCATCAAAGGTGTGTTCCCGCTGGACAAAGCTGGAATCTTCCTTTTTAGGGGACTTGTGAAAAAAGCGGTACATCCATGCAATGGGGGTGAGCACCCCAAAGAAGACAATCGCCAATAGGATCTTTGTGTTGATGCGCCCGATAAAATGTAGCAGAACCATCCATTTCTGCAGCAGCCAGGGAATAGGCGGGACCGAGAGTAACCCCAAGAGCAGGGTTCCACCAGCCATGGCTACCAAAAAAAGATTAGGATACCAGAGAATATAAAAGAAGAGCAAAGGAACCGCCAATGAAATAGCAGCTTCCAGGGTCTGTACTCGGTTACTAGGCATTGCTTAAAAAAGAGCGTAAATAAAGGACGCAGCCGGTCCGCCGGCCACTACCAGTAAGCCCAGGAGGAGGAGTAAAAACAATATTGGGGTGAGCCACCATTTCTTTCTGGTGAGCATGTACCGCCAAAGCTCTTTCAAAGAATCCATGTAATTCAGGGTTTGCTGATGACAAAGTTACCTAATACCAGCAAATCTATCTCAGTGCTCAAAAAACATCTGAGGGCATCTGCGGGAGTGGCTACAATGGGTTCTTCGTTTACGTTAAAACTGGTGTTAACCAATACCGGGGTACCAGTAATGCTTCCAAAGGCATGCAGGAGTTTCCAGAACCGCTCATTGGTGTCTGGTGTAACGGTTTGTACCCGGGCCGAAAAATCTGAGTGGGTAATGGCGGGTAAATTGCTCTTAGGTGTTTGAAGTTTCGTGTTGATGTCTGCTTGCGAAAACTGTTCCCCAACGGGAAGGCGGTGTTCTGCCTTTAGAAGGGTGGTGGTAGTCATGTAAGGCGATGGCGCTGCACTTTCAAAAAAGGCAGTCTTGTATTCCAGGGGAACGGCCGGGGCAAACGGCCGGAAATCTTCCCGGTGCTTGGTTTTCAGGTTTAGGATAGATTGCATCTTGGGGTTGCGCGGATCGGCGAGAATGCTTCTGTTCCCCAAAGCCCTGGGCCCCCACTCCATCCTGCCCTGAACCCACCCAATGATTTTTCCCTCTGCCAAGTTAGAAGCGGTGAAATGCACCAATTCTTCCAGATTTTTAAAATATTGAAAAGGAAGGCCGGTTTTGAGAAGAACGTTTTCGACCTCTTTTTCTGAAAACGAGGGGCCCAGGTAAGAGCCTTGTAAAGCGTCATAGCCGTTTGCCTGCAGGCGGGGAGTTTTCAGGTAAAGATGAGAGAATGCCAGGGCTGCACCCAATGCTCCCCCGGCATCACCGCTGGCAGGTTGTGTGTAAATGTTTTCAAAGATGCCACAGTTTTCCAGTTTGCCGGTTGCCACGCAGTTGAGAGCCACGCCCCCGGCCAGGCAAAGGTTTTTGCTCCCGGTCAGTTCTTTAGCGGTTTTAGCCATCCGTATGACTGCTTCCTCTGTGAACTGTTGAATGGCCAAGGCTAGATCGGCGTGGTTTTGGTTCAAGGGCTCAGAAGAGGAACGTACCGGAAACCCCCACAGTTGCTCCCATTTCTTTTCATGGATCATCCGCAGCCCGGTTGCATATTGGAAATAAGGTTGATGCAAGGTGACGGACCCATCATGATGAAGCGTAACCAGTTCCTTTTCCATTTTCTGCCTGAGTTGCCTAGCCTGTTCTGGTCTTCCGTAGGGGGCCAAACCCATTAATTTGTATTCCCCGCTGTTCACCTTAAAACACAGAAAATACGTGAAGGAGGTGTAAAGCAGGCCCACTGAGTCTGGAAACTTCATCTCCACCAATGATTTAAGCTGGGTTCCCTGGCCGTGGTATATACCCGCCGTGGCCCATTCGCCCACCCCGTCTATGGTTAAGACTG
This sequence comes from Rufibacter roseolus, assembly GCF_017916365.1. Taxonomy (GTDB): domain Bacteria; phylum Bacteroidota; class Bacteroidia; order Cytophagales; family Hymenobacteraceae; genus Nibribacter; species Nibribacter roseolus. Next base: position 250,813 of record NZ_JAFMSU010000002.1, read on the forward strand.
CCGCTTCTTCAAAAGCCGAGGCATAAAAGGTGCTGGCGGCATGGGAGAGATGGTGCTCTGAGAAATAAAGGGGAGGTTCAGCCTCTGGGTCCAATATTTTAAAGGCTTTTTGCAGGGTGGTTTTCAGAAATAGTTTATCCTTCAACCAAATAGGCATTGAAGCTTGGAAGGAAGAAAACCCAGCGGGGGCATTGTGGTAATAGGTTTCCAGTAAGCGTTCAAACTTAAGTAAGGGCTTGTCATAGAACACCACTGCTCTTACCTCAGAAAGGGTGATTCCGGCTTCGGACAGGCAGTAACGGATAGCGTGCTCAGGAAACGATTCGTCAAATTTTTTCCGGGTAAACCGCTCCTCCTGTGCTGCTGCCCAGATCTTACCTTTTCCTACCAGGCAAGCGGCCGCATCATGGTAATAGGCCGATATGCCCAGTACAAAATCATCCATTATTAAAAGACTCTGAATTTTCTCAAATTGCCCCCTGAAATATAGGGTTTATGTTCAAGAAATGGGTGTCAAGGTATCAATTCGTGGCGGTGCAGGTGTTTACCTTACTTTTGTTGGTCTTGTTGCTCAATGCGTTACTATCCCTTTTTTATTTCTACAAAGACCAGCAGCTTAAACAAACCAACCCTATTGTACAAAAGTACGGAAGAGAGGCCTTGCGATCGGTGTATCCTTCCTACTCAGATCAGGAGCAAGATGTGCTCCTAACAGAAACCTGGACCCGAAAGCAGCAATACGAAAGTTTCACTGGGTTCAAGGAAGCGGCTTTTAAAGGAAAGTATTTGAACGTGCATCCGGCTGGTTTCAGGATGGGGTGGCAACAGGGCCCCTGGCCTTTGGATACTCAGTACACCAATGTCTTCGTTTTTGGCGGGTCTACCACCTTTGGGTACGGCGTGGCCGATACTGAGACCTTGCCCTCTCACTTACAGCGCTTATTGCAAAAGCAGCAGCCAGGGGTACGGTGTTACAACTTTGGCCGGGGCTTTTATTATTCTGAGCAGGAACGGGCTCTTTTTGAGAAACTCCTGGTAGAAGGCGTTCACCCAGACCTGGTCATTTTTATTGATGGCTTGAATGAGTATGCCCAACCTGAACCTGAGTTTGTAGAGCAGACGAAGGCGCTTTTTGCCCAACAGCCTGGCACTTTGTTCCAGTATTGGTTCCAGGGAATACCCCTGAGCCGACTAGCCCGGTCCCTGCGTTACCGATTACTTGGTATTTCCCCTGAACCACCAGAACCTAACCACAGTTGCGCGCCAGATTCCATCCAACAGATACACAGCCGGTACTGGCAAAACCGCAAGCTGATTGAAGCGGTAGCCAACCACGTGAAAATCCCCTGTGTGTTCATTTGGCAGCCAATATCCTGTTTCCAATACCAGCCTAAAGATGCTTTCTTCTTAACCCCGCAAGAAGCAAATGATTGCTACCCTGGGTGTGGGTATGGGCAGATTGCCACCGAATGGAAAAAGAACGCAGATATGGATAACTCCCTCTGGCTGGCCGACATCCAAAAAAGCCGGATCGCTAACCGGTACGTAGATAAAGTGCACTACACCTCTGCTTTCCATGCTGAGATTGCCGATAGTATTGTCTCAAATTTGACAAGAAGAGGAGTTCTGAACCAGCCTGCAAAGAAGTAAACGGCAGTTAACCTTTGATTAAAAATCTATTTAAGGCGTGAGGGGAAAAGAGGTATTTAACAACCTGCTTTGTTAAAAAGGAACGAAAGGATCTCTCCCTAAAGAACATTTCACCTTCTTTATCAACGTTTCACCGTTTCTGCCGTTATTTTGGAAAATCAGCCCTAAAACGCTAATCTTAAGATATGGTAGCTATAGTTTCTTTGCTCGATGCCGAACACTCAGACCGGATGAACCAACTGATTTACGGCTTAGAGCGTGAATTTGGGCTGAAAGAAGTACAGAAAACCCCATACCCGCACATCACCTGGCTCACGGTGAACGACGGCAGCTTGCATAACCTGCAGAAAACGCTGGGGCACGCGGCCGGGATCTGCTGCCGCTTCCGGATCAACACCACCGGCCTGGGCATTTTCCCCGGCGAGAAGCCCGTGCTGTACATTCCGGTCCTGAGAACGGCCAACGTGAACCATTTCCACAACCAGCTCTACAAGGCAGTCTGCCTCCTGAGCAACGAGATCAACCCATATTACCATCCCGATGTCTGGATGCCGCACCTTTCGCTGGCCTTGGGAGACACCACGCCGGAGCTGGTAGCCCAGGCCATGGTGTACCTGAACCGTAAGAACTACCAGTGGAAGGTAGAGCTGGATAACCTCACGCTGCTCACTAAAAACGGTGACCTGTTCCTTAAAAACGGCGTCTTTCCGTTGGTGGAGGTAGAGGCGAAAGATGTCATCAAACTCTCAACCTCCAAATAATCACCTTTATTAACGACTCAGCCGTTAGCGCATGCCCGGGTTTGCAAAGCTTTCTTAACCTTTTAGCTCCCTTTCCAGCTCCGCGGCTTTTTCCCGAAGTATACTTAAGGCCAAGTCAATGGTATCCCGGTGCGTTCTAAAAGACAGGATGGCCAGACGCAGCATGAAATTCCCTTCCAGCAGGGTAGAGGATAGGAACACGCGTCCGTCCTGCTGCACGGCTTTGATCAGTTTTTGGTTGAACTCATTCACGTCAGTGGCGACCTCAGGAACGTAGCGGAAAATCACCACCGATAACTCCGGTGCCACGGGCGCCTCAAATCCAGGTGTCTGCTGTAATTCCTTAAAAGCGTACTGCGCCAGGCTAAGCTTTTCTTCCAGGGCATCGCGGAAGGCGGCCACTCCGTGCAGTTTCAAGGGGAGCCACAGCCGAAGCCCTCTGAAATGTTTGCTCAGTTCCGGTGACAGATCCGCAGGGGAGGCTTCCTCAGTGGCAGAAAGAGCATCCTGCATGTAATTGGCCAAGTAATGGTGTGTCTCGGCGGTCTGCTGGCGGTTTTTGATGAGCACCGCGCCCAAGCCGTAAGGAATAAACAAACCCTTGTGCGGGTCCATCACCACTGAGTCAGCTGCTTCAATTCCCTTAAGCCTTGATTTACCCGATGGAGCCAGAACAAAGAATCCGCCGTAGGCTGCATCCACGTGGTACCACAAGCCATGTTTTTTGGTTATCTGGGCTAGTTCCGGCAAGGGGTCAACTGCGCCCACATCGGTAGTGCCCGCCGAGGCGATGAGGAGCCAGGGCTTCAATCCGGCGGCTTTGTCCTCTGAGATAGCTTGCTCCAGGGCCTCGGGTTGCATGCGGTACAGGGCATCCATGGGGATGTGCCGGACCGGGCATTCCCCCAAACCGGCAATCCGGAGGGCTTTATCCAGGCAATGGTGCGCGTGGGCGGTGGTATAGACCACTGCATCAGGGATAATGCGGCTCGTGATTTTCTGCGCGTCACGGGCCGTGGCCAAGGCAATGAGGCTGGCGATGCTGCCTCCCGAGGTGAGATTTCCGGCCGCGTCTGCCGGGAAATCGATAAGGCTGGCCATCCAGCGAAGCAGCATGTTCTCCATCCGCACCGCGCCGGGGGCCGAGAAGAAGATGCCCGCATATTTATTCGTGACCGCCGCCAGGTAATCTCCCAACCCTGAGTAGTACAAGCCACCTCCCGGAATGTAGCCCAGGTGCCCGCCGGAGGCCGAGTTAATGCCCGGCATATCCACCTCGCGCTGCAGCAGGCCCAATGCCTCTTCTATCTGAATGGGGGTTTCTGCCAATGGGCTTTCCAGGAGGCCAGCGCCTTTTTCAGGGGTGTCTACAAAGGCGGGCAGGGAAGGAAGTTGATGAAGGAAATTCTGGACGTAGGTTTCCACGGCCTGCTGAACTGCTAAACGTTCTGGTTCACTGGGTTCCAGGGGATATTTGGGAGAAGTCATTAAAGCAAAAGTCGTTTTTTCAGGAATAGTAACGCACCTGGCCAAAGGAGGGAAGAAGCCTAGGTGTTTCCTTTGCCTTTGGGGGCTGTTTTTCGGGAACCAAGCTATAAAATAAAAGTGGGTTTTGCGGCCGATTTTTCTGAATCAGACGCAAAACCCACTCAAAACAAAATGAATATGTGAAGCCTGGCTTAACCTTAGTTAGCCGAGGAGTTTTCTCGGAGATAGCCTTTCCGGAAGACGCGGTACTGGTCAAAGATGGTTCTCACGGCCCGGTTGAGGTAGGCGGTGTTTTCAGTGGTAGGGTCTGAGAGTACACCTGAGGTGTAACCCTGCCAGACGGCATTCTGCTTTTTATGGTCCAGGAGGGTGACCAGCAGGGTGCCCTGGCTCATGTACATTTTAATAGGACGGTAGGCCTCATGCTCAGTATTATTGGGCTCCTCGTTGTTCACTAGCCAGATGTCAAACTCTTCCTGCTCGTACCCTTTCATGTTCAGGTCATTGTAGTAGATGTAGTAACTCACCAGCAGATCCGGTTTTTTGTCACTGTACTCGTAGCCCTGGATTTCCAGCCGCTCCCTGATGTATTTCTTCAGCACCTCGTAGTTCTTGAGGGTGGTGCTGTCTTCTTCAGAGGCGTGGGTGATGAAATTGAAAGTCCGGTACTTATGGAAAGCACCCGCGTAACTGTAATCTGAACCAAATTTGCGGTGTCCAAAACCCAGGCAGCCACTCAGGCCAGCCATTAAAATCACCAGAAGGATTGTTGACAGAAGGTAGTGCTTTCTCATTTTTCTTTCGTGTTTAAAATTCTGTATCTCCGTTACTTACGACTTTGCAATCCGGGAAGGTTTTAAAATTTTAATGGAAAATGAAAAAAACAGGCTAACCACACATCAGGCCAGTATTTCCTTCTTTTCCTGAATTAATTCCTTTATCTGTACAGTACCTTCCGTACCCTTTAACAAAAAGTTTCTACTCCTATGCCTGAAGATCACCTGCAGGTTAGAAGCCCTGGCAGGCAGTTGGGTGGGGAACCAGGATCTGCCTTCTTTCACCAGGATGAACAAGCCTGTTTCTGTCCCCAACGCCTTAAAGTTCGGTCCGGCTTCCTGCCAAACCTCCAAGCCCGCTGTTTGGGCTAAAAGCCCTACTACTGGGGCGACCTCAGGTGCCACCAAGCCTACCTCACTCACACAGATAATACTTTCAACCCCGAAAGGCGCAGCAGTGGCAGTAGCTAGATTATGCCGGCAGATAAACTCCAGCACGTTTCCATCCGGATCCTGGAAGTAGATACCTTCAGCGTTCCAGGCCGGTGCGAACAAAAAATCGTCGGCGCCGTCTTTGGCCAACAGGCTGGTGCGGGATTGAAGCCAGGCTTTGGCTTCAGTGAGTTGGTTCTCAGGGATGTTGAAGGCAAAGTGATAGTGCGGGTTTTCAATTTTACCGGCCTGCTCAAATGTTATCCGCGAGGCTCCTGCCTGAAAGGTGAAAGAGGTTTGTGAAGCATCCAGCAAGGCAAGCCCCAGCGTCTGGGTATAAAAATACCGCTGTTTCGGTAGGTTCCTGGTAGAAAGGTGAAGGTGTTGTATCAGCATGATTACCAGTTGCTTTTAGGCTCCAGTAAATGGTGTCTTATATACAAGTTATCAAATAATATTGAAAAAATCACAACTTTAGGGCATAAAAAAAGGCGGAAGAAACTTCCGCCTTTTAAGGTTTTTACAAATATGGTAATTACATGTCCAGCACAATCGCGAACACCAGCGGCGCCACGATGGTAGCATCAGACTCAATCACGAATTTAGGGGTGTCAATGCCCAGTTTACCCCAGGTGATCTTCTCATTTGGCACTGCGCCTGAGTAAGAACCGTAAGAGGTGGTAGAGTCAGAGATCTGCGCGAAGTAACCCCACAACGGAACTCCGGTGCGCTGTAAGTCCTGGTGCAGCATAGGCACCACGCAGATAGGAAAGTCACCGGCAATACCGCCGCCAATCTGGAAGAACCCGATGGTGGACTCCTCAGTAGCAGTTTGGGTGTACCACTCGGCCAGTTCCATCATGTACTGGATACCGGTTCTCATGGTGTGCACATTCTTGATATCACCAGAGATTACGTGACCGGTGTAGATGTTACCCAAAGTGGAATCTTCCCAGCCCGGTACGAAGATAGGAAGGTTCTTCTTGGCCGCTTCCAGCATCCAGCTGTTTTTAGGGTCAATTTGGTAATACTGCTCCAAATCACCGGACAACAGGATCTGGTAGAAGAACTGGTGCGGGAAATAAGCCTCACCGGCTTGGTCGGCTTTCTGCCAGTATTTTAATACGGTGTGCTCCAGACGGCGCATGGCCTCTTCCTCCGGAATACAGGTATCGGTTACGCGGTTCAGGTGACGGTCCAGCAGGTCTTGCTCGTCCTGAGGGGTCAGGTCGCGGTAGTTAGGGATGCGCTCGTAGAAATCGTGGGCTACCAGGTTGAAGATGTCTTCTTCCAGGTTGGCACCGGTACAGGTAATGGCCTGCACTTTGTCCTGACGGATCATTTCGGCTAAAATGATTCCCAGTTCGGCGGTACTCATGGCACCGGCCAGGGTAATCATCATTTTACCGCCGTTGTTCAGGTGCGTTTTATAGCCTTCGGCGGCATCAATTAACGCAGCAGCGTTGAAGTGCTTGTAATGGTCTTTCAGGAACTGAGTTACCTTCATTCTGTTGTTAAATGTTTTAAAAAGCTTGAAATAAAGCAATTTAAACCTCTAGTGGCTTTCTGATTTCTCGCTTTCTGAGGTTCAAAGTGCAAACACAGATACTACCGGCTTAGTTCGGTTTCTCAATGATGAAATTATGGTTTGTGTAGATACAGATATCGGCGGCGATGGTGAGGGCCTCGCGTACCATTTCCTCGGCGGTGAGGTGCGGAGCGTGCTTCTTCAGCGCCAGCGCCGCGGACTGCGCGTAGGTGCTGCCAGACCCGATGGCCGCGATCTGGTAATCTGGTTCCAGCACGTCGCCGGTGCCCGAGATGATGAGCAGCTCCTCTTTGTTGGCTACCACCATCATGGCTTCCAGCTTGCGCAGGTACTGGTCTTTGCGCCAGTCTTTGGCCAGCTCAATGGCCGCTCGCTTCATGTTGTTGCTGTAGGCGGCCAGCTTCTCCTCAAAGCGCTCCAGCAAAGTGAAGGCATCGGCGGTGGAACCGGCAAAACCCGTGACAATCTTGCCGTCCTGCAGCTTGCGGATCTTGCGCACGTTGCTCTTGGCAATATATTTATCCATGGTGGCCTGGCCATCGGCACCCAAAGCCACTTCCCCGTTATGGTAGATGCCCAGCACGGTGGTTGAACGTATCTTCGTCATGCTATTCCTTTCTTAATGAGAAGCCTTGGCCTCTGGTTTAGTGCCGCGAAAGTACGACAAAGTTTCCTAATACCCGAACTTACCCCTGAACCGCCTCAATGCCGCCGCTCCTTCCTGGGGTATAGCAAAGCTTTAGGCCAAATTTGCGTTGTTTTCCCAAAATCAGCTTAAAAACACCGGGCTATCCTGAAAAAAACACTTCATTGCAGGAGAGAGGATTAAGAAAAACGGGGTTTGTAGATAAAATTTAATAATAAATTTCATCTTTTTAAATTTTGTGAAATTGTAGGTCCTTCTACCTTTGTAGGCTCCACCCTGGCAACATCCATTAAACAAAATACGACTATGAGCAGGCTTAACCTTTTGGAGGAAACCCGGTACGAGAAGGTGCCGGTAACGGTCTATAATGACCAACACGAGGCCTCCAGGGCCGTTGCCCAGCGGATTGCGGCCTTGATCAGAGAAAAGCAGTCCAAAGGCGAGAAAACCGTATTGGGCCTGGCCACGGGCGCCACCCCCGTGGGCGTGTACGCCGAGCTGGCCCGCCTTCACCGTGAGGAAGGCCTTAGTTTCCGGGACGTGATCACCTTCAACCTGGATGAGTATTACCCCATGAAACCTACCGCACCGCAGAGCTACGTGCGCTTCATGGATGAGAACCTGTTCAACCACATTGACATTGACAAGGCGAACGTGAACATCCCGGACGGTACCTTGCCCCTGGACCAGATTCCGGCCTTCTGCCTGGACTACGAGCGCAAAATTGAGGCCTTGGGCGGACTGGACCTGCAGGTGCTGGGCATCGGGCGGACGGGCCACATCGGGTTCAACGAGCCGGGCTCTGCGCCAAACTCTGGTACCCGCCTGGTGACCCTGGATGACCTTACCCGGCGCGATGCCTCCCGTGATTTCGGGGGTAAGGAGAACGTGCCCACCAAGGCCATCACCATGGGCATAGGCACCATTTTCAAGGCTCGCGAGATTGTGCTCATGGCTTGGAACGGTAAGAAGGCCTCCATCGTGCGCAAAGCGGTGGAAGGCGAAATTTCCGGCGAGGTACCCGCCACCTACCTGCAGCTCTCCGATAACGTGGAGTTTGTGCTGGACCAGGACGCCGCCAAAGATCTTACCCGGTTCGGGACGCCTTGGCTCGTGAAAGACTGCGTTTGGGATACTGCCCTCACCCGCAAAGCGGTGCTTTGGCTCTCTGAGCATGTGAAGAAGCCTATCCTGAAACTGACCGAGGAAGACTACAACGCCCATGGCATGGCCCAGCTGGGGGTGAACCGAGGACCGGTCTATAACATCAACATTGACGTCTTCAACCAACTGCAGCATACCATCACCGGTTGGCCCGGCGGCAAACCCAATTCTGACGACTCGCAGCGACCAGAGCGGGCGCAGCCAGCAAAGAAACGCGTGCTCATCTTCTCGCCGCACCCTGATGACGATGTGATCTCCATGGGCGGTACTTTTATCCGGTTGGTGGACCAGGGCCATGATGTGCACGTGGCTTACCAGACCTCGGGAAACACGGCTGTTTGGGACGATGACGTGCTGCGCTACATGGAGTTCGCGATTGACTTCAGCCGCAGCATCGGGCACGACGGGGAGACATTGACCTCGGTGTACGAGCAGATGCGCACCTTCATTGGAGAGAAGCAACCCAACCAGGTAGACACTCCGGAGATCCAGAACGTGAAGGCCTTCATCCGGAAAAGTGAGGCTATCGCGGGCGCTCGTTATGCCGGCCTGCCGGATGACCATATCCATTTCCAGGCGCTTCCTTTCTACGAGAGCGGCAAAACGAAGAAGAACCCCGTCACCGATAAGGACATTGAGCTCACCATGGACCTGCTGCAGAAGGTGAAGCCGCACCAAGTGTTCGCCGCCGGCGATTTCGAGGACCCGCACGGCACCCACATCGTCTGCTTCAACATCATCCTGGAGGCGTTGAGAAGGCTGCGTGCGCAAGGCGAGGCCTGGGTACAGGATTGCTGGCTGTGGATGTACCGTGGCGCCTGGCACGAGTTTGAGACCCACGAGATTGAGATGGCCGTTCCCCTGTCGCCGCAGGAAGTGGAGCGCAAGCGCATCGCTATCTTCAAGCATCAAAGCCAGAAAGACCGCCCCGTGTTCCCCGGCGACGATGAGCGCGAGTTCTGGGTACGCGCCCAGGAACGCAACCGCGAGACTGCCCGCCGCTATGACCAACTCGGCCTAGCAGATTACGAGGCCATGGAAGCCTTTGTGCGGTATCATTATTAATCTTCTTCTAGTCACTTCACCAAAAAGCCGCTTCGGGTCAATTCCTGAAGCGGCTTTTGGCTTTTTAGGTTGATTCAGGGTGAAGCAGCGTTTAAAGGCTCGTTTTTGAAAAATAGCCTAAAGATAAATGTAGGGGTAATCCCTTGTGGTTGCCCTTGCTCTTAGCAGATGTTTTCGGTTCTACAATCGGCCTCGTCATCCCCCTACCCCCTTCAAAGGGGGACGGAATGCGTGGTTGTTTGTGATTTTACCACCGTTGGTATTATCGCCGTTGTTGGTGTTATCACCAACAACCAAAAAATCAGATGGATGTGCAAGGGCAACCACAAGGGATTGCCCCTACATTCCAAATCCGTTGGCGGTTTCCAAGTAATTCAAATCGGAGGAGAATTCCCCTCCTGGGAGGGGTAGGGGTGGGTTACACGTTTGCAGCTAACCCAGTGGCCCAAATCCGTTTCCAGGACGTTTTCATAAAAACAGTCCTAAAACAAAAGAGCCGAAGGATTGCTCCCTCGGCTCTTTCTTATATCAGGTTCGATTACTAATCACGAACAGCTAATAACTATCAACTAAATCACACCAGCATTCTAACCGGATCTTCCAGGAAGCCTTTCAGGGTCTGCAGGAAGGCGGAACCAACGGCGCCATCTACCACGCGGTGGTCGCAGGAAAGGGTTACTTTCATCACATTGCCGATCTGGATCTGACCGTTCTTCACCACTGGGGTCTGCTTGATTCCGCCAACGGCCAGGATACACGCATCTGGTGGGTTGATGATGGCGGTGAATTCTTCAATACCGAACATGCCCAGGTTGGAGATAGTAAAGGTATTGCCGGTCATCTCAGCAGGCTGCAGTTTCTTAGACTTGGCTTTTCCGCCCAGGTCTTTCACTTCGGCAGAGATGGTAGAAAGTGATTTTTGATCTGCGTTGCGGACAACCGGTACCAAAAGACCTTCTTCCACGGCAACGGCCACACCAATGTTCACCACGTTGTTGTAACGGATCTTGTCGCCTAACCAGGAGGAGTTCACGGCCGGGTGCTTGCGCAGGGCAGCGGCAGCGGCTTTGATCACCATGTCGTTGAAGGACACTTTCACTGGGGCTACCTCGTTCATGCTCACGCGGGCTTCCATGGCTTTGTCCATGTCAATCTCCATCGTCAGGTAGAAGTGCGGCGCTCCGAATTTGCTTTCGGCCAGACGGCGGGCAATCACTTTGCGCATCTGCGATACCGGAACCTCGGTGTATTCCTCGCCAGGTGCGGCGGCAGGAATTGCAGCCTGAGGGGCTGCGGCCGGAGCCGGAGCAGCGGCTTGTAGTTGGGCCTGAGGAGCGGCAGTTGGCGTGAAGTTCTCCACGTCACGCAGTACAATGCGGCCGTTCTCGCCGGAGCCTTTCACCTGGGCCAGGCTGATGCCTTTTTCCTGGGCAACTTTCTTGGCCAGCGGAGAAGCCAGCACGCGGCCTTGGTTCACCGCTGGAGCGGCGGCACCCGCTTCCACACCCGGACCTGGTACCGGAGCACCAACGGTCTGGTTTACGCCGTCACCAGACTGGGACTGCGCATCTGATTTATGGTTCTCAGCACGGGTAACTTCCTCAATGGAGCCAGTCATTACATCTGGGCCTTTGTCTTCTGCTTTACCACCAAAAGTAGCACCGCCGTTGAGCAGGGCCTGGTAATCGGCACCGGCTTCACCAATGATGGCCAGCACGCCGTCTACCTGAACGGAGGCACCAGCCTCCACACCTATATAAAGGAGCGTACCATCTTCATAAGACTCCAGCTCCATGGTGGCTTTATCGGTTTCTACCTCGGCCAGCAGGTCACCTGATTTTACTTTGTCGCCCACTTTCTTGTGCCAGGCAACAATGGTACCTTCCTGCATGGTGTCGCTCATCTTAGGCATGGTCACCACGGTGGCGTTCACGTTAGCGGCGGCAGGGGGTTGGGCGGCAGGAGCAGGGGCAGCGGCCGGAGCAGGCTCCGCAGCTTTGGGTGCCTCGGCTTTAGGGGCTTCCTGGGCAGCAGGGGCAGCGCCGCCGTTCACTTGGGCCAAAAGGCCAGAGATATCTTCACCTTGTTTCCCGATGATGGCCAACACGCCATCTACCGGTACAGATTCACCATTTTTCGGGCCGATGTACAGTAACGTCCCATCTTCATAAGACTCCAATTCCATGGTTGCCTTATCGGTTTCCACTTCGGCAAGAACGTCCCCAGATTTCACAGAGTCACCAACTTTCTTTAACCATGAGGCAATGACCCCATCGGTCATAGTGTCACTCATCTTGGGCATTCGGATGATTTCGGCCATAGTTTTTTGCTCGGTTTTAAGGCCTCAAAAATAGAGGCAAAAATGCTGTAATACAAATATGCTTTTAAGAGAATCTATGCCGGTTTTTGGCTTGTTTATAATAAATAGGCCCAAAAACGGGAATGTTGTTCTTTTTTCTAGATTAAATGTGAGACATCGGCAAAGCGCTCTACCCAGAACATGGAGCCCGTGAAATTGAGCTCGTAGAGGCAAAGGTTCTGGTGCACAAACCTATCCATCTGGTGCAAGGGGTAACGCAGCAACTGGGACAGCAATACCCGCATGGCGCGGCCGTGCATACAGATCAGAATGGTCTTTTCTTCGGGGCGGGAGAGGATGAGGTCAATGACCGGTTTCTGCCGGTCGGCCACGTCCTGGGGGCTCTCACCGCCCTCAATGGGCACGTGCGTCTCGCCCTCCTGCCAGCGCCGGAGCATGTCATAATAGTAGGCGTCTTCCTCGGGGGTGATGCGCGAGCCCTCGCGGGTGCCCCAGCAGATCTCGTTCAGGCCGGCGTGCCGCTCATGCGGAATGCCCAGGTCAATGAAGCCCTGCACAGACTGCACGCTACGCTGAAGCACGGAGGTATATACCTTGTCAAAGGCCACGCCCTGGTACGCCTGGAAGAACCTTTCGGCTTGCCAGAAGCCGGTTTCATTGAGGGAACTGTCCACACCGCTGCCCTGCACAATTCCCTGGAGGTTGAGGTCGGTTTGGCCGTGACGGACGAGGAAGATTTTTTTGAGGCTCAATTTTACGCTAATTTGCAGGCCCTAAGATAGGCCATAATTACGAGAAATACGGATGAAAAGACGCCCCGATGTGACCCTGGAACAGCTAAATGCCTGGAATAAAAACACCTTGGGCGAGCACCTGGGCATGGAATACACAGAGATTGGCGATGATTTCCTTATCGGGCGCATGCCCGTAGACCACCGCACGCACCAGCCGCTGGGATTGCTGCACGGCGGCGCCTCTGTGGCCCTGGCTGAAACCCTGGGCAGCGTGGGGGCCACCATGTTCCTGGACCTGAGCAAACAGTACTGCGTAGGGCTGGAGATCAACGCCAACCACATCAAAAGCGTGCGCAGCGGCTACGTGTACGGCAAAGCCTCTGCCATTCACATAGGCCGTAAGACCCAAGTCTGGGAAATACGTATTACCTCCGAAGCCGGTGACCTGGTCTGCATCAGCCGCATCACCATGGCCGTTCTGGATAGATAACTCATTCATGCCCCTAACCCAACCTTCTGTTCCCCCAACTTCTTCCGCTTCTTCTTCTGAGGAAACTGCCTTCAGGATTTTCAGGTCGGCGCTAGCCAGTAAACTGCCGGTAGCGCTCTGGCGATTGCCCAACACCAAAGAAGTGCAGGTGCTGGTGTCTGCCCAGGTGGAGCAAATCCTGCCGCCCCTGGAAGGGCCGCAGCGCGGCTTCGCCTTCTGCCCCTTTCAGGCCTCGGCCACCGCACCCAATACCTTTCTGCCCGCTGACCTTTATTTCTCCGGCAAAGCCGATGCTGCCCCGGAAAAAGGGGAGACCGAATTACCCGCCTGTTTCTGGGCCGAATTAGAGAAAACAGACTCAAAGCAGGGAAAAGCCTTGTCGTGGCCGAGCCACCCGGACGGAGCCGTGAAGCCCATCGCCCGAGATGCCTTTGAGCAGATGGTGACCACGGCGGTAAAAGCCATGCAGGCCGGCTGCCTGGAGAAGGTGGTCTTGTCCCGCACCAAAACGCTGCCGCTTTTCAACGGCTTTGACTTGCTCACCGCCTTCACCCAACTGACCAGACTGTACCCCACGGCTTTTGTGTCCTTGGTGGCTATTCCGGGTTTGGGAACCTGGTTGGGCGCTACGCCTGAACTGTTGGTGCAAATTGACCGCCATAGAGTTTTCCGCACCGTGGCCCTGGCCGGCACCCAGCCCATCACAGATGGCCTTACCCCCGCTGATGCCATCTGGCGCCAGAAGGAAATTGAGGAGCAAGCCCTGGTGCAGCGCTACGTGGTGAGTTGTTTCCGGCACCTGCGCCTGCGCGAGTACGTGGAGATGGGACCCCGCACCATCATCGCCGGAAACTTGCTGCACCTGCGCACCGATTTCAGCGCGGCCATGGACGAGGTAGGCTTCCCCAAACTGGGTACCCAGATGCTGGAACTGCTGCACCCTACCTCGGCGGTAGGCGGTATGCCCAAGGCTGCGGCCCTGCAGATGATAGGCCAACTGGAAGTGCATGACCGCCGTTACTACAGCGGATTTATGGGGCCGGTGCAACTGGGGCAGGAGACGAACCTGTTCGTGAACCTGCGGTGCGTGGAGCTGGGCCAGGACACAGTCACGGCCTACGCCGGCGCCGGCATGACCGCCGATTCTGTGCCGGCCAAAGAGTGGGTGGAAACCGAGCTCAAGATGCAAACCGTGCTCCGTCTTTTTCAAGCGTCTGAATCATGATTTTACAATCCGTTATAGATATTGCCGAAATCTGCGCCCGGAAAGGCGTAGAGGATATTGTGTTGTCGCCGGGCTCCCGGTGCGCGCCTTTGACATTGGCCTTCGCCCGGCATCCGCAGCTGCGGGTGCGCACCGTGCCTGATGAGCGGAGCGCCGCCTTCATTGGCTTAGGCATCGCGCAGCAGACCGGCAAGCCGGTGGTGCTGGTCTGCACCTCGGGCACCGCGGCCTACAACTACGCGCCCGCCGTGGCCGAGGCCTTCTACCAGAACATCCCGCTCCTGGTCCTCACCGCCGATAGACCCCCCGAGTGGATCGATCAACTGGACGGCCAGACCATCCGGCAGACGCACATCTACGGTGGCCATGTGAAGCGAAGCTTTGATTTTCCGGTTGATACCAAGCATGTTGATTCCCAGTGGTATGCTGCCCGTTTGCTCAATGAAGCCTTGAATGAAGCAGTAGCCTTTCCAGAAGGTTCTGTGCACGTGAATATCCCCCTGCGGGAGCCCTTTTATCCCGAACCGGACGAGGAGTTCACCTATTCCGCGGACGTGAAAATCATTGAGGAACTGCCTTCGGGGTATGGGTTGCCCGCCCAGGCCTGGGAACAGCTAAAAACGGAGCTAAAACAGTACCGAAAAGTGCTGGTAGTGGCCGGTCAGGGTAGGAGAGATGAGGCTTTGCACGCCGAGATTGTGCGGTTCTGCCGCGCCACCGGGGCCGTCTTCATCACCGACACCATCAGTAACCAACAGGTAGCCGGGGAGACTATCAATTACCATGATGTTTTTCTGGGCGCCAAGCACCTACATACCGCTGAGGCACTTCAAGCAGATTTATTGATTACTTTCCATAAATCACTGATTTCTAAAAATTTGAAACTGTTCCTGCGCAAGCAGCAGCACCTGAAGCACTGGCACGTGCAACCGGCCGGCATGGTAGCGGATACCTTTCAGTCCCTCACCCGCATCATCAGGACTACCCCCCAGGATTTCTTTGCGCAGGTAGGCCAAAACGGGGAAGGTTTACAGGTTTCACCGGCCTTCACCAACGCCTGGCACGAACTGGAAATGCAGGGTAAAGCGGTTTTGGAGCGTTTTCAGGAAAACAGCCCATTCTCGGAATTCCAGGTATGCCACCAGGTGCTCAGGAATCTGCCCCAGCACAGCCTGCTGCACCTGGCCAACAGCATGAGCGTGCGGTACGCCAACCTCATTGGGGTAGCCGGATTGGAAGGAGTGGAGGTGTTTGCCAACCGCGGCACCAGTGGGATTGACGGCAGTACCAGCACCGCCGTTGGCTCTGCGCTGAGCACTGATAAACTGGTGACCCTGCTTACCGGCGACATGGCTTTCCTGTATGACCGTAATGCCCTATGGCATAATTACCCTCCCCAGAACCTCAGAATTGTGGTGCTGAACAACCACGGGGGCGGTATCTTCAGGATGATTGAGGGACCACGGAGCCAGCCGGAGTTACGGCCTTTTTTTGAAACTGACCAACGGCAGACGGCCCAGAAAACCGCTGAGGACATGGGGTTAACCTATACGCGAGTGACGGATTTAGCCTCGCTGATAGCGGCGCTGTCCAATTTCTTCAGCCTTTCCGCAGGACCACAATTATTGGAGGTGGAAACCAACAGCCCAGAGAATTTTGCAGTTTTTGAAGACTACAGAAAACAGGTGAATTCCAGCATAGAGCTTTGAGCCTCAGGAGCTTGAAATTTAACGCTTTCTTTGTTGACTAAGCCAAAAATTAGTCGTAACTACCATTGGAGACGCTGTATAATGGCGGTATTATTGTGGAGTTTACAAAGAACGTAGAGAAATGGCACCACAAGCATCATGTGGTCCTGTATGATTACGGAAGAATAGCTTTGGGCTGTTTTCTGGTATTCAAAGGCATCTCTTTTCTGTTTAACATCACTGCCCTGGAGCAAATCCTCCTGGATAGTAAGCTGTATGAAATGGCCACTTTTCTGGCCTACACTGTGGTAATAATCCATATTGTGGGCGGCGCCATGATTACAGTGGGGTGGCAAACCAGGTTGGCATTGTTGTTACAGATTCCTATTGTGTTTAGCGCATTGTTGTTTTTTACGCCTAAGCATGACTTTTTTTCCTTATACTCTCCGTTTGCGGTAACTATTTACACGCTGCTTTTCTTGCTCTTTTATTTAGTGGGCGGTGCGGGTTACTACTCTTTTGACCACAGCAGAGCCTACAGATACAGAAAGTCTTCTAGATAGGCAGCCGGTCACCTCCACCTTAGCTACTCTACCTCTGGTGGTAGAGGTGACCTGCATGGATACACACACTTCTAAGATATCCCACTCATGCCTTCTGCCAGGATCACCGGTTTAGCCGGAAGGTGCTGGTAGAAGGCCATGATCGTTGCTCCCTCTGAAATCCTGAGGAATGTTGCCGCTGACCCCAAACGCGGAATAAATCAGAACTCAGGAAAAAGTTAAGTTGGTTATTATAATATATTAATATTCAACGTATAATATACTTGGAGGCGCTGATTTAACGGCGATACAAAAATGATGAATTGGGTACAACAAGTAGACCGGTGGCAAAACGAGCACCGGCCCGTAGCCTATGACTATGGTAGGATCATCCTGGGCCTTTTCATCTTCTACAAAGGCCTCACGTTTATTGCAGACACTGACTCGTTGGCGCAGATCATTGAGAACAGCCAATTTCACTGGGTAGCCCTGGGGCTGGCGCATTATGTGGCGTTCGCGCACCTGGTAGGTGGCCTCTTGATAGCCATTGGGTTGATTACCAGGGTGGCCATCGCGTTCCAGATTCCCATCCTGATTGGGGCGGTTTTCTTCTTTAACCCAGACCAGGGGTTCTTCTCGGTTAACGCTCAGTTCGGGATCTCACTCATTACCCTTATTGCCCTCATCTTTTACTTTGTGGGTGGGTCTGGCTACTATTCTGTAGACCATAGGTTTGAAGTGAACGAGAGAAGGCTGCAAGAGAAGAAACGGATGCAGAACAACCTTTGATGGTGGGGTAATGTATTAGGGTGGAGCGCAAATCTGCGTAAACCTTTGCAATTTCCTGCAAGGGCACAGTACCTTTACGCCCACATTGTTCCACCCAAACCAGAGGTTCATGCAAAGTAAATTCAACTGGACTACGCTTAAAGAATACCAAGAGATACTTTTTCAATTCTATAACGGCATCGCCAAAATCAGCATTAACCGGCCGCACGTGCACAATGCGTTTACGCCCCGCACCGTGGCTGAGATGATTGATGCCATGAACATCTGCCGCGACAACCCAGAAATCGGGGTGATCATCTTCACCGGCGAAGGTGGCAAGGCTTTCTGCTCGGGCGGTGACCAGAGCGTCCGCGGCCATGGCGGCTACATCGGGGAAGATACCGTGCCGCGCCTGAACGTGCTGGACCTGCAGATGCAGATCCGCCGCATTCCTAAGCCGGTGATTGCCATGGTGGCGGGTTGGGCCATCGGTGGCGGTCACGTACTACACGTGGTGTGCGACCTTTCAATAGCTGCAGATAATGCACGTTTTGGCCAGACTGGCCCTAAAGTAGGTTCCTTTGACGGAGGTTTCGGGGCATCTTACCTGGCCCGCATTGTGGGACAGAAAAAGGCCCGCGAGATCTGGTTCCTCTGTGACCAGTACAACGCCCAAGAGGCTTTGGACATGGGGCTGGTGAACAAAGTAGTGCCACTGGACCAACTGGAGGAAACCACCGTGGAGTGGTGCGGGAAAATCCTGGAGAAAAGCCCGTTGGCCCTGCGCATGCTCAAAGCCTCTTTCAACGCCGAGCTGGACGGACAGGCCGGCGTGCAGCAACTGGCCGGCGACGCCACCTTGCTTTACTACCTCTCAGACGAGGCCAAAGAAGGCAAGAACGCATTCCTAGAGAAGCGTAAACCAGACTTCTCTAAGTACCCTAAGTTCCCTTGATGGTAGCAAGTAGCACGTATCAGGTACCAAGACCTAAGTAGTGGTGCCAGGACGGATACCAGATAATATGCGGAGCAGTTCTGAAATAACTTCAGGGCTGCTCCGTAACTTTTTTAGGCCTCTCCCTAGTAAGAGAAGGCATCGGTAAGAAGATTGTTTCTTACTTTGTTTAATCGTGATACCTGATACCCGCACTACGTGCTACCCAATCCCATGCCCGACCACCTCCTCCTGAATGGTAAGAAATTCTTTTTAGACGAGATCCAGCATTACTCCTTCCGGGAGAGCATTCCCATTGACGGGTATGAGGCCAAGACCCTGGAGTTCTGTAAGCAGTGGCTGCAGGGCGTACAGGAATATCCCGTACAGACCTCGGGGAGTACCGGTACCCCGAAGTTCATTGAACTCACCCGTGATAGGATGGAGGCGAGTGCCCGGCGTACCCTGCGCATCTTCAATCTGCAGCCAGAAGACCGGGTGCTGGTGTGCATGAACACCGAGTACATTGCCGGTATGATGATGCTGGTGCGTGGTTTGGTGGGCAACCTGCACATGACCATTATCGAGCCCATCGGGAATCCATTAGCCAGCGTAGACCCGGATGCCGAGTTTGATTTCATTGCCATGGTACCGCTTCAGTTACAGACCATTCTGGAAGGAACACCGGAAAAGATAGAGAAACTAAACAAAATGAAAGCCATTCTGCTGGGGGGCGCCGCCATCAGTAAAACCCTGGAAGAAGCTGTTCAGCCCCTGGAGGTGCCGGTGTACCAAAGCTATGGCATGACCGAGACCATTTCCCATATTGCCGTCCGCCGCCTGAACGGACCGGGGAAAACAGATTACTATACAGCCCCTCCAGAAGTGACGCTGGGCCAGGATAAGCGTGGCTGCCTCACCATCTCGGCGGAGGTCACGGGCGGTGAGACCTTAATCACCAATGACCTGGTAGAACTGCTGGAGAACAACTCCTTCAAGTGGCTGGGACGCGCCGATAACACCATTAACTCGGGAGGGGTGAAAGTGCAGCTGGAGAAAGTGGAGACCGCCTTAGGAGATGCCCTGGCTGGTTTGGGTATCTCGCGCCGCTATTTTGCCGCGGCCCTGCCTGATGAAACCCTGGGTGAACGCCTCATCGCCGTGCTGGAGGGAAGCCCCCTCACCGATGAGGAGGAAACTAACCTCAAAGGCAAACTCACCGAAGCCCTGTCTAAGTATGAAATTCCCAAGCACTTTGGTTATCTGCCCCGCCTGCCTGAAACTGCCACCGGCAAGATAGACCGGCGCGGAGGCATGGCTTTGATTTAGCCTTTTGGCCTGTTTTTCAGAAAAAAGCTATAAACACCAAGTTGTGATTTGAAAGTCAGTGGTTGAGAAGTTGGCATATCAGCTAGCTGGGTTGGGTCTGCCAATAATCGGTCTGATTAGGCTAAATTTCCTAACGGCCAAATACCCAGTGTACGAGAGAGTTGCCATAAGATTAATACTATTTTTTACAATAGTAAAATTTTAAATGGCTGTGAATTAGATGTATAAAGGTTGGTTGAGTTAAATTAGTTATAAATCACTTTCCTTTTTTCTGAGAAATCGTAATAGGAGCAGCACACTTTAGTACTTCTTCTGTTATGAAACATTTTTTATCTCTGACGTGTCTTTGCCTGGCTTCTTCATTCTTGTTTTCCTGCGAAAAAGAAGAGGTGGAACCAACCTTACAGGCGACCTCGGTTTATGAGGTCCGTACCGCTGGATGTATCAACTTTTCCTATTATAATAAACTCTCCGGTACCGTTAACTTCGGCACAGCCAAAGCTGATAAAATTTTGGTTAGGTTCACTGATGGACTGTCTTTGGAGGCTCGGCGGCAGGTGTTGAGCAGATATCCGCAGTTCCATAGCATAGAAGGTGAGATTGCGCTGGACTCTGGCATCTTAACGGTGGTGCGCCTGGTGCCTAATGCAGATTGCGGCGATGCCGAGCGATTTGGCCTGAAACTGCTCCGGGAAGGCACAGTTTCCTATGTAACCCCGTTCTTTAACCGCACCTCGGCAGATCCCGAGGAACCCTTTACCGGTTTGTCTAATGAGTTCATGGTGTCCATTGAACCTGGTAAGATGGCGCAGTTGGAACAGCTGATTGCTCAAACCAGAACCAGCATTGTTTTCTCTTTCTCTGAAGAGGTTCACGTGCTCAGCGCCGATAAAAACTCCTCTGCCAGTATTCTGGAAATCCTCACTTTATTCAATCAGCAGGATTTTGTTTCCAGTGCCGAGCCCAACCTGGTGTACAGTTTCCCTACCTCAGAAGGCTCTGTGAACGCCCAGACTTCAAAAAAAATGAATATGGCATTCTGGAAAGCCGCCAAAGCTGAGAAAAAGAATAAACAGCGATAACCTTTGAATTAAACAAAGAATCCTGCCGGGGCTTTATTGGGGTTTCGGCAGGATTCTTTGTTTTGCCCCTGGGGCTGGAGGTCTGGTGAGGATAAATGGACTGGAAACAGCTTTTTATAGTGGTTTTCTCTTGGAGCGCATCCTTGATCTCTAGAATGACAATCCCTAAATCTATGCTTCAATAAATCAGGTTTGGAAAGGCAAAACCTTCTGGTGAAAATGAATAAGTAAGTGTAGAAATAGGTAGGATTTAACCCGGAGAGAAGTCGTTGGTCGGTTTAGGGCAGGTTTTTGGGAAAAGAGGCTTAAAACGGTGGTTTGGCGGAAACAAAAACGCCCCCTGGGATAGGAAAAAATCCTTTTTTGGTTAACTTTGCCCGATAAAGCTCCTTATCCAAACCTACTATAACGGATGAAATTCATTGTATCTTCTACGGCGCTGCTGAAGCAGCTTACTAGCATCAACGGGGTAGTGGCCAACAACCCGGTGGTGCCGATTTTGGAGAACTTCTTGTTTGAGATCAACGACGGCGTCCTGACCATCACGGCAAGTGACCTGGAAACCTCCATGATCACGGAGATACACGTGGAAGCCCGCGAGAACGGCCGCATCGCCGCGCCGGCCCGTATCCTGATAGATACCCTGAAAAACCTGCCAGACCAGCCGGTTACCTTCACCATTGACGAGGAGACCTACACCATTGAGATCAGCTCTTCCAATGGCCGTTACAAACTCTCTGGTGAGAACGCCACCGATTTCCCTAAGGTACCAGTGGTGCGTGGCGGCAACGCCATTGAGATTCCTTCCAATGTGCTAGGCCGGGCCATCAACAAAACCATCTTCGCGGTGAGTAATGATGAGTTGCGCCCAGCCATGACCGGTATCTTTGTGCAGTTGAACAGCGGTAACATCACCTTTGTGGCCACAGACGGACACCGCCTGCTGCGCTACCGCCGCCAGGATGTGAGCAGCGACAACGCCGCTTCCATCATCATCCCTAAGAAAGCCTTCAACCTGCTCAAGTCCACGTTGCCTAATGAGGCCACGGCGGTTAGAGTAGAGTTCAACACTTCCAACGCGTTCTTCAGCTTCGATAACATCAGAATGATTTGCCGCCTCATTGACGAGCGCTATCCAGATTACGAGAATGTGATTCCGGCTCAGAACCCCAACAAACTCACCATTGACCGTTACGATTTCCTGAGTTCAGTAAAACGTATCTCTATCTACTCAAACAAAACCACCCACCAGGTACGTCTGCGCATCACCGGCAGCGAACTGCAGATCTCTGCTGAGGACCTGGATTTCTCCAACGAGGCCAACGAGCGCCTCACTTGCCAATACGACGGCGAGGACATGGAGATCGGGTTCAACGCCAAGTTCCTCACCGAGATGCTGAGCAACATTGACTCTGACGAAATCACCCTGGAGCTGTCCACGCCAAACCGCGCCGGTTTGCTTATGCCATCTACCAACGATGACGAAGAAAGCATCCTGATGCTGGTGATGCCGGTTATGCTCAACAACTACGTGTAAACATTAGAGTAACCTTAGAATACAGAGATCCTGCCCGGTGTAAAGCCAAGGCAGGATTTTTCTTTTAAAGCTGATATAGAAAAATGACCCTTGAAACAGGAACGCAGGGGATTTGCATCTTGAAGTAAACTACTTTGTGCCCGGGAATCTCCACGCATTCCGTCCCCCTTAGAAGGGGGTAGGGGGATGATCACTCGTGCAGATCATAGCATTCCCGAAATGTAGGGGCAATCCCTTATGGTTGCCCTTGATTGAGAAGCGCCATTGAAGTCTCCGCTCTGTAGCAAATTCAATGGTTCTACAAACGTCCTTGTCATCCCCCAACCCCCTTCCAAGGGGGGACGGAATGCGTGCGCAGCATAGAGACCAGGCAATCTTTAACGCAGAATAGGTTGCCTGATTATGACTTTCCTGTTTAGAGCCTGTTTACTGCAAACAAGACCCAAAACAGAGCCGCTGTTGAAAAGCAGATTCTTGTATCCGCAGAACTCCGAAAAACATTTACCTTTGTGCTTTGAACGAAGCGCCGGTGGCGTGAAAGACCATGAAACAAATGAAAAAATCAGAGATACACTTCAGCATTGCCTTAGACGAGCAGCGGGTTCCGGAGGCCATCAGTTGGACCGCTACCGATGCCGGTAATGACATTCACTTCGCCAAAGCCATCAACATTTCCCTGTGGGACCGCAACGACTCCGGTACCATGAAAATTGACCTTTGGACAAAGGACATGCCTGTTGATGAGATGAAATACTTCTACATTGACACCATCGGGGCGATGGCGCAGAGCATTGAAACAGCAACCAATGACAAGCTGATGGCCGAGAAGATGCGCAGCTTGTGCCAGGAACTTATGCAGCACGTAGAAGAACAGCAGAAGCGTAACGCGGCCCAGAACCCGCAGTAATCTGTGATTTATACAAACAAAAAAGCCGCTCCAGGGAGCGGCTTTTTTGTTTGTATAATATCTATTTAGTTACGGGGAGAGGCTTCTCTGATCACCGCTGTCTCTGGCTGAGGGAAGGTACGCTTGGCGTCTGTCTTGTCCTGGGCAACCAAGGTTTTGGCGGCTTTGCCGTTTTCTTTTTCTAACTGCAGGGCATAGGCGCGATCATAGCTGTTGAAAGACTTACGTGCACCGTAGTAGCGAGAGTATTGGGCCGTGCTTAAAACCTTTTCTAAGGCCGCATCACGCTCTTTACACACCCCATTGATACATCTTTCCAGCTCGGCCGGGTTGTTAGCGTATTTGGTCTCAAAAGCGATCATTTTGTGGGCATTGGCCAGGTTGAGTTCTCTCAGCTTTCTAGACTGATAGTTGTTCAGCTGCAGCTCCCTAATCATTTTGTCTGACAGGTTCCTGGCGCGTTGCTCGGCGGTTCCGCCGTTTTGGGCAAACGAAGCAAAACTTACGGAGAGAACAAGGGCCAAAGTATACACTAATCTTTTCATAGTTGTTCAGTTTTGAGAGTTACTACACAATTCCTGTGCCATCTATTTTAGAACAAAACCGATGGCGAAAAAGTTGAATCTCTGTAAAAAAGAACGTGCCACAAGCCACTTTGTTTCCTTTTTACGCCACTATAAATAGCTGAAAATAAAGTTCTTCCTGTACTACAAGCCTTATGTGAGATTTATACAAAAATCTGGTGCAGAAGCCTTGAAAAGCGGAAAAATCTAAAATTTGTTCTTCCACATCATAGACTCTACCGGGTACACAGAGCGCTGGTTGTACTTGGCGTTGCTCTTCTGGTTATAGTAGTTCTCAATACCGCCGTTCACCACAAAATAGATCAGCTGCCCGATGGGCATGTTATGGTAAACACGCACTTTCTGGCTCACCGAAATTTCCAGGGTCCAGTTGTTGCAGAAGCCCACATCGCCTTTGCCGGCTGTGGCATGGATGTCAATGCCTAACCGACCAACGCTGGATTTACCCTCTAAGAATGGCACGTGGGCGTGGGTCTCGGTATACTCCTCGGTAACTCCCAGGTAAAGTCTGCCGGGCTCCAGAATGTAGCCTTCCTCCGGAATCTCAAACACCTCTATCTGGTTGTGTTTGCGGGCATCCAACACCTCGTCTTTGTAAAAAGCCAGGTACTTGCCCAGGTGCACATCGTAAGAGTTAGTGCCCAGGCAGGAGCGGTCATAAGGCTCAATAACTATGGTGCCTTTTTCTATCTCTTCCAGAATCTGACGGTCGGTGAGGATCATGCGGGTTGGTAGCTTATAATAAAGATGCAAGGTACGCGTAAAATCCGGTTCTTGCCACGAGTGCCGCAGAGGAGAACCGTTTTTGCCCTGTTTCCCTGAAAAGAAGCCAAAAACGCCGGCACTCCTTTTCTTAGGAGAGTTTACTGGGCGTTTTGGCAGAAACAGCTTCAAATCGTGACAGCCGTTTACTTTGAAAAATGCTTGTTACTTGCCTGCGGGTTTCGTTTTCTTTACCGGCTGGGCTGCATAGCTTTTAATAAGGGCGCGGCTTTTGAGCCCCGATGGTTTCAGGTCGCTGTCTTTCCATTGGCCGGTGGCCGAAGCAGAGGGCAGCAGCACTGAGCAGGTTTCATCCTTATCAGAGACTGACCAGGTGACCCAGCTGATCTTGCGCAGCTCGGCCCAGTCCAGCCATTTCTTCCATTCTTCTTCGTTCAGAGGCCCGTTACCCGTGGCCTCCATGCCCGCCGATTCTGAGATGAAAAGCGGCAACCCTTTGCTCAAGGCGTAATCCCCGCGGTCGCGGAGTTCCTGCTTGTGGGTAGCGGCGTAGAAATGCAGGGTGTACATGAGGTTCTTCACGCCCTTAATAGGGTCATCGGCGGCCACGTGCACGTCCTGGTCCCAATGCGGTGTGCCAACCAGAATGAGGTTATCCGGGTCTACGGCCCTGATGGCGGAGATCACCTCCTCAGAATAGGCTTTTACCTCGGGCCAGGTTTCCTGGTCGGGCTCGTTGAAGATCTCGTAGATCACGTGCGGGTTCTTGCCGTAAGTCTGGGCCATCTCGGTGAAGAAAGCCTTTGCTTGTGGCAGGTTGATGTTGTGGCTGTGCCAGTCTATGATGACGTAGATGTTCTCCTTAATGGCGCCGTCTACCACAGCCTTGATTTTCTCTTTTGACCAATCGGGTTTCTCCAGGTAACCGTTCTTCGGCTCTATACCCATCGCAGCCCTGATCACGTTGATGTTCCAGTCTTTGGCCAGCCAGCTCACCGTCTGCGGGGTGTAGAAGCGCGGCCAGAAGTTGTGCCAGCCAAAGCTCATGCCCCTAAGCATAACGGGTTGGCCTTTCTGGTCCACGAGTTGCGTGCCTTTTACACTAAGTGCGCCATGGTTCTTCACCGCTTGCGCGGGTGCTAAAAGGCTAGTGCCAGCCAGGAGGAGCGTAGGAATAATCTTCTTCAAAGACATAGGTACAGTAGAGGTTGAACCTCAAAGTAAGAAAATTATGCTGTGCAGGGCATAACACTCCTTTAGCATTTCTTTGACCGGATTAGTGTCCCCGTGTCTATAGCTCACAGGTAAACTGCAGCGCTACTTTACCTCGGCCGTATTCCAATTATCGGTGCGGAAGGGGACGGTGGGCAAGCCGTCTTTGTTGATCAGGTTGCAGGCGGGGTTATCGGCCCAGGCATAGCGTACCGCCACCGGATTCTTCACTTTCTCGGAGCTTACCTTTACTGTATTTCCGTCAATCACGCCATCGGCCCAATAAAACTTTTGGTCACTTCCGGCCACGGCAAAACCTGTGAGTTTTCCGTTGCCTCTGGTGGCCAAGCCAGCGCCTGTTTCGGTGAATTGAATCCTGATCTGGTTTCCTTCTACCTGATGGTTCTGGTACATGGGGCCTGAGGCCTGGACTGGCTTTTTGTAGACAAGTTTTTGAGCCACCAAGGCAAGTCTATGGCCTACCTCTTGCTTGTTTTTGGGGTGGATGTTGTCTGCCTCGCCTAAGTCAATAATGGAAGCCATACCGGTGTAGGGCTGGGCTAAAGCTTGGGTTTGGGCTTCGCGCAGGATTGCCCAGTTGCTTTGAGAGGGTTCCGGCTGCTGCTTCATGTAGTTGGCCAGTTGCACGTACAGAAAAGGGAAGTACCCCTGCTGCCACCTGATGCGCCAGTCATTGATCATCATAGGAAACAAGGTGCGGTAATCCCCTGGGACATATACATTGTTTTCGCCCTGGTACCAGATCACGCCGTTGATACCGTAAGGGATCACCGGGTGGATCATGGCGTTGTAGAGATAGGTAGGGAATTGGTAGTAGTTCTTGATGGTGGGAAAGGTGGGTTCCAGGTCTCTCCGGTATTTCCAACCCCCGGCTAGACTGACTTTGGAGGTTCCGTCTGTCAGGTACATTTCCTCAGCGGGCGGATTGAAGCCACCGCCCGACCACAGGAAGGCCATTCTGACCGCAATCACGTTTTTGCCTTGTTTTACCAAATTGGCCGGAATACGGTAGTGGTGCGTGGGGTTGGCGTTCCAGACGTTTTTAGCAATTTCTTTCCCGTTGAAGTATAAAGAATAGTTCATCTCGGGGTGCCCGAGGTGAAGGGCTACCTCTTTCCCTGCCATATTCTGGGGAAGATTAATGGTTTTCCGCAGCCACATCATGCCTTCGTAGCCGGGCATGTTCAGGTCTTTAAGGGTGGCGGGCATCACCAGCTCCGGCCATTTGGCATCGTTGAATCTGGGGTTGGGAATGGTTTTATCGGTTTTGTTTTTGGGGTTGTTCACAATGTCCCAGAACCGCACCAGATCCAGGCTGTCTTTGATGAAATGCTTCTGGGTCACCGTATCATTCTGCAGGACGGTGCGCTGGGTGAGGGGAGAGGAAAGCAACTGTTCCCGGCTGGTCCAGGCCTCCACCGGGGTGCCGCCCCAGGTAGACTGGAGAATACCAATGGGTACCTTCAGATCAGCCTGTAGTTCCCGGGCAAAAAAGTACGCTACCGCCGAGGCGGTTTTCACAGTAGCTGAGTCAATGGCTTGCCAAGAGCCGCCCAGCACATCAGATTGGACATTGGTTGTTTTGTTATGGGGTACATTAAAGAACCGGATGTTAGGAGAGTGGGCGTTTTTGATTTCTGTTTCAGCATTCATGGCCTGCTGTACCTGCCACTCCATGTTGGATTGCCCCGAGGCCAGCCACACATCGCCTATCAGCACGTCTTTAAACAAAATTACCGGTTTGGTTTTGTCTTCTTCAGACACCTGCATAAGGTACGGGCCGCCTGCCTGCATCTGGGGCAGATGCACCATCCATTTACCATCTTGGCCAGTAGTTGCCTTAATCTTATGGCCGCCAAATTCCACCGAAACCTGCTTCCCCGGCTGTGCAGTTCCCCAAACCGGAATGTCCCGGCCCCGCTGCAGGACCATGTGGTCGCTGAAAACCTTGGGTAAACGCACTTGCCCGAAAACCAGGGAATGGGCTATTATGAGCGAAAAGGTAAAAGCAAACCGCAAAAGGGGTGAGCGGAAGGAAGGCATTGATTTTTCCATTTTGAAGGTCTTAAAAAGAAGCGAATACCTAGGCAGATAGAACCTATAGAGGAAGCCAAATTCCATGGCCTATTTCAGCGTTTGCTTTAAATTACTTGGCGTCTCTTTTATCTGGGTACAACAGCCGCAGCGCGTTGAAGATGGCTTGGTGGGTAACCGTGGCGTGGTCTTCCTCCGGCAAATAGTCATAGTACACTTTTACCTGGGGGTTCTTGGTCCGGAGGTTTTCTACCAGCAGGTTCGCGTCTACTTCCATCACGTGGGGAATATCGCTGGGCGAAAGTCCTTCTTTGCCCACCCCAATGTAGATGTCGGTTTTCTGGGAAAAACCAGTGGTAAGCAGGGGAGAGGGTTGGTTTAAGATAGAACCGTTGTCCCACCAAATGCTTGGGCTAATGATGATGTATTTATTGAAAAGAGTGGGTTTCTTCAGCAGTAGTTCGGTGACAAAAAGCCCCGCCAGTGATTGCCCTATGAGGGTCCTGGCCCCATTAGTACGGTATTTCTTCTCTATGTACGGCTGAAGCTCCTTCTCAATGAAAGCCATGAAGTTGGCCGAGTGCCCGCTGGTTGGGTATCTCTTCTGGTCTTTTTCCAGAGTAGTGGGGTAAGTGAAATCCCTTCTCCGGTCCACGTTGGCAATCCCGACGATAATGGATTTGGGTACCCGGTCTATCCAGGGGAAGTTGTTGAACTGGAAAAGCCCCACCACGTGGATGAAATCCTCCTCGGCAGACCCGTCCAGCAGGTACACCACCGGGTATCTGGTGGTGTCTCGCGGGTTATAACCTTCTGGTAGGTAAATGTTCAAGATCCTTTTCTCTCCGAGCTCCTTAGAGGTGATCTCGTCTATTACCCCCAGCACAAAAGGTTTGACCATGTCTTTTGGGGTAGTGGATTTCTTTTGGGCGAATGCCGATGCCGTAAACAGCAGCAGGAAATAAACCGGGAGAAGGATTCTCATTTTGGGCTTTGTTTTTGAAAAGGGATGGATTTATGCAATCTCCGGAAGTAAAACCTCTATCACAGCAGATCCAGCATCTCCTGCTCAATGCGTTTCGGGCGCAGGGTACGCGCATCCAACAGGCACCAGGTGGTTTTGGCAGAAGCCAGCAGATCCTCGGTTCCGGTGCGGTACAGACTCACGAAGCGCTCAAACTTGGCTCCCTGGTGATTTCCCACCCAGGTGTAGCCAGTGATGGTATCTTCCGCGAAGGCAGGTTTATGGAAATCAATCTCATGCCGCAGCACCACCCACAGGTATTGCTCTTGCATGTGGCCAGGAGCCACATGCGCCCAATGCGCCGCAGACACCTCCTGCACCCACCGCAAATACACCACATTGTTCACGTGGCCCAAGGCATCAATATCGGCCTCGTTTACTTTTATGGCAATGTTGAATTTTTGCAGGTGTTCTTTGGCCATGGTAAGATTGTAAGCAGAGGTGAGAGTGAATCAAATATAAAGTTCTTTGGAACACTTTTCGTAAAAACAGGCTACAAACCCTTTCTGCTTTTCTGGCTGCAAGAAAGTGATACTATAACCGAATGCTGGACATGCCTCCGTCTACATGCAGGATTTGCCCCGTCATCCAGGAGGATCTGGAGGATAACAGGAAGGCCGCCATTTCCGCGATGTCTGGGGCGGTGCCCAGCCTTTTCAGAGGATGCCGTTGCGCATTGGCCTGCGTCTTCTCGGGGGTGTTCAGGTATCTGGCTGCCAAAGGTGTATCGGTGAGGGAGGGCGCGATGGCGTTCACCCTAATGGCTGGCGCAAACTCGGCGGCCAGTGCCCTGGTCAGTCCCTCAATGGCTCCTTTGGAAACAGCCACCTGCGCATGAAAGGGGAAGCCGGTCTGTACCGCCACGGTAGAGAAGAACACGATGGAGGCTGCCCCGGCAGCTTTCAAGTACGGGAGAACAGCCTGTACTACCTTGATGGCGCCATTCACCTGTAACTGGAAATCGGTCACGAAATCACCGGGTTTAAGCCGGTGGAAAGGCACCAAGTTGATGCTGCCGGGCAGATAAACCAAGCCATCCAGCGTCTCTGGCAAAAAGCTCAAGTCAAGGTTGTCTTGTAGCACATCCAGAAAATGAAAAGTGGTGTTTGGGTTTTCGGTTTCTACCGGATGTTGGCAATAGGTGGCATAAACGCGATGTCCTTCAAGCTCAAGCTGTTGAACAAGTTCTTTCCCAATGCCTGAGGAACCGCCAATAATCAGATAGTTTTTCATGATGTCCCTTATAGTTGATGGCTTTCGCCTTGTACCAAAGGAAACAGATTACTATGTGACAAGTTTTACGACAAACCTATCCTGCCATACCGGTTGAGAAACGGCTCCTTTCAGACCTTGGATTTCTCTGTTACCTGAGAACTTTCCACCTGATTTCAGAAAAAGAGCTTCTAAACAGAAACTTACTCCAGCACCAGGGCCACCACGCAGAAAACGTCCACAATGAGTAAGGGCAGGGTCACATCTTCCTTTTTCCCCGTGATCAGTTTTAAGGCAGTCCAGGAAAGAAAACCCCAGATGATGCCCTGGGTGATGGAGTAGGAGAAGGGAATGAGCACCATGGCCAGAAAGGCCGGTATGGCCTCATCCAGCTGGTCCCAGTTGATCTTGGTGACTGGCCGCACCATGAACACACCCACCAGCACCACCGCCGGGGCCGTGGCAATAGCAGGCACCACGGATAGCAGCGGGGCCAGAAACAGGAAAGGCAAAAACAGCAGCGCCCCCACCACGGCCGTGAGCCCGGTGCGTCCGCCTTCCTCAATCCCCACCGCCGATTCAATGTAAGCCGTGCCGGGGCTGGAGCCTACCAAGCCAGCAAGGGTTGTAGCAATGGCGTCTACCATGAGGGAGCGCTTCACGTTGCGCGGTTCCCCGTGCTCATCCAGCAGGTCGGCGGCCTCGGCCAGGCCCACCAGGGTGGAGAGGCTGTCAAACATATCGGTGAAGACAAATGCGAAGATCACCGGCACCACCGACCACTGCAGGGAGTTTAGGAGGTCTAATTTCAAAAACAGGCTGAAATCAGGGGCGGCAAAAATGCCCTGCCAGGAAATGAGCGTACTGGCTTCTGCGCCCGGCACCACGCCCCACCAGCGCCCAATAGGGTAAGCCGCCAGCGTAGTAAACAGAATCCCGATGAGGATACCGCCTTTCACGTGTTTGGTCACCAGCACGGCCGTCACCAGCAACCCCGCCAGGAACGTAAGCACCGCCGGTGTCAAAGGACCGATCCCGATGATGGTGGCTGGATTGGAGACGATGAACTTGGCGTTTGAGAACCCGATAAGCGAGATAAACAACCCAATGCCCGCCGCAATGGCGTACCGTAGCGGCCTTGGGATGGCCTTGATGATGTAGGTCCTGATGTTGAACGCCGAGAGTAGCAGAAACACAATCCCTGACCAGAAAACCGCCCCCAATGCCACTGGCCAGGGTACTTTCATGCCCAGAACGGCGGTGAAGGTAAAGAAGGCATTCAGTCCCATACCGGGAGCCACCAGGATAGGGTTCTTGGCGTATAGGCCCATCATGAGGCTGCTGAAGAAACAGACCAGCACCGTGGCAGTCAGCACGGCGGAGAAAGGCATGCCGGCCTGGCTCAGGATGCTGGGGTTCACCACAATGATGTAGGAAGTAGCCAAAAAGGAGGAGATGCCGGCAATGACCTCGGTTTGGACAGTGGTGCCGTATTTCTTCAGCTCAAAAAAGGAGTTCATGGGTGTCTGGGTTGGGTTGATGGTCTGCAACGGCTCTCAGGGAAAACCTCAAGCGGAAGCCCGTTAAAAAGCAAAGTAAAAGGTTTCTGCTTCATTCTGGCTTCTTCGCCTAATTAGACGTAAGCAAACGGTAAAAGTGCGGCCACCAAAACGTTAAACCAGCGGCTATGGAGAAACCAAAAGGAACCTGGCTCAGCCATCCCACCAAAAAGCAGTTGGTGCTGTTAACGGTATTCTGGGGCTTTGCGGCGGTATCAATGGTCTTGGCCATGACAAATTTCTTCAGCCAAAGCCTGTTAACCCAGAGAAACCTGGGTTTCCTGCTGTTGTTGGGAACCTCTGCCTTGATGATGCTGGGCGTGTACCTCAATTACTTGAAGGTGAAGAACAGCAGGTAAGCGTTCGGACTACTTATAAAGCATAAGCGGCACCTGATCTGTTTCAGGTGCCGCTTATGCCTTTTACTTGGTTTTGCAATTATGCCTGTAAAGCTTGCAGGGCTTCGCGGTTGGCAGCCAGGTAAGCATCCGCTAGATCATCGGTGATGGCAGCGGAAACGAACAGGGTCTCAAACTGGGAAGGGGCCAGGTAAATGCCGCGCTGCAGCATCTGGTGGAAATACCGACCGAACAGCTCCAGGTCTGAGGTTTTGGCCGAAGCGAAATCCGTCACCGGTTGCTGGGTGAAGAACACGCTGTACATAGAGCCCACCTGATTGATGGTGTAGTTCAGGCCTAGTTCCTGCATATTCTGCTTTGTGCCGTTCACCAGTTTATCGGTGATTTGCTGTAATTGGCCATAAAGCTCGGGGTGCTCATTCAGGTAAGACAAAGCCGCCATCCCCGCCGACATAGCAATAGGGTTTCCTGACAAGGTACCCGCCTGGTACACCGGACCGGCCGGCGCCACGCTGTTCATGATCTCTACCTTTCCGCCGTAAGCGCCCACCGGCATGCCTCCGCCAATGATCTTACCCAGGGTAGTCATATCCGGAGTTACGCCATACAGTTCCTGCGCACCGCCTTTGGCCAACCGGAAACCGGTCATCACTTCATCAAAGATCAGCACGATGCCTTCCTTGGTGCACAGGTCGCGGAGGCCTTGCAGGAAACCTTCGGCAGGAGGGACCAAGCCCATGTTGCCTACCACTGGCTCGAGGATGATGGCAGCTATTTGGGCGGGATTGGCGTCAATCAGGGTCTGTACCGCAGCCAGATCGTTGTAGGGAGCAGTCAGGGTATCGTTGGCCACACCTTTGGTCACGCCGGGGCTGTCCGGAACGCCAAGGGTGATGGCGCCACTGCCAGCGGCAATCAGGAAAGAGTCGCCGTGGCCGTGGTAACAGCCTTCAAACTTGATGATCTTGTCACGGCCGGTAAAGCCCCGTGCCACCCTAATGGCCGACATAGTCGCCTCGGTACCGGAGTTTACCATGCGCACCTTCTCCACGCTGGGCACCATGCTGATGATCAGCTCGGCCATCTCCACCTCGCGGCGGGTGGGCGCACCAAAGGAAAGGGAACCAGGCAAGGCATCGCGCACGGCTTTCTCCACCACCTCGTGGGCGTGGCCCAGAATCATAGGGCCCCAGGAGTTGATCAGATCAAGGTATTGATTTCCGTCTTCATCGTAGAGGTAGGCACCTTTGGCGGATTTCATAAATAGCGGCTTGCCGCCCACAGCCCTGAACGCCCGTACCGGTGAGTTCACGCCTCCGGGAATTGATTCTTGTGCACGTTGAAATAGCTCCTGGCTGGTTGTATGGTTAAGTGACATGTGTTGTAATTGAGTGATGGAGAGAAGGAGTGAATGAGAGAATGAAAATTGGAAATGTTATTCAATTCATCATTCAATCTCTCAATCACTCATTTAAAATTAAAGCACCGGGTTCACCACCAGTAAACGGCCGTTCTCTACTTTAACAATAGGAAGGTACTGGTTGTCCTGGGCTTGTTTGCCGGATCCGGCTTCATAGCCGATGCCTTGGTAGAAAGCGCCCGGCTGTACGCCGCTTAACCTGGGAGGAGCGGAGTATCCGTTTTCCTGCAGGCTGCGGCCATAGTAATTCAGCAGCTCAAAACCGGTGTAGGTGAAAGCGGAGGGAGGCAGGTTATAACGGCTGGTGTAAGCCCGCTTGAAATTCTGCACCGCCGGGTTTTCTGGGTCAATGAACTTAGGCGCGGGGAAATACATCTCCAGGAAATCGAGCTGCGAAAAACTGATCTGCGGATTCTCCAGCCAGGACTGTGGGGCAATCACCGGCACCTTAGCCGCTTTCTGCTCCAGCAAGCTAACGGTGCTGGTGGCCACGGCCTGGTTGGAGGATTGCACCACCAGTACGCCCAAATCTTTCAGGTTCACGGCTCCTAAAACTCCAGCTACATTGGTGCTGGTCTTGGAGTTGATCTTCTGCGCGCTCACCACTTTCCCGCCCAGGGCGGTATAGGTGCGTCTGAAGTTGCCGGCAAAGACGGTGTCGTTTTTCTCGCTGTCAAACACCAGTACGGCCGTTTTCTTAGGGAACGTCTGGTAGGCGTAGGCCGCAGCACGCTGCCCTTGGGTAGCCACCGAGGTTTCCATTAAAAACAGGTACGGGTTGCCCTTGGCAATATCAGCGTCGTCTGAGAAGGGGTTCACCATGTTGATGTTCCGCTGTTGGGCAATCTTGGCGGCGTAGGCGCTGTTTCCTTTGTAGATCGGCCCGATGACCAGGTCCATGGTGCCCATCTCAGGCAGGGTCATGACCTTTCTTACCTGCGCCGTGTCATTACTCACGTCATAAGGGAAGACGTTCACCCGGACGCCCTGCCTCTGCAGTGAATCCCGCGCCGAGAGAATGCCGGCGTAGAAATCGGTGACGTAGAGGTTCTTTTTGTCTACTTTGATGGTATTGTCCGAGACGTTGAAAGGCAGCAGCACCGCCACATTGTAAGCGTCTTTTTTGATATTCTGTGAGCGCTCAAGATAGCTGCGGTCCAGCTTGAAGTTGCGTACCAGCGCCTCCAGATCGGGGCGGTCTTGCTGGGTGAACCAGCCGCCCACCAGCTTATCAGCGTAGGCGCGAGCCAGGGTGGCATCCTCGGGGAACTGGCGCATCAGGTACTGGAACGTGGTTTTGTCGGTGAGCAGCATCATGTAATGCCGTTTCATGGCCGCCACCTCATCGTTCATTGATTTTTCATCAATGGCCGCCAGCGCCTTCAGAGCCCGCAGGTATTCTTTTTTCTCAAACAGTACTTGCCCGTGCAGGTATTGCGCATCGGCTAGGCCGCCCCAGTTGGTATGCTCAGAAGTGAGTTGGGTGAGCATCTTGTCAGCCTCGGCCCACTTCTTCTGCCTGGATGCCGCCACGCTGTACAGGTAGGCGGCATCAGGAGCGTAGTTTTTACCCGTAGCCTTGCTGGAGATGGGCTGCAATTCGGCCATGGCCAGGGCATACTTCTCCTGGTCCAGCAACAACCTCCCGTTCTGTAGCTTGGTGTTCAGGTCGGCAGAGGTCTGGGCCTGCACGTTCCAGCACAGTGCCATTCCGGCCGCGGCAAGTACAATCTGTTTTTTCATCGTTTTCAGAAAAATAAGCGCTAAACCTATTCCCACTCAATGGTAGCGGGTGGCTTGGAGCTGATGTCATAGACTACGCGGTTTACCCCGCGCACCTTGTTGATGATCTCATTAGACACATCGGCCAGGAATTCATACGGCAAATGACACCAATCGGCGGTCATACCGTCTACGCTGGTTACGGCGCGCAAGGCCACTACTCTTTCATAAGTGCGTTCATCGCCCATCACGCCCACGCTCTGGATAGGCAACAACATGGCGCCTGCCTGCCAAACCTGATCATAAAGACCGGTTTTCTTCAGCGACGAAATGAAAATATGGTCCACTTCCTGCAAAATGGCTACTTTCTCAGGGGTGATGTCGCCCAGGATTCGGATGGCCAGACCCGGACCCGGGAAAGGATGGCGCCCGATGATGTTGTCTGAGATACCAAGGGTTTTGCCTACTAAACGAACTTCGTCTTTAAAGAGTGTCTTCAGAGGCTCTACCACTTTCAGTTTCATGAAATCTGGAAGGCCACCTACGTTGTGGTGCGATTTGATGGTCGCGCTCGGGCCTTTCACCGACACAGACTCAATTACGTCTGGGTAAATGGTGCCCTGGCCCAGCCACTTAGCGTCCTCTACCTGGTGCGACTCCTGATCGAAGACCTCAATGAACACCCGTCCGATGGCTTTGCGCTTGGCCTCAGGATCGGTTAAATTGGCCAATGCGGAGTAGAACTGGTCTTTAGCGTCAACGCCTTTCACGTTAAGGCCCATGTCTTTGTAGGAGTGCAGCACGTCCTCAAACTCGTTCTTGCGCAGCAAGCCGTTGTCTACGAAGATACAGTACAGGTTCTTACCGATGGCCTGATGAATGAGCATGGCCGCCACGGAAGAGTCCACGCCGCCGGAGAGGCCCAGAATCACTTTGTCATCGCCAATCTGCTCACGCAGCTCGGCCACGGTGCTTTCAATGAATTGGTCCGGGGTCCAGTCCTGGGAGCAGCCGCTTATGTGGACCACAAAGTTGCGGAGCAGGGTCTTGCCCTCGGTGGAGTGCGTCACCTCGGGGTGGAACTGGATGCCGTAGGTTTCTTGGTCTTTCACTTTATAGGCCGCCACTTCCACCGAGTCGGTGCTGGCGATGACCTCAAAATTGTCAGGGATATGCTTGATGGTATCGCCGTGTGACATCCACACCTGGGAGTCAATGGTGATTTCTTTCAGTAGAAGGTTGTGATGATCTACGTGGCTAAGTTTGGCCCGGCCGTATTCCCTGATGGTAGAAGCAATCACCTCGCCGCCGCCTTCCTGCGCCATGAGCTGCGCGCCGTAACACACGCCCAACACCGGCAGGTTTCCCAAAAACGGGGTAATGTCTGGGTTAGGATAGTTTTCTTCCCGCACCGATGACGGGCTACCGGACAGGATCACGCCCTTGAGATCTGGGGTGATTTCTGGGATTTTATTGAAAGGGTGGATTTCGCAGTAGACGTTAAGCTCGCGGACGCGACGGGCGATCAGTTGGGTGTACTGAGACCCGAAATCGAGGATGAGAATTTTTTCTGGCATGTGCAAAGGTACGTGCCCGTTTTAAAACATGAAAATGAAATTGCGGCCGAGTAGGGGAGAATGGGGCAGCGCCTGTCATGAATACAGTTGACCGGAGCTTTTGTCCGTTTCAAGCACATTTTTGAAAAATCGGCCAGAAAAAAGGACGTATTTTACGAAACCAAAAAGAAGGCACGTATTTTGTTAATTAAAAGTGCAATCTTCCGGGGTCTTTGATCATGAAGAAAAGCCCCCGGTTGCCCGACTAGATTCTAACCAAAGAAACAGATACTATGTTAAAAGCTTTACTTCTTCCTTTCCGGACAGCATTAGGGGTGGTACTCACCGCTTCCCTACTGTTTGCTTGTGAGGCAGATTCAGATTCCACGGAGCCTACCCCTGAGGCAGCCCCCACCCACACCAGTTTTTCCATGGTAGACAGCATTAAGGTGGATGCCGCTTACCAGAACATGTACCCAGAGGCGTACGCTAACCTGCGGGGTAAAACCTACAAGGTAAATGCGCAGGATAAGTTGGAGGCCTATTTCATTGAGGAGAACAACGGCATTACCCTGTACTTCAGAGACACGTCCACAGTGAACACCCGGTCATGGGTGTCGGTGCATTTTAAAAACCGCACTATTCAAAACCTGCCCGCTTCCATTTCGCTCAAAGACGCGTCAGCTGTTTGCGTGCACAACGGCCAGAACTTCTCTGACGGCAGTGGCGCCATGTCGCCCGGCTGCGTTATAGTGCTGGATGGGACAGCCACCCTGCAATACAACGCCTTAACCAAGGTGCTGTCTGGATCAGTCATCAACCTGAAGCTAGGCTTGGAGTACTACGTGCCTGAATATTCTTTCCCTAACCGGGCAGGCAACGCCTTAAAGAGCAGCGGCTCCAGCCGGAACCTGAATATCACCTTCGAGAACATCAGAAGTCATTCCGGCAACTAAGAGCTTCATCCTTAAGGAATCCCTCTAAACCGTTTCGGGGCTGTTTTGTATAAACAGCCCCGAAACGGTTTTCTTTTCTACTCATATTATAAGGTTATTTTGCAGGTATTCCCCTTCTGGGAGGGGGGGCACTCTCCACCGGTATCGCCACAGCGAATCATTTCTGCTTAATTTAAAGGTCAATTTAGTCATCTTCCACTTTCAGCCTGTTTTGCCAAAAGAAGCCCATAAACCGGCAAGGCAATCATGCTTACTAACGATTCTTGATGTTCCCGATGATATGGCCGTCGCTCATTTCCAGGATGCGGTCAGATTTGGCGGCGAATTCGTTGTCATGCGTCACGGAGATGATGGTCTGGCCCATGTCGCGTGTGAGTTGCTGAAAGATGTCCAAAACCACCTGCGTATTATAAGAGTCCAGAGGTTGCCGGTGGGTTCATCGCCCATGATGATGTTGGGATCGTTGATGAGCGCCCGCGCGATGGCCACTCGCTGCTGCTGTCCCCCGGATAGTTTGTTGGCTGGTTTTTGTGCCTGTTCCTCCACGCCCAAGAGTTTGAGTTTCTCCAGGGCCCGCGCCTCAATCTCTTTCTCAGAGTGCTTCTTCAGTTTCAAAGCCGGAATCATGACGTTCTGCAGCACCGTGAACTCAGGCAGCAGAAAGTGAAACTGGAACACAAACCCGATGTGCTCATTCCGGAACTTGGCCAGTTCATTCTGGTTCTTGCCCGTCAGAAGCTCCCCGTTCAGTTCCACCGTTCCCTCATAATCTGTATCCATGGTAGAGAGGAGATACAGCAGCGTAGACTTCCCGCACCCGGACTTCCCCACCAACGACACGAATTCCCCCTTCGGCACCTCCAGGTTGATATCCGTGAGCACCTGGAATTTCTCCGGCTCATAGAAGTACTTATTCAGGTGCCGGGCAATGAGCAGTAGTTCCATAAGGAGATTTGGAGATGTGAAAATTTGTAGATGTGAAGATGAAATGATGTTGATAATATTTTTATGTTTCTAGCCTGATTTCTGAAAATGACCTCAAAATCTTTCTCTTTTGTAATACACCTCCCCATCTTCAAATCTCCACATCTTCTCATCTCCAAATTAAATGTCACTGCCCCCTGATAATCTCAATGGGATCTGCTTTTCCGGCGGCGCGGCTCGGGAGGTACCCGGCGAAGGCAGTAGTGGCGTTCCCGAAAACCAATCCGATGAGGTAGTATTTGAGGTGGAAATTGACGGGCAGCGTATCCATGGTCACGATGTCGCCGCCGTTGAAGGGCACCAGCGACACCAGGTAGGAAAGCCCCAGGCCCACAGCTAGCCCCAGCACGCTCCCAATTAACCCGATGGCCATGGATTGGATGAGGAACACGTTGCGCACATCTCGGGCGGCAAAACCGGTGGCTTTGAGAATGGCAATGTCCTTCATTTTGTTGTGGATGGTCATGTTGAGGATGTTGTAGATCCCGAAACCGGCCACGATGAGCAGGGTAATGGAAACCGAGTAGGTAAGGATGTTCCGGATGATGGAGCCGGTGAGGAAGGTGGCGTTAGCGGTTTCCCAATCCTCGGCTTTGTACCCGTAGAGGCGCTGCAACTCCACCGCTTTGGGCTTGGCTAAATCCAGGTCGCGCAGCTTGATGTTGATGTCCGTGACGTAGCTCTGGTCTTTCTGCAAGATCTTCTGCACCGTGCTGATGTTGGCGTAGGCTTTGGCATTGTCAATGGTGCCCAGACCCATCTGGAAAGTGCCCACCACGTTCAAGGTCATGGTATAGCCCTGCGGCGTGGTGATGACCACGCGGTCGCCGTTGATCATGTTCAGTTTCCGGGCCAGGCCCGCCCCCATGATGATGCCATCGGTGGAGACCAGCAGGTCCTCCAGGCTGCCGGTTTTGATCTTCTGCCGAAGGTTGAAAAGTTTGTCCTCCTCCAGGATGTCTACCCCGGCCAGGTTGCCATTGAGTTGCACTGGCCCGTAATTATAGAACACCTGGGTACTCAGAAGTGGGGCGGCGCCCAGCACCAAAGGGTCCTGCCGCAGTTGCTCAGCGATCTGGAAAGCGTTCCTGATCTTGGGCGTCTCGTTCTTGGGTTTGGGATGGTGGACCACCACCAAGCCGGTGGGTTTCTGCTCTTCCAGGATGCTTTTGCGGGGCTCGGTGACATCGTTGTACATCCTGATGTCCGGGGTGGAGGTCATGGTGAGTTCCTCGGTGAAATCGTTGAGGCCCGTCATGAGGCTCACCATGGTGATGAACATGGCGATCCCGAAGGTCACGCCCAGCATGGCCACAATGGTTTGCCGGGGTTTGGCCAGAAGGTGGGTTTTGGCGATCCGCAGCGCGAGGTTCATGCTTTTGTCAGGTTAAGAAGGAAGGATGAGTCGGGTCTGGGGCGTGAGGCCGGAGGTGATCTCCACCTCGTTCAGGGTCTCCACGCCTTTGGTCACTTTCACCCGGGTAGGTTTGCCGTTCTGTTCTACGTCCACGGAGTCGCCGGGCAGGAGCAGGGTGCGCGGAATCACCAAGGCCTTGTCTTTCTGGCGCGTGATGATGTTGGCCTCTAGCGCCAGGCCCGAGTAGTAGCCGGGCAATGAATCGGTGAGTTTGGCGTCTACCCGCAGCGACTGGCTCTGCGGGTCTACCATGGGGTACACTTTGGTTACCTGCCCGTTAAAAACCTTGTCGGGAAAAGCGTCTATTTTCACCAGGATCTTCTGGCCCGGTTTCACCCGCTGGATGTCCAGCTCGTCTACCAGCAGCCGCAGGTAAAACTCGTCTAATTGTCCGGCCACGGCAATGGCCTCGCTACGGCGCACCAGTTCGCCCGGTTCTTTGAGCAGTTTGAGCAAAGTACCGTTGATGTTGCTCCGGACCGTGAAGTTGCCGCGCTCGCTCTGGGCCACCTGCAGGTTGCTGCGCGCATTCT
Organism: Rufibacter roseolus; assembly: GCF_017916365.1. Classification (GTDB taxonomy): domain Bacteria; phylum Bacteroidota; class Bacteroidia; order Cytophagales; family Hymenobacteraceae; genus Nibribacter; species Nibribacter roseolus. The sequence goes on from NZ_JAFMSU010000002.1 coordinate 291,216, forward strand.
GGACATCCAGATACAGCTGGTTCTTCAGTTTGTTGTAGCGGCTCAATTGCGCCTGGTACTCGCTGCGGCTGTTCTGGTAAGCCAACGCATAGCGGTCATACTCGGCTTTGGAGGTGGCGCGGTTCTGCAGCAGGTTCTGGTAGCGCACGAAGTTGGCCGAGTCATAGGCGCGTTTGGCTTGGGCGGCCTGCAAAGCGGCGGCGGCTTCCCTTAAAACCGGACTGCCACTGCGGTAGTTGGCGGCGGCCATGTTGGAGGCTTCTTGTGCATACTGGAGCCGGGCATTCTGCTGCGGGCTCTCCAACACAAACAACACCTGGTCTTTTCTGATGGGCTGGCCCTCCTGCACCAGCTTTTTCACCAACACGCCTTCGCCCTGGGCAAAAATCTGGTATTCCTGGTCAGACACCACGTGCCCCGAGGCATACACCGCCTCAGTGAGCGGTTTTATCTCTGGGGTAACCGTTTCCTCCCCGTTCCGGCAAGACAGTAACGCCACGCTGCCCAGCATGAACAGGAATAAACGTCTGGACTGATATTTTGGTAGCTTATTTAACATGCAGCGCAGGGCTTTTTGGTTGGGCAAACTGGTTCTTGATCTGCAGCAGCGCGCGGTTCACGTAATAATCTGCCATGGCATTGAGGTAAAAGTTCTGGGACTTGAGCTTCTCAGCGTACACCTGCAGGAGCTGGTCTACGGTGTACACCTCTTGGTTGTATTTGTAACGGGCGATGGTGTAATTCTCCTGGTACAGGGCGTAGTGCTGGCGGTAACTCTCCAAGCTTTGCTGCGCGTTCTGCAGGGCCAGACCTATTTCCTCATTTTCTTCCTGGGCGCGCAATGCGAAATGCTGGAGCTCGTTCAGGGCGATCTGTTTCTGCAGGGTGGCTCTCCTGAACTCGGCTTTCCGGTTGAAACCGCTGAACAGAAGCCACTCGGCCCGGAGGCCCACCAAACCTATCTGGTACCAGGGATAAGCGGAATCGGTGAAGTTGAAAGCGTTGCGCTGGGCCTGCTGCGTGAACCGCCCGTACATGGAGACTTCCGGGAGCCAGCTCAGCCTTTGTTTCTGTTCCTCGGACTCGGCGGCCTGGATGCGCCATTGCAGGGCCCGGTACAAACCCAGGGTCTCCACGGAGGGCTGGAGTGGGGGAGCGGCAGTTGTCTGGTCATTCAGCGTCTCGGTGAGTTGCAGGTCTTCCTGTGGATTTAGGCCGCAGAGCATCTTTAGGCGGGCCAGATTTTTCCGGTACACAGTCTGGTTGTCATTCAGTTGCTGGCGGCTTTCCAGTTGCAGGGATTTGAGGCGGTTCAGTTCCAAAGGCTCGGCCAGGCCGTTCCTGAAACGCTCCTCGGCGGTGAGCAGCAGGGTGTCGTTCACGTGCAGGTTCTCCTGGGAGAGGGCGGAGGCCTCGCGGCTCAGGAGGCAGAGGTAGTACGTTCTGGCAATCTCCTCACTCGCTCTCTGCTGCGCGTCCTGCTGCTGGAAATAGCTGGACTGGACCTCGGCCTGGGCGATGCGGCGGTTTTTCCAGGCTTGCACGCTCACCAGGGGCAGGGCCGCCTCCAGGTTGAAGGCCAGGTTGTACTGCGTCCCGAACTGTACCGCTACCAGCTCCCCCTTCTCACCATCCACAAACTCCGCCGGGATCAACTGCACCGGCAGGGCCAGGTAATCATCAAAGGCACCGGAGACCTTCACCTGCGGATACAGAGGGGCTTTGGCGCGAATGACTCCCTGTTCCGCTACCTGCCGGGCCAGGTCTGCGTTGCGCAGATCGGGGCGGTGCTGCAGCGCATGGGTCGTGGCCTCGGGCAGGGAACCGAAGGTCACCTGCGCCTGCGCCCGTACGCCAGCCAGAAGAAAAAGGAACAGGAGGTATTTGTTCATTTCAGGGTGAAGGAACAAGGTTCTGTGCTTAAGCTGTGATAGGCAAGGAGCTCGAAAAAAATGTTTGCAAGAAGATACTCATTTTTTTGGCTGATTATCAAGCGTTAAGGGATTTATTCTTGTCGGTTGGCAAGCCGAAAACTGTATTTTTGGCCTGTTTTGAAGAAAATAGGCCAAAAATCGCTTGCGGTGAACAAAAGTGTTCCTATCTTTGCAACGGCAAATCGGTACGGCCAGCTCCTGCTGAACTCCCCCAGGCCCGGAAGGGAGCAAGGGTAGGTGGTTGAGCGGCGCGATACTCGATTTGCCGCTTTTTTTTGCCCATACCCCAACGGATTCTCTTCCGCTTGTAAACCCGTCACTTTCTTTTCAAACCTTGTTTTAAGCCCAATTTTCCCAAATGAGGCCTGAAACGAACAACTTAGCTTCTGTTTTTCAGTCAGGTCAAGTCAACTGACCAAGGCAATTCCTTTAGGCTAAAATACTTGCGGCGGCCATTCGGTTTTAATTCAGATTGAACTAGATTTGTGTTTCCAAACTACTTCAACTATGAAATTTTTCATTGATACCGCTAATCTTGCTGAAATCCGCGAAGCCCATGATTTAGGCGTGCTGGACGGCGTAACCACCAACCCCTCGCTCATGGCCAAAGAAGGCATTGTGGGGTATGACAACGTCATGAAGCACTACCGCGACATCTGCGAGATTGTAGACGGCGACATCAGCGCCGAGGTCATTGCCACCGATTTTGACAACATGGTGAAAGAAGGAGAGGAGCTGGCCCAGCTGCATCCTAACATTGTGGTGAAGGTTCCCATGACCCGCGACGGCGTAAAAGCCATCAAATATTTCACTGACAAAGGCATCAAAACCAACTGTACGCTCGTTTTCACCGCAGGTCAGGCCTTGTTGGCCGCCAAAGCCGGGGCTACCTACGTGTCCCCGTTTGTAGGCCGCTTGGATGACATCGGGAACGACGGTTTGAACCTGATTGAGCAGATCGTGCAGATCTACCAGAACTACGGCTTCCCTACTGAGGTATTGGCTGCCTCCGTGCGCCACGTGATGCACCTGGTGCAGTGCGCCGAGATTGGTGCCGATGTGGTGACCTGCCCGTTGAACGTGATCACCGGCCTGTTGAACCACCCGCTCACCGACAGCGGCCTGGCCAAGTTCCTCGCCGATCACAAGAAAGCAAACGCGTAATTAGTTTAGAATTTAGAATTAGGAATTAAGAATTTAGGATAGCAATCATCATTCCTAATTCTTAATTCCTAATTCCTAATTAAAAGAAGGTGTACATCATCAAAGTAAAGGGCAAGGCCAAGATTCCGGATTACATTCAGCTGCGCGATGAGAACTTCGTGCTGATCGCCTATTTCCGGGCCGACCGGCCGCTGAAGAACCTGGACCGCTACGGCCTGGACAACAAGGAGGAGGAACTGGCCTCCGTCATTGCCGGCCTGGAGTTTGGCAAACTGCAGAAACTGGAGATTTAAGCCTGTTTTAGAGAAAACGGCGGCAAAACGCTGTTACCTTATCGGGCTGTTCTAAAGCCTTTATCACAAGATTACCCGCTGCCTGGCAGCATTTAACTTTACCTTTTACCTGCTATGGATTTCTCGTCTAACCCGGTGGTGTCGCTGCACAAAGTGTCTATTTTCCAGGATGTGAACACTGTCTTGTCTGATGTGACCTTTACCATTGAGAAAGGGGAGTTTGTGTACCTGGTGGGCCGAACTGGAAGCGGTAAAAGCTCGTTGCTCAAAACCCTGTACGCCGATCTTCCCCTGCGGGCCGGCACCGCGCAGGTGGCCGGTTACAACATCCATACGCTTACTTGGAAACAGGTGCCCTTCCTGCGCCGCAAGATTGGCATCGTCTTCCAGGATTTCCAGCTCTTGTTTGACCGCTCCGTGGCAGACAACCTCAAATTCGTGCTCAAAGCCACTGGCTGGGGCGATAAATCCCGCATCAAGAACCGCATCTCTGAGGTGCTCATGCGCGTGGGCTTGGATTCCTCGGCGAACAAAATGCCGCACCAGCTTTCCGGCGGCGAGCAGCAGCGCGTGGTCATTGCCCGGGCTTTATTGAACGAGCCCCTCATCCTCTTCGCAGATGAACCCACCGGAAACCTGGACCCCGACGTGACCCACGGCATCATGGACCTGTTCCAGGAGATCAACAACAGCGGCACGGCCGTACTCATGGCCACCCACAACCACCACATCCTGAAACGCTACCCGCGCCGCATCCTCAAGTGCGAAAAAGGCCTGGTCCTGGACTCTACCCGCGAGGAGTTCTCCCTTATAGATGGTATCTGAGGTATCCATACTCATTCCCGTTTACAACCAGAACGTGCTGGCGCTGGTGGAAACCCTGCGCCAGGAAGCCATTTCGCTTTCCATTACCTTTGAGATTAGGGTCTATGACGATGGCTCTAACGCAGAAATCCAACACCAGAACCAATCACTGCAAGGCGTTACCGGCGTGGTTTATCAGGAGTTGCCACAAAACATCGGACGGTCCCAGATCCGCTACAAACTAGCCGAGGAAGCCCGTTTCCCGTACCTGCTTTTCCTGGACAATGATGTTCTGCCCGTCTACCCGGATTTCCTGCAAAGGTATCTTGTGGTTGGAAACGAAGGAGTAACGGTGGGTGGTGTCGCGTATAAAGAAAATCCTCCGACTGGCCAGGAACTGCGCTGGAAATACGGCAAGGCCCGAGAGGAAGCCCCAGCCCGAGAAAGGCAGAATAATCCTTACCAGCGCGTCTTCTCCAGTAACCTGTTTCTGCCCAAAGAAGTGTTTTTGGCCTGTTTCTCGCAAAACGAACTCAGCGGCTACGGCCACGAAGACACGCTCTTCGCCTGGCGACTGCAGCAGAACCAAGTAGATGTTTATCACATTGACAACCCCGTCTGGCACCTTGGCCTGGAACCCGCTGATGTTTTTCTGCTCAAGACCCAACAGGCACTTCATAACCTGGTGCTACTCTATCGGAAGTACGGGTTGGGAGAGGAAACCAAACTCATGAAAGCGCACGCCTCCCTCGCCAGGTGGAAAGTAGGCCAGCTTCTGCGGGAAAACAGCAACTGGCTTTTCCCTCTGCTCAAGAAAAACCTGGTCTCCCGAAAGCCCAATCTGCGCATGTTTGATCTATACCGACTGCTGCTGCTGGATAAGTACCTGAAGAAGTAAACTGCTTCTGACCTGTTTTCTAAAATCCGAGGCCAAAACAGAAGGCATAAAAAAGCCCCTCCAACCGGAGAGGCTTTTTTTATTCAATGAAAGAACGTGCTAATTAATCGTTGTCTTTCACGGCGTTGCCTACCTTTTGGGCGGCTTTCTTGGCGGTGTTACCTACGGCCTTACCTGCATCTTTGGTGGCTTCACCTACTTTGCTGTTAGACACGTCTTTGCCTACTTCTTTCACGTCTGAACCAACTTTAGAAGCGGTGTTGCCGGCTTTGTTGGCGTTTTTCATGGCCACGTATTTGGTTTTGGCCTTGGCAATTTCCCACTTGTCTTTGTCGGTCAGCTGGCTTTGGATGGCGTTTTTGCGGTCATCCAGCTGGTTCCAGTATTTCTCTACGGTTCTCCAGTCTTCGTTGCTGAACCCAGATTTGTGGGCTTCCACGTGCTTCACGAAATCCTCATACGCCGTTCTGATGTTGGTAGCGGTGTAAGTTGGGATTCTACTTTCATCCAAATCAGCGGTATGGCTGGAAGTGCTTCTGCTAGAGTCTGAGGCCAAACCTGTGCCCTGATGGCTCATGCGCCAGGTGTTGTACTGCTCTTCGCGGGTAGCCCAGGCAGTGTTGTATCTGGACTGCAGTTCGGAATACTCTTTCCGGCGGTTCTCGTCAAAATCATTCTCGTACTGCGCTACTGCTGAACGCTTCGCTTCATAGTCAGATTGCCACTTTTTCATTTGGGCATCGCCATCAGCGGTAGTGGTATCCCAGCCGCGTTGTACATCAGACTCCAGGGTCGTTACGTGGTTTTTATAGTCATTGTAAGCTTGGTCTGGAGAAGAGGTAGTAGTGGTGGTAGTAGAAGCCGCAGTGTCGGTTTTTTCCGTGCGGTTACACGCAAACTGGGTAAAGGCCAGCCCCAAAGAGGCCGCAAACACCAGTGTGCTTTTTTTAACAGGATTGTACATTTTCATAGTCTATAGGTTGTTTTATGGAACAAGGTAATTGTCTTTGCTTTGAACGATAACGGTTTATAGAGGTTTCGTTTAACATAAGAATGCTAATGGTTAGCGGTTGTAATTGTATTTTGCAAATAATGTTATTGAAACAGTTTGTTGTTCTGGCGGCAGGAATTATCCGGGAGAAGTACGTATGGTTCCGGTAACTACTACTTATATTTGTCTTTTCTATTGAATACATGAACCAGCTCCAGATGGTAGACCTCAAAGGTCAGTACCAGCGCCTGAAACCCCAGATTGATGCCGCCATGCAAGCGGTGGTAGACAGTACCGCTTTCATCAACGGTCCGCAGGTGAAATCCTTCGCCCAGAACCTGGGCCAGTACCTGCAGGTAGGCCACGTGATTCCCTGCGCCAACGGTACCGATGCCCTGCAGATTGCTTTGATGGCCTTGGATCTGCCTGCCGGGGGAGAGGTGATTGTGCCCGCTTTCAACTACGTGGCTACCGCCGAGGTAATTGCGTTACTGGGATTGAAGCCGGTGTTCGTGGATGTGCTGCCCGATACTTTCTGCCTTGATCCGGCCAAAGTGCGCGCCGCCATCACGGAGAAAACGGTGGCCATCATGCCGGTGCATTTGTTTGGGCAGTGCGCGCCCATGGAGGAGATCATGGACCTGGCCATCGCGCAGGAGCTGTTCGTGATTGAAGACAATGCTCAGGCCATCGGGGCGCAGTACATAGACGCCGAGGGCGGGACTTCCTTTGCCGGTACCATCGGGCACATCGGGACCACTTCCTTTTTCCCGTCCAAGAACCTGGGCTGCATGGGCGACGGCGGCGCTATCTTCACCCAAGACATTGACCTTGCTGCTACTTTGCAACAGATTTCTAACCACGGTCAGCACAAGAAATACCACTACTCCCGCGTAGGCGTCAACTCAAGATTAGACACGTTGCAGGCCGCCTTGCTGGAGGTGAAACTCACCCAACTGGACGATTTCATCCTGCGCCGCCAGAAAGCTGCCGGCACCTATGACGCCTTTTTCGCGGAGGTGGAAGAAATCAAAATACCTTCTCTAGCGCCTTACAGCAGCCACGTCTTCCATCAGTACACGCTCCAGGTGCCCGCAGAGAAGCGCGATGCCCTGAAAAGCTACCTGCAGGAGAAAGGGATTCCTAGCATGGTTTATTATCCGGTGCCGCTGCACCTGCACGAAGCCTACGCCTACTTAGGCTACAAAGCCGGTGATTTCCCTATTTCAGAGGAACTGTGCCGCAAAGTGATTTCCCTTCCCATGCACACTGAACTCACCGAGGAACAGCAAGCCTTTATTGCTGAGGCCGTGATCAGGTTTTTCAGGTAGGGGAGCAGGACCTCACGTCTCCCTCGGCCAGAAAAACATAGGCTTTATTAAATTGAGAGACGTTGTTTTTGCTTTAAATCAAATATCCATCATTAACCTGTTTTAAGGCCGTTTTTCATAAAACAGGGCAAAAACGCATACAAGACACCAGATGTCAGAAAAGATAAAGTTTGCCGTCATCGGCGCGGGACACATAGGGAAGCGCCATGCCACCATGGTGCAGCGCCACCCCGAGGGGGAATTAGTAGCCATGGTAGACACTGACTCAGGCCGTCTGGATGAAGTAGAGCCTTTCGGGGTGCCTTTTTTCACCAGCATGGAAGAGTACCTGGCCTCAGGTCCCAAGGCCGATGTCATCTGCGTGTGCACGCCCAACGGCTTCCACGCCGAGCAGGCTATGCTGGCGTTGGAGAACGGCAGCCACGTAGTCTGCGAGAAGCCCATGGCCCTGAGCAAAGCCGATTGCGAGCGCATCATCTACAAATCATTGCAGACCTCCAAGCTAGTGTTCTGCGTGATGCAGAACCGTTACAGCCCCCCTTCGCTGTGGCTCAAGCAGATGATCTCGGAGCAGCGCCTGGGCCAGATTTACCTGGTGCAGATCAACTGCTACTGGAACCGCGACAACCGCTACTACAAGGCCGGCAACTGGAAAGGAAACCAGGCACTGGACGGCGGCACGCTGTTCACCCAGTTCAGCCACTTCATTGATATCATGTACTGGCTCTTCGGGGATATCAAGAACATCACCGGCCGGTTCATGGATTTCAACCATCAGAATCTGACGGATTTTGAGGACAGCGGGCTCATCCACTTTGATTTCATGAACGGCGGTGCCGGGACGCTCAACTATTCCACCGCCGTCTGGGACACCAACCTGGAAAGCAGCATGACCATCATAGGCGAGAAAGGAAGCATCAAAGTGGGCGGACAGTACATGAACGAGGTGGAATATTGCCACGTGCAGGATTACGTGATGCCCGAGCTTCCGCCCAGCAGCCCCGCCAACGATTACGGCCACTACAAAGGCAGCGCCGCCAACCACCACTTCATCTTCGAGAACGTGATTGACACGTTGAAAGGCAAAACCTTCGCCACAACCAACGCCCTGGAAGGCCTCAAAGTGGTGGAGATCATTGAACGCATTTACGAATTGAAAAAGTAACGGCTTTCCGGCCACAGAGAAGAACCCATGTCAGTATCTGATTTTTACGACGACTATACCGAGCAGCAGTTCAAGAAGGGCATCCACATCCGGCACCGGACTATCCTGAGGAACCTGAAAGCCGCCGGTCTCAAAGCTGATTCCAAGGTACTGGAGATTGGCTGCGGTATTGGCACCGTGACGCACCTGCTGGGAAAAGCCACGCCGCAGGGGAAAGTGCTGGCCGTAGACATCAGCCCGAAAAGCATTGACATGGCCCGCCGGTTCAACCAGCAGTTCAACCACGTGGAGTTCGCCGTCTCTGACATGACCGACTTCAACCGCCCCGAGAAGTTCGATTTCGTGGTCCTGCCCGATGTAATTGAACACATTCCGCTGGAGCAGCACCCTAACCTGTTCCAGGTGATTTCCCGCCATCTGCACAAAAAATCGGTGGTGGCCATCAACATTCCGCACCCGCTTTACCTGACTTGGGTGCGGGAGCATCAACCGGAGCTGTTGCAGGTAATTGACCAGCCCATCCACACCGATGAACTCCTGCGCAACACCTACGCGGCAGGCCTGTACCTGCACAAACTAGAGAGCTACGCGCTGTTCTCGCAGGTAGAGGATTACCAGTGGATCATCCTGAAGCAGCGCCTGGTGCCGGAAACCGTGCAATCCAAGTCCAAAGTGGACCTCAAATTGCAGGATCTGTCCTCTAAGTGGCTGTAGCGTTTTAAGCCCGTTTTTCCATGTCCGCGCGTAAACCCGTTCTGCTTTATTTCTACCCGGCCCAGTCCTCCTTCGTGGTGAAAGACCTGCGGCTCATGGAACGGCAGTACGAGGTACGCCACCAGGGTTTTCTACCCAGGAAGAAGTGGCAGACGCCTCTGGTCTGGCTGTGGCAGGTGCTTTTCCTTTTGCGCCACATATGGCAAGCCCAGGCCCTGGTGGTCATGTTCGCTGGCTACCATTCCTATTTTCCGGCCCTTTTCGGGAAAATAACCCGAAAACCATGCCTCATCGTGGCCGGTGGCACCGACTGCGTGGCCTTTCCCAGCATCGGGTACGGAGTTTTTGCCAATCCACTTTTAGGGCGGTTCGCCCGATGGTCTTACGAGTTGGCCACTCATATAGCACCGGTGCACGAAAAACTGGTGTGGCAGGACTACACCTACCAACCCAATGATTTCCCGCACCAGGGCTTCCGGTTCCATTGCCCCGATCTGAAGACGCCGCACACGGTGGTGTACAACGGGTATGATGCCTCTTTCTGGAGACCTGATCCGGGAGTAACCCGCCACCCTAATACTTTCCTGACCGTCTGCGCCGGACTGGACATGCGGTTCACCCAGCGCCTGAAAGGTGTGGATTTGTTTCTGGAAGCAGCGCACCGCGTGCCGGAAGCGATTTTCACCATTGTAGGAGCGCCAGACGGTTTCCGTTTCCCCAACCAGCCGGCCAATGTGAAGCTGCTGCCCAAGATGCCCTTGGCTGATCTGATAGCCGTTTACAGCGCCCACACCTTCTATATGCAACTCTCCATGTCAGAAGGCTTCCCAAATGCTTTAAGTGAAAGTATGCTGTGCGGCTGCGTGCCCGTGGTTAGCAACGTGGCCGCCATGCCTGATCTGATTGGCGATAGCGGTTTTGTGCTGCGGGAAAGAAACGTGGGTTTATTGGAGCAACTGATCAGACAAGCCCTTTCTACTGACAATCTTGCTGAACGCGGTAAAAAAGCCAGGGTCATCCTCGTGGAGCAATACCCAGAGACAAGAAGAGAGCAGGAGTTGTTGACTTTGCTTTCGCGGCTGATTAGCCAAAAATAACTTTCCGGTTACCAGAACAGGTACTCGTTACCACCTATTTCGCCAATCCAAAACGCAGCAAGGTTTTCCTGATGCCGTTATTCAACTCCGGCGATACCTTCAGCCCGATCGCCAGACCACCGTACACGGCGGTGATTAAGAGAGACCGCACGGCAATGTCCAGCAAGGGCGTACCCCCGAAAATCGGAGGCAACTGCGGCAGGAGCCAGGAGGCCAGGTAAGTTACTCCGGCAATAAGTAGCAGCAAAAGAGAGTACCAGCCAAACGGCTGCATTTTGAAAAAATAGCCCACAAACACCACCCGGAAGACATTGATGAAAATGAGCACCAGCATGGAGGCGAAGGCGGCCCCGCTGATGCCGTAGGTAGGGATAAGCAGGTAATTGGTGAAGATGACCAGGATCACCATCACCACGTTCAGGATCAGGTCATAGCGGTATTTGTGCGAGGTCACCAGAATCATGGCGTTGAGGCCGGTGGCCAGCTCAAAAATGCGGGCGATGCCCATGAACAAAATCACGTAGCGGCCGGCGCTGTACTCGGCGGGCATGAACGCGAAGATATTGTCCACGTTGCACCAGATGCCCAGGAACAGCAGCAATCCGATGAGCAGATTCACGCGCGTCATGTTCTTGTAGAGTTGGGCCAGGGCGGGCATATCCTGCAACTTGAACAGATCGGCTACCTGCGGACTTAAAATTTTGTTCATGGACCGGTACGGCACCAAGATGGCGCTGGTGATAAAATACCCCGTGGTGTAGAACGCCACATCGGCCAGGCTCCGGTACATCATGATCATGGCCGTATCGGTGAAGGTGACGATGGTGCCGGAGATATTGCCCAGGAACGCATACAAGCCGTACTGCACCACTTCTTTGATGGGCACAATCTGGAACATGTTTCGGCCGGGCCGCACAAAAAACTGCCGGAGCCACAGCAAATACACAATGCAGATCAGCGCCGTGCTGGAGTTGGCCGCGATGAACAGAATCACAAACCACTGGAAATCTATCCAGCCCCAGAAATAGAGCGCGGCGCAGACCATAGTGAAAATGCGCACCAGAAAATCCTGCAGGAAGGTCTGAACGATGGTTTTGTAGAGCGATCGCAGGTAGGCATCCAGCAGCAGGAACAGGAGCGTGAAAAAGCTGAGCGGGATGATGTAGTAATAGTACTCCACCGCCAGCGGCGAGGTGACCCGGTACAGCTCAAATACCGCCGGTTTCAGCAACAGAAACAACACCGTGACCACCGCGAAACCCAGCATAGGAATGGCCAACATGAGGAACAGGAAGCCGTTGTGCTGTTTGTCGCGGTCGCGGAAGTAGGGGAAAAACCGGGCGCTGGTATTGGTGAACCCCAGCGCGGCAAACTGCGCGAACATGGGCGAAACACTCAGCAGAAATCGGGTAAGCCCTACCTTGTCCGGGTCGCCTAGGAAATAAGGGAGAACTAAAACTGTATTCAGGTACCCGATGACCATCCCTACGGTGGAGATGATGGTATTCAGATAACCCTGCTTGCGGATGACATCCATGGAGTGAGTGCGGCGTTTTGGGGCCGTTTTTATAAAAAGAGGCTAAAACAGCATCGGCCCGAAAGGCAAAAATAGCAGCTTCTGCGGTGGCTTTCGCTATGGCCCGTAAAATTGACTTTGGCGCAGCGCTACTGCATTTTGCTGATTACTTTCTGAGCGGTAGAGAAGCCGCTCTGGCGCTTCTGCAGGAAAGAGGTGATCTCCCGGAACAGGTGCAAACCGCCTCCCATGCCGTACAGGCTAAAATTCTCGTTGTGCCACAAAAGCGTGAAAACGCCATGAAAATGGATAATTTCCTCCAGCATGGGCGTGATGGCGGGCAACACCTCATGCGGCTGCAACTGCATATACTTAGGGTGGTTCAGGGTCACGTCCATCAGGTTCAGGGGCAATTCCCAGGTGGGCGACATGCTTCGGTTCTTGAAGTTGAACAGCCGGAAAGGGTGGCAGTAGCTGTTCCTGAAACCATAATGCTCGGGGAACCCCAGGGTGCTGTCATAGGCAAAACCTAGCTCCTCCAGCACCGCAGGCGTTTTCACGGGGTCAAAGCGCAGGTAATGGAACCGGTTTCCGGTGACGGGCAGGAGCAGCTTCTCCACCTCGGTCTGTAGTTGGCGGGCTTTGGCGCCGGTGCCGTGGCTGCCGTGCACGCCAATCTCGTGGCCCGCCGCTGCCAGACGTTTGATTTCCCTTAGGATTTTGGGGTCAGCAACGTCATAGTCGGCGTTGGGGTGGCCATCAAAGGGCTTGGCCTCGGGAAGGAAGAAAAAGGTGCCTTGGGCGTTGAGTTTTTGCAGTTCCTGTTCCACCTTGGACAGGTTAAACCAGGCATCTTGGCCGGTGATTTTCTGCTGCGCCAACTTCAGGAACAAACTTAGATTCCCCTTTTTCAGGGCTGGTTTCCCGGCCACTTTCCAGGCGCTTTGGCAATAGTCAATGTCATGGGTGAGGCAGGTGACAAAGGCGTTTCCGTCCAAAAGGCGAGGCTTGATTTCCTGTCCGTAGGCAAGTTCCACCGCTTCCTTCAAAATCTCTAGATAATAATTGACCAGGGGTTTGGTGATGAACCGGTGGCGGTTTTGTTGCGAGGCCCGGTACGGGAAACGGTTGAATTCATCGCGGTCTTTGCCGTAGAATTCCTGCCAGCCGCTCAATAGGTAAAATGCCGAGGCCACTAGGTCATAGTGCACCACCACTTGTCCCTGCTCGTTCTGGGTAAACCAGGGCTCGTCCGGAGTTTCGTCAAAGAAGAGGGGGATCTTGGTGCCTTGCCATTCTTTCCAGACGGTTTGCACGGGGTGGGGCAGTTCCCGCCCGAAGAAAGTGCTGGAGGTGGCAGTTACTTGGGTTCGGCTTTTGCCGTCCTGACCATAACTTACCTCCAGCGGTGAGGGCACATGGTACAGCCGCTGGAAATGAAAAAGGACGTATTCAAAAATGCTGTTCACGGGCTGAAAACGATGCTTTTTCTGGTTCTGGTATAGGTTTTAGGGCCGTTTTTAGAAAAACGGCCCTAAAAAAAAGCGGCTCAGCCGTTTATCAGTTTGGCAAGTTGCTCGGTGAGCGAGCGGCGCGAGTACTGGGTGTAGTTGATGATGGGCAGGTCCAGGTTGTGGTTGATTTTCCAGTTCTTGGTCATTTGCATGAGGTAATCCACCATGAGGTCGTAGCCGGCGTAATGGAAAACCCGGCCCGCGCCACACTCGTCCAGGATCTTGTCGGCGTCGCCGTGCACGGGCCCGATGCAGATAATGGGCTTGTTCGCGGCCATGTACTCAAACAGCTTGCCAGTGAGGATGCCATGGTTGTTCTCCACGTCCGGAATGGCCATAAACAGCACGGTGCTGGCCATGAGGTATTTGATGGACTCATCGTGAGGCACGTAGTCAATGTACTCGGTGATGAGGGGCAAACCGGCCTCCTCAATCTGACGACGCACCTCCGCCGATACCTTACCCACGAACCGCAACCGGTAGCGCATGAGCGGATTGCGGGTCATAGTCTCGCAAAGCGCCTGGAAAAACCCGATCACGTTATAGGCCTCGGTGAGCGTGCCGGTGTAGGTGATGATGAATTCCTCTGATGACGGTGTGGACGGGTGCACGAAATCGGCCTCATCGTAGCCGTTGGGAATCACGTGGATCTTCTTAGGATTGATATTCGCGGATTTGTTCAGGAACAGGCGCTTCATATCCTCTGAGACCACCACCACGGCATCGGCCTGCTCCAGCACCTCGCGCTCGTATTTGGCGTCCAGTTTCTGGGCCAAGGCGGTGTGGTTCAGATCCTGGTAATAGTAGATATCGGTCCAGGGGTCGCGCATGTCGGCAATCCACCGGAGGTTGTATTTCTTTTTCAGTTTCAGCCCGATGAGCTGCGTGGAGTGCGGCGGACTAGAGGTGACAATGGCTTTCACGGACTGGGCGGCCAGGGCTTTCTGTGCCGCCGCGAAGGCGTAGCGGTTCCAGCCCACCCGGGGATCGGGGATGAACAGGTTGCCGCGCAGGAACTTGAACAGCTTCTGCTTCCAGGTTTCCCCGCCCGTGTTGGCGAACCCGCCGAAGGGAATGTCTTTCTTGCCCGTGATCTTCTTATAGAACTCAAACGGTTCGCGCGTGGCGGTCCTGATCACCTTCACCCCGGCGGGCACCTCTGCGGTCAACGTCTGGTCCAGCACCGGGTAGGAGGCCTGTTTCTCATCCACGGTGATCACAGTAGGCGTTACCCCAAACTCGGGCAGGTGCTTTACAAACTTGAGGCAGCGCTGCACGCCGGCCCCGCCAGACGGCGGCCAGTAGTAGGTAATCAATAAAGCATGCTGGGGAGTTGTGATAACCGGTGATTTCAAGGGCTTTAAACTTCAGGTAATAGAATCTATTGAGCGAACGTAAACTGCTTTTGGGTTGTTTTAGGGAAAACAAGGCAAAAACAGGTTGCGCTCACCGCTGTATAGTTAAGTCCGAATATACGCACCTACGGGTAAAAGATGGTGAACTTCCGCAAATTCTCCTTATTTTTGTCTTTGTCAATCCTTGAAAAATATCTAACTCAGTCATATACCACACATGTTTGAGAATTTAAGTACCAAGCTGGACCGCGCCTTCAAAACCCTGAAGGGGCAAGGCAGCATCACCGAGATCAACGTTGCCCAGACCATCAAAGAGGTGCGCCGCGCGCTGGTGGATGCCGACGTGAACTACAAGGTGGCCAAAACCGTGACCGACAAAATCAAAGACGAGGCCATGGGCCGCGACGTGCTGATTGCCGTGTCACCGGGCCAGCTGATGGTGAAGATCGTGCACGAAGAACTCACCGAGTTGATGGGTGGCGAGAAGAAAGACATTAACATCAACGGCTCTCCGGCTATTGTTTTGATTGCCGGTCTGCAAGGATCTGGTAAAACCACGTTCACCGGTAAACTGGCCAGTTTCCTGAAAAGACAGGGAAAAGGCGTGATGGTTGCCGCCTGCGACGTATACCGCCCCGCCGCGATTGACCAGCTGAACGTTCTGGCTGACCAGGTAGGCGTGGAGTTCTACGCTGAGCGCGAATCCAAAGACCCGGTGTCCATCGCCCGTAACGCGGTAGAACATGCCAAGCGTACTGGCAAGAAAGTAGTCATTATTGACACCGCCGGCCGTTTGGCCGTGGACGAGGCCATGATGCAAGAGATCTACAACATCAAGGAGGCCATTAAGCCTACTGAGACCTTGTTTGTGGTAGACTCCATGACCGGTCAGGATGCCGTGAACACCGCCAAAACCTTCAACGAGCGCATTAACTTTGATGGCGTAGTGTTGACCAAACTGGACGGTGACTCCCGTGGTGGTGCCGCCCTTTCCATCAGAGCCGTTGTTGAGAAACCGATCAAGTTCATCTCTACCGGTGAGAAAATGGAGGCCCTAGACCTGTTCTATCCAGACCGGATGGCCCAGCGTATCCTGGGGATGGGTGACGTGATCTCCCTGGTGGAGCGCGCGCAGCAGACCTTCGATGAGGAGGAAGCCAAGCGTATCAACAAGAACATCCGCAAGAACCAGTTCAACTTTGATGACTTCTTGTCTCAGTTGGAGCAGATCAAGCGGATGGGTGATATCAAAGACCTGGTAGGCATGATCCCGGGCGTGAGCAAAATGCTGAAAGACGTGGAAATTGACGAGAGCGCCTTCAAACCCATTGAGGCCATCATCAAATCCATGACCAAAGAAGAGCGTCAGAACCCGGATATGATCAGCGGAAGCCGCCGTAACCGTATCGCCAAAGGATCAGGCACCAACATCCAGCAGGTGAATAACCTCATGAAGCAGTTCAATGACATGCGTAAGATGATGCGCAGCATGAACAAAATGGCCGGCACCAAAGGCGGCCTTGCCAAACTGGGCAACATGATGGGACGCCGGTAATTAATTGTTGATTGCTGATTGTTATAAAATCAGCCAGCGTGATAAAAAAGGCCCGAGCCAATTTGGTTCGGGCCTTTATCTTTAAGGGCTGTTTTCAGGAAAGTAGGTTGAAAACAGGGTTGGTACCTGCCATCATATCTGTCCTTCTAATGTATAAGGTAGCTTCATTACCAAAGAGCCGCATTCTCCCATAAAGCAAGAACGCATATCGTTCCCCTTTGAAGGGGTAGGGGGATGACTACTTGTGCAGGTCTCCCGCATTCCCAATATGTAGGGGCAATCCCTTGTGGTTGCCCTTGCACTCAGCAGAAGTTGAACGGTTCTTCATGCCAATTGGTCATCCCCCTACCTCCTTATGAGGGGGACGATATGCGTGCAGCAGTCAATTTCGTATTTCACTCCCTCAGGATGTCCATCCAAATTCTAGCGCTAGCACATCAATAGGAAAATAAGAGTATCTTTCAATTCCTTATATCAACCTTCTCTTAAGAACAAGACAAATGATGAAAGCTCGTGCTTGGACTACTGCTTTGGCGTTTACAGCTTTTGCAGGTTTGTTTACTTCCTGTGCGCCGAAAGAAAGCACCTCATTGTCTACCAGCCAGAAAGAGAAATTCGGCAAGGGTGTCTATGCTACAAAGCAGTACCGGAATCTGTTCAAAGAGAACGGCCATTCAGAGGAGGAAATCAAACGGAAAATTCAGGCAGGCTACCAGCAGTTGTTTCAGGGCGACTCGGCTACGCAATCCATTTACTTTAATGCGGGGCAGAATGAGCGCGGTCCGCTGGCCTATATTTATGACGTCTACAATAAGGATGTTCGTAGCGAAGGCATGTCTTACGGGATGATGATCTCGGTGCAGATGGACAAGAAAGCCGAGTTTGACGCGCTTTGGAACTACGCCCTTTCGCACATGTATATGGACCAGCCGGGACACCCTTCGGAAGGGTACTTTGCCTGGTCCGTGAAGCCGGATGGCACCCGCAACTCAGAAGGACCGGCGCCGGATGGGGAAGAATACTTTGTGACTGCACTGTATTTTGCTTCCGGAAGGTGGGGCAACGGCCAAGGCATCTATAACTACAAAGCCTGGGCTGACAAGATCCTTACCACCATGCGCCATCACCCGGAGATTTCGGGTACGACCAAATTCGGGCCGCAGACCTCAGGCCCTATGGTGAACGAGCAGCACAAAATGATTCTGTTTGTTCCCACGAACCAGGGCCGCAAGTTCTCTGACCCATCGTACCACCTGCCGGCTTTCTATGAATTATGGGCCCTATGGGGACCTCAGCCAGACCGTGCATTTTGGAAAGCCGCCGCCGATACCAGCCGGGCCTATTTCCAGAAAACCACGCACCCGGTGACCGGCCTAGCTCCGGATTACGCCCACTTTGACGGGAAACCAGTGACCACGCCGTTCAACCCCAACTCGCACCATTTCGCCTATGATTCGTGGCGCACGGCCATGAACTGGAGCGTGGACTGGGCCTGGTGGCAGAAAGACCAGCGGGAAGTGGAACTCAGTAACAGAATACAAACCTTCTTTGCCAGCGAGGGGCTTTCATCCTATGGCCACATCTACACCCTTGACGGGAAAAAGGTAAGTCCCGGGCCTTCCGCGGGCTTGGTTTCTACAAACGCCACCGTTAGCCTGGCCGCAACGCATCCGGTGGCAAAGGAATTTGTGGAGGCACTCTGGAATCTGCCCGTGCCGCATACCTTGGGAGACCGCTATTACGGAGGATTGCTCTACCTGATGAGCCTGCTACATTGCAGCGGACAGTTCCAGATTTATCCGCCGCGGTAAGGTCCTGTTTAGAGCCTGTTTTTAGAAAATCAGCCTTAAAACGCTGTTAGTGCTGGTGCTCGGGGGCTTCATATTTGTTCGTGATCTGTAGTTGGCGGACCTCGCCTTTTTCCCAGGCATTGGCGCCAACCACCACTTGGGGCATGGGAATATCCGCGCGCTGTTTCCGTTTATCAGCGGTGGAGATCCCGAAACGCTTGTCCCGGTCTGCCACCAGTTCCTTTTTTAACTGCCCGTCTTTGGTGAAGCCCATCATGATCATCGGGCTGCCTAAGGGAAGTTCCAGGTCCCGGTCGGTGTGCCAGGTGTGGATGACCTTTCCGTAGGTGCTCACCAGTTTTTCCATGAGCTCATGCTCCGCCACATCGGGGATGCCCGGCGCGATCAGTTCCCCGGATTTTACCTCGTACGAGTGGCTGTGCCAGAGTTTGCGTTCCTCCAGGGGCAACTTTTTGAACAGCCTCTCTGAGATGATGTACTCCACACCCATCAGTTTGGCGTTGGGTCCGTTGCCGTCGTACATCAGGGCCTGGTGAAGGTCTTCGTTCACCTGGGTCACGTAATGGTGTGCCTCCATCTGGCCCTGCAGGTTGCCGTTGTAGAAATGGAAGCCGTCCAGGTACATGTTTATCTTGGAGATGGGCGACTTTTTCTGCAGCAGATCGGCGCCGGCCTCCAGCACTTTGGATTTGGGGTTTTTCTCCGCCCCGGGTGCCGTCACGTTGGAGTCTGTGTTGTTACCGCCGCAGGAAACCAGCAAAAGGAAAGCAAAATAGAATAGGGGAGTAAAAAGGTTCTTTTTCATAGTCAGGAGCTTGGGTACTGCTTTTAACTACGGCGGAAAAATCTCTTAGGCTGATACTTAAGGGATCCGTTTTAAGGCTGATTTCTATAAAACAGGCCCAAAACGAGAAAGGCTGGTAAATGCGTTTACCAGCCTTTCTCGTTTTCATTTGGTGTTGGATGGCCTCTTTGGTGGTCTGCCTTTGATCAGCATTCCCGGAATCCTGCCAGCTTCAAAATAGTTAAGCTGAAGTTACCAGATAGGTGCCTCCTTGACAATCACCAAATTACAACTAATAATCCGTGCGGCTTTCGTGCTTTTCCCATTCTTTGAAGCCTTCCAACGCTTCGTCGCGCAGGAGTTGTTCCATGGGCAGGGAGCGGGAGTGGAGGGGGAGTTCCAGTTCCTCGTAGATGAAGGCGTCATCGAACCCGATGGCGGCGGCGTCTGCTTTGGTGTTGCCGAAATACACTTTGTCGGGGCGGGCCCAGTAGATGGCGCCCAGGCACATAGGGCAGGGTTCGCAGCTGGTGTAGAGCTCGCAGCCGGCTAACTGGAAAGTACCCAATGCCTGGCAGGCCTTCCGGATGGCATCTACCTCGGCGTGGGCCGTGGGGTCGTTACTGGAGGTCACATTGTTGAAGCCACGGGCGATGATCTCGCCGTTTTTCACCACCACCGCACCAAACGGTCCGCCTTTGCCTTCTTTCATTTTATCAATAGAAAGCCGGATGGCTTCGCGCATGAAGTTTTCTTTGGACGAGGTATCAGCCATGAGGGTAAAGGTTAAATAAGTAAGATTATGCCAGATTACGGCAAAAGGGCTGCAAAGATAAGAAAGGAAGGTTAAGAAAGAAGCCGGAGCATCTGCCGACGGTGGTGCTCGGTGTGCTCAATCATAAACCGGAGCGTCTGCGGAAGGGTAATCATGCCAGAACGCGGATGGAAAAACACCTCCCGGTTAAGCTGATCTTCTGGAAATGTGGATACAATGGCCAGGAGCCGGGCGCGGGTTTCTCCCCATTCTTTAATCACGTCTGAAATCTGCACTTCCTCGGGCACCTCGCTCACCGCGGGCGGCGCTTTGAATTTGATAGGCAGCCTCAGAAAAAGGTTCAGAAGAAAAGACCGCACCTTGGTGCCCAGCCGCATGGGGCGCAAAGCTTTTCCGCTCCCTAATCTTTTCTCCAGGCCCAGGACCACCTGCTGGTCTACCCTGGCCAGGTGATACAGCAACTGCGCCGCCGACCATTGATCCGGAGTCGGTTTGCGGTGCTGCCTGTCGGCCGGGGCTTTTTGTACCCACGCACTGAACTCCTCGCGCTGTTTTTCAAGGTGCTGGAAAGAGGATTGCAGCTGGTGGTTCATGGCGTAAGTTTTTTGGGTAGAACCTATTTAGGGGCCGATTTCATGAAAACAGCCACTTAACAGGTGAGGGCAGATTAAACCAACTTCCCTTGCAGGCTTTCCAGCTCTTTTTTGAGTTGCTGGACAGACCGGTTCACCAACAGCACCATTTGCTGCACCAGCGCCGGAATCTGCTCGGTGTTGGTGCGGTTCAAGGCAAACTGCTCAATGGTGTTGTTCAGGTCCTCCAGTTCCCGGATACCAACCAAGGCAATAGACGGCTTGATTTTGTGGGCAAGGGTCCTGGTTTCGTTCCAGTTGGAGAGCGAAACGGCCCTGGTTAATTCCTGCACCAACTTGGGCGTCTGTTCAATGAAGAGCCGCAGAATGTCACGCATGAACTCAACGTTGCCGTTAGCGAAGTTCTCCAGGTAAGACAGGTCTATGCGCACCTCCTGGGCTTGGCCAACAGATCGGTCTATTTCTTCCTCTTTACCTCCGGCTTGGAGCAAACCGGAAATTTCCTGCAGCAGCTCCTCGGCTTTGAAGGGTTTGGAGATGTAGGAATTGGCGCCGGCGGCCAGGCACTTTTTGAACTCACCCTCAGAGGCATGCGCCGTCAATGCAATGATGGGAATCTCCTGGCAGGCGGGCAGGTGCTCTCTTATATACTGCATGGCCTCGTACCCGTCCAGCTCAGGCATTTGCATGTCCATCAGGATCAAGTCAAAAGTCTCTTGGGCGAGCAAGTTCAGGGCTTCGCGGCCATTGTTCACTACTGTTACTTCTATTTCATGGTCCCGCAACACCTTGGTCACCAGCATCTGGTTTACCGCGTTGTCTTCGGCCAGGAGTACCCGGGCGTGCCGGAGCAGCTGCGTATTGTGGGAGGGAAGTTGCGCGGTTCTGGCGTATTGGTCGGGTTTTCCGGTTACTTTTCTGAAAGGAAGCACAAAACGGAAAGTGCTGCCCACGTTGAGTGTACTCTCCACGGATATCTGGCCGCCTTGCGCTTCTACCAGTTCTTTAGCTATGGAAAGGCCTAGTCCAGTTCCCCCAAACCGGCGGGTGGTATCATTGCTGCCCTGGGTGAATTTCTCAAAGATGGTCTGCAGTTTTTCCTCCGGAATGCCGATGCCCGTGTCTTTCACCGTGAACTCCAGTTGCAGCTGGTCATCTTCCTGCGTAATGACTTCCACGTTAAGCCGCACTGTGCCCCCCTCGGTGAACTTGATCGCGTTGCCCAGTAGGTTGTTGAGAATCTGGCTCAGCCGGAACGGGTCGCCCTCCACCATGGCCGGAATATCCTGGTCTATAAGCAGCTTCAAGGCGTTTTTGCGTTCTTTGGCCCTGATCTCCAAGACATCCAGCAGCTGTTTGATGAGTTGTTTCAGGTCAAAGGGAATGATCTCAAAGGTGATTTTGCCGGCCTCTATCTTAGAGAAGTCCAGCAGGTCATTGATTATCACCATGAGGTTGTTGGCCGAGGTGTGGATGCCCTGCAGGTATTCACGCTGGTTCTCGTCCATGGGCGTCTTGGCGAGTACTTCGCTCAGGCCCAGAATCCCGTTCATTGGCGTACGGATCTCGTGGCTCATGTTGGCCAGGAACTGTTCTTTGACCCGGGCCATGCTCAGGGCTTCATCTTTGGCTTTCTTGAGTTCCTCTTCAATTAGGATTCGCTCGGTAATGTCATAGGCCACCCCAATGACGCCACCTGGTGTTCCGTGCGTGTCTTTCAAGGGAAGGAAAAGGCAGTCAAACCAGACACCGCTGATGTTGATGGTGCATTTGGCCTGGTACCCCTGGATGGAGCGCCTTACACAGGTAAGAAAATTAGGGTATGCCCCGTAGATTTCATAAATAGACGAGCCCACCGACTGTGATTCCACTTTCCCGATGAGGGTGAGGCCTTTACCGCGGGCCATGGTGATGATGCCGTCCTGATCGGCGGCCCACAGGATGATAGGAGCCCCGTTGATCACCGTTTCCAGTTGCTTTTGCGTGCCGGCCAGTTGCTCCTGGGTCTGTAGCCTTTCCTGCTCAATCCGGTGCAGCCTTATGGCGCTTCTGATGCTCTGGGAAATGCCTTCTGGGGTAAGCAGGGTTTTGGGCAGGTAGTCTGAAGCCCCGGTTTTGATTGCTTCCACGGCAATGCGCTCATCGCCCTGCGAGGTGACAATCTGCACGGGGGTGGTGATGCCTTTCTCCCTGATCTGCTGCAGCAGTTCCAGACCGTTCATGTCTGGCAGCATGAAATCAATAAAGATGAAATCAAAGGTTTGCTTTTCCAGCGCCTCCAGGGCTTCCATGCCCAGGGCGGCGTTGGTGATGGAAGCTTCTACCTTGGCGGTTCGGAGAGACCTTTTTATGATCATCCGGTCTACTTCATCGTCGTCTACAATCAAAAGTTTTACTGCGGGCTCCATGGGGGTGGAAAGTCGTTAGTTAGGGAGTTCAATCAGGTTTAAAAATGAATTCAGGGTAGCGATGGCTTCCAGAAAAGAATCGTACTGAATAGGCTTCACAATGTAGCCGGCCACATTCAGGTCATACGCCTCCAGAACGTCCTTCTCAGAGCTTTGGCCGGTCATCACGAAAACACTGCAGGACTTGAGTTTCTCGTCTTTCCTGAGCTCCTTCAGGAACTCCAGACCGCCCATCTCAGGGAGGTCCAGGTCCAGGATGATAATCCGGGGAACCGGATGTAGCGCAGGCGTTCCCCTGCCTTGCAACATATCCAAGGCAATTTTCCCGTTGGCAGCCACATGCATGGGGCTTTCAACACCTTGCGCCAGGAAAGCACGTTTGGTGGCGGCAACATCCTGCGGATCATCCTCCACTAAGAGTATATGGGCTTGGTTCGTTTTCAAAACTTTTGAGTTAGAGGTAAGCAGGGGGAGAATCTAAAAATACAAACAAATTTGCACTCTTCTTAGGGCCGCTCGCACAATTTCCAATATCTGTTCAAGGTGGCCACTGAAGTCAGGAATTTCTCAAACGAAAGCGGTTTCAGAATGTAGCCTGCCACATTGAAGTTGTAGGCGTTGATTTTGTCACTGTCTTCGTTAGAGGTGGTCATCACAAATACGCTGATGCGGTTCAAGGACGGGTCTTTGCGCAGTTCCTGCAGGAACTCAATGCCGTTCATCTTGGGCATGTTAATGTCCAGAATGATGATAGGCGGCATGGGAATGGCACCCTCCCTGAGCATCTCTAGGGCCTCCAGACCGTTATGGGCAATGTGCAGCGGATTGGTGATGTTATTTTTTTTGAAGGCCCGCTGCACGTTCATGATGTCTACCTCGTCGTCTTCTACCAGAAGGATATTTACTTCTTTGTCTTCCATGTTGTCTCTGTAACCGGAACTCTGGTCAACTCCAGATTCTGAAAAATGGCTGGGCTTGTGCATAGGTCCGTGGGTTAGGCTGAATGAAATGGTTTATATAAAATGCTATTATACTGTTTTTGGCCAGGTAAAGGTAATTTCCGTGCCTTGGCCCGGCTCTGAACGCAGTTCCAGGGTGCCGCCTACAAACTGAATGATCTTGCGGGTGATGGTGAGGCCCACGCCCAATGATTCCTGCTGGTCTTTGGGCTGAACGGTATAGAACATCCTGAACACCTTTTCCCGCGCGTCTGCCAAGATCCCAATGCCGTTGTCCTTTACCCGGAATTGGTAAGTGTTTTCCGCCTCGGTGGCCTCCACCCAAATCTCGCGGGTCTGGTTTTCATTGTAAGTGACGGCATTCTGGAGCAGATGCTGGAACACGGTCTCCAGTTTTCGGGCGTAGGTGGTAAGAGTTGGCAGGTGATTTGCGTGCAAAATGAGGGAATGCTGCTCTTGAAATTGGGCGGCCAGCTGCGCTACCATTTCCTGAACGTTTACTTCCCGTATTTCCAGATCGAAGCGGGGCACGCGGGAGAAGTCCAGCAGGCCGTTAATCATCCGTTCCATGCGGTCGGTGCGGTTCTGCAGCAAGCGGATGTTGTTCTGGATATCAGGCTCCAGGTTATCACCCATATCTTCCTTTATCCATGCTGATAGGTTGCTGATCGCCCGCAGGGGAGCCTTCAGGTCATGGGACACGATGTAGGCGAACTCCTCGTATTCTTTCCGCAGGTCCTCTAACTGTTGCTGGCAGTTATGCTTTTGCTCCATCATGGTAGTATGAGGTTGTCGTTTGGTTTGTCACTTGCGCCTTGGGCCAGGTAAACACAAAGGTGGTGCCTTGCCCTTTCTCAGATTCAATCCAAATCTGGCCGCCTTTCTCTTCCACTATCTTTTTCACAATGGAAAGCCCCACGCCGGTGCTTTCCTTCACATCACGCGCTTCCATGGTCTGGAAAATCCCGAAGACCTTGGTCTGGTATTCTTTGGGTATGCCAGGGCCGTCGTCTTTGATCTCAAACTGGTAGAAGCCCGGTAACTCTTTGGCCTGTATCTCTATGCTGCCGTTCTGGGTGTGGTGGTACTTGAAGGCGTTGCTGAGCAGGTTAGAGAGCACCTGGTAAAAGAGGGTGCGTTCCCCGGTGAGTGTGGGCAGCGGTGTAAGCGTTTTGATCTCAAAGCTGGCCGGAGGCGCCAGGTTTTCCAACGTTTCCTTCAAGAGGTCCTGCACTGAGAAGCGCGTAGAGGGCAGGGACTGCCGGCCCACCCGGGAGTACGCTAGGATACCGTTGATGAGGTTTTCCATCCGGTGTACCCGTCCCCGCAGGATAGAGAGGTTCTTGATGATATCCGGGTCCTGGGTCTGCAGGTCTTCCCCAATCCACTCGGCCAGGTTATTGATGGCCCGCAAAGGGGCTTTCAGGTCATGGGAAACCACGTAGGCGAACTGGTCCAGTTCCTTGTTCATCTTGGTGAGGTGGGTGAAACTGTTCTGTAGTTTGGCGGCCATCACGTTTAATGATTTGGTAAGGCTACTGATTTCATCATTGCGCTTGTCTTCTAATGAAACGCTGTAATCGCCTTGGGCAATACTGTGGGCCAGTTCATTCATGCGCTTGAACCTTCTTTTGATGGTTGTTCCCAAAAGATAGGCCATAAACCCACCCGCAATAATAGACAGTAGGGTAAGGCCCACGGCAATTTCGTTTGTTCTGATGAGGGAGGCATTCAATCCCTTTACACGATCTTCTTTAATGCGTTCCTCCTGGTCCCTGATTTTATCAAAGCGGCCACGGGCTTTGTCCATGAGGCTCTTGCCTATTCCCAGTTGCACGGTGTTGTTGAAAAGGGAATCATATTGGGCTTTGTCAACGGCGCTGAGTCTTTCGCGGGCTTTGCTTTGCAGCAGCGGGGCGGCAAACGAGTTCAGCCACACATCAGCATCATTTTTTATCCCATGCACCAATGCATTCTGCTCTGGGTACGACTCCGTAAGCGAGTCAAGCTTTCTCATGCTAACCTCAAACTCGGTTTTTCCCCGGTGGTAAGGCTCCAGAAACGCGTGCTGACCCGTAAGCAGATAACCCCGCAGGCCGGTTTCCAGGTCCAGGATCAGTTTCTGGGCGCGCTCACCCTCCCTAATGACGCTGGAGGTGTAAAGAACGTCTTCAATACTGTTCTTCACCTTCCGGGTCTGGTGGATATAGCCTATCGTTACAATGCATAGCATGACCAATATTAACCCAATGGCGGTATAGATGGTAGTGATTAGTTTCATAGGTTTACCTCTCAGGGGGGAGGCCTTAGGTGGCTAAAGTCAACCTCAAAGATAGAGGATACGGCGCTACCCGGTACTTAAGTTATGTATGCTTTATGCGTGGCGGCTAAAGGAAAACATGCGTTTTTCTCCGGCCTTTTCTGTTTTATCTTTCCTTACTCCTCCATGTAAGAAGTGTAAGGGGAAGTTTTATGGTACAAATTGGAGATGTTGTGCCCCAACTTTACATAAGGTTTATTCCTCTCCAGCGCATAGGTGCTCCTAAGGGAAATAGGTTTCAAATTCTTGAATTTATATCCTTCCCTTACCAATTTTCGGTGAATGGGGTATAATCCTCGTTAAAGTCCCGTGTTTACTAGTCTGTAGGGCTGCTGGCGGGCTTCTGGTACAAAACCTGCCGTTAGCTGGGGCAGAATGTGTAATTTTGGTTTTTAGATTTACAGTATGGAGTTAGACACACCAGATCCCATAGGAGGGGCCATCAAGGCATATTGGGAAGGCAGAAAAGACGCGGCGGTCACGGTATACTCAAACCAGATGGAAGCCGATGAACTGCCCGCCGCCTATCTTTTCCGGGAGTTCGCAGAGATGCCGGAACGGGAGCAGTTCGCGCTCTCCGAAGCCCGCGGCCGGGTGCTGGACGTGGGGGCAGGGGCCGGTTCGCATGCATTGGCCTTGCAGGAAAAAGGTCTGGAGGTAACGGCGTTGGAGATATCGGCTAGGGCTGCAGAAGTGCAGAAAGCCCGCGGCGTAAGGAACGTGATCCATGGCGATTTCTTTTCCTTGCCTCCTACGCCCCATGATACGCTGCTGCTGCTCATGAACGGCGTTGGTATAGCTGGTACGCTAGAAGGCTTGCCGCATTTCCTTGATACCTGCAAAAAATGGCTGGCGCCTGGCGGACAGATTCTGCTGGAATCATCTGATATCCTGTACCTGTATGAGGAGGAAGACGGATCTGTGCTGCTGGATTTGAACGGCGCTTATTACGGGGAACTCACTTATATGATGGAATTTGGACAGGAACGCACCGAGCCTTTCCCCTGGCTTTTCATCAGCTTTGACCTTCTGCAGGAATACGCCCAGGAGGCTGGCTTCACCGCTGAACTGCTCCTGCAGGAAGAAGATGACCATTACATCGCCCGCCTAACCTTGGCGTAATCTCTGGATAAAGATAAAACCTGGGCCTCGGTTTTAGCCATGTTTTAAGAAAAACAGCGCTAAAACCGAGGCCCAGGTTTTATATGAGTTTCTGACCTGATCTGCTATTTCACCACCACAGAATCCAGGAGGTACTTGTTATCGGCTTGCCAGAACCTGAAACGGTGCACGCCCGGCGTGGTGGTCCTGAACCGAAAAGTAAAGGAATTCAGGTTAGACACATCGGCGCAGATGGCGTTCTGTTCCTCAATAGGATAGGCCGCGAAGATCTGGATGTCAGTTTGCTGGGTGGTTTTTACAGAGTCTACCCTGGAGTAGCGGCCGCAGCCGTTTTCTGGGCGGTAAAGCACTCTAAGGGTGAGAACCGTGTCTACTTTCACCGGCACCCGCGGGAACCCATCAGTTTTCTCAACGGGTACGGGTTTGACTACTTCCTC
The DNA here is from genome assembly GCF_017916365.1 of Rufibacter roseolus. GTDB lineage: Bacteria > Bacteroidota > Bacteroidia > Cytophagales > Hymenobacteraceae > Nibribacter > Nibribacter roseolus. The sequence goes on from NZ_JAFMSU010000002.1 coordinate 318,756, forward strand.
CAGCTGGGAAGTCTCGGTACAGGCGACCACCGTTCCCAGGAGCAGAACCACGGAGGCAAAAAAGGCTGGTAATCTATTCTGGAACATCCTGTTTAAGGGCTCTTTTAAGCAAATCAGGCACAAAACGCCGGTAAATGCAAGAGCCGACCATTTCTATAAAGGTCGGCTCCGGCGATTTATTGTGTGAAGGCTTACGCTTTGGCGTAAGTCACGTCTTTCACGGCTTGGATCACGCGCTTCACGTTGGGCAGGGAAGCCTCAATGAGGGTTGGCGCGTAAGGCAACGGAACGTCGCGGGCGGTTACGCGTTTCACCGGGGCATCAAGGTAATCAAAAGCATTGTGCTGTACGTGGAAAGCGATCTCAGAAGAGATAGAGGCCAGCGGCCATGCTTCTTCCACCACCACCAGGCGGTTGGTTTTCTTTACAGACTCAATTATGGCTTTGTAGTCAATCGGGCGAACAGAACGCAGGTCAATCACCTCAGCGTCCACGCCGTCTTTGGCCAGTTCCTCGGCGGCCTGCAGCACCAGCTTCACCATTTTCCCGAAGGACACAATGGTTACGTCTTTGCCTGGGCGCTTGATATCAGCTACGCCAATGGGAATGAGGTATTCTTCTTCCGGGACTTCGCCTTTGTCGCCGTACATCAACTCAGACTCCATGAAGATCACGGGATCATTGTCGCGGATGGCTGATTTCAGGAGGCCTTTGGCGTCATAGGGGTTAGAAGGAACCACTACTTTCAGGCCTGGGGTGTTGGCGTACCAGTTCTCAAAGTTCTGAGAGTGCTGCGAAGACAGCATACCGGCGTTACCGGTTGGCCCTCTGAACACCATAGGGGCAGAGTACTGCCCGCCAGACATAGACATGATTTTGGCGGCCGAGTTGATCACCTGGTCAATAGCTACGAGAGAGAAGTTGAAGGTCATGAACTCAATGATGGGACGAAGTCCGTTCATGGCGGCACCTACCCCGATACCGGCAAAGCCCAGCTCGGCAATAGGGGTGTCAATCACGCGCTCAGGTCCAAACTCGTCCAGCATGCCCTGGCTCACTTTGTAGGCACCATTGTACTCGGCAACTTCCTCGCCCATCAGGAACACCTTTGGGTCGCGGCGCATTTCTTCGCTCATTGCCTCACGCAATGCCTCTCTGAATTGTATGGTTCGCATAGTAAGATTTATCTACGTCTATCTAAAGGGTAAAATTAAGACATGCCGCACAAATAAAAAAACGCATCTGTCTTGGGCGGCAAGTTACAACAAGGTTTCTGTTTTGGGCCCTATTTTCTCAAAACAGGCCTAAAATGGGTTCTATGGTCTCAGGGCCTCAGCGAATGCCGCCGATTTGTGGTACTGTTTGAACTCCAGGTCATCAATGGCTTTGCCGGCCAGCACGGGTTTGGCTTTCACGGCCAGTTTCAGGTGCTGGGCCATCAGGGCTTCCTTCTGGCTGCGGGCGCCTATCACGGCCATGAGGTAATGGGTATTGGCATCCTGCGGATACTCCACTAGCAGTTTCTCTCCCAGCTCGGCGGCGCCCTCGTAGTTTTCTTTCAGGAAGTAGAGGAGGGTCATGTTGAACTGGGCGGCGTAGCCTTTACCAGCGTAGGAAAGGCTGCGCACGGCATCATCGTACTGGCCCACGCTCAGTTCCAGGGCGGCTTTGTCGGTGAAGACCTGTTGCAGCACGGGAAGCGGACCACCCAACCGGATGGCGTAGTCATAGCTTTGCAGCGCTTCCAGCACATCTCCGTGCTGGTGGTGGGCTACGGCCAGGTTATAAAACTGCTGGGCGTCTGGTTTGCGATGGGCGGCGTACCGTAGGTTCAGGATGGCGCTGGCTAATAAATTCTGTTTTACTTTGGGTCGCATCTCCTTCTGCGCCTGCTCATAGAACACCATGCCCAGGTTGTTCAAAGACTGCCAGTTCATGTAGGTCTCCACCGCAGACTCATAGATTTTCTTTTTCTCGGCGAGCAGGGGCGTGAGGGTGGCGGCGTACTGCATCTCGTCGGCGGAGAGGGCATCTGCGTTGGCGCGATTCTCCACTATTTTCTTGGCCAGAAGGTAGATCTCGTAGTCGCGGCGCAGGTTGGGCTGGTAGTTAATGGTCACTTCGGCGTAGCGCAGCACGGGGTACACGTACGTCTCCAGGTAGTCATAGGAGGGAACCGCCTGCAGTTTCTCTTCTTTCTCCTCAAAGGAGCCGGGTCCGTTCACAATGTCCAGGATTTGCTGCACCTGCTCCTCGGGCATGGCCGAGTTCTGCACGCGGCCCAAAAACGCGGCCCAGTTTTTCTGCAGCGTGCGTAAGTTGAATTTGATGTCTGCTACGGTGTTGTTGTACACCTCGGTCTCTATTTTCTGTTTGATGAACCGCTCCACGGCCACGGCTCTGCGGGAGGCTAGGTTGCGGGTGGTGGTCTCCACCTGATCGGGGGAGTGCATGGCCAGGATCTCTATTTTCTGGGTTTTCTGGTTCGTTTTGATAAAATCCTCCAGTAACTGCAGGTTGGTGCCGTACCCTTGGCGCAGGGTGGCCAGGCCTTGGTCAAAATATATGGGGAACTTCAGCGGCCCAGGAGCCTCGTTCTTGAAATTCTCCGGTACGTAGGCCGGTGCGTGCACGGTTTGGATCAACTGGGGCGTGGTGATGATGCCCTCGGCTAAAACCTTGGACTTGGTGAACCGCTTGCGTCCTTTGGGATCGGTGACTACGCCTTGGGCCATGAGTTGGCCCCTTATTTTGGACGGCGTGTACGGGAAGGCAAAAGAGCTGCCCATGGTGGGTTTGCCATCCACGAAATTGTAGTTCCCGAAATCGAATCCTAAAGAGCCCACGTGCTCCTCTACGCCTTTTTCGGCTTTGTAGAACACCCTTATGCCGTAGCGGTAATCATCTCTCAGCAGGTTTTTGGGTAATTGCGCCTGCACCTCTACCGGAACCTGGTTACCGCGCACCATGAGCACACTGGGCTGGGCGGTAATGGTCTGGCCTTTCTCCACCTTCTTGGCGAATCTGGAAAGGGTACAGCCGGTAAAAAGAAGCAGTAAAAGGAAAAGACTGAGAAATGAATTTATACGGGGATTCACGAAAGGCATATCTTAACTACAACAAGAAACGTATAGAAACGTTATTAGACTCAAAATTGAATCCTTAGCAATGGGAAAGTTACGGTAGAAATTGTAAATTTATTATCTTAGGAGTTTAACTTTTCACACCATGAAAAATATTCAGTATTTCCTGGAAAGCCAAGCCTTTGGAGTTTGCACCAAAGTAGGGGAAAAGTTAGGCTTCGCTACCAGCAGCATCAGGCTTTATTTCATTTACCTCTCTTTCCTAACGTTCGGCTCGCCTGTCCTGGTGTACCTGATCATGGCTTTCTGGCTTAACGTACGCAAGCACTTACGCCGGGAGCGTAGCACTGTCTGGGACGTTTAATGCCCTGAATTCCTTTTTCCCTTTCACGAAATACTGCCAGACCACGCTCTGTGGGCTCCAGCCGGTAAGCTGTGCCGTGGGTTTATGCACCGGGTTTTCCTTTCTTTTCTCTTTCCAGAACTTCATTTCAGAGAAGAAACTGCGGTGGGCTTTATAGATGGCCTGCACCTCCTTTATCTGGCCTTTCAGCAGAAACTGGGCCGCCGCCACGCCATCCAGCACCAGGCGGGTGTACAAGACTTTGTTTAGTTCTTCCTCGGCCAGGTTCTTGTAGAGGAGCGCCGCGCCGTTCCTGAAGTTGAGGAAAGTCTTCCTGGGATTAGCCTTAGGCAGGGTGCCGCCGCCTACGTGGTACACGGTGCTGTGGCCCTGGTAATAGATCTGGTGGCCCAGGTTCTGCAGGCGCCAGCAAAGGTCAATCTCCTCCATGTGCGCAAAGAACCTTGACTCCAGGCCGCCGGCTTGCCAATAGGCGCTTGACCTGATGAAAAGGCAGGCACCGGTAGCCCAAAAAACAGGCCGCACGTCATCGTACTGTCCGCGGTCTTCCTCCAGGGTGTTAAACAAACGGCCGCGGCAGAAGGGGTATCCGTAGGCATCCAGGAAACCGCCCGCTGCGCCGGCGTACTCAAAGTGGGTGCGTTGATGGAAAGATTTGATTTTAGGTTGGCAGGCGGCGATCTGCGGATTCTTCTCCAACAGGTCCACCATGGTCTGGAGCCAATTGGCCGTTACCTCTACGTCTGAATTGAGGAGTACGTAGTACGTAGCCTCTACCTGGCGGAGGGCCTGATTGTAGCCTTCGCAGAACCCGTAGTTTTCCGGCAGGGCAATGGTTCTTACCTGCGGGTAGTGCTGCCGGAGAAAAGGAAGGGAGTCATCTGCGGAGGCATTGTCGGCCACCACTATTTGGGCCTTGGCGCTGTGCTGCAGCACCGAGGGTAAAAACTGTTCTAACCAACGGCGGCCATTCCAATTGAGGATAACCACCGCCACGGTGGGCGTACTATAATCCAAAGTTGCTCAGATCTAAACCCGGGATGTTGGGCAGCATGCCTTCGGTGTTCTTTTTGATTTCCTCTTTGGCGCGCTCGCCGGCCTCGTCCAGGGCTTTGTTAACCGCGGCTACCACCAGATCAGCGAGCATTTCCTTGTCATTGGGGTTCATGAGGGTCTCATCGAACTCTACCTTCAGTAACCGCCGATCGCCGCTGGCCGTGGCTTTCACCATGCCGCCGCCGGCCTCAGCAGACACCCTTATGTGCTTGAGATTATCCTGGGCCTCTTTCATCTTGGCCTGCATCTCCTTCACCTTATTCATCATCCCGAACATGTCAAACATAATCTTCTCTTTTAGTAAGTTCTATAGAGCATAACGGGTAAACAAAGACAGAAGATACTTGCCGCCGCTATTCACGGGTCAAAAGTAATTGATTTAGGCGAATGTTTAAACCAAAGGTCCATAGGATGGTAGATGGCTCAAATTCTTTCACCTTAGAGGAAGGTTCTTTCCTGGTTTCAGCACTGTTTTACAAAAACGGCCCTTAAACGCTTACCTGATCAAAGTGACGGTTCCTTTCTGGGTGATCTTCTTGCCGTTGACATCCACTGCTTCCAGCCGATAGATATAAGTCTCGGGAGGGGAGGGTTTGCCCCCGTGCGTGCCGTTCCAACCGGTCTTGGGGTCTTTGCTTTCAAAGATGATCTGACCCCATCGGTTGAGGACCTGCAGCGTGAACCTGGAGGCGAAAGGCGTGCCAACCGGCCGGAAGACATCGTTCAGGCCATCGTTGTTGGGCGTGAATGCGGTTGGGAAATGGAATTGGAAAGCCTGGTCTATGACCGCGGTGTTAGAAAAGCTTTGGTAAGGGCCATTCTGGGCGGTAGTCAACAGCCGGTAGGTGAGCCGCTGGAATTTCTCCTGCGGCTGCGCATCCAGGTAACTCTGTCCCGAGACAGGAATGCTCCAGTACACCTGACTCTGGTCATCCAGGAGTTGAAGCGTCTGACTTCCAATCCCTGACGGGAAGCCCTCGTAGGAACTCCAGTTGAGTTGAACGCCTCCCTCTGCCTGCAAAGTAGCCGTTAAGATAGCCGGGCAGGCGCTGTTGCTTTGGCGCGACGAAACGTTGCAGGAATCAAGGTAGGCAATCTGGTAGCACAGCGGAGTCGCCAAGTTGCCAGGTGAGGCATCCAGGGTGTTTTTAGGCTGTTTTTCCCCAATCAGGTTGAAACCGCCGCCGCTTTGGCTTCGGTAAACCGATTGTTCCTTGAAGGTTTCCTCCGCCGGAACCACCGTTTCAAGGTTGACTCTGTTCTGGAGGTCAAAACTGGCCACCAGAAGCGCCGGAGCAGGTGGGGTGGTGCCGATGGTTTCAATCTCTATTGGTTGAGACGCGCTCTGGGCTCCATTCTGTAGAAGCGCGATGAGCTGGTACGTGTATTTTCGGCCGCAGGCCACCTGGGTATCGGTGAAGGAAGTCTGGGTTCCCAAAAGATTCTGGTAAGGCTGACCGCCACGCAGTAACTGGTAATTGACCACTAGGCCCGGGCTAGTATTGGCCGACCAGGAAAGCACATTCTGCCGGTCACCTTCCGATACGCTCACCGTTTGGGAGCAAACCGTGTTAGACACGATGTCTTCGCGGCCGGAGCAGATATTGGTCACCCGCACCCGGTAGCAACCAAGTATCGGGTTCACGGAAATGGTGTGCTGGCTTTGACCTGCGGCCACGCTGGTGAGCGTTTCTATTGCCGTAAATGGCCCGGTAGCGGAAGTCGCTCTTTCCACCACCAGGTCATTTACTCCTGAGGTCTGCAACTGGATCTGCACCCCTGCGCTCTGCAAGGTCAGTTTCTGCAACACCGGGGGCGAGGCCGGGGCGGCGGCTTTCACGTCAAAGGTGCGTGGGCAGAAATTGCCTACGCCTTTGAGTTGGGTGACCACAAAGCGGCCGGGAGTAGAGAAGGTGTGTGAGGTTTGTTTGGCGGAGAAATCCAGCCCATCGCGGTCGTCAAAGTCATAGAATTCAGTGACGTTAGTCTGGCCCGAATTGTCTTTGAAGGTGATGGTTTCGCCCACGCAGAAAGTTTCCACGGCTTGGTTCTGCTGGTTGTAGGCCAGGAAACAGGGCGCCTGTTGCGCCCAGGCCCCAAGGGAAATCCCCAGCCAAAAAAGCAGAAGTACTAACCGTTTTCTCACGCTATCCATTCCTCAAAGGGAAAGTCCTGGATAAATCTGATGCTTTTTTCAATATCTGGCTGTAAAACGCGGTCCTGCTCCAGCGGCGGCACCTGCATTCTAAAGGCATCCACCACTTTCTCCAAGGCCGGAGAGGTACGGAGCGGCCTTCTGAATTCCAGCGCCTGTACGGCGGCCAACAGTTCAATGGCCAGGATTCGCTCCACGTTCTGCACCACCTGGTAAGCCTTGGTGGCCGCGTTGGCGCCCATGCTCACGTGGTCTTCCTGCCCGTTTGACGAGACAATGGAATCTACGCTGGCCGGGGTGCACAGCTGCTTATTCTGGCTAACGATGGAGGCGGCGGTGTATTGCGGAATCATGAACCCGGAGTTGAGGCCCGGCTCCTGGATGAGGAACTGCGGCAAGCCCCGCTGCCCTGAGATCAGCTGGAACGTGCGCCGCTCCGAGATGCTGCCCCACTCGGCCAGAGCGATGCTCAGGAAGTCCAGCGCCAGGGCCAGGGGCTGGCCATGGAAGTTCCCGCCGGAAAGAATCAGGTCTTCCTCGGGAAAAATATTGGGGTTGTCAGTGACGGAGTTTACCTCAGTAGTGAAAACCTTCTCGGCGTATTCCAGGGCATCAAGGCTGGCGCCGTGCACCTGTGGCACGCACCGGAAAGAGTAAGGGTCCTGCACCTGCGGTTTTTCCTTCTGTTGCAGTTCGCTTCCGGTCAAAAGCTGCAGGATGCGGGCGGCGGTCTTTCTTTGCCCGCCGTGGGGTCTCACGTTGTGGATCTGGGGCAGGAAAGGGGCAGCCAATCCGTCAAACGCCTCCAGGGAAAGCGCGGCCAGCACATCGGCGGCCGCCGAGATCTGGCGGGCTTTGATGCAAATGATGGTGCCGTAGGCAGTCATCATCTGGGTGCCGTTCAGGAGGGCCAAACCTTCCTTGGCCTGTAACCGGATGGGTTCCCAACTGAAGATATCAAGGATTTCGTGGCCCTTGAGCTTGAACTCCTGGAACCGTACCTCGCCCAGACCCATCAAGGGCAGGCAAAGGTGTGCTAGGGGCGCCAGATCGCCGCTGGCGCCCAAGGAACCCTGTTGGTAAACAATAGGATAGACCTCGCGGTTGAAGAAGGCCAACAAGCGCCGCACCGTGCTCAGTTGCACTCCGCTGTAGCCGTAGCTTAGCGATTGCACCTTCAAAAACAGCATCAGTTTCACTATTTCCGCAGGAATCTCCTCACCGGTGCCGCAGGCGTGCGACATAACCAGGTTCCGCTGGAGGGTTTCCAGGTTGCCGGGGGAGATGGTGGTGTTGCAGAGCGCGCCAAAGCCCGTGTTGATGCCGTACACCGGTTTTTGCGCCGAGGTCAGGTGCTGGTGCAGGTAGGCATGGCTGGCGTCAATGCGCTGCTCCACTTCCTCAGACAGAGCCAGCGTGGCCCTGCTTTGCAGAATGCCCTTGATCTCTCTGAGCGAGAGCGGGGCCAGGGAAACCAGGTGCTGTTCGGCCATTAGTTAGCGGAGTTGTTTTGCAGGGTGGTCAATATATCCTGGAGCGGGAGTTTTTCCTGGGAGCCAGTGCGCATGTTACGCAGGTTCAAAAGGCCGCTTTCCATCTCCTCAGAACCTACCAGCAGCACGTAAGGAATCTTTTTCTGATCTGCGTAGCCCATCTGCTTCTTCAGCTTCGCCGATTCTGGGTACAGCTCCGCCGAGATGCCTGCGGCCCGCAACGTCTGCAGCACGGGCAGGGAGTAGCGCATGGAGGCCTCATCAAAATTCACGATGAGCAGTTGCGTGATGGTCTGGCTTTCCTGTGGGAAAAGGTTGAGTTCCTCCAGCACGTCAAAGATGCGGTCCACCCCAAAGGAGAAGCCCACGCCCGACACGCCCGGCAACCCGAACATGCCCGTAAGGTTATCGTAACGGCCGCCGCCGCTGATACTGCCCATCTGCACGTTGTTCACCTTCACCTCAAAGATACAGCCGGTGTAGTACGAGAGGCCTCGGGCCAGCGTCACATCCAGTTGTATATTAGCCTTGTTTACGGTAAAACTGTCTAAAAACGACAGCATGCTGCGGATGTCCCGCAGGCCGCGTTTTCCTTCCTCTGAGTCTTGCAGCAAGGTGTCCAGTTGCGGGAGTAGATCAGTAATATCTCCGGAGAGGTTGAGGATAGGCCTAAGTTTCTCTACCGCTTCCTGGGAGAAGTTTTTCTGGCGCAGCTCCTCATTCACGGCCTCCTGACCAATCTTGTCCAGCTTGTCGATGGCTACACAAAGATCTGCTTCGCGACCGTGGGCTCCGATGGCCTCGGCGATGCCAGCCAGCAGCCCGCGGTGGTTAAACTTGATGGTGAAGTCTTCCAGGCCCAGGGTGCTCAGCACCTCATCCATCATGAGGATGATCTCGGCCTCGCAGAGGAGCGAGTTGGTGCCCACCACATCGGCATCGCACTGGTAGAACTCGCGGTAGCGGCCCCGCTGCGGACGGTCGGCGCGCCACACGGGCTGGATCTGGTAACGCTTGAACGGGAAAGCGATGTCGTTGCGGTTCATGACCACGTAACGGGCGAAGGGTACGGTGAGGTCATAGCGCAGCGCCTTCTCAGAGACTTTGCGGGTAAGCGGCTTGTAGCCCTGCTCCAGGTCCTGGGCAGATACCTTGCTCAGGAAGTCTCCGGAATTGAGGATCTTGAAAATAAGCTGGTCTCCCTCATCGCCGTACTTGCCGGTAAGCACACTCAGGTTTTCCATAGCGGGCGTCTCCAGGGGAAGAAACCCGAATTTCTCGAAGGTACGCTTGATGACGGAGAAGATATAGTTGCGTTTCACCACCGTGGCGGGCCCAAAATCGCGGGTGCCCTTAGGGATAGAAGGTTTGTCTTGGCTCATGTATGATTTTGCTAATGCTGCGAAGATAGCAAATTCATACATGATTCAGGCCAGGTGGGCCGGTAACCTCATGGGACGCAAGCCTTGTTTCAGGGCTGTTTTCCTGAAATCATGCTTAAAAGGGCGGAGGGAAAATTAGCTTTGGTTCCGGTCTTCTTTTGGGGCAAACACCAGGAGGGCTATTAGAAAAGAAAACAGCAGCGTTCCGTCTCTGCGCTGCATGAGTGATTCTGTTAAGCAGCAAATGGTAAAAACGGCCACAAAACTGAACAGGATAAAGTCTTTCTTTTGGTAAGCTTCCTTGAGCAGGAAAAACACAAGCACCGCAAAGGCCAGCACCCCAAGAATGCCCAGGGAAACCCCGTACATGAGGAACTGATTGTGTGCATCGTACCTGGCATCTACACCCTCCTGGAAACCGTTATACTGGTAGCTTTCCACCAAGGCTTCTTCGGATTGGCCGGGGCTTACGCCCAGCAGCGGATTTTCCTGAATGACATCCACCGCCGAGGTCCACATCATCTTTCTTTGGGTCACGCCCGCGCTCTCACTGAACTTGATCCTGAGGTAGGTTACTTTTTGAAACACCAGCACGCTGGAGGCAATCGTGAACAGAATCACGCCAACCAGCACCACGTATTTCCCGGCCCGAAGCGTTAGGTAAACGCCCACCAAAGCCATCACCAACACCGTAGCCACCAGCGCGGTTCTGGAGGCTAATAACGCCTGAAACCCAAAGTAGAAGACGCAGAAGAAAAGATGCAGCAGAAAAGATGCCTTGTTCTGGGTAAACTTAGTGGTAAACAGAAAGTAGCCGTGGATCAAAAGGCAAGCCCCTATGTAGAGGCTGTAATATGGCGCGTGAAAGCGGATGTTTTGGGGCAGGAAGTAGGAAAAAAACGTCCAGTCAATGAGCTGGAGTTGTTCCCAATGCTGGGGGTACTTTTCAAAATATTGCCGCGTAATATCAACGGAGGCGTAGACCGAGAGGCAAAAACAGCTCAATGAGAAAAACAACAACGCTGTATTGATCTGCCTTCTGGTAAGTTGCCTGTAAAACAAAATGGGCAGCAAGGGCAGGGTGCCCTGCAAAACAATGAAGTTCAGCGTGGCTTTGGTCTGGAAGCTGTACACCAGCGATAAAATACAAAGCACATAGTAGACCCCAATGGCCCTGAACACCTGGCTTTTGAAAATGGACCCGAGCCCGTTCCCCTGCCTGTAGACATTCCAGACGAAGCCCGAGAGCAGCACCAGCAGGAATTCGGTTTTGAAATTAGACCTCAGCGGAACGGCAACGGCATATACGTAAACCAGGAAAGCAAAGACCTCTTGGCTAAGGGCGCTTTTTTTACTAGTTGTATCGCCTAAGCTCATCGTATTTCTCATATACAAACTTCCGCATTTCGTCTCTGAACCTGGTTTGGTTGAATTTCTCAACAGATAATCTGATGATTTGTTTGTCATACAGGGCTCCTCTGCCTTCAAACAACCTGATGGCTTCTTTCAGGCTTTCCTTCTCCTGGCTGGAAAAGAAAATACCGGTATCTGGGGTGATGGTTTCCAGTGCGCCTCCTTTGCCCAAGGCGATCACGGGTGTGCCGCAGGCCTGAGCCTCTACCGGCGTGATCCCGAAATCCTCCTCAGCAGCGAAGACAAAAGCCTTGGCCCGCTGCAGATGGTCTTTCAAAACCTCAAAAGGCTGATATCCCAGCAACGTCACATTGGCTGCGGCACTGGCTTTTATTTTATCATAGTCTGGACCTTCGCCAATCACCACCAACTGCTTGTCTGGCATCTCATTGAACGCCTCCACAATGAGGTCAATCCGTTTGTAGGGCACCAGGCGCGAGGCGGTGAAGTAGAAGTTCTCCCGTTTCTCTGAAAGCGAGAAATTCTCTACGTCTACCGGCGGATAGATGACGGTGGCCTCGCGGCTGTAATTCTTTTTGATGCGCCGCGCGATATACTTTGAGTTGGCCACGAAATGGTCTACCCGGTTCACGGTGGCCACATCCCAGTTCCGGAACCGGTGCAGGATCAGTTTGGCCAGCATGCCTTTGAGGCCAGAATTCAGGCCGGATTCCTTCAGGTATTGGTGGTACAGGTCCCAGGCGTAGCGGGCCGGCGAGTGGCAATAGCAGATATGCAGCTGCCCCGCATGGGTTAGAACGCCTTTAGCCACGGCGTGGCTGCTGGAGATAACCACGTCATAGGCAGACACATCCAGTTGCTCAATGGCCAGGGGCATCAAAAAAAGGTAGTTGCGGTAGTGCTTGCGGGCGAAAGGTAAGTGCTGGATGAAAGTAGTGGTGGCGGTTTTATTGAAAATGTGCTTTCTCAGGTGATCGGGCATGAAGTCAATGACCGAGAACAGGTCGGCCTCCGGGAAAATGCGTAGGAGCTGCTCCACCACTTTTTCCGATCCGGAGTAATCCACAAACCACTCATGTACAATCGCTACTTTCACAAAGAATAATTATGATGATGCAGGTGTCCTGCGATATAGCCTCAATTTGTTCCTGTAAGAAGTTTCTTTAACCTGGTGTCAGCAAACCTCTCAGAACCTTCAGGTGCCGGGCTGCTGATTTCTCCCAGGTGTATTCCTCCGCCTGTTTTAAGCCTCTTTTTACCAGATCGGCCCGCAAACGCTCGTCCGTGAGAACGGTTTTCAGCAGGGCCCTGAGCTCCTCGGCGTCCAGGGCCTGGAAGTACAGCGCCGCGTCACCGCAAACCTCGGGGATACTCGCCGATGAGGAGGCCACCACCGGGCATCCGGAGGCCATGGATTCCAAAGGCGGCAACCCAAACCCCTCGTACACCGATGGAAAAACCGACAAAGATGCGCATTTGTACAGGAATGGCAATAGCTCATCGGGCACAAAACCGGTAAAATGAACCAAGCCACGCAGCGAAGGTTGCTGCTCCAGAAACTGGAAAACCTCCTGATCCGGCGTGATAAACCCCTGTTTCTGACCCACTATCACCAAATGGTACTTTGCTTGTAACGGTGAATCCAGACCAGCATAGGCTTTCAGAAGTGTAATCAGGTTTTTGTGGGGCTTCACATTACCCACGTACACCAGATAATTTTCTGGGAGCTCAGGCAGGGCGTCCTTAAGCTGTTTTGATGCCGTTTCCGGTAAATCTGCCCTAAAACGGAGCGTGTCCACCCCGTTGTAAATGACACTGATCTTCTCAGGAGGGCAGTTGGTGTACTTCACAATCTCCGTTTGGGAGAAGTGGGAGACGGTGATGACCTGGTGTGCCAGCCGCACCGCGGCTTTCATAACCGCCGTGGCATACACCTTCTGCGCCAGGGGCAAGGTATGCCGGTAAGCCAGGTGGTACGTGTCATGAATGGTCACCACCCTTTTCTTTGCCCTGATAGGCAAAAGCGGAACATTGTACTGCGGCGACCAGAAGATGTCACAGGGTGGGATTTTAGAGGCCAGTTCAAACTGTTCTTTGATGGAGTAGATGGCCGCCTCCGCCGGGATAACCTGTACCGAAGATGCCCACGCGAACTCGTTGATTTCTTCAGGTTTACCCAGTACCGACACCTGAAAAGAGGGTAGAAGAAAGGGGATCAATTGCTTCAGGTAAACTCCTATCCCGGAGGAATGGACCATGCGGGCATCAATGACTAGGGAGGGCATTCATTCGTCTTTTGGAGATAATACTTTGCGCTAAGAGCAAACCGAAAAGAATCCAGTACAGGATATAGTTCACCTTGCCAATGAGGGCGGAGTTGATCAGGCTCCCCGCAAAGAAATACATACTGGCTCCCAGAAAAGCCAGGCATAGCTGTCTCAGGAGGAGGTTGTCTGCAAAGTAAAAGGTGTGCAGCGCATAATAAAAGCAGATGAGGTACAAACAGAAGTGAAACAGGCCCAGGAAAACGCCATTTTCCAGGAAAAGCTGCAGCCAGTACCCATCGGTTATGATCATGCTGGTGGCGTCGCTGCTGGGTCCCTGGGTGCCGGTTCCCGCCCCGAATAGATAATTTTCTTTGAGGAACTCCAGGGAATTGTCTATCTGGTTGTAATGCTCTGTGGTGGAGGCGATGGTGCTGGCCTCCTGCCCGGTCACCCTCCTCACGATAAAGCTGTCTTTGTAAAAATAAGCCAGAGAAAGGAGCGTGATCAACAGAACAAAGCTAACCAGGATGATCCTGATCACGAAGTTGATGGTGAACCTTCCGTAGTGCAGAATCAGAATGGTGCCGCTTGATAATAGGAGGCCCACCAAGGTAGCCCTAGTGAAAGTGAAGATGTTAGCAGTGACAATAATAGCGAGATAAAGCAGGTAAATCTTTTTACCTGTGGTCAGCAGTTTGGCTACCAGCACAGAGAACAAAGTAATGGTAAAACTGGCGAAAATGATGGTATTGCCCAATAGGGCGGTGGGTCTCACAATTTCCTCATTGTAGAATTGGAAGGTGCCTTCTCCTCTAAGGGCAAGGAAGGAAAGGGGCAGTTTAGAAGAGAACTTAAACTGGAATATGGCATAGAGACAAAGGATAACTCCCACCAGCACGATGGTAGCCAGGCTGTTGTCAATTGGCTTTTCTTTCCTGAACAACAGCGGGATGTAGATAATAGGGGCGGCGTAAAAAATGGTATTCCTGAGGCCTAAAACCCTTTCCCTTATGGAATTATCGTCAATGATAGAGAGCTTTGAAGTGGTGAGGAAAAGTAAAACAAGCCAGAATAGGGCAAAAATAGCGTAATCTGTGTGTACCTTCTTTTCTGTTAAACCAAACAATGCCAGGGAAAAAGCGGCGTGGGCCAGGAGAAGCCCTATGAGTAAGTCAATTAAGACCGTACCCAGGTTCAGCTTGGTGAACGAAAGAAAATTGGTGATAAAGCCACTAAACAGCAGCGTCACTATTAAGAGTAATAGTAAGACATGGGAGATAGAGACTTTATATTGTGCAGCCTGCTTCATTTAGTCTGGAGGATCAACTTGAATACCGTGGCGGCTCTTTTAAACTGCAGCCTAGACATCCGCAGCAAAGCAGAGGCTATGAGTAACAAATAAAGCTGAAGTGTCCTTTGGGGGTAGAACTTCCTGAAAAAAATAATTTTGCTTCTGATGCCGTGATAATCCGCTAAGGCGCTTTTCTGCTTACCGGAGGAACTTGACCCGATGGTTTGTCCCTCTTTGTGATAAACCCGGCAAGACCACACATAGCCCAAACCATACCCGGCTCTTTCCGCTCTTTGGGCCCAGTCCAGTTCTTCAAAGTAAAGAAAATAATCCTCGCTTAAAAGCCCAACCTCCTCCAGAAACTTTCTACTGACAAAGAGGGAAGCGCCAATCACGTAATCCTGTTGCAGCGCCGGCACGTTATGCTGTGGGCCATCCGGTTCTTCCTCCGCAAGGTGACGGGTGGTGAAAGTGCGTAGATCCAGCTTACCGCCTAGGGCTTGTATTACCTCGGGTTGGTGATAGTACAGCAGTTTTGAGCCCCAGATGCCCACGGGTTTAACAGAGCTTTGGTCAAATTGGGCCCTTTTCACCAACTCATCCAGAGAATCAGGGTCAACAGTAGTGTCGTTGTTCAGAAGCCACAGGTAATCATGGTCATTTTTCTGCAAGGCATATCGTATCCCCAGGTTGTTGCCTGCCGCGAACCCCGCGTTTTTGTCGGCCCTAATAAACACTACTGGTGGGTTTTGTCTAGGAAGGTCACTGCTTTGGGTGGCTTCGCTTTCTTTCAAAGCAAAAAAGGAGGGAAGGTGAACTTGGGCCCAGCTGGTTAGATGAAGAAATGACCCGTTGGGAGAATCATTGTCCACCACAATGATCTCCTTGTTTTGGTATTTTAGTCTCAACAGGCTTTCCAGGCACTCAACGGTGTCTTGCCAGCTCATGTAGTTGAGCACCACAATGTATACTTTGGGTTGTTGTTCCTGCACGGTCATGTTCCTCTCTTATCCTCTTAAAAGCAGGCTCAGGTTATTCTTCCAGGAAGACCTGTAAAACCGGTATTTGATCAGTTGCTGTTTTCTTGCAAGAAAGCCTTTGTTCTTCATTGAGATAAAGGCTTCTAAAATCCTTTTATTAGCCGGGTTCAAGGATAGCCTGTTTTGATGGTGTAAATGAAAAGCTTCGGCTTGTTTTATCTCGTCTGATAAAAGCTGCAGATTGTTTTTCAGGGCTTTTTCCAAAACAAAGGCTAAATGACGGAATAAACCTTTGCGCCGGGCACCCACTGCATTAAAAGAATGCTGACGGTATAGAACTGTTGGCTCGCACAGGTATTTTACCTGGCCAAAGTAGCTGGCCGTCAGGAGCAGCCAGACATCATGCATGAGCGCTTCTTTTGGTATGGGCAGCGCCAGATCTTTGGTGGCTTTATTGAGGAGGATGGTGCAGCCGGTGGCCACGTTTTCAACCAAGGCCCGGTTTAATGAATTATTCTCCGGGTTTAGCTCCATGTGGTGCCAGTAGGAGGCATCTATTACCTTCAAGTGCTCATCCACCACCTTCAAGTCGGTAAAGACCAGGGCGGGTGTTTCTTTGGAAGAGCTTTTCTCTAGTTCCTGCAGGCAGGCCAGACTCGCCTTTAACTTGCCTGGCAACCAGACATCATCCTGGTCACATAAGGCAATGTAATTCCCGGTGGCTGCGGCCATGGCCCGGGAAAAATTCTGGACTACCCCGGCTTGCTGGGTGTTAGCGTGAATAATCAGGTTGTGCCTGTTCCAAGAAATTTCCTTAAGGATCTCAAGGGTCCCGTCCGTTGATCCGTCATCGAATACAATGACTTCAAGGTGTTGGTGGGTTTGGGCAAAAATAGAGGCAAGCTGTTCTCTAATGTACTTTGCCCCGTTGTAGGTAGCCAATGTAATTGAGACCAGCGGTTCTGACATAGATTTTTCAGGTAAAACGGTCATTGTCCAGACGCCTCTGCCTGGAAGAGAGCCTCTTCAATGGTCAAGGGGTCTTGCAGCAGCTGTAAGACAATCTCTTTGTTCTTCTGGCTTTTCCGTTTGGTTAAACCATCGTTCAAAGATTTGTAGTCCAGGAACTCATATCCCAGGTCAGCAAAGTCCCCGATTTCCTGCAGCTTTACAATAGGCGTGATGCCAAAGTAAAGATACTCAATCAATTTGGTGGGGCTGGCCACCCGGTTCAGGATATGGTCATCCCTGAGAATGAACCCATAGTCTGCCAACGCATAATAATAGCCCAGCATGGAAGGGGGCACGCTTCTGAAGATGAAACCAGCAGTGTTGCAACCCACCTGCTTTGCCACTGCTTTTACCGCCTCTACCTCGCCGCTAAGGATGATGAATCTGTAGTTTGAATTCTGTAGCCTTTGTATGCACTGGAACATGAGGTCCACATTCTGCCATTTCTGGGCTGAGCCGCTATAGATAAACACTACTTCTGAACAGGTAAGGCCTAATTCTTCCCTGGTTTTGTTTAGTAAACCTAAATCTAATCCGGCCGGCATGTTGGGTTTGATGGAGTACACCAGATGGTTTCTGTTTCTAGTGTCCGGGTGTTTCTGAAGGTAATACCCCTTCATTTTATGAGTCACGTAAATGAAGGTATCTACAAAAGGCACAGCCTCCTGTTCAACCCATGAAAATAGCCTGCTTTTCTTTATTTCGCCTGAAAACGCAAGCTCCTCCGGTACCACGCCGTGCACATCAAGTGCCACCTTCGTTTTTTGGTTATTAAGCTTAAGGAAAGGTAAGGCGGTTAAAGCATTGAAAATAGAGTGGATGTAAACCAGATCCGCCTGCCTGAATATCTGCAGAATCAGGGAGAAGTGGGTGAAAAGGTTTAGCGTAAGAATGGTGAGCTGCCCCTCCCTTATTTCAGTCTTTCTGAAGGCCCTTACCAATCTGATATTCAAATATGTACGTCTATGCCCTTTCAAGCAATCATCAATGTGTTTGACCCGCTGCATCATTCCTTCTCCAATGGTGCGGTCTGTAGGGTAAGGCGCCACGAAAACAATCTCTTTGGGCATCATGACTACAGTTGGATTTCCTGGAGAAGCGAGACAATCTGTTGGGAGGTGGTACCATCTCCGTAAGGGTTGACGGCATTGGCCATGGATTGGTACACCGGCTGGTCTTGGAGCAACTCAGTTACCTTCTGCACAATGGCTTGCCGGTTTGTGCCCACCAGCGCAGCCGTGCCTGCCTCAATCCCTTCGGTTCTTTCGGTAACGTCCCGCATCACCAGTACCGGTTTGCCCAGCGAAGGAGCCTCTTCCTGGATTCCTCCCGAGTCGGTGAGCACCAGGTAGCTTTTTTCCATGAGCCACAGCAGGTGAGGGTACTCCAAAGGAGGCAACAAGTGAATGTTGGGCAGGTCGCTCAGAATACGGTTCACTACTCCTTGCACATTCGGGTTTAAATGCACCGGGTATACCACTTCCACCTCTTCAAAAGTCTTGGCAATTTCCTTTATCGCGAGGCAGATGTTCTCAAAGGGGGCGCCAAAGCTTTCACGACGGTGACCGGTCACCAGGATGATTTTTTTGGTGAAATCCAGGCCCTTGAAGAAATCCTGGTACATCACCTCGTCATGTTTGATGATGCTCAAGCCTAAATGCAGCGCGTCAATTACCGTGTTTCCCACCACAAAGACATTATCCAGGATATTTTCCTGGGCCAGGTTCTTCTGGGCAGCCGGTGTAGGCGCGAAGTGGAAATCAGCGAGGTGACCAATCATGATCCGGTTGCCTTCCTCCGGGAAAGGGGACTGCCGGTTGCCGCTTCTCAGGCCTGCCTCTAAGTGGGCTACTTTGATCTTCTTGTAATAGCTGCCCAGCGCGCCCAGGAAGGCCGTGGTGGTGTCTCCCTGCACAAACACCAAAGAGGGCGCGCAATCTTCCAGAACCGCTTCCAGTGCTTTCAGGCCTTTGGAGGTAATGTCAAATAAACTCTGATCTGGTTGCATGAGGCTGAGATCATAGTCTGGGGTGATGGAAAAGAACGCCAGCACCTGGTCCAGCATGTGCCGGTGCTGACCGGTAATGCAGGTAACGGTCTGGAAGAGCTCAGGAAAAAGGCTGAATTCTTTGATTAAAGGTGCCATTTTGATGGCTTCCGGGCGCGTGCCAAAGACAAAAAGGATTTTCTTCATGGATTTGCGTTTCCTATTCCTTCCTATTTCCGCCGACCAGGGATAAGATCAAGTCCCGGTATTTTTCGCCCATGGCTTCTACCGAGTAGTTCTGGGCGGCAGCAAGAGAAGTGGCGTGACTCATCTTCTCCATTTGGTCACGGTGGGTGTACAGATAGGTGATTCTCTCTGCAAACATATCTATATTATCATTCCCATCAATTAAGAAACCGTTTTCCCCGTCTTTTATTACAGGGGTGGTGATATTCTCCAGCCTGGTCACCAAAGGAAGACAGCCGCACACCAAGGCCTCCAGCAGAACTACGCTGAACCCCTCGAAAAACGAAGGCATGAGCATCACATGGGAAGAAAGCAGCAGTTGGTACACCTCTTTTGTCGGGAGGGAGCCTGCAAACCGGACCACCCCCAGAAGGTTCTTTTCCCCGAATAACCTTTTCAGTTCAACTTCATCAGGACCGGTGCCCGCAATAATGAGGTGCAGGTCCAGTCCTCGTTTTCGGCAGTTTTCCAGAATCTCAGGCAGGAAAAAGACTCCTTTCTGGGCGTGCTCCAACCGGCCCACAAACACTAAAGTGAACGGCTTTCCATGCCTTTCTTCCTTTAACCCAAAGGTCTGCGGAAGATCCACGCCGTTTCTGATCTGGTGAATTCTGCTGTGCGGCGCCCATTGTTTTGCCAGTTCCTCTACCAAAGGACCCACCGCAACCACAGCATCCAGGGATGCGGCATGCATGAGCCCGATCTCAAAGATGGAGGCATCAGTGTTGTGTAAAACCGAAACGGTCCTGGTTTTGGAAAAACGTCTTAAAAACGGAACCGCCCGCTGGCCATAGCGGGTATGGTTGAGGAAAATGACATCGTACTTCTTTTGGAAAATATACTTCAAAGCCTTCAGGTAATGGAAAGTTCTCTGCAGTTTGGTCTCAAGACCCTTATGCGAAAGAAAGACACCTTTAAGGCCGGTTTCCCCTATCTGTTCAAACCAGGCACCCTTTTCAGAAAAGACAGTGATTTCGACTTCCATGCCCTGGGCCTGCAAATACTTGCCCAGCCGCAGCAAAGCCATTTCCATGCCGCCGCCGTGGAAGGCATAGGTGAAGATGCCTACTTTGATGGGAGCTTTTTCAGGTTTTGCCATTTTTGAGCAGAAATTTAGAAAACAGCCTTGAAACGCCCATCCTTACCTCGTGGCTGATCACCATTTTGAAGAGGACGAATTCCACCCCCACAATAGCAACAATCCCATAGGAGAAACGGTAGCTGTTTCCTACGGCCAGAGAGGCGACCACGAGTAAAACGCTGAGAAACACGGCTGCCAGTATCTGTTTCACCAGTTGGGCAGCAATATGCTTACGGAGCAGGTAAAGGCTCAGAAAATTAATAAACAGGTAAGCCGCACCGCTTCCGTAGGCGACGGCATTGGCCCCGTATACCCCCGCAAACAGGTAGGTGGCGAGGATAAGTAAAAGGCCATAGGTGAGGTTGGTGGTAAACCCGATCCACATTTTGCCCGTGGATTGCACAAACGCCCCTAAAACGCTGCCGGCGCTGGCCACAATCACGCTCCAAACGGACCCGATGAGCACATCCTGGCTGTTTTTGAACTCCTGGCCATAGATAAACAGCACCGTGTCTGGGAAGAACATAAACAGGGTGCCTACCGGGAAAATCACCAGTACCGTAATGCTCTGGAAAAGTCCCAAAGTCTTGTGGGAAGAAGAATCCTCGGGCCCGGATAATTCCGCTGACAGCAGCGGCAGAAGTACCTGGGCGATGATGTTGGGCATGAGCATGAGCAGGTTCTTCCACTGGTTGGCCACGTTGAGCTGACCCAATTCCGAAAACCCTGCCACCTGCCGCACCAGCAGGAGATTGGTGACCCAGACCGCGGCAATGACCGAGAGGTTACTCAGAAGCGCCGGTACCGCGAATTGGCGTAAAATGGAAACTTCCTCAAGCGCGCCTCTGAATTTGATGCTTAACCCAAACCGCTTTAAGTTATTTTTTAGAAACAAGAAAGCAATGAACACCCCCAACCCGGAAGAGAGGGTGGTAGCCATGACCGCTCCGTCAATACCAAACAGATATGACCCTATGAAGGCGGCCACCATATAAAGAATGCCCCTGAGCAGGTTACTCAGCCCAATACCCGGAAAAGCCTCCAAGCCCGAGAGTACTCCCAGGGTCACCCCGGAGATGGCATTGAAAAAAATCTGCGGCGCCCCAATCCGGAACAAAGGATTCAAGTGCGGTTCCTGGATAAAAGGCTCCGTAATTATCTGGGGCCAGAAGAGCAGAAGCAGCGTGGCGCCTAAACCTAGGACCAAAGAAAAAGCCAGCGCCAAACCAATGATCCTGCTGGCTTTAAGGGGATTTTTCTGTTTGTGTTCTGCTATGTATCTGGTGGTGGTAAGCCCAAAACCCAGGCCGGCAATCTCCCCTAACAAGGCAAAAGTGCTCACCGTCAGGCTGATCTCCCCGTAACCGGTCTGCCCGAAAAAGCGCGCCAGAAAGATAGTCACCAGAAGGTTTGAGCCTTGCAAGCCCACGGTGCTTACCAGAATCCAGAAAGCGCCTTTGTTGAACCTTCCAAGCAAGCTTTCAGAGAAGAGAAGGGAGCTTAGCTTCTTTTTTAATTCAAATATCATCAGGTATGGAGGAGTGGGGAAAGCAGTCGTAAGCAGCGGTTGAATTTCAATCAGCTTAACCTTCTTGCTTGTAAGTGCTTATGGTAAATTATTGGTGCTATTGCTGCCATGATGAACCAGCCAAAGATAGAGAAATAAGAGGGAATGCTTTTCTGATTGATTTTATAAAGTTTTTTCTATTTTTGAGGCCTTCAGTACCATTAAAACGCACCATGAACAGAATATCCCGGGAGGAAAGGTCAGCCGATGAAATCGACTTGAGGGTGGTTTTTGAGAAGATAAGTTACCTTTTCAAAAAGGCTTTCGGCTATGTCAAGAGTGCCTTTCTACTGGTACTCCGCCGGTGGACATTCTTTCTGCTGCTGACCTTGCTGGGAATCGGATTAGGTTATCTGGACTTCATAAGCAAACGGCCCTACTACAGATCCTCCATGACCGTGTTGCCGGCATCGGCCATCAGGAACGAGTTTTTTCAGGACCAGGTGAACAGATTGTCTAAACTGGTGCAGGACGCGAACTTTGAGGTGGTTGCCGCTGACCTTAACATGAGCGTGGACAGTGTTTCCCAAATCAAGGCTATTGGGTATTTCAACATTGACCCAGAGAAAGTTCCGGCAGACAGTATACTTCAGGGGGCGCCCTTCAGGGTGGATGTGGAATTATATGACAACAAGTTTTTCACCCCGGTGCAGCAAGCGCTGTTAAGGCATCTGGACAACAACCCTTATTTTTCCAGAAGTACCCAGGCCAAGCGGGAGCAGATGAGAAGCATGATTGAAAAACTAAGGGTAGACATAGCCTCCATTGACAGCATCAAGCGGGCCGCCATTGAATTGAGAGGTCCCGTGAATGGCTTTGTGTACGGTGAGCCCCTGGACCCTACCAACCTTTACCGGCAGAGTGCCGAATTGTTTGAAAAGCAGGCCTACCTGGAAGCCCAGTTGCGGAATCTGGAGACGGTACAGGTGGTGGTTGGTTTTGCCCCCATTACGCACCCAACCGGACCCAAAGAGAAACTGCATTTGGTGATTGGTGCCATGCTGGGTTTCCTTGTCGCGTTTATATTGGCGGTTTGGTACGAATACAGGTTAGTACAGAGAAGAAGGAGATTTGAAAACCTGTAACCAATCTTTGGTAGAACCCAAGAAAACAGCCCCTAAACAGCGAAGGCCGGTACATACCGGCCTTCGCTGTTTAGGGGCTGTTTTGATTAAATCTCGGTTAAATCGTCTTCTTTCTGGTGCAGCCAACTTAGGTTGTATAGGTCCTTACGGCGGTCTCTCAGGTTCCTTACGCTACCGGTGGTGTTTAGGTCTTTGAGCAGGTCAAGGTCCAGGTCGGCAATGAGGGTCATCTCCGTGTTAGGCGTGGCTTCAGCGATGATGGCATCGTGCGGGAAGGCCACATCAGAAGGGGAGAAGACCGCCGATTGCGAGTACTGGATGTCCATGTTCTCCACGCGCGGAAGGTTACCCACGCTCCCCGTGATGGCCACGTAGCACTCGTTCTCAATGGCGCGGGCCTGGGCGCAATGGCGCACCCGCAGGTAAGCGTTTTTGGTATCGGTCTGGTAAGGCACGAAGAGGATCTTCATGTCCTGGTCAGACAGCATACGCGCCAATTCTGGGAACTCCACGTCATAGCAGATCAAGAGGCCAATCTTCCCGAAGTCGGTATCAAAGACGCTCAGTTTGTTTCCCCCGCGCATCCCCCAGTACTGAGACTCATCAGGGGTCACGTGCAGTTTGTATTGCTTGTCATAGGTACCATCGCGGCGGCAGAGGTAGCTCACATTGTGGAGTTTGTTGTCAATGTACTCCGGCATGCTGCCCGCAATGATGTTGATGTTGTACGCCAGGGCCAGGTGAATAAGGCGCTCCCGGATACCGTCGGTGTAGCCGGCCAGCCTTCTGATAGCCGCTGATGGCGTACTCTCGTCTGAAAGGGCCATCAAAGGCGCGTTGAAGAACTCGGGGAACATGACCAGGTCGGCCTTGTAGGAACTCACCGTATCCACGAAGAATTCTACCTGCTGCTCAAAATCCTCCAGAGAAGTCATCTGGCGCATCTGCCACTGGATTACCCCAATGCGCACCACGCGTTTGGTTCCGCCCACCAGGGTTTCCTTCTCCTCGTAGTAGACGTTGATCCACTCCAACAGGGAGGCATAGGCTTTGGAGTCTTTGTCCTGGGGCATGTAGCCTCTGATAATCTTACGTACGTGGAAGCCGTTGCTGAGCTGGAAGGTAAGGATGGGATCATAGATCTCCTTGTTTCTTACCTGCTCAATGTACTTGCCGGGCGTCATCTTCTCTGAGTGCTCTTTGTAGCCCGGGATACGGCCGCCCAGGATAATTCCCCGCAGGTTCAGGTTCTCGCAAAGCTCCTTACGGGCATCGTAGAGGCGACGGCCCAAGCGGAGGTTGCGGTACTCTGGGTGCACGAAAACGTCAACACCGTAGAGGGTATCGCCATCCGGGTCATGGGTATCAAACTTACCGCCACCCACAATCTGCTCATAGGTGTGCTTGTCGCCGTACTCAGAATACTGCACAATAAGGCTCAGCGCCGCGGCTACCACCCGGCCCTTGTCTTCAATACAAAGCTGCCCCTCGGGGAAGCGCCTTAGCAGGGAGGCGAATTCTTTCTGGGTCCAGGAGCCGCCTATGTTGGTGTAGACCAGCTCCATGATTTGTTTCACTTCCTTGTAGTCAGAAGTGGTAAGCTGACGGAGAATTAACTTATGTTCGGTGTTTTCACTCATGTTGGTAAAAATTCATTAAAAACGCTTCCTGCTAGTGGGGCCTGGTTTCAAAAGTGAAGCCAGCGCCGCAGACAAGGCGTTCTATCAAAGGTTCAACGGCTCTAAGCCATGGTTAAGTTAAGCGTATACGGCGGTTTGGCCGTGTTTTCCTGGAAACAGGCGTAAAAAGGCTTTCGCGCTTAAATACACTGGCTTTTGGCCGATTGGTAACAAAGATAGTTACACATTAATTTCCGGAATCTCACCTTCCACGGTTAATTTTCCGGCAGTGGCCGCTTTGATCTGCTCTACTGTGACACCGGGCGCCCGCTCCAGCAGTTTGAACCCATCCTCGGTGACTTCCAGCACAGCCAGGTCCGTGACAATTTTCTTCACGCAGCGCAGACCGGTGATAGGCAGGGTACAGTCTTTCAGGAGCTTTGATTGCCCGTCTTTGGAAGTATGTTGCATGGCCACGATGATGTTTTTGGCCGAGGCCACTAAATCCATGGCGCCGCCCATACCTTTTACCATCTTGCCAGGTATTTTCCAGTTGGCAATGTCGCCGCGCTCCGAAACCTCCATGGCGCCCAACACCGTCAACTGCACGTGCTCACCCCTGATCATCCCAAAGCTCTCAGCGGAGCTGAAGATGGCCGATCCCGGCAAAGTGGTCACCGTCTGTTTCCCGGCATTGATGAGGTCTGGATCCACCTCCTCCTCGGTAGGAAAGGGGCCCATGCCTAGCAGCCCGTTCTCGCTCTGCAGCACCACGTTCATCCCCTCAGGGATATAGTTGGCCACCAGGGTAGGTATCCCGATGCCCAGGTTCACATAATATCCTTCCTGCAATTCCCTTGCAATCCGTTTGGCAATGCCGTGTTTATCTAGACTCATTTCATTCGTATTTGAAGATGGGAAGATGTGGAGATTTGAAGATTAGGAAATTTGAAGATGTGGAATTGATAGGCTCCTTATCTCCGCTGTTTCAACTTTTTGACTTTGAACTAATAATGATTTTGGAGATGATCTTTTTGATAGAGTGTAAGTCTTTTTGGAGGTGCTCTGGATTGGGGTAGGAAGCCACGCGTTGGCAAAGTAGCAGCCAATATTCTGTCTCTTCAACTTCTTTGGCCGCTACTTTGAACTTGTGGATGAAATCAGCTTTGCTCTCTGCGTTTTGGGCCTCCCTTACATTTGCTCCAATGGAGGTCCCGCTTTTCAGGAGTTGGTTGGCCACCACAAATTTTCTTAAAGCTTCCAATTGTTCTGCATATTCTATCACAGCCACAGAGAAGTCAAGTGTAAGATCTAAAATGAGATTATGAGGCTGAATTTTCTCCATTTTAATAGTTTATGACGACCATCTAAGTAAATGTTAAAGGAGATTCATTTACAAATCCTCACATCCCCAAATTTCCAAATCCTCACATCTTCACATCTCCAAATTTCCTCATCTCCAAATCAATCAGGCAAGCTATGCTTGCCGCACCGTTCTTTGCTCAATTCGTTTCTCGTAATCTTTGCCCTGGAAAATGCGCTGGACGTAGATGCCGGGGGTGTGGATCATGTTGGGGTCCAGTTCGCCTACGGGGACCAGTTCCTCTACCTCTGCGATGGTGATTTTGCCGGCGGTGGCCATCATGGGGTTAAAGTTACGGGCGGTGCCTTTGTAGATGAGGTTGCCGGCGGTGTCGCCCTTCCAGGCTTTCACCAGCGCGAAATCGGCTTTAAGCCAGGTTTCCATGAGGTACATTTTACCGTTGAACTCGCGGCTTTCCTTGCCTTCGCCCACCTCGGTGCCGTAGCCGGCCGGGGTGAAGAACGCCGGAATGCCCGCTCCGCCGGCCCTGATGCGCTCGGCCAAGGTGCCCTGCGGAATCAACTCCACCTCCAACTCACCTGAAAGCAACTGGCGCTCAAACTCGGCATTTTCGCCTACGTAGCTGGAGATCATCTTTTTCACCTGGCGCCGCTGCAACAGCAACCCGATGCCGAAGTCGTCTACCCCGGCGTTGTTGGAAATACAGGTGAGGTCTTTGATGTCTTTGCGCAGGATTTCCTGGATGGAGTTCTCGGGGATGCCGCACAGGCCGAAACCTCCCAGCATGAGGGTGGCGCCATCGGTGATGTCTGCACAGGCCGATGCGGCGTCTTGCACTACTTTGTTTATCATAGAATTAGGTCAGTATCTGTAGGAGGTATATAATCTATATTTTGGAGCGTTGTGGCTGGCCTTTCCTCTGTTTAGGGCTTCTTTTTAAGAAAACCGACTTAAAATGAACCTAGCTCATGGCATGCGGCGCGCCGACATCATTCCGCCAAAGTAAGCCATAGGCAGGAAGATGATGAAAGCGACTATTTTAAACCAGAGCGGGTAAGAAGCGGGCAGGAGATTGGCCAGGCCCATGGCCAGTAAAAAGACGCCCACCAGCAGGGCATGCAGAATGAGTCTTTGATGGGTAACCCTGGCTGCCACCATACCCCCGAAGAAAGACCCAAGCGCAAATCCTAGTAAATTCACTAATAGACCTTCAGTGGGGTATCCGGGAAGGGAACCAGCTATGACATCCACTTCCGGAACGATGATTTGCGCCGGAGAAGGGTAGAGCTGCTGGCTCATGGTCTGGACCAGGCTGATGGTAAATACGCCAACCGCGGTTCCGCCTAAAACTGCGAGAATGCTTCTGAACATGGAACAGTCTTGTGTTAGATGAAAAACCAGAACCCGGCTTCCTTCCCCCTCTTCCTTTTTCGTGAAAGCCCGGGGTGAAGTTACGGATTTGCCGGATTTATCCTAACACTTGTAAGGCTGCTACCTTGTCTAAATGGAGTTGTTGGGTAAGTGCCTCCAACCCATCGAATTTCTCTTCGGCGCGCAGGTAGGAAATAAAGGAAAGGGTGATTTCCTGGCCGTACAGGTCAGCCTCAAAATCAAAGATGTTCACTTCAATGGTTTGTTTTGTGCCCTGCACCGTTGGGTTCATGCCGATGCTCAGCATACCCTTGAAATGGCCCATTGGCGTTTGCACTGTGACGGCATAGATGCCCTGGGCGGGCACCAGCTTCAGCTTTTCCTGGGGCTCCACGTTGGCAGTGGGGTACCCTATGGTGCGGCCCAGTTGTTTGCCTTTGACCACGGTACCGGTAAGGGAATAAGGCCTGCCTAGGTATTTGGCGGCAGTGGCCACGTCGCCGCGCTCCAGGGCGGTTCTGATTTTGCTGGAACTCACGCCCACGGCGTCAATGTCCTGGCGCGGAATCTCCTCTACGGTGAACCCGTACCGCTGGGCATTCTGCTGCAGGTAGTCAAAACCGCCTTCACGGTTCTTCCCGAAACGGTGGTCATAGCCAATCACCAGTTTCCTGGTCCCGATGGCCTGGATCAGAATCTGCTGGATGTATTCTTCTGAGGAAAGCTGCGCGAACTCACGGGTGAACGGCAGCAGTAATAGGTAATCTACCCCAAAAGCTCTCAGGGCCTCAATCCGTTCCTCAATGGTGGAAAGCAGATGCAGGGAACTGTCTTCGGGGTCCAGCACGGTGCGGGGATGGGGCCAATAGCTAATCACCACGCTCTGCCCATCGCACTGGCGGGCAGCCTCAATAAGCCTGGAAAGGATTTTCTGGTGGCCTATATGGACGCCATCAAACGTGCCGGAGGTGACTACGGCATGGGAAAGGGAAGGAAAGTCTTTAAGCTCCCGGATGACGATCATAGTGCGCCTGTTGTTTTTCGCGGAGCTCCTGAAGTTGATCTAAGCTCATGGCATCCTCCAAACGGTAATTACCTATGCGGGTCCGCACCAATTTGGAGAGGTAAGCCCCGCAGCCTAGTTTAAGACCAAAGTCCCGCGCCAAACTACGGATATAGGTTCCTTTGGAGCATACTACCTTAAAGTGCACTTGGTTGCCCTCCACGCCGGTAAGCGTAAACTCTTTGATGGTGATGCGCTTGGATTTGATCTCGGCTTCCTCGCCACGGCGGGCCAGGGCATAGGCTCGCTCGCCGTTCACCTTCACCGCCGAGTAAATAGGAGGGGTCTGGTCGATTTCGCCCAGGAAAGAAGTAGCGGCCTCTCTTAGCATTTCCTCGGTAAGGTGCTCAGTAGGAGCGGTGCTGTCTATTTCTGTTTCCAGATCGAAGGAAGGCGTAGTGTGGCCCAGGACGAACGTGCCGGTGTATTCTTTTTCCTGCGCCTGGATTTCTTCAATGCGCTTGGTGAATTTACCGGTGCACAGAATGAGCAGGCCGGTGGCCAATGGGTCCAACGTGCCGGCGTGACCTATTTTCTTTATGCGGAGCGCATACTTGGTTTTCTTGACCACGTCAAAGGAGGTCCAGGTAAGGGGCTTGTCAATTAAAAGAATGGCCCCGGCCTCAAAATCATAAGGAGTTTCCTGCATTACTATAACTGAATATCAACCCCCATGGACAATAACAACAGAATCACAAGGCCCACCAGAATGCGGTAGTAGCCAAACAGCTTAAAGCCGTGTTTGGTCAGGAAGCCTACAAAGAACTGGATGGCCGCCATGGCTACCAGAAACGCCACTATATTGCCAACCGCCAGCACCTGCCACTCCTGCGGGGTGATGGAGGCAAAGCCCGCCTGGATCTTGGGGAGGTTAAACTTTACTACGTCTGAAATCTCCAGGTGCAGCAGATCGGTGAGGACGGTGTAGGTAGCGGCGGCCAGCATGGTGGGAACGGCCATGAAAAACGAGAACTCGGCGGCTGATTTGCGAGTCATGTGTTGGGTAAGTCCCCCAATGATGGAAGAAGCCGACCGGGAAACCCCCGGAATCATGGCAATACACTGAAACAGGCCCACCACGAATGCATTCTTGTAGCTGGGGGTGGTCACGGGCCTTGGACCTGCTTTGAACCAACGGTCCACAAAGATGAGGATCAAGCCGCCCAGCAACAGACTGATGGCTACAATCTCCACCCGCTCCAGCATGGCGTTAATCACGTCCTTCAGCACAAAACCAATGGCTAGCGCCGGAATCACGGCCACCATGAGTTTTTTATAGAAGTCAAAGGAA
This sequence comes from Rufibacter roseolus, assembly GCF_017916365.1. Classification (GTDB taxonomy): domain Bacteria; phylum Bacteroidota; class Bacteroidia; order Cytophagales; family Hymenobacteraceae; genus Nibribacter; species Nibribacter roseolus. The sequence goes on from NZ_JAFMSU010000002.1 coordinate 347,846, forward strand.
TTGATGAACCGTCTCCAGTACAGCACCACCACAGACAGGATAGCCCCAAACTGAATGGCCACGGTAAACATCTTGGTGAACTGAAAAGCACTGATGCCCATCAGGCTGGAGGCGATGACCATATGTCCGGTAGATGACACCGGTAAAAACTCCGTCAATCCTTCCACTATGGCCAGGATGATGGCTTGCCAAATACTCATTTAAACGTTTTTGCGGGGTTTTGCCAGAATGGCGAAGAATTGGATGATGAAACCTGCCACCAAAACGATAGGTCCTAGGGTGAGTCCCAGGAAACCGTAACCATACGGCTCAGTGTCCATTGCCATGAGAATGAACCCAATGGCCATCACCACTAAACCTAAAATCATAATCTGGTAATTGCGCCGACCGAAAGAAAAGGGGGTCTTGTTTTCCATAAAGGATATTGTCTTTAATATAAATCGTCTAGAGAAGCCCGGAGGTACTTTTTAACCGCCCGGTAAGAACTGAAAAAGCCCAGCACCCCGCCCAGAATCAGCAACGCGGCCATGAGCAGCAGCATCTGGCGCTCATCCCGGAGCAGGTAGAGTTCGCTGATCTCGTGGTAGGCGTACTGAAGCAAAGCGTAGAGCAGGATAGAGGCCAGGGCTCCGCTCACCAAGCCCTGAAAAGTGGCCCGATTCAAAAACGGCCGCTGGATGAAAAAGGAAGTGGCACCCACCAATTGCATGCTCCGGATAAGGAAGCGCTGGGAGAAAAGAGCCAGTTTAATGGTGTTGTTGATAAGGATGATGACCACCAACACCAGAATGCCCGCAAAGGCCAGCAGCACGATGCTCACCCGGCGTAGGTTGTGGTTGATGGAATCAATAAGGCTTTCCACGTAATCCACTTCGTACACACCCAGGGTGTTCTGCAGGTCCTGCTTTATCTTTTTGAGGTTTTCAGAGGTAGCAAACTCGGGATTGATGCGCAGGATAAAGGCATCGCGGAGCGGGTTTTCGCCCAGGAAGGTGAGGAAATCCTCGCCACTCTCGTCAATAAATTCTTTGGCGCCCTGCTCTTTGGACATGAACAGGACCTGGGGGTGGTTCTCCTCGTAGGCGATGTACTCTTTGCGGCCCAGCGTCTTTTTCAGCTTCTCCACCTCCAGCGGGGTGATGTCGCGGTCCAGGTACACCTGCACTTCTATATTCTGTTTCACCAGGTTAGAAAGCTTGCCGGCATGGATGAGCAGCAGCCCAAAGGAACCTATTACAAACAACGCCAACGTGATACTGAAGATCACCATGGTGTGCGGGTAATTGCCTAGCTTTTTCTTGCGGGTATGTTTGAGCGGTTTAGCAGCCATAAAAACGTGTGCCGGCAAAAATAGTAATTATTTAGAAGAAGAACGGCGCACCCGGCGTTTTTCCCCTGATTTCTGAAAAAGAGCCCTAAAACCGAGGCCTTGCCCAAGCCTCTGCCGATTCACTTTTTAACTTCCTAAAACCAGCTTCTTCTGTCCTCTGAAAGGTTTTTACGGTCTGATTTAGGGCCGATTTTTCAGAAACAGACCCTAAACCGCCTTACAGGTCCTGGATGCTGGTAGGTGTATCATCCTGGATCTGCAGGATGCGCTCACGCTCGGCGGCGCGTTGGGCTCGCTTGCTCAGCTTGCGGCGTCGGAAAAGCTCCCCGAAACGGTCAAAGTTGGCCTGGTGCAGCACGCTTACGGTCTGGCGGCTGGCGGTGGCGTTCGCCTCAAAGTCCCGCGGGGTAGTCTCGTAGGTAGCCCGCAGCCTCAGCTGGCCGCTCTGGCTCAGGTAATACTCGACTGACCAATCACCGGCGGCGGTGGAGCGGTTGTTGCCCAGGCGGTTGTTGTTTACGCTGCCCTCGCGGGTCACTTTAAGACGCCCCTCCAGGAAAGTATAGCTCAGCCGCAGCTGCACATCGTCCAGAACCTGGTTTCCGTTGCCGCTCACCCCAATGTCCACTTCCAGATTGCTGTCTATCTGTGAGAGCCAATAGCTGAGTTGGTTTGAGAAAAGCTCGCCCACGCTGCTGCCCAGATCCCCTACGCCCAGACCTACCTGTAACTCATCCCTGGCTGATAATCTTTTGAAAGCCAGCAGGGAGAAGACCTGGCGGTTCAATTCCTGTTCATCGTTTCTGATGTTGTTGAGGTAGCGGGTGATCTGGTCCTCCAGCAAACTGGGCGTATCATTGAACTCCAGGTTCAGCCTGATCTGCGGGGTGGTGAGCGGCCCGTCCAGGTCCATCACGGCCGTTACCGGGTAACGGGAACGCGCTGCCGCACTCTGCTGCTGCTGCTCACTCAGATCGGCCAGGATTGGGGCCAGGGAAACCCGTTGGGTGTACTCGGCGGTGATGTTGAGGAGCCCTTCCAGCGGGTCGCCGTTCCAGGTGACGGTGCCGCCGGGCCGTACGTTGAATTCCTTGTTGATTACTCCCAAGAGGGTAAAGTTGTAGCGGCCCTGCACGATCTCGTAGTTCCCGTACATGGCAAACTCCCCGCGGGTGTCAATCTCCATCCGGAGGTTGCCGCGGCCCCGGCCCCGGATAATATCTCCCGTACGCTCGTCAAAGATGAGTTCTATGTAGGCGTTCTCATTCACGTCCAGGTTGAAGTTAAGCCGGATGCCGCTCAGATCCACGCCTCTTTTCACCAGGGTGGTGTCTCGGGCAGTGGTGGTATCCTGGCGGGCAGGGTTGTTGTTCACGAACGTGATGAAGTTCTGCCGTTCCAGGGCGGTGGTGTTGTCCAGCGGAATGGCGATGTTGGTGCGTTCCTCGCTGCGGGCGGTCACGTTCACCTGCAGGTTAGAGGTGGCGCCCAGCGCGGTAACCTCGCCCGTGGCGAAGGCTGTTCCGTAGTACAGCGGGTTATCGGCGCGGGTGGTGTTCAAAACCATGAACTTGTTGAACCGGGCCCTGAGGTCCAGCACCATGTTCTGGAAGCCATCATGGAAAATGCCGCCGTTGAGCACGGCCACGTTGTTATAGATATCCCGCACGCGCACATTCTGGAAAGAGATGTCATTCTCAGTGAAATAGACGCGGTCAGAGAATGTGTACTTGGTTTTGAGGTAATTGAACACAAAAGAGCCATCAGTCACCATGACTGAGCCTTTGAGAATAGGGCCCGTGAGTTTCCCCGAGATCCGCACGCGGCCGTCCATGGTGCCGCCCAAGTCAGACATGATGGTCTTGAGCACGGGCTCCACCAGTTTCATCTGGGCATCGTCTAAGACGGCTAGCAGGTCCAGTTCCTCTTTGCCGCCCCTTGGGTCATAATTACCCGTGAGAGAGAGCACTTTCTTGTTATCTCTGCTGATGCCCAGATCCACGTTCATGCGGTGCAGGCGGTTCTCCCAGTTGGTAGTGCCGGCCACGTTGCCAATGAGCTGGTTCCCGATCATGAACGTGTCTACGGCCAGGTTGGAAGACAGCTGGATTTCATTGTAAAGGTCGCGGATCTGCAATTCTGCGTTTAGGCGGCCGTCTATTTTATCCGGGAGGAGAGGGTTCAGGTTCTCCAGCCGGAAATTGGCCAGGCTCACCGTGAGCAGGTCCTGCGGATTCCGGGACAACACCCCAAAGATGTTTACACTCTGTGGTCCGTTAGACAGGGTCACGTTATCAAAACGCACGGCCCCTCCGTCAAAAACAATGGTGTTGTTGGGCGAGATGTTCCAGACTTTGTCCAGCACGTTGATGTTGGACTGGTTGAAGACCACCTGGATCTGGTCCCGCTCAAATGACACGTTCCCGCTGATGTTGGCGCGGTTGGTGGTGCCCGTCTGCGCGATGTTGCTTGAGAACCTGATGAGGCGGTCGCTCCAGACGCCTTCCACGTATAGCTTCTCGGTGTCGCCGGCACTGCCCAGTTTCTGCCGCTCAGAGGTGATGAGGGTGTTGGCCAGGACATCGGGGCTGTTCCAGAGCTTGGAGGAGGTGACTTCCAGATTATTGCCGTAAAACTCATTTTTGCCATAGAAGATGGTATCAATCTGGCTTACAAGCGTTAACATGGTGGTGGGCCCGTTCCGGAAAGTACCTTTCATGGTAGAAAAGTCAGAGATGGAAACATTGGGCAAAAAGGCGTGCAACACCGGGTTGATACGCCGCAGGTGCACATCCAAATCCACTTCGTAATAAGCCGGGGGAATAGGGGACTTGCGGCGGTAGTAGTTGTCTATCCTTAAAGGGTTGTTCTCCAGGTTCAGGCGGTATTCTTCATAGAGCGTCTCCAGGTCCCGGAAAAAGGTGGAGTAGAGGAAATTACCGCCCAACTGCAGCGCCAGCACCTCAGAGCCCACGTGCAGCTCCCGGATACCATTATGAAAGTGCGACTCAATGGAAAGCGAGTCAATGGCTACCTGCTTACCGCTGTACTGAAGTTTGGTGTTTTTGAAGTTGGCCAGCCCGTAGATCTCGTCCAACTTGATGCCCGTGAAGTCCACATCGGCCACGGTGGAAACCACAATGCCCTGCTTGGTGAACCCCAGCGCCCGCAGGTCGGCGGTTCTGATGTTGGTTTTCAGGTCAAACACCTGGCGGTTGTTCTGCAGGTTGATCTGGCCCGTGGCAGAAAGTTTCAGGTTAGGGTCATTGATGCTGAGGTCTCCGTTGAAAGTCTGGCGGCTCAGATCAGCGTTCACCACAATATTCCGGAAGTTGTAGTTGTTGAGGTTGAGGGCGTTGATCTTGGCGTCCATGTTCAGGCGGGCGGTGGCCAGGCTGAACCCGCTGCCCTGCAATTTGCCATCCAGCGCCACTTTTTTAATCACGCTGCGGTCGCCCAGCAGGCCGCCCACGTCAAAACCGCTGGTGCGCAGGTAACCCCGGTACGCCGAGCGGTCAATGTTGTTCTTGTCGAACTTGAGGTTGATATCCGAGACCAGGTTCCCCAGCGGGGTCTTGAACGAGCCGTTGGCCACGAAGTCATTGTAGAAACCGGTGAATTCGCCTTCCAGCCGCACGGTGCCCGCCCGGGCCGCCATCTCATAGGCTTTGCGGGGAAGGAACTTCTTAATGTCCCTGGCATTGATGGAGCTGGGCCCCAGGTGCAGATCGGCGAAGGTGTTTTTGAAATTGGGCAAACCGTCGGCCGAGACATCGCCGGTGATGTGGGTGTACTGGCCGTAGCGCAGGTCTATGTCCCGGGCATCGAAGTTCCGCACCTTGCCTTTGACCTTGCCAGAGAGCAGTACCTTTTCGTTCACATCTTTCAAAACCGGGGCAAAAAGGGCGACATCGTCTGACGTGATGTAGGTACTGTCAAAGTCAGCGGTCACGTTCATGCTGTCGTTGAAATCCTTGAAGTTCCAGAACTGCCGGTAATCAAAGCGCACGTATTTGGCCAGGTGGCTGTTGTTCACGCGCAGGTTCAGGTTGTCCCACTCCCAGAAAGTAGGGGCGAACGTCATGCGGGTGTCCAAGTCTTTGAGGTAGGTTTTGGAATTCCGGTCCATGGTGGTGAGGCTGGTGACCACTGTATGGATGGTGTCTCCTTTGAGGTTGATTTCCGAAAAACGGCCATTAATCCGCTCCAGATCCATGTGCTGGTAGTCCAGGCCATAGTCGGTGCGGGGCGAGTTGTAGTTGTGGTAGGTGAAAAGTCCATCCTTCAAAACAATCTCATCAATCTTGAAATCGAAGGGCGTTTTAGCCTTGGTGGTGTCTTTGGTGATGAGGTTAGACAAAGCCGTAATGAACGTGCTCATGTTGAGCGTATCGGTGCCTTCGTATTTGATGAGGTTGGCCTCGGGCCGGGTAAGGGTGAGCGAGGCGATGTGCAGCCGGTCGGGCTGGAATTTCACGGTGGGGATGGCCAGAACTTTGTCCCTTCCTACCGGAATTCGCCACTTGTCAGCCTTGAAGAGCTGGAAAAAGCCGATGTTCGCATCCACTTCGCCCACGTAGAAGAGCGTCTTTTTCTGGCGGTCCAGCACCCGCACATCGTTGAGCAGCACGCTCTTGAAGAAACGGATGTCTACGCTCCCGATGGTGACCTGGTGATGGATGGTCTGGGAAAGGGTCTTTGCCGCTTTTTGGGCAACCTTGGTCTGAACCGACGGAAAACGCAGCGCCAGGACGAGGGTACCCGCCACTACTACCACCAGGATTAGCAGGCCCAGAATTATTTTTAACAGAGCTTTTGCTATAACTTGCGGGTAGTTTTTCTTTTTTTCTAGCGTCTCTTCTTGGTCTTGCGTCTCCAACGGATTATGAACCCTACAATTTTAGCAATAGAATCGTCCTGTGATGAAACCTCGGCCTCTGTCATTCAAAACGGCCACGTGTTGTCAAACATTGTAGCCACGCAGGCAATCCATGAGCAATACGGTGGCGTGGTGCCAGAGTTAGCCTCGCGGGCGCACCAGCAAAACATCATCCCCGTGGTTTCCCAGGCTTTGCAAAAAGCAAATATAGCAAAAAGCGAATTAGATGCGGTGGCTTTTACCCGCGGTCCCGGACTTTTAGGTGCCTTGCTCGTAGGCTGTTCCTTCGCCAAATCATTTGCCTTAGGCCTTGATTTACCGCTCATTGAGGTGAACCACATGCAGGCCCATATCCTGGCCCATTTCATTGACGACCCCAAGCCCAGTTTCCCGTTCCTGTGCCTCACCGTGAGCGGCGGCCACACCCAGATTGTGCTCGTGCGCAGCCACCTGGACATGGAAGTGCTGGGCCAGACCACCGATGACGCCGTGGGCGAGGCCTTCGATAAATCTGCCAAACTGTTGGGGCTTCCGTACCCTGGCGGACCCATGCTGGACAAACTGGCTTCCACCGGTGACCCTAACCGATTCCCGTTCCCCATCGTGAACATGGATGGCTACGATTTCTCTTTCAGCGGCATCAAGACTTCCATTCTCAACTTCGTGAAGAAGAACACCGCCGCCGATCCCGACTTCGTGGAGCATAACCTCGCGGATATCTGCGCCAGCATCCAGTGGGCTTTGATTCAGACGCTCATGAAGAAACTGGTGCTGGCCGCCAAAGAGCAGGGCATCAAAGAAATCGCCATTGCCGGGGGTGTCTCGGCGAACTCGGGTTTACGGGCTACTTTACAGGAATACGCCCCGAAACACGGTTGGAACGTCTACATTCCCGCCTTCGAGTACTGCACCGATAACGCCGCCATGATTGCCATGGCCGCCCACTACCAGTTCCTCGCCGGTGACTTCACCACCCAATACGCCAGCCCAGATCCAAGGCTGAAGGTGTAATCGCAAAGCCGTTTTATGGCTGATTTTTGAAAATCGGCCTCAAAACAGCTTCGTGCTTTCACCAAGTACTCTCCATTGACCTTGCGCTGTTTTTCAATACCATCCTGCAGGAAATGGGGTAGGAAGAAGGTGCATCTGGTGCACAGCGGGGCAATTTCTGCGGAAATCTTTTCATGAACCCGGAAATCGTACTTACATTAACGCCCTTAACTTTCTTGGCAGCCCACAGGTAAATCTCTTCCTTAGGCCTTGCCGAGTTGCCACCACTTAAACAGCTTGTGGTTCCATGCGAAAACTTCCTATCTATCTTTTATCTTTCATGACACTTTTGGGTACCCAGTGCCAAAGCAGTATGGTCTCCGGGAAGAGCAATCCTCCGTCCAAGGCCAGCAAAATCTCCGTAAGCAACCAACCAGCGGAAATGGCCCGACTAGTATTTGATGAACACGGGCGCTATAAAGAAGCCAGTATAACCCACCGCCGGTTCAAGCACAAAGACCTGGTGCCGCTGTTGGAGAAGCTTCGGCAGAACCCCTTGTTCCAGGTGCAGGTGGCGGGAAAATCCGTGGAGAAACGCGATATCTACCTGGTAAAGGCTGGTACGGGCAAAAACAAGGTCCTGCTTTGGTCACAGATGCACGGCGATGAGTCCACGGCCACCATGGCGCTACTGGACATCTTCAACTTCCTGCAAGCCTCTGATGAGCTAGACCCCATCCGGCAGGAGATCCTGAAGAACAACACGCTATATTTCGTGCCCATGCTCAACCCCGATGGTGCCGAGCGGTTCATCCGCCGCAACGCCCTGGAGATTGACCTGAACCGCGACGCGTTACGCCTGCAGAGCCCCGAGGCCAAACTCCTGAAATCCCTCCGCGATAGCATTAAGCCTGATTTCGGGTTCAACCTGCATGACCAAAGTCGCCTATATACCGTGGGCACCACCGGCAAACCGGCCACCATTTCTTTCCTGGCACCGGCCTTCAACCACGCCCAGACCGTGAACGAGGTGCGGGAACGGGCCATGAAGACCATTGTGGGCATGAACGAGAGCATCCAGCAGTTTATACCCGGGCAGGTGGCCAAGTACTCAGATGAGCATGAGCCCAGGGCCTTCGGTGACAATATCCAGAAGTGGGGCACCAGCCTCATCCTAATTGAATCCGGGGGATACCAGGGCGATCCGGAGAAGCAGTACATCCGGCAGCTGAACTTCGCGGCAATCCTTTCTGCGCTGCAAATCATTGGCGAGCAAGGCTACACCCGCTATGACAAGAAGGACTACTTCAAAATTCCGCAGAATGAGCGTTACCTGTTTGACGTGGTGCTGCGGAAAGTGCGCTACCGTGACCAGGGCCGCGACACGCTGCTAGACATAGGTATTCTGCGGAATGAGAGCAACGCCAACACGCCCCAAGGCTTTTTCCACCGCAGTTCGGTGGAGGAGATAGGCGACATGAGCGTGTTCTCCGGCTACGAGGAAGTCAACGCCGAGGGCTTGGTCCTGACGCCCGGCAAAGTCTACGAAACCCCACTGGACAACGTAGAGGTCCTCACCCCTGAACGAACCCGCGAGTTGCTGGCCTCTGGCTACACCACCGTAAGGCTTCAGAAAATTCCCGTGGAATACAACCCAGTGGATTTGCCCCTGAACGTGGTGGCAGTGAACGGAAAAGTAAACCACTCATTGGCTTTGGACCGGGGTGCCAACTTCACCCTCAGAACCCCAGACGGGCAGGTGCGCTACGCTATTGTCAACGGGTTCATCTATGACCTGAGCAAAGAGATGCCTGCGCTCTTCCACGGCCTGGTTTTATAATATCTTACTGTTTAGGGGCCGTTTTAGAGAAATCGGCCCCTAAACAAACCTTAAACTCCTTCATTATTCTCTCTCAAAGCACACCTTCACAATGGACGGAAATGCCATTATCCTTACCGATGGACTGCTCAGACAGTATCCTGCCAAAACCGCGCATGGCCTCATCAGGGGCACCGAACGGTTCCGCATCATTGGCGTCATTGACGTGGAATGCGCCGGCCAGGACGCCGGGGAAGTAGTAGACGGCCAGAACCGGAACATTCCGGTGTACGCAGATTTAGCCGATTTCTTGAAAAACAGCCCCGAAAAGGCGCAGTACTGCCTGGTGGGCATCGCCCCGAAGGGTGGGAAACTGCCGGCCAGCATGAAAGAGACCATCGCGCAGGCCATCAGGGAGAAGATGCACATTGTGAGCGGTTTGCATGAGTACATCAGTGACATGCCCGAACTGACCTCGCTGGCGCAGGAACACGGCGTGCAACTCCTTGACGTGCGCAAGCCCAAACCTAAAAGTGAGCTGCATTTCTGGACTGGTAAAATCAAAGACGTTCCGGCCCCACGCATAGCCGTTCTGGGCACCGATGTGCGCATGGGCAAGCGCACCACCACGCGGTTGCTCACCCAGGCCGCCGAAGCCGCCGGCCTCAAAGCCCAGATGATCTTCACCGGCCAGACCGGCTGGATGCAGGGGCGGGGCACCGGCTTTATCCTGGACTCTACTTATAACGATTTTGTCTCCGGCGAACTGGAGCACGCCATCCTGGCCAGTTACGAGCAACACCACCCCGATGTCTTTTTCATAGAAGGTCAGGCGGCGTTGCGGAATCCCAGCGGCCCCTGCGGGTCTGAGTACCTGGTCTCGGGGCAGGTGAAATACGTTGTGTTGCAGCACGCGCCCACCCGCGTGTACTTCGATGACAACGAGGAATGGGGCATCAAAATCCCGCCGGTTTCCACCGAGATCCAGTTGATAGAACTGTACGGCGCCAAAGTGCTGGCCCTTACCTTGAATACTGCCGGTCTTACTTTGGAAGAAGCCCGATCGTTCCAGAAGCAATACCAGGAAGAGCTCAAAATTCCAGTGGTGCTGCCGCTGGAAGACGGCGTGGGTCAGATCATTGACCTGGTGAAAGAAGTTCTGGAGAAAGAGGCCTCTGCGGTATGAAGATAAAGGAAATCAACGTCTGGAAAGCCGATCTGGCCTTGACCCGTCCGTATACCATTGCCTTTAAAACCGTATCGGCGGTAGAGAACGTGCTGGTGGAACTGGTGGCGGAAAACGGCCTCACGGGCATAGGCGCGGGGAACCCTAGCAAAGAGGTAGTGGGAGAGGAACTGTCCCAGACAATGGCCGTGCTGCAACCCGAGAGCCTGGACTGGCTCCTGGGCCGCGACCTGCGGGAATTCCAGGCCATCTGTGCTGAGTTGCCATTGCGCCTGCCCCACAACCCGGCAGCCCGCGCCGCCCTGGATATTGCCCTGCATGATCTTTTCACTAAATTCCTGGGCGTGCCGTTGGTGTCCTTCCTGGGTCAACGCCTGGATTCTCTGCCTACCTCTATCACCATCGGAATCAAATCTGTGGAGGAAACCCTGGCCGAGGCCGAGGAGTACGTGGGCCGCGGCTTTACGCACCTAAAGGTGAAAGTGGGCGAAAGCCTAGCGCTGGATCTGGAACGGCTGGTGAAACTGCGCGAAGCCCACGGCAATAAAGTCACCATCAGGATAGACGCGAACCAGGGCTGGACCACCTATGACCTGGCCAACTTCTGCACCCAGGCCCAACCGCTGGACATTGAACTGATAGAGCAGCCGCTGCCCGCCCCCATGATTGATGACCTGCGGGAATTGCCTGATGCCGTCAAAGATTTGGTGGCCGCTGATGAATCGTTGCTTTCTCCCCTGGATGCGTTTCAACTGGCCACGCCGCCGCGTGCCTGCGGCATCTATAACATCAAACTCATGAAATGCGGCGGCGTGTATGCGGCCCGGCAGATTGGGACCATCGCGCAGCAAGCCGGCATTGACCTTATGTGGGGTTGTAATGATGAAAGCATCGTGAGTATCTCGGCGGCTCTGCACGCGGCCTTCTCCTGCGCCAACACCCGCTACCTTGACCTGGACGGCAGCCTGGACCTGGCCCGCGATGTTGTCTCAGGTGGGTTTATCCTGGAGAACGGAATCATGCGCCCTAACGGCAAACCCGGTTTGGGCGTTGAGCGGATTTAGTGAGTGAGTGAGTGAGTGAGTGAGTGAGTGAGTGGATTTTCCTATGGATTTACCGGTGGCTTAAGCCTTGATGAACGGTTTTCAAGGCGTTTTCTGAAAATGGCCCTATAAACGATCTCGCAAGCAAGTCCCCCTCACGAGATGTAAAACAAGAACAGAAAGAATCCTAATATAAAACCGCAGGTTCGTCCAGGCGCGCTTGCGGTTTTTATTTTCCGGCTGTGTATCTTTCCGTCAGTTTTGCCTTGAATCTGAGCGAAGAAAAGTGCTGGCGCAACACTGAATAAAAAACAATCACTCATTCTCTCAATCTCGCATTCACTCATTCAATTTTACTCAATCACTCATTCAGTCATTCCTTTCGCATGGTTTTAAATTATCTGTGGGTTGCGTTCTTTTTGGTCGCTTTCTGCATTGCGCTGTTTAAACTTATATTCTTACAAGATACCGCCGTCTTTCAGCAACTGGTTGCCAGTACTTTTGACAACGCCAAATTGGGTTTTGAGATCTCCCTGGGCCTTACTGGGGTCATGACCCTTTGGCTGGGCCTGATGAAAGTGGGGGAGCGCGGAGGCATCATCGCCATTTTCGCGAAAGCCGTAGGGCCCTTTTTCAACCGCCTTTTCCCCGAGGTGCCCAAAAACCACCCGGTGTTCGGTTCCATCCTGATGAACTTCTCGGCCAACATGCTGGGCTTGGACAACGCCGCCACCCCGCTGGGGCTTAAAGCCATGAAAGAGCTGCAGGAGTTGAATCCCAGCGAAGACACCGCCTCCAATGCACAGATCATGTTCCTGGTGCTCAATACCGCCGGTCTTACCTTAATCCCCATCAGCGTGCTGGTGTTTCGGGCACAGATGGGCTCGGTAGATCCTTCCGCGGTGTTTATTCCTATTCTGCTGGGTACTTTTTTCTCTTTGCTGGGCGGTTTGCTGGCCGTGGCCATTTACCAGCGCATTAACCTGCTGGACAAGGTGATTTTGCTTTACCTGGGCACCATGGGACTTTTGATCGGAGGGCTAATCTATTATTTCAGTACCATCTCGCAGGAAAGAATTGCGTTAATTTCCTCGGTAGCCAGTAACATCATCCTGTTTTCGGTGATCATTTCCTTTATCGCGCTGGCTTTGGTGCGGAAGGTGAATGTTTACGAGGCCTTTATTGAAGGCGCGAAAGAAGGCTTCGGGGTGGCGATCTCCATTATCCCTTATCTCATTGCCATGCTGGTGGCCATCGGGGTGTTCCGGGCATCCGGGGCTTTGGATATCCTGGTGCAGGGAATTGGGGCCTTGGTGGGCTTCCTGGGGCTTAACACCGATTTCGTGCCGGCGCTTCCCGTGGCGCTTATGAAACCCCTGAGCGGCAGCGGTGCCCGTGGCCTGATGGTGGATGCCATGAAAACCTACGGCGTGGATTCTTTCGTTGGGAACGTAGCTGCCGTGATTCAGGGCTCTACTGAGACTACCTTCTACATCCTGGCTGTTTACTTTGGCTCCGTGGGCATCCGGAAAACCCGCTATGCCGTGATCTGCGGCCTTATCGCCGATTTGGTGGGTATTGTGGCGGCCATCTGGCTGGCGTACCTGTTCTTTCATTAATAGAAAATGTTTCAAGTCTGTTTTGCCGAAAGTACCCGCAAAATAGATTAGCTAAAGAGCCCGGGCCAGCAAAATACTCATGCTGGCCCGGGCTCTTTTCTTTTAGCAAAGTGAATGGCACGCCGCATAATTCACTTCGCTAAAAGAAAAGGCTCCCATTTGGGAGCCTTTTCTGTAAAACAGAGCTAAAACTACAGGTACTTCACGGTGAAACTCATAGAAGCCGGAGAGCCGGTGCCCGGGGCTTTGGTGATGCTGGTCACGGTGAAGATGGCAAATTGGTTCTGGCCTCTAAGCTTGGCAATGTACACGTCGCCCACGCTGGCGTTGGCAATGGTGGCACTGGCCGTGGCGCTGCCCCGCAGATACTGGTAGGCGATGGAGTTATGGTTGGCCGCATTGTAAACTGCCGCCGTGGATTTCACAAAACGCGTCTCGTTTTTGCTGCCCAAAGTAAAGGCGCTACCCGATGCCGAAGTGACCACCAGGTCCTTGTCTGCATCACTGCCGGTGGCCGGTACATTGGTGCGGGTCAACAAGTTGTAGGCGGCCGCATCCGGGGCCGCATTGTCAAAAGTCACCATGCCGGTAGTCTGGCCAGAGAGCGGGCTGGGATTGGTAACCTGCAGCGTAGAAGAAGCCGAGGCGGTCAGCTTGGGTCTCCGCGATACCACCACAAAACGGTAGGTGATGGATTTGCCTGCGGTGCCCGCCGGGATTTTCACTCCGAAGTTCCGGGTGAGGGTATTGCCCGTGAGCGCCTCCCGGCGGACCAACTGCTCTGCCTCGCCCTCCACGGTGGAATAAATCCTGAGGGAATCCAGCGGGCGGTACAGTTCCGTCGTGCTTTCGTTCAGGGCGATGTTGAAGACCACCGAGTCTCCCTCGGCGGTGACGCCGTTGGAAGGCACATTGAGAACACTCTTCACCGCGATGGTTGGTTGGGCCAGGCCCACCTGCACGTAGAACGTTCGGATGAGGTTCAGTCCGTTTTCGTTCAGGATCTCGGTCTCCACCTTGATCACTGATCTGCTGGGGGCCTGCGGCACAGTGTAGTTGATGATGAGCGTGTCCAGGCGGTCAGTAGCAGAAAAGGCAGGTTTGTAGGGAATGGTCTGCACTTTGGTGCGGGTGCCGGCGCCAATAGTCTCGTACACGTTGATCTCCTTCACCGGGCTCTCTGAGAAGAAGCCCAACTCAAAGGAAATCAGTTCACCGGAGGCGTAGCTGTTAGGGGCCGTGGCCGAGGTGGAGATGGTGATGCGGCCGTTGGCCAGATCTATGAGGTCATTGCCGCTCACCGGCACGCTGCCCTTGTCCGTGGGGGTGGTGTTATCCTTGATGAAATCGGGCTCGTCATAGCAGGAGGTGAGGGCTGTACAACCCAGGACCAGGAGGAAGATATAGCTGATGATTCTTTTCATGTCTTTAGGTTTTTGCGCTTTTATTGATCCCACCACATTCTTTCGGCCAGGCCTTTGGTGGCTTTCCCAACCTCATCGGCGTTGCGGGCAGCCTCAGACTCTGGGTAAAGTACCCGCCGGATGAACTGGCCGTTCAGCGCCGGGTTATGCTCGGCGGGCAGGGCCATGCCAGGGTAAATGTCCGGTGAGTAGTCGTACCGGCGCACATCCACCCAGGCCTCAGGGTTGAGGTAGAGCGCAATGAGCTTCTCCTTCATGATCAGGGACAGCGTAAGGTTGGCAGCCCCTACCGCCACACGGGGGTTGCTGAGGTAGGCCTCGCGGTCTGCGGTAGCCACACCGAGTTTGTCCATGTGCGACCTGATGCCCGCCAGATAGGCTTGGTAGGCTTCTTCGGTGCTGCCGGTGGAGGAACTGGTGCCTCCGTTGGCGATAAAGCGGGCCTCGGCCTCAATAAACTTCATCTCGCTGTACGTCACCATTAAAAGGGGAGAAGCAGGCTTGGCGTAGAAGGTGTTGGCGGTGATGTTGGTATTGCCGCCCGTGCCGGCGCCGTTCCGGTAACCGGTGTACGGAGCCGCGCTGGTGCCTCTGTCGGCCATTAGCGGCAAGCGTGGATCTACCAGACCCGGGATGGCGGTTCCGTTCAGTAGGTTCACCAAGGTCTGCGACGGGGCCACAATGAAGTTACCCGTGGTGGTGCCTATGGCGATGTTCCGGTTCCAGGGATTCAGGTTACGGTCGTTGAAGATCACCTGCATGTCATCGGCGTTGGAAGAAAAGGCCTTGGCCACGAAACCCAGTGCCGCATTGGCAGCAGAGGTGCCTTGTTTTTCTACCAAGTGAATGGTGTAGCGGGCTTTGAGTGCATTGGCGGCTTTGATCCATTTGGCGGTGCTGCCTGCGTAAATCAGGTCATCGGCGGCGGGCTTCAGGGTGGAGTTTGGTTTCTGGAGCTCTACAATGGCCTCGTCCAGTAAAGTCTGGATGGTGGTGTACAGCTGTTCCTGGGTGTCGTACTGGGGTGTCAGCTCGGCCGGACCCTGGAAGGCATTGGAAAAAGGTACGTCACCCCAGGTATCGGTGAGTAAACCCAGGTTCAGGGCCTGCAACACCTTTGAAATGCCCACATAGTAAGAAGAGCCTTCATCCGCGGCCTGCTGCACCAGCAAGTGCAGGTTGTTCAGGTTGTTCAGGTAAATGGTGTTCCAGGCGGTATTCACCCGGACATCAATGTGCCGGTCTGCGATCTGCGGGCCAGAGGTATAGGCGGCCAGCTGCTGCGAGAACAAACTGGTGTACTGGCCCAACTGGTAGTGCGCATCGGCGGTGGATACCTGGATGGGGGAGAGCAGCGCGTCTGAACTCACCGTATTCGCCCGGTTTGGATCATCGTTCACGTCCAGGAATGAGTCACACCCCGCCAGCGGGAGCAATGCCATCAACCCGATTCTTATGTATTTTCTGGAAATATGTAGCATAGTCTGTAGGGGGATTAAAGGGTTACATTCAGGCCAAAGGTGTAGCTTCTTACCGCCGGTATACCATAGCCGGTATAACCTAGGGCATTGCTGCCAGAGCCATAGGTGGGGGTTTCTGGGTCAAAGCCTTCAAATGGCGTAATCAGGAAAAGGTTGTTGCCGGTTACGTTCAGGCGGATGCTCTTGAACGGCGATTTACCAATCACACTGGCTGGCAGGGTGTAGGAAAGCTGGGCGTTCCGGAGGCGCACCCAGGAGGCATCCTGGAGCAGCACGTCTGAAGCATCATTGAAACTGTTCCCGTTGCGGTAGAAATTCTCATCCAGCACCACCGGAATGGTATTTGGCTCGCCGTTGGCATTTACCCCATTGAAGATGATCTGCTGGTAGCGGTTCTCCGTTCTAATGTCAATCCCGTTTCTGATGCGATTTCGCATACTTACGTCATAAACGTCACCGCCCTGGCGGATGTCAATGAGCGCTGTCAAACTCAGGCCTTTCCACGTGATGGTGTTGGTGATACCGCCTTGCCAATCTGGTAAAGCATTGCCCACCTTGATCAGCGGCGTGGCCGGACTCAAGGTAGGCAAGCCGTTGGTCCCGATAATGAGGCGGCCCTGGTCATCGCGCAGGAAAGGACGGCCGTACAGGTCGCCGGCCGATCCGCCCACTACCAGTTTGTTCATGATGCGGTCATCCTGGAAGATGATCTCCGGCACGGCAGGCGTAATGGAGAGCACCTTGCTTTTATTAGTAGACCAGTTCAGCACCACGTCCCAGGAAAATTCATTGATCTTCACCGGGGTACCCGATACCAGCAATTCTACCCCGGTGTTCTGGATCTCGCCGGCGTTGGTGGTATAGCTGAGCAGACCGGCCGTTACGCTGGTAGGCACCGGAATAATCTGGTCTTTACTTCTGGACCGGTAATAAGTGGCGTCCACGGTTAAGCGGCTCTGGAAAAAGTGCAGCTCAGACCCGAATTCAATGGAAGTGGTGGTTTCGGGTCTCAGTTCGGGGTCACCCACGGCGGTGCTTACCACAAAGCCGTTCCGGTTACCGAAGGGGAATCCTGTGGCCGCCCCAAAGTAAGTGCCCACCTGGTAAGGCTGGGTGTCTTTTCCTACCTCAGCCCAGGAGGCCCGCACTTTCCCGAAATTGAAGAACCGGTTATCCTCTAATCCCAGTAGTTCAGAGAAGATGAAGCTGGTGCTCACCGATGGGTAGAAGAACGAGCGGTTCTTTTTAGGCAGGGTAGAGGTCCAGTCATTCCTGCCGGTCACGTTCAGGAACAGCATGTTGCGGTAATCTAATTTGGCGTCAAAGAATGCCCCAATCAGGCGCCGGTCCCTGATGGCGTTGGTGGTAAAGATGTTGGCCGTATTGGACAAATGGTGGAACAAGGGAACCGTGAAGCGCTCACCCCGGGTGTTGAGGATATCTGAGGCCTGGTTCTCTATGCTGTTTCCCAGCATGAGGGAGGCATTGAGGTTCTCTGAGAATGAGTGCTCGGCGGTCAAAAAGGCGTTGGACGTAATCTCCCGGTAATTGACCCGTTCCTCAATGATAAAGCCCCCAGTGCCAGCCGCAATGTCCAGCGTAGGCGCTCCCTGGAAAATAGGACCCGGCACCAGGCGCGTGCGGTTATCGCTGTAAACGTCGGCGCCCAGTTTGTAGTTGAAGCGCAGCCAGGGCAGGAAATCATAGTTGAACCCTATGTTCCCAATGACCCGGTTCACATCGTCTTTCAGGGTGCTGTTCTCCGCGAGGTAACGTGGGTTATCAATAACGCCGGGCGAATACACCTTCATGGTACCATCGGGGTTAATGTAATCGTTCACGTCAAAAGTGGTGGTATGGTACGTGAGCGCCGACATGATGCCTTTGTCACCAGAGGCGGCTTTGTTCCCGCCCGACTGGCTGTAGCTGACGGTACCGTTCACCGCGAATTTCTCAGAGAAGTTCACGTTCCCGCCCACTTTTACCGTGGTCCGTTTCCAGTCTGAGTTGGGCACGATGCCCTCCTGGTTGTAATGCGAAGCCGAGGTATGGAAAGTGGCCTTCTCATTCCCGCCCGATACGCTGAGGTTGTTGTCAAAGCGAGTGCCGGTCTGGAAGAAGTTCTTGAAGTTGTCATAGAAGGGTTCATCTGTGATGAGCGGCCCGAAGGTCTGGAAACGATTAGGCGCACCGGCTGAGGTAACCCTGAGGCGGCCCCCCAAACCTTCGCGGTATTTGGTCTGGTATTCGGGCGTTTTATTGATTTCGTCTACCCCGAAGTTGGTGCTGAAGTTGACGGTGGTGGCGCCGGCGCGCCCCTTCTTGGTGGTGATGATGATGGCGCCGTTGGCTGCCCGCAAACCGTACAAGGCGGTGGCCGCGGCCCCTTTCAGCACCGTCATGCTTTCCACGTCTTCGGGGTTAATATCGGCGGCCCGGTTGGTAAACGCGAAGGATTGCTCATTTCCGCCGGCTTCGGCGGTGGCCACCGTACCCGCGCTGGGCAGCTGATTGCCCGCAATGGTCTCGTTGCTGATGGGAATACCGTCAATCACGAACAAAGGCTGGTTATTGGCTCCCGGCGAGAGGGAGTTGATGCCCCTGATCTGGATGCGGGAACCGGCCCCTGGCGTACCCCCGGTGCCCAGCACCTGCACCCCGGCCACCCGTCCCTGCAGTGAGTTTACCACGTTGGGGTTGCGGGTTTGGGCAATCTGCTCGGCGCCCACCTCCTGCACCGAGTAGCCCAAGGTTCTTTTCTCCTGCTCCCGCCCGAAGGCCGTCACTACCACTTCATTCAGTTGCTGCACGTCCGGCACCAGGGAAACGGTGATGGAGGTTCTGCCGTTGATGGGTACTTCCTGCGTGGTGAACCCAATAAAAGAAACCACCAGGGTAGTGGCGGCAGCGGTGGTAGACACGGTGTAATTACCGGAGGCATCGGTATTGGTGCCGCTGGTAGTGCCTTTCACCACCACACTAGCCCCAATCACGGGTGTGCCGTCGGCGGAAGACAGTACCCGGCCGGTAATCTGCCGTTCCTGGGCTGCCAGTTCCTCCATGCAGCAGAAAGCACAAAAGAACAAAAGCAATCTGTAGAGTTTTTTCATGTGCGTTGGGATTTGTAGTGAGGGAAATGATTTGGTTATAATTTAGAGATTCTGGCGTAGAATCCAATAGTTAGAATGGATTAATTGGCTGATCCATAAGTATGTAGGTACAATTAATTAGATGTTAATCTACTTTTTTAAGTTAATTTAGCCCCTATTAAGAAAGGGGTGCCGAGAGGGAAATCTTAGTTCAGTATAATTTGACATGACACAAAGCTTTTTATTGAATCCCGATCTAAGGGTCATCCGCGAAGACTGGAAAGGCAACCCACTTAATGATGGCCGCTTTGTAGGGGAATTCAAGCAGGGAAACCAGTCCATGCTGCTGGCCTTGCGTTGGAAACTGACCAAAAACCCGCAGAGAGCCGAGAAAAAATCTGATAACTGGCTACCTGGGGTAAGAGACCCAAGGGCTTTTTTGCAAGGAAAAGAAGACGGAATGGTGTGGCTGGGGCACGCTACGTTCTTCATCAGGCTGGGCGGCGTCACGTTTCTCACTGACCCGCTGTTTTACGGGGTTTCCATGCTCAAGCGCAAAGTGCCTTTCCCGGTGCAGCTCCATGAGTTGCCGCACATAGACTACGTGCTGCTGTCCCACGGCCACTTTGACCACTGCGACAAAGCCAGCCTCAAAACACTAGGCAAAACCCATTCCTTTACCGTGCTCACCTCCCTCAAAATGAAGAGCCTGATCCAGAGCTGGCTGCCATCTAACCCGGTGCAGGAAGCCGGTTGGTACCAAGAATTCCAAACTAAGGAGAACGGTCCCCGGGTGTTTTACCTGCCGGCCTACCACTGGCACAAGCGCGGCATGACAGATAACAACAAAATCCTGTGGGGCAGTTTTATGCTGCAAACCTCAACGCATACCCTGTATTTTGGCGCAGATTCTGGTTATGACCAGCACTACAAAGAAATCCAGAAGCTGTTCCCTAAGATCGACATCTGTATTCTGGGCGTGGGGGCATATAACCCGGCCTTCATCATGCAGCCCAGCCACACAAACCCCGCCGAGGCCGTGCAGGCGTTCAAAGACCTCAAAGGCGGTACCCTGGTGCCCATGCACTTCGGAACGTTTGATTTGTCTGATGAACCCATCGGGGAGCCAGTGCGCTGGCTTAAACGCCTTGAGGCCCAGGGGGAGATTTCGGGAAAACTCAGAATTCTGGACATCGGCGAAGCCATGCCTTTGAGCTGAAAGGGAATCCAAAGCCACTTGAGACTATCTGAGATCGGGCATTCATCTGATAAGGCAGAAATGGCAAATGCCTTGTTTTAGGCCTGTTTTTGGAAAAGGAGCTTAAAAATGGCGGTGGCTTTTTTAGCATTTAAATGCTGCCACATGCATTCCCATCTATAAAAAGGTATCTGTTCTGCTGCCATTCCGTATGAAATAAGGTATTGAGTAATCACTTTAATCTTAAAGAAGATGGCAAACGAAACGAATAAGAACCGAGACGATCGTAAAGATAAATTAGGCAACCCAAGCTCCGGCAAAACCAAGGCCCCCGGTGAAGGCGCTCCGCTGCGCGGCGATGTGCCTGCCACAAATCCGCATACCGGCGAAGCACCGGGCACTACGCCCAGCGGCACTGGCCGCAGAGGTAATATCAGCTCCGAGGACGGAGGCGATATAAGCGGTAACTCTGCCGGAAGCCACTAAGGACTTTCCTCCTTAAAGTAAGACGGCCCCACCTAGACTATCAGGTGGGGCCGTCTTACTTAGTTTTGGGCGGTTTTGTCATAAACGAGCCTGAAACGGCTCAGATCTGGCGCGTGCTTTCTTTTGCGCTGCAGTTCATGGTCATACACCACCTGGCCCAGGTCGCGCAGGAAAGGGAAGCCAATTTCATCGTACTCATACTTGCCGTCGTTGTAGATGCCGTCTTCGTTCACGTGTACGGTGGTGGTGAGCAGGAACTCCACGTTGTTTTTGAAATCAACCACGTAGGCATTATCCGTCAGGAACCCGAACGACTGGCCAATCTTGTTGAAGATGCGGATGTGGTCCGGGATTCTCTCGGTGCGGGGCGGCCCCCCGAAGAGCAGGTACTTCACAAAGGCATCGGGGTACTCTTTCTCGGGGTACTGCGGGTAAGTCGTCTCGCGGGGCAACTGCGACATGTACTGGTACAGGAACCGGTAATCGTCTGGGGTGAGGTTGAAACGGTTCTGGGCCGGTACCGACTCAGGGAACAGCAGGGCACGCAGCATCTGGTGCTGGTCTTCCAGGGCAAAGGTGTTTGAAAAGGCAAAATCACGGGGCTCCATCACCAGTTTGTCATCGTTGGTCATGTTGCCTTTGCCCAGGAGAATGGGGGTGGGGTTCTTGTAGTCTTTGCTGCTTTTCACCAGGCCCTGCTGGTAAATCACCTTTCCGTTCTGCATAAAACGCACCGGGTTGGTGTACTTGTCCAATTCAATAGGCAAAAACCTGGATAGCCTGATGGGCAGCCGGATGCTCTTATAGCCTTTCGCTTTGAGACCTTCGTTCAGGGGTTCCTGGCCTATGAACTCATAAAGCCGGTTATAGGCGTCATTGTCAGAGGTAACCAGGATCTTCTTAATGTAGTGCGCGATGGACGGAAAGCCCGTGGCTGAGGTGGAATCCTGTAACACTTTGGTTTGTCCCTGGTAGGCGCTGTCAGTGAGCATGGTGGTTTCCTTATTTAAGTCGGGCACCTTAAGCGTGTTGATCTTCTCCAGCGCCATGAGGGACGCGGGGAGTTTCACGGTGCTGGCCGGGTTGAAGTATTCCTGCGCGTTTACCCGGTAGCGGTAGGTTTTGAAAGAAGGTTTGTTGTTTTTGTCGCGGTCAATCTGGGTGTAGAGAATCTGGATTCTGTATTTCTCCGGATGGGCGAGCAGGGTCTTGAATTTTTCGGGGTGCTCTTCCAACAGGCGGCTCAGGGATTTGTCGGTTTTGGCCTGGCCCAGCGCCAGGGTAGCGCCCAGCAACAGCAGGGGCAGAGAGAGCAAATACATTTTCATGGTAAGCGTCGATATTTAGCCGGATGGGGTTGAATATGCGTAGAAAATCTTAATCTTCGTTCCCAGGAAAACGAAAATATGCAGAACCCTTTTCAAGAAGGAGATTCCAAAACGTACCACAAGCCCGTAACCGAGGCTGATTTTGCACAATTTGAAGCGGGGCTGGTGCACCCGGTCTGTTCCACCTTCGCGCTGGCGCAGGCCATGGAATGGGCCTCAAGGCTTTTTGTGCTGGAGATGAAGGATGAAGATGAGGAAGGCATTGGCACCATGGTACACATTGACCACCACAGCCCCGCTTTTGAAGGCGAGACCTTAATTGTGGAGGCCGTTTTCAAGACCTTGCAACAGAACGAACTACGCTGTGACATCACCGTAAAGGCTGGTCAGCGGCTGGTGGCCTCCGGGCAAACCGGCCAAAAAATTTTGAAAAAAGAGAAGATCCACCGACTTTTGAAGAACAGTAGAAACTAAATGGCGAAATCAAAAGAGAAAGACAGGCTGCAGAAAACGGTAAATATCTCTAACCGGCGGGCATCCTATGAATACCAGTTTCTAGTGAAGTATACCGCCGGCATCATGCTGCGCGGCACCGAGATCAAATCCATTAGGGAAGGAAAGGTGAACCTGTCTGACGGGTACTGCACCTTCCATGGCAATGAATTGTTTCTGCACCAGATCACCATCTCCAAATACACCGAGGGTACCCACTACAACCACGAGCCCACCCGCGATCGCAAGCTGCTCTTGAACAAACGCGAGCTGAAACAGCTGAAGGATGGCGCGCAGGAGCAAGGGGTAACCATCATCCCCACCCGGCTCTTCATCTCAGACCGCGGTTTCGCGAAGGTGGAGATCGCCCTGGCCAAAGGTAAAAAGCTCTATGACAAGCGCGAAGACATCAAAGAGCGCGATGTCAAACGTGAAATGGCCCGCGAACGGTATTAATTAAGAATTAAGAATTAAGAATTAAGAATTAAGAATTAAGAATTAAGAATTAAGAATTAAGAATTGGCTTTTCTCCATTTCGATTAAAATCCTGAAGAATCAGCTTTAAGGCTTCCTGTTTTTGCGCCTTAGCACATTCTCAAATCAGCATATTAGCACATCAGCACATTTTCAAATTAGCATATTAAAACATTGAACTTCGGGATTTGCAAATTGAGTCTGGTGCCGGTGCGCCGGGAGCCTTCTGATAAAAGCGAACAGATCACCCAATTGGTTTTTGGCGAGTGCTATGAGGTGCTGCAAACCCAGGAAAAGTGGATCCAGGTAAGGAATGCCGCCGATGACTACGAAGGTTGGATTGATTTCAAGCAGCATTTCCCCGTTTCTGATGCTTATTTTCAGGAATGGCGCAATACCAGCCATGCCCGTTCTATGGACCTTGTGCAGACTGTGAGCAGTGAGGAGGGAGTTACGCCTATTGGGATGGGAAGTGTGTTGCCTTTCTTTGACGGTATGAGCATTAGGGTAGGAGAGGAGCGCATGCTCTACAACGGCCGGGCCTCCAACCCCAACTTGCCTTACCGTGAGAATTTCCTGCAGAAAATAGCCCTCCAGTTCCTGCGCGCGCCTTACCTGTGGGGCGGCAAATCTATCTTCGGGATTGACTGCTCGGGTTTTGTGCAACAGGTGTACGGGGTGTGTGGCCACCAGCTCCGCCGCGATGCCTACCAGCAGGTTGTCCATGGGCAGGAAGTGCATTTCGTGGCCCAGACCCGCCCCGGTGATGTCGCTTTCTTTGACAACGAGGAAGGCCGCATTGTGCACGTGGGCATTGTGCTGGAAGACCAGCGCATCATCCATGCCTCCGGGGAGGTGCGCATTGACCAACTGGACCACCACGGCATCTATAACCGCGAGCGTAAGCGCTATTCCCACAAACTGCGCATCATCAAAAGAATTCTCCCTGACTAACTCCGGCTTCTCTTTTATTTCCGAGGATTATTTGCTGGTTTGTCAAGCAGGTTTCCGGTTGTGAGTCTGTAATCATTTATAGAATAAACTGGAACACCTTAGCCCGCAGACTTAAGGTACTGAGCCTCAAAAAAGTTAAAAATCAGCCTCAAATCAGGTGAGTTGAGTTAAAATTTGCAACACGAATC
Organism: Rufibacter roseolus; assembly: GCF_017916365.1. Taxonomy (GTDB): domain Bacteria; phylum Bacteroidota; class Bacteroidia; order Cytophagales; family Hymenobacteraceae; genus Nibribacter; species Nibribacter roseolus. The sequence goes on from NZ_JAFMSU010000002.1 coordinate 371,826, forward strand.
CCTGAAAATCAGTTAGTAAAATCTGTTGTTATGTTATTTTACGTAACTTACGGAAGGATCTACTGAGCAGGAATTCGTATGAATGATAAGGTACTCTTACTTAATCAAGATTACTCCGCCATTGCCACGTGCAGTCTGCACAAGGCATTTGTCTTGATTTATCTCCAGAAAGCAGAACTCATTGCGGAAGATCAGTTGAATGTGTTGCGCACGGTGCGCCAATCCTTTCCCCGGCCCCTGGTGATCCGGCTGCATCGCTACGTGCGCATGCCCTACAAAGGCATCTCACTTACGCGGCAGAACATCATGCGCCGTGACCGCAACCAGTGCCAGTACTGCGGCTCCACCAGAAATCTCACGCTAGACCACATGGTGCCCCGGTCCCGCGGCGGAGAGAGCACCTGGTACAACCTTATCACCGCCTGCGCCCGCTGCAACTCCAAAAAAGGAGATCGCACCCCAGAGGAGGTTTCCATGAAACTGTCCCGGAAACCTTACAAGCCCTCGTTGGTATCTTTTCTCAGGGACAGTATTCAGGACACAGACCACGTCTGGATCCCATTCCTGGCCGAACGCGCCAGAGCCTAGAAATTGACTAAAATTACCCCTATGTATAAACCTATTGTATTAAGCTTATTCTTGGCAGCCGGTTTGCTGCCCTTTGCCGCAGAAGCCCAGGTTGCCCCTGCCAAAGAGAAGGCTGCCAACGTGAAGGAAACCAAAGCAAGTCCCTTGTACTTCCTGAAAACTGACTCGGCCAACGTACCTCTTTCTGCTGCGGCCATCCAGGTAATGGATAAGGAGTGGATTGAATCCATCACGGTGCTGAAAGACAAGAATGCGGTAGAGCAGTTCGGGCCAAAGGGCAAGGACGGTGTAATCCTGATTGAGATAAAGCCAGCGCAGGAGCGCACTTTCCTGCAAACCTTAAAGGACCCCAAATACACAGCTGCTGCGGAGAAGAATATACGATTAGACGGTGGAGTAGGCAAAACCATGGCTGATCCTTTGTACTTTATCCAAACCAAAGCCGGGGAAGTGGCCGTGAGCAAAGAAGCCATCTCCAGCCTTAACCCAGAATGGATCAAATCTATTAATGTCTTGAAGGGGGCTGAGGCCGAAAAACGGTTTAAAAAGCAGGGAGAGAACGGGGTGATCTTAATCACCCTTGCTGCGGAGAAGGAACAGGATGTTCTCAACCAGCTTAGAAACAAAAACTAAAGTAGTTCACTTGAAAGCAGGAGGCGTTTAGCGCCTTTTTCTTTGAAAACAGGTCTAAAACCCTGAATTTAAGATCCTCTAACTGTTGGCAGTTTCTGCGGGATAGCTACCGCAAGTTGAATATTGTTTAAGGTTAACTAAAGCCGTTTTAGGCCTCCTTTTCTGAAAAGGGGCTTAAAACGGCTTTTCATTTATAGGGCTTTCTCAATGTATTTGGTTTTCAAAGAGATTTGCAGAAGTGTGGGCGCAAATCTTGGATAGCGGAAGAGGTTTTTGTACCTTTGCGCCGCGTTCAAGGTGAATGCCCCTGGCCCAATGTCTGGGAAAGGGATGTAAAATAAGCTGCGGCTTGGCAAGTGGTTCTGTGTCATGTCGTTATATTTTGTGAACCAGCATAGCAATATGGCAAATTTAGAAGATTTTGACTGGGGCAAATTTGAGTCTCAGGGTTTCGGCGGCGCGTACTCTCCTGCAGAGCGTGCTGAGATGGAACAAATGTATGCCGACACCCTGAACACCGTTCAGGAAGAGGAAGTGATCAAAGGTACCGTTGTTGGTATCACCGATCGCGACGTGATCCTGAACATCGGCTTCAAGTCTGATGGTCTGGTACCGGTTTCAGAATTCCGCGACATGCCGGACCTGAAAATCGGGGACGAGGTGGAGGTATTCATTGAGGACCAGGAAGACCCTAATGGCCAATTGATCCTGTCCCGCAAGAAAGCCAAAATCGTGAAAGCGTGGGAGATGATCTACGGCGCTTTGGAGAACGACACTGTACTGGAAGGCGTAGTGAAACGCAGAACCAAAGGTGGTCTGATCACCGACCTGTATGGCGTAGAAGCCTTCTTACCAGGTTCACAAATTGATGTGAAGCCTATCCGCGACTTCGACATTTATGTAGGTCGTAAGATGGAAGTGAAAGTGGTGAAAATCAACGCCGCTTTTGATAACGTAGTAGTATCGCACAAAGTCCTGATCGAAAAAGATTTGGAGCAGCAGCGCGCCGCTATCCTGAACAACCTGGAAAAAGGTCAGGTTCTGGAAGGTGTGATCAAAAACATGACCAACTTCGGTGTGTTCATCGACCTGGGTGGTGTAGATGGTCTGTTGCACATCACCGATATTTCATGGGGACGCATCAACCACCCGCAAGAGGTGTTGGAGCTAGACCAGAAAGTAAACGTGGTAGTGTTGGATTTCGACGACGACAAGAAACGTATTTCTTTGGGTATGAAGCAATTGACTGCTCACCCTTGGGATGCTCTTCCTGCCGAAGTGGAAGTTGGCTCACGCGTACGTGGCAAGATTGTGAACGTAGCAGATTACGGTGCGTTCTTAGAACTGATGCCAGGCGTAGAAGGCTTGATTCACGTATCAGAAATGTCATGGTCTCAGCACCTGCGCAACCCACAAGACTTCATCAAGCAAGGTGACGAGATTGAGGCTGTTGTGTTGACAATGGACCGCAATGACCGCAAAATGTCTCTGGGCATTAAGCAATTGACCGAAGATCCTTGGACCAAAGAAGATGTATTGACCAAATATGCAGTTGGAACTAAGCACACTGGTGTGGTTAGAAACCTGACAAACTTTGGTCTGTTCATTGAACTGGAAGAAGGTGTAGACGGTCTGGTTCACGTGTCTGACCTGTCCTGGACTAAGAAAATCAAACACCCATCTGAGTTCGTGAAAGTTGGTGACAGATTAGACGTAGTGGTTCTGGAGCTTGATGCTGCTGCCCGTCGTCTGGCCCTTGGTCACAAACAACTGGAAGAGAACCCATGGGATACTTTCGCTACCGTATTCAACGTAGGTTCTACGCACAAAGCAACCGTGTTGGAGAAATCTGACCGTGGTGCTACCCTGGAACTGCCTTACGGTATTGAAGGATTCGCCTTCCCTAAAGGTCTGGTGAAAGAAGACGGTTCTCCGGTTGAAGCTGGTGAGCAAGTAGAATTCAAAGTAACTGAGTTCTCTAAAGAAGATCGTAAGATCATCTTGTCGCACACTGCCGTTCACACTGCCCAGCCAGAAGACGCCAAGCGTAAGAAGTTTGAGAAGAAAGATGCTCCTGCTGCCGGCGCCCCTAAAGCTGCCGCAGCCCCAGCTATTCCTAAGAAAGAAGAAGTACGTTCTACTTTAGGTGACCTGGACGCCCTTTCTGCTCTGAAAGACCAGATGATGGAAAGCGAAAAAGAAGCCGGTGAGAAGAAATTAGCCGCTGCCGCTCAGGCCCGTGCTAGCAAGTCTACCGATGCTGCTGACGCTGACACAACTGAATCTGCTGAGTAATTCATAGGTAGGAAACTACCAGATTTGGAAAGAGCCTCCGCAAGGAGGCTCTTTTTTTTACACCTTTTTTGAAAAAAGTTGCCTCAGGGTTGTGACCGTATTAATTCCTGTCTATATTTGCACTCCCAATCACGGTAACGTGGCCGAGTGGCTAGGCAGAGCTCTGCAAAAGCTCGTACAGCGGTTCGAATCCGCTCGTTACCTCTCCTGAAAAAGCCTGCTCATTTTGAGCAGGCTTTTCTGTTTTCAGGCCCAAAACGTCTCTTCTATAAACCAGCCTATTTCTCCAACTCAGTCTCCGGCAAAACAATTCAGACCATACAATCCGGAACACCCTTCTAATTCATCCCCTATTTATTTGCCTTTATTTTTTGCCTCTTCCTTTAATAGAGATATTCTGTATTTTGTTTTATCCTTCTATATAAATTTATATAGCTCGCTTTTAAGTGCACCTAATTACAGTAAGTAACTCATTATCAATTACCCTTGATTTACTTCGCAAATCAAAGCCAATAAAAGACAGAATTACCTAACCATACCAGCAAGTGCCGGTTTGGGTGTAAAGTATAGTTATATAACAAATTGTGAATCTTGTCGCATTTTAGCCGGAGTTTATTACACATTTTTTAAACTTATACGTATAATTTAGTATATACTTTATTTTTGAGCTGTACTTAACCTTCATCTAAGTAGTTTCCGCAGCTTTTTTTACGGTAAATCCTATATATTCTAATTCTGTAATCTTTTGGCTTGGTTATGCGTATGCCGAGACATCCGCCAGGACCATATTAGGTTAAAAAGCTTTCAATTTCCCTTTAAAAAGAAATAGGTAAAACAGAAATAAAAGCTGAGACTTTTGGCTCTGGCAATTGATAATTGCAGGAACATGAGCAAAAAACAAACAGAAAAGGCAGGGTCTAAAAGCGATAATTTAAGGCAAGCTATTGAGGGTAAGGTGCCTAGTGGAACATTGATTGCCATAGGTGGTGCAGAAAACAAAGGAGACGAGCCAGAGGATGACTCCATGAACTCAGAGAATGCCAACTTTGAGAAGACTGAGATTCTCAGTCGGTTTGTAAAAGAGTTAAAAGGAAGAAATCCTTTGGTGCTGGTTATTCCTACGGCATCGTCTTTACCAGAAGAGTTGGGGCCTTCTTATGTGAAGGTTTTCCATGATCTCAAGGTGAAAAACGTGGAAGTGGTGGATATCCGCAACCGGGAAGATGCCTGTAAAGAAGAATACATAGAGTTGGTAAGGAAAGCGGCCGGAATCATGTTCACAGGCGGCGACCAACTCAAGCTTACTTCTATTCTGGGTGGAACGGATTTCATGCGCCTGATCAAAGAACGGTATTACAACGATTCTTTGGTGGTGGGCGGCACCAGCGCAGGAGCGGCCGCCATGTCAACCCAGATGATCTACCAGGGTATGAGCGGGGCTGGCTTCATCAAAGGATCGGTGAGTATTACGGCTGGTCTGGAGCTTTTGAATGATGTGGCCATTGACACCCATTTTATAACCCGGGGCCGTATAGTACGTATGGCGCAGATGCTGGCCACCAACCCAACTTTTATTGGGGTGGGGCTTGAGGAAGACACCGGAATAGTAGTGAAAGAAGGAAAAGAACTTGAAGTAATAGGAAGTGGCCTGGTGGTAATTGTAGATGGCCGCGGCAGTACGCATACCAATATATATGAGGTGGAGGAAGGTGTTCCTGTCACCATGAGAGACCTAAAGGTGCATCTTCTGGGAAAAGGAGATACGTACACGCTGGAAATTTTTTAACTATTCAACATCGCCGCATTCATATTAGATTAAACAATCTATGAAAATCGCTGAACTACGCATTATGCGAGGACCAAACTATTGGTCTGTAAAACACCCCAAAATTGTAGTGCTCAAACTGGACATGGATGAATTTGCCGGGGTGCTCACCACCGATATCCCCGGTTTCCCTGACAGGCTGGAAACCATGTTCCCCGGAATGGTCCTGCACCGTAGCACCGAAGGCCAGGAGGGAGGCTACCTGAGAAGAGTAAGAGAAGAAGGCGTACCGCTGAGCAATGTAGTGGAGCACGTGGCATTGGAGCTGCAAACCCTGGGCGGCATGAACTCAGGCTTCGGCCGTACTTACCCCGCCCCACAGCCAGGTTTTGAATACGTGGTATTTTCTTACCAGGAAGAGAAAGCAGGGGAGTATGCGGCGGAGGCAGCCATCAGGGTCACCACGGCCCTCGCCAGAAATGAACCATATGACATTACCCCGGATGTAGAGGAACTGCACGAAATCCGCGAAGATGAACACATCGGGCCCAGTACTTATTCCATCGTCTCTGAGGCGGTGGCGCGGGGCATTCCTTATATCCGCCTGAACAAAAGCTCTCTTATTCAATTAGGCTACGGCGTGCACCAGAAGCGCATCCAGGCCACTATGACCTGCCGCACGGCTGCTTTTGCCGTGGAGATCGCCGGCGATAAGAGCGCCACCAAAGACATGCTGGCCGAGGCTGGCGTACCGGTGCCCAAAGGAGAGATCGTGTACACCGTAGAAGAACTCAGGGACGCTATCCAGTGGCTTGGGTACCCCATTGTGACCAAACCCCTGGACGGAAATCATGGCAAAGGCGCCGGTATCAATATCCGGAACTGGGAAGATGCCGTGGCTGGCTTTGAGGTAGCCCTGCAGTACTGCAAGGCTGACAAAGCCGTCATCGTAGAACAGTTCATCGAAGGCTATGACTTCCGGTTACTGGTGGTGAACAAGAAGTTTGTGGCGGCGGCTAAGCGCACTCCTGCCATGGTGGTGGGCGACGGCGCCTCTACCGTGCAGCAACTCATTGACCAGGTCAACAGCGATCCTCGCCGCGGGGTAGGCCACGAAAAGGTGCTCACCCGCATCAACGTGGACAAAGACACCTACGGCATGCTGGAGAAGAAAGGCTACACCTTGGATACCGTTGTGCCCGCAGGGGAGCAGCTCTTCCTGAAAAGCACCGCCAACCTCTCTACCGGAGGTACCGCCACCGACGTGACCGACCTGATTGACCCCTACAACGTACTGATGGCCGAGCGAATTGCCGGCACCATTGGCCTGGATATCTGCGGGATTGACGTGGTGACCTCAGATATTGCCATTCCGTTACCCGAGGCCCGCGGTGCTGTGATTGAGGTGAATGCCGCGCCCGGCTTCCGGATGCACGTATCACCTACTGAGGGCTTGCCCCGCAACGTGGCAGATCCGGTGATTGAGATGCTCTTCCCGGACAATTGCCCTTCCCGTATTCCGATCATCGCTATCACAGGTACCAACGGTAAAACCACGACTACGCGCCTCATCGCGCATATGGTGAAATCGGTGGGCTACCAGGTTGGTTTCACTACCACAGACGGCATCTACATACAGGATACACTTTTGGAGAAAGGCGACACCACGGGCTCTAAAAGCGCCGAGTTTGTGTTGCGGGACCCTACCGTAAACTTCGCGGTATTAGAGTGCGCCCGGGGCGGGATGCTGCGCTCAGGCTTAGGCTTCCAGCAGTGCGACATTGGCATTGTAACCAACGTGGCCGAAGACCACATGGGCCTCCGTGATATCAATACCCTGGAAGACATGGCCCGCGTGAAAGCCGTGGTGCCCAAAAGTGTAAGCAAAACCGGCTACGCCATCCTCAACGCCGATGATGACAACGTCTTCAACATGGCCAAGGAACTGGAATGTAAGGTGGCTTTCTTCAGTATGGACGAGAATAATCCGCGTATCCTGAAGCATGTGGCCGAGGGTGGTTTGGCGGCCGTGTTTGAGAATGGTTTTATCTCTATTTTCAAAAACACCTACAAAATACGGGTAGACCGCGTAGCAGATATTCCGCTTACTTTTGGAGGGCGCGCCAAGTTCAATATTGAGAACGTATTGGCTGCTACGCTGGCCGGTTATGTTTCCCGCTTTGAGATATCAGAGATCAAAACGGCGCTGCGTACGTTCCTGCCATCGGCCACCAAGACACCGGGCAGAATGAACATGTTCAAGTTCCCAACCTTTGAGGTGCTCGTAGACTATGCTCACAACCCGGCCGGTATGAAAGGGGTGGCTGACTTCCTGCAGAACGTGGATGCCCGCAAGCGCGTGGGTATTGTGGCTGGCGTAGGTGACCGCCGCAACGAGGACATGGTGGAACTGGGTAAAATGGCGGCGCAGATGTTTGATGAGATCATCATCAGGTCAGACAAAGACCTGCGGGGCCGCACCGCCGAGGAAATCAACCATTACGTGATCCAGGGCATTGAGCAGGTTGACCCTAACAAACCTTATAAGGTAATCGGTCAGGAAATGGTGGCCATCGCCTACGCCCTGGAGCACGCAGAACGCAACTCCTTCATCACTATCTTCTCAGAGGATATTCCGGAGGCCATCAGAATGATTGAGAACTTCAAAGTAATCCAGGACCGGAGAGTGATGGTAGACTAGTCTTTAATGTGGAGATTTGGAGATGTGAAAATTTGGAGATGATTGAATTAGCCATTTACAAATTTCCACATCTTCAAATCTCCTAATCACTTAATCTCTCAATCACTCAATCATTCATTCACTCAATCATAAAAATAGCCCCGAAACGTACCAACGTTTCGGGGCTATTTTTATGATCTGAAGTAGAAGCGGCTATTTCAACGTGAAAGATGTGGTGCCGATGAGGTAACCGTCGGCGTAGATCTCAATTAGGTGCTTGCCGGTTTTGTATGGGGTGCCTTTGGAGTAGATGAAGGAAACCTGCTGTTGGGTGTTGTCAAACACGATGTCGCGCTTGGCGGTGTAGAACTGCTCTTTGCCCTCAAACTCAAAGGTGCCGGAACCGGTAGCCAGGTTGTACAGCGCCGATCCGTCTGGCTCAATAAGGCGCATAAGGATCTCTTTGCTTTCTTTGGGGGCCACTTCGTTCTTGCCTAACCGGAACGAAAGCTTGATTTTGTCTACGCGCTTGGCTTTGTATTCTTCTTCGGTGTCTTCTTTCTCTTTGCCCTTGGCGTTAATGACAGAAACCATGATGTTCTGGGCTTCCAGTTTAGAGGCCAAGCTCACTTTTTCCTCCAGGGCTTTTTTGTCGGTGGCCAGGGTGGTGATGGAATCGGTGAGTTTGTTTTGGGTGGTTTTCAGGCCTTTTACCTCGGTGAACAGCTCTTCATTGTCATCGTGGAGTTTGGCCACTTCTTCATCTTTCTTTTTAAGCGCCAGTTCCAGGCTTTGGGCCTTCTGCTGGAAGCGTCTCTGGTCGGCTACGGTGAAAGAGCTGTTTCTGAACGAGCGGAGCTGCGCCAGGTCTGCGTTGATGGCCGCGATCCTTGACTCCAGGGAGTCGTTGGTGATGCCCATGGCGCTCAGTTCGGCGCTTTGCTTCTCATAGCTAGCCTTCAGGTCTTCGTAGACTTTGATCTGGTTCTCCAGCTCTGTGCTCTTTACTTTGATAATTTCCTTCTGCTCCTCGTTTTCCTGGGTTTTCTGTTGCTGCATGTAAATAAGGATACCGTTAATGCTGAGCAGCACAATGATGAGGCCTACTACTAACAGTTTGCGGTTGCTATCCTTTTCGGGTGTTTCAGTCGACATAGCGGATGAAGGTGGTTTAGGGTTTTTAAGGCACTACCTATTCTTACAAAAATACGTTTTCATCTATCCTTTGCAAATAAGAGGGTAAAATACTTACTTCCGGGCATGAGTGAAAAAGACAATTTAGACCACGCGTATTGGGAGCAAAGGTATAGGCAGAATAACACCCAATGGGATGTAGGCGATATCACCCCGCCAATAAAGTCCTATATTGACCAACTGCCGGATAAGGGTATCCGTATCCTGGTGCCGGGCGGCGGCAACGGCTACGAAGCCGAGTACCTGCACCAGAAGGGTTTCTCCAATGTCTTCCTCCTTGATTTCGCGGCATCACCGCTGGCCAACTTTCAGGCTCGGGTACCGTCTTTTCCTTCAGACCATTTACTGCAGGAGGATTTCTTTCATTTAACGCCGGGCCAGTATGATCTGGTATTGGAGCAGACGTTCTTTTGCGCCCTGCCCAGAGAAATGCGCGCCAGTTATGCCCGCCAGGTTTTCGATGTGCTTAAGCCGCAGGGCAGGTTGGCTGGGGTCCTTTTCTCCGAGGAATTCCAGAACCCTGGTCCGCCGTTCGGGGGCTCGGCCATGGAGTACCAGGCGTACTTTGAGCCGTATTTCCAGTTCCTACGCTTTGAGCCTTGCCTCAATTCCATCAAGCCACGGCAGGGAAGGGAGTTGTTTATAGAATTGGAGCGCCGACCCAGGCCGCAGTTTATCGCGTAGAATTCTGTACTTTTGAGCCGAATGGATCATCAGGCCGTAGCATCCAGATAGTTGGCGAAACTATCTAATATGTTTTGGGCCCGATTTTATTAAATCAACCCCAAAAGGATCTTTCTGTATTTGTTGAGTACTTCTAGAAGCTAATTCTCAAGACCTATTCTTTTTACCATATGACGATTAACATTCCCAAACTAAAGCATACAGAGTCGGGCAACTTCTTTTTAATGGCCGGCCCTTGCGCCATTGAAGGCGAGGAAATGGCCATGGGCATTGCCGAGGAGCTGGTCCGGATCTCTGACCGCCTGCAGATTCCCCTGATTTTCAAGGGATCTTACCGCAAGGCTAACCGCTCCAGAAAAGACTCTTTCACCGGCATCGGTGACGAGAAAGCCCTGAAGATCCTGGCCAAAGTGGGCGAAACTTTCGGTATCCCCACGGTAACGGATATCCACGAGACCCACGAGGCTGCCATGGCCGCCGAGTACGTAGATGTGCTGCAGATCCCGGCTTTCCTGTGCCGCCAGACCGATCTGCTCATCGCGGCGGCCCAGACCGGCAAAGTGGTGAACATCAAGAAAGGTCAGTTCCTGTCAGGGGAGTCCATGAAGTTTGCCGTGGAGAAGATCCAGGAATCCGGCAATCCCAATGTGATCCTGACGGATCGGGGCAATTCCTTCGGGTATTCAGACTTGGTAGTGGATTTCCGCAACATCACCATCATGCGTGGAAACCAGGTGCCGGTGGTAATGGACGTGACCCATTCGTTGCAGCAACCCAACCAGTCCTCAGGGGTAACCGGCGGCCGCCCAGCCTTGATTGAGACTATCGCCAAAGCCGCCATTGCGGTAGGCGCCGATGGTCTGTTCATTGAGACCCACCCAGAGCCGCTCACTGCCCGCTCAGACGGAGCTAACATGCTGCCTCTAGCCGAGTTGGAAGGCCTGATGCGCCAGCTTATCAGAATTAGAGAAGCTATTCGTTAGAAAAGAGGATACCCCCGGCGAGAATAAGAAAACCTGTTTAGGGCTGTTTTGCAGAAATCAGCTTCTAAACGGGTTTTTGATTTTTATAATAAGCGAATCAGAACCTTAAGGTGAAATGCTGTTTGGGTTGGTTTGTCCGGAAGAAAACCAAGCCTAGGTAAAAAAGGTCTACAGTGACCAGTACCTGCGGGTGCTGCTTTATTTTTTGCCAGGCCTGAGCCATCTCGCCTGACCAGTAGATGTCATCCAGGACAAAGACGCTGCCTTCGTGGGCTTTGGCAAGGCAATCTTCAAAGTACCGCACGGTAGGCTCGTACCGATGATTTCCGTCAAAGAATACAAAATCCACTTTGTCCAGGCTGGCTAAGGTTTGGGAAAGCGTCACATCCAAATTGCCCTCTACCAGTTTTACCTTCTCCAGTCCAAGCTTTTTGAAGTTTTTCCGGGCCTCCGCGGCAATGGCAGGGCAGCCCTCAAAGGTATACAGGTCAGCAGTTTTACGGGCCAGGCCCAGATAGCTGGTAGTCAGCCCCAAAGAAGTGCCCAGCTCCAGAATGGTGGCGGGTTTGAAGTGGTTGGCCAGCCGGAACAGCAACTGCCCTAGCCGCGCAGGCTTGGCGGCGGTGCGGGCAATATCGGCTATCTTCCGCTGGCGGGTAGCGCTGGTGTGGGAACCGGCGCCAAAGTCGGTGACCTGCAGCACCGTCTGGTTTTGCAGCAAATCCTCGCGCAGGCTTTCCACGGCGTCATAGGCAGGGAAATGCCCCTCGTGATGGATGATGTGACAATAGAGGTTGAAAACGAAAGGGGAGTGCAGACCATGCGCATTCCCTGAACGCCACCAGAAGGAGGCGTACCTGTAGATCATGGCGGCGTGCTGCAAAGCCAGAAGCGGGATTAGTTTAACTTATAAGGAATAATGAGGGTGAACTCCGGGATGGTCACGTAGAACTGCCGGCCGTCTACCAGCCGCTCCATGAGGTAAGTACCCGCCATTTTCCCGATGCTGGTTTTGAGGTTACAGCCCGAAACGTATTGGTGGCTCTCGCCGGGTTCCAGCACCGGTTGCTGGCCTACCACACCTTCACCCTCCACCTCGCGTACCTCGTTGTTGGAATCAAATATGTGCCAGTGGCGGCGTAATAACTTTACCGTAAATTCGCTGTTGTTCTGGATAGTGATCCTGTAGGCGAAGACAAAGTGCTGCTGGGCCGGACTGGAATAGTCAGGGAGATAATTTGTCGTGACGTTGACAGTGACTCCTTGGGTTGTTTTCGTATCCATGCGTGCCTTATTTTGGTATATTGGGAACAGGCTTTCTGGCCATTTAGTTTGACCAGCCGGATTCTAAAGTAAAAATACGCAAAAACCGTTAACCTATACCTCCCTTATGCAGGTAAAAATTGAAAGTAGCTGGCAACAGGTACTCCATGATGAGTTTGAGAAACCCTATTTCCAGAACCTGATTGAGTTTGTGAAATCGGAATATAGTACTACAGAAGTATATCCGCCGGGCAAGCAGATTTTCCATGCCTTTGACGAATGCCCCTTCGACCAGGTGCGCGTGGTCATCCTGGGCCAGGACCCGTACCATGGCCCGCGGCAAGCCAACGGACTTGCTTTCTCAGTGGCTGAAGGAATCAGAACGCCACCTTCTTTATTGAACATATTTAAAGAGATAGAGGCAGACCTTGGTAAACCCATTCCGCGCTCGGGGAATCTGGAGCGCTGGGCAGAGCAGGGGGTATTGCTGCTGAACGCCACGCTCACGGTACGTGCGCACCAGGCCGGGTCCCACCAGAAGAAAGGCTGGGAAGAGTTCACCGATGCCGTTATCAAGAAAGTCTCTGACTTGAAAGAAAATGTGGTGTTCCTGTTGTGGGGCGCCTACGCGCAAAAGAAAGGTCTCATCATTGATGAGAAAAAGCACCTGGTGTTAAAGGCAGCCCACCCATCACCTTTCGCCGCTGACAAGGGTTTCTTTGGGACGAGCCATTTTAGTAAAGCCAACGCCTATCTGCGGGAGCACGGCCTACCTGAGATTGACTGGTAAAAGCTAAGCCTGTTTTCAGGCTGATTTTTGCAAATCAGCCTGAAAACAGGCTTTTGAGTTTGATCCAAACTGGTCTCTCGCAAACACCTCAGACCCCAAACTTTGACCGCAGCTTTAGGGTCTGCTACTTGATAGCGCCAAAAGCTGCAAAGCAAGCGTTTTTGTGCAGAATCTCGGTGTGTTTGAATCCTACTCTGCGTAAGAGGTCAAGTTGAAAGGTGACTGAGCGCGGGGAATCTTCTTTTTCAATGTAGGCCAGCACATGGTCTCTGTAGTCTTCTCCGCCTACACCCGTTAAGTAATCTGCATAGCGGCTCCAGAAAAGTTGGTGGATACCAGGATCATCATGCACTACCAGGTCTGAAATCCAGAAGGAGCCACCGGGGGTGAGCAAGTTGTAGAGTTTCTGGAATACAGCTTCCCACTCGGCCTCCTCCCTCAGGTGATGGAGTACGGCCCCAGCCAGAATGATGTCAAAACGTTCCTCTTGCAGGTTTACTTCTCTGATATCTCCCTGAATCGTTGTTATTTCCCCCTTTGTTTCTGGCTTAACCCGTTGTTGTGCCCTTTCCAGCATTGGGTAACTGAGGTCCAGCAGCGTACAGTTGAGATCTGGTATTCTGGAGAGCATTTTCAGGGTGAAATTACCGGCGCCGCAACCAAGGTCCAGCAGATGGGTTGCCTTTGGGGTGGCATACTGGGCAGCGGCCGTCATTAGTTCCAGACAGAGCGGGGCGTCAATGGTGGAGAGTTGCCCCGTGTCTAAGTTGGAGAAGCGATCTACATCCTGGTTGAATCTTTCCTCTATCTCTTTCGGGGAGGATTTTTCATGTAATGCTATGGTCATCGCAGAAGATTTGAATGGTACAGCTGATTATAGTATACCAGTACAATCTACAATTTTCAAGCTATAAAGAGCACCGTTTCTCTCCTTGTTTCTAAAAATCAGCCCTAAAACGGAATGCCCAACTTAGGTGAACCGCCAATGAGGGAAAAGTTGGATAAACCAGTAAGAAAGGTGCCAAAGAAAAACCCCTCCTTAAGCACTCAATTGTTGAGATCACTTTAGGAGGGGTTTTCAATTCAGGGTTACTTTATTTCAATAATCCCAAAGGTTAATGAGTTATTCAATGCCTTTGAAGATGCGGCTCCAGCGGATTTTGTTGAACAGGGTCTCTGTAGGGTCAGCAGACATCCAGATCAGGACGGCCTTTCCTACCACGTGGTCCTCGGGCACAAAACCCCAGTAGCGGGAGTCTTCAGAGTTGTGGCGGTTATCGCCCATCATCCAGTAGTAATTCTGCTGGAAGGTGTATTTTTTGATCTCTTGGCCTTTGATCAGGATTTTGTCATCTGAGACAGTCACTTCATCTTTGCCAAAACCTTCGTATTTCCTGATGGCCATCTCGTAAAAAGGAATGGTCTGAGGGGTGATGTTCACCGTCATGCCTTTCTTGGGGATGATAAAAGGGCCGAAGTTGTCTTTGTTGTAAGGGTACATAGACGGCTTGAACGGGAAAACATCTGCCCGCACAGAGCCAATGCTGTCTTTGTACAAAACCACTTCTTTGATGAAGTCAAAGCCTTTGAGTTTGGCCGCCGTTGCCGGGGTGGTATGCACAACGTAACCCACGCCCCCGAAAGCCTCCTGCACATCTGTGATGTCGTTCTCCTTGAAAAACTTCTCGTTGATGGGCGTGGTGGTAAGCAGACCGTAGGCGTACTGCACTCTTTCCGGCTCAGGTACCAGTTGGTCATTAATGTACACCTGCATGTCCTTCATCTGGATCTTATCGCCGGCAATACCAATGCAGCGTTTAATGTAATTCATCCGGAGGTCAGTGGGGTGGGCCACATCGGCAGGCCAGTTGAACACCACCACGTCATTGTTCTTCACGGTGGAAAAACCGGGCAGGCGGTAAGATTTCAGCTGGATGGCATCTGAGTAGGAGGGAATGTTGGTGCCCCAGATGGTTTGGTGCGTCAAGGGCACCTGCAACGGTGTGATAGGCGTGCGAGGCCCGTAGTGCAGTTTGCTCACGAAGAGATAGTCTCCCACCAGCAAAGACTTCTCCATGGACGGCGTAGGAATGGTGTAGGCCTCAAAGGTAGCCCACCTGATTAAGGTGGCCGCTACAACGGCAAAAAGAATGGCGTCTCCCCATTCTCTAAAAAAGCCTTTCTTCTGTTTGGGCTTGGTTTCTTTCTTGGTCCAGAATCGGATACTCATGTAATCAAGGTTAGAGTTGTAGCAGATCAGTCATGCCGTAAATACCTGGCTGGCGACCGGGCAACCACTCAGCGGCCAAAAGAGCGCCAGAGGCAAATCCTTCCCTGCTGTGGGCAATGTGGTGTAACTCAAAGGTATCGTTTTCTGAGGTGTATTGCACAATATGTGTTCCTACAACTTCACCTTCGCGTTCAGAGACCACACCCAATAAGTTAGGTTCCTGTGACACGTCATTGATCCAACCCTGTTTCTCTGGAAAGTGCTTCAGAATACCATCGGCAATGGAAAGCGCGGTTCCGCTGGGTTTGTCCAGCTTGTGCACGTGGTGAATCTCCTTTACCTGTACGTTATACTCTGGGTACTGCTGCATTTTCTGGGCCACGTACTCGTTGAAGTGGAAGAAAAGGTTCACGCCCACGCTGAAGTTGGAGGCGTAGAAAAGCGTACCCTGCAGTTCCTGGCATTTGGCTTTCACCTGTGGCAGATGCTGCAACCAACCGGTGGTGCCTACTACCACCGGAATTTTTTTCTCAAAGCAAGTGAGGATATTGCCCAAGGCCGCGTCTGGGCTGGTGAATTCAATAGCCACGTCTACCTGGTCTGCGGTATAGCCAGAAAGTTTATCGGCGTCATGTACGGTGAGAGCTCCTACTATTTCATGGCCTTTGGCTACAGCAAGGCGCTCAATAGTTTGGCCCATTTTGCCGTAGCCAATGAGTAATATGCGCATAGTTTATTTAAGGTTCAGTTGGAGGGTAAGGCCTGCCGAGTAGGAGGTGGTACCGCCCATGTGCTGAAGATTGGGTTTTAATTGAAGGGAAAGCTCCTCGCTTACGTCAAAGGCTTTGAGGTGGGCATCTACGTGCGCCTCCATAATGTTCAGGCCCCAGGCCACAACCCCCAGGATGATGTCCAGGTCACGGTACTTCCGGAAGAAATCGCGGGAGCGACGCAGGTTAAGGGTGCCCTGGTTATTGGCCAAGTCTGCCGAATACACACCGGTGGTGTTGGCGTAAGCATCTACGGTGGTGGAGTCACCGTCCAGCCTTATCCGCAGTGCCTTGGCAAAGTCCTGGTACTTGCGGTTGTTGTCATAGATGAAGAACCCAATGACCCCACCGGCGGCGTACACCAAAGGAATTTTCCAGTAACTTTTATTGTAGGCCTGGCCCAGGCCGGGCAGCACCGCAGAATAGAATGCGGCTTTGGCAGGGCGGCTCCATTGGCTGATGGGTTTCCATTTCCGGGTGGTATCTGGCGCCTCCACCGCTGCCGGGGTAGCCACCCGGGCGGAGTCTGCCCCGGTGGTCACCACCTGCGCGGTGCTGGTGAGGCTAGTGCCTAAAGAAATACCCACAAAGAGAAACAGGGCCGCGAGCTGCCGCATGTTAGGCGTAGTTTAAGATTTCCAGAATACGGTTGAGCTCATCTACAGACACAAACGGGATTTTAATTTCCCCTTTGCCTTCAGCAGAGGCTTTCACGTGGATGCGGGTGCCAAAATAGGAAGACAACCTGGATTCCACACGTTTCACTTCATTCTCAAACGGATGCAGGTCTAATTTCGTCTGTGGGTCTGGTTTTTTGTTCGCCAGGTTGATATTGCGCACCAGTTCCTCCACTTTCCGCACAGACAGTTCTTCGTTTACAATCTTGCGGTATACCTCCAACTGCTTGTCCACGTCCTCAATGTTGATGACGGCGCGGGCGTGGCCCATGGAGATGAGGTTGTCCCTGATCCCGATCTGGATATCTGGCGGTAATTTGAGCAGACGCAGGTAGTTGGTAACGGTGGTCCGTTTCTTGCCTACACGCTCGCCCAGTTCCTCCTGTTTCAGGCTACACTCAGAAAGCAGGCGCTGGTAACTCAAGGCAATCTCAATAGCGTTGAGGTTTTCCCGCTGGATGTTCTCAATCAGGGCCATCTCCAGCATCTGCTGGTCATCGGCTTTGCGGATGTACGCCGGAATGGTTTCCAGACCAGCCATTTTGGCGGCCTGGTAGCGGCGCTCCCCAGAGATCAACTGGTAAGCATCGGCGCTTAGCTGACGAACCGTGATGGGCTGGATAATGCCTTGGATGCGGATAGACTCAGCCAATTCTTCCAGGGCCACTTGGTCAAAGTGGGTACGCGGCTGGAAGGGGTTGGTCTCAATCTGGTTTAAGCTGATATCTGCGATGGTGTTGGCAGCGTTAGGGGTGGATGATGTTGATTCTGGTTGTTCTGCTGGGGCTTTACGATCATATTGCCCCGTGATAAGGGCATTGAGGCCTCTTCCAAGGCCCCCTGCTTTCTTCTTGGCTGAATTATCAGACATGTAAATATTTTAGACTAATGGTACTATTGGGCAACTGCCACACCGTTCTTCTCCACAATTTCACGCGCCAGGTTCAGGTAGCTGATGGCTCCCTTACTTTCCGCGTCGTGGAGAATGGCCGGCACTCCAAAACTAGGAGATTCACTCAACTTCACGTTTCTAGGGATGATGGTGTCAAACACCATCTGCTGGAAGTGCATCTTCACTTCCTCTACCACCTGGTTAGACAGGCGCAGACGCACATCGTACATGGTCAGCAGCAGACCTTCAATCTCCAGGTCTGGGTTCAGCCTTGACTGGATGATCTTGATGGTGTTCAGCAGCTTGCCCAGACCTTCTAGGGCGAAGTACTCACACTGCACCGGAATAATCACCGAGTCTGCAGCAGTCAAAGAGTTCACCGTGATAAGGCCCAGGGAAGGAGAGCAGTCAATGATGATGAAATCATATTTCTCCTTCAGCGGCACCAACACCTGCTTCATCTTCTCCTCGCGGTTAGGCAGGTTAATCATCTCTACCTCAGCGCCTACCAGGTCAATGTGGGAAGGGATGAGGTCCAGAAAATCAATAGGAGAGGTCAGGATGATGTCCTCGGTTTTCACGCCGTCCACCATGCACTCATAGATGCTGTTCTCAATGTCTTTCGGGTCAAACCCGATGCCAGAGGTGGCATTGGCCTGCGGATCAGCATCTACCAGCAGGGTTTTGTACTCTAATGCGGCTAAGCTGGCTGCCAGGTTAATGGCCGAAGTGGTTTTTCCCACCCCGCCTTTCTGGTTAGCAACGGCAATTATCTTTCCCATTCTTCAGGTTACAGTTCTAAAGTTTGACCAATCTCCATCAAAATCAACTCCTTCTGCTGGCGCCGGGCAAGTTCCAACGCCTCCACATGATCAATTTCTATGTACGGGAAGGTGTCATAATGCATCCCGATGATTTTTTTCACATTCACGTAGTTGGCGGCTATCAGCGCATCTTCCACATCCATGGTAAAGTTGTCCCCAATGGGCATCAGCGCGAAATCCAGGTGGTAGCGGTCCCCGATGAGTTTCATATCCATGTGCAGGGCCGTGTCACCGGCAAAGTAGAAGGATTTCTCGGCGCTCTCCACCACAAAGCCTGCTGCTGATCCGGCGTAGGAACCGTCTGGCAGGGAACTTGAGTGGATGGCGTTCACCATTTTAACCGTCCCGAAGGGCAGATGCACCTTACCGCCGGTGTTCATAGGGTGAACGTTTTCAATGCCCTTTTTCTGATACCAGCTCACAATCTCAAACGTGGCCACCAGGGTGGCACCGGTTTTATTGAGCAGGTACTCTGCGTCTGCCACGTGGTCTGTGTGCCCGTGGGAGAGCAGGATGTAATCGCATTCTATGGAATCAATATCAATCTCCGAAGCCAAAGGGTTGGGGGTGATGAAAGGGTCAAACAGAACCTTGGTACCACCCATGTCAAAGAGAAAGCAGGATTGTCCGTAATAAGTGATTTTCATCTGTGTAAAGGCAAGGTAGACGATTAACTACAAGATCGAGCATACGCTTTTACAAAGATAAGGTAAAATGGAGAGAGACTTATTAACACTTTTAAGTTATTTATCCCCATTTTAGGTTAAAATCTGGCTTGGCAATCAGGTTGAATCAAATCAGCATAGTTGCTTGATCTTTATCTTCTTAGGTGCGCTGGCAAACGGTGTTAGTGAGACTATTTCTTGAGGTGGCAGGCACCTGTTTCCTTGATGTTCCACGGCTTTACAGGCTTTCTTGCTACGGGTACAGGCACCTGCCAAATTGGGTGCTGGATAATCGTTTCGGGCTCACTTTAGGGCATTCTTACATGGGAAGACAAGAGATCAGCTAAACAGGTCTGTGCTGGCTTCCCCCTTTGCAAAGCATTGCCCTAAATGCCGTTTTAAGCCCATTTACGGCAAAATAAGCTCAAAACGGTTGTCTATGCATTCTCGCTTGGAATCCGTGTTTTAGACCGCCTGAATGGCTTTCAAAATGGGTTCGTCTAGATTGGGATAGTGCGAAACCGGGAAAGTAGGGATTCCCCTCTTTGGAGTAGATAGGGGTGGTTTTTTGATCTTGGCAGAAGCCCGGCTAGAGGCTGATCTGTTTCAATGGCTTACAAGTTGATCGAGCCTTAAACAGCCCAAAACAACTCAACCACAAATCAAAATGATTGCCTTGAAGTGGGTGATTGAGTTAAAGTTGTTTTAAGTCCGTTGTCTTGTAAACAGTTGTAAAACAGGAAGGTATCGATTGGGTGTAAAGGCGTATAAAACAAAAAAAGCCCGGTACAAACCGGGCTTTTTCTCATTGGTGAAGTTGATCTTATTTGGTGCCTTTCTTGCGTTTGGCTTCTTGTTCTGCGGCTACTTTCATGGCTTCCTGAAGGCGTTTCTGGAAGCCTCCTTTTGGCTCCTTGCCTTTGTTTTTCTCCTGGTAATCCTCCAGGTTCTTCCGGATCTTGGCGTCGTCTACGAAGCGTCTGATCAAGGCCTGCTGCCCGAAGGTAACGATGTTAGAAACGAAGTAATAGAAGCTCAAACCGGCCGGGAAACTGTTCAGCACGAACATGAAGATCACCGGCATGAGGTAAGAGTAAAACTTCATTGGGCCCTGCACGGTGCTCACCTGGTTGTTAGACCATGTGTACAGAATGGTAGAGGCAGTCATCAGAAGCGTGAACATACTCACATGGTTTCCATAGAACGGGATAGTGAACGGCAGCATAGCGAATACATCGTAGGTGCTTAGGTCGTGCGCCCACAGGAACGGCTCCTGGCGTAACTCAATAGAGTTAGGGAAGAAGTTGAACATCGCGAACAAGATAGGCATCTGCAGCAACATAGGAATACAGCCGCTCATGGGGTTCACGCCCATCTTGGAGTACAGAGACATGGTCTCGGCCTGCGTCTTCTGCATGTCGCCGTCGTTCTTCTCTTTGATGGCATCAATCTCCGGCTTCAGCACCTTCATCTTGGCCATGGAAATATATGACTTGTACGTCAGCGGGCTCAGGAGCAGTTTGATGTAGAGCACCAGCAGGATGATGATGATGCCGTAAGAAGGCACAAAATCCTCCAGAAAGTCAAACGCCGGGATGATGAGGTACTTGTTCACGTAGGAGAAGATGCCCCAGCCTAGTTCCAGGTTGCGGTCAAAGCCTTCTGACACGTTCTTCAGCACATCGTAGTCATTCGGGCCGAAGAAGTAAGTGAAGTTGGCTTTTCCGGTCAGAGCATCGGCTGCCGGAATGGTCAGCTTGGACCGTAGGGTTTTCACCTGCGTGGTGTCTGCATCGTTGGGTTCAACCGTTAACTCAGCATTGGCGAAGCTGTTCTGCGCGATGATGGCGGCGGTGAAGAAGTTCTGCTTGTTGGCCACCCATTTCACCGGCTCCTCCAGTTTCTCCGTCTCGGTCTCCGTGGCGCTGGCTGAAAGCTTGTCAAAACTCTCGTCGGCGGTGTAGTAGTTGATGGTGGAGTGGCTGCGGTTCTGCTTGATGTCTTTCTCCAGGCGCTTCAGCTTGTCGGTCCAGGTAAGGAGGATAGGCTGCTGGGCTATCAGGGCTTCCATGCCTCTGAAGTTCAGCTGGTATCCAACCTCGTAAGAATCGTCCTGCAAAGTGTACACCTGCTCAATAGATTGGCCTGGAGCCACCTGTGCGGTGAAGGTGATGGCCTTGGCCGGTTTTTCGTTCACCGTGAGGTTAGATACCGCCGATGGCTGGAAAAACAGGTCTGACAAACGGATGGTTTTGCCGTCTTTGGTCTGGAAGCTGAATTCCTGCTGGCTTGTCTGGGTGTCAAACAGCACCAATGGCTTTTTATCCCAGGTTTTGTAATTCTTAAGCTCTACTTCCTCTACTTTACCTCCCTGGGTGCCCAGAGACACGCGAAGCACTTTGTTCTCCAGTAAGGTGGTCTGGTTCTGTCCGGTAGCCAGCGCCCCGAAGGCCCCTAGCTGTGCCGCACGCTGGGCGTTGGCCAAAGAATCATTTACCGGTGTCTGGTTTGGGGTTGCCGCGGCGGCGGTAGTAGACTTTGTTACTTTTTGCGCCGGTTGTTCTTCCGGCCCTTTCATAAAGAAAATACTGTATACCAGTATGAGAATGGCAATCAGGCCCATGCCTATTGCTGAATTTTTATCCATAAGTGATAAGAAGGGTTATTTGTTTTTGTTTTTAGACTGGGTAATGGCGGCCTTGATGAAGCGCACGAACAGTGGGTGCGGGGCAAGCACCGTGCTTTTCAGTTCTGGGTGGAACTGGGCGCCCACAAACCAAGGGTGGTTCTGCAACTCAATCACTTCCACCAGGCCGGTGTCTGGATTGATGCCCGATGCCACCATACCAGCCTCCTCAAAGGCCTGCAGGTACTGGTTGTTGAATTCATATCTATGCCGGTGACGCTCTGAGATATGGCTTTTCCCGTAGGCGTGCTGGGCCTTGGAGCCTCTCTTCAGGTCGCAGATGTAAGAACCCAGGCGCATGGTGCCGCCTTTCTGGGTTATGTTCTTCTGCTCCTCCATCATGTCAATAACAGGATAGGGAGTGTTAGGGTTCATCTCAGTGGAGGCGGCGTCTTTCAGACCCAGCACGTTGCGAGCAAACTCCACTGCCGCGCACTGCATACCCAGGCAGATCCCGAAGAACGGAATGTGGCTTTCGCGCACGTAGCGGATGGCCTCCAGTTTACCCTCAAAGCCACGCTCGCCGAAGCCAGGGGCCACCAACACCCCGTTCATGCCTTCCAGGTGCATGTGCACGTTCTCGGCGGTGATGAACTCAGACTGGATGGATTTCAGGTGTACTTTGCACTCGTTCGCTGCGCCCGCGTGGATGAAAGACTCTATGATGGATTTATAGGCATCCGGAAGCTCCACGTATTTTCCTACCAGGGCTATGCTGACTTCCTCGGTGGGGTTCTTCAGGCGGCCCAAAAATTCTTTCCAGGAGTCTAGGTTGATGTCCTGGCGGCTGGTGAGTTTCAGTTTCTTGATCACGCGCTCGTCCAGCTTCTCTTTTTTCATGAGCAGCGGCACGTCATAGATGGTCTCGGCGTCCAGCGACTCAATCACGGCGTTAGGGGCTACGTTGCAGAACAACGCGATCTTGCGGCGCATCTCAGAAGGAATAGGGTGCTCAGAACGGCATACCAGGATGTCTGGCTGTACGCCGGACTCAGACAGGGCTTTCACCGAGTGCTGGGTTGGTTTGGTCTTGAGTTCGCCGGCGGCTTTGAGGTAGGGAAGCAGGGTGAGGTGAATCACCACGGTGTCATTGGGGTTCAGGTCCCAACGAAGCTGGCGCACCGCCTCAATAAAGGGTAAAGACTCAATATCGCCCACGCAACCGCCAATCTCGGTGATGACCACGTCAAACTCTCCGGTCTCGCCCAAGGCCAGCATGCGGCGCTTGATCTCATCAGTGATGTGGGGTACCACCTGCACGGTTTTGCCCAGGTACTCACCTTTGCGCTCCTGCGTGATCACGTTGTGGTAGATCCGGCCCGTGGTCACGTTGTTTGCCTGCGAAGTGGGGGTGTTGAGGAAGCGCTCGTAGTGGCCTAAGTCAAGGTCGGTCTCGGCGCCGTCTTCGGTTACGTAGCATTCCCCGTGTTCATAGGGATTCAGCGTACCCGGATCGATATTGATATAAGGATCGAATTTTTGGATGGTTACAGAGAAACCTCTCGCTTGCAGAAGTTTAGCCAAAGAAGCGGAGATAATGCCTTTTCCTAGTGAAGAAGTAACACCTCCCGTAACGAAAATGTATTTAGCAGAAGCCATAAGTTGAGTTTGTCTTATGGACTGCAAAGTTACTCTAAATTATTTGAACAGCAGGGAAAATGTTTGGCTTTGCCCTGAAAGTCCAACTTCTTAAAACGATACAGGGCGTTTTATAGCTGTTTTCACAGAATCAGGCCTGAATAGGCTTCCAAGGCTGTAGGCAGTCAGAATCTGCAAAAATCAACCGGAGGTCAATACCAGCTTAGCTGTTTTTGAGGAAGTCCTGCAGGCGCTGGCCCATTTCCTGGAGGGTGAGCATCACGGCCTCCTGCTGGATGCGTCTTCTGGCTTCCTGCTGGTCCAACTCGTTCTCCTTTTTCTGACCAAGCATGTCTTTGGTGATGATGACCGAGAAAGGCACTATGCCGGTTCTTACGTCCAGCAGGAGCGCCTGCGTAGTGGCAAAGGCCTTGATGTCAGACTTGGAAAAGAGCTTGTACTGGGAGTACATGTCATGGGTAGAGGAATAGACCAGCACTAAGTCAGCCTGCATCCGCACGGCAGCTTCCCGCAGACCCGTGAAAGTGACCGGCTGAGGCAGAAGCAGGTCAGGGACAATGGTCACCTTGGTTACTTTCCCGGATTTCTTCAGGTGGTCTTCCAGAAGATCGGCGTAGGCTTGCTGGCTTTTCTGGTAGGTCTCATCGGTCCACTGGTACCTTTTTACCGCGGCGTTTTCCAGGTTCACCACCGCCACCCTTATGGGGGATGGCAGCTTGTAAGGCGCATGTAGCATCCGCTGGATGTTCTCCTCTGTAATGGTGGAGGCCTTGTCATTGAAGAGGGACTGGGTCAAGGGATCCACAAAAGAAATAAGCCCCTGTTGTTCCAAAGAAGGTCTCACCTCTGGTTGGGTAACAGTACAGGCGCTCAGCAGAAGGCAGGAAAGGACAGCAGCGAGGTTTTGTTTCATGGGTGTTTTGCGCAAAATGGCCTTAAAACAGACAAAGTCTGGCTGGAAAATCCTTGTTAAAATAAACAACTATTGTTCAATCCAGATAATGGAGTTTCCGGTGTGGTGCTCGTTCTGTTCCCAGAGTTTGTTGTCCGGGTCAATGATCCAATCGCCGTCTACAATGAATTTATAGCGGTTCTTACCTATGGGTAAATGGACATTGAAAACCCAGTCGTTTCCTTCTTTTCTCATGAGCAGCGCCTTGGGGTCCCAGTTGTTGAAGTCCCCGGCCACATAGACTTCCTTGGCCTTGCCGTAATTCTTCAGCCGGAAAGTATGGTTGGGGGAGATGATGAGGTAAGAGTTGCCCGTACCCTCGGGGTTGCCCACTTTCAAGGGATTGGCCGGGTCCAGGATCCATTGGTTGTCCACCTTGAACTTGTAGGAGTAGTTTCCCGGCCCGATAGAGTAAGGAAGCTCCCAACCAGTGGCGGTCTTTTTCATGGGCAGCTCAAAATCCCGCCAGTTGTTGAAAGAGCCCGCCAGGAAGACCGCTTTGGCCGAGGTATAGCCATCCAGTTTGAACAAGCGGGTTGGCCCCACCCGCAGGATGGAGTTGACGCTGTTGTGTTCGTTGGGAACGGTTTCGGGGTTGGTGGGGTCATGGTGCCACTCTCCGTCTACTATGTACTTGTAGATATGCGTGCCATGGGATAAAAACAGAGGCAACTCCCAGCCTTTGGCGGTTTTGTTCATCAGGAGGTCGCGTTCGCGCCAGTTGTTGAAGGAACCCGCCAAATACACGCGCTTGGCATTGGGGTAGCCCGGAAGCCTGAAAACCGTATTAGTCTTGTAATACACAGAGTTTACGTTCCCCCGGCCGTCATTCTCCCGCAGTTGGTTGTCAGTGTCAATGGTCCAGTTGCCGTCCACCACAAACTTGTACCAGTGCTTTCCGGCCTGCAGCGGAACGCGAGCGATCCAGCCGCTGTCAGTTTTGGCCATGGCCAGCTTGTTAGGGGCCCATAGATTGAAACTGCCGGCCAGAAACACGTTCCTGGCTTGCAAGGCATTGCGGAGGTAAAAAGTGACTACAGAGTCTTTCTCTGGGAAAGCCTTCTTGTTTTTGAACCGGTTATGGCCAAACACCACATTCTGGTTGATGACCGGGAAAAGCGCCTGCCGGTACCCTTCTTTGTCACTGAAGATGATGCGGTCTACTGGGTCTTTGATATCCTCAAACACCATGAGGGGCTTGCTGAACACCACCACTTGGTTGTCGTTCTGCTCCATGCGCCAGCCCTGCTGAAAGAGGGAATCGGCGGATTGGGTTCTGAAGAACTGTTTCAGGCCAACGTCTGTGAGGTTGAACTGCACCAGGAAAGAGTCAAGGGCGGCCGGGGAGATCTTCTTGCTCAGCTCAATGAACATCTTGCCGTCTCTGACCATGTATTTTTTAACCGGCTCCTGGGCATAGGTCTGCACCTGCAGGGCCAACCCCAACAAGAGGGTGCACCAGCAAAGGCGGAGAAGCCGCAGTAGACAGGACCGGTTTGTGTTTATTTCCATATGTATAATTCGCGCCTCACAAAATTAAAGCCTATTTTATTATTGTTCACTGCCAGGAAGTCAAACCCCAGCACCCCATTGATACACCCGTTGTAGGAAAAGCAGGTGTTCTCCAGGCTGGTGATAAGCACCGGCAGCGAGGGGATGTCCTGGGTACCGAACCTCACGTTCTTCATATCGCCGCGCAGGGCCTCTATCTTCCGGTTGCCCGTGCCGCTCAACAAGACCCTGCCGGTAATCTCTACGTTCTCAAAGACCTTGTTGGGCAGACGGCTGTCCAGGATATTGGTCTCAGCGCCGCAATCAATGATGAAATCAATTTTCTTGCCAGCCATCTCGGTATGGGCAATGATGCGGTTGTCCTTCAGGTCAATGGGGATGTTGTGGTAAGTGGAAGTGTCCCGCAGGAAAGCGCTTCGGTACGTATCAGCTTCCTTTTTGCCTATCTGGTGCAGGTAAATGAGGCTTCGCTCGTAATCTATGATCATCTCACACTGCCTGAACAGTTCCATGCCCAGCAGCCCTAATATCTTAACCCCTTTGGTGTTCTCTAAGTGCCCTAAACTGGTTAAATCTGCCTTGAGCCGGTTGTAGCGGAGGGTGCCCAGGGTGAAATTCTTTACCACCGTTTTACTTACCCCAGCGGTGGAGCCGGTAACACTGGTCCGCTGCGCGCCGCTGTCCCGGGTCTTGGGGTAATCCCGGAAATAGGTGAGGTTGAGGACCAGGTTCTGGGCGCCGGTATCCAGAATGAAGTTGCCCAAGGTGGTATCGGCACGGGCCTGCAGCAGGATCAGGTTGCCGGCTCGGGTGAAGGGAATTACGGAGGAGGCAGAATCATCCCCGGCAAAAAGGAAGGGGATGGAAAAGGAGGAAAGCGTTCTACCCAAAGCTGGCAGAGACATTTTGGGGTGGTTGCGGGGTTTGCCGGTCTCCTTTGTTTTCGCATCCACCACGCCATTGCCCAACATCAGCAGGAGCAATGCCACAAGCCTCACCATTATGGAACGGAACGGAAAAAACATATAGAAAGGAGGTTGCTTTATGCTGTAGGGAAGTCTGGAGCCAGTATTTCGCAGGTCTGGGTTTGCCAAAGCAAAGTAGCATAAAAGATAGCAAAATCTTTATATTAGTGAAACAACCTTTTTGTATTTAACACAACATTAACGCCCTTGTCCTTTCCGGTTTTAGCTGAGGGAAATCTATTGACCGGTTCTCCTGGCAGAGAAAAAAGGAAGACATTCTTTGATTTCTGGTTACCCTATTTGCCTAAAGAAATGCCCTGCGCTTTGGGCCTGTTTTAGAAAAGCAGGCTCAAAGCGCAGGGCAGTTGAAAAGTTTTAACTCTGTTTCCCGTGCGTTTTTTATAAAACGCCCCCTGAACGGCAAATTCAATTACTGTCTGGATGGCATGGAGGCCAGTATAGCCACAAACGCGGCCAAGGCGATGCCTCCGCCAATGGCCGCTTTGCCTACTTTGCGTTTGTGGGCCTGGTGCCGGTAACCATTGTAATAATACTGGTCGCTTAGCAGGGCAGGGTTGGGTACTTCCTTGGGATTGACTTTGGGCGGAATGGCCGCGATGAGCACGGTGCCCGGGATGCCCAACAACAGCGTTGCCCCTATAGACCCTAACACGGCATTGGTGCCCCTGTAATACTGCCGGGCATCCATCTGGCCCTGCCGGTACATATCCTGAGAAGAAAGAACAGGTGTGGTTCCTTTCTCCTCTACGGGTGGGTGCATCAGTTCATTTTTACCGTTGGCGTACTTCACCATGAAAACCTCTTTGCGGGCGAGGGTGAAGAGGCTGTCGGCAAACTTGGCTGGTTGGGTGTACTGCACCTTGTCTGGGGTAATCTCCAGCACTTTGGCTTTTATTTCCTCACCCGAGGTTTTGAAGATAATATCCTGAGCCAGGGTCTGGTTCAAGGCGCCTAAAAAGAAGAGCAGGAACAGGTAAGTAAAGGCTTTCATAGGTGTACGCAGTTAAAATTGTCTTGAATTGAACCCGAACAAAAGGCTGAACCGCACGCCGCCATTACCGGGTACAAAAGCCAGGTTCACGGGGAAATTGACTCCCTCAGATTTAAAGTTGGTACCAATGGCGAAAGCCACCCCGGCACTGGCGGGCGTAAGGTTGGGGCCCACCCCAAACTCAAAGCCTTTGGGTCCGCGCAGGCCCACCATGGCATTGAGGCTGGGCACAAACTTGTTTTGCTCCAGGCCACCTACCAGCGGGATGAACTCAAACAAACCAGACATGCCCTTGGAGGTGGTGAAAATCCGGGTTTCAAATTGCCAGCCAAACTGCGTAAGAAAAGGATTAACATTGAATTCCTCCTTGGCTTTGTCAGCGAGGGAACCGGAGATGAGGGTGAACCCCAACCTGGGCCCGCTTAACTTCACGTGGGGCATCAGTTGGTTTTCAGAAGTGGTGCCAGAAAGGGTAGGGACATTGTTACTCACCGAGGGCACCGGCGCGTTGAAGGTTTCCTTGCTGCCATTGGCATACTTGATCATGAACACCTCCTTTTTAAGGATAGAGATGAGAGGTCCCTCCAGGTAATCAGCCCGTTGGTACTTCACCAGATCAGGAGTGATCTCCCGAATCTTGGCCGAAATCTCCTCGCCGTTTCGCTTAATGATCAAATCCTGCGCCTGGGCCATAACCCAGTAGAAAAGGACCACCAGCAAGAGTAAAGCTTTTTTCATAATCGTTCAGGTAATGGTTAAACTATAAGGTGCAGTGAAGGTAGATTGGGAGTTCAGGAAAAGAATATTAAGTTTATGAAATCCTTACTTTTGTATAAGCTTATAATATGGCGTAAGTATTTGAAAAATAGATTAAAGTGTTTATTTTATCTTACTTTAAAAACTCACGTGAACTCTTCTAAACCTTCACTTACTACTATCAATGGATGATTTGAGAATCACCATTTCCACATTGTCCCCGGAGGGTGTGAAGGAGTTCGCCTCTTTTATTCAGCGGCACAAGAAAAGGAAGGACAGGAAGGATTATGAGTTGTTCAAGTTGCTGCTGCAAAAGCAGAAACTGAGTCCGGCGCAGATCATGGACAGGCTGTATGGTCCGGAGCCGAATCCATCGGCGTACTACGCGCTGCGCAAGCGCCTCATGCAGCACCTCACCGATTTTATTGTGCTCAAGCGCATGCAGGAAGACCCCACCGCAGATTCCAGCATTATGGGAGCGCTTTCCATGGCCCGATACCTGTTTGAGGCGCAGGCAGACCGCCTGGCCTGGAACCTTCTCCGGAAAGCCGAGCACCTGGCCGCCGCCCATGAGCAGTTTGATCTCCTCAACTCGGTGTACAACCTCCAGATTGAAAGGGCAGACAGCGAGTTCGCCGACGATTTGGACCTGATTATCAAAAAACGGAACCAAAACAAGGCCGCCGCCGATGAAGACGAGCGCGCAAACATTGCCAGTAGTATCATAGGCAAGCAACTGGAACGCTCCCGGCGGGAGGGGCGGGACCTCCAGTTTGCGGCCACCATCCAAGCGGTGCTGCAAACCTACGGGCTTACCGAGGCGGTGAGCCAACGGCCGCCGCTGTTCTTCAAACTCATGTCTATTGCCCGGGCCGCCGTCCTGGCCCGCCGCGACTACTATACCTTTGAACCTTATATAATAGAGCGTTATCGGGCCATGGCCTCCCACCTGAATATGACCCAGGCGCACCAGTACTACAAGATCAGGTTACTGTACATGATTGCGCACGTACTGTACCGCAACCGCAAGTTTGCCCAGTCAAACGGGTACTTGGAGGAGATGCACGCGGTGCTACAGACCCAGGGCAGAAGTTATCTCACCGCGTTCTACCCCAAATATCTTTTCCTTAAAAGCGCCAACGGGGCCTTCCAGCGGAACCTGCCGCAGGCCATCCAACTGCTGGAAGAACTGCTGCAGGCTAAAACCATCACCTTGCCGCACCGTGACATGCTCACCGCCCGCATGGGCCTGAGTTTTCTGTATTTCGCGCAGGGTAATTTCCAGAAGGCCAACAACCTGCTGGTGTACATCAATCACTCAGATAAATGGTGTGAGCGGATCATGGGGCGGGAGTGGGTGCTCAAGAAGAACCTGGGCGAGCTAATTATCCAATACGAGTTCGGGAATCTGGACCTGGCTCTGGACCGGGCAAAAGGCATCCGGCGCAGTTATAAAGACCTGCTGTCTCTTCCGGCTTACAGCAATGCCAGTTCTTTCCTGCAACTCATCACCTATTTAATAGAGCAACCTGATTTGGCCACCCGCAAGCTGTTTCTGCAACAGGTAGAATCCATGCTCACGTTTGTGCCCGCCGAGCAGGAGGATTTGCAGGCCATGAGCTTCTATGCCTGGCTCAAGGCCAAGATGCAGGGCCGCCGGTATTATGACGTGCTGCTGGAACTGGCCCATGCTTCTTAAAAGATAAATTCCCGTTTAGGACCTGTTTCTAGTGAAACTGGCTCTAAACGGGGACTTGGCATACGGGGAGGCTTAGGCCTTGAAATCTGAAATGGCGTTGATAATGCCGGAGATCATGTCATCTGTCAGGTCCAGGTGGGTCACAAACCTGATTTGCTGCGGCCCGAAGGTGGTGGCCAGGATGTTTTTGGTCTCCAGGTAGCTGATGAAGCCATCGGGGTTAACCTCAGGGGCCAGGGTGAAGATGACGATGTTGGTATCCACAGAAAGCACCTCGGTTACGTAAGGCGCAGCCTCCAAAGCTTTCCCTAAGAGCTTGGCTCTGTCATGGTCTATCTGCAAACGTTGAATGTTGTTTTGAAGGGCGTACAATCCGGCTGCCGCCAGAAAACCAGCTTGCCGCCAGCCACCGCCTAAGGCTTTGCGCACTCTTTTCGCCTGTTCAATCATGCGCTTCGGTCCCAGCAGCAGGGAGCCTACCGGTGCGCCCAATCCTTTTGAAAGGCAAACCGAGATGGTGTTGAAGTAGCGGCTGTATTCCTTTGGGTTCTCACCGGTGGCTACCAAGGCATTGAACACCCGGGCTCCGTCTAAGTGCAGAGGCAGATTATTCCGGCGGCAAACTTCTGAGATAGCGGCAATTTCCTCTACCGTGTAATAAGAACCGCCTCCTTTGTTGCTGGTGTTTTCCAGAGATACCAGGCTGGTAACCGGATAGTGGATATTGTCTGGGTTAATGGCCGCTTCAATTTGCTGCGGGCTCATCCGGCCGCGTACTCCCTCAATCAGTTTGACAGAAGCAGCGGAGTTAAAGGCAATACCACCCACCTCATATAAATAGATATGGCTGGTGCGGTCACAGATCACCTCGGTGAGTGGCTGGGTATGCAGTTTGATGGCAATCTGGTTTGTCATGGTACCGGAAGGGCAGAAGAGGCCGGCTTCCATGCCAAATAGGCTGGCGCCGTATTCCTGTAACTCGTTCACGATGGGGTCTTCACTGTACACATCATCACCCACCTGGGCCTGGAACATGGCTTCCAGCATAGCCGGAGTGGGTTTGGTAACGGTGTCGCTCCGGAGATCAATCAAAGGATTCATGTGTTTTTTTAAGCTGAACTATTGAGAATGTAAAAGTAATAACTTACTTTTGCGATTCAATTTTAAATATTGACCGATGGCAGTTACTAGATTAAAAAGAAAAGACCGTAAGAATAAAGCAAGACAGAACAACAAAGTGCGTGTGATCAAGCAATTGTTGTCTACTCCGGTAATTAAGAACGTGGATGTTGAAGAGCTGAAAGCTCGTTTCACTTCTGCTCCAGCCGCTAGCGCGGAAGTTGCTACAGCTGAGTAATTCTGCGTTTTTTCGTTCGCCTACTGCCTTTCGGCAAACTGTACGCGATTACTCTTACTACAAGATAGTTGAAAGTGTAACCTCTGTTGGTTACACTTTTTTTATGCCCTTTTGCCAAGCTCAATAGCCTGGAGTTTCTGCACCTTTCCGTCTTGTACCTCAAACCGCATCATGGTGCGCATGGTGTGAAAGCCGTGCCGCCCGGCCGCTCCGGGATTAAGGTGCAACAGGTTGCCGTGCTTAGGGTCCTGCATTACTTTCAAGATGTGGGAGTGCCCGCAGATAAACAGGCCAGGTGGATTTTCTTTGATCATCGCGCGCACCTCTGGCGCATATTTGCCGGGGTACCCCCCGATGTGAGTCATCAACACATCCAGCCCATTGCAATCGAACCGCAGGTTCTTGGGGTGAAGCGCCCGCACATCGGGCCCGTCAATGTTGCCGTACACCCCCCGCATCGGCGCCACCGTGGCCAGCCGCTCAGAAACAGCCGCTATCCCGAAATCACCCGCGTGCCAGATCTCATCAACCCCCTCCAGCAGCGCCAGAATACGGTCATCCAGGTAACTGTGCGTATCAGAGATCAGGCCGATTTTCATGTGGTAATGTGCTAATTATTTAAGGTGCTGATGTGCTATTCAGAATACCTGTTGGGCAGATAAGGTAGGATACGGCCTCACCGGAGCTTCAGTTTTCGGCTTGTTTTATGGAAACAAGCCGAAAACTGAGGTTTTCATCTCCAAATCTGCACATCCCCAAATTTCCAATTTAAAGAAATAGCACATCAGCACATTAATCAATTAGCACATTAAATTCCCCACGTCTCGGGTGCCTTGCGCCATTGCTCCAGGGTGGCGATGGCCTCCTGGGAGATGTAGCCTTGGGTAGCGGCTGTTTCCAGGAGGGCGTTGTAGTTGCTGAGGCAGATGGTGGGGATACCGGCGGCAGTGAAATTTTCATCGGCCTGGGCAAAGCCGTAGGTGAAAATGGCGGCCATGCCTATGACCTCGCCTCCGGCGGCCTGCACGGCTTTGGCGGCTTTGAGCGAGGATCCGCCCGTGGAAATCAGGTCCTCAATAAGTACAACCCGCTGGCCGGGCTGTAATTTTCCTTCAATTTGGTTCCCCATTCCATGGCTCTTTGGCTCGGGGCGTACGTATAAGTACGGCAAGTTCAGTATATCTGCCACCAGGGCACCCTGCGCAATGCCTGCCGTGGCTACTCCGGCAATGGCTTGTACGCCCGGAAATTGCTGCTGAATGGCCTCTGCCAGGGCATTTTTAATATAAGAACGAATATGCGGATAAGAGAGCGTAACGCGGTTATCGCAGTAGATGGGGGAGTTCCAGCCGGAGCTCCACTTGAAAGGCTGCTCCGGACGGAGCCGCACCGCTTGGGTTTCAAGGAGGTAAGCCGCAATCTGAGCGGCAGTTTCTGTGTGTGGCATGGGCGAAATTACACAAATAGTAGTAATGTTTTCCTGCATCCTACTTCTTGTGCCCTATGAAAATTCTTTCTTATTTTGTACCTCCTTACGCGCCTTACATAAGCGACAACTTCATGAATGTCTTTATCAACGACATCCCACTGATTATTAAAAAAAGCAGTGAAAAGATCTTTAAGCACAAATACGATTTAGTGCTCGGTAAAGACGATCAGTTTACTTCCAAGGATTTGGTGGGCGATGTGCTCATCCGCGACGTTGACTCTGTTCTGATTGACCGCTTGGTGCGGCTCATGGAAGTGAAGAAACTCAAGAAATTGGAGTCCCTCACGCTGGTCACCGACAAAAAGAAGAAACTCATTGCGCACCTCAAAGATCAGTTCAAGATCATTAAGGCAGCCGGTGGCCTGGTAGTGAAAGAAGGAAAGATCCTGATGATCTACCGCATGGGCATGTGGGACCTGCCCAAAGGCAAAATCAAGAAATCTGAGGAAACAACCCTAGGCGCCCTGCGCGAGGTGGAGGAGGAATGCAACATCAAGGTGGCCATCACCGGTGAACTACCCAACACCTGGCATTCCTATGCCTATAAAGGGAACAAGATCCTGAAGAAGACCAGCTGGTTTACCATGCAGTGCCTTGATGACACCTACATGAAACCGCAAGCCGAGGAATTCATTGAAGAAGTGCGCTTCATGACCCCAGACGAAGTGCTGGAGGTGCTGCCCGAGTCCTACACCTCTATTCAGTTTGTGGTGCGGGACTATCTGAAGGCAATGAAGAAAGGCTGAAAGGTATAAACTCCTGCACGTTGCCGCCAAAACGGTGAATCTCCCTAATGATAGAAGAGTTGATGGCCGCCAGCGAGGGCGAGGTAATGAGAAACACAGTCTCCAGTTCAGGATTGATGTGCCGATTGGCCTGCGCAATGGTGTTCTCGTACTCAAAATCTGTAGTGTTGCGTAAACCGCGCAGCAGGAACCTGGCGCCCACTTCTTTCGCGAAATCGGCGGTGAGGCCTTTGTAGGCCTGCACCCACACCTGCGGATTATCCTTGAACACCCCTTCAATGATGGACACCATCTCCTGCACCGGAAAATAGCGGTTCTTGCTGCTGTTGTTGCCAATGGCAATAATAATGTTGTCAAACAGCTCACAGCCCCGCTGCACCACATCATAGTGCCCGTTGGTGAAAGGGTCAAAAGAACCGGGGAAGATGGCAATGCGCTTCATAGGGTAGCAGGTGAGAGGTGGGTTTTAAGAATTTCCGGCGGTGAAGATGCTGAAAATATTCTGTTCCTGTACCCCTCAGATTCCCCAAATGTTTTCACCTGCGCTGATTTAAGCCTCTTTTCCGGAAAACAGGCTCTAAACAGTTGGTGTAATTCCAAAATATTAACCCTTTTTTGTAGAGGCAATTCCATGTGGTTGCCCCCATGCGTCTCTTACCGCAACTCAAGTTGTTGGTGATAAAACCAACAAAGGCGACTTTTCAATAGCACATTACCAAGCTTATCAAATAATGGAAACAAGCACGTATTCCGTCCCCCTTTGAAGGGGTAGGGGGATGACAGTACCGTTAGAAGAACCATCAGTACCGGCTAAGAAACAATTCAAAATGATTCTCGGGAATACCATGACCTGCTGGTGTCAACGCCCCTCTGCGCTCTCCTCTAGGGGAGAATCCTCGGTTCCATTTGTTGGTGTTATTACCAATAGTATGTATTGCGGTGGCCTGCGCAAGGGTAACCACAAGTGATTGCTACTACATTTCTAAATCGTACTCAAAGTAAAAGTGCGTTTGTGCCTGCTTATGCAAAAACAGGCACAAAACGCACTTTCTATTTAATGGCTTAAGGTAGCCTGGTTTATACAGAAGGAGCCAAGACCTGGGCCTCGTTCACGGGTGCCACCAACCGGAAGCCGTTGCCGTGTACGTTGATAATTTCCACGGTGGGGTCTCCTTTGAGGTATTTCCGGAGTTTGGTCACGAAGACATCCATGCTGCGGGCGGTGAAGTAGTTGTCATCTTTCCAGATTTTGCTCAGGGCCACCTCGCGGGGTAGCACGTCATTGAGGTACTGGCATAGCAGTAGGAGCAGTTCTGCTTCTTTTGGGGAGAGTTTCTGCGTTTCCGCGCCGCGGGTGATGAGGCGGGTTTTGAAGTTGAAATGGTAAGAGCCCAGGTTGTACTCCGTGGCGGTGGATTTCTCGGCCGGGGCTGGGGCGGCCTTGCGCTGCAGAATGGCTTTGAGTTTGCAGAGCAGAATCTCAGAATCAAAAGGTTTGGTGATGTAGTCATCGGCACCAATCCTGAAACCTTCCAGCATATCGGCCTTCATGGCTTTGGCTGTGAGGAAGATCACGGGCATCAATGGGTCGGCTTTCTTGATATCGGCGGCCAGGGAGAAACCATCCTTCAGGGGCATCATTACGTCTAGAATGCAACCGTCAAACATCTCTTTCTGAAACATGTGCAGCCCTTGCATGCCATCGGTGCAGAGTGTTACCGCATAGTCATGCAGCTCAAGGTAATCTTTCAGAACCATCCCGAAGTTAGGATCATCTTCTACCAGTAAAAGGCGGGTGTCAGGGTTTGTTGTCATGAAATCTTACTTTAAGGATGATTGAATTGCGTTAAACTGCATGTTTTTGGAAAGGAAGCCATAAAGTGAATTTGCTGCCTTTGCCTAATTCACTGCGCAGGTGGATGCTGCCGGCGTGCGCCTCGGCCATGGTTTTGACGTAGCTCAGGCCCAGCCCGAAGCCTTTCACGTTATGCACGTTGCCGGTGGGCACCCGGTAGAACTTCTCAAACACTTTCTTCTGCGCCTCGCGCGACATGCCGGAACCTTGGTCTTCCACGGAGATGTGCAGGCCCTTGGAAATAGTAGTGGTCTGGATCACGATCTTGGGCGCGTTGGGCGAGTACTTGTTGGCGTTGTCCAGCAGGTTGCCTATCATGTTAGAC
Source organism: Rufibacter roseolus (assembly GCF_017916365.1). GTDB lineage: Bacteria > Bacteroidota > Bacteroidia > Cytophagales > Hymenobacteraceae > Nibribacter > Nibribacter roseolus. The sequence continues at coordinate 407,712 of NZ_JAFMSU010000002.1, forward strand.
AGGTGGCCGGGGTCGGCCCAGACGTAAGGGGTGCGGGCGTCTAGTTTCAGGTCCAGGGTGCCCTGGCGCTGCTCAATATGGAGTTGGAACGGCTCGGCCGCTTTCTTGATCAGCTGGTGCACGTCTACTTCCTCAAAGGCTAGTTGCAGGGTGCGGCGCTCCATTTGGGCCGTTTGCAGTACCTTCTCCACCTGCTGGTGCATGCGCCGGTTCTCGTCTTTGATGATGCGCGCGTAATAGTCTACCCGCACTTCGTCTTTCCGCACTTTAGGGTTCACCAAAGCATCCAAGGCCAGGGAAATGGTGGCGATGGGCGTTTTGAACTCGTGCGTCATGTTATTGATGAAGTCATTCTTGATCTCGGAGATCTTCTTCTGCCGCAGGATGGTGTACAGGGTGAAGGAGAAAGTCAGGATAATGATAAGCGTGAACAGCACCGAGATAGCCGACGGGAGCAGTAGGCTTTGCCAGACATAGAGGTTACGGTCTGGGAAGTTCAGCAGCAGGAAACCCGGCGCGGTCATCACGTCATTGGGGAAAAGGCGCACCGCGTATTCGTTCTCCCGTAGGTTGGAAGGAATGAGCACGTTGGGGGAGGAGGTTAGTATGAGGTTGGTATTTCCCGGGGTGGCTGCCGTGCGCAAGGTGCAGTTATAGCGGATGTTGATGTTATGGTTGGCCAGTTCGGTGATGAGCAAGTCATTTACCTTCAGCTCCTGCAGGCGCTCGGCCAGCGGTTTTTCCTTGCGTACGTACTCAACGGCCATCTGCTGCATCACTTTATTCAGGGACTGGGCTTTGGCTACGGCTTTCTGGTTTTTGTTTTTTTCATGGAATACGTGCTGTGCGGGCGCCACAGTGGGTGCCTTGCCGGGTTGCACAGCCAAAGGAATCTGCGTTGGGGTAAGCGTTCTGGCTCCTTGAAGGACAATGGTGCTCCCTTTGGCAGTTCCTTTGGTAGCCGGGTAGTAACGCGCCATTTTATGGCCATGCACCACCGTGTCCTTAGTAATAGTAAGGGCTTGCCAGACCTGTTTGCCCAACAGGGTATCCGTGACCACGTCAATGACATTGCCGCGCACGTTCACCGCTCTAATGTTCTTAGTGGGGAGCCGTAGCAACTGCTGTTGCCTGGCCCGGGTGACCGAGTCATAGCTCATCCGGAGGACGAAGGCTGAGTCAACTTTAGACCGCTGGAAATGAGTGGGGCTGCTTTTTTTGAAAAGGGAGTCTATCTGCGGTTTCTGGGAAGCCAGTATTTTCCAGACGATGACTGAATCTGCGGGGCCTTTCCCGAAGATCTCCAGGTTGTCTTTCACCGGACCGCTGTGGGAATCGCGCACGTACGTTCTGCCATGCAGTTCCTGGTACCTGGTTGCTTCCTGGGCCCGGCCCATGGTAATGGCTTCGGCTTGGGTGACCATTACTTTCACAGGAGACAAGGTAAGTCGGGCGGGGGGCACGGTAGTGACATTGACGGGTGCCGCAGGGGCGGGGGCATGGGTCTTTTTAGGCTGTTTTTTCGCTTTTAAAGCCGAAACAGGCCGGCTTTTCTCTACAGCCACCGGAGCCTCGGTAGACAAGGCCGCCGCCCTGATCTGGGGAGCCTTCTCCTGGAGGTAATACACTGCCTCCTTGGTTTCTAACCGGCGGGCTACCTGTTGCAGCGCATCATGCACGTTCCGGTCAAAAACCTCTTCCTCCATCCGTACTGCATGGTGAATCCAGTAGACCTGGAACCCTATCAGCCCTATGAGCGAGATAGTCATCAGCACAATGACCCAAAGCAATGTTTTCTTTCTCATCTCTACAAAGATAAAGGCTTAAATGAGGGCAAACCTTACTTTAACTTTTCATTAACAGACTTTAACGGAGCCTTAACCTCTTTCCAAAAAGATACCCGGTAATATTGTATGAATCAACACCATAGCCTCATCTAAATTACAATTGTTATGAGAAAGAAACAATACACGTTCCTCTGCCTGCTGTCCTTACTGTTCCTGACAACGGCCTCTTTTCTGCCCGCCCAGGCACAGGAAAAGGCACAGGGTAAGGCCAAAGAGAAAACCAAGGCCATTCCCGGCAAGCAGGCCCGGGTGAAGATAGTGAAGCAGGAAGGCGACTCCTATTTTGTGCTGGACACCACCCTCACCATCGCCGATGGCATGTCTCATGAAGAGGCCGTGAGAAGGTTGGAGACCAGCGGCGTCTCCTTTAAAAGCATGGGGGCAAAAGAACTGAAACCCCAAAAGATTTCGGCCGCCAAAGAATTCAAAGGTACCCGGTACCTGGTTACCTCTGGCCAGGACTCCCTTAGAACCGTGGTGTTCAAAAGAGCCATTTCAGATACCGTATTCACCAAAGGTGGTCCTATAAGGGTCTTTGAGGCCCGTACCATTTTAGTGGATAGCCTCATAGGAGACAAAATCCAGGCAGTACGGGTAATGGGGCATCCGGCTATCTACCGGGAGTCCATCAAAGTTGATTCCCTCCTCGGCCCTCATAGGTTCATTCGGTTAGACAGTGCCCTTCAACTGAAAGCCGATACTTTCCTTTTGAGTGAAACCATAAGGGTAGAGAAGAACGGTACCGATGGCGAGGTAAAGGTCATAAGGGTTAGGCCGGGCAGGGCGGGAGATGCCCTGGAAACTGGTGAATACAACGTCATCAAACTCAGAAACCCTGGCCAGAACAACCTCATCATCCTGAGGCCTTCCAAAGCAGGCAAACCGGATGAAAAGAAGCAGTCATTGAAAGCCTCTAAAAAGAGTAAGAAAAAAGAAGCAGAGGTTCCTGCCAAACTGGACCTGCAGTTCTTTCCCAATCCTACGAACGGGGAGGTGAATATAAACTTCTTTTCGCAAAAGAAGACCAAAGCGCAGGTGCGGGTGGTAGACAGTCAGGGCAAAACAGTGTACCAGGAAGACCTGGGCGCGGTGCAAGGGCAAGTGTACAAACGTATGAATTTGGCCAGGTATGGCAAGGGCGTGTACGTGGTGCAATTGCAACTGGGTAAGACCGCCCAATCGGGGAAAGTAGTAGTGCAATAGCTTTTTATTTGTATGTTTGGCAAAGAGGCCTGGAAGTAATTTCCGGGCCTCTTTTGCGTTCAAGATTTACTACTTTTTCACGCACTACCGTATAGCAGGAGTATGAAAATACCCTTACCCGTTCTCTCTCCCTTTTATGCTTCAAAGAACCTCCTTTTAGCCTTGATTGTCTGGGTGATAGGGTCTTCTGGCTGTCTTTTTGCTCAAAGCATTGAAACCCAATCCTGCGCGGCCGCCAGGGTTACCGGTACCCCCATGCTGTTAGCCGATGGTATCACTTCTGAGGACCATAGGGGCCTTATGCGCCAGTACGATATGCTCTGGTATAAACTGGACCTGGCGCTGGAAAGGACTTCCCTGGACATCAGCGGCAGCGTGACTTTGTATGCCTCTGTGCAGGCCAATAATCTAACCGAGTTCGCCTTTGAGCTGCACCCTAATTTTGCCATCCAGCGGGTGCTGCTGGACGGAGCACCTTGTACTGTACGCCGGAATGGGGTGGAGGTAGTGGCGGTGCTGCCCACCGCAAAGGCGCGGCAGCAGAAGGTCAGGGTGCAGGTGTTTTATTCAGGGAAAGCTCCCGCTGGCGCCAGCGCCGCCATTGGAAACGGATTCTCTTCCGAGGTTGCCCAGCCCTGGAACCAGCAGGTGGCCTGGAGCCTGAGCGAACCGTTCGCGGCCCATGAGTGGTTCCCGGTGAAGCAGCTGTTGGAAGACAAGGCAGACTCTGTGGAAGTATGGGTGACCACGGATGTCTCAAACAAAGTAGGTTCTAACGGGCTGCTGCAGCGGGTGACACCCCTGCCAAACCAGAAACACCGCTATGAGTGGAAATCCAATTACCCCATTGCGTATTACCTGATCTCTGTGGCCGTGGGGCAGTATGAGGAGTATTCTTACCAGGTGCCGTTGCCCGGAGCCGCGCAACCTATGCTGGTACAGAACTTCCTTTACCCGGGAGCGCTGGGCACTTTCAAAGCCGAGGTAGACCGCACCGGGCAATTCCTGCAGCTGTTTTCTGAGTTGTTCGGGTTATATCCTTTTTACAAAGAGAAGTACGGGCACAGCATGGCGCCCATTGGAGGCGGTATGGAGCACCAGACCATGACCACCCAATCAACCTTTGAGTTTTCGCTCACGGCCCATGAACTGGCGCACCAGTGGTGGGGCGATGAGGTGACCTGCGCAGACTGGAGCCACATTTGGCTCAATGAGGGCTTCGCCTCTTACGGCGAGTTCCTGGCCATTGAGAGACTGCTGCCGGCTCAACGGTTGAACTGGTTGAACCGGTCGGTGCAGAGCGCCCAAACCCAACCCCAGGGATCGGTGTTCGTGAAGGACAGCACCAACGTGGGCCGCATCTTCAGCGCTGCCCTTTCTTACCGCAAAGGGGCCATGGTGTTGCACATGCTGCGGCACACCCTGCAGAGCGATGCGCTCTTCTTTCAGGCGCTGCAGGCTTACCGGAACGAATTCAGGTACAAAGTGGCTACCACCCGTGATTTCCAGAAGGTGGTGGAGCGCGTGAGCGGGCGCTCACTGCAGTACTTTTTTGACCAGTGGGTTTATGGCGAGGGATTCCCCGTATTCAATATCTCCTGGGCGCAGCGGGGAAACCAACTATTCCTCAAAAGCCAACAAACAGGTACCAGCCAAGCGACGCCTTTTTTCACCACCGAGGTGGAGTACAAGATCAGTACCTCGGTGAAAGACACGGTAGTGGTGGTGCAGCAGAACCAGCCCACCCAGGATTACCAAATTACCGTGGCGGGGGAGGTCCTGGGCATTGAGGTAGACCCAGACCAGTGGCTTTTGGAATCGGTGAGCAGCGTGCAGCAGGATGCCTCCATAATCCCGACAGACCAGGAAACGGTGCTGGTGTATCCCAATCCCACCCAGGGCGAGGTGAACCTGAAAAGCCTGCAGGGCGTGCCTGAGCAGATTTCTATCTATGACATGGCAGGCCGGCACATCCGGACTTTTGAGCCAACGAGCCTTTCTTTTTCCATTGCGGATTTGGGCGCGGGAGCCTATTTCCTGCGGCTTAAATACGGAGACAAATTCACGCAAGTGCGGGTATTGAAGCTGTAATAATATTATTCTTCTTTTTTAGTTGTTTTTTGCCAACAAAAGTTTAGTTTTTCAGTTTATAGCTTTGCAAGTTCTTCTGAACTGCTCCCTTGCTGTTTTACGTCTCATTTCCTCAAAATAGCCTGAAAACGCCCTGTCTACCGGTCAGATGTATTCCATCTGCAGACAGATAAACCATTGTTGGATATATAAATTGTACCTTATAAAACTATGTCTATGACTACTGAAACCGCCCTTGACCTAGATATAAAGCATAGGTTATTAGACGAGTGCCTGCGCCAGCAGACAGATTTTGTGGACCACGCCCGGCAAGCCATGGAAGAAGCCCAGTCCAGCGCCAATGAAAGCCAGGGGGCAATTGAAGATAAGTTTGAGTCCTTCAGGGAGGCTTGCCAGATCCAGCGGGATATGTTCGCTAAGCAATTGGATGAGGCCATTGGGAAACTGAGCATCCTTAAGCGGATCGTGCGCAGCAAAGTGAATGAGGATGTTTCTCTGGGCTCCATTGTGCGCACAGACGCCCAGAACTATTTCATCTCGGTGAGTTTGGGTGAGATCAACGTGGATGGGGAGAAATACTTCGCCATTTCAGCGGCCTCGCCGGTTTTCCAGGCCATGGCCGGCAAAACCAAAGGAGAGTCTTTTATCTTCAGAGACAAGAAAATCACCATCCTGGACCTGTTGTAGTATTCTATTCACACCATTCCTATCAAAAAAAGTATTTAGGGCTAGTGCTCTTTCCCCCAGAAGAAGCAAGGGCCTAAAAGCAAAGCGGGAACCCCATAAGAGGTTCCCGCTTTGCTTTTATAGGGGTGGGGCTGATTATTGCACCCGCGTCCAGGTCTGGGACCGACCGATAAGGGAAATGCCAATGTAGCCTTTCACCTCCAATTTGTCCTGGCCCAATAATTTCATGTATGAAGAATAGGTCTTGCCAGATTTAGGGTCATAGATGGTGCCATCGTCCCATTTGTCTCCGCCTACCGGTGAGAAGTTCTTCAGGAAAACCAAGCCCATGATAGGGCGCTTCTGCAGTTTAGGGTCTGGGTTGAACTGATCTACTTTGGGTTTACCATCCCGGTTGGGTTCTTTGAGCCATATGATCTTTCCGCATAGTTTATCGCCGCACTGGTAAATTTCAAAACGGGCTTCTTTCTCTTCGTTGGTCCAAACGCCAATTGGAGATTTTTTCTGAGCCCAACCAAGGGTGGAGGCAAGGCAAAGGAAAAGGGCAAACAAAAAGATCTTTCTCATACGTGTGTTGATGTTTGTTTTATGGTTTTCTAAATATAAGCAAATTATAATCCAAAAATATTCCGCTGCGCCCGTTTGCCGTAGAATGTTTGAAAGAAGCCCAAAAACAGAAAACCCATGCGAAAAACGCTGCTCATCACCCAGGGCATTTATTATGCCCTAACCGGAATCTGGCCCTTGGTGCACATGCCCAGTTTCCTGGCGGTCACAGGACCTAAGAATGAAGTGTGGCTGGTGGTAACGGTGGGCATACTGGTGCTGGCTATTGGGGCGGCCCTATTTACGGCGGCTTTCCAGCGGCAGGAAGAGCGGAGCGCCGGGGTGCTGGGCTTCTTTAGTGCAGTGGGTTTAGGGGCAGTGGATGTGCGGTACGCCACCCATGAAGTGATCAGAGATGTGTACCTACTGGATGCCGTGGGGGAGTTCTTGCTGGCGCTGGCTTGGGTCTATGTATTTTTCAAAACCCGGGAATCTACCGGGAAATAAAAAACATAAATTTTTTCATCAAACCTTTTGAACTATCCTTCCGTCTTTTAACTTTATAAAACGGAAGCGAGTGCTCCGGGCCCCTCTGGCAAACCCATAATTTACTTGGTGTAAGCGGTCGGGTTTATGTCGGACTAAAAGAAAGGAGGTAAAAGTGTCTAATCCCAGTAAAAATGTATTAAGCCTAGCTCATGTGTCAACCGTTAACCGTGTTGAAGCTTGCTAACTAGACTTCGTCTACTGGCGAATCCGGCATGAGGTAGCCCAATGCGACTGAGAGGCAGTTCTCTTTCGTGTCGCTTGATACCATTTCAAAGGATTCCATACCCGGCTACTGCAGTGGCCGGGTATTTTTTTGTCCGTACTTTTTGCTAATGCCTCGGTATATACTGACAATCAACTGGTTAAAATTTGTATTTAAAAGATGACCAGCATTTTAGACCTGATTATAATCCCGGGAATAATACAGCAAACCTCAGGGAGTGAGGGTTAAAGAGGAAAGGATAGGAGGATACCATCTGCCAAAGCCCATACGGGTCGGTAGCCAAACAATTGGTTTAGATTGTTTTAAGCCCTGTTTTCCTTAACCTGGCCAGAAACAGGATGGCAGAAATCAGGGAATAACCCGCCTGATATCCAGGAAACGGTCCTGGTAAAGGGTGCCTTCCAGTTCACTTACCTTCACGCCTCCGTTGGAGGAAGAGTGCACAAACTGCACGGCTTTGGGTGGGTTGGTGATGACAATGCCCACGTGACCGGGCGTTCTATCCTGGAGGTCAGTACCCGTGAAAATGACCAGGTCGCCTTTTCTGGCCTGCTGAACCGGTACACTCTCGCCTAGTTTGGCCTGCGCCGAGGAGCCGTGCGGAAGGTTGAGCCCGAACTGGTTATAGACATAGGTGATAAAGCCAGAGCAGTCAAAGCCTTCTTCGGTGACCCCGCCATAGGTATATTCTGTGCCATATCGTTGCAGGGCAAAGGCCACCAGGCTGTCTGATTTGGTAGCGTAGTTTCCTTTCAGCACCCCTAAACCCGGAGCCGAGGCTGCGTTGCGCACGGGGTGAGCCAGGGTGGAGTCGTTGTGGAATGCCTTGTCGCCACCATCTGAACTGGTCCGTCTGATCGCGCCGCCCAGGGAATCACCGGGTGCGAAAAAGACCTTGTACAGGATGAGTACAGAAAGGAGCACCCCAAAAAGAATCCATATTTTTTTCATATTATTTTCCTTTGCTGTACATACGTATTTACCGCGGTCTGCGGTTACCGGTGCTGGTTCTTTCCTTGTATTAGCCGGTTTTTAGCCGTATTATGCGCCTTTGTACTTACTACCCAAACAACTTTATGCAAAAAATAATCCATTCCTGGGCGGCCGGAGTGTTTCTGCTGCTGGCAGTGGCTTTTTCAGCCTCCGCGGCGCCTAAAATCTCTTACCGCCTTTCCATGCCCGAGCCCCAGACCCACTACTTTGAAGTGGAGATGCGGCTGGAGGACTTCAAAGGCAAAAACCTGGACCTTACCATGCCGGTGTGGGCGCCGGGCTCTTACCTCATAAGGGAGTTTCCCAAGAACGTGGAGGCTTTTGAGGCTTACGTAGGCAGTAACCGGGTTTCCTCAGGCAAACTGGACAAGAACACCTGGCGGGTAGCCTCCGGCGGCAAAGACGTCACCGTTAAATACAAGGTCTATGCCTTTGAACTGAGCGTGCGCACCAGTTTCATTGACGCAAGCCATGGCTATTTGAACGGTACCAGCGTGTTCATGTACCCCGAGGGCCACAAAGACCTGCCGTCCACCGTTACGGTGGTGCCTTTCAAAAGCTGGAGCAAAGTGTCTACGGGCCTTCCGGCGGTAGCTGGGCAGCCTTTCACCTTTAAAGCGCTCAACTATGACGTCCTCGCCGATTCTCCCTTTGAGATAGGCAACCATGAGATCCTCTCCTTTAAAAGCAACGGGGTGAAGCACGACGTAGCCATGTACGGCGACGCCAACTATGATGCCCAGCGCCTCACCGCCGATATGAAGAAGGTGACCGAAGAAGCGGCCAAGGTGTTCGGGGAATTGCCGGTGAACTACTACCTGTTCATCGTGCACAACCTGGCCAGCGGCAGCGGCGGACTGGAGCACCTTAACTCTACCACTTTGTCTACCACCCGTACCGCCTACGGCACCGAGCGAGGCTACAACGGTTTCCTGAACCTGGTGGCCCACGAGTATTTCCATCTGTGGAACGTGAAGCGCCTGCGCCCCATCGCCCTGGGACCGTTTGACTATAACCAGGAGAACTATTCCCGTATGTTGTGGGTCTCTGAAGGTTTCACCTCATACTACGCCGATGTGATCATGCGCCGGGCCGGGTTCACTTCTGAACGGGAGCATCTGGAGAAGATCGGGAGCAGCATCACCAGCGTGGAGAACACCCCGGGAAACAAAGTAGTATCAGCGGCGCAGTCCAGCTTTGATGCCTGGATCAAGCAGTACCGCCCAGATGAGAACTCCTACAACACGCATCTCTCTTACTACAGCAAGGGCGGGCTCCTGGGCATGCTCCTGGACATGGAGATCCTGAAGGCCACCAACGGCTCCAAAAGCCTGGACGATGCCATGAAAGCCATGTATGATGAGTACTACAAGAAAAAGAAGCGTGGCTTCACCGATCAGGAATTCCAGCAGGGCATAGAGAAGTTCACGGGCCGGTCTATGGATGATTTCTTCCGCCGCTACGTGTACGGTGTGGAAACCCCGGATTATAACACCTTCTTCAGCGCCGTAGGCATCTCCCTTACGGATGTGAACAAAGGCACCAATAATCCCTTGTTGGGCGCGGCCATCTCTACCACCACCGGCAAACCCGTAGTGACCACCGTTACCCGCAACGGCAGTGCCTGGCAGTCGGGCCTCAACGTGAACGATGAAATCATAGGCATGAACGGTTACCGCGTGGCGGATGACATCAACAAATCCATACCGGCCTTCTCCGTTGGCGATGTGCTGGAACTGGTGGTGAGCCGCAGCGGGCAGCTGATGATCCTGCCGGTGACGCTTCTCAAAGACCAAACCATCAAGCTCCGCGCTGATTTGGCGCCAAACGCCACCGAGGTTCAAAAGAAAAGCTACCTGAAGTGGACCAGCGCTAAATAGCGCTTCAGGGCTGCTTTTTCAAAATCAGCCTTAAAACGATTTTCCCTAAAACAGAAAGGCCGCTCTCATGAGAGCGGCCTTTCTGTTTTAGGACTGTTTTCCGGGATATGGCCCTAAAATAAGCGCTTATTTGATCCGTTTTAATTCCACTTCTCGGGCGGGCTTGATGATGAGCGGCACCTTTTCAATTTTCACCGAGCTGGTGTCCAGGCCAAACCATTTACCTTCTGAGGTGGTGAATTGCTTTATGTTGAAGTAAGACTGCATGATGGTGTTCTCCCAGAAAGGCAGGTCGTTCTCGTAGCTCAGGAACTTCTCCAGCACCACAAACCTGAAGTCCCCTATAAGGTTCTGCTTGTTCAGAGAGCTGTAGCGGCTGGTAATGTCCACCTCTTTGTTTTTCACCAGATCTTCCACCACTTTCCGGAAGAAGAGGTTGATGCGCTGCTCTACCCGGAAACCTAAGTTGAAGTCAATGCGCACCACATCCTGGCTGGCCAGCACCTTCACCTTGTACTCCATGGTATAAGGATCATCCACAGTGTTCACGTGAATGAACCAGTAAATGTCGGCGCGCTTGGGGCGTTTCTGGAAGATGGAGTAGATGATCTTGGACTCAATCTCAGTGGTGCGCTCGGCGCTGGTCATGAAAACCAGGTGGGTGGCATATTTAGGAATTGTCTCATCCTCGCTCAGCTCCCGCAGGGCCGGTACGTACTCCTTCAAAGATACATTCTCCGTTAACCGGCGCTTGATGTAGAAAGCCCTTAGCCAGATGTACATCACTGAGATCAGCAGGAACCCGATCAGCAGGGTAACCCAACCGCCGTGCGGGAACTTGATGAGGTTAGCCAGCAGGAAAGAGCCCTCAATGCTCAGGTACACCACCAGAAAAAGGAAGATGCCTACTTTGGCTACCTTTTTGATGATAAGATAGTAACTGAGCAGGGTGGTGGTCATTAACATGGTCACCGTAATGGCCAGACCGTACGCCGCCTCCATGTTGGCAGATTCCCGGAAGTACAGAACCACGCCTACGCAGCCCAGGAGCAGCAGCCAGTTCATGCTGGGCACATAGAGCTGGCCTTTCACGTTGGTAGGGTAAATGAGGCGCACCTTGGGCCACATGTTCAGCCGGATGGCTTCGCCGATGAGGGTGAAGGACCCGGTGATGAGGGCCTGGCTGGCGATCACGGCGGCAATGGTGGCAATAATGATCCCGATGAGCAGGAACCAGTCAGGCATCAGGCCATAGAAGGGATTGGTAGTTCCCAGTGAGACCAACTCTTTCCCCTCGAACTGCATCAACCAGGCGCCCTGCCCGAAATAGTTGAGCAGGAGACAGGTTTTCACAAAGACCCAGCTGATCCTGATGTTGCCCTTGCCGCAGTGGCCCAAGTCTGAGTAAAGCGCCTCGGCCCCGGTGGTACACAGGAACACAGCCCCCAAAAGCCAGAAACCGCCCGGGTAATTCACCAGCAGGTCATAAGCGTAGTAGGGGTTCAATGATTTGAGGATCTCCGGGTGTTCCAGCACCGACAAGACGCCCAGCGTAGCCAGCATGCTGAACCAGATGAACATCACCGGACCGAAAGCCTTGCCCACAATCTGTGTCCCGAAACTCTGCAACAGAAACAGGATCACCAGAATGCTGATGACAATTGGAACAGTGGGAATATTTGGGTTCAAAAGCAGCAGACCTTCTACCGCCGAGGAGACTGAGATGGGGGGAGTAATAACCCCATCGGCGAGCAGGGCGCTTCCGCCCAGCATGGCCGGGATGGTGAGCCATTTCGCTTTCCTTCTCACCAGGGCGTAAAGCGAGAAAATGCCACCTTCGCCTTTGTTGTCTGCCTGAAGCGTCAGAATCACGTACTTGATGGTGGTTTGCAGGGTAAGGGTCCAAACCACGCAGGAAATGCCGCCGTACACCAAGGTGGCATTGATGGGAGTAGATCCAATGATGGCTTTCATCACGTACAACGGAGAAGTCCCGATGTCGCCGTAAATGATACCTAAGGCAATGAGCAAACCTGCACCCGATACTCCCTGAGAGTGACTTTGGGAGTGATTGTTGGTATTCATTATTGTAATCCGGTAAAATTTTTCCCCTTTGGCTCATTAGAAGTCTGAAGGGGCAAATAGTAGATTTCTCCAAAAGGAAACCAATAAGCGTTCCTTTGAAGAAAGCGGGCAAAATTAACAGGTGCACTGTAAATTCAATGCACTTATTCCCTGAATTTCAAGGTTTAAATTTTGCCTTATAAAGGGAAGCTAAATGGCCTTTTTAACCCTTTAAGCTTGATATAGAAGCCTTCTACAACCTTGTATTATGCATTATTCCAAAATTAATTTGGAATTTATGAAGCAACATTATATATTGATTAAAAAAAAGTATATAAAATAATTAAATAGTAATATTAAATAGTTTGAAAAGTTATATTTCTTTAAAAGATGGATTTATGGTTCAAGCTGAGACTGATTATTTTAAAGTCTGGTTAGATACCCCTCGGAGAGTAGCAGTGTTGAATTGGAAGAAAGATGTGGGCTTGGAGGAATGTCAGCAAGGGATGAATGAATTGTTTCATTTGATCTCTGCCGAAAAGTTGGAGAAATGCCTTATCAACAACTCTAGCAGGGGAGTTCTTTCTATTGAAGCCGAGGAGTGGGAATTAAGTATCCTGCAAAACGAGGCCCTTCCCTCTGTGCCCGAGGGTTTGCAGGTGGCGTTGGTTATGTCTGAGGAGAGATACCAGCAGATGATCCATGACTATTCCCTGAACAAGGTCTGCAAGATCAACTTACCCATCCATATCCATTATTTTACCCAGGTAGACGAAGCCATTGATTGGTTAGAACACCAGTCAACCATTCCCTCCTGATCTATCTCTGGGCAACAATCTTTCCGTTTCTGGTTCAATAAAGTAAAAATGCACCCTAAACTGTTCTGCGTCATAGCAGAGCTTGGGATACGTGTGTGAATTAGCTGTCCAGGAATGCCATACTCATGGGCCGTTATCACGCAGTTAAGCCTTCTACGCCTATAGAATGAAAAAAGGAGGACGGCTCCTGAGCGCATCCTCCTTAGGTTTATTCAGCCGGTAAGGCTTAGTTGTTAACCGTAATCAATTCCACATCGAAGATTAACGTGGCGTTTGGTCCAATGTCTCCGCCCGCGCCTCTGGCACCATAGGCCAGGTTGCTTGGGATAAACAGACGCCATTTGTCGCCTTCTTTCATCAATTGGAGGGCCTCGGTCCAGCCGGCGATTACGCCGCTAACCGGAAAGGAAGCCGGCTCCCCGCGCTCATAGGATGAGTCAAATACGGTGCCGTCAATCAACGTGCCGTGATAATGGGTAGTTACGTTAGAGTTTCTGGACGGGGTTTTGCCTGAGCCGCTTTCCAGCACCTGGTATTGGAGACCGCTTGGCAGTGAGTGAACTCCTTCTTTTTCCTGGTTGGCTTTCAGGAAAGCTTCGCCTTCTATTTTGTTTTGCTCGCCAGACGCTCCGGCCTGGGCTTGTTGTTTTTCCTGCATCTGCATCTGCAGTTGCATCATGGCTTGCTGCACCTCGTTCTGGTCCAGTTTGGAGGGATTTCCGCTAATGGCTTCTTTAAGCCCGAAAAGCAAGGCCTCTGGTTCTACTTCAATGCCCTGTTTGGCAAAGTTGGCTGCCATGTCGCGGCCAATGATGTAGCTGATTCTTTTTGAAAGGTCGTTTAATTCCATAGTTTATCTTTTGTTAGGTAAAGGTACGTTTTCTATGGAATTTGGATGGTACAAGAACGCTAATCCGCCCTCCGGCGGAGTTCCTTGCCTCAGTTTTTCACCTTACAGGTACAGATGATAATCTTCATCGGAAAGGTCCAGCGGGATATTTCCGGGCGATAACCAAGTGGTTGCCAAAAAGCCTAAGGCACCAATCACTAAGATAGTGGTAACGGTTGTAATGATTTTCATGGCTTGTTGCGTTTATATTACAAACGTAAAATTCTTCAATCTTGTTAACTTCCAGGTAAAATTTACATTATTCTTGTATTAAATTAAATACCCAGGCGCAAGATTATTTTTGAAGAAGAGAAAGAAGATCTACACTGGTGAATTTACTACAGGATGCACCCTGATCATGGCTGGTAAGTAGAAGGAAGACCTTCAAAGTTGTTCATCTGATTGTAGCCCACTCCTGACTTACTCACAATCTCTTTTTCTGCTCAAAAATCCTTTTTCATTATCTCTTAAATAAAAAAAGGAGCCTGCATTTGCAGACTCCTTTCATAAAAACAGGCCCAAAATGAATTTAAGCGCTGGGCTAATTATTACATGTTGCGGCGGTACTGGCCACCTACCTCAAACAAGGCATTGGTAATCTGACCCAGGGAGCAATACTTAGAGGCTTCCATGAGGGCTTCAAAGATGTTGCCGTTCTGCACGGCCACTTCCTGCAGTTGCTTCAAGAGGGCAGGGGCTTTGTCCGCGTGCCGGGCGTGCAGTTCCTGCAGCATGGAGATCTGGTACTGCTTTTCTTCCTCGGTGGCTCTTATCACTTCAGACGGAATCACGGTAGGCGAGCCCTGGCTGCTCAGGAAAGTGTTCACCCCGATGATAGGGTACTCACCGGTATGCTTAAGGGTCTCGTAGTACAGGCTTTCCTCCTGGATCTTACCGCGCTGGTACATGGTTTCCATAGCGCCTAACACGCCGCCCCGCTCGGTGATGCGGTCAAACTCCAGCAGTACGGCTTCCTCCACCAGGTCGGTCAGTTCTTCAATGATGAAGGAACCTTGCAGCGGGTTCTCGTTCTTGGCCAGACCCAGCTCCCGGTTAATGATCAATTGAATCGCCATGGCGCGGCGCACAGAAGCTTCGGTAGGCGTGGTGATGGCCTCGTCATAGGCGTTCGTGTGCAGCGAGTTACAATTGTCGTAAATGGCGTACAGCGCCTGCAGGGTAGTCCGGATATCGTTGAAGTCGATTTCCTGCGCGTGCAGTGAGCGGCCCGAGGTTTGGATGTGGTACTTCAGCATCTGCGAGCGTGGGTTGGCGCCGTACTTCAGCTTCATGGCTTTAGCCCATATTCTTCTGGCCACACGGCCAATTACCGCATACTCTGGGTCAATGCCGTTGGAGAAGAAGAAGCTCAGGTTAGGCGCAAACGCGTTGATGTCCATGCCGCGGCTCACATAGTACTCCACAAAGGTAAAGCCATTGGCCAGGGTGAAGGCCAGCTGCGAAATAGGATTGGCGCCCGCCTCGGCTATGTGGTACCCGGAGATAGAAACCGAGTAGAAGTTGCGCACGTTGTGGTCAATGAAGTACTGCTGCACATCACCCATCAAGCGTAAGGCAAACTCGGTGCTGAAGATACAGGTGTTCTGGGCCTGGTCTTCTTTGAGGATATCGGCCTGCACGGTACCGCGTACCGAGGCCAGCGTGCGCTCCTTGATCTGGGAGTATACATCAGCCGGCAACACCTGGTCACCGGTAACTCCTAAAAGCATCAGGCCTAAGCCGTTATTGCCGTCGGGCAACTCGCCCTGGTAAGTAGTGCGTTTCTGGCCTGATTTCTGGAAAATAGCCTCAATACGGTCGTTTACCTCTGCTTCCAGGCCGTTCTCTCTGATGTAGAGTTCGCACTGCTGGTCAATGGCAGCGTTCATGAAGAAACCGGTGAGCATAGCGGCCGGACCGTTGATGGTCATGGACACGGAGGTCATCGGGTCAGCCAGGTTAAAGCCAGAGTACAGCTTCTTGGCATCATCCAGGCAGCAGATGCTTACCCCAGAGTTACCGATCTTGCCATAGATATCCGGACGGAGATCCGGGTCTTCTCCGTATAAAGTAACAGAGTCAAAGGCAGTGGATAAACGCTTGGCTGGCAATCCTTTACTTACGTAGTGGAAGCGACGGTTCGTGCGTTCCGGTCCGCCTTCGCCGGCAAACATACGGGTAGGATCTTCGCCCTCGCGTTTGAAGGGGAACACGCCCGCGGTGTATGGGAACTCGCCTGGTACGTTCTCCTGCAGGTTCCACTTGAGCAAATCGCCCCAGGCCTCGTAGCGCGGCGTGGCCACCTTAGGTATATCCAACTGCGACAGGCTGGTGGTGTGGGTTTTCACCTTTAGCACTTTGTCCCGCACCTTGAACTCATAGAACTCGTTTTTGTAGCTCTGGCGCTTCTCGGGCCATTGCTCCAACAGCTTCTTGTTCTGGCCATCAAGCCTTAAAGCAGTTTCTTCGTAGGCGTACTCTAACCCTTTAATCAATCGGTCTTTATCTTCCACCTCAATGGCTTGGATGGCTTCAATTGACTGGCGGATGCCGTAGAGTTTCTGGGCCACGGCGGCCTGGTCCTGTACCCACTTGTCGTAGCTGCGGTTGTTTTCTGCGATCTCAGAAAGGTAGCGCGTACGGGCAGGAGGGATGATGTAAACTTTCGCAGACATCTCACCCGTCGCCTGCAGACTGGAGTCAAAAGAGACGCCGGTTTTCTCCGAAATCTTCGCGATCAGGGCTTTGTACAGGCGGTTCATGCCGGGGTCGTTGAACTGCGAGGCGATGGTCCCGAACACAGGAATCTGGTCGTCGCTCACGTCCCAGAGCTGGTGATTGCGCTTGTATTGTTTCTTCACGTCGCGCAGGGCATCCAGGGCGCCGCGCTTGTCAAACTTGTTCAGGGCAATGATATCGGCGAAGTCCAGCATGTCAATCTTCTCCAGCTGGGTGGCTGCCCCGTACTCGGGTGTCATCACGTACAGGCTGGCGTCTGAATGCTCAATGATCTCCGTGTCTGACTGGCCAATACCCGAAGTCTCCAAAATGATCAAGTCAAACTGGGCGGCTTTCACCACGTCCACGGCGTCCTGCACGTAGCGGCTCAGGGCCAGATTGCTCTGGCGAGTGGCCAGGGAGCGCATGTACACGCGGCTGTTGCTGATGGCGTTCATCCGGATACGGTCGCCCAGCAGGGCCCCGCCTGTTTTCCGCTTTGAAGGGTCCACCGAGATAATGGCGATGGTCTTGTCCGGGAAGTCCATCAGAAAGCGGCGCACCAGTTCATCCACCAGCGATGATTTACCTGCCCCGCCCGTACCGGTGATACCCAATACCGGGGTGCTTACCTGCTGTGGGCTGGCGGATTGCTGTTCAACGCCATTCAATAACTGTTCCTTCACCTTGGCGAACTCCTCGGGGAAGTTCTCCGCGGCAGAGATAAGGCGGGCAATGGATTTAATGTCTTTTTCTTTCAGGTGCTTCACCTCACCGTTCAGGTTCTGGCCGGTAGGGAAGTCACACTTCTGCAGCATGTCATTGATCATGCCCTGCAAACCCATGGCGCGTCCATCGTCTGGGGAATAGATGCGGGCGATGCCGTAGCCGTGCAGTTCCTCAATCTCCGTAGGCAGAATCACGCCTCCGCCACCCCCGAAGATGCGGATATGGCCGCAACCGCGCTCATTCAAGAGGTCATACATGTACTTGAAGTACTCCAGGTGACCGCCCTGGTAAGAGGTGATAGCAATGGCCTGGGCATCTTCCTGGATGGCGCAGTCCACGATCTCCTGCACGGAGCGGTTGTGGCCCAGGTGGATGACCTCGGCGCCAGACGCCTGAATAATCCGGCGCATGATATTAATAGCCGCGTCATGGCCGTCAAACAAAGAGGCAGCAGTGACAATGCGGATGTGGTTAACCGGTTTGTAGGGTTGTACAGTGGTAACTGACATTTGTTAGCTTAGCTGGTGAACGTTGTGCGAAAGTACGAATTTTAGACGAATGGTGGAGGCGCAATCCTGAGTGCCGGGCGAGCATGTTTAAAAGCAGGCCACTCTACCATGCTTTACGGATTTACAGAAGAAGAGAATGGGGCCAAAGCCTCAGAAAAAGCGCTTGGCGCAGTCTGGCAGTTTAGGCCTTATTTTTCCTGAAACAGGCTCAAACCAGGTTTCGTTCACAGACGGTTGCTGCTACCAACCCGCTTTTGCGTAGTTTACCAAAAAAATCTGCCTATGCCTGAACTGCCTGCTTCCGCCCTCATTCCCTTTATTGACGTGGTAGGTACCTTCGTGTTTGCCATCAGTGGCACCTTAACTGCCGCCGATAAGAAGCTGGACCCGTTTGGGGCATCGGTCATCGCTTTCGCGACGGCCTTGGGGGGAGGAACGGTAAGGGACTTGTTGCTGAACCTGCGGCCGGTTTGGGTACAGGATGAACGGCTGCTGATCACGGTTTTTGCGGCGGTGATGGTGACCTTGTTTTTCAGGAAGATCATTGGTAGATTCAGAAGGACCATGTTCCTGTTTGATACCGTGGGAATTGCCTTGTTCACCATCCTGGGCATGGAAAAAGCGCTTCGGCTGAACGTGCCGCCCTTGATTGCCTTGGTGATGGGGGTGGTGACAGCGGTATTCGGGGGGGTGGTGCGCGATATCCTTTGTAACGAGATTCCCCTGATTTTCAGAAGGGAGGTTTATGCCACGGCTTGCCTGGCGGGCGGCGCCTCTTACTTGCTTATGCGCCTGGCCCCGGTGCCGCCCGGGGTACCCGTTTGGATCGCCATCGGGATTATTATTCTCATCAGAATCCTGGCCGTGCGGCTGAAGTGGGCTTTCCCCAACCTGAAACCAGAAGAGTGATATTCGTTTTTCAGCCGTTTTCAGATAAATAGTCTTGAAACGGATACAGGCGGCGAGTTATTAACTTTTGCTTTTTTCCTTCTCCAGATTTTCCTGCTGCTTCTCCATGGTGTCCATCACTTTCTCTGGCTGGACATCCTTAGCGAGCTCATCAATCTCAGGGTCATGGGCTGCTTCAATACCCATCTGCTTGGCCATGGCGGTCACCAGGGTTACCAGGCGGGTAATCTCGTGCTCGGCCAATAAACTGACTTGCAGGTCCAGATCAGCCCGTTTGTCGGCCTGGATGTTGGAGCGGTTCTGGCTGATGAGCACGAAGGTGGACAGAAAAATAGCCTCCACCGAGGCGAACATCGCCAGTACCACAAAGGACTCATCAAAGGGTTTCAGGCCCAACCAACCAGAATTCCAGGCAATCCAGGTGCCAAACAGCAACAGGTGAATAACCACAAACAGCATGCTGCCCGTGAATTTGGTTACCGCGTCAGAAATGCGTTCAGACATATTCCGGGAACGATCTTCCTGTTTGCGCCGGTCCAGCAGCGCCTTGATATTGCGTTCCACTATCTCGGCCATGTGGCCCTCCGTTCCCCGGAACACACTAACGTCCTTCTCTTCAGCCATATCAGTTCAATTTCAACACGGGTTATACGGCTGCTGCGAAAAGAAGAGGTTTTAAACAAAAGAAAATTCATTTAAACCAAGCCAGTTTATTGAGCTAAGTCTGTATTTATGCTTATTTTCAGAAAACAGGCCCAAAAGAGGCCAGAAAACGTAAAAAGTAAGTCCAGGCTCCCAGATGCTTTCCAGCGGCTCGCATTTCTTTATTATCTTTGTTGATTGTAATCGATTTCTATGAAGAACATCCGCAATTTTTGCATCATTGCGCATATTGACCACGGCAAAAGCACCCTGGCCGACCGCCTGCTGGAGTTTACTTCCTCAGTGACGGAGCGGGAAATGCAGAACCAACTTTTGGATAACATGGATCTGGAGCGGGAGCGCGGCATCACCATCAAGAGCCACGCCATCCAGATGAACTATAACTACAAAGGCGAGGACTACATCCTGAACCTTATTGACACGCCCGGCCACGTGGACTTTAGCTACGAGGTTTCCCGTTCCATCGCCGCCTGCGAGGGCGCGCTGCTGATTGTGGATGCTTCGCAGGGAATTGAGGCGCAGACCATCTCCAACCTGTACCTGGCCATTGGGAACGACCTGGAGATCATCCCGGTGTTGAACAAGATTGATTTGCCGCATGCCATGCCTGAGGAGGTAAGTGACCAGATCATAGACCTGATCGGCTGCGAGCGGGAAGACATTATCCATGCCTCGGGAAAGGCGGGAATTGGTATTGAGGAGATCCTTGCGGCCATCTGTGACCGCATCCCGGCGCCCAAAGGCGACCCCGAGGCGCCGTTGCAAGCCTTGATCTTTGACTCGGTGTTCAACTCTTACCGCGGTATTGAGGTGTACTTCCGGATCATGAACGGCACACTGCGCAAAGGCGACAAGGTGAAATTCATTGCCACCGGCAAGCAGTACGAGGCCGACGAGATTGGCGTACTCAAACTGAACCAGGAGCCTAAGCAGGTGATGGGGGCCGGAAACGTGGGTTACCTCATCTCCGGGATCAAGAACGCGAAAGAAGTAAAAGTAGGGGATACCATTACCCACGCTGCCAACCCAGACACTATCCAGATCCAGGGCTTTGAAGAAGTGAAACCCATGGTATTCGCGGGGATTTACCCAGTGGAGACCACCGAGTACGAAGAGCTGCGTTCCTCAATGGAGAAGTTGCAGTTGAATGATGCCTCTCTGGTATGGGAACCGGAAACCTCCGCGGCGCTCGGTTTCGGATTCCGTTGCGGGTTCCTGGGCATGCTCCACATGGAGATTGTGCAGGAGCGTCTGGAGCGCGAGTTTGACATGACCGTGATCACCACGGTACCCAGTGTGCAGTTTAAGGCATTCACCACCAAAGACGGCGAGGTTGCGGTAAGCGCGCCGTCTGAGATGCCAGAGCCTAATTTCATTGACCATATTGAGGAGCCGTTTATCAAGGCGCAGATCATCTCCAAAGCCGAGTTCATCGGTCCGATCATCTCCCTGTGTATGGACAAGCGCGGTATCCTGAAAGCCCAGAACTTCCTGACCTCTGACCGTGTGGAGCTCATCTTTGAGATGCCGCTGGCCGAGATCGTGTTCGACTTCTTCGATAAACTCAAGACCATCAGCCGGGGCTACGCCTCCCTTGACTACGAACTCATTGGGTTCCGGGAGTCGCACATGGTGAAGCTGGACATCATGCTTAACGGCGAGAAAGTGGATGCCCTTTCTGCCATTGTGCACCGCGATAAGGCCTATGACTGGGGTAAGCGCCTCTGCGAGAAACTTCGGGAGCTGCTGCCGCGCCAGATGTTTGAGATCGCCATCCAGGCCGCCATCGGGCAGAAAATCATTGCCCGTGAGACGGTGAAAGCCCTCAGAAAGAACGTATTGGCCAAGTGCTACGGCGGGGATATCTCCCGTAAACGGAAGCTCTTGGAGAAACAGAAGAAAGGGAAGAAGCGTATGCGCCAGGTGGGCAACGTGGAGATTCCGCAGGAAGCCTTCCTTGCAGTTCTTAAACTAGATTGATTTCAGAACCCGGTGCCACTGCACCGGGTTTTTCTTTTACCCGTACGCCATGCCTTTCACTTTTTCCCACCCCGCGGTCGTGTTGCCGTTCAAGTCGGTCTCCGGCCAGAAAGTCTCCCTTACCGCAATGGTGCTGGGCAGCATGGCGCCTGATTTCGAGTTCTTTTTCAGAATGCGGGCCGAAACCGAAATCAGCCACACCTTGAAGGGCATTTTCCTGTTCGATATCCCGGTGGTGGTGGTCATGGCTTTTCTGTACCATTGCTGGGTGAGGCACCCTTTTTTGGGTCATTTACCGGTTTTCCTGCAAAAACGGTTCTCGGTCTACTCGCAATTCAACTGGCCGGCTTACTTCAAGGAGAATTGGGTGGTGGTGATCACCTCGGGGTTTCTTGGCGTAGTGCTGCACCTGCTCTGCGACGATTTCACCCATGACTACGGCTACACCGCGCAGCATATCCCGGCGCTGGCCGCTGCCTATGAGATTTTTGGCCGGGATGTGCCCGGGTACCACCTCAACCAGTACCTAAGCAGCCTGATTTTGGGCATCCTCCTGGTCATCCAAGCATTGCGGCTGCCTGCCATCCATTCCGCCGATGAACAAGCTGCTTTCTTCCGATACTGGGTTTTGGTGGCGCTCGTCTCTTTGCCTACCTTTTTCCTGCGTTTTGCCCTGCGTGACCGTGAGATGATCATGAATGACATGATTATGACCGCCATTGCGGCTGGTTTGCTGGGGATCATCGTCGCGTCCTCGGCGGCCCAATTGGCTAGAAAAAAGCAACGCGCGCCCATCAGCCCTGTGTAAGCTACAAATATTTTGGGGCTGTTTTCCTGAAATCGGGCTTGAAACAGAGCCTTATCTTTTCAACTCCAAAGGATGCAAGATAGAGGCATTACTGAGTCTGTTTAGGCTAGGACCTAACTTTGCGGGTTTTCCGGCCTGACTACCTCCAGAAACAATCCCCCTTCGTTTTTAAAGCATTTTCAGAAAATCGGAAACAAAACAGAATCTTGTCTTGTTTATTAATCAATCGATTGATTAACTTTGCGCCACTTTAGAAAATGGCAGAGAAAGAAAAAATAGATAAGAAAGAGCACCTGCTGAACGTGGCGGAACGCGTGTTTGGCGAGATGGGCTACGATGGCGCTTCTACCCGGCTGCTGGCCCAGGAGGCAGGCATGAACATGGCCATGCTCAATTACTACTTCGGGTCTAAGGACGGATTGCTGAAGGCGGTAGTAGAACGCCGGATGTCCTCAACCAGGAAAGAGTTTGAGGTGATCGCCCACCAGGACATGCCGTGCTGGGAGAAAATCAACCAGATCGTGCAGCTGTACGTGAGCCGGGTGGCCACGAGCAAATATTTCCACAAGATCATCTTCCGGGAAATCTCCGTGATCCGCACCGGGTCCGAAGTGACCGACTTCGTGCTGGAAAACCTTTACCAGAATGTGATGCTGGTGCACCAGGTGCTGGCAGAAGGCATCCAGAAAGGAGAGTTCCGGGAAGTAGACATTGAAATGACCGTGGCCGGAATTTTTGGGACGGTCAACTACCTTATCAACTCCCGCCGGTTGGCCTCCAAGATCCTGAAAATGGATTTGATGGATGACCAGGTGCTGCAAGAAGAAATGAAGCCGCGCCTGCTGGCTTATTTACAAGATTCCCTTAAAACACACTTACTTAAAAATGAAACTGAGAAATAATGCTTCTGCTGAGCATCCTGCCTTTGGACGGAGCGTCCTTTCGGCGGTCGTGGTAGGAGGCTTTAGCTTCCTGATGGCGTTTGCCCAACCGGCGGCGGCCCAGGAAGCCAAACACCTGAACCTGCAGGAAGCCGTGCAAATGGGGGTGCAGAATAGCAAGGTACTGCGCCTTTCCCAAACCAAGATTGACCAGGCCATTTCGCGCTACAACCAGGTGAAAGACGAGGCCAAGCCTAAAGCCAGCGCCAGCTACACCTACAACCACGCCGAGATCCCTTCTAACATCCTGCAGATGTCCAAACACGCCGAGCCGTTTTTCCTGCCCAAGCGTGCCGATGCTTTTTTAGGGACGGTCTCTGTGCAAGAGGTGATCTTTGCCGGAAACAAACTGAAGTACGCCAAAGAATCCACTGACCTTATGGCCCAGGTGGCCCGTCTGGACGCCGAGAAGGACAAAGACGAGATTGCCTACCATGTGACCAACGCTTATTTCAACCTGTACAAACTGCAGCAGAGCCAGAAAGTGGTGGCGCAGAACCTGCAGGCAATTGACAAGCAGATAAAGCAGGCGAAGCGGTTCTTTGAGCAGGGCATTGTGACCAAGAACGATGTATTGCGCTTCCAGCTGCAGCGCAGCAATGTGGAGCTCACCGGCTCCGACCTGGAGATAAACCGCAAGATTGTGGTTTATAACCTGAACGTACTGCTGGGCTTGCCGGAGAACAATGACCTGGTGGTGGAAAACGCCGCCGCGCCGGACGGCCGCAACGTGTCTTTGGCCGCTTACGTGGATTCTGCCCTAGCTAACCGCGAGGAACTGCAGGCCATTGACCTGAACAGCCGCGCCGCCGATAACAACATCAAGTCTATCAAAGCCGATGCGCTGCCCGCCCTGGTGGCCTCCGCCGATGCCTACCACATCAACCCCAGCGGCTCCATCATTCCGCCGGCGCGTGGTTCTCTGGCCATCGGGACGGTAGGTCTGACTGCCGCCTGGAACTTTGACCGCCTCTGGACAAACAAAAACAAGATCGCTGAGGCCAAGATCCAGAGATCCCAGCTGGACATCAGCCGCGAACTGACCACGGACCAACTGAAAACCGAGGTGAACCAGAACTACCAACGTTACCTTTTGGCCTTGGACAAAATCAACATCCTGCAGACCTCCATCGCTCAGGCCGAGGAGAACGACCGCAGCGAGGCCTCGCGCTACACAAACAAAGTAGCCTCGGCTACCGACAGAATTGAGGCGCAGACCCGCCTGTACCAGGCCCTCATCAACCTGGAACTGGCCAAAGCCGATGCTGGCCTGGCTTATTTTACTTTATTAAAATCAACTGGAAATATCCTTAACTAATCACCGCATACAACCCAAATGGAAACTGAGAAAAAGAAATCGAACAAAGTAATTCCCATCATCCTGGGCCTAGTCCTGATCATTGGCGGATTCTTTGGCGTGAAAGAATACCTGTATTTCAGCAAGCACGAGGACACCGATGACGCCCAGATTGACGCCGATATCAGCCCAGTGGTGGCGCGTGTGAGCGGCTACGTGGATACCATCATGTTTGAGGAAAACACCCACGTAACGCAAGGCCAGGTGCTGGTGAAACTGGATGACCGTGACTACGCCATCAAAGTAGAGCAGGCAATGGCCGCTTCACAAGGCGCCAGTGCCAGCACCGGCGTAAACCAGTCTCAGATTACCGCCACCGCTGCCACTGCTACCACCGCCAAGGCGAACATTGAGGCCACCCGCGTGCGTCTCTGGAAAGCAACCCAGGACTACAACCGCTTCGCTAATTTGATCAAAGACGGTTCTATCACCCAGCAGCAGTTTGACCAGGCCAAAGCCGACCGCGACGTGGCCCAGGCAAACTACCAGGCCGCGCAGGACCAGTACAAAGCCGCTTTGCAGCAGGTAGGTACTACCCGCTCGCAACTGGCGGTGACCAACACGGGCGTAAACCAGCGCCAGGCCGATGTGGACTTTGCCAAACTGCAGATGTCTTACACCACCATCACGGCGCCGGCCAGCGGCATTGTATCGAATAAAAACGTGCAGAAAGGTCAGTTGGTGCAAGCCGGCCAGAGCCTGTTCTCCATCGTGAATGACAACAGCATCTTCGTAACCGCCAATTTCAAGGAAACCCAACTGGAGAACATCCGCGAGGGACAGAAAGTGAAGATTGAGGTAGACGCTTTTCCTGAGGCCGATGTACAAGGGGAGATCTATAACTTCTCACCGGCCACCGGCGCCAAGTTCTCTCTGCTGCCCCCGGATAACGCTACCGGTAACTTCGTGAAAGTGGTACAGCGCGTGCCCGTGAAAATCAAAATCAAGGCCTCTCCTGAACTGATGAAGAAACTGCGCCCAGGCATGAGCGTGAAAACATCGGTCCTGACGCAAGAATAACCTATGGCTGAAACTGGATTAAGAAAATGGGCCATCACCATTACGGTGATCTCGGCGGCGCTGCTGGAGCTCATTGACACCACCATCGTAAACGTGGCCATGCCGCAGATCCAGGGCAATCTAGGCGCGACGCTGGAAGACGTAGCCATGATTGTGACCGGTTACGCGGTGGCCAACGTGATCATTCTGCCTATGTCGGGGTGGTTGGGGAGCCGATTTGGCCGCAAGAACTACTTCCTGTTCTCCATCATTGTGTTCACCCTGGTGTCTTTCCTTTGCGGGAACGCCACCAGTCTGGAGGAACTGGTGATCTTCAGGATTCTGCAGGGGCTGGCCGGGGGCGGATTACTGTCCACCTCGCAGTCCATCCTGCTGGAGGCCTGGCCCAAAGAGCAGGTAGGAACCGCGACCGCCTTGTTCGGGTTGGGCGCCGTGGTAGGGCCTACTTTGGGACCCACCATCGGGGGCTACATCACCGATAACTACTCCTGGCCCTGGATTTTCTACGTGAACATTCCGGTGGGCATTATGGCGGCCATTGCCACCTACCTGTTCATCAAGAAGACACCCCGAGAGCTAGGCGGCAAACCCGTGGACTGGTGGGGCATTGCGCTGCTGGCCATTGCCGTGGGCAGTCTGCAGATTGTGCTGGAGAAAGGCGAGACCGAGGATTGGTTTGCAGCTACCTACATCATCGTGCTGTCGGCAACCGCCGTGATCGGGACGCTGCTCTTCATTTGGCGCGAGCTCACGTTTGAGTACCCCATTGTCAATTTCAAGATCATGCGCCACCGGAGTTTCTCGGTGGGCATGTTCACCTCTTTTGTGCTGGGTTTCGGTTTATACAGCTCCATGTTCGTGTTCCCGGTGTTCACGCAGGGGTTGCTGGGCTTCACGGCGCAGCAATCGGGTAAACTGTTGCTCCCGGGCGGACTGTTCACCATCATGATGATGCCGTTCATCGGGAAGATGCTGCAGCGCGGCGTACCGGCCCAGTTCATGGCGACGGGCGGGATGCTCTTGTTCTTTGTCTTCGCGATGATGATGAACCACTCCACCTTGCTCTCAGGCACCGGCGACTTCTTTTGGCCACTAGCCATCAGGGGAATCGGGATGGCGCTGCTGTTCGTGCCTTTGACCACGCTGGCGATCCAGGACCTGAAAGGACATGAGGTAGGGCAGGGAACTGGTCTGAACAACATGATGCGCCAGCTGGGCGGCTCCTTCGGGATTGCGGCCTTGACTACGCTCATCCACGTGCGCCAGGGCTTCCACCGCAACAACCTGCTGGTGAACATCAACGAGTATAACCCCGTGTTCACCCAACGCCTGAACGGCCTCATGCAGAACTTCCTGAGCAAAGGCTACACGTTCATGGATGCGCAGAAAGCCGCCTACAAAGCCATTGAAGGGATGGTGATGAAGCAGACCGCCCTCTTGTCCTACACCGATGCCTTCTGGGTATCGGGGATGATCATGCTTTGCTCCATTCCGCTGCTCTACCTGCAGAAGTTCAAGAAGAACTCCAACGTGCCGGTAGACGTGCATTGATCTAACCTGAACACCGATAATCAGAAATCCCTTTCGGGCCTATTTTCCCAAAAACAGCTTCGAAAGGGATTTTTCTTTTACAGACGAGTTCGGGTTAATGAGTTTCAGTAAAGCGGAGGGAAAAGGTTGCCGAACCTGTCTCAATGTTTCTCTGAGTGTGGTTCATCCTTTGGATCTCCTTCGTCTTGTTTATCGCCTCTTTTTCCATAATAAGCTATAAAACAGTAAGGATAGCAGGTGGCAATTGCAATAAGACTTGCACTAAGCCAAAGTGGAATATCTTTTTTCTTACATATAACTCAGGCTCAGGAAATAACTGCGAAAACCCGTGGACCTTTCCCCGTTGGCATGTACTTTTGCGCTTCGTATCATCTCTCATTCTCTTACCCATGACCCTTTTAGACGGAAAGAAAACCTCTGAAGCCATCCAAAGCGAGATTGCCGCAGAAGTTGCCCACATCAAAGAACAAGGAGGAAAGGTACCACACTTGGCTGCTATTCTGGTTGGCCATGACGGTGGTTCAATGACGTATGTAAACAACAAAGTACTGGCCTGCGAGCGCGTAGGGTTTGAGTCCACGCTGTTGCATTACGAGGACGATATAACCGAGGAAGCCCTTCTTAATAAGATCAGGGAGATAAATGAGGACGATGCCATTGACGGCCTGATTGTGCAGTTGCCGCTGCCCAAGCACATCAACCCGAACAAAGTGCTGGAGGTATTGGATTACAAGAAAGATGTGGACGGATTCCACCCCGTGAACGTGGGTCGCATGGTAGCCGGTCTGCCCGCCTATCTGCCTGCAACCCCTTACGGCATCATGCAGTTGCTGGAACGCTACAACATTGAAACCAAAGGCAAGCACTGCGTAGTGGTAGGCCGCAGCAACATCGTGGGAACGCCTATCAGCATTCTCATGAGCAAATGCACCATCCCCGGCGAGGCCACCGTTACCATCTGCCACCGCAACACCGTGGATCTGGCGCACCACACCCGCCAAGCCGATATCCTCATCGTGGCCGTGGGCAAACCCGGCCTCATCACCGAGGACATGGTGAAAGAAGGCGCCGTAGTGATTGACGTAGGAACCACCCGCGTTACCGATCCCACCCGCGAAAGAGGCTGGCGCCTACGCGGCGACGTCGATTTTGAGAAAGTAGCCCCAAAATGCAGCTACATCACCCCGGTACCCGGCGGCGTAGGTCCGTTAACCATCTCCATGCTGCTGAAGAACACCCTTCGGGCCGCCAAGAAAGAAGTACACGCTTAGAATAAGCCATAAAACAGAAACGCCTCACTTGCTCAAAGCAGGTGAGGCGTTTTCCGTTTAGGAGTCACTTTAATCAAAGCACTTCTAAACGTCATTAAAGGGTTCCTTCCTTATGTTCCTGCATCAAGAGCAGTTTGAACCCGGCAAAGTCATTGGGCATATCGGTGACTTGTTTCTGCCTACCCTGGAAGACCTTCAGTTGCTCTGGTAGTTCTATTTCCTGGCCTAAGACTTCTTCCATGCTTTTCTTGAATTTGGCCGGGTGCGCGGTTTCCAGGAAAATTCCCGGGGTTTTCAGCTCAGGCAGCAGTTGGCGCAGACTCAGGTACCCGATGGCGCCGTGCGGGTCTAAGAGGTAACCCGTGTCCTGGTGCACCAGTTTGATGGTGCCTTTGATTTCCTCGTCATCGGCCCAGAAGCCTTTGACCACCTGTTGGATGGCCCCCAGTTCATGGCGGAACAGCTCCTGGATGCGCGGGAAGTTGTTGGGGTTTCCTACGTCCATAGCGTTAGCGATGGTGCATACTGAGGGAGCGGGCGCATACTCGCCGGTCTCCAGGTAGTGAGGTACAATGCGGTTGCGGTTGGTGGCGGCTACAAAGTAGGTAACGGGTAAGCCCATCTGACGGGCCAGCAATCCGGCAGCCAGGTTCCCGAAATTTCCGCTGGGCACCGAGATAGTGATCTCAGTGGCCTCAGGGTTCAGTTTTTTCCATTGTCCCCAGGCATAGAAGTAATACACCATCTGCGGGAGCCACCGCGCCACGTTAATGGAGTTAGCCGAGGAAAGGTTCTTCTTCTGGTTTAACTCTTCGTCTGAAAAAGCCTGTTTCACAAGGGCTTGGCAATCGTCAAAGGTGCCTTCAATGCCTACCGCGCTGGTGTTCTGGCCCAGCGTGGTGAACTGCATTTCCTGAATCTCGCTTACGCCCAACTGCGGATACACCACCACCACGTCAATGTTGTCGAGGCCCAGGAAACCGTTGGCTACGGCGCTGCCGGTATCGCCTGAAGTAGCCACCAATACGGTAACCGGACGGTCAGGTTCCGCGAAGGCCTGCAAACAGCGGGACATGAATCGGGCACCTACGTCTTTGAAAGCGCAGGTAGGCCCATGGAACAGCTCCAGGGCGTAGATGTCTTTCTCCACCTCCACCAACGGAATCGGGAAATTGAACACTTCGGCGCAGATCTTTCGCAGGTCGTCCGGAGAAATATCAGCGGTGACATAAGGCTGTAAAACTTCAAAGGCAATCTCGGGCAGCGAGAGGGTAGGGAGCGCTTCAAAAAAGTCTTCGCCCAGGGCAGGGATCTCATGCGGGAAGAAGAGCCCTTTGTCCTGGGGTAGCCCTTTGATGACGGCTTCCTTGAAACTCATCTGGGCAGCGTAGTCATTGGTGCTGTAGTATTTCATAGCGAAACGGCAGGTTGGAAGGTTGACTGGGCCACCAAGCGTACACCCTGGTCCGGCACCTGTGATACATACGTTTTGGTTTCAATTCCGCTGCCAGCATAAACGGCTTCCATGGCTTTCTTCACCTCCTGGGCCTGCTCCAGCGTCGCCGACAAAGCGAAAATAGACGGCCCCGAACCTGAGATTCCTGCTCCCAAAGCCCCGGCACTTATAGCGGCATCTTTGACCTGCTTGAACAAAGGAATGAGCACCGAGCGCTCTGGCTCGAAAATCTCATCATGCAAACTGCGCCCAACCAAGCCATAATCCTTCTTCAACAGGCCGGCCATTAAACCCGCCAGATTTCCCCACTGTCGGATGCCTTTCTTGAGCGGGATTTCCTGTTTAAGGATGCTGCGCGACAGCGAAGTTTTGAGTTCTATCTGCGGGTACAGAATGGTGCAGTACAATTCCAGCGGCACCCCCAAAGGCACCACATCCAGGGGCTCATAATCCCGTACCAACACAAACCCACCCAGAAGAGAAGGCGCTACATTGTCGGCGTGGGCAGAACCGGAGGCTTTGCGCTCACCTTCCATGGCGTACATTACCAGTTCCTGGGTTGTGAAAGGCGAACCCAACAAGGCGTTCACGGCGAAGGCGGCTGCGGCCGAACTGGCGGCGCTACTGCCCAAACCGCTGCCCACCGGCATGCCTTTGTGCAGTTGCAACTCCAAGCCGTGGGTAATGTTCAGGGCCTCTAGCATTTTCTGGGCCACCACGCCAATCACGTTCTCTTTAGCATCAGTGGAAAGTCCTTCAATGCCGTGGATGGCGGAAATGGTGACACCCGGGGCATCTGATTTACGGGCCCATACTTCATCTCCGGGGGCGTCCAGGGCAAAACCCAGCACGTCAAAGCCGCAGCAGACATTGGCCACCGTAGCCGGGGCGTAGGCTTTGACAAAATTGTTGTTATCCATAAATAAGGCGCTGTATCTGTATGTCAGACCTAAGACTTTAAACTGGTAGAGGTCTGTTGATCAGTTTTTAATGGTTAGTTTATTGCGTGTATTCTGAAAACTTCGGGTAAAGCGATTACGCCAGCGTGGCGGTTGATTTTTCCGGGACGGTGAGGAAGAACCGGTCGTGGAGCAGATTCACGGCGCGGTGGGCGTCATTGGTGTTCAAAACCACGGATATAATCCGTTCGGTAGCGCCCTGCGCGATGGCCCTGATGTTGATGTTATGGTCACCCAGCAGCGAGAAAGCCTTGCCCGCGATGCCGGGCTGCTGTACCATGCCGTTTCCTACAATGGCCACAATACTCATGGGCGTCTCTACGCTTACCGGGTTCAGGAGCCCTTGTTCTATGTCGCCGGCAAATTCCTCGGTGATGGCCTGGGCAGCTTTTTCCCCCTCGGCCTCGGCCAGACCAATAGTGATGCTTTGCTCAGAAGATGACTGCGTGATGAAATAAACGTTGATGCACTCCAGGGCCACGGCTTTGAACATCCGCATGGCCACGCCGGGAACGCCCACCATACCGCTCCCGCTGATGGTAAGCACCGCAATGTGGTCAATACAGGAAATTCCCTTCACGTTCTGAGCACTAGGAGCGGGGTTGGCCGAGATGAGCGTTCCTTTATGGGCCGGGTTAAAGGTGTTCTTGAGTACCAGCGGAATTTTGGCGGCCACCAAAGGCGCGATGGTGGGAGGGTAAAGCACCTTCGCCCCGAAATACGCCAGCTCCATGGCTTCCTCGTAGCTCAGTTCCTCAATAGAATAAGCGGCGGCCGCTTTGCGCGGATCGGTGGTATACATACCGTCCACATCAGACCAGATCTCCAGCAGTTCAGCATTCAAGGCAGCAGCATACAATGAAGCGGTATAGTCAGAGCCCCCCCGGCCCAGGACGGTGGTTTTGCCGTCGGCGGAGCGGGCGATGAAGCCGGGTGCCACTAGGAGATCCGCCTGTGGCAGGTTGTCTCGCATAAAGGCGTAGGTGGCTTTGAGGTTCACCTTCGCATTCAGGTAATTGTTGTCGGTTTGAATGAAGTCGCGGCTGTCTACCAGTATGTTGGGCAGACCGTGGTGCTGGAACGCCACCGACACGATGGCCGAGGACAGGCGCTCGCCGTAGGCCATAACCCGGGCTTTAGTAGAGTCGCTGAGCTCATCCAGGAGGTAAATGCCGCGGCACAAGTCTTCCAACTCCCGGAAAATCATCTTGATACGGCCTTTAATGTCAATCTGCTGGCTCATGGGTACCAGTTCCTCAATGGCCTCCATGTGCTTGCTCTCCAGCTGCGATAGGAGCTCCAGGTAGGTAACATCATGGGTTGCGGCCTTCTGGTACAGGCTGATGAGCAGATCGGTGACTTTGGACATGGCGGAGACCACCACCAGCATTTTAGGGTTGTTTTTCTCCCGCAGAATGGAGATCAGTTGACGGATGGCCCCGGCATTGGCCACGGAGGTACCTCCAAATTTCAAAACCAGCATAAGATCAGGCTTTTAGGAAACGATAATTGTTACGTTGATTTCCGGCCACAGGCCGAAAAGGCCAGCTAGAATTTGGCCTTTGGAAGGGACGATATGTGCAGCTATACCCCCGGAGGGGTAATCGTGGTAATGCCTGTGGTAATGGAAAACGCCAACACACCGGTACCCGTCTCCTGAATGGCAGGAGAAAGCAGAAGGGATACTATGTTGAGAGTTTGTGCCATTGGTGCTGGCAATATCTGAAAAATTATCAAAGGAAAAAGTGAAAAGCTGAAAAAACTTTATTGGACTATGGGAAGTCACGCGAAAAAGCCGTCCTGCAACTCTGGGCAGGAATAGTTAACTTTGCGGCGCCCAAGGAAAATCCAATTGGTAAAGCGGGCCCATGCGGCAACTTATACCGTTGAATAGATGTTGGGTTAATACAACAATTCACGTTTTGGGACAGTTTTCATGAAAACGGGCCCTAAACCGTTTAGCTTATTACTTAGAAATTGGAAGCGACAGCAGATATTAAGATTGCCTCAGTGCACACCGTACCCAAAGACGGCACCAAATTACCTTTGATGGAGCATTTTTACACCATCCAGGGCGAAGGGTACCATACCGGCAAAGCCGCCTACTTCATCAGGTTGGGGGGCTGCGACATAGGGTGCCACTGGTGCGACGTGAAAGAGTCATGGGATGCGAAACTGCACCCCCTCACCGATACCGATTGGATTGTGCAGCAGGCTGAGCAGTACCCGGGCAAAGCTGTAGTGGTGACGGGCGGCGAGCCGTTGATCTATAACTTGGATTACCTTACCTCAGAACTGCAGAAACGCGGCATCCAGACGTTCATAGAAACCTCGGGGGCTTACCCTTTGAGCGGAACCTGGGACTGGATCTGCCTTTCGCCCAAAAAATTCAAAGGTCCGCACCCCAGCGTACAGCCGCACGCCGGGGAACTGAAGGTGATTGTGTTCAACAAAAGCGATTTCGCCTGGGCTGAGGAACATGCCGCGCAGGTGGGACCTAACACGCGCCTTTACCTGCAGCCCGAGTGGAGCAAAGCCGACGTGATGATGCCCCAGATTGTGGAGTATGTGAAAAGCAACCCTAAGTGGCGCATTTCGTTGCAAACCCATAAATTCCTGAATATCCCCTAAACCATGCAGCGTCTCCCGCTTCTTTGCCTTGTCTTTTTCTTCTTTCTCCAGTTAACCACCCCGGCATCTGCCCAAAAGCCAATAGAAGGTGGCTCTGCGAATAAAAAAGCCCAGAACGCTTACCAGGAAGGATTGAAATACATCCAGGCCCGGGATTTTGAGAAGGCGCTGGCATCGTTCAATGATGCCGTGAAGCGGGATTCCACCTTTGGGGAGGCTTACCTGGAGGCCGCTGGTTTGTACCGTATCCTGCAGAAAGAGGAGGAGGCTTACCAGTATTTCCGACGTGGTTTGGCCAAAATGGATTTAAAACCTGGCCGCTCCGCCGATTATTACAACTACGCTGATCTGGCCTTCGCCCGTGGGCAGTATGACCAGGCTTCTACCTATTACCAGCACTACATCCAGTTCGGGAAGAAGAACAGCCGGCAGATGCAGCGAGCAGTCCAGCAGCTGGAAAATGCCAAGTTTGCCCAAAACGCCATCAAAACGCCTGTTGACTTCAAGCCTCAGCCATTAGGCGAGGGGGTAAACAAATTCAACCTGCAGTATTCCCCGGTGCTCACCGCCGACCAACAGGCGCTGCTTTTCACCGCCCGCAACGGCAGCGGAGAACTGGACGACGAGAACCTTTACCTGGCTTCCCGCAAGGATGGGCAGTGGCAGGCGGCAGTTCCCATCTCGGAAGCCATCAACTCAGAGTTGAACGAGGGTGCTGCCTCGTTCTCCGGCGATGGTCGCGTGCTGGTCTTCACCTCCTGCAACCGCCAGGATTCCTACGGCTCCTGCGATCTGTACATCAGCTAC
Source organism: Rufibacter roseolus (assembly GCF_017916365.1). Taxonomy (GTDB): domain Bacteria; phylum Bacteroidota; class Bacteroidia; order Cytophagales; family Hymenobacteraceae; genus Nibribacter; species Nibribacter roseolus. The sequence goes on from NZ_JAFMSU010000002.1 coordinate 441,811, forward strand.
CGCGAGGGAAATGAGTGGAGCAAACCCAAAAACATGGGCCGAACCGTGAACACCGCATCCTGGGATTCCCAACCAAGTCTCTCGGCGGATGGGCGCACCATTTACTTTGCCTCTAACCGCAAAGGCGGGCAAGGGGGCGAGGACCTCTGGATGACCAAACAGCAGGATGACGGCAACTGGAGCCTGCCGGTGAACCTGGGCCCCAAAGTGAATACCCCGGGCCGCGAGAACTCGCCTTTCCTGCACGCCAGTGGCAACACCCTGTACTTCGCCACTGATGGGTTGCAGGGCATGGGCGGTTTGGACCTGTTTAAGGTAAACCGGGAGCAAAACGGCTGGGGCACGCCCCAGAACATGGGCTACCCGCTGAATACCCACCGCGACGAAAGCTCCATCTTCATTTCCCCTGACAACAAAACCGGATATTACTCGGGTCAGGCGGTGGCAGGCACCAAAGCGGAGGTTGCTTTGCTGCAGTTTGAAGTGCCCGAAGTCTGGAAAAGCAAAACCATTGCTTCATTTGCCCAAGGACGCGTTTTTGACGCCGTCACCAAAAAACCGCTCAAAGCCACCGTGCAGGTGTATGACCTTGACTCTGCGGGCGTGATCTCCCAACAGGTAAACTCAGATGGTACCTCGGGCGCGTACACCATCGTCCTGAACCAGAAACAGCGCTACGCCTTATATGTGACGGCACCAAACCACGTGCTGGAAAGCCGCCATATTGCCGCAACTTCCACCTCGGCGCCATTGGCCCTGGACTTCTACCTGCAGCCCCTGAACAAAGGCGCCAAAGCCGTGCTCAGCAACATCTTCTTTGACACCGGCAAAGCCGAACTTCGGCCAGAGTCGCAGACGGAACTGAACAAAATCTTCCAGTTCCTGAAGGCCAACCCCAGGATACAGGTGGAGATTGCCGGCCACACCGATAACGTAGGTCAGCCAGCCGCAAACCAGAAACTCTCCGAGGCTCGGGCCAAGGCCGTGGTGAAATACCTGGTCTCCAAAGGCGCTCCAGCTTCTATCTTCCAGGCCAAGGGTTACGGTCAGACCCAACCAGATGCCCCCAACACCTCAGAAGAGAACCGGCAATTGAACCGCCGCATTGAGATGCGTATTCTATAGGAAAAAATTTTAGAGAAGAACAAACAATCCAAAGCCTTGCTGGTTGTATTAGTGCTAGTGTAAGTAAAACCTAAGGTTTAGTTGTTTAATTGATTTAGTAGAAAGGAAAAGCGGCCGGATTAAATCCGGCCGCTTTTTTTGTTTTCAAGCTGATTTCACCAAAACAAGGCTGAAACACAATCACCTTGTTCTAGGCAACAAGATATTGTCAAGCCATTCTTACAGTGCGCTTTTCTCGGCGGTTTCCGCTACCTGCTGGTCCAGGGACACCAGGGCGGCATCGCGGGGTTGGGCCAGGGCCTCGGCCATGTCTGGTTCTTCAATCTGCCGGTTCACCTCCCTGGCTTTCTGCACCAAGGCCTGGAAGAGCCGGCGTTGTTCCTGTCTTCGGGGCAGGTACTCTGGGTGCCACTGTACGCCCATGATAAAATCCCGCTCCACATGTTCAATGGCCTGCACCACCCCGTTAGATTCTGTGGCCACTATGTCAAGGCCTTTGCCGGGGGTATGCACCGCCTGGTGGTGCAGCGCGTTCACTTTGAGTTTTGGGCCCCCTATAATCTGCTCCAGTTTGCTGCCTGGCTTAAAGGTGACTTTCTTCACCGGAAAAATGCTGGACGGATTGGGCTCTTCTTTGTAGAAATCGCTGATGTCCTGGTGCAGGGTTCCCCTGAAGTACACATTCAATAGCTGTGAGCCCCGGCAGATGCCCAGAACCGGCAGGTTCTTTTTCACAGCCTGGTCTATGAGCTGGAACTCCAGGTGGTCGCGGTCATGGTCCAGAGACCACTGCGGCTTGCGGCTGAAGAGTTTGCGCACGAAGAAAAGGACAGGGTAGTAGATCCAGCGGGTGAAGCGCCAGATCCTCTGGAAGAAGTTTTTCCTGGGGTTCTTGAGCGTGCGTTTGAGGTACTCCTGAAAGACCGAGTCCTGCTGGTAAGTCTTAGGATCCACATCGGCGCCGCCGCCCACAATGAGGCCCTGCAAGCCATCGGCGGTACGCGGGTTTGACGGGGTGATATGCACGGGTCGGCCGCCGGCCAGCAAAACCCCGAAGGCCGTGAATACCCACGCCACCTCGCCGCCCTTGTCTGGGCCGGTAATGCCAATAGTGGGCCGGTTACGGTGGATCTTATAGTTGGTCTTCTTTATGGTAGCCACTGCTCAGTTTGTTTGCACCATTTTTTCTCAAACCCAATGAGGGTGTTCTCTTTCAGGCTGAGGTATTCTTTGCTCATCTGGGTGATGCGGTCTGGGTCATTGGCCAGTTCTTCAATGACTACCCAATTGTTCCATTCTTGGGCCAGGGTCCAGTCTGGGTCAGAGATACAGGAGTTGGGCAGGCGGTAATGGAAAGTCTTTCTGGCTTTTACGCTGCCCAGGTTCGTATATTGGTTCACTTGCTCAGGCCGCACAGAGGCAAAGAGGGGGTACATATCCAGAGGGCGATTCCGGTCTGGGTTGTACTGGTGGTAATCGTCAATGAGTTGTTCCAGGGTAGGCGCGTAACCCGGATCCAACACCAGCCGGTTGTACTCGGCCGGGAAAGGATTAATGAACGAGGTAAGGTTCTTGCGGGCGAAATCTGTCTCGCCAGCCTCCAGAAGCCATGGGTATAAAAGCAGAAATGCCCTGATGTACCGCAGAATGGTGTCTGGCTCGGTATCGGGGATCTCGGTGTTGATGTGCGTACCGAAGGCATTAGTGATGAAGGCCTCGGTGCCTTTGGCGTGGTGCTCATACAAGGTCTGGCGCAGCACCTCCAATTGTTCCAGCTGGTCATAGGGAAGCGGCGGCAGCCCTATTTCATAGGGAATCACTTTCTGGATTACGGCCTCCAGGGCATCGTCTATGAAACTCTCCAGGGTTTCGTTACCCAGTTTGACATGCTCCACATCAATGTTCAGCTTCTCGAAGAGCGTTTTATACTGTTTCTCGGTGAGTAGCTTCAGGTCTATCTCCACGCTGAAATCGCCAAGGCGCGTATTTACCAGTTTGGCCGAGAAACGGTTTTCCCATTCTATCTCGCCGCCGTACAGCACCTGGATGATCTCCAGGCATTCATTGATGCCCACATTCGCGAACTCCAACTCAAAACCTACGGTCCGCACCTTTCCTTCCTTGTTTCTCTCAATTGGCAGTGGCTTGAATGTCATAGTTTTAAAGGTCTACACAGTTTCCTACACGAACGAGGATAGAAGCGAAGCGTTACACCTTTTGTACTATTTTATTGTGTTTTGAAACGAAAGGATGGTCTTTCCCAATTGGTTTTTTGATTTCCTGGGGAGGAGAAGAAGTTTGATGAAGTGTAAACATTGTGGACCTGAATTGGCGCAGACGCTCGCAGGACCTCTGGACGCTGCGAGGTCCTTTGAGCAGGCGTTATCCCAGAACTTAAGCAAAAAGGTGATTTAGGCACGTTTTTCTAAAACAATGCCTAAATCACCTTTTACATTTTCCCTATTTGCCCAGAAGCAGTACAACCACCTTGTAGCAATCTCATTCTACCGCTTACAGGGGATGCATACTTTTCCCGCTTTGAATGAGAAAAATTAGCCGATGGTATTACCGTGTGCTCAAAAGACCTCGTAGCGTCCGGAGGTCCTGCGAGCGTCTATGCCAAGCACGCAGGACTACGCCAGCATTTGGTTGAATTCTTCCTCAGAAACAATCTTCACGCCCAGGGTAGTGGCTTTCTCCAGTTTACTGGGTCCCATTTTGTCGCCGGCTACCAGGTAAGACAGTTTCTTGGAGATGGAGGAAACAATCTTGCCGCCGTTGGCCACAATGGTATCCTGCAGTTCCTCGCGGGAGTAGCCAGAGAATACCCCGGATACCACGAAGGTGAGGCCCGCCAGTTTATCGGATTGGGGCTCTACCACGGCTACCTCACCCAGGTCCAACTGCAAGCCATGGAACCTCAGGCGTTCCACCAAATGTACGTTGGCTACATCCTGGAAATACTCCCGCACCGAGGCGGCAATGCGGCCCCCGATCTCGGGCACGGCAATGAGTTCTTCCTCGGTGGCGGTGCGCAGGGCGTCTATGTTCCGGAAGTGCTGGGCCAGTTTCTGCGCTACTGTGTTCCCTACAAACCGGATACCCAGGGCAAACAGCACCCGGTCAAATGGTGCTTCCTTGGAGTTCTCCAACGCTTTGAGGATGTTCTCCACGGTGGTTTTCTGGAACGTCACCACCCGACTTTTACCGGTCTCTTCGTTCACAAAGGTCTTTTTCAACCCGAACAGCGTGTCATACGTGAGGTCATAGAGATGGTCGGGGCTGGTGACCAGACCTTGTTCCACCAGCAACTCAATCTTGCCTTCGCCCAGACTCATGATGTTCATGGCCTTTCGGCTGATAAAATGCTCCAGTTTGCCTTTCACCTGCGGCGGACAGCCTTTCTCGTTAGGGCAATAGTGGTTGGCCTCTCCCTCGGTACGGACCAGGGCGGTATTACAGGCCGGGCAAATGGTTGGGTATACAATTGGCTCAGCGTTTTCTGTCCGTAATTCGGTTTTTACCGCGGTTACCTTGGGGATGATCTCGCCACCTTTCTCTACTACCACTTTGTCACCGATCATCAGCCCCAGGCGTTCTATCTCGTTGGCGTTGTGCAGGGAAGCGCGTTTCACAGTAGTGCCCGCCAACAGTACCGGTTTCATGAGTGCCACGGGCGTCACAGCGCCGGTGCGGCCCACATTGTATTCAATGCCCAGCAGATCAGTGACGGCTTCCATGGCTTTGTACTTGTAGGCCATGGCCCAACGCGGACTTTTGGCCGTGTAGCCCAGCTCCTCCTGCTGCGCATAGGAGTTCACCTTCACCACAATACCGTCTGTGGCGATGGGTAGCTCAAAGCGCTTGGTTTCCCATTCGTGAATGAAGTCCATTACCTCTTCAATGGTGTCGCACACGCGCCAGGTAGGCGATACGTTTAGTCCCCAACGCTGCAAGGCCTCCAAACTCTGGGAGTGGCTGTCGAACAGGGTAGGGGAGCTGAGCAAACTATAAGCAAACATGCTCAGACGACGGCGGGCCACTTCTTTGGAATCCTGCAGCTTGAGCGTGCCGGAGGTGGCGTTTCTAGGGTTGGCCATCAATGCTTCTCCAATCTCCTCGCGCTCTTTGTTTAGTTCCTCAAACACCGAGAAAGGCATGAATACCTCACCGCGCACCTCTACCTCCGCCGGGATGTCCTCACCGTGCAGGTGCAGCGGAATGGTACGGATGGTGCGCACATTGGGCGTGATGTCATCGCCGCGGGTCCCGTCGCCCCGGGTGACGCCGGCAGTAAGCGCGCCATTGGTATAAGTGAGGCTCATGGCCACCCCATCAAACTTAAGCTCGCAAACGTACTCCACGTGGTCACCGGTGACCTTGCGCACGCGGTTGTCAAACTCCCGCACCTCATCCTCAGAGTAGGTGTTGCCCAAGGAAAGCATAGGGTATTTATGCTTTACCGTAGGAAAACTCTTGGTAATGGTGCCGCCCACGCGCTGGGTGGGGGAGTTGTCTGAGCGGAATTGCGGGTGCTGCTCTTCCAACTGCTGCAGCTCTTTCAGCATCTGGTCAAACTCATAGTCAGACACTTCCGAGACGCTGTTCTGGTAATATTGGTAATTGAGGTAGTTAAGGCGCTGGGTAAGCTCTAAAATGCGGGCTTCAGGGTTCTGCTCAGGCATGGGTGCGTGGTGTTTTTATCTAGGGCAAAGGTATGAAAAATCACCCCGAAGTTGCTCCATCCTGGTTCTCCAAATAACCACCCCCAGCCCCTCTTAAAATAGGAGGGGAGCTTTCTGCTCCTCACCGTAGATTAGGGGTAGCCAGAGTTTTTATCGTATAAATACCTGCACTTGAAGAAGCTGTTTTTGCTTTAGTTTTGGAAAAAGAGCACGAAAGGATCTTGCTTTTAGCAAACTTTTAGGTTTTTATTCAACAAGGGGAACGTTGTGGCAAAATGGACTGCAAACATTAATTAACCGGAAAGCGGCTATTGAAGAAAAGCTCCCCTCCTAATATTGGAGGGGTTGGGGGTGGTAAATGGTTGCTACTTTCTAAAGCTTCTCCTAATTTCCTCAATAACTCCCTCTGTCTGTTCAAACACATCTTTGTTCTCAAACCGGATTACTCTGATGTTTAGGTTCTGCAGGTAAGCTGTCCTGACATGATCATTCTCCATGCCGGCATAGGTAAAATGATGGGCTCCATCCAATTCAATGGCGAGCATTTCTGAAGGGCAATAGAAATCAAGGATATATGGACCTACACTGTGTTGCCGCCTGAATTTTTTTCCGTCCAATTGGCTTCTTTGCAGGATTTTCCATAAAAATGCCTCGGCAGATGTAAGATTATTCCTCAGATTTCTGCGATTCTCTTTTAAAGGCGGAACGTTATGGATAGGTGTTTTCACATAAAGCGGATTTCCGGCCAAACTGAGGTACAAGCGTTTTGGTTCCCATTGTAAACTACGTTGGAAAAGGCTCAAGAAATTGCATCTAACAGGTTCTTAAATCCATAAAATTTGTTCAATCCTGAAAATCCTGCTTCTTTGGGTTTTTCCTAAACTAAAAAGAACAAAACATGTCATATATGGTAATGGGCGTATCGGGGAGCGGAAAGACCACGGTGGGGAAGCTTTTGGCGCAGAAACTTGGTTTGCATTTCTTTGACGCCGATGATTACCACCTGGCGCCCAGCATTGAGAAAATGCGAAGTGGCATTCCACTTACGGACGAGGACCGCGCTGAGTGGCTTCTAAAACTGAACGGACTTTTGCAGGAGGCGGAAAAAGCGGGGCAGGAGATTGTACTGGCCTGTTCGGCGCTAAAGGAGAAGTACCGCCTGGTTTTGCAGCAGAACCTGAAAAACGAGCTCAAAATAGCTTTCCTGAATGGTGATGCGGCCTTGCTCCAGAGCCGCCTGAGCGCGCGGGAGGGGCACTACATGCCTGCTACTTTGCTGGCCTCCCAACTGAACACGCTGGAGGTGCCCGTTCATGCCTTAACTTTGGATGTGGTGCATCCGCCGGAGGTGCTGGTAGAAGAAATCATCCGGAATTTCCCGCCAGGCGGTGCTGCTGTCACAAGCGCCGATGTCTGAGCAATCCAGAACCCGTATTTATAGGCTATCTTTGGGCTACAATATCCTTCAAGACTATAGTATGTCCTTTTCAGAGTTAGGTTTATCGCCCGCCATTGTCAAAGCCGTGGCCACCCAGAATTTCCCTCAACCCACCCCGGTGCAGAAAATCGCTATCCCGGAGATTTTGAAGGGACGGGATTTGCTGGGAATTGCGCAGACGGGCTCGGGGAAAACCGCGGCTTACGCCCTGCCTATCCTGGACAGAATGCAGACGAACCGGGCTTTCAGGAACCGCTACGTGAAGGCGCTCATCTTGGTGCCCACGCGGGAACTGGCTTTGCAAGTGGGGGAGGTATTCCTGTCTTTCAGCGCGCATATTCCTATCCAGATTAAGACACTGGCTGTATTTGGGGGCGTGTCTATCAATCCGCAGATGATGAAACTGCAGGGAACCGATATCCTGGTGGCCACGCCGGGCCGCTTGCTGGACCTGGTGGAGTCTAAGGCGGTGCATCTGTCTGAGGTAGAGACGCTGGTGCTGGACGAAGCCGATAAAATGCTGAACCTGGGTTTTGAGGAGGAGATGCGCCAGATTCTGGCCCTTTTACCAAAAAGACGCCAGAATCTGCTGTTTTCAGCCACGCTGGACAAGAAGGTAGACGCCATCCAGGAAACTTTGCTGCATGAGCCTATTGTGGTGGACATCAAAGAAGAGGAAGACGCCGGGCCGTCGCTGATCTCCGAGATGGCTTACCTGGTGGCCACTGAAAGGAAAGGTCCGTTCCTGCGCTATCTCATCAAACACAATAACATGCAACAGGTGCTGGTGTTCGTCTCCGCTACCCAGCGCGCCGATCATCTGGTGACCAAACTCGCGAACAACGGCATTAAAGCGGTGGCGCTGCACAGCGGCAAAAGCCAGGGAGCGCGCACTGAGGCGCTGGCCTTGTTCAAGAAAGGGAAAGTAACGGTGCTGGTGGCCACTGATCTGGCCTCGCGGGGAATTGACGTGCAGTATTTGCCCTACGTGATCAACTATGACCTGCCGCGCGCGTCTAAAGACTACATCCACCGGATTGGCCGCACGGGCCGGGCAGAGTCGGCGGGAGAGGCGATCACGCTGGTTACCCCCGAGGATGCCCACCATTTCAAGATCATCCAGAAGCAAACCAAACGGGTGATTCCCACTCAGGAAACCGGCGACATTGATTTGAAAGGCTTTTGATATAGCTCTGGAAAGAGAGCAATAACTATAAAGGGTTTCGGGGTTGTTTTTTGAAAAACAGCCCCGAAACCCTTTTCAGATTTTTATCCGGCGGTCGCCGATATTTTCACCTAAGGATTGGTAGACCAGATGCCCGCTTCTTTAAGGAAAACCCTGCGGTTCAGCTTTAGTTGGCAAACCACAAACTCAGCAAAATCTTCTGGCTGCATTACTTTATCTGGGTTGCCGTCCGTAAGCTTTAGTTCCACGGCTAAGTCGGTGGCTACGGTGCTGGGGGTGAGGGTGGTCACCCGGATGTTGTGCTTCCGGACCTCCTGCATCAGGGACTCAGACAAGCCAATGAGCCCGAATTTTGAGGCGCTGTAAGCACTGGTCACCGCGGAGCCGCGTTGCCCGGCAGTAGAGGAAATATTCACGATATCGCCGGTTTTCTTGGAGATCATGGCGGGCAGTACGGCGCGGGTCACGTAGTAAGGCCCCATCAGGTTTACTTTGATGATGTGCTCCCATTGGTCCGGCTCCAGGTCCAGGAACTTCCCGAAGGAAGCTGTACCAGCGTTGTTGATGAGGATATCTACAAAGCCCAATTCCTGCTGCACCTGCTCCACGGCCTCGTTCACGCTGCGGATCTGGGTGACATCGGCAGTCACGATGGAGGTTTCCACGCCAAGGGCTTCTATCTCAGAGGACACTTTCTCCAGATCGCTTTTGGTGCGGGCCAGCAACCCAATGTTCACTCCTTCTTTAGCCAGCGCAAGGGCAATGGCACGCCCAATTCCTTTGCCGGCGCCCGTAATAAGGGCAGTTTTTCCTTTCAAAGATTCCATAAAGTGTACTTATAATTTCTAATACCAGCAGATACGCCCCTGCACACCTTGGTGCGGGCCATTTCCTGCCAACAACTGTGCTTCTTGTCATGGGTTAAACGGGCAAAATTTCTGGTAGTTGGATTTCTTTTTATGGAATGGAGCTGGTTTGAATAGATTCCCTGCATTACCGGCAGAGTAGGATTACAGAATGGCGAAAGCTGTTTTGAGCCTGTTTTCTGTAAAGCAAAAAGAAACGGATTCTCCCATTTCAAAGGATAATTCCTACTTGAAAATGCCTGTATTTCTAATTTGGCTTCCTGGAATGGTGACTTACGCAGCTTTTTAAAATTTAATATTATCTTGTGTGGGTGCAAATTAGAACCTGGCTTATTCATAGGCTGTTCTGATAAAAAAGCCCTAAAGTCCGTTTCTTATATAGAAGATTCGTATATTTCGTCAGCTCCTCCTGAATTGCAGGACATATGTGTTTGCCCTTCATTACCCCCCTAAATATGAAAGCTACCAAAAGAAATTATGTACAGGTCAAAGGCAAAGGGAAGAAACCCATGCTGTTTGCCCACGGCTATGGCTGCGACCAGTCTATGTGGCGCTACGTTACGCCTGCCTTTGAAGAAGATTACAAAATAATACTCTTTGACCATGTGGGTTTCGGGAAGGCAGATACCTCTGCGTACGTTCTGGAGCGCTATTCATCACTGCAGTCTTACGCCGTAGACATCCTGGAAATCTGCGAGGAGCTGGAACTGGAGGATGTCATCTTTGTGGGCCACTCGGTCAGTGCCATGATCGGGGTGCTGGCTTCCATCATTGACCCAGACAGGTTCTCCAAACTGGTATTGATCGGGCCCTCACCCCGTTACATCAACGATGAAGATTACACCGGAGGATTTACCCAGGAGGGCATAGATGGCCTGCTGGCTTCGCTGGACAGCGATTACCTGAACTGGTCACACAGCATTGCGCCCATTATCATGGGCAACGAAGACCGGCCCGAATTGGGGCAGGAACTGGCCCAGAGCTTTTGCCGAAGCAACATAGAGGTGGCCAAGGAATTTGCCCGCATCACTTTCCTCTCAGATAACCGGGCCGATCTGAAGAACGTGAAAACCGAATCCCTGATCCTGCAGTGCTCTGATGACGTGATTGCGCCCCTGCCGGTAGGGGAGTATATGCACCAGAACCTGCCCAATAGCACCTTCAAGCTCCTGAAAGCCACCGGGCATTGCCCTAACCTTAGTGCCCCGGAAGAGACCATTGCTGCCATTAAAGAATTTTTAAGCCTTGATGTAAAATCTGAGGAGAAAGCCAAAAGCACAGTATAAAGTTCTGTCCCCTAAAAGGCAGAACAGAATGTGGGAAATCAACTCAATGGATAAAACGGAGCTCAAGAAGGCGAATGGTGATGTATACTTTGAGGCGCAAAGGCTGCTGCTGAATGGGTACATTCAAGTGAACTGGATTGGGATCCAGTCTCTTGAAACGGTGGTGATGGGCGGTAATCAAATCCTAGCTATGCTGCGGGAAAAACCTTGCCGGGGTCTACTTAACAGTAACCGCGAACTCATAGGCCCTTGGGAGGTGGCTGTGCCGTACATGGCTTTTAAATGGGCACCGGCCGCAAGCTCACTGGGCCTGCGGTACTTCGCGCATGTCTTGTCCCCGGGCATTTTCGGGAAGAGGTCATTTGACCAGTTCCAGACCCAAATGAAAGAACCGCTGATCATTGTGAGGTCTTTTGATGAACAAACCCAGGCTGAGCAATGGCTCCTCAAGCAATTGGCTTAATCTCTTCCCTTCCTTTAGGAATACTCTACCAAAAAAATAACAGCCTCCGTTTCATGGCTGATTTCCAAAAATCAGCCATGAAACGGAGGCCACAATATCTATAATCAAAGAGCTATTCTTTGACCTGTACGCCGGAAGCGACAAACGTGATGGTGGCTTTGGGTTTGTTGATGGCGGCAATCTCTTCTTTGCTTTTTCCGGCATCCTCGGCGAAATGGCGCTGGTCTGCCACGCTCACGGTGTCTCTGAACGCCACACCCTCAAACACCACTTCCTTACCTACAATGTTTTTGGGCATAAAGAACGCGTAGTTCTTGAAGGTGACCCGCATGGGCTCCTGCCCATCTAAGGCTACTTTCATCCAGCAGCCTTTGGCCTGGCAAACCTCCAGCACATTGGCGGCAATAGTTGCCTTGGCTGAGTCCTGGGTTTCAAGCATAGTGGGCAGCTGGGTGGCGGCAATGGCGTTCTTGGTCGTGATCTTGGTCCCGAAGGTTTTCACCGGTTGCGCAGAGTTCTGGGCAGCAGAAGCAGGGGCCTCAGGGTTTCTGGCGCAGTTTCCAAAAAGAAGGGCCAAAGCAAGGGAGGCTGGGAAGAGAAGCTTTTTCATAGCAGTCTTGGATTTAACTATGAGTAAAGCTACTCAACTTAGGCTAAGGTGCAAACATAGAGCGGTTTATTTCTGCAGGGCCTGGGCCGCGTTCCGCTTGGTTATGAGTTCCAGGCCTTTGGCTTTCTTTCCGCGCTTGTTATAGTACTGGCATTTGATGAGGCCGTGCTCCAGGGAGAAATACTCCTCCACCTTGAAAACATCGCGCAGAGGCAGGCCCATGGCGTCCAGGTTCACCTCATAGTTGTAGGTGATTTTATAGCAGTCAAAGGTGCCGGCCGGGGTGGTTACTTTTTCTATGGCTTCTACCTTGCGGTCTGTTGCTACCATGGAAATTTGGGTTATATTTACTGAAGAGGAGCGGACCTTGACACCCAGTTTTCCGTCGGGCAATTTCTGGCCTATTTTCATCTGCTGCGGATAGGCAATATCTACCGGGGTAAAGTCAAAATCCTTTCCTTCAAAGGCTTTCATTACCTGTTCCCTGAGCAGAAGCATGGCATCAAGGTAAACGGTGTCATTGACGCACCGGATGTGGTACTCCTCAGCGGTTTCTGGCCGGTTAGATTTGTTTCTGCGGGCGCTTTTGAAGGTGGTCACGTAAGCGCCGTCCTTGTCGGTTACCTGTTGTACCACTTTGTTGTTGAGGGTGCCTTTGTTGCGCCCCTTGTCGGTTACCTGAAAGACGAACTCAGTATTCTTGGCCAAGCCCAGCGGTTGCAGACAGTTTTGGGCCAGTGCCGCACCGGGCACCATGCCCGAAGCCCCAAGCCACACCAGGCCTAGCACGTAGAAGTAAATTTTTTTCATAGAGAGTTACCCCACTCCGGGGTAGATAGCTGCTATTTATACGTAGTAGTCCCTTGCTTGGATATATTGGACTTTTCAAATTATAATACGGAATGAAACGAGGCGTTTTAAGCTTCGTATTTTTTGTCTTTGTAACCGCATCTGCAAACCAACTTAGAGAATATGGAAAACTCTACCCAACCCGTTCAGAAACTGTCTGACCTGGCCGCCATCCTCCTGGAGAAACTGAAGGCCGCCCAAACAGACATCACCTTGGATTTTCAGGAAATGTCTGTGCAGGGACCCGGCCCCGCAGGCCAGCCCGGCCAGTGGAAACTCAACGGCAAGCTCACGCTCAAAACCAAGTCCTCAGGCGCTAACCACTCATAAGCCATGGATGCGTTTCCGTTTGAAATTGCCGGTAAACTGGTGCTCACCGTTCTGGAAGACCACGTGCTGGTAGTGGCCGAGGAGAATTACGTCATCGTGAACTTTAAAGACCACCCAGCCCTGGAGCGGGTGCTCCAGAATGTGCTGCCGCCTTCGGGCCCGGGCAAAAGCAGCGGTGGGTTTGCTTCCAAGATGGAAAAAGCCAAAGAGCTGAACCATTGGATGCTACGGGCCGGCCTGGTGGTAGATGTACGGGTCAACAACAAAACGTACGTGGAATTTGGTACCGGTAACATGCCCCGGATTACGGCCAGTGCGGTGTTTGGGCAGGTGGGTTCGTGGTTTAAAAGAAGCTGATTCCTGCCTTCCATGCGCCCAGAAACTTCCCTGAAAATGGATTATTTAATATAAAAATAGGTGGATGCAACGTTCTTGCAGAAAAGTGCATCAAATATGAGAAAACCTGTAAACATTCTATTGATTTTCAAGGTAGTACATAAGAGAAAAGGAAGTGTTTCAAACAGTCTGGTAAGCATGTAAGGCTAATGAACTTTTAAGTCATGAAATCTGAGAATCAAAATAAAATAGGCGCTGGCAAAATGTCCAGCTTTGAAAAAATAGAGAAGGTACCGCCGCTCAAAATGCTCCTTTATGTCAGCATGGCCGGCATGGCCATGTTGTTTTTCATGCTAACGGTGATGTTTCTCTATAAGACCGGCGAGTCTGCCTCTGTTACCTCCTTTGTACTGCCTAAGCTTTTTTCTGTAAGTACCGTTCTTATCCTGGTAAGTGGCTTCTTTATGCAGCAGGTGCCCGGTTTCTACCTTCAGGACGACCTGGTGCAAATGAAGAAAGGCTTGATGTGGTCTTTGGTCCTGGGCATGGCGTTTGCCGTGGCGCAGATTGTGGCCTGGTATGAAATGGCCTCGGCCAGGGTTTTCTTTGACGGGCATCCGGCGGGCACTTTTCTGTACCTTTTGTCGGCTCTGCACTTGCTGCATATTGCCGGCGGATTGGCATTTGCTTCTTACCTCTACGTGAAAGTGAACAGAGCCTCCACAGACCCAATCCGTTCGCTTATCTTCAACCGTGACCCATACCGCCTTATGCAGGTGCAGATGCTGCGCAGCTATTGGCAGTTCCTGGACGTAATCTGGATCGCGCTGTTCTTTATTTTCCTGTTTGCGCTGTGAGGAATGAGTGATTGAGAGAATAAAGCAAGAAAATAAAGAGGCGAGGTTGGTAAACTGAATTTACCGGCCTCGCCTCTTTATTTTATCAAATATAGGTGGATTTTAATTTTTCAAGCTATCGAATTTCACCATCCATTCATTCCTTCACTCAACCACTCCTTATTCATTCTCTCAATCATTAAATTACTCATTCAATCAATAACACACTCAATCGCAAAAGTGAAGGCTGTAGAGGTCAAAATTCTGGTGGTTGAACAGGGTGTCAAAACGGTAGCTGAACCCTACGCCGGTGGGTTTTTTCCCGAACTGCACGTGCCGGATATAGGTTCGGAGAACTTCATGCAGTTGTGAGTCCAGGAGTAATTCTCCCCACACCGTGACCTGGTCCTGGTCGGGGTTCATCTTCTTTTCTTGAAGCACAAACAGCACGTAGTAGATGAAGTCTTCTGAGGACGTGAAAAAGAAAGAGTTGCAGAACTCCAGTTTCAGGCCTTGCAGCACCACCAGCGTCACGTAGTTCTTGTCTACGTAGATGAAAAGCTGGGGCCTTGAACTGCGCTCGGCCATGTGCAGAATCCCTTCCATCAGCGCCGAGGTCTGGTGCACAAACTCAATGGGGCTATTCTGGAAATGGGTATCCGACCAAGCCTCCAGGGAAGCCGGAACCGTGAACACGTTGATAAGCTCTAACCGGGGATGCTCGTGGTGGTGCACTAACTCCAGTTCCGGTTCTACCACGGCATTCAGCTTCAGGTACTCTTCGCGGGCATTCAGGTCAAAAAGGGCCTCGGGGATGAGGGTAAACTGCTGGTTCTTGATCCCGATGCGTACCTGCTGCCATTTTCTCTCCTCCAGTAGGGGAGAGACGCTCCGCAATTGCTGTAGTTGCGAGATGGCGTTTTCCACCGAGGAAGGACTTTCGGCCTCATAATCTTCCAAGGCAACGAATTTATTGCGCTGGGCATCCAGCACCCCCAAACGGATGCGGTGGGCCCCGAAATTGATGTATAGGTGAGCGCTGGCACTGGAGCTAGGGTCAAAAGCGTCATCTAGGACGCGTTGCGTCTGTCTGAAAGCCGGCACGGACGTAGTCAAGGGTAAGTCTTAGGTGAAAAATGAATTACAATATTACTCAAATTATGCCTACTCCCCATGCCGCCCCGCCAGATTGCTGCGGATTCGCCCGATTAGTCAAGCTCCAGGCCATTGGCTACTAGCCTTAAGCGAGGTCAAGGAACTCACCAGAAGCGGATGAGGAGCTGCTATTTTCCGTGAAAGTATATTCCCTTTTACACCTGTTTTTTAGAAAAGAGGTGTAAAACATTAACTGCGGTTTTAGCCCAAATAAAAAGAAGCAGATCAGAAATCCACGGAGTAGATCTTTTCCAATTGCTTGTCATTGATCCAGGTCGGCAGGTGGCGCAACGCAAAATTGCGGGCCTTCATGTACAAAGGGTTTTTATTTTGAGCCACTTCTCCCAGGAACTTGGACTGTCTGGTAATCCAATGGGTGCGGGGCATGCGGCGGGCCTCAAAACGTTTGGCGGCCAGGTTGAAGTCAAAGTCTTTCTTCAGCTCATCGGCGAAGACAATGGCGTCTTCCACGGCTTGGCATGCTCCCTGGCCCATATTGGGAGTGGTAGCGTGCCCGGCATCGCCCAGCAGCAATACATTCTGGAAAGCGAACTGCGGTAACGGTGCCAGGTCATAGAGATCGTGCCAGAGTAGTTCCTCGGGTTTGGTGTGCAGGAACAGCTCAGGGATAGGGGCGTGATAATGCTTAAAGTGCCGCTGCAGATCCTCTACCCGCATGGCTTTCATTCTGGGGTCTTGTTCCGGTGCGTTGATGCAGGCAAACCAGTAAATCTTGTTTCCTTTCAAAGGTGTCCAACCCACACGGCCGGCTTTGCCCCAGGTCTCTGAAGCGTAGATACTGTCCAGCCCGGGGTTCTCAATGATGGCGCGCCAGCAGGTGTAACCCGCGTACCGGGTCACCGATTGCGGCAGCAACTGCTTCCGGATGGCGGAGTTAATTCCGTCCGCTACCAGCAGATGGTCAAAAGTTGCGGTTTCCCCGTCCTGAAAATGCACAGTGATTCCCGCGGGAGTAGAAGTGGTGCTCAGGGCGCGTTTATTGGGGTGCAGGGTATATCCAGGCAGTTGGTTCACCAGAACCCGGTGCAGGGAGGCTCTATGGATGACAAAGTTGTCAAGGCCGTACTTCTCACTAATTTTTCGGCTATCGGTGCGGTTGATGAGGCGGCCGTGCTCGTCAAAAATATGGAAGCCATCAAGGCAGTTCCCTTCGGCAATGACTTTCTCAGCAATGCCTATGCGCTGAAAACCTTTGATGGCATTGGCCGCCAGGGCTAGACCGGCACCCACGGGCTCAAACCTGGGCGCGGCGTCAAACACCTGCGCGGTAAGGCCAATTCGCTGCAAGGCAATGGCGGTGGTCAGTCCGGCTATGCCGCCCCCAATAATTCCAATCTTCATGTGTTCTGTTACTGGTTCCTGAACGTCAAAGGTGAGGCGAAGATACGGCAGGAGAAACCATTAAGGAATTCTATAAACCACCGCATTGGCATTCATGCCGGCCCCTACGGAGGCGAACACCAGCACCTCACCACTCTGAAAACGGTGGCCGTCCATTTCACCGTGGGCCACCAAATCATAAAGCACCGGCAGGGTAGCCACCGAGTTGTTGCCCAGCGTCCCGATGGTCATCGGCATGATGTCTACGGGAATGTTTTCCTCGCCATACAGTTTGAATAGTCGGTCCAGCATGGCCTCGTCCATCTTCTCGTTGGCCTGGTGAATGAGCACTTTCTTCACCTCAGACAGCGTTATGTTGGCTTTATCCAGGCAGTCTTTGATGAGTTGCGGAACCCGCGTCAGGGCGTATTCATAGATCTTGCGACCATCCATTTTGATGTAGAGGTTCTCGCGGGAAAGGTCTGGGTTGTAAGAAGGGGAGGAGTTGAGCCAGAAGGCCTGCGTGAGGGTGTCTGACACGGTAAGGTGCTGCAGAATGCCGTTTTTGGCTTCGCCCGGGTGGGCCTCCAGAATCACGGCCCCGGCGCCGTCTGAGTAAATCATGCTGTCGCGGTCATGGGCATCAGAAACCCTGGACAGCGTCTCCGTCCCGATGACCAAGATGCGTTTGGCATCACCGGACTGAAGGTAATAGTGCGCCTGAATCACCCCCTGCAACCAACCAGGGCACCCGAAAGGCAAATCATATGCCACGGTGTAGGGGTTGGCAATCTGCAGTTTGTGCTTGATACGCGCCGCCAGCGGCGGCATCATGTCCACCCGCCGGGAGCAGGCTTTCACATCCCCGAAGTTGTGGGCCACAATGATGTAGTCAAGGGTCTCGGGGTCAATGCCGGCATCAGCAATGGCTTCCTGCGCGGCCCTGAATCCCAGGTCTGAGGCCACCAGGTCATCGGTGGCGTATCTTCTCTCTTTGATGCCCGTGATCTGGGTGAATTTCTGGATGATGACTTCATTGGAATTGGGCAATTTCTTACCCGCGGCATCAAAGAACGAATGCTCCAGGAAATCTTCATTGGGTACTATTTTAGTAGGCAGGAATCTCCCGGACCCGGTAATGACAGTTGAAAGCGTATGGGGCAACATAATAGGTAAAAACACAAGTGGTGAAGGGTAACAGCAGGTTTCAGGCGTTCTGGGGGATGGGCCTGGATGGGAGTTCCTCCAGGAAAAATGAAAGAGGAAGCCCGGTTATTATCCGCTGCAAAGTCAAGGTGCAGATTATTTTTCGGAAACCAAAAAAAGCCAGCCCGGAAAAAGCAAAACCAATGGGCAAGTGCTTGTAGTGTAGTAATTTACCTTGTTTTAAGAAATAAGCCCAAAAACGGCAGATTAGGAATAAATACGTAAAGCATCTCTAAGAACCCAGTAGATGTACTGGTTACGGAAGCTAAGGTGAGGCAAGAGCGAATAACTATTCAAATAACAGTTTCCAGCCACCCAAAAGCACGAAAAGCCAGATCAAGCCTTTGATCAGGAAAAACAGGAATCCGGCAACGCCTATCCTTTTTAAGCCTTTTTTCCAGTTTGACATAGTCTTAAATAGGGGTTATACGAAAATATGCACGTTTAAAGCTACCAGGTACAAACGTGTTTTTAAGCCATTTTGTATAAAACAGTTCAAAAAGAGGAAACACCCGTTCACTGGCCTCCTCCACAAAAAGTGAAAAGCTTGCCTCCTTTACCCCTGCCAGATAACTGAGGAAATTACCCTATAGTCAACTGACAGGAGAAGGTTTATAGGTCTAAACAAGAGTTTCAGGCCCAGAGAACTCCACTTAAGGCTACACCAGCCCGGCCAGTTTCAGGTCCTTTTTGGAGAGTTTGTTTTTCTTGAGTTCATAAGATTGCCTGATGAGGCTTTCCAGTCTGGTTTTCTCTAGGGCAAAAGGATTCTCCAGGAGCACCCATTTATAGCGGGCCAGGTAAGGGGCCGGAATAATGCCGGGCAGGGCAATCAGCTCTTCAAATTCATGGTCCAGCACCTGCATAGAGAAAGTGAAGGGCGGTTCCATGCTGGCCACGCAGAACATCTTGCCACCCAAAGAAAAACAAAGGTCGTGGCCCCATTTGATGTCTTCGGTCACGGCCGGGAAAGACAGGCAAAGCGTCCGTAATGATTCAAGATTCATGTGGTCAATTCAATTTAGGTCCCGAAAGATAAGCCGGTTTAAGGGCACTTTTAGCAAAATCGGGCTTAAAATAGAGCGGCTTACTTCATGCGCACCAGCGGGTTCCCGCAATTAGAGCAGTAGTTATCGGTTTTGTCTACCTCCCGGTCACAGTTATTACAGGTAAGTGGAGGGCCAGCAGGGACGGTTCCTGCCGCTTTCACTTTGGACAGTTCTACAGTTACAATGCCGGTTGGCACCGCAATGATGGCGTAACCAATGAGCATCACCAAAGAGGAAATCACCTGCCCGGTGGCCGTCTTGGGGGTAATGTCTCCGTACCCCACCGTGGTGATGGTGACAATGGCCCAGTAGATGCTTTGCGGGATGCTGGTAAACCCGTTTTCTTCTCCTTCTACTACATAAATCACCGTCCCAATCACCAGCACCAGGGCACAGACGGTGAGGATGAAGACCGTGATTTTCTGCATACTGGCGACCAGCGCACTCCTGATGATCTGGGCGTTCTCCACGTAGCTGGTGAGCTTCAGAATTCGGAAAACGCGCAGTAAACGCAGAATCCTGATGGCCATGATGTACCGGAGGCTGGGCACGAAGATCGCCAGGTAAGTAGGAATGACGGATAAGAAATCTATGATCCCGAAGAAGCTGAACATGTACTTCAACGGCCTGGGGTTACTGTAGATGCGCAGCAGGTATTCCAGGGTAAACGCCGCGGTGAAGACCATCTCCAGGGCCCTGAAATACACATTGAACAACTGCCGGTAAGAAGGAACACTCTCCAGGCAAACGGTGAGGGTAGAAAGCAGAATCATCCACAGCAGGACCACGTCAAACCGGCGGCCGGCTGGCGTGTCGGTGCCATGAATGATAATGTAGATCTTTTTCCTCAGCGCGGCATTTCCCATAAGTGATTCTTTTGATGTTCTGGCGAAGAATAAAGGTAAACTGCCAATAGTACACAGAAAATACCGCAGAGTTGCGCAATGGCCAAGACTAAATTCTAAGGGAAGGCAAAATTCTGAGGACGGACGGAGGTTCTCAGAAGGGCAGGTCCAGCTAAATTTGAGGCGAACCCTGTATTTAACTCCCTAATCCTTACCTTTGTAGAACATTTCCCAGAACTTACCCCAGCTACATCACCCTTTATCGCTTATGCTGAAGCCTCTTAGACTTCTTTTTGCGCTTGCCCTTTTCCTTTCCCTGACCCAGGTTTCTGCCCAGGAACTTCCCAACCGCGAGTTCCGGGGCGTGTGGGTAGCCACCGTGGCCAACCTGGACTGGCCCGTACGCGGCGCCTCCCCAGAAAGCCAGAAAGCTGCTTTACGGGCAATGTTTGACAAGATCAAGGAAGCCAACCTGAACGTGGTTTTCTTCCAGATAAGAACCGAGTGCGATGCTTTTTACCGATCCAGCAAGGAGCCCTGGTCCAGGTTTTTGACCGGTACTCAAGGCAAAGACCCCGGCTACGACCCCCTGGCCTTTGCCATTGAGGAGGCCCACGCCCGCGGCCTGGAACTACACGCCTGGTTTAATCCGTACCGCGTGAGCACAGTCCCCAACCCGGCGGTGTACAATGCCCAGCACGTCTCTAAATCCCGGCCCGAGTGGCTTCTGAGTTTCTCTAACGGCAAGAAGATCTTGAACCCGGGCCTGCCCGAGGTGCGCCAGTACATTGCCTCGCTCATCAAAGAAGTGACCCAGAACTACGCCATTGACGGCGTCCATTTCGATGACTATTTCTATCCGTACCCCGAAGGCACTTTTAACGGCATCTCCTCAGAAGACGCCCAGACTTTTCAGCAGTACGGGGCTGGGTTTGCCAGCATCAAAGACTGGCGGCGCTATAACGTAAATGAGACCCTGCGCCTGGTCAATGCCCAGATCAAAGAAACCAAGCCCCAGGTACGGTTTGGCGTGAGCCCCTTCGGGATTTGGAAGAACAACGAGCCGGCGGGTATCTCGGGGATGGATGCCTACAACGCCATCTACGCCGATGCCGTCTATTGGCTGGACAACCACTACGTAGACTACCTCACGCCGCAGCTCTACTGGGCCATCGGCGGACGCCAGGATTACCGCAAACTGCTGTATTGGTGGTCAGACAAAGCGGCCAATGCCTCCAGGCACCTGTATCCGGGCCACATCGTGCAACAAACAGGATTTACGCCAGAGGAAGTGCCTCACCAGATTGAGATCTCGCGCTCAAACCAGGAGAAAAACGCTTTGGGCAGTGTCATCTTCCGGGCGGCCAATATCCTCAACAATTCCAACCTCATCGCCACCTCGTTCAAAGCCGCTACATTCCGGTTGCCGGCCGCGCCGCCTGCCATGTCCTGGATGACGGGCAAAGCCCCCGCCGCTCCGTCTGGCCTTACCGTGACCCTGAACGAAGCCACTGGCAACTACGAGGTGCGCTGGACCAGAAACCCGTTGAATACCCACGCCTTCAAACGTTACCTGCTGTACACCACCGCTTCTATGCCGGCCACGGGCGCACTAATCCCGGATGGTTCTGTAAGGGCCTTCACCACCGCAGAAACGGTGACCATTGCCGCCGCCGAGGTTCCTTCACCTACCGCTTTCTGGGCCGTGACGGAAATGAGCCCCGCAAACCAGGAGAGCGAATTAAGCAATGTGGTGGTATTAGGAAACACGGTACCGGTGCTGGCCCAGCAAGAGAAGCCTATCTTAACCGTAGACCAATTAGGCCTCGGCAATGGCACCCCGGAGACGGTGGCTTCTCCTGGCACGCCTGTTTCTTCTACTTCCAACAACGTTTATGTGACCATTAACCTGAAGAAGAAATCTGGGGTGAAGGCCGAGCTGTACACCATGGACCGCAAAAAGAAAATTCGCGTTCTGAAGGAGAAATACAAAGCTGGTAACCATACCCTAGCTATCCCGAGGGGCAAAATGGCGCCAGGCACCTACATGCTGGTTTTGGAGTACGCCGGCCAAAGAAGCGTGCAGAAAGTAGTGTTTGATTAAACCCCCTGCCTCTTTATAGATAAAAACAGAGAAAGCTTGCCGTTGGCAAGCTTTCTCTGTTTTGGGGAGGGTGGTAAGTCAATTCCTGGCCAGGGTTTCGGTTTGCTCAGGGAGTGTGGGTTTGAGCACAAAAGCCCGGGCAAACTTACCTAATAGGGTGAATTCGTGGTCAGGTACTTTGTTCTCTATCGGTTTTATGGATCTCAGGTAAGAGACAACTGCGGTGAGTTCTTCGTCATTCATGTTTTGTCCCTGCATGAAAGGCAGCACTGCCTCCCCGTTCTTTTTTACCCCGTAGCGGAGCACGCGGGCAATCTCCCCATCGGTCATGCCCCCAATCCCGGTTTTTACATCTGGGGTGATGTTAGTGGTGAAGATCGTCCCGAAGGGTGTTTCCACTTTCTTATTCCCGGCCAGGGAAGGCTCATGCCCCATTTTCAAAACTGAATCTACGTTCTGGACCGGACTGTGGCACTGCACGCATCCTCTGGTCACCAGAACCAGGTTTTTCCCGCGCTCAATCACTACCAGGTCTTGAGAGGCTTTGATGTCTGGGTAAGGTGCTTCGTAGGTAAGGTGCTGGCGAAGCATGGTAGCCACCGCGGCCCCGGCAATCAGGACCAACAAGACCAGTCCGGTCCATTTAAAAAATTTACGCGCCATGGTATTTGATAGGGTGTAGCCTGAGGTATGGAATATTGAATAAGATATAAATAGAATCCTAGGGTTTAACTGGCAACCGGTTTATAGCTTCTCAAGAGCAGGAATCCTACAATGGAGAAAAACAACACGGCCAAGCCAATGGGCGCCTCCTGCTGTGCATACCAGATGTTGCTATTCTTCAGCAGCGGTTCAACCAGAAAAGGCCCTACTATTCTGGCAAACAGCAGAAACAGGCCAAATACCACCACCGGAGAAAGAATAATGGCCAGAACCCGAACCCATACCGGCCGATGGATGCTCAGCCTGTAGCCCACCCCGGTGGATCCTATGGCCAGCAGGATAATGCCCACCTTCATCAAAAAGGCAGCGGCGCCGGTGTCTATGATCCTGCCGTCTGTGGAAATAATAACCCCCAGCTTGATTGTCCAGGCCAAAGCGCCGCCAATCAATAACAGGGCTGCTACCCGGGTCCAGTTTGAAAAAAGTGCCTTTACTTGCATATGTTTGCGTTTTTATGATTTAATCTGGAATCTATTTAGACCATAAAGCCACCTGCGGGATAATGGTGGTTTTGAGGTAATGTGAACTCAATAAAGGCGATTTCCTGGTGCCGATGTTAGGGTACTTTGGAATGGCTGATACGCCCTATGGAAGCTGATACAATCCCAGCTTACCTGTCGCGCTTTGTGGCTGGTACTTTCGCCTTCTTATCAGGAAGACAGCCTGAACAAAGATTTCCACTATGGGGAGCGGCTGTTTTTTTATGCGGGTTCCCGTTTGGGGCTTATTCGTAGAATAAAGGCTTTAAACACAATTCCTAAAAGAAGCAGGTGATAAAGCCCTTATCCTGAAAGGATTTTGAATACGGGAGTGTGTATTTAGGGTAAACCTGACCATGTGAGAAGCGGGAAGGAGGCAGGGTATTACTTCAAGGCAGGCTATAGGAAACTGGTTAGAAGCGATGGCTCCTAATTTTAGCAACCTATGTTTGAACCTGCTTTAAGGGTTATTACTTAGTTTTTAGGGCTCAGCTTTTTGTCTGAAACAGCCACTTTTGTGGATGGTGCGCTCTGGGTATTATCCTGCTTTTTAGCCTGCTTGTTTTTGTCAAAGGGGAAATAATCTACCACGTCATATTTCCAGACGTTGGTGGGGAAAATCACCACCAGGTTTGCTGTTTCTTCGCCCACGTTCTTAAACGCATGCGGAACCATAGGCGGGATGTTCACCATGTAAGGTGCCTTAATGGTGAAGGTAGTATCGCCTAAGGCATATAGAATATCTCCCTCCAGCAACACATGTGATTCTTCGCCTTCATGCGTGTGCATGGGAGGGTAACCGCCCGGGAAAGTCTCGGTGATACCAATGGTCAGGTTGTTGTACCCATTTCTCTGGCCTTCCATGACATGCACGTATTCGCCGGGGCCTGGGTTAATGGTGGGCATTTTGTCCAGGGTGACGGCGTGGTGGGAGTAATACTTCATGGATGGCGCGGTAAACGGACCCGGCACGGTTCGTCTTTCCAGTACTTTGTGCGGATGGTGCTGGGCATGCAGCCTTACCATGGTTTGGTCTGGAGTAACTTTGTTTTCCTTTACCAGATTACTTAAAGGGAAGGTCTCTTTGGCCTTGCTCTCAGTGGAGGTTTTGCTGGTAGGGGTGTCGTTTTTTTTGGCTGAGCGGCTAGTACAGGAAGAAAAAAGAAGCAGTACAAAAACCGCTAAATAGAAGGGCGAGAAGGCTTTCATGATAAGTGGTTTTTAAAATGAAAGATTTTTTCCTCAGCATTTCAGTTCACATGGCAGATCCGGATGGTGTAATTAAATATACTTTATTTAATGGCTATTTTCTAAAGAATTAACCAAAAAGAGTTGATGCCCAAAGGTTTATCTCTAGTAAAATAAAAGAAGGAGCACCCTGCGGGTCAGACAATTTGTCGTCCCGCAAGCGATACTCCTCCTAATAGCGGGGAGAAGGATATTGGGTGATGGTGATGTACAGATGAACAAACCTGTGTTTGGGGTTCCTTTTGCGGAAACTAGGTCCCAAACATAATGGTCCCCATTTGACTTGGTTTTAACTTGCTCTTGCCGCTGAAAACAGGTTAGAATTGAAAACCCATTTGCAACTGTATATCAGATCTGTAACTATCTAAAGGACCTGCTCCTTTTTTATAAGTTACGCCTATTGAAAAAGGTCTTTTCCCTGTCTTAATGTCAACCCCTGCACCTCCCATAAAATAAAACATGATAGGCTTATCATCATAAGTTGTATCTAAAGACGCTGTATATACCGTTTCTTGACTTGGAGCGCCATCCAAGGGCCCAGACGTGTATTCATACCTTCCTTTCTGATTTAAATAGATGTCACAGCCCGGTCCAAACTTAATGAAGGGCAAAACCGATGCGTTACTTCTGTAGAAGGAGTACTTAAACATGAGGGGGAGTTTAAGAGTGGTGAATTGGATGTTTGTTTTGTAGCTATATAACAAGGGATATAGCGCTAGTTCTTTTTGCGATGTATACTCTGCAATATTCAAAGCGGGAGCCAACTGCAGGAAGTATTTATTCTCCCCTATAAAGTTCAGACTCAGGTCTACCAGTACACCCACTTCATAAGTGAAACTTGGTTTAAAATCTAAGTACTTCCTTACATCATAATCACTGATGTACATGTTGTAAGGCGGAGAATCCAGGTGGGAAAGGCCTCCTGCTACAAATACCCCAAACTTTGATTTAACTCCTTTAGGGACAGGTTTTTCAAATTGCACATATTCCTGGGAGGGAGAACTGAGTTGCTGGTAGGCTTTGGCCAGGGATACCAGATCTTTGATAGTACAAGAGGCTCTATCTATTTTGGGGTGTAAAGAGGGCTGATCCCACATGAGATACTTCAACTGTCCTCTGAATTTCTCCGGAACTGCTTGCCCTTGGTTAATACCACCATTCCTTAAGGTACCGGCAAACTCATCATGATGGTCCAGTTCCACCACCTGGTTTCCTTTTGACACAAAGAAGTGGTCTTTGACATCCTCTTTGTAATAAAATACACTAATCAAACCCTGGGAGACAGATTCAATAAAAACGTCTTCTTCTAACCGGTAATTAAATTGAATGCTGGATAGGTAATTTTTTCCATCCTGAAACCGGTAAGCCCTCAACTGATCAGGGGTATACACTATTTTGTCCTGATCCTGCTCTTTTTTGAAGACGCAGTTTTTGGCGTTGGCTATATCGCTCCGGTAATTGAGGAAGCCTTTTACCGTATCACCTTGTAACGTGATAATGTAACCAGGCCTGAAATCTGTTTGGGCTTTAATTTCTGAAAAAAGGAATAGAAATGTAAGTAGGGAAAAGGCAATCTTGTACTTAAAAGAAATCATGTAAAGTTGTAATGATAGGCTATGGGTATGAATTGGGTTATAAAATGGCAAGATAGGAAATGGTAACTGGTATTAGATAGAGGCCATCCTGGTTAATTCTACCTCTAATTTGTCAAAGTTTTCTTCATTCTTGTCAACCGCAAATTTCTTGATTTTTAAACACTCTTTCTGAGTGTCAAAAAGCATCTTGAAGATGACGCGGGTAGTGTTGGCGGTTACTTCTTCAAAGGTTACCAGTACCTGGAAAAGCGGTTGAGAGTGCCGTTTCCAGTGAATAAGAAATGGGGCGTCTATCCTGATGAACTCACATTCATTATGGTAATTTCCTTTCTCGGGGCCGTGCATGGTAAAACGCCACATACCGCCGGGCCTGAAATCAAACTCATGGAAGGTATTGGTAAACCCCGCCGGACCCCACCAATTCTGTAAGTGGTCTGGATTAGCCCAGGCCAAGAAAACCAGCTCTTTGGAGCCCTTAAAAACACGGGTGCTGACAATCTCGCACTCGTCGGGGGAAGAGGGGATAGGTTCTGCTAACATACCGAGGAAAAGGGTATAGAGTAATGCGTATACTGCAATGGTCACCAGGAAGATAAATATATAAAACAGGCAGATAGAGCATCCTCTGCCTTTACCCCTGGCGCAGAATCTTCTCCAGCTTTTTGCCTTTCGCCAGTTCATCTACCAGCTTATCTAAATACCGGACTTGCTGAGTTAAAGGATTTTCAATTTCTTCAATTCTATAGCCGCAGATGGTGCCGGTGATCAGGTGGGCATTGGGGTTCAGGTTGGCCTCCCGGAAGAATGTCTCAAACGTTGCTTTCTCGTTGACCAATTCCTGCAGCTTCTGGTCATCATACCCCGTGAGCCAATGGATGACCTGGTGCAGTTCTTCTATGGTGCGGCCTTTGCGCTCCACTTTGGTGACATAGTGCGGGTAAACCGAGGAGAAAGTCATGCTGGCTATTCTGGCATCATGCTCGGGTGTTGCTTTCATGTTATTTCAATCTTTCAAGTTGTCCTTTTCTTTTCACCAGGTTCTTGTAGTCCAACTGAATTTCCCTGGCTTTCTTCAGCCAGTTCTTCACCTGGGCTACATCCACCTGTTCAACTGAGGTATAGGTGATGGAGGCATCTTTGAACTTGCCGGTGCCCGCCTTCAACTGCTCTTCCCCAAAATCTGCACCGCTCCAGAACATGAGCCGGACGCCGCCCTTCAGTTTGCTGTACCCTACAATAGGGTTGCCGTCCAGAAACCATACCGGATGGGCATGCCAGATTTTGCTTTCCGCCTCGGTCAGTTCGGCGTCAATAACCCTTGCCAGCAGGTCACAGATTTCCTGGTCGGCCGCTGATTGACTGTGGTGATAAGCCTGTATTTCCTCTTTCATGGTGGTTTTCTTTGGGGTGGCTCCTCGGCTATATTTGTCCCTTATGGTTTGGGTCAAAGTCTACCATCCACTCAATTCCATATTTGTCTCTGAACATACCAAAATAAGAGCCCCAAGGGCTATCAGAAATAGGCATTTCAATTTGCCCGCCTGCTGAGAGTCCATGGAATAGTTTGTCAGCTTCTTCTTTGCTTTCAGCACTAATCACAATTTTGCTTCTGTTCTCATTTTCGTTTGTTCGCCCCAGTACTTCAGGTACATCATTGGCCATCAAGACACTTTTACCAATGGGTAAAGCAATGTGCATGATTTTATCCTTTTCATGATCTGCTACTGGGAATTCAGCGCTTGCCAAATCTTTGAAACGCATTATTCTGGCGAATTCTCCGCCAAATACTGATCTGTAAAAGTTGAATGCTTCTTCTGCATTTCCGTTGAAATTAATGTGTGGGTTTATATTCGCCATAATTTCAAATTGTAACTTGATTTATATATTTAACTAACCTTATTCAAAACACCCGTAACCAAAAGCTATAAGTAATCTTGGATTCTAAATTATTTTTATTTAAATGTTTGGGCTAATTTTATGTAGTGTTCTGATTTAGTAAAATCAACACAGTCTTCTATGGCCCTTTTAAGAAGGAATTTTTCATCTTGAGAAATTCCGGCTCCCCACACAGCTCCTTGGATTGCAAACAATATTTCCTTTTCAAGGTCTGATCTTACTTCAACTTCTTTTCTGTTTAGCAGAAGGCTTCCTGGCCGGGGAAGGTTGTCAAATCTTTTTAAGGTTGCTCTCTGCACAAACTCAATTTCGCAAGTTTGAGAATTTTGGTCTTGCATAACCAAAGTTACCGATCCTCCGTCCATCCAAAGATGAACATCTTCTATGGTTAGCTTTCCTTTGATATTGAACACTCTGAAAATACAGCAGTTACGCCTAACGGCCTAGTGTAAAAAATGTGCAAAGCCGTCGGCCGTGGTATAGTGTTTACACAATGTTAGGCATATGTGCCTTTTACAGCAAGTGTGTTGGCTTTAATTTTTGGCCTGCAAGTTCTACTATTTCAATTATTCGTTTATTCCTTGTCTCAGGCCGCCTGGCAAGTACAAGCCATTGTAATATTGCTTTCCTGGCAGACTTACTCAAGCTTAAAAAGAAGTCTTTTGCAAATGGTTTGCTGGCAAATGCTGTCTCTAAATCTTTTGGGATAATCAAATCTTCCACTTCATCTAATAGGGTCCAGGAACCATTTTGCTTGGCAATTTCAACGCTTTTATAACCAGCATCTGTCATTTGCCCGTTGCCAATCAGTTCCTGCACTTTGATTTTGTTTATTTTTGACCAGGTACTAGTTGGTTTGCGTTTGCTAAAAAACTGATGTGCTGTTTCTTCGTCAACCTTTATTTTTTTACTATCTATCCATCCAAAACATAGTGCCGCATCTACGGCTTCACTCCAAGTAATAGCTTCTTTTGCAGAGCTTTTGTTGTAAAACACAAGCCATACAGCCTGCTTGGAAAGATGGTTTTTCTCTAACCACTTCCACCACGCTGTATAGCTTGTAGGATGAAATATTTCTATCTCTTTCTCTTGCATTTTACTTGACCACAGTAGCCTCAAGCTCAACTGTTAAAGTGGCAAAAAGCCCTTTTACTTCAATTAAAGTTGTTGCTTGCTGGATGCCATGTTTTTGTATAAATGGCACATATACATCCATACAAGTAGTGAAAAATTCCTGCGTTGAGGTTGTGTAGATATTGAGTCTGACAATGTTTTTGCATTCGTAACCCGATTCATCAATCAGTTGCTTTAAATTAGCAATTGTCTGGATTAACTGCGAACGCATATCTGCATTGCTTGGAACTCCGTGGACATCAAGGGCAACTTGTCCTGAGCAATAAAGGGTCCCAGTAACGTTTTTTACTTCAACGGCCTGTACTGAATTGGTGTTTTTACCCCAAACCCAAGGGTCAAATGTTTGCTTTTCCATTTTTTGCAGTGTTTTAAATTTTACAATGCAAAGGTGAAGCACCGTTATGACAGCCCTATGTCAGGGGTTAGAGTGAGTTAATGAAATTTATCGAAATATTCCTGTAACGTCATTTTATGTTGGTCAAACTTTTCGGTTAAAATCTCCAATGCCGTAATTCTGTCTAACCTAAAATATCTAAATCCATTTCTTAGATGACACCATGCTATTAGCAACCAATTTTCTGTGGTGCTAATTAGGGCAAAAGGCTCAATGGTGCGATGGGTTGTTTTATTTTGTTCATTGGTATAGTCTATTCTAACCAAATAAAAATTGGTTAGAGCATATTGTAGTTGTGAAATATTATCACTGTTTCTTTCTCTGTTTAAATTTTGCTCAAAACGGGTACGTTCAGCGAGTAAGTTGACTTTGTCTTTTTCTGTCTGCCTTAAAACTGCTTTTATTTTGTCTATTGCTTCAGTGTAATCCCTGATGAAAGACGTGTCTTTGTTCTTCAGCACTAACTGTTCGGCAAGGATCAAAGCATTGGCCTGGCTTTCAGAAAACATGACAGGCGGGATTTTATATCCTTCCATTAAGGAATACCCCTTACCGTCTTCTGTCAGGATAGGAACACCTGCTTGTTCTAATGCCCTGATGTCTCGGTATATTGTCCTGATGCTAACGTTGAATTTGCCTGCCAGGCTTGCCGCTGTCGTCAGGCGTTTCGTTTGCAGTTGTGTCAAAATTGCAGTCAGCCGTGAAAGTCGCTTTGTATCGTTATCGTTCATTTATTTGTCTGACTGTTAATGTTTGTAGAGTGTTTGGTGGTATTACGCCTCACGTACTGGGCTATGCGGTGGCGAAGCTACCGTATAGGTGTGGTTATTTGCTGGGCTTTTACCGTCTGGATTGTTCATGGACAATTGGAGTAAATGAAAGTCCTTTCAGTTTCTGCTTTTCAATTAAATTTTTGATTCTCTTAGAGACGACTTGAAGTCTTGCTGCACTTCCGCCACTACCAAAATACTCGTTGGTTTGAACAATTTCATAATCTGGGTTGAAAAGGGATTTATTAAAAAGATAACCGCCAATTTGGGGATGATGAAACTTAACTCGTCCGCAACATTTTAGATTTGTGTCTATGTTGCACTCCTCTTCATTATCTGTTTTGCAGGTTACTGTTTTTGTGTTGTAATCATCAAAACCTCTATCCAAAATTGTGTCTATATGCAATTGGAAGATTGACTCAACTTCGCTGTTTTTCTTATGCAGTAGGGGCTTGGAAAATGCGATGCCTTTTACCTTTTCGTTTTCTAAAAATTGTTTAGTTTCTGGCCTTACGAATATTGCCTCAAACTCCCAGTGTAAGCCCCAAAACTGATTCTTGGTTTGTTTTGGTTCTGCTTTCAGCCTATAAGGTGCGTTTTGAATCTTTCCAATGCCACAAACCCCACAATATGCGTCTAAATCAAAAGTGGCCTTTAAGTAACCAAAATCACCTTCGGGTTGAGGATACTGGTATTCTCCTGTGTTTATGACAAACCAGTCTGCATTTTCAATGTCTGCTTTTTCATAGACTGTTCCTACTTGTGAAATTATTCCATAACTGTCAACCGCCTCTTTCAAGTCTTCGAAACCTGTCGTGTCTTCATACAAGTAAAACTCAATCAAGTATTTGAAACTTGGAATTACGCAATGAAGGTCCTCTTTATATTTGTATTCACAAGAGTATCTATCTAGAGTACGTTTGATTGGTCCGATTACATTTGTGTGGCTGTCATATACCAAGTATCTATGTTGAATCCTCATATTTTGTTATTTAGCCTTGCACATAACGGTCTCGTGCATGAGGCGTGCGAGGCCGTCGGCCGTAGCATGGCTTATGCACAATGTTGGGCTACGTTATTCATCTTTTTTATTAGAATCATCTGACGCTGTTTTGCCATAAGCGTCTATAAGTTTTCTGCAAGTCCTGAGGATGTCCGCTTTGTAAGTTAAGTTTACTTCGTCGAACTCATTTTCAAATTCTATCAACTTTTCGATATTCCATTGAAGGCGCTCCGTTCCAATCGGTAATTCATCTACATTCAAGTCATAGTCTCTAAAGATTGAGACATCTATATCATTAGCCTCTTTGTAAGGTTCAAGCCAGCCTATTATCTGGTTCATTTTATAAACCCCAAGAGGTATGGCTACTTGATTGGAAATAATGGCTCTAGCATTTGACACCATTTTGTTTATGAACCTCTGCCTTTCCTTTTCTTCTAGAGTCATTGAATTTTATATATTTTAATGAAGCCCAACGGACTCGTATAAAAGACGGCGAGGCCGTCGGCCGAAGCTGACTTTTATACAATGTTGGGCAAAGTAGTTCTTTAACCGTCTATTAAAACTGCTTGAGGTTCAACTCCGCTAAATTCTACTGTGAATTGGTGGTTTTCATCATGTTCCGTGTCGAATGATAAATCCCATTTCAAAGGTTTCTTATCCTGGTTGGGGATTGTTAAGGCGACCAACTGAAATTCGCTGTCGAAGTTTTTTATTGTGAAGTCTTCTTTCCAATTCCTGAACTCGTCTTCGATTAGTGGCTTGAACTTTATCACCAAGTCGCTGTAGTTTTCCTGAATCCAATTATAAAACTCTTTTTGTTTTTGGTCGGGGCCGTCCTCGTTAGCGGTGATAAAATACTCAATTTCTTTTCCAGTCGGTTTGAAAATTCCTTTTCCTTCAAAGTAGCTTTTCCCTTCGACCTTCATTTTCCTAAACCTTAGATTTCCGAAAAAGTCGTCCTGAATTATTACTGGCTTTTTGAAGATGTCGAATAATCCCATTTTTTATATTTTCTATTTTGCCCAACTACTGTATATAAGGAGCTGTTCCGGTTATTGACACCTTGAACAGAGCCAAACTTCCGTTTATCTGACCAACGGTGGTCAAATAAACGGAACTGCTCCCCCGAATGTAATATATATCCCTCTCATTGTATTTTCTATTTAGCGGCTATTTTCTCAAAAGCAGCCACTAAACAGACAGCCTTACCTTATTGCCTCATACAACACCTCTATTAGGCGCTTCGCATCTCTGCCGGTGCAGCCGGGGATTTGTTTGCGGTAGCTGGTGTCAAGGCGGCAAGAAAGACGTTGGCGTGTTGATGGCAGATGGTAGAAGTCTTAATGGAATTGTGGCTTTTAAAAACCGAAAACTCGTATTAACCATATAAGCAAAGTAGTGCTTCAGGGTTTAGTACTGGGGGGTAGTCAGTATTAGTTACTAAACTGGGCCTAAACTTCCTGATTCTACTCAATTGTGGAATAAAAATCAGTAAATACGCCTTGGATTTCCTGTTTCGTATATAGTAAGTTAAAGAGCCGGCGCTCTTTCATTCTTATTAGGCCTTTCTGAAAGTAACTGCTTGTTTTATGGCTATTATAAATGGTACTTCCGTTATACTGTATCCTTCAGCCGGATACTTAATTCACAGTTATTCTGTAGAATATATTATTTCTTAGGTCTTTTTAGTCTTTTCAGGCTTCTTGGGTGAACAGATGGCTAGTCAACTCAATAACGCTTTCTGCTTCTGGCTTAACTGCTGGTGCTCTTTTATAGCTTAGGCTTCTTTTATTTACTTCTATGCATTCCACCCCAGATTTTTCTTTGAACCTGCCCCAGGTTTTTGAAGCCCTGCCTGACTGCTACCTGGTATTATCCGCAGACTTTGTTATCCAAGGCGTGACGGAAAGCTATCTTACATCAACCTTCACGAGCAGAGAACAGTTAGTGGGTAACTCTTTTTTTGAGGTATTTACGGGCCAAGAGGGTCAGCAGGAAGCGGCAATTCTCCGGCACCTGAAGCAATCTTTTGATAGGGTTCTGAAAACGAAAAAGCCAGATAGCATGCCGGTGCAGCACTTTAACTTAAAAGATCCGGAGAGGCCCAACCTTAAGCTGGAACGGTACTGGAAATCTTTAAACACCCCGGTACTGGATGGCAAGGGCGAGGTGCTTTACATTTTACATAGGGTAGAAGATGTTACAAAAATTGTTCGGCAAAGCCATAAACTGGAAAACCTGACCAGGCAGGAAGAAGACACCAAAGCAATTGCTAACGAAAGTCAATTGTTGTGGTACATTGAGCAAGAGAAAGTTAAACGGGCTTACGAAAAACTGGAAGAGGAACACCGTAGGTTTAAGGAAGCCCAGGCTCTGGGGCACATCGGCAGCTTTGAGCGAAATTATAGTGAAGAAACCCTTAATTGTTCTGATGAATTTTACCGTATCCACGGTTTAGAACCTCAGAGTGAGGAAATAACAACTGATAAAATATTAGCCTTTTCGCATCCGGAAGAACGGGAGATTTTGCGGGAACGCATTTGGCAGGCACAAATCTTTCTTGAACCTTTAGAATTAACCCACCGGATAATCTGGCGCAATGGCACCATTCGTTACGTTCACCGGCGGGCCGTTTTAACCCCAGATGCGCAAGGAAAGCCGCTGAAAGTCTACGGAACCATTCAGGATATTACGAGCCAGGTGATGGCTCAGGAAAAAGTCCAGGCCAGTGAAGCCTTGTTACGGAAAGCCGAAGCAATAGGGCAAACGGGTAGTTATGAAGGAGACTTGACTACCAGGAAATTCCGGTTTTCAGATAACATGTACCAGTTACTTGGCCTGCAACCTCAAAGCCTTGTCCCGGACCTGGATTTTATTGATTCTATATCC
Organism: Rufibacter roseolus; assembly: GCF_017916365.1. Lineage (GTDB taxonomy): Bacteria > Bacteroidota > Bacteroidia > Cytophagales > Hymenobacteraceae > Nibribacter > Nibribacter roseolus. The sequence continues at coordinate 475,652 of NZ_JAFMSU010000002.1, forward strand.
CATCCGGAAGATGTTGCTCAGGTACGGGAAATAATTGGTAAGGCTGTTCAGTCAAAAAGACCTTACCAATACACGCGCAGAATTTACCGGCCTGATGGTGAAATGCGCTACCTTTTCAGTAATGGAAAGGTAGTTTGTGATGAAGCCGGCAATGCCATCAAAATAGTAGGAACGGCCCAGGACATCACTGAAAAGAAACGGGCAGAAGAAGAAATAAAAGAAACCAAAGATTTACTGGAAGCCACCTTCAATGCTTCGGTAAACGGCATAGAAGTTTTCCAGGCGGTGCGAAATGACGCCGGGGAAATAATAGACTTTGAATGGTTACTGGTGAATCATACCACGGAGCGGTACGCCGGCCGAACGGACTTAAAGGGGCATAAATGGCTTGCCACTTACCCTGAGCTCAGACAAACCAGCATGTTTCACCAATTCAGGAAAGTAGTAGAAACCGGGCAAGTTCTGGATTATGAGCACTTTGACCAGTATAAAGATTTTGCTGCCTGGTTTCAGACCATGGGGGTGCCGTATAGAGATGGGCTAATTCTTACCTGGACAGATATAACCAACCGGAAAAACGCGGAAGCAGAACTAACCCAAAAGGCTGAATTATTGCAAACCATTGTAGATACGGCTTTTGGCGGCATGGCGCTATTGGCGGCTATACGGGACCAGGAAGGAAAGATTACTGATTTTCGCTACCTTATGGTTAACACGGTACAGGCCAGGTATGCGAATATATCCAGGGAGAAAATGGTAGGGAACACGGTGCTTGCCTTTTTTCCTTCTATCATAAGTACTGGGGCATGGGAGTGTTTGCTCCGGGTAATGGAAACCGGTGAACCTATTCAGCAATTGGAAGAATACCATGCCGATGGCGTAGGTGGCTGGTTTGAACAGCATTACGAGAAAATAAACGATGGTATTCTGGTTTGGAACGTGGATGTAACTCCCATCAAAAAAGCTGAAATTGAAAGGCGGGAGAGCGAAGAACGGACCTGGAAATTTATTGATTCCCTTCCTCAGATGGCCTGGACCGCGGCTGTAAACGGGGGCAGTACCTACTATAACCAAAAAACGTACGATTATACCGGCCTTACCTTTGAGCAGATGAAAGAGTATGGTTGGGAGCAAATCTATCAGGAGACGGAGCGAGCCAAGGTAGAACAGGAATGGAAAACAGCCATCGCCTCGGGGAAAGAATACCGGAAACAGTCTCTCATGCGCCGTTGGGATGGCGCCTATCGCTGGCAGTTAGTCATTGCCCAGCCCGTAAAAGACCATGCCGGCAACATTACTTCCTGGGCAGGTACGGTAACCGACATCCACGAAAGGGTTATTGCCGAACAAGAGTTACAAGAGAACAGGCAGCTGCTCAAAGCTGTCATAGATGCTTCCATCAATGGGATCCAGGCTTTCAGGGCCATACGCGATGAAGAAAACCAGCTGATTGATTTTGAGTGGATTCTTACAAACCAGGTAACGGATACCTTCCTGCAGAAAAATGATTTGGTGGGGAAGCGATTAACAGATAAATATCCGGGTACAAAGCCAGTTGGAATTTTTGATAAGATGAAGCAAGTGAACGAAACTGGAAAAACCGCTCACTTTGAAGTCTGGTATCCCTATGATGCTTTACAGCATTGGTTTCAGTTTATAGTGGTAAAAATGGGAGATGGAGTAGTTCTCACTTTCCAGGATATAACAGAACGCAAAGAACTGGAAGAGCAACGCCTGCAGTGGGAACTCCAGAAGCAACAGGAGTTGCTGCATGCCATCTTAGAAACCGAAGAAAGAGAGAAAAAACGGATTGCTGAAAATTTGCATAATGGGTTAGGGCAAGTTCTTTTTGCAGTTAAGATGCAATTAGACCTGCTCAACCCAGAGGACTCCGTAAAAAGCGCAGCCCAAACAAAGGCCTTCTGGCAAAGAACAGACCAGCTATTGACCAATGCCATTGAACTTACCCAAACCATCTCCCATGAGCTTACCCCAACCGTGCTGAAAACCTTTGGATTATCTGCAGTGCTGGTGGATATATGCAAGCAATTAAGTACTAAAAACCTCTTAGTGAAATGCAAGACTGATTTTAAAACAGTTTTAGAAAAACACCTCCAAACTGCTATCTACCGGATTGTTCAGGAGCTGCTTAATAACATTGTGAAACATGCGCATGCTACCCTTGCCTCTATAACCGTGCTGGAAGAAAAAAGTGGTATTCTCATTATAGCCCAGGACAACGGAAAGGGGTTTAAGGCAAAGCCACTTCCAGGTAAGGGAATGGGTTTGATAGGTATAGGTGATCGGGTGAAACTACTGAACGGAACGCTAGAAATCCATTCTTCCGGTCCCGGAACAACCATCACCATTAAATTGCCCCTTAAAAACAACCATCCTGGCGTCCGTAAAACAGAAGTTGTTTTATAAAATACGTATAAAATAAGAAGAGGAGGATGTAGCAGCACCGTAAATCATTAAAGGCAGAAGGTGAGTAATGAAAGGTACCTTGATCTTACTTATTTCCATGACCAGGAAAATACCCCGTTTAAACGCCTTTTTTCTGCGGGTTCTTTACTGACCGGTTCTTATGCTTTGTTACTACTTGTGCTTTATTACCTGGTACTTTATCCAGGGAAACGCTTCATATAATTTGAAATGATAAAAGTAGCTATCGCCGATGATCACGCACTTGTAAGAGAAGGTTTAAAAACCATGCTGAATAATTCTCCGGACGCCGGTATAAACCTGGTAGACGAAGTAGAATCAGGAACTGATTTGGTGCAGCTTCTTAGCCAGGTAGAGGTAGATGTAGTGCTTATGGATATAAGCATGCCAGATATGGATGGTTTACAGGCCACCCGTCAAATCAAGCAGCAGCACCCCTTGGTAAAAGTACTTATTCTCTCCATGCTGGAAGATGAACGGTTTGTAGTGGAAGCCATGCAAGCGGGAGCAACCGGGTACCTGACCAAAACAGTAAGCCGCAAAGAACTGGTAAGAGCAATTCAAATAACGGCTGGGGGCGAGGTGTATATTGGTACGCACATCTCCTTAAAGCTACTCGGTAAAATTCCCTTAGAGGATAGTAAAACACCAACGCCCGAGGAAAAATCAGATAGTAATCTTACCAAGCGAGAGTTGGAAGTACTAAGCCTGATTGCTCAGGGTTTTACCACTACCCAAATGGCGGATAAACTTTTCACCAGCAAACGGACCATAGAAAGTCATCGGCAGCATTTGCTTGAAAAAACAAATTCTAAAAATACAGCTTCTCTTATTGCTTACGCAGCCACCCATCATTTACTCAATTAACCAGGCGGGTAATCCTTCCCCCGTATTTCTAATAGGTTACAATGGTTAAGGTTTGGCTTTACGTATAACCCGTAGTCATCCTGTAAATGCTTATCAATGGAAGCTTATTATAAGTTTACCTGATAGGCCTCTAAGTAAAAATTCATACTAAAAAGTACCATTTCTGGTGCAAATATCCGTGAATTCCTCCCGGTTTTAAGTGCTTTCTGCCATTCCTCCGTGTTTTCATAGAGCATAAATCAGTATAACGCTCCCAAATTTCAAGCGTTTTCTTCCTTATCATCTCCACCTTACTGAATGCATTCTTAAATCAACTATCACCTTAACCCATCTACCTATGAAAGCTTTAGTATTTCACAAACCCAAAGATGTTAGTGTAGATAATGTTGATGACCCAACAATTGAGGAACCAACCGATGCCATTGTTCGCATCACTTCTACAGCCATTTGTGGTTCTGATCTCCACATTTACAACGGCTTTATGCCCCAGCCGCATGATTTAGTTCTTGGCCACGAGTTTATGGGTATTGTGGAAGAAGTAGGCAGCAGTGTGTCAAAATTAAAAAGAGGAGACCGGGTAATTGTTCCATTTCCAATTGGATGCGGGCACTGCATGTTTTGCCAGCATGACTTAGCCACCCACTGTGAAAACTCCAATGATAAAACCTACAGCCAGGATGGTAACCTGGCCAAAGCGCACGGCGGCGGCCAGTTATATGGTTTCACGGCCACTTACGGCGATAAAAACGGCGGCCAGGCGGAATATGCCCGGGTACGTTACGCCGATTACAACCCAAGAATAGTACCGGATGGTATTCAGGACGAAAAAATATTATTCCTGACCGATATATTTTCTACCGGCTGGGCGGCCTGCGAGTGGGCAAACGTGTCGCCCGGCGAAACAGTAGTAGTATTTGGTTGTGGTCCGGTTGGTATAATGGCCCAGAAAGCCGCCTGGCTTCATGGTGCAGGACGGGTAATTGGGGTGGATATTTATGATTACCGGCTGGCCAAAGCCCGCGAAACCGCCGGTTCAGAAACCATTAATGCGCACCAGGTAGACGCGGTAAAAGCCATTGTGGATATGACCGGTGGCTATGGCGCCGACGTTTGTATTGACGCGGTGGGGATGGAAGCAGATAGAACCACGCTGGAAAAAGTAGGCAATGTACTGCACGCCGAAAAAGGCAGCGACAAGGTGCTGGAAAATTGTATTGATGCCGTACGGCGAGGCGGCAAGGTATCAGTAGTAGGGGCCTATGGCTACCCATATGACAAATTCCCCGTGCAGAAATGGTGGGAAAAGAACTTTACGCTTCGGGGCGGCCAGGCCTGGGTACAAAAATATATTGACCACCTCATTACCCTGGTAGCCGAAGGCAAAGTAACCTTGGATGACATTATTACCCACAAGGTGCCGCTGAGTGAAGCTGCCCGCATGTACCAGATCTTCAACGATAAAGAAGACAACTGCGTGAAGGTGGTACTTAAACCCTAAGGTTTCCTCCATGGTAGGTGTACTGTAAGTTTAAAGTAAACGAAAAAGCTACTTGAGCTTGGGCATACTTAGTTTGGGCAGGCTTTTCAAAATTTAGCCCGGAAACAGAAGCTTGCCCGAACGTTAGGGAGAAGCGTTGAAATCCAGAAGGTTCAGTTTGCCACCTAAGCAGAGTAGTGCTTCAAGGTTTAGTACTGTAAGGTAGCCAGTATTTGTACAAAACTGTTCCGTTAAATTGTTTTTTTACCATTTTGGCCAAACCAGGTCCAAAACGTCTCATCAAAATACACAACACCATTACGCTGGGTAAAAACCGGTTCTAAAGAAGTTGTACTTATCGGTAGCATAATAGGTGTCTTCTTTATGGCCTTGCCTCTTATTCAAGAAATGTCCCCTGTAACCCTTCTATCACGCCAGGGTTTGAAATTCACTTCTGCTTAATTCTTTATGCCTAAAAAAACCGCTTATGCTAGCAATGAACTTTCGCGGCCCTTTTCAAATTAGGGCAGACCGCAACCGACCGGAACCGGAGATCAAACATCCCATGGATGCTATTGTCCGGGTCACCCGATCCCTGGTTTGTGGCTCGGACTTGCACCTGTACCACGGGTTAGTGCCCGACACACGGGTGGGGATGACCTTTGGTCATGAATTTACCGGTGTGGTAGAAGCAGTTGGATCAGAGGTGAAAAAACTGAAAGTGGGTGACCATGTATTGGTACCATTTAATATTGCCTGCGGCTCCTGCCCGCATTGCAAACAGGAATTGTTTGGTAACTGCCATGAGGCTAATTCAGAAGCCACCGCCGTAGGGGGCTTTTTTGGCTATGCCCACACGGGGGGAGGGTATGATGGAGGACAGGCCGAATACGTTAGGGTACCTTATGCCGATGTGAGTCCCACCATCATCCCGGAAGGTATGGACCTGGAGAATGCCGTGCTCCTCACGGACGTGGTGCCCACCGGCTACCAGGCGGCAGAGCAGGCTGGCATCCAGAAAGGCGATACCGTGGTGGTGTTTGGAGCCGGACCGGTAGGACTTTTGGCAGCCCGCTTTGCCTGGTTCTTTGGTGCCGGACGAGTTATTGTGATTGATGAATTAGACTACCGCCTGGAGTTTGCCCGCAAATTTGCGTTCGCCGAGGCGTACAACTTCAGAGAAATGAAAGACCCGGTGGTATTCCTGAAAAAAACCACCGATTACTTTGGCGCTGACGTGTGTATTGATGCCGTGGGTTGCGATGCCACCGGCAGTACCCTGCAAAACATTACCGGTAAAGAATTACTGCTGCAGGCCGGTAATGCAACTGCCTTCCATTGGGCTGTTAATGCTGTTAAAAAAGGTGGTATTGTGTCCATCATTGGGGTATATGGTCCACCCTGGAACCTCGTTCCCCTCGGCAGTATAATGAATAAAGGCATTACCATAAGGGGCAACCAGGCCTCGGTAAAACGGCTGCTTCCCAAGCTGATTGACCATATCATGAGCGGCAGAATCAATCCGAAGGAAATCATTACGCACAGGCTGCCTCTGGAGGAAGTGTCAGATGCCTATCGCATGTTTTCCAAAAAGCTGGACTACATGATCAAACCTGTGTTAATTCCTCCAAGAGCCAACGTTTAAAACCGTTTTACTATGAAGAATGCATTAGAAAACAGAATAGATGAGTTCCAGGACAGGGTTATAGCCAACCGCAATATGGCTGATCTGGCCTTAAATATACCTGGCTGGGGAATGGATGCAGATCCCGAAAATGATCCCACTTACCCCATGAAGCATTATAACGGTGCTGACCACCAACGCCTCAATTATGAAAAGGCGCCCCAGCAGCCCCTTGACATGGAGGTCTTTCATTCTATTGAGCGCCCCGGTGTTACGCGTGTCTTCGGTACTTCTACACCCCCGGCAGGCCTGAGCGGTGCTATACGTAGGTATGCCTATAAGTACAGCGAAGCCACCGCCACGCACTGGATGACGCTCATTCTGGCAGACCGGGTAGACGTAATACAGGGAAAAATCAATGATCTGAAACACGGCGTTATTCCCAACCCCTGGAAAGAAAGAGGCTGGAGAGCTGAATGGAAATACAACCGTTCAGCTTTTCTTGGCAGGGCAGCTACTACGGCTTTGCTTATAACTGCAGGTGTCTTATGGTTTAAAAGAAGATCCTTGAATAAGCAACTTCTGGAAAGGAGGTAGTCTATACAGTATCAACCCAAAAGTTGTCACAGGCTGAACAACTTTTGGGTTGATACCTATAGGTAAGAGGTACGCCTGTGTTCTGCAAGACCACTTAAACTGGTGAGCAGAATGGGAGCTACTTTACCTGTATGCTCAAAGCCGACGCTGCTAATTCTATAGGTTCCAATATTCTATTCATCTGCCTGCCTTAGCCATTTGCTTATGGAGCGTCCGTGCCAGAACGAAACAGCTTGCCTTCAAGGAGGATAAATTTTCCACGTTTAATTATTCACTATTTACAGGCCATTCTTATTAAATCATCTCCTAACTGATTTTTACTCATAATAAATTTTAAACCCTATGGCTAATGCATTTAAAACATTTGGTCCGCCTCATTCAAACCAATCTGCCAGGCAGGGGCAAACGAAAAGCTTCACCAATGTAGGTACATCTGGCAGAGTATTATCGGTGTTGGGTGGTGCGGCTTTGGCCTATTACGGTTGGGGCAGAAAGCAATCTCCTCTCGGGAAAAGCTTAGCCACAGCGGGCGGTTACCTGGTACTACGGGGAACAACGGGTTTCTGCCCGTTTAATGAAGTCCTGCACGTAGATACAGCTCATCCTGAAACCCAGGGATTTGAAGTCACTTCCAGCGTTACTATACTTAAACCACGTGAAGAGGTGTACCAATTCTGGCGCCAACTAGAAAACCTGCCCAGGTTTATGCAATACCTGGAAGATGTGCGGCGAACAGGTCCCCGGCGTTCGCACTGGGTAGCCAAGGTGCCCAAAAATATTATCTACAAAGAGAAGCTCACTACAATAGAATGGGAAGCCGAAATCACACACGAAGAGGAAAATAGCCTGATTGCCTGGCGCTCCCTGCCTGGTTCTGAAGTTGAAAATTCCGGTGAGGTCCGTTTTACAGATGCTCCCGCCAACCGGGGCACCGTGGTGCAAGCTACCATTTCTTACAGACCGCCGGCAGGAGCTGCCGGGCAGCTAGCCGCCAGATTGCTGAATCCGGCCTTTAAGGAACTGGTAAAACAGGACGTTCGCCGGTTTAAGCGTCTGCTGGAGGCAGGAGAAATCCCCACCATAATTGGCCAACCCTCCGGCCGCAAAGATGAGAACTACTAAAAACACATTTTCTAAAATTTAATAAGGAACCTATGAAAGCCATCTGCTGGGAAGGAATCAATAAAGTGAGTACGGAACGCGTACCAGATCCTACTATTTTAAATCCGCGTGACGCGATTGTGCGCGTTTTTTTATCATCGGTATGCGGCTCAGATTTGCACCTGCTGGGTGGCTATATACCCGCCATGCGTTCCGGCGATATAATTGGCCATGAGTTTATGGGCGAAATTGTAGAAGTTGGCCCCGAAGTAAAAAACCTGAAGAAAGGGGACCGGGTAGTGGTGTGCTCTGTTTTAGCTTGTGGCGGGTGTGAGTACTGTGATCGGGAGGAGTATTCGTTGTGCGATAATTCCAATGCCGAACCTGAATGGACCGAGAAGGCTTACGGCTACCCCGTGGCAGGCATTTTTGGTTATTCTCACGCTTTGGGAGGTTACGCCGGCAGCCATGCCGAGTATACCCGGGTTCCCTTCGCCGATAATGTGTGTTTTAAAGTACCGGATGGGGTAAGTAACGAATCTGCCTTATTTACCTCAGATGCTTTCCCAACCGGGTATATGGCAGCCGATTTCGCCGGCATTGAACCTGGCGACACCGTGGTGGTATGGGGTTGCGGCGGTGTAGGCCTGATGGCCATGCACAGCGCCTGGTTGTTGGGAGCCGGCCGGGTAATCGCCATTGACCAGTACCCGTACCGGCTGGAACAAGCCCGTCTCAGGGCAAATGCCGAAGTACTGAATTTTAAAGAAGTGGATGTACTGGAAGCTTTGAAACAAATGACCGGGGGCCGTGGTCCGGATCGCTGTATAGATTGCGTGGGCATGGAAGCCAACAGCACCGGAATTGAAAAGGTGTATGATTACGCCAAGCAATACGCCCGGCTACAGAGTGATAGGCCTTCCGTGCTCCGGCAGGCAATTATGGCGTGCCGCAAAGGCGGAACGGTATCAATTATAGGGGTGTACGGAGGACTTATAGATAAATTCCCAATGGGACCGGCCATGAACAAAGGCCTGACTTTCCGGATGGGCCAGCAGTTTGGCCAACGGTACATTCCTAAACTGCTTGATATTGTAGCCCGCGGAGAAGTAGACCCAGCCTATTTGCTCACCCATAAATTACCCCTGGATAAAGGCCAGGAAGGGTATATGATGTTCAAAGAAAAAGCAAACAATAACATGCGTTCGGTGTTTGCCCCGGCCGGATAAAATAAGATAGGAAATTATTCTGGCAGAGAGGATAATATGCTTTTCTCCCGGTTACGGATGCTGGTGCCTTTTACCATTACCATAGAGTTCCTACCAGCTTTGCAAACAGGAACTCTATGGTAACCGCCATTAGTCAAATTCGGAAAGAAGAAGAAACAAACGAAGGCGAGAAGGGAAAAAATTGTTGAATCTTAAACCGTTCTTATGCACAACCATAGACCAACCGATAGGCTGGAATATTTCAGTGATGCGGTGTTAGCTATTGCGGCAACACTGCTTGCCACCGAACTGCCGAAACCGGAGACCGAAACCGGCTTGCTGCAGGCCATTGCCCATGAATGGCCTTCGTATGCGGCGTTCGCGGCGTCTTTCCTGTTTATCTGCATTGCCTGGTCCAACCACCACAACATGTTTATTTACCTAAAGCAGACAGACCAGTACCTGCTCATCCTGAATATCTTGTTTTTGATGTTTGTTACCCTGCAATCCTTTACCACCGGCTTATTGGCTAATCATGTAGGCAAACCAGACGAACAAACGGCCGCAATGATATACCACGGGACCCTGGTGTTAATGACCTTTTTCTACAATTGTCTCTGGTGGTACGCCATCAGGAAGCCTGAACTTCTGGAGGAAGATACAGACAAGAAGCTCCTTAGGCTACTTACAAAAGAATACGCCATTGCTCCTGCGCTGCACCTGGCTGCCTTAGTCATTTGCATCTGGAGCGTACCTTTTAGTATCATCCCTGTTTTGTTGCTGTACATCTATTTTGCCCTTCCTCGGCTTAGTGAAAAAAGGATGAACCAGGAAAATCCAAATTAGAGTAGACAAGCATGGAACCTACTTCTGACACTTCAACTTAAAACTACCCACTCATGAGTACAAACAGTGAACAATTGGAACATGTATTTTCAGACAATACCTACCAGTTAACCGGGGTAGCGGTATCAAAAGAGGGGCGGGTGTTTACCTGCTATCCTCTATGGCCTGGTCCGCACAAATGGGATGTGGTGGAAATCACTGGGCCTGATACCTGCAGGCCTTACCCAGATGAACAGTGGAACAACTGGAAAGAAGGGGAGGACGGAAAGAATAAATGGGTTTGTGTGCAGGCGGTGTATGTAGATGAGGAAGATTTCCTGTGGGTGGTAGACCCGGCGTGCCCTTTTATGGAACAAGTATATGACAATAGTTTTAAGCTGGTAAAGTTCAACCTGGTTACCAATAGCATAGAAGAGGCCTACCGGTTTGATGGCATACTGAGCAACAAAAGCTATATCAATGATGTGCGGGTAGACACCCAAAGGAAGGTTGCTTATTTAACGAACTCCAACGAAGGTGGAATTGTAGTGGTAAATCTTGAAACCGGAACCATTAGGGAGTTACTGCGCAACCATTATTCTGTGAAACATGACCCTTCCTTTAAACTGATTGTGGATGGGAAAGAATTCAAAAAGAAGGGTGAACCGGTTCACCTACAATCTGATGGTATTGCTTTAACACCAGATGGCGAATGGCTGTACTACAAACCCCTCACCGATAATAAACTATACCGTATCAGAACCGAATTTTTGCGGAATGAAGAGCTGCCGGAAGATCAAGTGGAGGCTGCAGTAGAAGATCTGGGAAGGTTTGCGGTGACAGACGGGATGATTTTTGACAAGAGCGGCACCATATACCAGGGAGATTACCAGAACTACAAAATGGTGAAAATAACTCCGGACCAAAACCAGGAAGATGTAGTGGCAGACGAAAGACTTATATGGCCTGACAGCTATTCCATTTCACAGGATGGTTATTTATACATCAGCTGCTCCCAAATCAACAAACAACCCGATTATAACGAAGGCGAAAATAAAAGAACAGCCCCTTATGCCATTTACCGGATGAAGTTGCCTGCCACCTAAAAAGCAGCGAGCCAGATTTTGTTAACCCATTCCGCTCAGTAAGTAGTTGAGCTAGCCAGAAGAATTACTATGCGGATTTGTCTTTTAGATTTTAACTACCACTTTTCCAATGGCTTTGCCGCTTTCTAATAAATTGTGCGCTTCTTTCAGGTTTTCGGCGGTCAAGCCTTGCATGGTGGTATTAAGAGTTGGTTGTAAGATGCCCTCATCCAGTAGTTGAGCAATTTTGTTTAGGATGTGATGCTGCTCTACCATGTCTTCTGTCTGGTACAAAGAACGGGTAAACATAAGCTCCCAATAAAAGCTCACACTCTTTCTTTTTAGCTGCTGTAATCTTACAGGTTCTGTCGGGTCGCTGATGGAACCTACCTTTCCCAGCGGTTTGATGAGTTCTACTATGGCTTCCCAATATTGATTCAGGTCTACAAAGTCTACAATAAAGTCTACCTGTTCAAAGCCGATGTTTTTTACCTCACTCACCAGGTTGCTGTGGTTGACAACATGATCTGCGCCCATTTTTTTGCACCAATCAATAGTAACGTCTCTTGAAGCGGTGGCAATAACGGTTAACCCCAATAGCTTTTTAACCAGTTGGATGGCAACGGAACCCACACCTCCGGCACCGCCAATAATAAGCAGGGTTTTGCCTGCATCTTTCTCTTTGCTCAGTTGAAAATGATCAAAGAACAGTTCATAAGCCGTAAGGGAAGTAAGCGGCATGGCAGCAGCTTGTTCCATGCTGATGTTTTTCGGGGCGAACCCTACAATGCGTTCATCTACTAACTGATATTCCTGGTTAGAGCCTTCCCTTGTAAGGTCTCCTGCATAAAATACCCGGTCACCTTTCTGGAAGAGGGTCACCTCCTCGCCGGTAGCTTCTACGGTACCTATCGCATCCCAACCAATGACCTTAGGCGTATCCTGTTGCTTGTCTTTGAGGCTGTTTCTTCTTATTTTATAATCTACAGGGTTGACCGATATGGCTTCCACCTTTACCAGAATGTCTTTTCCTTGCGCAGTTGGTATTTCTTTTTCAAACTGGATAAAGCTTTCTGCTTCCTCAATGGGTAATGAAGTTTTAAAGCCGATTGCTTTCATAATGTATGTTACTTTGGTTTTAGATAGTAGTTCTAGAACCTGTTACCGATAAATTCCTGCGGAGTTGTCAAGAATTCTTCATTCTCCTATATTTTTTAGTTCTAACCTTTGGGAAGGAGACGGCTAACGTGGGAGGGGTATTGCCGGTGTGCTGATGAACCGTGTTGCAAAAAGCTTGCTGCCTTTTACGGATAATTACCAATTTTTCTAAGAAGGAGAGTGGACCCTGAGCATAGTAGCAATACAGTGTTGCGCGTTCGTTTTATTTTCCAATAAGAACATTGTATTCGGTTGGGACTTCCACTCCTCTAAAACGGTTGGTCAAGCCATAGAACAGAAAGGCTGTCAGGATAATACCGAAGCCCAATATCGCTTTTGCCTGCCTTTGTGGTGTCCAGCCAAAAACAGCCTGTTTCATTTTCTTGCTGTGAATCGCTGCCATATGCCCGAAAAAGGAGATGGTGGCAAGCGCGTAATAGGGAATAAAGAACAGGTTGAATGGGAAAGTATTCAATCCTGCCACGCCATAATAAAAGTTGGTGTCTAGGTGCAAAACAGTACGTCCCGCTAATACAGAGCCTACATGAATGATAAAAAAAGCCGCCAAGTAAAGTCCTGTCCAACGGTGCAGTTTATCAATTTTGCTGACAGCTGCCTTCCGGTTTTTCTTGAAGAGCTTAATGCCCGACATTATTTGTAAAAGCACGGCCATCAGCAGGATTGCCTCCACAAGAATGTCGCGGTATACAAGGCGCAAGCTCTTCATGACCTCTATATGCTGGTCAGCTCCTGCAATACTGTAGAGGTGGTTGAATAAATGAAGCCCGGTAAAAATAGCTAACATGAGGCCAGATAGATAGTGAAGTCTTGTAGTAGTCAATTTTGATGGTGGGGTTTATAGCATAAAATGTTGCACAACGGTTAGGCTAAACGGCACCTCCTGCCACTTGCCGCTTTCCGCCACTTCTTTGATCACCCGGTTTCGCTCTAAAAGCAGGTGCGTCATGTACTGTCTTAGAAACAGGTAATCTGCCAGTTTGCCCAGCATACCCAAGGGCGAGGTATAGTGGAACACAACTGTCATGCGCGTAGCCTCTCCGGCTAAAGCCTCAAACCTGTGTTCATGCCGGAAGCTTTTAAAAGCACCGGTGAGCATTTCATCTGCAAAGAAATAAGGCCGCTCAAATGCAGTAATGTAGCTGCTCAACTTTAGACGTACCCCCAGGTGTTTTGCTTCCCATGTGACAGAATCACCTAACTCCATCAAGCCTGCTATTACTCCTTATTTGGCTTTCTCTTCTGTTTGCTCGGTAGAGACCTGATGCAAGTCAACACTTCTAGCCAAGTCAAAGCAAACAGCTAAAGGAGCTTTGATGGAATTATTGAGAGTGATTGTTGGCATTAAATTAAACAGGCATGCATAAAAGGATAATGATTAGTTCCACCAACGTTTTTTCTATGCGCAGTGTACCAAAGGGCATTCCGTATAGGTTTTGCTGTATGCAGCTTTTATTCTAATCTTTCATAATTTATTTTCAGGTCGAAATCATAATGGCTATCCTCAGCAACTATTTTGAAGTATGAACAACCATATTTCACTTCAGAAACATAGAGTTCCTTATCATGTCTTGATATCTTTAAAATTATTCCTCCCTTTTCATGAGAAAGATTAAAGTGTAAATCAAATTCTTGATCTAAATAGTTGTCAAGTAAATCAATAGTCCTTTTGCCGTTTTTGCAGGCTTCTAATCTCAAATTATTCTCCTCATACGACTTATAAATTTTAGTAGCCTCAGTTACTTGTTCATCTTTTTTCAAGGATGAGTAATCATGGCTAAAAAGAATATTTAAACTCCAATCCTTTGTGTCATTTTGAGGTTTTATCTTGAAGTTGTTAAAGGATCTCTGACTGGATATTACACCTGTTGACCTTTTACCCTGATTAGTGAAGTTGTACTCATATTGATGGTGATACTCTCGAATAGCAAATGCAGTTTTAATAATAAATCCGATTAACTTTAATATTATTCTCCTATTTATCAGTAAGATTACAGCTATTAAGGAAGCTGTCAAATAATGCCAATTAGTTATGACTCTCTCTTGATCTAGTTTAATGAGAATTCTGTTCCATGATTCAGTAAAAGAAATCGACAGATTAATCTTCTGATAAAAGAGGTAGACAGAAGTTCCCAAAGCAAGTAGAATTATCCATATAAGATTTGATATTATCTTACTTCCAACGGGGTCTTTCCAAATACCTTGAAATGTTTTTTTCATTTGTATAATTATATACAAGGTCTCTGCTAAACGACGGGTGAGGCCTTCACCGAAAACTGACTTTTGAGTTTTGTTAGCAATTGTAATTTTTATAAATCCAATAACTCCTTCTGTAGTTCTTTTTGAAGTTGTTTGTTTGGAATCTTACTAACTATTTTCTCTGTTATTCTTTTTAAATCCTGGAAGTTTTCCTTTAAATCTTTATCTGTAGGAGTATTTATGCCGTGCAGTAAATTGTTCCTTATTTGTCGAAGATACCTAAGTTGATTAGAATCTTCGGATGTTAATATATTCTTACTTTGCAGAAAAGTAAAGTCAGGAACAAGATGCAGTTTCCTTTTTATTTCATCAGAAGGGTAAAATTCTCTAACAGCTTTTTCTAATATTACCCAGCATTTTACAAAAGATTCAAAATTTGAGGCTTTTCTTTCAGAAATGTGGAGGTTTTTAAAATATGTTTTTAGATTAAGATTCTCAGTCGTGTAAAATTCAGAAAGCAACATGCTTAATAACTGGTCAGTAACTGATTCCTCCAAATTTATATTTATTTTATTGATGTAGTTGTAAAAGTCTTCTGTATTAACTTTTTTAATAGAATCTAAATAATTATTAAGTAAATAAGTATCACCGAGTTTAATTTTATTTAAATAGTTTTTGTCAATGTTGTTAAGTATAAAGTTTGTAAGTTCATACTTGTCTGTAATATCATTACTTTTCTTAATTCTTTCTGCCATAGCAGATTGAAGTCTTTCAAGTGCAATCTCTCCACTTAGAACTAGTCCGTTTATTTCATCTAATATTGCTAGTTCTTCGTTTGATAAATTACCTGAAAATGGTTTATAAACTAGGTCATGTTCAACTTCAGACCAAGCATGCATAAGGACTGAGGCTACTTGAATCTCAGCAAGAGTATCTAAATATCTTTTAGTTAAACTTTCATCCTTTAACTTTATTCTATAATGAGTTGCCCAATATCCGGAAAAGCGTTTGGTGTATTTTGGTGTATGTGCTTCATTAGGGAAATCCTTTTTCTTGTCAATATGAAATAACTCAGTAATTATTTCATTTATTATTTTTCTTTCAGATGGGAAGTATAATGATATCCGAATTCCGGCTAAATCAACAATATCATCATAGATATCTTCTACAGTTTTGTACTTCTTATCTTCGTTTCTCTTTAATAGCTTATCCCTCAACCTATCAGGCCTTTTAGCTCTAAAAGTAACAATTGCTTTTATTCCACGGTTAAATAATTGGTCTTCTATTTTTGTAGCAATTATTTGTGATAAATTTTGGTAGTAGTCAAATTCTTTGTTGTATTGCTTGATGAAATTTTCAATTACCGTCATTTATAGGAAATTTAGTTTGTTATTGCCAACGTACTGGGCTAAACGGCGTGCGAAGCTGTCGGCCAAGACTGAAGTTTAGGTGTTGTTAGCACATGTTTTATTCTTTTTCAAGAAAAACCAAAACGCCAGCTAAGCTTCGGTCTGTGGTTATGATATTATCATTATTCTCATTATCTATTATTGACAAAACATATTGTGGTGGTGTATCTGTAGAAAAGTCTTCAGGAATTTTAGTATCAAGCTCTAATGCTGCTTCATTATCTAACTCAAATTGTGCTCTTGCAAAAGCTTGGATATTTGTCACAAAATCGCTTTTACCATAGCCACTACAACATACTAAGCAATGCCAAGGACTTATTTTATTTTGTAAATCAATTAAATGCTTACTGTTTGTTGGCCTAAGCTTTTTAACAGTAAATGCACTTGTCAAGGAACATCCAAAGAAATCTTTTAGATGAGAAAAGGTTCTACAACTCCATTTATTTAGATACTGAGGGTCATCCGTTTGTATATATAAGCAATATATAGGAAACAAGGGTTGAGGTGCAGATAATGCCTTAGTGATTAATTTGTCACATTGATATTTACCTTTCTTTGGACTTCTATAATGCAAGTGCTCAAATTCATCAGAATCTATATTGATAACTTTTGCTTGAACTCTGAAACCAATCCATTTATTGGTTAAACCTTTAAACCACCATTCCCAATCTGCACCATTCTTTCCTTCTGCATTTTTTGTGAAGACTTTTGTAAATACCTGATTATTATGTCTTGCTTTAAGAGCGAGTACATTCAAGTCAGTAAGTGTTTCTTCTTTAAGTTGAAAATGAACTCTTCGTCCTTGTTGAATCTTGTCCCATGTATCAAGTGCTAATCTTTTATAGGTATTACAAAGTGTCATTTTAATTTATTTAAATATGTACTAACGGTCTCGTGTAAACAACGTGCAAGGCCATCGGCCGTGGCATGATGTTTACACAATGTTGGCAGTAGGCATTTTTATAATTAGCCTAACCAATTTATTTGTTGTGAAAAAAATTAATGTCTAGATTTTCATACTCGATATATTCTTGAAAATTGTTTTCCTCAAATATGTTATTTATTTCGATGCTGTTTAAAGCACCCTTTTCTAACAAGGCCTCAGTTAACACATGATGCAAATATTGAACCTTTGAATGATTCTGAAACAAACTGATTAAATCCATTAATTTGTATTTTATAAAGGAATATTCATTTGTATTGAAATAACCAGCTAAATATGATAAATATCTTTCTGCGATTTCGAAGTCCCCTCCACAACCTGAAGTGTCAAGAAATTGATTGATTTGTTGAGAATTGGCCACTTTTAACAATAGAAAATCGTCCTGTTTTATTACTTCAATGTTCTGACCAATAATCCCAGCCATTGCAATAGCAAAAATTTCATTCACCCTTTGTAGGTTAGTTTCATTTTCACCATTGAAGTTAGGTGAGATATGTAGAGCACCATTCATCCTTTCATCAGGTAAGCCTTCTCGGACTATAGCCAAACTATTAACAGTCCAATATTCTTTAAAAAGATACCAAACAATGCCATGTGCTGCTTCATGCTGTGCGGTCTTTATTTGGTCTAAGGTCGGAGCATTATTTGCATCAGGCGGGGCAATTGTATTGACATTATTAGGATGCTTAAATATTTTTTGTAAAAGTTTTATTAGGTTCATAGAATTATTTTTTGCTTGCTGCCAACTACTGGATAAAAGGAGTGAATTCCTGTTATTGGTTCTATATGCGGAGGTAAACTTCCGGTTATCAGACCAACTGTAGGGGATAACCGGAATTACACTGCCGAATATACTATATATAGACAATTCAATAAAAAACACTTTTCGGGCTGTTTTCACCAAAACAGCCCGAAATCAGTATTATCTATCTCAACGCCTCATACAACACCTCAATTGGGTGTTTCGCGTCTCTGCCGGTGCCGTCGTGGATTTGGTGACGGCAACTGGTGCCGGGGGCGGCGATGATGACGTCATTTGCCGCAGCCCGCACGGTAGGGAAGAGCACCAGTTCGCCTACTTTCATAGAGACCTCGTAATGCTCAGCTTCATACCCGAAAGAGCCGGCCATGCCGCAGCAACCCGAGGGAATGACTTCCACCTTGTAGTTGGCTGGTAAACTCAGCATCTGCTGGGTGTACAGCACGCTGGAAAGCGCCTTCTGGTGGCAGTGGCCGTGCAGTTTAATCAGGCGGGCCTCGGTTTTGAAGAGGTTCCGGTCAATGTTTTTGTTCAGGATTTCGCGGGCAATGAATTCGTCAAACTGCAGGCAGTGGATGGACATGTGTCTGGCGGCTTCCAGTTGGTCTTCGTCTACCAGGTCCAGGTACTCGTCGCGGAAGGAGAGGATGCAGCTGGGCTCAATGCCAATGAGTGGGGTATCCGCCGAGACCAGTTGGTGCAGCATGGCCACGTTCTTCTGGGCCAGTTTCTTGGCCTCGCGCACCAATCCCTTAGACAGGTAGGTGCGGCCGCTTTCCTCATGCTCGGGCAACACTACCTCATAGCCCAGTTTCTCCAGCAGCAGCACCGCTTTGATACCAATGGGCGTGTCGTTGTAATTTGTGAACTCGTCGCAGAACAGGTACACCTTCTTTTTGGGCGCGGCGCATTCCTTCACTTTCTCGGCCTGATGCTTTTTAAACCAGCTGCGCAGCGTGGTTTTGTGCAGGAGCGGGAGGGAGCGTTTGGGC
Organism: Rufibacter roseolus; assembly: GCF_017916365.1. Classification (GTDB taxonomy): domain Bacteria; phylum Bacteroidota; class Bacteroidia; order Cytophagales; family Hymenobacteraceae; genus Nibribacter; species Nibribacter roseolus. The sequence continues at coordinate 494,360 of NZ_JAFMSU010000002.1, forward strand.
GCGAAGCCCACAGCCTTTTTGAAGGCGTTTGCGGTAAAAGAATTCTTAAACAGCAGGTTGTAAGCCCCCGGCAACAGCGAGGCCAGCTTGTTCGCGTTGTTGAAGTTGCTGATCAGGCGCGTGCGGAACGGAATGCCGTTGGCGTCATAGTAGTGCTGCAGGAACTCGGCCTTGAGCTTGGCCACGTCTACGTTAGACGGGCACTCAGACTTACAGCCTTTGCAGGAGAGGCACAAATCCATGGCCTCTTTGATTTCTTCGTGGTCAAAGCGGTTTTCTTTGTTGGAGCGGGTCAGGAACTCGCGCACAGTGTTGGCCCGGCCGCGGGTGGTGTCGCGCTCGTTTCGGGTCACCATGTAGCTGGGGCACATGGTACCGCCGGTGAGGTGCGTTTTGCGACAGTCGCCGGAGCCGTTGCAAAGCTCGGCCGCCCGCAGCACGCCGCCCGCGTCTTTGAACTTGAACACGGTGTCAAACTCGGGTGTTTCCTGGCCCGGCTCGTAGCGCAGGAAGGTGTTCATGGAAGGCGTGTTCACAATCTTGCCCGGGTTGAAGATGTTGCCCGGGTCCCACACGCGTTTCACTTCCTCCAGCAGTTTGTAGTTCTCTTCACCGATCATGAACGGGATGAACTCGCCGCGCAACCGGCCGTCGCCGTGCTCACCGCTCAGAGAGCCGCGGTACTTCTTCACCAGCGTGGCAATCTCCGTAGCGATGGAGCGGAACAGCTGGTTGCCTTCCTCGGTCTTCAGGTTGATGATGGGGCGCAGGTGCAGCTCCCCGGTACCGGCGTGGGCATAGTGCACGCAATAAAGGTCATACTGCTCCAGAATGAGGTTGAACTCCCGGATGAACTCGGGCAAATCGTTCACATCCACGGCCGTGTCTTCAATCACTGCCACCGGTTTGGCATCGCCGGGAATGTTAGACAGCAGCCCGAGGCCCGCTTTGCGCAGGTTCCAGACTTTCTTCGTATCGGCGCCGGTTACCAGCGGGTAGTGGTAGCCCAGGTTGTTTTGCTGCAGGTCCTGCACGAGCGCCTGTGCCCGGGCTTCAATGTTGGCTACAGAATGATCGGTGAGTTCCACCACCAGGATGGCCCCGGGATCGCCCTGCACAAAGAAGCGGTTCTGGCTCTGCTCAATGTTGGTTTTGGTACACTCCAGCACGTAATGGTCCATCAGCTCGCTGGCGCTGGGGTTGTGCAGCAAGGCCACCAGGTTCGCCCTTAAACACTCATCCACGCTCTCGCAGTGCACGCACAGCAGGCCAATCTCGTTGGGCGGAAGTTGGTTCACGTGCAGCTTGATCTCCGTGAGGAACGCCAGTGTGCCCTCAGAACCGGCAATGAGCTTGCAGAAGTTGAAGCGCTCCTCGGTCTCGGTAAACGGCTCGGTTTCCAGGAGCAGGTCGATGGCGTAGCCGGTATTGCGGCGCTGGATGCTGGGTTTGGGAAACTCGGCGCGGATGTTATCCTGCGTCTGCGGATGGCTCAGCATGGCTTTGGTAGCCTGGTAAATGCGCGTCTCCAGATCACCCGAGGTATTCTCGCCCCGGCATTTCGCCTCAAATTCCTCCCGCGTCAACACCCCGAATTCAGCCTCGGTGCCATCGCTCAGAATGGCTTTCACGCTGATGAGGTGCTCACGGGCGCTGCCGTACACAATGGAGTTGGAGCCGCAGGAGTTGTTTCCCACCATGCCGCCAATCATGGCGCGGTTGGCCGTTGACGTCTCCGGACCGTAGAAAAGGCCGTGCCCCTTCAGGAACATGTTCAGCTCATCCCTAATCACCCCGGGCTGCACGCGCACCCAGTTCTCCTGGGGGTTTACCTCCAGAATTTGCGTAAACGTGCGCGAAACATCCACCACAATGCCGCTGCCCACCACCTGACCAGCCAGCGAGGTACCAGCCGTGCGCGGAATCAACGACGTGCCTTCCAGTTTAGCGAACAAGATGAGGGTTTTGATATCCTGGATGGAGGCCGGGAAAGCTACCGCCAAAGGTTTCTCGCGGTACGCCGAGGCATCGGTGGCGTACAGCGTCCGGATGGTGTTGTCGTAATGGAGTTCGCCTTCTAATTTATGGGCAAGGTGAAGTAATTTCTCTGGGCTCATGTACTTGGGGCGGTTCCCAGACCTCCGCTGTGGCGGGGCCGGTAAACCGGATAAATATGCTTCTTTTGCTCTTTTACTCCTGAAAACGGCCTACGTTTATCTCAAAACCTGAGAAGGCAGATGGATATTGCGCTGTCAGAAAGGAGAAGCTCTAATGTAAGGCAGGATGGGGGAAAGTCAAAAAGAGAATTACGGCCTGCTACTATTTCAAAGGGGAAAATGGCAGGCCGTTTTTAGGCCGATTTCTTCTAAACAAGCCTTAAACAGCCTGATTGCTTTTCAACGGTAACCTCTATTCGATAACCTTTTCCCGTTGCAGGATTTCTTTCCATTGGTTTGATTCGGCTACTTCCTTGATCACCTGGTTGCGTTTCAGGAGTAGGCGCGTCATGTACTTTTTCAGAAACAGGGCATCGGCTAATTTCCCCAGGAAACCCAGGGGTGAGGTGTAGTCGAAGGTGTCTGTCATGCGGGTTTCTTCCGCGGTGAGGGCTTCAAAGCGGTGCTCGTGCCAGATGCGTTTAAAGGCTCCTTTTACCATTTCATCTACAAACCGGTGCGGCCTTTCCAGTACCGTGATGCTGCTCGTGAGTTTCTGCCGGACGCCAAAGTGGGTGGCTTCCCAGGTGACGGTCTCGTGCAGGTCAATCAACCCAGACACCACACCGGCCACTGCTATTTCATCAGTCTGCTGGGTAGAAAGGGTGTGCAGGTCAATGCTCCGAGAGAGGTCAAAGCAGCGATCAATGGGTGCCTGGATGTTGGTTTGCAGCCAGATGATGGGCATGGCAATGGGGTTAGGGTAGGGCGCTAAGATAAGGCTTGAAAACAAAAAAGCCGTTTCGGGCTGTTCTTCTAAAACAGGCCCAGAAACGGCTTTCTGCAAATTGGGGGATATACTACAAAATTAAAATCCTCTTCCGCCACCTGGGTACCCACCACCCGGACGGTTCATGTCATTATTAGGACGAGCGCCGCTACCACCAAACATGCGCAGGTTGTAGTTGAAGCTCAGCATAAAGTAGCGCTGCAATACGGTAGTCTGCACGTCTTCAATGTAAGCGTTGGCAATGTTCCGCTGGATGCTGGTGTTCTCACCCAGAATGTCAAACGCTGACAACCGGATCTCGGCCTGGCGGTCTTTCAGGAATTTATAGCCTATGCTGCCGTTCCAAAGCATGAACGTAGGGTCAATTCCTTCAGACAGACCGCCGTTGTACTGGTGGTTCAGCTCAGAAGTCAGGGTCAGGCCTTTCCACAGAATCCAGTTCAGTCTGAATTGGCTGCTCTGGTTGTAGTAGTTGTTGTTCTGCTCCTTGCGCAGAGAATAAGTGGCCTCGTTATAGGTAGCGTTGGTGGAGATCAGGAAGTCAAAGTTCTCGCTGATGTTTGAGCTGATGACCACGCCACCGCCCACGTTGGCCGTGGTGGTGTTGTTTTCAGCGTCGTCAATAAGACCAGGGGTCTGGTTGTAGGTGGCGTTCAGGTTCAGGTTCAGGTTAGACTTGATGAAAGGCAGGGGCAGACCATACGTCAGGAAGGAACGCAAAGAGTACTGGCCGTCTAGGTTCACTGGTCTGTTGAGCTGCTGGTTTCCTCTCAGGGTATCGCCGGGAGAAACAATCACTTCGCCTCTTCTGGCGGTAATGGTCTGTCTGCCTATATAGTTCTGGGCCGTTGAGCCACCCAGCACAAAGAAGAAAGAAGAAGACCGGCCCGGGTTGGCAGACGAGTACCGCATGTTGAAGTTATGGTTGAAACTCTGGCCCAGGCCCGGGGTACCCATGCTCCAGATCAGGGAGTTTGACTTGTCAATGGCGCTCTGCAACTGCTCTACGCCTGGGGTTTGGGAACGGCCGTTGTAGAAGAGTCTGATGTTACGGTCCTGGTTGAAATTGTAACGCACCATGGCAAACGGCAACACATTGTGGTAGTTGTACTCGGGGTTGATAGGAGTAGGGTACAACTGGTCGGTTTGCATGTTCAGGAACTGGTAGCGGGCGTTCAGCATCACCTGGAAATCACGGGTGTTGTAGCGCCAGCCGGTGCCAAACTCCTGGGTCATGGTTCTGTTCTCCACCGTACTGGACTGGCTGGCCAGCAAATTGTCATACACTTCGCTGTTCTCGGCGCGCTCATAGGTGCGCTTGTCGCCGTCTGAGTTGCTGTAGTTGGTGGTATAGGTCAGCTGCAATTGCGTGTTTTTGGTAAGCGGCTCGGTGTAGTTCAGGTTGGCGCCCAGGTTCAGGCCTTTGTTGTCCAGCACCGAGATCTGGTCTTGGATCTGGATATCCTCATCGGTCACTGTTTCTGAGTACAGCTGGCTGTTACCTTTGTTCTGGTTGTAGCCCGTGGTCACGTCCAGGCTGATGGTACGGCCTCTTTTAGGGAAGCTGTGGCGATACAGGATGTTGTTGTTGAAGTTCATCCCGTCCAGGTCAGACCCGAAGTTGTTCAGCAGGCTGGTGAAAGGAGATCCGGCCAGGGTAGCGCCCCGGTCAAAGCTGGTGCCGGTGTTGCTCTGGAAGCTCAGTCTCGGGCGGATGATGATGGAGTTGGCTGAGTCAATGTTGTAGGTCAACCGCAGGTTGGCGCGGTGGTTCACGTTCTTAGTGTCTGAGTTGCCGTTCTGGCCATAGGTGCTTTCCTCTGAGCCGTCAATGCCGTACTGGCGGAAAAGGGAGTAGTTGGCTCCGGTATTGGAGTGGTTGAAGAAGTAGCTGCCCTGCACGTCTACTTTCTTGCCCCATTTATCAAGGTAGTTCAACCCGATGGCGTTGGTACGGGCAATCCCGTTATTGGAGTTCACCAGGAAATCGCCGGTATTGTTACCGCCGCCCCAGCCTCCGCCGCCTGGTCCGCCGCCACCGCCACGGGGACCACCGCCGCCGCCACGGTTTCCACCGCCCCGGCTAGAGGCACTGGCTACGCCCACCAGGTCTTCTGAAGAGAAGTTCTGCTCGTTCACGTTGTTGCTCAGACCTACAATGGAGATGCGGCGGTCGCCCTCAAACTGGTTGATGTTCCCGCTGATTCTGTAACGGCCATCGGTACCCGCCCCAGCGCTGATGCGCCCGAAACGGCCGGTTCTGAACTCAGGCTTGGTCACGATGTTGATCGTTTTCTGCTCGTTTCCGTCATTGAAGCCGGTAAACTGCGCCTGGTCGCTCTGGCGGTCAAACACCTGTATTTTGGAGATCACCTCGGCGGGCAGGTTTTTCAGCACCGCGCTGGGGTCTTCCCCGAAGAATTCTTTGCCATCTACCAGCACGCGCTGCACCCGCTCGCCCTGGGCCTGCACCTGTCCGTTCTGGATGGTGATACCCGGCATCTTCTGGATGAGGTTCTCGGCGTTGGCATCGCGGTTTACCTTAAAAGCCGCGGAGTTCATCTCGGCGGTATCTTGTTTCTGGATCACGGTAGCGGCCCGACCTACTACCTCTACCTCTCGTAGCGTAGTGGCGCCAGAGGTGAGGGTAAGCGTGCCTAGTTGGATGGGAGCACCCGTGGCGGTAACGGAACGGTATAAAGTCCCGAAGCCTAGGTAAGAGATCTTCAGCACGAAACGCCCGTTCTGGACACCGGCAATTTCAAAGCGACCTTCCACATCGGTAGCGGCGCCCTTGTAGACGGAGGAGTCCTGCGCGTTCAGAAGCGCCACCGTAGCACCGATAAGCGGAGAGCCGCCGCCCACGGCCTGTCCTCTCACGGAGGTAGTCTGGCTGTACCCTAGATAAGAGATTAAAAGAAATAAAAAGAGTAAAGGTATTTTTCTCATTGCCTCATAGTTTCGATTTAGACCATTACCAGAGGACTTGGTTTAATACAGGCGAAAAAAAACTGTTTAAAGGCTGTTTTCTCAAAATCAGCCTTTAAACAGTGAAGGGTGGTTCTTTACCTCAGAGGCCAGTTTGCCGGTGGTTTGCCCTTAGGCAGCTGCCATTACTGCAAGGTGGCTGTCCGCTACTTTTTAAGATTCCCTTTTACTTGCTCAATCCTTTGCTGCTGATAAACTCCTCAAATAGCCGTTGTTCTTCCTGTTCTTGGGGGGTAAGGTCCTTCATGGTCAAATCACTCATGCCCAGGGGAGAGTAAAAGGTCCACTTCAAGGTAGGGCGGTGTTTTAGGAACAAGTGGGTTTCGGCGAATTCATCGTGGTGGTACAGGCCCAGCCATAACCTGGCGGCAAGGCCTAAAAGGATGAAAGTAAGTACCGGAATTATTCTCCTTATCATGGGAAGCAATGGGCCAGGGGGTTATCCCTTCAAAAAGGCCAGCAGCGGCTGGAGGAAACGGTTGTAAGCTTCAATGTGCGGCAGGTGCCCCACGTTGTCCAGTTCCACCAGTTTGGCATTAGGGATCTTTTTGGCGGTTTCTTTGCCCAAGGCCGGGTAGTTGCCCAGTTTCTCGCGGGCGGCGGCCGGCGCGTTGGCTTTGCCTAGGGCGGTACGGTCGCGTTGCCCGATGATGAGGAGGGTAGGCATCTTGAGCTGGTCAAACTCATAAACCACCGGCTGCGTGAAGATCATGTCATAGGTGAGGGCGGCGTTCCAGGCTACTTTGGGGTAATCGGGTCCGGTGGTCCAGCCGGCCAGCAGGTTCACCCATTTGTCGTACTCTGGTTTCCATTGGCCGCCGTAGTAGTTATCCAGCTGGTATTTCCTGATGCTTTCCTGCGTCTGCTTCAGCTCGCCGGCATACCATTTCTCCACGCTCTGGTAAGGCACCCAGCGCTTCCAGTCCTCCAACCCGATGGGGTTTTCCAGCACCAGTTTTTCGGCTGTTTCCGGGAACATGAGCGCAAAACGGGTGGCCAGCATGCCGCCCATGGAGTGGCCCATCACGGTAACCTTCTGCACCCTTAAAGTATCCAGCAAACCCTTGGTGTTCTGCGCCAGCATCTGGAAGGAGTACTGGATGTTCTGCGGCTTAGACGATTTCCCAAACCCGATCTGGTCTGGAATGATCACGCGGTACCCGTTCTTGGACAGGTCACGGGCAGTTTGCTCCCAATAGGCGCCATTGAAATTCTTGCCGTGGAGCAACAGCACCGTCTTTCCGTTGGCTTTCTGCGGTTTCACATCCATGTAAGCCATCTTAAAAGCCTGCTGCTGCACTTTCACGGGGTGGAAAGCCACAGGAAACGGATATGGGTAATTGGTGAGTTCAGCATCCAGGGGTTGCACCTGGGCGTGTGCGGCAAAGGCACTGGAGAGGAAAAAGGCAATAAATAGTTTTCTGAGGGATTTCATGTTCAATCTGTTGGCTAAATGCAGGGAAAACGCAAAACAGTTTAGAACATTGTTTTACGAAATGAGGGCCTAAACGCCCACGGCTCCCTGGAAGAAAAATAGAATGTCAACCGTTCTTGGTTATTTGGTCGCCACCCGCCAGATGGTATTGCTGGAGTCATCAGCGACCAGCAGGGAGCCATCCGGAAGTAGGGCTAGGCCCACTGGGCGGCCATATACCTCGCTTTTCGCGGAATCAGCGATGAAACCGGTGAGGAAATCTTCGGGCGGGCCGCTGGGTTTTCCGTTCTGGAACGGGACAAAAACCACTTTATACCCCACCAGGTCTGAGCGGTTCCAGGAACCGTGCTGGGCCACAAACGCGCCGCCCCGGTATTTGCCAGGGAAGGCAGATTTCTTGTAAAACGCCAAGCCTAATGAGGCGGTGTGCGCGCCCAGTTGAACCTCAGGCACCAGGGTTTTCTTCACCAGATCGGGGCGCTGGCCTTTCATGCGGGGATCTTCGTTCTGCCCGAAGTAAGCGTAAGGCCACCCGTAAAAGCCGCCTTCTTTCACGCTGGTGAGGTAATCGGGGACCAGTTCATCGCCTAGCTCATCGCGCTCGTTCACGGCAGCCCACAGGGTGTTGGAGCCCGGCGCCCAGTCAATGCCCACCGGGTTACGGAGGCCGCTGGCGTACACCCGCTCCCCAGACCCGTCCGGGTTTATCTCCAGGATGCTGGCGCGCCTTACCTCGTTTTCCATGCCGTTCTCACCGTTATTGGAGCCAGACCCTACCGCGATGTAGATTTTGGAGCCATTGGGGTGCGCTAAAAGGTTGCGGGTCCAGTGGTTGTTATAGCCACCGGCGGGCAGTTCCAGGATCTTCTCGCCTTTGCCGGTGATCTTAGTTTGGCCGGGTTGATAAGGGAAACGCCAAAGGGCATCGGTGTTGGCCACATAAAAGTAATTGTTGAGCACCAGCATCCCGAAGGGCTGGTTCTGCCTTTGCAGGAAGGTGTACCGCTCCTCCGGCACCCCGTCCTGGTTCACATCCCGGAAAAGGGTAATCCGGTTCGCACTTTTGCCCATGTTCTGGGACATGGCCTGCCCGGTTACCTTGGCGACAACTTTCTCGGCGCCTTTTTTCTCCGTCTCGGCTTCAGACACAAAGATGTCGCCGTTAGGGCCCACGTAGATCCAGCGCGGATTGCGCAGGCCATCGGCGAATTTGGTTACCCTAAAGGCCGCGGGCGCCACCGGCGTTTTATCAGCGGGCCAGCCAATCACCTTGCTGTAGTTCTTCACCGATTCGGTGGCATAGGGTTGGGGCAGGGGCTCTCCCGCAGTGGTTGGAGCTGTTTGCGCCTGGGCGGCGTCACTGGCTTTTTCTTCTTTGGATGGGGAATTGCAGGCGAATAGGAGGCTTCCTAAGAGGAGGCAAGCTGCCGGAATCCGTATTATTTTCATGTTAAGAAGGGGATTGGTACGTATTTATTACAAGTATATACGCAGACGAGGAGAGAAGTTGAACGCTGGTTTTTCTGGTGAATATCAAGCTTTGTTTTGGGGGCGTTTTTGGGAAAGTAGCTTCAAATCACCTGGTGCCATGTTATGCGCAAATGACAGGTAGGGCTGGCGGGGCATCTTTAACAATACTTTAACTTTTCATTAGGCAGGCCTTAACACACTGGTATATAGCACTCTACTATCTTTGCCAAAAAACAACCTACCTATGAAAACCCTGAAATTTACCCTCAGTCTGCTGACTTTTCTGTGCACTTTTTCCCTGGCCTTTGGGCAGGAAGGGGTGATTGTGTACGAAGTGAAAATGGACATGCACCGTATGCTCAGCAAAGAGCGGGAAGCTATGAAAAGTATGATTCCCGAATACAACGTGAACAAGCAGGCCCTGTACTTCAACCCCGAGGCTTCTTTGTACAAGCGCCTGGTAGATGAAGAAGAGGAGGCCACCGCTGGCTCAGGCGGGGTGATGTTCAGGGAACGGAATGCCTTCTGGGAGCTGTACCTCAAACCAACCGAGTCTAAAAGGGTTTCACTTCGCGATTTCAATGGCAAAAAGTACCTGGTCCAGGACAGCCTGACCATGCTGCCCTGGAAATTTGGCGAAGGAACCAAAACCGTAGCCGGCTACCCCTGTAAACAAGCCTCTTATTTTGACGAGAAACGGAAACACATCGTAGTGGCCTGGTACACCGACAAACTGCGGCCTTTCCTGGGACCAGATTCCTACGCCTCACTGCCGGGTGCCGTGCTGGAGATTGACGTGAACAACGGTGAGCGCGTGGTGAAAGCCCTACAGGTAGATCTGCGGCCGCTCAAAAAAGGCGAACTGGTGGAGCCCACCAAAGGAGAAAGGATCTCTGAGAAACAATTCCAGGCGCTGATGAATGAGCAGATGGAACGCATGCGCCAGAACGGCGGCAATATGATCATCCGGAACTAAGCATCCGCTAAGCCAACCCAGTCTTATTCTGTATGAAAGAACTTTTACTTTTTGCCTTCCTTTTGGTAGGCCAGGTAGCCTTTGCCCAAAAGATTTCTATCAAAGGGAAAGTCCTGGACGAGAAAGACAGCCCATTGCCTTCTACCACGGTCCTGCTTTTGCAGCCCAAAGATTCCACCCTTGTTTCCTTTACCTCCACCGATGCCCAGGGCGCTTTTGAGTTTAAAAACGTGAACAAAGGCACTTACCTGCTTAAAATCTCCTTCGTGAGTTACAAGCCTTTCTACCAGACTATTGAGACCCCGGAAGCCGCAGGACTACTGGAGGTGGGTACCATTAAACTGAAGCCAGCTACCAATGAACTGGGAGAGGTGCTGGTAAAAGGCGAGCAGGACCCGGTGACCATCAAGAAAGACACCCTGGAGTTTAACGCCGGCTCTTTCAAGACGCAACCAAACGCGGCCGTGGAAGACCTCCTGAAAAAACTGCCCGGAGTGCAGGTGGAGACCGATGGTTCTGTCTCGGTGCAGGGCGAGAAAGTGAAACGTGTGACGGTAGACGGGAAAGAGTTCTTCGGGAACGACCCTAAGATCGCCACCAAGAACCTGCCCGCCGACGCGGTGAACAAGGTGCAGGTCTACGACAAGAAATCTGACCAATCTGAGTTCTCTGGCATTGACGACGGGCAGCGCACCAAAACCATCAATTTAGAACTGAAGGAAGACCGCAAGAACAGCATGTTTGGGAATGCTATGGCGGGCGTAGGCACCAGGGGCCGTTTCCAGAGCAAGTTCAACCTGAACCGGTTCCAGAAAGGAAAGCAGTTCTCGGTGCTGGGTATGGGCAACAACGTGAACACCCAAGGTTTCGGGATTGACGAGTACCTGGCTTTCTCGGGCGGCATGCAGCAAATGGTTTCTGGCGGGCGGTTCAGGATTGAGATTGGCGGCAACTCCGGGATTCCGCTGAACAACGGCGGCCGCACGAACGGCCTGATGCGCACCTACGGCGGCGGACTCAACTTTGCACAACCCTTGGGCAAGAACACCGAGGTGAACGGCAATTACTTCTTCAACCACCTGAACCATGCCGTACGCAGTACCATTGACCGGGACGAGGTGCGCCCCACTGGTCCGCTGGAGTACACCCAGACCGGAAGCCAGGAAAACACCCACACAAACCATCGTCTGAACCTGGCCATTGACCATAAAATAGATTCAGCCAACTCAGTCAAATTCACCACCTCTTTGGGCATGAACCAGACAAAGGCATTTGGCAACTCCCTGAGCGAGACCAGAACCGGGGAAGGGCAGTTCCAGAACCGCAGCGACAGCAGAAGCAACGCCAGCGGCGAGGGCCAGAACCTGGACGCAAGCCTGCTGCTGCGTCACAAATTCCCCAAGAAAGGCCGCACGCTTTCGCTCACCACCCAAGCCAGGCTGAACAACGCTGACAACGAGAATCGTCTCACCGGCGTGAACGAGTACGCCAGCCAGCCCCGGCAGGAAATAAACCAGTTCCGGGTGAATGAAACCAATACCTACAGCTACAGCGGTAATTTGAACGCCACCGAACCGCTGGGTAACCGCCGCTACCTGGAAGCCTCTTACCTTTTCAACCAGAGCCACAACGAGTCTGACCAGCAGGTGTATGACCTGCAGGAAGGCCAGCGGGTCCTGAACCAAAGCCAGAGCAATCTCTATAACAGCGATTACCGGTATCACCGGGCGGCGGTCAATTTCCGCATCAACCGCGATGCCTTCAGCTTTGCAATCGGGCCCGGGTTCCAGCGCTCAGAGTTGTTTGGCTACGTGCGCCTGAAAGAGAACATGCCGGTGCGCAAGACTTTCACCAACGTGCTGCCCACCGCCCGCTTCAACTATGAGTTCAGCAACAACCGCCGGGTGGAAGTAGATTATGAAACGTCTATCCAGGAGCCCAGCGTACGCCAGCTGCAACCGTTGCCAGACAGCAGCAACCTTCTGAACGTGTACGTGGGAAACCCTGGGCTTCGTCCGGCCTATCAGCACCAGCTGCGGGTTAATTTCAGTATGTTCAACCCTACGTCCATGATCAGCTTCTTCGCCTTCGGGCTCCTGGACTACACCACTGATGCCATCACCAACTCGGTGCGGTATGACCAGAACCTGGTGCGCACCACGCAGCCTGTGAACGTGAAATACAGCCGCATGTCTAACCTGAACCTGAGCCTGGGGTATCCGCTGCGCAAGCTGAAAAGCCGCCTCAACGCGGGGGTGAGCGTACAGGAGCAGCAGGGCCTTAACCTCATTGACGAAATACCCACCACCGTGGACAACCGCACCTTCTCGGGCAACCTGCGCTACGAGTACCGTCTGGACCAGAAGTTTGACCTGAGCCTGCGCGCCGACCTGAGCCTTCAAACCACCGATTACAGCTCTGGGGGCAGCCAGGACCAGCGCTTTGTGAACCAGACCTACACCGGCGAGACCAACGTGTACCTACCTAAGCAGTTCCACCTGAATTCCACCCTGGAGTACCTGGTGTACCACAACCCGCAACTGGGTTTCCGGCAGAATATCCCACTGCTCAACGCTTCTGTAGCCAAGCAGTTTCTCAAGAACAACAGCGGCGAACTGCGCCTCACAGCCGTGAATCTGTTGGACCAGAACCTGGGCATCTCCCAGACCACCGGCCCCAACTACGTGCAGACCGAGACTTTGAATTCCCTGGGCCGCTACTTCATGCTACAGTTCACCTACAGCCTCAACAAGCACATGAACCCAATGGCCGGCCGCGGCGGCATCCGGATTATGCGATAGTTATGCATACTTCAAATCGTTAAAAGCAAATCGCCCGGCAGGTTATCTACCGGGGGATTTTTTTAAGGCCTTGCTAAAGGGAAGCCAGCGCCCTTTTATCCTTACGGATGACGTCGTTACGGTGTAACGACGCTACATTCTCCTGTAGCGACGTTATAATGTAACGTCGTTATAATCCTTTCAGACAGCAATTCTGTTTCTACTTACTAAACAGGTCCAGAATTTAACTTGATGGTTAAACCTGATTCAGCCCGCTTGCACCACTTTATCATAAATCCTTTTCACCTGCGAATCTCCGAAGCCGTAAATGCCCTCTTTTTCTGAAAACGCCCGGAAAACGGAGGGGAAGTCTGAGTCTGAACTTCTGATGATTTCCTTAATTGTTCGCTCCGGTCTGGGCTCTTCTCCGCTTTTTGGAAAACGGTCTAAATGGGCCTGGCATACTTCCCGCAGGTAGGGAAAAGCAGGGGAGGACTTAGAGGAAAGTTTTTCAAGCTTTTCTAAATCATTCTCTTTGAAAGCGGTCCATAGTTCCTTGCCTAAGGTGAGGTCTTCCTCTTTCAAGTTTATCCGGTGCTCAAAGCAAAAAAGCAAGTTCTCCAAGGTGGCCCCTCCGAAGTCCTGCCATACTTCCTGTTTCTTCAGATGGGCCGGGTAGACGACATTGACCTCTTTTATTCCGGGCAAATCATGAAGCAAAGACAAAATGAACCATAGGTTGGCCCGGCAGAAAAGGTCATAGCCAAACCACAGGTTGAATTCTGAGTTTTCTGGGGAGGAGAGCAAGCGGTTCATTTCCGCTACTACGGCGGTGGCGTATTCCTCCTCAGTAGCCTGGTAAGCAGCGCTGAGGTAGCGCGCCCGGGTCTTGAAAAACTCCGGCAAGGTGTCGCCGGATAGGTCACCTTCCACCAGGCATTCCCGAGTCACTATCATCTGCCCGCTTAAACCCGTGGCTTTAAACCGGTCGGTTAGCGCATCGCCATTTAAGATGTGGTAAACCATGTTTTAACTTAACATTTTTAGCCCGGAAGCAAAAAGGTCATTGCCCTTTGGTGAAAGAACAATGACCTTTTTGAACTAGTTATTTCATGTTTATGATGCGCTTAGGCTTCGCCCATCATGAGCCCTTCAATGGTGTGGGCCTGTACAATGGGTTCTAAGGTATCTACCAACCGGTAGGTGAGGTGCTGGCGGACGCTTTCCGGGAGTTTTTCAAAAAAGGCCCTGGAAACCTGCAGGTCGTGGCGCTCGGCGTTGATGCCACCGGGCGCGTCTACCCCCAGCACCAGCGCCGGACGGGCCTTGTCTGATCCGTTGGCGGTGCCCCGGTGGATGGTGAGCGCTGAACGGGCCGATATGTCGCCCATCTGCGGCATTTTACGCTGGGCCCGGGCCTCGTAGCGCGGGTACAGAGACTTGGGCGGAAACATGCCGTGCTCAAAGCCATCGGGTAAGTCCCACTGGGTGCCGGGCGCAATCTCAAACGGACCCATGTCTTCAAACACATCCACGGTTGTGAGGTTGAATGCCAGGGAATTGAGGCGGCGCCCTATAATGGTATCCTCGGGGGCCGGGAAGTCGCGGTGCCAGGGTTGGTTTACCGCACCGGGGTTAGGCACGTCAAACCCTATCTCCACAATCTTGTAGTCTGGCCCCAGCACGGCCTCGCACACGGTGGTTACCCAAGGGTGCGTGACCAGGTCAATGAAGCCGGTGATATTTTCGGGGTGAATCTCCACGTAGTGCCGCTTGGGACCTCGGCCCACCGCCCCGCCAGGCCTTTGGAGGGCATCTTCGTAGAGCTCCAGAACGTCCTGGTGCAATTGCTGCACCCATTCCCGGCTGAAGGCGCCTTTAAGACCTATGATTCCCTCGCCGTAAAGGCCGCCCATGATCTGGGCTATATCGTAGGCAGGTGTCTTGCTTTCCTGCGTGCTCAAGGTAGCAGTGGTACCCTGGTGATGTTCTTGCCAACTGTTTTCCATATCTCTCCGCTTTTTCCTGCAACTGTTGAAGGCTTATGATAAGTTATTTAGAACGAGCGGGTAGGGGTTTTGTTTCGGGCAAAAAGGTAGGGCCAGTCATCAAAATCCGTCGTGTTCAACCACCAGGAGAAGGGCAAAGCCAAGGCAGGGTACATTCATTTCCAGGCCGATTTTTGGAAAACAGACTTAGAAAGGGCAAAAAAAAGAAGACTCCCATAGGGAGCCTCCTTTTTACCTAATCCTATTTTTTCCTATGATTCTATTTATTACCAGTATTTAATTTTTGATGAATCGCTTATAGGTGATTTTGCCGTTATGCTCCATGGTAAGCATGTAGAGTCCAGCTGGTAAAGCCTGCACGTTGACTTTGTTTCCTTTTACCCTGGTTTTCATCACCTCGCGCCCGGCCAAGTCCATGATCACAAGGGTGCTGCCGTCCAGGTTTTTAGAAGCGGAGAAACGGAGCTCACCGGAGGTAGGATTCGGGTAGAGGCGCACGCTGGCTTTCAGTTCGGCGTCTTCTTTCACCCCCAAGGGGCCGGGGTTGTAATAGATGTTGTCAAAGAATAACTCGGCACCGGCGGGTGGAGGTGTCACGGAGGCCACCATGAACGACTGGTTCACGTTGTTGAGGTTAAAGCCGCTTACCGTCATGAACCTGGACAATGGAATAGAAACCTGGTGCCAGGTGCCGTCGCGCACCAACCCGAATTGATCACCGGTCTCCGGGATGTTCACCCAACTCTCCACCTCGCCGCTCTTTATGCCCACCTTTAGCGTGCCGGTGGCAGTGGTTTTCATATGGAATCTTAGCGAGCCGTTGGCGGCAAACGCCGATAGGTTTTTGGGCTTGTTCGCAATCCCGAAGCCGTACCAACCTTTGCCTCCGGTCTCCTTCACGGCGATGACCTCGGTGCCTTCAAAGGAAACAGGAGCCGGAGCAGTGATTTGGGAGAGCGTTCCTTCCCATAGGTAGAGGTTGGCGTCGTTCGTGTAGCTGAGTTTGGATAAGGTTTGCGTGGTCTCGGTGTAGATACCGTAATTGCCGGCGGCGGAGATGGGTTCCTGGCCGGTGGAGATGTCATCCCCGGCGTTCTGGTACAGTTTGATGTAGTCTACGTACATCTTGGCCGGTAAAGGCGCCGTAATACCTGATGGATTGGTAATGCCGGGGTAATTGCCGCCCACGGCCAGGTTCAATACCAGGAAATGTGGGTTGTGGAATTCCTCCAAATCACTGCCAGCAGCACCGGCGGTATTGAAGGCGAAGAACTCATGGTTGTCCACGTAGATCCGGATGGACTGGCTTGTCCAGACCATTTTGTAGGTGTGGTAATCGTTGTTCAGGTTAGCCGGGGTATCATAGTGGGTGCCGTAATCTGCCTGGCTGTTGTTGTGCTCCCAGTGCACGGCGGCCCCTACGCGCCTATTGGTGAGCCCAGCCTGGATGGCATCCCTGATACCCATCTCCAGGATATCTATCTCCCCTATGGCTGGCCACACGCCACCCACAGTGCCTAAGGTCCAGAGGGCGGGCCAAAGGCCGTTCTGCAGATCGGGGACTTTGATGCGGGCTTCTACGGTGCCGTACTTGAACTGCAACTTACCTTCGGTCTTAAGGCGGGCCGAGGTGAACTGGCGGGTCTGCAAGGCTTCGCGGCGAGCTTCGATGACCAGATTCCCGTTTTCTATGCGCGCGTTTTCCGGACGGTCTGTGTAATACTGCAACTCGGCGTTGCCCCAGCCGCAGAGATTCCGGTTGCAGCCGTCTCCCACCTCAAAAGTCCAGTTATTGGTATTGATGGTAGGTCCGTCAAAGTTCTCTTCCCAGACCACAGTTTGGGCCTGCCCTGAAGAAGACAGGGCCAGTAGCAACCCCAAAGAACCAATCGTTTTCTTTAAGGATTTGCTTTTGAAAAGAAAGGCATAGTAATGGTGGATCATGCAGTAGAAATTTGGAGTGAATGGGGGATAAGGGCACCTTTTATTGCCGTCTTCACTTCCAAAAGTACTCTTCTCCTGATTTTCAGGCTCAAATTGCCCTACTACAATACTACATCAGGGGTAAAGAGACTACTACAACATTTCTACATCAGGGTCTTTCTTGTTTCCAGACCATGCCTTTGGGGTTACCTGAAAGCCATAGTGGACATTTCAGATGGAAGCCCTGTTTCTCAGCAGATGGCTGGACTATTTTCAATAAAGTCTGCTCCCCATCTCCGTTTTTAGCCCATAAACAGAAAACCCCGGCCTTTTCAGACCGGGGTTTCCGCTTTTGGTTTTAAGGCCGATTTCTTAAAAACGACCTTAAATCACTTCTTATAAAACAACTTTGGTGGGCTCAGAGGCGGCCTGCACGTGCAGGGAGTGCTGGTGGATTTCCTGGAAGATGGCTTTCACAAATACTTCTTCCAAGCCTTCGCGGGCAGCGGCCTTGAGGCGGTGCTCCATCACCTGTTCCCAACGGCCGGTTTGCAGCAGGTTCATCTTGTTCTCTTTCTTGAGCAAACCAATCTGCTTGGCTACCGCAGAGCGGCGGGCCAACACGTTGATCAACTCATTGTCAAGGTAGTCAATGAGGTTACGGAGCTCGCTCAGTTCTTCCTCGTTCTGGGTGGCAGAAGAAACCACGCGCTCTACTACCAGAGAAGCCAACAGGTCTTTCAAACCTTCGGGGGTTACCTGCTGGGCGGCATCGCTCAGGGCCACGTCTGGGTTGCAGTGGGTTTCAATCATGAGGCCGTCTACCTGCAGGTTCAGGGCCTCCTGGCTGATCTGCTGGAGCAAAGAACGCTTGCCGGCAATGTGGCTTGGGTCGCAGATCAAAGGAATCTCAGGCAGCAGTTTCTTGAACTCGTAGGCCATGTTCCACTTGGGGTGGTTGCGGTACGGACGGCTATCAAAGGCCGAGAAGCCCCGGTGAATGGCGGCCAGATCGGTGATGCCGGCGCGGTTCAGGCGCTCAAGGGCTCCCAGCCACAACTGTAGGTCTGGGTTTACCGGGTTTTTTACCAGTACCGGCACGTCCACGCCTTCCAGCGCATCCGCAATCTCCTGTACTGAGAATGGGTTTACCGTGGTACGGGCACCTACCCACAGCACATCCACACCTTGCTTGAGGGCATCGTTCACGTGCTCAGCGGTGGCTACCTCGCAGGCAGTCAGAAGGCCGGTTTCTTCCTTCACGGTCTTCAGCCATTTCAAACCTACTTTGCCAATTCCCTCAAAAGCTCCCGGACGGGTACGCGGTTTCCAGATTCCGGCGCGGAAAATGGTTACTTCCGGCACGGCCTGCAAACCGCGGGCGGTGGCCAACATCTGCTCTTCGCTTTCGGCGCTGCAAGGACCGGCAATAATCAAGGGTTGTCCATCGGCCCGTTTGAAGATGGTTTTAGGCGACAGGTTTAGGTGCTTCGTACTCATAAGGAGATTTCGGTTTTGGCCGAGGTTAAGTGTTTTGAAATTCTGTTTGTTGCTTCTTCAATCTTGGTTTCGGGGAGGCAGAGGGAAATCCTGAGATAACGCTCGCCCTGCGTCCCGAATATTTTTCCCGGGGTAAGAAAGACCCCGGCTTCGTAGAGTATTTCGTCTAAAAAGGCTTCCACGTTGGTCACTTGGTCTGGTACCCGGGCCCAGACAAACATGCCTACCGCATTTTTCTCGTAGGAACACCCCAGGAGTTCCAACAGTTCATAAACTTTCTGCCGGCGCTGGGCATACACCGCGTTGCGGGCTTCGTGCCAGGCATCTGGGTTAGACAAAGCTTGGATGGCAGCGTGCTGCACCGGCAGAAACATGCCGGAGTCAAGGTTGCTTTTCACGCGCAGCACGCACTGGAGATAGTCCTGGCGGCCCAGCACCATGCCTACGCGCCAACCGGCCATGTTATGCGATTTGCTCAGGGAGTTGAATTCCAGGCAGCATTCTTTGGCGTTGGGCAAAGACAACAAGCTTAATGGCTTCTCATTGGGCAGCACCAGGCTGTACGGGTTGTCGTTAGCGAGCAGGAATCTATGTTTGAGGGCCAGTTGCACCAGGTTCTCCAGAACCTCGGCGGTAGCCTCGGCGCCGGTGGGCATGTGCGGATAATTCACCCACATGAGTTTGATGTCTCCTCCGGCCAGCAATTGCTCCAGTTCCTCTTCCTGGGGGAGCCAGCCGTTCTCTTCCTTTAAAGAATAGAAGACCGGTTCAGCGCCTACCAGTTTGGCGGCCGCGGCATAGGCCGGATAACCAGGATTAGGCACCAGCACTTTGTCGCCGGGGTTCAGGAACGCCATGGACACGTGGAAAATCCCTTCTTTGGAGCCCATAAGCGGCAACACTTCCGTCTCAGGGTCCAGGTCCACGTTGTAAGTGCGCCCGTACCAGCCCGCAATGGCCTGCCGAAGCGGCGCGATGGAGTTGTAAGGTTGGTAGCCGTGCACGCCTGGCTTGCGGCTGGTATCTACCAGCGCCTGAATGGTGTCCTCTGAGGGAGCCATGTCTGGGTCGCCGATGCCCAGGTTGATGATGTTGCGGCCCTGGGCGTTAAGGGCCCGTACTTCGGCCAGTTTGCGCGAAAAGTAGTACTCCTGCACATGCTGTAGTCGGTTGGCGCTGGAGATAATCATACTAATTCAATTTGGGCCTTTACAATTGGAGAAATGCAGCCTGCCAGACGGTCCTGAGGAAGCGGCGCCTCAGCCTTCGGATATTGGCCAATCACGTTCAGGTTGGGAGCCACCACAGTAAGCGCTTCCAGTGCCTGGGAGATTTCTTCAGCTAGTTGGCCCTCCATTTCCAGTACCCAGTGCTCCCGTTGACCTGGGTTCTCTAAAGGAAGCGGCTGCAGCATGGTCAGTTCCAGGCCGTTTTCCACTTGTTCCAGGATATTGTCCATGGATGCTTTTACCTCGGCCGCCGACAGGATCACGGTAGCTTTGTTTCCTTCTGCGTTTAATTTCTCGCGGGAGAGCACCACAAAGCGGGTGTAGTTCTCCACGTCATTGGCTACGTTTTGTTGTAGTACCTCCAGGCCGTACAACTCGGCGGCTTTACGGCTGGCAATGGCAGCCACCCCGGTGATTTTGCCTTCCTGCAAAATGCGGGCGGTGTCTGCGGTGTCAGAGGTTTCTTTCGTTTTGATGCCAGCCAGGCTGTTGATGTAGTCGCAGCACTGCAGCAGGGCGATGGGGTGGGACCAGATCTCCTGGATGTCTTCCAGTTTCTGGCCCGGCAGCGCCATCAGGGTTTGATCTAACAGAAGCCAACGTTCTGCCAGCACAGAAAGGCCATACTGGTCCATCATGCCGTAGTTGGGCAACAGCGGACCCGCCAGGGAGTTCTGCACGGCCATCACGGCAAAATCCACCAGGCCAGATTCCAGGGCTTCGCACAGCTCCGGGAAGGAGGCGCAGGAAACCATGTGGAGGTGGGCCGCCGGGAAAAGCTGCTTGGCGGCGGTTTCGTGGAAAGAGGCGGGGCCTCCCTGGATGGCGATTTTTAAGGCTCTGTTCATAACGAAAAAAGCCCCGCTTTAGGCGGGGCTCTGAGGTTTTTCTTATTGTATCTTAACGCAAAGTCTTACCTGTTGAGCCCCGGCTGAGGTCCAAAAAAGTAAAAACCGTAAAAGTAAGAATTGCGCTGAATCATTGTCTTGCTGTAAGGATGCTCAAACATACAGCCTCCTCTAATCACTTCCAAATATTTTGGTGAAAAAGATTAAAAACTTTCACAAAAACGCTTGTTAGTTTGAGAAATTAACGGTATAAGCAAACAGTCGTTAGTAGTTTCTTAGCCCAAAACTCCTTTTAAGCTTCATTTCTCAAAAACAGGCTTGAAATAACTTCCTTTCCAAAAGGTTAATTTTTCTGCGCCAGCGCTCTTTGGGCCAAAGTTTTCCTGAGCCTCTGGAAAGTTTTAAGCGGGCCAATGGCTACGGTGGTATTCACGAGCCAGGCCGGCACAGAGCCGCCGGGATTCACCTTAAAAGTATATTCCACCTTAATATGACCATTGCTGCCCGGGGTAATCTCCCACACCGCCAGGGAAGAAGGAATCCGGATGAATTCTTTCTTTTTAGGCAGGAAGTCGTTGACACTTTTCACCTCCACGAGGGCCTGGTTGTTTCTGACCGGGGAAAAGGCCGCTTCTACCACCATATCACGGTCAGTAAGCGGCCAGGGCATGTCGGCCTCAGTGTAATAGACCAGGCGGTTCTCGCTTTTGCGTTTTAATAGGGCGGTCTTCCGGTTCAGGTATACCCAATCTGAATGGTGCTCCACATCTTTGAGCAAACTTACCAGTTGGGCCGCCGTTCCGGGCACCTCGCATACTACCCTTATCTCTTTGAAGTTGTTATCCGGTACCTGACGGGTGTACACTTCAATGCCATCCTCGTTTTTCTGCAGTTCCCAGTTGCCTTGGGCTAAGAGGGGAGTACCGCCCAATAACCCCAGTGCCAGGCCCAGGAGAATAATTCTTTTCTTCATCTATAATGCGCTTCTCTCTTCCAGGTCACCTGCAAAAGAAATGCCGAGGTGTGCCTGGGTTTCTATGGTCAACGTTCAGAAGGCAAAATTATGACAGACAGAGGGTTTTATGGCTGTTTTTATGATTTATGCCCCAAAGAAGAAAACCTGGTCAAAATTTACTCATGGTTCCGGTCTGCTGGCTCTTCTTTTTATTTCTTCTTTGTTTGAGTAAAGAAATGTAGCCGATAATCAAAATAATAAGGGCTACAAAAGGTAAAATCCATGGGGTTGTATTGGGTCCGGAATGTCCTTTTCGCCCAGTAATTGCCGTATATTGATCTCGATGGTTCTGGCTATGGCCGTTACGGAAGTATCACTGGGCCTATTGCGGAACGGGTCCTGTAAATGGTAGGCAGTTTTCTCCAGTAATAGGAAAATAGAAGAAAGGATTACCAGTAATGGCAATTCGTAAATAAGCGCAATTTCCCTTAAAGAAATAGAAAGCGTGATCACGAAAAGGTAGATGGCTAAGTGCAGAAATAACCGGTAGGTTTTAGGGAATACCGTGCTGTTGATTCTTTCGGCTTTCCCCATGGAATCTACCAGCCTTACCAAGGTGGAATCAAGCTGTACTTGTCTGAAAGTATCTATTTCATTGGATGCCTGCAGTTGTTTGATGTCTAATGCGTTCAACTGAACAAGTGCCAGGGGTTTGTTCTTGTGCGGAGTTATTTGGTTCAGGTCATTTTCCGTTAAAAGATGCTGAGTTCCTTCCAGCGGGTCAAGGCCTCTTAGCGACTGTCCCAAAGAATAACACCAGGCAATCTGGCGGTAAGCCAAGGTGGTAATGATGGGGGAAAAAGCGTTTGGAATATAGGTTTGCAACTGAATCACAAAGCTTCTGGAATCATTCACAATGGCGCCCCACACTTTTCTGGCTTCCCACCACCGGTCATATGACTGGCTTATTTTAAAGGATAATAAGACCGTAATAGCGGTTCCCAGGAATGCCGGAATATTGCTGGGCATCTCAGGAATATTATCTACAAAAGCAGAGGAGAGAAAGTGCGCGCAAACCCCAATCAAGATGATGATCAATAAGTCAGTTTTGATCTTATTGTAGATGTATGATAAGGGAATTCTCTTTTCTAAAAGCATACACAGAAGCAAAATTGGGTTAAACAGCAATCTGGAGGACCGTTACAACACTGCTGCCAGCCCTGGAAAAGAAGACTGCCCGTTTATACGCGTAGGTTCTGTCTTGTTGTTGCCTTACCTGGGGTACGAAATTTCGCGTGCAGAAGTATGCCTGAAACTTGAAGAAAGGAGGAAAGAGAAAAATAAAAAAAATCAGTGAGCCTGTAAGCCGGGTTTTGTCCTCTGCCCTGGGGCAAATGGCTTATCATTTATCTAGGCCCGTCCTCACGAAGGGGCTCCATCAACCTACCCGCTGACATCGGACGAGCAGCCCTTAGCCTTGCCCTAAGACAAGGCGCTGTCAGCCTATTTGGTCTTTCAACTCCTGAGGTTTACCCAGCCGGACTAGTCACCTAGCCGCTGGTGCGCTCTTACCGCACCTTTTCACCCTTACCACCTTTTAATTAAGAATTAAGAATTTAATATTAAGAATGACTCCTAATTCTTAACTCCCCATTCCTGATTAATCGGTGGCGGTACTTTTCTGTGGCACTGGCTGTCACCTGGCCGTCTCCCGCCAGGTGCCTTCCCGTTAGGAAGCAGGATGCTCTGCGTTGCCCGGACTTTCCTCCCCGCCCGAAGGCGCAGCGATAAGCCGGCTCACCGATTTTTTACAAAGGTAGGTCTTTTGGACCGGATTTGCCCGTAAACCCAGCCTCTGTTTACCGGCTGTTTTCGTGAAATCGTGTCTAATAGGCCTTAACTGGTACTCTATCCTGCAAAACCTGCTAGTAACAGAGGACAGAGTTTCAGTTTTAAGACTGGTTTAAGGAAAAAGGATTAAAAGTATCCGCTTAGAAGAATTAGGCAAAAAATCTAGCCCTGGCATTGCTTGCCCACCGGTGCTAAACGTAAAGAGAGGAGGATAAAGGGTTGCTGCCATGAACACTATTTCTGAAAAATCAATCAAAGGCTTGCTGAAAAAGGTGGAGGAACTGCTGCAGGAGGCGGCCGCGCTGGAAGAGGAATTCGGACCGGTGGTGAACAAGGTGCACCTGTCGTACAAAGAAAGCAGCAAGAACCTCCTGCACTACCTGGCCTTACGCAAACATGACATCCGGGAGCTGCAGGGGCAGTTGTCCCGCCTGGGACTTTCTTCCCTGGGCCGCGCCGAAAGCCACGTAAAGGCCACCCTTATCGCCGTCAGGAACCAGTTGCGCCTGCTTTTGGCCCACCTTACCAATATCTCGCCTGAGGTGGTGCCTTTCGCCTCCATTCCTTCAGAACTGCCCTCGCACATCACAGATTTGCTGGGGGAACCCTCACCCAACCGGGAAAGCCGCATCATGATCACCTTCGCCGCCGACATGGCAGATGATTACCCTTTGGTGCGGGACCTGCTCAAGGCCGGCATGAACTGCGCCCGCATCAATTGTGCCCATGATGATACTACCCTTTGGGAGAAAATGGTGGGGCAAATAAGGAAAGCCGAGCAGGAGGTGGGCCGCCGTTGCATTATCCTCTTTGACCTAATGGGACCCAAACTCCGTACCGGGGCATTAAAACCCGGGCCTAAGGTCGTGGGCATACACCCCAAAATAGATGAACTGGGGCAGATTTCCGCGCCGGCAACGGTGTGGCTGGCGCCCCCGGGAGTACCGGCACCGGGAAGGATAGACAAAACCCTGCGGGTATCGGCAGAATGGCTCGCGCACCTGAAAGTTGGAGGTAAGATCACCTTCAAAGACACCCGTCGCCGGAAACGAACCTTTACCGTGGCAGAAATGAAAGGCGGTGGGGCATTGGTGCATCTGCGCCAGTCGGCGTACCTAAGCCAAGGCACGGAGCTAAGGCTGGCGCTGGAAAAAGGGAAGGAGCTCAAGGAAAAGCTGGAGGCCCTGCCGCCGGTCATTTTCCCGCTCACCCTGAAAACAGGGCAGGAGTTGATTTTGCACCGTGAGAACATTCCCGGCGAGCCCGCCCGCTATGACCAGGAAGGAAATCAAATTGCGGCGGCCCACATCTCCTGCACCTTGCCCGAGGTGTTCAGTCGGGTGAAAAAAGGTGAGCCCATCATGTTTGATGACGGGGAAATAGAGGGCATAATCAAAAAAGTAACCCCCGATGAGCTGTTGGTGAAGATCACTGCCGCCGATGAGGAAGGAACCAAATTGCGACCTGACAAAGGCATCAACCTTCCTGAAAGTGACCTGCAACTACACAAACTTACCGAGAAAGACCGCGAGGACCTGGCCTTTGTGGTCAAGCACGCCGATGTGGTGAACCTTTCCTTTGTGAGCAACCCCGGCATGGTGGAGGAACTGCAGCAGGAACTCCAAAACCTTAACGCCGGTCACATCGGGATCATGCTTAAGATAGAGACCAAGGCTGCCTTTAAAAAGCTGCCCCTGCTGCTGCTCACTCTGATGCAGCAACATCCGGCCGGCATTATGATCGCCCGCGGCGATCTGGCCGTGGAACTGGGCTGGAAACGCCTGGCCGAGGTGCAGGAAGAGATCCTATGGATAACCGAAGCTGCCCATCTGCCTGTAGTCTGGGCTACCCAAGTGCTGGAGAAACTCACCAAAAAAGGCCGCCCTTCCCGCGCCGAGATCACGGACGCCGCCATGGCCCAACGCGCCGACTGCGTCATGCTGAACAAAGGGCCTTTCATCCTCAAATCAGTGGCCGTGCTGGATGATATCCTCAAACGGATGCAGGAGCACCAGTACAAGAAGTTTCCGCTCCTGCGCAATCTGCACGTTTCGGAAATGGACCACCCTGCCAAGCCCTAACCCCTAGGGTAAAAAATGAAGCGGTGTTTTAAGCCTGTTTTTCTAAAAACAAGCCTGAAACACCGCTCTGCCTGAAACATGACCTTGTTGGAAAATCATCTACATTTTGTCCCCCCTGTGAAGGAGAAAGAAATGCACGTTACACGTGGTTAGAGAGATAATCCATGTCGGAGAAATGGATTGTCACTGTTGATTGCCAGGTGTTGGTTCAACACCTCCTGCAAAATCATCAAGGCAGAAAAAGACCTTATTTCAACTGCACTTTCGTGGCTCCGTACCCGAACTTTTCTTTGCGGGCGTCTTCGTAGAACTTGATGTGCGGGTTTCGGCTCAGGACCTTCTGGATTTCCTTTTTAAGGACGCCGTTGCCGGTGCCGTGGATGAAAATGATCTCGTGCATGTTGGCGGCCAGAGCGCGGTCCAGATTATCCTGAAAGGCAGTCAATTGGAGGCGCAGAATCTCAGAATTGCTCATCTGCTTGGGGTCTTGGTTAGGCAGTAGTTTCTCAATGTGCAGGTCCACCTCATGGTTGGGCACGGCTACCTTGGTGTTCTCGGCCGTCGCCGCTGATTCCGTGAGTTGCTCCTGAATCTGATCTGGGTTCACCAGGGACGGCTTGGAGTCCAGTTGGAATACGTAGCCTTCTTTCTGCAACACCGGGGCGGTTTTCTTGCTCTTGTAGAAAGAAGAAGCCTTGAATTTGAGTTTGCGGGTCACGGGCTCCAGCAGCGTGTTGGCGCCGGTTTTGTGCTGCAGGTACTGCACCACCAGGTCGGGCCACTTCTCAAAATCGTTGAGGTGGAGGTGGGCCACTGGTTTGGTTTTCTTGGGCGGCAGCTTGTCGTTGTTCTGGGCGCGGTAGCCTTTCTCGGTTTCCTCGCCGTAGGTGAAGAGCAGATCAAACTCAGAGTTGTTCACGATATGCACCGCAAGCAGCTCGGGCGTCTGGTGGACCAAAGCCACGTAAATGCCGGCCACCGCCGTGGAAGGCAGTACGGGTGCTTCTTTTTTCTTCGCCGGCTCCGGCGCCGGGGCGTTCCGGAACATCTGGTCCTCTTCGGGGGCAATCACCACCACCTCACGGCGCATCACCGGAATAGTGAAATCGTTGTCAATGGCTACCTCTACCAGGTTGTTGTCCAGGAAGCGGGTAATCACCCCTTGTTCCTTGCCGTGCATGAGGCGCACGCGGTCTCCTATATTCATGTCGTTTATCGTCTGTTTTCTGAAAAACAGGCCTAAAGCAAAGGCCTTTTGCAAAGATACGCAAAAGGAAGCGGGCACGGCCGGAAGAGTTCTACCATGGGCAGAGGCAGTTTGTAGCCTTTGTTTCATAGATGGGATTCTGGCCTACAGGGCTTCTTTAAAAGGCTTCGGCAACTGTGGTTATAAGAAACCGTTCAAAATGTTGGAACAGCCGGATAAACTATGACCCAACACATTCACCTGGTTCCTGCTCCCTGGGAGTTGACCGGCAACGGCGTAGTCTGGCTGTACTCCATTCCCAAAGACTTCAACTTGCAGCATGGTTTCCTGGCCGATTACCAAAGAGAGGCATACCATAGCCGCCTGGGTGCCGTGATGCTGATGGACTACGAGACCTCAGGGGTAGGGCCTTACCAGGAGCTGCTGTATCTGCCGGCCATCTTCAAGCTGGGAGGCAAGCTGACTTTCTCGGTTTCCAAGATATACGTCTCCACCGAGGCCAGTGCCTTTAGCGGCCGCGCGAACTGGGGCATTCCCAAGGAAGTGGCAGCTTTTAGTTTCCTCAACTTCCAAGAAGGCACCCGGACCGTGGAGGTAAGCACCGGAAACCACCCGTTCTTTACCGCGCAGGTGAAGCCCTGGGGGCCCAAGTTTCCGTTCACCACCAAGCTTTTCCCCTGGAACCGAATTGTCCAGCAAAAGCAGAACCAACTGTTACTTACCAAACCAGAAACCCACGGGAATGCCCGTTTTGCCTCCACGGCCAAGATCAACAGCGATGCCCGTTTTTTTCCGCCTGTACACCTGCTCAAGCCTTTGGCCACTGTGAGGTTAAGTGATTTTCTGATGTCCTTTCCGGTGCCGGAGGTAATCACATGACCAACCTTTGTCCTTCCGCAAGTTTAGCGAAGCGTAACTTGTGCCTTAAAAAAAAAGCGCATGTGCTTTCCAGCCTTGCCTTCTGTTGTACTCCAGCGCCGGGGCCGGGAATTTGAAGATGGAAAGCACATAGAAGGCGCTTTTCAGGAATTTGCTGCGGGTGGGGATGGCCTGCCAGTTAAGATCCACGCTCAGGTAATACTGCCGGTACGCTGCCAGGCCGATGGCGCTGTTGGCATCTGCATCATTAAAGACCATTTCCTCAGCGCCATAACCAATGGCGGGGTTGAGCCATTTGGGGAAGCGGCCTTCCTTGGGCAGAAATTTGGCCAAGTCCACGCTCAACCAGTACGTGTGGCCGTTGTAGTCTTTCAAGAATTCCTCAGATAGCCCTTTCCCCAGCACGTTAGGGCGCAGGGCGGCGTAGCGGGTGCGGTGAAAAGAGTATTTGGGTATAATCCGGTTCTCGCCCCAAGCCAGTTGCTGCCCGATGACCAACAGGGAGCCAGCAGCGTTGGCCGCTATATCAGAGATGGAGGCGCCGTACTCGGGTGAGCGGCCATCAAAGTACTCAATAGGGGTTTGCAGCACAAAACCAAGGGCGCCACCGTACCAGATGGCTTTTTTCTCGGACACACCCGCTTTCAGTAGCAAATCAACGCCTAACCGACTTTCATGGAAGGCGCCCCAGAGATGGCCGGCTTTGTCCAGTTGTTTCCATTCGCGGGCATCGTTGAACCAGTGAAAGGAGGTGCGGTCTTTTTCACTGTACCAGGCTTGGTTAAGAAAAGTCAGACCACCAAAGTACAGGGTGGCACCTCCGGCCGAGAGCCAGGGCAGGCGGCGGCTGAACTGGTTGGCTGTGTCCTGCGGTTCCCCGGTTTCATAGTTGTAGGTAGCCTGCGACCAAACCTTTGAAGGAGAAAAACTCAGGCAGGACAGAAGCAGAAAAAAGAAGAAAGGGAAGAAGGTTGATCTGGTTAACACGGGTTAAAAGTACGCAAACCGCGCTCATTTTGCCGCCCTCGGGAAAATTGCATCTTTTTTTACCTGTTTTCTTGCAAATGATTTTCTGGCTCCTACATTTGCATCATGAACAAGACGCAATTCTCTCATAAAGCCTGGTGGCACACACGTCAAGACTGATGGGTGAACCGCTTGCTGTGCAGAGATGCAAATAATGAAAGGCTCGGATTCACCCGGGCCTTTGGTGTTTTAAAATCGTTCAGAAGTACAAGAAAGAGCAGAAATGGAAAAAGTGATGTTTAGCGAAATGATTTGGTGGTGGCACAATCGAGAGATTCGTGAACAGCAGGTTATTGCCTAAACTAAACTAGCCCATACTATAAAAGGCTTGCTGTTCATCCCAAACGGCAAGCCTTTTTTTATACTTTTTATGAAAACGTACACCCTACAAACGCAATACCGTCAACTCCTCGCCGACACCGTGACGCCGGTGGGCATTTACCTGCAACTGCGTGACAAGTACCGCAACTGCCTTTTGCTGGAAAGCTCTGACTACCACGGCCACGAGAATAGCTTCACCTACATCTGCTGCGAGCCCATCGCAGAGTTCAGACTCAAGGACAGCTTGCTGCGCCGCTCTTACCCGGACGGATCGGTAGAGGAGGAGGTACTGGCCAACAAGCGTGATGCGGTAGGATTGCTGCAAACCTACTGCGAGTTGTTCAAGACCGAGGCCGGGCCTTTCGGGTTTATCCAGAACGGGTTGTTCGGGTATATGTCTTTTGAGGCAGTGCAGTATTATGAAACGCTGGACCTGCGCCAGAAAGAAACCGCCCACCCGGAGCTGCCCGAGATCCTCTACCAAGCCTTCCGCTTCGTCATCGCCATTGACCATTTCAAAAACGAGTTGTACATTTTTGAGCACTTTTTTGGAAATGAGCCCCAAAACGATGGCCTGGATGAGTTGGAGACTCACATCCGGAACAAGAACTTCCCTATGTTTCACTTTTCCCTCTCCGGAGAGGAAAGCACAAACCAAACCGATGAGGAGTTCCTGCGCGTGATTGAGGAAGGCAAGCGCCACTGCCACCTGGGCAACGTGTTCCAGATTGTGCTCTCCAGAAGATTCTCCCAGTCTTTCCAGGGCGATGAGTTCAACGTGTACCGCGCCCTGCGCTCCATCAACCCGTCGCCTTATTTGTTTTATTTCGATTACGGCAACTTCAAGATCTTCGGGTCTTCGCCTGAGGCGCAGCTCACCATCAAGAACGACGTGGCCACCATTTACCCCATCGCTGGCACGTTCAAGCGCACCGGCAACGATGCCGCCGATGCCGAACTGGCCCAGAAACTCTACGATGATCCCAAAGAGAACTCAGAACACGTGATGCTGGTAGACCTGGCCCGCAATGACCTCAGCCGCCACGGCGACAACGTGAAAGTGGAGGTTTTCAAAGAGGTGCAGTACTACTCGCACGTGATCCACCTGGTGTCCAAAGTAACCGCCAGCCTGCCGCAGGCGCACGGCTCGGTGCAGATGGTGGCAGATACTTTCCCGGCCGGGACCTTGTCCGGCGCGCCCAAACACCGCGCTTTAACCCTGATTGATGAACTTGAGCCCACCGGCCGGGGTTATTACGGCGGATGCATCGGGTACCTGGGTTTCGGGGGCGATTTCAACCACGCCATCATGATTCGCTCGTTCCTGAGCGTACAGAACAAACTGCATTTCCAGGCAGGGGCCGGGGTAGTGGCCAAATCGGATACCCGCAGCGAATTGAACGAGGTGCACCACAAACTGGCCGCTCTGCGCAAAGCCTTGGAGAAAGCCGCCAGCATTTAAATGATTGAAAGCCGTTTTAAGGCCATTTTTCCAAAAACAGGCCTAAAACGCAGAGAAGATCCATATCAGACAGACGACAAATACCCTTTAGTACCATGAAAATCCTTGTCTTAGATAACTACGATTCCTTCACCTACAACCTGGTGCAACTGCTGCGCGAGCTGGGCTACGGAAACCAACTGGAAGTGTACCGCAACGATCAGATCAGCCTGGAAGAGGTAGAGAAATACGATGTGATTCTGCTCTCTCCAGGTCCGGGTGTGCCCAACGAGGCGGGCATCATGCCGGCGCTTCTGAAGAAATACGCGCCCACCAAGCGCATCATGGGCGTTTGCCTGGGCCACCAGGCCATCGCCGAGGCCTTCGGGGCGGAGTTATCTAACCTCAAGGAGGTGTTCCACGGCGTTTCTTCCACCTTGCGGGTAGTGAACAACCAAGAGCCTATGTTTAAGGAGTTGCCATCCACCTTCAACGTGGCCCGATATCATTCCTGGACCGTGGTGCCCGAGTCGGTACCCACTGAGCTAAAAATCACGGCGGTGGACGAAACCGGGGAAGTGCTGGCCCTACGCCACAGCAAGTACGATGTGTGCGGCGTGCAGTTCCACCCAGAGTCCATCCTGACTGATTTTGGCCGGGAGATGCTGCAGAACTGGTTGCAGAACCCCACCAAGCGCGTAAACCAATGGACTACCTTTGCTGCTTCCCTTGCCCTATGAAACAGGTACTGCAGCAACTGATTGACCACAAAGCGCTCTCCAAGGAAACCGCGAAACAGGTTCTGCTCAACATCGGGCGGGGCCAGTACAACAGCAGCCAGATGGCCGCTTTCATGACCGTGTACCTCATGCGCAACATCACGGTGCACGAGCTGGAGGGATTCCGGGAGGCCATGCTGGAACTCTGCCTGCTCCCCGAGCTGGGCACCGACCAGGTCATAGACCTCTGCGGCACCGGCGGCGACGGCAAAGACACGTTCAACATCTCCACGCTGGCTTCTTTTGTGGTGGCCGGCGCGGGGTACAAGGTAGCCAAACACGGCAACACCGGCGTATCTTCCATCTGCGGGTCCTCCAATGTGATGGCGCACCTGGGCTACAACTTCACCAATGACAGCACGGCCTTGCGCACCAAACTGGAGGCCGCTAACATCTGCTTTCTGCACGCGCCGCTCTTTCACCCGGCCATGAAGGAAGTGGCCCCCATCAGAAAAGAACTGGGCGTAAAGACGTTCTTCAACATGCTGGGACCCATGATCAACCCGGCCAAACCGCATTTCCAGATGGTAGGGGTATTCAGCCTGGAATTGTTGCGCCTCTACACGTACCTTTACCAGGGGACCGGCAAACGCTTCGTGTTGCTGCACGCCCTGGACGGTTACGATGAGGTGTCGCTCACGGGCCCTTTCAAGATGGTGACGCCGCAGGGCGAGCAGATTCTGCAGCCCTCGGACCTGGGCCTTCCTACTTACCAGGAAAGCGACCTGGCCGGCGGCAACTCCATTGAAGAATCGGCGGCGATCTTCATGAACGTGCTGGAAGGTCGCGGCACCCAGGCCCAGCAAGACGCCGTGGTAGCGAACGCCGGACTGGGCATTTTCTGCGCCGATGAGCGCTTGACGCTGCCCGAATCCATTCAGAAGGCCCGTCAGTCGCTCAACAATGGGCAGGCCCTTAAAACATTACAGACGCTTTTAGCTTAACACCTTATATGTCCTTGACCATCCTTGACAAAATCATTGCCCATAAGCGGCAGGAAGTAGCAGATCGCAAAAGCCTGGTGCCTACAGCGGCGTTGGAACGCAGCATTTATTTCCCCTCGCAGCCGGTATCGCTCCGCAAGTACGTACAGCGCCCAGATCTGAGCGGGATAATTGCCGAGTTCAAGCGCAAATCGCCCTCCAAGGGAACCATCAACGCCTACGCGCCTGTAGAGCGTACCTCTATCGGGTACATGCAGGCTGGCGCCTCGGCCTTGTCCATCCTCACCGACACCAACTTCTTTGGGGGCAAGAACGAAGACCTCACCACGGCCCGCAAATTCAATTTCTGCCCCATCCTGCGCAAAGATTTTGTGGTGGAGGAGTACCAGATCCTGGAGGCCAAGTCCATCGGGGCCGATGCTATTCTGCTCATCGCGGCGGTCTTGACGAAAGAGGAGGTAAGCCAGTTGGCGCAGTTCGCCCACTCATTGGGTCTGGAGGTGCTGCTGGAGGTGCATACCCGCGAGGAAATGGAGCGCACCATCACCCCGCATGTGGACCTGGTGGGCGTGAACAACCGCAATCTGCATGATTTCTCCGTGAGCCTGCAGACGTCCTTTGACCTGGCCCAGCACATCCCCAACGAGTTTGTGAAGGTGTCTGAGAGCGGCCTGAGCGAGGCCAGCAGCGTGATGGAGCTTCGGCAGTACGGCTACGAAGGTTTTCTAATGGGAGAGACCTTCATGCGCCAGAGCCGCCCAGAGAAAGCCTGCGCCGCATTTGTGGAGGAGTTAAAGAAACTGCACGTGGTAAGCCAGCTAGCTTTCAAAGGGTAAGCAGCTTATATAAGTATCCAGCTTGTCCTGATGCTCCGTTTTAAGCTCGATTTTAGAAAACAGGACTGAAACGATTCGCATTTAAAGAGAAAGATAATCACAGTGGCACAGCTTCAAAGCCAAACAAAACCAGACAGAACAGCATGCCAGATTACAACCTGAAGATAAAAGTCTGCGGCATGAAGTACAGTGAGAACATCCAGGAACTCATGGTGCTCCAGCCAGATTATGTGGGGTTTATCTTCTATGAAAAATCGCCCCGCTATATCTCTACCCAGTGGGCCGTATTCGCCTCGGTTTTCCCGAAGGAGACCAAAAAGGTGGGTGTGTTTGTGGATGAGGAACCTGGGGGCATTTTGCAGAAAATGACGGAGCTGGGGCTGGACATGGTGCAGTTGCACGGCCACGAGTCACCCCAGGTGTGCCATGAACTCCGGGACGCGGGCCTTTACGTAATGAAAGCCTTCCGGGTGGGTGCTGATTTTGATTTCGGGCAACTGAAGCCCTACGCCGGCACCTGCGACTATTTTCTATTCGATGCCAGCGGTGCCAACCCCGGGGGCAACGGCGTGCGGTTCAACTGGGACCTGCTGCAAAACTACCATCTGGAGGTTCCTTTCTTTCTGAGCGGAGGCATTGACCTGGAGCACATAGAGGAGATTAAAGCGCTGAACCTGCCCCGGTTGCACGGCCTGGATTTGAACAGCAAATTCGAAATTCAGCCAGGCCTGAAGGACATCAACCGGTTGAAAGAGTTTATCGAAGGAGTGAAAGCATAGTCATTATTTTATAAGATGTTACGGGAGCGAAAGTCATGTGCTAAGCTTCCTGATTAATACAAAAGAGGAATGGAATACGGAGTAAATGAACGCGGCTATTATGGCCAATTTGGCGGGGCTTTCATCCCGGAGATGCTGTACCCCAACGTAGAGGAACTGCGCGAGAAGTACCTGTCCATCATGGCGGAGCCGGAGTTCCAGCAGGAGCTGCAGGAGCTGCTCCGTGATTATGTGGGTCGGCCCACGCCGCTGTACCACGCCAAGCGCCTCTCAGAACGGTACAACACCAAAATCTACCTCAAGCGTGAGGACCTGAACCATACCGGTGCCCACAAGATCAACAACACCGTGGGGCAGATTCTGCTGGCTAAACGCCTGGGCAAAAAGCGCATCATCGCGGAGACCGGGGCGGGGCAGCACGGGGTGGCCACGGCTACCGTTTGCGCGCTAGCCGGGCTGGAGTGCATTGTGTACATGGGCAAGATTGATACGGAGCGGCAGCGGCCTAACGTGGAAAAAATGCGCCTGCTGGGTGCCACTGTGGTGCCGGTGACTTCCGGTTCCCAGACCCTGAAAGACGCCACCAATGAGGCCATCCGCGACTGGATCAACCACCCCGAGGACACGCACTACATCATCGGCTCGGTAGTAGGTCCGCACCCATACCCGGACATGGTGGCCCGTTTCCAGTCCGTTATTTCAGAAGAGATCAGAAAACAGCTCCTGGAGAAGGAGGGACGCGAATTGCCCGATTACGTGGTGGCCTGTGTGGGAGGTGGCTCTAATGCCGCTGGTGCTTTCTACCACTTCCTGAATGAGCCTGAAGTGAAACTGGTTGCCGTTGAGGCGGCTGGATTGGGGGTGGATTCCGGCCATTCGGCCGCTACCTCGGTGCTGGGTAAAACCGGCATCATCCACGGCAGCAAAACCCTGCTCATGCAAACCGAAGACGGCCAAATCACCGAACCGTATTCAATCTCCGCAGGATTGGATTACCCTGGCGTAGGTCCGCAGCACGCGCATTTGGCCCAGACAGGCCGCGCCCGATTCATCGCCATCACCGATGCCGATGCCATGGAAGCCCTTCGTGAGTTAAGCCGCCTGGAAGGTATTATTCCAGCCATTGAAAGCTCGCACGCGCTGGCAGCCCTCAAAGAAATCAACGCCGGTCCCGATGACGTGGTGGTGCTGAACCTCTCCGGCCGCGGCGACAAAGACCTTAACACCATTCTTACTTATTTTGAACAACAAGATGGCCCAAAATAGACTCACGCGCCTGTTCCAGGAGAAAAGCGGAAATCTACTCAACATTTACTTCACTGCCGGTTACCCTAAACTGGAAGACACGGTCACCATTCTGGAGGAACTGGAAGCCGCCGGCGCAGACCTGGTGGAGATAGGAATGCCTTTCTCAGACCCACTCGCCGATGGCCCTACTATTCAGGCTAGCAACATGGTGGCCCTGGAGAACGGCATGTCCATCAAAACTCTGCTGCAGCAACTAGAGGGAGTAAGAGAGAATGTCACATTACCCATTATTCTCATGGGCTACCTGAACCCAGTGATGCAGTACGGCTTTGAGCGCTTCTGCGAAGACGCCGCGAGAGTAGGCGTAGACGGCCTGATCCTGCCAGACCTGCCTTTCGCCGAGTACGAGGAAGAATACAAGCCTATCCTGGAGAAACACGGCCTCAGCCTGATCTTCCTGATCACTCCGCAGACTTCCGAGGCCCGCATCCGGCAGATCGACAAACTTACCAATTCCTTCATCTACATGGTGTCTAGCGCCAGCACCACGGGTAGCCAGGTTCAGGCCTCAGATTCACAGCAGGCGTATTTCTCCAAAGTGAAGAACCTCGGTCTGAAGAACCCGCTGCTCATTGGGTTCGGGATCAGCGACAAGCCTTCGTTTGAAATGGCCTGTTTATCGGCGCACGGCGCCATCATCGGCAGCGCCTTCATCAAAGCCCTGCAACAGCCTGAGGAAGTGCGCCAAAACGTAAGATCATTCCTGAAAACGCTACGCTAAAATTGGAGATTTGAAGAGGTGAAGATTTGGAAACAGTGAAATGAATCTCCAAATCTCCACCTTTTCAAATCTCCCCATCTCTACATCTGAAAAAACATGCTTATTCAGCTACAACAAGATATACGTCCTGAGGACAAGGCGGCCATTGTGAACAAGGCCAAAGAGTTGAAGTACAAGACCACCGAGGTGGTGACCCAGGCAGGACATTACCTGGTGGGCACTGGCAAAGCCGAGTTTGACGTTCGCGCCATCGGGAACCTGCCGGGCATCAAAGACATCCACATCGTCTCTGATGATTATCGGCTGGTTTCCAGAAAATGGAAAGTAAACCCCACGGTCATTGACTTCGGCGATGGCCTGACCGTGCAGGAGGGGGACCTGACCATCATGGCCGGGCCGTGCTCTATTGAGAACGAGGACCAGATAGAGAAAACCATTCAGCACCTGGTGGCCAACAACGTGCGCTTCATGCGGGGCGGCGTGTTCAAGCCCCGTTCCTCGCCGTATTCTTTCCGCGGTCTGGGGCTGGAAGGCCTGAAGCTGTTCTACGACATGTGCCGCGCGCACGGGATCAAGATTGTGACCGAGGTGATGCAGGTGTCGCAGATCGCGCCTATGGAGCCTTACACCGATGTTTTCCAGGTGGGCGCCCGTAATACACAGAACTTTAATCTGCTGGATGAACTGGGCAAAGTAGACAAACCCGTTCTGCTCAAGCGCGGCATCTCAGGCACCATTGATGAGCTGCTGTATTCGGCAGAATACATCTTCTCGGGCGGAAACGAAAAGCTGATGCTCTGCGAGCGCGGTATCCGGACCTACGAAACCGCCAGCCGCAACACCTTGGACCTGAACGCCATTCCCATCCTGAAGGAGAAAACCCACCTGCCGGTGATTGTGGACCCCTCGCACGGGATTGGCATTCGGGAGTACGTGGAGCCGATGGCCCTGGCCGCGATCATGGCCGGCGCCGATGGCATCATCTACGAAACCCACGAAAAGCCGGAGGAAGCCGCTTCAGACGGAGCCCAGACCCTGAGCTTCACCGAGTCTGAACGCCTGATCAGGAAAATGCGGAAGACCTTTGAGCTGCGGAAAGAGCTGGTGTAAGGCAAGCGGTTTCACAGTTCAGTTCCTGCAGTGGTAATTTCATGTTGCGTAATAAGCATCAGAAGAAATAATTGAAAAAAGTGTTTTAAGGCCATTTTTTATAAGACGGCCTTAAAGCGTTAAGAGGCAAAACGTTGATGTTTTTTAACCCGGCAAAAAAGCCTTTGGTTTGGGAGTGGAACCACTAAAAATCCCCCTTTAAACACTCTTAGGGGAATCTTTTGAAGAAGATGCCCGTATAATTGGTCGTGAACAAAGAAGGGATTACTGCCCATATCATTTTTACTTTAAGTGTTAAAAAATATAAAGTTCTTGCTTTTCTGAGTCAGGCCTTTTATATTAGTTTCAGTTATGAAAACATTTGCCCAGTCACTCATTATTGTCAATTGCAAACCGTTCGCGATGCGAGCCGGAGCCAGGGCAGTATGGGCAACAGTTAACTAACCTATTTAGAAAGTTAAAACCCAATATAAAGCCTGGCTCCGGTATACGGAACCAGGCTTTTTTTATTTAAACCAAGCCATGTATCAGCAACAGTATCACCAGTACAGCATCAGGGAACAACAAACCTGGAACATCTTGTACACGAAGCGGGCAGAAGCACTTTCTGCCGTGGTCTCCCTGCCTTTCTGGCAAGGAATCGACGCCCTGGAACTGAAGGCTTATTTTATTCCCGAATTCCAGAAGGTGAACTATCACTTAAAAAGCCTCACCAACTGGGTATTGGTGGCGGTGGAAGAGCCGCTGCGCCCTCGGCAGGTATTGGCTAAATGGGCTAAACGGAAGTTTCCGGCAGTGACGTCCCTGCGCCTGCACCCAGACAGCGATCTGCGTTTGCAGGGCGACAAAGACCTGTTCCAGGATGTGTTCAGCCAGTTACCGTGGTTGCTCCAGCCAGAGGTAGCCGATTTCATGGAACGGGTAGGGAAACTGTCGCTCCAGCATAAAGACCCGGCTGCCACAGATCTGCTGTGGCGGCTGGTGCAGCACGTACTGGGCAACGGGCTCCTGCGCGATGCCCAGGGAAACATCACCCTTTTCGGGGCTAACCTCATCTCCAACGCCCCCGAGGCTGACTTGGCCCTGAAGCGCGAGAATGCCTGGCACCCCATTGTGCTGGAGGAAATCCTGGCTCAGCCTTACAAACGCGGTGAAGCCCCCGAAGCCTACTTCGTACTGGAAAGTCTCTCAGACTTAACACGTCTGGCGGACCAACTGGAGAAAGAAGGCGTACCAGTGGTAGAGATCCCGGCCCAGTGGCAATTACTGGTAGGGTAATCAATTTTTTATGTTTAACGGAGACTGCCTGCTAAGGAACATAATCATTAGTTAGCAGGCAGTCTCCGTTAAACAAACATTGTGTTTTTAACCGATCATTTTTCAATTAGGTCTGAAGAGAATTCTATAAATGTTGGTGTGTAAACATTTACGGGTCTACTATTTTTGATGATAGTATGGTAACCACTGCTAGGCCCAGTATAACTTCCATCTATTTCAAAAGATGGTGAGGCAGTAAGGCTAGCTAGAATACCAGAGTTATTTTTTTCAAATAGGGAAGATTTCTCTTTCATATTTGTGTAATCTTCCATTAAAAGGTATGCTGCACATAAATTATTGATTAAGGCATTTGCAACCTTTTTATTTATTTGACTTTTCTTATTTCCACAATCCGCATTAGATAAATGCTTTTCTCAAACTTGTATGTATGGAGCAGGAGTGCCTTTGCTAATTTTTTTTCCTGATATAGCATTTTTGAATTCCTCAGTCGCTTTATTTATATCTTTATAGGCATCAGATTCCCCTTCTATTTTAGAAGCTGCTAACCTAACTTCATAGTTGTGCTCTGATAAATCATAGTCTACTTTTTTTTGAGTGTAGCTTAAGAGGGCTTTTGTTAAATCTCCTATTAGTGAATTTTGCATGTAGGTTTCTAATTCAGATCTACTTTCAAAATCTCTTGTGTCATATGGCCCTCCAGCTCTCTCAAAGCTATAAATTGTTTTTCCAGTTTTATTTTCCACAAGATCATAACCATATTCAGCTTTGTAGGAGAGGCTATAATAATACCTCATGCCGTTCCTTGCTTTTGTCTCATTCAATTTCTTATTTTCTACATATATTCCTTTTACATAAATTTTAAGTAATAAATCAGCATCGTTTTTCTTGAATTCTAATCCTTGTACTTTGGGTGGATCTCCAACCTTAACAGCCATATTCCCAAAATCATATTCAATAGAATAAGTTTGATAGGTTGGTGTCAATGTGATGTTAGGAGATTTTGTAAAGTTTGTCCAAAATTTGTCTTCTGATATTTTTTGCGAAAATACCAGCGGTTTGATTGATAATAAAATCAGTAAAATCAAAGTGGTTCTTTTGTTACATAAAAATTTTTTTATTGTTTTCATAAATTAAATTTTTGAAGATTATTGAATACCATTAAGACAGATGCCCCTAGTTTTAAATAGAAGAGAATTTTGAGTAATAAAGATGGAAAATATAGGTGGGTTAAAGTCTATTGGAAGATATATCAAACAATAGTTTTGACTCCTGTACTTATGAAAGCAAGGAAGGAGGAGAAGTCGAAAGGTCTATTTGAAAAACTTATGATGGGGGAGTAACTTAGAACTAAGATAAGTTATAAGAAGCTATAAGTCAATAATTTAATAAAGAAAATGCCTCTAATAAGCATTTCTTTTGCTTATTAGAGGCACAACTGCACTTAAAAGGTTTTACTTACAGCACTCCTTGCAGAACCTCCCAAACGTTATTCGCCAGGATTTTCTGCCCGGCCGAGGTGGGGTGGACGCCATCGGGTTGGTTAAGGGACCGGATGCCGGCTACGCCTTCCAGCAGGAAAGGAATAAGGGCCATGTTGTTTTCTTCGGCCAACTGCCGGAAGATCACCCGGAACTCGCTGGCGTATTTGCCGCCCATGTTGGGTGGTACCTCCATGCCTGCCATCACCAGTTTAGCCTCTGGGTACTTGGCTTTCACTTTGTCTACAATGGCCTGCAGGTTTTTCTTCGTCTCTGACGGCGGAATGCCACGCAGTCCGTCGTTGGCGCCTAGTTCCAGCACAAACACATCTACCGGCTGCCGCAGGAGCCAGTCAATCCGGTTTTTGCCCCCCGCCGAGGTTTCTCCGCTCAAGCCCGCGTTAATGGCTTTGTAGCCCAAGTCCAGCGAATCTATTTTCTTCTGGATAAGCGCCGGGAACGACTCTGAAGGATTGAGGCCGTATCCGGCGGTGAGGCTATTGCCAAAAAAGAGAATGTTTTTCATAGGTTGGGGGGCCTTGTTAGCTGCTTCTTTGTCTTTTCCGGGGGAAGCTTCGTCTTTACCGCCGTTTCCGGAGCAGCCGGAAATGAGCCAAACAAAGAGCAACAGGTAAATGAATGATTGCTTATACATACGGGTTAGGTTTCTTTTTCACCTGCAAAGAAAGTACTTATACCTTGTTTAGGGCGTTTGGGGTTTAAACAATGGAATTTAAATCCTGTTCTGTAATTTACCGTTTGCTAATACGGCACCAGCACCAAACCTTCCTTATCTAACCAAGCGCCTTGACACCAATTCTGCACATCCAGGATCTTACCAAAACATACCAAAGTACCGGCCAAACCCTTACGGTGCTGGACAACATCAACTTCACCCTAGAGGAAGGCTCCACCAATGCCATCATCGGTCCCTCAGGAAGCGGGAAAACCACGCTACTGGGTCTCTGCGCAGGTCTGGACCGATCAAGTTCCGGGTTGGTGGAGCTGAACGGCATCAGGCTGGATACCCTTAATGAGGATGCCCGAGCCCAGGTAAGAAACCAATACGTGGGATTTATCTTCCAGAACTTTCAGCTCCTGCCCACGCTCACGGCTCTGGAGAACGTGATGGTGCCCCTGGAGCTCCGGGGCGAGAGACACATCAAACAACAGGCAATGGAACTGCTGGACAAAGTAGGCCTCGCCGACCGGTCGCACCATTATCCCACGCAGTTATCAGGGGGTGAGCAGCAGCGCGTGTCCCTGGCCCGCGCCTTCTCTAACCGACCCAAAATTCTGTTCGCCGATGAACCCACCGGAAACCTGGATGCCGAAACAAGCGAGAAAGTAGTCAAACTCATCTTCGACCTGAACCGTGAGGCGGGCACTACCCTGGTCCTGGTCACCCACGATGCTGAATTAGCCGGGAAGACCCAGCGCATCATCAGGATGAAAGGCGGCAAAATCATCGGAGATGATGTAATGTGCTAATTGTTTAATGTGCTAATGTGTTAATGTGCTAATGATTTTTAGGGATGGATGCCAATGAGTTCTAGTAATTTGAAGCATTATAGTTTTCGGAGCACCTTTAGTAGTCAATCAGAATCAAGCATGGTCCATTAAAGAATTAACTCACTCACTCACTCACACATCAAACAATTAGCACATCAGCACATTACCTCATTTGCACATTAAAACCAGCACATTAACACGTTAGCATATTAAAAAATGGATAAACTCAACTTCCCGTGGTTGGTGCAGATGGCCTGGCGAGACAGCCGCCGGAACCGCTCGCGGTTGTTTCTTTTCATTTCCTCCATTATCCTTGGTATAGCCGCGCTGGTGGCCATCTTCTCTTTTGGGTACAACCTGCGCCAGGACATTGACAGCCAGGCCATGGAACTGATCGGGGCTGATCTGGTGATCACCAGTAACCGGCCGGTGGAGCCTAAGATGCTGCCCTTGCTGGATTCCCTTGGTAACCGGAGGTCCAAGGAGCGGAGTTTTGCCTCCATGATCCTATTCCCCAAAAGCCAGGGCACCCGGCTGGTACAGATCAGGGCGCTGGAAGGGCAGTTCCCTTACTACGGAGCCCTGGAAACAGTGCCCAAAACGGC
The DNA here is from genome assembly GCF_017916365.1 of Rufibacter roseolus. Lineage (GTDB taxonomy): Bacteria > Bacteroidota > Bacteroidia > Cytophagales > Hymenobacteraceae > Nibribacter > Nibribacter roseolus. Next base: position 535,575 of record NZ_JAFMSU010000002.1, read on the forward strand.
GGCGCAGAGCTTCAGGGAAGGCCAGCAGGCGCTGGTAGACAAAACCCTCATGCTGCAATTCGATGCCCGGGTAGGTGATTCCATCAAAGTAGGGGAAGTTACTTTCCAGATTGCAGGTATCCTGAACAAAGCGCCCGGGCAGACCGGGATATCGGCAACCGTTGCGCCGGCAGTGTACATTCCGCTCCGGTTCCTGCCCCAAACCGGCCTTGAAAAGAAGGGGAGCCGCATCAATTACCTCTTCTACTACAAGTTTGACCAGAAAACCGATGTCAAGATGCTGGTAGAGCGTTTAGAGCCCCGTTTGGAAAAAGAGGCCCTGAATACCGAGACCATCGAGACACAACGCGAGGACATGGGCCGCTCTTTCAAGGACCTGACCAGCTTCCTGGCCTTGGTTGGTTTTATTGCGCTGCTGTTGGGTAGTATTGGGGTGGCCAGTGCCATTCATGTGTACATCAGGGAGAAGCTGCGTTCCATTGCCATTCTGCGCTGCCTGGGCGTGAGTGCCACGCAGGCCTTCCTTATCTACGTTATTCAGATCCTGGGCATCGGGTTGCTTGGGTCTATCATAGGCGCCGCGGTGGGCACGGTGGTGCAGCAGTTGCTGCCGCAGGTCTTGCAGGATTTACTGCCCGTGGAGATCACGGTGGGCATCTCCTGGCTGGCCATTTTCCAGGGGATTGGTTTGGGGCTGATTATCTCCCTGCTGTTCGCGCTGTTGCCGCTGGTGAGTATCCGGAACGTCTCTCCGCTTAATACCCTGCGCATTTCCTTGGAAAGCACCAGCCTGTTTAGAGATCCGTTGAAATGGGGGGTGTACGCGCTCATTCTGCTGTTCATCTTCGGGTTCACTTATCTGCAGACCGAAAAATGGAAAGAAGCGGCTTATTTCACATTAGGCGTTCTGGTGGGGTTCTTGGTGCTGGCCGGAATTGCCTGGGCCCTGATGTGGGCTGTGCGGCGTTTCTTCCCAGATACCTTGGGTTATGTCTGGCGGCAGGGGTTGGCCAACCTTTTCCGGCCTAATAACCAGACGCTCATCCTTATCGTCTCCATTGGGTTGGGTACGGCTTTCATCTCCACGCTCTACTTTGTGCAGACCATTCTGCTGAACCAGGTGACCCTTTCGGCAAGCGAGAACCAGCCCAACATGGTCTTGTTCGACATCCAGGAAGGGCAGCGGCAGGCAGTGGCCCAACTCACGAAACAGCAGGGCTTGCCCGTAATCCAGCAGGTGCCTATTGTGACTATGCGCATCGAGGAAATCAACGGGAGAACCGCTGAGGACGTGAAGGAAGACAGTACCCTGGGCGTATCTCCCAGGGCTTTCCAGCGCGAGATCCGCTCTACGTTCCGGAGTGCTTTATCGGATTCTGAGAAGATTATTGAAGGCACCTGGCAAGGAAAAGTGGCCTCGCCCAGTGATACCGTATATGTCTCCCTGGATGATCGTTACGCCGAGTGGATTAAAGTAAAGGTAGGCGATGAGATCGTGTTCAACGTGCAAGGTGCGCTTATTCCCACAGTGGTAGGCAGCCTACGCGAAGTAGACTGGAACCGCATCCAGACGAACTTCAGGGTAGTGTTCCCGGAAGGAGTGCTGGAGGCGGCGCCGCAGTTCCATGTGTTATTGACCAGGGTAGACGCAGCCCAGACCTCGGCCAGATTCCAGCAGGCGGTAGTACGGCAGTTTCCCAACATCTCAATTATTGACCTGGAACTGATTCTGAGTGTGATGGACGAGCTTTTGGACAAGATTGGGTTTGTAATCAGGTTCATGGCAGCCTTCAGCATAATTACGGGGCTCGTGGTGCTCATCTCATCGGTGCTCATCAGCAAGTACCAGCGCATGCAGGAAAGCGTATTGCTGAGAACATTAGGCGCCAACCGCAAACAGATCTATGCCATCACGGCCCTGGAGTATTTCTTCCTGGGTGCTTTGGCCGCCGGCACTGGCATTGTCTTGTCACTGGCAGGTAGCTGGGCCTTGGCCAAGTACTCCTTTGAAACCAAATTCACACCGCAGCTTCTGCCTGTTCTGGTGCTCTTTATCATCATCTCTTCACTCACCGTGGTCATAGGCTTGTTCAATAGCCGGGCCGTGGTGAACCAATCACCGCTGGAGGTACTGCGGGCAGAAGGGTAGAATTCAGTTTAAAAAGCAATGCGGACGTCGTTACGGTGTAATGACGCTACAGACAAATATGTAGCGTCGTTGCACTGCAACGACGTCATCCGGCAGGTTGAAAGGGTGCGGTCCTCCAAAGTGAATATGGTGCAAAAACACTCCTGAATTAGTGTCACATAAATCACCTTTCCCTAATTAGGGCCTGTTTTCTTGAAAACAGGCCCTAAACAATTAACCAAAGTCGTTTCCTTCAAGGCAAGGCTTACAACTCTTTCTTAGCAGAAGTTTCCACCACTTTATACCAGACCTCGCTTTTCTTGTCCTGCTTCTGCGTGTAGGCCACCAGGATTTTAGACGCGCCAAGCCCCATCACCACCGGATGGGTAGCGCTGGTAAAGTCAGAGGTAAGATACGTTTGCTGCACGGTTTTCCCCGAGGCATCCCTCACCTGTAACCCAATCCGGCTGTTGAATAGCTTGGAGTTAAGCACCTGCTCATCCCACACCAGGGCCAATTGGTTCTCTCCGAAGCTGGTGAGTTGCGGATGTTTGGCCGAGGGGAGCTGACTTACCTGCTCTCTTGGAGAAAAGGTGTTCTCTGAAGTTTTATGGCTATAGAACACACCGCTGCCACCGCCCATGGTGTACCAAGCTGCGTGCAGTCCGCTTTGGTTCCAGGCCAGGGTAGGGCCGGTGTGCGGACAGCCTTTGATGGCCCAATTGTCTACGCTGATGCGCTCGCGCGGAGCGAAGGTCTGCCCATTGTCCGTGGACACCAGGTGCATCATGTCCCGGATGCTGTCGTTCAGGATTGCCCGGTAGGCGGCATGGAGTTGGCCTTTTCCGTCCACAAACAGATCCGTGCGGCAACATTGGCAGAGCTGCTGGTCAATGACTTTCTCGTAGGTGAACCCGTTCCGGCCGGAGGTGCTGGAGAAGTAGAGGCTGGAACCTTCCTTGGGCGTGTTCTTGCGGGAATCGAGCCAAATGGCGGCAAATTCGCCGGTGGGCAGTAAGGTGATGTCAAAGTACCGCTCGTCAATGCTGTTTTCGGCATCCTGCGCCAGTTGTTTGGGCCTGGTCCAGGTTTTCCCACCGTCAAACGATTGGGTGTATTTCACCAGACCGGCGTAGCTGTTTTCGGGGTTAGGGTTCTGCACGGCAAACATGGCCAGAATGTCGCCGTTTTTCTTGAACAGGATCTTGGACAGGTTCTCATCGTGCGGATACACGCCCTGAGAGGTAGGCACCGTCATGGGTTTCCCAAAGGTGGTGCCGCCATCCTTTGAACGGGCGTACATCAGCAGGTAATTGCCGGTGGTGTCCTGCGCCTGCACCCAGCACAGCACCGGATTCCCTTGTTGGTCCTGGGTAAGATAAGGGCAGGAGGCTTTCAGGTTTGATAGGGAAACCCGGTTTTCTGGCGGTACCTCCTGCGCGGCTTTAGACTGGCAACCTATCAGCCAAAGGAAGCACAAAACAAATAGAAGTGTAGTGATGCGGTATGGGAATTTCATAAAGTCCATGCGAATAAAATGATGTAAATGCTGATGCTTGATTATTGCTTATTAAGTGTAAAACACCTGTAAAACAAGCTTCAAATAAACTAAACTGGTAAGTAGGCTAGACTTGTTTTCAGCCTCCTTTTCCAATGAATTGATATCCCACGCCCACGTTGAAGGTGCGCGGCACGCCTTGCCGGTAGCTCTTGCCATAGGAGTATTTGTCTACCGTGGTGGCGTAAAGTTTATCAGTGAGGTTAATGGTGTTGATCCAGGCTTCAAAGCCTTTGAAGGCGTAGCCCACACGCGCGTTGAACAGGTGATACCCGCCGTAATACTCAGAATTGACGGGGTCCATGTAGTATTTGCCTACGCGCTGCCACTCCAAACCTAGACGCAAACCTTTCAGGAAAGTCGGACGGTAGGTGACCTCGGCGTTGCCGATAAATCGGGGCGCAGTAGCCATTTCGTTGCCGGAATAATCTGCGCCGCGCTCCACGTAGGTGAGAAACCAGTGCCGGGCGTTGGTGCCGCTCACTCTAAAGGAGAGTGCCTCAGAAGGGGCGTAATTCAGGGTGTATTCAATACCGCGGTGACGGGTACGGCCGGCGTTCTGGTTTTGGTAGGAGCCATTTTCCAGCCGCACGGAGATGATTTCGTCTGTCCCGTTCATCTGGTACAAACTCACATCCAGGTAGGCTTTGTGCTGCAGGAAACTCCACCAGCCGCCCACTTCGTAGCTGCTGAAATCAGAGGGTTCCAAAGTGGGTACTTTCACGCCGCGGTACAGCTCAGTGATCTGCGGCGGCGCGAAACCCAGGCTGTAGTTAGCGTAAATTCCCTGGCTTTTCCCAAAGTCATAGGTCAGCCCCAACTTGGGCGAGAATTGCCGGTAGCCGTTTTTATCATCGGGTGCGCCCGTGAACGCAGAGGGCGGCAGGTAGTTGTCAAAGGTGTAGTCCATGCGGTCATAGCGCAAGGCAGCCACCAGTTTCAGGCGCTCCAGCGGGGAGATTGCGGCGTGGGCGTAAACGGCGGTGTTGAGCAGATCCACTGAGTAGTGGGTAAGAAGCGAATCTGAGGAGGTGTAGCCGGTGTACAGGCCTTTCTCGTCCCGATCTACGTCAATGAACCGGGCGGTGTAGGTGGCGGGGCTGTAATCGGCACTCACGCCGGCAATGAGGCTGGCGTTCAGGAACGAGAAAGACTTGCGGTGCTGGGCAATGAGGCCGTAGCTGGTGAAGGCGTCTTCGTTGATCTCGCCTTTGGCTTTGCGGGCGTTGCCCTGCACGTTCCCGATGGCGTAGAACGGGTTCTGCCCGATGGCATTGTTCCGGAAGAACAGGGTGGCCTGGGTTTGGTTGGAGGCATCCCAGGCGTGTTCCAGGGTGCTCCTGAGGCGCAGGGCGTTGACTTTGCGGTAGGTGAAGGTGTGCAGGCTGCTGTATTCCTTCCGAAAGAAACGGGTGCTGTCCAGGCCGCCGGTCTGGTCGGTTTTATAGTCCACCAGGCTGCCCGAGGTAGTCAGTTTGCTGCGGTCACTGATGCGGTAATCGGCCCGGAGGGTGAACGCCAGCTTGTCAAAATCGCTGTGGCTGATAATGCCGTCCCGCTGCGCCGCGTAGTACCCCCCGGCAAAGATGCCCACCTTCCCAAAGGTATTAGACACACTGAATTCGGTTCTGCGGTAACCCTGGGTGCTGCCTTCCACCTGTACTTTGGCGGTGGGCACCGGAGCCGGAGCCTGCGTGATAAAATTGACCGCTCCGCCAATGGCTTCGCTCCCGTACAGCGAGGAGGCCGGACCTCTGATCACCTCGATGTTCTTCAAGGCCGCCATGTTGATCTCAATGAGCGCGTTGTGGTTGAAATCACCGGAGGTCCGGATAGGAATGCCGTCTTCCAGGTACAGGAAAAGGCTTTTGTAGCCAATGGGCTGCCGAATGGCCATGGTGTGCTGCTCATTGCCCAGGTTCACCATATACACGCCACTCACCTTGTTCAGGACCTGGTCCAGAGTGGTGGCTTTGGTTTCCTGCAGTACCCGGCTGGAGATCGTGCTGATGGCCACGGGCGCCTCGGTTCTGGCCTGGGCTTGCCGGCTAGCCGAGACAATGACCTGGTTTAGTTGGTTAGAGGTAGGTGCCAGCGACACCAGCATAAAATCGTCTTGGAAGGGTACCTGCCGGGCATTGTACCCTAGGTAGGAAACCAGCAGAGAGGTAGGTTTCTGCCCCGTTTGCAGGGTGAAACTGCCATCGCGCTCCGTGATGGTGCCCGTAGTACTCTGGGCCATTTGGATAGAAGCGCCCACCAGCGCCTCTTTGGTATACGCATCCAACACCCGACCTTTTACGGTGAATTGGGCACGGGCAAAGGGTGCCAGCATCAGGAGAAAGCAGATGCCGGCCAAACATATTTTTTGCATGGAAATTCAGTTACAGTCAGAAAAACGGTGATAGCAGCAACGCCGGGGAAGATTCCGGGTACGGGTATCCGCTTCGGTCAGTAAGACCGAAGTATTCTTAATCAGGCTGTGAACTTGGGTGGATGGAAGACGGAGACATGAACCCCAATCGGCCTTCCTACAGGAGCAGAAGTTGGCGAAAGTGTGGGTTGGAGGGTCTGGGTGGTGGTAGAAGCCACAATTGGCTGGTAATACAGGGTGATATCCTGCTTCTGTTTCTGGGTTTTGTTGTTGCCCTGGTTCTGGGTCTGCTCAGCCTTCTTGAGCTTTTTCATGAGGTAGCATTTCCCGTTACAGTGCATCTGGGGTTTCTCGCGGTTGATGCAAAGCACTTTGGAAATAAAGTCCTTGTTGGCCTCATAGTCCAGCACAATGAAAAACTTGCTGAATGCCTGGGTGAGCATCACCGATAGAAGCAATATGGTGGCAAGGTTTTTCAAGACGTGCAAATCGGGGCAAAGGTAAGGAAGCATCTGAAAACTTCTTGAACCAAGACGACCGAAATAACCGAACGGTGGCCTTGTCTTTAGAAGAAATTCGTTTTCAGGCCAAATCTTCAAAACAGGCCTTAAATCTACCCCAGCAGAGGTTAAAAACCACCGGCAGCACAGGCGTTTAGTACCTCAAACCTAACTTCTGGTAGATGAAGCTCAGGAGCCAAACCGGCCCGATAAGCAGGAATTGCACGTCTTTCAGGAAAGAAGGCTTTTTGCCCTCTATCTTATGCCCGATGAATTGCCCTACCCATGCCACCGCGAAAATGATGAGGCACAGGGCCCAAAGCGGAAGACGTTGCACCTGGTCCAGTTGGTACACAATCCAGAGGAAAAACGAGGTTACTAACACCATACCCAAGGCCAGGCTGGGCGAGAGCATGAAGTAGTAGACCATACAAAGGAGCACAAAGAGAATACCCCAGTTGAAGAGGAAAGGCAGGTTCTCCAGAAAACCAGGGACGGGGATTGCCCAGATCAAACCCAACAAACTGATCATAATGGCTGGGACGCAGATCCAATGGATGAGTTTGTTTGTGCCATTACGGTGGCTCTCGGCGTACTCGTCTAACAGTTGGTGGATGGCAGCCATAGCGTTTTTTTACTTCAATGTACAAAATCTGCCCTAAGAAGTAAAGCTTTTATAGTGCCGCATATTGCGCTGCACCATAGGAATTTATGGTATATTTTGTCTTCTTAAATGGTGCGATTATGTAAACCAATTAACAGTAGAAAAGCTCTGTGCGGTTTTTTACTGACCTATGGGACAGACCCTGTTGGCAAGGTTAGTTGTTTCAGGCCCTGATCGCCGTACAAGGTGGGGCAGGAGGTTAAAGGCTCTAACCTGAATTGCTTGAAAAATGAGGAAGGTGACCTATGACGCATAAACCAGGCGCGGTTGAAGATGGGGGCCTCAGGAGAATAATCTGTGAAGATAGGTTGCCGCTGTTGACGGGCTTGGTTGATGGCATTGGAAAGAACTTCTGTTGTAGCCCAGCTTTCATATGCGTTAGGATGGTACTGGCCGGTTTGGTAGAAGTAAAAAGACGTAAAGGCATTCTTGTCTTGCAGCAGGAGCAAAGCCTCGGGATGCTTCTGTACTTCCTGGTAAACGCAGGTTTGGTTTGTGTAGGTGAAGGTGTGATTAGGCAGAATGCCATAAGCCATGTTCCAGAGGAAAAGCGCAGAACCAGCCAGCCACAGTGGCCAAGATGTACTCAACCTATAACAACCCAAAAGGATAGCCACCAGGAAAGGCACCATGACCATAAACTCGGCATTGCCCACCGCATACCAGGCAAACAGCAGCTGCAGCCCCAGAATGAGAAGGTGAACCTGGAAAAAGGCTCTTTGGTGTAGCTGTGTTTCCTTGCGGAAGAAAACAACTCTTCTGGTAAGAACTGTAGCAATAATAAAGGTTATTATTGCAGGTATTATGTAAAGTATGTTTGCCTTAGCCAAAAAGTACAGTCGGCCGTGCACCTCCAGAAAGGTCCTGATGAAAGAGATAAAGGTGAGCAGAAAGTTCTGGGAGGAAATCGAGGTATTAACGCTGCTTTTGTAGAAGTCCTGGAAAACGAAGCGGTGGGCCTGAGGGAAGGGGATGTCCTGCTGGTACATCACTAAAGCGTAAACCAGCGGGACCACCAGGGCCGGAACCAGGTACGTCAGAACTAGTTGTCCTCGTTTAGGCACCGAAATCAGAAAACCGAGCCCTAAACCCAGCCACCAGAAGAAATGCACCTGGTGGTACAGGCAGGCAAAAGCCGCCCAAAAACTGCTCCAGGCAACATCCACCCATTTGCCTTGGTTTTGGTACCGCAGCCAGAAAGAAGAACCCAACAGCGAGAAGAATATGGGCAGGAGGTAGGTCTCGTTCTCAGTGGCATACCGCATGGTACCAAAAGAAGCGCCTGCGAGCAAGAGCAATCCGGCCTGTACTTTGGTATCTTCCTGCAGGCGCGCCAGAATACGCCAGAGCACCAGCAGACATCCTGCCGCCGCCAGGCTGTTCAGAAACTTCAATGCTTCCAGCGGCTGTCCTTTAAATCCCAGTGCCTGGCAAAGATTGTAAAATTCCAGGCCAGTAATGTTGTAGAGCAGATGGTGCGGTCGCCAGAGATCAACCTGCCACTTCACGCTGGCGGCGTAGTCATAGGCGTCTGAGGTGGAGTTCTGGGTTGGGAAAACGGCATACACCAGGAACAACGCCACCACCAAAAAGAAAGGAAGAAAACGGCTTTGCAAGAAAGGGGTGGTCCGGGGCTCCATGCAGATGAATAGGGCAGAAGGTGTTGCTCCTGCCGGTTCCTTTTGGCTTTAAAGGTATTTCTTTCTGCCGGTTTTTTAATGCACGCTGCTGCTATGTTACCCTGAGAAAGCGCATATCCGGCAGAAAAGAAAATCGTTTTAAGGCTATTTTCCGGAAAATAGGGCCTAAACTAGGAAAAGGCAACTTTGAACGGCCTAACGGATCGGTTTTTGCCTGCCTGTTCCTAATTCCTTACTTTTAAAGGATCAAACCCCAGAAAATTATATGAAGAAAACACCTATAGCCGTATCTGCGTTGCTGCTGGCCTCTTTGCTGGCCGGCAGCTGCGGCAAGAAAACCACGGCAGCTTCTTCGCCGGCCATGATGCCGGGAGAGGCCAGCGTGGTTAAAAACCAGGAAATTGGCCCTATCTCCCGCACTTCGCCGCCGCAGGTCATCGTGGAGGATTCCGTCTTCAAATACGTCTCAGAGCAATTTGCTGACCTGCGCATCCTGCGGTACCGGGTACCGGGTTTCGAGAACCTGACCGCCAAGCAGAAGGAGTTGCTGTATTATCTCTACGAAGCCGCCCTCTCTGGCCGGGACATCATCTATGACCAGAACTACAAGCACAACCTGCGCATCCGGCGCACACTGGATGCCCTGGTGCAGAACAAGCGCGACCGCTCCACTTCGCCTGATTGGGAGAAGTTTATGGAATACACCAAGCGCGTGTGGTTCTCCAACGGTATCCACCACCATTACTCGGCCAACAAGATCATGCCTGAGTTCAGCCAGGAGTTCCTAGCCGCCTCCATCCGGAAGGTACCGGCAAACCAATTGCCCCTGCAGCCCGGTGAGAACGTGGAGACCTTCATCAAATGGCTTACCCCCATCTTGTTCGACCCGAACCTGGATGCGAAGCAGGTGAACAAAGCCGCCGGCCAGGACCTGATCAAGACCTCGGCGGTGAATTTCTACGAGGGCCTCACGCAGAAAGAAGTGGAGGCTTTCTATGCTAAGAAGGACAACAAGAACGATCCGCGCCCGGTGTCGCATGGCCTCAACTCCAAGGTGGTGAAAGAAAACGGCCAGGTTGTGGAGAAACCCTGGAAAGTGGGCGGCATGTACGGCCCGGCCATTGAGCGCATCGTGTTCTGGCTGGACAAAGCCGTGACCGTGGCCGAGAATGAGAAGCAGCGTCTAGCTCTGCAGAAACTGTCCGAGTTCTACCGCACCGGTGACCTGAAGGTGTTTGACGAGTACAACATAGCCTGGGTCAAAGACGTGGATTCGCAGATTGACGTGGTGAACGGGTTCATTGAGGTGTACGACGACCCATTGGGCATCAAAGGCTCCTATGAATCAGTGGTGTCTTTCAAGGACGTGGAGGCTACCAAACGCATCAAAGCCATAGGTGACCAGGCCCAGTGGTTTGAAGACAACTCGCCGCTTTTGCCGCAGCACAAGAAAAAGAACGTGGTGGGCATCACGGCCAAAGTTATCACCACGGTGGTGGAAGGCGGCGATGCGGCCCCGGCCACACCCATCGGGATTAACCTGCCCAACGCCAACTGGATCAGGAAAGAGCACGGCTCCAAATCAGTGAACCTAGGCAATATTGTACATGCTTACACTGAGTCAGCCAACACGGGCGGAAGCGCCTTGAGTGAGTTCGCCTTCAGCCAGGAAGAGATTGACCGCGGTAAAAAATACGCCTCCCTGGCCGGCGACCTCCATACCGACATGCACGAGGTGATCGGGCATGCCTCAGGGCAGATCAACCCGGGAGTGGGCACACCCAAGCAGACCCTGAAGAACTACGCCAGCACCATGGAAGAAGGCCGCGCCGACCTGGTGGCCCTGTACTACGTGATGGATCCCAAACTGGTGGAGATTGGCGTGATGCCTTCTTTGGAAGTGGGCAAAGCCGAGTATGATGCCTATATCCGTAATGGCCTCATGACGCAGCTCTCACGTTTGGCGCCCGGCGAGATGATTGAGGAAGACCACATGCGCAACCGCCAGATGGTAGCCGCCTGGGCGTTTGAGAAAGGCAAAAAGGACAACGTGATTGAGCGCGTGACCCGCCAGGGCAAAACCTACTTCAAGATCAACGACTACCAGAAACTGCGTGACCTGTTCGGTCAACTGCTTCGCGAAACCCAGCGCATCACCTCAGAGGGTGATTTTAAGGCGGCCCAGAAACTGGTGGAGACCTACGGCGTGCAGGTAGACAAAACCCTGCACCAGGAAGTACTGCAGCGTTACAGCAAACTCAATATCGCCCCTTACCAAGGCTTTATCCAGCCTAAACTCACGCCCGTGGTGAAGGATGGAAAGATTGTGGACGTGCTGTTGGTGTACCCAAACAACTTCACGCAGCAGATGCTGGAGTACGGCGAGGTGTACAACATTCTGCCTAACTACAACTGATCTGCGTTTTGAACTTTTTTATAATTAATACAGCCCCTAAACAGAAAATGCCTGACTCAGTTCAGGCATTTTCTGTTTTAAGACTAGGGTAGCGGGGAGCGTATGTCATTGCCTTTACCTGAGCACCCCGGCCTGCAGGATTCTGGCGGTGACCAGCAGTTGGCCCACGTGGCGTTGGGTGTGCTCCGCGGCATGAAAGAGCAGACCACCCACGGTGGAGGGAAGCTGCGCCCGGCCAACGCCTCTGAACTGGGTGAGGGTCTCCGGATCGGTTTGCTTTATCTGTTGAAGGGTGTTTTCTACCTGTTTCTCAAAAAGTAGCCGCAAATCCTCTGCGGTGGTGCTTTCTGCCGGGGGAGTTCCTTCTGCTTTCAGGTACGCGAGCCCTGCCTCAGATAAGGCTTCACCGCGGGCGTAGGTACACAGGCGGTCCAGAACCCCGGTGAGGTGCTGCAGGTGAAAGCCCACTGAGGCCACGCCTGCGGGTCTTTCCCACAGCAGATGATCGGGGAACCCGTTGAGGTATCCCTTCACTTCCTCCCGGGCCTGGAGCAGGGCATGGGCTACCGGTTGCAGCAAGGCCGGAACAGCGGGTAGGGGGCCGCGCAACCAGACTTCTGGTTTCTGTTCTTTATCCATTGTTTTCAGAAATATAGGCCTAAAATAAAAATGCCCAGCCAAACGGCTGGGCATTTTCTAGCTTTTAACTAAGCCAATCTTCCATTACTGGATGAAGAGGCGGAACTCAGCGCGGCGGTTTCTGGCACGGCCGGCGTTGGTGGTGTTTGGTGCTACTGGACGCTCTTCGCCGAATCCTTCGGTGATGATACGGTCAGAGGCTACTCCTTTTTGGTTTGTCAAGTAAGACTTAGCGGCATCTGCTCTGCGAACAGAAAGCTCTTGGTTGTACTCGTTTGAACCAATGTGGTCAGCGTGGCCAGAGATACGCAGGTTGTAGTGCGGATATTTAGCCAGCATGCTTGACATTCTGTCCAGGGTTGGGTAAGAAGTTCTCTTCAGAACAGCTCTGTTGAACTCAAACTCAATCTTAGGAACGCGGGCCATGTAGGTGCTGTCTTCCACATCTAAGCCTGGGCAACCCATGTTAGCGGCAGAACCGGCAACATCTGGGCAACGGTCAACATCATCGTTTACACCGTCATTGTCACGGTCAACTACCACTGGGCAACCACTGGCGTCTACACGAGTACCGGCTGGGGTGTTAGGGCAAGTATCGTTTTTGTCAGCTACACCGTCACCGTCTGCATCTGGGCAACCTCTTGTTGCAGCAGGACCAGCTTGGTCTGGGCACTCATCTTCTGAGTCACGCACACCGTCACCGTCTTTGTCTGGGCAGCCTTCCAAAGCGGCAGTACCGGCTTCAGTAGGACATTTATCCTGGTAATCTGGAACACCGTCAGCGTCGCCGTCAAGTGGGCAACCGGTTTTGTCTACCTGTACACCAGCTGGAGTGTCTGGGCACTTATCGCGGCGGTCAGAAACACCGTCACCGTCGGTGTCAGTGGCTTTTCCTAAACCAAAGGTAAGACCGAATTGGTGCTGCAGGTAACGGTCGTTCAACTCATCTGAGTTGGCAGGGGAGATACCATCCAGCAGGTTAGTGGTTGGATAGTTGAGGGTAGACTGGGCAAACAAGCTGATACCCTCAGTGATTCTGAACCCGATACCGGCACCACCCATGTAGTTCATGCGCAGCAGGCCTTCATCGTACTTGAACTCGTTTGTTCCGCCTGGTCTGGCTACTGGCAGGTAGGCTTCCACGCTGGCGTACTGAGCACCGATACCGGCAATCAGGTAAGGCTGCAGGAAAGCAGTCTCGCTCAGGATCTTGCCGTTGTTCAGCTTCAGTTTCAAGCCCAGGTTAGCGGTTCCAACCTCGTCATCAAATCTGCCCGGTCCAAAACCAGTTACGTTGTAGGTAACGTTGTTGGCATCTTGCTTCAAGTTGAAATAGTTCAACTGCAAAGCCACATCAAAGGACGGAGACAGATACCGGTTAATGCCTAGACCACCACCCCATGAGGAATTGCTCATATCCCAGATATCATTTCTCATGTTGGTCCGGGCCTGGTTGGCGCTACCGTAGAGCGATAAGCCCCAAGGTCTGTCGGCAGACTGCGCTATTGTTTCTGATGGAGCAACCATAGACAGCAGCCACGCGCCGAGTACAGAAGCTTTAAGTAAGGTTTTTTTCATAGTTTTAGAGAGTTGTAATATAGTATTCTGCACATATTTACAGGATTTACGCCAAAATGTTTCCTTTTATCAATAAAAAGGAATTCTAATATTTAGTAAGTCCCATATAATGAGACGATTAATTTTTATAAAAGTTATTTTTATTCTAATTCTTATACTAAAAGCAAACCTATAATCGTTGCAGGGAGCATTTGGAAGGGAGAAGATTATAAAGAAAAATGTATAAAAAAAGGGGAGTAGTCTGCTCCCCTTTTTTTATACATTACTGGTTATCAATTACACGTTGAATCTGAAGTGCATGATGTCGCCGTCCTGTACCACATAGTCTTTCCCTTCCAGCGCCATTTTGCCGGCCTCCTTAATCTTGGCTTCGGTCTTATATTCTGTATAATCCTTGAGTTTGATCACCTCTGCGCGGATAAAGCCTTTCTCGAAGTCGGTGTGAATGACACCGGCTGCCTGCGGGGCTTTCCAGCCTTTCCGGATGGTCCAGGCCCTCACTTCTTTTGGTCCGGCGGTGAAGTAGGTGATCAGGTCCAGCAAGGCGTAAGAAGCTCTGATCAATTGGTTCAGGCCAGATTCCTTCAGACCGTATTCAGACAGAAACATCTCTTTTTCCTCGGGCTCGGTGAAATCAGCGATCTGGGCTTCAATTGCGGCGGAGATCACCACTACCTGGGCCTTCTCGTCTTTCACGTGCTCTTTCAGGGCCTCCAGAAACTTGTTTCCGGTCTGGATAGAGTCCTCGTCCACGTTGGCCACGTAGATCACCGGCTTAATGGTGAGCAGTTGCAGGTCTTCCACAGACTCCAGGTCTTCGGGGGTATAATCAAGGGAGCGGGCGTTTTTGCCGCTTTGCAGGTGCTCTTTGAAGCGCTTCAGGCTCTCAAATTCCTTTTTGGCCTTGGCATCACCGGACTTGGCGGTACGCTCCACCTTGGCTATTTTCTTGTCAATGGACTCCAGGTCTTTGATCTGCAGCTCGGTGTCAATCACGTCTTTGTCAAACACGGGGTCAACGCCGCCGGCCACGTGTACAATGTTGGGATCGTCAAAGCAGCGCACCACATGTATAATGGCGTCTACTTCGCGGATGTTGGCCAGGAACTTGTTTCCCAAACCCTCGCCTTTGCTGGCGCCTTTCACCAGACCGGCAATGTCCACAAATTCCATGACGGTAGGCAGTACCCGCTCAGGGTGCACCAGTTCCTCCAGAACCTGCAGGCGCTCATCTGGCACCGTGATCACGCCCACGTTGGGCTCAATGGTACAGAAAGGGTAGTTAGCCGATTCGGCTTTGGCGTTTGACAAGGCATTGAACAGCGTAGATTTACCCACGTTTGGCAAACCCACTATTCCACAACGAAGTCCCATAAAGATAGATTGGTCTTAAATCAAAGTTGATGTATGTGCCTCCGGCCAAAGGACTTAAAACTGTTTTAAGGCTCATTTTCAGAAGCGGCTGCAAATATACGCATTCCTTTGGGGACTACCGTTAAAATAGTAAACACCTTGGCTGCCAACAAGAAACACTTACCGCTGAAAGGAGCCTTTATATAAAGAGACTTTGCGAAACTTCTGCACTGCCCCTATTTGAATTATGTGCCAAGATCTGCCTCCAGGTTTGGCTTTCTGTATTATGGCCGATTTCCTGATTCCGGGTTAAAACCAGAAAGAGTTTTTAGGCAAAGGGTACCCCATTCCAGAATGCCTCGTAAAGTAAAAGCTAATCATGGTTTAAAGTTTAACCCGGGTTTGAGGTTGATCAGGCTACTCCTTTATGACACCAGAGACAAGCAATGTAGTATTAAGTGGCAAACGAATTTTAGTCACCGGCGGCTCTACCGGGCTGGGGTTCGCCATGGCCAAAGCCTTATCTGAGGCCGGAGCTAGCGTGCTGATTACAGCCCGTTCTGAGGAAAATATCTCCAAAGCGGTAAACCAACTCCAGGGCTTGACGGGCGAAGTATTCGGGATTGCCATGGATGTGCGCGATGAGGATTCCATTGCCCAGGCGGTGTCCTGGGTTCAAAATCAGTGGGGAACCTTGGATGTGCTGGTGAACAATGCCGGTATTGGCATGCGCACTGTTAATCCAGATTTCCTTTCCCAGCCCAAGCCTTTCTATGAAGTCACCGCCCAAGGTTTCCGGGATCTGATTGACACCAACCTGACGGGGTACTTTCTGGTGGCCAAAGCGTTTGTGCCATTGTTTCTGCAAAACGGGAAAGGAAAGATCGTGAATATCTCCATGAACCATGAGACCATGAAGAGGAAGGGTTTTGTGCCTTACGGTCCTTCCCGAGCCGGGGCAGAATCCCTTTCCTACATCATGGCCGAGGACCTGATGGAAAGCCGGATTGACGTAAATATGCTGCTGCCCGGCGGCGCCACGGAGACAGAGATGATTCCAGACTATTATAAAAACAATTTAAAAGAGAAAGGCTTTCTGCTGAGCCCAGAGGTCATGGGAGAACCCATCGTGTTCCTGGCCTCAGACCAAAGCTCCGGCCTGACCGGGCAGCGGATTGTGGCCAAGGATTTTATAACCTGGAAACAGAAGTATCTACAGAAGTAAAAACAACTGCACTATGGAAAAAAGAAAATTAGGAAACCAAGGATTAAGCGTTTCGGCGCTGGGCCTGGGGTGCATGGGCATGTCAGACTTTTACAGCAATCGCGATGACAACGAGTCTATTGCCACCATCCACTACGCTTTGGATCTGGGCATTGACTTCCTGGACACCGCTGACATGTACG
This sequence comes from Rufibacter roseolus, assembly GCF_017916365.1. Lineage (GTDB taxonomy): Bacteria > Bacteroidota > Bacteroidia > Cytophagales > Hymenobacteraceae > Nibribacter > Nibribacter roseolus. The sequence continues at coordinate 551,832 of NZ_JAFMSU010000002.1, forward strand.
GTGTGGGCGCGAACGAAGAACTGGTGGGCAGGGCCATCAAAGACAGGAGAGACAAGGTGATCCTGGCCACCAAATTTGGGAACGTGCGGGATGATCAGGGCAATTTCCTGGGCATTAACGGCTCACCCGAGTACGTGCGCAAAGCCTGCGAAGCCAGCCTCAAACGCCTGGGCACGGATTACATTGACCTTTACTACCAACACCGGGTAGACAAACAAACACCCATTGAGGAAACCGTTGGCGCCATGGCCGAGTTGGTGAAAGAAGGAAAGGTGCGGTACCTGGGCTTGTCAGAAGCCTCGGCGGCAACCCTTAGAAAAGCAAGCAGAGTACACCCCATCAGCGCCCTGCAAACGGAGTACTCGCTCTGGAGCCGCGATGTGGAAGATGAGATTCTGCCCGCCTGCCGTGAATTGGGCATCGGGTTTGTACCGTACAGTCCCCTGGGCCGGGGATTCTTAACCGGGCAGTTTAAAACCCTGGAAGACATACCGGAGGATGATTACCGGCGGCATTCGCCAAGGTTCCAGGGCGAGAACTTCCAGAAGAACCTAGACCTGGTGCAGAAAATAGAGGAGTTGGCTGGTAAGAAAGGCTGCTCCGCAAGTCAATTGGCTTTGGCATGGCTCCTGGCGCAAGGCGAGGACATCGTACCTATTCCAGGCACTAAAAGAAGAAAGTACCTGGAGGAAAACGTAGGGGCGCTGCAGGTTTCTTTAACCATGGAGGAGCTGGAAGAGATTGAGTTTATTGCGCCTAAAGGAGTGGCTGCCGGTCAGCGCTACGCCGCCCCGCAAATGGGCAACTTGAACGTGTAACATTATCCACCTGAAATCCCTGTTGCATTTTAAAAGCAGCAGGGATTTTCTATACCCAAAGCCTATGCCCGAAGGACCCGAAATGGTTTTCCTTAAAGAACAGACCGAACAATTCATCGGTCAGGTTGTAGTGGAGGTGAAAGGTAGAACCAGGAACATCCCGTTTGAATTGGTGAAAGGGCAGGAGCTAACCCAGATCAGGACCTTCGGTAAGGAGATCCTGTTTTGCTTTCACAACAACGTGGTACGCGTTCACCTGATGTTTTTCGGGAAATACGCCATAAATGGGGAAGTCAACAGACCCCTGGAGTTGGGGCTTTCCTTTGAAGACGGCGACCTTAACTTCTACGCCTGCGATTGCCGGTTCCTGAAAGAACCCCTGGAAGCCGTGTATGACTGGAGTGCCGATGTGATGAGCGAATCTTTTGACCAGGAGCAAGCCCTGCAGAAACTTCTGCGCCAACCCACCCAACTTATCTGTGACGCGCTGCTGGACCAGAGCATATTGGCCGGGGTAGGCAACGGAATCAAGAATGAAGTGCTGTTTAGGGCCCGGTTGCACCCGGAGAGCCAGGTAGATCAGATCCCCATAGCCATCCTCAAAGACCTCATCAAGGAATGCGTGACGCAGAGCTTCCGTTACTTGGACAGCAAACGGGAGGGCACCGTGAAAGAACACTGGCTTGTGTACCAGCAGAAGGAATGTCCCCGGGACCATATTCCCTTACGCAAAGAGAAGGTAGGGAAGGGGCAAAGGTCTGGGTACTTCTGCGAGAAGTGCCAGGTCTTGTTTCATCCGGTTACCGGGTAGTAAATCCAAGCAGAAACCTTTAGTTGGAATTCCAAAGGCAGTACTTTTTAGACAAACTGCAATAGTCTCCAGCCTTGTTATTTCAGCGATTTGAAGTGTTTGGAGGAGGAACCTTCGCTTAGAAAACAGGACAAGGATTTCAAGGCAGTTTTAAGTAAAACGGCTTGGAAACGAGCGTAAGCATAAAAAAAGCTCACGCGAGGCATGAGCTTGAGGAGAATTAAGTGGAAGCTATTCCCACTTCAGTTCTTCATCCACCGCAGCTTCTGATTGAGCGTGGTCTAAACGCTCAAGTTCCGCCAGTGCCTCTTCAGACAATAACTCACCTTTTACATGGTTAACGGTATCCTGCAACGCTTCCATGAACTTGGCAAAGTCTTCTTTGTACAAGAAAATCTTGTGCTTCTCGTAAGAGTAGTTGTCGTCCTTGAATTTCCGCTTGCTCTCTGTGATTGTCAGATAATAATCATTTGAGCGGGTTGATTTCACATCAAAGAAATAGGTGCGCTTTCCTGCCCTTACTCTCTGCGAGTAGATTTCTGCTTTGTCGTTGTTCTCTTCCACCATAACTTGAAGGTTCCTTATTTATTTGAAGTAGCCAATTTAAAGCAACAGATTCACATCTAAAAATTTTTAAGATTAATTTTAATAGGTAAATTCGAATGTACTAATGTTTGTAAGAAACAAAACTACATGAGAATAAAGCTATTCTGTCTTTTCCTCTGCCTGCTGCCATGGACAAGCTTCGCCGAAACCTCACCGCAGAAAGGGAATGCCACCTTCTACGCTTCCTCTCATTCAGGGCACAGAACCACCAGCGGAGAACGCTACAACCCGCAGGAACTCACCGCCGCCCACGCGACCTTCCCTATTCATTCTTACGTACAGGTCCATAATCTGGAGAACGGCCGCAGCGTTGTAGTAAGGATCAATGACCGCATGAGCCGCAAGTCACGTTTTGTGATTGACCTTTCCCGCAAAGCCGCCCTGCAACTGGGCATCATTGGGGCCGGAAGGGGAAAGGTGAAGCTCATTAAAATAGACAAGGAAACTGCCCTGGCCCTAGGCCAAAAGGATAAAGAAGCCGCATGAGTAGAATAAACGTTGATTTAGACAGTGTCCGGAACATCCAGAACCTTGAGTTTCTGGCCAAGCGGTTGGTAGAAGGGTTTATCACGGGCCTGCATAAATCTCCGTACCACGGCTTCTCGGTGGAGTTCTCTGAGCACCGGCTCTACAATTCCGGCGAGAGCACCCGGCACATGGATTGGAAAGTCTTCGCCCGCACCGAGAAGCTCTTCGTGAAGCGCTACGAGGAGGAAACCAACCTGCGCTGCCAGCTGCTCCTGGATGTGTCAGGGTCTATGTATTACCCCACCAATAATTACGGCAAACTTTCCTACGCAGTGCTGAGCGCCGCCGCCCTGGCCACCCTCCTGCAGAGGCAACGCGATGCAGTGGGCCTTACTACTTTCGCTGACGGGATTGAGCTGCAGACGCCTATCAAGTCTACCGGCGCACACTTGCACACGCTCTTGCTGGCCCTGCAACAGCAACTACAGAAACCGGCCCCGCCGCAGAAAGAAACCCGGGTTGCGGCAATGCTGCACCACGTGGCCCAGCAGTTGCCCAAACGTTCCCTGGTGATTTTGTTCAGCGACTTACTGAGTCAGTACGAGCAACTGGACGAGATTTTCCTGGCCCTGCAGCACCTTCGGCATCAGCAGCACGAGGTCCTGCTGTTCCATATCACACACGCCGAGACCGAAGAGGAATTCCATTTCCCCGATAAGCCTTTCATGTTTCATGGTCTGGAGAACGGTGAGAAAATCAAAGTACAACCCGCTGAGATACGGGAAGCCTACGTGAAGGCCATGAAGCAGTTCAAGAACGAACTGAAGCTACGTTGCGGCCAGTACCGCATTGACTTGGTTTCTGTGGACCTCCGCGAGCCCATTGACAAAGTCCTGCAGGCCTACCTGGTCAAGCGCCAGAAAGTGCGTTAAACTGTTTTTGGGCTGAATTTCCAAAATCAGCCTCAAAACTACTCAGAACTTAGAACTCAAAACTCAGAACTTTATTTCTGGGGCTCAGAACTCACCTCCGGCATATTGTTCAGCGACTGCCACAGGTACCGGCAAGCCAGCGTACGGTACGGTCGCCAGGAAAGGGAGAGTTCCAGCATTCTGGCTCGGGCTTGTTTGTGGGGGGGCTCCAGGCCGTACAGACGTTTCATGGCGTTATAAATTCCCAAGTCATCCACTGGCATGACATCAGGCCGATGCAGCGCGAACATCAGGATCATCTCTGCCGTCCAGCGTCCTATTCCCTTGATGTGCACCAGTTGGGTAATCAGTTCCTCATCCGGCAGGTGTGCCAGTTGGTCATCTTCCAGTTTTCCGGCAGCCTTGTGCTCCGCGATGTTCTGCAGATAGCCAATCTTCTGCCGTGACAAACCCACCGCCCGCATCTGCTCCACGGGCAGCGAAAGTACCAGGGCTGGATCGGGGTAATTTTTCGGAAATAAGGCCAGAAACCGCGCTTTAATGGTAGCCGCCGCCTTCACCGATAATTGCTGCGAAATGACTGAGCTGAGCAGGGCATCGTAAATGGGCCGGGGTTCACCGGAAATCACCATCTCTGGTGCCTGCAGCACCAATTGGTACAGGAGTTCGTCTTGCTGGAAAAGGGAGGCGTGCGGTTGGGCCATGGGATCAGGAGGTAGGTTTCAGGCGGCCTATCATCTTCACCGCCGGTGCAAAATAAGCGTTAGGCCCGGTTATCCGTATGCAAGGGCAAATATTCTAAAGCAAAGCTGTCGCCAAAACGCGCCACAATGACTAAACTTGTTCCATGAAAATAATTGAGTGTCCCCGCGATGCCATGCAGGGCTTGTCCCAGTTTGTGCCTACCCAGGAAAAGGTAAAATACCTGCAAACCCTCTTGGAGGTGGGTTTTGATACCCTTGATTTCGGGTCTTTTGTCTCGCTTAAGGCGATTCCGCAGATGGCAGATACCGCCGAGGTGCTGTCTCAATTGGATACCTCTGTCTCGCAGACCAAACTGCTGGCCATTGTGGCTAACCTACGTGGTGCCCAACAGGCCGTAGAGCAGGCGCAGATCCGGTACATCGGGTTTCCTTTGTCTTTGTCTGAGGAGTTTCAGCGGCGCAACACGAACAAAAGCATTGCTGAAGCTCTGGAAGAAGTGACGCAAATGCAGGACCTATGTTTGAAACACGGAAAAGAACTGGTGCTGTACCTGTCCATGGGGTTCGGGAACCCGTACGGAGAGCCCTGGGAGCCTTCGCTGGTGGGGGAGATGACGCAGAAACTGGCGGCTATGGATATCAGAATCATTTCGCTGTCAGACACCATCGGGGTATCCGAGCCCGGCACCATTCAGGACCTTTTCACTACCCTCATCCCGGCCTTTCCGCAGATTGAGTTCGGGGCGCACCTGCATACGAGTCCCACTACCTGGCGCGAGAAAGTGGAGGCGGCCTACGCCAGCGGGTGCCGCCGCATGGACGGGGCTTTGCTGGGTTACGGCGGTTGCCCCATGGCCAAAGACGATCTGGTAGGCAACATGCCCACCGAGAAAATGCTCTCTTATTTACAGGAGAAAGGCGTACCTTTGAATTTAAACCAAGCGGCGCTGGGTCGGTCTCTGGCCCAGGCGTCCCACGTATTCCAATTGCATTAATCCAGATGGCACAGCCGGTAGTTGATATATTTATTCCCTGTTTCATAGACCAACTGTTTCCGCAGACGGCCTGGAACATGGTGAAACTGTTAGAGTCTTTGGGGTGTACTGTGCGTTACAACACCAACCAGACCTGCTGCGGGCAGCCTGCCTACAACGCCGGTTACCAGAAAGAGTGCCGCCAGGTGGCAGACAAGTTCCTGGAAGATTTCTCCTCAGAGGACAGCGACTACATTGTGGCTCCCTCGGCCTCCTGCGTGGGCATGATCCGGAACGCCTACTCCAACATCTTCATGACCTCTTCCAATTTCGTACGGTACCGCGCCATGGAGCGCAAAGTGCTTGAGTTAACTGAGTTCCTCACCGATGTGCTGCAAGTGCAGGAAATCCCCGGCGCCCGTCTTGATGCCAAAGTCACCTACCATGATTCCTGCAGCGCCCTCCGCGAGTGCGGCATCAAAGAAGGCCCGCGCCGGCTTCTGGGCATGGTACAAGGCTTGGAACTCACTGAAATGCAAGACACCGAGACTTGCTGCGGCTTCGGGGGGACCTTCGCTACCAAGTTTGAATCCATCTCCGTGGCCATGGGCGAGCAGAAAGTAGAAAACGCCCTGAGCACCGGCGCCGAGTACATCGTCTCCACCGACACCAGCTGCCTCATGCACCTGGACGCCTACAGCCGCAAACAAGGCAAACCCATCAAAGTCCTCCACATCGCTGATGTTTTGACGAGTGGGTGGTAAGTTACGCATCAGTAGTCCTGTTGCTTTCGGGCTGTTTATGGCCTCATTTCAAAATTAAGACCATACCCTTTTGTCATCCTGAAAGGATCTTGTGGGCCAGCTAGTTCTACATTAGCCATATGGGAATAACCAGAAAATAATAAGTCTGCCTGTTTAGGGGCTGTTTTGAGCAAAACAGCCCCTAAACAGGCAGACTTATTTATAATCTATGGTGCGGAAATTACCGTTCGTCAAAGATTCTTTCAGGATGGCATGTGAATGGATTTCTGTTTGCCTGTTTGCAGCCTTATATCCTTGACAAAGTCTTCTAACTTCTCCCTGAGCTGGTCTCTGTTCCAAATAATCCTCAAGTGGAAGATTATCAAGAATACAATCCAGGAGCACAGAATAGCAGCCACCGTTAACCAGTTGGCATGTAGCATCAAGCTAATGGCTGAAAACATGGTGAGAAAGAAAATCAAGAAATAAAGCCCATAAATGTTCCTGTTGAAGTAAGGGATTATTTCAGAATCCATACGAGTGCTCAACCTGTCTTGATTGTTTGTTAGGGAAATCACAACCCTCCCTTTGGTTGGTATAGTGACCTCTATTAAGTTATCTCCAGTGATGCTGACTTGGTTGAAGTCAAGAGGAAAGGCGGTGAGTGTTTCTAGTAAGCTTTTCTTTTGATTCTTTTGATGTGAGATATACTCCAGAATCAGTCTCCTCGGTTGTTTAACCTCTAGGGCGAATTGCCTGTGGTAGGTTCTGAATAATTTTCTCATTAAACTGAACCTTCGCTACTTAACAGACTTCACAAACGTCACCAAGGCAGGCATGAGCGGTGCGGCCAGCGGGAGAGTAGGATTGGAGTAGGTGCTGATGTTGGGGCTCCGGTCTGAGGTGGTTTCTTTGAGCACGTGGTTCATGTTGTCAACCGTCACCAGTTTGCCTTTGGCTGCCGCACCTGCAAGATAATTGGCGTCTTGCATGCTCACCTGCAGATCGGCCGTTCCCTGTACAACCAATACGGGAATCTTCAGCTTGGCCATCTCTGCCTGCGGATCATACCTGAACCAGGAGATGAGGTACGGTTGTACGCTGGGCCGGAACAGGGATGCCAACATGGGATTTACCTCCGGCACGGCTTTTCCTTGGGCAAGTTGATCCAAAATAGGGAAAGCGGCCACTTGAATCATGGGTGGTTGTCCCTGCAATTGCTGCCGGATGATTTTATCAGCGGACTGTCCGGCGCCGGCGATGGAGATAAAAGCATCGGCATGAGCCTGGCGGGCAGCGATCATGCCAATCAAAGAGCCTTCGCTATGGCCCAGTACTACCACTTTGCTGAACCGGAGATCTGCCTTCAGTTTCTGTATCCAGGCGGCGGCATCCTGCACGTAATGGTCAAACCTCAGATCGAACTCAGACATGGCTGCCTCTTTACTGGCTGCAATACCTCGTTTGTCAAACCGCACCGAGGCAATTCCCTGCGCATATAGGGCCTCGGCCACCATTTTCAGGCTGTTGTTTTTCATGGCGGGGTTGTTGCCATCGCGGTCGGTGGGGCCAGAGCCGGAAAGGAGAAGCACTACGGGCACTTTCCCGTCTGAGGCAGGGGAGAGCAGCGTGCCTTTGATGGTGCCTTTCTGGGTATTCAGGTCAATGGGCACCCCGGCTACCGGCGCTTCTGTTTGGGCATAGGTTTTCATCAGTACCAAAAAGAGCAGAAGCGTCAGCAGCAGTGTGTTTTTCATCTGTTTACCTGAAAATGGGCTTAAATCAAGCTTAGCCTAAAAGTGGAGCGGCAGCGGCCTGCACGCGTTGTATCAGGCTGGCAGAGGCAGGAGCCAGGGGCAGGCGCACGAAGGGCTCGCAGATACCCGCTTCCTTCAGGGCCAGTTTAATGCCTACCGGGTTGGCTTCTTCGTACATGAGCGGGTTGATTTTCCCGAAGGAGCGTTGCAGGGCCCCGGCCTCGGTGAAGTTTCCTTCCAGCGCCAGGCGCGTCATGCGGCTGAAAGCTGCTGGGAAAGCATTGGCCAATACTGAGATAATACCATCACCACCTACGGAAATCAACGGAACGGTGTGCATGTCATCGCCGGAGATCACCAGGAAACCCTCGGGTCTTTCCTCCAGAATGGTCATGTACTGTTCCATATTGGCGCTGGCGTCTTTGGTCCCGATGATGTTAGGGTGCTGGGCCAAGCGCAGCGTGGTAGCCGCGGAAATGTTGATACCGGTTCTGCCGGGCACGTTGTACAAAATTACCGGAACCGGAGAGGCATCAGCGATGGCGGTGTAATGCAGGAATACCCCTTCCTGGGAGGGCTTGTTATAGTAAGGGCAAACCGAAAGGATGGCATCAACGCCGGTGAAGTCTATCTTCTTGAGTTGCTCCAGCACATAGTGGGTGTCATTGCTGCCGAGGCCGTACACCAGTGGTTTGCGGCCAGCAATACGTTCCTTCGCGAAGGCCAGCAACTGGGCGCGCTCCTCGGGAGAGGTGGTCACCGATTCGCCGGTGGTACCGTTCACCACCAGGTAATCCACACCATTTTCCAGGTTGAAATCAATCAGTCTCCCGAAGGCTTCTATGTCCACGGAAAGATCGGCTTTGAAAGGAGTTACCAAGGCCACACCTGTTCCTCTTAATGCTTGCATGTCTGTATGTTTGTTCAATTTTTAAATCGCGCAAAGATACAGGTTTGGATCGGTAATTAGTATGCTCTACGAACGTTTGTTCAGGATCAACGGACGAGATGTTTTTGGGGCAACTTTAGGGAAACAGGCTCTAAACGGCTGCAGGTAGAACTGATGAGAAAGAGCACAAAGCGATAGGGTTTCTAATGGAATTCTGGCCAACAGTTATGATAAAAATCCGGCGGGCTTCAGGTCTGTTTCATTCTGTTCCCGTGCTGTTCTACTTGGCTATAAGTAAAGGGAGTCTTAATCACTGAACCCCAATTCTGAGGCTGTCGCCTCACTGAAGTTGCAAACTTCAGACCATGGTAGGTCCAAGTTGAAAACTTGAACCAGGGAAAAACAGCACTTGAACCAGAGAAATTAGAGGAAGAAACAATCTTGCGTTTAGAGCCTCTTTGTAGAAAAACACAACCTGAACGCGTCTATCGCTAAAGGTTCTTGCTTTCCACCCAGCGCATGAAAACCTCTTTGTAGCTGTCCCCGATGGGGATTTCCTGTTCCTTTATTTTGATGCGGCCTTTCTCAATGCTTTCAATGTGGGTCAGCGACACGATATAGGAACGGTGCACACGCGCAAAGTCCTGCTCGGGCAGTTTCTCCATGATCTTGTTCATGGATAAGAGCGTGATGATCTTGCGGGTTACGGTGTGGATGATGACGTAGTCTTTGAGGCCTTCAATGAAGAGAATGTCTTTGAGGTTTACCCGCAGGGTCTTGTAATCTGCCTTCACGAAGATGAAGTCTTCGCTCTCTGTTTGGGGCAATATTGCCTGCGAAACAGCCGGGCCGGCGGGTTGCAGTTGGGCGCGCTCATAGACTTTGTTTACCGCCTTGAAGAACCGGTCGAAAGGGATGGGCTTGAGCAGGTAATCCACCGCATCCAGGGTGAAACCATCCAGCGCGTACTGCGGATAGGCGGTGGTGAAAATAACGGCCGGGCGGTTCGAGAGCGACTGCACAAACTGCACGCCCGTGATCTCTGGCATCTCAATGTCCAGGAACAGCAGGTCTACCTGTTGCCGCTGCAAAACCGCCATGGCCTCTAAGGCGCTGGAGCAGGTCTGGACGAGCTGCAGGAACGGGATTTTACCTATGTAGGAGCGCATGATGTCCAGGGCGAGCGGTTCATCGTCAATGGCGAGGCAGGTCAGTTGCATCTGGTGAAGTTAGCGTTTTAAGAAAGTCTATTCAAGGTGAGCTCCGCGATAAAATCTTGGTTTTCCTGGCGGCAGGTGAAGGTGTGGGCTCCGGGGTACAGTAGCTCCAGGCGCCGTTTCAGGTTCTGCAACCCAATTCCGCCGTAATTTTCCGGGGTGCCGCCCAGGGCTTTGATCCTGTTTCTGGTGGTGAAGGTCAGGCCTACGTCCTGAGTACACACCTGCACCTGCATAGGGGCCGTGGAAAGACCGTGTTTGAACATGTTCTCCACCAGGGGCATCAGGAGCATGGGCGGCAGCGAAAGCCCCGAAACGTTTCCTTGGACCTCCAGCGTGAGCAACTCTGGTTGCGTTAACCGGAGTCGGTGCAGGTCCAAAAGGTGTTCAACGTGCTCCAACTCGCGGGCCAGGGGCACCACGGGCGTGTTGGTTTCATAAAGTTGGTAGCGGAGCAGTTGCGAGAGCTTAAGAATGGCCTCCGGGGTAGAAGGTGCGTTCTGGTAAGAGAGTGAGTAGATGTTGTTTAGGGTGTTGAACAGGAAGTGGGGGTTTACTTGTGCCTTGAGCAAGTCCAGCTCTGTGGTGGTATGCTGCAGTTCCAGTTCCTGGCGCCGCCGCTCGGTGCGAAGGTAGTCGCCGGTGACTTTTAGGGCTGAGCCCAGGAAGATGTTCATCAGCCCCATCACGCCCAGTTGGATCATGTGGGTCTTATAGTCCAGCATGCTGGGGTGCTTGGCAATCTGCTCGGCCATTTTAGGGGTGATGCTCGCCTCCTGCGTGATCTGGAATACCTCAATGGGGCTTCGGACCGCCGCAAATAGGGCCAGGGTTGCCACCACCGCCAGCGCGTAGCCCAGCACATTGCCCTTGGCCAGAATCCGGAGCAGCACAAACCAGTTGAAGTAAAAGAGCGCTAGGTGAAACGCAAGGGTCTGTGCCACATCCATGGCTACCCAGGACAAGGGCAGATCCAGCCGGTCAATCCCGAAATGGACCCAGAGTGACAGCCCAAGCAGACTGGTCCACAGCAAAAGGTGCAATAATAGCGGGAGCTGTTTTTTCATGGTTTTCTCAGAAATAAGCCCAAAACTAACCATTCAGCGGAGCTTATCCCGCACAAATCCCAAGAACTAGACCAAGCGGGATTTTATATCGACGAATGGGTTGAGGGGGAAAATCACGGGGTTGGTCTCTGCAAAAATGGCGTTGGTATAGTTTTGTTGCGGCAAGCGAAGAGAAGGTGTTCTTTTGGACTATCCAACCCGGCTGACCATGAAAGAACCGCTCATATCTACCCATCAACTTAGTTGCCGCTATGGCTCCCTGGAGATCCTCAAAGACCTGCACCTGAAGATCCCGCAGGGCAGCATCTACGGCTTCCTGGGACCCAATGGGGCCGGAAAAACCACCACCATCCGCTTGCTCTTAGGTCTTATAAAACCGTCTGCCGGGATCATCCGGTTATTCGGACAGGAATTGGAGCGCCATCGGGTACAGGTATTGCAAAGGGTAGGGGCTCTGATAGAGACGCCCAGCCTGTACAAGCACCTCTCGGGGAGAGACAACCTAGAGGTCATGCGGAGGATGCTGGGCCTGAAGAAAAGCCGGGTAGACGAGGTGCTGGGGATTGTACGGCTGCGGCAAGTCGCCCACCGGCCGGTGAAACAATATTCCCTGGGCATGTGCCAGCGGCTGGGCATTGCGCTGGATTTGCTCTCAGACCCAGAGGTGTTGATCCTGGATGAGCCCACGAACGGCTTGGATCCCAGCGGCATCCGGGAGATGCGGGAACTGCTCAAAGAACTGAACCAGGAGCACGGCAAGACCATTTTCCTGTCCAGCCACCTGCTAAGCGAAATTGAGAAAACGGTGACCCATGTGGGCATACTCCACCAGGGACAGCTTAGGTTCCAGGGTAGGGTGCAGGAACTGCAGAAAGCCACGCAGAGAGCCAGGACTGTTGAGGTGGAAGTGGGTAACGTGTTGCTGGCAAAAGAGATAATACTAAGCCTTGGCCATGCAGTTGAAACCCTGGATACCCATCGGCTTAGGGTAGCGGTGCAGGAAAAAGAAGAGGCTGCGGCCCTGAACCAGTTTCTGGTAGAAGGCGGGGTGGCGGTTTACAACCTCTCATTTACCGCGCAAAGCCTGGAGGAGGTCTTCCTTTCCATAACCGAGGCTCCCGCCCTTGATCCTTCTGCCAAAATCCATTTTCAACCTATCCTGCAAGCCTAATGACGACTACTGCAATCCTTTATGTTCGCAGAGGCCTTTCGGCGGAGGCCTTGAAAATAAAGAACACCTGGGCCCTTTGGCTGCCGGTGCTGGCGCCACTCTCGGTGGTGGGCATGACTTTCCTGGTGTTTTTCTTCAAGGGGCACCTGATCCTGAAGCCCGGTTCTGATCCGTGGTTTGCCTGGGCGGGCAACAATTTCATGGCGTCGGCGCAGTTGCTGGTGCCTTTGTTTTTGGCCTTGCTCACAGCCCTGGTAAACGGCACCGAGCACCAATCTGGTGGGTGGAAGCAGTTGTACACCTTGCCGGTACCCAGGTGGTCGGTGTTTCTGACCAAGTACCTGCTGCTGCTGGCGCTGGTGAGTTTGGCTTATGTCACGTTTTGGTTGGGCATGTTGGGCGGCGGATACCTGTTAGGCTGGCTCCGGCCTGAGTTGGGTTTCCAGAGCTACCACCACGTGCAGAGCATCAGCCTGGGCGCCTTCCGGATTCTGTTGGGCTCGCTCTCCATCTTCACACTGCAGTTTTGCCTCAGTTTCAGGTTCAGGAGCATCGGGATGAGTATTGGCCTGGGCATTCTGTTCACGATGGCTTTCCTGATTGGGTCGCGATGGGAGCACATCGGGTACTATCCTTACAGCTGGCCCACTTTCTCGGCGATGGCTTTCCAAGCTAAAGGTGCGACATGGTTCGTGCCGCAGATGTGGTACAGCCTGGGCAGCAGCGGTTTGCTTTTCCTGGTAGGCCTGTGGGATTCCTGCCGCCGCGAGATCCTGTAGTTTGTGCCTCTTTTTCTTAAATCACCTTTAAAACAGACCGGTATGAAAGTTTTATTTACGCTTGGGGTAGGAATGATGGTAGGTTGGGTCTCCGCGTTGTTTGATGCAGAAGGCCAATTGGCCTTGGAGCACCACCAGGAGAAAGTAAACCTAAGTATGTACCAGGCTGCAGGCCCGGAGAAAGAGGGACCGGCCAAAAACTGCAGGTTCTTTTCCTTCATCTGGCCTTAATTTCTGAGTCTCGGGCCTAACTTAAGGTGTAGAACGGCTCTTTTTCTTTGTCGTGCATCCTTATCTGGCCTTGCAGTACCATGTACACTAACAGGCGCTTGGCGCGTTGTTTTGACAAGTTGGCCATGTGCATGAAATCCTTGATGGTGAGTTTGCGGTATCTCTTGAGCAACTCCAGGATGCGCTGCTGCTGATGGTCCACTATGTCTTCAAGGGTCTCGGTGGCGGGCTCCAGCGTGAGTGATTTCTCCACCAGGTTGCTTGTTTGTACACTTTCATCTTTCACCCTGATGTAGCTGCGCCAGTCATCTTCCTTCACTTTGGCCAAATGCGGTTTGGTTTCACTCTCCGGGATGATCACCTTCAGGATAATGCCCTCGTCCATGTCTACCTCTTCATAAATAACCTGCACCGGTGGTTCGCAGAAAGAATGGATGGCCTTGTCTAGCGTGAATTTTTCCTCTTCAGGATCGGCGCCGCAGATGGTACCGTCGTCCTGCACGCCCACCAAGATCTGGCCGCCGCGGGTGTTCGCGAAGGAGACCAGGGTGCGCGCGATGCGGGCCGGGTGGGTGATGGTTTTCTTGAACTCCAACTTCTCGCCTTCGCCCTGAAGAATCAACAGATACATTTCCTGCATGTAACGGACGTGTTGTTTTAGCGGTGATTTCCCAAAAACAGCCTAAAAACCGGTTTGTTCCGCACTAATGTCCCAGAGGCGGCGGGCCACGTGCGCATTGTTTGAATCGGCGGCGGATTTCACCTGTTTGCTGTTCTTGAAGTACTTACCGCTTACAAACTTTAGATACGGAGAAGTGGCCAGATAAATTGTGGTCTGGGCACCTTTCTCGGGCGATTTCATGAAAAGCCGGCTAAACCGGAAGAGACTCCTGATGAAAAAATTGCTGTTGCTCCCGAAATTGGTGGCCACCACGCCCGGGTGCAGACAGTTGACGGTTAGGTTGGTGAACTCGGTGCGCCGGGCCAGCTCATAGGTGAAATGGATGTTGGCCAGCTTAGAATCTGCGTAGGCCGTGATGGCGCTGTACTTCACGGGCTTGCCGGCGTGTTCAAAATCTATCTGCCCCAGGCGGTGGGCCTCTGAGGTCACGTTGATCACGCGGCCCTGCTCGGCAGCCAGCAGGGGGTCCATGAGCAGGTTGGTGAGCAGGAACGGAGCCAGGTGGTTTGTGGCCCAGGCCATTTCCCAACCGTCTACCGTGGTTTCCTGGTGGCCGGGAATAAGGCCGGCGTTGTTGATGAGCACATCAATGACCGGGTAGTTCTCCTTCAGTTCCTGGGCCAGGCGCCTCACTTCTGTTAAAGAGGAGAGGTCTGCCAGGTAGAGTTTCAGGCAGGCATCGGGCACCTTCTTTTTGATATCGGCCATGGCCTGCTGGCCCTTCTGCTCGTTGCGGCAAACCATCACCACGTGAACGCCTTCTTTGGCCAATGCCTCTGCGGTGGCCTTTCCAATACCGGAGCTTGCCCCGGTGACTACCATTACCTTTGCTTCTTTGTCTGTTGCCATGTGCGCTGCTGCTCCAGTTTTCCTGGATAATGGGCACTACGGAAAAACGCTGCTTTTCGCTGTCTTCCGGTGCAGGATTCCTGTGGGCATAAAAAATGCGGCCTTTTTGGGGCCGCATTCTATAAGGTCTAAGGAAAAATCAAACTTAGAAAGGAAGATCGTTGTCCATGTCATCGCTGATGAAAGACGAGCTGGATTTAACCGGCTGTTGCTGGGCATAAGGGTTTCCTGACGCTTGCGGCTGGGCGGCGCTTCCGGCGTGCTCTACTCTCCAGGCCTGCAGGTTGGTGAAGTACATGGTGGTACCGTTCTTGGTGAATGGTTTACCGCTCAGGTTGAAAGCAACCTTCACTTCATCGCCTGTTTTGTAGTTGTCAAGAATACCGCACTTGTCTTGGGTAAGCTGAAACTTGGCATATTGCGTATAAGAGCCGTCTGGGATCTCCAAAACGAATTCGCGTTTACGGAATTTTTCGCTCACTTGGGTTTCGTCAAAGATTTCGTGCAATCTTCCCTGTACATCAAAAGACATAGGTGATAGTTTTAATAGATTAGTAAAGTAAACTCTACAAATATACAAAGAATAGAGGGTTAAGATTCCCCCAGCCGGACTTAAATTTATCAACCATCGCGGGCTAATCCGGGGAGGCGTCCGGGGCTGTAAAGCATGGGTTAGGCCGGTCTTAAACCTAACTATCTGAAATAAAGGACACCAGAATTATGGAGAACAAGCAAAGATTTGCCCTTGCCCTGCATGGCGGCGCCGGAACCATCACCAGAGCCTCATTAACCCTGCAAATGGACCAGGAATACCGCCTGGCCCTGCACCAGGCTTTGGAGATTGGCCATGCCATCTTGGAGAAGGGAGGATCTGCTTTGGCGGCGGTGGAAGCCACCGTGGTATCACTGGAAGATTGCCCCTTGTTCAACGCCGGGCGGGGTTCTGTGTTCAACAAGCGCGGTACCCATGAAATGGACGCCGCCATCATGGACGGCAAGACCCTGGGCGCCGGGGCAATCACCGGGGTGCGGAACGTGCGCAACCCTATTAAACTGGCCAGCGAGGTCATGCGTCACTCAGACCACGTGCTGCTGTGCCAGCAGGGAGCCGAGGAGTTTGCCCGTAACCAAGGCATCGCCTTTGAGCCGGATGATTATTTCTTTACCCAGCAGCGCTATGACCAGTGGCAGGCCCTGCGGGACTCAGACGTGTACATGCTGGACCACTCCCAGGCAAAGGAAAAGAAGTTCGGGACGGTGGGGGCAGTGGCGGTGGACCAGCAGGGTAACCTGGCAGCGGCTACTTCTACCGGTGGCATGACCAATAAGAATTTCAACCGCATTGGTGACACCCCTATTATTGGAGCGGGAACCTACGCCAACAACCGCACCTGCGCTGTCTCCTGCACCGGCCACGGCGAATTCTTCATGCGCAGTGTGGTGGCCTATGACATTTCCTGCCTCATGGAATACAAAGGGCTGTCGCTAACCCAGGCCTCTGACTTAATAGTGATGGACAAACTGAAAAAGCTGGGCGGCGAAGGCGGCCTCATAGCGGTGGATGCCCAGGGCAACGTAGCATTGCCTTTCAATTCTGAAGGTATGTACCGGGGCAGCTGGGTAGCAGGGCAGGAGCCAGTAGTAGCAATTTACCAGGACTAAACCCTGTTTCAATTCCGATTTTAGCAAATAGGCCTTAAAACCAAGTGGTGCCTATTCTACTTCTTTGGCCAGCTGCTTGGCGCCCACGCAGAAACGGCGTTCCCGGATGTCATAGTAATTCCCGAAGGCGAGCACGTGCATCCGGAAGTTCTCAATGGAGAGCGGGGTGCCCGGGGCGGCGTATGAGGTGTTGTTGTGCCTGATGTGGTGCCCATCCACCACAATCACCAGGTTAGACCCGATGGTCTCAATGACATTGCCCTGGGTAATCATGACGCCGGTGTCCTCACCCAAGCCGATGCCGATCTTGAACGGGTGCGTAGCCACCGCTTCCATGAGCCGCCCAAATCTGCCCCTTTTTACAAAATGCGAGTCAAAAATGACATTTTCCTGAAAGGCCAGTCCGCGGTCCAGTTTCACCGATCCTTTTAACAGAGAGCGCTGGCTGCTGCCGCCTTTGATCATGATATCAGACATGGCCATGGCGCCCGCGCTGGTACCCGCAATGACAAAGCCATTCTCATGGTGGTACCGGTGCAGCAGAATGTGGTGAAAAGCAGTGCCTGAGAAAATCCTGAACAGCCTTGACTGGTCGCCGCCAGTGAACATGACCCCGCTGGCCTTCTTCAGCCGCTCCAGGTACTCGGGCTTCTGGGCGTCATTTTCATCCCGTATATCCATCACGCTTACTTTTTTGCAGCCCAGAACCTCAAACGCGTGCAGGTACAACGCACCCAACTCCTCGGGGATCATAGACGCAGTGGTGATGACTTCCACCTGGGCCTCGTTTCCGCCCATGGCATCAATAATGCGCTTCAGAATGCCCAGCTCAAAGAAATTAAGGTGAAACTGCTTTTTATCCCGGGGGTAGGTGCCTTTGTCTTCGTTTCCGCCTACGGCGATGAGAATGCCTTTGGGGGCTAGCTCAAGTTTGGTCATGTATGCTACTGTTTTACCTGTAATGTTTTGATGCCTGCTTATACGGTGTTCTGTTGGTAACGGACCATCTGGTTTAAAGTGCATAAATAAGCCCATATTCTTCGGTAAACCCTTGAACTACCCTCTTTCAGGACCGTATAAAAATGACACGCTTGATTTTTCAACTAAATAAAAGAGCTATGAAATTAACATCCTTGAATGACTTGTTCATCCACCAGATGAAGGATCTCTATAACGCTGAGCAGCAACTGTTGAAAGCGATGCCAGAAATGATGGAAATGGTTTCCAGCCCCGAGCTGGCTACTGCCCTGGAGACCCACATGCGGGAAACAGAGCAGCAGATAGCCCGGTTAGAGGAGTGTTTCAGAATTCTGGGCATTAGCGGAGGCGGCGAGAAATGCATGGCCATGGAGGGCATCATCAAAGAAGCCCGCGAGTTCATGAAGCATGACGCCGATCAGGAAGTAATGGATGCCGGTATCATTGCCTGCGCCCAACGTGTGGAGCACTATGAGATTGCCGGCTACGGTACGGCCTGTACCTACGCCAAATTCCTGGGCCATACCGAGGTCCTGAACCACCTGAAGGAAATCCTGAACGAGGAGAAAATGACCGATGAGAAGCTCACCATGATTGCGGAAACCGCCGTGAACCGGAGAGCCGAGAACCACTAATTATCCTTTACACACCAAAGACACCCCATTAAACAGCGCAGCCCGCCGGATCAGGTCCCGCGGGCTGCGCTGTTTTTGTCTCAGGGAGTCTGCAGCAGCAAAGCATCAAGGGAGCTGGTGGAAACCGAGTGGTAGTTAGGGCGCGCCTTCCTGTAAATCTCCCGGGCCAAACCAGTGCCTTCTTCTGTCTCCAGCAAAGCCTTGTACAGCGGCAACAGGAACTTGCGTCGGCCAACCCGCACCAGGAATGCCTCCAGCGCCGGATAAGCTTCTTTGTACCCGTGCCTGATACTGTGTCTGAGCCATTCGGCCTGGATCTCGGCGTTGCCCGAGGCAGTGAACCCAAAGGCCTCGTCTAGTTCTTGCATCTGGGTCAGGGAAAGGTTCTTGGGTAGGTTGCTCAGGAAATATAGCCATTCATGGGTGCTCCAATTATGGGTGGCGAGCTGGCGGGCCAGGGTGCCGGTTTCCCATCTTTGCAGCTCGGCTGCCACTTTCTCAAACAGCCTGGCTTTTTGCGGAGCAATGCCTTCTGGAATTCCCGGCGAATGAATCCAGGCAGAGGCGTTGACCTTTTGCTTCAGTTCCTCGTCTCCGTTTACCAGCTCTTTTTCCAGAAACTGCTCAAAACGGGCCGTGTCCATGGACGTGAACTGGAACGTGCTGAAGTATTTGTTCACAAAGGCATCAAAACGGGCGCGGCCCACCAGCGCCTCCAGTCGGCAAAGGAACAGGTTGCCCTTTTCGTATGCGATCTCGGTGAGGCCTTCGTCTGGGTCGCGGTTCTCCAGGTTCAGTTTGAGGCAGGTATCCTGCGGTTTTGCGCTCAGTTCCTCCAGGGTATGGCGTAAATCCTGGTAGCCCAGCCAATGAAGCATCTGGGCATAATCTTGGCCGTACAGCGCTTCCATGATGCGGCGCTCAAAGTACACCGTGAAGCCCTCATTAAGCCAGAAGTCGTTCCAGGTGGCGTTGGTCACCAGGTTCCCCGACCATGAATGGGCCAATTCATGTGCCACCAGACTCGTAAGCGAACGGTCTCCGGCGATGATGGTAGGTGTGGCGAAGGTGAGCTTAGGGTTCTCCATCCCTCCGAAAGGGAAGCTGGGCGGAAGCACCAGCAGGTCATAGCGGCCCCAACGGTAAGGTCCATACAGGTTCTTGGCGGCCAGCAGCATCTGTTCCGTTTCGGCGAACTCATAGGCGGCAGCTTCCAGGCTGGAGGGCTCAGCGTACACCCCGCACCGTTCGCCTAATGGAGCGAAAGCCAAATCACCTATCGCCAAGGACAACAAGTAAGACGGAATAGGCTGGTCCATCCGGAAAAAGTAAGTGCCGCTGTTGTTCTTCTCCTGCGGATTATCTGCGGACATAAGGGGCAACAGGTTGGGCGGAACCTGAACCCGCGCTGTATAGGTGAACCTCACGCTGGGACTGTCCTGACAGGGGAGCCAGGTTCTGGCCAAAATAGCCTGGGACTGGGTGAACAGAAAAGTCTCCGTTTTGCCGGCAGTCTGTTCAGGTTCCAGCCACTGCAAGGCCCCAGATGCTGGGGTAGTCTCAAACGCAAGCCTGATTTTCTGCGTGCCTGGTTTAAGCGGGATTTGCAAACCCTGGCCCAGAAACGGCTTTTCACCCCTAAAGGTAAATTCTTCGGGTTGCTCCTCATCGTCTAGCCAGGCGCATATGATCCTTAGGTGGTGCACGTCCAACACAATTTCCGGGGCTTGCTGATGGCGGATGTGGTACACACCTGAGCCGGAGATCTTTTTCTGATCGAAGTCAACTTTTAAGTCCCAATCCACGTGGTGCACATGGGCAAGGTTAGGGTTAGAAAAACTGTGCGGGTCTTTGGAGAAAGTGTATGCTTGATTGTTGTTAAAATCCATTTTCAACGGTTTTGTTCATGGTTGGCATTGTCAATGCTATGCTTTACCCAGAATTAAAAGCCTATTCTTACATAAACACTAGGATAATAGCGGAAGCGCTTTGGTGTTCTATATTATTACGTGTCAATCTGCCTTTAGGGCTTTATGCGTAAATATCTGCTGCTTCTTATATGTAAGTACCGCTTTATTATTTTTATCCAATTTTATTAGGTTTCTGACGTCTAACTTTTCTGGGCTGGGCAAGTATAAGTACTACAATTCAATGATAGGAACAACCCTTATGAAATCAAATAGACCTTTCATGCCTCTTTTCCTGTTTTTCCTCATTGGCCTGATGGTGATGACCGCCTGTGCCAAATCGGGGGATAAGCAGCAAAAGAAGGTAGCCCTGGCGGCGGCCAAAGACTTTCCGCAGCAGACCGATAGTGTATACGTGGTGACTTTCACCAAAAGTGACCAGGAATTCAAGAAACACCTTGACCTGATGAAGCTTTTCTACCGGGAGCGGCAGTACCGCTTTGCCTGGTTTAAAGACGGCCAGTTGGTGCCCCAGGCCTACAAATTTGTGGAGGTCCTGAACAAAGCCCACGAAGAAGGCTTGAACCCGCAGGACTACGCCAGAAAAGACCTGAAGCAGATGTTCCAGAACCTGGAGCAGGCCAAGAATGACTCGGTGCGGCACAAACTCCAGGAAGAACTGGATGTGACCCTCACGGCCTCTTATTTCACCTATGCCAGTGATTTCTACCGCGGCACGGTTGACCCCCGCAGCATGGATAATATTGAATGGGAGGTAAAGAAAAACAAGATCAAGCTCCATAAGGCATTGCAAACCATTCTGAAGGAACGCGAGAGCCGTTACCCATACTATGAGTTTGAGGCTTTGCACCCAGACTACATCCGCTTGCGCGAGGCACTGAAACAATACCGGCAGGTGAAGCAGCAAGGTGGCTGGCCCAAAATCCAGCTGGCTAGTAAAATGATCAAACCCGGTGACTCAGCGGTGGCGGTCCTGACGCTTCGGCACAGAATCCTGGGTAAACCAGCCGAGAACACCCCTCAGAACAGAATGTATGACAATGCCCTGGCTACCGCGGTGAAGAACTTCCAGATCCGGCATGGTTTAAAACCAGACGCGGTGGTAGGAGGGGAGACCCTGCGCGTCATGAACATTCCTATTGAGGAAAGAATTGACCAGATCATTGTGAACATGGAACGGTGGCGCTGGGTACCCAAGCGATTTGAGGACCGCTACCTTTTCATCAACATCCCCGAGTACATGCTTCATGTGGTGGAGAAAGGGAAGGAAGTCATGAACATGAAAGTGGTAGTAGGAAAGGAGATGCACGCCACGCCCGTCTTCAGTGATAAACTTGAGTATATTGTGTTCTACCCTTACTGGAACATCACCCCTCAGATTTTGGAGGAAGAGATAGCCCCGGCCCAGGCGAACAACCCTAATTACTTAGCCCGAAATGATATGGAGTTGGTGAAGGACATCGGGAACAACAAAGTTGAGGTGATGTCACCTTCCTCGGTAGACTGGTATTCTGTTGACAAAGACTTCAAGTACCGCGTGCGGCAACGGCCGGGCAAGAAGAACCCGCTGGGCTTTGTGAAATTCATCTTCCCTAACGAACACAACGTGTACCTGCATGACACCCCTTCAGACCATTTGTTCAACCAGACGGAGCGCGGGTTCAGCCATGGATGTATCCGGATAGAAAAACCATTTGAACTGGCCCAGTACCTGTTGAAGGATCAGAAGCAATGGACACCCTCAGCCATCAATGCCGCCATGCATGGGGGGCAGGAGAAATATGTGAACTTATCGGCCAAAGTGCCGGTGTACATTGTGTACTTCACCGCTTGGGTTGATGACAAAGGAGTTGTGAATTTCCGGGATGATATCTACGGCCATGATCGCGATTTGGAAATGGCTTACTTTAGATAATCTGAAGAAAGCCTAATCAGGTTAAAGGCGATACAAAGAAGCCCCGGGGCTGCTCAAAGTTTGAGCAGCCCCGGGGCTTCTTCTTTTTGTTTTTGGTGTTAAATACGAAAGTATTACTTAAATGCAATTAAACCAAATTGTATATCTTATATGAGTTCTTTGTTGCTTTTGAGTCATGTGAAAAAGAACATGAAAGATCCTTCAACCTTTTAGACCACCTACCTTTAGGATGTAGGAAGTTCCTGATAGTGATTTTCCCAATTATACAGAAGTAGTCCCCGGAGGAAAGAGTGTGCCAGGTTGGCAGTTAAGGATGATAACTCAGGAGAGAAGGAAACTGCTGGTGTGTTATTGATCCAATTAGTGAAAAGTTGGGCGTAAGTATGCCTGATAACAAAATTAAACCCAGTTTACATTTGTTTAACAAATGTAAACTGGGTTTAATTTTGTTAAATTGCATTTCAGTTACAAGCATGTTTTGTGGGTATTAAATTTGTAAAACATTAAATTTGAGAGTGGTGTGTGCTTGAAATAAATTAACGGTTTAGATAAAGAGGCTTACTAATCAACAATCAGTATCAGGAAGATCTATGCCGCGAAGCACCTTCAACAAACCAAGGGATATTAATAAATAGAAAAGGCGTGTCAGAATTACTGCCCAGGATTACAGAAATATTAAGCTGGAGTTCATTAGGTCCGGCCGCTTTCGCAGATGAAATTGGCTTGGCAAGACCCGTGCTGAGCCATATACTCTCTTCCCGAAACAAAGCCAGTTTGGAAGTTGTACAGAAAATTCTGACCAGGTTTCCTGAAATCAGCCCAAGTTGGCTTTTGCTGGGTCAGGGCGAAATGCTAAGCAAATTAGGAGAGACTAAGAATTTCCCTCCCCCAGAAATCTCACTTCCGGAAACACCGGCTAACTTAAAACCACAAGAGGCTTTACCTGCTGGTCTTTCTAAAGTGCAAACAGGTAATCTGGAAGGTAAGGTCTCTGAGAAATCAAAAACAGTTTTACAGCGCCAGGTCACCAAAGTATTGCTGTTTTATTCAGACGGTACTTTTGAAAGTTTTGACCCGAAGTAATTGTGAAAATAGAATGAAATAGTATCTAGAAAGTGTAAACCTGGTTACTCACTTCAGCTGCTTTAGAATTGTATTAATACTGTTTTCTGAAATTGCATTTCATGGCTGCGGTCTGAAGGGGTAAAGATTAGAATTGCAGAACTTAGGTTTTGAACCTCTTTTGGTAAAATCAATCATAAAACAGAAACACGTACCTCCTCTGGTTCATATGCCGGTGGCAGATTTTATTCTTAACTCATCCTTAAGAAAAGGCCTTCCGGAAGAATTCCGTACCTCAAAAGATTTAAGTTAATGCACCGGTAGGCCTTCGTTAAACAGATGACAACCTTCTGTATCCTCTCACTTTCCTCTGTTAGAGTTTTTGGTTTGGCGATTACCATCGGGTTAGAAATGTCACCTATTCCTCCTCAAGCAGCATCTGTCTCTTAAAAGAAGCTTTAACCACAGGTTTTAAAACCATTATGGTTGAAATAAAGGGTTCTGTTCAGGCTGCTCTGAAACCTTATACCTAGAGTTTCACCGGGTAATCAATGTCTCCTGCTTTTACCTATTATTAAAAAAGTTAAACAAAAGGGCAGGTTCTTAGAGGTACTTATAAAAGTTGAGTTCAACACATATATAGAATTTGTAAAAACAATGGGTAATTTTTGCCTAATCAAAAAAATTATGCTTGTAAAAATTTGTTAATTATAATTTTATAAGTATCTTTTGGTATTGTTTTGAAAAGCCATTTCAATTTCGGCTTCCCCCATCCTATATAGAGAGAACTTCTGGTGTTTATACAATAGAGTAGTATAAACAGATACCGCTCCCTGTAACCGCTCTGGTTAACCTATCTCTTCTCCTGCCTAGTCTTCCAAAACCTGTTTTCCCATGAAAAATGGTTTACTTTTTTTGGTAATAATTCTTTTCATCCCTTTTGGTGTTTTCGCACAGGGCGTCAATGTCACTGGTAAAGTAGTGGATGAAAGCTCTGAACCCTTGATTGGAGTAACGGTACTGGTGAAAGGCTCTACCCTTAGCACCGCTACGGGGGCAAATGGAGATTTCACTTTAAGGGTTCCTGATCCTAACGCAACGCTGGTCTTCTCATTCATCAGTTACACCACCCAGGAGGTACCCCTCAACGGCCAGACTTCCATTAACGTCACCCTAAAAACCGATGTCCAAACCTTGGGTGAGGTAGTGGTGGTGGGGTATACCTCCTCTAGGAAAGAGGAATTAACGGGTTCGGTGGCGATTGTGGAAATGGCCCCCATCAAGACCGCCAGTGTGAGTACGGGTAACCCCATGCAAGCCATGCAGGGCCGGGTGGCGGGCCTTTACATTGAGAAAACGGGAACACCGTCTGGGGAGAACAGCCGTATTTTGGTGCGGGGTGTCAATACCTTGGGTAACACAGACCCTCTGTATATTATTGACGGGGTGCCTACCAAGCGGACGCAGGTTTTCCAGAGCATCAGCCCCAGTGCCATTACTTCGGTGCAGGTCCTGAAAGACGCCTCCTCGGCTTCCATTTACGGAGCCCGGGCCTCCAACGGCGTTATCATTGTGACCACCAGCAACGGGGGCAATACAGACGGGAAGATCAACGTGAACTTCAACACCAGCATCTCGGCGCAATCTGAGAATTCCCAGCGCTTTGAGATGCTGAATGCCGTGGAAAGGGGCAGGGCGCTCTGGCAAGCCTCCGTCAACGACCGCGTGGATCCTGAATCGGGGTACGGCGAGATCTATGATTTTGACTGGAACGGTGATTTCAATAACCCGGTGCTGAACAGCGTTACCGTCAAACCCTTTGTGGGTGGAAACCAGCAGGTACCTGTGGGGGATACAGACTGGCAGGATGTGATGTACGATGTGGGCTGGGTGAACAACAACGATCTTACCTTGTCCGGTGGCACGCCCAATTCCTCGGTTCTGATCAACCTGGGGTACATACACAATTCAGGCATGCTGGCCTTTACCAATTACCACCGGTACAGCGGCCGCCTCAATGCCAACACCAGCATGTTTGACGGTAAGTTCATGATGGGAGTCAATGCCCAGGTGGCAAGTTCAAAGGAAACCCTGGCCACCCAGGACCTGGGAAGCGCCTGGACTCCGGGTACCGCCATCACGCTTGCGCCCACCATCCCCGTCTATACCACCGATGGCCGCTACGCCGGCCCCCTGGGTTCTGGTTACTCAGACCGGAACAACCCCTTGCACATGCAGGACATCAACCAGGATGATTTCACCCGCCGTTCCTTTATCTTCGGGAATGTCTTTGCCGAACTGGAGCCGGTAAACCAATTGATTCTGAGAACGTCTGTTGGCGGCGATTTTGCGCAAAACAAGGTCAGAAACATTGAGAAATCCTTCACTGAAGGGTTTATTGCCAGGTCCCTGAACAGTTTGTCTCTGGCCACCACCAACTTCTCCAGCATCACCTGGTCCAATACCGCCCGGTACATGTTGGAACTGGGCCAGAACCGCTTCAATTTCCTGGCCGGTGTTGAAGCCATTTGGGACAACGGCGATGATGTGACTGCCTACCGCGAGAACTTCGCCAACCAAAACGTAAATTACTTTGTACTGAACGCCGGTTCTGGAAACACCAATGCTATTGGGGGCTCCACTGGTAGCAGGCTTTTGTCCCAGTTCGGGCGTATTGATTACGCCTTTGGGGAGAAATACCTGGCTGCGGTGACGCTGCGCAGAGATGGTTCCTCCCGTTTTGGCGAGGAAAACCGGTTCGGGTTTTTCCCGGCCTTTTCCATTGGGTGGCGCATTGACCAAGAACCTTTCATGCAAGGGGTGCCGCTGATCAGTGGCCTGAAACTAAGGGCCGGTATTGGCCGGATCGGGAACCAGGACATCGGGGATTTGGCGCGGTTTGGGTTGTTTGAGCCTAGGTATGGGGCTAGAGCCTCTGAGGTGCCCGGTGGGCACAATGATTTCTTTGACCGGTATTGGAACGTAGGAACCGCCTATGATTTAAATGGCACCAACACGGGGGCTTTGCCCTCTGGTTTCGTCTCCATCCAGGCCGAGAACCCTGCCCTGAAATGGGAGGAAACAGATGAACTGAACTTGGGCCTGGACTTCTCCTTCCTGGACGGAAGTATCACCGGCTCCTTTGATTATTTCACCCGAGAGACCCGAGACATCCTGATTCAGCCACCCGTGGCCTCTGCAGTGGGTGAAGGCCAGTTGAAGTATGTGAACGGCGCCACCAAAACAAACAAAGGTTGGGAGATCTCGGCCGCTTACACCAGCCCCGCCGACAAGCCATTCAAGTACACCCTTTCCGGCAATGTTTTCCGTTTCCGGGACAAAATCACAGAACTGCCCGAAGAAGTTCGGTCTGCTTTCCCGGGCAACGCCGTGACTACCATTTTGGGTAGGTCTCAATTGGATTTGTTTGGCTACCGCACTGACGGCATTTTCCAGAACCAGCAGGAAGTGGATGCGCATGCCAGCCAGGTAGGGGCGGCCCCGGGCCGTATCCGGTACGTTGACCTGAACGATGACGGGAAAATTGATGACCTTGACCAGGAGTTCTTCGGGACGCTGCTGCCTTCCTTCAGCTATGGCCTTCGGGTGGACGTGGGTTATAAGAACTTTGACTTATCCCTGTTCGGGGCCGGGGTGGCCGGCCGTACCGGCAATGATCCCTACACCTTCTACAATGACTTCATCAGGGGCCGTGATAACGTGGGAACCGGGGTGTTCAGGGCCTGGACTCCGCAGAACCCGGGTTCATCGGTACCCGCCCTCACCCTAGCCGATGCCAACAACGAGACCAGAAGCTCAGATTACCTGTTGGTCAACACTTCCTATTTCAAGCTGCGCAATGCCCAAATAGGCTATAGTCTGCCCACTACCTCCATTAACCGGTTCATAGGCTTGCAGCAGCTGCGGGTCTTTTTCATGGTAGATAACGTCTTCTGGATCAAAAGCAATGAGTTTCAGGGACCTGACCCTGAGCGGACCAGCATTGATGTGATTCCCGTTCCCCGGACATTCTCTTTTGGTGTAAACGTATCGCTTTAACCCTTTAGAAGCTGTGAGTCATGACAAAACGATGGATTTATATCACCTTAACAGCGAGTCTGGGCTTATTAGTTGCTTGCGAAGATATGCTGGACTACGAGCCGAAAGGGGCCCTTACCGCGGGCGATGTCACCACGCCTGAGAACGCAGAGGCCCTGGTCAACGCGGCCTATGCCGGGGTGGGAAACGATGACATGATTGGGCCTATGACCAGTATGTGGGTCTATGGCAGCGTCCGTTCCGATGACGCCTACAAAGGCGGTGGCGGGGTGGCCGACGTGGCGGAGGTGAATTTCTACGAGCAGTACAACCTCACTCAGGCCAACCTGAATTTTATGCACCCCAACACCTGGGAAAACTTCTACCGGGCCATTTCCCGGGCGAATTTGGCGATCAGGACCATAAACAACATTTCTGATGCGGATTTTCCCATGAAGAACACCCGGCTTGGCGAGCTCAGGTTCCTGAGGGGGCATTCCTATTTCATGATGAAGATTCTCTTCAAGTACATTCCGTACGTGGATGAAACCATGACCGCCGAGCAGATCCTGCAAACCTCTAACCGTGAATATTCCAATGACGAACTATGGAGTAAGATAGGAGAGGATTTTGAGTTCGCCATGGACAACTTGCCCGAAAACCAACCCCAGGTGGGAAGGGCCAACAAGTTTGCCGCGGCGGCTTACCTGGCTAAGTTGCGGCTGTACCAGGCGTATGAACAGAACGAGCAGCACCAGGTGGTGAACATCAATTCCGCCCGGTTGCAGGAGGTAGTGGACCTCACGCAGATGGTCATCAGCTCGGGGAAATATGCTCTGCAACCAGACTTCGCGGAGAACTTCCTCTACGGCTATGACAACGGTCCCGAGTCAATCTTCGCCATTCAGTACTCCATCAATGACGGTACTTCTTTGGGGAGGATCAGCACGGTGACCGGCTTGAATTATCCGCATGGGGCGCCACAGTACGGCTGCTGCGGGTTCCACCAGCCCAGCCAGAACCTGGCCAACGCCTTCGGGACCGATGCCAACGGCCTGCCCAAGTTTGACACGTTCAACAATGGCATTATCAACTTTGCCACGGCCACGGTAGACCCAAGGGTAGACCACACCATCGGTATTGACGGGCACCCCTATAAATACAATCCGGCCATTCCGTTCAGTAACAGCTGGGTAAGGGACCCCGGGGTGTACGGTTTTTTCCAAAGCATGAAGGAGCAGCAGCTCGCTGACTGCCCCTGCTACAAGAAGGAAGGACCTTTCATTGGCACGGCCAAAAACATTGACATCATCCGGTACGCCGATGTGTTGCTGTGGCAGGCCGAGGCTTACATTGAATTGGGGCAGCAGGATTTGGCATTGCCGTTGATCAACCAGATCAGGCAAAGGGCGGCCCAAAGCACCGGGCGGACTAAAAAAGCCGATGGAACCGATCCTTCAAATTACCTGATCAGGCCCTATCCCGCCACTAACTGGACCCAGGACTACGCCCGCCAGGCCTTGCAGTGGGAACGGCGGCTAGAGTTTGCCATGGAAAGCCCGCGTTTCTTTGACCTGGTGCGCTGGGGAATAGCCGAACCAACCTTGAACGCCTACCTGGCGGTAGAGAAAACCCGTAGAACGTTCCTGAATAATGCCCGTTTTACGGCCGGCAGAGATGAATACCTGCCCATTCCGCAAAGGGAAATCACGTTCACCAAAGGGTTGTATCAGCAGAACCCGGGTTTTTGAGGTATTTCTCCGAAATCACCTCAAAAACGGGAATTTAGAAAATGCGGTACGGCAGCGATTTTCTTCTTAGTTTAACCTTATCAAACTGAACATCAGCTCGCCGGAATGAATTTGTGATCTGATTGATTACCGTTTCACTCCACGAGGCTACCTTAATCCTTGGAAAAATGTCAAGTAGAAAAGTGTTTTTTTGGTCGGTGGTGGTAGCCTTGGGAGGCTTTTTGTTCGGCTTTGACACGGCCGTTATCTCGGGGGCCGAAAAGGCTATCCAGCAGCTCTGGAATCTAAGTGTGTTTGAGCACGGACTCACGGTGGCCATCGCGCTGATAGGAACGGTTTTCGGGGCCTTGTTTGGGGGGTGGCCCTCTGATAAGTTCGGGCGGAAAGCCACCCTGTACGGCATTGCCTTGCTGTATTTGCTGTCCTCGCTGGGCACTGCTTTGGCGCCTAACTGGTACTTCTTTCTGGTGTTCCGGTTTCTGGGCGGCATTGGGGTGGGCGTTTCCTCGGTGACGGCGCCGCTGTACATCTCTGAGATTGCCCCGGCCAAAGACCGCGGGAGGCTGGTGGGGTTGTTTCAGTTCAATGTGGTGCTGGGTATTTTGATTGCGTATGTTTCCAATTACCTTTTTGGCGGGGCCGGTGATCAGGACTGGCGCTGGATGCTGGGGGTGCAGGCGTTTCCCTCTTTCCTGTTTCTGGTGGCCATCTTCTTCGTGCCCGAGAGTCCGCGGTGGCTCATCATCAGGCGCAACCGGGTGGAAGAGGCGAAAGGTACCCTGGCCATCGCCAACCCAGGTGCCAATATTGACCAGATGGTGCATGAGATACAGCATTCCGCCGAAGACGAGCATGGCGGAAAAGACAAGACACCTTTGTTCTCCAGGAAATATTCACTACCGGTGACCCTGGCCGTGCTGTTTGCCTTCTTCAACCAGGCCTCTGGGATCAATGCCATCATCTACTACGCGCCGCGCATCTTTGAAATGGTGGGGCTGGGAAAAAGCTCGGCTTTGCTTTCCTCGGCCGGCATCGGGTTTATCAATTTCGTGTTTACCCTGCTGGCCATCAATTTCATTGACCGGTTTGGCCGGAGGGTGCTCATGCTGGTGGGGTCCTGCGGCCTGATCATCACCCTGGCCTTGGTAGCCAAGGCGTTCTACCGGGAGGAGTTCAACAGCATTGCCGTGCCTATTTACCTGTTTGTGTACATCGCATTTTTCGCGTTCTCGCAAGGGGCGGTGATCTGGGTGTTCATTTCCGAGATCTTCCCCAACCAGGTGCGGGCACAGGGACAGGCCTTGGGCAGTTTCACCCATTGGTTTATGGCGGCGCTTATCGCGTTTACGTTCCCGTACATCGCGGAGACTCTGGGCGGGGGCAATACCTTCCTGATCTTTAGTTTTATGATGCTGCTGCAGCTGCTGTTTGTCTGGCGCATGATGCCCGAGACCAAGGGAACTTCCCTAGAGAAACTGGAGCAGAAAGTTGTTTTTCACTGATTTTTGGGAATTCGGCCTGAAAACGAAGTTCAATTAACCTGATCTCACCTCTATGGAACAAAGCATCATCTGTTTTGGGGAAACGCTCTGGGACGTGCTACCCTCCGGGAAAATGCCGGGTGGCGCCCCTATGAATGTCGCCATTCATCTTACCTACCACGGGTATTCGCCCCTGGTGATCAGCCGGGTGGGGAACGATGATTTGGGGCGGGAGCTACTGGCGTTTCTGGAGAAGAAAAAGGTTTCCACCCTGTACATCCAAACGGGTCAGACGCATTTGACCGGGGTGGTGAAAGCCAACATCAGCAACAAAAATGAGGTCACCTATAAGATAGTTGAGCCCGTGGCCTGGGACTACATCCAATATGACGAGGAGGTAGCCAGACTGGTAGCCCACAGCAATGTTTTCATCTACGGCAGCCTGGCCGCCCGGAACCCCACCACCCAGGAGACTCTGCTGAAATATTTACCGGTTGCGAAGCTTCGGGTCTTTGATGTCAACCTTCGGCCGCCTTATTACAACCAGGAGCGGATAGGGCTTCTGCTGCAATTTGCTGACATCGTGAAGATGAACCACCAGGAACTGGCCGAGATCACCGAATGGTTCGGGCTGCAAGAGGGTGGGGAGCAGGAGCAAATGCAGGCGGTGAAAGAGAAATTCGGGTTACAGTTGGTGATTGTGACCCGGGGAGAGAACGGCGCCGCCGCGCTTACTCAAGAGGGCTATTTTGAGCACCCTGGCTTCAAAGTGGAGGTGGCCGATACTATTGGGAGCGGAGATGCCTTTCTGGCCACGTTTCTGAGCAATTATCTACAGCAGCAACCCATCCAGGAAACCCTGAAACGAGCAAGCGCGGTGGGGGCTTTTGTGGCTACCCGGCCCGGGGCAACCCCAGAATATTCTACCTCTGATCCTGAAAGCCTACTGATTCTGAACAATGCCCCCAAAGCATAAACCCGTCATCCCATGAAACTCAGTTGCCCGCTTTACCTATGGATTTTTTTACTTCTTGGCACCGCTTGTAAGGAAAGCAAGAAAGAGGAAACCCACGTTCAGGCCGTTACCTCCGCGGATGAGAATTCCTATAATGAAACTCACCGGCCGCAGTTTCACTTCTCGCCACCCGCCAAATGGATGAATGACCCCAACGGCATGGTGTACCACAACGGCGAGTTTCACTTGTTTTACCAGCACCACCCCGATAGCTCCGTCTGGGGACCTATGCACTGGGGCCATGCCGTGAGCAAAGACCTGGTGCGTTGGGAGAATCTGCCCATTGCCCTGTACCCGGATAGCCTGGGAACTATTTTCTCGGGCAGCGCCGTGTTTGATCAGCAGAATACCTCCGGCCTGGGCACCGCCAGTAACCCGCCTTTGGTCGCCATTTACACCTACCATTTAACCGCCGGGGAGAAGGCCGGTCGTAAGGATTTCCAAACTCAGGGAATCGCCTATAGTACAGATAATGGCCGAACCTGGAAAAAACACCCCAAAAACCCGGTGCTGCCCAACCCCGGCCAGAAGGACTTCCGGGACCCCAAGGTTTCCTGGCACAATGCCTCCAAGCAATGGGTGATGGCCTTGGCGGTGGGGGACCACATTGAATTCTACGGCTCCAAAAATCTGACCAGCTGGCAAAAGCTTAGCCAGTTTGGGGGCAAGGGAATAGGACACCACGGCGGCGTCTGGGAGTGCCCGGACCTGTTTCCGTTGACCGTGGATGGCCAGCAAAAATGGGTGCTTTTCGTGAGTATCAATCCGGGTGGGCCGCAGGGCGGTTCTGCCACGCAGTATTTCGTGGGAAACTTCAACGGCAAGGAATTCCAGTGGGACCGGAAGCCGGCCACGCCGCAGTGGGTAGATGAGGGAGCTGACAATTATGCCGGGGTCACCTGGTCAAATGTGCCTGCCACTGACGGCCGGCGGTTGTTTTTGGGCTGGATGAGCAACTGGCAGTACGCCGAGGTAGTGCCCACAGAGGTCTGGCGAAGTGCCATGACCATTCCCCGTGAATTAAAATTGGTAAGCAGACCGGCAGGGTATAGGCTCACCAGTACACCCGTGAAGGAATTGCAGACCCTCCGCTCTAAAACGGTGGCCCTAAAAGCCCAGCAGCTCACAAATCAACTGGACCTGGACCAGGCAGCCGGGTTGGATAGTCCTTTGCTGGAGCTGGAACTGAACTTGGACATGGCCGCCTCTGATGAGGTAACGCTTCGGTTCTCCAACGGGAAAGGCGAGCACCTGGACGTGGGGTATTCTAAAAAAGCGCAGCAACTCTTCATTGACCGGTCAAAAGCCGGTAAAGTCAGCTTCAAACCCGAGTTTGCCGCCCGGCACACGGCACCGCTTCCCCTGGACAACAACAAACTCCGACTCCATCTTTTCCTGGATGTGGCCTCCGTAGAAGTCTTTGCCAACAACGGCATAGGCGTAATGACCGACATCTTTTTCCCAACGGAGAATTTTACCCAAGTGGCGATGATTTCCAAAGGCGGCAGGGTGCTGGACGGAAGTAAAGTGCACGTGCTCCGGTCTATCTGGCGGTGACAGCGCTTACAGTAAGTGATCTGTTTATAAAAGGTGTAGCCTTCTGGGCAAAATAAGAAGGAAAAGGCTTTTTCTTGATCTTTCAGAAATGGACTACAAAGCCATCTTCCTTGATGTAGACGGAACACTCTTAACCGATGATCTCACCATTGCCCTGGGTTCCGTTAAGATACTGAGTAGCCTAGCGCGCCGAGGTTTGCTGATCTGCGTAGTAACGGCCAGGCCACCGGCAGCCTCTTTGTTTATTTATGACCAGCTGGGTATTCCGCAAAACCCTATCATCTGCTTCAACGGGGCATTGATCCTGCAAGAGAACAGAATCTTACACGAGGAAACCATCGCCACGCCTCAGTTGCTCCAGATTCTGGAGGAAGTCAAAGGCTATGTGGTGCGCCCAAGTCTTTACCGGCACCATGATTGGTTGACCGAGGAAGTGGACCGATGGGTGCACCAGGAAATGGAGATAACGCAAACCACCCCAACGCAAACTGAATTCAACCATATCTTATCCGCTGATTTCCGGCCAAACAAAATCCTCTGCATGGGAGAATCTTCGGAAATAGATGCCTTGGAACACCATTTGAAGCAGATGGACTTGCCTGATCTGAACTTCCATAAATCCAAGCCCACGTATCTGGAGATCATGAACCGGCGTGCTTCCAAAAGCAAAGGGATTGAGAGGGTGATTTCAGCGTGGCAGGTCAAACGGGAAGAGATCATTGCCATTGGGGACAACTTCAATGATCTGGACATGCTGCGGTACGCCGGCACAAGTGTTGCGATGGACAACGCGCCGGATGAGGTTAAAAACTCAGCCACCTTCGTCACGGATTCCAACAACCAGGAAGGTATTCTGAAAGCTTTGGAGAAGCTGATTCCTTTGTAAAGAGGGAAAGTGTTTGAATTGAATGGCTGAAACTCAGCCAATACCAATAATAATTTAGCAGGTAGTTTGGCTAGAACTGCTTCTGACAGGGCAATAACAGGGAAAGGGAAGAATATAGTGCAGAACCTGATAACGAAAACCTTTGAAAACGAAAAAGCCTCTCATTTCTGAGAGGCTTTTTGCGGTCCGGACGGGACTCGAACCCGCGACCTCCGCCGTGACAGGGCGGCATTCTAACCAACTGAACTACCGGACCAACATCCTCTGGAGACCTGTTGTCCCCGTTTGATGCTGCAAATATGTAGGTTTAATTTTTACGATGCAAACAAAAGTGTTCAAAACAGTGAAAATTATCGATCTCATTCTGCCGGTCGTTTTGCAGGCCTTTTCCAAAGAAGAGGCTTGAAAAGCGTGGACTAACTGATATCTGATTCTTTACCAGAAGGTTTGGGCTTTGTAGAAAGCGCAAGCTAAGTCCTTTATCGGGCCTGAATATTTTTAAAGCCTCTTAGCCAATAGGCCCAAAATTTTTTATTTCATCTTTATTCAGAGTCAGAAGGTTGACATATTGAAGAAACAGGCAATACAGAATCTGCTTAGAAGCTATAGCAGGTGAAAAGGTGAATAGGCTGAGGCCCTTTAAATTGGTGGCGTTTAGTTATGGAGGGGATATAGGCGATCTTTTTCTAAAATAGAATTATAATGTATCTGGTTCCTCGGTAAGTTCTGCCAAAGCGGTTTCCTTCAGGAAGAAGGTGATCACAGACTTAGTGAATGCAAGGCCTTCTTCCACCTCTTCGTTCTCAATCTGCTTTTTGGCGAACTCAAGTTTCATGATGCAGTAGTTGATCACGTGGCTGGGTTGTTCCTGGGTGTACCCATTCCGGAACATGTATCTGAATACATCTAGCGCGTTGTGAAGATGCCCCAGCAGCAGAGAAGCTGTTTCCTCCAAACCAACTTCCAATAAATTCAGCTTCCCCAGAATCTGTTGTAACTCCTCTAAGCTTTTCTCCTGTGTTTCCATTCTATGTGCCTTTCTGTTTTGAGGCTATTTATTAAAGATCATAACCTAACCCAATAGGCTAAGCCAGGGATTGATCGGCAAGTACTTGGGGGAGAAGAAATGCTGATTTACTGTTAACAAAGATAGGCTTATTTATCAGTTTCCATGGGCTGGGCAGGAGTTTTAATTACATCCTGGTGAAAAGAGGTATTGTGTGAAAGCATACCTATTGTGAGCCTTTTGAGAAAAGGTGCTTGATCTTGTCCATCCATTTCGGCTCTTCCACGTCATCCTCCAGCAAAAAGCCATAGGGGTGCAATTTGGGTACGTGGTCACAGATGATCCTGATTATGGCGAAGAGCGGTTCAAAAAGGATCATACCGGGTATGCCCCAGATCAATTCACCGAGCACAATGGCAAAGATGGTCATGATGGGGCTGATGTTCAGCTTAGACCCCATCACGATAGGCTCTATAAGGTTGTTGTCAATGACCTGGGCAACTACCAGAACGGCTATGACAGGCAGGACCATTCCCGTGGATCCGCTGACAAAAGCCATCAAGATAGGGAATGCCCCTCCAATGATGGAGCCCACATAAGGGATAATGGTAGGCAGAACCGCAATGAGGCTGATGAGCAATGCGTTTTCAATGCCAATAATAGAGAACCCAATGGCGTAGCAAATAGCCAGGAAAAACATGGAGATAATCCTACCCGTCAGATACTGGGCAGCCACCTTGTTTATCTGCTGCAGGGTCTCCTTGGTCACTGGTCTCTCATCACCTGAAAAGACCCACAGGAAAAAAGTCTCATACTTTTCTCGTTTCCACATCAGGAAGAAAAGGTAAAGAATCACCAGGGCAAAAGAAGTGATGAGGCCCATTGCTCCTTTCACCCAGGATGTAAGAAACTTGTTGGCCGACTGTGAGAACTTAGAGATCTGCTCCTGCACAAAGGCAATCTGCTCTTGTGGGGCCACCCCATACTTCTGCTGGATCCACTGCTGTACCTGCGTGATGGTCTGCGATAACTTGCGCTGGATCTGAGGCAGGTCTTCTGAGAAACTGACAGCCTGCAGCGATATGGCCAGGAAAATGCCCGCAATGAACAGCAGGAGCATAAGGATGCAAAGCAGCGTTGCCGGAATGCGGCTAACTCCCTTTACCTCTAGCCATCGGCTCACCGGTGTTAAAAGCATGGCTAAGATGATAGCAAAGGAAAGGGGGATGAAAAAGACTTTCCCATAGTACAAAGCCACCACAAACAATATCCCAAAAAGTAAAAAGGCGTTTACCCGGTGAAGTGAGATTTCTTTCATAATGATTTTTGCTTTTGCGTTAAACCGCACCTTTTCCTTATACGGCTCATGTGAGCAAGATAAAAGGTCTATAATTATATAAAAGAATGAGTAGGCAGGTTTAGGTAACTTTTCTAACCCAAGCACTATATACTTAAGAAAACTAAAAACAACCCATGAAAGCTATCATTCTCCAGGGCACCTTAAAAAAGGAAAGCCTGTCTAACACCCAGGCATTATCTGAGTTCCTGGCAGGCGTTCTCCGCAAGCACCAGGTGGAATGCCAAATCATAAAGCTGGTGGAGCATAATATCCCGGCAGGCACTTACAGCGACATGGGGCTGGGAGATGAGTGGCCCGCCATCCTGGAACAACTGCTCGCCGCCGACATCCTTATTTTTGCCACCCCAATCTGGTGGAATAACCAATCCTCTGAAATTCAAAGGGTGATTGAAAGGCTGGATGAGTTGCATGACGAGGTATTGGCTGGCAAGCCCTCCAGGCTGGAGGGCAA
This sequence comes from Rufibacter roseolus, assembly GCF_017916365.1. Taxonomy (GTDB): domain Bacteria; phylum Bacteroidota; class Bacteroidia; order Cytophagales; family Hymenobacteraceae; genus Nibribacter; species Nibribacter roseolus. The sequence continues at coordinate 588,255 of NZ_JAFMSU010000002.1, forward strand.
GGTAGGCGGTATCGTCATCACAGGCGACTCAGACGGAGCCCAGCACGTGATCGCCAACATCAGTAACTTTTTCAACGCTATTGGCATCACCCTGCCTCCGTATGCTACGCTGTCTGTGCTGTGGGAGAAACAAGCCAAGGGCGTAAAGACCAGCCGGGAGGAGTTGTTTGAGAAGTATGAGAAGGAGTATGGCAAAACAGCCGAAACGATGGTAGCGCAACTCATTAAGTTTCTGCCCAAAAAGTAACCAGACCAAAGATAATGAGTGTAATAAGGTGCGATCTACCGGCAGTTGTGGTTTTTACGATGTTTTCTCTTGTTCCGGTAACAAATACGGAGGAGGCCCGGTAAAATAAAGGGTTATCTTAATAAAAGGTAATAAGCATTGTTCCACTTTTTTTCAAACAGATCCTGATTTTGAAAAACCGCCTTTAAAGCAGAAAGGCAGGATAAAGCTTTTTTTTAAAAGGAAACCTGTGTTGAGGAAGATCCTGATTAAGGGCTACTTTTCTGAAATAAGGCTTAAAACACAGCACTCCTGCGGCTGAAAGGTGCAGAAATGGCGGGAGCTGTCCATACTCAAAGTGTATAAGTAAACCCAAAACGAATTTAAGATGGGAAACAGATTAGAAGGCAAAGTAGCCATTGTCACCGGCGGCGGAGCCGGAATAGGAGAGGCCATTAGTAAGAAATTCGCCCGGGAAGGCGCCAGCATAGTAGTGGCCGGCTTACCAGAAGACCCGGTAGAGCAGGTAGCCAAAGAGATCATGGAAGAAGGCGGTACGGCCATTCATTTTACTGGAGACCTTTCTATATGGCCGGTGGCCCAGAGCTGCGTTGAGTTGGCGGTGAAACAACACGGCAAGCTGGACATTCTCATCAACAACGCGGGCGTTTTCGTGGAAACTAATTTCCTAACTGATTACACCGAGGAGGCCTTTGACTACATGATGAAGAACAACGTGAAAACCACCTTCCTGATGTCTAAGGCGGCCCTGCCGGAATTGCAAAAAAACAAAGGCAACATAGTTTCCGCGGGCTCTGAGGCCGGGGTGTTGGGCATCCCGCAGAACGCGCCTTACGGCGGCACGAAGGGCTTTGTCATTGCGTTCACCAAAGGTTTGGCGGCCGAACAGGCTGCTTACGGGGTGCGTTGCAACGTAGTAGGGCCTGGCCCGATTGATACCGCCTGGACCCATAAGGAACTAGGCCCCATGGACGCCAAGATGGAGAAACTGAACAAGCAGGCCAATCTCACCGGCCGCCGTGGCACACCTGAGGAAGTGGCCAACGTGTACTTGTTCCTCGCCTCAGAGGAGGCCTCGTTTGTAACCGGCGCCCTTTACATGGTGGATGGCGGCATTACCATTGCCAAAGGCCCTGCGGGAGAAGAGGCGGATTCTTCCTTCAAACAGGAGCCCGAGAGTGACCTGAACCTTCGGCATTCCATGGACGGACACACCTCCATCCGGGAAAAATCCTGACATCGGGAAAGAGCCTTAGAAGAAGGCATGTAAAAGCAAAAAGCCCTGTAAGAATATTCTTACAGGGCTTTTCTTTTTAAGCGGTCCGGACGGGACTCGAACCCGCGACCTCCGCCGTGACAGGGCGGCATTCTAACCAACTGAACTACCGGACCAACTTCTTCTGGAGACCTGTTGTCCCCGTTTGATGATGCAAATATGGGGGGCAGATTGTTACCGCACAACAGGCACTCCTAAAAAAGAGCAAAAGAAAACGGCTAATGAAGGTAACGGGTTCATTTTCAAACCGAAAAAATTCAGGTAAACTTGAAAAAACTCGTGCTACTAAACTTTGCAAGTTTCGTTTACCTTTGTAGTCACACTTTAGCTAAACGTAAGGGGCATTACTATGCTGTTAGATTTTGAACAACCCATTGCTTCTCTTGAAGGGAAACTAGCCGAAATGAAGAAACTGGCCTCTGAGAGCCAGGTAGACGTAAGCGAGGCAGTTTTGGCCCTGGAAGAGAAAATAAAGTCTCTGAAGAAAGAAACCTATGCCAACCTTACCCGCTGGCAACGGGTGCAGCTTTCCCGCCATATAGAGAGACCCTACACCCTGGACTATATCAAGGGACTGTCCTCTACCTTCGTGGAACTGCACGGCGACCGCAATGTGCGCGATGACAAAGCCATGGTGGGCGGATTTGGCGAGATCAACGGCAAAACCGTGATGTTCATTGGCCAGCAGAAAGGTCGGAATACAAAAGAGCGCCAATACCGCAACTTCGGGATGGCCAACCCGGAAGGGTACCGCAAGGCGCTGCGCCTCATGAAACTCGCTGAGAAATTCAACAAGCCCATCATCACTTTCATTGACACGCCCGGCGCCTTCCCAGGTCTGGAAGCCGAGGAAAGAGGACAGGGGGAGGCCATCGCCCGCAACCTGAAAGAGATGTTCATGCTCAAAGTGCCCGTGATCTGCATCATCATTGGGGAAGGCGCCTCGGGCGGAGCTTTGGGCATAGGCATTGGGGACCGCGTGTACATGCTGGAGAACACCTGGTACTCGGTGATTTCGCCAGAGTCTTGCTCTTCAATCTTATGGCGCAGCTGGAACTACAAAGAGCAGGCCGCCGAGGCCCTCAAACTCACCGCCAAAGACATGCTGGGCAATAAATTGGTAGACGGCATCATCAAAGAGCCGCTGGGTGGCGCACACGTGAACCCAGAGAAAATGATCAGAACCCTGCAGAAAAAGATCCTTTCCACCCTGGAAGAACTGGAAGCCTTTACCCCGGAAGAACGCATCATGCAACGCATTGAGAAGTTCGGGGAGATGGGCGTGGTGACTGAGTAATTCTGTTTCCGGGCTCCTTTCTTAAAAACAGGCTTAAAACAACCTTTCATGGCATTGACCCTTCACCCCATCCATACCGGTAATTTTAAATTAGACGGCGGCGCCATGTTTGGGGTGGTGCCAAAATCCATCTGGCAGCGCACGAACCCGGCAGACGAAAACAATCTCTGTTCCTGGGCCATGCGCTGCCTTTTGGTGGAAAGCGGTAACCGCTTGGTCTTGATTGACAATGGCATAGGGGACAAGCAGGACGCTAAGTTCTTCAGCCACTATTACCTGCACGGCGATTATTCGCTGGAAAAGTCTTTGAAGGATACCGGTTTCGGGTTTTCAGACATCACCGATGTTTTCCTCACCCACCTGCACTTTGACCATTGCGGCGGATCGGTGAGGTACGGCAAAGACGGCAGTTCCCTGGAAACGGTTTTTCCCAATGCCCGCTACTGGAGCAACCAGGACCATTGGCTTTGGGCTACGCAGCCCAACCCGCGGGAAAAGGCGAGTTTCATCAAGGAGAACATTCTGCCCATTCAGGAGAGCGGCCAGTTGGAGTTTCTGTCTGTAGGTCAGGAGCAGTTCATTCCAGATTTTGACGTGCTGTACGCCGATGGCCACACCGACAAGATGATGCTCCCCAAGATCCATTACAAAGGCCATACCCTGGTGTTTGTGGCCGATCTGCTGCCCTCAGTGGGGCACCTGCCGTTGCCTTATGTCATGGGTTATGACACCCGGCCGCTCCTGACGCTGCAAGAGAAAGAAGCTTTCCTGAAGCAGGCCGCCGATGAAAAATGGGTTTTATTTTTTGAGCACGATGTCCAAAACGAGTGCTGTACCGTACAGCATACCGACAAAGGAGTTAGGGTAGACCAGGTTTTCCCTTTGTCGGCTTTGTAACCGATGCACAGATTAGGACTATGTTTGTCTGGCGGAGCCGCCAGGGGAGTAGCCCATTTAGGGGTTTTGCAGGCGTTAAAGGAAATGGGAATTCCCATCCACGCCATATCAGGAGTTAGCTCCGGCGCCATCGTCGGGGCTTTTTTTGCAGCCGGTTACACACCGGAGGAAGTGCTGGAAATGGTTTGCTGTCTGCCCTTGCCCAAACTCCTCAGGCCAGCCCTGAACCGGGGAATTTTGCATACGCATGCTTTGCACAAGATTTTTGAGGAGCACCTGAAGGAAAGGACCTTTGAAGAACTTCCTATCAAACTCACCATCTCTGCCCTGGACCTGGTAGAAGGAAGCACCGTGTATTTCACACAGGGTTCTTTGGTGGAGGCCTTGAAAGCGTCTTCGGCGGTGCCGGTCTTGTTCAAGCCTATGCAAATAGAGAAAAGACTGCTGGTAGATGGTGGCATCGTCAATAACCTGCCGGTGGAATGCATTACCGGGGAGTGCGACAAAATCATAGGGGTACACGTAAACCCCACCCTGCACAACGCCGAGATCAACAGCATTAGGCAGGTGACCGAACGCATCTTCCACCTGGCGGTGCATGCTAACATCCAGAGCCGGATTTCCCTCTGCGACCTGCTGCTGGAGCCACCCAAACTCACCGAGTACCATATTTATGACCTGAAAAGGGCCAAGGAAATGTACAACGTAGGCTACGAGTACACTTTAGGCTTAAGGTCTGAAATTGAGGTGCTTCTGGATAATAAAAAATAGTTTCACTATATTTTAAAAGTCCTATAAGATAGTTTGAAAAGTGAACTTTCTTGCAGAAGCTACTCCGTAATAGTCAAAATAAAGGTCAGGCTCACCCGTTCTAAGGTTTTACGTTCCACCTTATTTGACTCTATGAAAAAGTTGCTCTACCTCATTGCTTTCCTTTTGGTATTCACCCACGCCAGAGCCCAGGAAAACCGGGGGACTTTGGTTCCCGCCAAGATCTTCCAACGTTCCGTCATGGTGGGCGGCAGCGTGTCTGGTTCCTATAAAAGAATCAATATCACCAGCAACAGTGAACCCATCACAGGGCACCGCCAGCAGTATGACATGGATGCCAAGGTGGGTTATTTTGTGCTGAGTGATTTTGCAGTGGGCCTGAAAGGGTCTGTCTACCATTACAAAGAGAAGATGGCTGACCAGATTCCCACGCAGGCTACCAACATCCTTGCAGGTCCATTCGTGCGCTATTACCTCAACAATGGTGTTTTTGGAGAAGCCAGCGCCGCAGTAGGGATCAACAACCGACCTAACGCTTCCAAAACCGATCTCATGGAATATAGGGGCGGAGTTGGGTATGCCATTTTCATTAACCCTAAAATTGCCGTGGAGCCAGCCCTCATGTTTTCTTATTATCAGGAGAAACGTCCTGCTGAGGGCAACCGCAAATTGACGGAATGGGGACCATCGGTTAACGTGGGCTTACAGGTGTATTTGTTCAGGGAGCGTAAATTCCACTTAACACGGTAACCGGTAAACATAATATGAAGGAAAACCAGCTGAACGGCTGGTTTTTTTGTAATATTGTTGTTGGATTCACTTATATGTTATGTTTGGAAAGGCTTTAGCAAAGGTCATATTTAAAGTTGCCGGTTGGAAGTTGAACGGAGCCATGCCTCCGGGGGTAAAGCAAGCCATCATGGTGGCCGCCCCGCACACCAGTAATTGGGATTTTGTATACGCCCGCGCTGCTTTTTACCTTATGGATGTGCCCGTAAAGCTCACCATTAAAAAGGAGGCTTTCTTTTTCCCAATGGGCGCTTTGCTCAGGTCCATGGGTGCTGTACCCGTAGACCGGAAAAAGAACAACAACCTGGTAGCCGCCATGATTGATATCTTCAAACAAAACGAAGAGATGGTGATGCTGGTAACCCCCGAGGGAACCCGCAAATACCAACCCCGCTGGAAAAAAGGCTTCTACCACACGGCAGTTGGCGCCGTGGTTCCTATTGTCTTAGGTTACTTGGATTACGCCAAGAAAGAAGCCGGCATAGGCCCCACCATTTACCCCACCGGAGATTTTGACGCTGATATGCAGAAGATTTTGGCTTTCTATCGCACCGTAACTCCTAAATTCCCTAGCCAGGGAGTTAGGTAGTTTTAATAGAAGAACAAAGAAGTGTTAAGAGGCTGTTTTTCTGAAAGCAGGCTCTTAACACTTCTTTTGTTTTATAAGCAGGATAACCAGGATTATTCATGATTATGCGGATTATCTAAAGAAGACTATTTGATACACCTCCTTTTAGAAAACAAAACCAAATTTAGGTAGAGACCAGGCACCGCCTTGTCTCCACGTTAGCTGATTAAAGTAGGGGCAATCACTTGTGGTTGCCCTTGGGTTTACCCGCGTAGTCATGGTTGTTGGTGATAAAACCAACAATGGAACTAAACACCAATAATAAGTTGAACTGGGCGAGCACCAATAGTGAGCCCTTGAAACAAATACAGACCTCCTCTCATTTGTATCCTGAAAGGATCTTGTTGGCAAGTGGCAGTAGCAGAGATTCTATGTTTTTCTAGTTCGCCCACAAGATCTTTCCAAGATGACAATGAGAGGGGACAAACCAAGATGATTAGGAGGGTTAGGGCAAAATGATAAAGCCGGAAAGAACCGATGATCTATAGGAATAGAGATACCATTGAATCTCTCCTTCAATAAAAAAGCGTCTGCCGTTTAGAGCCTGCTTTCATGAAACAAGACCTAAACGGCAGACGCTTTAAATTAATAAGTCTTTCTAAGCAGACATAGCCGCTTCTGTCACTGGTTCCGGAGCCAGGTCTCTCAGATCAACCGGAATTACCCTTGAAACCCCCACTTCCAGCATGGTGATGCCGTAGATCACATCGGTGGAGACCATGGTGCGTTTGTTGTGCGTCACCACGATGAACTGCGAATCGTTGGAGAACTTCTTCACGATGTTGTTGAACTTGTCAATATTGGCATCGTCCAGCGGGGCGTCCACCTCATCGAAGATACAGAACGGCGCGGGCTTGAGCAGGTAGATGGCGAACAGCAGCGAAATGGCCGTCAGTGTTTTCTCACCCCCGGAAAGCTGGTTGATGGTCAAAGGACGCTTCCCTTTGGGACGGGCCATGATCTCGATCTTCGACTCCAGCGGGTTGCTGGGGTCCGCGATGTACAGGTCACAGGTATCTTCATCTGAGAAGAGGGACCGGAATACGCGCATGAAGTTCTCCTTGATCTGGTCAAAGGCGGCCAGGTATTTCTCCTTGGCCACGGTGTCAATCTCCGCGATGGTGTCCATCAGCTGGGTCTTTGCATCCAGGAGGTCATTTTTCTGCGTGAGGATGAATTGGTTACGGGTATCGATTTCCTGGTAAGCCTCGGCGGCCATTGGATTCACCGGCCCGATGTTCTCCAGTTTCCCCTTCACGCTGTGCACCTGCTGGCTCAGTTCCTCGTTGCTGATGTCTAGCTTCTCGGTAGGGGCCTCGGCCAGATCCTCAGGGTTCATGTTGAACTCCGCCGACAGACGCTCAATCACGGACACCAACTTGATGCGGGTATCGGTGATGGCCTGGTTCATGGACTGGAATACCTCATCGGTGTTCTGCTTCTTGCGCTGCAGTTCTCGGATGCTCTTTTCCTTTTCGTCTATTTCGCCGCGCAGGGTGAAATAGGCTTTCTCAATCTCCTCCAACTCGCGGGCCATTTCCTTGCGGGCCACCATGCCTTCTTCCAGCAGTTGGTTCTGGTCTTCCACAAACTGATCCAAAGAGACAGTCTCATCCTCGGCGCGGTTCAGCTCGTCCTGCAGTTGCACCAGGCGCTCCTGGTGGTTCATGACAGTCTTCTGCTTGTAGGCCAGTTCCTGCTGGATGCTTTGCAGCCGGTTCTTCAATTGGTGGAACTTAATGTTCTCCTGGTTGAAGATGCCGCTGACTTCGGTGATGATTTCGTTCTGTTTTTCCAAAACCTGGCTTAAACCAGAGAGCTCCTGCTCGTAGCTATTCAGGGCCAGGTTCTTGCTCTCGGCTTCAGGCATCAGGTCGGCTAGCTTGTCGCCCAGGTCCTGGATTTTCTCGAAGAGCTCGTCTTTCTTGCTGGCCTGGTTCTGCTGGTTCAAGAGGAACTGCTCATAGCGCACTTTGTGGCTCACCAACTCCTGCTGCAGGTTGTTGATGTCACGTTCCTGCAAACGGATCTGCTCCTGTTGGGTAGATTCCTTCTGGTTTTGCAGCACCTGCTGTAGCGTGGTGATCTTCAGCTTTATCTTTTCCTGCTCCTCCTGCAGTTCCTCTAACTCCTCGGCCAATTGCTCCAGGTTCTGCTTGCGGCCTAATCGGTTCCCGTCAAACAAGCCAACAGATCCGCCGGCCAAACTCAGCGGCTTCTTGATCGCGGAGCCATCCGTGAGGATGTAGGTTCGGCCGTCGTTGAGGAAAAGCTCGGTTTCCGCGGAATCAGTGAGATAGACTTCGCTGAGCATGAAGCGCAGGAGAGAATGGTATTTCTCTTCGGCGGCCACCACCTCCAGCGCTGCTTTGTATTTAGGCGTGCTGATGGTATCCGGGATCTCCATTTCCTCTACCTCGGAGAGGATGATGAAGCTGGCGCGGCCCTTGTTCTGCTCCTTCAAGAGTTCAATGGCTTCTACGGCTTCCTCCGGGGAGTCCACCACGAAGAAGTTCATGTACGGCTCCAGGTACGTCTCAATGAGGTTTTTGTACTCTGGGTCGCAGGAGATGATGTCTGAGAGGAGCGGGGCTGGTTTTTCCCAGTTATCAGACTTATATAGGAATTTGATGGCCTCGGGGAAACCTTCCAGGTTGTCCACCAACGACTTCATCAGGTTGTACTGGTTTTTCTTCGCGTCGTGCTCGCGGTTCAGGTCAATGAGGTGCTGACGGTGCTCGTGCAGCGTTTCCTCGGTTTTGGTCATCTCGGTGCGGAGTTGGTTTTCCGCTTCCTGCAGCTCGGCCAGGTTTTCCTGGGCCTCTTCCAGCAACATTTTGGTTTCGGCCAGGGAAGCTTCGTGCTGCTGCGCGATCTCGTTCTCGTGGCCTTCCATTTCCTGCAGGCGCTCCAGCTCCAAACGGTGGCTCTGCATCTGCACCTGCGTGATCTCTATGCTTTTGTTTACCGTGAACGCCTCGTTCTGCACTTGGCGCTGGGCCATGGTTTTTTCCTGCAGCTGGCGGTTCAGGTCGGCTTTCTGCTGGTTCACGTGCTCCAGCTCTTTCTTGGTGAGGCCCAGCTGTTCCTCAGAAATGAGCAGTTCTTCCTGGATCTGCTCCAAATCGTTCTGCAGCTGACCCAGGCTGTGCTCGGTTTGCGTGATGCTGGCAGTGTCAAGATTGATCTGCATGTGCAAGGTTTTCACCCGGTCCTGCAGGTACAGGTTGCGCTCGCTTTTCAACTTGATGTCGTTCTCCTGTTGGCGAAGCTGAGCAGTATGCTCGTGCACCTCTTTCTGCTTGTTTTGCAGATTCAGCTGCGTGCGGTCCAGCAGGGTTTTCTGCTCCTGAAGCATATCTTCAAGTTGGGTCAATTCCTCTGAATAGGAGCCTTTGCGTTCGGTTTCCTTCTGAAGCTCGTTCTCCAACCGCTCCAGCGCCTCCTGGTGGTGGCCTATGTTGCGGCGGGCGTACTCCAGGCTCAGTTTCTTGTATTCGTCTTTGAGGTTGAGGTAACGCTCGGCGGTTTTAGCCTGGCGCTCCAGGCTCTTGAGGTTTTTGCCTATCTCGAACAGCACATCTTCCACGCGCTCCAAGTCGGCATCGGTCTCCTCCAGTTTCTTCAGCGTCTGTTTTTTCCGCACCTTGAACTTGGAGATCCCAGCGGCTTCCTCAAACAGGTTCCGGCGCGAGTTGTCCTTGTCGGTGAGGATGTCGTCCACCATCTTCAGCTCGATGATGGCGTAGGAGTCAGAGCCTATCCCGGTGTCCAAGAACAGGTCGTTGATGTCTTTGAGGCGGCAGGTGACGTTGTTGAGCAGGTATTCGCTCTCACCGGACCGGTAGTAGCGACGGGTGATGGTCACCTGCGAGTACTCGGTGGGCAGGATGCCCTTGTTATTGTTGAACGTGAGCGACACCTCGGCCATCTGCTGCGGCTTCCGGTTTTTGGTACCGTTGAAAATCACGCTCTCCATCTTATCGGAGCGCAGGTTCCGTGTCTTCTGCTCGCCCAGCACCCACCGGATGGCGTCCACGATGTTGGACTTGCCACAACCATTGGGCCCTACAATACCCGTAATGCCGCTGTCAAAGTTAATGGTGACTTTGTCGCCGAAACTCTTGAAGCCTTTGATCTCTAATCTTGCTAATTCCATACGCATCGGCCAGAAAACCCGACCCCAACTTCAAAAATACAAAAAAGAGCGTTGAGTTAAACAATTCAGGAGCTGGATTGAGGAGGATGTTTGTTTTCGGGCCCTTTCCTGTAAAAGGGCCCGAAATCATAATCCGTTTTTCTCGCCAAAAGCCTGTCCAAAGCCACGAATGCACCACCTTATATATGCCTCTGTTTTGAAAGGCATAACCCTGTGATAGGAAAAAGTGTTCATCCTTTTGGCGCCTGAGAGACCGAATAAACCGCAACTACAAGATTATGACTGGTTTAAAGAAGCCGCTCAAATAACTGTAGGTACATTACCCCGTATAGAAAACGAAGAATTCCCGGAGATAAACCCAGAGCGAAAGATGTGCATTCTCGTTTTCTAACCATTTATATAAAATTATGGCAAACGTAAATTTAGCGGTGATCTATTACAGCGCTACCGGTACCAACTACCAACTAGCCCAATGGGCGGCCGAAAGTGCCAAAGCCGCCGGCGCGGAAGCAAAGATTCTGAGGGTTCAGGAGTTAGCTCCACCAGAAGCCATTGAGCGCAACCCGGCCTGGAAAGCGCACACCGATGCTGTGAAAGATGTGCCGGTGGTTTCATTGGCTGACCTGGAGTGGGCCGATGCCATTATTTTCAGTATGCCTACCCGCTACGGGAACGTGCCCGCGCAGTTGAAAGAGTTTCTGGACAGTACCGGCGGATTGTGGTTTCAGGGCAAACTGGCTAATAAGGTGGTAAGCGCCATGACTTCTGCCCAAAATCCCCACGGCGGCCAGGAAGCCACCACGCTGGCGCTGTATACCACCATGTACCACTGGGGCGCCATCATTGCCGCCCCTGGCTACACCGACCAGTCGCTGTTCCCGGCGGGAGGTAACCCCTACGGAACCAGCGTAAGCGTGGGCCAGGATGGCAGCATCTCCCCAGACGCCCGCGGGGCAGTGGAGCACCAGGCCAGACGTACCGTAATGGTTGCCTCCTGGGTAAAACAAGGTTTAGGCCAAGGGGTAACGCAAGGGTAATCGCCAACGCATATAGAATATAAAAGAAAAGGGCTGGTTGCTTTATGCAGCCAGCCCTTTTTAATGGGGTGAGTTTAATAGCCATTTTTTACTTAAAGCCATTAAAGTAGAGAGTAGCTTTAAATGGATGGTAGCTAAGAGAATAGCCTAAAAATTAGTCAAAGCATAAGAGATCAGGTTGGCGCCCATGCGCAGGGCCGCCTGGTGCTTTTCTACCGGGTCATTGTGCACCGACTGGTCCTCCCAACCGTTACCTAAATCGCACTCATAGGAATAGAAACACACCAGCCGTCCCTGGTAGATGATCCCGAAGCCCTGGGGAGGTTTGTTGTCATGCTCGTGGATTTTAGGCAGGCCACGGGGAAAATCAAACTTCTGGTGGTACACGGGGTGGTTAAAAGGCAGCTCTATGAAATCCAGTTCCGGGAAAACCTTCTTCATCTCGCGCCGCGCGAATTTGTCCAAGCCGTAGTTATCATCTATGTGCAGAAAGCCGCCGCCGGTAAGGTATTTTCTCAGGTTCTGGACCTCGGCCTCAGTGAAGATCACGTTGCCGTGGCCCGTCATGTGCACAAAGGGGTAGTCCAGCAACTCGGGGCTGCCGGGTTCCACGGTCTCTTCCTGCGGCGCGATGTTGGCCTTCAGTTCCTGGTTACAGAAAGCAATGAGGTTAGGCAACGAGGTTTTGTTTGCGTACCAGTCACCGCCACCGCCGTACTTGAGGCGGGCAATCCGGAAACTAGGCCGCTGGGCCCAGGCCGCGCCGGTTCCCAGTAATATAAGTAAGAACCAGAGGAGAAGCCGTTTTTGCATGGTTTTTCAGAAAAGAAGCTTAAAACGTTAAACGTCTAATAGTACGTGAATGGTATGGCAGGCGGCTAAAGCGGCAGTCTCGGTCCGCAAGCGGCTCTGCCCTAATGTAACGGGTTTATAGCCCGCCTGCAAAGCCTGTGTCACTTCCTCCGGGCTGAAATCACCCTCCGGCCCGATCAGGATGGTATACGTATCCTCACCCGAGATGCTTTTGGCCAAGGAGTGCCGTTCCTGGCCTTCCACCAGATGCGCAATGAACCGCTGCCCGGTGGCGGGCTGTTGCAGAAAATCCGCATAACGGGTCAAAGGGTGCAGGGTAGGCAAATACGCTTTCACAGATTGCTTCATGGCGCTCACCGCGATTTTCTCTATGCGCTCCAGGTTAAGGTTTTTGCGTTCAGAGCGGGCACAATGCAGAAAGGTGATCTCGTCAATACCCATCTCTACGGCCTTCTCCACAAACCACTCCATGCGGTCCATGTTCTTGGTGGGCGCCACCGCCACATGAATTCTGTAGCCCCGCTTCTGGTACTCCGGGTGGCTCTGTAAGATACTTATTTTCGTTTTCTTAGGGTTGGCCTCTGCAATCTCTGCTTCAAATAAACCGCCCCGGCCGTCTACCAGCGTCACCGCATCGCCCTGGGCCAACCTTAACACCCGGGCGCAGTGCTTGGACTCCTCCTCAGATAAGGTGTAAGACGCGTCATTGGGTTGCAGGTCAGGGGTGAAGAAGAGGTGCATGGGGTTTAAGTTTAAAAGCCGATTTCCCAAAAATACGGCAAAAACGCTCAGGGTGGCGGGGTAAATAAAAAAAGCCTTCCATAGGATGGAAGGCTTTAATAAGGTGAAGGAAATAATTAAAATTTTAGGCTTCAACAGCAATCTCAGGGGCTCCGGCCAGGATCTCCTGGTTCGCGTAGTCGGCGTATTTGTTGAAGTTTTTGACGAAGGCTTTGGCCAAGTCGTTGGCTTTATGGTCGTAGGCATCTTTGTCGGCCCAGGTATTGCGCGGGTCAAGGATGTCTGAAGGTACGTTGGGGCAGGTAGTAGGCATCTCCACACCAAACACCGGGTGCTTTTTGAAGGACACGTCCAGCAGGTCGCCGTTGAGGGCAGCGGTGATCATGGCCCGGGTGTAGCTAAGCTTCATTCTGGAGCCCACGCCGTACACGCCGCCTGTCCAGCCGGTGTTCACCAGCCAAACGTTCACGTTGTGGTCCGTCATCTTCTTGCCCAGCATCTCGGCATAGGTGGTGGGGTGCAAAGGCAGGAACGCCGCCCCAAAGCAAGCCGAAAAAGTGGTCTGCGGCTCGGTTACGCCCACCTCGGTACCGGCTACCTTGGCGGTATAACCTGAGATGAAATGGTACATGGCCTGGCACTTGTTCAGGCGCGAGATAGGAGGCAGCACCCCGAAGGCATCGGCGGTAAGGAAGAAGATGTTCTTGGGAATATCTGCCCTTGAGGGTTCTACCGCGTTGTCAATATGGTGAATAGGATAAGCCGTGCGGGTGTTCTCGGTAACGGATTTGTTTGTATAGTCAACGGTGCGGGTGCCGGGTTTAAAGCGTGTATTCTCCACAATGGCCCCAAACCGGATAGCATCCCAGATTTGAGGTTCTTTCTCGCGGGTAAGGTCAATGACTTTGGCGTAGCAGCCTCCCTCAAAGTTGAAGACGCTGTCCTCGGTCCAGCCGTGCTCATCGTCCCCAATCAGGCCGCGGTTTGGATCGGCGGAGAGCGTGGTCTTGCCCGTGCCGGACAGTCCGAAGAAGATGGCGGTGTCGCCGTCTTTGCCTACGTTGGCCGAGCAGTGCATAGATAAGGTATTGCGCTTGTGCGGCAGCAGGTAATTGAGCACCGAGAATATACCTTTCTTCATTTCGCCGGCATAGCCTGTGCCACCCAACAAGATCATCTTGCGGCTGAAGTTGATGATGGCGAAGTTGCTTTGGCGGGTACCATCCACGGCCGGATCAGCGAAGAAATCAGGGGCATTGATGATGGTGAAGTCAGGGGTATGGTGCTCAAGTTCTTCTTCACTCAGCCGCAGGAACATGTTATGGCAGAAAAGGTTGTGCCAGGCCAGGGTATTGACAATCCGGAGGTTTAGTCGGTACTCTGGGTGGGCACCCGCGTAGGCATCGCGTACGTATAACCTGCGGCCTTCCAGGTGGGCCAGCATTTTCTGGTGAAGGGCATCAAATTTGGCTGGGTCAAAGGCTATGTTTACATCGCCCCACCATACAGAATTCTCTGTTTCCGCATCGCGTACCACAAACCGGTCTTTGGGGGAACGGCCGGTAAAAGTGCCGGTGTCGCACATCAATGCCCCGTTGTCTGTGAGATAGCCTTCCCCGTTTTTCAGAGCTTCTTCCACTAACTCTGCGGGGGACAGGTTCCAGAGGACCTCTTTAGCCTGCACAATCCCTACGCCTGATAATTCCATGGTGCCTGACTTTTTGCCAATTTCTTTCATAAAGGAAGGTTTATTTTTTAAATTTTCAAAACGGAAGAGTAGATAAGAATTTTGATTTTCAAAATTATAAAAAAACTAACGTATGTTATCTTTTTTACAAAATTAATTGAAATGGCATCAGGCCTTGGTGGAGGTTTGCCCTTTCGGCCTGATTATGGTATATTTACCTTTTTGGTAAAACCCTCTTTTAAACAAACAATACTTTAATCCTTACTTTATGTCTCAAAGAGTTCATCCGCTTAATGACCAAGTCAGTAAGCATAACATTCCCTACGGAGAGCATCCCGTGGAAATTGAGAGCGGGCACCCTCCCGGGTTGTTTGTGCTCTTCTTTACCGAGATGTGGGAGCGCTTTAGTTATTATGGAATGCGGGCGCTTTTCGTGCTCTTTCTTACGTCTACTATTGCCAATGGGGGCTGGGCCTGGCAGCGCGATGAGGCCTTGCAGCTTTATGGTATCTATACCGGTCTGGTGTACTTGACCCCAATTGCGGGTGGTTTCATTGCCGACCGATTTCTGGGTTACCGAAAATCCATCATCTTCGGAGCCCTGCTCATGACCTTGGGCCATGCCAGTATGGCCATGGAATCTGAGATGTTCTTTTACCTTGGTTTAGGGCTTATAATTCTGGGGAACGGGTTGTTTAAACCCAATATCTCTTCTATGGTGGGTCAGTTGTACGCCAAGAACCCGGCTAAGAAAGATGCCGCTTACACCATCTTCTATATGGGTATCAACTCCGGTGCCTTCCTGGGGATCTTGCTTTGCGGTTACATAGGGGAGAAAGTAGGCTGGAGCTGGGGCTTTGGTCTGGCTGGTATCTTCATGCTGTTTGGCATGCTGCAGTTTGCCTTCTCTAAAAAGCTGTTCGGGAACATTGGCTTGGCCACTAAAAACCAGATTGACACTGGAGCCGAAACTGAGGTGAAAGCCCCTGAGGAGCCAGCACACGTAGTGAGAGACAGGATCATTGTTATTTCGGTACTGGCATTCTTTGTAATCTTTTTCTGGATGGCGTTTGAGCAGGCGGGTGGTTCTATGACCATTTTTGCCGCAGATTACACGAATAGAGTATTGGTAGGCAGTAGCGGAACCCTCTTCAAGTGGGCCAACGCAACCTTGGTGGTGGTGCCTATGTTGATTTTAACCTTTGTGCTGGGTAACCTCTTCAAACAAACCTATAAAAGCATTCCTTTTTCCAACCTGTTCCTGGGCCTAAGTTTCGTGATTATCTGGGGAATCATCATCTGGATGCTGCAACGTGAATTCAGTTCAGATGCCACAGAGGTGCCTGCTTCTTGGTTCCAGATTTTGAACTCGTTCTTTATCATTTCCTGCGCACCTATCTTCTCCAAAATATGGGAAAGCCGTTTTAACCCTTCCGGTCCGGTGAAGTTCGCGATTGGCTTGTTTCTGTTAGGAATTGGTTTCGGTATCCTGGCTTACGGTGGTCTTTCTATTCCGCAGGGTGCCAAGACTGCCTCAGTAAGTATGATCTGGCTGATTCTGGCTTATTTTTTCCATACCATGGGCGAACTGTGTATCTCTCCGGTGGGCTTGTCTTACGTGAGTAAGCTGTCTCCGCCTAGATTGGTAGGCTTGATGTTCGGGATCTGGTTTATCGCCAACTTCGTGGCCAACTACCTGGCTGGTTTAACCGGTTCTTTCATTGACCCAATCATTGAGAACTATTCCATCACCGTCTTCTTCCTCATTTTCACCATTCTTCCAATGCTGGCCGGGCTTGTTATGCTGGGCCTGAACGGAACCCTGAAAAAGAAAATGCACGGTATCCAATAAACAGGATTTACATTGTTCTGAAAGCCTTTGCCGCCTTTGCGGCAAAGGCTTTTTTATTAGAAACCGGATTGGTTTAAAAGAATTGGTAAATTTGTAGAGAGAAGAAGGCAGCAACAACCGCCCTTCACCGTTGTTGGAAATAAATATAAAAAACCCGTGCCCCCACGTAAACGACTTGCAAAAGCAACTTCCCGCAAGAAACAGGCGCCTACCGGTACCTGGTGGAAGCCGCTGTCCTTGGGGGTTGGGGCCTTTCTTTTGCTGTGCCTGGGCATTGAATACTTCAAGGAAGGTGGACGCCTGGCTTTCCTGCGCCATAAAGTGGAGGAGGCTACCCAGACCAATACCATTTCCACTTTCAGCCCGGCCGGGTACGAAGTCACCGGACTTGATATATCACACCACCAGCAGCAGATTGACTGGAAAGCCGTCAAATCCCAGAAGATCAAATTTGCCTTCATCAAGGCCACTGAGGGCATTACGCACCAGGACCGGTATTTTGCCAGGCACTGGCGCCAGGCCAAGAAGCACGATGTGCTCCGGGGCGCTTACCATTTCTTTCTGCCCGCCCGTGATGCCGAGGAACAGGCCAGAAGCTTTCTTAAAAGAGTGAAGCTGGAGGCCGGGGATTTACCGCCTGTGCTGGATGTGGAGGTCACGAACCACCAATCAGATGAGGAGATCCGCGCCGGGGTGCAGCTCTGGCTGGATATGGTGGAGGAGAAATACAACCTCAAGCCCATCATCTACACAAACTACGCTTTCTATGAGAAGCACCTGGCAGGCCATTTCGATGATTACCCTCTATGGATTGCCCATTACAATCCTGACAAGAGCCACCAGGTGGCCGACCACAAGTGGGTTTTCTGGCAGCACACAGAACGGGGCAAGCTGAAAGGAGTGAAGGGCAACCTGGACCTGAATGTTTTCAACGGCACCATGGAGGACCTATACAATATGTGCTATGAGCCAGAAAGCATGTAACCTATCTTTTCTTACATTTCATTTAAACCTGAAACTTAGGGAAGTTTAAATAAAACCGAACTATCTGGCTTTAGATGCGGTTGCGCTTGCATAAATTGCGACAACCTATCTAAACCCATGAAATCCTTTATTACCAAAGTGCCATTGCTGCTGGCAATGCCGTTCCTGCTTTTGTCCTGTGAAGAAGTTGAAGATGCTGTAAAACCCCAGAACCCCGAAGTAGAAGAAGGCACCACCTACGTGATCAACCCGGGAGGGCATGAAACGACCAATCCACTCAAACTGGTCACCGCCAACTCCATGAAGTTTGAAGTGGCCTTCGATTCTACCGCG
Organism: Rufibacter roseolus; assembly: GCF_017916365.1. Taxonomy (GTDB): domain Bacteria; phylum Bacteroidota; class Bacteroidia; order Cytophagales; family Hymenobacteraceae; genus Nibribacter; species Nibribacter roseolus. The sequence goes on from NZ_JAFMSU010000002.1 coordinate 605,766, forward strand.
ATCTACAGCACCAAGAATCCCAATAACCAGGCCGACATCAACAAACTGTATGGCATGTCAGACTGCGGTACCTTTCACCATGAGAACAGTGCCCGCTTTGGCTGGCGCTGGTATAAAAACAAACTGGAACTGCACGCTTACTCCTACAAAGGCGGCAAAAACACCTCCACCTTTATCACGGCCATTGACCTGAAGAAAACCTATACCTGCGAGCTTACCCTCACAGATACCAAATACATCTACAAAGTAGGAGACAAGACGGTGGAGCATGAGCGAGCCTGTACCGGAGAAGGGAAAGGCTATCAACTGTACCCGTATTTCGGGGGAGATGAGACCGCGCCGCATGAAATCAAGATCATGATCAAAGTCTTGAAGTAAGCAGCCGTTTCAGGGCCGTTTTTAGTTAAATAGCTCTAAAACACCTAATAAAAGAAAAGGCCCCGGTTCATGAACCGGGGCCTTTTCTTTTATTATTCAGCGTGCGCTGAGGGGCAGATTACATCATGCCACCCATGCCGCCCATGCCGCCTGGCATTCCGCCACCGGCTGCTGCACCACCTTCTTCAGGCTCGTCAGCAATTACACACTCAGTAGTCAGCAACAGGGAAGCTACGGAAGCAGCGTTCTCCAGGGCCAGACGGGTAACTTTGGTTGGATCAATAATACCAGCGGCGAACATGTTCTCGAACTTGTCATCGCGGGCGTTGTAACCAAAGTCAGCTTTACCGGCACGTACCTGGTTCACGATCACAGAACCTTCGCCACCGGCGTTGGCTACAATCGTTCTCAGTGGAGACTCCAAAGCGGTGCGGATGATCTGCACACCAGTTTTCTCGTCTTCGTTGCGGGTATCTACGTCGTCCAAAGCATCCAGGGCGCGGATGAGGGCAACACCACCACCAGCTACGATACCTTCTTCAACGGCAGCTCTTGTAGCGTGCAAGGCATCATCCACACGGTCTTTCTTCTCTTTCATTTCTACTTCAGTAGAGGCACCAATGTAAAGGATAGCCACACCGCCAGACAGTTTAGCCAAACGCTCTTGCAGTTTCTCTTTGTCGTAGTCAGAAGTGGTTTTCTCAATCTGCGCTTTGATCTCGTTTACGCGAGCCACGATACCGTCTTTGGTACCCCGTCCGTTCACGATGGTAGTGTTGTCTTTGTCAATGATCACGCGCTCAGCCTGGCCAAGGTACTCTAAAGTAGCGTTGTCCAGTTTGTAGCCGCGCTCCTCAGAAATAACAGTACCACCAGTAAGGATAGCGATGTCTTCCAGCATTGCCTTACGACGGTCACCAAAACCTGGGGCTTTCACCGCCGCGATTTTCAATGAACCACGCAGTTTGTTTACTACCAGGGTAGCAAGAGCTTCGCCGTCAACATCTTCAGAGATGATCACCAATGGCTTACCGGTTTGTACCACTTGCTCCAGAACTGGAAGCAATTCTTTCATGGTAGAAACTTTCTTGTCGTAGATCAGGATGTAAGGGTTGTCAAACTCCGCTTCCATTTTCTCTGGGTTGGTCACGAAGTAAGGAGACAGGTAACCGCGGTCAAACTGCATACCTTCTACAGTCTTCACTTCGGTCTCAGTACCTTTGGCTTCTTCAACGGTGATTACGCCGTCTTTACCAACTTTGTCCATCGCATCGGCAATCATTTGTCCGATCTCGGTGTCGTTGTTGGCAGAGATAGTACCAACCTGGGCAATCTCAGAAGAGTTCTCTATTTTCTTAGACTGAGCTTTCAGGTTCTCAACCACTTTGTGAACCGCTTTGTCAATACCGCGCTTCAGGTCCATTGGGTTGGCACCAGCAGCCACGTTCTTAGAACCAGCCACATAGATGGCCTGGGCCAAAACAGTAGCGGTAGTAGTACCGTCACCGGCCATATCGGCGGTTTTAGAGGCTACTTCTTTCACTAACTGAGCGCCCATGTTCTCCACGGCGTCTTTCAGTTCAATTTCTTTGGCAACAGTAACACCGTCTTTGGTAATGCTAGGCGCACCAAATTTTTTGTCGATGATTACGTTGCGGCCTTTAGGGCCTAAAGTTACTTTCACGGCGTTGGCCAGCGTATCAACGCCTTTCTTTATCTTATTGCGCGCGTCTACGTCGAAAGTGATGTTTTTAGATGCCATAGTTTCTTATGATAGATTATGGTTGATGATAGGAATTTGTAAGATTAAAGAACCGCCAGGATGTCTGACTCTTTCATGATCAGGTAGTCTGATCCGTCTAGAGAAATCTCTGTGCCTGCATATTTACCATAAAGAACCTCGTCACCAGTTTTAACGGTTGGCTTCTTTCCTTCTCCGTCTTCAGCGGAGATCGCCACTACCGTACCTTTCTGGGGTTTCTCTTTGGCAGTGTCTGGGATGTACAGGCCAGAAGCAGTTTTTTCTACCGCAGGAGCCGGTTCTACAATAACTCTGTTTGCAGTTCCAGCAATTGGTTTGATGTTTAATGCCATAGGTTGTTATGATATTAGGTTAAGTTAACGAATATGCCCGGCAGTTCTGGGCCGGTGACGCAATGCCTAATAGCGATTCCTGTGCCAACTCCACATTTCTGCCAAACTTGGCACATTTTGTCAGTTCAAGGACTGTCAGAGCCGGATGATGTCTGACAACGCCACCTGGCAGGGCTTAAGTTTTGTCAGGTTTAAGACTGCCACTTTTTGTTTTTTGCCTGTTCTTATAAAACTAGCCACAAAACACCGGAAATGAAAAGAGCCCGAACCAAGAAAGGGTCGGGCTCCAATAAAGGGTTGTCAGTATCGGCTTTGTTATTGGTTTGCCGAGTCTCCAGCTGGGGCAGTGGCCGGGGCCGGAGTAGCAGTTCCCGGTGTAGCGTTTTGCTGCGGGATTGCTGGAGCGGCAGGAGCAGGGGCTGGAGCCGCCTGGCCGGCACGTTGCTCATTAATAGTGCGGTTATCAACTCCGCCACCATCATTGACAATAGTATGGGAAGCCAAGGTCAATACAATGATCCCGATCGCGAAACCCCAGGTAAGCTTCTCCAGAAGGTCACCGGTACGTTTAACACCCATCAATTGGCTGGTGCCGCCGCCGCCAAACTGGCTGGATAAACCGCCGCCTTTGGAGTTCTGGGACAATACCACCAAAACCAACAGCACGCACAGGAAAATAATTACGCTGATCAGAGCAAGGTACATAATTGGACTATTCGTTTCTTAATTTTTCAATTTGTTCAGCAAAGTAACTCTTTTTTTCGGGAAACTTCACTATAAGTTGTTCATAAATTTTGATGGCTTTCTTGCCTTTTCCTTGTTTAATAAGAATGAGGGCAAGGTTTTCAGACACCAGGTTCTTCTTGATCTTGGAGCTCTTGGCAGACAGATCCTCCTGCGGCTCTTGACTTAGCTGGGCGTTGGCCAGGGTTTTCCGTTTGGGCGTAGCCTTCAGGAACTGGTTGATGATATCCAGTTGCATATCCAGCTTGGCGGTTGGGCTAACCTCTGGCGCCGGCGCCGGGGCGTTCTTTTCCTTTACGTGCTCTATGATCAACTCCGGCTGGAAGTAGAAGGGAGTCTGTGAAGTGAGGTCGTCCTTGAGCTGGATACTTTCGCCCAAGCGGCTGGAGCCCATCCAATAAGCCAGATTGTTCTGGGTGAAGATGGAAAGGTAAGGGTCCTGGTTCTCCTGGGTGGCTGGGTTCTGGTTAACCTCAGGCAGCTTTAAAGTAGGAAACTCGTAACCGGAGGTATCATACAAAGAGTCAAGTTCAGCAATCTCCAGATAAGCGCTCAGGCCTTTGTCTTCTTCTTTACCGGTGAGGGCCACGCCGTGCGGAGGTAAGGTAGAGGCCAGGAAAGCTGTCTCTTCCTCGGTATAGGTGGTTTCACCGGGTGAGGTTAGCTCGGATACAATCTCCTCATGCGAGAGATTTACACTGGGAATGGGTGCGCTGAAAGAGGTAAGGCTACTGATCTGGATCAGCTCCAGCAACTCGTCCAGGTTGTCTTCTTCCTCGGAAAGCGAGAGGTCAATATCAACCTCAACCTCTAATTCTTCATCCACCACCTCTGCAAGAACTGCCTTATCAGGGGTATCTAACACCGCTTCCGGTTCCTCAACAAAAGGCAACTCAATCGATGCAGATTCTTCAGCCTGGTAATCTTCTACCACCGCCTGTTCAGGCTCAGTAGTTTCCGTCTCAAGAACAGGTGTCTCAAGCGTAGACTCAATTTCCTCAGGAGGGGTTTCTACTGCTTCTTCGGTGACTGGCTCTTCTTCCACCTGAGCAGAAAGGGGCTCCTCCTCCGCCAATGGAAGTTCTATCACCGGTTGTTCCTCTTCTAATGGTGAATAGAAGGCCTCGTTTTCTGTTTCTGTGTTTTCCTGGGTTTCGTAACCGGCTGCTGTTTCTACTGCTTCGGTTTCCGGTTCGACAGAAAGAATTGTGTCTTCCTCCTCAAAGGCCAGCAGCTCGTTTTGAGGCTCATTTTCAGAAATTGGCTCAGAACCGATTTGGATGATGGTTTCCTCTTCCTCAGCTGCGAGGAAAGGCTCTTCTTCTACGGCTGGGGTGGCGTACACCAGTTGTTTGAGTAACTGCCGGTTTGAGACGTGGGCGGCGGCTCTTCTCAGTTTCTGGGTAGAGAGCATGCTGCCGCGGTCATAGGCAGCTTTTGCCAACAGAACATGGGCGGTTTGGCAGTACGGAAAAGACACCACCAACCGTTCCAGGTCATCAACTTCCTGGTCCTGGATAGGGGCAACCTGCCGGACAATATTTAAAAACGCCGCTTTGTTCATGGAACTCGTGAATGCATTGCCGCTGGATAGGCAAGCTCAAATTACTAGTTATTAGGGAAATACAGGAGAAAGGCACTGAAATTTATGTTTTCAGTGCCTTTTTGATCCTGCAAAGATACTTACCAATTTGCTACCGTTTTGGTAAAAACGCTGTAAATAATGCGTTCTGTGATCTGTCTGATCTGCGCCTGGCTTATCTGGTTGATATCCAGAGAGGGAGGGAAATCGGCGAAACCGGAGAAACTTTGGTCAAAGTTGTTGGCGGGGTTCTTGGTGTCTGTATAGTTGATCTGCACCACAATAGTCAAACGGTTAGCCCCGGCCTGGTCCAGCCCTATGTTGCTGCCCGTGGGGATGTCGCTGCGCTGGATAGCCGCCGGACTAAAAGTATAGCTCAGGATTTGGCCCTCAATCTGTAAATCCCCGGCCTGCGGCAGGATGCGCAGGTTGGTGTTCCGCTGGAAGTAATCTTTGAAGTCTTCAGTGACAAACTGCTGTAAATTAGCCGGTCCCTGACCAGAGGCATTGTTGAAGTTGGTAATGGAAATGCTTTTCACGTCCGGCGAAATGTTGGTGCCAGTAAAGGAATAGCAACCGCTCAGCAGCAAAGGAAGGCAGAGCAGCAAAAAGTACTTCAAAGGGTTATAGATCTTCAAGGTCGTATTGTTTTAATTTCCGGTACAAGGTGCGTTCTGAGATGCCCAGGTCTTTGGCGGCGTATTTCCGTTTGTTCCCGTGCTTCTTTAACGCTTTCAGGATCATTTCCTTTTCTTTATGCTCCAAAGAAAGACTTTCTTCTTCGGTCTCATGGGAAATGTCTTCTACTTTGTCCTCGTATTCCTCTGGTTCGTCCACAGAGAGCATGTAGCCATCGCGGCGGTCTGGGGCGCGGTACACGGGTTGCTCATAGGGGCCCATCTCCTCAAACAAATGCCGATTATTCTTAAGAAGTTCCGCGTCTTCCTGCTGGTGTGAGAGCAGATCAAATACTACCTGCTTGAGGTCGTTCATGTCTTTGCGCATGTCAAAGAGCACTTTGTAGAGCAGGTCCCGCTCTGAGATGCCGCCGGGACCATCGGCCGTGGCGTTGGGGTGGAAGAGGGCGGGCAATTGGTTCTGCTGCTCCTGCGGCAGGTACTTGCGCAGGGTGGCGGCGTTGATCTCGCGCTCATACTCCAGCACCGAGATCTGCTCCACTATGTTCTTCAACTGCCGGATGTTGCCCGGGAAGCGGTAGCGCAGCAGTTCCTGCACCGCATCGGGCAGCAGTGTGATGGGCTTCACGTGGTAGCGCTCTGAGAAATCACTGGCGAACTTGCGGAACAGCAGGTGCGTGTCTTCGCCGCGCTCGCGCAAAGGCGGCACCGTAATAGGGACAGTGTTGAGGCGGTAATACAGGTCCTCGCGGAACTGTCCGCGCTCCACTGCCTGCATCAGGTTCACGTTGGTGGCCGCTACCACGCGCACATCGGTCTTCTGCACTTTGGAGGAACCTACCTTGATGAACTCGCCGTTTTCCAGCACGCGCAAAAGGCGGGCCTGCGTTCCGAGGGGCATTTCCCCGATCTCGTCCAAAAAGATGGTACCGCCGTTCGTGACCTCAAAATACCCTTTGCGGGCTTCAGCGGCGCCAGTGAAAGAGCCTTTCTCGTGCCCGAACAATTCTGAGTCAATGGTACCCTCTGGAATGGCGCCACAGTTAATGGCAATGAACTGGCCGTGCTTGCGCGGGCTCAGGTGATGGATGATCTTGGAGAAGGATTCTTTTCCGCTACCGCTTTCGCCGGTAATGAGCACGGTCATATCAGTAGGGGCTACCTGCACCGCCACCTGAATGGCGTAGTTCAGCAAAGGCGAGTTCCCGATGATGCCAAACCGCTGCTTCACCGACTGTATCTCTATATCACGCATGAAGTAGATTTGAAGATTAGAAAATGTGGAGATTTGGAAATGAGTGAGTGGGAGACTGAATTTTCAAACCTCCACATCTCCAAATTTTCTCATTATAAAACTGGTTCCCCGAACAAGGTGCCTACGGAGCAGTCAGTGATGAGCACGTTTACGTAGTCGCCTTTCTGGAAGTGCATTTTGGGGAAGATCACTACTTTGTTCTGGTCGTTGCGGCCGCTGAGCATCTCGTCTGAGCGCTTGGAGAAGTTCTCCACCAGCACCTTTGACACTTTGCCTACATCCAACTTATTCCGCTCCAGAGAGTAGTGGCGCTGCTTGTCAATGATTTCTTGCAGACGGCGTTTTTTCGTTTCCAGCGGAACATCGTCTTGAAGTTTGCGGGCCGCCAGGGTGCCGGGGCGCTCAGAATAGAAGAACATGTACGCGTAGTCATACTGCACGTAATCTATCAGCGAGAGGGTGTCCTGGTGCTCTTCTTCGGTTTCCGAGCAGAAGCCGGCAATCATATCGGTGGAGATTCCGCATTCCACGCCCAGGATCCGGCGGATGGCGTCTATGCGCTCCATGTACCAGGCACGGTCATAGGTGCGGTTCATAAGTTCCAGCACGCGAGAGTTGCCGCTCTGGGCCGGCAGGTGGATGTATTTGCAGATGTTGTCGTACTTTTTCATGGTGTACAACACGTCATCCGTGATGTCTTTGGGGTGGGAGGTGGAGAACCTTACGCGCAAGTCTGGGCTGATCAAGGCCACCATCTCCAGTAGTTGGGCAAAGTTCACGCGCTCCAATCCGTCCTCAGAAGCCCATTTATAGGAGTCCACGTTCTGGCCCAGCAAGGTCACTTCTTTGTAGCCCTGGTTGACCAGTTCCTGCGCCTCACGCACGATGGAATGGGCATCTCTGGAGCGCTCACGGCCTCGCGTGAATGGCACTACGCAGAAAGAGCACATATTGTCGCAGCCCCGCATGATGGAAACGAAGGCACTCACGCCGTTGCTGTTCAAGCGGATTGGGTTGATGTCGGCGTAGGTTTCCTCGCGGGAGAGGAGCACGTTCACGGCTTTCTGGCCGCCGTCTACTTCATTGATGAGCGAGGGAAGGTCGCGGTAGGCATCCGGGCCAACCACCAGATCCACCATTTTCTCTTCTTCCAGCAGGTTCTTTTTCAGGCGCTCGGCCATGCAGCCCAACACGCCCACCACCAGACCGGGTTTCTTTTTCTTCAAATGCTGCAGCTGCGTAAGGCGGTGCCGCACGGTCTGCTCGGCCTTCTCCCGGATAGAGCACGTGTTCAGCAACACCAGGTCCGCGTTGGTCACTTCTGACGTTGTGTCAAAGCCGGCCTCAAACAAAATGGAGGAAACGATCTCACTGTCAGAGAAATTCATCTGGCAGCCGTAGCTCTCAATATAAAGCTTGCGCTGACGTCCGGTGTTGGAGTCAACCGTTACTTTGGTGTCACACGCGGCTGCCTGCTCCGGCGTGCGGTTATCAATGAAGTCTAAGTCCAGAATGGGTGCGTGCATAGCTTGCAAGTAAAAACACAAAGATAAGCATATTCATGCGCTTATGACAGAATGGCAGGCAATATTTTATAGGAAAAGCGCCTGTTCTCTGAAAAACAGACGCTAAACGAACATCCCGGTAGTCCAGAGCAAAAACAGGTTCAGTACCAAACAGGCCTAAGGCTTCTCCAGCACGTTCCTGATGGCGGCAGCTTTTAAAAGGCATTCCTGGTATTCCTGCTCCGGGTCTGAGTCATAGGTGATGGCGCTTCCTACCTCAAAGGAAAGGTAACCCGTATGGGCATTGTACTGCAGGCTACGGATAACCACATTGAAGTCAAAATCCCCGTTGGGCAGGAAATACCCGAAGGAACCGGAGTAAAGGCCACGCCTGATTTTTTCGTACTGCTCAATCAGTTCCAGCGCCCTGATCTTCGGGGCCCCTGTCATGCTACCCATCGGGAAGGTCGCTTTGAGAACTTCCACGGCATTCACGTCTGCTGAGATCTGGCCAGTCACGGTGGAGATCATCTGCCAGACGTATTGGAACCCGTACATGCCAAACAGTTCCTCTACCTGAACGGTACCGGTCTGGGCCACCCGATTCAGGTCATTCCGCACCAGGTCCACGATCATCATGTTCTCGGCCTGTTCCTTCTCGCTCGTCGCCAGAAGGGTTCTCTGGCGTTGGTCGTCAGCAGGAGTGGAGCCACGGCGGATGGTGCCTTTGATAGGCTGGGAAATGAGCAGGTTGTTTTTCTTCTTTAAGAATCTTTCCGGGCTGGCACAGAGCAAGTAACGATCATCTAGTTTAAGAAAGCCTGCGAATGGGGTAGGTGAAGCTGCGTTCAGTTTCCAGAAGAGGGGGAGTGGGTTCAAGGAAACATTTTCGGCGTAGAACTCCTGGCAATAATTCACCTCATACACATTCCCTTCAAGGATGTGCTGGCGCAGACTTTCCACGTCATGCAGGTAATTCTCCCGGGAAACCCGCGGTTGCGTTCTGATGCTGTTTTGGGAAAAAGTGCCGGAAAACGGAGTGCGTCCGATGGCTTTGGCAATGGCCTCCGGTTCCTCTACGCTGGAGTGAATGGTCACGGAATCCTCGCCCCAGAGAAGCCAGGTCTCTGGATGGAAAAAGTACAGTTCCGGAAATCCTACGTAATCTGGGTGCTGGCTGTGCAGTTGCTCCAATCCGTTTTTCAGATCGTAGGTCAGGAACCCGAATAACGGGGTATCTCTCTCCTGACTAAGATTTTCCTGCAGCGCAACCCAGGATGTGATATCCCCGGGACTTTTATGCCGGCGCATGCCCAGCATGTTTGCAAAAGCGCCGTGCCGATAAGGTATGTTGTTGGGTTCATAGTAGGCCACTACCTCATGCTGCCGGGTTGTCCAGGCCAGGGCTTGCTGTTTCCATTGGAGAACAGAAACCGGGAGTGAGGCAAAAAGCAAAGTCAACTGGTGCATGGTGGCAACGGAAAAGAAATAAGGCGACAAATATAAGGATATTCTCCGTGGTGGTTTGCTGCCTGCTTTGGTGCCAAACCAACCTTAATCCTGTTTAAAGGCGGTTTTCGGGAAAACAGGGCACAAACGCAGCATTGAATAAATACACCATTTGCCTGGAGAGAATTGGAAAGAGAGCATAAAAAAAGGATGGTAGTCACACCATCCTTTTCACTATATAAACCAATTTGTCTGTTTACACGATAGCTTTCTGCTCCACATCGGCCAGGATACGGCCGCAGTGCTCACATACAGTAATCTTTTTGTGGGCAGCAATGTCAGACTGACGCTGTGGGGGAACGGTGTTGAAGCATCCGCCGCAGGCATCGCGCTTCACGGTTACCACGGCCAGGCCGTTACGTACGTTCTTCCGGATCCGGTTGTAGGCGAAAAGAAGGCGCTCTTCAATATGCTTCATGGCCTCTTCCTTCTCCTCATTGAGCTTGCGCTCATCTTCCTCGCTCTCGTTCACCATCACCTGCAGCTCGGCATTCTTGGTGTTGAGGTCTTTCTGGCGCTCCTCCAGGCGGTTTTTGGTTTCCTGGATTTCCTGGTTTTTCTGCTCTATCTGGAAATTAGCCTCGCGGATTTTTTTCTCGTTGATCTGGATTTCCAGTTTCTGAAGTTCAATCTCTTTGGTGATGGCGTCAAACTCGCGGTTGTTACGCACATTCTCCTGTTGCTCTTCGTATTTCTTGATCAGTTTCTCAGCGTCTTTGATGCCTTGTTTGCGGTTGGCAATTGCTTGGTGCAACTCAGCGATCTCGTCATCAAATTTGCTTACGCGTACTTGGTAGCCGGCAATCTCATCTTCCAGGTCACGAACCTCTTCCGGTAGGTCGCCTCTAATTTGTAGAATCTTGTCCAATTGAGAATCTAAGCTCTGAAGTCTTAGAAGTGCATCTAACTTACTTGCTACAGTACTTTCCATGTATAATTTAGCTGTGTCTTACGGGATTTGTGTCAGTGTATGACAAATCAACCGCAAAATTAGGAAAAGATTTTGTAAGTATATCATAAAAAAGCTCCTTCGTATAAACTTCGCTTTCGTAGTGTCCCACGTCTACCAAAGCCATTTGGTCGGTGGCTTCAAAGAACTCATGGTACTTCAGGTCGGCGGTGAGGAAAATATCAGCATTAGCTGCTTTGGCCTGGCGGATGAGGAAACTGCCGGCCCCGCCGCAGACTGCCACCCGCTTGATGGGCTTCTGCGGCCAAGCGGTATGCCGGAAAGTTCTAATATTCAACTTCTCTTTCACGTGCCGCACTAATTCCTCAGGGGATAGCGCATCTTCCAGTTCACCCACCATGCCGGCGCCTACTTCCTGGTTCTCGTTCTGCAGGGCCACCAGGTAATGCGCCACTTCCTCATAGGGGTGCGCCTTCATTAGGGCTCGCATGATCTGGTTTTGCTTGAAGGTGGGGAAGATCACCTCAATTTTGTTTTCAATGGTTTCCTCAGTCTTACAAGGCTCCCCAATGTGCGGATTGGCCTGCGCCGAGGGTGTGAACCGGCCCGTACCCGTGATCCGGAAGCTGCAGTCGGTGTACTCGCCAATCTGTCCGGCCCCGGCCTGATGCAGCGCGTCCAAGACTTTCTCGGTGTCATCAAGGGGCACGTAGGTCTCCAGTTTGGTCAGGAGCTGGGTTTTGGGCGAAAGCACTTTGGGGTTCAGGATGCCCAGCTTCTCGCAAAGCTTGGCGTTGACGCCGTTGTGCACGTGGTCCAAATTGGTGTGGCAGGCGAAAATGGCCACCTGGTGTTGCAGAGCCTTGAGCAGGATGCGTTCTACCGGGGTTTTGCCGGTGAGGCTTTTAAGCGGTTTGAAGATAACTGGGTGGTGGGCCACTATAAGGTTACAACCGCGGTCTACGGCCTCCTGCACTACTTCCAGGGTACAATCCAAGGTTAACAGTACGCCCGTCAGGGTTGTCTCTGGGTCCCCGATCTGCAGCAAGGCGTTGTCATAAGATTCCTGATAAGCGGGAGGCGCATACCGCTCCAGCATCTGCACCACTTCTTTTATCTTCGTCATTCTATAGGTTTAAAGCCGTTGAGGGCAAAGAAAGGCAAAATTCATGTACTTTTGTTCCTTATGCCCGCTATACCGCATCTGCTTCCTTTCCTGCTTTCTCCGTTCGCATTGGTCTACGGGGGCGTTGTGCGGCTGCGTAACCTGCTATACGGTAAGGAGGTGTTCGCTGTCTATGAGGCACCCATCCCAGTGATCTGCGTGGGTAACCTGAGCGTGGGCGGCACGGGTAAAACCCCGCAGGTAGAGTACCTGGCCCGCCTGCTGCAACCCCGCAAGATTGCCCTCCTTAGCCGGGGCTACAAACGCACCACCAAAGGGTTTGTATTGGCAGACGCCAAGGCCACGGCAACTACCTTGGGCGATGAACCTTTCCAGTACACCCAAAGCCTGCCGGGCGTCATTGTAGCGGTTTGCGAGAAAAGGAAAGTGGGCATTCAACGTTTGTTGGAGCTTTTCCCGGATCTAGAAGTGATTTTACTAGATGATGCTTTCCAGCACCGCGCGGTGAAGGCCTCCAGGTATTTGCTGCTGACGGATTACAATCGGCTTTTCACCCAGGATTACCTGCTGCCCGTAGGGCGTTTGCGGGAACCCAGAACCGGGGCTGATCGGGCTCATGCCGTGGTAGTGACCAAATGCCCAGATGCGGTTTCCCTGGAGCAACAAGCCCAAATCAGGAGGCAGATTCAGCGTTATACTTCCCTAGAGACACCCATCTTTTTCTCGCAAATAGTCTACGGTGCGGCTGTACCTGTTGGGCCCGTAAAAACGTTAGGGAAAAGGTTGATCCTGGTGACCGGCATCGCCAATGCCCGGCCGCTGGTGCAGCACCTGGCCCAATCTGGTTTTGAACTGGTGCGGCACTTTGAATGGGCAGACCACGCGGCCGTAACCCGGGAGCGGGTAGAAGAGGTGGTGACTTATTACCAAACTTTGCAGGAACCGCAGGTAAGTATTTTGATGACGCAGAAAGATGCCGTGAAATGGCAGACGCCTGAGCTAGAAACCCTCTGGCATGGGCTCCCGGTATTCTACATGCCTATCACCAATTCATTTGCCGCGCAGGAACCCTCATTTGATGAAACCATGAGCGGATGGGTACTTCCATCTGGTTCAGATTTTAATTCTTAATTTTGGACGTGACTTATAAGAAACTTTTAGCTGCGGCTTTTCTGGTTTGGCTGGGTACCTTTTTCCCGGCATCTGCGCAAATCCTCAATGATTCTACCAAAGCCATCTATGGCTCGGCAACCACCAATGTGATCTATGAGGCAGATATTTTCAAGGGGAATCTCAAACCATCTCGCATTGACACGTCTTTAACCAACCTGCAGAATTTCCGGCATTGGTACTATGACACCACCCTTCAGCAGAACTTGGGCAACGTGGGTACGGCTTCACAGCCGCTTTTCTGGCGCATGCCTACTAAACTGGGTAACCGGTTAGGCCGAAACGCCTTTGATCCCTACGTGGTAAACCCCAACACCTTGCCATATTATGATACCAAGTCGCCGTTTACGTTCCTGAACTACATGCAAGGTAGCCTGGGTGAGTCAATCTTCCGGGCCAAGCACACGCGTAACGTTACAGCCAACTGGAACGTGGGCATTGGTTATGAGCGGGTAGGCACAGAACGTCAAATTGGTGCTTTCAGCAACCGCAACGGCATGATCAGTCATTACGGCATTCAGGCTTTTACGCACTACTTCAGTAAGAATGAACGGTACCGTCTCATGGCCAACTTCAACCAGACCAGCCATGAGCAGATTGAAAGCGGCGGCATCAGGCCGCAAGTAGGTGATAGTGTAGACAACCTCTTCGACTATACCGATGAACCGGTTTGGCTTCAGAAAGCCGCTACAAATGAAAAACGCGCCGATTTCCACGCCACACAATGGTACAAGCTCCTGGGCGCCGGTCTGCAGCTGTACCATACGGTGGATGTGAATTCCCAGAACAATGATTACTCTGACCAGGAGTTACCCTATGACTCCGAAGGAAACAATCGGGTCCTGAAGTTTTATCCCCAAACCCTGAGGGATTCCACCCGCACCTATGATGATTCTTACTTCAAACAGCTGGAGAACACCTTCGGGGTGATGGGCAGCACCAAATATTTTGTGTACCGTGCCTACGCCAAACGCCGTGACGGTTCCTATAAAGTCACCGCAGAAGGTGGTGATTATATTGATCAGCCAAATGGTGAGGATAATTGGGTTTATTACTTGGACCAGGAGAAAAGAACCATTGCGGATAACTTCATTGGCGGAGATGCTCAGTTCCGGCTCAAAAACGACATCTATGTTAATACTGATGCTGAGTTCCAGATTGGCGGCGGCGATTACCGCCTCAACGCCCAGGCCCGTTATAAATTCCTGACCCTGCGCCAGACCCGCACTTCTTACTCCCCATCGCTTCTGCAGCGGGTGTTCATCAGCAACCATTTTGAGTGGTTCAGAGATTTTGAGAATACCCAAGCTACCCAAACCGCAGCTTCTCTGGAGGCGGGCTACAAGGGCCATTACCTTAACTCGCAGCTGCAGTACACCAACCTGCAGAATTACGTTTACTACCAGGACTCTTTACAGGGCAGGAAAACGGTTTGGGCCACGCCGGCGCAGGAGACCAGCGGGATCAACCTGGTGCAGGCTAGCGTGCGCTATAAATTCAATGTAAAATCCTTCGTGCTGGACAACACCGTCTACTACAACAAAGTATCGGGGCCGGATGTGATTAGGATGCCGGAATGGTACGTCAACTCCAAGGCCTATGTGCAGGGACCGCTTTTCAAAGGTGCCATCAACGTGCAGACTGGGGTGGAGATGAACTGGCACTCCAGCTACTACGCCGAGGGGTACATGCCCGTGACCCAGCAGTTCCACCTGCAGAACACCTTCCTGGTTACCCGTTACCCCACCCTGGACCTGTTCCTGAACACTGACATCAAAACTGTTAACCTGTTCCTAAAGCTGAGTAACCTTAACACCGTGACCAGTGCCTGGGAACAAGGCTACTTCACCACGCCTTACTACCCAGCCAACCCCTTCAGCTTCATCTTCGGTCTGCAGTGGAACTTTTACGACTAAGTTTTTCAGATTTGAAGATTGGGCAATTGGGAGATGTGGAGATTAGAAGATTTGAAGATGTGGAAATAATTAGATGGCTTTTTCTAACCTAAATCCGTCTGGCCTAGCTTTGTTTTTGAGCCGTTTATATAAAATATGCTTTAAAACATCAGGCCTTCATAATTTAACTTCTGATCCGAGAAACAAACACATTTGAGTTAACCAATCATCCTGCATCTTCTAATTTCCAAATCTTCTAATTTTCAAATCAACCAAAGTGGCCAAGTCAATTCTTAAACTTCAACTACCCACCGATCCCCGCTGGGTGAACATCGCGGAGATGAACATCCAGGATATTCTGGTGGACCATGCGTATTGTGAGCAGAAAGCCGCCACCTCAGGCATTTCCCTTATAGTAAAGTACCCAGACAAGACGAAGCTGGTGGAGGAGATGACTGCCCTTGTGGCCGAGGAATGGAGCCACTTTGAGCGGGTGTTGGAGGAGCTGAAAAAACGTGGTTACGAGCTAGGCCGCAACCGCCCCGATGAGTACGTGGTGCAACTGAGCAAACACATCCGGAAAGGAGACAAACGAGAACGTCAGCTCATGGACCACCTGTTGGTCAATGCCCTCATTGAGGCACGTTCCTGCGAGCGTTTCAAGCTGCTCTGGAAGAACCTCAAAGACGAGGACCTGCAAAAGTTTTATTATGAACTCATGGTCTCAGAAGCCGGCCATTACGTGAGCTTTGTGAAACTGGCCAAAGAATACATGCCCAAAGAAACCGTAGACGCCCGCCTCCAGGAACTACTACAAATTGAAGCAGACATTATCGCCAACCTGGAGCACCGCCCAGACAGGATTCATTAAACTAGATTCGGGGGAAGAATAGGGGATGAACTTTTAGAAATACCTAACAGATTTAATGAACAATAGGGGCAAGCCGTTGTAAAATTGTCTCTATATTTGCCAGCACACCATTAGCCACCTCCTACAGATGTAATAAACAATTTCTTTCAGAAGTGTGAAAGCCACCAACTGCTTAGCGGTTTAGGGGGCTGTTTTTACCATTTAAGAAAGAAATCATGTTGATTTTACAGAACATCTCCTACACTCATCCCAATAAGGATTTACTGTTTTCTGATATAAATCTGACAGTAAATGCCCACCAGAAAATCGCTTTAATCGGGAATAACGGCTCAGGGAAGTCTACGTTGCTGCGGATTATCGCGCAAGAACTAAAGCCTTCAGGCGGACAGGTACAGGTGGAGGCTGAGCCATACTATGTGCCTCAGGTATTCGGGCAGTTCAACCAACTCACCGTCGCTCAGGCATTAAGGATAGAACCCAAATTGAAGGCCTTACACGAAATCCTGGAAGGGAACACGTCTGAAGAAAATTTCCATCTGCTGAACGATGACTGGACGGTTGAAGACCGATGCCGGGAAGCGCTGGATTCCTGGCAGCTTCATGAGGTGGAATTATGCCAACCAATGGAAACCCTGAGTGGCGGGCAAAAAACCAAAGTGTTTCTGGCCGGTATTTCCATTCATCAACCCGAACTGGTTTTACTGGATGAACCCAGCAACCACCTGGATGTGGCCGGCCGTGAACTGCTCTACAACTTTGTGCAATCCACCAAAAGCACCTTGCTCATAGTAAGCCATGACCGGAAACTCCTGAACCTCCTGGACACTGTATGTGAATTAAGTAAGCACGGGATTAAGGTGTACGGCGGTAACTATGATTTTTTTGCCGACCAGAAGCAGATAGAAAGCGAGGTGTTGGGACATGACATCCAAAGCAAAGAAAAAGCCCTCCGGAAAGCCAAAGAGAAGGAACGCGAAACCTTGGAGCGGCAGCAAAAACTGGACAACCGGGGGAAAGGAAAGCAGGAAAAAGCCGGAGTGGCTCGCATCATGATGAACACCCTCCGGAACAACGCCGAAAACAGTTCCTCCAGATTGAAAAGCGTACATGCGGAGAAGATCGGCGGCATATCCCAGGAATTACACGAGCTGCGTGCTGCCTTACCAAACATAGACAAAATGAAGTTCGGCTTTGACTCTTCGGGGCTGCACAAGGGCAAAGTCCTGTTCTCCGCAGACAACCTTAACTTCAGCTACGGCCAAAAGCCTCTTTGGCGAGAAAGCCTTCAATTACAGATCACCAGTGGCGAACGAATTGCTTTGAAAGGGCTAAACGGATCAGGAAAAACAACTTTGATTAACCTTATCCTCGGGAATTTACCTGCCCAAACCGGTAATGTTTTCAGGGCGGTGAACAAAGCCATTTACATTGACCAGGATTATTCTTTGCTCAATGACAAACTCAAAGTTTACGAACAGGCCCAACAATTCAATACCACTGCCTTACAGGAACATGAAATTAAGATAAGACTAAACCGTTTTCTGTTTACCAAAGAAGACTGGGACAAGCCCTGTGGTACCTTAAGCGGGGGAGAAAGAATGCGGCTAATGCTTTGTTGCCTGACAATCAGCAGCCAATCACCGGACCTGATCATTTTGGATGAACCCACCAACAACCTGGACATCCAAAACATTGAAATCCTAACCGCCGCCATAAACGAGTACCAGGGAACCCTTCTGGTTGTATCCCACGATACTTATTTCCTGGAGCAGATCCACATTGAGAGAACCATTAACCTTTAGATAAGCAAAGAAGTAATTTCCACCTCTTTAAATGCCTGAGGGGTTTAGAAGCCATTTTCAAAAAACGGCCTCCAAACCCCTCAATCATTTCTCAATCTTCACATCTTCAAACCTTCAAATCTCCAAATATATTAGGTCTTCTGTTTCTTCTTCTTGGCGGCCGGGAACAGGATATTGTTCAAAATCAACCGATAGCCGGGGGAGTTGGGGTAGAGGGAGAGGTCGGTGGGTTCCTCTTCCACAAAGTGTTGGTAGTCCTCTGGGTCGTGGCCACCGTAAAAGGTCCAGGTGCCTTTCCCGAAGGTGCCGTGGATGTAGCGGGCCTCGTCTATGGACTTGGTCTCGCCCATGATCACCACCTCAGATTTGATCAGCTTTTTCTTGAAACCAGTGGTTAAGCCCATGAACCCTTTAATTGTTTTCTCGTGGTTCTGGGTGAGCATGGTAGGAATGGGGTCCCACTTGGCGGAGTAGGTGAAAAGCTGGAAAAAGTCATTGTTCTCGCGCAGGCCCCGTTCCAGTTGGGAGTTGTCAATGTTGGAAAACTCTGGGTGGTAAGGGTCTCTTATTAGCGTGAAGTCTTTAAAAGCAAAGGTGTTGGTGAAGTTCAGCTTCTGTTGGGCTTGAGGATCGGCGGGGTCGCCGTCAAACATGTTCTCGGTGATGTCCAGGCCCACGGCGGCCAGGGCAATGTCATAGGTATCGGTGGCAGAGCACATGGCAAACATAAAGCCGCCGCCCGCGCAGAAGTCCCGGATGCGCTGGGCTACCGCGCTTTTCAGCTGTGGCACTTTGGCAAACCCGAACCGCTTGGCAATGGCCTCAGATTCCCGTTTCTGCTCAATGTACCAGGGTGCGTTCCGGAAAGCGGTATAAAATTTCCCGTACTGACCAGTGAAATCCTCATGGTGCAGGTGCAGCCAGTCGTACTTGGGTAGTTTGTCTTCCAGGATCTCGGGGTCATAGATGATGTCGTAGGGGATCTCGGCGTAGGTGAGCACCAAAGTAACGGCATCGTCCCAGGGCTGTTTGGACTTGGGCGAGTACACCGCAATCTTGGGCGCCTTCTCCAGTTTCATCACGTCCATGTTAGACTCCGGCGCTGCAATCTCGGTGAGAATCTGGCTGTACTGCGCGTCTGAGATGGTCTGGTAACTGATGCCCCGCACCACCAATTCATTTTCCAAGGCGGTGGCCTGCTTCATAGCAAAGGCACCGCCTTTGTAGTTCAGGAGCCATTCAACCTCTACTTGCCGCTGCAGGGCCCAATATGCTACCCCATAGGATTTTAAGTGGTTCTTCTGCGTCTTGTCCATGGGCAGGAGCAGGTAAGAAGCCCAACTGGCTGGCGCAATAGCCATCAGCAGAAGCAGAAGAAATAAATTCCGGCACAAATTCTTCATCAGTAATCGGTTTGGAACGAATTTAAGAAAATAGGGCAATAAACGGGAAAACCATTACTTTTATATCAGTAAGAAAGCGCTCAGTTGTACGACAGATAGTAGACTGGGTACTGGTTACAGAGAAAACATGGATCTTGTAGAAAACACGAAAGAAGGCTTCCGCTCCATCCAGGGCAATTTGCTTAGGACGGTGCTCACTGCCCTGATCATCTCCATTGGCATAATGTCTTTGGTAGGTATTCTAACGGCAATTGAGGGCATCAAGTATTCCGTTTCCAGCACATTTTCTACGTTGGGGGCCAATTCTTTTGATATAGAGAAAAAATGGGACGGGGGCGGACAGCGGGGCGGCCGTCAGAACAAAGTGTATCCCAACATCACTGAGTTCCAGGCCCGGCAATACAAAGAACTCATGGCCGATAAAGCCCGGGTGAGTTTGTCTACCTGGGTGAGCGGGAACGTCTCTGTGAAAGCGGGCAGCATCAAAACCAACCCTAACATGAGTTTGATAGGGGGAGACGAGAATTACCTGGTGAACGAGAACTATGACCTGGAACTGGGCCGGCCTTTCTCTAACCTGGAGATTGAAAGCGGCGCCCCTGTGGCCATCATAGGCGAGGAAGTAGCCGACAAGCTGTTCCCCAAACAAAGCCCCGAGGGCAAGAGCATGGTGCTGATGGGCCGGAGGTTCAAGGTCATTGGCAAAATCAAAAGCACTGGCGGAGGCCTGGGCGGGGGCGGAAGCAATCGCCGGATCATCATCCCCCTGGAAACCGCCACCCAGATTCCCACCCCAGAACCATTAACGTATGAGATCAAATCTGCTATCCTGAACGGGAGCAGCCTGGCATTTGCCATGGAGGAGGCAACCGGTATTATGCGCAAAGTACGGCAGGACCGGCTAGGTCAGGAAGATTCCTTCAGGATAACCCGCAGCGACTCTGTGGAGCAGGAGTTAAACAAAATCACGGGTTACCTGAAAACCGGCGGCTTTCTGGTGGGTTTCATCACCTTGCTGGGTGCCTCCATCGGGTTGATGAACATCATGATGGTGAGCGTAACCGAAAGAACCCGGGAGATTGGCATCAGAAAGGCTTTGGGCGCCACTATAAAGCAAATAAGGCTGCAGTTCCTCATTGAGGCCATTGTTATCTGTGTGCTGGGGGGGATTGTAGGCATAGTCCTAGGCATTCTCATGGGCAATGGCATTGCCATGCTCATAGGCAAGGGCGACTTCTTTGTGCCCTGGCTTTGGATGATTGTGGGTATGGCCATCTGTATCACAGTAGGGCTGGTTTCTGGTTACTACCCGGCTTACAAAGCCTCTAAACTGGACCCTATTGAATCTTTAAGATACGAATAGCAAAAACCAGCCTTGGGGTAAGGACATTACAAAGAAGCTGGCGCCTTTTTCCTTTCTGCCGCGAGTGGAATAGCCGGACCTGGGAGGGAGAAGCAATTGAAGTAGTATGACTTTTTTCAAGAAGCCCGTTTTCTCCTTTTCCTCATTCTCCGGGCGTTCTTTTCCCCTGGATTTTTTTATCAATTCAAAATACCTGTTCCGCTGGCTGGGTCTGGCTTTGCTGGTGGGCATTATGGCCGGCAGCGCCTCAGCCTTGTTTCTGGTCTTGCTGGATTGGGTCACCCATTACCGCGAAACCCATACCTGGATCATCTGGCTTTTGCCCGTGGGTGGCTTCTTGGTAGGTTATGCCTACCACAAGTGGGGCCGCGAGGCAGAAGGCGGCAACAACCTGCTTTTGCAGTCCATTCAAACGCCTTCCTCCAATAAGATCCCCTTGGTTATGGCACCATTGGTGCTTTTTGGCACCGTACTTACACACTTGGTGGGTGGCTCGGCGGGTCGGGAGGGAACGGCCGTGCAGATGGGCGGCGCCCTGGCAGATCAACTCTCGCCCATATTCAGGCTTCGGCCGCGGGACCGTAAAATGATATTGATTTGCGGGGTGAGTGCCGGCTTTGCCTCGGTGTTCGGGACGCCGTTGGCGGGAGCGGTGTTTGCTTTGGAGGTTTTCCTGTTGGGGCAACTCCGCTACAATGCACTGCTACCTTCTTTTCTGGCGGCCATCATCGCCAATGCGGTTACCTCAGCATGGGGTGTTGGGCATACAGTTTACCCGGTAGTGGAGGTTCCACCCATGACCGTCTGGACTTTAAGCGCGACCTTGCTGGCTGGCATCTGTTTTGCCTTGGCGGCCCGGCTTTTCTCGCTAGCCTCCCATGCCGTGGGTAGCACCTTCAGGAAATATGTATCTTATCCGCCCCTACAGCCGGTGCTTGGAGGTGTGATACTTGCGGTGGTCATCTGGGCTTTGGGTACTACCAAATACATCGGGTTGGGGATTCCTACCATTTTGGCGTCCTTTTCAACACCGCTGCCTACCTATGATTTCTTGCTGAAGCTGGCGCTTACTGCTTTTACTTTGGGCTGCGGCTTTAAGGGTGGGGAGGTAACGCCATTGTTCTTCATCGGGGCTACTTTGGGGAACGCGCTTTTCCCCTGGCTTCCTTTGCCGTTGGAGTTGCTGGCGGCTATGGGTTTTGTGGCCGTATTTGCGGGCGCGGCCAATACGCCGCTGGCCTGCCTGCTTATGGCCATGGAATTATTTGGGGGCAGCTGTGGCCTCTATGCCGGATTGGCCTGTGTGGTGGCTTACCTCTTCTCGGGCCACACCGGTATCTATGGGGCACAGGTGGTGGAGAACAGCAAACACCCGTACTACGCCAGAGAGGCAGGAACCCGATTGGCGGGGATCAAGCGCCGCCTCTTCTGAGCCGTTATTCTCAAAAGGAAACAAAAAAGCCTGACCGAAGCCAGGCTTTTCTATCTCAACCCTTTTATAAGATTATTTCTTTGTTCCGGGTTTGTTCGCTTTGTACTCCTCGTTGAGGCCCTTAACGGTCTCGTCCGTGATGTCAAGGGAAGCATCTCCGTACAGGATGGCGCTGTTGCCGCGGGTATAGGTCAGGACCATTTTGTAGCCTTTCTCCTTGCTGATTTTCTTGAGGTGCGCCTCTACTTTCTCGTAGATCTTCTTCATCTCATCGTTCTCGTCCTTGGCCAGTTGGTTTCCGGAGGTCTGCTGCTGGGCGGCTAGTTGTTGCTCTTTCTGGGCCAGGCGCTGCTCAGTGGCGGCCCGTTGTTCCTGGGTCATGCCAGCACCGGTCTGGCGGTACTGCTCCACTTCCTTCTGGAAACTAGAGGCTTTGCCTCTAAGGTCAGATTCCATTCTTTTACCTTTGGCTTCCAGGCGGGCTTTCACGTCTTTGAAGTACTGGTATCTGTTCAGAAGGGTATCTGAGTTCACAAACACAATCTCGGCAGTGGGTGAAGCTACGGCTGGGGCATCCTCATCTTCTTCGGCAGCGGTTGTGGCGGCGGCTGGAGTGGTCTCCGTAGTAGCGGCAGTGGTAGGTTTGGATGCCTTGTCGTTGTTGCAGGCGGCAAAGGAAGCTGAAATGACAGCCAGTAAAATAAGCTTTTTAGATACGCTCACAGTCTATAATTAATTGATGTAAAATGGGTTGAACATGGGCCACGATTTGGTTTTCGCGGCCCATGTTCATGGGTTAAGGCCTCAATTTAAGAAAATTAATTGTAAGCCGGAGAAAGTGCAGGTCAAGAGATTAATTTACACCGGCCCGGTTCACCTCATCCAGGCTGCCGTTGCGGCGTTTCATTTCAAATTTCTCGCCTTTGTTGAAGCGGTACCGCAGGTTCAAACGCACGCTCTGGCCAAACTGGTACATGTTGATATGGTTGATGTTGCCGTTTACCTCAGAGGTTCCTTTCATTCGCTGGGTCCGGAAGATATCGGTAACGGCCAGGTTCACTTCCAGTTGGTCTTTCAGGAAAGAGCGTTTCACCGCTACATCTACCCAGCCGGCAGGGTCTGTTTTGTACACGTTGAACACCCCTTTGCCGCGGTAAGAACCGTTCACCTCCATTTTAAAGTTGTTGGGCAACATGATGTTGTGGCTGGTTTGGGCCATGACCATGGTCTGGGCGTTACGAATGATTTTCTTGTCTACTTCGGTGTTAAAGATCTGGTAAGCGATGGTCACGTTGTTGTTCATGTTCCATTTTGAGGTGATGGTCACCGGCGCTACCAGGGTGGCGTTCCAGGCTTCGCTTTCTACGTTGCGCTGCTGGAAAACCATGGTGTTAGTCTCTGGGTAGAAGGCGGGCACCTCAGAAATATCGTCTTTGGTGTGGGCGTACCCAAAGATCAGGTTGTAGTTCTGTCTGAAGGTCTGGGTCACCTGGAAAGAGTTGGTGTACTCAGGTTTCAGGTAAGGGTTGCCCTGGGCGTAGGTGTTGGCGTCAATGTAGAACCGGAAGGGGTTCAGGTTGCTGTAGCGCGGACGGTAGATGCGGCGGCTGTAGTTATACCCAATGGTGTAGTTATCTGAGATTTTCTGCTGCACAAACACGCTGGGGAAAAGATCCAGGTAAGAGCGGGGTGTCACTTTCTGCTCTGGGATGGAGTTGCCTTCAGAGTCGGTGTACTCGGCACGCAGACCGGCCTGAAGGGTTACTTTTGGGGTAAGGGTGGCGCTGAAGTTGGAATAGGCGGCATAGATGTTCTCGTCATAGATGAAGTGGTCGCCTTTACGTTTGGCATCGGGGATGCGCTGCGAGCCTTCCAGGGTGTAGAAGTCTATCTGGTTGTCAGACTCCACGTAGCTGGCCTTGGCGCCCAGTTCCAGCTTGCCTTTGATAGACGGGAAAGGTCTCACATAGTCCATTTTGGCCGAGTAGATCTGGTAAGAGGTAGGGTTGAGGGTCTCAAAGTACTCAGATTCAATGGCGCCGGTTGCAGCGTGGGTCTTATAGTTCAGGAAATCGCTAGGGCTGTTGTCTTTGATGCGGGCCACATCAAAATCTGCCGATAAGGTGGTGCCCAGGGTATCTAGTTTGCCTACGTAGTGGGCGTTGAGAGAAGCGCTGTTAAATTTGCCTCTGTTGTGGGTGGTGGTCTGGTTGTAAATGGGGCCGTCCTCGGTGGGGTCTAGGAGGGTAGAGTTGGTGTTCACGCCGGAGTTGGTGCGGGAACTGGACAAGCTCACGGTAGCGCCCACGCTGTGGTTTTTGTTCAGGTCATAGTCGGTGGTGAGGCGGGCCGAGGGGGCGAAGGTGGTGCCTTCTTCTTTGCCGGATTGGTTCAGGTAAGAATTCTCGCCTTCCTGCTCAAAGGTGCGGTTCATGCTGAAGGTTCTTTTGCGGGGACGCTGGGCCAGGTCCAGGGTGGCAGAGGAGCTCCATTTACCTTGTTTCAGGTTAAGGTTCACGCCGCCGTTGGCTGTGGTTTTGGTGTTGTACTGATAACCGCCGTACACACTGCCGTTCAGGCCATTCAGGTTGTTTTTCTTCAGGTTGATGTTGATGATCCCGGCGGTACCCTCGGCATCGAACTTAGAGCTTGGGTTGGCGATGATCTCCAGGTTCTTCAGGTTGTCGGCGGGCATGCCCTGTAACATGGTTTGCAGCTGTTTGCCGTCCAGGTAAGTCAGTTTACCGTCTATCATCACCTTCACCCCTTGTTTGCCGTTCAGCTGGATGTTGCCGTCCTGGTCCACCCACACGCCCGGCGATTTGGCCAGCACCTCATAAGCCGTATTGCCGGCGGCCATGGCGGTTCCTTCCACACTCACTACCATTTTATCGGCCTGCACGTCAACGGCGGGGCGCAGGTTGTTCACGGTCACTTCCTTCAGCACCTTACTATCCTGTTTCAGGGCTATTTTTCCGAAATCATGCGAAAAACCGGCACCCTTCACTTCCACAACTGGCAGGTCCTGGTTGGCGAAGCCCATCGCGCTGATGCGCACCAGGTATTTCCCTGGGGCCGGGGTTTTCATTTTAAAGGTCCCGTCCAGTTCAATAGCTGCGCCGGAAAAGAGGGAGGCATCGGCGGCTTTGAGCAGGGCCACGGTTCCGTAAGGAAGCGGTTGGCCTTTTTCATCCACCACCAAACCGGTGATAGCGCCAGGGGTTTGGGCCAGGGCGGCCTGGGTCAGGAAGGCCAGAGCGGCCAATAAGAGGAGGAAGTGATAGAACTTTTTCATAACGGTATGTGGTATGGATTTGGAGAGGTGGATACTTTATAGTACTGGGTAATGCAAGGTACATGCAGAAAAAAAAAGCCTCAGGGGCTACAGCTGGAAAGGTCCAGGGGCGGTGAATGCCTTTTTGTGGCGTGATGCTCCATGACCTGACAGCAGGAACACATAGGCGAAAACCAAGGCTGTGAAGGAGCCTAGGAAGAACAATACCTGAAAGAGAAGCTGAAAGACGGTTAAAGTTTCCATGGCTATTGAATGATTTAGTTGGATTTTTCTCTAAGGACGAAACAAAGATATAATAAGGTACTATGTAAAGCAAGGTACTGTTACGTTTTTTTTGAAAATAATTTTATCTCCTGCCAAATTGTGCCTTTCTAGCGTTTACAGGGCGATTTCGTTAAATCAGGTCTAAAACTGTTCTCTGTGAAAAGAGCGTTTAGCTTCCTTTTTCCTCGCCAAAGCCGTGGTTGCGCCATTACTTAGCGCCCATACAAGAAGCGGTGAGATGCTTTACCCGAAAGATGCACAGCCTTACCAAAGGGTTGCCTGAGCAAGCCAGAATTTCTTTTGACCAGACTAAAAAATCCCAGACCCAAAAAGAAGCCCAATCCTGTCTCTATTTATTAGATCAAAAACTTTACCCTGGTAATTCGTACTCCTATTTTTGGGCTGAATCATAAAAAAGAGACTTGAATCAGGTTTTGAAAGCAAACCTGATTCTGGGCTGGAGGAATAGCTTTGAATACTAAAAACAACGGAGTAGCCCTGGTTCCGGTGCGGGAGCGGGGAAGTAAATTTTTGAAACGCCTAGGACTGGACAACTTTCTGCTGGCGCTTCTGGCCATGATTCTGCTGGCCTACCTTTGGCCCCACATAGGCGAGGAAAATGGGCCTTTGCCCCTTGAAGAGATCACCACCTACGGCGTTTCTCTTATTTTCTTTTTCTATGGTATGCGTCTGAGCCCCGCCAAACTAAAAGCCGGCCTCAGCGACTGGCGCTTGCACCTGGTGGTGCAATTGAGTACGTTTTTGCTGTTTCCCTTGCTGGTGTTACTGGCGAATCTGGTGGTGGGCGCAGGAGAAAACCAATTGCTTTGGCTGGGGGTGTTCTACGTGGCGGCCCTGCCGTCTACGGTTTCTTCCTCGGTGGTGATGGTCTCTATTGCGGGAGGCAACATTCCGGGGGCTATCTTCAACGCCAGCATCTCAAGTTTGATTGGGGTGTTCATGACACCGCTCTTAATGGGCCTTTTCATGAGCACCAGCTCAGCGGCCGAGATGGACTTGGGTAGCATTATCCTCAAGCTCATGTTGCAGGTGCTCTTGCCTGTGACGCTGGGTGTGCTGCTGAACAAACGTTTCGGGGAGTTTGCCGAGCGGCAGAAGGCCCGGCTACGCCTGTTTGACCAAACCATAATCCTGCTCATCGTGTACTCCTCTTTCTGTGATTCCTTCGCGCGGGAAATGTTCAAAGGCTTCAGCGCTTTGGAACTGCTTTTGTTGGGAGGGGCTATGGTGGCGCTCTTTTTCCTGGTTTTCGGGCTAATTCACCTTTTGGGCAATCTGCTGGGATTCTCGCGTGAGAACCGGATCACGGCCATTTTCTGCGGCTCCAAGAAATCATTGGTGCATGGCACAGTCATGTCAAAAGTCATCTTCCCTGATGCCAATATTGTGGGCATTATTCTTCTGCCGCTCATGTTGTACCACGCTTTGCAATTGATTGCCGCCAGTATCCTGGCCCAGCGCATGGCCCGGCAGGGGACTAGCCTTGAAGTGTCGGCTTAAGCCTTTACCTTTACTGCTTACCTTATTTTTTCTAAACCCATAGACAGAAATGCCCTACCTGGTTCATCCAGCAAGGCATTTCTGTTTATAATAAATACAGCCTGTTTAGTGTGCCAGTATCCCTTGTTGTGCGGAGAGTTAGCGACAGCGCTCTCCGCACCATTGGACCGCCAATCTCCTGACTTGCATGTTCTTTTCCAAAGTAAAAGCGTTTTTCCCAAGCCATTGCCGTTCGCCCACAAGATGCTTTCAGGCTGACAAAAGAGAGAGAAGGCGATCTTACATTCTTATAAAACTAAAAGGTCCAGCTATGTCATGCATAACTGGACCTTTTGCTTTTCTTGGGCCTTTATAAAACTGATTATCTAATCTTCTTCTTAATGCGCCAGCATCTCATGATAGGTTTCTTCAGCCTCCATTAATCCAGCGGAAGTAATATTCGTCAAGCGGACGTGTTTCTGTTCGTTCACCAGTACCGGATCGTATTTGGCCACTACGCGGACGTAGTTCTCGGTGAAGCCTTCCATATAGCCATCGGTAATATCAGCCTCAAACAATACGCGGCCTTCGTACCCGATCTGGCTTTCGTAGAAGGCGCGTTTCTTCTTCTCAGACAGGATGCGCAGCATATCGGCGCGGCGGTTACGCTCTTTCTGCGGAACAACCCCAGGCAGGTCCAAGGCCAGGGTGTTGGCGCGCTCAGAGTACGGGAACACGTGCAGGTAGCTGATGTCCAATCCGTTCAGGAAGCTGTAGGTCTCCAGGAAATCCTCCTCGGTCTCGCCGGGGAAGCCCACAATAACGTCCACCCCGATGCATGCGTGCGGCATGGCAGTCTTGATCCATTCAACCCGCTGGGCGTACAGTTCCCGCAGGTAACGGCGGCGCATGAGCTTCAAAATCTTGTTACTACCCGACTGCAATGGCACATGGAAGTGCGGCATAAAGCGTTGAGAACCCGCTACGAACCTGATGATCTCTTCACTCAAAAGATTAGGTTCAATAGACGAAATCCGGAAGCGGCTCACGTTCTCCACCTGGTCCAGTTCCTGCACCAATTGGAAGAAATTCTCCACGCGCACGCCTTCCTGCAACCCGAAATCGCCGGTGTTCACCCCGGTAAGCACAATTTCCTTCACGCCGGAGTCGCCTATGGTGCGGGCCTCGGCTACTACTTTCTCAATGGTGTTGCTGCGGCTTTTGCCGCGGGCCTGCGGAATGGTGCAGAAGGTGCAGGAGTAATCGCAGCCGTCCTGTACTTTCAGGAACGTGCGGGTGCGGTCCCCGAAGGAATAGGCGTTCACGAAGGTATTAGCTTCAGATACCGGGCTGGCATGCACCTGCGGGGCGTCTTTCTTATCAAACGTCTCCAGAATGTCTACCAACTGAAACTTCTCGGCAGCGCCCAAAACGGCATCCACACCAGGGATCTCGGAGATTTCCTTGGGCTTCAATTGGGCGTAGCAGCCCACAATGGTAATGAAGGCGTTAGGCGAGTGCTTAAGGGCTTCCTTCACCACTTTCCGGCATTTCTTGTCGGCATTGTCCGTGACGGAGCACGTGTTGATGACGTAAATATCTGGGGTGTCTGTAAACTCCACCTTCTCAAACCCACGCTCCTGAAAAATCCTGGAGAGGGTAGAAGTCTCAGAGAAATTGAGCTTACAGCCTAATGTATAGAATGCTACCTTTTTCATAATCAAGGCACAAAGGTACGGAGAAACCGGAAATAGTTAATAGTGTTTAGTTTTTAGTGATTAGTGTTTGATTTCTAGAGTTTTGAGGTTGTTTTAAGAAATAAAGCTTAAAACGGGATTTCGGTTTATGATCTGGTGGGTAACTCCCAAAGCATTATGGATACGTTTAACAAAGGAAAAGGGCACCCACAAGAGGTGCCCCTACATTGATCGCTTAACCAAGAGCTAAATTCCGGAAAATGTTTTAGGGCTGATTTTTTATAACAGACCCGAAACAACTAAAGACTAATCACTAACAACTAATCACTAGGGACTACTTCTTAAGGAAATCCCCGAAACTGGTTTGCATGTAGGCTTTGCCTTGTTGTACCTGTTTGTCGGTAACTCCGGGGGAGCGGAGGATAGGTTTTTGCGAAACGTTGTCAAAGGTGACGGCGCCCTGCGGCGAGACCATCCCGAAGCCATCGTTGAAGACGTAGAAGGCGAAGGGGGTAGCCTTGGCATCCAAGAGGTTCTTGCTCCAGGCAAACTGGTGGGTGGGTTGCCCCATTTGTTGCAGAATGGTAGGCACCAGATCTGTTTGGGAACCTATGTTAGTGACTACGGAGTCTTTTACGGCCAGGGCGCCCCCGGTCATCAGGAGCGGAACCCGGAACTTGCTGGGTGCATCGTTCTGGTCGCGGCCGGGGAAATGGTGCCCGTGGTCGGCTACCAGCACAACCAGCGTATTCTGCCACCAGGGCATCTTCTTCGCGGCAGAGATGAATCGGCCTAAAGCATAATCTGTGTAGTAGAAGGCGTTCTTGAATCTGGTTTCCTCATCTGTGCCCGGGAATTTCGCCGGAATAGGAATGTCATACGGCTCATGGCTGCTGAGGGTATATACCGTAGTGAAGAACGGCTGTTTGGGGTTCTGGTGCTCGGCCAGTACGCGGTCAAACAGGATGTGGTCATGCACGCCCCACTTGGAGTTGTAATCCTCGCTAGGGAAATCTGACTTCTCCAGCAGTTTGTCATACTGCCCGTTGATGAGGTAAGACTTGATATTGGCAAAGGCCAGTTCCCCGCCGTAATAATAGCTGGTGGCGTACCCCAGTCTTTTCAGTTCCGAGGCCAATTGGGGCAGGCGCTCCGTTTTCTTCGGGGTTTTGATGATGGAGGTGGTGGTCTGCACGGGATAGCCGCTCAGCAGCGCCACCATGCCTTTTTCACTTCGGTCCCCGGCGGCGTAGATGTTCTGGAACAGGATGCCTTCTTTGGCCAGTGCATTGAAGTTAGGCGTCACCTCGGCCGGGCCACCCAGCGCGCCAATGAACTTGGCGGTGTAGCTTTCTAGGATGATAAATAGCACGTTAGGCCTTTTCACCCGAAGCAAAGAAGGAACAGAATCGCTCTTGGGCTGGTACAACTCCTGCACCATGGCCTGCGCCTGTTTCTCGTCCAGGAACTGGTAGGGGTTCTTGGTGTTGTGGTTCTTTTTAAGCAAGGAATGCATCACGTTCCAGGGCACGTTCACGCCGGCGTGGTTCGCGAAAAGCTTGGAAGAGAAGTAAACATCGCTTTGGTTCAGGGGAATCTGTTGCCAACCGCCCCGAATGGGCAGCACCAGCAAAGCCAGCAGGAAAAGACTGAGCAGTAGTTCACCGGATAGTTGTTTTACGCCTCTTTTTGGAGAAACAGACCAATTCTGGCTGATGAACCTAAAGCCCACTATGCCTATAAACAGCAGCAAGAGATAAAGGAGCGCCAGAAGCCAGACCGGGGCCGAGGCCGTGGAAGCCAGCATCTCGGCGGGCGTGTTGAGGTATTGCAGGGGAGTGGAGTCCAGCCTAAATCCCCAGGCAGAGTACAGTTCCAGGTCAATGGTTACCATCAGTACCAGGATGGGCAACAGCACATAGGTGAAAACAGAGACAATTTTCAGGAAGACCCTTTTTCTGAAGGCCACTTCGTTTAAAAAGAGCAGAAACGGGATCACGCTCAGGTAAGCGGCAAAGGAAAGGTCCATCCGGAGACCGTACCAGAACACTTTCCCAATCTCAGTAGAGGTTAAGGCATCGGTTTTGGTAGAATGGTAGAGGAGGAAAACGGCCCGGCATATCTCAAAGAAGAGGGTCCAGAAGATAAAATACCCGAAGGCTTTGAATAGTATTCTTTTCACAGGTCAAATATACCGCATAAAGGGCATCCTCAAAAAAGAGACACTTTGTAGAAGACTATGTGTTTTGAGGGGGTATGTAGGAAAATCCAATGCTTGTTTGGAAAATTGGGTATCAAAATAGAGGGGTATTCTCTTGAAAGTAGTTAGTAAATTTAAAAAAGTGGTTCAAAAAATTAGGGGTAATGCTTGAAAGTAAGATTTTCTGCCCTACATTTGATCCATCTTTTAAAAACAAACAAATTTCATGGCCATTCTTCGTTTTAAGGCGCTTGAGTTGGTAAACCAACGCACGCCAGTAGAGGTGAAGCTACCTTCTGACAAAATCTCTGATTATTATGGAAGTAACGTATTTGGTTTAGAGGCCATGCGCGCTACTTTGGCTGGAGATTATTTCAAACGCCTGCAGTTTGCCATTAAGACCGGCAGCAAAGTAGACCGTAACCTAGCCGATGCCGTGGCGGGAGCCATGAAGACCTGGGCTCTTAGCCGCGGAGCTACCCACTACACCCACTGGTTTCAGCCGTTGACCGGTGAGACCGCCGAGAAACACGACTCTTTCTTTGACCTGAGCTCAGACGGACGCGCCATTGAGGTTTTCAAAGGCAGCGCCCTGGTACAACAGGAGCCAGATGCCTCTTCTTTCCCAAGCGGCGGTATCCGTAACACCTTTGAGGCCCGCGGTTATACCGCCTGGGACCCAACCTCTCCGGCCTTCATCATTGAAAACGCCGGGGCCAAAACCCTTTGTATCCCTACCATCTTCGTTTCCTATACCGGTGAGGCCCTTGACTATAAAGCGCCTTTGCTCAAAAGCCTTGGCCTGGTGGAGAAAGCCGCCGTTGACGTTTGCCAGTACTTTGACAAAGACGTTACCAAGGTAACCGCCACTTTGGGTATTGAGCAGGAATACTTCCTGGTGGACCGTGCTTTGTACGAAGCCCGTCCAGACCTGGTAATGACCGGCAGAACCGTATTCGGGCATGAGCCGGCCAAAGGCCAGCAGCTGGAGGACCACTACTTCGGGGCTATCCCATCAAGAGTGCACGCCTTCATGATTGACTTCGAGGCCGAGTCGCATAAGCTGGGGATTCCTCTGCGTACCCGTCACAACGAGGTGGCTCCAAACCAGTTTGAGTGCGCTCCTACCTTTGAAGAGGCTAACTTGGCAGTTGACCATAACCAATTGTTAATGGACCTGTTAGACCGCGTTGCCGAGAAGCACCACTTTAAGGTATTGCTGCACGAGAAGCCTTACAAAGGTGTGAACGGAAGCGGCAAGCACAACAACTGGGCCCTAAGTACCGACACCGGCGTGAACCTGTTCGCCCCGGGTCGTCGCCCGAAGGAGAACCTGCAGTTCCTTACTTTCTTCATCACCACCGTGAAAGCGGTACACCGCTACGCCGATTTGCTACGCGCTTCTATCGCGTCTGCCAGCAACGACCACCGTCTGGGTGCCAACGAAGCGCCGCCGGCTATCATGTCCGTGTTCATCGGGAAGAAACTGACCGAGGTGCTGGATGAACTGGAGCGTACCGCTAAATTGCCATTAGACAAAGGCGATAACGTGTACCTGAAACTGGGCATCGACAAGATCCCTGAAATTCTGTTGGACAACACCGACCGTAACCGTACCTCGCCTTTCGCCTTTACTGGTAACAAGTTTGAGTTCCGCGCAGTAGGTTCCTCGGCCAACAGCTCCAACGCCATGACCACCCTCAACGCCATTGTTGCTGATCAATTGATCGACTTCAAAAACAGCGTGGATGCTTTGATGGCCCAGGGCAAGAAAAAAGAAGTAGCTATCATTGATGTGCTACGTGAGTACGTGATCTCTTCCAAAGCCGTGCGTTTTGAAGGAAATGGTTACTCAAAAGAGTGGGAAGAAGAAGCAGAGCGCCGTGGGTTGAGCAACATCCGCAAGACGCCGCAGGCTTTGGACAAACTGGTTGATGAGACCGCTATGGAGATCTTTACCAAGCACAACATCTTCAGCCCCCGTGAGTTACACGCCCGTCATGACATTCTGCTTGAAGACTATATCAAGCGCGTACAGATTGAGGCCCGCGTGATGGGTGACCTGGCCATGAACCACATCATCCCTACCGCCATCGCTTACCAGACTACTCTGGTGGAGAACATCAAAGGTCTCCGTGACATCGGGTTGGAGGACAATGAGTACACACAGACCACGCTGGACACCATCAAAACCATCTCCGGTCACCTGACTACCATCAAGACGAACGTAGATGCCATGATTGAGAAGCGCAAGGTGGCCAACAAGATTGAAGACACCCGTGAGCGGGCCATCATGTACACAGATGAAGTACTTTCTTTCTTTGACACCATCCGTTACAGCGTTGACAAGCTTGAGCTGATCGTTGCCGATGAGCAATGGCCATTGGTGAAATACCGCGAGATGATGTTCCGTCATTAATAGGACCTTTCTCCATAAACAAAAAGCCCCTGCCGGTGCGCAGGGGCTTTTTGTTTATACGCTGTTTAAGGCTCTGTTTTCTGGAATCAGCCTTGAAACGGAATTTTGGTCAGGTACTTTTATTAAATAAACAGCGGCTGGTCATTAGAGGGGTTGGTGCGGTTAGGGGAGAAGCTTTGCCCCAGTTCCTTGATCCTTGATTTAATTTGGCTGATGGTAGGCATCTGCTCGCGCCATTCCTGTTCCCGCCACCAGGCCTGCATTTTGGGATTCTGCCTGGCCAGGTCAAAGATGCGCTTCAGCACGAAGGGCAGGATGAGGGTGGCAATATTGGTGGCCATCGCGCTTTTGATGCCCAGGTGCAACATGAGCCTTACCAGCAGCATGTCCTTCAGTTTATCAAACAGCAGTTTAGGGCCTTTCTCCTGCACATGGCCTTTCAGAACCTCCAGCACTTGCTGGGCATTGCCGCTTTCCATCTCTTTCTGCAGCCATTGCTCCACGGTTTCGCGGGTGACCTGAATGGCCTGCGGAATCTGGGTGGCCTTTAAACCGGCTTTGTGCAACAATTGCGCCGCAAAGGCATGACTTCTCTGTAGAAACGGAACGGGCATAGATGGTTTTATAAAGTTTTCTTGGGGCTACGGCCATAAAGGCAAATGGTTTTGATGCAGGACTTAACTCAGGGCCGGATAACACGTATCCGGTCTACGAGTGTGCCATCAAAAAACACCTACTATGGACTTTGATATCCCTGAATTCAAGAAACGGTTAGACCACGAGCGCTTGAAAGGAACCCAGCCCGAAACCATCATCCAGCATGAGATCCGACAGGCCGAAGAGGTCAAAGAGGGCCTCTCGGAGGAAAATGACCACGCCAGCGAGTTCGTCTCTGAGGCCATTAACCGCATTGACACCTATATTTTCCAGCTCCATGAACTGGCCCAAGAGTTCAACCCTGAAGAATTCGATCTAGACCAGCAAACATATCTGCAGGATGACCGCGTTCACGACCGGATCGCTAACCGGATAGACCGCCTGAAAGAACAGGGAGAGGCCAATGCTTCCACGGAGGACCCATTGTTAAGGCAGGGAGAAGCGGAGCAGGAATAAACAGAAGTTGGTTTACAGGTGAAGAAAGCACCGAACCTTTTTATAGTCTTTTTTTCCTGAAACGGCTTTAAAACAGACGCTAGTCTTTAAGCGAACGCGCCGTTTTCAGAAGACTGGTTACCGGAAAAGGATTTCCCCACAGTTCTTATTTTTGACCTGATATCTTCCTTGCTGGGAAGGTGTTTGCGCAGGTCCAGGTTGTCCCACCAATTCTTGAACATGGGATTTTTCTGGAGCAGCTCTACCATGGCCTTCAGAATGAAGGGCAAAATCACCGATGCGGTCTTGGAGGCGGCATCATAGGCCATGCCCATGCGCATAATGTACTTGGCCACTACCACATCCTTCAGTTCATCAAACAAAAGCTGGGAGTCTTTTTCCAGGCATTCACCTTTTACCATCTGGAACACCAACGGCAGATTGCCCTGCTCCATTTCCTGGTAAAGCCAGTTCTCGGCGGTCTCGCGGGTGGTCTGAATGGTGTTGGGGATATTGATGTTGTCCATGCCTGCTTTCCGGAGCAAGGCAGTTACCTGGCGTTGGCTTTGGGATAAAAACAGTAGAGACATAGTTGCAGTTAGTTTAGCATAATATTGTACGCCTTATTTAACATAGGTGTTTTCTGTTCACTGCAATTAGATGCCGACCACCTGACGCATTGTGGCCAAATAAACTAGGCAACCCACGTAAAGAAAGCATCTTTAAATATGTTAGTGCTTTATTATTAAGCAGTTAATGTAGGTGAAAATCCTGTAATGTGCCTGTGTCTGGGTTCTGACTTACCTAAAAAGAAATTGATCATCTATTCAGTTTTGTGAAGGAGAAAACTGTCTAGAATATATGCCTGCAGACCCATAGCTGCTCAGGTCAAAAAAACGTCGTACTTTTACAAATGCTACGCTGAACAATCTGGTTTAGCCGTTGGTTAAAGAAATATGGAAACATCATTTCCCATGAATACAGAATCCCTTTCCCTGGGCGGAATCTATTGTCCTAGCCTTACTGATTATACCCGCCGCTTGAGCCGCGAAGTGCGTATTGGCGACTTGGCAATGGGGGGCGAGAACCCAATCAGGGTACAGTCCATGACCACCGTAGACACCATGGATACGCTGGGTTCAGTGGAGCAGGTGATCAGGATGGTGGAGGCCGGCTGTGAGTACGTGCGTATTACCGCACCCAGCGTGAAAGAGGCCGAGAACCTGGGCAACATCAAGCAAGAACTTCGGGCCCGCGGCTATACCGTTCCGCTCATCGCAGATATTCATTTCACTCCCAATGCCGCCGAGCTGGCCGCCCGTCTGGTAGAGAAAGTGCGCGTGAACCCCGGGAACTACGCCGATAAAAAGAAATTCCAGACCATTGAATATACTGATGCCACTTACCAGGCTGAGCTGGACCGTATCAGGGAGCGCTTCACGCCTTTGGTGAACATCTGCAAGGAGTACGGTACGGCCATGCGCATAGGCACCAATCACGGTTCTTTGTCTGATCGCATCCTGAGCCGCTACGGTGATACCCCACTGGGCATGGTGGAAAGCGCGCTGGAGTTCCTGCGCATTTGCGAAGACCTCAACTACTATGACGTAGTGCTTTCCATGAAGGCGAGCAATACCCAGGTGATGGTGCAGGCCTACCGTTTGCTCGTGCAGAAACTGGAAGAAGAGAAACTGCAGCCTTACCCGCTGCACCTGGGCGTGACCGAGGCCGGCGAAGGCGAAGACGGTCGCGTGAAATCTGCGGTGGGAATCGGTACTTTGCTGGAAGACGGCTTAGGTGATACCGTACGGGTTTCCCTCACGGAAGCCCCTGAGCTGGAAGCGCCAGTGGCTAAAATGCTCATTGACCGCTATACCACCCGGGCCGGGCACACGCCCATCAAACCCATCTGCAACCTGCCGTACAACCCGTTCCAGTATCACCGCCGCGAAACCCGCGAGGTCCTGAACCTGGGCGGCCACAACGTGCCCCGCGTGGTAGCCGACCTGAGCCGACTGGAAGAAATCACTTACGAGGATCTTCGGCCGGTGGGCCACATCTACTCGGCTGCGCTGGACAAATTCCATATGTCTGACCAAGGCGCGGATTACGTGTACACCGGCAGTTCACCCATTACGTTCATGCTACCCAACGGCTTAAAGGAGATAGTGGACTACACCGTTTGGCTGGAAGCCGAGCAGCGCGAGGAGCGTTATCCTTTGTTTACAGCCGTACAGTTTGAAACCGCCAGTAGCTGGCATCCGCAATTGAACTTCGTACAGGTGACGCTGGGCCAGTTAACGAACGATTTCATAGAAACACTGCATAATCGGCCGGATGTGATTCTCATCCTGGAGACACAGAACGAGCACGCCATGCCCGAGCAGCGCAAGGCTTTAATCCGCCTCATGAACCAGGGACAGCCGGTACCGGTCATTATCAAGCGCTCCTATGAAGACCTCACCGATGAACAGGTGCAGCTCTACGCCGCCACTGATGTGGGTGGCCTTTTGATTGATGGGTTCGGGGACGGAGTGCTGCTCAGCACCCAGGACCTGAGCCACCGCAGCAAAGAAGATTGGCTCTTCACCCTGGAAAGTCTGAACAAACTCTCCTTCGGCATTCTGCAGGCGGCCCGCACGCGCATGAGCAAGACGGAGTACATCAGCTGCCCTAGCTGCGGCCGTACTCTGTTCGATCTGCAGGAAACCACCGCCATGATACGTAAGCGCACCGATCACCTCAAGGGCGTGAAAATCGGGATCATGGGCTGTATTGTGAACGGCCCCGGCGAGATGGCCGATGCCGACTACGGTTACGTGGGTGTGGGCAAAGGCAAAATTGCGTTGTACCGTGGCCAGCAGGTGATCAAGAAATCGGTGCCGGAGGAACGCGCCGTAGACGAGCTCATTGAACTCATCAGGGAAGACGGAAACTGGAATGAGCCGGTAGGGGTAGAGGCCTAAATATATTTGCCCACAGGTAAATCATTCCTGGCCTGAGATTGTTCTAATTATATACAGAAGCACACTTAACTGCAGATATAAACCTATATGAAAGGCCTATTTGATTTCACCGAAGTGGCAACCTACTTCTTCCGCAAGAAGGACCCAAACCGCAAAACCAATTTCAACCTGCGCACCATGCACACCATCAACAAGGTGTCAATGATCATGTTCCTATGCGGGTTGATCTACCTGGTGTTCAAACTGATGACCCGTTCCTGATTTCCCCGCGATAAAGATATATTCCCATTTAGGAGGCGATTTTAGAAAGTAGCCCCTAAATGGGAATTTTCATTTTAGGAAAGCGCTAAACCTTGAATTCCATCTGGGATATGCACATGTTGCCTGGCATCAAGAAAGATATTCCGGCGCTGCTGGCCAGCGTGAGGCTCAACGAAGAAAACCAGTAGGCCGACTTCAATCTTTCTTTGGTAAAGTGGCGACCTACGGAATAGGAGGGCTGATTGCTGGTGAGGTGTTATACAAAGTTGGTATCCTGGCCTTCGTGGCCAAGTTCTATTAAGTGATTCTGCTGACCGGCGTTAAGTTCTGGAAGCTGATTGCCCTGGCCCTTGTAGCTTTGTTCAGCGGCTTAAAAAGGTTCTTCAGTTGTAAAAAAGAATCTGAATCTCACGTTGCTTTTGCTAAAGAAGGTGCAGAATTAGCCTTGGAAGCATCACAAATCTTTGAACACATCATCGCCAATGAGCAGGAGCCAGTGACCGCGCAAGCAGAAGAGGCAGCTTATGAAATGGAAACCAAAGCGTAATCTTTTATAGAAGTTACAATAAATAGAAGAGCCGCTTTCCCACTTTGGGAAGGCGGCTCTTTTTATTACCTTCAGGCCCTATGAACATAGAGGAATTAAGAGAGTATTGCCTAAGCAAACCGCACGTAGAGGAAACCCTTCCCTTTGACCAGGACACGCTGGTCTTCAAAGTGGCCGGTAAAATGTTTGCCCTTTGCAGCCTGTCTGACTACGCCGCTGGCGTTGCCCTGAAATGTGACCCGGAGAGGGCGGTTGAATTAAGAGAACAGTACCCCGCCATAAAGGAAGGTTACCACATGAGCAAGAAACACTGGAACACCGTCCTCCCTGAGGCTTTCCTGCCTATGGGTTTAATGACCGAACTCATTGACCACTCTTATGATCTGGTGGTGGCCGGAATGACGAAGAAGGTGAGAGCGGAGTTAGGGCTGTAAAGGAAACCGGAACAAATCAGCTTACCCTGAAGACTCTTCTTCGGTTTCTTCCAGCCACCCCAAAAAGGATCAACCCAAGGCCAAGGGTAGCGACTCCGGCAGTAGAGCCAGGCTCATAGTTAAAGTGCCATTCTACCCGCCATTTGGCTTTATTCTCAAAGCCTGCATAAACTACTTTGCTGACTTCTTCGCCCGAGGTGATATGAAAATACCTGTTCTGGTTGAAGAAGTAGCCGGTTGCTACGGCCGCTAACAAGGCTAAGCCCAGGAGAATATCATAGCGTTTGTTCATGGACGTAAAATTTAATGTTGTATAGGTATGAAATTTTATGGAATGCAAGGAAGGATAGCATCCTTTTTTTGAACTGCATTTTACAAAATGATACTAAAAACTACTGCTACACTCTTAATTATCCTATCTGTTTTTCTTTCCTCCGGGAGTACCTTGGGGCAAAAAAGGCAAACGGAGCAGTCAACCATCCAGAAGGCAAAAGGGGAAGTAACAGATACACTGTTCTGTATTTTTCCAATTGAACAACTGCCTGAATACAAACATGGCGGGTTGCCTTCCATGTTAAAGTTTATGCAAAGTAATTTAAGATATAAGGAGTGTGTGGAGGGGATGGTAGTAGTGCAGTTTGTAATTGATACCACTGGTCAGGTAATAGAGCCATTTCTATTGAAAAGCCTTACAAAGGAAACCGATGCGGAGGCGATGCGGGTAGTTCAATTACTGGAGTTTACTCCTGGTATGCAAAACGGAAAGAAAATGCCCATCAGGTATGTTTTACCCATTCGGTTTGGGGTGGTCAAGGGAAACCAGAAGAAGTAAGACGGTGTATGTGAACAGAAAAGGCCAGCTACTGTAGCTGGCCTTTTCTGTTTTAAAGGTAATTTTAGGAAATAAGGCAATAACCCTATATCACCACGTTCACGATTTTACCCGGAACCACGATCACCTTTTTCACCGGTTTGCCTTCCAGAAGTTTCTGCACCTGTTCAGAGGCTAGTACTTCTTTCTCCACTTCTTCCTTAGAGGTTTTAAGGTCGAAGGTGATTTTGGTTTTCACTTTTCCGTTCACCGAGATAGGGTAGTCAAAGGTGCTTTCGGTGAGGAATTCCTCTTTCCATTCTGGGTAAGCGGCGTAGGTGATGCTTTCATTGTGGCCTAATCTGCTCCAAAGTTCCTCGGCAATGTGCGGCGCGAAAGGTGCCAGTACCACGGTCAAGGGCTCCAGGATAGCGCGCTTCTTCGTTTTAAGGGCGGTAAGCTCGTTCACGCAGATCATGAACTGGCTCACGCTGGTCCCGAAGGAGAAACGCTCAATGTCTTCCTCCACCTTTTTGATGGTCTTGTGCAACGACTTCAGCTCAGCTGGAGTGGGTGCCTCCTCGGTCAGTGCCCAGTTGCCTTGCTCATCAAAGAACAGTTTCCAGAAACGCCGCAGGAACTTGTACACCCCGTCCATGCCGTTGGTGTTCCAGGGCTTGAACTGCTCCAAAGGTCCCAGGAACATCTCGTACATGCGCAGGGTATCGGCGCCGTATTCCTCCACCAGCACATCGGGGTTCACTACGTTATGCTTGGATTTGGACATCTTCTCAATCTCCACGCCCACCACGTATTTGCCATCCTCCAGAATGAACTCCGCATCTGCGAAATCAGGTCTCCAGGCTTTGAATCTTTCCAGGTCCAGCACATCGTTCTCCACGATGTTCACGTCTACGTGCAGGGCAGTGATTTCATGCTGGTCTTTCAGGCCAAATGAAACAAACGTATTGGAATCCTTGATGCGGTACACGAAGTTAGACCGACCCTGAATCATCCCCTGGTTGATGAGCTTCTTGAACGGCTCCTCCTGGTTTACTAGCCCCAGGTCAAAAAGGAACTTGTTCCAGAAGCGGGAGTAGAGGAGGTGACCGGTGGCGTGCTCCGATCCTCCGATGTACAGGTCCACGTTCTGCCAGTAGTCAATAGCTTCTTTGCTGGCGAATTCCAGGTCGTTCTGAGGGTCCATATAGCGGTACCAGTACCAGCTGGAGCCGGCCCAACCGGGCATGGTGCTTAGTTCGTACTCAAACTCCCCGCGGTATTTCCAATCGTGGGCGCGGCCCAAAGGCGGTTCTCCGGTCTCGGTGGGCAGGTACGCGTCTACCTCAGGCAACACCAAAGGCAGTTCACTTTCCTCCAGCAGGTCAGGAATTCCGTCTTTGTAATAAACGGGCACCGGCTCGCCCCAATAACGCTGACGACCGAACACGGCATCGCGCATGCGGTAGTTCACGCGGGCTTTTCCTACGCCTAATTCTTCGGCGCGCTGGATGCCGGCCTTGATGGCGTCTTTCACGTCCAGGCCGTTCAGGAAACCGGAGTTGATGATCTTGCCTTCTTTGGCCGCGTGGGCTTCTTTGGAAAGATCACCGCCTTCCACTACTTCTGGTATAGGCAGGTTGAATTTCTTCGCGAAGGCGTAGTCGCGGGTATCGTGGCCGGGAACGGCCATTACGGCACCAGTTCCGTAGCCCGCCAACACGTAATCAGCGATCCATACCGGGATTTTCTCCCCTGAGATCGGGTTAATGGCATAAGAACCTGTGAAAGTTCCGGTCACGTGCTTCACATCAGACATGCGGTCGCGCTCTGAGCGGTTCTTGGCCCAGGTCACGTATTCCTCTACTTCGGTGCGTTGCTCCGGTGTGGTGATTTCCTCTACATATTCGTGCTCAGGGGCCAGGACCACAAAGCTCGCCCCGAAGATGGTGTCAATGCGGGTGGTGAACACGGTGATGTGTTTGTGCTCGTGGCCGTCCAGTTGGAAATGCAATTCAGCCCCCACGGATTTCCCGATCCAGTTGCGTTGCATCTCTTTTACAGGCTCAGGCCAATCAATGGTGTCCAGGCCTTGGAGCAGGCGCTCCGCATAAGCTGTGATGCGCATCATCCATTGCTTCATCAACTTCCGCTCCACCGGATAGCCCCCCCGCTCCGATACGCCGTCTTTCACCTCATCGTTCGCCAGAACGGTTCCTAGTTGCGGGCACCAGTTCACCACGGCTTCGGAGAGGAAAGTCAGGCGGTATTTTAGTAGAAAGTCTTGTTGTTCTTTCTCAGATAAGCGGGCCCAGGCATCAGCAGTCACGTGCGGGGTGTCCTCATCGCAGGCGGCGTTCACGTGGGTGTTGCCGCGTATTTTGAACTCGGCTACCAGCGTGTCAATTGGCTCGGCTTTGTCGGTATCGTAATTGTACCAACTGTTAAAAAGCTGCATGAAGATCCATTGGGTCCACTTATAGTAATCTGGATCTGAGGTACGCACCTCGCGGTCCCAGTCAAAGGAGAAGCCAAGGTTGTTCAGCTGCTCAATGTAACGCTCAATGTTCTGTTTGGTGGTCACGGCCGGGTGCTGTCCGGTCTGGATGGCGTACTGCTCGGCCGGCAAGCCAAACGAATCGAAACCCATGGGATGCAGCACATTGAAGCCTTTGAGGCGCTTGTACCGGCTCACGATGTCAGAGGCGATGTAGCCCAGCGGGTGCCCTACGTGCAGACCTGCCCCGGACGGGTACGGGAACATATCCAACGAGTAGAACTTGGGTTTACTTAGGTTGATATCGGTCTTGAACGTTTTGTTCTCACTCCAGAAGCGCTGCCACTTCTGCTCAATATTCCGGTAATCGTACTCTGACATCAGTTTTTATGGTTGTTTGCTGTGGGAGCAGGGTTTAGGTACACTGTTTTCTTTGCCGCAAGGGCTATCTGCAAAAGTAAGGAATTTCTTTTTAGCCTGTTCTATGCGATTAGGGGCCGTTTTAGTGAAAAATGCTCAAAAGTATTTGGCTACAGTTGAGAGAAAGTAGAACTACTGAAGGAAAATTTGAAATAAAATAGTAAAATTGAAAAAAGGATAACTGGTGACTTTAGTCATTGATATTGGTTAAAGAATAAACTGAGAGGGAGCAAAAAGGTAGGAGTTACTTTAGTGAAATTTAGAGACTAATAAAAAGTTCTAAGTTGGCTTGGTTAATTGTGGTTAAACCTCTAGTTTTAAGAAGCCATTCTAATTTAAATTAGGAAATATTTGAGCCGTAACATAAAACCTCTTTTATAAGAGGCTTAATACTATATAAAAAAACATTTTAAAAGATATTGATTTATAATAACGTTCAATTTATGAATATTAAAAACAGTCCCTGTTTATTTATTTTTATAATTTCTTACTTTTTACTTTTTGTAAAGACAAATACGAAGATATAAAACAATATAACGCCACTTTTATAGTTCAGAAAGAATCAAATTATTTGCACAGTGATGTTGAATTTGTCGCAACTGATACAGTAAAAGGTATAAATTACAATTGGAATTTTGGAGATGGTACATCATCTGATGTCGGTTATAAGGTAATTCATAAGTATACAAAGGCAGGGAACTATACTGTTTCCCTAAAAGTAGGAAATAAGAGTAGCTCTAAAGAAGTGCAAATATTTCCAGGTACGTTAAGTTACCAAATAAAAAACGGCAGCCGGAGCGAAGTGAATCTCGAAACTTATATTGATAATCCAGAAAATTTTGGTTCAGTGAGCCTTAACCTTGCCCTTGGAACTACCTCTGATCAAATCTTTTCAAAGTCTAATTTTATTGGTGGTCTCAACGGAGGAGCCTTAGCAGGTATTATTCTGACTTTTAATAATATAAAATATATTAATAGACCCACTATTTGGCTGAAATTATTCCAAAACCACGTGATAGATTTGAATGATGATTCAGAGTTCCTGAAAATGTCTAGCAATGATGTTGGGCCGGATAGAATAAAATTGGGAGAATTGTAAAAAAGTTTAGTTGGCTATCGTCCATATTAACTTCCAAGAGTATTAACCAATTGCTAAAACTCCAAAGTATTTGTTTAAACAAGATGTTTGTCTCTCTGAATTCATCATCAAGTTACATTTGATTTAAAAATACCTGGTTAGAATATTTATTTGATTAGCCGTTTTTAATAACCCAATTTAACCTACAGCAACCTTGCCAACGGATCAACACCGTTCCAGGTGCCTTGACTGGAAAGAGGCGTAAAACGCGCGAACAGTTCCTCTGAGTACCAGCCGCGGGCGCGCGTGTTTTTAATGACCTCTCGGTGAGCAGCCATCCGGTAAGCATACTCTTTCATGCAGGCTTCATCGCGCCAGAGGCTGAAGGTGGCTTGCCGTAGAAAGGGAGCCTCGCCTAAACCGATGGAGGCCAACAAACCTTGGGCATGATCTAAACTGGCACTAGCTTGGGGTACGTGCCGCCAGAAATCAATGGCTTTGGTAAGCCGGATAGAGGCGCGGGTTAATACGGCAATAGGGGCATTGGCAGGGGCCGGTATGGTTTGGGTGGTAAACGGATTTTGGCCGCTCCAAAGGCCGTGCGCCTGCAGCGGTTGTAAGGTGAGGTTGTACTGTTCAAAGGTGTGCTGCCGGTATTCCTCTAATAGGGGATGGCCCATGTAAAAGTCCTCAGCCGCAGCAGGGCTCTCCCAAGTGGCCATTAGGCCGTACCGGAACCAATTAGGTTTCAGGCTGAAGCCCCGACCTTGTCCGCTGCCTAGCAGCTTAAAGAAATTCAACCCCTTCACTTTCTGCAATGTGGGTACCGAGGTGCCCATCTGGGCCAGTCCCCAGCGCCAGTGACCGGGCTTCACGCCGAATAATGAAAGGGTAGTATGTGCAGGAGCAGAAGGTGAGGAAAGTGCCAAGTCGGAAATAAAGATGATGGTTTATGCCTGTTTTCTTAAAAGTAGC
This sequence comes from Rufibacter roseolus, assembly GCF_017916365.1. Taxonomy (GTDB): domain Bacteria; phylum Bacteroidota; class Bacteroidia; order Cytophagales; family Hymenobacteraceae; genus Nibribacter; species Nibribacter roseolus. The sequence goes on from NZ_JAFMSU010000002.1 coordinate 649,899, forward strand.
CCAAAAGCGGATGCGGCACAAGCCTTAGCGGGGGCATGAAAAAAGGGAGCCGAAACTCCCTTTCCTTAATAACTATAGATTGATCTTTTTGTTTTCGCCGGGCCGGGCAGGCTCACCCGTGATGGCGGCTTTTACCATTCCATACAGATGGACCACCGCGCTGCTCGGTGAATCCCAGAACTCGGCCTGATCAATGGTCACTTTCAGCAATCCTATGTTCGGGTCATCCTTCCCCTCGGGGAACCAGGCTTTCATGGCAGGGTTCCAAAGCTCGTCTATTTTCTGCTGATCACGGAGTACTTGTGCCCGTCCGGATACCGACACGTATAGCTGGTCACCTGGTTTGGAGTAACTCAGATTTACGTGGCTGTCATTTCTGATCTCGTGGGTTTTAGCCGAGTGGTGGCTGTTGAAGAACCAGATCACCCCGTCTTCGGCTACCTGCATGTGGCGCATGGGCCGTGACCGGATGGTGCCATCGGGCTCCACCGTGCTCAGCATGGCCGTGTCAATGTCTTTGATCTTGTCTATAAGGGCCTTTAAATCGCCCTGGTTTTGGTTTTGTTGATTTTCCATAGTTTAGATGAGGTCGTTAAACGCTTTACAGGAATACGGGTGGTCCCCGGGTAGGGTTCTTTTTGGGGCCAATCGTAGTTTCATAACCAGAATACGTACCTTTGGTTTAAACCCGATGCTTTGAATTACCTGGCCCACTTATTTCTTTCTGGTAACGATGAGGACCTGCGCCTGGGTAACTTCATTGCCGATGGTGTGCGCGGTGCCCAGATCCTGCTCTACCCGGCGCGCGTGCAGGAGGGCATTAGGCTCCACCGTCTCATTGACTCTTTCACCGATTCTCACCCCGTAGTCACCCATACAAAGGAACGCCTGCGGCCCAAATTCCGGAAGTATGCCGGCGTGGTCGCCGATGTCTTCTATGACCATTTCCTGGCCTCTGACTTCCACCTCTACAGCCAGGTTTCCTTACAGCACTTTGCCGCCGAGGCTTACGCCCAGATCCAGGCTAAACCAGACCTGCTGCCCGAGCGGGTACAACATTTCCTGCCGTACATGGTCACCCACAACTGGCTTGTGTCTTACGCCCAGATCTCCGGCATATCTAAAGCCCTGCGCGGCCTAAGTAGCCGGGCCACCTTTGAGTCGGGCATGGAAAAAGCCGGCGAAGAACTGGAACTCAATTACCCTTTCTACCGCCAGGATTTTGAACAGTTCTTCCCTGATTTGCAGGCGTATGTTGCCCAACAAATTGAATTAAGAATTAAGAATTAAGAATTAGATTTTCTTTGACACGGTAGTTACGTCAGTCCCTTCCTGACTTAACTAAGTGGTATTGGGGAATTTAGATCCTAAAAGGTTTATCAGCTATAGTTAGTATGAGGCTTATGCCTCATGGAAGTTGCAAACTTACTGCAATTTAGGTCCAAGTTATAAACTTGAACCAGGGTCGTCTGAGAGGATTAATTTATAGGGTAGTGTAAAGGAAATAATTAGATTATTAGCCCTTTTGCCAAAAATGTCCTAAAAACAAAGGCCGTCCCACGAGAGACGGCCTTTGTTTGGTATCAGAAAAAGAAGAAGTCAATTCTTAATTCCTAATTCTTAATTATTAATGATGGTGTCCGCCTTCGCCGTGCACGTGGCCGTGGGCGATTTCTTCCTTGGTGGCTTCGCGTACGCTGATCACTTTGCCTTCAAAGTGCATGTCCATGCCGGCCAGGGGGTGGTTGAAGTCCATGAGTACGTGCTCTGGCTCTACGCTTACAATGCGGCCCTGCATGTGGTTTCCTTCGTTGTCAGACATGGGAATGTAGTTGCCCACCTGCACCATCTCCTCGTCAATTTTGCCGTCTATCTCAAACACATTCTTAGGTACCGGTACAATGGCAGACTCGTCTAGGTCACCATATCCTTCATCAGAGGCCACGGTGAATTTGAACGTATCGCCCGCAGATTTGCCTTCCAGTTCCTGCTCAAATTTCTCGGGCAGGCCGCTCACACCAAACAAAAAGACCATTGGATTTTCTTCGTCGGCGGTTTCCACCAGGGTGTCTTCGCCTTCTTCGTCGGTAACACGTAGCTCGTAGGTGAGCGACACCACTTTGTTCTCTTCTATTTTCATTTGGTGAACCGTTTATGGTTGATAGATGTAAAGGTAGAAATTCAGCGGAAAGTATCACGCATTTTAGCCGGAGCCAAAAGGAGAGACCAGCGTTTATCAGGTAGTTTTGTAAAAAGCCTCTTTATTGCCTCTAACGTGGCAGAAGCGCCAAAGGATTTATTCAGTATCAGTAGAAATAAGCTCCCAGGCGCTGCGGTAAGCCCCAATGTTCTCGGCGTAAGCCAGGAATTCCTGGTAGAAGGGGTGTTGCCCTAGTGTGGCACTGTCGCCCACAATCACCATCTTCTTTTTGGCCCTGGTCATAGCCACGTTCATGCGCCTGATATCCGCCAGGAAACCTATCTCACCCTCGGGGTTGCTGCGCACCATGCTGATGTAGATGATGTCACGCTCCTGTCCCTGGAAAGAGTCTACGGTACCCACTGAGAGTTGCCGACGGGCTTGCATAGCCGCCAGTTTGGGCTGATGCTCTACCTGGTCATTGAGGTAGTTAATCTGGGCCCGGTACGGCGAGATGATGCCAATGCGCAGCGGTCTCTCGGGTAGTTCCTCGTCTTTGCCAACGGGTTCATATGGCATAAGCAGGTTCACCAAGTGCTTGATCAGAATATCGGCTTCTTCTGGGTTGGCGGTGGAGCTGCCTTCACCAATGGTCTGGTCGTTGAAGCCGCAGCCGGCCGTGTCAATGAACTCAACAATGAGCCCTGGCTGGAACACAGGGTGCACATCTGGCAGGGTAGCCGAGGCAACACTCTCGTGGGCCAGCAGCTCGCCGCGGTAGAACTGTCCGTTGGAGAAACCCATGATGTGCTCGTGCATGCGGTACTGGGTAGTGAGCATCACCGCGGTCTCCGGTTGGCGTTCAATGCACTTCTCAAACAGGGTTCTGGCCAATCCCCCGCGTTCTGCGGCTATTGATTTGACAGTGGGCGGCAACTGATGGTGGTCACCGGCCAGCACTACGCGGTTAGCCCGGGTGATGGGAATCCAGCAGGCAGGCTCCAGGGCTTGCGCGGCCTCGTCAATGAACACGGTGTCATACTGAAGGTGGCGGATGGCACGGTTCGCGGAGCCCACCAGGGTGCAGGTAATCACCTCCACGTGGTCCAGCAGATCCTCGGTAATGTAGTCTTCTATGTCATCGGCCTGGGACAGGATGCGCTTGCTTTCCTCTTTCATGAACTGGCGCTGCTGCCTTTCCTCGTGCCCGAAGTTGCGCTTGTACTGCCCGGCCATGGCCTTGTATTCCTGGGCCTGTTTCCGGAGTTTCTTCAGTTGCTTGTAATCGCGGTGGTGCATGATCTGGGAGTCCAGCGTATGCTCCAGCAGCACCTCAGACACCCTTGACGGGTTCCCAATCCGGATGACGTTCACGCCCTGTTCGGCCAGTTTTTCGGTGATCAGATCCACAGCCGTGTTGCTGGGGGCGGTGACCAGTAGTTTGCGCTCGCCGGCGGCCAGGGTCTGCAGAATGGCCTGCACCAGGGTAGTGGTTTTGCCGGTGCCCGGAGGTCCGTGGATGATGGCCACATCTTTGGCTTGCATGATGTTCTTGACGGCCGCATTTTGCGAGTCATTGAGCGCCGGAATAGGAGAGAAGTCGCGCTCGCGGCGGAAGATGGCAGGCTCAGCACCCAGGATGATATCGCGTAGTTGGGCCAGGCGGGATTTCTCCGCTTCCATCACCTTCATAAGGGCGAACTCCATCTCGCGGTAACTCACCTCGTCAAAGGTCAGTTCCACGCCCAGGCGGGCACCACCTTCAATCCAGTCGGGGAGGTCTTCGCGAGAGGTAGCCAGGCGCAGTTTGTTGCGTTTCACCTCCAATACCACGCCATTCAAAGAGCCGCCTTCGCCGTTAGTGAACAAGGCCGCCGAGGAGCCAGCCTGGAACATGTGCAGTTGGTCACGGCCCGAGATACGCTCCAGTTCCACCACCATCTTGTTCCCGAAACCCACCTGCTGTTTGATCACGTTCACCGGATACCAGCAGATGCCCAAGCGCTTGCGCTCGGTAATGCTGGTCTGGGCGTTTTTGAGTTGGTATTGCTTGCGGTCCTCGTCCTGCTCCAGTTTCAGGAGCGCCCGCACATCTAATAATTCGTTCAGAATTTTATCCATGTAAAAGGTTAGACGCTAGATGTTAGAATTTAGATGTTAGACTTGTCTCAATTTTAAGTTTTTGGTCTTCGTCTAATATCCAGCGTCTTGTTACTTATTTTTTTAGGCGAAAAACGAATGGCCGCAGTCCTGGCATTTGTACACGGTGGTGCCGGCGTACACCAGCTTTTTCCACCAGGCCAAATCGCGCTCTGGCCATACGTATACGGAGCCGCAGTGGGGGCAGGTTTGCGCCTCTTCGCTGATTTGAGCTTGTTTTTGGGAAAACTCCTCTAAAACGGGCTGGGCCGTTTCGAGGTCTTTTTGCTGGAGCTGAAGCTGGTAATATAACCCGTCACCGAAGGGAAGACTGGGCGGCCCGCAGGTTTTAACCAGGGCCACCACGCCTACCTGGGTGAGGGCATTGTACAACCCGATGGCCTCGGTATAGGTGAGGTATTTGGCCGCGGGCACCAGGCGTTCACTCATGCTTTCACGTGCTTCTGGTCACGTATGTTTGTCAACTGGCCTCTTAGCCGCACAATATAACCTACCAACACCAGGCACAGCATCGCAAAGAAAGCGGCAATGGCGTCATGGTCAAACTTGGCATCTTTAGACGCTTGCAGTTGCTCTTCCAGGTCTTTTATCTTGCGGTCTTTGTTCCGGAGCAGGTTCTGGGCGTTGGCCAAAGAGGTTTTAAGGTCGTAGATGTTGTCGGTGATCACGCGTTTGTCGCCGCGCACCTGGCTGTTGAGTTTCTTGGATTCGGCCTCCAGCTCGGCAGCGCGTTTGGCCACAGCGCGCCGGGTCTCCAGGTTTGACTGCTCTACCGCCTGAATGATCTGCTCATCTTTCTGCAACACCTCTTTCAAGGCATCCACCACGGCCAGCAAATCCTCTTTAGAGGCTTTACCCCAGAAATTGTTGCTCTGGGTTTTGAGGTAGTCATACTTAAGCACCAACTGCTCCCGCTCAATAATAAGCCGGTCTACTTTGCTTAACCTTTGGGTTACGGCAGATGGTTTGCTGGCCGCCGCCATAGCCTCCGCTCCAGCCGCCGCGGTAGTGGGGTTGGTCTGGCCCGCCGGGGTCTGAGTAGTAGTGGCTGCGGAAGTAGACACTGCCGTACTTGGCTTAGCCGGAAGGGTAGTAGTCTGTGGTTTCTGGTTCTTTATAATAGCATTCACTTTAGAACCCAGATTAGAGTCTTGCTTCTTAGAGGCAGGGGGCTGGCTGCTGGCCGGAGGCGTAGCAAGGGTTTGGGCCACGGCCGATCCAGCGGTTTGCAGCAAACTCAAAACGATCAAGGCAGGGAATACGATCTTCATAAATAAGAGATGCTAATATAAATACTTGCACTTAAGGTGGTTATCCGTTTTCCAGCTTCCTGGTTATGGATTGAATTGGTAAAAATACGCCAAAAACGACAGATGACTCACATTAATCCTGCCAGATCTTACTTCAGGTGCTACAACTTACCTGTTTGGAGACCTTAACCAGGAACAACACTTCCTTGGCAGCTTATGACACACTCTTTGTAAATGAATCTAATATATGAAAATATTTCAATTAACAGCTGTGAATCATCTGCCAACTCCAGAGGCAGTTCTAACGGGTTCAACAGTACCCTACATTTTTGTTTTTCAAATAAACAGGTAATCTGTAGCAGCGTGGGGGAAGTGCCTACCCGTATTCTCTTCATACGGAAAACGCCCGGCCGGCGGTTAAATATGATAGGAAGTTTAAATAGCCGCAGAAACAGCCAAAAACCTTTGTTCAAACCTGGGATGATAAAAATAAAAGCCTGCAGAGAGGTGTCTGCAGGCTTTTAGATTAATAATTCATGAGATCAATGAAACATGATTAGTTTGACTGGATTCCGGATTTACTTTTTCTGGGATTTCGCCCAGTTGTCCATTTTCTTTTCCAGTACACTCAACGGCATGTTTCCGTCTTTGAGTAGTTCATCATGGAAGGAGGAAAGCTTGAACTGGTCACCTAATTCTTTCTCGTACTTGTCGCGCAGTTCCCTGATCTTCAACTGCCCGATTTTATAGGAGAGGGCCTGCCCGGGAATGGCCATGTAGCGTTCTATCTCGGCAATGGCACCTTCCTCAGAAATGGCCTCGTTGGCCATCATGTACTGGATGGCTTCCTCGCGGGTCATTCCTTTGGTGTGCATGCCAACGTCTACCACCAGCCGGATGGCCCGGTGCATCTCGTCGCCCAGGGCACCCATGTATTGGTACGGATCGGTGTAGAGACCAAGTTCCTTGCCCAGTGACTCAGTGTAAAGCGCCCAGCCTTCGCCGTAGGCCCCGTACCAGTTGAAGCGGCGGAACTTAGGCAGATTCTCGTTTTCCTGCTGCAATGAGATCTGGTAATGGTGACCCGGAATGGCTTCATGCAGGAACAGTGACTCCATGCCCGAGGTGGTGTTGAACTTGGTGGCATCTAAGATGGGCACGTAGAAGATACCGGGGCGCGATCCGTCAGGAGAGCCCTGGTTGTATTCAGCGGAGGCGGAGGCAGCCCGGAAAGCCTCAGTCTGGCGGATTTCAAATGGGGTTTTAGGCGTGCGGCCGAACATCTTCTGCAGGTTGGGCGCTATCTTGGCTTGGATAGATCGGAAGGCGTTCAGAACCTCCTCCGGATTCTTGTAAGGTGTGAATTTGGGGTCATTGCGGAGGTAGGTGAAGAACTCCTCCATGTTGCCCTTGAAGCCCACCTGGTCTTTCACCTTCACCATTTCACCGTGGATGCGCTTCACTTCCTGCTGACCCGTTTTGTAGATTTCGTTTGGTGTCTGGTCAGTGGTGGTCCAGTACTTTACGTAATAGGTGTACAGGTCCTTGCCGCCGGGAATATCCTGGATGCCCGTGTTGGTGCGGGATTTGGGTAAATACTCCTGCTGCAGAAAAGTGGCCAGTTTCTGGTAAGTGGGCACTAACTGGGTGCTGATGGCCTGTTTGTAGGCCTGGGTCAGGCGCTGACGGTCTGCCGCCGGAACCTCCGCTGGGAAATTCTGGATAGGCCCGTAAAACAAGCTTTTGGTAGGATCAGACACCACCATGCTTTTCATCTGCGGGATCATCTTGGTTACAAGGGGTTTGGGCAGCACCACGCCCGCAGCCATACCTCTTCTGAGATTACTGATGGCGCTATCTGCCCAGACGGTGAAGCCCTGCACGCGGCCTAACCAGTTCTCGTAGTCTTTGGTGTTTTTGAACGGCTGGTTTCCGGTGCCCGAGCCCAACTGGCCCATGGTAAGCGGCAAGCCCCAAAACTGCTGGAACGGGATCATCCAGGTGTTAAGCTTAAGCCCTTCCAGCCGGGTCTTGGTTTCGTATTCGAAGATGTCGTAGCTGATCTGGTCGTTGGCGTTCAGGTCCTCCCGCTTGAACTGGTGCAGCTTGCCCTGGTACTGCTGGTAGAAGGTTCTGAGGCTGTCCCTAAAGGCTTGGGTGTTATCGTTGGGCAGGAGGTGGTTGTACCGGTTATCGCCCTGGGCGGTGGCCTCCAGGGGGAAGAACCGGGCATTCTGATCCCAGTACTGCTCAAACATGGTGGTAAGCTGCGGGTTATTGGCCACGTTGGCGGCCGAGGTTGAATCTGCCTTTTTTTGGCAGGAAGAAAGCAGCGCTCCGGCCAATACAGCCGATAGCATCAATTTTTTCATAGAATCTTGTTTGTAGTTGGGTAAGGGCTCTAAGATAAGTAACAAAAGGCTTGGCACGCTACTTCTCCCACTTAGCCGAGGGAAAATTTAGGTTCTACGTTTAAACCCTCTGTTTTTGAGGTGTTTTCCGGAAAATGCCTTTAAAACAGGTTGAAGTCAGAGGGCATTAATAGGTTCTCCTTTCACAGGACAGGAGGGAGCACTTTTAGAGTATCGGCTTTGGGAATGGTCACTTTTTGCTATCTTCAGGCTTATAATCACTATTTCCTAATTGCCATTTCTTTTTGATCATATGCAGGCTTACCTTGATTTAATGCGCCACATTCTGGACAACGGCGTGAAGAAAGAAGACCGTACCGGCACTGGTACGCTGAGTGTGTTCGGTTATCAGATGCGGTTCAACCTGCAGGAAGGTTTTCCGCTGGTGACTACCAAAAAGGTTCACCTGAAGTCTATTATCTACGAGCTGCTGTGGTTTCTGCGCGGAGAGACCAATGTGCGCTGGCTGCAGGAGCGGGGCGTGAGCATCTGGAACGAGTGGGCCGATGAGAACGGCGACCTGGGTCCAGTTTATGGGTCGCAGTGGCGCTCCTGGCCAACTCCGGACGGGGGGCACATTGACCAGATCACCCAGGTAATCAACCAGATCAAAAACAACCCCGACTCCCGCCGCCTAATAGTGAGTGCCTGGAACGTGGCCGAGGTCAACAATATGAAACTGCCGCCTTGCCATGCGTTCTTCCAGTTCTACGTAGCCGAGGGCAAACTCTCCTGCCAACTCTACCAACGCTCTGCCGATGTGTTCCTGGGTGTGCCTTTTAACATCGCCTCTTATGCGCTGCTCACCATGATGGTAGCCCAGGTGTGCGACCTGGAACCCGGCGAGTTCATCTGGACCGGCGGCGACACGCACCTCTACACCAATCACCTGGAGCAAACTGAGTTGCAGCTTTCCCGAGAGCCGCGGCCTTTACCTAAAATGATACTGAACCCTGAGGTGAAAGATATCTTCGGGTTCTCTTTTGAGGACTTCACACTGAAAGCCTATGAGCCTTGGCCGGGCATAAAAGCGCCGGTGGCGGTGTGACCGAGCTTACAGAACAAAGCGTTTTGGGTTTGTACGCTTGGCCAGGGTTTTTCTCATCAGAGCCTTCGTTCATGGCACACTGAGAGGCATGGCGCAACCAGTACTTGTGAGACCAAATGACTGTTTAAGATTATCTAAACGTTTAATCATGCTCACATGAACCCAAACCTTGTCAGAAAATTCAAGACCCTTGGCTTGATCTGTCTCTTTACGAGCTTTGCCGGGGTCCTTTACCAGCTCATTGATGAGGAGCGCCTGGATTATAACAGCGTTATGGTTGGTTTCCCATTAGGCTTGTTTTTTGGCCTTCTGGAAATGTTTATTTTTCCAAACGCCGAGACCTTGTTCAGGCGGTGGTCCTTTACCACTATTCTGGTGGTCAAAACCGTCCTTTATACCGTAGTCATTTACATGATCACCATTGCACTTCTCATTGTATATGGTTTATCTGAAGGGCGTGAATTTAGTGAGCTCCCGGGTGCTTTGGCCTCTTTGCATCAAGCAGTTTTAGTCATTTATACCCTTGTCATCTACGGGCTGCTCGTGTTCTTTCTTCAGATCAACCATTTGTTGGGAGAAGGTGTACTATGGAAGTTCATCAGAGGTAAATACCACCGGCCAAGGGAGGAGGAGCGGATCTTTATGTTCCTGGACATGAAATCTTCCACTACCATTGCGGAGAAGTTAGGGCACGTGCGTTTTTACAAGCTGTTGAATGAGGTATTCCATGAGATTTCGCAACCCGTTCTTCAGACCAGGGCCGAAATCTACCAATACATAGGCGACGAGGTAGTGCTTACCTGGAAGGTGGCGCATGGCCTGGAGAACTCTAATTGCCTCAAGGCATTTTTCCTGTTCAAGGAAAGGTTGCAAAGAAACAGCGAGTATTACCTCAGGGATTTTGGCATCAATCCGGAGTTCAAGGCCGGTCTGCATTTTGGTAAAGTCATCAGCGCTCAGATTGGGGATCTGAAAAGGGAGATCGTGTACAACGGGGATGTGCTCAATACTACCTCCCGCATCCAGAATGAATGCAATAAATATCAGCGGGATTGCTTAGTTTCCGGGCTTCTCAGAAGCCAACTTGACCAAATGAATGGTTTCCATTGGGAGAAATTGGATACTGTAATCCTGCGGGGTAAAGAATCTGAAGTTGAGCTTTTCAGTGTGATGGCAAGCTAATAATGGAGGGCCGCCTTCATCTTGCTTCGTTATTTGGATGATGATCTGCGACTAAATCTTATTTCCTTTTGATAGCTGTTTTCTCTTCCTGCAAAGCCGCCAATTATATAGATAATCAAACAGATGCCTTGGAAATCAGCCTAAATCACCAGAAAAGATTTAGATGGGAAAACTTTTGGAGACGATTTAATACGGAGGGGATATCTCCTGGTAAACAGGCCAAAGAAATAAACGCAAGGCAATGGGCTGACGAGTAGTTTCTGGTCAGCCCCTTTTTATACATTTGGGCTGGAATCAAGTGCTAGCCATTTCAAAAGCGATGTGGTACCGCACAAATTGCTTTCCGCATTAACCCTAACAGCCATTTGAAGCATCCGTCACCAATAATTTCAAAACGCATTCTCCCTACCATCGTGCTGGCCCAGTTTGCCTGCACCTCTTTGTGGTTTGCGGGAAATGCCGTGCTACCTAACCTTATTCCGCTGTTTCATCTGGAGGCCAGTTCTCTGAGTCATGTAACATCGGCGGTGCAGTTGGGCTTTATCTTGGGTACGCTGGTTTTTGCCGTCTTTACCATTTCTGACCGTTTTTCGCCTTCTAAGGTGTTCCTGGTCTGCGCCATGGCAGGAGCGGGGTTCAACCTGAGCCTTTTGCTAGCCAATGGTTTTCCGGCCCTGGTGCTTTCCCGATTTTTAACGGGCTTCTTCCTGGCTGGCATTTATCCCGTGGGCATGAAAATAGCTGCAGATTACCACCAGAAAGGCTTGGGCAAAGCTTTAGGTTTTTTGGTGGGAGCTTTGGTGCTGGGTACGGCGTTCCCGCATCTGCTCAAGAGCCTTACCCAGGGACTACCCTGGCGATATGTGATCTGGGCTACCTCAGGTTTAGCCGTGCTAGGCGGCTTCAGTTTGTTTGCGGTGGTGCCGGATGGACCCTTCAGAAGCCGCAGCAGCCAGCCGGATTTCAGGGCCTTTTTCCAGATCTTCCGGCAAAAAGAGTTTCGGGCGGCCGCCTTTGGGTACTTTGGGCATATGTGGGAGCTGTACACATTCTGGGCTTTTGTGCCCGTCATCTTGGCCCTCTACGCTGAGGCGCACCCAGAAACGCCCCTCAACAATCCTTTCCTCTCCTTTACCATAATTGCGGTGGGTGCCCTTGCCTGCGTGGCCGGTGGTTTTTTGGCCGGAAGCATCGGGAGCGCCAAAACAGCTTTCGGGGCATTGGCGGTTTCCATGGGGTGCTGCCTGTTATCTCCGTGGTTGTTCCAGATGTCCCTGCCGTTATTCCTGGGCTTGTTGTTGGTGTGGGGGCTCGCCGTGGTCATGGATTCACCCCAGTTCTCCACGCTGGTGGCCCAATTTGCCCCGGCGCAAGTTAAAGGTACGGCGCTAACCATCGTGAACTCCCTGGGGTTTGCCATTACCATCGTGAGTATTCAGTTCCTGCGCAGCCTTCAAAATGAGGTTTCTCCCTGCTACTGGTTTCTGTTCCTGGCCCTAGGACCGCTTCTGGGTTTGCTGGCCATGCGCCGGTTGGTAGGAAGAAAGTAAGCTAATTGAGAAAAGACAATGTCAACCCAATGCTTGCTTCTGCGATCCTATTTTAAGGCTGTTTTTGTAAAAAGAGGCTGAAAAGGAAAGCATCACCTGTACGGAAGAACCTACCTTGAGCGCAGATCAATCACCGTCATGTTTTTAAGGATTCAATTTTTAATATAAAACTCTCCTGATCTGAGCTTCCAATTCCCTTTCCCTTTCCTTGAGCTGTATCCTGACAGCCAAAAACAGCACACAATTCTTTTAGTAGAGGTTTCGGTCTGTCGGGTGACTGAAAGATATAGAGGAATTGCTGTTTAAATCTGATAATGAAAAATTGGACCCTAGCCGGAGGCATCTACATCCGTGCCAGCTTACGGATCTTCAAACTTAAATAGCCCTTGTTTGCAGGACGTCTTCTAGCCCAATAGCCATTTCTCATAAACCTTTCAAGTTTAAGGTGGTTTAGAAAAGAGGTCTGTCAGAAAGGCAGGCGTTTCCTGTTTTATTTAATCTAGATAGTATGTTTCCCCTAGACAGACTGTTGACACTGGTACCAGATGAATTCACCCAACCGGTAAGCCGGAAAAGTTTCCTGCAGATGGCCGGCAAAGGCATGGCTGCCGGCGTGGTAGGAGGGCTCATGGCTTCCTGCCAAACCACCAAAACGGCTCCCTCGGGGCAAGCCACCGGTTCAGGAGGTAATGCCACACCCACCGACCAGAACGTACCCAAACTCCCCGCGGTCTCACCCCCGGCGCAGGTACCTTCCAAGCCAGACGAGCCCATCAAACTTGAAGCTTGGAAATCAGATGCCGACCGTCAGTCCGGACCCACACCTACGCCCATGCCCCCGGATCAGCGGGTGGGCTATGCTCTGGTAGGACTGGGCCATTTAACCTTGGAAGAGTTGCTGCCCGCCTTTGGGCAGTGCAAGAAATCAAAACCGGTGGCGCTGGTGAGCGGCAGTCCCGAGAAAATGCGCAAGGTAGCCCAGCAGTACGGCATCAAACCAGAGAACTGTTACAGCTACGAGACCTACGACCAGCTCAAAGACAACCCCGAGGTGCAGGTCATTTACATTGTGCTGCCCAACGCCCTCCACGCCGAGTACACCATCAGGGGCGCCAAAGCGGGCAAACACATCCTCTGCGAGAAACCCATGGCCAACTCCTCGGCAGAATGCCAGGCCATGATTGACGCTTGCCGCAAAGCCAACCGCAAACTCATGGTGGCTTACCGTATCCAGTACGAGCCATACAACCGGCACGTGCGGCAGTTGGTGCAGGACAAGAAGTTTGGCGAAGTGAAGTTCATCGAAGCCTTCAACTGCCAGAGCTCGGCTAACCCAGAGCACTGGCGGCACAAGAAAGCCCTTGCCGGGGGCGGCGCCCTGCCCGATATTGGCTTGTACTGCCTCAACACGTTGCGTTTTTTGCTAGGCACAGAACCCACTGAGGTCTCAGCCTACCAATACAGCACGCCGGGTAACCCACTGTTCAAGGAAGTGGAAGAACTGATGTCCTGGCAGATGAAGTTCCCCAACGGGGTCTACGCCTCTTGTGCCACCCACTACAACACCCACGAGAGCCGCCGCTACCGGGTGCTTTGCGAGCGCGGCTGGATCAACATGGACCCGGCTTTCTCTTACACCGGCCAGCAAATGAAAACCTCCCGCGCCGACGGAATGCTGGTCCGGAAGGAAGACATAGACATTGCCCACAAAAACCAATTTGCCACCGAGATGGATCATTTCTCTGAGTGCGTGCTGAAAGACCTAACACCCTACACCCCCGGTGAAGAAGGCCTGCAGGATCACCGCATCATGGAAGCTATCTATCAATCCGCTAAAGAAGGTCGCCCGGTGAGATTGCCTGCCATAGCCAAAAAAGACGCATTCAGAGGACCAGAGCCTAAGTTGGAGTAAATTGTAGGAACTAGGACATTACCATCCATCATGGCAATATTTTAAACCCCCTTACTTTGCTGGACACGCATATCGTCCCCTTTTGAAGGGGGTAGGGGGATGAATACACCTGCTGAAAAGGGATGTTTGAAATGAAGGGGCAATCCCTTGTGGTTGCCCTTAAGCTTGACAATCCATTTATTCAATATAATGATCAGCTGAAGTAAACCTCCTGTGTAAACACCCCTCTTTATCTCCCCTCAAGGGGAGAATCCCTTGTAACAACGAATTTTTAAGAGGCAACTTCATTGACTTCCTTCTTACATAAACCTAAAGCCGTTTTAAGCACGATTTACTTAAAGAACAGGAAAAACGAGGTGCCTTTGCCTTCTTCAGACTGTACCTGGATGGTGCCTTTGTGAAGCATGATTATTTGTTTGCAGAGGCTCAGGCCAATGCCGCTGCCGTTTTTCTTGCTGCTGAAGAACGGAATAAAGATTTTCTCCTGCACTTGCTTTGACATGCCGCTGCCATTGTCGGAGATTTTGAGTACTACTTTTCCCTCTGAGGAGGCGTAGGCAGACAGGGTGATTTCGGGGGCGGGTTGGTCTTTTACGGCATCCACGGCGTTGACCAGCAGGTTGATCAGTACCTGGTCTAGCAGGTTGGGATCTGCTTCTAAGGTCAGGTTTTCGTCCTGGAGAAGTAGGTTAAGCTGGATGTTCTTCTGGGCCAGGGAAGGTAGCATAAGCCGGCGCAGGTTCTGGAAAATGTCCTGTACCAAAAGACGTTCTTTATTCAGGTGCGTGATCTTGCTCAGGTTGCGGTACGTCTGCGCAAACTTCAGCAAGCCCTGGCTGCGGTATTTGATCGTACTTATGCCTTCTTCCAGATCCTCCAGATCAGTGGCCGATACGCCATTGGGTACTGTGATTTGCAGCCGATCTTTCAAGGTATCAGCGAGGGAGGAGATGGGCGCAATGGAGTTCATGATCTCGTGGGTCATCACGTTCAAAAGCTTCTGCCAGGCCGCCGATTCGGTTTCTTCCAAGGCATCGTTCACGTTCTGGAAAGCCACCAGCTTGTACCTTCTGCCTTCATTCTGGAAAACCGTGGCCGAGAGCATGAACTTGTAGGTGCTTCGTTCCAGGCTGGGCGTTTGGATTAGGGCAATCTTGGGGTGGCCTGGCGGCAGGCTCTGCACTTCGGCGTACAGGCTGGGGTCCCGTCTCTCCAGCGCATGCACCGATTTCAGGAACGGCATCTGCAAAAGCTTCTTCAACGATTCGTTCATTAAGACTACCTCGCCGCTGTCAAGGTCATAAGACATGATGCCCGTGTCTACCAGCTCCAGAATACGTTGTAGGTGCTGGTGTTGGGTTTCTTTTTCCTGGTTAATGGTCTTGAAGGTGGTGTTGATCTGGTTGAAGCCTTTTCTCAGGTGCAGCAACTGCGGCGAGGTAGGCTTCTCACTGAAGTAGCGGTTAAAGTCGCGGTAGTGGATGGCCTCAATGAACAGGTTCAGCTCTTCCTGGGCTTTTTTCAGGAAATGGTACAACTCATATACCTGGTAGAGTAGCAGCGGCACCAAAAACACCAGCAACTCGGACCAACCTTTGACAATGACAATGGAAGGCGTGCTCAACGTCAGGAGCAGCAGGAAAACCCGCAGCAGCAGCTTGGCCTCAAAATTCTTAAAGCTCATACTTGCCCAATCTTCTATAAAGCGCGGTGCGGGTGATACCCAGTTCCTTGGCGGCTTTGGTCATGACCCCGTTGTGTTTCTCCAGTACCCTGATGATGGTGGCTTTCTCCAGTTCCTCCAGGTTAGTAGCGGTAGTTTGAGTGCTAATCTCTGGGGCCGATTCAATAGGGGAGAAGATGATGTCCTTTGCGTCCAGGGCGTGGTCATCGGCCATGATCACGGCGCGCTCAATGGCGTATTGCAACTCACGCACGTTGCCGGGGAAAGGATAACTTTTTAGTTTCTCTATGGCCCGACTAGTGAGGTCCAGCTGTGGTTTCAGGTACTTTTCTGAGTAGACTTTGATGTAGTGGCGGGCCAGCAAGATCACATCATTGCCCCGTTTGCGCAGGGGCGGCACCACAATCTCCACGGTATTGATGCGGTAGATCAAGTCTTTCCGGAAACGGGCATCGCTGGCCAGGTCGGCTAAGGAAACGTTGGTGGCGCACAAAAGCCGCACATCCACGTTGATGGGCTCGTTAGAGCCTACGCGTATCACCTGCCGGTTTTGCAGCACGCTCAAAAGTTTGGCCTGCTGCTGCAAGGAGATGTTTCCTATCTCATCCAGGAAAATGGTGCCTTTGTTCGCTGCCTCAAACCGACCGGCGCGTTCTTCGCGGGCATCGGTGAAGGCGCCTTTCTTGTGCCCGAACAACTCACTTTCAAACAACGACTCGGTGAGCGCGCCTACGTCTACTTTGATGAACGGCTGGCTGGCCCTGAGAGAATGTTGGTGCAGTGCCTTGGCGATGAGTTCTTTGCCCGTACCATTTTCACCCAGAATAAGGATGTTGGCATCGGTGGGTGCTACTTTCTTTATCTTGTAGAAAATGTCCTGCATGGCCTCCGACTCGCCCAGCAGTTCCATTCCAAAGCCAGCGTTTTTGTCGGGAGCCGCCGATTGCGTAGCGCCTTTTACTTGCCCGCTTACCGCTTCCTGCAGGGTGTTCAGGAGTTTTTCATTGTGCCAGGGCTTTACTACAAAATCATAGGCGCCTTCCTTGAGCGACCTGATGGCCAGGTCAATATCGCCGTAGGCGGTGATCATGATCACGGCGGCGCTGGATTTGAGGCGTTTTATCTCTTTTAGCCAGAAAATGCCCTCGTTGCCCGTGTTGATGGAAGAGGCGAAATTCATGTCCAGCAAGATCACGTCAAAGCTGTGCTGCTTTAAAAGGGAGGGAATGTTCTCGGGGTTTTTATCAACCACAATCTCTTTTACCTGAGGCCGCAGCAGGAGCCGGACCGCGGTCAGCACATCGGGGTCATCATCTATCACCAGAACGGAGGCCTTCTTTAATTGCATAGGTAAAAGGTATAAAGGGTAGGAAGGTTTGTCATCATTAAATCGCAGCCGTTTCACTGCCCAGACACTTGCCAGAAGAAATCAGTTTAAAGCCATTTTTAGAAAAATCGGCCTAAAACAGGAAGCCGGATTGTGCATGTTTTAGAAAGGAAATCCGGCCTATCTTCTGCCAGACGAAAAAACGATAATTATGCCACTCTTACAACTGCCTGAAAGTGAATGTTTTTAGGTAGAGGCCTGGGTACAGCACGTGCGAAAACGCACACATTGGGAGCGAATTTGCACGCGCGGTTGGTAAGTTAAACTTGTAAGTAATTGAAAATGTGCGAGAAGCGATTCTGGCATTTGTTCTGTATATTCTGTGGTAGGAATCTCAAACCAGACCTACACCTATGATACAGACCCAGAACTTAGAGAAAGTGTACCGCACCGATGAAATCCATACCACCGCCCTGAACAAGGTGAACCTGGAGGTAAAAGCCGGAGAATTTGTGGCGGTCATGGGCCCCTCGGGCTGCGGAAAATCTACCCTGCTGAACCTGCTGGGCTTGCTGGACGACCCGGATGCCGGCAGCCTGGTGTTCAACGGCACCGAGGTAGCCCGTTTCTCTGAGCGCCAGCGGGCCGACCTGCGCAAACGCAGCATCGGGTTTGTGTTCCAGAGCTTCAACCTCATTGACGAACTCACCGTGTTAGAGAACGTGGAGCTGCCTTTGATCTACCTGGGCATGAAGAACCCAGAGCGCCGCCGCCGGGTAGAGGAGGTGCTGGAGAAAGTGCAGATCACCCACCGCATGAACCATTACCCGCAACAGCTCTCGGGTGGGCAGCAGCAACGGGTGGCCGTGGCCCGGGCCGTGGTGAACCAGCCGCCGCTCATCCTCGCCGATGAACCTACCGGAAACCTGGATTCCAGCAACGGCAACGAGGTCATGGACCTGCTCTCTGAACTCAACCGCCAGGGCACCACCATCATTATGGTCACCCACTCAGAGCACGACGCCCGTAATACCCACCGCATCATCAGAATGCTGGACGGCCAGACCATCATGACCGAAGCCACGGTTAGCCAAGCCCAGGCATCCATGGTTCTGTAGAATGCTTCAGGCCAATGGAAGGTAACAGAACTACCTCTACCTTTACTAACTCCTCTATATTTTCTTTACTAGACCTTTTGAAAGACCAGTTATATGTTCCAGAACTACTTTAAGATAGCCTATAGAAACCTCCTGCGGCACAAGGGTTTCAGCTTCATCAATATCGCCGGGTTGGCTTTAGGCCTGACGGCCTGCCTGCTGCTGGGTTTGTTTGTGTACGATGAACTGCAGTATGACAAATTTTTGCCAGAGGGAGACCGGGTTTACCGGGTCTACAACAATGTGACCTCTGAGGAATCTACCGACCAGATCACCTGTGTGCCGCCTATGTTTGGTACCACCATTCAGGAGAACTTCCCTGAGGCCGAGACGGTCCTGCGCATCATTATGCAGCCGTGGGAAGGAAAGAGCCTGGTGGAGTTTGGCGACAAGCGGATGTATGAAAAAGGCGGCTTGATTTCTGACCCTACTTTCTTCCAGGTGTTTCCGCTAAAGTTTATTTACGGCTCCCCGGAGAAAGCCCTTGATGATCCAACCTCGGTAGTGATCTCAGACAAGTTCGCTGACCGGGTGTTCGGGAATGTGGACCCAGTGGGCAAGAAAATCTCCATTGACAAGTCCTCCTTTCTGGTGAAGGGGGTATTTGAAAGCAACCCCAAGTTTCATATACCGGTTAACTTTGTGGTAAATCTGGCCATTATGCAGCTTGAGCCGGAACGCATGAAAAGCTGGGGTTGGCAACAGTTTTATACTTATGTTAAGTTGAAAAAAGGGACCGATGCCAATTTGCTGCAAACCAAGTTCAGGGCAGAGGTTAAAAAGCAGATAGACCCCGAGACCCATAAGCCGCACAACTATGAGCCGGTTTTCCAGCCTTTGAAGGAGGTGCACTTGTACTCGGCCAGTTTCAAGTTTGACCAGTCTTTACGCGGGAATATCACCTATGTGAAGGCGCTGAGCGTGATTGCCGTCTTCATCCTGGTCATCGCTTGCTTTAACTTCGTGAACCTTGCCACCGCCAAATCTTTGCAGCGGGCCAAGGAGGTGGGGGTACGCAAAACCATCGGCGCCAGCCGAGGCCAGCTCATGCTTCAGTTCCTGGGCGAGACCTTGCTGCTCACCTTCATCAGTGTGGTGTTCGCGGCCGCACTTACCTCGCTGCTGCTGCCTTCACTAAATGCCTTCACCGAGAAGGAAATGAGCTTCAATGTTTTCTCCAGTCCGGGTCTGTTGCTGTTGTTGCTTGGTCTTTTACTGATAGTAGGCATTCTGGCTGGACTGTACCCGGCCCTTGTGCTGGCGAACTTTAAACCGGTGAGCGTGCTCAAGGGCGGCCTGGCGAGTACGAATGGTCCGGGTAAAACGCCCTGGTTACGCCATAGCCTCATTGTGCTGCAGTTCTCCTTGTCTGTGTTCCTCATTATCTGCGCCGTGGTGGTGTACCAGCAGGTGAGTTTCCTGCACAACAAAGACCTGGGGTTCAACAAAGACCAGATCATGTTCTTTGAGATGCGGGGCAATAACATGTACCAGAACTATGAGACTTTTAAAACCGAGTTGCTGAAAAGCCCGGATATAGCGAGTGTCTCTATCGGGTACGGGTTTCCGGGCGATGCCACTGCCGGCGATGGCATCTACATCACCAAGGATGGCCAACGGGTGAACCATTCCATTACGCACCTGATGGTGGACTATGATTACATCAAAACCCTGGGGCTGGAAATGCAGGCGGGCCGCTGGCTATCAAAAGACCACCCAACCGACAAAGACGCCGCTTTCGTGATCAATGAAACCGCGGTAAAGGAACTGGGATTCGGGACCCCGGAGAAAGCCCTGGGTCAGAAAATGGAATGGCCTATCTGGGGAGCCACCCGGAAGGACTCCACCAAAAAAGGCGAGGTGATTGGCGTGGTGAAAGACTTCCATTTTAAGAGTCTTTTTGACAAAGTAGACCCCGCCATCCTGCAGATTTTCCCGGGCGCCAACTGGAAAGTGGCCGTGAAAATGAAAGGAGGTAATGTGGCCGGGGCCATCAACCACGTGAAAGCAGTTTGGGACAATTTCTCACCAGAGTACCCAGTGGAGTACAAGTTCATGGACGATAACTTTGAGGTGATGTACAAGGCTGAGGACAAGCTGAGAACGCTGCTCTGGATCTTTACCGGCATGGCCATTTTCGTAGGTTGCCTGGGACTGTTCGGGTTAGCGGCTTACGCAGCCGAGCGCCGGAAAAAGGAAATCGGCATCCGGAAAATCCTTGGAGCGGAGACTTCTTCCATTGTCACCCTGCTGTCCAAAGAGTTCCTGAAACTGGTATTGATTGCCGCGGTGATCGCCATGCCTTTGGCCTGGTACGCCATGAGCAAATGGCTCCAGGATTTCGCTTACCGCATTGATATTCCGCTATGGGTATTTGGGGCCGCAGTGATTTTGGCCGGCGTGGTTGCTTTCCTTACTGTCAGTTACCAAGCCCTCAGAGCCGCCACCCTCAACCCTGTGAAAAACCTCCGGATGGATTGATTTCGGTATTCCGTTTTTCTGATTCGCTCCAAATTCAAGGCTCCCGTGTTTTGAGTCTGTTTTCCAAATAACAGGCTTAAAGCGCGGGAGCTTTTTTAGGTGGCCTTCTCCTTATTTGCATTGAACCCCTAGGGCAGGTAGTACTTCTTTTAACCTTATCCGTACATCCTCAGAACAGCCGATGTTCTTCAACGCCTCGGCTTATAACGTAAGACAAGGTTCAACAAAAAGATAAACAATGGCAAAGGAAAGCAGAATTCTGAAAGCAATGTATGCCCTGGTGAAAGATCAGGAAAGTAAAACGGGCTGGCCAATAGATGCCGCAGCTATTTCCCAGCAAACCCCGGGACTTTCCCTGGGGGAGATTGAACAGGAAATGCGGGATCTGCAGGTGAAGAAACTGGTGCAGATTGACCACGCCCCAGACATGACCTTGTTCTGCCGCCTCACCGAAGCCGGGTTAGAAGAAGCTGAGAAAGCAGCCCGGCACTAAGCAAAAGCTTTTATTGAGCTGCTTTTATTCTAAATAGAGGCAGATGTAAACAAAACGGCCCTGAAACGAAGTAGGTGTTTTGGGGCCGTTTTCTATTGGAACGATTCCAGGGGAAGGGGCAATTCCTCGCCGGTCATCACGAAGAAGAAGTTCTGGAGTTGGTGCACGTATTCTACCGGGGCGCTGGTGGCAATGTAGCCGCCGTTGAAGACAATCTCCTTGTACTCGGGGTCAAGCGCCCACTGGCTTAGCTGCGGGAAGGTGAACTCGTGCTCCAGGGGGTTGTAAGAGGCACCAGATAGCCATTCCTCCGTGAGGGGCATAGGTTCAAAAGCCGACCCGTCGCCGCTCAGGATAGAAATCAATCTGGGAGCATCCAGGGCAACTGGTTTGCCCGCTTCCAGAATTATGTTGCCCAGCCGTAGTTCATTCGCAAACATGCTGCAATATAAGATTAAAACCTCTTTGGCCCTCTGACATTTGCAAGGCCGTGCTTGGAGGAACAGTATTGCCTCAGCCGCTCGCCGGTTTTAATTAAGTTGAAGAATACGATTAGGAAAACGGAAATAAGGGAATAAAGGTATTAGGGCTTGAAGAGATTGTTCTTGCTAAAGATGTAAGTCATTGTCGGTTTGAGAAATATGAGTGGTTATTTATCTCTAAATAATTTTTGAGGTTCTCCTTAATCCAATAAAACGCCTGCTTCTAAAAGAAAGTAGCAGGCGTTTTATTGGGTGTTTTTAGACTACTACCCCTAAGTGCGGTTTACTTCATCAATACTGTTTTGGCGTTTAGGATCAAATTTGGCGCCTCGGCTGAAATTGTACCGTAGGTTGATGCCTACGCTGCGCGCCCGGAAGTATTGGTCAAATTCATTGATGTTGCGGCCAATGGTTCCCACCTTGATGCGCTGACCTTTGAAGATGTCATTGGCATTCACGCTCAGGTCCAGCTTGTCATTCAGGAAGCTTTTCTTGAAACCCACGTTTACCCACCACTGGCTATATACCTCGTACAATCCGTAAGCGGCCGGACCCCGGTACCCAGCATTGATCTCCATTTTCAGTTTGGCCGGCAGCAGCAGGTTGTGGTTGGTCTGAAAGGAGTAGAACACCTGGTCATTAGTGGCTTTTTGTTCGCCTACCATGGTCATGTATTTGCTATAGGATACCAGTGCGGTATTCTGGGTGTCCCAGTTCTTCATGATCTTCACGGGCACGTTAGCGGTGAGGCTGAGGTTATGGCCATCATCCACGTTGCCGATGGTATAGATGGTGAGCGCCCGCTCTACATCCAGGATTGGGATCTCGGCCATCACGTCTCTGATCAGCTGGTAATTGGCTACCAATGAGTAATCTTTCTTGAAAGTTTGGGTTACCCCGAAAGCGTGGGTGTACTGGGGCCGCAGACCGGGATTTCCCTGCCAGTAGGTGTAAGGGTCACGGTAGGCGATGAACGGGTTCAGGTTCCCGTAGTTGGGGCGCTGCAGACGGCGGCTGTAGCTATAGTTGATCTGGTAGTTCTCACTCACCTTTTGTTGCAGGAACAAGCTGGGGAAGAAATCCAAGTATTCGCGTTTGTTCACCTGGTCATAGGTGAGGGACTCGCCCCGGGAAACGGTCTGCTCGGCTCGTAAACCCGCCTGAATGCTGTACCGCTCGCCTAACTTGCTGCTCCAGTTGGCATATAGTGCATAGATGTCCTCATCATAGATGAAATGGTTTGTGCGTCTGGGGTCCAGAATTAGAGCCTCTGAGTTGTTGAAGTAGAAGCGCGAGTCATTGTCTGAGGCTACCCGGCTGGCTTTGGCCCCGAACTCCACTTTGCGGCCCCTGGAGAACGGATGGCTGTAATCTACCTTCGCCGAGTAAATGTTGTAACCGTTGGGCGTATCGGTGTAAAGGAAGTCTATGCTGTCGCGCTTGGTGCCGGTGAGGTCAAAATAGTAGTTGTAGAAGTTGGCATCGCCGCGGTTCGTGATCCGCACAAAGTCCAGGTTCGCCGATAGGGTAGTGCCGGCGGTATCCAGTTTGCCCAGGTAGTGCAGGTTGGTGGTAAAGTTGGTGAACCGGTTGGTATTGTAATTTTTGGCATCTATGTACTGCGTGGCTGCATTAGGAGCCCCGCCTATGTACGTATCAGTAAGGAAGTCTCCGTGTAGTTTGTTTGTGTTGAAATAAGTCATGAAGCCGATGCTGTGCTTATCGTTCAGGCTATAATCGGTGCCCTGACGCACGGCCGGCGGACCCTGCACCTCGAAGTTCCCTGTAGCTACCTGATCAAAATACGTGGTGTTCTGCTCGCCGTAAAAAACACGGGTAAAAGTAGCTTCGCGACCGCCCACACGCCGGGCCACGTCCAGATTTAAAAACGAGTTCCAGGGTCCAGTTTTATAGTTGAAGGTACTGCCTAACGTGAAGCCCACCTGCTTGAAATTATACGTAGAGCCCCCGTAGACACTGCCGTTCATGCCCTGCACCTCATTCTTCCTTAAGTTAATGTTCAGAATACCAGAGGAGCCTTCCGCATCAAACTTCGCCGAGGGGTTGGTAATGATTTCAATGTTCTTGAGGTTCTCGGCGGGCATGCCCTCCAGCAAAGACCGCAAATCCCGCGCCGATAGGTACGTGAGTTTGCCGTCCAACATCACCGTCACGCCAGACCGGCCGTTGAGCTGGATGTTTCCTTCCTGGTCAATGAAAACGCCGGGTGCCCGGGTGAGTACGTCATAGGCGGTTCTACCGGCCGCCAGGGCAGTGCCCTGCACGCTCACCACCATTTTGTCGGCTTCCTGGGTAATGGTAGGCCTTAAACCCTGTACTGTGACCTCTTTCAACTTGGTAGCCGCTACCTTCAGCTTTATCGTGCCCACATGAACCTCAGGTTTCTGATCTGTGAGAACGATGTTGTGCCTGGAAACCGCCTCATACCCAATAAAGCTGAACGCTAGGTTGTATTCCCCGGCAGCTATCCCGGCAAAAGTGAAACGCCCTTGAGCATCGGTAAGGGTACCATCCAGCGAGGTGGTGGAACCTTTCCGCAGGAGAGAAACCGTAGTGTACTGCACTGGTTTTCCGGTTATGGAATCAGTCACCACTCCAGAAACTTTACCTAGGCTCTGGGCAGCAGCGGCAGGC
This sequence comes from Rufibacter roseolus, assembly GCF_017916365.1. Classification (GTDB taxonomy): domain Bacteria; phylum Bacteroidota; class Bacteroidia; order Cytophagales; family Hymenobacteraceae; genus Nibribacter; species Nibribacter roseolus. The sequence goes on from NZ_JAFMSU010000002.1 coordinate 673,831, forward strand.
GGGGTACCAGGATTGGTCTGCGCTTTCACCTCCACCAAAAAGTTTAGGCATAGGCATAGCAGCCCCATAAAAAAGAGGTATCTTTTTTTCATAAGCTAGAGTTGTAGTTTATTTAGATTTTGATGAGACCGGCTATTTGTATTCTAAAGACACCGGTTTATTTCATCAGTTGCATAGGCGCTAATATTTTTTTAGACAATTAGGGTAAGAGAGTTCTTTTTGGTGATTTAATGCTGGTTATATTTTCTAAAAGAATAAGTGCAAATAACTTGTCTTCTTGTTCTCGGGTTGTTTTATGAAAAAGAGGTATAAAGCTTAAAAACTGTATTGTGTTAAGATACTGTGATCCATTTTCATCTCTTTCTCTGGTTCAAGTCTGTGACTTGGACCTACCATGGTCTGCAGTTTGCAACTGCGGTGAGGCGTTAGCCTCAAACTACTATGGCAAGGGTTTACTTCCGTGACACTCTTTCTTCTGCCTATACTTCCTAATTCTTCCTTGCCAAGCCTCAGAACTGCAATGCGCTCTGCGGGCGTTTGTCACTTTTCTCCTTGATGAGAAAAGTAACCAAAAGAATCAAGAAGAAAAGAAACTCGCTGACGCTCAAACAGTCTTTTCTTCAGTAAGGGTACCACCCCGCTGCCGTCCTCTGTTCCATAGCTAATGCAGGCTAATACTGCTTGAACTGTCCCTGCTTGCGTCAGGCCGGGCCTCGGCCTCACTTTAGGCCTTTGCCCCTGCCTGCCGCAGGAAACAGATGATTGTGGTGCCTTTACGGGTTATCTGATCATGTAGAGACAAGGCACGCCTTGTCTCCAACGGGTCCTCCGCAATAACCGGCAGCTACCCGAAAGGACGTCCCCATGCAAAACCTCTATTTTCTTTGGTTATACCTTTAAGGAACGCCAACCCTTGTTGGTGTTACCACCAACAAGCACAATGCAGGTGCCCAATTAACGAAGTTAGCTTAGAAAACCAGCCTCTGCAAGCAGGTGTTTTAAGCCTAATTTATCAAAATCAGCCTCAAAACACCTGCCTGCATTTACTGCCATTAAACCTATTGCACTTAGTCGCGTTTTGATCTGCGGGCCATGCCCATAATCTTCACGTTGATGTATTCGTCCAGGGTTTTGAGGTTGTAGCCTTCCTGGCGGGCTTTTTTGATGAAGTCGCTGTTGACACCGTGGATTTTGGCTTCAATGGCTTTGTCCGCTGGCAGGTTTTTGAAACCGGCGTTGGCTAGATCATCCAAATAGGCTTTGTTGACGCCATGGATTCTCAGTTCCATGTACTTGTCTAAAGACAGGTCTTTGAAGCCGTAGGCTCTCAGCTCTTCTACGGCCTTGGCGTTCACCCCATGGATTTTAGCATCCACCACTTTGTCCAGGCTCAGGTTGTTGAACCCCGCTGATTTCAGGTCCTTCACGTAGGCGGCATTGATGCCGTGGATTTTCAGTTGGATGTATTTGTCCAGGGTAAAGTCGCCGAAGCCCATGGATTTCACTTCGGTCAGGTAAGAAGGAGTGATGCCGTGGATTTTAGCCTCAATGAGTTTGTCAATGGAAAGGTCATTGAACCCAGCTTTCCGGAGTCCGTCTGCGTAGGCCGGGGTTACGCCGTGGATTTTTGCTTCCATCATTTTGTCCATGGAAAGGTTTTTGAAGCCCATTTCCTGCAGTTGCTGCACATATTCCTGGGTGATGCCGTGGATTCTGGCGGAGATCACGTCTTCCATAGAAGGTTTCTTGTCGCTGTGTTTCTTGAACATAGCCAGGTAATTTTGGTAAGCGTCCATGGTGATGCCGTGGATGGCGATTTCCTGCAGGCGGTCACCGTCTACATCGTTATAGGTGGACTTCAGGAAATCGACGTACTTTTTGTTCACATCCCCCAGGAAAAGGTGGAAAAGGAAGTTATCCTCAGGGTTGGCAATGCCTTTCTTGAACAGGTAATCTCTGAAATTATCATCCTGCGTGAAGACGTATTTGCCCTGGCTTACCTCCTCAGAAAGGTTGCCGGTTAGTTTCAGCGTGCCTGCATCGCGGGTGATCTGGTACACGTTGTCGCCTTGTTTGGTGAAGGCGTTTTTAGGGTAGCACCGGGAAATGTTCCAGTTAGAGGTATTGGTTTTGCCTCTCAGGTCCAGGCAGTACTCGTTTTGGTTGGCATGGCCGTACCAGAAACCTTCAGTCATATCGGCGCTGCCGATGATGTTCATTCGGTTCCGGAACCTGGGTGGTGCGGGAAGGATGTTGCCCGGATTGTCTGCTTCCAGGACAGATTCAGCGGCCTGCGGATTGCCGGGATGCGGCGGCAGGTTTTCATCTGCCAGGATGGATTTTTGTCCGCCGGGGAGCGGCGAGGGTTCTGCCTCAGGACTGCTTAGAGGTGCTGGGTCAGATGATAATAAAGGAACCTGCGGCAATCTGCTGGCCACGGTGGAATAGGCGTCAGAAACGTCTTCCAGAATGGTTTGACTGGTGGCGGGCTTGTTCAACAACAGCAGCGTCCCGAAGACCATCGGCGCCAGGAAGGTGTATTTCCAAAAGGCATGCGGGGTAGATTTCTTGGCGTTCATCATGAATATGCGTTGTTTGAGAAGTGACTGGTTATAGTTGGTGGTGATGGAAAGCGGTTTGTTGGGGCAGGCAATCTGCAGCAGGTTGAACTGGTACTGGGTTTTACTTACCTCTTCTTTCTCCAGCAGCAGGGCATCTGTCTGGTACTCCAGGTTCTTTTCAACCTCTTTTTTGAAATACCACATGAAAGGGTTGAACCACAGCAGGATAACAGCCACCTCGGCTAAAAGTAGGTCTAGGGTGTGGTTCTGCCGCACATGTATTTTCTCGTGCGCGATGATCTGCTCATAGGTCTCAAAGTCATAGTCGTCTGGGTGGATGAAGATGTATTTGAAGAAGGAGCAGGGGGCTTGTTTGCTTTCTACATTCACAATCACGTAGTCGCCGTCTTCAATGCGGTCCTGGCTACGAATGGCTTTCAAGAGGGTACCCGCGATCTGGAACAGTAGGTTGAGTCCGCAGACCGCCACCCCGAACAGGTACAGCAACACGAGCCAGAAAACCCAGGTGGTGGGTGCTTCAACCTCGGCGGTAGGAGTGGTAGCCGTTACAACCGGTTGTCTTGGGCTGAGTACCTCCTCGGGTGCAGTTTCCCGGTTGGGAGCCAGGTTTTCTTTCCCGGTGCTTAACCTGTTTTGAGCCTGATTTTCAGATTTCGGGCGCAAAACAGAGGCGGCTTCAGCCTCGGCTGTCTGGGTCACTTTAAGCGCTTCGGAGATAAACCCCTGGTTGTCTACCAGTTTAGGTAGCGTGACAAAAGGTAGGGCAAATGCCAGCGTGATGCCGCACAGCAGGTACATCCGATTGGTGGAGAAAAAGCTTTCCTGCTGCAGCACCGTTTTGTAGAACAGGAAAACCACGCCAATCACGAAAGAAACTTTGAGGAGGTATTCTATCATGGCTTTCAGGGTTTAGGATGATTTCTTGGATTTGATGATCTGGATAAGCTCGTCTAACTCAGCATCAGAGAGGTTTTCCTCCTTCGCAAAATGGGTGATCATCTTGGAGAAAGAATTCCCGAAGTACTTCTGCTTAATGCTGGCCACATCCTGGGTACGGTACTCAGCCAGGGGCACCAGCGGCGTGTACTGCAGGGTGTTGCCTACTTTCTCTGAGCGCAGGAAGCCTTTTTCGTCCAGGATCTTCACCATAGTGGCCACGGTGTTGTAGTGCGGTTTTGGTTCTGGCAGCGCGTCAATGATATCCTTGATGAAGGCTTTCTCTAACCGCCAAATGATCTGCATGATCTGCTCTTCCCTTTTCCCTAGTTTCTGCATAATGGTAATTGTTTAATCAATACTACTAATAAGTTAGGAGAACTCCTAATGAATTAGTAGAAAAACTATTGCAGTAGGAGAGCAGATGTACTGAATGTCCTTGGAGGCACTTTTATCCTGGAAAAAAGAGGTTTCCCTATTCAGTGAATGGCCTTTGGCGTAGAAGAGGGCAAGCCTGCAGAAGACAATGACCTACTTCTTGTTGCGGGTGAGAATAAAGGCAACTGTACTCTTCAGTGAATTGCTTAAAAAGACCCTTAAATCAGCTTTTTTAAAGCAATTGCAGAGGTGACAGATAGTAGGCATGCAAACAATATTCTATAAGTTTGCATGCGTAATAGAACCGGGTTTGGGCTTGGCAGGCGCGGGTTAAATCTAGGAAAGCAGAGATGATTAGAGGCTTCTATATAAAAGGGGGAGAGATACATTGGGAGAAAAACCCAGAGAGCTTCCATGACCCGGAGAAAGGGCGCATTATCTGGATAGACCTGCAATCGCCCACCGACCATGAGCAGCGCCTGGTGGAGGAGGAGTTTGGCATTGAGTTCTTCACCCAGCAGGAGGCCGCCGAGATTGAGAGTTCCTCGCGTTACTTTGAGGATGATAACATCTTTGAGGCCAACAGTGCCTTTGTCATGCACCAGGAGGGTTCCTACATCACCCGCCAGGTTTCTTTTATCCTGAAGAACGAGATACTGTTCACCCTGCGGCGCACCGAGATGAAGTCCTTTGGGGAGACGGTGCGCAAGATGAAGACCTTCCGGAGCACCACCACCAAGGCCATTCAGATCTGGCTTCTGCTACTGGAAACCCAGATTGACTATGACGCCGACTTTATTGAGTTGCTCACCCGCACCACCAACGTGGTGAGTAAACGCCTGGTGAAAGAGCAGTCCATTGAGGAGGAAATCCTGATCAGGATTACGGAGCTCCAGGAAAATACCATCCTTATCAGGGAAAGCATCGTGGATAAGCAGCGCCTGGTATCCTCACTCTTACGTAGCTACGCCGTGGATGAACCCGAGAAAGAACGTCTGCGCACCATCATCAAAGACATTAACTCGCTTTTGCAGCATACTCAGTTCAGCTTTGAGCGTCTGGAGTACCTGCAGAACACATTCCTTGGTTTGGTGAACATTGAGCAAAACCAGGTCATCAAGATCTTCACGGTAATGACCGTGGTGTTTATGCCACCCACCTTGATTGCCAGCATCTACGGCATGAACTTCAAAGTAATGCCGGAGTTGGAATGGGTAGGAGGGTACCCGTTTGCTTTGATTATGATGGTGATCTCCTCGCTGGCGTTCCTGTGGTACTTCAAGCGGAAGAAGTGGCTGTAAAACGTCTTGGGTGAACGGCTTGAGGAGAAAGTAACAAAAGGTTAACCGTACTCCTCAAAGTCATCTTCTCCATAAAAGTCATCGTCTTCATAATCCTCCTCAGGTAAGTCGTCCTCCGGTTCTTCCTGGCCATAACCTTCCGGAAGCAATTGCTGGATGAGTTCCTGGTGGCTGGGTTCGTAAATCAGTTCGCCTCTAAGCAGGAACCTGTTGGCGTTCATCATTACCTCGTAAATAGGCGTGTGGATGTGCTTCGGGATTTTAAAGATACGTTCGTCGCGTTTCTCAAAAGGAGTGGGCACTTTGGCGTCGTACAGGAAGGGGAGCAGCGTTTTGGAACAGCTCAGCGCGATGCGGTGAATTTCATGGTCCTCAAAGTAGTCCTGCAGCCGCCCGTTGATGTTCTCGAAGAACTCCGCCGTATCGCCCAGCCGCACCCGGGAGCCCGCGCGTGATTTGCCCTTCGTCTTCAGGTATTTAATCTGGCTCTTGCCCTGCTTCTTCCGGACCATGTAAGACCGGAACACTTTGTGGTTCAGGTTCACGCCGTTTCTAAATAATCCCATCGCGCAGTTACCCGCCTGAATGAGCAGGATCACGTACTGTACCGGCTTGTCTGTACTGGGGGTGAGATCCTGCTTCAAAGGCGGCAGGGTGATGGGCAGCCTGAAAAACACCTGTTCATCTCCTTTGGCGTCTACAAGATTCACCCGGTGCTTTTCATAGTCATAGGTGGCCCGTAAAGCCAAGTCCTTTATATTCTGCAACACCTGCGCAGCGGCATCTCGGGAGACAAATTGGTTCATAGAAACGTTAAACGGAATTCCTGAACCACGAAGATGCACAATGTTTGGCTAAGCCTGGAGTGCTAATGGTTTTTTGGGGTTTCTTCTCGCCTCTGTTTTGTTTAAAGCCTGATTTTATATAATTAGCCCTTAAACAAAATTCCTTGGATGGCAGGAAGGTACGTGCTTGTAAGATCTCCTGCTTTGCCAATGCACCCGCAAAAGCGTATATTTCCTTATCTGTTGAGCCTTAAACCCAAAGCTTATGTGTGGCCGATACTCAGTGAGCAAGAAGAAAGTACCCCAGGAACACCGGTTTTCCTCCAAATTGGAAGGACTGGTGTTTGAGCCGAATTTTGATGCCCGGCCTTCCCAGAAACTGCCGGTCATCATCCCCGATGCCGAGAAAGCAATCATGGCTACCTGGGCCTCGCCGGAGAAAGAACCAGATGGCAAGCCTACCTTACCCTTCAATGTAAGGCAAGAAAATCTGCTGCGCATTCCGCGGTTTCGGGCGCTGTTGCCCCACCACCGGTGCATCATCCCCATTGACGGATTCTTCGAATGGAAAGAACTGGAGGAAGAACCAGAAGAACCCACGCCTTCTCCGCTGCCCGATCTTGGCTTAGACTTGTTTGGCAACCCCATCAGAAGCAAAGAGGAAAAAAGCCGGGCCAAGAAAACCAAGCCTCACAAACAGAAATACCGGTTCACACTTAAAAACGAGGAGCCTTTCGGGTTGGCCGGTCTATGGCGTGAGAGCCTGCTCCCCGATACCGATGAACTGGTCCCTTACTTCAGTATCATCACCACCCAGGCCAATAGCGCCGTCATGCCTTACCACGACCGCATGCCCGTTATCCTCTCGCCCCAAAGCGAGGACATCTGGCTCAACAACCGCTTGCAGGAACGCCAATGGTATGAAGTGCTGCAACCTTATGATCCCTACCAGATGCGGGTGATGGCCATTGATGAACGGGAGAGTATTTTAGGGAATTATGTAGCGCCAGCGCTGAATTCAAGATAAGCTCCAGAGTTATTATTTTAATGGTGCTTTGTGGATTTAAGGCTCTAAACGGAAATCTACTTTTGGAGAGAGTCTTTCTTTTGATGGGTTAGGAGGATGATTACACAAGAAGATCTCTTCTGCTGATTTCTCCTTTGTCGCTAGGTTGTTTTGTGGTGCATGCGTAGTCTGCTTGTGCTAGCGTGGGGCCGCTGTTTGCGTGGGTTCATAAACTGGGTTGTTTCATCGCTACTCTCCGTGCGCTCACGGCCGCGAGGCCCCGCCTTCCGGCCTCGCGCTGCGCCAGCTTCCTTTGCTCCCTAAAGGTCGCAATGCCTTCGGCACCGGAACCTGACAAGGCGCTCCACCGAAAGGCTGGAAAAAGGGAATTCGCCAGCAGGAACGCCTCAGACCTCGCAGCGTCCGGAGGTCCTGCGAGCGTCTTCTATTTATAACATGGTTCAAGTCTGTAACTTGGACCTAAAATGACCGGCAGTTTGCAACTGCCGTGAGGCAATAGCCTTAAAAGCATACTTTTCCGTAGCTGCAACTTAAGCATAAGACCAAAGTTGTTTAATCTGGCATTGCCCCTGTAATAGGAGTGATTATCCAAGCAGATCCTTCCATTCCTTTTCAAAGCCAGCAAACTAATCCCATTTTTCTGCCCAATTTTCAGTAAAAAGCCATAATATATGATATCAATAAAATAGGCCTTCAACTTTTTGCGTTATATTGGCCGGTTTCTTTTATATATTAGGACGTGACTATTTTTTTACGTACCTTTGCACCACAATACACGCCGAGACTCCGTTTGGTCTCATTTTTGGCAATAAGGCACTTCTCAAGCAATCCTCTGTGCGGATTCCCGCAACGAAATCTTGATAAATGACGAATACCCTAGGGCAGGTGTATTGCATTTATATATCATACATAATAATTGATGGAAAGAATTAAATTCCAGGAGCTTCCTCTATCGGAAGAAATCCAGCGTGCGATCGTGGATTTAGGTTACGAAGAAGCTTCCCCCATCCAGACCGCCGCTATTCCGGTGTTGCTGGAAGGTCGTGACGTTATTGGTCAGGCCCAGACAGGTACCGGTAAAACGGCTGCTTTCGCTATCCCTACCATTGAGGCCATTGACCCAAACAACCGCGACGTGCAGGCTCTGATCCTGTGCCCCACCCGCGAGTTGGCCATTCAGGTATCGGAAGAGATCCAAAAACTGGTTAAATACAAAAAAGGCATCAGCGTAGTGCCTATCTATGGTGGTCAGCCCTATGAGCGCCAGTTACGCGCCCTCAAACAAGGGGTACAGATCGTGATCGGGACGCCCGGCCGCGTGATGGACCATATTGAGCGGGGAACCCTGCAGTTGGAGAACACCAAGAAGATCATTCTTGATGAGGCCGACGAAATGCTGGACATGGGTTTCAGAGAGGACATTGAGTTCGTGCTGAGCCACATGCCGGAAGATCGTCAGACCATCTTCTTCTCTGCTACTATGAGTAAGCCCATCATGGAGCTGACGCGCAAGTACCAGACCAACCCAGAGGTGGTGAAGGTGACCCAGCAGCAGCTGACCGTGACCAACATTGAGCAGATCTACTTTGAAGTACGCAGCGGCGGCAAGATGGAAGTAACCACTCGCCTCATTGACATGTACAATTTCAAAGTGGTGATCATCTTCTGTAATACCAAACGCATGGTAGACGAGCTGGTGAGCAACCTGCAGGCCCGTGGCTACTTCGCCGATGGTTTGCATGGAGACCTGAACCAGAACCAGCGGAACAACGTGATGACCAAGTTCAAAGCGGGTACCCTGGAAATCCTGGTTGCCACTGACGTAGCTGCCCGCGGTATTGACGTGGACAACGTGGAGGCCGTGATCAACTATGACCTACCGCAGGACGAAGAAAACTATGTACACCGCATAGGGCGTACTGGCCGTGCCGGTAAATCAGGAAAAGCGTTCTCATTTGTAGCGGGTCGTGACCTGTACAAACTGCGTGACATTGAGCGTTTCACCAAAGCCAAGATCGTTCGTCAGAACGTTCCTACCTATGAAGACGTGGCCGAAGTGCGCACCACCTTGGTGTTGGATCAGGTGAAAGAAGTTATTCAAAAAGGTGGGTTGTCTAAGCACATCCTTAAAATTGAGCGTCTTGTGGATCAGGATTTCACCACCATTGACATTGCCGCGGCTTTGTTGAAACTGGTGATGAAAGACACCAAGAACAAAGAAAAGAGCGCCGAGGCCGCTGAAGGCAAAGGTGGTCCTAAACCAGGTTTCGACCGTCTGTTCGTGACTCTGGGCAAGAAAGACCGTCTGCACCCCAAAGACCTGGTAGATATCCTCACCGATAACACCAGCATCCCGGGCGGCAAAGTAGGTGACATTGACCTGTATGACCGTTTCAGCTTCATTGAGGTACCAACCGAGTACACTTCTGAGATCCTGGAGCGCTTAGCGGTTACTGAAATCAACGGCATGACCGTGAAGTTCCAGAAAGCCGAGAAGAAAAACATGGATCCAGCTGAAGGTGGCCGTGAGCTGCAGGAACTGGAAGACCGTCCTAGAAAGAAATTCTACGATGGACCTTTCAACCGCGGTGGCGGAGACCGTGACCGTGGTGGCGACCGCGGAGGAAGCAGAGGCGGCTACGGCGGAGACCGTGGTGGCGATCGTGGCGGCCGTTCTTACGGTGGCGACAGAGACCGCGGTGGCGACCGTGGCGGAAGAAGCTACGGTGGCGGTGACCGCGGTGGCAGAAGCTTCGGCGGAGGAGACCGTGACCGCGGTAACAGCGGTGGCGGCTTCCGGGAAAGAAAAAGAAGAGATTTCTAAAAATATTTTCCCAATACTGTAACCTTGGCTACAGACCCTCCGTTTAAATGAGGGACAGAGCTTAAAAGTTAATAAAGGGTTTAGTATCTGTTTTAAAAAAATCGCGGTCCAGAAGAGACCGCGATTTTTTTTTTGCCCCTACCTCAATGTTTTAGAGCAGGTTTTAGGAAAATAGCCTCTAAACAGGATTAGATTAGTATAAGCAAAAGGTTGAGGTTAGATCAAGCGTATACTTTGTGGTTATTAGTGAAAACACCAAAAATAGCAGGCAGGATATAAAGATTGCCGAACAACGATAATATAGGGCACCTCTCATGGGTGCCCTTTTTTGTTGGTTCAGTTGGTAGCGGGATGAACTGTGGGAGACAAGGCGGTGCCTAGTCTCTACAATTTCTGGTAATGTTAGAAGGCGAGAACCAGTTGGTGAAAACATCTTTCTTTGCCGTACCAAGGGAAAAGACGCTGGAAAAACGTGAGTGCCGGGAAAAGCTATGGAACTGAAAAAGAGCAGGCTAGATGTGTTTATGAGAGTAGTACCTCACGGCAGTTCCAAACTGCCGGTCATTTTGGGTCCAAGTCACAGACTTGAACCATGTCAAAAATAGAAGACCTCACCGGTTTTCAAAACCTGTGAGGTCTGGAGCGTTCCTGCCGGTGCATTCCCAACTCCAGCCTTTCGGTGGAGCGCCTTGTCAGGTTCCGGTGCCGACAGGCATTGCGACCGAAGGAAGCAAAGGAAGCTGGCGCAGCGCGAGGCCGGAAGGCGGGGCCCCGCGGCCGTGAGCGCACGGAGCCTAGCGATGCAACAACCAAGCTTATGAACCTACGCTAACAGCGGCCCTTCGCCAGCACAAGCGGACTACAAGTCCAGAAATGCCTTTAGTGAAAAGACTGTGTAAGAAATTAAGCTAGAAAAGAATAAAGCTCCGCCTAACAAAACTCAAAAGGTAACCTAAGCTGCTTGCGCCATCGCCTTTCCGGCAAGGTAACCTCCAGTCCAAGCCGCCTGAAAGTTAAACCCACCGGTAATCCCATCAATATCCACGACTTCGCCCGCGAAGAAAAGTCCAGGAACCAGGCGGCTTTCCATCCGTTCCAAATAAAGTTCTTCCAACTTAATACCGCCACTGGTCACAAACTCCTCTTTGAAAGTAGTCTTTCCCTTCACCTCAAAAGGCGTGCGGAGCAAAAGCTCAATCAACTTGTTTTGCGCTTTACCCGCCAGTTCAGACCATTTCACCGCCTCAGGGACCTCAGCCAATTCGCAGAGTCGTTGCCAAAGCCGGTTGGGGAGGTTGAAAAGCGCGTTGGTGAACACGGTTTTTCTAGGGGAGTTCTGACGTTGCTGTAGGATCTGCTGGCGCACCTGATCCTCGGTAAAATCCGGTACCCAGTTCACCAGGGCAGTGCCGGTGTAAGCCAGGCCGTGCATGACCTTAGCGCCCCAGGCCGAGAACCGCAATACCGCCGGACCGCTCAGGCCCCAGTGGGTGATGAGCAAAGGTCCTTCGGTCTCCAGTTTCTGACCCGTGAGTTTAACTTTCGCCTTAGGCACGGACACTCCCTGCAAGTCTTTGAAAGGAGAGGAGGGAACGTTTAGGGTAAATAGCGAAGGAACCGGTGACTCAATGGTATGGCCTAGTTTCTGGAGCCACTCGTAATTTTCTGGTTTGGGATTGCCGCCAGTAGCTACCAATATTCTGGAGGCTGTAATGCTTTCGCCATTACTCAGTTGCAGAACAAACTTTTTGTGCGGAAGGCCTTCTTCTTGTACCTGGATCTCGTTCACTCCCAGACCAGTCCTTATTTCCACCCCCGCTTTCCTGGCCGATTGAACCAGGCAGTCCACGATGGTTTCTGAAGAGTTTGACTGGGGAAACATGCGGCCATCGGCTTCGGTTTTGAGTTTCACCCCACGGTTCTCAAACCAGGTCACAGTGTCTTGCGCGCCAAAGGAAGGCAGCAGTTTTTTCAGAGCTTTCTGGCCCCTGGGGTAGTGCAAGGAAAAAGCGGAGGTCTGGAAACAGGCATGGGTCACGTTGCAGCGTCCGCCACCAGAAACCCGCACCTTTGAAAGCAGCTTAGTTGTCTTTTCCAGTAAAATAACCCGCAGGTGGGGGTTGGCCTCGGCACAGGTAATGGCCCCGAAAAAACCTGCCGCGCCTCCTCCAATAATGACAACTGTCTCTTGCATCTATTTTTCGCTTACTTCTACAAAATTAGACAAAAAACGGCACGCATTAGTTTAAGCCAGACAGCCTGAATGCTAAAAGTTAGGGGCTGAAAGGCAATCCAGTGGATCTGGGAACAAGAAAGTATAATTTAATACCTGCCGGATAAAATCACTGTTGATGATCTTGAATTTTTCCTTACCCTGGGAGGCAAAAGAAGGAGGAGTTAGGCCCAGTTGCCGAGCGGCTTGGGTGTAGAATTCTTCCCGGGTGGGATGTTCCGGCGCGCAGGCATTGAAGGTAAATCCCCATTTCTCTTGTTGGATGATTCCCAGGAGCAGGCCCACGCAATCTGCCAGGTGGATCATGTTAACCGGGCCATTTGGCTGCGGAACCTCGGTTTTACCAGCCAGGAACCGGCCGGGGTGCCGGGAACAGCCCATCAACCCCCCAAAACGTACTATCGTGGAATCAGCGAAGGATTGCTGCACCAGGAACTCGCATCGGAGCATCAGTGATGCTGCGTCAGATGAGGCCACAGCATCCGCTTCTTTCACCTCGCGGTTCAGGTCTGGGTACACCGAGGTGGAAGAGACAAAAATCATTTTTAAGGAAGCCGGCGCCGCGACCAAGACCTTTTGCAGGAGGTCTTCATAAGAACTTTGTTCACTGGCAGATCGGGAAGGCGGAAGGTTGAAAACCAGGACATCAGTAGCTAAGAAATCCTGCAGATCCGTTTTAGAGCTGTTTTCGGGAAAAGAGAGCAAAAACGGCTCAATTCCGGCGGACCGGAGCACCTCTACTTTGGCTGGCGTGGTGGTGGAGCCTTTCACCTGATGGCCTTGTTTCACCAGTTCCTGGGCCAAAGGGAGACCCAGCCAGCCGCAGCCCATCACACTGATTCTTTTCTTTTCCATGCCGCAAAGAACGCTTGAAATGACCAGCACCGCAACAAAACTAACTTGATTTGGTTCATGCTGTACATGGAGGCAAAACACGTTCAGGTAGCGGTAATCGGCTCGGGTTTCGGGGGGCTCACAGCGGCGGCTCTCCTGGCGAAGGCAGGTCTGCAGGTAGCGGTCTTGGAGCAGAACAATTATCCGGGCGGCTGTGCCTCTTCTTACAAACGAAAAGGTTACTGGTTTGAGACCGGCGCTACCACCTTGGTGGGGCTTGATGAACACATGCCGGTGCGGTATCTGGCAGACCAACTTAATCTTTCGTTGCCACTCATCCCGTTGGAGGTTCCCATGCAGGTGCGCCTCACAGACGGAACACTAATCACCCGGTTTCAAAATCTGGAGGAATGGATTAAAGAAGCGGAGCGAGTATTCGGGGAGAAAGGACAGCGGGGTTTTTGGGAAACCTGCTACGGCATCAGCCAGAAAGTGTGGCGCACCTCTTTGCGGCAGTTAAGCTTTCCGTTCAGTTCCTTTTCAGACTTGTGGCAGGCTGCTAAATCTGTCCGGTGGGAACAATTAGGTTTGGTGCCGATGGCTTTCCAGAACATGCGGGACCTCCTAGATAAGTACGGTCTCCTGCAGAATGCCCGGTTCGTAGAATTTGTAGACCAGCAGTTGCTCATTACGGCCCAGAACTACCACCCCGAGGTAAATGTTCTCTTCGGGGCCACCGCTTTATGTTACACCCAATATAGCAACTATTATCTGCCAGGTGGGTTGCGCCAGCTGAATGAACACGTGGTGCAATACCTGGAGCAGCAGAATGGCCAAATGCTTTACCGCCGCCTGGTCAAACAAATCACCCCTCAAACTGAAAAGGGATACCTCATTGACACCGACAAAGGACCTTTATTTGCCGAGTTCCTGGTTTGTGGAGTTCCATTGAACAACGTGAGCGCCCTTTTCCAAAGTGAAATGGTAAAGCAGAAGCTAAACAGACATTTACTGCCGGCAGAGCAAATCAATGGGGCTGTTACATGGGGTATTGTCTTTGACAGGTCCAGTCAAATGCCAAGTGTGTTGCACCACCAGTTACATGTACCCGGAGGGGTGCCTTATCTCCAAAGCAAAAGCATCTTCGTCAGCCTCAGTCACCCCGATGATTTACAACGGGCTCCCGAAGGCATGTGTGTGGCTTCCGTCAGTACGCATGTGCCTAACCCGCCGGAAAACTGGGTGAACCAGAAAAAGGAACTAGAGCATTGGGTTGTTCAATTCCTCGCCAGCCAGGGATTTTTTACGCAGGAGCAGGTAAGATTTGTGCAGGCCGCAACGCCCGGTGCCTGGATTGAGTGGACCGGAAGAGAGTGGGGCCAGGTAGGAGGGTATCCGCAGTACCAGCGCATCAAGCCTTGGCAGATGAAGGACGCGCGGTTAGATGGCCATAAAGCCTACGTCTGCGGAGATACGGTTTACCCGGGGCAGGGCATCCCCGGGGTTTGCCTAAGCGGAATTATTGGAGCCCATAAGCTTCTAAGGGACCATTTTGGTAGTGCAGTTAAGAAACTACACCAGTGATTCTTCTTCCTCCGGCGAAGGAGAGAAGGCCTCGGCGTGTTCCAGCACCTGGTAGGCAGGCACGGTGAAATGGAACTGGGAACCCACGCCTTCTTCGCTTTCCACCCAGATCTCTCCGCCATTCTTCTCAATAAATTCCTTACAGAGCATAAGGCCCAGGCCGTTGCCTTTTTCGTTGGCGGTGCCTTTCTCCTTGAAGTTATTCGCCCCGAAAAGTTTCAACTGGTTTTGCGGGCTTATACCCACGCCGCAGTCTTTCACCGTCACCACCAGTTGGTCTTCGTCCAAATGTTCTGCGAAAACCTCTACTACAGCACCGGAATGGCAGAATTTAATGGAGTTAGAGATGAGATTTCTGAACACCAGCTTCAGGGTTTCTTCATCTACTAGAGCCCAAAGATCCTGCGAAACATTGTTCTGGAGGATAATGCCTTTTTTCTCCGCCTGTGGGCGCAATAATTTGATGTTCTGCTCTACCAGTTCGTGCAATTGCAGGGGTTCTGGCTCCAGGTTCACGCCTTTCATCTGGGTTTTGGCCCAAACCAGTAAGTTGTCCAGAAGGCTCAAAGTGTTTTGCTGCTGGGTGTCAAGTTCCTTCACAAAGCGGTCCAGCTTCTCTGGGGGCAGTTTACCCATGGCCAGCAGTTGCAAAAGCGATTGCAAAGAAATGAGGGGGCTTCTTAAATCATGCGCAATGATGGAAAAGAGGATGTCTTTCTGGTGGTTTATTTTTTCTAGTTCTTCTTTTTGCTGCTGAATGTCCTGGTTTTTCTCCAGTATAACTAGGTTGAAGTCTGATAACTGCTCATTGGTGATTTTTGCTCTGCGGCGGCCTTTGAAGAAGACGTAAGCCAAGGCAAGTGCCATCAAAAGTAAAATACCCGTGGCGTATTGGATGAGCCCTTTCTGAACCAACTTTTCTTTCTGCAATTCCTGCTCCACCCGCAGACGGTGATTCTCGGCCTCTTTTTTCTCCAGCTCGTATTTGGCGTGCATCTCTGCCTGGGCCTCGTTTTGTTGACGGTTATAAAGGCTGTCTTTGTAGGCCGTATGCAGCGTAAGGTAACGATGCGCCAAAGGGAAATTCTTCTGCGCCAGGTATACTTCGTTCAAAAGCAATGACGCTTCCTGTACACCTTCCGGGGAAGGCACCTGCTGCGATATCTTCAGGCTTTTCAGGCCCAGGTTGGCGGCTTGGGAATAATCCTTACTTTGCAGGTAAATACGGGCCAGGCACCGGTAGATGTATATTTTGTTTATCTCATTGCGGGTTTGCTCGCTTATTTCCAATGAATTATACAGATGGTCCAGGGCTTTCTTTTTCTGCCCTAAAAGGAAATAAATGTTCCCCAGGTTCAGGTCACTGAGTGCCTGGTCATATTTGTCACCCTCTGCTTTGTTGATCTCCTTTACCTGCAGGTAATAGTCCAGCGCCTTCTCAGGTTGCTCCATGAGTTCATAAGTGGCGCCAATGTTGTTCAGCGAAGTACTGATAGTGCGCCGCCGGTTAATGCGCCGCCCTATATTGAGGGCTTTCTGGAAAAACGCCAGGGACTCCTTATAGTTCTGCTGCCCCCGGTGGATGTTGCCCAGCGCATTATAGCTGGAGGCCATGCCGATGGAATCATGCAGGTCTTCCCGGATTTTAAGGGCTTTGTAGGTGAACTCAGACGCCTTGATGAGGTTGTTGAGCCAGTAATGGCCAATACTGATGTTGTTGTAAGCTGCACCCAGCTGTTTCTGGTCATTGATCTGCTGGGCAAGATCGGCGGCCTTCTGCCCGTAGAGGATGGCTTGTTGGGGATCTACCTCGCGGTAATACTCACTTATCTTGTTAAAGAGCTCTACTTTTTTCTGCGGCGTAGTGGCCCTGTTGAGCTCCTGCATGAGAACCACCGGAGACCTACCCAGAAGGGGGAACGCAGCCAGAATGAACCACAAAAAAAGGAAGTATAATTTTTTCATTACATTCACGGCTTGGCCAAAAACTCTCAAGCGATTGTCCGGACAGTTTAGGTAAACTGTAAAACTTTTGAAATACTTAGTTTTAAGTATTCTGGCGCAGCGCAGGGCACCTTTTTAGGTGCAATTTTTTCTTTTGATAAATATATTATTTTTCAAACTAATTCTAAAGCAGGACAGAAATATTATCTTTCCAACTTAGATATTCATGTATGGGTACATATTCAGAACCAATGCTCCGGGATGGGGCGCTAAACGGCAAAACTATCATTATTACCGGGGGCGGAACCGGCCTGGGTAAGTCTATGGGAATCTACTTTCTGCAACTGGGGGCCAACCTGGTCATCACCAGCCGCAAAATGGAGGTTTTGGAGAAAACGGCCCGGGAAATGGAGGAGCAGACCGGCGGCCAGGTGCTGCCTGTTGCCTGCGATGTGCGCAAGCCGCTGGAAGTGGACGCCATGCTGAAAGCCACCCTGGACAGGTTCGGGGCGGTACATGGTTTGCTGAATAACGCCGCCGGTAATTTCATCAGCCCCACAGAGAGATTGTCACCCAAAGCCTTTGACGTGATCGTGGATATCGTCCTGAAAGGCAGCTACAACTGTACGCTCACCTTAGGTAAACATTGGATTGATAAACAACAGCCCGGTACCATCCTCAACATCGTAACAACTTACGCCTGGACCGGCTCAGGGTATGTGGTGCCCTCGGCAACGGCCAAGGCTGGCGTGCTGGCCATGACGCGCTCCCTGGCGGCAGAGTGGGCCAAGTACGGCATCAGGTCCAACGCCATCGCGCCGGGACCGTTCCCCACGGAGGGTGCCTGGAGCCGCCTTTTCCCCGAGGCCTTGGCTAAGAAACTGGATCCTTTGAACCGAATCCCGGTGAAGCGCTACGGCGAGCACCAGGAACTGGCGAACCTGGCGGCTTACCTTATCTCAGATTACTCGGCGTATGTGAACGGTGAGGTGGTCACCATTGACGGCGGCGAGTGGCTTTACGGCGGCGGTGAGTTCAACTACCTGGATCAGGTCCCACATGAGATGTGGGATACCATTGAACAGATGGTGCGCGGCAAAAAAACAGACGCCAGACAAGACAGCAAAGAGTAGCCTATGCCCACCCTGGAAGGCTCTGTTTTGGTGAAAAGCGCACCTGAGGAATTGTTCTGGTTCTCGCAGGATTATGACCAGCGGCTGCTTTGGGACAAATACCTGGGCGTGGCCCGGCTGGAACATGGCGCCACGCAGGCAGCCAAAGGAGTGGAGGCCTATTGTGAGAGCCAAAAAGGAATTGGCATGACCGTGCGCTACATCAGTTTTCATCCACCCACGCAAGTGGCCATGGAAATGACTAAAGGTCCCTGGCTGTTCAAAAAGTTTTCTGGTAGCTGGCGTTTTAAGCTTAAAAGTAAAGAACTTACCAGGGTTTACTTTAGGTATAACTTCCAAGTGAAGTTTGCGGCTTTTGTATTGAACCCTTTGATCAACTGGCTCCTCCGGGCGGATATTAATAATCGCTTGAACTACTTTAAAGATGCTGTAGAATCAGGAGTATTGCAGGCATAAAAAAAAGCCCGGAGCATTTCCGGGCTTTTTTGTTAAAAACAGGGTGAAAGCAGCATTAGTCAGCTTTTACCTTCAGCTTCTTTTTATTCTTCTCCTGCTTAACTTTGATCTTGGTGTTCGCTCTTCCTTGTAAAGGAGCAGCAGCCTGCGGACCGTTGTTCACTAGGGTCATTTCCTTTACCAAGTGACCCGCTCCGGCAAATTTGTCTACGATGAACAGGAAGTAGCGCGCGTCCATGCTGATGTTTCTCACGCGATCAGGGTCATACATAATGTCAGACATGGTGCCTTCCCAGTTGCGGTCAAAGTTGGTGCCAATGAGCTCGCCGCGGGCGTTGATCACCGGGGAGCCGGAGTTACCGCCCGTGGTGTGGTTAGAGGCGATAAAAGCCACCGGCATCTGGCCGTTCATTCCGTACTGTCCGTAGTCTTTCTTCTGATAGAGTTCTTTCAATTTGGCGGGCACCTTGTAGTCAGGGATGATGGGGTCCTCTTTTTCAATGATGCCTTCCAGGGTGGTGTAGTAGTCATAGGTCACGCCATCGGCGGGTTTATAGGTGTCTACCTGGCCGTAGGAGACGCGCAGGGTGAGGTTGGCGTCTGGGTAGAACTTCCGGTCTTTCTGCATCTCCCGCAGCCCTTGCAGGTAAGTGCGGTTTAGCAGGGTGTTCTGGTCATTGAGAGCGGTGTAGGTAGGCAGTACTTTGGTCCTGTAAACGGTAGCGAAGCCATTGAGCAACTGCACAGCCGGGTCAGCCAGCAATTTGGCCTGGAGCTGGGTTGGGGAGAGCTTCAGAAGGCTCTGCACTTTTTCTTCCGAGGCCAAGTTGGTGTTGGCGTACACGTAATCGGCGTAAGCCGCCCAGTTGCCTTTGTACTGTTTGGTCAGGGTCTGCAGCACCTCGGGTTGGAACTGGGCCTCCAGGTCGTTGACGTACAGCTGCAGCAGGGCGGTGAACACTTTCTTATCGGTGGGCAGGTTGTAGTTCTTGAAGAAGCCTGCGGCTCCTTTGCTTAGTTTGTCTATCTGCTCCTGGGCATCAGATTTGGTTTCCGGGGTTCCCTGCAGGCTGGCAGCCAGGTTCAGGTAGCTTTGGGCGTAGTTTAGCAATTCCACGCCTAAAACAGCCTCGTTGAAATAGTCGCGCGCCAGGGTAATGCCTTTGGCCAGCGTAGCGTAGTTCTGCTCAAACTGTGGCATTACCTGGCTGTAGGTGGCTTTGCGGCCGGTTTCCTGCGCTACCCAGTTGGCGAACTGTCTTTCCAGCTCCTGCTTTTTAGCGATGGCGTTCAGCTTGCGCAAGCCGCGCATCTCCCCAATCCATTTCTTGTGGGCATTGCTCACGCTGGCGTATTTGGCCGCGTACTGGATGCGCACCCTTGGATCGGCTTTCATGTCCTGGTCCAGGATACCCAGCTTCACCGTGCGGATTTTCACCTTGGCCGGATCAGAGATTTCCGCGATCTCGCGCACGGCCTGGGAGGGAAGGTACTCGGTGGTACGGCCCGGAAACCCGAAAACCATAGTGAAATCGCCCTCCTGGATACCGGCCAGGGAAATAGGCAAGTGGTGTTTGGGCACGTAAGGTTTGTTGTTGGGCGAGTACGCGGCTGGCTTGTTATCGAGGCCGGCGTAGATGCGGAACAGGGAGAAGTCACCCGTGTGGCGGGGCCACATCCAGTTGTCGGTATCGCCCCCGAACTTTCCGATGCTTTCGGGCGGAGCGCCTACCAACCGAATGTCTTTGAAGGTCTCGGTCACATACATGTAGTACTCGTTGCCGTAGAAGAACGGGCGGATGATGGCATCATAGTGCGTGCCCGCGGTGGTCTGGGCCTGCACCTTTTTGATGTTGGCCTGCACCCGCTTCTCGCGCTCGGCCTCCGATAGTCCGGCCGGGATATCGACCAGAATCTGTTTGGTCACGTCTTCCATGCGCACGATGAAAGTGGCGGTGAGGCCCGGATTGGGTTTCTCCTGGTCTTTGGTCATGGCCCAGAAACCGTTGGTGAGCAGATCGTTCTCCACGGAACTGTGCGACTGGATCTGGCCGTAGCCGCAATGGTGGTTTGTGAGCAGGAGTCCCTGGTTGGAGATGATCTCCCCGGTACAGCCGGCGCCAAACTGCACAATGGCGTCTTTCAGGCTGGATTTGTTTACGCTGTAGATGTCCTCGGCAGAAAGGCGCATGCCTTTTTTCTGCATATCAGCTTCGTTAAGCTGCTTGAGCAACATAGGCAGCCACATGCCCTCATCGGCGTAAGCCGAGAGCGAGCTAAGGGCCAGCATTACCCAAAGACAGAGTTGTTTGCGGTTAAACATACGTTAGTTTTAAATTGAGAAAGTCAAAAGTACGAAGAAGTATCAAGCAAGTATCATGTACCTCGTATCATGTATCACGATGATTGTATTGTTGAAAAAAGGGTTGGGGGAAGGAAATAGGCATGTAGGTTTCAATAACCTTGATCAATTAAAAAACAATGGCTGCGTTCCAGGACTGTTTTCTTATAAACAGACCTGGAACGCAGCCATTAATTTAAAAAGTCGTGCTACGTGATACGCGCTACATGATACTCCTTAGGAATGTCCCACGCCTACGGTGCCTTCTTCCCACACCTGGAACTTCTCCAACTCTTCCTGGAAAGCGGAGATAAACCAGGCCATCAGGCTGAGGTCATCAGCAAAACCGATGATGGGAATAAAATCAGGTACCAGGTCCAGTGGGGTCACCAGGTACAGGAGCACGGCCACACCCAACAGCAGCGTTTTGGAACTGACCTCACGGTAAGAGCCGTTGTAATAGGCTTTCACCAGGCGCACCAGCCGCTGCCCAATGGCTTTGATCTGGTCTATACCGCTTTCTGAACTGTTGGCATCGGTGAGTTTCTCGTAGGCGGTGGTGAGCAGCATGCCAATCTTCACCGGTTTTCTCATGATACCCGATGCTTTGGAGATCATGTATTTGAAAAAGGGGTTGTTGAATATCTTCAAGCCTTTGTCTGCAAGTGAATTCATTTTTCTAGGTGGTTTTGGTTCATAGTTTTGGCGGTTATACGTTCCCACCCCGAGGATAGATATAGGAGTGCTATTTAAGCCTGTGTTTAAGGAAAATAGCTGTGAACCAAGGTTGATTTGTTCAGTTAAATAGAAAAGTAATATTTTTGGTTTTAAGAATTATAGCTAAGCCAAGAAAAGTTGTTTTTCCGGTAAGAATGATTGTCCGGCTTTTGCCACGCTTCTGTGGTATAAGCCGGATATCTCTTTGGTGATTTACCACTTTGAACCAATCTGATTACACATAACCGATCTTCCACTGGCTTGAATAGGTCCTTTACCATGAAAAAACGTTTGCTCTTGGCTGTTTTCAGCCTTTTTGTTCTGCAGGTTAATGCCCAAAAGTTATTAGTTACCCCGTATGTCTTAGGACTGGTGGACGATTATAACGGAAGGAACTGGATTAAAGAGGACCCAGAGGAAAGTACGGTTGTGGACAAATTCCATAATACGGAGATCAAGCTGGTAACTTTCCTTGATTCCCTCATTACCGCCGAAAACAAGAAGACCTATAACAAAATCCTGTTCACCAATGTGAAATGGGAAAAGCCGGATTGCTATTACTGCCAGGATTTCAGAAGAATTTACGCCAAGCGGCTGGTGGAGCAGATGAACGAGGCCTATTCCTTTAAGTGGAAAGACCAGGTAGATGCAAAGCAGCAGAAGATCTACCAGGGTGTGCTGAAACCCAAAGCCTTTGAGACAAACCAGGAAAAATGCTCTTTCCTGGCCGGGGCCTTTGTGCGGTACGGTGTCTTTGAGGAAGACCAGTACACCTTTTTACTTGCAAACACCAACAGCAAGTATGACGCCATCATCAGGGAACTGAAGGCGCTTAAGTGTAACATCAAGGATTTTAGCCAAAAAGGCGAGGACCCCGTAATCCAGAAAGTGTCCTTTGTTCCCACCCGCGAACTCAAAGCCTATTTAGACAAGCAGGAAAGGATACGGGTAGATATCCTGAGAAGGAAAAACAAATTGGCCACCGACCGCAATAAGGAGCAGCCAGGTACTGATCTGTTTTCAACCCAGGAAAACAACCAGAATTAGCCAGTAGGTTTGAAAAGCCTTATGACAAGGCCCTATTGCTTGTTAATTAGCCATGGTCTTACTTACTTAGTTCTCCATACCAAATACTGCAGACTATGATTCCAAGACCCAAACCCGGCGAGTATAACGAGTATTTCTCTAAATACATCCAGCACATTCCTGACCAGGCCAATATCCTGGAGGTGCTTCAAAAACAGCGGCAGGAGGTGGAGCAGTTGTTTGGACGCGTGAGTGAGGGCGAGGCAAGTTTCGCCTATGAGCCCGGAAAATGGTCGGTGAAGGAGTTACTGGGCCACATGGTTGATACGGAGCGCATCATGGCCTACCGAGCACTGTGTATTGCCCGGGGCGAACAGAAACCATTGCCAGGTTTTGAAGAAAATGATTACGTAGCCAACGCATTTTTCAGTGAGCGGTCGCTCAATAATATTCTGGACGAGTACAATACCGTGCGGGAGGCCACCCTCTCCCTGTTAAGGTCTTTGCCAGCAGCTAGCTTTTCCAGGTTAGGTAACGCCAACGGTAGCCCTATCACTCCCTCGGCCCTGGCCTTCATCATTGCCGGTCATGAGCGCCACCACATGAACATCCTCAAAGAGCGGTACCTGGTTAAGTTGTAATATTGTTGATTGTTAATTGCTGATTGTTACCTAAGCGGTAGGTCACTGAAATAAGAGAAATCCCTTTTGGAGCTGTTTTAAAGACAACGGCTCCAAAAGGGATTTACTTTATGTGATCCATCAACAATCAGCAATCAACAATTCTAAAGAAGCTGATTAGCCAGGTTGGCCAGTTCAGAGCGCTCACCACGTTGCAGGGTTACGTGCGCGTATAGGGGGTGGTTCTTCACTTTGTCTATTAAATAGGAGAGACCGTTGCTCTGGCTGTCCAGGTAGGGCGTGTCTATCTGGTAGATATCGCCAGTGAAGATGATCTTGGTGTTTTCGCCGGCCCGGGAGATAATGGTTTTGATCTCGTGCGGAGTCAGGTTCTGGGCCTCGTCTACAATAAAGATGATGTTAGACAAACTCCGGCCCCTGATATAAGCCAGCGGCGTGATCACCAGGCGGTCATCCTCCACCATTTCCTTTATGCGGTTGCTTTCCTTGCTGTGCTCAGGAAACTGGTTCTGGATAAACTTGAGGTTGTCCCAGAGCGGCTCCATGTAGGGCCCAATCTTGGAGTTCACATCGCCGGGCAGGAAACCCAGGTCACGGTTGCTAAGCGGGATGATGGGGCGGGCCAGGTAAATCTGCCGGTACACTTCCCGCTGTTCCAGGGCGCCGGCCAGGGCCAGCAAAGTTTTGCCTGTTCCGGCCACCCCCTGGATAGACACTAGTTTAATCTCGGGGTGCAGGATAGCGTGAAGAGCAAACGTCTGCTCGGCGTTGCGGGGTTTAATGCCCACGGCATGGGGCTTATCTACGCGTTCCAGAATACGGTCTTCTGGATTGTAGTATGCTAAGGCAGAAGATTTTGCGCTGCGCAAAATAAAGTAATGGTTGTCTTTGGGCGGATTGGGCAGTGCTTCCTCCACCGGACACTCACCCTCTTCGTACAGCTTGGTGATGACGGAGTGCGGAATATCTTCCACCAGGTCATTACCCCGGTATAAGTTGGTCACGTTCTGGATCTTGCCCGTCTCGTAATCCTCGGCTGATAGGTTCAGGGCCCGGGCCTTGAGCCGGAGGTTGATGTCCTTCGTTACCAGGGTAACCCGGTGGTCGGGCATCTCGTGCTGCAAGGCCAGGGTGGCGTTCAGGATCTTGTGGTCGGCTTTGTCTTCGTTGAAGATTTTCTCGGCGTCAATGGGTGACCCGTTGCCCATGAGTACCTTGAACCGGCCCTTGTTGGTACCCTCCAGCGGAATCCATGACTGAAGCATGTGCTGCGAGGAGAGAGTGTCAATGTAGCGGATGAACTCCCGCGCCTCAAAGTTCTTGATGTCATTCCCTTTTTTAAAATTGTCCAGTTCCTCCAGCACCGTGATAGGGATGGCCACATCATGCTCCCCAAAATGCTCCACGGCACTATGGTCATACAGGATGACCGATGTGTCCAAAACAAAGGCTTTTTTCTGTTTCGTTGCCTCACCAGCCGACTTGGCGGCTCGTTTACGGGGTTTACTAACTGTCTGCACACGAACGGATTTAGAAGTGGAAGAATAACCATGCAAAGACGCACGTCCTTGATACCTAAGATGGCGATTATTTCGTTTTAAAATAGATAATTTGAAGATTAAATTTTAAGCCTGGATTCTTTTTTGTAAAGCTTCTTCTAACCCCAACTGATGATGGAAAAAGCGAAAAGACACCTATATCTTACTCCCAGAACCTGGTTGCCATTTGCTCTGGTGCTGGGAATTATGTCCCTCAGCCAACCGGCCCAAGCCTGGCCCTGGACCTGGAACCGCTATGATGCCAAACAACTGAAAAACGGGCGCTGGCGGGCTTTCCATGATTATGAAGAGAAAATCCTACATTACAAAGGCAGGTACCGGCACGGAAAAGAAGTAGGTGTCTGGAAGACGTACACCGCTGATGGCAAGCTTTACTTCACTGAGAAGATCAAGCGGCGGAACAAGAGTTATAAAACGGTATATTACCACCCCAACGGCAAGGTCTCACACCGGGGCATGGCTTACCTGCGGGATGCTGAAAGCGGCGGGGTGCATTTCTATTGGGAAGGTGACTGGGAGTACTTTGATCTGGATGGACGGCCGCTGGGAGTGAAAACCTTTGTGAAAGGCAATCCCACCACAGATTCACCGGTGCTTGGCAGCGTGAGAAAACAAAAATAGGTTCACCTAAACCACCAGAAATAAATCGTTTAAAGGCTAAAACTTCTGATCTGTGCAAATTCTACGACCAAGAATCAAAGTACTAGTGATCTGTGTCTTTTCGCTGGTTCCTTTGGTAAGCAACGGTTTTACATGGCCCTGGAAATGGAACCAAGTAAATAAAGATGGAATACGGAAGGGGAAATGGCGCGCCTATTATGACCATAAACCCGATCAGCTCATGTACACCGGGCGGTTCAAAAACGGGCAGGAGAAAGGTACCTGGAAAACCTATTCACAAGACGGCAAACTGGAGCGCCTGGAGAAGTACGAGCCCAAACTCAAGCGGATCAAAACCACCTTTTACCATCCCAACGGTAAAGTCTCACACCAGGGACTTGCTTACCTTTTCGAGGAAAACAACCTCCTCATGTACAAATGGCACGGCAACTGGGAATATTATGATTCCACCGGCGCGTTCCGGGGCTGGATTGCTTACCAACGGGGAAAGGCAATGTCTCCGCAACCCATCTCAGGCAAAAGGATAGTTCCAGGAGGAGTAGAATAAGGCTTTCCTGTCCAGCTTAGCGAAGAGGACAGTTTATGGCGTACTCTCGGAAAAATAGCCCCGCAACTAGTTACAGGACATTTCCCTAACCAGACAATTTCCTTAATAGACCTTCTCTTCTTTGCCATCTTGAAAGGAACTTGTGGGCGAACTGTATTTATCGTCGGCAAAAGGATTCGCCTTTCTTTGGCTTAGGAAAATTTCCCTCCTTGTAGGGCAGGGGTGGGTTCCGTCATTAGCCGTTGGCACATTCGTGTTTCTTGGAAAAACAAATTTAAGCTGTTTTTACGAAAACTACCCCAAAACGGAAAGCCTGCCAATTAGCAATGTCTTTGCTGTTCTTGGTCTTCGTGCCTGCTCTTTGAATTAAGAAAGCCTATTTTGAGGCTGCCCCTTCACTGAAGTTGCAAACTTCAGCCCATGGTAGGTCCAAGTTGGAAACTTGGACCAGAGATTTATTTAAGATAACAGGAAACTCCCATAAAAGGAGAAGGTCAGGCAAATTGTCTGACCTTCTCCTTTTAAGTTTATTAAATGTCTAGCGTTCGTTAACCGGCGTGTAGTCACGGGCCGGAGCACCGGTATACACCTGACGTGGACGACCGATGGGCTCTTTGGCTTCACGCATCTCTTTCCACTGGGCGATCCAGCCAGGGAGACGACCTAGGGCGAACATCACGGTGAACATCTCGGTTGGGATACCAATGGCGCGGTAGATGATTCCAGAGTAAAAGTCAACGTTAGGGTACAGCTTGCGCTCCACAAAGTAAGGATCAGTCAGGGCGGCTTGCTCCAGTTCCATCGCAATGCTCAGGATAGGGTCATTGATGCCCAGGGCAGTCAATACCTCATCGGCGGTTTTCTTGATGATGGTCGCGCGTGGATCAAAGTTCTTGTACACGCGGTGCCCGAAGCCCATCAAACGGAACGGATCGTTTTTGTCTTTGGCTTTCTCAATGTACTTCTTGGAATCACCACCATCGGCTTTGATGGCCTCCAGCATTTCAATTACAGCCTGGTTTGCACCGCCATGAAGTGGTCCCCAAAGGGCGCTAATACCGGCAGATACTGATGAGTAAAGGCTGGCGTGGGCCGAGCCTACCAGGCGCACGGTAGAGGTAGAGCAGTTCTGCTCGTGGTCGGCGTGCAGGATCAACAGCTTGTTCAAGGCATCCACTACCACTGGGTTGATCTCGTACTCCTCGGTTGGGTACGCGAACATCATGTGCAGGAAGTTAGAACAGTAGTCCAGCTTGTTTTTAGGGTAGTTTACCGGGTGACCTACAGAGTTCTTGTAAGACCAGGCCGCAATGGTAGAAAGCTTGGCCATTAAACGGATAATGGTCAGGTCAATCTCTTCTTTGCTCTGGTTTGATTTAACAGACTCTGGGTAAAACGCGGTAAGGGAGCTTACCAGGGCAGAAAGGATACCCATGGGGTGCGCCGTGGAAGGGAAGCCGTCAAGGATCTTCCGCATGTCCTCGTTTACCAGCGTATGAACTTTGATCTGATTTGCGAACGTGTCTAATTCTACCTGAGAAGGCAGTTTGCCGTAGATCAGCAGGTAGGCCACTTCAATAAAAGAAGATTTCTCTGCCAGTTGCTCTATAGGGTACCCTCTGTACCGAAGTATGCCTTCCTCACCGTCCAGAAATGTGATGGCACTCTCTGTGGCACCGGTGTTTTTGTAACCAGAGTCAAGGGTGATGTAACCAGTTTGCGCGCGTAAAGCATTAATATCAATGGCCTTCTCGTTCTCAGTGCCCGTTACTACCGGGAACTGGTACGATTTGCCCTCAAGCGTTAGTTCAGCAAAATCAGACATATTACTTCTTTAAGTGTGTGTTTAGTTAGGTTGTTGCGCCTCGCGGCGAAGTTAGCCAAAAGAGCCATAAAATGAAAAGTGTTATGCAGTACCTACTTCTTTTCAAAAATCGCCTGTTACACACCTTTTACCCGGTATTTACACTACCTGTTGTCTTACTTTGAGACAGTGCAATTAACCTGGTATACAGTGCCCTTGCAGCGATAATGGACCCTTTGGAAGTATTAATTAAGACTTGAAATTAAACGGCGTCAATATAGAGACAGCTACTGTTTTACTCCAATAAATTTTACAGTTTTTTTACCTGCGGCACCCCTTTTCCGTTACGTCTCTGCTAAGGAAAATTTTGTTGTAAAATTGTCAAACAAACAACTGTTAGGGCTTTTTGCGTTTGAAATAATTTATTTAAAATCTGTTTTAATTAAAAAATGTAAAAAAATGGCTCATGTAATTAAAAAATGGCAAATTTTAAATTTATGTTTTGAGGCTATTTCTATAATGCATAAGATTGGAAAATCAGCTTGATGTTAAACGAGTCTCTAGACCCAATCTTAATGGAAGTAAAAGACAAAATCCAACCGGTTACCGCAGACCTTCTCAAGTCCATTTTCGTGGCGGAAACAGAGGTTCCAGCAGAGTTCGCCTTACCCGGTGAGGTCCACCAGAAAGAGTATCTTTCTAATGGTTTCATGAAGGCCTGGGACGGTCCGGCACATGAGGTGTATTCACCCGTGGCCCTGGCCCAGCCAGACGGCACTTACGCCCGCAAACTCATTGGCACTTACCCCGTGTGTACTGAGAAGGAAGCCCTGGAGGCGCTTGACGCAGCCGTAGCGGCCTATGACAACGGGCGCGGGGCTTGGCCTACCATGGGAGTGGACGGACGCATTAAATGCGTAGAGCGTTTTACCCAGAAAATGATTGCCCAGAAAGACATAATAGTCAAGCTGATCATGTGGGAGATAGGCAAATCCTACGCCGACTCGGTGAAAGAGTTTGACCGCACTGTGGAGTACATCTACGCCACCATTGACGCCCTCAAGAACCTGGATCGCCAGAGTTCCCGCTTCGAGATTGAGCAGGGCATTGTGGCGCAGGTACGCCGCTCACCCTTGGGTGTGGTGCTGTGCATGGGCCCTTTCAACTACCCGTTAAACGAGACCTTCACCACGTTGATCCCGGCGCTCATCATGGGTAACACCATCCTTTTCAAACCACCTAAGCACGGGACGTTGCTGTTCTATCCTCTGCTGGAGGCCTTCCGTGATAGCTTCCCCGAAGGTGTGGTGAACACCATCTACGGCCGGGGGCACGCCATTGTGCCGGCCTTGATGCAATCAGGTAAAGTGAACGTGCTCACGCTCATCGGGAGCAGCAAGGTAGCCGATGAACTAAAGAAGCTGCACCCAAAAGTAAACCGTTTACGCGCCATTCTGGGATTAGACGCCAAAAACGCCGCCATCATCACCCAGCACGCTGACATAAAGCTGGCGGTGGAAGAGACGGTTCTGGGGGCCTTGTCTTTCAACGGGCAGCGCTGCACGGCTCTGAAGATCGCGTTCGTGCACCGGTCCAAAGTAGACGCGTTCCTGGAACTGCTTACCCAGGCCGTGAGCAATTTGAAATATGGCATGCCCTGGGAAAAGGGCGTTTCCCTGACTCCGCTTCCCGAGCCGCACAAACCCGCCTACTTGCAAGAGTGCATTGACGATGCCGTGGCCCATGGCGCCAAAGTAGTGAACCCGGGCGGCGGCACCGCTTTTGAGTCTTTTGTGTACCCGGCTATCCTGTACCCGGTGAAGGAAAAGATGAAACTCTATCGCGAGGAGCAGTTCGGGCCCATCATTCCGGTGGTGGCTTTTGACGAACTGGAGGAACCTATCCAATATTTAATAGAGTCTACCCATGGTCAGCAGGTGAGCGTCTTCAGCCAGGATGCCTCAGAAATTGCTTCGCTAATTGATCCATTGGTGAACCAGGTAAGCCGCGTGAACATCAATTGCCAATGCCAGCGCGGGCCGGACACCTTCCCGTTCACCGGCCGCAAAGACTCCGCCGAGGGTACCCTATCAGTGGTGGATGCACTAAGGTCCTTCTCCATCAGGTCATTGGTGGCCACCAAGTTCAATGAGAACAACAAGCAGCTGTTAAACCAGATCGTGAGCGAGGAGCAGTCCAACTTCCTAAGCACCAAGTTTATCTTTTAGCCTGTTTTAGGCCCATTTTACTGAAAACAGCCTCAAAGCCACCCCGGATTATCCAGGGTGGCTTCTTTTTTTTGCCCTTTTCCAATGGAGAAGCTATACATTTTTTAAGGTTCAATTTTTCTCTATTCTGCGTTGGGTAAACTGTTGTGAATGAGGGTTAAAAGTAGGGACTGGGGTATCCGTATAAATATCTGAACTTATACATAATTGAATATTTCCATGCTTTGGGTGTAGACCTGGCCTTGGTTTATGCGTAGACGGTACGCGAGTAAAACAAACCCATTGTTCTGCCAATCCATTTACTTGACCCAAAATCTATGAACATCATTACCTATCCGGGAAAGCCTTTCCCATTAGGAGCCACCTATGACGGAGAAGGTGTCAACTTTGCTTTGTATGCCCATAACGCCATCGGGGTAGAATTATGCCTCTTTGATTCCCCAGACGCTCCAAAGGAATCTGCCCGACTGAAAATGGAAGAGCGTTCTTACGAGGTGTGGCATACCTACGTGCCGGAACTGAAACCGGGCCAACTGTACGGGTACCGCGTTTACGGAGCCTATGAGCCTGAAGAAGGCCACCGATTCAACCCCAATAAGCTGCTGATTGACCCTTACGCCAAAGCCATTTCTGGTACCATCAACTGGCACGAGTCTCTGTTCGGGTATAAGTTCGGGCACGAGGATGAAGACCTCAGCTACGGTGACCTAGACAGTGCGCCTTATATCCCAAAATCGGTGGTGATTGACCCTTTCTTTGATTGGGAAGATGACACCCCGCCCAAAATAGCTTACCATAAATCCATCATCTACGAAGCGCACGTTAAGGGCTTCACTCAAACCCACCCTGACATTCCGGAGGAGATCAGGGGAACCTACGCGGGAATTGCCCACCCAGTGACCATTCAGTACCTGCTGGATCTGGGCGTGACAGCCATTGAGTTGCTGCCCGTGCACCACTTCGTGACCGATTGGTACCTGCTTGATAAAGGCCTCACCAATTACTGGGGCTACAATACCATAGGGTTTTTCGCGCCCGATGTGCGGTACTCCAGCAGTGGGGTTCTGGGCCAGCAGGTTATTGAGTTCAAGAACATGGTTAAAGCCCTCCACAAAGCGGGTATCGAGGTGATCCTGGATGTGGTGTACAACCACACGGGTGAAGGTAACGAGCGTGGGCCAACCTTGTCTTTCAAGGGAATTGACAATGCTTCTTATTACCGCCTGGTAGATGACAACCAGCGGTATTACATGGACTACACCGGCACCGGCAACACCCTCAACGCCAACCTGCCCAGCGTGCTGCGCCTGATCATGGACAGTCTCCGCTACTGGATTCTGGACATGCACGTAGACGGTTTCCGTTTTGACCTGGCTTCGGCGCTGGCCCGTGAACTGCACGCTGTGGACCGGTTGAGCTCCTTCTTTGACATCATCCACCAGGACCCGGTGATCTCGCAGGTGAAACTAATTGCTGAGCCCTGGGATGTGGGTGAAGGCGGATACCAGGTGGGTAACTTTCCGCCGGGCTGGACCGAATGGAACGGTAAGTACCGTGACTGCATGCGCGATTTCTGGCGCGGTGAGGAAAGTATGCTGGCTGAGTTCGCTAACCGGTTCACCGGCTCCTCAGACCTGTACTATGATGACTACCGCCGCCCCACCGCCAGTATCAACTTCATCACTGCCCATGACGGCTTCACGCTGCATGACCTGGTTTCCTATAATGAGAAGCACAACGAGGCCAACGGCGAAGACAATAAAGACGGCGATGACCATAACCGTTCCTGGAACTGCGGGGTAGAAGGCCCCACCGATGACCAGTGGATCATTGACCTGAGAAACCGCCAGAAGCGGAATTTCCTGGCTACCATGTTCCTTTCGCAGGGTGTGCCCATGATGGTAGCCGGCGATGAATTAGGCCGCACCCAGGGCGGGAACAACAACGCCTATTGCCAGGACAACGAAATTTCGTGGTTGAATTGGGCCGGGGCAGACAAACAGCTTCTGGAGTTCTCCAAAAAGCTCATCCATTTTCGCAAGAACCACCCGGTGTTCAGACGCCGCCGCTGGTTCCAGGGGCGGGCTATTAAAGGGCAGGGGGTAGAGGACATTGCCTGGTTCCTGCCTACCGGCGATGAAATGTCTTATGAGCATTGGGAGCAGGACCACGCCAAATCGTTGGCGGTTTACCTCAACGGCCGGGGCGTGCATTCCCGCGGACCCAAAGGCGAGGTGGTGTTAGATGACTCCTTCTTCGTGATCTTCAATGCCTACCATGACTCCATTGTGTTTCACGCGCCTAGTGAAAAATACGGCGAGAAATGGACCGTAGTGCTGGATACTTTCCGCGACCAGGTAGAACCCGAAGAACCCATTACGTATAAGGCCGGTGAGTCTTTCTACGTGGAAGGCCGCTCTGTCTTAGTATTGAAGAACCCTATTTTTCATAATCCTGAATGAATAAAATAGACGTCAGCAAAAGAACCCTGGGTGTTACCTTTAATCCCCAGGGGCTCGCCGAAATACTGGTGTGGGCACCCAAAGCCGAGCAGGTGGAGATATGCCTGAACAACGGAAACACCATCATTCCGCTGCGCAAAGGCGAATTTGGCTACTGGTACGAAACCACCGACCAGGTGGAGCCCGGCGACACCTATAAATTCAGGATAGACGAAGACCAGGAATACCCAGACCCGGCCTCTTTGTCCCAACCCGAAAGCGTGCACGGTCCGTCCCAGGCCGTTGATGTAGACAAGTTCAAGTGGACGGATGACCAATGGAAAAACCTGCCCCTGGAAGAGTACGTCATGTACGAGCTGCACACGGGCACTTTCTCGCCAGACGGCACCTTTGCCGGGCTGGAGCAGAAGCTGGACTACCTCAAAGAACTGGGGGTAAATGCTATTGAGATCATGCCGGTGGCGCAGTTCCCCGGAGACCGTAACTGGGGCTATGACGGGGTTTTCCCGTATGCCGCCCAAAACACCTACGGCGGACCTAAAGGCTTGCAGCACCTGGTAGACGTTTGCCACCAGAAAGGCTTTGCCGTGGTGCTGGACGTGGTGTACAACCACATGGGCCCCGAGGGCAACTACCTGGGCGTGTACGGCCACTACTTCACCGACAAATACAACACCCCGTGGGGACCGGCCCTCAACTTTGACGATGCCTGGTGCGATGGCGTACGCCGCTATTTCACCGAGAATCTCCTGATGTGGTTCCGGGACTTCCATATTGATGCCGTGCGCATGGATGCCGTGCACGCCATCAAAGACTTCAGCCCGAACCACATTCTGCGGGAGATGAAGCAGCACGTCAATCAACTCATGGAGGAAACCGGCCGCAACCATTACATGATTGTGGAGCTGGACCTTAATGACACCCGCTTCATCAATCCGCTGGAACAACAAGGCTTCGGCATGGATGCCCAATGGATTGACGAGTTCCACCACGCCCTGCGCGTGACCATCACCGGTGAGCAGACCGGCTATTACTCAGACTTCTCGGGCATCAGCCACCTGGCCAAAGCCTACCAGGACGCCTACGTTTTTGACGGCCAGTTCTCAGAGCACCGGATGAAAACGTTTGGGATCAAGGCCGAGAACAACCCCGGCAGGCAGTTCGTGGTGTTCACCCAGAACCACGACCACGTGGGTAACCGCATGATGGGCGAGCGCCTGGGTGCCCTGGTGAGCTTTGAAATGCAGAAACTGGCTGCCGGGGCCGTGCTCCTGAGCCCGTACCTTCCCATGCTCTGGATGGGCGAGGAGTACGCAGAACCTAATCCGTTCCAATACTTCGTGAGCCACACCGATCCGGATTTGGCCGAAGCCGTGCGTAAAGGCCGCAAAGCCGAGTTCGCCGCTTTCCACGCCGAGGGCGAAGCCCCGGACCCTATGGCCGAGACAACGTTCAACAACTCCAAGCTGCAATGGGACCTGGTACAGCAGGAGCCACACCAAACCCTGTTCCGCTACTACCAGACCCTCCTGCGCCTGCGCCGCGAACTGCCCGCCCTGAAAAACCTGGACCGCAAAGCCGTGCAAGCCGAGGCCAACGAATCCCAGAAAACCCTGATTCTCCAGCGCGGTCAAGGCAGCCAGCAAGTCATCGCCTTGATGAACTTCTCCCAGCAGCCACAGAAAGTGACCCTGCCTATAGGAGCCAAAAACCTGCAACTGGTGCTAGACTCCGCTTCCCCGGAATGGAATGGCCCGCAAGTTGCTGAGGCATCGGTAGCCGTTGGAGCAGAAGTGACCCTGCAACCGGAGAGTTTGGTCTTATACCAAGCCTAAATCATTTCCGGCCTGTTTTCTCTAAAACAGGCCGGAAATATACCCTACTTCAAGTTTGAGCGCATCGGTAACTTGGAGTACTCATGACCGCCAGTTTGAAACTGGCGAAACACGTGATCAGGTATTGCACTAGGCCAGTTACAAACTGGCATCATTGGCAGCCACAAGTTACCGCTACGCTCAAACTTGCGGCATATCCGGTGTACCGGCCTTAAAGTTGTTTTTGGCCAGTTTCAAATAAAACAGGCTAGAAATGATACCAAAGTCAAAGGAACGTGGAGACAAGGCACTGCCTTGTCTCCACGTTTGCAAGGGATTTTTCCAAGTGTAATGTCCACCGCTGGCGCGAGCTTCCAGCTCGTGCCTTCTACAGGTGAATTAACTTTTTAACCAATGCCGCTTCAGGAATGCGTGCGGACACGAGCTGGAAGCTCGCGCCAGCGAAAAAGTTTATTAAAGAGTAAATAAATATCTTTTTAGTACCACATTTTTAGGTTGTTCACCGTAAAACGGCCCTAAAACACAGATCAACAAAGGCCATTCAGTCGTGAATGCCATTCGGTGTGAGAAATTTCCAGATCTCCCCATTTCCAAATTTTCAAATAGAGAACCTATGCATAACCCTGTCGCGACATATCGCTTGCAGTTTCATAAGGAGTTCACCTTTCAGGACTTTGAGCGCATTATACCATATCTGCAGAAGCTGGGGGTAAGCACCATCTATGCTTCGCCCATTTTTGAGGCTACTCCGGGCAGTACCCACGGGTATGATGGGGTGAATCCGCACCGCATCAACCCCGAGATCGGGACTGAGGAAGAGCTAAAGACGGTGGCCGGGGCCCTGAAAGAGCAAGGGGTGAGTTGGCTGCAGGACATCGTGCCGAATCATATGGCCTATCATCCCAACAATCCCTGGCTCATGGATGTGCTGGAGAAAGGCCCGTTAAGCCAGTACCATAAATTCTTTGACATCGGCTGGACCAGCTCAGTGTACAACGGGCGCGTGATGGTGCCGTTCCTAGGCGGCAAGCTGGAGGAAGTGATCCAAAACGGTGAGCTGAAGGTAGCCTTTGACGAGGCGCAGCAGCGGCTGGTGCTCAAGTACTATGACAGCGCCTATCCGCTGAACCTGAAATCCTATGAGACCATTCTGCGCGGAGAAGGCGAGCCTAACCAGGCCATCTCGCAGTTGCTGGATAAACTGGAGCAGATCCACCAGACCGAAGAGCCGGTTAGCCTGGCTTTGAAGTGGGAGGAGTTCCGCCAGCAATTGGTGTCTCTGATGAAGAACGAAGTGGTGCAGGCATCGGTAGAGGCAAGCTTGCAGGGTATTAATGATAAACCGGAGCGCGTTCAGCAGTTGGCCGAAGAACAGGTGTACCAGCTCTGCCACTGGCAGGAAACCGATTACCAGATCAACTTCCGGCGGTTCTTTACGGTGAACGGGCTCATCTGCCTCAACATCCAGGACCCCGACGTTTTCACCACCTACCACCAGTACATCAAGCAACTGCAGGACGAAGGCGTGTTCCAGGGCTTGCGCATTGACCACGTAGACGGTCTGTATGACCCTACCGGGTACCTGCGGCAACTGCGCGAGCTGGCCGGCGAGGAAACCTACATTGCGGTAGAGAAGATCCTGGAGCCGGGTGAACCCATGCCTAAGCAGTGGCCCATCCAGGGAAACACCGGCTATGATTTCCTTTCGTTCGTGAACAACCTGTTTACTTACAAACCCGGTCAGGAAGCCTTTGACCAGCTGTACCACCAACTGGTAGGCGAGGGGGCCGAGGTGCAGGAGCAGATCCATGAGAAGAAAGCCTATATCCTGAACGAGAACATGCGCGGTGAGCGCGAGAACCTGTACAGGTACTTCCTGGAGCAGCGCCTGGTAGACGATGAGGTCCTGAGCAGCGTGGAGCCGGAAACCCTTAAAAACGCAATAGGCGAGTTCCTGATCCAGTGCCCGGTGTACCGCTACTACGGAAACCAGATGCCGCTGGACGGCGAAGAAGCCGAGGCCGTACAGCTGATCTTCAACCAAATCAGGGAAAGTAAACCAGAAATGGTAGGGGCCGTGGAGCTGCTGGAAAGAGCTTTGCTGGGCGCTGCCCCCGAAGGCGAAGATGATACCTACCTGGAGCGCGCACAGAAATTCTACCAGCGCCTCATGCAGTTCAGCGGTCCGCTCATGGCCAAAGGGGTGGAAGACACCATTATGTACACCTACAACCGCTTCATCGGGCACAATGAGGTGGGAGATTCACCGGAGGCGTTCGGCACCAGCGCAGAGGAGTTCCACCAGATCATGCAGGACCGTCAGGCCAACTGGCCGCTGTCTATGAACGGAACCTCTACCCATGACACCAAGCGCGGCGAAGACGTGCGCGCCCGCCTGAACGTGCTCACCGAACTGGCCGAGGAATGGACCTCCGCCGTGCAGGAATGGCGCGAACTTAACGCCGACCTGAAGCAGAACGACGCCCCTACCGTGAACGATGAATACCTTATCTACCAGACCTTGCTGGGCGCGTACCCCATGCCGGGCCAGGACGAAGATGACTTTGAGAACCGCGTGCAGGAGTATCTGCAGAAAGCCCTGCGCGAAGCCAAGGTCAATTCCAACTGGACCACGCCCAACGAGGAATACGAAGCCGCAACCAAGGCTTTCGCCGTAAACCTGCTGGACAAGAGCCGTCCGTTTTGGGCCAGTTTTGAGAAATTCAGAACTAAAACCACCGACTTCGGCATTGTCAATTCCCTGAGCCAGGTGCTGCTCAAGTTCACCGCACCGGGCATCCCGGATGTGTACCAGGGCACCGAGCTGTGGGACTTCAGCTTGGTAGACCCAGACAACCGCCGCCCGGTAGACTACGAAAAGCGCCAGGCCTGGCTAGAAGACCTGGACAGCACCGATCTTCGCCGCCTGGAAGCCCTTTGGGAAGACCTCTGGGAGAACCGCTATGATGCCCGCATCAAGCTGTGGCTTACCCGTACGCTCTTCACCGAGCGTAAGAACAACGCCGATCTTTTCGCCAAGGGCAAATACCTGCCGCTGGCCGTGGAGGGCGAATACAAAGACCACGTGCTGGCCTTCGCGCGGCAGCACTTGCGTACCTGGTACGTGGTGGCGGTGCCGTTGCACCTGGCGGCGCTGGCCAAAAAGCAAGGCGTAGAAACTCTGCAGGACATTGACTGGAAAGACACCAAGGTGATTATTCCGGAAGACGCGCCCAAAGACTGGCAGGACACCTTCATCAAAAACAACGGCAACTACGCGCATGAACTTAGCGTGGCCGATCTGTTCGGTATTTTCCCGCTGGCCTTGCTCAAACTGCAGGCGCAGAACGAGCGCGGCGCGGGTATCCTGCTGCACATCACCTCGCTGCCCTCAGCGTTCGGGATTGGCGACATGGGACCGGAGGCGCGTAAATTCGCCGATTTCCTGCAGGCCAGCAACCAGAAGTACTGGCAGTTGTTGCCGCTCAACCCCATAGAGGCCGGGCAGGGCTACTCGCCGTACAGCTCCATCTCCAGCCGGGCGGGTAATCCATTGCTCATCAGTCCGGTATTGCTGGCCAAAGAAGGCTTGCTGAACGAGGCAGACCTGAGCCAACACCACTTGCCGCAAACGGGCAACGTGGACTATGTGCAGGCCCAGCGCGTGAAAGACGAGCTGCTGGAGCAAGCCTGGCAGACCTTCAAGTCCGGCGATTTCCCTACGCTGCAGCAGCAGTTCATTGACTATTGCGGCACCGAGGCCAGCTGGCTCCATGACTTCGCTCTGTACGTGCTCCTGAAAGAGCAGAACGGCGGCAGTGCCTGGTTCCAGTGGGCCGAGGAATACAAGCAACGCGACCCTGCCGCGCTGGAGAAACTGGCCCAGGACAACGCCGATGCGGTAGACAAGATTAAGTGGGTGCAGTTCATCTTCAACAAACAATGGAAGCGCCTGCGCACATACTGCAACAACCGCGGCATCCAGATGTTTGGCGACATGCCGTTCTACATCAGCTATGACAGCGTAGACGTGTGGGGCAACCGCGAGATCTTCGCCATTGACGAGGAAGGCCAGATGACGGGCGTGGCGGGCGTACCACCAGATGATTTCTCAGAAGACGGGCAGCTCTGGGGTATGCCGGTCTTCAAGTGGGAGGTACTCAAAGAGCAGGACTACGCCTGGTGGATAGGGCGTTTGCGCAAGAACATGGAGCTGTTTGACCTGGTGCGGCTGGATCACTTCCGGGCCTTCGCCGATTTCTGGGAAGTGCCCGCCGGGGAAACCACGGCTAAGCAAGGCGAGTGGAAACTGGGACCGGGTGCCGATTTCTTCACCTTTGTGCAGAAAGAGCTGGGCAGCCTGCCGTTCATTGCCGAGGACCTGGGCGAGATCAACGACCTGGTGCTGAAACTGCGCGATGATTTCAACCTGCCGGGCATGAAGATCCTGCAATTCGCGTGGGGTGACGAGATGCCGCAGAACGCCTACATGCCGCACAACTACGCCCGCAACTTCATCGCCTACACCGGTACCCACGACAACAACACCACCCTGGGCTGGTACCGCAACGAAGGCAAGGAGTACCACCAGCAGATTGAGCACTACGTGGGCCGCGAACTGAGCGAAGACGATATCTGGTGGGTTTTCGCCCGCCTGGCCTACGCCTCGGTAGCTAAAACGGCCATCCTGCCGCTGCAAGACGTGCTAGGTATTGACGAGGTGGGCCGCATGAACACCCCAGGCAAAGGTGAAGGCAATTGGGGGTGGCGCCTGATACCCGGCCAGATCAACAAGCAAACTGAGGATCAGCTGCGGGAATGGACCAAGTTGTATAACCGGGATTAAGCTTTAGATTAGTACTTAAAAAGTAAAGCCATGGGAGCGATGCTTCCATGGCTTTTTATATATTTAACACTATAAACAAATTTGAACTTCTTATGAACACTCCAAAAAACAACATCTTACTCGTGGCAGTCCTTTTTCTGCTCACCTTGACCACTTCGGTGTTTGCTCAGGATGCTCCTAAGCCAAAAGCCAGCCCGGCGCAAACGGCAACCGGAAAAGTAGGGGCCGCTAACATTACCATTGCTTACAGCAGCCCATCGGTGAAAGGCCGTACCATTTGGGGTGGTCTGGTGCCGTATGGCAAAGCCTGGAGAGCAGGAGCCAATGAGGCCACTACCTTCACCACCGACAAAGACATCACCGTAGAGGGCAAAACCCTGAAGGCAGGCAAGTACAGCGTGTTCATGGTACCCGGAGAGGCACAATGGCAAATCATCTTCAACTCTCAGACCGGCCAGTGGGGCACCAACCGCGAAGGCGCCAACTTTGATCCGGCTAACAACGTGCTCACCGTGAACGTGAAGCCTAAGAAGTCTGCCCAGATGAATGAAAGCCTGAAGTACGCCATCAACAACAAAGGTTTCTCGCTGCTGTGGGAGAACCTGGAAGTACCAGTGGCCATCAAGTAACCAGCCGCCAACTTATACAGAAAAGCCTGTCCTAATTAGTTAGGGCAGGCTTTTCTGTTTTAGGGCAATTTCCAGAAAAAGAAACTTAAAACAGGTTAAGCTCACTGTATGGCCTGCGATACCGCCTTGGAAAGGGGAGTGGTTGGCTGGCCTATTAAGCCAGAGAGTTGGTGGCTGTCATCGAACAGGTCGCCGGAAGAAGCAGATACATCCCAGCCGGCAATGGCGTGGGCGAAAAATTCTGGTACGCCAAAACTGGCGAGCGCGGCGGTGTAGTCGGCTTCCGGTAAGTTTTTGTAGGGAATGTCTTTGCCGGTCTGGCGGGAGATCTCGGCGGCCAGATCCTGTAAGGTGAACGCTTCGTCGCCGGCCAGTTCGTAGACTTTGCCTTCGTGCCCGCTGGAGGTCAATACGGCCACGGCGGCTTCGGCGTAATCTTCGCGGGTAGCGCCTGAGATTCTGCCTTCGCCGGCACTGCCAATGAACGCGCCTCCGGCCAAGGCTCCGCCAATGGAGCCGGTATAATTCTCGGTGTACCAACCGTTGCGCAGCAGGGTGTACGGGATGCCCGAGTCCTTCAGGGCAGCCTCGGTGGCCAGGTGCTCCTCGGCCAGACTCAGCGAGGAGGTATCGGCGTGCAGCAGGCTGGTGTACACAATGTGTTTTACGCCCGCTTTTTTAGCGGCGGCAATCACGTTCTGGTGCTGGGTAGCGCGTTGCCCTACCTCGCTGGACGAGATGAGCAGCAGCGTGTCAATGGCGGGCAGAGCGGCCTCCAGGGTTTCTGGTTTGCTGTAATCGGCTTCCCGGGTTTCCACGCCCAGGTCAGACGCTTTCTGCGGATTGCGTACCAGCGCCACTATGTTGTGCTCTGTTCCTTTGGCTTTGAGTTTGCTTACCACAATGCGACCCAACTGGCCGGTAGCGGCAGAAATTCCTATGTTCATGCTGTGGTTCTTTAGTGTTTTAGGATCGTTTTATGATTTTGAGGCTAAAAACAATTTATTTTCCGCGGTAAGGTAGAGTTTTTACGGATGAACCGCTCACCCGTACTGGTTTCACTCAGGAAAGCGGATATACCCAAACAAAGGAGGCCTAAAAAGAAAGTACCTAATTCACCGCTGGGGCATGAGCTGCTCCTGGGGTCAATTAGGTACTTCATAGAGTAGCCATCTACTACAGTGGCTTATCTGTTCTCAGGCTCGTTGGTGCGGCTTTTCAGATCATCTTCGTCCTGGCGGGAGAGGAATCCCTCATGGCCGGTGTTGCCAGATGAACCCGCATCGTAAGTAGACGAAGAGGCGCTGTTTCTTAGTTCCTCTGAGTCTGGTTGATAGGTGGCATGCGGATCTGCCTCGCTTTTTTTGCCTTGAGTTGGATTGGGATCCTGGTTATTTTTAATTTCCTGTTCCATGGTTCTGGTCGGTTTAAGATGTGTTTTCCTGAAAGGATTCTCTTTCTACGGCAGAGAAAGCCAGTAGTTAGGATTGTGCTTCATCCAAAGAGATAGGCTTGATTAAGGATGATCCTTCTTCCAAAGCCTGGCCATCAGCAGTTTCAGAGTTTACATTGGATTGAGTGGCAGAAGGAGAGAGGCGTTGACCTGAAACCAGGAAGAATGCGATTCAGAGCCATTTCCGGGAAAATGGCTCTGAATCGTAAATGAGGATAGGGCTATTGACCGAAGGTGTACGCCACTCCAAACTTGACGAAAAACGGGGTGCCGGGGGTGAAATGGATCTCAGAAACAGGGTCTACTTCATGCGCTAACCTGGACTCGGTTTCAAATTGGGCTTCTTTCCAGTTGCTGTTGAGCAGGTTTTCGCCGCTGAGTTTAAACTCCAGGTTTTTGTGGGTATAGCTTACCACGGCGTCCAGCAGAAAGTACCCCTTGGCGGTGAGGCTGTAGTCTTCATTGGCGGCGCGGTCGGCCAGGAACCGGTAACGCAGGCTTCCCCGCAGGCTTTTGCTGCCCTGGTAGCTCAGGCCACCGGTGCTGGTGAACGTGGGCGCCAGGGGAATGTAGCTCTGGCCTCGTGCTTCTTCACGGGCGCGGGGCCGGGCAAAGTTCACATCAGTATCCAGGTAAAGCGAGTTAGACAACTGCCCCCGCACCGATACGTCAATCCCCACCCGGCGCGATTTGCCCGAGGGTTCCACTACGCCTTCATCGCCCACGTACACCAATTCCTGGTCCAGGTCCAGGAACCAGAAGGCCGTATTCACGAGCCAGCGGTTTCCGGGTTTAAAGGTAAAGCCCAGATCAGAACCCCGCGCCGCGGGCAAAGCTTCCCGGCCGCTGGTCCCCGCTGAGACGCGGGTGTCATTGGAGTGGTAGCCCAGTCCGGAGTTCAGGTACACCTGCAGCACAGGCGATAGAGCGTAAGAAAAATTCAGCTTGGGGCTCAGGCGGGTCTGGGCATTTTTCTGCCGGGCTGGGGCGCCTTCTCCGGCTAAGGCATCGTGGTAGGTGAAAAACAGGCGGTCGGCGCGCAGGGCGGCGTTCACGGTGAAGCGGGAGGACAACTCCCAGGTTTCGTCCAGGTAGGCAAAGGCGTTCAGCTCGTCTATGTCGCCTAGCTGCACCTGCGTTAAGGTGGTGTTCCGGTTTTTGGTACGGGACAGCTCCGTATCATGGATGTCATCGTACCGGAACCCGATGCCCATTTTGTGGCGCAGCGGCAAACCCAGGAACGTCTGGTTCTGTTCATAGCTGCCCCGGTAGCCGTAGATCTGGCGGTTTTCCTTCTGCCGGATCTGGTCGCCGTTCTCGGGGTCGTTCAGGAAAAAGGTGAAGTTGGAGTACAGTTCAAAGCTGTAATCAACGGCGTAGGCCTGGTTCCGGAAAATGGCCCCGTTTTCAAAAGTTTTGTCCAAACTGACGTTGGCGCTGTAGCGTGAGGTGTAGCCACCTTCAGTATCATCAATGGCCCCAAACCGGCTGATGTTGCCATCCGCTACGGCCCTTTCTGGTATCTGGCCCGAGGCATCCCAGTTGCTCCGGAACGCCGCTAAGGAGGCCTGTAACAGCATGTTGTTCCCGAAAAGGCCCTGGAAGCGACCCAGCGCATTGAAACGGTTTAGCCCCTGCGGCGAATCAAAATAGCCGTTGCTGAACAGGTATTCCGTTGCCAGGTAGGCGTTCTGCTGCCTGCTGCGGGCGGCCGGTCCTAAGAGGTTCACCATGCCCACTGCCCGGTAAGTATCAAACCGGCCTGCTTCCAGTTTAAGCAGGTTTTTGTCCAGTGCAGTCTTTGTCTTAAAATCAGTGTAGCCGGCCGTGGCAAAGTTTCCCCGTTCCGCGTTGTAAGGTCCTTTCCCGAAATCCACGGTTTCAATGGTCTCAGGAATGAGGAAGTGCAGATCAGAATACCCCTGGCCGTGCGCGTGCGAGACCATGTTCACGGGAACACCGTCGGCGGTTAAACTGATGTCGGTGCCGTGGTCTATGTCAAAGCCGCGCAGGAAAATCTGTTCGGCCTTGCCGCCGCCCGCGTGCTGGGCAATTACCAATCCCGGAATCATGCGCAGCATCTCCTGGGCGTTCTGGATAGGCCGCAACTGTGCATCTACCGCGCTGATCAGGTGCAGCGGGTTTTCGCGTCTGGCCGTCACGGAGACTTCCTGCAGTTCCAGGTTGCTGGTCTCCAGATGCGAGGTCAATGTAACCGGAATTCCCTTGCTCACCGACACGGTTTTCACCTCCTGCAGAAAACCCAGGTAAGAAACCCGCAACTCATACTGGCCCTCTTTGAGGTTGTGAAAGGCATATTTTCCAAATCGGTCAGTTATGGAAATCTTTTCCAGCAGGTGAATGGAAACCACAGCGCCCTCCAGGGGCGTGTTGGTGCCTTTGCTGTACACCACCCCCTTGATGGACACCTCATGGCCGTGCGCCATCTCTACCAGATGCAGGCAAAGCAGCAGGAGCAACCAAAGCTTTTTCATAAGATGGTTCTTATAATTTGGAGATAGAAGAACCTAAGAGACTTTTGCCTTCAAAGCTAAGGGCGGAAGTTTGGTACGGGTTAATGGTGAAGGATTTTTTGATTTTGTTCTGTCCGGCTGCCAGTTTGCCCAGACGGTAATCAATCAGGCCATGGAGGCAAAGCAGTTCAGCGTTCTGGCTCTGGGTGCGGGTCGCTTTCTGGATATGCGCGGCCGCTTTGGCGTAATTCTGCTGGTGGTAGTAGATATTGGCCAGCGTCTTGTTCACGTCAATGTTATTAGGCCGCCGTTCGTATTCTTTCAGGGCATACTTCAGGGCTCTGGGGTAATCTTTCTGCAGTTCCAGGTAGATATTGGCCAGTTCCAGGTCCACGTTGTGTCCGGCCTCCTGGTCTTCTTCCATGCCCTCCAGCAATTCTTTGAGCCTAGCCTTGGCTTTGGCGTTTTCGCCCTGTTTTTGGTAAAGTCGCACCAATTCTTCCTGGAAGGAGAACTCCGGCAGGGTGTTGGCGGCTTGGGTAAATAATTTCAGGGCTTCCTGTTTCTGGCCTCTTTTCACCGCGATGCGGCCCAAACCACCTAGGGCAAAGGCATACTGGTTGTATTCAGCCAGGGCGCGTTGGTAGTAGTACTCGGCTTGAACCAGGTCGCCGGTTTTCTCATACAGGCTGCCCAGGGTTACCTGGCTCCAGGCGGTTTGCTCCAGGCCCGGAAATCCGGCTTTTACAGCGGCTTGCATAGCTTCAATGGCGCCGGGCAGGTCCCCGTGGATCTCCCTGAGGTAAGAAATGCGGGAATAGGATTTAAGGTCAGGGCGGAGGGAAGTCATCTGGTCGGCCATCCGGATGGCTTCTTCGTAGTTGCCCAACTCCACGTTGGCGTCACAGAGCACCCCATACACCGCTGCTCCCCGCGGGTTCATGGCCACGGCTGCCTTGCCGGTTTCCAGGGCTTTTTCAAACTGGTGGAGCGAGAGCTGGATAGAGGCTTTGGCCACAGTGGTCTCATAGATTAACACCTGGTCGGCGGGTTCCGCGTCCAGGATATTGTCTACCAGCTCCAGCGCGGCCGGAAAGTAGTAGGGGTGGTCTCCGGTGACGCGCGCCTCCTGCATGTAAGCCAAGGCCAGAAGCAGTTTGCTGCGGTAGTCATTGGGTTTCTCACGCAACTTGCGCTGCAGACCATTAATGGCGGCTTTAGTGTTCAGCCATTCGCTGGAGGTGGAGATAGGCCCGTGCCGTTCCTTAAGCTGCGGAATGGCTGGCTCCGGCTTATTCCTGTTCCAATGGGTAAAGCCGAAGGCCACTACAAAGACGGTTGCCAGTATTGCGTTATATAGGTAGACTTTTTTCATGCCGATTTAGGTAAAACGATGGGAAAACGGAAATAAAGACCGGTGCACCAGGCACCGGTCTTTGACCTACAGATTACTTATTCACGATGAACTTAACGGTTTGGAAGGTGTTCTCGCCGGTCTGGATGCGGGCGAAGTACAGCCCGTTTTTCAGGCCTTTCAGGTCTACCACGGTTTCATGGATACCCACAGCCTTCTGCTCGTTTCTCATGGGTGATGCCACCAGCACGCCAGACTCATTGTAAATCT
Organism: Rufibacter roseolus; assembly: GCF_017916365.1. Taxonomy (GTDB): domain Bacteria; phylum Bacteroidota; class Bacteroidia; order Cytophagales; family Hymenobacteraceae; genus Nibribacter; species Nibribacter roseolus. The sequence continues at coordinate 718,655 of NZ_JAFMSU010000002.1, forward strand.
GGAGACTCACGGTGCCGGGTTGCCCTATTTTGTAGCGGAACGTGGTCGCATCACGGGCGGGGTTAGGGAAGTTCTCTACCTTTTGCAGCAGGATTTCCGGTGCCCCCAGGTTCAGGCTGCCCAGGTTCTGGGTGTTCAGGGAACCAGGCATGGGGTTTCCGTTCAGGTCGCAGTTAATGGCGATGTGGCCGTCTGAGAAGCCATCCCAAGGTTTGGCCACGTACGGGAACATGGCCTGGAACGGCTTGTCGTTTTGCTCTACGCCCGTGGTGAAGTTATACACGCTCAACAGATTTGGCGTGAGTGGGCTTCCACCTGGGGTGTAGTCATCGTACCACAAACCAATGGCAGCCAGTACTATCCCGCTCACGGCCTGCAACTCAATGCGGGTCACGTCATCCTCCAGGCGGCGACCGTTAGGGAAACCGTCCATGTTAGGGATAAACTCAAGCTTGGTGCTTGTATTGAACCTTGGATCGGTTAATCCCAGCACGGCGGCCTGTACCAAGCCCAGGCTGCTGAAGTCCGGTGAGTTACGCGGCGTGGCAGGCACGGCCATGTTCACCCGCAGCATATCGCCGAAGGTAGGCAGGAAGTTGTTGATGAACGGTTTGCCTTTGGCCAGCGGATTGCCTCCTTTGCCGGTGGCCAACTGGTAAGGCGCCAGGTTTGGTACGCCTGTCATGAAGATAGGCAGCAAATCCACGGAGCGGGGAGCGTTGGGTCTTAAGAGGTAGTTGCCGTATAGCTTGGTGTCCAGGGCGGTGCCTTTGGTGGCCGGGTTACCTAGTAAAGGATAAAGGCCAGGTTTTCCGTTCCGGAAGTCAAAAGAACCCAGGGAATTCGTCTGGATTCTGAGCGGGGCCAGCCCCGGCACCGCGCCCCCGAATTTAGAGTCATCCATATACAGGGCCAACTCTGGGTTTACGAAGTACTCATCATACTTGCCGTTCTCCATGGTGGCCGGCGTGGCGTTCCACTCGTCTTTCCGCCCGATAGGGATGATCACCTCGTTCGTCAGCGGCATACCCAGGCGGGAAACCTGTACGTAATCGCCGGAGCTGGTCACGGTACCGTTGGTGTTTCTTACCGTCATCTGTCGGCGGCTGGCCGAGGCCCACACTCCAATCACAAATCTTTGGTCTAGGATATTGAAAGCCCGGTTCACGCTTCTTTTGTAGTCAGACAACCGGTAGGAGGGGATCTCCATAGCGATAGTGTGCACGTTCAGTTTGGCCAGACCGTCTGGGGCAGCCTGCGCTCGGATGTTTCCCAGGTCAAATATCCCACCCGGGTCTACAAAGAAAGGATCATCAATGGGGCCACAGAAAACCTTAGAGTCGTCAGACAATTTCATGATGGAGGCTCTCATGAGGGCGTCATAATTGGAGTTGAGCCCCACGGCGCCTTCAATAGAGCGCGGCCCTACGTTGTAGGGTGCCACTTTTCCCATGCCCAGCACGGTTTCCCAGGTGGAACCGCCGTCAAGGCTTTTCTTCACCGTATAGGTGGCTTTCTGGTTTTCCTTGCCCAATCTTATCTTAAAGAAGGTGGTTGGGTCTTCGTTCGTTTTCTTGAACTCAAACCGGTAGATAATGTCGTCTCTGGTTGTTCTGGCGTTGTTTTTTATGTGGATGTCATAGGCGATATCCTCCCCGAAATTATAATAGTTGGGTCCGCCGTGTGGCAACTGGAAAGGGATGAAGTTGGCGATGATCACCATGTTCTCCGGGTTCGTAGGGCTCCGGAATGCGTACACGTCGGTGTTGTCGGCGAGGGGGTCGTTCGCAATGATGGGCGCCTCCCGGTGGCTGGAGGATTCCAGGTAGTTGCTGTTCACCCCGATGATAAACAACCCGGCAATAGCCAGGACAGTTACCAAAATCTTTGGTGTGAATCCGGTAAAGATTTTCATAAGCTTTATATGTTTGGTGATGGGTAATCGCCTACTACTCAGTAAGCTATACTTTAAAATCTACGACAGCTACATTGTATTGGATTTTAATAACAAAACATATAATTAAATTAATTTTAAGTTTCAGGAATAATGCTGTTATGCCAGGAAATAAATACCATCAGGATAAAATCCAGGGTGGGGTTATCTCAAAAATTTATATTGGAGTGATATTTTATTTCAGTTGAACAAAACTGTAATAAAAGAAAGGTGCGGTGCATGCGCCATCGCCAAAACTGTTTTCCCTACAATCAAGGTGGTTTATGGTAGAAGATAAAAAGAAGGCGGTTTTATAAGTAAACTGAACTTGGTGTAATGACAATGAATCTGCAGGAAGATACCGTAGAAAAATTGGCTTATTCTGTTGGCCTTAATTTGCACTCTTAAAGTAAACCAGCCCTACCATGTCATGAAAGCCGCTTCTTTCCACCTAAAATATTCTGGCTGAAATTCTACCTGGAAACGTAAAGGGGGAAAGTTTACCTAAAGAATCCAGCGCCTATGTCCATGAAAGACCAAATCAGATTATTTGTGGCTGCCAAGTTGCCGGCAGAAGTCAAATCTTACCTGATGCAGGCCCGGCAGGCTTACGAAGACCCAAACATTAGGGCAGTACCGGAGGAGAACCTGCACCTGACCCTTTACTTCATCGGGAACGTTCCCACCACGGAAGATACCTACATCCGGCAGACCCTGGCCCAGGTAGCCCAGCGGCATGCACCGTTCACTTTGCATTTAGAGCAATTGGAGCCAGGCCCCAAGCCGCGCTCACCCCGCCTGATTTGGGCCCGTTTTTCGCAAAACGAGGCATTTTCAAAACTGAGCCAGGACCTTACACAGGCGCTGGCCCCCGCGCCACCCAAACAAGAGAAGTTCATTCCGCACGTGACGCTTTGCCGTTTTCGGAAAGAGGGCGTCGTGCCAAGAGACCTGCCCCTTGTCACCCCTCCTGAAGATGTTTTGTACCCGGTGTCTTCTTTCGCCCTCTGGCAATCACAACTGGCTTCACCACACCCCATTTATACCATCGTGGAAGAGTACCCGCTTACCTTCTCATGAATTTAAATCTGGAGCAATTTGGTCTGGTTAGAACTGCTTTTCAGAAAAAGGCCTGTTAATCTTTATTTGAGTACGTGGTACAGGTAAATGCTCAGGAAAATAAGTAGATACAGAGTAATCTGCAGAAAGATGGTGGGCAGAATGCCTTTGAAGAAACCCAGAACCGTTCGCTGCCCGGTGAATTGCACACAGGCCATGGCAAAGTAAAGGGCATACAGCCAGAGATATGACCAGATAATGGCCAAGTGGTGTTCAGGGAAGAACTTCATCAGTGGAATGACCAACACTAGGAAGAAGACCGTACGTTCACCCGCCGTATAGCAGGCGAGCACGGCGGCCTCGGCAAAATTCACTTCTTGTTTTTTGAAAAGGAGTGAGGTGTACAAGGCGGTGAGGGGCACAGTAAAGAAAATGACCAGGTTGAAGTGCTTGGTCATGAGGTTGGCCACCGGGTTGCCGTTCCGGGCCTGGAACACATCCACCCCAGAGAGATTGATGATGAGGATGGAAAGTGCTACCAACACCACCAGAAAGTTGAAAGGGTTGTACAGACTCTTGCGCTTTCCGTCTACATAAGCCCTGGCAATGTAGCCGGGTCTTACCATCAGGTGTTTGATAATCCCGAAGATGCTGGTGTCTGTATGGAAAATGGCATGGAAGAATTCGTGCAGGATGTGCCCTACCGTTAGCCGATGTACATGGGTGCTCTGTCCGCAGGAAGGGCAAAAACTCTGGTCTTGTTCATACGGGGCAGAACAGTTCAGGCAAGTGCGGGTGGCGGTTTGAGTGGATTGCATCTTCTATATGGCTAATGTATTGAAAGATAGCAAACTTCCGGCATTCTAGCCAGAGGTGATCACCAGTAATGGGAGGGGGACAAAGGATTGAATTCCTTTTCAATTTAGGGCTTAATTTCTGCGATGTCTTAGGAAAGAGCGCTATATGGTTTTAAGCCTCTTTTAAGAAAAGGAGCCCTAAAAAAGAAAACAATCCATTGCTCAAAAGAGCATTTCGCCGGTATTTCCGATTCTGGCCTGTTTTCCGGAAATTTGCCCTAAAATACCCTTTTCCTTGACCCTGCCAGAAACCCTCCACCGCCATTTCATCCTGCACAAGCCCTTCGGCTACCTCAGTCAGTTCATCGGAAGCCCGAAGAACAAGAAGCTGTTAGGGCACTTATACGATTTTCCAGCGGGGACCATGGCAATCGGCCGGTTGGACCAGGACAGCGAAGGACTTTTGTTGCTTACTACCGACGGCAAGATGAGCGAGTACGTGCGGGGCCGCAAGGTGGAGAAAGAATACTATGCGCAGGTAGACGGCCTCATCACGCCAGAGGCAATAGCCCGTTTACAGCAGGGTGGCATTGAGATCGCGCATGAAAAGCAGCCCTATTTTACCTTGCCCTGCTCAGCCTCCAGGCTAGATCCAGCCCCAGACGTTCCGGTGCGTTCTCGCCGCGTCCGCGACGATAGGCACGGCCCCACCAGCTGGGTTTCCATCACGCTCACCGAGGGCAAAAACCGGCAGGTCCGGAAAATGACCGCTGCCGTGGGCTTTCCTACACTGCGCCTCATCAGGGTAAGGATAGGGTCCATAATCCTAGGGGCATTGGGCGTGGGTGAAGTGCAGGAATTACCCCAATTCTCATTGCAGCAAGAGACAGGTCCCACCACTTAAGAGGCCACCTTTGGCAAAATGTAAGTTCTACTTGCAATTCATATTTTTTTGCTGCTCTTGATTCGATTTCGGCTAATAATTTCTGCAACCATTATGGTTTTTTGCAAAATTTCTGCTTTATTTTCTCCATTTTGCCTCAAATTGTAAATAAAACGTAGTGAAACCGATAAGGAGGTTTGTTCATGCTGCTGAAGAATACTAATTTAGGGTTTCACTTTGCCGGGATTAAACCGGCAGAAGAATGGTTTTACTGCTTATGTAAAAGGTAGTTTTGATCAGGTTTTCAAATCAAAAAACAGCATACCTAAGAGTAGAACCAAACATACCGGTTACTTCTTGGGCCAGAAGTAAACCCTTAGATCAATCCCCATGACCAAGGTACCCTCTTTAGACAAATTGCAGGAATTAGAGCAAAAGGTGCGTGAACTAGAGGAAAAGTGCGCCTTTCTGGAGCGGGTAGTGCATGAGGTACCGGCCAATATCTACCTTTCTGACCTGCAGGAAGGAGTAGTCTGGTGCAACAAGACCAATGAGGAAACGCTGGGCTATTCCCTTGAGGAAATCAAGCGCATGGGCGGTTTGGAGTACATGAAGCAGATTGTACACCCCGAGGACTTGAACATACCCGATGACAGCATTGCCCATTACCATGAATTCACGGGGGCCGAGTTTGGGGGTGTTTTCCGGGCCAAACACAAAGAGCAGGAAGAATACAAATGGTTTATGGGGTGGGCCAAGGCCTTCTCGCATGAACAAGATGGTCAGGTAAAAGAAATCCTTTGCGTGGATGTAGACATGAGCCCGCGCATGAACACCGACAAACAACTGATTACCGCCCTGCAGGAGAACCTCCGGCTCAAAAACGAACTCCTCATCAGGAGCCTTAGCAAGCGCGAGATTGAGATCCTTTGCCTGGTGTGCCAGGGCAGAAGCTCCAAAAGCATTGCCAACCAGCTCTTTCTGAGCGTACATACAGTAAATACCCATCGGCGGAACATCCAGTCGCGCTTAGGCACCTCCAACGTAGCAGATCTGGTGGCACTGGCCAAAGAAGCCGGACTGGGCTGAAATAAGCCTCCGGATAAATACTGATTTTCTAAAAATAAGCCTTAAAAACATGGGCTTTCTGAACGGCCTTGGCATATGTCCGTTAAAATAAACCTATCTGGTATAAAGCAAATGAACATGTTGGCTTTTAAAGCAAAGCCAACAGCAGTGAGATAAAATAAGGAAAGCCATTTCTTGTTAGACCCCGATTTCTGAAAAACAAAGCGAAAACCGCGCGGGCTTTCGGTGGAGCGCTGGTCTGCGGCAGACGCTGAAAGTATCTTTTCCTATTTTCTTGAATAAAGGGCAGAGGTACTTGGTTCTTGAGGTACATGCGAATTTCCCTTCCCAAAACCTGATTCCTATGGATGCTAATGTACGCGTTGGCCAGGATTACAAGTTCATTCCCATGTCATCGGTTTCCTCCGGTAAAATCTGGCAGGTCTGCCCCGATGTGTATTATTGCACAAACCAGATCGTGAATTTTGTGATGGTGGGTACCCCTTCGCACTGGGTGCTGGTAGATGCCGGCATGCCTAAATGCACAGAGGAGATCCTGGAGGTAGTGGAGGCAGTTTTCGGGAAAGATAACCAACCGGCTGCCATCATCCTCACCCATGGCCATTTTGACCATGTGGGCAGCCTCAAGGGCTTGCTGGAGCATTGGCAGGTGCTGGTATACGCCCACCCATTTGAGTTTCCTTACCTTACTGGCCGTAAAGCCTACCCTGAGCCAGACTCAACCGTGGAAGGAGGGGTGCTGGCTAAGATTGCTTCTATCTATCCCAATGAACCCATCAACATAAACGAAGCTATTCTGCGGCCCTTGCCAGAAGGCGGAGAGGTACCGGGGTTACCGGGTTGGCAATGGGTTCTTACGCCTGGCCATTCGCCAGGCCAGGTGGCGCTTTTTAGGGAGGTAGACCGTACCTTGATCTCAGCCGATGCCGTAATCACCGTCAAACAGGATTCTTTCTACAAGGTACTGCTGCAAACCGAGGAGGTACAAGGGCCGCCCCGCTATTTCACCACCGACTGGCAGGCCGCTTGGGAATCAGCGAGGAAACTGGAATTGCTCAGACCCAACCTAATGGTGCCCGGACACGGTAAGCACATGTCTGGCACGGCACTTACCCTTGGCCTTCGGAAGCTGGTGCGGGACTTTGACACCATTGCCATTCCCAAGCACGGCAAATTTGTGGAAGAGGAAGAGGAGGATAGTTAATCTTCCCCCGGGTAATTTCCTGAAAAGGCCTCGTCGGAACTACCTTCATTTTTTCTGTCCTCCTGAAGGAGGTTAAAAGCCAAGTTGAAATGAGCCGTTAACCCTCAATCAGGAGGATAGAAAAGTAAATAAGGCTTCTAATTTGAAGGCTACCTTAAGATGGAGGTGCCCAGTTTCACTGCTAAAGCATCCTCTGCCAGAGCCAGTGCTGCATCTGGCAGTTTGGTAGCTTTGCCTAATTTCTTGCGCAGGAAATAGAAGGCATAGCTAGAGGCCACCGCACCCACTATGCCCAACAAACCTCCTGTAACCCTGCTTTCCCCGTTTACCTCCGCAATGGTAGCGCCCACCAAAGCCCCCGAGAAAACCCTGGGCAGCAATTCTATGGGTACTATGCGTTTAGGCACCTGCGGAAATTTATCACCGAACATTTCTGCCACGGCCAGGATCTGCATGCCCGTAGCCACTCCAGATTTTTGCAAATAGTTTAGCTTAGACCCTGCTAGGCTAAGGGAGGGAGAATCTGAGAGATGGTTGGCGAGAATTGCCGGGGCAGTCATGGCGCGCATGCCCGCAATGGCACCCATGGCCAAAGCTTTCTGGTGGGTAGTGAGTGAGAGTTCCATAGTTTTGTTCTTGGTTTTACAACCTATACGGAAGAGGTGGGTTTATTGTAACCATGGCCGGAAACCTTTAGGCAAATGGAGGCTTTTTTGAGGTTGTTTTCTGAAAAACAGCCTTTACAACAAGAGACAAAACTTAACCCGGCCAAAGGCAAAATATAGTACAGGGTTTAAAGTTTATCTGTTAAGGCAGCCCTCATATCAATCCTTCAGATATTTTTGCGAAAGGCAATTGTAGAAGTTTTGCCTATCTTTCTGTTTTACAGGGGCCCAGAAAACCAGATACATTTTTCTGCCTTGGGCTGTCAGGTCATTATTCATAGCATGCGATTCACTATTTTCCCTAATAAAATACTCACCCAGATTGTTCTCATCCTTTTCCTGATTACCGGGTTTTCCTGCGGCACCAAAGCCCAGCGGATTGAGAATAGAAAAAACCAGACTTGGTTGCAGCAACACAAAGAAGCGGCAAAGAACACGGTCCTTCTGAACAACCAGACTGGTTTGGTGCCCATCAAGAACCTGGAACAGAAGATAGCCAGTGTCTCCCTGCAGGTTACCTATGCCGCCCAGTTTGACAGCCTTTTGAACAAGTATACGGCCGTCACCGCTTTTCCCGCCGCGGCCTATGCCCAGGATGCTTCTTTTGACCGGCTCCTGAGCGACCTTGCCGCTTACCAAACCGTGATTGTGCAGGTAGGGGCCGCCGCGCTGGATGAGCCGCGCAACCTCAACCTTCTGCTGGAACTGCAGCGGCGTAAACAACTGGTGGTGGCGGCTTTCGGTGATCCTGAGCACCTGGAGTTGGTAGATGGTTTAACTGTGCCGCTTATCTGGGGCAAAGAAGAATCTGCGGCGGCCGCAGGTTTTGCGGCGCAGTTGGTTTTCGGGGGGGTGTCTGCTTCCAATACTCTGGCACAGGATTATTCCGCTAAATACAGGAAAGCCCTGGGATTCAAAACAAAAGCCATAAGGCTCAAGTACAGCGTGCCGGAAGAAGTAGGCGTTAAGACCTCTGAACTGCAGGACCCAATTGACGCCATCATGGCCGAGGCCATTCGGGCGCAGGCCACGCCGGGGGCGGTGGTGCTGGTAGCCAAAAACGGGAAGGTCATTTTTCAGAAGGCCTATGGCTCGCACACCTATGAAAACACCCAGGCCACCCAGGTCTCTGATATCTACGATGTCGCCTCCCTGACCAAGATCTCGGCCACCACCATGGCCATCATGAACCTGTATGACCAGCAAAAAATAGCCCTTGATTCTTCTTTCGGGTATTACGTGCCCTCGGCCAGGATCACCAATAAGGCAGGCATCAAAATCAGGGATTTGTTATTGCACCAGTCGGGTTTGCCGGCCGGGGTGTACCTGCCATTGCAGGCGCAGGATGTAAGCCGTATCCCAACGCCGCAATACACGGTCAAAGCATCGGACAGCGCTTTTATCCGGAAGGACTATTTTGATACCGTGCTCTGGCCGCGCATGCTCAACGCCAAAATGGGCGTAAAAGGCAAATACGTGTACGCCGATGTGAGCATGTTCTACCTGAAGGAGGCGGTGGAGCGGCAAGCCCAAACCTCATTGGATACCTTCGTGGCGAAGCAGTTCTATGGTCCTTTAGGCATGCAGACAGCCGGCTATCTGCCCCTGAACCGATTCCCCCAAAGCCGTATTGTACCTACCGAGTTTGACAACACTTTCCGGAAAACCTTGCTCCGCGGCTACGTGCATGACGGCGGGGCGGCCCGAATGGGCGGGGTATCTGGGCACGCAGGTCTTTTCGCCACAGCCAATGATCTGGTCATTCTCTACCAGATGATGCTGAACGGCGGCACCTACGGTGGCAGAAACTACATCACCCCAGAGACGGTGGACCTGTTCACGAAAAAACAATCGGCGGTGAGCCGACGGGGTCTGGGCTTTGACCGCTGGGACCCGGATTCCACTAAAATGTACCCTTCCCAATTGGCTTCGCCACAGACCTACGGCCATACAGGCTATACCGGAACCTGCGTCTGGGTTGATCCCAAAAGCGAGCTGGTGTATGTTTTCCTCTCTAACCGGGTGCACCCCAAAGTCTCTGATAAACTGATCTCCATGAAAATCCGGCAGCGTATTCTGGACGCCATTTATATTGCCATCCAGCGGAGAGAGAAAGCAACTGCTTCAGTACAATAGCTCCGCGCTTAACGGCTGATTTTACTAAAACGGGCCAAAAGCTTGTCTTCCCGGAACGACTAAAGCAGAGGTTCAGGAAAGGGACTACCAGTTTGAGGCTGTAAATATTACGCTGAAGGAGAGTCCTTCTTTTCCTTTGGTTCCGGTACCAGACCCCGGTCCTGGGCAGGTTCCTGTTCGGCCTTTCTTTCTTCTTTCATTTCCTGCGCCAGGAAGAAGTTGAGCGCCGTTCTGATGACTGCAATGGCACCTAGTTTACCAATCTGGTCCCAGGTAGGGGCAATGGCCGTGGAGAGGATATCTGCTCCCAATTGAAATTCCAGAGCCAGCGCCAGATAGCGGGCCAGCACCAACCTGATTTTATTGTAACTTTCCACCTGCGGCGGGATCAGGCCTTTCACCAGATAAAAGAGGGCTATGAGCACTCCTATACCAATAATTAAGGCCCCAATAGACTCAATAAACAGTTTCAAGCCCTGTACCCCTTGGATAATGGTTTCTTCAATTCCCCCTAAGGCAGGTTTGGCAATCTCCTCAGAACCTTGGTGCTGTAGCAAATAGTGCATGGCTGTTTAAATTGGTGACGTTTTCCCTTTAACGGGATTTGTAGAAATTAGCTGTAACCAAAAGCTAACTGAAACAGGGTTGAATGCTTTTTTATAGCTTGATTTTTAATCCTGTTTTGTAGCTGTTTTAAGAAAATAAGTCTGTAAATGGAGGCTTGAAAACTGATTTATAAAGGATAATTTATGGTTTTGAGCATTAGTTTTTATTTTTAATTGATACGCCAAAACCTATTCTAATTAATTGACTTAAATAAATGTTTGATATAAGAAAGCGAATCCTGATACATCAGGTTAAGGTTTCTTTTGGAATTCTAGGAGGTTCCCTAAGTTTGCTGTGCCGCAACAAAAGCACCAAGAAAGAGTTTAGAGAGAATAAACTCCGTTGATATTAAATACCAATATGGAAGACACTACGCAAAAAGATGAAACATATGAAATCGCCACGTTTGCGGGCGGCTGCTTCTGGTGCATGGTGAAACCCTTTCACAAGTACGAGGGGGTCATAGAAGTTGTCTCTGGTTACACCGGCGGTCACGTTCCCAATCCTACCTACGAGCAGGTTTGTTCCGAGACTACGGGCCATTACGAGGCGGTACAGGTAACTTTTGACCCTCAGGTAATTTCATACCCAGAGATTCTCAACATTTTCTGGGAGGCTATTGACCCCACCGATGCCGGTGGGCAGTTCGGTGACCGGGGCTCAAGCTATAAAACCGCTATCTTTTACCACTCAGAGGAGCAGAAAGCGCAAGCCGAGGCTTCTAAAAAAGAAATCCAGAAAAACGGTCCTTTTGAAAGCCCCATTGTGACGCCTATTCTTCCGGCCGCACCTTTTTACCGCGCCGAGGAATACCACCAGGATTATTATAAGAAGAACCCCAGCCATTACGGAAGATATTATGTAGGTTCTGGTAGAGCCGGTTTCCTGGAGAGGAACTGGGGTAAAAGCTAAGCCTTATTTTACTTTAATAAACTTTGAGGAACCATTTCAATAGAGTAGAATGAATTGGCTCAATTAAGAGATTTATTAAGCATAACAAAAAGAGAGGAACAGTTAATCTGTTCCTCTCTTTTTGTATCTGTAAACACCTAGCTGCTTTTCTTTAATCAAAAGTACTGGTATTGTATTTTATCTCAAATCTGAACAAAATACCTTAGAAACGGGAAGCTAATTCCTCGGTTTGCAACCCAACTATGCGGTTCATGCCTTCGGCTTTTACAGTTATTACTTTTGAAAAAGGCTAACTAATGAAAGTGTCTGCTCCAATTTGGTTCAAAGCTTCATAATCTTTTTCAGACAAGGGGATGGATGCCGCTTTAAAATTTTCCTCTAGGTGTTTCACTTTGGAGGTCCCGGGGATTAGCAGGATGTTGGGTGACCGATGCAGGAGCCAGCTAAGGGCAATCTGGTGGGGCGTGGCTTCGTACTTTTGGCTTACCTGATCCAAGGTTTCCTGCGCTTTCATGTTCCCGCCGCCCAGCGGGTACCACGGGATAAAGGCCATGGCGTTGTCTTCACAGTACATGAGCTCTGCTTCCCACTTACGGTTGTCAAAGCTGTACATATTCTGCACCGATACAATCTCCACGTACTTTTGGGCAATCTGGATCTGCTCAACGTTCACTTCAGACAACCCGATGTGCTTGATCAGGCCTTGTTCCTGGGCGTCCTGCAGAAACTCCAGCGTCTGTTCAAACGGAATCTCGGGATCTACGCGGTGCAGCTGGTACAAGTCAATCCGGTCAAGTTTCAGGCGCTGCAGACTTCCTTCCAGCGCCTCCTTTAAATGGTCTGGTTTGGCATTGATGGGCCATTGGTTAGGACCGGTGCGCAGCAAACCACCTTTGGTGCCGATGACCAGGTCTTTGGGGTAAGGGTACAGGGCCTCGGCAATGAGTTCCTCGGAGATGTTGGGACCGTAAGAATCAGCGGTGTCAATAAAATTGATACCCAGTTCTACGGTTCTTTGCAATACCCTGATGGCCTCTTCCCGGTCTTTGGGTGGTCCCCAGATGCCTTCGCCAGTGATGCGCATGGCCCCAAATCCCATACGATTGACCGTTAAATCGGCCCCAAGGCTATAGTTGGGGTTAAATGTTCTTGGTGTATCTGCCATAGTAGTAAATATGTTATGGTCTATGGATGTACCCTTTTCCAGCGAAGAAGTTGTCACAACGCTGTTACCTTCAGGATACTATACTCAAGAATTTATTTCCGTTTTGGGGCGGTTTTCTCAAAAACAGCTTTTAATCAGAGGGCCTATCATGGGTAAGCATTACGGATTATGACTTTTGAAAACTTCGGAATTAAGATGGGTATTACCGATTGTCCTCAGCAATTCCCCTTGCTTGGTTTAAGGCGGCCTTATATGTCTTAAGGGCCCTTTCTCTCGCAAAGGCATGGTCTACCATGGGTGAAGGATAAGCGGAGGTGCCCACTTCCGGTACCCACTTTTTGATATACTCCTGGCTCTTGTCAAATTTCTTGGCCTGGGTCTCAGGGTTGAAAACCCTGAAGTACGGCGCGGCGTCGCAACCGGTTCCGGCACACCATTGCCAATTACCGTTGTTCGCGGCCATGTCGTAATCCAGCAATTTCTGGGCAAAATAAGCCTCGCCCCATCGGTAGTCAATGAGCAGGTGCTTTACCAGAAAACTGGCCGCTATCATGCGCACCCGGTTATGCATGAAACCAGTGGCGTTGAGTTCCCGCATGCCGGCATCCACAATGGGGTAACCGGTTGTGCCATTGCACCAACGCTCAAACTGATCTTCCTGGTTAAGCCAGACCATGTGCTCATACTCCAGGTTAAAGGGCCGGCTGGCCACCTGCGGAAAATGGAAAAGAATCATCATGAAGAACTCGCGCCAGATCAGTTCTCCCAGCCAGACGGAATTCAGTTCCAGGGCTTTTCTGGTCAGTTCGCGCACACTCACCGTCCCGAACCGCAGGTGCAGCCCCAACCTTGAGGTGCCCGCCAATGCAGGTAAATCCCGGGTTAATTCATAAGTTCTGATGATAGTTTCAGGCAGTTGGGCAGGAGGGAAGAGGGGCTCCCCGCTAGGTGCAAAGCCCATCGACTCTAAACTGGGGATGGGCTGGGTACCAGATTGGAGAAAGTTTTGCCGGTACTTTTCTGTAGGGTAAGAAGAAAGGTAGAAGTCTGAAAGCGTGCTCATCCACTTTTTCCGGTAGGCCCCAAACATCCGATAAGGCGTCCCATCGTCCTTCACCACTTCCTTTTTCTCGAAAATCACCTGGTCTTTAAAAGTCCGGAAAGCGATCCCTTTCTCCTCCAGAAAACTTGCCACATCCTGGTCCCGGGCAATAGCGGCGGGTTCGTAGTCATGATTCGCGTACACGGCTCTCACTTTGTATTGCTCTGTGAGTGTTTGCAGCACCTCCAGGGGCTTGCCATACTTAACTACCATGGTAGAACCCAAGGCTTGCAACTCCTGGGATATATTTGACAAGGTTTGATGGATAAATTCCACCCTACGATCTGGGCCCGAGGGAAACTGGTCTAAAATATCCTGATCAAAAATGAAAATCGGCAGCACCTGAAAACCCGAGGTGAGCGCATGGTAAAGTCCGGCATTATCTGTCAGCCGGAGATCACGCCGGAACCAGTAAAGAACAATGGGTACTTGCAAAGGAAAAGGCTTGAAATTTTGTGGTGGTTAAATAAATAACCCTTCAGGAGAAGGTTTTGTTTTGGATGGGTAAGCCGCCAATCCAAATACAGCAAAGCGTATAGCCTGTTTTATCATTCACAACCTGGCGGCAGGAACTTTTAAGGGCTTTCTTAGTAGGAGTAAAGGATGGAGAATATGGCCCACATCTTTTTCCATGGCCGCCTGCAGGACTTCTTACCAAAGCACCAAAGGCAGCAATGGTTACACTATTCATTCACGGGAGCACCCGCCCTCAAAGACGCTTTAGAAGCCTTAGGCGTACCTCATCCCGAAATCGGAAGCATTCTTCTTGATAACCAGCCCGCCGCGTTCCTGGATTCCTTACCTTATGGAGCACGGGTAGAGGCGTATCCGGTAGTTTGTGAAGAGAGTTACGAAAGGCTGCCTCCATTGCAGATAAAGAGCCCGGTACCTGCCTGTTTTGTGCTGGATGTGCACCTGGGAAAACTGGCGCGTTACCTGCGTTTGCTGGGGTTTGATACCCTTTACGAGAACCAATATGATGACCAAACCATAGGGCAGCTTGCCGCCCAGGAACAGCGAATTGTGCTTACCAGGGATATCGGCCTGCTCAAACAAAAAGTAGTTGTGTGGGGCTACTGGCTAAGGTCTCAGCATTTGGAAACGCAATTAGCGGAAGTGATGAAAAGGTTTGGACTTAAATCCCAAATTCAGCCATTTACCCGGTGTATGGCGTGTAATGGAAGCATTGTTGAGGTTCCAAAAGAATCTGTTTTGCCCCTGCTACAACCCAAGACCAAAGTGTATTTTCAGGAATTCTACCAATGCCCCATTTGCCAGCGGGTGTATTGGAAAGGCTCTCATTATGACAAAATGCAGGGTTTTCTAGAGCGACTATAGTCAAGCGTTTCCAGGGGCTTTTAACAGAAATAGATTGAAAACAGGAAAATCTCCCAATTATAAATAACAAGTTTTCAAGGAGCTCCTGCAGGTAAAGATATCAGCAGCCTTTTATACTTTTCCCTTATTCATGCATTTCCAAGATTATATGCTTAATTAGTACTTGGAATATTTTGCTGATTCCCCAAATCACTGATATCATACCTGATTATGAAAGTAAGAAAAGCTGTCATTACAGCGGCCGCCCGCGGCGAAAGACTATACCCCGTAGCTGATACCGTTCAGAAAGCCATGTTACCAGTGGTGGACATTGACGGCCTGTCCAAACCCGTTATCCAGATCATTGCCGAGGAGGCTTTTGCCAGTGGCATTGAGGAAATCTGCGTGGTCTGCGCCCCCGGTGACGGTCCGCGCTACCAGGAGGCTTTCACCTCACTCCGAAATAACCTTATTGAGTCTTTCTCCGGCACCGATTGGGCCAAAGAAGAAGCCGAAAAAGTAGACAACCTGCGCACCCGCCTCCAGTTTGTAGAACAGACTGAGCCGTTGGGTTTTGGACACGCGGTTTACTGCGCCCGCGATTTTGTCAAAGAAGAACCTTTTTTGCTTCTGCTGGGCGACCATTTATATGTTTCTGACCTGCAACGCCAACGTTGTACTACCCAGTTGATCAACCTGGCCGTGCAGGAGGGTTGCGCGGTATCGGCGGTAAATCCCACCATTGAGCACCAGATCCATCGGTACGGCACCTTAACGGGCAAGCACCTGGCTAACCAGAAAGGAGTTTACCAAATTGACCGGATCATTGAGAAACCTTCTTTAAGCATCGCCGAGCTGGAACTGCAGACTCCTGGCTTAAGAGCCGGTTATTACCTCTGCTTCTTCGGGATGCACGTTTTAACGCCTACGGTTTTCGGTATTTTGGAAGCAAATCTGAAAAACGGCAGCCAAAACGTACAACTCACGCCCGCTTTGCAGGAATTGGCTGCCACGGAGAAATACCTGGCGCTGGAAGTCAAAGGCAACCGCTATGATCTCAGTAAAAAGCAAGGCTTGCTACAGGCCCAGATTGCTCTTGGTTTAGCCGGTCAGGCCCACGATGAAACCCTTACGTCCATGGTGGAACTCCTGGCCGAGGCCAATCAGCGGAAAACTAACTAAGGCATAAAATGCGCTTTATTCAGGACGTTCCAGATTGCATAGAAAGAGCCAGATGAACATATTTATACAGACCATTACCTCCACTAACCCCGAGGAACGGAACCGCTCCTTCTTCAAGATGAGCAAAGGGCTTTCCTCTAGAGAGCTGTTCCAGGCGTTGCGGGAGTTGGATGAATTCAGGAAAACCACTCCTAGTTTATACGATAAAGTACGCGCCATTCTTTTCCTGGCCGCCGGCTTCCGCTTTTTCCTCATGGAATCAGCCGATACACCTTCCACAGGGAAGATCCCGTACGCCGGGTTTGAAGACCTGTTATCGCGGCGTTTTGAGCAGGCCATTACTACCTTCTTCAAGGAAATTGATGCGCACGGTGCCAACGCGGCCTTGTTCAGCGGCTTAGCCGATAGCTACCACCATTTGTCATTCCAGATCCTGGCCGACCAGGTTCGCAAAAGCGTGCGCTCCAGCAAGGGAAACCAGTGGATGTTCAGGGTAGGGCACCAGGAGGAGCATCCTATCAGAATTCACCCGCAGTTGTTGCAGCGGCAGGAGAGTTCGCTTTTCTACCCGGTTTTGGAGGAACAGACTTCCGTACGGATGGACCTGACCCACAGCGGCTGGTCAGACATCTTCTTCCTGGGCATGGATTACCCCGAGGGAGCCCGCGTGCTTAATATCTCCATTGACTTAGGCGTGTTCGGGCGCGACAAAGACATCCGGCCGCCCTTGCAGTCCTATGTGCGGGTAATCCCTGAGCCGGTGCTGCGCCTGACCAGTATTGACTTAAACACCTCCAAGGATATTACCGAACTGGATGACCTATTCAATTTCGGGAACGATTACCTGAGTTTGGTGAAAGCCGGGGTGATTGCCTCTGGTTTGATTCCGCCGTCTTTTGAAGGCACAAACCAGTCTTTACCTGAAATCCTGTCCCGCATCGTGGCGCCCGGCATGGGTATTGAGCTGGTGACCCGGGTAAATGATATTCCCAAGGGTTCAAGGTTTGCCGTGTCTACGAACCTGCTGGGCTCCATCATCAGCCTGCTCATGCGCGCCACCGGCCAGACCCGTAATCTGGTAGGTGGCCTGGAGGAAAGCGAACGCCGCCTGGTGGCCTCAAGGGCCATTCTGGGTGAGTGGATTGGTGGTTCTGGCGGTGGTTGGCAGGACTCTGGCGGGGTGTGGCCGGGCATCAAAGCCATCCAGGGTACGTTTGCCCAGGAAGGTGACCCTGAGGCAGGCATCAGCCGGGGTACTTTGCTGCCGCGGCACCGGGTATTGCAAAACGGGGAAATTCATCCCGAAATGTCCCACAAGCTCATGAACTCGCTCGTGCTCATGCATGGCGGCATGGCCTCCAACGTAGGACCCATCCTGGAAATGGTGACCGAGAAATACCTGCTCCGCGGCGAGAACGAGTGGGAGGCGCGGCAACAGACGAACCAGGTTTTTGATAACATCCTAGCGGCCCTCAAAGAAGGTGACATACGAAAGCTGGCCGCGAATACCGCCCATAATTTTGAAAAGCCTATTAAAACGATCATTCCTTGGGCTTCCACGCACTTCACCGAGGAAATCATCCGGCGGGCAAAGAAGCAGTTCGGGGAGAATTACCTGGGCTTCCTGATGCTGGGCGGCATGTCCGGAGGCGGCATGGGCATGTTCGTGAACCCAGATCAGTACGAAGACTACAAACACCAGGTGCTGGAGATTCTGCGGGCCACCAAAAGCGAGCTGTCTGATTCCCTGCCTTTCGCCATGGAGCCGGTGGTCTACAATTGGCGCATCAACGAGAAAGGATCGTGGTCTTACCTGCACCAGGGCCAGGATGCCCTCATGCCTGAGCAGTACTATGGCATCCACGTCTCTGACCTGGTGAAGAAAGACCCGCAATCCATTTCTTATGTGCGGCGGGCAGAGATTGATTTCTTCACCACCCGGTGCGGGCAGGACAACGTGGCGTACCCGCTGCTGCGCACCATCGTGAGCAACCTATTCAAGGTGTCTGACCCGTCCAGCCAGGGCAGCCGCAGCCAGGAAAATGAGAAAGCCGACCGAATCAAAAAAGAGAACGGTTTTGATTATATCCAGCACGAGGAAATTAGGGAGCAACTGCAGAAAGGCTACATCGGGTTGTCCCGCAACCGTCTGCCCAACGAGACCACCATTGAAGACGTGCAGCCTTCAGACATCGCTAAGCTGGAAAGCCTTGATCAAGCTGCGCAAACCGGCGAGGAAGCAATTAGAGCCGGGAAGATAGCCGTGCTAAGTTTAGCCGCTGGCGTGGGCAGCCGATGGACCAAAGGCGCCGGCGTGATCAAAGCCCTGAACCCGTTTGTGGAGGTGGAAGGTGTGCACCGGAGTTTCCTGGAAATCCACCTGGCAAAAACCAAAGCCGTGTCCGCCAAATACGGGGCATTGCTGCCGCACATCGTGGCTACGAGCTACCTGACGCATGAACCCATCCGGAAGAAACTAGAGCTGACGCAGAAATACGGTTATGCCGGCCCGGTTTATCTGTCCACGGGCCGGTCCATCGGGCAGCGGTACGTGCCTATGGAGCGCGACCTCCGGTTCTTGTGGGAGGAAATGCCGCAGGAGACCCTGGACGAAAACAAGCAGAAAGTGCGCGAAGCGGGGAGAAGGGCCATGATTGGCTGGGCCAAGTCCAAGGGAGAAGGCTCCGATTATGTAGACAACATCGCCTCGCAGCGCTTCTCGCCTCTGGGCCATTGGTACGAGGTATCCAACATGCTGCGGAACGGTGTGCTGGCGCAGATTCTGGAGGAGAATCCTCAACTGGAGACCATTATGCTGCACAACATTGACACCCTTGGGGCCGATCTCAACCCTGCAGCTTTGGGTCATCACTTAGACTCAGGAAATGTGCTCACCTTTGAGGTGGTGCCACGCCGCATTGAGGACCGCGGCGGCGGGTTGGCCCGCGTGAACGGAAAAGTGCGCTTGTTGGAAGGCCTGGCCCAGCCACGGGAGGAAGACGAGCTGAACCTGAGCTACTACAATACCATGACTACTTGGATTCAGATTGATCCGCTGCTTGCCTTGTTCGGGCTCACCCGCACCGATCTGAAGGGGGAGGAGGCCGTGCTGGCCAAAGCGGTAAGAAGTGTGGCGCACCGCATGCCTACCTACGTGACCATCAAAGACGTGAAATACCGTTGGGGGCACGGCCAGGAGGACATCTACCCGGTGGCCCAGATTGAAAAGCTCTGGAGCGATATGTCGGCCTTGCCGGATATTAAGTGCGGGTACATTGCCGTGCCGCGGCAACGGGGCCAGCAGATGAAAGACCCCGCGCAGCTGGATGCCTGGGTTACCGATGGCAGCAAGGACTACATTGTTTCCTTAGGCGATTTCAAATAAGTTATTATTAAGAGTAACTACTCACCAAGACGGTTTACTTTTTCATTCCGGCCTTCAACAGAAGGTGCTCAGGATTGGAAAGGTAAACCGTCTTTATTTTTAACTACCTCTCCGCAAACTAGATTCTGTGCCTAATGAATCTGTTTGGAGGCTGTTTTTTCAAAAACAGGCTGAAAAGGAAACTCCTTGAGCAGTTTCCAAGGGCCGCCCTGGTATTCCCAAAGGGTAAACCCGATGCCTGAAATCTGAAATGGCTGGAAAGATTGTCTCAGGCGGTGCTCCAGGCCTTTGGCTTCCTCAGGCTTTACTTTGTTTTGGATGGTGATGTGCGGGCGGAGTTTCTGTTTGTCCTGCGGAAGAAGGAACAGTTCCCATTGCTCTTGTAAGTACCTGTGCAACTCCTGCAGTTCTTCACTGGCTATTCTGTAGGCTACCCCTTTGCCCAGGCTCATGAGGTCAGTTACTTCTAAAGTGATTTGGGGTTGTTTTTGGCAAATCTGCTCCAAAGTTTCTTTGATGACTTTCTCCGTTGGCGGCAGATGATGAAACAAGGTTAAGTGGGCCTGCAGGTAATTTCGCTCGGGTGGGAAATGCTGGGTCCGTAATTGGGTGAAGAAATCAGCGGCCTCGGGATCAAGGGTGAGCGTTAAGATCAACGGGTTTAACTCCATGGGGCTTATAGGCTTGTTGCGTAGGGTTTTATTCCAGCTTTGGATTTTAGGTTCTACTCCGATTTCTGCTTCTGGTTCATTTCTAATGGAGTAGGAAGTCTGAAGAAAAATTGCCTGGTGCCCTAACCTAAGTGGGGTTGTACATGTTAGCAGAAGGTATGTTGCAAGATCCGGTTCACCTAGACGCTACGTTAAGCAGTTTTCTGATGATCGGCAGTGGCCTCTTCTGGACCATCGCCTATATCCTGATCCTGAGAAGAGGTTTCAAAGACAGGTTTTATGGCATGCCCATGGTGGCTTTATGCGCCAATTTAGCCTGGGAGTTCATTTTTTCCTTTGTCCACCCGCATCCGCAGCCGCAGTTGTCCATAGATTACCTGTGGCTGCTGTTTGACGTAGGCATTATGGTGCAGTACCTGCGGTTCGGCCGCGGCGAGTTCCCCCAGCATCTGCCCCAAAAGCTTTTCTACGCTACCTTCCTCTTTACCCTGGTTTACTGCGGGTTGCTGATCTCGTTTATGGCCCGGGAGTTCAACGACTACATTGGCATTTACGCCGCCTTTGCCCAGAACCTGATGATGTCGGTGCTTTTCGTGCGGATGCTGCTGAAACGGAACAGCTCGGCCGGGCAATCGCTTTATATTGGCCTGAGCAAGTTAGTAGGCACGGTTTTCCCATCGGTGCTGTTTTACCTGTATTTCCCCAACTCATACCTGCTGATGCTGCTGTACTTCGGCATTTTTGTGCTGGACCTGGTGTACGTACTGCTGCTGTACTCCGTGATGAAGGCAGAAGGCATCAAACCCTGGAAAAGGCTGTAAAGCCACTATTGATTTAGTCTGTTCAGAAAAGCAATAAAGGAGGTTCATTCAAGAGCCACTTTAATACCTATGTTTCTGATTGGTTTGAAAGGCGAAAATGGATGCAATTGACCGTAGTTTAGGGTTATGGTGTTCTTGAACCCGGGAATTCCAATTGCATTACTGTTTTAAATTGGCCAGGCTCGGCCTCAGAGCAAAGTTCTAGAATTGAAGACAGGGCTTTTCTAACGTTCTCATCGCTCCTCATGGCCTGGATGTCTTCCAAAGACTCCCATGGCCCAAATGAATAAAACACCAGCGGATCATCAATACTCTGGATCAAGGTTCCGCGTACCGGAGGGGAGTTGGGCACCTGGGACAAAGCCTTTCCGAACTGCTGCCAAGCTTGCAGGAATGCTTCTGTTTTTCCTTCCTGCACATGCCAAAGCGCGTGGGTGTAATAGTTTTCTTTCATGTCAGTAGCCATTTGGTAAGGTATTATTAATCAAGGGAAATAGGGTTAAAGGTTGAAATGGAGTATCTAAAAGGTTATTAGCTATAATCTTCTCTTTATACGCTTGAGATACCAATTCAGAAAAATTGCCCCTCACGGCCTTTTTACTACATCTTCCTTGCAGACAATCCGTTTCCTTTACTTTACCCTGGCTTTTGGGTTTAATGGTTACTTTTAGGAAATCAGGCCCTAAACCCGATTCCTGTTACCTTTGGTTCTGGAGGTTTTCGCCTCTTGTAAAGCAGAAGATGAGCATATGAACTATAAACTACTAGGCACCTCAGACTTAGAAGTGAGCGAGGTGAGTTTTGGGTGTATGTCCCTGACCGGGTCCGAGGATGAAAATATCAGGCTATTGCACTTGGCGCGGGAAAACGGAATCAATTTCTTTGACACTGCTGACCTGTACGAGAAAGGCAGGAACGAGGAAACCGTAGGCAGGGCTTTCAAAGGCCAGCGCGACCAGGTGATCATTGCCACCAAAGTGGGCAACCAGTGGCGCCCCGATGGCAGCGGCTGGGATTGGAACCCTACCAAGGCGTACATCCTGGAGGCGGTAGAGCAAAGCCTGCGGCGCCTCCAAACAGATTACATAGACTTGTATCAACTGCACGGCGGAACCATTGAAGACCCTATTGACGAAACCATTGAGGCCTTTGAACAGCTAAAACAGCAAGGCAAAATCAGGCACTACGGCATCTCGTCTATCAGGCCTAATGTGATCAGGGAGTACGTGAAGCGTTCTAACCTGGTAAGCGTCATGATGCTGTACAGTCTGCTGGACCGCCGTCCCGAGGAACAGATGCTTGACCTGCTACACCAACACCAGGTTGGAGTATTGGCTCGCGGAAGCCTGGCGCAGGGGCTTTTACTGGGCAAAACACCCAAACCTTATCTGAACCATACCACGGTGGAGGTGACCCAGGTGGCCGAGGCTGTGAAGGCCATCGTAGGAGCGGATCATGCCAAAGAAGCCTCGGTGAGATATGTCCTGCACCATCCGGCGGTGACCACGGCGGTGCTGGGCATCAGAACTGAGTCGCACCTAAATCAAGCCCTGGCCCTGGCGGACGTACCTGCCACTTCCCCAGAGGTTATCAAAGCGCTGCAGACCCAGGTTCCCACTGATATCTACCAGCAACACCGTTAATCAAAGGTTGGGAAAGCAAGGCAGAACCGGTTAAAACCGAATCTGGTTTGTCTTTCCTGATTTAAGGCCGTTTACCTGAAACAGGGGTAAAACAAGGTGCTTGGTCCAAGACATTTTCAAAATCCAGGTCAGGGCTTTATCTTTTCGGGTCCATCTGGAGTACATACCTTTATTGTATCCATAAAACAGAACACATGAACTATAGAGTATTAGGGAAAACCGGCTTCAACGTATCTGAAGTGTCATTGGGAACCTGGCAAGTGGGAGGCCGCTGGGGTGAGCCCTTCAGCGAGCAGACCGCAGAAGCCATCATCCACTCGGCTATTGACGCGGGCGTGAATTTCATAGATACCGCCGATGTGTACAGCGATGGCCTGAGCGAAGCTGCGGTGGCCAAGGTGGTGAAAAGCCGCTCAGAAGAGGTTTTCATCGCCACCAAATGCGGACGCCAGATCCAACCGCACGTAAGCGAAGGCTACACGCCAGAATCTATCACCAGGTATGTGGAAGGCAGCCTTCGCAACATGAACCTGGACACCCTGGACCTGATCCAGCTGCATTGTCCACCCACCCAGGTGTACACCCGCCCCGAGATCTTCGAGACCTTTGACCGACTCAAGGAACAGGGCAAAATCCGGAACCTGGGGGTAAGCGTGGAATTAGTGGACGAGGCGCTCATGGCAATGCGTTTCCCTAACGTGACCACCGTACAGGTGATTTTCAATATGTTCCGCCTGAAACCTATAGAGCAGCTGTTCCCGGCCGCTCAGGATAACAACGTGGGACTTATTGTTCGGGTACCGCTGGCCAGCGGATTGCTATCGGGTAAGATGTCGCACCAGACCACGTTCAATTCACAGGACCACCGCGCGTTCAACCGGAACGGTGAGGCGTTTGACAAAGGGGAGACCTTCTCGGGAGTAGATTTTGACCTGGGCCTGGAGGCCGTGGAAGAACTGAAGAAATTATTTCCGGGAGAGGAGCCTTTGGCCGCCTGGGCGCTGCGTTGGGTGCTCATGTTCCCAGAGGTTAGTACCGTAATTCCAGGAGCTTCGCGCCCTGAGCAGGTGACTTCTAACCTGGCGGCCGCCGCTTTGCCTGCTTTAACTCAGGAGCAAATGGAGGGCGTACGCACCATCTATGACCGGTACATTAAACCCACCGTGCACCAGCAGTGGTAAGTCTCATTTAAAGCCAAGCTTTTTGAGTAGTTTCTTCTTTCCTGAGGTTTGATCTGGTTTACAGAAAAGGCTAAAGGGGAGAGGAAACCCTGGGGAACGGGCAAATAAAAAGGGGGCGTCCCCCGATGCCCCCTTCTCAGACAAAATATAAAACCCTGTGATGGAGTTTGATATACAAACCCTATCTGAAAGCAAAGTACCGTTATTCTCAGTCCACTTGAAATACCTAAAAATAAGTATTTCTAGCCTATTTTTTAGGGAGAACTCCCTTTGAATGAAGCACTTTTGGATTTAACAAAGTAGCTGTTGTACTTAATGTATGTAGGTACTTATAATTAATCCCCAGCCTTAAATTTGCCGTTCTCTCTGTAGGGGCCATAAAGGAATTTTCCATGGCATGGCGACTTAATTAAACCAACAGAATCCCCAGTTATGTACACCAGAGAACAAGCCTCGCAGCTAAGACAAAGTTTTTGGACCACCTTTGGCCAGTACATCGCGCCGCACCCCTCCGCCGAAGGCTTGAAGATCAACTGGTCTAACTACAAAACCGGACTCAAGCATGTGTACTTCAGGATGCGGGCCGAAAACAAATCTGCCTCCATCGGGATTGAAATGACCCACCCAGACGCCGAAATCCAGGAGCTTTTCTTTGAGCAATTTCTGGAGCTGAAAACCTACCTGCATGAAACCCTGGGCGAGGAGTGGGAATGGGATCTGCACACCACCAATGAGTACGGAGAGACCATCAGCAGGATCTACAAAGAGATAGGCCCCGTGAACATTTTCAACCGGGAAGACTGGCCCACTCTAATTTCCTTCTTCAAACCCCGCATCATTGCCTTAGATGAATTCTGGAGCGACGCCCAGTACAGCTTTGAATCTCTGAAATAAAGGCCCAAGGAGCGCATTACCATTGGGCCAGCAATTTGCCTGGTAAGGTAAGGAAAAATGTAAGGAAAGTTTCTGTCACCAAAGCGGCTGCGCTTCGTCTTCTTCTCCGTTATACCGGCGGTAGAACCCAGATTTGTCATGCAGGGGATTACCTTTCCCCTCTAAATGGTTCTGCAGGTCACGGTGCATTTTGAGCTGGTCCAGGTGCATAAACTCCTTCCACAGTACCTGGTCGTTGAGCGTCATGCTCTCTACAATCTCTGTTAGATCCAGGCTTTTTCCCTCGGCTATTTGTTTCTGCAGATGCGGGTCAGTGCTCAACTGATGCTGGATTTTTTCCCGGAAATAACCATTCAGTTCCCGGTAACGGTCTTCATCCCACCCTTTGTTATCCATGGTAATCTTCTTTGGTCTCAGCCCTCATGTACGTAATACCGCTCTCCTAAAGGGAAACTTGCGGACAGTTTTTGCCTGCTTTCCCAAAATCAGGCGTAAAACGGAAGCAAACCAGAGGGTAAACACAGGGGTTTGAGATAAATCATAGCAAGGTAATGGGAAAGGCCTCTCCGGCAGAAAAGGTATCCGGTACGGCTGGCAGACTTAGTAGGGCATCGGCTTCCAGAATGCTGGTGAGGTCCCCGGACCCGGTGCTTTGGATAGGAGTGGCCTGCAGAAGTCCCAAGTGGTTATGCAGTTTTACCGGCAAGTGGTAAGTGAGGTTCGGCCGGAAATGGACGTTCTGGGTTAATTGCGCGTAGGCCTCAACTGATGAAAGGTTCAACGAAGCCCTGAGCCAGGGCCGGAAGAAAAGCTGGTAACACACAAAGGTAGATACCGGGTTGCCGGGCAAACCAAACACCACCTTCTGCCCGGGCAGGGTCCCGAACAACATAGGTTTGCCGGGTTTTTGGGCTATTCTATGGAAAACAGACTCAAAACTCAAAGTCGCTAATACCTGCGGCAGAAAATCGAACTTACCCTTGGAAACTGCCCCGGATAGAATCAGCACCTCATGCTCTGCGATGATCTTCTCCAGACTGGCCTCCATGACCTGAGGCACATCTGGCAGGTGGTAAAGCGAAGCCTGGATACCTTCTCCTTGTAAAGCAGCCGCCAGCATATACGCGTTTGACCTCCTGATCTGGTGCGGCAGCGGCGTCTCCTTTATTTCCACCAACTCGTCGCCGGTAGAGCAGATGGCTACTTTTGGAAGTTTATAGACTTTCACTTTGGCCAATCCCACTGAGGCAAGCGTGCCCACTATGGCCGGGGTGATTTGTACGCCAGCGGTAAGCAAAGTTTCTCCTGCCTTTTTATCAGAACCTCGCCGGTGGATGTTCTGTCCCGCCTTTACGTGCTCGATTTGAACCTTGGCTACCTTGTCCTGCAAGAGGCAGTCTTCGTAGGGGATTACCGCATCAGTATTGACTGGGAGCATGGCGCCCGTCATAATCTCGATACAAGACCCGGTTTCCTGCAAAATAGTCTGGGGCGCACCGGCTGCCTGGATTTGCTCCACCAGGAAAGCCCTAGCGCCGGAGGCAAAATCATGCGAGTTGATGGCAAAGCCGTCCATGGTCGCCCGGTCAAAAGGAGGGAAGTCCCGGTCTGCGGTGACCTCCTGCGCCAGCACCCGGCCCATTGATTGAAGCAAGTCTATTTCTTCCAGGGGCAAAGCGGCTTTATGCTCCAGTATCAGTTGTAAGGCTTCTTCTACAGATATCATAGGGGTACGTCAAGCCCTAAAGATAACTGAAAACCAGCTTCAACCCGATGAAAAGGACAAATGCACCCGTTAAGCCTTTCACAGCCTGGGGCTTTATCTTTTGTAAGCTAAGCCGCGTTCCCAGTTGACCGCCCAGGAAAACCGCCAGCAACAGGGGCCACAGGAAGGTACCATCCGCCATGAAATTGCCGCTGGCTACCTGGCCCAGCACCCCGGCCACCGAGTTCACCAGAATGAAAAAGGAAGCCAGAGCGGCAATCGTCCGGGCATCGGCCCACTTGAGCAGGTGCAGGACCGGCGACAGCAGAATACCGCCGCCAATACCTACCAACCCCGAGACAAAGCCCGAGCTGGCCCCCAACAGCAAATTGAAAAGCCAGGAATGCCGGGCATACTCCATGCGCTGAGCTACAGGCTGGGTGAAGAACTGTATAATCAGTAAGGCACCGGAGAACGCCAGCACGGCTCCCAGACAGATAAAGAAAACCGATTGCTTCAGGCTGAAGGTGGCGCCCAGAAAAGCGGCAGGCACGCTGCACAAGGCCAAGGGCAGAAACTTCCTGAAGTCAAAAAGCCCTTGTTTGATGAACAGGTACGTGCTTCCCGAAACCACTACCAGGTTGCACAGCAAGGCAGTTGATTTAATCTCCAGGAAATTGGGCAACAACAGCGCCAGCAGGGCCAGGTAACTGGAGCCGCCGCCAAACCCCACCGAGGAATACAGTGTGGCAATGACAAAGAAACTGAAGATCAGCAGTACCAGATTCAAGTCCAAGTCCATCATTTCACCACCAGTTTGTTTCTTAACTGGGTTTGCCAGGCCTCCATGCCGCCCGCTAAACTATAGACTTCTGCTGCCGCCTCATTTTCAAGGAGCATTTCGGCGGCTTTCCGGCTGCGGCTTCCTTTCTGGCATATGGTAATGATGGGCAGGTGCTGGGGTAAATGTTCCATCTGGTTCCGGAACACCGATAAAGGCGTCAATAAGGACTTCTGCAGGTGCCCTTGTACGTATTCATCCTGCTCCCGCACGTCCAGCAACAGCATTTTCTTGCCGTTTCCTACCCATTCATAGAGTTCGGCCGCCGTGACCTCCGGAACCGTGGTGCAACTGGCCACAGCATAGGAATCCTGCAGACTGGTAATGCACTGGTTGTCCGGGTTGGCTTTCAGCTTGATCTTGTATTGGCTTTGGTTCAGGTAATCCAGCATAAGCAGGTAACCAGAAAGCGATTTCCCGATACCGGTAAGCACTTTCACTGCCTCTAAGGCTTGCTGTAGCCCAACCAATCCGGGAACCACGCCCAGGACACCTGCCGTATTGCAATCCGGTATTTCCTGCGCCGAGGGCGTTGTAGGGTAGAGGCAACGGTAGGTTGGACCACCCTCCAGATTGAACACACTTACCTGGCCTTCATACTGGTGCAGGGCGCCATACACAAATGGTTTACCCAGAAGCACACAGGCATCATTGATGAGGTAACGGGCCTCAAAATTATCGGTGGCGTCTATAATCAGGTCATAGCCTTCCATGATTTCCAGCGCGTTCTGCGGCGTAAGATGCGTAGGGTAAGAGTTCAGCCGGATCTCAGGGTTCAATTGCGCCAGTTTTTGCGCGGCTACTTCCACTTTCAGTTGTCCCACCTCTAGGGTGCTGTACAAGACCTGCCGATGCAGATTGGTAAGGCTGATGTGGTCCCCGTCTACCATGCCCAACGTGCCTATACCCATGCCCACCAGATACTGCAGTACCGGAACCCCCAGTCCGCCGGCGCCCACCACCAGAACCCTGGCTTTGCTTAGTTTCTGCTGCGCCTCCGCTCCGAAGCCAGGGAGCTGCAATTGCCGGTTATAACGGTTGTCCATGGGTTAGTTTAAGGTTGCTGTTAAAGAGTAGTGATAGATTTGGAGTAGTGATAGATTTGGCATGATAGATTTCATCTGCCAAGAGCAATTTTGAGGTTGATATCAGCTTGAGCAGAAAACTTGATTAGTAACTCAAATAGGAGCACTGACGTCCCCTCAGCGGGCTGCATGGATATCAGACTTACCCCCGGTTTTTTCTACCAGTCGGATTTCTGAAATAACCATATCATGGGTGAGCGCCTTGCACATGTCATACACGGTGAGGGCTGCCGCCGAGACGCCCGTCAAGGCCTCCATCTCTACGCCGGTTTTTCCTTCGCACCGTACCAGGCAAGTAACCTTAAGGGAGAAGTTGTCAGTGGGTTCAATGTTCACTTTACAGGTAGACAGGGCCAAGGGGTGGCAAAGCGGAATAAGGTCTGATGTTTTCTTTGCGGCCATGACCCCAGCGATAATCGCTGTCTGGAAAACCGCGCCCTTTTTGGTGAGAAAGTCCAGCTCTGCCAACTGCCTGAAAACGGCCTCAGGAAAACGCACTATGCCCTCGGCAATGGCCGTTCTGGTAGTCACCGCCTTAAGCGACACATCTACCATGCTGGGCTGGCCCTGTTCGTCTATATGTGAAAGTGAACTCATTTAAATGATTAGTCTAAAGCTATTTATAGGCTGTTTTTAAGAAATTGGCTTAATAACAGTAATCCAATTCTGGCCGGTAAAGTAAATGTCTTACTTCAATAATTCACCTGAATCTGGAGGGAAGTTTTTGTTGGCCAAAGCTAGTCCGCCTGCTCAAAAGAACTCGTAGCGTCCGAAGGACTTGCGAGCGCCTGGGGCCATTACCCGCCCAGCACCGACATGGATTCATGCCTTTTTTGGGAGACACTTGCCTCGGCGGCAAAGCCGTCCTTTTCGCGGTTGCTTATGGCCACCCTTATTTCCCTTTCCAGTTCTTCGGGAGAAGCCCCTTGTCTTACCAGATCGCGCAGGTTCAGGGCAGGAGGACCGTAAAGGCAGGTGCGGAATTCTCCGGTAGCGCCCAGCCTGATGCGGTTACAGGTGCCACAGAAGGTCCGGCTGAAGGACGGAATAATCCCGAAGGTGCCTTTATAGCCTGGTACCCGATAGTTGACCGAGGTAGAGGTAGGTTCGCTCTGCAGTTTCTCCAACCCCGGGTAATGATCCTGGATGTGCTGGTAAATCTCGCGGTGGCTCCATTGCGGCAGGAGAAAGGTATCGCTGCCGTTGAAGGGCATCTCCTCCAGGAACCGGACAGCTAGCGGATAGTCTTTCGTCAGTTCCACAAAAGGGAGAATGTCCTGGATGTTCTTGTCCTCGGCTACCACGCAGTTGAGCTTTACCCCGAAACCTGATTCCAGCAGTTGAAAGATACTGGCGTACACAGATTCAAAACGATCGCGGCGGGTAATGCGGAAAAAGCGCTCCCGGTCTAGGGAATCAAGGCTGATATTGATTTTCCGGATCCCGATTTCCTGCAGGGCTTTAATCTGGCCGCTGGTGAGCGAGCCGTTGCTGGTCACGGTGATTTCCTCCAGGCCGGGTATTTTACTCAACCGGCGCAAGAACGGAATGATGCCTGCACGTACAAAAGGCTCGCCTCCGGTGATCCTTATTTTTTTCACGCCCAGGCTGCAGAAAAGCGAAGCGAGGTTGTGCATTTCGTCAAAGGACAGCAGTTCCTGGCGAGCGGCAAAATCCATTCCTTCCTCTGGCATGCAGTAATAACACCTGAAGTTGCAGCGGTCAGTAACCGAGAGCCGCAGGTACGTCAATTGCCGGCCGTATTTATCTATCAATGGGGACTTGCTCATGGCTTAAGGGTGGGCGTTAACCCACACACTGTTGTCTTGGTAATATTCTTTCTTCCAGATAGGCACGGTCTTCTTCAGTTCGTCAATTAAAAACCTGCAGGCGGTGAAGGCCACATCGCGGTGCGCCGAAGCCACCCCGATGATGACCACCGGCTCACCCACCAGTTTCTCGCCTACGGCATGCAGCATGACCAGTTTTTCAATAGGCCATTGCTGTTGGGCTGCCTGGGCCAGCTTCTGCATCTCCTTCAAGGCCATGGGCGCATATGCCTCAAACACCAGCTTCACTACCTCTTTGCCTTGGGCGTGATTCCGCACGGTACCCACAAACAGGTCAATCC
Source organism: Rufibacter roseolus (assembly GCF_017916365.1). Lineage (GTDB taxonomy): Bacteria > Bacteroidota > Bacteroidia > Cytophagales > Hymenobacteraceae > Nibribacter > Nibribacter roseolus. Next base: position 749,062 of record NZ_JAFMSU010000002.1, read on the forward strand.
CGCCCGCCCCCGGGTGCTGTAAGTAGCTGTAGGCTTCGTTCAGGTCAACGTCTGTAACTAGTTTAACTAACATGCTTTATCGTTTACCCGCCGCTCACCGGTGGAATAAGCGCCACTTCCTGCCCGGACCTTAGAGGCTGATCGTCATCGGCGTATTCACTGTCAACGGCCACAGCCAGGGAACTCAGTTTTTGCATGGCTGGGTACTTTTGGGCCAGCCATGCCTTCAATTGGCCCACGGTCTGCAGCGGTTCCTCAGGCGCTACCGTTAAGGTAGATCCTCCCACAATTTCCCTGGTTATACCAAACAGGAGTAATTCCATTCTTCTCTTCTTAATTCAGATTTGTTGTTTTCCGGCTTTTACTTCCGTTCTACAACAATTAATAAATTTACCGCTCTTTTACAGGAAGGCCAAAAAAGTAACCCCTTCTGTAAATCTATTTAGCGCCTGTTTTTAGATCTTTTAGGTAAAAACAGGCGCTAAACGGTTAGAGTAATTTATCTAAGGTAATAGGTAATTCCCGGATTCTCTTGCCCGTGGCATGGAAAACCGCATTACAGATAGCCGGGGCCACACTCACAATACCAATCTCGCCTAGTCCCTTTGCGCCCAACGGGTTCACTATTTCGTCCTTCTCCTCCACAAAAATCACGTCTGTTTCATGCACATCGGCAGAGACCGGCAAATGGTATTTGTCCAGGTCATGGGTCATAAAACGCCCGAGGTTATGATCCAGCACCGTGTGCTCCTCCAATGCTACCCCAATGCCCCAAACAGACCCGCCCAGAATCTGACTCCTGCCGGTTTTAGGGTTGATGATGCGGCCGGCCGCCACCGCGGTGACTATGCGGGTTACCTTCACGGTACCTAGCTCCTCATCCACTTGCACCTCCACAAACGTGGCCGAGTGGGAATAGCTGGAGTATTTTTTCTGTTTACTGTCTGGTTTCTGAGAAGCCTCGGCTTCCAGCGGCTTGCCTTCATTTTGGTCCAGAATGGCCTGGAGGCTAATGGAAGTGGCTGGTGCATGGGTCAGGAACATTTGTTTGTTGGCAAAAGACACATCGGCTAGTTTAGCTTCTGAAAATGGAGAGTTTTTCATTTTTTGGGCCATTTTTAGCAACTGCTCTTGTAATTTCTCGCACACCAGTTTCACCGCCGAGCCTACCGAAGATACGGTCCAGGAACCGCCTTCCAGGGGAGATTTGGGCATGGTAGAGTCACCCAGTTCAAACGTCACGTCCTCCAGCGGAAGGCCCATGACCTCGGCGGCGATCTGGGTCATGACGGTGTAAGTGCCGGTACCTATATCAGCGGTGGCGCTGGAGACCGTCAGTTTGCCGTTTGGGCTTAACACCGCTTTGGCCGAGGCTTCCTGCTGTTGGGCTTCCCAAGCTCCGTGGGCCACTCCCCAGCCAATGAGCTGATGCCCTTCTTTCATGGAGCGGGGTTCCATTTTGCGGTTGGCCCAGCCAAATTTCTCGGCACCCTGCCGGTAGCATTCTTTTAGTTCCTTGCTGGAGTGTGGCTTGTCTTCGTTCAGGTCTTTTTCGGTGTAGTTTTTCAGGCGGAATTCCAAAGGGTCCATTCCTATTTGAAAGGCCATCTCATCAATGGCGCATTCCAGGGCAAACGTGCCGGTGGTGCCTCCCGGGGCCCGCATGTCCAGGGGCGTGTACACGTCCAGGTCTACCAGTTGGTGGCTAACCTCCACGTTGTCGCAGTCATAAAGCACACCGGGCCAGATTACCACATCCTCATTGTAGTCCTCAAAACGGGAGGTTTCAGCAATGGCATTATGCGTGATGGATTGCAGTTTGCCATCTGGGGAGGCCCCGATGGCTAACCGTTGAACGGTATGAGGCCGGTGCCCGAAGGAGAACATCTGCTGGCGCGTGAGAACCACTTTCACTGCTCTTTTCAGTTCCAGGGCCGCCAATACGGCCAAAAACAGCTGGTACTGCGGCCGAAGCCCAGAACCGAAGGCGCCGCCCACAAACGGGGAAATCACCTGCACATTTTCTTTGGGTATCCCGAAGGCGTTGGAGATATATTGCTGGCTGTTCTGCACCCCCTGGATTTTATCATAGACGGTCAGCTTGCCGCCTTCCTTCCAAATGGCAATAGAGGCGTGCATCTCCATGGGGTTATGGTGGTGGGCCGGATGGGCGTACGCTTGCTCCAGTTTCACTTCTGCTTTATCAAAGGCCCCCGCGGCATCTCCGCGCGGATCAGAAGGAGGAGGGGATTTATATTTCTTGGGTTTGTAGGCTCTGGGCAGATTCGCTTCCAGGTCTGTCTCGTGCGGCTGCGCCTCATATTCTACGTGCACCAGAAGGGCTGCATACCGCGCCAGTTCATAGGTGTCTGCCACCACCAAAGCTATAGGCTGCATGCTGAATTTAATCTCATTGCTGCCCAAGGGGCGGAAAGGGGAGCCGGGTGGGGCATCCTCATCCTGGTGGTGCTTGTCAAACCAGGAGTAGCCGGGTCGGTTTTCATGGGTGAACACCTGATGCACCCCGGGCAACTGGAGGGCGGCGGAGGTATCCATATGTTTGATCTTTCCCTTGGCTATGGCGCTGTTGACTACTACGCCATACAGCAGACCAGGAACCTCAAATTCAGCGGCGTATTTGGCTTCTCCGGTAACCTTGGCCCGGCCGTCTACGCGGTTAGCGGGAGTACCTGTATAGTTCTCTTTCATGGTATCGCTTATCTGTTGGTGGCCTGTTCCAATGCCCGTACTATGGCTCGCTTGGCCAATTCAATTTTGAAATCATTATGGCCAAACCCCTGCGCTCCCTGCAGGTATGCTTCTGCCACTTTTCTGAAGTTATCCCTCGTGGCTTTTTGCCCTTGCAGCAATGCCTCTGCCTCTGGTACCCGCCATGGTTTATGGGCTACCCCGCCTAACACAATGCGCGCTTCTTTGATTGTGTCTCCTTCCAACTCCAGCGCGGCTGCTACAGACACCAAGGCAAACGCATAGGAGGCCCGGTCTCTGAGTTTGAGATATGTATAGTGTTTGGCAAATCCTTTGGCGGGCAGCTCAATAGAAGTGATGATTTCATCTGGTTGGAGGTTGGAGTCCAGGTGCGGGGTGTCACCCGGAAGGCGGTGGAAGTCAGCAAAAGGAATAGCTCTTTCCCCGTTTTTCCCGGTAACGTGCACGGTTGCTTCCAAAGCTGCCAGAGCCACACACATGTCCGAAGGGTGGGTGGCAATGCAATGCTCGCTGGTGCCCAGAATAGCCAGGTCTCGGTTATAGCCCTGGATGGCCGAACAACCGGAGCCCGGCTCCCGCTTGTTACAGGGCGTTTGGGTATCATAGAAATAGTAGCAGCGGGTGCGCTGCAGCAGGTTGCCGCCGTCAGTGGCCATGTTGCGCAGTTGCGCGGTGGCCCCGGCCAGAATGGCATGGGAGAGAAGCGGGTAACGGGTTTCCACCAGTTCATGGTAGGCGGTATCGGCGTTTTTAGCCAAGGCTCCTAACCTGATTCCTCCGGCCTCTGTTTCCTCAATGGTTTCCAGGGCTATCTGGGTGATGTCCACCAAGTGACTGGGGCTCATGACATCTATTTTCATTAAATCCAGCAGATTGGTTCCGCCGGCAACGAATTTGGCACCCTCCAATGAGACTTCCTGCACGGCGGTGTCTACATCCTGGGCTTGGGTAAACGTAAATGGTCTCATAATCCGGTATTTTTTTCCAGTGCCTCCTGCGCCACTTTTACAATGTTAATGTAGGCTCCGCACCGGCAGATATTGCCGCTCATGAGATCCCTGATATCGTCCAGCGTCTTGGCTTTGCCTTCGTTCACCATGCCAATTACTGAACAGATTTGCCCTGGGGTACAGTAGCCGCACTGGAAAGCATCATGGTCAATGAAAGCCTGTTGCACCGGGTGCAGTTCTCCCTCTTTGGCCAGGCCTTCTACGGTGGTGATTTCTTTGTTTTCTTGCATCACCGCCAGGGTAAGGCAGGAATTGATGCGCTTGCCGTCCAGCAGAACCGTACAGGCCCCACATTGTCCGTGGTCGCATCCTTTTTTGGTTCCGGTTAACTGAAGGTGCTCCCGCAAGGCGTCCAGCACAGAGGTCCAGGGGGCAAGTTGGAGTTGGTGGGTGGTCCCATTCACCCGAAGGGTAACCGTTCGGGTGTCGGGCAATTGCGGGCGTACGGCCGTTGTTGCCTGAAGAGAATTTTCTGTGTTCATGGGGGTTCTGGTTGAACAAGTGAAACTTACTTTTAACAGGTGCCAGTCATGTTTTCCAGGTTTTCTCACAGGCATCTTTTACACCTATCCAACCACACCCAAATTGGCGAACCATTTGCAATTGTCTTTCTTACGGGGCACACGCAGTTCTGTTAGGTCATTTAAGTAAATGATGGTGAAATGCCCTGTAGCAAAAACAGCTGTTTTAACCCTGCTTTTTTTAAATCAGGGACAAAACAGCTGCTCAGCCAGGGCCTTGCGCGGTAGTATTCCAGCGCAGGCGAACCATAAAATAAGGAAGGGATATTACTACTTAGTCTCGCCCGCTTTCAGAGCGGCATAATCTTCTGGGGTGTCAATGTCAGTGGCGCCGGCTGGGAATGGAAGGGAGATAACCTCTGAAGCATATAGCCCGAGCAACTTTTTAGCGCCTTCCTGGCCCTGCAGCTGCAACAATTGCGCGAAGAATTTTTCAGGAAACAGAACGGGAGCCCCTAATGTGCTTTGGTAGCTACTCGCCACTATTTGCTGGGTATTCTCCTGGTGGGCCTGAATAAGGCGGTTTAGGATATCAGAAGAGACAAAGGGTTGGTCGCAAAGCATGATAAGCGCCGCCGTACAGCCTGAAGAAACTTGTTGAAGGTGGATCAAGCCCGTCCGGATGGAAGAAGCCATTCCCTCAGACCAGGCTGGATTCAGAACCACCTGCACCTGAGTTGAGTCTAATTGGGGCAAGATGGCCTCGGCCTTAGCTCCTAACACCACAATGACCGGGGTTCCGGTAGAATCCAAGGCCGCCTGGAGGGCATGTTGCAAAAGCGTTTGTCCTTGGTAGACTAGCTGTTGCTTGGCCTGGCCTAAGCGGCTGGAGGAACCGGCGGCAAGTACAATGATCCCGGTGGTCATGCAGGGCAGGACGTAATTGGGTAAACTGCAGGGGCAGCAGATTGGGCATGGATACTTTCCTGCTTGTCTCGCAGAAAACCAGCATTTCTGCGGGCTAAAACGGCTTTGATTTCAGCGAGAACAGAAAGGGCTATTTCTTCTGAAGTTTCTGCGCCAAGGTCAAGGCCTACGGGCCCAAACACTTTGCTTAGTTGGGATTCGGTCAGGGTCAGGCCTTCCTCCTGAAGTTCGTCTAACATGCGCTGCATTTTCTTCTTTGGCCCCAAAACACCCACGTAGGGCAGAGGAAGAGGCAAAAGCAACCGCAGCATGGCCAAGTCATAGTTATAATTGTGCGTGAAGAGCAGAAAGATGGTATTCTGGTCCACCCTGACCTGGCTAAGAACCTGCTCTGGTTTGGCTACCAATACTTGCCGGGCATTGGGGAAGCGCTCTTGTGTGGCATAATTTGCGCGGCCGTCTATCACAGCAGTGGGCCAGCCCAGCAAATCTGCCATGGTCACCAAAGGCATCACGTCGTTTCCGGCCCCGCAGATGACCAAGGCAGGGGCGGGTTGAATTACCTCCAGAAATGCGGTGAACGTGTTTTGGCCGTGTTTATAGGATTTTGTGCTGGAAACAAGGTTTTGCTTTGCTTCCAAAACATCGGCCTTGATCTGGGCTAGAAGGGAACTGGGCAATGCGGGGGTAATCTCTTCCTCCCCAGATTGGTTAAGGTAACAGGTGCCAGGTTGCGGGCCCTTTCGGTCATACAACGAGAACAGGGTAATTACTACGGTCACCTGTCGCTGACTAATAACCTTCTGCAACAGCGCCAGGGGATGGTTAGGCAAGTTTAGGTCTATGGGTTCAATTAGGATATGGATGATGCCGTTGCAGCCCAGGCCCACGCCCAGTTTGGCGTCATCGTCATCCATGGTGTCGTATTTCACCAGGGCTGGTTTCCCTTCGTTCATGGCCATGCGGGCCTTACGCAGAGCGTCACCTTCCAAGCATCCGCCGCTAATGGCGCCAGTAAGCAGGCCATCCTCAGAAACCAGCATGCGGGCTCCGGGCCTGCGGTAAGAAGAGCCTTCCACGTGTACCACCGTGGCCAGGGCGGTCTGTTTTCCTTCTGCGGTATGGCGGGCAAAAGCCTCCACAATATCCTGTATTTCCTTCATGAGCGCTGTTCTTCTGGTTTAGTAGCCAATGGCCAAACGAAGATAGCACTTCTACTCTTTTGATAGGCTTGGGGTTTAGGGGCTGATTTTCTAAAAACCGTCGTCTTCCGCATCCTGGGCCTGAACGCCCGGCGGATTGAACAGGCCCCACTTGTCTGTGACGTAGTTCCAAGGGTCAAAGCCCTGCACCCAATCCACGAAGAGGTACCGGTATTCCTCCACGGCTTCGCGCAGCAGGTGAAAATACTGCACATCCTTAAAACCGAACATCTCAAGGCTGTTGCAGTGGGAGAGGAGATCGTTGGCGGCTTTTCTGATGAGGGTAGCGTTTTCCATACGCAGGTCATACAGGTCAGCCGCCTCGGCGCCGGCTACTTTCACCGTCAGAAAGGAGGCATCCAGGAGCATGTACTCTTTCAGGGAAGAAAGAATCTCGTCCTCTTCGTCTATAAGACCCGCAATTTTTTTGGTGAGACTGAAAATCTCTCTTCCTTTCAGGTACAGCGGAAGTTGCTCAGGCACAGCGAAGCCTTCATCGTCATCGGGTGGAAGCATAGGCAGGTGGCTTTTAGTAAATCTACTGAAGAATTGAGAAAGGATTACTAGAAAATTTGTTTTCTTTTTAAGTTCTAAGGGATTTTTGGAGCAAGAATGGGGTGAGTTGGAGCGGCTTACGGAAGAATCAGTAAGAGGCAGCTAGGTCAAAATTTAGAAGGGAGCTTTGGTGGAAGGATTTTGGCTCTATTTTTTATAAGGCCATCTAAACGGGCAATTACCCCAAGGCCTGGTTCTGGAGAACCAATAGGGAGTTTTGTTCAGAATGGAGAGAAAAGCCGAATGGCCCTTCTCCGGAAGGAGGATTAGTTTTTCTTCCTTCCGGGCAGCGTTAGCTCAGGGCAAGGTGCCTGCATGTCTGAGGAGAAAGGCATGGGATTCCATGAACCGGTCACAAAATCAGTGATGTAATCAGAGGAATGCCCCATCCGCTTCAGGCGCATGGCCAAAACAAGGTTCGCAACAGACATCTGCTCTGAGGGCCCTGCATACTGGTGCGACTGTAAAGGACTACCAAAAATATGATCCATCAGATAACTACTCAACTATTAAGTATTAATTTATACATATAGTAACGATGGAAAAATACTAAATAAACTTAAACAGGCAAGCAAAAAGAGCGACTTTATTTTTACTAGAAAACCACTTTAATTTTTTTGAATAAATAATCCCTGTTAAAGGTCTTTTAAACAAAATCACTATTTAAAAGCTTTTAGCACAACTTTGTATTTCCTGTAAGATGAAGTGGGGCAATATCTGCTTGAAAGTTAGTTATTTAAGGTTGCTTTCTTTAACATTGAATCAATTCTGTGAATGTTAATAAAAAGCATATTGCCTTTTTAGGCTAACCTAAGTTTTGCACCTTTTGGGTAATCTCCTCTATCAGGTCTTCGCACCAGCGGGCGGCTATTTCATCTGATTCCTTTGTAGACCAAGACTCCAGATAAGCTTTCTCTATCCAAGTGGTGTTCTTATCTGGACCCACCTCATAGGAAGAATACTCAAGTTTGAATACCAACTCCTTACTCATGTCAAAGGTCTGGGCACCGGCAGGTTGGAACCCATTTAGCCGAAGCCTGAGACCTACCTGTTGCACGTTTCCGTTTTCTATGCTGATTTCCTTTTCTGAGAAGCCAGACCGGTCCTTCGTCCAGTTGTCTACCACGCGCTCCAGGTTGAAATCATCAAAGAGCGGGGTAATCTCGGTCAGGTTCTGAAAAATGTGCTCGGCTAATTGGGGCAGAATCTTGTTGTATAAATGAAGAATAGCTTCTTTGTCTCTGGTGTGCTGCACTGCTTTGTATGGTAAGTTGGTGAAAGGTCCTCCTTGTTATAGAGAGGGATAGACAAAGTACGGGCAAACCAGAGAGATTGCAGTCACAGCAGGTCAAAAAAAGGATTGAATGGATTCTTGGTGATTTGATTTCAGGAGAAGGAGGAAGTAGTTATCACCAGGCAAGTGGCGGCCCTTGATAAAACCATTCCCCTTTTAAGGTAATAATTAGAAAGGAGGCTAAAACAGGTGAGGGTGGGCAAAAAAAAGCCCTGCCTTTTGGCAGGGCTTTTTTTGATGTCTTTATCACTAAAGACTAAGCGAGTCTAACGTTTACCGCGTTTAGCCCTTTTTTGCCTTCTTTGAGTTCAAAAGTAACTTCGTCATTCTCTCTGATTTCATCTACCAGACCAGAAACGTGTACAAAATACTCTTGGTTTGAATTGCTGTCTTTAATGAATCCGAAGCCTTTTTCGGTGTTAAAGAATTTTACTTTACCGTTGTTCATATTGTTTTTGATTATTCAGGTACTACCAAGTAAGTAAAAAAATCGTTCAATAGTATCTTAGTTTAAGAAAAAAAATTATTTTTTTCGGTATATACGATAGTATTAACCTCAAGGTAAACCCACTTTTCTAGTTAGAAGGCAAAAAAGAGGCCCTCATGCGAGAGCCTCTTTTCCCAACCTAACTTAAGAATAATTACTTGGCCAAAACCATTCTGTTGCTGATCTCTTTACCCTTGGTAGAAACCTTGTACAGGTAAGTACCGGCCGGTAAGTTATCGGCTTGGAAAGGCACTGAGTACGAACCGGCTCCTTTCTCTTCGGCCACCAGGGTGCGCACTTTGCTTCCTTTCAGGTTGTACACCTCAATGGTTACAAAGCCAGCTTCTTCCAGGGAGTAAGAGATAGTGGTAGTACCGGTAAATGGATTTGGATAAGCGTAGTTTCTAGCTTGTGCCTGAGCAGGCAAACCAATGGCTGCGGAGCTGGCAGTTGCGGTTGGTTGCGTTACTGCGTTCCAGCTTTCGTGGGTACGCGTAACAATCACGGCAAACTCTGCTCTGGTAACTTCCTGCAAAGGCTTGAAGTTGGCGTGCATCTTAGGGAACAAGTCAAATGGGCCTTGGGTCACAGAGTAGTAAGCGTTGATCAGGTTTAGATCAAGGGCCACACTCACGTAGCCTTCCAGTCCGGCAGGAATAGAAGCGCCGTCTTCAATAGGGTAAGATTGCCCGTCAATCGTCACAGAAACTGGTTTGCCGTTGCGTTGCAGCGCGTATTCCTGCAAGCCTAAAGACTGCACCAAAGAGTAAGCCAGTTGCGCCCGTTGCACGGTGCCGGTAGGGTTGAATTTACCGGTAGTCGCAGGCAGCATCACTCCGTTGAAGTTATGGGCTCTGTCTCTCAGGGCGGCGCCTTTAGCAGTTACTGATTCACCCAGCAGAGTTTGCGTGCCACTCAGGTCAGTGAAAGACAAAGTGCCGGTGGTAGGCATGAACTGCCGGATTCCCTGGCCCATCATGAGGTAATCTGCCAGATCAATGCGCTTCAAAGTTTCATTTGGTTTGAACCCGGTGGAAAGCCCATCCATCAGGCGTCTGGAAATGGCCATTTTAATGGAAGCTTCGGCCGGGTGGCCAGCAATGTCAGTTAAACCAGTGGTTCCGGTGATCTTGGAAGTGTTCAGCGTTCCATTGATCGTTTCAGGCAGAGCCAGACCGTTCAGGCCCTCGGCCTTCAAAGTCCACGTGCCTGGTTCTGGAGAAGCTACAGCCATGCCTCGGTCAGAGTACAAAGCGAAGGCCACCGGAATACCGGAGCGGTACTCAACACCACTAGGTGACAGCAGGATCAGGTTCACCGGATTACCAGTTTGACCCAAAAGACCGGTGGCGTTGAATTTGGCTTCGATGCTGTTGGTACCGGAAGCCACGTTGAATGTGATTTGGTTGCCGGCCGCTACCACAGGGTTAAAGTTGATGGTGAAGGCCTGAGACTCAGAAGAAGTGTTCACTGAGCTTTTGAAAGTACGGGCATAGTTCAGGAAGGCACCAAAAGCAGTGTTTCTGTAGATGTGGTCCACCGCTGCGTAGGCATTCACGTAGCCGGACCCTACTTCCCAGGACTCATGTCCGGGCATGTTGGTGGCGGTCTTCTGCAGAATCTCTTTCACCTGGCCGGGAGTCAAGGAAGGGTTTGCCTCCAATAATAAAGCCACTACACCTGCTACGTGCGGAGTAGCCATGGAAGTACCACTCATATGCGCATAGAAGGGAATATGCGCCGGATCCAACAACTCCACATCCATCTGCGCGGATAAAGATGACACAGGAGCGATGGCTCTTGTAGAAACCACGTCCACCCCAGGACCAACAATGGTTGGGCGGTTTTCATATTTCCAGGTCTGGTCTTCATAGGTAAAGGTACCGCCTTCGCCTTTCACCCCGCGGGAAGAGAAGTCGGCCAGCTTACCATATTTATCACCAGCCCCCACAGAGATCACCCAGGGAGCGATGGCGTAAGGGTTGTGGGTGTCAGAGCTGGGACCGTCGTTTCCGGCCGCAAAAACAGAGACTATCCCTAAATCATAGGCTTTCTTGGAAGCCAAGTTCACTGGATCAAACGGGTCAAAATCGCCGCTGGTACCCCAGGAGTTGCTGATAACCCTGATGCCATACTGGAATTGGTGGGTCAAGGCGTAGTCATAACCTCCAAGGGCGTCCAGGATGAACAGCGCCCCACCTGATCCATAGCCAACTAGGGTAGCACCCGGAGCCACTCCGGCGTACAGGCCGTTTGATCTGGCGCCGTTTCCGCCCACTGAACCCGCACAATGGGTACCATGGCCAGAATTGGTGTCAGTGTTCGGAACATTCTCCAGGTAAGTAACCGGCAGGAGGGTAGACAGGGAAGAAAGATTGGTTGAACCCAGAACGTTCTGCACCAGGTGCGTCCCCAATTTCACGTCCTCATGGGTTCCGTCAACGCCACTGTCGTTGATCATCACGCCTACGCCTTTGCCAGAAATTGGAACTCCTTTGTTGCGGGTGGTAAAGTTCTGGTCTTTTCTAAGACGCTGCACCCCGGTTAAGTTGGTGTCGTCATGGTTGAAGTAAGACAGTTTCTTGTTCAGGTAAATGGAGCGGACGTAAGGGCTTTTAGATAAGGCATCCACCTGCGCCTGGGTGGCTAATAAACCGGCAATAGGCAGGTTTTTGAAGGTGAGGCCCTTGTTGAGGCCCAGGCTTTGCAGGAGTTGCAGGTGCGTGCTGCTGGGAGCGCCGGACCCATTGAAGGTCACTACCACCTGAACGGGAGTAGTAGCAGATTGAAGTACCTGAACCAATTGTTTGTCAACAACGGCTTGACCAAAGGCTTGGGCCCCCAGGATGAAGGCTAGCGCAAAGACACTTAGTACTTTCTTCATGGTTTGAGAATAGAGGTTAGACATAAATGTTTGTTAGGTGAGAAATAGGATTGGTGCATTTAAAAAAAACTGGCAAAACCATTTACCAGGTCTTCAGGAATAAATTCTGTCCTGAGGCCACAAGGCCCAATGGCAGCGGGTAAGTAAATAAGGGAGAAAATTATAGGTGATAGTTTAAGTAATCCTCTCTACCTAGGATGGTAGTGGAAAGTTGGGGAAAGGATATTAGTAGAGGTAACTTGCATAATTCTAATTCTAGATAAGAATTTTTAGGCTTTAAAACCTCACTTATTCCAAACAGTGCAATTCAGAAAGATAAGAAAGGACATCTTTATGTTAAGTACTTAACTTATTCAAGTAAATGTGAGAAGCAAAAAATTTCCTTTTAGTAGCCTTGCAAAACTATACTCCTGCTAAAAGAGAAAGGTTAACAGACTAAGTGTCTATACGTTTGTGCTTCATTTTTCCTTAGGATGGCCAAAAGCAAAGGGGGTAGCTATAATTACCCTGCCTACAAATAATCAAAGTTAAAGTAAACTCCTCTTGACAGTAATTGTGACCCGATGCAAGGAAAATACGGGTTAACGAATCTTTAGATTAAAACAACACTTTATTAGATTATGAAAAAAGGTTTTAACTTAAGGTTCGGATAACCAGAAAGCATGATTTTTTGGAGGAAACAAAATAATAATTTTTAGTAAAGTGCAGATGGCTTAAATCTTTTAAACTTGACCACACCCATTGTATCCGGTATTTTATTGTCAATACCAGAAGTTATTAGCAGTTGCCTTCTTGGTGATACAATAGCACTTTTCTTGTATAAGTGAATTGCCAAACTTAATTTTGAATTATAAACTCTATCTAACCCTTTATGAAGAAAATATTACTCTCTATCGCTTTTATGTTGCCGTTGCTGGCAGCCGCCCAGGAAGTAAAGAAGCACCCGCAGCCGCAGCCCACTAAAGACGCTAACATCCTGGATGTAACCTCTAACAAAACCACGGCGGTTGTTTATGAAACGCCCAAGGAACTACAGGCCAGAATCCAAAGAGACGCCCGCGCCAAGAAGTGGAACGAGGCGTTAAAGAAAGAAGAGCTGGCCAAGGTACCAGTAGGGGGCTTTTTACAGGTTGATATTTCCCGCTACACCCCGGCCTCTGTCGATCCCAAGCTCTTTACCATCCTGGTGTTAGATGCAGCCGGAAAAGAAAAAGTGAGAACCAAGATTGACGGGGTAGTGTCCCCCACCATTGTGGCGGGTGTTTCTGGCTACAAAACCTCTGGCAAACTAGTGCTGGAGCAGCCCTTGAAAACTGGTGACTTTGTGTGCGTGCTAGACGAGAAAGAAAACAAGCGCTACGAATTCCTGGTAAAGAACGACTAATCTTTGGTCTTACCTTATTTCTTTATAAGGTGAATTCATAAGCTTTAGCCCGGCGGGTTCTGAATAGACAGAGCTCGCCGGGCTTTTTGGTTCATGCGGGTAGAGGATAAATATTTGGTATAAAATTCAAACGAACATTTGAATAATTGCGTTTAGCCTTGTATACTTGTTTCAGAAACGGCAAAGGCTTAGGCTTGGCTAAAAGGAATTGGATAGGTGTGGGTTTGAATAGCTTTTGTTCTCTACAAGCTTAAATGATAAAGAAAAAGAAGGACATCCGGCGGGAGAGCATCATGGAAGAAGCGGCCCGACTTTTCAAGCAGAAAGGCTTCGGGGGCACCTCCATGCGTGACCTAGCAGAAAGGGTAGGGATGGATGCCGCCACCATGTACCACTACATCAGCTCCAAAGACGAGATCCTCAAGACCATCTGTTTTGACATCGCCTCTATCTACATCACCCAATTATCCGAGATTGAAAAAGCCAACACGCCTTTTATGGATAAACTGAAGGCCTTGGTGCGTCTGCACATTCACCTGATGGTCACCAAAGGTCCGGAAGTTTCCGTGGCCAACAATGACTGGAAATACCTGGCGCCTGAGTCTTTGGCGGAATTCAAAGGGCTGCGAAGCCAATATGAAAAAGGGTTGGCCGGGGTGATTGAACAAGGAATCTTGGCTGGCGAACTGAAAGAGGTAAACCGCTCGGTGGCGCTTTTCACGCTTTTGTCGGCGGTGCGCTGGGTAGAGCTTTGGTGGCGGCCCAACCGCGGCATTTCCCTGGAAGAACTGGAAAACACCATCCTCACTATTTTATTCAATGGTTTGGGCAAATAGCAAGCATGAGCAGATTTCATAAAGTCAGAATAAAGAGCGTGGACCGGGATACGCACGACAGTGTGACCGTGACCCTGGATGTTCCTGAGGAACTCAAAGACACGTTCCGCTACACCCAAGGGCAGTACCTCACGTTTAGGAGAGAACATCACGGCGAGGAGCTGAGAAGATCGTATTCCATCTGCTCCAGCCCTCTGGAGAACATCTGGAAAGTGGCCATCAAGAAAGTACCGGAGGGCCGGTTCTCTTCCTTCGCCAATGAGGCCCTGCAGCCCGGCGAAGAGCTGGAGGTAATGCCGCCCATGGGCAAGTTCTACACCCAACTGCACCCAGACCAGCAGAAAAGCTACCTCATGGTGGCGGCCGGTAGCGGTATCACGCCCATTCTCTCCATCATCAAGACGGTTCTCCTTGCTGAACCCAAAAGCCAGGTATTGCTGCTTTACGGTAATCGTGGGCGCAACTCCATCATGTTCAAAGAGGAGATTGAAGGCCTCAAAAACAAGTTCCTGGAGCGCCTCAGTGTCTACCACATCCTTAGCCGTGAACACGGCGACACCGATCTGCTGTTCGGGCGCATTGACAAGCAGAAGACCGAGGTGTTCCTGCAGAAGCTCATCAAAGCCGAGGAGTTGGACGAGTGCTTTATCTGCGGACCGGAGGAAATGATCTTCGGGGCAAAAGAAGCTTTGGAAGAGGCGGGCGTGCCTCGCGAAAAGATCCACTTTGAGCTTTTTACCACCGCTGATTCGGGCCAGAAATCCCAGAAGCGGGCCGAAAACGCCCAGGCACACGAAGACAAGAAAAGCCGCGTGCAGGTTCGCCTGGATGGGAATTACCTCAATCTGGAAATGTCTTACTACGGCAACACCATTTTGGACGCCGCCGCCGAAACCGGTGCCGATGTGCCTTACTCCTGCAAGGGCGGCGTGTGTAGCACCTGCCGCGCCAAAGTACTAGAAGGAGAGGTGGAAATGGACGTGAACTACTCCCTGGAACCCGAGGAAGTGGCTGCCGGCTACATCCTCACCTGCCAGGCCCGGCCTATATCTGAGCGGGTGGTAGTGGATTTTGACCAATAACAATTAGGTAGGGGCAATCCCTTGTGGTTGCCCTTTGCTGCTTGATCTAAATAGGGCAATAATAAGGGATTGCCCCTACCAAATAATAGTTCTGTTTTGGCCTTGTTTTACAGAAAACTGGCCCTAAACGAATCATCTGCCACAGGGCTAAAAAGAAACGTAAGTATCAGTACAACTGTTAAAAGGGTATGGAAACGATCATAGAAAAATCACTGGAAGAAGCGTTTGAGGAGAAGATCGCGAACGAGATCCGCATTGAGCCCAAAGACTGGATGCCAGAGCAGTACCGTAAAACGCTGGTGCGCCAGATCTCGCAGCACGCCCACTCCGAGATTGTAGGCATGCTGCCCGAGGGAAACTGGATCACCCGCGCCCCTTCGCTCAAGCGCAAAGCCATCCTGCTCTCCAAAGTGCAGGACGAGGCCGGCCACGGACTGTATCTTTACAGCGCCGCCGAGACGCTGGGCACTTCCCGTGACCAGATGGTCGCTGATCTGCATTCGGGCAAAGCCAAATACTCCAGCATTTTCAACTATCCCACCTTATCCTGGGCGGATATCGGGGCGATTGGCTGGCTTGTGGACGGGGCGGCCATCATGAACCAGGTGCCCTTGATTCGGACTTCATACGGACCTTACGCCCGGGCCATGGTGCGGGTGTGCAAAGAAGAGAGCTTCCACCAGCGCCAAGGCTTTGAGATCATGATGACCTTGTGCAACGGCGCGCCCGCCCAGAAGAAAATGGCGCAGGAGGCGTTCAACCGCTGGTGGTGGCCTACGCTCATGATGTTCGGGCCGAAGGATGCGGAATCGCCCAATACGGAACAGTCCATGCGCTGGAAAATCAAACGCTTCACCAACGATGAGCTGCGCCAGAGATTCGTAGACATGATGGTGCCGCAGGCCGAGTTCCTAGGCCTCACAGTGCCCGACAAAGACCTGCGGTGGAACGAGGCCAAAAATGGCTATGACTTCGGCGAAGTGGACTGGGAAGAGTTCTGGAACGTGGTGAAAGGCAACGGCCCCTGCAACAAAGACCGCATCAGCACCCGCGTGAAAGCCCACGAGGAAGGCGCCTGGGTGCGCGAAGCCGCCTTAGCCCACGCCCAGAAACGTGCCGAACGGGAAGCGGTTAATCAGGCGTAAGCATTCACTCAATCACTCAACATCACATTCACTCAACCAATATGAGTCAGCAGAAAGAATGGCCCCTGTGGGAAGTCTTCATCAGAAGCAAACAGGGCCTTGACCATAAACACGTAGGCAGCCTGCACGCCGCCGATGCCGAGATGGCGATCCAGAACGCCCGCGACGTCTATACCCGTCGCATGGAAGGGGTGAGCATCTGGGTCGTGGAGTCAAAGCACGTGCACGCCTCCAACCCAGACGAGGCTGCTGCGTTCTTCGATCCCGCCAACGACAAAGTATACCGGCACCCTACCTTCTACGAGGTACCCGCCGAAATCAAAAACATGTAAGCGCCATGGACCTACACCATAAACCAACGGTTGACCTGCAAGGCTACTCGCCGGAACTCCGGGCGCTGCTGTTTGACTATACCCTGCAACTTGCCGACACCAGCCTCATCCTGGGCCACCGGCTTTCTGAGTGGTGCGGGCACGGCCCCATTCTGGAGCAGGACCTGGCCATGGCGAACATCGCGCTGGATTTAATAGGAGAGTCGCGCAGCTATTACCAATACGCCGCTGAGCTGGAAGGCCAGGGGCGCACCGAGGATGACCTGGCGTACCTGCGGGATGCCGTGGAGTACAAGAACCCGCTGCTGGTGGAACAGACCAACGGTGATTTCGGTGATACGGTCATGCGGCAGTTCCTCTTTGACGGTTTCCACTACTTTTTGCTGAAAGAGCTCCAAAACAGCCCCGACAAAGGATTGGCGGGCATCGCGGCCAAGTCGTTCAAAGAAGCCAGCTACCACGTTAAATGGAGCGCAGAGTGGATCATCCGCCTGGGCGATGGCACTGAGGAAAGCCGCCGCCGCATCCAGAAAGCCTTGGATAACCTCTGGATTTTCTCCGGCGAACTCTACACCATGACCGATACCGAGAAAGCATTAGCCCAGGCTGGCTTCATCCCGGATTACAGCGGTTTACTGAGCCAATGGGAAGCGCACGTAGCCAAGATTTTCGCCGAGGCGACCCTGGAGGTGCCTCAGAACGTGTTCATGCAGAAAGGCGGCAAAACCGGTCGGCACTCAGAACACCTGGGTTACCTTTTAGCCGAACTTCAGTACCTGCAGCGGGCGTACCCTGGGTTAGAATGGTAGAAATGAAGTTCCTGTTTTTAGCCTGTTTTTGCTTACGTAGGCCAAAAATGAGAAAAGCGCCTGACCTACAGAATCTTTAACTTTTAGAATGGCATTGGTGACCCAAAACCTTACCACCGAAGAACGCATCTGGAAACTATTGGAAGAAGTCTCTGACCCGGAGATCCCGGTGCTGAGCATCCTGGATCTGGGTGTGCTCAAAAAAGTGCAGGTGCAGGAAGACGGCAAGGTGCAGGTGACCATCACGCCCACGTATTCGGGTTGCCCGGCCATGAACACCATCGCCGCTGATATCAGGATGAGATTGTTGGCTGAGGGGTTCAAAGAAGTGGCAGTGAACCTGCAGCTCAGCCCCGCCTGGACCACCGATTGGCTGACTTCCGAGGGAAAAGACAAATTGGAAGCCTACGGTATTGCGCCCCCGGTAGAACCCAACGGCGACATACACGCGCTCTTTGGGCGTGATACGGTGGTGCGGTGCCCCCTCTGCAAATCAGAAAACACCAGACTCGTCAGCCAGTTCGGTTCCACTTCCTGCAAGGCCCATTACCAATGCCAGGATTGCCTGGAGCCTTTTGACTATTTCAAGTGCCTCAAATAAAACTATGACCCACAGCGACTACATCAAACACTCTCTGGAAAACGGCGTGGCCACGCTCACGCTCAATCGGCCCAACGTCTTCAACAGCTTCAACCGCGAGATGGCCCTGGCTCTGCAGGAGCACCTTCGGCAATGCGCCCAAGACCCAGCCGTGCGTGCGGTGCTGCTGACCGGTGAGGGAAAAGCCTTCTGCGCCGGCCAGGATCTGGCGGAGGCCACCGGCCCCAATAGCATGGAGATATCAGAGATTGTGGTGCAGCATTACAACCCTATCATCCTGCTTCTGCGCGAACTGGAGAAACCGGTCATTGCCGCGGTGAACGGTGTTGCTGCCGGAGCGGGCGCTAACCTGGCCCTGACCTGCGATCTGGTGGTCGCCAAAGAATCAGCGTCCTTTATCCAGGCGTTCAGCAAAATAGGGTTGATCCCGGACAGCGCCGGTACCTATTTCCTGCCCCGCCTCATCGGGCTGCAGCGCGCCTCGGCCCTGATGATGACGGGCGACAAAGTATCCGCTACAGAAGCGTTGCAAATGGGCATGATCTACAAAACCTTTCCCGACGATTCCTTTGCAGCAGAGTCCTTGGCCCTGGCCCAGAAACTTGCCTCCATGCCCACCAAAGGCTTAGCGTACACCAAACAACTGCTCAACGGCACGTTCCAGAATTCGCTCTCAGAACAGCTGCAGCAGGAAGCTGTTTACCAGCAAAAAGCCGGCCATACGGCAGATTTCAAGGAAGGGGTAGAGGCCTTTATCCAGAAACGCCAACCTAACTTCACAGGGAAATGATTGTAGGCATCATCGGGAGCGGAGCCATGGGCTCTGGCATTGCGCAGGTTATTGCCACGGCGGGCCACAAGGTCCACCTGCTGGACAAAAACGCCCAGGCGCTACAACGGGCAGCCCAATCTATTAAGGACACTTTGCGGAAAATGGCCGCAAAAGGCAAGATCTCTGAAAACGAAGCGGCAGACATCCTGGACCGGCTCAACTTCACCGAGAACAACCAAGAGTTCGGGAACTGTGACCTCGTATTGGAAGCGGTGGTAGAGGATCTGCAGGTGAAGCAGCAGTTGTTCAAGGAGTTGGAGTTGATGGTCACCGGTGATTGTGTCCTGGCTACCAATACTTCCTCTTTGTCTATTGCCTCCATTGCCGCCGCCTGCGAAAAACCGGAGCGCGTGATCGGAATTCACTTCTTCAACCCGGCCCCCCTGATGCCTTTGGTAGAGATCATTCCCGCGGTGCAGACCCGGGACGGTTTAGCCGAGGAGATGAAGAACCTGGTGCAGTCCTGGGGCAAAGTTCCCGTTATTGCGAAAGACACCCCCGGCTTCATCGTGAACCGCGTTGCCCGGCCGTTCTACGGCGAAGCCCTCCGCATCTACGAAGAAGGCATCGCGGACATCGCTACCATTGACTGGGCCATGACCGAGCTGGGCGGCTTCAGAATGGGACCGTTCACCCTCATGGATTTCATCGGTCACGATGTCAATTACCGCGTCACGGAATCCGTTTTTGCCTCGTTTTTCTATGATCCGCGTTATAAGCCGTCCTTCACCCAGAAGCGCCTGTATGAGGCCGGTTACTTCGGCCGGAAATCGGGGAGAGGGTTCTACAATTACCAGGAAGGAGCCGTTCTCCCAGAACCAACAAAAGACAAAGAGCTGGGCCAACAAATCCTGACCCGCATCCTGGCCATGCTCATCAACGAGGCCGTAGATGCCCTTGCTTTAAAAGTCGCCAACAAAGAAGATATCGAATTGGCTATGACCAAAGGCGTGAACTATCCCAAAGGCCTCCTGGACTGGGCCGATGAACTGGGACCGGAACATGTTCTTGCCAACCTGGATGCCTTATACAAGGAATACCACGAAGACCGCTACCGTGCCAGCCCGCTCCTGAGAAAAGTAGTCCGCGAGAACAGCACGTTTTTAGGCTGAGAAGACAAATCGTTTTAGGACCATTTTTATTAAAGAAGGCTTTAAACAAGAAGTAGGGTAACATTAATCAGCGATTTAAAATTACACGCATTCCATCCACTTTGAAGGGGGTAGGGGGATGACTAGGACGGTTGCAGAACCGTTAAGCTTTGGCTACAGGAAAGGGCAACCACAAGGGATTGCCCCTACAACAGCTTAAACAAAAAGAAAACTTAACCTAGCTCATCTAAAGGATCAGGTTAAAATATAACAGAACCACCATGAAACAAGCATACTTAGTTGACGGCGTGCGCACGCCCATCGGGAATTTCGGAGGGTCATTGGCCACGGTGCGGCCCGATGATTTAGGCGCCCTTGTGATAGAGGAGTTGCTGAAACGTAACCCCAGCGTAGATCCGGCCGCCATTTCTGATGTGATCATGGGCTGCGCGAACCAGGCCGGGGAAGACAACCGCAACGTTGCCCGAATGTCTTTACTTTTGGCAGGCTTGCCTTTCTCCGTGCCCGGTGAAACTGTGAACCGGCTGTGTGCCTCGGGGCTTTCTGCCTCGGTGGCGGCCATGCGCGCCATTCAGACCGGCGACGGGGACCTGTTCATCGCCGGAGGCCTGGAGAACATGACCCGAGGACCCTGGGTAATCTCTAAAACCAGTACTCCTTTCGGCCGCGATGCCCAGATGTTCGACTCCAGCTTCGGGTGGCGGTTCGTAAACCCTAAAATCCATGAGGTGTTCGGGACCGATGGCATGGGCGAGACCGCCGAGAACCTGGCGCGCCGGGAGGGAATCACCCGTGAGGATCAGGATGCGTTTGCCTTGTGGTCCCAGCAAAAGGCCGCCAAAGCCCAGGAAGCCGGAAGATTCATCCAAGAGATTGTGCCGGTCAAGATTCCGCAGAAAAGAGGGGAGTTCAAGGTGTTTTCCCTGGATGAGTTCATCAAACCCGCTACCACCCTTGAAGTACTGGCCAAGCTACGTCCGGCGTTCCATAAAGAAGGAACCGTGACGGCAGGCAACGCCTCGGGGTTGAACGATGGGGCGGCCGCGCTCCTGTTTGCCTCAGAAGAAGGACTGAAGAAATATAATCTTACGCCCAAGGCGCGCTACGTTTCCATGGGCGCTGCCGGGGTAGAGCCGCGGTACATGGGCATGGGGCCGGTGCCCGCCACGCAGATGGCGCTCCAGAAAGCCGGTCTCACCCTGAATGACATCGACTTAATTGAGATCAATGAGGCTTTTGCCTCCCAGGTATTGACCTGCACCAGGGCCCTGGGCATTGCTGATAATGATCCGCGTATCAACCCTAACGGTGGGGCTATAGCCTTGGGCCACCCACTAGGCATGAGCGGAGCCAGAATTCTGAACTCCGCTGCCCTGGAACTGCACAGACAAAACAAGCGGTATGCGCTGGTGACCATGTGCGTGGGCGTGGGCCAGGGGTACGCCGTCATTATTGAACGGGTATGATCTACGAGTTCAACGGCTACATTCCGGTGGTGCATGAAAGCGCCTTTGTGCATCCGCAGGCTACCGTCACGGGCAATGTGATCATTGGAAGAAACGTGTACGTGGGGCCGGGAGCCGCCATCCGGGGCGATTGGGGTCAGATCATTATTGAGGACAACTGCAACGTGCAGGAGAACTGCACCATCCATATGTTCCCGGGCACAACAGTGCTGCTGAAGGAAATGGCTCACATCGGGCACGGCGCCATCATCCACGGGGCTACCATTGGGCGCAATGTAATGGTGGGTATGAACGCGGTAGTGATGGACCGGGTGGAGATCGGGGATGAATGCATTGTAGCGGCGCTCTGCTTTGTGCGCGCCGATGAGAAGATCCCGCCGCGCAGTGTGGTGGTGGGCAATCCGCATAAGATTGTGAAAGAGGTGAGCGACGAGATGATCAAGTGGAAAACCGAAGGTACCCAAATCTATATGCAGCTTCCCGCCGATTGCCACGCCACCCTGAAGCCCTGCGAACCCCTCCGCGAAGTACCCGCTGACCGGAAAGTGCAGGAAGCAGGCTACCAAACCTGGAATGAACGGAAAAGCGGCTAAGGGTTTGTTTTAGGCCAGTTTTGCCCAAAATCGGCTCTAAACACCTTCCATCTTTAGTTCGCAATTCGCAAACTAAACAATTACCAATCAGCAACTAACCAGAAAAAAATATGACCGCAGTATTGCAGAATTACGCCCTGGGGCAATGGACACCCGGATCCGGAAAGGAAAGCGAGATTGTGGATGCCGTGACCGGTGACCTGATCTGCCTCGCCTACAGCGGAGGACTTGATTTCAACGCCATGATGGAGTTTGCCCGGGCCAAGGGAAACAAAGCCCTCCGGAAGATGACCTTCCAGGAACGCGGCCGTATGCTCAAAGCCCTGGCGCTGCACCTGCAGGCCAAAAAGGAGGATTTCTACAAGCTCAGCTACCGCACCGGCGCCACCCGCGCCGACAGTTGGGTGGACATTGAAGGCGGCATCGGGAACCTGTTTGCCTATGCCTCGCTGCGGAAGCAATTCCCCGACAAGCCTTACTTCGTGGAGGATGAACCGGTGGGCTTGTCCAAAGGCGGTACCTTCATGGGCCATCATATTCTGGTGCCTAAAGAAGGCGTGGCGCTGCACATCAACGCCTACAATTTCCCGGTGTGGGGCATGCTGGAGAAAATTGCGGTAAACCTGCTGGCGGGCATGCCGGCCATTGTGAAACCCGCGCCCATCACTGCTTTCCTCACCGAGGCCGTGGTGCGGGAAATTATCGCCTCCAACCTATTGCCTGAAGGCGCATTGCAATTGGTGACTGGCACTGGCGAGGGTATCCTGGACCACGTGACGTACCAGGATGTGGTGACTTTCACGGGATCGGCGCATACCGGACGCTTGCTCAAGGCCCACCCGCGGCTCATTCAGGAAGCCGTGCCGTTTACCATGGAAGCCGATTCTTTGAACAGCGCCGTACTGGGCCAGGATTCAGTACCCGGCACGCCGGAATTTGATTTGTTCATCAAAGAAATCCGGAAGGAGATCACGGCCAAAGCCGGGCAAAAATGTACTGCCATCCGTCGCGCTATTGTGCCCGAAAATTTAGTGGAAGACGTGCAAATAGCCTTGGGCAAAGAGCTTTCCAAAACCGCCATTGGTGACCCACAAGCCGAGGGCGTGCGCATGGGAGCATTGGTGGGCAGGGAACAGTTGAAGAAACTGCGCGAGCAGGTGAAAGAACTGGCCAAGCAGACGCCCATTGTGTACGGTGACCTGGACAAGGTGAACCTGGTAGGCGCTGACCAAAACAAAGGGGCTTTTATCTCACCCATCGTAATGCTGAACCCAGACCCGTTCCGGTACACCGATACGCATGAAGTGGAGGCGTTCGGGCCGGTGGCTACCATCATGCCCTACCGGCACCTGGACGAGGCGATTGAACTAACCAAAATGGGCAAAGGCTCGCTGGTTTCCTCCATCGCCACGGCAGACCCTATAATTGCCCAGGAATTCGCCATCGGGGCGGCTACGCACCACGGCCGTATTCTGGTGCTGGATAATGCTTGCGCGAAGGAAAGCACCGGGCACGGCTCACCCATGCCCATGCTCACGCACGGTGGTCCGGGTAGGGCCGGCGGAGGCGAGGAGATGGGCGGCGTTCGCGGCGTGAAGCACTTCATGCAACGCACCGCCATCCAAGGCTCGCCTACCATGATCACCGCCATCACTGGCGTGTACCAGCAAGGCGCGAAACAGATTGAAAAAGACGTGCATCCGTTCCGGAAACACTTTGAGGAACTGGAGATCTCCGAGACTTGGGTTACCCACCGCCACACCGTCACCGAAGCCGATATCACCAATTTCGCCAACGTCTCCGGCGATCATTTCTACGCCCACGTAGACGCTACCTCATTGGAAGGAACCCTGTTCACCGGTCGCGTGGCCCACGGATATTACATTCTCTCCAAAGCGGCGGGCATGTTCGTGGATCCCAAGAAAGGACCGGTCCTGCTGAACTACGGCCTGGAAAGCTGCCGCTTCACCAAACCCGTTTACCCCGGCATGACCATCGGGGTGAAACTGACCGTGAAAGAGAAAGTAGCCCAGGAGAAACGCAGCGAAGAAGACGTAGCCAAAGGCATTGTGAAATGGCTCGTGGATGTCACCGACGAAACCGGCGAAACCGTAGCCATCGCTACCATCATGACCATGGTGAAAAAGCGGAACCAGGATTAACCGGATTTGAGGATTAGGAGATTTGAAGGTGTGTAGATTTTCAGATCAAGACCTTGGAAGGTGACCAATTTCCTCTTCCAAGCCATGGTTTTGAGGATGATTTTCAGAAATCAACCTCAAAACCATGGCTATTAACACTGCTTCAAGTTTTCAACTTGGAGCTAAATTGACGCAAGTTTGCAACTTGCGTGGGTTCTTTTTGCAATGGGAGATTAAGCTGTTAGAAGTACTTCTTACCCAAAAGCAACCAAGCAATCGAAGTAATTATCGCTTTCAGCCATCTATTTAGCGCTTAAAGGCTCTTTCTATAAAAATAACCAACAAACAGGAACAAACCAAATGACCCACACAGGTAAAATTGACATCACCCTTGACGAGGCTGGTAGTGCCGTAATCTCCTTTTTCCATCCTTCGCACAACTCTCTGCCGGGGGCGCTGTTGAAGGAGCTGGCCCAGACCATCCTGCAGGCCGGAAAAGAGGAGCGGGTAAAAGTGATCGTGCTCAGGAGCGAGGGGGAACGGACTTTCTGCGCCGGCGCCAGCTTTGACGAGTTGATTTCCATCCAGAACAAAGAGCAGGGGCTGGAGTTCTTCTCGGGGTTTGCCAAGGTAATCAACGCGTGCAGGACCTGCGGTAAAATCATCATCGGGCGGGTGCAGGGCAAGGCCATTGGGGGCGGCGTGGGTGTAGCGGCAGCCACCGATTACTGTTTTGCCACCCAGCATGCCGCAGTAAAGCTAAGTGAGATTGCTTTGGGTATCGGGCCGTTTGTGGTGGGGCCGGCGGTAGAGCGCAAGGTTGGTGTGTCGGCTTTCTCGCAACTGGCATTGGATGCGACGGAGTTCCGGTCGGCAGCCTGGGCGCAAGAAAAAGGTTTGTATGCCCAGGTATTTGATACCACCGAAGAAATGGATGAGGCAGTACAGGCCTTCGCCCAGAAACTGGCCCTTTACAGCCCGGAGGCACTTTCTGCCTTGAAGGAAGTCTTTTGGCAGGGAACCCAGCACTGGGACTCGTTATTGGTGGAGCGGGCCGGTATCAGCGGCACTTTGGTGCTGTCAGACTTTACCCGCAACTTCATCCAGAACTTTAAAACCAAACAAGCTTGAGTTCTATAACATAGATGTTTATCATCCTCTTCAGAACTTCTTCTTGAGGTATTTATCCTCCAAACAGCGCTACATAAATCAGGAAAGTTCTGGTCAGGAGCCAACAAAATGTCTTGAAGGTTAGAATTGCTAGAGTCACTGCCTCATTTAGGGTGGTGACTTTTACTTTTTACAGTTGTCTAAATTTAATTCAGCTATCCTTTACAGAACCATATCGTCAGTTATGGCCACATCCAGGCTTTCGCTTTCAGACATCAACATCAGAACTTACCTTAAACCTGGTGACTTGGGGTACATTACTTCCTGCTGCTCATGGACCGCGGTGAGGCCGCGCAACTGCGGTATTTTCTTATAACACCCGGATACAGGGAAATTGGTCTGGGTAAAAAATTGCTGGGCCTTTTCCTTGAGTTCCTGTCCGAGGCCGGTTACCAGAAAACCTATCTCTGGACCACCCATGAACAGACAAACGCTGCCCAATTGTATAAGAAAATCGGGTTTGTCTTGAGCCAGGAAAAAGAATCAGAGGACTTCGGGAAGCCTTTGCGCGAGCAACGGTATAATCTGCTGTTCTAAAAAGTTAAACTTGTTTTTGCCTGCGTCATTACTTTTGCCTTTAAAGTATTGCTAACGTTTTGCCTCAGGTTTTAGAAAAGTATAGTCAAAATGGGTAAAAAGGTGTAAAATTACCTTTCCTCAACCCGGTAAAAGTCATGCCTTTCACCTATAAAAGAATCATAGTCAAGATAGGCTCCAACGTGCTCACGCAGCAGAATGGAATGCCAGACGAAGGCCGCATGCAGCACCTGGTGGAGCAGATCTCGGGCTTGAAAAAGGAGGGGAAGGAAGTCATTGTAGTCTCGTCTGGCGCAGTGGCCTCCGGCCGAAGTCTCCTATCCATTCCCGAGAAAACGGATGCAGTGAGCGCGCGTCAGTTGCTGGCCTCGGTGGGGCAGGTGAAACTCATCAATACCTATTCACAGCTGTTCAGCCAGCACGGGCTGGTCTGCGCGCAGGTCCTGGTCACCAAAGAAGATTTCCGGGACCGCGGCCATTACCTGAACATGAAGAACTGCTTTCAGGTGCTGCTGCAGAACAACGTCATCCCCATTGTGAATGAAAACGACGTAATCTCCGTCACCGAGCTCATGTTCACTGATAACGACGAGCTGGCCGGGCTCATCGCCTCTATGCTCAACGCCGATGCCCTCCTGATCCTGAGCAACGTGAACGGCATCTATAACGGCGACCCAAAAGACCCAGCCAGCTCCGTGATCAAAGACATTGACGCTTCTACCACGGGCTTTTCCTCATTTGTAACCACGCAGCGCTCGCAGTTTGGCCGGGGCGGCATGATTACTAAATGCCACATGGCCCGCAAAGTGGCGCAGCTGGGCATTCCGGTGCACATCACTAACGGAAAAACGGAAAACGTGCTGCCCCGGCTGCTGAAAGGAGAACTGGAGAACACTCGCTTCCTGCCCGATAAATCCGCCTCCGGGAGAAAGAAATGGATTGCCCATTCCGGCACCTTCGCCAAGGGAGTGGTGCAAATCAACGAGGGCGCCAAAGCCGCCTTGTGCAGCTCCCAGGCCGCCATCAGCCTGTTGCCGGTTGGCGTGTTGCAGATCCAGGGCGATTTCCAGAAAGGAGACATCGTGAAACTAGTGGATGAACAGCACCGGCAGGTTGGCTTCGGGATTGCCGAGTACGGCTCAGAGAAGGCGCTGGAGAAACTGGGGCTGCAAAAGCAGAAACCACTGGTGCACTATGATTACCTCTTCCTCAACCCGGAGCTTGTATAAACCGCTATCTGTTTTAAGCCTGAAATAAAGAAAACAGGCCTAAAACCCTTAAGGATTGTAGATTAAATAAAGAATCACCCTTGTAAACAGGAGCATGGAATACGAAGGAATATTCAGGCAAACCCAAAAAGCCAGCCGTTCTCTGGGACTGTTGAAGCCAGACCAAGTAAATACCATCTTGCGGGAGGTGGCCGCGGCTGCTTTGGCGCAGACGGACTTTATCCTGGTTGAGAACCAGAAAGACCTGGCGCGCATGTCTCCGGATGACCCCAAATATGACCGCCTGAAACTTACTCCGGCACGCCTGCAAGACATCGCCAAAGACTTGGAGAACGTAGTCAGCCTCCACTCACCTTTAGGCGAAGTCCTTTTGCAAAAGGAACTTCCCAATGGCTTGAAGATCACCAAAGTGCGGGTTCCGCTGGGCGTGGTAGGAGTCATCTATGAGGCCCGTCCCAACGTTACATTTGATGTCTTCGCGCTGTGTTTTAAAACGGGCAACGCCTGTCTGCTCAAAGGGGGCAGTGATGCAGCGTTCTCCAACAGAGCCATCATTTCGGTCATCCAACAGGTACTTGAAAAACACGGGCTGGACCGAAGCATCGCGACGCTGTTGCCGCCGGGTCGGGAGGCTACCCAGGCGTTGTTAGAGGCCATCGGGTACGTAGAGGTGCTTATACCCAGGGGCAGCCAGGCGCTGATAGATTACGTGCGGCAGAACGCCAAAGTACCCGTGATTGAAACCGGGGCCGGTATTGTTCATACCTACTTTGATGCCTCAGGAGACTTGGAGAAAAGCCGAAACATCATTCTCAACGCCAAAACGCGGCGAGTAAGCGTCTGCAATGCCCTGGACTGCCTCCTAGTTCACCAGAGCCGGTTAGCAGATTTAGCTTCCCTGGTTTCTCCCCTGGGCTCTGAAAAGGTGATGATCTACGCCGATGAACCGGCCTTCGCAGCCTTGAACCAGGCCTACCCGGCCGGGTTGCTGCAACTGGCCCAGGAAGAACACTTTGGGACGGAATTTTTGTCATTGAAGCTGGCGGTGAAAACGGTGCAGGATTTACCTGAAGCCCTGGAGCACATTGCCCGGTACAGCTCCAAACACAGCGAGGCCATTCTGGCGGAAGACCCACAAACCATAGAATCGTTCCTGACCACCGTAGATGCGGCTGCGGTGTACGCCAATACCTCCACGGCTTTCACAGACGGGGCCCAGTTCGGTTTAGGGGCCGAAATAGGAATCAGTACCCAGAAACTGCACGCCCGCGGTCCTATGGGACTGGAGGAACTCACCAGCTATAAATGGATCATAAGAGGAAAGGGGCAGGTGAGGGGTTAAACCTGGTCAATCAATTCCTTCAATAAACTAAGCTTTTACCTGATTTTGCGTAAAAGACTATTTTTGCACGAACACCCACACACATGAAAGCACTTCTGCTGATTGATATCCAAAATGATTTTATTCCGGGCGGCGCCCTTGCTGTTCCGGAAGGCGATGCCGTTCTCCCAATTGTCAATGCCTTACAACCGCACTTTGACCTGGTAGTAGCCACGCAGGACTGGCACCCCGCCGACCATAAAAGCTTTGCCTCCCAGCATGCCGGGAAACAGGTTTTTGAGACTACCCAACTCCACGGCCTGGACCAGGTACTCTGGCCCGATCACTGCGTGCAGGGAACACCCGGTGCGGAATTTTCTCCAGCTCTTGAGATGAACCGCGTGGAAGCCATTTTCCGGAAAGGCACCGATCCGAAGATTGATTCTTACAGCGGATTCTTTGACAACGGCCACCTCAAGTCCACGGCCCTGGCAGAATACCTCAAAGGTAAACAGATCACTGAGGTATACCTGGTAGGACTGGCCGCCGATTACTGCGTGTATTTTACAGCCCTTGATGCGCTACAGGAAGGGTTCACCACGTATTTCATAGAAGATGCCACCCGAGCCATCAACGCTGAAGGTTTCGCGAAAGCCAAAGCCGATGTACAGGCCAAAGGCGGCCTTTTTATCCAAAGCCAGGAGCTTTTAAGCTAAAAGAACCTGATTCTGTTTAGCCCCTGTTTTTGATAATACAGGGGCTAAACAGAAAATTGTATTATGCTTCCTGGCTTTGCTCTTTTTTGCGGAGCTGAATAATTAGGTCCATTTTTTGGTC
Source organism: Rufibacter roseolus (assembly GCF_017916365.1). GTDB lineage: Bacteria > Bacteroidota > Bacteroidia > Cytophagales > Hymenobacteraceae > Nibribacter > Nibribacter roseolus. The sequence continues at coordinate 778,039 of NZ_JAFMSU010000002.1, forward strand.
GTGCAACCGTTCTTCCAAGCCTACCTTATAAATGTGTGGGTTCAGGAAACGCCGGTACGTCTCGTGCAGAAGGCTAAGCTGCTCCCGGGTGCGTTGCTGAATCGCTGTCAAAGACGGGGTGTCATAAACCAGTTTCCCGGCCCGGAAAACCGGCACCAGCAGGTCTTCATGGGTACATTCCCTGGAGAAGCTTTTTCGCTGGGTAGGGTCATTGGGGTGCACCATGGTGGCCGAGGCATTGACTTCTAGGGGTTCAGAGTAGATCATATCGCCCACAATGGAATTTCCCTGGTAGAAGCGGCGCACCTGCAAAATGCCCGGGGTGGAGATTTTGATCAGCTGCTCAGAGAGTTTGAGTTTATAGTCCCATTCGCCATTGGTTTGCCGGAAAGCGGCCAGTTTATAGACCCCGCCCAAGGCTGGCTGGTCATAGGCGGTCACCAGCTTGGTTCCAATTCCCCAGGTATCTATGCGGGCGCCCTGCAGCTTGAGGCTTTGGATCAGGTGCTCGTCCAGGTCATTGCTGGCCAGGATGGAAACCTCCGGGAAGCCTGCCTCGTCCAGCATCCGCCGGCCCTCAATGCTCAGGTACGCCAGGTCCCCGGAGTCCAGCCTGATTCCTCTGAGCTCACTGCCTTTCGCCCGCATGTCTTTAGCTATCTCAATGGCTTTCCTGATGCCATCCAGGGTTTTGTAGGTATCCACCAAAAACACCGAGTCATGGGGGAACACATCGGCGTAGGCCGAGAAAGCCTCCTGCTCTTCTTCAAAGGACATAACCCAGCTGTGCGCGTGGGTACCCTTCACCGGAATGTTGAACAACTGCCCCGCCATCATGTTGGAGGTAGCCCCAACCCCGCCAATGTAAGCAGCCCGGGCCGCCGAGATGGCACCATCCGGGCCTTGGGCGCGCCGCATGCCAAACTCAAGCACCTTATCGCCTTGAGCAGCATCTACTACGCGGGCCGCTTTGGTGGCAATTAAAGTCTGGAAGTTAAGAATGGTCAGCAATGGGGTTTCCAGCAACTGACACTGCAGAATAGGGCCTTTGATGCGCAACAGCGGCTCATTGGGGAACACCACCGTTCCCTCGGGGATGGCGTCTACATCACAGGTAAAAGCCAGGTCGCGCAGGTGCTCCAGAAAACCCTCTTCAAACAGTTGCTGGTTTTGGCTGCCTTTAAGGCTTCGGAGATAGGCAAGGTCCTCACCTGTGAACCTGAAATTCCTGAGCAGGTCAAGGGCGTCTTCCAGGCCAGCGCACACCGTGTAGCCGCCTTTGAAGGGGTTTGAACGGAAGTACAGGTGAAAAACCGCTTCCTGCTCCTGCATTCCCTTTTTCCAGTATCCCTGGGCCATGGTCAGTTGGTACATGTCGGTAAGCAGGGGTAGGGAAAGCCTATAGCGTTGGCTGATATTCATAAACAATTGGTTTGTGCTTCAAAGTAAGAAACTACGAATATGGCAAGTTTTATACTGCCTTGGGCACAGTTTAATTTATGCACCAGGTTAAAAAGTAGAAACTGCCGTGGTTCCTGGGGTTTTTGAACACTGGTTTGCCAAGCCAATGGATTATATGAATGATGTTTTCGGGTCTGTTTTTAAGGAAGTACGGTTAAAGCAGAGAGTCAAACTTTAATTGAAAAAATGATGAGAAAGTGTACTTTAAACCTGACATTTTTATGATAATTGTAAAAATATAAGAAACTACTGTAACTATCTAAAAACCAGATCGTATAAACACCTAAGCATATCACAATTGATGTGACATTTCCATGGAATTCAGTAGGGCTTTTAAATATAGAAATCATGAAAAAAGACCAATTATCTACCCTGATTGCCATAGGATTCTTTGCCGGAACCTTTGTGATAGCATTTTCCTCCAACGATTCTGACATTGCGGCCATGCGCGTACTGGCGTACCTGGCCATCGGTTGCTTTTTATCTATAATTACCATCTTTTGGGATAAGCTCATGACCGCTGATACAAAAGAGCACCATTCCAAAATAGACACTGTTTTATACGACGCAGAGAAATTCTCTGAAGAATATGGCGACGTCTATGTGCTGGCCGATAAATTGAAAAAACAGCGTAAAATCAACAAAGGCGAAGCACTCAATGGAACTACGGCTTAAGTTGTAACTCCTTTCTACTCTTGCTGGCCCTTGGCCAGACTTTAAGCACCTAGTGCCAAAAAGGCTTCTCTTTCTATGAGAGGCTTTTTTGTTTGTAGACTGGGTACAAAACCTTTCTAAAAGCCCATGAAAGGTAAATCACCGGCAATGTGCTATCTTCACCTCAACAAGCCATCATGCCAAACCTATGGACAAAGTAAACCTTGCGGAGAAACTGGCCCTTTTCTCTGACCACTGGAACCCCAGAATTGTAGGCGAACTCAACGGCCAGCACGTAAAACTTGCCAAGTTCAGCGGTCCCTTTGTGTGGCACCACCACGACGAGGAAGACGAATTGTTCCTGGTGGTGCAAGGTCAGTTTAAAATGGAATTCAGAGACAAAACGGTGGAGCTGCATGAAGGCGAATTCCTGATTGTGCCCCGGGGAGTGGAACACAGGCCCGTGGCCGATAAAGAGGTAAGCGTGCTGTTGTTTGAGCCGGCCTCTACGGTGAATACCGGTAACCGCCAGGATAATGAACGTACCCGCCTCACGTTAGAACACTTGTAGGGCAAACCCTCATTTCAATAGTTCTCTTTGCCGTGATCTCGCACAAACACGTCGTTTTCTTTGAAGTGGCCCGTCAGCTTAGTTTCACCAAGGCCAGCCAGATCCTGTACATCAGCCAATCTGCCATCAGTAAGCAGATAAAGGCCTTGGAAGACCACTACAAAACCGGTTTGTTTGAACGGCACGGCAACACCATCAGCCTTACCCCGGCCGGGCAACTGCTGTTCCAGAAACTGGAGGCGGTGCAGCAGATCCAGAATGATTTGCACCAGGAGCTTCCGCTTATCAGCCAGGAGTTTCAGCCGCAAATCTCTCTGGTGTTGGGTGCCAGCACCACCATCTCCCTGTACATCCTGCCGCCGGTGCTCTCGGCTTACCTCACGCAGTACCCGCAGGTGGAACTGAGCCTGCGTAACCGCAATAGCGAGAACATCCTCAAAGCCCTGCTTGACCATGACATTGACCTGGGCATCATTGAGGGCATCAACAAGGTAAGCCAGGTTACCTACACGCCCTTTCTCACCGATGAAGTCATCGCGGTCTGCTCTCCCCGCAACCCGTTGATCAAGCATGACCTGGAGCTGAAAGACCTTTACCAGATTCCCTTGGCCTTGCGCGAGGCCGGTTCTGGTACCTTGGCGGTGCTGGAAGAGGCACTGGTGCAACGAGGCGTCAAACTGGCCCAATTGCCTGTGCGCGTCCGGCTGGGTGGTACCGAGGCTTTGAAGAACTTTGTACGGGTAGACACCTGCCTAGCCTTTCTGCCGCGGCAAGCCGTGCTAAAAGAGCTGGAATCCGGTGAGTTGGTGCAGGTGAAAATCAAAGATTTGCAGGTGCAAAGGACTTTCAATTTCATTCAGCGCAAAGGCACCGAGAACAATGCACCTTATAAAAACTTCATCCAGTTCATGAAAAGGCAGTATTCCAAAACGGAATAGTCTATAGCAATTAGTTATTTGTTCTAATCATAGTAGTTATCCTACTTGCCAGGGTAAACTTATACCAATGGCAACCCCAGTAGAAACCAGCATCAGCAGTATCACCACGCTCACTTGTTCCAGGTGTGGGCAGCCCCATGACTTTGAAGTGCAGCAACGCGTCTCTTCTTGTTGCGCCATGCCGCTGCTGGCGCAGTATGACCTTTCTGGCACGTTTTCCAAAAAAGACCTCCAAAACAGGGAAGGTACCATGTGGCGCTACCAGGAAGTGCTACCCGTGCTGGACAACAAATTCAAGGTTTCTTTGGGCGAAGGTTTCACCCCGATTCTGGACTTCAAAAACCTGGGAAGCATCTACGGGTTCGCAAATTTGTTTCTGAAAGACGAAGGGAAAAACCCCACCGGTTCTTTCAAGGCTAGGGGGCTAAGCATGGCCATCTCCAAGGCTCTGGAACTTGGCGCCGAAGGCTGCATCATTCCCACCGCCGGGAACGCCGGGGTAGCCATGGCCGCTTATTGCGCCAAAGCCAACCTGCCCGCCGTGGTGGTCATGCCCCGCCATACGCCCAAGGCCTTTAAAGAGGAATGCTACTGGTATGGTGCCGAGATCCACTTGATTGACGGCCTGATCAATGACTGCGCCGCCGAGGTTCGCCACCTGAACCAGGATAACCAACTGCTGGATGTCTCCACGCTCAAAGAACCTTACCGCCTGGAAGGGAAGAAAACCATGGGCTACGAGATTGCCGAGCAGTTGAACTGGACCCTCCCGGATGTGATCCTTTATCCTGCTGGAGGTGGAACCGGGCTCATCGGAATCTGGAAAGCCTTCCAGGAGATGATCGCCTTGGGTTGGTTAAAAGATAACGTGCGGCTGCCCCGCATGGTGGCGGTACAGGCCGAGAACTGTCGTCCGCTGGTAGATACTTTCCTGGGCCTACAGGAACACTCCCAGAACTATAAAGGCTTACCAACCCTGGCCAACGGACTGGCGGTCCCGCGCCCCTTAGGCGAGCCGCTCATGTTGCAGGTGCTGGCGCAGTCTGGCGGCACGGCCATTTCCATTACCGAGGACGAAATGGTAGAAGGGGTAAGGGAGATTGGCCGAAAAGAAGGCTTGTTTGTTGCCCCAGAGGGCGCTGCCACTTGGATGGCTGTCTGCAAACTCCTGAAACAAGGCTGGCTCAAGCCCGAGGAAAAAGTACTGCTCCTGAACACAGGCTCCGGCCAAAAGTACATGGAGAACATTGAAGGAAGATATTAGGGGATAGTCCTGAGTTTTGAGTCCTGAGTTCTGAGTCAAGGTTAATTGTGGTTTTCGGGTTGGATTTGGGTTTAGAGCTTGTTTTTACGGATTCAGCTCAGAACTATAGATCCAGAACTCAGGACTAAACCCTTGGGTTTTGATCCTTTTTGTGTAAAATGGGTGCGCAAACCATTGTTCCTTCATTATTACCTGCATGAAAGCTTCTTTTCTCCCTCTCGCGGTATTGTCTATGGGCTTCCTGGCGTCTTGTAGCAGCTCTTACCAAGCGGTTCATCAGAAAGCCATTTTGGTGGATACCCATAACGATGTCTTGTCTCAGGTGGTCATGGAAGGCCAATCCATGGAGCAGGATTTGACCGGAAAGGCCCACACTGATTTGGTCCGGATGAAGAAAGGCGGGATGGATTTGCAGGTGTTTGCCGTTTTCTGCGACGAGACGTTTGGCCCCGGTAGAGCCTTCAACTTTGCGAACCAACAGATAGACACCCTGGAAGCCATTGTGCGACGGAACCCGGATAAACTGCAAATGGTTTTCACTCCTGCCCAGATGCGCGAGGTAGTGAAAGCCAACAAGATCGCGGCTTTGACGGGCGTGGAGGGCGGACACATGGTGGAGGACAAATTAGAGAACCTTGATCACCTCTATAGCCGGGGCGTGCGGTATCTCACCCTCACCTGGAACAACAGTACTTCCTGGGCATCCTCTGCCGCCGATGAAACCAAAGGCAGCGGCTTCAACGGGAAAAAGGGTTTGAATGACTTCGGGAAGCAGGTGGTGCGCCGCATGAATAATTTGGGCATGCTGGTTGACCTTTCGCACGTGGGGGAACAGACCTTCTGGGATGCAATAGCAACCTCAACCAAGCCGGTGCTGGTGTCGCATAGCTGCGCCGCCGCCCTGTGTCCGCATCCCCGCAACCTCAACGATGAACAGATCAAAGCCATCGGGAAAAACGGGGGCGTCATTCATGTAAATTTCTTCTCAGAGTTCCTGGACAGTGCCTACACCTCCCGCATTAAGGCTTTTATTGCCAAACATGACCTTGAGATAAAAGAACTTAATGACAAAGGCGTGAAAGGCATGGACCTGCGAAAAACCATTTTCCAAAGGTATCCTGAGGAGTCCAAAAATATTGAACCACCCATTGATGCGTTGCTGAACCATATCGATCACATTGTGAAGCTGGCGGGCGTTGACCACGTCGGCCTGGGTTCAGATTATGATGGCATCTCCTCGGCGCCCATTGGTTTGCACGATGTCAGCACCTATCCCTTGATCACCAAAGGTCTGCTGGAGCGCGGTTACAGTAAAAAAGGCATTGCGAAAATCCTGGGCGGCAATTTTATTAGGGTCTGGGAAGCGAACGAACCTAAAGGAATGGCTAAAAAGTAACAAGCCGCTTTTCTGTGTTGGGTCTATTTTGATTAAGAATTTGCTTAGTTAAGCGCAATGCATTCGTCGTAACGGAGTAACTCAGCTACCAGGTAATATGTAGCGTCGTTACCCTGTAACGACGTCCTCTGCCAATATGATAAGCCGCTGCCTTCACCAAGCATAGCAGCCGGGCCAAAAGCATCAAACTGTCCGGGATGTCTATACCTTTGCCTTTACTTAACAGGTTCTAGATTTACATTTAACCAGATAAGCTTACTTTTTTAAAACCCGAGCTCTTCCTGTATTCGATTTAGCACCGAGAATGAGGTTCCGGTTCTTTCACCTTCCACCGCTTCTATCATCCGTAAACCTGTGACATTCCCGGCAAAAACCAATTCTGCGGATTTTAGAACTTCAGGCTTGAACTGGTCTTCCTTTACCTCCCAATTGTTCTGGATTGCCCATCGCAGCAGCCTCCGACGGAGCACTCCATTTAAGCATCCAGTTTCCAAGGCTGGCGTGAAAAGCGTTTGGTCTTTGATCCAGAAAAGGTTAGAAAAAGTGAGTTCGGCCAGGTTTCCTGCCGGGTCTAATAAGAGTAGGTCATCTAAACTACGGTATACTTTCTCTCTGCTGGCCATCACGTAGACCGGCGAGTTGAAGCCCTTGAAAGAAGAGAAAGGAGAGGGGATGGTCCTCACCTTTTGGCAAATACCTACTTTGAAAGGGGTTGTTGCTGGTACCGTGGCGGCTTGCGCGGTCACCAACCAGTTGGTTTCATCTGTCTGCGGCGAATAAAGCCCTTCACCCGCCCGCCAGATCTTCAGTTTCACCCTTGCCAAAGCGCCGGTGTTATTTTCTTGGGCTAGTTTCTGCACCATTTTTGAAAATTGATCAGAAAACAACAGCGCCGGCAGTTCAAGTCCTAAAACTTCTCCGGCTTCTTTAATCCTTTCTAAGTGTTCGGGCCAGAACCTGATTTTGCCTTCTTTTAGAATAATCGTCTCGAAAAAGCCGTCATTGTACTGAAAGGCCCGGTTGGTGAGCGGCAGGCGCAATTCTTCTTCTAAAATGGTTTGGCCTTTGTACAGTAGAAACACGATTGTAAAGATGGAGGGTGTAAAAGGAAAAGGAACGGTTATACCAAGGCGAACTGCTTGCCCGGTAAACTCTTGACGTGGCTACTGAACTCCAGCGTGAGCAAGACCGTGGAGAGCTGGTTCATGGAAAGCTGGGTATGTCTGCTGAGCACGTCAATATGCAACGGGCCGGCTTCTTTTAAAGACCTGAGGACTTTCCGTTCCTCCTCAGAAAACCCAGCGTAGTCTTCCTGAGGCTCAGAACTTATTTTAGGAGAAGCCAGCGCATTATCCCAATTCAGGAGTTCTTCCAAATCTTTAGGTTGGGTGTACGGCACCGCTTTCAAGGTTTTAATGAGGTGGTTGCACCCCTGCGAGGTGGGTGACGTGATAGGTCCCGGAACGGCCATTACCTCGCGGTCATAGCCATGGGCAATATCCGCGGAGATGAGGGAGCCGCCCTTTGAGGTGGACTCCACCACAATGGTACAGTCTGCCAGCCCGGCGATGATGCGGTTGCGGGCCGGGAATCGGGGCGCATCCGGCGCCGTCCCGAAGGGGAACTCGGTTAACAGACCTCCTTTGGAAAGCATCTTTTGGGCCTCTGCTTTATGGACACTGGGGTAAATCAGATCAATGCCGGTGCCCATGACGCCCACTGTAGGCAAACCGGCTTTCAAGGCTACCCGGTGCGCCGCAATGTCGATGCCGTAGGCCAGGCCGCTTACCACCAGTACCTCGTGTTTCACCAAAGCCTGCACCAGTTGTTCCGTCACGGCCCGGCCGTACTCTGTGCTTTTGCGGGTACCCACAATACTGATCACCTTGGCCGCATTCAGGTCGGCGTTGCCTTTGTAGTAGAGCAGGAGCGGGGCATCTGGTACGTTTTTGAGCCGCTGCGGATAATCAGGCGATGTGTAGAAAAGGATTCTTACGTTTTCTTTTTCCACCCGCTTCAGAATGGTTTCTGCCTCGTGCAGAGCTGCTGAGCGATGGGAGAGGATTTTATCGGACAGGAGGGAACCCACCCCTGGCACCTTGGTTAGCCTTTCCTTGGAGGCAGAAAACACCGCCTCCGCAGATCCGCAGTAACCTAGCAATGCGCGCGACATCACTCCAGCCACGCCGGGGATCAAAGGAAGGGCTACCTGGTACAAAAGGTCTGGGGACACGGGGCGTCAGTTCTGGGTCTTGAGTTCTGGGTCTTGAATTCTGAGTCTGGTTTTTCAACTCAGGACTCTAAACTCAGAACTTAGGACTATCTTATGGTAATTGTGATTTTATGCTGATCAAGAATTCTTTCACCTTTTCCAGGGATTGAATCATCTCAAATTTTTCTTTGGCCTGCACGCCGCGGGTTTTGAGCATTTCGCGGGCGCCCTGGATGGTGTAGCCGCGTTCCTTTACCAAGTGGTACACAAAACGCAGGTTTTCAATGTCTTTTGGCGAAAACAGGCGGTTTCCCTTCTTGTTTTTCTTCGGCTTGAGGATGTCAAACTCGGTTTCCCAGAATCGGATCAAAGAAGGAGCCACCTCAAACATGGCCGCCACTTCCCCGATGCTGTAATACTGCTTCTCTATGTCTCGTTCTTTGTAAGGCACTTTCTTAAAGTTCTGAGTCTTGAGTTCTGAGCTCTGAGTCTGGAATATTCTCAAGCCGACTCAGGACTCAAGACTCAGAACTCAGGACTCATTTTAAGCTTGTTTTCTGAAAAACAGCGCTAAAACGCAACGGTGACCACCGCAGTTTGCTAAAAAAGCTTACTTTTGCAGACGGCGTGGTGCGCGCTGGAACGGCAAAAATTCGCTTTTTCTTTCGCATTTACAAGCCCTTGCGCCTAGTTTAAGAAAGCAATTATTTAGATACATGACCTCCGCTGAGATTCGTCAGAAGTTCCTGGATTTCTTCGCCTCCAAAGGCCACCAGATTGTTCCGTCCGCGCCTATTGTGGTGAAAGACGATCCTACGCTTATGTTCATCAACTCGGGCATGGCGCCGTTTAAGGACTATTTCCTGGGCAACAAACCCGCGCCATCTCCGCGCGTGGCAGATACCCAGAAGTGTCTTCGGGTGTCCGGTAAGCACAATGATCTGGAGGAAGTAGGCTACGATACCTACCACCACACCATGTTCGAGATGCTGGGCAACTGGTCTTTCGGGGACTACTTCAAGCAAGACGCGTTGAAATGGTCCTGGGAATTGTTGACTGAAGTATACCAATTGCCCAAAGACCGGCTGTACGTGTCCGTGTTCCAGGGCGATGGCTCTGAGAACCTGCCCATGGACCAGGAGGCCTACGATATCTGGAAGACCATGATCGCGGAGGATCGTATCCTGATGGGTAACAAGAAGGATAACTTCTGGGAAATGGGCGATACAGGCCCGTGTGGTCCTTGTTCTGAAATCCACGTGGACCTGCGTTCCGAGGAGGAAGTAACCAGAATCCCGGGGAAAGACCTAGTGAACAACGACCATCCGCAGGTGGTGGAAATCTGGAACAACGTGTTCATGGAATTCAACCGTTTAGCTGATGGCTCTTTGGTGAAACTCCCTGCGCAACACGTAGATACGGGTATGGGCTTCGAGCGTTTGTGCATGGCCATCCAGGGCAAACAATCCAACTATGACACCGACGTTTTCCAACCCATCATCCAGTTCATCGCCTCAGAAGCCGGCGTGACCTACGGCGAAAATGAGAAGACCGACATCGCCATCCGCGTGATTGCGGACCACATACGGGCCATCTCGTTCACCATCGCTGATGGGCAGTTACCGAGCAACAACAAGGCCGGGTACGTCATCCGCCGGATTCTGCGCCGTGCGGTTCGTTACTCTTTTACTTATCTGAACTTCAAGAAGCCGTTCCTCAACACCATTGTGCCGGTGCTCGCTGACCAGTTGGCGAACGTGTTCCCTGAACTGAAAGCCCAGCAGGCTTTTGTGCAGCGTGTGATTGAAGAAGAAGAAAACGCTTTCCTCCGCACCCTGGAGAATGGTCTGAAGCGTCTGGAAACATTGAACGATACTTTCAAGGCGAACGGCAACACCATTGACGGGAAAACCGCCTTTGAACTGTATGACACCTTCGGGTTCCCGCTGGATTTGACGGCTCTGATTGCGAAGGAAAACGGCCTTACAATTGACGAAGCCGGCTTTACCACTGAGATGGAGCAGCAGAAAAACCGCTCCCGCAACGCCGCGCAGACAGAGCAGGGCGACTGGATCGTGCTGCAGCCGGAGGTGGAGACCGAGTGGCTGGCCTATGACGCTGAGTCGGTAGAGGCCCGCATTGTGCGCTACCGGCAGGTGACCGCCAAAAACAAGAAGGAATTCCATGTAGTGCTGGACCGCACGCCTTTCTACGCCGAGAGCGGTGGACAGGTAGGCGACACCGGCGTATTGGAATCTGCTGCGGGCAAGGTGAAAGTCCTGAACACCACCAAGGAGAACGACCTGATCATCCATATTACCGCTGAGCTGCCCAAAGACCTGGAGGCTCCGGTAATCGCCTCCGTGGACGCCAGACGTCGGGACCTGATCAAGAAGAACCACTCGGCTACGCACTTGCTGCATGCTGCTTTAAAACAGGTGTTGGGTGATCACGTGAACCAGAAAGGCTCTTTGGTGAGCGACAAACTGCTGCGTTTTGACTTCTCGCACTTCACCAAAGTAACCGAGGAGCAACTGCGGGAGGTGGAGCAGATCGTGAACGAGCGCATCCGGGAGTCCATTGAGAAAGACGAGCGCCGCAACGTGCCTATTGAAGAAGCCAAGGCTTTCGGGGCCACGGCTTTGTTCGGGGAGAAGTACGGCGAGTTCGTGCGGATGATCACGTTCAACCCGGCGTTTTCCATTGAGCTTTGCGGTGGTACGCACGTGGCCAATACCGGGAACATCGGGTTCTTCAAAATCGTGAGCGAAAGCTCGGTGGCCGCCGGAGTGCGCCGTATTGAAGCCGTGACCGCCGATGTAGCCGAAGAGTACGTGGATGAGCAGATCACCCAGTTCGAGGAAGTGAAGCAGTTATTGGGCGTGCAGAAGGAATTCGGCAAGGCCATTGAGAAACTGCAAGACGAGAACAGCGCGTTGCGCAAGCAGCTGGAAGCCTTCGAGCTGAAACAGGTGACCGCCCAGAAAGAGAAACTCGCCTCCGAAGTTCGCCACCTCAACGGTATCAACTTCCTGGCAGCCCGCGTAGACGTGAGCTCCGCCGATTACCTCAAGAAACTGGCCTTCGACCTTCGCAGCGTAGTAGACAACCTGGTGCTGGTGTTGGCCGCCGATGTAGACGGAAAACCGCAGTTGGCCGTTATGTTATCGGATGAAGTGGTATCAGGCAAAGGCCTGAACGCCGTGCAGATGGTGAAAGAGCTGGCCAAAGAAATCAAAGGCGGCGGCGGCGGACAGCCGTTCTACGCTACCGCTGGTGGCAAGGAAGTAGCCGGCTTACCAGCTGCCTTGGCCAAAGCTGAGTCTTTACTGTCTTAAACATCTGGTGATTTAGACCTGATTATAGAAAAATAGGTCTAAATCACTAATTAATTAAATTATTGATTATTGATTATAAATGAGATTCATTACGATAGGGTTTTCACTGCTATTCTTTCTTTGTTTTAATACCTTTTCAATAGCTCAACAAATTCCTTTAAAGGATATCTATGAACTTCGTGACAAAGACTCATTGGTACTAAAAGAATTTTGTTTGAATAATGGATTTGTTTTAAAAGAGGGAAAAAAAGATGACATTAAAATCTCTTACGTGTATGAAACTCTGGACAAGAAATATAGAATTGAGAAGACATATCCCTTAAACTTCACTGATTCTTATACTTTATATTTTTACTTTAACTCTAATAAAGAATTAAAAGCTTATAGAAAAGAAGTATTAGATCAGTTATTCCTCCTTAGAGGAAAAAGCTCCACTGGTTCTCCTGAAATATACCAGACAATAACAGAGATCTACTACAATGAAAGTGACCAAGTGCAGCTATCTAGCTCTTATAGTAATGGTGCTAGTAGAGGAAAAGCAATAGTTATCACTAAATTACTTGAAGTTGATAAAAAGAGATGGCCTTACATAAAGCCTTCTACCAAGATTTAATAAAGCCGTTTCACGGCAGTTTTTAAGAAAATAGACCTAAAACAGAAATCGTGTTACGTGCTACGTGATACGTGCTACTAGAGAAACATGAACGAAGAGATCCGTTCCCAATACCAAGCCATCATCGGTCTGGAGGTGCACGCCCAGCTGCTCACCGAGAGCAAGGCGTATTCCTCAGATTCTACGGAGTACGGCATGTTGCCAAACACCAACCTGAGTGTGATCACCCTGGGGCATCCGGGCACTTTGCCGCGCGTGAACAAGAAAGTAGTGGAAATGGCCATGAAAATGGGCCTGGCTACCAACTGCGAAATCACCCGGAACAACTTCTACGCCCGGAAGAATTACTTCTACCCAGACCTTCCCAAAGGTTACCAGATCACGCAGGACAAAACGCCTATCTGCACCAAAGGTCACCTGGACATCAAAACCAAGGACGGGCAGGAAAAGCGCATCGGGATTACCCGCATCCACATGGAAGAGGACGCCGGAAAATCTATGCACTTGGCAGGGGAGACCGAGACCCTGGTGGACCTGAACCGTGCCGGCACGCCTTTGATTGAGATCGTGTCTGAGCCGGACATCCGGGATTCTGAGGAAGCTTATGCATACCTGACGCAGATCAAGAAACTGGTGCAGTACCTGGAGATCTGCGACGGAAACATGGAAGAAGGCTCCCTGCGCTGTGATGCCAACATCTCGGTGATGAAGAAAGGCGCCAGCAAGTGGGGCACCAAGGTGGAGGTGAAGAACATGAACTCCTTCCGGAACGTGCAGCGCGCTATTGAGCACGAGATCGATCGGCAGATTGAGATCCTGGAGAACGGCGGTACCATTGACTCCGAGACCCGGAACTTCGATGCCAACACCGGCACCACCACCGGCATGCGTTCCAAGGAAACCATGAACGACTACCGGTACTTCCCGGAGCCGGACCTTCCGCCGGTGATCATCTCCGAGGAGTGGCTGCATACGGTAAAAGAAGGCATGCCTGCGTTGCCGCAGGAGCTGTACAACCGCTTCACGCAGGAGTTCGGCCTTTCTGACTATGACGCCGGCGTTTTGACGGATGACAAAGAGGTGGCCTTGTTTTACAATGCGCTTTGTCAGCACACCAGGAACTACAAAGCCGCCGCCAACTGGGTAAGCGGACCGGTGAAATCTTACCTGAATGAACTGGCGCTGGACATGCCTGCCTTCCCGCTGAAGCCGGAGCAGATTGCCGGCCTCATTGAATTGGTAGACTCCAACAAAGTAAGCCACAGCGTAGCCGCCAAGCAGATCTTCCCGTATTTGCTAGAAAATCCGGGTAAAACGGCCCAGCAGGTAGCCACCGAGCAGAACCTGGTGCAGGAATCTGACGAGGGGGCCTTGCAGGGGATCATAGACCAGGTGCTGGCGGCCAATCCGCAGAAAGTGGCGGAATACAAAGCCGGAAAAGCCTCTTTGCTGGGTATGTTCATGGGCGATCTCATGAAGCAGACCAAAGGTAAAGCAGATCCTAAGGTTGCCAATAAACTGTTGAAAGAGAGCCTTGATAGATAAGCTCATTTCCATAAAAAGATGAAGAAACAATTGATACTGGCCGCTGCCTCCCTGTTGGTGATAGGCGCCTGCCAAAAGAAAGGAGTTGCCACGGCAGATACGGATAAAAGCTACCGAATCTCTGGCAAGATCAACAACATGACCACGGGTAAAGTCTACCTGGACGAACTGGGAGAGCAGGCCTTTGTTCCTTTTGACACAGCCAGCATCAACAAAGACGGCACCTTCCTGTTGGAGGGCACCGTAAATGAGCCAGCGATCTACAAACTCGGTTTCGAGAACCAGGAAGGCGTTATGCTGGTGGTAGACAACAAGAGCATCCAGGTCACCGCAGATTCTGGGAAAGTAGCGCAGACCTACACGGTGACCGGTTCTAAAGATTCTGAGCTGATTAAGGAGTTGAACGGCATCATGCAGGGCATGCAACAGAGTGCCACCGCCCTGAACCAGCAATTCCAGGAGGCCGCCAACTCTGGCAACCAGGCCGAGGTAAAAAGACTCCAGGAGCAGTTCATGAACTTGCAAAAGGATAACCAAACCAAGCTGAAGGCCTTTGTGAAAGCGAATCCTTCTTCGGTGGTTTCGGTGTACACGGCGGGCAACATCCTGAACCTGGATGAGCACTACACCTTCGTGGACAGCATGGCTACTGCCTTCAAAGCTGCTTTGCCAAACTCTAAGTACACCAAATCCCTGGAAGAGCGCCTGACCAAGTTGCGGAGCACCGCCATGGGTAGCGTAGCACCAGACATCAAGCTGCCGTCTCCAACCGGACCTGAGGTGGCCTTGTCATCCCTCAAAGGAAAATACGTTTTGATTGATTTCTGGGCAAGCTGGTGTGGACCTTGCCGCCAGGAGAACCCTAACGTGGTACGCATGTACAACAAATACAAAGACAAAGGCTTTGAGATCTTCGGGGTGAGCCTGGACCAGGACCGCGCCAAATGGTTAAAGGCCATTGAAAACGATAAACTAACCTGGCCGCACGTTTCTGACCTGAAAGGTTGGGAAAGTTCCGCTGCCGCTCTGTACGGCATCACCGCTATTCCGCAAACGGTGCTGCTAGACAAAGAAGGAAAGATCATCGCCAAAAACCTGCGTGGACCAGCGCTTGAGGAGAAACTGGCCTCCTTGCTTCAGTAAGAATACTTTTAAGCCCCACAAACAGAAAGCGGCTGCCATTCTCCAATGGCAGCCGCTTTCTGTTTGTGGGGCTTATTTTTAATTCTGCTGCAAAAAAATCTTCTGCAATACATCCCAGAGTTTCTTTTTGAGCTCCACGCTTTTCTCAATATCCTCCAGGGAATCTACCAGCACAAAGCGTGATTCTCCTAATCGGTACATGCGGTAGAACTCCATGCGGGAGAGATTGGCTATCGGTAGACCTTGCCCAAACAGGATGATGTGTCTGGCTACGTTCTCCGCGGCTATTTTCTTAACGTCATGTTCCAACGCCGGAGACATATTCCCGAATTTGATCTGATCAGTGTTAAGACCCACGGCTGTCATTACTTTTTGAAGAAAAGGATGCTGCGGCAATTGCCAGAACACACTTTCCGGAACCTCAAATAGCAAGTACGTGCCGTGCACGGCTTCTCCGAGCCATTTTATCTCCTCTGCTGGCGCAGCGGGCGCGACAACCGGTTCTTCTATGACCTGAACTGTCACCGGAACCGGATCAGGAGTTTCCACCTTTTCCGGGGTTGATTCTGGTACCGGTGCCTCTGCTGTTACCGGAGATGCCAGGCTTGCCAACGGAATAGAAATGGCTTCTTCGCTGGCTGGTTCAGGAATCACATACAGGGTGTCCTGGCCATACAGCTGCTGGAGGAAAATAAAGTCTGCGGGTGAAGAAGACATCGGGGTAAGTAAAATCTTAAGAATTAATCTTCAAGTTCAAAGATCGCCTTCAGTTCGTTGGCATCGTGGGGTTTCATGCGGCCCGCCAGGATAAGGCGAAGCTGGCGTCTGCGCAGGGCACCGGCAAATTTCTCCTGCTCCTCGGCAGATTCCGGGATTGCTTCCGGAACGGGTACTGAATTTCCGTTTTCATCCAGGGCCACAAAGGTAAAATAAGCCTCGTTTGACTTCACCTTGGTACCCGAAGGAATATCCTCGGCCCAAACCGTGATATGAACCTCCATGGAAGTGCTGAAAGCTCGGGTTACCTGCGCCTCCAGGGTAATCACGTTCCCTAGTTTAATGCTCTCCCTGAAAGAAACGTTGTCTACTGAGGCGGTGACCACAATGCGGTTAGAATGTTTTTGGGCGGCAATGGCAGATACAATGTCCATCCAGTGCATCATGCGGCCGCCCATGAGGTTGTTGAGCGTGTTGGTATCGTTGGGCAGGACCAACTCGGTCATCCGCACATAAGAATCCTTGACAGATTTTTGCTTACGCATAAAAAGGTGTGTAATTGAAAAGTAAAGATACGGTAGAATGGGCAAAGCCTACCACATTTTTATCTGTAGGGACTTTGATTCCTCAGGCAGGAAAGAATAAAAAGTAATTAAATAAAAACGCAAGACTCTGGTCTATTTCCAGCCTTGTTTTCCCAAAAGCGGCACAAACTTGAAGTTATCGAACTCCTCCTTCGTGAATTCCTCTTCGCCCAGGCGGGTGATCCGAAGCATTTTCTGGGTTCCCGTATCGCCTACCGGAATCACCAGTTTGCCACCTAAGGTCAGTTGCCGGAGCAGGGTTTTGGGGATGATGGGCGCACCCGCCGTTACCAGGATCTTATCAAAAGGTGCGTGCTGCGGAAGGCCCTCAGAGCCGTCACCCAAAAAAGTGAAAGGAGTAAGGCCCATCAGAAGAAACTGACGGTTGGCTTTGTGAAACAGCACCTCATTGTATTCAATAGTATACACGTTAGGCGTGAGTTGCAGAAGGATGCTGCATTGGTAACCAGAACCAGTGCCAATCTCCAGCACTTTGTCGTGAGGCTGCACGTCTAGCAGCTCGGTTTGGTAGGCTACCGTATAAGGTTGAGAAATGGTTTGACCCTCGCCAATAGGAAAGGCCTTGTCTTGATACGCTTGCTCCAGAAAAGCCTTTTCAAAGAAGAAATGACGGGGCACCTGCTCTAGGGCTTGTAGCACCTTTGGGTCTTTGATTCCTTTTCCCTGAACAACACGCACCAAGCTTTTGCGCATGCCTTTGTGTCGGTAACTGTCTATGAGCATAAGAGGTCAGGTATAAACTTTATATACGTTTAAAGGTCAAATCTGAAGGGAGTACGTCGCGAAATTAGCAAATAGCCTCTCATTGCCATGAAATTTAATTTTTGGTCTTGATTTTGGAATTTGCGTGTAGCTTTGCGATAGAATGGAGCTAACCTGTGCCGTGTTGTTTTTGATGTGATTCATGCCGCTAAACCGAAACCAACATTTATATAAACTGATTTTAGGGGATTTCCTGGCAGCTTTTCTGGCTTGGTCTGTCTTCTATGTATCAAACAACAATGTATTTGTAGATTTCTCCCAAACGCTTACCCTGTCGTTTTTCACGCGCTCGTTTATCATTGCTTCCTTTTGGGTGATTCTCTATGGCCTTCTGGGCCGGTACCGTGATATTTTCAGGATCTCCAGGTTCAAGGAAGTAACGCTTCTGGCTGGGATGTCATTGGGCGGTGCCATGGCCATTTACCTGGCTTTCCTGTTTGAGGACCCCAACCTCTACCGCTTCCAGGTCTACTCCAAACCCATATTAAGTTATTTTCTGCTGCATTTTGGTTTCTCGCTGTTTTTTAAGCTGGCCATTCTAAGTCACTTGAAAAAGCTGGTGTACAACGGAAAAGTGTTTTTCAATACCGTGGTGGTAGGCTCCAGCGGCAATGCCCGCGAGGTATATGATGAACTGGAAAGCAACAACCGGCACCTGGGCTTCAGGATGGTGGGATTCGTGCAGAGCCAACCATCACAACCGCACGCCTTCCAGGAGGAGATCCCATCGCTTGGTTCATTCCACCGGTTACCCCAGGTAATAAAAGAGTTTGATGTGCAGGAAGTTATCATCGCCATTGAACCCTCAGAGCACCGCCTGATTGAACAGATTCTAAGCTCGCTGGAAGGCGAGGACGTCCGGATCAGCATTCTGCCGGATGTGTACCAGATTCTGTTGGGCTCGGTGAAAGTGGCGCACCTGTTCGGGACGCCGTTGATTGAGGTAAAACGCGACCTGATGCCCGTGTGGCAGCAACTCCTGAAAAGGATCATTGACCTGGCCGCAGCTATTCTGGTGTTAACCTTGCTGTCGCCAGTGTACGCCTTGTTGGCTATTCTGGTGAAGGCTTCCTCGCCCGGACCGGTGTTCTTCCGGCAGGAGCGGATAGGCCTGCACGGAAGGCCCTTCAACATCCTCAAGTTCCGAAGCATGTACCTGGATGCCGAGAAGATGGGCCCGGCCCTGTCCTCAGATGATGACCCTCGGGTAACCAGACTAGGCCGGTTCATGCGGAAAGTACGGCTGGATGAACTCCCGCAGTTTTACAACGTGTTAATAGGCGAGATGAGTCTGGTGGGCCCCCGGCCCGAGCGGCAGCATTTCATTGATCTTATCACACAACATGCCCCCCACTACAAACACCTGCACCGCGTAAGGCCAGGTATCACCTCCTTAGGCCAGGTGAAATTCGGATACGCCCAAAACGTGCAGGAAATGGTTAGACGCCTTAAATACGACATCCTCTACATAGAAAACATGTCCCTGGTCATGGACTTCCGGGTCATGCTCTACACCATTAAAATCATTATACAGGGAAGAGGTAAATGATGAGGAGATTTGAAAATTTGAAAATGGGGAGATTTGAAAATTTTCTCATATCCAAATTTTTGAATCGTCACATCTCCTAATCTCCACATCTTCAAATCTAAAAAACATGTTCACTGGAATTATAGAAGCGCAAGCCGAGGTAGTGGCCATCAGAGATGAGCAGTCTAACCGGCATTTCACCTTAAGGTGTCCGTTTACGTCTGAGTTGAAGATAGACCAGAGCGTGGCGCACAATGGGGTTTGCCTGACCGTGGTGGCGCTGGAGGAAGACACGTATTCTGTGACGGCCATCACTGAGACGCTGTCCAGAACCAACCTTGGTCAACTTAAGCAAGGTGATACGGTGAACCTGGAGCGGTGCCTTTTGGCGGGCAGCCGCTACGATGGGCATATTGTGCAGGGGCACGTAGACCAGGTGGGCATTTGCGAAGAGGTGAAAGACCAGCAGGGCAGTTGGCTGTTCCGGTTCCGTTACCAGCCCCAAGGCGCAGGCAACGTGACCGTGGAGAAAGGATCCATCTGCGTGAACGGCATCAGTTTGACAGTGGTAGAATCAGGCACTGATTTCTTCTCAGTGGCCATAATACCGTATACTTACGAGTTCACTAACCTGCACGCTGTGAAACCCGGCGACCAGGTGAACCTGGAGTTTGACATCATAGGAAAGTACGTGGCCCGATTGCTGCAAAAGTAAAATCCGTTAAAAGCCTGAAAAAGGAATTTCAGGCTTTTAACGGATAGCAGCCCTATGGCGGGATGTAACTTTAACTTTGCCAGAAGGCGTAGCGTTCTGATGCTTTTTTGTAGAAATACATGCTTAGCCAGGCGGTGGCAATCCCAATCAAAGCGCCGCCGGTAATGTCGCCGGGGTAATGCACGCCCAGATAGACGCGGCTGTAGGAGATGGCCATGGCCCAAACCAGGAGCAGCAGCTTGAAACCCCACTGTTTCTTTGGCAAGAGCATGATCACGAAAATGGCCACTGCAAAGGCATTGGCTGCGTGCGAAGACACAAACCCGTACTGGCCGCCGCAGCCATCCACGGCGTTGACCACCTCGCCAAGCGTTAAGTCATGACAAGGGCGCAAGCGGGCTACATTAGGTTTCAGGATGCCGGAGGAGATGAAATCTGCGAGGCCCACGCTGGCGCCCAAAGACAGGACCATGAGCCAGCCTTTTCTCTTGTAAAAATAGATGAACAGCCCCACCAGTACGCCATAAAAAGGAAACCACACATACTTGTTGGAAATCAGGATCATCACGGCGTCCCAGAAAGGGGAGTGGTGCCGGTTCAGCTCCAGGAAAAGCGCGTGGTCTAAGGCTATCAGTTCATCCATGGTTAAGAAAGGCTAACCCAATCAATTCCTTTTTTGAAACAAGCCAGGGCTTCCGCCTCAGGCGTACCTACGGCAGGGGCATGGCTGTAGTGCCAGGAGGCCAGGGGCGGAAGGCTCATGAGAATAGACTCCGTGCGTCCGTTCGTCTCCAGTCCGAACTTGGTACCGCGGTCATTCACCAAATTAAATTCCACATAGCGTCCCCGCCTGATCAACTGCCACTCTTTTTCATGGGCGCTGAATTCTAGGTCTTTGTTCTGGTTCACAATGGTGGTATACGTAGGAGAAAACGTGTCTGCCACTGCCTGCACAAAAGCAAAACGTTCTTCCAGTGAGATTTCCGCCGTTGGTGTGAGCCGGTCAAAGAAAATGCCGCCAACGCCGCGGGTTTCTTCGCGGTGCGGGATGTAGAAGTAGTCATCGGCCCAGCGCTTGAACTCGGGGTAATACTCCGGCCGGAAGCGGTCGCAGGTGTTTTTAAGACTCTGATGGAAGAACCGTACCTGGTCTTTGTTCACGTAGATGGGCGTGAGGTCAATGCCGCCGCCAAACCAAGCCTCTCCGTTGCCGGCTTCAAAATAGCGCACGTTCATGTGGGTGATGGGCACATGCGGATTGGTCGGATGGATCACCACCGAGACGCCCGTGGCAAAGAAATGCGGATCTGGCAGGTGCAGGGCCGCCGCGGCTTTTTCTTGTAATACGCCTTCCACGGCAGAGAAATTCACGCCTCCTTTTTCAAAAACGGCTCCGTCCTGGATCACGCGGGCCGCGCCGCCGCCGCCGCCGGGTCTTTCCCAGTGGTCTTCCCTGAAGCGGGCCACGCCGTCACAGTTCTCCAGATCGGCGCAGAGGCGCTCCTGAAATGACTTAAACCATTTTTGTATCGTATCTCTCATTATTGATGCTTTTCCGTTTTAGGCCGTTTTGGCAAAAATAGGCGATAAATAGGAGAGGCCCACCATTTCCTCATTTTGCTTTCTTCAGGATTAGCTGTACTTTAGAAAACCGAACAAATGTTAGCTCATGAACCAGACGCCTGTTGAAGCTCCCGCCCCCGTAGCGGTTGAACTTCTCTTAAAAGCCTATCGGCTGATGCTCACCGCCAAAGCCATGGCCGACACCTACGAAGAAAACAAAGCCGTTTGCAGCAAATACGTCCATAGCACCTCCCGCGGCCACGAGGCCATCCAACTGGCCACCGCTTTTCACCTCACCAAAAAAGATTTTTTATCGGTTTACTACCGTGATGAATCTGTTTTGCTGGGCCTGGGCCTCACGCCCTACGAACTCATGCTCCAGCTCATGGCCAAGCGCGATGATCCTTTCAGCGGCGGCCGCACCTACTACGGACACCCGTCCCTGAGAAGGGCCGGTTTTCCTGTGATCCCGCACCAAAGCTCGGCCACCGGCATGCAGGCTATCCCGGCCACCGGCATGGCCCATGCTTTGGCTTACCTGGAGTCCCAGAACCTGGTAGATGCCAGGGAGGGCCGCGTGGTGGTATGTTCCCTGGGCGATGGTTCCGTAACTGAGGGCGAAGTGGCCGAGGCCTTCCAGATGGCGGTGCTCAAGAAACTGCCCATCATTTACCTGGTGCAGGACAACGACTGGGGCATCTCTGCTAAAGGCACCGAGATGCGCGCCATGGATGCCTACGAGTATGCCGCTGGCTTTAAAGGATTGGAACGTCTGCGGGTAGACGGTGCTGATTTCATTGACTCCTACACCGGTATGACCGAGGCCTTCCGGATTGCCCGCCAGGAGCGGCGCCCGGTGCTGGTGCATGCCAAGTGCCCGCTGCTGGGCCACCATACCTCCGGCGTAAGAAGGGAATGGTACCGCGGCGACAACCTGGCGGAGCACAGCCTGCTGGACCCCTTGCCAAAATTGGGCACTTATCTCCTGGAACAAGGCCTAATGGCCGATGAACTAATCTCCATAGCCCAGGAAGTAAAGGAGGAAGTGCAGGCCCAATACGTGAAAGCGTTGGCAGCACCAGATCCTGATCCGGCTACTTTCAACCAGCATGAATTTGCGCCTACTCCGGTTACCGAGGAAAGCGGAAACCGCACGCCAGCCAACGCGGAGAAAACAACCATGGTAGATGCGGCGCTTCATGCCGTGGACGATATTCTAAAGCAGTACCCAGAAGCGCTCTTTTACGGCCAGGACGTGGGCGGAGAATTAGGAGGCGTTTTCCGGGAGGCGGCATTGCTGGCAAAAAAATACGGTGATGCCCGCGTGTTCAATACGCCCATCCAGGAAGCGTACATTGTGGGGTCTACTGCGGGAATGTCAGCGGTGGGGGCAAAACCTATCGTGGAGATCCAGTTCGCGGATTATATCTGGCCGGGCATCAACCAATTGGTAGAAGAACTCTCTAAGAGCTGTTACCTGAGCATGGGCAAATTCCCGGTTCAGGCTCTCATCAGGGTGCCTATCGGGGCCTATGGTGGGGGCGGCCCGTACCATTCCGGCAGCGTGGAATCTACATTGCTCAACATCCGGGGTATCAAAGTAGTCTACCCTAGCAACGGCGCGGATATGAAAGGCCTCATGAAAGCCGCTTTCCTAGACCCGAACCCAGTGGTGATGCTGGAGCACAAAGGCCTTTACTGGTCCAAAGTGCCCGGCACCGAAGACGCCAAAACCACAGAACCTGCCGCTGACTACATCCTGCCACTGGGGAAAGCGAACGTGGTGCAGCAAGCCTCTGATGAACAGTTTAGCCAAGGGAACAGCCTTACAATGATCACCTACGGCATGGGTGTGTACTGGGCCAAAGCTGCCAGTAAGAAGTTGGCTGGCTCCGTGGAAATTGTAGACCTGCGTACTCTCAATCCTTTGGACTATGAAACCGTGGAAGCCTCGGTAAAACGCCACGGTAAAGTGCTGGTTTTAACCGAGGAGCCTCTCATGAACTCCTTCGCAGAGTCTCTGGCCGGCCGCATCGGCAGAACCTGCTTCAAGTATCTGGATGCCCCGGTTTTTACCCTGGGCGCCGAGAACCTGCCTGCCGTGCCGCTTAATGTAGACCTGGAAAAGATGATGCTGCCAAACGCTGACAAGGTGTTTGCAGCCTTGCAGGAATTGCTGGAGTATTAAGCAAGTACAAGTATTTTTGAAGACCTATACCTACACTCACTTTTCCTCAACTGTCATCTTGAAAAGATCTTGTGGGCGAACTAGGCAAGCTCTTACTAGGCGCTTTTACCGTTTGCCACCAAGATCCTTTCAGGATGACAGATAAGAAGTAGAGGGGAAAGGAAGGTTTGCAGCTCTAATTACACCAAACAGTTCTGATTATAAATAAAAAGAAGGGCTCCTGTTTTGACGCTGTTTTCCTAAAAACAACGCCAGAACAGGAGCCCTTCTTTTCGCTCATTCCCTAACAATTAACTATCAACAATCCTAAAAAGGGTACCCGATCCCCAGGTTGAATGTGGTTTGGGTGTCGTTGCCGAAGATGCGGTTGGAGCGGAATTCGTTGATGACAAACCGGCTGCCTTGCGGTTGGGCGGGGTCATAGACTTTGGTGGCGATATCGAACCGAAGGATGGCGAACGTGAAATCAAACCTAACCCCGAAGCCGGTGCCCACTGCCAGTTCTTTGTAAAAGCGGTTAAACTGAAACTGGGCGCCGGGCTGGGCCACGTACAACTCCGGGTTCGGATTGGTGTTCCGCTCCTTGAAAAGCCAGATATTACCCGCATCCAAGAACAGGGCCCCGTTCACGTTGGTACTCCCGAAGCGGAACATCCGGAAGCGGTACTCTGAGTTGAGCTCTAGTAGGATCTCGCCAGTTTGTTCAAAAAGGTAATCGGTTTCGCCGGTGGTTTTGTTGATGAGCGCGCTGGAACCAGGCCCCAGTCGGCGGGGAAGCCAAGCTCTTACGCTGGAGGATCCCCCGGCAAAGAAGTATTTGTCATAGGGCAGGGCGCGAGAGGTGCCCAGCGGTTTAGCCACCCCGGCGTTGGCCCTGTACACAAAGGTCATGTTGTTGCCCAAGGCATGGTAGCGACGGTAATCCAGGTTCAGCTTTGCAAACCGGTAGGTGTTGAAGTCCTTGAACTGCTCCGCCACGTAATTCCACAGCAAACCACCGGTCTCAGCAAAAAGCCTGAACAGCTTGGCATCATTGGTCTGGTTGTAGTTGGCGGTGTTGTAAAGGCTGGTGAAGTTGATGGAAGAGACAAAGGCGTTTTTGAAGCTTTCATTTAAGGGGTTTCCCGATTGCTGCAGCGTGAGGAGGTACTCATTGAATGTGGGGTCAATGCGGGGCGTGCTGATCACGCTGATGTCCAGCGGCGAGAAACTGAACTGATGGATGTTCAACCGCTGCCAGATGTAGTCAAAGGAAAAATCAAGGTTTGTCCGGGTGTATTCATTGCGGTCTACGTAGGTGTATCCGGTACTGAAACGGGTCCTGGGGTTGAAGCGCACCAGCAAGTCATTCGTCCGGAAGGGCACCAGGATCTGCGGGAAGGTCACC
This sequence comes from Rufibacter roseolus, assembly GCF_017916365.1. Taxonomy (GTDB): domain Bacteria; phylum Bacteroidota; class Bacteroidia; order Cytophagales; family Hymenobacteraceae; genus Nibribacter; species Nibribacter roseolus. Next base: position 802,639 of record NZ_JAFMSU010000002.1, read on the forward strand.
CCCATATCAGCACCGATCTCTGTTCTACGTCCAACGGTGTTCACGTTGCGCTGCAGCTGCCCTTCAATCCCGGCCCTTACCCCGATGTCAAAGATCTCGGCCCCGCCAAAGATATTCCTGATCCGGAAACGCATACTGGCATAAGGCCCCGGCACCTGCTCGGTGAAAGTACCGCCAATCTCAGTGGTTTCTTGGAAACGCGGAAGCAGAGAGGTGTTGATTTGAGTGTTCAGGTAGCCTCGGTGGGAATCAGCCGTGACGGTATCAGCCTTGGTGTAGCTGATGGTGGTGTACTTGAAGACATCCAGGTTACTGATGATGCGCTGGTTGTTGAGTGTGCGGTTAGCCGAATAGGTCTGGCCTTTTCGGATAATTACTTTCCGTTGCAGAATGCGCGGCTTTATCTGCTGGTCATAAGCCAGGAAATGAATGTTGCTCAATTCAACCGTATCGCGGGAACGCCCAAACCGGTTCAGGCCGGCATCGGTGGTAAAAAACACATCCTGGATGGTATAGATTTTGTGCAGCGTGGTATCGGTGGGGTTGGCGATAAGGGTGCTCAGCCTAACGGTGTATTCTTCGTAGCTGGTGTCTGCCTCCACGGTGATGAACTGCTGCCGGAAATCATAGAAGCCGTTGTTTTTGAGGAGTTGCTCAATGCGGGTACGTTCCTGGGTGAGCAGGGCCTCGTCAAAGTTCTGATTCACTCTGATCAGGCTTTCCTTTTGGTTCTCGTTCAGGATTCTCAGGATGGCTGTGTCTGGGACCTGATAGGTGTGCTGCGAGACTACGTAGGGCTTGTCTTCCTGGACCTGCAGGGTGGCGTACACTTTCTTGTTTTTGACCTCAGTGGTGGCAGAGACCTTGTTCCTGAAAAAGCCTTTGGAACTGAGGTAAATGCCCACCTGCTCCTGGGTTTGCACCAGTTTAAGGGAGTCAAAGATGGCCGGGGGCTCGCCCACGGTGCGCATCAGCCAGTTGCCGTTCTCCTTTTTGTTCTGCAGCCGGTTAAGTTTATTTTCTTTTTTCTCTATGAGCTTGTCCACCCTCACAGAGTCGCTGCCCGCTCGCTGAATGCGGCGGTTATAGTCTTCGGTTTCCTCGGCAATATTGGCCTGAATGCGCTCTGGGTTGTAGAATCTCTTTCCTAAATAATAGAGGTTGAGGTAGATAGGAGAGCCTAGGACCCGGCGGTTGGGTTTCTGCTGGTAAAGCGGCGTAATGGCGCTTTTGTCTGCCTGCTCAACTCCCTCCAGTTTTATTTTCCAGAGCAGCCGCTCATTGGGGGCAAGGTGATGGGTGGGCGTACAGCCCATAAAAAAGCCCAGCATTGTGAATACCGCGCCGAATACGTAACATCGTAGCTTCAAACGAAGAATGGTTATGATCTCAAAGGGGCTTTTGAAGTACATTAGGTCACTGCAAATAAAGAAATATAGGTCGCTTCACCAAGCTTTCACGGTGGAAGGTGAAAAGAGCGTGGCAGAATTACTACAATCAGACTTTGAACTGGAAACGGTACTGGTCACCCAAAAATTTTTACTCAAGCATACCCATCTCCTCCGGAAAGGTTTTGAGGTGATTACAGTAGGTGAGGATGAACTGGGCAAGGCCGGTTCCATGGAGACGAACAACGCCGCGCTGGCCATTGCCACAATGAGACCGGTTCCGGAATTCTCCTGGGAGCAGCACCCGTTTGTGCTGGCTTTGGACGAGGTGCGTGATCCCGGAAACCTGGGTACCATCATCCGGATTGCCGACTGGTACGGGCTCACCTCCATTGTGCTCTCAGAATCCTCCGCCGATTTCTACAACCAGAAGGTGATTGCCGCCACCATGGGCTCTTTCACGCGCATCACCCCGCACTACGTAGATTTAGCCTCAATCCTGGAAAAACGGCCCCTAAACGTTCCGGTCTTCGGAGCGGCGCTGGAAGGAGAGAACGTGCACAGGCTACAACTGCAGCCGCAGGGCGTGCTGGTGATGGGCAATGAGTCGCACGGCATCCGGCCCGAGATCATGAGCCTGGTGACGCAGCCGCTGCACATCCCTGGCCGGGGCGGCGCCGAGTCTCTCAACGTAGGCACTGCCGCCGCCATCCTGCTGGACAACTTCTTCCGAAATATTTAGAGCAGACTATTTGCGGTTGGAGAACTATTACTTTTCTACTGTAATCCATTTTCAAGGTATTTTGATGAAATCTGCCTGAAAACGGAGAATCACGAGGCCGATAAAAACAAAAAGAGGAGCGATCAAGCTCCTCTTTTCTTTTACCACTTTTCTAACACTTTTAGGATTTTTCTACCCGTTAGAATTTCAAGATTCTTACTCCGGCAGCGAAAGCGTTGGCCTGCGGTCCTTTGTTGTCTTGGAACATATCATTCAGGTTATACTTCGCGAAGAACTCCAGGCTTCTGATGCCAATGAATCCGGAGACGCCGTATTGGAAATCATTCAAGTAGAAATCATCTTTGGCTTTGCTCTTCACATTGTCTCCGTCCTGGGAGTATTTCACTTTGGAGTGGCTGCTGAGCATGTAGCCTACAAAACCCCCGCCGCCGATTTTAAAAGCTGTTTTGCCTCTTTTGGTTTTGAAATCGAAACCCAGTTCAAGGGGCACGTTCAGGGACGTAGTAGACAGTTTGCTTTTCTCCAGGTTAATTCCGGTGGGTATGACGAAATCTGATTTCTCACCGGTGTTCTGGATCATGATGTTGTCATCAAACATGTAGTTGTGGAAGTCCACGGTGAAACCGGTAATCAGGCGTACTGGGCTGGACTCACCGCCAATACGGTTGTACCATTTGGTGTTAAGGCTGATGTAGCGGGAGGCGGCGGTTCTGAATTTGATGTCCTGCACTGCGCTGCCAGCCTGCTCTTCTTTGTTCAACCAGGTAGAAAGACCCGCGTCAACCTGGAAATCCAGGGTTCTTCTAGGATGCCGGTTTTTGTAGCGCTCCTCGTCTCTTTCCTTCACCTCTAATGAGTCTTCATTGCCTACGTTCACCTTCACTTTGGTGGATTTGGTATCCTCATCGTGGTCAATGTCAATGCCTACTTTGTCGGTGATCCGGATGCGGTTCTTCTCTTTGATGGTGACTTCGGTACCCTCTGGGCCGTGTTGGGTGATGGTGATGTTTACGTCCTCTGAGGTATTGGCTTTGGACTTGTCAATGGTCACGGTAACCTCATCGCCTTTCTTGCCTGCGGCCTCAATCTGATCGGCGTATTTTTCTACCAGCAGCATGATTGAGTCAATGCTCTGGTTTTTTAAATTTTTCAAATCTTTCACATCCTTTACCACAATCAGCAAGCGGGCCTCGTTTTTCAGCTTCAGAATGAGCGTATCCTGGGTAGCAGCCGGTATAAGGCTTTTTGAACTGGCGTGAGAAGGCAAGGCGATAGCTGCAGCCATCATGATGGCCGTAAGCAGGGCATACAAACGTTTCATTGAAATGGGATTTTAGAGTTCTATGGTCTTTGTGATTTTTTTGTTTCCTATGCGGGTTTCCAAAGCATAGGTGTGTTTGGTAATTCCTAGTTCTGAAAGATTCACTTTTTCACCGTCTTTGAGGTTCTTCACTTGTTTCAGGATGCCTTTCAGAACGCGTCCAGATCCAGGTTGGTCCTCAGTGTGAGGTGTGTCAGTTTCTTTAGTAGATGCCTGGGCGAGGGAGGAGGTTGCCTGGGCGTTATCTAATTTTACAATTATTTCTAAAGCAGGAGCATCGGCGTTGGCTTTGGCGGTTTCCTGCGCTTTCACCGGCGTGGCCACGGCCATCATCACCGGCTCCTGGGCCTTCTGGAATGCTTTGTTCGTTTCTACCAGGCTAGCTTCCTTTCTGGTGCTTACAACGGCAGCTTGGGTTCCTTGGGAAGACACGGATGCAGCCTTGGTGTTCACCGAAGCCATGGCTTGTCGTTGCTCAGTGGCTTTAGAGGCAGCAGGATAGTGGATGGTGGTTTCCTGCTCAGCAACGGATTTCTGCTCGGCTTGGACGTTAGCAGCGGTACCCTCAGCTCCTGAGATCGCCTCTTGAGAAGGAGAGGTTCTTTCTACTGGTGCTTGTTTTTGCTCGTGTACCGTAGCCACGGTACCGGATGGTTGCAGCGGATTTATGTTATCGCGGTTAACCCAAAGACCCACGCTCAGCAGCATGGTCACGGCCGCTGCGGCTGAATAGTACCACATTCTTACCGTGCCGCGTTCCTCTTTTTCTTCAGTAACAGACGGCACCAGGAACGGATTAGGGGTTTCCTGCTGCGCGTTCTGCTGCATGCGGGCCTGTATGCGCTCCCAGACATCGTTGCCGGGGGCAACAGGTCTGTTCTGCAGCTTGTCTCTGAATAATTTATCTAAATCTTCTGCGCTCATAGTCTTTGTCTGTTTAGAGGGCGATCACTACTCCTTGCTGGGCCAGCATGCGTTGCAGCATGGCCCGCGCTTTACTTAACTGTGATTTGGAAGTGCCTTCTGTTATGTTGAGCATTTCCGCAATCTCTTTGTGCGAGTAACCTTCAATGGCATATAAGTTGAAGACTGCTCGGTAGCCGGCCGGAAGTTCCAGCAGCAACTCCATCATTTCCTCGGCGGTCATCTCGCTGTCTGCCGAGGCGTCTTCTGAGGCCAGGTAGTTGTGTTCCTTTTCAATGGCCAGGTGCATGGGCTCCTGCTTGCGCAAGTGCTGCAGCGCCTCGTTCACCATTATCCGGCGAACCCACCCTTCAAAGCTTCCTTTCTGCTCAAACCGGCCTACGTGTTGGTACACTTTCATGAACCCGTTGATGAGGACCTCCTCAGCATCCATCTCATTCTTGAGGTACCGCAGGCACACGCCCATCATGGGGCCGGCGTAGCGATCGTACAAGATTCGCTGGGCTTTGGCATCGCCTTTCTGCAGTGCTAGTACCAGTTCAGACTCATTCACGGGATGTAGAGATTTAAGCTATAATTTGTGCCTGTTTGTATGTTAGATGCGCCCCCTCAGAGATCGGTTGCCTGAGGTCCGGAAAATTTTTCAAGTAAATATAAGATACCAGCAATATTATTGAAGTAAAATCAAATAATATTAAGGTAATGTGCTGTTTACCAAGTGTATTCACTCTTTAGCTTCTTCTTTGCCCGCCAATAAAATATTCTGTTATTTTGTTTTTATGCCGATTTCTGAAAAACTGCTGTAGAACGATGACCAAGATTTCCCTTCCCGAAGGTTGTTGGCTTGGTTTGTTTGGATACAAAAAGCAATCCTCTCATCTTTATGGTATGAAAAGAATCATGTTCGCTTTGGCGCTGTTCTGCGTCCAGCCTCTTTGGGCACAGGAAAAACCAAAGGCAGCCATTACAGCCACAGAATACAAGGAAGTAAGCAAAAAGGAGAAGGGCGTGCTGGTAGATGTACGCACTCCGGAGGAGTTCCAGGCGGGGCACCTGAAAAAAGCCCGCAACTCAGATTTCAGAGGCGGAAAGTTCGCCCAGGAGTTTGCAGGGTGGGACAAGGACAAGACTTATTATCTATACTGCGCCAGCGGGAACCGCAGCGGACAAGCCTTGAAATTGATGCAGGAGGCCGGGTTCACCAACGTCTATAACATTGGCGGATATAAAGATCTGAAAGCGGCTGGTCTGAAAACAAAGGACGAAAAGAAAAAGTAAGGCTGTTTCTGACCTGGTTCTTCAGAAATCGGCTCAAAACAAAGCAGCTTTGGGTCAAAGCTTACACCATAGCAACTGTATTAAACCTTCGGGTATAAAAGAAAAAGGGTTTCGGGGCTGTTGTTTTGAAAACAGCCCCGAAACCCTTTTTTACAATTAGGCTCCTAAAAGCCTAGTAATTCCCTACGGAAAGCATGACCAGAGTACAGGCGTGCAGGGTTTTGATATTTTGCTCCTTTGCCTTTTTCTCCAGTTCGTAGTTCTCAGTTCCAGGGTTGAAGATAATGCGTTTGGGTTTGAGCGACAGGATATAATCATACCAGCTGGGCTGGTTCTGCGGTCCCACGTACAGGGTCACTGTGTCTACCTCGTCAATGGAAGGTTTCTCTGTCTCAATAGGTAAACCGGCCACCTCTCCGCGCCTGATGCCAACCGGCACCACCTCATGGCCCGATCTTTTCAGCTGATGGACAGCTTTATAACTGAAGCGTCCTGGGTTGTCAGAGGCGCCTATTACCACGGTCTTTTTCATCTCTTCTCACTTTAGATTAGAAAATCAGGCGTTAAACGCCATAAGTAGTTATACTCACAAAAGGGCCGCGGGTTAACCGCGGATCAAAACAGCTACCTGCTCAGCGCAACGTTCCCCGTCCATAGCCGCCGAAACGATTCCACCGGCGTACCCTGCACCTTCGGCGCAGGGGAACAAATTCTGGATCTGCGGATGCTGCAGCGTTTCTTTGTCCCTGGGGATGCGTACCGGCGAGGACGTTCTGCTTTCCACACCCACAATCTGGGCATCGTTAGTGAGGTAACCCCGCATTTTATACCCGAACTCCTGGAACCCGCCTCTTAACCGTTGTCCAATCATAGGTGGCAACACTTCCATCATGTCTACTGAGGCTAGCCCAGGTTGATAAGAAGTGTCCAGGAGCGAAGAGGAAACCTTTCCTTTCACGAAATCATGGAGACGCTGGGCTGGGGCCACCTGGGTACCGCCCGCGGCAGCCCATGCTTTCTGCTCCAAGGCCTGCTGCAAGCGCAGTCCGGCCAGAGGGCCGTGTTGCTTCAAGTCCATGTCTTCCAGGTTCACCGCCACCACAATGCCGGAGTTGGCGTACTTGGAATCCCGCCGGCTGGGCGACATGCCGTTCACCACCACCTCACCGGGAGCCGTAGCCGATGGTACAATAAAACCTCCCGGACACATGCAGAACGAGAATACGCCGCGCTCCTGACCCTTATAAGCCACCTGTTGCACAAGTGCGTAAGAAGCCGCCGGCAAGTGCATGCCACGGTCACCGTCACAATGATATTGGATGCCATCAATAAGACTTTGCTGGTGCTCTACCCGTACGCCCATGGCAAATGGTTTGGCCTCAATCAGGATGTGCTTCGCGTGCAAAAGCTCATAGATATCCCGGGCCGAGTGGCCGGTAGCCAGGATCACGGCTTCGCCCTCCAGGGAAGAACCATCGGCGGTGATAACGCCTTTCATCTGGTTTTTCTCCAGAATGAAATCAGTTACCCGCGTGTTGAAATGGATCTCGCCACCAGCAGCCAGAACCGTTTCCCGCATCTCGGCAATCAGCACCGGCAGTTTGTTTGTCCCGATGTGCGGGTGGGCATCAAACAGGATATCAGTTGTGGCGCCGTGCTGCACCATGATCTGCAGGATGCGCTGCACATCGCCGCGCTTTTTAGAGCGGGTATAGAGCTTGCCGTCTGAGTAGGTACCGGCCCCACCTTCGCCAAAGCAGTAATTAGAGTCTGGGTTAACGATATGCTCTTTGTTGATGGCGGCCAGATCCCGGCGGCGGCTACGCACATCCTTGCCTCGTTCCACCACCACCGGCTTCAGGCCCAGTTCAATACACCGCATAGCCGCGAAAAGCCCAGCCGGACCGGCCCCCACAATGAGAACCCGCTTGGCATCTGGTCTCAGTTCAGGGTAATGGTAGGTAGGCAGCAGGGTAGAAAGGTCAGGGGCCATGGTGTACACATCGGCGCGCACCTTTACCTGCACTTTGCGGCCGCGGGCATCAATGGATCGTTTTATCTTATGGATGAAGGCTGCATCTTCGGGACGGGTGATTCCGGCTTGCTGCAAAAGCTCGCGCTCCAGAAGGGCAGGGTCATAGGCTACCTCAGGCGCTAAGACTAAGTCAAGTTCTTTTTTCATAAAGCAGATGTAAGGTAGTTAACCTTAAAGTATAAAATGGGTGGGTTTTCCTTCCCGAAAATGGCTGCAAAGATAACCACTCTTGCTTAACCAAAAACAGTGTAGATAAATTCGTTTTTGGGCCTTTTTACCTTAACCAGTGCAAAAACAGATGCTTTCCACTTTGCATGACGCATCAAAGTTTTGGGTGCAAAAAAAGGTTTTGATCATAAAAGCCTGCTTTCCAGGTAAAAACGGCAACCAAAATTGATTTTCAGATATGACCTTTCAAAGAAGTATTTAATTTTATAAAGAATCTTGCAAAAAAGAAAAGTGCATAAACTAAAATCAATTGACAGTCCGTTATTTTTGCAAATCAGAGAAATCTGATTTTGAATGATAACTAGAAGGAAAGGAGGGAGATAAGAGAAAGAGTACCTGTAAGCAGTAATTGCAACAACCGCCAAAAAACCGCTTAAACCAGTTTTTATCAATTCTGGCACAGACAAACACTCAAGTTCCTAGTAAAGCGTTGAAAAATAGGAGCTAAACATTTTTAGGGAAGGAAACCAGACAACTTGTACTTTCTATATTCAGGCAAACCAATCTGAAAGGAAAAGTAAAATTTCCGACCCATTACAATCAAAATCCTAAATGAAGAAAGTTATATTTTTCAGCTTCGTCTTGTTGCTGTCGCTGGTTAGCCATGCGTGGGCGCAAAGTCGGACAATTAAAGGAAAAGTAACCGATGCAAAGACTGGCGAAGGAATGCCAGGGGTTACTGTTCAACTCAAAGGCAGCACAACCGCTGCCCCTACCGGTGTCACCGGTGATTATGAGATCTCCATTCCTTCTGTTGACGGAACGCTGGTGTTTACTTTTATTGGGTACACTAATAAAGAAGTGGCCATTGCCGGCCAAAGCACTGTGAACGTAGCTTTAGTGGAGGATAACACCCAACTGGGCGAGGTATTGGTAGTGGCTTACGGTACGGCAGAGGAGAAGTCCTATACCGGTTCCGTGACCTCTGTGAAGTCTGAGGCCATTGAAAAAATGCAGGCCAACGACGTGACCAAAGCGCTTTCTGGTTTAACTCCTGGGGTTCAGGTAACCTCTTCCAGCGGACAGCCTGGTACTACCAGTGCCGTTCGTATCAGGGGGGTAGGTTCTGTGAACGCCAACAGCTCTCCGCTGTACGTAGTGGATGGTGCGCCTTATTCCGGTGACATCAATGCCATCAACCCGCATGACATTGAGTCTATGACCGTGTTGAAAGACGCTACAGCGGCTTCTCTTTACGGATCTAGAGCGGCCAACGGTGTGATCGTGATCACGACCAAAGGCGGTTCTGCTCCTAAAGAGCCTACCATCAGCTTCGGGGCTACCGTTGGGGTTTCTGACTTTGCCGTGAAGGATTACAAGACCGTGAACGCCTCCCAAATGTATGAACTTACCTGGGAAGCCCTGCGCAACGACGCCAGAGCCAACAAAGCACTTTGGGAAGGTAAATACGCTTCTCCGGAGGAGTATGCCTCTAAGCTGGTAGTTTCTAGATTGGCAGGTGCCGGCAACGGACAGCAATACAATCCTTTCAACAACGCCAATGGAGTTACTGAAGTAGAGCCAGTGGGTCTGGACGGCAAGATCAAACCAGGTTTGACCCCGGCGTGGGATGAAGACTGGAGAGATGCGTTGTACAGAAAAGCCGTGCGTCAGGAATATGACCTCAGCGTGCAGGGTGGCAATGATAAGAGCAACTACTACTTTTCAGGGAACTACCTTGATCAGCAGGGTGCCTTCATTACCTCCGGCTTCAAGCGTTACTCTACCCGTCTGCGCTTAAGCTCACAGGTGCGTGACAACATTAAAGTTGGCTTAAGCGCTAACCTTTCTTATACAGACCAGAACGCACCAACCTCCAGCGGAACCTCTTTCCGGAACGTAGTGTCTTGGGGACGTAACATCTCCAGCATTTACCCAATCTACAGAAGAAAGAACGCTGATGGCACTCCATTCACAGGACCAGAGGAGTTTGACTTCAACACGGCGCGTCCTTACGGCGGCAACAGCAACCCGGTTGGTACTACTGCCTTGGATATTATTAAAGGAAGTAACCTTACCTGGGGCTGGAATGGTTTTGCTGAGATCACTTTCCTGAGAGATTTCAAATACAGAACCTCTTTGGCCCTGAACGGTGACAACTACCGTGGCGTGACGTTCTACAACCCTAAATACGGTGATGCCTCCGGCTCAATTGGCGGACGTGGTACCCAAAGCAGATCTTCCTTCACGGAGTACACTTTCAACCACATCCTGAGCTGGAACAAAACTTTTGGCCAGCATACCATTGACGCCTTGGGTGGTTTTGAGGTATATAACCTTTCTTCCAACTCAGTGTCTACCCAGAAGACCGGTTTCATTCCAATTGAAGGCATGACCGAGCTGGACAACGCCGCTACCATTGTGAGCTCCAACTCACAAACTGACAGACGTGCGCTGCAAAGCTTCCTAGGCCAGGTGAACTACGGCTTAGCCGATAAGTATTACCTGTCTGCCTCCTTCCGTCGTGACGGTTCTTCCCGTTTCCAGAAAGATAACCGCTGGGGTAACTTCTACTCTGTGGGTGCATCCTGGAGATTGTCTGAGGAGAACTTCATGAAAGAACTGGGTTGGCTGAATAACGCCAAACTGAGAGCTTCATATGGAACATCAGGTAACGAGAACCTTTCTTCTTACTATGCTTACAGAGGTGTTTACAACACTGGTTACCCAGACTTGTCTGCACCGGGTATGATTGTGTCTACCCTGGAGAACCCTTTCCTTACTTGGGAAAAACAAGCCATCTTCAACGTAGGTTTAGACGCTACCGTGTTCAACAGATTTGATGTGTCTTTGGATTTCTATGACAGAAACTCAAAAGACCTTCAGTTGGATCAACCGTTGCCTCCTTCTTTGGGCTTCACAAGAGTGTCTGCCAACCTGGGTGCTATGCGCAACAGAGGTTTTGAGGCCAACATCACTGCCCACATCGTGGACACTGAGAAATTCGGTTGGGATATGAACCTGAATGCAGCTCATAATACCAACGAGTTCACCCAGCTTCCGCAGCCAACTATTTTGAGCGGAACCAAGCAGTACAAAGTGGGTCAGTCTATCTATGACTTCTTCATTGAGGATTTTGCAGGGGTAGATCCGCAGACTGGATTGAGCATGTGGTACCGTGATGTAACCAACGCAGAAGGCGTGGTGGAAAGACAAACCACCACCAACTACGCCCAGGCTACCCGTTACTATGTTGGTAATGCCTTGCCAGACGTAACCGGAGGTTTGTCAAACAACCTGCGCTACAAAGGCTTCGACCTGGGTCTGTTGTTCTCTTACAGCTTCGGCGGTAAAATCCTGAACACTGACTACAGCGGCCTGATGGGCGGTGGTTCTTCTGCCGGTTACAACTGGAGCACTGACATTCTGAACAGATGGCAGTCACCTGAGAACCCAGGAAATGGAAATGTTCCTCGTTTGGGTACCGGTCAGTCTTTGAACGCCAACGCACGTTCTTCCCGCTTCCTCACCGATGCTTCTTATGTACGCATGCGCAACGTAACCCTGGGTTACACCTTGCCAGCTAACGTACAGGAGCGTTTGAGAATGAAAGGCCTGCGCGTGTTTGTACAAGGCGACAACCTGTGGACCTGGTCTAAAGGCCTGAAAGGAATGGATCCTGAGCAATCGCTTGACGGTATCACTTCCAACAGTTTCCCAACCATGAAGACGTATTCTGTTGGGGTACGTGCCTCTTTCTAATAACAGACAAATTACTAGAGTAAATGAAAATTAATAAAGCTAGAATATATACTGTAATCCTGGGAGCGACTCTGGGCTTAGGCGCCTGTAAAGATGATTTCCTGGAGACGGTTCCTTCAAACGCCGTGTCTTACGAGCAGGCGTTCAGCTCTACGGCTGGGGTGGAGGCTGCTTTGACTGGTATCTACCGGTTAATGCGCGATGCACCGGTGAACTCCGGTTCAACAGCCAGCCATGACAGCTACGGTGTGCCGCACTTCAATGAAACCTGGGACGTAATGGGCCAGGATATCATGGCACCCACCAGCTGGTTTGTGTTCCAATACGAGTTGGATAACAAGCTTCCAACTTACCGCGGTACTTATATGTTATGGGCTACCAACTACGGTATCATTACCAACGCCAATAACATCATTGCCAACGCGGCCAAAGTACCTGGTATGACAGAAGCCCAACGTCTGGCCTATGAAGGTGAGGCGAGAGCCCTGCGTGCTTTCGGTTATTTCAACCTGGCCCGGACTTACCAGCATACGTACCTGAAGGATCCAAATGCATTGGCCGTACCGTTGGTACTGGAGCAAACAACTGCGCAATCTCAGGGGCAACCCAGAGCCACATTAAAGCAGGTGTATACCCAGATTCTGGAGGACCTCACCATTGCTGAGCGTGACCTGACCACCGCCAGACCAACCAAAAGCCGCATCAACAAGAATGTAGCCCAAGGTTTGTTGGCCCGCGTTTACCTGGAGATGGGTGAATGGGCGCAGGCCGCTGATTACGCTGCCAAAGCAAGAGAAGGTTATCCTTTGATGTCACCATCTGTTTGGAAGGAAGGTTTTAACAACTACGCCAATAATGAATGGATCTGGGGACTTGCCCAATCAGCTGATCAGCAGGTAGCTTTTGCTTCTTTCTACTCCACTATGGATGGTCGTTACACCACTGACGCAAAAGGCAACAGAACCTACGTGCGCAGAGGTTATAACAACATCCGGGCGAATGATAAATTCGTTGAGTTGTTTGCTTTGACAGACGCTCGCCGGGAGTTCCAGGAAGCGGTGGGTACCACCGATGCCAACCGATACACAGTTACTAAATTCAAGGACCTGCCAGACCTGAGTGGTGACTTCGTGCTGATGCGTTCTGCGGAAATGTACCTGATTGAAGCGGAAGCGAAAGCCCGTTTGGGTCAGGATGCCGATGCTCAGCAATTGGTATTTGCCCTGCGTCAGCAACGTTTCACAAATCCAGCCGATGCGGTTGCTCCAACCACTACCGGTGCTGAACTGGTGGATGAGATTTGGGTAGAGAGAAGAAAAGAGCTGTACGGCGAAGGTTTCGGGCTGATGGACATCAAACGTCTGCAGAAGCCTTTGGTACGGGAAGGTAACCACACTGCGGTGTTGGGCACTACCCCTGCTAACAGCGACCTGTTTATTTACATGTTCCCGCAACTGGAGATCATCAACAACCCTAACTTCGGGCCTCAAAACCCATAAGGAAGTTCAGGTTTTATATTCAAGAAGGCTGCTCTGCAAAGGGCAGCCTTTTTTTGTTTTAATGCTATTTTTCAAAAACAATGGTCAATACGCATGATGGCTTTACCCAATTACCAGCTCTTCTTATAAGCTGCTCTCTCATCGTTAGTCACCATGCCCTTGGTGTTGCTGGCAATGTTATAGGCAAGGCTAATCTGTACTCAGGAGTGAAATATCCAGATTCATACATATTATCATGGGCCTGGTCAAGAATTGGTTTCAAGTAGCATTTCTAAAAGATACATTTATTTAAGAAACAAGAAGATTTGTGAAAACCAGGTGCCCTGAGGAAGGGATGGAGGTCAGAAACAAGGGCAGAAAAGGAAAGCAAATCATAATTGTTTGGAAACAGAAATCCCCCTAACCATCTATAAAAAAACGAACTATGAAATTTACCTCTATCAAAACCGGATGGGCCCCTTACTTCATGTTGGTGGCAATGATGTTGCTGCTCACCCAAAGCCTGGTGGCCAAGAATAGTTTTGGCTCCAAGCCTGTTGAAGAACCAATTGCAACCGCTAGCTCCACCGGAACCCCGGAGCTTGTTGTAAGCAGGTTATTGAAGCTGTATCCCAATCCCAACTCAACTGATGAGGTAAACATCAAAGGCTTTACTAAGAATACCTCCGCGGCCATCCTGATCAAGAATGCCATTGGCTACATTGTCATGGACGAGAAAACTTATACCGCCGATGAAAAAGGGGAAATCAACCTGAAAATACATTCCCTTCAGCAGGGACATTATTATATCAGCATCAAAATAGACAAGGCCCAGGTCATTAAGAAAATGATCAAAATCTGAAAAACAGGCTCTAAACAGATTTTATTAATTTCTGAAAAGAACTATTTAAAAGCCTCTTCCTAAACCTTAACAGATACTAAAGGTGAGCACCAAAAGGGTATTGTTAGCCCTTGCATTTAGGACCTGTTTTTCCAAAATCGGGCTCAAAACCAGAGTGAGGAGCAGGCAATTATAGGGCAAAAGAAAAGGGAGCCTAAGCTCCCTTTATGAATGTTGAAATTTAGCTCACCTCGCCAATGATGTCGTTCACCCAACCCTTGCCCCAGTTGTCTTTTTCTTCCTGGGTCCAGATCTCCGGGTAGAAAATGCGCTTCTGGAATTTGGGAGGCAGGTATTTTTGCCAGTTGGTGCCCCCGGTGGCGGCAATTACCTCTGGGTCGCGCTGCAGGTACCGCACCGCCGATTTGTAGTGCATGAGGGGCCAGTTCACGTTGACGTTGCTGTCAAGTTCTTTGAGGTGATTGATGAGTTTCTGATTTTGACGCTCTTCTTCAGAAAGCCGCCTGAAAACAGACCAAACGTTTTTGTGCTGGAATTCCTGGGCATGCTGCATGAGCTCTTTAGAGTACTTCTCCTCAAACTGAAGCAGGGTCAGGGTCTTGGCGCCGGTGGCCGCCTCTGTGGCGCCTTCTTTCCAGTAGATGCAACCAAACATCTCCTCATGGGTGCTTTGCTGGCCTAGGGCTTCACGCTTGGCTTTGTCAGTGAGGTTGCGCAGATCAGTAGAGCAGATCTCAATCTTGCGGTACTGCACGCTCTGAAATCCGCTGGCCGGCATAAGCGCCATTCTGAACTTAAGGAACTCCTTGGGATCCATGCCGTCCACCATCACATCAAAGGAGTCAATTAGGTTCTCAAAGTAACGGTTAATGCGGCCCACCCGCTTAATGAGCATCTGCGCAGTGGGAGCAGGGTCCTCTCCAATCTGCCGGTATTCATGCAGGCAAAGCTTGAAATAGAGTTCCGTTACCTGGTGGTACATGATGAAGATTTCTTCATCAGGGATCTTGGTGCGGGGAGTCTGCAGGCTCAGGAGGGTGTCCAGGTGGATATAGTCCCAGTAGTTGATGAAGTCTGAGTACAGAAGACCTTCAAGGTAAGAAGCCAGGTCTTGGCCCAGCGGGCTGTATTTCTGTTGGAGGCGCTCCAGCAGTTCCAGAACCTGGGGGGAGAAGGTGCGGTCCGGCATATATTATTTTCTGAATGTTGTAATTATCTTTCTTTACTTGCGACAAAGAAAGTAAAAGAAATTGGTTTGAACCTTTTCTATACGCAATATGAGGGAAAGCAGGACAACCATTCGGCTGCTTCCTGCATCTTCCTGAATGAGGTTCCACTTCTGTTTTTTTGGCAGCGGCTGCCTAAGGGTGAACAATATCTTTAACTTTGATGCCGGAAGAAAGCACAAAGACAATGGCAGAGAAAAGCAGCATTTTTGATATGATTGGGCCGGTGATGATAGGACCCTCCAGCTCGCACACGGCCGGGGTGGTACGCATTGCGCGGGCCGCGATAAGGATCCTGGGTTCAGCGCCGGTAGAGGCCACCATCACCTTTTATAACTCCTTTGCCCGCACCTATGAGGGGCACGGCAGTGACCGGGCCATCCTTGCCGGGCTCCTGGACTATAAAACCGATGACACCCGCATCAAAGAGTCCTTTACCCATGCAGAAGCCAGCGGCCTGAAGTACACCTTCAAATCCATCGGGAACGCTTCTACCATGCACCCAAACACCATCAAGCTCAACCTCACGGCTGCTGATGGTAGAACCTGCGAGGTAGTGGGGCAAAGCCGGGGCGGAGGCGTGATCAGCATTGTGGAGGTGGATGGTTTTCCCTCCAACTTCTCGGCTAACCTGCATACGCTTATCATTGACGCCGATGACGTGACAGGCAGTATCGCTTTCATCAGCAGCATTATAGCCCATGATGACTGCAACATTGCCACCATGAACGTGTCACGCAAAGGCCGCAATGATGTGGCCCGCCAGTTCATTGAAATGGACTCGGGGCTGCGCCCCATCTCGCTGGAGTACCTACGGCAGCTGAGTTGGGTCAAGAACGTGATCTATATCCCTAACATTGACTTATAATGCGACGTTTTTCTTCCAAATTTCTAGCTTCGCTGGGTTTGGTCATTGGCTGCCATACCTTTTTGGTGGCCCAGACCACCACACCCACAGAAACCGTCTGGAGTTTGCAGCAGTGCATCCAGGCCGGCCTGCAGAATAACCTGCAGGTAAAGCAGACTGGCCTTTTTGTAGAGCAGGATGCCATTGACGTAAGACAGGCCATGGCCAATTTCCTGCCTGCGTTCAATGCCAGCGCCTCACACGGCATGAGCTTCGGTTTCTTCAATGACCCCATTACCTATGAGCAGCGTAACGAGTCAAACCGCTCCAGCAGTTTCTCATTGCAGGCATCGGTGCCGGTTTTCAGCGGTTTGCAGGTCCAGAACACCGTGAAGCGGAACAGGCTTAACCTCAAAGCAACCGAACTGGAGCTGAAAAAGGCGCAGAATGACCTCATGCTGAATATCGTGACGTCTTACATGAATATTCTGCTGAACCAGGAACTGCTGAAAACAAACCAGGAGCGCTACAACCTGACCAAGGCCCAGGCTGAGCGGACCCAAAAGCTTTTTAAAGCTGGCAGTGTGCCGGAAAGCAACGTGCTGGAACTCAATGCCCAGTTGGCCAGCGACGAGCTCAACATCATCACGGCACAGAACCAGATTGAAATATCAGAGCTGCAGTTAATTCAGCTGCTTAATTTGGAGAACACGGCGCCTGCTAATTTCGCTATTGAGATACCGCAGCTGCCAGATCCGGACCAATCTGTGATCGCATTTGATGCCCAGCAGGTCTATGAGACGGCAGAAAGCATCATGCCGGAGATCAGAAGCAACCAGTTGCGGGTAGAGAGTGCCTTAAAAACCATTGACATTGCCAAAGGTGCCTATTTCCCAACCCTTAGCCTGGGCGGAAGTGTGAGTACCCGCTACTCCAGCGGAACGCCCTTCTTTTTAGTTGGCCCTCTTGAAACCGTAACCCAGACCATTGGGGTGGTACAAGGCACCAACACGCCCGTGATAACCACCTACTCAGACAGAACCCGCACTCCCACTAAATATAAGTACATGGACCAGTTGCAGGACAACCTGGGCCAGTATGTAGGGTTGAACCTGAGCATTCCTATCCTCAACAGTTTCAGGACCCGCAACAATGTGCAACTTTCCAGAATAGGCCTGAGAAACGCCGAGCTGAACACGGCCATTGCCAGAAACCAGCTTCGGCAGAACATTGCGCAGGCTTATACCAACGCCATCAATGCCCAGAAAAGGTTTGTATCTGCCAGAAAGCAGCTGGAGTCTTTTGAGCAATCCTTCAAAAATGCTGAGATACGTTTGAACAACGGCCTCATCAATAGCGTGGATTTCAACGTGGCCAGAAACAACTATGTGAAAGCCCAGTCAGACATTATCCAGGCTAAATACGATTACATCTTTAGACTCAAGTTCCTTGAATTCTATCAGGGAAAAACGATCACTCTCTAATTGACTCATGGCAAAACGCAAATCGAACAAACTGATTTACATTCTGGGTGGCTTATTGGTTTTACTTCTGGCAGGGTTGCTGGTAGCCAAAAAGCAGGGTTGGATAGGGAAGAAAGAAGGAATAGAAGTAGCGGTGGCCAAAGCAAAGGCCGCTAGTATAGTAGAGAAAGTAAGCGCCTCTGGTAAGGTGCAGCCCGAGATTGAAGTAAAGATCAGCCCTGACGTTTCAGGGGAGATAACCGAACTGTACGTGAAAGAAGGAGACTCAGTGGTAGCTGGTCAGCTGTTGCTCCGTATCCGCCCTGACAACTACCAGGCCATGGTGGAGATGCAGTCTGCCTCGGTAAATACGCAGCGCGCCAACCTGGCCCAGGCCAGAGCCCGCCTGAACCAGGCCGTAGCCAACAGCAAGAACATCAGGCAGTCTTATGAGCGTAACCAGAAGCTGTTTGAGCAGAAGGTAATTTCCCAGTCTGAAATAGATGCTTCCCGGGCCCAGTTTGAGGCCAACCGGGCCGAAGTGGATGCCGCCCGCCAGAGCGTGAGAGCTGCTGAGTCTACCGTACGCAGCGCCAGCGCCTCCCTGGATGAGTCTCGCAGGAACCTGGAGAAAACCACCATCTATGCGCCCGTAAGTGGAACCGTTTCCAAGCTGAACGTAGAACGTGGTGAGCGCGTGGTGGGAACCTCACAGATGGCCGGTACCGAGATCATGCGCATCGCTAACCTCAACAACATGGAGATTAGGGTGAACGTGAACGAGAACGACATCGTGCGCGTGCGCCTGAATGACTCGGCCATTGTGGAGGTGGATTCCTACACCAACACCAACCGCAAGTTCAGAGGCGTAGTAACGTCCATCGCCAACACTGCAAAAGACGCAGCTTCACTTGAGGCCGTGACAGAGTTTGAGGTAAGAATCAGGTTGTTAAATGAGTCTTACAAAGACCTCATTCAGAAAAATGGCCGCACGCCTTTCAGACCGGGTATGACCGCTTCCGTAGACATCATCACTGACCGAAAAAACAATGTTCTGTCGGTTCCGTTAGCCTCCGTGACTACCCGCGCCAAAGACAAGCCAAAAGATAAAACCGATGGCCCGGAGAACAATTTTACGCAGGAAGACAAGCCGGTAAGACCCGAGGAACGTCCGGAAGAAGTGGTGTTCGTGCACGAGGGCGGAAAAGTGAAGATGGTGAAGGTGACCACCGGCATCAGTGACTTTGACAACATAGAGATTTTATCCGGTTTAAAACTGGGGCAGGAGGTGGTTTCTGGCCCATTCAGAGCGGTTTCCAAACAACTCAAAGATGGTGACCTGGTAACTGTGAAGGATGAAAAATCACTGAGCCAAAATTTAAAAGAAGATCAACCAGAAGAAGAGGATAACTAAGCTTTGCAGGAAAGAGAAAGAATTGCCGTGTTAGGCGGCGGAAGCTGGGCAACCGCCCTGGTGAAGATATTATCAGAAAATAAAACGGATGTAAGTTGGTGGCTCAGGAACCAGGACGATGTGCACCATCTCCAACAGTATGCCCACAACCCCAGATACCTGAGCGGGGTTAGGTTTGACCTGGAATACGTTCATCCTTCCAGTGACATCCGGGAAACGGTAACTCAGGCAGACTGGGTGATCCTGGCCGTTCCCGCCGCCTTTGTGAAAGAAGCTTTGTCGCCTTTGGCCCCAGACGCCTTACAAGGCAAAACAGTGGTGTCGGCAGTGAAGGGCATGATCCCGAAGGAGAACCTGCTGATCACTGATTTTCTGGAGCAGCATTATGGCGTCCCGCCCGAGCGCCAGTGCGTGATTGCCGGTCCTTGCCACGCCGAAGAAGTAGCCTTGGAAAAACAGTCTTACCTGACCATCGGATCGGTGGATCTGGACCGCGCCGAGCAGTTCTGCGCCTTGCTCCGGAACCGCTACGTGAAAGCCAATCCGTTGGACGACATTGACGGCGTGGAGTACTGCGCGGTTATGAAAAACATCATCGCCCTGGCCTGCGGCATCGCCCACGGCCTTAACTACGGCGACAATTTCCAGGCGGTGATGGTATCCAACTCCATGGAGGAGATTGAGCGTTTCCTGGATGCCCTCATGCCCCTGCACCGCGACCTGAAAGGCAGCGCCTATCTGGGCGACTTACTCGTAACCGCCTATTCGCAGTTCAGCCGGAACCGTACCTTCGGGAATATGATCGGGCGGGGCTATACGGTGAAATCTGCTCAGTTTGAGATGAACATGGTGGCCGAAGGGTATTACGCCGTGCAAAGCATACATGAACTGAACAAGCGCCTGAAGGTAGATATGCCTATTACCACCGCCGTTTACAATATTCTCTATGAGCGTATTTCTCCAGGAGTTGAGATCGAGATCTTAAAGGATAAGTTTAAGTAAGCACGACAGCTTTTCCTTAGGAAACTACCCGATATGCATGGTTTAGGACTAAAACAGAACACCCGCCTCATATGAGGGCGGGTGTTCTGTTTTAGGGGCTTTTTCTAATAATCGGCCTCAATACGGTTTTGAGATTATACTAGAAGGTCAGGAGTTCTTCGTATAGGCGGTGCACTGGTAAGCCCATCACGTTGAAATAAGAACCCTCAATGCGCTTAATACCTACCAAGCCCAGCCAATCCTGGGCGCCGTAGCTTCCGGCTTTGTCGAAGGGTTTGTAGTGGTTGATGTAAAAATCTATCTCATCTCGGGTGAGATCTCTGAAGTGGACCGTGGTCACATCATGAAAGACCACGCTTTTCTCCAGGCTGAGGAGGCAAACCCCGGTGTAGACCTCGTGGCTGCGGCCTGAGAGCATCGTGAGCATGCGGGTGGCCTGCGCGTGGTCATAGGGCTTGTTCAGAATTGTCTGGTCCAGGCAAACAATGGTATCGGCGGTGATGATGACTTCCTCGTGCTGCAGTTCCTCACGGTAGGCGCTGGCCTTGTGGGCCGCCAGGTACTCGGCAACCTCGGCGCGTTCCAGTTCTGTGGGGTAAGTCTCGTCTATTTCCTTTACGCGGGATTCAAACGGGAGGCCCAGGTTGGTGAGCAGTTCCTTCCGGCGAGGGGAGTTGGAGGCCAGGATGTATTTTTTAGTAAAATTCATTTTCGTCTATTGAGCTGAATAAAAACCCGCAAATGGTTTTGGGGTAGAAAAACGTTGATTTCTGAGGCATAACAGCACCCGAGTGGCAAACCCGCTGCACCTCTTCCATCTTCACCTCGTTCGTGATCAGGGCCACTTCGGCTTTGCCACTGTCCACTTTGGCCATGCACTCGGCAAAGGACCGGACGTAGGAGAGACCCGGGTACTGACGCTGTTCCTCTGGGGAGATTCCTAGTACGCGTTCCAGAATAAAATAGTGCATGACGGTTAGGTCCAGGTCTTTCACCTCCTGCGGAATGTCCCAATCCAATTGAGCGTGTACCTCAGGTTTGAGCCGCGCTTTAAAGCTGTTTTCGCCAAAATAAACTCCAAACGCCCACTTCTTACCCACAATCACCTCGTTCAGTTCATAGGCCTCTTCAATGGGCGTAACTACGAAAAACTCCTGCAACCGCTCCAGAAATTCTTCCGGTGAGATGGGTAAACGCTCTAACAGCCTGTGGGTTGGCAAGATGCGGAGGTCATCTGAGGCGGCATTGGTCAGGTACATCAAATGGTAATTGAAAGGCTCCTCACCTGTGGCTCCGGGGAATTGTTCCTGCATCTTCTTCCGGTACTGCAAAGACCCTTCGTAGCGGTGGTGGCCGTCTGCCAGAATGATCTGCTGGTCCCGCAGCAGGTCTACAAACATTTGGATAACCTCGGCATCATGGATCACGGAGAGCACATCGCGCACGCCCTGGTAATCCTCAGATTCATACAGCGGCGAAGTGATGCTTTCATCCATGTACTGCTCCAGGGTGAAGTCGGGGTCCAGGAACAAGCCGTGGGTAGCACTGGTGTGCATGCGGGTCTCGGCCAGTAGTTCTATGCGGTCGTTCACGGCCGCCGGGATGGTGTTCTCGTGCCGGAGGATTACCTGCTCTTCCCATTGGTAGGCCTTGATGTGGCACATGAACCCTTTGCGGCAGTACTCGCGGCTGGAGCCCGGCAAGGTGAAATACTGGTAATAGACGTAGATGCCGGGTAACTGGTCTTGGAGCAGAATGCCAGCCCGTTTCCAGTGCTCGGCGGTTCGGCGGGCCATGTCGGCGGGATCCGGGCCGGGCGGCACCGATAAGTGGATGCTGTTATAGGGATTCCGGTAAAGGGCCTGGCGTTGCTTCACAGAAACCACGTCGAATAGGGGAGAGGTGAGCGCGTCTATGGAAAACGGGAGCCTGGGGTTGTACCTGAAGCCTTTGATGGGGAGTATTTCAGCCATTGACTGGTTTTAAGCTGTTTTTTGAAATATGGACCTTAAACGATCAGGGCGCCAGGCGCTGGATGTGCCAGTGCCCGTGGCTGTCCACTTCGTACAAGAGCCGGTCATGGAGCCGGTTCTGGCGCCCCTGCCAAAACTCAATCCGGTCTGGCTTGACCTGGTAACCACCCCAATGCTCGGGCCGGGGAATCACCTCCAGGTCCTTGAAGCGGGCCGAGTACTCTTTCTCCAGGTTCTCCAGGATGCTGCGGTCCGCAATGGCGGTACTCTGCGGCGAGGACCAGGCCCCTATCTGGCTCCCGCGCGGCCGGCTATGGAAATAAGTGTCTGACATTTCCGGGGAAACGCGTTCCACGCGGCCTTCCACGCGCACCTGCCGTTCCAGCGCTGGCCAGAAAAAGGTGAGGGCGGCAAAAGGGTTTTCCAGCAGTTGTTGGCCTTTGCGGCTCTCATAATTGGTGTAGAACACAAACCCTTCTTTCTGTAAAGCCTTCAATAAGACTACCCGGGCAGTGGGCCGGCCGTGGGCATCGGCGGTGCTCAGGGTCATGGCGGTGGGCTCATCGGCTTTGGCTTCCAGGGCTTCCTGCATCCAGGTCTCAAACTGTTGCAGCGGGTCCTGGGAGATGGCTTCCAGGGTAAGTTCCTTCAGGGAATAGTTGATCCTGATATCGGCAAGAGACAGGGGCGTGGCCATGGTATTTACACTGAATTGTTAGACTGTTCCAAAAGTAGGGCTTTCTGTTTAAATGCGATGGATTTACGGCGAAAAGCCTTTTCTTTTAAGCTTTAACAAATATGACCGGCGTTTTTTATGCGTTTTCTCAATTTTGGTACAGAATCTGCCGCAAACCAAATAACCCCCGATTCAGTAAGTATAGAAAGCTAAATCCACGGAAAAAGATGACTAGAAAGATGGCGAAAGAAATCCAGAAGGGCAGCATCCTTATCTCAGAACCATTCTTGGGTGACCCCAACTTTGAACGTAGTGTGGTGGTGATCTGCCAGCATGACAAAGACGGCACGGTAGGACTGGTGCTGAACCGGGTTTCTGCCCTGCATCTGTCTGATGTGGTGGACATCAACGCAGAGGTCTTTGACATGGCTTTGGCGGTGGGAGGCCCCATGCAGCCCAACACCTTACACTATATCCATCGCCTGCCTAATTTACCGGATGCGCAACCCATTGCCTCTGGTCTTTACTGGGGTGGAGACTTTGAAGAACTCACCCGTTGGCTTAACCAAGGAATTGTATTACAGGACGAAATCAGGTTTTTTGTGGGTTATTCCGGGTGGAGTCCCGGGCAGCTAGATGAAGAAATTGATAAAAATGTTTGGTTTGTTAATAACAATGCTGCGAATAAATTGCTTACTTTGAATATAAATACCTTGTGGCGCGATATATTAAAGGAAATGGGAGGCAAATACAAAATGTACGCCAACTATCCCGCGGACCCAAGTTTAAACTAATCCAAAGGCGCAAAGCCCCACGTGTATGATGAACCTAAATCCGGAAAATCAGCCAAACGGAAAAGCGGAAGAGCAGTCTACCGAAGCACAATCTAGCCAAGACCAGGCGCTGGACCAACGTAGAATTCTGGAAGAACGTTTAGCTGAAATAAATGCCCGTAATGAGGCCCCCGCAGTTCCCGCAGAAACTGTTGAGCAAACCCCAGTCACAGAGGCTTCGGCTGCTCAGGAAGTAGCCGCTCCCCAAGTGGAGCCAGCGTTGACCCAATCATCCGTCCTAGCTACCGAGCCCGCCTTTGATGGATCGCCGCCAGAAACGCCTGCACAAGTACCCGTGCAGACGGACCTGCCAACCCCTGCAATGGCTACAGCTAGCCCAGAAGCAGAAACGCCAACCGCCTCCACCGAAGAACCAACCACTGCGGCCACCCCGATAACAGAAACGCCGGTGGCCCAAACAGAAGAACCTTCTGCCCCAACTGACCCGAGTCCAGAAAGCCCCTCAGCCGGTCCTGAGGTGCAAACACCAGCCACTCCGGTCGCCCAGGAAACCCACGAGGAAACCACTTCTGAAGAGGAAGACTTGCACCCAGAGGAAGATTACACCCATTTATCCATAGATGAGGTAAGAACCAAGATCCTTTCTTTGGCCCAGGAAGGTAACGCCAGGAAATCTGGCCGTGCCCTCAACACCCTGTACAGAATCTATGAACCGCAATTCCAGGAAGAGCGCCAGGCGGCCCTGAACCGGTTTATTGCCGAAGGCGGCTCTCCAGACGATTTTGAGTACAATGCCCCCCGCGCCCACAAAGACGTGGAGCAGGCCATGCAGCGTTTCAGGGAGGCCCGGTTCAGAGAGCAGCGCCAGGAAGAGGAGCAGAAAATCCAGAACCTGCAGAAGAAGCGCGACCTTCTGGAGCGTCTTCGCCTGTTTATTGAGTCTTCTGAGACCCAGACCAGCGGTAACGCCATCAAAGAACTGCAGAACGAGTGGAAAGCCATTGGCCAGGTACCCACCGCCGAGGCCCAGCAGCTGTGGAACTCTTACCACGCCCTGCTGGACATGTACTACAACAACCGCAGCATCTTCTTTGAACTGAAAGAGCTGGACCGCAAACGTAACCTGGATGCCAAAAACCAGCTGTGCGAGCGCGCCGAAGGCCTGGCCAACGAAGAGAACATCAACAAAGCATTGCAGGAACTCCGCCACCTGCATGATGAGTGGAAACACATAGGCCCGGTACCCAATGAGATGCGCGACCAGGTGTGGAACCGCTTCATCCAGGCCTCTGAGCAGGTGCACGAGAGAAAAAAACAGTTCTTTGAGTCCCGGAAAACCGAGGAACTGGCTAATCTTGAGAAAAAAAGAGCCCTTCTGGCCCAAATTGAACAATTCCAGCATTTTACCTCAGACCGCATCAATGACTGGCGCGACAAAACCGACCAAATTCAGCAGTTGAAGGAAGCCTGGGATGCCGCCGGTTTGGTGCCTAAGGAAAACGCCGAGGAAGTAAACAAAGCTTTCTGGAGCAGCTATAAAGCCTTCTTCCACCACAAGAATACCTTCTTCAAAGCCCTGGACGAGGAGAAGATGCAGAACTACCGCCAGAAGGTAGCCCTTTGCGAGGAAGCCGAAAGCCTGCAGAACAGCGAGGAGTGGGACAGCACCAAAGAAAAACTCATTCAGCTGCAGAAGAAGTGGAAGACCATTGGCCGCGTGCCAGACAAGTACTCAGACAAAATCTGGAACCGGTTCAGAACGGCCTGCAACGCTTTCTTTGACAGACTGCACCAGGAAGTACAGAACAAGGAAACCCACCTGAACCAGCTCTCGGCACAGAAGCAGAACTACTGTGAACAGTTGGCGGGCAAAGTGGCGGATCCAACCTTTATTGGTTCCCTGGATGAGTTCAACCAGATTCACCAGGAGTGGCAGTCTTTCTCCACCGAGGGCAAGAGAAACCCCAAAGTGGAAGACAGATTCCAACAGCTGCTGGCCAAGTACCTTGACAAAGTGCCGGAGATGAGCCCGCAGCAGAAAGAGCAGACTTTGTTCCAACTGCAGCTGAACCACATGAAGGCCAGCCCTGACGGTGATCAGAAGCTGTACCAGAAAGAGCAGCACCTGCGCCGCGATATCACCTCGCTGGAAAATGACATCTCTACTTTGAAGACCAACATTGAATTCTTTGCCCGGTCAAAGAACGCAGAGAAGCTCCGGCAAGAATACCAGTCTAAGATTGACGATGCCCAGAACCGCATTCAGCACCTTAAAAGACAGCTGAAAGCACTTCGGTCGTAAATTTTTCACGTTGACTTTCAGGGCCTTTCTGCAAAGGCCGCAAATTAGTTGAGAGGTCTTTTTGCAAATATCAAAAAGACCTCTACTTTTGTATCGCTTTCAGAAACCACCAGGGTTTCAGAAGCAAAAGCCTCCATAGCTCAGCTGGTAGAGCAACTGACTTGTAATCAGTAGGTCGCTGGTTCGATCCCGGCTGGGGGCTCCCAAACAGCACTTATAGGACGGACCTGTAAGTGCTGTTTTTTGAAAATCTTTTTATTGCCGCTTTCTGAGGCCATATGGCCAATAAAGCAAAAGCCTCCATAGCTCAGCTGGTAGAGCAACTGACTTGTAATCAGTAGGTCGCTGGTTCGATCCCGGCTGGGGGCTCTCTTCAAAGCGCTTGCATTCCTAAAGATGTAAGCGCTTTTTTTGTGCCTTATTATTTCTGCAATAGTGACCAACTCTGCTTTTTTGCCAGTCAACTTTCAGAGCATGATCAAAGAGATGACCATTAAGGTTGATGCCTGGAGTTTTTCATGTTGCTTTGGAAGCATATTCCTTTAGTCCTTTTAGAGCAGGTTTTGCAAATAAAGGCTCCAAAACAAATGCTCCGCTTAATTTCCTAGGCACCGCTTTACCACACCTGGCGTTTTCCTGGTATTTCAAGTTTATATTCCTTGCTTTAAGAACCAATCATAGGTCCGCTGTAAATGGCTTGTTTTATGGAAAATACCCTTAAAACAGAAACCTCCCTCTATTCAACAGAAATCATGATAATCAATGACCTATCCGTATTTTCTGCGCCTCCCATGAAATAACACCTGTTTTAGCTTAGGTAAACAGATTGGGCAAACCCGATAGTGCAAGGTTCGTTGAGAATAGGTATATCAGCTGAACCTCACCATGGCGGAAACCACTGTAAAGAACAGGACCGGATTGGCTAACTACTGCCTTCCCCTTCAGAATGCCCAGGACCTGAATCCCTTGTTGGAAAGGATAGGTGATGCCCGGTATGTGCTATTAGGGGAAGCAACCCACGGCACCCATGAGTATTATACCTGGCGGGCCGAGATTACCCGGCGGCTCGTCCAGGAGAAAGGCTTTTCCTTTATCGCCGTGGAAGGTGACTGGCCCGATTGTTTTGAGATAAACCGATGGATCAAAGGCTACCCAGATACGCCGGAGAGCATTGAGGGGGTGCTGCGCCAGTTTAACCGCTGGCCAACTTGGATGTGGGCCAACTGGGAAGTAGCCGCTCTGGCCCGTTGGCTGCGCAGCCACAATGACAAGCTGGTTCCGGACCAGAAGATAGGATTCTACGGCCTGGATGTCTACAGCATGTGGGACTCCATGAAGATCATAGTGGATTACCTGGAAAAGGAAGACCCGCAGGCGGCAGCTTACGCGCGGCGGGCCATAGATTGCTTTGAGCCCTACGGCGAAGAAGAGTCTTACGCCACTGCCCTCAGTTCCATGAAGCCCAGCTGCCGGGAGGCGGTGCTGCAGTTATTGCTGGAAGTAAGGCAAAAGGCCGGGCAGTACAACCACGCGCCTGAAGCTGGTCTCAACGCCGAGATCAACGCCCTGGTAGCCGCCAACGGAGAGAAATATTACCGGGCCATGTCAGCGTTTGGAGACAATTCCTGGAACGTACGGGACCGCCACATGGTGGAAGCCCTGAATACCCTTATGAACTACCATGGCACTGAGGCCAAAGTCATCGTCTGGGAACACAACACGCACATCGGCGACGCTCGGGCTACTGATATGGTAGACGATGGGGAGATCAACGTGGGTCAGTTGGTACGGGAACAGCACAAGCCAGAGGAAGTAGTGCTGGTGGGTTTCGGGTCATACGAGGGTTCCGTGATTGCGGGCCGCAGATGGGACGGCCCCATGCAGGAAATGCCCGTGCCGCCGGCCATGGAAAAGAGCGTGGAGAAGATCCTGCGCGAGGCATCGGCAGAAAACAAACTCCTGATCTTTGACCAACAACCGGCTTTGAAAGAATACTTCCGGGGCTGGATGGGCCACCGGGCCATTGGAGTGGTGTACCACCCAGAGCGGGACCGTGGCAACTATGTCCCTACCAAACTATCGGCTCGATACGATGCCTTTCTGTACATAGACAAAACCAAGGCCGTTCACCCGCTGCACTTGGAACCCAAGGGCCACCAATTGCCTGAAACCTTCCCCTTCGGGATGTAATCTTGGATATAGGAAAAAAGTTTAAAGGCTGGTTTTCTTAAAGGCTCCTTAAACCTTTTATTTCCATTTACAATTTAAAATATTATAAATTAGGTGATTAAATAAAAAAAGAGGCCTAGAACTCTGTTTGAATTCCGGGCCTCTTTTTACTTTTAAAATCCTTTTGTAAAGGATCATCTAAGATGGCAGTACCTTATCAGATTCTTCCGCTCTCCGGATAGATGGAGGTGTCAGGGGCGTTATTTGCCTCCGGGAAACGGTCATCTTCCGCGAAGCTGGTGTTATCTGGGTAGGTGGTGTTTACCGGATAGGTGCTTCCGGTTTGGGTGTCACCTGTGCTGTAGTACCCGCTAGTTGCCTTTGTGTGGCCTTTCTTTTTGGAGTTGTTGATAAGGGCATACACGGCGGCTCCGGCGGCCAGGGCAATGGCACTGGTCACTTTGGGATGCATGACGGCGCGGGTGTAAAGGCTGGTTTTCATTACGTAGCCATCATGGTTGCCGTGCACCCGGGCATCTGAGACAGATCTATGCAGAGAATCCCGGCGGGAAGTGTCGGGTTCATCCTTCAACTGACCTTTAGACATCATTTTAGAGCTAACCCAGTCCATCACACCCGGAATCCTTTTGTTCAAGGTACTCATGACTTTGGCTCCGCCACCTACCATAATGTCTCTGTGAGGATTTACAGCAGCGTGCAGAATAGCATTGGCCACTTCCTCGGGCATATACACCGGGGCGGGCAGGGTCTGCGCCTGACCCGTGTAGTTTTTAGCGTGTTCAGGATACGGAGTATCAATGCCGGCCGGTTTGATGAGGGTTACTGAGATAGGCTCCTTGTCCTCCAGCAGTTCAATACGCAGGGCGTCGGTGAATCCTTTTACCGCATGCTTGCTGGCCGAGTACATACCCTGCAACTGAATGGCTACGTCTGAGAGCTCGCTGCCCACGTTGATGATGGCACCGCCTTTGCCGCGCATGTGGTAAGCGGCGGCCAGAGAGCCGTATACCACGCCCCAGAAGTTGGTATCAAAGAGACGTTTGTTGTCTTCATCGCTCACCTGGCTCAGGCGCCCGTAAATGGAAACGCCGGCATCATTCACCCAGGTGTCAATACGTCCGTAATGGCGTAGGGCTGCATCGGCAATCCACTGCACCTCTTCCCAGCGTCCTACATCGGCCGCCACGTGAATAGCTTCGCCGCCTTCATTCCGGATTTGCTGTTCCACTTCGGTCAGGGCTTCCCGGTTCCGGGCGGCCAACACTACTTTGGCGCCTTTCTTGGCTGCTGCCAGGGCAGTAGCCAAACCAATGCCGCTAGAGGCACCGGTAATCACAATTACCTGCTCATTGAGCGGTTTCAAAGAGTAATTCATAGCTATCGTTTTTAGGGATTGGATTATTGCAAATGGTTATAGGTAATTTCTTACGAGGCTTATTTCCAGAAGATACAATGTTCTGCCTCTAAGTGGAGATGGAGGTGCTACCAGAAAGCTTTTCCGGCCAATGAAAGTACGGGTTAGAATAGGGCAGCAGGGTTAATGAACAGCAGCTTAGGGAAGTAGAAGAATCAACTGAAAGGAGCAGGGCAACTATAAAGGTTGACAAGCAGCTAAAGTTCTGACCCGTCCACCCCCAGGATACGGAGAAGCTCCGCCTGGTAACCGGCATCTTCAAGGGCATTCTCTACTTTCTGCGGATCTAAGCCAGAACCTGAGATGCTGAGAATATTTTCCTGGGTTTGGGTGTCTATTTTCCAGTTTTCTATCTCCTTTACCTTACCCAGGAAAGGAGATACTTTGGCTATACCATCCTGGTCAGACACATTGGTTTTGAATTTGAGAATTTCCATAATAGTAGCAGTTGTTTAAAGGAATCAATAAACAAATGGCTTTTAATACTTTGTCTTTTTAACTCGGTTTCCTGAAAAAGAGGGCAGAAACGAAGGCATTAAAAAGTTTTATTCGACATCGATCAAATTATTGCCCTAAAAGGACTTTTCTGTTTTGGTCCGTTTTTTACCCAATTAGGGCTTAACCGTATAATAAACAAACAGGATAGGAGAACGGGCTCTCAAATGAGGAAAACAAGCCGGTATAATTGATTGAAGTTTAATCTGGTATGAAGTTGATATCCATGTCTTGGTTGAAGACCACGTAAACCCTTTTCCAGGGCTGGTCACCCAGCATTCTCCATTTGTGCCCGTTGCCGGTTGTATCAGTGGCCAGCAGCACATCGCCGGGTTCCAGAATGAAAGTCTCGCCCAAGCTGGTGGTGAACTCCAGGGTTCCGGTCAGACTCATGACATACTGGGTGTTGGGGGCGGGGTGCCAGTCATATTCTGAATGGGGTGGCGTTTCCTTGAAATGGATGGAAAGCGCATGGGTGGATAGCTTCTCTTGAATGGTTCCTTGCGTAAAATGGGAGTGCCCATCTGCCCCAGTGTACAGTTTAAAAGCTCTGATCATACGTGGTGGTTTCTGGTAGGTCTGTATATATACCTATCTGGCAGGAAGTAGTTACCTGGAATCTGAATGACATAATTGCTTGTCTTTTTAAATCATGGAAGGGAACCTGCCATCTTACGTCTTTCATAGTCCGTAGGCAAGGGCGTACACGAGCCTGGGTTTTACAACGTTCTAGAACCAGTTGACTAAGTTAAAGTTATGGTGAGCCAGGCCAGGAAGTTGGAACAGGCAGTACCTACAAATCAGTTTTTTGCCTAAATTGGAAAAATAACCTTTTTTCTATATTCTAAGTAAGTGCGCAATAATACTTATCCCAAGGGCATGTACAGATCAAGGTGTATTCGTAGAGGTGAAATGCTACTGCTTTGCATGGCGCTGGTTTTCTCCGGTTGCTATAGAAAGGAATCCAAACAGGAGGGAACCCCCTCAGAAAAGTCATCGGCGCAGGAGCAAAGCCCCACGCAGAAGCCCGTAAACGAACCAACCGCAGAAAACCCACCCGCCGCCCAGGCCAAAGTAGACGTGGACCTGTACTTAGAGGTATCCAATGGCATGAAAGGTTTTATGCCACCGCCCGCTGCTGAAAAAGAGCCCACTGTTTTCCAGAAGCGGTTGAACAAGCTCATATCTGAGGTGCAGGATGGTATTTACGTGGAAGACAAACGCTTTTACCTGGCCGGGCAGAACGCCCAGGGCCAGCCGGTGCTGGACAGCGTTGCCTACGGTACCCTCAAAAACACCATTACCAGCGGCATCAAAGCCAATGTACTGGGCACGCCGCTGCCCGACATGCTGCAGGCAGCCCTTGCCAATTCGTTGAAGCGTGGGGCGGTGACTGTGGTGGTCTCTGATTTCATCCACGGACCAGACCCCAATAATCCGGGACAGTTCCTTTCCCTGGACTCAGACATCCGGAGCAGCCTGAAACAGGCCGAGCATGAGAATCTGGTAGTAGCGGTTTTGGCCGATGCGTCCCCGTTCTTCGGGAGTTTTTACCCTGCGGTGAAAAAACCGGCTGTAAAACGCACGCTCAACGGGGAGGAAGTGCCATTCTACATCTGGGTTATTGGTAAACAGCAGGAGGTGCAGACCGTCACAAACAAGGTGCTGCGCGATCTGCCGGCTCAACAGGCATATTTTGGGTTTGACTACCAGCGGGTTCCGTATTCGGCTATTCTTAAATCCAATACATTCAGACCCGCGGGCGTTGTGTATTGTACCAGCCGGACCGCTGAGGTATGTACCAGCGTAAATTTAATGCCGGAAAAAGACGAGCAGGTGGAGTTCACCATTGGATTGAACCTCAGCGATTTCCCGGCTTCCTTGCAGGACGTAGCTTACCTCAAGCAGCACCTGCGGCTGGCGGTGACCGGCGGAAAGGCGTCTATTGGTACAGTAATTGCAGCCTCGGAAGACGTGAAGGCCACCCCAGACCTGGCTCAATACACCCACTTTGTGCGGGTACGGGTTCCGCAACTGACGGCCAACACGGGGTCTATCTCGCTTGCTTTGCCGCAGGTAGTGCCCACCTGGATTAGTCAGTGGTCTACCGCCAACGACAACAACCCGGCCGGGGCTCCCAGGAAAACGTACCAGTTGAATTCAATTATGGAGGGCGTGCAGGCGCTCTACCGTGATAAAAGTGAAAATGTGTTTAATGTAACCATGAAGTTTAACAAAGAAACCAAGTAAGGATGATCCAAAATTTCTTCTCCGGGCTCTATGAATTGTTCCTGGGCCGCCCCATGCCTGCCAACTACACCAATGATTACCGCGAGGTGGTGTTCCCCAACACCGGTATCCAACTCATATTGATCTCGCTGGCGCTGGTCATCCTGTATTACTACGTTTTTAACCGGGTTATGAGCACCGGGTTTTACAAGCCCATTCACTGGACCATCATGCTCATCATCAACGCCGTGATTGCCTTCATTGTGCCTATTACTCAGGTAAACAACAATGGCATTGAAACCCATTCTTACACCTACACCTTTGCGCTGGTGAACGCCATTCTCAGCCTTATTCTGTTTTTCATTTTCTCATTGCTGCTTAAAAAAGGATCTGTCCAGGCCTGGACTACTCCTATGAAATGGCCCCACACAAGATAAACTATGGCAAAACTTTTTGTATTTGGAATTGGGGGCACGGGCTCCAGGGTCATCCGCTCGCTGGTCATGCTCATGGCCGCCGGAGTCAAGATCAAGAACTGTGACAAGATAGTACCCATCATCATTGACCCCGACACCCAGAACGGGGACATGAACCGCACCGTGGAACTGCTTAAAACCTACAAGCACCTCCACGACCAGTTAGGCAAGCGCGAAGAAGGCTTCTTCCACACCAACATCAGCACGCTCTCCAGCATTGCCGGCGACGGTTCCTCCAAGATCAGAGATTCTTTTGTGTACGATTTCGGGGGCATCAACAAGCCTTTTAAAGACCACGTGGGCTACAACCAATTGGACATTGACTCCCAGGCGCTGGTAGACCTTCTCTTCACTCCTGAGAACCTGAACAACAGCCTGGACGTTGGCTTCAGGGGTAGCCCCAACGTGGGCAGCGTGGTCTTAAACGAAATCATCGATTCACCGGAGATGCGTTTCTTCGCCTCCAATTTCCAGGCCGGAGACCGCATTTTCTTCGTGAGCTCCATCTTTGGGGGCACCGGGGCGGCAGGTTTCCCGCTCTTGCTGAAGAACTTTAAGGATGTGCATTCCAAACTGCCCAATGCCTCTAGCCTAAACTCGGCGCTGACCGGAGCCATGGTGGTGTTGCCGTATTTCTCCCTGGAGCAGCCCGCACCTGGCGTGGAGGCGGATTTTATTGACTCCAACACCTTTACCACCAAAGCCAAGGACGCGCTTTCTTATTACCAAAACCACCTCACCGGGGTGAACGCGACCTACTACATCGGGGACACCCCGGACAAACCGCTGGAGAATAACCC
The DNA here is from genome assembly GCF_017916365.1 of Rufibacter roseolus. Lineage (GTDB taxonomy): Bacteria > Bacteroidota > Bacteroidia > Cytophagales > Hymenobacteraceae > Nibribacter > Nibribacter roseolus. The sequence goes on from NZ_JAFMSU010000002.1 coordinate 835,898, forward strand.
AGGCCGCGCAAGCCAGAAAAACGATGCGCACCTGATTGAGTTGCTCAGCGCCCTGTCCATCATTGATTTCATGGACTACTCTGACAACGAGCTCACCGGATCTTCTCATTACCATGAGTTCGGTTTAAGAGAGGACGTGGATAATGTGCAGTTTTCAAATTTTGACCAAGAAACGCGCGACCGTTTGGCCAAGCAGCTCATCAGGTTCCATTACTTCTCCCGCTACTACAACACCCACGTGCCCGAAGATGCGCAGGCGGCCTACGCCAAAGGAGTGGACCTGGCCGGCGCCATCCGCAATGAGCCGGTCTTCAAGGAACTGAATAAGTTTCTCAACAGTCCAGAGTACGGTTATGAATCATGGTTGAGAGAGTTGGGTCGATTGGAGCGCACTTTCTCCGCGTTCAACCTCAACGAGCCAGATTTCAACCGCATGGTCTCAGACAAGCAGGTAGAAACCGGTTTCCTGAACAAGGGCATTCACCAGGGATCATTCGTGAAAGAGCTGAACCGCGCCTCAGAATCCATCACAGACCGCGAGCCCTTCAAAGCCACCATCAAGGCTTTTGAGATTGCCACCAATAGGTTGGTAGAGGAAAAGCTGAAATATTCCTGATGTGCTCAAACTAGTTTTTAGGGTAATTTCTTGAAAACATCCTTAGAACAGAAAATCAAACAGGGTTTGCCCTTTGGCCAACCATCAAAAGGGAGGGTATTGTAAATGACCATAGTCGTTTAGCGCCTCTTTCTTCAAAAACACCTTAAAAAGACAGATTTATGCCGAAAGTACTTCGTCTTCATAAAACCGGCTCAAACGTAGAAGGGTGGGCGAAAACCGCCCAGATCACCAGCACCGAGATTAAAGACATGGTGGACGGGGCCGGCGGAAGGGCGCAGAAAATCAACGCCTCCATTCCAACGCCGTTTGCCCGCATGCACCTGTTTGAGACAGCGTTTGACTTTGTGAAGCAAGGGGTCACCAGCACCCACAACAGCATCTACCATAAGTTTGTGACCCATTTCTGGGACTTGTGGGAATTGCTCTACAACCACCAAAGCTACGCGCAGGGCGGAAACAAGATCGTGATCCGGCGCTGGAACAAACACCAGCAGCTCGCGGCCATGCAGGCGAACCAGAACACGCACCTGCTGGGCAAGACTTTGGAGCTGTTCATGAATGACAGTCGGTTCCATGGGGTAGAGGATCTGTTCCTGTTCTACCTGGAATCAACTTCGCCCCGTGGTGACCGGAGCCTGCAGTTGCTGGGCGGTACCTCGCCGCTGACCTTCCTGTTTGTGTCGCCCAATGTGCAGCCGCTGGCCATTAACCGGGCGCAGAACGTGGGTGTGTACTTTGACAACAACTACATTTCTCTCAATGACCGCGAGCGCGACTTCAAAGAGTACGTGCACAAGCTGTTTGTCTCTAATCCGGAATACATCCGTGCCTTCCCGGCCGTGTATAATTCCCTGGATGAACACCTGCTCAAAAGCATCAGCATGTCAGGCGTGGGGGGGCAGGCGGGCATCTCCGCTGAATACCTGCCGTTGGTAGACCTGCAGCAGAATCCGGTACACGTGGGCCATCTTACCTTTTTAGTGAAGAAAGACCAGACCGCGGTAACCAGCAGCGACCTGTTCCTGCGGCCAACCAACACCATGTTCTCCGGTGACCGACCCATCGTGCTGAAACCAGACCTACGTCTGGCGCCGCACGTGAAGTACGTGAACAACCTGGCCTGGCCGGCTAACACCAACGTGGGGTACTCAGACAACAAAGAAATTGAGGCCCGTTCCCTGCCCGGGGTAGGTTTCAACTATCCGTACCTCACTGTTAATGACTTGTTGCAGGAAACCATCGTGCAGGTTCCTTATGAGGTGAACACCGACCGTTTTTACAGCGGTACGGTGCTGTACCAACCCGGTGTGACCGAGAAGGTTTTCAATTACCTGTTGCCGGTAACCAGCCTGTACTTCCAGTATTTTACGCCCCAGGACCTGGCCACGCACCTCACTTTCTACGTGGATGTGAACCACGTGCGGGTGACTTTGTCTATCCCTACGGAGAAGGGCAATGTGGTTTACGAGCGCAGCTACTATGACAACCCGTTGAACTCCAAGGATGCCCACGGCGAGATCATCCCTGAAAAAGGGCATATCTTGAAGTCACGAGTGGGCATTGGCGTGTTTCCGTTCTACAAGTTCACCGATGCGCCTACCTACAATGATTTCTACAAGGTAATGCTGGTAGACGAGGACATTGATCCTTTGTTGGTAAATAGAAACCATTCGCTAAACTTCTACGCCGGCGGACGGCAACTGGAAGCCAGCGGAGGATTAATCTCTGCCACCTCGCAGCGACGGACGAAGAAAAGCAACGCCAGCGCCGGCAGCACTTACTACGAGATCAGGGGCACGCACTTTGACGTGGCCGAGCTGGTGCACACGGGCGTGGACGTAACCGGCCGGGCTTTGATCGTGCCTAAGTTCCAGGAAGTGCAGCAGGGCATCCAGACCTTTACCTTCGCCATTGACTTCGGAACCTCCAACACGCACATTGCTTATACCTCGGGAGCGAACCAACCTCCTAAGGAGTTCTCCATCACGGCCAATGACCAGCAATTGGTGATGCTGAACAAGCCCTCTGATGATACCTCTTTATCGGATTACCAGCGGTTCCATAAGCGGGGCTTCGGGCGATTGTTTGCGGTGGAGACCCTGCTTAAGCGCGAGTTCCTGCCCTTGATTATCAACTCCGGCGGATCTTTGTACACTTTCCCCACTAGAACGGCAACCTGCGAATCCATTGACTTTGAGAACCAGATTCCCAGCTTGTTTGGGAACATCAACATCGGATTCTCCATCAATACCGAAGGCACGCACCAGGATCAGTACAAGCAGAATTACCACACGGACCTGAAGTGGAGTGAGACGCTGTCTAACACTGGGAAGCGCCGGATTGAGGCTTTCTTCACCGAGATCATGCTGCTCATCAAAAACAAGGTAGTCCTGAACCACGGCAATGTGGCCAACACCAAGGTGGTGTGGTTCGCGCCGCTGAGCTTTGATGATTACTCCCGCAACATGTTCCAGAACGTGTGGGACGGCGTTTACCACAACATTTTTAAAAACGGCCGCAATACGGCCTGCATCACTGAGTCGGTGGCGCCGTTCTACTATCTGTCCAGAACCGGAGTAGTAGTGCCCAGCCAGGACGAGAACCTCATCAACGTGGACATAGGCGGCGGTACCACCGATGTACTTTTATTTACGAACCGCAAACCCTCGCACAGCGCCTCTTTCCGCTTTGCCGGGAATGACCTGTGGGGCGATGGCTTCGCCTCGGTGAAGACAAGCAAGGACAATGGTTTGCTGCAATACGGCGTGGCCCACGTGCTGCAGATCCCGCTCACCGAGGAAGGCAAGGAGTACAAGAAGTTCCTGGAGACCGCGCTGGATAACCCGGATTTCTCCTCGGCAGACATCACCAGCTTGCTCTTCAGCTATGACAAGGAACTGCACTATAGCTCTCAGCTTTTGCAGGCTCGTCAGCTGCGTTTGATGTTCTATTTGCACTTCGGGGCGTTGATGTACCACCTGGCGCAGCTCACCCAGCAGTTGGGCACCCAGGTGCCTCGGTACATCTGTTTCAGTGGGCAGGGAAGTTTGTACATCAAACTGCTGGCAGCCGGCAACAACCTGTCTAACGTTGAGCGATACGCCAAAACAATCTTTAGGAAAGTGACGGGCCAGGAAGCACCGGGCAACTTCAAACTGGTGTTGGTTGACAACCCTAAACAGGTTACGGCCAACGGCGGCGCCATGGCCCTGGAAGGCAACAACCTGTCTGACCTCACTGACATTCCGATCATGCGCCCTACGGGAGCTGCCTCCGGCGAGGATGCTTTGAGAGCGGTGAACAAAAGCCAGATCTCTTCCACCATCCGCCAGGAAGTGCTGGATAATGTGATGAACTGCCTTGAAATGCTGCTGGACGATGCGGACATCGCACCGCTCATGCGCTCAATGGGTGTGGAGGTTGATCCGCACTGGATCCTGAATTTCATGCGCTCCAACATCCAGGACAGCTATACCATGGTGCTGGAAGAAACCCTCAGAGGCCTCTCTGACCGGGAGCTCATTCCGGAGACCATGTTCTTCATGCCCCTGAAACAATCGCTGTATTTGTTGTCTAAAGAATTATATCAGCAACAGGTAGGCGCATTTGTTTAACTTTGATGCCTCAGATGCCATAGCCAAACGCATCTGAGGCTTTTTGTTACGTCATTTATATTCAAAAACTATTTACGGTATGGCATATGTACCTATCATCTTAGGAGTTGTGGCACTTATTGTCGCGGGATTCACCTTTTTTAAAATGGGCGGGATCGTGTCTAGAACGAAGTCCTTGGAAAGGAAAAACCGCGAGCTGGAAGCAGGTCTCAAGTCCTTGGAAAACCAATTGAGAAGAAGCGCCAAGAACCAGCCGCAAGACAATGGTCGGCAGCAAGGTCGCGGAAACCAGCAGAATCCGCAACCCCAACAACCTAAGGCCCAACAGCCTCAGGAGCAAAAACAGAGAAACCAGAACCAGCAACCCGGCCGTGCCCAGCAAGAACCGCGCGGAACCCAAGGCCAACCACAGCAGCCGCGTCAACCACAGGAGCCCCGCCAAAAGCAGGAGGGACAACCCCAGCAGCAGAGACCACCGCGTGAGCCCAGAGAGCAGCGCCAGCCCCAAGAACCACGGGAGCCGCGTCAACCACAGGAGCAGCGCCAGAGACAACCCCAACAGCCACAGCAGCAGCCCGTGGCCGGAGGCGCCCAACCAGCCCGCGAACCTCGTCAGCCGCAGCAACAACAGAGAAGAAACGAAAACAGAAGACGTGAGCCGGTCATGGCCGGTGAGGACCAGAGCCCTGCCGGGCAGCCAGTTCCAACCGCTACCTTAGGCCAGGGCATTGTGGGCGATGACCTCCTGAGCGAATTGACCCAACAGGCCGCTCCTGCCCCAACGCCTGCTCCCGAGCCGGTGAGCCGTACTCGTTACGCCATCATCCCCGAGGACGGTACCATTAAAACGCACCAGTTGCAGCAGCGCCCAGATTCAGATTCTTACCTGGAAATTGACTCACCCACCGAAGGGATCCCCACCACCAATTATCGGTTTAATCTGGGCGGCAACCAGGCCTTTGTGATCTCGCAGGGAATGGACCGTCTGGAGAACGCATTTTCTTTTGAGAAGCCTTCTAACCGCATGGTCAGCAAAATCATCCAACAAGGTGATGGGGTGCTGGTGAGAACCAGTGCCGGCTGGAAAATACAGGAAAAAGCCAGAATTGATTTCCGGTAAGCTTTAGTCAGAAGCTGTCTTTGAAAGTAAAGAACCGTTTTAGGCCTGTTTTACATTAAACAGCTCTAAAACGGTTCTCCTTGCTTTAAGACCTCTCCTAAGAACCCCAGATTACCTATCTTTAACCTGAAGTAAAGCTTGAGAACATACCTTCAAAGGCGTCTGCAACAGGGAAAATACCTTATGCCAAGCGGAAGTTTGGCTGCCCATTTCTATACATCAAACCTACATGGAAGGAATATTTATTTTCGAGGCGCTGCTGGTGATCCTCATCATTGGGTACCAGTGGCGCGTGTACCAGGCCAACCGCCAAAAGGTGGAAAGCATTGCGGGCCTTTTTCCAGCCAAGGAAAACCTTTCGGTGGCCCGGCGGTCGCTCACTGCCAAAGAACCGGTAGCATTAGAGGCGCCCTCCCTGGAAAAACAGTGGGACCAACTGCTCTACGGTGAGTACTTCAGGGAATTCTCGCCCACCAACCCGGTGGTGAAAAGGATCATTGCAGTAGATGCCGAGGAACTGCACATTGAGGCGCAGAACGGGGAGATCCCTTTTTACACCATCAATATTGAGAAGTTCAGGCAGCTGCACCGCGACGGAAACATCTACCTGGCCAAGGACACCAAACCCGTCGCGTCGGAAACCAAAGAGCCCGAGGATACGGGAGCGTACGCAGACCTGATCGAGGTGAAAAATCCTTCGCCTACCTTCCAGGAGATAAACAAAAGCACGAATGAATATCTGAGGCTGAACAAAGGCGCAGCCGCCGATTTTGACATCCTCAAAGACGTGGCCGAGCGCCACTCAGACGCCCTGGACGCAGAAGTACAATCTACCATCGCTACCCCGCTCTACGTGGGTCTGCTGGGGACCTTTGCGGGCGTAATCCTGGGGCTTTCCAGCCTGATCTGGACTGGCCTCACGGGATCCGCAGATGAAGGTTCTTCCTTTATCACCGATCAGAATATTCCGTCCTTCTTGTTCGGGGTGCTCATTGCCATGGCCGGAAGCCTTTGCGGTTTGCTTTTCACCATGATGGGCAACCACGCCCTCAAGAACGCCCGCAGCCTCCGCGACCGCCTCAAAAACGACTATTATACCTTCCTGCAAACGCACCTGCTGCCCAAGCTCAACTCAGACATGTCGGCCAGTCTGGGGAACCTGAAATCGGTGCTGGACTCGTTTAACAAGGATTTCCTGGACAAGATCCTGGGCTTCCGCCCGATTGTAGAGACGCTCACCGATAACATTAGCACGCAGAAGGAATTCATCCAGAAGCTGGACCAGATAGGTTTTACCCAGATGGCTAATGCCAATCTGCAGGTGTTTGACAAGATCAAAGAGAGCGAGCGCCTGTTCATGAACTTTCTGCAGTACCAGGAGGCCCTGAATGAATCCGTTAGGAAAGGCGGCGAGCTCACCCAGAACATCACCCAGGTTTTGAACCGCCTAACCAAACTGCAGGAAGGCTTTGACCAGGTGCCCGGCTACCTGCAGCAGCACGATGAATCCATCCAGCGGCAGATCAACTTCTTCGCCCGCCATGAGGAGGAACTGGACACCATCGCCAACCGCACTGAGCAGTATTTTGACAAAGCGGCCCTTAAACTCACTGATCTGATGCAGGCCCGACTGCAGCATCAGGAACGCGACGCCCAAAACGCCTACGAGAAATGGCAGGAGCACTTCAGAAGACTGAACGAGGACAACCTTTACCAGCGCATCCTGGATTACATGCGTCCGTTTGAGAATCTCAATCCGCAGCAAGATCAACTTAATAGGCAGCAGCAGGACCTGGCCCAGGAGATAAAACAGACCAACGAGCGCCTGCTCCGCAAAATTGACACTGATACCGAGATCCAGCAGAAACTGCTGCAGCAATTGGCCGTACTGAACGCCAACGTGGAGAAAAGCATGGAACCAGGTGCCATTAAAGCGGCCCTGGGCAGAATCTTTGGGACTGGGGCCAGCAACGGCCGGAAAGGATAAACAGCCATGAACAAAGACAACCAAGACTTCTTCTGGCCCAGTTACGTGGACCTCATGACGGCGCTTTTCCTCATCATGCTGGTGCTGTTTGTGTTAAGTTTCAAGATGTTCACCGATAAATCATCGGAGAACCTCCGCAACATTGCCCGCCTGCAGGTAGAGGTACAGGAGAAACGAAAACTAGACGAGATTAAAGCCGCCCTTTCCCGCCTGGACAGTCGCTACTTCCAGTACAACGAGAAGTACAAACGCCACGAGTTGCTGGTGGATGTGCTCTTTGAGCAAAGCAGCGCCACTATTCCGCAGCGGTCTCTGGTACCCTTGCGCCGGGCCGGGCAGGAATTGAGCCGGGTGGTGAACTCCGTCAAAGGCGCCGATGTAAAGTACCTCATTGTGATTGATGGCCGTGCCGCCAGTTTCCCCCGCGGAGACGCCCGCAACATCACCCAGCGCGAATACGCCCTGGAACTGAGTTATAAACGCGCTTTGGCCTTGCTGCAGTTCTGGCGAAACGCCGGCATCAGATTTCCCAAGGAACGGATAGAACTCATAGCCTCTGGCAGTGGCTTTGAAGGCGCCGGCCGTACCGGCGACGTGCGGGACCGCCGTTTTGTGATCCAGATCCTGCCCAAAGTAGGTACGCTGGAGACAAGGCAGGTTAGGTAAAAAGTAAAATTGTAATAATCAGAAACCAGAAAAGCCGCTGCAACCTAAATTGCAGCGGCTTTTCTTTTCTAGCCTTTTTTCAATAAAACAGCTTTAAAACGCCTCCGCGAAGGAAAAGTAGATGTACATGCCCTCCTTAGAAAAAGCCACGTCTCCGCGCACCACCATGCCTTCGTCGTTAAGCCTGTAGCGCAGGCCAGCGCCGCCGGCCAGGTGGAACTGGTCCACGGCAAAGTCTGGGATTCTTTTGGAGACCTGGCCGGCTCCGCCGAACAATGCGCCGCCAATGCGCCCTTTGATAGGAAACCGGTAGTCTACCTGGCCCACAATAGCGTCTTCATCCCGAAAACGACCTTCCAGGAAACCGCGCATCACGTTCACGCCGCCCAGGGTAGCCAGGTGCTGGAAAGGCGCATCGCCAACGGTGAAGGTAAAGAGTCCCTGCATAGCTAATACTCCCGGCCCTATACCCGACATATATTTCCTAAGGTCCAGTCGGTAGCGGGTAAAGTTGTTTTCTCCGCCCAGGTACTTCCCGAAAAATAAAGCCGAGAACTGGTGGTAATGCCCTCTCTTGGGGGTATAATTGTTGTCACGGCTATCAATCATCAGTACTGGTCCAATCCCCGAGGAAACCACGCCTTCGCTTCCTATGATGTTTTTCTGCGCCAACTGTCCGCCTTCCTGTATTTCTGGCAGGGTCTCGTGTTTGAATTCATAACGAGCGCCCAGGAACACTTTAGCAAATATCTTCTGGTCAAACTGCCCGAAGAAGTTGATGGTACGGCTGGTATAGGGTTCTTCGGCTTCCTCGGGGCTATTGTTCCCGATTCCGTAGAAGAAGTAAGGATAGTTGTTGTATTCCGCCTGTCCGTACAAATGCTGGCCGTTGTGTTGGCGCCAAACATCCGCGGAGAGGGCCGTGAGGATTTGCTTTCTGGTGGTGTACACCAGCGTGGGAGAGTACAGGTCAGGCCGGTCATCAGGGAATTGTCCTTTTGATTTCCGCACGTGCACCAGTTTCACCCCAAAACCGAACTGCGTCTCTGGGGTGTAGTAGGCCACCGGATAGACATTCAGCTTCCGGTAAGCGGGCGCCACTGAATCCTGGGTTGCGGTGCTTTGGCCTACAGAATCCCGGGCCAGGGAATCAGCAGGAGTCTCCGTGGTAATCTGGGCGAAAGAAGCCAACGGCAGGGCGAATAGCGCCAGCAAAAGTAGTTTTGTTTTCAAAGGCGTTCTTGTTGGTTGTCTCGGGTTCTATACGTGTTTACCACAATTTATATATAGAAAACCTGCAGAATTATTCATTTAATCTCCTGTAAAGCAACATTTTTAATCTGGTGAGGGGAGGCTCTATGATTTATTGGTCCTTTTTGGTGCTTCACAAGGTCTAATGCAGATTATTAGCACAAAAAATGCTTTAATGAAATAAGTAAGTAAATGACCAAAGCAGCAGGGGAGATAAAGCGGTCATTCTGTTTAGTCGCCGTTTTCTTGAGATCGACTTTAAAACAGGCCAATGGTTACTGGTGTGTTAAAAGGCCAAACTAATTAGTACCAGACCGTGGCTCCTCATGATGCGGCTACCCCCGTTTTGACCAAATTTATAGGAAAACAGACCTAAAACAGGATTGTGCGGTGACCTAGCTCCCATGGAACAATGCTCTGCATTTTTTTAACTAATTTTCCCCGATGAACGCTGAAGAACTGGTGGCAATCACTGCCCAACACGTAGAAAAACTATTCGCTGGCGAGGGTTCTGGTCATGACTGGTGGCACATTAAAAGGGTTTGGCAGAACGCCATGTCCATAGCCCAACAGGAAAACGCCGACCTTACCGTTGTGCAGTTGGGCGCCCTACTCCATGACATCGCCGATTGGAAATTCAACGCCGGAGACGAGGAAGCCGGTCCCAGGGCCGCCCAAAAATGGCTGAAGGAGCGGGGTGCCCCCGAGGACCTGATCCAGAAAGTATGTCAGATCATCAGGGAGGTGACTTTCAAAGGCGCGGGCGTTGACACCACGCCTTCAACGCTGGAGGGCAAAGTGGTACAGGACGCTGACCGACTGGATGCCATTGGGGCTATTGGGATTGGGCGGGCTTTCGCCTACGGCGGGCACAAAGGACGCGAGATGTACCACCCTGGGCAGGAACCGCGTTTACACGCTTCTTTTGAAGAATACAAGAAAAACCAGGGACCTACACTCAACCATTTCTACGAGAAGCTTTTCCTGCTCAAAGACCGCTTCTCCACGGCCGCTGGTCGTCGATTGGCCCAGGAAAGACATGCCTACATGGAACAATTTGTAGCGCAATTCCTGATGGAATGGCACGGGGAAGAAGTTCCGCCCGCCGCTTTTCAACTCACCACTAAAGCCGATTAGGATAAAGTCTCAAGTACCTTACATGAATATAAACCTAAAGGCAGCCTTGTTGGGCATCGCATTCTCCGGCCTCAGTTCTGTGGCCGTGGCCCAGCGCGATTACCAGAGTTATGAGCAGCTCACCGCCCGGCTGCAGAAACTGAGTTCCCGCTACAGTAAACTGGTTTCGCTCACCACCGTGGGAAAAACCGCCACCGGCAAAGAGATCTGGCTCTTGACCATGGGCCGCGACAATGCCGCAAACAAACCTGCCATTGTGGTTGCCGCGGGCGTGGAAGGCACCCAACTTGCCACCACCGAACTAGCCGTGCAGATGGCCGAACAGATGCTTCAGGGCGCCGTTCTGCAGGACTCGGTGCGCGATCTTTTATTGAGCAAGACCTTCTACATCTTCCCCAACCTCAACCCGGATGCCTCTGAGCAGTACCACGAGAAGCTTCGCTGGGAGCGGTTCGGCAACGCCCAGCCCATAGACGATGACCGGGACGGCCGCATGTTTGAAGACCCGTACGAGGACCTGAACAAAGACGGCCTCATCACCATGATGCGCGTCAAGAATCCCACCGGACCGTTCCGTCCCGCGGATGAAGACCCAAGGGTTATGGTGAAGGCCGATGTCTCCAAAGGCGAGAAAGGCGGTTACCTGCTTTACACCGAGGGCATTGACAACGACAAAGACGGCAAGTGGAACGAAGACCCCGAAGGCGGTGTGATGTTCAACCGGAATTTCACCTTTGACTATCCTTATTTCCAACAGGGGGCCGGCGAGCATCCCATGTCTGAACGTGAAACCAAAGCCTTCGCGGATTTCATGTACGAGGCCAGGAACGTGTACGCAGTCTTTGTCTTCGGGCCGGCCAACACCCTCACTGAGCCCCTGCGGTATGACAAAGCCGCCGCCTCCAAGCGCATCGTGAGTGGTTTGCTGGAGAAAGATGCCGCCGTGAACAGCCAGATTTCCAAGCTTTATAACAGAACCATCCAGCCTAAAAACGCCCCCCGTGTAGCACCTTCGCCCGGCGATGTGTTGCAGTGGGCGTATTTCCATTATGGAAGGTTCAGCTACAGCACGCCCGGCTGGTGGACCCCGCCTATAGAGGCATCTAAAGACACCACTGGTGGCAAAAAGCCGCAGGCTCCCTCTGAGCATGATGACGTTAATTTCCTTCGCTGGGCAGAGGCCAATGATATGGCCGGTGTTTTTGTGAACTGGAAACCCATTAAGCACCCTGATTTCCCGGATCAGGAGGTAGAGATTGGCGGCCTGGCACCTTACGTGAAACAAACCCCACCAGTGCGCACCTTAGGCCCGATTGCCACCAAGCACTTCCAGTTTTTCTCGGCTTATGCTAAATGGATGCCTTCTCTGCAGATCGTGAACATCAGCTCAGAGAAAGTGGCCGGCGGCCTCACCCGCATCACCGCCGACGTATACAACCAGGGCTCCCTGCCCACTCATTCAGAGATAGGAGACAAGTCAAGATGGGTGCAGAAAGTGAAGGTGACCCTTAAGCTGAGCGATAACCAGGAAGTGGTCTCGGGTAATAAAATCCAGCTGAGCAACGCGTTGGCGGGCGGCGAGAAGTTCCAGGTTTCCTGGCTCGTGAGTGGAAAGGGCTACGTCTCCATCATCGCCAGCAGTCCCACTGCCGGCAAACAAACCAAAGAAGTCTTCCTCCGCTAGTACCTGCCATGAAGAAAAGAATTTTAACTATCGCCTTTCTGTCAGCCTGCTTGTTTTCAGGGCTGATTTCGGAAACCAAGGCCCAAACGGCAGACCAAGTTTTCAGGGCTGCCGGCACTCCCCAGGCCCCTAAGGTAACCGTGAGTTGGAACCGGTACTATGACTATGACGGCCTCACCGAGATATGCGCTAAATTGGCCAAAGCCCACCCGAATTTGGTGAAGATGGAAACCATCGGTGATTCCTACGAGGGCCGACGTATCTGGGTGCTCACCATCTCTGATTTCAACACCGGCGACCCGGACCGGAAACCGGCCATGTACATTGATGGGAACATCCACTCAAATGAGATCCAAGGCTCTGAATTTGCCTTGTACACTGCATGGTATTTGGTAGAGAACTTCCATGACAACAAGTTCATCCAGGAGCTGTTGCAGCAGAAGACGTTCTACATCATCCCCACCATCAACCCGGATGCGCGGAACCATTTCATGCACCAGGCCAACTCGCCGCACTCGCCCCGTTCCGGCATGATTCCCCTGGACGATGACGGTGACGGTTTGGTGGACGAGGACCAGCCCGACGACCTGAACAAAGACGGGCACATCACCTTTATGCGCCGCAAATCACCTAACGGGCGGTACATCCAGGATCCGCAGAACCCGCTTCGGCTCATCCCGGCCAAACCTGACCAACCAGGCCAGTATGAACTGCTGGGCTACGAAGGCTTGGACAATGACGGTGATGGCAAAGTGAACGAAGATCCGCCCGGCTACTATGACCCTAACCGCGATTGGGGCTGGAACTGGCAGCCAGATTACATTCAACGAGGCGCCTACAAATACCCGTTCTCCATCCCCGAGAACCGGGCGGTGAAAGACTTTGTGCTGCGCCACCCCAACATCGCGGGCGCACAGAGCTACCACAACAATGGCGGCATGATTTTGCGTGGCCCTGGAGCGGAAGAAGACCAGAACACCTATAACCGAGACGACAACCAGGTATATGACCTGCTGGGGAAATACGCTGAGCAGATTATTCCCGGGTACACCTACATGGTGGTATACAAAGACCTGTACTCCGCCTTCGGGGGGGAACTTGATTGGTTTCATGGTGCCCGCGGCATCTTCACGTTCTCCAACGAGCTTATGTCGCCGTACCTGCAATTTGACCGCAAGGGCACCAGCTCCGCAGACCGTGAAGCAGAACAATACGACTTCAACCAGATGCTCTTGTTCAATGATGCCTTTGTGGAGTGGACGCCTTTTGACCACCCCACCTACGGCAAAGTGGAAATAGGAGGCTTCAAGAAGAACTATCCCAGGGCGCATCCGGGCTTTTTACTGGAAGAAGATGCCCACCGCAACATGGCTTTTACCGTGTACCAAGCGTTCCAGTTACCGCAGTTGGTGATCCAGGATGTACAGACCCGTAAATTGCCCCACGGCCTAACGGAGGTGACGGCCACCGTGGCCAATACCCGCATCATTCCCACACACTCCAGCCAGGACCTGAAATACAGAATTGAGCGGCCAGACTATATCTCCCTGCGGGACTCCACCGTAGTAGCTGGCATGGTGCTGGAGAACGCTGACCTGAACTTGGGTAAAGAGCAGAAACTGAACCCGGCCCGTTTGGAAATTCCTAACATCCCGGGCATGGGCTACATCAAAGCCCGCTGGATTGTGAAGGCCAACAAGCCAAACCTTTTGGTCGAAGTTGATAGCCGAAAAGGAGGGGTGGTAAGCCGCCGTTTTGAGCCTGATTCAAAGAATACACCCTAAAAACAGAAAGGGCGGCCCGGTGGGTCGCCCTTTCTGTTTTTAGGGTGTAATTGTTGCTTATATAGACTGGTAATAAGTAACTGCTTTAACCAGGTCTGCCTCTGAAGACATGGCCAGTTTCTGGCTGGAAATAAAGGATTTAATTTGGTCCGCTTTTTCCGGAAACGCCTCTAAAAGGGATTTTTTGTTCAGCTTCACCTTCTTCATTTTGCCGTTTGCCACCACGTAATAACTGGTCTCATCTACGATCTCGTCATAAGTTTGACCTGCGCTGTACGGGCCTTTGAAGTTGGCTTCTATTTTCTTTTTAGCAATCCTTTTCACTACGGTTGCCTTTCCGTTCTGGCTGTCATACAGCACGGCAAAAAAAGCATCTGCCAAAGCTGGGTCAAGCTCGCGGGCTTCTTTTATTCTTCTGAACTCCAATTTGTCTCCTGCAGGCGCTTCCATACGGAAAGAAATGACAGGGAGGGTACTGATCTGGAGCGTGTCTTTCGTTTGGGGAATCACCGCCACCAGAAGGTTGGAGAATACATCGTATTTCAGCTTCAGGTCTTTGAAGAGCTCGGTTTTACCGGTGTTTCCTGCCTTGATTTCAATCTCGCCCGGTAACCAGGCCTCCATAAAATAGGGGCTTCCTTTAACACCTTCGTACCTGTTGTCAAATATCCGCACGTTAGCGGCATTTCCCCCGGCTGCCAAGGTATTCAGGTTCATCTGGGCGGCCATTCCCTGCGGAGCGTTGGTTTGGGAGAAACCAAGGGCGGAATAAGTTAATCCTAAGGTAAATACACAGAGGCTTTTGGCGTTAAATTTCATAAGGGTAAACAGGTAGAGCTGGTTTTATCTGTATACCAATGTATGATTTTTCTAGGAATAACCAAAAAATTGGGAGCCGCGCTTCAGAATTAGCTTATTTTGTGGCAGAACTTCATTCCATTTTTCCTATGATGCCCCTTATGAGAAAAAGTGTTTTATTCTTCCTATTGATTATTTTCTGCAGCGTTTTGGCCTCATCCTGTAGACCAGCCTGTCCCATTTCCTCCTGCCAAACCCGCATGGTTCACCGCCATGGGGAGGGTGAGTACAGAGGCATGCCCTGGTATAAAAAACAGAATCCCAGAATAGGCGAGAAGCTCCCCAAAAACTCAAAAGCCATGCAGAAGGAACTGGACGGAAAGAGTGGCCGGAAGAAGGGCAAAAATTAGCAAATCACTATCTTTTTTCGTAAATTGCAGGCTTACAAATAGTACAAATTTTAAGCTCTATTGAAGTAAAATGGCAGAAAACGAGCGGATAATTCCCATTAACATAGAAGACGAAATGCGCGGGGCGTACATTGACTATTCAATGTCCGTTATTATTTCCCGGGCCCTTCCGGATGTGCGCGATGGCTTGAAACCAGTGCACCGCCGCGTGTTGTATGGGATGTCTGAATTGGGAGTTTCCTATAACAAAGCATACAAGAAATCGGCCAGGATTGTGGGGGAGGTATTGGGTAAATACCATCCGCACGGCGACTCATCCGTTTACGACACCATGGTGCGGATGGCGCAGCCCTGGTCTTTGCGCTATCCCCTGGTAGATGGTCAGGGTAACTTCGGGTCCATTGACGGTGACTCACCGGCGGCCATGCGTTACACCGAGGCCCGCCTGAAGCGCATCGCCGACGAGTTGCTGGCCGACCTGGAGAAAAACACCGTTGACTTCGTTCCTAACTTTGACGATTCCCTGAAGGAGCCCAGCGTTTTTCCGGCGAAATTCCCAAACCTGCTGGTTAACGGAACTTCGGGGATTGCGGTAGGGATGGCCACCAACATGGCGCCTCACAACCTCACCGAGGTAGTGAACGGTACCATCGCCTTTATTGAAGACCCTGAGATCAGTGTGGCTGACCTCATGAAGTACATCACCGCGCCAGACTTCCCAACGGGAGGTATCATCTTCGGGTATGACGGAGTAAAGAATGCCTTTGAGACGGGCCGTGGCCGTGTGATTGTGCGGGCCAAAGCCGTGATTGAGACCTCTAAAACAGGCAAGGACCAGATCATTGTTACCGAGATCCCTTACATGGTGAACAAGGCGGCAATGATTGAGAAAACTGCCGCCCTCATCAACGAGAAGAAAATTGAAGGTATCTCTGACCTGCGTGATGAGTCTGACCGCGAGGGTCTGCGCATTGTGTATGATTTGAAAAGAGACGCTGTGCCAAACGTGGTGTTGAACAACTTGTTCAAATACACGCAGCTGCAGTCGTCCTTCGGGGTGAACAACGTGGCGCTCGTAGGTGGTCGCCCAATGACCCTGAACCTGAAGGATCTGATCAAGCACTTCGTGGACCACCGCCATGAAGTGGTGATCCGGAGAACCGAGTTTGAGCTGGAGGAAGCCCGCAAGCGCGCGCACATCCTGGAAGGCTTGCTCATCGCCCTGGATAACCTGGACGAGGTCATCAACCTCATCAGAGCTTCCCGCGATCCGGAAGTGGCCAGAACAGGCTTGATCGAAAGATTCCAGTTGTCTGACATCCAGGCAAGGGCTATTCTGGAGATGCGTCTGCAGCGCCTTACCGGCCTGGAGCGCGACAAGATCATGAAGGAGTACCAGGAGATCAAAGACCTGATTGATTACCTGACCCGCGTTCTAGCCGATGAAGGCTTAAGAATGGAGATCATCAAACAAGAGCTGACAGATATCCGGGACCGTTACGGCGATGAGCGCCGCACGGCCATTGAGATGGTATCCAGCGACATTTCCCTGGAGGACATGATCCCGGATGAGAACATGGTAATCACCATTTCGCACGAAGGATACGTGAAAAGAACGCCGCTCACTGAGTACCGCAGCCAAAGCAGGGGCGGGGTTGGTTCAAGAGGCGCCGCTACTTCAAAACAGGATGACTTCACTGAACACTTGTTTATTGCCAGCACCCACAACTACCTGCTCATCTTCACCGAAGCCGGTAAAGTATTCTGGCTCAAAGTGTACGAAGTGCCGGAAGGCGGAAAGACTACCAAAGGCCGCGCCATCCAGAACCTCATTAATATTGAGAAAGAGGACAAGGTACGCGCCGTAATTAACGTGAGCGGCCTTAAAAACCCAGATTACGTCCTCAACAACTACCTGGTGTTCTGTACCGAGCAGGGAACCATCAAGAAGACGCCATTGGAGGCTTATTCAAGACCAAGACAAGCCGGTATCCAGGCCATTACCATCAACGAAGGTGACCGCCTGCTGGACGTGCAGCTAACCAACGGAGCCAATGACGTGATCATTGCCCTGCGTTCTGGCCGTGCCGTACGGTTCAACGAGGAGAAAGTGCGTACCATGGGTCGTACTGCGGCTGGGGTAAGAGGGGTGACGCTGGCCGGAGAAGACGACAAAGTAGTTGGTATGGTTTGTGTACATAACCCTGATACCAACTTGCTGGTAGTATCTGAAAAAGGCTTTGGCAAGCGTTCATCGCTGGAAGAGTACCGGATCACCAACCGTGGCGGTAAAGGAGTGAAAACCCTGAATGTAACTGAGAAAACCGGTCACCTGGTAGCCATCATGGGTGTGATTGACTCAGATGACATCATGATCATCAACCGTTCAGGTATCACCATCAGGTTACGCGTGGCAGATTTAAGAATCATCGGGCGAGTATCACAAGGGGTGAGACTAATCAGGCTGAACGAAGGAGACGAGATTTCATCTGTAGCCAAGATTGAGGTAGAAGACAAAGCAGAAGTAGTAGTAAGCGAGTCTGATTTGCCAATAGCCGAGTTGCCGATTGATGAGGCCCTGAACCCTGAAGACATGATTGACCCGGCGGAAGATGACGAAGAGGATGAAGTACTGGAAGATGACATCATTGACCCGGAAACCTCCACTGACCTCCTGGACCCTGATACGCTGAGTGAGAACTAAATTTTAAAAATTCCAGTTTTTAGAGAAAAAACACAAACAACCTATATTTCTAACCTAACGAAAGCAATGAAAAAGTTTCTTTTAACAGCAGCCGCGTTGGTGTCCATGCAAGTGGCAATTGCGCAGACTTCTGCCGTAACAAGTGCCATCATGTACCAACAGAAAGGTACCTTAGACAAGGCGAAAGAAGAGATTGACAAAGCCGTTGTGCACGAGAAAACCGCCAATAACGCTAAAGCCTGGTATTACAAAGGCGTGATCTACTCAGATATGGCTAACCACCCTATCTATGGTAAACTGATGGATCCGGCTGAGGCTTCTAAGCAGGCTTATGAGGCTTTCTCTAAAGTTCCTGCCCTGGAAACGAAGAAAAAGGAATTCACCGATGAGGCCAACAAGCGCAAAGAGGTGCTGGTGAACAATATGTATGCCTATGCCCTGAACGCTGGGGTAGAGAACTACAACAACAAAAAGTTCGCTGAGGCTCAGAAAGCGTATCTGCAGGCTATCACCTACAAGCCAGAAGATACCACTGCTTACATCTATGCCGCTTACGCTGCTGCCGGTGCAGAAGATTATGCATCCGCTAAACAACTGTACACTCAGTTGGTAGACAAGAACCTGGCTTCTCCTGCCGTGTATGGTCAGTTGCTGTACATCGCCAACAACGTTGAGAAAAACGAGAAAGAAGCTTTAGCTGTGTTAGAAAAAGCCCGTGCCAAATACCCTAACGACAAGAACTTCATGCTGCAGGAACTTGACCTGTACCTGAAAACTGGTCGTGAGAAAGAAAGCATGGACAAACTGAATGCCGCTATCGCTGCAGATCCAAACAACGCTAACCTGTACACCGTTCGTGGTAACATCCTGGAGAAACTGAACAAAGGCGATGAGGCCCTTGCTTCTTACAAGAAAGCCGCTGAAATTGACCCAGCAAACTTTGATGCCCAGTATAACCTGGGAGTTTACTACTTCAACAAAGGCGCTAACCTGAACAACAAAGCCAACAAAATGAGCCTGGCCGAGTACCAGAAAAACGGTAAAGCTGTTCAAGCCGAAGCCAAGAAGTTTTTCTCTCAGGCAATGCCTTACTTTGAGAACGCTTTGAAAGCCCAGCCAAAAGACCGTACCACTGTGCAGTCTCTGCTGAAGGTATACACTGCCTTAGACAGACCAGCTGACGCAAAACGCATGGATGCTTTGCTGCAGACCTTGTAAGAAATACAACCAAAAGAAAGGGGCTCTTGTAGCCCCTTTTTTTATGCCCTTTTTATAAAAACAGGTCAGAAATAAAAACAGGGGTAAACATGGTGAGGTAAAATCCAGTAGTTTAGGCCAAACGAATTCAATATGCCAGCAGAAAAGAGAATCGCCATCATAGCCCACGATGGCAAGAAAGCAGAGATGGTAGCTTTTGTAAAAGACCACTCCAACCTGTTCCAGAACACACAATTGGTAGCTACCGGCACCACCGGGCAGTATGTAGAGCAGACGGGCCTTAAAGTGAAAAAGCTTTTATCCGGTCCCAAAGGGGGAGATGCCCAGATTGCCAGCCTGGTAGCCGAAGGCAAGATTCTGGCTGTGCTGTTTTTCCGAGACCCGTTGGGTAAACACCCCCATGAACCAGATGTACAGATGCTCATGCGACTTTGTGACCTGCACAACGTACCCCTGGCCACCAATCCATCAGCAGCCCGCTTAATGGTAAAAGGCCTTGAAGTTGAAATGCTGAGCAATAAAAACAACCCGTTAGAGATAAGCCAAAAGGGAGGTACAACCTAAGTTTTCTAATCAAGTACATCTTACTTGTACAAACTTGATTAGATACATGAAAAGGAAAATAGATTATTTTTTGGGGTTGCTGCTTTTCCTGTTACTTGCGGCCTGTAGCCCGGTAAGGGTGGCCAATACAGAAGCCGCCCCTGATTTCACGCTTTCCAATTACAAAACCTTTGGTTTCCTGGAGGTGAATGCAGATTCTTCTAAGTTGGAGATTCCGGCAGAGCATATCGCAGCGCTGCAAAGGGAGGTATCCAACCAGTTGCAGAAGCGAGGTTTAACCATGGCTACATCAAACCCAGATCTTCTGGTGAACCTGGGCGTAGTGGTACAGGAGAAAAAGCAGACCCGGCAAACCGATTTCAGAACGGATGCACCCTATTACATGGGTCAGAGAAGGTATACCTGGCGCAGCAAGGAAGTAGAGGTGGGACGCTACAAACAAGGAACCATTTCAGTACACCTGGTGGACCGGACCCAGAATAATTTGGTCTGGAGCAGCCAAGCAGAGTCTGTGGTGCCCTCCAACAACGCCAAAGTACAGGAAAGAATAGCCGAAGGAGTGGAGAAACTCTTTGAATCACTACCGACTTCAACTCAGTAGAGAAGTTGGCAAATGAGTTAAAGGAGTCCGGGCTTCTTTTTTTATGTTAAATAACTAAAACGCCTTTTATTAAATTAAGAGGCGTTTTAGTTTGATAAGACAAATGATCAAATCTCTGTTTTTCGCGTGTTATTTGGAGAACTGGGCAAAAACAAAGGACTCGGTAAACTAAGCATTCTGCAGGCTATCGATAAACTCGTCAAGGGTGTCTTTGCTGTAGCCAATGCGGCGGGCATATTCCAGGCACAGATTATACTCCGCTTTGTCTATTCTGCCATCCTGAAGCACCATCATGACCAGGCTTTGCAGTTCCATTGTTTTTTGCAGCCCATCCTCGGGGATGATAAAAGAGAGCACGGGCAGGTTATCAGCAATAGGAGTGGTATCTTCTTCTGTTAGGCTCAGCCTTCTTCCTATGGAAACCAGGAAATCGCTTTCCTGCTGGTCCAGGTAATTATCTGCGACAGCCACTAAGACCAGGTTCTGGAAAAATGCAAGCTTCTTTTGTTTTGTATTCAGGAGTTCATCAAAGGATCTCTGTGTAGCCATGGTTAAACATTTTGATTTCCTTAGTGCCTACCGTAAAATGAAAGGGAAAGTTGTGGGTTCAGTATAAACACCATGATTAAGTTAGGAGAGCTGAAAACTGTAGACGATCAAGTTAGTAAATGCTTTTTAGTAAACTCACTGATTCAAAGCCAAAGCCTTAGGTGATAGCCATGCAGTAAAAACCCAAATAGCAGTTACAGTCTCTTTAGAAATAAAAGCACGTTACATACGTGCTTTTTCTATGTGGTTATATTATTGACTTAATGTTGTGATTCAATATGCCCAACAATGCCAAACAGTTAAAGAATACTAAAAGGTAAATAGGAATGTCCAACAAAAGTAGATCCCAAATAGGAGAAGAAATAGATAGGAGATTAAAGGTTTATCTAAGTACAAAGGAACTTCTTTTTTATTTACTTAACATAATATAAATTATAAGACTTTTAAATAAGACAAATTACAAAGACTTATAGCTTATTATATGTTAAATAGAGATTCATAATCAATCCAACCACTTTATTCATCTTTAAACACGGTGAGGCTAACAACTCACCACAACGTTCATTATCTGTAGTGATAAAATATTCCTTTGTAGAACGGCGTCCATACAGCGGCTTTCTGGCCACAGGCTTTCAGGCCTTCGTTGGCCCAGGTGTTACAGGTATAAAATAGATTGTAGCTTCCTGTTGCTTCGTAGAAAGCATCATTCTGGCCGTAGTTTGCATCTGTTTTTATGTGAATGGTATTCCCGTGCTCGTCCAAATCAAACCGTTGCTGGATAAATTTCACCAATCTTCCGTACTGTTCCCGGCTGATGTCTATCCTGTGGCAAGCCTCGTTTTCTGGCATGGTCTTGTAAAAAGTTGCATGAATGGCCGATGCACTCAGACCCGTCATCGCTTTGAAAGCCACACTCGCCTTCAAATCAGCCCAAGTGGGCGTCTCCAGGTAAAAGCCTTTGTCACCCCACCCGAAGGCTATAAAGTTTGCCGTGGTGTCTTTGCCTGCGGTATGGTCATATTTAACATAATTACGCCAATCATAGACCTCGTTCTTCACCGGTACTACTAAGTCGGTATGCACTCCGTTAGTCAGGATGTAAATGGAAACCTCTTTCCTGGTTTCAGGCTCTGCAGCTACGCTCATCCTGGACAGCACAAACGCAACCACGAAATAAACCAGCACCAGCGACAATAAGACCAGGAAAACGTATCCTGAGGTGATTAAGGCAGATTTCAATATAAAGGTATTTCAATAATGGAGATCCGAAAGATAGGCCTTTCCGCTTGAACCACAAGAAACCTCACTCACCTTCATGCCATCTGGCATAAGAACAGTCAATAAATCTCTTTTTGCCTGGAGAGCCATTACATTCCGTTTAAAGGTTGTTTTAGATTAAATGGATTGAATACAATATCCTAAATCTAAATAGCATGAGTATTTACCCCCATACCTTACCAGATGCAGTAGATTCCTTACTTTTGCAGCTTCATTTGAATTCCAATTCCCTAGCGCAACCTCCTTCATGAAATTTGATACCGCCTCGCTTACGCACCTTTCCATCCACCACGTGGGTAACAAAGGACTGGAACAGAAACTGACCTTATCAGAGAACACCTTTGATTTTGGCGACAGCCTTACCGAAAAACTGGAGAAGTTCTTCCTGGGTAAGTTTGCCCAGGCGCACGAGCGGTTCAGATTCTCGCACCCTTCATCGCTGCAGTTCAATGAGGTGTACAGCTACGCCGAGAACATCTTCGCTGATAAGGAGTCCTTCCATGAGAACTCCCGCAACATCGCGCGTCACCTGTTTGAAAGCACCACGCACCCCAAAATCAAACCCGGTGAGCTGTACGTGGCCCATTTCATCAACTGTGAGATTGAGGAGCGCGTAGTGGAAGCCGTGGGCATCTTCAAAACTGAGGTTAAAAGCGGTTATTTTGACGTAAGTCGCAAGAACCGGGATTTCTCCATGTCTTACCTGGAGGGCATTGACTCCAACAAGTTTGACAAAGGCTGCATCATCTTCAACACCAAACCCGAGGAAGGCTTTCTGGTAGCCATCATGGACAACCAGAACCGCGGCGAGGAAGCCAAATACTGGAGCGAAAACTTCCTGGGACTAACCCAGATCAACAACGAGTTCCACCAGACCAACCACCTGCTCAACCTTACCAAAGAATTTATTTCTGAGCGCATGTCAGAGGAATTTGAGGTAGAGAAAACTGACCAGATCGTGCTGCTGAACCGGTCCGTGGAGTACTTCAACAAGCACGAGACCTTTGACAAGGAAGAGTTTGTCACTGAGGTTTTCGGGCAACCTGATCTTATTGAATCCTTCAATAACTATGACACCGAGTACCGCCAGAACTATGACATTGAACTGGAAGACAGCTTTGACATCTCGCCCCAGGCGGTGAAGAAACAAGCACGGGTTTTCAAGAGCGTGCTAAAACTGGATAAGAACTTCCACATCTACATCCATGGAAACAAAGACATGATTGAGAAAGGCGTAGACGAGGATGGCCGCAAATACTATAAGCTGTATTTTGAGGATGAGGAATAAACCTGTTCTGGCCCTGTTTTCCTAAAAACGGGGCCAGAACAGCTAAAGGCCTCCCCTTCCTTTTACTTTAATTAAAACACCGGGCTTTTTCTCTACGTCTTACCTGTAGAACGCTCAACAAAGAGCCTCAGACTTCGACCTTTTGCCTTAACCTTCTCGCATGAACCTGTTTATCTTCGCTGAACTTGACCCGCAACAGCAGACATATCTAAAGGACCTACTTCCGGCAAATATTCAACCTTATTTCTATAATGGGTTTGAAAACCAGGAAAGTGAATCTGCTTTTGCCTCGGCGGAGCTCCTGTTTGGGAACCCTCCCTCCTCCTGGTTTGCCTTAGCCCCTACTAATCTGCAATTCTGGCAATTGGAATCTGCGGGTTTTGACCAATTCAAACAGGTACAAACCAACGCAAAGGTCTCCAACATGGGTAATTTCTTCGCGGAGGCCTGTGCCGAGACTATGGTGGCCGGTATTCTGGCTTTCTACCGGGGTATTCAGGATCTGGTTAAACTGCAGCAGATACAGAACTGGCAGGGCAAAAAGATGCGCCTGAAGCTGGACCTACTTGGGCAGAAAACCGCCATTGTACTGGGGGCGGGTACCATTGGCCAGGCAGTGAAAAGGATTCTGGAAGGGTTCGGGACGAAGGTAAAAATGACTGCCCGCCAAAACCCCGCCGCCCAGATCCATTCCCTTGATGAGCTTTTCCAGCATCTGCCGCAAACAGATATCATCATCAATACCCTGCCTGGCAACCTTGACAAATACGTCTCCAGAAAATTCATCCAGACCATGAAAAAAGGCAGCCTGTACGCCAATGTGGGCCGCGGCAATACCACCGATGAAACTGAGCTAATAGAGGCTCTGCAATCCGGGCATTTGGCTGGGGCGGTGCTGGACGTCACCGAGGAAGAGCCTCTACCAAAAGGAAACCCGCTTTGGGAGATGGAGAATGTATTAATCACGCAGCACACCGGCGGTGGTCAGGCCCGTGAGGTGGAAGGTAAAATAGAGAGGTTTGTCTCTAACCTTCAACTGTTTCTGGCCGGTGAAGAGGTGCCAGACCAGGTGAACCTATCACAGGGTTACTAATCCTCCAGCGAATCTGGACTCAGAAAAAATGCAGAATAGGGTTTAAGGGCTGGTTTATTAAAAACAGGTCCAAAACATAAGGTTGATAAGACCAAAAAGCCTGTTGCTTTTAGCCTTTAACAACAAAAAAAGCGCCAACATCTTATCCAGATGCTGGCGCTTTTCATTATCAGGCATATACAAAGTTAGCTGACAATTTGCTGCAAAGGCCCTTGAACCAAGGCAGTTTGCTGGTACTCTGCGCTGTCATATTCCTCGTCGTTACGTTCCAGTAAAGTACTGGCAACTGCCAAGGCAATGGCAATCACCAACGCAGGCCAGAAGCCGCGCACTTCAAAGTTTCTCACCAGCTTGTCTACAACTTTGATGATGACTGCGGTCACTATCAATTTCACTACAAATTGCAGCAAGAACAAAGTCACCAGGTTCAATGGGAACCTAATCAGCAACCCAAGGGTGGCGTTAAGAATACCCACCAAAAAGGCAACCCAGAGGGCGGTCCAGAAACTCTTTATGGTAACCTGTGGCATTAAATACGCCAACAGCATCAGTACCCCGGCGCTCACGAGAAGGTTAATCAAGAAATCCATACTTTTTTCATAGTTTAGGTAGAACAGTATTGTATATGGGTTCCAGAATATTTAGTTCTGGTATTGCTTCTATACTGGAAAATACGGAAAGGGTTTATAGGGCAAGGTTGAAAGTCTGTATCAACTGGCTTTGCAGGACCTTCCATTCCTCCTTGTGGGTCTCGGGAAACCGCTGGTTTACTTCCAGTTCAAGGCCGGCATATTGGGTGTCTGTATAGTCTTTGCGCAGATGAGTGATAAAGCCATCGGCGGTGCCTTTGTAAGGATAATTATACCTGATCTTAATCTCCGGATTCACCATCTGCATCTGCTGGCGCCAGCGTGCGGCAAACAACTGCTCTTTTTCACGCTTAGGGTCATAGAGCAAACCAATGTCTGCTTTCCGCTCCTTGCCGTTGAGTTCAGGCGTAAAGCTGTGCACCGATACATGTATCACGGAAAAATCTTCCCGCACCCAACTGGCAATCTGCTCCTCTACCCTCTGCCGGTAAGGCTGGTAGTAATCTGCCACCACTTTCTCTGCCTCCGCGGTAGACAAAGGCAGCATAAACTCAGAGAATAATTTTGGGTGGTGCAAAGACCTGTTCAACTCCACCACCAACCTGCTGGTAGTACTGTACAGAGAGAAATCAGCTATTTTGGAGAATTTCTGGTACAGCTCTAGCGCGCCAATATCATACCCCCTATGCGTGGCAAGCACTTGCTTTGCCCCCTCAAAGGCGGCTGCAAACTCCGGAGGTATCTCATTTCCGGCGTGTTCACAAGTGACGATAACCTTCAACCGTTCGTTTTTCAAGGTGCATATAGTTGATTATGAGCCAAACAGTTAGCTAATTTTCTATATACGTCTTTGATGGCGTCAATGGAAGGCGAAGAACCTAAAATCTTCAAAATTCGCTGGGAAAGGCAGCCTTCCTGAAGGATTAACCTAATAGCTTGGCTTAGCGCCGGGGTGAAAACGGGTTCTTCCTGCACTTCCCGCCATAGGTGTTCCCAGATTTCCTGTAAGGTGGCTTTCTCACCGGCTAAACCTAAGAGCCGCAGATAATCAGCTTGCGGTACTTCCGTTTGGGGGCCGTTTTTAAGAGAAGCCAGAAAAACTGAGGCCAAGAAAGAGGTGTTAACTTTTTGCTGGTCTGGGTAGCTGCCCCACCTTTCGGAAACCAATTTCTTCAGTACCTCGGAGACCAGCGTCACAATGGCTATATCCGCCAGCGGACACTCCTGGTTGTCAATGATCCTGATTTCAATAGCGCCCCGGCTGAACCGCGCGATGGCTCCCCTGGAGTTCAGGAATTCTTCTTGCAGATCGCCTTCCGGGTCATAGGGCGCAATGGCCTGGAACATGGGCTGGAAAATCTGGGCATCATAATCTGCCTCAGAGAAAACCGCCTCCGGCACCACCTCTCCGGCAATGAGCGGAATTTTACCCTGGTTTTTCCGGTACACTTCCAGACGGGTGTCCAGCAAGCCACTGACTTTTCCGTCAAGCACCGGTGAGGCCGCGCTGACAGCCGGAATAAGCGGCAAGATCAACCTGATGGCCGCGTGCAACCGCCCGAACTCCTCATCATCTCTGAAGGGCAGGTTCAGGTGGGTGCTCTGCAGGTTTGACCAACCATGGCCCTGGCAATTGAAAATGCGGTTGTAAGCCTCGTAGATCTCACTCGCCTCGTGGGGCCAAAGCTTCGTTTCCTTGTAGGGATCCATGTACGGGTGCGCGCCCGTTGGCAACAGCATGGCGTTAAAGGGCGCCAGCAACTCATTCACCCGCTGCACCTCTCCGTGGAATTTATCGGTTAAAGAAAATAGCTCAGGAGCCGGACCGTTGGTCTTAAGTTCTAAGACGTGCAGCACTAATTCATTAGACCAGGCCATGGTGCCGCGCTCCACATCAGAAGTCAGTTCCCCCGCCTCTGCTTTGAGTACCTCATCTGAGATGGGCTTCACCTGGAGGGTATCCCGGTCCACAATCATGAATTCCATTTCTACGCCGTAGCCCTGGAATAAACCTAGTTTAGGAGAGGCGCTGCTCATTGCCGGTCAGGTTTTTTTGGCTGTCTATCCGCCGTTTAATGGATTTGAGGATGGTGAGGTACAGGTCTTTCCTGAGGATGCGGTCTTCCACGCCGTGGTCAATGTTGGGGTTATCATTCACCTCAATCACGTAGGCCTTTCCATCAATTTCCTTTACATCTACGCCGTACAAGCCGTCGCCAATGAGGTTAGCCGCCTTCAAGGCCGTATGGAGCACAAAGAACGGCACATCTTCAAACGGTACGGTCTCAAAGTTGCCGGTCACGTCTTTCTTCTTGCCTTCCCAATTGTAGATTTGCCAGTGGTCTTTGGCCATGAAGTACTTGCAGGCATAGAGCGGCTGCTTGTCCAGCACGCCAATGCGCCAATCAAAATCCGTGGGCGTGAATTCCTGCCCAATAATGAGGTCAGACTCAGACAGCATCTCCTTCAGTTGCTCTTCTAGTTCTTCCTCGGTTTTCACCTTCACCACGCCTTGGGAAAAAGAGGAATCCGGTTTCTTGAGCACGCACGGCAGCCCCAGTTCCGCCACCACCTTGCAGCAATTGTCCCTATGGATGATCATGCTTTTGGGGATGTTCACCTTGGCTTTGGAAAGCAGCTCGGCCAGGTAAACCTTGTTCGTGCACCGCAGGATAGAAACCGGGTCATCAATCACCACCAAACCCTCGGCGTGGGCCCGGCGGGCAAAACGGTAGGTATGGTGGTTCACCGAGGTGGTTTCCCTGATGAACAACGCATCAAACTCAGACAAGCGGCGGTAATCTTCCTTGGTGATCAGCTCGGTGTAGAAGCCCAGGCTCTCGGCGGCATCAATGAAATTCTGGATAGCCCGGTCATTGGAAGGCGGATCACTATCAGCGTGGTTCACCAGAATGGCTAGGTCATAGATTTTCTTGTTCGTCCGGATATTGGAGAACCGGTTACGGGCAAAATAGGCCTTCGCAAAATTGTACAGGTCCCGCAAGTGATGCTCGGGCACTTCGTTCACCGGAATTGGATTTATGCTTTCCAGTGTCCATTCTTTATTATACACAAACTGCGCCCTCAGAAGCGGGGCCTGGAAAAGGTCATGCAGCTGCTTGCTCAGTTTCTCGTACTGTTTGGCCACATTCTGCCCAAAGTAAATACTAAGGGTAAAATTCTTGGACTTGAGCTTAGATAAACTCTTTTGGATGGTCTCGTTGATCTCATCGGTGATGGCCCTTACAATGGTCTGTGATTTCAGGTCCTGGATGGTGGTCACGTTTGGGATGGCCCGGTGGCCCCTGGCTTCGGCTAAAAGCGAGACGTAATAACCACTGCTCTGGTATTTGTAAGACCGGCAAAGGTTGAAAATACGGGCGCTTTTAATTTCTGTGTAGGCCGGATCGGTGAGATAACGCTGCGCATCTACCACCTCTACATCCTCAATGTCAAGATCCCAGTCTTTGGGATTATTGACCACTACTAGTTTGCGCATGAAGGTTGGTCTGTTCTGGGGTAAGTTTAGATTTTGGTTGCGGTTCAATGGCCAAGAGGTTGGCATCATAGGTGACTATGCCCAACATAATGGCGTTAATGAGGCGCGAAATGGGTACGTTATAATAATTGTTTCCTACCAATGGGTTTTCCTGATAAGGGTCTGCCACAATCACGTGTTCTTTATCTTGTTCGTTGTCAAAGCCCGCGAGGACCACAAAATGCCCCAGAGGCTCGCCCCGCACATCGTCATAGATAGCTTCGCCTCGTTCATTGGTTCTTTCCCGGGCGCAGTTATACAGGTAGGTGGCGCTGAGCCCCGTTAAAAGTGGAATTCCCCGAGAGAAGTAATGGTCCAGCAGGCTAAGGGTAAGATCCTTGTGCAGGATCTCGCCACCCAGTTCCAAGAACTCAATGTAGGCGTGGGTGGCTACGTGCAGCTTGGCGTCTGGTTTATAGATGAGTTGTTCCCGCAGGTTGGCGATAATTTTCTCTTTGCCCAGTTTAAACCAGGTGGGGTCAAACACGTGCAGGTTATAGGTATAGATACGGGCTTTGTAGCCCCTGCGCAAGGCATGGCAACCCAACAAAACCGCCAGGGTGCCGCCCTCCTCCAGGAAAGAAACCTCAGAGATTACCTGCTCCAGCGGAAGTGAATCCTGGTAATACTGGTAAACCGCATGGAGGCTGGTGGGCCCGCAGGTAGAATCATCCGGTTGGGTAAGAATCCTTAAAGAATTTAGTAGGGTAACTGGAAGCACTTTTCTTTTGGTCTATTTGTGTCTCTTATACGTGTTTTTACGGTTGGGTTACCTAACTGTGGCCCCGTAGGCACAAACTTTCCGGCCTCCTGGGCAATGGAATTACCCCAGCTTCTTTTTCATCACTTTTTTTAGGTAGGCTTAAGTACGTTTACCTATACAATTTACCGTTTGCACCCGTGGAAATTATAATTAGATTGATATCTTTGGGAAGAGAAAGTTTTACCCTGTTACTAACTAACCTCTAGACATTTGAAAAAAGAAACTCCCCTCCGCTCAATAATTATTGATGATGATGAACTAAGCCGGATGATTCTGGAGCGTCATATAAAGGCTACTCCCAGCCTGGAACTGGTGCAAACGTTCAGCTCCAGTGTGGAGGGATTGGCCTGGTTGCTGAAGAACGATAGCGTGGACCTGCTTTTCCTGGACGTGGAGATGCCCGAGATGACCGGCATGGAACTGCTCAAGACTCTGCCCCATAAACCACAGACCATCCTCATTACCTCGCATAAAGATTTTGCCTTACAGGCTTTTGAGCTACAGGTAGCCGATTACCTTTTAAAACCTGTTGATTTCACCCGGTTTACGCAAGCGGTACTCAACGCCACCAAAAAGCTGGATACCAGAACCAACGGTACACCAGTTACCAACGGCAACTCAGAGGAGCTTTTTGTGAAGGTTGACAACAAGATTGTAAAGCTGAACCTGAACAATGTATCATTTATTGAGGCCAGAGGTGACTATGTGGTCATCAACACCGATACCAAAAAGCACATTGTCTATACTACTATGAGCGCCATTGACCAGAAACTGCCGCAAGACATGTTCCTGCGCATCCATAGGTCATTTATTATCAACCTGAAGAAAATAGAGCTCATTGAAGACGACTCAGTGTTCATGCAGGACAAGTACATTCCCATTGGTGGTTCTTACCAATCTAAGTTCTACAGCCGCCTGAACAAACTTTAGTCTTTCAATCTTCCTTATACCGAACTCCTGTTTAAGGCTCCTTTTTAACAAAAGAGCCTTCAATAGGAGTTTTTTGCTATGAAAGGATTTTTCTTTTAATTAATTTGAACATACGTTCATTCAATATAAATATAGCAGCCTATCTCAAAAAGGGTAACCCAACGCGAAACCAGCACCCAGAAAATCATTGACACAGCACTAGAGTTGTTTGCTGAACAAGGATTTGACCGCACCTCAATCAGGCAGATTGCGGCCAAGGCAGGCATTTCCCTGGGATTACTCTATAACTATTACCCAAGCAAAGAGGACCTCCTCAAAGAGATTCTGGTAAGAGGCAGGCAAGACATTCTGCAATCCTTTGAGAAGCCTGAAGGGCTTTCCCCTTATCAGTACCTGGAACACCATATCCGGACTACCTTCCGGCTGATGGAGCAGAACAAAAACTTCTGGCGCCTCTACCATAGCCTCAGGATGCAGTCTGAAGTTTTGAAGGCCTTGGAGAGGGAAGTACAAGCTGAAAACCATCTGGTGCTCCAATTGCTCTCCCAGAACCTGGCTGAGGCCGGGTCTGCGAACCCCACTATTGATGCGGTACTCATGTTTGCCACCATTGACGGAGTTGCCCAGCACTACCTCATACTCCCGGAATACCCGCTGCAGGAGGTAATAGAGAGTTACCTTATACAATTGAAGAATCATTTAGCCACTTAATCTTTACCGTTATGCAAGATCAATCATGGCTTGACAAAAGTGCCTACCCCTTCAAACAGCATTATCTGGCAGTACCCGGAGGACAGCTCCATTATGTGGATGAAGGTCATGGAGCTCCCATTTTATTTGTGCACGGCACGCCTTCCTGGTCCTTCCTCTGGCGAAACCAGATAACGGCACTTTCCAAAAATTATAGGTGCATTGCGGTAGATCACTTGGGTTTCGGACTTTCTGAGAAACCCCAGAACTTCTCTTATTTATTGGAGGATCACCGAGACAACCTTACTAGACTGGTAGAGCACCTGCAATTGGAGAACGTAACGCTGGTGGTTCATGATTTCGGGGGACCCATTGGGCTGGGCTGGGCCGTAAAGCAGCCCGAGAAAGTGGCTAAGGTGGTAGCGCTCAACTCCTGGATGTGGCCCCTTACCGAAGTTAAATCCATAATGCAGGCAAGCAAACTGTTCGGCAGCCGGTTTGGGAAGTTCCTGTACGTGAACCTGAACTTCTCCCCAAAATTCCTGTTGCCGCAAGCCTTTTACCAAAAGGAAAAACTTACCCGGGAGGTGCATCAACAATACCTGGGACCGTTCAGGGAAAGGAAAGACCGGCTAGGCACCTGGTACTTTGCCAAAGCCTTGGCCGGCGAGACTCCATATTTCACCAGTTTGTATAACCAAAGGCAAGTTCTGGACGGCAAACCTGCACTAGTGTTGTGGGGCACAAAAGACAAATTGATTCCGGCCTCATTTCTGGAAAACTGGCGAAAAACACTGCCGCAGCTAAAAGTATTGGAATTGGAAACCGGGCATTTTCTTCAGGAAGAAGCACCTGACAAAGTCACGAAAGCCATTCAGGCTTTTTTAGAGCAGCCGGTTTTACAGTAGGTTCTCTTACAGGACAGCCTGTGTAGCTCTTCCTTTTTTAGCTAGTACATTACTCGCCAGTATCTGTTTTCTTAAGGATGCCCTTCTCCACGGAACTGTCCAGGAGGGCTTTGGCGAATTCCCAGATGGTTTGGGAGCCATTCTGAAGCCCAACTGTTTTCTCCATCACTCTGTCATAAGGTACGTTGTACTCCATCCAGGTACCGCCTTCGTTGGAAACGTTCTGCAGAAGTGGCTCCAAACGGTCCATGGTGCGGGCAAACTTTGCCTCGGCGGTTTCACCCGCCTCAAATTCTTCCCAGATGTGCAGGAACTCCTCGGCTTGTTTTTGGGGCAATAAACCAAAGATCCGCTGGGCAGCTTTCCGTTCCACCTCGGTGTTGGTGTGGTTTAAAACAGTATCAAACAGGAAGGTATCGCCGGCATCAATCTCTACCAGGTCATGAATGAGTAGCATCTTCACCACTTTGAGTACATCCACCGGCTCGTTGGAATGCTCAGCTAATACCAGTGCCATCATGGCGAGATGCCAGCTGTGCTCCGCATCATTCTCGTGGCGGTTGCTGTTGAAGAGACGGGTTTTACGGGTAATATATTTCAGCTTATCAATCTCGTGGATGAAGGCGATTTGCTGAAGAAGAACATCAAAGGTTGTCATGATCAATCTCGTAGTTTGAGTAAAAGCAATTATCCTTAAGAAGTAAGTCTTTTTGATTCTACACCTGAGTCAAGTTGCTGGAGAAGCGCCAAGCCTTGAGGCCACTCCCCGAATCCTGCGGCTACGTTAATATGGCCCGCCGCTCCAATGTTCAGGAAGCTGCTGCCCCACTGCTTTGACAGGTATTCCGCCCGAACTAGTTCCATGTAAGGATCGTTGTCGCTGGCCACCACCACCGAGGGAAATGGCAGTTTTAGCAACGGAATGGGCCTGAATCCGGAGGTTCCCTCCGGAAAAGAAGCAGCTTCTGTGTCGCTGGGCGCAACCAACAGAGCTCCTTTGATCCTCCTATTGTATTTAGCGGCCCAAAACGCAATGGTGACACAGGCCAGGCTATGTGCCACCAGGATGAGGTTTTCGGGATTGTGCTGTTTTACGGCGGCCTCCAAAGTCTCTACCCAATCGGCACAGTCAGGGGTTTCCCAATCCAGCTGCTGCACCCTAGGAAAGTTAAATTGCTTTTCCCATAGCGATTGCCAATGCAGCTCACCGGAATTTCCCAAACCAGGGACGATGAGAATGGTAGCGTTAAAAGTCATTTCACTTCAATTAAAACTAACCCCTATTCGCGAGGCTTATGACGGCTTTCCAGTACCTGCACTACTTCAGCTAGTGAAAGCCCTGAGGCCTCTAACAGCACCAACAAGTGGAAGATCAAGTCAGCTGCTTCGCCTTTCATCGGTTCTGTGTTTCCGGCAACTGCATCAATGACCACCTCCACCGCTTCCTCCCCTACTTTCTGGGCCATTTTGTTCAGGCCTTTGTTAAACAGGTGATTGGTATAGGAGCCTTCAATAGGATTCTTTCTACGGTCTTTAATGGTTTGCTCCAGATTCGCGATGAATTGTAGCGCTTGCTCGGTTGGGGTGAAGTTCTGGAAGCTTCTCAGATGATAAGAGTCTCTGTCGCTCTCCACATCAAAGCAGGTTTCGGTGTTGCGGTGACAGGCTGGTCCGGTGGGGTCCACCAAAATCAGAAGTGTGTCCTGATCGCAGTCCAGTTCCATCTTCACCACCTTGAGCGTATTCCCCGAAGTTTCGCCTTTGGTCCAGAGGCGGTTCTTAGAGCGGGAGAAGAACGTCACCAAGCCTGTTGACTGAGTTTGCTCAAAGGCCTCCTCGTTCATGTAGCCCAGCATCAATACTTTACCGTTAGCGG
This sequence comes from Rufibacter roseolus, assembly GCF_017916365.1. Taxonomy (GTDB): domain Bacteria; phylum Bacteroidota; class Bacteroidia; order Cytophagales; family Hymenobacteraceae; genus Nibribacter; species Nibribacter roseolus. The sequence goes on from NZ_JAFMSU010000002.1 coordinate 869,558, forward strand.
CATTCTGGATGATGGCGGGTACCAGCCCCTCTCCTTTGTTGAAATCTATGGTCATGTTTTTAACCTATGTCTGCTTTTTAGATTCTCTGTTTTTGACATGAATTCAGAGAAACGAATCTTAAATAGCCTGTGCCTGTAAAGAAAAACCTCACAGGTTTTCAAAACCTGTGAGGTTTGGCTCTAACATCTTATATCAATTTTATTCTGCGCCAAAAACTTCTTCAAGCCGGGTAGCGGTACCTCCTGGAAGTGGAAGATACTGGCAGCCAACGCGGCATCGGCACCGGCTTCAAACACGTCTAAGAAGTGTTGCTCATTCCCGGCCCCGCCAGAGGCGATCACTGGAACAATTACGTTGCGGGAAATCTCGCCCGTAATATCTAGCGCGAAGCCGTTCTTGGTGCCGTCGTTGCTCATGGAGGTCAGCAGGATTTCTCCGGCGCCACGCTCTACCACTTCCTTGGCCCAATCCAGTGCCCAAAGTCCGGTATCTACTGTACCTGCCTTACTGAAAACCTTCCAGCCCTCCGGAGTGCTCTTGGTGTCAATGGCCACCGTCACGCACTGACTCCCGAAACGACTCGCCAGTTCAGTAATTAGTTCAGGACGGTGAATAGCCGAGGAGTTTACTGATACTTTGTCGGCGCCATTCTGTAACAGCACTTCAACATCTTCTACGGCACTGATGCCGCCACCCACGGTGAATGGGATATCAATGTAGCGGGCCACTTCGCGCACCAGTTCCACCAGCGTCTTCCGCTTTTCATTGGTTGCAGTGATGTCCAGAAACACCAATTCATCGGCGCCTTGTTTCGCGTACAAAGCCGCCAGTTCCACCGGGTCACCGGCATCGCGGATATCTTCAAAACGTACGCCCTTCACGGTGCGTCCGTTCTTGATATCCAGGCAAGGGATAATTCGTTTTGTGAGCATTTATAGATGCTAGTATTTAGATGTTAGATGCTGGACTTAAGAGTCAAGTCTGAACATCTTACTTATTTAATTCTTTTATTCCGCTGGCGCGAGCGTCCCGCTCGTGTCCGTAATCATACCTGAATCTTTTTTGCTTCTCAGCGAAGTCAGAATCAGCAATGCGTGGGGACACGAGCGGGACGCTCGCGCCAGCAAACCTTGTTAACTAGATAACTTCTTTAGCCAAATCTTCCAGGGAAATGGTGCCTTCATAGATAGCTTTACCGATGATAGCACCGTGTAAGCCTGCTTTGCGGAGCTGATGTACTTCTTCAATAGTAGTTACGCCGCCACTGGCGATGAACTGCAAGGTTGGAAACTGCTCCAGTAAACGCTGGTAAACCTCAATAGAAGAACCTTGAAGTTTACCGTCTTTGCTTACATCGGTGCAGATGAACGTTTTTCCGCCTTTTTCAGCAAAAGAAGCCAAAAACGATTCAAGTGTTAATTCACTTTGTTCGGCCCAGGCATTAATGGCGATGCGGTTGTCTTTGAAGTCAGCGCCTACAATGATGCGGTCAGCACCGTACTCCTTCAGCCAAGCTTCTACTGTTTGCGGCTCCCGTACGGCAATGCTACCAGCAGTGATTTGTTTGGCTCCGGCATCAAACGCCTGACGGATGGCTTCTGAGCTTTGCAGGCCTCCACCGTAATCAATGTGCAATTTAGTCTGGCTGGCGATACGCTCCAGTACCGGAAGGTTCACGGGTTGTTTGGCACGGGCACCGTCTAAGTCTACCAGGTGCAACCGACGTAAGCCGAGGCCTTCAAACTGTTTCGCTACTTCTACCGGGTCTGTGTGGTACGTAGTCTGCTGGGAAAAATCACCCTCGGTGAGGCGAACGCACTGGCCGCCAATAAGGTCAATAGCCGGAATAATGTCCATGGCTTAGAGATTTAAGAAGTTCTGAAGAATGTGCGCTCCCGCAGGGCCGCTTTTCTCGGTATGAAACTGAACCGCGTAGAAGTTCTTGTACTGCAGGGCGGCACTGAATGGCTCTGGATAAGAGCTCTGCGCAATGGTATGCTCTGTTACCGGAGCATAAAAGCTATGCACGAAGTAAGCGTACTCCTCTTCCTGTATACCAGTGAATAAATCACTCTTCAAGTGGTGCAGATTGTTCCAGCCCATGTGCGGCACTTTGATAGCCGCATCAAATTTCTTCACGGGCACTGGAATAATGCCCAGCATTTCAGTATCACCTTCTTCAGAGTGCTGGCAGAGCAATTGCATACCGAGGCAAACACCCAGGAATGGCTGCGTAAGCGTAGGCAACAGCAGATCCAGGTTATTAACCTTAAGTGCCCGCATCGCCGATGAAGCTTCGCCTACACCCGGAAAAATCACTTTATCGGCTGACTGAATCTCTTCGGTATTAGAGGTAACGGTGGCGTGAGCACCCAATCGCTCCAGGGCGAAAAGCACACTCTGCACGTTACCCGCTTTATAATCTACTATGACGATTTTCATTATAGAACACCTTTGGTACTTGGAATCTCCATCTTGTTCACGTCACGCACTAACGCCATCTTGATAGCTTTGGCTACTGCTTTGAAGATAGCCTCAATTTTGTGGTGCTCGTTCTCGCCTTCGGCCTTGATGTTGAGGTTAGATTTAGCCGTGTCTGAAAAAGATTTGAAGAAGTGCATGAACATTTCGGTTGGCATGTCTCCTACTTTCTCGCGGGAAAACTTAGCATCCCACACCAACCACGGGCGACCAGAAAAGTCAATAGCTGCGTGTACTAAGGCATCATCCATTGGTAACAGGAAGCCGTAGCGGTTAATACCGCGTTTGTCGCCAATGGCTTGCGCGAAGGCTTCCCCTAAAGCCAAAGCGGTGTCTTCAATGGTGTGATGCTCGTCAATGTGCAAATCGCCTTTCACGTGAATGCGCATGTCTACGCCAGAATGCCGCGCCAATTGGTCCAGCATATGGTCAAAGAAGCCAACACCCGTCTGCATGTCAGATTTACCTTCGCCGTCCAGGTTGATTTCAACACTGATTTGCGTTTCATTGGTGTTCCGCTGAATAGTAGCGGTACGGGCAGGCAAACGCAGGAAGTTATAAATGGCATCCCAATCTGTGCTGATGAACGAAGCATCTTCATTTGCGATATCTTGTAACAAGATGCTTTTAGAACCTAGATTCTTCGCCATCTGCACATCGGTAAGGCGGTCGCCAATCACGTACGAGTTCGCCAGGTCATATTCACCGGTCAGGTACTGGCCCAGCATGCCTAAGCGTGGCTTGCGATTCGGGCTGTTTTCGTGCTCAAAGCTGCGGTCAATATGGATGTGCGCGAACTTGATGCCCTCGCCTTCCATAATCTCCAGCATCTTGTTCTGGTAAGGCCAGAAGGTATCTTCAGGGTAAGAATCTGTACCTAAGCCGTCCTGGTTAGTTACCATCACAAACTCATAGTCCAGCTCTGTAAATATTTTGTGGAGGTTACGAATGACCTTCGGGTAGAAAGAGAACTTCTCAAAAGAGTCTACCTGATAATCGGTAGGTGGTTCCAGGAGAATGGTACCGTCGCGGTCTATAAATAAAACTTTTTTCATGGTTTACAGAGTGGCTTCTTGAGCGGAATAAGCGTTCAGTGATTCTAAAAGATTATCGTTTTCGGCAGGTGTGCCAATGGTGATGCGCAAGCAATTCGCACAACCCGGTTGAGTTGAACGGTTACGAACTACTACGCCACGCTCTAATAAGTAGACATACAGTTCATTGGCGTTCGGCACCTGTACCAGCACGAAATTGGCATCTGACGGGTACACCTTTTCAATCAGCGGAAGTGCTGCAAAAGCTACTATCAAACGAGAGCGTTCCTGGATGATAACTTGCAGCATATCCTCCAGTTGTGCAGTTTTATCTAAAGCGGCACTTACCAGCTCCTGCGTTACTACGTTAATGTTGTAAGGAGGCTTGATTTTATTCAGATAACCGATGATTTCCGGTGAAGCGAAAGCCATTCCTAAACGAAGACCAGCCATTCCCCAAGCTTTGGAAAGCGTCTGCATCACCATCAAGTTCGGGAACTCGTTTAAACGGGTGATCCAGCTAGGCACATTGGTGAAGTCTATGTACGCTTCATCCACTACTACCAAACCGTTGAAAGAACGGATAAGCTTTTCTACCGTGGCAGGCTCCAGAATATTTCCGGTGGGGTTATTAGGCGAGCACAGGAAAAGAATCTTAGTAAGCTCGGTTTGTTTTTCGGCTATTTTCTCAAAAACAGGCTGAAAATGCTCATCTAACGGTACACGCTGAATGCCAATGTTATGGATGTTAGCACTCACCTCGTACATGCCGTAGGTTGGAGGCAACAACAAAACCTCGTCACGGCCCGGCTCACATACCAGACGCATCAGCAGGTCAATAGCTTCATCAGAACCGTTTCCTATGAAGATTTGCTCTGGTCTAACCCCTTTCAGCTTTGACAGTTTTTCTTTGATGATTTTCTGGTAAGGGTCTGGGTAGCGGTTGTAATCAACGCCCCCTGCCAGACTGCCCAGGTTATTTTCGTTTGCGTCCAGATAGACGCTGGCTTCGCCTTCAAACTCATCACGCGCCGAGGAATACGGCTTCAGTGACTTCAGGTGCGGACGAATGAAATTATCTATTGAAAACATTGGTAAATGTGCTAATTAAGTAATGTGCTGATGTGCTATTTTAAGTGCTTCAACACATCTTCTTCTGTACAATCTAAATCCTTCTTTCTCATTTTGTCATCTTGGAAAGATCTTGTGGGCCAACAGCAGGTGCGATGAATAAAAGCTCTTTCAGTACGCTCACCAAATCCTTTCAGGATGACAAAGAGGTTTTTCTTAGGCGAACCGTCACTGCATTCTTGTGCGCGTGCAACCCTTCTGCCTCCGCCATAGTTTCCACCGCTGGTCCTATGCGCTCTAATCCCTCACGAGTCAGTTGCTGGAACGTAATCTTTTTCACAAAGCTATCCAGGGAAACACCGCTGTAGTTACGGGCGTATCCATTAGTAGGTAGCGTGTGATTTGTTCCTGAAGCATAGTCACCTACAGACTCTGGACTAAAGTGGCCCATGAAGACAGAACCAGCCTGCGTTACTCCTTCGGCTAGTGCTTCTGGTGCCTCTATTGAAAGGATTAAGTGCTCAGGTGCATACAGGTTAGAGAAGGCCAGCGCTTCCTCCAACGTATCTACCACCACCCCAATACTGTTGTTCAACGCTTGTTCAGCTACCGTTTGCCTAGGCAGTTTCGCTACCTGGTCTGCTACGGCAGCCTGTACGTTTTTAAGCTGATTTTCAGAATTCGTAACAAAAACAACCTGTGAATCTGGGCCGTGTTCTGCCTGTGAAAGTAAGTCAGCCGCAACAAAGTCTGGATCAGCAGAGTCATCGGCAATCACCAATACTTCAGAAGGACCTGCCGGCATATCAATGGCTACTCCCATTTGGGTCACCATTTGCTTAGCTGCGGTTACATACTGGTTACCCGGTCCGAAAATTTTATCTACAGCCGGTACCGTTTCCGTCCCGAATGCCATAGCGGCAATGGCCTGCGCTCCACCTGCTTTCAGGATGCGTTTAATGCCAAGTCTGTTGGCGGTATAGAGAATAGTGGCGTTGATAGAACCGTCTGCGCTGGGCGGAGTAGAAAGAATGATTTCGCGGCAACCGGCAATCTGGGCGGGAATACCCAGCATGAGCAGCGTAGAGAACAAAGGTGCAGAACCACCCGGTATGTACAAACCAACCTTCTGAATTCCCACTGACTTTCTCCAACAAGTAACCCCTGCCATGGTTTCTACTTGTTGAACCGGTTCACGCTGGGCTTCATGAAAACGCTGTATATTGCTGTAAGCTAAATCTATAGATTCCTTTAACTCTTCAGATACTTGCGGAATGGCAGCGGCAACTTCTTCCTCGGTTACCCAAACGCTTTGCAGCGTGGCCTTATCAAATTTGGCCGCTAACTCAATCAGAGCTGCATCTCCGCGTTGCTGAACCTGGTCAAAGGTCTGCTGCACGCCTGCTCGCAACTGGTCCAGCTTTTGAACCGGACGCTGAGTAAGAGCTGCCCATTCCTCTTGTTTAGGATATAGATAGGTTTTCATGCTTACCCAATCATCTTTTCAATTGGAACCACCAAAATACCCTCCGCCCCTGCTTCTTTCAGTTTCTGGATGATATCCCAGAAATCATCTTCGTTCACCACAGAATGCAGCGAACTCCAGCCTTCTTCGGCTAACGGAATAATGGTGGGCGACTTGATACCTGGCAACAGCGGCTTGATCTGCGGAATGGCCGAGTTAGGCGCGTTCAACACCACGTACTTAGACTTCTGTGCTTTCTGCACCGCCTCCATCCTAAACAATAACTGCTGTAATAGACGGTTTTTTTCCTGGTCCAGGTTTTGGTTAGAGATGAGCACCGCTTCAGATTTGAAGACCGTTTCCACCTCGCGCAGACCGTTGCTGATCAAAGTAGAGCCAGAAGATACAATGTCACATACTGCATCTGCCAGCCCAATGCTGGGGGCAATCTCCACCGAGCCGCTGATGGTATGAATATCGGCTTGTACGCCTTTAGAGGTTAAAAATTCCTGTAACAGGTTGGGGTAAGAAGTAGCAATGTTCTTTCCCTGTAAAGAGGTGACATCGGTGTAAGTATCTCCTTTAGACACCGCCAAAGACAAGCGGCATTTACTGAAGCCCAGGTTCTTGACAGATAATTCCTGCAAACCTTCCTCTACCAGAACGTTCTGGCCCACAATGCCAATATCAGCCACACCGTCGGCTACGTAGCCGGGAATATCATCATCGCGCAGGAACAAAATTTCAAGCGGGAAATTAGTGGCTTCGGTCTTGAGTTTGGAAGAAGTACTGATAAAGGAGATGCCGCATTCACGGATCAGTTTCAAAGAGTCCTCTGAAAGGCGCCCGGATTTCTGGATGGCTAGCCGAATCATAAATTATGTAAGTGCTTTTGAAAGCGTAGAAGAAGAAACAAAGATAGTAGCTGATTCGCTGATCTCTGAGAAAAGCGACGGCTTAAATGGGGCCCTGCCCCTGAATGGACGATATGATGATATAATTCCTCCTAAGAGGAATGATGGAAAAGATGGCAATGCACCCCATGAACCGCGGTTGCGGCTTTTGAAAGGGAAATATTTTTGTAGGTGCTGCTCATAATGTAGTCCAAAGGTAGTACGTTCTCCCTTTAATCAAATAGATACGTCTTCTTTTTTGACTTGTTTTCTTCAGTTAAATACGCAATATTTGTATTTTACAATTTAAACATGAAAAAGGATAAACTAAATTGGCGATTTGGTTTGCCTTTTGCTTCTGACTAAAAGTTGCAGCAGTTCTGTTTTAGTGTTCAACCCGTAATTACTATGCGAAAATACCTGATAGCGGTCACACTCCTTTTCTTTACCGTCTCTGGCTTTGCCCAGACTATGCTCAAATTACCTCAGGCTAGTCCAAGAGCCAACCTTACCTACACCATTGGAGTCACCGATATCACCATCAACTATGGCGCCCCCGGCGTGAAGAACCGCGAAATTTGGGGCAAATTGGTTCCTTACGGGAAAGTCTGGCGTGCCGGTGCCAATGAAGCCACCACTATTAAGTTCAGTACCGAGGTTCAGATTGCACAGGAGAAAATCCCGGCTGGTACTTACACCTTATTTGTATTGCCAACAGATTCTACCAATTGGTCTTTGATCTTGAGTAAGCAAAAAGGCCTGTGGGGTACCGATGGCTACGATCAAAGCCAGGATATGGTCCGGATTCCGTTTTCCCCGCAATGGTCAGTCTTCCACGAAACCCTGCAGTACTCCGTTCAGGACATCACCCCAAACAGCGGCCGCCTTTCTTTGAATTGGGCAAACAAGCAACTAGTCATCCCTATTAAGGTAGACGCGCACAACCAGACCCTGAAACTCATCAAAGATTCCCTCTCCTCGGCTAAGCCGACTGATTGGGCTATTCTGGCCCAGGCCGTTGGTTACCTCCTCCAGCAGAACTCAGACCATGAGCAAGCCCTTGAATGGATAAATAAGTCCATCAACATTGAAGAGAATTTCTTTAATACCTGGCTTAAAGCCAAATTGCTGGCCCAAAAACATGAATACGCCGAGGCTCTTGAGTTGAACAAGAAAGCACAGAAACTGGGTAGGCTGTCCAAAGAATCGTATCAAGCATACGCTGATGAAATTGAAGACGCTGCCGTTCTTTGGAAGGAAAAGCGTTTCGCAGTGAATTAGTTTTTAGGCTCTTTTTTTTAAATTGACTTAAATACAGCGAGGCCGCCCATTAATTGGCGGCCTCGCTGCATATACAGTGAATATTGCCTTCGTGTTGAAGACAACGACGAATCCAGTCTAGTGATGCTTCTTCATATATGTTTTTGAGGGCCCTTGATTTATTTAGTGCTTTTTTCAAAGTCAAATCCCTCCAGGTAAGAGACTTTCCACTGGCCATTTGATTTCTTAACCTTAAATCTATACCTGAATTCCTTCCAATCTGGGGAATGGTTCAATCCAAGTTTACCCCATTTCCACTGAAAGCTCCCTTCGTTATCTTTCAATACCAATGCCTCTACCTCAACAGAAGCCCATGGGTTAGGGGTATCATAGGGAACGTCTTGACATAGGCACCAGGGATCTACGTCATTCGCAAAGGAAAACGTTGGTAGTTCGCCCACCAGCCATTCATCCAATTCTTTGTTTTTGAGTTTCCTATTTAGCGTCAGGATTATTCTATCATAATCCTCTATAAACTCATCCGAAAATATCCCGGTTTTTCTAAGACTTTGTAGATTAGCTCTGTGCATGCTCATATCAAAACCTATGTAAACGGCCCCTTTGCCATCGGTCAAGGCGGGTAACAGGGTTATTGCCTTTTCTGAGTTGCTCCAACTCAAAACTTGCCTTATCAGGTTTTGGATTTCCTCTTCGTCTTTTGACAATACATTTGGTTTCGCGGCCTCAGTGTTGCTTTCTTTTTCTGCAGCCACCACCTGAAAATTTTGCCTGCCACTCTGAGCTTGTGCCAAGGCAAGACTATCAATTTGCCTAATGGTTTCTGTTTCTACCTTGTTTTTCTGATTACAACTAAAAAACACCAATAAGGAAACCAGAGCCAGCGACCTAAATATTACCATGGGGATTTTTTTAAATCTATTCTATCCAGAGACTGCCAACTAAAGACAAACCGCATTAACCTGTTTTAAGGCCGTTTTCTACAATTTGGCTATAAAACGAAGGTTGAACAAGCGGCCTGTCAGGTAATTAGGTACGGCGTAAGTAATGCCATTATAATCACGCACGTAGTTGTAGGAGATCACGTTATTGGCGGCAATAAGGTTAAGGACTTCCAGGCTTAGCCAAAGGCTTTTGAGCCCAAAGTTGCTGGAGTTCTCCGTTCCCCTGATGGTGATGAGCTTAGAGAAACCTATGTCAACCCGTTTATACGACGGCCCAGGGAAACCGCTTCTCAGGCTCAGGTTACTAGGCGGACTGAAGGGCAATCCGGTACTGAACACCATGTTCAGGTACATGCGCAAAGTGGGGTTGTTTGGCAGATGGTCCTGAAAGAAAACCCCGAAATTAAGTAACTGATCAGTGGGCCTCCGGATATAACCGCGAGGTTCTTTCTTAACTATTTGGCCCGTCTCCGGATCGGTGGTAATGGTGGAGTCACCCGACAGATTCTCGCGCGTTCTTAACAAACCCAAGCTAAACCATGATTCCTCTCCTTTAATAAATTCCCCGTTCACCCGTACATCAACCCCCATGGCATAGGCAGTGGCTTTTACCTGGGGCAGGTACCGGATGCGCATGTTGTCCTGATCATATGGAATCACCGAAGGCAGGTATTTGTAGTAGGCCTCAGCAGTCAATTTAAATGGCCGACCCCATTTCTGGAATCGGTACTCGGTTCCTGAGATGAAGTGCCAGGATTGCTGATTGCTCAGGTCTGTTATCAGGTTGCCCTGGACATTCCGCAGCTCCCGGTAAAGGGGTGCTTGTACGTACAGGCCTGTAGCCAGCTTGAAAGACCAGTCCGGCAGACTTGGGAATTGCATGGCATACTGTATTCTGGGGCTTACGGAAAGCTGCTTGTTCACCGACCAATAATGGAACCGTAAACCATACGTGAGGGTCTTCAGGCTGTCCAAGTTCCATTGGTGCTGGGCAAAACCCTGGTAGCGCCAGGAAGCCAACTCCTGTTCGTTTTGCAAGTTGGTAAGGTCAAAGACGTAATCTGAGGAATCCTGGAAAGAGTACTCGTTCAGGACATCCCTGATGTTCTCACGGCTGCCTTTGATACCGGCACTGAACTGGTTTTTGGTTGATGGTGACCAGGTGGTTCTTAATTCCATGGTCTGTAGGGCCGCCCGCAAGCGATTACGGGAGTACTCATACCGCGTTCCCACTCCCCGTTCTCCGGCGCACCGGTTGAAAGGCGATACCCCGGGTGTAGGCATGGCGTCACAGAACCGGTAACCCGCTTCTAGATCACGGAATTCTCTTTCCTGGCTGTATAATCCAGAATAAATGAATTCCGTCCGGAATTCTGGCGAGAAGTCATGCTTCAGCCGTAATCCGCCCTGGTAAGTGGTGTAGCGCATTTGTTCCTGCCCGTCATAACCTACCAGCAGGCGCAGCATCTGGAACTGGTTCCCGAAAGTGGTTTCGCGGGTTTCAGGGCGAACCTGATAGTTGTTGTTGGCCACGTTGCCTAAAAAGCTGAGTTGCGTTCTCGGTTCCAATCCTGTCTTCCGGTGTTCTTCAGAAGACAAGTCATAGGTGAGATACGTCTGCACATCGCCGAACTTAGGCCGGTAATCACCTTCCACTTCCAGGCTGTTCAACACGTAGGCCGCGGTTTTATAACGGGCGCCTACCAGGTATCCAAGCCGTCCTTTGCTGGCAATGCCTTCTGCGTGCACAGATCCACCAGTTAGGCTCCCCGAAAGTGAAGTCGCAAATTTAGTGGGTGTTCGGTACTGGATGTCCAGGACAGAGGAGAGTTTATCGCCGTACTTGGGCTGCCAACCACCCGAGGAAAATGTGACATCCTCCACCAGATCAGGGTTAACGAAGCTGAGACCTTCCTGCTGGCCGCTGATGTTAAGGAAAGGCCGGTATACCTCAATGCCATTCACATACACCAGGTTCTCGTCAAAATTGCCGCCCCTTACTGAGTAACTGGACGACAGTTCATTGTTGCTGGTAACGCCAGGCAGTGTGAGCAGTATTTTATTGAATTCCTGGAAAGGCGCCGGCAAAGTCTGGGTCAAGCGCGGATCCAGCCGGGTAATACTTACCTGGTCTCGGGTGTCTTCCAGATTTCGCCCCCTGATCCTGACCTCGGAGATCTGGCTATTTTCTTCCTGCAACTCCACGGTGACAAATCTCCTTTCCTGGGGCAGCAACTGGATTTCCTCGCGTTTGGTCTGGTAACCTATGTAGCTCACTACTAACCAGTACCTGGTATTGGGTTCAAGCTTTAAAGTAAACCTGCCTTGGGCATCTGAGATGGTGGAAATCTCATGGCCCTGCAAACCGACGGTAGCGCCAACCAGAGGTTTTTGGGCATCGTCCTGGACAATGCCTTGCAGGTAAGCCTGCTGGGCCATGGCCGGTAAACCCAGTAAAAAAAAGAAAACCCAACACCAACCCGTCCGCATGCGCATGACTTTTAAAAAGAGATTTGTTTCAGGTCCTGGATGGTTTGTGTGGGATCCTGCGCATTAAACACAAAAGACCCGGCTACCAAAACATCTGCCCCCGCCTTTAGCAGCAAAGGCGCATTCTCCACATTCACCCCACCATCAATTTCTATAAGGCAGGAAGATTCCTTAGCGGTTATCAGGGATTTCAGTTCTTTGATTTTCTGGTAGGTATTAGAGATAAACTTCTGCCCGCCAAAACCAGGGTTCACAGACATCAGAATCACCACGTCAATGTCCTGAATCACCTCAGATAGCAGGGAGACTGGCGTATGCGGGTTCAAGGCCACCCCAGCCTTGGCGCCACTGGCTTTGATTTGCTGCAGGGTACGGTGGAGGTGCGGACAAGCCTCATAATGCACCGAGATAATATCGGCACCGCCATCCCTGAATTGCTCAATGTACAGCTCTGGGTGCTCAATCATGAGGTGAACATCCAAAGGCTTTTGGGCCACTTTCTGGATGGCTTGCAGAACTGGAAACCCGAAGGAGATATTAGGTACAAAACGTCCGTCCATTACATCCACGTGGATCCAGTCGGCAGCGCTTTGGTTGAGCATTTCAACATCATGGTCTAACTGGCCAAAATTGGCAGCCAAGACTGAAGGGGCAATTAAATGAGGCATCAGGGAAGATTTTCTATTTATGCAAAGCAACACTTTCTAGCCGCAAAAAGCAATGCGTAGTATAATACTGGTTTAAACCGGTCAAGGGTTTAATGTTTAAAGCCTGTATTCTCAAAGGATGGTCAAAACGAGGTGAATGAAGATAAACAAAAAAGCCTCGCCATGGAAATCACAACGAGGCTTTGTCTTTTTTTTAAGGAGAGCTTATTCTACTTTTCCGGTGCTTTCCAGAGATTCCACCCGGTCTGAACCGGTTATTATGTAGTCCTCGCCATAAGGGCAGCTTGCTCCCGAGGAATCTTCGCAATAGGTATAGTCCTTATTCGTACGGCTAACCGGCCCAACTCCTAACGCCAGAACCTCATTTCTTTTCTCCAGCTCAATTGTATTCTTACTTTCAGCCTGCACCAGGGTTAAGGTATTCTCATAGTTCTTACCGTTTTCTGAGAAAGCATCCCCTAAATTGGCATAGGTGTAATAAACCGGATTCTCGTGGTCTTCGTTCTTGAAGGCATTGGAAACAAAAGAATACCCGTCCTGTACCGGGAACACCATATGAACCGTGGTCTGGTTGTTTTCCAAGATGCGCAGATCAGTGGAAGACATGGAGATAAGCTTCACGCCAGAAACGGTCCAGGCACTTTCTGGAGAATTCCTGCGGCTAACCTCTACCCGGAACCACTCACGACCGGTCTGGTCGGTGGTGATATCCTTGATTAGTTCGCGAGTTTGGAAAGTAGTGGTTTTGGTGACCTGATTTCTGGAATACTCGTTCTCTGTGACGTTGAAAATCCAAAATCGTCCCACCTCAAGGGGGAAATACTGGTAACCCAAGCTATTTGGGTCTCTGGTGATTTCATCATCTCCGCAGGAGGAAAGCAGGCTGGTCAACAGGACCACAAAGAGCAAGATTCGTTTCATATATTCTGTTTGACTTCTTAGTCTACAATAAAGCTGGTTTCAATCCAACCACCGCCAATCACGTCGTCTCCTTCGTAGAAAACGGCGGCCTGGCCAGGAGCGATAGCATTCACGCCCGCATGGAATTTTACCAGCATTTTGTCGCCTACCTGTTCAATGGTGGCAGCGGTGCCTGGGTCATTGTAACGCACTTTGGTAATGGTTTCAGTAGGTAGCCCGTACAGATTCTCGTACTTGACCATGCTCAGTTTGCCCACGTTCATGCCGTTCTTCGCTAATTGCTCATAATTGCCCAGCACTACCCTATTCGTTTCTTTCTCAATTCTGGTTACAAACGCTGGGTAACCAAGGGCCACGCCCAAACCTTTCCGCTGCCCGATGGTGTAGAAAGGGTAGCCTTCGTGTTTGCCCACTACAGTACCGTCTTCCAGCACGAACTCACCGCCGGCTACTTCGGCCTGCAGGTTGGGCACTCTTCTTTTCAGGAAGCCACGGTAGTCATTATCCGGGATAAAGCAGATCTCGTAAGACTCGGCTTTCTTCACCAGCGCATCAAAACCGCGGTCCGTGGCCATTTGCCGGATCTCTGTTTTATGCAGTTGACCCAACGGGAAAATGGTGCGGCTCAAACTCTCCTGCGAGATTCCCCACAGCGCGTAAGACTGGTCTTTGTTGTGGTCTTTTCCTTTGGAGATGACAAAGCGCCCGTTCTCTTCGCGTATGTTGGCGTAATGGCCTGTAGCGATGAAGTCACAGCCCAGTTTATCGGCGCGACGCAGCAAGGCGTCCCATTTTATGTGGGTGTTGCACAGCACGCAAGGGTTTGGCGTGCGACCGGCAATGTACTCATCGGTGAAATGGTTAATGACGTAATCCCCAAACTCCTCGCGGATGTCAATGATATAATGCGGGAAACCCAACTGCACCGCAATGTCACGGGCATCGTTGATGGAATCAAGGCTGCAGCAGCCGGTTTCCTTTTTGCTTCCCCCGGAACTGGAGTAGTCCCAGGTTTTCATGGTCATGCCCACTACTTCGTATCCCTGCTCGTGCAACAGCACCGCTGCCACGGAGGAATCAATGCCGCCACTCATAGCGACCAATACTCTTCCTTTTGAACTCATTTTTTCTGAAATAAAACGGGATTCACAGTCCCGCCGAAAAACAATGCTGCAAATATAGTGAATTTAAGGGGCTTTTGCGTCCGCTGAGGATCAGGTACTTACTTAAAGCTCCTTCTAAAACCCTGAAGACAAAAAATAAGTTTAACAGTTCACAGACTAGGTTTAGCGCCGGAAATACGCAAAATTATGAGGCTGTTGTAGGCTGCATAACCTAAACAGCTTACTTTTGGACCCGGAAACCCCCATTTTATGGCTCTTTCCCAGAAAACAAGTAAAAAACAAGCATGGCACTTAATACAATTGTTCTTGTAAACCAGATTACCAATTTAAGTGATGCCCGCTACTGCGCCGGAATGGGCGTGGAAATGCTGGGCTTTTCTTTGCAACCTGGCCACCCGCAGCACCTTACCCCGGCAGCTTTCAAGGAGATCTCAGGTTGGGTTTCCGGCGTTAAACTGGTGGGCGAAGTGACTGACCTGCCCGCGCAGGAATTAGAGGAATTGCTGCTGGAATATAAGGTAGACATGCTGCAACTCAACAGGCTTTACTTTATAGAGGAACTGGACGAGTTGCCTTTACCCATTATCCTGCGCGTGCTCATTGACAAAGACACCGTAGAGGAAAACCTCCTCAACACCCTGGAGACCTACCATCAACACGTAGAATACTTCCTGATTGACTCAGAGGACTTCTCTTTCATAGACAATACCAACCTCCGTTTCCTGCGCGATATTTCCAAAAAGTACCCTATCCTGCTAGGCTTCGGTCTTACCAAGGAAAACACCCGCGAGGCCCTGGAGAAAATCCACCCTGCTGGGATCGCCCTCAAAGGCGGCACGGAAATCCGCCCTGGCTTTAAGAACTTCGATGAACTGGAGGAGATCTTTGAACAGCTGGAAGATTAGGGTAATGTGCTAATTTTTTGATTTGAAGATTTGAGGATGTGGAGATTTGAAAATGTGCTGATGTGCAGATATAAAAATCACACCTATTCCTTTCCTACATCTAGTTAAGAAATTGAAATCCCTTTTGGGCCTGTTTTCATGAAAACAGGCCCAAAAGGGATTTCTCATTGGAGAGCTGCAAGTCTTGCCTGCTATGCTATGGCTAAATTAAAAAGCTAATCAGAGGATCATCTTATTTAGAAATTTACACACCAACACATTTCCAAATCTTCACATTTCACCATAAGCACATTAGCACCTTACCTCATTAGCACATTAATGAAAGCACATTAAAGCTGGTACTGCAGGTATTTGATAGGGACGCCCAACTCCAGGTACTTTTTCTCGAAGGTGGTGTAGATACCCATTGTGTGCTCCAGCAGGTCAGACTCGTATAGGTCTTTGGTGTAAAGGAGTTTAGGTGCGCCGCGTTCCTGTAGCACTTCCAGGGAATAGTCAAAAAGAAGCTCGCTATCTGTTTTTAGGTGGAGCTTGCCACCGGGTTTCAGGATGCGCTCGTACATCTCCAGGAACCGCGGGGAAGTGAGCCGGCGTTTGATGTCGCGTTTGCGGGGTTGCGGGTCTGGGAAGGTGATCCAGATCTCGTCTACCTCCTGCTCCCCGAAATGCTGGTCCAGGTTCTCCAGGAAGATGCGCAGGAAACCTACGTTGTATAGACCGGCTTCCTCGGCCAGGGAGCTCCCTTTCCAAATACGGTTGCCTTTGATATCAATCCCGATAAAGTTCTTGTGGGGGAACATCTGGGCCATGCCCACGGTGTACTCGCCTTTTCCGCAACCTACCTCCAGGATGAGCGGTTGCTCCTTCAAGAAGAAGTCGCGGTTCCAGTGCCCTTTCAGTTTCTCAAAATTATCTTTGCCTGGTTCTACCACGTTTGCTCGGGTGGCATTCACCGCAAATTTCTCTAGTTTTCCTCTGCCCATTAATTATAGTTCGGGTATTTCTGCAACCACAAAGGTACTACCGCCAATGAAAATTACCTCATCCTCCTGGGCAAAGGCTTTAGCGGCCAGAATGGCGTCTTCCACGGTGGGGTAAGCAGAACCTTTTAAACCGGCAAACTGCGCCTCCTCCCAAAGCTTTTGCACTGGCAAGGCCCTCGGGATCTGGGCTTCGCAGAAATAGTAACGGTAACTAATCGGTAGTAAGCGCAACACACTGGCAATGTCCTTGTCATTCACGGCCCCAAAAACAAAGTGTACTTGATTGGGCTGCATGGCCAGCAGTTGGGTAACTACCGCCCGAAGCCCGTCAACGTTGTGGCCCGTGTCACAGATGGTCAGAGGATGCTGCCCCAGCACCTGCCAACGGCCTTTCAAGCCGGTAAGCGATTGTACATTGCGCAAGCCCTCGCGCAGGTGTGCTTCCGTAATGGTAAAGCCTTGCTCATTCAGGTTTTCAACGGTAGTCAGAACACCCGGTAAGTTAAAGCGCTGGTAACTCCCAAGCAGTGAAAGCTCCAGTTGATCCAGGTACAGGTCATCTCCTTTATAGATAGCGTAGTAAGAAGACAAGCCTTTGATAGCTTGCAACGCTACCCGGTATGTTTGGTCTGCGAAGGTGAGCGGACTTTGGGTTTGGCGGCTCTTTTCCTCAAAGATGCCTGAAACCGAGCTTTGGGTGGTGCTGATGACCGCCGGCACCCCGGGTTTGATGATCCCGGCTTTCTCCCCGGCAATCTCCTGCACAGTGTTCCCCAGCAGAGCCTGATGGTCCAAGCCTATGTTGGTGATAAGCGAAACTAGCGGGGTAATGATATTGGTGGAATCTAACCGGCCACCCAAACCCACTTCAATGATAGCGATGTCTACCTGCTCCTCCACGAAATAGTCAAAGGCCAAGGCTACCGTCATCTCAAAAAAGGAAGGCTTCACCTCTTCAAACAACGCTTGGTGCTGTTGGGTAAAAGAGGCCACCTTCCCGCGGGAGATCATCTCTCCGTTCACCCTGATGCGCTCGGTGAACTCTTTGAGGTGGGGCGAGGTGTACAGGCCTGTTTTATAGCCGGCCGCTTGCAGCACAGCCGCCAGCATGGAAGAGGAACTGCCTTTGCCGTTGGTGCCGCCTACGTGCACGGTTTTGAACTTGTGCTGGGGTTGATCTAAGGCATCAGTGAGAGCCACAATGTTGACCAGGCTCTTCTTAAAAGCAGCGTTGCCGATGCGGTGAAACATCGGCAACTGCTGATATAGGTATTCTAAGGCTTGTTCGTACGTCACGAAGGTCGTCTTTAGTTGGATCTTATAATAAAGGTGATGGTTCCGGTAGCGCCTGCGCTGGCATTGCCTCCGGTGGTTCGGCTAAAAGAGGTTCTCTGTACTTGCTCCTTATACCAGTTCACTACTTTAGGGCTTACGTTGCTTTCCAGTACTTTCACGCTTACCAATTCCCCGTTCCCGTCAATCTTAATCTGGAATTTCACCACCCCGGTTTCATCATCAAAGGGGTCTGGTTTTGGGGCTACGTCGTAACGCCAACCGGGCATGTTCAAGCCGCTTCCACCTCCACCGCCGCCGTTGCCTTTGCCGGGAGTGCCGTAAAGCGCCCGGGAGTCAAGCGAGCCGTTAGGATCACCCTGGTCGCCCACTTTGCCGGGACGGTCCCCGTTGTTGTTGCCGGTGGGTTTATTGCTGGTACCGTTTGTTCCGTTAGCACCTGCTGTGGTGGATTTTCCGGGGTACAGGGCTCTGGGTTTCTCCACTACCGGTGTAGGCTTGGCTACTTCGGTTTTCGGGGTTTCACGGGGCGTGGTGACCGGTTTTGCCTCTTCCTTGGGCGGAATGGAAACTGGCCCTTCGTCAACGGTGGTTACTACTTTCTCCTGCTGGGTTTCCGTTGCGGGAGCCTGTGGTTGCGGGGTTGGCGCCGGAGTTGCTGGCTGGTCCAGTTGGCGGGCTGGTTTGCTGTCTTCCCGGTTATCTGAGGCATTGGCGCTGGCCGTGGTCTGCAAATCCCCGAAGCCCTCGGCGTCTAAGCCATAGTTAAGCACGATTCCTTCCCCTCCGGACAAGGGCGGATCGGGCGACTTGAAAATCACAAAGTAGAAGACCGCGAAAAGCACCATGTAAAAAAGGATGGTACCTGCCAGGGCTTTCAGCTGATCTTTCTTAACTACTGAATTCTGCATACACTAAATCAGGAAGCGGCACTTGGGCTTTGCGTAGCCATAATCATTTTCACCTTTAGCTTGGAACCCACCTCCAGAATGTCTACCAGTTTCTGTACGTTCAAAGAGGCATCCACGCGCAAAACCACAGTGGCTTTCTCAATATTTGTGCCAGTCAGTTCCTTGGCCAATTCCATCTCCAGGTTCTCAGGCGCCACCGGGCGCTTATTGACGAAATACTCCCCCGTGGAGGTCACCGATACGTTAATTGGTTCCTGCGCCACTTCTTTAGAAGACTTGGCACTAGGCAAAAGTAATTTCACGGCGTTTGGGTTGGCCATGGTAGAGGCGATCAGGAAGAACAGCAACAGGAAGAACATGATGTCGTTCATGGCCCCTGTCTCTACGTGCGAGGTAGAGTGTCTTTTTTGGCGAAGCTTCATAAGCTTAGTTCTCCTGTAATAAGTCTGTAAACTCTAAGGCGTTGTTCTCAATCTTGAACACCACTCTGTCCACCATCAGGCTGAGGTAATGGTACCCAATGTGGGCGATAATCCCCACAATAAGACCTGCCGCCGAAGTCACCAGTTTCTCATACAAACCACCTGAGATCTGGTTGATCCCGAAATCATTGGAAACGGAGATCTGATAGAAGATTTTGATTACCCCGGAAATCGTTCCCACGAAACCAAGCATTGGCGCAATACCGGCAATAATTCCCAAAATGCTGATGTTTTTCTCCAGACGGGAAACTTCCAGTCTACCCACGGCCTCAATAGAGGTTTCAATGTCTTTCAAAGGCGAGCCAATGCGGCGGATCCCCTTTTCAATCATGCGGCTCAGCGGAGTAGAGGTTTGGATGCAAAGCAATTTAGCGCCCTGTAAATCACCTCTGAGCACCAGGTTCTTCACGTTGTCCATGAAGCTGGCTGGCTCCCGGCTGGCTCTTTTAATGGCCAGGTAACGCTCAATCATGATAAACACCGCCGCAAAAGCCAAGATGAAAATAGGCACCATAACCCAACCTCCACGCCAAACCATGTCTAAAAGAGAAATAGAGGGAGCAGCTTCTGCGGTGGCTGCGGCATTAGAGGCAACATTCACCGCTGTGTCAGTAGCGGTGGTAATCTGAAGAAGAAAGAAATTCATGTTAATAGTTATATACCCAAAGTTCATTGCTGATTTTAGAGCGCAACGCCGGTAATGCAGCGAAGGCCTCGGCCTCAGTGGCGTAGTCCGCTACAGAAACCCGTTGGTGTTTGGTATCATAGATGGAGGTAATGATCTTAGCCTCCAGGCCTTTCTTAGCAAAGCGCTTCTGGTGCATGGCCGCGTATCCGTTTGAAGAGGAGAACACGCCCATGATGATGTAAAAACGGCCGGTCTTGCGTTTAATTGTAGCAGGCTCCGCAACTTCTGCTTTTTCCGCCTTTTTAATTATTGGTTTAGCTACGGCTACCTTTACTTCTTTCAAAGGAGCAGGATCGGTCACCTTCGGAGCCGTTGCAACCGCCACTTCTTCCTTCACTGCGGCTAATGCTTCCGCCGGTTTATTTTCTTCCGTTAACGTTACAGGGCTGGTTTTTGGAAAAGAGGCCAAAAGGGAGTCTTCAGTGGCCAGTTCCTCCTCTAGCGTTGGATCTACCGGCAAAGCCGACTTATATTGTTCCGTTAACTGGGCTTGCTCAAAAGCATCTACTTCAGGAACTTGGGGTTCTTCTTTCTGAACCGAGGCCACGTTCTCAGAACCGGTCAACAGAGAGACAGGGTTCAGGGAGCTTAAAGCCACATCGCCTTGCATAGACAGCAGGTAAATGGTAGCTACAGACACGCAACCCACCACCAGGCTGGCACCAATACGGTATAGCTTCCGGAATTTGCTTCCTGCTTTTTTGCCTTCCTCGGGTTGAAGAGTCTGGTCCTGGTATTTACCTCTGAGGATAAGCGTCTCTTTACCGGCTATAGGTTTGGCAACCAGTTCCGGTAACCCAAAAGCCTGCTCCAGGAAGTTGTCGCTCTCCAGGTTCTCAAACACCAGCTTGTGCTCGGCGTTGTAGCGGAACACACCTACGTCTTCCAGTTCAAACCGGTGCTGGGTTCTCAGTTGCTCTTTCAGTTCGGTCACAAACTCCGCTACCGCCAGCTGGGCCTGCGGCATAGGCCATTTTTGTTTCTGGGCCAGGGTGGAGATCAAAAGCCCATCGTTCACCTTCAGTTGCTCATTGAAGGCAACCCTTTTGGAAGGCGGCGAAAACATGTGTTTCACCGGATGGATTTTGGCCGGCGTATAATGCGTAATCAATCCCCCGAAGTTGGGGATGATTACGCAGTCATAGGCGTACAGCAGCGATTTTATGTGGCTTTGAACCATATTTTTTTAGAATGAATAGGTAACCCCACCAATAAAGGAAATTCCTTGGGTTGGATAATTCACGAAACGTTGGTACTTGCTGCCCAGCAGGTTATTACCCATTAAGAAGGCAGAGAACCTTGGCGTGAAGCGGTAATCGCCCTTCAGGTTCAGGTCCACCACGTTGTCTGTCTCTTGCAGCAGCTTAGTACCATCTGTACGGGTTATTTCCCCGAACGAACTGCTAATATAGTAAAGTTCACTGTTCAAGAGAATCTTGTCAGAAAGATTATATGAAGCGAAGGCCGTCGCGATCATGTCTGGCCGGTGGAAAGGCTCACGCAATGAGGTAGTTGTGTAGTTGTTGCTTTCCACCTTGGCACCCAGCCTTAAATCCTCAGCCTGGTTAAAGGTCAATTGCCCGAAGAACTGGAACACCTTAGTTACCCCGTCGTCATACAGCAGGTCAAACTTAGCCGAATCTGCTACCGAGTTGTTGTAGAAGTACAGG
Source organism: Rufibacter roseolus (assembly GCF_017916365.1). GTDB lineage: Bacteria > Bacteroidota > Bacteroidia > Cytophagales > Hymenobacteraceae > Nibribacter > Nibribacter roseolus. The sequence continues at coordinate 890,860 of NZ_JAFMSU010000002.1, forward strand.
TTGCGGTAGTTCTGGAGGGCTACCCTGCCCGTAAAATTAACTGATTTGCTGATGCTACCGTTCACCCCTCCGTAGATTTCCAGGCCTTTGTTTACGTCCGCGATCTGCAGGTTCTGGTTCAGCCAGGGATTTTCCTTGCTCAGGGAGAACAGCGTGTTCCGCTGCAAATCTCCACCAGCCCCCACAAACATGGTCAACTTGTCCTGGATCACCTGGTAATTTGCCTCCAGGGCCGGGTAGACGTTGAATTTGCGGGCATCATTTACCGTGTCACCGGTATAGGCGATAGTGGCACCCAGCATTAAACCCAGACGGTCCATCTTCAGGGCGTACGCCGGACGAACCTTGAAGAACCCACGGCCATAGGTATCATTGCCTTTCAGGCTGGTGTAGGCGAGATCCAGATCCACCTTGATCTTTGATTCTGCACTCAGGTCATAAGCCGTTTCTACCCTCCCGAACAGGTGCGTCTCTTTGGCGTTGTAATCATCTCCTGTGTAAGTGAGCCCTACTTTTCCATCGTAATGGAAGATGTTCTTTACATCCGTCAGGTTATTCAAGTGACCCTCTACCAAAAAACGGTTATATACCTGTTTAATAGAGTTCTTATCAACTTCTGCAACATTGCTGCCACCGTAGAAATAGTTCTGGTCGCGCTCGTACCGTACCCGACCCCCTACAGCTACCGGACCATAGTAAAGTTCTCCGTTGCCCTGAACGTAACTACTGGCCGAGCCGGAGTTCTCAATGGGACCGTGTGCCGAGGAAAGGTGCCCTACCTGCGCCCCGAAGGAAGACTTGTCGTTTCGGGTATTATGGAAATAGCCCTGCCCGTAGAATGTACCATAGTTCCCGAGACCGCCTTTCACGTAATTGCCATATTGCTTGGAAAGTTGCTCAGACTCTATGGCCAGCACCTTCATGGGCAGGTTTATGTAATGCTCAGGTAAGCGGTACTCGTTGAAGCGGTACGTTACCTTGCGGTCTCCCAAAGTGGGTGGCTGAATGAGGAACTTCTGAAAGTTACGATTGGCCTCCGGGAGCTCCAGTGTACGGTTCTTCTCAACTACAATTTCGGTGCTTTCCAGTTTGTTTCCTTCGCCCCAACCCGTCTGCTGTGCCTGAGCGGCCGGTATCAAGCCTAATAAAAAGAGAGCAGAGACACCCGCCCATTTAGTTGTATATCTCATGGTCTTATTCTTTAGGGGTGCTGGTTGACGGGGTAACACTATTTTCCAATGCAGCCAGCTTCGCTTTCGCCTCGGTTTTGATTTCCTCCAGCGGTGAGTTCTCGATAATTGAATTCAGAGTGGCTTTGGCCTGGAAGGCCTCGTTCTGCGCCACGTACACATCGGCAATGAGCAGGAAGGATTTTCCCAGCCAAAGTTCATAATCACCGAAGGTCTTGCTGAAGTCAAAGGCGTGGTCTAAGGCTTCTTTGAGTTTCTTCTGTTTGAAGTAGATCTCGCTGAGCAGGTAGTGCGCCTCGGCCCCGTTAATGTCGGTGGCCGAAGTGGCTGCGGTAGCGAATTCCTTTTCCGCCTGCTCCAGACGACCCAAGGCATAGCTAGCCTTTCCTCTGTACAGCAAGGCTGAGTTATAGGCGTTAAGAGTGGCGTTGCCCCGGGCAATCAGGTCATCGGCAATGAGAATGGTGTTGTTGTAGTCACTGGTGAAGTAGAAACTCTTCATCAATCCTAACAAAGCACTGGCCTGCTCCTTTTTGTTGGCAGCCAGGTCACGTAATCTGGAGTAGAAATTGGCGGCCTCCGTGTAGTTGCCGTTCTCAAACTCCATATCGGCTACGCGTTGTACGGCTTTGCTCAGGTACTCAGATTTTCCTTCAAGGGCCACTTCTTTGAGGCTGCGCAGGGCACTGGTCGTGTCACCGCTCCGCAGGTAAGAATCACCCAGGAAATAGCGGGCGTTGGGTACTGAGGCACTGGCTGGATAACTCTTCAGGAAACCTTCGAACTTAGGAATCGCCTGCTTGTACTTTTCATTAAAGTAAAGCGACTTAGCCGCTTCAAACTCAACGCTTTCCAAGGCATCACTTTCTGGGTTCGCCGACTTAAACTTGGCCAGGTAAGTATCCAGTTGCTCGGTTTCGTTCGTGGCGCCCAGTGCTTCCTGCAGACTGTACAAGGCACTGTTGGCTACCTCATGGGTTGGGTATTGGTCAATGACCCGTTTGAAATCGGCAATGGCCTCATTCTGGCGCTTGAGGTTTAGGTAGGCTACCCCGCGTTTCTGCAAGGCGTTTGGCACCAAAGTGCTGGAGGAGTAACTGTCCACCAAAGTGGTGAAAGAAGCAATGGCCGGGGCGTAGTTCGAGCTCTCAAAATCAATGATCCCCTTCTGGTACACGGCGTCATCGGCGTAGCGGGACTTTGGATATGACTTGAGCAAAGACTGCAAGCTCTGAATGGCCTGGTCTCTCCGGCCGGTCAGGTTATAGACCACTGCCTTCTGGAAGTACACGTAGTCGGCATCCGGGGTACGGGCGGCCATGGCTTGGTCATAGTAACTCAAAGCCTGGCTGTAGTCCTTGGTCACGTAGTAGCAATCCGCCAGCCGGATCATAGCATCAGCGTAGTTGGGGTTGCCGGCTTTGATGGTGTTATCATTCAAGTAAGCCTTGAAGTGCACCAAGGCTTTGTCGTACTGCTTCTCGTTGTAGTAGGCGTACCCAATTCCGTAACGAGACTTCACGTAAAATTCGGTGCGGCCCGAGTTTACGGTCTGGAACACGGCGCCATAGCTGTTGATGGCTTGCGGCCAGCGCTGCCCGATGGAATAAGCCTCACCCTTCAGGAAGTTACTACCGGCCTCAATCTCTTTGTTGTAAGGAAAGCCCAGTGACTTGTCCAGCATGGCCACGGCCTGCTGAAACAGCTGGTCATTGTAAAGTTTTACGGCCTGGTAATAGGTTACCCGTTGGTAGGTCTCGTTGATGCGGTGACTGCGCTTGGGCAATTTCTCAATGTGCTGGATGGCCTCTAGGTAATTGCTGGAGTTCAGGTAAGCCTCACTGAGGATATCGTCTACCTCGCCACTGAATCTTGAATCTGGATAATCTTTGGTAAAGGAAGCCAGCGAGTTGATCACCTCAGAGTTGTTACCCAGTTCATAGTTGAGCTGCGCGTATTTCACGGTAGCCCCTTCCTTCACATTCTTGTCAATGTTGAGTTTGCGGGCCTGGTCAAAGGCGCCCAGCGCAAATTGCTTGTTGTTGTCTTTGAGGTAACTCAGACCCAGGTGATAAGAGGCGTTCTGCCCCAGGGAGTCGGATTGGAAAGCCACCGCCTTAAGGTTCTGGATAGCGCTTTTGAAGTCATTGTTCTTGTAGTCGGTGATACCCATCTTGTATTGCACCGTCTTGTCAAGGGACTTCTTGCCTTGCGCGTAGCTCTTGAAGTACTTGGAGGCGTTCTTAAAATCATTGCGCTGGAAATACGCGTCGCCAACGAGGACTTCAATCTCTTTGGGGTTCTGCACCGGAGGCGTCATCTGCAGCGATTTCTCCCCGTAGCTGATTACCTCTTGGAAGTTCTTTTCTTTGTAGAGCACCTCGGTGAGCATGTAAGGTACTACCGGGCGGTACGTCTCATCTTTCTCCGCTACCTGCAGGTCCAGCTTGGCTCCAATGTAATCTCCCTCACGGTACGCCAGGTAACCGGCGTAGTAGCTGGAAGCATAGGTATACTTGTGGTTGCCTTTCTTATTGCGGTCAAACAGCTCTTTGGCCTTGGCGTAGTTCTTCTTGGAATAATAGGCGTACCCCAGCTTGAAGTCAGATTCTTTCAGTTGGGCATCGTCCAGGCGGTCGGCCGGGGCCTTCTCCAGGTACTCAATGGCTTTGTCGTAGTTCTTGTTGTCAAAAAAGGTAGTGCCTAGCTCGAAGAAAGCAGTGGCCGCCTTTGGGTGCGCCGGGTACCGGGAGGCGAACTGCAACACTAACTGTTCTGCATCGGGGTGGAACAGGTGCAGGCCGCTCACAGCGTAATAATACTGAGCATCGGCGGTTCTCAGCGGGTCATTGATGAGCCGGATGTACTGGGCGAAGGCCTGCTGGGCTGCCCCGAACTTCTCGCGGTCAAACAATTCTAACCCTTCCTGGAAAAAACGCTCTTCTGAGCGGAATGTCAGGGATTGCTGCGCGTGGGCAACCTGAGTCCCTCCCAGCAAGGCGGTAGCCAGGGCTAACTTGTGCGGTAGTTTCATAGTCAATTAGGCTTTGGGCCGATGCCTGATGGTAAACAGAATCTGCTCTGCTCCGGCGGGCCTGTCCTTCAAAATTAGAAAAATTAGAAAGAAAGAATCCAGCTTATTTTCGCAAACGGCTCTTTCTGGGAACGTTAATATAGTGGTTTTAGCATAAAGGCAGCCTACAAAAATTCCTGTTTCAAAGCGTCTTTTTGTAAATGGGGCCCTAAACGCATTCTAGCTGTAAACCGGCACCTGGTGCATCATTTTAAACACCAATTCCTTGAGAATGGCAGCGTCTGACATGGAGCCACCCTCAATGCCTTTGCTCTGCAAATCTGCCACGTGGATGAACTGGATGATCTGCAGCACGCGCCTGTAAGGGTACACCCTGAGGGCCTGCATATACTCTTTGGCGAGGAATCCGCGGTTACCCAGCTCTTTGGCTACCGTTTGCTCCGTGATCTGCGGCAGCAGGTGCAGGGTCATCAGTTTGGAGAAAAAGGAAAACAGCAGCACCAGGTTGGGGATGAGCGGGTTGTCCTTGGGGTTTGATTCAAAGTAATTGAGGATACGGTTGGCCTTGAGCACATCTTGGCGTACCAAGGCATTCTGCAGTTCAAAAATGTTATATTCCTTGCTGATGCCGATGTTCTCCTGCACCAATCGCTCGTCTATGGTTTGCCCAGGCTTGAGGTTAATGGACAATTTCTCAATTTCATTCGCTAAACGGGAAAGGTCTGACCCGATGAACTCGCCCAGCATCATGACCGCCTGCGGCGAAGCCATGAGGTTCTTGCCCTTGATGAACTGATTTATCCAGCCGGGCACCTGGTTGTCGTAGAGCTTCTTGGTGGTGAGGAACACCGCCTGCTTGCTCAGCAGTTTGCCCAGCCGTTTGCGGCCATCCACGGTTTTGTGCTTGTGGCAAAACACCAGGATGGTAGAGGTGAGCGGATTGGTGAGGTAGGCTTCCAATTGTTTGGCCGCGGGGTCCTTTTCGGGATCAGCTTCCAGGTTGGGCAGGTTCTGCGCCTCCTTCACAATCACCACCTGCCGGTCAGACATCATGGGAAACCGCTTGGCCTGAAGTAGCACGGTGGGCACATCAGTGTCCTTGCCGTACATCACCACCTGGTTGAAGCCTTTCTCCATGTCATTCAGGGCATGCTGCTCAATGTAGTCAGAGATAAGGTCAATGTAGTACGGCTCATCGCCCTGCAGGAAATACACAGGGGCGAACTCACGGTTCTTCAGTTGCTTCAGGATATCGTCTGCGGTAAGCGCCATGGATAGTGGTTCTCTGGGAATTGGAAAGTAACGGAATCCCAAAGTTACCCATTTTTAGTTTTTAGTTGTTAGTTGTTCGTGATTAGTGTGCCTTGTTCAAGTGCCCGGGATTTTCTGTTTTCGGGCACTTTCCTTAAAAAAAGCCATAAATCGCAGAATCAAGAAGTTTACATTCTAAGGGAAAAAATCATCCTTTTCCTCTGGCACCTTGCTCTAAAAACTAATTAGGAACAACAGGCAACTGCCCCCTCCTTTTAAAAGATTCTTATCTTTGGCGCAAGCAAACTAGAAGCACATGAATTTAATTGAAGAACTGCGTTGGCGCGGCATGTTGCAGGACACCATGCCCGGTACTGAAGAACAACTGAACGCAGGCATGACCACCGGCTACATAGGGTTTGACCCTACCGCCTCCTCCCTCCACATAGGTAACTTGGCCACCATTATGCTGTTGGTTCATTTGCAGCGGGCGGGCCACAAACCAATAGCCTTGGTAGGCGGCGCCACCGGCATGATCGGGGACCCATCTGGAAAGAACGCGGAGCGCAACCTGCTCTCAGAAGATGTTCTGCGCGCAAATCAGGAAGGCATCAGAAAACAACTGGAGAAGTTCCTGCAATTTGAGGGCGTAGCCAATTCCGCCGAGATCGTGAACAACTATGACTGGTTCAAGGAGTTCTCTTTCCTGGATTTCCTGCGCAACGTGGGCAAGCACCTTACGGTGAACTACATGATGAAGAAGGAATCTGTGCAGAAGCGCATTACGGCCCAGGAAGGCGAGAACGGCGCCGAGGGTCTCTCCTTCACCGAGTTCTCTTACCAGTTGCTGCAGGGCTACGACTACTATCACCTTTACAAGCATAAGAACGTGCGCCTGCAGATGGGCGGCTCTGACCAGTGGGGGAACATCACCTCGGGTACCGAGCTTATCCGGCGGATGGATGGCGGCAAAGCCTTTGCCCTCACTACTCCCCTGGTGACCAAAGCCGATGGCAGCAAATTCGGTAAGTCTGAGAGCGGAAACGTGTGGCTGGACCCCAACATGACCTCGCCCTACAAGTTCTACCAGTTTTGGCTCAACGTAGCCGATGAAGAAGCCGAGAAACTGGTAAAGCGCTTCACCTTATTGACGCAGGAAGAGATTTCAGCCCTTGTAGCCGAGCATCAGCAGGCACCGCACCTGCGTGTGCTGCAGAAAGCCTTGGCCAAAGAAGTAACCACCACCGTTCACTCCGCAGCAGAGTACGAAAGCGCAGTTGAAGCCTCCCAAATCCTGTTCGGGAAAGGCGATCTGGAGACCCTTCGCGGTTTACCAGAGTCTACCCTGCTGGCCGTGTTTGAAGGCGTGCCCCAGATTGAGGTAGCCAAAGATTCTTTAACCGCTGAAACCCTCTCGGTGGACTTTCTTTCTGAGCTGACCCAGAACCAGATTTTTGAGTCAAAAGGTGAGGCAAAAAAAATGATCCAGAACGGCGGCGTGAGCATCAATCGGCAGAAAGTGGGGAAACCAGACGAGGCACTGAGCCAGGATCTGCTGCAGGGAAAATACCTGGTAGTGCAGAAAGGAAAGAAGAATTACTACCTGGTGAAAACAGTGTAATGACCTAAGTTGGCCTAAAAAGCCTTGTTATTATTTATCTCCTATTTCTGGCCTGTTCTCTTGAAAACGGCCCTGAAATAGGAGATTTCCTTTTTAGGCAAGGGCGTAAAAAAAGGTGGGCTTTTGGACCCACCTTTTTTTATAATATCTTATAACAGAGCAACTTATTATTTTGCAGCGCCTTCGCTGTTTTTCATGTCCTGAACTTCCTTACGGATGTCTTGGGCCATGTTTTTCAGATCTTGCATGCCTTTTCTTACACGGGTACCGGCAGCTGAGTTCTTCTTGTCGTAGAATTTCTCGAAGTCGGCTTCCAGGGAAAGAACCAGATCCTTAAGTTTGGAAAAATTGTTCATTAGAGCTTGTTTAAATGGTTTAACATGTTGTTTAATGGCTCTAATATAGGAATTTTAAAATAAGGTGCAAAAAAATAAGCGTTTGTATTAAATTCTTAAAAAGTCCCTTTCTAGGCAGGAACTGAGGTTTTTGTGTAAAGCCCTTTGTCAAGCTTAGCCGAAATGGCTTCGAAAGCAGAAATGGTTTCTGCCACATCTTCCAGGGTGTGAGCAGCGGTTGGGATAAGGCGCAGCATAATTACATCCTTAGGCACTACCGGGTACACCACAATAGAGCAGAAAATATTATAATTCTCGCGTAAATCAAGGGTAAGCGCAGTAGCGTCAGGAATCTGGCCGTTCAACAACACAGGCGTTACCGGAGACTCGGTGGTACCAATGTTGAAGCCTTTCTCCCGCAGGCCAGACTGCAATGCATTCACAACGGTCCAGAGGTTGTCTTTCAACTCTGGTTTAGTGCGCAGCAACTCCAGGCGCTTCAGGGCACCCACCACCAGGGTCATGGGCAGGGATTTGGCATAAGTCTGGGAACGCATGTTATAGCGGAGATATTCAATTACCTGCTCATTGCTAGCCACGAACGCGCCAATGCTAGCCATTGATTTGGCAAACGTAGAGAAGTAAACATCAATCCCGTCCTGCACGCCTAGGTGCTCACCGGTACCGGCCCCGGTTTTACCCATAGTCCCGAAACCGTGGGCATCATCAATAAACAGTCTGAAGCTGTATTTCTCTTTCAGGGCTACTACTTCGCGCAGCTTGCCCAGATTTCCGCTCATGCCAAATACGCCTTCGGTGATTACCAGGATACCACCGCCGGTCTCGTTGGTTAAACGAGTGGCACGCTGCAGCTGCTTCTCAAGGCTTTCCATGTTGTTGTGCTGGTACACAAAGCGCTTGCCCTGGTGCAGACGCACTCCGTCAATAATACAGGCATGGGACTCCGCGTCATACACAATCACATCATGACGGTCAACCAGGGCATCAATGATAGACACCACTCCCTGGTACCCGAAGTTCAAGAGGAAAGCATCTTCTTTCTGTACAAACTCGGCCAGCTCGCTTTCCAGACGCTCGTGGTTATTGGAGTTACCAGACATGATGCGGGCACCCATTGGTAAAGCCATTCCAAACTCAGCGGCGGCGTCAGCATCGGCTTTACGTACTTCAGGGTGGTTGGCCAAGCCCAGATAGTTGTTCAAGCTCCAGGTAAGCACCTGTTTTCCCCTAAAGGTCATGCGCGGCGCGATTTCGCCCTCAAGTTTAGGGAACGTAAAATATCCGTGCGCATAGTGAGAATGGCTGCCAAGCGGTCCGCGGTTGGCTAATAACTTTTCAAATAGATCCACTTTAGATAATGTTATGGCGGTTAATGATGTGAAGGCCGTGAAACTTCCTTCTTAAATCAATAAGTATAAACCTAAAAGGTAGGCAAATTTACATTGAATGTAAACAATTACAAAGTCAGTGCCAGAATGCCAGAGTAAAAACGCCTTTTAACTTTGCCCGGAATGAACTTTCTTTGAAGAACGAACCCAACTCTACTTGCCTACATGAAGAAAATTGAAAAGCTGCTGGTGGCCAACCGCGGAGAAATAGCCTTGAGAGTGATGCGCTCTGCCCGCGAGATGGGCATTAAAACCGTGGCCATTTATTCTGAGGCCGACCGCCAGGCCCTGCACGTGCGCTTCGCGGATGAGGCTGTCTGCGTGGGTCCGCCCGCCTCCAGCGCTTCCTACCTGCGGGCCGATGTGATCATAGACGTTTGCAAGCGCTTGGGCGTAGACGCCATCCACCCGGGCTACGGCTTCCTTTCTGAGAACGCCACCTTCGCGCAGCAGGTCCAGGATGCCGGAATCACCTTCATCGGGCCCTCTCCCGAATCCATTGAACTCATGGGCAGCAAGCTAGCCGCCAAAGCCGCCGTGGCCCATTACAACATCCCCATGGTGCCCGGCACCGAGTATGCCATCACTGATATAGAGGAAGCGAAGCAGATTGCCACTAACATAGGGTTTCCTATCCTGATCAAAGCCAGTGCCGGAGGGGGCGGAAAAGGCATGCGCGTGGTAGAAAGCGTTTCTGACTTTGAGCAGCAGATGCAACTGGCGGTGAGCGAAGCCACCTCAGCCTTCGGAAATGGAGCGGTCTTTATAGAAAAGTACATCGGGTCGCCGCGCCATATTGAAATTCAGGTCCTAGGCGATACCCACGGTAATATTGTGCACCTGTTTGAGCGCGAGTGTTCCATTCAGCGCCGTCACCAGAAAGTAATTGAGGAAGCACCTTCATCGGTTCTCACCCCAGAGCTGCGGTCCGCCATGGGCCGTTGCGCCGTGGACGTAGCCAAGGCCTGTGATTACGTAGGCGCCGGCACGGTAGAATTCCTGCTGGACGAGCACAAGAACTTCTTCTTCCTGGAGATGAACACCCGTTTGCAGGTAGAGCACCCCGTTACTGAGCAGATCACCGGATTGGATCTGGTGAAGGAGCAGATCAAGATTGCCCAAGGCACCCCCCTTCCCTTTTCCCAGGAGGACCTTACCATCACTGGCCATGCCATGGAACTACGTGTATACGCCGAAGATCCGGCCAACAACTTCCTGCCGGATATTGGGACCCTTACCACCTACAAACGCCCTCAAGGCCTTGGCGTGCGGGTAGACGATGGGTTTGAGGAAGGGATGGAAATTCCTATCTACTATGACCCCATGATCGCTAAGCTGGTCACCTTTGGGAAGGACCGCCAGGAAGCCATTGAAAAAATGATCCGGGCCATAGATGAATACCAGATCACCGGCATTGAAACCACCTTGCCCTTCGGGCGATTTGTGATGGAACACGAGGCATTCCGGTCCGGAGACTTTGACACCAAATTTATTGAGCGATACTTCCAGGATCCCTCGGTCCTCAAACCAGCTCCTTCCCAAGAGGAAGCTGAAATAGCCGCCGTATTGGCCGCCCTTTTCGCAGGACAAACCAAAAAAGCGAATACTTCAGGTATTTCAACCTCAACCTCAAACAACGGAACCATGTCTGACTGGCGGAAGAACCGCTTGAAGTAGCCTAAGTTAATGCAAAGCCCTGCGCTTTAAGCCTTTTTTAACAAAAATAGGCTTAAAGCGCAGGGCTTTGCAATTGTGGTTAAAGAAAAGATGTACGAGAGTTGTGCGTTGAGTTAGCGGGTGCGCTCTACGCACTAATGAACAGCCAATCTCCTGATTGGCGAAATAGGAAAGCAATTGGCACAGACGCTCGCAAGTAATCCAAACGCTACGAGGCCTTTGAAGCAAGCGGTATTGCGAATGGTAAAGACTTTAAATCCGGGTTAAAACAAGAAAACAAACTTGTAAAACCAAGGGGCCCCTTTTAAGCACGTTTTTAGGAAAACAGGCTTAAAAGGGGGCCCTTGGTTTTACAAACTATCTGGTTTAAATTAAATCAAAGAGGTTCTTTACTCCTATGAACCGCTCCCGGGTGAAACCTTCGCCGTAGGTTACCCCGATGGCATGGCCTAACTCCAAGGCGCGGGCTTCTATGAAGCGCAGGAACTCAGGAGAGGAAATGTAGGTGGCAGGTTCGTCGTTGTTGGGGCTGTCCTGGGTGAAGAACTGGGTTTTAAAAGCCCTGATAGCCTCTACCTTCTTCTCCCAGTACGGCGTAATGTCCACCACCAGATCAGGCGAGATGAACCGGTCCTGAATGTAGTGGTAGACGGCTTTGGGGCGCCAGGCCTGCTGCTCTGTTCCGTTCTCGTCCTGTGTTTTGATCTGCCGGAGACCGGAATAGAAACAAGCTTCAGAGACCAAATGACTGCCACGGCCATGGTCTGGGTGGCGGTCATGGATAGCATTCATGAGCACAATCTCGGGCTGGTATTTCCTTACTGCCTGAATCACTTTGCGCTGGTGTTCCTCATCGTTCCGGAAAAAACCATCGGCTAAACCCAGGTTCTCGCGGGCATCCAGGTTCAGGATTCTGGCCGAATCAGCAGCCTCCTGGGCGCGGATCTCGGGGGTTCCCCGGGTGCCCAGTTCTCCGCGGGTAAGGTCCACCACTCCTACTTTCTTGCCCTGGGCTTTATGGGCCAGCAGGGTTCCAACGCAACCTAGTTCGGCATCGTCTGGGTGGGAGGCAAATGCCAGTATGTCAAGCTTCATGTAATATCTTATTTGATGCGGAGATTACGGCCCGGCCGAAGGGTTGTTCTGCTGCTGATGTGGTTGAGGCGCGTAATCTGCGATACGGAAACCCCGTATTTACGGGCAATGGTACCCAGCACCTCACCGCTTCTCACTTTGTGGTACACCACTTTTCTGGCCCGGCTTGCCCCGTAAGAAGATTTCTTTTTCGCGCGGTTATAGTAGTTGAAGAGTGCTGAGGTCACCTTGAAGTTCTCGCCTTTCAAGAGGTACTCAGGAAAATCATACATCTCTTCGGGGTCAATGGGGTTTCCTTCGTAGCGAACCTCGTAATGCAGGTGCGGTCCCGAGCTGCGTCCGGTGCTTCCGCCCCAGCCTATTAACTGCCCTGCTTTCACGTACTGCCCTACCTTGGCGATGGGTTTGCTCAAGTGCCCATATACCGTCTCCAGCCCGTTTACGTGCCGTACCACCAGGTAATTCCCGTAGCCACCGCCGTCCCATTTAGAGATGCGAACCACCCCGTCAAAAGCCGTCTTCACCGAGTCGCCGGTATCCAGGTCCAGGTCAGTGCCGTAATGCCAGCGATAGCCCCTGAACCCGAAATCAGATGTCACCGGGGTTTTCACCAGCGGCATTTTGTACGGGTGCTTCTTGTTATAAAGGGTAAGCGCGATGGTGTCCTGAATCTGGCGGCCGTCTTTGCGGTAAGGGTTCAGGTTGTGGGTGTCCCAAATAGCGTAATAGGCCGCAATTTTCACCCAGGCACTATCATCCATCTGGATCTGCTCAGACATCTCCACAATGCTCTGTTCGCCCAGGTTCAAGGAACTGGTGTCTTCGCTGACGATGGAAAGTTTCTTAACCGGATTGAATTCTGACCGGTTGGGTTTGTCCTTGTCCTGCTGGGTCTCCTGCTTCACCTCCACCTGCGTATCAGGTTTCACGGGTTTGATCCGGGGAGACTTCCTCCTGAACAAGTCTTTATTGGTTCTTTTCCTCTGCGCCTCGGCCACATGTCCGGTAAGGACAAAGCCCGTCAGCAGCAGAAGTAAAAGTAGCTTCCTTATAAACATTTAATCCTATTAATCACCAGAGCTGAACTTTCTCAGGTCCGGCTTTAAAACTGAACAAGCCCCTATTTTATTGCTTTGGCAACACATAGCGGCTTGTTCTCCTTTATTTAATATTCCTCTAAAGAGGCCAAATATCGTTCGGCGTCCAGGGCGGCCATACATCCGGTGCCGGCGGCGGTAACCGCCTGGCGGTACACGTTGTCCTGCACATCGCCGCAGGCAAACACTCCGTCAATGTTGGTCTTCGATGTGCCCGGAATGGTCTTAAGGTAACCGCTCTCATCATGTTCCAGGTAAGGCTGGAAGATTTTAGAGTTGGGCTCATGCCCGATGGCCACAAAGAAGCCGCTCACCTTCAGTTCCGTGATCTCACCGGTCACCGTGTTTTTAAGGCGAGCACCCTCTACCGCATGTTCCCCAAGGATTTCCTCGGTCACGCTGTTCCAGATGATCTCAATATTAGGTGTGTGTTTCACCCGGTTCTGCATGATGATAGAAGCTTTCATCTCATCGCGGCGCACAATCATGTACACCTTGGAGCAGAGGTTTGAAAGGTAATGGGCTTCCTCGCAGGCGGTATCTCCAGCACCTACAATGGCCACTTCCTGCCCCCGGTAAAAGAACCCGTCACAAACCGCGCAGGCAGAAACACCGCTGCCGTTCAGCCTTGACTCAGACTCCAGGCCTAGCCACTTGGCCGAGGCACCTGTGGCGATGATCACGGTGTCTGCCTCTATTTCTTTCTGATCGTCAATGGTCACTTTGTGGGGCTTTCCGGAGAAATCAACGGAAGTAGCGATGCCATAGCGGATATCGGCCCCGAAGCGGGCAGCCTGCTGACGGAAGTCTTCCATCATTTGTGGGCCGTTGATGCCCTCTGGGTAACCAGGGTAATTTTCTACGTCGTTGGTAATGGTCAACTGACCACCAGGTTGCAAGCCCTGGTACATAACCGGTTTAAGACCGGCCCGTGAGGCGTAAATGGCGGCGGTATATCCGGCAGGGCCGGAACCTATTATCAGACACTTTACGCGCTCCTTTTGGTTTTCCATATCAGGTAATAATTTGGGAGTGCAATATTACGAATTATTTTAAAGACACCGGCAGATGAGCCGGTACCCTCTAAGGCCAACAAGGAAGTGATTCGGCGTAAATATTTCATTATCAAGGCTAAAACACATTTCATTTGCCATTGGGGCCTTTAGAATAGAACAAATTGTAGGCAATAACAATTCTTGCCTGTAAAAACATTCTTTAGACAGGTAGCTTAGCCCAAGGTTTAACCCACGCGGTTTAGATGTACTTTTTATAAAACAGGCGTAAAACTGCAATGTTGTAATCCTACAGACTATAAAAGCAAAAAGCCTTGGTCCGGTGAGAACCAAGGCTTTGGAGATGTTTTCACTAAACTATCCCAGGTAAGGCTTAAGAGCCTTGCTGCGGGATGTGTGACGTAAACGACGGATGGCTTTCTCTTTAATCTGACGCACACGCTCGCGAGTCAGGTTGAATTTCTCACCAATCTCTTCCAATGTAAGGGAGTGCTCACCATTCAACCCGAAGTAAAGCGTAATAACATCTGCTTCACGTTTGGTCAAGGTCGAAAGGGCACGCTGTACCTCTTTACGAAGGGAGTCGTTCATAAGGCCGGTATCTGGAGACTCTTCGTCTTCGTTTTCCAGCACGTCCAATAAACGGTTTTCCTCGCCTTGCACGAAAGGGGCATCCACGGACACGTGGCGACCGGAGATTTTTAAGGTGTCCACTACCTCAGCGGTAGTCAATTCCAGTACTTCGGCAATTTCTTCCGGAGACGGCTCACGCTCAAACTTCTGCTCCAGTTCTGAGAAAGACTTGGAGATTTTGTTCAAAGAACCAACACGGTTCAAAGGAAGACGCACAATTCTTGACTGCTCAGCCAAAGCCTGCAGAATAGACTGACGGATCCACCAAACGGCGTAGGAGATGAATTTGAAACCACGGGTTTCGTCAAAACGCTTTGCTGCTTTGATCAAGCCTAAGTTGCCTTCGTTGATCAAGTCACCCAGGGAAAGCCCCTGGTTCTGGTATTGCTTTGCCACCGACACCACGAAGCGAAGGTTGGCCTTGGTTAATTTCTCGAGGGCGAACTGGTCGCCTTCTCTGATGCGCTGCGCAAGCGTTACCTCCTCGTCTGGGGTGAGCAAGTCCACCTTACCAATCTCCTGCAGGTACTTGTCTAGGGATTGGCTTTCGCGGTTGGTAATCTGCTTGCTTATTTTCAGCTGTCTCATTGGAGTGTATTTCTATCTGTGTAAATCTCTGTATTGGTTGGCTGCTGGGATAACACCTCCCTAGGCTCCAAAAGTTCTCTTAAATCCAAAACACCTGCTAACTCTCCTATTTTAAAGCCGATTTAAATAAATCAGCCCTAAAACCCGGCCCTGCATGTCCAATTTTTGAACGTGCAGAACCGGGTTGTAAGATGCTAGTGCTTAGGCTTTTTTAGGAGCAGACTCCTGGCGCTCAGGCTTGGGCAACAAGGCTTTGCGAGAAAGTTTGAATTTGCCGGTCTTAGGATCGATGTCAACCAGTTTCACCTGGATTTCCTCGCCTAATTCCAACACACCTTCCATGCTTTCCAGACGCTCCCACTTCACCTCAGAGATGTGCAGCAGACCGTCTTTGCCTGGCATGAACTCCACAAACGCGCCGTATGGCTGGATAGATTTCACTTTACCGGTGTAGGTGTCACCCACTTCCGGAACGGCAACAATGGCTTTGATTTTAGAGACTGCCAATTGCATGGCCTCCTGGTTCGTGGCGAACACGTTCACGTAGCCTTTGTCGTTTTTCTCTTCAATCTGGATAACCGCACCTGAATCGCGCTGGATCTGCTGGATTACTTTACCACCCGGTCCAATGATAGCCCCGATGAATTCTTTATCAATAATAATATTGGTAGAACGTGGTGTATGTGGTTTGAAGTCGGCGTTAGGCTGCGCGATGGTTTTGTTCATCTCGCCCAAGATATGCAGACGACCGTTTCTGGCTTGTGCCAAGGCCTGGCCAAGGATCTCAAATGAAAGACCTTTCACTTTGATGTCCATCTGGCAAGCAGTGATACCTTTGGCAGTTCCGGTCACTTTGAAGTCCATGTCACCCAAGTGATCTTCGTCACCCAGGATGTCAGAAAGAACCGCGAAGTTGCCAGACTCCTCGTCCATGATCAAGCCCATGGCAATACCTGAAACCGGGGCAGAGATCTGGATACCGGCATCCATCAACGCTAAAGTACCGGCGCAAACAGTAGCCATAGAAGAAGAACCGTTTGACTCCAATATATCAGACACGATACGGATGGTGTATGGGTTTTCGTCTTCCGGTGGCAATACCTTTTTCAAGGAACGCATGGCCAGGTTTCCATGACCTACCTCGCGACGGCCAGTACCACGCATTGGTTTGGCCTCACCGGTAGAGAACGGCGGGAAGTTATAGTGCAACATGAATTTGTTGTAGCCAGAGAACATGGCTCCATCAATCATCTGCTCATCCAATTTAGTACCTAAGGTAACGGTGGTCAAAGACTGGGTTTCACCACGGGTGAAGATAGCAGAACCGTGCGCAGATGGCAGGTAATTTACCTCTGACCAGATAGGACGGATTTCCTCCAGAGAACGGCCATCCAAACGACGGCGCTCTTTCAAAACGGCGTCACGCACCGCTTCTTTCTCAGCATCATGGAAATATTTGCTGATCAAAGCAGGGTCATAAGTATGGTCTTCTGGCAATCCAGCAACAAACTCCTCTTTGATGGCTTTGAACGCTTCTTTGCGTTGGGCTTTCACATTGTTTCCAGCGGCGGCAACAGCGTACGCTTTGTCGTAAGCAGCTTTGAAGATCAGTTCTTTTAGTTCTTCGTCATTGGTTTCGTGGCTGTATTCGCGCTTGGTGGTATTACCAACTTCCTGGGCCAGTTCTACCTGAGCCTGAACTTGAATCTTGATGGCGTCATGCGCTACTCTGATGGCTTCCAGCATGTCTTCTTCAGACACCTCGCTCATCTCACCTTCCACCATGGCTACGCTGTCAGCAGATCCACCTACAATCAGGTCAATATCGGCGCGCTTCAGGTCAGAAAGCAAAGGGTTAATTTGGTATTCACCGTCAATGCGGGCCACGCGCACTTCAGAGATTGGTCCATTGAAAGGGATATCTGAAACGGAAATAGCGGCAGAAGCGGCCAAAGCAGCCAGAGCATCTGGCAACACCTCAGAATCAGCAGAGATCAGGTTGATGATCACCTGGGTCTCGGAATGATAATCGTCTGGGAACATAGGCCGCAGGATACGGTCTACCAAACGGCTGATCAATACTTCATAGTCAGAAAGACGGGCTTCTCTTTTAAGGAAACCACCGGGGATTTTACCGGAAGAAGCGAATTTCTCCTGGTAATCTACAGACAGAGGAAGGAAATCAACTCCTTCCCGGGCACCAACATTAGATACCACTGTTGCCAGTAGCATAGCATTTCCGCATCTTACCACAACAGAACCGTCTGCCTGTTTGGCAAGCTTACCAGTCTCAATAGTTATGTCACGGCCATTGGCCATGCGGATAGTTTTATTTATAGCGTTATATGACATCGGTCTTGATATAAATGCAATCAAAGTAAAATGCACCCACAGGCAGACAGCCCAGGGCGCTAAGAGCAAGAAGGGAAAGCAGAGGCAATAAAAAAGATTAGGGAATCCTTATTAATGAATTCCCTAATCTTTCTATGTGGATTATTTACGAATGCCTAATTCAGCGATAATAGCGCGGTAGCGCGTAATGTCGGTTTTAGTGAGGTAATTCAGTAATCTTCTTCTCTTACCAACCAGTTTCAAAAGACCCAAACGAGTGGAGAAGTCTTTTTTGTTCGACTTAAGGTGTTCTGTCAGGTGATTAATCCGGGCAGTAAACAAGGCGATTTGTGATTCAGCAGAACCGGTATCGGTGGCTGACTTTGAAAAACCGCTGGTTTGGAAGATTTCTTTTTTCGCTTCGGTAGTTAATTTCATTGCGTGTAACTGTACTTTTCTTTTTATCGCAGTTCAGATTATAAGGCGCAAAGTTAGTAAACAAACCCTTATATTCAAATATTTCATTGTAATAAAGAGCGGTTATTTCTTTTACTGCGCGCTGTTGGGCCTAAATCTGGCAGTTAGCTTGCGCCAGAAATCAAATTCCAACAGGTTAGAGTCGTTGCGGGCCTGATAGAGGAAAAAGAGCCCGATGGGCAACAAGATTAGATTTGCGGCCCACATTCCCACCATTACCGGCCAAACACCTTCTCGTCCCCACTTCTCCCCCAAAATACTAAGTACGTAATACACAATAAAAAAGGCGATGGAAATGATCACCGGCATGCCTAATCCACCCTTCCGGATAATGGCCCCCAGTGGTGCCCCTATGAGGAACATAATAAAACAGGCGAAGGCCTGGGTGAATTTGCGGTAAATCTCAATCTCGTAGTTGTTGCGCTCCCGCTGGATGGTGGTGAGCCTGGAGGCGTACGAGCTGGTGAAGCTTTTCACGTTACGGGCCGAGTTGGCCGCCGTCTGCACATCCTGCAGCGTAATCTTGGGTGAGAGTCTTTTGGGGTCTACCTTGATCTTGAGCGTATCGGTGGATTTTACCGTGCTGAAGTGCGAGTAAAAAGGCCTGACGTTGGGTTCTAACAGGGTGGTTTCTTTGGTAATCTGTTTCTGCAGTGAGTCTGTTACCTGGGTAAGCTGGTTGATGTTCTTCATCATCTTGTTATCCGCGAACCACTGTGCGTTGCTCCTGATCATCTGGAAGGAGGCCAGGTTTACCACAATCTTGTTCTTGGTGAAAGCCTGCCGCAGATAGCCCGTGCTCTGGCTAAACCCGGTAGAACTACTAGGGCGCTCCTCCGCGAAGGTTTTGCCATGGAACATTTCCAGCACCAGATATTGGTCATTGAACTGGGTGTACATTTTGCCTGAATCGGCGAGCATGACCACAGCATTCCCTTGCCCGTTGGAGTGGTCATAGATCATGATGTCTTTGAGAGTCTGACCATCCTCAAACTTCTTCCCTACCCTGATGCTGCGGTTAGGCAGCCCGTTGTAGAAAGAGCCTTCTTTGAGGTCAAGGGATGGTTTTTTCTGCCGGATGTCCCACATAAGGCTATATGCCTTAAGGTTAGCCTTGGGCACGATGGTGTTGTGGAAGAAAAAGGCGGCAATGGTGAGCAGCACCGCAAACAGGAAAACCGGCCGAAGAGTCCGGACCAAAGAGATTCCTGAGGTTTTAATGGCCGTTAATTCATGGTGCTCGCCCAAATTCCCGAAGGTCATAAGGGACGAAAGCAGAATGGCCAACGGAAAAGCCATGGGCGCCAGGTTAAGGCTGAAGTAAAACAACAGCTCTGAAATCACGGCTACCCCTAAATCCTTCCCGATGAGGTCATCCAGGTATTTGAGGATTACCTGCAACAACAGAATGAACTCTACAACGGCAAAGGTGAGAACAAAAGGCCCTATAAAGGACTTAAGAATAAGCTTATCTAATTTTTTCATGTAGTGTTACCGCTTCCTTCAGCACAGGCCGTGGGTTTTGAGCCCGCTTTCAGGAAAAGTGGCCCAATTTACAAAAAGCGGCGGAAAGGCCTGCTATCCTCCTATCAACTCCCGCAAGGTCAACACCTGGTTATCCCAAAGCTCGGTAAGTTGCTCCACGTCTCCCACGTCTGTGTAATCTACAACGCGCAAAAACTGTTCCTGCGTCAGTTCACCAGATTCAATTGAGAAATCAATGTAACTGTAGTCATGGGAAGTACCTTTGTTTGTGCCCGGGAAGGTGAATCTCACAGACTTGTTCATCCGGTGGCTCGTCATTTCCGCAATATGGTCCTGGTTATCCCAAACCAGGTTGTATTTACGGTCCCCTATCTGTTTGGCAGCATCACACAACCACTGAGACAAACCAGACGCCGTGCTCAGGTAAGGGTACAGCATCTTAGGCGATGCATTCAGAGAGTACTCTCTAATGAACTTTATCTTACTCATAGGACAATAAAGTTAAAAGTGTGTTAGGGTGTAGTTTAAGGTGGGGCGGATATGCTTCTTCAATTAAAAGAAAATTTTTTATAGAAAAAAACTTGTGCGGTTATAAATCTTTCTCCTACATTTGCACCACAATTCGGCGGGGTAGCTCAGATGGTTAGAGCGCAGGATTCATAACCCTGAGGTCGGCAGTTCGATTCTGCTCCCCGCTACAAGTTTAAAAATTAAGTTACCAAAAAGCCTTCAAACCAGCAGTTTGAAGGCTTTTTGCTTTACTTTCCCTATCTAACCTGCTCTGCTGCCCAGGTTTGCCAAAGAACAGCCTACACGTTCTCAAAAGTAATTTGTAAGAATTCATTTCAGAATAATAAGCAGAATCATGCATAGGCAGAATCGAACATTAATTCTAGCCTGTCCAACATTGATTTAGAAATATGCAAGTCTTTAACCTAGTTATGAATTGCTTATTGTTGACTTCTTATAAGAATAAGGAGTTAACTCATTGCATAAAATGAAAATATGTAAATAAGGTATATTTTGAAAAGTAGCTTAATTTCTTTTAGCTTAATATTTGAGGTATATCCCCCATTTTTCATTCAATTTTCATTGAAGAAAAATTTACTTATTACCAACTTGGATGCCAAAAAAAGGATCATTTGAAGAGTATAAACCATCACTAAAAAACAATTCAAATAAAGATCCTTTTTTATTTCATTATATCTATAAGGTACTAGGCAATAGACCATAATATTAGTTTACTTTATAAGATTCTTAAGGTTCAAAAGCATAATAAAGGTACATTTTTAAAAGGAATGAATATGTTTATTTAGGTCATCTTAATTGAATTAACCCAAGCTACTCTCTATACTCTTCTCTCAGTTGAGCGATACTATTATTTACTCTTATAAAAATTTTGTAGATAATGTTATAAGAACAAGTAGCTAAAGCTCATTACCCATATCATACATAGATAAGGGTTCTAAATTGAACCATCTTTAAACAACTAAAAAGGCCGGGGCAAAAGCTCCGGCCTTTTTCTATTAGTGTATTATAGTTTTAAGTGCGTTTTTCTCAAAGGAGGTTTAAAGCGCTGCTTTAAACGAAAGTTTACTGCTTGATCACCTTTTTAACTTCGTTTACCCCGTTTCCTCTAAGGCGGATGAAGTACAGACCGCTGGTTAAGTTCTCCAGGGATACAGTTTGGGTGATTTCCTTAGTTCCTTTAATAACAGACATTTGCTTGATGGTTCTTCCTGCCGTATCAATCAAATCTATTTGCACAGTTCCTTCCACTTGTGAACCTACCCGTACCTGAACTCTGTCAATGGTTGGGTTAGGAAACACTGACCAGGTCTGGGTGAAGGCATTCTCGTTCAAAGAAGTAAGACCTCCATCAGAGATAGTAGATGCCTGGGTAGTAGAACCAGATCCGCCCAGTTCAATCCAGTTGAAGTTCCAGCCAGCCTTTTTCACGTAGATCTGGATAGTCTGGGTTCCTGCTGCCAGAGCAACCTGGGTAGAAGTGGTCTTCCAGGTCTGCCACCCTCCGGTAGGAGCCACGTCAACAGTCTTCAAAACGGCTCCACTGCTGTTTCTAATCTCAAACTGACCAGCGCCCGTACCGGCGGTCCTAAAACTTATATTGTAAATTCCTGCGGTACTTACCGTCACGCCGTACTTCATCCAATCTCCGGCGTCAATTCTTCCAACGTCATACCCACCGCCCGTGTCTTTGCAACCTTCTACATAAACACCGCTCATGCTTGTGTATTTTTCGGCTTCAATTCTGATGGTTGGGATAGAAATAGAGTTGATAGGGGTTGAAGTGGAGGAAGTTACTGTGAAGCTCTGGCTTACTGGGGTAGCCGAGCTATAGGAGGTATTCCCACCCTGCAAGGCTTGTACCGTTACCGTACCAGTACCGGTTAAAGTCAGGGTGGTACCGCTTAAGGTAGCCGGACCAGAAACCACTTTGAAACTCACGGTTAGCCCAGAAGAGGCAGTTGCCTGCAGGTAAAAAGGAGCCGTACCAAATACTTTAGACTCTATAGCTGGGAATGTGATAGTTTGAGTCTTCAACCCTGTGGAAGTACCGGAGATGCCCTTAAAGAAAGATGGCGTGGTATTCAAGGTTAGCCCGGTAGAGGCTTGCTGGGTGAACTTACCAGTTGCGTAGAAATCCCACTCGTAACGGTCTACTTTGGAAATATTCAAACCTGCCGGGAAAGAGTAAGGCTGGGTGTAAGTTTCTGTTTTGTCATTAGGGTTTTTAGCCCAAAGAACATACACGTATTCACCATTCTTCACAAATGCCCCGCCTTCTACTGAGGCAGGCAAGTTCAGAGCAGCGGTACGGCCGGCGTCATAGGTATAATCTCTAATGAGCAAAGAGGTGGTCTTAAAACCTTTTCCCACCGGAGCCAGCTTTTCATATCCATAGGCATCTCTGGAAAGGTTTTCATAAAGGCCCATCAGTTTATAATCGCTTGTAATGCTTGTTCCGGCGGCCGGAGCATTCATGGCTTCTCCTACCCCGTAAATTTGGATCTGCTTGATTCCGTTCTTCTGCGCCAACACCATGGCCTTAATACCGAAATTACGCTGCATGTCATCAGAGCCGTAGCGCCAGTCAATGGTCCGGCGGTTAATATTGGTCTCCGTTACAATGAAATGCTTCTTGGGGTAGGTAGATCCGTTATAGCCGTATTTTATCAAAACGGCCTCTAACCAGTTTTTATGGGTGATTACCTGGGCGGCCGCGTAGTCAGAGTTGTGCAGGTACACAAAGCCTCCAACATTGCTATCCCATTTACGGAGGTTATGAGCGGGATATACGTGGTAGCTCACCATGTCAAAATAAGCTCCTGCTTTATGAGGGTACTGGCTAGACACCGCACCGCCATTAGGGTTATCGGTGTAGCGCAACATGGCATCCAGGAACTCAGGGTATCCAATACCACCTGGGGTCACGAAATCATCTGGATTGTATTTCTTCACCACTTCCCAGGTAATGCGCAGCATCCGGAGGTAGTTGAAAAAAGGAGCCCTGAAGTTTGACATCTCATTGGGTAAAGGAGCGCGGGTAAGCCAGTTAGACCGGGTGGCAGAACCTAAGTCTGGCTCATTCACTACTTCCCAGTTCTTTACATAGGGTCCGTAGGTCTGAACCAGCTTGTATACGTAATTGGCGTAGTAGTTATTTGAGTTTACAGTACCATCTGAATTCCAGATGGGCTCATAAAGATTCTTGAAGGACTTAGAGGAATAGGTACAGCCCGGATAAGTAGTGAGATCGCGGTGGGCTTCTGAAGGACCTTCCAGGAAAACAGTCACATCCTTCATTCCTAAGTCAATGGCGTAATACTTGAATTCATTCAGGCGGATGGCGTATCCCCATCTCTCCACAAAACTTTCTGGTAAGGTGGGGCGAATGGAATTCCCCCCGGCTTTGCTCACAATAGTAGCGATGCTTTTGTCATTCCAACCATTCCCGAAGACACCCATATTCGCGCCAAATCCAAAAGGAGCATTATAGGGTTTCACGCTTTCGTTAGCGGTGGGCTGTTGTGCAAATACTGAGAGAGAACTAATCCATAGACATAGAAAGAGCAGGGAGCGGTAAAGACCTAATTTCATTTTTCTAAGTTAAAGTTAATAAAGGGTCAGGTAATTTGGGGCGGGGATAAGCAGCTGCTATATTTCAAAACTAATTCAAAACCTTTTTAAAACAAACCTCGTATAAAACATTCTTAATATTAAACATCTACTATGTGCCTAATTTAAAAGTAGATACATACATTTTAACTATAATTAGTACAGTCGTAAACCAAATTAGGTAAATTATTTTGCCGGTTAATGTACAAAAAAGCAATTTTTGTACATTAACAACAATTTAGTTGTACCAACTTTAATAAAGGGTAATTAGACTAAATTTTGTATGGTTTTGGGGCTTCTTTTTAAGCTTTAGAATATTATCTGGATGTGCTCAAATTTTTATTGAAAAAAAAATTTCTTCGAACAGACAATAATTAGAACTTTACCACTATTAGTTGAATATCTATATTTTAATTAATCCATTAAACCCCTGAGTATAAATACGTTAAGGCGCAAGAATTTAAACCAAACCTGTAATACAAGCGGGGGAATTTTGATAAGCCACTTCCCCACCTTCAACCTTGATAAAAGCTTTTGAGCTGCCAAGCTCTTTTCCCTGCGGAAGTCACAGCTTTCGCCACAGGTCTTTGACTTAAGCCTTCGCTTCTGCAATAGGAAGTTGGATAATTAGTTGTGCTGCAACCTGTACCTTTCATTTTCCCCTCTCCTATTCTCAGCTTTAGGGATAAGAGAAAGAACATGGAATCTGCAGGAGGTTGAATCTGATCTATCTGCTTCGGGAAGGCTTTTGATTTTTTCAGGCTAAAAACAGCTGCTATGGACAAAGGCCTTGTAGACGTAGGGGATGTAGTTAAGCCCCTGGTGAAGGGAAAGCATGGCTTAAATAGCGAAGGCTTTAAAGGGGCTTGAAGATGCCGGAAAGATAAGGCACAAAAAAAGCCCAGCGGAGGCTGGGCTTTTCAAAGGTTATGAGCAGGAAAGCTTATCTTACTTTCTCAACAATTCCGGTGAAAGCTTCTGGATGGTTCAAAGCTAAGTCAGCCAAAACTTTGCGGTTCAGGTTGATGTTGGCTTTTTTCAAACCGCCCATTAACTGGGAATAAGACAGGCCGTTGATACGGGCTGCAGCATTGATACGCTGGATCCAAAGAGCACGGAAGTCTCTTTTCTTCGCTTTTCTATCGCGGTAAGCATAAAGCAAACCTTTCTCAACCGCGTTTTTGGCTACTGTCCAAACGTTTTTTCTACGACCAAAGTAACCTTTGGCCATTTTCATAATTCTCTTTCTCTTGTGGCGGGCCGCCACGGTGTTGACCGATCTAGGCATTTCTACTTTTTTTTGGGGCTGGTGATCTCGGTTTAATTCTTAGTTACCAGTTCCCGATGAAACAATTGGAAAAATTGAATGTAGTTAAGACGCAAGCATTCTCAACACGTTGGCCTGGTCAGCTTCGCTCACTAAACCTGTGTGGGTCAGATTTCTCTTCTGCTTGGTGGTCTTTTTGGTCAGGATGTGGCTCTTGTAAGCGTGCTTGCGCTTCACTTTGCCAGTACCTGTCAGGGTGAATCGCTTCTTAGCCCCTGATTTGCTTTTCATCTTTGGCATTTGGGTGTATATAAAAGTGTACTGTTATTTTTTCACTTTTGGTCCCAGGAACAGAAACATCCGTTTCCCTTCCAGTTTAGGCAGTTGCTCTACTTTTGCTACGTCTTCCAGCGCCTGGGCAAATTTAAGCAAAAGAAGCTCACCGCGTTCTTTAAAGACAATTGTACGGCCTACAAAGTGCACGTACGCCTTCACTTTTGCACCTTCGCCTAAGAACTGACGGGCATGCTTCAGCTTGAACTCGAAATCGTGGTCATCGGTGTTAGGACCGAATCTGATTTCTTTCATCACCACCTTAGTGGTTTTAGCCTTCATCTCCCGCTGTTTCTTCTTTTGCTCGTACTTGAACTTAGAGTAATCAATAATACGGCAAACCGGCGGATCTGCTTTTGGAGAAATCTCCACCAAGTCCAGATTCTGTTCCGTTGCAAGACGGCGGGCTTGGTCTATGCTGTATACACCTGGCTCCACGTTCTCCCCCACTACCCGAACGTCACGGACGCCGGTGATGCGCTGATTGATACGATAAGGTTCTTCGACCTTGCCACGTGGCACGTAGCGTTTGTTATTCGTAGAAATAGTTTTACCTCCTAAAGTTTAAGGTTGTACAATCAGGGTGCGAATATCGCCTTTTTCCCTGTAAATTAAAAGTATTTACCTAATATTTTAATTAAGCAATTCTGCCAATACGGCTCGGAAATTGTCAACAAAGGCATCTACGCGTAAAGTTCCCATGTCGCCTAAGCCGTGTTTCCGCACAGAGACAATCTCGTTTTCCTGCTCTTTTTCGCCTACAATGATCATGTAGGGCACTTTACTCACTTCCGCATCACGTATCTTCCGGCCAATTTTTTCATCGCGGGTATCAATGTATCCTCTGATGTCCTGCTCAGCGAGTTGGGCGTTCACCTTGTGGGCGTATTCATGGTATTTTTCAGAAATAGGCAGAATTGCCACCTGATCTGGGCTGAGCCACAGCGGGAAGTTTCCGCCGCAGTGCTCAATTAATACCGCCACAAAGCGCTCCAGTGAGCCAAACGGAGCCCGGTGAATCATTACCGGACGGTGTTTCTCGTTATCAGCCCCGATGTATTCCAGGTCAAAACGCTCTGGCAGGTTGTAGTCTACCTGGATGGTTCCCAGCTGCCACTTACGGCCCAAAGCGTCTTTCACCATGAAGTCCAGCTTAGGTCCGTAGAACGCAGCTTCGCCCAACTCAGTTACAGTTGGCAGGCCTTTCTCCGTGGCTGCTTCAATAATGGCGCGCTCGGCTTTCTCCCACAGCTCATCAGAACCAATGTATTTGGCTTTGTTCTCTGGGTCGCGCAAAGAAATTTGGGCAGTGTAGTTCTCAAAGCCCAAAGCCTTGAATACGTACAGCACTAGGTCAATTACTTTGGTGAACTCTTCCTTCACCTGGTCTGGGCGGCAGAAGATGTGGGCATCATCCTGGGTAAAGCCCCGAACGCGGGTTAAGCCATGCAACTCACCGCTTTGCTCGTAACGGTACACGGTCCCAAACTCGGCTAGACGCACCGGGAGCTCTTTGTAAGACCTTGGACGGGTCTTGTAGATCTCGCAGTGGTGCGGGCAGTTCATGGGTTTCAGGAAGAACTCCTCGTTCTCGTTGGGCGTCTTGATGGGCTGAAATGAATCTGCGCCGTATTTCTCGTAGTGGCCAGAAGTCACATACAGTTCTTTGGCCCCGATGTGCGGGGTTACTACGGGCTGGTAACCGGCTTTCATCTGGGCTTTGCGCATGAATTGCTCCAGGCGCTCGCGCAGCATGGTGCCTTTGGGCAGCCACAGCGGTAAACCCATGCCCACCTTCTCAGAGAAAGCGAACAGCTCCATTTCTTTGCCCAACTTCCGGTGGTCACGGCGTTTAGCTTCCTCCAGGCGCTCCAGGTACTCAGCAAGTTCTTTCTGCTTAGGGAAAGTGATGGCGTATACCCGGGTTAATTGCTTGCTCTTCTCATCGCCGCGCCAGTAAGCGCCGGCCACGTTCATGAGTTTGGCAGCCTTTATAAAACCGGTGTTAGGGATGTGCGGCCCGCGGCAAAGATCTGTGAAATTGCCCTGGGTATAGAAGGTGATGGACCCGTCCTCCAATCTTTCCAACAAATCCAATTTGTAAGGATCGTTTTTCTCGGTGAAGTAAGCAATCGCATCGGCTTTGCTGATAGGCTGGCGCACGTACTCGCTTTTCTGACGGGCCAGCTCCAGCATTTTCTGCTCAATAGCCGGAAAGTCTTCCTGAGAAAGGCTTCTGTCGTCGCCCAGGTCAATGTCATAGTAGAAACCATTCTCAATGGCGGGGCCAATTCCCAGTTTCACACCAGGGTATAAAGCCTCCAGCGCCTCAGCCATTAAGTGGGCCGAGGAATGCCAGTAGGTAGCCTTGCCTTCGTCATCGTTCCAGGTCAACAGTTGGATATTAGCATCCTCAGTAATAGGGCGCGTTAAGTCCCACACCTGACCGTTTACTTTCACGGCCAATACGTTGCGGGCTAATCCTTCACTGATGGAGGCGGCAATCTCTATACCGGTTACTCCCTCCTGGTATTCACGGACCGAACCGTCTGGTAAGGTAATGTTGATCATATATAAAGATATAAACTTCTTCGTTTTAGCACAGTTTCCGGCAAAATAGCTAAAAAACAGATACGGCGCGCAAAGTATCCATCATTGGTCGTTGCGGCACGGGCCGGTTGATGCGCTGCAAAGCTACACTATAGCGCCGGTTCTGCGGATATTTTCTGACTAAAAATGCGTAATGCGGTCTGGCTGCTGCTTTCTGGCCTGTCCACTCCAGGCAGGATGCCAAAATCCAGCGATTATGCTCCGTAAGTTTCAGGCCCAGTTCCTGTGCTTTTAGTAGCTGCGGCAAGGCCGTACTGTACTGTCTTTTCTTGTACCAAGCCTCGCCCAGGCCAGCGTAGCCTTCCGGATTCTCGGGTTGGAAATTGATGGCGCGGCTGAAACAGGCCAACGCCGTGTCAGTAAGATTGTGGTTAAGGTAATATTGCCCCAGCTGTTGCCACCAGAACCCATTCCTAGGTTGCTTCTTCACACCCACCTGGACCAACGGAATGGCATTCTCATACAAACCCCTGGCGGTGTAAATAGCACTTAGTTCCCGGTAAGCCGGCAAGGACACAGAATCCCTAATTAATGCGCGGCTAAGGTTATATAGCGCACGGGTGGTGTCTCCAGTGCCGGCCTGGGCCTTAGCCAGCAATACATAGTACTTTGCCTCTCCCGGACTTAATCTGATGGCTTTACTGCTATGACCCAGGGCCCTGTCATACAGCTTCAAACCCACGTAAGTCTCCGCCAGAATGGCCTCCGATTCAGGGGAGTAAAAGTTGAAGGCATTGGCCTGCATCATCATCTTCATGGCCTCCTGGTACTCCTTGCGACCAATAAGGATTTTGGCTTTCCAGAAGTATGCTTCTCCCAGCGCGGGGTCCATGGTGGTGGCAGTGCTGAGGTCCTTGAAAGCAGGTTGCACTTTGTCTATTGCCAGGTACAGTTTGGCCCGTTTCACATACCACTCCGGTTGCGGACTCCTTTGGTCCAATGCCCTGGTGATTTCGTTTATCTGGGTAAGTACGCTGCTATCCACCCGCTGGGGATTGAACATTCTTTCTTCTGAAGTTTTCTGGGAGCAGGCCGCGAGAAAACCAAAGCCCAACCATAAAAGCCAAAAAGAAATACGCATGCGGAAAATCAGGTACATAAATAGATAATGCAGCGAAGGTACCATTTCCAGTTTAGTTCTGCTGTGTTTTAGCACCTATTTTCTATAAACAGGCCAAAACCCTAAGGGTTCACGGATACTGACAGACGCACGCCCCACAACGGAGAATCCAGTTCTTTGTAGGTCAATCGGTGCACCAGATCCACCCGCAGCAACTGAAAGATGTTCTTGAAACCCACGTTCACCTCGGCGTAAGGGTCTTTCCCAAGGCTGCGGAAATTAACTCTATCAGTCGCGGCCGCATCCTCAGTGGGCTTGTTCTTATCCGTTAGCCGGCCGTAAAGCACCGTGCCACCTGCCACCAGCAACAATTTGGTTTTCTTCAGCAACGGCAATCGGTTGGTGAGGGAGAAGGCCCCTTCAAAATGGTGGTCATACCGCAAGGAGACATATTCATCTGTGGCAAAGGAGAAGAAAGGCATGAGGTTATAGCCTTGCAGGATGAAAAACGGGGTTTCATTCCCGATGGGTACCTGCAGCAAAGGCAACGGTACTTTGGTGAAGGTCTTGCCCGCCCTTAGGTAATACCGCCCATACCCGAAGATGCCCGCCCGCACCCGCTGCTCCACCGACAAAGAAACCTCCTGATAAGTGAGGTCAGAATTCATCAGTCCGCTCAGCCCAGCAGATAAGTCTAGCCCCACAATAGGTGCCGTGGAATTAGCGATGGGAATTTTCTCATAGTGCCTGATCAGGACCTTTTTGACAGAGGCGTATCGCAGGCTCAGGGTCACATCTGTAGTGCTGAAGCCGTCGTACTTGGAGACATCGTTTTTCCCACTCAAGGGCTTGGTATCAAAGGCTGGACGGTAAGTGGTATGCCGGAAAGTTACCCGCTGCCGGAAACCAGGCAGCCATTCCCGCTCGGCCCACATTTGCATCCGCTCCTGCTGGTACGGGAAATTCATCTTACCCCACCTGAACGCCGAAAAGAAAAGACTGTTCAGCTGACTATTGTTCAGGTCCATGGAGGCGGGCCCCACATCATTGAGGTAACTTACCCCCCACTCGGTCCATCTTTGGCGATTAGCGATGTATCTGATATTGAACAGACTTTTGAATGATTCATCTTTGGTGCCGTAGCCCACGTAGCCATTCAAGATCCAGTTAGGGTGAAATTCCTGCGTGGTGCGGCCGCCGAACTGTACCCGGTGCCCTTCTACCTTGTTGTACACGTAGGTCCCGAACACTGGTCCCCACTCAAATTTGTCATTGAGAGGCATGTGCCCTTCCACTGCCACCCGGATGATCTTAACGGCACTCTGGATTTGGGGAAGTTTGTTTATCTGGGCTATGGACTCCAGCCTTTTTTGCTCCTCGGGTGAGAAAGCCTGGGGACGCATTTCCTGCCAGTAATCGTCTTTGTGCTTGAGGGCAGAATCGCTGATCTGGTGGGTCATGTCAAAGAACTCCTCAGGCTTGGGTTGTCCCAGCACCAGGTCGGTATAAGTAGTGATGGTCTCTACAAAAAGGCGTACATCGGTACCCGGCAGGCCGGTGATCTGGAACTTGCGCTTACTCGACAATGGTAACAAAGAAGGCTTCTCCTCATCCCAGGCCTGTACAATCTGCAGGTTTTTGACAAAGTTGAGGGCCACGTCTTTGTTCAGCCGCAGTTCTATGCGGCGAAGTGAGAATGTGCCGTCGGTAATCCACATGGTACCTTCAAAGGTGAGGTCCTGTGAGCGTTTAGGTAGTATCTTGATGCGGTACACTTTACCGGTAGCCGTCTCTATGCTGTCTTCCAGGTCATAGTCATAGTAAGGGGCCCACTGGTTAGAGATAGGACTCACAAAGTCTTTGTCAAACATGCGCATCCAGTTCTGGTTAAGCGAGAAATGCTCGGCCTGGGCATTCAACAACTGGGCAATCTGGCTTTCCTTCTCAATGCCCACCCCTGCCACCTTGCTGGCTTTCAAAATCTCCTTAGATTTTTTAGGGTTCCGGCTAAAGAAGGTCTCTTTCACCGTCTCTGACTGGAAGATGGGCAAAGAAGCCGTACGGGAAGGTGCGTCACTCAGCGTGAGGCTGTCCAGGAACGGCGCATATCTCTTAGAAAAGCCTTTCTTTTTATCTGTGGCCTCCCGCTCCAGAATACTGCCTTTCATAAGGGTATAAGTCCCAAACTGGATGGCATCCTGGTTTTCGGGCAGGTAAAGGTGTTTGTTCCTGGCGGCCGCGCGCACAATTTTATAAGCCGGATTTTCTTTAGGCCGGACCACTATCTCCTGGATGGAAATACTATGCCGCTCCAAGGCAATATCCCCGTTGTTCATCAACTCTTTAGCTGATTTTACCACCGGCAAGTACCCCAGCAACGTGAAGGTTATTGTGTCAGTCAGGGTGAATTTCCGGATAATGTACTGGCCGGCTTCATCGGTAAAAACAGGCACCTTGGCGGACTGCAGGTGCACCGTGACATAATCAAGGGGTTTCTTGCTTTCCGCGTCAATGACTTTCCCCACCAATGGGGAGGTCTGGGCATGCGCTGTCCGTAAGCCAAGTAGCAGCAGAATACAGATTAGTATGTTTCTCACCCTTAGAAAATTGATTCCCTAATATAAAAAATTTGGCAAGCTTTATATTCAATTTGCCCTATTTAAATTTTGGCATTCTGAATTGAATTCGGGAAAGATTTAGAAGAAGCAAACGCTACACCTTATAAGCTTTCAAATAGAAGACAGCTTATATTTAAAAACCCCTATTCTTGATCAGCTTTTAGTCTATTTTTTTGAAATCAGCCCTAAAACGCAAAAGCACCAAATAGCCGCGGCAGCCTTCATCAAGGCTGCCGCGGCTATTTGGTGCTTTAAATGACAGGTGCTTAACTAAGACCTTACCTTTAAGATTTCCTGGAGCAGGATTTTACATTTTCTGCTAAGTTCCAGGTCTTCTGTAGTTACCAGCTTTTGATCTAGCGCACGCTGTAAAGTAGCCACGCTCTCACTATTGAGTTCTGCCTCCAGCTGCACACGGGCCAGGTCATAGTAATACAGCAGATTGGAAGGCTCCAGTTCTATGGCTTTGGTGAAAGCCTGTATAGCAAGTTCGTTTGATGCGGTGGGCAAAGGCAATTGGGTGAGCAACCGGTTGGCAGATCGCTCGGCAAAGGATAGGTTGGCTACTTTGAAAGCCCAGCGGCCCTTTAAGTGCCAGGCACCTGCCAATTTGGGGTCCTTGGCTAAGGCTTTGTCATTAAAGGTTTTGATCTGGGTTAGTTGTACCATCCGGTCTTTCATGGATACCGTCTGACAAAGATTGCTCAGGGAAAGCGCCATCACGTAATTGGGCTCGGCGGAGAGGCTGTCTACCTGCAGGGCTCTCTGAGCAAAGGCGAAGGCTTTCTGGAAATAAAGGCCCTTATGGGTGTCATCGGGGAATCTGCTGCCAATACGACCGCAGACAATGCTGGCCTTGGTCAAGGCCTCTGGTAAATCAGGATTAGAGGAAAGCAACAGTTCATATTTCTCAAGGGCTTCTACGTCCTTGAACTCCCTGAATAACTGATTTGCTTCCCATAGTAGTTTTTCCGAACCTAAGCCACCTGCTAGGGCAGCCAGGTTCGGAAAACTTATGAGTGTGATCAGGAATATAACGAGTCTAAAAGTCCTTTGCATACAACTCCCCCAGATTTACTTATTAGTCCAACGTAAGGGTAATCTACAAATTACTTTTAAAAAGTCCTAAAACAGGTTCAACTGTTTTTTGGGCGGCTTCACTGGTTTAAGTAGATCCCCTGTTTGTTCGTTATCTACGTCCAAATTCAATACAGGTTCCAAGTTATTTATTTCAAGGACCACCTGGTCTCCTGATGCAAAGGAGGCTGGTTGTTCTTGTATTATTTTGGGTTCTACCCTAACCGCTTTTATTATTTTAGTACCAGTTTTAGGCTTCACTTGCTCTGCTTCTTCCTCTTTTTGGATACTTACCCCAAAAATCTTGAAGTAATTAAGTTTGTTGCCCATAGCACGCCATCCTTTCACATCAATGAAGTCACTGAGCAACAAGGTTTCTGTCTCTTTATCAGACTTCTTGTCACGCTGCAGCTTAATCTCTGCTTTAGGTTCCGGATGCACCGTTGCAGCCAGTAATTTAGAGCCCTTTGTTTCCGGGATGAAGGCAAACCGTTTGCCCATAGTGCTGGTCTCCACCACGAAGCGCTTCACGTAGGTCACCTTGGTTTCTCCCTCGGTGTACACGGCAGATACCACCAACTCCGGTGAGAACTTATGGATCACCTCTATGTTAGGCACATCATAGTGATTAGACAGTTCAAAGGAAGTCAGCTCATATGAACCATCCTTGAAGATGACCAGAATTGAGTCATCGGTATTGAATGACCCTAAGTAGCGACCACGGTTCTCGGTGTTCAAACGCCCGATAACCTCATCGTAGTAGATTTCGCGTCCACCTCGGGTAGACTCACCCAGGGCTTTCTGCACTACTTTCTTGATCGGATGCTTCGTCACTATGTTGCCTTGCGAGCCTTTGCCTTTAATGAGCAATTCTGCGAAATCAAAGTCAAACTGCTTCACGCGGGCGGTGCTGGCCGGTTGTAAGGTGATGCTCACCAACTCAGACTCTGAGTTAGGGTTAGCCGTCAGATACACCACTTTGGAGTTCTTTTCGCCTTTAGTAAGGTCATATTCCTTATCACGGGTAATGGAGGTCACCGCGAAACGCTTGGCGAACGAGATGCCGGTCTTGCCATCTACGTAGATCATGTTGTAGACCATGTGCTCATCATTCTTGTTGTACACGCCAACATGGATGATGTCTTTGCCCATGAAGATCTTGTCACTGATCTTAGACACCATGAACTTACCGTCCTTCCGGATGGCAATGATGTCGTCCATGTCAGAGCAGTCACACACGAATTCATCTTTCTTGAGGCCATAGCCCACGAAACCGTCTTTGCGATTCACGTAAAGCTTCTGGTTGGCCACCGCAACTTTTTGGGCAGACACCACATCAAAGGTTCTGATCTGCGTCTTGCGCTCTTTGCCTTTGCCGTATTTGGCCAAAAGACCCTCAAAATAGCTGATGGCGTAACGCACAAGGTTAGCCAGGTTATCGGCAACCTCAGCCATTTCAGCTTCCAGTTTCTTGATGTACTCGTCAGCTTTGAAGGAGTCGAACTTGGAAATACGCTTGATCTTGATCTCGGTCAGGCGGATGATATCATCCTGCGTCACCTCGCGGCGGAGCAATGGCTTGTGCGGTTCCAGACCTTTGTCAATGGCTTCCAGCACGGCTTCCCAGGTCTCACACTCTTCAATGTCACGGTAGATGCGGTTCTCTATGAAGATCTTCTCCAGCGAGGAGTTGTGCCACTTGTCTTCCAGTTCACCCATCCGGATCTCGAGCTCACGCTCCAGTAACCGAACGGTTTTCACCGTTGACATGCGCAACAGTTCATCCACATTCAGGAAACGTGGCTTGTCATCAATGATGACGCAGGTGTTGGGCGATATAGAGACCTCGCAATCGGTGAAAGCGTACAGCGCATCAATGGTCAGGTCAGGCGAAATCCCCGGCGGAATGTGCACCTGGATCTCCACCTCGGCCGCAGTGTTGTCCACCACTTTCTTGATCTTGATCTTGTTGTTTTCACTCGCTTTTACAATGGAATCCATCAACGCCGTGGTGGTGGTACCGTAAGGCACGTCACGGATGATGAGCAGCGATTTGTCTACTTTCTCAATGGTAGCCCTTAAACGGATTTTACCACCTCTGCCCCCACCGTTGTAGTTGGTGAAGTCGGCAAGGCCACCCGTCGGGAAATCTGGCAGCAAGGTAGTTTTGCGTCCTTTGAGCACGTCAATAGAACCCTTGATCAGCTCCCGAAAGTTGTGGGGCATGATCTTGGTAGACAAGCCCACGGCAATCCCTTCCACGCCTTGCGCGAGCAAAAGCGGGAATTTTACCGGCAAAGTCACGGGCTCGTTCTTACGTCCGTCGTAGCTCAGCTGCCATTCGGTGGTTTGCGCATTAAACACCACATCCAAGGCAAACTTAGTTAAGCGCGCCTCAATGTAACGAGGAGCCGCCGCGCTGTCGCCGGTGCGCACATCGCCCCAGTTTCCCTGGGTTTCAATGAGCAGGTCTTTCTGACCCAGGTTCACGATGGCATCGCCAATGGAAGCGTCGCCGTGCGGGTGGTACTGCATGGTCTGCCCAATCACGTTCGCCACTTTGTTGAAACGACCATCGTCCATTTCCTTCATGGCGTGCATGATGCGGCGCTGAACAGGTTTGAAACCGTCTTCCAGGGCAGGAACGGCTCGCTCCAGAATTACATAAGAGGCGTAATCCAGAAACCAGTTCTCGTACAGTCCGGAAACGGAGCTTATCTCGTGGATAGTCTCCTCGCCTTCCAGTTGCGCATCAAGTTCCAGGTTGTTCTCGTTTTCCAATTCTTCGTTAAGCATATACCTCCTCTACTATATCTTTCTCTATTTTGAGATTCTCAATGATAAACTGCTGCCGCTCCGGTGTATTCTTGCCCATGAAATAAGACAGAATCTTCTGTATGTTCTGCTCAGTCTTACCCATGATTACCGGCTCCAGACGGATGTTGTCCCCTATGAACTTCCCGAATTCCTCCGGTGAGATCTCACCTAATCCTTTGAAGCGGGTGATTTCAGGGTTCTTGCCAAGTTTGCGCATGGCGTTTTGCTTCTCCTGCTCATTGTAGCAGTAGATGGTTTCCTTCTTGTTCCTTACCCTGAAGAGCGGCGTCTCCAGAATATACAAGTGACCGTTTTTAACCAGATCAGGGAAAAACTGCAGGAAAAACGTCATGAGCAGCAAGCGGATGTGCATGCCGTCCACATCGGCATCAGTGGCGACTACAACTCGGTTGTAGCGAAGACCTTCCAAACCTTCCTCTATGTTGAGGGCGTGCTGCAGCAGGTTAAATTCCTCGTTCTCGTACACCACTTTCTTCTTCAAACCGAAGCAGTTCAATGGCTTTCCTCTCAAGGAGAATACCGCCTCCAACTCCACATTTCGGGACTTGGTGATAGATCCTGAAGCCGAGTCACCCTCGGTGATGAACAAGGTGGTGAGCGCCTCTTTCTCCAGTTCCTTGCTTTCGCCGAAGTGGAAGCGGCAGTCACGCAGTTTTTTGTTGTGCAGGTTCGCTTTTTTAGCGCGTTGGTTGGCCAGCTTCTTGATGCCGGCCATGTCTTTGCGCTCGCGCTCACTCTGCTCTATCCGCTTGCGCAGGGCTTCGGCTACCGTTGGATTTTTGTGCAGGTAGTTGTCCAGGTGCTCCTTCACAAAGTCGTTCACAAAGTTGCGCACAGTCGGGCCGTCCGGTCCCACGTTGATGGAGCCCAACTTGGTTTTGGTCTGACTTTCGAAAACTGGCTCCTGAACGCGGATAGCAATGGCGCCTACAATAGAGCCCCGAATATCGGTGGCATCGTAGTCTTTCTTATAGAACTCGCGCACGGTTTTCACCACGGCCTCTCTGTAGGCCGCTAAGTGCGTACCGCCTTGGGTGGTGTACTGTCCGTTCACGAAGGAATAATACTCTTCGCCGTAATCGTTGCCGTGGGTTAATGCCAGCTCAATATCCTCGCCTTTCAGGTGGATAATGGGGTAGCGCATGCTTTCCTCGGCAATCTTCCGGCTCAACAGGTCTTTAAGACCATTCTCAGACAGGTATTTCTGGCCGTTGAAGTGAATGGTAAGGCCGGCGTTGAGGTACACGTAATTCCAAATCTGGTTTTCCAGGAACTCCGGGATGAAGTGGTAGTTTTTGAAAATGGTATCATCGGGCACGAAGACCGTGGTGGTACCATTGCGCTGATTGGAATCCTGTAGGGGCTCATCGTTCACCAGTTCGCCGCGCTCAAACTCGGCCACTTTGGTTTTGCCGTCTCTTACAGATTGGATTCTGAAGCTGGAGGATAATGCGTTCACCGCCTTGGTACCCACCCCGTTCAGACCCACCGATTTCTGGAAGGCCCGGCTGTCATACTTACCACCGGTGTTGATCTTGCTCACGCAGTCAATCACCTTGCCCAGCGGAATACCCCGGCCGTAGTCACGGACCACTACCTTATGGTCAGAAATCTTTACTTCAATGGTGCGACCATACCCCATCATGTGTTCATCAATGGAGTTGTCAATCACCTCTTTCACAAGAATGTAAATCCCATCATCGGGAGAGGACCCGTCACCTAACTTGCCGATGTACATACCCGGCCGCAGCCGGATGTGTTCACGCCAGTCAAGCGACCGTATACTATCCTCGTTGTAGGTAACATCAGTCAGTTCAGCCATGGGGAACTTAAGGGTTTAGTAGAATTAGGTAAAATAAAAGAAAATTTGCGTGTACTTTGACATTAATAGCCCGAAACAGCAATTTTAATGCAGAAACAGGTTCCAAAACAAGGCTTGTTGCCGGGCTGTTAAATTTTGCCAAAAACCAAGTTTTCTATTTATCTGTAACCAAATATAGTGCTTCGCAGTTCATTTAAGACCCTTCATTTTGCTTATATTTTTAGCCAAAACCTCAAATTTCTGATAGCCAATCATTTGAAATACTAAAATTTTTAGCCTTTTCAAATAAATCTTCTTCTACTGTTCATTCCACAGAAACCTAACCATGGAAATAAAACTACCTTCCTATTTTAAGTACACCGTTATTCTGCTGGGGCTATTTCTGCTCCTTCATTTTCTGCAGACCTTCTCCCCGGTGCTCATTCCTATTTGCTTTGCGGCCTTATTTGCCCTGCTGCTCCTGCCCATGGCCCGCGGCCTGGAAAAGCGGCTTCCCAGAGCCGTTTCCATTGTCATTTCGCTGGTGGTAGTCATTTTGGTCCTGGGCATGTTGATTTGGTTTCTCTCCTCGCAGATCGCTAATTTCTCTTCTGAACTCACGGAGATCAACAGCAAGTTGAGTATGCTCATCGCCAAGTTCCAGGCTTTCCTATATGACCGGTTCGGGATAAAGCCCACAAATAAGACTGAGTTCCTGCAGAAGGCCTTGGGCAACGTGACGCAGACGGGCACCGCCTTTCTGGGCAGCACCATTTCCCTCACCACCGGCGCGCTGACTGTGCTGTCGCTCATTCCTATTTATGTGTTCTGTATGCTGTACTACCGTGATCACCTGCGGCAATTCATGTTCCAGTTCATCACCAAAGATCGGCGCGAGCCGCTCATGGAAACGGTAGACAACATCCAGCGCGTGGTGCAGGGCTATCTCTCGGGTTTGCTGATTGTGATCTGTGTGGTATCAGTGCTCAACTCTATTGGCTTGCTCATCATGGGCGTGGAGTACGCTATTTTCTTCGGCGTTATGGCAGCCATCCTTACCGTAATTCCTTATATAGGTATCTTGATTGGGGCTCTGTTTCCGGCGCTGTTTGTGTTTGTGAACACGGGCTCGGCGGGCCAGATGCTCATCGTGATCGGGATATTTGCTTTTGTGCAGTTCCTGGAAGGCAATTTCATTACGCCTTTTGTGGTAGGTTCCAAGGTGAGCATCAACCCGTTTGCCGCAATTGTGGCGCTGATTCTGGGCGGCGAGATCTGGGGGGCCCCGGGCATGATCCTGTCCATCCCCATCATCGCTATTCTCAAGGTAATCTTTGATGCTTATGAGCCGCTGCAGCCTTTCGGGTTCCTGCTGAATGACATCAACCAGGGCCCTGCCGAGAACCGGCTCCTGAAGCGACTCAAGAGCCGCCGGAACCAGGTCAAAGGTCCCGTTTAGGGCCTGTTTACGGGAAAACAGGCCCTAAACGCTGAAACTTATACTTACATGGTCAAGTATAAACCACATGCCTGATGCATTGATTGTCAAACATTTAATCTGCTTTCTGGTTCGTTTATTATTTGTACCACTTATTTCAATAAAACCATGGATAATGTAAATAGCAAAGTTATCAGCACCCTTAATGATCTAGTGGAAACTGCCCGCGACGGGAGAAAAGGCTACGAGACCGCAGCCGATGCCGTAGACAATCCCCAGATGAAGACTGAGTTCCACCGCCTGGCCCAGCAGCGCGCCACCTTTGTGAGCGAACTGGAAAGAACGGCCCAGAGTTTGGGCGGCAGCACAGCAAACAAAACCACACTGGAAGGTGCCGCCTTAGAGGCCGCCGGCGCCGTGCACCGGGGCTGGATCAACCTGAAATCTGCGGTGGGCGCCAATGACAGCAAAGCCATTTTGAGCGAATGCGAAAACGGTGATGCCGCGGCCCTCAAAGCCTATGACAATGCCTTGCATGAAAAAGACCTGCCCGTAGACGTTTTAACCTTGATCCAACGGCAAAAACAGGAAATTGAGGCTGCCAAGCAAACCATCACTTCCTTGAAACAAAGCCTGTAAAATTAGCCTTACGGCACAAAAAAGGGCAGCTTTAAGAGCTGCCCTTTTTTGTGCCGTTTTCATGAAAATGCGTCCAAAACCCGGATGAAACGTTCTTTCCCTTTTCTTGGTTCTCATAATAGTTAGTACCTAGCATTATCATCCACCTTAACCCTAGCGCGTGTACGCCATTATAGATATAGAAACTACCGGTGGCCAACCCTCAGAAGACCGCATCACTGAGATCGCGATTTTCATCCATGACGGGAACCAGGTAGTAGACCAGTTTCACAGCCTCATCAATCCTGGAAGGCCTATCCCCTTCTTCATCTCGCAGCTAACGGGCATCACCGATGAGATGGTGAAAGACGCGCCCAAATTCCATGAGGTGGCCAAGCAGATTGTGCAGATCACCGAGGGAAACGTGTTTGTGGCTCACAACGTGCGCTTTGACTACTCCTTTGTCAAGAAAGAGTTCGCTGACCTGGGTTTTACTTTCCAGCGCAAGACCCTGTGCACCGTGCGCCTGAGCCGCAAACTCATGCCGGGCCTGCCATCTTACAGCCTGGGCAAACTCTGCAAGAGCATTGACATTCCGCTTCAGATGCGGCACCGCGCCATTGGTGACGCCGAGGCTACGGCCATCCTTTTTGACCGTTTGCTGAAAATTGACGAGAAAAAGGTGAATGACTCCCAGGATGATAAATTGCTGGAGACTTCTTCCATCTCAAAGGAAATCAAGACCTCCCTTTTGCCGCCCGCTATTTCCCGAGACATGGTAGATGCTTTGCCGCTGGAGGCCGGTGTCTATTATTTCCATGACGAGAGCGGCGAGATCATCTACGTAGGCAAGAGCAAGAGCATCCGCAAGCGGATTATCCAGCACTTCAGCATCGACTTCAAGAGCAAGAAGTCTATTGAGTTCAAGAACCGCATCGCCAGCATTACTTATGAGCGAACGGGTAGCGAGCTTGTAGCACTTTTGTTTGAGTCTGATGAGATCAAGAAGCGGAAGCCGTTCTATAACCGCGCCCAGCGGAGAAGCGTGTACCATTCGGGCA
Organism: Rufibacter roseolus; assembly: GCF_017916365.1. Classification (GTDB taxonomy): domain Bacteria; phylum Bacteroidota; class Bacteroidia; order Cytophagales; family Hymenobacteraceae; genus Nibribacter; species Nibribacter roseolus. Next base: position 930,957 of record NZ_JAFMSU010000002.1, read on the forward strand.
TTTACTCTTACTATGACCAGGACGGCTACCTGCGGCTCACGTTTCAGAAGGCCAAGACGGAGGTTCCGCCGCTGCTCACCATGTCCAATCAGTTCCAGGCGAAGAACTTCCTTTACAACCGCGTAGCCAAGTACAACCTCTGCCAGAAGCTATGTGACTTGTACAAAACCAACGGCCCGTGCTTTGATTACCAGGTGCACCAATGCAAAGGCGCCTGCGTAGGCAAAGAATCTCCGGAGGAGTACAACCAGCGCGTGATTGAGTCGATTGACGCTTTCAAGTACGACTATGACACGTTCGTCATCATCGGGAAGGGACGCCACCCAGAAGAGAAATCAGTGGTGGTGGTAGACAACGGCCGGTACCTGGGTTTTGGATATTTCGATGAGTCATTCAGCGCCAGCTCGCTGGAAGATTTCAAAGGCGTGATCAAGTACTACAATGACAACAAAGACACGCAGCAGATCATCAGGGGGTACATGCGCACGAAGCACCAGGACAAAGTGCTGGTGTTCTCTGAAGATGTAAACGCCGAGATTTAAGCCTGTTTTCCAAAAAACAGCCCAAAACGGGGTTAATGCAGGCGGTGCCGCAAAAGCCAGCCGGCGCCGTTGAACTCTTGCGCAGCCGGGGTATATTCCTCTCTTTCCACGCCTTTGGTTTTGGGGTAATCGTTGCCGTCTTCCTCGTCAAACAAGAGGAGTTTCTGGCCGCTGAGTTGGAAGGACTGATGGACGGAGAGCACATCGGTGCCTTCGCCCCCATACAGCCGTACTTTTATCTTGTTTTCTCCTTTACCCTGCAGTACAAACGTATCTTCCTCGCCCAAACCATAGATTGAAAGGCGCTGGGTTTCTGATGGCAGGAAAACCTTTTCATGGAGCAGGGTTCGCTCCTGGTTTTTATGCAGGGCAAAATGCTGCACCAACAAACTGCCGTCTTCCCTGAAATTCAACTGGAACACATCCGGGGCATCGGTGCCGGGCAGCAGCACTTCCTGGTTCAGGATTTGGTAGAAAGTGGCAGCGGCTTTGGGCAGGTCGTCGCGCCGTGATTTCAGCTTGGCGGCAAACTCCTTTACAGACAATTCCCTTATCTGCGGAGGCCACTCCTGCAGTGCCTTGTCAATCACGGCATCGGTGAGGCTCTCCTGAAGCTTTTGGGCAGCGGCCTGGAAGTCTCCCTGCGTAAGATAGCCCAGGAAAAAAGCATCCATCTGCAAGGAGCTTCTGATCAGCCCCTTCACGTTCTTCTCCTTGATAGTTTTATCGAAACTCTGGTAATTTGGCTTAAAAACGCTTACCAATTTGGTTAGAACCCCATCGTTGAACTTGAAGAACGCGTGGTCCCGGTCACGCGGAATGGGTGCCAGTTCTGTGACTTCGCCTTTCCTGAACACCGACCAACGCCATTGGTCTTCACGGCGGCTCCAGTCGCTTAGCAACATGTCAAAAAGCCGGGACAAGAGATATCGCTTCCGGTCCACCTGGTAGGCAGGGCTTTTAATCAGGTCCTGAAAAGCGTTTTTGGAGCTCACGATGTCATGCGGCTTCCCAAAGCTCTCCAGGTCCTCCCAGTTGCCATCGGGGCGCTCTTCCAGTAAGGCCAACATATGGGCAAAATCTTTCCTGAAATCACCCAGGGCCGGATCATCTGCGATGTAGACCAACCTGGGGTTTGTATGGTACACGCCTGCTGCCTTGGCCAAAGCCGGAACTATAAAAGCCCCATACGGTTGGATCACGCTGGTCTGGTCGCGCATCAGTTTGGCGATAAAGGTCTTCTGCAGGTTCTTGGGCAGTGCTTTGGAGGGGTCTTTGTCTATGGACCGGAGCACGTACTCATGGCCGGTGGCATCTACGAGCCGAAGGTTCTTGGTCTGGAAACTCCCCCCTTCCTTCAAAGGTGTCACGCCACCCTGGAACTGGCTGATCCAGAAATAGGGTGCGGCCACCGGCTCAGCCCAAACCTTTCTATAGTGCTTGCCCCACCAGAACCTATGGAACCCACTTCTGAGGTAATGCTTTCCGGCCGCCACCATTACCGTGGAATCTGCCAAAGATGGGGCCGCCTGTGCGGCAGGAAGAAACAAAAAAGAGAGAAGCCAAAGGCAGCAGTATCTTAAATAGCTGTGTACCTTTCTTTTAAAGAATTCATGTACCATAGGTGCGTATTTATACCTAAAACCCCGGTGCTATGTTTTAGAACCTCTTGCCTTGTTTATGGCACATAAATTTAAAATCACGCTAAATCCAGGGTAAACCGCCGGGTAAAACCTTTCTGGTACACTTTCTGTATGGCAAAGAACTAATATTTGACTATGCGGAAACTACTGACCATATCCATATCCGTTCTTCTGATGAGTTACGGCTGCGCCCGGAAAGACTACTTCCAGGACTCGGCCTTGGTGGGCCCCGTGGAGCAGGAAAAGAACGCGAAGTGGGACTCAGCTACGGTGGTGGCGGGCAGACATTACGAGCGCGGCTTTCTGCACACTTTTTTCTGGGGCAAACATTACCGCAAAGTGTGGGCCCAACCGGTGACATTGCCGGTGTTTGACATCTCTAAAATGCACGGCGGCCTGAGCCCCGAAAAAATGGGCGGAGGTTTTCAGACTACCAGCCTCACCCTGGAGAACGAACAAGGGAAGCAGTATGCCCTCCGCTCCGTGGACAAAGATCCCCAGGAGATATTGCCTAAAGGTCTCAGAAAAACCTTTGTCACCAACCTGCTCAGGGACCAGACCTCGGCGGCGCATCCGTACGGCGCTTTGGTAGTGTCTGGCCTGGCGGGCGGGGCAAAGGTACCACACAGCCACCCCCGCTACGTGTACATTCCCAAAGACCAGAAAGGCTTAGGCAAAAGCTCCGCAGAGTTCCAGGACCGCGTGTTCCTGCTGGAAGAAAAGTACGAGGGCAAGGCAGCCATCACCGGCTATCTGGGCAATGCCAAAAACCTTGTAGACTCCAAGGACTTCCTGGAAAAAAGATTTTCTGAGCACTCTCACCAGCCTGACCAGCTATCTTTTGCCAAAGCCCGCCTTTTTGATGTTTTCATTGGTGACTGGGACCGGCATGAGGGACAGTGGCAATGGGCGGTATATGATACCAGCAACGTGACCACGTACTCGCCCGTGCCCAAAGACCGCGACCAAGCCTTCTTCAAGTTCGATGACGGATTGGTGCCCTGGCTCTTCAGTCGTCCTTGGGCGCCCCTCAAAAAGATGAAGACCTTCCACCACAAGGTGGCTTTCACCAAAGGTTATCTGCAGAATGCCCGCTTTATTGATGAGCGCTGCCTCAACGAGGTTACCCTGGAGCAATGGGAACAACTAGCCATGCAGCTGCAGACCCAACTCACGGATAGTGTTATCAGTGCCTCGGTGGAATTGCTACCCACTGCAGCTTATAAACTTACCGGCGAAGAGATCAAGCGCAAACTACTCTCCAGACGCGAACAGTTGCCTGCCATTGCCCGAGACATGTACCGTCACCTTTCCAAACACGTGCTGGTGCCGGGTACCGACAAAAAAGAGAAGTTCATTGTGCAGCGCCTGGCCAATGGTGACACCAGGGTGTTGGTTTCCCAATTGGCCGGAGATGAGAAAGAAAGAAACCTGCTGGTGTTTGACCGAATTTTCAAAAAAACAGACACGAAATCCATTTCCCTTTACGGCCTAGCCGATGAAGACGAGTTTATCCTTACCGGAAAAGGCCAGAAAGGCATTAAGGTGAACATCTACGGCGGCATGGGCGAAGACGACGTAAAAGACGACTCCTCGGTTAATGCCTGGGGCCGTAAAACCCGCGTCTATGACACCAAGCAAGGCATTGAAGTAGAAAAGGGAAAAGAAACCAAAATCAAGAAAACCCGAGATGTCAAAATCCACGCCTTTGACAGAGAAGGTTTGTAGATTAGGAGATTTGAAAATTTGAAGATGTGTAAAATGGAAAATGTGAGGATGTGGTGATTTATAGATTGTACGTATTGGCTTTCGATGTGAAAGTTGCTAGTAAATCACAAATGAAAAGTTGCTACCAATTCCAATTCCTACATCATCACATCTTCAAATCTTCAAATCTCCTCATTTTCAAATCTTCATATTTTCAAATCAACCAACTCTTTCACCTCGCGTTTCCACCAGGTGTTGTCTCGGCTTTGGCAGTCTTTTTGGAAGCCGTTGCGTTCAAGTATCTTCTCTGAGGGGGTGTTACCGGCTTCGGTTTCGGCGATGACGGTGATAATGTCAGGCCGGCGGGCGCACCAGTTGAGCAGACAATCTATGGCTTCGCGCATGATGCCTTGCTGCTGATAATCTGGGTAGGTGCCGTAGCCGATCTCCACTTCGCCGTTCTCGTCAGGCTCTCCTTTGAAGCACAGGTCACCGGCCATGGTTTGCTCCTTCTTCAGCACGATGGCCCACAGGGTGTAGAAATAGAATTTGTCGTGGTGGAGTGGCAACAAACGCAGGAAATACGTTTCCAGGGCGTCAGCCAGATCAGGCTCAATCTCTTTGGGCGTGTACTTGAGGCCCAATTGTTTCTCCAGCGATCCGTTGTTAGCGGCATACAGCTTCAACTGCGCAAGGGTCAGCGGCTGAATGTGAAGTCTTTCGGTTTCTATGTACATGGCTTCGGCGCTTTTCCGCCGGAAATATATTCATAAAAACTTATTTCACCTCTAACTTTATAGCTTTCAACATCTTAATGACAAATTCCTCGGTTCTGGAAAGGTACGGATTCTCTTTGCGCTTTTTGGCGTCGTGCTTTCTGAGGTAGTCGATCAGCTTGTCCTGTTTGAAGAGGTTCACCACCTCTGGGTGGATATAGTACTTACTGCACACGGTAGGCGTGTTGCCCAACTCATGCGCCACCATTTTAGCCGCCTCCTTTACCGATTTCTCTTTGGTGATTTCCGGGTTCTCGTCCAGCAGATGTTCCAGGCATTCCACCATGAGCACGGTGCCGCCCCAGGTCCTGAAATCCTTGGCTGTGAACTCTTCTGAGCTGAGGCTACGCAGGTATTCGTTCACGTCCCCAGACTCAACCGGTTGGCGGTTACCCTCCTCATCATAATACTGGAAAAGGTCATACCCGGGAATATCCTGGCACTGTTTCACCAGGCGGGCCAGGCGCCGGTCTTTGATGCTAATCTCATGTTTTACGCCTTTTTTGCCCACAAACTCAAGTTTCAGTTGGTCACCCTCAATCTTCACGTGCCGGTCACGCAGCGTGGTAAGGCCGTAAGACTTGTTTTCCTTGGCGTAAGTACGGTTCCCGATCCGGATGAAAGAGTTGTCCAGCAGTTCCACCACAATGGCCAGGATCTTGCGTTTTTCCAGTTTCTTCAGCTTCAAGTCTTTCTCTACCTGTTTCCTGATAAGTGGCAACGCATTCCCAAAGGCAATCATACGACCGAACTTGTTCAAGCTGCGCGCCTGCTGCCACTGCGGATGGTACACGTACTGCTTACGGCCTTTGTCATCGCGCCCAGTGGCCTGGATATGGCCGTTGGGCTGCGGGGAAATCCAGACCCCGGTCCAGGCCGGCGGAATCACCAGTTTCTGAATCCGGTTCAGGACCTTATCATCGGTGATAGGTTCGCCTTTGGCATTGAAATAGGTCACCTTCTTTCCTTTAATCTCACGGGTGATGCCAGGCTTGGTGTCTGGGAAATAGCGAAGGCCCGCCTGTTCGGCAGATACAACGGCATCAGCGTAGATAGCCTGAGGAGTTAACTGGTTTTCCATGTCTGGGGTAAAAGCAAGTTTTCTCTCCTTTAACCTTTTACAGGCATAAAGGTTGTAAACGCCGTTTTCGGCTTGCTTTTAACAGAACAACTTCAAAACAATGGGCTTTAAAACAAGCGCTATTAGAGCATTTCATCCGAGCAATGAAGGAGCCATTGTCATTTTTCAAAAGTTCACGTAAAACGGAGAACCACACTTAAACATCCTCATGAAACCAAGATTTCACATTGCGTCTCTTTATGCAAATACCAGTTTTTTGATAGCCCTGCTGGTGTTGTCATCTGTTCTGTTCACCGGTTGCGGCAGTGATAAAAACGGCGATGCGATGTTCTTCCCCATTGACAATGACCTGCAGCTAGGTATGCAGGTTTCGCAGCAGGTAGACTCTGCGTATGGCAGCAAAGGACAGCTGCTGGACCGTAACTCGCGTAACCCAAGAATAAGGGCGGCCTACGCGCACCTTGATGCCATTGTAGAGCGCCTGCTTGAGTCTGGTGAGGTGAGCTACCGCGAGGAATTCCCCTGGGACGTGAAGATCATCAATGACCCTGAGATTCAGAATGCTTTCGCTACGCCGGGTGGCCATATCTACGTGTTTACCGGCCTCATCAAGTACCTGGATAACGAAGACCAACTGGCCGGCGTGCTGGGTCACGAGATTGCCCACGCAGATCAGCGGCATTCTATTAAGCAACTGCAGAAACAATACGGCATCTCGGTGCTCACCAAGCTCATCCTGGGAAACGAAACCGGCAACCTGGAGCGGATTTTCACCCAGGTGGGTGGTCAGCTGGTGGGGCTTAAGTTCAGCCGCGATTATGAACGTGAGGCAGACGAGTACTCAGTCCGTTACCTGGGTGCCACTGACTTTTACGCCTGCGACGGCGCGGCCGGATTCTTTCAGAAGATGCAATCCCTGGAGGACAGAGGCACCCCGCCTGAGTTTATCAGCACCCACCCAGATCCAGCCAATAGAATCAGGGAGATCCAGGCCCGGGCCCAGCAGCAGGGCTGCAAAACAGGCACTGCGGCCAACACCGGGTACCAGGAGTTCAAGCGCAACCTGGGGCTATAATCGTATATATACTTATCTCAGGTTTATGCGTAAAAGCGAAAAAACAACGCAAAAACCTTTTTAAATGGCAAAGGATTTAAAACAAACCCTAGGCAAAGTCATTGAAAACGCTGACGATCAGTTTGACTTTATCATGCAGCGGATCAGGAATCGGTTTGGTCTCTACAAGCCTTTGCAGATAGTTTGTTACCGCAGCTATGGCACTGTGAACCGACTGTACCTCAAAGGCCGCGTGATGGCCAACCAGGGCATTACCTCGGCCGCCGACAATGACACCCTTTTGAAAAATCTGGTGAACATGTACCGCCGTTTTGAAAGCGACGAGGTGCGTGATGCCCAACTGCGTGTCTCTTTCCAGGGCCAGGAACACACAGTGATAACCGATAAAGAAGGCTATTTTACCATTAACCTGGAGCCTAAAACCCCGCTGCAGCTAGACGATATCTGGCACGAGATGGAAGTGGAATTAATAAAGGCGGATGTCTCTTCCTTTGAGGCCGGGGTGAAAGCCGAGGCCCACGTGCTGGTACCGCCACCCGATGCCGAATATGGCATTATCTCTGACATTGATGATACCATTGTGCTTTCCTCCGCCACGGATGTCATAAAAATGTCTCAGCACACCTTCATGAACAACGCCCGTACGCGGCTGCCTTTCGCGGGGGTATCTGCCTTTTACCGCTCGCTGCAGTTAGGCCGGAACGGTAAGCGCAACAACCCGTTCTTCTACGTGAGCAGCAGCCCCTGGAACATGTATGACCTGCTCCATGATTTCTTGGATATCAATGATATACCGGCTGGTCCGCTCCTGCTCCGTGATTTTGGCTTGATGCAGAACAAGTTCTTCGGGGCCGACCACATGAGCCACAAGTTCAAGGAAATCCAGAACATCCTGCTCACCTACCCTCACCTGAACTTTGTGCTCATTGGGGACAGCGGCCAGCAGGATGCGCCTATTTACCAGGAAGTAATCAAGCAGTTCCCCGGCCGGATCATCTGCGTGTACATCCGGGACGTTGAGTTGCCCGAGCGCGCGAAAATAGTGAATACCATCTCAGAGGAGTTGAAAGGCACCGTGGAGATGCTGCTGGTCAAAGACACTGCCACCGCTGCCAAGCACGCTGCAGATACGGGTCTCATCTTCCATGAAGAAATCAAGAAAGTGGAAGAGCAGAAAGAGATAGACAAGAGCGACAGCGTGGGTACCCCTACCCAACAAGCTCCGGCTCCCATCAGTAAGGACACGAGAAAAATTGGGAATTAAAAATTAGGAATTAAGAATTAAAAAGAGGAAGCGTTTTGGGACTGGTTTGTAGAAACCAGGCCCAAAACGCTTCCCCTTTTAAGATAAAACCTGCAGGAGGAAATTGTTACTCAAAAATCCAATTCCTAATTCTTAATTCCTCATTCTTAATTCTCAACTGGAGTGGTCGGCTACAATTTTCCATTTACCGGCTATTTTCCGGAAAACAAGCGAAAAATGACCTTGCAAATCGCCGATGCTGCGGGCCAGGTGCCACTTGCCTACTACAAATAAAGCATCGGGGCCAAGTCGGTCGGTTTTTAGTAAGGTGAAAGTCAGTTTACCCATCGCCTCTGGATTAGGGTAGCCTTTCTGGTAATTCTGCAGCGTCTTCTCCCAGCCGTAGGTGAGGCCGTTCTTCCCGATGAACACCAGGGAATCTGAATGCCAATAGGGCTCCATGAAGGCTTCCAGGTCGCCTTTGTTCCAGGCCTGGCTCTGCTGGGCCATGACTGCTTCAATGGCCTCTTTATCCTGGGAGGCTGATTGTTGGGAAACCGTACAGCCTACGCTGAAGAATAAAAGCAAAAGCCAAAGGCCCGCCAATTTTAAAAGAGTAGAGGTTTTCTTCATGCTCTATTTAAGCCAAAGTTTAATGTAATTACTTCCGCCCAGGCGGCCCATGTTCCGGACAATGTTGCGCCGCCGCCGAAGGGTATACCCAGAGGGACGGGCCGCGGAATACCGGATGGGGTTGGGCAGCACAGCCGCCAATAGGGCCGCCTGCTGCCGGGTCACGTCTTTGGGTGCGCATTTGAAATACTTTTTGCTAGCCGCCTGCACGCCAAATACATGATCGCCCATCTCGGCTATGTTCAGGTACACTTCCATGATGCGTTCCTTGCCCCACAGAAGCTCAATCATGAAAGTGAAGTACATTTCCACCGCCTTCCGGAGATAGCTGCGTCCGTGCCATAGAAACACGTTTTTGGCCACCTGCTGACTGATGGTGCTGCCGCCTACCGTTTTCTTGCTGGACATATTCCGTTGGAATGCCTGTTTAATGGCCTTGAAATCAAAGCCGTTGTGGGTGATGAACAGCTGGTCCTCGGCGGCAATCACCGCCAATGGCAGGTTAACAGACATGTCTTCCAGTTCAACAAACTGGTGCTGAATCTGTTCTACCTTCTCAGTTTTAGGACTGGGCTCAGACCGTTTCAGGAGCATGTGCAGCGTAGCCGGCGGATCAATCCAGCGGTAAGTGAGTACCCAAAGCACCGATACCAGGAACAGGGTAATACACAGCTTCAGGAAAAGCCATCGGGCATCTGCCCAGGTAAAGGGAACGGATATCTGCTTTTTAGCCATAACTCAACCTAAGCTGCCTAATTTAAAGTATTATGCTTTCACAAAAATAGAGAAATAGTGGCAGCAAGCAGAAAGGCTTCTTAAATTAGAAGCGTTTACCTTCAATCACGCGCTGTCTATGAGTAGATTTCTACCGCTCTTTCCGTTGAACATTGTAGTCTTTCCGGGCGAAAAACTGAATCTGCACATTTTTGAGCCCCGGTACCGGCAGTTGATCATTGAGTGCCAGGCCAAAGACACCACCTTCGGGATTCCGGTGTACCTGGAGAAAGGGCTGGGAGAATACGGCACCGAGATCAAGATCCTGAGCGTGGAGAAGAAATACTTGGGCGGCGAAATGGACATCAAGACCAAAGGGCTGGGCGTGTTCAAGATAAAGGAATTTCAGCGACAGGTGCCGGGCAGGCTGTACTCAGGCGGCGAGGTGGAAGACCTGCCCCTCATCCAGGATGATCAGCCTTACCAGCGCATCCAGATCGTGGAACTCCTGAAGCAGCTCTACAGTGCCTTGGGTATTCAGTCGCTGATGCTTAATCTTAAAGACAATTTTCAGTCTTATGACGTGGCACACCACCTGGGGTTCACTACTGAGCAGGAGTACGAATTGTTGCAGTGCTCCCGTGAAAGCGAGCGGCTGGAAATCATTCTGGACCACCTCACCCGCATCTTGCCGGTGGTACTGGAAACCGAGCGCCTGAAAGAAAGGGTGAAACTAAACGGCCACTTCAAACACCTTATTCCGCCCAACTTTTAGCATAAAATAAGAGTAATAGAAAGTGCTATTCTGGCATATACCTTACACAATGCTCTATCTAGTTGCCCTTTCCGTTTTCCTGGCCCTGTGCACCTGGTTTGTCTGGGCTTACCTGCAAGAGCGGAAGTATAGGAAAAAGCCGTTTTACGCCTTAGCTGAGATTGGCTGGCGCACTTCCACGCCCCCGCCGCCAGAACAACGAACGCATTCCATTGCCTTGGTAGGAGACGTGGGGGCCAACGGCTCTCTCAAAGATGACCACCTCCTGCAGGCCGTGGATTACTGGATCAAGGAAGCCGGCCAGGACAGCACCATCATCTTTCTGGGAGACAACATCTACCCCATCGGGCTGCCGCCCGAGGATAGTTTCAAACGCGCGCAAGCGGTGCAGCGTCTAGACCATCAACTGGACTTGTTCCAGGATTATCAGGGCAAAGTCATTTACCTCAGCGGAAACCATGACTGGCACAAAGGCCGCCCCGATGGCTATTCCTATGTACTGCGCCAGGAAAAATACATCACAGAGAAGCTCCAAGACGAGACGGCCTACCTGCCGCAGGGTGGAACCCTAGGCCCAGTCACTTGGGAAATAAATGACCAGCTCCTGATCCTGATCATCAATACGCAATGGTGGGTGCAAACCGGACACCGTCCGCTGGAAAGAAGCCCCGGTCAGCCCTACAATGTTTCCAGGGACTTCTACCCGGCCCTGGATGCTTTACTCAAGGAACACCAGGGCAAATTCATTGTGCTGGCCGCTCACCATCCGCTTTACAGCAATGCCTTACATGGAGGTAAATTCACGGTGAAGCAGCATCTGTTCCCGCTCACGTTCATCAACAAACGCGCCTTGATTCCCCTTCCGCTGGCGGGCTCCATCTTCAGGTTGTACCGAAAGTACATGGGTATGCACGAAGACATGTCCTACCCTCCTTTCAGAAAATTCAGGCGTAGAATTCTGCGGGTACTGCACCAGCACAAATCCATATTCTACGTGGCTGGCCATGACCATAACCTGCAGTACTTTCAGGTGAAAGGCAACCATTACGCGGTAAGCGGATCAGGGAGTAAAACCAACTTTGTGGCCAAAGGTGGCAAGGCTTCTTTCGCGCACGAGAGCAAAGGCTTTATGGTGCTGGACCAATACGCAGACGGAACGGTCTGGCTCAGGGTGATAGAACCTGCCATTAACCCCGGCGAAGAGCCGCTTATGGTTTTCCAGAAATGTATCTTTCAGGCAGAAATGGCCCCTAAACAGCCTGCGGCGGCAAAAGCACATGCAGGTTCTGAGGCTGCGCCCGAAAAGAAATAGTCTTGCCCAAGTCCTCTGGCTCACCATCTATCTGCGAGACCTCCTCTGCATGGTTGATAATACTCGCCGAGCTGCAACTGAACCGGTGGGTATAGACCGAGTCATCAATGGTGTCGGTGTAGAGGCGGTACAAGATACCCAGGCTGGATGCTTTAGGGAACGGCTCCAATACGCAAATCTCAAAGTTCCCGTCATTGATTACCCCCGTGGGGTTAATGGCCGCATTGCTGCCGAAAGCCCGGGCGTTGGTGACGGTGATCATGAAAGCCTCTCCATCAAAAATGGTTTTTCCATCGGTCCGGATGGTGTATTTCTTGGGTTCATAGGCCATGAATTCCTGCATGGCAATCCAGGCGTAAGCGCCGGGACCGCGCGTTTCTCCGCCGCAGAACCTTTTTACCACCAAGGCATTGAAGCCCATGTCGCAGATGTGGATGGAAAGGTGGCCGTTCACATCTAAGGTGTCAATGGCCATCTTTTTGTGATCAACCAAGAGTTGCAGCGCCTCGTCAAAGTTCTGCGGAATGCCCAGGTCTTTAGATAACCCGTTGCCCGACCCCATGGGAATAATGGAGAGCGCCACGTCTGAATTGATGATGGACTTGGCCGTTAGGCTCACCGTACCGTCCCCGCCCACTGCGCAGGCAATTTCAGGTTTATACGAAGCGAGCTTTTTCTTTAGCTTCTCCTCGTCATCTACCCCGGTGGTTTTGAAATACTCCACGGTAAGGTTGTGCTGCCGGCAGAAGGCCTTCAGGTCTTCCATCAATTCCTCTTTATCAATGTCCCCGGAGATAGGATTGATCACGAAAAGTATCTTACTCATATAATTTAAATCTTTGTTGTTCACCCCAGCCGTTTAGAGGCCAATTATATAAAAGTCACCAAAGAAAACGCCCCAATCAGTAACCAGACCACAAAACGCAGGGAGCCTCTCATATTTGTAGTTTTCTTAGCCTGTTTACTTTTCCGCCAGTAAAAGCCAAAAAAGGGCTGGAAGGCAGATATGGTTAAAAGAACGGCATTACTGCTACTTGGTTGCGAGAACTACGGACAAGGCCGCACCTGTTTTTTCTTGATATAGGTAGAATACTATATCATTTTTGATTGCACATACGTAAGAATGCCTGTAGCGCTAAGAGGCGTTTTAACACACTAAGAACAAACTGAAATGAATCTAAAAAGAACATTCGGCGCTATTCTTACAATCCTAGGGATTGTGGGCGTCATTTGGGGGGCTTATGCCTTTTTGGCCCATGGTGATTCCATGAATCAGATTTCCTCCCTGGTACCTTTTGTGGTAGGGCTAATCTTCTTCTTTACCGGAATCAGTCTCATTAAAGGCACCAAAGATACAGCCTGATAAAAACTAAAAAGCCTAAAAGCAGCAGAAGCCGACCCTTTCAGGTCGGCTTCTGCTGCTTTTAGGAAATGTGTTCCTACAAAATTATCTGCTCAACAATTTAGCTTGTTTGGCCAGGATCTCATTCTCAAAGTGCTTGATAGCAGAGTCTGTGTCTAGGTAAGCAGAAGTGTAGTTGGTAGATGGACCATCAATGTACAGCAAAGTGCCACCCTTAATGACCTGGATCACCTCAGAGGTGATTGCCTTTGGCAATGCTGGGCATCCATGGCTCCGCCCCAGACGACCCTGTTGCCTTACAAAAGCTTCGCTCACATAATCAGCGCCATGAACCACAATAGCTCTTTCTTTAGCTTTTGAGTTAAATCCGCGGTCAAGGCCATTCAGTTTCAGCGATAGTCCATGTTTGCCAATGTAGGTGTTCTCGGTTACGTAGAAGCCCAGGCTGCTCATGTGCGAGTTCACCGTGTTGGAGAATTTAAAAGCTCTGTCATTGCCAGAGCCCATTCCATGCGCTACCAGGCTATGGTAGAGCACTTTCTTTTTATTAAGGTCAACCACCCAAAAACGTTTCTCACTGCTGGGTTTGTTGAAATCCACTACAGTAAGCACCTCTTTGGTGCGGCTGAGTTTGTTATTCTTCTTAAGGTTGTAGAAACCGGTAGCGGCTCTCTTGAAAACGTCAAAGTCCAAACCTGCTTTTTTGAGGTCCGCTTCATCATAGAGGTTCTCCAGAAAGTCATCAAAGGCAACTTTACTTGAAGCTTCTACAGCTGTGGAATTTGAAACTGGACCCGCCCCGTTGGAGATGGTGGAACTGTTTGCAGGAGAAACGAATGACAAAAGTGAGATAAATGTGAAAACCGAGATTGCCTTTTTCATTCTTATTTCTTTTTGTGTGTCGCCTGTATAACCCCATTCCTTTCTACTTTTGTTCCAAGTTGTCTAAAATGGGCCATAAACTGTTCTTTCAGAAGATATATTCCTGGTCCTTCTTACACTATTTCAACACCTTATGAAGATACAGACATTTTTCTCAAAAAAAACGATTACCTACTTTCTATGTTGTTTTTTGAGCCTTTCATTTTTTTCCTGCTCCTCTGCGACAGATAACCTGAAAATGGATTCAGAAACCTGGAAAGCAGATTTGAACGGTTGTAAGGGAAACCGTCTCAAGTTAAGGGAACAGGTGGAGGATATCAGGCTTAAACTAGTTGGCTTGAAGGAGACCAGTATCAGAAAACTGTTTGGGAAACCAGATTCTGAGGAACTCTTAGAGAGAAGCCAGAAGATTTACATTTACTACATCTCCCCCGGCCCTAAATGTACCCCGGCAACAGAAAATAGCGCAAAGAAAGAGGCTCTGGCCGTGCGCATGGATGCATTAGGGACTGTACGGGAAGTCAATATCTTCAATGAGTAAACCAAAAGCCTATATAAAAAGAAAGCCATTCTCCTCAAGGGGAGAACGGCTTTCTAAGCAAGCGTCAACTCTTAGTTTTTCACTTTCTTTTTAGTAGTCTCGGTTTTGATTTTCACCTTGTCATTCTCGACTTTGGATTTACCCTCTGGAGTAATGATCTTGGTTTCAGACGGACTTGATTTATATTTAACAGATTCTGTTTTCAATTTTTCAGAATTGCCTTTTACTTTCATTTCGCCGCTGGCAGACTCTGCTTTCATTTTGTTGTCTTCAAGCTTCACTTTGTCTGAGCCGCTTTCCATTTTAACTTTATCGTCTTTAACCTTTACCTCGGTGGATGTAGTACCACCTTGGGTTGTAGAGGTAGACGTTCCAACTGTACCTGTGGTTGGCGTAGTCATGGTAGAACCGGCAGAAGCATTGGTGCTGGAAGCGCCGGTTTCAGTTGTTGCCGGAGCAGCCATAGCGCGGCCGTCCATTTCAAGGTAAGCGGTGAACTGCTTAGGAGTCAAAACCTGGGCGAACTCCTGGTCCAGCTGCTCGTTTACTTCTTTGATTTTGGCATCACGCATCTGAGCATCGTTGCCGTACATTTTCTCAATTTCGCTGAACTTATCAAATCTTGCCTGGTTCAACGCTTTCAATTTGATATACTGGCCTTCGTTCAGCTCCAGCTCATTATACATTTGACGGCTCATTTCCTGAGCGCTCATGGAGAGCACTGCACGGGATGTAGCAGCAGTTCCGGTTAAGTTGGTTTGGGCTTGTACAGTTAATACAGCACCAAATAATACTGCGGATAAGAATAACTTTTTCATGGTGTTTTTTGACGCTTTAGGTAGAATTTTTATCAAGAGCTCTTTGTGTTGTTATATATGTCCTTTAACGCGCCACAGAAACCTAAGTTATGGGAATTTTAATATTTTGTTATTGCACTTAAATAATAATTTAAAATTGAACTTGTTTCGTAAAAAACACCATTATCCATTTTTATATATAGTCTTTTTTTGATGTTTATAGCTGTTTGTGGCTCTAAAAATCACCAAACCCTATTTTGACCAAACTTCAGGAATATTTAGAATAGGGTTTTAGCCACACAATCCCTTACTCAGGCCTAAACCCAAGCCTCTCCAATATCTTCAAAAAGTATTGTTTCACTTCTATACCAACTTTGTATAAACAAAAAACCCTGACCAGAGAATGGTCAGGGTTTATAAAGAGAGATTTTAATTTGCTCAGGAGGTAAGTTTATGGTCTGGCCGCTTAAAGAACTGCATGGCTATGTACCCTACAAAAGCGCCTATTACCACGCCCAGGAGGATCCACATGATGGCCATAAGCCAGATGGCCTGCTCATTGCCGTAAGACTCATCTGCCGCGTAAGGATAAGAAACGGCCAGGTTAAAGACCTTGTCTGTCAATACCTGGAAAATGGTGAACAGCACCGAAGATACCAGACCCACGAAAAAGCCCACTCCTATTCCTTCCAGATAGCCCAGTTTTCCCGCTTTCGCTATTTTATAGCTTCTTATAGCTAGGCAAATGCCAATCACCAGGATAATTCCCGTTAAGAAGTGCAGAGACACATTTTCCAATAGGCCCAGCAGCCTAAGCAAGATCATATAGATAATTGCCGCAATTCCCGTCATTACTCCATAGTAGGTACCTGTCTTCTGTACCGATGTCCGACGTTGTTCCATTGTAGTTTTATTTTGTTTTAAGTTCAGTTTAACAGAGAACAGGTTCTCACCCAGTGCTCTAAAAAGTAGATATGGTTTATTATATACTAATTTCCTCTTGGAGGTGTTGTGCTAAACCTCCATTTTTTATATGAGTCAGCTTTAAGGTAACCCCAGAAAGGCAATCTTGTTTTGGCTGAACTGAATTAAGGCTTTGATTGTCTGTAGATAAGCGGATGGTCCAAAAAACTGGTTTAACGCTACTCATAAGGAGCTTTTCAGTTCTTTTGGTAACTTCGCCCCAGAAACGCTATATATATTTCACAGCAGCATGATCAGCACCAGCAACGTTAGTCTTGGCTACGGCAAACGCACCCTTTTTGAAGACGTCACCATTAAGTTCTCTCCCGGCAATTGTTATGGCCTCATTGGCGCCAACGGAGCCGGTAAGTCAACTTTCCTGAAAATATTATCCGGGGAGATAGACCCCAACACCGGCACGGTAGATATACCGGCCAAAATGCGCCTGGCAATCCTGAAGCAGAACCATTACGAGTACGATGAGTATCCGGTGCTCCAGACGGTGATCATGGGCCACAAACGCCTGTGGGACATCATGAACGAGAAAGATGCCATCTACGCCAAAGAGGATTTCTCTGAGGAAGACGGCATGCGTGCCTCTGAACTGGAAGCCGAGTTTGCCGACATGGAAGGCTGGAACGCCGAGTACGAAGCCGGTGAATTGCTTAGCGGCTTGGGTATTCAGCCAGACCTGCATTACACGCTTATGAAAGACCTGGGCGGTAATGAAAAAATTAGGGTATTATTGGCCCAGGCCCTGTTTGGTAACCCAGACATTCTGCTCCTGGATGAGCCTACCAACCACCTGGACGCTGAATCTATCATGTGGCTGGAGAACTTCCTTGACAATTTCCAGAACACCGTGATTGTGGTGTCCCACGACCGTCACTTCCTGGATGCCGTGTGTACGCACATTGCAGATATTGACTATGGCAAGATTCAGCTCTACGCCGGTAACTATTCGTTCTGGTATGAGTCCAGCCAATTGGCATCAAAGCAGCGGACAGACGCCAACCGTAAAACTGAGGACAAGCGCAAGGAATTGCAGGCGTTTATCGCCCGTTTTAGCGCAAACGCCTCTAAATCAAAACAGGCTACCTCCCGCGCCAAACTGTTGGAGAAACTCACCTTGGAAGACATTAAGCCGTCTAGCCGGAAGTATCCATATATTCAGTTCAAGCAGGAGCGCGAGGCCGGCAACCAGTTGCTGCAGGTAGACAACCTGACCAAGAGCAACGAGGACGGCGTGCTGTTCAAGGATGTTACCTTCACAGTAGACAAAAAGGACAAGATCGCCATCATCTCCCGGAACGACTTAGCCGCCACTACCTTCTTCAAGATTGTAATGGGCGAAGCCACACCGGACAGTGGCGAACACAAATGGGGCACCACCATCAGCGCGGCTTACTTCCCTAAAGACAACTCTGAGTTCTTTGACGTGGACCTGAACCTGGTAGACTGGCTGCGCCAGTTCTCCGTGGAGAAAGACGAAAGCTTTATCCGGGGCTTCCTGGGTCGCATGCTTTTCTCTGGCGAGGAGTCTTTGAAAAAAGCCAAGGTATTGTCTGGAGGAGAAAAAGTACGTTGCATGCTGTCCAGAATGATGCTGCAGAGCGGCAACATGCTGGTACTGGATGAACCCACCAACCACCTTGACCTGGAATCCATCACGGCTTTGAACAACGGCCTCAAAGATTTTCAGGGTTCCCTTATGTTCAGCTCCCATGACTTACAGTTCGTGGACACCATTGCTAACCGTATCATTGAACTTACCCCTAAAGGCATCATTGATAAACGGATGAGCTATGATGAGTACCTCACCAACGAAGACATCAAAGCACTGCGTGCCCAGATGTACGGCGTAAGCACGCTGGTGTAAGGGTTCTCGGTTTAGACCCGGTTTTCTAAAAACAGCCATAAAACAGAAAGGGCGATCCATTTGGATCGCCCTTTCTGTTTTCGGTAAAGACTATGCCTTACCCGCGTATCAATCTTAGCAAGACAACCACAATGGCAATCACCAGCAAAACGTGGATGATCCCGCCAACCTGGTCACCAAATCCTAAGAACCCGATGAGCCATACTATTACCAGCACCAGTGCAATGACATACAGTAAGTTTCCCATGGTGTTAACTTAGTCTGTTGGTAGATACAAAGAGTGCTGGATTAATATTGTGATTTATGCTCGGCGTATGAGACGCAGAAGTACCGCGATAACCGCAATCACCAATAAGATGTGAATGATACCGCCTACTTGATCTCCGAATCCCAAGAATCCGATCAGCCAGATAATTACCAGCACTACTGCGATGATATACAATAGATTTCCCATAGTTTTAGTTGTGTTTGGTTTTGGTTAATTGTTTTGGAGCGCTTTTTAATTGACGTTCCGATATCGATTTTTCTGCTTGTACGCAAGAATATTTTAAAAGATTTATATAGTCTTTTAAAAAGATATAATTACTTATGCACATGACAGTTAAAATAGGTTGGGGCTTTAAACAGGCTGTTTCTTGCTCCGGTACAGAATTATCATAGCTTTGCACCCTAAATTCACTAACTAACGCTCATTCTATGAACATAGCCGTCATTGGGTCTGGTACCATGGGCAACGGCATCGCCCACGTTTTCGCACAGAATAATTTCATGGTTTCCCTCATTGATATTTCCCCTGATTCTCTGGGCAGAGCCCTGGGCACTATCTCCAAAAATCTGGACCGCATGGTAGCCAAAGGGACCGTGACAGAAGAACAGAAAGCCCAGACTTTAGAGCGCATTACTACCTTCACCAACCTGGAGGAAGGCGTGAAAGATGCTGACTTAGTTATAGAAGCCGCAACGGAGAACGTGGACATAAAACTGGACCTGTTCCGGCAATTAGAGTCTTTTACAAAGCCATCCTGCATCCTGGCTAGCAACACCTCTTCTATCTCCATCACCAAAATAGCCTCTGTGACGCAGCGCCCCGATAAGGTTATTGGCATGCACTTTATGAACCCGGTGCCGGTGATGAAACTGGTAGAGGTGATTAGAGGCTATTCTACCAGCAATGAGGTAACCAATCAGATCCTGGACCTTTCAAAGCAATTGGGCAAGATCCCTGCAGAGGCGAACGATTACCCAGGCTTTGTGGCCAACCGCATTTTAATGCCCATGATCAATGAGGCGATCTATTCTTTATTTGAGGGAGTAGCCGGCGTAGAGGAGATTGACACCATCATGAAACTGGGAATGGCGCACCCTATGGGCCCCCTTCAACTCGCCGACTTTATTGGACTGGATGTGTGTCTTTCCATCCTGCGGGTCCTGCATGACGGCTTCGGTAACCCGAAATACGCGCCCTGTCCTTTGTTGGTGAACATGGTACAGGCCGGGCACAAAGGCGTGAAAAGCGGACAGGGCTTCTACAGCTACTCCCACGGCACCAAAGACCTGGTAGTGGCAGACACGTTCAAGAAACGCTAGAATTCACCGCAATCAATGAAAGCCGTTTAGGGTCCATTTTCATCAAAAAAGCTCCTAAACGGCTTCCGCTTTCTACGAGGTTTTATTGTATTCCGAAGTAAATCAATCCCCCGGATTTCTATTTAAAACAGAAGAGGCCAGCAACTTGCTGGCCTCTTCTGTTTGTGGGCTGATTTATGAAAATAAAGCCTTAAACAGCTACCGCGTTGTCACGCAAGGCATCGTTCAAAGATGTTTTCAGGTCCGTGCTTTCTTTCCGCTGACCGATGATCAGGGCGCAAGGAACCTGGAAAGATCCGGCTGGGAATTCTTTTGTGTAAGAACCCGGAATCACCACCGAGCGAGGCGGTACGTAGCCTTTGTATTCCTTCGGCTCAGCGCCGGTTACGTCAATGATCTTGGAAGAACCGGTAATGCACACGTTGGCTCCAATCACGGCCTCTTTGCCGATGTGGCAACCTTCCACCAAAATACTGCGCGACCCGATGAAGGCTCCGTCCTCAATAATAACCGGGGCAGCCTGCACTGGCTCCAACACCCCGCCTAGGCCCACGCCGCCGCTCAGGTGCACGTGCTTGCCTACCTGGGCGCAAGAACCTACAGTAGCCCAGGTGTCTACCATGGTTCCCTCGTCAACGTAAGCGCCAATGTTGGTATAAGAAGGCATCAGGATAACGCCTTTGGAAATATAGGCACCGTAACGGGCCAAAGCATGAGGAACCACCCGAATTCCCAATTGGGCAAAGCCGCTCTTCAACGGAATCTTGTCATGGAACTCGAAAGGACCGGCCTCAATGGTTTCCATTTGCTGGATGGGGAAGTACATGAGCACGGCTTTTTTCACCCACTCATTTACCTGCCATTTCTCCGTGCCGGTTGGCTCAGCCACTCTCAGTTCGCCGCGGTCCAGTTGGTGAATCACGCACCTGATGGCCTCCTGGGTAACTTTCTGGCCCAACAATGACCGGTCATTCCAGGCGGTTTCTATTGCTTCTCGTAAATCGTTCATTTTGTCTTTGTGAAAGAATAAGACATCAAAATTATTAAATTGTGGCGATGATTCGAAAACGAATTCTACTGGCCTCGCTTTTAAAGCCAGTCTCTGACACCCGTTTATACGAGAAAATCGGCCGAAGCCTTGCCAAACTCACTGACCTTGACGTACATGTGGCAGGTTACCAAGGTCCTTTACCCCAAACCCCAGAGATAGCCCAGATCACCTTCCACCCTGTTTTTCATTTTAAGCGGCTGTCCTTCGGGCGGGTTGCCTCACAAATAAAATTCTGGAAACTTTTAAAGACACTTCGGCCAGACCTTTTGGTGGTGGCCACCCACGAATTATTATTTCTAGGTTGGCTGTACTGTAAGCTCCACCCTTGTCACCTGGTTTATGATGTCCAGGAGAATTATTTCCTGAATCTCACTACCCAGAATGTATACACTAGCCTTATAGGAAAGATCCTGGGGCACACCGTGCGGGCGCTGGAGAAAACCCTTGCCCCTGCTATCCAGCATTTTTTCCTGGCGGAGAAATCCTATGCCCAAGAGCTTCCTTTTTTTGGCCATCGTTATACCGTCCTACAGAACAAGTTCCTACCGCCTGCAAACCATTATTCCACTTTAAGAACAATGCCGGTGTCTTTGGCAGACGTAAAGCCGTTACGCCTGCTGTATTCCGGAACCATTTCGCGATTGTATGGCGTGCTGGAGGCGGTTGAGTTCGTGACGCAATTACGGACCTTTGTTCCGCATGCAGAGCTGACCATCATTGGCTATTGCGCCGAGGCAGGATTCCTGCAGGAACTGAAAGCCAGAATTGAGCCGCTCTCATTTGTGACGTTAATAGGTGGTGATTCCTTGGTGCTGCATGAAGAGATCCTGGGGCAGGAGCAGCAACACCACATCGGCCTCCTGCCTTACCGGCCCCACCCCAGCACGTTCAACTGTATCCCCACCAAACTATTTGAGTACATAGGCAACGGCCTGGTGTTGATTATGGAGGAAAATCCGCTTTGGGCGGAAATCCTCCGTAAGCATAATGCTGGCCTCACTATCCCTTTTGCCCGGGTTTTAACCCAGAGCCAGGTAGAGATTCTTCTTCGAGGCACGTACTACAAGGCAGGCATTCCCAGGGAGGTATTCTGGGAAAAAGAAGAACAGGAAGTCCAGGCGGTAATTAGCCAGCTTCTAAGACTTTAAAATTGCTTTAAAATTTATTTAGGCAAACCTAAACTTTAATTTCAATACACGTATATTTGACCAACTATGACGAAAGAACTTAGAAACTCCCGCATTGCTGGCCTTGGCCACTATGTACCCGAGAAGGTAGTGAAGAACGCTGATCTGGAGAAACTGATGGATACTTCAGACGCCTGGATTGTGGAGCGGACCGGTATTCATGAACGCCGTTATTTTGAACCTGGCAAAGACACCACCGCCAACATGGCTGCCAACGCGGCCCGTAAGGCATTGGAGAAAGCCGGCCTGGAGGCCAAAGACCTGGACATGATTGTGTTCGCAACTTTGAGCCCAGATTACTTTTTCCCTGGCTCAGGCGTACTGTTGCAACGTGAACTGGGCATCTCTGATATTCCTTGCTACGATGTCCGGAACCAGTGCTCAGGCTTTATTTACGCCCTTGCCTTGGCAGATCAGTTCATTAAAACCGGCATGTATGACAATGTGCTGGTGGTAGGCTCTGAGATCCATTCTTCGGGGCTTGACTTCTCAGACAAAGGCCGGTCTGTTTCCGTGATTTTCGGCGATGGAGCCGGGGCTGCCGTTTTAACTCCTTCTGATAGCTTGGACCGGGGTATTCTATCTACCCATTTACATGCCCAGGGCGAATTTGCGGAGGAACTGATGACCAAGGGACCATCCAGTAACGATGCGGAGCGCCTCACTTACAAGACCATTGATAGCGGTGACATCTGGCCGGTAATGAACGGAAGCACCGTTTTCAAACATGCCGTCACCCGTTTCCCCGAGGTAATCAATGAGGCCTTAACCCACAACGGGGTTACCGCTGAGGATCTGGATTTGGTAGTGCCGCACCAGGCCAACCTGCGCATCACGCAGTTCATTCAGCAGAAAATGAAATTGCCGGATAGCAAAATCTTCAGCAACATCCAGAAATACGGCAATACCACGGCGGCCTCAGTGCCCATTGCGTTTTCTGAGGCTTTTGAAGAAGGAAGGGTGAAAGAAGGCGATTTGATCTGCCTCGCAGCGTTTGGAAGTGGTTTCACCTGGGCCTCGGCCTTGATTCGCTGGTAGACCGTCATGCAGAGTACCGCGGAAGAAAACTACATTAAGGCCATTTACAAACTGTCTGGCGGCGGCACCAACGCGGTAAGCACCACCGGTCTCTCTGAGACGCTGCAGACCAAACCAGCCTCGGTAAGTGATATGCTGCGTAAGCTTAGCGCCAAAGACCTGGTGCACTACGTGAAATACCACGGAGTGCAGCTCACCGAGGAAGGCCAACGGGTGGCGTTGAAGATCATCCGTAAACACCGCCTCTGGGAAGTGTTTCTGGTGCAAAAGCTCCACTTCACCTGGGACGAAGTGCATGAAGTGGCTGAGCAGATGGAGCACGTCAAGTCTGAGTTGCTCATCCAACGGCTGGATGAATTTCTGGGCCATCCGCGCATTGATCCGCACGGTGACCCCATCCCTACTGAGGCGGGGGAACTGCGCCAGGAAGAGCAGCGGGTGCTGGCCTCATTGGCGGTAGAGCAAAAAGGTGTGGTGTGCCGGGTTAAAGACTCGCAACCTGCCTTCCTGCAATACCTCAACCGGGTGGGTATCCAGATTGGAACCCAGCTGCAAGTAGTTGACAAGATACCTTATGATAATTCATTGGAAATCAGCATTGATAAAAGTAAGTCAGTGATTCTTTCTTCAGATGTACTGGAAAAGATTTTCGTCATCAATCCGTGAGGTGCGTTTACGCGCTGATTTTATGAAAACAGGCCCTAAACGTTGGTTCTTCTATACGCTTTTTATTCTTCTGCTTTGTGCAGCCTGCGCCCCCAAGGATACTCCTGGGGCGCAGGCCCACCAGCAGGGCAAACTGTACATCGTCACCACCACCAGTATTCTCCGGGATGCGGTGGCCAACCTGGTTGGGGACAGGGCGGTGGTGGTTTCTTTAATGGGCGCAGGGGTAGATCCGCACTTGTATAAAGCTGCCCTGGGCGATCTGCAAACCTTACGCGAGGCAGACATCGTCATCTACAACGGACTGCACCTGGAAGGCAAGATGGGTGAAGTGTTGGACAAACTGGCTCGGCAGAAGGTGGTCTGGGCGGCCGCCGAAGGGCTCCCCGAGGAGCTCCTCCGCCGGTCACCGCAGTTCCAGGACAGCCATGACCCGCACATCTGGTTTGACGTAGCCCTGTGGAGCCAGTTAGTGGAACATGTCTCCCAGAAGCTGCAACAGCAGGATAGTCGCAACGCAGCGCAGTACCGGGCAAACACCCAGGTTTACCGGGCCAAACTAGACAGCCTGCACCAATGGACCAAAACGGAGATCGCTTCCATCCCAGAGCGGCAACGCATCCTGATCACGGCCCATGATGCCTTCGGGTATTTTGGCCGGGCCTACAACATAAAGGTACAGGGCTTGCAGGGAATCTCTACCGTATCGGAGTTCGGACTACAGGATGTCTCCTCACTGGTAAACTTCATCGTGACCCAGCGGGTGAAAGCCGTTTTTGTGGAGAGTTCTGTATCTCAGAAAGCTATTGAAGCCGTAATGGAAGGCTGCCGCCAGAAAGGCCACGAGATTCAACTAGGCGGCACCCTGTATTCCGATGCCTTGGGTGAGCCCAACGGCCCAGCCGGCACCTACGAGGGGATGGTTAGAGCGAACGTGTCCAAGATCGTGAAGGCGTTGAAGTAGGATTGATTTGAAGATGTGGAGATTGGAAGATGTGGAGATTGGAAGATGTGGAGATTGGAAGATGTGGAGATTGGAAGATGTGGAGATTTTAAAAACCCAACCTTAGTCATCCTGAAAGGATCTTGTGGGCAAGCGTTGGTAATGCTTGCTCAGGCTACTAATTAAATCTCCAGCCGGTTCCTCCAAGTAAGATTAAAAAGATGAAGTTAAGGTTTATAAATGTTACTTATTCTTCATTAATATAAAGCCTTAGCTTCTTTTTTAGAAACAAATACTAGAAGTAAATTTCATTTAAAGTCCATGATACAACACGTCACGAATCCGGTTTTAGAGGTGCATGATCTTACGGTGAGCTATCAGCGGAAACCCGTGCTGTGGGACGTGGACCTGACCTTACCCCAGCAGGCGCTGGTGGGCATCATCGGGCCGAACGGGGCTGGCAAGTCCACCCTCATCAAAGCCATTATGGGCTTGCTACCGCTGAACAGCGGCTTTGTGGAGCTGTTTGGCAAGCCTTTGGAGGAGGTCCGCAAACGGGTGAGTTATGTGCCGCAGCGTGAGTCAGTGGACTGGGATTTCCCGGCCTCGGCGCTGGATGTCGCCATGATGGGTACTTACGGGCAGTTGGGGCTTTTCCGGAGGCCTGGTTCCCGCGAAAAGAAACTGGCCATGGAAGCCCTGGAGAAAGTAGGCATGCAGGATTTCGCACATCGGCAGATCTCCCAGTTATCTGGGGGGCAGCAGCAGCGGGTGTTCCTTTCCCGGGCATTGGCCCAAGACGCTGATTTATACCTCATGGATGAGCCTTTCGCGGGCGTAGACATTGCCACGGAGACCGCCATTATTGAACTGCTCCGGCAAATGCGCGACAATGGCAAGACGGTGGTGGTGGTGCACCATGACCTGCAATCGGCGCAGGATTACTTTGACTGGATCATTTTGCTCAATATGCGGCTAGTGGCCTCAGGCCCAACAGAGGAAACGCTCACGCCTCCCCTTTTGGAGAAAACGTACGGTGGCCGCTTAACCGAGCTCAGCCGCGTAAGCGAACTGCTGCAGAAAAAACAATTTCCTATCAGAGAAACCAAACCAACCCGCAAATGAATACCCTCTGGGACTTCCTGAGCATGTCAGACGCCAACGTGCGGTTTGTGACCATCGGGTCTGTGCTGCTTGCGGCCAGTTCAGCGGTAGTGGGCTGCTTTACCGTGCTCCGGAAAAGAGCGCTGGTGGGTGACGCGGTGGCCCACGCCGTTTTACCGGGCGTATGTCTGGCCTTTATCCTGACCGGTGAGAAAAACCCCTTAATTCTATTGTTGGGCTCTTTTTTGACCGGCTGGCTTTCCCTCATCATTATTGACCTTGTCACGGCCAATAGCCGGGTGAAAGAAGACACCGCCATTGGGCTGGTTCTGTCGGTGTTCTTCGGGATTGGCATTCTGCTGCTTACGTCCATCCAGCACTCCAACAATGAGAACCAGAGCGGTCTGGATAAATTCCTTTTCGGGAGCGCGGCGGCGTTGGTGGGTCAGGACCTCATCACCTTCGGGGCGGTGGCGGTGCTGCTGCTTTTGAGCGTGCTGTTGCTGTACAAAGAATTCAAGCTGGTAAGTTTTGACCTGGCTTATGCCCGTACCATTGGGTTGCCCGTGCGGGGCCTGGAGCTCTTACTGACCACCCTTACCGTGCTGGCAGTGGTAGTGGGTATTCAGTCAGTGGGCGTAGTGCTGATGTCTGCGATGCTCATCACCCCTGCCGCCGCTGCCCGTTTCTGGACTGACAGACTTGGAGCCATGGTGTTGATTGCCGCCCTCATGAGTGCCTTCTGCGGTGCCGCCGGCGCTTACGTTTCCTTTACGGCCCCAGCTATGCCCACCGGCCCCTGGATAGTGATGCTCTTGTCTCTGTTGGCTATAGTCTCGTTCATCCTGGCGCCCAAAAAAGGCTTGCTGGCCCGTTACCTGATGCAGCGCCGCTTACGCCGGCAGATGACCCGCGAAAACATCCTGAAAACCCTGTTTCATTTGGGCGAGGCTAAAGGCGAATACGAACACAGTTACTCTAAACAGCAGATTCTGGAGCGCCGGCGGCAGCCTTTGGTCCGGATGAAAAACGGCTTGAACGCGCTCCGGCGGCAAGGCCTGGTGCAGGAAAGTTCTAATGGTTGGGCCCTTACGCCTCCTGGGAAAAAGGAAGCTCAGCGCATTGTCCGGCTGCACCGCTTGTGGGAATTGTACCTGACAGAATACCTGCACCTAGCCTCAGACCACGTCCACGAGGATGCGGAGTCTATTGAACACGTGCTTACCCCGGAACTGGAAAAACGGCTGGAAGAGCTTCTGGACTATCCTACTGCAGATCCGCACCATACCATTATTCCCCAACAGCCATGAACATAGATGCCTTCTGGATTATTCTTACCGGCGCGCTGGTAGCCATTTGCTGCAGTCTGCTGGGATGTTTTCTCATTTTGCGCCGCATGGCTATGGTGGGAGATGCCATCTCGCACGCGGTGTTGCCAGGCATTGTGCTGGCCTTTCTCTTCAGCGGTTCCCGCGAAGTCTGGACCATGCTCATCGGGGCGGCTTTGCTGGGCGTAGCCTGTACCTTCCTGATAGAGTTCTTCCACAAAAAAGCCCGCGTCCAGGCAGATGCTTCCATTGGCGTCACTTTCACCACGCTGTTTGCGCTGGGCATTATTCTTATCTCGGTGTACGCCGGCAAAGTGGACCTGGACCAGGACTGCGTGCTCTACGGCGAGATTGCTTATGTACCCCTGGACATCTGGCTCACCGAAAGTGGTATGAACCTGGGTCCCCGAACGGTCTGGATTATAGGCGGAGTGCTGGTGGTGTTGCTGTTGTTTATCACAATATTTTACAAGCAGTTATACCTCACCTCCTTTGATCCGGCTTTCGCTACTGCCATCGGGCTCTCCACCACGCTTTGGTATTACCTCCTGATGGGCGCAGTGTCGCTGACCACCGTGGCAGCCTTTGAATCTGTAGGGGCTATCCTGGTGGTGGCTTTAATGGTGGGCCCACCGGCTACCGCCTATTTGCTCACAGATGACCTGAAGAAGATGCTCATTATCTCGGCCTTGGCCGGAACCATCGCCTCGGCGGCGGGCTTTTACCTCGCGCTTTGGTTGAACGGATCGGTGGCGGGCGCCATCTCGGCGGTAATCGGGTTACAGTTCCTGCTGGCCTTTGTCTTCTCCCCTGGTCACGGCCTCCTGGCTAAGCGCCGCCAACCGGTTGCGGTCATGAAGGCTAATGCCTAAAAATAACAAACTCTTTAGGTTAAAGGCATAAAATGTGTTAAATCCTTTTCCACCCATTTGCCTGTTTTAAGGCTGATTTATGGAAAAGGTGCCAGAAATAGCCATAGGCTTTAATATGGGTAGAAGGAATGTGAATAAACCCTACCAACGTTTTCCTCCTTTCCTTAGGACAACACAATAGTAGCCCCTTCTTTTCGTATTAATGGAAACAGAAAACAACCTGATCTATAAGCAGTAGCCGTCTTCCACTTCATGTACTTCCTCTTCTTAATTATAACCTCCTTTTTACCGTTTCTACACCCTTCTACCCCATCCTATAAACCGGCAAACTCGGCCATGGCGGTCCCTGCCGAGAAGCTGCAGTGGCTTACCCTGGAGCAGGCCATCCAGAAAAGCGAAACCAAACCCAAAAAGATCCTGGTGGATGTGTACACCGATTGGTGCGGCTGGTGCAAGAAAATGGACAAGCAGGTTTACCAGAACCCCGAGATCGTTAAGAAGCTGAACCAGGATTTTTACGTGGTGAAACTTAACGCGGAGCAGCGCCAGACAATTACCCTGCAGGGCAGAACCTATAAATACCTGGAGAAGTACCGGGCCCATGAACTGGCGCTGGCCCTCTTGAAAGGTCAGATGAGTTATCCTTCCACGGTTTTCCTGAACGAGAAACAGCAGGTCATGGAGCGGGTACCTGGTTTTATACCAGCCAAGGATTTTCTGCGCGCTTTGGCGTATCTTGCAGAAAAATAGCCGCTAAACGGCAAACCCTAAGGAGTCCATTGCATTGATACCTTCTAACCTATCCAAAGATACCATTGTGGCCTTGTCCACGGCCGCAGGCCACGGCGCCATTGCTGTCATCCGACTCTCGGGCCCTGAGGCGATTTCCATTGTTCAGAGCGTCTTCAAAGGAAAGAACCTTCAAAACCAGCCCTCTCACACGCTGCATTTCGGGACCATCAGAGATGACGAGAAGATTCTGGACGAAGTGGTGGTGTCTCTTTTCAAAGGACCTAATTCCTACACCAAGGAAGATGTCATAGAGGTTTCCTGCCACGGATCACCCTACATCACCGAACAGATCATCAAGTTGTTTCTCCGCAAAGGTGCCCGCCTGGCTGAGGCCGGCGAGTTCACCAAACGCGCTTTCCTGAACGGGCAATTTGACCTGGCCCAGGCCGAAGCCGTGGCCGATCTTATTGCCTCTGACTCTGCGCTGACCCACCAGGTGGCCATGAAGCAGATGCGCGGCGGCTTCTCACAGGAGATAAAAGCCCTGCGGGCGCAGTTGATCCATTTTGCCTCCATGATAGAATTGGAACTGGACTTCAGCGAGGAAGACGTGGAGTTCGCTGACCGCAGTGCCCTGCGTCGGCTGATCTCATCCCTGCAGCGCCTGATCACTGATTTGTTGCAGTCCTTTGAGATGGGCAACGTGCTTAAAAATGGGGTTCCCACCGTCATTGCCGGGAAACCCAACGCCGGTAAGTCTACTCTATTGAATGCCCTTCTAAACGAAGAAAAAGCGATTGTCTCTGACATTCCGGGCACCACCCGAGACGTGATTGAGGATGAGGCCCTCATTAGCGGCATCCGGTTCCGGTTTATTGACACGGCAGGCCTCCGGGAAACGCAGGACAAAGTGGAAGCCATTGGCGTTGCCAGAACGAAAGAGCAGTTGCAGAAGGCCTCTTTGGTATTGTACCTGTTTGATCTTGCCTCTACTACCCCACAAGAAGTTCAGGAAGAAATGTCTGCTCTTGACCTGCCGCAGGTTCCTTCCCTGTTGATCGGGAACAAAAAAGACCTTGCCTCACCCGAGCAACTCTCTACCTTTTCAGGCCTGGAGAACCTGGTCTTTATCTCAGCCGATACTAAAGAAGGTCTGGAAGAATTGAAAGATGCCTTGCTGGAGCAGGTACACGCCAATGAAGCTATTACCGGCGACCGCACCATTGTCACCAACCTGCGCCATTTCCAAAGTCTTCAGAAAACCTCTGATGCCTTGCAGGAAGTGTTGAAGGGCTTGGATGGTGGCCTCACCGGAGACTGGCTCGCCGCCGATATCCGCCGCTGCCTGTTTTACCTGGGTGAGATCACCGGTGAGATCACAACCGATGACCTGCTGGATAACATCTTTACCAAGTTCTGCATTGGCAAATAAATCAAGGTTTCTTTACTTGAACCAGTAAGTGAAATCAGATTTAGGCGAATACTTCTGCCAAGTAAATACTTCTGGTCGTTTTGCTTAGGGTCATTATAAAAGCTGGTCTTACAGGTTGCTTAAAACAACTTGTAAGAAAGCTTCTTAAGTTTAGAGGTTTCTTAACCTGATTACTGCCACCTTTATTAATCTTGTGTCTTGCGCTTGCGGTCCTTCTCCTCATCATTATCAGAGGTACTGCTTTTTGCGTTTTTGGCAGCAGCTTTGAGGCGGGCCTCATTTTCTTTTCTCTCCTTGAATTCCTTTTGCCGCTGTTTCTTTTGTTGATTTTCTGCTCTGGTACTCATATTCTTCTTTTAGTCAGGTTAAGAGAGGAGTATTTAATTTACTACTTCTCAGACATAATTTATATAAATATAGATCACATATTACCCTTGATAAGTTTTTCATTAACTGTATTCAAAACGGCACCCTACTCTTTTGTGGGACTCTATACCTTTAATTAGCCCCAAGTGGGGATTTGCTAAACCGAGAGGAAGCGCCTAGATTTAGGCACCAAGCTGTTAATAGAAACTCAAAGCCTAATCCTCCATTATTTAGCTACAACTTTCAGGCATGATCTGGTCAAATGAATTAACACAAAGGTTAGGCATTGAATACCCTATCATCCAAGCTCCCATGTTCGGGGTGACCACACCGGAAATGGTGACTGCGGCCACCAAGGCGGGTTGCTTGGGCTCCTTGCCGCTTGGGGATCTGCCTCCTGAAAAATGTATTGAGGTGATTGGAGCCACCAAGAAATTATCCAGCCGCCCTTTTGCAGTCAATATCTTCGTTATTGAGATTCCTGAAGTGACTGACCAACTCAAAACCAGGTATGCAGAGGCAAAGCAGTTTATCCAAAACCTGGCCCAACAACATGGTCTAACTGTCAACCTTCCAAGTTTTGAGAAAATATCTGTGAACAGGTACCAGGAACAGGTAGATGCCATTATTTCTGAAAATTGCAAGATGGTAAGTTTTACCTTCGGCAACCTTGATAAGGAGTCCATCCAAAAGCTGAAGAGTCACGGTACTACTCTAATCGGGACATGCACGTCTGTGAGAGAGGCGCAAACACTGGAGAGCTCGGGAATTGATATCATCTGTGTACAGGGGTTTGAGGCCGGCGGACACCGGGGAAGTTTTGAAGCGGGCTACCTGCCCCAGATTGGTGGGCTTTCTTTACTGTCCCAAGTATATGATGCTGTCAAGGTCCCGCTCATTTATGCAGGCGGCATCTACCATGCAAAGACCCTGCTGGCCTCCAGAACTCTTGGTGCCCAGGGATTCCAGGTTGGGAGCTTACTTTTAGGTTCTGCCGAGAGTGCCTTGGCGGATTTTGAAAAGGAAAGACTGAGAAAGGTAAAGGAAAGCGATATTGTGTTAACCAGAAGCTTCTCGGGGCGCTATGCCAGAGGAATCAGAAATGTTTTCATTGACGCTGTAGAAAACACCGAGCATATCCTTCCTTATCCCTATCAACGGCTATTAACCAACGAGTTGCGCAAAGTAGCTAAAGCCCATGGTAACGTGGACTTTTTGAGCATTTGGCTTGGGCAATCCATTACAGATTATAGTGGCCAGTCCACGAGTGAGATTTTACAAAACCTGGTATCTGAAACAGAGAAAAAAAGCGGAAACTAATCTGGTATGGTACCCAGAATTTGCTGAAGTAATTTACAGCCGTTTATGCAAAACTGTAAATGGCCCAATAGCACACCTAAAAGAACATGGAAGAAATCACCATAAGAAAAGCGACCCTCACAGACATTGAGTTACTTCAAAAAATAGGCAGACAGACTTTCTCCGAGACGTTTTCCGTGAGCAACTCAGAGAAGAACATGAAGAAGTACCTGGAAGAAGGCTTTTCACTAGAAAAACTGACAACTGAACTGACGGATCAGAATGCTGAATTCTATTTTGCGGAGCTTGCCGGAGAGGTGATTGGTTATCTGAAACTGAACTCCGGACAGTCGCAGACAGAGTTACAGGACGACAAAGCCCTGGAGATTGAGCGGATCTATGTACTGAAGGATTTCCATGGGAAAAAGGTGGGGCAAATACTCTATGAAAAGGCCATTCAGATTGCCAGGGAAAGGAACGACTACTTCGTCTGGTTAGGTGTATGGGAGGAAAACCAAAGAGCCATCAACTTCTACAAAAAGAATGGGTTTATTGCCTTTGACAAGCACATCTTTAAATTAGGTGATGACGAGCAGACAGACATCATGATGAAACTTCAGTTGCAAGGTTAATGGACTTCAGTATACAGCCCGTTTTAGAAAATGAAAGGGTAATCCTTTACCCTTTGCAGGAAGAGGACTTTGAGGCTTTGTATAACACCGCCTCGGACCCTAAAATCTGGGAGCAGCACCCCAATAAAAACCGATGGCAGCAGGACATCTTCCGGACGTTCTTTGAAGGAGCAATGCAAAGCAAGGGCGCCTTTAAAATCGTAGACAAAGCCACTGGGGAAGTAATAGGCAGTACCCGGTTCTATGGCTACAACGAGCAGGACAATAGCATCTTAATTGGTTACACCTTTTACGCCACCTCTTCCTGGGGCAAGGGGATTAACCTTGCGGTGAAGGGCATGATGCTGGATTACATCTTCCAGTTCGTTTCTAAGGTGTTTTTCCATATTGGGGCTAAAAACATCCGGTCGCAGATTGCCACCATCCGCGTGGGCGCTGAGAAAGTTGCCGAGGAAGAAGTAGCCTATATTGGCGAGGCCTCTCAGTTAAACTTTGTCTATGAAATCAGTAAAGAAAAGTGGGCAAGGCTAAAAGGAAGTAATTAAGGACCTGCGGCTAAAAGTCTGACCAGAATAGAGAAGGCATAAGAATTTCCTACTCCATCACTTACTCGGCCCTCAAGAATTCAACCGGGTTAGCGTTGGCTGCCTTCAGAGTTTGCGAGAGAATGGTGGCAAGGCCCAGAATCATCATGATCATCACACTGATGAATATTTCCAGAAACCCTATCTCTATACTGTAATGCTGGGTAGTGGCCAACAGGTGGGTGAACATGAAGTACATCACCGGAATGGTAATGGCGCTGGCAATGACCATCAGGATAAAGAAGTCTTTTGATAGAAGCAGCACCAGGCTTTCTGAGGAGGCCCCCATTACCTTTCTGATGCTTATTTCTTTGTAGCGTTTTTTAATGGTGAAAGACACCGTACCCAACAACCCCAGGCAGGCCACGGTGATCGCCAGCAAACCCAGGAAACCCCACAGCTTCATAACCATGATATAGAAGTCATAGGCGCTTTTGATCTCCTGGGAGAAAAGCTGGGCCGTGAATTTCCCCTCACCGCCTATCCTTTTCCAGAGCGTTTCCATAGCTGTGAGGCTGCCCGCTACATCACTGGTCTCCAGTTTCAGGTTGGCAAAATGGAAGGTGTCTGGGTTATACTCAAAAAAGAAAGGAGTGATTTCTTCTTTCAGGTCCGCAAAGTGAAAGCTTTTCAAGACACCCCCAATGCGCACCGCTTTTCCCTCGGGTAAGACAAACCACCTGCCAATGGCCGCAGAGGGTTCTGTCAGCTTCAGCTTTTTCACAAACTCCTCGTTTACAATAATCTGTTTGGCATTGCCGGCTTTATCCTGGGTAAAGTCGTTTCCGGCCAGTAATTTCAATTTCATGTTAGAAATGAAAGCCTCGTCTACTGAGATAGAGAAAGCCCCTATGGAGTCTTCCTGATGCAGGAACTGGAGCTGCCGTTCAGGACCGGGTTCAATTCCCAGCAAATGCGAAGACATGGAAATTCTCTTCACCGAGGGCACTTTCCCATACTCGTTTTTGAATATCTGCGGATCTACATTCTGCAGTTCCACATCCAGCACATTGGCTTGGTCAAAGCCGAAATCATAATTCACTGAATACTGGTACTGCCGCAGCATGATAACCACCGCCATGATAAATCCCAGAGAAAGCATGAATTGGGTGGTCAGGACCACTTTCCGGAAAAGAGAACGGCCGCTGGTTTTTACTTCCTTTCCCTTTAGCGCGTTCACCGGCGATAACCTGGAGAAATATAGCGCAGGCACAATGCCGGCAATGATCCCCACCAGCACGGCGAACAAAAGGAAACCCAGGAAGGTAACCCAGGTGGGAGATAAATCAATGGGAGAGGTCTCCACCATCTGGCTAATGAAATCGGTTCTAATTATTTCGTAGATCATTCCGGAGAGCAGCAGCGCCACCAGCACAATGGTGGTAGATTCCACAATGAACTGCAAAAAGATCTGTTCTTTCTGGGCGCCAAAGACCTTCCTCACCCCTATTTCCCGCATCCGCTCCAATGACTGTGAAATAGAAAGGTTGATGTAGTTGGAACAGGCTGGCACCAGCACGACCAGGGTGATCAATCCGGTGAGGAAAAGTGACAAGTAATCCCAGGTTTGGCCCAAAGAATCATACAGCTGCGGACCGGGTACAATGTCATCTAAAGCCTGCAGTTTAAAGGATAATTTAATCTGCTGCTTTGCATACTGCTGTTTGGCCACCTTATTGAGGGAGTACTGGATGTTTTCCGGATCAATACCCTCCAAAATCCGCAGATACACAAAAGAATTCTCAAAGGATCTCCAGCCTTCCTCGCGCTGCAGAAAACTGGTTCCCTTATCAGAAATGATAGTAGCGAAAGACGCAATGGCCCCAAATTGCATGTGTGAGTTCACGGGAAGGTCTTTTAAGATGCCGGTCACCACAAAATTCCCGTAGCCCTCCATCCTGATCATTTCCCCTATGGCCTCTTTCTCCCCGAAGATCTTTCTTGCCTCAGTCTCAGAGATCACAATGGAGTTAGGGTTTGTGAGCGCCGTTGTTTTATCACCTTTCAGTAAAGGGAAATTGAAAACCTCAAAAAAGGCAGGATCAGCAAAATAGCCACCCAACCGTATTTTCTTTTCGCCATACACTGCATCTCCATAGAGGGACCTATGGACCCGGACCACATTTTCAATTCCCGAGAAGTTGTTTTCCAGGTGATCGGCCAAGCCGACGGGAGCGGACGCAAACCTGGGGTTTTCTACCTTGTCATGCACCTGCGTGATGACCCTGTAGATACGCTCTTTATGCGGATGAAAATTGTCATACCTGGAAAGGAAAGAAAGCAGGGCTATAAACAAAAGGCTCAGAGACATACCCAGGGCTAACCCAAGGACATTAAGAACCGTGAAGAACTTATTCTTGGAAAGGTTTCGGTAGGCCGTTTTGAATAGATTCTTGAGCATAGCTGAGTGTATATAGAGTAGTGGCGATTTGTCTCTATAACAGATGTTGTACCAACTCAACTGCGACCTGATTTTCAGCTATTTAAACAAGAGTACTTTGCTGTTTTGTTCGGTATCACACAGTGGGTGTGCGATATTGTACACCTTCATTAATGGCCACATGCCCAGATGGTCCTTTCTCCGTTGCTGTGCAAAAGGTTAGGTTCACGTACCTTGAAACTGGTGCGGCCTTGCCAGAGCGTACAATTATCCTTGCCGGTTACTAGGGCCATGCACAGAGCAGATTGCCTCTTTGATTTCCGGAGGGACAAACTCTGCGGCTATTTCCATGCAGTTACCAAGGCTATTCCTCCATTCTTCTACCTCGCTTTTTTTGGATACTTTCTGCCACTTGCCACAACTTGCTATCCTTCAACCAACTGGCTTTTTACGCGCTCTGTTTATCAGAATGGTCTAATTTAAACGAGCAGAAAGGTCAATTCACCATACTGCTATCACTATTAGGTCTATTTTTTCTAAAAAATACCATATACCCTATTGCTTTGTATAAATTTTTCTTTACATTCATTAAATAAAACAGTACCAGATTCAATTTTATATCAGAATGGAACAATGATAGAATCCCAAATCTTAACTGTAAGCAATAGAATCAACTGGGAGAAGATGGCAGAATTGTCTCTGGATCTTTTCTGCACTTTAGATCAGGCAGGGGTGTACCTCTATGCCAGCGAGGCCTGCCAGGATATGCTGGGCTACCGCAGCTGGGAAGTTGAGGGAATACACTACACAGATCTAGTACACCCGCAAGACCTGACCAGAACCCAGCAGGCATTTCAGGTAGCGGCTAACGGAACAAGGCAGCAATTTGAGAACCGCATGATCCATAAAGATGGCCAGGAAGTGTGGGTGCTTTGGTCGGTGGCTTGGTCAGAGGAAGAGGGCACCATGTTCTGCGTAGGGCGGAATATCACCGGCTTTAAGTTCAGGGAACAAAAGCCCCAGCAGGCTGGGCAGAGTTTCAGGCCTGTTTTCAGGAAAGAGCCCCTGAACCATCAAGGTTCTTCCCTCCTTACCTCTAATGTGGAGGAAAGCGGGTGCCAGGAAACCAAGCTGCAACTGTCTAAACTGACCCTAGACTTGCAAAGGAAGAACGGGGATCTCCAGCAATTCACCTACATCGTGTCCCATAACCTGCGCAGCCCGGTGGCCAATGCCATGGGACTCGCCAACTTGCTGGCCACCACAGACCGGAACTCGGCTGCCTTTGACCGGTCTTTGTCTTTCCTGCGCCTGAGCCTGTTGCGCATGGACAATGTGCTCAGGGATATGAATACGATCCTGACCATTAGGGACCGGAGGGGTAATGTAGAGCGGGAGAAGGTAGATATCAAAGAGGTGATTTTGCAGGCCATGTCTTCTCTAGAGGACCAACTAAGAAGTGCCGGAGCTACCATCAACCTAGATATTACCGATGGATTATCTGTGCAGGCCAATAAGGCTTATGTATACAGCATCATCCTCAACCTTCTGTCTAATTCCGTGAAGTACAGGGCCGTAGAACGGGAATTGGAGGTAAACATCAAATGCTACCTTAATGACAAGAAAGAAACAACTATCTTCTTTTCAGACAACGGATCGGGATTTGATATGGAGAAGAACCGCAACAATGTCTTCAAACTGTACAAGCGCTTCCATGCCCACACCGAGGGGCGCGGCATGGGTTTGTTTCTCATCAAAACACACCTTGATTCTTTAGGCGGCCGCATTGACGTAGACAGCAAGGTAGGCCAGGGCACCTGCTTTTTAATCAACTTACCATAGCCTTAGCATTCAAACTACTGTCGGAACAATTTATAGGTTTCATCCTCTCTTTTGCCGGTGTTTTTTAAAAAATAGGCTCTAAATACCTTCTTAGACTTAACTAAACAAACATTTTATATACCATTCAATAATTAACTATTCCTTAACCACTTACATCATTTCTCAAACAATACTTTACTTACATTCAACTAAACTTTAATGCATACTTTATTCAATCACCAATTACCCCTTAAGTTTTATGCAGAATTCTATACCCTTAGGACAATTCCTGAGATTAACCCAAAATTTAAAGCTGTCAAATCTGCAGCACATGATGAGAAACCAGAACCTGTTGAAACTGGTAACGGGTGAGGCGTTTTCGCCCTGGGAGTATATCTGTGCCACCTCCTTTATAGATGATCATTCCCACTTTGGGCAATACCTGATCAATATCACTTACCTGGGTTACGACCAGACTTGCTTCTACTTCCGGGATAAAGATGGCTACCTCATCAAGAGCAATTACATCTTCACCAGCCTGGGCCAAAGACCTACCATCGTGTTAACCAGGGTCAGTGTCCATTCCCCCGAGGAACTGGGAACCGTACTCCAGCTTAATCTGAATCAAAAGGCGCCCCAACCTACTTGCGCAGGAGACTTGGCCTTCATCTAAAAGCTGGTTCCCATGTTTACACCCTACTGCCCTTAGTAATCCAACATATTCTGCCTGGCCTTCTCTCTTCTTAGATCCCTCCTATCCAATTAATGTTTTGCTCTAAGAATCTCCCATTTGCCGCCAATGGTGTTGGGGAGAAACTTAAGGGCTTGACCTTAACAAGAAAACTGTTTCCTTTTATCTGGCTGCAGCAAAACAAACCATTACCTTACATCGGGTCTGTTACCGGAAAATGTCATAACTTACGCTATTTGTTTAGGGCCGATCTCAGGAAAACGGCCCCAAATGTAAGACCTACACAAACCAACAGACAGCCCATGAGTCAGTTTTCAGAACAGCAGTTACGGGAGGCGTTTCCGGCCTTGAGACCAGTAGAAAACAAGAAGCCTTTCCTCTTTTTTGATGGACCGGGCGGCACCCAAATGGCCCAACAGGCAGTAGATGCTATGGTGGGCTACATCTCGCAGGGCATGGCCAACCTGCACGGCGCCTTCCCCACTAGTATCCGTACCGATGATCTTCTGCTGGAAGGCAGAAAAGCCGTTGCCGATCTGCTGAACTGCGCCTCTACAGAGGTGGCCTTCGGGCAGAACATGACCTCGCTTGCGTTTTCCATTGCGCGCAGCCTAGGACCGTTCCTCACCAGTTCTGACGAGGTAGTGGTCACGGAGCTGGATCACCGGGCCAACGTGGATCCGTGGGTAACCCTGGCGAATGATAAAGGCGCTACCGTGAAGTTTATTCCCGCCAACCCCAATACCTACACCCTGGAACTAGGCAGCCTGAACGAGATCATCACCGAGAACACCAAGCTGGTGGCAGTGGGTTTGTCTTCCAACGTGACCGGCACCGTCACCGATGTACAAAGCATCATCGCCCGGGCCAAGGAGGTGAACGCGCTGGTGGTGATAGATGCCGTGCATGCGGTGCCGCACCTGACCATGGATTTCAAAAAACTGGGCTGCGACGTGCTGTTGTGCTCGGCTTACAAGTTCTTCGGTCCTCACCTGGGCATTGCCGTGATTGCTGCTTCTTTGTTTGAGAAACTACCAGTGTACAAACTGGCCCCGGCTCCCCAGGCAATCCCCGATAAACTGGAAACAGGCACCCAAAACCACGAGGGCATTGCGGGGCTGGTGGGCGCCATACAATTCATCCAAAGCTTAGGCGAAGGTTCCACCAGGAGGGAGCAACTCACTTCCGGCATGCTGCGCATTGCCAACCATGAAGACGAACTGGCCTACCGGGTGGAAAGCATCTTGATGAATACCCCGGAAGTACGTCTTTACCGCGCGCCGGAGGGCACTCCTAAAACGCCAACGTTTGCTTTTACCATAGAGAACGTGAACGCCCGCGAAGTCACCACATGGTTTGCCCGGAACTACAACATGTGCATCGCCGATGGACACTTTTACGCCTCCACTTTGGCTGAGAAGCTACAAGTAAATCCTTTGGGCGGCTGGGTTCGCATCGGGTTGGCGCCTTACAATACTTTGGAGGAGATTCAGCTATTTGAACAAGCCTTGCAGGAGTTTATTTCAACCCAGGTAAAGAAGCCACAGCCTTCTCAGGTATAGGCTTTTGTTTAGGGGCTGTTTTCGGAAAATCGGTTCCTAAACAGCTTTAAAGGTTATTCCATAATGAAGCTACCAAGCCTCTGGAGATGCGTTTATCAAGAGGCTTGGTAGCTTCACTTTTCTCACCTAAGAAAAAGCCACTAGATGCTGGTATGCGTTTGTTCTGTCTCTGGCCCATGGGGAAATAACGGTACTACCTGGTAGGTATTGAACCATAAGACAGGGGCTGATGTGATCTTCTGCGGTGAGTGGATTATTCTCCTTAATTTGCAGCCTCAAAAAGAAGAAAAAGGTGCTGGAGATAATCTATGAAGATGCGCACTACGTGGCCATCAACAAGCCCAACGGTTTACTGGTGCACCGCACCCGCATTGCCGAAGAGAAAAAGGAGTTTGCCCTGCAACTGCTGCGCGACCAACTGGGGATACGCGTACACGCCGTGCACCGCCTGGACCGGGGAACCTCTGGCGTGCTGCTTTTTGCCAAATCACCGGAAGCGACAGCCCCATTGGTGAAAGCCTTTGCCGAGCGGCAACCGGATAAAACCTATTTTGCTATCGTGCGTGGGTACGCCCCCGAGGCAGGCACCATTGACAGCCCCATCCGCCCTGACAAAGACCACCAGCACAAAGAAGCCCAGGATGCCATCACCCACTTCAGCCGTTTGGCCACTGTGGAATTGCCCATCCCTGTGGGTCGCTACCAAACCGCCCGCTACAGCCTGGTCAAGATCAAGCCGGAGACCGGCCGCATGCACCAGATCAGGAAACACTTTGCGCACCTCCGGCACTATATTATTGGGGATAAAAAGCACGGCGACTGGCGCCATAACCTCATGTTCCTGGAGCAACTGCAAAGTTCAACCATGCTGCTGCATTCTGCTTCCTTAAGTTTTGAGCATCCGTTTACCGGCGAAAACGTGGAAATAAAAGCCTCTATGCCAGAGAACATGCGCCGCCTTTGCCAGGAGTTTTCCTGGTTAGAGATAGTGGACCAACAGCAGGAACTTCCGTTGCCAGTGCCGCCCATTAGTGAGTGATCCATTGGTCAACCATCCAATCTAAACTGGTACAATGTTTTAACCTATACCCTCACCACCACCTTTCCTACGGTTTTGCCGCTTTGGAATAGCCTAATGGCCTCGTACATTTGGTTAAATTCAAACACGTGCCCAATGTGCTGGGGCTTAAGGCCGAGGTCCTGCAACTCCCGGAGCAAGCGGTGCATCAAATCTGTCTGCTCGTAGAGGTAGATGAGGTTGAAGCCCATGAGTGATTTGTTCAAGGTAGGTAACTTGAGCGGGTCTATTTGCGGGCGCCGCAGAAACTTCCAGATGAGTTTAGGGTAATTGGGTTTTGCGCCGTAGCTGGAGAAACTGGCATTGCCGTACACCACCATCCGGCCCATGGGTGCCATGATTTCCCAGCCTTGCTGCAGAATTTTCCCGCCAATGCATTCCATAATCAATTCCAATGGGCGCCCACGCAAGGCTTCCTCTAACTTTCTCTTGAAATCACCACCCCGCAGGATAACCGCATCATAGGCCTCTTCTTCCTGTAAAAACCTGACTTTGTTTTCCTGTCCCACACTGCCTATGGTATATGTCCCCAGTTTTTTACAGATGCGGTTGGCCAGGATGCCCACCCCACCGGCGGCGCTATGGATGAGCACTGTCATGCCCGGCTGTAGGTTCCCCAATTGGGTGAGGGCATAGTAGGCGGTGAGTCCCTGCACCAGGAACCCCGCCCCTTCCTCAAAGCTCCACTCCTGGGGCAAGGCAATGACATACCGGTGGTTAATATTCAGATGCGAGACATAACCGCCAAACTTAGTGGCACCCATGACCCGGTCGCCTACTTGCCATTCTGCTACTCCTGACCCAACGGCCACCACCACCCCTGAGAATTCCAGGCCCGGAATAAAGGAACCTGCAGGGGTCGCACTGTAAAGCCCCTGCATGGCAAAAATATCGGCGAAATTAAGCCCGATGGCCTTCACCTGAACGCACACTTCATCGGGTTTTGGATAGCTTATGCGCTCTGTTTGCAGGGCAAGGTCATGTAAGGAGCCTGCTTTGGGCATGCGGTAAACCTGGCGGGTGAGCATCATCTGATTATAAATTAATAGGCTAATACCACAACGAGACACCGGCTACCAGGTTAGCTCTTTTTGGTAGTAGAAGGGGTAAAAAATAAAAAATCCAACCATTCACCTATTGATTTAAATAGCTATGCTTCCTCCATAGAAAGAAGGCGAAATAAAATTTGGGGCAATAATTGCTAGAAGCATTTACTAGAACGAAGGAAGGTCCAATGTGAGGCTGGCTTTTTCTTTCTGATAGAGGTTGAACCTGATGGAAATATTGAACACAAACGGACAGCGTCTAACAAGTAATTCAGGCCTCATGCTTGAACTTTGTTGTTTTTGTCTAACCAAAATACAATATTGCTTATAAATAAATTTCAGCACGCAATTTGTAGTACAATAGGCATGGAAAGATATGCTAAGGAACAGGTTTCCAAAGAAGTACTAGAAGTTATTCTGGACCACTATGCCCCAAAACTCACGTCAAAGGGCTTCAGTCTGTTTGGGATAAACATAACCTATTACTTCCCGCAGGAGGAAACGGAGGGAGAAGAATGCAATCCGGTGGCGTTTTCCATCAAAGAAGATTCTGTAGACTCTTACTACATATTGGCTACCCAGGAAACCAATCTTCCCAGATAAAGGTCTTCACCCACAATGAAAGACCTGCGCATGTTGCAAATCAGCTTTCTTACCTGGGATAACCCTTTTGCAACAGGTTTTTTTGAAAAACAGCCCGGAAACAAGGACAGGATGACCGTGTAAATTCCCTTTGTTTTTCTTCGAACCAGGCCCAAAAACAGTTAAAAAGTAGGAATAGATTTTAGAGGAGAACAGAGCCGTGGCGGTGTTTTCGTTCATCGGGTAACAACTGGCAAGGCTTTAATTTTTGAGTGGTTTATGGAGAGAAAAGATTCTATACTGTTGGCTTTGCTGGCTAAGGTGGGGAAACTTCCGGAGCCTTATGATCATCCTACCCTTTCATGGGAGATTGCTGAGGAAACCCATCTGCCGCTGCACTGTGTCCTGGTGCTTTGCAAAGAACTCTCTGAGGAAGGTTTAGTGGCCATCAGCTCCCTTAATGAACCTCCCCTGCTGTACCTCACCAAAACCGGGGTGATCCGTGCCCGGCGGCATCAGGCGTAGCCTCCCAGGATTTTCAACTTAAGGATTCGCTCGCTATAAGGGATAAGGAAAGCCTTCATCTCCCTCTAACACTTCATAAAGAGAGCTCAGCCTGATTTTATTGACGCCTTCCTTCATCTATGTTTTGGCCCGGGAATGCAAAAACAGGCCGTATTTCTACGGCAGATCTGTAGGTTTAAGAAACTAAGCTCTGGGCTGCGTTGGCTTACCGGTGTGCTTTTTGGGTATCCTGATAAAAAAGGTGGTGCCTTTGCCTTCGGTGCTCTCAAACCAGATTTCTCCGCGGTGCCATTCCACAATGGTTTTCACGATGGATAAGCCCAGCCCAACGGTGGTTTCTCCCTTCAAGCCAGGTCTCCGGGCAGGCGTAAATTTCTCGAACAGGTTTTCCTGTAACCTTTCCGGGATTCCAATTCCGGTATCGGCTACCTTCACCAACACTGCATCTCCTACCTCTTCCAAGCTTACGGTAATAGAGCCACCATCTGGGGTAAATTTGAGTGCGTTGGAGATAAGGTTGGTGATGACCTGCATAAACTTAAGGTCATCAATCTCCACGAAGATCTCGTCGGCGCTGGAAACGAAATTTACTGCCAGCGGCAGCAGTTCCACGCCAAGTATTTCATACTCAATCATGGCTTCCCTCATCTTCTCCACCAGGTTCACCCTGCGGGTTACCAGATTGGTGTGGGAAGACTCCAGAAATTCCTGGTTCATGAACTCCCTGAGCATATCAGAACCTTGCTTGCTGATGCGTTCAATAAGGTTCAGTACATGCTGGGTATCCTCATCCTGGTGGTCCTTCAGTTGATCGGCCAGCAACCCAGACAGGTTCTGGATCATCCCTAGGGGTCCAGCCAGGTCATGGGCCAGAATGTTGAGCACACTGTTCTTCTTATTCGAAAACCGCTTCAGGTGATCATTGTACCGCCTGGCGGCACTTATATCCTCCATGTGGCCTACCAACAGTTTTCCAGAATCATTGTCTACCAGTGAGGCGGTAAGGCAAACCCATTGCTCCTCCAAATCAGGGAACTGTACCCTGAACTCAATGGAGGTGGGTACCCGCTGGTTTTGCAATTGCGCAAACCAATCCTGCACAAATTCCTGATCTTCTGGGTGTACAAAGGAGAGTAAAGTCTGGGGTTGGGCACTTCCAGTAGAAATCTTGAAAGAGGCTAGGAACTCAGGACTTTGATACGCAAATGCTTCTGCGGCTACATCATAAGCAAAAAAAGCCTGTCCGGTTTGTTCTAACAGAACCTGGTATAAGCCTGAAGAAGGATTCTGGGTTTCCATGTTGCAGTAATGACAGGTACATCTAAAGTCATCGCTCTCCAATCTACCAAAAAAAGAGAGGAAATGTTTAGCTAAGCAAAAATACGGACCACGCATCCTGCTTTTCCGCAATCCTTGATCCCCAATTCTGGCCAGAGAAAAGGATATCAATCCAACGCCTTCTTATTAGCTGATACTCAGGATAACTTTTTCTGATGGTAGGCAAAGCAACAG
This sequence comes from Rufibacter roseolus, assembly GCF_017916365.1. Classification (GTDB taxonomy): domain Bacteria; phylum Bacteroidota; class Bacteroidia; order Cytophagales; family Hymenobacteraceae; genus Nibribacter; species Nibribacter roseolus. The sequence goes on from NZ_JAFMSU010000002.1 coordinate 974,901, forward strand.
GGGGATAGCTGATTTAAGGCCATTTTTATGAAACATGCAGAAAACCGCTTTTAACTTTTAAAGCCCGGTTTACAGAAAAGACAATAGGTTTAGATGAAAACAAATCAGGAGAAACTGATTGGGCTAAAAAAGTAACAAAATTATATCTGGTAAAAATATATTTTGATTAATTATAATTATAGCTATATTAGAAGATTATAAAACCAATATTTTATGTAAAGTAAGCTTCTGCGCCAAAGTTAGGCACAAGGGAAAGAAAGCAGAAGGTAAGCCATTAAGGATTCATCAGAAAAAATTTTATATGCAGAAGAACTACTACCAATTGCTTGGCATAAAGGAATCGGCGTCTCCGCTGGAGATCAAGGATGCATACCGCAAACTGTCCAAAAGAATCCACCCCGATCTGAACCAGGGAGAGACCTTTTTTGAGGAATATTTTAAGGAAGTAAAAGAAGCATATGAAATTCTTTCTGACCAGGACAAAAAGCGGAGCTATGACACCCGCCGCTTCAGGCCCGCCATCACCAACAATGCTCCCCCTATCCCTAGTAACCTGGTGAACCTGGAGTATCAGGTTTCAAGGCTGGAATTGAAATTACGGGACCAAAACGAGCAGATGGCCACTTTGCAGGCCGAGAAAAAATCACTGCACCAGGAGCTTGAGTACTTTGTAAAAGCCTTGTTCGAAGTAAAGAACGAGCGCAGCCTCTTGCAGAGCAAAGTAAAGGAACTGGAGCAGGAAACCGCCTATCTCAGCAAACGCCCGGCTATCGTGGTAGAGAAAGCGCCGGACCGCAGCCGCGAACAGGAATTCCAGCGCAGAATCCAGGCCCTGGAACAGGAACTGCAAGGCGCGCAGAAGGAAATTGCCGGCAAAGACCAGGAACTAACCCAACAGACCCAGCACAAGCTAAAACTGGAAAAACGATTGCAGGACCTGGTGCTGGAAGCCGGTCAGGCGCAAGCGCGCGAGAAACAATTGCAGGCCCTGGCCCAGGAGGCGGCCCAGCAGAAAGCCCGGATGGAGGAACTGGAAAGACAAGCCGAGCAGGTAAAGACTGAGCTCCAAGGCAAAACCCGGGAGCTTGAACTGACGCTGCAGCACCGCAAAACCCTTCAAACTCACCTGCAGGAGCTGGAAAGCCGAAAGCCAGAACCTACCCAGGTGCCAGTAGCCAAAGGCGAAAAGAACGAGAAAACCCGCCACCAGCAGAACCAGCTCCTGGAAATCACCACCCAGAAACAGGCGTTGCAGAACCAGGTCCATGACCTGGAACTGGCCGCCGAGCAGCTGAAACAGGTGCTCCAGGATAAAACCAAAAGCCTGCAGCAAGAAAAAGCTCTGAAACAGGAACTACAGGCCAAAATCCAGACACTTACAGAGCAGGCTGCCCAGCAGCAGGAACAATTGCACCGCAAATCTCAGGAACTAGAAGCGGAAATCAAGGAGAAACAAGCGCAGCAAGCCAGAATCCAGGAGCTGGAACAAGAGGCAGCCCGCCAGGGAGCGCTGCTCAAGGCTAAAACTGAGGAATATACCCAAATAACGCAAAAACTGGGGGAACTGCAGGATAAGCTAAAGGCCCTAACCCAGAAGGAAACCAAACTGCACGCCACCATCCAGAAACTGGAAGCGCAAGCCGGTAAAGACCAAACCGAGTTGCAGGCCAGAGCCCAGGCCTTGCAAACCGCCACTGCCCAAAAGGAGGCCCTGCAGAAAGAATTGGAAGACCAAAAGAAAGCCACCGCCGCGGGCCAACAGGAACTTCAGCGCAAGGCCAAAGACCTGGAACAGGAAGGGGCCCTGAAACGCGCCGCCCAAAGCAAAATTCAGGAACTGGAGAAAGAGAAAGCAACCCAGCAGCAGAAGGTAACCGAACTGCAGAAAGAACTGGTGGCGGTTAAAGGCCGCTTCGCGCACCTGGCGCACCTGCAACCGTTTTTGGTGGAGCACATGGACTTCTTTAACTCAGCGGCACCTAAGGTCTATGGTGATTCCTTTGACCGCACCGAGATCAAATACATCTTCAGCCGCATGAAGATTGCCGTGCTCTCCGATAAACCCGGCAAGTTGAACGTGCTGGTAAAGTATGTGAAGCCCAACGGCCAGTTGTATTTCAACCCCAAGTCCTCTCCTACCGGCTACTCATTTGCGGCCACCCTCAGCTACAGCCCCGATGATGAATACCTGTACCTTTCAGGTTGGGGCAGCGACCGAGACACGACCTTCGTGGCCGGAGACCACCGCGTAGAGATCTATGACGAGACCGGCCGCCAACTCACCAAGGCCCACTTCATGGTGAAAGACAAAATTCTGAAGTTGTCTAAGCTGAAGAGCATTTTTTAGAAGGTGGCATGGAGTACCGGGAGTTGCAGGCAATGCATTAAGGCAAAGTAGATTCCGGTAAGATGCATCATGCTTTTATCGGGATGATGGCTGGGCTGGTTTATTCTAGCCTAAGCCGGCTTCATGGAGCTAATAGGTAGTTAAGGAATGATCATTTTGAGGCTAAGGCCTCACTGCAGTTTCAAACTGCAGACCATAATAGGTCCAAGTTGAAAACTTAAACCAGGGTTAAAGAACCAAGCTTCAAGAACCAGGCTTAAAGTCGTTTCCTGCCGTTAATTTTTAATTACAAAAGCTGATTCGCCGGTTAGCAGCAGCCTCGCCGTTTTTGGTGTTATAACCGACAACCGGTTGACGGATGGAATGCGCATGGGCAACCACAGGGATTGCCCTACATCCTACCCTGTCATTCGCTGGCGCGAGCGTCCCGCTCGTGTCCGTACGCATTCCTAATCCTCTTTTGCCATCTGCTTTTAATTGTTCAGGTATTCTGATGCATGGTAAAGCAACTTCCCGTAAAGCACTTCCCTCTCTTTTCATCTTGGAAAGATCTTGTGGGCGAACTATAAAAGCGTAAAAAAATGTCATTACTGTTCGCCCACAAGACCCTTTCAGGATGACAAAAGAGGACAGGCCTTTTGATTCAATATGCGTGCGGACACGAGCGGGACGCTCGCGCCAGCGGGGGAATGCTTCTTGCCCAGCACTCCTTTGAAATGCCGGTGTAGCGAGGGGACATGCGTAGGAGACAAGGCGGTGCCTGGTCTCTACACAGGGCTTGTGATGTGAAGGGAACGGCTGTTTCTCTTATGCTGCTACTTTTTGACCGTCTTTCTAAAATCGGGCTTAAAATGGATGGAAACGACGGCTTTTTTCCGGGGCTGCTTTCTTTTTAGTAGCTTTAATCTTACTAGAACCAACCTCTTTGCGTATGTACTGGACAAAAAGTGTTTTAGCGATATCCTTTGGTTTGCTGTTAGCCCATTCAGATCTTTCGGCGCAAGGCCAGGCCCAGGCACCTGCCCCCGCAGCGGTGAAGCCGGGCATGTACAAGAACCCGATGCCGGTAGCCATTGGCGACCCGTATGTGCTGTATGATGCGCCTACCCAAACGTATTACATGTACGGCACCGGCGGCGGGGCCAAAGATGGTTTCGGGACGTATTCTTCCAAGGACCTGGTGAACTGGAAACCCGAGGGGCAGGTGTTCAGGGGCAACATCCCGGGCTCCTGGGACGAGAAGAACTTCTGGGCGCCCGAGGTGTACCGCGTCAAAGACAAGTACTACCTGTTCTACTCCGCCGACTGGCGCCATAACCCCACCAACGAGGAAGAGAACTTCCGGATCGGCGTAGCCGTGGCCGATAAACCTACCGGCCCCTTCAAGCACCTCAGCGACAAACCTATCTTTGATCCGGGCTACCCCATCATTGATGCTAACCTGTACATAGACCCCAGCGGAAAGATGTACCTGTATTACTCGCGCTGCTGCTACAAACACCCCGTGGAGAGCGAGGTGGCTAGCTGGGCGAAGAAAACCGGCCTGTTCCCCGAGATTGAGGAAAGCTGGATCTACGGGGTGGAACTGAAGCCCGATTTCAGCGGTGTGATCGGCGAACCGGTACTGCTCCTGAGGCCGCCGGTGAAAATGAACGATTCGCAGTCTGAGTGGGAAAGCCGTTCGGTCACGGCCAAAGAAGTGAACCGTCGCTGGACCGAGGGTTCCTATACCTTTAAGCACGGCGATACCTATTACATGATGTACTCCGCAAATCACTTCGGGGGCGAGCACTACGCGGTGGGTTACGCCACGTCTAAAAGTCCGCTGGGCCCGTTCAAGAAAGCCGAGAACAACCCGGTTTTGCAGAAGAACACGCCCAAAGGCGGACTGGTGACCGGCACGGGCCACAATAGCGTGGCGTTCTCGCCAGATGGCAAGCAGATGTTCTGCGTGTACCACGGCCGCACCAAAGCTACCGGCGATGAGCGCGTGGTGTTCATTGATCCCATGAAGATCCAGAAAGACGGCAGACTGGTGGTGGAAGGCCCCAGCACCTCGCCCAAGCCATTGCCCCTGGGTAAGAAGTAAAGCTCGGTAAAATTTTGGCTCCGGAAATGGGTTTTTCACCTGAACCGGGGCTAAGATTTTAAATTATTTTCGGGCTTTATAGGCTCTAGGAGCCTTTAAATGGGGTTTGTAAAAGTTTCTGGTTTTCCTTGTACACCTAAGTAGAAAATCCCCGTATAGGATTGTCGACTAGGTATTTACAACAAATTTATGAACCACGGGACGGTAAAATTCTACAACTCAGATAAGGGCTTCGGCTTTATAACAGACACCCAATCTAACAAGGAATACTTCGTGCACGTGTCTGGCCTCATAGACCAAATCAGCGAGGACGATGAAGTGATCTATGAGCTTCAGGAAGGCCGCAAAGGCCTCAACGCCACCAACGTGAAACTGGCGTAAGTATTCCCCAAAAACAACGATAGATGTACCCCAAGGGCCTCTTCTGTATAAGGGGCTTTTGCAAGTACACCCAAGGAGATCCAGAAGGGCATGCCCCTGGCGTGAGGCGAACCCTCACAACCTGTCCTTTGCACTTAGGGAGGATGGAGAAAGTTCAGGGGAAACCCGCGTCCGTTTAAAGCCTGTTTCTAAGAAACCAGGCCCTAAACAGCGCATCCATCCGAAAGCCTTTGAAAGGAGATCTGCCCAGGCAAGAACCGCCTCGGCAGACTAGCTTCTCCTGCCCTTTTCCATAGGCTGGCAAGACCTTGCAGGCACAGAAGCTCAACGGCAGTATTTGGAAGAAGCCAGAAAATGGCCTTAGCAAGCATTAAACCAGGCTCTGGAAAGTATTCCGTTTATCTTGCGGTGGGAATGAACGAATACCTCAAGGCCCGTGTCTTAAGGGTACAATGAACAACAATATGAATCAAGGAACAGTAAAATTCTTTAATTCCGAAAAAGGTTTCGGTTTTATTAAAGACGCAAAAACATCTCAGGAGTACTTCGTGCACGTATCTGGTTTGATCGACGAGATCAGAGAGAACGACGAAGTAACCTATGAGCTCAAAGAAGGAAGAAAAGGACTCAACGCCACCAATGTACAACTGGCGTAGTCATTTGTCATAAACCTATTGCCTTTAAAGCCTCTCCCGCACCGGAGGGGCTTTTTTTGTGTCCAAAGTCTATTACCCAATGACTTTAAAGGTCTTGCTATATACCCTTCATTCCACTCCGTTAAACTCCTTTAGAACCCTAAATCTGAATACCATAAGATCTCTGTTCTACACTACCAAATACACAAATTGAGGAAGAAATCCAAAGGGTCACAGCCTAAAGGCGATGTAGAAATGGGAAATACCTTTAGTACTTGGTCAATAAACTGAGTGGCTCCGCATCCGAGAGCCAGGACTAAGGCTACGTGCTCTTCCTGCTTATTCGTGAAGCACCTCCCTGAGCATTTTGAGTTTTGCAAGCAGGAGATCAATTTTCAAATCCATGCTGGTTCTGAGTACCACTAGTGAGAAACGTTTTAGCAAAGTGACTTACTGGAAACCAAGCTGGAGTACCAGACTCCAAACGCCTTCCTCTTTCTGAACCTTTTACTGACTGCAACAGTATAGCAAAAAATGAATAAATATTTGGTTTCCTTAATAGAGGCTTAGAAAAATATAGCTGCCGCTAACAATCCCTTTAGAGTCACCTCTTCTTAAAGAATTTACTTGAGGTAATTTACTTTATGTTGCAGCAATTGAATGGCAAATTTATATTGATTAAAAACCTTGTTTACTTCTGTTTAAAGAAAGCATAATAACCAAAAATGAAAAGTATAATGAAAAAAGCAGTTTTACTATTTTCAAGTGTGATTGCATTAAATGTGTTTACAATTCATGTGGCTTCTGCGCAAAGCAGTAAGTTCTGGAATAACATAAATTTTGGAGTAAAAGCAGGCTTCAACTGGACAAGTAGCAATGATGAAGATAGGGTGTCAGATAACAAGGTCAATCCCCGTCCAGGTTTCCACGTAGGTGGACTTGCCCATTATCATTTAACTGATAAATGGGCCCTACAAACAGAATTAATGTATTCTAAAGAAGGAGCATTATATGACTTTCCAGGATCTGCCACCATTGCACCTTATGAAGGCAAGACTGATTTGAATTTTATAAACATGCCTTTTTTAGTTCAATATATGATTTTGTCTGGCTTAAGAATACAGACTGGCGTGCAAATAGGATTAGTAAAAAGTGCCAAATACGAGGACCCCTATAACGATGAGTTTGAAAAAGATGATATCCAAAAAGGTAATGTTTCCTGGACTATTGGCTTTGGATACTTAACCAAATCTGGACTAGGTTTTGATGCTCGTTATAATGGAGGATTATCCAATATGTACAAAGAAGGGTTCTATCCAGGGCAATCTGCCCGTACCCGTGCGGGACAAATTGGGTTTTTCTACCAGTTTAAATAAGGACCTATTTTATTTCCTTTCATTAATCAAAAAAGGTATTGGTTATAAAACCAATACCTTTTTTGATTAATTGCCAATTCCTTTGAATCTTTTCATACCTATTCTTTAATATCCTTTTATTTCTTCATCCCGTAATTCTCGCCACTCCCCCGGCTCCAAATCTCCCACTTCCACATTCACCATGCGCACCCGTACCAACCGCTCTACTTCATACCCCAGCTTATAGCACATCCGCCGGATTTGCCGGTTAAGCCCCTGCGTGAGCACAATGGCAAACTGCTTCTCTCCTACTTTCTGTACTTGGGCTGGCCGCGTCTTCTGGCCCATGATCATCACCCCGGAGGCCAGTTGTTCTAAGGCTTCGGGGGTTAAGGGTTTGTCTACCCTCACCACGTATTCCTTTTCTTGGTGGCTTTCAGCGTGGCTGATGCGGTTGTAGAGGGCCCCGTCATCCGTGAGCAACATGAGTCCTTCAGATTCTTTGTCCAGCCGCCCTACCGGGAACACCCGCACGTTCATGTTCAGCGCTTGGGCCAGGTTGTTCTCAATAGCGGGGTTGAGGGTAGATTCCACGCCGCGGGGTTTGTAGTAGGCCAGGTACGTAAACGTTTGGGGTTCTTTGAGGACTTGTCCGTCCAGCTGCACCTCGTCTCCTGCGGATAGCGCCTGCTGGAGCAGGCCTTTCGCCCCGTTCACCAGCACCCTACCGGAGATGATGGCCTGAATGGCTTCTTTGTTAGACAGCCTCCCTTTCTGCACCACGAAATACTGAAGAGAAGAGGTAAGGGATTTCATGGGTAATGAACCGAAGGGTTGGCCACAAGTGCTGTTATAAAGAGACCGCAAAGGTAAAGGAACCGACCCATACTATTGACGAGAGGTGGAATGATTTGCAAGATCCCCGGCCGGGCGAAAGAAAGGAAGCCCCCCCACTCAGGCACCAGTTACACCTACCCTGCCCAGGAAGATGAAGGAGCAGGAAAAGGCAAAGCCTTGAGCCCTCCTGAAATTGCGTAGCTTCTAAGAACAAACCTCCGTTTACAGGGTTTATAGAAAGACCAACCTTTCCCGTCTGTGAAAAAGCTTACTCTACGTCCGCTTCTTTCCGCCACTTCCCTGCTTTTGGCGGTGTTGCCCCTGCTTTTCTCCGCCTGCGATGCGCAACCGGTGAAAAGCCAGGCGAAAAGTGCCGCTGTCTACACGTCCAAAACCCCGCACCCGGATGGCACCGGCAAGGTGTACCTGGGCCGCGAGATTGCGCATGGCATGTCCACGAGCGGTGGGGAGTGGCTGGAGCGGGATACCCGGCAGGAAGAAGAAAACGTGGCGCTGGCCATCTCCAAACTACAGCTCCAACCCAACAGCGTGGTCGCTGATGTGGGCGCCGGCACAGGCTACTACACCTTCCGGATCGCGCCCAAGGTTCCGCAGGGAAAGGTGTACGCCGTGGAAGTGCAGGAGGCATTCGTGAAGGCCTTGGAGGCCCGCAAAAAGGAACTGGGCCTGAGCAATGTAACGGTGGTCAAAGGCAGCGCCCAGTCGCCTAACCTACCCGAGGTTTCGGTGGACCTGGCCATTATGGTGGATGTGTACCATGAACTGGAATACCCCCGCGAGATGCTGCAGGCCCTGCACCGGGCCCTGAAACCCACCGGCAAGCTGCTCCTGCTGGAATACCGCGCCGAGGACCCGTCGGTACCCATCAAAGCCCTCCACAAGATGAGCGCGGCCCAGGCCAACAAAGAACTTTCCGCCAACGGCTTTACCCTCTCCCGCCGCGAGGATTTCTTACCCATCCAGCATTTCCTGCTGTATGAGAAAGCCAAGGAGTAAACGGCTCTTACACAAAGCCTTGGACTTACCACTCGGGAGACGCCAGAGGTTGTATTTGAATGGCAGACTCCGGTACAAGTCCGGTTTCATATTCAGATTACTAAAGCATGGAAGAATTATAACCAATTGACCGAATCTCCAGGGGTGATTATTGGTGCTTATCTTCATCAAGGCGGGCTCCTTTGCAAGGCTTTTGCCGGAATTTCCTATAGTTGATTTTGGCTTGTTTTTGATATAATGAGCCAAAAGGAGGAACCCACCCCAACCCCTACCAGGTGGGGAATTCTGGAATGCGTCATGTAGGTATTTGAGCCGTAATTTTGGTCCTTGGTGATAACACCAACAACGGCGGGCAGGGCGGGTGAGGCTTGTAGGAGAACGACGAGGAGAATGTAGGGGCACCTCTTGTGGGTGCCCTTTCCCGTTGCTCCCGGTTAATTCCTATAGTTGCTGGCTATTGCGGAGGACCCGTGGGAGACAAGGCATGCCTTGTCTCTACATTCAAAAACCAAATATTACAAGATGAGAACAGCTGGATTTCCAACCCGTCCGGCAGGACGATGCAGGCATTGCAGCGGCTCTAAAACCAAAGCAGGACCATGCAGGGAGGCGGAGGTTGGGCGCATGCGTAACCCAACCACCGCCGAGCGTAAGTAGTGGCTTCACCAACGGCAGTGGCGTAAGCCAACTATGCAACAAAGGACGGTAGCGAGGTGGTACTGGATTGAAGCCTCACTGTCCGAGCGTCAGCGAGTTTGAGGCTTCTTGATTCTTTTGGTTACTTTTCTCATCAAGGAGAAAAGTGACAAACGTCCGCAGACCGCGGCTGCAGTTCTGATACTTGGTAATGGAGGAATTAGGAAGCATAGGCCCATATTACTTAAGAAGGGAATGCCATTACCGGCAGGTGTAAACACCCCTCTTTAGAGCTGCGCTCGCTGCCTTAAACTCTCGTTTGGGCAATCCTCAAGGGGAGAATCTCTGCCATGCTAGAAACTGAGGAAAAAGCAGTGAATTACCAGCTAGGCAGAGGAAAATATGATTTTGAGGCTCACGCCTCACTGAAGTTGCAAACTGCAGACCATGTGAAGTCCAAGTTGAAAACTTGAACCATGGAGAGAGATGAACCAGGGAAAGAGATTAGAATAGGATGGCAAAAACTCCTTAGCAAACCAACAAACAGAAAAGCTAAAACATAAAAAAGCCGTCCCGCTTTGCAGCAGGACGGCCTTCCATTTAAACAAACAACTCTCTAAAATCCGCTCACGTTCAGGCGACCGCCGGTGGTGCATTTACCGGCCAGCGAGGAGGTTGGAACCACGCTGTTCAGGATGGCCGCTCTGATGGCTTCGGCTGTGGAACCTGGGTGCGAGGCTGCGTACAGGGCCACACCTCCGGTTACGTGCGGCGTAGCCATAGACGTACCGTTGTAAGAAGAATAGGTGTTATAGGCAGTAGAAGAGTAGATGCCTGAGCCTGGGGCCCCGATGTCTACCGTAGTAGCGCCATAGTTAGAGAAAGAAGATCTTCCGCCGGTGGAGGTAATGGCCGCTACCGCGATGACGTTGTCATATCCGGCGGCAGACGCAGTGTTGTAGTTAGAAGGGTAGCTTCCTACGGCATCATTGTCATCACCCACGCCGTCTGAGCCACCGTTACCGGCTGCGGCCACAAACAGGATCTGGGCTTTGGCTGCACGTACTACAGCATCAGACAGGGCTTGGGAGAAGCCACCGCCACCCCAGGAGTTATTGCTCGCCACGATGTTCATGTTGTGGCGGGTTTTCAGGTCGGTTAAGTAGTCAACGGCTTTGATGGCGTTGGCGGTGGTACCGCCTCTGCGGCCCAGGAATTTCAACGAGATCATGGTCACGTTCCAGTTCACGCCTACTACGCCTTTTCCGTCATTTTTAGCGCCGATGGTACCGGCCACGTGGGTAGCGTGGTCGTCATAGGCACCACGGGTACCGCCGTCATAGACAGAGTTGTCGTTGGCGTCAAAGTCCCAGCCGTTCACATCGTCAATGTAACCGTTTCCGTCATCATCCACGCCATTCACCGGATCAAACGGATTTTTCCATACCTGGCCCACCAAATCAGGATGGTCGGTCTGCACGCCTTCGTCAATGATGCCCACCACTACCGAGGCAGAACCGGTGTGACCGGCAGCCCAGGCTTCACCGGCCTGGCTACCATACTGGTTAGCGGGGGTGGTAGCGTCGCCGTACATACCCCACAGGGAACCGTTGGTGTAGTACGGGTCTGAAGAAGCCGCTTGGTGGGTGTAGATGAAGTTAGGCTCCGCGAATTCAATGGCGCCCTCTCCTTTGATTTTGCTCAAGGCTTCCAGTGCGGCCATGGGGGTATGCACCAGCACTACGCCTTCTTTGTCCCCGAACCGAGCCATGGTTTTGGTGAGAATCTTTTCTTTTACTTTACCGCTGATGCGCGCGAGCACCGCGGCCCGGGCCTCAGCGGCGGCTCCGGCTCTGAATTTAACAAGCACCTCATTAGGGACAATCTGTTGTCCACCGGCAATTCCCGCATCGGCTTGGGCAGTAGCCGACAATTCCTGATCTTCTGTTAACTGGTCTGTGTTACAGGCCGTCAATAACGTCGCCGACAACATGGCTGCCGCTACGGCAGACTTTCCAAAGGCAAGGTACTTTTTCTTCATGTTTGTTAGATTGGGTTAGGGTTAATATTAAATCTTGGTCTAATTGACTAAAATAAAAGACCATTACAAAGGAAAAATCCTGCTTTTACTTAACATAAATAATTCTATATTAGAATTGTACTTTCCTTGTGAATTAGGCGTGATATGGGCCTTTTCTAAAGAACATTTCTAATTTACAGGCCTATTTTGGCTTGTCTGTAACTATATACTTTTTCTATATTTAAGAATTGGGCTGTAAATTTTTCCAAGGATTCCAAAGGAGATACACATACCAGATCACCGCATCATTCAGGCCAGGCTTTTCCTGCTTAGAGGCTCCTTCCCAAAAAATGGCCTAAAAACGCATGTAGCTGAACAGGGCCAACAAAAAGGGCTGCTACAATCAAAACCAGAACCAGATTATAGCAGAGGAACTGGTTTAACCAACTCCAGAGATAACCGGCCTTACTTGGCTTGGCCTCAAACCTTTGAAGCTTGTCTGACGGATTTCATCTAGCTAATATATTTTGCTAACCAAATACCTTTATATTTATCTCATGACTCCCCGCACCTTATAAAGAAACCACCAATGGTTAAAAAGATGACAACACTATTTGAGAAACGCACCCTTGGCCAGCGGCCTACCTGGCTTCTGTTGGTTAGCCTCCTGCTGTTCTGTTTGGCCTCCCCTCCCCTGATGGCACAGGAAGCGCCCTTCAAGAAGGGCGTGAACCTGACGGGTTGGTTCCAGGCTAACAGCGCCCGCGAGGTGCAGTTTTCGCGGTATACCCGCCAGGACTTTGCGCAGATCAAGAGCCTGGGCTGCGATGTCATCCGGTTGCCCATTAACCTGCACGCCATGACCAGCGGCGCGCCCGCCTACACCATTGACCCGCTGTTCTTCTCTTTCCTGGACGAGGCTGTGAACTGGGCCGAGGAACTGAACCTGCACCTTATCCTGGACAACCATTCTTTTGACCCCATCGCTGATACCCAGCCCCAGGTGGAAACCATTCTGGAGAAAGTCTGGCCCCAGATGGCGCAGCATTACAAAGACCGATCAGAACGCATCTACTATGAAATCCTGAATGAGCCCCACGGCATCTCAGACGCGCAGTGGAACGCCATCCAGGGCCGCATCATCCAGGCCATCCGCCGGCATGATACCCGCCATACCATTATAGTAGGCGCTACCAATTTCAACAGCTACCAGAACCTGGCCCAACTACCGGTGTACCCAGACAGCAAACTCATCTACACCTTCCATTTCTACGATCCGTTCCTGTTCACCCATCAGGGCGCCACCTGGGTAGCGCCTTCGCTGTTGCCGCTGGCCAATATGCCATTTCCTTACCGCGCCCAGGACATGCCACCCCTGCCTAATAGCCTGCGGGGCACCTGGATGGAGAGCGCCTACAATAATTACCGGCAAGATGGCACCGTAGCCAAAGTGAAACAGCTCATAGATATTGCGGCCCAGTTCAAGCAGACCCGCCAGGTGCCGGTGTTCTGCGGCGAGTTTGGGGTGCTCATGGACTATAGCCGCCCCGCCGACCGCGTGTTCTGGTACAACGAGGTGCGCCGCTACCTGGAGGAAAAAGGCATTGCCTGGACCAGTTGGGACTATCACTATGGTTTCGGGCTATTCAACCCGGGCGGGACCGATCTTTTTGAGCATGACCTGAACGTTCCGCTGCTGCAGGCCCTGGGCTTTACCGTGCCGCCGCAGACGCCTTATGTGAAACAACCCGAGGGCAGTGGCTTCGCGGTGTATTCTGATTTTATAGGTGCGCGCATTGTGAACGCCAGTTACGGCAGTGGTCCCCTGGATTTCTACGCTGCCCAGAAACCCAACAACGGCCGCTACAGCCTGGCCTGGACCGGGGCCGAGCGGTACAGCAGCATCGCATTCGACTTCAAGCCCGATAAAGACCTCTCCAAACTGAAACAGGAAGGCTACGCCGTGGATTTCCTGTTCCGGGGCACTGCCCCCGCCCTCAGTTTTGACCTCCGTTTCCTGGACTCTAAAACGGGACCAGAGGATCATCCCTGGCGGTCAGGCGTCACCATCACCTCAGATCAGGTTCCTTTTGATGGCCGCTGGCACCACGTACGCATTCCTTTGAGTTCTTTCACCGAGAAAGGCTCCTGGGACGGCGCCTGGTTTAACCCCGAAGGCAAGTTTGACTGGACCAGCGTGGACCGCTTGGAAATCACCGCCGAGCACGCCAACCTGGGCCAAACCAAACTCTGGTTCGATAACATCTACGTTTCAAACCAGGATACCGCAAAAGTGTATGAGACCTCGGTTTTCACCGGAGCCGTGACCGGCATCTCTCCCGCCATTAAAAGCGCAGACCTGAAGGTGTACCCCAATCCGGCCGCCGGGTATCTGCTCCTGGAAACCACCTTGCCCGGTAAACTCACCGCGGAGCTCAGCAACAGCGTGGGTACGGTGGTCCATCGGGAGGCTTTCACCCAAAAGTTAAAGCTTTCTACCTCCACGTTCCCTGCCGGCGCTTACTTCCTGAAAGTGACCCAACCCAACGGCCAGTCTACTACCCGAAAGGTCATGCTGCAACGGTGAGGCCGCTCTAAGAAGTAAATACAAGTACACATTTTTATCTACTTAGATAACTCGCTTTTATGACGTTAATTAGGCATCTGTACTTTAAGTAAATATCACCTTCACCAATGCTTTAAGCTTAGCGCCTACTCTTCCGCTGTAAAACAAAAAGGCCGCCCTGAAAAGAATCAGGACGGCCTTTGCGTTTAGGACCTGTTTTTACAGGAATAGCTTACATCTAGAAATTGCTCATGTTCAGGCGGCCGCCGGTCACGCATTTACCAGTCAGCGAAGACGTTGGGGTGGCGCTGCTCAGGATGGCATTCTTGATAGCCGCAGCAGTAGAGCCCGGATGAGAGGCCGCGTACAAAGCTGCGGCGCCGGTTACATGCGGGGTAGCCATAGACGTACCGCTGTAGCCTGAGTAAGTGTTATAGGCGGTGGTAGAGTAAATGGCAGCCCCCGGTGCCCCGATGTCTACCGTAGTGGCTCCGTAGTTAGAGAAAGAAGCCCGTCCGCCGGAAGAGGTGATGGCAGCCACCGCGATGACGTTAGGCAGGTTGTAGTTGGATGGGTAGTTAGCCACCGCATCATTGTTATCGCCTACGCCGTCTGAGCCACCGTTCCCGGATGCCGCTACAAACAGGATGTTCTTGGCGTTAGACCGGTTGATAGCATCATAAAGAGCTTGGGAGTAACCGCCGCCTCCCCAGGAGTTGTTGCTGGCCACGATGTTGATCCCGTGGCGGTTCTTCAGGTCGGTTAGGTAATCCAGGGCTTTGATGGCACCAACCGAGGTTCCCCCGTTCTGGCCCAGGAACTTGCAGGAGATCATCTTCACGTTCCAGTTCACGCCTACTACGCCTTTCCCGTCGTTTTTAGCGCCGATGGTACCGGCCACGTGCGTGCCGTGGTCATCTAAGCTGCCCCCGGTTCCGCCGTCATAAACTGTTTTGTTGTTGCCGGCAAAGTCCCAGCCGTTCACATCGTCAATGTAACCGTTGCCGTCGTTGTCAATGCCGTCTGCTTTGTCATAAGGGTTAACCCAAACCTGGCCCTGCAGATCGGGATGCGTATTTTGCACCCCTTCGTCAATAATGCCCACCACTACCGAGGTAGAACCAATATGCCCTTTGGCCCAGACTTCACCGGCCTGGCTGCCGTAGACGTTCTTAGGGTTGGTGGCATCGCCGTACAATCCCCAGAGATAGTTTTGGGTGTAGTAAGGCTCGGTGGTAGTAGCCTGGTGGGTATATATGTAGTTGGGCTCGGCGTACTCAATCATGTCAGCGCCTTTTACTTTGCTCAGGGCCTCCAGGGCAGCCAGCGGCGTGTGCACCAGTACCAGTCCTTCTTTGTCGCCGAGGCGTTCCATGGTCTTGGTCAGGATCTTCTCTTTCACTTTGCCTCCTATGCGGGCGAGCACGGCAGTTCTGGCTTCTTGAGAAGCACCGGCTTTGAACTTCACCAGCACCTCATTGGGCACCACGCGCTGCTCTCCGTCCATTCTGGCGTCCCCTTGCGTAGCAGTAGATACCTCCTGGTTTTCAATGAGTTGTTCTGTATCGCAGGCGGTAAGCATGGCAACTGAACATAGGCTTGCCGCCAAGGCGAACCTCCCGAGGGTAAAGGAATTTCTCTTCATGTTTGTTTATTGGATGAGGATTAGATAGGACAAATCAATTATCAGCCAAAGTAAAGATAGGCCGTTGTACTGTTTAAATACAAATTAAATATTGCCATTAATAAAAAATCGAGACCTCACACACAGTCTACAACAATCACACTAAAAGGTATTTACTTTATTTACCATCATTAAACTGCCTGTTTCACTCCTTTCTTCAAAATTGCCACCTTTATATATTTAGTTATATTATATCTTAATAAGCAATTACTCTCTTCAACACATCATTATTCTATTTATTTCCGCAAGGTTCCTCTTGAAGTTGTACAAACTGTTTCTTACCCTGGAATTTGCATTAAACAAATAGAAAACTACATCCTGATTTGGGAGCCATTTTTAGCCCGAATTATCAAATTGAGCCTCAAAACAGTTTCCTGCCAGAACAGATTCACCCGAAAATTGCCCGGCAGAAAGCCTAAGCTCCCATCAACCAAACCCTGGCGCAAACAGGACAGTTACCATCGAAAAATATTTTCACTCCCACGGTTGCCATAGGTCTCACTTTTCTGTTTTAGAGCCATTTTCAGGATTTAGGATACAAAACGACAGATGCTTCCCACGTGAAAGCCTCTCTGCTGGTGCAAGTGGGTATAAATACGGAACAGAATGGGTATAACTTCATTAGCCTGATCGCGTGAACAATAGGGCTGCGGGCAAGCCGCTGCGCCTTTTATTCATAACCGATTCTCCATCCCCCATGAAAATACCTTTACACCCCCCCTACCTGGCCACTCCTTCACCAAACTGGCACCATCCCGATTCACACCTTGCAGCAAGCTTCGCTGGTTCCACCTGGAAGAGCCAACCCGAGGTCTTCCAACAACCCTCCGCATTGGGCAAGCCGCTCATCAATGCGTTGCGGCCACGTCCTAGACAAGTCTTCGGTTTTATGTTTGTGCTGTTGCTTTGCCTGGCTCTGGGCGGATGCGCCACCTGGGAAATGGGTGCTTCGGGGCAGCGGAAAGTAGCGGGTAAAACCTTCGTGATTGTGGGGGCTTCCAGCGGATTCGGGCGCGGGGTGGCCGAGCAACTGGGAGCGTACAAAGCCAATGTGGTGCTGGCGGCCCGCCGCGGAGAGTTGCTGGAGGAGATTGCCACCAAGATACGGGCGGCGGGCGGCACGGCGCTGGTGGTGCCCATGGACATCAGCAAACCCGAGGATGTGCAGCGCCTGGCGGAGGCAGCGGTGCAGCAGTACGGCAAAATTGATGTGTGGGTGAACATGGCCGGCGTGGGCGCTATAGGAAGGTTTTGGGAAATTCCCATCGCAGACCAGGCCCGCATTGTGGACATCAACCTCAAAGGCTTCATCTACGGGAGCCACGCCGCCATCCGGCAGTTCCAGACCCAGGGCTACGGCACGCTCATCAACTTGGGCTCCATTGAAAGCGAGAACCCATTGGCCTACCATGCATCCTACGCCGCCACCAAAGGCGGGGTCCTCAATCTGGGGCAGGCCATCAACCAGGAACTGAGGCTCAGCGGGCACAAGAACATCAAAGTTGTCACCGTTGAGCCCTGGGCAGTGGACACGCCGTTCTGGCAGCACGCCGCCAACTACAGCGGCCACACCGCCCGCATGGCTGCCATGGACCCGCCCAGCAAAGTAGTGAATGCCGTGATCAGGATGTCTTTGCGGCCCCGGAAAGAACTGCCGGTGGGTTGGAAAGCCCGCGGCTCCTGGATTTCGCACCACCTGTTCCCGCATTTCACCGAGCGAATCTCGGCCAACGTGGCGCACAAGTCCCAGATGAAAAACGCCCCGCCCGCGCCACCCACTTCCGGATCGGCGTTCACGCCCATGCCCACCGGCCGAGGGGTGGATGACAATGTCCGCCAGCGGATGAAGGAGGAAAACCGGCAGCGCCGCCAGCAGAAGAAACAGAAGTAAGGATTCTTGCTTTCTTGCGAGGCCGTTTCAGCTGTTATTTTCTGGTTCAAGTTTCCAACTTGGACCTACTTTAGTCTGAAGTTTGCAACTTCAGTGAGGCGGCAGCCTCAAGGATCAAGTTTCCTCGTTCTTTTGCCAGGTAGAACAGCACGGGAAAAGAGTGAAACAGGTCAGCCCTTACCCAGCAGTACCATCCAGCAAACCACATTTTCCGTTTCGGGGCCGTTTTAAGAAAAACGGCCCCGAAACGGAAAATGCACCCGATTACTGCTTCTCAATACCGCGGATCTTTCTGGAACGGTAGCTTGGCCATTTTCTCCACCTCCATGCTGGGGAACCCGAACTCCTCTACCACTTTGCCATAGAGCAGGTACACGCCGTTGCCTTTGAAGGGCCAGGCCTTGAGCGAGGGCGGGAAGTGCACAGTATCAAAGAAATCGCCGGCGCTGTCCAGGAAGGTGCCAAACTGCATGACCTCGCCGCGTACGGTACGCACGTACTTGGTGGTCACCAGCAGACCCATCATGCGCACCTTCTGCCCCAGGAACGCCAGCAGGTCTTTGGCGGGCACATCACCCCGCGCGGAGGTCTGCAGCAGGTCAAAGTACGAGCAGGTCACCGGAAAACCCAGCAGCTCCATCTCATCATAGGCGTCTTCCACTAGCGTGTGGGTGAGCGCGGGCAACATGAAGGTTTTGACCGGCGTCTGGAACAGCAACTCCTGGCCGGGCGCGGCCACCTTGTGGCCCAGGTGCATATGGGCCTCCCAGAGCAGCGTCTTCTTGTCCTGGCCCGTGAACCGTAGCGCCTGCACTCGCACCAGAATGAGCAACTGCTCCAGCGTGATTTGGCTGCGCCGGATGAACTCCTCCAGCGAGGCGTAAGGCCCGTTCTCCTCCCGCTCGCTTACCAGTTTGAAAGCCACTTTCTGCTCCAGGTTCTGCACGTGCACCAGGCCCAGGTAAATGTCCGTGCCCGTGATGGAGGTGTAGTACCCGCTATGGTTCACGCAGGGCAGATGGATGGTGCCGCCCGCTTTCTGGGCCTGCTGCACGTACACCCACGTCTTGTAGAAACCCCCGAAGTTGTTGATCACGGCCACCATGAACTCTAATGGATAATAGGTTTTCAGGAACAGGCTCTGGTAACTCTCCACGGCAAAGGAGGCCGAGTGCGCCTTAGAGAACGAATACCCCGCAAAGGACTCAATCTGCCGCCAGACCTCCTTGGTGATAGCCTCGGGGTAGCCACGCTCCCGGCAGTTGGCGAAGAACTTGTCCACCAGTTTCTGGAACTCGGCGCGGGAGCGGTACTTGCCGCTCATGGCCCGGCGCAGCACATCGGCATCCGCCAGATCCAACCCCGCGAAGTGGTGGCAGACCTTGAGCACGTCTTCCTGGTAGACCATCACGCCGTACGTCTCCCCTAGCTGCTCGCCCATGACCGGGTGGATGTGCTGAATCTGATCGGGGTGGTGGAACCGGTGGATGTAGGCTTTCATCATGCCGCTCTTGGCCACGCCCGGCCTGATGATGGAACTGGCCGCCACCAGTGACAGGTAATTGTCGCAGCGCAGCTTGGTCAAAAGCCCCCGCATGGCCGGACTCTCAATGTAAAAGCAGCCAATGGTGTCGCCGGACTTCAACTGTTCCTTCACTTTCTCGTCCTGCTTGAAACGGGCCACATCGTGCGCGTCTACCTTAATGCCCCGGTTCTGCTGCACCAGCTGCACGCATTCTTTAATGTGCCCAATGCCCCGCTGACTCAGGATGTCCAGTTTTTCAAACCCGATGCTCTCCGCTACATACATGTCCCACTGCACCGTGGGCAGGCCTTTGGGCGGCAAATCCAGGGCGGTGTAACTGCAGATGGGTTCCTCAGAGATGAGCACGCCCCCGGCGTGGATGGAGCGCACGTTGGGGAAATCGGTGAGCATCTTTCCGTACTGGAAGATCTTCTGGGTGATGCGGCTGGTGTTGGCATGCGCCAGCGGCTGCGCCACCAGCGCATCCAGCTCGGCTTTGGGCAGCCCGTAGACCTTGCCCAGCTCGCGCAGAATAGAGCTCTGCTGAAACGTGACCATGGCGCCCAGCAAGGCCGTGTGCTGCTTCCCGTATCGCTTGAAGATGTAGTCCAGCACCTCATCGCGCTCATCCCAGCTGTAATCAATATCGAAGTCAGGTGGCGAGCTTCGTTTGGGGTTGAGGAAGCGCTCAAAGTAAAGGTCCAGCTCAATGGGGTCAACATCGGTGATGTGCAGGCAGTAAGCCACCACGCTGTTGGCGCCGCTCCCCCGCCCCACGTGGTAAAAACCCCTGCTCATGGAGTACCGGATCACGTCCCAGGTGATGAGGAAGTAGGAACTGAAACCCAGCTTGTGGATGATGCCCAGTTCATGCGCCACCCGCTGTTTGGCCACTTTGTGCTGCGCGCCGTAGCGGTTCCGGAGCCCGTCCCAGGCCAGTTTCTCCAGCAGCAGCCGATCGTCCTCGTCAGAGCCGGTGAACGTGAGTTTATTCCTTCTTTTCTGAAAATCGAAGGTAAACGTAGCCTCCCGCGCCAGCTTCTCGGCGTTCTGCACCAGCTCCGGGAACTGCGCGTATTGTTTCAGGATGTCTGTGCAGGGCTTGAAACAGGCCTCCTCCCCGGTCACGCCGTGCGGAGTATCCAGCTGACTCAGCAGGATGTTGTTATCGATGGCCCGCAGATGCCGGTGCAGCGCCACGCCCTCCGCGTCCTTGCAGGTGAACTGCGGATACATAAGCAGCGGAGCCCCCTGCCGCCGCAACTCCGAGAACAGCAACTGGTTCACCTCACCGGGCGCCACCCCCACGTACTCATTCTCGCGGAGCGGCTGTTGCCCCGCCATCCCACTGGCCCGCGCGAACGGATAAATAATGAAAACGTGTGAGAAAACCGGCGGCACCTCGGGCAAAGGGTGGTGCTGCAGCAGGTAGTTGCTCAGGAACGCATTCAACTCCTGGAAGCCCTCCTGGTTTCTGGCGATACCCGTGTACAGCCACCGGTGATCACGCCGGAACTCAATGCCTACCAATGGCTGAAGGCCCTGCGCCTGGCAAGCCTTGATAAAAGGAAACACCCCCGAGGTGGTATTGATATCGGTCAAAGCCAGCGCCGCATACCCCCGCGCCTTCCCCTCCGCCGCCAACTCCTCCACCGACAGCGTGCCGTACCGCAGACTATAATAAGAATGGACAAAGGCTAACATACATTGGTATCAAGTAGCACGCAGCATGCAGCACGACTAATTAACATACTTATTCAGATTAAAGACCTCTCTTCCAACTTACCTCCTAGCATCCTGCAGATGCGGTTCTAGCCTGATTTCCGGAAAACAGCCTCTTAACGGCAACCTTGCCTGATTGCAGGATTCCGATTTTGGAGAACTGTTTCATGCTTTTTGATTTAGCCTTTGTTGACAGCCAATTCATTCTTCGAAGAACATGGTTCAAGTCTTGGACTTGGACCTAAAATGCCGGAAGTTTGCAACTTCCGTGAGGCCCAAGCCCCAAACTGGCTTTGCTGATTCAATCTAATTTTTCCTTTCGCTGGCGCGAGCCTCCGGCTCGTGTCCGCACGCATACCAAAAGCCTGACCAGATCAGCAATGTGAAGGCACGAGCCAGAGGCTCGCGCCAGCGTTCTACCTCAGGAAATGATGAGCTCTCGTTTCCTTGGCCTGTCCCCTGACAGGCCAACCCAGTGGTGGCTAACTTTTGGTTCTAGTTTTCGGTCTGTCAGGGGACAGACCGAGGAGAATAGGATAGACCAAGGAGCGTTTTTGAACTGCCGTCTTCCCCAGTGATTTTTGAGGCTGTCGCCTCACGGCAGTTGCAAACTGCCGGTCATGGTAGGTCCAAGTCGCAGACTTGAACCATGTGCTTTGTTTTGTTTTGCTTTGTTTAGCGGCTGTTTTCCCAAAAAGAGGCTGAAAACTGTTCCCCGCGAACCGTCAGCCAGTCAGCCAGATCTACTTTAAAGCGGACTATTCTCTCAAGTACACATTCCCCATTAGCACATCAGCACATTACCTCATTAGCACATTAACCCCAGCACATTACAACCCCACCGCCCGTTTCACCGCGCTGTCGCCGTAGCGGTGCCTGATTTTGTCCATGGCCTGGTAGAGGCTGGCCAGTTCGGCGGTATCCTCAAAGAGGTCTATCTGCTGGAAACCCTGCACCAGGTGACTCAGGCGCACGCCCAGCAGCCTGATGAGCAGGCGGCGGTTGTAGAGCTTCTGGAACAGTTCTTTCGCTTTCTTGATGAGGAGGTGGTCTGAGGCGGTATAAGGGATGGAGATCTGCTGGGTGTGCGTGTCAAAGTTGGCGTACCGGATCTTGACCGTGATGCAGCCGGTAAGCTTGCCCTGTTGGCGGAGGTCAAAGGCCAGCCCCTCAGTCATGGACACCAGCAGGTTGTTCAGGAAAGAGATATCGGTGGTATCAGAGGCGAAGGTCTTCTCCGTGCTGATGGATTTCTGCTCGGAGTACGGCACCACGGGCGCGCGGTCAATGCCGTTGGCTTTCTCCCAGATATGTACCCCGTCTTTGCCCAGCACCTTCTGGATCATCTCCACCGGCACCATGGTGAGCACCTCAATGGTAGGGATACCCATGTTGCGCAGCAGTTGGTAATTCTTCTGCCCCACCCCCGGGATTTTCCGGATAGACAGCGGTGCCAGGAACGGCTTTACCTCCTCCTGGCAGACCTGCAGCGCTCCGTTAGGCTTGGCCTGCCCCGTCGCGATTTTAGAGACCGTCTTGTTCACCGACAACCCGAAGGAAATAGGCAGGCCCGTTTCCTTCATGATGGTGCTGCGGAGCTCGTTTGTCCATTTCCAGGTCCCCACGAATTTGTCCATCCCGGTCACATCCAGGTAATGCTCGTCAATGGAGGCCTTTTCATAAACCGGTGCCTTATCGGCGATGATCTGGGTTACTTTGTGGGAATGCTGGCTATAGGCCTCCATGTCACCGCGCAGCACGATGGCCTCACTGCAGAGTTGCCGCGCCATTTTCATGGGCATGCCCGCGTGCACCCCGAAGAAGCGCGTCTCATAACTGCAACTGGCCACCACCCCTCTGTCTGAGAGGCCACCAATAATGATAGGTTTATGCTGGAGCTGGGTGTTGCGCAGGCGCTCCACCGACACAAAAAAGGTATCCAGATCTAAATGGGCAACGGTACGGTTCTCTGTTAACAACATACTTTTCCGGAAAAGCTAAAACCACAAGGCTTACAAATACTAAATATTTTAGCAATTACGGTATAGGCATATAGATAAGCTAAATATATGAGAAATATTTATTCACATATTTACTAACATAGTTAGCATAAAACTTGTCATAGAAGGAGGTAAAATCAACTACTATTGTGCCTTATGATGGCGATAGAGGGTTTTCAGAGAGGATATTCAGGTTGTTGGTGAGAACACCAACAACGGCGGACAGGTTGGTTATAGAGGAAAAGGATAGTGATTTACTAAAGAAGATAGCAGCGGCAAGGCACTGTCGTTTGTTGCGGAGGAGCCGTTGGAGACAAGGCGGTGCGTGGTCTCTACATCGGATAATAATTCAATTGAATGCCATGAACGGCAGGTGTAAACACCTCCCTCGCCCCCTCAAGGGGAAGTCTCTGCTTTAGGTAGATATGTACTAACGGCAGTTGCAAACTGCCGTTCATGGTAGGTCCAAGTCACAGACTTAAACCATATCCTATATAGAAGACGCTCGCAGGACCTCCGGACGCTGCGAGGTCTGAGCCGTCCCTGCCGGCGTATTCCTGTTTCCAGCCTTTCGGTGGAGCGCCTTGTGATTTTCCGGTGTTGGGCAAAGCCCAACATTCCGATGGCTTTAGCCGAGGAAAGGAAAAGAACACAGCGCGAGGCCGGAAGGCGGGGCCTCGCGGCCGTGAGCGCACGGAGCTTAGCGATGCAACAATCCAACTCGTATACCCACGCACACAGCGGTCCTTCGCTAGAACAAACAGACTACGAATTCATAAGAAAACCCATCAAAAAAGGAAGATACAAACCCTTCATCTTTCCCTTCACCTCTCCTATTTTTTACCTAATTTCGTCAAAACACCCCATAAACGCGGAGGGCTTAACCAAAGCCTCCACCTGACTTTACCCATGCCTGCATCCTTTAAAATATACTCCTCCTCAGCCGGTTCCGGCAAGACCTATCATCTTACCAAAGAATACCTGAAACTGGCGCTGCAGAGCGAGGATGTTTCTTATTACAAGAACATCCTGGCCATCACCTTCACCAATGATGCGGCGCAGGAGATGAAGACCCGGATTCTGGGCGCCATGCGGGGCTTCAATGATCCGTTGTTGCCGGTGAAGGAAAAAGCCAAGAGCGACTTATTGCTGCTGAACATATTAAACGAGATACAGCACGAGTATGATCAACCCAACCTGACGAAGGAAGCTTTGCGCGGGCGGGCGGCTAAGGTGTTTGATCACCTGCTGTTCCATTACTCTGAGTTCGCGGTGAGCACCATTGACTCGTTCGTGAACCGGGTGGTGAGCGCCTTTACCACGGAGCTGAAACTGCCGCACAATTTTGAGGTGGACATGGACGCGCAGACACTACTAAGTACGGCTGTGAGTCTGTTGCTGAACAAGGTGAACCTGCGCGAGGAAAACCGGTTACTGGCTGAGACCCTGCAGCAGTACGCCCTGGAGAAAGCCGAGGAAGGCCGCAGCTGGAACAACCTGCCCGAGGAACTTGCCGATTTTGCCCGCCACCTGCTGAACGAGCAGACCTATGAACACCTGCTTGACATAGGCACGCTTACCCTCCAGGACTTCAAGAAGATACGCATCTCGCTCTATACCCAGAAACAGGACATTGAGAAGCAGATCAAAGGCTGCGCCGAGGAAGCCATGCACCTCATTGGTTCCAGCGGCCTCTCCCCCGCCGACCTCTCCTACGGCGACCGCGGCATCTACTCCTACTTCCGGAAATGGACCCGCGACTTTGACATTACCACCGCTAACAGCAACGCCGCCAAAACGGTATCGGATGACAAGTGGCCCAGCGGCAAGGCCAGCGCCGGCGCCAAAGCCAGCATTGAGCAGATCAAGCATCGGTTGTCAGAGCTGTACCGGCAGATTGAGGAGCTGAAGGAGCGCGAGTCGCAGAACTACATCATCATCTCGGCCATGCTGCCGCACCTCTATAAACTGAGCGTGCTGAGTGAGTTGGAGCGCTGCATCCAGGAAATCAAGCTGGACAAGAACCTGGTGCACATCTCGGAGTTCAACAAGCGCATCACCGAGATTGTGCTGCAGGAGCCTATTCCGTTCATCTATGAGCGCCTGGGCGAACGCTACCAGCACATCCTCATTGACGAGTTTCAGGATACCTCGGTGCTGCAGTGGAACAACCTGTTGCCGCTGGTGGAGAACGCCCTGGCCAGCGATAACTTCAACATGGTGGTAGGCGATGCCAAGCAGGCCATCTACGGGTGGCGCGGCGGCGAGATGGAGCAGATCCTGCACCTGCACCGCAACCAGACGCAGCACCTGTACGCCAACTCGCGCTTTGAGGAGAACGTGGCGCCGCGCTATGACACCCTGCGCTGGACGCTCTCGCCGGAGCACCTGAACACCAATTACCGCAGCGCACCCGAAATCATCACCTTCAACAACGAGCTGTTCGGGTTCATCAGCCAGGCCAATCCGCAGTTCCCGTTGCTGCAGGCTATATATGATGATAAATTCCAGCAGGAATCGCCGGCCGGCAAGATTACTGGACAGGCCCACCTGCAGGTGCTGTTCACCTATGACGATGACAGCCCGCGGAAATATGACCTGGATTCCTGCACCCGCATCGAGGAAATCTACGAAGGCTACACTTCTGATGACCTGCTCTCTTACCAGGAAAGCACGCTGCAGTTAGTGTTGCAGATGGTACAGCAGGCCCAGGCCGATGGGTATGCGCCGCGCGACATCGCCATCCTGAGCCGCACGAACCGTAATAGCAAGCTGGTGGCCAATTTCCTGAAGCAGAAGAAATACGACATCATCTCGCAGGACTCGCTCTCGCTGCAGTTTGCCGAGGTCATCAACCTGATCATCTCGTTCTTCAAACTCCTGAACCAGCCGCAGGACAGCCTGGCCCGGTCACAGGCCTTGTACCTGGTCTACAAAGTGGTGCACCAGCAAATGCCGGACAACGTGACTACCGGCAAGATCGCGGAACTGGCTACCGATCCCAGCATTGAGCCGTTCTTCCGGTTTCTGCAGGGCCAGGGCTTCGACATAGATTATAAATACGCGGGCAACCTGTCTATTTATGAACTCACTGAGAAGCTCATCAGGGTATTTGACCTACTTGGCAAGAACAATGAGTGCGAGTACCTGTTCCGGTTCCTGGACCTGGTGCTGGAGTACACGCTCAAGTACAGCAACAACCTCAACAACTTCCTGCAGTATTGGGACCTGCATAAGGAGCACCTGAGCATCAACACGCCCAAAGACCGCGATGCCATCACCATCACCAGCATCCACAAGTCAAAAGGCCTGGATTACCCCGTGGTGATTGTGCCGTTCTGTGACTGGAGCCTGGAGCCGCAGACCTCCTCGCTCCTCTGGGGCACGCTGCCCGAGAGTGTGGCCGGGGACAGCAAACTGCGCACCGCCGTGGTGACCCTGAACAAGAAGCTGGAACAGACGGCGCTGCAGGAACAGTATGCCCAGAAGCTGGAGAAGACTTTTATTGAGAACCTGAACATGCTTTACGTGGCCCTTACCCGTCCCGTGGACCGGCTCTACCTCATTGCCAAGGCGCAGGATTTCAAAAAGGCCAATTACCAGAAAAACGTGAGCTACTGGCTCTACCGCTACCTGGAGCAGAAAGAGCTATGGCAGGAAGGGAAATACTGCTATCAATTGGCCAAAGGCGCACAGCAGGCCGTGAGTCACAAACCTCTTACCGAGGAAGTCTACGTGCTGGACAAATTCACCTCGGCGGACTGGGCCCGCAACCTGAAACTGAAACAGCACGCCAACAACGTATTCGATTTTGAGACCCAGCAGGAACACCGCCGCTGGAACCGCAAGCTGCACTACGCCCTGGCCCGCATCACCTACGCCGAAGAAGCGC
Source organism: Rufibacter roseolus (assembly GCF_017916365.1). Lineage (GTDB taxonomy): Bacteria > Bacteroidota > Bacteroidia > Cytophagales > Hymenobacteraceae > Nibribacter > Nibribacter roseolus. Next base: position 1,001,498 of record NZ_JAFMSU010000002.1, read on the forward strand.
CCAAAGCCCTGCGCCAACTGGTACACCAGGGCATCATCTCGCAGCGTGAACTACCTACCCTCACCCAGATGGTGCAGCACGTGCTCAACCATCCGCAGATGAAGCGCTATTTCAGCCGCGCTATGACCGTGGAGAACGAGCGCGAAGTCCTGGACGTGCGCACCAACCGCTACAAACCAGACCGCATCGTGTTCGGGGAGGCCGGCGACGTCACGCTCATTGACTACAAACTCCCGCCCGCTAAGCAGGAATACATTGACAACCTGAACTCCTACGCCGCCCTGTTCCGCGAGCTGGTGTTCAGCAAAATCACCTGCGTGGTCTACTACTTTGAAGAGGAACGCGTGGAAGAATGGGAGTATGTGGGTGAGGTTTTAAAATAAACTAATATTATTTAATTGAACCACTGATCTTATAAATTAAGAAGTAACATGCGACAAAACGAAATTGATAACATCCTTACACAAATAGAAGCTTTCAAGAAATTAGAATTAGAGGAAATACTTTCAAAAGCAAACCCCAATGAAACAGATTTAGGAAATTCTATAATCAGCAGGATGTCGGTTCTGGAATTCGTAAGTTTGAGCAAACGACTAATAAAGCAACTTGAGTTAGCTTTAAACGGACCAAACAAGTTGATTCTACCGAGCAGTTTTTCTACTGCGGAATTTGGCCAATATGATGTTAATACATGCATCACCTATCTGATAAACTACATCAATTCCAACCAGTTATCAGCAGCTGAAAACATGTTATTATGGCTAGCCCACTATGAATTGCAGAATAGCATTTTAGAAAAAACAAATTCTAAGCCTAACTTAAATGAATTAGAAAACCTACAACAGAAATCAGACTCTATAAGATTAATAGAAACAGATATTAAAAAGCTTAAAGAACAATATAACAATTTAATAAAAGACATTAAAGAAAGTCTCACTTCATTAAACAACTTTAGAAATCAAAAAGAAGTTGAGCTCCAACAAATTACAAATAATCTCAATTCTTCAAACACAAATACAAACCAAATCCAAAATCTATTAAACACATCAACTCAATATGATACAAGAATAAACTCCATTCTAGGTGAAGTAGAAAAATCGCAATCTAAGATTGAAAGCACGGAGGAAAATATAAATTCAAGCTTTTCTAAGTTTAAATCAGAATTTTCTGATTTGATAAGTAAGCTTAATAAAACAGAGAAAAACTACTTAGGCTTATACACGGACTTTGAAGAAAAACTTTCTTTTGTAGAATCAAAGCATCAATATTTCACTGATAGAAACTCTTACTTAGACAATCTAATAGGCAGAGAGGTTGGAGCATCTTTATTTGAGACTTTCAAACAAAGAAAAAGCGAGCTTAACGGTCCTTTAGAATTCTGGAGGTATGCTGTTGGTGTTATGGGAGTGTTAACATTCCTTGCAATTCTGGGAATATTTACCAACTTCTTTGGTTTGATAGGAGAAATGCATGGCATTGAAGCTTCTTTAAAATGGGAAAGCATTTTAATCAACTCTTTAAAATCTTTACCATTTTTCTTTTTACTCTACTACTCAATATCTCAGTATAATAAAGAAAGGAACTTTCAAGAAGAATACGCATTTAAATCAGCTGCTGCATTAACGATAAAGGCATATGCAGACATCTTAAATGATGACAAAAACAAGGATGAGCTGATACTTCATGCAGTTTACGGCATCTACCGTAGCCCAATTAGTGAAAACTCGAAAAGTATAAAAGATGTTAATTCAGCTTTAGATATAGCTAGAGATGTAATTGACAAAGGTTCAACTTTATTACAAAGAAAAGAGTAACACCTCATTTTACGTTAACTTGAGTATCAAGCGCTTCTCAACAGAAAACTAGAACATGTCTATTAAGCTTTTGGCCGTGTTTTAGCCTAAGTAAAATACAAAGCATATAACTGAAGTCAACAAAATAGCCTCCTCTAGGTTTTCAACCCAATTTTCAAAAATGGGCCTAAAACCAGAGGAGGTAAACACGCTACTTTACTCCTGCACACTCACTTTCCGCTTCATCACATAATGGCGGAAATCTGTTTTTTCTTCCCGCACAACGTAGACGTGCACCAATTCCCAACCCTGTCGGTTCATATAATTTAAGGCATCTATGGGCGAGATAAATTCCAGGGGGTTACCGGAGGCGTCCAGCAGTTTTTCACCGCGTTTCTGCTGGGCATTGCCGAAGTCTACAGACATGTAAAACTGTTTCCCGAAGGTCTTTTCCCACATAAAGGCATCGCAATATTCCTCGGTTCTTTTGGCGGGTTGGTCCTGGGCAACAGAGATACTGGTGAAGCATAAGGTGAACAGGAGCGGCATCAATAGCTTTTTCATAGTAGTTTGGGTTAAGGTGAATTGAATGGATAGGTGAAAGAAGTAGTTTGTTCGCCGGACAGCCCTTTCCACAGCTTTCTACCTTTTAAGCCTCTTTTCTTTAAAACAGGGTAAAAACAGCAAGAGCGACCACTTTAAAGCGCCGCAAATATTAAGCCAATCATATATAAAGAAATGCTATCCTTTAGGCTAGGAGAAAGATTCATACAGCTGCACCTCGCCAGGATTTTGAACAACTCCTTTAACAAGGGCAAATTCAGCCTATAAAGCCCGTCAGGAACCTACTTTCCCCGAGTATACCGGCCTGAAATAACCTATTGCTCCTATCATGGTGATAGACAAGAACTAAAGCATGACCTGGCCCCAGCGTGCAAAAGCCCTCACCTCTTTGATATTCAATTCACAACTTCCTTATTTGGGCAAAACACTTTCTGTTGGTTTCTTCGTACTCTAGGAAGTATATAACCTAATACCATGGACAAAATAGTAACCGAGCCAGATGTAGTGTTGATTGGCGCTGGCATTATGAGCGCCACCCTGGGCGTGATGCTGAAGCAACTGCAACCGGATTTGACCATAGAAATATATGAGCGGCTAGACGAAGTGGCCGCCGAAAGTTCCGATGCCTGGAACAACGCCGGTACCGGCCACTCCGCTTTCTGCGAACTCAACTATACCCCTGAGAAACCCGATGGCTCCATTGATATCTCCAAAGCCGATGTCATTGCCGAATGGTTTGAGCAGTCGCGCCAGTTCTGGGCGTACCTGGTAGAGCGCGGCATTCTCGCAGACCCCAAGATGTTCATCCGCAGCGTACCGCACATGAGCTTTGTCTGGGGAGACAAAAACGTGAACTTCCTGCGCAAGCGCTATGACGCCATGACCAAGTCACCGCTCTTCCAGGGCATGCAGTACTCAGAGGATTTCAGCCAACTGGAAGAATGGATGCCGCTTATCATGAACGGCCGGAACAAAAACATGAAAGTGGCCGCCACCCGCATGGAAGTAGGTACCGATGTAAACTTCGGATGCCTTACCCGACAGCTCTTCAAACACCTCAAAGAAATGGGCGGCGTAGAACTCTACCGTAACCATGAGGTGCGCTCCTTCCGGCACAAGGACGATGGCAAGTGGCGCGTACGGGTCAAAGACCTGACCACCGGCCAGAAACGCCGCGCCCGCACCAAATTCGTCTTCATTGGCGCCGGTGGCGGATCACTGCCCCTCCTGCTGGCCTCCGGCATCCCCGAAGGAAAAGGCTTCGGCGGGTTCCCGGTAAGCGGCCAGTGGCTCAAATGCACCAACCCAGACGTAATCGCGCAGCACCAGGCCAAAGTCTATGGGAAAGCCGCCGTGGGCTCGCCGCCAATGTCGGTGCCTCACCTGGATACCCGCGTGATCAACGGGGAAAAAGCCCTGCTTTTTGGTCCATACGCTGGTTTCACGACCAAATTCCTGAAGAAAGGCTCTTTCTTTGACTTGCCTTTCTCCATCAAGATGAATAACCTGCGTCCTATGCTGGCGGCGGGCTACACCAACATTCCACTCACCAAATACCTCATCAACCAGGTAAGACAGTCGCCGGAAGACCGTTTGGATGCCCTGCGCGAATACGTGCCTACTGCCCGTGCTGAGGACTGGGAGCTGGAAGTAGCCGGACAACGCGTGCAGGTGATTAAGAAAGATCCAGTAAAAGGCGGTGTCCTGGAGTTCGGAACCGAGGTGGTAAGCGCCGCCGATGGCTCTATCGCCGCGCTGCTGGGTGCCTCCCCGGGTGCCTCTACCGCGGTATCCATCATGGTGAACCTCATCCACAAGTGCTTCCCGCAAAAAGCAAACACCCCTGAGTGGCAGAACAAGATCAAGGAAATGATCCCCTCCTTCGGCATCTCCCTGGACGACAACCCGCAGCTTTGCGAGGAACTAAGGGCGCACACTGGTCGGGTGCTCCAATTGCAGGAGCCGCAGCCGGTACAACGATAAATTTAGAGTAGGAAAAGCCTCAGAAGATGTTCTGAGGCTTTTTTGATGAGGTTTAGAAAGTGACGGTACCTTGATGGCTTACTTTGTTCTCTTCTGCTTGAATTAACGTAGTCTTGGGCAATTCCACGTGATTTCTTAGGAGGGCGTAGTCCGCTTGTCCTGGCGAAGGGCTGTTGTTTGCGTAGGCTCATGAGCTGGGTTGTTCCATGGCTGGGCTCCGAGCGCTCACGGCCGCGAGGCCCCGCCTTCCGGCCTCGCGCTGCGCCAGCTTCCTTTGCTCCCTTACGGTCGCAATGCCTTCGGCACCGGAACCTGACAAGGCGCTCCACCGAAAGGCTGGAAAAGGAAATGCGCCGGTAAGAACGCCGCAGACCTCGCAGCGTCCGGAGGTCCTGCGAGCGTCTTCTCTGCTGAGAGATTCTCCCCTTGAGGGGAGCGAAGAGGGGTGTTTACATTTACTGATCATGGCGTCTGCTCTCCACTTACCATGGTTCTAGTCTGTGACTTGGACCTACAATGACAGGCAGTTTGCAACTGCCGTGAGGCGCTAGCCTCAAAACCTGGTTTTAGTCTGCTTTAAGCTAATCCGCTACTATCACCTGCCCTTCTTTCTTTCCTGAAATTCCCACCTTTTCAAGGAGGTGAAGGAGGATGTTCACACCTGCCGATCCATGCATTCCAACATTTGCAAAAATGGTAGAGATCAGGCTATGCCTTGTCTCCTACGTTTACCACCGCAATTTCAACGACTTCCAACAAACCCTTCAATCCTCCCTATTTGCCACGGTGTGCAGTTCCAGGGTATCCAGGTTTAGAGCGGTGAGGTAGCCCATTCTGCCTTTGAAGACGCAGCCGCCGTCAATGTTGATCACATCAGGGACGGGTTTTACTAGGGAAGCTTTCATTTGGTCCAGGGTGATGGGTGTATGGCCGTGAACGATTTTCCGGTTGCCAAGTTTGCGTTTGTCTACTTCAAAATCGCGGGACCAGAGCAAGGTGTGCCGGTCAGAGGCGGGGTCTGCGATGGAGAAGTTGTAGCCGGCATGGACCAGCAGGTAATCGTCAAGTTCAATGTAGAGCTCCAGCTGGGTCATGAACTCCCAGTACACAGGCCTAATGTCCTCAATCTTCTGGGCCCGGAAACTCTTCAGGGCCTCTTTTCCGCCGTTGAACATCCAGGAGGTATGGTAAATAGAATTGTCGCGGGCTTTCATGGCCATGTCCTCGTGGTTTCCGCAGAGCGCTTGCACCCGGAAGTTGTCCTGCAGTTTCATGATGTAGTCCAGCACGCCTTTGGAATCCGGCCCCCGGTCAATGTAGTCGCCCAGCAAATAGAGCCGGTCCCGGTACTTTAGCTTGATCACCTCTTCCACCAGATACCGGAAAGTTTTAAGGCATCCGTGGATGTCTGAAATGGCGTAACGACTCATAACCTGCGAATTAGTGGTAAAAGTCATTTTACGGATTCTGGGCGGGCACAGCTTTCCAGTTTACTGATTTAATGGTTCTGGAATTTGCCTGAAAACTGTTTCAAGCGTGTTTTTGGAATAAAGGCACTGAAACGAAGATAAGCGCTTAGGCGAAGGTGTCTGCGTCTTCCCGGTTCTTCAGGGCGTGCAGTTCCAGGGTGTCCAGGTTGAGGGCCGTAAGGTAACCTAAGCGGGAGGTGAAGACGCAGCCGCCGTCAATGTTGATGACATCAGGAGCCGGCTTTTTAACTGAGGCCGCAATCTCGGTTAAATAAGTGGGTGTATGCCCGTGCACAATGCGTCTCCCTCCCATCATCTTGAGATCAGGTTCAAAGTCCCGGATCCAGAGCATGGAATAGGTGTCATCAAACGGATAATCATGGGAGAAGTCAAATCCGGCGTGTACCAGCAGGTAATCGTCCAGCTCCACATACATCTGCAGTTCATTCAAAAAGGTCCAGTACTTCTCGGGGATTGCTTCAAGCGAGAGCGTATCGAAGCTTTTCAAGGTCTGTACGCCTCCGTTATACAACCAATCCTCGGGGTACTCCGGATCTTTGCGGGCGTCCAGCATCATGTCTTCGTGGTTTCCGCAGAGGGTAATGACCTGGTAGCCGTCTTCCCGCAGATCCAGAATGAAGTCAATGACGCCTTTGGAATCGGGGCCGCGGTCAATATAATCGCCCAGGAGGTAAAGGGTATCAGTTTTCTGCAGTTTCAGTTCTTTCTCCACCATGTACCTGAAGGTCTTGCAACATCCGTGAATATCTGAAATGGCGAATCGGCTCATAGTCTTAGCTTCCTTGTTCCCTTGCCTTTTACGAGTGCATTCGGTTTCAATCCACCATCGGCATTAGTATTTATCCTGATGAGGTACCCGCGGCCATGTTTCTGGCTTGTTTTGAGAAATTCGGGCTGAAAACGTCGTATCTTGCTTCTTTATCCAGACCAGATACTGCCCCGCTCCATGCAATCTTTCCTGCGGCAAACCGCTGAACATATTTACCAGACCTACACCGATCAACTGAGCGAGCTGTGCATCGTGCTTCCCACCCGCCGTGCCACGTTGTACTTCAAAAACGCTTTGGCCCAGGCTGCCCCTACCGGTATCTGGTCGCCGCAGATTTACTCTATGGAGGAGTTTGTCTGCAATATGGCCAACGTGGAGGTGCTGGAGCCACTGCACCTGCAACTGGATCTGTATGACCTTATGCTGCGCTTTGACCCGCACCTGGACTTTGACCAGTTCGTGGGCTGGAGCGCCACCCTGCTAGAGGATTTCTCGCGCATGGACATGGAGCTGGTCAACGCCCACGAGGTGTTTGAATACGTGAGCGAGGCCAAGGCGCTGGAGCGCTGGGACCCGGCCAAGCCGGGCAGCAGCGTGCCCACGGCCAACGTGAAGCAGTACTTCCAGCTCTGGAGCAACCTGGAACGCACCTACCATGCCCTGCAGGATAAACTAAAAAAAGACAAACAGGCCTATACTGGCATGGCTTTCAGGATGGTAGCCGACCGCATCAAAGACATTGCTAGAAGTGAGAAAGGTTGTTTCCGGTACATCTTCGTGGGCTTGAACGCGCTCTCCAAAGCCGAGCAGAAGATTATCCAGACGCTGCTGGAAGCCGGCAAAGCCGAGGTTTTCTTCGACTCCGATGACTACTACATGAGTCCGGAGGCTGAGAAACGCGCCGGTCATTTCCTGAAACGCTATAAAGCCAAATGGCCGCTTCCTGAGTGGAACTGGCAGCAGAACCTCCTCTTAACTGATACCAAGGAGATCAACGCCATCGGGGTGGCCAACGCCAGCATGCAGGGCAAGATTGCTGGCCAGCTGCTCCGCGAGATCCGTCAGCAGGACCCCACCGCCGAGATCGCGATTGTGATGCCCGATGAGACCCTGCTCCTGCCCGTGCTGCACTCCATCTCAGACGAAGTCACCGATTACAACGTAACCATGGGTTTGTCCTTCAAAGGCACGCCGCTGTTCAACCTCATAGACCTGCTCTTCGAGGTACACCTCACGGGCGTGGTGCAGCCCACCGATACCGGCTACAAGGTGAACCGCTACCATCACCTGGCGGTCACCAAACTGCTGCAGCACCCGTTCCTGCGGCGTTATGAACAGTACCTGAACAGCATCGCGGAGCGCGAGGTGGACCTGGACCTTTTCCAGCACGTTCTGAACGAGATGGTGGCCCGCAACAGCGTGCTGCTCACCGCTGAGGAGATCATTCGGCTGGGCCGCGAGCATCCCATGTTCATCACCCTCTTCCGGACCTGGAACGACTGCAACGATCTCATTGACTCGCTTTATCATCTGGTGGACGCGCTGGGTCGCATTTACCGCGTGGAGTCTGAAAATCCCATTGAGACCGAGTACCTCTTTATTCTCTACACCATTGTCAAGCGCCTGGACACCTTGTTTGACTGCCGCGAGCACAAGATCTCGGTGCGCAGTTTCAAGAAGTTCCTGTATGAGCAGATCGGCAATACCAAGCTCCCGTTCAGCGGCGAACCCATCTCGCCCACGCAGGTGATGGGGATGCTGGAGACCCGCGCCCTGGATTTTGAGAACCTTATCATCCTGAGCGTAAACGAGAACGTGCTGCCTCAGCCCAAGAAGCAGCATTCGCTTTTTCCGTATGATGTGCTGCGTACCTTCGGGTTGCCTACCTACGCTGAACAAGAGAGCATTACCTCTTATTACTTCTACCGTTTGTTGCAGCGGGCCAAACGCGTAAACCTGCTGTACGTGCTGCCATCAGACACCTACGGGTCGGGCGAACGGAGCCGCTTTATCCTGCAGCTGCAGCATGATTTGGCACCGCGCAACCCCAACATCACCTTCCGGGAGATGACGGCCGTGGTGGAACAGCTGGACACGAAGGAGTATGAGCCGGACATCATCATCCAGAAAGACGGCGAAGTGCTGGAGAAACTAAAAGAGCAGCTCAAACGCGGCCTCTACCCTTCGCACCTGAACCAGTACGTGAACTGCTCTTTGCAGTATTATTTCAGCCGCATCGCCAAGCTGGAGGAAGTAGACGAGATAGACGAACTGGTGGGCGCCGATACCTTCGGGACGATTGTGCACCAGGTGCTGGAGGATTATTTCCGGCCCTTTGCCGAGGAGGCGCGGCCCATTGAAGTAGCCGATGTAAACCAGATGCTGGCGGGTCTGCCCAAGAAAGTGCAACTGGAATTCAAGCGCGGGACACTGGGCAACCTGCCCGAACAGGGCATGAACCTGATCCTGTACCAGGTGGCCGTACAGTTGCTCACCCGCTACCTGGAAGGCCTCCGGGACTCTGAGGAACTGCCGCTCTACATCCTGCAACTGGAAGAAACCCTTCTTACCGAGCTGGAGGTGAAACTCCCATCGGGAGAGAAAGTGCCCGTGCGCATCGCCGGGAAGGCCGACCGCATTGACCTCAGTGGCCACACCCTGCGCGTAATTGACTATAAGACGGGTAAAGTGGAGGCCCGCAATCTCAAAGTAAACCACGAGGACCTGGAAAGCACCCTCCTGCATGACCGGCACCTGGACAAAGTACGCCAGCTTTGGCTCTACCGCTACATTCTCGCCAAAGAGATTCAGAAAGGCAGTTTGCTGGAAAGCAAAGTCCTGAACCTGCCCAAAGCCAGCTATGATTTCGAGGCGGGCATTATCTCGTTCCGGAACCTGGGTGCCGGGGTGCTCACCTCAGAACTCCCGTTTGTGGATGCCTTAGGCGAGCCCGCCGATTTCATGGAGACCTCTGAGCGCCTGCTCAAGGACCTGGTGCGACACATGCTCAACCCCGAGGAACCCATCAGGAAAACCAATGACCTGGAAACCTGCCAATACTGCGCCTATAAAAGCATCTGCGCCCGAGGCTAGTTAAGATTGCGATATTCTGGTGGCTGGTTCCTGGTAGGCTGGCGCATAATAGTCTTTGATGGCCTGAATCTGTTTCCGGCGCTGGAGGGCCATTGCCAAGCCCATGGCTATCCACAGTAAGCCCGATGGTAGGAAGTGCATCTCAAAGGAGGCATAGGTAGGCAGCATTGAAAGTACTTTGGGCAGTGCGAAACCCAGTGGCGCGGTGAACAACCCAAAAGCCATGAGACCGAACTGAACCCAGGTGGGCAGCAGGCGCGCCTTCAAGGTGGCAATGCCCAGCAGAATGGCGCTGATGAACATGGTAAGGCAGGCTATGGGCATCACGTACGGGATCATGTGCCAGAAAGTAACGGCCACAAAACCGGTCATGGCCCCCAGGAGCGCCACAATCCCGAAGAACAGCACGCCAAACTTAAGCCCGTTCAACTGCCGGTAATAGGCCATGGCCAGCGCAATCAGGGTCAGGTCAATGGTGGCAAAGGCAGCCGTGAACAGAGACCCGTCAATAACACCTAACGGACTGCCCATGTCATCCCAGAGGATTTTGCCGGTTTCCACCCCGTACGCCAGGTGTAAAAAGTAGTGAATGGCCAGGAGCGTCCCTCCCAACACCCCGATCATTGGAACCGGCTTTGACAAAATGGTTTTCTGCAATTGCATTTGGTTTCTGTTAAGGATAAATACTGTACACTTTTCCGCTCTCACACGCTACCCAGGAAGTAGCTTAGCACCGGTGATTTCAACTTGGCAGAAGCTTTGGGTGTAGAAAACCAAAACTTCTTATAAATATCTTTTCTCTAGCCTTTTACCTCTCATTCCCTGCAAGTTCAGTTGAAGCAAAGATCCACACTCTCCTTTCTAAGACTTGTAAGATTAAGACAGAGCACGCTTGCCTTTACCCTATGCCAATTGAAAAATTAGTTTTGGCCCTTCCTTCTGGAAAATAGTCTAAAAACAATTTCAGGTCGGAAACCAGTGAAAAGGAAAAATGGAGGTGGAGAAATCTACCTGTAAAGGATTAGAAGTTTTTCTTAAGTGACCAGCCTATAATCAGGGAGGGCAAATCTATCATAAGAAAATGGGCCATAAGGGCAAGCCGGGAAGTCCTTGGTTCAGGTTTAAGGGCGAGCCGTTTCAATGCTGATTTAGCTAAAACTAGCTTAAAACAAAGAGCTCCTGCCAGGAGGGCGGCAGGAGCTCTTCGGGTAAATATGTACGGGCAATCTACACGTGGTGGAAGGGGCACTTGGAAAGCCGGTTCACATCTCCCTCCTCGGCATGTTCTACGGCGCTTACGTTGTGCATGATGAACTTGCTGTTGGGGTAGGTGGGCATGCGCTCCAGGCTGAAGCTCAGGTCCTGGGGCGGCACCTCGTACTCCATGTACCTGGAGAGGAAAACCATGGACACTTTCATGGCCTCAATGGTCACCCATTCGCCGGCACAGCGGTGGCCCGTGAAATGGTCGCCTCCGCCCTGAGGGATGAGGTTAAACGCACTTCCGTCCCAATCGCGGAACCGGTACGGGTAGAACTCATCGGGGTTTTCCCAGATCTGCTCATCATGCAGGGTGCCGTAGATATCCAGGAAGACCAGGGTGCCTTTCTTGAACTTGTGTCCACCCCAGGTGAAATCCTTTTTGACCAGATTTCCCAAAAACGGCCCGAAAGGATAATACCGGCGCACCTCCTGCACAAACATTTCCACGTAGCCTTCTTCGCCCTCGGCGATTTTGCGGCGTGTCACCGGGTGCTCATGCAGCGCCACCGCACCAAAGGTGATGTACCAGGCAATAGCCACAATAGGCCGTAACAGGTTGATCAACTCCACGGCCGCCATGTGCACGTCCAGGGGTTTGTCTTCAATATCACGGTGGAAGGCAATGACATGGGCCGGTGAATTTTCCGGTACCTTCAGTTTCCCGTTCCTGATTCTTTCGATGACGTCTTCTATCCAGGCCTCGGCCCTTTTACGGGCTATTCTGCCGCGCATATGCCGGGGACCAACCGCCCCGAAGGCATCTACCATGGCGGCAAAATCGCTGGCCCGGCGCCGCACATCCTCCTGAATCAACGGAACGCCGGTCCAGGCGCAGGCCACGCGGCAAAGCAGGTCCTGAGTTTCCTCAAACAAAACTACCTCTTCCATGTGCTCCCACCGGTGAATGGCCGCCTGCCATTGCTGCGTCAGAAGTCGGTTGAGCTTATACAGGCTGTCAGGTGTCATCAGAGACATGAACATGGCTTTGCGGTGCAGATGCCCTTCCTCGTCCATGGTCTGGATGGCATCTTTGCCCATCAGCGTCCGCTGGATGCGGTTTGGGATGGCCTGATACCGCATGAACTTATCCGGGTCATAGAACACCTTGGCGGCTTCCTCACCGTGGAGGCAGATCACGTTCTGGAACATGATCCTGGTCTTGAAGATGTTGGAGTTGAAGCGCTTCACCCGGTTATGAATGAACGGGAAGCCTTCCAGCAGAAGATTGAGGGAGTTATCAAGTACTTTTTCGTGCGGAATAGCGCTCATGACCTTGCTTTTTATGGAACGATGGCCCCTGCCGGAGAAAGAAGAGGAATTTTCCTCCGGACAGGGATTTAGCCTTGGTAAAGCGTACGCACAGAAAGCCCCGGTGTTCCTGATGAAAAAGCCCGGAGCTGAAATAGGGTATAAACCACCAGCCTTCCATTGAAAAGCCAGGTGCTTATAGGTAAGCGGAAAGCAAAATGATTAAAGCCCGATTGGCAGAAAACAGGCGCTAAATGCTACGCCACCTGCCGTACCGGCAGCAAGCGGTGCAATACCGTGCGGCTAGAGAAATACATGGCCAGCCCGAAGGGAATAAAGCAAAGAAGCCAGGCCAGAATACCTACCAGGTTCGCAATCCAGAGCTGCTGCAGGGCAGTAACCCAATCTGCCTGGAACATGGTGGTGAGTTTTTCCAGAGAGAAAGGAATGGGCGTTACCGGGAAAATAGACTGACCCAGATCCACGAATGGCACATACAAAGCCAGCTGCACCGGTTGCATGACGTAGCCAATGAAAATAGTAAAAGCCACGTTGAGCCGGAACCTGATAGCCCAGAAAGTACACAGAACGGTGGTCAGCCCCAGAAAAGGAACCATGCCAAACCCGGCGCCCAAGGTAATGGTCAACGCAAGCTGGTGCGGGGTAATGCCTTGCTTCACCAGATTGAGCATGGGTTCCCACAGCTTGCGCCGGATAAAATGCTTTATTCCTCCTCTTTTGAATAGTAACACGTTCATTCAATAATTTTCGACTTTAGCGTTAAGTGTTCTGCCTTACGTTGGTAACGGCAAAAGTTGTGCTAAAATCCCCGGTTCCGGAAAATATATCACTTTCCTCCAAGAAACCAGTTCCCTCTCCCTGTGGGGAAGCAACTTTGGCGTGTCATACGCACAAAACCTTCTAGTCACAGGAAGAGGAACCGGTACATTCGTTAATACCGGAAACGCCCGGAAGTAACCACTCTATTACAGCTTAAAAAGAGAAAATCTTCTGCTGTTTCTTTAAAGACAGCCAAAACGCTTGCTAACCCTATTACTAATTGCGAAAAATTTTAGGCTTGGGCACTATTGTCATATCTTTAGGTGTTGATTCTGCTGACTTACCCTTCACTCCTATGGATATAACCCTCTCTCTGCTCACCTTTGTTGTAGGCGGCATCATTACCTATTTCCTGGTCCAGGGGAAACTTTCTGCGCTGAAAACCACCCTGCAGAACCAGGAAGCCGACCGCGTCTTTGCCCTTAAACAGCAGGAGGCCGCCCAGGCCGAGATGCAAAAGCTGCAGGAGCAGTTGCGCCGGGAGAACAGCAAGGTGATGGAACTGCACGCCGAGGTAACTCGGGCCGAGAACGACATCTACCACCTGAAACAGAAACTCTCTGATGAAAGGGCCGAGCTGGCGCACCTGCGCGAAACCTTCATGCAACAATTCACGCAGGTTTCAAATCAGGTACTGGTGACTAACGCCGAACATTTCAGGAAAGCCTCTGCCGAGAACCTGGAGCAGGTTTTGTCTCCTTTGAAGGAACGCATCAAGGAATTTGAGCACAAGGTGGAGGAAACCTATGAGAAAACGCTGAAAGACAGCACCTCGCTCAAAGAACAGATCACCTACATGGCCAGCCTGAACCAACAGATGAGCCAGGATACCATCAACTTGACCAAAGCCCTGCGGGGTGAAAAGAAAGCCCAGGGAAACTGGGGCGAATACCTCTTGGAAAACCTACTGGAAAAATCTGGCCTGGAGCGCGATGTCCATTACCGCCGCGAGCAGGTGCTGCAGCACGATGAATCCAAGATCTTCCGCCCTGATGTGATCATTGACCTGCCTGACAACAAACACCTCATCATTGACTCCAAGGTGAGTCTGGTCGCCTATGATGCGTACTGCAACTGCGAGGATGAAATCCAGCAGCAACTGCACCTGAAGAGCCACATCCAGGCACTCCGCACCCACTTCACTGATCTGGGCCGCAAAAACTACCAACACCTGCACGGCATCCAGTCACCTGACTTTGTGCTGATGTACATTCCTATTGAGCCGGCCTTTAACCTGGCCATTCAGCAGGACCGCGACCTTTTCCTGGAGGCCCTTGACCGCAACATCGTGTTTGTAACCACCTCTACCTTATTGGCCACCCTGCGCACCGTGGCCAGTGTCTGGAAACAGGAAAACCAGAAGCGCAACGTACTGCGCATAGCGGAGGAAAGCGGCAAACTCTACGATAAATTCGCCAATTTCCTGGAAGACCTGAAAGACATTGGGGTGAACTTGGACAGGAGCCAGCAGAAGTACCACGCCGCCATGAACAAACTGTCTGAAGGCAACGGAAACCTGCTGAAGAAAGTGGAATTACTTAAAAAACTGGGCGCCCGCACCAGCAAGACCATGGAAACGCAATGGCTGCAAAATGCCCCTAACGTGGCCACCAGCTTATTTGAGGCTCAGCCTCTGCTCAATGCCCAGCCTCTGGAAGAAGAAAATCTGGAGGAATTGTAACCAGGAGACTGTAGCCATCAACTTACAATAGGAATCTTTCCAGTATTCTAAAACAGAAGAGGCAGAAATGTGGGTGGCTGCCTCTTCTGTTCTGCCTCTGAAGTTAAGAACCAAATAAATCAGGTGGTACTAGTAGTATAGGTTGTACTGGTAGTTGAACCTGTGGTCGTGGCTGTGGTAGTACCGGTGGTTGTGCCTGTAGTGGTAGTTCCAGTGGTAGTACCTGTTGTTGTTCCTGAAGAATCGTCGTCGTCATTGTCGCATGAAGGTGCCAAAGACACACCAGCTACAAAAACGGGGGCAATCAGGAATGAAATCCATTTCTTTTTCATGATCCTTCCCAATTTACATTTGAACGCTTATCCTTATAGATATACGAGTTTAAAGTACCAACCGGGAAGGTCTATGAATAGAAAAGCACGGATCTTACCCGCATCCTCCTTATCAATGAGAATGCGGGTAAGGTATTAACCAAAGAGGACTCAACCACTATTCTACCTATGGGTTACTATTTACCTCTGCTTAGCATGAGTAAATCGTCCAGAGAAAAAACAGCAATTGAATCAGGTAGTACCAGTAGTGGTGCCCGTGGTAGTTCCCGTTGTGGTTCCGGTAGTAGTTCCCGTGGTGGTTCCGGTAGTAGTACCCGTGGTGGTTCCGGTAGTAGTACCTGTTGTTCCAGTGGTGGTACCTGTGGTTCCGGTGGTGGTACCTGTGGTTCCGCTGGTAGTACCAGTGCTGCCGGTAGTGGTACCTGAGGTGGTACCTGTGGTTGTACCGCTTGTAGTTCCGGTAGTACCAGTAGTAGTTCCTGTGGTTCCTGAAGTAGTGCTTGTTGTTCCGGTTGAACCGGTAGTGGTGCCAGTGGTGGTTCCTGTAGTGGTACCCGTTGTCGTGCCCGTCGTAGTGCCGGTAGTGGTAGAACCTGAGGTGGTTCCGTTGGTAGTACCTGTTGTTGTTCCTGAAGTGTCGCTGTCATCGTCATCATCGCAAGAGGATGCCAGGGACACCCCCGCTACAAACACGGGAGCCATCAGGAATGAAATCCATTTCTTCTTCATAATCCTACCTTATTAAATTTTAAAAAGTTAACAAGTAAGATTATACGGGCTTAGACAATTAATTAAGCGCCTATGTTTTACAATTTAAATACGGAATTTAACACGTACAAATTTTTACATTTTTAAAGTATTTATTACCATTCAGGTTAAATACTCATGTGGCTATTAACCACATATAAATATTTATTACTATATACCAAGAGATTAATAAGCAATACTTTACGAGGTTTTAATTTTTATACAAGCTATTGCTAAGCCAAACAAATTCTTTTATATCTAAATAACCGCAAATTATCAATCACAATATTGAATTATAAATCAACATAAACAACCCCATTTAACATTTATCCATTTTTAATTTATTATAAATAAAAGCAGGTAAAGAAGCCATTTAACCACCATTTATATTTCAATACAAATAGTATAAATTCACCTCTTTTATCAATTCACTTGTTGACCTTTTAGTTTAGCCAACAACTCCTGGGTTTGTTCCCATTCCTCTATTGCTTTTTTATCCGAGGTCTGAGGATTCTTGGCTTTGGCATAGAAGGCTAATAGGTTTTGTTTCAATTCTGGTCTTAGGGAGGCAAAGCCTTCCTTATCCAGTTTCCTGAGCCATTCAGCGTAGGTTTTGTCGGCTTTTCCGTATTTGCCAACGGCACTGCGGTCTCCGGTGTCAAGGTCTGTGTTAAGGAGTGTGGAAGTTGTTATAGGTAAGTTCTGCAACCCCTGGCTGTAGTGTTTAGAGGTAGCATTGAAACTCTCCATGAAAAACTTCTCGGCCTCTGGGGTAGGCGGCTTGAAAGCGAAAGTGCGGTTAGGCCCAATTTTGGGCAGCATCCGCAGGAGCCAACTCAGGAACTTCTGAAACAGATTGGGTTCTTGGTATTCCCGGCCCCAGCGCTGGTGATAATCTGTTTTCCTGATGCGGTACAAATACTGCTTACGGGTAACGCTTGGTTTGCTGGCTCTGATATCTGATTCCTTCAGGTTCCAGGCGGCTTTTGTAAGGCTAGGAATCAAAGTGCTCACCGACCTCCTAAAGGTCCCGATGGTAAGCTTCAGGCTTACAAACAAGCTGCTCAACTCCAATCCGTAAGTTTTTTTGAAAGCCCGCTCCAGGGACTCCTGACTTACTTCAAACCCGATGAAATCATGGTAGGCTTCTGGAGCGTAATTTCCCCTGGCCACCTGCAGAACATCAAAGCCAAACTCCATTTTTATGTGCGCGACAGGGTTTTCCTCATAGGTAACGGAATTGCCATACTGCGCCTTCATCTCGGGGTACACCAGCGGCACGGACCGGTTCGTGCCTATGGGATGACCATAGTTATCGGCGTAGTAATGGGCCAGGGCGCCTAAGGCGAAGGCGTATTCCTCTAGGGTATGCGCCTCTTCCAGCAGGGCAATGATAAAATCACCGCTGCGTACATAGTGGGTTAGGTCAGTGAAAAAGGTGTTCCCGAAAGGGTAATACCCCATGTCCTGGATAATGGCCCCACCGTAGGCATGGGCGTGGGCTTTTCGCAAATTTTCCTCTGTAACCCCGGGAAACCGTTTCTTTAAGATGGGCACAATGGAAGGCTCCCACGCCACATCAATAATGGCCTGGTGCGTTAACACACCATAGGCCTTTCCCTCTTTTGGGCTGGCCAGGAGCAATAGAAAAAGAAAAGATAAAAAGAAGCCGTATCGGTTATGTTGCATAGAAAGAAGGCTACAGCAGGCAACCAGATCATTGGTGCTGGCATGCCTTCTTACGTGAAATACGGATATAAGGTAATGAGCATAAAGATGGTTCTACCTTCCTGTTCATTGCCATCCATTTTAGAGACTATTTTTGCAAAAGCCAGCCAAAAACAAAAAGTATATTGAACAGGATAAACTACTATCAATCTTTGGAAAGCAACCTTGGTGAGTGTCTATAAACAGCAAAGGCGCTCATTTTCTGAGCGCCTTTGCTGTTCGTTTATATTGAATTCTATTAGTAGTTTGCCTCTACGCCCGGTAAGTCAATAAGGATGAAAGTACTGTCTGCGGTGGCTTTTATCCGGAGGGCGTCCACGTCGGCAGATCTTACCTGGTCATTTTTCTGCACCTGTACCCCGTTCACGAACAGTTCTCCGGTGGTCACGTAGATGAATCCCTTCCGGATGGGGAAAGTCTTGAAGTCGATTTCCTTTCCTTCTTTGAGGTTGGCGTAATAGATGGTGGAATTGGAGTTGATGTACACCACGTCTTCCAACACTTTCTGTCCAGTTACCAGGGGCACCAGCTCGTTTTTCTCATCGGTGAAATCAATGGCCTTTTGCTCATAGCTGGGGGCAAGCCCTTTCTTGTTGGGGAAGAACCACAGTTGATACAGGTGGAGATCTTTGTCTGAACTGTTGTGCTCTGAATGGCGCACGCCGGTACCCGTGGTCATGCGCTGCACTTCCCCGGCCCTGATCACGGTGTTGTTGCCCAGACTGTCTTTATGGGTTACCTCCCCTTCCAGCACAATGGTCACGATCTCCATTTCAGAGTGCGGATGCTCTGGGAACCCGCTGTTCCCTTTGATGTAATCGTCATTGAAGACCCGCAAAGGCCCCCACTGCACATTGTTCATATCATAGTAGTCTGAAAAGGAAAACAGAAAGTAAGAATCAAGCCATCCGTGGGAGGCATGGTGTCTATCTAAGGCAGGAATCACTTTGATCATGGGAAAAGGTCTTGATGTTCCTTCGTAAATACGTACCCAGGCTCCGGAGGTTTATTATGGGTTTACTATATAAAAAAAGGGTCCGTTTAGAAGCCGATTTCTGAAAAACAGCTTCTAAACGGACCCTGATAAAAAATTGCCTTGAAATTACTTAGTGGTCTTCAATTTCTTCACCTCCTGCTGCAGGTCAAGCACCAGGGAAGTCAGTTTGTCCAGGGAGATCTCAGCCATCGGGAAAGTGGTGCTGATGTAGGCCTTGGCTTCCCACAGTTCCACAATATCATCCAGAGACACATCGTAAGGTTCGTAGCTCGGGTTGTCTGAGTGCAGGCGAAGCGCCGTTTGCTTCTGCTGGTGGTAAATGCGCTTGAACACAATCCCTTCCTGCAGGCTCACCACAATACAAGGAGTACCGTCTTTTATTTCCTGCCACTGCTCTACGTAACGCCCCACAATCACCGTACCCGATGGGATAGGCAACATGGAGTCTCCTTTTATCTCAAACGCCCGGTAGGTGCCGGGGCTCTGGATCATAGGCAAGCGGAACTTGGGAAGTTCCTCCATGAACTCTGGGTCTGAGTAGCCATTGAGGTAACCAGCACTGGCTTTGTAAGGCACCAGTTCAATATTCTCGCGGTCCTGGGCATCCACGGTGATGGAAAGCACCTTTACGTTGGCGTTGCGCTTAGAAGAACCGTTTTTAGAGACGTTGGGCAGGTCCGGGTTGATCAACTCATCTACTGATAAGTTGAACACCTGCGCCATTTTCACTAAAGTGGCCAATTTAGGCTCGGCCCGCCCTTCTTCATAGGCACCAATCAAGGACCGTTTAATCTCCAGCTTCTCCGCAAGTTGTACTTGGGTGAGGTTAAGCTGCTTTCTAAGATATTTTAGGTTCGTGCTAAGCATAGGAAGGTCCGTTGAATGTTTAATAAAGTAAAAGTACTAATTCTTTAGCAAACAACTAAAATTTTTGGCATCTGTTTTTTTTCATTTGGCTATTCTTCTGCAAAACACAAGATGGCAAAGCCCAAATCATTAATTCTCAAGGGAATAAAGACTAGATTTTACCTTTACAAAGCACTATATTAATATATATAAAGTATTTAATATCAAGCTTTTATTTATTTATCGTTTTGGATACTAATTGGATTATTTACTACATTTGAAAAAATGCATCAGTATTCACAACATTGAAGGTGTTTTACTTAGCTCATCTCTATGCGTAATTTTTACTAACCAAAAGTGTATGAATTCAACTACGTTTAAGAAAGCAGTGTCCTTTTTTGCACTGGCCTCCGTGTTTTCAATGTCTGGTTGCCAACAAGATGAATTAATGGAAGAAACGGCCAAGGTGCCCGTTGAACCCACCGCAACCTCCAAAGCCGTAGCCGGTAAGTTCATTGTGATCCTGAAAAACGGTTCTTCCCTCTCTGCCTCCCAGCTGCGCGAAAAAGTTTTAGGCCGGAACGGATTGGAAACCACCAGAGCCCGCGAGATATTCCAGGGTGCGGTAAACGGTTTTTCAGGCGCTTTTTCCAAAGAGGAGATAAACCTCCTGAAAGAAGACCAAAACGTAGCGTATATTGAGCCTGAGCAAGCCATCATGCTGGGCAAATCCACCGGAACCACTTCTACCACCACCACCACCTCCACTACTACTTCTACCCAAACCATTCCATGGGGTGTTTCCCGCGTGGGGTACGGTGATGGCACCGGCAAAACCGTTTGGGTTATTGACTCAGGCGTGCAGTCCAGTCACCCAGACCTGAACGTGGACAAAACCCGCAGCAAGTCATTTATCTCCGGCGATGCTTCTTTTGAGGATGGTTACGGACACGGTACCGGCGTTGCCGGAATCATTGGCGCCAAAAACAACAACGAAGGCGTGGTAGGCGTGGCCGCCAATGCCACCATCGTGGCCCTCCGCGTATTTGACAACACCGGATACGGTACCCTTACCCGCATTTACTCTGCCCTGAACCACGTGTACCAGTACGGCAAGCCCGGCGATGTGGTGAATATGAGCCTGCGCGTAGCTGCCTCCACCATGCTGGATGACTTGGTTAAGAAAACCGCCGCCCGCGGTATCTTTATCGCCATCGCCTCCGGAAACAGCTACATTGACTGCAAGGTAGATTCTCCAGCCCGCGTGATTGCACCAAACGTATTTGTGGTCTCCAACATGGATTCTTACGGCAAGTTCAACCCTACCTCTAACTTCGGGGCTTCGGTTAAATATGCAGCACCGGGTACCAACATCCTGACCACCTGGAAAGGCAGCGGCTATACCACCGGAAACGGTACCTCTTACGCCGCCCCGCACGTAGCCGGTATCCTGGCGCTCACCGGAGGCAAGGTAAACGCCCAAGGCCTGGTGACCAGCGACCCAGACGGCACCCCAGATCCAATCGCTTTAAAATAGTTTTTTCATAGGTAATACCCATAGTATCCCCCAAAGAAAGGCCCGGCTAATAGCCGGGCCTTTCTTCTTTTGTAGTAGTTATGTTTTCTGTATTTGGGAAGGTAGCGTAGTGCCCTTTCATCCTGCCGAATGACGTCGTAGCAGTGCTACGACGCTATATATTACCCTGTAGCGACGTTACACTGTAACGTCGTACGCATTCCGTCAGAACAGCAGCAAGGATTCTAATTCTGGCCTGTTTTCAGGAAAACAACCTTAAATCATAACTTTGGTTTTTTCCCTAAAAAGGAAAAAAATCTAGCTTTTAATCAGCTATCTTCTTTGTTGAACCGACCAATTCCGAGACGTATTTTCAGGTAATCAATTTCACCTTCCAGGTACTCAAAGATAGGTTTTAAGGCTGCGGTCTGCTTTGTCTGCAGGATGGCTTCGCGTACGCGGCTGTACTCCCAGTCAGAGAGGTATGGCTTCAGGTCTACGTCATAGCCCTGCTGGTAAAGCGTGGCCAGGTGCGAATACACCGTATTGATCTGCACCTGCCTTTGCTCGGAGATCTGCTCCGGCGTTTTGCCTTGCCGCAGCAGTTCATAGGTCACCAGGTGCGTGGTTCCTTTCAAACGGGCCTGCTGCTGCTCGGCCTGCTGGGCCAGGAAACTTAGAATGGCGTTGATGAAAATCTCGCCGTACTGCTCGTACTTGGCCTGCGCCACCCCTGAGATAGCCAGGAACGCCGGACGGTTGGTGGGCCGTTGCTCCACAATCTCCTGCAGGGTATTATCGGTGAAGACCACGTAAGGCGGAATGTTGCGTTCATTGGCCAGCTGTTTCCGGAGTTGCCGCAGGTGCTCAAACAAGGCCGTCTCTACCCCGCTCCTGGATTTCTTCTGGCGTTTCTCTTTCTCCTCTTTGGGCAGCGGCGCCTGGAATTTCACCAGTTCCACTTTTTTGCCCCTGAAAAGCACCTCCTGGCTCGCGTTGGTCAACTTCAAGGCGCCGTGCTCATCATAGGCTACCTCCAGGATTCCCTGATTGATCAATTGGTGGATGTAGCGCTGCCAGTCCTGCGAAGGTACATCGCGCCCCGCCCCGAAGGTTTTGAGCTGGTCATAGCCTCTGGTCAACGTAAGCTGGTTGCGGGAACCCCGTAGAATGTCCACCACCTGCGCCGAGGCCACCGTCTCTTTGGTTCTGGCTACCGCCGATAGAATCTTCTGGGCCAGTTCGGTGCCGTTGAACGAAGTGGGCGGGTTGTCGCAGATGTCGCAGTTGCCGCAGTCCTTGGAATACTCCTCGCCAAAATAGTGCATCAGCGTCTTGCGGCGGCAACTGGTGCTTTCCGCGAACTGCTGCATCCGGTCCAGCTTGGCCAAAGACAAAGCCTGCTCTTTGCTGCTCTCGCCCTGGGTCACAATATCACGCAGGGTCATGACATCCGCCAGGCTGTAGAACAACAGGGCTTCGGCGGGGGCACCGTCGCGGCCACCGCGGCCTATTTCCTGGTAGTAGCTCTCCAGGTTCTTGGGCAGGTTGTAGTGGATTACCCAGCGCACGTTGGACTTGTCAATCCCCATCCCGAAGGCAATGGTGGCGCACATGATCTGGATGTTGTCCTGCAGGAATTTCTCCTGCACGTTTTCCCGGTCGCGGGCCGAGAGGCCGGCGTGGTAATAATCTGCGTTGTAGCCTTTCTCCTTCAGTTTGGCCGCCAAAGACTCGGTGGCTTTCCGGGAAAGGCAATAGATAATGCCCGGCTGAAAAGGCCGCTCCTCCAGAAAATCAAGGATGGCTTCCATGCGTTTCTGGCCGGGCTGCACCTGCAGGTAGATGTTGGGCCGGTCAAAGGAGGAGATGAAAACCTTGGGGTCCTGCAGGTACAGCTGCGTGAGGATGTCGCGTTGGGTCAGGCGGTCCGCGGTGGCAGTGAGGGCAATGATGGGCACCTCGGGGAACTGCAGTTTCAGGTTCTTCAGCTGCAGGTACTCCGGTCGGAAATCATGGCCCCAGGCCGAGATACAGTGCGCCTCGTCAATGGCAAACAGGTTGATTTGCAACCGCTTCAGAAAAGAAAAGAACCCAGCGGAAAGGAGTTTCTCCGGGGAAACGTAGAGCATTTTCAGGCGGCCGTCAAAGCACTGCTGCTCAATAAGCTGCTGCTCTTTGGCTGATTGGGAACTGTTCAGGTATCCGGCATTCACGCCGTTGCCCAGCAAAGCCTCCACCTGGTCTTTCATGAGAGCAATCAACGGAGACACCACCACACTGAGGCCAGGCATAACCAGCCCCGGTACCTGGTAGCAGACCGATTTACCCCCGCCCGTGGGCATGAGCACTACCGTGTCCCGCTTCTCCAGTACATTGGTGACGATATCCTCTTGTCCCGGTCTGAACTGATCATAGCCAAAATATAGCTTCAGCGCTTCCCGTGCTTCCCTTACTCCCATTTTCTAATTGTTTTGACAAAAATAAGGCAAAAACGCCTCTTTTCCTTCGGCACCCGGGTCAATAAACAGAAATAGCCCGGAAAAACTCCCGGACTATCTAAATTCATTAGCAAAAAGGATGCAGCCTACAAGATGGCGTCTATAATGGCGGTGACAATGGAAAGCACCAGACTAAACAGAATAGCCGTGATGATGCCGTTGATGTCAAACCCGGTGAGCAGGTAATCTGCCAGGTAAATGATGATGGCGTTGATCACCAGCAGGAACAGGCCCAGCGTTATGAACGTGATGGGAATGGTGAGGAACACCAGAATAGGCCGCACCACGGCGTTCAGGATGGCTAGTACCAGAGCCAGCAGTATGGCGCTGGTGATACCGTCAATCGTCACGCCCGGGAAAAACTGGGCCAGCACCAGGGCCACAATGCCCGTGATGATAATCTTGAGGATGAATCCCATAGTTTTAGGTGGTTCGTTTATAAGGAAGCTTCTAATCTTTTCTGAGATACGGCCATCCAGTTGCAGAGTTTGTAAAGCAGGCGCGCGCCTACGTTCCCGTTCCACTCACTGTCACCGGGGGCTACTTCACACAGATCAAACCCTATGATCTCACGGCCGGATTTCACCAGAGCCTTGATCAGGTAGACCGCTTCCTCAAACTCAAACCCGCCGGGAACCGGGGTACCGGTGCCGGGGCACAGCTTAGGGTCCAGCCCGTCAATGTCAAAGCTGATGTACACCTTCTGCGGCAGCTGCGCGATGATTTTCTTGCACTGCTTGCGCCAGGAGTTGCCTTCGTACATCTTGCTTTTGATCTTGCTGTCATAGAAGGTGGTGATGCGTCCGTTGCTTTGGTCCACCAGTTCGGCCTCGGCCTGGCACAGGTCCCTAATGCCTACCTGCACCAGTTTTTTCACCTGCGGCAGTTTCAGGGCATTGAACATGATAGAGGCGTGCGAGTAGGTGAATCCTTCGTAGGCATCGCGCAGGTCGGCGTGGGCGTCTACTTGAAGAATGCCGTATTCTTCGTGCTTTTCAGCCAAAGCATGCATAAAACCCAGCGGAGTGCTGTGGTCTCCGCCCAGAACTCCCACCAGTTTGTTTTGCTCCAGCAAGGCCAGAGTTTCTTTTTTGGACCATTGCAACAAGTCCTGGCCCCGGCGGTTCACTTCCTCAATGGTGGCTTCATGGATAGCCGCATCACCTTTGCTGCCGTTCTCCAGGAACTCAATGTACGCCTCAGTTTTCTCACGCAAGCGCTGGCTTTCCTGGGCCCAATCCTCAGGCACGGCCGGCATATGGATGCCCAGGTGCCAGGCGTTGGGTAACTCGGGGTCAAACAGGTCCAGTTGCGGGGAGGCATCGCGCACGGCAGCCGGACCTTCGGCGGTACCGGCGTTGTAGGACACGGTCACTTCCCACGGAATGGGGAAAATCACTACCTCAGATTCTTCTTCGGTGAACGGAAGCCCGAAAAGGCCGCTGCCAACTTCCCCTACGCCATTCTGGTCAAAAGCGGAAATCTTCTTGTGTTTGGAATCACACATGGTGGGCATGTTCATGCTCATAGTACTAGGCTTTAGAGGAAAGTAAATCTTTTACGAAATTAGGTAAGGCAAACGCCGCCAAATGGATGTCTTCATTGTAATAGCGTAGCCCCTGCTCTCTGGAGAAGGCGGCCGCAACCTCCTGGTTGAATTTCTTAGGGTGTACGCTGCCCTTTGAGCTGAACGAGAAGCTCCAGGTGCCGGTGGGGTACGTAGGGATGGCGGCCAGGTAACAGTGCACGTTGTCCTGCCCGAAGATGCCTTTGTAGGTATCATAGATCTCCACGAATACCTCGGTGTTGAACCTAGGCGACTCGCTTTGGGTAATCATCACGCCCTCAGAGGTGAGGCAGCGGTACACCTGGCTGTAGAATTCGGCGGTGAAGAGTCCTTCTCCTGGACCAACCGGATCAGCGGAGTCCACTATAATCAGGTCAAAAGCAGCATCAGCACAATCTTGGATGTATTTGATGCCATCTTCCACCAGCAGTTTCAACCTTGGATGACCAAAAGCACTGGCTGTTTCAGGCAGGTGCAGTTTGCAGGCCTCAATCACCAATTCGTCAATCTCCACCAGCACCACTTCCTGAATGCTGTCATGGCGCAGCAACTCCCGCACGGTACCACCGTCACCGCCCCCGATCACCAGGGCGCGTTTCACGTTCCCGTGGCTCAGGACCGGCACGTGGGTGATCATCTCATGGTACACGTACTCGTCTTTCTGGGTGCACATGACCATGCCGTCCAGTGTGAGCATATTGCCGTAGGCCAGCGTCTCAAACACCTCCACTTTCTGGTATGGCGATTGTTTCTTGTAGAGCTGGGTGCCGGAGTGTTTTAAGGAAAGGGCGATGTTCTCGTCACGCTCGGTGAACCAGACATCGCGGGTGATGCGCGGAATAGTAGCAACCGGCTGACCGGAGTCGCGGGCCTCCACGTTGAAGTCGGTGCGCTTCAGCAGGCTTTGCTGTCCCCGCAAACATTCCATGGAGGAGCCGTGGCTGGCCTCAAATGCTTCAATAAGGTAGTTATAGGATACCCAGGGATCCACTGAGTCACCGCAGGTGAAAAGGTCCACGGCGGCGTACCCGTACTCGGGCCAGGTATGGATGGCAAGGTGGCTTTCTTGGATCACCACTACCCCGGAGACGCCATAGGGAGAAAAATGGTGGAACGTGCTGTTGATGACGGTGGCCCCGGCGGTTTCGGCGGCCGCCACCATGCTGTTTTCAATATGCACCACATCGTTCATCAACTCCGGCGAGCAGTTGTAAAACTCCACCAGGATATGTCTTCCTAAAGCATCCATAAGCGATTATCTAAGTCTGTTATTTGTTCAGACGCGCAAAACAACAAAAAAGATACTGGATTGGAAAGCTTGCAGGCTCTTCCGTTTAGCGGCTGGTTTTCTGAAAACAACCTTTAAAAGGAACTAAAAGCCTTTGTATAAGCGAATGAGCCGCACGGGGCGGCTCATTCGCTTAGGGGAAAAAGATGGTATGGTTTACTTCGTGAGGAAGTTATAGGAACGAATAATCTCCAGGATCTTGATAAAAGTATTGGTATCAAAGAACAGGAGCAGCGGCAACTCCACCATCTGGGTATTGTTTGTAAACTGAGTGATTACAGTGAACACCAGGGGCTGAAACAGAGGATGATCGGTGAAAATACCTTTCAGTGACTCCGCAATGTCATGCTTGGGCGCTACCGGCGGCGAGCCGTAAATGTTGGATTTGAGGATGTTCGCCAGCTGGGTCACCAAGGCACCGGTGATAATGTTACTCACCTCCAGGAGCAAAGATTCCTGCATCTCGGTGAGCGGGTCGCTTCCCTTCACCGTGAGGCCCAGGCATACTTTAGAGAGTTGCTCCACGTGCAGCTCAGAGAACAGCATAAGGGTAGAGCCATTGAGCTCCCCTTTGATATCTGACTGAATAATGGTATGCGAGTTCTCATAGGCCCGTACAATCTTCAGAAGCTCTTCTGCCTCCATCAACTGTAGGTCTGGCACTTTCAACAAAACCCGGTCCTTTGCGATCACCGCAAAAGAATCCGCTGCCCTGGCCAGGCCTATGTTCAGGATTTCTTTGATAATATCCCGCTCTAGTTCATTTACTTGAAGCTCCATGAATCAGGCTATAAAATGTTGTTACCCATTGGCTGTTACCTCCTGGCAATAAAATAGCGCGTAATGGCGGCCACATCCAGGACCAGGCAAACCTTGCCCGATCCTAAAAGGGTTACCCCCGCGTAAATCTCAATAGTATTGACCGGTTTGCTCAAAGCCTTGATCACGATGTCCTGCTGCCGCAGCAGCTTGTCTACAATCAGGCCAAGTTTCCGGTTGTTGTACGTCACAATGATGATGTTCTGCGCATCACCATCCAATTGGTTTTTCTTTACGCTGTACTGGGTGATGTCATTGTTGAACAACTCCCGCAAAGAGACAATGGTAATGGTCTCCCCGTTGATGTCGGCCACCAGCAACTCCCCCACCTCATGCAGCTCGCTGGTGGGCAGTGCCACCACTGAGTCTGTGTGCATAAGCGGAATAGCGTAAAAATTCTCCTCCACCTGGCAAAGCAATGCGCCTTTCACCGCAATAGAGGTAGGCAAAAACAGCGTGAACGTGGTGCCTTCCCCTTTCTTGGAATCCACCTTGATTCTGCCGCCAATGGAATCAATGGCGTTTTTCACCACATCAAGACCTACGCCCCGACCAGAAACCTCGGTCACTTCCTTCGCCAGGGAGAAACCCGGCTCAAAAAGGTACGAGAGCACTTCGGTGTCGCGCAGGTCCTCGGCGGCATCAGCAGACAGGAAGCCCCGCTGCACAATGGCCCGCCTTACTTCCTGCTGGTCAATGCCTTTTCCGTCATCAATCAGTTTCAAAATCACCGTGTCGCGGTCATTCTGCGCCGAAAGCGTGACGTTACCCTGTGGCGTTTTCTTGGCCTTTTTCCGAATATCGGCCTTTTCTATCCCGTGCGAAATGGCGTTCCGCATGAGGTGCAAAAGCGAATCGGTGATGATCTGCAGGATGTTCCGGTCAATCTGGATGTCAGACCCTGAAATCTCCAGGTTAATCTCCTTTTTCTCAGCCACCGCAATATCACGCACAATACGGGGGAACTTATTGAACAGGGAGCCCACATTTACCAGGCGGGCATCCATGACGCTGTATTGTAGTTCCTCGGTAATGCGGTACAGGTGCGCGCTTACGCTTTTAAGGTCATCGTGGTCCAGTTCTTTACTGATGGAAAAGATCCGGTCCCGGTCAATGATCAACTCGCCCACCAGGTTCAACAGATGATCCAGCTTCTTGATCTGGATGTAAATGAGGTCTGAGAGCGAAAGGTTTTTAGACGTATAGTATTTCTGAACCTTTGACAGCTCAGACGTATTCTCCCCCTGCGAATTGATGATGATGTCCAAGTTCCGGAGCAAAGCAGGGCTTGGCTCCACTTCCTTAGTACCATCAATATTGGTGATCATCTCCCCCAACAGGTCAATGCCGTCAAAAAGCACGGTCACTACCTCATCGCTGAAAATCAGCTCTTTGTTACGGATGAGCCCAAAAGCCGTCTCCAGTTTATGGGAAATATCAGCTATGGTTTCATAACCAATGGCTTTGGCGTTGGCCTTGAGGTTATGCAGTAACCTGAACACCTCTGCCAGTAATTGTTCGTCTTCCGGGCTTTTCTCCAGATCACTGATGTGCCGGTTCAGCGCATCATAATACTCGAGAGCCTCGGCTATAAATATCTCTTTATATTCCTGATCTCTCGACTTCATCCTACCAATTTCTGTTGAAGCACGTGGCTCATACTACGGTTTGCGACAAACCGGCTAATAATGGAATTTATCTGCCCTAAGGGGAAAACTCCACTTACCACCCCACTTTCAATAGCCGATTTGGCCATCCCGAAAATGGTGGAGGTTTCTTCGTTCTGGGCAATCACGATACCGCCCCTGTCCACTATCTCGCGGGCACCCATGGTACCATCCTGCCCCATACCGGTCATGATGATGCCCAGCACCTGCGTTTGGGCACTCTGCGCCGCAGAATGCATTAAAATATCCACGGAGGGTGAGTCCATGGCGGCGGAAGGCTCCAGCTCCAGAAAATACTGGTTGGGCTGCAGAGACCTGCTTTTTACCCGCATGTTCTGTCCGCCCGGGGCAATCACCACTGTACCGGCGGAGAGTGGCATTCCTTCGTACCCTTCCTCTACCCGCCAGTGGGTGAGCCTTTGCAAGCGCCGGGCCAGGCGTCTCGTGAATCTTTCCGGCATGTGCACCGCCACCAGTACCACGGCTGGTTGTTGAACATCCAAATCCCTGATCAGGTACTCAATGGCCGCAGACCCTCCGGTAGAAGCCCCTATCACCACCATGGCAAGCGGCGATTTAACGGGCGGCGCCATCTTCACCAAAAGGTGGTTATTTCTCTGCCTCAACTCCACTGCCTCTTTCCACTTAGTCTGCACTGAAGCGGGTGAACTGGTGAAATCCTGCCCTAACAATTCACGCAGCTTGGCCATGAGGCCTTCTTTTGCCTTTTCCCTTGCGGATACCTGGGTACCCTCAGAGGCTTTTACCTGCTTGCCATTGATATCACAGCTGGTGGATATAGTATAGGTGTGCTCGGCCAGTTGCTGGGAAACCATGAGAAGCAGCGAGAATTTTTCGCCATAAACGGGTTTGAAAAAAGGTACCCGTCCGCTCATGGTTAGTCCGTAATGCGTAACAATCAAGTCCGGCTTATACGTGAAGGCCTTGTGCAGCAACTCCTCCTGAGAACGGGCAGTATCCACCACCTCCAGCCGGGGCTCGGCATCAATCATGCCGGAAAGCACCAGTCTTGAACGGACGGATGAATCCCCAATTAGAACTCTGATTTTAGAAGGTTGTGTTTGCTGCACGGGAAGAGACGTGGCGGAATGATGTAAATTATTGATTAGTCTTCTTTGAAAGCATTGTTCAACGCTTCCAGGACTTTGTCCTCAGAGAATGGCTTAATGATGTAATGAAGCGCCCCGTATTCAGCGGCTTCGTTCATGATAACTTCCTGGCCTACGGCACTCACAATTACCACTTTCATGTCTGGGTTGTCCTGCTTAATGCCTTTCAACACATCAAGGCCAGTGTTGTCTGGCAAGATCACATCCAGGGTAACCAGGTCCGGAATTTTTTCTTTGGCCAGCTGAAGGGCGGTCTTGCCGTCTGGGGCTTCTCCTACCACATCATAGCCAGCATCCAGCAGCATGTTTTTCAACATAGTGCGCATGTAGAAGGAATCATCTACAATCAATATTCTTTTTTTATCCGTGATTTCCATAAGTAATGAGGTCAAAAAGTAAGCACTATGATTTCAATTGTAACACCTCATCTGAGGTCAGGATCTTGAAGATGTCCAGCACAATAATGAGCCGGTCTTCATGCTTCCCAATGCCTTCAATGAAGTTTTCATTGATGTTGATGTCCTGGATAAACGAGGGCGCTTTGTCTATGTTGGAAACCGGCAAAGTCAGGGACTGCGGTACCTCATACACAATAAAGCCCATGGTATAGTCTTTGGCCTCCATCACCAGGGTGTAGGAATGCGTAGGAATTTCCCCGGAAGGGCGCTCAATTCTAAAGCGCTCTTCCAGGTTCATGATGGCTATGATATCACCCCTGATATTAGAAACTCCTTTGATAAAGGATGGGGTTTTGGGCATACGGGTAATTTCCGGAGTAATGGTTACTTCCTTTACCTGGTCAATCCGTACCCCGTACTCCTCATTGCCTAACTTAAAGACAATCAGGTGCACCCTCTCCTCTGCTACTTTATCCTTTTTATCTCTGATGTTCTGAGATTCCATTAGTCAAGATCTCTGTTTTTAAGCGACTTCTTGCCACCTATTTTTTTGTCAAAATCAACGTCGTTTGCGTCATCACCGGTAAAAGAGCGCTTACGGGCAGCTGGTACCGCCGATAATTTGCGCGTATTCCGGTTAGGGAAAACGAGGTTGCCATTTACAAGTTTGAAGGCAGAGATACTGATCTGCAGGTCATCAGCGATGTCATTCAGACGCTGGCTGGAAGAAGTCAGCTCTTGCATGGACGCCGACAATTGCTTAGCGGTTCCTGCTACCTGCTGGGTACCGGAGGCCGTCTGTTCCGCAATGGCTACCACCTCTTCCACGTATTTCACTACGTCTCCAATGGAGGTTTTCTGCACTTCTGTAGACACCAGAATGTCCTGGGCACTGCGCAGTGTCTCACCGCTGGAAGTCGCAATGTTTTTAAAGGCGCCGGATGCTTCAAACGTGGCATTCTTTCCTTTCAATACCCGGCCTTCCATGGTTGCGATAGCGGCGGCGGCGGAAGATGTATCTTTCTTCACATCGTCTACCAGGGTGCTAATCTCACTCGCTGATTTACGGGAGCCTTCGGCCAGTTTCCGGATTTCCTCGGCTACTACCGCGAAACCACGTCCTGCCTCACCTGCTCTGGCCGCCTCAATGGCCGCGTTCAAGGCCAGCAAGTTGGTCTGAGCCGCAATATCTGTGATTACGCCCAGTGATTTGGAGATTTCCTGGCTGCGGGTACTCAATACTTCAATGGTTTTGGCAGTCAGGGCAGCGGAAGAAGAAATCTCCTCCATGTTACGCACCACCTCGGCCACTGTTTTCAGACCCAGCTGGGAAGTTTCCTCACCCATCACCGCTGAACGGTTCACCACATCGGCTTTGTTAGCAGTTTCTTTCGTTGCCTTCATGATTTCCTCAATCAGTTTGAAGGCCTGGTCTGTTTTCAAGGCTTGGTTCTGCGCACCTTCCGCCATTTGTTGCATGGCCAAGGCTACGTCTACCGTTACCCGGTTCATCTCCAATCCTTTGGCCGCCATCTCTTCAGAAGACGAACCCACAATGAGAGAAGAATCATTGATCTCGCCTAACAGGGCATTCAGGTTGTCAACCGCCAAATTCAAGGCGTTAGACATGGCCAGAATATCACCAGCGGTATGGATCTCCACTTTTTGGGTTAAATCACCCTCAGAGATAGACCGTACCACACGTGACACTTCCAGAACCGGCGTTACAATAGACTCTAACAGGTCATTCAAAGTATCTACCAGTTCTTTCCAGCTACCAGATACACCATGTACCGTGGCACGCTCGGTCAGTTTACCTTCCACACCAGCTACTCTGGCCACCCGGCTTACTTCACCCGCTAAGCGGTTAAGGTCTTCCACCATGCTGTTGATGGTGTCTGCCAAATCTGCCAATTCGCCTTTAGCTTCCAGGGTAAGTTTCTGGGTTAGGTCACCTTTTGATACCGCGGTTACTACTTTCACGATCCCACGTACCTGAGTTGTCAGGTTAGAAGCCATGGTGTTCACGTTATCGGTAAGGTCTTTCCAAACCCCGGCCACATTCGGCACGGAAGCCTGGCCACCCAACTTACCTTCGGTACCTACCTCAAGCGCCACCCGAGTTACCTCACCGGCAAAGATGTTAAGAGAGTCCACCATCTGGTTCAGGTTGTCCTTCAACTCGGCTAACTCACCACGCACACCCACAGTTACTTTCTGGGTCAGATCCCCTTTCGCTACCGCGGTCGCCACATTGGCGATGTCGCGTACTTGTAGCGTCAGGTTAGACGCCATGGTGTTCACGTTTTCAGTAAGGCCTTTCCAAACCCCACCTACGTTAGGTACCGTTGCCTGGCCACCCAATTTACCTTCGGTACCTACCTCAAGCGCCACGCGGGTTACCTCACCCGCAAAGATGTTGAGGGAGTCCACCATCTGGTTCAATATATCTTTCAGTTGAAGGATTTCACCTTTCACATTTACCGTCATTTTTTGGCTGAGGTCACCCTTCGCTACCGCTGTCGCTACGTTGGCGATGTCACGCACCTGAGAGGTCAGGTTGGAGGCCATCGAGTTCACGTTATCGGTCAGCATCTTCCAGGTTCCTGCCACGTTTGGCACAGCCGCTTGTCCGCCCAGTTTACCTTCCGTACCCACTTCCAAGGCTACCCGGGTTACCTCACCGGCGAAGATGTTCAAAGAGTCCACCATCTGGTTGAGGATGTTCTTCAGCTCTAACAACTCACCTTTTACATCTACCGTGATTTTCTGGGTCAGATCCCCTTTCGCTACGGCGGTTGCCACGTTGGCAATGTCACGTACCTGAAGCGTCAGGTTGGAGGCCATGGAGTTCACGTTATCGGTCAACTCTTTCCAGGTACCGCGTACTTTCGGCACTGAAGCCTGACCACCCAGTTTACCTTCGGTTCCTACCTCTCTTGCCACACGGGTTACTTCGTCGGCGAAGATGTTGAGGGAATCCACCATCTGGTTCAGGTTGTTTTTGAGTTCAAGCAGCTCGCCTTTCACGTCAACTGTGATCTTCTGGCTCAAATCTCCTCTTGCTACCGCTGTAGCTACGTTGGCGATGTCACGTACCTGCGAGGTAAGGTTACCCGCCATGTAGTTCACGTTATCGGTAAGGTCTTTCCAAACCCCACCCACGTTAGGCACATTGGCCTGGCCACCAAGGATACCCTCAGTACCTACTTCTCTTGCCACCCGGGTTACCTCACCGGCAAAGATGTTCAGGGAGTCCACCATCTGGTTCAGGTTGTCCTTCAACTGGAGGAGCTCGCCTTTCACGTCAACCGTGATTTTCTGGCTCAGGTCACCACGCGCCACCGCTGTGGCCACGTTGGCAATATCACGTACCTGCAGCGTCAGGTTAGACGCCATGGAGTTTACGTTATCTGTAAGCGCTTTCCAGGTACCGGCTACGTTAGGTACTGCGGCTTGTCCACCCAGTTTACCCTCGGTTCCCACCTCACGGGCTACCCTGGTTACCTCACCAGCAAAGATGTTCAGGGAATCCACCATCTGGTTCAAGTTGTCCTTCAACTGGAGGAGCTCGCCTTTCACGTCAACGGTGATTTTCTGGCTTAGGTCACCTTTCGCTACTGCGGTTGCTACGTTGGCGATGTCCCGCACTTGCAGCGTCAGGTTAGATGCCATGGAGTTTACGTTATCTGTAAGCGCTTTCCAGGTACCGGCTACGTTAGGTACTGCGGCTTGTCCACCCAGTTTACCCTCGGTACCCACTTCAAGCGCCACACGGGTTACCTCACCGGCAAAAATGTTGAGGGAGTCCACCATCTGGTTCAGGTTGTCCTTCAGCTCGGCTAACTCGCCTTTTACCCCAACGGTGATTTTCTGGCTCAAATCTCCCCTCGCTACCGCGGTCGCCACGTTGGCGATGTCACGTACCTGCAGGGTAAGGTTGGAGGCCATGTAGTTCACGTTGTCAGTCAGTTCTTTCCAAACGCCGGCAACTTTTGGCACATTGGCCTGGCCACCCAAGATACCTTCGGTTCCTACCTCTCTTGCCACACGGGTTACCTCGCCAGCGAAGATGTTGAGGGAGTCCACCATCTGGTTCAGGTTGTCCTTCAGCTCGGCCAACTCGCCTTTCACGTTTACCGTGATCTTCTGAGTAAGGTCACCTTTCGCCACCGCGGTTGCTACGTTGGCAATGTCACGGAGCTGGGAGGTAAGGTTGCTGGCCATGGTGTTCACGTTGTCTGTGAGGTCTTTCCAAACCCCGCCTACGTTAGGCACTTTGGCCTGTCCACCTAATTTTCCTTCGGTACCCACTTCACGGGCTACCCGAGTTACCTCGTCCCCGAAGATGTTTAAAGAGTCCACCATTTGGTTGATGTTCTCTTTCAATTGGAGCATTTCCCCTTTCAGGTCCACTGTTACTTTCTGGTCCAGGTTACCCTGGGCCACCGCCGTAGTTACCTTCGCGATGTCCCGTACCTGAAGGGTCAGGTTAGACGCCATCGCGTTCACATTATCAGTGAGTTCTTTCCAGATACCGGCTACGTTTGGCACGGAGGCCTGTCCACCCAGTTTCCCTTCGGTACCTACCTCAAGGGCCACCCGGGTTACCTCACCGGCAAATAGGTTCAGGTTGTCAATGGTACGGTTGATGGTTTCGGCCATGACCTTGAAGTCACCGGACACTGGAATCTGGAACGTCTCGTCCAGGTTACCCCGCGAGATGTTCTTCAGTACCTTACCTACCTCCAATACCGGAACGGCGATGGAGTCTACCAGGCCGTTGATGTTATTGATCATGTCTTTCCAGAAACCGGAGGCGCTCTCAGCAGAGGCACGGGCTTTGAGGTTACCCTCCACCCCGGCTACTTTAGAGATACGTGACACCTCACCACCTACCCCACCAATCATCTCCACCATGGAGTTGTAGGCTTCGGCTATCTCTGAAAAGATATCGTTATTCTGTTTTGTAAGGCGCACCGAAACGTCTCCTTTTTTAAAGGCGTCAAGGGCATAGAGCACGCGGTTAAGCTGCTCATTAATATAGTCTGAATCCTGGGTCTGGGTAGACTGGCGCGGCGAATTGCTTTTCCGGGCCTGGTCTGTTGCTCCCACATCCGGCAGATTTTTATCTGATCTATCTGTTTTCTCCAATGTTTTTCCTCCTGCACGGGCTTTAGCAACTGTGGATTTCCCATTTTCCACGGCCAAAGGGAAGTCCGCCACCGGGGTGGTTTGTTCCTGTATAGGCGTTTCCTCAGGCCGCTCTGGCACCGGGGCTACTGCCGGCTCACTGGCAACGGCATCCATTGGTGTGTCAGCAGTTGTCTCGGCCTCCGTCTTCCCAATCAGTTTATCCTTGTTGAGTTTCAAGTTTTTACCTAAAGCCATCTTATAATGTATTGAAGAGCGTTTTTATCTTCTGTGGCAAAAAAGTTTGCCGGTCTGTTTATTTCTGATGTCCACTAACTCAGACATCCTCGCAATTTACAAAAAATACAAGACTTCTGAAAATGCCCTGCCTATGGAATAGTGACAAATTCCTTGGCCAATCCCAAATAATCCTTAGCCCCGTAGGATGATGCATCGTAATCTATCACACTCTGCCCAAATGAGGGCGCCTCGGCCAGTTTCACATTCAGCCTGATGCGTTGCTGGAAAATGTATTCATCCACGTTCTCCTTCAGGTAATCCTCAATCTCGGTGCTCAGTTTGCGGCGTTTGTCATACATGACTACCACAATGCCCTTCACCTTCAGTTTGGGGTTCAGGGTCTTTTTGATCTGTTGCACCGTGTTCAGGATCTGCCCCAATCCTTGCAGGGTGAGCACCTCCATCTGCAGGGGAATCAGCACTTCGCGGGAGGCTGCCAGGGCGTTCACCGTTAGCAGCGACAAAGAGGGCGGGCAGTCAATAAGGATGTAATCATAGCCTTTCACCTCTTTTAATAAATGCTGCAAAAAACGTTCCCGTTCCTCATGGTTCACCAGGGAGATCTCCACATCCACTAACTCATTGGAGCCCGGAGCCACAAAAAGGCCGTTCTTTTCCTGGATACAGTTGGTCAGTTTATCCTTACCGGTGAAAACATCCGCGAGGGTGCAGGACGGCTCTGTAATTCCTAATGAATATGAGAGGTTAGCTTGGGGATCAAGATCGATTAACAACACGCGTTTACCCAGTTTTTGCAGGGCGCTTCCCAGGTTGATTGTAGTGGTGGTTTTACCCGTCCCCCCTTTTTGGTTGATGACCGATACGATAGTTGCTGCCATAGGTTACAGAAAAAAGAAAAAATATTTCTTGGTGTGGTGCGAGCCGCTAAACTACAAATAATTATAAGCCTATTCTGCTGTTTCTGGCTCCTTTTCAGGAAAAAAGGCCCTAAAGCCAGTTTACTCGCGGTACACCGCCTGTAACTTGCAGGTACCCGCCCGCAAGTTTTCCCAGGAATACCCGTTGAACTGTAAATGCGCAATGGAGGCCGGGCTAAAAGACACTTCCTCATGGGCCAGTTGCGAGGCGAAAAAAGAAACGGTAGGGTTATGCCCCAATAAAAGCAGGGTATCCACCTCATCGTCCACGCCGTGCACCAGATCCAGCAGGTCGCGCTCAGAACCGTAATAGATCACGCGCTCCATCTGCACGGGCACTTTCTGCCCCAGGCTTTCCAAAAGATTCTCAAGCGTCAACTGGGTCCTGAGGGAGCTGCTGCACAGGATCAATTCCGGCACCAGGCCCTGCTGTTTAAGCCAAAGGCCCGCCTCACCGGCCTGCCGCTGACCAAATAAGGTGATTTCCCGGTCAAAGTCTGATTGCTCAACCGCTTTGTCTGCCGCAGTGGCATGCCGCATTAATAGGAGATTCTTCATGCGATAAGTATACTTAAAAACTTTTTTACCCCCCTAAGGTATATTCTTTTACCTCATGGGAACAATCGGCATAAAGATAGTGGTTGGATTGTCTCAAAAAATTACTACATCTTTGAAAAAATTTTGGGCACTGCTTTGCTCTATTCCCATATGATAAAAAACTTAGTGATTGTGGAGTCGCCGGCTAAGGCCAAGACCATTGAAGGGTACCTGGGGAAGGATTTTATTGTAAAATCCAGCTTCGGGCACGTGCGCGACCTCCCCAAAGACAATAACGCCATTGACATCCAGAACGGCTTCAAGCCCACCTACGTGGTCAGCCCCGATAAAAAGGAAGTGATCGCGCAGTTGAAAAAACTAGCGAAGGAGGCCGAGACGGTGTGGTTAGCATCCGATGAGGACCGCGAGGGAGAAGCTATTTCCTGGCACTTGTCTGAAGCCCTGAACCTCAATGAGGCCAAGACGCGCCGCATTGTGTTCCGGGAAATCACCAAGAACGCCATTCTGAACGCCATTGAGAACCCACGCTCCATTGACACCAACCTGGTGAATGCCCAGCAGGCCCGCCGCGTGCTGGACCGCCTGGTGGGTTTTGAGTTAAGCCCGGTGCTCTGGAAGAAAATAAAGACCGGCCTTTCTGCTGGGCGTGTGCAGTCGGTGGCTGTGCGTGTGGTAGTGGAGCGCGAACGCGAGATTGAGCGCCATAAAGCGGTCTCTGCCTACAAGGTGGTGGCCCAGTTTGACGCAGGTGGCAAACGCATGGAGGCGGAACTGAATACTCGTTTCAAAACCCAGGCCGAGGCGGAGGATTTCCTCAAGCGTTGCATTGGCGCTTCTTACTCTATTGAGAGTCTTGAGAAAAAGCCTACTAAACGCAGTCCCGCGCCACCGTTTACCACCTCTACCCTGCAGCAGGAGGCTAGCCGCAAGCTGTCATTCTCCGTGGCCCAGACCATGACGGTGGCCCAGCGCCTCTACGAGGCAGGTAAGATCTCCTACATGCGTACCGACTCAGTGAACCTGTCGCAGGATGCCATCAACGCAGCCGCGGCGGAGATTTCGCGCTCTTTTGGCGAAAACTACGTGAAAACGCGCCAGTACAAGACCAAATCGAAATCTGCGCAAGAGGCCCACGAATCCATTAGGCCCACGGACTTTGCCGCCATCCAGGTGAGCTCTGACCGAAACGAGCAGCGCTTGTATGATCTGATCCGAAAGCGCGCCATTGCCTCGCAGATGGCCGATGCCGAGATTGAGAAAACCACTGCTACCATCAACATCAGCGGACAGCCAGAGAAATTAGTAGCTACCGGCGAAGTAATCCGCTTTGAGGGTTTCCTGAAAGTGTACACCGAGTCTACCGACGATGACGACGTAGCCGATGATGACGTGAAAGGCATGCTGCCGCCGTTGGCCGAGGGGCAAGCCCTGAACCTGCAGCGCCTGCAGGCCACGGAGCGTTTCAGCCGTCCGGTTCCCCGTTACACCGAGGCCAGCCTGGTGAAGAAACTGGAGGAGATGGGCATCGGGCGCCCGTCTACCTACGCGCCTACCATCTCCACTATCCAGAAGCGCGGCTACGTGGAAAAAGACAATCGCGAAGGAAAAGAAAGAGCCTATAACGTGCTCACCCTGGAGAACGGCCAGATCTCTACCCAGAAGAAAACCGAGATGGCCGGTGCTGAGAAAGCCAAACTTTTCCCCACCGACATCGCCATGGTGGTGACCGACTTTCTGGTATCCCATTTCGAGAGCGTGATTGACTATTCTTTCACCGCCCGCGTAGAAGAAGAATTTGATGAGATTGCCGCCGGTAAAAAGCAGTGGGACAAGATGCTGGATAACTTCTACTCAAGTTTCCATCAAACCATTGAAACCAGTGCCAACGTGGAGCGCTCCACTGTGAGCGGCGCCCGTGAACTGGGAGTGGACCCTGTCTCAGGCATGAAGGTGATTGCTAAGTTAGGTCGCTTTGGACCGTACGTGCAGCTAGGTGAGGAAGTGGAAGGTACCGATGCAAAACCCGTGTACGCCAGCCTGCGCAAAGGGACCTTTATTGAGTCTATCACCCTGGAGCAAGCCTTGGAATTGTTCAAGCTGCCGCGCGTGGTAGGTGAGTTTGAAGGCAAGGACATGAAAGCCGCCATCGGGAGGTTTGGACCTTACATCCAGCACAACAGCAAGTTCTACTCACTGCCCAAAGACCTGGATCCGCTGCTGGTGACCGAGTCTGAGGCAGTCGCGTTGATTGAAGCCAAGCGCAAATCTGATGCCGAGAAGATGATCAAGACGTTCCCGGAGAACCCTGAGGTAACGGTGCTGAACGGCCGTTTTGGGCCTTACATCTGCGTGGGCAAGAAGAACGTGAAAATTCCCAAAGGTCAGGAGCCTTCTGAGTTGACCCTGCAGCAATGCCTGGAACTGGCCGAAGCTACTCCGGATAAACCAGCGCGGGGCGGATTCAAGAAGAAAGCGGCCCCGGCCGCCGATGCTACCGCCGCTAAAAAGACGGCGGCTAAGAAGCCGGCCGCCA
The DNA here is from genome assembly GCF_017916365.1 of Rufibacter roseolus. GTDB lineage: Bacteria > Bacteroidota > Bacteroidia > Cytophagales > Hymenobacteraceae > Nibribacter > Nibribacter roseolus. The sequence continues at coordinate 1,041,160 of NZ_JAFMSU010000002.1, forward strand.
AAAAAGCCACTGGTACCAAAGGAACAACCACCAAGAAAGCCGCTCCCAAAAAGAAAGCGGAGTAAAAGTAGAACACCGGAAAAAGCCTGACAGAATAAATGGACTGGGCCCCGTTTTGGGTTTGTTTTTAAAGAAACAGGCCTAAAGCGGGGCTCCTCTTTTTCAAAGTTTTCCGTATTTTAGGCTTGTGGCACTTTTTACCAGCGGTTAATATGAAACAGAAAATTGTGGTATTGACCGGCGCCGGCATCAGCGCCGAAAGTGGTTTAGCGACTTTCCGGGACGCCAACGGGCTCTGGGAAGGACATGACGTGATGGAAGTGGCTTCGCCGGAAGGTTGGCGGAAAAACCCCAAACTAGTGCTGGACTTCTACAACCTGCGCCGGAAGAGCGCTTTGGACGTGGAACCCAACGCAGCCCACAAAGCCCTAGTAGACTTGGAGCAGAAATATGACGTGCAGATTATTACCCAGAACGTGGATGACCTGCACGAGCGCGCCGGCTCTTCCAATATCCTGCACCTGCACGGCAAATTGTTTGAAAGCCGCAGTACCAAAGACGAGAACCTGGTTTACCCCATGACGGGCTGGGAACTGAACCTGGGTGATCTCTGCGAAAAAGGATCCCAGCTGCGGCCCAACATTGTCTGGTTTGGGGAGGCTGTGCCGCTCATAGAAAAGGCCGCCGAGGAAACCATGCACGCAGATTATCTGCTCATCATAGGCACTTCGCTGCAGGTATATCCCGCCGCCGGGTTGATTTCGTACGCCCCGCATGATACTCCCATCTACCTCATTGACCCCAATACCCCACCTATCTCGCATCGCCGCAACTTCACCATCATCCAGGAGAAAGCTACTGTGGGCGTACCTAAATTGGTCAAGAAACTGCTTGGAGAATAAGGCGCGTTTTGACCTTATTTTGAAGGAATTGCCCTAAAAAAGCACTCACTCACTCACTCACTCACTCACTCACTCACTCACTCACTCACTCACTCACTCACTCACTCACTCACTCACTCACTCACTCACTCACTTCGGGAATTCCCAGGTTTTCTCCGGGTTATACCAGAGTTCCTCTCCCCTGATCTCCAGTGGCGAGGCGAAGTTGTTGTGGTAAAGCTGGCCGGTTCCCAGGCCCTGCGGCAATGTGTTATTTAGGTCAGAGGCGAACTGGGCAATGGCGTTCAGCCCGATGTTTGATTCCAGCGCCGAGGTAAGCCACCAGTCAATGCCTAAGGAGGTAGCTACCTGAATCCATTCGCGGCTACTCACTAAACCGCCCACCAGCGTGGGCTTGATGATAATGTACTGGGGCCTGATCAGGTTGAGCAGGTTCCATTTGTTTTCCTCGCCGGAGATGCCAATCAGTTCCTCGTCCAAGGCAATGGGAAATGGCGACACTTCGCACAGCAGCTTCATCTCCTCCAACTGGCCTGCCTTGATGGGTTGCTCCAGCGAGTGAATGTGGAAAGCGGCCAGGTCCCGAAGCTTTTCCTCGGCATTGGCGGGCGAGAAAGCGCCGTTGGCATCCAGGCGCAATTCCAGGTCATTGGGCCCGGCTATGCTTCTTATTTCTTTCAGGATCTTTAATTCCTGGGCAAAGTCTAAGCCTCCAATTTTCAGTTTAAGGCACTTGAAGCCCTGGGCCATCTTTTTCTCAATCTGCTCCCGCATAAACGCCAGATCACCCATCCATATGAGTCCGTTTATTCTTATGCCTTTCTCAGACCGGGAGAACGGGGTGTTGTACAGCATCCGTTTGGCGCCGCGCAGGTAGTCAACCCAAGCCGTCTCTGCGGCAAAGCAGATAGAGGGCCAGGCGCCGAGGGTTTGCCAAAAAGCCAGAGACTCTTCCGTTTCAGGTGCCTCCAGTTGCAGGTCGTTGTACTTCTGGCAGATGCGTTCCAGCAACTTGTGGAAGGTAGGAGAATAATCGGGGCTGAGGCCTGGTAGCGGGGAGCATTCACCCCAGCCCTGCACCTGGGGTGCATCAGTGTGGTGCACCCGTATGTAATGCGCCAGGTGGGTTTGCATGGCGCCGCGCGAGGTGCGGGCATCAAACTTAAAGGACAGTTCCCGTAAAAACGGAGTTAAAACAAAAGGCATATACTTTTTATCTCGCAGGTGAAGGTACAACCTTTCGGTTTATTTTTAGTTTAGTAGGGGTAAATACGATAATTCCCATGGCTTCCTCCACACTTAACGGCGTCACTGATTTGCTGATCCGTTACCGGGCGATCCGGCAGCAGACCGAAAACATTTGCGCTCCCCTCACCCCCGAGGATACCGTGATGCAACCCATGGCCGATGTGAGTCCGCCTAAGTGGCACCTGGGGCACACCACCTGGTTTTTTGAGACGTTTATCCTGCTTCCAAACCTACCAGGGTACCGAGCCTTCCATCCGCAGTACGCCTTCTTTTTCAATTCCTACTATAACAGCATGGGCAGCCGCATCGCGCGCTCAGACCGGGGCACTTTGTCGCGGCCGCCGCTGAAGGACATCTACGCTTACCGCCGGCACGTGGATGCAGAAATGGAAAAGGTGTTATGGAACGAGGAGCTTTTGCAAAACGCGCAATTAGCCGCGGTGATGGAACTGGGCCTACAGCACGAGCAACAACACCAGGAACTGCTTCTCACTGATATCAAATACATCCTGAGCTGCAACCCGCTGCTACCCGCCTATCAATCCAAAGCTGAAACCGTTTTGGGCTCCTTTTTCTCAAAGAAGCCCCAAAACGAGTGGAGCACCGTACCGGCTGGCCTCTACACCATCGGGTACCAGGGCAATGGCTTTTGCTTTGACAATGAACAGCAGCCGCACCAGGTCTACCTCGCCGAGTTCCATGCCCGCCGAATCTTGGTTACCAATGCCGAGTACCTCGCTTTTATGGAAGCCGGCGGCTACACCGAATTTTCTTACTGGCTGGACGAAGGCTGGCAACTCTGTCAGCTGCAGAGATGGCAAGCGCCTTTGTATTGGACAAAGCAAGATGGGGAATGGTATCATTTCACCTTGCACGGTTTGGAGAAAGTTGACCCTGAGGCCCCCGTCACGCACATCAGCTTTTACGAAGCCCTGGCCTACGCGAACTGGAGCGGGCACCGGCTCCTTACCGAGTTTGAGTGGGAGGCGCTGGCACAGCTCCATGCCAATCCATTAAAGGAAGGCAATTTTATGGAAACCGGCTTGTACCATCCGGTGCCGGGCAACTTCCCTGAGGATTCTGAACAGGCAGCGCAACTCCTGGGAAATACTTGGGAATGGACTTACAGCGGCTATTTTCCGTATCCGGGGTTTGTGACGGCGCCTGGCGCCATTGGCGAGTACAACGGCAAATTCATGGTGAACCAGATGGTCCTGCGCGGCGGCTCATGCGCCACGCCACAAAGCCATATCAGGCCCACCTACCGTAACTTTTTCCACGCCGATAAGCGCTGGCAGTTCACCGGCATCAGGCTGGCCAAAAGATAAACTACAACTTAACCTATGACCTTCACCTCTACCCATAATCGCCTGATTGACCTGTTGCCCACCCGTGTGTCTGATGATAACGGCCTGGCCCAGGACGTCATGCAAGGCTTTAACCAAAGCCCCAAAAGGCTTTCTTCCAGATTCTTTTATGACGCCAAAGGTAGCCAGCTTTTTCAGCAGATCATGCAGTTGCCGGAGTATTACCTCACCAAACTGGAGCACCAGATCCTGTCAAAGCAAAGGAAGGAAATCCTCTTCGCCATGGATACCCACACGCCTTTCCAGCTGGTGGATCTGGGCGCCGGCGACGCCTACAAAACCAAACTGCTCCTGGCTGAACTGGTAGCCTCCCAAGCAGATTTCTCCTACGTGCCCCTGGATATCTCTGATGACCAACTAAACCTGCTTCTGGAGGATCTGCACCACCGCTGGCCCAAGCTGCCCGTGCAAGCCCTGGCCGCCGAGTACTTCCAAGGCCTGGAATGGCTGAACCAAAACCAGCGCCAGCGCAAAGTGGTTTTGTTCCTGGGCTCCAACATCGGCAACTTTGACCTGGACGAAGCCCGCAAATTCCTGTGTACCCTGCGCCAAAGCCTGAACCCCGAAGATGCTTTTCTTTTGGGCCTGGACCTGCGCAAGGACCCTGAGAAAATGCGCCGCGCCTACGCCGATGCCGCTGGCGTGACCTCAGCCTTTAACCTGAACCTGCTTCACCGCATTAACAAAGAGCTGCAGGCCAACTTTGACCTGGACCAGTTCCAGCATTTCGCAGAGTATGACCCACTGGAAGGCACCATGCGTAGCTTCCTTATCAGCAAAATAAACCAGGAGGTGTACATAGGGGCGCTGGGCCAGACTTTCTCTTTTGAGGCCTGGGAGGCTATTCATACAGAGAACTCTTACAAATTCTCTTTACGGCAGGTTGAGGAAATGGCCAAGGCCTGCGGCTTCACGGTACAGGACGTGTTCACAGACCCCAGCCACGGCTTCGCTGATGTTCTCCTGAGACCGGTTTAATTCCTGATTGTTGATTGTTGGTCTATAGTCCGTTTGTTTATCCTGATAGTAGCCTGTTTTGCTGAAAACAAGCCTAAAACAGGTTAGACAAAGAATTTCCATCTGATTTGCACCAAGATTTGACCATTTATTTAATCCAACTAACTTTATCGCAAATCCAAACCATCACCCATTAGCAATCAACAACTAACAATCAACCATCAAAATGGATGTCATTCCGCTGCATTTAGGTGTCAGTCATTTTCACTCCCCCGCTGTGGCCGTAATGGCCATGCAGGAAGCCGTAGGCCGCCACAACACGTACTATGGTCCCAATGAAGGACTGCCCGAGCTGCGGTACGCCTTGGCTCAGCGGTACCTCGAAGACGAGAATCTACCCGTTCCTGCCGAACAGATCCTGATCACGCATGGCGCCAAACACGCCATTCACCTGTACCTGCAAAGCCTGCTGCATCCCAACGATGAGGTGGTGGCCCTGGCCCCGTACTGGTTTGCTTTCCCGGAACTGATCAGGCAGAGCGGCGGGAAACTGGTGACCGTACAGGCCAACCCCGAGGAAGGCTACGCAATCAACCTGGAGAACCTGCGCCAGAAAATCACCCCAGACACCAAACTGCTCATCCTCACCAACCCCGGCAACCCCACGGGAAAAGTATATTCACTGGCCGAGTTGGAGCAGGTGGCTCATCTGCTGGAGGAGTTCCCTAACCTGCACCTGCTCTCAGATGAAATATATGACGGTCTTGCTTACGAGGGAAAAGTCAACAGCTTTTTACGCTTTGAGCATCTGCGAGATAGAGTAGCCGTAGTGAATGGTTTCTCTAAGTCCTTTGCCATGTCTGGTTGGCGAATAGGCTACCTCATCGCGCCCTTTGATATTCTGCACAAAGCCACCGAACTGCAGCATAAACTTGTTTCGGGGGTATCGCCTTTCCTGCAGGCCGGCGCTGCCGCGGCTATCCAAAATCGGCATCAGATCTGGCAGCATTTTAGAACAGATTTGGACGTTAGGCGACAGCGCGTAATCCAGGAATTCGAGCAAATGCCCAAACTTAAATTCACCGTGCCAGATGCCGGGTACTACTTCACCCTGCAAGTAGACGGTTGCCTGCAGCCTCAGGACCCGACTTCGCCTTTCCAGTTGGTTGAGGAATGGGCCGCGGCGCTCAAAGACCAGGTGGGCCTGGAGGTGCTGTGCGCTACCAAGATGTGCATGCCCGGTGCCGTGCGGATGTCTTTCGCCTTGCCGGAGGAAGTGCTGGAAAGCGCCATGCTCCGCCTGAAAGCTTTTGTTTCCTAAATCCTGGTCATCGTAAATCTTTTCTGGAGAATTTTGACACTCAAATATCCAATTTGGCTATCGGCCCTACCCCGGCGATGGGCTAAAATTCCTTATTTCGGCTGAATAGAATCTCACAGCATTTTAGCGGCCTTTTAGTAAAATCAGGTAAAAAACGGTCACATTTTTAAAACACGTTGTTTTCCTTCTTTAGCAGATAATCAGAAGTGGTTTCCAGCACTTCTTTGCGTATTGGACATTTGTCCTAAGGGATAGGGAAAATAGCCGTAGCTTTGCGGCCTGTTTTAAAAATTTGCCCGTGATTTTCTCCACCCAATACCGCGAACATTATAAAAGTACCTTCTGGCTGGCCTACCCGGTGGTCCTGAGCCAACTAGGGCACATCCTGGTAACGGTGACCGACAGCGTGATGGCGGGCCGTATTGGGACGGCGCAGCTGGCGGCTGCCTCCTTGGGGAACAGTATCTTCACCATCACGCTGGTGTTTGGCCTGGGCATCTCCTTCAGCATCACACCCCTGGTAGCCCGCGCCGATGGCCGGAAAAACCACACCCGCATTGCCTTGATCCTGCTCAATGGCCTGGTGCTGAATACCGGAATGGGCGTGCTGCTCTTTCTGGCGTTCTGGGGCCTCTCTCCTTTTATTGCCTATCTGAACCAACCTCAGGAGGTGGTGCGCCTGGCCATCCCGTACGTGAACATCCTGTTTTTGTCCATGGTGCCGCTGATGGTGTTCCAGGCGTTCAAGCAGTTTGCCGAGGGGCTTTCCCTTACCAGGCAGTCTATGTACATTTCCATCTTCGCCAACGTGGTGAATGTGGTCCTGAACTATGTACTCATCTACGGAAAACTGGGCTTGCCGGCCTTGGGCCTGAACGGAGCAGCCTGGGCCACGTTCATCTCGCGGGTTCTCATGGCCATCATGATGACGGCCTTCATTTACTTTTCTCCCCGTTTTGCGCGGTACCGGCATTACATGCGCCGCCAGCATATTTCCTGGACCCACATGACCCGCATGTTCAAGATCGGCTTACCTATCTCGCTGCAGATGATCTTTGAGATGGGGGCTTTCAGTTTCTCTGCGGTGATGATTGGCTGGGTGGGCGCCCGTGATCTGGCGGCGCACCAGATTGCCCTGAACGTAGCCTCGGTGACGTACATGATGGCCAGCGGCATCTCGGCGGCGGCCACCATCAGGGTGGGCAAACTGCGCGGCTCCGGTGACCTGCACGGTGCGCACGTGGCCGGCAACAGCAGCCTGATCCTGGGTGCCCTCTTCATGGCTGGCAGCGCCACGTTGATCATCCTGGGCAAGGACCTGATTCCGCATTTATATGTGAAGGATATGGCGGTTCACGCGCTGGCCTCTAAACTGCTTATCATTGCGGCGGTTTTCCAGTTATCTGATGGCGTGCAGGTGGTGGGGCTTGGCGCTTTGCGCGGGCTGGAGGATGTGAAAGTACCCAGTATGATCTCCCTGTTTTCCTACTGGCTTATTGCCTTGCCAATAGGTTTTGCCCTGGGCTTCTGGCTGGATTTAGCCGCCGTGGGCATCTGGCTTGGGTTGTTTACGGGCCTTACCATTGCGGCGCTGCTGCTATTTTTCCGGTTCAGAAAACTGAGTCCGCAATAATTTTTTTATAACTTAGTTGTGATAGGAGGAAACTCCTTTTGGTTGGGAGTGTGTTACCGCAGCAGCTATGTCGTTTTACTTTCTACCGCTCTGGATCAGCACGCTGTTTTTAGCCGCTTTTCCTGATACTAACCCTAAACCGATTGCCCCCACCATTGACATCCCCTGGACGGTGCAGAAGCGTCTAACCTGGGATGACTTCGCGGGCAGTCCCGCGCCCACAAACCAACACCACGCCCTCACTTCCACCAATATGGAGATGAAGGTGAAATGCGAGAACAACCAGCTCAAGTTTAAAGTAGAGGCTGTTTTCAACCCCAAAGAATCCTGGACCCGGAACAAAACCTCTGTAATGCTGCTGGCCCATGAGCAACTGCACTTTGACTTAACCGAGCTCCACGCCCGGCAACTGCGCAAGCGCCTGAAGGAACTGCCCAACGCCTGTAACCGCGGCGCCGCAGACCTGAACAGATACGCCAGCGAGGCCTTTGAGAAATGGCACAAGGAGCAGGATCTCTACGACCGCGAAAGCCGCCACGGGCTTGACAAAGACCAGCAACTGGAGTGGATTGCCTCAGTTGAGTTAAGACTAAAACAACTGGAGGCTTATAAGTAGTTGTTAGTTTTTAGTGTTTAGTTTTTAGGCTAATTTCAGTAAAAGAGCCTGAAAATGGTTTTGCTATAAAAGAAGAAGAGCCTGAAAGTATCATCTGCCAGGCTCTTCTTATTTTATAGGCTATTTGCAAGCCTGCTAACTACGGTATGATTCCGGTGTATGGTATTCGGAACTCATCACTAAAAACTAACAACTAATCGCTAGAAACTAATTAGACTATAGTTTCTCCAAGTCTCTAGGCGCCGGGCCGGCTACTACTTTCCCGTAAGGGTCAAAGCGGGAGCCGTGGCAAGGGCAATCCCAGGAGTTCTCCACGTTGTTCCAGTGCACAATACAGCCCAAGTGCGTACACACCGCTGAGCATTCGTGGCGGTTTCCCTGGGCATCGGCGTAGATGGCCACTTTGCTTACGCCTTTCTGCACTACTATGCCAGTACCAGGCGCAATGGTGTCTTCCTCCTTGTTGCCGGGCTTCACCCAATCCAGGTACTGGCCTGCCACGTTGAGGTTTTCTTTCAGGAACTCCTTTGCTGAATCGGTGGAGAAGGTGACGCGGCCGGGGTCATAGAGTTTCTCCCATGGGTTCACCCGCTCCATGATCAGGTCGGTGATGAGGATACCCGCGATGGTGCCGTGGGTCATGCCGTGGCCAGAGTCGCCGGTGGCAATGTAGACATGCTTGCTGTCGCCGGGGTTGCGCCCTATAAAGCCCATGAAGTCCACCGGCTCCATCACCTGGCCAGACCAACGGAATACCACGTCCTGCACCATGGGGTACTTCTTGCTGGTCCACTCTTCCAGGCAGTCAAAACGTTCGGCTTCATCGCCTTTGCTTTGGCCGGTTTTGTGGTCTTCGCCGCCCACAATCAAAATCTCAGACTCCAGGTTCTCTTCGCCGGCCACGGTGCCCAGCCGCACATAGTGGTAAGGATCAGAATCGTCCCAGTACAAGGCTTTGGGAACACTGCCAGTAGGCACGCGGGCGCCAATTACGTAAGTGCGGTAGGGCGCCTGCTTTGTGTGCATGGTCACCTGGTCGTTCACCGGGGTGTTGGTACAAACCACCAGATGGTTGGCGGTGACGGAGAAACCAGCATCGGTGATGGCGCGGTGCACCCTCCCAGTGTCAAATTCCTTTACGTGGCTGTTGGTGTAGATCTCCCCGGCGTGGTCCAGGATGTAGCGGGCCAGCACAGACAGGTATTTCACCGGGTGGAACTGCGCCTGGCGCGGGAACATGAGGCATGGCCCTTCGCTCACGCTGGGCAAGGGGCACTGCTTCAATTTCACCACATCCATGATGCCCAGTTCATGGCAGGCAGCAAGTTCCTGGTCCAATTGGTCCTCGGTATCGGTGGCACCCAGGAAGAGGTAGCCGGGCAGGTATTCAAAATCACACTGGATCTTCTCGTCTTTTATGATCTCCTCAATCTTATGGATGGCATCGCTGTGGCTTTCATAGGCCAGCAGGGCCTGCGCTTTACCAAAGACCTTGATGAGGGTGGAATAGCGGTCATCCAGGGCCCAGGAAAGATGGGCGGTGGTACGGCTGGTTTCGCCGCCGCAGATTTCCCCGGCATCTACCACCACTACTTTCTTGCCTTCTTTGGCCAGCAGGTAAGCCGTGGTAAGGCCAGATATACCCGCGCCCACCACACAGACATCGGTGGTGACGTTGGTGTTCAGGGTTTGGGTAACCGGCATCTCCACGCCGGGCTGCCAAACCGATAAAGTTGTACCCGTGTTGTTTTTCATAGTTTGGTGAGGTCTAGATAGAAGCAGCCGCCACAGAAGCACCGCCTCTTTGGATACGGGTCCTTAAGGTAGAGGTTTCTACTGAGCCTGGCCCGTATTTGTCCCTTACAGCCTCACCACTTAACTTAGGCGCAAAAAGAACATGGAAAATAACATCACCTGGGAGCAATTCATGGCCGTGGACCTGCGGGTGGGCACCATTGTCCAGGCCGAGGCTTTCCCCCAGGCCCGCAAACCAGCCTATAAACTCTGGGTGGATCTAGGCGAGTTGGGAATAAAGAAGTCCAGCGCACAAATAACCAACCGCTATACGTTAGAAGAGGTGGTGGGCAAACAGGTCATCTGCGTCACCAACTTTCCTAAGAAGCAGATAGGTCCCTGGCTCTCTGAAGTGCTGGTGACCGGTTTTGAGGATGAGGAAGGCCATATTGTGCTGGCCCAACCCCAGGCCAACGTGCCCAACGGCAAAAGGCTTATTTGATCATCTTTCGGGCCCGCTGCTGGCGTGCCTTCAAAGAATCTACGAGCGGCAGGCGTTTGAACTTTTGAAGGGTTTTGGCCTTGGCAGTATCTGGCGATGGTGTTGGAGGAGCAACTGGTTGCGGGGCTTCCTGCGCGCCGGCTTTGGTCAGTTTGGCCTCACGCAGACTAAGGCTGTCTAACACCGCCTCGTAGATCTTGTCCATTTTGGCAGGATCGGAAAGGTAATAGTCATAACTGTGCTTGAACGCACTGTCTGTAACACCCTGGCGTTTTAAGATCAGCTTGTGGGCCTCGCGGTACGCTACCCTGGAGGAGTCAAAATGGTGGATAGTGCGACCAATGGCGGCCTCGGTGAGGTGAACGTCTATCATGATGCGGGTCATCTTCTCCTCAGGAATCAAATCGGCTGGTTTTTCTGGCTCGGGGGTACAGGACAGCAGCGCAAGCGGAAGCAAAAGGAGACACAAACGTTTTTTCACGCGGTTGTTCGTAAGTTTGGGTAATTTTAAGGCGGCACAAATCTTCAGAGGCTATGAAAGACTTGGTCAGGAAGCTACGAAAGTACGAGATACAGATTAGAAAGGCAATTGACGCCCAGATGCAGGGCGACTTCAAATCGGTCTTCAAGAGTTCTGGGCTTGAGTTTGATGATGTGCGCGCCTACCAGTACGGCGATGACGTGCGGTCCATTGACTGGAACGTATCGGCCAAAGGCCACGGCACCTTCGTGAAAACCTACCGCGAGGAAAAAGAGCAGAACGTGTTCCTGCTCCTGGACGTGAGCGGCTCCCATGCCCTGGGCGCGCCCGGGCTGCAGAAGATGGACATCGGGAAGGAAATCAGCGGGATATTGGCTTTGTCTGCATTGAAACAAGGAAGCCAACTGGGCATGATCTGTTTCAGTGATGGCAAAGAGCGCTATGTGAAGCCGGGCAAAGGCAACGAACACGCCTACAGCCTCATCAAAACCCTGGCCTTGCTGCAGCCGCAATCGCTTAAAACCAACATTGGAGCAGGCATCAAACTTTGCCTCAACGTGGTGAAGCGCAAAAGCATTATCATCCTGATCTCGGATTTCATTGACCTGAACTACGAGCGCGAGCTCATCATGCTGGCCAAGAAACATGACCTTATTGTGCTGCAGCTCATGGACAAGCGGGAGATTGATTTTCCTAAGCTGGGCATTATTCCGCTGCAGGACAAAGAGACCGGCAAAACCATCTGGGTGAATACCTCCTCCAAGGATTTCAGGGAACGGTACCTGATCCCCTACGCCCGGAACCAGGAACGGCTGATAAAACTATGCCGCCAGTACCAGGCAGATTTCCTGCCCATCTTTGTGGACCAAGATTACGTGCCCCAACTGGTGAACCTGTTCAGGGCCCGTAACAGAACCATGAAACGGAGTGCCTGAGCACCTGAGGCTATGTTTAATGCCAGTTTTTGGAATAATGACCCAAAAACAGGCTTCGCTGTCAGGCTGAAAACAAACAACAAATATAAAACGGGCAAAAGGCTGGCCTTGTGTCAGGCGGTGAACCTATAAAAACAGACATTGTCGCAATTACTTAAAAAGACAGGTTGGCTTTTGCTCTGCCTGTTTCCATTCTTTACCTGGGCTCAGCTACCAAAAATAAAGGTAGAAGGCTTTTTCCTGCGCGACTCCGTGGAAATTGGCCAGTCGGTGAAATATGTGCTGCGCTCCAGGCACGCCCCGCAGGCCGAGGTGGTTTTCCCGGATACCTCTTTCTCCTTTGCGCCTTTTGAACTGGTTCGCAAGGAATTCCACCCCACCTATACTGCCAAAGGCATCAGCACAGACAGTACTATTTACGTTTTACGCACCTTCAGTTTGAAGCCAGTGCAGTCGCTCCAGGTTACGGCCCAGTTATTTCATAGCGGCGACACCCTGCAAATTGTCACGTCGCCAGACTCAGTATTCGTAAAACAGTATGTCACTTCCGTCCCTGATCCTTTGCCCCTGAAATCTGCCACGCAATTGCAACCCGTGCCCGAGCAGTTCAACTACGTGTACTGGATTATGGGTCTTGTGGCGGGCTCTATTCTGATTGGCGGCGTATGGGTTCTGTTTGGCAAAAGCATCAACAACCGATACAAACTGTACGTGCTCCAGAAAGACCAGCACCAGTTCTTGTCCCGTTTCCAGACTTCCAAAGAGCGTTTCCAGAGAGGTAAAACTCTGGATCAACTGGAAAGAGCTATCACTTTGTGGAAGAATTACTTAACCAAGCTGGAAGACACGGAGATTAACTCCTTTACCACGAAGGAAATTGCTTCTTATTACGAAGAAGACGAACGGGTGAGCAACGCCCTTAAGGTCTGCGACCGCGCCATCTACGGCAACATCATCTCGGATGATGAAACCGAGGTGGCCGACTCTTTAAGCCAGCTAGCCGATTTTGCCGGCCACCGGTATGTTTTAATCAGAGACTCCCTGCGCAATGTGGCAAGCTCCCGCTGATTTTTCCTGGCTCAACCTGAACTGGTTCTCCTGGCGCACCTGGCAGTCCTTTGACTGGGCCAACCCGGGCTATTTGTACGCGCTCCTGCTGGTGCCGCTGCTGTTCCTGCTGCGGTGGCTTTTCACGGTGCGATTCCGCCGGAAAATGGATGTGGCTTTATTCGAGGGTAACGTAACATGGCACTGGACGGGTCTCCTGCGCTACCTCCCCGATGTGGTGTTTGGTCTGTTTCTGATGCTGGTCTTGGTGGCTCTGGCCCGGCCCCAGAAAACCGATGAAACCGTGGAGCTCTCTTCTGAGGGAATTGACATTGTGCTGGTCATGGACGTCTCAGGCTCCATGGAACTGACCGATTTTCTACCCAACCGCCTGGAAGCAGCCAAGGAGGTGGCCCTGCAGTTTGTGAACGGCCGGGTGCAGGACAGAATCGGGCTGGTTGTCTTCGCGGGCCGCGCCTTCTCCCTCGCCCCCCTCACCACCGACTACGAACTGGTACGGGAAAGCATCCGGAGTATCAAGCTGGGCATGGTCTCAGAGGACGGTACCGCCATTGGTAGCGCTTTGGCCGTAGCCATCAACCGTCTGCGGGAGTCCAAAGCCAAATCAAAAGTCTGCATTCTCATCAGCGACGGGGAAAACACCGCCGGCAGCCTGGACCCGGAACTGGCTGCCCAGCTGGCGCACGCTTTCCAGCTGAAGCTGTACACAGTGGGCATTGGCCGGGAAGGAACCGTGCAGATGGAGGCTGATTCTACCGGCAAGATGGTGACCATACAGACCGGGCTGGAGGAAAAGACGCTGCGGCAACTTGCATCTCTGGCTGAGGGGCAGTTCTTCCGGGCGCAGGATGCCGGGGCCCTCACCGAGATCTTCCAGCGCATCAACCGCCTGGAGAAAACCGAGATCAAAGAAACCCGTTACCGCGACACCCGGGACTATTACCAGATTTACCTGCGCTGGGCCATTGTGCTGCTGTTGCTGTGGCTTCTGCTCAAAAACACCTTTTTCACCAATGCGTTAGAAGATTGATGAGGACAATTGAAGAAAAAATACAAGATTTCCAGCAGCGGTTGAGCGGGACCAACTGCCGTCTTATTGCCGTGTCTAAAACCCACCCGGTGGAGTTGATCAGGGAGGCATATGACGGCGGGCAGCGAGCCTTCGGGGAGAACAAAGCCCAGGAGATGACGGCCAAACAGCCCCTTCTTCCGCCTGATGTGGAGTGGCACATGATCGGGCACCTGCAGACAAATAAAGTGAAGTACATCGCCTCGTTTGTGCACCTCATCCAGTCGGTAGACAGTTTGCGTTTACTGCATGAAATTGATAAACAAGGCCAAAAACATAACCGGGTCATTGATTGCCTTTTGCAGTTCTATATCGCGGAGGAGGAAACCAAATTCGGGTTGGACCTGGAGGAAGCCCGGCAGATCCTGAGGTCTACGGAATACAGCCAATTAAAGAACGTGCGTATCTGCGGCGTCATGGGCGTAGCCACCAACACCAATGATGAGCAGCACCTGCAAAGGGAATTTGCGCGTTTGCGGGGCTACTTTGAGGCTTTAAGAGACGAGTTCTTCCCTAATGCGCCGCACTTCAAAGAAATTTCCATGGGCATGAGCTCAGATTACCAACTGGCCATTGCCGAGGGCAGCACCATGATCAGAGTGGGCAGCGCCATCTTCGGCAACCGGAATTATCAGTTACAATAATCAGTACCTGATATTAAAATGGCTTTCACCGTTTATTTTAAGTACTCCATCTGTGCCACTATAGGCCTGATTCTGGGACTGACAGTTATATTCCATATACAACTCTCCCTTTTGCTGGAGGAAGTATATCAGATATCCATCCACAACCATTATCCGGTATTAACCTATATCCTTCTATTTGTATTGACTACCCCAGTGGCAGTTTTTATTAATAGGTATTTTAATTATTTACAGGCAATCACATATGACCACCTTTTAAGGATAGGTATTGTAGCTACTCTATCCTATTTGCTTCCAGGCTATTTATTTTTCACTTTATTAAACAACAATAAGTCTGTTTCACTAGGTGAAAGTATGTTTTTAGCAGGGTTTGGTATATTTGTTTGCTTTGGCCTAGCTGCTTTACAAGCGGTGCTTCTGGAAAAGTATTTTAACCGAAAAACATTAGCATGACCATTAAAACGATATTGATCCTGGGCGCTCTGCTGAGCGGACTGGGCGTAATGATTGGCGCCTTCGGGGCACATGGACTGGCCAAATTACTCACTGAGACCGGCCGCACCGAAACTTTTGAGACGGCTGTAAAATATCAGATGTACCATGCCTTGGGCCTGCTGCTAGTGGGCGTGCTCATGAGCCAGTATCCGGCGGCAACCGGCATGGGAGTCTCAGGTATTTGCTTCCTCATAGGTATTCTTATTTTCTCCGGCTCTTTGTACATCCTTTGCCTCACGGGTATTAGATGGATGGGCGCCATCACTCCTATAGGAGGTTTGTTTCTCATTGCCGGCTGGCTGAACCTGGTGTGGGCTTTGGTGAAGAACCTGTAACCATTTATCTCTTTATAAAAAAACGCCTCTCCTGCTTGAGCAAGAGAGGCGTTTTTTATGCCTATTCAGAAAATCAGGCAGAAAACTTAGTTGGAAGTAGCTGCCGCAATGGTGGTTACAATCATAACCTGGGCGTTGCCTTGCACGGCGTTTGACTCTACGGTGATAACCTTATTTTGCTGACCGCGTTTGCCAGCGCTGTTGAACTTGGCTGTGATGGATGCGGTCTCGCCGGGCATTACCGGAGTTTTAGGATAATCTGTGGCGGTGCAGCCGCAGGTAGTGCGCACATTGGAAATGATTAAAGGCAAGGTACCGTTGTTGGTGAACTTGAAGGTGTGCTCTACCACGTCGCCGGCTTTGATCACCCCGAAGTCGAACTTCTGCTCCTCAAAAAGGATGGACGGACCTACGGGTGCAGGGGCCGGCGCAGCGATAGGTGTGACCGGAACCGCAGCGGCCTGGGTCGTTGAGTTAGTCTGGGCCATGGCCGCGCCGCTACCAAAAAGCAGGAACAAAGCGCCAATCAAGAGTTTTTTCATATCGATTGCTGTTAAGTATTAGCAGGTTTATACTGCTAAAGTAATCATTCTTCTACACGTTCTGGCGCATTCTCCAGCAGTTTCTCATTGAAGTTCACCAGGAACAGCTGCTCAGAGGCCCGGGTGGCGGCAGTGTACAGCCAACGCGCGAACTCCTGGGTCACCAGATCCTCTTTCAGGAAACCGTGGTCCACGAACACTGCCTGCCACTGCCCGCCCTGCGCTTTATGGCAGGTAAGCGCGTAGGCAAACTTCACCTGAAGGGCGTTCAGGTACTTGTCCTGGCGCATTTCCTGGGCGCGGGCGCGTTTGCTGGTGATGTGCTGGTAATCTTCCAGCACCTGCTGATAGAGCGCCTTGTTCTTGTCGGCGGGCAGAGCCGGGGCCTCAGTGTACAGGGTGTCCAGCATGATCTTGGTGTCTAATTCCTCCTCGTTGGGGTAATCCACAAAGCGGATTCTTACATCTGCGAAGCGCATGCCATACATTTCCTCGTAGCGAATTATCTTAGTAATCTCCACGAAGTCACCATTGGCCATGAACCCGATGCTGGAGTCTTTGGGCAGCCAGGTGTAATTGTTGCGCACGATCATGAGGTAATCGCCCACACCAATCTCGTCCTCGGCAAAGAAGATCTGCCGCCGGATATGCTGGTTGTACAGGTTCGCGGTTTTGTTTGACCGGCAGATCACCGTGGTGTTGTCAATCCCGAACTTATCGTAGGCGTACCGCAGGCCGTCTTCCAGCTTGTCGCCGCGCATGGAGAAAATATCGCGGTAGCCTTTCGTTCTGAAAGCCAGCTCGGGCTGCTCTTTGACCAATTCATTCCGCAATCGAGTGGCGTTCATCAAAATCCCGGATTCCTCGGCCTGGCGCATGACCTGGCGCATCTCCATCTCGTGTACGTGGCACTTGAAATTGCTCTGTAGGTACGCCGCATCCAGCGACGGGCTGATGGCTTGGTTCACGGGCGGCAACTGGGCCGTATCGCCGATGAGCAGCAGTTTGTTGCTGGGTTTCTCAAACACGTAGCCCATCAGGTCCTGCAACAGCCCGTTATCCCCGAAGGCTTTGTCATCTGAGATCATGGAGGCCTCATCCACGATGTAGATGACCTGCTCGCTCTTGTTGGGCTGGCGAGAAAAAGCCAGGCCCTCTGAGTACGGGTTGGCCGTCTGTTTGTAGATCTTCTTGTGGATGGTAGACGCCGGCTTTGCCGAATAGGTGGACATGACCTTGGCGGCGCGGCCCGTTGGCGCCAGCAGCACATACTTGTACCCGAAACTGTTGAGGATTTTCACCAAAGAACTCACCACCGTGGTTTTACCGGTACCTGCGAAACCCTTCAGCAGGAACACTTCCTTAAGGCCGGTGCGGCGCATGATGAAATGGTCCAGCTTCTGGAAAAGGTTGGCCTGGTCTTGGGTGGGTTCAAACGGGAAATTCTTGCGGAGCGCTTCTGCGGGAGTCATGTTTAGTTCTGGAGGGTTGCGGCCTGAGGCTGTAAGATAGCCATGGTTGCCGAGGCTTTCGCGACCTGGTTTTTCTGGCCACTGCCATCTATACTAAAGATTTCTGCCTCACAAAAGTTCAACCTTCTGCCCTGTTTTAAGACCCAACCCTTGGCAAAAAGCGCCTCTCCCACGCCGGGATTCAGATAAGAAATGTTCAAGTTAGAGGTAACCACGTGCTGGTCTGCGGGCACCAAGGTCACGGCCGCAAAACCCATCACCACATCCGCCAGCGTGGCAATGACGCCGCCGTGGGCGAAGCCTTTGTGCTGTTTATGCTTCTCCTCCAGGGTCAGGGTGCCTTCAATTAGGCCTATTTCTATCGTTTCTATTTCAAAACCCAGCAAATGCATGTAAAATTGCCGCTGAAGTTTTTCTTTTACCGTATTTGAGAAATCAGGATTGAACGTCTTTAACATCGGGCAAAAGTACTGCCTGGTGGCCTGCCCTACAACCTATGGAGAACATTCATCCGCTTGCGGAAACTTACTCGTCTAAAGCCAGAATCAGAGTATGCGGACTTCTGGTCCAGGAAGATACCTTACTTTTAGCACGTCACAAAGCCGCCTTCGGAGAAGGCAATTACTGGATGCCCCCCGGCGGCGGGCTTGATTTCGGGGAAAAGGTGAAAGATTGCCTCCGGCGGGAGTTTCTGGAAGAAACCGGGTTGGAGGTGGAAGTAGGCCGGTTTCTCTACCTGAATGAGTTTTTGCGGCCTCCGCTCCACGCTATTGAGCTTTTCTTTGAGGTAAGATTAGTCAGCGGCACTTTGGCGTTGGGCACTGACCCGGAGCATGAGCCACATGCCCAGCTGCTGGAAGAAGTGAAATTCCTGAGCATCCGGGACATGTTCCAACTGCAGCGCGATGAACTGCACCCAATTCTGCACGCGCTGGTGAACCTGGATGATTTGTTTATCCCGAGGCAGACATTTCTGGATTGAGGCTGTAGGCTGTTTTGGGGCCGTTTTTGGAAAAATGTGCCTAAAACAGGTTTTGCCACCTTTAAAATCAAGTGGTATGCTTTCCTAGAACCCAAATCATCTTTCCCACCGGCAATTTCTTTTTTGACCACGCCGAAGGCGGAAGTGTATACCTGGGGGTTTTAGGTTTCCATTCGGTTTAATAACTGTAAATACCAGGCCCGCCTTGCCACCCACATTTCCTCCCCAAAAAATGGTGGTTCCCTGTACAGGCCCTACAAGAGATGCTCCTGCTTCCTATCTGGCATCGGCATAGACACTCGCATGACCTCCGGACGTTGCTGCGTCTTGAGGCAAAACCTACCCACCACTCACTGGCGCGAGCCTCCGTCTCGTGCTTCTTTTGCTGCTTACCGAATGGATGAAGGATAAACTACTATCTATAATGCGTGCGGACACGAGCCGGAGGCTCGCGCCAGCGAGGAGATACCGCCCCCCTACTCTGAGGGCGGGGGTGGTTCTTTTTTCAAGAATGTTTTCAGGTTTGTTAGCCCTTTCCATGAAAGAGCCACTTCCTGTTTTAAGGCCGTTTTCTGAAAAACGGCCTTAAAACAGGAAGCGGCTCTTTTAGAATCATCATTTAGCATAAATGGCCAGATCAATAAGCGCTGGCCTTATCTAGTAAAGCGATATCCTCTTGACTTAAAGTGATCTGTGCGGCTCTGGTTAAATCATGCAATTGCTCCAGGCTGGTAGCGCTGGCAATGGGCGCGGTGATACTGGGGCGGGCCATGAGCCAGGCGAGGGACACTTGTGCCGGGTTGGCGTTGTGTCTGGCAGCTACTTCATCTAGGGCGGAAAGGATGCTGAAACCCCGGTCGTTGAGGAACCGCTTCACGCCGCCGCCGCGGGGGCTTTTGTTCAGGTCATCCTCGGAACGGTACTTGCCGGTGAGGAACCCGCTGGCCAGGGCATAGTAGCAGATCACCCCAATTTCCTCCTGCAGTACTAAGGGCTCCAACTCGGCTTCAAACTCCTGGCGGCTGTAGAGGTTGTACTCTGGTTGAAGACTTTGGTAGATGGGCAGGTTGTGCTGCTTGCTCGTTTCCAGGGCGGCTTTCAAACGGTCGGCTTTGATGTTGGAGGCCCCGATGGCCCGAATCTTACCGGCTTTGATGAGCCGGTCATAGGCTTCCAGGGTTTCCTCAAACGGGGTGCTGGCATCGTCTACGTGCGACTGGTACAGGTCAATGTAATCGGTTTGGAGGCGGCGCAGGGACTCTTCTACCCGCTCAAAGATGTACTCCTTTTTGAGGCCTTTTTTGTCTGGGGCAATCTCCCAGCCTACTTTGGTGGCGATGACTACTTTGTCGCGGTTGCCACGGGACTTAAGCCAGTTCCCGATGATGGTTTCAGACTCTCCGCCGGTGTTGCCGGGAACCCAGACCGAATAGCCATCTGCGGTGTCAAGGAGGTTGAAACCGGAATCGGTGAAGGCATCCAGCAGTTGGAAAGACGTTTTCTCGTCAATGGTCCAGCCGAAGACGTTTCCGCCGAAGGCCAGCGGGGCCACTTCCAGCCTTGATTTTCCTAAGGTGCGTTTTTTCATCGTTTTAATAAAAGAAAGGTAAATACGCGGTAAAAAAGAAACCCGCTGAGACCGGTAATCTGGCCAGGCAGCGGGTTCTATCTATTTATTCTCCTTTAGAAGGGATTGGTTACGCTACTGTAAGGAAAAATTCATCTGCGGGGCGGCGCACTTTCTTCGCCGAGGCCAGAAAATCTTTCTCGGCATCGCGGTAGCCTAAGGCAAGTAAGGCTACGCTACGCAGGCCTTTCTCGCGCAGGCCCAGCAGCTCGTCCAGGGCAGCCGGGTTGAATCCTTCCATCGGGGTGGAGTCTACTTTCTCGTGGGAGGCGGCTACCAGGCCGGTACCCAAGGCGATGTACGCCTGTTTGGCCGCCCACTGGAAGTTCTCCTCAGCGGTTCTGCTTGTAATTACTCCGGTAAGGCTTTGGGCAAAACCAGCCAGTGACTCAAGGCTTACGCCTCTTTCGGCGGCAATTCTTTCCATGTATTCGGTCACCTGCTCTTCCGTTAGGTTATCCCAGGCGGCAAACACCAGTAAGTGCGAGCCTTCAATTACCTGCGGCTGTTTGGCCGCCTCGGCGTGGATCTGTTTTAAAACCTCTGGGTCTTCAATCACCACCACGTTGTAAGGCTGGAAGCCCATGGAAGAAGCAGAAAGCCGGATGGCTTCCAGAATGTTATCTAATTTCTCCTGGGGAATTTTCTCGCCCGTCATCCGTTTGGTGGCATAGCGCCAGTTGAGGTCCTGAAGTAAGTTCATTTTTATGGAGTTTGTTAAAATAATTGTCTCTACGATAGTTGTATAAACAAATTTACGTACATTTGGTTTCAAATAGATACTGGTTTACGTTTGTATACTAGTATACCCGTAGAAATCATACTCATATGGAAGCAGTTATCGAAAAACCCGTCATCAAGCAAGATCGCAATCTGTGCATCACCCACATCCTGCCCATCAGAGATGCGCTGGATATTTTAAGCGGGAAATGGAAGATTCCGATTATTGTGGCCCTCTGCGTACATAAAAGACGCTTCAAAGAACTGCACCGCGATGTGCAGGGCATCACCGCCAAGATGCTCTCCAAAGAACTGAAAGAGCTGGAAATGAACAAACTGGTGAAACGTACCGTGCATGACACCTCCCCAGTAACCGTGGAATACTCTATCACCGAATACGGCCACAGCCTTACCCCTGTTATCAACGAACTGCGCGACTGGGGCATGAAGCACCGCGACAAGATCATCTACCACCCCGAGGAGGTTTAGCGTTTCGGGGCTGTTTTCTTAAAAACAGCCCCGAAACATTTTATCCGATCAGCTTTTTGGCCTGTATCACGTCTATCTCCTTTTCCCATCTAGCCACGAAGATGGTAGCCACGGCATTGCCGATGAGGTTGGTGAGCGCGCGGGCCTCACTCATGAACCGGTCAATACCCAGGATGAGCGCCAGCCCGGCCACCGGCACATGCCCTACTGCCGGCAAGGTGGCCGCCAGCGTGATAAATCCGCTGCCCGTGACCCCGGCCGCTCCTTTGGAGGTGAGCAACAACACCAAAAGTAAAGTCAGTTGCTCGCTGAAGCCCATGGGCGTATCGGTGGCTTGCGCCACGAACACAGCGGCCATGGTAAGATAGATGGAAGTCCCGTCCAGATTGAAGGAATAGCCGGTGGGCACCACCAGGCCCACCACCGGTTTGGCGCAACCCAGGCGCTCCAGTTTCTCAATGAGGCTCGGCAGCGCCGCCTCAGAAGAAGACGTGCCCAGCACAATCAGAAGCTCTTCTCTTATAAAACGGAGCAGTTTGAAGATATTGAAGCCTATCGCCTTCATCACTGCGCCCAGTACAATCACAATAAAGAGCACGCAGGTGAGGTAGAAAGAGCCCATCAGCTGCCCCAACGCACCCAGAGAAGCCAACCCGTATTTGCCAATGGTGTACGCCATAGCCCCCAACGCACCCAAAGGCGCTACTTTCATGATGATGTGGATGACGACGAACAGCGCCGAGGCCAGCGACTGAATCCCGTTGTACACCGGCCGGCCCCGCTCCCCCACCTTGGACAAGCCAAACCCGAACAGCACCGAGAAAAACAGGATCTGCAGCAAATCGCCTTTGGCCAGGGCATCTATGATGTTGTTGGGGATAAGGTGCAGCAGGAAACCTACGGCGCCGGTGGTCTCCGCCTTCTCGCCGGCACTGGTCATGGCAGAAAGCGCCTCGGTATCCAAGGTGGCAGCGTCTACGTGCATGCCGGTGCCCGGCTGCAGCACATTCACCACCAACAGCCCCAACAGCAACGCCACCGTGGTGAGTACCTCAAAGTACAGCAGCGCCTTCACGCCTACCCT
Organism: Rufibacter roseolus; assembly: GCF_017916365.1. Lineage (GTDB taxonomy): Bacteria > Bacteroidota > Bacteroidia > Cytophagales > Hymenobacteraceae > Nibribacter > Nibribacter roseolus. The sequence continues at coordinate 1,063,383 of NZ_JAFMSU010000002.1, forward strand.
GCCAACCTGTTTCATGTCCTGCATACCGGCAATACCCGTGACAATGGTACAGAACACCACCGGCCCGATCATCATTTTCACCAGCTTGATAAAGGCATCGCCCAGCGGTTTGAGCTGCACCGCCAGATCCGGCATAAAATGCCCCAGGGCAATTCCAATTATAATAGCGCTGATAACCTGTAAATAGAGGCTTTTGTAGAGGGGTTTCTTCCGGATCATGTAAGCGTGGGTAAAAGCAAGGGATAAGGATAGCCACTTTAAACGGAAGCTGCAACTAAAGGGCGTTTCTAACAAAGGATTGTCGCTCCAAAACCTCTAGGTTCCTGTTTATTGGCCATCTTTTGAAAATCAGTCCTAAAACGCACCTGGCTTCTTAGCTTCTGTTCAGGTCTATGAAGTACCTGATTCTTAAGGCCTGCTTCTGCTAAATTTCTGCTCCTTTATAAACAGAAGATGAACGTGTAAACTATTCCCCGACAAGTGTCGTTAATTAAATGACAATTGTTACCTTTGATTAAACGCGTATGACCATGGCCGCAGCAACCCTCAACCTTGAAACCAACCTTTCCAACACCTCGGTAGATGACCGCGACATCCTGATGCTGGTGCAGACGGTGCGCCAGGGCATCAAATACCCGCTGTTCGTGAAGATTGCGAGCCAGAGTCCGTTCAACCTGAGTGAGTGGTCGGTGTTTCTGCACTTGTCTGAGCGCACCATCCAGCGGTACAAAAAGGAAAAGAAAACCTTCGATCCCATCCACTCCGAGAAAATCCTGGAGGTGACCTTGCTCTACAAACGCGGCATAGAAGTGTTCGGGAACCCCGAAAATTTCAATGCCTGGCTGGAGGCGAAGAACGTGGCCCTGGGCGGCATCACCCCCAAAAGCCTGCTGGATACCACCTTCGGGATCAGTTTGCTCAAAGACGAGCTCACGCGCATTGAACACGGCGTGCTGGCATGATTGTTTTCAGGCTGAGCAAAGGTCTTTACAGGAACGATCTCTCGGGCCGCGGGGCCGAGTTGGCGGGCGGGCGCTGGAACAGCAAAGGCACCGCCCTGCTCTATACCTGCGAGTCGCGCGCGCTCTGCACCACCGAGATTGCCGTACACACGCCCCTGGGCATTGTCCCCGCAGATTACTGGCTTATTACGCTGGAAGTCCCGGATGATTTGGCGTTGGGCGAGGTACCCGTCTCCCAACTCCCGCCCGACTGGAAATCCTTCCCGCACCCCAATGCCACCCAGCTCATCGGGGATGCCTTTGTGCGGGAAGCGCAATTCGCAGGAATCAAAGTTCCGTCAGCGGTGGTCCACGGTGACCATAACTACCTGTTCAACCCCCGCCACCCTGAGTTTCCGCAGATCAAGCTGCTGGATTCTGAGCCGTTCCCTTTTGACGAAAGATTGTTTGTAAAATAAGGATGCTAGATGGCGTGGTGCGTTTTACGCCCATTTTTTTCAAACTAGCCTTAAACTGGAATCATATAACAGGTTGGAACCATGGACAGCTACCGCGTGAACTTCGAGACCTGGAACAAACTGGCCCCTGCTTACCAGGACAAATTCATGGACCTGGACCTGTACAATGACACCTATGATCTTTTCTGCGGATTGATCCCAAAGGCCAATGCCCGCATTCTGGAAATAGGGTGCGGCCCGGGGAACATCACGCGTTATCTCTTATCCCAACGGCCCGATTTCCGGCTGGAAGCCATTGACACGGCTCCCAACATGATCCAACTGGCCCGGGAGAACAACCCATCGGCTACTTTCCAGGTCATGGATGCCCGGGAGATAGATACCTTGCCGCTCGCCTATGCCGGCATCATCTGCGGCTTTTGCCTCCCCTATTTATCCAGGGAAGATTGCGCCAAACTCATCAAAGACGCGGCACAACTACTGGAGGGAAAAGGCATCCTGTACCTCAGCGCCATTGAGGGCGATTATGAGAAATCTGGCTACGAAACCTCCTCCAGCGGCCAGGACCGGATGTTTGTCTATTACCACCACGCAGATTACCTCACCGAGAAGCTTCAGGCCAACGGCTTTGAACTGGTCCATCTGCTCCGGAAAGGCTACCAGAACTCTGCCGGCTCCCCTTCCACCCACCTGATTTTCATCGGCCGGAAAAAAAAGTAACGCAAGCAGATTATCCGGGATGGATTGGCGGCCTGTCAGCCGTTACCTTAACCGCCTGAGATTAAATTTTTCCGAAGGTTCTTTCTTATACCTGCAAGTCTTTATTAGATTCAAACCTTAGAAGCAGGACCATGAAAATAAAGACCTACATCATAGACGCTTTCACGAGCCAGACCTTCAAAGGTAATCCGGCCGGCGTTTGCCTCCTGGCCGAGCCTCTGGAGGAAAGAAACATGCAGGCTATCGCCGCGGAGATGAACCTCTCTGAGACCGCTTTCCTGGTGCAGCGCCGTGATGCGCCTGAGTTCTTTGACATCCGGTACTTCACACCCACCGTGGAAATAGCATTCTGCGGACATGCCACCCTGGCCTCGGCGAAGCTGGTGCTGGAGAAACTGGGCCTGGAACAGGTGACATTTACCACCCAGCACCAGTTGGTACTTCAGGCTTTGAAGGAGCCAGATTCCATTCTCATGCAGTTTCCGCTGTACGGCTATGCACCACAGGCTGACATGCTGGGGGTTTTTGAGGCGTTAAACCTTCCGTCCACCCTCCCGCTTTATTTCTCGGAGGCTATCCAGATGCTCATCCTGGAGGTGACCGACAAAGAAACCCTGCTCCAGCTTCGGCCTGATTTTGGGCAACTGCTCAGGGTGGTAGACATCGCCAATGGCCTGGCGGTGACTACCAGGTCAGAAGACCCCGAGTTTGATTTCTATTCCCGGTGTTTCTGGCCCTGGGTGGGCATCAACGAGGATCCGGTGACGGGCTCGGCGCACAGCGTTCTGGCGAAGTACTGGTCAGACCGATTGCACAAGACCCAACTGCGGGCATTTCAGCTCTCGGCCAGAGGCGGCTATCTGCACCTGAACATCAAAGACGGCAAAACGCTGGAGGTGCGCAGCCAGGCGCAGATTGTCCTGGAAGGTGAGCTGACCCTATAATTAAGATGTGTTTTTTCCTCCTGAGTCTCTCCCTTTCCGCCATCCGTATTCCGATGCCGTTTAGGGGCCGTTTTTTCAAAAACAGCCCCTAAACACCGGTAATCTTTTTCCTTGAAATTCTTCCAAGCACCTAATACTCCAACTACTCCATGAGCAGCAGACGCCGTTTCTTAAAGTTATCCGCTATGGGCACCGCCCTGGTCAGCGGGTTCTACCCTATCCACAAGGCTTTTTCCGGTTCTATAAAGCAGGGCAAAACAAACAAGCCGTTGGTGATCTCCACCTGGGACCACGGCATGCCCGCGAACGATGCGGCCTGGAAAATCCTCTCCCAAGGCGGCAATGCCCTGGATGCCGTGGAAGCCGGCGTGCGCGTACCCGAAGGCGACCCCAAGGTGCGCACCGTGGGCTACGGCGGTTACCCAGACCGGGAAGGCAACGTGACCCTTGATGCCTGCATCATGGACAAAGACAGCAACTGCGGCTCGGTGGCTTACCTGCAGCATATCAAGCACCCCATCTCGGTGGCCCGCAAGGTTATGGAAAACACGCCGCACGTGATGCTGGTGGGCGATGGTGCCCTGCAGTTTGCCTTGTCCCAAGGATTCCAGAAAGAGAACCTGCTCACGGCAGAGTCTGAGAAAGACTGGAAAAACTGGCTTAAAGAATCAAAGTACAAGCCGGTCATCAACATAGAGAACCATGACACCATCGGGTTGCTGGCTTTAGACTCGCATGGAGACCTGGCCGGAGCCTGTACCACCAGCGGCGCTGCCTTCAAAATGCGGGGCCGCGTAGGCGACTCCCCTATCATCGGGGCAGGCTTGTTCGTGGACAATGAAATAGGCGCCGCCACCGCTACCGGTCTGGGCGAGGCCGTGATCAGGATGGTAGGCAGCCATTTGGTGGTGGAACTCATGCGCCAGGGCCACGCCCCAGAGAAAGCCTGCCGCCTGGCTGTGGAACGCATTATCCAGAAGCAGAAAAACGTGAAAGACCTGCAGGTGGGCTTTATCGCCATCAACAAGCAGGGCGAGTACGGCGGTTACTGTATCCAGCGGGGGTTCAACTATGCCGTGCGCGATACCACCACCAACAAATTGCTGGATGCCAAATTCAAACTGTAACCTCCATGGGTAGATCCATATTGATGGAGGTTTGCGTAGACTCTGTACAGTCGGCTATTACTGCGCAGGCCGCCGGGGCCCAACGGGTGGAACTCTGCGACAACCTGGTGGAGGGCGGTACCACGCCCAGTGCGGGCATGATCCAAATCTGCCGGCAACACCTGTCCATTGGCTTGCACGTGCTTATCCGGCCGCGCCGGGGCGATTTCCTGTACTCAGACCTGGAGTTTGAAGTCATGAGGCATGACATCCAGATAGCAAAAGAGATGGGCACAGATGGCGTGGTTCTGGGCGTGCTGCTCCCCGAGGGCAACATTGATGTGGTCCGCACCCGCGAACTGATAAGCCTTGCCCGCCCCATGAGCGTCACCTTTCATCGGGCCTTTGACCTCACACCGGATCCTTTCAGGGCTTTAGACGATTTGCTCCAACTGCAGGTAGACCGGCTGCTGACATCGGGGCAGCAGCCCACAGCTCCCGAGGGCGCAGAACTCATCTCGGCACTTTGCCAAAAAGCCGGTGAAAACCTGAGTGTCCTGCCAGGCGGAGGCATCAACGAGGACAACCTCAAAGCACTTCTGGAGCAAACAGGTGTCACGGAATTCCACGCTTCAGCGCGGGAGTTTGCCCCAAGCAAGATGACTTTCAGGAGAGAGGAAGTACCCATGGGCGGCAGTCCGCTGACCACCGAATATGGCAGCATGACCGCTTCGCAGACCAGAATTGCCAGATTGTTGGATTTAGCCCGGCAAACCTAAACCCCATTCTTGGCAACTGCCCAAAGTTTTATACTTTTAGCTTTATTTTCAGCTTCTGTTTTAGCGTCCTTTTATGAAAACCGGGCTTAAAATATCCTAGAAGTCTATTCCCGCGTAAGCCTCGGAAATAAACCCCAGGCTTTTGCCGTTGGCACAGTAAATAAGATAACCCATGCCCAAAATTCTGATCATAGATGATGAACGTAGCATCCGCTACACCTTGAAAGAGATTCTGGAGTACGAGAACTACACCGTAGACGAAGCCGAAGACGGCGAGCGCGGATTGGAGATGCTGCAGAAATCCAAATACGACGTGGTGCTCTGCGACATCAAAATGCCCAAGCTGGACGGTATGGAGGTCCTGGAGCGGGCCCAGATCCTGGTACCGGATACGCCCTTTATCATGATCTCGGCACACGGCACCATTGATACCGCCGTGGAGGCCACAAAGAAAGGCGCCTATGATTTCCTGGTGAAACCCCCGGATCTGAACCGCCTCTTGGTATCGGTGCGTAATGCGCTGGACAAAGCTACCTTGGTGACCGAGACCAAAACTCTTAAGAAAAAAATCTCCAAGACCTATGAAATGGTAGGCGCCTCGCCTGCCTTGGGCAAGGTAAAATCGGCGGTGGCCAAAGTAGCGCCTACCGATGCCCGCGTGCTCATCACCGGCCCTAACGGCGCCGGAAAGGAACTAGTGGCCCGTTCCCTGCACGAGCAAAGCAACCGTGCCAACGGACCGCTGGTGGAAGTGAACTGCGCCGCCATTCCTAGTGAGTTGATTGAAAGTGAGTTGTTCGGGCACGAGAAAGGCTCGTTCACCTCGGCGGTGAAGCAGCGCATCGGGAAGTTTGAGCAGGCCAACGGCGGCACGCTGTTCCTGGATGAGATCGGGGATATGAGCCTTTCGGCGCAAGCCAAGGTGCTCCGTGCTTTGCAAGAACACAAAATCACCCGCGTAGGCGGCGACAAGGACATTACCGTAGATGTGCGCGTGGTAGCAGCCACAAACAAAAACCTGTTGGAGGAGATTGAGGCCAAGAACTTCCGCGAGGACTTATACCACCGCCTGAGTGTGATCCTGATCCACGTGCCGCCCCTGAATGAGCGCCGCGAAGATATCCCTGATCTGGTAGAGAAATTCCTGCAGGACGTGGCCCGCGACTACGGCAACAAACCCAAGAAAATCACCCCGGAGGCCCTCACCTACCTGCAAGGCCTTGACTGGCGAGGCAACGTGCGGGAGCTCCGCAACGTGGTGGAACGCCTGGTGATCATGAGCGATGAAACCATCACCGAGGAAGACGCCCGCGCTTACGCGAAGTAAAAAACCGTCTTTCCTTTAAAACAGAAACACCTCTCAATTCATTTTTGAGAGGTGTTTCTGTTTTAAAGCTGTTTTGAGAAAAACAGCCATAAGACGCTAACTTACAAGCAGATTACAACCCCTTACGTCTGAGTTATCGAATCGACCCAGGATCTCAAAAGACCCGTCCGGGTACAGTTTGCCCAGGTCTTTGGTTTCAATGAAAGCGCAGGAATCTACGTTGGCCAGATCAATCACATTCACGCCGCCGGAGCCGGCCCCTGAGGAAACGGAGAGCGGATCATTCACGTCCCGCACCAGGATTCGGAGGGTACGCGATGGCTGGAAAATACCAGCGCCCGTAGAATAGGCCTGCGACAGGAGCTCCGTCATGCCGTATTCTGAATGAATAGCCTCCACTCCGAAAGCCTGGGTCAGTACCGCGTGCAGCTCGTCGCGCACCATCTCGCGGCGGCGGCCTTTCATGCCCCCGGTCTCAAATATGGTAATACCGCTCAGTTCTTCGGCGCCAGGTTCCTCGGCCAAATCCAACAGCGCATACGTCACCCCGAAGAGGTACACTTTCTTGCCTTCGGCCTTGGCTTTCTTTATGGCTTCCCGCAGTTCCTGGTGGTTCCGGAGGTAAAAGCCTGGTTCTACCTGGCCGGTAGCTTTGATGAAGTGATCTACCATCATCACCAGTGAAGAGTCTCCCTGCTCCAGGTAAGAGGGAAGCAAGGCCAAAACCACACTGCCGGCTAGTGGTCCGTAGGTTTCCTCAAAGAGGTGCTGGGCATGCTGCTTGTAAAATCCGGTGTCAAAAACCAGGTGCTGACTTCGCTGCTGCAGCGTGGTGCCGCTGCTCTTGAAAATGGCCTCGGGCTTGAATAGGTGAGACTGTACGGTATGGGTCTTGAAGAACTCAATGGGCAAAAAGGGTATCTGGCTCAGTTCCTTTACCTGGTTTGGGTCTTTCCTGAGAAAATGGATATACTGCCGGTAAACGGGGTTATGCTCCGCCTGGTATTGAAACAAAGCCAAGGCAGCAGCCTCAAAATTCAGGGGAACTTTCTGGATGATCTCTTTTTTGTATTCTTCGGGAAAACCCATGGGTGAGAAAGCTAAATTATACAACAAAGTAAGCAAGTGCGCGTTAGGATTTGTACCTTAGGTGCTCATAATTTTACTATGAAAAGACATAGACTCTTCTTAGGCCTGGCCTTTGTACTTGGTTCTCTGGGGTTAACCTCCTGCTATGAAAAGCCGGATTTTGATATGACCCCTAACCTTACCTTCAGAGGAATTGAGCAGCGCACCCTGCGCAACGCCAGCAACGTCACCTATGATTCCCTTATTCTGGTGGTTCGGTTTCAGGACGGCGACGGAGATCTAGGATTATCTGAGACCTTGTATCCCGAAGATATTCAGCCTCCATTTAACTCTGGTGGCGAACATTTTTACAACATGATCTGCAACATCTATAAGAAGGTAAACGGGAATTATGAGCGGGTAATGGTGAATGGCAGCCCTATCAATTACAACGGTAGGTTTCCCAGAGTTTCCACTGAGGACCGAGAAGAGCCGTTGGAAGGCGACATCCGCTATAGCATTAATATTTTTCAAAGCCGGTTAAGCCCATTGCAACCTGGTGACACCATCAGGTTTGATGTAAAGGTATTTGACCGGGCCCTGCATGAAAGCCCTACCGTAACCACCTCAGATGTGGTTCTGTTTTCAAAGCCTCAATAAACCCATACAAGACATATTAAAAGCCAGCGGCCTGCTTATGAGAAGCAGGCCGCTGGCTTTTATAGGAAATCCACGCTAGTAAAGGGATGGATAGCTCTCGGGATCTGCTTCGTTCATGATGGCGTATACCTGCTCAAACACATCCTCGGCGCTTGGCTTGGAGAAGTAGTCTCCGTCTGTAGAGTATGATGGCCGGTGATCCTGCGCCGACAGCGTAGCCGGTTTAGAATCCAGCCAGCGCCAGGCCTCCTGCTCATCAATCACCTTTTGCATCATAAAGCCAGTAGCCCCTCCAGATACGTCCTCATCGGTGAACAGAACGCGGCTGGTCTTCCGGATGGAGTCGGTAATCAGATGATCCAGGTCAAAAGGCAGCAAGGTTTGCACGTCAATCACCTCAGCGGAGATGCCCACGGTCTGCAGTTGCTCTGCGGCCTCCATTACTACCCGGCACATAGAACCGTAGGTCACAATGGTGATATTGGTACCTTTTCTAAGAACCTCTGGCATACCCAGCGGCACGGTAAACTCCCCTATGTTCGCAGGAATACGTTCTTTCAGGCGGTAACCGTTCAGGCACTCTACTACTAGCGCCGGCTCATCAGACTTGAGCAACAGGTTGTAGAAACCAGCGGCCTGGGTCATGTTACGGGGCACCAGCACGTGCATGCCGCGCAAGCTATTCAGAATCATCCCCATGGGCGAGCCAGAATGCCAAACACCTTCCAGGCGGTGGCCGCGGGTACGCACAATCATAGGGGCTTTCTGGCCGCCTTTGGTGCGGTACTGCAAGCTAGCCACGTCATCGCTCAGGATCTGGATGGCATACAATAGGTAATCCAAGTATTGGATCTCGGTGATGGGGCGAAGTCCTCTTAGAGCAGCGCCAATGCCTTGTCCAGCGATGGTACACTCCCGAATACCGGTATCCGTCACCCGCAGTTCGCCGTATTTGTCCTGCAAACCGGCAAAGGCCTGGTTTACGTCCCCGATCTTTCCTACATCCTCCCCGATGGCGAACAAGCGGGGCTCACGGGCCAGTGCGGCGTCAAAGCAGGCTTGCAGTACCTCCCGACCGTCAACTATCGGGCTGTTCTCGGTATATTCAGGTTTGATCTCCTCCACCAGCAAAGCAGACTCGTCTGATTGGCTGTAGAGGTAAGAATTGTAGCGCTCTGCGTTCTCTCCCTGCACAGTTTCCAGCCATTTCACCAAGTCGCGCTTGGCAATGCCTCTTTCCTTGCGCACAAAGCGAAGGGCTTTACGGGCAGCCTTAATAGCATCAGATCTTAGTGGGTTGATGGTTTTGGCCAGTTCCTCGCGGATGGAAGCTATTTCTGAGGCGTTTTCTGAAATACTGCCAGAAAGCTGCTCCAGCAAGTGCAGGCATTGGTTATGGTCTTCCTGAATGCCGGCGTTGAAGGAACTCCAGGCGGCAGCCCGGGCTACGCGCACCGCTTCCTTGGCCTCAGCCTCAATCTGGTTCAGTTCAGCATGTTCAGCGTAGCCGCTGGTGATAAGCCAGTTGCGCATCTGCTTGATACAGTCATACTCCTCTTCCCAGGCCAGGCGCTCCTTTGATTTGTAGCGCTCATGCGAGCCTGAGGTGGAGTGACCCTGCGGTTGCGTTACCTCTTCCACGTGGATGAGCACGGGCACGTGCTGCTCACGGCAAACCTGGGTGGCCTGCTGGTACACCTCGCAAAGGGCGGCGTAATCCCAGCCTTTCACCTTGAATAACTCAAATCCCTGCTCACCTGGGGCCTCACGCTGGAAGCCGGCCAGAATCTCAGAGATGCTGCTTTTAGTTGTTTGGTAATGGGCAGGCACCGAGATGCCGTAACCGTCATCCCACACCGATACCAGCATGGGTACCTGCAGAACGCCGGCCGCGTTGATGGCCTCAAAGAAAACCCCCTCAGAAGTAGAGGCATTCCCGATAGTCCCGAAGGCGATCTCGTCTCCGTTGTTGGAGAAATCTGTGAACTGGTGCAGTTCCGGGTTTTGTCTGTATAACTTAGAAGCGTAGGCTAATCCTAAAAGGCGAGGCATCTGTGCTCCTGTTGGCGAGATGTCAGCCGAGGAGTTCTTGGAGGTAGTCTGCGGTTTCCATTTGCCTTCGTCGTCCAAAAGGCGGGTGCCGAAGTGGCCCGTCATGCTCCTACCCGCGGTGGAAGGCTCCTGCTCTACGTCTGTATGGGCATAAAGCTGCGCGAAGAACTGCTGAACGGTCAGTTCGCCGATAGCGAACATGAACGTCTGGTCCCTATAGTACCCTGAGCGGAAATCGCCGGGGCGGAAAAAACGGGCCATGGCCAATTGCGCCACTTCCTTTCCGTCGCCGAAAATTCCGAATTTGGCTTTACCCATGAACACTTCTTTCCGGCCGGTTAAACTGGCCTGCCGACTCTCGCACGCAATGCGATAGTCCTGCAACATCTCTTCTTTAGTAAGGGAAAGCTGATTAATCCGTTCAACGGTTTGCATGCGTTATCTTATAAGGTCCTATAAGGATTTTTAAAGTCAAAACTACGTAAGATTTACCCCATTTTCAAATGCCATGGCTTTGATTCTGGTCCTGGAATTGATTTTTAGTAGTTATCCGAACTAATTTTTATTATTTTTGTTAGCTCACTTAACGGGCCATAAAACTGATACAAACTTAAAGAATTATGAAAAAAATCTATCTACTGCTCGCTTTTGCCCTGGTAGTACTTACCCAAGGAATGGTTTCGGCCCAGGGAGTGCTTACCTTCGAGAAAGACACCCATGATTTTGGCAATGTTACCGAGGGCGTACAAGCTATCTACGAATTTAAATTCAAGAATACTGGAAATCAGCCGGTAGTAATTTCGCATGTACAGGCTTCCTGCGGATGTACTACCCCAGAATGGCCCAAAGAGGCAATCTTACCAGGCAAAACCGGCGTGGTGAAAGCAGGTTACAACAGCGCTGGCCGTCCTGGTGCTTTCAGCAAAACGTTGACTATTACCTCAAACGGCAATCCAGAGACCCAGTCTCTTTTCATCAAAGGAACCGTAGTTCCTAAAGATGCGGCGCCCGCCCCTGCAGCCCACACCGCTGAGGAAGTGGCCAAATCCCCAAAGATCGACGTGGCCAGCTCCACCTATGATTTCGGGAAATTGGAAAAAGGCCAGAAAGCCACCGCTAAATTCACCATCAAAAACACTGGTAAAACAGACCTGAATGTGACCGGAATTCAGACTGCCTGCAACTGTGTGGCCTTCAAAATGAGCCCTTCTGTAGTAAAAGCAGGACAATCTGCAAAGTTGGAACTTACCTATAGTCCTCAGGTGTTACAGGACAGAATTGAGACAGTAACGCTTGTTTCAAACGACATCACCGGCGCTACGCCTGCCTTTACCCTAAAGGCCAAAGTGGTAGATAGCCTGGCAAAGCAAAGTTCAGTTAAGGTTAACAAGGCGTCAGTGCCTTTTAAATAGTTTTTTCATAGTTTTATTTTGTACTAATGGCAGTAACAGTGTTGCTGCCTTTTTTTATGCCCGTTTCAATACTATACAGCCTTTTAGTACTAAAATTCAGCCTTACAGCATAACAATCAGGACAACTGTAGGTCTGCTTTCTGTCCAGAATAACTAATATTATATTCTAGCAAAGAACAGAGTTAAAACATGAGGCAACTATTACCATTGGTTATTTCACTATTTCTTACCTCTCTGGTCACCCAAGCCCAGCAGAAAAAAGCTGCGGCAAAACCTATTGTTGAAGCAGAAGCGCCGGTTAAGCAAACCACCATTAGTGTTATAGGCCCCTTCAAAATAGGGGAAACAAAAGTAACATTTATGCTTACCCTCCAAGACTCTCTGAATCCTGGTGCAAAGATCCCTGTAACGGATCTACAGATTAGACCCATGGAGTTTGAAGGAACCAACATCGCGGAGGTAGTGAACAACCATTTTTTTCTTAACAAAGCCCACCGGGAATCTACTACCTGCCCCAATTCCCGCGTATTTTACCTTGATCGCCTCTTAATTGGGGATGACGAATACACCGAGATCTTTCTCCATTTTTTCAATGGAAAACTGTTCAGCCTCAAGTGTGAGGCCCCTATTAAACTAGGGGAAAAACTGGCCGCCAAATTTGGACAGCCCATGTCAACCACCACCGTAAAAGACAGGCCATACATGGGAGTAAGGGTTTTCCAACACAAAGAGGTCAATAGTTATTGGCACAACCAAACCATTAAGGCACGGCTATACTCATCCTCTGGTGCAGAATGGGGTGAGCACAGCTATTTCATCATCAGAGATGAAGCCGTCTATAAAGAATGGAAGATATGCGATGATGAAAGTTTAGCCAACAGGAAGAAAAGGATAGAAAAGGACCGGAAAGCTATAGAAGAAGGTAAGTTGCTGCAAATACCTACCTATTAATATAATAGTGTTGCCATCTCAACATCAACAAAGAAGCGCATTCCCGCAATAGTCAAATTTGAAAAGTCATAGTTATATCATTTTATCTTAGTTTTACAGCCTTTTTTATAAAATGAGGCTGAAAACTGTCTTGAACCAAACAAACGTTAATTAAAATAGAACTGGGGTTGCAAATCTCATAGGTGGTTGGTGTATATTTGTACACTTTTTCACCACCTTATAAAAAATCGCAAATGATTATTGGTCTTCCGAAGGAGATAAAAAACAACGAGAACCGCGTGGCCCTCACCCCCGGTGGCGTGGCGGAATTTATAAAGAACGGACATACTGTGTATGTACAAGCTACTGCCGGTGAAGGCAGTGGTTTCTCAGATGAGGAATATGCCATTGCTGGCGCAACCATCCTTCCAACTATTGAGGAAGTGTACGGCATTGCCGAGATGATTGTGAAAGTGAAAGAGCCTATTGAGCAGGAATATAACCTTATCAAGGAAGGCCAATTATTGTTCACTTACTTCCACTTTGCTTCTTACGAGCCTCTAACCCACGCCATGATCCAGCGCAAGGCTACCTGTCTGGCGTACGAGACCGTAGAACTGAAAGACCGTTCTCTTCCTTTGCTGGTACCTATGAGCGAAGTGGCGGGCCGTATGGCGCCGCAAGAAGGTGCCAAATACCTGGAGAAACCTTTGAAAGGCCGCGGCATTCTGTTGGGTGGTGTACCTGGTGTGAAGCCAGCCAACGTATTGGTATTGGGTGGTGGTATCGTAGGAACCCAGGCAGCTAAGATCTCTGCCGGTTTCGGTGCCAACGTGACCATCATGGACATCAGCCTGAAGCGTCTGCGGGAGCTGGATGACATCATGCCTGCCAACGTGACCACCGTGATGTCTAACCACTACAACATCAAGGAAGCCATCAAAACTGCTGACTTGATCATTGGGGCGGTTTTGATCCCAGGCGCGAAAGCCCCTCACCTGATCACCCGCGAGATGCTGAAAGACATGCGTCCGGGTACCGTTTTGGTAGACGTAGCCGTTGACCAAGGAGGTTGCATCGAGACATGTAAGCCTACTACCCACGAGAACCCAACCTTCATCATTGATGATGTGGTGCATTACTGCGTGGCCAACATGCCAGGTGCGGTTCCTTACACTTCTACACTTGCCCTCACCAACGCTACCCTGCCTTACGCCCTGTTACTGGCTAACAAAGGTTGGAAAGCAGCTTGCCAGGAGCGTGACGAGCTGAGACTCGGCTTGAACGTGGTAGACGGTAAAGTAGTGTACCCAGGCGTGGCCGAGGCTTTCGGATTGCCGTTGACAGATGTAGCTGAAGTTTTGGCTTAATCTCCCTTATTCATAAAAAAAGGCCGCCTCTTCTCTGAAGGGGCGGCCTTTTTGTTTGCCCATATTTTTTGAATGTTTTACCCAAAATATATCTAAAACAAGAAGGCTATTTACCCCTGTCTATCAACTAAATAAATCAATTGACAACAGGGTTTACAACTAACCTGTTTATAGCCCGATTTCCTGAAAAGAAGGCAAAACCGGAATAGGCGTAATCTGCTTCGTTTCATTGTGTACGTGCCAGCAGTAATGGTCACGGCCGTTGCTGACCATCAGGTAAGGTGCCCCGATGGTTTGGTTATAGACAGCCACTTGCCGTACGGTGGCCTCGGTAATGGGCATGTGCACGGCTTTACATTCCACTAACAATAGCGGCGAGCCTTCGGTAGAGTAGACCCTTAGGTCAGTGCGTTTTTGCAGTGTGTTGTATTTGGTGCCACGCTCCACACTCATCAATGCCAGAGGGTAATTCAGGTGGGCGTGCAACAAATGGATGATGTGCTGCCGTACCCATTCCTCTGGAGTCAGGACCACATATTTGCGCCTAACCTGGTCAAGAATAAAGGTTTTCCCTTCAGAATCCTTAAGTTTGTAAGAATACGCCGGTAAAGAAAGCTGCTCCATAGCCCAAAAGTACAAACCTGAAAGCAGAGCAGCTGTTTCTGCACCCATTTTGTCAAAATAGAACCAAAATAAACTATGAAGACCAAACAGGAGATTGTAGAGAACTGGTTGCCCCGCTACACCGGGCGGCCGCTAAATGAGTTTGGGGAATATATCCTCCTGACCAACTTCCTCAATTACGTGGTCATGTTCGCTGATCAGTTCGGGGTGGAGATCAAGGGCTCGGACAAACCCATGCAGACCGCTACCGCCCAGAACATTACCATCATCAACTTCGGGATGGGGAGCGCCATGGCAGCCACTGTGATGGATTTGCTTTCTGCAGTGAAGCCTAAGGCGGCTTTGTTCCTGGGCAAGTGCGGCGGCCTGAAGAAAGCCAAACTCGGTGATCTCATCCTGCCCATCGCGGCCATCCGGGGCGAGGGAACATCAGACGATTACCTTCCACCGGAAATCCCCGCCTTGCCTTCTTTCCGTCTTCAGCGGGCTGTTTCGTCCATGATCAAAAAGCACGAGATGGACTATTGGACCGGGACTGTCTACACCACCAACCGCCGCGTGTGGGAGCATGACGAGGAGTTCAAGGAATACCTACGCTCCATCCGGGCTTTGGGCGTGGACATGGAGACTGCTACCATCTTTGTGGTAGGCTTTATGAACGATATCCCGCACGGCGCCCTGCTGCTGGTATCTGATAACCCCATGACCCCAGACGGCGTGAAAACCGCTGAGAGTGATTTGAGAATCACCGCTGATTTCGTGACCAAACACCTTCAAATAGGAATTGACGCATTGCTGGAGCTTCGTGACTCCGGTGAATCTGTGAAACACCTGCGCTATGAATAGAAAGTGGAGTTACCTGGGACTGTCTGCCATGCTGGGGCTGTCCCTCCTATCTTCCTGTAGTCGCGGTGAGAAAGCCGATTTGCTGGTCTACAACGCCAATGTGTATACCGTGAACGCCGGTTTTGACAAAGCGCAGGCTTTTGCGGTGAAAGACGGGAAAATTCTGGAGGTGGGCACCTCCGATGGCTTGCGCGAAAAGTATAAAGCCGATCAGGAAGTTGATGCGCAGGGCAAACCGGTGTACCCCGGCCTGATTGACGGTCACGCGCATTTTATGGGCTATGCTATAAACCAACGCGATGCCGATTTGGTTGGCACCACCTCCTTCGCCGAAGTTGTGCAGCGACTTCAAAACCATCGCAAAGCTTATCCGCAAGCGGCGTGGTTGACGGGCCGTGGCTGGGACCAGAATGACTGGAAGGTGCAACAGTTCCCCACCAAAGACACCCTGGACGCGCTTTTCCCAGATGTTCCCGTCCTTATTGAACGTGTAGACGGCCATGCCCAATTGGCAAACCAGAAAGCACTTGATCTGGCTGGGATAACTCCGCAAACAACCATGACGGGCGGTAAGGTGGAAGTGGCCAATGGAAAGCTTACTGGTATTTTAATAGACAATGCCGCAAACCAGGTAGCTGCCAAAATCCCTTCGCCTTCCAAAAAGGAGCTCACCCAAATGCTAAAGCAAGCGGAAAAGAACCTTTTTAAAGTAGGCATCACCACCGTGGTGGACGCTGGATTACCCAAAGACGCAGTAGACCTTCTGGACTCCCTGCAGAAAAAAGACGAGCTGCGCGTGCGGATTTACGCCATGCTCAGCCCTACGGCGGAGAATAAAGCCCATTTTTTCAAAAACGGGCCTTACACCACAGATAGGCTAACTATACGATCTTTCAAGGTATACGGAGACGGGGCCTTGGGTTCTAGAGGAGCTTGTTTGCTGCACCCGTACAATGACCGGCCCAATGAAACAGGCTTTCTGCTGGAGACGGTGCAGGCCTACAAAGACCTGGCAGCCGAACTTTATAAGCACAATTTCCAGATGAATACCCACGCCATCGGGGATTCTGCCAACCGGGTTATCCTGCAGATCTACGGAGACAACCTGAAGGGTAAGAATGACCGCCGCTGGCGCATTGAGCACGCCCAGGTAGTGAACCCAGCTGATGTGCCGCTTTTCGGTAAATACAGCATCCTGCCCTCGGTGCAGCCTACCCACGCCACCTCAGACATGTACTGGGCAAGTGAGCGCCTAGGCCTGGACAGAGTGAAACACGCTTATGCTTTCAAAGCCTTGCTGCAGCAGAACAACATCCTGCCGCTGGGTTCAGATTTCCCGGTGGAGCACATCAACCCGTTGTTCGGTTTCCACTCGGCCATTGCCCGGCAAGACGCTGATAACTACCCCACTGGAGGTTTCCAGATGGAGAATGCCTTGAGCCGGGAAGAGGCGCTGCGCGGCACTACCATCTGGGCCGCTTACGCCAACTTCGAGGAAAAGCAGAAAGGTAGCCTGGAGCCCGGCAAGGTAGCCGATTTCGTGATACTTGACCAGGACATCATGACCATCAAACCCGAGGCTATCAGAGGAGTTAAGGTGATCAGCACCTACCTCAACGGTGAAAAGGTCTACGGGCAGAAATAACTTTTTAGGGTCTTTTCCTTAAAACAGGCCAAAATTAGAAAGGGCATCCAAGTAGTTGGATGCCCTTTCTCTTTTAAAAATCTCAATGCTTAGACTACCGTTGCCGGCACCGGGGCCAATTTGCGTGTTCTTATAGAAAACAGGATAATGAGCCCCAGCACAAAGAAAACCAGCAGCGTGAGGATACTGTTGCGCATAGACCCGAAAATCTGCTCGGTGATGCCAAAAGAGAGTGTTCCCAGCGCAAGGCCTACTTTATCACAGATATCATAGAAACTGAAGAACGAGGCATGATCAGTGGTCTCTGGTAGTAGTTTGCTGTAGGTGGAACGGGAAAGGGACTGCACGCCACCCATCACGGCGCCCACCACGAACGCCAACACGTAGTACTGATTGCCGGTGGTCACAAAATAAGCCCCGATGGTAATACCCACCCAGACAATCACCGCCCACATAAGGGCCATGGTATTCCCCACCCTTCCAGATAGCCAGGCAAAGAAATAAGCCCCGCCAATGGCCACCGCCTGGATGATTAGCAGCACTGTGATCAAAGCAGTATCCGGCAGGTTCAGCTCTTTGGAGCCAAACAGGGAGGCCACGTACATCACCGTCTGCACGCCCATGTTATAGAAGAAGAAGGCCATCAGGAAACGCTTGAGCAGCGGCAGGTCCTTCAGCATGCCCAATACCTTGCCCAGTTCCCTAAAGCCGTTGAGCAGGTACCCACCTTCTTTTTCCTTCGGGCTGCGGTTGTTGGGGAGGTAGGCAAAGGAATACTGGGCAAACCCAAACCACCACAAACCGGTCATCAGGAAGGAAATACGGGCGGGAAGCCCCTCGTCCTCAATGCCCACCACACCCGGGAAAAGCACCAGCGCCAGGGAAATGATCAAAAGAATCATGCTACCTATGTAGCCCAAGGAAAATCCACGGGCGCTCAGCTTGTCAAAGTTCTCCTCGGTGGCGATCTCCGGCAGGTAGGAATTGTAGAATACGATACTCCCGCTGAACCCAATGGCGGCGACCATGAAAAGCAGCAGCGAGATGGAAAAGGTCTCCTGCGTAAAGAAGAATAAGCCCATACAGGCGGTAGAGCCCATGTAGCAGAAAAAGCGCATGAAATTCTTCTTGTTTCCGCCGTAATCCGCAATAGCCGTAAGCAGAGGACTCAAAAAGGCGATGGTGAGAAAGGCCCCGGTCAAGGCGTAGCTGTACAGCACCGAAGCAGAGATCTCCAACCCGAAAAAGCTGACCAGGTCTCCCCTGTTTCCTTTGGTGAGGGCCACATAGTAAATAGGGAAAATGGCAGTGGTAATAACAAGCGAGTAAACGGAATTGGCCCAGTCATAAAAGCACCAGGCTCTCATTACTTTAGGGTCATTTTTCTTTGTGGTTTGCATCATAAAGGCAGAACTGCCGGGGTAAAACTCAGTTTGGGGTTCTAGTTAAGCAAAATACTCAAATATACCGGTATGGTTCTTTGATTTTAAGACGAAAATATAGGATAGCACACAGGTTCTTTTATCTTTGCAGTACACTTAACCTTATGCATATGGGTACACCTCTACTTACCCAAGACCAGGAGTTGCACACCCTGCTCAAAACCAACGAGACGCTTTTCATGGAGACGTTGTTCAAGCAGTACTATACCCTGCTTTGTAGAACGGCTGTGCGTTTCACCAAAGACACCGAGGCAGCCGAGGACTTAGTGCAAGAAGTCTTCTGCAAAATCTGGCAGAACCGCGAGGTACTGGAAATCAGCACCTCCTACAAAGCGTACCTTGTCAGATCGGTTACAAACCAGGCCTTGAACTACATTGAGAAGCAGAAACGTCTGGTCCTGTCTGAGGACACCTCTCCTTTTGAATCTACCCTATCTGCCAACACTACCATGGAACTGCTGGCAGGCACGGAGATGGAGGGGCGCATCCAACAGGCCCTGAACGAGTTACCGCCGCAGTGCCGCCTCATCTTTGAAATGAGCCGTTTTGAGGAGCTTACCTACAAAGAAATTGCCGAAACGCTGGATCTTTCCCCTAAAACGGTGGAAAACCAGATGGGAAAAGCCTTACGCATTCTGCGGGAACATCTGCTATTTCTATATATAACCACTTCATTATTTGCCACTTTAGCGTAGGCAAGCCAAACTTTTACATTAGCTTAAAAATATTATCGTGGAGATAGGGGTATCGCCCCTATTATCTGTCATATAGACACCACGACACTAACACTACCATGACACAAACAAAACCTGATACCCACGAGAACCCTGAATGGGTCTTGATGGCTAAAGCTTTGCGGGGGGAACTGTCAGATCAAGAACAGCTGGAGTTTTCTGCCTGGCTGAACGAGGATGACGCCCACCTGCAACAATGGACCGAAGCCCTGGAAGTCTGGGACGAAGTAGGTACCGAACAGAACAACACCTTCAACCCAGATGCAGAGCTAGCCTGGAACAAACTGAGCGCCAAATTAGACTTCCCCACTGAAACGAAAGTAATCCCGCTCATCCCTGAGGAGACGCACGCCTATGAGGCATCCCAGGAAACCGTAGAGAGACAGCTTTTCCCCTGGAATACCCTGTACAAGTATGCCGCGGCCTTCGTACTGGCTGCTGGATTGGCTTGGATAGGGTATTTGCAGTTTAACACAGACCCGGTGGCTTGGACTCAGGTGGCCACCGCCGCGGGCCAGAGACAGTTGATCAATCTGCCAGACAGCAGCCAGGTCACGCTTAATGAGAATTCCGTCCTGCGTTACCACACTGCCTTCAATGGCGCTGAGCGCAGGGTTGAACTGGTGGGTGAAGGATTCTTTGAGGTCCGCAAAAACCCTGAACAGCCTTTCATTGTGAAAAGCGGCAACGCCCAGACAAAAGTTTTGGGCACTTCTTTCAATGTGCGGGCAAACAAAAACGAGGCCGATGTCTCTGTGGCGGTAGTTACCGGCAAAGTGGCTTTCTCTTCTCTGAAAGACAACAAGCAGGTGTTGCTCACCCCTGGTTACACCGGGCACCTATCTGCCAATGGCCAGCTAGACCGAAAAGAAACCTTGCAATCTTCTTCCAGCACCTGGCGGGCACTGGTGTTCCAGAACACCTCCATCAAGGCCGTAGCCGACCAATTGGAAGCGTACTTCAAAGTTTCTGTGGAAGTTCCTAACCAGAGCCTGCAGGCGTGCACCTTCACTGGCACGTTTGAGAACCCTGAACTGGATGAGATTCTAACGGTCTTGAAAGCTTCTTCAGACCTTAAGGTAAACCAGACCGCCGCCGGTTCCTATACCCTGGATGGCGCAGGTTGCAAGTAATAGCTTTCACCTGCCCAGAATTGTGAAATCAACTATTCGTGCAAAAGGAATCTACTCCCTTTTGGTTTGCTTTTACGTCTTCGTTTTTACCTCCTGTGACATTTTGGGCACTGGCCCGTGCCAGAAAGGAACCGGCGAGACGAAAACAGAAGCAAGGGATGTAGCTTCTTTTAAGGCTGTAGACATGCGGATCGGCGGAAACGTGCATGTTTCCGCCGGATCTAAAGTGTCGGTGAGCGTACAAAGTTTCGCCAACCTGCTCCCAGAGATCATGACCGAGGTGGAAGGAAACACCCTGGTCATTAGATCTGAATCCTGCCTTGATTACGCAGACGAAGAAACCAACATATTCATTACCCTGCCGGACATAACAGGGGCGGAGCTTAAAAGCTCTGGGCAGATGCGCATCCAAACGGTGCCTTCTTCTGGTTTGTTGGCTATCCATTTAGCAGGGTCGGGTTCCATCAGGTACATTGGCAGTGCAGACCGCATCAATGTCCAGAACTCTGGTTCCGGCATTGTAGACCTGGAAGGCTTTGTCAATAACCTGGAAACCACCCTCACCGGCTCTGGCAGCATACAAGGGTATTTCCTGCATGCAGACACGGCTAAAACCAAAACCACCGGTTCTGGTTTTCAGCAGATCTGGGTAGATAAGACCCTGGATGCCACCGTCACCGGAAGCGGAAATATCTACTACCGGGGCTATCCGCACCTGATTTCCACCTTCACCTCCGGAAGCGGAAAAGTAATCAATGACAACTAAAAAGCGGCTGCCTAAGGCTTTTCCTTGGGCAGCCGCTTTTTTTCTCCTCTCCTATTCAAATCCTATTCAAATCTCACTTTCAGATCCGGCAAGTACCTAATTGGTAATTGCTGCCCAAAGGCAAATGCTCGTTTTTAGGTTTATTTTTGAAAATCAGGCTCTAAAAAGATTTAAGGTAGACAATGTTTTTCCCTTCTATTTCCAAAAATAGACCATAAACCAATTATAAGCCAGAAAGAAAGGCACTTATTAACTATATTTTAATTATAGTATTTTGTAAATATTCTTGAAATGTGGAAATTAGCGATAAAGTACATTTCCATTGCAGACCTTCCTGAACTTTCAAAATACTGGCTTTGCTTAGACATCTACCCATATTTCTATGCGCCATATTCCTGATCCTTTCTTCCCCGAGGTCAGTAGCGCAGAATTTGCCGGCGGAGGTCTCCGTTTCATTTAATTACCAAGGTAAACCACTGGACCAGGTGCTTCAGGATCTGCAAAAGCGTTATTCCTTGAATTTCTCCTACAGCAACAGCCAACTGCCGCTCAACACCCCTATTACTTGCGCGGCCAATTCCCTTGGTTTAGAAAAAGCGCTGCAAACCTTATGCAGATGTGCCGATCTTTACTTTCAGATTATAGGAGAGCAGATTGTTTTAAAGCCCAGAAATGCCGTCGCTAGTTCCTCCAGCCCCTTACCAGTCTATACCCAAACCATAAGGGGCACCGTCATTGATGCAGGGTTGAGAACCCCTTTGATTGGAGCAACGGTTATGCTTCTTTCCGTAGAGCCCAAAAAGGCAGTGAGTACGGGCATAGATGGCACCTTTACGCTAGAGAAAATTCCCATAGGAAGACACTTCCTTAAGGTTACCTATCTGGGTTACAAAGAAGGCGAGATCTCCAACGTGATGGTGGTGTCTGGAAAGGAAACAATCGTGCAGGTACAACTGGAGGAAAGCTTTATTCAGCAGGCCGAGGTGGTAGTGGTGGCAGAACGGGACAAAACGCTGCCCCAGAACCTTCTTATCTCCTCCAGCGTGCACACGCTTAGAACAGAGGAAATCAATCGGTTTGCCGGGTCCCGCCAGGATCCCAGCCGCATGGCGGCCAATTACGCCGGAGTCTCCAGCGCCTCTGACCAACGCAATGACCTTATCGTAAGGGGTAATTCTCCTTTGGGCGTTCTCTGGCGCCTGGAAGGCGTTGAAATCCCTAACCCCAACCACTTCACCTTCACTCCTAACACTGGTGGGGCCTTTAGCATGCTCAACAACAACCTGTTGGCCAACTCAGACTTCCTGACCGGCGCCTTCCCGGCCGAATACGGGAACCGGATAGGAGCAGTAATGGATGTGCGCCTGCGGGAGGGAAACAACAAGAAAGTAGAGAATACCATCCAGGTGGGCCTGAACGGAATGGAGGTTGTTACCGAAGGACCACTGGTGAAGAAATGGGGTGGATCTTTTCTGGGCAGCATGCGGCTGTTCACCTTCCGGCCGCTGGAGAAGATTGGCGTAAGCATGGGCTACGAAGGGCTACCCAGGTACCAGGACGGCGCCTTTAAATTCGTGCTGCCAACCCCTAAAGCGGGCAAGTTTACGGCCTGGGGAATTGCGGGCAGTAGCAGCGTCACCATCTATGACATAGACCCGGACACCACCACCTGGGGAAAGGTTAGGTACCGGCTTGAACCCACACTGTATAACCAGATGTACGCCTTTGGGGTGCATCATACTTATTCTAACATTCCTAAAACAGTAACCGAGCTTATTATCTCTGCCTCTGGCAGCCAGGTGGAGGCCACCAGTATCGCAAATTACCGGAATCGTACCTCCAGGCTGTTTTATTACCTGCGCAACTTTGAGAAACAGCTGATTACCCGGTTTAATGTCACCCATAAGCCAAATCACCGGGTTCTTTTCAAAGGCGGCTTAACTTGGCAGAAGATGTATTACAACAACCAGGAGATCATGTACCAGGACCAAAGGGATGTGTATGAGATTCCGCTGGATGCCAATGGCGCTGCCTCGCTTTTACAAGCCTATCTCCTATCTAAAATTTCCCTCACCAATCGTTTGGATTTACAGGCCGGGCTCTACAGCCAAAGGTTTTCTATTGGAGACAGAATATCAGTAGAACCCAGGCTATCTCTGGATTACTTTATCTCCGATGCCCAAAAGGTTTACCTCTCTGCCGGCTTGCACAGTCAAACCCAACCCTTGGTGTATTATGAATACCGCTTCTTTTCACAGGAAAAGCCCGAATTCAACCAACCCTACAACCAACTGGACTTCACCAGAAGCCGCCAGGTAGTACTTGGCTATAACCAAAATATCAATAACAGTTGGCGCTTGAAAGCCGAAACGTACTATCAATACCATTACAAAGTACCGGTTAGTAAGCGTGAAGGGGAAGAAGCTTTCTCCATGCTTAATCTCGGCACCGATTATAGTTTTGTGACAGTTGATAGCGTGGTAAGTACCGGTACAGGCAAAAACTATGGGCTGGAACTAACGGCAGAACGGTTCCTCAAAAAAGGAATCTATGCTTTGGGCAATGTATCCTTTCTCAGGTCTTCCTTTACCGGTGGAGATGGCCAAAAAAGACCAACGGCATTCAGTATAGGTTTTATATCTAATTTTTTGATTGGCAAGGAGTTCCATTTAGACCAAGCCAACCGGCACCATTTATCATTAGATCTAAGGGTAAATTATGCCGGCGGAAGAAGATATATTCCCATTGATGAAATCAGAACCAAAAACGAGGAAACCGATAAGATTTACTACGACGTAGCCAATGCCTATCACCCAAGGTTAAGAAGATATTTCAGAACTGATCTAAGGCTATCTTACCAACTAAACACCCAGAAAACCACCCATTGGATTTTTGCCGCGGCAGATAACTTAACCAACCGTAAAAACGAACTGTATTATGGTTGGGACCTGGAACAGAATGAAGCCAAAACTTACTACCAATTGGGCATTTACCCCTACCTGGGCTATAGAGTTCAGTTCTAAAATAAAACTGTGTATTTATTTTACATATAAGGCTGACCTCTTAATCCTTTCCAAAATAAATTCCCACAAATGCTCATAGGGAATGATTTCAATCTCGGCATAAGCATCACCAGGCGTGGGTGTTTTTTGCAATTTGTGGTATAAATAATGGCCTTTTTTATGGGTTGTAGAATATTCAAAATTTGACCTAACTAACACCGTTAAGAGCTTAAAGAAAATACGGCTACGCTCGCTAAAACTGTCTTTAAAATGGTGTTGGGCATATTTTTTTAAAGAATCTACTCTATACTCCAAGGCTTCAAAATCAACAATTTCAAGGTAGTACATTACCTGAAGAATAAGAATGGCAACGTTGAATCCTTCTTTGTCTTTACTGTAAGATGGTGCGTTTTGCACCAAAATTTTCCATTTTAGAGGGCTTTCTTTCTGAGGGGCAATAAACTGCAAATAGGCTTCCAACAAGGTCCATCTTTCCTGCGCCAATTTGTTTATCTTCTTTATAAAAGGGTTTTCCTGTACCTGGTGCAGCAACATATGTGCCACCTCATATTTCTTGGCGTGTATGGCTAATAAGGTATAGTTCTCCATGTAAGCGAACCAGTTATTGCTGGAAGTGGAGAATAAAGGAAGGTAAGTATTGGCCAGAATCAATCCTTCTTCCAATTTCTTGGCTCTTAGGTGGGCGTATACCTGAATAAATTTATTAAATCTTATATCTATACGGTTAGCTACAAACTTGTACTCCTGAAGCACCTTTTCTGACATGTTAGTTACCAGAACAATTTTGTCAAAATCACCGGTTAATTCATGCGACCAGATAGATAGCCGGTAATAGTTATGAAATGTCTCAAAAGTGAGGGCTTGCTGCCATAATGATAACATTTTATCCAGGACTTCATCAATTTTTTTAAGGTAATTTTTTCTTGCTACTACAGAGTTGCTTAGCTCAATATTAGCTTGCAAAAAAAGCAATTCAGACTCCTGGTCAGCAGTCACTTTAGGAGCTAACTCATTCAGTTGTTTAAGAGCTTTATAAAAGAATGTTTTCTCTTTTAAGTTAACAC
The DNA here is from genome assembly GCF_017916365.1 of Rufibacter roseolus. GTDB lineage: Bacteria > Bacteroidota > Bacteroidia > Cytophagales > Hymenobacteraceae > Nibribacter > Nibribacter roseolus. Next base: position 1,088,448 of record NZ_JAFMSU010000002.1, read on the forward strand.
AAGACTGGAGAATAAGCCTTAAGCAAATTGAGGAAATATAATTAAAATCGTATTCTACTGTTTTAGCCAATACCTGCTTTAAAAGCGGAAGGGCAATATCGTTACCTCCAGCATCCATCAACACCCTTGCCTGGTAAAACTTGGCTAAACAATTCTGCTCTACAGAATGAGAAGCCGGCAATCCCTCTCTCCTATCATCCATGAGAAAAAGCTGATTCATTAACTTTTTTCTCAATCTTGATTTAATCATTTTCAAGCCATCTCTCTCATCATTATCTCCGTAAAGTATAGCTTTTGCTGATTCCTCATCTGTAATATTGCCTTTCACCACTTCCAGATAAAGTCGCTTCTCTTTGGAATTGTTCGTAAAAATCTGAGGAGAAATACCTCCTCTCTTTTCTATTATGCGTATAATTTTTTTCAGTTCCTCCATCTACTTAATTCAAGTGAATCTTATGATTATTAAGACCCTATTTTTTGAATAATTGCAATCTATCTATAAATCGTAAAATATATTTTGCTTTGAATCTTAAGGTTCTTTTAAGATCAAATAAGCTAAATACATTTATATTAAAAAGAACTTCTATGTTTATTCATATTTTTTATAATTTTTTTTATAGTTAATTAAAGGTTTATTGTTTCCTTTATTTCCGGAGTGTCTTCAGCCTACATTTGTTTTATACTTTAATCCTAAAAACGTCATGGTAGAATTACTTATCGCTCTGCTCTTACAACTCTCAGTTTTAACAGGAAACAATCCTGCGGAAAAAAAAGAAAAAGATAGCAACAAAACCAATTCCACAACTTCTACTACCACCTCTACTTATACTACCCAGACAACCACCAGTACTACAACTACAGGAGGTACTGGCACAGGTTCAGGGGAAACCGGTTATGGCGGATCCGGAACTTGGGATACCAGAGACTAAGTACTTCTTTACAGATATAAAAGATAGATTAACCTCTATCTTTATGAGTTCAGTCATTGGGCTAAGGCTATTTGAGGCAAGTTTTGTAATATTGAGCGTGGCGTATGCCTGTACTTCTTGCTCTATATGAAAAAATACTGCGCAAAGAGCCTTAGCTTACTTTTTTTATGGCTTTCAGCTTGCTCTTCTCCCTCCAAGGAACCAACCATAAAAGTAAGGTTTGCCCAAGACCCGGAGTCATTGCACCCGTTAAGTTATGGCAATGCCCCTGCGCTTCAGATTCTCAATTATATCTACCAAAGCCTATTGACAGTTGATTTAGAGAACAACTCCATTCAACCGCTTTTGGCTGCAGACCTGCCCAGCATTAGGCGGGAAGATTCCCTTTCTTACTTTACGTTTACCATCAGGCCAGAGGCGCAGTGGGACAATGGCTCTCCAGTGACGGCACAGGACGTGGCGTTTTCCCTTAAGATGCTGCACAGCCCCTTATTAGACAATGAGCGGTGGCGGGGGCAATATGATTTTATCAAAGACATTCAATTCTCAAAAAACAACCCTAAAACCTTCACCCTTATCTGCTCAGGATATACCCCTGAGATGAAATTGATGACGGGGGACTTTTTTGTGCTTCCAGCGCATCAGTTTGACCCGAACGGGATATTGGCTTCCGTTCCCTATGCGTTGATCAGGCAAAAATTTGACTCTCTGTCTAACACGGCCACCTTTAAAGCCTTTGCCTCTACCATAAACCAGCCCGGTATGGCAAGGGATACAGCCCTGGTAAAAGGAAGTGGTCCATATATGCTCAACAAATGGAGCACGGGCCAATCTCTGGTCTTAGAAAAAAAGAAAGCATGGTGGGGAAACAAGGCAATGGCCCAAGCTCCTGTGCTGAGAGCAAATCCCTCCCGCATCCTGTTTCAGGTTTTACCAGATAACGCTGCAGCCTTGCTGGCTTTGAAGTCTCAGGCCCTGGATGTCATGGACAATATCCCATTAGTCACCTTTCAGGAAATGAAACGGGACGAAAAATACCAGCAGGTCTACAACTTCTATTCCCCTACCTCCTTTGATTTTGTTTATATGGGGGTAAACGGGCAGAATGCCAAACTGGAAAATCGATTGACCAGGCAAGCTTTAGCTCATTTGCTTAATGTTCCTCAGATTATCTCATCTGTACAGGGCGGCCTAGCTACACCAACAGTGGGTTTGGTGCACCCCCAGGAAAAAAACTTCTATAACGCCGAACTGCCTTTGGTCAAGTATGACCAGGAGAAAGCCAGGGCTCTGTTGCAGGCGGCCGGTTGGCAGCAAACCTCCTCTGGATGGCAGCAAAAAATCAATGGCAGGCCACAAACCCTTACACTAGAGTTACTGTATAGGGCCGGAAATTCTGACTTTGAAAACATGAGTTTGCTTTTCCAGCAGAATGCTAAGTCTCTGGGGATACCGGTTACGCTTCAAGCGCTGGAAAGCAGCCAAATCAGTGAAAGGCTGGAGAGCAGGCAATTTGATGTTTATTTAAGGACTTTAGTGGGAACCCCGTTCTCCTACAACCTTATTCCTATTCTGCACACCTCCAATGCCAATGAGGGCGGCGCCAATGTAACCGGATTTGGTAACGCTGAAACTGACCTACTTCTAGAAAAGATTGCCGTGGAAGAACACACGGCAGAGAAAGCACTTTTACTTAAATCGCTGCAAAAAGCCATGCAGGAGGAAAGCAACCTTATCCCGCTTTACTTCCAGCAAAATAAAATTGCGGTGTCAAAAAAATTAGATTCTGTCATCATCTCTGGCTTGAAACCAGGTTATGATCTGACCAAAGCTACCTTCAAGAAATAAACAGGGATGGCATTGCGGAATGTAGCTTTTCAGGTACTGAAATTTGCCTTTTCGCTGTGGCTTACCGCCTCTATTGTGTTCATGATGGCTCGTTTGCTGCCGGCCGGCCATGGGCCCAAAGGAATGAATGAAATTGACCAGGCCACCTATGGTGCTGCGGATGCCGCTTCCCGAAGCAGCCTTAGAGCAGACTACCAAAGGAGAACTGGCCTGGACAAGCCACTCTTTTACTTTAAAGTAAAACTCCAGGGCCAGAGGTTAGCGGATCAGTTAAAACCTTCCGCCGCCGACCAGCCTTGGGTCAACAAAGCAGTTTTAAGGCACGGCCTCCCGGAGGCCTCCAGATTCTACCACGTTTGGCAACAATGGCTACCCCAAGCACCTGGGCAAAAGAGCCCCCTGTTAAAAAAGTTACTCTACTGGACTTCTCTTGATGCCTCTCTTGACCGCAAATCCCTGGAAAAAGAAATAGCCAGTTTATTACGAGCATTACCAAAGGCAAACGCACGGCCGCTTCTCAACGCGTGGCAAAATTTGGTTGCCCAACCAGCCCCCTTTCTTTATTACCTTCCAACCTTGGAATGGCAAGGCCGAGACAATATCTACCACCATTGGCTAACCCAACTTCTGCATGGCAACCTTGGTACTTCTACCCAGGACTATGAACTGGTCACTACCAAAATAAAGGAAAGCGCTGCCGTTACCATTGCTTTAGGGACGTTAGGGCTTACCGCTGCGCTTTTAGTTTCTTTCTTTGCCGGTCTTTACTTCACCAAGAATCCGGTTAGCACCTTCACTTTTCTATTAAGGCAATTTCTGTTTGTCCTTGACAGTATCCCTGCCTTTCTCATTGCCCTCTCTTTGTTAGGGGTATTTTTGCTGGTGGGCGGTTCTGTTTATCCTTCTTTGGAAACTGATGGTAACAATGGATTATGGGCTTCCATGGCTTCCCCTTCTATCTTGCTGGGGAGCCTTTGCGTGTCACTACTGATAATACCGCACCTAACGCTGCAATTCCACCAGAGTCTAGTCTCCCAAACATCTGCCCTGTACCAACGCACCGCCCTGGCAAAAGGGCTTACTTTTCAAAAAACGCTCTTAAAACATCTTTTACCCAATGCCCTGCTTCCTAGCATTACCTTATTGAGCGAAGTAATCATTGGTCTCATGGCTGGTATTCTAGTGGTGGAAATAACGTTTTCCTTACCTGGCATTGGCAGCCTGTTAACGCAATCCATTCTAACCCCAGATTACCCTGTACTGGTAGGGCTAACCCTCACACTCTTAACCTTCCGGTTGGTGGTAGTAGGGCTTACTGAGCTGGTGTACGGTTGGGTGGACCCAAGAATGAGAAACAACTAAAGGGCGTCATGGGGAGATCTAAAACAAATAGCCCAATGTCTCTGGCGGAAAAGGCATCCTTAACCTGGTTGTTGATTTTCACGGTAGCGGCCCTTCTTTCCCAAATTCTGGTTTTACGGGGTGAGCAGGTGGTGGCCATACCAGAGCAAGCCTACCTCCCACCTTTCACCACGTTTGAACATCTCCTGGGCACCGACGGATTAGGAAGGGACGTTTTGTTTTACTTGTTTCTTAGTTGCCGCACAGCGTGGCTATTAGCCATTCCACCCTTAGTTCTTGCCTCTTTGATTGGCGTCGGCTTGGGGACTATAGCCGCTATAGCAGGAAATCACGGCTGGAGAATACCGTTGGTAAGGTTCTTTGCCTTGGTTTTACTTTTATCGGTTTACGGCATCTTGTATCCTGTCACACATTTTTGGCCTGTTTTTGCAGAATCAGCGCTAATCCGATGGATTTATTACGGCAGCAGTTTTCCTTTGCTCTACCTTCTGCTGACCAAAGAAGGTTTTCCTGCAAACTCCGGGAATAGGAGATACATCACATTAGCTGTGGATGATTGGCTACAGAAGATCATCAATATCTGGTCGGCGCTACCGAAGTTGCTTTTACTGTTGCTGCTTACGGCCTTCACCCCTTTTTCTTTGGGCACCCTGTTAGGTTGGATCTGTGCAACCTATTGGGTGCTACCAGCCCGCATTGCCAGAGCCAACGTTCTTCTGCTAAAAAAAGATTCTTACTATGAATCAGCCCTGGCATTGGGCATACCTTTCTACCGGGTTTTTACCAATTACCTTTTGCCTTCCTTAAAAGGACCCATTTTAACAAACTTCTGCTTTGCTGCTTCGGGATTGCTGGGGGTTGGTTCAACTTTGGCGTACCTGGGAATTGGCATTCCGGCGGATGTACCTTCCTGGGGTAAAATGCTAGCTAACGCGCGCTTCTCCATTGAAGCTTGGTGGCTTTTAGCTTTCCCGGCCACTTTTCTCCTCGCCAGTATCTTTAGCCTTCAGGTTTTAGGCAACAATATAACTGTCCAAAGTAGGCACAAATCTGTTACAAAATAGAGGTTTTTACGCCGAAATTTTTCCTGTCATTTAAGCTAAAGCAGGCTATTATCAACCCTACACCACTTAATTACATTTTTTTGTCCTATTTCATAGGCTATACTTTATAGTTATATAATCTGCAATAGTTTCCTATTTCCGCAGCATGAGACCCTCTATCATTGTACCATATTAAAAGAGCAAATGAAGATGGACATCTTAGGGTTACGGAGTAAAAACAGTTCTCAGAACCAGGTAAGCCTGCAAGTAAGCTTACAGGCTTCTAAGAAGCCCGGTGGGCAAACCAGCCAAACTGTTTTTAGCAAAACCTCAATCTCTGCCTCTTCCTCTGCAAAAAATATAATGGAATTCTCTACCACTACCTTGTCTGAAGGCTTTGTTCTGGACGGATTCTTTTTAGGAACCTTTGAATTTGATTCCCTTACAGGACACCCTGGAATACGCTATTAGTTTTTGAGTTGTCTTCCGTAGCCCCCCATGCGGAAGTTAGTTTCTTGTTTCAGTTTTTTTGTTGTTTGTCTGTTTGCCTGCCGACTTGTCACCGGCAGGCATTTTTTTGCCTTACCCTCCAGTAGGCGCAAATCAACAAACACAACCTTTTGCTTTTCCCCTCCCTCTTTTTAGTAATTGGCTGTTTTAAGCTTCTTTGGGAAAAACATGCTATAAACTTCGCTCAAGGATTTAATCTCAAACTGCACCATCCGGATAAATCCAGAAAAGGGCACTTGTGTAATCAGTGAAGACTTCGTGTTCAATGACGCCTTTTGACTCATATTGCTCTTTACCTTGATCAGTGAACTCAGTGTTCGCTACCAAAGCTGGGTAGTAGTCGGCGCAAACCACGCCCAGTTTCAGGATAGAGGATTTAGAGGCTTCGGTGGTCCACTCGGTAATCACCCATTCTTTTTCCTCGGGACTGATGATATAAAGCTGCAAATCATCAATGATCCAGTTCTTGATCTGGTACTGGTTTGTTAACTCAAGCCCCTTCCAGAAGCCTACTTTTCGCTCTTCCAATGAAATCTGGCGCTTCCATTCCAATACAAGTAAGGACCGCGATTCAAAAAGGAGAATGGACACAAAGTCATTGTCAAAGGCCGGTGGTGGAATCTCCTTAAAAGGTAATTTGTCTATCATTGCCTAATTGTTTGAGATTTGGACAAACGCTATTGCTGTTTTTGGGGGATCAGAAGGGGCTTTCAGTTATAGCCTTTTAGCAGGTTATTTACCCTAGTTTACTAAAAACGCCCCTAAAACCAAAAACGCAGCAGGGTATGAAAGTGAGAATGAAACTATACAATTCATGCTAGCTAGACCTGGCATGGCAATTCTAATTGGGATAGCAGCCGGAGAAACACTTTACGGGTGTCATGAAAAGCCTTCAGGTATGAATACGTATCCTGCTTAGGGGAAGAAGTTATGGAGCAAGCCTCGTACTGCAGAAGGTCTACTTGCCAGGAAGCTTCCTGAAGAAACGCTTGGTCCAGGTTGAATCCTTCCAGATGGGTCAGCAAGAATCGAAAACTGAGCGCCAACAGAATAACCCCTTCAACGGAGTCTCCCCGGCTAAACTCCTCCCTCCTGAAGCCAGCCTGCAGTTTCAGGATTATGATGTGCTGGTATGTAAACGGACCGTCCTGCATAATTCTACCCACAATTGAATTTTTCTAACTTCCTGCATTTTAAGCAAAGCAGAAAACAAGAAGGAGATAAAACGCTGGGCGAAAGCAAATGGCCGTTGAATCTAAGGATACTCTGGCCGAACAAATAGGCTTCACCTCTCTCCTTTGTCCGTTTACAAGAAAGGTAGCGGCACCTGGCTTAACCGTTTCATTCTTGCTTGACCAGAGGCTAGGTCACATCTATTTAATTTTCCGCCCAATTGTATCATTCCCTTAAAGCAGACACTTTACTTATGGTTGTATTCTATCAACAATGTCTATATAAATGGCCCACTTGATTTTTAACCCTGTTTTTAGCTTGAGTTGGCGGCTCCTTTATAATAGGGCAAATTGTTTACGTCTATCGAATTCGTTTAAACAGACAACCTAATCCATTAGAGAAGCATCTAGGAAATTGTATATTGGCTTCAAGTACTTAGGGCAATCTTTATAAAAGTGTTTGTTCTTGCTCAAATAAAGTCAAAAAGGTAATTGATGATGAATTGCTATTGAAGAAGCCCTTGGGTTTTACTCAAGCATCATCATCGGCTATATACCCATTACAACAATTCATTTCATAACGGCTTCACACCATGAAAATACTTTGTCTGGTTTTAGGGCTCTTTTTAGCAATATCGGCGTATTCTCAAGACAAGACCGAGATCAAATTCCAGAAAGGGGAAGCATGGTACGTAGGCATAATTGACAAAGGCCATTTGATGCCCCTGATTAAAGGCTTCGGCTTTGACATGGTGAAAGCCAACACGTATAATCAACTTCAACCACTTTTCATCTCCAGCAAGGGACGCTACCTTTTCAACGAGGAACCTGTGGCCTTTGTGGTGAATGATAATAGTATTGAAATTGAAGGAAGAGGCAATCTTATAGTGCAGACCGCGGGCAAAACACTGAAAGAAGCTTATAGAGAGGTGGCTTCCAAACACTTTTCCTTCAAAGGCCAGGTACCTCATCCAGATTTGTTCCGAACCCCCCAGTATAACACCTGGATAGAACTGACCTACAATCAAAACCAAAAGGATGTGCTGGGTTATGCCCAATCCATGCTTAAGAACGGCATGCCACCCGGAGTTATCATGATTGATGATACTTGGCAGCATGACTACGGGGTATGGGAGTTTGACGCGAATAAGTTTCCTGACCCCAAAGCCATGATGGACACCCTCCATAGCCTGGGGTTCAAGGTGATGCTTTGGGTTTGCCCGTTTGTGAGCCCAGACTCCCGTGAATACCGGCAATTAACCCAGACAGGTGGCTTGCTATTGGATAGCGAGGGCACAAAACCTATGATGGTGGATTGGTGGAACGGCATAAGCGCCGTCATAGACCTGAGCCACCCAAACGGGGCCAAGTGGTTCAAAGGCAGATTAGATTACCTGCAAAACAAGTATGGCGTGGATGGCTTTAAGTTCGATGCTGGTGATATCCGGTTTTACAACGATGGGAAATCATACGGCAACATTTCTCCGCACCAACAGAGCATGCTGTTTAATAAGCTGGGGATAGATTACCCGCTGAACGAGTACAGGGCGGCCTGGAAAGTTGGCGGCGAACCGCTGGCGCAACGCCTGGCAGACAAAGCCCACAACTGGGAGGATTTACAGAAATTGATTCCCCAGATTACACTGCAGGGGCTAATGGGTTACCCTTTCTCCTGCCCAGATATGATTGGCGGCGGGGAGTTCGGTTCCTTTCTGGACTTAAAGCAAATTGACCAGGAGCTCATCGTCAGGTCGGCCCAGTGCCATGCCTTTATGCCCATGATGCAGTTCTCTGTAAACCCATTCCGGATTCTGGACCAGAAGCACGAGAAGGCAGTGAAAGAAGCCGTTGTTCTACGCCAGAAATTTGTACCCATGATTATGGAGGTGGTAAAATCAGCCGCTCAAAAGGGTGAGCCAGTGGTACGCATGATGGAGTACGAATTCCCAAACCAAGGCTTTGAGAAGATCAATGATCAGTTTATGTTAGGAAATACCTATTTGATTGCCCCTATCCTGACCAAAGGTGCAGCCTCACGCAAGATAGCCTTACCCCAAGGCCAATGGCAAGACCAGCACGGCAAAATATGGAAAGGAAATAGAACCATAGACTACCCTGCCGGTCTGGAAACCATCCCCTATTTCACCCGGGTAAAAAACTAAGGAGATCCTTCTTGCTTTGCATACTCCTTATGGACTATCGCGAGTAACAATAACTACCTCGCCGTTCCACAACCTTTACTGAGGCGAAACCAGAATTGAATTCTATTGGATTGTAAAACCAAAATAACTGGCAATGATGATAAGCAAAACTGAAATCTTAGGAATGGAGGAAAGACTCATTGAAGGAATAAAAGGCAGCGACATCAAGTTCCTAGAAAAATCCCTCCACAAAGACCTGCTGTTCCTGGCCCCCAATGGCCAAATCATTACCAAAGAAATGGACCTGGCCTCTCACCGGGCCGGCGAAATGGAAGTAGAGCAGCTAATCCCGACCTTTGAGCAAGTAAGAATCATTGGTGATACTGCTCTTGTGGTGGTGGTCTATGATACAAAAGGCACCATGTTGGGGAACCCAATTCAAGGAAAATTCCGCTACTTCAGGGTTTGGAAACAATTCCCCGATGGCTTGAAAGTAATGGGTGGCAGTTGCATTAAACTTGATTAAACCTGAATGCCATTTTACCCAAATCTTTAATCTTGGTTTGCTCCCGACTAACCAATGAAATAATGACCAAGCCTGCGAATTGCAGGCCTGCATTGGTTACATCCGGAATGAAGGTTATTGAAGAATTACCCTACTTCAGGTGGAAGGTCAAACTTAGCCTATTTTAGCTGCCTTCCTTATAATGGGAAACCTGAGTGATGAAGGCAAAAGCCAAAAAAGCAACAGCTTTTTCATAGGATTCCCTAAAAAGGAGTATTTATCAAGGATAATCGAGTATTTACCCCTTCAACTTTCCTTCCGCAATCCCATATAAATAGTGATTATTAGTTGTTTTATTTTATGGGCAAATCTGAAAAAGTGCTTGAGGGTGACCTTCTATTTAAGCGGATCGTGGAAATGGTGGAATTGCACTACTTGTTACAACCTTTCAATGTGTACACTTACCTAGGAAAAGATGGATTGGTGAGATTTGACGACCAGCACTTCATAGGTGACCGAAACAAGTACGCCATCACAGTAATTAGCTACTTTTTGCAGCGGTAAAGGCAAATTTACAATCATGGGCTACATCCGCTTCATTTCTATAATTTCTATGTAGTGTATAGCTCACCAGGATTTCAAATAGCCTTCACAAAGCAGCGTATCGTTAAAAAGACTGCTTACCAGAAGGATTCTTCCTTGAGTTCTGCTGACCACCTTGCCTAATATCCGCGTTTTAAGGTCAATTCTGCAAAAGTGTTGCACTCTGGCAACTCTACACCTTAATCAGTCACTACTATCGTACCTGATTCACCCACTAAGGTACGGTAGTGGCTATTGACCATGTTCTACAACCAATCTTTTAAAAAACACTTGCGAAGAAAAAATATTTGAGTAACTTTGAAACGCAAAGTACTTTAACATGAACCAGCAGCAAGAGCAACTAGAAACCCTGCATGAGATCCGGAACATCATGGATCGTTCTTCCCGCTTTATCTCGCTCAGCGGATTGTCCGGTGTATTTCCAGGTCTGTTGGCACTTGCGGGAGCGGCTGTGGTGAAGTGGTACTTTAGTCAGCGTAATATCAACTATTATGATGACCTGGGCCGCTCTTTCACCCGCCAGGACATTCTCTTCCTCTTAGGTACTGCGACTGCCGTGCTTTTCCTAGGTATTTGTACGGCCACTTATTTTACGGTCCGGAATGCGCGTAGAAAAAACCATCGGGTTTGGGACAGCCAATCCAGGAGACTGGCTGTAAACCTGGCCATTCCGTTGGCCGCCGGCGGGGTATTTTGCGCTGTCCTGATTTACCATAACCTGTTGTATTTGGTGGCTCCGGCCATGCTGGTATTTTATGGATTGGCCTTATTGAATGGCAGTAAGTACACCATAAGTGACATCCGTTACCTGGGTATCATTGAGATTGTGCTTGGCCTAGTGGCCAGCTTCTTTGTGAGTTATGGGCTGCTGTCCTGGACCATAGGATTTGGCATGCTGCACATAGTGTATGGCGCGCTAGTGTATTTTAAGTACGAACGCTAGCAGACCAGTGAAGAACTATTTAGAGAACATAAACAAAGCCTTTGAGAGCAAGGCACGGTTGGGCATTATGTCAGTGCTGATGGTAGAGGACAAAGTTGACTTCAGCACCCTCAAGGATACCCTGCAGTTAACCGACGGAAATTTGGCCAGTCACTTGCGGGCCCTGGAGGAAGCCGAGTACCTGCGCGTGGAAAAGCAGTTTGTGGGCCGTAAACCCCAGACCACCTACCATGCCACAGATGGTGGACGACAGGCCTTCAAAAGCCATTTAGATGCGCTGGAGAAACTCATTTTGAGCAATCGGCAGGGAAGCTAATTTTTTTTGCGCCTAAACTTTGTATTTCAAAGTACTTTAACAAACCTTAAATAATAGTTTAAACCTTAGAAGCCATAGTATCATGACAACTCAGAACAATTTAACAGCCCAGCCCAACCATTCGGTATCCATTATGAAGCCCGTGCTGATTGGGGCCGCCATTGCCTTACTAGTCATCTCCTTTTTTGTATTTGGTGTGGATTACCCAAATCCGGCCTGGGGAAAGTACTGGATGATAAAACCGCTCATCATCACTCCGTTGGCGGGTGCCACGGGTGGGGCCTTTTACGCTTTTATGGCTTACCAGAGCTCCCGGGGTTTTAACAGAACCTTGGCCATTCTCCTAAGCATTGTGGTCTATTTGATAGGACTATGGCTTGGAACCGTTTTAGGCCTAGCAGGAACTATGTGGAATTAGAAGCAGATGAATTCAGGTTGCGGTTTTACAAGGCTGCAATCACGCATCTACCTTCTCTATAAACAGCCTCCTTGTTTTTAGGCTGTATTCAAGAAAACAGTCCCAAAGCGTAGATCCCAAGTTGCACATCCCGTGCGCCCTTCACTGCAATTGAGGAAGCCAACATCTAAAGAATAAAAATTGACACCCATGAAAGAGGAAATCCTTACCCATCTCAACGACCCGAGGCACTTAGAGAAGCTGTACCGGGCCAACAAGGCCGGTTTCAAGCAGGAGTTCAGTGGTCTCTACCCGCAACTCAGCGGCAACACCTTAGCCGATTTCTGGCACGAACGGTTGAATTATGAATCTGACGTCATCTCCTGGGGATCCAAGAAAGAGTTTCTGTTTGTGGTGCTCGCCTCCTTCCTGGCTGGTGTGCTGGCCAAAATACCCAACATCTTCAACATTAACGAAGAGTTCTTCTATCCTCGTAACATCGGGTTTCTGGTGTTTCCCTTTCTGGCGGCTTATTTCGCATGGAAGAATCACCTGGAAGGCAAAAAGGTCATGTTTGTCTTTGGGGTGATGGCCATTTGCCTGGTGTACATCAACTCCCTGCCAAACTCCACCACCAGCGATACCCTCATTCTGGCCTGCATCCATTTGCCTTTGCTCTTGTGGGTGATGCTTGGGGTATCTTTTACCGGCCAAAGCCTCAGAGACTACTCCAAACGGCTGGAATACCTACGGTTTAACGGCGACTTGGCAGTGATGTCTGCAATGTTGGTGATTGCTGGAGTCATGATGACGGGCATTACCCTCGGTTTGTTCGAGCTGATTGGGTTGAAGATTGAGAAGTTCTACACCGAGTATGTGGTGGTTTTCGGGGCGGTGGCAGTTCCCATTGTGGCCACCTACCTCACCCAAACCAATCCGCAATTGGTGAACAAAGTATCACCGGTAATTGCCAAGATCTTCAGTCCGCTGGTATTGGTCATGCTTATCATTTACCTGGGTGCCATCATCTACTCAGGTAAAGACCCCTACAACGACAGGGAGTTCCTGATGCTGTTCAACGTGCTCCTGATTGGGGTAATGGCCTTGATCTTCTTCTCCGTAGCCGAGACATCTGCCCAGGAGAAGTCCACCTGGGGTATCTGGGTGCTCCTGCTTTTATCTTCCGTAACGGTAGTGGTAAACGGCATTGCTCTATCTGCCATCTCTTTCCGCATCTCTGAGTGGGGCATTACACCTAACCGCGTGGCGGTCATGGGCGCAAACGTTCTCATGCTCGTCCACCTTTTGCTGGTGACCGTGATGCTTTTTAAAACCATCACCAGAAAAGCAGCCATCAATCAGGTTGGGAAAGCCATTGTACTGTACCTGCCGGTTTACTTTGTCTGGACCATCATCGTCATTTTCCTTTTCCCCCTATTCTTTGAGTTTAAATAACCAAGTAATAGGGCCTACTGCAGTACAGGTGATTGCTCTAATAGGTGAAAGTTTTGTTTTAAAATCATAATTAAAGAATATCATGAACAAAGAAATAAGTGTAAGCAGCAGCCTTTCCAATTGGCTTTTTGGAATAGTGGTATTTGCCATTGGTATAGTGAACACCTTTTGGGGAAATGATCCTGGTTTCTGAGTATTTCTATTACTCTTATCCTTCGTGTATTTCCCTCCTGCAGTTAATTACATCAAAAGCAGGTTTGGTTTATCACTGCCAATATGGATTATAATAGCCTTAGGTTTATTTATCATCTGGGCCGCCTTAGGAGTGGGAGAATTGTTTGATAAAATTGATTTAATGAGAATGAGCTTCTAATATCTTTTTTACTTAATTATTAAAAACAAGCCTAAAATAGTATGGTTGTTGATTTCTTACACCAGATATATAAAACGGATATATGAATGCAAATACTAGCTCTTTTCCCATGATTGCCTGGACAGTCTTCTTGATTATTGTTGTCATCGGCGTACTTAATTTATTTCTGGTGCATCCAGTCCCGGCAATGGGCTACTTGTTGTTGTCCTTGATTTACTTTCCTCCGACCAACGGCTATCTCCATAGAAGGCTAGGTTTCACTTTCCCGGTTGCGGTGAAGGTCATTCTGTTCGTGATCATCATGATGTTCACTTTAGGGGTGAGTGACCTCGGTGATATGATTGATAAACTGTAAAACTTCTATAGAAAGTAAAAGGAATGTCGGCGCGGCAACATACTTCATGGCAATGAGCATATCTACCAAATTAGACCAACTTCATACCCAGGCAAGGGAAAACAGGTGGCTCTGGCTGTTCTCCATATTCTGCCGGCTTATATTGGCGGTTGGCTTCATTCCGCCTGGGATCGTGAAAATCATGGATGAGCGGTTTACGGCCCTTTCTGTGAATCACCCTATGGGGAATTATCTGGAAGCGCTTCACCACACTGGATATTATTACACCATAATTGGGGTGATGCAGGTTCTGGCCGGCGTATTATTGCTCATTCCGCGCACTGTAATCCTGGGAGCCTTCATCTATTTCCCCATTATTCTAAACATTTGCATTCTCTCCCTGGCCGTCCGGTTTGATGGGTCTCGGCTTACCTCGCCTTTGATGGTGCTGGCCAATCTATACCTCATTTGCTGGTACTATCCTACCTGGAAGTCTATCCTACCCTTCAACCAGCCTACCCGCCAAAGTTTGAGAACCAAATGGCAGCAATTGGACCCTAAATTCCCCATTAAGTTCTTTTCGGGGGTGGCAACTGCCTTCGCCGTAGTAGTGGTGTTTGCGGTTTATGGAAATGAAATGATGCCCCGGAATACGCTGAAGGAATGCCAAACCCAGTGCCCCAACAGCGATAACCCGCAAGCGTGTTACACATTTTGTGATTGCATTCACCAGGAAGGACAACCACTTAATACCTGCCTGGAGACTTATTATAAAGCTTCTGTTAAATAAACTTCTTTATTCTGTCTAGGCAGAGAATACAGCTCTAATTTTTTAGGTAAATCCTACTTATTTTCAAAACTACATTGGGTGTTCCTATACGCACCTAATCAGAACGTTTATTGCTTATTTCTTCTATTTACGCTTTGAATTACAAAGCACTTTATAAACTGTCAAATTTAAAACTTCTACTCCTATTCATCTAAATTATAAAGCATATGAAAACAAAATCAATCAAATCTTCAACAGGTTCCTTCCTCTTAACTACAGGACTTAAAAAAGCAAATTACAAAGGTGTATTTCACCTGCTTCTGATCATAATTACTGCTATCATTTTTGCGGATTATTCAGCATTTGCGCAGGATAAAACAGCCGAGATAGACAAGGTATTCAGTTGGGCCTCAAAGGAAACCCCGGGGTGCGTTTGTGCGGTCTCGCAGAACGGAAAAGTGGTCGTGGACCGCGCTTACGGTGCTGCCGATCTTGAGCGGGAAGTACCCCTAGACCTGAATTCGGTGTTTGACATTGGGTCGGTGAGGAAGCAGTTCATTGCCGCGGCAACCCTGCTATTAGTGCAGGAGAAAAAACTATCCCTTACCGAGGACATCCAAAAGTACCTTCCAGAGTTGCCAGATTACGGCCAAAAAATCACGCTGGACCATCTGCTTACCCATACCAGCGGCATCCGGGACTGGACAGGTTTGTTGCCACTGGCCAACGGGAAACCGGAAGCCATTACGCTCATTCTCCGGCAGCGCGGACTTAACTTCAAACCCGGTGAGGAATGGTCTTACTCCAACAGCGGCTATGTGTTACTGGTAGAGATTGTGGCGCGCACCAGCGGAATGCCATTTGCAGATTTCGCTCGGAAACGCCTTTTTGAGCCACTCGGGATGAAGTCCACCTCCTACGTTACCGACATGACCGCCGCTGTGAAGAACCGGGCGCTTGGATACGAGAAAACGAAGGATGGCTGGAAACTGGACATGTACTTGGGCAACGACCGGGGCGGTGGCGCCATCCTCAGCACGGCCGGTGACCTTATCCTCTGGAACGATGCTTTGGACAAAAACCGTCTGGGAAAGTTTGTCACAGATAAGCTGCAGGAACCGGCCAAACTGAACAACGGCAGAAAGCTGGGTTACGGCCGAGGCCTCTTCCTGGAAGCCTACCGCGGGGTCAAAGAAGTGTGGCACTCTGGCGGCGCGGCCGGGTACCATACCTGGTTAGGCCGTTTTCCAGAGCAAGGCGTTTCTGTGGCTGTTTTGTGTAATTCAGATGCAAAACCTGCCACAGGTCTGGCCGAACGCATTGTAGACCAGTTTGTAACCTACGCAGACTCCCAGAAAGCAGTAGCTAGCACCCCGCCTGTCCTTACCGGGGAGGCCCTGGAAGAAGCCAAAGGCAAGACAGGTTTGTTCTTCAACGAGAAAACCGGCGAGCCGCTGCGATTGGCCCTGGACCGGGATAGATTCAGGGTGACAGGCGGACCAGGTTTGGTGCCGGTGGGCAAAGACCGTTATCGCCGCTTTGGGGCCTTTGTACAGTTCATGTCTCAGGATGAATTTGAGCTGCACTTCCTCTCCCCTGATCAATTTGAGCTGAAATCCATGGAGGGCAAAACCACCAGATACCGCAGAGCCGAACCTTATACTCCGACTGCCGCTGACCTGCAAGCCTTCTCTGGCCGGTACCAAAACAATGAGATAGGCGCGTTCTTCGACATGGGCACCGCCAACAACAACCTGGTGGGTCGGGCCAACGATGCCCCCGGCCCCGATTTTGAATTCCAGCCCGTCAGCCAGGACACCTTTCAGTTAAGCGGCCTGACGCTACGCTTCGTGCGGGATAAATCCGGGAAGGTAGTGGCCCTGGACTATAGCAACCCAGTGGTCCGCAATATCAGATTCACTAGATCTGGCGACCAGACCAGCAGCCGATAGCAGCCGCAGGAGAACTGCACTTTTGTCCGTGCAACTGTTTCGGGTTTGTTTTCCTGAAAATAGACCCGAAACAGAGTTCTCAGATAAAGATTCAGGTCCGACACCAGCCAAACAGAATCGCAAAGAAGTCTTACTTCACTTTCTTAAGGTCAAAAGCTGGAGCTTATAAAATGTCAAAAGTAGTCTGTCATTAGAAACGCAAACCAATTGAAAGTAAAGCTAATCTTACCCGCCCTGGCAGAAGCAGAAAGCCCCTTTTGGCGGCCTATCAAGTATTCTTTGTTTCCGCCTTTGGGCTTAGCCACCCTGGCGGCCTACTTATCCCCCGATGATGAGGTGGACCTGCAGGACCAACACGTGGAAGAACTTAACCTCAACGATAACCCAGATCTGGTCATCATTCAGGTATACATCACCAATGCCTACAGGTCTTACAAAATTGCGGACCATTACAGAAAGCAGGGTGCTTATGTGTTACTGGGCGGCCTTCATGTTACCTCCCTTCCAGACGAAGCTGCCCCGCACGCAGATACCATTTTCCTGGGGCCGGGAGAAGAAACGTTCCCCCAGTTCCTGAAGGACTTTAAGAACAAAAGCCCTAAGAAAGTCTATAGTTCAAGCATCAGAACGCTGGACAAGATTCCGCCCATCAGAAGGGATCTCATTAAACGAAGTAAATACCTGGTTCCTAATTCCATAGTGGTTACCAGGGGTTGCCCGCATCATTGCAGCTTCTGTTATAAAGACGCATTTTTTGAAGGAGGTAAAGGTTTTTACACCCAGATAGTGGACGATGCTCTGGCGGAGATCGATCGACTCCCAGGCCGTCACCTTTATTTTCTGGATGACCACTTGCTGGGTAACGCCAAATTCGCTGCTAACCTTTTTGAGGGCATGAAAGGCATGAACAGGGTATTTCAGGGAGCGGCTACCGTGGATTCTATTCTAAGGGGGAACCTGATTGAAAAAGCCGCCGAGGCTGGCTTAAGAAGTTTGTTTGTTGGCTTTGAAACGTTCTCGCCCGCTAACCTGAAGCAGAGTAATAAGAAACAGAACCTGGAGAAAGACTATCAGAAGGCCGTCAACAGGCTTCATTCCTTAGGGATCATGATCAACGGCAGCTTCGTTTTCGGGCTGGATGAAGATGACAAAGATGTTTTCAAGCGCACCGTAGACTGGGGCGTGAACAATGGGATCACCACTTCTACCTACCACGTGCTAACGCCCTACCCCGGAACAAAGCTGTTCAAGGATATGGAACAACAAGGGCGGATCCTCACCAGGAACTGGGACTTGTATGATACCAGAAACGTGGTCTATCAAACCACTAACCTAACCGCCGAGGATCTGAAGAATGGGTATGACTGGGCCTATAAGGAGTTTTATAGCTGGTCCAATATTTTCAAATCCAGCATGAACCACTCTTCGCACAAGCACAAGCTGAAACACTTCTTTTACACCGGCGGGTGGAAGAAGTTTGAACCGCTTTGGAATTTCTTGATCAAAACAAACAACCTGAACAACATGCTGCCCCTTCTGGAATCAATCCTATCAAAAGTAAAGACAGGAGAAAAAGAAACAGGTGCTGACCCTGGTCTAATCCAACTTGAAATTTTGCCTCAGTTACCAGCTGATGTATAAAAAGATGCAAATCTTGGTAAGCAGAACGCAGCCTGGGAAAGCCTGAATGCCCTGGTGGAAGTTAAAAATTGTGGGTTGCTGTTTAGGGCCAATTTATTTAAAAACAGGCCCTAAACAGCAACCAATTGTAATTTCTCTTAATCCGGTTATATCAAATGCGCTGAGGTTACCCGGTTCATTCCCAAGCTACTCGGGTAATGAAACCCCGGTGAGCTCTCCGCACAAAGCCAGGAACCTCTCCTGCAATTGAATGTCGTCGGCTTCAGGGTTGTGGGGTCTTTCCTTCTGGTGGAAAAAGTACCGGCCGCTGACTTTCGCCTTTTCTTCCTTGCTGGTGGCTAGCCACACCTGGGTGGCATACCCTTTTTCCAAATCATCCGGAGCCCCACGCCCGCCCATTTTGGTAGGTACCCAGCCCGGGTCAACGGCATTGGCATAAACCTCAGCCCATATCCTCGCTACGGCTTTGCAAAGCATCAGCACGTGCAGCTTTGAGTCTGAATAGTTTATGTAGTTAGCACTCGTCTTAAAGGAGTCTAGTTTCGCTCGGCCATGGAGATGCATCCCGGAGCTCAGGTATAACAAGCGCTCCGGTTTTTGTATCAGGCAGGTAAGAACATAAGGTGCCAGGGTGTTCACCGCGAATATATCTTTGGCAGGCGCCTGGTAAACGCCGGCATTATGGATCACCACGTCAAAGGCATCCAGTTCATTTACTTTCCGGGCAAGGTGGATTGTTTCTTCCAGGTTGGACAGGTCACCGGTCAAAACCGCCTCTGCCCCTGGGTTGGCCTTCAAGGCATCACGGCCTCGCTCTGCATTACGGGCATGCAGAACCACCTGATGCCCCTGCTGTAACAATGCCCTTGCAGATAGTTGCCCTAGTCCATCGGCGGAGCCGGTGATGAAAATTCTTGCCATGCCTGTGTTTTCTGCTTTATACGCTTCGCTTGCCTTTTCTTACCTGCGCGTACCCAGATTTATTTCTTAAAAGAGGCAATGTCAATGACAAAGCGGTACTTGACATCAACATTGAGTAATAGGTCATAGGCCTCATTTGTCGGCTTGATGTTGATCATCTCAATGTCTGAGACAATGTTGTGTTCCCCACAGAAGTCTAGCATCTTTTAGCTCTCGGCAATACCGCCAATCATGGATCCCAATACGCTTCTGCGGTAAGGGAAATAGCTGAGCCGGCTATTGATAGAGGATGCTCATCATGAAGCAACAATGCACTTTCAAGAGCATTTTTCAAAAACGCGCCAGAAACCAGATTCAGGCAAAACAGGACTGCCTGTTATCAAATTTGCCACCAATGACACTGGCATTCACCTGGTCTACTCCCTAACTACAAACCCACTTACATTTCAGCTGGAAAGCTTTCATTCCACTTTGGCAGCCCACTGTTTCATCCCTCCGCCTATGATGTGAAACCCAGTGATCTTTCCCGCCTTGTCTTTGGAGAATACCTGGTCTACCCATCTTGCCTCGCGCATATAAGAGTCTGTAGGAGAAGAAAAGAAAATCTCCGACTCTGTTCCGTTTTGATGGTCTTTTAGGTACAATGTCCCTTTTTTAAGGACCACTAATACAAAATCCTCCGGATTACCCTTGAACTGGTACTTCCCAACAAATTTGCTGAGTTCTTCCTCAGAAAGCGCAATAGCTGTTTTCTGGGAGAAGGGTGCAAAACCCTTCCATCCGTAAACGGTGGCCACACTATTGATTACCTCCTGCGCGAACCGGGTGTTGTCTGAATTCACCAATACCACCACTCCGTTGCCTCCTTCCATAGAACCGTAGTATTGGCTGCTGAACCCTTCGTTCAGGCCGCTGTGATGAAAAAAGGACACCCCACCCCTTTTCTCCAGGAAAACCCCGTACCCGTACGTAGAATCAGGGCCGGGCGGAGAAACCATTTGCCTAGCCATCTGGGTGGACAATATTTGATCGGGCTCCCCTTTGAGCGCCAGTTGCACTCCTATGACAAACCGGGCGATGTCCTCGGCAGTAGACCACAGTCCAGCGCCGCAGGCCTTCTCTGGGTACAGGTGGTACTTGGAGCCAATAGACTGCCCGTCTGAGCGGTAAGCGGTGGCGAGTCTCATCTTGAACCTCCCGGAAGGGACAAGTTCATAAGTGCTATTCCGCATTTTTAAAGGCCCAAACACCCGCTTCTGCATGTACTCACCGTAAGAAAGCCCCGTCTGGTCCTCTACCATCAACTCTGATATTTCGTAGCCGCCGCCGGAGTACTGGAACTTCAGCCCTGGTGCGAACTCTGACCTGACGGCCGGGGAGTTGGCTGGGCTCTTCCCGTTTACAATCTGGATAAGATTAGGCAGTGCAGCACCTACCTTGTACCCATCATAGCCATGGACAGAAAGCCCCGCGGAATGGCTCAACAACCGGGAAAGTGAGATCTTTTGGTTCTGGGATGCAGTATCATAGGGAAACTGCCAGGAGCGCAGGTAATCATTGATATCTGCATCCAGGCTGATTTTTCCTTCTTCTACCAGCTTTAGGCACCCCAACGCATGAAGTGACTTCCCGATGGAGGCTGCCTGGAACAGAGTGGTTGGCGTAACTGGCCGCCTCTCGGCCGTATCCGCCCAACCGTAGGCTTTGGTCCACTCTATTTTATAATCCTTTATCACGGCCAAGCTCAACCCGTTTATCTTGTAGAAAGCCATCCTTTCCGCTATGGTCCAATCGGGTTTGCCTTTGATCCGAACCCAGGAAAAAAGGCTATGCTCCACCTGCTTGATCTGCTCCTCTACCCTGCTGGGGTAACGGGGCGGTTGCTGGGCATTAACTGGCAAGCCAGAAAAGATTAAAAAAGCAATTAAGATGACGAGGGGAACAGGTGATTTTTGCATTACACGTTTCATAGCTTAAGTTTCAGTGAGTAGAGGAGGCTAAGCTATGGGTCCGGGTTGGTGAAAGACATAAAGAAAACTTTTAGAATACCTTTAGATTGACAGAACAGGTTCTTTTTCACCACAGATCTTCTTTATTTTGCACCCACACTAACTTCTTATGGAATAATTCTAAGTACATTTGGATCCTTTTCACCTATTTCCAACTGAGAAATAAATGCGACTGTACAGCAGCCACCTGCTCACCATAGATTATAACCCCAGCACCGATATTCTTTTTACACAGTGGCCTAGCGCCCACCCCTACAACCTGGCGGAGGTGGAAAATGCTTTGCATATTCTGGTGGAGACAATCCGTAACTATGATGTTAAAAGGCTTCTGATAGATGCCAGTACAACTAAGATAGACCCCAACCTGGATGAGGAGCGCTACAAAGGCATCATCATGAGGTTTGCCATGGATCTGATGAAAACACGCCTGCAGAAATCGGCCAGAATATTGACCGCAGATAAGGCGCGCGAGGCGAGATCACAGGAAATAGCCCAGGAAGTCTCCCAAAAAACCCACCTGACGGTGCAAAGCCAATACTTCGCCACCAAGGCAGAGGCTGAAGCCTGGTTATTAGAGTAAATTCAGGCCCTGCTGTGCTTTAAGGTGCAACAGGGTAATACGAAGGACTACACCTACTTCCAATAAAGGTTTAGTCCGGCGTCCAGTATACCCGCCTATTTTTTACAGTCTTCTTCAAACCAAGGGTTGGTAATCTATCTTGGGTGGTGCCCAGGTAGGTAAAATGCGGCAAATCCGAAATAACCGTCTGGAACCAGCCATGCCGGGCCAGGATGGTGCGTACCGCTGCCTGGTCGCTCTCGTTTATATCCAGGGCCAGCATGGAGATATGCTGCGAAGCTCCGGGAGCTGTACCCGAGTAAAGCACTGACTTGGAGAAATCCATGCTGAAAAAGAGCCCTTGCGCTTCTAACTGTAAAATCTCTTTCACTTGCCCGGCAGGCGCCAACATGCGTATTCTGGTTGCTTCGCGAGCACTTAGCTTCCCGCGCCGCTGCCAGAAAGCCAGCCCGGAGTGAACGCGCCGGCTCCATATTTTTTCCGTGTCACGGTAACTGCGCCGGCCCGCCCACCTGCCACGAGGTGTAATGCGCAGTTTTTTATCTGCGGCTTCCTTACGGGCACTGAGCAATGCCTCCATCGCCTCCGTTTGCAGTTCAATGGGTATGCCGCTGAAAAATTCGCGGCGGGTTTTTATCTGTGCTTGCCAGTTTGCGCAGTCAGAGGCATTGGCGAAAATGATGGAAGGTGGATGAACTACGTTGCCTTGCGCCACAAAAAGCGCCCCATTTTCTTTTAACAACCGCTGCGCCACCCAATCATCCTCTCCCGGCAAAGGTAACTGCCCCGGCAAATTCAACTCAAACAATGATTTTCTTTCGTTCAGTTGGGCAGAATCAACGATTGGGTTAGAGGCAGGTACAACCTGTGCAATGGAATGAGATCTGATAACCGTTGATTGCTCATAAAAGGAGAGAAAACCAGGCAATAGCAAAACACCCCCTAAAAAGAATAGGTAAATGTTTTTGAGCGGCTTTTTCCTGGGAGATTTGTTTAACCTCGGCATCAACAAATAATAAGGTTTAAACAGATACAGTTCGGTTACCTGCATAAAACTACAAAGTTTGTTCAAATCTCCCTCCACCTGCGGTAATTTCTACTTCTGGGTTTGGCAACTTCCTCAAACGCCCCGTTCGGATTTATCCCTATCCTGCAGATGTTTCTTTTAACAAGCAAGAAGCAAATTCCGCCTATGTATTCACTGGTGGCCTAGACCACCTGTTGCGTGAACAACCGGGTAAAATGTGCAGGTTACTTTAAGCCGAATTCGTAAGTAATCTCACAAAGGGTTCTACTCCATGTCCAGTACCCTTTCCTTGGCCAGCAAAAGTCTTTATCTGAATCAGCCGCTATGACCTACCGCTTTTTAAAGCTTTGGGTACCGTTATTTTGGTGTAAGGTAATAGATCACCGTTGGTAGTGGTTACACCATCTATTCTTTTGGTCCTGAATATATCTGTCACGATCAGGCTCTGTTCCATAAATTTCATTTTTAAAGATTACCTGCTGAAGCCAATAAAGCCAATTGAAGTAGCAAGGGCTATAAAGAAACACGAAGATTTATAACGGCACCATGTCTCACAGGAACTAAGCAACCTTTGCCAATTGGTACAGTCGTCACAGCCATAGGCCGCCTGTTCACGTTTTCTTGTAAAAAGCAGGTAATTTATCAAAGCTATACCTGTTGAGAAGGTATCTTATTTCTGGGCTGAAGAATGCGTGGTATTTCCGGTAACGAAACAAGGTAAACTGTACATCCTCAACTACTCCCTTGACCAGCTGGAAGAGTAAGTGGGTAAAACAGCTTTTTCCCCTTTACGATGGAAACTCATTGTTCATATACATGCGGTCCAGAAATAAGGCTTTGTTTTAAGGGTGGTTTGCACCTGATACTTCAACCTACTCCAGAAAGAGATATCATCATGTGCAATAGCAAACCCAATAATTTCAAAAGATGGCTGGATCAGTAGTGTCTGTTGGGCATCAATAGTCTTACGATGTTTCTAAATTGCTCATCATTGATATGTCCAAGAGTGAAAAAAAAATGAGCTGTTTTACAATAAACCTGCCTCTTATGTTTTGAGGAGGAGCAATAGAATCTTGGATAATACTTTGCTGTTCCCCCCGTGCAACGCCTGCTACTTTAGAGGTAAGCGAGTAGCTGCAAAGAAGACCCTCCATAAGTCTGCAGTTAACTGATGTTAAGCTGTAGGAAGATGATGTGGTATGGCTGAAATACCATATGAATCTTTAAGTTTACAACCTCATTGCAATGCTACCATCCAGAAAGCCGTTCATACCTATTGGGAGAACTCTTCTTCCCAATAGCACAGACAGCATAACAACCTCCTAATGAAAAGAAAATACATTTTAAGTTTTTTAGCCATAGCACTGCTCCTTGCTTTAGGCGTAACCGGATGCTATGTAAAGAACCAACTTGGCAAAGTAGAACCCCAAGATGAACGCAAAGGTAAATATTCCAAAATCTCTTATTTTTCACCTGAGAAAGATGAATTCGTCAGCCCTAAAGAGATAGTCTATTACGCTGAAAAGGTGACCGGGGGAAACTCTGGTTTTGCGAGATTTTTCAAAACTTCTCCTAATGCCCCGAAGTCTGAGTTGCCCAGACGCATGCTTACGAAAAATGATTTCCCGGAAGTGCCTTCTACTTTTGCTGCCTATTGGTTAGGGCATTCCACAGCCATCATTGAGCTTGACGGACACCGTGTATTGATTGATCCGGTATTTGGGAACGCGGGCCCCTTACCCATGATTGCCAAAAGGATGAGTGTGTCTCCCTTGCTTAGGGAGGAACTCCCGGACATTGATGTTGTCATTATTACCCATGACCACTATGACCACCTTGAAGCAGAAACCATTAAGTTTTTGGCCGATAAAGACATACAGTTTATCGCACCGTTAGCCGTGGGAGTCAGGTTACAGGGCTGGGGAGTACCGAAAAACAAAATCACCGAATTGGGTTGGTACCAGTCTGTGACCCATGGATCTCTGAGTATAACAGCCTGCCCTACGGTGCATTACTCAGGGAGAAGTTACAATGACAGAAACAAGACTCTTTGGGCTTCCTATGTGATCAAGGGGAAAGAGAAGAACGTGTACTGGAGCGGCGATACCGGTTATGGAGAGCATTTCAAAGAAATAGGCAGGAAATACGGCCCTTTTGACCTGGCTTTTATGGAGATAGATGCGTGGAACAATGGATGGCCAAACACCCACCTTTTCCCGGAGCAGGTCATAAAAGCATGCCAGGATGTAAATGCCAAAATCTTGTTCCCCATCCATTTCTCCACCTTTGATCTGGCACTACATCCTTGGGATGAATCTATCAAAATGGTGGCTGATAAGGCCGCGCAGAACAACATAGAATTA
Organism: Rufibacter roseolus; assembly: GCF_017916365.1. Classification (GTDB taxonomy): domain Bacteria; phylum Bacteroidota; class Bacteroidia; order Cytophagales; family Hymenobacteraceae; genus Nibribacter; species Nibribacter roseolus. The sequence continues at coordinate 1,113,641 of NZ_JAFMSU010000002.1, forward strand.
TTAACACCAGTGATGGGGCAGAAAGTGATTCCGGGAGAAACCAAGACAACAGATTGGTGGATGCTTAAATAAATATCTCATCAAAATGGAGGTTGCCATAAGGTAGGAAGCTCCTGAGATCAGAATAAGGGCTCTGATAGACTTATAGGGATCATTTTTACTAAAAAACTTGCTTCAGATATCGCGTTTACTGCATGGTTGATCAGGTTCTGCCGTTACTTTCGCTTCAAGTCTGGAAAAGGTCAGAATTGAAGCACACCACAGAAGTGCCTCCAATTTCATTGTAAAAGTTGGTTGACATGTACCAAATTATAAAGTGTATGGCTAACAATTTCCTGGGAATGCACCTTTAAACAACACTTAAGAGGAGTTGCACTTCTTGCACTTTCTGCACTTTTGAACTCACCCGAAGAAGCTGACTAAACGATAACATACCTACCCGGTCAGACCCAGAGCGTTTTTATTGTTAGTCTCTCCCCTGTCTGATTTATCCTTGTCATAGTAATCCTTCCCACCTAAGCACAGATTTCCCCTAGGAAAAGATAATTGTCTCCGCGCGCATTATCCACGGCTTCAGGACCCACTACTTATCTCCTAGGCTTTTATGTCTGGGGCAACGCGCTGCTCAGGTTAATGTGGGATGATTTCTGGCAAATGGTAGAGACCCAATTTTCCCGCAGAAGACCTGCCGGTGAACTTGTTCGCCTTTGTCAGTTCCTCCCTGGCTGTCTTTCTGAATCTGCTGTGTAATGCCTTCGAGCCTGTCACACGATACCAATTACAGGATTTTCAGTTACATTGCGCAGGATTCAAGGTTCACCTATTTAGAAACAAATGGAGATCAATTCGACCCATTCATATGCACACAATCGGCTTTCAGTTGGGGGGCTGCTCATCGCCCTCGGTATCATCTACGGCGATATCGGCACCTCTCCCCTTTACGTAATGAAAGCCATCATCCTGAGCGGAGGCAACATCATTAACCAGGACCTGGTCTACGGGGGCGTTTCCTGCGTCTTTTGGACGATTACCCTGCAAACCTCGGTCAAGTATGTACTCCTGACCCTACAGGCCGATAACAATGGGGAGGGAGGCATCTTCTCTTTGTACACTTTGGTACGTCGCCGGGCCAAATGGCTTATTATCCCGGCCATCATCGGGGGCAGCGCCCTGCTGGCGGACGGCGTGATCACCCCGCCCATCTCGGTTTCCTCCGCCATTGAGGGGCTCCGGATCATCAACCCCGACATCCCTACGGTGCCTATCGTGATCACCATCATCACGCTCCTTTTCGTCGCTCAGAGTTTTGGCACCCAGATCGTGGGCAAAGCCTTTGGCCCGGTCATGTTCATCTGGTTCGCCATGCTGGCTGTGCTGGGAATGCACAGCATCTTCTCTCACCCGGAGGTGCTGCAGGCCGCCAACCCCCTTTACGCTTACCGGCTTCTGGCGGAGTACCCAGGCGGTTTCTGGCTGCTAGGCGGTGTGTTCCTCTGCACCACCGGGGCCGAGGCCCTATACTCAGACCTGGGCCACTGCGGCCGGGACAACATCCGCGTCAGCTGGCTCTTTGTCAAGCTATGCCTGCTGCTCAACTACTTCGGCCAGGCGGCCTGGCTTATGCAGCACGCAGGGGAATCCGTCTCAGACAAGGTCAATCCTTTCTATGGACTAATGCCCGATTGGTTTTTGCTCACCGGGATCGGGATTGCCACCCTGGCCGCCATCATCGCCAGTCAGGCCCTGATCACGGGTTCCTTCACCCTTATCGGGGAGGCGATCCGCCTCAACCTCTGGCCCCGGGTACGCCTTCGCTACCCCACCGTGGTGAAAGGGCAGCTCTATGTGCCCAGCGTCAACCTGCTGCTCTGGGCAGGCTGCGTGGCCGTGGTGCTCTACTTCCGGGAGTCTGAGAACATGGAGGCCGCCTACGGGCTGGCCATCACGGTGACCATGCTGGCCACCACCGTCCTCATGGTCTATTACCTGAAGCTCAGAAAGGTATCCAAGGTCCTCATCGGGCTTTTCCTGGCAGTCTACCTGACCATCGAGGGCTCTTTCCTGGTGGCCAATCTCATCAAGTTCCCACACGGCGGCTGGGTGTCGGTGGCCATCTGCATGGCCCTGGTGACGGTGATGTATATTTGGTTGCGGGCCTTCTTCATCAAACGGCGGCTCACCGACGAGGTGCCCCTTGACCGGTACGTGGACGCCCTCAAAGAACTGAGCGAGGACCAATCCATCCCCAAGTACGCCACGCACCTGATCTACATGACCGGGGCCGAGCGGAGGAACTACATCGAGTCCAAGGTCATCTACTCCATCTTCCAGAAGCGGCCCAAGCGGGCAGACATCTACTGGTTTCTGCACGTCTACACCACCGATGAGCCCTACACCATGGAGTACAAGGTCCACCACATCGTCCCCAATGACGTGATTAAGGTAGACTTCCGGCTCGGCTTCAGGGTGGAGCAGCGTATCAACCTCTATTTCCGGAAGGTGGTGGAGAACCTGGTGGAGAACAAAGAGGTGGACATCACGAGCCGCTACGAGTCGCTGAGCAAGCAGAAAGCGGTGGGCGACTTCCGGTTCGTGGTGCTGGAGAAATACCTGTCTCCGGAAAATGATCTGCCTTGGCAGGAGAACCTGGTCATGCGGGCACACTACAACATCAAGGATCTGACTGCCTCTGAGGACAAGTGGTTCGGGCTGGACACCAGCTCCGTGAAGGTGGAGAAGGTGCCGCTCATTATCAACCCTGTGAAAGAGATAGAGTTGAAGCGGGTGATTTGAGCGAAATTAAACCAATATCTCCTTTTCAGTTAGCCGCTTAGAACCGGAATGAGACTATCTAAGATGATTCTTTATCCCCAGGTAGATGAAAAGGGCAATCTTGTTAACTTCAGCCCTTGCGTCCTCCTTCTGTTCGGGCTACGCATGCATGGCATTGATCTAAAACCAACCTAACCAGCAGGAAACAATGAAAAAAGTAACAGGTATCGGCGGTATCTTCTTTAAATGCAAAGACCCCGAAAAAATGAGGGAGTGGTACCAGGAGCATCTTGGCCTGAACACCAGCCAATACGGGGCGGTCTTTGAGTGGCGCCAGGGCGCGGACAGTACCAAGAAGGGGTTCACGACCTGGAGCCCCTTCAAGGAGACGACGAAGTACTTTGAGCCTTCCGCCAACGATTTCATGGTAAACTACCGAGTGGCTGATTTGGAGGCCTTATTGGAGGAACTGAAGAAAGCCGGCGTCATGATAGTGGACCAGATTGAGACCTACGATTACGGCAAGTTCGTGCATATTCTCGATGCGGAGGGGAACAAGGTGGAGCTATGGGAGCCAAATGACGAGGAGTATGAGAAGCTGGGAGAGCAGCTCAACAGCCCAACAACGAAGTAACACACCTTGGTGCCTAGCTACCCGGTACTGACCCTTACCGGTAGCTAGGCCATGGCATTTATCCCCGCCTGGGCCACCGTATGGTCGTTCTCCACCGTGCTGCCGGACACCCCGATGGCGCCGATGACCTCACCGTTGCTACCCAGGATCGGGAGTCCGCCCGGGAAGGTAATGAGCCCGCCATTAGAGTGCTCTATGTTGTAGAGGGGGCCGTTGGGCTGCGAGGCCTGGCCCAGGTTACCGGTGGGCATGTCAAAGAGGCGGGCCGTCCTGGCCTTGCGGATGGCGATGTCTATGGAACCCAGCCAGGCCCCATCCATGCGGGCGAATGCTGTCAGGTTGGCCCCTGCGTCTACCACCGCGACGTTCATTTTCAGGTTCAGTTCCCTGGACTTCTCCAAGGCTGCTTGGACGACCCTTTCTGCTTGTTCTAGTGTGATTCCCATTAGGTTTGCTTTAAGGTTTCATGGAGGGTTTAAACTACGTCAGTTAAACAAAAGGCACAGGTAGCGGCCTTATTCCCTGGAAACTACAGACGCCGCTTCAGACATGCCACATCTGCGCCGGGTAAGATTGGTCCCATTTCTAATTAGGCTGATCTGAAGGTGAGAGTGGCAGGTTAAGCCAATTATCAGGCAAAAGGAGGAGTTTGGCCAATCGCCCAAGGGTAAGTCCCGCCGGAGAATCCCTCCGCCTCGGATCTGGGCTGTGCATGATTCCGCAGCAGATCTTTAGCTAATTTAGCCACAAAACAGTTGGATTCAAACCATTAAATCCATGTCACCCTTATCTGCACTTCTGTTAACTAGAATCACGAGGGGACCTGATTTAACATTACGGCTTTTGCTTGAGAGATATACTAAGTTTCATGCTCTCATAGCCAATGCCTTTATCTTCGACTTGTCTGCGGATAGGAAAAAAAACCATACCTGACGAAAACAAACCCGCACTGTCAGACCCAGAAGGTTTCCATCAGGCTAACATACCCTAACCCTTTGAATACAAGCCCCAGTACGTATACCCCTCTTCCCGATTTTTTTCCAGGTTACTTGCTCTTTCTCTTAACATTAGAACCATTTATAGGCCGGGTGGGAACCTCTATTGGCTTTGATATCCCTACCAGAACAAGGAAGGTACCCCATCTTGGGGAGCCTTTTTGCCTGGTGCAGATGAACTGCAACTGTTGGCTAATAACTTATAATTTAAGGGAGAAGCCGACATTGACGGCATAATCAGAGAAAGCTGCGTCGCCATGCGTGTAGTTGCCAGTTTGGGTAGTAACTTCCTTGTCCGTCACGCTTTGCAGACGGTCCCGCTTAAAGGCAACAGGTACGGTTGCAAAGAAATTGAGTTTGTTGATTTGGTAGCTTACGCCCGGCTCAACGGACTGCACGTAGCCTGGACGGCGGAAACCTTTGCTGCTGCCGAAGACATCTTCCACTGGGACGCCTTCCATTCTGGCGCCGACAGAGGCGACCACTCCATGAAGCTTTCCTGTGAAACTGTGGCTCACCCCTAACCTTACCATATATTGATCAGGTACACTAGTAATGGCCTCGTTAGCACGCAAAGGAGAAAGTGTTTCGCGGAAGGTGCGCGTTCCGTTCTCGCCTCTCGGGTTGAAGAGGTAATACACATTGCCATAGGCGCTGAAGTTACTGCCCAGCAAGTAGTATCCGTTTACCTCCGTGATAGCGCCTACACCGCCATCCCCTAGTTGTATCGACTGGTCAACAGGCCGTACTTCTTCACCTCCGTCCCGACCTACGTTGTAAAAAGTGTCTTTATAGTTGTAGTTGCCTGTTGGTAGCTTCACACCCAGGCCTAGTTGCAGGTTGCCTTTTGAAGCTTTCTGAGGGTCAAGCATCCATCTGTAAGCTGTAACTCTCGCGTCGCCAATGCCTGCCGAGTTGGTGTTGTGCCTTTCAGTTCTTCCATGCTCATAAAGCGATGACCGCTCGTTGGCCAATAACGGGAGGCCAACGCTCATGGACCACCTGGTGTTAAAGTGACGAATCAAGGAAACGTCTAAACTGTGCTGCCAGTTGATGACTTCAGTGTTCTGCTCTAGGCGCTCCTTCTGTTCCTCATCACCTTTGAAGTGCCGGAACGACTTGAAGTAACGGTGAGCAACGTTTAGCTGCCACTTGGACTCTGCTTCTTTTCTGGGATGTTCCATAGTGCAAGACATCATTCCGTTACTCCTGATGGCCACACAGCCCTGTGCGTTAGACTGGCTATAAAAGGCTAAACAAACGGCGGCTGAAAGTAAAATTTTCTTCATAGGAGAGCGTTGAATTTACAGATCAACAGTTTGTAAGTCAGGATAATAACCTTGTATTAAGGTGGTAGGTCGAATCAGATTGAAAGATATGGTTTTTGATCATATTATGACAATATAGTGTGAAACATATTTATACTATAATGAAAAGTTATGGTGGCAAGAACCTAGCAGCTTTCTCCCGCTGTATCGCTTAGAGCCGATTATAGAGTTTTCTTTTTATTGGGGTAGAGCAACTAATTACTGCAGAGGGAAAGATTGTCAGAAATCAAATAGTGTACGTATATATGTACGTAATAAGAAATGCCTGTAAGCTGTTACCTTACAGGCATTTCTAGATCAAACTGTGGTCACGTAGGTACTGTTCCGTTTGGGCAGGGACGCCATGGATGTGCGGAGCCTCATCCTGGAACTGGCGGAGCACGGGGTCTGCACCCACGTGGTAAACCGAAACCTGCGCTCGCTGGACAAACGCAGGAGGAAGGACCACGTCACTATGATGGTGCTAGGCATCCTGACTGACCTGGCCGAAATGGAGCGGGAGACAACGGCGGAGCGGATCGTCTCGGGCCAACGGTAAGCCTAGCGACAGGGTAGCAACCATCTCCGAGGTGTATCTGTTGGATCAGACTCATTTTTAGGGATCTTTCTATTGGCACTGCAAAGGCAGGGGTTAACTCCAATTGGTACTTGGTGAAAGTCCTAAGTCGCGTTTTATTGGGGAACACACTCCTGCCGACCAGAAAAAAGCTACCGGGGCATAGCCCTATGTTGCGTCAAAATGGAAGATGCGTAGAAAATTGCGCACCCTATGACATGGCTTTATAATGGAAGAAATGAAGCAGGGAAGCAAAGGTTGTACGTGTATGCGTACGCAGTAAAAAGAAAACGCCTGGAAGAGAATGTCTGGCAGGCGTTTTTAATTATAACTGTGGTAAAAAGAAGCTGAACACCAATGTCGTCCTCCAAGAGGTACTACTTTCTTTGAAGAGCTAAGACTAGCCAGCCGTGAGGTTGTTATGTTCTAATAAAGAGATACAAGCACCTGACTGGGTCCAGAAGTGCCAGATATATGTCTGAACTAAAACTAAAAGCCCTGTAAGTTATTACTTACAGGGCTTTTGCAATTTTTCAGCGGAGAGGGAGGGATTCGAACCCTCGATACCGTTACCAGTATACACACTTTCCAGGCGTGCTCGTTCGACCACTCTGACACCTCTCCGTGATCTTCAAATTTCGGAATGCAAAGAAAGGCAGAAGCAACGGTAATTGCAAACCTTAAGCATTCAATTTTTACATTATATGCGGCAGGTCATTTCGCCACGCAGGTTTTGGGCAAGCATGCAGGCTTTCTCCTGCTGGGAAATATCCTGGGCCAACACGAACATGAGTTTTGTAACGGCAGCTTCGGTACTCATATCTGAGCCACTAATTACCCCCATTTCTTTCAGGTAGAAGCTTGTCTCGTATTGCCCCTGGTGCACCTCCCCTTCCTCGCACTGCGACACATTCAGAATGGTGATTCCGCGGTCTACGGCCTCGCGCAAAAGTTTGAGGAACCAGGGATACGTAGGCGCATTGCCGGCCCCGAAAGTCTCCAACACCAACCCTTGCAACCCCTCTGATTTCAGGATTGCCTCTACCAGCGCTTTATTGAGACCAGGAAATAACTTTAAGACCGCCACTCGGCTTTCCAGCTCCTGGTAAACCTTGAGCGGTTCTGCCGGGGGCGGCAGAATCACTGATCTGTTAAATTCAATGTCAATGCCAGCCTTGGCCAATTGCGGGTATTTACCAGAATGGAAGGCGTTGAAGTGCCGGCTTTCTACTTTAGTAGACCGGTTGCCACGCAGCAAAAGGGTATTGAAAAAGATGGATACTTCCGGCACCACCGGTTTACCGGAACGCTGAGCCGATGCGATTTCCAGGGCAGTGATCAAGTTACGGCGGGCATCGGTACGCATCCGCCCAATGGGAACCTGGGCACCCGTGAAGATGACCGGTTTGCTTAGGTTTTCCAGCAGAAAACTCATTGCAGAGGCGCTGTAAGCCATGGTATCTGTGCCGTGCAGGATCACGAAGCCGTCATAGTCCTGGTAATTCACCTGGATGATCTGCGCCAACTTGATCCAGTGCTCCACCTCAATATTGGAGGAATCAATGGGTGGATCCAGGCTGAGGACCGTGAGCATCACCTTGAACTGACGCATCTCGGGCACCCGGTGAATCACTTCGCTGAAATCAAAAGGGACTAAATGCTGGTCATCTTTGTCAGAGACCATACCTATGGTACCACCGGTGTAAATAAGCAAAATGGAAGCCTCTGGATCACGAGGAGCCGCCGTATTGATATTTACCTTTAAAAACTTCATACTATCTGGCAAAGAGGCGTTGCGCGTTGGCCGTAGTGCCCGCCGCTACCTCGTCTAGGGTCATGGACTTGATTTCTGAAACCCGGTGCGCCACAAAAGGAAGGTAAGAGGGCTCGTTTCTTTTGCCACGTTTGGGTACGGGTGCAAGATACGGACTGTCTGTTTCCAATACTAAGTGTTTTAGATCAATTGCCCTTAAAACCGGTTCAAGTCCGCCGTTCTTAAAAGTACTTACGCCGCCAATGCCCAACATAAAATTCTGGTCAACTGCAGCTTCCGCCTCTTCCACCGTACCGGAGAAACAATGAAAAATTCCTTTCAGGGTACCATCCTGTTGTTCCCTTATGATCTCAAGCGTATCCTGGAAAGCATCGCGGGTGTGCAGAATAATGGGAATCTGGTACTTTTTGGCCCATCCGCACTGAATGCGTAAGGCTTCTTTCTGCTCCGGCACAAAGGTTTTGTCCCAATAATAATCAAGGCCGGCCTCCCCTATTCCCTTGAAAGAACGTTTCTCAAACCAGGTTTCCATCTGAGTCAGCACCTCACGGAAATCCTGGAATACGTGGCAAGGGTGCAGGCCCATCAAAGAATGGCACCAGGGGTGTCGCTCCTCTATCTGGAGCATGGTCTCAATGGAGGCCAGGTCTATGTTGGGCATGTACACCTCGGACACATGGGCCTCCTGGGCGCGCTGTAGCATCTCTTCCCGGTCCTGGGCGAACTCAGGGGAGAATACATGCGCATGGGAATCTATATACGTCATGGAAAATAATCTTCTTCAACTAATTTAGTCCTGTTTTCAGGAAACTAGGGCTAAAACGCCAAAGTTAAACAATTCTAAGCGCCGTATTGCTTAATATAACCTGCCCTTCCACCTGATTTTGAATGGCAAAAAGAAGAGAACCAACAGCACCACGGTGGTCAGGAGCAGGTAAATCTCCAGGAGGAGCAGATACGTCCATTTAATGTTCCGGCCGATATAGGTCACGCACCTATCTACGAACAGACTTTGCAGCAGCACTTTCGTTAAAAAAACCAGGACCCAAACACCTATGGAAGTATGGGTGAACAAGGGCAGCCACACGGGGTAAAAAGAAGAGTGGATCACGAACAACAGCAGCATGTACCAGGGCAGGTGCACTGATCCGCGCATCCAGCGGCGGCGCTGCTGCAGCAGAGAAAGGACATTGGGGGCAGGCTGGGAAATGGCCAGCACCTCGGGGTCATAGACGTTGGCAGATTTGTAGCCTTTGGCCAGCACCTGCTTAAAGAGCTGCACATCCTCGGTGATGGAAAAGGGAATGGATTCAAACCCTCCTACCGCCTCATAGGCCTCGCGGGTCACCAGCATGTTGTTGCCCATGGTGGAAACCGGCAAATTTCTATCAGCGACCACCTGCATAAGGCCCAGGTTGTAGAGCCAGTCTAGAGCTTGTAACCGATTGAACAGTCCTTTGCTTTTGGTGGTGGTAATGCCGGTGACAATGCCCGTTTTGGGTGTAAGATGCCGCAACATAGTCTCTAACCAGCGCGGGGGCACCTCAATGTCGGCATCGGTGATGAAGAAGATGTCTGAGGTGGCCAGTTGGGCCAGTTGCGCCAGCACGTTGGCTTTGCCTTTGGTGCCCTGGATGTCATGGATGATGCCGTGGCAGGAAACGTACGGATGGTTCTGCTGATAAGCCAGCACCAGTTGCCGGGTTCTATCAGTGGAGCGGTCATCACCCACCAGCACCTCCAGTTTGTCTTTGGGGTACCGGAGCCGGTCAATAGCCTCCAGGCAAGCAATAATGTGTTCTTCCTCGTTACGCGCCGCGATGAGGATGCTTACCTTAGGATAACTGCCCAAAGGAGGCACCGCTTTGGGTTTTCTACGCCACCAAAGCCAGAGCAGCCCCAGGAAAAGGAGGAAATAGAAGGTTAAAAACCCAAAGGGAAAAACCATCGGTTACAATGTTTTGAAAGAATAGCCCAGCCCAGAGAAGTGGCGCAGCAACCGGGGCAAAACAAACCGCAGATTCCGCTCGGCTTTGAGGCTGTCGTGCATCACCACCACAGATCCCGGACCGGTGACGGAAATGGCTTTGTCCAGGCATTTCTCCGGCGCCAGCAAAGCATCAAAATCATAGGTGAGCGTGCTCCACATGACTACCTGGTACTCTGGTGCAAGCATACGCAGATGCCGCCAGGTCAGTTGGCCGTGCGGCGGCCGAAACAGCTTTTTACCGATAGGTTTAGGGCCTATTTTCTCCAAAACAGCCTGACACTGCAATACTTGGTCCAGATACGCGGCCGGCGTGTAATTCCAGGCTTTGACGTGCTGCTGGGTGTGGTTGGCCAGCACGTGCCCTTGCGCTATCACTTGCTGCGCGATTTCTGGGTGGCGCTCCAGGTTTTCACCTACACAGAAGAAAGTAGCCTTGGCATTGAAAGCGGCCAGCTGCTCCAGCACATAAGGTGTCACCTCTGGAATCGGCCCGTCATCAAAAGTGAGGAAAATGGTTTTATCAGAAACGGGGCGCCTCCACCAAACTTTCGGGAACAGCCAGGGCAAAACGGGTGGAGTTCTGTAGAAGCGCAGCACGTGGTAGCGTTAGTTTTCTGTTATACTCCGGAAAGGTGAACTGTAAACGAATGCCGGGGAATCCGGTGAATATTTCAGTTGTTAAAAGCTAAATTACCCCTGCTTTTCAGACTTATGGTAAGTTTTTGTTTTCAGGCCGATTTTCAAAAAACGACCCTAAAACACCAACGCGTTTGCACTTACCCGGTTTAAACTTTTACTTACAAGCAAACACCTAAACCAATCACTTTCTGTTATTTAAATCGACAGGAAAGCAACGTGATATCATCATTAAAGGAGGTACCGCTGTTGTAAGTGTTCACTTCCTGCAGCAGCTGCCGATGAATGTTTTTGGAGCTCACGTAACGGCAGTTCTGCAGCACTTTGATGGTGTTCTCAATCCCGAATTCGTCTTCCTCCTGGTTGAACACCTCGGTGAGGCCATCTGTGTAGCAGAGCACCAAGGAGTTGTGTGGCACGTGCACGGTAGTCACCGGCAGAAAAGGCAGCTCGTCAAAAATCCCCAGCATGGTACAGCCTTCCTCCAGCAAACGGTAGGTGTTGTCCTCGTAAAGCAGGATAGACGCATTGTGGCCGGCATTCACGTAGCTGAGCTCGCGGGTGGTGCGGTTATAGATGGCCAGAAAGCAGGTGATGAACTTCTCGGCGATGGCATTGCGGTAGATAAGGTCATTCAGCTCGCTTACGATGGTACTGAGGTTGGTGGTTTGCCGCAGAATGGTACGCAGACCAGCCTGGAAATTGGACATCAGCAGCGAGGCTGGCACCCCTTTCCCCGATACGTCGGCCACGCAGAATAGGAACTGGTCTTTATCAATAGGCACGAAGTCATAGTAGTCGCCCCCGATGGAAGAATGCGGGATGTAGGTGGCGTGGATGGCCACATCCTGGTTGTTGGGCAGCGATTTAGGGAAGAGCATGTTCTGCACCTCGCGGGCAATCTCTATCTCCTTGCGCATAGCTTCCTGGGTAAGGCGGTGCCGCTCCAGGCGCCGGTTTTCCATGGCCACCAGAATGATGTTGCTGAGCGTCTGCACAAAACTCAAGGCGCCCAAAGTGGTATAGTAGGCATTCACGTTCCCGATCATCACAAACGCCAGAATACGGTTGTTGTGCATGATGGGAATAACGGTCTCAAAGTCGTGCCAGCGGCGGTCAATGTCCAGTTTGGCCAAAGAGGTGATTTCCCGCAGGTCGGTGATCTCCTCGGGCAAGGCCATCTCCCTGAAATTATGCTGCGTCCCGAAACTAACTTTACACTCCCACTCCTCGTCCAGCAGGAAAAGAGAAAGGCGCCGGATATTCAGCTGCGCGAGCAAAGTGAAATGGTAGATTTTGTACAGCGCCTCCTCGGGTAGGTTGTTGTTAATGGCCTTGGTGATTTCCAACAGGGCAGCCAGTTCCAACTTCTTCAGGTTCAATTCCTGCTCAACTGTAGGAAAATTTAATTCAGACATCTGTTCTAGACATTATCGGTCTCTCTGCTTTGCAAAACCTATGCAAGTTACAACACCCGCTTCAGATACTTAACGCAGAGACTGTAGATTCATTTTTAGCCCCTTAGGTTTTCACTTGCCGGCGGCTCATTTGGCAAGCGCTGTTTTCGTTTTGGGTACAGTTTAAATGAAACAGGCCAAAACCGGATTTGTTTTCTACCTTGAATTATGGGTAAGCAAACCTTCTTTGGTAGCCAGGAAAAAGTAACGGTGCCCTTCCCGTGCAAAATGGTCTGGGTCAAAGGGAACCTCCGTATCCTGATCTGGGAAAAGGCACTTGATGTAGTTCATACTGATCAGCCCCCGCAGCGCCTCGCGCAGTTCAGGCTCGGGCAACCCCAGTTCCTGCTGCAAGGCCTCAAAAGAGGTCACAAAATAAAGTTCATCTATGATATTGAATTCCTGGTCTGTCATGCGGTTCTCAGTTGGCGGCCTTTCCAATGGTACTTTCCCCGGAGGCCCAAAACAGCCGTTAAAACGATGTAAGGAACGTACACCAGTTGTAGCAGCCACAGCAACGAAAGTAACCGCTTTTTACCAAATAAGCCTAGCACCTGCTGCAAAAGTAAGGCATCTGGGACTATTTTTGTGGTAAGTACGATGCCTCCCAGCCACCACGGCCAGTAATTAAACACCGCCCCGAGTAAAACCACCAGCACCGATATATTTGCCCCCAGCACCACTACCGCCAGCACCTGCGAAGACCAGGATTGGTAATATTTCCATTTACTGGCCCACCTCACCCGCTGGTGCAGAAACTGGCTGACCGTAGCGGCCGGCGGCGTCTGCACTACTGCTTCACCGGCCTTCGCGAAGGTAATCTGTCCCGGGTACTTTTGATGGATCTTGTGCAGCAGGAACTCATCATCACCGGAGGGTACCTGTTCATTTCCCTGGAAGCCATTCACCGCAAAAAAAGCGGCTTTCTCGTAGGCCAGGTTGGCGCCGTTGCACATGGTGGGTTTCTGCACCGCAATAGACGCTGCTCCTACCCCTATCAGCGCCGAGAACTCCAAAGCCTGCAGTTGTTGCCATAAGGTTTGGGTAGGCGCATACATTACCGGTCCGCTGATCATCTTAGGGTTTTCAGACTGCCTGATCTGGTTGAACGTCTGCAGCCACTGCGGCGAGAGCCGGCAATCACCATCCGTGCAGGCAATCCAATCGCCTTGGGCGTGCCGGATGCCTATTTCCACGGCGGCCTTTTTCTGCCTCTTTCCCGGAAAATTGGCTAAAAACAATAATGTAAGAGACATACTGGTCTGGCCCTGGAATTGCCTTACCAACTCCGGGGTGGCGTCTTCTGAGTGATCATCCACCACAATGACTTCATAATGGGAAGCGGGGTATTGCTGCCGCTCCAGATCCTGCAGTAGGGAGATGATGTTCTGGCCCTCGTTCCGGACGGGGATGATCACGGAGAAAAAAGCCGGAGGCGTGTCTGGAGAAAGCTTAGGAATCGGAATTTTCTTCCAGGCGTACCAACCACGCAAGATTGCCGAGGCGTACACGCTTACCAAGAAGAGGGCCAGCAGTATCAACGGGAATTGGAGAGTTTAAGCGGCAGCACAAAGATGAGCCCCACCGCGCTGGGGATGGCGATGTTCATGGTCCACAAAGAAAGGCTGGCACCCAGCACCAAGAGTTGATCCTGCCCCATGAGCCCGAAAAAGTGCATGGCCGAGAGTTCGCGCATGCCAATATCCGCTAGGGCGTTGATAGACGGCACCACTGATTTCATTAGAAACGTGCCCGAAACACCCCACACGTATTCCTCTACCGAAAGATGCACCCCAAAGGCCCATAGCAGAGAAATGAACTGCACCATGAACACCAGGTATCGGGCTCCAGAAATAAGCAAGGTTTTGGTCAGCTCAGCGGAGGAATATGTGCCGATGACGGAGAAATAATGTACCCAGCGCCGCAGAAAACCTCCCCGCTCCAGCAACCCAATGGCCCACTGGAAACTGAACAGCAAGGCCAGCGCCCAGCCGTTCACCAGCAAAAGCGCCAGCAACACAGAAAAGCCTACCGGCGAGGCCAGCGGCACATAGTACTTGAACACGAAATAAGCGATAGCCCCGGAACCCATGAGAACCGTGGCGAACAGCTGGCACAAGCGCCCCAACAGAATGGCCCCGATGGCATCGGCCCGGTCTTTCCGGTGCATGGTAAGAATACGACCGGCGTAGTCTCCCATACGGTTGGGCGTCACAAACCCTAAGGTAAGTCCCACCAGAACGGCCCGATACGCTTTAAGGAAAGAGATTTTTTCGAATTTCTGGGAAAGAAACTGCCATTTAGAGGCTTCCACACCCCAGTTCACTGGCAGCAGCACGGCAGCAAGGAATAAGGCCGTGCTTTTGGTATCCCAGATTTGCCTGAGAGTTTGGAAAGAGAAGACACTGTGGGAACTGGCTTCCAGAATGGCTTGTCGTAAGTAGTAAAGCGTTAATCCAAAAACAACCAGCTTGCCCAGCCCCACCAAAAGACGCCGTGATACCAGCACTTTGCCGGATTGTTTGTAATTTTGCACTTCATGATTCATTCTACCGCAGTACTTCCCAATAATAAGTTAATCTTAGGCGTAGACCCGGGCACCAACGTGATGGGCTATGGCCTCATTGAAGTGAACGGCTCCAAAGTGACGGTGCTTCAGTACGGCGTGCTTCAGCTTAAAAGTTACGCCAACCATGCCGTAAAGCTGAAGAAAATCTACGACAGCACCCTGCGCCTGATCACTGAATACCTCCCTGATGAAATGGCCATTGAGGCGCCGTTCTTCGGGACTAACGTGCAGTCCATGCTAAAGTTGGGCCGCGCCCAAGGAGTGGCCATTGCCGCCGCCCTCTCCCGCGACATCCCTTATGTGGAATACGCCCCAAAGAAAATAAAACAATCTGTGACCGGCAATGGTAACGCCTCCAAAGAACAGGTGGCCGCCATGCTGCTGCAGATCCTCAAGATAAAAGAGGCCCCCAAATTCCTGGATGCTACCGATGCCCTGGCCGTGGCCCTCTGTCACCATTACTCCCAAGGCGCCAACCAGAAAGCTGGTGGCAAATCCTGGAAAGCCTTCCTCACCGAGAACCCCGACCGGATGGCCAAGTAGCCGCTGGTTCATTTATCCCCTAAAAACACATCAGCCGTTTAGAGCCCCTTTTCCTAAAAGAGCCTCTAAACGGCTGATTATTTTAAGGAGCTACAATTAGCTTCCTGCCTCAGTTTTAAGTGCCTGCCTGATTTTACCGGCAATCTCCTCCATCTCTGTGGCCTCAAGTTTGAGTTTGGGGTGGCTGAAGTTCATGTCTGAAATCTGGTTGATGGGCACCAGGTGCACGTGGGCGTGCGGAACCTCCAACCCAATCACGGTTACGCCTATTTTGGTGCACGGAATGGCTTTCTTCAAACCGATGGCTACTTTCTGGGCAAACTTGTGCAGGTCAGCCAGGGCCTCTGGGTCCATGTCAAAGATGTAGTCAACGGGTTCTTTAGGGATGACCAGCGTGTGGCCTTTCACCAGGGGAAACACGTCCAAAAACGCCAGAAAACGATCGTCTTCCAGAACCTTAAAGGCGGGAATTTCGCCCCGGATGATCTTAGAGAAAATGGTTTCCATAGCCCTTCTGATTAGCGCGAAATCTCCAGAATCTCGAACCGCAGTTTACCGGCCGGAACGGTGATCTCAGCAATCTCCCCTACCGATTTGCCCAGCAATCCTTTCCCGATGGGTGACTTCACGGAGATCTTGCCCGCCGCCAGGTTAGCCTCTTCTTCTGCTACCAGGGTGTAAAGCATTTCCATGTTGTTGTTCAGGTTCTTGAGCTTCACTTTGGAAAGGATCAGTGCCTTGGAAAGGTCAAGGTTAGACTCGTCAATAAGACGGGCGTTGCCCAATACTTCCTCCAGTTTGGATATCTTCAGTTCCAGGTGCCCTTGCGCATCCTTGGCCGCGTCATATTCAGCGTTCTCACTCAGGTCCCCTTTGTCACGGGCTTCCGCCAACTGGCGCGCCACATCGGCCCGGCCTTTAGTCTTCAGTTCATGTAACTCTTCCTTGAGCTTCTGCAATCCTTCTGGGGTGTAGTAAGATACTGTTGCCATATTTTTAATGGGTTAGTACAATGGTTAAAAAAGAAGAACGGCCTTCCTGTCTGGAGACCGTTCTTATGCTAAGGTATCACATTTTTTCCAAACTACATGCATCACAAGCATAATTTTGCGCCCAAACTACATCTCCCAGAACCCTCCTTTAAAGCAATCCCACACCTAAATTCTGAAGGCGATTTTTACCTGTTTTGAAAGAAATCTGCTAAAAACCCTGCCTAGTTTGTAACAAAATTTGACTTTTGGGCCTATGTTTACAATCATATGTCAGAAGCCACAGAACCATTTCTAAAACTGGCCGCCATAGATATAGGGTCTAACGCGGTCAGATGCCAGATATCCAACGTCTTCCGGTTTGAAGACCACACCCTCTTTAAGCGGGTAGAGTACATCCGGTACCCCATGCGGCTTGGGGAGGATGTTTTCGCCAAGGGCATCATCACCCGGCCCAAGGCCGAGAAGTTCATGAAGCTCCTGCACGGCCTCTCCCTCATCATGCAGGTGCATGAGGTGCAGGATTTTATGATCTGCGCCACCTCTGCCATGCGTACGGCCGCCAATGCCCAGGAAATCATTGATGAGATCCATGATAAACTGGGCCTGCACATCCAGGTCATTGACGGTACCACCGAGGCCGATCTCATCAACATGGTGATCAGGCAGCAGCTGGACGACCGCAACTACCTGCACATTGACGTGGGCGGCGGCTCCACGGAGTTCAACATATATGTGAACCGTATGAAGGTGGCCTCGCAGTCATTTGAGCAGGGATCCATACGTCACATGCAAGGCGAGGACTCCTTAGAGATCTGGCAAGCCATGCAGGCCTGGGTGACCGAGAAGGCGCGCATGCACCATGTGCACCACGCCATTGGCACCGGGGGTAACATCAACAAGATTTATGACATGGCCAAGCTGGCGGGTAAACCCATTCTCCGGGACCAGATTGAAGCCATTGTGCAGGAGATTGCCAGCTACTCTATGGAAGAGCGGGTAAAGGTGCTCCTCCTCAATGCTGACCGCGCTGATGTGATTGTGCCGGCCGCCGAAATCTACCTATCGGCCATGAACTGGGCTAACCTAGAAAATATGCTGGTGCCGCAGGTGGGCTTGAAAGACGGTATGCTGCAGTCTCTGTACGAACGCCACCAAGGCGCCACCCAGCACCATTTCAAGCTCGATTTTTAGAAATCAAGACTGAACCAGAACAATATAAGTACCTATGCAAATTGTAAAACAATGCTCCCTGAGGATAGAATAGCGATGTCAACCCGAGAGATGGAATTGGTGTTGAAATCTACAGGAAAAATGAGCTTGTGGTAGAAATCTTTAGAGTTGTTGGAAGAAAGCATTTCAATATTCAGAAAGGAAATCCTTGAGAATTAATTGATTATGACAAACTGAGTTAAAGAAATTAAAACCCAATAATACCACTAAAAAGAGGAGGGGCTGTCATGTTATTATGACAGCCCCTCCTCTTTTTTATAGAACCGAATTTTAAAACAAACAGGTTTCTACTTCTACATCGGTGGAGAGATGGAAGAACTCGCGGTGCATGTTGAAGATAGGCTCACCATCGGCAGGTTGGCGTTTGATGTAGGAGCCGTCCTCGCGCATGATGTAGGAGTTCTGGTTGTCCATGAGGTTGTAGCGCAGGATGTTGGTGGCCTGGCGTTTCAGGTCTTCGTGCACAATGTAGAACAAGGCCTCAATGCGGCGCTCAAAACTGCGCACCATAATGTCGGCGCTGCCGCCCAGCACCTGCGGATTTCCGTTGTTGTGGAAATAAAATAAGCGTGCATGCTCCAAGTATTCACCCACGATGGAGCTCACCTGGATGTTCTCGCTCAAGCCTTCGCGACCGGGCCGCAGGCAGCAGATACCGCGCACGATGAGCCTGATCTGCACCCCGGCCTGGGAAGCGGCGTAGAACTCGTCAATCACCTCTTTGTCCTCCAGCGAGTTGATCTTGATCACGATGCCCGCGGGTAAACCAAGTTCGGCATTGAGACGCTCCTGCCGGATTAAGTCAATCAGCTGCTGCCGCATATCCTTTGGCGCCGTGATCAGGTACTCGTAGTTTTCGGGGTAAGAGTGCCCGGTGATTACGTTGAAGAATTCAGACACGTCATGGCCGTACACGTCATCGGTGGTCAGGAGGCTGATATCGGTATAGGTGCGACTCGTGGATTCATTGTAGTTTCCGCTGCCTATGTGTACGTAACGCGTCACCTTCTCCCCTTCCTTCCGGATGATCATGAGCATTTTGGTGTGCGTCTTGTACTTGCTGATACCGTAAATCACGAAACAGCCGGCCTTTTCTAGCTTCTCCCCTTCGCGCAGGTTGCGTTCCTCGTCAAAACGGGCCTTTACCTCAAGCAGCGCCGAGACGTGTTTCCCGTTTTCAGCGGCTTTAAGCAAGGCTGCGGTTACGCGGGAATTATCCGCTAAGCGGTAAATGGTCTGCTTGATCCCCAGCACGTACGGGTCCTCGGCGGCTTTCTCCAGCAAGGTTACTACGGGCTCAATGCTGTTGTACGGGTGGTGCAACAGCACGTCATGGTGCTTGAGGTATTCAAAGATATTGTCCATGGCCCCGGGCGGCAAGCTGGGCGCCGGAATTGGCGCTGGTGGGCGCTGAATCTTGTTCGCGAAATGCGGGTGCCGGATGATCTGCCAAAGTGATTTAAGGTCAATAAGCCGATCAATGGAAAAGATGTTGCCGTTGTCAATAGACCAGCGCTCTTTAAGCATTTTTAACACGTACGGAGAAGGTGTGCGTTCTACCTCCATGCGCACCACACGGCCTTTCTTCCGGTTCTTAAGCTTTTGTTTTACCTCCTGCACAAAATCCTGGTCCATGTCATCGCTTTCCTCCAGCGTGAAATCACCGTTACGGGTGATCCGGAACAGGTTCACCGACTCGATCTCCACGTTGCGGAAGAGCTTATCCATGTTCCAGCGGATGATCTCCTCAATAGGCACGAAGATGATTTTGTTTTTGCGCGAGATTTCAAAAAAACGGGTCAAATTCCCGGGTATCTGCACAAAGGTGGTACGGCTCTGCTGCTTTTCTTCCTCAGAGGTACGGGTGACTACCGCAAAGATGAGCAGTTGGTTCATCATGAGCGGGAACCCGTGGTAAGAGTCATACACCATGGGTGTAAGCAGCGGATAGATGGTGTTCTTGAAATAAGAAGCCGCCTTGGCCTGCTCAGACTCGGTGAGGTCCTCTACGTTGCAGATGTTGAAACCGTGCCGGTCAAAATCAGGCTTTATCTCCTCGTAAGTCTGGCATTGGTCTCCCACAAAGCGGTGGGCCAGATCCAGCAGTTTTTTCCGGAAGGGCAGCTCCCGCAAGCCTGAATAATCCACGCGCTCTTTCCCGAAGTCAATATAGTTGTACAAGCTGCCCACCCTGATCATGAAGAACTCATCCAGGTTGGAGGAGGTTATGGCCAGAAACTTCATTCTATCAAACAGGGAGGTGTTAGGATTCTTTGCCAGATCCAACACCCTGTAGTTGAAACGCAACCAGCTAAGGTCGCGGCTAATGTAGTTACTTCTCCGGATTTGCTCCGATGCCTTGATTGAATTCATACCTGGTGGTCAACTTCTACTTTTCTGTGCTTCTTTATACGTAATTACGTGTAGCTACGTGAATCTCTTGCCTTGCTAATTAACGGCTTTCTCTGCCCAAGCGCAACAGAAAAGCCTGCATAAAGCAGGCTTTCCTTTGCAATATCAAAAATCGGGCCTTAAACGTCTACTTTGGCGTATTTGGCGTTGCGTTCAATAAAATCACGGCGCGGGGCTACCTCGTCACCCATGAGCATGGAGAACAGGTGGTCAGCCTCAGCGGCCGATTCCACAGACACCTGCTTTAAGCTGCGGGTATCTGGGCGCATGGTGGTTTCCCAGAGCTGCTCTGGGTTCATCTCACCCAAACCTTTGTAGCGCTGTACGCCCACGCTCTCGTCTTTACCTTTGCCAAGCTCGGCAATGGCCTCAATACGGTCTTGCTCAGTCCAGCAGTAACGCTCTTCCTTACCTTTCTTCACCAGGTACAGCGGCGGCAAGGCAATGTACACGTAACCGCTGTCAATAAGGTCACGCATGTAGCGGAAGAAGAACGTCAGGATAAGGGTTCTGATGTGGGAACCGTCCACGTCCGCATCCGTCATGATGATGACTTTGTGGTAACGTAGTTTAGCCATGTTTAGGGCCTTCTCATCTTCCGGGGTCCCGAAGCTCACGCCCAGGGCGGTGATCATGTTCTTGATCTCCTCGTTCTCGTAGATGCGGTGCTCCTGGGCTTTCTCCACGTTCAGGATCTTACCGCGCAGCGGCAGAATGGCCTGGAACTTACGGTCGCGGCCCTGCTTGGCCGAGCCACCCGCAGAGTCACCCTCCACCAGGTACAGTTCGCAGTTCTCAGGGTCAGAGTCCGAGCAGTCAGCCAGTTTACCGGGTAAGCCTGAGCCGCCCATCACGTTTTTGCGTTGCACCATCTCGCGGGCCTTACGGGCCGCCAGACGCGCCTGCGCCGCCAGAATCACTTTCTGGATGATGATCTTCGCTTCTTTAGGGTTTTCTTCCAGGAACTGGTTCAGGATCTCTCCTACCACGGTATCCACGGCACCCATCACATCTGAGTTACCCAGTTTTGTTTTGGTCTGGCCCTCAAACTGCGGCTCCTGCACTTTCACCGAGATCACGGCTGTCAAGCCCTCGCGGAAGTCATCGCCTTGGATCTCTACCTTGGCTTTCTCCAGCATGCCAGAACGCTCAGCATACGCCTTCAACGTACGCGTCAAGGCTCTACGGAAACCGGCCACGTGCGTACCGCCCTCGTGGGTGTTGATGTTGTTGACGTAAGAGAAGATGTTCTCTGTGTAAGACGTGTTATAGTTCAGGGCAATCTCCACGGGAATACCGCCTTTCTCGCTCTCTACGTAGATGGGCTCCGGAATAAGGTTCACCCGGGTTTCCTCCAGGTAGGCCACAAACTCGCGCAGACCGCCTTCAGAATAGAAAGACTCGGCCAGGTATTCGCCCGGGGTCACTTCCTCACGCAGGTCGGTGAGGTTGATTCTGATGCCCTTGTTAAGGAAAGCCAGTTCGCGGAGGCGGCTGGCAACTGTTTCGTATTTGTATTCGGTAACGGTGAAGATGCTGGCATCTGGCTGGAAGTGAACAGTAGTACCTCGCTTGTCAGTAGTGCCAATCTCGCGCACCGGGTAAGCCGGCACCCCAATATTATAGTGCTGCTCGTAAAGCTTGCCGTTGCGGTGAACGGTTACGTGCAGGTCTGTAGAAAGGGCGTTCACGCAGGATACCCCTACCCCGTGCAGACCACCGGATACTTTGTAAGAATCTTTGTCAAACTTTCCGCCGGCGTGCAACACCGTCATTACCACCTCCAGGGCCGAGCGGCCCTCTTTCTGGTGGAAGTCTACCGGAATACCCCGGCCATTGTCTGAAACGGAAATAGAGTTGTCTGTGTGGATGGTGACGCTGATCTCGTCACAGTGCCCGGCCAGGGCTTCATCTATGGAGTTGTCTACCACTTCCCACACCAGGTGGTGGAGACCTTTGATGCCGATATCGCCGATGTACATGGCGGGCCGTTTACGCACCGCCTCCAAGCCTTCTAGCACCTGGATACTGTCTGCGGAATAGGCGGTCATGTTGTTTTGTTCGATGTCACTCATTGAGTTTTCGGTGGATTATTAACATGCAAAAATACCAAATTTTATCGGGTTTTGCCAGCTTCTACACCTTAAATATAGGGGTACTTTAATTATTTATTCAACTAAGTTTTGCTTCTCCCGTTGTGACTCAAAGTCATCTGGCTCCTCTTGACAAAATTGTATTTTAAGGCTGCTTTTTTAAAATTTGTACTAAAACATCATACTTCATTTGACGATATTTTTATCTACTGGCTAAACGTCCAAAGGAGAACGTCCTCTACGGCCTTTGTATTTCCTTTCAGATTCCGAAACTTTTGGATTCTCAAAATGTGCCACTTTTGCAAAAACAGCCCTAAAACAATATTGGCTGCTAAAACCAGGGGGTTCTCTCCTTTTCTATAGGCCTTCAAAGCCTCTCCACTGTATTTACCATACGCTCCGGACCTGCCGTTTCAAGATGCGTCTGATACAAGAATGACCGGAGGAAGAATGGCGATTTTAAGGATTTTGCGCTACTTTCCTTAAGTCAGAACTATCCTTTGATCTTCACATGTAAAGCCCTCTTTGCGGGAAAAGGCCATTAAACAAGGACGCCTGACCTAAGGCATAACAACCCCTCGTTCGGTAATAAAAGGCAGAGAATAGCGCGTGCAAAATTTACCATTTGATAGAATCACAGCGTATTTTAAAGCCCGACAAAAGAAATCAGGCAATCTGCCGTAAACTAAGCTGATAAAATGGGCTGGTCAGGGCGAATATTTGGCAAAATGAAGGTTTATTCTTAAGTTTCCACCCTATTAGAAATTTAACCGCACGACTACCCTTTTGTACCTCGTGCCTTTTACCCGCACCAATCTCTACTAACTCTCATGAAGGACGTAATTTTAGGCATTGACATCGGTGGTACGAACACCAAGTTTGGCTTTATTGACCGCGATGGCATCATTTTAACCCAAGGCGAGCTCCCAACCACTGAGGGAGAGACCGTACATGATTTCCTGCGCATCCTCTACAGCGAGGTGCAAACCAAGTTCAAGAAAATTGAAGACGAAGCCAACGTCATTGGTGTAGGTGTAGGCGCCCCTAACGGCAACTTCTATACAGGTACCATTGAGAATGCACCCAACCTGAAATGGCATGGTTCAGTGCCGTTGGTGGAGTTGCTTAATTCTTACTTCAAGCTTCCTATCTACCTTACCAATGACGCCAACGCAGCCGCTATTGGTGAGATGATCTACGGCGGTGCCAAAGACATGAAGAACTTCGTGGTGGTAACCCTGGGTACAGGTTTGGGTAGCGGTATTGTGGTGAACGGAGAGTTGGTGTACGGCCATGACGGCAACGCCGGTGAGTTGGGCCACACCCTGGTGAACGTGAAAGGCAGCGGCCGTGTTTGCGGTTGCGGACGTCGCGGATGCCTGGAGACCTACGTTTCTGCCACCGGTATCAAACGCACTGTTTACAAATTCTTAGCAGACTACACAGATTACAGCGAACTGCGCGGCGTAAGCTTCAACGACCTCAACGCCGAGATGATCACCCAGGCGGCCAAACGCGGAGACAAAATCGCGATTGACTGCTTTGAGTACACCGGCAAAGTGCTGGGCATGAAACTAGCCGATACCGTGGCGCACCTGAGCCCCGAGGCGATCTTCCTCTTCGGTGGTCTGACCCGCGCCGAGGAGTTCCTGTTTGACCCGGTTCGTTACCACATGGAGAAAAACCTCCTGAGCATTTTCAAAGGCAAAGTGAAAATCTTGCCTTCTGGCTTAGGTTTAAGCAATACGGCGGTAATGGGCGCAGCAGCCCTTGCCTGGAAAGAACTGGAGCGCGTGCCTGTGGCCTAACTCTACTTCATTTTCCACAAACAAAAAGCCCGAAGGTGTTCCCTTCGGGCTTTTTGTTTGTCCGCCAATTCACATACCTAAAACGAACTCCTTTATAATTCTTATTTCCCTTATGAAAACCTAAAAACACACACGAAACAGGCTAAATTATAAAGCTTGCTCATTGCTTTCGGCTGGATAAAAAAGTACCTTAGGTTAATCAAGACCCAGCCGGTTCTTCTTTAGTAAGAAACATCCACCTGCGCTCCTGATCCAAAAGGTTTCTGCTACATGGGAACCACAGCCTCGGCCCGTGAGATAGGCAAATCCCTTCCAAGTTGACCAGCTGTCCTCCGGTTTTCTGGAGCTTTTAGCCTTATTCCTTTATTAAGGTTCTCCCATCCCCCCCTGTAAAGCTTTTTGGTCTCTGAAAACCTATCAAGCTTTCCTGTTCCTTCCTATCCTAGGCTATTCACTTCATAACTTATTAAGGATCATGAAGAAGTTAGTACTATTCCTCCTCGTTTTTTCCTGTACCATCTGGAATGCCACCGCTCAGAACACGGCTCCTAACTGGAGCCTGGCAGGAAACAGCAACGCAGGCACCGCAAAGCTAGGTACCACCAACGGAGTTCACCTTCGCTTCTTCACCAACAACAAGGAGCGGATGCGTCTGACTGCCTCGGGGCTGGTGGGCATTGGCACTACTACCCCAACAGCCAAGCTGCAAGTAAACAGCGGCCCTACCCTGGACCCGTTAAGGGTATTGGTAAATAACTCCACCAAGCTGCTGGCGAGCCGCAACGGCGGACTCAGCGTGGGCTTTTCCGCCACCCCGCCAGCCAATGGCCTGTTGGTGGATGGCAACGTAGGCATCGGGATCACCTCCCCAGACCCCAGTACCAAAATGCACATCTCAGCCGTGGCCGGGGGAACCAACAGCACTGGCCTCTATACCATTGGGAACTTGTATGGCCTGCGCGCCGCGGCAGCGGCTACTTCCGGAATTGGGTTAACAGCCCAGAGTGGGTCGTTAGGGATTGGCATTTTCAGCCGGGGCGACAGTATTGGCATAGATTCTCAAGGCCAACACATTGGGCTCAGGGCTCAGAGTACTGATATCTACGGAGTTGGAATATATAGTATTGGCGGATACCCTAACGGCACAGGTATTTTTTCCAGGGCCGGGTTTATGGGGATTGATGTGAGTGCGGACAGTTATGGCATCAATAGCTATAGCCCACATATTGGGGTTCTCAGTACTGGTGACAATGTGGGCGTGCAGGCTTACAGTGCTTTTGGCAGAGCCGTTCAGGGGGATAGTGAAGTAGGATACGGCGGTTATTTTGACTCTAATTACGGGACGGGAATCTATGCCACCTCTAAATTCAGCACTTATGCGGGCATCTTCCAGGGGGACGTTTTTATTTCCGGCTCCGTTACGATGAGCGATGGAAGCATGAAGCGGAACGTGCAGGAGGTAGGTACAGCCATCGAGATCATTAACAAACTGAAACCTGTGCAATACGAGTTCAGCCAGGCTGGCCAATATGCCCGGTTGAATCTGCCAAAGGGAAGCCATTTTGGGTTAGTGGCTCAGGACGTAGAGAAGGTACTGCCCTACTTGGTCAAAGAGGCCCAACTCATCGTGCCGGATCCGGGTAAGACAAACAACGGCGTCCCTAAGGAAAAAACCGCCCAAAAGACAGAACTGAAGGACACCAAAACAGAAACCATTAACGTGAAAGGAATCAACTACACTGAGTTGGTTCCCTTGCTCATCAAAGCCCTGCAGGAACAACAACAAACCATCACTACACTTACCGAAAGGGTTACCCAACTGGAAGCCGGCTCCGGAACAGGCGGCAAAAGCTCCCTTGGTCCTAAGGCTACTGGCATCCTGCTGGAGCAGAACCAACCTAACCCCGTTGACCAGTCTACCACCTTCCGGTACAGCATACCAGTTGGCGCCACGGCCCAGATTCACGTTTATGAGGCGAATTCCGGGAAACTACTCAAAACTATACCCGCCCCCGCCAATGGGAAAGTACAAATGAATGCCAGCGACTTGCCTAGTGGTAATTACGTCTACACCTTGACCGTGAACGGAAAACTGGCCGCCTCCAAACACATGATGGTATACCGGTAAAATCCGGTTTTAAATCAAGCACAAACTCCAATTCCCCAATGGTCCTTCTACCCTCCTGTAAAGCCTGGGCTTTTTCCAGGCTTTCTTGTCGTCACGCGTTTTCAGTTCTCTTTTTTTAAATGACCTAAAAACATGAAGAAGGTTATACTTTTAATTTCCACGTTGTTCCTCCTCTCTGAGTCAACCGCGCAGAACACTGCTCCTTATTGGAGCCTGGCCGGTAACAGCAACGCAGGCACCGCAAAACTGGGCACTACCAACGGAGTTCACCTCCGGCTTTACACGAACAACAATGAACGAGTGAGAATTACGGCCCTTGGGCTGGTTGGCATTGGCACTACTACCCCAACCACCAAGCTGCAGGTCAACAGCGCAGCCGGCCAGGATCCGGTTGGTGTGTTGGTGAATAATGTTACTAAATTTAAGGTACATAGAAACGGCGGATTAAGCGTTGGTTTCAACAATACTCCCCCAAACAATGGCTTATATGTAAACGGTAAGGTAAATATCGGCACCTCCGTCTTTTCTCCTATCCATAAACTCCAGGTAGTGAATGACACCGCCTTTGGCTCGGGTATATTCACCAGCGGTCATGCCATTGGCCTAGAGGCAGAGGCGACAAACCTTTTCGGGACGGCTGTTTATGGAAAAGCGCGCACGGGGGTTGAGGGCCAGGGATCCCAGGAGATAGGGTCTTACGGCGTGGTGGGCCAATCTGGATTTGTTGGCGTGGCTGGATACGCAGAACAATTTGGAGTACTTGGCTCCAGCGATGATGGCCATGGAGTGGAAGGATTCAGTGTAAACAGCTTTGCCGGTAACTTCGTGTCAAATTCTGGCAACGGTGTCTATGCAACTACTTTAAACGGTCAGTTTGCCGCAGTCATTGATGGCGACGTTTTCCTCTCCAACACCTTTAAGGCAAGTGACGGGAACATCAAGAAAAATATGCAGCCGGTTGGTGATGCCATCACCCTCTTAAACAAGTTAAAACCCGTGCAATATGAGTTCAGGAAAGACGGACAATACGCCAAGCTTCACTTACCCCAGGGGAGCCATTACGGGTTAGTGGCCCAGGATGTAGAAAAGGTTCTGCCCGATCTAGTAAAAGATGCACCAATCTACCTTCATGACCGGAGCGAGGAAAACAACAGGTTTACCGCCGAAGGCAAAATCTCCAAAAACATAGAAGCGAAAGACATCCAAAAGGAAAGCATCAATTTGAAAGGTGTGAACTACACCGAGCTGATTCCCTTGCTGATAAAGGCGGTGCAGGAGCAACAGCAGACCCTAGAGGAACAACGGCAAACCATAACTTTTCTCTCCCAAAGGGTGGCCCAACTGGAGTCCACAACTGGAGCAGAGAATAAAAGTGCCCTGGGTTCAAACAACCCAGGTATTCTGCTGGAACAGAACCAGCCTAACCCAGTAGACCAGATCACCACCTTCCGGTACAGCATACCGGTTGGCGCCACGGGCCAGATTCATGTTTATGAGTCGAATTCCGGAAAACTAGTGAAAACCATTCAGGCTCCCACAACGGGCACAGCGCAGATGAATGCCCGAGACTTACCTGCCGGAAACTACGTTTACACACTAACGGTCAACGGGAAAATAGCTGCCTCCAAACACATGATGGTCACCCGGTAAAACCAATCATCTTTATAACAAAAGCAAAGGGTGATCTTTTCAGATCAGCCTTTGCTTTTGGTTCATCACGAAGTACATCATGTAAATGTTCGTTCACCTGAAAGGAGATTTCTTTAACCTTCTCATTTGGGCTTAACCATCGGTCCCTGGCTTAAATTCTTATAAACTGATCCGAGACTAACGGTCAGAGGTGAGAGTTTAAAGGTTAGTTTTAAGAAAAAAGTATTGAACCCTGTTTCTTAGTGCCAGTTCTTGTCGGGTTTCTTCTTCAGGCGTTTGGCGGCGTCTATGACGTCCTGCAGTTCTACGGGATCGTTGAAAGGGTCTTCGTCCAGTTGGGTGACGCGGTTAAGTTCTTTCTGCCAGCGGCGCAGTTCCCGGATGTAAGGTTCGCATTCCACCCGCCTCAATTCATCGTTGTGTAATTCAAGGTCGCAGATGCCGTTGTGCAGCCACTCGCCGGTGTGCCAGTCGGGCATGTCTACCGCCGGGAACAGGCAGATGCCATGCAGATCTATACCGGCTTCCACGGCCGCCAAAGACTCATCCATGACATCGCGGAGCCAGTCTTCCCGCCCGTCTTTCAGCCCGCTGGTCTCCCCAATGATCATGGGGCGTTTGTAGCGGTCATACACCCAGTGCATTAGTTCGCAAAGCGGTTTGATGCGGTCATCATCGGGCGGAAGCGCGGCATGAGGCCCCTGCTCCCGGTACTCCATCTGTCCGAAGGAGTAGTTGTTGGCGCCTACGATGTCCAGGGTCTCGGGAGAACCACCTAGCTCGGGATGTTCTTTGCCGCAGATGATGTCCCAGGCCAGGAAAGTGTCTACATAAGTTTCGTGGTGGGCTGCCTCCTTCAGATCGGGACGGTCTTTGGGTGCCACCACCTGCACCAGGGGATCAATATGGATCATGCGGGCCTCCGGAATCACTTCTCTGATGGCCTTTACTCCGGCAATGGCAGCTTTGCAGAGCGCCACCCTCAGTTTAAAGCGGTCTTCCTTCGTTTTCTTATAAGGCGCTACCCAGCCCCACTCGCCGGCGCAGAAAGAGAAAAATGTGATCTCGTTGATGGGCGTAAAGAAGTACGGTGGGGGCAATTTGTCAACAACGTATTCGGCGGCTGCCCGGCAATAAGAAGCAAAGCGTTGGGTGAAAGTATCGGTGAAAGGATCCAGGTCATCGGGGTAGCCGTAGTGGCAGAGATCCCATATGGGCAAAATCTTGTGCTGTTGCATGGCCGCAATCATGGGATCTATAGCCGAGAAATCATACGTTCCAGCCTTATCCACCATAGGCCAGGGAATGCCTTCCCGCGAGACCGCAATCCCCAGTCGCCGCAGCAGTTCATAATCACTATGGGCAAACCTGTCATGCTGCGTCTCCTCTACAAGGTTGCGGCGTCCTTTGTCTTTCCACAGGAAAGTGGAGCATTCAAATCCGGAGA
The DNA here is from genome assembly GCF_017916365.1 of Rufibacter roseolus. Taxonomy (GTDB): domain Bacteria; phylum Bacteroidota; class Bacteroidia; order Cytophagales; family Hymenobacteraceae; genus Nibribacter; species Nibribacter roseolus. Next base: position 1,142,655 of record NZ_JAFMSU010000002.1, read on the forward strand.
TGAAGAAGGTGGGGAAGATACCGGGTCGCTTTGCCATAGTATAGATAAACTCAGAATTTACCTAAAGGTTCTAAGCTGCCCGGGGCTGCCTTAATCAGGTTGAAAGGATTTCAAAATGGGAAAGCACTTAGGTTTACCTATCACAGTTTGAAAACTTTATGACCGCTTGCTGGGATGGATTCGACGCCATCTCAGCGTCGCCGGAAGGCTACTCCTACCCAAGCCCGATTATTCCGTACAAAGATTTAAAACTTCTAATATTTAGAAAAAACGTGCCTAAAACATAACCCCTATGAAAAAGACCATCTTCACCAACCTACTGGCCCTTACGCTGGTAGGTGGCATCTTTACTGCCTGCGGCGAGAAAGCCCCCGCCGAGAAAACCGGCACTACCAACACCGAAGACATGGTAGAAGGCGCGGACGGCGGCCTGGACTCCTTGAACCTGCCAGACTCCTCCGCCACCACTACCACCGGAGGTGACCAGCAGTAACCGCTCATGAAAATCCCTGCTGCTTTTAGGCCGATTTACAAAATAGAGCCCAAGAACAGCAGGGATTGCTTTATCCTTTCACCAAGATGCTACCTGGAAAAAAGCCAGGAGAAAACCTTGGGAAACTCCCGTCTCCAGTAAGACTCCTTGTGTTCACCGTCTGCGTGTACTTCATAGACAAAGGCAGAGGACTTGAGTCCCTGTTTCACCAAAAGGTCTCGCATGCGGGCCATGTCCGGGACCATCTCCTTGCTTTCCTTGGCTCCGGCTACCAGGTATACCTTCAGGTCCTTGGCAGGCTTTGTTTTTGCGGCATAATCAAAGAACTCGGGTGAAACCCAGAAAGCGGGAGAAAACACGCCGGCTCTCCCAAATACCTCAGGATGTTTAAGGGCCGCGTACAACGAGATCAACCCACCCATAGAACTACCTGCCACGCCGGTGTTCTCTTTTTCTGGTTTGGTGCGGTAATGCGCATCAATGTAAGGCTTCAAGGTTTGGGCCAGGAAATCAACGTAGGCATCGCCTTTGCCACCGCCGTATTTGGCGTTGCGCCATGGCGTGTACTCGTTCATCCGCTCCTCACCGCCGTTGTCCACTGCCACTACAATCACCTCTTTGCCCTGGGTCTTGAACAGCTCATTCAAAGATTCGTCCACGCCCCACTCGCCGCTGTAGGAATAGAAAGCGTCAAACACGTTCTGGCCGTCGTGCATGTACAACACGGGGTACTTCTTACCAGAGGTAGCGTAATCAGGGGGCAGGTACAGCCATACGCGGCGCGATTTCTTCAACTGCGGCATCCAGAATTCATTGCTCAGAACCTGGACGTTAGAAGCGGCGGTATGCGCCTTAGCCGGCGAGGCGAAATTGTCCTGCCAGTTCTCTACTTCTATGCGTATAGTGTCTTTCGCGGCTTTGGCTTTATAGGCCCGGTTGCCGCGGCCCGCTCCGTTGGCAAGGGTCTCTCCTTTCTCCCAGCTTCCCCGGGTGATCTTGTACTCCAGTTCTCCCTCGCCCTGGGGCAAGGTAAGGTAGAAACGGTTATTGGCGGCTTTCTTGAAGGCAAACGCCGGATTGCGCGGATTCCAGTTGTTAGGGTTGCCGGCCAGGAAGAGCGTATCCGTGGCTGGGGTCTTCTCCGGCACCTTCCTGATCTCAATAGTCACCTGAGCTTCAGCCTGAAAGACCAATGAGGTGAGGGGTAGCAGCAGGCCAAGCTTCAGGCCTGTAGATTTTTTCATAATTAGCATTTTTAAATCTAGGAAATCGATTTCTTAATTAAAAAAGCGTAGATTTACCTCCATGATTTTACAATATTAACAATACTATCCTATAAAGCTACCATTCTTTGGTCCAAACCAGGAAGAACTTACCTCTCCGGTATAGATTTTTGGCTGAGATTGAAGCCCTTGTAGATGGATAAAGATTGTACCTGGTTGTAAAAATCTCTGCCGAAGCAAGTCAAAGCAAGGTGTTTCAGGATCGTTTTTCCCCAAAGGCACTTAAAACAGGACGGAGCCGAAAGGTAAATTGAGGCTTGCTTTACAGTAGGAAATCCAACATTGAATTGCCAAGGCGCTCAATTTGGCGTCTCTATAAATCTGATAATGAATATAATGAAGCATTCTCCCCTCTCCCTTGCATTTGCCAAAGGGCTTGCTTTGCTAAGCGTTTTACTTCTTTCCTTCTCCGCCCAGGCCCAGCAGAAAGCCGCCATCACCCGGGTAGACCCCACTAACTGGTGGGTAGGCATGAAAAACCAAAATCTTCAATTGTTGGTGTACGGCCCAAACGCGGGTACACTTAACTATTCAATCGATTACCCTGGGGTAGAGCTGGTGAAATCGCAGAAGGTGGAGAACCCCAACTATGCTTTCCTGGACCTTACCATTGCGGCGTCTACCAAGCCGGGTTCCTTTAACATAACGGGCCAGAACGGCAAACAGAAACTCACCCGCAAGTACGAACTCAAAGCCCGTAACCAGGAACCCAAAGGCCAGGGTCTGACCTCCGCCGATTTCATTTACCTGGTGCTGCCTGATCGCTTCTCCAACGGAGATCCTAAAAACGACAAGTTCAAAGACCTCGCCGATCCGAAAGCCGACCGCAGCAACCCCTTCCTGCGCCACGGCGGCGACATCCAGGGCATCCAGAACCACCTCAACTATTTCCAGGAACTGGGGGTCACGGCCTTGTGGCTGAACCCGGTAATTGAAAACAACCAGCCTTTGACAGATGAAGGCGGCCAGATGCGGAGCGCCTACCACGGCTACGCCTTCACGGATCATTACGCCGTTGACAAGCGCCTGGGCGGGAACGAAGTGTACAGAAAATTTGTGCAGGCGGCCCATGCCAAAGGCCTCAAGGTAGTGCAGGATGCGGTTTACAACCACGTGGGCATCAACCACTGGTTTATCAAAGACCAACCGTCCAAAGATTGGGTACACCAGTTCCCGGCCTACACCAACACCTCGCACAAGTTCCAGCCCATCATTGACCCTAACGGGTCTAAGGCAGACTGGACCGTGATGATGAACGGTTGGTTCACCCCTTTTATGCCCGACCTGAACCAGAACAACCCTCTGGTGGCCAATTACCTCATCCAGAATGCGATCTGGGTAGTGGAGAATTTCGGGATTGATGCCTGGCGCATTGACACCTACATGTACAATGACGACCAGTTCATGAACGCCTGCAACCAGGCCCTGCTGGACGAGTATCCCAACATTCACATCTTCGGGGAGTCTTGGGTCAACAACGTGGTTGCGCAGTCTCGTTTTACCCGCAACAACATCAACTTCCCATTCAAAAGCAACCAGCCCGGCACCCTGGACTTTGTGCTGTTCAATGGCATAAATGACGCCCTGAACCAAAAGTTCGGCTGGGACGAAGGCGTGAGCAAAGTACACCAGATCCTGGCGCAGGACGCCGTGTACGAGAACCCCATGAAACTGGTCACTTTCCTGGACAATCATGACATGAACCGCTACTTCTCCGTCATTGGGGAAGATTTTGACAAGTACAAGATGGGCCTGACCTGGCTTCTCACTACCCGCGGCATCCCGTCGCTTTACTATGGCACCGAGATCCTGATGAAGAACTTCAAAGACCCATCAGACGCTGAGGTGCGCCGTGATTTCCCCGGTGGTTTCGCCGGCGACAAGGAAAACAAGTTCACCGCCACAGGCCGCAATGCACGCGAGAACGAAGCCTTCAACTTTGTGAAGAAACTGGCCACTTACCGTAAGAACACCCCGGCCTTGCACTCGGGCAAGCTCATGCAGTTTGTACCCCAGGACGGACTGTACGTGTACTTCCGCTATGATGAAAGCAAAACTATCATGGTGGCCACCAACACCACTGACAAAGAAGTGGATATGAAAACCGATCGCTTCGCTGAACGCCTTAACGGATTCACCAAAGGAAAGAATATTTTAACCTATGCCCCTCTTGCCAGCCTGGCTTCCATTAAGGTACCGGCCAAGACGGCCATCGTAGTAGAACTACAAAAGCAATCTAATCTATAACCACATTTCCCACCATCCGGGGAAAACGAACATACACTTATGAGCACCATCAAAGCTTGCCTTCTTGACTTAGACGGAGTACTAGTTGACACCGCAGTATACCATTTTAAAGCCTGGCGCCAACTGGCCCAAACCCTGGGTATCGATTTCACCGAGCACGACAATGAGCGCCTCAAAGGTGTGAGCCGCGTGCGTTCTCTGGAGATCATCCTGGAGATTGGCAACCAGACCATGGAACAGGAGAAAATGCTGGCGCTTTGCGAGCAGAAAAACACCGAGTACCTCCTGGATGTGGCCAAAATGACCCCAGACGAGATCCTGCCCGGCGTGGTGGATTTCCTTAAGGCCCTCAAAGCCGAAGGCATCAAAATAGCCTTGGGATCGGCGAGCAAAAACGCGCAACTCATCCTAGAGCGCACAAATCTGCTCCCCTACTTTGATGCCATCATTGACGGTCGCCACGTGGTGAACGGCAAGCCCCACCCAGAAGTATTCCTGAAAGGCGCCGAGGCTTTGGGGGTGCAGCCCTCAGAATGCGTGGTGTTTGAAGACGCCGTAGCCGGCGTGGAAGCCGCTAAAAACGGTGGCATGCTCTGCGTTGGCGTAGGCCAACCCGAGGTGCTAACGCAGGCCGACATCGTGGTGAAAGACATGACCGAGATGACGGTTGAGCGCCTGCATGCCCTGGAGCAGAAAGCCTAACTAGTTTTAGGGCTGTTTTGAAGAAAAGGCCCGCAAAAAAATAATTATTGTCCCGCATTTCGTCCCCCTTTGAAGGGGGTTGGGGGATGACAAGGCCGTTGGAAGAACCGAAATGCTACATCCACAAAACACTACAAAATGATTCTCGGGAACGCCATGATCTGCACGAGTAATCATCCCCCTACCCCCTTCAAAGGGGGACGATAAAGTACCTAAAAAGTGAATGTATTTAGAGGCTGTTTTCCAAAAATCAGCTTCTAAACAGATATACAGAAAAGAGAAAAATAAGTCCTGATACGTGAGTCTTGATACTTGATACGAACTATTATGAAACAATATCTTACCGTTGACGAGTGGTCCATCATTGAAGAAGGGTTCCATCCACACTATAACCAGATTTCCGAGAGCGTTTTCAGCTTAGGCAACGGCCGCATGGGCCAGCGCGCCAACTTTGAGGAGGCGTTCACCGGCGAAACGCTGCAGGGTAATTACGTGGCCGGCGTATACTACCCAGACAAAACCCGCGTGGGCTGGTGGAAAAACGGCTACCCAGAGTACTTCGCCAAGGTACTGAATGCTGCCAACTGGATCGGCATTGACGTGCAGGTAGATGGCGAAACTTTGGATTTAAACCAATGCCAGGTTTTAGATTTCCGCCGCGAGCTGAACATGCGCGAAGGTTGGCTCGAGCGCCGCTTCACTGCCCAGCTCGCCAGCGGCAAGCAGGTGCGCGTGGAAGCCAAGCGCTTCACCAGCATCGTGGATGATGAAGTAGGCGCCATCCGCTACAGCATCACTCCGCTGAACTTCAACGGCACGCTTACCCTCACTCCCTACGTGGACGCCGATATCAAAAACGCCGACTCCAACTACGATGAGAAGTTCTGGAACGAGGTTCTGCAGGAGGCGCAGCCCACCGAAGGCTACGTGATCGCTGAGACCAAGAAGACCTTCTTCCACGTGTGCACCGGCCAGAAGTTCTTAGTGACGCAGAACGGCCAGGAAATAGCCGTGCAGGCAACTCCTGAGGAGCGTACCAAATACGTGGCTTCCACTTTTGAGCTCCCGGTTTCTGAAAACCAGGAGACGGTGCTGTATAAGTTCGCGGCTAACCTTTCCTCTGAGAACCACGCCAAGGTAAACCTGCTGGAAAACACCAAACAGGTGCTGGCTGGCGCCGTAGCTAAAGGCTTTGAGCAGATGCTGCAGGAGCAGGCTGCCGCCTGGGCCGCCAAGTGGGAAGAAAGCGACATCATGATTGAGGGCGATGCCACTGCGCAACAGGGTATCCGCTTCAACATCTTCCAACTGAACCAGACCTATACCGGCGAGGATGAGCGCCTGAACATCGGGCCAAAAGGCTTTACCGGCGAGAAATACGGCGGAACCACCTACTGGGACACAGAGGCGTACTGCCTGCCTTTCTACCTGGCCACCGCCGATCCGCAGGTAGCCCGTAACCTTTTGGTGTACCGCTACAAGCACCTGGAGAAAGCCATCGAGAACGCCGAGAAGCTGGGCTTCACCGGCGGCGCGGCCCTGTACCCAATGGTGACCATCAACGGAGAGGAGTGCCACAACGAGTGGGAAATCACCTTTGAGGAAATCCACCGCAATGGCGCCATCGCGCACGCAATTTATGACTACATCCGTTACACCGGCGATGACAGCTATCTGGCCGAGTACGGTCTTGAAGTACTTGTGGGTATCTCCCGTTTCTGGGCGCAGCGCGTGAACTGGTCGGCGGCCAAAAACCAGTACGTGATGTTGGGCGTGACCGGACCGAACGAGTACGAGAACAACGTCAACAACAACTGGTACACCAGCACCATCGCCACCTGGACCCTGGAATACACGCTCAAGGCGCTGCAGCACGTGCAGAACGCAGATTCAGCTCGTTTTCAGGAATTGGTGCAGAAAATGAACCTGGATGTTGCGAGTGAAACAGAGAAATGGCAGCACGTGATTGACAACATGTACTACGCCGAGGACAAAGACCTGGGCGTGTTTCTGCAGCAAGACGGCTTCCTGGACAAAGAGCAGACGCTGGTGAAAGACCTTTCGGCCGAGGACCGACCGTTGAACCAGAAATGGTCCTGGGATAGAATCCTGCGCTCGGTGTTCATCAAACAGGCCGATGTGCTGCAAGGCATCTACCTCTTCGAGGACCGGTATGATCTGGAGACAATCCGCAGAAACTATGACTTCTACGAGCCGCGTACCGTACATGAGTCTTCTCTCTCGCCATGTGTGCACTCCATCCTGGCTGCCAAGTTAGGAGATGAGGAACGCGCCTACGAGTTCTACCTCCGCACCGCCCGCCTTGACCTGGACGACTACAACAACGACACTGAGGACGGTTGCCACATCACCTCCATGGCCGGTACCTGGATGTCGGTGGTGCAGGGTTTCGGAGGCATGCGCGTACGCGATAACCAACTGCATTTCAATCCGTTCATCCCCGCCGGTTGGACTTCTTATTCATTTAAGATCCGTTTCCGTGGGCACCTACTCAACATCAAGGTCACCAAGGAACACGTGATCATTGAGAACGCTTCGCCGGAGACCATCACCTTGAACGTGTTTGACCAGCCGCAGACCATTGAGGCGAATGCCAAAGGGGAGTTTGCCCACCAATTGGTATAGTCCCAAAGCCGCTCCCACCCAATCGGGAGCGGCTTTCCCTTTTGGGCCTGTTTTTGCGGGAACAACCTGAAAACAGGAGTCCCTGCGTTTTACCTTCAAATGAGTCTTTTCACACGACCTTAGCTACGTGATACAAGAACAAACCAAACGACCTCTCCTTTCCCTCGTGCTGCTGGCGGCACTGGCGGGCGCGTGCACTTCCACTGCCCCTACCCAAACCAGCACCCCTGAGACAAAAACATCGGCACCCGTGACGACCACCCCTGCCTCCAAGCCTGATCCTAATACCACTGACGAGGAGGTAAAGGACAATAAACTGGTGATCTACCAGATGATGACTCGTCTGTTCGGGAACAAGAAAGCCCTGAACAAAACCTACGGCACCCTGCAGGAAAACGGCGTGGGTAAGTTCAACGACATCTCAGACAAGGCGCTGCAGGAAATCAAGAAGCTGGGCGCCACGCACGTGTGGTACACCGGGGTCATTGAGCACGCCGTCCTCACGGATTACACCAAATTCGGGGTGGCTCTGGACGATGCGGATGTGGTAAAAGGCCGCGCCGGCTCTCCCTACGCCATCAAGGATTACTATGACGTGAACCCCGATCTGGCGGTGGACGTGCGCAAACGGATGGCTGAGTTTGAGTCGTTGGTGGCCCGCACCCAAGGCAACGGCCTCAAAGTGCTCATTGACTTCGTACCCAACCACGTGGCCCGTTTCTATACCTCAGACGCCAAACCTGCCGGCGTGCAAGACTTTGGAGTTCAAGATGATAAAACCGTTTCCTTCAAGGCCAGCAACAACTTCTACTACATTCCCGGCCAGGCGTTGCAGGTGCCTAAGACCTACAACCCATTGAGCGGCGCGCACCGCGGTCCGCAGGAAGACGGTACCTTCAAAGAGAACCCAGCCAAAGTCACCGGCAACGATGTGTTTAACGCCGCACCCTCTGAGAACGACTGGTTTGAGACCGTGAAGCTGAACTACGGGGTAGACATCCAGAACAACCGCACCAAGCACTTCTCGCCCACCCCGGACACCTGGCTCAAGATGCGCGACATCCTGCTGTTCTGGGCTGGCAAAGGCGTGGACGGTTTCCGCTGCGACATGGCCGAAATGGTGCCTGTGGAGTTCTGGGCTTGGGCTATCCCGCAGGTGAAAGAGAAGCACCCGGGTATCACCTTCATTGCGGAGATCTACAACCCCAAAGAGTACCGCAACTACATTCAGACGGGCCACTTTGATTATCTCTATGACAAGGTTGGGCTGTATGACGCCGTTCGCCGCCTCATGGAAAACAAAGGGCAGGGCAACACCGCGGAGATCACCAAGGTTTGGCGCGAAGAAAGCCAAGGCATCTCTAACCACATGCTCCGGTTCCTGGAGAACCATGATGAGCAGCGCCTGGCTTCCTCTGAGTTCGCCGGCACGCCTCTTGCTGGCATCCCAGCCATGACTCTTAGCGCTACTTTAGGCAGCGGACCTGTCATGGTGTATTTCGGCCAGGAAGTGGGCGAACCGGGCAAAGGCCACGAAGGCTTCCAGGGCGAGGACGGCCGCACGACCATTTTTGATTACTGGGGAGTTCCGGCGCACCAGGCATGGATGAACGGCGGCAAATTCGATGGTGGCAAGCTCACCCAGGACCAGAAAGACCTGCGGGCATTCTACACCAAACTGCTCAACCTCAGCACCAGCCGCGAGGCCATCCGGAAGGGAAAATTCTATGCTTTAACCGCAGAATCTAATGATGCCCCGGCGGGCGTGTACGCCTATGTACGCCACACTGCCCAGGAACGCATTATGGTGTTGGTGAACTTTAACCGGCAGAACACCAACTACAGTCTAACATTGCCGCAAACGGCGATAGCGGCCATGGACCTGGACGAAAAGGGCACGTTTATCCTGCAGGATCTACTCACAGACATGCCGCCGCTGTTCTTCCAGCCATCGGTGAAAACCAGTATCACGCTGGCGCCAATGAGCGCGCACGTGTTTTTGTTGCAGAAAAAGTAGTATTTAAAACCTGTGGGGTTTTAGAAACCTCACAGGTTTTTTTTCTGGACCTCGCGTTTCTAACCTGTTTTTTTAGATATTAAGGCAGAAACAGAATCACCCATCAGACAAACAAACTTTCACATCTAACCCTTTGCCCATGGCACAAGTAGTACAGGCGCAAGCCAAACCCCGCCTGAGTTTCTGGCAAATCTGGAACATGAGTTTCGGCTTTTTGGGGATCCAGTTTGGGTTCGCGTTACAGAACGCTAACGTTAGCCGGATTTTTGAGACGCTGGGCGGCACCGAAATTGCTCTTTACTGGCTCGCGGCTCCCGTAACCGGTCTGTTAGTGCAGCCCATCATCGGGTACCTGAGTGACCGCACCTGGAGCCCGGTTTTCGGCCGCAGAAAGCCTTTCTTCATGATTGGCGCTGTGCTGGCCTCCCTTTCATTATTGATTATGCCTAATGCCTCGGTGCTCTGGATGGCCGTGGGTATGCTCTGGATTCTGGACTCTTCCATCAACATATCCATGGAGCCTTTCAGGGCTTTGGTAGGAGACTTGCTGCCCAGTGACCAGCGTACAGCCGGGTTCGCCGCGCAGACTTTCTTTATTGGGGTGGGCGCAGTAGTGGCCTCTCTCCTGCCCTGGATCTTCAATAACTGGGTTGGCATCCCAAATACAGCCCCGGCCGGTGAGATTCCGCCCTCTGTAAAGTGGGCCTTCTACTGCGGAGGCGTGGTGTTTTTCCTGGCGGTGCTCTGGACCGTGGTGAAAACCAAGGAGTATCCACCCGAAAACCTCGAAGAGTTTGAGCGCGAGAAACGGGAGGCCACCTTCTGGCAAGGCGTTGAAGAAACCTTTATGGGGATTTTCAGGATGCCTAAAACCATGTCACAGCTGGCGCTGGTTCAGTTCTTCACCTGGTTTGGGTTGTTTGCCATGTGGATCTTCACCACTCCGGCCGTAACCCGCCACATCTACGGCGCCACCGACGCTACTTCCAAACTGTACAATGAAGGCGCCGACTGGGTAGGACTTTGCTTCGGGATTTACAACGGGGTATCGGCGGTATTTGCCCTTTTACTTCCGGTCCTGGCCAAGAGAACCAACAGAAGGGTAACCCACCTGATCTGTCTGTGCCTTGGAGGATTAGGTTTGATCTCTATTTACTTTATCAAAGACCCTAATTTCCTGGCCGTTTCTATGGTTGGCGTGGGTATTGCCTGGGCCAGTATCTTGTCTATGCCTTACTCCATCCTGGCGGGTTCACTCCCAGCCAACCGCATGGGGTACTACATGGGAGTATTCAACTTCTTTATTGTGATTCCGCAGATTGTGGCAGGTACCATGCTGGATTTCATAAACAAGAACATCTTCCACGGGGAGTCTATCTATGTGTTGGTGGTGGGCGGTTGCTCCATGATCCTGGCTGGTTTCCTCACCCTTCTGGTAAAAGACGTGGATGAGAAGAAAGTAGCTTAGTCACTGACATAGTTACCAAAACAGAGAAGCCCGGGGCAATGCCTCGGGCTTCTCTGTTTTTAACCTGTTTTATAGAAAACAGGCCCAAAACCTACTGGCAAATTTTGGGCCTGAATTAATGTAAGTATAGGTAGGCAATTACGCTTTATTGCTGATGACCACCAGATCCATAGGTTTCACCTGAACGGTCTTCATCGGCTTCTTGGAGAACACCTCTTTATACTGGCCTTTCTTAAGCAGATCATGGCTAAAAGTAACGGGTTTGCTACCGCGGTTCACCACCACAATCACTTCCTCATTCCCCAATTTCCGGCTGAAGGCGTACAGTTGCTGCGCATCGTCCACCGCCAGGGTGGTGTAGTTCCCCCGCTTGATAGAGGCATACTTGTTGCGTAACCCGATGTACTTTTTATACCAGTTGTACAGATCCTGGTTGAAGGCCACCTGATCGGGTTCATGCTTCGTTTGGTCTGGGTTGTGGGTTTCAGGTTCGTACTTCAGGTTCTGCCATACCATGGGTTTGCGGCAATCTGGGTCGTTGCTGCCCCACATGCCCACCTCATCGCCGTAGTAGATCATGGGAGAACCCAAGTACAGGAGCTGGAAAGCGGCGATCAGCTTTTGCTTCTGCAGTTGCTCTGCATTGGGTTTGCGGGCATTGTACTGTTTGTTGTTGCTCTTCTGGCTCCAGTTGAAGTATTTGCCCCAGTCGCCAAACCTCAGCCCATCGGGGTTGGCGACGGCGCTGCCCAGACGGGTGGCATCGTGGCTGTCCATCAGGTTCTGCATGTTCAGGGCCACTCCTTCGCCAAACGCCTCGCGCAGTTCCTTCAGCTTGGAATCAAACTGAGTGACGGTGGATGCCTTTTTCTCCTGGATAAAGAAATCATGCACAATAAACGCGAAGTTGTAGTTCATGGTGGCGTCAAACTCATCGCCGCTGAGGTAAGGCCGGGTCTCTTCAATAGAGAAAACCAGCTCTGCCGTCATGTAGGCATTGGGGTTGATGCTGCGCACAAATTTGCGCCAGTCTTTCCAAAAAGGGTGCCCCACGTCATAGGCCACATCCAAGCGCCAACCATCAATGCCGCTCTTAATGCCTTTGCCCATGGGGTTCATCCAGCGCTGGGTCGCGTTGAAGATGTACTCTTTGGGTCCGGCCACAATACCGGTGTTGTCTTCTTTGAACTCAGGCAAGGTGGAAACGCCAAACCAGCCTTTGTATTTGAACTCGGTGCCTTTAGCCGGATCGCGCCAGCTTTCTACCATAAACCAGTCTTTGTACGGTGAATTCTGTTGGTTTTTCTGCACGTCTTTGAAGGCAAAGCTGTTCACGCCCATGTGGTTGAACACGCCGTCAAAGATGATGTACATGTTGCGTTTATGAACCTCCTCAATGAGTTTCAGGGCCAGTTTATCGGCGCTGGTCCACGCCCAGGTTTTGGCATCAAGTGGATTTTCCTGTTCCATCAACTTTTTGTCGCCGTCAGGGTCTGGCCCCAAGGTAGGATCCACATGGTGATAGGCTAGGGCATCGTACTTGTGCGAGGAAGGTGCCCAGAAAATGGGGTTCAGGTAAATGGCATTTACGCCCAAAGACTGCAGGTAATCCAGTTTGTTGATGATGCCCTGCAAATCGCCCCCGTAACGGCGGCGCTGAATGTTGAAGTAAATGTCCTTGCCGTTCTTCTGCTCATACGGCTGCAACTGGTACCAGTCACTCGTCCAGGGATGAATCTCAAAGGGAGAAGTGACGTCAAACGGGTAAGCACCGGCTTGGTCGGTCACTTTGGGGTCGTTTTTGGGATCTCCGTTGCTAAACCGATCAGGGAAGACCTGGTACCATACCACCCCTTTGCTCCAGTCTGGGGTGAAGTCCTTGGGTTTTTGAGCAAAAATCTCTGCTGGCTGGAAAAGCAAGGCCTGGGCAGCGAGCAGCGGAATAAAGAGTTTCTTCATATGTTGCGTTGTTCTCTTAGAAAGTAAGTACTGGGTTAAGGAAGATTCTTGGTGAAAGAAAAAGAGCCCTTAAACTTATTTGTCTCAGGGCTCTTCTAATTATTTCTTCAGCACCACACTGCTGTAGGCCGGAAGCACTACCGATGCTCCCTTCTGCTGGCTTCCTTTTCCTTTGTAGATCGCTTTGGCGTAAGAGGTCAGGTTAGCAGGCAGGGACACGGTCAGCTCTTTCGCAGACAGGTTGTGGAGTACCAGCAAAGACTCGTCTTCGTGGGTTCTTACAAAGGCACTGATACTCTTGTCTTCCATCTGCACCGACTCAATGGAACCGTAGGTCAAGGCTTTGCTACCGTTTCTGAGGGCGATCAAAGCTTTGTAGTGGTTGTAGATGGAGTTCTTGTCCTTCTTCTGAGCAGCCACAGAGGCTACGGTTTCATCAGTGGTGTTCACGGGCTTCATCCAGGTGGTACGGCTCTTGTCTTTGCCCTTGGTATCCCAGAGGAAAGGCTCCCTGATCTGCTCGTCTGGCTTCTTGCCTTTCATACCAATCTCTTCACCGTAATACAGGTAAGGAGAACCCGGTAAGGTCAACAACAACGAGGCCGCCATCTTGGCTTTGTTCATGTCGTTCTTCAGGGTGCTCATGATCCGGTCCTGGTCATGGTTGCTCAGGATGGTGGCATCCACGAAGTCGGGGTTCACGGATTTGTAGAAGTTGGTGATTCTGGCGTGCTTGATTGCCAGTGAATCGCCTCTACCCCCGTTCACCGCCTTGGCAATGTCCCAACTCATCTCAAAGTTGAACAAGGCAGGCAGGCCTTTCAAGTAAGGCGCCACGATGTCTGACGGAGCCCAAACCTCTCCTACCAGGTACACGTCTTTGTTTGCTTTCTTCATCTCGTTCCGGAAGTACACCCACCAGTTATGGTTGTCCTGCGGACGCTCATCGGGGAAGATGTGGCGGGCAGCATCCAGACGGAAGCCATCTACGCCCACCTCGGTAAACCAGAACCTTCCAATTTTGAATACCTCCTCGCGCAGCTTAGGGCTATCGAAGTTCAGATCGGGCATACCTGAATAGAAGTAGCCGTAATACAGGTAATCGCTGCCGTTTACCTTATGCCAGTGCTGGGTGTTGTAAGAATCGGCCCCGGTGGTTTTCCCCTCTTTCTGGGTTTGTGGGTCATTTTTGTGGGTCCAGACAAAGTAATCGCGGTACGGGCTGTTCTCATTTTTGGCCGCGTCTATAAACCAGGGGTGTTTGTTGGAGGAGTGGTTCAGAACCATGTCCATCACTACCTTGATGTTCCGCTTGTGCGCCTGGTTGATAAACTCCTTGAAATCGGCCATTGTGCCGTAATCCGGATGGATGCCATAGTAATCGGTCACATCATATTTATGGTAAGACGGCGACGGGTTCATTGGCATGAGCCACACCGCTTCCACACCCAAATCCTTCAGGTAATCCAGTTTAGCCGTCATGCCTTTGATATCGCCAATGCCGTCCCCGTTTGAATCGGCGAAGGACTGCACGAAGATCTCATAGGTAATGCCCCGCGGCCACTGGCTCGCCTTGGTCTGCTGCGCCTGCACTTGTTGCGTAGGTAGCATTGCGGAGAAGAAGAGAGAACCGGAAAGGATCAGGTTTGTCAGGGTTGTTTTTTTCATTAGGGGTTTAGGTTTAACAAGTTGACAGTAATCTTTTTATATCACTGACCGTGATTCATTATTTCATGACCTGATTGGGCGTAAGTAGCGCCTGCCGCTTAGTGTGTCACTACTAAGCGCTTCATAGAAACTTTGCCGTTGGCGCTTACTTTGATGAAATAGATGCCCCCGGCCCAAGCCTGGGTATCAAAGGTGTGGCTGTTACCCGAGATATTTTCAGTAGTCAAAAGCTTACCTGCCGCATCAAAGACTGTTACCTGGGCCCGCTGATTGCCCTCTTTAGGCAAGGACAAAGTGACTTTACCGGCCGTAGGGTTTGGATACACTTGCACGTTCTTCAATTCCTGCTCATCATCAATACCGGTGGCATTGGCTGAGGTCAACCGGAGAATCCAGGTTTGATCTGCGGCCAATGAATTGCCCGTTAAGGTCCAGTTACTGATGGCGCCATTTGCATTCACCGTTACAGTTCCCATGGCCTGGCCCCGGTACAGGTCCTGCACCAGGTAGTTGCCGGCCGGCAGAGAAGAAACCGCCAAGGAAAGCGTAGGGCTGGCCACTGCTTCGCTGCTGAAATTGGAAACCACCACAACCGCCTCCTGCCCAAACACGCGGGCATAGCTCAACACCGATGCATTAGTAGAAGTCATGTCCTGGTGATACCCTTTTCTGAGGGCAGGCTGCGCGTTCCTGATCTGGATCAGTTTGCGGTAATGGCTTAAAAGAGAGTTGGCATCAGCAGACTGGGTCTGGACGTTGAACTGCGAGAAATTTGAATTGATACTGCGCCATGGGGTACCGGTGGAGAAGCCCGCGTTGGCACCTGGAGTCCACTGCATTGGTTTGCGTTTATCTTCATCCACGCCCGAACCAAGCATGCCTACTTCTTCGCCATAATACAGGAAAGGAACGCCAGGCATGGTCAGGTACAGTGAGGCCGCCTGTTTCATATGGGTCACATTGCTGCCCAGTTCACCCATCACCCTGTTATTGTCATGGTTTGTGAGGAAAGTGGCGTACTGCAGTTTGGGGTACACCCGGTTCACCAGGCTTAGCTGGTTGCGTACCGCTGTTGGGTTGTTGTCTCTTACCGAGGTGATGATCGCCCCAGCCAAGTCAAACTCAAATGCCGCGTCCAGCCGATTATTCTGCACATAAGGCACCACGGCCGCGGTGTTGGACCAAGCCTCCCCTACCGTGAACGCGTCTGGTTTGGCCGCCTTGTAAACCTGGTTGAATTCATGCAGCAGGCTGAACGTTTCTGGGGTGTTTTCCATATTTCGGCCATCTTCGTCCAGGTACTTCACGGCATCCAGACGGTAACCGTCCACGCCTTTGTTCAGCCAGAAACGGGTTATATCCCACATGGTGCTTTTCAATTGGGCATTGCTCCAGTTCAGGTCAGGCATGCCGCTGAAGAAAACGCCGTAGTAGTATTTGCCGTTTCTCTGGTGCCAGACTCCCTGCCCCCAAGGACCAAGATAGCCAGGGTTGGTGTCTGACCAGATGTACCAGTTGCGATAAGTATTGGTGGTATTGCTGCTTGACTGGGTGAACCAGGGGTGTTGGTCTGAGGTATGGTTCATCACAAAGTCAATAATAACTTTAATGCCTCGGGCGTGGGCAGCCGCCAGAAAAGCCTCAAAGTCGGCCATGGTGCCGTAGTCAGATTCTGTGGCGTAGTAATCAGTTACATCATAGCCGTGGTAGCTGGGCGATTCCATCATAGGCATAAGCCAGATGCCCGTGATGCCTAAGTCTGTGGTAGTGTTGGGGTCTCCATCATTGAGGTAGTCCAGCTTCTGGATCAAACCCTTAAAATCTCCTTTTCCGTCGCCGTTGCTGTCATAGAAACTGCGCACGAATATCTCGTAGAAAACGGCATCATTCCACCAAAACGTGCTATAATCAGTAGAAGGAACAGTTACCTCTTTGGTGTCACACGTCCCGAAAAGATAGGGGGACGTTTTGGAGACACTGGCAGTGGCATCAACGGTGCGGTTGAAGTTTCCACCACCGTCATTGAGACCACAGGCTGCAGGCACGATCTCGGCCCCGGTCCAGCTGTTGCCGTTGATGAACTTATACTGGAACAAGCCGCCTGTGGGCAGTGATACCTGCACCTCGTAAATTTTGTCATTATCCGGATCGGTAAGCGCCAGGGATGCAGGGTTCCAGTCTGACCCAGACCCAGCCAGCGCCTGGAAATTACCTGCCACGTGCACACCATTAGGGGAAACGGTTTGCCCGGTCATGTCCACCCTGAAGGTAAGTTGCACCTGCTGGGCCATTACCCCGCAGAGCGGCCCAAATAAGATGAGAAGAAAAGAGTAAAGAAATTTCATGATAATGAGGGATAAGTTAAAGACAAAAGGGATGATTTTCTTTAAGATCAGGGGTTATGCACTTGTGGCATCCCAATGAGGCAATTTTAGAAAGCTTCTGTTTGAGGCCCGCTTTTTTATATACGACCTATAAACGGAAGAGTATCTTCTCAACTACCTGGTTACTTATAAGAAAGCCCCCCTTTGTGTAAAAAGAGTAGAGGCTATCTCATCTTAAAGATTTGAGATAGCCTCCACAGGATTCATTCTACAGTTGCGTGAGGATTATATCTTGGTCAGAGTATAAGTTCCGTTGCCTACTGTGAAATCAACATCAATTCTGTAGGTTCCTTCGGTCAGGCCTTTGGTAGTTAAGTTTCCACCATTTCCTTGGACATCAAATGTTCCTTTTGCAGAAGTGCCTGATCCGAAAGCCCACTTGTCTCCCCACTGGCCATATTCTGGCAGAAGCAGGTATTCGCTGTCAGCTTTCAATGGAATGGTAATGGAATATTTACCTTCGGCTGTTTTGGTGAAATCCTGGCCAGAAGAAACACCCCAGTCTCCTGGCGTGGCACCGCCAACAATCACGATTTTGTTTCCTAAAGTAAAGCCTGCGTTGCCGAACGTACCAACCGTTACTCTGGCTGGGTTTGTTTTTCCATCCCAAACGGCAGACTGAACAAAGCCAAATCTGTTTTTACCGGTAGCAGAGGCATCACCTTTTACTATTACGTACTCTACTCCGGTTTTCTTTGGAACGGCAGCCGCTAATTTCTTGTCAAAGGCTACCATCTTATACCCATTGGTAACGCTAGTAGCACCTTTTTCAACTACATAATAATTACCGCTAGTGGCATCAATGGAATTGTCAAGATTAGCAACCACTGTGAGCATGCCTGATTTTACTGCCTCGGCAGGAATATTCAGGATTTCTCCGGCAGTAGAAGTAGGAGTTACCACTGGTCTGTCTTTCCAGTTATAAGCCGTTGCAGAGAAGGTAGTTTCACCATTATAGGTGAAATCTGAATACTCAGCTCCAGTGGCGTTGGTCATCTGCTTGTCCCAGTTTCCACGAGTGATTTTGAATTTATCACCACTTACCAGGTGCATGGCAATCTCATAGCAGGTAGCAGACAACCGTGTGAATGTGTGTGGTCCTCCACCACCATCCCAATCAGTACCTCCTTCTCTGGCACCAAAGCTACCAGTCAGGTAAATGGTATTGTCATTGGCAGGCAAGTCCTCACCTTCTGGTACATACAGTCTGATCCAAACTGTTTTGCCATTGGGTAGATTGTTGGTGTAGTTACATAGAACAGGAGTCACGTTGTTGATCACGTTAATGTCATACGTGCCAACGCTCTGCTCACCGTTCTTTGCAATCATTCTGTAATTAACTGTGTACAAGCCTGAAGGCGCCTGATCGTTACCCGGAAAAGGAACAGTCATGTTGATTCTGTTCAGATTTTCATGGATAATTTTATTCAAGCTGTTAGAGGCAACCACAGTGTTGGAGCCTTGCTTCGTAATCTCTACGATCACGCGCTCCAGGTCTGTTCCAGCAGCGGTAAATGATACCGGCACGTTGGCATTGGCATCAGAAACCACTACTAAGTCATAGGCCTGGTTACGGACCTCCTCAAAGGCGGGTTCCACATCATCTTCGCCGCAGCCTACAAGGAACAAGCTCAGGAAGAAGCTGAAAAACAAAAAAGGACTTTTAAAATTTCTCATATACATACTGTTTTAAAGCTTAATAACCTGGATTCTGTACCAAAGTACGGTTGTTGGCAATCGCCTCAGCGGGGATTGGGAACAGCTTATACGTATCAGTACTTTGCGCTTTGAAAGCACGCGGAGCGGTGAAAGTACCGAAACGGATCATGTCCTGACGACGGTGTCCTTCCCAGGCCAATTCTCTGCCTCTTTCATCATATACCTCATTCAAGGTTAAGGTACCAGCCAAGTCTGGGAGACCAGCACGGTTTCTAACCTGATCTACCAATTCTCTGGCCGTAGCCTCAGATCCACCGCTTCTAAGCAATGCTTCTGCTTTGGTCAGCAGCACATCAGCGTAACGGAACACAGGGAAGTCATTAGATGAGCTGTTACCTGGCTCAAACGGAGGAACCGGGAGGAATTTGGCGTTTCTGGCACCTTCAGATAGACCGGCACTAGTTAGGGAAGAAAGCGTGGAAGTGTACGTTACACCGCCTGGCTGAGGACCAACCAGCCACTGCTTCTTACGCAGGTCATCATTGCTGTACTTGTTCAGGAAGTCCTGGTGAACAGTAGCACCGTTCCAGGTACTAAAACCGAACAGGGCATTGCCATGTGGTCCTTGTAAAGTACGGATACCAATGATGTTCCTAGGAGCGCTAAGGGCATCTACATATACCGCTAAAATCACTTCCTGGTCATCTAATCTGTCTCCGAAAACCGGGCTAGCACCAGCATTGGTGTACAAGTTTGGCGTTAAGGTAAAACCACCTTCGTTGATGATTTTATCAGAGGCAGCAATAGCTTCTGTCCAGCGTGGTGTACCGGTGTACACTTCAGCGTTCAGATACACTTTAGCCAACAGAGCGTAAGCCGCCCATTTGTTAAAACGGCCGTAGAACTGACCTCCTTTTGTAGTAGGCAGGAACTCTACGTTATCCTGGATTTCCTTCACAATGAAGTTGAAAACCTCGGCACGTGGCGTTTGTGGAATCTGGTCTACTGTTACGTTATTTTGGGTATAGAACGGGATATTGCCCCATCCGTCCATCAGCATGTAGTAGAAGTAAGCTCTCAATACTCTTGCCTCGGCAATTCTGGATTGGTCTGCGTTGGCATTCTCCAGCAACTCAATTGCCAGGTTAGCTTTGAAAACGCTTCTGTACAACCAGTTCCAGGTATTGCCAATAAACTCCTGAGATCCGGTCCAGGTGTGCTGATACATGGCCCGCCAGATTCCGTTGTCATTCCAGCCCCCATCCGAGCGAGTAGGAACAACCATTTCATCTGTAGAAGTCTCATTCAGGTCATACCAGCCCCTGTCTGCGCCGGCAATTCCCTTACCGTTCCAATCCCCCCTTACCTCATTATAAATACTGGCCAGAGCTGCGTTGATTCCCGCGTCAGTGGCATAGAACTCATCAGCAACCTGTGTGCCGTAAGTGCCCTCCTCTAAATCAGTACAACCTACATAGGTGACTGATGCGGCAACCAAAAGTGAATAAATTATTTTTTTCATGGGAAATACTTAGAGTTTCTATTTCAATAATGTCTAAACAAATAGTCAGACGGTTGAATTCATTGGTATTTAAAAAGTTGCATTGATTCCCACAGCAAAGTTGCGGGTACGTGGATAAATACCATAGTCAATACCAAAACCGCTTCCTCCTGTTGTGCTCACCTCTGGGTCAATACCAGTGTAGTCTGTGATAACAAACAAGTTATTGGCTGTGAAGGAAAGTCTCAGATTTTTGATGGCTCCCATTTTGGCCTTGTTGAAGTTGTATCCAACGGTAAGGTTTTCAAGACGGGCAAAGTCACCATCCTCTAACCAAAGGTCAGTGGCATAAGTCAGGTTTTGCAGACCAAGATCCAAAGAGCTTTGTAACACGTTCACCTGTCCTAATTGGCTCAAGGTGCTCAAAGTTGCTTTTCTGGCGTTAAAGATCTTGTGACCGTGCGCCCCTCTGAAAACCAGGTTCATGTCAAAGTTCTTGTATCTGGCAGATGGCGTGAAAGCCCAGGTGAATTTTGGCAATGCCTGACCAGCAATGTAACGGTCTGGGTTTTGTCTGTTACCGTCTGAGATAACGCCGTCACCGTTCAGGTCATCAATGATTTGGTTTCCGTTCTCATCAATACCACCGTGCTTGAACAGGTAGAAAGTACCTAACTGCTGACCAATGATGAGGTGAGAGATAGCATTGTTTGTAGAACCAACACCGGTTGTACCACCTGAACCCCATACTACATAGTTAGTAGTCAAAGGAATGCCGTTCAATGAACCACTAAGCTCTTTCACTTCAGTTCTGTTGGTGGTAAGGTTACCTGCCAGGTTCAAAGAGAAATCTTCTTTGTCTACTAAAGCATAAGACAATCCAAGTTCAGCTCCTTTGTTTAAGATTTCACCAATGTTGGCCTTGATAGAACCAAAAGGATATGGAGGCTGAGGCACAGCGTAGTCAAACAACAAGTCGCTGGTTCTGCCATAGTAGAAATCCAATGAACCAGAAAGTCTGCTGCCACCAAAGAAACCGAAGTCAATACCAGCATTGTACATCTTCTTCACTTCCCATCTCAGGTCAGCGTTCTCGTTCTGGGTAATTGCGAAGTTAGGAATTAGAGTACCACCGAAGAAGGCAGTTCCAGCGTTGTTTGCTAAACGAACCGAGTTCAACGGGCCAAGGCCTTGCTGGTTACCGGTTTCACCATAACCTACTCTCAGCTTTAAATCATTAATGACGGTAAGGTCACGCATGAAGGCTTCATCGGAGATTCTCCAGGCACCAGAGAACGCAAAGAAGTTTGCCCACTTGTTGTTTTCACCAAACACAGAAGAACCATCTCTTCTGAAGCTACCGCTGAAGATGTATCTGTCTTTGAAAGAGTAGTTTGCTCTAGCCAGGAAGGAAGCTAGGGTTCTGTCATTTTTGTAAGAACTGATATTTCCTTGCTGAAACAAGTTAGGGTCTGCAGAAGCCAATGAACTAAGGTTGTTCTTATTGTCAATCAAGAAACCTCTGGCAGTAGCGCTGTAACCGTCATAAATCTGCTTTTGATACTCATACACCCCAATGAAGTCAAGGTGGTTGTCACCGAAATCAGTTTTATAATTCACAAAGGCATTGAACAGTTTCTCATCTGAATTAGTGGTGGTCTTGGTGGCAATACCATCAGGCAGGTTGTTCAAGAAGATGTCTCTTTCCTCACCTGTGAGGTTGGCAGGAACTTCACCCAGGTTGCGGGCTCCCTCTACAGTAGTTCTGGCAGAAGTATAGCCTTCATAGAGGCGGTCAGTTTTCCTCCAGGAGCCAAACACTCCACCGCTTAAACCACCAATGATTCTGTATTCTGCACGCAGACTCCCAAACAGGTTATTAGTTCTGTCTCCGTCCACAATCTCATTAGTTCTAGCTACTGGGTTCAGGTATCCAAAGCTTTGCGGATCCAGGAAATAAGGACCGGTGTCTTTGTACAAAGGTTCATCTGTATAGATAGGGTCAGTAGGACGGCGGTTAGTTGCCTCTCCTATTCTGCCATTATTGTTATACTTATTGGTTCTAACAGAAGTATTCAGGTTGAAATCTAAGTTAAGCTTATCTTTCAGTGCTTTCTGGGTGCCTTGGAAACGGCCGATGTAGTTATCATAGCTTGAATTCTTGATGATTCCCTGCTGAAGAATTCCAGTTAATGAAGTTCTGTAAGTAAAGGTTTCACCACCACCTGCTACTGCCACATTGTGCGTCTGGGTATAACCTCTGCGGGTGATTTCATCAAACCAGTTGGTGTTTCCACCATAGTCATTGAAGTCAATTCCTCTTGCTTCAGCTGCTGCTCTGTATTCAGAAGCATTAAGCATATCGTATTTCTTGGCGATCACGTCCATAGAACCCACGCCGCTGTATTCAACGGAAGTCTCTCCGGCTCTACCTTTTTTGGTAGTCACCAACACAACCCCTGCTGCACCTCTTGAACCGTAGATAGCGGTAGCAGAAGCATCTTTCAGGATTTCAATAGAGCTGATCTCGCTTGGTGGGATCTGGTTCAATAAACCTAGGTCACCCTGGATACCGTCCACAACCACTAACGGGTCGTTACCACCAATCAAAGAAGTAATACCTCTAATCCGGATGTTAGGGTTCTGACCTGGCTCGCTACCAACCTGGTTAATGTTCACACCAGCAGCTCTACCAGCAATCTGCTGGAGCGGGCTTGTTACAGGTCCTGCATTGAAGTCTTTCTCATCAATAGAAGCAACAGACCCGGTTAAGTCTCTTTTGTTCTGCGTACCATAACCTACTACCACTACTTCCTCCAAGGCTTTGGCATCAGTTAGCAGGTTTACATTCAAAGTAGACTGCGCTCCAACAGGCACCTCCTGGGTTACATACCCTATATAGGAGAACACCAAAGTTCCAGCATTACCAGTTACCGGAATAGAGTAGGCCCCATTCACGTCAGTGGCTGTGGCAGTGGTGGTACCTTTCAGTACAACTGACACACCAATCAGCGGAGAGGCACCGTCGCCAGTCACCGTTCCGGAAATGGTTCTTTGCTGTGCGGCTGCCTGCCCTATGCCCAAAGACAAAAAGGCCAACAACAGCAACAACAAGGAAGAACCCTTCCTCAGCTGCCATAAACTAAGCCAGCCTTGCGGGGCTAACTTTTTTTCAGGTAATAAATTAGTCATAGATGAAGGATTTAGGTAAATGAAGTAGTTTGAACAACTATTTAAAAAATCAGCAAAAACACACTGTACTGACAATCAAACACTTGAAATGTTTTACCAATTTGGGAAATCGATTTCCTTACCGATTTACCAACTTTTTACAGCATTTCAAACTATTTGGTCCTCAAACGGAATATTTTTTTTAACGTTTTGCCAAAATTACGAACAAATAATGAAGGTTTATTCAAAATATAGATTTTTTGAAGCGTCATTTTAACAGATGTTTAATTAGCTTTGCAGTAGATGCACTTCTGAAGTACGGGTATATCAATGAAAGCGTCATTCCCCTAATTACGAAATCGATAGACCTCCATGAGTAGAACCACCATACACGACATTGCCAAAGAGCTCAATACAAGCGCTTCAACGGTTTCTAAAGCCTTGAATGACCACCCTTCTATTAGTGCGGCCACCAAGGAACTGATCAGGACAGCGGCCCAAAACCTCAACTACCGGCAAAACCGTCTGGCTTCTTCCCTGCGGTCGGGGCGTACCAATATTATAGGGATCGTGATTCCGAGCTCTGACATTGGTTTCTTTGGGGGGGTAGTACACGGGATTGAGAAATTGGCCCGCAGCAATGGATATAATATTCTCCTTTTCCAGTCAAACGAAACCGGCGAGTACGAAGTTGAAGGAATTGAAACACTGCTGCAAACGAGTGTTGACGGCATCATTGTTTCTATTGCCAAAGACTCTCCTAACCTGGATCATTTCTATGATGTGAAAAAGCGAAAAGTGCCGCTGGTGCTTTTTGACCGGGTGAAAGATGAACTGAACTCCCCATCTGTGGTGGTGGATGACTATAAAGGGGCCTTCATGGCTACCGAGCACCTGATCCAGCAGGGCTACACGCGCATTGCGCATATTTCAGGGCCGCAGCACATCAAGATTTTCAATGACCGCCTTATAGGTTATGTAGATGCCTTGAAAACCTACAACTTACCTGTAGACGATGATCTGATTCAATATGGCCGGAACTCCATTGAGTCTGGCCGGGCCAGTGCCGAGCGGCTCCTGAACCGGAACAAGGGGATGGACGCTATTTTCGCAGCCGTAGATTTCACTGCCCTGGGTGCCTTACAGTACCTCAAGCACGCCGGCGTGCGGATGCCGGAGAAAATTGGGATGATAGGTTTCGGGAACGAATCTTTCAGTCCTTACGTGACACCAAGCCTTTCCACCATTGACCAACAGCCTGCCCGAATGGGAGAAGAAGCCTTCACCTTGTTTCTGGAAGCGATGGCTAATAAAACATCAGGTGCAAACGGCTCTGAGATCATAGAAGAACCCAAGAAAATCATACTGGAACCGTTGCTGGTGGTACGGGAGTCCTCCGTTAGAGTACCTAATCCTTAATGCTTTTGGTTTAAGATAAACTTACTCCTTATAAGAACTCCCTGTTTAGAGGCGATTTTTCAAAAAACCGGCTCTAAACAGGGAGTTTGCATTTTAGGGCATCCTGTGGCACTTTTCCAGAAAACCTGAGAGAAAGTACAAGAACACAATGATGAGATTTGCGAAAAAACTTTATTTCGGTGCCAAGGTCTTTTCCATCCGAATGTAGTCTATTCCATTCCTTGGGAAAGTCTCCCCTACTGGCTGCATTCCGGCCTTCAGGTAAAACCCCAAAGCCAAGGTGCGGGCGTGATACCAAACGGAAGTAATTCCTTCACCGGAAGAAAAGGCAAAAACATGCTGCAACAGCATCTGGCCGAAGCCCTGTGCCTGGAAGGCTGGTAGGGTGGCGAATTTCCTGAACTGCGCCTGCTGCTCCTTTATAAATAAGGAGATCACCGATACCCGCTCCCCTTCAACAGACAGCCCGAAATGAATTCCTGCTGCATCTTCTGGTAACTGAACAAAATGTAGCGGCTTATCGGGCCACATGACTTCATGGCGGATCTGCCAACTCTGAGCGGCGGCTATCTCTTTGATCTCTACCTTAGTGGGCATACTTGCGTTTCCGGAGCCAGAATTTCACCACACCAAACAAGAGCAGCAAAGCCAGCGGAATACCCAGGTTAATAGCCTGCCACTTGGTCCGCTCATCGCGCAGTTTGGCTTTGTCCAGCGGTCTTAATTTGATTTCCTTGCCGCGCAGTTCAATAAGGCCTTTCTCGTCCAAGAGGTAATCGGCCACGTTTTTCAGGAGTTCTTTATTGGCGAAGCGCGAGCGGGTGAACCGGTCAAAGCCCAGTTCCAGCGGGCGGCCGGAGCGCGGGTCCACTTCATTTGCGGCCAGGTCGCCGTCTGAGAACACCACAATCTGGGAGGCTTTGCCTTGGGCCTGGAACGGAATTCTGGTTCCTGCGGGCACCGGACGGTTCTTGAACACCGACTGGAATTTCCCTTCCAGCAGGTATCCTACCGGAATGGCGTTTTGGCTGAACAACTTGGGGTCTCGGTCAACGCGAGGATCGTTCAGGGAAATGGAAACCGGCGAATCGCGCTTGCGCGAATACTGCGAAGTCCAGAGTAGCGGCGACTTTTTGATACCCACGGCTTTCACGGTATCCAGGGAACTCACAAACTTGGTTTGCACGGCATCAAGGTTACGGGTGAGCGGCAGCTGACTGAAATTGCTGATGAGGGGGTAATAGCGCCAGGGCACCAGTTGCGTCTGCGGCTGGTTGCCCATGTAGCCCGTCACCATCGGGATGAAGCTCGCGTTGAGATCCTGCACCAGATCGGGGTTCACGCGCACGCCGTAGCGGAAAAGCATGTCCTGCAGGTTCAGGTCATAGGGGAAAGCCAGGAAGCCATTCTCTTGAATGCTGTCCAGGGAGGCGCGCACGCCATCCAGCATGAACAGCATCTTCCCGCCCCTGATCAGGAACTGATCCATTTTGTACTTGTCCAGCTCAGAGAACGGTTTGGTGGGTTTCATAAGCACCACCAGGTTAAAGTTGTTCAGGTCCGGCACCTGCGAAAGGTCTACCCGGTTTACGGTGTAAAATTCTGAAAGCGTGCCCAAAAAGTCTGCGGCCTGCGGGAGCCAAAGCTCGCCATGGCCTTGCAGTACCCCTATCCTTCCGGCACTGGCAGCCGCCACTTTCCTGATGCCCGAGGCCAGTTCGTATTCCAGTCCTTCAATGGATTGGTTCAGACGTTCTTCGGGCGGAGCGGCCTGGCTACCTCTCAGGAGTACCGCGGCGGTCTCTTTGCTTCCCGCGGAAATCAATGCGCCCGGGAACACGATTTTCTCCACTTTCTTATCGCCTTCCTGCGCGAACAGGTTGGTGGGTTGCAGTCCTTTCTGGGCCAGTTGCATGTAGAACTGGTTTCTGGCCTGCTCATTGGTGTTGGCGCTGGGGTCCACGAACTGGTACTGCACTTTGCCGTCTGAGTACAACCGGAACTCCTCCAGCATCTCGCGGGTGCTGTTCTGCAGCCTCCGGAATCCGGCTGGGAACTCGCCCTCCAGGTACACGGTCACCTGCACGGGTTCCCGCAGGTTGCCCAGCAGGTTCTTGGTCTGGTCTGAGATGGAATAGCGTTTATCCTCAGTGAGGTCTAGCCGGAAGAAATAGCGGCTGGCCACAAAGTTCAAAACCAGCAGCAAGCCCACGGCTACAAGGAAAAAGGTCCAGTCATGGCGGCGGCGGCTTTCCACGGCTTGTTTTTGCGTGACGGGGTTCGTTTGCTCTACCATTTTCTGCTCTCCAATACCAGTTTAGTACCCAACAGCATGATAGTGATCACGCTCAAAAAATACAGCACATCGCGGGAGTCAATAAGACCTTTGCTGATGGAGCTATAGTGATAAGAAATGCCCAGCTGCGCGATGTAATAAGAAGCCGTTCCCCAGGCGTCAATGGAGGCCAGCAAATCAAAGCCGGTGTACACCAGGTAGCACAGGAAAACCGCCAGAATGAAGGCCACAATCTGGTTCTCTGTGAGCGACGACGCGAAAATGCCCATAGCCACGAACACCGCCGCCAGAAACACCAGCCCCAGGTAAGAACCAGCCACCGCCGCCGAGTCAATATTCCCCACCGGGTCACCCAATTGGTACACACTCAGGTAGTACAACAAAGAAGGCAACAGCGCGAACAAAGCCAGCAACAAACAAGCGAAGTACTTGCCCAACAGCAGTTGGGTATCTGAAAGCGGTTTGGTAAGCAGCAGTTCCATGGTGCCGCCCTTCCGCTCCTCAGCGAAGGCGCGCATGGTAATAGCCGGAATCAGAAACAGGAACAGCCAAGGTGCCAGCATGAATACTGATTGCAGATCGGCGTAGCCGTAGTCCAGCACGCTACTGTCTGGAAAGACCCACATGAACAGGCCCGTAGCTACAAGAAACACCCCAATGACAATATAGCCGATGAGCGAGTTGAGGTAGGAGTTAAACTCTTTAGAAAGAATTGCGAACATATGATTGGGATACTAGTATCAAGACACCAGTATCAGGACTTCTTTAAAGTTGGCTAATTTCTATTTTAAGCTCCATTTCTGAAAATGAGCCCAAAAACAGAATTCACATTTATTATTCAAAACTGCATCTGTCATCTTGAAAAGATCTTGTGGGCAAACTAGTCAGACGTTAACTAAGCAATAATACAGCTTGCAACCAGGATCCTTTCAGGATGACAAAAAAGGTTTCTGTTTTCGACCCCATTTCTGGGAATGAGGCTCAAAACAACTTTTCTATTTACCTGATTTCGTCAGATCCTGGAACAGTTTCTCCAGGGAGTTCTCTTCCTGCTGAAGCCCAACCAACGGCCAGCCTCTCTCCCCTGCCAACCGGAAAATGGAAGAGCGGAGATCAATGTTGGAGGCGGCGATGACACGGTATTTCAGTGGCCCGGCGGGTTCCACGCGCTCTACCCCCGGCAAAGTCAACAACGGCGCAGGGTCTACTTCAGCCTCAAACTCTGCCAGAATCCTGGTTTCCTTGTGGCCCATGGTACGGAGATCGGCTACGGGGCTGTCTGCCACCAGTTGGCCCTGATTGATGATGAGCACGCGGTCACAGAGGGCGCTTACCTCCTGCATGATGTGGGTGGAGAACAAAACTGTCTTCGCCTGCCCTACTTCTTTGATCAGTTGCCTGATCTCCACAATCTGGTTCGGGTCAAGGCCGGTGGTAGGTTCATCCAGGATAAGCACCTGCGGATCATGGATGAGCGCCTGCGCCAATCCTACCCGTTGCCGATATCCTTTTGACAACGCCCCGATCTTCTTGTGGCGTTCCCGCGTGAGCCCGCAGAGGTTGATCATTTCCTCGGTGCGGGATTTTACTTGGTTACCGTTGAGGCCGTGCAGTTTACCCACGAAGTGCAGGTACTCGCGCACGTACATGTCCAGGTACAGGGGGTTATGCTCGGGCAGGTAACCCACCTGGCGGCGCACCTCCTTAGGTTCTTCCAGCACATCGTGGCCGTTCACCAGTACCGTACCGCTGCTGGGCGGCAGGTAACAGGTGGCAATTTTCATGGTAGTAGATTTGCCTGCCCCGTTTGGTCCCAAAAACCCCACAATCTCACCCGTGCGCACCGTAAACGAGACATGGTCTACGGCGGCCTGGGTCCCATACAGTTTGGTCAGGTCTTTTATTTCAATTCCCATGCGTAAGGGTTAGGCTTTCTTTTTCTCTGGACGGCCCTTGGGCATGAGTGGTCGCACCTCAATGTCCACGTGGTGGTAGTTGGGCGGCGACTGCAGCACGTGCAAGATGGTAGAGGCAATGTCTTCAGGCTGCATCATGTTCTCTGGTGCGGTGCCGGTTCCCTCAAAACCGTCAAAGAAACTGGTGGCGGTTGAGCCCGGATAGATGCAGGTTACTTTAATGCCGTGCGGCCGAACTTCCTTGAAAAGCGACTGCGAGATGCCGCGCACCGCGAATTTGGTGGCGCAGTAGCCGCTCATGTTCTCAATGCCCGTTAACCCGGCAATGGAGGAGATATTGATGATATGGCCTTCCAGTTGTTTTTTCATCTGGGGCAGCACCAAGCGCGTGCAGTAGAAGATCCCGTTCACGTTGGTGTCCATCATGGTCTGCCAGTCACGGGGGCTCATGGTGTCAATGGCTCCCTGGATGCCTAGCCCGGCGTTGTTGATGAGCACGGAGATATTCTGCCGTAAGCGCTCAACGGTCTGCTCGTAGGCCGTCAGCACTGAGTGCTCAAAGCGCACGTCGCACTCAAAAAAATAGAAATCTGGGTGAGATATTTTAGGGCGCGAGCGGCTCCAGCTTACCACGGTTGCTCCTTGCTCCAACAACAGTTTGGCGGCAGCCAGACCAATCCCGCTGCTGGCACCGGTGATCACAACTACTTTTCCTTCTAGTTCCATATCTTAGAATTTGCTCAAATTTAATCAAAAGAGATTTACCTATATCTAATTGTTCAATTTTAGCGCACCAGCTCAACGACCTTTATATAGATTATTGATTATCCTGCTTCTTTATGGCCTAACCATATGTTTTTCCACTACCCCCTGGTACTACAGCTTCAGTGTTGAAGGGTTAAGTACGTCACTGAGGCGCTTCGTTTGCGCCATCACTTTCAATAGAAGTTTCCCAGCCATCATATTTAGCTCCGTACTCCTGGGCCAGTCTCCAGAGGTAAAGCACCATGTCATTGATAGGCTCTTCCTCGGTTTTGGACTCTGATGAAACCTCTAGTTTATAGTGCAGTTTCTCAAAATCAGGCTCAAAACCCTCTTCCTCTTTCGCGTAGCCTTTGGTGGAGATTTCCTGCCAGTACTTCTCTCGGGAAGCTTCATCCGGGAAATAGATCCAATGCTCCACCTTGCGCGAAACAGTAGGGTTGTCGCCGGCTTCCTCAAGATGACGGAGAACTTTCGCATTCTGGATCTTTTGTACATCGGCTGGTTCCGGGAAGAGGAACTCCAGGTAGGTTTCCCATTCCGGGTCTTCCCAGGTCTCTGCCTCAAAACTGTACTGCGGGAATTTCTCTGCGACCTCATTAAGGTAATGCTCCACCATGAGCACCTCCCGGGCATAAAAATAGAATTTCCGGAAGCCTCCGTTCAGGGTTTTTCCTACAAAAACCGCTTCCAAACCAGTCTCAAAAATATCGGCTAAAAGGTCTTCTATTTCACCCAGGGCCTCCCACTCCGTGTCCTCCGGAAAACCATCTTCCCGCACAGACAATACGGGCACCGTGACTTCAACTACTTTCTCCTGCTCTTCCAGTGGCGCCACCGAACTCAGGTTCAGGTCCAGCCCAATGAAGGCCGGTTTTGATTCGATCTGGCAAAAGTAGACGTCCCAGTCCGGCTGGTATTCATTATCTTCCATGTTGTTCTTTTTGGGCTTGCTTATATATCGCCTAATTGCGGACGCAGCAACAGTTCCTCTATAACGGTTTGTTTGGAGATATAGTGGGCGTTCCAGATGGCATTGGCCACATCCTCTGGTTTCATGAACCGGTCTTTGGGCAGATCCACGCCTTCCCAGCTAGAGGTGTAAGTAGCACCCGGCAGCACCGCCGTCACCCTGATGTTGTACTCCTTCAGTTCTTCGCGCAGAACCCTGGTCATGCCGTACAAGGCGTGCTTGGCAATGCAGTAAGAGCCGCCGTTGGGGTAAGCCATAATACTGGCCGTAGAGCAGAGCGTGAAAATGTGTCCATCGCGGCGCCGGATCATATCTGTGACCAGGCCCTTGGTAAGGTCATAGGCACTGTACAGGTTGGTGTTGATCATCTCGCGCAGCACCGTATCGCTCTCCTCATGGATTTTACCCGGGATGAAGAAGCCGGCGTTGTTCACCAGCACATCTACCTTCACTTTCAAAGACTGAATGTACTCAAGAAAACGCTGCACCTCCCCTGCCTGGCTTACATCCGCGGACACAAAGAAAACCTTGGAGAAAGTGTATTTCTGTTCTATCTCCAGCTTAAGATTATCAAGGTCTTTCTGGCTGCGGGAGCAGGTGATGATATGGAACCCCTCGGCCGCGAAACGGTCTACAATGGCTCGTCCAATGCCCTTGGTACCGCCCGTAACCACTATATATTTTTGCATGAGAACGATGTTTTTTCTTTTTTCAACGTAATATAGGCATTTGAAACTAAGATTTGCCTAAACACCACCCCTTGCGGCGAGCCTGCATTGACCTCTTTGAACTAACTGCATGAAAACTTTTGGTGCATTTTTACTCTTTTTATCCAGCCTTGTTAAAAGAGGTGAGTCTCCCAGGATTCTGTTAAACAGAACCATAGATGAAGCCATCTTAATTGGCATTGACTCAGTTTTTATTGTGGCAGTGGTTTCTACCTTTATTGGGGCGGTAACCTGCGTGCAAATCTCCTATAACCTGACCAATGCCTTAATCCCGAGGTCTACCATCGGGTTCATGGTACGGGAAATGACCATCCTGGAACTGGCCCCTACCATTACCTCCATTGTTTTGGCCGGTAAAGTAGGCTCCAGTATTGCGGGCGGCTTGGGTACCATGCGCATCACAGAACAGGTAGACGCCCTGGAGGTAATGGGAATCAACTCCTCATCTTACCTGGTGTTGCCTAAAATCATGGCCGCTTTCCTGGTGTTTCCTATGCTGGTGATTGTGTCTATGTTCCTATCCATTTTGGGCGGCTACCTTGCCGGAAGTTTATCTGGCGCCTTGTCTGGGCAGGAGTACATCACGGGTTTACGGTCAGATTTTATTCCATACAACATTACCTTCGCTTTGATCAAATCTGTGGTGTTTGCCTTTCTGGTGGCGTCCATCTCTTCTTACCAGGGATACTTCACAGAAGGTGGCGCCCTGGAGGTAGGTAGAGCCAGTACCAAAGCCGTTACCAACAGCGTGATTGCCATTCTGATCGCTGACTTTGTTTGCGCGCAGTTATTGCTCTAAGCACATTTTGCATAAAGGCAACCCCTTCTGGTTGAACCAACATGATAGAAATCCATAACATACATAAAACCTTCAACGGCGTGAAGGTACTCAACGGCATCAGCGGAAACTTTGAGTCTGGCAAGATGAACATGCTATTAGGCGCCAGCGGTACCGGTAAAAGCGTGCTCCTGAAATGCATTGTAGGGTTGGTGAAACCAGACCTGGGCAGCATCACATATGACGGGCGCATCTTCGCGAACAACAAACTAGACATTAAACAGGAGATCAGACGCAAGATTGGAATGCTCTTCCAGGGCAGTGCCCTGTTTGACTCCATGACCGTGAATGAGAACGTGGAATTCCCACTGCGAATGCTCTCAGACATGAGCAAAAACGACCGCTTAGACCGGGTGCAATTCTGCCTCAAAAGAGTGGGCCTGGAAAACGCCGGCAATAAAATGCCTTCTGAGCTGAGCGGCGGGATGAAGAAACGCGTGGGCATTGCCCGGGCCATTGCCCCTAACTGCACCTACCTTTTCTGCGATGAACCCAACTCAGGCCTTGATCCCCTCACCGCCATCACCATTGATGAGCTGATCAAGGAAATCACCTTGGAGTACAACATTACCACCATTGTTGTAACCCATGACATGAACTCCGTGCTGGAGTATGGCGACAATGTGATGTTCCTGTACAAAGGCCATAAACTCTGGGAAGGCCACAGCAGCACCATCATGGACACCAACGTGAAGGAACTGAATGACTTTATCTTCTCTAACCGCCTGATGCGCGATGCCAAGAAAGTGGACGAGATTGAGGCGGAAGAGCGCCAGGAAGACGAGCAAAGACACGAAGAGCAGCGGTAGAACTTTTCTAACCTAATCTGTTTGAGGCTTATTTTGAAGAAATCGGGCCTGAAACGAAAAGGAGGTTTAGCTTTCATCTAACTGGCAGATTATATTTTTTACCAAAAAAAGTTTGATGAAGACAAGTCTGATTCTTGCCTGTTTTTAGAAAATCAGGTTGGAACCTGAAATCGTTAAACAGAAATCAACACAGCCCTTTCCTGAGGCTAACGCCTCACTGAAGTTGCAAACTTCAACTCATTGTAGGTCCAAGTTAAAAACTTGAACCAGAGATTGAACGGAAGAAAAGGTGGCTATTTTAAGACCGGTAAACCGGATATATATTCAAAACCAGAATAGACCTATAAAAAGAAAGCGTCTCAGGCAGAACCTGAGACGCTTTCTTTTTATAGGATTAATAAAGCTTAATTCCGTTTGTTCAATTCGTCGCGGATTTTGGCGGCCCGTTCGTAGTCCTCTTTTTCCAGGGCCTCGTTGAGCATGGTGTTCAGCTCGTCAACGGATACCTCTTTGAGGTTGCCTTTCCCGCTGCCTGAGGTGGATACGCTGGTAGATGCGGAGGTTGGGATCTCATCGGTTTCTTCTTCGTCCTCCTCTTCCTCCATATCACTTAAGATGATACCGGCTTCTGAAAGAACGGACTCCACGGTGTAGATGGGCACCCCAAACCGCAGCCCAATGGCGATAGCGTCTGACGGACGGGCGTCCAGCTCAAACTCCTTCTCGCCGTCTGTGCACACGATCTTGGAAAAGAACACCCCTTCCTTTAAATCCGAAATCATAATCTCCTGCACGCTCACCTCCATCTGCTGGGCAAAGGACTTGAACAAGTCATGCGTAAGCGGGCGGGTAGGATTAATCTTTTCAATCTGGATAGCAATGGACTGCGCCTCAAACATGCCTATGATGATAGGCAAACGGCGACTTCCCTCCTTTTCGCCCAGAACCAGGGCAAAAGATCCGGATTGCGACTGGCTTGAGGACAAACCAAGAATCTCTAGCTCAATTTTCTTCACAGTTTCTCTTCTATTTGTCTAAAGCTTTGGCGGCTTCTATCAATTTAGGTACAACCTCAGTAGCGTCTCCCACAATACCGTAATCTGCGGCTTTGAAGAATGGTGCCTCCGGATCTTTATTGATAACGACAATTACTTTAGAAGAGTTAACCCCAGCCAGGTGTTGAATGGCTCCGGAGATGCCCACCGCGATGTAAAGGTTAGGGCTCACGGTGATTCCGGTCTGGCCTACGTGCTCATGATGCGGTCTCCAGCCCACGTCGGCCACGGGCTTGGAACAGGCAGTGGCAGCACCCAGCGCTTTGGCTAGATCCTCAATCAAATGCCAGTTTTCAGGCCCTTTTAAGCCTCTACCGCCAGAAACAACCAGATCAGCCTCTGTCAACAGGATGTCGCCAGACTGGCGGATGGTTTCCTTGGGAGCCGTCGCGAAGTCAGCATCAGACAGATCAGCCGAGAAATTCTCTACCGTGGCAGTGCCGCCGGCAGCGGTTTCAATGTCCAGCGCATTTTTCTTTACGGCGATAATTTTTTTATCTGAGGTCAATTCCACGTCTGAAAACGCCTTGCCGGAGAACACCCCGCGGCGCACGGTGAACGAAGAACCGTTGATCTGCGGCAAAGACACCACGTTGGTCGCCAAAGAGGCGCCCAGTTTCACCGCCAGACGAGAACCGATAGCGGCCCCGATGTTGGAGTTGGAAAGCACAATCACGGTGGAGTTTTCCACCTCGGCGGCTTTGGCGATCACTTTCACGTAGGCAGCCGCCACAAAATCATGCAGGCGGGTGTCATTGTCTAATAAAACTTTGGAGACTCCCTGCTCACCCAAACGGGTAAGGGCATCTGCCTGCACATCGCCAATGGCAACGGCGGTGGCCGAGGTACCCAGGGCGGCGGCTACTTTGCTCCCGTACGAAGCTGCTTCCAGGGAAGACTTCTTCACTTCGCCGTTCGCGCACTCAATCACTACTAATACTGACATGCTTATAGAACTTTAGCTTCGTTACGCAATAATTTAATGAGGTCACCGGCGCTCTCGGCGGGGATCATCTTCACCCCAGATTTGGCGGGTGGCAACTCATAGTTCTGGACGCTGGTTTTGGCATCCTGGCCTACCGGCTCCACTACTTTCAAAGGCTTGGTGCGGGCCGTCATGATACCGCGCATGTTGGGGATGCGGGGCTCGGTCATAGGCTGCTGAGCAGTCACTACCAATGGCAGAGAGGCCTCAATCACTTCTTTACCGCCTTCAATCTCACGCTCCAAAGTAGCGGTTGAACCGTTCACGTCCAGTTTAATGGCGGGGGCAATGGTAGGGATGCCTAACAACTCACCAACCATGCCGTGTACCTGGAATCCGTTGTAGTCAATAGACTCACGGCCCATCAGGATAAGGTCATAGCCGCCTTCTTTGGCGTAGTGGGCAATCTGCTGGGCAACCAGGAAAGCATCGGTAGGTTTCAAATTAACTCTGATGGCGTCATCTGCCCCAATGGCCAAAGCCTTCCGGATATTTGGTTCGGTATCGGCTTCGCCTACGTTCAGTACCGTCACGGTTCCGCCCTGGGCTTCTTTCAGCTCAATGGCGCGGGTAAGGGCATATTCATCGTAAGGGTTAATGACAAACTGAACCCCGGCCGTGTTAAACGCTTTGCCGTCAGGCGAAAAGGTTATTTTGGTGGTGGTATCAGGCACGTTGCTAATGCAAACTAAGATCTTCATTTAACTTAGGGTTAGCTTAATTAAGTTAATTTTGTGGGCAATTTAAAAGAATAATTCATCAAATGGAAACGACCAACAGCAGATTGACGCAACTCCTGGCCTTCTACGAAGAAGATCCGAACGATCCGTTCACCATGTACGCCATCGCGACGGAATACCGCCCTACAGACCCCGCAAAGGCGCGCTTCTTCTACGAAAAACTGCTGGCCGAGCATCCAGAGTACGTAGGCACCTACTACCACGCGGCCAGTCTCTATCTGCAGCTAGAGGAGCCGGAGCTTGCCAAACAGGCGTACCAGAAAGGCATGCAAATTAGCCGGCAGTTGGGCCAACTACATGCCTTCTCAGAGTTGCAGCAGGCCTACAACAAGATGATGGGTTTAGATTACGAAGATGATTAAAAAATAGTTTGCATGCATACTATTTTTGCGTTTTTATTCAAATTATACCCCTTTTAGGCCGAAAACCTGCTTTGCTCCCGCCCTTTCAGGCACCTGGTGAGACAAAGCTGTTTTCGGCCTTATTTTTTGAAAATAGCCTGGAAAGAGCCAGGCAAAAGTCCTATTCCTCTGGCTATCTCCTTTTCAGGTTTCTCCTGTATCATAAGCCCTCTTCTCTTTATCTCTTCTCATTTCACCTGCATCCTGGAAAAGGCTAGGTGAAAGTAGGGTTACGCCTATCTCCTTCACTTTACCCATATGTTGTTCAAATACTTACCTAATATTTAGGTTAATCTAAACTTTTAATTAGCTTTACCTGTAGAGTTATTTAGTTAAATCTTAGCTACGTTCTATGAAAATAACTTTACTTCTCCTGTTAGAGATACTGCCCTTTCTATGCCTGGCGCAAACCGGTCAGGATAGCCTCAGAGTAAAGCAACCCCTTGAAACGGACCGGCCTGACCAAACGGAGTCTTCCAGCGTGGTGCCATTGGGCACGCTACAGGTGGAAAGTGGTTTTTTCTGGCAGGTGGAACGACGGAAGGGTCAGAAGATCACCGATGTTCTTTACCCTACCGTTCTCCTGCGCGTGGGCCTGCTGGAAAGAATGGAACTGCGGTTTATAACTGAATACTGTAAGTCAACCCTGATCAATGACCGGGGAGCGACTTCCAAACGGGGGTTGAATGCTATGGCGGTGGGCACCAAAATCTATATAACTGAGGAAAAAGGATTGATCCCTGAAATATCCCTGCTGGGGCACCTTACCCTTCCCTCAGGCTCCTCAGAATTCCGCCCCACCTACGTGGCCCCAGATTTCAGGCTGTCCCTCTCCCACACCCTGACCAACTCTCTCTGCTTAGGCTATAATTTAGGCTACCACTGGGATGGCGGCACCCCGGAAGGAACCGGCATCTACACCTTGTCTTTGGCAGCGGATATCAGTGAACGATCGGGGGCGTATGTAGAAGTGTTCGGCGACAAGCCGGAGAAAGGAAGCTGGTGCCACTCAGCCGATGCGGGCTTCACCTTTTCTCCCCGTTATAATATCCAACTGGATGTATCCATGGCCGTGGGAATCACCTCAGCGTCCCCGGATTACTATCTGAACGCCGGCCTTAGTTTCAGGATACCCAGGTAAATTGTCTTAGCTTTCTTTTTGTGAGGAAACCTGCTTCTTTGCCTGACCTAAAGGCAAACTCGTTCAGGAAATACATTTCAATAATTTGCAAAAGGTTGTACGTTTGACCCTACAGAGGCATTTTTCCTCTCTCATCACTTTCTAATCTGGCTCTAATCAGCCTATAATATGGGCCTTCTACTTTTGGGCATTCTTAATCAGAGTGCCCATGTTGAAACCCAAATTGATTTTTCTGCATTTCCTGCTGGCATTTACACTCCAGCCAGTTTA
Organism: Rufibacter roseolus; assembly: GCF_017916365.1. Lineage (GTDB taxonomy): Bacteria > Bacteroidota > Bacteroidia > Cytophagales > Hymenobacteraceae > Nibribacter > Nibribacter roseolus. Next base: position 1,180,186 of record NZ_JAFMSU010000002.1, read on the forward strand.
TGCACACATTACCAGTAAACCCACCTTTCCTATTACAGCGAAGTCAGATTCGCTGCGTCTTACGCTTTCTGAGGCAGAGCTGCTTTTCCAGGAGCGTAGTCTTCCCCTTTTAGCACAGAAAACGGCTATAGAAGCCTCTCGGGCTGCTATCATTCAGGCTAAGTTGTTTGAAAATCCGGTCCTGAGCTTAGACCAGGGTGTCTATAACCCCACCAACGGCCGCTATTTTGATGTGACCAAGCAAGGCCAGACGTACGTGCAACTGGACCAACTCTTTTACCTGGCCGGCAAGCGGAACAAACGGGTGCAGGTAGAGCAACTGAATACTCAGCTCACCGAGCAGGCCTACTTTGATCTGCTGCGCACCCTTCGCTTTGCCCTGCGCACTAGCTTTATTGAACTGCATTACAAACTGCAAGGCTACAAAGTGCTGCAGGAAAGAACCCAGGCAGTGCAACGGCTGGTCACCGCCCTGGACGGACAATACAGAAAAGGCAACATCCCTTTAAAAGAGATTACCAGGCTCAAAGCTTTGCTTTTTCAGTTGGGCAACCAGCAGTTGAGTTTGCTGAACGAGATTCAGAAAGAGCAGGCAGAACTACGGCTGCTCACCAGCACTCCGGCTACCACAACGCTGGTGCCAGTAGTAAACGAGGCTGCACTTAACAACCTCAACGGTACTGAGCTCTCTTTCGCCCAGCTTTTGGAAACCGCCCAGGAAAACCGTTATGACCTGAAAGCCGCGGAGACAGACGTCCATTTACAGCAAGCCAATCTGAAGTTGCAGAAAGCATTGGCAGTTCCTGATCTAACCGTAGGAGCCAATTATGACCGCCAAAGCAACTTCATTCGGGATTATGTGGGCTTGAACGTGTCTGTGCCGCTCCCGCTCTGGAACCGTAATCAAGGCAACATCAAAATGGCCCGCCATGAAGTGGACCGCAGCCAGCAGCTCTTGTCTCAGCAGCAACTGGTGGTGGAGAACGAAGTGATGCAGGCCTACCAGAAAGCGCAGGAAGCCCAGAAGTTCTACGCGTCTTTTGACCCCAACTTCCGGCAAGACTTTGACCGCTTATTGGAAGGCGTGACCTCCAGCTTCGTTCGCCGCAACATCAGCCTCATTGAGTTCTTGGACTACTACGAAACCTACACTGATAGCATCACCCAATTGCTGGAACTCAGCACCAACCGGTTACGCACCCTAGAGGAAATCAATTTCGCCGTGGGCAAACCAGTCATCTCTTATTAATAAGTCAAACTTACCCATTACTTCCCATCTCTTGTATTTATATGAAAAGTAAAATAGCATCTCCGATTCTGGCCTTACTCAGTGGAGTCCTTTTCTTCACTTCCTGCTCAGAAGAAAAGAAGCCTGAACAGAACTCCCCCATCGCTATAAATGAACTGTGCCTCACCGATACGCTCTCCAACATGGTGCGGATGGACACCGCGCGGCTGCAGCAAGTCACGAACCAATTGCAACTAGTTGGAAAGATCTCGCTGGATGAGAAAAAGGTGTTCAAGGTATTCCCGCTGGTGGGCGGACACGTGCAAACCGTGAAGGTGGAAATGGGCGACTACGTGCAGAAAGGCCAGACGCTGGCGGTGATCCGGAGTGGCGAGATCGCGGAGTTTGAGCAGCAGCGCATTGCCGCGCAGTCAGCTCAGCAATTGGCGCAGAAGAACCTGGACGTAGCCAAAGACATGCTGGCGGCCGGACTTATCTCCGAGAAAGAACTGCTGGCCGCCCAACAGGAGAAAAAGAACGCCGATGCGGAGGTGCAGCGCTTGAAGCAGATCTACGGCATCTACAGCATAGGCAAAGGCTCTGAGTACGTGGTGAAAGCCCCCTCGGCGGGATTTGTGGTGGAGAAAAATATCAACGCCGACATGCAGATCCGCTCAGACAATGACACCAACATCTTCACCATCTCAAGCATGAACGAGATCTGGGTCATGGCCAACGTGTTTGAGTCGGATATCTCCAAGATCAAGGAAGGCTACGCCGCAGAGGTGACCACGCTAAGCTACCCGGATAAGGTGTTCAAAGGCAAGATTGACCGCATCTTCAACGTGCTGGACCCCGAGACCCGCACCATGAAAGTTCGGGTACGCCTGGACAATCCTGATTTTTCGCTGAAACCGGAGATGTTCGCCAACATCCGATTGCAGTATCCAGATGGCAAGCAACTGCTGGCGGTTCCCGCGCAATCCATCGTCTTTGACCAGAGCAAAAATTACGTGATGGTGTACCGCAAACGCTGCGATGTGGAACTGCGGGAAGTACAGGTCTACCAAACCGTGGGCCAGACAACTTACCTCCAGAGCGGCCTCCAGGAAGGAGAAAGTGTAATCAGTAAGTACCCGCTCCTGGTTTACAACGCCTCCAAGGCAAAATAAGCTATCCTCGTTTTGGGCCTGTTTTTCTAAAAAGAGGCCCAAAACCGAAATCACCAGGTACGCTGTGTCTGGCAAAAGGTAGCCAACATCTCAGTTATTACTTTTCTCATGAATTCATTCATAAAAAACATCATCGGGTTCTCGCTTAAGAACCGCTTCCTAGTCTTTTTCATTACCGCCGGCATTGTGCTGGCCGGTATCTTCAGCTTTCTGCACACGCCCATTGAAGCGTTCCCAGACGTGACCAACACGCGGGTGCAGATCATCACGCAATGGCCCGGCCGCAGCGCCGAGGAAGTGGAGAAGTTTGTGACCATACCCATTGAGGTGGAGATGAACGTGGTGCCAAAGAAGACCAGCCTTCGGTCCATCTCGCTTTACGGGTTGTCCGTGGTGACCATGATCTTTGAGGACGAGGTTGACGACTTCCATGCCCGCCAGTTGGTGGCGAACCAATTGGCGACCGTGAACCTACCTGAGGGCATTGACGCCGAGATGCAGCCCTCAGCGGGGCCCACCGGCGAGATTTTCCGCTACACCCTGGAAAGTAAAACCAAGGATGTACGCGAACTGAAAACCATTCAGGATTGGGTGATCGACCGCAAACTGAAAGGCGTGCCTGGGATCGCCGACGTAGTTAGCTTTGGGGGAGAAGTGAAGACCTACGAAGTGAGCGTTGACCCCAGCCTGATTGGTAAATACAACATCACCGCGCCTGATGTGTACGAGGCCATTGCCAAGAGCAACCTCAACGTGGGCGGCGATGTGATTGAGAAAAACGGGCAGGCGTACGTGGTGCGCGGCATCGGGCAGCTCAACAACATTTCTGAGATCGAGAACGTGATGGTCACCGATCGCAACGGCGTACCCGTGCTCATCCGCAACGTGGCATCAGTAACTGAGTCGCACTTGCCTAACCTAGGCTTTGTAGGCCGGGACGAGGAAACCAACCTGGTGGAAGGCATTGTGGTGATGCGCAAAAACGAGAACCCCAGCGAAGTGCTGGAATCGCTCAAAAACAAGATCACGGAGTTGAACGAACAAGTGCTGCCCGATGACGTGCAGATTAAACCTTTCTATGACCGTTCTGACCTGATTGGTTTTACGACCAAAACCGTGTCGCATAACCTTTTAGAGGGAATTGTGCTGGTGACGGCCATTGTGTTCCTGTTCATGGCCGATTGGCGCACCACCATCACGGTAGCCATCATCATTCCGCTGGCCTTGCTCTTTGCCTTCGTGTGTATGCGCCTCAAAGGAATGTCCGCGAATCTGCTGTCCATGGGGGCTATTGATTTCGGGATCATCATTGACGGCGCGGTGGTAATGGTGGAAGGTCTGTTTGTGGTGCTGGACAAGAAAGCGCACGAGGTGGGCATGGCCCGTTACAACCTGCTCTCTAAACGCGGCATTATCAAGAAAACCGCCATTGATTTAGGCAAGTCTATCTTCTTCTCCAAACTAATCATCATTACTGCCCTGCTGCCAATTTTCGCCTTTCAGAAGGTGGAGGGGAAAATGTTCTCACCGCTGGCCTACACATTGGGCTTTGCCTTGCTTGGGGCTTTGTTCTTCACCCTCACGCTGGTTCCGGTGCTTTCCAGCATGCTCTTGAATAAGAACGTGCGGGAGAAAAACAACCCGTTTGTGAATTTCCTGAACAAGTATGTCTACAAAGGCTTTTCTTTCACCTACAAGCACAAACGAGCCAGCTTAGTAGTGGCCTTGGCGATCATGGCAGCGGGACTTTTCACTTTCAAATTCCTGGGCTCAGAGTTCCTGCCCCAACTTAACGAGGGCGCTGTGTACGTGCGCGCCAGCATGCCTATGAGCACGTCTTTGAAGCAGTCCATAGAAATGTCAGAAAAGATCAGGGGCAGCATCCGGTCCTTTGACGAGGTGAAACAGGTAATGTCCCAGACAGGACGGCCTAACGACGGGACAGACCCCACCGGTTTCTTCAACATTGAGATGCACGTGGACCTGAAGCCCAAGGATGACTGGCACAGGAAAATCAGCAAAGAAGAGCTCATCAATGAAATGCAGACCAAACTGGCGGCGTACCAAGGTATCAGCTTCAACTTCTCCCAGCCCATCATGGACAACGTGGAGGAAGCTGTCTCCGGGGTGAAAGGCTCCATGGCCGTGAAGGTGTTTGGGGATAACCTACAACGGTTAGAAGTTCTGGGTGACCAGGTGTACAATGTGCTCAACAAGGTGGAAGGCATTGACGACCTGGGTGTGATCAATCTCATTGGGCAGCCCGAGATGCAGATTGAACTGGACCAGCAGCGCATGGCTTCCTACGGCGTCTCCACCGCCGATGCACAGGCAGTCATTGAAATGGCCATTGGCGGGAAAGGCGCCAGTATCCTCTACGAAGGCGAGCGCAGGTTTGCCATCAGAATCCGCTACCAGCAAGAGTTTAGGAACAATGAAGAACAACTGGCCAACCTGCGGGTGCCAACAAGCCACGGAGGAAACATCTCGCTGAAGGAAATTGCCAAGATCAGCAGCGTGACAGGACCCGCTTTTGTGTACCGCGAAGACAACGCCCGCTTTATTGCTGTCAAATTCTCGGTGCGCGGCCGCGACCTGGGCAGCACCATCAAAGAAGCGCAGGAGAAAGTAGACCAGGCGGTGAAGCTGGACAAAGGCATGCACCTGGAGTGGAAGGGCGAGTTTGAGAATCAGATCCGGGCCACCGATCGCCTCATGGAAGTGGTGCCGGTGAGCATCGTCTTAATCTTCCTGATCTTGTTTGCTTTGTTTGGGAACGGGAAAGACGCGGTGCTGGTGATTTTGAACGTGCCGTTCGCACTGATAGGTGGTATTCTGGCCCTTTTGATGACCCATACCAACTTCAGTATCTCGGCAGGTGTGGGTTTTATAGCCCTTTTTGGGATTTGCGTGCAAAACGGGGTGATCCTCATCTCGGTGTTCAAGAACAACCTGCTGGAAGGAATGCCGCTAGCCAAAGCCATTAAAGAAGGAGTGAAAGAGCGCACCCGCCCGGTGGTGATGACCGCCATGATGGCCGCCATCGGGCTTTTGCCGGCGGCGCTTTCCACCGGCATCGGGTCCGAGACGCAGAAACCGCTGGCCATTGTGGTGATTGGCGGGCTCATCAGCGCCACTGTGCTCACCCTACTCATTTTCCCGCTGCTGTTTGACAGCGTTTACAAGAGAACACTCAAGAAACGAACCAATGCCCATGTGGCACGGAAGGCGAATACCGTGCCCGCATAGTTTTGATAGGTTTGACTGTTTGTGTAACGGTTCGTTCTTGAGTGAACCGGGGTGGCCTTGTGCTACCCCGGTTACTTTTAATGAAAAGGCGTTGGGAGTTTATCATGCTTTTACCTCCTCTTATTCAACCTCATAGTTGCTAAAAGTTCTATCAATCAAATCGACGGGGCTTCTATTCAGGCAAATATTTCCCTTAAAAGTCTGTACATCTTTCAAGAAACAAACCCATGGAAACATGCATTGAGAAGTATAACAACCTGCAGAAACAGATGGTAAGTGAGATTGCTGGGGAGAGGATGACACGAGAAAATGGATCGGCAGCCTCTTATAAATCCTTTATAGAAGACATCCACTGGAATACATTACATCGCTCCATCCACGTAATTGAGGTGGGAGAACTGGCGAAGAAGAGTTTTGTCAAATATGGCTTGGACGGTTTAGCCAGCCACCCCGAAGTAGGTGGCCGTTACCTGAGGTTATTTGGTTTACTAAGTGCGGTGTTTCAGCAAAAACTGGCCATTGAGAACTTATTGGAGATTTATCAGATAGAGGAAAAGAAGAAGATTTCTTCCAGTCTGAATAGCTCTGAGATCATTGAACTGTGCAACAAACTAGGGGTACATGCCACTTATTTCAGAAATCAACAGGCGGAAACTGAAAGTCAATTCTATGTTTGTGAGACCTCCAGGTCAGAGATAGAAGTAAGCAAGATCAAACAATTAATTAGGAAATATGAGTTTGAAAGTGTTGATCTGCTGTATGACTTGAAATGCTTTGATAAAAAGGTGGAATTAACCTTATCGTTTATCATTGCAAAGATCCTAAAGAAGGAATTCAATAACCAAGGCGAATACTACGATCAATATAGGGCCATAAACAGCCAGAAGGATTTTATATCTGATGCAGGCAACCGTGGGTCAAATTCATAATGCGTGATCTGATTGGCTGGTTGGCTTCTTGTGTACTAAAACGCGTCCGACGTTATGGTGTAACGTCGCTACAGGATACTAAATGTAGCGTCATTGCAGTGCTACGACGCCATCCGGCAGGATGATAAGGCGCTGGCCTCCAAACGCGGTTGTACTACTCGTTGGCCTCTATTAACAGCTTTATTCCTTTTCAAATTTTATTATATAACTTGTTTACAGCCTCTTTTTATAAAAATGGGCCTAAAACCTAGCTCTGGTAAACCGTAGGAAAAAGTAGTGTAACAGAAGTGCCCTTCTGCAGAATTGATTCCATTTTGATGGAGCCGCCATGCAGGCGCATGATCTTCTCGGTCATGGCTAGGCCAATGCCGGAGCCGGTGCGGGCACGGGCGTTCTGCGCACGGTAGAAAGGCTCCATTACTCGATTCAGCTCCTGCTCGGGAATACCTATTCCCTGATCCTTCACCAGTACCGCCACTTGCTTCTCCTCACATTTTAGAGAGACCAACACAGGTTGATGGTCTGAGAACTTGGAGGCATTTTCCAGTACATTTTTAAGGGCTATCTGCAACAGGTTGCGGTTTCCCAAAACGGTTATCAACTCTGGATTTTCCGGCAGGTTGGAGAGATCCAATTGGATTTGGTTCTGCGGAAGTTGTTGCCTCAAATCTGTTTTTACTTCTAGCAGCACTTCGTCTATCCGCACCTGTTCCTGCCGAACCGCTTCTTCGTCAAATCCGGTCTGGGCCAGAAGAATCAAATCTGATGTAAGCTTTTCCAAACGGTCTGTTTCCTTCTGGAGCGTTTCCAACGACTGCTTATACTCTTCCGGGGTTCGGTCTTTCAACAACGTAACTTCCAATTCGCCCCTAATGGCGGTCAGAGGATTCCGGAGCTCATGGGAGGCATTCGCGATAAAGCTCTTCTGCATGTAGAAGGAAGTCTCCAGGCGCTCCAGCATCTGATTAAAGGTAGACACCAAATCCCCAATTTCGTCACGGTTTTCCCGCCCTTTAACCCGCAGGTGCAAATTGGAGGCCCTGATCTTGTTGACCTCCTGCACAATGGAAACAATGGGTTGCAATACCTTTCTGGCGAAGAAGTGACCCGCTACAGCCATGATCACCATACCAACCAATATACTGACCAGCAATACCTTTTGTAGGTTCTGGAGTTTGCTTTTGCCGGTCACATCCATGGCGGAGACAATCACATAGAAGTTTCCCTGGTTGTCCTCATACCAAAGCCCTACTGCCTGTTTGTCTTCTTGCCAGAACTCTGCCTCCTGGTGCTGGTCTATCTCGTCAAAAACATCAGATTGAACACTAGGTTTATCTGTATCCGGCGACAATAACACCTGACGGTTTTTATCAAAAATGGTGAGGGTTTCCCTAGCTAAACTTTGCAGGTATTTGCGTTGGATTTTCTGCATGCTGGCGGCACTGAGTTCATCCCGCTCCAGGTACATCTGCGCCGAGATAACGCCCCTGTCCCTTAATCGTTGGAAATACTGCCGGTGGGTGTACTGCTCAGCAAAAAAGTAAATAATAAGGCCCATGAAGATGAGCACCGCCGTGGTGAGCCCTGTAAAGATGAGGGTGAGTTGATTCCGGAAATTCACGCGTCCTCCGGCTTCTTAAGAATGTAGCCCATACCCACTACGGTATGGATCATCTTGGTAGAAAACTCTTTGTCAATCTTGTTGCGCAGGTAGTTCACGTATACGTCCACCACATTAGAGCCTAAATCAAAGTTCAGGTCCCAAACATTCTCCAATAAATCTACCCTGGACAATACTTTTCCTTGCCTTTTCATAAAATACTCCAGCAAGGCGAACTCCCGGGCGGTGAGGTTGATTAGTTTTCCTTCGCGGGTGACTTCTTTCGTATCCAGGTTCAGTTGCAGATCGCCGGCTTGCAAGAGGTTGCTGGACACAGAAGTATCGGCCCGCCGGGCCAATGCTCTGACCCGCGCCACCAGTTCTTTGAATTTGAAGGGTTTGGTCAGGTAATCATCGGCCCCGGCCTCTAATCCGTCCACGATGTCATCGGTGGCGCCCAGGGCGGTAAGCAATAGCAGGGGTGTCTTGATCTGTTCTTGCCGCAGCTGTCGGCACAGGTCTAACCCGCTGAGGTGGGGCATGATGATGTCCAGCACGATGACCTGGTACTCGTTCTGCAGAGCCAGCCTTTTGCCGGTCAGGCCATCGTAGGCCACCTCCACTTCAAACGTCTGTTCTTGAAGACCTCTTTTGATAAATGCGGCCACATTGGGTTCATCTTCAATAACCAGTACTTTCATCTGCAATAAGGGAAAACTAAAATAGCGCTTTGCTTTAAAGGTACAGGAATAAGGGCCTAAATAAAAGCTTTAAAGGTGCAGTAACTGAAAAACGAGTTAGTCTAAGCAAACTGTTTCCGCAAGACTGAGGCAAGTTTCAGAACTTGCAGACCACAAGTGATGATTGTGGCTCTTTTTCCAAAAAACAGGCCTAAAACAACATAGCCGTAGCCATTGACCTGGGTGAGTGGAACGACATAGCGCCTGCCCCGAAGCGATGCGCTTTGCCTGGGCCGACAACCTAGAGGGTGCCAACCTGTACAACAAGGAAGGTTTACGTGCCACGCCTTTCAAAACTGATTCTCAGGCTGATACACCTAAAGTAGGCGTAGTCAAGTAGAACTCTAAAGATCACTCACAAAATAGCCTTTGGGTCGATGAAACGGAAGATGCATTCCGGGTTCATCGGCCCAAAGGCTTGTTATTTATTTACAGTAACAGGTGCTTCCAGTCTTGATGTTTTGGCTTACCTGAAACAGATCAAGCCATTTCCATGGCTTCTTTATTGTACTTGTTGCGGTATTCCAGGGGCGAGATGCCGGTGATCTTCTTGAAGGTGGTTCTGAAGGCCTTGGTATCTGAGTACCCCACTGAGTACATGACCTCATTCACGTTCTCGCGGGAAGTCTCCAGGCACACCTTGGCAGCTTCTACTTTGACCCGTTGAATGTATTCCACAACGGTGTTGGAGGTGGCTTTCTTGAAGCGGCGCTCAAAGTTGCGGCGACCCAGGAAACACATCTCGGCCAGTTCCTCCACCGTGATTTTGTTCTGGAAATTCTGCTCAATAAACTCCTGCACCTTCCTGATCTGCTCATCGTGGTGTTCTTTCTGCCCGTGGAAGATGATGAACGGCGACTGGCTGTTGCGGCCAATGTCAATCTCAAAGATCTTGGAGGAGCGCACCGCCATGTTGCGGCCCGCAAATTTCTCTACCAGGTACAGAATAAGGTTGAGCGAAGAATAGGCCCCGCCGCTGGTGTAAATGCCGCCCTCATCGGTAATGATCTTGTAGGGCAGCAGGTGCACGTCTGGGAACATCTGCTTGAATTCCTCCACCGCCAGCCAGTGCGTGGTGCAGCTGCGGCCTTTCAACAGCCCGGTGGAGGCCAGTAGGAAAGCCCCGATGCACAAAGACACCACCTCGGCCCCGTTTCTGTACTGGCTGATGATCCAGGGCACAAAGCCTTTGTTCTCCTCAATGACTTGTTTCATGTCGCCGTGCACGGCCGGGATAATGATGAGGTCTGTTTTAAGGGCGTCTTCCACCACCAGCTCGGGTTTTATGCTGAATAAGCCGTTCGTAACCCTGGTATCCTGGGTGAGCCCCACCAGCTGCACCTTGAACAATGGAGCCTGACCCGTCCGCTCCAAAGCCTCATTGACCTTGGTGAACATCTTATGGGTCGCCTCGATATTGCTAAAGCTAATATCACCTTCGGGAATAAGAATAGAGATGTGCTTCATAGCCTTAAAGTAAGAAGCTTTATTGTCGTAATCAACCCCCTCTTATGTCGCATTCACCCTCTTTTGAAAAGAGCAGATGTTTGTATGTTTGTGCTAAAGGAATTGGCCAACACAAAGGAAATTAGCAATCCGTTTTAAGTCAGTTATTTAGAAAACAGGCCCAGAACGGGATTCCCGACTCTCAAGATGATTGTTTAACTAACCGGATAAAAGCCATGGAAAAAACCACTATCAAAAAAGAGATTGACATCAAAGCCCCCAAAGAGAAAGTATGGAACGTGTTGGTGCAGGACCAGTACATCCGGCAATGGTACGCGGCCTTCAGTGAAGGTGCCTACGCCGAGACAGATTGGCAATTGGGCAGCAAAGTGCTCTTCAAAGATCCCTCCCAGAACGGCATGATTGGCAAAGTTGTGCAGCACACGCCCCACGAGGTGCTTTCTGTGCGGTACGAAGGGCTTTTGATCAATGGCCAGGAAGATACCCAAAGCGAGGACGCCAAAGCGGTACAAGGCGGCCTGGAGACTTATAAATTACTGGAGAAAGCCGGCGGCACCCAGGTGGCCATTGAGGGTGACATGACCCCGGAGTTCTATGACATGATGTCCGCGGCCTGGGACGTGGCGCTGCTCAAGATCAAGGAACTCTCTGAAAACCAGGTTAACTAACCAATTGCGCTATCCTATGAAATTGCTGAAGAAAATACTACTAGGCTTAGCCCTTATTATAGGTGCTTTGCTGGTGGTTGCCCTGTTTGTTTCCCGTGAGTACCGTATTGAACGCGAGATTGTCATCAATCAGCCTAAAGAACAGGTTTTCAATTATGTAAGCCACCTCAAGAACCAGGATTACTTTAACAAATGGGCCATGCAGGACCCGCAGATGAAGAAGAACTTCCGGGGTACCGACGGGGCGGTGGGTTTTGTCTATGCCTGGGACGGGAACGACAATGCCGGCAAGGGCGAACAGGAAATAAAAAGCCTGGTGCCCGGGGAAAGTGTGGACATTGAGATCAGGTTTCAAAAGCCAATGGAGGCAATTGCCCGCACGCCTTTTACCACCACCGCGGTTTCTCAGAACCAGACCAAGGTAACCTGGGCCATGGTGGGCGGCTACCCCTACCCCTGCAACCTGATGCATTTAGTCATGGAGCCAATGTTGGGCAAGGACATGGAAACCAGCCTGGCCAGCCTTAAAGGAATATTGGAAAAAGATCAACTCACCTCAAATCAATAATTAATAGCAACATGGTTACCTTACATCCTTACCTGAACTTCAACGGCAACACCGAGGAAGCCTTCAATTTCTACAAATCTGTTTTCGGGGGCGAGTTCCTGGCCCTGCAGCGTTTCGGGGACATGCCAGACGCTGGCAGAATCCCCGCCCATGAACTTGACAAGATCATGCACATTGCCCTGGCCATTGGCGAGGGTACCATCCTGATGGGCACCGATGCCCTGGAATCTATGGGCCACACCGTGACCATGGGCAACAACTTCCACCTTTCCCTTGACACCCAAAGCGTGGAAGAAGCCACCAACATTTTCAACGCGCTCGCTGAAGGCGGAAAAGTGGAGATGCCCTTAGATAAAACGTTCTGGGGTGCTTACTTCGGGATGTTGACCGACCGGTTCAATATCAAGTGGATGGTGAACCATGACCTGAAACAAGAGGCGAAAGAGCAGGCCCTCACGCCGGAAGCGGAAACCACTACCCTATAACTCGTTTAACCCTTATCGGCCTTTTTCTGACAGAAAGTTTTGGTCTTAAAGCCCATCCCCAATGATGATTCAGCAGGAAAACAGAATGGTGGAAGTGTTTGCCACCAATGTGGAAGAGGTAGCCAAGGCAAACAGACTGGTGGCGGTTTTGCAGCAGCACCTGCCGGGCTGCCGCATCAACTTTGACCTGGAGGACTGTGACAGAATCCTGCGGGTGGAAGGCCCAATTTTCAATCCATCCCAGGTGTTGCAGTTAGTGACCAATGACGGCGTAAACTGCTGGTTGCTTGAGTAAACGCTTTGCTTAGCGTAATAGCAGGAAAAGACTTTAGACACCCTTATGGTCCCTGAATAGTTTATCAGGTTCAGGTCACTGGACCGGGTCAGTTAAGGGTAAAAAAACAGGCACCTTCGTTTAAAGGCCGTTTTCAATGAAATGGCCCCTAAACGGAGGTGCTTGTTTTATAGTGATTAGATATTTTGGTTATTTACCAATGAGTTTGTACCCGATGCTCAGGATAACTTGCCGGTTTCTGAAATCTACATTACCATTGTTTGGGTCAGTGTAAGCCCGTTTCAGGCGCTCATAGCGCACATCGGCGGTAAGCCGCGAAATGTCAACGCCAGCCCCAATCTGGTAACCCCAATCGGCAGATTCAAAAGAGTCTTTGTAGTCCTTTACATCAGACTCGCTGTTGATGAGTACTGAGGCCACCGGACCCGCATACGCCCGCAAGAACAGCAGTTTATAACCTACCAGAATGGGAACGTCTATATTGGTGAAGCCAATTTCCTGCACCGAGGTACCAGTTCCGTCCTGGTTAGGCACCTGGAATTTACCGCCGGAGGAAGACAAAACCGCCTCGGGCTGCAGCAGGAAACCCGCTACATTGAACCTGGTAAACACGCCGGCATGAAAACCGGTAATGCTGCCCTCTTCCTTGAACTGGGTGAAATTGGCACTGGGGTTTTTAAGATCCACATTAGACGAGCTGATGCCCGCTTTCAGCCCTAACGTGAAGCCCTGGGCCTGGGCTGCCAAGCTGGTAAAGGAAAGAAAGGCAACGAAAAGAATGATTTTTTTCATAATTAGTAAGAGTTAGAACGGTTTGTTTAAAGCAAATGAACGTCTTTGCCGCCTCATTTCAAAAAGAGGCCGCACCTGTTTTACGACCCATTTCAGGAAAAGACTTTAAAAGAACGCACACTTGGCAAAAGATGATATAAGTACTGCATCATATGGTTTTTTACTTACCTGAGTTGGACTAAATTTTTCTTCCCTGGCTTAAAATACCTTTCTGGATTGACCCTTACTTGAAACCTAAAACAAACCTTCCGGGATTGTTCAATCATCTTCTTCTGGTCTCCTTCCTGCTTTTGTGCCAATTGCGTTTCTCCTTTAACCAGGTAATCCTATCTTCTGCAATAGTAAGATACCCAACGTATCTCCCTCAGGAGGCCTTCAGGAGGTAAGTAAAAAGGAATCTATTTAAGTCATCTGGGAAGCAGGCTTGAAACAAATTTTAGATTAATTTAAATTATTCCAATTTAATTCCTATATTAGACATCTTAATAGTCAAATACCCTTATTACATAATAAATTAATCATTGCAATTTTATCTGATTGACCTGGCTTAACTAGGTTGATACAGACCTAAGGCTATCCTCCCAAGATGGCAAAAGCACCTTTTTATTACCAACATGAGGCCTTCACCTCATACCCAACAAACCTATCCTATAACCCTTTATTACCTAAGAAGATGAAAGCAAACGCCCTTGTATCGCCGGAAAAGACACTCTTCAAAATAAAGAAAGACGGACTGGACCTGGAGCGGTATCTGGCCCGGATCAACTATTCCGGCCCCCTTACCCCCACCCTGGAAACGTTGCAGAAGCTGCATTTTCAGCACGCCATCTCCATACCCTTTGAGAACCTCAATCCATTTTTGAAACAGCCGGTGCCGCTGGATATTGAGTCGCTGCAGCGCAAAATGGTGGAAGAAGGCCGGGGCGGATACTGCTTTGAGCAAAACCAATTGTTTGCGGAAGCCCTTCGGGCCCTGGGTTTTCAGGTGAAAGGCCTGGCCGCGCGGGTTCTCTGGAACGTACCGGCCGGCGTGACCACCGCCCGGGCCCATATGCTGCTGCTGGTGCACCTGGAAGACGCCGACTATATCGCGGATGTGGGTTTCGGGGGGCTGACCCTCACCGGTCCTTTGCGGCTCCTGGAAACAGGCGAACAGAAAACCCCGCACGAGACTTTCCGGCTGGTGCCCCAGGAAAATGAATTTGTGTTACAGGCCAAAATCCAGGGGAACTGGAAACCCATGTACCGGTTCAGCCTGCAGGAGCAGTTTGCACCGGACTATGAGGTGAGCAATTGGTTTACCTCCACCCACCCCAGGTCCCCGTTTGTTAACGGGCTGATGTTCGCCAGAACCACACCGCAGGCCCGCTATGCGCTCCGCAACTATGAACTAAGCATCCACCATGAGAACGGAATCACGGAAAAACAGGTGCTCACCAGCCCTGCCCAGGTGAAAACCGTGCTGGAGGAAGTGTTCAAACTGCCGCTGCCCAACACTCCGGAACTGGACCAGTCCCTGCACCTGATCATGCAGCCCCTGGATTAACGCTTCTGCCGTTTAAGGTGCCTCCAGAGGCAAATTTTCTCCGCAAGGAGATCCTCTTCTCTGAAGCCAGCAAACCCAAGACTACCCTTATTTTCTATAACTTCTGTCCTACGCTTTTTAGGCCTGTCTTTGTAAATCAGGCTTAAAAAGCGTAGCATTATAGCTAATCAGAAAACGAATCTTTTTAGTTATATCCTTAAACAAAGGGACACCCACCCATTTATGAAACAACTGTACCTGTTACTCTTCTTGTCCATTTTTTTGTTCACCAATTGCTCCTCTGAAAACAGCCACAACAGCAGTCCCAAGCTCCCATCGGTGTTGGTTTTCTATAATACGGCGGGCTTTTACCACACGTCCATTCCAGCAGGTCTGGCGGCCATCCAGAAGCTTGGGCGGGAGAATGGGTTTGGGGTAGACACCACCAAGAACGCAGATATCTTCACCTCAGATTCGCTGAAGAAATACAAAGCGGTGGTTTTCCTGAGCACCACCCAGGATGTGATGAACGATGCCCAGCAAAGCGCCTTTGAGCAGTTCATCAAAGGCGGAGGTGGGTTTGTAGGCGTACACGCCGCTACGGACACCGAGTACCAATGGCCGTGGTATAACCAACTGGTAGGCGCTTATTTTGAAAGCCACCCGCAGATACAGACAGCCACTGTCCAGGTGCTGGATAAATCGCACCTTTCTACCTCTTTCCTGCCAGACAGATGGGAAAGAGAAGACGAGTGGTACAACTTCAAGAACATCAACCCCAACATTAAGGTACTGGCTACTTTAGACGAGACCACTTACCAGGGAGGCAAAAACGGAGCCAGCCACCCCATTGCCTGGTACCACACCTTTGACGGCGGCAAAGCCTTTTACACCGCCGGCGGCCACACCGATGAAAGCTTCCAGGAACCGCTCTTTCTCCGGCACTTACTTGGCGGCATCCAGTACGTCCTGAAGTAAGCGCTTCGTGCCAATTTTGCTATCCAGCTACTTCAATATCTCGGCAGGCATGGTTCAAGTTTTCAACTTTGACCTACTATGATTGGAAGTTTGTAATTTCCATGAGGCGAAAGCCTCAAACTTAATTTCCTGACTCAGTTCAGCGAAGCATCCACCAAAAGGAATTAGCTAGATTTCTTTCCTATGGAAATCTAACCATACAAAAGGGCTGGTCCTGCTGTACAAAGCAGGACCAGCCCTTTTCTTTTGTTTCGCTCTAAAAAGCATCGGGGCGTTCCAAGGTTGCTTTTATGAAAACAACCCTAAAACGCCCCGATGAGAAGTGGCCTGGATCTGAATTAAACCTAAGCCTAAGGATGACACATTACTGCACCACTACCTGGATGGTTCTAGCCGATGTACCTGTTACCAGCTTGCAGTGGTAGATACCCGGAGCCAGTTTGTTTCCGGTGCCGGTAGAGAGCTTCTGGCTGATGGTGTGGCTGCCTGCAGCTTGCTTACCCAGTGAACGGCTGGTTACCACACGGCCCAGTTGGTCATACACCTGTAGAGACACCTCGGCAGTAGAAGTCAGGTTGTACCGCACAGTCAGCTCGCCGGTTCTGTTGGGGTTAGGGTACGCCACCACCTGTTTGGCCAGAAAGTCTTTGTCTTCTTTAGAAGCCAGGAGGATGCTGGAACTGGTGATCCGCTTGGTGGTATAGACGCGGTATTCGCCGGGTTGCAGGGTGATGGCCTGGTTTACATTGGTCACGTTCAAAGCCTCACCGGTCACAAAATCATACCAGGTACCGGTATTCTGGAACTTGGGATCAATAGTGCCGGAGGTTACCCCGAAGTTACCTATCACCGCCACGTTCATGTCCGGGTCCTGGATGTGGATGGTCTTCATGGTGTTTTGTAAATCCAGGGTATAGTTCCCAGACTCAAAAGCCGGTTCATTGATCTTGAGCTTGATCAGGGCCGCATACACGTTGTAAAGCTTTTTGCGCTCGGCCTCCTGGTAGTAGTTCCACAGAATGGGTTTATCACCGGTACGGCCGTTCTGGTTAATGGACACATCGTAGCCCAGCTCCCCAAACTGCCAGATCATTTTAGGCCCGGGAATGGTGAAGAAAAAGGCCGCGGCCAACTGCATCCGCTGCAAGGCGGTAGCCTGGTTCCTCACGTTGTAAGTGCCTGAGCTGTTACCGTAAGCCAGGGCTTCCACCATCTGGCGCTCTTCATCATGGCTCTCCATGTAACCTACCACATTAGGGCTGGTCCAGCCGCGCTGCTTGTAGGAGATCCAGTTGAAGTTAGAGTTGTCATTGAAGCCCAAAATGGCCTGTTTGTAGTTCCCGTGTAGGTTGCCCCACAACATCATGCCGGCGTTGGCTAAAACTGTTTCTTCGCTGTTATCGGCAAAATGTTCCAGAATCACAAAGGCGCTGTTGTTTACGGTCCAGATGTGGTTGGCCATGCGCTTGAGCAGGTCAATACGGGTTTGGTCATACTGTCCCCAGTTGCTAACGCTGCCCAGGGTGTTTTTCTGGGTAAAGCCTTTAGACAAGTCAAAACGGTAGCCGTCCACTTTGTATTCCTGGAGCCAGAACTCGGTTACCCGGTCTACAAAGTACTTCGTGGCCTCACTCTCATGGTTAAAATCATGGCCTACGTTGAACTCGTGCTTGGGATCTGGGTTAAACCAGGGATTTTCAGGCGTCGTCTTGCCGGTAGCGCTGTTGTAGTACATCTGCACCATCGGCGATTGCCCGTAAGAGTGGTTCAGGGCGATGTCCAGGATCACGGCCATACCGCGGGCGTGCGCCTCGTCAATAAAGCGCTTGAGCATTTCCTTAGGCCCGTAGTACTTGTCCGGCGCGAAGTAGTACACCGAGTTATAGCCCCAGCTCAGGTTGCCCTCAAACTCATGGATTGGCATCAACTCAATGGCGTTCACGCCAAGCCTTTTCAGGTAATTCAGGGTATCGGCTAAGGTTTTATAGTCGTGCTTCTGGATGAAGTCACGCACCAGCAGTTCGTACACCACCAGATCCGTTTTCTTGGGCCGGGCAAAGTTGGCCACTTTCCAGGCATACGCCGTCTGGTTTGTCTGGAAAACCGATACCATACCGGTAGCCTTGCCGGTTGGATAGGCCTTGAGGTTTGGATAGGTCTCCGCAGAGATAAACCGATCCTGGTCAGGGTCCAGGGTTTTCTGGGTATAAGGGTCTCCTACCCTGATAGTCTCATCAATGAGGTACTGGTAGGCGTACTCGCGGCCGGCCACCAGGTTGTCAATCTGTACCCAGTAACGGGTTCCGTCTGGCGTCCGCTTCATGGGGGTGGCCCCTACGGTCCAGTTGTTGAAATCACCAACCACGTACACCGTCTGCTTGTTAGGCGCGAACAGGTTCAGGAGTACGCTGGTAGAGCTCAGGTAAGTAACACCGTCTTTGGCATTGGCAGGGAGGGCCTGCGCCTGGGCTGGCTGACGCACCACAAAGGTGAAGGAATCGGCGGCCATGAGGTTGCCGCTCTCTGCCACCAGCTTTACCTTATTCGCGCCAGGAGTGGAGGCGGTCAGTTGCGTAGAGAGCGTGGTGGCGGAGGCTTCCTCTTTTACTTTCACCCCGTTCACAAAAAGCGAGAGCTTGGCGCTAGCTGAGGAACCGCCCGTGACCTGGATGTAGTCGTTCTGGTTCACGAACAAGCCGTTCATACCGACCGTAGGTTGGCTGAAAGAAACATTGATGGAGCCAGACTGGTAGATGGTTACTTTTATGTCTTTTCCGCCGGTATCCTTGCCTTCTTTCGTTCCGCTGCCATTCCGGAAAACAAACATAAGGGCCTTGATCTCTTCCGCAGCCGGCACGTTGTAGTAGGTTCTTGGGGTAATGGTGATCTGGTACTTGTTGTTGCCCAGGGAAGTCATAAGCGCCGCCGGTGTATTGGTTCCCCAGGGTGCTTTTACGTACCTCCAGTCAGAATCTGAGGTACTCAGGTTGGTAAGCACCCCTGTATGGGCATACACGGGCTCTGAGACATTGGCGAGACCGCCCGTGCCCTTGGTGGCATCAAAGGTGATGGTGACCGGTTCATTGTGTACCGGGAAGGCAGGCGACAAGGTCACCACCTGCGCCTGGGCTACTTGCACCAGCAGCAACACCAGCAACAAGCCAAGCAAACGAAACGTAGTCTTCATGCGATAGGCAGATTAAGTTTAGTGGAGATAAAGCCTCAGCTTTACGAAATCGATTTCCTTGCGAATTTATCAATTTTTAACATGATCTATATTTATTTTTTGACAACTTTCCATCAACCTTAACTAACCAACCACCACAGTTGCACCTTACCTTAAGGAATTGTAACTTAACCCATTCCCAAAACCGCTCCTATGCCTAAGGTTACCCCAACACTCCCTTTAATCCAATCAGATAGCTGGCTCACACCTTATGCCCCGCAGCTTCACCAGCGGATGGCCCGTTTTGAAACCAACCGCCAGAACATAGACAAATACTATGGGTCGCTCATAGAGTACAGCACCTGGCACCACCAGATGGGGCTGCACTATGAACCGGAGAACAATGGCTGGCGCTACCGTGAGTGGGCTCCAGCGGCGCAGGCCTTGTCCCTCATCGGGGATTTTAATTTTTGGGACCGGCAGGCGCACCCCTTGCAACGGCTGGAAAACGGCATCTGGGAAGTCTTTCTGCCCAACGACCAGGTACAGGTGCAGCACGGCCACCGTTTCAAAGTGCATGTAGTGGGTGCTACCGGGCAAGCCACGGACCGTATCTCTCCGTTTACTTTCCGGGCGGTACAGGACCCGCAGACCTATGACTTCTCTGGCCAGTACTGGGCACCGGAGGAAACCTTCACCTGGACCGATGGCGACTTTGACGTGACCAAACTTACGCAACCGCTCATTTATGAGTGCCACGTGGGCATGGCGCAGGAAAAGCACGGCGTAGGCACCTACCGCGAGTTCGCGGACTTTATTTTGCCGCGCGTTAAGGAAACCGGCTATAATTGTTTGCAGCTGATGGCCCTCGCGGAGCACCCGTACTACGGGTCTTTTGGCTATCATGTGTCTAACTTCTTCGCCCCTACTTCCCGCTTCGGGACGCCCGAGGACCTGAAATATTTAGTGAACGAAGCCCACCGTCTGGGTATCGCCGTGGTGATGGATTTGATCCACGCGCACGCGGTAAAGAACATCGCCGAAGGCCTTGCTGATTTTGATGGTTCCGGGGGGCAGTACTTCCACCACGGCTCGCGCGGCCACCACCCAGGTTGGGATTCAAAACTGTTCAACTACGGAGTGCCCGAGGTGCGCCGCTTCCTATTGTCCAACGTGCGTTACTGGCTGGAGGAATTCCACATTGACGGGTTCCGGTACGATGGCGTGACTTCCATGCTGTACCACCACCACGGCGAGGGCGTGGGGTTTGGACATTATGACCGTTACTTTGACCGCAGCGTAGACGAAGACGCAATTCTGTACCTGCAACTGGCCTCTGAACTGACCCATACCTTTGTGCCGGGCGCCATTTTGATTGCCGAGGACATGAGCGGGATGCCGGGCCTTTGCCGACCTCTGGAAGATGGCGGTATCGGGTTTGACTATCGCCTGGGCATGGGCATCCCGGATTACTGGATCAAAACCCTCAAGCACAAACGCGACGAAGACTGGAACCTGGACGAGATCTGGCACGAACTCACCAACCGCCGCGTGGGCGAGAAAACGGTGGCTTACGCAGAGTCGCATGACCAATCTTTGGTGGGTGACAAAACTCTGGCTTTCTGGCTCATGGACAAAGACATGTATTTCAGCATGCGCACCATTGACCAGAACCCAGTCATTGACCGTGGCGTGGCATTGCACAAAATGATCAGGTTACTCACCATGGCGTTGGGCGGCGAGGCCTTCCTGACGTTTATGGGTAATGAGTTCGGGCACCCGGAATGGGTGGATTTCCCGAGGCTGGGCAACAACTGGAGCTACCAGTACGCCCGCCGGCAATGGTCTCTGGTAGATAACCCTGATCTGCGTTACCGCCATATGTGGCAGTTTGAGAAAGACATGCTGACCCTGGCGCAGGAATATAAACTGATGGAGCACGGCGCGGCCGTGAAGTTGCACCAGGACAACCACAACAACGTGATTATCTTCCAGCGGGCGGGGCTTGTTTTCCTCTTCAACTTCCACACCCAAAACTCTATCCCTGACTACAGATTTCCGGTAACGGAAGCCGGAAGCTACCGCCTGATTTTATCCTCTGATACCCCCGAAACCGGCGGCCATGACCGGGTAGACACCACCATCAGGTATTTTACCCAGCCTACTAAATACGGACCAAGACTAAGCATTTACCTGCCCAACAGAACTGCGTTAGTGATGGTTAGGGAAGATTGATTTAAGTGTTTGACCTGTACTTTAATTCTTAACCGGAAAACTGTTTTAGGCCCATTTTCCTTAAAACAAGCTTAAAGCCGATTTCGAAAAAACGCTTAGGTTGAGCCGCAGAAGAGAAGGCCAGTTGCCGGTAATGAGCTGAATTTTCAAAAATAGCTCATTACCGGCAACTGGCCTTTTTGCATACAGCGTCTTTCTCCGCTTGAAGTGATTACCCATTGCTTTTTCAATCTGAAGAAAAGCAACTAACCAAGATTAGTGTTGAAGTTCTGTTATGAAATAGGCCCGTTTAACTCAAGCAGGCAAAAAAGTTTATGATTTCGCAAAGTGCTTCCTGAGGCTTTCGCCTTACTGAGGTTGAAAACTTCAGCCAAGGGTAGGTCCAAGTTAGAAACTTGAACCTGATGAGTGAAAGCGGGAATGAAAGGCCCTGTTCTTGGAAGATCCAGTTCTTGAAAGCTGCTGAGGAATTCACCTGCCGAAAATCTTCCTCAGCTTGTTATAGCAGTAAGGTTGATGTATAACCTTTCTAAGGCTGTTTTACTAAAACTAGGCTTGAAACAGAGAAATACTAATAAAACAAAAAAGGAAAGGCCGGTGCGAGATGTCGCACCGGCCTTTTTATCTAGAGAAAAGAGTTCTTGTCTAACCTATTGTTTTAAAGCAGTTTTGTAGAAAACAGGCTTAAAACCAAGGGGCTGCCTTAGTCCTGGAGTTCCAGGACGCTGTGCAGGTTCTCCATCACCTGGTCGGCGGTAACGCCCCAGGTGAGTTGTTTTACTGCTTTCTGGTTTGCCTCTACCTGTTTCTGGCGCAGGTCAGTATCCTTCAGCAAATTCAGCACGAGTTCGGCTAAACCGGCGGTATCGTTGCAGTCGGCTACGCTGGCCTGGGGCAGCACTTCGGCGGCTCCGGTTTGGTGCGTAATCACCACCGGCAATCCGGCCAGGGTTGCTTCAATAGCAGCCAACCCGAAAGGCTCAGAAAGGGCGGGCAGCAGGAACACGGTAGAATTCTTCAGCAACTCCTCGGCTTTGGCCGGGGCCAGGAAGCCGGTGAAGGTCACGGAATCCTCAATGCCCAAACGGCGCACCATCTGCTTGGCTTCCTCTAGTTGCGGGCCGTGGCCAGCTACAACAAAAGTCACCTCGGGATCTTGCTTCAATACTTGTTTAGCCACTTTCAGGAATTGCAGTGGTCCTTTCTGCGCCACCAAACGACCCAGGAAGGTCACTTGTTTGCGCTTGATAGGGGTTACCGGTGAAGGTATCACTTCATCGGCACCGTTGTACACTACTTGCACTTTCTTAGCCGAAATTCCGTAGCGCTTGGTGATCATTCTGGCGGTTCTTTCGCTTACCGTCAAGATCAGGTCTGCCTCGTTCATGGCTTTGGTCTCCAGTTCGTAGATCCATCCCAGCGGCTCGCCTACCTGGCGGTCAAATGATAGGCTGTGCACATGCACAATCAACGGAACTTTGCGCTGGATCTTGATCTCCATACCCGCCAGGAACGTCATCCAGTCATGGGCATACACTACGTCAAACTCTTTATGGGACGCCAATCTGGCGGCATACCGCGCAAACTGGATAACCTCAAAGTTAAGGGTACCGCGGGCGCCCTGCGCCACGTTAATCTGGGGCTTGCCGCTAGGGAAATTCACCGCAGCCGGTTTGGCAGGCTCTTCTACGACAGGAGCCGCAGCCTCAGCGGTTGTAGCATCAATAACCGCGTCTTCATCATCCATGGAGGGCTCAACCAGCCCGGCAGGCTCTTCATAAGGGAACAGCGCAGCAGGAACCCGGTGCGTGGTAGCAAATCTTTCAAAAGTCTTTTCTACCGGGGCTTGTTTTACTTCGGCTAGGTTCAGTTCATCCAGCCCTACAATCTCAGCATGGTGGTCCAGGGCCGAGTGGTCTGCCTGGGGAACAATCATGGTAAGCTCAACTTGTTTAGCTAATGCCTCTGCCAAATGAAAACAGGCTTTGCCCACTCCTCCATTCAATATTGGTTGGTCTTCCCAACCTAACATTAATACACGCAGTTTTCTCATTATTATTTTTATTCAATTCATTTAAGAATCAAGGGGGAGGTGTCTTGTAAAGATAAGCATCCAACCATCAAGACCAAGTCCTAAGCCACATTTATTTGCCCTTCTTTGTTCAAAAAAGGCGATTAATGTGAAACATTCCGTAATTATGCGGTCCGTTTTCAGAATTTATACGGATTATACTTTTTTACTTACTTTTTCGCCATTGATCTTCATCATGGATAGTACAATTCAAGAAACAAATTACATGATCAACGATCTGGGTGCCAAGCGCGAAGAGTATTTCGCGGGGACCATCCGGCACGTTGAAACAAGTGAAAACGCCGCGGTTTTCATGTGCGACAACCGCGTTGGACTTAAGGTGGAAGCCATCTCAAATCACATACTACGGTTCAAATATACAACAGATGGGAAGTTCTCCCGGGATTTTTCCTACGCCCTTAATCCAGACCGGAAGCAAACGGCGGTAAAGCTGAAGGTGAAGGCCCTGCCAGACCATTTCCGGATCACTACCAAAGATCTCATCTGCACGGTCTCCAACCAGGGGCTCACTACCCGCATCCTGGATAAGTCGGGCACGGTCCTGAATGAGGATGAGAAAGGCTTCCACTGGGAGGAGCACAAGAAATACGGCGGCGACATTGTGAAGATGAGCAAGGTCATTCAGCCCAACGAATTTTTCTACGGTCTAGGCGACAAGCCCGACAACATGAACCTGCGCGACAAGCGTTTCCAGAACTGGGGCTCAGATACCTACGGCTACAAGAAAGGAACCGATCCGCTGTACAAGAACATCAACTTTTTCATGGGTCTGCACCGCAAGCAGGCCTACGGAATCTTTTTTGACAACACGTTCAGGACGTCTTTTGACTTTGGGAAAGAGCGGTCTACGGTAAGCAGTTTCTGGGCCCAGGGCGGCACCATGGAGTACTACTTCATCTACGGTCCTTCCCTTACCCAGGTGGTGGAGAAATACACCACGCTCACCGGACCGCCGGAGTTGCCGCCGCTCTGGTCTTTGGGCTACCACCAGTGCAAATGGAGCTACTACCCAGAATCGGTGGTGAAGAACCTGGCAAAAGGTTTCCGGGACCGGAAAATCCCCTGCGATGCCCTGTACCTGGACATTGACTACATGGACGGTTTCCGGTGCTTCACCTGGAGCCCCACCCACTTCCCTGATCCCAAGCGCCTGGTGCAGGAACTGAAGGAAGACGGTTTTAAGATGGTGGTGATCATTGACCCCGGCATTAAAGTAGACCATGATTACCCGGTGTACCAGGAAGGTATTGAGAACGACTACTTCTGCCGTCGCGCCGATGGACCTTTGTACAAAGGAACCGTTTGGCCAGGCCTGTGCCACTTCCCGGATTTTACCCGCGAGGAGGTGCGTACCTGGTGGTCCGGGCTTTTTAAGGGTCTTATTGAAGAAACGGGCGTAAAAGGGGTTTGGAATGACATGAACGAACCAGCCGTTTTTGAGATTGGCACCTTCCCTAATGACGTGCGCCATTACTATGACGGAGAACCAGGCAGCCACCGCAAAGCCCACAACATTTACGGCATGCAGATGGCCCGCGCCACCTACAACGGGGTAAAACAGTTTTCTTACCCAGACCGGCCTTTCACCATCACCCGCTCAGGCTATGCCGGGGTGCAGCGCTTCGCCTCCGCCTGGACAGGCGACAACATCGCCTCCTGGGACCATCTCTGGCTCGCCAACATCCAATGCCAGCGCCTGAGCATCTCGGGCATGTCTTTCGTGGGCTCTGACATTGGAGGTTTCATTGAGACGCCAGACGGAGAGCTCTACATTAGATGGCTCCAGTTGGGTATTTTCCATCCGTTCTGCCGCACCCACTCTTCCGGAGACCACGGCGACCAGGAGCCCTGGTCGTTCGGCGAGCCGTACACTTCGCTGGCGCGCAAGTTCATTGAGTTGCGTTACCAGCTCCTGCCCTACCTCTACACCACGTTCTGGCAGTACACCTCGCGCGGCACACCCATGCTGCGCCCCCTGGCCCTACTGGACCAAAACGACCCCGAGTGTTACCACCGCATGGCCGAGTTCTCATTAGGCGACAACCTAGTGGTCTGCCCCATCACCCAACCCGGGGTAGAAGGCAGAATTATGTACCTGCCGCAAGGCCACTGGTATAACTTCTGGACCGATGAAATGGCTGCTGGTAAAAGAGAAATCTGGGCAGATGCGCCTTTAGAGAAGGTACCAATGTTTGTGAAAGCCGGAGCCGTGCTGCCGTTCTACCCAGTGCAACAGTACGTGGGCGAACTTGCGGTAGCAGAAGTAACCTTGCATGTCTACTACGGCCAGCAAATCTGCGTGAGCGAGCTCTACGAAGACGGCGGCGAGGGTTACGGCTACGCCGAAGGGAAATTCCAGCAGAAGACTTTCCAAACCAGCGCGGTAGATGGCGTGTTCACCGTAATGCAGGAGCGGACCGGTGAAGGCACCGATGCTTACCAAGACTACAAAATCGTCATCCACGGGCTGCCAGTTGCAACCGCCAGCGTCCTGGCAGATGGACAAGAAGTTGCGTGGGAATCAAATGCAGAAACCAACCTGGTTACGGTGACCGTACCATCAGAATTCAATACACTGCAACTGCAGGGAATTTCAGCAAGCAAATCATAAAGGTGTATCCGGGGCATTGACGCTCCGGGTAAACTTTGGTAATCATCCGGGTAGCCGAATTAGTCTATGTTAGGCTTGAACTAAAGACAAAGAGGCAGCGCCTGGTCATAAAAAAGAGAGTCTGTTTTGAAGGAGTTTTTAAGTAAACATCCTCAAAACAGACTCTCTTTCTTTGTTGTTATTTGCTTCTGGCGCTAACCAGAACTATTCCTGGCTTGTGCTCAAGGCAAGCTGGTAGGCCCGCTCATAATGCACCAGCAGTTTTTTCCAGTCAAACATCTCAGACAGGCCTTCCACTTTATTGCGCTGGGTAATGCGCTCGCGGCGGCTCATTTCTACAAAATCAAAAAGGTCACGGGTGAGCTGCTCGGCAGAATCATCAAAGCTGCGCTCGTGCCGGTCTACCACGTAAATGCCTTTGTCTTTGTGTTTCTTCACGTTCTTCTTCACGTAATCCCCGAAGCCTGACAAATCACTCGTCACGGCCGGGATACCGCTGGCTACGCATTCCAGCGGGGTATAGCCCCACGGCTCATAGTAGCTCGGGAAAATACCCAGGTGACAGCCGCGCACAAACTGCCCGTACTCCATCCCAAACAGTGGGTTGGTGGGCGAAATGAAATCTGGATGGTACACTATTTTCACCCGGTCATCTGCGTTGTTCACCAGGTTGGAACTCCGCAGGAAATGCAGGATCTCGTCATTCTGGTCATTGACCAGGTTATGGGTTACTACCGGGGGCAACTGGTGCGTTTTCCAGGATTGGATGGTGCGGCGGTACCGTAGTTTCCAGTAATCATCAACGTAATCGTTCAGCTCGGGCAGTTTATACTCGGTGCTGGCGGCGGCGTCGTAGAAGAGGCGCTCTCCAATCTGGTCTTTGATAGCCTCACAGGTGTCCTGGATTTCCTCCATCAAAGCCTTGGAATGGAGTACGCCCGGGTTAATAGAGTAGAACGGCTGCTTGGTCACAAAGAACATCACCACCGTCATGTCGCTCTTGGCCTGTTTCATGCGATAGTTTAGCCGCGCCAAAGCCTCTAGGGTAAGGTCAAAACCTTTGTTGCGGTACTCAAACCGGCCCGAGGTAAACAAGTAGATGGTCTTGTCCAGGTCAAAGGGGAAACTCTGGAAAAAGTGCCCCATCACAAACCGGTGAATACGCTTCTTGTACGTCAAATGCAGGTTCTGGAACTCGTGCATGGCCGTGAAGCGCCTGATGTTCAACCCGTTGGGCAACACCGTATCCGGAATCCGGTCCAGCAGGTAAATACACTCCCGCACCGTTACCTCACTTACCGTAGTGAACACGTGCGCCCCGTGCGCCGCAGCCCTTTCAATGGACACGGCCGGCTCAATATTGAAATGCCGGGCTTCATGCTGCCAGTCTACGGAGGTGAGCTGGTCATAGAAGTTGGGGTCGTTCATGGCCAGGTAGCGGCCCAGCAGCGTGGCGTGCGTGGTGAACACAATTTTCACCGGAACCTGGTCCCGGCGCAGATCAGGAATGGCCGAGCCTACCATCCACTCATGGAAGTGGGCTACCACTTGGGTCTTGCCAGACAGCAAGGAAATGAAGCGTCTTACCAGTTGCCCAAAGGCCAGTACCTGGTTCAGCAGGTCCTCGTTGGAAGTGGGGATCTTATGGTCTTCCCACAGCAGGTACTTGATCTCGCCCAGTTGCCCGAAGGCGCTGAACGGGTTGATCAGCACAATTCTGGGGCGGCCGGTTACCAGCCAGTTGCCATAGTAGCACTCAACCCCTTGTGCCCGCAGTTCCAGCACCGCCTGGCCGTACACATCTGAGTAGTCATCAGAAGGCTCAAACTCGTGGGCGGCCTGTTGCGGGAAAAAGGGGCCAATGAGGCAGTACTGATCACCCCAATACTCAATCATGGCGGGTACTTTGGAGCGGATCACCGTATAGATACCACCTACTTGGTTACACGCTTCCCAGGCTATTTCCAGAAGATGCGGAGATGCAGAAGACGATTGTTGCATGGAAGGGTCATTTTAGAGCTATTTTACTCAAATTAGGGTAAAAGGGATATATAAAAATGAATTTATTTACATTCTGCTAAATCTCTCTGGCAGCATTTTTCCCTCCCCGTTTATAACCCCTTCAGCGTCAGACCAGATGTAAATTGCATGATATTCAAAGCTAGAAATTATTTACAGATTTCATACCCCGGCACCAGAATAGCCCCGCACATTTTGAGAAATAAAGTTTCTGCTTGGCTTCCACGCCTGCCAATTGAATACATCCACTTGTTTTTAAAGATGGCTACAGGAATGCATACGAGGTTACAGGGTAACCCAGCTACAGTTTACCAGATGCGAGACGACCTTACATTGTATCGTCGTTATCCGGCGTGATGAATGGGCTCTGCCTTTCTTATACAACAAGGCTCGCTATTTTATTTAGGAGGCGACTTTTTCCTACATGAGTTAAACAAAAAACTAAATTTGGTCTATACGTCAATTCCGGCCGGTGAAAAAGCCTGGACGTAATTACCCCATTATTGCACACCACAAAAAACAAAAACTATGAGCATTGTATATGAAGGGCACGTGATCTGGGCGCAGGTAGACGCCAACATGCACCTTCGCCACTCGGCGTACGCCGATTTTGCCGCCCAGGCCCGTATTTCCATGCTGAACAGCCTGGGACTGGATTTTAAGACTTTCCAGCACTTGAAACTGGGTCCCATTCTGTTCCGCGAGGAGTTGCAGTACCTGCGTGAGGTAGGCATCAACGATAACATCAAGATTGAAACGGTGTTGACCAAGTCCCGCGCCGATGGCTCCCGCTGGAGCATCCGCCATGAGTTGTTCCGCGGCGATGGCGTGAAGGCGGCCATCATCATTGTGGAAGGTGCCTGGATGGACCTTGCCAAACGCAAACTGGCGGCCCTGCCCGAGGACCTGGCTCAGAAATTCATGAGCCTACCACAGGCCGAGGATTTCGTACTGGAATAAATATTCTGTTCAGGGGCTGTTTTCAGGAAATCGGCCCCTGAACGGGAAACCAACAGCTATTTTCGGGTAGCCGCTTTCAGTTCTTCTTTGCGTAGCTAAATTAGGGGCATGATACAACTCTTCACCCCTCCCAAACTGGGCCACAAACGAAGTGCGCCCAAACTCCTTTTCCTTTCTTTCCTCTTCACGGCCCAGGTTGGTTTCGCCCAGACCCAGAACCCCGTGGTAGACAGCATTGTGAAAGAAGCCACCCAGAACTCTCAACTGGAAACTTTGGCCCACGAACTCATGGACGTGATTGGTCCGCGCCTGGTGGGCACACCCCAGATGCAGCAGGCCAACGACTGGGCTGTGGCCAAGTACAAAGGCTGGGGCATAACAGCCCGAAACGAGAAATGGGGCGAATGGCGCGGCTGGCAAAGAGGCGTCTCCCATATAGATATGGTTTACCCGCGGGTAAAATCGCTGGAAGGCATGCAACTGGCCTGGAGCCCCAGCACCAAAGGCAAAGGCGTCACCGCCGAGACCATCACCCTCCCCGAGACCGTGACCGACTCCCTGGCTTTCCAGAGATGGCTACCCAGTGTGAAAGGCAAATTCGTGCTCATCTCCATGCCGCAACCCACTGGCCGCCCCGACTACAACTGGCAGGAATTCGCTACGAAGGAATCTTTTGAAAAAATGAAAGCCGAACGCACGGCCCAAACTGAGGCCTGGCGCACGAAGATGAGCAAGATGGGCTACACCACCCGCACCTTGCCGGTTGCCTTGGAAAAAGCCGGTGCCGCTGGCGTGGTCATGTCTAACTGGTCCAGCGGATTTGGCGTGAACAAGATCTTCAGTGCCTACACCAAGAAAATCCCTACAGTAGACATTGCGCTGGAAGATTATGGATTGCTGTACCGTCTCACGGCCTCGGGGCAGAAGCCTAAAATCCAGGTTCAAGCGGAGTCAAAGGAGCGCGGCATGGTGCCTACCTTCAACACCATCGCGGAGATGAAAGGCACCCAGAAACCAGACGAGTACGTGGTCCTTTCGGCGCACTTTGACTCCTGGGACGGCGGCACCGGCGCCACCGATAACGGTACCGGTACCCTGGTGATGATGGAGGCCATGCGCATCCTTAAGAAGATCTACCCTAACCCTAAAAGAACCATCCTGGTAGGCCACTGGGGAAGCGAAGAACAAGGACTGAACGGCTCCCGCGCCTTTGTGGAAGACCATCCCGAGATTGTAAGCAAAATCCAGGCGGTGTTCAACCAGGACAACGGTACTGGCCGCGTCGCCAACTTGGCCGGCTCAGGGTTCCTGCACTCGTATGAGTACCTCAACCGCTGGTTCGCGCCCGTACCCGAGAACATCCGGACCCACATCCAGACGAACTTTCCGGGTTCCCCGGCCGGAGGCGGATCTGACCACTCCTCGTTTGTGGCCGCCGGTGCCCCTGCCTTCTCCCTCAGTTCTCTGAGCTGGTCTTACGCCACCTACACCTGGCACACGAATCGTGACACCTATGACAAGATCGTGTTTGACGATGTGCGCAGCAACGCCATTCTCACCGCCATCTTAGCCTACATGGCCAGCGAGGACCCCACTACCACTTCCCGCGACCGCAGTGTGTTACCGGTAAACCAGAGAACCGGCCAACCCGGCATCTGGCCGCCCCAAACCAAACCTACCCGCATAGGCGGAGTTGATTGATCCAATGATTGGTTGATTGATTGATCTTCCTTTACCTTGACAGGCCAACCCTATGCGGGTTGGTATTTCTAAACACAGCAAGGCCTCTGAGAGCAACAGGTGCACCACCTGAAACTTACAGAGGCCTTTTTGTGCCTGATTTCAGAAAAACGGCAGCAAAATGGTCAACTCATTCTGGGACGAGCCAGCAGATAGCCACCCACTGCTGCCACGAAGCCAATGCCCAGGATGGCTACCCAATTTCGGGTGGTAGTGGTAATTGGTTTATTCATCTCCTCGGAGAGCAGTGGTTCATAGTTGATGCCACTGGTGACGGTGAGTACCAGTTGGACGGCTTCTTCCGGTGAGTCCCACTGCGGAAAATGACCGCACCGGGCAAACCAGTGAATACTGGCATCGGGGAAAAGGGCCAGCGCCCGCGAAGCCTGTTGTGTAAAGCAAACCCGGTCCTGGCGCCCCCACCCAATCACCAGCGGGGCTGAAATGGTGCCTCGCGGGGCTCCTTTCTGGGTCTCGCCGTAGGCCAGGTTGTACAGCAGCTCATCAAAGGACGGTGAGGAGACCATGGTGCGCAGTTCTTCCAAGACCAGTTTTGAGGGCAAATTCCAGGGACGGGCCGAAAACTGGGACAGCAGCAGCGTTCTTCCTACGGGGTTTCCCGCCAAGGTTGGTAATACCGGTTGAAGGAGTTGCAGCAGCCGCTTAGAGGAGGCCACCGAGTAATAGAAGACCGGCTTTTCCCAGCCTCTCCAGAATCCGCCGGGGTTCAGCGACACTACCGCACCCAGCACCCCACCGCGTCGCGCAAGTTCCAGCACCAGGCGGGCACCCATGGAACTACCCACGGCATCAATCCCCAGCAAGTTTTGGATATCTAAAAATGAGGTGACCGCATCGGCTAGGGTGCTGATGGATACCTCGCCCGATAAGGGCGGCGTGGCGCCATGGCCAGGCAAATCCAATGCAATTACCTCCCGACCGGCCTCGGCCAGACCGTCTATCATCAAATCCCAGGAGCGGGAACTGCCGCCCACGCCATGAATGAGTAACAAAGGTTTTCCCTCGCCGCGGCGGATGAAATGCATGTCCATCAGAAATCAGGTTAAAGGCTCATAGAGTTACGAGGCTGCTTAGAGGTACGGGTTAAAAAGCCTCATGTTCAATCTTTTGACTTCCTGCACATGTTCTTTCGCCCCTTTAAAAGGGAAGCCCCGCTTTAAGGCCGTTTTCATTAAATCGGCATTAAAGCGGGGCTTTGGGAAAAAGTCCTTAGGTGAGTTTCCTCTCTAGAGTGCGGAAAGTGTTTACTGCGCCTTCTTCTGGGTCACGTAGAAATTAGGGTCCACGGTGATATATGAAGTGCCAGCAACGAGCTTTGTTTTTTTCCAGGTTGAAGCCACGGGTTGCAGCCAGGTTTCTTTTCCGGCCACCAGCACTTTTACGGGCAAGTTAAAACCCGGTACGGTATTGTTCCAGCGGTAAGCCAACGTGCTCCCTTCCATGCGGTATTCCAGTTCGGGGATGCGCACATCGCGCAGGTACTGGTCAAAGAAGGCTTTGAGGTCTTTGCCGGTTTGCTTGCTCAGGTAATTCTCAATCTGCTGGGTGGTGACGGTCTGGTGGTAGAATTCCTTGTTGAGGCCACGCAGGATGTTGCGCCATTTAGCGTCATCGTTCACCACTTGCCGGAGGGTGTGCAGCATGTTACCGCCCTTAGGGTACATATCACCGGAGCCGCTGAAATTGACGTCGTATTTCCCGATGATAGGCCGGTCATTTTTGATTCCGCGCCGCGTGCCTATCACGTACTCACTGCCCGCTTTCTTGCCGTGGAAATACTCCACAAACAGGTTCTCAGAGTAGTTAGTGAAGCTTTCGTGGATCCACATATCCGCGATGTCTTTGTAGGTGATGTTGTTCGCAAACCACTCATGACCGCTCTCGTGGATGATGATGAAATCGAACTTCAAGCCCCAGCCGGTACCGCTCAGGTCGCGGCCCAGGTAACCGTTCTGGTACTTGTTTCCGTAGGTCACAGAGCTTTGGTGCTCCATGCCCAAGTAGGGCACCTCTACCAGTTTAAAGCCATCCTCATAGAAAGGGTACGGCCCGAACCAATGTTCAAAGGCCTTCAACATCTGGGGCACCTGTTTGAACTGCTCTTTGGCTTTGTCCAGGTTTTCGCGCAGGACATAGTAGTTGCAGTCCAGCTTGCCTTTCTCGCCGGCGTAGGTTTCTGAGAAGTGCACATAGTCCGCAATGTTCACATTCACGCCGTAGTTGTTGATGGGGTTAGTCACCGCCCAGTGGAAGGTCTTGGTGCCGTCCTGGTTCTGGTCCACTTTCCGGAGGCGCCCGTTAGAGACATCCATGAGGTTCTGCGGTACCGTTACCCTGATCATCATGCTGTCGGGTTCATCATACATGTGGTCTTTGCAGGGCCACCAAAGGCTGGCGCCATCGCCCTGGCAGGAAGTAGCGATAAACGGTTTGCCGGCTGCGTCTTTCTTCCAGGTTACCCCCCCACTCCAGGGTGGGTTGGTGCTCACCTGGGGCTTGCCGCTGTAAGAAACCTCCACGGTCTGCAAGGTGCCGGGCACCTGCTTCGCCGCCAACTGGATAAACCAAGCATTGCCATCATGTTTCACCGCGAGTTTCTGGCCGTTCTGCACTACCTGTTCAATGCGCATGGGTGGCTGCAAATCTATCTGCATGGTTTGCTGAGCTTTGAGCACTTTGTAGCGCACCAGGTTCACGCCCTGCATGGTACTGTCCTGCGGATTAACTTTCATGCGCAGGTCATAATGAACCAAATCCCACCAGGCCCGCTCCGGAGTAATGGAACCGCGCAAAGTGTCTTGCCGGGTGAAGGTGGGAGTAGTTTGGGCCTGGGTATCCCGGGTACTCAGAAGTCCCAGGAAACAGGCCACCGCGAGAACGGAGGTTAGCCGATGGTGCATGTTTGGATAGCTTTCAAGGTGAGGGTTAAGCCTTAGCAGGCGCACAGAAAAGCGCTTCTGTTTTCGGGCTACTTTGGTAAAAGTAAGCCGAAATCAGAAGCGCTCATACATTCTGGTTTGAATTAAATTCCGGAGCCTATTTCTTCTCCAGCCACACCGCCTCTACCTCAAAACTGTTGACCTGACCAGTAGCGGCTTTAGCATCCTGGCCCAAGGAAATCTCCAGTTTCTCCGCCTGCTGCAGGTTGAAAACCTCGGGTTTGGCCGGCCGGAACGAGAACGGCTGGAAACCCGGGTAAGGCCGCGGAAGCAGGATCATGGCATCGGGCTTCAAAGAATTCAGCGGTATCTCGATGTCTTTGAAGGTGTTGCCCACGCTGACCGTAGTAGCAAAAGCAGAGGCGTTGGCGGTGATCAAACTCACTTTTACCGGCGCCGGCGTAGCGTTGCCACTCCTGATCCTGATGACCAACTTATCAAAGCCTGCCAGCTCGGTTTCCCTCCCCTTCAGTTTGTCCCCGATGAATTGCTGAAAGCCGAAGGTCTTCTCCGCCGGAAGCTCTTTAGCTGAAAGTTTTAAAATCAATTGACCAGGTTCCGAAGCCGCGATTAGTTGGCGCTCATCGGCTTTCCAGAGGTTGGGGAAAACAAAGATGGAGCGGTCCGTGGTGGCGTTGAACAGCGACAGTGCCCCGTTCTCGGCGGCCACAAAGGTTTGGTAGGCATCGTTCTGGTAATAGTCCCAGGCCCAAGGATCACCCTCAAAGCCACCCGGGTACGACACGTGCTGATTTCCGTCCTGCACCATGATGCGGTAATTGACCAGACCCGGTGAGAGCAAATCAACGGGCACCTCGGCCTTGTACTGGTTCGCGCCTATTTTCTCCATAGGAACCGTTTTGTACCCGGCGGCTTGGTTGTTGAGCTGCACCTGTACCTTAGCATCAGGGGATACGCCCACCACCTGCGCAGTGATAGGGAAAGATCTTCCCGCTGATACTTCCTTCACAGGCTGATGGTTAACAAACGGCTTCGTGTCAAACGGCTGCGGCGCCACGAATTCCTTCACCAACAGGTTCCCAAAGGCTGCGTCCCGTTTTACTCCTGATTTTGATTTTTTGGTCAATAAATAGGCACCGGGCTGCACCTGGAAACTGCCGTCTTTGGCCATGGCGCTGTAAGTGTTTCCTTCGTTAACGGCGGTAATGGTGAAGGTCTCGCCCAGTTCAGTCAGTTTGATCTGCATAGACTGGTTTTGCCACTGGATGCGGGTCACTTCTTTGTTAGGCGATGCTTTCTCGAAGGGGTCGCGGATGTGGATGGCATCAGGCATCACCTCCAGGCGCCACACGCCTTTGTCCAGCTTGTCCAGGAAATAAGCGCCGGAACCGCTGTACTGCACCACCGGTGAGCTGCCTACGCCTGCCACCTGCGTCAGTTTGGCGGCGTTCACGGGTTTGGTACGGGTAGTGTTGGAGTACAGGAAAGCCTGAGGGGTATTCATCTCGCTCAAAGATTCCTTGTAACTCACCCGGAAAGCATCAAATACGCTGTCGGCAGGGTAAGAACCGTAGTTTTTGCGCAGGGGCACCTGGTGGAACACTTTAGAGGCAATCATCAAACTGATGGCTTTGGAGGGCGTGTAAGCCAGGTTCAGGTAATGTGTCTGGTACTCGGTGTTGCCGTAGGCGGTGGCCAAAGGGTCGTAGGCAAACTGCGTCGCCCATTGGAAACCGGCGCCCCGGAAACTCCGCGCCATGGCAGGATACATGTAAGAACCCAGCACATCGCCGGCATCGAACTCATACACCATCAGGGCCTTGTTCCTGAACTCGGGGATGGTGTCAAACGGGATGTGGTAGCGGTCTACGTTGGGCAGGTAATTGCCCTGCAACGTCCGGTTGGCCACCAGGCCGGTGGGATACCACTGAAAACTGAACCCGTCTACCTGGGCCTTGGCCACCGCGTCTGCATAGGTGGGTGACTCGCTGATGTTGTAGAATACCGGCTTGTTCCAGCCCGTGGCCCGGATGGCGGCCGTCATGCGGTTCACGTACTCGGTGGTGCGGGCTTTCGGTCCGGAGTGGTGCGGTTCATTGTTCACCTCCGCCCCGATGATGTTGGGGTCCGCGCCGTAGGTTTGTTTGGTGTAGGGATTGACGTGATTCAGCAGCTGTTTGAGGTAATTCTCCTGCGCCTTGAAGGCATGCTCGTTCACCAAGGCTTTCTGCTTGCCGTACAGGCGCGAGAACCCGGGTGTGTTCTCATCTTTCTCAGGATAGCCGTTGCCCCAGAACGCGATGGGTGTAAGCATGACCTTGATGTTGCGTTCCTTCAGCTTGAACAACAGGTAATCAAAGAGGCGCAGATGCTCATTGTTCTGCAGGTTACCCAAAGTATCGGAGATCTCGGTGTCCCAGACGTGTACCCGGAAGGCATCCAGCCCCAGGCGGGCCAGGTGGTACACATCCTGGTCAATAGCTTTCTCTGGATCTACGTTTCTGGCCTTCACGGAGCGGTATCCGTACGCGAACGGCACAGTGTAGTTCACCCCAAAGAAAGTGGCTTCCTGGTTGTTCTTTTTCCAGCGAAGAATCCCTCCTTTGTCTACATACACCAGGTCAGTTCCCTTCTCGTTTTTGGTCTGGGAGTAAAGGTTACTGGAGCTAAGCAGCCCGCAGGATAAGAGCACGGAACAAGCCAGCGTTTTGTATCTGTTTTTCATAAATGGGCCTTAAAATGCAAGGGAACGTTGTGCGGTTCCTTAGGCAAACTTACGCAGGAGAGTGTTACCTTCTATCAAGGTTACCATTAATATCATATACAAAGAGTTTAAGTAAAATCTCTCCCTTTTTGAATGATCTGAATTCTAAAAAATTATCAAACCACGCCTTGCTGATTACTTATCGGACTGCGGTATTTTAATATTTTGATTGTCTTGCAACCAAATTCCTTTTAGCCGGGTCATTGATAAAATCATTATAATCACACATTATCTCTATCACGTATGAAAACTACCTTTACTTTTTTGCTGGTTTTATTATTTTTATCAGCTTTTCAATGCCAGCACCAAGAGGACATTAAGCCTAGCTTGGGGAAAAAAGACATAGTAATTGGCAGATGGCAGTTGGTAGAATACTTTATGAGTGTTGGCGGTCCTGGCTATTGGACTAAAGCAGACGCCGCTAAACCTATTATTATTGAATTTAAAGCAGATGGGGAATATATTAGCGGCAGTGGAGACTGCTCCGGACAGTATACTGTAACAACCGGTCAGGATATTATAATCAAAGTTTCGTGCAGTGTTGGACACCTTAAGCAAAGCGAGCTTACCGGGAAAATTCTTCCATCTGGAGAGCTTTCCATTGTTCCAACTTCCCCCATGTGCATTGAAGGATGCTCATACAAGTACAAGCGCATTAAATAATTTGGCCAGATTGTGCTTCAGATAGCAGTTTGGTCTTTTATAAAGCTTGACTTAGAATAAAAATATCATTCAATTCTCTGAAAATAGATCAGCATACATTGACTTACCAAAAGTTCCAGATATTTTCTAACACATTTTGTTGTAGTAATACATAAAAGCCTTTATAGTAAAACAGATTAGTTAGATTGAATTTGACAGCAATATTCATTGTGGGTAGCCTATTGAACTAGAGCGAAGGTAATAGATGATTAATGTCAAATTTTGTAAACGCCATTTCTGCCGACGGCCGGGCTGCCGTATATACGAGTACGCTAAAAACAATTCACTACTTATAAATTTACCGGTAGCAGAACATTCCAAAATCATCTAACTGATGGAATTAACTAGTCATTGGGTTTCCGGCATGTTTTCCGGAAATTAACCCCAAAGCCATGATACAAGTTGAATTTGCCGAAAGAGCCAGTCAGCTTCTGCAAGAGGATAAAGACGTGATTGGGCTAGCCGTGGGCGGTTCCTGGCTCACCAATGAGCTGGATGAGTTCTCTGATCTGGACCTCATTCTTGTCACCAAGGAGAAGATATCAGATAGCAAAGACAAAATGCTGGCGTACGCTAAGAGATTGGGGAAACTGTTATCTGGGTTCACGGGAGAACACGTGGGCGAACCCAGGGTGCTGATCTGCCTATATGATGATCCCCTGCTTCATGTTGACCTCAAATTCCTGACCCTGACAGAGTTTCATAACCGGGTAGAGGATCCAATTCTCCTGCTTGACCCCGATAGCCAGCTTCAGGAAGTTTTAGACACCTCCACCGCCCAGTTTCCTTACCCAGATTATCAATGGATAGAAGACCGCTTTTGGATTTGGGTACACTATGCCCTTTTGAAGATTGGCCGGGGAGAATACTTGGAGGCGTTTGATTTTTTCGGGTACCTGAGAATGGTAGTGTTAGGTCCGTTACTCCACCTCAAAAACGGTAATCTGCCCAGGGGAGTAAGAAAGGTAGAGCGTGACTTGGAAAGTGAAGACCTGAGCCTACTCAAGCAAACCATTCCGGCTTATGACCGACATACCTTATTGAAAAGTTTGAAACATTCCGTTGCTCTTTACCGCTCCTTAAGAACCACACTCTTTAAGGATGTGATCTTTCAAAAAGACACCGAAGAAAAGGTGATGCGTTACCTTGAGAAGATCCATGCCAATGAGCAATAGAAGCTTATTTCTTTAATTACAGGTATTTAGGGCTTGTTTTCTTAAAAACAGGCCCTAAATACCTCAAACCAAATAGCTTACTTCTCTCCTATTTAGCCTGCAAAAGACCCCTCCGGAGCTCATCCAAGAAGGAAATGGTTTGTTTAAGGACGATCTGCTTGGAGTTAGTGACATTGCGCCCGTAGTCCTTGAGGCTTTCAATGTAAAGAATTTCTGACACCATCACCTTCACCATCTTGCGATCTACCATGAAAAACAGGAATCAGTCACTGCAGGCATATAGGGTTTAGGGAAAGGTGCTACTTCTTACTTATCAGTACGGAAAGGAGAAGCTGGTAATTTCTCTTTGTTGTAGAGGTTGGCGCTGTCGGGGTTGTCGGCCCAGGCGTAGCGAACGAATTTCGGCTCCGGTACCTCGTCGCTCCACACCACCACCTTGTCGCCCTCAATTTTAGCCTTGGCCCAGACAAACTTCTTTTCAACCCCGGCAATGGCAAACTGGCTGAGTTCCTCGTCGTCAATGGAAATCAGGCCGCTTCCTACATTGGTGAAACTCAGGATGATCTTATTGCCCTCAATCTTGGAGGACTGATATAACGGACCGGAAGAAACGATCTTTTTGTCGCCGTAGATCAGCTTCATGGCGGCCAGGGCCAACCGTTCGCCCACGTCTTTCTTGTTGTCCGGGTGAATGTCGTTCCACTCGCCTAATTCAATGGTAACGGCCATGGCCGTGTTAGGCACCGATAGTGTTTGCAGGGCCGCTTCCCGCATCAGCGCCCAGTTGCTTTCAGTAGGCAGGTAATTTGCCTCCATGAAGTTGGGAAGCTGTACAAACAGGAACGGCAGGCTGCCTTGCCCCCACTTTGCGCGCCAGTCTGCGATCAAAGCTGGTAAAAGCTTTTTGTATTCCATTGGGTTCCCGGCATTGCTTTCGCCCTGGTACCACAAAATGCCTTTGAGGGTATAGTCAATAGCCGGGGCCACCATGGCGTTATACAAAGCCGTGGGTTGGTTTTGGGCGCTGATGCCGCCTTCAAATGGACCAGTGGCCGGACGGTACACATCGCCCACTTTGTACTGCCAGGTGCCTTTCAGGTCAAGGGTTTGGCCGTTTGCCTCCAGGTAGTAGGGTTTGTCTGGCACAAAGCCGCCTTTGCCTCCTTGGTTCAGCACGCGTACCACAAACAAGTTCTTGCCTGCTTTCAAAGTACCGGCCGGAACGCTGTACCTTCTCTGCGGATACTGGTACCCTGTGTTTCCGACTTGTTTTCCGTTTATGTAAAGAAAATCAGCGTCCACGATGCGGCCCAGGAACACCTTGGCCGGTACGCCCACCATAGAAGCCGGAACCTCAATCTCGCGGCGGTACCAAACGGCTCCGTTCAGGTCCCTTATGCCCTGGTCTTCCCAATAGCCGGGGATGTTGATGTTGCGCCACCCTTTAGGTACGTACGCCGGATCAAACCACTTGACGGCTCCGGTGAGGCCTTTATCCAACTCAGGCTTTTGGCGGTTGGCTGCTGCCACGGCCGCGGCTCTGCGTTGAATAGGGTTCACGTAGCTGGTGTCCTTGTTTTTTTCTATGGTGGACACGATAGCCGGGAACTCCTTCAAACCTTCTTCGCTGGTCCAGGCTTCAATGGGCGTGCCGCCCACGCTGGCGTTGATCAGCCCAATGGGAATTTTATACCGGTCATACAGTTTCCGGGCGAAGAAATAGGCCACGGCGGAGAAGTTGTTCACGTCCTGCGGGTTTGCCCATTTCCAGGCCGCAGCCGCTGGCAGATCCTGGGCAGGGCCTTCCATGTTGGCCATGGTAGGAATCCAGAAATGCCGGATCTGGGGGTAACTGGCGGTTATGATATCGTTGGCATAGGTGATATTATGCAGCGACATCTGGTGTACCATGTTAGACTGCCCGGAGCAGAAATACACATCGCCCAGTAAAATGTCTTTCACGGTGATCTGGTTGCTGCCTTTGATGTCCATGGTGAAAGGACCACCGGCTTTCATGGGTGCCAGGGTTACTTCCCATTTCCCGCTGGGGTTGGTAGTGGCTTTGTAGTTTTTCCCCCGGAAGGTAACGGTCACTTTCTCACCGGGCGCGGCCCAGCCCCAGATGTTGGTTTTGGCATCTCGCTGCAGCACCATTCCGTCGCTTACCAGTTTGGGCAGTCTTACCTGGCTGAAGGCCTCGGCCTGGAAC
Organism: Rufibacter roseolus; assembly: GCF_017916365.1. GTDB lineage: Bacteria > Bacteroidota > Bacteroidia > Cytophagales > Hymenobacteraceae > Nibribacter > Nibribacter roseolus. The sequence continues at coordinate 1,220,476 of NZ_JAFMSU010000002.1, forward strand.
AGGCACAGAAGGGCAACCATAAACTTTACTTTCCCGCGGAACATGTTTCTTCTACTCATTCTTTGATTGGGTGGAAAATCAGATGAGCAATCTACAATTAAAAAGTATTGTTAGAAAGGAGCAGCCTGTTTCAAGAGCATTTTGGTAAAACCTCTCTTAAAACAGGCTGCTGCGCAATACACCCTTAACAATGTAAAGGTGCGTTTAAAAAATCCTTGCTCCTATTTATTACACCCACACTCCCAGCGGTAATCTTTGGAAAACTCCACAGTTACCTGGGCTACTTTGGTACCTGGCTGGTATCTGGAAGAAGTTGGAGCATTGTTCTTCATGGGTCCCGAAAGCCAGGTGATAGCGCCCGTTTTAGGATTGTACCTGTACTTGCCGGTTCCACCGTTGTCTAACCAGCGGTAGGTGCCATCTTTCTTCAAAGCAAAATATCCTTTGTAGTCAAAGCGGTAAGCCGGGCTGGCATTGGGCCCATTCCACACCGACTGGTGGCAGGTGTAGTTGCCGTACAGGAGCGGTCCGCCATAGGTGATTTTAGCGGCAGGCGTTGTTTTCACTTCCTTAGCCGCATTGAACTTGCTCCAGGCGGCTTTGGCGGAGCTGAGGTCACCCGCATACCGTTGCTGCAGGGAAGAGTCACCAGCTACAGCTTTTTGCAGGAAGGGCTTTGCAGCTCCTTCTTTTCCCTGGGCAGCCATGGAAACGGCTTTCAAGTAATTCACATAAGGATTCACCGCATCTACGGCCAATGAAAGATTGAACCGGGTTTCGGCACTGCCGTATTCTCCTTTTTCATAGTATTGAATACCCGCCATGGCTTCCTGCCCGGCAGATAACATCTGGGTTTCTTTTCCGCCTGTGGCAAAAGAGTACTTTAGCTTGTCTATGTACGCCTCCAAACCAATAGGAGCAGCTTTGGTGGGTTCAGATTTAGAATTTTCCGTACTCTTTGGGCCAGTTTTTTCAGTTTGACCCGCGGAAGATGTTTGCTGAACTGGAACATCTTTGGCATATCGCTCTTTGAGCGATGGGTTCAGTTTGAAGGCATGGTCCAGGTACTGTTCCGCTTGCCTGGCTTTATAAGGGTCGTTTTGCCTGATTAGGGCGATGGCTAACTGGTAGTTGGCAAACACATGGTCCTTGTTTGCCCCCACTATCCGCATAAAACCATCTGCGGCAGAGGAGTAGTTCTTAGCTTCAAAATACCCCTGGGCGTACAAAAAATCAGAACCTACAGACATAAAGGCGGTTTCACTTCCGCCGGTAGCATAAGAATCTTTTAATCGTTTCACATAGGCATCTAAATCATCCTGTGAGCTCTGGGCAAAAATCAGCGGCGCGAACAGCAACAGGAAACCTAGCAGGAATACATGTCTCTTCATCTTCAATCAATTAGGGTATAGCTTAATTTTTCCAAAATAAATATAGAAAAATAAACATATAACAACTATTCCCTTTCATTTGGCTCACATCAGCGCTTTTTTACACAGTATGAAATTGGTATCTCAGATGTGTTTTAAAGCCGAAATAGGAAAAGTAGGCCTAAAGCAAAAGCCAGCAGGAAGCCGCTCTTCACTTAAGAGAAGCGGTTTCCTGCTGGGTTTTGCGTTGTTTTTCAGAAACTACCTCCTACACGTTCTATCACATATTCTGTAAATATCCGCGAAAGGAAGTTACCAGTTTCAAATTATCGCCGATGGCCCTTTACAGTTAAGGAAATGTCTACTTCTGGCAGGATGTGGTGGCTCCCCAAGGGCCGGGTCTGCGGCGTACATCATGCCCCATTTGGTTCTGTCCAATTTGAAATCTGCTTTCATTTCAATGTTGTTGCTTTCCAGCGTGATTTTAGCCGGAAAGGTGATGGCGTGCGTCTGGCCTAACATCGTAAAATCTCCGGTAACGGTATAGTTAGCGTTAACTACTCCCCCACCAGTGGAAGAAGCCAACGGCTGAACATTAGTGATCTTGAAGGAGGCATTGGGGTGCAGGACCATGTTGAAGAAATCGGGGCTTTTGAGGTGCTCCAGCAAGGCGGGCCTCACGTGGTCAGGCAAATCGAAGTTCTGGATGGAGGCAATGGGAATGGTGAACGTCCCGGATTTCACTTTGCCGTCTACCACCTCCACGCCCGGGCTGCTCACTTTAAAGGAGCCGTCGTGGTACAAGGTTGGGCTGTAGCCTTTCCATTTAACGGTAGAATTTTCTTCTTCTATGGCGTAAGGCGTTTTGGTGATCTCTTCTGTCTCTTCGCAGCTGGTCAGGTTCCTTGGCAAACCCATAGACTCTCCGATCAAGGAGCAGAAGCTACCTTCCTTCCTGCGACATAACTAAGATGTGTGAGAAGCAATTTGAAGTAGGGCGTTTCCAGCAACTTAGAGACCTTCAACTTGAACTTACCTTTGTGAAGGTATACCGCAATGGTCAGATACAGATGGAAGCGTATGTGCTGGGCTGGATTCCTGAGAACCGGCTTTCCGAGTTGAAGATCCCGTAGGTAGAGACGTGACCATAGGGGAACCATAGCAAGCTAGTGCTTAAGCCATTCTATTGCGGGTTCTATCTCTGAAAAACTCTCGAACTGGATAGGAAGCACGTTATTATTGAACACCTTTCTTACCACGTGTTCCCGGAAGACGCTGGTGGAGCTGACGCGGGCGACCTTCTGCACCCTGGTAGTTGCCAAATCCAACACGAACTGGGTGATGACCGGAGCGAATACTTCCTCCTGGACATCAACCCGTGTTTCCCTTGCGTCAAACAGGAGCCTTTTGATGTCATAGTTCCTTGCGTTCTCTACAATAATGGCGAACGACCGGTTGATTTCAGGTATTAGAATATCGTTCATGGGTTGCATGGCAACAGACAGGATGTCCATGCTAGGATCGAAATCAAGGGTCAGGAAGGCGCTGTTGTAGATGATCATGGATGTTTATCTGAGTCAATCAGAAAACGGCACCTGAGCCACATTCGTTGCAAGGGCATTGCTGAGGCTATTGCAAACAAAAAAGCCACTTACAAGTTTTACCTTATAAGTGGCTGATTTTGAAGTGATCCCGTTTGGATTCGAACCAAAGACCTACTGCTTAGAAGGCAGTTGCTCTATCCAGCTGAGCTACGAGACCATCGAAACGAAAATGAGTAATGGAGAATGTCTTTTTAGTCATCCAACATTACTCATCTTTTTTCGTCGGGGTGGCAGGATTCGAACCTACGACCTCCACATCCCAAATGTGGCGCGATACCGGGCTACGCTACACCCCGAGTCCTGCAATTACAAAGCGACCAACTTCTCTAACCTTTCGTTCTCCGTAATTGCGGTGCAAAGATATTAAATGAAGTTTTCTTTTCAAAATTTATTTTCAAAAAAACTTCGCGGAGAGAGGGGGATTCGAACCCCCGGTACCCTTTAGAGGTACGGCAGTTTAGCAAACTGCTGGTTTCAGCCACTCACCCATCTCTCCGGGCATCCCTTTCTGTTAAAGAGTGTGCAAATATAGCCGAACTAAAATGAGATTACCAAAGCCCTGCCTAAAAAAATTTCCCCTTCTCTGCCCCGCAGCGCACCATCCGCTTCTCTGACAATGGCTTAGACCCAAAGATTTTTTTAAAATTTATTTTCCCGCCAGACGTTTCATGTTTGCTTCCCACTTGCACGAGCACTGCATTAGCAAAAGGAAGGCACAAGGGCATTTGTTTCTTTCTTTATAACTTGCCGCCGCACTTTAAAGCACTGGCCTTTTTCTATGACCTGGTATTTGCCATTTACTTCCATGGAGTTTTTTTTCTTTCTCCTGTTTGGGGTGCTCTACAGCGGATACCTGTTCAGGATTAAGAGGCTGGCCCGGCAGTTTTCCCAGAAAGCGAACACCATCTACATCAAAGCCATTATCAGGAGTATTTACATGGGGCTTTTGGTAGTGGCCTTGCTGGGACCTTCTTTTGGGGCCATGACCAAGGAAATAAGGACCAACGGTAAGGACGTTTACCTGGCGGTGGACCTGTCCCAGTCCATGAAAGCCCAGGATGTGCCCCCTTCCCGGCTGGAGAAGGTGAAACTGGAACTACAGGAGTTTATCCAAAACTCCAACGCTGACCGCATTGGGCTCATCGGGTTTTCCTCCGAGGCCTTTGTGCTCAGTCCGCTTACCTATGATCACGGTGCGCTGGACCTCTTTGTGCAATCTATGCGCACCTCGCTGGCGCCGGCAGAGGCTGCCCAGTTGGGCCCGGTCCTGCAATTGGCTAGCCAGAAGTTCAGGGAAACCGAAACCAGCCGTGAGACGGAACGCTCCAAAATACTGGTGGTGTTCTCTGATGGCGAAACCTTTGGGGAGAATGTGCAGGAAGCCGTGTCTACGTTGGTATACCAGGGGGTGCGGGTGTACTGCGTTGGGATAGGCACCTACGCAGGCGGAAAGATTCCTGAGGGACGTACCTTTAAGAAAGACGGCAAAGGCCAGACGGTGCTCACCAAGCTGGAAGCCGATGTTCTGAAGGAGGTAGCCCAACGTACTAAAGGTAATTACTTTGAGATAAATCAGAACATAAGTGAGATGCCGCGGCTGCTGAGTGCCGTCAATACCGTTAAAAGTGAGCTGCGCCAGGCCAAGGTGGTGGAAGTAGCGGCCAATAAATACCTCTATCCCCTGCTGGCCGCCCTGCTGCTCATCGCGCTGGATGTTTTATGGACGATACAGGTGCTTAAGATATGAATTACTGGTGGTTTATTGTTTTACTTGTCTCCCTGCCGTTTGACGGTTTCCAGCGCATTGCCCAGCGGAACCAGTTCAGTCAGCAGGCAGAGGCCGCCTACAAAAAGAAGGAGTACCAGCAGGCCGCGGCACTGTATGAAAAAGTGCGCGAGGCCGAAGACGGCAAGTCACCCGCTACCGTCACCCTGAACCTGGCCCACTCCTACTTTCACCTGCGTGAGTACACCCAGGCCTCGCCCCTGTACCGTTCTTTGCTCAAAACGCAAGACAAAGAATTACTCTCCACGGTGGCTACCCAGTTGGCCGTGATTGAGGCTGAGGAAGGAAACTACACCAGAGCCATTGATTTTTGCAAGCAAGCCCTTAAAGCCAGGGAAACGAATGCAACGGCGCGCTACAATTTTGAACTGCTCCAGAAATACCTGTTGCTGCACCCAGAAAAGCGGCAAGGTCCCAAACCACCCCAAAATAGAATAAACCAGAACGGGCCGGGCGGCTCCCGACAACCAAATGCAAATGGCAGTTCGGCAGCAGGTGCTCCTAACATTGACCAAAGCACAGGCGCAGGCAATACCGCCAATGGAGGCCCCTCCACACCGCAGAATGGCCAGGGCAATGATTCCAGGCAGGAGAATTTCGGGAGAAGCGAGGGGCTGAACAAAGGCTACAGCAACGAGGGACGGCCAGACAGCAATGCTACAGGCGGAAGCGGAAAAAGCAGCCAGGCTGCCCGCGAAGAGGATGCCCTGCTGCAGACCCGCTTTGAGCGCCTGAAAAAACTGCAACTCTCCCCCGAGAAAGCCCGCCAGCTCCTGGACGCTATGCGGCAGGAAGAAGCCCAATACCTGCAGCAGTTGCCTCGCAAAACCTCCAAACCAGCCGACAAGAATACCCCGGATTGGTAAATGAGAAACTGTTTTATGGCTCTTTTTGTAAAATGTGCCATAAAACAGTTAGGCTTAAAATCACAAGTAGCCATTAGAAGAAGTTATAGACTTAACTGCCGAAGGGTTAGACTTACAAGAACTGGTGAGGGTTGCCTATGCAGCAGTGAGGTGTAGAGAAGCTTTACCTTTTGAACCTGGGCGAGGAGTATTACCTTTCCGTTTCGGCACTGATTCCTGGAAAACAAGTCAGAAATGAGGCAACTTCAGCCAAGGGCCCTTTCCTGAAATTTTCACCTACTGCCTTGCACCTTCCTGCTGCAGACTTTTGTTTTACAGGAGAGAACCCTTTCAACCTAACAAGCGTTTGGTTTTTATTTAGAGAACTCCTAATTTCAAACCGATAATCCAGAAAAACTACTGCTATGCAAGTGAAAGAAGTATACGTTATCTCGGCGGTTCGTACGCCAATCGGGAGTTTTGGCGGGGCATTAGCCAGCCTGACGGCTCCTCAGTTGGGTGCCATCGCTATCAAAGGCGCTTTGGAGAAAGCCGGGGTAGACAAAAGCCTGGTACAGGAAGTGATCATGGGCAATGTGTTGTCAGCGAACGTGGGCCAGGCGCCCGCGCGGCAGGCAGCCATTGGCGCTGGTCTGGGATACGAAGTGGAATGTACCACCATCAATAAAGTGTGCGCCTCGGGTTCCAAGGCTATCATGTTCGCTTCCCAGGCCATCATGCTGGGCCACAAAGACATCATAGTGGCTGGTGGAATGGAGAGCATGTCCAACGTGCCTTACTACCTGGACAAAGCCCGTTTCGGGGCGAAGATGGGCCACGGCCAGATGATTGACGGCCTGGTGAAAGACGGCCTCTGGGATGTCTACAATGATTACCACATGGGCAGCGCCGCGGAAAATACCGCTCGCGAGTTGGGCATCACCCGCGAGATGCAGGATGAGTACGCTATCAACTCTTACCGTAAATCTGCCGCCGCGGCTAAAGCTGGTTACTTAAAAGATGAAATTGTGCCCGTAGAAATTCCTCAGCGAGGAAAGGAATCCATCTTCATCACCGAAGATGAGGAATACAGCAAGGTGAACTTTGAAAAGATCCCGGGCCTGCGTCCGGTGTTTGATAAGGAAGGCACTGTAACGGCGGCCAACGCCTCTACCCTCAACGACGGCGCAGCGGCCCTGTTGCTTATGAGCAAAGAGAAAGCCGAGGAACTGGGCCTGAAACCCATCGCCAAGATCCGCGGCTTCGCCGATGCCGAACAGGAGCCGAAATGGTTTACCACCACACCGGCCCTGGCCATTCCAAAAGCTTTGAAGGTATCAGGGGTAACGCCTGAAGAAGTTGATTTTTACGAAATCAACGAGGCTTTCTCAGTGGTATCACTGGCCAACAACCAGAAGTTGGGCCTGGAAGGCGGCAACGTGAACGTGTACGGTGGTGCGGTATCCCTAGGTCACCCATTGGGAGCCTCGGGAGCCAGAATTGTGACTACCCTCATCAATGTGCTGCACAAAAACAACGGCAAGATTGGGGTTACCGGAATCTGCAACGGCGGCGGCGGGGCCTCGGCCATCGTGCTGGAGCGGGTGTAAGCCTTTTGAACTATACTAATTCAAAATAGCCTTACGTTATAAGTAAGGCTTTTTTTATTGTTTTGTATCCATGAAAAGGATTCTGTTTTTATCTGCGTTTCTGCTGCTCACCTTGGGTTTTAAACTGGAGTCCAAGGCCCAGACCCGCGTGGTCACCTACCATGATTCCCTGCAATCGGCGATCAAGGAGGTGTACTTCATCAAAGGAACTGAGGACTCCGTGATGCACGGCTATTACCGTAAATACTACTCTACTGGCGAACTGGAGGCCATGGTAAAAGTAGTGGAAGGCAAACGCGACAGCCTCTATACCGAGTTCTTCCCCAGCGGCAAACCCAAACTGACGGTACCATATAAAGAAGGCAAAAAAAACGGACCTTTCTCAGCGGTCTACGCCAATGGCAACAAACTACAGGAAGGCCAGTACCTGAACGATCTGCAGAATGGTCCTTTCAAAAGTTACTATGAGAACGGCCAACTGAAGCAGGAAGCAAACTTTGTGGAGGGCTTCCCAGAGGGTACCGTGAAAGAGTATTTCTCCAACGGCAAGCTGCGTTCTGAGATCACCTATGCCAAGAAGGCGCAGAGCGGCGTCTCGCGCACCTTCCACCCCAACGGCGAAAAGCAGTCGGAGGCCAATTACCGCAACGGCATGATTGAGGGTGGCTACCGGACCTACTATGACAACGGCCAACTGGAGACCGAGACCATCAGCGATGGCCCTTCTAAACCGGCCAAGTTCAAAACCTACTACCGCTCCGGCAAACTCATGACTGAAGGCAGCGTGGTGGCGGGCAAGCCCGAGGGCACCTCAGTGGCGTACTATGAAAACGGCCAGCGTAAAGCAACCCTCACCTACAGCAAAGGCATCAGGGTAGGTCTGGCCCAGTCCTTTGACGAGAATGGAAAACTGAAAGAGGAAATCCGGTACGGCAACGCCGAGAAAGACCGCAAAATCACCCGCTTCTACCCTTCCGGGGCTATTGCCGCGCAGGAGGAGTTCAAAGACAACAAACGGGTGGGCACTTGGCAGGAATTCCACGAGAACAAGAAACCCAAAACCACCGAACCCTACAAGAACGGCCGCATCAACGGTGAGCGCCTCACCTACCACGACAACGGCCAGGTTGAATCCAAAGCCACGTACCTGAACGGCAAAATTGTGAGCACCCTCATCACCTACTTCCCATCGGGCAAGGTGAAATCAGAGACCCTGTACAAAGACGGCCTGCGCTACGGCACTTTCAAACAGCTCTACGAGAACGGTAAAACCGAAATGGCCGGCACCTTCCGCAACAACCGCGAAACCGGCACCTGGACCTACTTCGACGAGAACGGAAAACCCACCAAGAAAGTAGAATACCGCAACGGCCAGGTTGTAATAGCTGATAAGAAGTAGGCTTTATTGCTGATTGCCGAGTTCGGTTTTAAACCTGATTTTCAGAAAACAGGCCTGAAACACAGGAAGCCCATGCAGGAATTAAATTCCACATGGGCTTCGTCTTTTACAAAGCATCATAATTTTGCTGCCATAGAAGTTCTTTCCCAGAAAAAGATTTCAGCAATGCTCCCAACGCACCCCGCCCCCCCTTTGAAGGGAGTCGGGGGGATGACCAATTGGCTTGAGGAACCGTTTACCTTCCGCCAAAAACAAGGGCAACCATAAGGGATTGCCTTAACATTTCGGGAACGCCATAATCTGTAGTTTTAAGTCATCCAGAGCTTTAAAGGGGCCTATATGCGTATGAATTCTCACGTCCAAAATAAAACAGATTCAAGATTGATTCTTGGTCTCTTAAATCCCTCTATCCATCCCTAAAGGTTCTAAAACTAGTTTTTATTATCAATGTGGTTATTCTCACAAATTAATATGAACCATTACTTCTTTTGATTTCTGCCTGATTTTCAGAAAACAAGCTTAAAAATAACCTAACAAGGGTTAGCATTAGGTTTAAAAAATTTCTCCTATTGCTTTTTCCGCCGTACTTTAGCCGCCTAAACCACACTTTTTAGAATATGACGGACGCCCTGAACACCGCCCCTCTCCGTACGGATTGGACCATGGATGAAATACGCGCCATCTACTATAAACCCGTGCTGGAACTCATCGTGGAGGCCTCACAGGTTCACAAACAATTCCAGGCTACCGGCGAGGTGCAGGTGTGCACGCTGCTTAGCGTAAAAACTGGGGGTTGCCCAGAGGACTGCGCTTATTGTCCGCAAGCGGCCCGTTACCATACCGGTGTGCAGGCGCACAAACTTCTCAGCAACGAGGTAGTATTGGATGCCGCCCGCAAAGCCAAAGAAGGCGGTTCTACCCGTTTCTGCATGGGCGCCGCCTGGCGCGAGGTACGTGACAACCGTGACTTTGACCGCGTGCTGGAAATGGTGGAAGGCGTAAACGAGATGGGTCTTGAAGTTTGCTGCACCCTGGGAATGGTGAACGAGTACCAGGCTGAGCGTCTGAAACAAGCCGGTCTCTACGCCTACAACCACAACCTGGATACCTCAGAAGAGAACTACAGCAACATCATCACTACCCGTACTTACGACGACCGCCTGGGCACCATTGAAAACGTGCGCAAAGCCGGTATCTCCGTGTGCAGCGGCGGCATCATTGGCTTGGGCGAGACCGACGATGACCGTATTGCCATGCTGCACGTGCTCAGCAACCTGCCGCAGCACCCGGAAAGCGTACCAGTGAACGCGCTGGTGCCAGTAGAAGGGACACCGCTTGCCGAGCAACCACGCGTGAGCGTATGGGAGATGGTGCGCATGATCGCCACTGCCCGCATCCTCATGCCAAAAACCATGGTGCGTTTATCCGCCGGAAGACAGGAAATGCCGGTGAGCGAGCAGGCCCTTTGCTTCTTGGCAGGCGCCAACTCCATCTTCTCCGGTGACAAACTGTTGACTACGCCTAACCCCGGCTTCGCCGATGACAAGGCCATGTTTGAGTTGCTGGGTCTCAACCCGCGTAAGTCTTTCAAAGCCGAAACTGCCTGCGGCGGAACTGTTGACGCTCCTGCTGAAGCGGTTGCGGCTGAATAAACTGTTGCCATGAAGGTGCCGGAACGTCTGCTGCGCCAGCTGGAAACCAGAGTGCAGAAAGGAACCCTGCGGAGTCTTACCCTTCCCCCTAAAGGTTTGGTGGATTTCAGTTCCAACGATTACCTGGGATTAGCGGCATCAGAGGTTCTGGCTCAAAATATAGCCGAAGAATTAGGGAAACAACCGGCCCACGGCGCCACCGGCTCCCGCCTGCTGAGCGGCAATACCCGCTACGCCCAGGAACTTGAAGAAGAGCTTGCGCATTTCCACCATGGGGAGTCAGCCTTGCTTTTCAACTCGGGGTACGTGGCCAACTGCGGATTCTTCTCGGCGGTGCCCCAGCGCGGCGACACCATCTTCTACGATGAGGCCAGCCATGCCTCCATGAAAGAAGGTATCCGGCTCAGTTTCGCGCAGAGTTTCCCCTTTCGGCATAACGATGTAGACGATCTCCGCCAGAAGCTAAAGCGGGTCCAAGGCGATGTGTACGTAGCTGTGGAGTCGCTGTACTCCATGGACGGGGACTTCGCGCCGCTAATGGAGTTGGCTTCGCTTTGCCAGGAACAGGGCCTGTACCTGGTGGTGGACGAGGCGCATTCCAACGGAATCTACGGCCCTAACGGAGAAGGCTTGGTTTCCGCACTGAAGCTGGAGCAGCAGGTGTTTGCCCGCATCATGACCTTCGGGAAGGCGATTGGGGCACACGGAGCCGCGGTGGTTGGTCCGAGGGAACTGCAGGAGTTTCTGCTAAATTTCAGTCGGCCCTTCATCTACACCACTGCCCTGCCATTAGCCTCTTTAACGGCCATCAGGCAAGCCTACAGGTTACTTCCCTCCCTGACCCAGGAAAGAACCCAGGTACAGGAACTGGCCAAGTATTATCATTCACTCCTGGAAGACGGACGCGTTTTGGCTTCGTTTTCCGGAAAAGAGGGGCAAGACGGCAGCCCTATCCAAGCCTGGCAATTGCCAGATCCGGTGGCGCTGCGGAAATTGGCCAACCATATTCAGGCAGCGGGATTTGACGTGCGGCCAGTGTTCAGCCCCACCGTTCCAGCGGGCAAGGAGCGCCTCAGGCTGGTGCTGCACGCCTATAATACCAAAGCCCAAGTACAAAAATTATGCAACCTGCTTCATCAGCACACCCAAAAAGATATTTCATTACAGGCATAGGCACCGATGTGGGTAAAACCATTGCCGCCGCCATCTTCACCGAAGCGCTCCAGGCTGATTACTGGAAACCCGTACAGGCTGGAAACCTGGAAGACTCAGACACCCACACCGTTCGAAGCCTGATCTCCAACGTTCGTACTGTTTTTCACCCGGAGGCCTACCGCCTACAGATGCCAGCCTCCCCCCACACAGCCGCTGCCGCAGAGGGCATCCGGCTGTCACTGGAGGAAATTCAATTGCCTGCCACTAAAAACAACCTGGTGGTGGAGGGCGCTGGGGGCCTGATGGTGCCGTTGAACGAGCGGGACCTGGTATTGGACCTCATTCAGCAATTGCAATTGGAAGTGGTACTGGTTTCCAGAAACTATCTGGGCAGTATAAACCATACCTTGATGGCGGTGGAGGTGCTCAAGAGCAGAAACATCGGCGTAGCCGGCGTTGTCTTCAACGGGGTGCCTAACGCTTCGTCAGAAGATTTCATCTTAAACTACTCCCAGCTTCCGGTTTTTCCCCGCATTCTGCAGGAAGAAAGTTTTGATCAAAACACGGTATCAAGGTACGCGAAGACGCTACAAGATTATTTAACCAACCATGCACAATAGCCTTTCGGAGCGGGACCAGTTGGTGAACTGGCACCCGTACACCCAGATGCAAACGGCTCCCCCTCCCATTGGGGTCACGCGCGGAGAAGGCGCCGTCCTTTTCACCGAGGATGGCCGCGAGTTCATTGACGCCGTTTCCTCCTGGTGGGTGAACATCCATGGGCACGCGCACCCGCACATCGCGGAGCGGGTAAGCCAGCAATTGCGCACTCTGGAGCACGTGATCTTCGCAGGGTTCACCCACGCTCCCGCCGTAGAACTCGCAGAAAGGTTGCTCAAGCTCTTGCCCCAGAACCAAGCCCGGGTCTTTTACTCAGACAACGGGTCTACGGCCGTGGAAGTGGCGCTTAAGATGGCTTTGCAGTTCTGGTTTAACCAGGGCCAGGACAAGACCAGGATCATTGCGTTTGAAGGCAGCTACCACGGCGATACCTTCGGGGCAATGTCGGTGAGCGAACGGTCGGTCTTTACCCGTCCTTTCCAGCAGTATCTTTTTGACGTGGAATTTCTGCCAGTGCCGGTATCCGGCGAAGAAGAACAGACCTTGGCGCAACTGGAAAAACTGCTGGAACGCGATGACATTGCCGCTTTCATCTTTGAACCTCTGGTACTAGGCACTGCCGGAATGGTCATGTACTCGCCCGAGGTGTTAAACCGCTTGGTGGAGCGCTGCCGGGCCAAAGGTGTACTCGTCATCGCTGATGAAGTCATGACCGGCTTTGGAAGAACCGGCAAGCGTTTCGCCTGCGATTACCTGAGCCAAGAACCAGACCTGATGTGCTTCTCCAAAGGGCTTACCGGCGGCACCATGGCTCTGGGCGTGACCACCAGTTCGCAGGCCATCTATGATTCTTTCCTGAGCGACGACAAGACCAAGACCTTTTTCCACGGGCACTCCTATACCGCCAACCCGGTGGCCTGCGCTGCTTCTTTGGCCAGCCTGGATCTGGTGGAGGAACAATCATTTCTGGAGAACCTGGATAGAATCAGCGCTTCCCACGCTGCCTTCGCCCAGACCTTGGAAGGCAGAGCGGGAATTAAAGCTTTTCGCCAAACCGGCACCATTCTGGCCATTGAGTTTGAAGTGGGGCAAACCTCCTATTTCCATTCTTTGCGGGACCAGTTATACAATTTAGCCCTGGATAACGGCGTACTGCTGCGGCCTTTGGGCAACATTGTGTACGTGCTTCCGCCTTATTGCATCACCAATGCCCAACTTGAAAAAGTGTACGGGGTCATGGAGCAGATGCGAAATTTTAGTAGTGCAGGCGTTTTAGCCTTGTTTAGAGAAAATCACCCAGAAAACAGATGAAGAGCAGAGGGGATCAGGAATGGATTGTGGTCCGGGGAATGGGATCAATATCGGGGCTGGGAGGCACCCCGGAAGAAGTATATGCCTCCTATACCAGCGGTAAAACCGCCTTTACAACCTTAGACCACCTGGGGAATGACACTCCCGTGGCTCCAATTTCCCTTGCGGCCGAAAACCTGCTGCAAGATTTACTACAGGAAAATCCTGTTTATGATTCACTTGACCGCTCAGTGCAGTTAGCCATTTTAGCGGCCCGGCAGGCAGTAGCACAGGCAGGTTGGACCATGGGTGAAGAATTACCGGTAGGCATCAACCTTGGTTCTTCCAGAGGCGCTACCGGTCTGTTTGAGCATTTCCACGCCGATTTCCTGAAAACACCCGAAAAACGGCTTTCGCCGGGTGTCTCGCCCAGTACAACCCTGGGGAACGTGGCTAGTTGGGTGGCCAATGACCTGCAGGCGCAAGGGCCGCTCATCAGCCATTCGGTTACCTGCAGCACTGCGTTACAAGCATTCGCCAACGGGGTTGCCTGGCTCAAGTCCGGCATGGCGAAACGTTTTCTGGTAGGCGGCACTGAGGCTCCCCTCACTTCTTTTACAATTGCGCAGATGAAATCCATCGGCATCTACTCCAAATTTACCGCCGATGATCATCCTTGCCGCCCTTTGAATAAGGAACACAACACCTTTGTTTTAGGCGAAGGGGCTGCCGTTTTTGCATTGGAAAGAATGACCCAGCAAGAGTTGGAAGCCCTTGGGCAGGAGAAAGCAGTAGTTGTGACAGCCGTAGGAATGAAATACGAACGCAGCCCCTCCAAAACAGGCATCTCCAAAGAGGGATCTCACTTCCAGGCAGCCATGCGCGACGCCTTACAGCAAGCTGCCCTTTCGCCTGCCGACTTAGACGCTCTGGTGCTGCATGCCCCCGGCACTAAAGCCGGCGATGCTGCTGAGTTGGCGGCCATTGACAGTGTCTTTGGTGAAAACGCCCCTGATTTCTTCTCTAACAAAAGTCAGATAGGCCACACACTGGGTGCCTCCGGCGCCTTATCGGCTGAAATGGGGATTGCTTTGTTACTTTCTCATTTCTGGACCAGAGCCCACCAAAGTAATAGGGTTAACCCCTCGTCTCATCCTCATCATATTATGGTGAATGCAGCTGGTTTTGGCGGCAATGCCGCAAGCCTCTTATTTACCTTAATCACTAAATAAACCTCTTACAAGTAAGGTCCAGAAATACCTTTCAAAAGTTGCTTTTCAGCATTTATCCGTTTTAAAAACCCTTTTACAATTTGTACTTATTGCACTTTTTACACCATCCTCTTCCTTTCCTGCGATATCCAATCATTGGACAAAACAAAACTGTATGTCCACGTGTTTATAGGTTTTATTCTAAAAACCAGCCGTTTATATAAACCTACCATTTTACGAACCGTATTTCTACTAACGTTTTACTCTATTTGGTCCGGCGAAAGGCTCTGTTCACCGAATTAGCGCTTTTCTAAACCTGCGAGGAATAATTTTGAAGTACCTCACCACTTTTCATCATTCACCTAATTATAAGCTATGAAGGAAAAACCTTTACTTCCTAAGAGCCAGAATTGCAGTTTTCTTATTGCCTTCCTTTTCTTCCTTTTGTATTTTCAATACAGTGCTCAGGCCCAAACTCCGGGTTTGATTTTTCAACCAGCTACCGGAACTGGCAGGAATGTTTTGGACCCAAATCTTGATAACTATGTTTCCAAGACAAACACAGGGTATGTAGGGGCGAATGATAGAACATTCCAATACAATGAGATTGCCTATCGGGAATTGCCCCAACTGGGCTCTGAGCCATTGAATGACTTGGTAACAGGGTCAGCCGGCGGTCATACGGATTTGGCTCCTAACCCATTGTACATGGCTTACAATGGAACACAAGTGCTGTTTAGGGTGCGCTTAGGAGGAAACTCGTCGGCTTCAAAAGGCTACAGTTTCTTGATTGATTCTGACGGGGTATTTAATAAACAAAGACTGGCCAATGGAACCCTGGTGGATTATACCACTCCCTCTAAGGTAAAAAACCTTGGGTTTGAGTTTGAGGTAGTTCTGGCCCTCAACTTTGACGTGGTTATTTACCGTCACCGGGGTAGTGGGGATGAAACCGATCCTTTCACAAGTAATGTAATCTGGCGGGGAAGCACCAATGGAGGTTACAGCCAATACTTCCAGAAAGCCATTGCCGCTTCTACCGCCGGTGGAAACGCTGATTACTTCTTTGATTTTTACGTTCCGCTTTCTGCTTTCAGTGGTGATGGCGGGGTAGGAATTAGCCCAACTACTCCCCTGCGGGTAACTGGATCTACCGTAACCAGCGCCCAAACGGGATTGGAAGGTACTATCTCAGATGTTGGCGGGGTTGATGACAGAACTTATGCCAATGATAAATTCCGTATCTGGCGCGATCTGATTCCTGCCTTTCCGTCAACCTCTCTGCAGCAAATCCAGGCTGGCGAGTTCTGCCAAACTGCGGCGCCCTCTGCCCCCGTCATTTCAACAAACCCAACCATTAGAGTAGGCACTACTACCATTACCGGAACTTCCACTGAAAATGGCGGAACCATCACCCTCTTCCGCAACGGAACACAGGTAGTGGCAGCTTCGCCGGTAATCGTATCTAATGGAACGTTTTCTTTTCCTTTGCCAAGCGGCACCACCTTGGCTGCTGGTGATATCCTCACAGCAAGAGTAACCAGAGCAGCTTCAGGAAACTGTCCGGCCAGTACTTCGGTATCATCTAATACTGTAACGGTTGGCAATCAGGCCTTTGTCAATTGTACAACTCCTGCTCCCTCATTCCCAGCAACAAACACTTTTAACAGTAACCAGCAAAGTGTCAATATTACCTCAACGGTGAATGTTGGAGCTTCTACCTCTGGCTTAGGTACACTAAGAGTGTACCGTGACGGTGTATATTACCAAGGTTCTTATCCGGCACCTACTTCCTCTACGGTAAACGGAGTTACCACTTATACCTATGTATATACTCCTACGGCTTGTACAAATGGTAACTTTCGGTTTAGCTATTCCTGCGGAAGTAATAATAACACTAATAACTATGGTACTCTTACAGCTACTATCACACCTTCTGGTGGCTGCGAGTCACCAAGATCGAACCCTATTTATTTAGAAGGAGGAAATGAGAGAACTGCTCCTACCACTACCACAACTCCTTCTCCTACCATCAGCAACACATTTTTCTGTACTTCTACTACCACATTGCTTTCAGGAACTGCAGCTAACGGTGGCCCTGTTTATCTTTTTGTTAACAATCAACCTGTTACCAAAGACGCAAATGGTAATCTTGTAGCAACTACTACGGCAAGTTCAACAGGTACCTGGTCAATCAACTTATATCTATATCAACTTCAGGCGGGTGATGTAGTAAGCGTTAGAACAAAGTCTACAAGTACTAACCCTAGCCTGGGTTTATCAGGGCCTTCTAACACCTTAACAATAGGTGCTAACTGTGAAACAGCCGCACCTGCCTTTACCACCACCGCCCCATGCCCTACTGTAACAACCATTACTGGAACCTCATCAGAGGCAAATGGTACTACTGTTATAGTTTACCGTAGAAGCGGCACCACTCCTAACACAGCCACAGATACCCGTATCACCGAAACCGCTACGGTTTCAGGGGGAGCTTGGTCTGCTCCGGTTTTAAGTGGCATTACGCTTAGAGGAGGGGATGTACTGTACGCTGTAGCAACTGCTCCGGGAGGAAAAACAGTAAGCCCAGCCTCGGCAACTATCACCGTAACCACGCCATCAACTGCTGCAAGCCTTGGATTAACTTTAGCCTCTCCCATTAAAGAAAGGGCGACGGTGATTACTGGTACCAGTACGACTAATGGAACAGTGAATGTGTTCATTGAAGGACAGCGTATTGCCGGAACTGCCACCGTCACTGGGGCTTCTACTACAACTCCTGTGACCTGGTCCATCGCTATCAACCCTACAAACCAGGCAAACCTTTCAACCGGAACTTCGGTGACTGCTTCTATCACTCCTACTGGTGGAGGTTGTGAGAGTCAGCAAACAGCTGCTGTTACCGTTACCTGCGTTTCACCTTCAACTACCCCAACCTTCACCCCGTCGGCACAAACCGTTTGTAATAACAGTTCAGCCACTATCACGGTAGCCAATACCGAAAATGGGGTTATTTACCAGATTTACAATGGATCAACTGCCAGCGGGCCTTCTATGGTAGGTAACGGAGGTACCATTACCTTGTCTTCTGGTAACCTAACAGCTGCGGCTGTTTTAACGGTTAGAGCTTTCCAGGTAGGCTCCCCTGATTGCCAGGCTACTTTGAAAGGGTCAACTTCCATTACTATTGCACCGGCTCCTACAGCTTATGCAGTTACCCCAGCTTCTACAACAGTTTGTAATGGTGCCACAACCACTGTCACCATGGCAAATTCTGAATCAGGTGCCTCATACCAGATTCAGGTGCTTAACCCTTCTACCGGAACCTATGTTAACACGGGGAACGCTGTGGCAGGTACAGGCAGTGCAATCACCTTAACTACCGGCGCCATTACAACTAGTGGCACGTTCAAAGTGGTAGCTACCAAGAATGGATGCTCTACAGACATGTCCAACACCTTCACGGTGACTGTACCATCTAATGCTCTAACCATTACCCCTTCAGTTCAATCTGTCTGTGCGGGTAACACAGCCTCGGTGGTCATCCAAAGCTCAGAAAGTGGCGTTGTGTATCAATTGCAAACCGGGTCAGGTGGTACTTTCACCAACACTGGTGCTTCGGTTACTGGTAATGGTGGCAACATCACCCTTACCTCTGCGGCTCTTTCCACCACTGGCGCTAATACTTTAAGGGTACTGGCTACCTCAGGGGGATGTGCTCCTTTTGCCCTGACACAGCAGTTTACAGTTAACGTTACTTCTGCCACTCCAACTACCTTCAACGTAACTCCTGCTACCCAGACGATCTGTAGTGGCCAGGCTGCTTCTATTGCCCTCTCAGGATCACAGTTAGGTGTTTCCTATCAAATTTTCCTGGGTAGTACTTCAGTTGGAAGCATTGTGGAAGGAACAGGCAATGCCTTGACACTTTCAACTGGATCAATTACAGCCGGTGGTACTTACACTGTGGTGGCAACAAACTCCTGTGGTGCAAGGGTAACCATGTCAGGGAACTCTGTTATTACAGTAACCCCTGTTCCTACCGCCTTCGCAGTTACTCCTACCACACAGGCTATCTGCTATAACAATGCGGCCACTTTAACTCTGGCAGGCTCTGAAACTGGAGTTAGCTATCAGGTTCAGATTTACAACCCCGCAACCGGTAACTATACAAACACTGGCTCTGCTGTAACTGGAACCGGAAGTGCCATTACTTTAACTACTGGCTTGCTGACAGGCAATTCTAACCTGAAAGTAGTTGGCACCAGATCAGGAAATACCTGCTCAGTTGACATGAGCAACCGCGTGTTTGTCTCTGTGCCATCCGCCAACCTCACAGTGGCAGCCATTACCCCAACTATCTGTAGCGGCGGTACCGCCCAAATTAGAGTAAGTGCCTCTGAAACGGAGGTTTTCTACCAATTGTTCATCAACGGAGTAGCCACTGGGGCTGCCGTAGAAGGCACCGGGGGAGATATTACCCTTACCTCAGCCGCTATTACTGCAACTACTTCTTTTACAGTTCAGGCTACGCCAAGCAGCCCTGCCAATTGCGCTGCTTTCACTGTAGGAAGCCCAGTTACTGTAACTGTTTCGGCTCCGTCAAACCAAAATAGCACCTTGGTTACTTCAACTAGTATCTGTAGCGGTTCAACCGCCAGCATTAGCCTGGCTAGCTCAGAAGTTGGGGTAACTTACCAGATTTACAATGGTACCACCCTAACTGGGCTTGGGGTAGCAGGTACCGGAGGTGCCATTACCCTTACCACAGATGCATTGACTTCCAATGCTTCTCTTAGAGTGTACGCCGTGCGGTCTGGCTGTTCTTCTCTGGCAATTGGCTCTACTTATGCCATCACGGTAACACAATCTCCAGCAGTGCAGAGCTTTACTTCTAGCCAGCAGGTGGTTTGCTCAGGAGGAACTGTTTCTATCACTTTGCCTTCTTCACAGAACGGCATAGCCTATCAGATCTACAATGGTGGTGCTGCAAGTGGTGCCCAAGTAACTGGTACAGGTGGTTCTATTACCCTTATGTCTGGTGCTTTAACAGCTTCTACCACTTTGACTGTACAAGCGGTTAGCCCTGGAAACTGCGGCAATGTCACCATGGAAGGTTATGTAGCTGTAACAGTAAGTCCAACCCCACTAGCGACAAACATCAGCGCTTCTACTACCAAATTCTGTGGCAACGGAGGCAATGTAACCTTTACTGCTACCTCAAATCTGGTGAATGGAGTCACATATAGTTTAGCACTAAATGGGACACCAGTTGGTTCCTCCATTGTTTACAATGGAAGCAATACAGTATCCTTCACCACAAGCGTAAACTCTACTGGAACCTACACTATTGTGGCATCCAGCACAAACTGTCCATCTGCTACCTCAGCCCCGGTAACAGTAACAGTATCTCCAACGCCAATTGTGTACAATGTCACACCTGCCTCATTAACCATCTGTAACGGAAACTCAGCTACCATCACTCTCTCCAATTCAGAAAATGGCGTTACCTACCAAATTTACAATGGATCTAACCCTAGTGGAACAGCAATTACCGCTACAAGTACTGGTACTTTGACCTTGACATCAGCTGTGCTATCTGCAAATGCAATCCTAACTATTAAAGCATCAAGAAGCGATTGTCCTGCAGTTGATATGAATGGCTCAACAAATGTGACGGTTAGCCCAAAACCAGTATCCCCTACAATCACTGCAAACACCAGTTCTGTATGCGGCAACAGCAACGTCACTATTACTGCAAGTTCTAACCTGGTAAGCGGGGTTTCTTATCAGCTTTATAGAAATGGTATTGCTGAAGGAAACACTATTACCTTCAATGGAAGCAACGCAGTTACGTTTACAGCTGCTGTAACTGAACCATCCACTAAGTTCACAGTGGTTGCCAGCAGTGCCTCCTGCTCACCTGCTACCTCTAACGAAGTAACAGTGACCTCTATCCCAGCACCTGTTGCTCCTGTTATTTCAGCCTCTGCCACCACTTTCTGCGGAGCTGATAATGTAGTCATTACTGCTACCGGAAACATGGTGAATGGTGTTTCTTACAGACTTTTCCGTAACGGAGTAGCAGAAGGTAGCTCTATTACCTATAATGGAAGTAACACGGTTTCCTTTACAGCATCTGTTAGTGCTACAACAAAATTCACCGTGGTGGCCACCAGTGGTTCTTGCCCTTCTGCCACTTCTAATGAAGTTACCGTCACCGTTAACCCAGCACCAGCTGCGCCGGCAATTACCGCCAGCAACGCTAGCATTTGTGGTGGTACACCGGTTACCATTTCAGTTGGTTCACCAGTAAATGGATACAGTTATCAATTGTTCCTGAATGGCAGCCCAAGTGGCTCACCCGTTGTTGCGAATGGAGCGGTCTCCTTCACGGCATCTGCGGCCGGCACCTACAGTGTACGCGCTACTTCCAACAACTGTGATAGCCCGGTGTCTAATGAAGTAACTATTACCTCTACCCCAACATTCACGGCAAATGCAGGCCCAGATAAAGCCGTTTGTTCAACAAATGCCCAGGGTAGCAAAACAGTTACGCTTGAAGGAAATACGGCTCCATCTGGCACAAACGGTGCCTGGACTGTAGTTTCTAAGCCAAGTGGTTCAGGAAACCCTGTCTTTGCTGATGCCACCAACCCAACCACTACTGTCTCTGGTTTGAATTCGGGAGCTTACGTTTTCAGATGGACCGTGTCCTCTACTTCCTGTGGCTCACAGGCAGATGAGGTAACTATCACGTTGGATTGTGAGGCAGAAGTTGTTTCTTCTATGCAACCAAAGGCGGTTTCTGAGTACCAGAACGAAGATGTGCTTTTCACATTTGGTGACAGTGATGCTCCTATCACAGCTTATTCTATTGATGACAATTATTCAATACCAGGTGTATCTTACCGGATTGTGAATGGTCAGTTAAGAATGTATGTAAGCAACCGCAGTGCCCTGAGATCAGATTTGTATTCTCCAACCATCAGAACTACTGATGCTAACGGCGGTACTTCAACCCTTTCTCCAACCGTGATCATAGGCACCCCGCTGCCGGTTACTTTAACGTCCTTTACAGCTTCAGCCACTAACAATGGCATCAAGCTTAACTGGACTACTGCCTCTGAGAAGGACAATGCCTACTTCCAGGTGGAGCGTAGCCAAAACGGAAAAACCTTCTTGAGCATCGGGCAGGTAAAAGGAAACGGAACCAGCAACGTGGCGAAGACCTATAGCTTCACCGATGTTTCTGCCCCTGCTGGAACAGTGTACTACCGCCTGAAACAAGTTGATGTTGATGGAGACTCTGAGTACAGCAAGGTTGTATCCGTGACAGCTTCGGGTAATAAGGCGACTGCTCAAGTAGCCGTATCTCCTAACCCATTTACTAAGGAAGTTTCTATCTCTATTAACAGTGTAGAAGACAGAACAGTACAGGTAGAACTCTATGACCTGAACCAGAAACTGATCTACCATGAGACTGCCAATGTAACCTCCGGAAAAGTGACCCTCACCAGAGACTTGTCCAGACTTGCCAATGGTGTATACATCCTTAGAATCACGGGGGCTTCCCTTTCTGAGATCATCAGGGTAGTGAAGGAAGACTAATCTCATTCACCACCTTATTAAAACCCCACCTACCGCAGATAAAAAGTAGCGGTAGGTGGGGTTTTCTTTTAGTATTCCCCTGATGATTTAGTAAATTCGCAGGTTTTATTTAATATCTATGAAAATCATGAAATTTGGGGGCACCTCCGTAGGCTCTGCGGAGCGGATGGGTGCCGTCTCACAACTGCTTCCAACCCAGGAACCGGTTATTGTGGTGCTTTCTGCCATGTCAGGAACCACGAACCACCTGGTTCAGATTGGACAGCAACTGGCCCAAGGCGAGGTAGCCCAGGCAGAATCTCTCACAGCACAATTAGAGCAACACTATAAACAGGTGATTGCTGAACTATATAAACAGGAAGCATCTAAGGACAAGGGTAAACAGGTAATTGAAGTAGTTTTCTCTGATATCCGGGCCTGCTTCAACCATCCTTTCTCTCCTGCTTCAGAAAAAATCATTTTGGCGCAGGGTGAACTGCTGTCAACGCAGCTCTTCAAGATTTTCCAGGATGAGAAAGGCACGCCATCGGTGTTGCTTCCCGCGCTTGATTTCATGAAGATCACCCCAGATGAGGAGCCAGACCATGCTTTCATCCGTGAGAACCTGAGAAACCTGCTGGACCAGTACCCAGGCAACCAGTTGTTCATCACACAGGGATACATCTGCCGGAACGCCAAAGGCGAAATTGACAACCTCAAGCGCGGGGGCAGCGACTATACCGCTTCCATTGTTGGGGCAGCCGTGAAGGCCTCTGAGATCCAGATCTGGACCGATATCAACGGGATGCACAACAACGATCCTCGCATCGTGAAGAACACCTACCCTATCGCGGAGTTGTCTTTTGACGAGGCGGCGGAGTTGGCGTACTTCGGGGCGAAGATCCTGCACCCTTCCAGCATTCTGCCAGCCCAGCAGCACAACATCCCGGTGCGTCTGTTGAACACCATGGAACCTGAGGCCGCTGGTACCACTATCTCTTCTAAAAGAACCGGTAACAAGATCAAGGCGGTAGCGGCCAAAGACGGCATCATTGCCATCAAGATCAAATCCAGCCGCATGTTGCTGGCCTATGGTTTCCTGCGCAGCGTGTTTGAGGTGTTTGAGCGTTTCAAGACGCCTATTGACATGATCACCACGTCTGAGGTAGCCGTTTCCCTTACCATCGACAACATCACCTATCTGCCGGAGATCACCGAGGCCCTTCAGCGCTTCGGAACAGTGGAGATTGACACGGAACTGACCATTGTGTGCGTAGTAGGCGACTTCATGGAAGACAAGCCGGGCGCTGCCCTCAAAGTGGTGCAGTCGCTGGGTCATATCCCACTGCGCATGATCTCTTACGGCGGAAGCAAAAACAACATCAGCTTTTTAGTGAATACCATCCATAAAGAAGACGCCCTGGTGTCTATCAACGAAGGCGTGTTTCAGGAAAGAGAGGAAGCCAATGCTTAAAGAACAATTGCAGGCGTTCTCTCAACAACCTACTCCTTTCTATGCCTATGACCTTTCCCTGCTCCGCCTGACGCTGGATACCGCCAAAGCCGAAGCCGGGAAATACGATTTCCATGTGCATTATGCCCTCAAGGCGAACGCCAACGGCCCTATTCTGGCCGAGATCCTTGAAAGAGGTTTCGGGGCCGATTGCGTGAGCGGAAATGAGGTGCGTCGGGCGCTGGAGGCCGGCTTTGCGCCGGACCAGATTGTGTTTGCAGGGGTGGGCAAGTCTGACGCGGAGATCAATTTTGCCCTGGATGCCAATATCTTCTGCTTCAATTCAGAATCTGTGCAGGAACTGGAGGTGATCCAGGAACTGGCGGCCGCTAAAGGAAAAGTAGCGCAGGTAGCTTTGCGCCTCAACCCCAACGTGGACGCGTATACCCACAAGCACATCACCACGGGTCTGGAGGAAAACAAATTTGGGATAAATGTGTGGGAACTGGAAGACCTGGTGCCCCAGTTTGCACAGTGGCCTAACCTGAGACTCATAGGGCTGCACTTCCACATCGGGTCTCAGATCACTGATCTGCGGGCATTCGAAAACCTGTGCGTGCGGGTGAATGAGCTGCAGAGCTGGTTTGAGGAGCGCGGACTCACGTTCCCGCATCTGAACCTGGGCGGAGGCCTGGGCGTGGATTACCGCACCCCGGAAGAAAACCCCATCGCTGATTTCGCCACCTACTTCGCTATTTTTGAGCGGTTGCTGGACAAACGTCCCGGTCAGGTGGTGCACTTTGAGTTGGGCAGAGCTTTGGTAGCTTCCAGTGGTAACCTCATCTCCAAGGTGCTGTACATGAAGCATGGCCAGAAAACGAACTTTGTGATTCTGGACGCTGGCATGACCGAACTGATGCGCCCGGCCCTTTACCAGGCGTACCATAAGATTGAGAACCTTACCAGCGACCTACCCGCCAAAACCTATGACGTGGTAGGCCCCATCTGTGAATCAACGGACTGCTTCTCCAAGGCCATTGAACTGCCCGAGACTAAACGCGGTGACCTGGTGGCCATCAGAACAGCAGGTGCCTACGGCGAGGTAATGGTTTCTGAGTACAACCTCCGCGACCGTGTGAAAGCCGTGTACCTTTCTTAGCGTTTCACAAAGCTTATCCAGCTTTCAATTTTTGAACTCCGTTCTGGGGCTGTTTTCTAAAAATCAGCGCCAGAACGGAGTTTTTTTTCAGGCGGATTTTAGATCAGCTAAGCCCTTTCAGCTAAAGGAAATTCCCAAAACAAGCAGTTCCGATTTAGAGGTAATTCCGGAAAAAGAGACCAAAAACAGCCCCCCAAGAAGTATGCTGGTCTGAACAGCACTTAATGATCCTTGACGCAGGCTATGTTATATAACCGTTTTATCTAAAACAGGCCATAAACGTAAACACCCAGCTTATAGCCAGGTGTCTGCGTAATTGAACGAACTAAATAAACAAGCTATTCTTTGAAAGCGGATAATCTGCTTTGGATGCTGAAATGTTTTTCCAAATTAGATCTGGAAAATCAGGAAACCTCCTGCTGTACTTTCACTTTTTTTCTGGGTGCGCCCACAAAGTCAGAAGACAGGGCCATAATGTAGGCGCCGGCTTTTCTGATGTGGTCCTGGTTTTTGATCAGGTTGCCCAATGTAACTGTGCCCAGCACGCTGAAGGTATCATTGTCCCGCTGCACGTTCTGCAGATTGGTTAAGCCCAATGCGGCTACCAGTTCTGGCTCACTGCTGCGCAGGTATACCTCCAGTTCAAAATCCAGCGCCAAGGCCGGAGCATTGGTGGTTTTGCCTAGCTTCTTATAACCGTAAGAATAACCGTTGCTGATGGAAACGATGTCTGACAGCACCGCGGCTCCGGTGGGGTGCCCGCCGGCACCACGGCCTTTGAACAACTGCGGACCAGAGTAGGTGCCCTGCACCACCACGCCATTGAATTCCTGCTCTACCACAAAAAGATCGTCTGAGGCGTCTACCATACTAGGCAACACCACTGGTACCAACTCCCCGTCTGAGGTTAGGTGCACCGAAGCCACCATTTTGATGACGGAATCGCTTTGCTTGGCATATTCCACGTCTGCGCCACCCAAGTGATCTATGCCGAAGAAGGCCAACTCCTCGGGGGCAATGGTTCTGCCAAATGCGTGCGCCGTTAAGATACAAAGCTTGTGGCGGGCATCGGCTCCGGCCACGTCCAACCAAGGGTCCAGTTCAGCAAAGCCTTTGTCCTGGGCTTCCTTCAGGGCCTCGGCATAGCCTTTCTGCAGTTTGAAGATCTGGCTAAGGATGTAGTTAGACGAACCGTTCAGAATGCCGTGGACCCGTTCCAGTGGTTCGTTGGAAAAATATTCCTCCACCGTTCTGATAATAGGTATCCCCCCGGCCACCGCCGCCTCATATAATAACACGCCGCCAAACTCCTGCTGCAAAGCCAGCAACTCTGGCAGATGGTAGGCCACCAGTTTTTTGTTGGCAGTTACCACCCTTTTACCGCGCCGCAGAGCCTCGGCCACAATTGTGTAGGCTTCATTGGCATCACTTATGGCTTCCACCAGGATATCCAAAGAATCATCCTGCAGCACCTGGTGCCAGTCATAGGTGAAACTCTCTGAAGGCAAAGGCCGCAGTTTTTTAGGGTCTTTCACGCAGATGCGTTCTACTTTGAACGGAAGCGCCTCTTCGCGGGAAAGTATGTCGTAAAGGCCCTGGCCTACGCAGCCAAACCCAAACAAGCCGATTTTTAGAAGACGGTGGGAATCCATGTTTTTCTTTGTTGTTTTTTCTGTAAAAAAGTATCTAAGTGACGGCTTAGCTGGTCTGTCTCCAACAGGAACCCGTCATGCCCGGCTTCTGAGTGAATGACCTGGAAAGTGGCATTGGGAATATACCGGGTCACGTATTTCTGCTCCACCAATGGGAACAACTGATCAGTATCCACGCCAATAACCAGGGTCTCTGCTTTTACCTGGCGCAAGGCTGCTTCTGTGTTGCCTCGGTTGCGTCCCACGTTGTGGCTGTCCATGATTTTGGAGAGCTGCCAGTAAGAATAAGCATTGAAGCGCTTGGCCAGCTTCTCGCCCTGGTACCGCTGGTAACTGGCCGCCCGGTAAATTCTTTTCAAATCTGAAGAACCCTCGCGCTGCGCCTGGTTATAGGAGTTATAGGTGCGGTAAGATAGTAAGGCAACGGAACGGGCTGTTTTCATTCCCTCCAGTCCGGCGTCATCGGTGGCCAACTGCCAGGTAATATCCTGCTCAATGGCCATGCGTTGGCTCTCATTCAGGGCGATGGCCCAAGGCGATTGCCGGGCGTTGCCTGCCACCTGTACCAGGCGCTTGACTCTTTCCGGATGTTCAATAGCCCACTCCAGGGCCTGCTGGCCGCCTATGGAGCCGCCAATGAGTACGTTTATCTGCTCTATTTCTAAATGTTCGCGCAAAGCATCAAAGGCCCGCACCACATCACGGATGGTTAAAACCGGGAAAGTATGATAGTATGGCTTGCCGGTATCCGGGTTCAGGCTCAAAGGGCCGGTAGAACCGTAGCAGCTACCCAAAGAGTTGGCGCAGACAATGAAATGCTTGGCCGGATCAAAGGTCTTTCCTTCGCCAAACAAATCTCCCCACCAGTCTTTCACAAAAGCGTTGCCGGTGAAAGCGTGGCAAACCCACACCACATTGCTGCGGTCCTCGTTGAGGGTGCCCCAGGTGGTATAAAAGAGCTGGAAACCGGGCAAAGATCGCCCGGACTCCAACGTGAATTCTTCAGTGTAATTAAAAACGCGTCCTTTTAACATGGCCTTTACGCAGTAGTTGCGTTCTCCAACTTAGGTTTTCTTACTTTCACTTTGGCAAACGCCTGTTCAAAATCTGCTTTGATATCATCTAAATGCTCAATACCTACTGACACCCGCAGCAGCGTGGGAGTTACCCCGGCTGATAGCTGCTCTTCTTCGTTCAGCTGCTGGTGGGTAGTAGAGGCCGGATGGATGATGAGGGTTTTGGCATCGCCCACGTTGGCCAGGTGGCTTACCAGCTCCAGGCTGTTCACAAACACCTCGGCTTCTTCTTTTCCGCCCTTCAGGTTAAAGCTTAGCACGCCCCCAAAACCGCGTTTCAGGTACTTTTTGGCGAGTTCATGGTAGGGGCTGGAAGGCAGGCCTGGATAATTCACGCTTTCCACCAAAGGATGCTTCTCCAGCCACTCAGCCAAAGCCTGTGCATTCTGCACCGTGCGGTCTACCCGCAGGGAAAGCGTCTCCAACCCTTGAATCAACTGAAAGGAGTTGAAGGGGCTCAAGGCCGGACCGAAATCACGTAGGCCTTCTACCCTAGCCCGAATGGCGAATGCGATGTTCCCGAACGGCCCGTTGGCGCCAAATACTTCCCAGAAGTTAAGGCCATGGTAGCCTTCAGACGGCTCGCTGAACTGCGGAAACTTGCCGTTGCCCCAGTTGAAGTTACCGCCGTCTACAATCACGCCGCCCACACTGGTACCGTGGCCGCCTATCCATTTGGTAGCGGAGGCTACCACCACATTAGCCCCATGTTCCAGTGGACGGAACAGGTAACCACCCGCGCCAAAGGTATTGTCTACCACCAATGGAATCTGGTGCCCGGCAGCTACGGCCGCAATGGACTCAAAATCCGGAATATTGAACCGGGGGTTCCCGATGGTCTCCAGGTAAAGGGCTTTGGTATTTTCGTCAATTAACGAGGCGTAAGTGGCAGGCTCGTCATTCTTGGCGAAGCGCACTTCAATGCCCAGGCGTTTAAAAGCGACTTTGAACTGGTTGTAAGAACCGCCATACAGGTTGCTGGAGGCCACAAAATTGTCTCCTGCCTGCAGGATGTTGTTCAAGGCGATAAATTGGGCCGCCTGGCCCGAGCCTACGGCCACCGCTGCTACGCCCCCCTCCAATGCCGCAATGCGTTTTTCAAACACATCGGTGGTGGGGTTCATGATGCGGGTATAAATATTCCCGAACTGCTTCAGGGCAAACAGGTTGGCGCCGTGCTCGGCGTTCTCAAAAACGTAGGAAGTGGTCTGGTAAATAGGTACTGCCCGTGAGCGAGTGGTGGCATCTATTTCCTGGCCAGCGTGCAGCTGAAGGGTTTCAAAACGATATGAAGTAGACATAATATTAGCCGGTTACAATTGAAGAATTGAACAAATTCAAGAGCCAGAAATACAAACAGGTTACAGGTTTCCTCCTGAAGCTGCTGTGCATCAGGTCCCTGAGAAAAAATTAATTAACTGGAGGGATTAACGACAACAGCAACAAATATCCATAATGGACATAGTGCACATTCGCGTAATGGAAGGGATAATAGAATGGGTAATACCTGTTGCCGCCATGTTCAGGCGCGGCGCTGCATTGTCAGAAGTGGCGTTGAATTGATTTTCCATCTTCGTATCAATTTATATTCCCCAGGTGGCAATATGTCCCCTGGGATCAGGACTTAGCACCTTACACGGCTGGTAGGTTGCTAGAGCTTCATTGAGCCTGTCTCTCCGCTCTTCTTTATAAATCAACTACCGGAATAATTGACTTGATGCTGCAAATCTATCAACGAAAAACTAAACCCCAAATAATTTTGAAAAAATTTTGCGAATTATTTTAAAAAACCAACAAATGTTAGTAAATGAGGAGGCAGATAAAACCAGACCGGAAAATAGAAATATTCTTGCCCCGTCTGTATCCTTTCCTAACTTTGCCTCCCTTAGTTATCTGCTATGCAAGCGTTAAAAGAAACCAATTTCCATTTTCCGCAACAGACCGGCTTTTACCGGGGAAAGGTGCGCGACGTGTATTATTTCAAAGACAAATTAGCCCTGGTGGCCACAGACCGCATTTCTGCGTTTGACGTGGTGCTACCCCGCGCTATTCCTTATAAGGGCCAGGTGCTGAACCAGATTGCCGCCTCTTTTCTGGAGGCTACCGCCAATGTGGTACCCAACTGGGTTTTGAGCCAGCCGGCGCCCAATGTGACCATTGGCCGCCAGTGCGAAACGTTTAAAGTGGAGATGGTGATCAGGGGTTACCTGGCCGGCCACGCTTGGCGCGAGTACAGCGCCGGCAAACGCACCCTCTGCGGGGTTACCCTGCCCGAGGGTCTGCGCGAGAATGACCCTTTCCCTGAGCCTATCATTACCCCTACCACCAAAGCCGCCGAAGGCCATGATGAAGACATCTCCCGGGAAGAAATCCTGCGCCAGGGAATAGTGGCCGAACAAGATTATGTACAATTAGAGGCATACACCCGGGCGCTGTTCAAACGGGGTTCAGAACTGGCCGCAGAGCGCGGATTGATCCTGGTGGACACCAAGTATGAATTTGGGAAAGCAGATGGCATCATTTATGTGATAGATGAAATACACACGCCTGATTCCTCAAGGTTCTTTTACTCAGAGGGTTACCAGGAGCGGCAGTCCAAGGGTGAACCACAGCGGCAACTTTCAAAGGAATTTGTACGTCAATGGCTCATTGAGAATGGTTTCCAGGGCAAGGAGGGACAGCAGGTCCCTGAAATGACCGACGCTAAGATATCAGAGATTTCACAGCGTTACATTGAATTGTACGAGCAGTTACTAGGCAAAAAGTTTGTTCCCCAGGACTATGCCAGTCAGCCACATACGCTACAGGAAAGTATTGCGGCCAACATTTTTTAGATTACATTGTTAAAGATATTCCACCAAAAATTGGTAGATTCGCACTCTAAACCTTTTTGCTGTTACTTATGAAGTACACAATTGATAAAAAAGAGAATTACACCATCATCACCATAGATGAAAAAAAGCTAGACACCACGATCGCGCCCGATTTGAAGTCTGAGTTTGTGAAGTTGAATGCAGAAGGTATTACCAACCTGATCCTGGATCTTACCAACGTAAAATATACTGATTCTTCCGGATTGTCTTCTATCCTGATTGCAAACCGTCTTTGCAACTCTTCCGGAGGGGTTCTTATCTTAACCGGCTTGCAAGAGCACGTAACCAAGTTAATCACCATCTCTAAGCTGGAGTCTGTTCTGAACATTCTGCCTACTGTAGAAGAAGGCATTGACCGCGTTTTCCTGCACGAGATTGAGAGCGATCTTACAAAAAAAGAAGAATAGTTTCTAAGCGGGTACTGCAGTTTGGATTTTGAGCTGAAAATACTTGGGAGCTCCTCTGCCACCCCGTCTTTTGAAAGAAATCATACGGCCCAACTACTCACGGTTGGCAATCAGATAAACCTGATTGATTGCGGCGAAGGTACACAAATGCAGCTGATGCGATACAAGGTAAAGCATCAGCGCATTTGTAACATCTTTATAAGTCACCTCCACGGTGACCATTACTTTGGCCTGGCAGGATTGCTTTCAACCATGCACCTGCAGCAGCGCACCGGCCACCTTAATCTCTTCGGCCCCAAAGGCCTGGCCGAGATCATCACCCTCCAATTTAAGTATGGCGGCACCCAACTCCCCTACCACATCAACTTTGTGGAAGTGGACACCACCGTCTGTAAAAAAATCTTTGAGGATAAATACATGACGGTGCACTCGCTGCCCATGCAGCACCGGGTGCCCTGCTGTGGTTTTCTCTTTAGGGAAAAGCCCAAGCCTCGTCACCTGCTCAAAGGCAAGCTCCCAGAGTTCCTCACGCCTCCGCAATTGGTAAGACTCAAGTGGGGCGAGGACATCCGCAACGAACAGGGCGAGATCCTGGTCCGTAACCAGGACGTCACCACCGAGCCTAAACGTAGCCGCAGTTACGCTTACTGCTCAGATACCAAGTACAAGGAAGATATTCTGCCTTATTTGAAAGGCGTGGATCTTCTCTATCATGAATCCACGTTCCTGAGCGACATGGAGCACCGCGCTATCCACACCTTCCACAGCACCGCTGCCCAGGCTGCTACCCTCGCGGAGAAAGCCCAGGTAAGAAGACTGCTCATCGGGCACTTTTCCGCCCGCTACAAAGACCTCACGCCTTTGCTGGAGGAAGCACAGTCAATTTTTCCTAATACAGCTTTGGCTACCGAGGGGAAAACGATTAGTGTGTTGGAGTAGAGCCCCTTTCATCTTATTCTTTTTTAGCCTGTTTTGGTGAATTTGGCCCTAAAATGAAGTAGCCGGGTACACACTTGCTTGCTTTGTGAAAGGCCACTTTCCGCCGTACAAATTCCATTTCATTTGTGGATTCGTAGTCCGTTTGTGCTGGCGTGGCGCTGTTGTTTGCGTGGGTTCAATTACTTTATTGTTGTATAGCTAAGCTCCGTGCGCTCACGGCCGCGGGGCCCCGCCTTCCGGCCTCGCGCCTTGCCAGCTTCCTTTGCTCCTTTCAGTCGCAATGCCTTCGGCACCGGAACCTGACAAGGCGCTCAACCGAAAGGCTGGAAAAAGAATATCCCGGTAGGAACGCCGAAGACCTCGCAGCGTCCGAAGGTCCTGCGAGCGTCTTTTCCCTTGTAGAGACTCAATGCCTTGCGTCTTTACACGCATTGCTGATAAGATTCTCCCCTTGAGGGGAGCGCAGTGGGGTGTTTACACCTCCTGGTCATGGCTTTTGCTCTTCACTTCCTATGGTTCAAGTCTGTGACTTGGACCCACTATGACCGGCAGTTTGTAACTGCCGTGAGGCCATAGCCTCATACCCTATTATGCTGTTGTTGCTTAACCTGGCCCTTTTCTTTAATCATAGGAGTGATTCCCCTCCTCGGAGGGGCTGGGGTGGGTTAACTTGCCATGGTTCAATGCAGTTCACAAAGAGATGAGGCCCAAAGCTTATTTGAAACAACATGCTTTCTTGGCTTTTTTGAAGAAACAGGCTTAAAACGGTTTATCTCTGGAAACTGTCTGTATTTCCGCAGCACGTTTTTTCTTTAGCTTCTTTCTATCATCTTTACATCAACAGAAGAACCACTTTCCAAGCACTTCCAGATCATGCAGCAGACAAGTACAGAACTAAACCATTTGGGTCAAAAGAAACGGCAGCTCTTTATGGTTCTCTGTGGCATTTTCCTTACCAATGCTTTGCTGGCGGAGTTGATCGGGGTTAAGATTTTTTCGGGTGAGGGGGTCTTTGGCTTAACCGGGGCGCAGATTCCGGTGCTGGGCACCAGGCTGGATTTTAACCTCACCGCCGGGGTCATCATCTGGCCGGTCGTCTTTATCACCACCGATATCATTAATGAATATTTCGGGAAAGACGGGGTAAGGCGCATCAGCTTTTTGACGGCGGCGCTCATTGCGTATGCATTCCTGGTGATTGTGGTTGCCACAGCCTTACCGCCGGCGCAGTTCTGGCAAGAGATCAACAGCCAGGGACCCAATGGTACTTCTTTTGACATGGATTACGCCTTCAGCAAGGTTTTCCGGCAGGGACTAGGAATCATTGTTGGCTCATTGGTAGCTTTCCTTTTGGGGCAGTTGCTGGATGCACACGTGTTCCATTGGCTCAAACACTTAACCGGCAGCCGCAAGATCTGGCTTAGGGCTACGGGCTCTACCCTGGTCTCGCAGTTGGTAGACACGGTGGTGGTTCTGTTTATCGCCTTTTACCTGTTCGGGGATTGGGACCTGAAGACGGTACTTTCGGTGTCGGTCATCAACTATCTATATAAATTCACGGTGGCGGTGGTGCTCACCCCTTTGCTGTACGTGGCCCATACCTTCATTGACCGGTACCTGGCCGAGGAGCACCATGTACCCATGGAAACTTTCATCGCCAAAGACTAGGTCACCGCCGTATCAGTTGCCCATGAGCCAACCTCCCTTGTACCTGCTGAGCGGTCTCTGCGCCGATGAACGCTTGTTCCAGTTCCTGCAATTGCGCCATCCAAACCCCAGGGTCATTCAATGGATTACCCCGGAGCCAGATGACACCATGTCTTCTTACGCCACCAAACTGATCCGGCAGATTGAACCTGGCCAGGAGCCTCCTATTTTGCTGGGCTTAAGCTTTGGCGGGATGGTCATCCAGGAGATCGCGAAGCAGATTCCAGTGAGGCGGTTGATTTTGCTGTCAAGCTTGGCCAATACACAAGAATTGCCCCTGCATTACAGGTTGGCGGGCAGTTTGCAGATGCACAAATGGCTGCCATTAGGCAAATTCAAACGCTGGACGTTTCCTGCTAATTGGCTGTTCGGGGCTCATACCAGTGATGAGAAACGCATCCTGCGCGACATCATCCGGGATACCGATGTTCCTTTTCTGCGTTGGTCTCTGCACCAAATACTGCATTGGCGGCACCAGGCTTCTACCCTGAATGTAGTAGCCATTCATGGCGACAGAGACCTGATTCTCCCTGTCCCGCAGTTCCCGCATCTGCATCTGGTGAAAGATGGCCAGCATCTCATGGTCATGAGCAAGGCCGAGGAAGTGAGCCTTCTAATCAACCAGTACCTGTACTAAAGGGTTTTTCGGGGCGATTCTGCAAAAACCAGTCTCAAACAGAAAGGCTTTCCCGTTTGCCCGGCAATCGCTTTCTTTGTACAAATTATCAGAATAACATGGCACGAATTCTCACCGGCATCCAAAGCAGTGGCCGTCCGCACCTGGGCAACCTGCTGGGCGCCATCCTTCCCGCAATAGAGCTTTCCAAAAAATCAGAAAACGATTCGCTTTATTTCATCGCCGATCTGCACTCGCTTACCTCTATTAGGGATGCGCAGGAGCGCCGAATGAACACTTATGCCGTAGCGGCTGCCTGGCTGGCCTTCGGGTTTGACACCGACCGTAACATCTTCTACCGCCAGTCAGACGTGCCTGAGGTGACTGAGTTGACGTGGTATCTGAGCTGTTTCGCGCCGTATCCTATGCTGGCCAACGCGCACTCCTTCAAAGACAAATCAGCCCGCCGCGGCCTCGCCGATGTGAACGCAGGGTTGTTCACCTACCCTATCCTCATGGCCGCCGATATCCTGCTCTACGATGCGGAGTTTGTACCCGTGGGCAAAGACCAGGTACAGCACCTGGAAATCACCCGTGATGTAGCCAGTTCTTTCAACCACATTTACGGAGAGACTTTTGTTTTGCCAGAGGCGAAGGTAGACGAGAGCGTGATGACGGTGCCCGGCATTGACGGCGAGAAGATGAGCAAATCATACGGCAATACCATTGACATTTTCCTGCCAGACAAAGAACTCCTCAAGCGCATCAAGAGCATCGTTTCAGACAGCAAAGCCTTAGAAGACCCCAAAGACCCGGCTACAGATAATACCTTCAAGCTGTATTCGCTGCTGGGCTCGGCTGAGCAGATTGAGACCATGCGCCAGAATTACATAGCGGGTGGTTACGGTTACGGCCACGCCAAACAGGCTTTGTATGACCTCATCATCACCAAATATGCCGAGCCGCGTGAGCGCTTCCAGTACTACATGAACAACCTGGCTGAAGTAGACGCCAAGTTAGCCGAAGGCGCTGCCAAAGCCCGCGCCATTGGCGCACCTGTTCTTCAGCGCGTGCGCGAGAAGCTGGGTTTTTAGTCTGTAGCAAGTAGCACGTATCAAGTAGCACGACTTTTAAACGAGAAAGCCGAAGCATCACTGCTTCGGCCTTCTCGTTTTTACTCCTATCTCTTGGCTACATGGTAAGCTTTTAAAGTATCTGAGGCTACATAGAAGTAAAACTGTTCTCCAGTTTCATCTGCCATGGGTACTTCGTACCAGTTTCCAGACCTCAACCGTTTATTTAACTTCTGAAGATTTTTAACTGGAACAACATTGGATGACTGAGGATTGGAAATGGAAATAGTATGTAGTTCTTTTTTCTCCCCATCAAAAAGAAGAAGAATACCTTGTTTCTGCAAAACCTCCATTTGTATTATATATCCTAGTTCAAAATAAAAGCCATTGAATTTATGAGCTGAAAGCTTCTTGCCATTCACATGGTATACAATGAGGTTATTGGTTTCTTCCTCATGGGTCTCCTCCCAATCATGCTTTTCCTTATTGTAGATTCGCTTTGTTGAATAATTGACAGCGACAAAAGATGTATCTGTTAAAAAAGCGGTAGCTACCATATCTGGTTTACCAAAAGAAAAAACGTAGCCATTTGGACCATACAACTTGTTACAAGTAAGATAATAGCTTCTGTTTGGGCTGGTTTGAACTTCACTGCTGCAATCTGCCCCAGTTGGTTCATAATGTAACAAATTGCCTTTTGAATCTGTGGAGAAGGAAGCCACTACCCCGAAATCACTCTCCGGCAAACAAAACAAAAGATCAAATATTGCATTCCCTTCAGTGGTTACGCCTTTGAAGTTTGGGGCATCTGGGGCGCTTTCTTTTATAAAACCATTATCACCAGCCTTTAAGAAATCAAGCTTGGTGAATTGCTTTTGGAAAACAAGCTTGCCGTTCTTGGTGAGCCGTATTTTATAGACGTGGTTGTGACATCTGAGTTTTTCAACTTGTACCTGCCTGCCTCCAACGCTATCAAACAAAACTTCTACTAAGGAACTGTCATTCAAACTGTAGCTTTCTGTGTAGGCTTTGTATACATCATCTCCAGCTTTGAATTCGCTCTCCACTTTATCATGATTATATTCCTCAAGGGTGTAAAGTGGTTGGGTTTCATACACGGTGTCATTCACTGGGACAGCTTCACTCTTAGCTTCAGTTATTGCCGCAGGTGCTTGTTTCGAGACGGGCTTTTGTTCCTGGCAAGAACACAGGGCTACATAAATCAAGAGACTAAGAAACGGGAGGACATATTTCATTCTGAAGAATA
Source organism: Rufibacter roseolus (assembly GCF_017916365.1). Classification (GTDB taxonomy): domain Bacteria; phylum Bacteroidota; class Bacteroidia; order Cytophagales; family Hymenobacteraceae; genus Nibribacter; species Nibribacter roseolus. Next base: position 1,256,831 of record NZ_JAFMSU010000002.1, read on the forward strand.
GGGACAATTAAGTGCAATAGCAACTGTCCTGCTTTGCAACTCATCATTTCAGGCCCATTTTTCGAAAGAGGGCTTGAAACAGAAAAGGCTCCTTTGCAGGGAGTGCCTGCAAAGGAGCCTTAGAATCTGGGGGTACTATGTTCTGGAATCCGGGGAATTATCCCTGCCAAACCTCCTCACGCACGTTTTTGCCTACGCTCAGGATTAAACGAGTTGGGTTAGGTACCAGCACCAGACGGGCTTCTTTGTTGGGGTAAGCGTCGGCTTCCACCCAAACGCCTTGCTTGCCGGTCAGGTCCACCTGTCCGTCGGCGTTCAGGCCTTCTGGCAGGTAGGCGGTAGGGAGCAACACATCAGTGTCTGGGCAGATTTTCATGTGCACATCGCCTAAAACGTCTTCCAGATACTCGCCGAAGTTGTCGTTGAACTCATCCTCCAAATCATGCAGCTCCTCTTCCACGTCATCGTAGCGGTCGTCGTTGTAAGAGAGTTTGCTTAGTTCCTGCTTTTTCTGGATTATAGTGACCAGCGCGGTATTCAGTTCCTGGATATTCATGGGTTCTTATTTTTTACAAATTTTATAACATCTGAGACTATTTCCAAGTAGACGGCCCAAATACCCTACGCGAAAAACCTATTTTCTTTCCTGCGCAATTATTCTATTTTTACACCAATTGTCATTCTAAACAGAGCATTATCCCTAAAAAACCCCTCTTATGGCTGAGCCCACCGATTTTCTACCCCTTAACGGTACAGATTACATCGAATTCTATGTGGGCAACGCCAAACAGAGTGCCTACTTCTACCAAGGTGCCTTCGGGTTTGAGCTGGTGGCTTACGCTGGCCCTGAGACCGGCGTGCGTGACCGTGCCTCTTACGTGCTGCAACAGGGAAAGATCAGGTTAGTGCTCACCACCTCTCTCCTGCCCGACTCGCCCATCTCAGAGCACGTGCGCCTGCACGGCGATGGCGTGAAGGTGATGGCCTTGTGGGTGGACGATGCTTACAAATCTTACGAGGAGACCACTAAACGCGGGGCCAGATCGGCGGGCGAGCCGCAGACCTTGACAGATGAATTTGGGGAGGTACGCATTTCCTCCATCTACACCTACGGCGAGACCATCCATACTTTTGTGGAGCGCAAGAACTACACCGGCGCGTTCATGCCGGGGTACAAGCCCCGCAAGAGTACTGCACCGGTGGCGCCCGTGGGCCTGAAGCACGTTGACCACTGCGTAGGCAACGTGGGTTGGGGCGAGATGAACACCTGGGTGGATTTCTACGCCAAGGTGATGGGCTTCCAGTTGCTGCTTACCTTTGACGATGAGGATATCTCCACGGAGTACTCGGCGCTTATGAGCAAGGTGATGAGCAACGGCAACGGCTACGTCAAATTCCCCATCAACGAGCCCGCCGAGGGAAAGAAGAAATCGCAGATTGAGGAGTACCTGGACTATTACCACGGCCCGGGTGTGCAGCACATCGCCATTGCCACCGATGATATTGTGTCTACCGTGGGTGAGCTGCGCCGACGCGGGGTAGAGTTCCTGAGCGTGCCCGCCTCCTACTACGCTGATCTGCTGGACCGCGTGGGCCACATTGACGAAGACCTGAAACCGCTGCAGGACCTCAACATTCTAGTGGACCGCGACAACGAGGGCTACCTGCTGCAGATCTTCACCAAACCCGTGGAGGACCGGCCTACCGTCTTCTATGAGATCATTCAGCGGAAAGGGGCCAAATCCTTCGGGAAGGGGAATTTCAAAGCCCTGTTTGAGTCAATTGAACGTGAACAAGCCCTGCGGGGTAACTTATAACCTAAGAAAGCCGTTCTGAGACTGTTTTCTCCAAAACAGCCCCTAAACGCTTTTGCCTTTTTCTACAAAACTATGGATAACAATCTATCGCTGGAGCCAGCCGTATTGACCAAGGTAAACACCTGGCTAGAGGGTGCCTATGACCAGGACACCAAGACCGAACTGCAACGCCTCATTGACAGCCAGGACTCTGATGCCCTGACGGATTCTTTCTACAAAGACCTGGAGTTTGGAACCGGCGGTCTGCGCGGCATCATGGGCGTGGGCAGCAACCGCATGAACCGCTACACGGTGGGCATGGCCACCCAAGGCCTGAGCAACTACCTGTTAAAGTCTTTCCCTGGTCAGCAGATCAGCGTGGCCATTGCGCACGACAGCCGCAACAACAGCCCCTATTTTGCCAACGTAGTGGCCGATGTGTTCAGCGCCAACGGCATTAAGGTGTATTTCTTCAGTGAACTGCGCCCCACGCCTGAGTTGTCCTTCGCTATCCGTCACCTGGGTTGCCAGAGCGGCGTAGTCTTGACGGCCTCGCACAACCCCAAAGAATACAACGGCTACAAAGCCTATTGGAACGATGGTGGCCAGGTAACCGCTCCGCACGACAAGAACATCATTGCCGAGGTAAACAAAATCACCTCGCTGGATCAGGTGAAATTTGAGCGCAACGAGGCGAATGTGGAATTTATCCTGGACGAGGTAGACCAGGCGTATCTGGACAAAGTGGCGACGCTTTCCGTGGATCCGGAGATGATCAAACGCCAGCATGACCTGAGCATCGTCTACACCCCTATCCACGGCACCGGTATAACCCTGGTGCCCCGCGCGCTGGAGCGTTTCGGGTTCACGAACGTGCACGTGCTGGAGGCGCAGGCCACCCCAGACGGAAACTTCCCGACAGTGGTATACCCGAACCCTGAGGAAAAAGACGCTATGAACCTGGCCATGCAGAAAGCCCAGGAACTGAACGCCGAGCTGGTGCTTGCCACTGACCCAGATGCTGACCGCGTGGGTATTGCCGTGCGTGACTTGAATGGCCAGTTTGTGCTCCTCAACGGAAACCAGACCGCTGCTCTGCTCACCTACTACATTCTGCAGGCCTGGAAAAAAGCGGGCAAACTCACCGGCAAAGAGTACGTGGTGAACACCATCGTGACCACCGATCTCATCAACCGCGTGGCTGAAGGCTTCGGGGTGGACTGCTACGAGACCCTTACAGGCTTCAAGTACATCGCCACTATTATGCGCGAGAAAGAAGGCGAAGCCCAGTACATCTGCGGCGGCGAGGAAAGCTACGGTTTCCTGGTGGGTGATTTCGTGCGCGACAAAGACGCGGTTTCTTCCTGCGCCATGATCGCGGAGATGGCCGCGGCGGCCAAAGACCAGGGCAAGAGCCTTTATGAGCTCATGATCCAGATGTACCAGGAGTTTGGCTACTACAAAGAGGACTTGATCTCTTTGACTAAAAAAGGCCATAGAGGTGCCCAGGAAATCCAGGAGATGATGCAGGAACTGCGCGAGAATCCGCCTAAGACTATTGCGGGTTCTGAAGTAGTGGAGTTGATTGACTACAAAACCGGCTTCCGGAGAAACCTGCGCACCGGCGAGGAAAGCGCCACCGGCCTGGAAAGCTCCAACGTGCTCCAGTTCCTAACTGAGGACGGCACCAAGGTATCAGCCAGACCATCGGGTACCGAGCCTAAGATCAAGTTCTACTTCAGCGTACGCGAGCCCCTGGCTTCTGCCGATGAATTTGACCAAGTAGGTCAGAAACTGAATGACAAAATCCAGCGGATCATCACCGATCTGAACTTGAAATAATTTATCCTTTTCAAACAAGAAGGGCCTTCCTGTAACCTACAGGAAGGCCCTTCTGTTTTAAGGCTGTTTTACCCAAAACAAGCCTAAAGCCCCAAGGGTAGTATAGTAAAGTATTGAATTTCTTTGCATTACATAAGCAATTGATTAACTTAACCATATCTTAACAGGTCCCCCTGATCCTCGTTTTGGGTTTATCCAAAAACACCCTCCCGCCTTACACACAATAGCACTTGTTCCTGGGTGCAGTGTCGTTAGTTGAAGCTCATTTTTAATAACTGGGCCTAAACCAATGAAATTCCTTTTACTACTTTTTACACTTCTCTGCTTTAACCTGGCTTTGGGGCAGAAAAAAGAGCCTTATCCTAAAGGTTCACAGGCGTATTACCTGAAAATCGCCGATACCCAGCATACTTTGGCTACGATCACCGCGGCAACTGGAATAACCACTGCTTCCGTAGGTTTGATAATGGTTATGTCCCAGTTCGGGAAGGATTCAGGACCTAACGGTTCTGGCGGAAATGGCAAAATCATGGACCGGGGAGATATGTTGGGGTATCTTGGCTTAGGGCTTATGGTGATTAGTATTCCCTTTAGGATCAGCTCAAAGATCAACTATAACAAGGCCATGTCCTTGTCTTTCTTAGAGACTATCTCTCCCCCACTACAAACCGGTGGCCCTGCTTCAGGGCAAATCATGTCTATCGCCATCAAGGTTAAACTGGCCAAATGAAAATGATCTATAAAAAATTCATTTATCTAAACCTCATCTTAAAATGATCAAATATGAAATTGAAAATCATTTTATTCCCAATTCTATTCTTTGCCTTGCTCTCCACCAAAACCGAAGCACAAACCAGTAAAGATATCCAAGGCACCTGGCGGGTTGTTACCACCACCATAAAATTCCCCAATGGTGATGAATTCAAAATGGACAGTACTACCCATAACCTGACCAAAACCATTACCCAAAACAGAATTATTTTCACGGTCTACGACCGGAAAACCGATAGTCTCCTGATCACTGCCCAAGGAAAGGCAAGCACCAAAGGCAACCAGTACACCGAGCGCTTTGAACAGTCATCAGACAAAACCATGATAGGCGAGCCTTTAGTGTTTACTTACAAAGTGCAAGGAAACAAGTTGTCTTATGAGGGTGGGCATAAGGGCATGCATATTGTGGAAGTCCTTAGAAGGATTGAATGACGGCAATATTTTAAGACGACATCAATCCATCTGCCAGGCTACCGCAGGCAACAAGCCTAAGGAATAGCTCTGCTTAAGCGTACGCGCGGAATTAGTTTTCGAGAATGGATTCTAAAACTACCCTCTTATCAAAGTAGCCCATCGACCTCCGTTTTTCACGTCATTGGATAGGGTGTCTTGTGCTAGTAAAACGCAAGGCATGATCTTTACACCTTAATACTTTATAAATGTTTATAAATCAAATAATTAAATAAATATAAAGAATTGCAGCTTTTGATAATTACCAGGGTTTAAACCCAGCCGGCTGCACTATAGAAGTATATGATTCCCTCTTTATTCAACTGTAAGAATGGCGCAAAAAAATGCTGTATAAGAGTAAAGCTTTATTATGTATTTTATGAAAAAGGTATTCCTATACATAAAAATTTTCCTTCCAATATTCATCCTGGGTCTTCTAACTTCTTGTGAGGATAGCGATGATGAATCAGAAAGGGTATACTTTGAAATGACTAGTACCACTTGGTATCGCTTTTCACCCACTGCTCCTGCCCCGGCGGTTGTTAACGGTACAACCTATACAAGTTTTGCTTACTTACCTGGCGGTGGCACCGGAACTGCTACAAACATGGGTAACATCAACACCTTCTTTAATCAATTGGCTTATACTTCTGATGCCACCGTCCCCCAGCCAGTTCCCGTAGGTACACTCCCTGCCTCAGTGTCCTTAATTCCAACCCTTCCTGTTTTAGGCGCGCCACTTCCCTTGATCCAGGCCGGGGATTTCAATGCCCTGACTTCCGCCAACACGTTGCTTCAAATTCCGCCTTCAGATGGCTCCGGTAGAGTAATCAATTCTGTCATTTTCAATAGCAGCGGTGATGCCCTGTTTACTACCCCCACCAGTCCGTCAGTTATCACACCAGTTTCACCTACCAGATTGAATTTAACGGGCAAGTTAACCGTGGTGGGCGGTAGAGGTAAATTTGCTAATGCAACCGGTGACTTGGACTTAACGGTTTTCTTCAACCCCACTAATCCCAACGATGCGGGCTATAACGTTGAAGGTTGGATTGAATACTAAATTTGAGACTGGTCTCCTTTAGATTTCGTCTTGTCAAGTGGCTCTCCTGACCTTCACCGGTGAGAGAACTGAATCTGGAATCGAATTCATTTTAAGCGTTTGTGAAAAATTGGGATAAAACTCCAGTAAGCAGAAAGCCCCTCCTATTCTTGTTAGGAAGGGCTTTTTGCCTTGGAACCTCTTTCAGGAACCGAAGCCTAAAACTTCTCTTCTCTAAAGTTGATATGCGTAAAAGTTAGAGTAAATTCGCTCTGTATAAAGCTCCCGTTATGGAGCCAGTTTTGTAAAAAAGACCAGGAAATGAGAATCTGTGTAGTTCAGACCAAACCAGTTAAGGGAGACATCCAAAGTAATATAAACCAGCACTTACAGTTGATAACTCAGATACTGCCCTCAAGACCGGATATCATCATTTTCCCGGAACTTTCCATTACCGGATACGAACCAGGGCTGGCCCAGCATTTAGCTACTTTGCCGGAAGACTCTAGGTTTGACATCTTCCAGCAGACCAGTGACACCGCGAACGTAACCATTGGCATAGGTGTCCCCACCAAATCGGGAGCGGGAACTTGTATCAGTCTGGTGTTCTTTCAGCCTCATCAGCCAAGGCAAACCTATTCTAAGAAATACCTGCACGCAGATGAGGAGCCATTCTTCGTAGGGGGCCAAAACAACATCAGCTTTCTTAGTCAAAACCCTAAGGTGGCACTGGCCATTTGCTATGAGGTATTTGTTCCCGAACACGCTCAAGATGCCTCCAGAAATGGAGCAGAAATCTACCTAGCCAGCGTGGCCAAATCAGTGAAGGGCATGGACAAAGCCATAGAGAGAATGACCGATATTTCTAAGGGTTATGGCATGACCATAGGCCTGGCCAATTGCGTGGGCTTCTCCGATAACTTTACCTGCGGCGGTAAATCATCTATCTGGAATCACCAAGGCGAACTGCTGGGCCAACTCAACGGCACTGAGGAAGGCTTCCTGATGCTGGACACCACTACCCAGGAACTGGTTCAAAGGCAAATCCCTGTTCTGGCCGTTCACCAAGCCTAATCCAACCCAGCGCAACAGCTGGTTCCTAGATTTAAATTGGTCCTTTAGGTGGCAATGAATCCCGACAAGTTCAGGCAGTTCTGTTTTTGGTATGTTTTTCTCTAAATAGCCTAAAAACAGAACTGCTCTAACATCAAAAAGCCACAGACTTATTCCATTCACCACAATTAACCTGCATCTATACAAAACTAGTTGGCCGGCACCGGAAAAAACGTTTTGAGGTTATTGTGGTTACTTTATTGATTCCCGTATTTTTTTGGGCAGTTCTCTTCTTCAAAGGTGATTGAACAAAAGAATGAGTTTTATTCAATCACTTTAAAACAGAGTACAGGATTTTCCAATTTTTATTATAGTTTTAGTTTCAATAAGGGAAACTATTGCTCTGATAAGGAGTACTCATGGAGATTAGGTGAGGGTACCTTCCAGCTTGCAGTCTTCAGGGAGGCTCAAACCATTGCCCACCAGGATTAGCGCTCAACAGGATTGTGTATTTGGTTTTATTGTGTATTTTAGGTGGGGGCTTGGTCCGCAAGAACCTTTAGCAGAGCAAAGCCAGGTACCCGGTGCTTCTTCCTTTTAACCTGGGTAAATGATTTAAGGGCGGAGTATAATAAAATCCCCTTTTTTACGATTAATAACAAGAGGTTCATACACTTAAGAAGAAAGAACATTTGATATAACTATTACCACACTCCTACATCTGGATCAAATTAGAAAGGCACTCTGTTTCTGGATTGGCAGACGGAATAGTTCTGTGGAATTTCCTTCTTCAACATGTTTACCTGTATTTGATGTTGTTTACTTATTCCAGAAAACCGAATGCATTCATTCAAAAGCTATCTGCTGATATTTGCTATATATCTCTATAGCTCCTCTTTCCTTTTAGGGCAAACCACTCCGCCAACACCTTGTGGGGCTGCCATAACCCCTCCGGCTCAAACAACAGTCTGCTCTGGCACTCCCTTGACCGCCACTCCTTCCGGACAGGGTTTTCTGTACCAATGGCAAAAAGACGGAGTCAATATCCCAAACGCAAACCAAAGCACTTTTCCCCTGGAAGAGTCGGGCCGCTATACGGTTATTGTGAGAGGGCCTTCCTGCGCCGCAGATACGTCTGATGCCGTGACCATGACGGTGAACAAAGAGGAAGCAAAGTTCACGGTGGAGAAACGCGAGCGCATGACGCCCCAGAGTGCCGACACTTGCGGTATCCCAGTAAAGGTGACCCTGAAAAATGAGTCAACCCCAGCCACCGGCTTAACCTACGCCTGGGAGATCACCGACAGCAGCGACGAGCAGGTTCCCACCACCGTGGCTAAATTCATTGAGGGCACCGATTCCACCTCTGAAAACCCCATCATTCAGTTCAACCTGAAAGGTAGTTACACCATCAGGCTCCGCATTAAAGGCGCTTGCTTTGATCCAAATAACCCTGATGGTCCGGAAGATCCGGTTGATCCGGATAACCCAGACCAGGAATCTGATGGCCGGTATGTACATGAAGAGAATGTAGTCATTGTGTATCCGCAGGCTAATCCCCAGGCAATAAGTGAATGCGAGGACCTTTCTCCCAATGCTCCACCGTTGACCATCAATGGAAGTCAGTTAATTGGAAGTCAGGACGGCAAACTGGATTATAACTTAGGCACGCTTAGACCTGGGTCCATTCAATGGACAATTGTTTCTGGAACAGGGGCTACCATCAGTGACCCAACCGCTGAAAACCCAAGGTTTACTTTCCCTAAAAGGGGCTCTTATGTGGTTTCCTTAGTATATGCAAACGAGTGCGAATTCTCTGATGTTTTACAGGGACCAACGCTCATCAACATAGACTTCACCCCTCTGCCAGCCAAGCCATTCTTACAGGTAACTCAGACTTCTACCTGCGCTGGCGGTACCTATGAGATTGCGCCAAGCCCTAATGACCCTACCAAACTCTACAATTTCTATTCTTCAGCTACCAGCACCACTCCGTTGAACACTAGCGGACCAGTTCCCTCCTATTTTGCGGGTCCGGTAACCAGCAGAATGGTATTCTACATCACCGCCGTGGAGAATGGCTGCGAGAGCTTAGAACGCGCTGAGTTTACCATCAACATCATCCAGCAGGATATCCAGAACACCATTGGCACGGCCCAGACCATCTGCGCGGATACCAAACCAGCCGCTTTAACCGGGAATGATGCCCGGGTAGGCACCAACCGCCCTATCTACCTCTGGGAAAGCCGTACCGAAGGCGAAACCGAGTTCTCTCCTGCTGAAGGCCGAAACGACCAGCAGAGCTACTCCCCTTCTGAATTGTCGCAAACCACAGATTACCGGCGCACAGTAACCTTTGAAGGTTGCGAAACACCAAACCTCAGCAATGTGATCACCATTGAGGTTCTACCGGTGATTGACCCAAGCGAAAACACCATTGAGGTGGACAGGGCGTTGGTTTGCAGAGGAGACGCACCCACCTTCAGCGGTAACCTGCTCTCCGGCGATATTGAATACGTTTGGCAAAGCAGCACCACCAGCGCCACTGCTGGCTTCGTGGATGCCGCTGCCGCTCCTGGCTCAGATAACAAAAACGGGGCATCCTTTACCCCTGCCTTCGTGTCTCAGCCCACATGGTTCAGAAGAGTGGCCAGATACAAGAACTCCAACTGCGGATTTGTACCATCGGCGGAAGCCATCAAAATTGATATTGAGGAATTGCCCCAGGCGCCTATTGTAAAGTCAGCTGATGTGAGTACCTGCCAGGGAAGTTCAGCGACGCTGGAAGTGCTGCCTGCTACCGGTAACTTCACCTACGCCTGGTACACCGAGGCCACTGGCGGCACGCCTATCGGGTCTGGTTCACCTTTCGCCACGCCACCATTAACGGGTAATGCTACCTTCTACGTGGAAGCCATTAGTGCCAATGAATGCGTGAGCGCCCGCCGTACGGCCGTAAGGGTGACGGTTGCCCCAATCTCCGCTAACGCCGGCAGAGACACCACTATCATTCAGGGCCAGATTGTGCAGTTGAATGCCACCGGTGGTAACACGTACAAATGGACCCCTACCACCGGACTGGACAACCCGAACGTGGCTAACCCATTGGCCTCCCCGTCTGTGACCACTACTTACACGGTGACGGTTTCCAGTGGGGCCGGCTGCGAGGCGGTAGATGATGTTACCATTACCGTTCTGCCGCGCATTGTGATTGTGAACACATTCAGCCCTAACCGCGACGGTATCAATGAAACCTGGGAGATCCAGAACATTGAGAACTTCCCGGATGCTACCGTGGAGATCTTTAACCGCTACGGCGCCCAGGTATTCAAGTCAACCGGGTACAGCCAGCCTTGGGATGGAACCCATAATGGTAGTCCGTTGCCACTGGCCACTTACTACTACATTATCCGGTTGAAGAAAGATGAAAAGCCATTCACGGGCAGCGTTACCATTATCAAATAAAATCAGATGAAGAGATATTTAGGCGCTTTTTTGGTTCTGCTGCTCCTGACTGCCCCGGCCTGGGCCCAGCAGCGGCCGCAGTTTAGCCAATACATGATCAATAGTTATTTACTTAATCCGGCCATTACGGGCATAGAAGATTACACCGAGGTAAAGATTGGGACGCGTCAGCAATGGGTTGGCCTTGAAGGCGCACCCAAAACCTATCATATCAGCGCGCATACCCCGTTAAACAAGCAGGTCTCCAGTGTTCGCAACGTAGGCAAGGGAATCACCAGCACCCGTACCGTGAACCAGAACCGATTTGTGCGGGCGTATCCGCACCACGGTGTGGGGGTGCAGGTCATCAGAGATGAAACAGGTCCGTTGAGCCGCACCAACGCCAACCTCACCTACGCATACCACTTGCCTATTACCAAAACCATTACAGTGTCTATGGGCGCCAGCGCGGGCATTCTGCGTAACAGCTTCAATCCCAGTAAAGCCACATTCACCAACCCCAGCGACCCCGCTATAGGCAGTGACTACGTGAACCGCAACTACTTTGACCTGGGCGTAGGCACCTGGATTTACTCTAACCAGTTCTTTGTGGGACTGTCCGGGGCCCAGCTCCTGAAAAGCAAACGCGACCTGAACCCAGAACAGGAAGACGAGCAGTCTAACAATGTGCTGCAAAAGCACTTCATTGGTACCGCTGGTTATAAATTCAACGTGGGCCGCGATGTTGTTCTGATCCCCTCCATTCTGGCGAAGTTCACCAGCCCCAGCCCTTCCACCCTGGATTTTAACCTGAGGGCCTTGTACGCCGACCGGGTGTGGGCAGGTGTCTCTTTCCGGAACCAGGATGCTTTCGCCATCATGACTGGGGTGAACATCAGCACCATCATGGACCTCAGCTACTCCTATGATTACAACACCTCTGAACTGAACATCGCCAACTCAGGCACCCATGAAGTGGTTCTGGGACTCAAGCTCTTCAACAAAGGAAAAGTAATCTGCCCCAGATGGATGCACTAATACCTGATTATCATTCTTAAACAGCAGCGGCCCAATTCTTAGGAATTGGGCCGCTGCTGTTTTTAGGCACTTTTGCTGAAAACGGCTCTTAAATACGGCAAGCCGTTCATCTAATTACTAGTTGTGCAAGGCGGTTAATAGAGACAAGGCGGTGCCTGGTCTCTACTTGTGCTGATATGTAGGGGCAATCCCTTGTGGTTGCCCTGGCTCTTGGTGAAGGTAAACGGTTCTTCCTCCGGCTTCGTCATCCAGGGCCTTCAAAGGGGGACGGAATGGGTGCCAAAAGTTGTCTCTGAAGCATCTGTTGCCGCCGTTGTTGGTGATATCACCAACAACCAAGATCGAGGTGCAACGCGCAAGGGCAACCACAAGGGATTGCCCCTACAAAACAAAAGGCCCCGCTTCTCAGGAGAGAAGCGGGGCCTTTATAGCTTAGCTGAATCAGACTTATGATTTCACAGCGGTGATGGTTTTGATGGTGCCATCTGGCTGGTGAGTCAGTTCGGTTACTTTTACATTACGCAGGTGCGTTTTACCCGAAGTCTGGGTGTCATGGTAGAACAGGTACCACTTGCCTTTGAACTCAACTACGGAGTGGTGGTTTGTCCAGCCTTCTACGGGGTTCAGGAGCACGCCTTTGTAGGTGAATGGTCCGGTTGGCGAATCGCCGATGGCGTAGGCGATGTTGTGGGTATCACCGGTAGAGAAAGAGAAGTAATACTTGCCGTTGTACTTATGCATCCAGGCCGCCTCAAAGAAACGCTTGTTATGCTCGGTAGCCGGGAAAGGCTTGCCGTTCTCGTCCAGGATCTGCACATCTTTCACAGGGCCTTCAAAGCCTAGCATATCTGCACGCATTTTGGCCATTTTAGGCGCCAGGGCATTGCCGGAGGCTGGCTCGGGAGCAACAGTGGAGTCATACTTGCCAGTGGCCCAACGCTGCAGCTGTCCGCCCCAGATTCCCCCGAAGTACATGTAGGAGGTTCCATCAGTATCGGTGAAAACGGCCGGGTCAATACTGAAGCTGCCTTCAATGGGTTTAGGCTCGGCTTTGAAAGGACCAGTGGGCGATGTAGAGGTAGCTACCCCAATTTTGAAGATGTCCTGCTTGTCTTTTACCGGGAAGTACAAGTAATACTTGCCATTCTTGAAAGCGGCATCGGGCGCCCACAGCTGGCGCTTGGCCCACGGAATGTCTTTGATATCCAGGGCTACGCCATGGTCAGTGACTTTACCGTTGATGTCGTCCATGGAGAAGATATGGTAATCGCGCATGTCAAAGTGATCACCGTTGTCGTTCTCAGGAGTACCCGCCTCAATGTCGTGCGATGGGTAGATGTAGATCTTTCCGTTGAAAACGTGCGCCGAAGGGTCTGCGGTGTACATGCCCGGGATGAGCGGCTGCGACAGGTACTTGGAAGAAGTGGTATCTGCAGAAGCAGTGGCGCCACTTTGTCCATCGGCAGTCTTGGAATCTGCTCCACCCTGCTTTTGGCAGGCGCTGGAGAAGGCAGAAGCGGCAACAAATACCAAAGGCAGGTATTTTGCGGTTCTAAACTTTGTCATCTTTCGTTTTAGGTTTGGATTGTTCTGGTGAATATAGGCATAACTGCAGCCTCTTTGCAACCGATTTCAATAAAATAAGCCGAAAGCGCCAGGCCATCCCCCCCAAAACAGACCTGTTCATTTTTACCCGTGCCCCACGCGCTCTTTTTTCAGCCCCCAATCCTTCAAATGGAAACCTCCTTTCTGATGCCCTGCTTCAGGAAGGCAACGTGCCCCGCTCCCCTTCTATTGAAACCGCATTTCCAGAAATGGGATTATTTAGCCCTTTTTCATGAACCACAATCCTTAGGAGCCGTATCCAATAGCTTCTTCAGGTTTCTGATAAGGCTTTGTAAGTAAATATTTTACGGCTATTTCCTTGAAAACAGGCCCAAAACGATGGTTAAATAAAAGTGCATTTTTCAATACTCATTTCCCTCCCAGACAACCTTACCAGAAATAAACCTCGTTTAAGAAAGAAGTAAACAAGACACCTCTATAAATTAATTTACGACTATGACTTCTAAACACCCCAACCTCAATGTAACCGAGAGCTTTGAAGAATCCATTGTTTCTAGTATTGAGGAGTCCATAGAGGCTGAAATTGAAGAGGAAGACGTTGCCTCCAGGAGAACGGAAAACCCCATCCCCAGGGTAGTCCTCCGGCCCAACACCTATTCTTTGTTGGACGGGGAATGGAAATTCTCCCTGGACCAGGAAGACCGTGGTATCAGGGAGGGCTGGTACCTGGGGCACAAATACGAACACACCGCCAACTGGCCCGGCTCTGTGGAAGAACACATGGCCAAAACCAAAGGAGAACTGGAAAGTACGCCCGCCTGGCAAGACAAACTCATTGCCTGGTACGAGCGCGAGTTCACCCGTCCCGAGAAACTGGAAAGCGGGGGGAAAAGGATTTACCAGATCACCTTTGGGGCCTGCGGTTACGAGACCAGGGTTTGGCTTAACGGCCGCCTGCTCACCGACGTGGAAGGTGGCGACGTGCACTATGGCGAATACAACTCCTTTTCCTTTGAGATAAACGAAGACCATCTGCTACCGGTGAACTTCCTTACCGTGCGTATCTCGCACAGCATGGACGCCGAGGTACCCCGCGGCAAGCAGGAATCGCATGTGTACAAGCGGGGCGGTATCTGGTACCAGACCTACACCGGCGCCGTAAGAAGCGTGTGGCTGGAGACCGTTGAGCGGAACAGGCTGCGGTCCAGGGTTGGGGTACAGGGATTAATTGAAGACTCCCTGGTGCGTTTCAACTTCACCACCCGTATCCAGGACCCAGGGCAGTACACGCTCAGGCTGAACATCTTTGAGCGCGATGCTCCCGATGACGCCATCCCCATTGCCACCTCAGACTATGAACTCAGGTTGGAGGCCGGCCAAAGGTCGCAGTACGTGGTCATTGAAGTACCCAACGCCGAGCTCTGGAGCCCCGAGAACCCGCACCTGTATAAATTTGAGGCCCAGTTAATTGATTCCTCCGGCTACGCCTCTGAGATTGCCGGCCACTTTGGCTTGCGCAAGATTGAGGCCCGAGGCCGTCACCTGTACCTTAACAACCAGGAGATCTACATAGACGGCATCCTCTACCAACCAGGTACCGCTACTTACGAGGAGATGAAACGGCACATGTACGCCATGAAGGAACTGGGCTGTAACCTGGTGCGGGTGCACATTGCCGGTATTGATCCACGTATTTACAACCTGGCAGATGAAATGGGCATGCTGCTGTGGGTAGAAGTGCCCAGCCCGCACTCCTCTACCCGGCGCAGCCGCGAGAACCACAAGATAGAGCTCCTCCGGATGCTGGCCCTGATTGAAACCAACCCCTCGGTGATCATCTGGAGTTTATACAACGAGGACTGGGGCGCCCAGGACATCGCCACGAACCCCGAGACCCGCCAGTACATCATGGATACCTACCACTTTATGAAAATCAGGTATCCGCAGTTCCTGGTGGTGGACAATGACGGGTGGCAGCACATCTCCTATGAAGGCAAGCTCAAGACAGATTTGCTCACTGCCCACTTGTACACGCCTAAGCTGGGCAAATGGAAAAAGCTGCTGGACAAGTTGACGGCCGGTGAGATGGAAGGCGTGGCGGTATTGCCGCTGGTGATTGGTGACCAGTATTTCTACCGTGGCCAGACGCCGCTGATCGTGAGTGAGTGGGGAGGCTTCGGGTTCTCAGATTACGGTGGGCCCGAAGGTTCTGAGGAGCGTACCCAGAGAATCCTGGACTTTAAGCGGGAACTGCGCAAGCGCCGCATTGCCGGTGATGTGTACACCCAAGCCACGAACATTGAAGAAGAGAAAAACGGTCTTATTGACTTCCACACGGGGGAACTGACCGTGCCACCCGGGATTCTAAGTACCAAAGGCAGCGACTTCAACGCCAAGCCCAGTAAGCGGCTCCTGAAGAAAAAGAAAAGTGAGTAACCCATGGTGACTTAGCCAATGGAAATGAACCTGTTTAGGAGGCGTTTTCTAAAGAACTCCTCCTAAACAGGTTTTTTGTGTGATCCCCTTAAATCTTTTCCCTAATTAGCCTTTAAACATTACCGCTGGTAATCTGTCTTTCCACTATCCGTCTAACCTAAAAAACAACAAGATGAAAAAACTCCTGATTTTACTTTTCTGCGTGTGCACCCTGCAGGCCTGGGCGCAGGGACTTGCCCAGCCAGACCGCATAAAAACCGAGAAAGGTGACCTGGTGATCCAGCCGGTGACGCACGGCACCGTGGTGTTGCAGTGGAATAACAAAACCATCTGGGTAGATCCTTACGGCGGCGCCCAGCTGTTCACCGGCCTCACCGCCCCAGACCTTATCCTCATCACCGACATCCACCCAGATCACCTGGACCTGAAAACCCTGGAAGCGCTGCCCACCTCTAAAGCCACCATCGTGGCGCCCCAGGCCGTGGTAGATAAACTGCCCGAGGCCATGAAAGCCAAAGCCAAGGTGCTGGCCAACGGCGCTAAAACAAACCAACTTGATATAGACATCACCGCCGTGCCCATGTACAACCTGCCCGAGGCAGCGGATGCCATGCATACAAAAGGCCGTGGCAACGGCTACGTCCTGAGAATCGGGAACAAGAACGTCTACCTTTCCGGTGACACAGAGGACATCCCTGAAATGCGGGCCCTTAAAAACATTGATGTGGCGTTTGTGTGCATGAACCTGCCCTACACCATGGATGTAAACCAGGCAGCATCGGCAGTGCTTGAGTTCAGACCCAGGGTTGTTTATCCTTACCATTACCGCGGCCAGGGCGGCCTCAGCGATGTGAATGCCTTTAAAACCCAGGTAGATGCCGGCAAGAAAAATGTAGAGGTGCGCCTGCGCAACTGGTACCCAGAAAACAAAAGCTAAGTCTTGATCATCCTGTCTCCTTGCCCTATGAGGAAGGATTCAGTTTTTAAGGCAATGTTCTCAAAAACGGCCCTAAAAAGCAGAAGCTGGTTTCCAAGGATTAAGGAAAACCAGCTTCTGCTTTTTGCTTATAAAGGCTACAGGCGGTTGTAGTCGGTTTCTTCAGAATCGGCTTCTGAGCTGTCCAGGGGCTGGTCGTGCATTCTCAGGCCGTTGGCGCTGCCGTCCATGGCATCGTAGCTACCTTCGTACTCAAAACCGGGCCCCTGTGAGATAGACTCTTTTTCCTCATGGTCGTTGGCGCCGTAACCGGTCAACTCGTTCCCGCCTATGTGCAGGTTCTCCAGTTTGTCTTTCTGGTCGTTGCGCTCGGTGTCTCCGTTCACGTTGATGTTGCGCTTGGCAGATGGGTCTGGATGATTCCCGGGCGCGTTCCGCTGATGATACTCATCGTTTATATTGTTGGCGGTATTTGCCTTGTCTTTATCTTTATCGTCGCCGTTGAAAATATCTGAAATAGCCATAGTCTAAAAGTTAAGTTATACGTAAGTTATACGCCTGTTTACGAGGACAAAGACAGGTGGTTTGCCGCCGGGGCGCCCGGGACTTAATTAAACTGGTTTACCTATAAAAAAAGAGGGCCTGCCGCAGCAAGCCCTCTTTCATTTGTTTTTATCGGGGTAAAAGCTTCTTAGTGCTTTTTACCTTTTTTCTTTTTACCGCCTTTGTGGCCGTGGCCGTGTCCTTTGCCGCCTTTTTTCTGCTGGCCTGGCGCATAGTCGCGGGCAGACTGGTCACCGTTGACCTTTTTGGCTTGGCCCGGAGGAAGCCCCCTGGTAGAGGTTCTGCTCTCGCCAAAGATTACCCCCGGAAAGGAGTCTGAGGTTCTCTGGCTTTTGGAGGTACGGGTGCCGGATGGGTACCTAGAACTGCTGGTGTTTTTAGAGCTGGAGCAGGAGGCCACAGTCGCCAGAACAAACACTAATAAAAAGAATTGTACAATCTGTCGTTTCATAATTTCTTCTGAATAGCCAAACGTTTGGAAACTCGGCTGCAAGTATAAAGCCAATTATTTTAGTGAGAGCCTAAATATGGCTATTTTTAAAAACAAACCCGGAAACGTTATCCTAGCGACGGTTGTTTCATCGTTACAGAAAGGCACACCGCCTTTATTTTCAGGGTACTACAAGATGGCTAGGCTGGCTTTAATTTTTACCATTTTTTTCATAGGTTGGCAGACACGGGCGCAGGTAATGCAGCCCCAGAGAAATGCCGTGCCCTCCGGCGAGGTGGTTTCCGGTGCGCCGGTTATCCCGATGTCCCAATCCAGAACCACTGAGGGCTTGGCGCAGTTTCTGAGCGGCCACTATAAAACGCCGCAGGAAAAAGTGAAAGGCCTGTATGACTGGCTGGCCACCAACATTGCCTATGACGTGCAGGCCCTGGCCAGAAAAACCCTATATTATGAAAAGCAGGCCCTAATCGCGCAGACACTGAGCTCCAGAAAAGCCCTTTGCCAGGGCTATGCCGAGGTGTTCCAGGAGGTCTGCGCTAAGATGGGTGTTCCGGCCTACCTGGTGACCGGGTTTGTCATTCCCAGGGGTATGTCCCAGCCGATGACGCATGCTTGGTGCGCCGCCCAACTGCAAGGCCAATGGTATTTGTTTGACCCCACCTGGGGAGCGGGCGTGGTGGAGAAAGGCGTGTTCATCTCCCGGGCCAATACCCGGTACTTTATGGTAGCGCCCGCTAAGATGATTCAGACGCACATGCCGTTTGATCCTTTGTGGCAGTTACGGACGCAGCCGCTAACCTATAGTGAATTTATCTCCTCCAGAAGTGCTTTGCCCAAACCCAAACCGGCCTTCAAGTTCCTGGATACATTGGCTACTTACAGATCTGCTACAGAGAAAGCGCAATTGACGGGCACCATCCGGCGGATGTCTGCCAACCCCGTGATTCCGGCGGTGGTTTTGGACCAGTTGAACCATCTGAAGAAGAACCTTTCTGTCATTAAGGAAAACGAAACGGTAGACGCATACAATGCGGCCGTGAACACCTTCAATGAGGGCATCAACGCACTGAATCAGTTCATCAGGTACCGGAATAACCGCTTTCTGCCGGCCCGGTCAGATCAGGAGTTGCGGCTGATGGCCAGCAGCTGCGCCGGAAAGTTCAGTGAG
This sequence comes from Rufibacter roseolus, assembly GCF_017916365.1. Lineage (GTDB taxonomy): Bacteria > Bacteroidota > Bacteroidia > Cytophagales > Hymenobacteraceae > Nibribacter > Nibribacter roseolus. Next base: position 1,275,389 of record NZ_JAFMSU010000002.1, read on the forward strand.
ACCAGGCGGCTGCTGCAGCAGGTGAACCCAGCCGACAACACCAACCTTTTTCTTTCTCTGCAGAACATGAAGGTTTCCCTGGAGAAAGCCGTGGCCATGGTGCAGAAACAGGAGCAGTTCCTGCACCGATACCTCAGCACCCCGGTGAAAAAACGCGAAGCCCTTTTCTACAAGCAAGCTCTGGCAGAGCGCCAATAAACTGGCGGATTTGTTCATTTTCCCACTGTGGTGAGTGGGGGGTTTAGCGGCTGTTTTACTGAAATCAGCCGCTAAACATATATCAGAAGTTTTGTATATCTTGGCTATCACATCCTTCCACCAACCACACAAACATGAACAAAATCATTTCCCGGCGCTCCCGGCTGTCGGTGCTGCTGCTGCTGGCTTTGTCGCTGGCCGGTCCCGCCGTCATGGCCCAGGGGGCCAAAGACCTCAACGTCCCCTACCAGCGCCCAGCTGAGTCTATTGCCAAACTGATTGAAGCCCCGGCCACACCCTCGGTGCTTTTTGATTCCAAGGGCGACTGGATGCTGCTTATGGAGCGGGCCGGCTACCCGTCCATTGAGGAAGTGGCCGCGCCAGAGGCCCGCATTGGGGGGCTCCGCATCAACCCGGCGGTAAACGGCGCCAGCCGTGGTACTTCTTTCCACAACCTCAAGTTCAAAAAGGTCTCCGGCGGACAGGAGTTCAACATCCAAGGATTACCGGCCAAAGCCAAAATCACTGATGTCACCTGGTCTCCGGATGAAAAGCAGATTGCCTTCCTGAACACCGTCTCCAACGGCATTGAACTGTGGGTAGTGAACGCCGCTGACAGAACCGCCCGCAAACTCACCACTGCCAGTGTAAACGATGCCTGGGGCAACGCCTTCAGCTGGACCCCGGATAGCAAGAACCTGTTGGTAAAACTGGTGAACCCCTCACGCGGCGAGGCGCCGAAGTCCAACACCACGCCGGTGGGACCGGTGATCCAGGAGAACCTGGGCCGCCCCGCCCCTTCCCGCACCTACCAGGATCTGCTCAAGAACCGCCAGGACGAGGCCCTGTTTGATTACTATTTAACAAGCCAACTCGTGCAGGTGTCCCTGGACGGCAAGGCAACGAACCTGGGCGAGCAAGGCATTATCCGGTCTTTCAGCATCTCGCCGGATGGGCAGTTTGTGCTGGTCTCCACCACGCACCGGCCTTACTCCTATCTGGTACCTTCCAGCCTGTTCCCCTACACGGTGCAGGTGTGGGACCGCCAGGGAAAAGTGGTGAAGCAGATCGCTGATATTCCGCTGGGCGAGAACATTCCCGTGGGCTTCAATGCGGTGGCAGCCGGCCCCAGAAACGTGAACTGGCGCGCAGACCAGCCGGCCACCCTGTACTGGGTAGAAGCCCAGGACGGTGGCGATGACAAGAAAGACGTACCCGTACGGGACATCGTCTACACCCAAACCGCGCCGTTCACTCAAAAACCAGTGGCGCTGGTGGGTACCAAACTGCGCTTCAGCGGCATTACCTGGGGAGACGATGACCTGGCCCTGGTGACCGAGCGTTGGTGGAAAACCCGCCAGGAGCGCCGCCTGCGCGTGAACCCAAGCCAGCCGGGCGCTGAGCCGGTGTTGCTGGTAGAACGCTCCTACGAAGACCTGTACTCAGACCCGGGCTCACCAGTGATGACCAAGAACCAGTTCGGCCGCAATGTGCTCATGACGGATAAATCTGGGCAGAACCTGTACATGATCAGCGAAGGTGGCTCGCCGCAGGGTAACCGCCCTTTCTTGAGCAAATTCAACCTGGCCACGAAGAAGGCCAATATCCTGTGGCGCTCTGAGGCGCCGTATTACGAGCTGCCGGTGGATGTTTTGAACCCGGAGAAAGGGCTGTTCATCACACGCCGCGAGTCTGAGAATGATCCGCCCAACTACTTTTTGCGCCAGATTGGGACTAAGAAACTCACCGCGGTGACCAAGTTCCCGCATCCGTCGCCGGAGTTGATTGGAGTAGACAAGCAGCTATTGACCTACAAACGCAACGATGGGGTAACGCTTACGGCCACACTGTACACACCCAAAGGCTACAAGAAAGAGCAGGGTCGCTTGCCTATGCTCATGTGGGCGTATCCGCGCGAGTTCAAAGACGCCGCCAGCGCCGGCCAGGTGAAAAGCTCGCCGTATGAGTTCACCCGTATCAACTACGGTTCTCCCCTGTTCTGGGTGACCCGGGGCTACGCCGTGCTTGACCGCACTGATTTCCCGATTGTGGGAGAAGGAGACGCAGAACCGAATGACACATACGTAGAGCAACTTTTGGGCAGCGCGAAAGCCGCCATTGACGAGGTGGCTAAAATGGGCATTGCGGACCCGAACCGGGTGGCGGTAGGCGGCCACTCTTACGGCGCTTTCATGACGGCTAACTTATTAGCGCACTCAAACCTGTTTGCGGCCGGTATCGCGCGCAGTGGGGCCTATAACCGCACCCTTACCCCGTTCGGGTTCCAGGCCGAGGAGCGTACTTTCTGGCAAGCCCCCGAGGTGTACGCCAAAATGTCGCCGTTCAACTACGCAGATAAAATCAAGACGCCTTTGCTCATGATCCACGGCGAGGCCGACAACAACTCCGGTACTTTCCCTATCCAGAGCGAGCGTTTCTACAATGCCCTCAAGGGCCATGGGGCCACCACCCGCCTGGTGTTTCTGCCCGCCGAGAGCCACGGCTACGGCGCCAAGGAGTCAATTATGCACATGCTGTGGGAAATGGACCAGTGGCTGGAGAAATATGTGAAAAACAAGCCGCAACCGCAAACCATGCGGTAAGAAGTAGCTTCCCCTTAAAAAGGTGGTCTTTGGTAAAACATAGACCACCTTTTTTTGTTCTGCGTAATAAAACTTAGATTTCCACGACTAACCTTAACCGGGAAGCAGGAAAGAGAAGAACGGACCTGGACTATCCGTTGCAACAGACAAACCAAATGACAAAAGTAGAACTAAAGAAGCCCAACGGGGATGTTTTCCTCATTGCGGAGCGTATGCCAGACAACCTCTACATCCATGCACAATGGATTGGAATTCAGACGCTGGACACCGTGATGCAGGGCGGCAGTCACTATATCAAAATGCTGCAGGAGCAACCTTGCTCCCGCTTATTGAACAATCACAAAGAATTGATAGGCCCCTGGGAAGTGGCCAACGACTGGATTGTAAGTTTCTGGACGCCTAAAGTCATGGAACTGGGCCTGCAGTATATGAGCCAGGTGTTGGCCCCCGGTATTTACGGCAAAATGTCTTTTCACCACCTGCACCAGCACATTGGAGACAAATTCCAGATCAAAATGTTTGAGGATGTGCCTCCGGCCCTGGATTGGCTTCTGAACGTGGGCAAAGAAAATCCCCTGCAGACTACTACTATTAGATAGATAAGGCTTTTACTCCAACCGGAATTCACCTGTTGGAGTATTTTTTTGCTCCCCCTTTTAAGGCCGATTTCCTTAAAACACCCCCAAATCAAATTCTCACCCAATCTTTAACACCACATCCCCTCCCACCGGGTAACCCACGCAGGTTAACACCAGCCCCTGGGCCACTTCCCTATCCGTGAGCACCTCATTGTAAGACATCCAGACTTTGCCTTGCAGGCAGGTTGCCGCACAGTTTCCGCAGCGGCCCGCCTCACAGCTGTACGGCAGGGAAAGGCCAGCCTTTTTGGCGGCCTGCAGAATGGTATCAGGGTATTGGGCCGGAAGCTGATGCACCTGGTTTTGGTATTGGATGCTGACGGTATGCGGATCAGTATCTGGTGGGGTTTCTTTGGTAATGACTTTAACCGTGCTGAACGTCTCCTGCCGGATATTGGCTGCGGGTACCCCTACCTCCCTTAGACCATACAAGCACAAGCGCCGGTAGTTCTCAGGGCCACAAACATAACATAACATTTCCGATACAGACACTTTGCTGTATTGGCGCACCAGGCTTTTCAGGAGCTCTTTGTGCAGCCGGGCTTCACTTAGCCTGGGTGAAATACTGAACAGGAACTTTACCAGGAACCGCTCCGGGTATTGCTCGGCGAGTCGATTTAACTCCTGCAGAAAGATGGTGGTTTGGGGCGAGTGGTTGCTGTACACCAGAACCACAGAAACATCTGGATGCGCGTGGAGCAGGGTTTTGATCAAAGCGTAGATGGGGGTAATGCCACTACCGGCCGCCCAGAAAAACACCTGCCTGTAACCTGTCATGTCTTGGGGCAAAGTAAAAAATCCGGCGGCTCCTATAGTCTGCAAGGTGTCCCCTACCCTGGCATGGTCGATCAATTGACGGGACAGAAACCCGTTCTCAATCCTCTTTACCCCAATGGCCAGCGGTTCTCCTAAAGCCGGAGCCGAGGTGATGGAATAAGACCTTCTGACTTCCTCCTGCTTGTTTTGCGCCACCAAGGTTAGGTACTGACCCGGCAGGTAAGCGATGGCCTGGGCATCTTCGGCCCCGAAAACAAAGGTTTTTACATCGGGTAGTTCTTCCTTTATCTGGGTAATGGTGAGGGAATGGTACGTAGAACTCATGCAGACGGCACTTTCAGATCAAATTCCTCTTAACGGATTTCACCGCCCCAGAGATAAGGCCAGTAAACAGGAAGGCTATTTTAGGCTAATTTATCAAAAAAGAACCCCAAAGCAGCTTTCCCTCCATGGGAGGAAAGCTGCTTTGGGGTTCTGGCCTCATGGCAAGCTGGTCTTTGCTGTCTACAGGCAACTCAGCAGGATGCCTAACAACACAAAAACAATGATCATAGAACCATGAGTTTAGTTGCTTGGCAAGGCTTATCCGTTGGCATCTCCGTCTGATTTGGCGTCATCGTTGTTGATTTTCTTTTTGCGGCGGGGTGCCTGGGCCTTGGTGTTGATCTTACCGAACTTGTAGCTGGCGTTCACCCGCACCTGCCGGTTGTACAGATACATGGTGCTAACCTGCTCCGCATTCTGGGTTTTGAAGGTATTCCGCTGTTTCAGGGCTTCAGAGAATGGGTTATCAATGCCCACGCTGATGCTGCCGTTTTTCTTGAGAATGTCTTTTTTCACCGCGATGTTGTACATGGCCAGCGCCGAGGCTTTGCCCTGCAGGGTTACTCTGCGGGAATTAAACTGGCTGAACACCTGCGCGCTGAACCCTCTATTAAAACTGTAAGAGGCGTTGATATTGGCATTGTACATCATGCTGGCGTTGGAGGCATTCAACAAGGAGGTCTGGCTTTCCAGGTCACTGTAGAAGATGTTGAGGTTGGTGCTGATGTTGCCTTTCTGCAGAAACTTGGTGCTTCCAAACAAACTCACCCCATAGCTGGCGTTCCGCCCTATGTTCCCGAACCGCGTGTAGTTCACGCCTCCCTCCGTGGGCAGGGTGTAAGCCTCAATAGAGTTGTTCGTTTGCCGCCAGAAGAAAGAGGCGTTCACCGAGGTACCGCTTTTGAAAAAGGTGCTGTAACCCAGTTCATAGGCGTTGGTGATCTCGGCCCGCAGGTTAGGGTTCCCTACCTGGATGTTGAAGGTATCGGCGCGGTTCTCATAGGGGTTCAGCAAGCCCAGTTGCGGCCTTTGAATGCGTTTGGTATAGTTGAACTTCACCGTCTGGTTGTTCTTGAGCGTTCTGGAGATAGCCAGGCTGGGAATGAAATTGCCGTACTTCTGCCCTACCGAGGTCTCTGAGGAGGTGAAGTCACCGTCAATGCGGGTGTACTCATAGCGCGAGCCCAGCTTGAAGTTATACTTCTTATCCAGGCTGAACTCATACGAAGCATACGCTGCGCCCACGTTCTGGTGGTACTCAAATATATTGGTACGGCTTGGATCCACCACAAAAGGACCGGTGGCCGGATTGGCAAATAAAAGCTGGTAATCACTCTCGGCGTAGCGCAGGATGGCTTTGGTACCCAGTTCCAGCAGGTGCTTGTTTTTGAAGGGGTGCGTGTAGTCTACCTGAAAGGTTTTCTCCTCATTGTAGGCGTCATTCAGGTTTTGCTCCCGTAGGGCCAGTTGTTGGTCCAGGTTCAGGACATCGGCGAAATTATTGTTCTGGCGGTTGCTGCGGCTCAGTAGTCCCAGAATGCTGAGTTCCTGGCCTGGTTTTTCAAATCTGCGGGTAAAATCAAGGTTGAGGTCATAGTTGGCGTTGTCAAACTCATTGTTGTTGGTCCGGGTGTTGCCGCCCATCACCTCGCCGTTAAGAAACTGCGTGGAGACCTGCGAGGTCTTATAGGCGAACTCCGCGCTCTGCATCCTGAACCCCGCCGACACGCTGGTTTTAGGGCTTAGGTCATAATCCAGCCCCAATTGCACCATCTGGAAAACACCCTCCCGCTTGCCGTCCATGGTTTGGTGCAGCCGGTCAATTCCCGGGATGCCATTGTAGTAGGTGTCGCGGATGCTCTCAGCAGGATTGTTCTTCCAGCTTTGGCCCAGGGCCGTGGTCAGCCCGAACTTGCCTTTGCGGTAGTTCACATTGCCATTGATGCCTGTGTTCCGGTTGCCGTAGGTGGCATTCACCGTTCCGTTTACGCCTTGCAGGTTGTTTTTCTTGGTAATGATGTTGATGATACCGGCCGTTCCTTCGGCATCATACTTGGCCGAGGGGTTGGTGATGATTTCCACGCTTTTGATCTGGTCTGAGGGAATCTGCTGCAGGGCATCGGCGATGCTGGTGGCCATGACTGCCGAGGGCTTGTTGTTGATCAACACCCGCAGGTTGGAGCTGCCCCGCAAAGCCACATTGCCCTCCAGGTCTACCGTAACCCCGGGTACTTTCTTCAGGACATCACTGGCCGTGCCGCCCGCGTTGGTGATGTCTTTCTCGGCGTTGTACACCATGCGGTCTACTTTGTCTTCCACCAGCAATTTATCTCCTTCCACGGCCACCTCGTCCAGCATTTTGGAATTGCCTTTCAAGGCCACTGCCCCAATGTTGACTTCATCTTTGTTGCCGATGGTGATGTTGTCTACCTCCCGGGTCTCATACCCCAGAAATGTCACCGATATTTTGTATTGCCCGGCTGCCACGCGCCCCAGCGAGAATCTTCCCTTTTCATCAGACACTGTTCCGTCCACTGTTTTGCCGGTGGTTTTGTCAATGAGGCTGATGGTGGCAAACTCCACCGGTTTCTTGGCTACATCATCAATAACCACACCCGCTATTTTGCTGTTTCCTTTGGGGGTTAGCGCCGGTGCGGCGGATTGAGGAGGGGCGGAATTGGGCTTGTTTTGCGGAGCCTGGGCAAAAGTAAAATGCGCAGCCAAGCCGCTGGCCATCGCCAGGAGTATAACGTTTTTCATGTTTTTATTTTAAGAGTTTAGTTAGATATCACTATTCAGAAAAAGCCCTGTATTCTCCCAGTTTGCCTATTTTATGAAATGTCTAAAAAGGCTGCAGGAAACCAGTACAGTAGGTGCTTTGCTATGGTACAAGGTTAGCCAGCACTTAGCGTTTCAAAAATTAAATGTGATGAAAGACAGGAAAAATGTGATGAATGGTACTCTACCCCCGCAAAGGGGATTCTTGAAGTTGAAAAACATGCAAAGTAAATCCAGTAACATCCGGGAGGGATGAAGTCGCAATGGAGAAAAAAGCAGGGTACTACTGCAATAACCAGGCAGCTTTTCCTATTCGGGAAAAGGATTATATAATATTCTGTTTGGAGGCTAGTCTCTAGAAAACAACCTCTAAACGCTGGGATGAACTATTTACTTTGATCTATTTAAAATCCGTTTTGAAAGAATCGGGTGGAAAACGAGAGCAGCGGGATTTTATCATTGGAAGGAAGTACCCAAACCAAAAAGCACCTCCTCCCTTTGATAAATACTATTTCTTACTTATGGCTGTTAGCGCCGATCCGGTAAATTCTGCTTTTGCGGTATTGGAGAACTTATATGAGAGCGAAGGAATCACCACATCAAACATATATAAAGAACTTTGATTCCTGATGTCCAGATCAGCAGCATTGATCTGGTTGTCTTTCCTGATAAGGAGCATACTGTTGCTTTCCGGAGTAGGGCCCACTACTGCATTCAGTTTCCCTAGGTTGGTTTTGAACAGTTCCACCGCGGTAGCATGGTCCATCTGGATGTTCAGGCTGTCCTGCTTGAATTCTTCTAACAATACTTTTTTCAAACCATAAGGGTATACACTGGCCAACTCTTGGTGGGGCTTTCCCAGAAGGGTGTAACGAGAGGTAGTATTCAATGTTTTTAGATTTGGACAGGAAACATACACCACATACCGGCCATTAGACCAGATACCCTTCTTTTCCAAGTTAACGTCAATCACCAATTTCTGTCCTTGTTGCCTCACTTGCACAAGACCCAAGACCCGGTTGTGCAAAAACACCTTGAAAGGCCCCTGTACAACCTTCACCGATATTAGACTGCCTCCGTTCACTTCTAAGGCATTGAACCCGGTAAAATCCTGCTTCACAAAATTATTCAACGGATCTTTGTAATTGCCTTTGTCATATTCTGTTTTCATCACAAAATTAAAAGCAGTTAATGAGCAGAGGAAAAAGGCCAGAGCAGACACAATGAGAATATTACTCTTTTTCATGATCTTCTAATTAAGGGTGAAATGTTCTGTTTTGAATTGTTCATAGCGCGCCTGCAGTTCTTCCAGGGGAATATCCAGCAGGAAGACATTGCGGAAAAACTCGGGCAGATCCTGCTGCAGGAAACGCTCTTTCCGGTGTTTTTTTACCTTCTCCACTCCTTCCAGGGCCACAAAAAAGCCTATCCCCCGCTTGTTATAGATGACTTCCTGGTTCTGAAGGTACTCAAAGGTGCGCATGACGGTGTTAGGGTTCACCTGCAGTTCTACCGCCAGCTCCCGCACAGAAGGTATTTTATCTTCGGGGAGCCATTTGCCCAGCAGAATGTTCTCGCTCACGTACGCGGCTATCTGCAGGTAAATGGCCTCATTGTTTCTAAATTCCATAGTGATTCTCTTAAGCCTACACTTCTTTCTCTTTCAACCTAAAGTAGGCGCTTACCCATAATATGAGGGCCGTTCCTAAAAGAGCCAGCGCCATCACATACTCCTGACCTTGCGGGAACTGGATCTGGAAATACTCTCCCTCCTCAGAAAAATTCAGATTTGAAAACGGAAAAGCGTCATCAAAACTGTGGCCCAAAATAGATTGCAGAATGGACTTATTCAGTAAGGTTACCATTAAGCTAACCGTAATGAACATGAAGGCGGTTTTAATAAATTGCCATTTCTCAAAGAAGACTGAACCCAGAAACGTCACCGAGTGCAGGAAAAAGAACAGTACCAAACCAGTCACCTGCCCTTCATCATTGGTGAACAAACCCATGATTTCAAACTCCTGCCCTTGCCAATCATCCAGCGGTACCAAGATGAAGGTCACCAGGTAAAAACAAGCCAGGTAAACCAATTGGAAGATGACGTAAGAATAGATCCAGGCAACCAGATACTTCTCAAGATGAGATGCCGGCAAGGTAAGCGACGCGATAGCTTTTCTCTTGTCTCCTAAGTGGGCAAAAATAGTACTGGTGAAAATAGCCCCAGCCGCAAGAAGCAGGAAAATGAAAACAATGGCTTGTTTGTCTGTGGTGAACGGTTGTGTTTCCATCATGATCAAAAAGCCCGTGAACAAAACCATGATGCCCACCAGAACGGCAGCGCATAGAAGGTAGAATTTGTAGTTCTCTGCTGTATGTTTCCTGAACAACCACCTGAAGCGGGTAAAGCTAAATTGCGTTTTCATATTGTTCTTGTTGTAAGAGTTGAAGCAATGGTTGGTTTTCTGAGATGATGGCGTTAAAGAATAGCTCCATGTCTACCCGGCTGTACACGCCCTCGTGGTTGGGCATGATCACGTTTTTGCCCCGGAAAGATTCCTCCTCATAAAGCACTTCGTAACCGTCGGTGGAAGGAAGGGTGGCAAAGACCAGTTTTTCCGCAATCCGGTCCATTTCCTGGTTCACCACTATCTCGCGGTTGTGGACCACCACCAAAGAATCAATGAGGCTGTCCAGATCGCGAACCTGGTGGGTGGAAATGATCACGCAACGCTCCTCTGTTAGCGCCGAGGCGATGATTTTGCGGAACTGAACTTTAGAAGGGATGTCTAGTCCGTTGGTGGGTTCATCCATGACCAAAAGATCAGTGTTGGTGGCCAGCCCGAACGCGATCATCACTTTCTTCTGCTGCCCAAACGAAAGCTTATCCAACACGGATTCCCGCGGTACGTCAAACTCAGCCAGGTAGGCGTGGAATTGCTCCTCGTCGAATTTAGGGTAAAACAGAGCCGTGTTGGCGACGAACTTGGCGGTGGTGGTGGAAGGCACGTAGATTTCCTCGGGGATGAAGTACAGGTTAGCTAGCACTTCCGGCAACCGTTTAGCGGCATTGGCCCCATCAATGGTGCAGGTTCCGGCGGTGGGATACGCCAACCCGATGATGTTTTTCAAGAGCGTGGACTTTCCGGCCCCGTTCTTCCCCAGCAATCCATAGATGTGCCCCCTGGAGAGAGACAAATTCAGGTTCTGGAAAAGCAGGTGGCCCTTCTTGTACCCGAAACTTAAGTTGTCAATGTGTATCATAGCGTCACTGTTTACTGTATTAGTTACATAGTACACTACAAATGTAGAAACAGTTTTGAGAAAAGCAACGCGGATGCGGAAAAAATTTTGAATGATTGATCCTGTTTACTGCCCAATTTTCAAAAAACCGCCTCTAAACCCTATGGAAGGCGATTTTTGCAGAAGCAGAAACCGATTTAGATCAACCACTTTCCCCGGAAAAGCAGGACGTTTACTCATAATTTGGGCTCTTGGATCAGCCAAAGAGGTGTACCAGGTGTATAGGTGAGGTGTACTAGCGGCTCATTCACGTCCTTCAGAATTATCCGTAAAAGAACCTATGAACCCATTTGAAGAAAGCAAGATCCCGCGCCTTGACCAGCTCAGCTATAGCAACATCCAAACCGCCACGCTGGCCATGGGTTGTTTCTGGAGCCCCGAGGCTTTGTTTGGGGCCATAAAAGGAGTTATCAGAACCAAGGTTGGCTTTGCCGGAGGAACTACCCCCGCCCCTACCTACCGCAACCTCGCCGACCATATTGAAACCGTGCAGGTGGAGTTTGATCCAGAGCAGGTAACCTATGCCCAGTTACTGGAAAAGTCCTTTGCGAAGCATACCCCAACCCAGGAACCCCGCAAAAGGCAGTACACCTCGGCCATCTTCTACCATTCACCAGAGCAGCAACAGGCCGCGCAGTACGCTATTAAAGCCGCAGAAGAGCGTTTCAAAGCGAAAGTGCTCACCCAGCTTATCCCTTACGAAACCTTTCACCTGGCTGAGGAACGGCACCAGAAATGGAAATTGCGTCGGCATCCGGAGGTCCTGCGCGAACTGCAGAAGATTTACCCTGGTTTTGAAGCCTTCAATAACTCCACCGCGGTGGCCCGGGTAAACGGATATGTGGGTGGCTACGGAGAACAGGACATCTTCATGGAGGAAATCTCAAGCCTGGGTCTTTCTGCTCCCGTACAGAACATCATGCTGGCTCTCTTCATGGCGCAAGGCACCCTAGGCTTTCCTTTTAGCCATGGATTAAGCCCCTCCAAAGGTACAAATGCGCTATAAAGCCGATTTCCCAAAAAAAAGGCAAAAGCTCGAATCTGGATTCAAAACAATTCACCGCTGGCGCGAGCCTCCGGCTCGTGGCCGCACGCATTCCTGATCTTTTTTTGCTTCCTGCTTTTACTTGTTCAGGTATTCTGATGCCTTGTAAAGCAACTCACCGTATAGCAACTTCCCTCTCTTGTCATCTTGGAAAGATCTTGTGGGCAAACTAGAAAAACGTTAAAGAAATGCCGTTGCCTTTTGCCATCAAGGTCCTTTCAGGATGACAAAATGGGGTGAGAAATGACTTATAAAATGTTATGAGACAATGGCAAACCGAACCTAAAACGGAAGGGAAAGCATCCGCAATGCGTGCGGACACGAGCCGGAGGCTCGCGCCAGCGAAACCCCATAAGTTAGCTTACTTTAGCTCAGGCACTTCTCAATCTTCCTTTTGCAATTGAATGGAATCTGAATTGATGCAGTAGCGGACTTGGGAGGGGGTTCTGTTGTCCTGGAACAGGTGGCCCAGGTGCAGGCCGCATTGGTGGCAGAGGAGTTGGATGCGGTCTCGGCCGTAGGTGTCCAGGAGTTGTTTTTGGACGTTCTGCTCCAGGTGCCCCCAGAAGCTGGGGAAACCGGTTTTGGAGTCGAACTTCTGGTGAGAGGAAAACAGGGGATTGCCGCAGCGGCTGCAGACGTAGATGCCCACTTCCTGGTTCTGGCCGTTTTTAGCCCAGTCTATCTTGCGGTTCTGGAACATGCCCTTCTTCTTTTCTCCATTCGGTTACCTCAAAACCATCGCCGTGGATGCGTACGCTAAAAAGCCGGTCGAAGCCTTCTGCGAAAGAGGGCGGCTCCAGCTTTTTGCGCACGTCATACAAGGCAACGTCTTTGACTTTGTCTTTCCCTTCGCGGGCGCGGTTTCGGGCCAGCGCCTCGGGCAGCGACGTTTGGAAATAATACCCAATCACCTGGTAGCGCCGCTCCTTCAGCAGCGGAATGTACTGCTGGCGGTCTTCCTTGCGGGGGTTGGTGTTGTCAATGACCAGTTTTGCGGTCGTTTTCAGGCAAACCTGCAAAAACTGGCGCTCCCGGTTGCGGGTCTTGAGCAGGTCCATGCTGATGCGCACGTGGGAATTGAAGAAGTGCTTCTTGTAGAACGTTGACTTCCCCGATGCCTGCATGCCTATAAACAGAATGGCCTCCACCCGCTTCGGTTTTGGTTATTTTTCCTGGGCCGGCACAAAGGCCATGGAGATGGAATTAACGCAGTGGCGGGTATTCTTGGCGGTGAAACGCTCTCCCAGAAACACGTGCCCCAGGTGTCCGCCGCAATTGGAGCAGACAATCTCGGTGCGGCGGCCATCGGCATCCGGTACGCGGGTCACGGCACCCGGAATCTCATCGTCAAAGCTGGGCCAGCCGCAGTGCGACTCAAACTTATCTTCTGAGCGGTACAGTGGGGCGTTACAGCGGCGGCAGATATAAGTGCCGGGTTCCTTCACGGTGTACAGTTTGCCGGTAAAAGGGCGCTCCGTGCCTTTGTGCAGGATCACGTATTCTTCCTCGGGAGTGAGTTGGTTGTATTTTTTATCTTCGTTTTCCATGGTTCTCTTGCTGTTTACTTCTGCTACTAATACTGACTTTGGCCAGGTCTCGTTGTTGATTAGGTAACAAGGCAAAAGTAGGGAGAATTCCGGCATTCTCTTTTGGCGGTATTTTTTAGGAAACTGCCTTAAAACAACAAACGCCACCTCAGATGATGAAGTGGCGTTTGTTGTTTTAAAAACCGGCTTTGATCATGCTCCCTCGCAAACCGTAACCGGTAAAAACCAAAAATAAAAGACAAACAGAAGAAGAATCAGCATCCCACTGACTAGCCAGGTAACGGAAGTGGACGATAAATTGGGCAGTCTTTTAATAGTTTCTGCTACTCATTTTCAGGAGCACATTGGTCGAAATTATACCAATTCACTTTCCCGAAGGAAAACTTTCCTTGTTCCACCACAAGTGAATCTGAGAGATCCTGCTCGTTGTACAAAACGCCTTGGAAGGTTCCGTTGATCCCTTTCAAATGTGCGTTCTCAATACGGTAAAGCTCCTCTACCCTAATGGTAAAATTAGGCTTGTCAGTTCTGTTCACGTAATGTTTGGTAGGCTGTCCGGGCTTGTTAACGTTAAATGCCACGTAAGAGGTAAATTCCTGTTTATATGTACCCAAGATGGGGTAAGCTCCCTTGCCTTTTACATTCATGAACTGCATCCGGAGGTTGTTTTCGCTATTATAGTTTCCTAAAGCTCTGGGATCTTTGTAGGCCAAAATGGTGAAAAAGGGTTGCTCCTCACCATCTTTTGTTAAGGCTGACCATGCTCCATGAAAGGTACGGAGGCATGTATTATCCCCAACTTGGCTAGGCTCCCAATGACTTTCATTCACCTTCATACTGAAAGAGGTTAGAGGTGTAGGTTCAGGCTCTGGGTCAGGGGCATCTTTCTGGCAACCAGCTAAACCTAAAATGAGAATTGAAGCGAAGGTGGCTTTTATTTTCATAGGAGTATCTCTTCCTTTATTTAATTTTGATAGAACTATCATATTTAAACAGGCTTCCGGTCACTTGAAAGCTATTACTTAGATTACCTTTTGTTACCGCAGCACATGCATAGCCAGCACTTTCTGCACTTCGTAGACATCTACGGCCTTGTTGAATTTCTTCCGGATGCTGGGCTCCACCTCACTTGAAACCCAGATCTTGAGTTCGGCGTCCAACTCAAAGGTCCCGGCCGTTTCCACACTGAACCTGGAGATGCTTTTGTAGGAGACAGAAAGGTATTCCACCTTATTTCCAGTGAGGCCCTGCACTTCAATGAGGATCAACCTTTTAGACGTAAAAATGAAGGTATCCCTGATGAGCTTGAATCCCAGCTCAATCATCTCACCCTCGGCCAGCAGTTTGCCATAATCTTTAATTAAGGTTTCCTGGTTCACCGCTCCGGCGTTCCCGAGCAATGCTGAAAATAAGCCCATGTTTCTAGAATTTAAGGTGGAAGGAGATAGAAGCAGAATTGAAAGCCCTTGAAGCTTTGGTATATACATCCGGACTCCTCCGGATTTCAAGGGAAGTGTTGGCGTTTTTGGCTCGCTTCTCATTTTCCACCGCAGAGGCAAAGAACGGAAGGCTGGTCAAGGTAAAAACCGATCCTCCTAGCCAGACAAAGGGTAAGTCTTGTTTAGAAAGATCCCCAGTAGCTCCATAGAGGGCTAATACTCCCCCTACTGTCAGGAAAACAAACCCTGCGGTTTTATTCTTTCTGCTCACCTCCACGTAGTCTGCTGGAGCCCCTGGCACCTCCGACTCAGGTATCTGGCTATAGACCGCTGGGCTACAAAAAAGGAGCAGAAAAACACAAATCAATCTATAATTCATGGCTGCTCCTTTTTATTCAGGTTTATATGCTTTGGTAAACCAATCCCCAGCAGGAGGAATAATTAGCGGGGAAAATTCACGGGAGGTTCCTTCCACCAATCCATTCTGTTTTCTGGCCATTATTAAAAAAATGGGGCTAAAACAATTATTTAGTTTCAATTTACCCTTCTCTCACCTGCTATATTAAAAGTACCAGATATTACCTATTTACAAGTAAAGTTTTAATTTATTGAGTACAAGCTATTTAGAAGCCAAGCCACAGAGTGTGCTAAATCAATAGCTTGCCAGTGCCACCAGCCTCGACTAAACGAATAACGCCTATGGTACTGAGTTTTGGCTTCCCGCGGCGCAGAGGCGCTGCAGGTCACAAAGAACGAAGCAGCCCTCTCTCATTTTCAGGAACAGTAGTTCTCCACCTCACGGATCAATCATCATCATTTTCTCTATAATGGTGCTCATCTCTGACGTGCTCGCATTAAGCTTGATCAAGTGGTGATTTTTGTCTGGGTGAGTGGCCGACGGATATTTCCAGGAGACGTTGCCGCCCGAATCAGATCTCAGTTGGCCGCTAGTCACGGAGGTCAGCTTCCCGCCCCAGAGGCCCCGCACTGCAACCAGCACGCCCATCTGGTCCCAGCTCGGCCGGAAATCAGGGCCGTCGTATCGGCTCTTTGCTATTTCATAAGCCTTGCGCACGGGATTAGAGTTGGATTTAGCCGCCAGCAGCCGATTTCCTGTCGCGATGTTGTCACCCACCTGGTTGGGCACAAACCAGACCTCTCCCGGCCAATGGTTGATGACCCGTTGGGTGCTGGCGCCCGACATTTTGTAATTAAAGGAAGTCCCGGTAGAGCCGTCTTCGCTGATGCGGCCGCCTGCGGCCACCCACCTCCTCACTTTGCGCCGGATCAGGTCCATTCCGCCCGACGATAACATCAGGTTATCCAGGTTGCGGAGCGGCCCTATGCTCGCGATCACGACACTCTTATCCGGCTGTTTAGATAGAATTTTATGGTAGAGTTCCGTCGCATTGGGGGCGTGGGAAAGATCGTGGGGAAAGTTGTGGGAAATTTGATTGTACCAGCCGCCAGTGGCGAGTAGTGTATTATCCTTCAGGATCCCTATCGGGATTTTGGGGCGCCCGAAGTAAGTATTGATCGCATCGGTGGCCAGGGCGCTGTGCGGATAAGACACCGTGATCATCATCGCGAGGACATTGACCTCGCCGGACCGCATCAGGCTGTGCACCACGGCCAAAGCCCCTGCATCGTCAGAGTCGTTGATGATATCCAGGTCAAGGATCAGGTTCACTTTGGCGGTAGGCGGCGGCGGATCAGTGCTTACTTTTTTGAATTCGAAGAAATCAACATCAAAATATTCAGACTGAGTCTGGAAACGCAGCAGATGCTGACCAGCGCTCAGTTTCACGCGTTTGGGGTCGGTGAGAGAGTAGCTATGATAGCTGCCCCGGTTGGGGACCATGATATTCCCCATTAGGTTGACACCGTCAATGAGCATCTGGAAGCTCTTGCCGGCAGCGGTGGTGGCAACGGATGCCGTAAAATCATACTCGCCGGAGGTCTCAACCTTGACCGTGTATTCCAGCCACTCGCCGCTCCTGATAGCACTGATGTGAAAGCCATTGGTGAGGACGTTACGGGCAATGTCCACGTCCTCCTTCCTGCGATAAGCACGGTCGCGATTTCCACGGGTAGTATCATAGTAAGCGACTTTCCTGCCGCCGCGGTCGAAGTTCTCCCCTTCCACCCGGGCCGGAAGCTCAAGTGGTGCACCGAAGTAGGGTCTCTGCTTAGCTTCGGCGGGGATAGGATATGTGCCGAGAGCCAAGAATGTCAACGATAGAAGTGGCTTGAGTTTTGTCATAGTTCCTATGAAGATGACTCTTTGGTGGTGAAAATAAACGTGTACCGGAACAATCTGAAACCCAATTCTATTTCTTCCCGGTCGGTGAGAAGCTTGCCAAATTTCCTAAATAATTCTTCCTGGCTAACAGCACCGGCGTTTCCAAGAATGGCAGAAATTAAGCCCATGTTCTCAGAGTCTTAGTTGGAAGGATAGAAAAGTACCAAGTTTATTAATAGTACGATAAATTAGCCTTTATGCAACAAAATTGTTTAATTTATTAATGTTAAAATCCTGTGCGCACAACTTCTTCCAAGACAAACCAAATCTATGGCCACCTTTTTGAAATTCGGGTTCGTTTTCCTTTTGTTCCTGGGGCTTACAGGGCAAGGAATGGCCCAACAGGGTTCCTCCATCCCATTTGAGAAAGTCATCAGCCTGAAGCAGGTGGGTTCACCCCTTATTTCGCCGGACGGCAAAACCGTGGTCTACAGTGTCACCAGCACAGATTGGACCAACAACGCCTATGACACCGAGTTGTGGCTTTCACGCAATGGCGCCGCTCCCCAGCCCCTCACCCGCACGGCCAAAGGCAGCAGCACTTCGGCCCGTATTACCCCAGACAGCAAGTTCGTGAGTTTCCTGGCCGACCGGGGTGAGAAAAACCAGCTGTACATCATTCCAGTGACCGGCGGTGAGGCGCTGCAGGTCACCAAAGATGAGGACGGCGTGGGCAATTATGAGTGGAGCCCCGACGGTAAAAGGCTGGCCTATACCAAAGCCGAAGCGGAAAGCAAAAAGGATAAAACCATGAAGGAACGCTACGGAGCCTTTGCTATTGAGGGCGAGGAATTCAAGCAGAGCCATCTCTGGTTACTGAACTTCCACTATGACTCCATCGCGCTGGCCGGACAGGTGCCGTGTTACCCCGCTAAGAAAGACTCTCTCCAGACAGCGACCACCCCGCCATCTCCGCCGCATGATTGCATCAAGCTACCGGTAGCCAGGAAGCTGACCTCCGGCAATTTCCACGTCACCAGCTTTGCCTGGAACCCAGACGGCAAAACCATCGCCTTCAATAAGCAGCCTAATCCGCTTATCAACAGCAGCCTACGGTCAGACATTGCCACCATCAACGCAGATACCAAAGAAGTCAAAACCCTCATCTCTAACCCAACTGGTGATTTCTTCAGCAAATGGAGCCCAGACGGGAAGGCTTTTGTGTACAGCAGCTCCCTGAATGATTCCACTACCTATTTCTTCAAAAACAACCGTCTGTTCATCTATGACACCCAATCCGGCAAAAGCCACGAGATAGCGCAGGCCATAGATGAAAACAAATCTGTGCTAGATTGGAATAAGAACGGCCTCTACCTCAATGCCCTGGAAAAAACCAAGCAGAAGGTTTTTGAGGTAAATCCCAAGACCGGCAAAACCAAAGCCCTACCGCTGGCCCTGGATCTGGTCAACAACGTGGCCTTCAGCAAAAACACCGACCTGGTGGCGGTAAGCGGCCGTAACCACGCCGATCTGGGTGAAATCTACACCGGTAAACTGACCAAGTCCCTGAAAAAACTCTCTAACTCCACTGATCAGATCAAAGGCTGGAACACGCCCGTGAACGAGGTCATTACCTGGCAAAGCACCGATGGCTCCTCTATTGATGGCGTGCTGCTGAAACCCCGAAACTTTGACGCCACAAAAAAATATCCTCTGCTCATTGTCATTCACGGCGGCCCCACCGGCATAGACCTGCCAGATCCTACGCCCTCTTACGTGTACCCCATGCTGCAATGGGTGGAGAAAGGAGCACTGGTTCTGCGGGTGAACTATCGGGGCAGTGCCGGCTACGGTGAGAAGTTCCGGTCGCTCAACGTGCGCAACCTGGGCGTGGGCGATATGTGGGATGTGATGAGCGGCGTAGACTACCTGGCCAAGAAAGGCATGATTGACACCACCCGCATGGGCTCTATGGGATGGAGCCAAGGCGGCTACATCTCGGCGTTTCTCACCACCAACACCAACCGCTTCAAAGCCATCTCGGTGGGCGCCGGTATCTCCAACTGGATTACCTATTACGTCAACACAGATATCACACCCTTCACTCGTCAGTATCTGCAGGCCACTCCCTGGTCAGACATGGAGATTTACCTCAAGACCTCGCCTATGACCAATATCAACAAAGCCAGCACGCCCACTCTGATCCAGCATGGCGAGTTTGATAAACGGGTGCCTATTCCTAATGCCTACGAACTCTACCGCGGATTACAGGACCGGGGTATCCCCTCCAGGCTCATCGTCTACAAAGGCTTCGGGCACGGCATCAACAAACCCAAAGAGCGGCTGGCGGCCACCTGGCACAACTGGCAATGGTTCAATCATTACATTTTTGGTGAGAAAGAACCAGAGTTGCCGGTGGAGTAGAAATAGAGACAGACTGAATTAATCGCGGGAAAACTCAATGGGCTTTATTCCATCTTCAAATTGGATGGAAAGGGAGACTACCTTGCCCTCTGGGTTATTTTTGAAGTGCAGCGGTGGCATCGCTGTCCTATAGGGAGGAGTTGTTGTGATGGCTTGGAAAACATCCTTTCCTGTCAAGGCAGGGACTATCATAAGCTTCCTTTTTCTAAAGTAGGTGTACGGCTCGCCATTCTCGTAATAGATGGTAATTGTTCCATAACCGGGATTCGTATAATTGCCAGCCAATCCCTTATGGGATGGAGTGGTTGCCAACGGCGCAGCTTTTTGATTTAATGGTGGTTCAGAAGCAGGTTGGCTGGGCTCCTGGCTCTTCAGGTAGATAGCCAACCAATCCGTTGATTTTGCCTCCAGCAGTTTGTCAGCAAAGGTATTTCTGATCATCATGGCTGCCTCGTAGTTTGCTTGGTTCGTTAAAACCACCACGCCAAACTTTTCATTCGGGAAAAATGCTACGGATGCCCTGAACCCGTCAATACTGCCCCCGTGCTCAACCCGGTAATGTCCCTTATAATCAGAAAGAATCCATCCGTAGCCGTAACCTGCCTGATACATGCCTGAGAACTCCTCATCAGGCAAATAGCCTGTTGGCATGACTGCCTGTGGGGTTATGGCTTCCGCCACATACTGCTCCGGCAGGACCTGTTGTCCCACGAGGTTTCCCTTGTTGACCCAGGCCAGCAGCCAGTTGCCCATGTCATGGGCATTGCTGTTGATTCCCCCGGCCGGGGCCATTGCTGTAAGGTTTAAGTACTCAACCTCTTCTGCTTTACCGTTGGTGGAAATATACCCTAAGGACACATTCTGGGTCTTCGATAATCCTTTTATCCCAAAGCTTGAGTTGTTCATCCCTAAAGGCTTAAAGAGAGAAGATTCCACGTTTTCTTCCCAGGTTTTTCCCGTAAGCCTCTCAGCGATGACTCCTAAGGTAAAATAGGAGAAATTACTGTAATTCCATTTTCCCCTCAGTTTATGAGCAGGCTCAAGATATTGAATCCTTCTTAGCAGACTGTCCCTGTCGTTCACTGGAATACCTGACCAAGCCTTGTCATGTAGGGCAAGGCCTGTCCGCATGGCCAGTAGGTCTTGGACTATCAGTTCACGGTTTAGCTGCTCATTGTAGAACTTTAGATTCTGGATATATCTCAGTGGGCTTTCCTCAAACGAAAGCTTTCCTTTATCCCTAAGCTGCCCTAGGAGCGCGGCAGTGAAGGCTTTGGTAACAGAACCAATTGGAAACAAGGTATGGGCGTCCGCCTTTATTTTCCGTTCGAGATCACGGTAGCCAAAACCCTGGGTATAGAGAACCTTGTTGCCCTCCACTACCGCTACTGCGCAGCCGGGCGTATGGGTGGTTTCCAAAATTTTTTCTATCTGTTTTTTTATACCCCGCACACGAGGATCAACCTGGGCGTGGATGGTGGTGAGAAGGAGGAGTAAAAGGGAGGTGGTAAAGGCTTTCTTCATGTAAATGCTTATTATGAGGCAAAGCTACCACCAAAGGAAAACGGGCGGAAGGACATAAACGGCTTCTATCCGGACAAAACAAGAATGCCGCTCAATAAACCGTCTAATTAACGACCGTCTTGAGAATTTTCCTGAGCTGGCTATCACCCTCAAAGCCACATTGCGCTGCTACGTAGTCTAGCTTATAGCCTTCTCTAAGCAGATGGCCAGCCTTCTCTGCCCTTACCTTGTTAAGGTACTCGCCAATGGTCAATCCGGTCGCTTTCTTGAAAAGGCGGGTGAGGTTCCGTGGGCTCATGTTGACATGGTCGGCGATGGTTGCGGTCAGCAGTTTCTCTCCTAGGTGTTCAAAGATGTACTGCTGGGCAGCGTGTACCCTGTCTTCCAGATGGTTCCCGTGGCGCAGGAAAACACTCAGCTGCGGGTCATCAGCTCCCCTTCGGGAATATACCACCGTGATCTTGGCGACCTCATAAGCCAGTCTCTGCCCAAACAGCCGCTCCAAGATAAACAAGGAAAGGTCAATGCCGGAACTTACGCCCGCGCTGGTGAAGACTCCCCTGTCTTCCACAAAAAGACGGTTGCGCTTCAGTCCCGCCTCCGGGAACCGGGCGGTAAACCTGGAGAAATACCCCCAGTGGGTGGTGCAAGACCTCTGGTTCAGCAGGCCCGCCTCAGCCACAAGAAATGCACCCGTGCATACGGAGCAGATGTTCGCCCCTGAGGCATGCTGCTCTCTTATCCACCCAAAGAAATCTTGCGCAGAATCCAGGAAAGTGGGATTGGACAAGATGGTGTAGTCTATGCCAGGGATGAAAATATAGTCACCTGTGCTTAGAGAATAAGAGTTGAAGGGGACGAGCCTAGAGAAGAAAAGTCCGGCGGAACTCTCAACCTCAGCTGATGAGCCAATGGAGGCGAAGCACAACTCAAGTTCAGGGTGGAACACCTTAGCCTCATAGAAAATATGAGCAGGACCAGTGATGTCAAGCAAGTGAACTTGTGGAGGGACTACGAAGACGATTTTCATGCGTGGGGAGGGCAGCCTCTTACCTGTTTGAAGGTTACCTCTAAAGCGACATGCGGCTCTTAGCTCCTTTGTCTTATTTGTGCAAGCAGGTAGGTAGGCGAAAGGTAACGGGTTGTAATTCTTTGTAAATATACAAATTTGGAAAAGCTAACCAGTCTTAGATTAAAGCGGAGCTTTCCAGGTTCTTTTGGACATACGTCAAAAACACAGCAGTTTAACCTACTCATGAACAGTTAGCTATATTTTGGAATGGAAGCTTTTACCTCAGGATGAAGCCTTGCTTTTCTTAAGCTCCGCCTTCTTCGCTTCTATTTTCTTCGTCTCGGGCTTTTTGGCATCCGTCTTCTTGGTCTCTTCCTTTTTAGCCTCAACTGGCTTGTCATCCGCTTTCTCCTCTTCCCCAATCAGCTCAATGGCTTTCGCCAGTAACTCGTCTTTTTTGGCGAGCACGCCTTTTAGGGTGGGATGCACCTGCTCATCCAGGCGTACGCCCAGGCGCTGGGTTACATTGTTGTTGGGGTAATAGATGCCGTTGCCCGAGAGCGCCACCACGTATTTGCCGGGCAGGTTTATGCGCTTCACATCACCGTCGGCGCCGGCAGACTGCTCGCCTAGAGTGATGCTGTTGGGGAACAGGCGCTGCAAACTCATGGTGTGCCACTCGCTGATGCTTTGGGTGGTACCGTCCACCAGAATCACCACCTTGCCGTTATAGGTCTCCTCATCGGGGGTGATGTCTGTGGGGTAATAGACCTCGGGTTGGGTAAGCAGGCGGTAAGAGCCTACCTGGTACGGGTTCAGCTGGAAGTAGCGGGCAAAGTAGTGGTTCTTCTTCCCGAATTTCTTGTACACGTAATGGAACACGAAATCACTGTTATCTGGCTCGCCGCGCATGTCAAAGATGATGCCTTTGGCCTTGGTGGCGCGGGTGAAAAGTGAGTCCATGAGGCGGTAATCCTCCTCTGAGGTCTCGTCTTTAATGAGGCGGAAAGTATCGTCAATCTTGAAGTGCACAATGCCTTTAGCGGCGTAGGCCAGGCCTTTGCTCTTTTTGGCGGGTACTGCCTGCTTCTTTTTAAAGTAAGCGTCAATGAGTTTGGCTTTGACGGCCTGCGAGGGGTCCATGAGCCGGAGGGTGGTACTGAGTTGTTCCTCGCCGCGGGTGAGCTGCACATTCATGGTGGCGTCTTCTGAGCGGAACAGCAGGTTATCGCCCCACTCTCCTACCCGTGCCCATAGGCTGGACTCATTAGACACCGACAGCAGCGCATCCAGGGCCCCCACCCACTCAGCCACTGAGACACTGTCCAGGCCTTCTATGATATCGCCCCGGCGGATGTTGGAGCGCTTGCAGAGGGCCTCATCAATAACGGCGGTAACCACGATCTTCTTCTCGGCCACCTGGTAGTCAAAAGGCGGGTAGTAATGGTTTTTGAAGAGCTTCTCGCGGTGGTGCAGTTGCCGGAAAAACGAGTAGGCCTGGGTATCATCCAGGCGGGCGTTCACGCCCAGCAGCAGCCGCTCGTACTCTTCGCGGGTCTCGCACTGGGCAAACTGCGGAATGTACAGACTGATGACCGCATCCCAGTTCTCGTCCATGAGGTGCTTGTAGGGGTACAGGTAGTCTACAAAGGCCTTGAACTTGGCCAGGGCCAACATCCGGAGCGGGTACGGCAGGTTCTCCTTCGGGTCAAAGGCGTATTCCGGTTCATGGGGCATGGTGCCGCCGTACGGGTTATTGCGGATGTAGGTGTAATAGTGCTTATCCCCGGTGTAGCGGCGCTCAAAAATCTGGTTGAGCATTTTCCGGTTATCAGAGGAAAGGAACTTCGATTTGGTGCGCCAGGAATCGTCCAGGTTCTTGAGCAGGAAAGCGCCTTTGGGGTTGTCTTTCTGCGGACCGGCTTTATCTCCGGCCGGCACGCCCACTTCGTTCAAAAGCTGCTTGAACACGGCATTCACCTGCTTCTGGGTTTTGGCTGAGTCTACCTTGGCCAGGTTGGCCAGAAACAATGAATCGGCTTTCAACTGCCCCATGGCAGAGGCCGGATGGTAGTACTTCAGGTGGCCCCAGATGCGGAAGAAGTACAACTGCTTTTCGGTGTCCAAGTTATCCTTATCCTGAGCCCAGGCGCCGCTTTGGCTGAGTAGCCCAAAGCCCAGAACCCAAAGCAGTATCTGCAGCCTGAGCCAGAGGTTGTATGTTCCTAAGACAAGGGGAAGTTTTCTGTAGCTGTTTCTCATAATGAATATCTTTTCCTGCCTCGGCCCAATTGGCAAGTATCCGGTGGGTTGCCAACACTTTGATATTCGCCTACGCAAAAGGCAATACTAAGTGTAATTGCCTGTAGAAAGATCAAATCCGTTTTGCGCCTGTTTTTGGGAAACAAGCCCCAAACGGACTATTATCTGTTAAACGGTTTAAGGCTGGGCTTATTTTGCTATTCCACGATGAGTACGCCCCTCCCGGCCAGTGAATCTGCGAAGTGCAGGTCATCCAGGTTACTGAACTCCAGAGTCTTGCGTCGGTTGTCGTTCAGAAAGAGGGTGATCATGGGCACTTCATCTGAGCCGCGCAGCTTCTTCTGAGCCTTCACAATCTGCTTGAGGTCAATCTCATCGCGGCCGGGGTCTTTGATGCCGCGGGTGTAGCCCACGTAAAGCCAGAATACCACAATGGCCGCCGTAATGCCGGCAAAAATCAATTGGTACAATTGGTGCGTGAGCAGGTAGGTTTTATAGTGCTTCTGGGCTTGCAGTGAGAAAAAAACCGTCCAGCACAGGGAGGCCACCAGGTGTAGTATTTTCACATACTTGGCTTGCTCACCATTGATGAAGATCCGGTCCCCCTCTATTCGTAAACTTCCTCTTTTTAACTGAAACGTGTTCATCTGATCAAACTAAGCCCTCGCTACCACGAACATACCACAACTGATTCAAAAACGAAAACCAATGGGCATTTGCTATACGAAAATCAGGTACACAGGCTAAAAAGGCCCGCCTGTTTTTCACTTGTTTTCCCAGAATCAGGCTTAAAACAGGGCTGTCTTTCTGTGCTCCCTTCTCCGAAATATGAACACTCCCTCCCCTAAACCGTTACAGTAAAAATACTGCACCTGGACATGCAACATTACCTACCCCTTGAGAAATACGGCCTGATCGGGAATCTGCACACGGTGGCGCTGGTCTCCAAATATGGCTCCCTGGATTACCTTCCCTTTCCCCGGTTCGATGCCCCTACCCTTTTTGCCCGCCTGCTGGATTACAAGAAAGGAGGCTTCTGGTCTATCCAGCCAGAGGCCAAAGAGTTCCGCAGTCGGCAACAGTACATCCCAGACACCGCCATTCTGCAGACCCGGTTCTTCACCCAGGATGGCATGGCCGAGCTCCTTGACTTCATGCCTCCCAAAGAGCAGGAAAACAGTGGGGTCATAGTGCGCATGGTGAAAGTGGTGAAAGGCCAGATGTCCTTCAAAATGGACTTCAAACCTGAGTTTGACTACGCCCGCGCTCCCCACTCAGTCACCCGGCAGGGTTCCCAGACCTTCCTCATCCAGAGCGAAGGCCAGGACCAGACCCATATCAGGTTCTCGGCCAGTAAGCCCTGCACGGTGCAAAAAGGAGACATAAAAGGCGTCTGGACGCTGGCCAAAAATGAGACCGTCTGCTTTGTGCTGGAAGGGCAATCTGTTAGAGAAGCGGAACACCCTAAGGACCTGATGGCTTACTTTGAAGACACGCTACGGCAAACCTTCCTCTTCTGGCATGATTGGGTAGCCAAATCAACATACCAAGGGTACTGGCGCGAGATGGTGATGCGGTCGGCCATCACGCTCAAACTGCTCACCTCCCGCACCTACGGCTCCACGGTGGCGGCCGCCACGTTCAGCCTGCCCGAGGCCATTGGCGGCTTACGCAACTGGGACTACCGTTTCACCTGGATCAGAGACGCGGCCTTTACCATCTACGCCTTCTTGCGCCTGGGCTACATGGACGAGGCCCGGAAATTCTGCCTTTGGGTTATGGACCGCTGCCAGGAAATGCCCCAGCCTTCTGACCTACAACTGATGTATGCCGTAGACGGCTCCACCGATGTGCACGAATCCACCCTAGACCACCTGGAAGGCTATTTTCAGTCGGGGCCGGTGCGCATCGGGAACAAGGCCTCCCAGCAGTTCCAGCTGGATATCTATGGCGAGCTCATTGACACCATTTACCTCTACAACAAGTACGGAGGCCCCATCACCTATTCCTTCTGGAAAGCCCTTTGCTCTCTGGTTGATTTTGTTGCCGATAATTGGCAGCGACCCGACCACGGCATCTGGGAAGTGCGCAGCGAAAAGCAGGATTTCACCTACTCCAAGATCATGGCCTGGGTAGCCCTGGACCGCGGCATCCGGATTGCGCAGAGCCGCTCTTTTCCGGCTCCCCTGGATAAATGGATCCGGGAGCGCGACACCGTGTACGAGGAAGTCTATGAGAAACACTGGAGTGAAGAAAAGCAGGCCTTTGTGCAGTACAGAGACGCCACCACCCTGGATGCGGCTGTACTCCTGATGCCCCTGGTGCGCATGATCAGCCCCGTTGACCCCAAATGGCTGTCTACTCTCAAAGCCATTGAAGAAGAACTCATGGCCGGTTCGCTGGTTTACCGCTATAACCTCACCGACGGTGCCCAGGACGGCCTCTCCGGCGACGAAGGCACCTTTAGTATGTGCTCCTTTTGGTATGCCGAGAACCTTTCCAAAGCCGGTCAGCACCACAAAGCCCGTCTCCAGTTTGAGACCATGCTGGGCTATGCGAACCACCTGGGCCTCTACTCTGAGCAGATAGGAAAACAAGGCGAACAACTTGGCAACTTTCCCCAGGCGTTCACCCACCTGGCCCTCATCAGCGCCGCCTACCAACTCAACCGCCAGATCAACGGAGAAAAGAAAAACGGCTACCGGGATCTGTTTGTCTAAAAGCGGTTAGGTTTGAGGCCGTTTTCAGCAAAACAGCCTCAATACCGAGATCCGATTTAGTCTATTCTAAGCCCGATTTCTGGAAATGGCCTTAAAACTTGTAGTGGATCATCACCCTTTGTATCCTGTTACAGAACACCTGATCAGAGATTGTGCACGGCAGATTTCTGCAGCAAGTCTTTGATCTCGGCTTCTAAACGGGCAAAGTTCTGGCGGTTTGCCTCGTCCTGGGTGATGATGACTTCTTTTCCATCTTCGCCGGTATAAGTCCTTGGAGCCTGGGCTCCCTGAGTGAAGTTGATGACTTGGTTCTCAGGGGTGATCAGGTAGGTGCTGGGAAAGCCCATGGTGTGCCTGAACCCTGCAATATCAATGGTGTTAGGGTCTGATACTACTTTATTGGAAGGTACCAACGTAATAGTAGGGTTGTACTCTTTGGAAAGGGTTGTAAGCCTATCTGCCGGGTCCTGGAACAGCAGGACAAAGTCTACCTGGTCTTGGTACTTTTCGGCAATCTGGTTTAAAGCGGGGATTTCCGCACGACAGGGTACGCACCAGGAGGCCGTCACCTGCAGGAACATGGGGTTGTCCTGATTGGCGGTTTCAAATGCAGAACCATTCAGGGCGGTAAACCTGTGCTCTTTAATGTAAGTGTTGACAATGACTGCCTTGATGGAATCACGGTACTTCAGGGCATTCTCTGCATCTCCCTTGTCCCAATACTTTTGCGAATCCACCCGGTATTGCTGGATTCTGCTTTCGGTGCTTCCTAAATAGATTTTTTCTGGCTGCACAGGGTCAGCCGTTTTTTGTACTTCCTTAGTGCAAGACCATGACAATGAAGCTAATAGAATGGAACAAGCGATTCTTTTCATGAAGGTGTTATATGGTATTAAATTTTAAATAGTAAGAAAATGAGGTAAGACCCGGATAACTGGCAGCTTCAATCTCAACGAAATATTCAATGCTTCTAATATAAAGCCATTATCATCTAATTCATTGTTCTTCCGCTTGTTTTAAGCCTTGTTTTTCAGAACCGCAGGTAAAACGAAAGGCCGCTCCTCAACAGAAGCGGCCTTTTATACCTGATTTCTCTAAAATAGCCTTAAAACGGAGGAGCGTCGTCAAACGAGGAGGCCGGGAATCCGCCACCCTCGTTCATCTTGCTGCCCAGCCTGATGGTGCTTGGTCCGCCGCCCGCCGGTGGTCCGTCGAAGTCAGAGGTTGGGAAGCCGCCACCGCCCTCAATGGCACCACCGCCACCAAAGCCGTCTTCCAGGTTCCCGAACTTGGTGTACTTACCAATGAATTTAAGGTACACGCTGCCCACCTCACCGTTCCGGTGCTTGGCAATGATGACCTCACCTACGCCTGTGGTTGGATTACCCATCTCATCCTCAGTGATACCGTAGTATTCAGGGCGGTACAGGAATACCACCATGTCGGCATCCTGCTCAATGGAACCAGATTCACGTAAGTCAGAAAGCATTGGTTTCTTGTCACCACCGCGGGTTTCCACGGCCCGGCTCAGCTGCGAGAGCGCGATTACCGGCACGTTCAATTCCTTCGCCAGCTGCTTCAGAGCCCGCGAGATAGACGCGATTTCCTGTTCACGGTTACCGCCGCCTTTACCCTCGGTGTTACCGCTCATGAGCTGCAGGTAGTCAATGATGACCATTTGGATGTCATGCTGCGCCTTCAAACGACGGCACTTGGTCCGGAGCTCCCGGATGGAAAGACCCGGGGTATCATCAATAAAAATTGGAGCCTGGCTCAGGCGGGAGATTTTGTGGTTCAGCTGCGCCCACTCATAATCCGCCAGGTTTCCTTTTTTGATCTTCTCCCCTTCCAGCTCGGCCTCAGCGGAGATCAAACGGTTAACCAACTGAATTGAGGACATCTCCAGGGAGAAGATAGCCACGCCTTTGTTGAAGTCCACGGCGGCGTTCCGCATGGCCGAAACCACGAACGCCGTCTTTCCCATCGCGGGACGCGCGGCCAGGATCACTAAGTCAGACGGCTGCCAACCGGAGGTCACGCGGTCCAGGGCATTGAAACCACTGGGCACCCCGGTCAAGCCTTCTTTCTGGCTCTTTTTGGCTTCCAGTTCCTTGATGGCTTTGTGCATCAAAGACTGCATGTCATCAAAGTTCTTCCGGATGTTACTTTCAGACACCTCAAACAGCTTGGCCTCAGTAGAGTCCAGCAGGTCAAAAACGTCGGTGGTGTCTTCGTAGGCGCGACCCAGCACCTCAGAGGAAATACTGATGAGGTCACGCTTGATGGCGGCCTCAGTGATGATACGGGCGTGGAACTCAATGTTCGCCGCCGAGTTAATGCGGGTGGTGAGCTGCGTCACGTAAAAGGCCCCGCCCACAAACTCCAGTTCACCCTGCTCGCGCAGTTCCTGGGTTACGGTCAAAATATCTATTGGCTCCGATTTATCAAACAGGGCCAGAATCGCTTTGAAAATGCGCTGATGCGCGTCTTTGTAGAAACTTTGGGGTTTTAATAAGTCAATAACGGCCGTGAGGGCGTCTTTCTCCAACATGAGCGCACCCAACACCGCCTCTTCCAGCTCCAGCGCCTGCGGCGGAAGCTTTCCTAATCCGGGCGTTACGGTCTGCTTGGGATTCCAGGCAGCCTTACCCCGCGTCGCTTTTAATTTCATCTCCTCCATAAAAGCAAATGTAAGAATGTTACCGCCTCCGGTAATCCACAAAAAGGGCTACATATCCACAATTTTTAAGGATAAAATGGCAGGTATCTTAGAATCAGTTTATTGCCGTTTTGCCCCTGTTTCTTAATAAATGGGCCTAAAACAGATCTCTAGGTGCGTAACACCGTTACGCCGGGTTCCTATGCAACAGAACCGAAGCCAATCTTTAATAACTGTTCTGCGACTTGAAATTTACTATTGCTCTGAAAAACGGTCCTCCATCTTTCAGCTGCGCCTTCCTCAAAGCACCACGGCGTTACAGTGTAACGCCGCTACAGAACGGTAATTGAGGGCGGGTTTCTGATTACCATATTTCATCTATCCACAAATTTTAGGGGAGATATCCACAAATCCGTTGCTCCACTCGTAGAAGGTCGTATTTTAAAATCATTACATTTGCTCTCTTTGATTGAGACTACATGAGTACAGAGGCGTATCAACACATTCACATGATTGCCATTGGGGGTAGCATAATGCACAACCTCGCCCTGGCATTGCACCGGAAAGGCCTGAAAGTTACAGGCTCAGACGATGAGATTTTTGAACCAGCGAAAGGCCGCTTGGCTGCCGAGGGGTTGCTCCCCGAGGCCGAAGGCTGGTTCCCTGAAAAACTCCATTCCACCCCCGATGCCGTGATTGTGGGCATGCACGCCCGCCCGGACAACCCCGAGCTGCTCTACGCCCAGGAACACAACATTCCTATTTTCTCCTTCCCGGAGTTCATCTACGAGCAGTCCAAAAACAAGCAGCGCATTGTCATTGCGGGGAGCCACGGCAAGACCTCCATCACGTCCATCATCCTGCACGTGCTCAAGTACCACAACCGCTTGTTTGATTACGCGGTGGGTGCCCAACTGGAAGGCTTCGACCTGATGGTTAAACTCACCGAAGATGCGCCTATCATCGTAATTGAAGGCGATGAGTATCTCTCCTCGCCTATCCAACGGGTGCCCAAAATTCATAAGTACCACCACCATATTGGCGTCATCAGCGGCATCAGCTGGGACCATATCAACGTGTTTCCTACCGAGGAGAACTACCGCGAGCAGTTCCGCATTTTCGCGGAGATGACGCCCAAGGCCGGTACGCTTATCTACAACCAGGACGATGAGCAGGTGCTGGACGTATGTGTGCCCAATAACTCAGACGTGAACTACATTGGGTACACCATCCACGAGCACAAAATCAAGAAGAGCGGCAAAACCGTGCTCAAAACCAAGAAGGACGATGTAGAAATCCAGTTGTTTGGCGAGCACAACCTGCGCAACATCAGCGCAGCCAAAGAGGTCTGCAAACAGATCGGCATCAAAGGTCAGGCCTTTTATGAGGCGCTGGCTACCTTCAAAGGCGCCGCCCGCCGCCTGGAGAAAATCGGCGAGAACGAACACACACTGGTCTACAAAGATTTCGCGCACGCGCCATCTAAGCTGAAAGCCACCTCCGAGGCCCTGAAAAAGCAATTCCCTGACCGCCAGTTAATCGCCTGTTTGGAGCTGCACACCTTCAGTAGTTTGAACAAAGACTTTCTGCCGCAATACAAAGGCACGTTCCTGTCTCCAGATGTCAAGATTGTCTACTTCAACCCGAAAACGCTGGAGCACAAACGCATGCCTCCGCTGGACCCTCAGGATTTAAAGGCTGCCTTCGGCGACGAGGGTATTGAAGTGTACACTGATAATCAGGCGCTGCAGGAGTTTCTGCTGAATAATAACTGGAAAGACAAAAACCTGCTCATGATGACGTCCG
The DNA here is from genome assembly GCF_017916365.1 of Rufibacter roseolus. Lineage (GTDB taxonomy): Bacteria > Bacteroidota > Bacteroidia > Cytophagales > Hymenobacteraceae > Nibribacter > Nibribacter roseolus. Next base: position 1,306,690 of record NZ_JAFMSU010000002.1, read on the forward strand.
GCAACTTCGGGAACCTGGACCTGCAGAAACTGGCAGATACTATTACCGCTTCTTAATTCCTGGTTCATGAAATTACATCTGCGCAAACCCATCGTCTTCTTTGACCTGGAAACCACGGGCGTGGACATCTGCCGCGACCGCATCGTGGAAATAAGCATGCTCAAGGTGATGCCCAACGGTGAGGAAATCCTCAAGACCACACGCGTCAACCCCACCATCCCTATTCCCATTGAGTCCAGCATGATCCACAAGATCTACGACGATGACGTGGCCGACTGCCCTACCTTCGCAAAGCTGGCGCGGTCGCTGGATGATTTCCTGAAAGGCTGTGACCTGGGCGGATTCAACCTCATCAAGTTCGATATTCCCTTGCTGGCCGAGGAGTTTCTTCGCGTAGACATTGACTTTGAAATTGAGAACCGCTCCATCGTAGACGTGTGCCGCATCTTCCATATGATGGAGCAGCGCACCCTCTCGGCGGCTTACAAGTTCTACTGCAACAAACCCCTGGAAAACGCCCACAGTGCTGAAGCAGATAATATTGCCACCTACGAGATCCTGAAAGCGCAGGTAGAAAAGTACGAGCAAGTACCTCTTCCTGGTGCTGAGGACCAAGCCATTTTCCCGGTTCAGAACGACATGCAGGCCCTGCACAAGTTCACCTTCCAGAAAACCGCTGACCTTTCCGGCCGCATTGTCTACAACAGCAACGGCGTGGAGGTCTTCAATTTCGGGAAGCACAAGAACGTGTCGGTTGAGGATGTTCTCAAGAAAGAACCCAGCTACTATGACTGGATGATGAAAGGCGATTTCCCGCTCTACACAAAGAAAGTACTCACCCGTATTAAGCTTCGCGGCGCTTTGCAGCAGACGGCATTGAAACTGTAGGTTTGTAGCACGTGGCGCGTATCAGGTAGCACGATTTTTATTCTATTACAGGGCTGTTTTCTTAAAAATGGCCTCTAAACAGAACGGCCTCTTTCAGTGGAAAGAGGCCGTTCTGTTTTGTGCTTGAATTCAGCGAATAAGCACTAATACAGCTGTGTCTCAGCCTTTTCAGGAGGTGATACTTTAAACAGCACCAACAAAGGAGTGATAAATAAAATAGAGAAAGGTGTGAGTAGTATGTAATCAATAATGGCTCTAGACCGCATGCGCAAACCTGGATCATCTCCGGTTAATTTAACGATTAACGCAAAAAACAGGGGAAGAAAGAAGATTCCAGCAGACAAGTAGATGATTATTTTTCGCTTAGCCTTGTCTGTGAAAATTGTCCATAGAATCAGAAAGCAAAAGAAGGCATTTAACAAAATCAGGGTCAGGACCTTTACGTCAAAGGCCTTCTTGGCAAGCTGATCGTACAGAGAAGGTGTTCCCAAAAAGCTGAAAATGCTTCTGTATACAACCTCCATTTGGTCAAAAAGAAAATCTACCGCTGTGCCAAGAATCAGTAGTGCCAACCCCAAGGCAAAAGGCAGGTAAAGCTTTTTGAGGGGAGGCAGATTGTTTGTTTGCGTTTTATCCATGGGTACTGCTTACCTGACCTTCTAACTCAAATGATAAATTTGAATACCTCTTTACCCATATAATCCACATTGAGAATATAAACGCATATACCACAAAGGAGAAGGTATATTTATGGTTGAAGTCAACAGTTCCATGGCTGTAGATATGGTTTAAAGACAATGCTGCCACCCGCAATACGTTGATCAGGTAAATAGCCAGAACGCCTAAAGGAATAAAGAAGAGCTTTTTGTTTAGGCTACCTGGAAAAGCACCAATAAGGCCTGTGAAAGTCGCCATTAAAGCCAAACTATTGCAAGGATTCCCAATGAAAACCGTAGGTCTTCCATTCACTACAATAGTGGTTTTTTCCACTGACGTAACGTAACCCAGCAAACTTAGCGCCCTAGCACCAGCATGCGCTACTCGCTCTGACAGCCAGGTGTCCACATAATCATTCGGGCCAATCCAACACTCATAAACCAGGAACCAAAGCGCGTATAGCCCTCCAATAGCTCCAAGGAATTGTATAAGGTTCTTCTGCTTTCTATATAAATCTTTCATTTTCTAAATTCTATTTTGGCTGCCCTCTGCAACTTACAGATCATTCATCGTTCGCCAGAAATATCAACAACTGCCCTATAGTTGCTAATCAGGACCTATATCTATAAAAGTATTTTAACCAGGATGGATAAAATGACTGCGGCCATTACTACCTCCCAAGCCACTATTGTTCTCTTGGGGGAATTTACTAAATCATTCACCAGCATGCTTTTTCCTCTGACATACATGGGTATGACAAGTAAAACGAAACTGCACCCAAGTCCCAGATCATAATTTGCAACCGGAAATTTAAGAAGGAACACAAAGGCATTTCCAAGAATCCAGGGGAACAGGAGCATTGCATTTAACAGCAAGGATCTGTTGCCCTCCTTCATGAGCGTTAAAGAATCACAACTCATGAAAACCAAAACTGAGGCCAAATATCCTATAACCACAAGTAAAAGGATACAAAAACCCGCTAAAGCAAAGATCAACGGTTCAGGAAGTGAGGACCACTTTAACGAGAACCAGATTCCATCCTTAGCAACAGTTCCACTAATGATTGCTCCAAGGCTAAGGTTCACTCCATGTAGAAATCCCCAGAAGAAGAACTGTTTCCAGATTGTACCTGTAGTCTCCAGTTTCAAAAGGGCTCTAAGGCAAAAACAGCCTAATATAAATGCTACAGCAGGTGAGGTGAGAAAAACGGGAACTACGCTTTCTGGCGACCAGGACTTACCGTGCAGCAAAAATTCTAATCCACTAAAATGAAGCGAAGCGTTTATGCCAAATGCTAATTCAGATACTAATCCAGTGGCAATCTGGGCAATTAGGTAAACTCCAAGGTAGCTCAAAATGTACATGGACCACCCATTAAGAGTGGCCCATAACAAAATGCTTTTACCTGTGGTGTCTTTATTTAGGAACGAGGAGGCAATTGACATTCAGGTCCAGTTAACTGATCTTAATTAGTTCAAGGGTTTCTGTGCCTTTCGCTTGTCGCGAAGTTTTTTAACGCCATAACCTGCTCCTGCAGTTAAAAGTAAAGTTGCCCCCCCATCAATGGGTACTCCGGTTGGGGGAGTATTAGGGTCTTCTTCCTCCTCTTCTTCTTGAGGCTTTGGTCCCCCACTTCCTGGGGCCTGGCCAAACGAAAGTGAGGCAGCAACCAAAATCAATGAACCGGTCAACAAACAGGCTTTGTAAATATTGTAAAATGTCTTTTTCATCTGTGTTTCTTAAATGGAAGGCAAGCACTTGATGTTTCCAACAGTGCTTGCCTTCTCAATGATTTATTTTTGGAGAACAATCTTTTTAGTGATGGTTTTACCCTCGGTTGTGATCTGCAGGTGATACACACCAGCAGCCAAAGAAGAAGTTTCTACTTTAACTCCTGACTCTGTCTCTCCACCTTTATAGGTTTTGGAAAGCACCTGCTGTCCGTAGCTGTTGAAAACGTTCACCAGTACCTTCTCACTAGAGGATTTCAAACCAGAAAGCATAAGGTTAGTGTCTCCTTTTGAAGGATTAGGGAATACTTGAACTTGCAAACCTTTCACTTCTTCTCCGGCACCTAAGGGGTTGTTTGCTACTGAGGCGAAGCGTAAAACAAATCTGGTTGGGCTAGTGGTAGTGGTAAGGGCCACACTGATTTCTTTCCCCTTGGATAAATCATAAGTAACGTTTTTCTCTAAATCTATCAACTGTACCTGGGCAGAAGAAGAGAAATTTGCCATTTCAGCCACGGAAAAGATATAGGTTCCGTTGGCAGGCACATAAAACTCCAGAGGTAAGGTTTGTAAGGCGTTATTTAAAGGTAAACCTTTGATAGAAAGAGGTTCCTGACCTGCCCTGGCAAATAATGTTGGCCGATCATAATTATAAGTAAGAACTTTAAAGGCATCGTATCTCCCATCTACTTGACCTGAAATACTCTCCTGGAAATACACATATAGTTCGTCTGACAGATTACCTGAATTTTTCAAGTTCAACTGTAATTGTGGCCGTAGATCTGGCCCTGTCCGGTACATGGCAGTTTCAACATTGTAAACTCTGGCTTCATCCGTGAAAGTCAGGCTTTGTCCATTAGAGGAGGCATGAACAAAGAATCCTTGCATTGGGGCAACGTACCGGGCATCTGCATCACCTACTCCATTAACAAATGCAGCATATGTTCCAATATATTGACCAGAGGACCGGTAAACATAAATGGCGTTATCTATACCACCTGAGAGGTTAAGTTTTTCCCAGTCTATAGGAGAAGGGTATGGATTCCCTAATAAATGCCACCCGGAAGCTGCGCCTATTCCTTGATTTCCTAACCCAGAGATCTTGATATTCCCAGAATTCAGTTGTCCGCTTAGGGTCACTTTTGCCGAAGCAGGAATATTCACGGAATACCCTTTTCCAGGCTCTAAGGAAGAAGAGAGAGAGGAAGGAGAATACCATCCGAAATCAAAAGCGCTGGTGGTGGCATTTGTAGAAGCCAATCTGCTTTGGTCGTAGCCAAATATGGTAGGGAATGGCTTTACTGTATAAGGATTGGATGCACTGTTGTAAGCAGGATTGACCGTTGGAGCATAATTCCCGGCTGCTAAATCACCAACCGTAGTGTTGTTCACGGGAGAAGCAAAATGACGATAGCCCGGACCAACATTGAATTGGTTATCAATGTAGCGTTCCATAGAAGCTTCTCCAATCACTTCTCCACCTTCATTCTTTACATAGGCCGTTCCTGTTTCGTCAGACAACAACATAAGCCTATTGTTATTAGTCTTTAAGTCACCTTTTAAGGTCAATACCCCAGCTATGGCCACGTCTCCAGCCAGTTCTGTGCCGGTGGTACTAACCGTAAAATTGTTTAATTGGGTTAAAGAACTTCCGCCAATAGAACCCACGGTTAAGATTCCATTTTCATGAATGAAAACTCCATTGTTGGTAAAATTCTTCCTTACATTCAAAGTCCCGCCAGTGGCAAGGGTAAAAGAAGCTCCCTGATTAATGAGGAAATTCCTGGCGTTAAAAGTACCTGTACTTAACTTAGGAAACCGGGCGGCAGTTTTGATGATAACATCAGTATTCACATTGGGAAGCCCCAGTGTCCAGTTTTCAGCATTACCGAAATCGGCTGATTTTGCCCCGGTCCACTCTGTAGGCGCAACGGTTATATCCCCTGCGGGGTTGACTGATCTATCAGAAACATCAGGATTTCTAGCCTCCACAGTAATGGTGTAAACTCCGTTGGCCATTTCTGCAGGTAGGTTAACTTCTATTTCTTCTTTAAGGGGAGCTCCGGGAACAGTGGTAGCCATAATACTGCTATTGTTTCCATTTCTGAAAATCACCTCAAAAAAGGTTTGGGAGTTATAGAAACCATTATAAGTGAACCGCACGGTGACTTTGTCGCCGGGTCTGGCAACTGCTGGAGATACACTATTGAAATTAATTGTAAAAGGAGGCTCAACACTTTTTGCCCCAAAGCTTCCTGCGGCCATTACGCCGTAAGTGCCATATCCATCCAAATCATAGATGACATCAGTACTTTCAATGCCGCTAAAGGAACCATTACGAAATCCAACAATCCCGTTTTCACCTATGCTAGCATACCCGAAGTCGCCACCAATTAAAACCTGGCCGTACCTTACGGTGATAGCTCTTACAGTTTTCATTGAAGATGGATCAGGATTATAACTTGAGATAACAGTTCCATCGGTTTTAACACTGGCGAAATGTTTTCTATCCAAGCCGTTAAAAGTTGTAAATGCCCCGCCAATAAGCAGATTACCATTCATCTCAATAGCATAAACGGTTCCATTGGCGCCACTACCTGGGTCAAAACCATTATCCAGCGTTCCATTTGTATTTAATCTGGCAATACGGTTAATGGCAGTTCCATTGTAGGAGGTAAAATCCCCACCCACATAGAATTTACCATTATACTCCAACACCGTTTGAATACTGCCATTAGCTCCTTCCCCATCCAAATTGAAGGACTCGTCCAGGGTTCCGTCAGTGTTTAACCTGGCAATATGATTAACCGACTTCCCATTATAGGATGTGAAATCACCAGCAATTATATATTTATCCCCATTCTTCGTAACGGCACGAACTGGTCCATTAGGCCCGGTCCCGGCCTTGAATGATTTACTTATGCTTCCATTGGATTTCAGCAGGACGATTCTATTTACTAGGGTATCATTGTAGGTGGTGAAATTTCCGGCTACCAAAAAGTTGTTTCCCAGGTCAAGGGTTGCGTAAGCCGGACCATTCAACCCAGTTCCAGATTTAAAGTTGGAAACCAAATCTAATGAGCTATTTAGAACAGCTACCCTATTCACACTGGCATCGTGCCAGGAAGTAAAGTCTCCTGCTACTAAATAAAATGGTCCAGGCTGATTATAAGCTTGAAAGTCACCAATGATATCGGTTATGGAGTAAGCGGTCTTTTCCTGGCCACTTACTGTAAAACAGACAGAAAACAGCAATATGAGCAGCATACTTGCTCGGGAACAAATTGCTTTAATGGTTGTAAAAAAATGCATAGGCAGATATTTAATTTTAATTTATTAAGGTTGAAGTATGATTATAAGTAAACCATTATATAAAGCATCCAAATAGCATCATCTAATCCTTTTAAAATCACTAAACCTGTTGAGAAGGATTTCTAGTCAAAGGCAGAAAGAAGATGTTGAACCATGGATTCCACCAAAAGAGGTTAACAGAAGTGGGTTCGATGATCCCAGTTATTAAATTTTTATTATATATTAGAAAATCAACATAAACCTTTTTGACATTAACTTTCCCGCCTGTGATGTTAGGAAAATCAATATCTCATGATGAATTATAAAGCGTTGAAGTGGAATTAAGCTAAAGACAACGCGGGGGGATACATTGCACTGCAAAATTATGTTGGTTTCAACCACCTTCCAATACTTACAAATAAGTATTGGAAGGTGGTTGAATGATATTTATGAATGATTGACTTCCAAAGGTCAAGAAAATATCATTATTCAATTCGTATTTTATCCTATGACAAAGGAAAAGTATAAGCTGGAACTGCTACTTTTCACCAATTTTTCCAAAAGGAATTAACTTCTTTTTCTGAAAACACCATTATAACGGAACGGCCTCCTTCAGATAAAGGAGGCCGTTCCGTTATAATGGTGGCAATGGCGGGACTTATTCTCCTCGCACAAGTACCTCGTTACAGTATAATGAGGCTACATTTCCGGATTGTCCCGTAGCGACGTTACAATGTAACGTCGCTACGGGACAATCCATCCTAACCTTAACAGGTTTTGTGTTCAGTAACCTACCTAAGGTGTCACGCCTAAGGGCAACAACAAGGGATTGCCCTTACATTGAAAAGATAACATGAGAACAAGGCAGTGCCTGGCCTCAACTGAAATGCCAGTCGTTTCCAGCTCTTTTCACCAAAACGGGCCTAAAACAGAACGGCCTCCCTTGATCAAGGAAGGCCGTTCTGTTCAAATGGTCATTCATCGTGCTATGTGATACGCACTAGGTGGTACTACCTTGCTTTGTCAGACTTCAGCAAGAGCGCTATTAAAACAGCGCTGAATACAAACCATTTGGTTCTGGCTTTCATGGCTTAGCGGGCTTTGTAATATTTCTTCGCTTCTGGCATGTTCTTCTTGATATCCGCGATACGGGTCTCGTTGGAAGGGTGGGTGCTCAGGAACTCAGGTGGCGACTGTCCGTTGCTGGAGGCGGCCATCCGCTCCCAGAAAGAAATGGCACTTTCTGGGTTGTAACCGGCCATGGCCATGAAGATCAACCCTAACCGGTCAGCTTCAGATTCCTGGGTTCGTCCGAATTTCATAAGACCAACCCCGGCCCCGATACCGTAGGCAGTATTCAACACCTGGGAAGAAGCACCTCCGCCCAAAGAACCAAGGGTAGCTCCGCCAAACTCGGCAGCCAGTTGCTGGCTGATGCGCTCATTGGAGTGCTTGGCAATGGCGTGGGCAATCTCGTGACCCATTACCACGGCTAAGCCGGTCTCGTTCTGCGTGATGGGCAGCAAGCCGGTGTATACCGCGGTTTTTCCGCCGGCCATGGCAAAGGCGTTCTGTTGCTTGTCGTCCTGGATCAGGTTGAACTCCCATTGGTAGCCTTCCAGCTGTGCCGAGGCTCCCTGCTGGCGCATGAAGCTTTCCACGGCACCTTGGATCCGCTGGCCTACCCGCTTCACCATGGCGGTCTGGGTAGCGTTTGTAGAAAGTTTACTTTGTTTCATCAGGTCACTGTAGGCCTGGAAAGACATCTGGATCACCTCCTGGTCACCCACCAGCGATAGTTGCCGGCGGCCCGTGATTGGAACTGTGGTACACCCTACCATCAGCAGAACCGCCAACGTGAGGAGTGCATTTCTAAACATGCTCATTTTCATAGATAGGTTAAGGTAATACAAAATAGATCCTGCTCCGGCGCTGCCCTCTGCATAGGAACGATGACCTATACGGAGAAAAATTAACAAAGTGTTGGCCGCTCAGAAATCCGGGGCAAATCTATGTTTATTCCCACATACAATTCCATGCCAATTTTATTTTTGGTCAAGTCTTTTTGCCAGACTTGAGGCGACCACGAGAAAGTCCTATCTTTGAAAACAAAAGATAAGTCATGAAAATACTTGCCATAGGCCGTAACTACGCTGAACATATTGCTGAGCTGAAAAACGAGGTTCCGGACGAGCCCGTGATTTTCTTTAAACCAGATACCGCCGTTCTGCGCAACAATGAACCGTTCTACTTCCCAGACTACAGCACTGATATTCATTATGAAGTGGAGCTGGTGCTGCGCATCAGCAAGGAAGGCAAGAACATCCAGCCTAAGTTCGCCAGCAAGTATTTTGACGGCATCGGGATTGGCATTGACTTCACCGCCCGTGACCTGCAGACCAAGGCAAAAACCAAAGGCCTGCCCTGGACTTTGGCTAAAGGCTTCAACGGCTCCGCTCCTGTCTCAGACTTTCTGTCCGTAGAAGAGTTTCCGGCGTTTGACAACATCAACTTCAGCCTCAAACAAAACGGCGAGTTGAAACAGCAGGGAAATTCAGGCATGATGATCCATGACTTTGGCGCTATTCTGGCGTATATGTCCCGGTTCATCACCCTCAAGAAAGGAGATCTTATTTTCACCGGTACGCCGGCGGGCGTGGGCCCCGTTAAAATAGGAGACAGAATTGAGGCGTTTATAGAAGACAAAAACCTTTTGAATTTTGAAGTTAAGTAGCGTACGTTCCTTTTTCATTGCCTTATTACTGGGAAGTAGCGGAACTGCCCTGGCGCAGGCCCAGCCTACTCCCCAGGCCTCTTTTTCGGCCAACCCGTTTGCGTTCCCCATCAAACCAGGCACCCAGAATTTCCTTTCGGGCAGCATGGGTGAGATCAGGCCCAACCACTTCCACGGTGGCATTGACATCAAGACCGAAGGTAAAATTGGTTTACCAGTCTACTCCGCCGGCGATGGCTATATCTCCTATGTGAAGATCTCCAGCTACGGTTACGGAAACCTGGTGTTTGTGACGCACCCTAACGGATTGGTAACCACGTACGGCCACCTGAACCACCTGGTACCGGCCCTGGCTGATTACATGCTGGGCTTGCAGTACCAGAAAAAGTCCTTTGACGTGGAGGCGTCCTTCAACGAGGCCCAGTTCCCGGTGAGGAAGGGTGACGTCATCGCTTTCTCCGGCAACACGGGAGGCTCTGGCGGTCCGCACCTGCACTTTGAGGTACGTGACACCAAAAACAACCTGCTCAACCCGTTGCGCTACGGATTCCCCGAGATTGTAGACCAGATTCCGCCTACTGTGTACAATTTCGCCCTTACGCCGCAGAGCATTGATGCCCGCGTGAAGGGTGAATTCAAGCGGCAGGAGTTCACGCCGGTAAAACAGGGTAACATCTACACCATCGCAGATACGCTCACCGCGTCGGGTTTGCTGGGGCTGGAGATCCAGGCGATAGACCAGTACAACGGTGCGGCCAATACCAACGGCGTGCAGGCCATGGAACTGAAGATCAACGGAGAGACCATCTACCGCCATAACATTGATGGCGTTCCGTTTGAGAAGCAGCGGCAGGTATCGGCGCACATCAACTTTCCGGTGCTCAAGATCAACAACCGCGCTTTTCAGCGGCTGTACGTAGCCGATGGCAACTCCCTACCCATTTATGAGATTGACCACAACCGCGGCCGGTTCAGAATAGAGGAAGGAAAAGTCTACGAGGTAACCGCCGATCTGTACGATTCTTACAAGAACACCACGCAGCTGCGTTTCTACCTCAAAGGCGAAAGCAGTGCTTATAAATCCATAGGCACTCCTGTGGTCTCCAAACCTAAAATCGGGCACGAAATTGTAGAGAGTTTCCTGAAAATAACCGTGGCAGATACCGCCAAAGAAGCCCGTAACCTGGACCTGTACATCGGGAATTATAAGTACGCGGTGATTCCGTCTTACACCACCAAAGCGGGATCGGTGTACCTCTACAACATGATAGGCGGCCTGCCAGATTCGGCCGAGGTAAGCGGCACCCGCGTGCGTTTCCCTTTCAGCCACCTCATTCCTCCGGGCACCGAGTACCTGTACTCCAACCGTTTCATGGACATCACCTTTGGGAAGAACTCGTTGTATGATACGCTCATTCTGCAGACCTCCCGCGATGCGCAGGATGTCTTCAGCATCAACAACCCGTTGACCACTTTGTTCCAGCCGGCCAAAGTCACCATCAGGCCCGCTAAGTTGCCGCTGGATAAATCTAAAGCGGCCGTGTATGCGCTGGGTTGGGGCAAAGGAGCCGGATTTCTGGGTGGTACCTGGAACGGAGATGCCATTACCTTCAGCGCGAAAGATCTGGGCAAGTTCAAAGTACTAAGTGATACCGTGGCGCCTACAGTCAAATTGGTAAGTAAATCACCCAACCAGATCAGCTTCAGAATCTGGGATAATCTCTCGGGTATCGCCAGCTGGAACTGTGAGGTAAACGGCCAGTGGCTCCTGCTCAAATGGGAACACAAAAACTCCACCCTCACCTCAGAGAAACTGGATAAAACTGTACCTTTGGCTGGTGACGTAGTACTGCGCGTAAAAGACGCCATGGGCAACGAAGCCGTTTACACTACCAAGATTTAGTGTTTAGTTGTTGGTTGTTGGTTGTAAGTTTCTTCACAACTACCGGGTTTGTTTTAGTGCTCTTTTCCTGAAAACAGCCTAAAAACAGCCTACAAACAGCCGTATGTTTCCAGACTATCAACTAATCGCTGAACACTAACAACTAATTACTAACAACCCATAACTACACAAAATGCTACAGATAGGTGATGCGGCCCCAGACTTTGAGGTGAAAGACCAGAATGGTGCGCCGGTGAAAATGAGCGATTTCAGAGGCAAAAAGGTGGTACTTTACTTCTACCCCAAAGACGATACACCGGGCTGCACCGCCCAGGCCTGCAACCTCCGCGACAACTATGACGCACTGCTGGCCAAAGGCTACGTGGTACTGGGCGTGAGCGTTGACGATGAGAAATCGCACCAAAAGTTCATCCAGAAGTTTGATTTGCCTTTCCCACTGCTAGCCGATACCGAGCACGAGATCGTGGAAAAATACGGTGTATGGCAGGAGAAAAGCATGTACGGCCGCAAATACATGGGAACCATGCGGTACACCTTCGTGATTGACGAGGAAGGCAAGATAGAAGATATCATCACCAAAGTAGATACCAAGAACCACACCGCGCAATTGCTGAAATAACGATTGAAGAGCCGCCACTTCCGTATTTGGGGTGGGCGGCTCTTTTCTGTTTAAAGCCTATTTTCCTAAATTCTGGCCCAAAACAGATTTAACGGAAGGCGCGCTTTCCTATTTTCAACCTTTAAAACCTCCTCCTATTCTCATATGAACCCATTCAACTACGACGCGGAACAACTGCTGAACGTGGCCTACCAGGTACGCCGCGACATCGTGCGCATGGTGCATGCCGTGAACTCCGGCCACCCGGGTGGCTCACTGGGCTGCACCGAATTCCTGGTATCATTGTACTTCCGGCAGATGACGCACAAGCCAGAGTTTGACATGAACGGCATCGGGGAAGACCTGTTCTTCTTGTCTAATGGGCACATCTCCCCGGTTTGGTACAGCACCCTGGCCCGCGCCGGCTATTTTGATCCTAAAGAACTGGCTACTTTCCGGAAACTGAACTCCCGTTTGCAGGGCCACCCGGCCACGGAGGAAGGGCTGCCTGGCATCCGGATCGCTTCTGGTTCATTGGGTCAAGGTCCATCAGTCGCCATCGGCGCCGCGCAGGTAAAGAAACTGAACGGCGACGACAAACTGGTGTACGTGCTTACCGGCGACGGTGAGTTGGAGGAAGGCCAGGTTTGGGAAGCCGCCATGTACGCCGCCCACCACAAAGTAGACAACTTTATCTGGACCGTGGACTACAACGGCCAGCAGATTGATGGTCCGGTAGATGCCGTAATGAGCCTGGGTAACCTGCACGCCAAGTTTGAAGCCTTCGGCTGGAAAGTGCTGCACTGCGACAACGGTAACAACTTCGCCAGCCTGCTGCCGGTACTAGATGAAGCCAAAGCCTTGACCGGTCAGGGCCAGCCTATCTGCATTCTCATGAACACCCAGATGGGTTATGGCGTGGACTTCATGATGGGCTCACACAAGTGGCACGGCGTAGCGCCTAACGATGCCCAATTGGAACAGGCCTTGCTGCAGCTGAAAGAAACCCTCAACGATTATTAATTCATTCACCGGCGGGCAGGCGTTTAGGCGTCTGCCCTTCTACCCTTCCTAGGTATGACGTTCCTGCGCTCCGTTTATCTGTGGCTCATCTGCTTTCTCTTAGGAAGCATGACGGTTCTGCCTGCGGCTGCGCAAAACAAGGCACCGGCGCCTAAGAAGACGCGTCTGCTGTTCCTGCTGGATGCCTCGGGGTCTATGCAGGCTAAATGGGAAACCAGTGATCGCTGGAAAGTGGCCCAGCGCATGCTGGCCCGCATGGCAGACTCGCTGGACTCTTATGCCAACCTGGAGATCGCGCTGCGGGTGTACGGCCACCAGACGCCGGTAAACCTCAAAAACTGCAAAGACACCAAGCTGGAGGTTCCGTTTGCCGCCCACAATGCCGCCGCCATCAAAAAGCGGCTGCAGCAGATCACACCCAAAGGCAACACGCCCATCACCTACTCCCTGGAGCAATCGGCGAATGATTTCCCGGCTGATGCAAACTCCCGGAACGTGATCGTCATCATCACCGATGGCCTGGAAAGCTGCGGCGGTGACCCATGTGCTACCTCACTGGCACTGCAGAAAAAGCGTGTTTTCCTGAAACCGTTCATTATTGGCCTGGGCGATGACCCCGGGTACGCGCAGCAGTTTGGTTGCATGGGCCAGTACTACAACGCCTCAGACATCAAAACCTTCCAGAAAGTGCTGGATAACGTCATTAGCATCACTTTGAAGAAGACCACGGTATCAGTAGAGCTCACGGATGATGCCGGACGCCCGGTGGAAACCAACGTGAACCTCACTTTCTTGAATAACGTGACCGGGCAGCCGGAGTACAACTTCGTGCATTACCTTGATCTGGCGGGCAAACCTGATGTGCTGGAGATTGATGCGCTGCTTTCCTATGACCTAGTAGTGAACACGCTACCGGCCGTGGGCTTGCAGAACCTGAACATTAAGCCGGGGCAGCACAACGTCTTCAAGGTGAAAGCACCTCAGGGCTACCTGTATCTGCGGCAGGATGCGCCTACCTCCTACGGGTCCGTGACGGCACTCATCCGGGAGAAAGGCAGTCCGTACATTCTGGAGACCCAGCGTTTCCCCAGCCAGCAGAAATACCTTACCGGCACTTATGAGGTGGAACTGCTTACGCTGCCGCGCATCAGGAAAACGGTGACCATTAAACAGGGCCAGGCCTCGGAGATTACTTTTGCCCCGCCGGGCGCGCTCAACATCACCCAGGACCTGAAGGGCTACGGCAGTTTGTACCTGGTGAACAATGACGGTACCCAGGACTGGCTCTGGAACCTGCCCGAAGGCAGCAGTAAAATAAGCGTACCTTTGCAGCCCGGGAAATACCGTGTTGTTTATAGGCTGAAATCTGCGAAAGGCAGCCAATTCACCGATGTGAAGAATTTCACCATTAAATCGAATTTAACGACGACGATAAAACTTTTCAACTAAGATGAAGGACTTCCCTTATTCAGAATCTAAAGATACCCGCTCCGGTTTCGGGGCCGGCCTGTTGGAATTAGGCCGCACCAATCCTAACGTGGTGGCCCTGTGTGCCGACCTGGTTGGCTCCCTTAAGATGGGCGACTTCATCAAGGAGTTTCCGGAGCGTTTTTTCCAGGTGGGTATTGCCGAGGCTAACATGATTGGCCTGGCCGCCGGGATGACCATTGGCGGAAAGATCCCTTTCACCGGTACCTTCGCCAACTTCTCCACGGGCCGGGTGTATGACCAGATTCGCCAGAGCGTGGCTTACTCGGGCAAGAATGTAAAGATCTGCGCCTCGCACGCGGGTCTTACTTTGGGCGAGGACGGCGCTACCCACCAGATTCTGGAGGATTTGGGCATGATGAAAATGCTGCCCCACATGACGGTGATTAACCCATGTGACTATAACCAGACTAAGGCCGCTACCATCGCCATCGCTGATTATGAAGGTCCGGTGTACCTCCGTTTCGGTAGACCGGTAGTGCCTAACTTCACCCCTGCTGATCAGAAATTTGAGATCGGGAAAGCTTTGATGCTGAACGAAGGCAAGGACGTGACCATTCTGGCCACCGGCCACCTGGTTTGGAAAGCCATTCTGGCGGGCAAGCTACTGGCCGAGCAAGGCATTGATGCGGAAATCATCAACATTCACACCATTAAGCCATTGGATACCGAAGCTATCCTGGCATCGGTGCGCAAGACTGGTTGCGTGGTAACCGCCGAGGAGCACAACTACAACGGTGGCCTGGGCGAATCTGTGGCCCGCGTGCTGGCCCAACAGTTACCGTCGCCTCAGGAATTTGTGGCTGTGATGGACACCTTCGGGGAAAGCGGCACGCCTGAGCAGTTGATGGAGAAATAC
The DNA here is from genome assembly GCF_017916365.1 of Rufibacter roseolus. Classification (GTDB taxonomy): domain Bacteria; phylum Bacteroidota; class Bacteroidia; order Cytophagales; family Hymenobacteraceae; genus Nibribacter; species Nibribacter roseolus. Next base: position 1,321,861 of record NZ_JAFMSU010000002.1, read on the forward strand.
GGCCTCAACGAGCAAAGCATTGTTTCTGCCGTGCAGCGCGCCATCTCCCGCAAAAAGTAATCTCAGGGTGTGGCTAGCCAATTATTAACTTACTAATTCCGCTTCTGTTCAGGGTCTGTTTTCCGGAAATCGGCTCCTAAACAGAAGCGGTTTTTCCACCTTAACCCAGCAGGAATTTGGTTATACCTCTACTCTGAGCCAAACACAATAGTCACTTACCCTGAACCACGCCCTTCCCTTGGAAGACAAAGAGATTTTAGAGAAATTCCAGCACCCAGATTCCCGGAACCTGGCCTTCAACCAGCTTGTGCGCAAGTACCAGCAGAAGGTGTATTGGCACGTGCGGAAAATGGTCATTGACCATGACGATGCCGATGACCTGACCCAGGAGGTATTTGTGAAAGTCTGGACTAACCTGGAGAATTTCCGGAAAGATTCTCAGCTCTACACCTGGATCTACCGCATTGCCACCAATGAGTGCCTCAACTTCCTGAGCGCTAAAAAGAAACGTTTTTTCCTGCCCATCCATGACGTGGCCGCTGAGCTCACGCAGAAGCTTGAATCCACAGACACGCTCTCCGGCGATGAGGTGCAGCTGAAACTCCAGAAGGCACTTCTGCGTCTGCCTGACAAGCAACGGCTGGTCTTCAACATGAAATACTTTGATGATCTCAAATACGAGGAGATCTCTGAGATTCTGGGCACTTCTGTAGGCGCCCTCAAGGCTTCTTACCACATAGCAGTAAAAAAAATTGAGGAATATTTGAAAAAAGATTAAACCTCTTCAAGCAAAACACATCTAAGAAACAGATGGATAGGAAAAAGGAGCTAGATATGGCAGATTTACCAAAAGACCCGGGCTTTAAAGTTCCCGAGCATTATTTTGATACCCTGCCCACGCGCATTATGCAGCGAACGGCCTATGCCGCGCCAGCTCGTTCAGCGTCCCCGGTGGCTTGGTTCTGGCAGTTCAGGACGGCGGTAGCCGGCGCCTCTTTGGGCCTGGTGTTTGCCGTGTCTTTTCTGGCCACCCAGTACTTTGACGCCAACCCGTCTACAGACGCGGTGATGGCCCAGATATCGCAGCAAGATATCTTACAGTACCTGGTGAACCATGAAGAACTGGAAACCGCTGACCTGGCCGAGGTACCGGCCGTAAAGCCGAACCAATCACTGGAGTTCCTGGATGTCCGCCGCACCGATCTGAATGAAACCCATACCCAGGAGTTGTTGGAAGAAGAGTATGATTACCGTTAACCCCATAAGAATGAAATTGACCAAGTTGCTGTTTCTGTTTTTCCTGTTCACTGGCACCGTTAACCTTGCCCAGGGCCAGAACAAAGAAACGCCCGAGGAACGCAAAGCTCGCATAGAGAAAATAGAGACGGCCAAGATTGCCTTCATCACCGATAAGATAAACCTCTCCGGAGACCAGGCCCAGCGTTTCTGGCCCGTTTACCAGGAACATGACCGTAAAAGGAACGAACTGCGCCAGAAAAGCCGCCCCTACAAAGAGCAGAACCTGAACGCCCTCACTGATGAGCAGATCCAAGCCGGCTTAGAGGCCCGTTTAAACATCCGTCAGCGGGAATTAGACCTTGAAAAAGAATACATGGACAAGTACCTCCGCATCATCAGCCCCCGCCAACTGGCCTTGTTTTACCGCGCTGAGCGCGAGTTCACCAAGCTGTTGCTGGAGCGTTTGCAGACGGCTAAGAAATAAAGATTTGGTTTTAGTGTAGAGAGGGAGACGAAAGTCTCCCTTTTTGTTTTCAGCTTGTTTTGAAGGAGTTCTTCCTCATTCACTGGTTCAAGTCTGGGACTTTACCTTTTCTCCTTATCTCTGGTTCAAGTCTGTGACTTGGACCTACCATGGCCTGCAGTTTGCAACTGCAGTAAGGCGTTAGCCTCAGGGGCATTTTCTGGGCAATTACCTCCCACTTCATTCCTACTCTGCTTTTAGGGCTAGTTCCTCCGCTTGGAGGTTTGTCACTTTTCTCCTTGATGAGAAAAGTAACCAAAAGAATCAAGAAGCCTCAAACTCGCTGACGCTCGGACAGTGAGGCTTCAGTAAAGGTACCACCTGGCCAATGCTATCTGTTCCATTGCCAACGCAGGCCATTACTGCTTGAGCAGTTCATCCGTGCTGCAGACCGGTGCTCGGCCTCACTGTAGGCCTTCGCCCCGGCCTGCCGCAGGTAAAGAGATGGTTATGGTGTCTGCTCGGATTACCTAATCATGTAGAGACAAGGCATGCCTTGTCTCCAGCGGGTTTCCTTCGCAAAGGACAGACGCTACCTGAAAGGGCACCCACAAGAGGTGCCCCTACATTCCTTATCGTCTTACTCCTCTCAACTTCGTCTGTCGTGCCCGCCGTTGTTGGTGTTATCACCAAGGACCAAAACTGCGTCCCCATCCACTTACTCATGGATTGCGCGATTCCCCTCTTCGGAAGGGTTAGGATGGTTCGTTTCTACCCTGATTTCTGAAAAACTGGCCAGAAACAAATCCGCTACTACTCTCCTGGTAGGTACAGACTATACCAATCGAAAGCCCTTACGCTCTTCTTCGTATCTTTGCCCCGGATTAACCTAAAACATTATGCTTTCACCCCGCCAACTCTTCCTGCAACACCAGGCCCAGACCACCGATTTTCCTTTGCTTTTAGAAGTGGAGCGGGCCGAGGGGGTTTACATGTATGGACCAAACGGCGAACAGTACCTGGATCTGATCTCGGGGATTGGGGTGAGCAACGTGGGCCATCGGCACCCAAGAGTGCTGCAAGCCATCCAGGGTCAACTGGATAAATATCTGCACTTGATGGTGTACGGCGAGATTGTGCAGGCACCGCCGGCCCAATTGGCGCACGCGCTGGCGCAAACCTTGCCGGCTGGGCTTGATAACGTCTATTTTGTTTCCTCCGGCAGCGAGGCAGTGGAGGGAGCCTGCAAACTGGCCAAGCGCTTTACCGGCCGCACCGAGCTAGTCGCGTTTGAGAAGGCTTACCACGGGTCTACTCAGGGTTCTTTATCCCTAAACGGTTCTGAGAGCTTTAAACGGGCTTTCCGGCCGCTCCTGCCGGACGTGCGGCACATCCGCCATAACCAGGTGGAGGATTTGGCGCAGATCACTTCTCGTACGGCTGCGGTGATCCTGGAAACAGTGCAGGGTGAGGCGGGCGTTCGGGTTCCGTCAATAGACTATATGCTAGCGTTGCAGGCCCGATGCCGAGAAGTTGGGGCGCTCCTGATTCTTGATGAGATCCAGAGTGGTTTCGGGCGCACGGGTACCTTATGGGCGTTTGAGCAGTTCGGTGTGGTGCCGGATATCCTTACATGTGCCAAGGGCATGGGCGGTGGCATGCCCATTGGGGCGTTCATCTCCTGCCAGGAAATCATGCATTCGCTTAAGAACGATCCTATGTTAGGGCACATCACCACGTTTGGAGGGCACCCTGTTTCCTGCGCGGCCTCTCTGGCCACGCTGCAGGTGATTCAGGAAGAAGGACTGCTGCTGCAGGTGAACGCCAAAGCTGCCCGGTTCAAAGATCGGCTGGTGCACCCGGCCATTAAAGAAATCAGGAACCTGGGCCTTATGATGGCCGTGGAGTTTGAGTCCTTTGACATCCTGAAACCCATCATTGACAATGCCATACTGAAAGGCGCCCTCACCGACTGGTTCCTGTTCTGTGACAAGTCCATGCGCATTGCCCCTCCGCTTAACATTACCTTCCCGGAAATTGACGAGGCCTGTGACATTATCCTGGCGGCTATTGCCGAGGAAGTCCGTTTTTAGGCCCTTTCTCTTAAAATAAGCATTAATCACCCTAAGTTTATTCCTGAACCTTTTAAACCCTGTTGCAGTACAAGACACGAATTAGTTTAAGCTTATTCTGCTGCCTTGACTTACCTACCTGTAGATACAACAACCCACCCTTTTAACCTGGTGCCTGCCTCATGGAGATAGCCTTAGTTCTGTTCTTACTTTTGGCTGCCGTCGCCCTGTTTGCCTCAGAGAAACTCTCTGTGGACATTGTCACGCTCATTCTCCTCATCATCTTAACCGGCACCCAGATCATCTCACCAGCCGAGGCCTTTGCAGGTTTCAGCAGTGACTTTATCATCATCCTGGCCTCCATCTTCGTGATTGGGACGGCCCTGGAAGACACGGGTATTCTGGATTTTCTGGTGAACTGGCTCATGCGGCACGCCGGGCACAGGCCCAACACGCTGCTTTTCTCCATCATGTTTTTCCCGGGATTGGTGTCGGCGTTCATGAACAACACCACCGTGACGGCCCTCTTTGTGACACCTATTGTGGGTGTGGCCAAGAAAATGCGCGCCAGTAGCTCCAAGTTTCTCATGCCTTTGGCCTATGCCTCTATTTTGGGCGGAACCTGTACTCTGATCGGCACTTCTACTAACGTGGCGGTAAGCGGGTACATGAGCAAAGCGGGTTATGAGCCGTTTGGGTTCTTTGAGTTTTCCGGCATTGGTATGGTGATCTTCCTGGTGGGGATCGCCTACATGATGACCATCGGGAAGCGCATGCTGCCCCAGACCGCTACGGTGGGCCTCACCACCCGCTACAACATCAAAACTTACCTTACGGAGATCCTGGTGCAGGAAGATTCCCCCTTGATAGGCCAGGTGGCGTTTACCTCCGATCTCTCAAAAATGGGGTTCCGCATCCTCAACATTATCCGGAGCAAGGACAACTTCCTGCCCGATTACCGCACCCGTATCAGGAGCAATGACGTGCTGCTGGTGGAGGGCGAGATGGAGGACCTCATCAAGGTGAAGGAAACCAAAGGCATCCAGATTCTGGCCGATGTGATTGTGGAGGATGATCTGGAGGGCGGTGACATCCGACTGGCGGAAATCCTGATCACGGGTCAGTCTGACCTGCTCAAGAACACCATCAAGCAGGTGGAGTTTTTGCGGCGGTTCGGGTTGGTGGTGCTGGCTGTCTCCCGGCAGGGCGAAACCATCAGGACCAAGATTGGCGATGTGCAGCTCCAGTTGGGTGACCTGCTTCTGGTGCAGGGATCGGCGGAACGCCTGGAGTACCTGAAAACAACCCAGCACCTGGCGGTCTTGGGGGAGTTCAAGCCTATTCTATTCAAACGGCGCAAGGGCATCTTAACGCTCTCATTCTTTATCGTGGCCATTCTTTTGGGTAGCCTTAACCTTCTGCCCTTGTCAATCTGTTTCCTGGGTGCGGCGGTACTCAGTGTGCTGTTCAAATGCATCTCCACCGACAGAGCCTACCAGGTAATTGACTGGCGCCTGCTTATTCTAATTGGGGGGATGACTGCCTTTGGGATGGCCATGGAGAACACCGGCGCCGATAAATTCCTGGCCAACGCCATTGTGGACTTCCTGGAACCCTTCGGGACCATTGTGATCCTGGCCGGTTTCGTCTTGCTTACGGTTTTCCTTACCCAGCCTATGTCTAATGCGGCGGCTGCCTTGGTGGTGTTGCCGGTGGCCTTGCAGACGGCCATCCAGTTGGGAGTGAACCCGCGTACCTTTGCCATTGCCATCATGCTATCGGCATCGGTTTCTCTGGTAACACCGTTTGAGCCTTCCTGTATTCTGGTGTATGGCCCGGGTAAGTACACGTTCAAAGACTTTCTCAAGATTGGCTCGGGGCTCACCATTTTGCTCGTGATCCTTATTCTGGTGATGGTGCCTATTTTCTGGCCGCTTTAGGTTGTTTTGGCTCTGTTTTTAGAAAATAGGCTTTAAAACACTTCCTTTCCACAGCCGGTTTCCAGATTCAAGCGTACAGAAAAGCTGACTTTTGTAAACGACGTATGAACCGCGCTGCCCTGTTTGCCTCTCTCTTGCTTTTAAGCTGTTCACCGGAAAAAGCCCGCGAAACGCTGGCCGAAGAACCTGTTGCCACCGCTCATACTCCTTTGGAAGAAGTTGCGGATTCAGTGACCGATGCCTCTCTTGACGGCACCGCCACCAGTACGGTACCCCTGGACGTAAGACAGCAGCTTCCCGCCGAATTGGAGGTGCACCTGGACCGCACCCACGGATTATGGCAGTTCCCTACCCTCACCTCCACTGACTCTCAGCGGGTCCCGCAGGAAGAGCAGGGGCCTTACTACGTGCAGGCAGATTTCAACGGGGATAATAAACAGGATTATGCCATCCAGCTGGTAGAGCGGGACTCAGCGTTTGTATATGCCTTTGTGAAGCGTTCTGAAGGTGATTTTCAGGAATTCCTGCTGGAACGTGATAAGCTGTATGACATGGATGGTAAAAAGAGAAGCATCCATTACCTAAGGCTGGCCAAGAAAAACGACCGGTTATATGACCATGCCACCCGCCAGCAAACCATTATTGCGCAGGACGGCATTTCTGTGGGGGCCGAGAACTATACCGCCACCTATGTATGGGAGAAAGGGAAATTCAGGAAAATAGAATCGGGTGACTGAGGTCTCTGCTTACTGAAGCTCCAGGAAATGGATAGCTTCGTCTTTTATTTCTTCCCGCGAGAGGCCGTCTTTTACGCCCGTGGTGATTTTCTTTACCAGCACCCCCACCACCGCTTTTCTGAAGCCCATTTTGGTGGCAATGTCAATGCAGAACTCCATCTCGCTGTCATCTACAATACCATCGGCGAGCATCATCTCCACCAGGTCATAGACCTGGTCAAAGCGGTCAATGTCATTGTTGGGCATGGTTAGTTTCACGTTTCCGCAGTTGGCCAGCAGCGCCCGCACATCCTGCGCCCGCATTCCCTTCCGTTCGCCAATGGCAATGATATGCTCCATCTCGGCAGAATCTATGTGCCCATCAATTTTAGCCAACGCCCCTAAATTAACAATATGGCTCTTGAGCCGTTTTGTTTCTTCACTCTCAAAAATTGAAAACATAGAGTTACATGATTGGTGGAAGAAGATATTTTATGGTGATTGCACGGACTTTGCGCAAATTATTGCACCCGTCCATTTTCACGATATAATTTACGGACTTTTGAAAAAAATCGCTGCACCATTTCCTTAAAAGTATTTATATTTTTCTTATTGGCCTTAAGAATCGTACAACTGAGAAAAAGTCCTGAATTGTGAGGGATGCCTCAGAGGCAAGAATGGTGGTATTTGGCAGATGTGTGACCAAAAAAGCTTGAGTTTTGTAAGGTAATGCCTTACTTTGCGATTCGTTTTAGATGTTAAGATGAAGAAAATAGCTGTTTTTACGTCCGGGGGAGATGCTCCGGGCATGAATGCTTGTATCCGTGCGGTTGTGCGGACAGCAGTTTACCATAAATTAGAAGTATACGGAATAGGCAGAGGCTACAATGGCATGATCCAGGGAGAGATTTACCGGTTGTTCTCCCACTCCGTGAGCAATATCATTCAAAAAGGCGGGACTATCCTTAAATCGGCCCGCTGTCTGGAGTTCCAAACTCCCGAAGGCAGAAAAAGAGCCTTTGAGCAGATTTCAAAGTTTGGGATTGAGGGCATCGTGGCCATTGGCGGAAACGGAACCTTCACCGGCGCCCAGATTTTCCACCAGGAGTACGGTATTCCAATCATCGGCTGCCCCGGCACCATTGACAATGACCTTTACGGCACTGATTACACCATTGGGTATGACACCGCCGTGAACACCGCCCTTGACGCCATTGACAAGATCAGAGACACCGCCGACAGCCATGAGCGCGTTTTCTTTGTGGAAGTGATGGGCCGTGACTCAGGCTACATCGCCCTGCCTTGTGCCATCGGTGGTGGTGCCGAGATGGTGATGATCCCCGAGACAATCACGTCCATGTCTGAGGTGATTGAGACCCTGCAACAAGGCTGGCGCCGCTCCAAGACCTCCTTCATCATCATCGTGGCCGAAGGCGACGAGGAAGGCGGGGCCACTGAGATTGCCGCGAAGGTGAAAGAAGCATTGCCGCAGATGGATGCCAAGGTGACCATCATCGGGCACGTACAGCGCGGAGGTACCCCAACCGCCGCCGACCGCCTTTTGAGCAGCCAGATGGGTATGGCCGCCGTGGAAGGCCTTATTGCCGGCCGCTCCAATGAAATGGTGGGCGTAATGAACGGGGAGCTGGTGTACACCCCGTTCCATGACACCATCACCAAGAAAAAACCAATCAGCGAGAGCTTCCTTAAGTTAGTGGAAGTACTGAGCGTGTAAAGCGCCTTTCAACCGCTGAAACCTTTCTAATGCGTTTTCAGCCTGATTTCTAAAAATCGGGGTGGGAACGCATTCTCTTTTTAAATTCAATGATTAGCCATTCAATGAATGAAATTTAAATCTTTGTTACTGCCTGGTTTGGTCACACTAATCGGCTGCACAACAACTTCGCCCAAAATTGAAGTTGCGGCCGAAGAAGTCACCCATGAGAAAATGATTGAAGACTATCTCAGGGCTTATGCCATCAAACCAACCTTGGTTTACAAAAATGATGGAAGTAAGGCATTTACGCTCTTAAACCACAAAATTATTTGGAAGGAGCTAAACAGCGGGGTGGAGATTTCTATTGACGGACATTCGTTCTCAACGAGTGATAAAGTGACGTTCAATTCTGTCGAAAAATCTGGAAAGGACAGTTTAAACTTCGCCAATTCCTTAATGCAGGTAAAGGTTTACGAAAAAGAATCACTGATTGGCTTCGTCCTTGATTTTGAACCTTGCACAGGAACTGGTTGCAGCATAAGCTACCAAATCATCTATGACTTGAAGACACGGAAACAAAGTTATTTTGGCAGATTCCGGACAGGGTTTGAATTTGAGCTCTATGACTTCAACAAAGATGGAAGGTTAGATTATTTGACGACCGAAACAGAGGGCCCTAACGCTGATGGAGTGTTGGCAAAAGAATACATCCTGTATAGCCAGGCTAAGGGCGGAGAGTTTGAGGAATTCTCGACAGAAAGGCAAAAAAGGTTTTGGTTCAGGTATACTTCAAATGAAAGTGGACCAATGCCCCAAGATGAGAAATTTGAGGAAAGCTGGGTGGAGAAAATAAATAAATCGGGCAAATAACAATTTTCAGAAGCCCGGCTACGCCTAATGGCCTTACTCAGGGGTGCGTGTCACCTAGAAAAAACCAAATCTGCCTTTGACAATAACCAATGGATTTAAATGCCGTTTTCTAATCCAACATCCTAAAAGAACAGCAATGGAATTTAGACAACTTGGGGCATCGGGGTTACAGGTGCCGGTGCTCAGTTTCGGGACAGCGACTTTTGGCGGCGGCGGTGAATTCTTCAAGGCCTGGGGCAGCACCCAGGTAGAGGAGGCTACCCGCATGGTCAATCTTTGTATGGACGCTGGCGTGAACTTCTTTGACACCGCCGACATCTACTCTCAGGGCATGTCTGAGGAGATCTTGGGGCAGGCCCTGAAAGGCCTTGGGCGCTCAGAAGTGATCATCTCCACCAAGGGAACGTTCCCTTTCGGGGAAGGGCCCAACAACCAGGGCTCCTCGCGGTTCCACCTACTTAAACAAGTAGAAGGCAGCCTCAAACGTCTCAACACCGATTACATTGACCTGTACCACATGCACGGCTTTGACGGGAACACGCCCGTAGAGGAAACCCTGCGTACCCTGGATGACCTGGTGCAAAGCGGCAAGGTCCGCTACATCGCGGCCTCCAACTTCTCGGGCTGGCACCTGATGAAATCACTGGGGGTTTCTGAGAAGTACGGCTGGAACCGCTACGTAGCGCACCAGGTGTATTACTCTCTCACCAACCGGGAATACGAATGGGAACTCATGCCTCTGGGCCTTGACCAAAATGTAGGCGGCATCGTCTGGTCTCCCCTGGCCGCCGGCCGATTGGGCGGGAAATACCGCAGAGGTCAACCATTGCCCCAGGATAGCCGCATTGCGCAGGGTGGCAGCCCCGTACCAGAGGCTGTGGTGAACGAAGAGATTTTCTACAACATCATAGACGCATTGGATGAAATAGCCGCAGAGACAGAGAAAACGGTAGCCCAGGTGGCACTGAACTGGCTTCTGCAAAGACCTACCGTCTCCAGCATCATCATTGGCGCCCGGAATGAAGAACAACTCAAGCAAAATCTGGGAGCCGTGGGCTGGAACCTGACGGTGGACCAGGTAAAGAAACTGGATGCGGCCAGTGAGGTCCCTCCTATTTATCCTTACTGGCACCAAAGACAAAACACCAAGCTCAACCCATTGCCCCCTTTCTACCCAAAGAGAAAGTAAAATCGGGTTTTAGGATTGAAACAAATCCACTCTGCTTCGGGGCTATTTTCTGGAAAATAACCCCGAAGCAGAGTGGATTTTAAGTTTTAATGTATTTATGGCCGGGGAGCGCGAAATCAGTCTTTCTGTGCCTTGACCATTTCAGCCTGAATGTAGGTCAACACCTCGTTGAACTGGTTTGGATGGAACCAATAGATTTCAGGGTCGCGGGTGAACCATGTTAATTGGCGCTTGGCATAACGGCGGCTGTTGCGTTTGAGTAGTCTTACCGCTTCTTCATGGGGATAATCGCCGTCTAGGTAATGGAACAACTCGGTATAGCCCACGGTTTGCAGGGCCTGATGCTGACGGTACGGAACCATGCTTTTCACCTCGTCTAGAAGTCCCTGTTCCAGCATCAGGTCCATGCGCAGGTCAATGCGGTCATAGAGTTCTTGGCGATCGCGGTTCAGGCCTATTTTGATGATCTGGAAATCGCGCCCGCGTTCCTTGCTTTTGGTCCGGAAAGAGGAATACGGCTGGCCACTGCTCAGGCAAACCTCCAGGGCTCTCACCACCCGCTGCGGATTCTGAACGTCCACCTGAGCCGCATACATGGGGTCTAATTCGCGCAGTTGCTCCACCAGCCTGGGAAGTCCCTCCTCTTCTAACCTTTTCGTCAACTCCTCCCTGATGCCAGGCAGAATCTCGGGCATTTCATCCAAGCCTTCGCACAGCGCCCGCACATAGAGCCCAGATCCGCCCGTGGCGATGACCACCTGGTGCTCTTTGAACAGGTTTTGCAGCAATTGTAGCGCATCTTCTTCAAAGGCGCCGGCATTGTACTCCTCCTCAATAGAATGCGAATCAATGAAATGGTGGACTACCCCACCCTGCTCCTGAGGGCTGGGTTTGGCCGTGCCGATGCTCAATTCTTTGAAGAACTGCCGGGAGTCCATAGACAGGATCTGGGTTTGGAAGTGGCGGGCCAGCTGCACACAGAAATCGGTTTTTCCAACGGCCGTAGGGCCTACCACTACTATTAAGAATCTATGTTGTTCCATCACAATCCGGCATAAAGACTGAGCAGTTGCTTTTCCTCGGTTTCCCAGTTCCACTCCTCCCGCGCTTGCAGGCAGTTTCGCTGTAACCGCTGGTAAACCTCCTGATCATGCAGCAAAGTTAACAGCGCCGTCCGGACTTCCTCTACTTGGTTTTCTACCAGCAGCGCCACTTCGTGCCGGGCGTTCAGCTCCGCGTACTCCGGGAATGGCACACAGACCTGCGGAATGCCCGCCTGCACATAGTCAAAGAATTTATTGGCCAATGAATAGTAATAACTCAGGCCCTGGTTATCCAGCAGCATGATTCCGGCCCAGGCGGCTGCGGTAACTTGGGCCAAAGCTTTTGGTGCCACGTTGCCTTTGAATATGATTTTATCCTGCAGGCCAAGGTGCTGGGTCAGTTTTTTAAGTTGGGGCATGAGCGGGCCGGTGCCGCAGATGACCAGTTGGGCAGGTACCTCCTGCATGGCCTTGATGGTATTCTCCAATCCGCGGCCCACGTTCAGTGCTCCCTGGTAGATAAAGTATGGCGGCGAGGACGGCAAGGCGGCGTAAGACTGCCGTACCGGCATGTTCCGGACCAGGTGTACTGGGCGCCCGTACTTCTGCTGGAAGTAGGTCACCAGCGAGGCACTTACGGTATAGGCCAGCGCAGCCCGTTTAAAAGCCATTTTGTCTAAAAAAGCCCAAAAACGCCTCACCAAAGGTCGGTTCACCACCTCGGGCATCTCGGGGAACAGCTCATGGGCATCATAGACCAGCGGCTTCCGGCGCCAGGTAATGGTGACCAGTCCGGCCAAAGCGGTATCGGCGTCCACGGTTCCGTAAATGTCAAACCTGTTAGAGAAAAACCAGGTCACCAGCCGAAGATTGTACTCCAGGTAAAACAAGGGCCCTTTTAGAAACCGACATTTAATGCGATGGCTTCGGAAAGGAAGCGCAGGTACTTCTGCCGAACCAGGCAGCAATCTTCCTACCAAGGTTACTGCGTATCCGGCTGATGCTAAAGAGTTGGCAATCCGTAGCATGCGTTGGTCATGGCTAATGTCAGTGGTGACCGTAAAAACAATAGATTTAGCCATGGCTGGGAATATGCAAGGTTGCGCGGCGCTTAAGTGTAAAATACCAGTTTTTAGGATAGATTTGCTAAATTAGGCTTTTTCCAGCCAAGTGCCACTTTCAGGAAAAAAGCCAACACCAGCCAAAGCAGAAACTCGGAGATGAATACTAGTAACACCATGGTAGACAGGACAGCACAGGAAGCAGCCGCCGCGCGTTTGATTGATTTTGCGGAGCATGTGAGTGGCAGCCGAAAATACATGTTTGTGTGTACGCCAGATGGCACGCTCCTGAGCATAAACCAACAGGCCAAAGACATTTTCTTCGGGGGCAAGGATATCCCCGCCGATATGAACGTGAAGGAGCTGCTGGATGAAAAGCAGCAGTTTGAGTTTGACCGTAATGTGCGCCTGCTCCGGACCCGCAAGAACATCAGCGGCTTTTTCCAGCCCAAAGACAAGATCCTGGACACCAACCTGCTCTATTTCAAATCCAGCCTGGTGCAACAAGAGGGCTTTGAGTTGCTGTACATCGCGGTTCGTGCGGCCTCCGCAGAGGTGATGCCTGCCGGCGATATGTTTGCGACGGAATCTAGCTACCGGACCATTTTTGAGGAAAGCAATGAGCCCATGTTCATCCTGGACAAAAAGGGCATGTTCATTGACATCAACAAACAGACGGTTTCCATCACCCAGATTGAAAAGCAAAACCTCATAGGCAAAAGCGTTTTTGAGGCGTTTGACTTAAATCCCTCTGAAAGAATCGCGTTCAGAACCCGGATTCTGCAGGCCTGCGAGGGTAAAACCCAGCGCTTTGACTGGTGGTTCAAGAATAGTGATGGCACGCACTACCCCCTCTGGCTTTCTTTCAGATGCGGTAAATATTTTGGGCAAGAGGTGATTTTGGGCACGGCCAAACCCATGGAAGACGCTCGCCTCCCTATTGAGGGCGGGCGCCAGCGCCAGGAGCAGCAGGAATTCATGGCCAGGCTTCTGCCGCAGCTTAACAACCTGAAAACCGCCGAAGACATTCTATCGGTGGTATTGGGTGAGCTCATCAATTTACCCAGCGTTTGTGGGGGCGGGGTTTTTGTCTACCAACCTTCCACCCGCATGGTGCAGTTGGTTTGCAACAAGGGAGATCAGTCTTACTTACTGAAAGAAAAAAGCGTGCTTGCTTTGAACCCCGAGTTCCTGGCGCAGTTGGAGAACAAGAACAAGAACCGGTCGCTGCTCAGTATCTCCCGCAATTTTCAGCACCTATTCAATAAGCGCGAGGTGCTGGCCATGCCCATCAGCACCGACAAGCAATACCTGGCCACTATCATTCTGCTGGTAGATGACGCCATGAACATGACCAGCAGCCTCACCGAGTTTGTAAACCACGTGGGGTTTGAGGTGAGTTCTTACCTCTCCCGGTTCGAGCTCCGGCAAGAGTTGCATTACTCAGAAGGCAAGTACAAAACCCTTTTTGAGTCCAGCAATGATTCTATTTTCCTGCTCAACCATACTTTAATTGCCGACTGTAACTTCCAGGCCACCGTTTTGCTGGACTGCGACAAGCAAGACATCATCGGTAAACGGATAGCCGATTTCTCGCCCGCGCTCCAGGCTGACAACTCCTCTTCGGTGGAGAAGTCCCTGCAGTTGATTGAGAGCACTTTGGAAGATGGCCAGCCCCGCAGCCTGGAATGGCGCATTGAGAAATCAGACGGGAGCATCATTGACGGGGAAATCAGTTTCAGCGCCATTATTCTGGAAGGCGTCAATTTTGTACAGTGCATTCTCCGCGACATCACCTCCCGCAAAGAAGCCCAGGCGCTGATCAGGCGCCAGGAAGTGCTGCGCGAGTCCATGCATCAGTTCCGGTCTTTCCTGAGCCAGGTGAACCTTGCTTACGTGAGCATGGACCTGGATCTGCGCGTGGTGTACGTAAATGACTATTTCCTGCAATACACCGGCTACAAACGCGAGGAGGTGGTAGGCCAAAACTACTATGACATCTTCGTGCCGGAAAAAGAACGGGCCACCCGCATCCAGGAAATCAGAAAGGCGCTGCAGAACCAGACACTACGCAGTTACTATGAGTGGGACCTGATCACCAAATCACAGTCGGTGAAGATCCTGCGCTGGAACATCATGTTTGAGATGGACGTGGAAGGCAATGTGGTAGGCATCACCGCCGTGGGCAAGGACATGACCGACAAACGCATTGCCATGGAAGCGCTCAAGGACAACAAAATCCGCCTCCAGGATTTGTTTGACAACGCCCATGACCTTATCCAGAACATCTCCACCGATAACAAGTTCATCTTCGTGAACCGGGCCTGGAAAGAGAAGCTGGGCTACAACGACTTTGACATTGAGAACCTTACCCTCAATGACATTGTCCACCCATACTACAAAGCCAAGCTCATTTACCAGCTTCGCAACCTGTACAAAGGCGACGATGTCAACAAAATAGAAACCGTATTCCTGACCAAGAGCGGCAAGCCGATTCACTTGATAGGCAGTATCAACTGCAGTTGGCAGGATGGTAAGCCCATTGCCACCCGCGCAATCCTCCACGATATCACAGACCGGATCAAGGCCGAGCGGCTGCAGAAAGTATACTACAGTATCGCTAACCTGGCCATCAGCTCCAAAGACTTACCGTCTCTGTACAGCGCCATCCACCGCGAGCTGAGCAAGATCATTGAGACGCATAACTTCTACATTGCGCTGTTTGATGAAGAGAAGGACCTTATCAACTTTGTGTATTATGTAGACCAGATCTCCAATGTGCCGGCGGCGCCCAGACCGTTCTCACTGGGCATGACCGAGTACATCATCAAAACCGGCAAACCGCTGTACGCCTCCAAAGCCGATTTCATGGACCTGGTGGAGAAAGGCCAGATAGAGGTGAACGGCGTGGTGCCTGAGGTGATGCTCTCCTCCCCGCTCTCCATTGGCGAGCGCATCATTGGCGTGATTGCCGTGCGCGACTACAAGAACCCAGAGGCCTACGTGCAGACCGATATCGAAATCCTGCACTTTATCTCCAACCAGGTAGCCCTGGCTATTGAACGGAAACGAAACGAAGAGCAAATCACCATTCAGAACGCCCGCCTCAAGGCTATCTTTGAAAGCGGCAACCATTTAATGTGGTCCATTAACCGTCAGTTCCAGTTAACATCCTTTAATCAGAATTTTCAGAGTGAGATCCAGTCCTGGACCAGCGTCTTGCCTTCGCTGGGCCTGAAGCTGAACCAGATGGTGGGCGACTATGTCACCCAGGAGAATTTCAGGTTGATCAAGGAGAAATATGAATCGGCATTTACCGGCCACCCAGAGCAATTTGAGCTTGAGTTGCACCACCCTAACGGTACCAGTGCCTGGCGGGAAGTACTGCTCAACCCTATTTACCTGGAAGACGGCAGTTTTGAAGACGTATCTGCCATTGCGCTGGATATCACGGAGAAGAAGATCTCTCAGCTGGCAGTTGCGGTAAACGAGGAGAAATTCAGGCAGATCTTTGAGTCTTTCCAGGACCTGTACTACAAAACAGACATGGAAGGCTCCTTCCAGTTGATTAGTCCTTCGGTGCAGGAGGTATTGGGCTTTGTCCCCGCTGAGGCGATGAAATTGAATGCCCAGGACCTTTACGCCCACCCAAGCGACCGCGATGAACTGCTGCGGATGCTCTTTGACCAGAAAAGCGTCCGGAACTTTGAGACCTCGCTGCTTACCCAGCAAAACCAGCAGATTGAGGTATTGATCAACTCGCGCCTTATCCTGAATGAAAATCAGGAGCCGGTAGCCATTGAAGGTGTTGCCCGGGACATCACCGAATTGAAAGACACCCAGCGGGAACTCATCAGGGCGAAAGAACTGGCGGAGAACTCATTGCAGGTGAAAAACCAGTTCCTGGCCAACATGAGCCACGAGCTGCGGACCCCAATGAACGGCATCATCGGCATGATTGACGTGCTGCATCACTCGGCCACCAATGAGGAGCAGATGGATTATATTGAAACGCTTCGGACCTCCTCTAACGCGCTCCTGGATATCCTGAATGATATTCTGGACCTTTCAAAAATACAGGCCGGAAAACTACAGCTGAACAAAACGGGCATTGACCTGTCTTACTCACTGGAGAAAATCCATAACCTGTTCGCGAACCGGGCCACCCAGAAAGACCTCACGTTCACGTATGATATCTCTGAAGACACGCCGCGGTACATCATCACAGATGAAACCCGTCTTTTACAGATACTCTCCAACCTGACCTCCAATGCCATCAAATTCACCAATGAGGGCAGCGTGCGGGTAGAGGTTAGCAGGATGGGCGGCGAGGGCGACGAGCACCTGCTCATGTTCCAGGTGAAAGACTCGGGCATAGGCATCTGCGAGGAAGACATCCGGTTGCTGTTCACCAATTTCACGCAGTTAGACAACTCCTCGTCCAAGACGTTTGGCGGTACCGGCTTAGGCCTGGCTATCTCCAAGCAGTTGAGTGAGTTATTGGGCGGCGAGATTGGCGTGGAGTCTGAGGCCGGCAAGGGAAGTACCTTCTGGTTTACCATCCTGTGCCAGGAAGCGGAGAACGTGAAGCAAATCCATGACCAGCTGCAATCTTCCAAAGAACTGGAGGAAATTGGTGAATTTGATCCCGAACCGGTTATCTTGTTGGTAGATGATAACCAGATAAACCAAAAAGTAGCTTTAAAACTACTGGAACGGATGGGTTGCCATGCCGATGTGGCGTCTAACGGGTATGAGGCCATTGAAAAAGCCACCCAAAAGCGGTATGACCTTATTTTCATGGACATCCAGATGCCAGAAATGGACGGGGTCACCGCCACGCGTGAACTCAAAAAGCTGAAGGGGACAGATTGCCCGCCCATTATTGCCATGACCGCCTACTCCATGAAAGACGATGCGGAGAAGTTCATCAACGAGGGGCTGGATGATTATGTATCTAAACCGGTGAAGATCTCTGACCTGCATGACCGCATAGTGAAATGGTATGGAAGCAGCAGTCAGGAAAGCACCCAAACGGCTCCGAAGGTTGCAGAAGCGCCACAGCAGCAAGCCAGTACTGAGTGGTCACTGGATATGAATGTGGTGGAGCAGCTCAGAAGCATTGGCGGCGATGACTTTGCCTTGCAGCTGTACGTGGAATTTGAAGAGGAAACCTCAGAATTGTTGGAGGAAGCCAAAAAAGAAGTGGCTGCACAACATTATGAAGGTATTTTAAGTACACTGCATCAAATCAAGGGAACTGCTTCCACATTAGGTCTGGATTCTGTTTCCAGTTTGGCACAAGAGCTGGAACATGACATTAAAAAGGGGAAATTCACATTTGTTGGGACTACCTTTTCTGATTTAGAATCAAGTTTTACTAATTTTAGAGCAAACTATCGAAATAAACTCTTATCGAACTAACCATGGCCGATTCTAAAACCATATTGATTGCAGAGGATAGCTCTGTTATTCTGAATCTTACGAAGAAAATACTGGAATTGCAGAACTACACGGTAGTGTCGGCGAAAAACGGCGGGGAAGTTCTCAAGAAGGTACAGGACCAGAAAATTGACGCTATTCTCATGGATTTAAACATTCCGGTGAAAAACGGGATGGAATGCACGAAAGAAATCCGGGCGAGCCAGGATCCGCAGATCGCCAAAATTCCGATCATTGCCGTAACCGGGAACGCGAACAACTACACATTAGAACAATTCAAAGAAGCCGGTATCAACGCTTACTTGCCTAAGCCTTTGGATTTTGACATGCTGGTGCAGACCGTAAAAGAATACGTGCACTAAGACAGCTTTACTTTTTTTACAAGCATATGCAGCTGAAGTATACCCGGCCTTTTTTAAACCGGTTAGAAGATATTTTTGCCGAGTCTGAATACATGCTGCGGTATGAGAAAGGTACTTTCAAATCTGGGTTCTGTATTTTGAAAGACACCAAAGTAGCGGTAGTAAACAAATACTTCCCCTTGGAGGGGAAAATCAATTGCCTTGTAGAGATTCTCCGGGCGGTGGACCTAAGCCCGGAGAGCCTGCGCCCTGAAAGTCAGGAGCTGTACCTGGCTATAAAACATCAAACCATAACCTCTGCGTGAAAGTAACTTTCTTAGGATCTGGCACCTCACAGGGCGTACCCGTCATTGGCTGCGAATGTGAGGTTTGCCGTTCCTTAGATTACAGAGACAAGCGCCTGCGGGTCTCTATCCTAGTGGAGGTTGACGGTAAATCCCTTATTGTGGATACCGGGCCCGATTTCCGGCAGCAGATGCTCAGGGAACGTATTAAGCGGGTAGATGCCGTGCTTTTCACCCATGAGCACAAAGACCACACCGCCGGGCTTGATGACATCAGGGCCTTCAACTTCATGCAGCACATTGACATGCCCCTCTACGCTGATCAGCGGGTGCTGAACCAATTGCAGCAGGAATTCAGCTACATCTTCACCAACCACACCTACCCCGGAGTGCCCCGCGTGGAGCTACACCCTATCCAGAACGAACCGTTTAAGGTGCACGGCATTACCATCACCCCTATTAATGTGTTGCACCACAAACTGCCGGTCTTCGGGT
The DNA here is from genome assembly GCF_017916365.1 of Rufibacter roseolus. Taxonomy (GTDB): domain Bacteria; phylum Bacteroidota; class Bacteroidia; order Cytophagales; family Hymenobacteraceae; genus Nibribacter; species Nibribacter roseolus. Next base: position 1,340,754 of record NZ_JAFMSU010000002.1, read on the forward strand.
TCAGGATCGGGGATTTCACCTACATCACAGATGCCAATTACATCTCGGCCGCTGAAAAGGAGAAAATAAAAGGTTCTAAAATAGTGGTGCTGAATGCCCTGCGCAAAGAACCGCATATCTCCCACTATTCCCTTTCAGAAGCCATCTCTGTATTGGAGGAACTGGCGCCTGAGCAGGCTTACCTCACGCATATCAGTCATTTATTGGGCCTGCACCGGGTGGTGGAGAAAGAACTGCCTTCTTTTGTGAAGCTGGCCTATGACGGGCTGGCCCTTACCTTATAAACGTGCACCAGAATTACTTCTTTTTACGAAAACTAGCCCAGAAACTGGACTCAGAACTGCGCGGCTTTACCCTGCAGGCGGCCTTCAGCCAGGAGAAAGACGAGCTGATGCTGGCTTTCTTCCAGGGTGAGCGGGAGTTTTACATCAAAGCCATCCAGACCTCAACGTTTTCCAGTCTACAGTTTCCGCAGACTTTCAACCGGGCCCGGCAGAACTCGGTAGACCTTTTCCCGGCTTTGCTGGGGCAGGAGGTAATGGAGGTGCGGGTCCACCGGCAGGAAAGAAGCTTTTTCATCCGGTTCACGAACAACCTGGTCCTGCTGTTCAAACTTTTCGGGAACCGGTCAAACGTGGTGCTGTTTGACCACGACGTAGCCGTAGAGCTTTTCCACCGGAAACTCTCCAAAGACCTGGAACTGGATTACCGCCAAATGGACCAGGACTGGCACCTGGAAAAGGAGGCCTTTCTGCAGGCGCCTCAGAACCTCAGGAAGATGCTGCCCACCCTGGGCGACGTTCCCTGGTTATATCTGCAGGAGAATGGGTATGCAGCGCTACAGGCGGAGGAGCAATGGGAAATGGTTCAGGAGATGCTGGCCAAACTGGAGAACCCCTCCTACTACCTTATTTCCCACCAGAAAATGCTGCGGCTCTCCTTGCTTCCTTTGGGAGACATCCTGGAGACTTTCTCTGACCCTATCAAGGCCCTGAATGCGTTTGTACCGCAGTACCGGTCTCAGGAGTACTTCCAGAAGAATTATGCGGCCACACACAAGCAAATTAGCCGCCAACTGGAAGGCGCACAGAAAATATGGTGGCAGATACAGGAACAGCTGGAAAAATGGCACCACGGCACCCCATATGCCCAAACTGCCGATGTCATCATGGCCAACCTCACCAACATTCCGGCGGGCACCAAAGAGATAGAGCTTTATGACTTCTACCAGGATGCTTACCGCCTGATTAAGCTGCACCCCACAGAAACGCCGCAAAAAACTGCCGAGCGGCTTTACCGGAAGGCTAAAAACCAGAAGATTGAGCTTCAGTTGCTAGAGGAAAGGGCTACCCGTAAGGAAGAGGAAGTGGAACGCCTTACCCGCCAACTGCAGGAACTGGAGCGCCTGGAGACCGCGCAGCAATTGCGCCAATTCTTGAAACAGTACACGCCCACCCAAGCGGCTACGCAGGTGGACTTGCCCTATTATGTCTTTGAGACCATGGGGTTCAAGATTCTGGTAGGCAGAAATGCCAAGGCCAACGACAAGCTCACTCTGAAACACACGCACAAAGATGATCTCTGGCTGCATGCCAAGGATGTGCCCGGCTCGCACGTGGTCATTAAATTCCAACCCGGGAAAGCCTTTCCGGCGCCCGTGCTGGAAGCCGCGGCCCAATTGGCGGCCTTCTACTCCAAACGTAAAAACGACAGCCTCTGCCCCGTGCTGTATACCCCAAAAAAATACGTCAGGAAGCCCAAAGGGGCCACACCGGGGTCTGTCATAGTTGAACGCGAGAAAGTGCTTCTAGTGAAGCCTGAGAACCCTTTCCGGCAACATATGGGTTAATTCTTAATAGTAGCTTTAAGCATCATTTGAGAAAAACAGCCATAAAACAGAAGCGCCCCTTGGTTTACCATGGGGCGCTTCTGTTTTATGGCTTAAGATCGGTTAGGAATATTGCAGCAGTTGAAGTGTTTAACCAGGATTTCGGTAAGGCTATCCTCCGTGAGGGGCTTGGTAAGGATGCCCGCCAGGTCAAACTCATCAGCCAAAGCAAGGTCTCTTTGATGCCTGGAAGACGAAAGGAGAACCACCTTAGGAGCGCACCTGAATTCCTTTTCTTTGCAGGCCTTCAGGAAATCAAAACCGTTCATAATTGGCATGTTGATGTCCAGCAGCACCAGGTCAAGCCAGCACTCCTTTACATGTTCCGTGGAGCAGTCCTTTAGAAGCATCTCACACGCTTCCTGACCATTACTGGCGGTTATGATACTTTCGGCGCAGTCTAACTTCTCCAGTAGATTAGCATTAAGAAAGGTAGCAATTTCATCATCATCCACCAGAAGGACTCTCTTAAGTTTATTCATCAATATCTTATTAACCTAAGCCTGAAAGTTAAATAGCAATATGCCCAATCACAAGACTCCCTCACCAACCCGAAACAAAAAAGCCTTGTGACTTTTGAGTCACAAGGCTTTTTTGTTTTAACAGTGCGCGCGGGGAGATTCGAACTCCCACACCCGTAGGGCACCACCCCCTCAAGATGGCGTGTCTACCAGTTTCACCACGTGCGCAAAGCACAAACAAGGCTTTTCCTCATTTGGTGGTACAAATGTATTGTATCATTTTTTTTCCTGCAAGTGGTTTTCAAAATCTTTTGAAAGGTTTCGGATTGGTTTACTAACTGCACCACTTGGACCAGCCTGCAAGCCTTACCTTGGCTCTTCAATTTAAAATTGATTTTGTTAGTGATAACGAGGCAGCATTCATCGCACTCTCATTCAACTAATATATCCATCTCTTACGGCTAAACATTCTTGCCTGAAGCGCGTCAAAATACAAATACATGCGGGTTCCTTGAGTACTTAAAATAATACATCCTTTTTATCTCCTTTTTGAAAAGTAAGCTAAAAATGAACATACACGAGTAATAACAAAATTGAAACTTCAATTGGACTACACATATCTCAAACACTTATAGCATAGAAACCTTTGAACAAAGAATATTTTTTAAATTTTCAACTGCATTATTAAGGAACATACAATACATATTATACAACACAAAGAATAGTCATTTTTACTAATCAACCCTTGTACACTTTACCTACAAACATACTTTCAGCCCATACACAAACAAGCACTTGTATATTAACTTCCTCAATCATTACTACCGAATATAACATAATGTATTTAATAAAAATTATTTCATTAAATTCTTATCATTTGAAAAAATTTCAAACCTCGCCGAAGCAAATTTTTAATAAACAATTCAACTTAACAAAGATTGTAACATACATAAAATTTCAACACTACAGCAAATCATCACAAACACAAACTGTTAAAAAAATAAAATGCTTAATTATTATATTACAACATTAATCAAATAACAAAATAATATCAGATAAAGCAAACAATAGTTTACTAAGTGAGTTTTATAAGAATGAAATCATCAAAAGGTAAACAGGCTTTCAATTCCATGAAAGACTTCTACCAAAATCCCATATCAATATTTATAAATAAAAAAACAAAATAATCTTCTCCATAATTTTAATTTAAACCACCTTTTAGCTTTTGGCAAAAATCAATTTGTCTACAGCACCTTACAGGATGTCAAATGTTCGTCAATTTTTTTAATCAAAATGGTTTGTGCTTAATATAAAGACTAGTACCAATAACTTCTAAAAACTTATTCCGTATAAAATGAATCATCAAATCAGGGCTATCCATTTGGCGTCCAAAGCCATCATAGTTGGTGAACCAGGGTTGAGGAGTCCTTTTCCTCCTCATTTCTGAGGCTATTCAAAATCAAAGGCTGTACTACTTAAACTTGTTTTCCAAGTACACCAACTCTATGGGCTTATCATCAGTAAATTATACATAAACACCTAATACTTCCCTTTAAGTTTTAACTAGCAGTGTTCTTCAGTGTATGCCTGCCAAATCGCTTTGCATCCTCACATCAAGATGTATTTTGCTAATTTCTTTGACAAATCTGCTTTTGAATAAGACCTCAGAAATTATTTTCTATTGAATTTCAAAAGAATTAGGAAACCAGCCTCCATCACGTTGAACTTACAAGCTTCTCTTACCAACAAACCGAACCCTAGTATCGTAAGACCACTATCTGGAATTAAAGCTCCTTATCATCACCTGGCATTTCTGTTTATTCCTTAAATACTAGTTTTAGATTTAAGTTAACATTTTGTTTAATCAGGAATATTCCTGTTCAATATTATACATAGAGAGGTTTAAATAAAACCAATAGCAATACACATGAATCAGCAGAGAAAACATTGGATTGAGTCTTTTGCGAAGGCTGGCTACATTGCAAAAGGATTCGTATATATTTTAGTGGGGGCGTTAACGGCCATGGCAGCCTTTGGAATTGGGGGCAAAAAAGCATCCAGTTCAGACGCCTTAACACAAGTAAAAGACTTTCCTGCCGGGGGATTGTTATTGAGTATATTAGCGGTTGGTTTAGTGGGATACAGTATCTGGCGTTTTGTACAGGCTATTAAAGACACCGAGCATAAAGGAACCAACGCAAAAGGAATTGGCAAGAGATTGGCTTATGCTTTTAGTGGTGTTATCTACGGCTCTTTAGCGTTTGCTGCTTTTAAAATTCTATCCAGTGGAGGCAACAACTCGGGCGGAGGTGGCTCAAAGGAGAAAGACTTAGTATCTGGTTTATTGGACCAGCCTTTCGGGAAATGGCTGGTAATTATCATCGGTCTAATTACCATAGGTAACGGAATTCGCCAATTGATAAAAGGTACAACAGCATCTTTCATGAAGGACGTGAGAGGCTTACCAAGAGACCGTTTTGATGTCTTAAAAAGGGCTGGTCAGGCAGGGTTTACAGCTAGGGGAATTGTGTTCAGTATTATTGGTTTTTTATTTGTAAGAGCAGCCTGGCTACAGAATCCCCAGGAGGCAGGGGGTACCCAAAGCGCCTTCTCTTTTCTACAAACTTCTCCCTTCGGTAATGTGTTATTAGCCGTAGTTGCGCTGGGTTTAATTGGCTATGGAGTGTTCATGTTTGTGCAGGCCAAATACAGTGATATCTCCATAAATTAACCTGGACCACCCTTGAGACCGGCGGCTCTTGTTCCAAAAAGGACAGGAGCCGCCGGTTTTGTTTTAAGCCAGTTTTTGTAAAAAGAGGCTTAAAATTTCTGTACTCAGTACGCCAGCACCCTCCTCCAGTATATCTTCTGCCGGATACTTGCTAACTTCCGGCCATGCAAACTTTCCCCTTTTATATAGTAGACGTTTTCGCCAGTGCTCCTTACAAGGGAAACCAGTTGGCGGTTTTTCTTCAGGCCGGCAACCTGACCACGGCGCAGATGCAAGGAATTGCCCGGGAGATTGGCTTCGCAGAGTCTTCCTTCATTTTATCAGACGTACCCAAAGCGCAGGGCTTTGACACCCGGATTTTCACGGTGGAATACGAGGTGCCTTTCGCCGGTCATCCTACCTTGGGCACGGCCTACGTTATTCAGCGATTCATCCTGCAGCAGCCGGTGCCGGACCTGCGCCTGAACGTGAAAGTGGGGCAGATTCCTGTGTCACTCTCCTACCAGGATACCCAACTTGATTTCCTGATGATGCGGCAAATCAACCCCACCTTCGGGGAACCGATTTCCAAGGAAAGCATCGCTGACCTGCTGGGCCTTCCCGTGGAGACACTGCATCCCAATTTTCCGGTGCAGGAAGTGTCCACCGGCTTGCCGTTCCTCATCATCCCGCTGCAAAAATTGGAGGACATGAAACAGCTCCAACTGCAGCCCCAGAAACTTCATGCCTTCCTGCAGCAGCACGGCCTCTACAAATCCCAGCGGGCCGATGGGCTTTCTGTGGCTCTTTACTTTTTTTGCCCTGAAACCTATTCCGCAGACCACCAACTGAACGCCCGCATGCTGGCCCTGGAGAACGGCCAGGTGATTGAGGATGCCGCGACCGGCAGCGCCAATGGGTGTTTGCTGGGCTACCTGCTTAAGCACCGTTATTTATCCCAGGATAACCTGGAGCTGCTGGTAGAACAGGGCTACGAGATCGGGCGCAATGCCACCATCAAGCTGCAGGGTCGGGCCCTCGGCGAAGACCAGTTTGAACTTAACGTGGGTGGCCAGGTACAGCTCATCGCGAAAGGAGAATGGTATGTCAAATAGCAAAGCCTTAAACTCACCTATGAAAAAGATTTTTCGGCTCCTGCCGATGATGATACTGTCCGCCGCGTTTTCCAGCAGTTTTGCCCAAACCAGCCCCAAAACAGACTCAGTGTTCGTACTCAGGCCCAGCCAGGTTTTCGATGGGCGCGACCTTCAGAAGAACTGGGTAGTGGTGGTGCAGGGAGAACGAATCCTATCGGCCGGACCTGCCTCTTCGGTTTCAGCGCCGCAGAACGCCCGCACCATAGATCTCTCGGGACAGACCCTGCTGCCTGGATTGATTGAAGGCCATTCCCATCTGCTGCTGCACCCCTATAACGAGACCTCTTGGAACGATCAGGTCCTGAAGGAAGCCGATGCCCTGCGCGTGGCCCGCGCCACTGTGCACGCCCGCAATACGCTGCTGGCGGGTTTCACCACGGTACGTGACCTGGGCTCGGAGGGTGCGGAGTACGCTGATGTTGGCTTGAAGCAGGCCATTGACCAGGGCATCATTCCCGGCCCGCGCATGCTGGTGGCTGGCAAAGCCATGATTGCCACGGGCAGTTACGGCCCCAAGGGGTTTGATCCGGCGTTTGAGGTACCGCAAGGCGCCGAGGCCGCCGATGGTATTGACCACATCACCCGCGTGGTGCGCGACCAGATGGGCAAAGGCGCCGACATAGTGAAAGTGTACGCCGATTACCGCTGGGGAGCCAACGGCGAAGCCTTGCCCACCTTTACCTTAGCCGAACTGAAGCTGATTGTGGAGGTAGCCGCCAGTGCTGGTCGGCCGGTAGTGGCCCACGCCAGCACGCCGGAAGGCATGCGCCGCGCCATTGAGGCGGGGGTAGAAACCATTGAGCACGGCGACAATGCCACCGCCGAGGTTTTCAAGCTGATGGCCAAAAAAGAGGTAGCCCTCTGTCCTACCCTGGCCGCCGGCGATGCCATCCTGCAATATGGCGGTTGGCGCAAAGGACAGGACCCCGAACCGGCCCGCATCTCGCAGAAACGCGCTAACTTCAAAGCAGCCCTCGCGGCCAGAGTGCCCATGGTGGTAGGTGGTGACGTGGGCGTTTTCACGCACGGCGACAACGCCCGGGAACTGGAACTGATGGTGGATTACGGCATGCCTACGCTGGAGGTGCTGCGCGCCGCTACCTCTGGCAATGCCAAACGGTTCCACCTGGACCAGAAACTGGGCACCGTTAAAGCCGGTCTGCTCGCCGATCTCATCTCCATATCCGGTGATCCTACCCAGGACATATCTGCCTTGCGTAAAGTACACCTGGTTATGAAGGGCGGCCAGATCTTCCGCCAGCCATAACCCAGGTTTTCCTAAAAAGAAGAATCCGTTTCAGGCCACCTTTTGATAAAAAGGGTCTGAAACGGATTCTTCTTTTTAGGAGGTTCTTCTAGGGATTCGCGACAAAGGAAAGGTAGTCTCCGTTAGGACTTACCGCCAACCGGGTGATGTTCTTCACCCCTTGCTTTGTAAAATCTGCCACCTCTTTCCAGCGTCGATTGGTACCGGGCCGGTAAACGTATACTTTAGCACCTTGGGCCATCAGCAACCGACCATCGGGGAGCCAGGCGTAATCCTGGGAACCGGGCAGCGCCTGAATGAGGCTCTCCCGTTCGCCGGTTTTCACCTGCACTTGCTTGATCTCAGCCACCGAGTCTGACACGGGCACCAGATAACTCACCGCCTGCTTCCGGGGTACTTTATGCAGGCTCCGCCCGATAGATTCTTCCAGTTTCTCGGTTTGTTTCGCGCCCGGCACGGCCAGGTACATGCCCATGGGCGGCTGATCTGGGAAGGCGGCCACAAAGAGTGAGTCTTGGTTGTACCAGACGTGGTAGCCTATGAGCTGCGGCATGGCCAACAGCAAAGTTGGCTGGCTACTCCCTGCGCTGAGCGGAAAGCGCCACAGTTGCTGTTCCTTACCGCGTACCACTGAAAAGCTCTTCCTGTCCGGCGTGACCAAAGGTGAGTATTCCGCCTCCGGTGTCTTGGTGAGCTGCATGGTTTTCTTTCCGGCCAAAGTGTATTGGTAGATATCGGTTTGCTGCCCATCGCGCTGGGAGGTGAACAGAATGGACTTGCCGTCTGGCGTGAAGCTGGGCTGGTTGTCATAGCCTGGCCGTTGGGTGATGTTGGTGGGCGTGCCTGCCTGGAAGGTTTCTTTGCCGGCTTTCAGCTTAACCAAAAAGATCTCAGTGTCTGGTATCCCCTGCGCCCTAGCAACCGAGGCGAACAGGGTTAGACAAAAAGGAATGAAGCTTTGTTTAAGTGTTATCATGTGGTTGGGTAAAATGCGAGTTCTTTATTTAACATATATATTAAGCCAAAGACACATTCCTACCACAAATCATCTCCCTCCATCTGCTTTGCTTTTCTATCAGCTTCTAATTTAAGTAAACGCGAGAACAAGGCTCCATAAAAGTTTGGAGGCCGTTTTAAGAAAAACGGCCTCCAAATGATTTACACTTCCTCAGCTTTGAATTCTTTCAGTTCCTTCATGGGGCGAAGGAAGAAGTCATTTAGCGGTTTCACTGCTTTCATGGCCTCCAGCACCTCGTCATAGAGGCGGTCGCTGGTAACTACTTCATCTGTGAGCATGTAGGTGGTGTTCCAGCTCTTATGCCGAAGCAAATCTATGGCCGGATTGTCGCTGTCGTAGCCTTTGGGCGTTGTTTTCAGTTTCTCGCCACCAATGCCCGCGTAGTATTTCTTGAACGATGGGTCATTAAGCAGGCCCTTCAACTCCTCATAGTTATAATCGATTTCCTGACGAATTGCCTTCAATTCAGGAGCCGGGGGCATCCAGACCCCACCAGCCAGGAAAGAGCCGTCATTAGGGCTGATGTGCAGGTAAAAGCCAGGGTTAATGGTCTTGCGGCCACCCTCGGCCATGTAGGCGCAGATATGGTCTTTGTAGGGGCGTTTGTCATTAGAGAAGCGCACGTCGCGGTAAATCCGGAACATGAGGTCTTTGGGTTCCTGTCCTTCCAGGGCAGACTCAAACTGAGCGGCTCCCTGCAAAAGGGTTTTCAGGAAAGAAATGAAATCCTGGCGGGCGGCTTCGTAGCGACTGCGGTTCTGCTCAAACCACTCGCGCTGGTTATTCTGGCGCAGATCGCGGATAAAATCTAAGGTAGAAGGTTCTAAATGCTTTTTCATGAGGTCTCGTGAGATAGGCAATTTGCCATGGGTGAGAACAGTTGCGCTGCAAAGTAAGTTCTGCAGGCTTCTGGCGCAAACTGCTTAGGGGATAAAATAGCAGGAACCTGTTCTGTGGGTTATTTTTAGAAATCAGGGCTAAAACAAAGTGTTTCAAGACCTAGCCCAAATTGTCATCTGGCTTCTATCCCACTACAAGTGTATCAGAAAAAAAAGAAGGCCCTTTAGAGGCCTTCAAAAGTGTATCTGATGTTGGTAGAGTTTAATGCTTGTTTTGCCTGAATCGGCCTTAAAGGAACAATGCCAGGTAGAGTTGGCCATCAAAGGAAAGTTACCTTCCGGCGCTGTTGCCCATCACGTACATTTCCTCCAAGGTTGGGTTCACGCTGCCGCCCTCGGGCTCCAGGGTTACCGCGAAGGCCTGCGCCTCTTCAATGGACTTCATTTTGAGCAACGTGGTGTCGGTGGCTTTTACTACGCCGGCGTCAATGGGTTTTCCTTGCGCCAAGGCCCAGAGTTGGTATTGTTTGCCGGTGGGGGCAGCGGGCAGTTTGGCGGGGTCAAAGTAGACTTCCTTGGTTTCCTGGTTCCAGAAAACGGTAGCCTGGGCTTCTGGGTGCTGGGTAACGCCCTTTAACTTTACGGCCAGGGTCTGCGGGTTGCGCAGCATGCCCAACAGGTTCTCAGACTGAAGGCTGCGGGTTTCCAGTTGGCTTACCTGCAGGGCGTATTGCCGGGAGGTCTGCCGGGCACTGATCAGTTCACTGCGGGTCTCTCTCAGATTACTGTACAGGTACACGTTGGCGGCGGCACTGATCAACAGCAAAATCACGGCGGCTATCTGCCACCAGCGGGTGCTTTCTCTTTCTGGGTATTGGGCGGGAGAAGCCGCATTCATGGGTACCACCTTTCCTTCCGAGGCACCGTTGGGCTGTATCGGGGCAGTCTGGGCTTTCAAATGGCGTAGGATTTGGTCTTCAAGCTCAGGGCGGGGCGCTTGGGCATGGGTAAGCGCATAGGCCTCCATGGTACGCAGGCATTCTTCCAGGGCCGTGCGCACCTCCGGATGCCGGGCAGCCATTTCCTCCACTTCCCCACTTTCTGAGGGCGTGAGACCACCGGCTGCGTACAGCTCCAGTACCCCTGAATCTATATACTCCTGTGTATTCAATTCTATTTGATTAATTTGCTCAAAAACTTGATGGCCATCCGGGCCCTGGTTTTTACCGTACCCAGCGGGATGTTCAGCTCTTCGGCCACCTCACTTTGCGTGAACCCGTTGAAGTACATTAAATCTATGATTATCTTTTGGTCTGGGTTCAATTGCTCGGTCATCTCCTGCAACCCAATGTGGTCTGGCTTGATGCCCTCACTGCTCACCATGTGGGAGGTCACGGTGTTTTCCATGGGTTGCGTTTTTGAACCTACGCGATATTGCTTTGAGCGGATTTTATCAATGGCTAAATTACGGGAAATGTTGAGCATCCAGGTAAAGAGACGCCCTTTCTGCTCATCATAGGTGGGGAATGCGGTCCAGATCTTCACAAAGCTTTCCTGCAGAACGTCCTCCGCCACCTCCTCCTGCTTCACTATCCGGAGGATGACCCCGTACAGCGCCGCTGAGTAATTACGGTATAGAAGAGTAACGGCCCGTTGGTCTCGCGCCCGCAATTGCGCAACCAGGTCCTCTTCAGAGGTAATGTGTAAAGTTGTATCCAACAATAAATATCGTTAAGCCAATTGGCGGTGGAGACTAGGCAGGGGCGTGAAAGTTCCATGCTTTACGTAACTCTTTTAACCCAGTTATGTAAAATATGTTTTGAAGAATCCAAACATAAGCAGGAATATCGTCCGTATTATTACGGACAATGCACCAGTAAGTTATTTATCTACTACCTGTAAAGTCCCTGCCAAATATAGTAAAAACCTATGCCTATCCAATCCATCAACCCATATACCAACCAGGTAGAGAAAACCTTTGAACCCGCCTCGGCGCAGGAGATTGAAGAAACGCTGCAGCGCGCCCAAACCGCCTTCCAGGCCTGGCGCACCACCTCCTTTCTGCAACGCTCTACCCTGATGCAGCGCGCCGGCGATGAACTGGCCGGGAACACGGATTACTATGCCAAAATCATTTCCCTGGAAATGGGCAAGCCGCTGGCCCAGGCCCGGGGCGAGATAAGCAAGTGCGCCCTGGTCTGCCATTACTACGCCCAGCACGCCGAGGAATTTTTGCAGGACGAGGAAATCAGGACCAGTGCGGTACGCAGCTTTATTTCCTTTGAGCCGCTGGGCGCCATCCTGGCCGTGATGCCCTGGAATTTCCCGTTCTGGCAGGTGTTCCGGTTTGCGGCGCCGGCGCTTATGGCCGGCAACGTGGGCTTGCTCAAACATGCCTCCAACGTGCCGCAGTGCGCGTTGGCTATCCAGGAGGTATTTGACAAAGTGGGCTTCCCGGAGGGTTGTTTCCAGTCATTGCTCATTGGCTCCAAGGAAGTAGAGCAGCTCATCAAAGACGAGCGCGTGAAAGCCGTGACTCTGACCGGTAGCGAGGGTGCTGGCGCCAAAGTGGCCTCGGTGGCCGGCAACGAGATTAAGAAAACGGTACTGGAATTGGGTGGCTCTGATGCCTTTGTGGTCTTAGCTGATGCCGATGTGGAGGCTGTGGCCAAGAAAGCCGCCAGCGCCCGCCTCATCAACACCGGCCAGAGCTGCATCGCCGCCAAACGCTTTATCCTGGAGAAACCCATTGCCGAGGAGTTTCTGGCCGCTTTTGCCAAAAACATGCAGAAAAAGCGCACCGGCGACCCCTTGCATGACGAAGACATAGACTACGGTCCTCTGGCCCGCGTGGACCTGGCCCGGGAACTCACCGACCAGGTGGAACGCTCAGTTAAGGCCGGCGCCAAACTGTACCTGGAGGGCGGCCAACCCGATCCGGACAAAGCCCTCTTCCACCCTGCCATCCTCACGGATATAAAGCCCGGCAACCCGGCGTACGAAGAGGAGTTCTTCGGGCCGGTGGCTTTGGTGTTTGTGGCCGAGGACGCGGAAGACGCCATCCGGATCGCCAACGACTCTCCCTTCGGGCTAGGTGGTTCCGTCTGGACAAGCGACATCAAGCGCGGGCAGGAACTGGCCCGTAAAGTAGAAGCCGGAGCGGTGTTTGTGAACGCCATTGTGGCCTCAGACCCGGCACTGCCTTTTGGGGGTGTGAAGAAATCCGGCTACGGCCGGGAATTGTCTTATTTGGGCATCAGGGAGTTTGTGAACCAGAAAACCATTTGGGTCAGCGACCCTCAGGAATAACCCAGCAGTTTATAGGTGACGTAGCCCACCCACTCATGGATCAGCTTGGACCATTGCTGAAGCGCCTCGGGGTTAGGGATGAGCAGGTCATCTAAATGGAAACTACGGTCGTGGGTCTGGAAGTCGACGGGGAAAGTGTCGGGTTTCAGGCCCACTTTTTCAAAACAGCCCTTGGCCCTCCGCATATGGAACGCCGAGGTAATGAGCAACAGCTTCCGCAGGTGGGGCTGGGTCTGCAAGAGTTCTTTGGTGAATTGGGCATTCTCGCGGGTATTGCGGCTGCGCTCCTCCAGCAGGATGTCGGCGGCGAGCACGCTGGCGTAGAGCGCCGTTTGCTGCAGGTTACTGGCCTCGGTTCGCTCCACTTCTTTGATGGCCCCGGAACCTCCCGAGATGATGATTTTCTTCAGTTTGCCCATTTTGTAGAGCTGAATGGCATCCAGAATCCGCTCGGCTCCCTCCTGGTAATGCACCCGGTCATGTGGTGATTTATTTACCTCGGTCACACCCGTGAGCACAATACCTGCGTCATAGGTAGGCACGTCTTTCATGAGCACTGCCTCGGGCTCCCAGGCCAGCCAGGCCTCGTTGCTCAGAAATGGGTTGGTGAAAAACAGCATCAACACCAGGCCCGTGCGGAAGGCTAGTCGCTTTTTAGTCTGATTTCTCAGTAGAAGCCCCAAAACGAAAAGGGCAACAATCCAAAACAAAGGGGAAACAAGGTACTGAAGGAGCTTGGAGAGCAGAAAGAACATAGACTATAATAACCTCAACCAAGCCAAACAAGGGTGCACCAGGGCTTCTGGGGCAGCATGGTCTTGGTAGGAAAAGTGCTTTTTAAATAAACTACCCAAAGAAACGTCGGATAGCCCAAAGCACCAAACTGAACAGGATGCTCAACAGTAGCATGGTAGTGAAAGGGGCGAAAATTTTGAAGTTACGCCGCTCCACATGCACATCGCCGGGCAGGCGCCCGAACCATCCTATGCGAGGCCCCGCCAGCCAGATGATCACCCCGATAACCACTATGATCACCCCTAGGATCATGATGTACTTACCAAGCGGCTGTATGTCCATTGGTTCCATTTTGCCAGGTTTATGGTTATACCTGAGTAATTTATAAAAATTTATCAATAAATAATCATATTAATTAACAATCTCTTTATACTTCAATTTGCTTTGGATTGTACAGAAAAGGCGGCCAGAATTTGAACTTAAGAAAGAGAAGAACACCTTCCCATTTCTGGGTTGTATTTATAAAACCGGTGCTAAACGGTTAAGAAGCACTGCTTCCCTAAGAAAGTAGCTGCGGCAGATTACATTACCTGCCTTGGCTGCCTTTCCCTTGGCCCTACTGAAATATTGATATCTTTGGGCAAACAAGAACTTGTTTCCCTAGTTTAAGAACCTTCACCCAGAAAAGACCTGCTCCTATGAAAGCTGTTGGAATCATCCCCGCTAGATTTGCCTCCACCCGGTATCCCGGTAAGCCCTTGGTCATGCTGGACGGGAAATCCATGATCCAGCGGGTGTATGAGCAGGCTACAAGCGCCAACCTGCAGGAAGTGGTGGTAGCCACAGATGATGACCGCATTAGGCAGCACGTAGTTGATTTCGGGGGGAAGGTGGTCATGACGGCGACGCACCACCAGAGCGGCACCGACCGCTGCTATGATGCTTACTCGCAATTGGGTGACGAGTTTGAAGTAGTGGTGAACATCCAGGGCGATGAGCCTTTCATTCAGCCGGAGCAGATAAACAAAGTGCTGGGTTGCTTTGCGCAACCGCAGGACCAGATTGCCACACTTATTAAGCTGGTGCAGTCACAGGAGGAACTGTTCAACCCCAATAGCCCCAAAGTGGTAATAGGCGCGCAGGGACAGGCCTTATATTTCAGCCGCCACCCCATCCCCTATTTGCGCGGCGTGGAGCAGCAGGATTGGCTTAACCGGCATGCCTATTACAAACACATCGGAATTTACGGGTACCGCAGCAACGTGCTGGCCCAACTCACCCAACTGCAGCCCTCCAGCCTGGAGAAAGCCGAGTCACTGGAGCAACTCCGGTGGCTGGAGCACGGCTTCAGGATCATCACCGCGGTGACCGAGCTGGAAACCATTGGCATTGACACCCCCGAGGACCTGGAAAAGGCGCTGCAATACTTAAGAATTAGGAATTTGTAATTGAGAATTAGGAATTTCTGATACACTGCTGACTCAAGACTCAAGACTCAGAACTCAGGACTTGCGCCCCTTTGGGGCGCATCAGCCTCCGGCTTTCTTTGCTTTGTAGCCCAAGTCCAGCAGCAGTTGCAGCACCTTGTCCCGGAAATCGCCCTGGATGGTGATCTCACCGTCTTTAGCCCCGCCGCCTACGCCGCATTTGGTTTTGAGGGTTTTGCCCAGGGTCTGCAGATCACTGTCCTGCCCTACGAAACCGGTGATAAGGGTTACCTGTTTGCCGCCCCGGCTCTTTTTATCCAGCTGCACGCGTAGGTTCTGCTGTTGCGGCGGCAGCGTCTGGATTTCTTCATCCTGCTGGTATTCGTATTCAAAATCAGGGTTGGTGGAGAAGACCACCCCCTCGCGGTTCTTTTTGTTTTTGCTCATGTTTTTATGCTTTGGCCCCCAAAGAGGCAATCACTTCTAACGACTCTGGAAACAACTGCACTTCAAATTCCTTCGCCTGCCCAATGAACTCGCCATCGGCGTGGAAATACTGCGGCTCTTCACTTTGTACGCGAACAGTGGCGCAAGTGTGGAACTCAGCCAAGCCTGAGTGCGCAATCTGTTTGGTCATAAGACCATACCCCAACTGAATGGCCTCAGCCACGCCCACGTGCCGGATAAGACAAACATCCATGAGTCCATCCTGGATATTGGCCATGGGCGCGATGTAGGCGTTGTTCCCGTATTGCGAGGCATTCGCGAAAGCTACCACAAAGAACTCAGACGTAAGCGCCCGCCCATTGATGCTCACCGTTGCCTCATGGGCCTTAAACGACCGGAACTCCCGCACCACCAACTGGACGTAACTGCTCAACCCTCGTTTGGTGCTCTTGGCAAATACAGAACTTACCAGTCCGTCAAACCCGATGCCGGCCGTACAGAAAAACGGGTGTCCGTTGATGGCGCAGGAATCTATCCGGTGAAAGGTGGGCCGGTTGAGCAATGCCAAGGCCTGCGATAGCGCCAGGGGAATACCCAGATGCCGGGCCAGCCCGTTACCCGATCCTTTGGGCAGAATGCCCAGGGCAGCCGACGTGCCTTTCAAACCTCGGGCTACCTCGTTCACGGTACCGTCCCCACCCACGGCCACCACCAGGCGCGCACCATCGGCGGCGGCCTGGCGGGCCAGGTCAGGGGCGTGCCCGGCATATTCCGTGAACACGATCTCGGGCGTCCAGCGGGAAGTATCCAGGTGCTGCGCAATGAGGTCGGGCACCGATATATTGTTCCGCACCCCAGACTTAGGGTTCAGGATAAAAAAGGCTTTCTCCGGGGCGGTTGGTTTTTCCATGGCAAGCAGGGATTTCTTAAGAAAACAAGGCAGACTGCGGGCTTTACTGGTTACCCGGAAAAGGTGCGCAGCCAAGGTTAGTTTCCTTTTATGTTTTAGAGCCGATTTGGTAAAAATACACAAAAAAAGTGGTGCCGCCGGAAGGCAGCACCACTTCAATATATTTTGCTCGGCTAAGAAATTAACCGATACGGGAGATCAGGTCAGCGGCGCGGTTAGAGTAACCGAACTCGTTGTCATACCAGCCTACCACTTTCACCAAAGTACCGTTGGCAGCTGTCTGCTGGGCATCAAAGATGCAAGAGTGCGGGTTACCCACGATGTCAATGGAAACGATTGGATCCTCGGTGTACTCCAGTATGCCTTTCATTTCGTTCTGGGCGGCCTTCTGCATGGCAGCGTTGATCTCAGCCTTGGTCACCTCTCTTTTCAGGATCACGGTTAAGTCGGTCAAAGAACCATCCGGAATTGGAACGCGCATGGCCACGCCGTCTAGTTTACCGTTCAGGTGCGGCAATACTAGGCCAACGGCTTTGGCGGCACCAGTTGAAGTTGGGATGATAGAGTAAGCAGCGGCACGGGCTCTGCGTAGGTCAGAGTGCGGCGCATCCTGCAGGTTCTGGTCTGCAGTGTAGGCGTGGATGGTGGTGATATAGCCTTTCTCAATCCCGAATGCCTCATCCAACACCTTCGCCATTGGGGCAAGGCAGTTGGTGGTACAAGAAGCGTTGGAAACGATGGTTTCCTGGCCGGTCAAGATATCTTCGTTTACCCCTAATACTACGGTTGGGATGTTTCCTTTGGCCGGAGCAGAGATTACCACTTTCTTGGCGCCTGCCTCTAAGTGCCCGCCGGCACCTTTCTCGTCCACAAAACGTCCGGTAGACTCTAATACTACGTCAACGCCTAATTTGCCCCAAGGCAGGTTCTTAGGCTCACGCTCCGCGAACACCTCAATGCGGTTTCCGTTCACGGTAATGCTGCTCTCATCTGCAGAAACGGTTCCGTTGAAACGGCCGTGTACAGAGTCATATTTCAATAAGTGTGCAAGGGTGGCATTGTCCGTCAGGTCGTTAATCCCTACCACTTCTACATTTTCGTGCTCGATCAGAGTCCTAAAGGTAAGACGGCCGATACGGCCAAAGCCATTGATGGCTACTCTTATTTTCTTAGACATTTTACTTAAGGTTTTATTCTGGTTTAACGGCGGCAAGTTACATGTTAAGACAGGCAAAACAAACTAAAAATTTACCGCCTCATTTTGAGCCAATTACCGTTTAAACGCATTTATTTTAACAAAGATGCTTGTCAGATAAAAAACCGCCTTCTATATTTGCACCATCAAAACCGAAAGATGGTCCGTTCGTCTAGGGGTTAGGACACCAGATTTTCATTCTGGTAACAGGGGTTCGATTCCCCTACGGACTACTCAATAGCCTCTCAGTTCACACTGAGAGGCTTTTTTGCTTTTGTACCGTACGCATGCACGTACAATCTACGCTTTCCTCTGTTTTCCTTTACCTCCTAACGGCGGGCCTGAAGGCGGGTGATTTGCTGCGGCGGCTCTAAACTCTTTTTCACTTCAATTAGCAAAACAATTGTAGCTTAAAAGAAATGGGCCCCGCGATATACTACCGCGGAGCCCATCTCTTTTAATGCCCAAACTGGACTAGATCATTCTGCTAATCTTTGCTTTCACAACTTCCATTGTTTGGCGCATGATTTCCATTTCCTGTTGCGCCACCTCCTGCCTGATCAGCCATCTCTGAAGTTTCTTGTTCATCTCATTCAGCTCGCGCTCTTTGGCTGCCAGGGCTAGTTCCTGCCGGTCCAGATCTTTCTGGATATTTTGGTTCAATTGCTCCAACTCCCGAGTGCGGCTAGCCAAGGCGGCTTCCATGGCGGCCTTTTCCTCCAGGTTTTGGACAATTTTGGCCTTGATTTTACTTGCTGACTTTGACATCCACTCAGCTTCCTCCTTAGAGTAAACCACAACGTCCTCGGCATAGTCTACTTCAGACTGGATGTCTTCCAGGTAGAGGTTGCGGGCAAACTGCTGCAATAGCCCCGCGCTGTGGTCCCATTCTTTGGGGGTGTCTCCCTGGCTCAGGCTCTTGCCGCCTATTTCAATTGACCACCAGACAACGGTGCTGTCCTGGCCGCCCGCCACTTTGGAGAAAATGTTGATTGGTTGGCTGCTGATGGTGTCTATCTCCCCCTTTTTAATGGTATAGATTCCCTTTGGCTTATTGGCTTTGTCAAATGGCCAGAAAGATACCCCATTGACCGGGCTTCCGGATTGCTTTTTCAGGTAGGCTTTCCAGGCACGCTCCACTACTTCACGGTCTAATTGGAGGGTGGTGCGCTGTCCCTTGCGGCTGATGCCATTGACTACCATTTCGGATTCTTCTATGCGAGGGCCTTGCGCCCAGACCGGAGCCGATGCTCCCCAGAATGCCGCTAAAAATGCAATTGTGAAAAGTCGAGTAGAAGTTTTCCCCATATTTATCAATTTTCCTTTGTTGATGAATTCAAATCTAACATTATTATCGACATTTCAACAGTATCAGCCAAACTTTTCCAGAATGATTCTTGCAATATATCAACATAACAAAGCCAAAATACAGAAGTCTCCACCCTATCATTATCTGGTTTAATACCAAAAACCTGTACTTGGCATGATACAATGCCGGGCAAAGAATCAGCAAGAAGCATTTCTGGGAAATCAGGAGGCATGTAATGAACAAGCGTTTTGAGCTTGTCCTTAATGAAAGGGAGGTCTGGGCCAAAAACCTGTTTTTGGGGTTGGGGTATACTTAATTAATCAAGAAGGTTTGATTCAGGCCAAGTGGTTAGCATGCTTACTTTTTGCTAAGCGCACGAATGGCAAAGAACAAACACATAAAGCCATTGGTTTTAGGCTCCTTTACAGACCAATTCGGCTGATTTATTCTTTGGGTTTGATGGGGATCCAAATTTCTTCTTCAGAATCTGGGTGGTTGTTCCGGTATTTCTCGCCTAAAATTTCAAAATGTGGCCTAATGTCTAAAGAGTAGTTGGAGTTGGGTAACCAGGAGGAAAAGATGTACTGGAAGATGGAGGTATCAGTGCTCAGGCCTTTGTAATGGAAAACGGCATATAGCCCTTCGGGCAAAATATAGGTTTCCATTCCATTAGGTACCAGGTCAAAGTCTTTGACTTCAATGGTGGCCCATTTCTCAAATTCTCTCTGCAAACTGAAGGTATGGAAATAAGAAGGGTCATAAACCTGCATAGAATACAAGTCAGCGCCTATGCTGTTCTGGATTTCCCTACGTCTTGGCAAAAAGCTTCTCCAGAGTTCACCTGTTCTATTGTCTGCCAATGACATGGCCAACCGCATACCCATCAGCTTCTTCTCAGGTAGCAGGGCAATTCTTGGTTCTATGGTCTCCATGATTTTAATTATGACAGGTTAGTAAAGGAGGTGCGCCTGTGACAATGCCCATATCTACAGAAAGGGTTTACCAAAATAACCTAGTGGGAAAAGCAGTCAAAACAAGGGCTACCTCTTCCAGAGAAGGTTAAGACCAATAGGTTATCCTAACTTTTGCTTTACCTCCTCTACTTCCTGGGGAGTGTTCACATTGATAAGCGCATCTGGGTTTAAGGGCTTGAGCATGTGAATGGGGCTGTTCCTCAGGACTTTTCTGGGGCAGGTGTAGCCTTGCGCCAAAAAGGAAAGCAGGACCAGATAGCTCTTCGGCTCCCAGATGGTGATGAGGGGTTCCGGGAAGCCATCGTGCGGACTCTCAAAAGTAGTGGCAATAGCAGAAACCGCTCTGTTCTCTATGAGGTGCTGCAGAGTCTTGGCATCCAGCAAAGGGAGATCACAGGCAACAACCAACCAGGCGGCATCGGGTTGTTCCCTGAAGGCCGAAAGGATGGCGCCAAAAGGCCCTAGTCCGGTGAAGGTATCGGGAAGATAGCGGTAGGCGTCATTCAAGGAAGCCTGCTGTTCTGGCTGGCAGGAGATAAACACGTACTGGCATAGCTCCTGCAGCAGGTCTGCCACAAAGTAGCGCTGCTCTTTCCCGTGCCACTCCATGGCTCCTTTATCCTGCCCCATGCGCACGCTTTTTCCGCCCGCCAGCACAAGACCGTTCAAGACAGGCGATGCGTTTTGCAGCTGTTTTCTGAAAAATGAGCCGATTTCGGCAGTGTCGGTTAATTTATAAATAGGCAGATCTTGCCAGTTCGATACTGCCTGCTGCACAAAGTCAAACACCTCTGTGACCGAATCTGTAAGCAGGATCAACTGCACGTTGGTAAGTTGAGACACCCTTTTCTGCAAGGAGGCTCTTTTGTTCTCGTCCAGGATGATTACCTGCGCCTTTGCCTGCTGGTGGTTTCCGTTCACCAAAACCACATCCATTGCTGAGAACATCTCCCGGAACCGGAAAGAACTCAATGGCTCCTTATAATTGAATTGGCCGTACGTAATCTGGTCTGTGTACTCGGCCAGGGCACCAGCCTCCAACCGGGCGGGCAAGGTGGCTTCCTCCTCGTCTTTCAGGTGCTGGGCATCTACATACCCGCAGGCATACTCCGGGGACAAGGCCCCAATGATGCTATCGGCTAGGGTCTTGATTGCCCCGCAGGAGGTGCCCAGAAAAGCCCATTCCAGCCGACTGTAATTCCCGTAAGATGGCCGCGCTATATCGCTATGTTTTTTGTGTTCCTGTAAATTCATGCTGCTTAATGCCGCTGGTTTTCTGGTTCTATTACGGTGCGCATGGCCACGTATCTGAAAACCCAAAACCAATTGATGTTGGCTGTTTGGCAATATGCTAATAAAAGAGAAGGTAAGAAACGAATTACCCTCAAAACACACTAAGTGCAGTTTTGAGATAATCAGATACCTGTCTTACTGGAAAAAGGGCAGAAGGAATATTAGGCAAACCATTTTACAAGCTGCAGACCTATTGAGCCTATTATCAGCTACTCTTGCAAAAGATGGCTTTTATGCGACGGGCTTCCATGCATGAGATTGAATTAATGCGGTATTCAAAGAAAATATTCTCCTATTGTTAAACTCAGGGCACAACTTGCAGGACCACCAGGCAGTTTTTGCCAGGGAATAGACAAAATACCATAAATGCGTTTGGGTGCTGTTTTCAGGGAAACGTTGCAGAAAGACACAGGCGCGTTGAATGTGGTTGCCCCTGAAATATTTCTCCCTAGATGGCCAACTTGTTCCAGAAGGAATTGAGAGGGTTTTGTATGAAAGCATTAGTGCTCTCTGAAATAAGCTCATTGTACACGCCATTCCTGATTTCCAGTCTTATTTCAACCAGATCGGGGAATTGTTCGGTGTCCCGAAGGAACTGCAGTTTACCGTCAAGGTGAAAGGCATGGTGGTAGCGGCCTGTTCTGGCGTTGTAGATCAGCTTATTGAAGCGGCCGTTGTTGTTATGCGCTATAAGTTCATCTACGAGGTCAAGTGTGGTTGATTTTCTGCCTTTCATCTTAATATGGAGCTATAATTACCTTATCAAAAACCCAGGAAGCCTTATAATTAGAAAAGGCCCGCTGCGTGGCATTGTGATTTTTAAGGATGCTATATAAACTTACCTCCATTACTTCAATTAAAGGACCAAGGTTTTGCTAATATTCTTGTACCCTGATGATCCATTCTGAAAGGTAGAGGCGATCACTTAAGCAGAGGCTTCCTCCAGAAACCACTGTTTTTAGCCTTTATTTTTCACAAAGGCTAAAAACAGTGGTCCTAATAATAAATTTCATATTCTATAAAATATTATTTATATTTAATATCAATCCCCCTGCAACTTATTAAAGACCTAATAGATGGTAAAAGGTACGCTTTTGACAGTATGCCTTCTAAGTTCCGTCATGCTTGCATGGGGGCAGGATCTTATTACCCGTACCGATGGGGTGGTTTTGAAGGCTCAGGTTCTGGATGTGAAACCCAACCTTATCCGCTTCAGGCTATTCAACGCGGCAGATTCTTTGGTGTACCAAATCAGCCCCCAGGATGTAAGGTCCATTCAGATGGCCGATGGTACGGTTAAGACTTTTACCGCTGCTTCAGCTGCTGCCCCGGCGATGGAAAGAACTGAGACGTCATCCTTCAATTATGAAACAGAATATGGGCGGAACGTTGTTTCCGTTTACCTCCTGGACTTTTTCTACACTAATCTCGCTTTCGCCTACGAACGGATTGTAGCCTCGGGGAAAATAGGCCTGAAATTTCCAATTATGATTGGCTTATCCAAGGAGACGGAGTACTATACAGATGCCTTCCGGGAACAGGTTAATTATGGCTTGGGTCTTGAGGTGAATATCTACCCAGAGCGGCAGGGAAGATTCAGGTACTACTTAGCTCCTGCCATTCATTACCGGTCCTTTGATTTTTATAACTACAACTATCGTAATGGCTCCGAGCCCGGGCTGGACGAGGCATTCATGACTACCCTGAATTTCAAAATCGGGGCTTACTACCAGTTCACCAGGTTCTTCATGGTTTCCGCCGATACCGGAATCGGGTACCGGTTCTTCCATCTACCCGATAATGTAGAAGACACATATTCTTCTTACAACAACAGATTCTTTGTTCCTGGCAACTTAAACCTGGGGTTCCGTTTTTAGCCTAAAATCCTATGAATGACTCAAAAGCAACCCTGTCCGGTCTTCCAAAAATTTTCAGAAACAAGTTTATCCAGAGATGTCTGTCCTGGCTCCTGCTGTTTTCTTTTTTGCCCCTGGCGCTCAGTTGTAATTACTACCGCCTGAAAGAGGAGAAAGACCTCACCCCGGACAAAGTGGCCAGCCTACCCAATTACAAACGGTTTATCCTGCACCAGGACAATAACGCCTGGGAAATAAAGAATCTAGCGGTAAAGGAAACCTCCATGACCGGGACGCTAAGTACTGTGCCCGAAGACCTGCTCCAGTATATTGATCCCAAGCCAGGCTCCGCCAACCGCTACAAAAGGGTAAACCAGGCAGTAGCCCTTAACGTGGTCCACCTATATGTAAATGAGTTCGCAGAGCAAGGCAACCAGGCTATTATCCCGCTTTCGGCGCTTAAACGAATTGACATTGCGGACAAAGACACCGGTGCCACCGTGGCCTCTCATGTACTAGGCACCATTGGCATACTGGCCGGTACCCTGGCCCTTATCACCGTTATTGTGGCGCTCACAAAGAGCTCCTGCCCTTTTGTGTATGTGAAGAACGGCTCCGGCTACCACTTTGTAGGCGAAACCTACGGAGGGGCCATCTTCTCTCCCCTGGAGCGGGACGACTACATGCCTTTAACTGGCCTGGAGCCCACCGACGGAAAAGTGCAGTTGAAAATCACGAATGAACTGAAAGAGCGCCAGTACACCAACCTTGCCGAGTTGCTGGTGGTGCAGCACCCAACCGGCACCCAGGTACTGCTGGACCAAAAAGGACGGCCCCACTCCCTGACGCAGGTACTTCCTCCCCAGAAAGCCATTACCTCTGCAGGTCAGGATTACACCCAGGTTTTACAAACCCGGGACTCCGCGGCCTTTTACTTCAATGATGCAGGGGCAAATTCCAGTTACGTAGATCTCCAATTCCCCAAACCGGCCGGCAGTTCAATGGGCAAACTGGTCTTGCACGCGCAGAACTCCCTTTGGCTTGATTACCTCTACGGTGAGTTCATGAAGCAATTCAAAGGCATTTACAACCGCTGGGCCGTAAAGCAAAAAGACGTTCCGGCCGCTGATTTGTACAAGTGGCAGCGAGAACAAGGCATTCCGTTGCTGGTAGAAGTAAAGACTTCTGAAGGTTGGCAGGAAGTGGAGCGGATACAACCCATAGGTCCTCTCGCCAGCCGCGACTTGGTGGTGCCAATAGATCTAACCAAGATAAATAGTCCATACGTGCAGGTACGGCTGTCCTGCGGCTTCATGTTCTGGGAGGTAGACAGGGTTGGCATGGACTTCACCCCAAACGAACCTTTGTCTGCGCAGAAAGTACCGGCTGCCACTGTTATTGAGAAATCAGGCCAGAATGTTAAACACCTTTTAGCCGACTCAGATGCCCAATACTTAAAACAGTTTTCAGTGGGTGATGCGGTAGAACTCACCTTTCACTTGCCCAGGAAAGCCGGGGCGCAATCCCAAAGCATTTTCCTGCATACGCGCGGCTACTATGAGCACCTAAGGGATTATACCGGCATCCCCAACCTGTTCACCCTCCGGGACTTTGAAAAACCCGGGCATTTCATGCAGTTCTCCCGCCAAAGGTATAACCAGCTAGCAGAGGCCAATAATTTCCACAACTTAGTTACCGCCTATGCCAGCGCCCAATAAACCACTCTCCCGGGAGATTCTTCCTCAGGAGAATGAAGTGCCTCTGACTGGCTCAGAACCGATTTCAACCTCCGGGTGGAAAGCAAAACCTGTGCTGTTAACCCGTTGGCAGAGTTTCTGGGCCATGCGGCGAATCAGGTGGCATTTGCTGAAACTTATCCTGAAACAGGTACCGCATCCGCTGAAAGCCATCAAAGCCTTACGAACTTTAGCTGCCATCCGGAAAAGGTTTCTGGGTAATTCCCCCTTCAAGAAGGTGGCCAAGGTTGACGGGCGCTATTATTATGAGTACAACACGCCGGGCTGGCCTTCCCAAGCCTATGATGATTACCACCTGGCCGAGTTAAACCGGATCATGCCGTTCCAGGACAAGCCTTTTGCGTTCAAGAACGTCATCATGGCGGTGACTAAAAAATGCGCAATGCGCTGCGAACACTGCTTTGAATGGGACGCTCTCAATGGCAAGGAGAAGCTTGCGGTTGACAACCTGCAAAACATGGTGCGGCAGTTCCAGGAACAAGGCGTGGCCCAGCTGCAATTCTCGGGTGGCGAACCGATGCTCAGGATGCCTGCACTGCTCTCCGTGCTAAAATCCGCTAAACCTATCACCGATTTCTGGGTCCTTACCTCGGGGCACCTGTTCACGTTGGAGAATGCCCAGACTCTAAAAAAAACCGGGCTCACGGGCGTTACTATCAGCCTGGACCATATCAATCCCCACTTACATAACCAATTTAGAGGCTTTGGAGAGGCTTACGCATGGGTGGAAAAGGCGGCGGAAAATGCAGCAAGCGTAGGATTAGTAGTGGCAGTATCCCTGTGCGCTACCAAGGCCTTCGTCACTCAGGAAAACCTCATGGCCTACGCCCAACTGGCAACCCGCCTGGGAGCCGGTTTCATTCAGGTACTGGAACCAAAAGCGGTAGGACACTATACGGGTCAGGAAGTTGGGCTTGCTCCCCACCAACGTAAAATGCTGGAAGACTTCTACACCAACCTCAATTTCAACTCGGCCTACCACCATTTGCCCATGGTGGCCTATTATGATTTCCAGCGTCGTCGCGCCGGGTGCGCCGCCTCCGCAGACCGCCACGTGTATGTAGACACCGATGGTCAAATACAAGCCTGCCCCTTCTGCCAAAAAACCATCGGCCACACTCAAGCCGCAAACTTCCAATCCTCCCTAGCTTCCCTGCGGCATAGTGGCTGCCCTATGGCACCCACCCAATAGGTAATCACTTCTTTCTTATAATAAAGCTTCAGCTCCTTCCATTCTTTATAGGCTAGTTGAACAAGTAAATTCTTGTTCAACTATAGCTTGAAGTCACTTTTAAGAAAACAGCCGAGAAACACATATCTCAAAAATATTTAACCACTACTCTCTTATTGTAATTTACCTGTTCTTAATTTGCTTTCACTAATAAATAGATTATATTCGCTATATAATATTATATTAAAAAAAATAATATTACCAATATTCATTCTTTTGGAACTATATGATAGCAATCAGGTGTATTCGCATAAGGAAGGCCTATAAAATATAATCATATTCTTTTTTTATGTAACATTACAATTAGTAAACTTTGATTTCAGAAATAGAGACTTTTTGTTTCTGAATTCTGCTTTAAGTACTCCCCCTCTTTTCACCTCCCCCTATTAAGTAGCTTTCCCATTATCATTATTTTGCTTCCGGCATCTATTGTCCAGGGCAAACCATACCCATAAACCACTATAAACAAACTCTTTAACCTAACCTAAATTTGAAAAGCTCAACTAACCAATACCAAATTTCAACTTGCAACTCATATAACTCAACCCTCA
Organism: Rufibacter roseolus; assembly: GCF_017916365.1. GTDB lineage: Bacteria > Bacteroidota > Bacteroidia > Cytophagales > Hymenobacteraceae > Nibribacter > Nibribacter roseolus. The sequence goes on from NZ_JAFMSU010000002.1 coordinate 1,367,088, forward strand.
AAAGCTTTCACTTACCGAATAAAAGGATAAAATTTTATTAGCAGGTTTAAATTTGTACAAACCGAATACCAAATCATATCAACCCTTTTCATCTAAACAAAAATCATATGAATGTAAACTTACTTGCAATGGCAAAGGCAAACGCCAGGCGATACGGTATCCTGCTTTGCCTTTTGATTTTAGGCACGGTTGGCGCATTTGCGTTAGGCGATGCCTATGTAGACGCAGGCTTACCCGCTCCTTCAGTAACTTCTGATAAAGATGACTATGCGCCAGGGGAAATAGCTCATATCACAGGATCCGGCTGGACCTTGGACAGTGTGGTTCATGTGGAGTTTAAGGAGGAGCCAGATTATCCAGATTATCACGTCTATGATGTAGTTGTGGACGCTAATGGGAATTGGAAAATTGATTATCAAGTGGAGCAAAGACATTTAGGTGTGAAGTTTACTGTTACATCTACAGGAAAGCAGAGTAATTATGCAACAATTACAACCTTCACTGATGCCAATATTACTAGCATATCGCCTTCTTCCGGATTACCCTCAGGAGGCTATCAAGTTGAAATAACTGCGAGAAATTCATTTAGTACTGGTGGAGAGCCATACAAAGTTTTCTATGGGACAACACAAGTAGCCATAGGAACTATAATAAGTGGTGATGTATTGTCTTTTACAGCACCTGCAAGAATTAGTGGAACTGAAGTTACTATTACAGTAAAGGATAAGAATAACAAAGACGCAGCTGTAACTCCAGTAACAAATGGACCAACTTTCAAATATTTAAAAGGTTCTGCAAGTGTAACCTTGTCCAATCTAAATCCAATATACAACGGTAATCCTATTTCTGCTACCGCTACCACAACGGCCACTGGAGCAAGTAGCTTTACTTTTACTTATGCTCCAATAAATAATAATGTATTAGGTACAGCGGTGTCAACGCCACCAACTAATGCAGGGTCATACCAAGTGGTTGCCACTTTGGTAAACAATGACTACACCGGTTCAGATACTAAAATCATGACCATTGGCAAGGCCGGTGCCACCATCTCCCTTTCCAACCTGGCCCACACCTACAACGGCTCGGCCAAGGCCGCCATTGCTTCGACCTCGCCGGCTGGCCTGAGCGGGGTGACCGTCACCTACAAGCAAGGTGAGACTGTTGTGGCTTCGCCAACCAACGCCGGCGACTACACTGCATCAGCCACTTTGGCCAACGCCAATTATAAGTTGGTGGATTCTAAAGGTACCGATCTACCCGCTCAAACTAGCACCCTAGTAATCGAGAAAGCCGCTGCCACCATCTCGCTTTCTAACCTGGCCCACACCTACAGCGGCTCGCCAAAGGCGGTCACCGCCACCTCCTCGCCTGCAGCAGCCGGTGTGACGGTAAAATATTTAAAAAATAACGCCGAGGTAGCTTCATCAGAAGTTGTTGGTGCTGGCTCCTACAACGTGGAAGCAATCACCACCAACGCCAACTACAAACTGGTGGATGGCAATGGCGCGGCCATCGCTAAGCAAACCGGAACCCTTATTATCGAGAAGGCTGCTAACACCATTTCCTTCACTAACCTAGGCACCAAAACCTTCGGTGACGCAGCTTTTGATCTGACCGCTTCATCCACCTCCGGTGCTGCTGTAACCTTTGCAGTAGTAAGCGGTCCGGCTTCGGTGAGTGGTTCTAAGTTAACCATCACTGGTGCAGGCAGTGTAAAGGTAAAAGCCTCTTCTGCTGAAACCGCCAACTACCTGGCTGCCGCTGACGTTGAGCAAACCTTCACCGTGAACAAAGCAAACGCTACCTTGGCTCTGGCCAACTTGGTTCACGTTTACAATGGGGAGGAGAAGAACGCCACCGTTACTACAACCCCAGCGGGTCTGTCTGGCGTGAGCGTGAGCGGCTCCGGCACCAATGCCGGTGACTACGCTGCCGCCGCCTCTTTAGACAACCCTAACTACCAGGCCGATCCTGTTAGTGGTACTTTGAAGATTGAGAAAGCATCTTCTGCCGTAGCCATGAGCGATGTGACGGCTACCTACGATGGTGAAGCCCATGCCGCTGCTGCAACTGCAACTGGCGCTGGCAACCTGAGCACTACCTCCAATATCACTTACAGCTATGTGGGCACGGGCTCAACCACCTACCCGGCCAGTGCAACTGCGCCTACCAATGCTGGCACATATAGCGTAACGGCAACCTACACCGGGGACACCAACCACACCGGCAATAGCAATACTGCTACCGTAACCATCAACAAAGCAACCGCTACATTAGCCTTAAACAATTTAACCCATAATTATAATGGTTCTGCTAAATTGGCCACGGCTACTTCTTCGCCAGTTAACTTATCTGGAATAAGCATTAGCAACAACGGAAAAACCGATGCTGGTTCTTACAAAATAATTGCTTCATTAGACAACCCGAACTATACTGCTCCTGATGCTTCTGGTACTTTAGAGATAGCTAAAGCTGACCAGACAATTAGCTGGACTGCTCCAACTGCTATCACCTATGGCAAGCCCATATCTGCTGCCCAACTTAATGCTACAGTAGCGGGTGTTGAAGGAGGATCGGCTGCTGGTGCGTTGACTTACTCAGTTGAAGCCGGCACTATCGTAGATGCTGGCACGCATACCTTAACGGTGAATGCCGCTGCCACTAATAACTACAATGCGGCTACTAAGACAGTTAGCTTAACAGTGAACAAAGCTGAACAGGTGATTACCTGGTCTGATCCAGCTAACATTGTTTACGGTACACCTTTGTCCGGAACGCAGCTCAATGCTACCGCATTAGGTGGTGCTACTTTGACTTACTCGCCTGAAGCAACCACGGTATTAGGTGCTGGCACTCGTACCTTAACTGTAAATGCTGCCGAAGCTGCTAACTTCAAGGCTGGCAGCAAGTCAGTAGAAATTATTGTTGAAAAAGCGACTGTGTCGCCCGTTTGGACAGCAGGAACTTTAGAGCAAACCTATGACAACAAGGTAAAAACAGTAGTAGCTACTACTACACCTGCTGGCTTGACTTTGAGTTATGACTTTGGCTCAGCAACTCCGAAGAATGCTGGTAGCTACCCGGTTACAGCAACTATTATTGATGACAATTATTCAGGAAGCTTAAAAGGTACCCTGGAGATTGCTAAAGCAAATCAAACCATCACTTTTGCTGAAATTGAAGATAAGACTTATGGTGATGCAGCTTTTGCCATCAGCCCAAGTGCCTCTTCTAACCTTCCAGTTAGCATCTCCACCACAGGAAACATAAGCTACAATGAAAGTACTGGTAAAATCACTATTAACGGTGCTGGTCCTGCCAGTGTAACCGCTACACAGTTAGGAGACGACAACTACAATGCTGCTTCCTCTGTAACCCATAGCTTTAAGGTAAACAAAGCCAATCAGACTATTACAGTAGTTACTTCTGCTCCAGAAAAAGCTGTTTACAACTCCACCTTTACTGTAGAAGCTACTGCATCTTCTGGTCTGCCTGTAAGCTACGGTAGTGCCGGTAAACTTAGCAACGTTGGTGCGCAATTCACAATGAACTCAGGCACTGGAACAGGTACTGTTAGCTACAGTCAGGATGGTGACGACAACTACAATGCCGCGACTGTAATAACAGAAACTGTAACGGCGGAGAAAGCCAATCAGACCATCACCGTAACAACTGCTTCTCCGGCCAGTGCCGTTTACAATACCAGCTTCAAGGTAGAAGCCAATGCCACTTCTGGTTTGGCAATTGAATACAGCAGCTCTGCTCCATTAAGCAACATCGGTGATACCTACACCATGAACTCCGGAACTGGAACAGGGATTGTGAAATACAACCAAGCTGGTGACGACAACTACCATGCAGCTCCTGAAGTTACGGCAAATGTAACTGCCCAGAAAGCTGCTGCCACCATTACTTTAACTATGGCTGATCTGTCGCAGACCTACAATGGTTCCGCTAAGACTGTAGGTTACAGCATTAGCCCTGCCGATGTAACTGGCGTAAGCGTAACTTATAGCCAAAAGGGAGCAGCAGTTTCTAGCCCAACCAATGCAGGCTCTTACGAGGTTCTGGCTTCGTTAACAAATGAGAACTACAGCGGCTCCGCAGAAGGTACCTTGGTCATTGCCAAAGCCTCTACTAAAACGGAAGTTGTTGCTAGCGATGCCATCTATAACGGATCTGCTCATGAAGGTTCTGCCACTGTGGAGGGCGACGGCGGTTTAAATCAGTCTATCACCGTTTATTATGCCGGTGTAGCACCAACTGTTTATCCTTCTTCTACCAACGCCCCAGTTAACGCCGGTACGTATTCCGCAACAGCTTCCTATGCTGAATCAGCTAATTATCTTGGCTCATCGGACGAAAAAGAATTCACCATAGGTAAAGCTTCCTCCATAACTGAGGTTACCGTTCCAGTTGGTCCTTTCACCTATACTGGAAAGGCACAAACGCCAGCAACGGTAAAAGTAACCGGTGCAGGTAACCTGGAACTGACATCTACTGCCACTTACGTTAATAACATTAACGCTGGTACTGCCACAGCAAGCTATACCTTTGCTGGTGACGATAACCACACAGGGTCTGAGGACAGCAAGTCTTTCATCATAGAAAAGGCCTCCTCTGAAACAATTGTTACCATCAATGGCGGCCCGTTCACCTATACCGGCTTACCCATCACCCCGGCCACAGTTGAGGTGACCGGAGCAGGTGGCCTGAGTTTAACACCTACGGCAGAGTATAGTAACAACATCAACGCTGGCACCGCAACCGCCTCCTTCTCTTTCTCTGGCGATGAAAACCACACTGGCTCAGAGGGCAGCAAGACCTTCATTATTGGTAAGAAAGCAGCTTCTGTAGTAGTAGCTCCAAAAACAAAGGTGTATGGTGCTGAAGATCCTGATTTCACTGGTACCCTGACTGGTTTCATTGAAGCAGATAAGGTGGTAGCTACCTACAGTCGGGTAGCCGGCGAAACAGTTGCCGCTGGTCCATACCCTATCTCTGCTACATTATCTCCTGTTTCTGCATTGGGCAACTATGATATCACCAACACTCCGGCTACGCTGACCATCAGTGCCCGCCCTATCGCTGTGAAAGCAGATGACAAGCAAAAGACCTATGGAGATGCAGATCCTGAGTTGACATATGCCATTACCGCCGGCTCTCTGGTGAACAAGGATGCCTTTGCAGGCGTACTTTCCAGAGCTGAGGGCGAGAAGGTAGGCTCCTATACCATTGACAAGGGAACTCTGGCTTTGGGCGATAATTACGACCTTACCTTCCAAGGCGCCAAACTGACTATTGGTAAGAAAGTCGCATCTGTGGTAGTGGATACCAAGACGAAGGTGTACGGCAACAATGACCCAAGCCTAACCGGCACCCTTACCGGCTTCCTGGCCGCTGATAAAGTAGTCGCCACTTACAGCCGCGCTACCGGCGAGAATGTGGGCACCTATGCCATCACAGCAGCCTTGGCACCTCAGAATGTGCTAGATAATTACGAGATCACTAACACTTCTGCTACCTTTAACATTACGAAGAAGGCTGCTTCAATTACTCCAATTGCTAACAGCAAGACCTATGGTAGCTCTGACCCAACCTTAACCGGTAATTTAGCAGGCTTCTTGACTAGTGACAACGTGACAGCTACTTATAGCCGTGCCACGGGCGAGACGGTAGCGGGAGGTCCATACCAAATCTCTGCTACCCTTGCTCCAGTTAGTGTCCTGGGCAACTACGACATCACCTACAACACGGCCAATTTTACAATCGGCAAGAAGGCAGCTTCTGTAGTTGTAGCTGCTAAAACGAAGGAGTACGGCGCTGCAGACCCTGAGTTTACAGGCACACTAACCGGATTCCTGGCCTCTGACAATGTGCAAGCTGCCTACAACCGCGTTGCTGGTGAAACTGTTGCCAATGGTCCATATGCCATCTCTGCTTCGTTGACTCCCGCCACTGTGTTGAGCAATTACGAGATCTCCAATACCCCAGCTACCCTTACTATCACTAAAAAGGCCCTTGTGGTAACTGCACAAAATACAAGCAAGTATTGCGGACAGGCTAACCCAACCTTCTCCGTAACCTATGACGGATTTGTGAATAATGAAGGTTCAAGTGTATTGGGTGGAACATTATCCTACTCTACCACAGCAAATGTTAGCAGTGGACAGGCTATCTATGATGTTACTCCTAGTGGATTAACTTCTAGCAACTACGCTATTACCTTCAAAAATGGCGTAATAACTGTAAATGGAGTAACAATAGATGCATCTGCAAGCGGCAACCCTGTCCCAGTAGGTACGGCAGCAAAACTCTCTGCAACTGTTTTCCCTAAAGTTTCTGACGTTCAAATCACATTCAAGCTGGATGGTGTTGTTAAAGGTTCCGCTTTAACGGATGCCAATGGAGTGGCAACACTTCAGGTTACAGGCCTGACCGTTAATGTATACCAGGTAGAAGCATCTACAGGAAGCGGATGCGGTTTGTCTACAGCTTACCTTCCGGTTTATGATCCAACAGGTGGTTTTGTGACAGGTGGTGGCTGGATTAACTCTCCAGCAGGAGCCTATGTAAAAGACCCAGCAGCAGTGGGTAAAGCAAACTTTGGCTTTGTGTCTAGATACAAAAAGGGTTCTACTGCTCTGGAAGGCGAAACCGAGTTCCAGTTCCAGGCAGGTAACTTGAAATTCAATAGTACCTCTTATGAAGCAGCAACCCTCGTAATCAGCGGAGCCAAAGCAAGTTATAGAGGTGTTGGAACCATAAATGGTACAGGTACTTATAAGTTCACATTGAATGCTATTGATGGTCAAGCCTCTAGCGCTGGTGGCTCTGATAGGGTACGTATGAAAATTACTGATGCAGCAGGAGCTACTGTTTATGACAACATGATTGGCGCTCAAGACAATGCAGATATAAGCACGGTTACAAATACCACCCTGGGAGGAGGATCCATCGTAATCCATGAAGTTAAAACCACTACTAAATCTTCCAGCGCCATTGCGGTGGCTGAGTTGCCGGTTAACCAAGAGGTGAAGTTCACTTCCTACCCTAACCCGCTCACAGACGAAGCTTCAGTTGAGTTCAGTGTGGCCCAGGATGAAGCGTACAGCCTTGATATCTATGACATGAAAGGTTCACTGGTTAAACAACTGCAGAAAGGCAAAGCAAAAAATGCTGAAACCATCACTGCCAAGTGGGATGCCAGATCCGCAAATGTTGGGGTATACATCATCCGGTTGACAAAAGGAAATGAGGTGAAAACTTTGCGGGTAGTCCGTCAATAACCTTTCCTTGCCTTAATAAGAAAGCCCCTTGCAAATTTGCAAGGGGCTTTCTGCTTTATGAAAGATTTGGCTTCGGTAGCTTTTCCCTTGTTCAGTCAAAAGGAAAAGGCATAAATGGCTGTTATTTTTACTTTGGCATTAACCAACCCCTACCCTACAAAAAACAGCCGCTGGGGAAATCATTCCTCGGCGGCTGCTTTTGAAATTTTATAGCCAAAAGGATTAAGACTCTTCCGGCACATCCAACACGTGTATATATGGCTCAATGATGTCCATATAGCTGACCGCAGAATGGAAGGAGCCAATAATCTCCAGGTCCTTCTTAGACCAGACTTCCAGAAATTGGTTCTCTAATGAAAACAAGGTGATAGCCCATCCATTAAGATGGCGCTTAGTAAGCACTATCCCTTTCTTCTCCAATAATTCTGCCTGGTTTTTAGGTGGGAGTTTATGAAAAAGAGAATGTTCAAACATTATGATTATTTAAAGCTAGGGTTCCCCTTCTTAAGGATAGTTGACTGGAGAAAGTTTCATTTATCAAGAACAAGTTCCGCAAAATCTCTGGCTATGAAAGTAGCTGGATTTACACCCAAATGCTTGGATAAGAAAGCTCATATCCAATTGTGTAATCAATTGTCCTTTTGGCGTTTGTGGCTGGTTTTTAAGAAAACAGCCACAAATCGCCAATTCTTTGACTTTAGATGAAATTAAGGCCGCAAGATTCAAAAACTTAATCCGCGAAGCTGCCCATCTGGCCGTTCTCGTAATCAGCGATAGCTTGCACCAGTTCCTGGTTGGTGTTCATCACGAAAGGGCCATAGGTGGCGAGCGGTTCTTCTATGGGTTCTCCGGCCAGTACCAGGAAGGTGGTGTCTTCCTCAAAGGTGAGTTCTATGCCTTCCGCGTCCCAGCCGAATACCACCAGTTGCTTTGTCTGGGCGGGTCGGTTCCCGTGCAGCAGTATGCTGCCTTTTACCACGTAAATACCCACATTGTAGGTCGCTGGTAAGTCTAGCTGGAGCTTTGCGCCTTTAGGCTGCCAGATGTCTAGGATGGTGATGGGCGAAAAGGTCTCGGCGGGGCCTGCCACTCCCCCGTAGTTCCCGGAGACAACCCTTATGGTTCCCTTTCCTTCTGCCGTGGGAATAATCGGAATGCTGCCGCTTCTCAGTTCCTGGTAACGCGGCGGCGCCATTTTGTCCTTCCTAGGTACGTTCACCCACAACTGAATCAACTCCAGAACGCCGCCTTGCTTGGCAAACTCCTTCTCGTGCCGCTCTTCGTGGAGCAAGCCGGCACCGGCGGTCATCCACTGCACATCGCCCGGACCAATTTTGCCGCTGTAGCCGGCCGTATCGCGGTGGGCCAGGTAGCCCTGATAAACAACGGTGACAGTTTCAAAGCCGCGGTGCGGGTGCGGATCCGCGCCCAAAGGTTTATCGGTAGGCTGCACCTGCATGGGGCCGGTATGGTCAATGAGCAGAAAAGGGCTCAACTGCCTGATGCGGGACCCGGGCATGGGACTGGTGACCGCAAACCCCTCTCCCACCTGTTTCTGCACGCCATCAATGACCTGAAATATTCTTCTATTCATAAAGTTATTTATATACCGGCTTGTACATTCAAGTGCTTGCATGAAGCAAATGTTGTTTTGGGCCTGTTCTTTCTTAAACAGGCTAAAAACCACAGCGCTCCACTTCCCTCAACAAAGAAACACCTTTATGCCTCACGGCAAAATTAGCCGTTGATGTAAACCGGGTGAATCATGTTCTCAAAGGAGTAGATCTCGTCCCATTTAGCCTGGTCAATGAGTTTCCGCTCCTGCACCACAATCTGGTGAATGGCTTTGCCGGTAGCCAGAGCCTCTTTGGCAATGGCGGCCGAGGTCTCGTAACCCAAGATCGGGTTTAAAGCTGTGACAATACCGATGCTGCGCATAACTTCCTCACGGCAAACCTCCACATTGGCGGTGATGCCATCTATGCACTTGGTACGCAGGGTGGCAATGGCATTGATCATGTAGTTCATGGAAGTGAACAGACTGAAGGCGATGACCGGCTCCATGACGTTGAGCTGTAACTGCCCCGCCTCGGCGGCCATGGTGATGGTGACATCGGCCCCAACGACATAGAAAGCGGTCTGGCTCACCACTTCCGGAATCACCGGGTTTACCTTACCTGGCATGATGGATGAGCCGGGTTGCATGGGTGGTAGCCGGATCTCGTTCAGTCCGGCGCGGGGCCCCGAGGACAGCAGTCGCAGGTCATTACAGATCTTGGAGATTTTTACGGCACTTCGCTTGAGCATACCCGATACCAGCACGTAGGAACCCATATCGGAGGTAGCCTCAATCAGGTCAGGGGCCAAGGTAATGGGCAGTTTGGTGATCTGGGCCAGGTACTTGGTACACAGCTGGGGGTAGCCTTGTGGGGCGTTGATGCTGGTGCCTATGGCAGTGGCGCCCATGTTGCACTCGGTGAGTTTCCGCTGAGCTTCACGCAAATGCTTGATATCATCATTGATGGTGGTGGCAAAACCATGGAACTCCTGGCCCAAGGTCATCGGTACGGCATCCTGCAACTGAGTGCGGCCCATTTTGAGCACGTTTTTGAATTCTTTGGCCTTTTTTAGAAAGGACTCCTTTAGATCCGCCAGGGCCTTCAGGTACACATCCACCTTGAGGTGCAAGGCCATCATGATAGCCGTGGGATAGGTATCGTTGGTGGATTGGGAGCAGTTGACGTGGTTGTTGGGGTGCAGGAACTCGTACTGCCCTTTCTGGTAACCCAGGTACTCCAGGCCTATGTTGGCGATGACCTCGTTCGTGTTCATGTTAACCGAGGTGCCCGCCCCACCCTGGATCAGGTCCGTTACGAACTGGTCACGGTACTTGCCGGCTATGAGCTCGTCACAGGCAAAAATGATGGCCTCGGCTTTTTTCTTGTCCAGCACTCCCAGGTCACGGTTGGCCATGGCGGCGGCCTTCTTCACATAGGCAAAAGCCACAATGAAGAGCGGCTCCGAGGCGTTGGTAATACCCGTGATATTGAAGTTTTCCAAGGCCCTGAGTGTCTGCACGCCATAGTAGACGTTGTTGGGGATCTCTTTCTCGCCCAGGAAGTCGTGTTCTATTCTGAAGGTCTGGTTCATGCAAAGTGGCTTTGGTGACAGATGATGGGGATCATTTGTTTCCTTACCGTATTTGCAGAAACTTTGTTTTATTACCGTCCTAGATGGCTGGCAACTCGATATTATCGGCTCAGATAGAATTCTCCGTTCAGCGCCCGATTTCCTGAAAACAAGCCCTAAACGGCACGGAGGGATTACACCGTCACAAACTTCACCTTGATAATGGTGGTGAGGTAATCATAGATCTCGGTTACTTCTTTGTCATAGAGAAACATATTGTAGAAATCTGCTTCTACTTTACTTACGCGGCATCCGTTCTCTACCATCTGGAAAACAACTTCCCTGATGCGGAGCGGGTGCCCCGCCAGGTTAAGCATACAGGTGGCATCCTGGGCCTCTACCAATAAAAAGAGATGGTGCAGCGCGTCATCTTCGTAGTGGGTCTGGTCAGTCATTTTGCATTTTTTTGTAATCCCTTCAACGCCTAAGCCTAAGACAAGGTGCCATTTACCCTGTAATTTTTTGCGGCTTATACCTCAACCGTCTGTTTTTTAGGCTTGCTCACCAGGTACACGCCCCCGAAAATCATGGCCGCGTACAGCGCTTTCTGCCACGTAAACAGGTCTTTACCCAAGCTCACCGCAATGAGGATGGCGAAGACAGGCTGCAGGTAAATATACACGCCCACCAGCGCCGGGCTGGCGTATTTCATGGCCCAGACGTTGAGCAGATAAGCCAGAATGGTCATCCCGATGATCACAAATGCGATGGCGCCCCAGATAGAGGCCGGGAATGTGGCGTAGTGCGGTTTGATCACCTGCCCCAGCCCGAAGGGAATCACCCCCACCGAGCCCGCCAGGAAGATCCTGCTCACCACCGTGATAGGATTATAGCGTTGCATGAGCGGTTTCACCAGCACCAGGAAAGCCCCGAAACAGGCCGCATTCACCAGCATGAGGATGTCGCCCAGGATGTTCCCCTGCGCGTTGCCGGCTTTGCCCGAGATGAGCATCATGGCGCCCAGCCCCGCCAGCAGAATACCCACCATCCTGAAAACCTGGATCCGTTCTTTCAACAGATAAGCAGAAAGCAAAACCACCACCACCGGCGACACCGTCTGGATAAGCGAGGCATTGATGGGCGAGGTTAGGTTGAGGCCGCTGAAGAACGAGAGCTGGTTCAAGGTGATCCCGAACAGGCCGCAAAGTACAATCCGGACCCAGTCGCTTTTACTCTGGATCTTTTCCTTCACCACCCACAGAGACAGAGCCCCGAATACCAGCACCGCGCTTACCACCCGAATCACGATGAGCCCGAACGGCCCCACGTAATCTGGCATGATCTCCTTGGCGATGCTGTAGTTGGCCCCGTAAATGAGCGCCACCAGAAACAAGGCCCCGTGGACCTGTACTTGTTTGTTCATGGCCGCAAAGGTAGGCAACAACCGCCCGCGCCACCTAATGCTGCCACCTGTTTTAGCGGTACTTTCTAAAAAGCGGCCGCAAAACAGATTTCATAAAATACTAAGTATCAATAAGTATATCACTTTAAACAGCCTTGGTATTACATTCTTGAGAGCTTTTGGGGTTAAAGTCACATGGGCTCATTTTTCTTCGTAAGCAGGGGAAAGAAGGGCTATAGAAAATAGATTTTAGCTAGTGCGATACGTGTTTTTACTCTTACCTTTGCATGCCTTTTCGGCCGAACGATTTGACCAGCCGCCTGGGCCACCGGATGCCATTGAACACGCGCCTCCGGCTTAAAACCAATTACCATGAGTGATGCGATAAAACATGAGTGCGGAATTGCCATTGTCCGCCTCCGCAAACCCTTAGAATATTATACCGAGAAATACGGCACTCCCATGTACGGCATCCAGAAGATGTACCTGCTCATGGAGAAACAGCACAACCGCGGGCAAGACGGCGCCGGATTTGCTAGCATCAAAATCAACGCGAAGCCCGGTACAGAATACATTGCCCGGTACAGGTCGGTCAAGACCAAAGCGATTGACGCTATTTTTGGGAAAATAAGCGAGAAATACGGCAAACTGAAACGCAAGTACCCCGAGGAAGCAAAGAACATCAACTGGCTCAGAGAGAATCTCCCGTTTATGGGCGATGTGTATCTGGGCCATTTGCGTTACGGGACCCACGGTCTTAACAGCGTGGACAACTGCCACCCCATGGTACGGGAGAACAACTGGCGCAACCGCAGCCTGGCCGTGGCCGGTAACTTCAACATGACCAACGTAGATGAGCTCTTTGACGTGCTCACTGAGCTAGGCCAGCATCCGCGCCAGAAAATTGACACAGTAACGGTTTTGGAAAAGATTGGTCACTTCCTGGATGAGGAAAACCAGCGCCTCTTTGACTATTTCAAACCAGACCACAACAACGAGGAAATCACCGCCCTCATTGAAGAGCACCTGGACCTGCAGCGCGTCCTGCGCCGGGCCTGCAAAGACTTTGACGGCGGCTATGCCATGGCGGGACTTACCGGTTACGGCGCGGCCTTCGTGGTACGCGACCCTTCCGGCATCCGCCCGGCTTATTATTACATGGACGATGAGGTAGTGGTAATCGCCTCGGAGAAGCCGGCCATTAAAACCGCCTTTGGGGTAGATTACAACCAGATCAGGGAAATCACCCCGGGCCATGCGCTCATCATCCAGAAAAACGGGGAAGCCGCCGAGAAAGAGATCCTACCGGCGCTAGAGAAGAAATCCTGCAGCTTTGAGCGCATCTATTTCTCCCGCGGCAATGACCCAGAGATTTACCAGGAACGCAAAGCTCTGGGCAAACTGCTCTGCCCGCAGGTGTTGAAGGCCATTAACTACGATCTGGAAAACACCGTTTTCTCTTACATCCCCAACACCGCCGAGACTTCTTTCCTGGGCATGATGGAGGGCGTGGAAGATTACCTGCGCGCTTACCGCCGCAAAGCCTTACTGGAAGTAAACTGCGATGAAGAGAAACTGGACAACATCCTCTCTTTCCGGCCTAGGGTGGAGAAACTGGTTATCAAAGATGCCAAACTGAGAACCTTCATCACCGATGACAACTCCCGCGACGACCTGGTGGCCCACGTCTATGACACCACCTATGAAGTGGTAAGGAAAGGCGTTGACACCGTGGTGGTGATTGACGACTCTATTGTACGCGGTACTACCCTGGAGAAAAGCATCATTAGAATGCTGGACCGCTTGGGCCCTAAGAAAATCATCATTGTGTCCTGCGCCCCGCAAATTCGTTACCCAGACTGTTACGGCATTGACATGTCTAAGATGAAGGAGTTTGTGGCGTTCCGGGCGCTCATGGGCTTGCTCAAAGACCGCAATCAGGAGTGCCTGGCGCACGAAGTACATAAGAGCTGCCATCTGGCCCTGAAAACCGGCGAAGCCAGAACCCGCAATTTTGTGCAGGAACTCTACGGGCAGTTCACCCCTGAGGAAATCAGCGAAAAAGTAGCCCAGATAGTAAAAGCGCCTAATGTAAAGGCCGAGGTGCAGGTGATCTTCCAAACGGTTGAAGGCCTCCACGAAGCCATCCCTAACCACATCGGCGACTGGTACTTCACGGGTAACTTCCCTACCCCTGGCGGTATGAAAGTGGTGAACCGTGCCTTCGTGAACTTCATGGAAAACAAAGAAGGACGGGCCTATTAATGTGCTGATTTTCTAATGTGCTGATGTGCTAATTAGAATGTAACATAAATAAAGAGAGGCCTGATTCAGTTTGAATCAGGCCTCTCTTTATTTATTGTGAGTTTTTTGGGAAACGGCCATTAAACAGTTTACAGCTTCACAAACCTTTGCTGGATGATTTGGCTGGCGTTTTGTACCCGTAGGATGTAGTTACCAGCTGGTAAATGCTGCACCGGTATTTTGGGCGTGGCTCCGTTTAACGCAGGCCTGATTTTATTTACCTGTCTCCCCTGGGCATCAAGAATCTCCACTTGGGCATTTGAATCAAGGGTTACGTTGCCCAGGTGCAGGTAATCATGGCTGGGATTCGGGTATAGCGTGATTTGGGCCAGGGCAGCAGCACCGCCTTGCACAGCTACCACCTTGCTGTATTCAAATTGGCCGTCCAGGTCTACCTGCTTCACCCGGTAATAAGCTGTGCCCTTGGCTGGAGAAAGATGGTCAAAGCTGTACTCCTTCTGGACATTGCTGTTACCGGCTCCTTTAATGATGCCTGCCTGAGTAAATGTCTTGCCGTCTAAAGAGAACTCCACCTCAAAACGGTCATTGTTGATCTCAGTAGCGGTAGCCCACTGCAACTGCACCTTCTGGCTTTTCCGCTCGGCTTTCACGTACAACCAGGAAACCGGCAACACAGACTCCATGGTGGCAATGGCCAGCTGGCCGAACTGCGTCATGAAATTGCGTTTGGCGTACCCGCTCATCACTGTGCGGCCTTCCTTGTCCGGAGCATCCAAAGTACCCCCACCCGTGGTCCAATCTTTTCCGCTAGTAGAACTCACTGGTCTGGTAAGCAGGGCAAACTTATTGTCTGACAAATTGCTGAAGCCCTGCAGAGAGGCCGTGGCGGTAAAGCTTCCCGTTCCTGGTTTTGCATTTGGTTCCACATACCATACTCCGCCCGGTGCAATATGCGTGTAACTGTAAGAACCCTCGGTCAGGAACATATCTGTATCCTGGTGGTTGGCCAAGGGCCTGAAACCTACAGCAATGCTTTGGAACCCGTTGCCTGCCAAACCAATTGATACCAGATCCAGTTTCCGCTTCCCGTTAACATCCCCGATGGGGAAAGAATAAGTACTGCTGCCTCCTACCGCTCTCCGCAAATTACCCTGGATGTAAAAAGTGGAATCTGCTAACTGCAAAGCTGATGCTGCCTGATTGGCCAGAGACAACTCGTAACCATCGGTTTTAAAGAGTGCGCTTTTCATCGTAAAAACATCCGACACACTCACGCTTTTAGACAAGGACACGCCGCCTGCTATTTTAGAAACCAGTAGATTCTGCACCGTTGAAGGCAAGGCATCGCCGGTAACCATCTCAGAATTCCCGATGAAGCCGTAGTTGGCCTGCGCTGAGAAGCTCCTGGTTCCGCTGACCCGCACGTTTCCGTCCAAAGTACCCGTGCCGGACATCTTTATGCCCTGGGGAGAGCCATAGAGCAAGGTAGCGCCAGCCTCCAAGATAAAGTTTCCGGTTCCGCCCACCGCCCGGTTAGAAGCCAGTTGCAGGGCTGCCGGTGCTTTCACCGTGAGCGTACCCGTTACGTCAAAATTAGCGGTTAGCAGATGGTTACCCTGGTCGTTCAAAGTGTTGGCTTCGGTGGCTGTCAGCAGCAGGTTGTGGTAGGTTACTTTCTGGGAGGTCCCGTAAGTGCCCCTGATTGATTGACTCTGCCCGTTTATTGACCCGTAAAATTCAATGGTGCCGCCTGTGATATTGTAAGGCATGTTCTTCCCGGTGAGTTCAGGTAGAGTGTTGCTGGTTCTACTTGTCCTGAATAACCCTCCGGCCATGGTAAGGCCGCCCTCGCCCTTCAGGCTCTTGTTCCCGATATCAAAAATGGCATTGGGTAGGATAGTCAGGTTCTGGTTAATGGTGGTAGTAGAGGAAATGGTTTTGGCGTCACTACTTCCGCCGATGGTTACGTTATGATACGTATCGCCTCTAAGGGTTTGCGCACCGGCTCCGGTAAGTTCAATAATTCCACTGGTCAAGGTATAGGTTCCGGATAGTTGAGGCACCATGTTCACATTTAAGGTCCCAATCTGGTAGGTGCCGCCACTCATTACCAAGGCCCCGGAACCTGATACATCCGCAGAAGCCGTAGAAACCAAAGTGCCTTGTTTTATCTCCAACCTCCCACCAGATGGATAATTTGTTTTACTGCTGGAGATTCCAATGTTCCTGGTGATGGTAACGGAAGTAGGGTTATCAATGATGATGATTTTGCCGCTGGCGGTTACAGGTAGGGCGTTGCCCGTTTGCTGCGGTGCTTTCGCGTTATAGATGAAGGTAGCCAGGTTGTTGAAAGTTCTTCGGCTCTCGGTCACTACTACGTTACCGGTTGCGCCGGTGGCATTGATGCCTTGGGCACTGGTGATATGCAAAGTGCTGCCCTGGTTTGAATTGAAGTAACCCTGCCCCTGCACCTGGTACCCGTTGTTGTTCGCATCTGCCCCGAAATCCAACGTAGCACCATTTTCCACCGTCAGGGTCCCGGCGTAAACTGAGTTGCCGGGATTAAGTCTTAAATGCTGTCCCAACCGTACCATAGCACCGGGTTTTACTGCCAAGGAAACGTGGTTCACAGGACCTGACGCCTGCAAAGTCTGCCAGTTAGTTCCGGTAAACCTGATGCCGCTGGTAGAGGTATTGACGGTGCTGCTGTTGTTGATCACCGAGGCCGCATCTACCAACAGGTTGCCCTTGAGGTCTACCGTGGAAACCACCGTGGCATTGGAAGTCTGGTTCAAGGTGAGGGCAGCACTTTGCAAAGCTAATTGCCCGGTAATATTCAAGGTACCCGTGCCGCTGCTCTGGTTTTGCATAAAGTAGGTGCCACCCGCCAAGGCAACATCCTGCCCAAACTGCAATGACAAGTTGGGAGCTCCTAAAAGGACCAGCGAAGAAGTTGCCGGGATAGAAGCATTGAAGGACTGGGCTGCCAAAGGAGTGTTTGTATCGGTTAGTTGCCACTGGGTACCGGTTTGGGTTGGGGCCACAGTTAACCGGCCGAACCAAAATCCGTGGGCCTGTGCTGCAAGCTGGCTGCCACTCAATAGCAGCGCATTGGCTGAGGCTGCTTCAATTCTTACCTCAGAGGTGGCATCAATTTCCTCTGTTCCGGCCCAGATAGGCGAAGTAGATTTATAGGCAGAAGACTTGATGGTTAATTTAGAGTTTGCCTTCAGTTGAAGAACTCCCCGGTTTTCTATTTCCCCTTCCTGCACCATTTCTGCCAAAGGTGCAATGGTAAGTCTGTTAGCAGCCACCAATTTAGCCCCAGCAGGCACAGTAAGAATCTTCTGAGTACCCAGGTAAACGTTGGCTAATTGAAGGGTGCCAGATACCTGCGCAGGATGTTCAATATATAAGGTAGCAGTAGAAGGCAAAGGATAAGTGGCAGGTACCCAAAAACCTTGGGCTGTAAACTGTTCCAGTAAACTGGTGCCTGCTGTTTGGCCCAGGCTCCCGGACGAGGCTGTCCGGTAATCTCCAGCCGTATAGGTAACAGAGGTTTGAGCAAAAGCCGGGATGTGCCCAAAGATGGAGAATGCCCAAATCAACATCCAAACTCTAAAACTTTTGTTGTCTTTTCTGGTGACGGAAAGCTCAGCCATTTCAATAAAGGATTAAATGTGTCTTATTTATTGTTTAATTATTTATATTATTGAACAGCCAACCAGAAATTAGGAACAGAAGTTCACCATATCCTGGGCGACGAGTCACTTACAACTACAATAATCCCTTATTTATAGAGGTTAAATACAATTTTTAATAATAATAGGGCTTTCTGTATTTATTTAAATTTAATTCCCACTGTTCATTATACAATTCGGTTATTTTTAAAAATTTTCTAAAACCTACATCATTGTAGTTGACTAAGAACAAATTTCCCTTTAATCAGGAAAAGAGTTGGGTGTGGTTTGAAGATGAAGTAGGGTTAGTACTAAAAGTCTTTAAAGGGAAATCTTTGTTTCCATAACTATGACTAATTAAAGCGGAAGCCGAAAACCATCTCGCTATCTATTTTGGGCATGATTTTACAAAACCCGGCACTAAACAGTTTTTGAACGCAGAAGTTTAAAAACTGAAAATTTAAAGTCTCTGCGCCT
Organism: Rufibacter roseolus; assembly: GCF_017916365.1. Taxonomy (GTDB): domain Bacteria; phylum Bacteroidota; class Bacteroidia; order Cytophagales; family Hymenobacteraceae; genus Nibribacter; species Nibribacter roseolus. The sequence goes on from NZ_JAFMSU010000002.1 coordinate 1,385,330, forward strand.
GTTTTAATTTGGGAATTAGATACATTTGCTCTGCCGGGAGTGTAAACTTTGCTGTTTTACTGTGGGTACGGGTCAATTTTGAAAGATTGGTTCCTAATCCGCATTGTCTTGCTGAGTTTACCTTTTGCCTTTATAAACCTAACCCCCATGGAAAAAAAGCAAGCCCCTATTCAGATTGCCCTTGAAAAAAATTATGACTCAGAGTTCTGCGGCAGTATCCCCCTGCACCTGGTCAATCTGATTCAGCCCCACGGGGTGCTTTTAACCCTGGATGCCACAGACCTGACACTGGTGCAGGTAAGTGAGAACGTAGAGCAGCTTCTGGGAACCCCGGCCTCAGAACTCCTGAACCAGCCCCTCTCCCGGTTTTTACCGGCCCACCAGTTTGCCGACATCCAGGCCAAAGTGCAGGGGCCTAGTGTTCAAGTTAAAATCCCTTTCAGCGTCACCTTTCTGGCCCCGGAAAAAGAGACCACCTGCACAGCGCTGGTCCATCCCAAGGAAGGGTATGTGTTGATTGAGCTGGAAGACAACCAGGATTCCTCCTCCAAGGATTCCTTCCTGGAGATGTACCAGCAGACCAAGTATTTCACCTCTCGTCTAAAGCAGGCCGGCAGCGTAGGCGAGATTGCCCAGTTAACAGTAGAAGCTATTAAATCGCTTACCGGCTTTGACCGGGTGCTGGCTTATCAGTTTGACCCGCAATGGAACGGGATAGTGATTGGGCAAGCGAAGGAAGAAGACATGGACGATTACCTGGACTTGCGGTTTCCGGCCTCAGATGTGCCCAAACAATCCAGGGATCTGTATTTCAGCAACCCTTACCGGCTTATTCCTACCAGGTCTTACACCCCGGTCCGTTTAACGCCGCTCATCAACCCCATTTCCCAACGGTTCACAGATCTGTCTGACTGTAACCTGAGGAGCGTGGCCACGGTGCATTTAGAGTACCTGGCCAACCTACAGATCACCGCCTCCATGTCTTTGCCGCTCATCATTGACAACAAACTATGGGGGCTCATTTCCTGCCACCACAAAACCGCCAAGAACCCCAGCTATGAACTTAGATCGGCGCTGGAGCTTTTGACCGGCATTGTATCTGCGCAGTTAGCGGCCAGGGAGCGGGAAAAGGCCATAGAATTACGGGCTAAGTTGCGGGGCATGCACGCCCAGCTTCTGGAACAGTTATATACTAAGGCCAACCTAACAGATGGTCTCCTGGCAGAAAACACAGGCATCAGGAACCTGCTGAATCTTTCTGGCGCGGCTGTGCTGTTTGAAGGCGGCGTCTGGACGAGTGGGGCCGTGCCCTCTGCCCAGGAAATGAAAGAACTTATTTACTGGCTCCGCCGGAACCAGACCGATAGACTGTTTGCCACCGATACCCTGCCTAGCCAGTACGTGCGGGCCCGTGACTACAAAGACGTGGCGAGCGGCCTTATTGCGCTGCCCATCAACGCAGACCAGGGGGAATACATTTTAGGGTTCCGGCCAGAGGTGCTGCATACCATCAGTTGGGGCGGAAACCCCAACCAGGCCATCCAGATGGAGCCGGATGGTAAATCCTACCATCCGCGCAATTCTTTTGCCATTTACCAGGAAACGGTGAAGCAGACTGCCTTACCTTGGCAGGCGGAGGAGATTGAGGCGGCGGAGAATTTGAGAAGTGCTGTCTTGGAGAAAATCATCAAAGAAAGATACTGAGGATTTTCCCATCCCAGTAAACTCCTTTAGACAGATAACCTAACTGATTGCCCATGGTAAGTTTGAAACAGCCAGAAATACTCCCCAAAACAGACCACTACCTCATTGGTATAGGGGCCTCTGCGGGCGGGTTGGAGGCTATTCATAAACTGTTTGACCACTTCCCCAATAACTCAAGCTTCTCGTTTGTCATTATCCAGCACCTGTCGCCAGACCACAAGAGCCTGATGGCGGAGCTGTTGTCAAAGCACACCCAAATGCGCGTGCAGGAGGCGGAAGACGACATGGTCACCAGGCCCAACTGCATTTACGTGCTGCCCAGCGGCAAGCAATTGACCCTGAAAAAAGGCCGGCTACACCTGGTGGACCAGATCAGGAACCGGGAACCCAATTTCGCCATTGACGTGTTTTTTGAGTCGCTGGCCAAAGATCGGGGGCGGTACGCCATTGGCCTGGTACTCTCCGGCACGGGTACAGACGGCACCAAAGGCGTAAAAATGATCAAGGCGGCGGGGGGCATGGTGATGGTACAGGACCCAGAAACGGCTAAGTTTGACGGCATGCCCCGCAGCGCCATAGAAACCGGATCGGTGGACTTTGTTTTCCCGCCAGACCGGATGCCCCATGAAATTCTGGAATACACCCGCCAAATCCCGCTGGTGAAGACCCTTATAGAGAAGAACAACGGCGTAGAGGAGGACGATGAGGTTTTGCAGGAAATCCTGGACCTGATCTGCACCCATACCCAGACCAACTTCAAGAGCTACAAACAAGGCACCATCTACCGCCGCATCAAAAAACGGATGGACTTACTCAAGGTGCAGACCTTGCCAAATTACCTCAGCTACATTCATGAGAACCCAGCAGAGATAAAACAGCTTTGCCAGGAGTTCCTCATCGGGGTGACCCGCTTCTTCCGGGACCCCGAGGCCTTTGAGGTACTGGAGCAGGAGATCATCCCGCAAATAATATCCGGCACCCCCGAGGGGGAAACCATCAAGGTATGGGTGACCGCCTGCAGCACCGGCGAGGAGGTGTTCTCCATTGCCATGCTGTTTCAGGAGCGTTTTGAGCGAATGGGCCGCGAACCGCTGGTGAAGCTGTTTGCCACCGATGTGGACCAGCGCGCCATCAGGCAGGCCTCCAAGGGCGTGTACCCCAACTCCATCAGCAAAGACGTGAGTGAGAAACGCCTGAAGCGGTTTTTCCACCATAAGAACAACCGCTACACCGTAAAGGAAGATACCCGCAAGCTGGTGGTCTTCGCACAGCATGACCTGCAGAAAGACCCGCCCTTCAGCCGGATAGACCTTATCACCTGCCGGAACATGCTCATCTACCTGAACCCTGACCTGCAGAAAAAGGTGATGGCGGTGTTCCCATATGCCCTTAAACTGCACGGCTACCTGTTCCTGGGGCCCAGTGAGCACATAGGGGATCTGAAATCACACTTCGCGGAGAAGAACCGCAAATGGAAGATTTTCCAGAAGGTGAAGGAAAGCAAAGGCACCCAGCAGACGTTTGGCGTGTCTCACCACACCCGCATAGCCTCTGAGGACAACCTGCCCACCTACCGCAACGCCCAGGCCCTGCGCTACAATGACGTGTTCATGGATGCCGTGGCCGAGGACCTGAAGCTGGCCGGGTTGTACATAGATGACAATTACCAGCTCCTGCATGGCATCGGGGATTTCAACCGTTTCCTGCGGCTCCCAGAAAAGCGTTTACAGCTCAATTTGTTGAAAATGGTCTCAAAAGAGCTGGCCGTGACCTTGAGCGTAGACATCCGGAAGGTGCTGAAAATCCATAAAACCGTGACCCGGCAAGTGATGGTGCCGCTGGATTCTAAAAACCAGTTAGTGAACCTCACGGTCAAGCCTATCTCAGTTGAGAAGGATATGCCCAAGGTGTTGCTGGTGCTGCTGCAGGAAATTGGCAGAGCAAACCCCACCCTCAAGAACCTGGAGCCCGCCCTGGTGTCTGAAGCTGATACCGAGTATTACCAGCAGTTGTCTGCTTTGGAGGCCGAGTTGAAAGACGCCCGTGAGAGCCTGCACCTGACCGTACAGGACCTGAGCACCTCCAACGAGGAACTGCAGTCCACCAATGAAGAGCTCATGTCTTCCAACGAGGAACTGCAGAGCTCCAATGAGGAGATGCAGTCTTTGAACGAGGAGCTGCACACCGTGAACTCAGAGCACCAGCTCAAGATCAAGGAGCTGCAGGAACTCAACGAAGACCTTGACAACTACATCCGGAGCTCCAACATAGGGCAGCTTTTCCTGGACCATCATTTGATCATCCGTAAGTTCACGCCCACGGTCAAGGACCTGATCAACATCATTGACATTGATTTAGGCCGGCCCATCCACCACCTGTCGCATAACCTAAGGTACTCCCGCTGGCTGGAAGACATCCAGAAAGTGAACAATACCTCTACCGAGGTGGAACAGGAAGTGGAGACCACAGACGGGAGATATTTCCTGATGCGCATCATCCCCTACCTCAAACATGACGGGAACAAAGACGGGGTGGTGCTCAGCTTTGTGGACGTGACCACCTTGAAAACCCTCAGCAACGTAGTGCAGGGCGTGCTCAACAGCTCGCTAAGCAGCATCATGGCCTTCAATGCGGTGCGCAACCAGGCCCAGGTGATCGTTGATTTCAAATGGACGCTCCTGAACAAAAAAGCCGAACAGCTCCTTGGCAAACCCCAGGCCGAGCTGCTTGGCCAGAGCATCATGCCTGAAATGGCTTTCCTGAAGAAAACCGGCTTGCTCAAAAAACTGGAGCAACTGGTGGAAACCGGACAGCCCCTGCACATAGAACAGAACCTGGAAATCAGCGGGCAAAGGAGCTGGTACGAGATTGCCGCCGCCAAAATGGGCGATGGCCTCACCATTACCATGGCCGATATCACGGAGAAACGTTTTGCCGAGGAGAAAACCCTGCTAGCCTACGAAGACCTGAAAATAGCCGAGGAAGGCCTGATCAAACTGAACACCCAGCTAGAGGTACGGGTAGCCGAAAGAACCCAGGAGCTCTCTGATAGCCAGGAGCGTTTCCGGTTGGTTTCCATGGCCACCAATGATGTCATCTGGGACTGGAACCTTATCTCCAATGAAGTATGGTGGAGCGATACCCTTAAACCCATTCTGGGCTATGAGCAGGAAGAAATGAACTATGGCATCCATGCCTGGTTTGACAAGATCCACCCCGAGGACAGGGAACGCATTACCAAAGGAATAAACGACGCCATCAACACCGGCCAGGACCAGTGGGTGGAAGAGTTCAAGTTGGTCCGTCCGGATGGCTCCTACGCCTCGGTGTACAACCGGGCGTACATCCTGCACAATGAATACGGGGTGCCGCACCGCGTGCTGGGTTCCTTCATTGATCTGAGTGACCTTAAAGACACCCAACAAAAGCTGAAAGACACGAATGCGCATCTGCTAAGAGTGATTGATGACCTGGACAATTTCATTTACACCGCCTCGCATGACCTCAAAGCACCTATCCATAACATAGAGGCGCTGTTGCGCGAGTTGCAGGTAGAACTGCTGGAACAGGACGCTGAGATGGTGGACGTAGAGCAGATCATGAGAATGATGCAAGGAGCCGTGGAGCGGTTCAAGAAAACCATTGACAACCTCACGGAAATCACCAAGCTGCAGAACGACCATAGCACTGATGTAACCACCGTTGACCTGACCAGCCTAGTAAAGGACGTGGCCCTGGATCTGGAGCCCATGGTAAAAAAAACAAATGCCCAGTTGCAGATTGACGTAAACCAGTGCCCGCACGTCTCTTTCTCTGAGAAGAACCTGCGCAGCATTGTCTACAACCTGGTCTCCAACGCTATCAAATACAGCTCCCCTGCCCGCCTCCCAAAAATTTATTTAAACTGTACGCAGCAGGATGATTTCATTTTGCTAACCGTACGCGACAACGGCCTTGGCCTTACGCCTGAGCAGCAGGAGAACCTGTTTGCCATGTTCCAGCGCTTCCATGACCACGTAGAAGGATCTGGCGTGGGCTTGTACATGGTGAAGAAAATCCTGAACAACGCCGGCGGTAAAATAGAAGTGGAAAGCCAGGTAGATGAAGGCACCGTTTTCAAAGTGTTTTTGAAAAAATAGCCGCTAAAATCTCCGTACGCTACTCCCCCTCATTCCCTGTTTAGGACCTGTTTTACAAAAACGGCCCCTAAACCGGGAATTCTGCTTTTAAGGTTTTAACACCAAAGCCGCCGGGCTGAGATTGGTTTGGAAATAAAACTGTTCCTCCCTTTTATAAGCAGTATCAGGGGAAAGTTGCAGTTTTAATCTAAGACGCCATCTGAAGAAATGCACATGATTTCTGGTGAAATACCAGTTCAGGAAATGGCGGAGACAAGGCGTGCCTTGTCTCCGCCATTTCAACTCATATTACCTATCTGGTCCTATTTGCCGTTACGGTAGATCCTGACGGGGAAAAGGCGGTAATCATTCAGGTTGATGGCGTACAGGTAACCTTCCCAATGGATCACGGGCACGATGCCGGTGGGCGTGATGCCGTTGTTGTTGGGGATAGTGACCAGGGCATTGCCTACGAAGGACACGTCTTTGAGGCCCAACCGGGCGGTCAGGTGGTTCTGAAAGGCTTCCTTCTGGTCTTTGGAGGAAGTGAAACCAACTTCGCGGGGTACCAGCTCCTCAGACTTGCCATCGGTGTAATAGGTGACCTTTTCTACGGTGTTGATGGAGATATCCGGCAGGTAAAGCCGGGGCACGGCGGCTTTGGCCTCGCCGGCATTGTAAAACTTCACCGGGTTGGAGATGGGTTTCACTTGGTCTGGCAGATTAGCCATTTTCTCCAGCCGCTTCATCCGGTCGGCCCGGCTGTTCTGCACCATTTCCTCTACCTTGTTCCCGGACGCCGAGGCCGCCTGCGAGAGTTGGTCATGTTTCTGGTGCACATCCAGGATGGCGGTGAAGGTATTGATGAAATGGTCGGTGTTCTTGAGGTGGAACATCTCCAGTTCGTGCACTTTTTTGCGAGCCACCAGGTACGTATGAATGTTACGGGTCTTCTCGTACACGGCCTTCATTTTAGCGGCCTGCGGCGTGGCTTTGTAGCGGGAACTGAGTTCCTGCAGCAAGGTGAGCCGCCGGTTAGACTCTTTGATATACGTAATCTCCTCCATCCCGAAATCTGCCGTAGCGCCCGCCACCGCCCTCCGGCCTTCTTCCTTCATCCCGAAAAGGGAGCGCACGAAATCCATCATTCAGTCAGTATCTTTTTAAGGTGCAGGGTTTCAATCTCAACCTGTATTTTCTCGGCGTTTTTCTGATTCTCGAAGAAATTGTCCAGGTTGTTGAGGTACAAGTCAAGAAGGGCATCCTGCTCCTGCGTCAGGACTCCTTCTAAAGACTCGTTGGGGGAATTATTGGTCATTATTCAATCTCAATTTTTTTGGATTTACCCAGCGTACCCAGGATTTTGCTGTTGAGCTCTTCCTGCACCAGGGCGAGCTCTTTTACGGCCTCGGCGCGTTTGCGGCTGCCCTCCTCCGATATCTTGATCACGGCATCCAGGGTCTCCACCATGTCTTTGTTCACCTTCTTAAGGGTATCCACGTCCACAATGCCCCGCTCGTTTTCCGTAGCGGCGGTGACCACGTTGGTTTTGAGCAACTGCGAGTTCTTCAACAGCATCTCGTTGGTGGTATCAGTGACCTTCTTCTGGATTTCCAGGGCTTTGCGCTGTTTCTCCAGGCCCAGGGCAATGGCCACCTGCTGGCGCCACACCGGAATCACGGTTACAATGGAGTTCTGGATTTTCTGGGCCAACACCTCATTGGTGGTCTGGATCATCCGGATCTGCGGCATAGACTGCGTGGCAATGGTATGCGACAAGGTGAAATCATGCACCTTTTTCTCTAAACGGTCTTTAAACGCCACCATGTCCGCCAGGCGCTGCACCACCAGTTCATCCTGGCCGCTGCTCTCCACCTCAGACTGTAACTGCGGAATAAGCGTGGTCTCAATCTCCTCAATCTTCATCTTGCCGGCGGCAATAAGCGAGCGCACCTCATGGATGTACTCCACCACCTGCTTGAACATGACCTCCAAACCAGTAGAATCTTTCAAAACGCTCTGGCGGGTTTTTTCCAGCTTCACCACCACATCATCCACGTTCTCAGACACCGAGTTGTACTGGCTGGCCAGTTTCTGGGTCTTGTCTTTAATCTTGCCCACAAACGGCAGGCGCGAGAAGAAACCGGGTTTCTCGGTCTCGTCTACCTTGATCATGTTGATCTGGGCCAGCAGCTCATTGATGGCCTCCCCGGCCTCGCCTGAGTCCTTGGCTTTCACCTTGGTCAGGAGTTCATTGGAATAGTACCCCAACTTGCGCTGCGTCTCTACCCCAAAGGAGCTGAGGCTTTCGGGTTTGGTGGGATCTATGGTCTTGGAGATTTCCAACGCTTTCTGCTGGATCAGTTCCTTATTCTCAGACAGGGTGATTTCCTTATTTTCCATGGTGTTTATTTTCTAGCGGTATGGGGGTTTTCTATGGTCTCTAACTCTTTGACAAACTCTTTGATGGCGGCATGGCGGCCGTTGACCTCATACCATTCAATCTCCTGTTTGGGCAGATAGTCTCCTAACAGGCCTTGTACCTCCTGCAGCAGCTCAGGGCCTTTGCGGGTCCTGAAAGCCGGGTTCTTGTAATAAGCGCCCAGGTACTGCACCTTCACCTGTCCGGCCTGCGTCACTGCCAGCTCCTTCACCTCCACCACCAGCTCAGAAGACTTCTGGTTCTCCGTCACAATGGTTTTGTACACCCCCTTCTTCTCGTCCTCCAACACGGCGCTGCACTTCTCCTTCAGCTCACGCAAGGTTTTCTGCAGCCGTTTGTTTGGTCTTATGCGGTGGCCGTAAATATATCCTAAAATCGCGGCCAGAATGAATGCGAAAAAAATTGCCATACCTTTTCTGTTTAGTCCAAAAACGCAGCAACTGCTTAATTCTGTACGCAGGTCCGGATTTAAATGCCGGAATTCATCCGGCCAGGTTTCAAAACTTTTCCATTCCTTCCTCCTGACCTGACCTTATGCCCTATAAGTCGGTGGGCCACACCAAATATTACTAATCGCTCTTAGTTTTTGTGGATAAGGTTATGATTTGGTTTAAGCCTATTTTCCGGGAAATGGCTCTGAAACGGTTCCTTACTTGTTGCCTGGCACCCTGACGTAGGATAGCCAGGGTGCGTATTACCTCAGGCTCACCTTTGCCTGAGATATAATTGTCTACCTTTACGGGATAAACCACACCCACCATGCTTCAAAAAATCCTGGATACCCTGAAGATACCCGCCCTGAACCAAATGCAGGAGGAGACTCTGGCCGCGGCGCAGAAAAGCGATGTCATCCTGCTTTCGCCTACCGGATCGGGGAAAACCCTGGGATATCTGCTGTCTGTTCTGCCGCGCCTGAAACCCGAGGTACAGGAGGTGCAGGCGCTTATTTTGGCGCCCTCTCGGGAACTGGCCATGCAGATTGAAGGGGTTTTCAGAAGCATGGCCACCGGCCTGAAGGTAGACAGCCTTTACGGCGGGCACGCCACCAACCCCGAGAAACGCAGCCTGTCTTATCCGCCGGCCCTGCTGATCGGGACACCCGGCCGGATCGCGTACCACCTGCGGGAAGCAAACTTCTCTACAGACGCTATCCAGACGCTGGTGCTGGATGAATTTGACAAATCTCTGGAGTACGGTTTCCAGGAAGACATGGCCTACATCATCGGGCAGCTGAAGAAGGTGAATAAGCGGCTCTTGGTATCGGCCACGGCTATGGACAAAGTGCCTTCCTTTACCGGGCTAAAAAACCCAGTGACGGTTAATTTCCTGCAGGAGGCCAACAATGCCCCAGATCTGCAGGTGAAGACCGTGGAAGTGCAGAAAGGAAACAAACTGCAGGCCTTGCTTGACGTGCTGTGCACCATAGGCACCGCCTCCAGCATTGTGTTCTGCAACCAGCGCGAGACGGTGGAGAGCGTAAGCGATTTCCTGCGAAGCAAAGGTTTACCCCACGGCGTCTTCCACGGCGGCCTGGAGCAACCCGACCGTGAGCGCACCCTCATGAAGTTCCGGAACGGCACCTACCGTACCCTGGTGAGCACCGATCTGGCGGCGCGCGGCCTGGACATCCCCGAGGTGGAGTTTGTGGTGCATTTCCAGGTTCCGGACCAGGATAACTTTACCCACCGCAATGGCCGCACGGCCCGCATGCAAGCCAAAGGCACCAGCTATCTGCTTCTGCAACCAGACGAAAAACCATCTTACCTGTCCCAAATTCCGCCGGTAGAGAAACTGCCGGCCAAACAAGCTCTGCCCCCGGCCTCGCCCTGGGAAACCATTTACATCAGCGCCGGCAAGAAAGACAAGGTGAACAAAGTAGACATTGTAGGCTGGATGTTGCAGAAAGGTGACCTGGACAAAACCGACCTAGGCAGGATTGAGCTCCAGGACAACGCTGCCTACGTAGCTGTGGCCAAAAAGAAGCTGGAAAAAGCCGTAAAGCTCCTGCAGCAGGAAAAACTGAAAGGCAAGAAAGTGAAAATTGAAAAAGCTATGTAGGGATTTAGCTGGGTGGTTTGCTCTGATTCAACTTCTGTAAAAGCAAGCCTCCTCCCTTTTGATCCTGAACCAGGCAAAAGCTACGGAACCTGTTTTAAGCCTTCTTTTGAAAAATCAGCCGGTAAACACCTCGCTTCTCTTTACTTCTTTTTGCTTTAATTGAAGAGCTTTTTGCAAATCACTGGTTCTGGCAAGAAGGCTGATCCAATAACCGGCTAAAAACGGTGCCAGCAGAAAACAGGGATACAGATACCTCACGTGCTGGGCCGGAATGGTGAGGAACACGCCAAATGCCAGGCTCAGGATGGGCAAGGCCAATAATAACACCTCTTTCCAACGAAGATACCTGCTGATCAAAAGTAGCAATAGGATGTTGAGGTACAGGTACGTGGCAGGCCTTAGCAGCAGGGTTCTATAATAATAGTTTCTATTGGCGTTATGGATTTCACGAGTGAGGAAGCTTTGCAAACCCGGCAAAACGGGCTGCAACTGTAGACCCATCTCATTGGTGTCAATCACCGGGTGAACGGCGTAATTATAGCTTCCAGGCTGTAGCCCGATATTCCAGACCAGATCGGTTACCTGCGCCTGGTGCCGCAGCAAAGCGGGAACATTCCTTCTGATGATCCCAAACCAGACCGCTCTGTACTCCCTCCTAGCCCATTCCTGCATTAGGAAAGGATAGTTGAAATGCCCGTTGAATACCAGGCTGTCCACCTCAAACGGATTATAGTGCTGCTGCCAGGTAGATTGCGGCAAAACGGTATGGAGGAATCGCTGTTCATTCTGGGTGAGGGCTGCCCCAGCATTGATGGCCGCAGCAATCTGGTGCGTCATCAACATCTCCACCCCAAAAAAACGGCCCTGTACCTGTATGGCTTTGTAAAGAGGTCCCTTCACCAGAAACACCGTGCTAACCACTAAGACAATGAGTAACGCTGTTCTTCTTTTCAAAGCCCAGTAGCCCGCTAACAGAGTACCAGCAATAGTTACCACGGTCATGATGCCGTTGTGCCTGATCACACAGATAAACCCAAGCGTGAGGGCGAAAGCCAGGATATTTCTTTTGTAGTTAAGCCAAAGGCCTTTTGACTCCACAATTTGCAGCAAATAAATAAAGGCCAGCAGAAAAGCGATACTGAAAGGCACATCCTTGAACAAGGTATTGACATAGAAACCGTTCAACGGAAAAAGGCAGAAAAACAAAGTCAGCAGCCCCAGCCCCCACCACGGCAACCCGAATTTTTCCAGCTGCACCATTCCGTAAGCAAACACCCACGCCAGCGCCAATATCTGCGTAACACACACCACTCCCGGCGAAAGCCAGAGGCGCGACAAAAGCCAATAGAGATAGGATAGAAAGGCCGGGTGCCAGTCATCGAAGTCAAACGTGGAGACTTGCCGCCATTGATCCAGCGAGTCCTGTGACATCATGCCCGGGTGATAAGCCAGAAAGTAAACGCTCCAGCACAGCAAACACGGCAGTGCGTACACCACAAAATGACGGAGAAGCGTACCTGATGCTAAAAAACTTCTAAGCGGTCTGTCCATCATCTCCCAGAGATAGAGGTGTCCTAATTAAAAGTAATTGGCACGTAAGGGAGGTTACTTCTATTAAGTGAAGGGGGAGTAACCACGAACGGAGAGTCCGGACTATGAAAAGGCCTGAACCAGTCTATCAGGCAGGAAAAGGTTTAGTTAAGCTTGGGTTGGTGTGAAGGTACTACCGCTCTGTTTCCCTTTTCCGGCTAGTTTTACCAAAACGAGCGAGAAACCGACAGGCACTTAGAAACAATTCAGGAGAAGAAAACCTACCGCAGCAGCTTCTCTTCTTTGAGCCAGTCAAAGATAATCTGGTCTACCGGCGATACCTTTTCCCTATCGGCGTAGCCTAGCCAGACTACCTCCTCTATCTCGGCGGCGGGTTGGATGGTGCCCGTGTAGGAACCGGTATAGCAGGTCATTTTCACCTGCACGCCCTCGGGGTGGTGATCGGCCTGGGCCTGGAACGTCCCGAAGTAGTTGACCGTTTTCTCAATCAAATCCACGGTGAGTTCTTCCTTTATTTCCCGGGCCAGGGCGGTGAAGTCGTTTTCATCGGCCTCCCGCTTGCCGCCCGGAAAATAGAATTTGGTTCGACCTTTGGTTCTAGTACTCAGGATGAGGCCATCCTTGATTTCAATCCAGGCCAGTTTATCTATTGTTTCCATTTCTATCCGGTTGCGTGAAGCGTAGGTTGAATATACTCAAACATATTCTTCCTGCTTCTCTCCGGCTGTAATTTTTGCTTGAAAATTCGGCATGTAAAGAAAGCGTTACCTGGAGTAGGTTTCCGGCCTGTTTTTACAAAAGCTTGCTCAAAACATGGGCTGGTTTCTCCCGGTTTTCCCTGAGATCAGGCAAAAGGAAGTGATTCCTGATTCTATGCTTTTGTGCCAGCGATTGGATCAACTAACCTTTTGGCAAATGAGCATAAAAAGAGAATGGGTGTCTGGAAATTTTTGCCCTCGTCTGGGAAACGAGGGTTTGAAAGTGGAACCTTATGTAAGCAGAAGAAAAGGCTATTCTTTCTTCTTTTCAGGAGGCGTGGAGGAGAAGTTTCCGTGCTCGTCTACGTACATGATCATGTCCTCTAACTTGCCGCCCACGGAGTTCTCATGACGTTCCTGCTTGCGTTCCTCTTTGTCTTTTTTCTTCTTCAGTTTTTTCTGCTCTAATTGTTTCTTCATGAAACTGTTCTGTGATCTTGCCATAGTCAACGTTTAAATAAAACATAATACCCTGTGCGCCTTGCTCTGCTCCTCTTGCAAAGTTCAAGGCACCTTTAGTATTTATACTCTTTATAGAAAGCCCAGTTGCCTAGCTAGCCTAAAGCCGGCGTATATTTCACCTGTCTCCAGAGAGTACCTGAAAGCAGACCGCCTGGCAGAAACCAGAAATAAGTAAACCTTCACACGTGGTAAAGGAACAAATGAAGCTAAGGGTTGGGAAAACCTGATGGGCAGGCTTCAAGGATTATCAGAGAAACTTAGAGCCAGCCTGAGAAGCGGCGGCGTAAGAGAGGAGATAATGATTGCTTTCCGGGTGTAAAGGTACGAAAACAGGCGGTAAGAACCTATGCCTCCCAGAAACAGAATTGAACCTAATTAAAATAAAATTTACCTTTTTCTAGGAACCCTTGAACTATTGTCTACCTTTGAGAGTAGTAGATGTATAATTAAACATTATTATGAATCAAGGAACAGTAAAATTCTTCAACGACTCTAAAGGGTTCGGTTTTATCAAAGACAACAATTCAAATCAGGAGTACTTCGTACACGTTTCTGGCTTGGTAGATGAAATCAGAGAAAACGACGAGGTAGTCTATGATCTTCAAGAAGGAAGAAAAGGACTAAACGCCATCAACGTTAAACGCGCTTAGTCTTTAGTTATAAAGATATAATACAGAAAAGCCTCTCCGTTTGGGAGAGGCTTTTTTTATGCTGGTACTTTTCGTTTTAAGGCCGATTTTCTAAAATGTGCCACTAAACGGCGCTTGACTTTAAAAGTTCAGGAGGCAGGGTATATGTACTTTTGCAGGAACTCGTTCCTGAATTTTCCCCCAGGATCATGCTGGTGCAGCAGTTGCCTGAAATCCTCCAGCCCCTCATACCTTGCCTGCACCACCTCCGGCGCCATGGTGAACAACTTACCCCAGTGTGGAATCGGGTTGAATGGCGCCAACTGGGCTTCCATCAAAGGCAGCAACTCCATCACCACTTCTATGTCCTGTTTCCAGGTGGTATGAAAGGCCACGGTAGTTTTATTGTACTGCGGGCTCATCCAGAGGTCATCGGCTTTGATGGTCCTGATCTCCGAGATAAAGATGTGCGGCGAGATCTTGTCCTGGATCTGTTCTAATGCCATCATGGCCTCATAAGCGTGTTCCACCGGCACGAAGTACTCGCTTTGCAGCTCTTTCCCGGCGCTGGGCTTGAAACCCATCTTGAAGTGCGGAAGCCGGTCATACCAAGGACCGGGCACTCCCAACTGCTCCGTGGTATTCACCGCAGATTCGCTTTCAATGGGGTGCATGTTCTCCGTAGCCAGCGTTGCCCCGAAGAGTTCCGGTTCAATCGTGGAAACACCATCCTCTACCCTGCTCTTGATCCAAACCTCGTTGATGTTCTGGTTTCGCCAATCGGTGAACAGACTCACGCTGTAGCCTTTTGCCTGTATTTCCAGAAAATGGTCTTTTAACGCCGACATAGGCAAATTGCGGTACACCACCTGCTGCATGTCAAAGGCAGGCTGCAAGTCCAGGGTGATCTTGGTAACCACACCCAAACCGCCTAATCCTACCACTGCCCCCTTGAACGCCTCTCCGTCCTTCTCCCTGGAAAGCGTTACCACCTCGCCTTCGGCATTCACAAATTCAACCGCAGATACCGTTGTGGATAGGTTGCCATTCTGGATGCCTGACCCATGCGTAGCAGTAGCACATGCACCCACCACCGTAATGTGCGGTAAGGAAGCCAGATTAGGCAAGGCGTAGCCGTTCTCCTGCAGAAAAGGAGCCAGTTCCCCGTAGCGCATGCCCCCTTCTACAGTCACGGTATGGACACCCTTTTCCAAAGAAACAACCGAGGCCATCAACTGAAGCGAAATGAGATTCTCCCCGCTATCCGCGATCTGGTTAAATGAGTGCCGCGATCCCAAGGCCCTTACCTTGTGGCAATTTTTAACAATAGCTTGCACCTCTTCCACGGAGGCTGGGTAATGAACCTGGTTTGTGCTATAGGTGAGGTTGCCAGCCCAGTTTTTTAACCCGGCATCTTGTCCCGTAGATTTTGCCTTGCGTTTGGTTCGGAGGATCTTGGACAAAACCACGCCACCGGCCAGTCCCAGCGAGAGGGAGAAAATGACTCTTTTAACCATGTTTTAAGAAAAGTAAAGAGATCAAAAGGGGTTAGCAGCAACTGAATTAAAGTTTATTTACCCTCCGGCCACCTTCAAATTGTAATTATAAACTGAGAACCCAAACTAGTAAAAAACCAGATTAGCAGGTATTTTTAACTCCTTCCTATTGTTTACGCCGCCAACCGTTGCAGGATCACCTTGCAAGGCACTTGGGAAGTAACTTTTACCTGATGCTTTTTGTGCAGCGGGATCCCAAAGAAATCGCCGGGCTTTAAATGGTTGACTTCTCCATCTACGGTGATGTCGCAGGTGCCTTCCACAATCAGGAAGCGCTCCAGTTCATCATGGTGCACTTCTTCCGGGGCAACGTCTGTGAGCCAGGCAATGGCGGTGGTGGCACTGGGCGTATAGCCGATGATCTTCACGTAAATGTCCTCCAGCTGAGCAGGCGTCTGCAGATCCGGGCGGTTAAGCCAGGCGGCGTAGTCTTCCACCTTGGAGGCTGGGGAAAGGTTGGGCGGAGAAGAAACCGGCTCGCCGTTCTTCATGCGCTCCATATAGTCAATGATGGCCAGCACCAGGGGCTTCACCGTGGGGCTGGGCTCCGCAGCGTGGGCCAGGGCGTAAGCTTCTATGCTTTGCCGGATGGTTTCAATCTCTTCGCGGATTTCTGGGTGGGCGGCGGCCATTTGCTCTACTTCCTGGGTTTCATCAGGGGTAGTCAAGTCCATTACGTACAGCTCTAAAATCCCGGATTCTATAAAGTCAGTGATGGGGTTCATGCTGTTTTCTCCGCTCCTAAATGTTTGAAAGCCAGTTTCAGGTGGCTTTTAAGTTGTTCTTGTGAGATTCCCAAAGCTTCGGCGGCTTGTGAGCAGCTGTAGCCTTTGAGGTAAATTAAATCAATGACGGCTTTTTCCTGAGGTTCCAGTTGGCAGAAGGCTTCCTGCGTTCGGGCATCCTCCAACAGGTTAGGGCTTATTTTGGCTTCTTTGTCAGAAACCGGCTCTTGGGGGGAAGTTTGGGTAAGATGAAGGTACTTGCCGGTTTTCTGCGCTTCCAGGGCTATTCCCCGGGCCATAGCCAAGGCCCAGGACAGGAACCCAGACTTGGAGGGATCATAGATATGGATGCGGGACCAGATAGAAAGGAAGGTTTCTTTCAACACCTCTTCGGCTACCTCGGTGTGCTGCACCATCCGGCAGATCATACCCATGAGGGCGGGGGCATACGCATCGTACAGAAGACTAAACGCGTCTTGCCTTCCTTGCCGGATTGCCTCTACCAGGCGCTGTTCCTTTTCTGGTCCTATCCTACTTTCCACCATAGAAGCTCTTTTCTTAGTCCCATCTCCTACCCAAAAACCAATTCAAGGGCAAGCAGCCCCTAAGATACGCCAAGACCGTGGTTATCCCAAATAGAGCTGCCTTGCAACAACTCTTTACCTTTTTAGGCAATAAGTGAGTATTACCGTAGGCATCAAAGGAAATAACTGCCTGCTGATGCGAAACCTGCCGGAATAGCTTACTTAGGGAGTTCCAGCACAAACTCCTTCCCGGGAGGCACGGTCAGTTTGAAGCTCTTGATCCAGGGATTGTAAAGGCGCAGGGTTTTGTAGTTGGTGCCTTGGTCCAGCGCGAATTGGGCCAGGTCCGGGATGGAGGAAGTAACCGTCAAAGAGCGGGTGGGTAGTGCCTCATAGCCCTGCTCTTTGGGCAAGTCAAAACCATATTTTGCAGGGTTGCCCAAAACCTCTTTTAAAGCCAGAATCCGGAACATGTACCTGGACGTTTCATCGTTCAGGTACAAATCATAATAAGAGTCTACTTTCTGTTGTTCCAGGGCGCGGTCAATGCCTCCTACCCCTCGGTTATAGGCAGCGGCGGCATTCGTCCAGGAGCCAAACTTCTTCTTTGCTGATTTCAGGTACCGGCAAGCTGCCAAAGTAGATTTCCTTACGTGGAAACGCTCATCAACCTCGGCGTTCACCAGCAGGCCATAACCCCGGGCAGTATCGGGCATGAGTTGCCAGAACCCCGAGGCCCCGGCGGGCGAGGTCACGTGGCTGAACAGACTCTCGGCCAGAGAAAGATA
Organism: Rufibacter roseolus; assembly: GCF_017916365.1. Taxonomy (GTDB): domain Bacteria; phylum Bacteroidota; class Bacteroidia; order Cytophagales; family Hymenobacteraceae; genus Nibribacter; species Nibribacter roseolus. Next base: position 1,402,646 of record NZ_JAFMSU010000002.1, read on the forward strand.
CACGAAATCCTCGGGGATGTCATTCTCGCGGAGCATGCGCTCGATCTCGGGCCGGTAGCGCTGCATCCGCTTCAGGCCCAGCAAAGTAGTGGCCTGCAGGTAGGAATTCACCAGCAGCTCCCGGTCCAGGCGCTCGGCCACATCCGGCACTTCCAGCGGTACGGGTTCTCCAGCAAAGGAAAGCGAAGAAGGCAGGCCTGGGGCTTTGATCACCTCACCCCGGGTAAAACGGACCTCGGCGTCTCCGCCGGCCGGCGAATCTCCCGTGAAAGACTGCTGACTGCATAGGTTAAGGGTTATGGCAATAAACCCTAATCCGCCCAGATATTTCCAAATGTTGTCTGTCATGATCGTGCTCCTTTCCTGCTGAATTCCTATGCTACCATAACCCTGCCAAAGCTGCTTTTAGTTTACCACCAGCAAAATGTTGTTCTTAATTACCGACCTTTTTTACCTAAAAAGTACAAGATACGTTCCAAAAAACAGGAAATTAGTCTTTCCCCGATGGCAGAAAAGAAACTTCTCTTCCCTTAATTGTTTCCTTGCCATAATCAGAAAAATAACCGCAAAACAGCCCAGGGCCTTCCCTGCCATCACAGCCAGCCATTATAACATATTGGTAATGTTGCTTTTACCTTAAAGTAACAGAAAAGGGTCTTCTTTACAACATGGAAAAGCTAATTATTCTTTACTGTCTTTTGATTGTGGCTCTTCTGGGCGTGCTTCTGGTTTTACCCCTTTTCATGACGGTCAAAAAACCAGATGACGCGCATTCCAGGCATGAAAAAGTCCTTTTTGCCTGCGGTGGTATGATCGGGTTGATCATTCTTCACTTGAATTGGCTTCTGTTGCCTTGGAGCAGAGAACAGAAAGGAGACGCGGTAGCATTCAGCACGATCATCCTTTTAACATTTTTGCTTCTGGTACCAATTTTTTTCCTGGTCCTGCAAAGACAAAAAAACACACAACCTCTAACCCCCTGAAAAATCAGCACCTTAGGCACGGGATCCGCAGGAGAAACCACAAAAAGAAAGGTGAAAGGCCATGTATGAATTAATGGAGGAGGAGTTAAATCTTCCAATCTTTTTTAACCCTCTTCTTACCCCCTCGTATAGTTGTTGTAAATACTAACCAACAGAACTTATAACACTATGGCTAAGTTAAAAACCTTGGAAGATTTGTTTGAGCACCAGCTCAAGGACCTATATAGCGCTGAAAAACAAGGCGTTGCTGCGTTGACCAAAATGATCAAAGCCACTGAAGACGAAAAACTGAAGCAGGCGATCACCACCCACCTGGAAGAAACCAAAGCCCAGAAAGACCGCCTGGAGAAAGTGTGCGAACTGGTAGGCACCAGCCCCGGACGCATGAAGTGCAAAGCCATGGAAGGCCTGGTAGAAGAAGGTGAGGAAACCATTGAGGAAGACGCTACCCCAGAGGTAAAAGACGCCGGCCTCATTGCCTCTATCCAGCGCATGGAGCATTATGAAATTGCCGGTTACGGAACTGCCGCTCACTTCGCAGAGCGCCTGGGCCACGCCGAGGCTGCCCAACTCCTGAGACAAACTTTGGAGGAAGAGCAAAAAACAGATACGCTGCTGAACGAGCTGGCGAAAAGCTACATCAACGAGAAAGCCGAATAGCTGCAAGTTGAAGAAAGACAGGAAAGCCTGTTCCTCTAGGGGAGCAGGCTTTCCTGTTTATAGGCCGTTTCTGTAAAACCAAGCTAAAAATATTTACCTACGAAGGCGAGTTTAAAGGATGATTCCCGAAATTTGACCTAACATGTCATCTACTACTTCCCTTTCCTTTTTACCCGATTTACCGGTCAAAGAAGCCTTGCCGCGCCTGCTCACCACCCTGGCAACCAACTCCCGTGCCGTGCTGGAGGCGCCGCCCGGCGCCGGTAAAACCACCCTTGTTCCCCTGGCTTTACTCAACGCCGATTGGCGCGACGATGGCAAAATCCTCATGCTGGAACCCCGTCGGCTCGCCGCCCGCGCCGCCGCCCAACGCATGTCTGACCTGCTGGGCGAGGAAGTGGGCCAGACCGTGGGGTATTGGGTACGGATGGAGCACATAGTGTCACAGCACACCCGCATTGAGGTAGTCACCGAAGGCATTCTCACGCGTCTGCTCCAGAGCGATCCGGCCCTGGAAGGAGTAGCGGCTATCATCTTTGATGAATTCCATGAGCGTAGCCTCCAGGCCGATGTAGGGCTGGCCCTGGCCCTGGATGCCCAGGCCGTGCTCCGGCCCGATCTGCGGATCCTGGTCATGAGTGCCACCCTGGATGCCACCACCGTGGCCAATTGGTTGGAAGCGCCCGTGGTCAAAAGCGAAGGCCGCCAGTTCCCCGTGGAGACGCACTACCTCTCCCCCGCTGAGATGGCTTCTGCCGGACAAAGACCCGCTGAGCGTTTAGCGAACCTTTTACCCAAATCCATCAGAAAAGCCCTGAACCAGGAACCGGAGGGCGATGTGCTGGTTTTCCTGCCCGGTATGGGCGAAATGCGGCGCGTGGCCCAGGCCCTGGAAGGAAAACTGGCCTCCACCATTGACCTGCACCTGCTGCACGGTGACTTGAACCTTACCCAGCAATTGGCCGCTATCCGGCCGGCTCCGGCTGGCAGGAGAAAGATCGTGCTGGCCACCAGCATCGCGGAGACCAGTTTGACCATTGAGGGCGTGAAGGTGGTGATTGACGGCGGATTTGCGCGCGTTCCCAAGTTCGTGCCGCGCATTGGGCTTACCACGCTGGCCACCATTCCGATCTCCCGGGCCGCCGCCGATCAGCGCCGCGGACGGGCCGGCCGTCTGGGGCCGGGCGTCTGCTATCGCATGTGGTCCTCCGCCGACCAGCTCCAACTGGCCGACCGGCAGACTCCCGAAATCTGTGAGGCAGACTTGACGGGTTTGGCCCTGGAACTGTCCATTTGGGGTGCTCAAGAAGCTACCGACCTGAAGTGGCTGGACACCCCACCCGCCGCCGCGCTTTCCCTCGCCCGCGACCTGCTGGTACGCCTGGAAGCCCTGGATAAATCTGGCAAAGCCTCGGCCCACGGGAAAGCCCTGGCGGCCTTGGGACTTTCCCCGCGGTTGGGCCATCTGGTGGTGCGCGGCCAGGCCCTGGGTTTGGGTGCCACCGCCTGTGATCTGGCCGCCCTGCTCTCGGACCGCGACATCCTCAAACCCATGCAGATTTCCTACTCAGATCCGCTGCCGGACCTTACCCTGCGCCTGGAACTGCTAGACGGTCAGTTGCCACCTACGCCGGGTTATACGGTAGATGTCAACACCGTGCGCAAAATACGGGAACAGGCCCAGAACCTCCGGCAGCGCATTAAAACCAAAAGAACGCCGCCTGATTACGGCGCCATTGGGCTTCTGACTGCCCTTGCTTACCCAGACCGTTTGGCCCAGCGGGAAACCTCCGGACGCATCAGGCTCATCTCAGGTCAGCGCGCTTCCTTGCAGACTGAGCTGTTCGGCGAGGCCGAGTTCTACGCCATCGCGCACCTGGAACTGGGCACCCGGCCCCGGGTTTTGTCGGCAGCTACCGTAACAAAAGAAGAGTTGCTCACCCATTTCTCAGGCCAGTTGGAGCGGGTGGAGGAAGTACGCTGGGACGCGGCAACGGAGAAAGTTATTGCCCGGCAGATCACGCGCATGGGCGCCTTGACTCTGGAAGAATCGACAGTTCAGAACCCAAACCAGGAACTGGTGGCGCAGGCGCTGTTGCAGGCCCTGAGAGAAAAAGGGATTGAGCGGATGCCGTGGTCTGAGGAAGCGCAGAAAACCCGCCAGCGGCTGGCATTTCTGCACCAGCTTTTGCCAGACCAGTGGCCGGATGTCTCGGAAGAAGTTCTGGAGGCGACGATGGAGGAATGGCTGTTGCCGCACCTGTTGGGTTTACGCACCCTGGAGCAAGTGGCCAAATTAGATTTCAAGGAGATTCTGCTCGCAGACCTTTCCTGGGACCAGCGCCAGGAGATGGATCGCTTGGCGCCGTCACACCTGGAGGTGCCTAGTGGCTCCCGCATCGGGGTGAATTACGAAAATCCCACTACTCCGGTGCTGGCCGTGCGGCTGCAGGAGGTTTTCGGCATGCTGGACACCCCACTGATTGGCGGCGGCAAGGTGCCGGTACTCATCCACCTGCTTTCGCCGGCCTCGCGCCCGGTGCAGGTCACGCGGGACCTGAGAAGCTTCTGGACTACCGGCTACTTCGATGTCAGGAAAGATCTGAGAGGTCGTTATCCCAAACACTTCTGGCCAGATGACCCACTTTCGGCGGTACCCACCAGGGGCACGAAGAAACGCCCTCATCCTTAATTTTTAAGGCTATAGGAAAGGAGTAGGTTTAAATTAATAGCAGGCATTTTAGTCCTATTTTTATCAAAACAGCCTTAAAAAGAAAAGGGGAAACCGAAGCTTCCCCTTTTCTTTTTTGAAATCTACCGGAAATTAGTGTCCGGCGTTTCTGATCTCGGCGTTAGCACCTGCCGGACGGTTAGGACCGTCTTTCTCGCCGTCAGAGCCTTTTACTTTTACAAGTTTGTTGTAAAGACCCAACAGCAGGAATGGCGCAGGCCATTGACCCACAAACAGTGCTTCGTCATCTTTTTTCATCACTTTGAGGGTAGCCGATACGGCCATAGACCCAAGGGCAGCCCACAAAAACAGATCTGAAGGCAACTTGGCAGTATACTCTTCAATGGTACGAGCTACTGGTCCTTCTTTATGGTCTGGGTTAAAGTTGTCGGCTTTTTCTTTCAAGTTTGATACGTCCATAGTAGTATTTTGATTATAATATGTGGTACATGGATATCAAAACGTAGGAAGTATTTCTAGGGTTGGCAAAAATACGCAAGAAGTGAAATAGCCTACCATGGAATGGTTTACTTTTCGCTTGTAATTCACCCAACCAGAGGCGCAATTATCAGGCGCTAAGTACAACACGGAAGCAGAAATTATGAGAAGGAAGTCTGCTTAAGAGAGCAAGACATAAAGCCTTTTTTCAGGCTGTTCAAACGGGGATGATGTCTGGTTTTGCCGCGCTTCCTGGGCATGATTCAGAAAGACCAACCGCAGCTTTTACCTATCTTTGAATTTACCAGAACAAACGCACCCCCCTTTTACAGGCTGTTTTCCTGAAATCAGCTTAAAAACAGTTTGACAGCCTTTGGCTAAAACAATTCTAGCGACAGTTGCTGGACTTTCTTTTTGGTTTGCATGGGTGATGCCACCGGTGCCGGGCTGTAAACAATAGGGGCGCCATCAATGACATAAACGGGCGTTTCCTCATAGCGCGAGGCCACCACCACCTGGGTGCCATCGGCGTGGGTGGTGAATAGTTCCTTTACCAGGTTGGGGCAGTTGTTGTCTTTGGAAAGGTGGCCCAGCAGCACGTGGCTCATGAACTGAGGTTTGTAGCCGGTGAACAGGTTCAGCGCCTGCCGATTAGAAAGGTGTCCGTGGTTACCCTTGATCCTGGCCTTGAGGTAATACGGGTAACGGCCGCGCTCCAGCATGTCCTCGTCATAATTGGTCTCCAGGAAAGCCGCGTGGCAAACCTGAAATTGCTTAATGACATGGTCACAGGGAGAACCGATGTCAGTGAAGACGCCCACGTTGATGCCGTTGCCGGAGACGATGAAACTATGCGGATCAGCGGCATCGTGGAACTTGGGGAACCCGGTGACGGTAAGGTCCCCTATCTGCACTCCCTCGTAGGCTTGGAAAGACCTCACTAACCGGTAATCCAGCCCGAAGCGCAGGTTCTGCAGGGTGGCCGGCGTAATGTAGACGGGAATCTGATATTTCTTCGCCAGCACCGGCAAACCTTTGATATGGTCTGAATGCTCGTGCGAAATAAAGATGGCTTTTACTTTCTCCATGGACAAACCCAGCCGCCGCATGCGTCCCTCGGTTTCGCGGCAAGAAATGCCCGCATCCACCAATACTGCCTCCTGCTCGTTACCAATGTAATAGCAGTTCCCGTTACTCCCCGATGCCAACGACGTAATGTACAAACCCATAGAGCTACAAAATTACGGTAAGTTTTGCTTAATCTCCACCCTGCCTGCTCAAACTGATAATCTAACCCAAACAGAAGAGGTTTATACTTAACATAAATACTAAGCTAAGAACAAGGCTTCTTACGCCAATCAATCCTTTTCAGAGATTATCACAGTTTAGGAAAGCGCTTCATCTAAGCCTCAGGATGTATGGAGCTGCTTTTATTAAAGTAATCACTACCGTTGAGAACAGGCAAAAGGAACCTGCAAAAGCCATGCGGCTGACCAGCTAAAAACAGGAAATCCGTTTCAAGCCGCTTTTCATAAAAACAGCCAGAAAACAATTGAGAGATTTTGCCGATCTACTCAGGCTGGGAAGAACGGCGGGGAAGCAGAATCGGGTCCAGCACAATGCGTTCTGGGGTGGTGCCGTAGAAATCTTTGTTCCCGATGAGCTTCAGAAACAGATGCGCGGTCTCCTCCCCCATTCTAATGGTCTGCTGGTCTACGGTAGAGAGCGATGGTGTCACAAACGCCCCGAAGGCCTCGTTCGCGAAGCCCATGACGCCCATCTGCTGAGGCACTTTGATGCCTCTTTCCAGCAGCACCTGCAAAGCGCCCATTGCCGTGTAATCCTCGGCGGCGAAAACGGCGTCAAAGTCTTTTTCCTTCTCGAGCAGGCGCGTAACAGATTCTTTTCCGAACTCCAGGGAAAGCCTGCCTTTGCAGATCATCTCCTCATTCATGGACAAGCCATACTTCTCTAAGGCATCGCGGTAGCCCCGGAAACGCTCCTTGAAAATGGTGAGGCTCTGGTCTGAGGTGAAATGCGCAATGTGCTTGTACCCCTCCTTGATGAGGTGCTCGGTTGCCACAAAACCGGCCTGGTAGTCGTTGATGGTCACGGAGGGCACCGGCAGCTCGTTTATGGCGCGGTCAAAAAACAACAGGGGCACCTGGCGCTTGCTGATCTGCTCGTAGAACTCGCGGCCCTCCATTTCCCCGGATACCGAGGAGATGATACCATCTACCCGGGCCTGCAGAAAGGTCTCAATCCCCTTCTGCTCCTGCTTCAATGACTCACCGGTCTGGTACAGCAGCATGCTGTAGCCGTTCTCATTCATGACCTTCTCAATGCCGTGCACCACCGAGCTGAAGAAACTGGTATCCAAACTGGGCACAATGATCCCGATGACGTTGGTGCGCCCCGAGCGCAGGGAAGAAGCGAGTTTGTTCTGCTGGTAGTTCAGGCGTTTGGCAGTTTCCAGCACCGCTGCTTTGGTGGCGGCACTGATGGCCGGATGGTCATTGAGGGCTCGCGCCACCGTGGAGAACGTTACGTCCAGCTCCCGCGCAATGTCATGTATGGTTGTTTTCTTCAATGTTTCAGCTGTGTGAACCCAAAATTACTGAGTTGGCGGTAAAGTCCTTAAAGCTATCCTATTTTCTTTTCATTTTTAGCACGTTTTAGCTTAAACAGGCTCAAAATAGCCAAGCTTAAAAGTCTCTCTTTGTCATAAACCTAATTAGCCTGAAACTAAATAGTTAAAGGTAAGAAGGTTACCAGTTTTCATTTTCTCATTTTACTTGAGCTAAGACAAGGTTTTTTTCACAAAATTTAAAGGTTTCTGCCTCTCATATTTCCTATTCTCAGTTTTTTCGCTTAAAATTATGCCAACGTTGGCATTTATAGACAGAAGAGGAATTCTGAACAGCTTTCCCCCTTGCCCTCGTATAGAACAGATATTATTGAAATAAAGCCCTTTATGCTCCTATTAGGTATAGACGTAGGTACCTCCTCCATTAAAGTATCAGTGGTGGACGCGGCCACCCAGAAGTGTCTGGCTTCGGCGCAGTTTCCAGAAACTGAGTCCAAAATCAACTCCCTGCAACCGGGCTGGGCTGAGCAGGCCCCCGAGATGTGGTGGGAGCATACCCAGGCCGCCATCCAGAAAGCCAACGCCTCCGGCGCCTACAATCCCGAGGACATAGGAGCCATTGGTATTGCTTACCAGATGCACGGTTTGGTGGTAGTGGACGAGAACCAGGAGGTATTGCGCCAGTCCATTATCTGGTGCGACAGCCGCGCGGTTCCCTACGGACAGAAAGCCCTGGAGCACATTGGGCAGGAACAGAGCCTGGCGCACCTGCTTAACTCACCGGGTAACTTCACCGCCGCCAAATTGGCTTGGGTAAAGGAAAACGAGCCCGAAACGTTCAGCAGAATCCACAAGATCATGCTGCCCGGCGACTACATCGCCATGAAGCTGACCGGCGAGATCACTACCAGCGTATCTGCCTTGTCTGAGGGTATTTTCTGGGACTTCCAGAAAGATGAGGTGTCTGCCGATGTCATGAACTTCTTTGGGTTCAGCCCCGAGATCATCCCGGCGGTGAAGCCTTTGTTTTCTTCGCACGGCGAGGTGAAACCCGAGGTTGCTTCTTCCCTGTCTTTGAAAGCCGGTATTCCGGTGGCCTATAAATCTGGTGACCAGCCCAATAACGCGCTTTCTCTGAACGTGCTCAACCCCGGCGAGGTGGCGGCCACGGCTGGCACCTCGGGCGTGATCTACGGCGTGAGCGACCAGTTGGTGTATGACCCGCAGTCCCGCGTGAACACCTTTGCGCACGTGAACTACACGCCGCAATCAAAGCGCGTGGGCGTGCTCATGAACATCAACGGCACCGGCATCATGAACAGCTGGGTAAAGGAAAACATGGGCCACGGCCTCTCCTACCCCCAGATGAACGAAGAAGCCCTGAAAACACCGGTTGGGAGCAACGGCCTGCGTATCTTCCCTTTTGGGAACGGGGCCGAGCGCGTGTTCAACAACCGCATCATAGGCGCGCAGTTCCATAATCTTGATTTAAACCTGCATTCCAAAGGACATGTGTTCCGGGCGGTGCAGGAAGGCATTGCTTTCACGTTCCGCTACGGGCTGGACATCATGCGCGAGAACGGCATGAATCCGCAGGTCATCAGGGCGGGTAACGCTAACATGTTCCTGAGCCCGCTTTTTGCCGAGGCTTTCGTGAACGCCACGCACGTACCGGTGGAGCTTTACCAGAACGACGGCAGCGTAGGTGCGGCCTTAGGCGCCGGCATCGGGGCCCAGGTGTTCTCCTCGGCGGAGGAAGCCTTCAGCCGCTTTGAGCGCCTGAAAGTGATTGAGCCTACCCAGACCGATGCCTATGAAAACGCGTACCAGGACTGGAAAGCTTTATTACAGAAACAATTAAGAGACTAATTTATTTACCCTTATACATTCACAACCATGGCAAATCACACCCTAGTAGACACAGAATACTTTAAAGGAGTAGGACAGATAAAATTTGAAGGTCCTGAGTCTGACAACCCGTTGGCGTACCGCTGGTATGACGAAAACCGTGTAGTGGCAGGCAAAACCCTGAAAGAGCATCTTAAGTTTTCAGTGGCCTATTGGCACTCATTCAACGCGAACGGCTCTGATCCATTCGGGGGCCCAACGTTGAACTTCGCCTGGGACCAGAGTTCAGATGTGATTGAGCGCGCCAAGGCCAAAATGGATGCCGCGTTTGAGTTCATCACTAAATTGGGTATGCCTTACTACTGCTTCCATGATGTAGATGTGGTAGATTTTGGCAATAACGTAGTGGAGAACGAGCGCCGTCTGCAGACCATGGTAGAATACGCAAAGCAGAAACAAGCCGAAACCGGCGTAAAACTGCTGTGGGGAACTGCCAACGTGTTCTCACATGAGCGTTACATGAACGGTGCCTCTACGAACCCAGATTTCCATGTGCTGGCCCATGCAGCGGCGCAGGTGAAAGGTGCTTTGGATGCCACTATTGCCTTAGGTGGTGAAAACTACGTATTCTGGGGAGGCCGTGAAGGTTATATGACCCTTCTGAACACCAACATGAAACGCGAGCAGGAGCACCTGGCCCGATTCCTGCACTCAGCCAAAGACTACGCCCGTGCGCAAGGCTTCAAAGGGACGTTCTTCATTGAGCCTAAGCCGATGGAACCAACCAAGCACCAGTATGACTACGACTGCGCAACCGTGATCGGGTTCCTGCGTCAGCACGATTTATTGGGTGATTTTAAAATCAACATCGAGGTAAACCACGCTACCCTGGCGGGCCATACCTTCCAGCACGAGCTGCAGGTTGCCGCCGATGCTGGTGTACTAGGCTCTGTGGATGCCAACCGCGGTGACTACCAGAACGGCTGGGATACCGACCAATTCCCTAATAACCTAAACGAACTGACCGAGGCCATGCTGATCTTCTTAGAAGCCGGTGGCCTGCAAGGAGGTGGCGTAAACTTCGATGCCAAAATCAGAAGAAACTCCACTGATCCAGCAGACCTGTTCTACGCCCACATTGGTGGTGCCGATACTTTTGCCCGCGCCCTGATCACCGCTGACAACATCCTGCAGAACTCTGACTACCTCAAAATCCGCAAGGAGCGTTACGCTTCTTTTGACAGCGGCAAAGGCAAAGAGTTTGAGCAAGGCAAACTGTCTCTGGAAGACCTGCGCGACTACGCCATTGAGCAAGGAGAGCCAACACTGCAAAGCGGCCGTCAGGAGTACCTGGAGAACCTGATCAACAGATTCATCTAATCTGGTTAGATTTTGATGCTTGCCGCCCACGCGGCAAAGAAACAAGTGCTGTCCCCTGATTAAACTAGAAGGAAAGATAACCCTGCTGCCCAGGTAGTCAGATTTAATCTTCCCGGTTAGAGTTGTCTTGTCAACACTCCTTTGTTTTTTCATGTAATGCATACTAAGAAAGGCTGTCTCCAATGGAGGCAGCCTTTTTTTTTCATTGCAGTTTAGGAGGAAATGCTGATTGGGCAGTATGTGGTAGGCTTTTGTAATTGGATGATAAGGAATTGGCACATTGTTACTGAATCGGCCCAACCCACCCCTACCCCTCCCTGTAGGGGAATTTTCTTTCTGGTAAATCTCTTTGTAGATCTCTTTTTTTTAAGTTCTCTGGTTCAAGTTTTCAACTTGGACCTAAAATGACCTGAAGTTTGCAACTTCAGTGAGGCTGAAAGCCTCAAACCAGCAGTTTCTTAAGAGCCACTGTAAAGAACTAAACCCATCGCTTCCCGCAGCTGGAATTCACATAATACAGCCTGTAGCCATATTATTTTGCCTTCATTAAAATCTCCAAAGGCCTCGCTTAAAGGTTTCCTTTTTCAGCCCTGCTTTTCAAAAAACAAGCGAAAAATGATTTCCCAAAGCACAAAAAAATCGGGCCCTGCTAGAGCCCGATTTCAGTATCATCTAACTAAGATCATTTACCTTTTGTCCTGTGAACTGAAGAAATACTTTCGTTCTGAAACAGGATCATCAGAATAAACTACGCTTGTTCCTGCATGATCTCTTTCATCTTCTCAGCATCGGCCACGAACTTGGCCAAGCCGCTGGCGGTGAGCGGATGGTTCAGAAGACCCAGGATTGGCTCCAACGGACAGGTGCACACGTGCGCGCCGGCCTCGGCACACTTCACAATGTGCAGGGAGCTGCGGATAGAAGCCGCCAGGATCTGTGTTTCATAGCCTTGGATGGCATAGATGTTGGCGATTTGGGTGATCAGTTCCACACCGTCCCAACCGATGTCATCCACGCGACCCAGGAAGGGCGACACGTAAGTAGCACCGGCTTTGGCGGCCAGAATTGCCTGTCCGGCCGAGAACACCAGCGTACAGTTGGTTTTAATGCCTTTGTCAGAGAAATATTTTATGGCTTTCAGGCCGTCTTTTATCATAGGTACTTTCACCACAATGTTGGGGTGAAGCGCCGCCAAGGTCTCGCCCTCCTCTACCATTGAGTCAAAATCAGTGGAAAGTACCTCGGCGCTGATATCACCGTCCACAATCTCGCAGATTGCTTTGTAATGGTCCAGGGTAGCTTGCTCCCCTTTGATGCCTTCTTTGGCCATTAGGGATGGGTTGGTGGTTACTCCGTCCAGGATACCCAAGTCGTGGGCTTCTTTGATGTGGGCCAAATTAGCCGTGTCAATGAAAAACTTCATAGCAAATGGTTTTAGGTTTCTTTCTTTAAATCTGGCTGAAAACAGCAGGTCTGGTACTGTGATGGGGAACTGCCTCTTGCTAAAAAACAGTATAATTGTATTTATGACAATTATACAAGTATTCTGCCACACCTCCAACAAAACAGAGACCTATTTCCCTCTAATACGGCGTTTTACACAAGGAAGGTATTCCAAAGCTGGCATCTTTGCCTTCGGAGCCGGGATGGTAAAAGAAAGCCTTATCTACAGACTGTTCCCTTGACATAATTAGCTCATATGTCCATAGTAAAGCGATAAAACTCGGTGCCTCCTGAATGACTAATTACTTTTCTGTACTGTCTGCCTCTGCTGAGCCACCAAGGGTAAAATGCTTACAAAGCATAGAGACCCTACTAGTGTACTATAGTCTGTTAGAATGAGACGCAACTATGCTTTTTATGCACATCTATTTAACATACTTTTTAATCTGATGACATTCTCCAATCTGGTTCAGACTTGGTTTTAGAAAAGGAGCCTTAAAACAGGAAGTAAAGGCGGTGCGGGCTGAAGTCAGGTACATTGTACCGATGTTGATTTCACAGTTATTGGCCCGGACGCTCGCAGGACCTCTGGATGCTGCGAGGTCTTTTTAGCTAACTGTAACATGGTAGCCAGCAGTAACTCCCCTCCTATCTTCCGAGGGTGCCCGAAGGGCGGGGTGGTATAGGCGGTCCTGAAAACTTCAGCCGATATTGTAGCCAGACTCAACAAACAACAGATTACCATTACCAAAACTGTTTCGGGCCTGTTTTGCAGAAAACAGGCCCGAAACAGTTTTACTTCACTTGCTTGGCTGATAAGTTGGCGCTTTCCGGCGGACCCAGGTAGCTTGGCTTCAGGCCACCGGCATCAATCACCAGTTTCTGTAGCACCACACCTGAATCCACCATCCAGAATTTGAGCACGTGCTCGCCGGATTGTTTCAACTGGTGCTTGGAGATGGTCAGGTTGATGTTGTTGGCCACGTTCCTGTTCCAGTCACGCTCAGACTTATCGGCGTGGATGTTGATGATCTGCGGGGCTTCATCGTCAAAGGAAATGGCGTAACGCAAGCCTTGGGTGTTGTGGAAGTTGAGGGTGGGCGATACCATCACCTGCACGGTCACCTCCCCGCCTTTTTGCAGGTGTACTTTGTACTGCAGGTGCGGACTGTTTCCGGCTGGGGTTTGGCTTGGGGCGGTAACCGGCATGGTGGTCACCGCCGAGGCAGTACGGCCCAGGTCCGGGATCAGCTGCCACTGCACACCGTTGCCGTTCACGGCATGGGTGTAATGTTCTGCGTTTATGGAGATGTAGCCGTTGCTCTCCACAAAGCCTTCTGAGGCGTTGAGGGCGGTCAACGCTGGTTCTACGGTTGCCTGTACCGTCACAGTTTTACCTTTCGGGCCAGTGATGGTCAGGGAGGCACGTTGCGAACCCGCCGGAACATTGGCCCAGTCTACGCTCACCCACAGACGCTGCTCTTTGGCTACGGTTCCTTTCTCCTGCGATACTTTCAGCCACGGGGCACTGGATTTGATGGTGTAATCAAAGGGCTGCAGTCCGCGGTTGAAGATCTCCAGGTAATGGCCCTGTTTCTGATACGGCGAGAAGGCCGGCAGTACGGGAGCTTCTTTCTCCTGCGGCCACCACGCCTTGGAGCCTTCTACGGTCACGCCCATGTCCGCGGCGGTGGGTACCGAGAGTTGCTTTACCTCCGGCATCACGTCTTTTTCGGGTTGTTGCCAGTAGGTATAGCTGATGTGCGTCTGCGACATCATGTGGTTCCACTTCCCGCCTGAAATGTTCTTGTGGTAATACTGCGTAAGCTCGGCATCTTTCTCGAACAGGCGCTTCACTTTGGCTGCGAGGTCATTGGTGGTGTTGCGGCCCTGCGCGGCATACAGGCGGTTAAGACCGGTAGTCACGTGCAACTCGTTCAGATTCGCGCAGGCTTTGATGGGGAATAAGATCAATTGGTAGTAAGCATCGCGGTATTCGGCGGGCAGCAGGCCATTGATGCGCTCGGCCTCCTGGGCCAGACGGTTGTAATCGGCTACCACCCTTTCGGCTTCCTGGTAATTGGTGAGGCTGTAGGTGTCAGGGGCCAATAGCTCGGGTTTGCGGCGGCTGTTGTACTTGGCGTATCTGGAGAGCAGTTGCGCAATGGCCGGGGCATGTTCTGGTCCAAACTGGCGCTCGGTCCAAAGCCGGGTGTATTCCTCCAGGCGCTCAGCGGGCCATTTTTCCGGGTTCCAGGCATAGTCCAGGAAGAACTCGGTGGGGAATTCCATGGGTTTGATGTCGCCCACGTTCACGATCCAGATGCGGTCGGCTTTGTGCTGGTAGGCCAGGTGCATCTGCTCCCAGATCCGGGGAATGGGGTTCGTGTTGAGCCATTTATAGTTTCTAGGGCCTCCTACGTAGTCAAAGTGGTAGTAGATGCCGTAGCCGCCGGAGTGCTGTTTTTCGCCTGGTTTGGGCAATTTGCGGATGTTTCCCCAGTTGTCATCGGCCAACAATAACGTCACGTCATCGGGTACGCGCATGCCTTTGTCATAGTAGTCCTGCACCTCTTTGTACAGCGCCCACAGCTGAGGCGTTTGGGAGGCGTCTTTGCCGGTCACTTCAGAAATGATTTTCCGCTGATCGGCCACAATTTTTTCCAACAACCCGATGTTGCTTTCCTCGCTCATGGGCTCGTCGCCGTCGCCGCGCATGCCCACGGTCACGATGTTCTCAAAGCCGTTCATGCGTTTGATGCCGCCGGTCCAGAACTCGCCCAGTTTCTCGGGGTTGGTGTTGTAGTTCCAGGGACCGCCCCCGTTGCGGCGCCACTCATCGTGGGCGCGGGCGAGCGGCTCGTGGTGCGAGGTGCCCATCACCACGCCGTACAAATCAGCGGTTTGCGGGTTGATCTTGTCGTCGTCGCTGAAGGCGCTGCCCCACATGGCAGGCCACAGGTAATTGCCTTTCATGCGCAGAATCAGCTCAAACACCTTCTCGTAGAATTTGTGATTGAACCCACCGAACTGCTCTTTCGCCCAGTTGGACAGCGCCGGAGCCTCATCGTTGATGAAGATGCCGCGGTACTTCACGGCGGGGGTGCCTTTGGTGTGGCGGCCCTCCTGCACGTACAGGTTCTCCTGTTGCTTCACCGGCACATCGGCCCACCAGTACCAGGGTGTCACGCCAATCTGCTGTGACACGTCGTAGATGCCGTAGATGGTGCCGCGCTTGTCGCTGCCCACAATCACCAGGGCCTCGTCAACGCCTTTCATGGGTTTCTGCACGGTCTGCACCACAAAGGTTTCCCACTTGCCGGCCAGGTCTTTCACGTCAAGCTTCTTGCTTTTCACCAGCTGGTCAATGAGCGGACTTTTACCCAGCGTGCCCACCAAAACCATGGTCTTCGACTTCGGAGCTTTTTTGCCAATGGTCAATGCAGGCTCGGCCTTGGTCACGCGCTGCACATCGGCCTGGAGGTCTTTCAGGGCCCTGATCACCCCCGGAAAATCAGCCTCGCTCACAAAGAAAGGCGCAGGTTTCCCGGCCTGGGCCAGCGGAAAAGCATTGCCCTTCTTCTGCCCCGAGATATACGAGACATCATCCAGGGCGAAGGCTGCCGGCACAAGGCTAAAGGTGATCAGAAACAGGAACAGCATCCGCAGACCGGTCTTCTTCCTAATCCGCGTTTCTGAGGTGTTTTTGGTAAAAGAGAGGTGATTCATGCGGGGATCATTCATTTATGAGGGAAAGTAATTCTTGGCGTTGTAGTAGCAGATGTCTTGCACCATCTTCCCGATCCAGGGAAGGTCATTGGGCAGCAGGCCGCGCTCCATTTCCTCGCCCAGCAGGTTACACAGTAGTCGTCGGAAATACTCATGCCGGGAATAGCTCAGGAAACTGCGCGAGTCGGTGAGCATGCCCACGAAACAGCTAAGGAGACCCATGTTGGAGAGCGCATCCAGCTGCTGGGTCATGCCGTCCAGGTTGTCCAGGAACCACCACGCCGAGCCGAACTGCATCTTTCCTTTAATGCCGCCGCCCTGGAAGTTCCCGATTATGGTGGCGAAGGCCGCGTTATCGGCCGGGTTGAGGTTGTAGATGATGGTTTTGGTGAGGCAGTTCTCCTTTTCCAGCTGGTTGAAAAAGGCAGACATGTTCTGGATCTGCCCATAATCCCCAATGGAGTCATACCCGGTATCGGGACCGTTCACCTGCAGCATGCGGCTGTTGTTGTTCCTGATGGCACCCACGTGGAATTGCTGCACCCAACCTTTGCGGTAGTACATGCGGCAGAGCTCCAGAAGCAGAAAGGCGGTGAACGCCTCCTGATGCTGCGCCGCCTCCCCGTCTTTCCCCGCCAGCACATCCAGAAAAGCATCCTCTAAATAGGCAGTTGACGCCGGAAGGGACGGCAGGCAAACCAGGCCGTGGTCCGAGATGCGGCAGCCGTGCTCATGGAAATACTGCACCCGTTTCTCCAGCACCTCCAGCAGCGTATCCAGGTTGAAAATCTCCGTGCCCGTGACGTTGGCCAGTAACCGGATGTAGTCTCTGAAGGCATCACCGCCCGAGAGGTTGAACACCTTGTCTGGCCGGAAAGATGGCAGCACTTTCGTTTTGAAGCCGTTTTCTGCTAATTGCCGGTGAAACGCCAGGTCATCCGTGGGGTCATCGGTGGTGCCCACCATCTCCACGTTGAAGTGCGTGAGCAGGCCCTGCGGCGTGAACTCCGGCTTCTGGAGCAACGCGTTGCAGTGCGCGTACACCTCGCCCGCGTTCCGCTCAGAAAGTAGCTCGTTCACCCCGAATGGGTTCTTCAGCTCCATTTGCGTCCAGTGGAAGAGCGGGTTGCGCAGCGTGTAAGGTACGGCCTCGGCCCATTTCAGGAACTTCTCCTCGTCTGTGGCATCGCCGGTAATATATCTTTCCTCAATGCCCAGGGTGCGCAGGGCCCGCCACTTGTAGTGGTCCCCGGCCAGCCAGATGCTGGTGAGGTTGGGGTAGTTCTGGTTCAGGGCAATGGCCTCCGGCGAAAGATGGCAATGGTAATCAATGATGGGCAGGCCTTTGGCGTACCCGTGGTACAATTCCCTGGCCGAGCGGGTCTGCAACAGAAAATCCTCCTGCAGGAAAGGTCCGGCAGAAGGTGAAACATTGCGGGAAGAATCTATAGATGACTGGATTGCGCTCTCCTGCATGGTAAGTTAAATTAGGATGCTCCGTAGATGGTTCTCTCAATGCCCATTTCCAGGCCGCGCAGCTCGGCTAACCCGCGCAACCGGCCAATGGCCGAGTAACCGGGGTTGGTGACTTTGTGCAGGTCATCCAGCATCTGGTGCCCGTGGTCCGGGCGGAACGGGATAGGCTCCTGCCGGGTGCGGTTAATGGCTACCAGCTCTTTCATGACGCCGTACATGTCCACGTCTCCGGCCAGGTGGTCAGACTCGTAGAAATTGCCGTCCTGGTCTTTCTTCACGTTGCGCAGGTGCGCGAAGTACACGCGGCTGCCTACGGATTTCAGAATCTCCACCGGGTTGTTGTGCCTGCCTGCGCCCAGGGAACCCGTGCAGAAACAGATGCCGTTGGGCGCCCGGTCTACCCGGTTCAAAATGAACTCCAGGTCCTCTTTGTTCGAGGCGATGCGCGGCAAGCCCAGAATAGGATAAGGCGGATCATCAGGGTGGATGGTCATTTTGAGGCCGTTTTCCTCACAAACGTCCATAATCGACTCCAGGAAATACGCCAGGTTCTCGCGCAGTCCGGCGTGGCCGATGTTCTTGTAAATGCCAATGCTCTCGGTGAGGTGCTCCAGCGAGATGTAGCCTTCCATGGGCACGCCCATCCGGATGATCTCGCTCAGTTCCTCCAGTTTTTCTTTGGAGTAAGTCGCATGTCGGTCCTTGGCTTGCTGCACCACCGCTTCTGAATAGTCCTGCTCAGCTCCTTCGCGTTTTAAGATAAATAGGTCAAAAACGGCTAGGTCGGCCCAGTCAAAGTAGAGGGCTTTCGCGCCGTTCCAGAGTTCCAGCGCCAGGTTGGTTCTGGTCCAGTCCAGCACGGGCATGAAGTTGTAGCAGATGATTTTAAGGCCGGCCGCGGCCAGGTTGCGGAGCGATTGGCGGTAGTTCTCCAGGTACTGCTCATAATCGCCGGTTCTGGTTTTGATGGATTCATGCACCGGCACGCTTTCCACCACAGCCCAGGTCAGGCCGCTTTCCTCAATGATGCGCTTGCGTTCCTGGATTTCCTCCAGCGGCCACACCGCGCCGTGTGGCACATGGTGTAAGGCACTTACAACGCCGGTGGCGCCGGCTTGTTTCACATCCTGCAGGGTCACGGGGTCATTGGGTCCGTACCATCTCCAGCTTTGTAATAGTGACATAAAATGATTCTTTAAATATGACGTATCCTTACCTGTACCTGGTAAGCCTATGGGGTTTGAGCAATTTCTATTTTGCCTGGGTTTTTAGGAAAATAGCCTTAAAACCCAGGCATTCTATTATTTGGCTTTCACTGTAGCCGAGGTTTCGTAGATCGGGTCTTTGCCTTCGTAATGGAACCAATCAAAGGTGGCTTTTCCGGTGGAAGGTTTCCCCTGGGAGGTGGCGTACATGCCCAGCGTTACGCCCACAAAACCACCAGCCGTACGCGTGCTTAGGAAAGTCGCGTCCACGTTGTCTTGCAGCAGCTTCCACTCCCCTTCTTTGGTGCCGTAGTAGAAAGCGTACTTACTGCCTTTGAACTCCACTTTCAGGTAGAGCGGCTTTTTCTGGTCATTTGGGTTCAAAGGAGCCTCGGCCAAAACGGTGGTCTCCGGGGTGCCGGGCTTGGTCGCGTCCTGCGACTTGCGCAGCTGCACTACTTCTTTGCCGTTGGCGATGGTTTTGCCCACTGCGTAATAATGCTTCTCACTTTGCAAAGCCACCACGCCGGCGAACTCATTTGAGGAGGAGGGTTTGAACTCCAATTTGATGCTAGCATTGCCGTGGTTGTGCTGTTGTCTTCTGGCGATGAACGAAGGGTTATCTGCGCCGGAAACCGTCTCCGGTCTCACATCCAGCGTCAAACTCCCGGCAGGTTTGCTCAGGCTGTACCACTGCGTACCCGGTGCCCTAAGCGTCAACCAATACAAAGGCAGTTTACTCTCCTTGAAATCTTCCCGATAGGTGAAGTTTCCGTTTACCGGAAGCTTTGGTTTCTTCCCTAAAGGTAATTTTGGCCGTGGGTACGAATACTGCACCTCCTCATGGCCGGGATTGATGATAGGCCAGCCGTCTTTCCACTCCACGGGGGCCAGGAAGGTTTCGCGGCCTATGTTGTAATGATCCTCCGCATCGTACGGACGGGTAGCCAGGAAAACGGACCACCACTCTCCGTTCTGCGTCTGCACCAAATCGGCGTGGCCGGTGGCAGAGACAGGGTTTTTCCGGTTGGCCGGTAGGTGGCGCTGCGTCAGGATGGGGTTGTTGGGGTTGGGCACATAGTCTCCGTCCACTTTCTTGCTTCTCAGGATCACCTCAGAGTGGTTCACGCTGGTTCCGCCTTCGGCCGCCATCAGGTAATAGTAACCGTCCTTTTTGTAGATATGCGGTCCTTCAATCCAGACCGGTTTTTTAGAGAAATCCACGCCGCCGTTTACCAGAATGATGGGCGCGCTGGTGGTTTTCAGGTTCTTATAGTCAAACTCCTGCATTCTTAAGGTGCGGTGGCCATCATATTGCGGCTTGTTGTCCGGCGCATCGCTGTTGTAGATGATGTAGGCTTTGCCGTTATCGTCAAAAAACAACGAAGGATCAATGCCCTGCACATCTTTGAGCCAAACCGGGTTTGACCAGGGACCTGCCGGGTTGGTAGCCGTTACCACAAAATTCCCGCCTGTGTCTATCAGGGTGGTGACCATGTAGAAGACGCCATTATGGTAAGAAAGCGTGGGGGCAAAGATGCCTCTGGTGATCCGGTGCTTCGTTAAGTTCAGCTGCTCGGGCCGGTCCAGGATATTCCCGATCTGGTTCCAGTTCACCAGGTCCTTGCTGTGGAAGATAGGTACCCCAGGGAAATAGGCGAATGTGGAGAGAATAAGGTAATAGTCTTCCCCTACCCGGCAGATAGCAGGGTCTGGGTAAAAGCCTGCCAGAATGGGGTTGTTAAACTTCTGATTGTCCTGTGCAAAGCTGGTCTGCTGCAAAAGGCCGAAGCAACAGGTAAGCACTAAGATTGCCTTTTTAAGAAGAAGACTTTTCCTTTTCATGTGTGTTTTTATAGAAATGAGCCAAAAATAGCCTATTGGTTTTCCTTTGCTGAAGGTACTTTACTCTCTTTACTGATCTGATTGGAGATGTGGAAATAATCAAAATCCACGTAACCGCCTGAGGCTTTAGTGGCATAGTTGAACAGCCCGAAACGGTATCCCATAAAGTGCGGAATGGTGTAGGCCATTTTCAACTCCTGGCCAAGCTTGGTCCAGGTTTTCCCATTGAGGCTGTAATAAAAGCTGGCTACGTCGCGGCGGTTGTTGAAATCACATTCTGCTTTCAGGTACACTGTTTTCCCGGTCAGGGGCACCCTGGCCTCCTCCACCGGACTCCCCGACTGGGCATTCACCATCACGAGATACTTACCGCCTTTCTCAGATTTAACCCCAATCAATCCATACCGCTGCTGCAAAAGGGCCAGACCGGCGAAATCCCCCTCCTTCATGTTGGTTACGTCCAGGACGGTTGCCCCCGTGCTTTCCGGCCCGATGGTGCGTTGGGTGAGGGTATTACGGGCCAGCAAAAAGTCATTGCCTACAGCACCGGTGGTCAGCCTGAGGTACCCTTTCCGCTGCGAAACCGACCAAAGCTGGTTGTCTGGGTTGTGGTTCCACTGCCAGACCAGGGGCAAGGCTGGATCAGTTTTCCCGCGGGTGAATTCATCAGAGGCTACAATCCCGGGGATCAGGCCTTTGCTGGCCGGCAGGTTCAGTTCATCCGGCACTTTGCCATCTGTTCCTAACACTGGCCAACCGTTTTCCCACTTCACCGGCACCAGATACGGAATCCGGCCTACGGCGCCATAATCCCGGAACAGGTAAGCAAACCATTCGCCGGTTGGCGTGTCAATCAGGCCGCCTTGGGCTACGCCTTTGTCCTGCAGCACTACCTTCCCTTCATAAGGTCCGGTAATCTTATCTGCCCGGTGAACAATTACGGTCCGCATGCCTTCTTTGGGCCAGGCGATGTTGAACAGATAATACTTCCCGTTCACTTTGAAAAGCTGCGATCCTTCAGCCGGGAGCCCTACATTGGGTCCGGCCGGGGCACTCGCGTTATCAATCAACACCCGGTCCGTTCCTTCCTTCGCACCGGACAGGTCTTCCTTGAGCTCCACCAACCTTAGTTTCCCGCCGCCATACACCAGATAGATGCGCCCGTCATCATCAAAGAACAAAGAATGGTCATGGTAAGACGGTTTAAAGGAAGACACTTTCCAGGGTCCTTTCTCCAGGTTTTTGGTCGTGTAGATGTAGGTTTTGCCCGTGGTCTGGGCGAAGGTGGTGACGTAGTAAGTACCGTTATGGAACCGCAGGCTGCTGGCCCAGGAACCTCTGCCGTAGGTGCTTTTCCCGTTTCTCAGGTTCAGTTCATCCACATTGGCCAGGGTGTCATAGGCGTAATTTACCAGTTGCCAGTTCACAAGGTCTTCTGACTTCATAATGGGCAAGCCCGGACTCATGTGCATGGTGGTACTGCTCATGTAATAGGTATCCCCTACCCGTATCACCGCAATGTCTGGCACATCGGCGTACACAATGGGGTTGGTCGCCTTCTGGCCTTTTGAGGGCAAGGCCATGAAGAGGTAAACCAAGACAAGAGAAACTATCTGCAGGAAGTGACTTTTCATTTTTAAGATGTTTTCTTAAAAATAGGGTTAAAGGCGAATATTACTTTATCTAAAATCTTCAGGCGAGGGAAGCAGGGTAGCTTCCTCACATTTCCCCTTTGGGATACCAAATACAGGAAGCTTTAGCGCACAACTTAAGGGATTGTTTTACAGCTTGTTTGAAGAAAAAACTTCCTAAACGTGTTTTGAGTAACGCAATAAAACGATTGGCTGCTCTTACTGGGCAGCCAATCGTTTTCAAATGATTTTTCAAGATTATAAATAACCAGGGTTTTGATAAGCTGCCTTTTCAGCGGCGCTCATGGCCATGGCATCCAATTGACCTTGCGGAATGGGGCGCAGGTAATGATGCGGTTGGATAGAGCGCGTTACCCTAACCGGGTTATGGTCTCCGTAGGCGTTACCGGCAATTTCATAAGTTGAGGCAAACTCTTCCCATTTCTGGGTTCTTACCAGGTCAAACCAACGGTACCCTTCACCATAATACTCACGTGACCGCTCGGCCAGGATATAGTTGATATCAATGGTGGTTGGGGTGGCCGCAACCATGGCTGCACTGTTGTCTACCACCTTGGCGGTATTGCCGTTGTTGTCCCAGCGCCACTTACCTGCCCGGGCCCGGATCACATTGATCAGATCATAGGCGGTTTTGCCAGGCTGAGGGGCGGCACCCTTCACAGCAGCTTCCGCGGCTATAAAGTACAGCTCAGAGAATTTAGCGATGTTGAACGGACGGGTGCTCCCGGCATTCGGCTGTCCTAGACCAGTACCATTATCAGTGCGGTAGGTGCCAAGTTTCCAAAGCTTAGGATATACTATGCGGCTGATGCCCCGTGGTGAGATCACAAAATCGGCTCTGCCGGGCAACTCACCGGCCCCTACATTGCTTCTGCCGGCTCCGGTTGGGTAAGCAATTGGCGTAGCTGGCTCTTCATCCAGGAAGGTCAGGATAGGCTCACCAGGTCTTACCTGCAGGCTGTTGGCGTTGTATACCACTGGTGCCGCAATACCGCCTTTTGGCCAGTTGCCTCGGTATACGGTGGTGAAGGTACCATCGTAACGCGAATCATTTGTTTTGTCAGCAAAGGTATTGGTAATCACACCAATAGTGGGCGCCATACGGGTCCAGGGACGTCCGTAATGCTGGGCCGCCTCCCGCTGAACAGAACTGATAACTTCGGTCCAATCCGGTTTGGTGGCGCTTCTGATGTTGGTATAGTTCCAGGTCATCATCCAACCGGCAAAGTTATCAGGGGCACCACCGCTCCCAAAGGTAAGGCTACCAGCATTATAGAACTCACTCTTCTCGGTGTGGTCGGCGTACAGCAGCATCTCACTGTTGCGGTCGTTAGAACCCACGTTCACGTCATAGTAAGTGGGCTGCAAACCAAACGGACCCGGATTGTCAATGGCGGCGGTGGCCACGTCATAGGCTTGCTGGAAATACCATTGAGCATTATGACCATCTGGATCGGTTCTGTTGGCCTCCGGGTAGGTAGGGATGTTCCTTGGGTTCTCCAGCCACCAGGCATACGTTAGATAGGCTTTAGCCAGATACAGACGGGCCAGCGTTTTGGTGGCACCACCGGTCACCCGGCCTCTCTCTGGTAAATCATTGATGGCCGTAAGCAGATCCGGGAAGATGGCTTTGGTGTAAACCTCAGGCACGGTGTTACGCACCGAGGTTCTGCCGGCATTGGTGTTGAACTTCAGTTCCCCGGCCCCTAAATCCAAAGGCACCCCTCCAAACGTCTGCACCAATTGAAAGTAGTCAAACGCCCGGAAAAACCTGGCCTCAGCTATCAGGGCCTGCGAGATGGTTCCAACGGCGCCGGCATTCTCAATAATACCGTTGGCCGTGTTGATATTGGAGAAGGCGGCTCCCCACAGCACGTCGGCCCGGCTGTTAGACGCAGTGATAATCCCCTGGTCAGACATGTCCATCACCTTGAAGTTCTCGTCCGCATCACGGCCGTAGGTAACTTCATCGGTACCGGTAAGGGTGGCGTTGTAGTAGTAGGCCTGCCCGTAGATATAGCGCAGGTGGGCGTACATGGACGTTAATCCGCCGTTTACACCTCTCTCTGTTTGGAAAAACTCGGGTGTATAAGTGCTGCGTGGCTCTTCTTCTAAAATATCAGAGCATCCCGCCAGAAACAGCGTCACTACGGCGGTTCCTATTAAAGTCTTTATTCTAAAACGTTTCATTCTTCTCTTTTTTAGAAAGTGAGATTTAAACCAACCAGATAGGTGCGCGTGGCAGGTGCATTTGTACCTATGGTGAGCAAACGAGGCTGGTAAGCACTGGTTACTGCCGCATTTTCGTTTCCGTAGGAGTTGGTTTCAGGGTCCATACCAGATTCTTTATGGTAAGGTGAGAACATTACAAATGGGTTCTGGGCGGTAGCGTAAAGCCGCAGTCTGCTTACCCCCACGCCTTTCAGCCAGGCGTTGTTGTCAAAGTTATAGCCCAGGGAGATGGTGCGTACTTTCAGGTAAGAGGCATCAAAGTAGCCCAGGGTGGTACCGTATTTAGGGTTGTCACCGCTCATCACCCCGCCTGGTTTGGGGTAGTCCGCATCCCTGTTCTCCGGGGTCCAGTAGTCTACTTTCACGTTACCCCGGCGTCCGCTCATCATATTGAGGTAACCAGAAGATCCGTAAAGCGTGCTGATCAGGATTCCGCCACTTTGGAAAGCACCTACTGCGCTCAGGTCAAATCCTTTGTAGGCCACGCGGGTATTGAAACCTCCCTGGAAATCTGGGTTCACATCCAGGATCTGGCGGTCCTGAGGTCCGATTGCTCTGGTTGGGGTACCATCCGGGTTGTATTCGCCGGTATATCTTACTTTGATCATCCCCGCGTTTCCTCCTGGCTCCAGAATGTTCCGGTAAGGATCCTCTTCCTGCCAAAGACCTATTTTCTCGTAGTCGTAGATCACGTTGATGGGCTCCCCTACAAACCACCAGTTAGCTTCGTCCCTGGTTGAACCGGAGGCCAGCGATACGATCTTGTTGCGGTTGCCGTACATATTGACTCCCGCCTCCCAGGTCCAGCCGTTAAGGTTGTCCAGGATCACGCCGTTTAATGAAAGCTCCACCCCTTTGTTCTGGGTAGCCCCAATGTTCTGCACCACGGTGTTCACCCCAGAGGTGCTGGGCAGGTTAACTCTCAGCAGGATGTCTTCTGTGTTGGTGACATAGTACTCAACCGTACCAGACAGGCGGTGATTAAATAAGCCGAAGTCCAGACCGAAGTTCCAGGTCTTGGAGAACTCCCACCCTAAGTTAGGGTTAGGCACCTCCGTTACGTACAGACCGGTTTCATAGTCATCCGGACCGAAGTTGTAAGGTCTAGTACCCAAACGACCAAGGGTGGCATAGGGGCTTACCGCCTGGTTAGAGGTTCTTCCGTAACCCACCCTTAGTTTGAGCATGTCAATCAACTTCACATCCTGCATAAAGGCTTCTCTGGCAATGTTCCAGCCAACGGATACGGCAGGATACGTGTGCCATTTATAGCCAGGGGCCAGCCTTGAGGAACCATCTGAGCGCACGGTGGCGGTTAACATGTACCGGTCATCATAAGAATACATGGCACGTCCCATCCAGGACATTAAACCACTCTTAAAGTAGTCACCAGGATTGGAGATCACGTTGATTTCACCGGCAGACTGGCCCAGGTTGTAGAACTGGAAAGCATCTGACGGAATATCCCTGGCAGTGATGGTGGCTCTGTTGAATTTGGTATCTGAAGCCGAGTACAACCCTACAACGTTGATCATATGCTTCTCAGCAAAAGTGCGGTCATAGGTTACCAGGTTCTCAATGGTCCAGTCAGTGGTGGTGGAGTTGCTGACAGAAGCCGTGGAAGGTGTGGTGGCAGTGGCGCTACCAATACCCATGGCGGTATAGGCGCCGTTATTACTCTGGCGATAGTTCAAGCCCAGGTTCACCCGGTACTTCAAGCCCTGGATCCCAGGAATCTGCACCTCACCGTACAGCGTATTGTAGGTACCAAAAGCTCTGGTTTCATTCAGCCAGCTATCGCTTAAATCCTCCACTACATCCCTGGTATAAGCCCACTGCTCATCCAAAGGCATTCTGATGGTTCTTTTCAAGGTTCCATCTGGGTTATAAGGGTTGGCAATAGGCGACATGCTCAACACCCCGTACAAGCCCACGTTAGATCCTTCGGTCACGTTGTAGTTATTGTAGGTAGTGAACCCGAAGCGGAGATGTTTTCCCACTCCCTGATCCAGGGCACCACGTACTGAGTACCGGGTAAATTGCTGGGATGGAATCACCCCTTCTTCTTTATAATAACCCGCGTTGAAGTTGTAACTTCCCTGCTCTGTACCCCCTGAAACCCCTAAGTCATGGTTCATCTGGATACCGGTTCTGTATAACAGGTCCTGCCAGTCGGTGTTCACTTCATCAGACTCATCCAGGGCATTGTTGTAGATTCCGGCTGTCTTGCGGAGCGCGGCAAACTCAGGACCGCTCATCATAGGATACTTGGCGAATAGTGTTTTAGCTCCCACAAAAGTGTTGTAGCTCACCTGGGCTTTCTGGCCTTGTTTTCCGCGGTGGGTGGTCACCAGGATTACCCCGTTGGCTCCACGTGAACCGTAGATGGCAGTAGCAGAGGCATCTTTCAGAATGTCCACACTGGCGATGTCATTGGGGTTGATATCCCCTATTGAACCGGCAAACGGAATCCCGTCCAATACTACCAGTGGCTCGTTGCCGGCCGTAAGGGAACGCGTACCCCTGATTCTGATCTGGGTGGTGGCACCTGGCTGGGAAGAGGATTGGGCAAACTCCACACCGGGCAAACGGCCCTGCAAAGCCTGCGAGATGTTGGCCGAGGGCACTTCGCGCAGAGCCTCTCCTTTGATGGAAGCCACTGAACCGGTCACCGCTTCTTCTCTTTGCACACCGTATCCCACTACCACCACTTCATCAATGGTCTGCTGGTCGGTGGGCAAGGTCACGTTGATGGAGGTTCTGTTGTTGATGGCTACTTCCTGGGTAACGTACCCAATGAAAGAGTACACCAGGGTTCCGGTTCCATTGGGCACTGAGATGGTGTAGTTCCCTTCTACATCGGTAGGAGCAGCGGTGGTGGATCCTTTCAGCAGGACTGTCACGCCCGGCAGACCACCTCCGGCATTGTCAGTTACCCGGCCTTTTACCGTTAAGCCGCCTTGGGCGAAGGAGGGCAAACTTGCCATGAGGGCCACCACCAGCAGGAACGCCAGTTTAAGGATTTCCAATTTCCGAAGGCGCAAAATGGAAGATCTGGGGTTTTGGGTAATATTACCTTTCATACATAAGATTGTTAGGTTGAATGTGCAGTTAAGGGTAAGGGAAAGTATATGTTCAAGTAAGAATTGGGTATTCACTATGCTGCAAGGCGGGTCAGGTTTACCTGGCACCACCCCTCTCTTTCCGGGCCTGAGCACATCCACTTGGATTTTTAGGCTTTCTTGTTGGCTTAAGCCATGTTTTACTGCTTACTGCCGTCACCTTTGGGGATCTGAAATCCCCATCCTCTCCTATGCTCTTCACAAACTTGAATATAATTTTCTAAGATTGCAACCGATTTCATAATTTTTTTCAAAACTCCTTTCATGATTTAGCCCTTGATTTTAAAAATATGGAAACAAAAGACTTATTGTTTCTTTTTTACCCGCGCCATTAACCCTTCAAAATAGTTTACAGCCGCATTATTCTTCTTCATAAGCCAACTTTCCACCCTTACCTACCTCGTAATAGAGGTTTTAAAGCTACTTTTCAGGCTTTGGCCTAAAAGAGGCAACCCCAATTCAGGCGTAAATCCCTATATTAAAATCTGATACTTTTAAATAATTGAAACCGATTTCATATATTTGTTATCGAACGAAGAGAATAACATGGAGAAGGAAATCACCATTTATGATATAGCGCGGGAATTAGACCTTTCTCCCACCACGGTAAGCAGGGCTTTGAATGACCATCCGGCGGTCAATCATAAGACCAAGCAGCGCATCTCAGAGGCGGCCACTCAGATGGGCTATCGTTCAAATATGTTCGCCAGCAACCTCCGGAAGCAGCGCACCAACACCATCGGCTTGATTGTCCCTAGACTGGATAGTCCTTTTCACTCTTCGGTGATTGCGGGGATGGAGAAAGTAGCCAACGAGGAAGGTTATAACCTCATTATCAGCCAGTCACTGGAGACCATGCAGAAAGAGAAGGCCAACGCCAATGCCATGTTCAACAGCCGCGTTGACGGACTACTGGTGTCCCTGTCTTTTGAGACCGAGAACCTGGACCATTTTGAGAGCTTTATCTCCAAAGGCATTCCGGTGATCTTCTATGACCGCGTGGCCGACCATAAAGACTGCACCAGCATTGTGATAGACAACCTGCAGGCTGCCTACAAAGCCACCTCGCACCTCATTGAGCAGGGCTGCACCAACATTGTGCACATCACGGGTAATCTTAAACGGAACGTGTACGCAGACCGCCTCAAAGGCTACAAATACGCGCTGGTGGACCATGACCTGCCCTTTACAGACAGCAACGTGATCATCAGCCAGATGACGGAAGAAGCAGGGAAAGAAGCGGCCCAGCAGATTCTCCGCATGGACCCGCTCCCCGATGGCATCTTCGTCTCCAACGATCTCTGTGCAGTGAGCTGCATCAAGGCCCTGAAGAAAGCCGGGGTTTCTATCCCCAAGGACATCGCGGTGATCGGGTTTAACAATGACGCCATCTCGCGGGTGATTGAGCCCAACCTGACCACCGTCAATTACCCAAGCCAGGAAATGGGCGAAGTGGCCTTGAAGGTGCTGCTGGTACAGATGAACGGCACCGGCGAGCGGATTCCCGGCAACACCATCCACCTGCGGTCTGAACTGATCATCCGGGAATCATCCCTGAGGAGCAAAGCCAGTACCAAGAAAAAAGCGGTCATCTTGTAAGCCTCCGGCGCCACCTCCTTCAAAACAGTGGTTTGCAAAGGAACGGCGCCGGATTCTTTTCAATAGATAATGCTCTTACAAGCTGTTTTAAGCCCGATTTTCTTTAAACAGCCCAGAAACACCCCCTAAGCCAACCTAACAAACGCCCCCTTTGCCTATGAACCTAAGCAAGAAGTTTTTCAGTCTCGCCCTGCTGGTGGTCCTCTTTCTTTGCCAACTTCCCTCCCGAGCCGAGGATGGTTACCGCCTATGGCAACGCTATGACCTGGTGCAGAACAAAGGCCTCCTGAAACAGTACCGCAAAAGCTTAGGCGAAGTGGTGGTGCAGGGTGCCTCCCCTACCCTGACGGTGGTGAAAGACGAACTGGAGATGGGTCTGGGCGGACTTCTGGGTTCAAAGGTGACCGTCTCTGACCAGGCCTCTAAAAAAGGAGGATTGGTAGTCGGCACACCCGCTACCTCTTCCCTCATCAAAGAACTGGGGCTGGACCAGAGATTGAAGGAAGTGGGCCAGGAAGGTTTTCTGCTGCTTTCACAGAAACACAAAGGAAACAACTACACCGTCATCGCGGCCAACTCTGAGAAAGGGGTTCTGTACGGCACTTTCCACCTGCTGCGCTTGCTGCAGACCCAGCAGAGCCTTGGGGCCCTAAACGTAAGCAGCAGCCCCAAGACCAAACTGCGCATCTTAAACCATTGGGACAACCTGGACCGCACCGTGGAGCGCGGCTACGCCGGATTCTCCATCTGGGACTGGCACAAACTCCCTGACTATATTGACCAGCGCTACATTGACTACGCCCGCGCCAATGCCTCCATCGGGATCAACGGCACCGTGCTCACCAACGTGAACGCCAACTCGCTGGTGCTTACCCCGGAGTACCTGGTCAAAGTAAAAGCCCTCGCCGATACTTTCCGGCCGTACGGCATCAAAGTGTACCTGACCGCCCGCTTCAGCTCGCCCATTGAAATAGGAAAGCTCAAAACTGCCGATCCGCTGGACCCGGCGGTTAGAGCCTGGTGGAAAAGCAAAGTGGACGAGATCTATACCTACATCCCAGATTTCGGGGGATTCACGGTGAAGGCCAACTCAGAAGGGCAGCCCGGCCCGCAGAACTACAAGCGCTCCCACGCCGACGGCGCCAACATGCTGGCCGAGGTACTCGCGCCCAGAGGCGGAATTATGATGTGGCGCGCCTTTGTGTATGACAACAACGTACCCGATGACCGCCACAAACAAGCCTACACCGAGTTCAAGCCGCTGGACGGCACTTTCCAGGGCAACGTGCTGGTGCAGGTGAAGAACGGTGCCATTGATTTTCAGCCGCGTGAGCCGTTTCACCCGTTGTTCGGGGCCATGCCCAAAACGCCGCTCATGATGGAGTTCCAGATCACGCAGGAATACCTGGGCCAGGGCACGCACCTGGCCTACCTGGCACCTATGTTCAAGGAAACGCTGGCTACTGACACCTACGCCAAAGGCAAAGGCTCCACGGTGGGCAAGATAGTGGACGGCTCTCTGGACAACCACCCCATCTCGGGCATGGCGGGCGTTTCCAACATCGGGAACGACAGGAACTGGACGAGCCATCCTTTTGGGCAAGCCAATTGGTACGCCTTCGGCCGCCTGGCCTGGGACCATGAACTGACCTCTGAGGGCATTGCCGAGGAATGGATCAAAATGACTTTCTCCAACGCCCCGGCCCAAATTAACCCTATCAAGCAGATGATGATGGGTTCGCGCGAGGCGGTGGTGAACTACATGACACCCATGGGCCTGCACCACCTCATGGGCTGGAGCCACCACTACGGACCCGGTCCCTGGATCAAAGACAAACCCCGCGCCGACTGGACCTCGGTGTACTACCACCGCGCCGATGAGAAAGGCATAGGCTTTGACCGCACCAAAACCGGCAGCAACGCTTTGTCACAGTATGCCCCTGAGGTACAGGCCCAGTGGGGAAATCCCGCCAACTGCCCAGAAGAAGTGTTGCTGTGGTTCCACCACGTAGCCTGGGACGCGAAAACTAAATCCGGACGGACGCTGTGGGATGAGTTGTGCTACCGCTACTCTGGGGGTGTGGACTCCGTAAGAGCCATGCAGAAAACCTGGAACTCTCTGGCCGGACAAGTAGATAAGGAAAGGTTTGAGCAGGTGAAACAATACCTGGCCATCCAGGAGAAAGACGCCCGCTGGTGGCGCGATGCCTGCCTTTTGTACTTCCAAACGTTCTCCAAAAGGCCTATTCCGCAGGAGCTTGAGAAACCGCAGGGTACTTTAGAGGAGTTTATGAAAATAGAGCCCAAATTCGCTCCGGGCATCTGATAAAGAACTTAACACAAGAAAACATGTACCACCACAACACCCCCCCCACCAAAACAGCCATTGTCACGGGCGGCGGCTCAGGCATTGGCCTGGCCATTGTAGAGAAATTCATTCAGGAGAACATCAAAACCATTGTCATTGGCCGCGATGAGCAGAAACTGGCCAGCGCCAGAGAGGCCTTCGGGGAACTGTGCGTGACCATTTCCCATGACCTGAGCGACCTGGCCGGCATCCCGGCCCTGGTGGAGCAGATCAGTAGCGAGCACGGCAGGATAGACATCCTGGTGAACAACGCGGGCATCAACCTGAAGAAGAACTTTGAGGAGGTAACCGATGAGGAGTTCCAGCGCATCCTGCTCACGAACGTGACGGCGGTGTTCGCCCTGAGCCGCGAGGTGGTGAAAACCATGTTGCCGCTGGGCGCCGGCGCCATCGTGAACATCAGTTCCATGGCCTCGCAGTACGGTTTACCCAAAGTGATTGCCTACACCGCCTCCAAATCGGCGATTGAAGGCATGACGCGGGCCATGGCGACCGAGTTGTCACCCAACGGCATCCGGGTGAACTGCGTGGCCCCTGGGTTCATCGCCACCGCCATGTCGGCCAAAGCCCTGAACAACGATCCTGAGCGCAAGAACAAGGTCATGGGCCGCACGCCCATGGGCAAACTGGGCACTCCCGCCGATGTAGCAGATGCCGTGTACTTCCTCTCCACCGATGGCGCCAAATATGTAACGGGCACCGTACTTCCGGTGGATGGCGGCAATTCCATCGGGTTCTAAACCACAACTTCTTTAAAGCGAAACCTTCTACCCGTTTCAGACCTGATTATTCAGAATCGGGCCTGAAACGGGTGAGAATCACCTTCCTTTTAAAGAATGTTCGTTATTAATTTGCTTATGCCAACGTTGGCATTTATTATTACAGAATATATAAGCTGATTGAATTCTAAGTCCATGAGAAAGAACAGAATCATGTTTGCGGCCGGAGTTGCCTTTGCAGCCCTGGGCTGTGTGGCCGGTACGGTTAACCAGGGAGAGCCTTCCCTCAAAGAAGTGTTCAAGGATGACTTCTACGTGGGCGCGGCCCTGAACTACCAGCAGGCAAGCGGCAAAGACCCTAAAGCCGAGGCTATCATTGCAAAGCACTTCAGCACCATCACCCCCGAGAACCTGCTCAAGTGGGGAAGCGTGCATCCGCAACCAGATAAGTATAACTTCAAACCCGCCGATGACTACGTGGCACTGGGCAAGAAGCATAAGATGTTTATCGTGGGGCACACCCTCACCTGGCACCAGCAAACCCCAAACTGGGTTTTTGAAGCAGAGCCCGGCAAGCCCGCCACCAAAGAGCAGCTCCTAAAGCGCCAGACTGAGCACATCATGACCGTGGCCGGCCGCTACAAAGGTCAGATCAACGGCTGGGATGTGGTGAACGAGGCCCTGAACGATGACGGTACCATGCGGCAAAGCAAGTGGTACCAGATCGCAGGGGAGGATTTCCTGTCCAATGCCTTTGCCACCGCCCAAAAAGCAGACCCCAAAGCCGAGCTTTACTACAATGACTACAGCCTCTGGAAGCCTGCCAAAGCCGATGGCGCTGTGAAACTGGTGAAAAGCCTGCAGGCGAAAGGCCTGAAAGTAACCGGGATTGGCATGCAGGGTCATTACGGCCTGGAACACCCTTCCATCCAGCAGATTGAGGAAAGCATCATCAAGTTCTCCAAAGTTGGGAAAGTGATGTTCACCGAGCTGGACATTGACGTGCTTCCTAACCCTTCTAACCGCCAGGGTGCTGATATTGATGCCACCTTTGAGTTTGACCAGAAATACAACATTTACACCAAGGGCCTGCCTGAGGAGGTACAGCAGAAACTGGCCAAACGCTACGCCGACCTCTTTGCGCTTTTCCACAAGCATAGAGACAAAATCACCCGCGTGACCTTCTGGGGCGTCACCGATACGGATTCCTGGCTTAACGATTGGCCCATCAAAGGCCGCACCAGCTACCCGCTCATCTTCGACCGCAACTACCAACCCAAGCCAGCCTTCCAAGCCATTGTCAACACAGTGAAGAAATCGTAAGGGAAGAAGTCAGGCTAGCATTTTAGCTTTATATATGAAACCCCTCTGTTTAGGGACTGTTTTAAGAGAAACAGCCCCTAAACAGAGGGGTTTTCTTTTGGAAGCGGCAATGTGGGTAGCGAGCTACATAACTTATAAATGCGTCTCTTCAACTATATGACTCCCTTCAACGCGGATTCTCCCCTTGAGGGGAGATAAAGAGGGGTGGTTACACGGAGAGCACGCATTTCAGAGTTAATCGCAAATGGCATCTTTTTACTACAGAAGCAAAGCATTATCAGCAATGCGTAAACCGGCAGATGTAAACACCCTTATTCGCTCCCCTCAAGGGGAGAATATGCGTTAATTGGCCACAATTGGAGTTACTGCAGCGTCCGCACTTTTAAAAAAAGTTTTCAACTTCCTAGGTTAAACTCAAGCTACAAGGCCCCTACTCACGACTTGTCTGTGCCTCTTCCAATTGAATCAAGTCCCGCAGTAATTCCAGAGACACTTCACCAGGCTTACCGTTTCCTACGGGTTTGCCGTCTACTTCCACAATGGGCAAGATGCGTTTGGTGGTGCTGGTCATGAAAGCCTCCTTTGCTTGGGCGATATTCTCCAGCGTCACAGTGCCCTCCTCCACTCGGTATTTCTTACTGGCCAGTTCCAGAACATTTTTGCGGGTGATGCCTTTGAGAATTTCTTTAGCGGGGGTCACGAGGGTATTGTCCGCCCGCACGATGAAGAAGTTGCTGCGCGGGAATTCTGATACTACGCCCTGCTGGTGGTAGAGCACGTCATCGGCGCCCAGGGCTTTTACTTTCTGGATGAGCCGGATGCCCACTGTGTAGTTGATGGTTTTGGCTTCGGCCAGTTCCCGCACGTATTCGTGGGTGATGATCTTGATGCCGGCGGCCTGTTGCGCTTCTGAAGGCAAGGTGAGCGGCTGCTCAATCATGATCAGGTTGGGCGGGCCGGGGTTATAGCCGTTCTCTGAGTAGCCACCGGTCAGAATCATTTTCACGCCCGAGTCTCCCAGTCCGTTCATCTGGATCAGGCGGGTAATGGAGGCTTTCAGGTCCTCGGCGGGCAGCGGTACTTCCAGGCCCATGAGTTGGGCAGAGTTGAAGAAGCGGCCCAGGTAACCGTCCAGGAAAAGCGGGTGGCCGTTCTGGGTTTTGAAGAAATCGAAAATGCCGTATCCGCGCTGGATGGCCAGGTCGCTTACGTGCAGGTACGTGCTATCCAGCGGCAGGAATTCCTCGTTGAGGTAGGCGTACAATCTATGGTCTGATGACATGGTGTTTCTTTAGGATATCAAGGGTTTTATCTACCGGCAAGGCCTCTACTTTGGTTTTGTCTTTGCCTAGGGTGGTCTCGGCTTTGAAAAGGGAGTTGAGGATGGCTTCCTCGGTGGCTTCAATAGTGGCCATGAACAGCGGCGACATCTCATCGTTGCGCAGCAGTGTCACAGTCTGGGTTTTCTCTTTCGCCACGTGCGGTATGCGCAACGATGGGTTAGCTGAAAAAGCCACCACGTAATCGCCGCTGCCGTTGGAGGCGATGCCGCCGGTCTTGCCCAGGCCTAGCATGGCGCGTTTGGCCATCCGCTCCAGGTTACGGGCATCCACGGGCGCATCAGTAGCCACGATGATCATGCAGGAACCGTCGGCTTTCTCCAGGATCTGCTGCCGGAAAGAGAACTTCTCCAGTTCCTCTCCTACCGGTGCGCCGGCCACCTGCAGCACACCCCCGAAATTGGTTTGCACCAGCACGCCCACGGTGTAACCGCCCAAACTGGCCGGCAGCTTGCGGGAGGAAGTCCCGATGCCGCCTTTGAACCCGAAGCAGATGGTGCCGGTGCCCGCGCCTACGTTCCCCTCCTCCACCGCGCCGCCTTTGGCTTTCTGGATGGCTTCCAGCACGTGCTTCTCGGTGACGTGCCGCCCCCGGATGTCATTCAGGCCACCATCGTTCGTCTCGCCCACTACCGCATTTACTGACTGCACCTTCTCGTTGCCCGACTGTTGCAGGGTGTGCGTAATGACACCGTTTATGGCAGTGGCTACACTCAGAGTATTGGTCAGGATGATGGGACTTTCCAGGTTGCCTAGTTCCATCACCTGTGTGGTGCCCGCCAGTTTCCCGAATCCATTGCCCACGAATACTGCCGCCGGCACTTTCTCCTGGAACAGGTTGCCGGTGTGCGGCAGAATGGCGGTGACACCCGTCCGGATGTCGTTGCCCTTGTTCAGGGTAACCTGTCCCACCTGTACGCCAGCCACATCGGTAATGGCGTTCTCTTGTCCGGTGGGCAGTACACCGATTTTTATCCCGTATTCCCGGACCCGTTTGCGTTCCTGGCCCCAGGTTGAACTCGTGATTACCATCATTAGAAGCAATAGCAGAACAGGTTTCATTTGCAGAAGAGAGTTGCCGGGGTAAATCTATCGGTTCTGCTGGAATAATACCTTCCTCTCCTTCAAATCAATCCCTGTTTAGGGTCCGATTTCCGGAAAAAGGCCCGAAAGAAGCTTTTCATTTTCCCGCCAGATGAAGTATCTTTCTACAAAATCCAAACGAATGAACAGACGAAATTTCCTAAGAACCGGTTCTTTGGCCGGGATCACTTTATCGGCTTTTGGGCTGGGCGCCTGCGCGGCTACCCCCTCGGCTACTGCTACCGCCACCACTGGCAACGAAACTCCAACAGATGCAACCAAAAGCGAAGCCGCTGCGGCCAATACTGACCCTGCCGATTTCCAACTGAACGAGGTGACCGTCCAGGAACTGCAGCGCAAAATGCAATCGGGTGAGCTTACCTCCAAAGCCATTACCCAGTTGTACCTGGACCGCATTCAGGCCGTGGACAAGAGCGGACCTAAAATCAATTCGGTCATAGAGGTCAACCCAGACGCCATTCAGATTGCCGAAGCCATGGACCAGGAGCGCAAGGCGGGCAAAGTACGCGGACCGCTGCACGGCATTCCGGTGATGGTTAAAGACAATGTGGACACCCATGATAAAATGTCTACCTCGGCCGGTACCCTGGCCCTCGCCGATAACAAAGCCAGCAAAGACGCTTTCATCGTGAGCCAGTTGCGGGCAGCGGGCGCGGTGATCATCGGGAAAACCAACCTGAGCGAGTGGGCCAATTTCCGTTCTACCAACTCTTCCAGCGGCTGGAGCGGGCGCGGCGGTCAAACCAAAAACGCATATGTCCTGGATCGCACGCCCTGTGGTTCCAGCTCCGGATCTGGGGTGGCCGTGTCGGCTAACCTGTGCGCCGTAACCGTAGGCACCGAGACCAACGGCTCCATCGTCTGCCCGGCAGCCGTGAGCGGCGTGGTAGGCTTCAAGCCGACCGTGGGCTTGGTGAGCCGCTCGGGTATTATCCCTATTTCGCACACCCAGGACACCGCCGGCCCAATTGCCAGAACGGTGACTGATGCCGCTATTCTAATGGGCGTGCTGGCCGGGGTTGATCCTAATGATGCGGTCACCAAAGAAAGCACCGGTAAAGCCTTTACTGATTACACCCAATTTCTGGACGTGAACGCCCTGCAAGGAAAGCGCATCGGGGTGGAGAAATCTTTCCTGGAAGGCCACGTGGCCATTGATGCGTTGCTGCGCCAGGCCCTGGAACAACTCAAAAGCAAAGGTGCCACCATTGTGGAAGTGGAAGCCATGAAGAGCATCAGGGATGTTTCCAGAGACAGCTTCAAGATTCTGCAGTACGAGTTCAAGGATGGCGTGAACAAGTACCTGGCCACCGCCAATGCCCAGGTGAAAACCCTCAAAGACGTTATTGAATACAACAAGCGGAACGAGAAAACCTCCATGCCTTTCTTCAAGCAGGAGATCCTGGAGATGTCTGATAAACTGGGCGACCTGAACACGAAGGAGTACAAAGACGCCGTGAAGAAACAGGTGTCCGGCTCCCGGGCAGCCATTGACAAGCTTATGAAGGACAACAAGCTGGATGCCATCGCCGGCCCTACCTACGGCCCAAGCTGGTGTATTGATCTGGTGAACGGTGACTCTTTCACCGGTTACGGCATGTCTACGCCGGCGGCCATCTCGGGGTACCCACACGTTACGGTGCCTTTGGGCCAGGTACAGGGTCTGCCGGTAGGTATTTCCTTCTTTGGGGGTGCCTACTCAGAGCCTAAACTGTTCGGGATTGCCTATGCCTACGAGCAAATCTCCAAACACCGGACCGCGCCTAAATTCCTGAAGACCACTAATCCGTCATAAGGCGTTTCAGGGTTGATTTGATTAAGAGCTGGATTTAGCGCAGTTTGGTTTAAGGCTTGTGTTTAAGACACTGGCCTTAAACCAAACTGCGCTTTTTTCTTGAAAACCGACCAGGTACTTTTCCCTAACTAAATATCGCTACCCTCCTGTATACCTCATCCATTTGTCATCTTGGAAAGATCTTGTGAGCGTACTAATAAGGCTTATAGTAAGCATAATTACCGTTCGCCCACAAGATCCTTTTAGGATGACAGAGAAGGGTGGGTCAGGATGAAAATGGAGGGTGGGTTAGGACGGAAAGGGAGGGCTGGTCAGGATAGTAATGGAGAGTTGTTCAGGATGGTAATGGAGAGTTGGTCAGGATGAAAATAAAGGGTCAACAAGGTTTCCCAGGAAATGCAGTCCTATTAACATGACTTTGGTGAAAAAAACAAAACGGGCCTGAACATCATGTTCAAGCCCGTTTGCATTTGACGCTAAAACTAAACTTATCTTAAGAGGCACAAGACCTAATCTGACTGAATCTATTTTGAAGCTCTTTTAAAAAAATCAGCACCAAAACAAGGCAGAAGCATTATGCTCTAGTCACCGCCGCTCTGGGGGCTACCTGGCTGCCTTTGGATTTCTTCTTCAGTTTGTTCCACCAGATGAGCGTGCCGGTGATAGGCAAACTGGTAGCGATGAGGCAGACGATGAAATAGATGATCTTGGAGAACGTCCCGAAAATCTCGCCTACGTGCAGACCTTTCACAGAGGCCGCGATTTTCTCGTTGAACTTCTTGTCAG
Source organism: Rufibacter roseolus (assembly GCF_017916365.1). GTDB lineage: Bacteria > Bacteroidota > Bacteroidia > Cytophagales > Hymenobacteraceae > Nibribacter > Nibribacter roseolus. Next base: position 1,441,011 of record NZ_JAFMSU010000002.1, read on the forward strand.
CAAATTTCTCCACTTTCAGGGCCTTGCCGGTGTACTGGTCCAGCTGCACTTTATCGGAAGCCGAGAGGGTGAAGAAGCCGCTTTTTGATTTGTTCACTACCACGGCACCGGTAGAATCAGCAGGCAAAGAGATGCGGTAATTCCCTTCGTAAGGCAGAATGCCGTTGGTGATATTCAAAATATCTGAAATAGAAGGTTGCTGGGCTGTCTTACTGGCCAGGTCAGAGGTCATGGGTTTTTCTGTGCGCTGCTTGAAGATCTGGTCACCAATGACGGCACTTGCGCCTGCGCGGTACCAGTCAAAAGACCAGCAAAGGCCGGTGAGGGCCATGATGAGCAAGAAGAACGAGGAATAGAATCCCAGCGAGTTGTGCAGGTCATGGTTGATGCGTTTCCAGTTGCCGCTGGTTTTGATCTTTAGACCCTGTTTCCAGTTCTTCAGTTTCTTAGGGAACCAGATCACCAGACCCGTTAGGATGATGAACACGAAGATGATGGTAGAGGCGCCCACCACAATTTTACCGGGGTTGAGCGCACCGGGCTCACCTTTCACCAAGAGGGACCGGTGAATGGCTTCGGCGGTTTCAAAGAACTCATGGGCCGGGCCATCGGTGGTGCCTTTCACCTCACCGGTGTATTGATCCACCAAGTACGTTTTACCACGGCCACCGCCGCCACCTGGTCCGCCGGGACCACCCTTGCCGCCTTTTTGACCTTCGCCACCAGCACCAGGACCGGCTGCCATTGCTGGCTTAGCACCTTCGGCTTTGGCCTTCTCCCCTTCTGGTTTGCCTCCTTTGTCCCCTTCCTCTTTTTTAAGGGTGAAACGGTACGGCTTAGCTGGGTCCTGCGGAATCTGAAGGGCGGTCACTTTGCCTTTCTGGGCCTGCTGCAGTTTAATGATCAATTCATCCGGAGATAGAGCCACGGCATTGGCCGGTACCTGCACGCTGAATTTGCCGGGCTCCAGAGCTTCCTCAATCTCGGTGTGGAAGGTGAAGATGGTACCGGTGAGACACACCAGGAACAGTACCAGCCCGCTGGCCAGCCCTAACCAAAGGTGAATGTCATTGAACAATTTGCGCCAGGTGAACCCTTTTTTCATGGATGCTTCTACTTTATGAATGTACTTGATTTCCGCTTTGGGGCTGTTTCTCAGGAATTGGGCTTTAAACCGGTACCTTGTTGAAAGGCTGGGAGGTATGACAATCCTTCTCCTTTACACGATGGCAAACTAACCATCTATTTAGATTAATTCCAAACTGAAGGAAAAAGAATCGGCACCAAATATTAGATTATCTAGATGGGATTAAAAAATGGTCTCCAGCGATGCTGGCGTCGTTGTTTGAAAGGCGCAATCGGCACGTGGAATTATATTCAATTTTTCCTATTTAAACTCATGGCTACGCCCACTTTCTTTAAGGAAAGAACTCAAGGGAAGGGGCATTTTGAGGAATTGGCAATCTGGTCCGATCCTCCAAACCAAAGGCCTCCATCTCCTCTGGAAAAACCCTAAAAAGGTTGCGGTAGCGGACTCCTTGCCTCTTTTATATCATGCAAGCTCTCCGTAACTTACTGCGCATTTCTACCCTTCTATGCTTAAAAGACTATTGTACACCGGGGCCTTGTTGGCCGGCACAGTAAGTGCGGCACAAGCCCAAAACGCACCCTCTTGGCTGCGTTACTCGTCTATCTCACCAGACGGCCAAACCATTGTCTTCACCTACAAAGGTGATTTGTACCGGGTACCGGCCAGCGGCGGTACCGCCCTGCCCCTCACCGTGCACGAGGCCCACGATTTCATGCCGGTTTGGAGCAAAGACGGCAAAACCATTGTGTTCGCCTCGGACCGCTACGGCAACTTTGACCTGTTCCAGATGCCAGCCACCGGCGGAGAGGCCAAACGCATGACGTTCCACTCGGCCAATGAGTATCCGTATGAGTTCAGCCCCGACGGCAAAACCGTTTACTTCGGGTCTACCCGCATGGACATGGCCAGCAACCGCCAGTTCCCTACGTTTGCCTCCCCCGAGCTCTACAAAGTGGCGTTGGGCGGCGGCCGCGTGCAGCAGGTAATGACCACCCCCGCCGAGGAAGTGAAACTGAGCAAGGACGGCCAGATCATGCTCTACCAGGATAAAAAAGGCGGTGAAAACCAATGGCGCAAGCACCACGTCTCTTCGGTGGCCCGCGACCTTTGGAGCTTTGATACCAAAACAGGCAAGCACACCAAACTCACCACCTTCGCCGGCGAAGACCGCACCCCGGTGTTCACCGACAATGACAAAACCATCTATTACCTGAGCGAGGAAAGCGGTACCTTTAACGTGCACCGCATGGCCGCCGATAAGCCCGGCACCTCTACCAAGGTAACCAACTTCACCAAGCATCCGGTACGCTTCCTCACGGCCTCCAACAACGGTCTGCTATGCTTCGGGTTTGACGGAGACCTGTACACCATGCAGGGCAACGGCGCTCCGCAGAAAGTGAACGTAACCATCGCCACGGATGTGAAATCCAACAACGAGCGCATTGTACCGGTAGCGGGCAACGGTGTGCAGGATCTGGCGGTATCGCCTAACGGCAAGGAAGTGGCCTTCATCTACCGCGGCGAGGTATTCGTATCGGCGGTGGAAGGATCTGCTACCAAGCGCATCACCAACACCCCGGAGCAGGAGCGCCACGTGAGCTTCTCGCCTGATGGAAAGACCCTGATCTACGCCACTGAACGCGGCAAAGGCTGGAAGATCTTCCAGACCCAGATCACTCGCAAGGAGGAGCCTTATTTTTACGCTTCCACCCTGCTGGACGAGACCCCGGTCATCAACAATGACAAGGAAAACTACGAGCCCCAGTTCTCGCCAGACGGCAAAGAGATCGCGTTTGTGGAAGACCGCATGACCCTGAAGGTCTACAACATCAAATCCAAACAAGTACGCACGCTGCTCACCACCAATGAGCTGTTCTCCATGCGCGACAACGACCAGTACTTCACTTGGAGCCCAGACAGCAAATGGATTGCCTTCGATTTCTCCGAGCCCGGTTTCGCCAACGGCGAAGTTGGCCTGATCTCCGCCGACGGCAAAAGCAAAAAAATCAACCTCACCGAGAGCGGCTACCAGGATGATTCTCCGCAGTGGATGGCCGGCGGCAACATGCTCATCTGGAACAGCACCCGCGAAGGCATGCGGGCCCAGGCCAACAGCGGCGGCGCCCAGTCAGATATCTTCGCCCTATTCATAAACCAGGCGGCGTATGACAAATTCCGGTTAAGCAAAGAGGATTATGCCTTGGTGAAGGAAGCCGATGAAAAAGCTGCCAAGGAGAAGGAAAAAGACAAAAAGAAGAAAAAAGACGAGGAACTGACCATTGACTGGGAAGGCCTCAAAACCCGCAAAGCCCGCCTGACGCTGCATTCGTCCCAGTTAGGCGACGCCCTGGTGTCTAAAGACGGCGAGACGCTGTACTATTTGGCCCGTTTTGAGAGAGGCTACAACCTCTGGAGCACCAACCTGCGCACGAAGGAAACCAAAATGGCCGTGACCCTGAACGCGAACCGCGCCAGCATGGATTGGGACAAGGACATGAAAAACCTGTTCCTCTTAGCCGATGGCCGGGTGATCAAGCTGGACCCTGCCGCGAACAAACAGGAGAACGTAGCCATCAGCGGGGACATGAACCTGAACGTAGCCGCCGAGCGCGCCTTCATGTTTGAGCACGTGTGGCGCCGCACGCAGAAGACCTTCTACACCGCCGGTTTCCACGGCGCCAACTGGAAAGCACTGAAAGGCGATTACGATAAATACCTGCCGCACATCAGCAACAATTACGAGTTCTCCGAGATGCTAAGCGAACTGCTGGGCGAGCTGAACGTGTCCCACTCGGGCTCCAGCTTCTCTAACGTGCCAGTAAACGCCGATGCCACCGCTTCCCTGGGTATTTTCTATGACCCAAGCTTCACCGGAGACGGCATCAAGATTGACGAGGTGATTCTGGAAGGACCGCTTCAAAGAGCCGGTTTTGATGTGAAGCCCGGCATGGTGATCGAGAAAATCGATGGGGAAACCGTTACCGCTGACCGCGATTACGCCCAGTTCCTGAACCGCAAAGCCGGCAAGAACACGCTCATCACCATCTATGACCCAAGCTCTAAAAAGCGCCGCGACATCACCGTGAAGCCTATTTCACCCGGCGAGGAAAGCAGCCTGCTCTACAAGCGTTGGGTACGCCGCAACGCCGAGGAAGTGGATCGTTTGAGCAACGGCCAGCTGGGCTACGTGCACATCCCGGGCATGAACGACCCGGCCTACCGCACCGTGTACGAAGAAGTGATGGGGAAATACGCCAACCGAAAAGGCATGGTGGTAGACACCCGCAACAACGGCGGCGGAGACCTGGTTGCCGATCTAGCCATGTTCCTGAGCGGTAAAATGTTCCTGAACTACACTACTGACAATCGCTCAACCGGTATTGAGCCCTCGTTCCGTTGGAACAAGCCCAGCATCGCGCTGGCCAACGAAGCCAACTACTCAGACGGCCACTGCTTCGCCTTCAGCTACCAGGACCTGAAACTGGGCAAGCTGGTGGGCATGCCGGTACCGGGTACCTGTACCTTCGCAGGCTGGGAATCACTTCAGGACAACAGCGTACGCTGGGGCGTGCCGCCGCTGGGCGTGAAAGACGTGCAGGGCCGCTACCTGGAGAACCTGCAGACCGAGCCAGACGTGAAAGTGATGAACGAGTTTGAGCAGGTGAGCAAAGGCAAAGACCAGCAGTTGGAAGTAGCCGTACAGGAACTCCTGAAAGAAGTGAAATAACCAGCTTAACTACTACAAGAAAGCCCCAGCCCAACCGCTGGGGCTTTCTTTTTGCGTATTATTGAATCATGAATGATAAAGACATAAGCAAATTCCTGAGTCTGGTACTCCGGCATGAGCCACAAAAAATAGGGATTACCCTGAACCAAAATGGCTGGGCGAATGTAGATGAGTTGCTGACTAAACTGCAGCACAAACGAATGAGCGTTGACCTGGAGAGGCTAAAGCGGGTGGTGGAAACCAACAACAAACAACGGTTTTCCTTTAACCCAAACCAGACTAAAATCAGAGCCAACCAGGGACATTCTGTGCAGGTAGATGTAGGCCTGTCCCCCACTACTCCGCCTGAGATGCTGTACCACGGTACATCCGTTACTACTGCAGAGATTATTCTAAAAGAAGGCATCAGGAAGCAATCCCGTTTACACGTACACCTGTCCTCTGATATTGCTACCGCTTTGCAGGTAGGTAGCCGGCACGGCAAACCTTATGTTTTCACCGTACTCAGCGGCGAGATGCACCGCAGTGGAATCCCCTTCTACCTATCCGAAAACAAGGTCTGGCTCACAAACTATGTAGATCCTGCTTATTTATCAGAATATAAATTATCCTAACCCGTAAAGGACAAGACAATACCCAAGCCCCATCCACAGTTTAATTTCAGAGGCACTTACCGCCAGACATTTAAGGGTGTGCTTTCCGGAATCTTCCGTACAGCTACAAATTATCCTAAAAATACAATACCCCTTAGAAAGGATAACCGTATTATTAGCAACACCGGTGTTAATATACCCGGTGCATGCCCCTAGAGCGGGGTTTGGGCCTTTCTTTCAATAAGAAGCCCCTAAACACCCAATGCCAGCTTTTAACTTCTGAAAGAAAAATAACTGATTTATGCAGGTGAAGGAAAAACTTACGACATATTACCACCATTATCAGGAATTAAAAGAGAAAGGCGGCCCTGAGGAGAATACCGAATTATTTGAAGAGGTCATCCACCTGGAGGAGGAGATTATGGCCTCCTATGGCTTGCCTCCGTCCCACACCCACCTGCAGATTTTGTGGCAGTTCACAGAAAAAGCGCCCTTAAGCGAGGAAGTCATTCAGGGTACCCAGGAGAAACTGGAAACCGCGGCTACTGAGCACCTCATGGCACCCGTGAAGACAAACCTGGAAGTTTTGCAGGAAGCAAAATCCGGGAAGATGAGCGCGTTCAACGTGCTGCCCGAGATTGGCCAACCAACCCATGATTATCCTATTTTCCTGTTTGAGGAAATGCTGCTGAAAGACAAAGCCACCCCCGAGGCCGTATTACAAGAGATGGAATCTGTGAAGGAGCTGGACTGCTACGGCGAGGTGGCAACTTTGCTTTACTACCACCGCAAGACTTTCAGGAGAACCAAAATCTACAAGGCCCTGAAACCGCACCTGCAGTTCCTGGACACCTACCTGCAACAATTGAAAGCCCTGGGCGACAGCACGGAGCACAGCATTTTTGTGTCCAGCCTCGCCAAAGAGGCCCAGCAACTTTCACAGCCTACTACCCTGCCTGAGGACAAGATCATCTCCCTCATTGGGGTAGACCCGGCTACCTACACGCCAGAATCTATCCTGCTCACGGATATCTTTGAAATGGAGGAGATTGTCTACGATGTGGACACGGCCATCACGGTTACCGGCAAACTGAACAAAGGGGATTCTTCAAAGGCCGTTTCGCTGGGGTTTGACCTGGGCGAACTTTGCGGCCTGCTTTCCCAATACCAGGAGCAGGGTCAGCAAATCCTGGCCTTTTTCCATAGAACCCCAGACCTCAACCTCCCGGACTCCCCCATTGTCATCAACCTGAAGGACTGCACCGGCAGCACTTTCCTGGCCGATGCACATTATTTCAGGGTATACAAACCCTTGGTGTTGGGCGAAGACGGTACCCACCAGATGATGCAGGAGGAGTTTTACCTGGTTGAGGAAATTCTGGAAAGAGACACCTTTGATGCGGAACAGCTTAAAAGAACCTCAGAATCGCTCAATGGTTTACTCCAGCACCTCAAAGGCAGCTACCAGGAATATGTGGCTTACCTTCAGGAAGGCGAAACCGAAAAGAAAGCCCGCCAGAAGACCGGATTGGATCACCCCACCACCTTTGAATTGGCTCGTCACCTGTACAACTATGAAAAGCACGGCGGCAAAGCCAGCTTTGATTAGGCTCATCTGGTTGCCACTGCACAAGCGGGAAGAAGATCAGGTACGAGAGGCAGCACACTACTGTTTTGAGTCTGTTTTTGTATAAATAACCTCAAAACAGGTAAGGTGAAAATGGTCTGTTTTAAGGTACCGAACTTTCTGCATCCTTTGCCTAGGCTAGTTTTCCTCTAGGGTAAGAACCCCAGCATGTACCTTTATTCGGGGTTTTAGAGCTGATTTAGAGAAAACGGTCAGGAAGCACGAAATTTTTTTTAAAGTTTAATCAGCTTGATTTTTCTTCAAAATCAGACACTTAGAAGACAAAGGGGGAAAACTGATTAAAAAACAACACTTTTTTTCTGAGAGATGTTTTGCAGATCAAAATCATCCCTCTATATTTGCACCATCAAAACCGAAAGATGGTCCGTTCGTCTAGGGGTTAGGACACCAGATTTTCATTCTGGTAACAGGGGTTCGATTCCCCTACGGACTACTCAAAAGCCTCTCAGTTCATTCTGAGGGGCTTTTTTGCTTTAAGGCTGTACACATGCACGTACAACTCTCTACTCCAACCTTTCTTTCTATTGAAGACAGGCCCGAACGGGCATTCATCTCCCAATTCTCCTGCTGCTCCTTGACCTAGAGCATAGTTACCAATCCAGTTTTTGCTTAAAATCCAAATTGAAAAGGCCTTAGCTTTTAAATAGATAATGTATTTCAAATGCGCCTTTATTTGAATAACTTAAAGACAATCAACAAGTTATTCACAACATAAACTCTATGATTATGAAAAAGGTGTTTTCCTTTAGCTTTCCAGTCATGGTTTGTTTGATTACTTGCCTGACCTGGAGTTGTTCCACAAAAGAGACAGATCCCTCCCCTTCCTTTCTTTTCGTAAAGGAAGCCTCCACCAAAACCGCTGATTTGAACAAGAAGGAACCTATAGTTTTCAATACCATCGCAACTTCATCAGAAGGTTCCACTTATTTCGGAACGGTGGCGGTATCTGGTGGAATTAATGCAACGGGCACCTACGTAATGCCCACAGAAACGCTTGGGATGGCGCTGCACTGCACCCTTATCCTCACCCTACCTGAAGGCTCTATTACTATCCGGATGAACTGTAACATGAAAACTTCAGAAGGCCAGTGGAAGATTTTAGCTGGTTCTGGCAGTTACCAAAACTTAGAAGGTGGTGGTAGCCTTGTTATGCCAGATGACATAAGAGAGATTTTAACGGGATCCATTTCCTGGAAATAAGACAGAATAAATTTGAGTTTGCTAAACAAGGAAGCCTTGAAGTACAAACCTTCAAGGCTTCCTTGTTTAGGAGCCACAGCCTCTTACTCCATTCAACAACTGATCTGAATCCGCTTGGCAAATCCCTCCTGAAGTTCCCCCCCCAATGGTATTACAGTTACCCCCAGCCGTCCATTCATCCTCTGAAGGCCTTCTCCTCCAACTATCTCATGTTCTGAAAAGGACACATGTTAATATCATATGATTATCGGCTAAAATAAGCTTATAGAAACACAGGTACTCTCTCTAGTTTTAGAGAAGTGTAAAAGCGGAATCACCTCACCCTGCACACCTTGGTTTTCAGCAGGTTATCTTATAACCATCAGCCTTTAGGAGGAAAAAAACGGACTCTAAATATGAAAATGCAAAAAGTATTCTTTCAAGCCATTCTGTTTGTCTCTGTGTTAACCCAGTGTGTTTACACTTCTCAGGCCCAGAACGGTGACCAAATTTTAGACGGTATTGGTGAAACAGGAATGATTGCCCGCTATGTGTTCAACGGAGACCTGAAAGACTGGTCTAGAAATACGCTGCATGGTAAAATCCAAGGTTCCCAGGCTTCCTTTGCCAATGACAACAAGTTTGGAAAGGTCTTGTCGCTTTCCGGCGATAACAATGCTTTTGTAACCATTCCGGTAGAAGCATTAACAGATCTGGAATCATTGAGCATCTCAGGGTGGGTCAACTTGCGCTCAAAGCAAACCGGCCAAAGGTTCTTTGATTTCGGGAAGGATGCAGGCAGGCATTTCTTTGCGGCTCCGGTGGGTACCAAAACCCAGGAAGGCTTCCAGGCGCTCATTACTGCCGATAAAGGAAATAAAAAAGGAGCTGTCTCTCCGGCCATTGAGGTGAACAAGTGGGTGCACCTGGCCATAGTGGTAGATGTCCCGTCCAGGTCCTTGATTACTTATGTAGATGGTAAGCGTGCCGGTGAGGCAAGGGATATTCCCCAGGAGTTAACAGAGGTATTTGGCAAACAACCCGGAGGAAATCTGCTTTACATCGGGAAATCCCTAACACCCGGAGATCCCAACCTGAATGCTCTCCTACATGATTTCCGGATTTACCGCATTCCCCTGACGGGCAGGCAGGTCGCTGGAATCTACACCAATGCCCAGAAAGGTAGAGGCGTCAATGAAGGCATGGTCAATACTACGGGTAAGCAGGCCGAGGATGATCTGCCCCGCTTTTCCCCAAACCAGCCCCAGCTTTATAATGCCTATCTGGTTCAGGTGTCTGATGTGGAAGTAGAAACAGAGGTAGGAAACTTGCCCAGGTTGCCCAGTCATGTACAGGGAACCTATAAAAACGAAATGCAGGGGAAAGGGCCCAAAGTGCGGGTAATCTGGCCGGCTGAAACGGACAATAGTCCTGTTCTGAAACCCGGGCGCTATACCATTACCGGCCGGGTACCCGGCACCGCTTTTCAACCGAAGGCCAATGTCACGGTAAAAGCCTCTCAGAAATCCTCCAAACCAGATCTGAAGCTGGCCTCGTTTGATTTGGGAAAGGTTACCCTCAAAACCGATGCCCAGGGCCAGCAAACCCAATTCACCGAAAACCGCGATAAATTCATCAACACCTTAGCACAAACAGACCCTAATTCCTTTCTCTACATGTTCCGCCATGCCTTCGGTCAGAAACAACCTGCCGGTGCAAAGCCCTTGGGCGTATGGGACAGCCAGGATACCAAACTGAGAGGCCACGCTACTGGTCATTATCTCACGGCCATCGCGCAGGCCTACGCCGGAACAGGGTATGACAAGGCGCTTCAGGCCAATTTCTCCAAAAAGATGGAGGAAATGGTAAACACCCTTTACGAGCTATCCTTGTTATCCGGAACACCGAAATCAGAAGGTGGCCCCCAGATGTCTGATCCGGCTGCGGTGCCGATGGGCCCTGGTAAATCAGCGTACGACTCAGATCTGAGCGATGAAGGCATCCGGACGGATTATTGGAACTGGGGTGTAGGATACATCAGCGCGTACCCGCCAGACCAATTCATCATGCTGGAAAAAGGAGCCAAATACGGCGGGCAGAAAAACCAGGTCTGGGCGCCTTACTACACCCTTCATAAGATCCTGGCCGGTCTGATGGATGTGTACGAGGTAAGCGGCAATAAAAAGGCCCTGGCTACCGCCTCCGGCATGGGAGATTGGGTATATGCCCGCCTGAGCAAGGTGCCCACTGACACGCTGATTAAGATGTGGAACACCTACATCGCCGGGGAGTTTGGCGGCATGAATGAGGCCATGGCCCGCATGTACCGGCTTACCGGTAAACCCAATCACCTCAAAACCGCCCAGTTATTTGACAACATCAGGGTGTTCTTCGGCGACCCCAATCATTCGCATGGATTGGCCAAAAACGTTGACCTTTTCCGCGGTCTGCATGCCAACCAGCACATCCCGCAGGTAGTAGGAAGCATTGAAACGTACCGGGTCACTAAAAATCCGGAGTACTACAACATAGCCGATAACTTCTGGTACAAGATGGTCAATGACTACATGTACAGCATAGGGGGCGTGGCTGGTGCGCGTAACCCAAATAACGCAGAGTGTTTTGTGGCCCAGCCCGGAACCCTGTACGAAAACGGCTTTGCGGCCGGCGGGCAGAATGAAACCTGTGCCACCTACAATATGCTCAAATTGACCAGTGACCTTTTTCTCTATGACCAGCGGGGAGAATACATGGACTATTATGAGCGGGCGCTGTACAACCATATCCTGGCCTCGGTGGCCGAAGACAGCCCTGCCAACACCTACCACGTACCGCTCAGACCAGGGTCTACAAAACAATTCGGCAACCCCAACATGACGGGCTTTACCTGTTGCAACGGTACCGCCATAGAAAGCAGCACCAAACTGCAGAACTCCATCTACTTCAAAAGCAAAGATAACCAGGCGCTTTACGTTAACCTATTCGTACCCTCTACCCTGGATTGGACAGAGCGCAAAGTAAAAGTGGAACAAACCACAACTTTCCCCAAGGAAGACCAGACCCGCCTGACGATTAAGGGTAATGGGAAGTTTGATGTCAATGTGCGGGTGTCCGGCTGGGCTACCAAAGGATTCTTCGTGAAGATCAACGGCAAAGAGCAAAAGGTTGACGCCAAGCCGGGCAGTTACTTAACCCTAAGTCGTAAATGGAAAGATGGAGATGTGATTGACCTGAAAATGCCTTTCCAGTTTCACCTGGATCCGGTGATGGACCAGCCCAACATCGCCAGTCTGTTTTACGGACCTATTTTGCTGGCCGCCCAGGAACCCGAAGCAAGAAAAGAATGGCGTAAAGTAACCCTTGATGCTGAGGATTTAAGTAAATCCATCAAAGGCGATCCCCAGCAGTTACAGTTCACCATTGATGGAGTGGTGTATAAACCCTTCTACGAATCATACGGCCGGCATTCCGTTTACCTGGATGTTAACTTAAAATAGGCTTAAAACCCAAAGGGGCTGATAGGGCCCTCACTCACGTGAGCGATGCCCCCATCAGCCCCTTTAATTATCATATCAGGTTATTTCCCAGCACCCATTTGCTTAAGCAGTTCTATCACTGCATTGCAGCACTACCTCCTTTCCAGCTGGCGCCGTGAGAAATTTATCTTTGACACCCCCTCTATAACTTTCTAAGTTAAAATAGACAATGATGTTTACCCCAAAAACGACTGTTACCTTTAGAAGACTGTTTTTTCTAACCCTGCTTGGGTGGCAGTTCCTTTCCTGGCCGCTCTCCCTGTTTGCCCAATCATGGAAAGACCTTGCCCAACGCCCCTCCACCTTGGATGTAGAGCAGGGTACTATTTCCTTTCAAACTCCCTCTTTTAAGGTGGAATTGGTAAAAGCCTCTCAAACCGTATCAGGTTTGCACCCTAAGGCAGAACCGGCTTTTGATTATACCCCCGGTGACCGATTGAAAGTGCGTAGCAGTAACGGCATGTATCACCTGGGCGATTTAAACTTGAGAATCCGGGAAGGTCAAGCAGGCCAGTGGAAGTCTTTTTCAACAGCCTCCCAACGAAAGCCAGTACAAACATTGGCGGCAAAAGGTATTGTTCTGGCGGCCGCAGATCTGGCCAATACTTTGCCGGCAGACATACCCCTTACCGTAAAACGTTTCTGGCAATTAGAGCAAGGGCAATTGGTGCTACGCTTTGAATTGACCAACCGTACCGCAAACCCTGTGGAAATTGGGGCCTTGGGCATTCCCATGATCTTCAACAACATTCTGGAAGGGAAAGACCTGGTACAAGCCCACGCGCAAAGCGTTCTGTATGATCCCTACATTGGTCAGGATGCTGGGTATTTACAGGTAACCCGTCTGCACGGAAGAGATTCTTCCTTGTTGGTGCTCCCTTACGGAAATTCTCCTTTTGAGGCCTATAACCCTTTGAATGATGATCCAACCCCCAGAGGAATTGCCTTTGAAGGCTTCCATGAGTGGATGGTACACAGCAAGGCCTTTGCAGAAAATGAATGGAAAAAAGCAGAGCCCTGGAACAAACCAACTTCCGTCATCCTAAAACCGGGAGAGTCAAAAAACTATGGGGTTCGCTTTGTGCTGGGAGGAACACCGCAAAACATTGAAAAGAAATTACTGCAGAACAATCGTCCCGTAGCCGTGGGCATCCCCGGGTATGTGCTGCCCCAGGACGTGAACGGCAAGCTGTTTATCAGCTATAAGAGCAAAGTCCGAAGCATAAAGATGGAACCGGAAGGTGCTTTGATCATTACCCCAGCGCCCTCTACTAAAAATGGCTGGAAGGCCTATGCGGTCAAAGGCCAGAAATGGGGAAGAGCCAGGGTCACGGTTCAGTACGAAGATGGCCTGGTACAGACGGTACATTACAAGGTGATCAAGCCTGAAAAGGAAACCGTAGCCGATTTTGGAAACTTTCTAACTACTAAGCAATGGTTTGAAAAAGAAGGTGACCGCTTTGGCCGAAACCCTTCGGTGATCAGTTACGACAATGAGAAGCAGCAGCAGGTGCTGGAAGATAACCGCGTCTGGATAGCTGGCCTCAGCGATGAAGCAGGAGCCGGTAGTTGGCTGGGGGCTATCATGAAGCAATCCGTTTTGCCTGATAAGAAAGAAATAGACAAACTCCAGCGGTTTGTAGGGGAAACCCTGTGGGGCCGCATACAGGTAGCAGAAGGCCCGGATAAATACGGGGTTCGCAAAAGCCTTTTCTATTATGCGCCCGATTCCATGCCTGCTGGCACTTACAATATTCCTGCAAACCTGAAGGTATGGTCTTTATGGCCCAAAAAGGAAGCATATTCTCTGGGGCGCTCCTATAACTACCCCCACGTAGCAGCAGCGCATTGGGTACTGTACCGCTTGGCCCGCCACCACAAAGGATTGGTTTCCACCCAATCATGGAACTGGTATTTGAACAACGCTTATGAAACCGCCATGGCCATGGTTCGTCTGGCACCGCATTATGCTGAGTTCGGGCAAATGGAAGGAACTATCTTTTACATCATTCTTAAAGATTTAAAGGCCGAGGGAATGAGTGAGATGGCCGGTAAATTGGAGGCAGAAATGAAAAAACGGGCCATTCACTGGGCCTCCCTTTCCTACCCTTTCGGAAGCGAAATGCCCTGGGATTCAACCGGGCAGGAAGAAGTGTACATCTGGTCGCTCTTTTTCGGTTACGATGATAAAGCCGATGTGACGCTAAACGCCATCCTTGCCTACATGCCCACCATGCCCCACTGGGCCTACAACGGCAATGCCAGACGCTACTGGGATTTCTTATATGCCGGAGGTTTGCCCAGAGTAGAGCGGATGATTCACCACTATGGCTCGGGCCTGAATGCCATTCCTGTGCTAACTGAATACCGCAGGCAACCTGATAATTTGTATTTACTGCGGGTTGGCTATGGCGGCGTTTTAGGGACGCTCTCTAATATCACAGAAGAGGGCTTTGCCCCCGCTGCTTTTCACAGTTACCCAGCCTCCCTGCACAACGACAGTTACTCCGGAGATTACGGCCCAGGGTTCTTTGGCTACGCTGTGAACTCCGCTACTTACCTAACGCAACATCCGGACTTAGGATGGCTGGCTTTTGGCGGCAATGAAAGCTTACAGAACCAGTGGGTGGAAGTGCAGCCAACCACTGCTGGCAGATCTGCGGCGTTTATTGCACCTGCCGGTTTGTGGATTTCTTTACAGGCAGGAAAGATGAAAAAGATAGCCTACCATCCCTCTACCGGTCAGGTAAAGATCACCCTTGACGCAGCAGATACCTTTACCCCGGCAGCATTTCTAACCATAGAGCAGCCAGGCCCTGCAAAAGAAGGTCCAATCTATGGTTTAAAAACAAAAGCGACGAAGGAGAGAAATGGTTATGCCATCAACCTTTCCAGCAAAGAGACTGAAGTAATAATTGACCGTCAGAAAAAATAACAGCCAGGTAGAACATGAAAGCAGGAAGGGGCCATCAATTAAAGCATGATGGCGTCTTCCTGCTTTTGCACCGCCTTGTAGCCCCTACCTTTCCATAGCCTTTTCTGCCGAATATAATCCCGGAGTATATACTGCTAAAAGTATTGCAAGCACCTGTTGATCCCATCAATCCCAGACTTCATTCATTTCTGTTAGGATGATCGGTTTGCCATCAGTTATTACAATGGTATGCTCATGTTGGGTCACAAAACCTCCCCTGTTGCCCACCAATGTCCAACCGTCTTTCATGGTGTTGGCGATGGTTGAATTGGTGGAAATAAAGGTTTCGATGGCCACTACAGAGTTCTTTCTAAATCTCTTTAAGTTCAACCTGTCATAATAATTGGCGATCTCACTGGGTTCTTCGTGCAATTGTCTCCCGATCCCATGACCAGTCAGGTTTTTGATTACCTTATACCCAGCTTTGTTTGCTTCATTCTCAATCAGCCGACCTATTTCTGCAATCCGTACGCCTCCCTTTATGTTTTCAATTGCCTTTCTCAAGATCTTCTTGGAAGCATCTACCAGGGGTTGATGGTGATGAATATCCTGCCCTAAAACGAAGGAGCCTCCATTGTCTGCCCAAAAACCATCTAATTCAGCAGAAACGTCAATATTGATCAA
Source organism: Rufibacter roseolus (assembly GCF_017916365.1). Classification (GTDB taxonomy): domain Bacteria; phylum Bacteroidota; class Bacteroidia; order Cytophagales; family Hymenobacteraceae; genus Nibribacter; species Nibribacter roseolus. The sequence continues at coordinate 1,456,382 of NZ_JAFMSU010000002.1, forward strand.
ATCACCTTCCTGAAGCACCTTTTTATCTGAAGGGATGCCATGGGCGATTTCGTTGTTCAAACTGATACAGGTCCAGCCAGGAAACCCATAGGACAAGGCAGGGGCTGATTTGGCACCGTATTGCTTCAGTAACGCGCCTCCAAAATTGTCCAGGTCTTTTGTTGTCATACCCGGTTGAGCATAGTTCCGCATTTGCTTCAGGGTTAATGCTACAACCTCACTTATCCGCTGCATTCCAATAAGTTCAGATTCACTTGTGATTGACATAGGCTTCTTGTTTAGACTTCATTTACTATTAGACCTAACCGATGGTGGCAGGAATTGTTGCTTTTGGCAGGCGATATGCTGTCAAGCCGCTGCACTGGAAGCAAGTTAACACCTTTGACGAACCTTCAATCAGCCTTTCCCTCATATCGCAACTTAGCTAGTGAAAAGGTGGACTTAGTTCTAGGTGTCTTACAACTCAGGTGAACTTGTTGAATGAATCGGCGCTGCTTTTGGCAAAGTTTAAAAAAATAGCGCAAGAAATAAGCCGCAAACCGTTGGGCTTATTTCTTGCGCTAAACTGAAGAGAGAAATCCGTTTACTTCACTAAATTCTTGAACGCCGATCCAAAGATCAGATAAGCGGTATTGCCACCAATGGTTCCTTCGTTCTGGCCCCACAGGAAAGGCCAGTCGTCGTAGTTCTCAAAGTGGTCGGGTTTTCTGAACAGGATACCGGGGGCAACGTTGCCCGGGATAAAGGAGAAATCGGCCCGGTTGTTACCGTAGAAGACTGCTTTGGGGCGGGTAGCGCCCACGGTAGCCACTAGGGAATAATTATGGTACGGATGCGCTCCGAACAGATAGTTTGTGGCTTTGAAAGCATGCTGCCCCTCAATGATCTCAGGGAAGTATTTGCTCGCAAAGCAAACGGTAGTCCCGAAGCTCATCACGTCCCCGCTGCCTGCCCAGTTGGTAAGGCCAATTGGCACGCCGTAGGGATTGTTCTTTTCAAGGCCGGCAATGTATTCTTTGTACTTCACCACGTACGGACGGAGCTTTTCTTTGTAGGAGGCGTCCAGGTGCGGGATGGCATCCAGGGCCGTTAATAGGTTTCCGCTCACGTTACGCTCCAGGGATGGCCATAGAAGCTCCTGGAACCTATCCAAATACTGCTTTTCGTTGGTGGCAATGTACAGCTGAAGGTTGGTGGCCATGTTGGCGGCGTTACCTCTGCCACTAGTATCCTGCTTCTGGTTGGCCAGTAAGGCAGTGGCCTCTTTCAACAGCCTTTTCGACTGGGTCAATGCTCTCGCCGAAAGGTCATCGTTGTATCCTTTCAAAGCCCGACTGGCAGCGGCAAACATTGTGGCAGCCCTGAGGTCCAGTTCGGGTTCGCGGCTGGTGAAGGCCCACAGATCATCTTTCACGCCGCTGGAGCGACCGTCCTTGGCTACTTCATACGGACCGAGTTTGGGGTTGTAAGGAAGGCCATCTGTCAAGGAAGCGGCGTCACCCAGGTGGTGGTAGTTATCCAGCACCGAGTTAGAGAGCGTCTGGGCCATGTGGCCTATGATCTCTGCTTGGGCTACCAGGTTCAGAGTGCCGTGCTCAATAAACTGCAACACATCCGGGATTCCATCGGGGCGGTGAAGGTCTACGTAACGCTGCTTCTGGTCAATAAACGTCTGGTCGCGCTGGGGTTTGAAGCTTTCCCAGGTTTTGACAAAGTTCTGCACCACGCTGATGTTCGAGCCGGTCTCGATGTCAAAATCCCCAGCATCAAAGAAACCTCCTACGTTCAGGCCAGGTATCAGGTCCAGCGCTTTGTATTTGGTATCTGTGGTTGGGCCCTGGGCATGAAGGTCGAAGTGATCGGTGTTAGGAGGGGCCTGGCGGTAACCTTCCTTGAACGGCTCGCCGTGCCACACCCGGTACGCTTCGTTCACGAACATATGGTTCATGTGGATGGGGATCCAGATGTCGCTGGTAGCATCGGTGATCTTGCTGTACACCTGCTCCCCGATCAGGAAATTATTGGTCTTGGTGTCTCCGTACTGAATGTAGTAGATACCAGGCGTCTTCACGGATGAGAAATCGAACTTCACGTAGTGGTACTTAAAGTAGTCCCCCCAGGGTGCGATTTTGCCGGTGAATACCTTGGTGGCTTTGCCGTCATCGCCTACTTTAAAAATAGAGGCGCTCTTAGCGGGTTTATCTTTCTTGTCCAGTTCAATGATAGAAACTTTGGGTTGCGCAGGAAGGTAGCCTACTTGGGAGAACCCGATGTTGGGATCTCTTACCCAGCCTTTGATAGCGTTCGGCTCCACAGTCCAGGTCAACACCTTGCCGGTTTTCCCGGCCGGAAGCAAGCTGCGCACCACAAACCAGCCGTTCTGGGCCAGCATACGGCCATCGAACAGCATCAGGTCGGCATCTTGAGAGGTGATTTTTACCATCCGTTCTTGGGCATCGGGCGCAAACAGGAAGGTACGACCGGTTTCCAGCGGAAGCGGATCTATGAATTTGCCGGTTCCCCGGTCATCGGAAGTGACGTAGCCTTTGTATTGCTTCGGTTTCTGGCTGTTTGGCCGCGTAACGGTATTGCCTACCACATAGCGCGGGAAGAGATTAGGGCGACCATCCACCAAATAGTTCTTGGCCCAGTATTGCGAGGGCAGGAACTCCAGGTTAAACCCGGCGCTTCCTTCCAGTGCCTTGGGAACTGGTTTGTCCAGGTAAACGGCTATCTCTACGCCTTTGCCCTTGGCCGTCACTACTACCCGTGAATCAAAATTGTATTCTTTGTACCGTAACGTAGCCTCTACCGTTTTGGCGGCCCGGTCTACTTTCCGGTTGAGAATGTCAGGCACCAGGTCCCACTGCTCCGGCGTGTTGGAGAGCCGCACTGCACCGCCTTGCGCGGTTCTTACGCCATGGTGGATCAATTCTATCCCGGCGTTCTTCTCATCGTTGAAACCTCCGGTAAAAAGGTTGTTGTACACCAGCACATTGACGCCTTGCTGCTCAAAATACTCACGGTCATTGAGCTTCAGATCCTGGCCCGAAGCATACTGGTATGCCCCAAGTAGTAGCATGGCTGCTGGTAAAAGTATCCGTCTTTTCATATTCATTAAATCCGTCTCTTCATTTTTAAAAATATGTAATCCCTGCTAGTCAGCCCTCTTATACCAATTAATGATAAGCTTCTTCCTTATTTGTCTATCTTCCTGGACTGTCCCCTGAAAAGCCAGGGCGTAATGGCCGGTTACTCTAGCTAGGTAACTTGCACCAGGTCTGTCGGGTGACAGACCTGGGAAGTGGCCTTTGGGTTTTGAGCCTAAAAATCAAAAATGTAGTCTAAACCACCGGTTAGCTACTGGGGTGAATCCCTGTTACTTGGTCTTCTTACTGCGGCTGTACATCATTGGCTGACGTAGCGTACAAACCTATCAAAGTGCCCGTGAAACCTCCTGCCACATTGGTGGAGAGAATATCACCTGACACCGGGCCGCCCAGATTCACGAAGCTTTTCCCATCCGTTGAATAGCTGAACTGGTAGGCATCGCCCTCTGCCTTTACCCGCAGTTGTATTGGCTTATTGACATCAACTTTTTGGCTGGCTATGACTTTAGAGGCGCCTTTTTCGGTTCTTTCCAGAACCAGGTAAGCGTCTTTGCCTTTTCTGGTCAGGCCGAACACGTAGTTGAAGGCCTCGCTTTGCAGCAACGTAATACCCGCCAGATCCTTTTCTGAGGCAGGCTTGTAGTCTAAGGTGGTGGTATAAGTGAAACTGTTGTGCTGCTGACGGAGGAAGAGGGTAGAGGTGGGTTTTACCTCCTTGATGTTTGCCGGGAACGGGTTAATCTGCAAACCTTTCTTTGTCTGGGAAATAAAAGCCTCGCGTGGGCCTCTTAAACCAACCCAGCGGTAGTCCAGGTTCTTGGAAGTAAAGTTGTCAGTGAAGGTGAAGTTGCCATTGGGGATGAAGCTTTCTTTTCCGGTTTTGTTTTCCACGCCGGCAGGTGTTTTCAGCTTTGGCTCCATGGGTACAAGTCCATTGACAAAAACCGGGAACTGGCCCGACCAATCAACAGGCAGGATAAAGGTTTCGCGCCCAATGTTGACGCGGTTCTTCTCGTTCGGCCGGATACCCAGGAACACGCCATAGTGTTTCCCATCGGGGCCTTCTACCAGATCAGCGTGGCCGGCCCAATCTACTTTGTTTGGTCTGTTCTGGCTAAGGTGTCTTTGTGACAGGATGGGATTGTTGGGAGCAGGTGTAAAGGGGCCTTTGGGGCTATCGCTTATAAACACCACCTCGCTGTGGTTTCCGCCGGTACCGCCCTCGGCGCACATCAGGTAATACTTTCCGTTTCTTTTGTAGATGTGGGGAGCTTCAATCCAGATCGGTTTTTTGGCGAGGTCTACCCCACCGTTTACTATAATCTTGTCAGTTCCGGCAATGACCTGGTCTTTTTCAAGGTCATAGTCCCACACCTTGATCACCCGGTGCCCTTCATACAGTTCTGTCCCTTTATCCGGGGCATCATTGTGTACCACGTAGGCTTTCCCGTTGTCATCGAAGAAAAGAGAGGGATCTATCCCCTGGAAATTCAGCTTGAACGGGTCGCTCCAACCCTTGGCCGGGTCTTTTGATTTCACCACAATGTTCCCTGCGCCTCCGGCAAATGCCGTCACGATCATGTAGAACGTGTCATTGTTGGGGTTGTACTCTATGTCCGGGGCATAGACGCCGGCGCTGATTCCCGTATCATGCACGTCCAGCTGCGATACGCGGTCCAACGCGTGTCCGATCTGCGTCCAGTTCACCAGGTCCTTTGAATGGAACACCGGTACCCCAGGGAAAATAGCGAAAGTGGAAGCTACCAGGTAGTAATCGCTGCCCTTGCGCGTGATGGCTGGGTCTGGATAGGCGCCTTGTAGAATAGGGTTATAGAACTCTCCCGGTTTTAGGGGATTATCACTGTAAACTTTGTCTTGGCCTTCGTAGACAGAATTGGAAAACACCGGGGCGTTTTTAGCCTTCTTTTTTAGATTCTGGCTATTCCCAGGTAGGCCCATAAATGAAAATAAGGCCACCAAAACACAGAGCATAGCTACCAGTCTTTTTCCCTGAGGAGCAGACCCAAATTTGATTCTCTTCATCTTAGAATTTTATTACTGATTTTTTAGTCTAGACTCCTGTCACTTCTGATTCATAAGAAGTGACAGGAGAATGATGTTAGTGTTACTTTTTAAGTTTTCGTACCTGAAACCATCTTACATTCAGGAGGTCCCAGAATAAATTATTTCAACCCAAGAGCATCTGTTTTTCCGCATTTGCGGACTAAGCGGCATTTGCCTCTAAGCGGTTCGCCTCTTAGGTTAAATCACTCCCTTTACAGACTTTCTGATTACTTCTTAGCCTGGGGCTTAAGGAATTTGTTAACCTCCAGCCAGTAAATAAAGGCATCGAACCAACGGTTACTGGTTTTGTCTGGGTTGCCCAGACCGAAACCGTGGCCGCCGTTCTGGTAGAGGTGGAACTCCACGGGGATGCCCGCCTTGAACCAGGAATCCACTACCCCAAATTGACCGCGGAACAGGAAATCATCGGAGGCAATGGCGTTGAACATGGGCGGGGCGTTCTTAGGAACTTCCACCGGACCCATTCCGCCGTAGATCGGGCCGATGAAAGCCAGTTTCATGGTCTTGGAGTTAAGGGTAGAGTGCAGGGTGAGGCCGGCACCCGCCGAGAAGCCGATCATGCCTATTCGGTTTGTATCCACCCCCCACTCTTTGGAGCGCTTCAGGATCATGGCGTAAGCGGCCTCGGCATCTTCTAACTGGTTAGACAGGTCTAACTGCGGCATGCTGGGCGGAGTTGCAGTTGTACTGGCTGATGCGCTGGCGGAGGGAGCTGGGGCCGGGGCGTTGCGGGGCCGGTCCATCCAGGCCTTGAAATCCTCCAGCGTCTCCGGCGTGGGGTGCAAGCGGTATTTCAGCACGAAGGCAGCGATTCCTTTGTCCGCCAGGGCCTGGGCTACTTCCCAGCCCTCATTGCCCATGGAGAGCCACCGGTAACCGCCACCGGGCGCCACGATCACGGCCGTGCCATTCGCCTTTCCCGGAGCAGGCAGGAAGGGTGTGAGGGTTGCAGTGGAGATGTTCCGCGCCATAGGGTCTCCCCACTGCTTGAACCAGGTCTCAGGGGCTTTCTGCCCCTCCACCCCACCGGTACCCAGCGGAATGGCTTTTGGCTCAGCCGGGGCCTTGAGTGGATAGATGGTACCATCCTGCGCCATGGCAGGTGCAGCAGAGACTAATAAGAGGACCAGAACGGATCTTTTAGCCAGTTTTATAAAATTGTAAGTCATGGAGAAATGATTTTAAATGTTCGTTAAAAGATTGGGTATGATTACAAGAGCATAGGAGTTTCCTTTTCTGCCTTGTTTGCGTTTTGCTAGCCAGGTCTTGCCCTATTTTTCAATGACTATTGGGAGAATTTCCAGTAGTCGAAAAACAGGATATTGCTCGCTTCTTTTCCTTTGAAGACAAAATAGACATCATGGACGCCGGTTACTTTTTTAACATTTGTAGATACCAGGGCCCATCTGTCATTCCCTCCGGTAAGGGGTGCTTTCACACTTCCCAGTAATTCACCTTCCACGCTGCCCAACCTGATTTCCAGGGTCACTTCGCTGTTATGCGTGGTACCCAGGCGGGCGGTAAATTTAGTAGCCCCCGTTTTTCGGAAATCAACGTCTTTTACTTTGGTGTAGGCGCCGCTGCGCAGGGCCGTCACGAATACGCCCACTTTTTCATTCTGCATGGACTTAACCCCTTCAGACCACGCTATGGTTTCGGCTTCGTTTTTCACAAACGGGTTTAAAGGAGCCAGGCCTTTGGTAATTCCTTTGGTCATGTTCATAGGCTGCAGGGTACCGTCTTTTTTGAACGCCGCTTCTTCTACAGAAACAGAGCGGGTAAAGCCGCCGCCACCCGGCAAGGCTCCGTTGTGGTAGAAGAAGTAGGTTTTCCCTTTAAAGTCAATGAGGCCCGGGTGGTTGGTGAAACTGCCTCCCTGGGTAGGCATTAAAATGCCCTGGTATTTCCAGGGGCCGGTAGGGCTGGAACTGGTGGAATAGCCAATGTGCTCCGGAATGGGGCCAGCGGCAAAAAGCAAATAGTACAACCCTTTGCGTTTGTAGAGCCATGGGCCTTCTTCATAGGTGGTAGGCCTTTCAGGGTTGCCCTCGCGCTTGCCAAAGGCTTCTATGGTATTGGGTACCGGCACTACTTCTCCCTGGTAAGAGATCATGTCTTCGTTCAGTTTGACGTAGTAGCATTTGGGGTTGCCCCAATAAAGGTAGGCCTGGCCGTCATCATCTATAAAAACTGATGGGTCAATATCTCCGGCTCCGCTTTGGATGAAGGGCTTGCCCAGTGGATCTTTGAAGGGCCCGTATGGGCTGTTGGCCACCGCTACCCCAATGGCCCCTTTGTTATCATGGGTGGTTAAGGGAACGTACATGTAAAATTTACCACCGCGTTCTATACATTGCGGGGCCCACGCATTTATTTTCGCCCAGCTGAAATCAGAATAGGAAAGTATGGTGCCATGATCCGTCCAGTTCACCATGTCATCAGTGGTATAGAGCTTCCAGTCATTCATGGTGAACCAGGTAGAGCCGTCTTCATCATGACTGGTGTACAGGTATAGTTTGTTATTGTACACCATGGGGGCAGGGTCTGCGGTATAGGCAGTCTGGATGATGGGGTTCTGGGCCTGAATTCCTTGCAGGGCGCAACACATGAGAAGAAGAAACCAGGCAATTTTTACCTTTATCATGGGGTGTAGTACTCCTTTACTAGTGATTTGAAAATGTACCGTTGTTGAGGACCAGCGTATTTCTTCCCAGGTGTCTTTTGTTACTCAGGCCGGGCATTTTTATACCCCAACAAAGACAGCATTTTGGCTCCGTAGCGTCTCCCTAGTTTTCTGTATCCTTCGGCGGTGAAATGCAGTTGGTCATCAAGAGCCGTACAACCTTCAGAGGAAATGACATGCGCGTTAGGTATCACCTGGGGCAGTTGGGCAATGATGGCGTTCATGCTGGCGCATTTACCTCCCTCCTCCTTACTTACCATTTCCCCAGCCAGCAAGGGCACTTTTTTGGGGTTGAGGTTCAGATCTTTCAACAGGTTGTCATATACTCCTTTCACCTTGGAGGGCCAGGTGGTATCACCGGTGTTTGACTCTCCCTGGTGCATTAAAATACCCTTGATCACCCCGTCTTTCTGCGCCAGTTTCGCCATCTCCACCAGGCGACCGTAGGGGTTCTTGTCATAGGGTACCAGCGCCGCCGTCATCCAGTCTGGTGCTGTTGCCACATAAGATTGGTAAGTGCCTTTTTCAAACAGCTCAATTTTGCAGCCGCCCACCGCTACATTGATGACGCCTACTTTGACATTGGCTGGAAGGGTGGCTACCAGGGTTCGGCCGAAATAATCAGCGGGGGTAAGGCCGGTGTTGCACCGGGTTAAAGGTGGCGTAGCGGGGTACCATTCGCCTTTCTTCCTTCCCAGGTTAGGGCAGTCTACTGCTTCCATGACCATGAACCGCTTATTGGCGGTGGTGTCCTGCGGCTCAAACTTGGTATGCCCCTCCATGTTGGATTGCCCGAAGCACAGGAAGATGTAAAAATTAGGGTCCTGGGCGAATGCAGCCGTGTGCATCACAAACATCAAGGCCAAAAGGGAAAAACTCAATTTATATTTCATTCTAGCTCACGTTTAATTTTTAAAAATATAATTTGCTCCTGGTTAAGACACCTCAAAGTATTAAATGGCTGTTTTCTTTAAAACATGCCAAAAATGGCAGAATAGCCCTTCCCGGTACTTTAGAAAGAAATAAAGCTCTATCGCTACAGCACTATTCCATAGTTTAGCAAGGCTTTTTCTCCTCCAATCTTCTACCAATAGTTCTTTTGGCAAATTCTTCCCTTTAGCTAATAAGCGAATTCAGCCAGCCGTTGTGAGCATTTGCACCTCTATAGGTAGTTTACCAAAAGAATCAATCAGAACTGCGTCAAATCCTTGGTCACCATGTAAGGTGGCTACCCTCTTTGCAGGAGCACCTCTACCTGAAGTTAGCTGTTCAGATTACCAGCAATACTTGCAAAGAGGCATGCCAACGTTGGCATTAAGGTATTAAAAAAAAACCACTCCTAGAAATTAACTTTCTATTCCTGCTCAATTTATAAGTGTTCTTCTAATCGGTTGGCTGCAGGATTATTGAGTCAAAGGAAGGCAAGCTTCTTGCTTCGCTCTTTTTCAGACAGAAGAAGTGTCTAAAATGACGCATAACAGCCTTGGGCATGAGGCGTGCCAACCCGGCGGCCGAAGCATGACCTATGCACCATGATGGAGGTCAGTTGATTTTCTTATTTACTCTTTGAATTGACCTGGTTTCATAATAGAGGTAATTCTCAGTTGGATTCTTTTCAAGCTTCCTGATAAAATACTTTAGGAAGTATTCCTCTAGCTTGGCAGGTTTCAACATCTTCATCCTACCCAAATCATCTTGGTCCACACTGTTGAATAGTCCACCTGTGACAAAGGCCGTGGTCACGCTGTCAAGCTTTATAGCCGTTCTGTCTGGGCCGAGCCTATAGATTTCTGCTGCTGCCTTCACATCTGCTTTCAAGTCTGGGATGTCAAAGTGAAGGTAATACAGAGAGTCTCCGCTATTACCCAGAAATGAGACAGTGTTGGTGTTAGCAGGGCTAAGTCTATTGAACACTTCCTCTTCGCTAAGGGTGAGAATGAATAATTTGTCGGTATCTACCAGTATTTCTACTTCCTGCCTTTTTAGAGTGGTTGCGCAAAATGAGAATAAAGAAATAAGCGCGAGAGTAGCGGTAGTTAAAGGTTTCCTGTGGTTCTCATAACCACAGTTCCTATTCATGAAATAGCAGTAAGACAGGGGAAGTATAAATATTGCCAGCAAGTCTGTATAGTCGACAGTACGGTTAGCAGCCACCCCTAAACTGTTGCAAAACTCAATCAATGGCTGAGAGATGGGTGATTTCCAGATAAAGAATACTACTGCTGTCGCCAGGTATATTGCGTTCTTTGATTGAGGTCTAACTGCGGAGAAAAAGTAGGGGAATATGAACAGCCCTGCAAAGTCTGACAGCTTGCCCGTTAGCTCATTGTGGAACTCATACTTTAAGTAGAAGTCATTTACCAAAAGAATGACTAACCCCAAAAAGAACAACGGAGCTTTTATTTTCCCTATGTCAGACATTCATTGCATCCTTTCAATTACAACTACCACCAACGACATGGCTAAATAACAGGCGAGGCCGTCGGCCGTAGCTGCCGTTTACACCATGTTGTGTGTAGTATTTTTTATGTATGGTTATTGTAGGCCAAGTGAATTTTGTCTACCCATTCCTTACCCCACACGCATAATTCATAAGTCCAAACATATTCAGTCTTACCGTTTTCAGTCCATTTCTCTTCATTGCTGTCAACTGAGAGCCCGTTCTTGAAATCTTTCTGAAATATATAGAATGAACTACTGTCTAGTTCTATTATCTCTTCCAGTTTATCTATGGCAAAAGAGCTGTCTAATCGTAGGAAAAATGAGTTAAAGAATCTTGCCGTGGCAAAATAGGTATCAGGGTCGCTTAGGTCTGGCTTTAAGCAAGAGAAGATTTCTCTAAATTTCTCAACCTACGTGAACGGGAATGTAAATCTGAATGTCGGTGCCTGAGATTCTCTGTAATGTACCTTGTCCGTTGCTGCATTTGTTTCTTCAAGCGTCAACACGGCAGCTTCAGGAATTACTTCTCCAATAATATTAGATAAAGCCATAATAAAGTCACCAAGAAAGTGTCTGCGTTCTTGCTGCTGTCTTAAATATCCAATTCTTTCCTGACGGCTTGTTTCTTTCATATCAATTTTTCACACAACGGACTAGTATAAAAGACGGAGAGGCCGTCGGTCGCTGCTGGCGTTTACACGTTGTTGTGGCAAATTATTTTTGCTCATTATATAAGCTGTAGTATTTATTAGAATTTTCGAAATCTCCTTTCAATTTGTAGACAGAGGCAAGGTTCTTTAATTCTAATTTTATAAAAGAGGAATCTTTGAAATGTGAGATTTTAAACTCTGCTGCCTTTTTGAAGATGCTGATTGCACTTTCATAGTCTTTTTTCATTACATAAGTAGCTGCCAAGAGGCTAAGACCATTGCCATATCCCTCTTTCTTATTGTTCCTACTAAAGTAGTTAGCTGCAAACAGAGCGTTTTCCGTTGTTGAGTCAAGCTTGCCGAGGTATAAATTCAGAAGAACCCTAGAGGAAACGGCATCAACAATCAAAGAAGAGTCTCCACTAGATTCTCCAAACCTGTGAATCTCATCAATGAGTCCTGTTGCCTTTTCATATTCGAGATTAATTATTGATAAGTCGCAAAGGATGCTCTTTGCCTCATAAAAATCAGTACTATCTATGTCAGGTAATGCCGTGTATTCTTGCAAGGCTCTGTTAATAGCAACAAGAGCAGAATCTTTCCTTCCAGATTCCCTGTAGATGCGGGCAAGAACTTTGTGTGTGTGTGCAGTCGTAATGCCCTTGGTTTTGTACATTGACAGAGCCAATTGAAAATAATGCTCTGCATTTCCATAATCCTTCATGTCCATGTAGACGTAGCCAAGCCTATAATATGACTCTGCTAGAAACATGCTCTCAGGGAATCCCCTTTCACCAAAACTCACCTGCTCTTTGGCAATGGCTAAAGCTTTATTATAATCTTCGTTTTTAGAATATGTCCAATATTCCTCCGTTTTCATTGACCATTTGCTTTCAGTTGGCTCCCCAACAGGTTTACTACAACCAAAAGATGCCACTAAAACAAAAAGGGAAACGAAAATTCTTTTCATATTATTAATTTGCCACAACGGTGTTGTACATAAGGTGAGCAAGGCGTAGCAGAAGCTTTGCTTATATACTGGGTTATGTAGTATTTTATTTCAGCCTTATCCTATTGACCACAGCACTTTTCAAGTTTGGAAACTCTAAGATGAAGGTATAGTCACTTAATCTATCACATGTGTCAATATGCACTTTTTCTATTGTGTCTGCATACCTTTCCAAACCTCTTAAGCTTTTGAGATTTCTGGACCTATCTATGGTAATTTCACTCAAGCCTTTCATACCGTTCAATTTGGTTATATCATTAACGTTTGTCCAGTTGAGACCAAGTTTCTTAGCGTACCTCGGAAAGCTGAAGTCTGAGAAGGATTGATCTTTTGGCTTATGATGCCACAGGTCAAATTTCTCTACACTTTCACAAGTATCTAAGCTTCTATCCTTCTGATGCCACTCAAGAACTAGGGTATTGAGGGAGGGGAAATGAGAAAAATCAATCATTGGTCTCTTTCCCATTACCCCGAAATATTCAGCATTTTCAAGATTATACAAACCCGTTACATCATTCACATTGATGTTCCAGAACCAAAAGAACTTTGCATCTCTGAAGTCTTTCACGAAATCGAAGTCTGCATTTTTGAACCCAAACGTTGAATTGCCAAAAATCCCATTAAAATTTTCCTGTTGGTATTTAGAAATGCATTTCTCCAGCTTATCAGTAACTACTCCTAATGATTTATAGCCTCCCTGTTTCTCTTTATCAATGTAAACATCGTCTTCGGGTACAATAACCATTGTTTGTTTCTATAATTTAAAATGAGGCATAACTGTCTAGTGCATGAGGCGTGCAAGGCCGTTGGCCGTAGCATGGCTTATGCACCTTGTTATGCCACGTTTTTTATTGCGCTTATTCTGATTATCCTAGTTAGCCTATTAAATACTTTATTTGAAATTAATCTAAAATTTAATTCCACGATAACAAACCTCACAAACAAGATTCCTAATAATACAGGAAGAATAAGTTCAATAGGTTTTTCTACTTCTTTTCGTAAAAGTGTCAACAAAATGGAAAGGATTGGAAGCAACATCAAAATTAAGGACAGTATTTTGTATGTAAGATGAAGTCTTATTTCAATTAAACCCACTTTTCCTTGAAAGTCACCACTTAGAACACAAAATGCTCCATACTTTGCAGATGAGATTACCTTAAACCTATTTTCCTTTATCTGCCCAATAAATGCCTTATCCGTCGACTCCAGAACAAGTAAGTCGGTAGGCTTTGTATTTTGTTGTAGATGATTTAAAGCTATTGTAGAATCGTCAGGTAACTCAATTTTGTAAACCCGTGAAGGAAATATATTCATATTATTTAAAATGAGGCATAACGTCTTGGCTAAACGACGGCGACAGCCGTCGGCTGGAGATGACGTTTAGCTCTTGTTGTATGGCGTTGTTCTTCTGCGCTTGCCACGAGCTTTATCTGCTTTTGACCTGTTTTCAGAAAAAGGGCCGCTAATCACCTTCCCGAAGTTCAGTCAATTTTTATCCGTACGTTTTTGGCCTTATTTCAGAAAAACAGGCCGAAAACGTTAATGCGAGAAGTTAGATTATAGTCAGCCGTACAGTTCTTTTATTTAATTTCTTTCAAGTCCGTCTTCAAAATCCAAAGTGAGTTTGGCTTCTCATTGTGGCATTCAAGCCCGTGGCTATTTACATCAATGTCAAATTGGAATAAAACCCTGCTTCCATTCGGGAAGTTTAAGTCTTCTGCGTAATCAGTGACTGTCCCTTCCTCTTCGAGCAACTTCCAATAGTTTTCATTGTCGTCGCAATCTTCCTCTGGGATTCTTGTACCGTTGAAAGATTTAAGAACGTATTTTTTGCCTTTTTCCATTTCTATCAATGCCATACAACGGATAGTATAAACGACGGCGAAGGCCGTCGGCCTTTGCTGACTTTTATACAATGTTGTACCAAGTGTTTCTTTTAGCTTATCCAAGGAGTTTCATAAAACGATTCTACATTGTTTGATTCATCAAAAAAGAATAAATAAATCACACCTGACGATCCTTCATCTCCTAACTTGCTATAAGTCACATGGAGTAGAATGGTATTATTATCTAGTTTGGAAATGATGGTATTTTTGTGGCGGGACTTAGGCAAACAATCCAATTTTAATTTGGAACCAGAATTAGTAGGCTTGTCTTCAAAAGATTTGAAAATTTCACCAATCTTGTCTTTGTCTTGGTTCCACAACTCTTCAAGCTTTACGTTCAGCTTCTTGGCTGTATATATGTTAGCAATCGGGCCATCAAAGCCCCAACCGTCTAAAATCCGATTGTCGAACTTAAATTCAAAGCTTTTTAGGTTTTCATTGTGCTTTAGGTGCCATATTGCCGCTCTAACCTGTTGGCAGGTTATTTCTTCGCTATGTTTTTTGGCAGCGACTTTCTGTCCAAAGTTTAATAAGGGAGTTAGGAGTAGAAGCAAAATGATAAAAGGCTTTTTCATTTTTTACATTTGGTACAACGGACTAGTATAAACGACGGCGAAGGCCGTCGGCCGAGGTGACGTTTATGCCATGTTAGGCCACGTTGTTTTTATTTTGAATTCTTCCATTCTTGAAACCATGTTACCTAAGCCAATCAATATGCCATGATGATTTTCACAAACCAACCATTCATATTTTTTTGAGATAATGTAATATTCGAAATAAGGTAATTCTGCGATAACTTTCTGAATCGGCTTGATGTATCCTTGGAATAACCAAAACTTACTTGGGTCGTGGTAAGAGTCACACGCTACAAACCAGACCTTTTCTTCATAGTCAATTAGCTGGTCAAGAAATTCAAAGGCATTGTCTTGTTCAAAGCTAATTTGGAATTGAGTTCCTTTAAAGCTTTCCCACCACCAGTTAAATTTAGTATTAGAATTCTCTTTTTTTACGAAGGCCCGTTCAATTTTCTGCATGATTGCAGGCCATGCATAAATTCCGACAGCTTCAAAGTCGTCAGATATAATACCTAAAGCATTTGCTATTTTTTGAGCATTTTCTTTGAATCCTGTCATTTTTCAATGTGGCCTAACGTACTTGTGTAAACGACGGCAAGGCCGTCGGCCGATGCTGGCGTTTACACGTGGTTAGGTAAAGTTGTTTTTCTATTTTACAAGCATTCTCACTTTAGCCTCTAATTCTTTACTATTATAGAAGTCCATACATTTCATAATATCTAATCTTTCATCATGCTTGCTTGAATACTTTTTCTTACTGAATTCGAGTGCCATGCTGTCGATTGTTTCCATAGCGTCAATACCGAAATTCCCTGTTTCAAAATATCCTGCGGCACTTCCTTCATTTTCCCAATAGTCCGACTTTGGATTAGATTTATATAGGCATGAGCAAAAAGCCACCCTCTTTAATTTTTCTCTACCCTCGTTTAATTTTCGTCGCTCCTTAATTGTAAACCCAGCTACAAAGAGTAATACAATTGCAAAGAAGATAAATGTCAGCTTTTTCATAATCTTCAATTTTACCTAACGTACTTGTGTAAACGACGGCGAGGCCGTCGGCCGAAGCTGACGTTTACACGTTGTTCTGTGTTGTTTTTGTTTCTTTTACTAATTTAATTAACTTTTCTATTTCAGATTTGTGTGTTTTAGGCCAGTTAATTTCTTCATACGATTTGTCGATAAACTTTAGAATAGCGCGGTAAATCGGTAGAATCAACGAGTTAAAGCTTCCAGTTAGAACAAAGACCTTTCTTCTGTCGGATATATCAGAATTAGCAAAGTAAATACCGATACTATATTCGTTACCGATTCTTTCAAATTCAAAATAGTAGCCTTGGGGTTCTAGATGCCACCAAACTTCTGTTTTTATTCCTTTAATAACATTCCTCAAAGAAGTAATCAACTGGTCAACCGGATTTGCTGGAACGTCCGAAGCTTCAAATTGTAAATCAAAGTTTTCAAAAGCCAAATTCACTGGAAGCCAGCCATGTTCAGGTGCTCCTAATTCTATTTTCAGCTTTTCTCTATTCATAATTTAAATTACACAGAACGGCTTGGCTAAACGGCGGCGAGGCCGTCGGCCGATGCTGCCGTTTAGCTGTTGTTATGCGCTGTTATTCTTTCTTTTTCAAGCTCCCGAAGTAAGTAAACTTAAGGGTACATGCCCTTGGGTCAACAGGAATCAAATCTATTTTTCCTGCAGAACTTTTGCTTGGCTTTATAACTACTTTAGAACCAATAGAGAATTCGTTTGGAGAGTCGGCTCCTTTCTTTGTATTACACAAATTTAAGACTCTTACTGTGTCTCCAGCCTCTGTTCTAACAAGACTTACTAAGGCTGTAGAAATCCGTCCACATAATACAGTTGGCTGTTCATTGAACAAGACTGTTCCAACTATATCCTTCTCTAGTTTATTATACTTCCAGTCCGATTGACAGGATGTTTTCTCTTTACTCAGACTTTTACCTTGTCCGCCTACTGCATTAAAGTGCAAAGCAGCAATCAGAATGAAATAAGGGATTCCCATTAGTCCGTCTTTAATATTTTAATTGCGCATAACGGCTGGGCTAAACGACGGGCGAGGCCGTCGGCCGAAGTCTGATGTTTAGGTGTTGTTAGGGGAAGGTTTTTCTTTATTCTTTTGGGATAATTGCTCCATACCAGTCGCATATTTCAATATTGCTTACCGCCTTTGTAGCTGAAACTTTAAACTCTATCAACGTATGGTCTTTACAATTTACTGAAAGACCACAGGGTACCATCTTAGTGTAACCTCCGCTCGCTTTAGATTCATTTTTCCCATCACTGTCAGTAACAGTCTTTTCTACGGTGTATGCATAAGCAACATAATTACCTACAGGCACTTTGTTGAATTGAAATGTTTTCTTGTTCTCTTTTATGAAAGTTTTGTAAACCTTCTTAGTGGTTGTGTTTTTTATGTATACAAACATCTGAGGGATGTAATGTCCTGGATAACATAGAGTTCCTTTGATAGTCCCAAGTTTATTCCCCTTCTCAAATTTGGGCTTAGAATTGAAGATTAGTAAAACTGCAAGTATTAAAGTCAGTTTCATAGATGATTTCTTAATTTTATATTAATAGTATAACTTACCCCTAACGATTAGTATAAAAAACGTGCAAGGCCGTCGGCCGTAGCATGGTTTTTATACAGTGTTGGCGGGAGTTATTTTTCATTTTTGCTTGCAAGAGAATAATAGTCTATCACTTCTGTATTGGGCCTTTTGTACCCGAATGAAATAAAGAGCTCCTTAAATTTCTTAAAGTCAAAGTAGTTAAACTGGATGAGTTCATAACTTTTCCCCTCCCTTGTGTAAATCACGATGGAGTCCCAATTGGTTCTACCTAATTTTTTACTGGACGGGAAGATGCTTGATATATCTGCTTTAGCAAGGAAATATTTCCTTTGAAGTATTAAGTTTCGGATTACAATTCGCTCGTCGGAAATTCTTATCCATAGGCACTCTGTTAGAACACCTTTTATCATTTGATAGGCCCCTAGAGAAAATAACCAAATAATGAAGAATGTATAGAAAACAAAAACTGCATCCTCTGAAATACCCTCCCATTCTTTTTTTAATATCCAAGAAACCATGAGAATCACCATTCCAACTGAAAAAATGAGGAAGGCTATTCTAAGGATTGGAATCAGAAAATTGAATTTAAGAGTATATTCTTTCATTAAGTTTTAATTACCGCCAACGGACTTGGCTAAACGGCGGGCGAGGCCGTCGGCCGATGCTGGCGTTTAGCTGCTGTTAGCCGTTTGTGCATTCTTCTTTCTCAAAATCCTTCCCTAATTAGTGACCTCTTAGTTGATGCAACAATGAAGACAAATCTTCATTCTCTTTGATAAACTCTAATAAATAAGATTCTGTGATAGTGAATTGCTCATTATTTTTTGTTTTAGTTCTAAGAACCTGTTCGTTATTTTCAGTTATCTGAAAACTATGAATTATCCTGTTTCTTTTACCGATTATTGATGAGAATAATACTGCAATTTTTGTGTCGGAATTTTTAGTTATGGTTTCTTTTACGGGTTGGGACAACTCTCCAGAAGTTCTATCTACTAGTTCATACCAATTATAAGTAGAGTTATCTATTCTCAATATATTTTCGATTACGAATTGATTATTGGAGTTAAACACACAGATTGCAGAGCCTAGCAATTCTCTATACCTTTTTGAAGGCAATGCTTGTCGGCTATATTCTTCGTACATATTAATCTTCTTTTTTGATTTTACTTTTGGTGAGTTATGATTGCATAACGGCTAACGTACTTGGCTAAACGGCGGCGGAGGCCGTCGGCCGATGCTGGCGTTTAGCTGTTGTTAGTGCTTAGTTATTTTTACAGTTGGTGGCAAAAACTTAACACCTCCAAAACCTTCTTTCCAATTAACTGAGTCCGAATTATAGTTTCTGTTGTTCATTTTTGCTTCAAGGACCGCTAATTCCTCTTCGGTTGTTCTTCTGATGGTGTAGTATCTTAATTTTTTCTGTTTAATTACTTTATGAATTGTTTCAAAGTGTTCGTTGTAAATCGAGTCGGTTGGTGATGAGATAGAAACAAATACCTTTTTACCAATGCTACTCGTGTCTTGCACTGTTTCATGTACAAAATCCTCAATAGTTTCATCTGCCAGAACGATAAGGTCGGTTGGCTTTAAGCCAATAAATTCAGGTTTAGAAAAGTCTACTCCATTTCCACATGCCCATAGTTGCATATTATGGCCGTGGTAATATGTTTTCCCAGCATTAGAGATAATAAAGTTATGATGTCCGTAAAATAAGACTGGCGGTGGTGGTGGAGTTGAGCCTGTCGAATCAACAATAGGTTTTTTTATTATGTGATACACGACTTTCTCTTCTTTAATCGCTTTGCCGCATGTAGACAAACCGAGGGCAAAAAGAAAAAAAGTTATGTATCGCTTCATTTTAATTTATAATTAGCACTAACGTATTGGGCTAAACGACGGCGAAGGCCGTCGGCCGAGATGGCGTTTAGCTCTTGTTGGCGGGAGTGTTTCTTTTCTTATGCTTTTGCTCCTTGCCCAAGCCCAAAGATTCTTTTTTCTCCAATGATTATTTCCCAAGGTTCATATCCGCTTGAGTCTGTCAATATTTTAAAGGTTAAATTATTTCCGAATTCAAGGTACAAGTCGCCTGTATTTAGGTTTCTTTCTATTGAGTTCAGGCTACTGTTAAGGAGTGACTTTCTGATTTCGGTTTTTAAATCTATCGGGGTTCTATGCCCGTAAATTTGCCCGTTGTCCTTTGATGTCCATTTTATTCTTCTATTTTCTAATAGTCTCCAGAAGCTTTCAATTTGAACTCTCAAGTCATTTTCAAACACAAGAAGCCACATCCCGCTTTCACTAAAGAAGATGAATTCAGTAAGAGCAAAGCTTCCCTGTAATAACGTTTCCTTATTCATATTTTACATTGCCGCCAACGGTCTCGGCTATGCGGTCGGCTGGGAGACTGAAACGCAGTTTCATGTCGGACGGCAGACCGCTTGCAGGCGGCGATGTAACGTCGGCCTGAATAAAACCCAGCTGCCGTATAGCTATTGTTAGGGTGTGTTTTTCTTCTTTTACTCCTTTTCCACTAACTGATTTCTTTTGTTAGTTGAGCAAATTTTCTTTTCAAGAATATTACAATCAGGATTAATCCTGAAAGTACTAGCAACGATAGCCAAATAGAATCGGTCGTTTTTTCTGGAATTTTATGTCCAGAAGCCATAGCTAACATCCAGAAGAACAAGTCCGCAATAGTTAATAGGATTAGAATTGTCAAAATTATGTTTAGAAGAATCTTCATGAGAGACTTTTCATGTTGTCAGTTTTATGTTACTGTTTTTTTTTAATTTAAATACACCCTAACTACTGTGTATAAGGAGCAATTCCGGTTATTGGCACTTTGGATGGAGTCATGGATACTACTTCCCGCCGTCCCATCCTACCAAATTTCGACCCTAAATCCTTTTGCAAAATACAACTTTCCACAATATACCTGCTGTTGAATATAGTAATTGCTCACAGATTGTCAAGCGGGCTTTTGATCCCCTCAAGGCCGTAGCTGGTGATATGGGTATAAATCTCGGTGGTTTTGCTGCTTTGGTGACCTAGAAGCGCCTGAATGTAGCGCAGATCAGTTCCTTGCTCCAGCAGGTGCGTAGCGAAGGAGTGACGAAGCGAGTGAGGCGTCACCTTCCGGCCCACCCCCGACTTCTCCAGGCAACCATTGAACACGTGGCGGATGCTGTCGGCGGTGTACTGGCCGCCTTGCTGCCCCTCAAAGAGCCATATTTTGGGCCTGTATTTTCTGTAATACGCCCTGAGGCTCTCCAACAGCCTCTTGGAGAGCAGTGTGGTACGGTCCTTCTTGCCCTTACCGCCCCTGATGAGCAGCAGGTTCCGCTCAGATTGCACGTCTGTGACCTTAAGGTTAATGACCTCACCAATCCTAAGTCCCCCGGCGTAGAGCAGTTGCAGCAGACACCGGTGTTTCAGATTCTCAGTAGCAGAAAGAATCCGGGCTACTTCCTCCTTGCTCAGCACCGTGGGCAGCCGGTCCGGCTTTTCAGGGCGCTCTACCCCGTTTAACTCCAGGCTTTGGTGACCCAAAACCCGCTGGTAATAGAACTTGACCGCGTTAATGCTCTGGTTCACAAAAGAAAAAGAGTACGCCTGGCTCTGTACCATCTGCCGGTGGTATTGATTGATCTCCTCTGCCGTAAAAGTGTCTATTTTTCTCATGCCAGAATCGCGGTGGGCGTTAAGAAAACGCACCAGCAGGGAGTGGTAAGTCCGGATGGTGTTCAGGGAATAGTTCAGCAACTGCAGCTTCTCCAGGTAGGTGAGCGGGCAGCTTAGGTAATCACCGTCCTTGTGGTAAGACTGCTCCCAGAGCCTCCGCAGCACCGACATGTCTTTTACTTTCACTGTGGCGCTAAGCCATACGAGGGCCACGCCTTGCAGTCTGTCCAGCAAGGCATGTATTCCCTGGGAGCCGGTATCCAGAGAGAAGCACATTTCCTTGGGTAACCACCTACAGGCACCACTCTCCTTGAGCCTGGCGTAAAGCTCTCTATTATAAGTGAAACCTATATAAGTGAAACCTACTTGCAGCACCTCTTTACCTTCGTGCAACAGGGGTTGGAGTCGCACTACCGGCAAATTGGGCAACTTCCGCAGCGGTTCGGCCTGCCTGTTTTCCCCTGCCACTACGGTCCCCAGGTCTGGCCTAAGTCGCCGGGGCCGGTTCAGGTAACGAGTGTCTACCTGGGCAATCCCTTGGAAGGTCTGGTGCAGCCGCTCAATAGTGTGCTGGGTGCGGTGAGCCACGTAGCACTTATACGTTTTGCTGTACCTGGCCACCCTGGTCTCCTTCAATCTCCTGCTGATGCGTTTGTCCGGCTTGTGCCAGAGGCGGATGAATTGCTTTCCCCCGTGTTCCAGGGGATTGAGGTACAGGACAGGGATGGTTACAACTGGCTGATGCATACTTGTTTGGCTGAAAACACCAAAATAGCCTCTTACCTGGCCTTAGCCGTAAACTACGCGTATATGTCCGTATGTATCCGGATGATACGGATATAACCGTATGTATTCGGATAAGAACGGGTATGGAGAAAATCGGAAAAGTTTGCGGCCATTGTGGTGAGCCCCTTGTGGGCAGGGCAGACAAGCGGTTCTGCTCAGACCAGTGCCGGGCCAGGTCTGGGAACCAGCGCAAGCTGCAGGACCGGGGTGAACGGCTTATGCGGGAGGTGAACAGCGCCTTGCGCCAGAACCGGCAGATTCTGCAACGGTTTAGTCCCCAGAGAAAAACCACTCTCCGCCGCGAAGCGCTGGTGCAGGCGGGCTTTGATTTCCGCTACCTTACCAATCTTTACCGTACCCAGAAAGGAAACACCTATCATTTCTGTTAAGATTATGGCTACCTGCTACTGGAGGAGGAGAAGGTGCTTATTGTGAGTTGGCAGTCTTATATGGAAAGATAAAGTGAATGGCAAGGTCCTTTAGACCAGAACTTCGGAATGGCTTTGGGGTTCAAAACCGGCTTCTTATCTCCCCTACAGCATTCAACCACAGGGGACCTGCCCGGAAACAAAAAAGCAGTACCCAATCTTTTGCAAGTCAGGGTACTGCTTCTGTGGTTTTTAACTCGTTTTTTGAGAAACTGCTCTAAACTAACGGGTAGATGTCAGGCTTACCTTTCCGGTCTGCAGGCCTTTCCCTTTCACGGTCAGCTCCAGGTTTCCGGCTTCCTCAGTGGACTGCACCAGCACCACCAGCTTGCCGCTGAACAGTTTCATGGTGGGCAGGTGGAACTGCTCCAGAGAAGTTGGGTCTCCGTTAGCGGCGGCCCGGTAAGTGCCCTTGCCCTTCACGCTGAAGTCAAGCTGGTTTGTGGACGTGGGGCAAAGGTTACCGTCCTTGTCCACCACTGAGACTGTCACAAAGGAAATGTCTTTACCGTCAGCAGAAATTTGGGTTCTATCAGGCTGCAGCACGATCCGGTGCGGCTTCCCGGCGGTCTTCACCTCCCGCTCGGCCACGGGCTTGCCGTCTTTCCCGAAGGCCACGACCTTCACCGTGCCAGGCTCATATTTCACGTCCGTCCACATGAGGCGGTAGCGGTTCTGCGGGGTGGCCGCGTGCTTCTTCTGCACGCCCATGCTCTTGCCGTTCACAAACAGCTCGGCGCTGTCGTAGTTCGTGTACACGAACACCGGGGTGGTCTGGCCCTCGCGGCCCTCCCAGTTCCAGTGCGGCAGAATGTGCAGGGTCTCCTGTTCCTTGTTCCAGCGGCTGCGGTAGAGGTAGAATCTATCTTTCGGCAACCCAGCCAGGTCATTGATCCCGAAGTAGGAACTGCGCGAAGGCCACTTATCATCGTAAGGAGTGGGCTCGCCCAGGTAGTCGAAGCCCGTCCAGACGAACTCGCCTATAACCCAGGGCTTGTCGTCCTGCAGCACGAAATCATCATCGGGCAGGTTAGACCAGGAGCAGTACTCCAGGTCATAGGAGGAGCTCTGGAAATCGGGGTACTGCTTCTCCACGGCTTTCTCCACGGGGAATTTGTAGATGCCACGGGAGCTTACGGTTGATGCTGTCTCTGAGCCCAGGATGAAGCCCTGCGGGAAGGTTTTGTACGCCTCCTCGTAGAGGTGCACGCGGTAGTTCAGGCCCGGGATGTCCAAAAGAGCCCCGAAACCCGAGGCCATGGTGGCTTTCACCTGGTCCATGCCAACCGTCACCGGGCGGGTAGGGTCCTCGCGGTGGAAGATCTCCTGCAGCCACTTGGCACGTTTCACGCCCTCGGCGCCCCACTGGTCGGGTACCTCGTTGCCCGAGCTCCACATCACGATGGAAGGGTGGTTGCGGGAGGCCCGCACCAGGTTCACGATGTCCTTCTCGGCATACTCCTCAAAAAAGCGGTTGTAGCCGTTCTTCACCTTGGGCTTGGCCCACTCATCAAAGCTCTCGGCCAGGAACATGAAGCCCATCTCATCCGCTAATTCCAATTGCTCCATGGAGGGCATGTTGTGCGAGGAGCGAATGGCATCACAGCCCATGTCTTTCAAAATCCGCAGTTGCCGGCGCAGGGCGGCCTTGTTCACCGCCGCGCCCAGCGGACCCAGGTCGTGGTGCAGGCACACGCCCTTGAACTTGCGCACCTTGCCGTTCAAACTGAAGCCCACGTTGGGTTTGTAGCTGATCTCGCGTATCCCGAATCGGGTAGAGACCTCATCTTTGAGCACATTGCCCGCGTAGAGCCGGGTCACCGCGGTGTAGAGGTAAGGCGTCTCGGGGCTCCACAGCTGGGGGTTACTGACCGCGATGTTCTGCTCAAACTCCTGCCCGAAGAGCTTGCCGGTGCTGTCGGTGGCCACGGTGTTGCCTTTGGCATCCAACACCTGGGTGACCATGCGCAGGTTGCTGCCTGAGACCCTGGTCTTCAAGTTCACCTTGGCCATGTCCTGGGAGATAAAGGGGGTGGTCACGAAAGTGCCCCACTGTTCAATGCTCTCGGGGTTCTTCACGATGACCTGCACCTTGCGGTACAAACCGGCGCCGGGGTACCAGCGCGAGGACTGCCCCTGGTTGCTCAACTGCACGGCCAGCGTATTCTTCTTCCCCTCCTGGATTTGGTCCGTGACGTCGAAGTAGAAGTAGCTGTAGCCGTAGGCCCACTCCCCTACTTTCTGCCCGTTCAGGAATACCTTGGGCTCGCTCATGGCTCCCTCAAAGACGATCAGTACTTTTTGCCCCTTTTTGTAATTCGGGAGCGAAAACTCGTTTCGGTACCAAGCTTCGCCTATGTAAGGCAGCGCGCCGGTGCGGCCGGTTTTTTCAGAGGCTTTCTTCTCATTGTTCTGCTCAATAGCCACTACCTGCTTATCAATTTCCTTGTCAAAAGGGCCGTAAATTGCCCAGTCGTGCGGAACCGTTACCTTCTGCCAACTTCTGTCATTGAAATCTGTGCGGTAGGCCTGGTCATGCTTCCCTTTTCTGAATCGCCAGTTATCGCTTAGCTCCGTCACCACCCGCACCTGGGCCAGGGAAATTTGGGAAACCAAAAGAGACAAAAGGAGCAAATACCTTTTCATCAAATACTTCTTCATAGAAACGCAATTATAGAACTTAGGCTTGATAACGAGCCCACCCCCCTCTAACTGATTTCATAGTCTGGGGTAATGCTTCCGTTACAAGTATCCTACAAATCTACGCAATTGCTTTTCCAATAAAAGGCTGCTTTCCTGTTCAAACCTTCGGTAAGATGGGGTGCTCCATTAGTTGATCTTCCTGATGCAGCTTTGCCTGGCTACCCAGAGTTGCAACTACACCAGATGAAGTAAACCCACCGGCCAAAACCTAAGACCGTTTTGGGCTTCTTTTCATAAAATACCATCAGAAACAGCTTGTCCCGCCCATTCTTTTAAGAAAGACGCCAACCTATCTGTTCGCATATGTGCAACCTGGCTTTTACCTCCACGCCCTCAGGCTGGAAGGAACTACCAGGCTTAGTTCTTGGCCCGTTTGCGTTCTTCGGTGGAGCTGGTTTCCCGGCGGGCAGAGGCTTTCATGTTGCGGTTCCCGAAGTTGCGTGAGTATGTGAGCCGGACCACACGCGGATCAGAGAAAATCCCGTCAAAGCTGGAGTACAGGTTCAACTCCCTCATGTCAGACAATATCCTGAATCGGCTGGTCCAGAAAATATCTTCTATGGATAACCTGAAAACGCCTTTCTCGTCGTCCAACTCTTTCTGGATACCGGCATTGAGCGCCCCTAGAGCCTTAATGTAGGAGATCCCGAACGGCGTGCGGGTTTGGTAGAAACCGGAGAGTTCCAGGGTGAAGTCTTTAGGCAGTTTGAAGGTCTGGTTCAGGTTCACGTTGGCGAAGCCGCTTTTAAGGGTAACCTCCCGGCCATCGTACAGGCCGGTGGTATTGATCCAGGTGGCCATGAGGTTGCTCTGGATCTGCCACCACCGGGTAGGGTTAAATGGCAGCGACAAAGTGAGCGAGTAGTTGCGGCGATGTTTCAGGTTCTCTGCCCGGGCGTACTGCTTGTTCGTGGCCGAGTCCAGGTGGATCTGCCAGGCAATGATGGGCGTTTTGTCATAACTGTAGCCCAAGGTAATGAGGTAAGCGTCCTTGAATCGGTAGGTGGTCTGCAGGGCATCGGTGATGGTGGGCCGCAGGTTGGTGTTGCCAGACAGAAACGTGTTGGGGTCAATAAAGTAGACAAAGGGGGCCAGGTTGTCATAGGTAGGCCGCGTGATACGGCGGCTGTAAGAAACCTGCAGGCTGCTTTTCTTGGAAAAATCTCTGGAGACGAAAATACTGGGGAAGAGATTGCCGTAGCGCCGATCAACAATGGGTTCTTTCTCAATGGTGTGCAGGTCTGTGTGGGTGTATTCATAGCGCAGACCCGTCTGCAACTTCACCTTGAAAGGCAGTTGGTGAGAGAAATTCACGTAGGCCGCGCCAATGTCTTCCAGCATGCGAATGTACTGGCTGAACTCTGCATTGATGGTCCAGACGCCGTCTTTGTAGTCCTGCACCACCACCTGGTTCTTCAGTTGGGAAATGGTCGCCTTTACCCCGATTTCCAGCGTGGTGTTCTCCTTCAGTTTATACCGGTAATCGGCTTTGGACACCCACAGTTGGATGGGCGTGGTTTTCTTCATTGTCAACTGCTGGTCTTTGGTTTCTGCGGGAGCGTAAAAGGTAAAGGCATTGCTGTATTGGTGCGGGTTTCTGTCGTGGTAAAACAGGAGATCGGTATCCAGGCTGAATTCCTGGTTGGGTGTTAATTTGTGGCTCAGGTTCAGGTTTCCCATGAGGTGGCGCCAGTGGTTCACCTCTACGTGCCGCGTACTTACCGCCGATTCCAATACGCCGTTCACTACGGTCTGCGAGGATCCCTGCTCATCTCTGGGGCCTGTTTCCCATCTATCGCTGAATCCAGACACCAATCCGCTCAGGGTGGTTTTGGGAGAAATGGTATAGTCAAACCCCGCACGGGCCGTATGATTGGCGATGATGGGCTGGCGACGGTTGGCGCTGGTGGTCTGCTTTATTTGCCCTTCGTAAGAAACCTCCCTGAAGGTCTCAATGCGTTCATATGAATGGTTGCGCAGGAAAGAGTAGTCAGTGTACAGGTTCAGCTTTTCGGTGCGATGGTTCAGGTTGAAGGTACCCGCCGGTTTTTCATACCAGCCGTAGCCCATGGTAAGAGAATAAGCTCCGTTGGTGCCGTAGTCCTCGTTCTTTTTCAACACCAGGTTAATGATCCCGGCATTTCCCTCGGCATCATACTGGACCGAGGGGGTGGTGATGATCTCTATTTTCTCAATGTTGCCGGCGTTCATCCCGCTCAGCATCTGGATCACCGCCGAGATAGGCACCCGGCTCTGCTTCCCGTTGATCATGACCACTACGCCATCTTTCCCGGCAATGCTCATGCTATTGCTTTGCCGGTTCACGGTAATGCCCGGCGAACGCTCCAGCACCTCCAGCGCCGTTGCTCCTGCAGACACAATACTCCCCTCCACATTCACCACCAGGCGGTCAAGCTGTTGCTCAAACAAGGGCTTCTGCCCCACCACTTTCACCTCCTTCAGGGTAATACCTCCGCCCGCCAAAACCAGGTTGATCTCTTTTTGGCCGTTTTCAGAATTTGCCACCGAAAACGCCGGACTGAAGGTTTTCCCGTACCCCACCATGGTGGCGGCCACCATGTAATGGCCCGGCTTCACGTTCTCGAACAGGTAGGTGCCGTTTTCCCTGGCCAGCACACCTTTGACCAGCACCGAGTCCGTACCGTTCAGCAGCAGCACATTGGCAAAAGGCATGGCCTCACCGGTCTTCTCCCCTACTTTCCCTGAAATGGTGAACTGGCCCATAGCACTGTGGCACATCAGCAGAAAGGCCAGCAAAAAGATGAACCTTGATTTGTAGAATTGTTCCATTGATCAGCTACCAGAAGTCCCCATAAAGGAGGTGGATACAAATACCAGGAGCAGTTTATCTGAGGCCGAAGCACTCCATTGGGAATGAGCAATTAAAGTTCTGTTGAGATCTGATAGAACGGAAAGCCTGATGAAAGCTCAATGAAAACTGTTTTTCAGAAATGCATGCTCCCCAGAACTGAGACAGCATGAAACTGGGACAAGGCGGCCAATGCTTTTTGCCAGGCAACCAAACCCACCTTTGGCAAAAACGAAAAGTATAACTTACTCTAATAAAGTTAACATAAATTCAAAAATCTTCTACTTTGATTGGTAAAAAGATGACTGGGTACTTCAAAAGATAAGAGTCTCATGAGTTAAGGATAAGAATCAATTACGAAGCCCTTATCAAGCCCAATCTGCTTTGTCCCACAGCCCAACCTTGTTTAGCCAGGAAGGTCTGGGTTGTGAAAGAAATCTCAGGCTGCATGGACCTAAAAACAAAAGACCTCCCAGGTAGAGAGGTCTTTTATTTGGTGATAGTATTTTGGGCCTGTTTTCCAGAAAAGGGCTCCTAAACGGAAAAGCTATTTGGTTCTAGTGGGTTTCTGGCCTGGATGATAGGTGGCTTCGGCGCGTTTCTCCACATCCTCGCGGTAGTAGGCCACGTCTTTGAACTGGACATCGGCGTAGCGTTGGGCCTGGTCAGAGAAGTGGGGCGATTTAGGGTCGCCGCTCTGGCCGCCGGCCAACAGGGTTTTGGCCTTCACTTTGTCGCCGAACTCCACCACTGCCACAAAGCTGTTGCCAAGCGTGCCGTACAGGCGTTTGGTGTTGTAAGCGCTAGACCCGAAGGAAGCCAGCGCGCCCCAGTTCCCTGAAGCCATACCCACCGGAATGCTGGGCGCCGCGTCATTGAAGGGCTGCTTGATGTCGCCGGTGAGGCGCTGGTAACGGTTGATCTCGCCCCAGGGCGTTCTCCAGTTCCCGAAGTCCTTTTCCACCTGCGCCACGGTCTGGGAGAAAATCTCCAGGCGCTCTTTCTCGGGAGCAGTGTTGGCATAGTAGGTGATGCGGTCAATCAGACTCAGGCCCTGCGGCGCGCTGCCATTCTTGAACAGGTTGGTGGCGTAGAAATGCGCCAGGGACATAGGAACGGATTCTTTTGAAACGGCAAAATCCCAGTTGCGCATCACGTCAAGGGCTTCCTTCAATCTGGGATCATTGGGTTTCTGGGCATCATAGGCTTTCACCAGACCTGGGATCAGGACCTCAAACGCGGGCAGGTACGGGTCATAGGCCAGCTTGATGAGCTTGTCCAGGGTAAGGTCATTCGCTTTCTTCAGGAGACGCACCGCGTGGATACCCCGGAAATTCTCCGGCGACTGGCCCATGTACACGGGGTAGTTTTCCTTTTTGGGACTGTATTCGCCGGCGCTGGTGAACGGGGTGGAATTGCAGTTCTGGATCCAGCCGTTGGCCGGGTTGGTGACAATGATGGTTTCCTCCAGCGGGTGGATTCCCTGCCAATCGGTTTTGGGGTTTGAGCCATCCACCGGTTTGGTGTAGTCAAAAGCCGGGTCGCGGCGCGGGAAGAAGTTGCCGTGGTAATAGGCAATGTTGCCGTCGGCATCGGCGTAGACGGTGCCGTTGGAGGAATTCGTCCTGATCTTCATCATCTCGTTGAACTCCTTCAGGTTGCTTTTCTTCGTGCGGGTGTAAGATTGGGTCAGCGCCTCAACGGGTTTCCACATGAGGGCCGTGGCCACCCATTTGTCGCCGTTCTGGTGCGTGATGGGCCCATGGTGCGTCCGGAACGTGGTGAAGGTTTTCTCTTTCACCTCGCCGCCGTCTTTATAGGCCAGGGTCACTTTAGACGAGGTCACCGGCCGCTTCTCACTGCCGTACTGGTAGAACAGCTTGCCGTTCTCCTTCACAATGGTTTCCTCAAACTCGTCAATCACATCGGCGTAGGCCGAGGTATGCATCCAGCCGGTTTTCTCGTTGAAGCCTTGGTAGATGAAGAACTGTCCCCAGGTCACGGCGCCGTAGGCATTGAGGCCTTCCTCACTTACGGCATGTACCTCGCCCCGGAAGAAGAAGGACGTATGCGGGTTGATCAGGAGCATGGCCTTGCCAGAGGCGGTGTGCTTGCCCGAGATGGTGAAGCCGTTGGAGCCTTTCGGCTCGGCCAGCAGCGCCGGGTGCTCCAGCCCGTCGCCGAAGGAGTTGTAGCCGAGTGATTTGTTGGACTCATAAAACGCCTTGATGCGGGCCGTGGACACGCTTTCAATATCGCCGCCAATGGAGCCTTCAGAGAAGTACATGGGCATCCAGGGCTCAAAATGGGTGAGCAGTTTGGGTTTCACCTCGGGGTGCGTGTGCAGGTAATAGTTGATACCGTCGGCGAAGGCGTTGCAAAGTGTTTTGAGCCAGGCCGGGCTTTTCTCGTAGTTCCGGATGGCTTCCTCTTTGGTCATGTACAGGCGTGCCCGCAGGTCGCTGTAGAGCATCTCCTCGCCTTCCACCTCAGCCAGGCGGCCGATGGCCCACAGGTAGTTGCGCTCCACCCGGTTGAAGTCATCCTCGCACTGCGCGTACAGCAACCCGAAAACCGCATCGGCATCGGTTTTGCCGTAGATGTGCGGCACCCCGAAATCATCGCGGATAATGGTGACGCGGGCGGCCTGCTGCTCCCATTTCTCCACCTGTTTCGCGGAGACGGCTTTTTCACTGGAGGCGCAGGAGAAAAGCAGGGAAATGAAAAGGAATACCAGAGTTGTATTCTTTCTGAAGTAATGCATGGGTTGTTGAAAGGTGGTATAGTCAGTCTGCCAATTTAGCCTCTTTTGCTGAAAATGCCCACAAAACGCCACCACCTGATGTAAATAACACTCCTAAAAAATAAGGTTAATTCATTATCATGAGTACCTGGTTCAAGTTTCCAAATGGGACCTATATTGGCCGGAAGTTTGCAACCTCCTTGAGGCAAAAGCATCAACCTGCTTCGCTGATGTTATTACTCAAGCATACCAGAACTGCCCATACATTAGCCACAACCTAGTGAAGTCTTAAGGTTTGCGTTTCATGGCTGTTTTGTCAAAATATTGGTTCAGGCGCCTGGCGCATGGGAAGAATCTAGCCCTGGATGATCTTTGAGATGGCCATGGATCAAGGCTTTGGTATTGGCCTTGGCTAACATGTTGTCTGACTTTTGTTTTAGGGCTACCATGGTTTGCCGCAGTTCTTTGTATTTAACCCAATCAAACCTGATGAGAAAGTCAGCGGCGCCTTTCACCCCCAACTCAAACAAGCGGAGTTTCTGCGCATCAGGCATCCGGAAGTCAAACCAGGTGAACTCGTCGGTATCCAGAAAGGCCACCAGGTGCCGGTAGTCTGGGTTACGGGCAATGAAGTCATAGTCGTGCACATGGCGGGCCGAGTCAAAGATGGCGCCTATTAGGTTCGTCACGGTTTTGATGCGCCTTGGTTCATTACGGTCCACGCCCAGCTGCACCCCAAAGGTAGGCGCCTGCGGGACTTTGTTATGGTTGTGGAACAAATCAATGGGGAAGTTTGAGTTGATTCCGCCGTCAATGAAATAGACTTCTTCCGGCACGTTGCCGGTGTAGCCCACTTTGTTCCACCTGTCCAGGGCCGCCAACCCCTTGGGCAGGTTTCTCACCACAAACGGCTGGTAAAACAAGGGAATGGCCATAGAGGCCCGCACAAAATCTGCCGGGTTCACCTGGCTGGGGTTTGCCCAATACAGATTGGCCATGGCCGGGAAATCCACCTTGGTCTGGGTGGTGACATCGGCGGCCACTAAGGCCAGCCGGCCCGCGGAATCTGAGACATAGGGCGTGCCGTCGCGGTGGATAAGGCGTTCATTGCCCTGCGCCCTGAGGGCCTCCAGTTTGCCCCAGGTGTCTACCCCTTTCACCTTCAGCTGGGCCGTGAGCCATTCATGGAAATGCCGGCCGGGGTTCAGCCCGAAGTCATTCCGGAGGTTGTCTATGACCTGAGCCCCTTTCCAGGTGAGTTTCACCAGGCCGCTGCCTTCTACCCAAGCCTCAATAAAATCCCTGGCGTCTGAGTCGCCGTCTACAAAGTCATAGAAGTTCTTATTGGCCATGATCTGCAGAATCCAGTCGCTGGCCGGTTGGTATTTGGGTCCGGCCGCGGCCATAAGCAGAGCGTTGATAGATCCCGCCGAAGTGCCGCCCAAGCGCAGAAACCTGATGCCCATCTGCTCCAGCACATATACGTAACCCACCAAGGCAATCCCCAGCATGCCGCCGCCTTCCATGACCAGGTCCACGTACTGGTGCCCATCCCCGTCTACCACGTCTGAGAAGGTTTTATCTTTCACCCGCTCGCGCAGTTGGGTCAAGGTAGACTGCACCAGCCCATTCTCGGTTGTAAACTGTTCAATCCTCATCTTTCAAACACTTAAGTTCTGGGTACCTGGTCTTTTGTTGGTGTCAGCACGGAGATTCATAGATGTAATGATGCCTCTGTTGCTGAATCTAATATAAAGACCAGCAATGACTTATCTATGCCCTACTCTGATGAAACGAAGGATAAAAAAAAGCCTCTGCTTCCATGAAAGCGGAACAGAGGCTTATGCGTTTTGAGGCTGTTTTTCAGAAAATGTACCTGATCTGGCACCACGGAATCACTTCCTGCTGCAGCTTTTTGAATTCAGAAATCCACTGGGCTTTGAGCTGGTATTGGTAGCGCACGTTGATGCCGCCAAACTGACTTTGCTTAGTCTCCTGAATGGCAGGGGCCCAGATCATGTCCTCGGCTTTAGGGTTGATAGACAGGTTGATCTCGTGCTGCCACTGGTTGTGGGTAAGGAAAATGACTTCGCAACTCATGGTCTCCTTCAGCTTGGGAGGCACCACCTCATTCAATTGCTCAAACAGTTCGCGGTAATCGTCCAGCCAGCCTTCATACACAATCACCGGCGAGAAATTTACGTGCACGTCATAACCGGCCTGGTAGAAGTCGTTGATGGCGGACAGGCGCTTGGCCAGACTATCGGTGCGCACGTCTACCAGCTTGCTTACTTTCTGGGGCAGCAGACTGAACCTGATCCGGGTCTTGCCCTGCGGATCATAGTCCAGCATCTGCGGGTTCACAAACTTGGTTGCGAAGGTGGCAAACGCTTTGGGATGGTCCCGGAAGAACCGGATGGCCGTCTCCACACCATCAGAGATAGAAGCATCCACCGACACGTCTGAGTTACACCCGATGTCATATGTATAGAACTGAGCGTGCGTCTGGTTAGGGACCTTAGGCCAGGGCTGCTTCTGCACGTGCTTGTTTACGGCGGCCAGAATCTCCTCGGTATTGGTGAACAATGTGATGGGGTTGACGGTCTTGTTGCGGTCAACGTAGCAATAGGCACAAGCCCCCAGACACCCATTGGCCAGGCTAGGCGCGATGAAATCTGAGCTGCGACCGCTCTCCCTACACACCAACGTTTTCAGGCGGCCCAGCACCAACACATCTGATTTCACCTGGTAGTGGTTCCCCTCCAAAGCCGGCAACCGGTTATGCTGCGCAATGGCCTGCGGCACCGCGTCTGGATAGGTGAGCAAAGCCTTCTGCCCGCGCTCATTCAGGGCATCGGGGGTATAAAGAATAGTGGACGGATTGAATTTCTGCATACCCTTTTACAACAGCTGCAACAGTGTTCCGGTTCAGGAAAATATATTTACAACCTATTGATAAATAACTATTTACAAATTTTTTACAGGCTAAAAATATGAATCAAAGGAGGTGAGTTTATGTTAGTTCTATAGCAGCAGAAAAGCCTTTTCATGCTGATGTGCTGCCTTAGAATCACCCATTATCTCAGCTATAAAACACGTACATGGAAGCAGTTCAGGAGATTGTAATCCCCAAAGCGGAGATCCGCTCTAAAATATGGATGCCCAAACAAGTGCTTATCACCCCGGCTGCCTTGGACGAACCCTGGGGCAGGCAGATCTACGAGCGGGTGCAGGCCTTGGGCTTGCCGGTGCAGGAACTGAAAAGCAACCGGCTCACAGGCTTGCGCGGCGAGGACGAGCGCGAAACTTACCGCAAGGCCAAAAGCACCCTGGCCATTGTTACCGCCCCACCCAGTGCCTTGAAACTGCAGCCCATACCGCCCTCCGCCGATTACCAGTTCCACCTGGCCGAGGGCTGTCCCGCCCATTGCCAGTACTGCTACCTGGCCGGTAGTTTGCAGGGTCCGCCCGTGATCAGAACCTTCGCCAACCTGCCTACCATTCTCAATAACCTGGTGAACTACCGTAAACCCAACGGGATTACCACTTTTGAGGCGAGCTGCTACACAGATCCGCTGGGCATTGAGCACCTCACGGGCAGCCTGGCCGAGACTATCCGTTTTTTCGGGGACCAGGAGAACATGCACCTGCGCTGGGTCTCCAAGTTTGACCAGGTAGACGGCCTGCTCAACCTTCCGCACAACGGCCACACCCAACCCCGCATCAGCCTCAACACCGACTTCATCTCGCGGCGGATGGAAGGTGGTACTGCTTCCATGGAGGCCCGGCTGGCCGCCATCCGGAAACTGGCGCTCCCGCAAGCACAAGGCGGCGGAGGCTACAAAGTAGGCCTGGTCATCGCCCCCATCATGCCCGTGCCGGATTGGGAAGAGCAGTACACCTATTTACTTGACCGGCTGGAGCAGACCCTGGATTTTCCCTGTGAGTTCACCTTTGAGCTCATCAGCCATCGGTTCACGCCGGGTTCCAAAGCGCTCCTGCAGGAATGGTACCCCAACACCATCATTGACTTTGACGAGAGCAACCGATCCCTTAAGTACAACAAGTTTGGCGGCAAGAAGTACGTCTACAACTCCGCCACCATGAACATGCTGCGCAGCTTCTTCTACAGCGAACTCAAAAGACGCTTCCCTGAGGCTCCCATTTTGTATTGGACCTAAGGCGGAGAATATATTTTGGAAAGCGAAAGCCGGTAGGAATTGTCTTACCGGCTTTTCGTTTTTACTACGCATTCCCCACGCATATCGTCCCCCTTTGAAGGGGGTAGGGGGATGACAAGGTATGTTCAAGAACCGTTTGCTTTTGCAATAGAGAATCTGCGCTTATTGCCGTTGTTGGTGTTATCACAAAACCAAGACTGCGGAGGCAAGCGCAAGGGCAACCACAAGGGATTGCCCCTACATTGGGAATGCCATGATCAGCACGAGTGGTCATCCCCCTACCCCCTTCAAAGGGGGACGGAATGCGTGCACAAAACACCATCAACCTTTCAATCTGTTTAGGAGCAGTTTTCTGGAAAAGCGGCTTAAAACCAATCTACTTTTACCGGCTCAGGTATGCGGTGAGGCTTTGGCGGAAGGCTTCGCTGAGGGGGATGGTTTTGTGGTTGATGGTGACCTGGTGCCTTTCCACTTTGTCAATCTTGTTCACTGCCACTACGAAAGAACGGTGCACCCGCACGAATTTATCCGGGGGCAACAGGTTGATGGCTTCAATGAAGGTGCTGCGCGAGAGGATGTTTTTGTCTTTGGTCGCGAAGGTCACGTAGTTGCCAGTGGCCTCCAGGTAGAGGATGTCTTCGTAGAAAACCTTGATCTGCTCGTAGCCGGTTTTAATGTAGAGGTGGTCCGTGGTTTCTGAGGCGTTTCTGAAATTGTAGAGTTCAAACGCCTTGTTGCAGCCCTTGATGAACCTTGACAAGGAGAACGGCTTGAGCAGGTAATCCACGGCATCCATCTCAAAAGAGGTCACGGCGTGCTCTGAGTAGGCAGTGGTGAAGATAAGGAGCGGCTTTTTGCTGAGAGAATTGAAAAAATCGATGCCCGAGATATCGGGCATCTTGATGTCCAGGAACAGTAAGTCAATGCTTTCCTTCTGCAAGTACTCCAGGGCTTTGAAGGCATCGGTGAACTCAGCTTTCAGGTCCAGGAAGGGAACCTTAGAGGCGTGCGAGCGCACAATCTCCAGCGCTATGGGTTCATCGTCAATGGCAATGGCTTTCATAGTAGAAGTGGACATATAGGTTTTAACGGACTAGGCTACCTGCAGGGTAAGATGCACAAAAAATTCTTTGCCTGTTTCCCGGATGATGAGTTCGTGCCGGCCCGGGTACAGCAGTTGCAGGCGTTGGCGAACGTTCACCAACCCGATGCCGCTTTTGTCTTTCTCCGGATCGGTGCCTTGTTTGTCGTGCTTGCTGTTGTGCACGTCAAAGTAGAGCGTCTTGTCCTTCACCTCCAGCGTGATGTTGATGTGCGAGGGCTCTCTAAAGCTAATACCGTGCTTAAAGGCGTTTTCCACAAACGGAATGAGCAGCATGGGCGATATCTGGATGGGGCAAATGGGTTGTTCAATCTGGGCAGTGATGCGTACGCTGGGGCTTTCATCGGTGCGGAGGCGCTGGAAGCTGATGTAGTTCTCCAGGTACTCCACTTCACGCACCAGCGAGATCCGCTCCTGCAGGTTCTCCTGCAGCATGAACCGCATCATGTTGCCCAGCCTCTCCACACCCTCGCTCGTGCGCTCGGCGTTTTCCTGGATGGCGGTGCCGTAGATCGTATTCAACGCGTTGAACAGAAAATGCGGGTTGATCTGAGAGCGCAGGAAGTCAAAGTTGGCGGTAGACTGCCCCAGTTCCTGCTTGAGCACGTGGATCTCTGCATGGCCCTGCATCTGGCGCTTGAACAGTACCCAGGAAACAGGCACTGTGATGAGTAACTGAAAGAAAACATTGAAAATCGCTATCATGAAGGCAAACTCATTATCCTGTACAGTACCCTGTACCAGAAGCAGCGCCAGAAACCCGATGGGAATAATTGAGGCAATCAGTACCAGAACTGCTTTTCCCAAATATGCTCTGAAGGGTTTCTTTTTAGACAGAGATTTAGGGATAAGGGCATAAAACGAGTAGCAGTAAAGCAGGATACTACTGGGCCCCACAATGCCCCAGCCCAAAATCAACTCTCCTTCAGCATCCACTACCATCAAGAGGAACATACTGATCATCCAAATCACAAAAGCGGCCAGGCCGTCGCGGGTGATGAGGCGGTATTTAGACTGGATAACCTCTGAACTGGACAGCAGGTACAACCCTACATATTTAATGAAGGCGTAAAACCCGATGAGCAACAGCAACCTAAAAGCATAGAAATAGCTCCCCTGGAAAATGGCCTGGTAGGCCTCGTCCTCCGAGGTGTACCGGTTAAGGATGTAATTTTTAGAATAGGTATCGGTGATGCCAAACACCAGTCCCACCAACAGAAACAGCCCCAGCACCACCAGGATGTTCTTTACTAAGCCTTCTTTCTCCAGGAGTTTGGGGATGACTTTGAAGTTGAGCAGCAGGAAGCCCAGGTAAAGAAGCGTGTAGCGGATGAGCCGCGGAAAAAAAAAGTCCTGGTAATAGTAAAACGGAATCCCGGCCTCCTCAAACCGATGTTGGTCTGGCCCGTGGGAGATGGTGGTCAGGAAGAAAACCGCAAAGACGAAGATGGTAGTGGCGCCCCAAAACTCTACTCTTTTGAGGTACGATGGATTATTGACGAGGTCATTCATGGCTCAGGATTTTAAAACAATGATAGGGCAATGCCCGCTTGAAAAATAAAAAAAGTGACGAGTGCCGCCGAAAATGTGATGAAAGCCACCAGGCGTACCGCTGGGCAAAAGAAAAACCGGGAAAAAGATTGTAAAGCAGGAAGGCTGACCAGAAAGGCGGCTGGCATTTTGGATGCGCTTTCCACAAAACAGCTCTAAAACACCAGCGACATTTCTCTATGAAGAAGGCTTTTGGGCTAAGACTTTCGTCTAGCCGATGTTACCTCCCAGCGCCCCGCATGCAGGTGCAAGCCCCGGGCCCGGCCGTTTTCCATGGAGAAGGCAATGCGCAGGTCCTCGTCTACCTCCGGGACGAACACGTGGTTTCCCTGGTACAACAGTCGGAAGGGTTTTCCGCCCAGGGACTGAGCTTTGAGCTGGCCCTTCTCACAGAACACCCGCAACTCGCGCGTTTTCTGGCCGGCCCGGTAAGTATAGGTGCCTTGGTACTTGCCGATCTCTTTGGCCCGGAGAGGCAGATCGTGCACCTCCAGGCCTAGGGCGGCACGGGCCAAAGATTTCAAAACCTCTAAAGGCTTTCCGGTGGTGGAATTCATCAACACGGCAACCGTGAGGCCGTCTTTTGGGTAATAAGCCAGCGCCGAGACAAACCCGTTGGCACTGCCCGTATGAAAAACCTGCGGATGCCCACCCAATTCATCCAGCTCCAACCCGAAGCCATATCCCACGGTATCGCCGTTGGCCAACTGGGTAGGCGACATCATCTGCCGCAATGAAGCGGGTGATACTACCCGACCACTGTGCAACAAATAGGTCCAGCGGAGCAGATCACCTAAGTTAGAGCAGAGCGCCCCTGCCCCGCCGGCCACCTGCATGTTGACATAACCGGCGTTCCTGAGTTTGCCCTCCTGGTACTCGTAACCCCGAGCCCGGTTAAGGATCAGCCGTTTTTCCTCGCAGAAAGCGGTGTGGTTCAGCTGCAAGGGCTGCAGGAGCTCATTGTTGACATAATCCTCATAAGCCATGCCGGTTACCCTAGAGATGATCTCACCCAATAGGTAATAAGCCATGTTGTTTTCTGCGAACCGCTCGCCGGGCCTGAAGTCAAAAGGCTGTTCCCCGAGGAGTTGGACCATCTCTCTGTAAGAAAGATCCTGCCCGCACCGCCGCCGGTTTTCCTGGGCCAACAATGGTAACGACTTTATGCCGGAGGTGTGATTGAGCAGGTGGCGGATGGTGACCTGGTTTCCCTGCGTTAGGTAATCAGGCAGAAACTGGGTTACGGGGTCATCCAGGGAAACCCGGCCCTCCTCCACTAACCGCATGACCATAGCCGCGGTAAACTGTCTGGTGAGCGAGCCAATCTTGTACACCGTTTCCGGACCGGCCAATACACCGTTCTCTACATCGGCCTCGCCGTAGCCGCGCTCAAACACCACCTTGCCGTCTTTGGCCACGGCCAGGCTCATGCCCGGCGTGAGGCCCGCCCGCAGGTGATCATCGGCGGCCAGGTTGGCGGCGAACTCTATCCGTTCTATGTGGGGGAAGGAAGGTTGGGTAACCAGGCTTTGCGAAGCGTAAACTTGGGGGTGTGCCAATTGGGCCTTCTGGGTGCAGGCAGGCAGCGAGGCTACCCCGAAGGCAAGAAGAAGTAAACTGCTCCGGAGAAAGGAACCTGAGGGCAGGCACCGGGTGGTTTGGCTGGCTTTCTGAAGGGAATTGCTCATAATCTTTAGGGTTAGATGTAACAACCTGTACTAATGATGAGCAAGAGTAAAAAGCTTTGAGCAGAGGCAAAATTAAATGTGATGAAGTCTCAGGTTTGTGGGACAGAAACCAAAAAAGCCATCTTCTGATGGCTTTTTCTGGGCTTAATTCCATAAAAATAGGCGTTAAACGCTACATGCGCTCGTAGCGCGATTGCTGGTTCCCTTACTCTTTGTTCTTGATGGCGCTGTACAGAACCGGGCTGAAAAACCGCAGGTTCTCCAGCAGGCAGGTCAAAGTATAGAATCTGTCCAGGTCTACCTCAGGACTCTCGGCCATGGTTTCCAGGAAAGCATCCAGGGTCTCCACCAATCTATTATCAAATTCTTCTTCTGTCATCTTCATCTGGGTTGTACCTCTCTTTATGCGGTCCGGGTGTCTGCTCTTACATGCTGAGCTTTCCGCCACCAAAGGCGTCAGAATGGAAACATCACTCAGGCACAATGAATTCAATTCCCATGCTTTTCAAGCTGCCCGCCGGAGGAATTCTCCATATCTGGCGAGCCCCGTTTTGGTAAAACAGGCGCTAACCGGAGCCAGGCTATTAATATCATTTTTTTACCAGGCGCTCAACTTACAGCACCAGTTGATGGAACAGGCGGTCCAGGGTCTCCTTGGGATCAGTGCAAAGGCCGGGGTGTACGGGCGAAGTCTGCACAATGGTGCTGCGGGTAGCTGTAAGCCACCTGAACCGGGAAGCAATGGGCAACCGGCCGATAGTGCCGCCCGCTTTGCCACCGGCGCAGATGCGGGCGAAAGCATCCAGGCGGGCGTGCAGCTCGTCCAGGTCCACGGGTGTGGTGAAGGCCTGCAGGCGCTGATGGTCCAGGTGGAACAGGGTTTGGAGAAATCCTTGCGAAGAACAGTAGAGCACCACACCCACGTTGAGAAACTCCTCGCGCTCCACGCAGGGAACTACCCTTAAAACGGCGTACTCAAATAAGTGCTTTTCTTGCATGTT
Organism: Rufibacter roseolus; assembly: GCF_017916365.1. Taxonomy (GTDB): domain Bacteria; phylum Bacteroidota; class Bacteroidia; order Cytophagales; family Hymenobacteraceae; genus Nibribacter; species Nibribacter roseolus. The sequence continues at coordinate 1,496,111 of NZ_JAFMSU010000002.1, forward strand.
GCGCTTCTTTCACAAAGGTTTCGGTATGGGCCAGGCGAGTCTCCAGGAACTGGGCGTAGGCCTGGCGGTGCTCTTCTGGGGTGGCAAACGGGGAATCTCCGGTGAGCCAGTCCTCGGGGATCAAAGATACAATGGATTGGATTACCTCGGGGGTAAGAATCGCCTTGAACTCAGCGTCCACCGCCTCCAGCTCGGTGGCCTGGGGCAGCAGCACGTGGTCTTTGGCCTGGGCGAACGGCCGTTTGGCCTGCTCCAGCCAGTTCTGCCACGAGTGGTGGAAGTAAAAGGCCGCGCCGTGGTCAATAAGCCACAGTTCCTTGTGCCACATGAGCATGTTGGTGTTGCGGGGGGTGCGATCCACGTTGGTGATGAGGCAATCAAACCAGACTACTTCAGAGGCCAGCCGGGCGTCAACGGTGGTCACCAGCGCATCAAAGGTGATGGCCCTTGACAGGTAATGAAGGCCCAGGTTGAGGCCTTCGCTGAACCGCAGCAAATCCTGGATCTCCTCATCAGGCTCAGTGCGCCCGAAACTCTCGTCCAGGTGCGCGAACACCAGCTCGGGTACCCTGAAACCCAGGATGCGGGCCATCTCGCCGGCTATTAGCTCGGCAATGAGGGCTTTTACACCCTGTCCGGCTCCTCGGAATTTGAGCACATAGAGAAACTCATCGTCTGCCTCCACAATGGCGGGCAGAGAACCACCTTCGCGTAGCGGGGTCACGTACCGCACCACATTGACGGTTCTAAGCTCTGGTTGCTTGTAATTCATAGATTGTAATTTCCTTCAGGTGCACCGGTGCCCGGATAGCCGCCGTTGCTGCTTTCCTGGCAAGATACACCCGCATGATGGATGGTTTTTGTGGGCCGCCTGAACAAAGCGGTGCTTTTTGTAAGAAGGGGCAGGGCTTTAATCATTCAGGAGCCAGTCTAAGGCGGCATCCTTGGCGAAATGCACCTTTATTTTCCCCGTCACCGGAGCATCTTTTCCTTCGGCGGGTTTTTCATATACTTTATGCGGATTGGTCATGACAAAGCACTCAGGCGCCATGACAATCGCGAATTTCTGGAGTTGGTTTGAGGCAAACAGCGGCGCCATGTTCTGCTTGAGCCAGGTCTGGTTCTCGGGTTGCATGACTTTGATTTTCTGGGCATCGGTGAGCCAGAGCTTGACGCCCTTCAGGCCCGCCCGGTCAAAGGCCAGTTGGTACCGGTTTCTGAACTGATCAAGAGTGGGCTGCTGCAGGAAAGTAAACTGCAGCATGGCGTTACCTTTGTCTAGGTCTATCTGGACAACGTCATCCTGATACAGATTCTCTAGTTGCAAGGTTGCCATTTTCCGGTTCCTGATGGGGTTTTCACCAACCTAACTATCAAAGGAAGCATTTTGTTTATGTACTCTGTCTATGTACAAAAGTTTAACCTATAGGGATATTACTCCATTGTGATAGGGCTTTGCTGTGGCGCGGATACAATAAAGTTTAGATATGAATTGTTATTTTCTGCTCGAAAAGATTTTACAATCTATCATCAACTCACCCCTTGTAGTTGCCAAAGGCTCCAACTTGAAAAAGCATGTGTCACTGTACCAATCTAGTCGCTCATAATTAATATTAAAGTTTCCGCTAACTGTGTCTGAACGATAAAATGAAGAATTATTCCAACCAAACTTGAGTAAACCAAGTCCTTTCACTGTGCCAACCATTCATAATTTCATTGCATTTGGATGAATAGCTTCTTTGTCTATTACAATAAAAATTTCTTGCGCTCGGTCATCCAAATTCAACTTCATTGTTCTTGTTGTTACCCAAAAACCATTTTCAACTGATATGAAAAGATATAAGAACCCACTCGTCACTAAAACCGCAATAATAGCACTGACTTTTCCTGCATTTTTGGGAAGGGTTCTACTTAACATCATGTTTTATAAAAAGCTATTTCCCTAAAAACAATCTCACAACCAAATTCAATTACGCTCAACAAGCCAGAATTAACGTTTTTTCCGGCCTTTCCAGTTCTTGAGGGACTTCTCTTTCTCCTTCTCCATTTTGAACTGGGTAAACTCCTCATTGGGCATGGTCACTGAGTAATACGCCTCAGAGAGGATGTTCAGGTCCTCATCAAAGTCATAGACTACGGTTAAGTACAGCTTTTTGTCGGGGTTCAGGACGTACTCCTCCCCTACCTTGTCATACACCTTGAACTCGTACACCCCGTCTGCCGAGGGTTTGCCGCTCACCCGCGCCAGGCAGTCGCCGGTGATCACCAGTGGGGTTTCCAGCTCGTCCAGATACTCAAAATCCTGGTAGTAGCGTCCGTCTTTCTTGCTGGTGAGGTATTCAATGGAATCAAGGTGCACCTCAATTCCTTTGTGCCGACTGTCGCGCTGCGTGCTGATGTTAAGGATGTTGCCTATTGCTTTCATGTTTCTGCCGTTCTCTTCCAGGGTTGCGCCAGATGGCCAACCCTTTTCTTAAACGCTAAAGGTACGGCATCAGGGGCAGAACTTATAGAATTCCCATTAGGACGTTACTTTCCTCCTGATTTCAATAGAGCCAAAAGCAGGAGCCTAGGTTAGTTTTAGCATGAAGCCCTGTTTGGTTTTAAGCCCGATTTTGGCAAAACAGGCCTTAAACACTAACTGGCTAAACAAACCTGAGCGAACGATAACCAGACATCAGCCTTAGTTGTACCGGCCTTTACGCTGCGGGTCCTGGAGGAAGAGTTGCAGGAAGATTTTCTGATCGGTGATGACGGCGCGCTGGGTGGGGTATTCTTCCAGCCGGCGGTTGGTGGTATACCCGAAGTGCTCGTAACCCAGGCTCAGGTTCTTGTACAACTGCACCGTTACCCGCGGCCGGATGATCCCGATGGAGTTGCTGCCTTCCAGGCCTTCAAAGGTCTTGAGCCAGTAATGGTAGTACACAAACGCGGCGGAAGCGTAGCGCCCCAGACTAAGGGTGCTTTCTATTTTCCCGTGCAGACCAGTGGTGTACACGTAGTTGCGGAGGCCGTTTTCATCCGGCGCGAAACGGGTGCTGTTGCCGGCCAGCGGAATCACGCCCAGGTGCGCGTTGGTATAGAGGTTCAGTTGGTTTGTGAGCGGCAAACGCGTGAACACCCCTCCGCCAAAACCCAGCGCCCCTAAGTCGAAGTTACGCGTATTCCAGTAATCATAGTACTGGAAAAGGCCGGTGAGCAGGTCCAGTTTGCCCAGTTTGGAATTGCGCCCCAGCAGGATGCCGTAACCAGTGATGTTGTTGATGGTGCCGGCGGTGGTGTCCTCGCCGCCCTTGCTGAACTCGGCCCGTAACCGGAACAGGTCAAAGGGTTTGCGTTTCTGCCGTTCAAAAGGGTTGCCGTAGTCCAGTTGCACGTTGAGCATTCCCTTGGTATCAGCGGGGCCGAAGACATCATCCTGTTTCTCGTTCTGGCGGTGCACCCCGGCAAACAGCGTGATGTTGATGGGCTCTTTCTCATACACTTCTTTGTTCGTGACCTGGAAGGTTTTGCCTTGCAGCAATCGGTTCAGTCCGCGCACCGGGTTCACCAGGCCCGCGGCAATCTCGCGCACCGCTCGCTCGCGACCGCGGGTACGGTCATCCAGGATGTTGGAGCTGAGGCGGTACAGGATCTCGCCCAGGGCAGCCCCGTTGAGCGGCGTGTAGATCATGTCATTGTAAGACGGCAGGGTGTTCTCGCCCAGGTACTCCCAGGTAAGACTTCCGCCCACGGCAAACGGCAAAGATTGCCAGTAGTTGTAACCCTGCGAGCGAGCGGCGTTGAAATACAAGGTGCCTTGGTACGGGTGCCCGATGAAGTTGATCCCGAATTCATCGGTGTCCCACTCGGGTTTGGACCTCAGGTTGGTTTTCCAGGTCTCGGTAGTCACATAGCCGTAATCTGCTTTGGCCACGTAGCGGTTGAAGGCCATAAACCCTGCATTCAACCCGATGACCTGGGCCGTGGGTTTCCAGATGGGTTGCCGTTTGTTGTACTCAGGGTCATCGTTGAGCAGGTCGCCGTACTTGTTGAACAACGTGGTGTCCAGCAGGAAAGCGTTCTTGGGCTCGGTCCCGCTGACCGGATCAGTAAACAGCCGTTTCTTGCGTTCTTTGATACGCTGCAACTGTGTCTCACGGCTGCCCCTACCCGGTTTGATGGAATCAGGGGCCGTGATCACCTGGGCCTGCAGCCCGATTATAAAGCTAAAGAAAAAGAGGAAAGTAAGTCTGTATCTCATATAAAAGGCTCAGCATCAGGCAGGAAAAAGGCAAATTCATCCTTTGATGTCACAAAGTGTAATGCCCAAAACCTGTGTATAAATGCGTCATACGAGAAAACATCATAAAAGTAGTACTTCCTCAAGACAATCCTGCTTTCCTTTAGGCTACCTATGCCCTAACCGAAGTTTTAAGGCTTATTTTAGCAAACCAGCCCTAAAACAGAATTGGCTTTTTACTTTATACCCACAGGATAAACTTATTTATAGACAGGTCATCTGAGTTGACTTACGATTTACTTCTCTGCCTTTTCAAGCGAGAACCTATCTTATAAAATTACAAATCAATACTATAGAATCTAAAAATCAGGCATTTACCATTTGGTAATGAATTCCTACAACCAATTATACAACTGATTCAAAGGGTGTTTAGGCCTTGTTTTCACAAAATCAGCCTGAAAACAGAAATGCCGTTTACAAGAGTTTCCACTTGGGTTCGGTCCCTCTCTAAATCAAAGGCATAAACTTCTCCTGTGGTTCGTTCGTTTTTCAGGGCAATAGCTTCATCAGTTTCTATCATGATCCGGTGGATTGACGTTATCAAGTATGCCAAGTACAGCAACCCTGAGCCTGCGCATCGGGTGGAGCTAACGGAGGAAGAATGGCAACAGCGACTCACGCCCGCCCAGTACCAGATCCTTCGGCAGAAAGGCACCGAGTCGCCGTACCGGAACGCCTATTGTCGCTCTTATGAGCCCGGGGTGTACGCCTGCGCCGGGTGCGGTACTTTGCTGTTCAATGCATCTGAGAAGTACCATGCCATCTCGGGGTGGCCCAGTTTCACGCAACCCATCGCCAAAGGCGCCATTAAATACCTCTTTGATGACAGCCACAACATGCACAGAATAGAGGTGCAATGCAATGTCTGCGATGGGCACCTAGGCCACGTCTTCCCCGATGGCCCCGAGCCGAGCGGCCTGCGTTATTGCATCAACTCAGCAAGTTTACAGCAGTTGTTGTAAACCCACCCATACCCAAGCCGGGAGGGTAATCTCCTGCTTTGAGTTCTTTCTTCAAGGGTTGAGTTCTTTTCCTTTGAGTTCTTTTTCCAGGGTCTCTGGTTCAAGTTTTCAACTTGGACCTAAAATGCCGTAAGTTTGAAACTTCCGTGAGGCGATAGCCTAAGGAGAAAGCATTTCCATTGATACCATTCTAAAAAATACCCCGCGTGGGTTTTAGGCCTGTTTTCCAGAAACAAGGCCTTATTTGGTTTAAGGCAGGTCGCTTCTTATTTTAGAGCCATCTCAAAAGAGAACATCCCACCGGCTTATAAGGCATCTGTATGAACAAAGGACGTTTGGAGGCATTCAGCGATGGCGTGCTGGCCATCATCATCACCATTATGGTACTGGAGATCAAGGTGCCGCACGGCCAGGATTTCACCGCCCTCAAGCCGCTTTTTCCGGTTATTCTCAGCTACATTCTCAGCTTCATTTACCTGGGCATTTACTGGAACAACCACCACCATCTGCTGCACAGCGCCGGGAAAATAAACGGCAACATTCTGTGGGCCAACCTGCACCTGCTCTTCTGGCTTTCCCTGGTGCCTTTCACTACCGGTTGGATGGGTGAGAACAATTTTGCCCCGGTTCCGGTGGCGCTCTACGGCATCATGCTGCTCATGTGCTCTATTGCCTACTGGATTCTGCAGCACCTCATCATCAACCACAGCGGCAAAGAATCTGCCCTGGCGCACGCCATCGGCAAGGACATCAAAGGCAAGGTCTCGCCTTTCCTTTATCTCACTGGCATTGTGCTCACGTTTGTGAATCCTTGGCTCTCTGGCCTCATCTACGTGTTGGTGGCTTTCATGTGGCTCCTCCCCGACCGCCGCATTGAAAGGATCTACGAAACCAAAGGCTGAAATCACAGCCTGAGGTGATTGACCCATGACAAGTTCCCCGGGCGAAAAGGAAAATTTTCTGCGTAACTTCAAGCCTTGGAAACCCAGGGCGACATGGCGGAAAATGAGCAGGCACCGGCGGCGGAGACCGTGCATCCTTCTAATTACTTTTTACAGAATATCTGGGGCAATACCCTCACTTATGCCACCATTGCGCGGCATTCCTCGGCCCAGGCCATGGCCGGCGGCACCTTGGGGTTTGAGCTGCAACCCCTGCAGATAGAGATCAACGCGGCGTCTTTCTCCGGCACCTCACCCTTCGGCCGCTTCCCGGCCGTTTCCGTCATTCAGTACCCTAACGGACTCCTGCTTTCCTGCGACTGCGCCACACCTAAAGAGGCCTTGTGCGCCCACCAGGCACAGGTGCTTCAGACCCTTCTGAACCGCCAGGAACTGCGCGTCTTCTTTGACGAATCCCTGCGCCGCGATAAGATAAAACCCGTGGCCGCGGAATATGGCTTAGCCGGGGAAGATAACCTGGACCAGTATTTTGCGCTGGAGTACGCCCACAAATCTCTCAAGATCAAACCCCGTTTGCCGGAGCTTTTGCCCGTGACCCTGGAGACGCAGGTGGCTTTGAAAGAGAAGCTGCTGCCCAAAACAAGCCTGCCTTTTCTGCCGGCCAAAACGAAACAGAAGGAAAAAACGCAGCTCATTGTGGTGCTGGGCGAGCACAGGTATTATAAGCACCTTAGCGTGGAACTGCTGGAGGCGGCCACCACCCAGACCGGGAAGATCAAAAATCCGCTCAAAGGCCTGAGTCCGCTGGATTATGTCTGGAAAACGAACCAACCCGAGGAACTACGGTTCTACACTGCCCTCTCCCGTTTCCAGAACAACTACAACTCTGAGCCCACTGAGGCCGACTTAGAAGCCCTGAAGGCGCTGGTGCAAAACCCAATGAACCTGGCGGTGTACCAGCACAACCCCGAAGTATCAAGCAACATCACCGCCAGCTCGGTGGTGCCGGTGCAGCTGAAGAAAACGCCTTTGGAACTGGTGCTGGACGTGCAGGTGAAAGATAATTTCTACGCCATCGTGGCGCAACTGTACATTGAGGATCAGCCGTACCCGCTAAAGCACCTGCAACTCAAATACGGTCACTTTCTGCAGATCCAGCACAACCTGTACCTGCTCCACAATCCCGACCTGCGCCGGGTGCTGGATTTCTTCCAGAAGCGGGGCTTCCATGTGCTGGTGCACGGCTCCAAGTTCGAGGAGTTCCGCGAAAGCATCTTGGCTAACCTGGAAACCAAAATCAGGATTTCCTATTCGTACCTGAAACCGGCCACGGCCAAACAGCTGGAGGAACAGGGTTTTGACCAGGATCGGGAACAACTCATTTATCTCTCTGAATCTGAGGACTACGTGCTGCTCACGCCGGTCATGCGCTACGGACAGGTAGAGATTCCGGTGCTCTCCCAAAAGCAGATCCACGCCACCGATGCCCAGGGCACTTCCTTTACCGTGGCCCGCGACCGCGAGGCCGAGCTGCAGTTCACCGCCGTCATGCTCAAGCAGCACCCGCACTTCAAGGAACAACTACACCTGGACTGCTTCTACCTGCACAAAGACCGCTTTCTGCAGGACGATTGGTTTCTGGACGCGTTTGAGGCCTGGCGCAAATTGGACATCAGCATTCTGGGCTTCAAGGAACTCAAGCACAGCAACCTCAATCCACATAAAGTCAAAATCAACATTCTGGTCACCAGCGGCATCAACTGGTTTGACACCTCCTTGAACGTGCAGTTCGGTAAGCAGAAAGCCTCGCTCAAACACCTGCACAAAACGTTGCGCAACAAGACCCGCTTCGTGACGCTGGACGATGGTACCCAGGGCATCCTGCCGCAGGAATGGATAGACAAACTAAAGACTTTCTTTGATGCCGCCGAGGTGGTGGGCGAGCGCCTGCGTACGCCCAAGATGAACTTCAGCAGCATTGAGGAACTCTACGAGACCGAGGTTTTGAGCCAGGAAGTGCGCGAGGAGCTTTCGCTTTACCGCCAGAAATTGGCTGACTTTGAGGCCATCCCGGAGGTGGAGGTACCCCGGGAACTGCAGACGACCTTGCGCGGCTATCAGCGGCAGGGGCTCAACTGGCTCAGTTTCCTGGATCAGTTCAACTTCGGGGGCTGCCTGGCAGATGACATGGGTCTGGGGAAAACCGTGCAAGTGCTGGCTTTCCTTCTCTCGCAACGCGCCAAGGTAGAACGCAACACCAACCTGGTGGTGGTGCCCACTTCGCTCCTGTTCAACTGGCAGCAGGAAGCGGCCCGGTTTGTGCCCTCCCTCAAAATCACCACCGTGTACGGCAACAACCGCGTCAAGAACCCGGCAGAACTGGACGGTTACGAGGTTGTGCTCACCTCCTACGGCACGTTGCTCTCAGACATCATGGTCTTGAAAGAGTACCGGTTCAACTACATTATCCTGGATGAGTCGCAGGCCATCAAGAACCCCGAGAGCCAGCGGTACCGGGCGGTACGGCTCTTGCAGGCGCGCAACCGCATTGTTATGACGGGCACGCCGCTGGAGAACAACACCTATGACCTGTACGGCCAGCTTTCCTTCGCCTGCCCCGGCCTGCTGGGCAACAAGCGCTACTTCCGGGACCATTACTCCAAACCCATTGACCAGTTCAAAAGCTACAAACGAGCCCAGGAGTTACAGCGCAAAATAAGCCCGTTCCTGCTCCGGAGAACGAAGGAGCAGGTAGCCAAAGAGCTGCCCGAGAAAACCGAGATGGTGCTCTACTGCGAGATGGGCACCGATCAGCGGAAAATCTACGCCGCCCATGAACTGGAGATCAGGGAATTCATCTCGGCCCAGGCCGACGAAGAGATCCAGAAAAGCCCCATGCACGTGCTGCGCGGCCTCACCAGACTGCGCCAGATCTGCAACTCCCCCGCCCTGCTCCCCGAGGAAGCCGCCTACGGCGAGACCTCGGCCAAACTGGAGGTCTTGCTGGAGCAGATAGAAAGCAAAGCGCCGCACCACAAAATCCTGGTGTTCTCGCAGTTCGTGTCCATGCTGCAGCTTATTCAGAAAGAGCTGCGGGCGCGGGGCATCAAATTTTCTACGCTAACCGGCCAGACTAAGGACCGGGCAGGCGCCGTGGCCGCGTTTCAGGAAGAGGAAGACGTACGGGTGTTCCTCATCAGCCTCAAGGCGGGCGGCACCGGCCTCAATCTCACCCGCGCCGACTATGTGTACCTGGTAGACCCTTGGTGGAACCCGGCCGTAGAAAATCAAGCCATTGACCGCACCTACCGCATCGGGCAGGAGAAGAATGTGGTGGCCGTGCGCCTCATCTGCCCCGATACCGTGGAGGAGAAGATCATGCAGCTGCAGGCCTCCAAAAAAGACCTGGCCAAGAACCTGATCAAAACCGATGGCGGTATGGTCAAATCCCTTTCCAAGCAGGACCTGCTGGCTTTGCTGGGGTAAAACAATGGCTTGGGGCAGGCCTTTGTTTAGAGGTCATTTTCAAAAAATGAGCTAAAAACCAAAAGCAAAGCATATCCCTGGAACCTTAACACCTTTTGAGCCTGGTTTTGATAAAACAGTCTTAAAATACCTTATGGCGGTGCCTCTTTCCTGGCAAGAGGCACCTGGAACCGCTAACCTGCGCTTGTCCATTAGAGCTTGCTAATCCTTCTCGGTAAGGTCTAGTAAGGAAATGGTGTATTCCTTTGTGGTGGAGTTATATGAATAGCTGTACCGCTGGGGGTACAAACCAGGCTGCTGGTAGGCGGCTGGTTGCGGTATGCTCATGGTCTGGGTGCCCACGGTAGGTAAGGTGTTCAGGAAATCCAGCGTGAACATGGGCTCGTGGAAGATGAAATTGCCGTCATGCGATCCGTAAATGAAGGTCTTGGCGAAGTTCCCCGGTGAATTGTTTATATCAGTGATGTCTACCCAGTGGGCGCCCATGCCAGGTACCACTCCCGGCGTAAGAATGTAATTGGTGGGTCTGAACTGCTCGGCCGGCATTTCGTCCATCTCAACTTGTCCTTGGATAGCGGCTACTTGTGCCTCAGAAATGGTATAAAAATGCAGGTCAAAGTGAGGAACCCCGTAGAGCGGAATAGGTTCGTGGCCCTGCGGGTTCCAGTCCAGCATCACGTGGTCATAAAGCGTCTCCTCGGCTTGCGCAGGCAAGGCCAGCGTGTACATCCGCATGGCATTTCCCAGCCCAGTGCTATTGATCGCCTGCTCAGAGAAGGTAACGCCCAGGGAAGTAGGAGTTCCTGCCTCATCTGTCGTCACCCAGGTTCTTGCGTTCCCCTGGCCCACGGCCACCACAGGTCCGTAAAAGGTGCCTTCCAGACTTTCCTCATCGTCGTCTTCACAGGAAGAAAACAGCATGAGACAAGTCAGTGCACTGCACCAGCACATCATCCTGGTCCAAAATAGATATGAATTGAAATGATTTACCATGATTCTATTGATTAAAAAGAATTGACACGAAAAGCCCTGAGTTGATAAGGCAGTAAAAATTTACTGGAGGGAGTGCAGTTTGTGCGGAGAGAACCTGTAAATGAAGGACGTAGGCAACGTCTGAACCAGAGGCAGGAAATTCCTCAACGAGGAAGACGGAAGGAAACGGTTTCCCAGATCGGCTGCTTCGCCAAACATGGGCCTTGGGATCGTATTAAGCCTGTTTTTATGGAACAGGAAGTATCCCAGCACCAATTCTAATGACAGCTCTTATGTCATCAAAACTCGGGTTATTCAATTATCGGCTGGCTTTAATTTTCATAACGCCAGAAGGTAAACCCAGAATGAAGATATGGATTGCGGCTATAACTTGCAATTTTTTAAGATTTAATTATCCTACCTAAATTCAAATCCGTCCATCTTTCCATAGGATGGAACCTGTTAAGTAAACCTCCGGAGCCAGGTTGGGGTAAAGACAAAGATTCGTTTGTTTTTCACTTAAAACCGAAGGCGTGGTTTTCAGAAGAATCGCTTTTATCCTCTTTTTCCTGGGCACAGTTGGCTGCGCGAACAAAGCCCACCAGAAACCAGGACTTGTCACCCAAAAAGCCATGGTAGTCACGGCGCATCCACTGGCCTCGGCCGTGGGGGCCGACATTCTCCGGCGCGGCGGAAACGCGTTGGATGCGGCCGTGGCTGTGCAGTTTGCGCTGGCCGTGGTCTACCCAGATGCCGGCAATATTGGTGGTGGCGGGTTTCTGGTCCTGCGGCAGCACGATGGCACGTTGAACACCCTTGATTACCGCGAGAAAGCCCCTACTGCTGCCCACCGCGACATGTACCTGAACGGCCAGGGCGAGGTCATAGAAGACCTAAGCTACAAAGGGCACCTCGCCGCCGGCGTGCCCGGCACCGTGGACGGCATGGTGCAGGCGCATGCCACCTACGGCCGCCTGCCCTGGGCCCAACTGGTGCAACCCGCCATCCTCCTCGCGGACCAAGGGTTTCCGCTCACCAAAAAAGAGGCAAAAAAGCTGAACGAGCAGCGCAAGGACTTCATCCGCTACAACTCCCAAAGCCCCGACTTCATCCTGAAAGACCGCTGGCGCCCCGGCGATACCCTGCGCCTGAAAGACCTGGCCCGCACCCTGGAACGGATCAGAGACCATGGACGGGCAGGTTTTTACGAAGGCCAAACGGCTGATCTAATTGTGGCCGAGATGAAGCGGGGAACCGGCATTATCACCAAAGAAGACCTGGCGGCCTACCGCGCGGTGTGGCGCAAACCAGTAACCGGGCAGGTAGGCGATTACCGCGTCATCTCCATGCCCCCGCCCTCCAGCGGCGGCATCGCCCTTATCCAACTCCTGACCATTGCCCAGGATTATCAGCTGAAAGCATGGGGCTGGAACACAGTAAGATCTGCGCACCTCATGATTGAGGCCGAGCGAAGGGTTTACGCCGACCGGGCCAAACACTTCGGCGACGCCGATTTCTACGAGGTTCCGGTAAAAGGATTGCTGGACACCACCTACATCAAAAGCAGGATGCGGGGCTATACTCCCAAAAAAGCGACCCCCAGCAAAGACGTCTCCGCGGGAGTTCCGCCGCTTCCCGAAGGCCCCAATACCACGCATTACTCCATCGTAGACCCCGAGGGAAATGCCGTTTCTGTGACCACCACCCTCAACAGCAGTTTCGGGTGCAAGGTGTTTGTGGGCGGGGCGGGCTTCCTGCTCAACAACGAGATGGACGACTTCAGCATCAAGCCCGGCTATCCTAACAGCTATGGTTTGGTGGGCGAAGAAGCCAACGCCATTGCCCCCGGCAAGCGCATGCTCAGTTCTATGACGCCCACCATCCTGGAAAAAGACGGTAAACTGTTCATGGTCATCGGGGCGATGGGCGGCTCCACTATCATTACCACTGTTTACCAGATCATTCAGAACGTGACGCGGTACGGTTTCACCATGCAAGGAGCCGTGAGTGCCGGCCGGTTCCACCATCAATGGAAACCTAATTGGGTTTTATCTGAGTGGGGCGCTTTAGGGTTTGGCACCGGTGCGGGTTTGTGGATCAAAGGCCATAAGATTGTTCCCAGATACGGAGGCATCGGCAGAGCCGCCGGCATCCTGGTGCTCCCCAATGGCCAACTGGAAGGCGGCGCCGATCCCCGCGGAGATGACGCCGCCGCCGGGTTCTAAGATTGTTTTTGGGAAACCAGGCTCAAAGTGCAAGGTCAAATACTGGTTACTCTGCTAAAAAATGTAGGGGCAATCTCTTGTGGTTGCCCTTGATCATTCCTCTTGAATTCTGATCCTTAGTTATAACACCCACAACGGCAGAAAAACGCTAATTTCCTTCTTTAGAGAACACGCATATCGTCCCCCTTTGAAGGGGGTAGGGGGATGACAAAGGCGCATGAAGAACCGATTTGCTTATCTACAGAGCAGAGACTTCAATGGCGCTCCTCACCATTGGCAACCACAAGGGATTGCCCCTACATATTGAAATGCGTGAGATCAGCAGGTGTAATCATCCCCCTACCCCCTTCAAAGGGGGACGATATGCGTGAGAAACGGATGCCGTTGTTGGTGTTATCACCAACAACCTAATCTGCGGTAACAAGTGCAAGGGATTACTCCTTCAGTTTCAAGCCCCTTTTGAGAAAAACAGACCTAAATCAAGCTACCTCTCTGGTCTCCACTTCATAGACTTCATTCTCGGAGCGTTGCATTTTGAAGAACATGCGGGAAAAGGGGATCAACATGAAGCCGGCCAGGGCGAAGGCGATAAAGGAGATTTTGAGGTTGAAGGCGTGGGCCAGGTACCCGATCAGGGGTGGTCCGATGAGCATGCCCACAATCCCGAAGGTGGCAATAAGCGAGATGGCGATGCCCGGAGAGTAGGTTTTGGAGGCGCCGGCCAGCGTGTAGGTCATGGGTATCACCGAGGCCGTCCCGAAACCCACGAGCGAGAACCCGATCATGGCCGGCCAGAAGGTGGGGAACAGGATGGCCAGCATAATGCCGGAGAAAATGAATACCCCGCTTAGCATATAGGTGGTGGCCATGCCAATCCTGTCAATGATGAGATCAGACATAAACCTGGAGAGCGCCATGAAGGCCATAAAGGTGAGGTAACCCACCGTAAACACATCTTCCTTCACCACCTGCTGGAAGTAAATGCCGCTCCAGTCAAACATGCCTCCCTCGCAAACCGCGGCAAAGAACACCAGCAAGCCCAGGAACAGGATGTAAGGATCGGGTTTGCTCAGGGTCAGTTTGTTCCCGGAGGTGGATCTGTCGTTCTGCAGCAAATAGCGGAAAGAGATGATGGTGGCCAGCACACTGATCACCGATACCGTGATGAGGTGCGGAACCATGGGAACATCCAGGGAAATGAGTAAGGTGGTGAACCCCACGCCAATGATTCCGCCGGTGCTCCAGAGCCCGTGGAAAGATCCGTTGATCTTCTTGTCAAACTGCTTCTGCAGCGTAATGGCCTGGGTGTTCACCGAGATGTTGAAGATGCGCATGCTCAGGGAGAACATAAACAACACCATAGCCAGGGCCACCGGTGTAGAGGCCAGCCCTATAAAGGAAAGCGCGATGGAATTGAGCAGAAAGCCCACCGAGAGCGGAATCCTGGTCTCAAACCTAGACACGAGCCATCCCGATAACGGCACTCCAATGAGGGAGGAAATGGGCATGGTGAGCAGGATAGTGCCCAACTCGGCCTCGTTCAGGTTCAAGGCTTGTTTAATGGTGGGAATTCTGGAGGCCCAGCTGGAGAAATTGAATCCGGAAAGAAAAAAGAACAGGCTGAGGAAAATCCGCTGCTTCTGAATTAACTGCATCTTAAAAGTTTAACTGCGCAAAGATGCGCTTAATTATTTCTACATGGGGCACAAACCTTGGGCAGGCGCCGCGCTTTGGCGCCTGCTGCTGAAGGAAAAGGCCAAAGGTCATACGCGATTAAGAGCCTGAGGGGTAAAGATCTGGTGGCTCGTTTCTGACGGTGATGTTCTGGATGGGCCGCAGCGCCCGGGTACTGTCTATGTAGATAAAGGCATCGTAGCGCCTGGGTATCACGGAGGGTACGTAATTGCCCAGGTGCTCCAGTTTGGGGTTGTACACCACCCCAATGGCCCGGTGCCCCACCGGCCGGTTCAGCACCTTGTTATCCCGCAGGTCTTTTGAAAAGATGATTTTGTCTGTGGGGCTCAACTGGTGCAGGATCTGCTCCCAACTGCCCTGGGTTGCCGCTGGCACCTCAATTTTCTTCATAGGCGCACCCCAACTGCCGGCCGCTATCACGGTGCCTCTATGAGACCCGAAACCCACGATAAACACATTTTCCTCTCCGTATTCTTTGCGCACCAACTGCCCTACATTAACCTCGCCGCTGCTGGCCATGTCGGTGTAGCGGGCGTCTCCTACGTGGGTGTTGTGTTCCCACACGATGGCTTTGGAGGTAGGGCCGTGGAAATCAAGGAGGCGCTTGAGGGTAAGGGCCATGTGGTGGTCCCGGATGTTCCAGGACTCAGTGTTGCTGTTGACCGCCGCCCGGTAGTAACGCTCCCCGTTAAGCGCCACCAGGGCGTTCTGCTCGGCCACGAAATGGGCTTCTGTCTGGGGTGTACCATTGGCTTGGCCCAGGTTCTGCACTTCTTTCCAGAGGCGGCTGGTTTCTCCCCGGCAATTGGCCGAGGCGCGGGCCACAGCCTCGGCGTACTGCATGGCATCGGCGGAGAAAGGCTGAAAGCACTGGTGCACGCCCCGCGCTGATTTCACCAGGTCTGGGTTGTTCTTCACGTAAGGCATGAGCTCGGTCATGGACTCCCAGAGGCAGTACACATCCAACCCAAAGAAGCCTACTTTTTCAGGGGCGGGTTTTCCCTGGTTGTACTTGTTGAGCCAGGTCACCAAAGAGGCGATCTCGTGGTTTCCCCACATCCAGGTAGGCCAGCGGTCATACTGCTCCAACAAAGATACGGCGGCCGCGCTGTCTTTGGCCGGACCTTTGATGAACTGGTTTACCCGGTAAGAATCGGCCCACTCCCCTTCCACGGCCACAAAGTCAAAGCCTTTCTCCTGCATGAGCCGTTTGGTGATGGCAGCCCGCCACTGGTAATACTCAAACGTTCCGTGAGAGGCCTCTCCCAGCAGCACCACCCGGGCATCGCCTATCTCCTGCAGCAGGATGTCAAGGTCGCGTTCGTCTCTCAGCGGATAATTAGGTATCTTGAGCGTAACTGATTTATCTTTCTTCTGCGCCACTTGCTGCCCTACCAACTGTGTTCCTGCCGCCTGCGGCTGTGGTGCTTTGTTACAACCCAAACACAGCACGCAAAGCAGAAACAGAAACCAACAGCCGGTAGACTTTCTCTTCATGTGGTCCATACAACACTTCTCTTTCTTCTGATGAATTTATTATCTGATTTGATTTTAGAATTTTAGTTTTAGGAGGAATTAAGAAGGAAAGTGCAAACCAAAGCCCTTCATCTCCATCCTCTGGCATGTCCCTATTTACAAGCTTCCGGGGGTAATGCCGTGACTGCCGGTGGTATTATCAGGGTCTACAAAGACGGTTCCCAAGGTTTCAGAATCATCCCGCCGATGGTCAAAAACTACCGGGGCATTCACCTCAGTATCTGCGCCATGGCTGCCAGAAACAGAATCCAGCTGACCGGGGGTTCGAGGATAAGTATTGGGCATCGGGGTGATGGGATTACTCCGGACGGCAGAGGTTTTCCTTTTCTGCTTGTTCCAGAAAATCACCCCTAAAGCGCCGACCAGAGCCACTCCGGCCAAAGCAGAAATGGTTTTCACTTTGCCTTTCCCAGCATCTTCGGGCAACCAGCCGCCGTTCACCTTGTTCCAGTTGGTGAGGGGCTCATAGAGGTTGCCCTGAAAGGCCCTGGATGGTTTGCTCTTGAAGTGATTGGCCGCGATCATCTTCTGCATGTACTTGTCAAACAGTAGGGCGGGCGAGGTCAGGCGCTGAAACCGCATCATGCGAGACATGTTTCCCACGGTGACCTGCTCCTTCGGCTTTATGGTGAGATTGTAGATGGTTCTGGCTACCCGTTTGGCCGGAATAACCGGCTCTGGGGCCTTGATGGCTTTGCCCATGTAGTTACCGGCATGCTGGAAAATAGGCGTGTCAATGACGGCGGGCAGCACGCAGCAACTATGGATATTCTCCTCATCGGCGAGTTCCTGGGACAGGCTGATGCTCATGCCCCTCACCGCGAACTTACTGATGGAATACGGAATAGAGAAAGGCTGCCCTACCAAGGCCACCATGGAGGAAACATTGATCAGCGTCCCGAAGCCCTGGGCCCGGAACTGCCGCACCGCGGCTCTCGCCCCATAAATATACCCAAACAGGTTGATATCCATGAGCTGGCGGATGTCCTCCGTAGGGATTTCCTCAAAGTGCCCGAACAACCCCACGGCCGCATTGTTCACCCAGACGTCAAACCCACTGAAGGCTTCCCGGGCCCGGGCCGCCAGCGCGTTCACCTCTTCTTCTTTGGCTACATCGGTCGGCACGGCCAAGGCTCTCACGCCCAGGCGCTCACATTCTATGGCTACTTCCTCTAACCCAGCCTCAAAACGGGCGGCCAACACCACATCATGCCCTTTACGGGCAAACTCAAAGGCCGTGGCACGCCCAATTCCGCTAGATGCTCCCGTGATTATTGCTACCATTTCTTTAACATTTTAAATTCCTGATCCGGTAAAGAGGTACGCCCGCTACCCTGTTAAGTTGGTGGTCCAAAAGGAATTAGGTATTTCCTACATCCATTCATCGTGCTTACCGCAACTGACGATTACCTGACTTATGGGTTTGCTTTTATTGCCCTTAAGCCGCCGGAAAACACCAAATGGGGAAGAAGGCTGAGAATGGATATAGTAGCTGGTTTAGAAGGGACCCAAACTAAAAAGCACCTCCTCTTGGGAAAATGAGCCCAAAACGGAAGTGCCTTTTGTATTCCTTATCTCTTGGGTGCAAACCCTTCTTAAAATGGGCAAAAACTTACTTTAACTTCTATTTCCTGTATTGAAGGTCGTTAAAAGTAAACGTTTGTCACTGGTTTCCATCCGCACCTCCTTTGCTTATTCCCGTTTTCACTCCCTGCAGAAACGTGAAGTTCTTTCAAGGGCCTGGAGATATACCTACCTAAAACGCATCATCCTAAAAGAATTTAGACCAGGCCACCCTTACCATTAGACTTTACTGAATACCATAGTGTTCGTGCAAAATCCTGACAAACTCCTTCTGGCGGTGAGACCACGGAATGTGGCCGCTGCCCGGGATGAAATGGGCCGAAGCCCCGGGGTACCGCTGCAGCACGTGTTTGCGGCTTTCCTGGATGGGGTCCTCACTTCCATACACAATGGTAATTTTGAACGGCGTCTGCGGCATGTCCCGCAGCACGGGATAGGTAAGGATAGATTTGATGGTTTGGTTGATGGCTTTGGCTTTCACGCAGTCAATGGCGAAATACTCCGGGTGCGACTCCTCAAACCCGCGGCTGAAGTTAAGGAGCGCCTGGCTATAGAATCTTTTATACCCCATGTCACTGCCCAGCGTACCCAATCCCGAGTTCACCAGCATGGCCAGCCACTCAGAAAAGCTGGATTTGGCTTTGTTGTACCGGGCTATCTCCAGGGATGTCTGGGCCCACTGTCGGCCTGTGCCCGAGGCCGAACTGCACAAGAACAAACTCAGCAAACGGCCCGGGTTTTCCTGGGCATACACCTGCGCGTACAGACCGCCCCAGGAATGCCCCAGCAAATGGAATTTCTCCAACTGGAAAAGCTCCGCGATGCGGTTAATGTCTGAGTTGTAGCTCTGCAGGGAGTAGTCGCCGGAAGGGTTGGGCGACTTAAGAGTTCCGCGCTGATGGAAATGGATGACCTGAAAATGCCTGGCCAGGTACTTCACCAGAAAAGTCATGCCCTCCGGTACCCCGGGCCCGCCATGCAGAAGGATAACCGTTTCGCGCCCGTTTTTAGGAAAAGCGGTGGTAAACAGTTGGGTACCCTTATTGCCGATGCGCATTTCCATGGTCTTCGCTTTTAATGTGTAAACTCCGTTTCTCTGCTTCTTCCCTTTTTCCGGCTCAAAAACCACGGACTGACTTACCCTCACTCCTTGCAGGAAAGGTCACTTTTAACTTTCTCCAGCAATGGCCGATTTCACCGCCGCCGTCATTTCTGCCAGCAGCTTTTGCCACACCTCGGGCTCCCCGGCCAGGAAGAACTTCTGGTTGATCTCCAGCTCAAAGCCGGCGTACTGTTCATTGCTAAACTTCTTCCGGAGGTACGTGGGAAAACCGTCATCTACCCCGGGGTACGGCGAATTGTACAGCACTTTCCGGTCTGGGCTCTGCCTCTGGAACTCGGCTTGCATGATGGCAGCGTATTTCTTCTCCCTTGACCTGGCCGGGTCAAACAGAATCCCGATATCCGCCTCCCGCACCTCTCCTTCTTTGGCCGGCGTGAACGTGTGCACCGCCAGGTGCAGTACCTGCTGCCCCTTAGCAATCTCGGCTTTGATCTTTTCCTCCACCTCGTTCCGATGCGGGTAGTAGTATTCGTTCAAAATGTGTTGCTTCTCTTTCTGCGGCAGGGGTTTGGTGAATTGGGAAAACAGCTCGTCACTGTCCAGCGACCTGTTGCCCTCCACCAGCAACCTTGAATAAGTGGTGTAGAACAAGGGCAGGCCCAGCTCTGAGGCAAGATGTTTGGCCAGGCGGAGTGCCCCAAAATCAATGGCCTTATGCGAATAAAGCTCCTCCTCCTTGCCTTTGAACAGGTGCTGGTATTGGTCCGGGATGTCATTGCCGGCATGTTCACAGGTCAGGAGGCAGGTCACAGGCATAGGTATCAGAATAAAGCGTAAGGTATTTTCAAGCCGATTTCAGAAAACAGCCCCTAAACACAGGAACCGCTTTCCCACCAGATTAAAGTTAAATATCGAACTTCAAGGTGCTGCCCTTGGCGGTCACCTCCAAATGCACCATCGCCCCGAAGATGAGTGCTTTGTTCACCTTCCCATGGCCCGCCGGAAACCCGAAACAGATAGGGAAGTCGAAATCCTGCATCACCTCCAGGACAATCTCCTCAGGCGTTTTCCCGAAGGGCGGGTCATCGTCTTCCATTTCCACTAATTCTCCCACCACCAGGCCCCGCACGTACTCAAACTTGCCCGCCTGCTTCAAAGACCTGAGGTAACTGTCTAACCGGAAGTGCTTCTCGCCTACTTCCTCCAGAAACAGGATCTTTCCGTTGGTGTCCACCTCAGACATGGTGCCCTTGGCATTGCACAGAAGGCTCACATTGCCACCCACCAGTAAGCCCTGGGAGGAGCCTTTCCGGTTCAAAGGGTGCGCTTTCACACTGTATTCCAATCTCTCCCCAAACAAAGCCTTGCGCAGAGATTCCCAGGAATCCTTGGTGTACCCGGCCTCCAGATCGGCAGCCATGGTGCCATGGATGGTGGCGGTGCTCAGCATGCCTTGCACGTGCGTATGCAGAAACGTGGTATCACTGTACCCCACGAGCCACTTGGGCTTATATTTGAACTTACTGAAGTTCACCCTGTCAATGACCCGCACAATGCCGTAGCCGCCCATGGTCTGCAGAATGGCCTTGATCTGGTCATTGTCCAGCATTTCCTGCAGATCGGTTTGCCGGAGCTCATCCGGACCCGCCAAACTCCCCTCCCGCGCCCCGATGGTTTTCCCCAGCACTGGTGTCAGTTTCCAGTCCTTCAGAATCTGCACCAACTCTTCCACATATTTCTGCTCAGTAAAAGAACTGGTACTCAGAAGCCCAACCTTATCGCCGGCCTTGAGAAAGGGAGGTAAAATCATGGTATTGCTTTTTTCCACGCAACGGGAGTTCTCACCCCTGAGTTGAGGAAGGGTTTAAAATTAAGTAGTTTCCTCCGGAGGGGATTGCGTATTTGTACGGGTGATTTGCGCGTTGCTTTTGTTGCACTTAGTTCAAGGGTTTGTTTCTCTTAATGTTCTATTGACTTTAGGCTTTTATGCCCGTTTGCATAAGGCTTTGCCAAAGCTCATGTCCCCCTTTGAAGGGGGTAGGGGGATGACTTCTTCTGCAGATCCTTCTTCTCTCTTCTCTGGTTCAAGTTTTCAACTTGGACCTATCATGGTCTGCAGTTTGCAACTGCAGTGAGGCGAAAGCCTCAAACTACTATGGCAAGGGTTTACTTCCGTGACACTCTTTCTTCTGCCTATAATTTCTAATTCTTCCTTGCCAAGCCTCAGAACTGCAGCCGCGGTCTGCGAGCGTTTGTCACTTTTCTCCTTGATGAGAAAAGTAACCAAAAGAATCAAGAAGAAAAGAAACTCGCTGACGCTCAAACAGTCTTTTCTTCATTATGGTACCACCTGGCAAAAGCTATCTGTCCCATAGTGAACTTACGCCATTGCAATTTGAGAAGCCACTGCCTGCGGTCACCGGAGGTTGGGTTACGCATGCGCCCAACCTCCGCCTCCCTGCATGTTAGCTGCCTTGCCTGAAGAACCGCTTCAATACCTGCATCGTCCTACGGACGGGTGGAACGTTGACGTCCTTGCCTTATATCTACGGGTTGGGGAATGTAGAGACAAAGCATGCCTTGTCTCCAACGGGTCTTCCGCAATAACCGGTATCAACCGGAAATAACAAATACTACCTGAGGGCACCCACAAGAGATGCCCCTTCATTATCTCTCTCTGCTGTAGAAAGGTCTTACCCCCTGTGGAATGTGTGCCCCAACCCTACCCACCGTTGTTGGTGTTATCACCAACAACCAAAACTGCCGTTCAACCACCTTTTCACACATTCCAGAATTCCCCTCCTCGGAGGGTCAGGGGTGGGTACCTGTTTCAATCTTGTTTTCTGAAAAATACCCCTTAATCAACCATGTAAATGCTAGGCTAAAATCTTGCCTTCGCGCCTAGCCTATGTTTAGTCAAACCATGGGAATTCGTAGCTTTGAGGCTTTACTTTCATAGAAAAGCAGTGGTAGTGGAAGAATCGGGGGAGAAAAGGCGGGCAGCGGCGGAGAGGAACGGGATTAATGTGCAGAATGAGCGGTCGTTGCATGCAGGTCTGAAATTGTGGTATGCGCAGCCCGAGGATAGGTTTGAGGTGCCGGTGAGTGGTTTCGTGATTGACCTGGTGCGGGGGCCGCAGCTGGTGGAGATCCAGACGCGTAATTTCACGGCTATCCGGCCCAAACTGCAGGCCCTGCTCAAAGAACACAAGGTGCATCTGCTACATCCCATCACGTTTGAGAAATGGGTGGTGCAGGTAGACGCCAAAGGTACCTCGGTGCTTTCCCGCCGCAAATCAACTTTCCGGGGGGCTTTAACTGATATCTTCGAGGAGCTGGTGCGCATCCCGGAACTGGTGAAGCATGAGGGATTCACGTTGGAATTCCCCCTCATCAGGGAAGAGGAAGTCCGCTGCCGTGATGGCAAGGGTAGCAAACACCGCAAGAAGGTGAGCATCAAAGACCGGAAACTCCTGGAGGTCATCAGCTCGCACCGGTTTACCTGCGCCCAGGATTTCCTGCTGTTTCTACCGCCTAACCTGCCGCAGCCTTTCTCTAACCGCGACCTGGAGAAAGCCCTGCTCCTTCCCCTGCACCGGTGCCGCCAGATCACTTACTGCCTCCGCAAAATGGAGGCCCTCACCGTGGTGGGCAAGAACCGGAACGAACTTCTGTACAGCATTCTAAACCCGATCACTGCAGTTCAGGAAAACAGTGCTCTCTCCTCTCCTTCCGTATAAAGGAATTCCTGTTTTTACCCTGATTTTCAGAAAACAAGCTTAAAGCTGCTCTTTGGCCGCAAGCGCCAGCCGTAGACAGAGCATCCAGCTTTGATGTCTTTAGGTATGAAGGGGTTCGGCTACTTTTTTCTGTTTAAAGTTTTTCCAGGAAAGGCCGCATAACTGTGTGGCTTTTTGCCGTATGCATCATTTTGTCTCACTGTAAAGAAGCCAGTAAGATGCAAATCAGGAAGAGAGACGCTTACAGCACCGGACGGGTCACGGCCCGGCCCGGAGTTCCTACCCAGGATAAACCTATACAGGCTGGCGTGGTACAGCCGCTTGGCCTGGATTCCACCAAAGACGGTTTGCTTTACCTCCCCAAAGGGTATGACCGGAGCAAACCGGCTGCCCTGGCCCTGATGCTGCACGGCTCGGGCGGCAACCCCGAACAGGGAATGTGGCTCCTGCAGCGGTACGCAGATGACCACAACATCATCCTTATCTCCCCGGCCTCGCGCAAATACACCTGGGATGTGATCGTGACAGACACTTTCGGGCCCGATACCATTTTCATAGACCAGTCCCTCGCCTTCGTCTTTGATCACTTCAATATTGACCCGGGCAAGGTTGCCATTGGCGGCTTCTCAGACGGTGCTTCCTATGCCTTGTGCATGGGTTTAACCAACGGCGATGTCTTCACCCACATCATTGCCTTCTCTCCGGGCTTCGGCTTTACCCGCGAAAAACACGGCGCCCCCGCCGTTTTCATCTCCCACGGCGTGCATGACGGCATCCTGCCCATTGATCCCTGCGGCCGGTTGGTACACCGGGATTTAAAGAAGGAAGGATTGGAGGTGAAATACCTGGAGTTTGACGGTGAGCACGAGATCCCCGCCAACATCTCGCAAGCCGCCGTTGAATGGTTTTTGAAATAGTTAACAGCTACCCGGAAGTAAACTTAATTACCAGGTTTAGGCGAGGTAAATCCTTCTCCTTTTTATAATCCGGTTCATCACGGATACTGTACTGTCACCTGTTCTCTCATTTTTGGCACCCTGTTTCTATCAAATACTGCCACCCTTTTCTCTTCTTTTTGTCATCCTGAAAGGATCTTGTGGGCCAGCTGTAAAAGCAGTTAATAAAAGCCATTCTCTTCCAGTACAGCCATCCATGGTTAATAAAAAACTGCATCACCTGGTTAAACGCCACTCCCACCAAGCCCCAGTCAACTCAAACCGCCACCTTCCTAAAACCCACCAACGTTCCTAGCTAAGTGCATCAACCATAGCGGATTGCTCTCGTTAAAAAAGTGGTGTATTCTTTAACCTTAACTTACATACTATGGAAAGAGACGACGGAGATCGCTATGATAACGGCGGGAATAGACCCCAGAACAGATTTGACCACTACCATGAAAACTGGTCTGGCCGGGGCATGAGCCGCGATGACCAGCATTATCCTTATGACTCCCAAAATGAACAACATCGTTCCGGGCAGTATTATAACCGGGAGGAAGACTTCCGCCGGAATGACTCTCACCAGTACCGGAGAGACCAGGACGGCCACCATCCTTACCAGGATAATTACCGCCAGGACCGTGACCAGTTCGGGGACGCTTACCAGCGTAACTTCCGGCATGACCCTACCATGCCCCAGGGGCGGGAAGACGATGACCTGATGGGCAACATCCGGCAGGGCTACGGCATCTCCAGCTATGATGGCACCTCAGACCGGTTCAATACCCTGAATAGCGAGCAACGCTATGGCGACCGGCAGGATGAGCAACCCTACTACTCCGGGGCTCAGGACGAATTCAGAAGCGCCCAGTTTGGCAGCGGCCTCGGCGACTCAGGATTGCACTCAGACCGGGGCGTCCCTAATTACAGCACCCGCTCTTTCCAGGAACCTTACGGCTCCGGCTTGGGCAGTTCTTACGGGGGCACCAATTACGGCGGCGGCACTGGTTACACCGGCGGGCACATGGGCGGCACCTGGGGGAATAACTCCTACGGCAGCTACTCAGGCGACATCAGCGGCTATGGCTCTATGAACGACAGTTCCTACGGCAGCGGCATGGGCAGTTCTGGCAACACCTCCTCCCAAAACAATGGCCGCAGCACCAGGGAACTGGGCGGTTTTTAGTAGGTTCTCAGTTTGGTGATATAGAAACAGGTTGAGACACCTGATACCACATAAAGAAAGCGGCGGAACGGGTACTATCCCATTCCGCCGCTTTTCTGTTTTAAGCTATTTGTTTAAGGCTCTTAAGCTTACTCGCAGATATAGGCATAGGAGGTGCTGGTGCCATCTGCCCCCATGCGGGTTAAAGGCCAGTTCTTGTCTGAGTAAGTATGCGTAAAGGTGCGCGAGTAATTGAAAGGTCGCATATCTGAAGTACCGGGTCCTTTCTGAGTACCTTCGGTGGAAGTGAAAGAAACCACCGACGCCGAGTTATTCTTAGACAAGGTAGTTGCCATAGAATTAGGATAGGTGTACATCAGATAAGGCACCCTGTAATGCGGGTTGATCTTGTCATCATGCGTGTATTGCATATTGATCACCACATCTGCTAAAACCTCGGCTCCCCTGAACGAAAGGATCCGGTACTCCCGGCTTTTGATCATGTTTCCGTTCGCGTCATAGGTGTAGGTGATGTCATTGGTGAGGAAGGGCGCCGACCCTAACAGAAAGTAATTCTTTGAAGTGATGATCTGCTTCTGGGCATTATATCCCAACTCCATGGAGGAATTCAGTCCCAGGTTACCGTTCCGATCAGTGTACAGGTTGATCTTCCTGAGCAGGTTTTGGTTGTCATATTCAAACGTGTAGTACTGCATCTCCCGGCCATTTTGCAGGGTAACAGTTCTGGACACCCTGCCCTGGCCATCATACTCGGCTACCAGGTTGAGCGTAGTGGCCGCAGGCAGATTGGTGGTTTCATTGATGACCTCCAGGCGGTCGTTGCCATAGACAAAATCCCGGGTGCGGGTCTGGCCAGTGTTGGGGTTGGTAAACACCTCCCGGGTAAAGTAACAGGCACTGTCTACCACAGCATCTGGGTCCTCTTTTTCGTCTGAACCACAGTTCATGGTGAACAGAGAAAGCGCCAGGAGAAAGCAATAGTTTCGTAGATTTTTTATCATAGACGGGTCTTTAAAATTTCAGCCATCTAATGTAGGCGGCCGGCACCTAATTTACCAAAAATGACGAGGTAAGTAGCTGCCGCTGCCCATAAAAATTTGAGGTCTGGGTGTTACCAGAATTGGCATCAGAAGTCCATCGGTGGCGTAAGGTTTCAGCGCAAACCTTTGGTAGAAGCTCATCATCTGAAGCACCCTGCTCAGGTGGCTCCTGCCCCTGGACGCCCCTGCCGTATTCGCAAAACCAACACCCAGCGTCTCCAAGCAAGGTTAAAACTGATAAAAAACTACTATCCAGCATCTTACATGCTTTACAGCCAGTACAATCCTTATATCTGATTTATTCTATACTCTTTTAGGGTTTATCCGTATAAACCCCTACACCAAAGAACTTATACCATGAAACTGTTAAACCAAACTTTCGCCCTTAGCCTCGGATTTGCCGGGATGCTGCTGTTCTCCTCCTGCTCCCAGGAAGCGCAAAGAGAAACCAACGCTGAAGCAAACGAAGTAGAAACCGAAACCCACGCTGCCGGATCTGAAATCTCCAGCAAGGCGAACGAAGTCGGCAATGAAGCCAATCGTGACCTGAATGACTTCTCTAACTGGGTAAGTGACAAAACATCCCGCGCGAAAACCGCCACCAAGGAAGAATGGCAGGAACTCAAAACCGAGTACAAAACCCGAGAGGCCGAACTAGAGGCCAAAAGCAGCACCTGGGACGAGAAAACCAAACAGAAATGGCAACAGACCAAAAACTCCTGGAACAAATTTGAAGACTCCACCCAGGCCAGACTGGGCATCCCAGAAGACAAGGACTAAGCTTTATTCAAGAGAGGAATATGACTCAGGAGAGATGGCGGGTAACTCCCTAGCGTCTCTCTTTTTTGTAGTGTTTTTATAGAAATGGTTGGAAACGTTGTATGCTGTAAAGTTGAGCGGAGCGGTGACTTGTGGCTGTCCATGATGCCAGTTTGTAACTGGCTTGGTGCGTAATCAGGTAGTGTGTTGCGCCAGTTACAAACTGGCGGTCATTAGTCCTCCAAGTTACCGCTTCGCTCAAACTTGAAGGAGAGCTCCCGCTGGCTTGAAGGAGAGCCTCCGCTGGCGCGAGCGTCCCGCTCGTGTCCGCTGGCATTCCGAACCTCTACCTACAACCGCAGCCCAGCTCCCCTTTCTTAAAGCCCTTTGCCTGCAATACCCAACTTCAATCCAGGTCAATATCAATGATTCCCTTTCCGCCGCTATAATCAAGGGCGCTGCTATACTTCCAATGGTGTGGCTCAGCTACAAATCCAGCTTCTACCGGATTATTATGAATGTACTGTAGCTTTTGCTCAATAACAGCAGGACTCCACAGTTAAACCGGTTGGTTATGCTGTTGCCAGAACTGCCGATTTTGCACATTGCTGTTCTTCAAACCAGCTCTTTCCATCAACCACAGCATCCATTCTTTCCGGCTTTCCTGAACGTTTTCTGCAATGGCTTTCTGCATCTGCTTTGAGGTATGCGCCTTAAAATCCTTTAGAACCGTACTTGGGTTATTTTCTTTCGAGCGGAAAAGCAAATGCACATGGCTCGGCATCACGCACCAGGCATATATCTCCATTCCTTTGTGTTTCCGGCAGTAAGCAAGGCTATCCGTCACAATCTGGAAATACGCTTCCCGGGTAAACACATCTATCCAATATATCACCGCAAAACTTACAAAGTACAGACCTTCCTGATTGTAGAACTTATACTTTCGGCTCATTTGCTTTTGGGCTCTAACAAAATGCAACTTCATTCACCCCGCTGGCGCGAGCTTGCAGCTCGTGTCCGCACGCGTACCTGATCCTCTTTTGCTGATTAACTTACCCTTTCTACTACTTGGCTTGCATTACAATAGTAAAACAATGTTACTACGTAAATAATGTTAATCAGCAATGCGTGCGGACACGAGCTGCAAGCTCGCGCCAGCGAATCTACTAATGTAGTTTAAAGCTGATTGAATTAAACCAGCCTCAAAACACACCAATTCCTAATTACCCCCTCAACTCTTCTGCCAGAAACGGAGCTGTCTTGCTGCTTGGGGCCTTCGCTACTTCCTCCGGGGTGCCGGCGGCCACGACTGTTCCTCCCTCCTCTCCTGCTCCCGGGCCGATGTCCAGGACCCAGTCTGAGGCGGCGGCGACGCGCATGGTGTGTTCTACTACCAGCACGGTGTTGCCGGCGTCTACCAGTTTCTCCAGTTGGGCCATGAGTTTGTCAACGTCTGAGGGGTGCAGGCCGGTGGTGGGTTCGTCTAAGACATATAGGGTGTTGCCGCGGCTGAGGCGCTGGAGTTCGGTGGCGAGTTTGATGCGCTGGGCTTCGCCGCCGGAGAGCTCGGTGGCGGGCTGGCCGAGGCGCAGGTAGCCCAAGCCTACTTCGCGCAGCACGGTGAGAATGCGGTGGAGCGTGGGTTCTTCGTCAAAAAAGGCCCAGGCGGCGTCTACGGTGAGATCCAGGACCTGGGCGATGTTGAGGTCGCCGTAGGTGACTTCCAGCGTGGGCGCGTTGTAGCGGGCGCCGTGGCAAACCGGGCAGGGCGCGTAGACGCTGGGCAGGAAGAGCAGTTCCACCATCACGAAGCCTTCGCCCTGGCAGTTTTCGCAGCGGCCTTTGGCCACGTTGAACGAGAAGCGGCCGGCGTCATAGCGGCGCTTTTTGGCCAGCGGCGTCTCGGCGAAGAGTTTGCGTACGTGGTCAAAGAGGCCGGTGTAGGTGGCCATGTTGGAGCGGGGCGTGCGGCCGATGGCTTTCTGGTCTACCCGCACCAGCCGCTTGACGAGTTCCATGCCGCTCACGATTCTGCCGCCCAGGGTCTGCGGGGCGGGACTTTCCAGCGCATCTCTTTCCTCTTCCTCGGGTTGAATTTCCTGGCCCAGGTGTTCGGCTACCAGTTCTACAAGCACCTGGCTCACCAGGCTGCTCTTGCCTGAGCCCGACACGCCCGTGACGGTGGTGAACACGCCCAGCGGAAAGGCGGCAGAGAGGTTCTGCAGGTTGTTGCGGGTGACGCCGCTGAGTTTGAGCCAGCCGGTGGGCGTGCGGCGCGGGCGGGTTTGCACCGGGGCCGTGCCGAACAGGTAGGCGGCGGTTTGGGAGTTGGTGATCTGTTGCAGGCCTTCGGGCGGACCGCTGTAGAGGATTTCGCCGCCTTTCTCGCCGGCGGCGGGGCCTACGTCCACGAGCCAATCGGCTTGCCGGATCACGTCCAGGTTATGCTCTACCACAAACAGCGAGTTGCCCGCTTTCTTCAGGTTGGCCAGGGCGGTGAGCAGGGCCACGGTATCACTGGGGTGCAGGCCTGCCGAGGGTTCGTCCAGCACGTACACCACGCCAAACAGATGCGAGTACAGTTGCGTGGCCAGCCGCAGGCGCTGCAATTCGCCGGGCGACAAGGTAGGAGTGCTTCGTTCCAGGGACAGGTAGCCGAGGCCCAGATCCAGCAGCACTTGTATGCGGGCGGTCAAATCCTGGGCGATGCGCTGCTTCACCAGTTGTTGCTCGGGGTGGGCCTCGTCTGGCGAGGTGTGGCCGGGAGCAGCGGGTTGGGCGAACGGTTGCAGCAGATCACCCACGCGTTGAAGGGGCAGGCGAGACAGCTCAGTGATGTCATAGCCGGCGAAATGGACAGAGAGCGAGGCGGGGTTCAGGCGTTTGCCGTGGCAGGTGGGGCAGTCTGTGTGGAGCATGTACTGCATCACCCGCTTTTTCATCTGGGGGCTGTTGGTGTGGGCGAAGGTATGGAACACGTGCCGCCGGGCGCTGGTGAAGGTGCCCATGTAATTGGGTTCTTCTTTGCGCTGCAGGGCACGGCGGGTTTGCTCGGGGGTATAGCCGGGGTACACGGGCACCACGGGTTGTTCCTGGGTAAACAGAATCCAGTCGCGGTCTTTCTGGGGCAGCTCGCGCCAGGGGGTGTCTACGTCATAGCCCAGGGTCACCAGGATGTCGCGCTGGTTCTGGCCACCCCAGGCGGTGGGCCAGGCGGCAATAGCCCGCTCCCGGATGGTGAGCGAAGGGTCTGG
This sequence comes from Rufibacter roseolus, assembly GCF_017916365.1. GTDB lineage: Bacteria > Bacteroidota > Bacteroidia > Cytophagales > Hymenobacteraceae > Nibribacter > Nibribacter roseolus. The sequence continues at coordinate 1,525,735 of NZ_JAFMSU010000002.1, forward strand.
CACCATGCTTTCCTCGGTGACCTCGTAGATGCGGCCCAGGCCGTGGCAGGTGGGGCACGCGCCCTCGGGGGTGTTGGGCGAGAACGCCTCGGCGTTGATGATGCCCTGGCCCGGCGGGTAGTCTCCGGCCCGGCTATACAGCATACGCACCAGGTTAGAGAGGGTGGTTACGCTGCCCACGCTGGAGCGGGTGGTGGGCGTGCCGCGTTGCTGCTGCAGAGCCACAGCCGGGGGCAGGCCCTCAATGGCGTCTACCTCGGGCACGGCCATCTGGTGGAACAGCCGCCGCGCGTAGGGGCTCACACTCTCCAGGTAGCGACGCTGGGCCTCGGCGTACAGCGTCCCGAACGCCAGCGACGACTTCCCCGATCCCGAAACGCCCGTGAACACCACCAGCGCATCCCGGGGGATGGAGAGGTCTACGTTCTTCAGGTTATGCTCGCGTGCCCCGCGAACGGTGACGAAGCCGGGGAAGAAAGTTTCGCTGCCATGTTGAGTAGGAAATGACATTTTTTAAATAAAATCAATGGTAAAAGTTTTTACTTGCAGAATAGTGTTTATATTAAATTATATTACCCACATTAAAAAATTTCTTAAGTAAATTATGGCTTTGATAGAAGTTCTAGGATACCCTTATATAACATATAACCAAGACTATTCCAGAATACATTGGAAAGAAGCAGCTTATATAATCAGGAATTCATATGGTTATGTAACCATTAGAGAACCAAGTATAGTAAAGGAAGCCTTACTTGGCATAAACAACTACTTTCTCCAATCTATAAGTGAAATAATTAATGAACACAGAAGTTTAAAACTTTTATTATATATACACAAACTACACGAGTCCTCTATATTTATTGCAAGTGAAAAGGACAATAATATTCAGAGACTTAGACGACATTTTTCTAGTCAAAATATAGTTGAACTTTCCTCTGTACGAAGAGTATTAAAACTTTTAATGGAAGAAATAATCACTGAAAATTTTAACGAAGAAGTTAATGAAAAACTAATAATTGAAAGCATTTCAGAAACAAGTTTAATTAACATCATAGAAGAACTTCTATATCTTGGAATGAACGCCCTTCAAACTATAGAACAAATTAATATAACTTCGTTTTTTAAATATGCGGTTTATTTGAAATCATCAAAAAAAGATGGATTAACAGTTTATATTAAAAATCCTTTTAAAGATTTAATCGAATATACTAAAAATGATATGCAAAAATACCCTAACAGGTATTACAACAATATAAATGAGGAATTGGAGGATAAACTTAAAGAGCACTTCGGTATAAACATATCTGAGTTCCAGAAGTCACTTCCAAAAAGTTTAGGCTCATACCTTATATCTAAAGAAGATTTTATAAAGGAACAAACAATTGAGAATAGACAAGCACATAAATTAGAAGATTTTTACGAAGGATTGATAATAAATTCTTCCAAAAAGATCCCTTTGGAACAATCCTTTCTGAAGATGCAGGAAAATAATAGACTCATGTACAGGCCCATCATAGAATTTAAGGATATTAATGGCAACCAATACTGGCTACTTGGTTCTGGCAAAACATCCGAAAGTCTCCATGCTCTAAGAAGCAATGCAATTTTATGGGGGAAATTACCAAATGAATGGAAGCAAGAAAGAGCATTGAAACAGTTAGAAGACAAGGCAGAATTATATAGAGAAGAATCAATGAATGAATTAATTTCAAATATATTAAATAAATACAACCTTATTTACGACAAAGATATATCAACTTTGTATGACAATAAAGGAAAAGGTTATAGAATAGATACTGAAGCAATAGGACAGATAGATTTAATTATTATTAATGAAGAACATAAAAGAGTATTCATTTGCGAATGCAAGAATAACAGACCAAGGTATGATCTATACTATTGGAAGAGTGACCACGACCAATTCTCTAATTCATCTAAAAAAAGGAATTATGAAAAGCAGTTAACAAATAAACACCAATGGGCATCAAATAACACTAAGTTAATAGAATCGCACTTTAATTATTCAAAGCAAAAAAATTATGATTTTTCCGAATGGACAGTAGAGGGCATGTTCATTTTAATGTCTCCATCCATTTACAAAAATGACGGCCTGTTTACCACACTAACAATAGAAGACCTTGAAAATTTCATAATCAATGATTTCACAAGCCCATATGAACCATTTAACTTTATCCATAAAAGCGGAAAGGAATATTTAATCGAATACCCCTACTTAAAGAACACAAACATCTTGTTTGAAAAAGGTTTAATAGATTAGTAAAAGAATCAAGCCCTTTCCATTAATAATAATTATTAAGAGTTATGCACAAGGAAAGTCTTTTTGAATTAATACGTAAAGAGGAAGTTATTTTATGGGCAGGAGCCGGGTTCTCTATGTATGCAGGATTTCCTTCAGGGAATAAATTAGTTGAATTCATTTATGATTCCTTAACTCCTTCCGAAAAAAAAATTATCCAACCAAATCTTTCCTTATCCGATTTAACTGAGGAATATGGTAGAATTAAGAAAAGCCGAAATCCTCTCATAAGATTATTAAAACAAAGAATCGAGCAACACGTCCCCTTAAGTACAAAATACCATGATCTAATTACTACCATACCACACTTCAAAACAATAATCACAACAAATTACGATAGTTTGTTTGAAGATTCATTTGGAACCCAAGCTCAAGTTATACTATCTAATAGAGACATTCCCTATTTAGAAAACAACAAAGTTCATATTTTTAAGGTGCACGGTGACTTTAGAGAATTAGATAGAATAATTATTTCGAAGTCAGACTATACCAATTTCTTCAACAAAGAGAAAGATAGCTTGTACTGGACTGTTGTAACAGAAAGAGTATCTACAAAGAATGTTTTGTTTTTGGGCTATAACCTAGAGGATTCCAATATAACCAGTCTATTTGATAAAATTTATGACAATTTAGAACAACATACCAAAGAAGCGTTTTTAGTTGCTCCAAATTTACCACAACATAAAGTAAATGATTTAGTTAGAAAAGGTATTCATTACATAGATTCAACTGCTGAAGAGCTTATTGATGAACTTATATTTTCCCTTAAAGAAACTATACTAGGAGACCTTGACAAGAAATATGTTTCCCCAGAAACTTTCAGGAAGTTTTTAGATCTAAATGGCCTTATTTCAAAAATAAAAAGCAGCGGAGATGGGTTTGAATTAGAATCCTTAGAAGGAAAGCAAGGGTTCTACGAGGGAAAAATGGATTTAAAGCTTAATAACAATAATTCCTTCTTTCAGAATTTCAACCAGTTCATACAAGGAAATAGAAATTTAGAATTCACCATATCTAAAGACAACATTATAAACACTAAAATAACTTTACAAGGGCTTAAACATCCTTCATCTGATGATATAGTTAAAATACATATAAAGAAGAGACCTTCCTTAGACGAGCCAATTGATATTGTCTTTAAAAACGGAGATGAGTTTTCAAATATCCCGTTGAAAATTTTTCCTGGAAAAGAATGTGTAATTCTATCTGAACTTCACAAAGCTTTATTTGAATTTATATTAAATCCAACTGAAGCACCTAAAATTAAGATTTCATTCAATTTCTCAGATAACATTGAATTTTCCAAAACAAAGGATGGCATAGAAGTATACAAATTATTGCACAACTTATCCAAAGGTGAAATTTTTTCTGTATTTCTAAATGATGGTACAAAATACACCCATAACCTTCCATATCTTGATCAATATTATGATCTATCCAAACAAAATTTAAATTATTTTGAATCATTAAAAACAATAGAAACATTTTATTCGATTAGATTCACAAACATCGTTGTTACAGAAGAAAGCTTCCTATCACTTAATAAAGTATCCAATATAATAAATAAAAAATGGCAAACAATTAACAGAAATATTGATTTAAGAATTGATTTAAGTTCTCTTAATAATGAGCAAAAAGAAGCTATACTAGAATTAGAAAACCAAGAAAGGGAGGTTTTTTATCCGGGAGAGAATTACGAGTACATAGAATTGCACAATCACACCCTTAATATCGGTAAACCGATTTTCATAATAACAGATCCTTACATCGAAAACTTAGAAAGAATCAAATCTAAACAGGACTCAATGGCAATAATTAAAAGCAGAGACAATCAATTAAAGGTTGTATACTCATTAGATAAAGAATAACGTAACCAATCCCTTATACATTTCAATATTTAACTTACTTCAATAACTTTTCTCTCTTATTTATATTTATTAATTATTTACATACTTTATATTAACTCATCTACCCATGCTCCGCACCGAAGCTTCTACTCCGCTGGCGCAAGCCCGCCAAAGCCGGGTTTCCTCCATTGATGTGGTGCGAGGCTTGGCCATTGTCATAATGGTGCTAGACCACGTACGGGATCTGCTCCACACAAACTCATCCATCAATAAGCACCAAAGCAAAACCCGTTCTGGGCCTGTTTTCTGAAAAACAGGCTCAGAACGGGCTTCCCATTTAATCCTCCCTAAGCGCCCTTCTCTTTATAAGGAATGGTGTTGCGGAGGCTCGCTATCCGTTCCTCGCTGAAACCCGGAAGGGGCAGGTCATTGGCCTCGCGCCATTGGCGAACCTGGGCCTCGGCGGCCTGGGTTTTCTCTTCAGACAGGCCGGTGTCGCGGCCCAGGTACAGCGTCTGGGACGGAAACGCCAGCCCCGATCCGCTGGCATTGATCACGTCCAGCATGCGCAGCAGCAGGTCCTCCTGGATCTCCAGGAACTCGTTGTAATCGGCGGTCATCACGTAGGAGAACACCTCCAGGTTATACGAGGAGGCCCCCACGCCCACAAACCGCACCCTGGCCGACTCGGGGTCAATCTTGGGGTGGGCGTAGAGAATGCTCCGAAGCTCCACCAGCAGGTACCGGATCTGGTCGGGGCTGGTGTCACAGCGCACACCAAAAGTGGGGTGGAACCAGACGCGGTCGCGGTGCGCGTAGTTCTCAATGCGCTGCGAGGAGAAGTCGCCGTTGGGGATGGTGACCACCGTGCGGTCGTTGGTGCGGAGGCGGGTAGAGCGCATGCCAATCTGCTCCACGGTACCGGTGGTCTCGCCCACCTTGCAGAAGTCCCCTACCCTGATGGGCTGATCTGCGATGAGTGTCACGCTGCCCACAAAGTTCTCCACGGTTTTCTGCGCGCCCAGCGCCAGGGCAATACCACCAATCCCCAGAGCCGCCAAACCGGTGGTCACGTCAAACCCTAGCGTGCCCAGAAAGGCAATCACTCCGAAGACCACAATCGCGATCTTGGCCCCGCGCCGCAGAAACAGCACCGCCGAGAGCGCCGCCTGGTTGCGTTTGCGGGTGAGGCGCCGCTCCAGGTACTGAGCCATCACTTCAATGAGCCGCCAGAGCAAGAGCAGGAACACCGCCAGGCCAATGAGCACCGTTAACTGGCTGAACTGCTGGCGCACAATAATGGAGATGCCCACCCGCTGCGTAGTGATGATAAACAGCCACAAAGCCAGGTACAGTTGAATGGGCAGCGAGAATGCCTGGATGATGGCCGCAATATGCTCTTCGCGGGCCCGGCGCCAGCCGTGCTTCAAGAAAAACACCGAGGTCTTGATCACCACCCATGACGCCGCATAGGCCAGCACCGCAATGAGCAGCAGGAAAAACCACTGCCCCACCGGCACGCCGTTCCACTTGGTTTCCACGGCCACCTGCGGCATCACTTTATCCGCTAAGGGCTTATCGGCTTCCTCAATTACTGGTGGTATACGCTGCACCGTCTGCGAGGAGAAAAGCCAGATGGGTCCGCCTTCCGCGTCTTCCATCTTCTCCAGGAACAGGTCAAATTCCTCGCCGTTGACCGTGGCCTCCCCTACCCGCTCCAGGTTGGGTCCCAGGTTATCGTCTTCGCGGCCTTCGTAGGTATCGCTCAACAAAGAGTACGGTACAATCTCGCCGCTCTGGTCTAAGAGCCGTTGCAGGGCATGCGCCAGCTTGGCCCCGTTCTGTTTTTGGTCCAGGGTGCTGTCTAGGTTCAGGTACAGGGCAGCCTTTTCATAGTTCTCCCGGGCAATGGACCTGATAAAGCCCTGCACCGCTCCCCGTGGCGTGCGCCGGCCCAGGGTGTCAATGGGCCAGTCGGGTTCCACCGCTTCGGCGGCGGTAGTGTCTTTGGTCTGCTCTTGCGCCAGGGCAGGCAGCGAAAGCAAGGTCAGGGCAAAAACCAAAAAATAGCATCTCAGGCCCCTGGCCCAGGTATGTTTTTCAAGAAAAGGAAAGGGGCTGAATACGGGCAATAGTTTAATCATAAGGGATCTCTGTGGTGAAATAATAACACAGGTAGTGGGCAGAAAACCAGGGTACAGGCTGGCCCGGATTCAGGCAAGGCACCTTCCGGCTTTGGTTCTGGCCCACTTGCCTTAAAACGATTCCCGGGTGCATGTGTTATGAAATCCCTGCAGAACCACTGCAATTCAGACGGGCATGCTAAAGCTTTTTCCCCTCAGCAATGATTATTTCCCTTCTCCTTCTGGGTATGCTGAAACCATCCTCTTCCGGCTTTTTGCCTGGGCACATGAAAGTCCGTCTGGCAGTCTGCAGATGGTCAATCAAAACTGCAGAATTATTCTGGCTTCCGGTGCACGAATTTACCCCTACTGCACGGTAAGGCTTCTTCTACCTTCTGCGGCAAATACCAGAACACTCAAAAGTAAATACGGATTTTCACCAACAGGCGGGTTTTAGGGCTTCTACAAGCCAACGTTGTCCCCCGGGTTTTGCGTAAGGTGCACTTTCAGAGGTACCAGCCCCCCAGGGCTAAGAACGCGTGCTTCCAACGCGGCCAGCGCCTCCTTTTTTAATCCGGCATCCTCAGGTAACCGGTTGAGAGAACTGATCGGCGTTTGGCCTTTACTTTCGGGAAAAGGGGCAGAAAACAGGCAGGGAAACCAGGCCTGTTAAACAAGAGGGAAAAGTTATTTCTCAAGACAAACAAGTTTAGACCTACAGATATGGATGCAGCTTTGCGCCAGAACCAAAGCAATGGGATTTTAGGGAACTATCAGATTCCGCCGCAATTTTTAGACGAAGTATTCATGGCCCCAGGCCAGGTGCACCCGCACTACCAGGCCGTGTATCAGCAGTTCCAGGAGTTTTCCAAAGAAGATTTCAAGGAGTTGAATGAGCACGCCAAGATGTCTTTCTTCAACCAGGGCATTACTTTTTCGGTGTACTCAGATAAGTCAAAGGGCGTGGAGCGCATCTTCCCCTTTGACCTGTTTCCGCGCATCATCCCGGCCCAGGAGTGGGCCCACCTTGAAGAAGGCATTATCCAGCGATGCGTGGCCCTGAACCTGTTCATGCAGGACATCTACTCCAAGCAGCACATCCTCAGAGACAAGGTAGTCCCCGCCGAGCTCATCTTCTCGTCAAAGAACTACCTCAAGGCCATGCTGGACTTCAAACCCATTGGCGGCATTTACAACCACATCTCCGGCACCGACCTCATCAAGCACTCAGATGGCCAGTACTATGTGCTGGAAGACAACCTGCGTTGCCCCTCGGGTATCAGCTACGTGCTCTCTAACCGCGTGGCCATGAAACGGATCCTGTTCCAGATGTTCCGGCAGTTCAACGTGAGCACCGTGCAGGAGTATCCGCAGGAACTGCTGGCCACCATGCAGAGTGTAGCGCCTAAGGGCATTGACGCGCCCACCTGCGTGGTGCTTACCCCCGGCGTGTACAACTCGGCTTACTTTGAGCATGCGTTCCTGGCGCTCACCATGGGCGTACCGCTCGTAGAAGGCCGCGACCTGTACGTAGAGAAGAACTTCGTGTACATGAAGACCATTAACGGACCCAAACGGGTAGACGTGGTGTACCGCCGCCTGGACGATGACTTCCTGGACCCGATGGCGTTTAAACCAGACTCCATGCTGGGAGTACCCGGCATCATGGCCGCCTACAAAAAAGGCAACGTGAACCTCTTGAATGCGCCCGGCACCGGCTTCGCCGATGACAAGGCCGTGTACACCTATGTGCCAGACATTATCCGGTACTACCTGCAGCAGGAGCCTATCCTGAACAACGTGCACACCTACCGCTGCGAGAAAGACGATGACTTCAAATACGTGCTGGAGAACATGGCCAACCTAGTGATCAAACCCGTGGATGAAAGCGGCGGCTATGGTATCCTCATCGGGAACAAGGCCACCAAAGAACAGCTAGCCGAGTTTAAAACCCTGGTGACCGAGAACCGGCGCAAATACATTGCCCAGCCTATCATGAACCTGTCTATGCACGCCACCTTTATTGAGGGCGAAGACCAGTTTGAACCCCGCCACGTAGACTTGCGCACCTTCACGCTTCTAGGCAAAGACCGCCAGTTCGTGCTCAAAGGAGGTCTCTCCCGCGTGGCCCTGAAAAAAGGCAGCCTCATTGTGAACTCCTCGCAGGGCGGCGGCTCCAAAGACACCTGGGTCATGATGGAAAACGGCGCCGGCATGTTCATGCACCAGAACGGCTCCACAGAACAAAGCATGACCATGGACGGCCAAACCATGACCATGGGCCCGCAAGGCATGTCCATCGGTACGGAGGGCACCATGTCCATGGGCAAACCCGGGGCGGAATAGCCAAGTGTAGGGGCAAAACTGATCTGCAAAAGCAGGTCTTCCCCCTACCCCCTTCAAAGGGGGACCAACAGATAAAGTAAACATAAGAATAGAAAATCGATCTCCTTGGTCAGTATTCCTGCCCCAGGACTCATAACTCAAGACTCAGAACTACACAACCACATATGCTATCAAGAATTGGAAACAGCTTGTTTTGGATGGGGCGCTACATTGAGCGGGCCGAGCACATTGCCCGTTACACGCGGGTACAGTATGTCTCCTCAGTAGATGCGCCGCTGGGCCCGCACCGCGAATTAGTCCTTGAATCTATCCTGAACATGGCGGGCAGCAAGGAGGCGTATTTTGGGGTACATGACAAGCTGGAAGATGACAAAGTCATTGACTTTATCTCCATCTCTGAATCTAACCAGTTCTCCATACTCAGCTACATTGGCCGCATCAGGGAGAATGCCCGCGGCTCCCGAGATAATATCTCCATTGAATTATGGGAAGCCATTAACCGGTTTTACCACAAGGTAAACGAGCTCATGACCTCAGAGATGGCCTCAGAGGAGATTGAGTTCTTTTCCCGCAGAATTGAGGAGAACAGCTACATCACCAAGGGCTACATTGAGAACACCTTGCTCCACAATGATGTCTGGATGCTGATTTCCCTGGGCATGCACCTGGAGCGCGCCATCCAGGTTATCAGAATCCTGCAAACCAAGCTGGACGACATTGAGAAGCTGGAGTTCCTGAAGCAGGGAAATGCCCTGGAGAACTACCAGTGGAGCACCACCCTCAAGAGCACCGAGGCTTTTGACATGTTCATGCGCTGCCACAGAACCAGCCCTACCCGATCGCACGTACTGGATTTTTTGCTTTTTGATAGCCAGTTTCCCAAGTCTGTTGCGTATAGCATGGATTGGATCAGGAAATGTATTGAGGGCATCTCTTTTCAGCAGGAAGAAAGCCGGAAAGAATCGCTGGAGTTCATGGCCGGGAAACTGGCCTGCCGTTTCCAGTACCTCACCATAGAAGAAGTAGAAGACCGGGCTTCGCAGTTCCTGCAAAGAACCCTGGAGAACATCTATGAGATTGCTAATCTACTAGACGTAAAATATTTGAAATACCATTGATGCCAGTTATGGCCTTGCCTATATGAAAACAGAATACGAGGTGGTGTACCGCACCCACAACACGTATGAAGAAAATGTGAGGGAGGCCTTCTTTTCTTTTCAGGTGCTACCCTGCCAGAACGAAAGCCAGGTGGTGCGCAGCGTTTCCCTGAGCAACTCTCTGAGCGCCGATACCTTTCAGCACCCCAACCCTTTTGGCTTTGAGGTGATCAGCCTGCACACGGTGGAACCGTTCAACACCTTTGAGTTTGAGATGCGGGCCATAGTAGAGAAAGACCAGACTTGGTTTCCGGTAGAAGGCATATTAACCGTGGAGGAAGAGCAACGCCAGCTGCAGGACCACCTTTTTTACCTGGAAAACCACCTGTACCTAGGCTTTGACCATTATACCCGTATTGGGGATAATTACCGCCCGCAACTGCCCATGCGAGAGCCCCAGGAAACGGTATATGGCTTCCTGCAAAGGCTGAACTCCCATGTTTATGAACTGCTGGAGTTTGACCCCGAGCCCACGCACGTGTGCACCAGCGCCAACGAGGTACTCAAACTACGCCGGGGCGTGTGCCAGGATTACACGCACCTGTTCCTGGGCATAGCGCGCCTGAACAGGATTCCGTGCCGGTATGTGTCTGGGTACCTGAACCAGGGCCTGCACCTGACGGGCTCTGCCGTGATGCATGCCTGGGCCGAGGCGTATATCCCCGGTTTTGGGTGGCAGGGCTTTGACCCTACCAACAACCTGCTGGCTGACGCGCACTACATCAAAGCCACCCACGGATCAGACTACGCCGATTGCAGTCCCATCAAAGGCACCATTAAGACCAACGGCAAGCAGAAAACCAGCTATGGCGTAAGCGTTCACCCGGTGCAGGAAGCATCCTTTGCCCTGCAAGAACAAACGCAATCCAGCTTTCAGGAGTAAGCCGTATTGCATCACCAGGGTGGCTTTTAACAGCTGCCAATAAAGAACCATTAGCATGAAAACATTTCACTGCAGTTGCGGTAATAAGTTATTCTTTGAGAATTCTTTCTGTGTGTCCTGTAACCGCGAGGTAGGTTGGTGCCCGGTATGCGAGGGCATGCACGCCATGGAACTGGACGGCAAGGGCGGCTACACCTGCACCAACAAGGAGTGCGGCGCCCATGTGGTGAAATGCTATAATTACTCTACCTACAACGTCTGCAACCGCATGGTGGAGACCCCGGCAGGCCAGCCCCACAAGTTTGACCAGCTCTGCGAATATTGCCAGCTCACCGAGACCATCCCGGATTTATCAGTAGAGGGTAATGCCCAGAAATGGTATGACCTGGAAGTGGCCAAACGCCGCCTGCTTTACCTCCTGGATGAACTGGGCCTGCCCTACGGCTCCAAAGCCGAGAACTTTGAGCTGCCCCTCTCCTTTGACTTCAAAGAAGACGTGGAGGCCTCTCCCATCCTGGGCTGGATTGGACTGGAGAAAGGCGAGAAAGTCTTCACCGGCCACGCCGATGGCAAAATCACCATCAACCTCAGCGAAGCCGATCCCGTGGAGCGCGAGAAACTGCGCGTGTCCTTCGGGGAAACGCACCGCACGCTCATTGGCCACTTCCGACACGAAGTAGGTCACTACTATTGGCAATTGCTGGTGCAGAACAAAGACGAGGAAGCCTACAAAGCGGTCTTCGGCGACCATGAAAACCCCACTTATTCCGAGGCCATGGACCTGTATTACAAAAACGGCCCTAAGCCCAACTGGCAGAACAGCTACATCAGCGCGTACGCCACCATGCACTCCTGGGAAGACTTCGCCGAGACCTGGGGAACCTACATGGACATGATGGCCGTCCTGGACACCGCCGACAACCACGACCTTCTGGAACTTCCTAGCGATGACCTGGTAGACACCCAACTAGAGGAAATGCTCACCCGCTACGCAGACCTGAGCCTGAAAGTAAACGAGGTGAACCGCTCCCTAGGCCTCCCAGACCTCCTCCCCGAAACCTTCTCAGAACCGGTCATAGAAAAACTGCGCTACATCCACCGCCTCATCCAGAAAAACCGGAAAAAAGAGTAGGCATTTCTGTTAAGAAGTTTGCTGGGCATCGTGGACCTTTAAATGATATCACTGCATTTCTGAACCGAGAAAAATCATCCGTTTAGAGGCTGTTTTGGTAAAAACAACCTCTAAATGATTTCAACCCTGCCCTCTCACTGCCACTAACTGCCTCTTAATGCCGCAAGTTTGAGCGGAGCGGTAACTTGTGGCTGACCATGATGCCAGTTTGTAACTGGCGTGGTCCATCATCAGATCATGTGTTTCGCCAGTTGCAAACTGGCGGTCATTTCTACTCCAAGTTACCGCTGCGCTCAAACTTGAAGTATAGGCGTTTGAAGTAGGTCTTAAGCAGACTATCAGCTTATCTCAAAGGGCCACCTCCCGCTGGCGCGAGCGTCCCGCTCGTGTCCGCACGCATTCCAGATGTTTTCATTTGTCATCCTGAAAGGATCTTGCGAGTGAACGGTAGTAACGCTTCATTAAGGCTTTTCTAGTTCGCCCACAAGATCTTTCCAAGATGACAAGGGAAGAGGAAGTGTCTTTGATTTAGAGCAGAATACCGTTACTCTAGAAATCAGAAAGCAAAAAAGGATCTGAAATCGTGCGGACACGAGCGGGACGCTCGCGCCAGCGATAGAAGTAGATACAAAAAGACCTCCCGTTTAGGCACTGTTTTCAAGAAAACAGCCCCTAAACAGGAGGCCTTTCTCAGGGCCAACCTAGGTTTGTGAAAAGCCTAATCTAAAGCAGTTTCTTAAAGAAAGGCTCCAGTTCTGCGGCCATGACGCCATGCTCTTCCACGTTGGGGTGGCCGGTGCAGCCGGTGGCGCGCATGGGTTTGAAGAAATGCAGGGCTACGGGTTTAGCGGCGGGGAAGGCGGCATCCACCTGGGCCTTTATGGCACTGAGGCAGTTCTCCAGGGTTTGCTTTTTGGGACCGTTCATCATGGGGCTGCTCAGCAACGCAATTTGGGCCTTGGGGTACTTGGCTTTCACGTTCTTCACAAACCCGATGTAAGCCTGCACAAAGGTGGCGCTGTCAAATGGTAGTCGTGGGGTCTTGCCGTCGCCGTCGCTGAAATCATTGGTGCCCAGGGCAATGGAGACAATCTGTGGAGAGAATTGGCTGAAGTCCCAGCGCTGGGGGTTCTTGTCCTGGAAATCTACCTTCTCGTAGACCTCGGGCAAAGTGGGGCCGTTGCTGTTCCAGTTGCGGTAGGCCCCGTAGCCGCTTACGCTGCTCAAGATGAATTCGGCCTTCACGGCACGGGCTACTCGGGGACCATAGGCCATGTAGGCGTTGTGCTGGTCGTGGTACTCGCCGGTGCCGCAGGGTACCTCAGACGGATCAGCGGCCGCCCCGCACGTGATGCTGTTCCCGATGAACTCGATCAGGGGCTGAGAAGCCGGCTTCAAGGCGGCGACTTTAGGCCCAATCACTTTCCGGATCACCACCGGACCGGAATGCGCCTCGGTGGTTTTATAGATCCAGACGGTGTGCTTGCCAGGCGAAGGTGCCGTAATGACCAGCGTATCTTGTGGCCCGTCTATTCTGATTCTCTTCTGGTAAACGCCGTCCAGTTCGTACTGCAGGTAACTATGGCCGTTAGGATCGGGAAGCGAAGTCACCACCTGGGCCTGGGTGCCTTCAAAGCTGAACCCAAAGTGCACCGCCGAACTGATCAGTTCCAGCCCCTGGTCATTGTTCACCTGGAAGCGACCCACCGGCCGCAAGGAGGTAGCAGGTAGTTCCTGGACTTGCCCACTCGAGGATCCCGGCACAGCGGTACAGCCCACCTGCAAAGCACAAAGCGCGGCGACTAAGTAAGCGTATCTATTTTTCATAGAGGTTTATTAAAACAACAGTTTACAAGGATAAAGATATTCCGGTGGCTTTCCATACGCCGGCTGGATTAACGTTGGCATTGCCTGTTCATGGCTGGCGCTAGGGCTTGAATAGGCCAATTGTATTTGCCTGAAATCGCCCTGCGTAGTCTTGCAGTTCTTTCCTAAGCCCTGGATTGTACAGAGGAAAAATCAGCCGGTAGCCCCAATCAGCAAAGGGAAAAACAGGCCTTGGCAGCACCTCTTTTGGCTATTGGTTTATCTGCCAGAAGTTAAGTACTTTAGCTCTACCCTGTACTGTGCAGGAACCTTCCACCTAACGCAAACGCCATGCTACAAACCGCTACCACTACTACCTCTCCGCCCCCTTTAGAACAGAAAACCAGGGTGTCTTCCATTGATGTGGTACGCGGCCTGGCCATTGTGATCATGGCGCTGGACCACGTTCGCGATCTGATGCACACCACCGCCCTGGTGCAGGACCCACTGGACCTGAAAACCACTACCCCTGCCCTCTTTCTCACGCGCTGGATTACGCATTTCTGCGCGCCCACTTTCGTGTTTTTGGCGGGCACTTCGGCGTACCTGTCGCTTAAGAAAGATGGAAACTACGCGCGGGCGCAACGGTTTCTGCTTTCCCGCGGGTTCTGGCTCATGGTGCTGGAGCTGACGGTCGTCGGCTTCGGGATCTGGTTTGACATCTTCTTCCGGACCATCATGTTCCAGGTGATCTTTGCCATCGGGTTCGGGTTTGTGGTGCTGGGTTTGCTTTTGCGGCTGCCTTCGCGGGTGCTTGGGGGCATCGGTTTGGCTATTATCCTGCTGCATAACCTCTTGCCTCCAGTGGGTCCGGCTCAGTCTATGTTGGGTAAGTTTGCGTACTCCATTCTTTTCAGGCCGGGCTTTTCTCAGCCGAGCGAACACCTTTCGCTGTTGGTAGCCTATCCGGTAATTCCGTGGCTGGGCATGCTATTGCTGGGTTTCGGGTTTGGCGAAGTTTTCAAGCTAGCCGAGGCGCCCCGCCGCAAATTGCTTTTCCTGGCTGGGGCTGTAGCATTAGCCGTGTTTGCGGTGCTGCGTTTTACCCAGGTCTACGGAGAACCTAATCCCTGGGCGGCGCAGGAGACTCCGCTCCTCACTTTCCTGTCCTTTATCAATGTCACCAAATACCCGCCTTCGCTCCTGTACACGGCCTTGTTTCTGGGGCTGATGTTTTTGCTGCTTGGTTTCCTGAACCGGGCCCAAAACGGATTTACCCGATTCTTCTCCACCTACGGCCGGGTACCTATGTTTTTCTACCTCATCCACTGGTACACCATCCACACGTCTATGCTGGTGATGGTCCTTCTGCAAGGTGTCTCCTGGAACGACCTTCCCTTCGGCTCCCTGGAGTTTGGCCGGCCTAAAACCGGCGTAGGCCTGGAGCTTCCTTTCATTTACCTTTTCTGGATTTCGCTGGTATTGGTGCTGTACCCGCTCTGCAGGTGGTACGGCCGCTACAAAGCCGCGCACCCGGAGAACCGTTGGCTTAGTTATCTGTAGACAAGCAGGAAGCGTTGGCAACCAAAGGCTCATTGTAAAGCTGTTTACAGTCTACTTTTTCAAGAACGGACTAAAAACCATAGAACCAATACTTCAAGTTTGAGCGCAGCGGTAACTTGGAGTAAAAATGACCGCCAGTTTGTAACTGGCGAAACACAGAATCTGATTACGTACTACGCCAGTTACAAACTGGAATCATTGGTAGCCACAAGTTACCGCTTCGCTCAAACTTGCGGCAGTAAGAGGTAGGCAAGCGGCAATAAAAGCAGAAAGCGTTTAGAGGCTTTTTTTGCGAAATCAGGCTCTAATCAGGATTTCTGCAGGGAATGGCCCTAGCGTATCAAAAACTACTAACGCAGTCCAGCTATCAGCCAAAAGAAAAACGCCGATGTTAGAAGGTTCTAACATCGGCGTTTTGGTTTGTGGTTAAGATTCCTGATTCAGCTTGGGGATGAATGACAAGGTACTTACGGGTGTTTCTCAACGGCCACCTTGTCTTTTCACCAGAAGCCTGTAAACCAGGGGCTGTATTACATGGTTGGTGGGCAGTTGAACACGATGTTGTCAATGGCGCCTGATCCGCTGAAGTTACCGTTTGGCGAGATGCCTTTTGGTCCCAAGATCACTTCCATTTTCACCACGCCCATGGTACCACCCAAGTCAACGATTTGCTTACCGTTGTTACCGCTAATCGGCAGCACAATTTCTTTGATCACTTTAGAAGCGGCATCATACAACACCACTTTGGTACCGGCCTCATAGTCATCCACGTCCAGCACGGTCATAGAGCTCAAGCTCACAGATCCGAATTTAGAGAAGTCAAACACAAACTTACCACCCAGGTTGTTGTCATAGGCTTTGGTTGGGTCTGTGGTTCTGTTCACGATGAGCGTGTGACCCAGTGGCACGTTGTTCACGAAAGCTCCGGCGGCACCGCCGTCACCTACGCCTCCACCACCGAAGTTCTGGTGCGGAGTAAGGATATCGGTCACCTGGTTGCCTATAGAAGTTGGCTGCGCAGAGTTGAAGATGTTGGCAGCGTTCACCTTGCTGTACACATTGGTAGCGGTTCTTCTGAAGGCGCTTACCATGATTGGCGTAGAAGACTGGTCGCTGGTTACGGCGTTCACGAAGCCATCTGCTCCTCTGGTGAATCTGGTGAAGGCTACGGTTTCGCAGGCTGGTTTAGGCGTGCAGTTGAACGTGATGTCATCAATGGCACCTGAGCCCACCAATTGGCCGCTGTTACCAAGGGTAATCACCATTTTCACCACACCTGGGGTTCCGCCCAGGTTCACAACCTGTTTACCGTTGTTCCCGCTCACGGCAAGTTTCACGGTTTTCAGGACATTGCCTTTGATGTCACGCAGTTCCACTTTGCCACCGTTTTCATAAGAATCCACGTCCAGTACGGTGATGGAGTTCATGGTAACAGTGCCGTAGGCCGAGAAGTCAAGGAATAGCTTACCACCGTTGTTGCTGTCATAGGCCGGGGTTGGGCTGTCGGTGCGGTTTATAATCATGACGTTGCCCAGGGCGGTGTTGTTGGCGTAGGTTTTACCTTTCTTGCCACCATCTCCTACTCCCCAGCCGCCAAAGTCTTTGTGCGGCGTAAGGATGTCGTCCACGTCATTGCCCAGAGGACCGGTTTGGCCAGAGTTGAAGATGTTGGCCGAGTTGGTGGCCGCAAACGTGTAGGGAGCGGTCCTGCGGTTGGCCGTCACCATTATGGGTGTGTTAGCCTGGTCACTCATCACGGCAGTCACAAAGCCGTCATTTCCTCTGATTACCTTATCAAAGGAGATGGTCTCACAGGATTCTGTCATTGGGTTTTGGTTTGCGTTGCTTAACGCATCTGGCTGGATCATCTCCTCCGACTCGGGGTTACAACCGTAGATCAAAGTAGCTGCAGCCAGTAACATGCTGCCTCTCAGTAGGTTTACTTTCATAATAATTATTAGGGTTTAAATGAAAAAATTGGTTTATAGAATTTTAGATTGTTACACAGTAATATTTAATCTTTGATACCTGCTATTTATGAAAAATGTTACAAAGTTTCTAATTATGTTATTATTAATTTTCAATTTTTTATGTCCATTCTTTAGGTTAAGCCATATTTTGGCCTCTAAAGTGCTGAGAATAAGCCTATATTGACCTTTTCTAATGATATATTGCACTAAACAATGTACTTACAGATATTATTGAACAAACTTCCGGTTTTATACTACCTGCTGAGGCTTCGCTAAAGTTAACCTGTAGACTTCTGAGCGTTTAGAAGCCACTTTTGGGGAAACTTTTTAAAAGGACATCTCCCTCATTCCTTCAAAACAACTGTCCTTTTCATGCACTCAAAGTTTAGGCAATAAAAAACGCCGTTGCAGGGCTTTCTGCAACGGCGTTTTTATTTGGTTAGACTAGCGTTCTACATTAATCATCACAGTGACCCGGACCAATTTTACCTTCATTGTAAGCACCCAGGATACCAGCCCATTGGATAAGCTGAGACCTGGTGGCGGTATTGTATGGAGACGAAATGGTGTTTCGGTAACTGCCGCCAGACTTAGCGGAGAAGTAGGCTGTGGCAGCGGCAAATGCGGCATCCACCTGAGGAGTAGAAGAGGCCTGCATCCTATTCAGTTTGGCAGCCATGTATTGGTGTGCCAGGATAATGTAGGCATTGCCTCCTTTTGGTGGCGTGTTGAACAATTGCAGGTAGGTCATGCCGCTTCCGTAGAAGGTAGAGTTAGCCAGGTTACCCCAGGTAGCATCACGTTTCTTGCCGGTAGCGTGGTTTTTCCAGTAGCCTTGGGTGTAGGTACAGCCGTATTCTACTGGTGGCGGAGGAGGACAGTTGAAGACAATGTTGTCTACCGCACCAGAGCCGCTCAGCTGACCATTTGGCGAGATTCCACCAGGACCCAGGAACACTTCCATTCTTACCACACCTGTGGTACCACCCAGGTTCACAATCTGTTTACCATTGTCACCGCTCACTTGCAGCATCACGGTTTTGAGCACGGTATTACCGGCACCGTACAGCACCACTTTACCGCCGGCTTCATAAGAGTCAACATCCAGCACAGTAATGGAAGTAAGGCTTACAGAGCCATAGGCAGAGAAGTCAAACACCATTTTACCGCCAGTGTTGCTGTCATATGCTTTGGTTGGGTCATTTGTGCGGTTAATGATGAACACGTTACCCAGTGCCATGTTATTGGCGTACGGGCCAGCGGCACCACCCTCTCCAACACCGCCACCGCCAAAGTTTTGGTGAGGCGTCAGGATATCATCTATCTGGTTGATGTCAGGAATTGGGGTTGGCTGACCAGAGTTGAAGACGTTAGGCACATCAGTTATGCTGTAAGTGTTTGGAGCGGTTCTTCTGAAGGCACTTACGTAGATTGGAGTCCAGGACTGGTTACTGGTCACGTAAGACAAGAATCCGTCTGAACCTCTCACATATCTGGTAAAGTCAACAACTTCGCACTCAGTTGGTGGCAGGCAGTTGAAGACAATGTTGTCAATAGCACCGGAGCCGGTTAAGGTACCGCTTGGGCCTAAGTACACTTCCATTTTAACCACGCCGCTGGTATTGCCTAGCTCTACTCTTTGCTTGCCGTTGTCGCCGCTTACCTGCAGCATTACGGTTTTAAGCACAGTTCCGCCAATACCATACAAAACCACTTTACCACCTGCTTCATAGTCGTCCACGTCCATAACGGTAATGGAGTTCATGGTTACGGTGCCGTAAGAAGAGAAATCAAACACAAACTTACCGCCTTGGTTATTATCGTAAGCCTGTGCGGGGTCATTGGTGCGGTTGATGATCAATAAGTTACCCAGCGATGTATTGTTGGCGAATGGCCCGGAGGCACCACCGGCTCCAACACCACCACCGCCAAAGTTTTGGTGCGGGGTAAGGATGTCATCAATCTGATTCACATCCGGAACGGGAGTAGGCTGGCTGGAGTTGAAGATATTCGCCACGTTTGTGGAAGAATACGTATTGGGTGCCGTTTTTCTAAAGGCACTCACGTAGATGGGAGCAGATGCTTTGTCACTCATCACTGCATTCACGAAGCCGTTCTGTCCTCTGGTAAATTTGTCAAAGGTTACAGTTTCACAGCTCTCAGTAGTCGTCGTGTTTTTACTGGATTTACCCAGTACATCTGGTTGCGCCAGTTCTTCCTCCTCTGGACTACAACCATAGAATACAGTAGCCACAGCAAGTAACATGCTGAATTTGAATAGATTTTTTTTCATAATAGCTTACTGTTTTAGTTGAATAATAAATTATAAAATCTGTAATACAATTTACATTTTCACATGTTCATTTGTCAAATTTTCAACTATAAATAAATTTTATTATCTAATTTTCAGTATTTACCACATTTAATGTCCATATAACACTTGTGAAATTAACCTCCATTGAGGGCTATTTGCGCCAATTTTACATGTAACTACTTATAATTTAGCACCTTACACCAGACTCAAGCAACACTAATCAAATTATGAATTTCATAATTGTACCAACATAGAACTGAAGGGCATCCTCTACCGGTAAGCTTCAATTATCCTCAGGGATTAACAGGACTGGGGAAGATGCCCAAGGATTATGCAATTTTTTTATTAGTAGAATGCTCATGTAGGATGCTCATGAGGAAAGGGACGGTTAGGTGTTTTAGCACCGGTTTTCGCAAAACGACCTAAAAACAGGCAAAAACTTAAAGCCAGTGGAAGACCTGCAGCTCCTGCTTAATACCAGATTTCCCCAAGGAGATTAATCCCTGGGAGAAGATTTCTGCGCTGCCTGCCTTGTTTGATTTGCCCAGATGGCTATGGAGTTTTTCTTCATTTACATTCCCACTTGGCAGGACTACTGTGGCACGTACCTAACCGCTTATTTTCCCGTAACTTTGGGGGCTGGCCTGAAAGTAATGTGGCCGTCACTTTTCACACCTAATTCAATTCCTTTGCCTTTCAACCCATTCAATATAGACTTACCCGTAAGGGAGATCATCCCGGCGGTGCGGGAACACCTCGCCGCCGAGAACACGCTTATTGTGAACGCGCCTCCGGGGGCAGGAAAATCTACCTTGCTGCCGCTGGCTATCTTAGACGAGGCCTGGCTGAAGGGGCAGAAAATCATCATGCTGGAGCCTCGCCGGCTCGCGGCCCGCACCATTGCCGAGCGACTGGCCCAACTCTTGGGCGAAGAAGTGGGCCAGACCGTTGGCTACCGCATCAGGTTTGAGAACCGCATCTCAGAGAAAACCCGCCTGGAAGTAGTTACCGAGGGAATCCTTACCCGCATGCTGCACTCAGACAACGCCCTGAAGGGTGTGGGCTTGGTCATTTTTGATGAGTTCCATGAGCGCAGCATCCACGCCGATGTAGCCATGGCCCTCAGCCGCGAGGCCCAGGCCACCCAGCGCCCCGACCTCCGCATCATGGTCATGAGCGCTACCCTCAACATGCCCGAACTCACCCGCCTGCTCAAAGCGCCGGTGGCGCAGAGCCAGGGCCGGCAATACCCCATTGACATCCACTACGCCGGCGAGACCGATCCGCATCTCCTGCACGAGATGACTGTCCGCACCATTAAGCAGGCTCTGCGGGAGAAGGAAGGCGATGTGCTGGTGTTCCTCCCCGGCGAGAACGACATTAGAAAGGTAGAATCTTTCCTGCGGAGAGAATTGCGCAACATTGCCATCCACCCGCTGTTTGGGATGCTGCCACCTGGTAAACAATACGCCGCCATTATGCCAGACCGGAACGGCAAACGCAAAGTGGTACTGGCTACCTCTATTGCCGAAACCAGTTTGACCATTGAAGGCGTGAGCGTGGTGGTGGATACCGGCTTTGCCAAAACCCAGCGCTTTGACCCCGGCACCGGCCTGAGCCGCCTGGAGACCGTGCGCATCTCCAAGGACGCCGCCGACCAGCGGGCCGGACGGGCCGGGCGATTGGGTCCGGGTACCTGCTATCGGCTCTGGACCGAGAACCTGCACGCCCGCCTCGCGCCGCACCGCACCCCCGAGATTCTGGACGCTGATTTATCCCCGCTGGTGTTGGACATGGCTGCCTGGGGTATTATAGACATCCGGCAACTTACCTGGCTCACCCCTCCGCCCAAAGCCGCCTTGCTGCAGGCCCAGGAAACCCTGCACCAACTCAATGCCCTGGAGAACGGCCGCATCACCGAGCATGGTCGTAAGATGCACGCCCTGCCCACGCACCCGCGCCTGGCCCACATGTTGCTGGCTGCCCAGGAAAGCGATCAACTGCCTTTGGCTACCGATATTGCCGCCCTGCTGGAAGAACGCGACCCGCTGCCCCGCGAAGCCGGTATTGACCTGAACCTGCGCATTGAGGCCGTCCGGCGCTTCCGGAAAGAGCAAATGCACAACAAACGTTTCTCAAAGATTGAGAAGATAGCCACCCAGTACCGCCGCATGTTCAGCATAGAGCCTGAGAACTCGACCGTGGACCCGTATGAGACAGGTGTGTTACTGGCTAACTGCTACCCAGAGCGCATTGCTTACGCCCGCCCCGGCAACAATGCCCAGTTCCAGCTTGCCAATGGCAAATACGCCAGTGCCGGCCACCGCGATGACCTGGCACATGATCCGTGGCTAGCCATTGCCCACCTGCACGCCGGTGGCGAAGGGATGGGTCGCATTTTCCTGGCCTCGCCGCTCAACCCCAAAGACTTGGCGCCCCTGGTGAAGCAGAAAGACGTAGTCAACTGGGACCCTGAAGAGGGCGAACTTACCGCCTCCCGTGACCTGCGCATCGGCTCCATCGTGCTTCAAAGCAAGCCTTTGCCCCCGCCTGATGACCGCTTCCTGATCCAGGCCATCTGCGAGACCATTAAACGTGAGGGCGAGGCGCTCCTGAACTTCTCCCCGGAAGTGGTGCAGTTCCAGAACCGGGTACTCAGCCTTCGGAAATGGCACCCCACCGAAGGCTTCCCCGACCTGAGTACCCCTACCCTGCTGCTCACCAACGCCGACTGGCTTGCCTATTACTTAGAGGATGTGGAGATTGGCGAGGACCTGTTCGAGATTGACCTGCTCCCCATCCTGAAGGGCATGCTGGACCGGGAAAAAACTGCTCTCTTGGATGAGCTGGCCCCGGCTACCCTGGTCTTACCAGATGGCCACGAAATGGAGCTGGCCTATCCCGGGAACGGCCAGCCACCTTTGCTGGAGATCCGGCTGCAGGATGTGATGGACTGGGATAACAACCCCACTGTGGATGGTGGAGACGTGAGTGTGGTCCTTCACCTGCTCACCCCAGATTTGAAGCCTCTACGGGTTGTACATAGTCTGCATAGTTTCTGGCAGGAAGAATACCGGTCATTGAAGCCGATGCTGGTGAAGAAGTTTCCAAAGGTAGCCTGGAAGTAAGGTTATTAACGGGTGCTGCAAAGCTTTTAAGTGGGTTGTAACTGCTTTGCCTTTCTGGAGGAATTTTGTGGGCGAAAAGTGATGGAAATTCAGTTTTTTATGTCTGACTAGGTGTTTAATAGCTGTTTTTGTGAAAACAGGCTCAAAATGGAATTAGCCGGTTATTATATAAAGTTTAGGTTTGCGTAGTCCGCTTTCGCTGGCGTGGCGCCGCTGTTTGCGTTAGTTCATAAGCTGTGTTGTTGCATGGCTGGGCTCCGAGCGCTCACGGCCGCGAGGCCCCGCCTTCCGGCCTCGCGCTGCGCCAGCTTCCTTTGCTCCCTGCGGTCGCAATGCCTTACGGCACCGGAACCTGACAAGGCGCTCCACCGAAAGGCTGGAATAGGGGATGTAGTAGCAGGAACCGCCCCAGACCTCACAGGTTTTCAAGACCTGTGAGGTCTTGCTTTATAGAGACGCCACACCTTGCGCCTTCCGAATTGCTGATAAGATTCTCCCCTTGAGGATTGCACAAACGAGAGTTTAAGTCAGCGAGCGTAGCTCTGAAGAAGGGTGTTTACACTTGCTGGTCATGGCGTTTGCTCACCAATTCCAGGGTTCAAGTCTGTGACTTGGCCCTACTATGACCGGCAGTTGCAAACTGCCGTGAGGCGCCAGCCTCAAACCAGCCCTGCCATGTAAAGCGTTGGCAAAAGCTTCTGACTCCTGCCTTTCCAGCACCCCTAAAAAAGGAAAGCCGCTCTAACAAAAGTTAGAGCGGCTTTCCTTTACATTAATATCTATAGATTAAACTAACCAGGCATTCCAAGGAATACGGCTCAGGATGAGGATGAGGCCTAATCCGTAGAAAATGGTCATGGTCTTGAAGCCAGTATTGGTGCCTACCTGACGTTTGGCTTTGGAGTACCCGATGGTGATCAGGATAACGGCCAGCACCATCATGAGCGGGTGCTCCAGAACGTACAAACGAGTAGTAGCGTCTTTCATGGCAGCACCGGAAGCGCTATTCAACCCCAGAGGAGACACAAAATATAGAATAAGCCCGATCACCCATTGCAGGTGCGTAGGAATAAGCCCCAATAAGCCCAGCTTCCGGTTTTTGTCAGTGAAAGTTTTTCCGCCTAAAAGTCCGGCCAAAGCTGCGATGAATGAGATCGCCACGCCTAAAAGCACCAGATACGCTAAACCAGAGTGCGCGTGCTGAAGTCCTGTATACATAATTTGAATTATTAGTTGCAGGGGTAAATATAAGGAATACACATTATACGAGAGGAAAGAATACGCTAATAGCCGCTGTAACTTTTAGAAGATAGGCTGAGGCTGGCGCAGGTCGAAAGCACAAGCAACAATTAGCTTTAAGACCGTTTTACAAAAAACAAGCTTCAAATAACTTGTATGTTTTACCTGTGCTCTGGAAGCTTTCGCCCCACGGCAGTTGCAAACTGCCGGTCATAGTAGGTCCAAGTCACAGACTTGAACCATGGGATGGGTGAGCAAACGGCATGGCCAGGAAGTGTAAACACCCCTCTGCGCTCCCTTAAGGAAAGAATCTTATCAGCAATGCGAAAGGCGCAAGGTGTTGCGCCTCTTCAAAGGAAGACCTCACAGGTTTTCAAAACCTGTGAGGTCTGGGGCGTTCCTGCAAACGCATTTCCTTTTCCAGCCTTTCGGTGGAGCGCCTTTGTTTTAGACCTGGTGCCGCAGGCAGGCCAACCGGCCAAGGCTAAAACAGCAGCGCGAGGCCGGAAGGCGGGGCCTCGCGGCCGTGAGCGCACGGAGAGAACTATGCAACAATAAAGTGATTGAACCCACGCAACAGCGGCGCCACGCCAGCACAAGGGGACTACGCAAACAGATCAAAAATGGAACATAAAAAAAGGTGTCAGAAATTACCACCTGACACCTCCGCTAAAGCCAAAATAAAGAATTCTAATCCTTCTGTACCGAAGCAAGCACCTGCGGTGCTCCCTCTACTTTACGCAGCACCCACTCCCCTACCTGGAGTCCTTGCTTACGCCCGTTGTCTATGGCGTCCATGAAGTGAATACCGCCATAAAATCGGGAAAGGCCTGCCTCAATGGCAGCGTCTTGGAAGGATTTGAACTTGCGGTCCGGCAGCCCGAAACGCTCTTCAACAGTATCGGTGTACTGGAACTGGTCTCCGAAGTAATGGCTCAGGATCACCGCGGAGGCCGCTGAGATGGTGGAGTGACCACTGAGATACTCCGGAAAGGGCGGTGTTTGCAGCAGGGGCTTGTAAGTGGGGTCAATGTACTTGCGGATGGCAGTCTCCGGACGGATGCGGTTGCTGCGGAACTTCTCGTCCCAGCAAGAGATAAAGCCATCCATCAGCGCAATGGACACCAAGGTGTGCACCTTCATGGATTTGGCAAAATCGGCTTTGGCCTGCTTACAGGCAATGCCCGTGATACCCAGCCAGTGCGCACCCGGAGATATTTTCTTCAGGCCCGCCTGCAAGTGCCCGTTGTCCTGCAGGGCAAAGGGGTTACAGTCCCAGAAAGAGGCAATCTCCAGCTGCTCCTGAGAAAGGTTTTTACTGGACTGGTAATTCTGTTGCAATAGCGCAAAGAACTTAGATTTTTTATCTGAGGAAAAAGCCACGGGCGGCGCCGGTTTGAACTGAGAACAGGTGTCCAGGGTGAAGGACCTTACGGTGTTGAAGTAGGGCTCTACCGGAGCGAAATACGCGGGCGGGGTTGGGTACCAGTTACCCTCTCCTTCCTTGGGCGTGTACCGCGGATAGTTGCTGATGCGGTTGTATTTATCTGCTTTGGCGTAGGCCAGGATCTGCTTGCTCACCTTTTTCGCATAGTTCAGTGACGAGGTGATAGTTTCTTCGGCGAGGCCTTCGCGGCGGCAGGAATCCAGGAACTGGACTTCCATGGAGTCCAGCAGCACACCGGAGGGCTGCATTTTCTTGGCGGTCTCCATCATGGCCAGAATAGCGCTCAGTTCCGGAGAATGCCCTTCAACGCTATCGGGTTTGGTGATTGCCGGATAGTTCCGCAGCACGCCGTGCATGCTTTTATAGGTGCTGTCGTTCTGGGAAACCACCTCGTAGCCGGCTAGCGTGGCGTAGGAGAAAAAGCGGGAGGCCAGCGGCGGATTGGTGACGTCATTCACCATGATGTCGGTCATTCTATGGATGATCTGGCTGATCTGCTCAGAACTGAATTTCAGGTTCTGCTTCTGCTCCCGGCCCGGGGAAGAGCAAGCCCCAAGCACGATCCAAACCAAAATAAACGGTAAATACTTCTTCATTACTGCAACTTGTATGCTTTCACGGGCATCTGGTTCAACCCAAATACCACCGTATTGTTCACGTTTAGAATGCTGCGCACATCGCCTACCACCTTGAAGCCCGATTTATGCTGCGGCACGTAAATGAAGTTTCCTTTGCCATCGTTCTGCAGCAGCACGCCGTAGTTCGCGTCTGATTTCCCGAATCGCAGGCGGGCTTTGTTGACATTGCCGCCCAAAAGCAAATCCGGGGCACCGTCATGGTTATAGTCCAGGGTAGTCATGGCAAATACCGGCGAATACTGAGCCTGCAGCGGCAATTTCATCTCGGTGAACCTTCCGTTCGCACCTCCCTGAAAATAAGCTGTTTGCATATAATTGCAGGACAGATGACCGGCCCCACTAAGTTCCGTAGGGGTGAAGATTTCATGCAGGGAGGCGTTGGCGTAGGAGCCATAGTCCTGGAAGCGGGTGCGCATCATGCTCACCTGGTCCAGGAGCTCGTCACGGGTTACGTAGGGGTAGCTTTTGCCCTGCATGTAAAAACACAGGATGGGTTCTACCGCGCCGTTGTCATCAAAATCCTTGAAGTACAGTTCGGCGGGCTGTTTCTCCGAGGCCTTGCACTGGGTATTCAATCCCTGGTTCCCGATGAGCAGGTCAGGGCGGTTGTCCTTGTTGAAGTCTCCTACCATGAGCTTGTTCCACCAGCCGCTGTACTTCCGGGAGAAGAAGGCATCGGTGGTTTCGTTGAGTTTTCCGTTTTTCAGGCTGAAAACAGAAA
Source organism: Rufibacter roseolus (assembly GCF_017916365.1). Lineage (GTDB taxonomy): Bacteria > Bacteroidota > Bacteroidia > Cytophagales > Hymenobacteraceae > Nibribacter > Nibribacter roseolus. The sequence continues at coordinate 1,552,366 of NZ_JAFMSU010000002.1, forward strand.
CGGGCATCCACTCTCCTACCACTACCAGTTCTGCTTTCAGGTCGCCGTTGAGGTCGTGCCAGGCGGCATCGGTGACCATACCAATGTTCTGGAGTTTAGGAGCCACTTTTGCGGTTTCGTCACGGAACTGGCCTTTGCCGTTGTTGAGCAGCACGTAGCTGCGGGGCGCCTCGGGGTAACGGCCCGGGATCACTCTACCACCCACAAACAGGTCCAAAGCCCCATCGCCATTGATGTCAGAGGCCCGCACGCAGCTTTTGCTCGTGAGCATGGCCGGAAGCGCGTTAGAAGCTTTGGTGAAATTGCCTTTGCCATCGTTCAGGTACAAACGGTCTTGCAGGGCGGCATCATCGGGCATGAAGTTGTGGTACCCGCCGCTCACCACGTACAGATCCAGCGCTTTGTCATTGTTCGCGTCAAAAAACAGGGCATCCACGTCTTCGCTGCTTTTATCAGAGGCGAAAGCCGGGTTGGCCTTGAGGGTGAACTTGCCGCCCTTGGTCTGTAAATAAATCGCGCCTGCCTGACCAACTGCGCCCCCGGCGAAAATATCCTCCAGGCCATCGGCGTTTACGTCCCCTTTTACCAGACACGGCCCCGAAAAAGACATGGGGTTGATCATGAGCGGTTGACGCTTGAAGTCATTGATGGGGGTTTTCTGGTGGACAAACGTAACCGGCGAGGCGGTCTCCGTGAAATAGGTTTTGCTTGGTGCCGCCGGTTTATAGGTGGAGGTGGCGTTTTTCTCTTCCAGGGTGAGCACTTGGTTGCCTTTCACGTTTCTGAGGACCTGCTGCTTGCCGCCCAGCCAAACCACGCGCAAAGAATCAATGGTACCGTTACTGCCCAACCCGAAATGCATCACCGGCGAAACGCTGGACTGGAAGCCGCGCGAGGTCATCAGCTCCTGTAACTGCTGCTGTCCTTTTTGGTACAGGGTTACTTTGGCGCCCAATCCCTGGGTGTTCTTGCCCAGGCCCACCAATTTCAATTGCAGATACTGGTGCTTCAGCTGTTTCTGGGCCTGGTTCTGGTACACAAAGGCGGGCTGGTTCACGTTGTTGGCCACCAGGTCCAGGTCACCGTCATTGTCCAGATCGGCGTAGGCGGCCCCGTTGCTGTTGGAGGCCAGTTCAAAACCCCAGCTCTTGCCCACGTTGCTGAACTGTAGCCCCCCGGTATTCTTGAACATGTAGTTGTTCACGTTAGAGGCCGGCATTTTAGAAAGCAAAGTCATTACGCTTTGCGGCGTAACCTTGCCCCGCAGGTACTGGAAGTAGGCGCTCCGGAATTTGATGAAATCCATGTTGGTGAAATCTTTCAAAAAGCCGTTGCTCACGAAAAGATCTTTCCAGCCATCGTTGTCATAATCGGCTAAGAGAGGTGCCCAGCTCCAGTCTGTGTTGGACACGCCGCTGAGTTGGCCCACTTCACTGAAAGTGCCGTCTCCGTTGTTCACCTGCAGCATGTTGCGCATGTACTGGTAGTTGAACCCGGCGCGTACCTGCATGTCAAAGTACTCGTAATTATCCGGCCCGAATAATTGCTTCTGGCGTTTGTTGTCCTCGGGCAGCATGTCCAGGGTCATTATATCTGGTAGGCCATCGTTGTTGATATCACCAATGTCATTGCCCATGGAATAAATGGAAGTATGCTGGATACTGGCTTTAGATTTATCTGTGAAGGTGCCGTTCTTGTTGTTGATGAGCAGAAAATCCGGGGCCGAGTAGTCGTTGGAAACGTATATATCGGGCCAGCCGTCCAGGTTTATATCCGCGATACCGGCTCCCAGACCATAAGAGAACGCCGATTTGTCCAGCCCAGCCCTGTCTGAGATGTCTTTGAACGTGCCGTTGTTGTTCTGGTACAGCTTGGCCTGCATAGCGCGCTCAGGCTTTTTCTTGATTTCCTTAATGGTGACATCATCCAAGTTGGTGAACTGCCGCGGATTGTGGTTCAGCAGGAACATGTCCAGGTCATGGTCCCGGTCGAAGTCAAAGAAAGAAGCATGGGTGCTGAAGGAAGAATCCGCCAGGCCCATTTCCTGCGCTTTATCTACGAAGGTGGGAACCCCGTTTTTGCCGGGCCCTTGGTTGATGAAGAGTTGGTTCGCGCGTCTTTCGCCGGGCAAGCTTCCCGAGTAACACTGGTAAATATCTGGGAGGCCGTCGCCGTTGACATCGGCGATGGTGGTGCCCGTCTTCCAGCCATTCTGATTTCCCGCTACGCCAGCTGGCGTAGTGATGTCCTCAAACCGCATCTGGCCTTTATTCAGGTACAACCGGTTGGGCACCATATTTCCGGAGAAATAGATGTCCTGCAGCCCGTCTTGGTTTACATCGCTGATGGCCACGCCGCCACCGTTGTAAAAATACTGGTAGACAATAATGTTGGAATAAGGCGTCTCAGTGAGGCTATTGTTGAAACTGATGTTGGTTGCCTCAGGCGAGAGAAGCGTGAAAAGGGTGGGCTCAGAGGAGGCCGCAGGTCCGGTGGTGATTTCCTTATCCTTTTTCTCTTTCTGGCAACCAAAGGCCCCTACTATTAAAAAGGCTATCCCTAAGAGGGAAGTACGTCTAAACGAATACATGCTGGAATCTTAAAAAAGCCTATAATAATACAGAAACTTATTGGGTTCTCCAAGAAGCGTTTTTGACCCAAGTTTTTGAAGGAAAGACAAAACTGTTATTAAGTCACCTGGAAGAAAAGGGATGCTACTAGCCTGTGCTTGTTTGGCATTGAATTAAATGAATTACCCAAAGAAGGCTGAGATGAGAAGTTGTTAACAGGAAGGATGGCGATGGACTTCTGCTTCAGCAAACCCTTGGGAACTCCTGCTTCAGCAATCTTTGCTTGAGCAGCAAAAGTTCTAATAACGAAAGCTTACTTTATCGTGCATTAAGAACTTTCATCATTCTGACCTTGCTACATTCCAGACCTGAAAATATGCCTTGTCATATGAAAATTTACAAGGCCAGAACTCTAAAAAATACCACCATTTTAGAGGACACCATCTCAGGTAAATTATAAAACAACTTTGTACACAAACTTATTACTTGTTTGGCTTAGCCAGGATTGAGGGTCCAGCAGGCGCTCCTTTGTTAAAATAAATCAGAAAGTATAGCATCTTACCCTTATAAAACCCGTACCTACAACCACACAAATCACTATAACCATGGAAAATAACCAAGAAACTAAAGCACTAGCTGATCTCATCCAAAATCCGCAGGAAATCTCCAATATCATCAACAATCCGGCAGATAACGGAATGAAATTTTACCAGCAGCTCCGGAACAAAGACAAACAGTACGTTGCATTTGCAGCCGGACTAGGCCTGATTGCCTATGGCTTCTTCCTGAACCGTTCCAGCAAAAGCTCAAGCGCTGGCCAAGGCAGCTACGGAAAAAAAGGAAAGAACCGGAATGGCGGCCAAAACCAAGGTGGAACCCAGGCTAGCCTAGGTCAAGGTTCTGCAACTGGTGCTGGCGCCGGATACGGCGGAAGCGGCCAGGTAGGCGGAGACTACAACGGTGGCGATTATAACCAGAACAACGGATAAGCAATTAAATTACGTTTCATCCACTATCTGAAGGGTGCGGACTCTACTTCCGCACCCTTTTTTTATTCTTACCAGCCCCATAGCCTATTCAAATACATAAAGGGCAGAACAAAATTCAGCTTTAGTCCAGGAATGTAATTCTCTTATTTCAGAGTCATTTTTAAAAAACAGGCTAGATCCAATAAAACAGGCTTAAAACGAGGAAGAGGGATTTAGTAAATTCTTTATCCCTGTCAAACGACTCTGCCCTTTACTTAAGTGGAACTCATTTTTAAGTGCCGGAATTCACGTACTTCACATTCTTACCTGCAAATCTCATTCATAAAGGATCTAGACTGGCGGTAGCCCAACCAACTCATCTCCGTTTTCCACTACATTTCACAAAGGCTTAATGATACCCTGCCTGAAATCAAATGATTGGTTACTTTTGTAATTAACTTCACTTCCTAAAAGATGTAACTCGTTTTATGAAGTGAATACTCTATCCCAAATTTAATACATGAATCAGGCGGAAACGTATGCCTGCCAACACCCCCAAGATGTTATTTAGCTTACAAGACTTCACCAAAAAAGAAAAAGGGCTTTTTGCCTTGATCCTTCTCTTCTTCGTTACCCTTTACTTTGCCCACCTGAGCGGGGTCAATTCTGTAGTTACTGGCTTACTGGTAGTTTATAGTTTCACCTTGAGTAGTCTGAAGGAAAAATGGGAAACCCTCAAGCAAAGGCCTTATATCCAGGGCATGCTGCTGTTTTTCCTGGCTCTGGTCATCAGCACCTTGCTCTCAGATGATATTGCCCGAGGACTCCATCATTTGAAAATCAGACTTCCCTTGCTACTATTTCCTGCAAGTTTAGGGTTGTTACAGCTTAGAAAGGTATTCAAAGATAAGGTGCTGCTATCTTTTGCCGTGATCACTACTTTGGTGGCTTTGGTTTGCATAGGCTCCAGTATTTACGCCGCCAGCACAGCCCACAGAACAGACTACCTCTATAATGATGCGCTTACTGGCATCACGAGGCAACAGTCCATCTATATGGCTTTAGCAACCAACATAGCCCTCTTCATTTTTGCGAAGGAAATCTTCTTTGGCAGAAGTAAATACAAGATGGGTATGTTGCTGGCAGTAGTACTGTTGTTCGCCTTCAGTTATCTGTTGGCGAGCCGCATCATGTTTGCCCTACTTTTATTAGCCACCCTTGGTTTTAGTTTTTACTACATCATAAAGGAAAGAAAGATACTGGAAGGACTTACCTTGGTCTTAGGGTTGGCCATAGGAACTGTTGTGATCAACAAACTTATGCCTTCTACTTTTAATCGCTATAAAGAGCTTACCTACAGAAGCTTTGACTTTGAGAGCCGAGGCAAAGAAAGCCATTATAACATGGCCATCACCCCAGACCAGTGGAACGGAGCAAACTTTAGGTTAGCTGCCTGGACTTGCGGGTTAGAGGTATTCCAGACAAGCCCCATCAAAGGAGTTGACTTAGGCGATAAAGATGCCGTTCTGCTTGAGAAGTACAAGGAGAAGAAATTCTACATGGCCATAGAGACCGATAAGAACGTGCACAGCAATTACCTGGATATACTGTTCAGTTTAGGGGTCATTGGTTTCATCCTCTACGTAATAGCCTGGCTGATTCTTCCCCTGCTTTCCGCCTATCAAAATCAAAATGGCTTTGCCATTCTCGTCATCTTCACTTTTGCTGTTGCCTGGATAACCGAAGTTTACTTTGGCAAGAACTTCGGGACCATGTTGGTTGGCTTCTTTGTGCCGTTTGTTTTAGCGAATGGCTCCAAAACGAAAATCCCCGGTTGATGACTACCGGGGATTTTCGTTTTTGTTCAAACTATTAGCAGGAAATCAGATTATTTGTTGTCCTTCATATAAAGATCAATTGCTTGTTCGGTTTCTCCAACGAATACCAACTCACCTTTCTTCATAAAGGCTGCCCGGTTACAGTATTTCCTGATCACATCCATGCTGTGACTTACCAGTACCACTGTTCTGCCCTGAATCCAAGAACTTTCAAATACCTTCACCGCTTTTTCCTGGAACTTAGCATCACCTACCGCAAAGATCTCGTCCAGGAACATGATATCAGCGCCTGCTTTCACAGCAATAGAAAAGCCCAGGCGAGCTACCATCCCTGAGGAGAAGAACTTGATCTTGGTATCTACAAAGCCTTCCAGTTCAGCAAAGGAAATGATCTCATCAAAAATGGCATCAATCTCCTTTATTTTAAGGCCTAGAACAGATCCAGAAACATAGACATTTTCACGGGCCGTTAACTCATGGCTCATTCCCACTCCCAAGTTCATCAGCATAGTAGACCCTTGGATGTTTACATATCCAGTGTCTGTAGGATAAACCCCGGCCAGCAGCTTTACTAAGGTAGATTTACCACAACCGTTTCTACCCAGCAACCCAATGCACTCCCCTTTCTTGATCTCTAATGACATATTTTTAAGGGCGAGAATGTATTTAGTCCTGGGAGGATTAAACAAATTAAAAAGGCGGTGCTTAACAGTACTATGGCTATCCTCAGAAACTGAAAAAGTCTTACTTATATTTCTGGCTTTAATTGAAATTGTATTTTCCATTATATTATAATTTCTCTGCAGCTTTTGCACCAAGCTTATTCAATAGAATAAGGCCAACTAAAAGAAGAAAAAATGCATAAGCAAAGTCAAAGATAAAAAGTTCAAAATTCGGCAACTTACCTTCCATCATAACAAACCGTGCATTAATAATAATACCGGCAATCGGGTTCGCAAATTCGAAAGACGGAAGAGATTCCTTAAACGTTGTAAGCCTATATATGATTGGAGATAAAAAAAATAAAAATGCAGTAAATACTTGCCAAACTTGAGCAATATCTTTAGCTACAATATAAATATTTGAAAGAATTAAAGAAATTCCGAGTGACAAAATAAATACATTTAAAAACAAAGGTATTATCCAAAGGTTATAAAGATGAGGACCAATAGAGGAAGGTTCGATAAAATAATAGAAACCTAAAAACATAATTAGGTTAAAAAAGAACCCAATACTATTACTCAAAAGGGTTGACACGTATATTTCCAGCTTATTCATATTACTGTACTCATACAAGAATTTTTTAGAATTTAGGATCTGAACAGTTCCTCCAGTACTTTCAAGGAAGAAATTCCACAAAATCAAACCAATAAATAACCAAGAGGCAAAAGCAGGAATATCTTGCTTAAGCACTACCTGAAATACAATAAAATAAATTAGAATATCCATTATAGGCTTTAATAAAGCCCAGAATAAACCTAATTTATTTTCATAATATCGAAGCTTAAATTCTATTTTAGCAAGTAACCATAATCTCTCCAGCTTATTTGATCCAACAAACCAGTTGTTTAAAATTTGTAAAAACATAAAACTATTTGTAAAAAATATTATAAACTCTTAAAGCTACTTTTTTCAAGTGCCTGTTCTTCTTTACACTTGATATTATTTTTTGTGAAATCGCATAATTGAAAGGAAATCTCAATTCAAGATTATAGTCGACACTTGGGTTATCCAAGTATATACCAGGCCCATTCGAATTAATTAAGCTAAAAATTTCAGAAACATAAAGACTGTAAAAGGCTTGATGCTTTTTACCAATGTAATTATGTAATAAAACCTTCTTCTCCTTAGAGACTCCTCTAATCATTGAATCACCTCTTACTCTATAATAGAAAAGAACCTCGGGCAAAACTACTCCCCTAAAGCCTTTACTCACTAAAGAAACAACACTTTCATAATCTTCTAACCCAGGAAAAGGCATTCTTTTGTCATTTTTACCTGCAGCTAAAAATGACTGTCGTTTATACACAAGTGCGCTTGAGTTGATAAGATTATGATATAGGATGAGAGGAGGCTCAGGGGAAAAGGTAGGCCATACCTTTTCAGAACCTTCAAAATATTTTGTCCAAGATCCAACAAAATCTACATTTTCAAAAAAGGTTAAAACCTTTAATGCTTTCCTAAAATAATTAGGAGCCACCCTGTCATCTGCATCTAAAAATGCAAGAAACTCTCCATTAGCAGATTCTGCCCCAACATTTCGGGCATTTGCTAACCCCTGATTAGGAATATCAATTATTTTGATATCATCTCTTTTCCTGTAAAGATTGAGCTTTTCAATACTTAAGGGATCAGTACTTCCATCGTTTACTATGATAATTTCTTTCAGCTTTAAGTCAGTCCTTCTTACAGAATCTATTGTTTCGTCGCTGAATTTACCCATGTTATAGAAAGGAATCACCACAGATAACTTCCCATTTACTTCAGCGGATCCGAGCGTATTTTTTATTTGAGGTTTACTTGCTCTAATAAAAGGAAAGAGTTTCACGGTATTCTTTTGAGCCAAACCTTCCTCCAGAGCTTTGAACTTCAATCCATAAACTTGATCTAAATTGTATGCATTTTGAATCCTTTCACTGGCTTTTCTCCCTATCGTTACCCTTTGGGAGATTGAAAGACTAAGAACTCTATGAAATTGTTGAAAAAATGAATTCGGGTTCTCATGATCAAAAATAAATCCACTCACTCCATCTTCAACAATCTCTGCTTGTCCGCCCTGCTTGGAAACAAGAACAATATGCCCAAGACTCATCATTTCCATCACCACATAAGGAAAGTTTTCAACTATACTGGGTACAATGACAACCTTTGCTTTGTATAGCCTTTTTTCTATCTCAGATGGAAGAAGTTGTCCCTCCATAATCAATAGCCCTTTGTCTATATACTCCCTATATTGACTCTTTACTAAATTCCCCATAGTTTTACCAGCAGGGTGGTAAACTATATCTTGCCCTCCAATAAGATGTAAAGACTCAGAAAATCCACTATCCCATAGAGATTTAAAGTAATTTAAAAGAGCAAATGTGCCCTTTTGGGCTGATAGTTTACCTAAATAAACTATTTCATTTTGGTTTTGATCCGTTCCAGAGTTCCCAGTAACCGTCACAGCCTCAAAGGGATTCGGCACTACAAATAAGTTGGGATTATGGTATTCCATTCTTTTACCAACTTCAGAAAGAAGGAACTGACTAGGAGAAATTAACACATCAGCAGCCTGAATACAGAATCGCTCCATTTCTCCAATCCAAAAATTAGGATATTTATGAATAAGAGCCTGGTTGTATTCTAAGTATAAAAAAGCCGGTGAATGCATGGTAAGTAGTACAGGCACATCTTTGCACCACTCATATTGAAGATGCTTAAACTGAAGCAAATAATAAGCAATCCCTAAATATTCTTGGGCTTCAATAAGATCTGGTTTCCCCTCCTTCTCAATAAATTCTTTTACGATGAATGCAAATTCATAACTTAAGTTTGTGATATATCCTAATGTTTCAGAAAAGTTCGTGCGGGAGGGTCGAAAACGAATAATTCTTACTCCCTCTTGCACCTCAACGTAAACATCTTTGACAGAAAAATCATTTATAAATATTGTTACAACATGCCCTTTCTTATGGAGCATTTTCGCAGAGAAGAAACAATAAGTACTAATTCCCCCACCATGGAATGGTGGATATTCTGTGGTTAATATCCAATATGTTTGTAAACTATTATCCCCCATCTTTTATCAACTACTATCAAATTGAACACCATATGCTTTCAACAGATATTCGAAATGCACCTCATTTCCTAATCTGTGATATACAGCAGAAACTGAATCCTTCTGACGACCTGAAAGAGCAAAAAATTTACGAAGGGTAATTGGCAGTGATTGGCCATCTCCAAAACAAAGAACACCTAATCCATGGCCATGTAAAAATTCAAAGACAAGTGAAAACTCTTTGTGGACTTCGGCCCAAAATTGATGTACGCCAAACCCGCTGTCAAACACCTGAGTATCATGAAATAAAACAATTGCATCTTTCTTTAGCTTACGCTTCCAATCATTGAAATCTTCCTTTACATCATCATAATAGTGTCTTCCATCTATATGGAGTAAATCAATACTTTCATCTTCAAAATAGCTTAAACCTTCACGAAAAGTACTTTTTATTACTTTTGAAACTTCCAAATACTGCCCTTGATGTTGTATAAACTTTTGAAATATGTCTGTGTCATAAATACCCGCATGTTCATCTCCCTGCCAATGATCAATGGCGTAACACATACATTTTCCAGCTCTTAATCTATCCAATGCATATTGACAAAAAACGAAGAAAGAAAAGCCATTATGAACACCTAATTCAACTATACACTTGGGCTTTAATCGTGCCAATAACCAAAATACAAAAGGAGAATGCTTATGCCAAGCAGATTCAGGAACATACTCAGGCTTAATTAATGAATTTTGATCAACAAACTGCATATAATTTATCGAACTAGTTTCCTGCGCCCTAATGCAATTTTGACTACATGCCCCAACCTTTTAAACCAAAGTGGCAAAACTTCATATTCCTGATGATAGAACTCAAGTATTTGCTCGGTCTCTTTTTGCCTCAAGGCTATTTCTAAATACTTTTTTTGGTTTTCCAACTCAAAGGACAAATCTTTAATGGTGGCCTCCTGTTCTGCACAAATCTTATTCAGGGATTTCAGCTGCTGCAAAATATCCATTTTAGTATTAAAAAATACTGAATAGTCTACAACTCTTGGACAATCCGCAATACCTTCAAAAGTAAAAGCCGGTTCTATTATATTAACAATGAAATCTATTCCTCCAATTTTTTCCTCATAGTGCACAAGGCCAGCCAAGGATCCTATTTTACATGTAATCAGCATTTTCAGGTTAACAATATTTGTCTTGTGGTAACCCTGCCTACTAAACACCTCTCTTACAGGTGCCTCACAGTCGCTTTTTTCAATAAAAACAATAGGTAGATTGTTAACTTTATTGAACTTGAGTAAATAAGAAAAGCGTACAAGCCACTTTAAATTCTCAATATTGGGCTCTCCATCAAACAAAATTGAAAAAGAAGGGAAATGCACGTTGTTTGACACCTCTGTTAGCCACTCACTTCTATTTTCTATAGATGAAAACCTAATTAGTTGAACGAGATTATCCCTGTAGGAATTAAAACTAAAAGCATATCTCTCAAACAGAGTAGAATCTAAATAAATATTATTTACCAGAATCATAATCCTTTAATTGAGAATCCTTGTGAGGTAAGGATCCATGGTAAAATTCTTTCCCATGAGTGTGTATAAGTACCCATACCAATATCTTGAACATTTCCTTTTTCAAGACTTGATCTTATTTCCATTGCATCAAACTTTGAAAAAAATTCTTTTAGAGGGTTCCACTTACAACAAAACATTGTCCCAGCCACAAAAGAATAGGGTTTAGGAGGGTAAACCTTAAAAGCATCCATTAATTGAATCAGTATTTCATTATTTGAAGTCTGGAAGCTTTTAGTTGATGCAACATATTCTGACTTAATATAATTTTTAGAACAGCAAACACCAATTTCAGGTTTATTCATTTCTTTCAATAGAATCGAAAGACTTGGTTCTTGAAATATATACGTAAGCTCATTAAACCAAAAGTTACCTAATGGGCTATGAGGGCTGCGCTTATCATGTAATAAGAAAAGCAAATCAAACTCCTGATTTGTGTTTAGTAGATAGTCTATTCCAATTAATTTTCCTCCTAGGTCTTTACCCTGATTTGTATGATTAAGAATTATTGATTTCCCATCATCTTCAAATGGATGATTTGTTACTACAATCCTTTTTGAAGCAATGTCTGTAAGTTCTTGACTACATAGGCTTTTATTACCACCTTGCTTTTTATAGTATTGGTATTCAATAACTACAGACTTCATTTAATTAGGAAATAATATCAACAATTTGGTTGAAGTCATTAACCGTATACTTGTACTGGAACGATTTACTCAACTTTATAATTTCTTTCTTCAAGCCCTTGTATTTTGATGCATCTTTAGAAATAGAAACAACTTTATCATATGCATCATCTACCCCGTCTACAAACAAGCAATTTATATTATCCTGGAATCCATATTCATGTAAGCCATATTCACTATGAGATAATAAAGGCACTACCCCAAACTGTGCTATTTCTAAGGCAATTGTCGCTACACCTCTGTGTCTACTTAAATCAACAAATAAATCGTTTCTTTTATAAAGGTCTAATAAATCATTCTTGTGTAGTTCTCCATGGTAAGTAATACCTGCAATCTTTGGATCCTCATGCCCAATTACATTTAATTCTAGATTTTTATGCTTTACAAGCTTTTTAAGTAAAGATTCAATCAAATCTGCACCTCTTCCGTAGTGATTTTTAAGCTTAAAATACAACAATATTCTAAAGGGTTTTAAGTCGCCTTCAACAAGTGGGGTGAAATCATAATTGCTAACGCCACATTTAACAAACGTAGACGGCAATTTATGGTCGTCCCATAATTTTTGTTTTATCCAATCTGCGTAAACAATGTTAGAATTGAATGTATTTTGGTAAGTAGCCTTTGCTTTTTCCACATCAGCATCCGCAAACCAAGGTTCATAATCTTGAATAAAGTAAAATTTCTTTTGGACTGAAGCCAATTTATTCACAAAATCGAAGGTTTGCCAACCAGTTGCAAACACATAATCAATACCAACCGTTTCTATAAAAAACCTCGCTTCTTCAGGATTTGAGAAAGTTATTACACTGTGATTTACATCCATCCAATTATTGAAGGGTTGGCCCACATAACTGACAGAATATACATCATAAAATCTCATCTGTTCTTGACAAATGTCAAAAATTATTCTATTTCCACCTCCAATACCAAATCCTGGATGTATCCAGCAAATTTTTTTCTTTTTGTTTTTATAATAAATATAATCATTGATTTTATTCATCTCATGCAAATGAAATCCTGCATCTCTAATTATTGATGCTAATAACCTCTCCATTGCATGAGATAAAAGCTCATCCTTTTTATAGCCTGGTTCAAAATCATGAATGGTCAAAGTATTCTCTTTGAACTTATCCTCAAAAGCAGACCATTTTGCCCAAAACATTGTACCTCCAAAAAAGTCTAATGTAGTATCTCTTATTTTTAATCTATTGGATAAAAGTGCAATATTATTGGCATTAGCATTACCTCCTTGGTTTAAATCGTTTAATGTGATAGATGTCCTTGTTTCATATGGGCCAACCATTCCTAAAGTTGGCTGGCTTGTAAATAATCTTAATATATGAGCCACTATGGACTGCGATCCCATTAATGATTCATAACTCTTTTTGCGCCACCATTCTCCTACCTCAGCATTTACTCCTAAAGATTTCTTAGTATGTATTTTCAAGACATAATCAAAAGAAATACCTTCCTTTATAGCATAATTTACAAGCTCAAAAAATGGACCTATATCTAATCCTTTGTTAGGAACCCTAAGGATAATAGCATGGGGATAATCCTTTTTTATCTTACTAGTGGTAGATTCGCAATCTTTATCTTCTTCGTTTAGAGTGATCAACAAATCAAAATTTACACCCATATTTTTTAAATACCCGCTAATCTCATCCCAAAGATCCTGATAGAATAGGTGCACGAATACTCCAATTCGAAGTAGCTTCTCATCTGTAGCATGAGAAGAAAAGAAAGACGATTTAGCTAGAGAATTATTCACAGAAGGTCGTGAAGAAGAAATAGTATGACTCACTTGTAACTTCATCTTTTTAGGATTGATATTACCGGAGATTCTTCTTATCTGTAATTTACTTTTGAGTGTTCTATTTAATTTTTCTTTTAGAACACCAATTGTACTTCTTGTCTCGTAAGTATCACGATACCAAGTAATAATTTTTTTATAATAATCAATTTCAGCTTTTAACTGTTCAATCTGATCTGCACTATTATTCATTTTTGATTTTAAAACTTTTAAACTTTAATCAATGTGGCCAAATTTTCTTGAAAAATATGTACTCCTTTATAGTACCATAGGCAGGTTAAATTTACAACGCGAACCAACTAAATTATTTAAATTATGAAAAGTAGTTTAAAGTTTACTATCTATAACAATACAGCAGATTAGAACTAAGTCACTTATTTATTCTTTGAATAAAATAATTTTTCTCTTAAAGTCCCTAAAAGGCTTCTACTTTCATAAGTGCGTTTATACCATTCTATATCTTGTTGCTTCCGAACAATCTCGCTTATTAGCTTCTTGTTAAGTTGCTTATTTCCTTCATTATTCCGTTCAACTACAGATATAGCATCCTTTAATTCTTCTACAAGTTTAGATTTATTTTCAAGGGCAGCTTTCAGCTCTTGAATCTCTTGGTTCTTTGACTCAAGCACCTCCTGTTTATTGGAAAGTTCTTGAAGTAATTGGGTTTGGATCTTCCTTAATGAATTATTTATCTCTTCTAGATGGTCGGTTGGGGTAATATAATCTTGTAGTAGTAAAGTATTTCTCATATCAATCTTTCAGTAATTTTTTTTAACTCTCAACTTGCAACAGCCAAGGAAATCTCTTTTTTCTTCTTATCGAAAACATGGTATATTGATCTGTATTCTTTGAAGTTTAAATCAACATTAAATTTGGACCCACAGATATCAAAAGAATAGTCTCCCATCACCTCTAACATCTCTTTATTATTGAAATATTTTAGAATATTGGCAATAGCTTCAATTTCATTATTAAAAACATCGCCATTTAATCCAGTTTTGATAATGTCTGAGTTTCCTACACAGTCACTCAAAAGAACCGGCTTTTTCAAGGCTAAGGCTTCCAAAACGCTAAAGGACAGTCCTTCAAACAAGGAAGTGGAAATAAATACGTCGGCTTGACTCACCATTTCCTTAATGGTGTCAGGCTCTTGCCAACCAGTTACAATAATGTTTTTAGAATTCAGAACCCCTCTTTCTTTCCCGTCACCAGCCCAAATGAATTCTATTTGTTCATAATCTTCAAAAAACGAAGCAATGGCATTAAATAAGGTGGGGTTCTTCTGGTCCTCAATTCGACCGGTGGTGATTACCTGAAACTTACTCTTCTTGTTTAAAGGTGCTATTGACCCTGAGGTTTCCTTAAGGGAAACACCGTTATTGATGAAACTCGCATTAATCCCAATCTTCTGATACTCGGCCAATTCCGAGGCTGAGCAACATACTACCTTCCCCCCTACTCCATTGCCAAACCTTTCAATCTGTTTAAAAAGAAAGTTAGTTACCGGGTTACCAGAAGAGAGGAAAGGCGCACCGTTTGGAGTGTATACAACATTCTTTATGCCAGCCAATCTGCAGGCCACCCTTCCCAGGAAACCACTTTTGGAGGAATGCAGGTGCACTGCATCTACAAACCCTTTTTTTGAGAGTCTTTTAAGGATGTTGTGTAATTCTGAAAGGGCCAGAAAATCTTTGAAGGGATTGATAGAACGCTGAACCGATTTCCACCGAATGAAGCGCACGTTCTGTTTGGGAAAAGTTCGCTTCACATCTTTGGCAGACATGACCTGCTTGCGCTCCCCGTGGATAATGATATGCAAGTCCTCAGGCATTGTCTCTGTAAGTGACTTTACAAAAACGGCCACCCCAGAGGCAAAGGGTTCAATTACGTGTACTATTTTCATTAGCCTGGGGGATACAGAACTAAAATCAACTAAAGGTACTTTGAAAAGTAATGTTCCAAAGATAATTATTATTCACTGGAACAATAAATTATTAGAAGAAATACTATTCTTATGTTAAATATCACTGAAAAATTTTATTCCTATGCTGGTAAAAAATCTCAACAAAAAATATTCAACTATTTTTATTTGTATTTTTCATCATGATTAAATAAATAAACTAAATTTTAACATTCTGCAGCTCCAAATTCAACCTTAATCTTGCACCTCGCCTATTAGTAACGGATTCTCTAATTTATTACAGATTCACTTAAACAATTTTTCAACAAGCACATTCCGTTACGGCATTCGTCACTTATTTTTTAGAGACAATACCAATCCATAAGGTATATATCTCAAAATAAGCAACTTACAATTAGCCAACAACTTCTTAACAGGATTGCTACCGAATTCAGAAACAACTCTTTTTCTACCGATTAACTGCTGTTTTCGGTTAGACACGGAAATACCCTTGGGGTTTAATTCACAAGCCACTAAAAACTCATCTAAAACAGCCCCCTTAGATTTATTCAAAATATTAAAAAACAAGGCGTAATCTTCTACAAATGGATAATCTAAAGAATATCTGCCTGTTATCTCTATTATTTCTGACCTAAACATCACCGTTGGATGAATAAATACATTGCGGAAGTGCATGGCAGACAGGATAGCTTCATGCGCTGTAGGGGTGGTATAGGAATAACTGAATCCGTTCACTGGATTGCGAAAGGTACACCAGGTACCAAGCAAACCTACATCGGGATTCTGCGCGAGAAAGGATGCTTGTTTGTAGAATCTGTCTTGGTGGCACAGATCTCCGCAGTCTAATCTTGCTATATATTGGACAGCAACATTTTCCTCAATCCACTGCAAACCAGCATTTAATGCTTTGGTAATACCCGCATTCTGTTCAATTCTTATTATATGAATTGGAAATTCAAAGTCAAAAAATAAGAATAGATCTTCTTCCTTAACGGGACTCTGACTTCCATCATCCACCACCACCACACAAAGCTTTCCTACATCATACCTGATGCTATCCAGTGACTTTACCAAACCCTCTCGGTTGTTAAAGCAAGGGATTAGGACACATATATCAAAGTTTGCTTTTACGTCAGATGTACTTTGCTCCAAAACAGGTAATTGAATTTTGTTATTTATTATTTTGGGATAAAATAGCCTGGGGTATTTTCTTTTATTTCTTCTCCAAAGGTAAAACCGCCTAAATTGGTTCACAATTAAATCTCCTTAGAAGAACCAGAAATCATCAAATCACCTTTTAAAAGGCTTATTATCAGAGCTAAAACATTTTGCTTTTCACAAAAAGAATCTGAATCTGTTCTTCTTCGTTCTTCATTGGGACATAGCAGTTTAAGTATCTTAACAACCTATTCTTCTAAACTTAAAGAAGTTACCCATGCAGTATTTTGTAGAGAAGGGATCGGTGGTGCGGGAGATCTGGGGGAAGGGCGATACCGTGCTCTTTATCTTCGCGGGCTCTTCTGCGGAGTTTGCCCTGAACAAAGCCGTGGATTGGCTGTACTTTACGGGCCGGCTTCCAGCCGATCCTTTGGGGCGGCTATTTTCAACGGTTGCCTACGCCCGGAAAATTGTCTTCTCCCCTCTTGACGCAGCCTACCAGACCATTGACCGGATGGCCAGCATCCACGCCGGCGTAGAAGCCAAGCGCGGCATGTCCATCCCAGACTGGGCTTATCGCGATGTTCTGTTCATGCTCATTGACTACTCCATCAGATCATTTGAAGTATTGGAGCGGCCGCTTTCCCTAACCGAGAAAACAGAGGTGTTTGAGGTCTTTTACCGCGTAGGCTCCCGCATGGGCCTGAAAGATCTTCCTACTACTTACCAGGAATGGCTGGTGAGTCGGGAAGAGAATTTAAGACAAGACTTGGCCATGAGCCACTACACCAAGGACCTATTTCAACAATACCAAAAACACCTGGGCCAGGTAAGATACCGCCTGCTCCTGGAAGCCCAGATTCTGGTGGTGCCAGACCGGGTGAAAGAGCTGCTGGGATTCAGGAAGACCTCCTTGATCACCCCGCTATTACAAGGCTACAAGGCTAGCAGGAAATTCAAATTGGACTGGTTCCTCAAAAGCATCATTTTACCTTCCGACTACAAGAAGGAAATCAAGGATCTGGACCAGAAGCCAGAATAAGAGTAAGCCGGTACTTTCTGGTTTCCAGTTATGCTCATTTGCCTGCAAATCCAACACATCTCCTTTCATTGAATCCTATTTGCTCTTTCCTCCCGCCTTACCCCGCGAGATTTAACCTTGGCCCTTTTCCAGATCGAGGCGTTGTTGGGCTATTCCAGGCAAAACAGCCTTGAAACGGAGTCCTGCCCTGATACTCAAGGAGGCACACTTGTATTTAGCCCGTTTTTCAGAAAACAGCCTTGAACTACTAACAGCCTCTGCCGTACACCTTTGGAATCCAAAGGAAAGAGTAATGCATTGTTCCGGATTTGGCGGCAGTTACCCAGGTAATCCGTTGGCGCAGAATGGGAGCAGCGCATCAACTCTGTATGGAAGCCTGTCCAACGAAGCCTACAGGCTCCACTACTTCCTTTACCACCACATGAAACAGCAACCATATGGGAAATAAAGACTTTTCTTTCGGGTATCATTGCTCGCATGAGCAGTTCAAGCCAAGCCATTTACTGAACTTAGTGCAGAAAGCCGAGCAGGCCGGTTTTGGGAACGCGCTTTCCTCAGATCATTTTTATCCCTGGAGCGAGAACCAGGGCGAGAGCGGATATGCCTGGAGTTGGTTGGGAGCGGCCATGCAGGCTACCTCTCTGCCTTTCGGGGTGGTGTCGGCGCCGGGCCAGCGTTACCACCCGGCCATTGCGGCGCAGAAGGTGGCTACCCTGTGCGAGATGTTCCCCCACCGGTTCTTTATTGCCGCCGGCAGCGGGCAGTTCCTTAACGAGCGTATCACCGGGCAGAAGTGGCCCAACAAACAAGAGCGCAATGACCGCCTGAAACTCTGCGTGGACATCATGCGGGCCCTCTGGCGCGGCGAAACCGTGACCCACAAAGGCCTGGTGGAAGTGGAATACGCCAAACTTTACACCCTACCTGATTACATGCCACCCGTTTTAGGGGCCGCGATTACCCCGGAAACCGCTGAGTGGGTGGGCAGCTGGGCCGATGGCCTGATCACGATCTCCAATTCGCCGGAGGAACTGAAAAAGGTGGTTGATGCTTTTCACAAAGGCGGCGGCGAGGGCAAACCCATGCATTTGAAGGTGCAGTTGTCTTATGACACCTCTAAGGAGAAAGCGCGGCAGGGTGCGCATGAACAATGGAAAAACAATGTCTTCCCCTCAGCCCTGCTCTCAGACATCCCTACGGTGAAAGGTTTTGATGCCGCAGGCAGCATGGTGAAACCAGATGAACTGGAACCCGCCGTCAGGATCTCAGACAGCGCCCAGGAACACATTGACTGGTTGGCCAAAGACCTGGAACTGGGCTTTACGCACCTGCACCTGCACAACGTAAACCTGCAGCAGGAGCAATACATTGAGTTCTTCGGGGAGCGGGTGTTGCCTGAACTTCAGAAAATAGCGGAAAGAATGTAGGGCGTCCCTCCTTTCAAAGACACAAGACGGGTGTTTTCTTCCTCTGAGACCGGGGAGAGAACATCCGTCTTTTTCATGATAGCTCCTTTCCTTAACATCGGCTTACCTGCCTTCTTTTTCAGCCTGTTTTCTCAAAATCAGGCGCAAAACGGTTCCCATTCCGGTTCTTGTCTGGCCAAAATGTTTTCTTCTAAAAGCGAAGTATTCACCATGTTAATTGCAGTGTTACCTTTGCCCATATCAGGCGATTGATACACCTGATTTTTCTCTTTTTCACAAACAAAACCACCAAAAGACAAACATTCCTTTCATGCGATTTAACAAGTCCCTTTCCTTCCTGTTCCTATTTTCCCTGGCGCTGCTCTCCTGTCAGCGGCAGAGCAAGTCTAAAACCGAGAACCAATCCTTTAAAGTTGATTATAACCAGTTCACCCTGGACAACGGGCTAACCGTCGTCTTCCACGTAGACAAATCTGATCCGGTGGTAGCGGTGGCGCTCACGAGTCACGTGGGTTCGGCGCGGGAGAAAGAAGGCCGCACCGGTTTTGCCCACTTGTTTGAGCACCTGCTGTTCCTGGAGTCTGAGAACCTGGGCAAAGGCGGCCTGGACAAAATGAGCGCCCGCATTGGTGGCTCCGGCGCAAACGGCTCCACCAACCGCGATCGCACAAACTATTACCAGACCGTACCCAATGACGCACTGGAAAAAATGATCTGGGCCGAGGCTGATAAACTGGGCTTCTTCATCAACACCGTGACCGATCAGGTGCTGGCCAAGGAAAAGCAGGTGGTGAAAAACGAAAAGCGCCAGAGCTATGACAACGCTCCTTACGGCCACACCTTTTACGTCATCGACCAGAACCTCTACCCTAAGGACCATCCCTATCACTGGCAGGTGATCGGGTCTTTGGATGATCTGCAGAACGCCACCCTGGAGGATGTGAAGGATTTTTACCGCCGCTGGTACGTGCCCAACAACGTGACCCTGGTGGTCACCGGCGACTTTGATCCGGCGCAGGCCAAAGCCTGGGTGCAGAAGTACTTCGGGGAAATCAAAAAAGGCCAGAACATCCCGGCGCTGGAAAAGAAACCAGTGGTGCTGGCCCAGACCAAAAAACTATACCACGAGGACAACTTCGCCCGCTTGCCTGAACTGACCATGGCCTGGCCCAGCGTGTATATTTACCACAAAGATTCTTACGCCCTCAGAACCCTGGCCACTTTGCTGTCAGATGGCAAGAAGGCGCCGTTCAACAAGCTCATTGTGGACGAGAAACAACTGGCGGGCCGCGTGAACATGTACCAGAGCAGCGCCGAGCTGGCCGGGCAGTTCATGGTGAGCATCAGGGGCTATGAAAAAGTGGACCTGAACCAAATCCATGCGGCCGTGGAGGAGGCTTTCCAGCGTTTTGAGAAGGAAGGTTTTTCTGATGCCGATCTTAGCCGCATCAAGACCCAGCAGGAGGTTGGTTTCTACAACGGGCTTTCCAGTGTGCAGGGCAAAGGGTTCCAGCTGGCCCAGTACCAGATCTTCGCGGGTGACCCAGGGTTCATCAGCAAAGACATCCAGAACATGCTGGACGTGACCCGCGAGGATGTGATGCGCGTGTATCGTCAATACCTCAAAGGCAAGCCTTACGTGGTGACCAGCTTTGTGCCCAAAGGACAGGTGAACCTGGTGCTCAAAGGCTCGCAGAAAGCCAGCGTGGTGGAGGAGAAAATAGTGGAAGGTGCCGAGGAGAAGTTCGATGCCTCGACCAAAGCCTCTTATCCGCGTACCCCCTCCAGCTTTGACCGCACCGTGGAACCGGCCTACGGCAAAACCCCCGAGACCAAAGTACCAGACGTTTGGGAGGGAAAACTGGAAAACGGCCTGAAAACGCTGGGCATCACCGACCGCGAGGTGCCATTGGTGATGTTCAACCTGCGCATGAACGGCGGCCTGCTGCTGGAAGACTCCTCTAAGGTGGGCGTCTCTAACCTTTTGTCAGAACTGCTGCTGAAAGGCACCAAAAACAAGACCACCCAGGAACTGGAAGAAGCCATGGAAGCCTTGGGCGCCTCCATCAGCATCAATGCCGGCGAGGAAAGCTTCACCCTCAGCGGCCGCACCCTGGCCCGCAATTTCGTTCCTACCCTGGCTCTGGTGCAGGAGATTCTGCTGGAGCCCCGTTGGGATGAGCAGGAATTCAAGCTGGCCAAGCAGCAAGTGGAAAGCCAGTTGAAACAGCAGAAAGCCAACCCCAACTCCATTGCTGATATAAATTTCCGGAAAGTACTCTATGGCAAAGACCACATCCTGTCTCGCAACATCCTGGGCACCGAGACGACTTTGAAGGCCATTACCTTGGCTGATCTACAGAACTATTACCGTGCCAATCTTTCCCCATCAGTAGCGGCTTTCCAGGTGGTGGGGGCCGTAGACCAGCAGGAGGTCATGAATTCTTTGGCCGGCCTGAACCAGAACTGGAAGGCCAAAGAGGTGCGCTTCCCGCAGTACGCCACTCCGGCAGCGCCCGCAAAATCAACCGTGTATTTCTATGATGTGCCCGGGGCCAAGCAGAGCGTGTTGCGTTTTGGGTACCTGGCCTTGCCCGTGACGCACCCAGACTTCTACCCGGCGCAGGTGATGAACTATATCTTAGGCGGTGGCGGCTTTGCCTCGCAGTTGACACAGCAACTGAGGGAAGGCAAGGGTTATACCTATGGCATTGGGTCTTCTTTCTCGGGCTCTACCCTGCCGGGTCCGTTCGTGATCCAGAGCGGCGTGCGATCCAACATCACTTTTGAGGCAACCGATTTGATTAAGCAGATCCTGCAGAACTACGGTCCGGGTTACTCGCCGCAGGACCTGGAAGTGACCAAAGGCTTCCTGGTGAAAAGCAATGCCCGGGCTTTTGAGACCATGGCTGCCAAACTGGGGCTCCTGAACAGCATCAGCGCGTACGGACTGCCCCACGACTACGCCAAGCAGCGAGAAGCCCAGGTGCAGGGCATGACGCTGGACAGAATCAAAACGCTGGCGCAGCAGTACGTGAACCCCAACAAAATGTATTACCTGGTGGTAGGCGATGCCGCTACCCAACTGAAAAAACTGGAACAACTGGGCTTCGGGAAACCGGTTCTTCTGAATTAGTTTTTCCTTCTTATTTACTTCACAGCAGCCCCTTCCGGTTTTCCCGGAGGGGCTGCTGTTTTTAGGCCATTTTCCTTAAATCGCTGGTAAAGCCCAAAGCTTAAGCCTTTGTTGAGCAACTCTGATTTTTGGTCTGTTTTCCTGAAAACACCTTTTAAACGCTCGCCATTACACCCTTTTTACGGCGGAGCACCGGCAAACACCAGAAACCAGGGTGGGTTAAACTTTCGGCTTTATAGCCTATGTTGTTCAGCTCTTTTTAAACAGAAACTTATACTAGGTTTTGCACCTCGGATAGCCTCTGGTGCTTTACAAAATCAACAAATTCTAGGATTATATATAAATCGGAGAGTAGTATAAAGGCTGCCAAATAAATAGTATATTTGGTTAAATCTATGTCCTTTTTAACAGCTGCAGCCTATGCTACTTTACCAGGACAGTATTCTTCAGCTTACGTATGATCCGGCCACGGATATCCTGGAAATGGATTGGCCAGACCTGGCGCCCTCATACCTGCCAGAGGCCAGGCAAGCGTTCCAGGCTTTGGTGGAAACCGTCAGGGATTATGATGTAAAGAACCTTTTGGTAGACGGCAGCAAAGCGTCCATTTCTATCTCAGACGAAGAAAACACTTCCCTCATGCTGAAAATAGCCCAGGAATTCAATGCCACCCGCCTCCGGAAGGTAGCCCGAATCGCATCCACTGATTTCAGAAGGGAATCGGTGGCAGATGAAAACCTGCACAAGATCCAGCGCAGCCTGGACCTGCACTATGAGATGCAGAACTTTACAGATCGTGCCCAGGCCATGACCTGGCTTAAAGCCATCTCCTGAGACCTTCCGTAAGAAATGCACAAACGCACCTTAATTACTGAGCCGCACATAGCCATTCACCTGGACATGATTTCAGACATTCTCCACGTGACCTGGACGGGGCACCAGACCGAGGACACGGTGAAAGATGGCTGCGAAAAAATGTTGAAACATGTGGTGAGTACCAAAACCTCCAAAGTCATTAATGACCACACGCTGGTTTCCGGCAACTGGTCAGGCCTGGCGGAGTGGGGCGCGAAAATCTGGCTCCCAGCCTTGCACAAGGCCGGCGTGAAGTACTTTGCCTGGGTGCTCTCCATAGAGCTTTACAGCCAACGCTCCTCCCAGGAAACGTTGAAATACCCCATTAATGGTATTCTCATCCTTACTTTTGAGGAAAAAGCCTCCGCTGAGAATTGGCTCAAGGCAATGTAAGACCAAGGGACTGAGCTTCCTTTTTGATCTTTGCTCCACATTTACAGGTTTTAGAAACCAGAAAATTCAGCCAACCAAGGTCTGAAAAAGTAATCACCACAAGAAAGGCCCCGGCAAATTACCGGGGCCTTTCTTGTGGTGATTTACAGGTAAATATGCGAGGTTAAATAGTGTCGGTCACCACCAGGAGGGCGTAAATAACCCCTGGCAGGAAGAACAGGAGGGTAAGTAAAAGGCTGATCCAGAATCTGCTGTTCACCTCGCCTTCGTGCAGGAAAACACCAAGGGGTGGGATGAAAATAGCCAATAAAATCTCCACTATGTCAGACGCTTCTTTGGCATCTCTCAGGGAATTCTTCACTTCCTTTTTAAAGGCTTTTTTCTCCGCTTTGGTCATGCTGGAGAGCTTGCTTTTGACTGTTTCCAGGGCAGCCTTTTCATCCATAACCACTGCCGGCTTAGTGGCTTTTACCGCGCTTTTTTCAACGGCAGCTTTCCGGGTTTCAAATAACACAGGCACCAGTGCCTTGGTAGAAGCCTCCAGCACTGGTTCTGCCTCTACGGCAACGTTTGATTCCTCGGTTGTGGAAGTGATGGTCTGGGCAGTGGCTGGGGCGGTTTCCTCTATAGCGGTGGCTTCAGTTGGGGTAGCTTTCGCAACTGACTTCTGATAAGTCTCTGGCTTTACCGAAGCAAAGCGGTAATATTCAGCGGAGCTACAGGAAAACAGGAATTGCCCTAATAAGAAGACAAATACAAACTGGAGTAGAATTTTGAATTTCATAGTACAAAGAATTAGGTGAAAAATTGATTGAATAAGCTCTTCTTAAGGCAAGCTGCAGCACAGCTTTTCCCATAAAGAAGTACACTTATTATGCACCTTTCTAAATACTATACTTATCTATAATTTGTTATAAACTAGGTCAAATAATGACTTAAATTGAATAGAAGGCAGAAAATGATTCCACTGCGTTTCAGGGCTGCATTAAGGAAATAGGCCCTGAAACGCAGTGGTATGAATCAATTGCCAGAGACTTCGCCGGGTATATGGATCTCTACCTGGGTACCTTCGTTTATCTTGCTTTTCATTTGAATGGTGCCGCCCATACTTTCCACGTGTGTTTTCACCAGGAACAGGCCCATGCCCCTTCCCTTCTTGTTGTTGTGGAAGCGTTTGTAGAGCTTAAACACATTATCCCCGGCCTTTTCCATGTCAAAACCAGAGCCATTGTCACAGAAGTCTATTCTGAGGCCACCGGCGGGACACACCTGGCATTTGATCTCTACCCTAAGCGATCTTGCCTCTGCACGGTATTTGATGGCATTGGAAAGAAGGTTATAGAACACGCTGTAGATATATGCCCTATTGGTATTGATTTTCAGGTCAGGGGAAATATATGCGACAACCTCTCCCTTGTGGTGTGCCAGAGACTCCATGAAATACTGGCGCACCTGCTCATAGACATCCGCCAGGCTTACCAACTCCCTTTCAAGGATATCCTGCTGGTCCCTGAGCGAAAGAATCATGTTTAGGTCGCGAAGCACGGTATCCAGTTTGAAGACACTTGTTTTAAGATGGGCCAGGGATTTGTCATACATCTCTGAGTGCTTGTCCAGCTTGGTCAGGAAATCGGCGAGGCCCATGGCATTGGCTACCGGCGCCCGCAGGTTGTGCGACACAATGTAGGTGAACTGTTGCAGGTCTCGGTTCTGCCGGTAAAGGTCGCGGGTCATCTGCAGATGGCGTTCTTCGGCCGCTTTTCTGAAAGTGATGTCTTTCTGGATGACGATGTGCTGCGAGACCTGGCCCAACTCAGAGATGATGGGCGTAAAGTCCATGGAAATCCACACCTTCTCCCCAGACTTTTTATAATGCAGCACCATGATGTTGAAAGGGATACCTGTGGTCAGTTTCTCGGTGATCTCTTTTCCTTTTTCCAGATCGGTTTCCGGGCCATCCAGGAAGGTAGCCAAATGCTGGCCTTTGGCCTCGTCAAAAGTATAGCCGGTGTTGCGGGTGAAAGCATTGTTCACCCATTCAATCTGCCCCTTTGGATCGGTGATA
This sequence comes from Rufibacter roseolus, assembly GCF_017916365.1. Taxonomy (GTDB): domain Bacteria; phylum Bacteroidota; class Bacteroidia; order Cytophagales; family Hymenobacteraceae; genus Nibribacter; species Nibribacter roseolus. Next base: position 1,577,572 of record NZ_JAFMSU010000002.1, read on the forward strand.
ATAACTCCGTTGGAGATTTTACTGGCCACCAGAGACAATTTCTCCCGCTCCTGTTTGGCCAACACGCTCTCTGTGATGTCTGAGAAGTACACTGAGAGTCCTTCCTCAGAAGGAAAAGCTTTCACCTCCAGCCAGATATTGGAGGGTTGCAGCAGGGACTCAAACTTAACGGCTTGCCCGGTAGAGATGGCTAATTTGTAGTGATGGTAGAAACTTCCGTTCACCAGTTCCGGGAAAACCTCCCAAATGGTTTTACCCAGGCATTCATCCCTGCTAAGCCCTAGCACCCGCTCAAACTCGCCATTAACCAACTTGAAGCGCCAGTCATTGCCCAACATGAAGAAGGCATCTGTAATGCTTTCAAATATGGTCTGCAGGGTCTCGGCTTGTTTCTGGATGATGGCCTGGGCAGCGGATACCTCAGTCAAATCCTTGGCAATGGAATGCACCCCAATCACCTCTCCCTTGACCATAACAGGGATCTTGGTTACGTTAAAGCGCACTACCCCCTTATTCTGTTTAGGGAAATCAATATTGAAGTTGACTTTTTCGCCCTGGAATGACCTTTCCAGATTCTCTGTACATAACTGCTCAACTTCAGGAGGAAGAAAATCTGTGATTTTCTTTGTAACCACCTCTTCCAGGGGAAGGCCTACACAGGATAGGAACATTGGATTCGCATCCAGAATGATTCCCTCGCGGTTTTCATAAGTAGCATTGTCTGGGTTGTTATTGAACAGGGAACTGAACCGCCGCTCACTTTCCTCCAACTTCAATAGAGCTTCCTTTCTTTCGGTGATATCCCGGGAACTAACCACTAGCGCCTTGACGGCGGGGTTTTCCAACTGGTTGCTAACAATGGCCTCAATCCAGCGCCATTCTCCATTAGCGGTCCTGAACCTAAAGTCTGGCACCTGAATCACTTCTGATCTTAAAATCAGGGCCAAGGCTTCACTAGCCATGGGCACATCATCCGGATGGATAAGGTCAAACACATTGCACCCCAGCAGTTGGCCGGGTTCATAGTCCAGCAACCTTGAAACCGCCCCACCCACGTAGATGTACTCTCCTGCTTCGTTGAGCAAGCCCAACATATCTGAGCCATGTTGCAGCAAAGTGCTGTGGAACTCCTCTTTTTGCACCAGTTTCTGCTGCGCCAGGACAAGGTCTGCGGCATCTCTGCCCATGCAGTAAACAACCTGCTCTTCTTCTGACCAGACCGCTGACCAAGACAAAGGAACTACGGCGCCGCTCTTATGCAGGTATCGGTTGTAGTGGTTCCTGACCGGAGTTCCATTGATGGCACGTCTAAATTCTTCCCAGGCAGTGGCTTTATCAATGGGGGCAACAAAATCTACAAAGGGTTTATCTAGTAATTCCGAAGGCTCATAACCCAATACCTCTTCACTACTGGCACTAACATGAATAAAATTTCCAACTTCATCAATTACACACAGAAGGTCAGGCGAGACACCAATTATATTTTCAATGACTTTTTGGTCCCACTGCACTTTTGTTGACTCCACTTTATTTGATCTCACCGCTTGCAGTTTCAAGTAATTTCCAAGATGCAATTTACATTATTTCAACTCTTTAAATAGCATTATCTTAACAACAAGAGAATTAATGAATATTATACAATTAAATTACAAATAAGCACTAATGACTATTTAACACGATGGAAAAAGTGGACAAAATCAAAACCTCTTCCTGCAGAGGCTTTATAATGAAATATCATTTTTTAAAGCATAAACTCCACCCTAAGATTGTATGCCTATACAGTTTTGCCTCTCTGGTTTGGAAGTAGATAGACAGGAAAACATGCGCAGAGGCTTTCAATTACCTGATAACCAAGTGAAACCTACTTTATCTCACACCCATAATGGCGCAACAGAGGCCCTCCATGGGTTGCTCATGGTGACTTTAAAGTATTTGCCCAGAGGGCTTAAGTGATGTGACAAGAAAGAAACCCTAGGGAGAAGGTTAAAGTAGTCACTTTGTGTGCTTCGGCTTGTGCAGAGGGCTATTAAATTGTTTTAAATTCTACCCAAGAAATGGCTTTATAGCGGGAAAGTGTTTGGGGATTTGATTACAGTTCGGCCACTACTTTTCTGAAATCAGCTTCATTCAGGGGTTTTTGCAGGCAGGTAGTGATGCCCAAGGAGCGCATTTGGTTCATATCAGAGACGTTGGAGGAGGTAGACAGCACCACTATTTTAGTAGAACTCTTCTCCACCAAAGGAAGTCTGCGGTACTCTTCCAAAAAGGAAAAGCCATCCAACACTGGCATATTGATGTCCAGCAATATCAAGGAAGGGAAATCTGCCGGGTTATTAAGACTCTGCAGGTAAGACAACCCCTCTAAGCCATTCAAGGCAACTATGATTTCCTCGGCTACCCCGGTTTCCTCTATCACCGTTTGGTTAAGGAAATTAGTTATCTCATCATCCTCAATTAATAAGATCGATTTAATTCTCTTCACTTGAAAGCTATTTCAGGGTAGGGTCTTTGTCTGAGTAAAATAACGGCAAAACCACGAATAAATACTTATACGCTTGGCAAGAATTTAACCCAAATCAGAAAAAAACTGCAATTCCCTTCTTTTCTGCTTAGCCCAATACTTTTAAGAAGCCATACAATCTGGGACCCTGACTAAGCCGGAACACGTTTTCCATACCCATAAAGAAGCCGATACCTAAATAATCACCCGCCTGGTTTCTTCCTGATTTGCTGAAAACAGGCTTAAAACCAGTTCATGGTGCCATGGCTATTTACCGTTAGGAGACTGTTGTTTCTTCAGCAGTTTGAGTAAGACGCCGTTTGTCCAGCCAAATCCGTCCTGGTTGGGGTATTCCCCTCCCCCGCCTTCGGCCCCGGGTTTTTCCACGTTATATTTCTCGGTGAGCTTACCCGTGAGTTCATAGACCTGGGTGTTCTGCTTTATCCACCGGTTGGCAATGGTATCGGCCAGATTATTTTGCCCATAGGCGCGCAGCCCTTGAATGCTCATCCACTGCAGGGGCGCCCATCCGTTAGGCGCATCCCATTGCTGGCCCGAGGCAGTCAAAGTCGTGGCCAGGCCGCCTTGCTTCAGGAAATCACGTTGCAGCCGTTGGGCCACTGCTTTGGCCTGGGCTTTAGTAGCCATGCAAAAGAACAGTGGCGCAACGGAAGCCAGGGTAGGAATATCAGTTGTCTTTTGGCCAGATAGGTCAAAGTCATAGAAGAACCTGTCTTCAGGGTTCCAGCAATAGCGCAGGAGGGCTTTCTTCCGTTGCTCGGCTTTCTGCCGGTAAAGCTTTTCGCGGGTTTTGTTTTGCTGCAGGTGGGCCATCTGGGCCAGGGTAAGCTCCATGTGGTAGAGCAGAGCATTCAGGTCCACGGGGATCAGCTGGGTGGTTCTGATGGTCTGCAAAGATTTGCCGTCCTGGAACCAGCGGGTACTGAAATCCCAGCCCGACTCGGCGGCCGCCCTGATGTCGCGGTAAACTTCCTGGTGATCCCGGCCCGAGGTGCGGGCTACTTCCACGTCTTCCTTATAGGCTTCGGGGCGGGGAGACGGATCATCGTCCCAATACCGGTTGAGCAAGCTTCCGTCGGGCATTCTGACCACTCTCCTGTGCGCTGGCTGTGCGGCGGAAAGCGTTTCCTGGCCATCCATCCAGAAGTCGTATTCTTTCTGAAGCGCGGGTTCATATGTTTTCAGCACCCAGGGGCCTTTTTCCTGGGCCAGCACGCGCAGCATTAAGGCATAGAAAGGCGGTTGTGAGCGGCTCACGTAGTAGCTACGGTTCCCGTTGGGGATGTGCCCCAGGGTATTGATGAGGTAGGTAAAGTTGTCTACCATCCTCTGGATAAGTTCTACCTGTTGGCTTTCCTGCAACCCCAGCATGGTGAAATAACTGTCCCAGTAATAAATCTCCCGGAAGCGGCCTCCGGGTACCACATAGGCGTGGGGCAACGGAATGAGGGAACTCTGTTCTGCCTGGGGCTGCCGGGTGAGCACCGGCCACAAACGGGTAATATGCTGCTCCACGGGCAAAGCCGCATTGGATTTGAATCCATTGGCAGGTTCGGCCGGCAACTCAAAGTAGCGCTGCACAAAGGCCTTCAGGTCAAACCCGGCTTTGCCTTTCTCCTGAGCATAGGCCTTCAAAATCACCTCCGGGGTAGCCAAGGGCCTGCAATCTGGGAAAGTTTTGGAATCGGGTAAAACGGGCGCCAGTTGCACCTCCTTGAACAGATCACCCAGTTCTTCATGCGGCCTGAATTGCGCTTGACCATTGTAAGACCAGCCCCAGAATAGCAGGAAAACAAAGAGAACCAGGCTTCTGGTTAAAGGCCGCAAAGAGCAGGAAAGCATATTCTTCATCTAGGAAAGGGTTGGTAAGATTCCCCCTCTTACGCAGAAGCCTCTGCTGAAGGATATGCACATGCCCATTTCAGGCCGTGTACCGATGGCAGGTGTTTTGCCTCCGTTTCACAAAAAACAGGCTAAAATCAGCATACCGGTTGAGCTACCCTTTCCGTGTCTCATCCACCTGCCTTTCCTTTTCAGCAATATGCAACATGGGTAGAACCAGTTTAACCTTTCAATGACCTGCAGAAAGCCCTTAACTTATTGTTTTGCACCATCCTGAAGGCATAATTAGAGTTAAGACAAAACATTTTTGGCTCATCAAAGTACTTAAAAGCAACTAACCCTACCACTATGGATACTTATAACCTAAAACCTGAGAACATGCGGGCTCCTGAGCACCTGAACGAAAAGGAAATCCGCAAAAGTTTAGAGGAGTTGGATGCTAAGATAAAGGTCCTGCAGGGCCGGGCCCACGCCACTACTGTAGATTCGCAGAATACTTACCATGAGCATATTGCGGCCCTGGAAGCCAAACGCGCCTTGATTGCCCAGAAGTTGGACAACTCTTCCTCTGCCACTGAAAGCACCTGGCAGGACATTAAACGCGGCCTGGATGACCTGACAGATGGCATCAAAAAGATCTTTTAGCCTGTTTTCATAATATAGGCCATAAAACGCCTCTGGCAATATGGTTGACCTGGAAATCCAACCTACATAAACAACGAGGCACCTCCCTCAAAATGAAAAGGAGGCATAGCCAATGGGCTGTGCCTCCTTTTCATTTTGATGACTTAACCTGTGATAATCTAAGACTCAGTGTACTGCTCCGATATGATCTGCAGGATATCTGTGGTAAGCGGTTTGGAGAAGAAGTCGTTCACCTCAGAGAGGTTTCTGGCATGGGTGATGTCGTTCTTATCTACCGCCGAGGAAAGGACAAAGAGCAGGCATTTGCCGGTGAGTTCAAGGGGCAGTTTCTTATACTCCTCAATGAATTCCCAACCGTCCATACCGGGCATGTTGATGTCCAGGAAGATGATTTCCGGGAAATCCTGGGGGGCGTCTTTCACCATACCATTCAAGGCATCTAAAGCTTCCTCTGCCCATAAAAAGCTGTTCACTTTCTCGGCAAACTGCTGGCTTTTTATCACACTTTCACACAGAAAATTGTGAATCTCGTCATCGTCAATTAAGAAGACTCGCTGGTATTTCGTCATTTTTTGGTGCTACTTGAAAATATACTTTAAATGTGGATCCCTGAGCTTCCGCACTTTGCACCTCCACCCATCCGCCCATGGTCTCCACCTGGGTTTTGATCATGTGCAAACCTAATCCTTTGCCTTCAATATGCGGATGGAACCGGCGATACAAGCCAAAAATCTTGGTCCCTTGTTTCTCTAAATCTATCCCCAATCCGTTATCCTGGATCTGCAGGCACAAATACCCGTTTGAAAATACAGTATTAATATGGATTTCCAAGAACCGGTCTTTAGATTGGTACTTTATTGCATTGGTGATCAGGTTTAAAAAAATGCTATGCACGTAGCCTTTCACCCCCAGCACCCTTTTCCCGGCACTGAAATCCACCAGCAGCCGCGAGGAATACTTACCCAGCTGCCCTGATACGCTTTCCTTCACCTCTGCGAAAACCTGCTCCAGGTCTACGTTCTCCATTTCCTGCTCAGCCCCGCTTCTGATGGTTAGGATCTCGTTCAGGTCTTTGATGGTAGTATCTAACCGATGGGTGGTTCGCTCTAATTTTGACACCAGCACGGCATTCATAGGATCTGCCGGGTTCTTGTGGTTATAGAGTCTGGTAAGCCCTACAATATTAGCAACCGGGGCACGCAGGTTATGCGATACAATGTAGGCAAACTGGCGCAGGTGCTCGTTCTGCCGCGCTATCTCCTGGTGAAAGCTGGCTATCTCCGCTTCGGCTTGTTTTCTTTCGGCAATCTGCCTGATGGAGGAGAAACTGTACGTTTCCTGCCCAAAACTGAAATAATTGAGGTGCACCTCTACCGGATGCAGTTGTCCGTCCCTGGCCCTAAGCACTGTCTCAAAGTTCAGGCTCTTCTGCTCCACAAACTCGGACCACTGTTTTTCCCACTCCTGGTCATCCATCCCCGGAACAATGTCCGGCATCCGGAGTGCCAGCAATTCTTTTTCCTGGTAGCCCAGCAGGCAGCAGACCATTCGGTTCACCCGCATGATCCTGGCATCTGCGCGGGTCCAAAGGTAAGCCTCAGAGGCGCGCTCAATAGAGAAGTCGGCAAAGCGCAGACGTTCCTCCATCAGTTTTCGGCGGGTAATGTCATTGGCGCTGCCGTCAATCCTAACCATTTTGCCTTGGTCATTGAGTTGGGCGGTACAGCGGGTAATCAGCCACTTTTCCTCCCCAGTAACTGCCTTGATCCTGTACTCCAGCTGAAACTGCTGACTGGAGACCCTTATCTTGGGCAAAGATTCTTCAAACAGCGCTCGGTCCTGTGGATGCACCAGGTTAAACCAAAGGAACTTGTCTGCATAGAATTGCTCTGGTGAGTACCCCAGGATTACCTGGCACTGGGGACTGATATAGGTCATCTCCATTTTGTCATTGAAGGAGAAAACCACCTCTACTATGTTATTTAGAATGGAGCGGGCATATTGCTCCGCCTGGGCCAACTGCTGCTCGGCTTGTTTACGGGCGGTAATGTCATGGGCCACCACCAGGCGCCTGGCAGGTTTGCCCGCAATGGGCGTAAGCTCATGGGAAACGATGTCTACGTACAGCTCTGTCCCGTCTTTTTTTAGGTGCACCCAATCGCCTGATAGGTTAAGGGCCGCCCGGGGACTGGCCACCAGCTGCAGTATCTCCATGCGCTGGCATTCTGGCCTTATATCATTGATAGTCATCCGCAGAAATTCTTCCTCTTTATAGCCATACAGCTTTATGGCTGCAGCATTGACCATCAGGAACCGCAGGCTAACGGTATCAAACACCCACATAGGTAGCGGATTGCAATCAAAAAACAGGCGGTAGTCACCCTCTGGAAGGGGCGAAAATCCTTCTGCCACAGCATTCGATATCATGCGTTAAAACTATTTCATTTCGGCCAGACTAAGCAAATGACATCTGAGCCAGACAGGCACCTCAAATCCTTACCAAAATGCAAAACACAAAACAAGCTTCCAAATGGAACCAGGCTTCTGTAAAGGCAAAGAAAAAATGCATGTTTAAAATTAACAGGTTATATGTTCTTGTCCAAAAAATATCATTCTACCTTTGAATTTATATGAACCTCCCCCTCTCTTTTATCTATCACAAACTCACAAATAACCCTCTTATCTAAACCTGATAGTTAGATCTACCCCAAAGTGAAAGGAAAGTCATCTATGAAGAAATCAAGAGCGCTTAGAAATACCAAATAATAACTTTTTATTATATTTTATATCACACATGAAAACCTAGCTGAAAAACCTATTATAATAATAACAACAAATTAGTATTATAATTTTTATAAAGTACCAAAACACATAAAATTGGATATACTTAATTTTCAGGGTCACGTAATCAAAAATACCTTACCCTACTAGATTATTGTTTGTCTTGTAAAAGAATAATTTAAACGAAAAAACTGCTGATAATTTGATAAAAATTATACCTTTAATACAATGAAATACCGGTTATACCTAATTTCCCTGCTTGCGTTGCTCAGCTGGGTTTCTCCAGGTCCATGTGCTTGGGCGCAAAATATGCCCAAAACAGAACCTTATACACTCATTTTCAAATTGAAATCTGCCGCACCTACGGCCATGAACAAAAGCGCGGGCCCTTCGCCCGTTCAGCAGGTGGTACAACGGGTAGCTTCTGGCAAGGCACAGCAGAAGTTTCCGGTTGTGGCTGGACCTTCGGCAAAAAGCAGCAAGAAGAAATCAGTGGATCTTTCCTTAATATATGAGTTACAGTATAACCCCGGCCAATCTTTCACGCAAATTAAAAAAGAACTGCTTGGCACAGGCTTGGTAGAGTACGTTGAGCCGCTGTATTTACATGAACCCCTCCATATCCCAAATGACCCTAAAGCAGATTCAGTTTCCGGCGCGCAGAATTACCTAAAGGCAGTAAACGCTTTCCAGGCCTGGGATGTAACCAAAGGCGACTCCAGCGTAGTGATTGGTATCCTGGACACTGGCGTAAGACTCACCCACGAAGACCTCAAAAACAACCTTAACTATAACTACCAGGACCCAATTGACGGGATAGACAATGACGGCGATGGTTTTGTAGACAACTTCAGGGGCTGGGACCTTGCCGACGGCGACAATGACCCTACCGCTGACGCCAACGGCCACGGCACGTTTGTTACCGGCATCGCAGCAGCCCAGGCCAACAACAGCTTAGGTATCTCAGGCTTGGGCTACCATTCCAAATTTCTACCTATTAAGGTATTCGCCTCCACTTCTACCGGTTCTTTCAAAGGCTACGAAGCCATTGTTTATGCCGCTGACCATGGCTGTAAAGTCATCAACCTGTCCTGGGGTGGGGTAAGTTTCCCTTCTGCTTTTGAGCAGGACGTAATTAACTATGCAGTTTTAGACCGGGATGTGGTAATAGTGGCCGCTGCCGGCAATACTAACGCTGAACTGGACTTCTACCCTGCCTCTTATCAGAACGTGGTTTCTGTGGCTGCTTTAGATAAAAATGACATCAAAGGCAGTGCGCACACTTACAGCAATAACATTGACCTGGGTGCTCTGGGAGTAGGCGTTTATTCCACTGCCAACGGAAACGACTCTCACTATGGATATGGTACGGGGTCTTCCTATGCTTCTCCCATAGTGGCAGGCGCCGCGGCATTACTACGGAGTTATTTTCCTTCACTTACCGCTCTGCAGATTGCAGAACGTTTGCGGGCCACCGCAGATAATATTTATGCATTACCCGGAAACGCAGCTTTCCTTGAGAAACTGGGCAAAGGTAGACTGAATGTCTACCGGGCCCTGACCGATGAAAATGCCACCTCCGTAAGGCTCACTTCCTGGAACATGGAAGGTTCCAACACCTTTGAGCCCGGAGCCGTGGTTAGCCTCTCTGGAAAATTCGTCAATTACCTGAGCCCTGTCACCGGATTGAAAATTTCCATTTCTTCAACTAGTCCTTACCTCCAGATAGTGCAGGAAAGCTTTTCCGTTTCTAGTTTGGGCACCTTGGCCAGCGCGGAAAACCAGAACAATCCCTTTAAATTCAAGATTGCTGCCAACACCCCTGCCAACACCCAGGTCACTTTACGGCTAGGATTTACCAGCGGATCCTATACAGATTACCAATACATCTCATTGGTGCTTAACCAGGACTTCCTGACTACCGATGTCAACAACCTGGCTGTCTCTGCTATGAGCGCCGGTAATATCGGGTACAACGGCCTTGATTATAGCCAGGGCAAAGGTGTCATTTACCGAGGCAGCGCTCCCTTGCTGGCCGAAGGAGGTTTGCTCATTGGTTATTCTGCAACGCAGGTATCTGATAACATCCGGAATGAGAAAGGATTAACGGACCATGATTTCTATGCCGTCAGCAATCTGCAGCGGAAGATGAACTCCCCATACGCCAGCTTCTATGCATCTAACGTAATGGAAGACTCCCTCACTACCACCAAGAAGAAAAGCCTGCGGATTCAGCAGAACGTATTTGCCTGGGCCGATGCCCCTAACCGGGATTTCGTGGTCCTGGAATACATTCTCACCAACCGATCCGCTGACACCATTGCGGCCGCGCACGCCGGCATGTTCGCAGACTGGGATATTATCTCGGCTTCCAAAAACGTGGCAGAGTGGGACAAAGACCTAAAATTGGGCATCGTGCGGCATAAGACAGATACCAGCATTTGGGCCGGAATTCAGATTCTAACCTCTGGGGTTCCTAGCTTCTACGCCCTGGATAACAATATAGCCCCCGAATCCATCAATATGACCGATGGGTTCTCAACTCAGGAAAAATATAAGGCCCTTTCTGGCGGCATTCAGCGGGCCAGCGCCGGTGCTGGAGAAGGTAAGGATGTGTCTTATATTATCTCCTCGGCCATCAGAACCTTAGCGCCTACTGAATCGGACACTGTTGCCTTTGCGTTGGTGGCTGGCCAGACCAGAGCTGAGATTAGGAAGAACGCTAGTGCGGCCCTGTTGAAATACAAGCAGATCATGGGCTCAGGAACGGTGACATCTACCCCAGGTCAAGTGAAAGCCCAGGCCATCTCCCTGTTTCCTAACCCATCGCAAGGGCAGATAACCATTACAATGCCTTCAGAATTACAGCAAACCTTGGTGAATGTGCAACTGGTGGACAGCAAAGGGATGGTGACCCCGCAGGGAAGCTACGAGCGGAAAGACAAAATCAGTTTCGATTTCTCTAACCTGGCCTCCGGCGTGTACTACCTCCGCTTTGTTTCGGCTAAAGGCGTTTCAACCCAGAAGCTTTTGCTTTCAAGATAGTTGTTTAGGGCCTGTTTTCCTTTAAACAGGCCCTAAACGCAAACCCCATAAAACAGAAGCGGCGACCCAATGGGTCGCCGCTTCTGTTTTATGGGCAATTTAAGGATTATGCGTTTTGCTGCTGCAGACGGATAAGGTTAAGCGCTGAACCAGCCTTGAACCACTCAATCTGTCCTTGGTTGTAGGTGTGGTTCGCCTCAAAGGTGTAGGTAGAACCGTCTTTGTGCGTTAATCTCACCTGCAACGGAACGCCGGGCGTGAAGGAAGTCAAGCCAAGGATGTCGATGGTGTCGTGCTCCTCAATCTTGTCGTAGTCCTCTTTGTTGGCGAAAGTAAGCGCCAGCATACCTTGCTTCTTCAGGTTGGTTTCGTGGATACGGGCGAAGGATTTCACCAGAACCACTTTCACACCTAAGTGACGGGGCTCCATAGCCGCGTGCTCACGGGAAGAACCTTCACCATAGTTCTCATCTCCTACCACCACGGTACCAATACCGGCGGCTTTGTAGGTGCGGGCTACCTTTGGAACTTCGTCATACGCCTCTCCCTGCACACCCAGGTTTCTCACCTTATTGGCTTCGCCGTTGAAGGCGTTGATAGCACCAATGAGCATGTTGTTGGAGATGTTGTCCAAGTGACCACGGTATTTCAACCAAGGACCGGCCATAGAGATGTGGTCAGTGGTACATTTACCCTGGGCTTTAATCAACAGGCGCAGACCAGTCAGGTCTTGTCCGTTCCAAGGCTGGAAGCCTTCCAGCAGTTGCAGACGGTCTGAAGCTGGGTTCACCACCACTTCTACTCCGCTAGGATCAGCGGCCGGAGCCACGTAACCAGCATCTTCCACCGCGAAACCGTTTACCGGGAACTGGATACCCTGCGGCTCATCCAGTTTCACCTGCTCACCGTTTTTGTTTGTGAGGGTATCAGTCAGCGGGTTGAAAGTAAGGTCACCGGCGATGGCGAAAGCTGTAACGATCTCTGGTGACGCCACAAACGCGTGCGTGTTCGGGTTACCGTCGTTACGCTTGGCGAAGTTACGGTTAAAGGAAGTGATGATGGAGTTCTTGCGCTTAGGATCGTCGGTGTGACGCGCCCACTGCCCGATGCACGGACCGCAAGCGTTAGCCAAAACCACGCCTCCGATCTCAGAGAAAGTCTCCAGGATACCATCGCGCTCAGCAGTGTAACGCACCACCTCAGAACCTGGGGTAATGGTGTACTCTGCATTAGCTACCAGTCCTTTTTCTACGGCTTGTCTCGCTATTGAGGCAGCACGGGTAAGGTCTTCATAAGAAGAGTTGGTGCAAGACCCGATCAAACCTACTTCCAGTTTGGCTGGCCAGTTGTGCTCACGCACGGCAGCCGCAAACTGAGAGATTGGCCAGGCGGCATCCGGCGTGAACGGACCGTTCACGTGCGGCTCCAACTCGCTCAGGTTGATCTCAATCAGTTGGTCGTAGAAAGCCTCAGGGTTGGCGTATACTTCCTCATCGGCACGCAGGTGCTCGGCAACCTGGCTGGCCAGGTCAGCGATCTCACCGCGCTCAGTACCTCTCAGGTAATCGGCCATGGTCTCATCATAGGCGAAAACAGAGGTAGTAGCCCCAATCTCGGCACCCATGTTACAGATGGTGGATTTACCGGAGCAGGAGATGTTAGCGGCTCCCTCACCGAAGTATTCAACAATGGCACCGGTACCACCTTTTACGGTCAAGATACCTGCCACTTTCAGGATTATGTCTTTAGGCGCAGCCCAACCGCTTAAACGGCCAGTCAGTTTCACCCCAATTACACGTGGGAACTTCAGCTCCCAAGCCATACCGGCCATCACGTCTACGGCATCGGCACCGCCCACACCAATCGCGATCATACCCAAACCACCCGCGTTAGGCGTGTGAGAGTCAGTCCCGATCATCATTCCGCCCGGGAAGGCGTAGTTCTCAAACACCACAGTGTGGATGATACCCGCACCCGGCTTCCAGAACCCGATACCATATTTATTAGATACAGAAGCCAGGAAGTCATACACCTCTTTGTTTTCTGCATAAGCCTCGGCCAAATCCTGGTCAGCACCCACACGGGCCTGGATCAAGTGGTCGCAGTGCACCGAAGAAGGAACAGCTACCGTAGGGCGGCCTGCCTGCATGAACTGAAGCAAAGCCATCTGAGCCGTGGCATCCTGCATGGCTACGCGGTCTGGCGCGAAGTCAACGTAAGACTTACCCCGCTCATATGCCTGCGTAGCAGCGCCATTATATAAGTGAGCGTAAAGAATTTTCTCAGTTTGAGTTAAAGGCCGGCCAACCGCCGTACGTGCTGCCGCAATCCGGTCGCCCAGCTGCGCATACACTGCCTTGATCATGTCTACATCAAATGCCATAGATCTGCTTTGTATTATTTAAGTTCAGTGCTACTAACGTCGCGCACAAATGTCGCAAACAGAACACTTTTACACAAGCTTTAAAATATCACCCTTTGCAAAGGTTTTCACGTACCTGTATGCAAATTCAAGCGGGCACCGTACTTTTACGGCATGAATAAGATTTCCTTTTCCAGATATTCGTTTTTTGCCCTTTTTTCAGCTTCTCTGGGCCTTTCGGCCTGCTCCTCTTCTACTTCAGATGAACTAAGCACGGGCTCCTACCGCGGTATCATTGAGGTAAGCGGCCAGGAAATGCCCTTCAACTTCACCGTTTCTGAAGAAGGCGGAAAGCAGGTTGCCCATCTCATTAACGGAGATGAGAGAATTTTGATTAATGAAATTTCAAATGCCCAGGACAGCGTGCGCCTGCAGATGCACATCTTTGACGCTGCGCTGATTGCCAAAGTAAAAGACGGTAAGCTATCTGGTCGCTGGGAACGGAAAGATCAGGCAGAGCCCTACAGCCTGCCGTTCACCGCGGAGTTAGGGAACACAAGCCGTTTTTCCCAAAACCCCTCCAAACCAAACTTGGACGTAACCGGTAAATGGGAAGTGACTTTCACCGAGGACGGCGGCAAAACCTACCCGGCCATTGGAGAGTTTGTGCAGAAAGGCAACGCCCTCACCGGCACCTTCCTGACCACTACCGGCGATTACCGTTATCTGCAGGGCGAGGTAGACGGAAACAAACTGAAACTCTCGGCCTTTGACGGCGCCCACGCTTTCCTCTTCCAAGCCACCGGTCAGGAGAACGGCACTTTAAAGGGAGATTTCTACGCGGGCAAATCGGGCCACGAGACCTGGACCGCCAAACGCAACGAGAACTTCAAACTGGCCTCCGCTGATACCCTGACCTATTTAAAACCTGGCTACGAGCGCCTGGACTTTTCCTTCCCGGACCTGAACGGCAAGAAGGTCTCTCTTTCAGATCCTCAGTTCAAGGGCAAAGTAGTGGTGGCGCAAATCTTCGGGTCCTGGTGTCCCAACTGTATGGATGAGACCAAGTTTTTGGCACCCTGGTACGAGAAAAACAAAAGCCGTGGCGTAGAAGTAGTGGGCCTGGGCTATGAGGTGAGCCCCGAGTTTGACAAAGCCAAAGTGCGCGTAGAGAAAATGCGCGACCGCCTGCAAGTGCCATATACCCTCTTGATTGGCGGTACCAAAGACAAGGAACTGGTAGCCAAATCACTTCCGGCACTCAACCACGTGCTCTCCTTCCCTACCACCATCTTTATTGACAAGCAAGGCAAAGTACGCAAGATCCACACGGGCTTCTCCGGCCCCGGCACCGGCAAGTATTATGACGAGTTTGTGCAGGAATTCAACAAGACCATTGATGAACTGGTAGCTGAGAAGTAGCCTACAATTAGTTTATGAAAAAGAAGAGGCGCTGATATTGAAATCAGCGCCGCTTCTGTTTTAGGGGTGTTTTATTGAAAACAGGCTTAAATCTAAGAACAGTATTGACATGTTAGAACTTCGAAGGAAAATAGGACTAAGTCTAAGACAATACCCCAACTAATTATTCGACATTATTACGGTGGCCTCACTTTTCTTGTAATTCAAAATCAAGAAAGACACTCCAACAATTAACCCCAGCAATCCACCTACATAGCTATAATTATGAATTTGAGCAGCTAAGTAAAATAAAAAATCATTTTGAATAATCATATTATGAGGTACTTCACTTGATTGCATTACCTCGTATTGCATGTATGATGCAGAGTTCAGATATTCTGGTAGAAATAAATAGGACGTTACCATAAATGGAGTAAAAAAGGCAATTATTATTGCTATGACAATTGCTTTAAGTGTTTGCCGAAGCATAATCTTAGTATTCTGATGCAAACAACCAACAATTCCAAACATTATTCCAATTAGCAGCCCCATCCACCAACTAGACCAAACCCCAATAATGGCAGCTCCTAGGCGTGGAGACTCCATGAAATATTCATCAAGCCCGAACTGATAAAACAGAACCTTAGTAAAGAACTCTGAAGAAATAGAATACGTGACCTGATTATGGATTATACCATATATGCCAGCTATCAGGATAGATAATAATATGATCAGAAATAAGACTATTACCTTATTGTTCATTTAGGAATATATCTCAAGGAAATTGAATAACCTATACTGTAACCTTATTATAACCAATGGATAATAATAACACCTCTCAGACTCCTTCCTAATTAGGCAGGCATTACTCTAATAAATAAAGCAATTCTTCATCTATTTTCCCCAAAACAGCCCTAAAACAAAAAGAACCTATTTCTCGCGCTCTATGGTATAGCGGATGAGTTGCTCCAGGGAGTCTCGGGAAGGGGAAGCGGGGAAAGAGTGCAGGAGTGTGAGGGCCTCGGCGTGCAGGTTGTTCATGCAGTTGATGGAGTACTCCAGTCCGCCGGACTTTTTCACGAAGTCAATGACCGCGTTGATCTTATCGGCTTTGCCGTTGTTGTTTTTGACGTTGTAGATGACGCGGCGTTTGGTTAGCCAATCGGCTTGCTGCAGTGCGTAGATAAGGGGCAGCGTCATCTTCTTCTCCTTGATGTCAATGCCAACGGGCTTGCCGATCTCGGCGGTGCCGTAGTCAAACAAATCGTCTTTGATCTGGAAAGCCAGACCCACTTTCTCCCCAAACAGGCGGGCGCGCTCCACCGTCTCCGCATCAGCCCCGATGGAGGCCACACCCACAGCGCAGCAAGAAGCGATGAGGGAAGCGGTTTTCTGCCGGATGATGTCAAAGTAGACTTCCTCAGTGATGTCCAGGCGGCGGGCCTTCTCCATCTGCAGCAGCTCGCCCTCACTCATCTCGCGCACGGCGTTGCTCACGATCTTCAGCAGCCCGAAATCATCGTTGTTCAAAGACAGCAGCAGGCCTTTGGAGAGCAGGTAATCACCCACCAGCACGGCAATTTTGTTTTTCCAGAGGGCATTCACGGAAAAGAAACCGCGGCGGTAGTTGGAGTCGTCCACCACGTCATCGTGCACCAGGGTGGCGGTGTGCAGCAGTTCAATGAGGGCCGCGCCGCGGTAAGTGGCATCGGGGATCTGCTCCTGCAGGAGCTTGGCCATGAAGAACACAAACATGGGGCGCATCTGCTTTCCCTTGCGCTTCACAATGTAGCCCATGATCTTATCCAGGAGCAAAACGTTTGATTGCATGGACTGGCGGAATTTCTTCTCGAACTCCTGCATCTCCACTGCAATCGGGGCCTGTATCTGGTCTAAGGGGCTGCTCATCTCTCGGGCGCAATATTACGAGGCGGCGCCCTCAGAAGCAAACGCTGGGTTTGGATTTGCCGTTATTCAGGTGTTACTTCGTCGCCTTTTTCAGATATTCCTGCCCATGATACTTCGCAAGGACTTTTTGCTCACCTCGCCCCACGGCCGCGACTTCGCTGTGGACGCCCGCTGGCTCCCAGACGGAAATGCCAAACCCGTGGTGGTGTTTGTGCACGGCTTCAAAGGCTTCAAGGACTGGGGCCACTTCAACCTGCTGGCCGACTACTTTGCCTACCATGGTTTCGTGTTCGTGAAACTGAATCTTTCGCATAACGGCGTGGAGCCATACGGCACCGATCTTACCAACATGGAGGCTTTCGGGAACAACAACTTCTGCATTGAACTGGACGATGTAGGCACGCTGCTGGCGTATCTGAGAAACAACCCCGCAGAAATACCTGCCCAGGAAATGAAGGCCGATTTTATCTTCCTGATTGGCCACAGCCGCGGGGGCGGATTGGTGATGCTGAAGGCTGCGGAAGCCGCCGAGGTAACAGGCGTGGCCACCTGGTCAGCAATCAGTGACATTGACCAGCGCTGGTCGCCGGAAGTGATGGAACGCTGGAAGCGTGACGGCGTGCAATACATCCCTAACGTGCGCACAGGCCAGCAGATGCCTTTGTATTACCAGTTGGTAGAGAATTACCTGGCCAACCGCCACCGCCTCAACATTCCAAAGGCGGTGGAAAAGCTGCAGATTCCGTTGTTGATCCTACACGGAGAGCAGGATGAGACCCTGCCAGTGCAGATGGCGCACGACCTGCACGCCTTAAACCCCTTCGCCGAGCTTTACCTGCTTCCGGACGGGGACCACTCCTTCGGAGGGCGTCACCCCTATGAACAGCCTGAACTGCCGGCGCTGGCCAAAGCCGCCGCCGATAAAACCATCCAATTTTTCCAGACCACCCTAGACCGGTTGTAATGACGCCATTGTTTCTGCTATTGGGCAGCAACCTGGGAGACCGGGTTTTCTATCTATCCGAAGCCACAAACCGTTTAGCGGCTCTTTTCGGGAAAACAGTTCAAAAATCAAAGCTTTACGAAACGGCTGCCTGGGGCCTGGAAGACCAACCCTCCTTCCTGAACCAGGTGCTGGTCTTTCACACAGGCTTTTCCCCTAAGGTAGTGCTGGCCTTAACCCAACGCATAGAACAGGAACTGGGTCGGATTAGAAAGGAACGCTGGGGAGCCCGCGTCATTGATATTGATATCCTGTTTTACGGCCAAAATGTGGTCAACACCCCCGAACTGCACCTCCCCCACCCCCAACTTCACCTCCGGCGGTTCACCTTAGCGCCCCTCGCTGAAGTAGCCCCTGATTTTGTGCATCCAGTCCTTCAAAAGACCATTAAAAATTTATTGGCAGAATGCCCTGATGAGTTGGAGGTGAAGGAATTCCTGAAGCAGGATTGTTAGGATATAGAAGCAGGATTTTCTGGATCGAGTAAATTTTCAGGATTGAATTAGAGGAGCAATATCAATTTTGAGTAGATACTTTTTAAGCCTATTTCTTCAAATCAGGCCTAAAATGCACTAAAAGTTGCTTTTATCTCAAACAAGAAAAAGGGAATTGAAGCAGAGTTAAGCAATCAAGGATATTCTGAAGACCGCCTTTAAAATCTTGAGAAACTACCTAATCCTGAAAATCCTGCTTCTAATCCCGGAAATCATGCTTCTGGTCAAACTTCTGATAAATGGAGTTCTGGCTCACGTACTCCGGCACCAGTTGCTTCATTTTCTTAATAACCGCCACGTTGTTCTGGGAATTGAATAACTCTATGAGCTGCTCGATTTCCTGAAGTACTTTCTCGCTATGCGGCGTTTGCACGTTGGCCAGGCTGATTTTAGGGTGTGCCGTGCTTTGCACCGATTCATTCTTATGGAAGAGCTCTTCCTCCAGTTTCTCGCCGGGGCGTAAACCGGTATACACCAGCTGGATGTCCTTGCCTAAAGTCAAACCAGATAGCTTGATCATCTTCTTAGCTAGGTCCACGATCTTGATGGAGTCACCCATGTCAAAGATGTAGATCTCACCGCCAGAGCCCATGGATGCTGCCTCTAATACCAACTGGCAGGCTTCTCTGATAGACATGAAATAGCGAGAGATATCGGGGTGGGTGACGGTGACGGGGCCACCCTCTTCTATCTGTTTCCGGAAACGCGGGATCACCGAGCCGGTGCTGCCCAAAACGTTCCCGAAGCGGGTGGTGATAAAGCGGGTCTGTTTGTTCCCGGAATCGCGAAGGTAATGGTCCATGGCCTGCACGTACATCTCGCAGAGACGTTTGGACGCACCCATTACGCTGGTAGGGTTCACTGCTTTGTCGGTAGAGAGCAACACAAACTTCTGAACCTGGTATTTCACGGCCAAATCGGCCAGGATTTTGGTGCCCAGGATATTGGTATTGAGCGACTCTGTGGGGTTCTCTTCTATAACAGGCACGTGTTTGTAGGCGGCGCAATGGAAGACCAACTCCGGCCGGAAATGACGAAACACCGCCTCTACCCGAGCTTTGTTCGTGATGTCACCCAGTACTACCTCAAAGTTCAGCTTCACGTAAAGCTCGGTCAACTCAAGCTCCAGGTCATAGAGCGCCGACTCGGCCTGGTCCAGGAGAATAAGCTGTTTGGGTTTGAATTTGATGAGTTGCCGCACCAGCTCGCTCCCAATAGAACCCGCCGCGCCGGTGACCAGAATGGTTCGGTTCTGCAGTTCATTGTGCAGCATAGGAGAATCAATTTCGGCCGTGGGCCGGTCCAGGACATCCTCAATGCGCACCTCCCTGATCTGCTTGAAACTGAGTTCGCCGTTGATCCATTTATAAACCGGCGGCACCACCAGTACCTGCACCCCAGCGTTAAGGCAAGCCTCAACCAGTTGTCTTCTACGGGTCATTGATAGCTGCTGCACCGCCACAATGAGCAGGTCAATCTGCAGAGCCCTCAGCTGCCCCACCAGATCCTCGGCCGGGCGTTGGATGGTCACTCCATTGATCACCAGGTTCTGCTTTTTAGGGTCGTCGTCCAGGAAAGACGCGAAATGGTAATAGGTACCCATGTCCTGCTGCAGGGTCTGCAGCGTGATGCTTCCCACCTCGCCGGCCCCGAAAATGGCCACGTTCACCTTATGGGTGTTGGCGTGGTTCCACTCGTAATGCACAATCTTGGCCCATCCCCGTAACAAGGACAGCGCCAGGATACAGCCCAGATAGTCAATGAGCAGCACCGAAATGGGAATGAAATTCTGGTAGCCCAGGATCTTATTGTACACCAACTGGGCCATTACCAGCACAAAGGAACTGCTTGTAAGTGAAAGGAAAAGCTTACGCAGGTCATCCAGGCTGGTGTAGCGGATGATGCCGGCGTAGGTTCTGCCGTAATAGAAAGCAATGGCCCGCACGGCCAGCACAATAGGCAGCATCTGCGTCACAGACAGCTCAGTGTACTTCCGGAGATCAAAGTTGAAGCGCAGCAGGTACGCCATGAAAAAAGAAAGGGCACATAAACAGATATCAACCCCGAAGACCAGTTGCCTGGGCATTTTCTGTTTGAAGATCTGCTGCATGTGCCCCATCTGTTTTAAGCGTGCTTTTCGGGAAAAAGGATAAAAACAGGATTAGCTAACCTGGCCTACTTCGGCGGTTTTGTCAATCTTTTTCACCAGGCCTTGCAGCACCTTGCCGGGACCGCACTCAATAAAGATAGTAGCACCATCGGCGATCATTTGCTGCACAGACTGGGTCCAGCGTACGGGAGCCGTGAGCTGCTTGATAAGGTTCTGCTGAATTTCCTGAGGATCTGTGTGCGGTTTGGCGTCCACGTTCTGGTACACCGGGCAAATACCTTGTTTGAACTCGGTGTTCAAAATAGCTTTTTCCAGTTCAGCCTCGGCTGATTTCATCAACGGCGAGTGAAAAGCTCCGCCTACCGGCAACACCAGGGCACGTTTGGCACCAGCAGCTTTCAGACGCTCACAGGCTTCCTCTACCCCCGCAATGGTTCCTGAAATCACCAGCTGGCCCGGGCAGTTGTAATTGGCTGCTACTACCACATCATTCACCTCGGCGCAGATTTGCTCTACTTTCTCATCTTCCAGGCCCAAAATAGCGGCCATGGTAGAAGGCTGCTCCTCACAGGCAGCTTGCATGGCCAGCGCTCTTTTGGAAACCAAACGCAGGGCATCTTCAAACGCCAGTACCTTGTTAGCCACAAGTGCCGAGAACTCTCCCAGGGAGTGTCCGGCTACCATTTCAGGGTCAAAATCCTGGGCAACGGAGGCCTGGATCACGGAATGCAGGAAAATGGCCGGCTGGGTTACTTTGGTTTGCTTCAGTTCCTCGTCAGTGCCGGAGAACATGATATCTGTAATGCGGAAGCCCAGTATCTCATTGGCGCGCTCAAAAAGGTCTTTGGCGGTTTGGTGTTGCTCATACAGGTCTTTGCCCATGCCCACAAACTGAGCGCCCTGACCCGGGAATACATATGCTTTCATGCGTTGCGTGTTATTTTGTTTTAGGTCCGTTTTCTGCAAAACAGGTCTAAAACCGGTGGTTTAGGTTTAGGATAAACGCAAAGATATAAAAATGGTGCCCATTGTGAGAACAGGCACCATTCTTAAAACCAAATACGGAATACGGATTTTACCGGACGATCTCCACCCAGCCTTTGTAGTTTCTGACATCGGGCTTGAGGCCGAAGAACTCTACTTCCACCTGGTAGAAGTAGGTACCCTCAGACAGGGCTTTTCCGCCGTTGTCCACGCCGCGCCAGTTCAGGCCTGGGTCTCCGGTGCTTTCATACACCTTGTTACCCCAGCGGTTGAACACCCGCAGCGTAGCCCTTCTGATAAAGGTTGCCCCTTGCTTGGGCGTGAAAACATCGTTCTTGCCATCAGCGTTAGGCGTGAAGATGTTAGGCAGCGAGAAGATGATACAGTTGTCTTTGCAGACGATGTTGCTCTGCTCACCCTCTACCCCATTCACATCTGTAGCCGTGACCACGTAGCACCCGGCGTAAGACAGCAGGTTCTGGTGGATGTATTGGTACACCGCCAGGTTGGTGTTGTCTATGGTGGCTAATTTCACGAAGTCTCCTTCTTCGGTTTCCCGGTAATACAGTGTGTAGAAATCAATGGCGGCGGCATCACACCCGGGCGGTAAAGACCACGTGAGGGTGTTGGAGAACGGTGGCCCGTTGGGCACAAAGTTCTCATCGCAGACCAGCGGATCTATGGCCAGAATAGGCACGCACAAACGGTTGATGAACACTTCCTGGCTATTGTTCAGGATAGGGTCTGGCAGGAACGGGTTGTCAAAGGATCCCTCGGTCCGCACATATACCCTATACTGCCTACCTGGCTCCAGGGGCACACTTCTGGAGAATGTACCAGAGGTAGCCGTGGCCTGCACGCTGTCATATCGCACAAAGTTTCTGCCCCCGTTCGGGTCCATGAAGATCACGTGCCATCTCGGGTCGTTAGCGGTGCTGGCGTTGTTCCAGGGCACATTATAGGTCCAGGTCAGTTCCATGGTTGGGCCGTTGGCCTGGCCTGACAAATAGACGCTGGAGGCCGTGGAAGAGTCTACCAAAACCGTTGGGCTACCCACTGTACCAGAGTGATAGAACTCCACCTTGTAGGTGTAGGATGTGTCCTGGGTGTTCAGGTTATTATCTGTGAAGACCGTGTCGTTCAGGCTGGTAAAGTTATAGCCGGTCACTGGCACGAAAGCCGCATTAGCACTGCGGTTCTGGCCCGGCACACGCAACAGGCGATAAAGGAAAGGAGCGGTAAGTTGGGCCACGTTGGCTGGTCTTGGCTTGCTCCACTCCACCCGAATCTTCCCGGTGGTGGTGCTGGTTTCGGTTACGCTAACTTTGGTGAGCGAAATGGATTCCAGCGTAGCGCAGACTTCGTTAGAAGCGATACTTTCGCCCCCACTTGGCTGCGGGAATTCGGCATAGATCCGGTAGCAGTAGGTTTTATTCCGCTCCAGTCCCTGGCCGTTGTTGTTATCCAGAAAAGTGGTAACTCCCGCACTGACCTGCCCAATTCTTGTATAGCCGGCAGATGCAGGAATACCGGTTTCACAGGCATCGGGCACAAAGTCAGAAGGACCCTCTTTGCGGTAGATGTACATGATGGTGGCATTGGGACAAGTATAGGCGTTCCAATTCACCCTGATGCTACTGCTGGTTTGCGGCACTGCGCTCACCACCACGGGAGGCGGTCCCACCACGGTGACTCGCCACGGTTGGAGGTCTACTAAGACCAGCCTACAGTCCGCTGGCTTATCTTCTGCCCTGAACACTACTTGGTAAGGCTCTCGACGCACATCCAGGCAGGAAGTCTGCCAATTGAAAGTATGGGTAGAATCATTCACCCTGGGAAAAGACGCCTTATTGGAGGCCGGAGGAAGAATACTCCCGATGGCAGAGATAACCACGGGGTCTTTATCAGGATCTCTGGCTTTGATGGTGGCTTGCAGGAAGGTTCCGGCCACCACACAAGTATCCTTGGGAATAATCAGGACGGGAGGCTGGTTTGGGTCTTCCTTAACAAGGATCTGCATATCCCTGATTACTTGGCCGATCAAGCGTCCGTCTCGCCACTCCTCCACCGCAAAGGCAATGTTAAACTCCCCAAGGACATTAGGTGTATTCCAAGTCAATTGCCCCGTTCTCGCATCAAAACTGAACCCTGCCGGCCCTCCGGGAAGCGCTGGCCCCAAAAAGTTTTCCAGTCCCCGGTATCCGGGAGCGGTTCTGCCCACCGGATTTCCGCAGGCATCACTGCCGTTTGAGATTCTGGGCTCCAGGAATCTAAAAGAAAGGCTATCCCCATCTGGGTCATAGGCCGCCGGGTTGTGAACGAAGATCTTGTTTCGGGCGGCCACATCTACTGGGATAGATTGTAAGATGGGGGAACGGTTAATACCCAGAAAAGGATCAACGGTGAGGGTGCTCTGCAAAAAAAACGTCTGCTGTACCGAAGAAGAGATATTGACTACACCACCGTTGCGGTTCTCCCCCACAAACGTCACCGTAAAGGTACCCGGGCCAGAGTAAATGTGCTCAAACCGATAGATGTTCACGAATGTGTTGTTCTGCTGACAAATGCCACCTGGCGCAATCAAGGTTCTGGATTCGCGGGGCACGCGCTGGCTTGTACAGTCGCCAAAGTACAGGGTGGCCTCCAAATCTTCAAAAGGCGGCGGCGCCACACTGTAGGTAATCAATGTAAAGAAAAAACGGAGGGGATTTTTGCCGGCGGTGGTATCACTTTTCACGTATATGTTCCCGGCGCGTAAGTGGGTTGCCTGCGCGGTTTGGGAAGAAACCAAAGAGAAAAGAAACAGCCCACACAACAAAAACAGGAAGGCCCTTACTTTTTGTAGAATTAGAGGCATATAGTAGCGGTTTGCATACAAAAACAAAGATAGAAGAATCTCTAGATTGACCATGGATGATTACAACAAATGTATTGTACCATGGTTATATATGTACAAGATATGTACGAGTTTATGGCTATAACGAATTCTCCTTTCTACTGTTGTAATTCCAGGGGGCTAATCCCGTTTTTAAGTCATTTTCCCAAAAACTGTTCAAAAACAGCAAGCCCCATTAACAAATCTCGTCATTATTAGAATTTAATTTAGAATTAATCAAAATAGACACTTCAATTGCTTGAGAAAGCCTTGGCATGTACCTTTGGACAGATTTAACCAATCCTTTACACACCTTATTTATCAACCTTAACACAACAAAATGAGTTGGTTTTCTAAAACGTTTTCCAGTACTATAGGCCGCAAACTTCTAGTGGCTGTCACTGGTTTGTTTCTCTGCTCTTTTTTGGTGGTGCACCTGGTGGGCAACCTGCAGCTGTTCAAGGGTGATGGAGGAGCTTCCTTCAACATCTACTCCCATTTTATGGCCACCAACCCTTTAATCCGCACCATGGAAATAGTGCTGGTACTAGGATTTGTTTTCCACATCTACGAGGCACTGGTGCTTACGCGCCGCAACAAGAACGTGCGTAAAACAGCGTATGCGTACAACAGACCCCAGGACAACAGCAACTGGTCTTCCCGCAACATGGGTTTGTTGGGTACTGTTATCCTGGTGTTCCTGATCATTCACCTGTACAACTTCTTCTGGCGGGCGCGTTTCGGTGAGCCTAACATGATTGACATTGAAGGCACTGGCTATGATGATCTGTACTCTGTAGTGGTGCAGTCTTTCCACCTGTGGTGGTATGTGTTGATCTATGTGCTGGGCCAGATTGCCTTGGGATATCACTTATACCACGGTTTCTCCAGTGCTTTTCACACTTTGGGCCTAAACCATAAGAAATACACCCCGGGCATTCAGAAATTTGGAGCCTTCTTTTCCATTGTGGTACCAGCCGGTTTTGCGGCCATGCCACTTTACTTTTTCATCAAAGACGTTGTTTTGAGCTAAGCAGATCGATATGATTTTAGATTCAAAGATTCCCGAAGGCCCATTAGCCGAGAAATGGGACAAGCATAAATTCAATGTAAAGCTGGTAAACCCGGCTAACAAACGTAAATACGATATCATAGTGGTAGGAACCGGTCTGGCCGGAGCTTCTGCCGCCGCAACCCTGGCCGAGCTTGGGTACAACGTAAAGGCTTTCTGCTATCAGGATAGCCCGCGTCGTGCGCACTCCATCGCTGCCCAGGGTGGTATCAACGCCGCCAAAAACTACCAGAACGATGGTGACAGCGTGTACCGTCTGTTCTATGACACCATCAAAGGTGGTGATTACCGCGCCCGTGAAGCCAACGTGTACCGTCTGGCCCAGGTGAGCGTGAACATCATTGACCAGTGCGTGGCGCAAGGAGTGCCTTTCGCGCGTGAGTACGGCGGATTGCTGGCGAACCGCTCCTTCGGGGGTGCCCAGGTAAGCCGGACGTTCTACGCCCGGGGCCAAACCGGTCAACAGCTTCTGTTAGGTGCCTACTCTGCCCTGAACCGCCAGATCGCGTACGGCAAGGTGAAATTATACCCACGTACCGAGATGCTGGACTTAGTGATGGTAGACGGCAAAGCCCGCGGTATCGTGACGCGTCACCTGGTAACCGGTAAGATTGAATCACACAGCGCGCATGCGGTAATCCTGGCCACCGGTGGATACGGAAACGTGTTCTTCCTTTCCACTAACGCAATGGGTTCCAACGCTACGGCTGCCTGGAGAGCTTACAAAAAAGGAGCTTTCTTCGCGAACCCTTGCTTTACCCAGATTCACCCAACCTGTATTCCGGTTTCCGGTGGCTACCAGTCTAAACTGACCTTGATGTCTGAGTCACTCCGTAACGACGGACGGGTTTGGGTACCTAAGGCAGTGGGTGACAACCGTGCCCCGCAGGATATACCGGAAGACGAGCGTGATTACTTCCTGGAGCGTAAGTATCCTTCCTTCGGTAACCTGGTACCACGTGACGTGGCTTCCCGTAATGCCAAACAAGCTTGTGACGAGGGACGCGGCGTAGGAACCACCAAACTGGCCGTATACCTTGACTTCGCCGATGTAATCAAGCGTGATGGTGCTGACAAAGTTGCCCAGAAGTACGGTAACTTGTTTGACATGTACGCCAAGATCACGGGTGAGGATCCATACACTACCCCAATGCGTATCTACCCGGCGGTACACTATACCATGGGTGGACTGTGGGTAGATTACAACCTGATGACCACTGTACCAGGTCTTTATGCTACCGGTGAGTGCAACTTCTCTGACCACGGCGCCAACCGCCTGGGTGCCTCTGCCCTAATGCAAGGTCTGGCTGATGGCTATTTCGTAATTCCTTACACTATCGGAGATTACTTAGCCCAGATGCCATCTACCCGCGTGGAGACCTCTCACCCAGCCTTCAAAGAAGCCGAGACCGCTTTGAAAGCCAGCGTTGACCGACTTCTTAGCATCAACGGTACCCGTACGGTAGATGAGTTCCACAAGGCTTTGGGGCAGATCATGTGGGATTACTGCGGCATGGCCCGTAACGCCGAAGGCTTACAGTTTGCCAAGCAGGAGATCAGAAAACTGCGTGATGAGTTCTGGAGAGACGTGAAGATTGTAGGCGTAAACGAAGAACTGAACATCACCCTGGAGAAAGCAGGCCGTGTGGCAGACTTCCTGGAGTTAGGTGAACTGATGGTAGATGACGCCTTGAACCGCAATGAATCTTGTGGTGGCCACTTCCGTGAGGAATTCCAGACTCCGGAAAACGAAGCACTCCGTGACGACGAAAACTACACCTATGTAGCCGCCTGGCAATATACCGGTGACAACCAACAAGCCGTGCTGCACAAAGAGGAGCTGAAGTTTGAGAACGTGAAATTGACGCAGCGTAGCTATAAATAATGAATAATTAAGAATTAGGAATTAAGAATAATGAGGCAACCTAAGTTAACCACTGCAGATCGCCTCTTTCTTCAATTCCTAATTCTAAATTCTTAATTCTTAATTGAAAAGAAAATGGCTGGTAATAATCCTAACAGCAAACCAATGAACCTGACGCTGAAAGTTTGGAGACAGAAGAACTTCCAATCAGCAGGTAAAATGGAGACCTACCAAGTAAAAGATATATCCCCGGAAATGTCTTTCCTGGAAATGATGGACGTGCTGAACGAAGACCTTCTCCGTAAGGGCATTGATCCTGTTGCCTTTGACCACGACTGTAGAGAAGGTATCTGCGGAACGTGCAGCCTGTACATTAACGGCCGTGCCCATGGTCCGGAGCGCGGCACTACTACCTGCCAGCTGCACATGCGCAAGTTCTCTGACGGTGACACCATTACCATTGAGCCTTGGAGAGCGGGTCCTTTCCCTATCCTGAAAGACCTTATTGTAGACCGTTCTGCCATGGACCGTATCCAGCAGGCAGGTGGTTACATCTCGGTGAACACCGGTGGGGTACCAGACGCGAATGAGATTCCAATTCCTAAGGACATTGCAGACAAAGCTTTTGACGCGGCAACCTGTATTCAGTGCGGTGCCTGCGTGGCGGCCTGTAAGAATGGTTCTGCCATGTTATTTGTAAGCGCGAAGGTTTCTCAGCTGGCCTTGTTGCCACAGGGTAAAGTAGAGCGCAAAACCCGCGTGGAGAACATGGTAGCCCAGATGGACAAAGAAGGTTTTGGCTCTTGTACCAATATTGGTTCTTGTGCTGCGGAGTGCCCGGTGGGGATCTCTCTGGAGAACATTGCAAAACTGAACCGCGAGTACATTGGAGCTGCTTTCACGTCTGAGAACGTTTAAGCGTAACTGATTCTAATGAAAAGGCGGAGCTTCCCTGGGAGGCTCCGCCTTTTGTTTTTAGTTTGATTTGTGAAAAAGGGGCTTAAAATAGAAGCAGAAGAAGTTCTGGCTAGATGGGTAAGCCGCCAAAAGCAGTAACTTTAGAGCCGCTTACGCTGTTAAACTAGCCTAACCTATTACTTAATGATACTCATTATCTCGGGTAC
This sequence comes from Rufibacter roseolus, assembly GCF_017916365.1. GTDB lineage: Bacteria > Bacteroidota > Bacteroidia > Cytophagales > Hymenobacteraceae > Nibribacter > Nibribacter roseolus. The sequence goes on from NZ_JAFMSU010000002.1 coordinate 1,605,603, forward strand.
TAACCGACCTAATTCCATCACCCTGAAGGTAGCCAAACTGTACCAGCAACTGTTAGCTGACAGAGGACAGGAATCAGACATTTTGGACTTACAAGATCTTCCACTTGATTTTGCCTCGCCCAACCTCTACAAGAGCGAACTTTACTCCCAAGAATTCATCAACCTAAGGAAACGCGTGGCCGATGTGCAGAAGATGGTATTTGTGGTGCCGGAATATAACTGCTCTTACCCAGGGGTGCTCAAGGCCTTTATTGATGGCTTGGAGTACCCAGATGCCCTGCGCAGAAAGAAAGGTGCCCTAGTGGGCCTGTCTACTGGAAGCCAAGGCGGGAACATCGCGCTGAGCCACCTCACCGATGTGCTCCACTATTGCGGGCTGCACGTGCTGGCCCAGAAACCCCGCTTCCCATACATCCACAAGCACATGCAGGAAGGACAGTTCACCAATCCGCTGTACCGCCAGCTTCTGGAAGAGCAGATCGAGGAGTTCCTCTCTTTTTGAGACGCAGATGTAGGGGCAACGTTGGTGGTTACCCTTAACGGCTATAGCAGCTAAACAGGTTATTTTAGAGAACGCCTCACCAAGTTGCACTTGAGGATTATAGTCCTCCTATAGGTGGACAGCCACCAACAAATGACTGAAGGCGCAACAGAAAACAATGTGTAGGGGCAATCACAAGGGTTGCCCTACGGTCCAGATACATTCCTTAAAAAGGCGCTGATTCACATTTCCCCTAAAACCAAAAAAGAAGCCCTGAAACGCAATCCGTTTCAGGGCTTCTTTTTTGAAAACAGGGCTAAGTCGCCTAGTCTACATTATCATGCAGGAAACGGTTGTCTCCTAAAAGTTCGTTGTCATCGTTCAGGTTGAAGCGGGAGATCTTCTGCTCCGCTGAAGGCACCACGTTCTCCAACTGCACGTTTCTGCGCAGGTAAGCAGGAACTTCCAGTTTCTCTTTGATAGAGGCATCTGAATAAGCATCGGCGCTCAGTCTGCGGAGACGCTCGCGGCGCTCATCCATGCGGCTCTGCTGCGGATCTCTTACTTCCTGCACCGGCTCTGGCACGAAAACCTCTTCCTCATAGGCAGGGGTTACCACACCATTATCAGAATCCAGGTCAAAAACAATACGATTGGTATTCTCAGCTACAGGAGCGGGCTTGCGCACTGGCTCATTCGCAACCAACTGGTTAGCGGACGCAGGCGGGGTTACCGTGTAAGTGGCGGATACTACCGGAGCGACTGGCTCTACAACTTCCTCAGTTACAGCCTGAGGCGCAGTTGCTCCAACTGGTGCTGCTGCCTCAAAAGACTTTTTTGGGGCAGGCAGGCTTTCAATTTCGCGTGCAAAACCAGTAGCAATCACGGTTACCCGTATGCTGGCTCCCAAAGAAGAATCAATCCCGTGGCCAAAGATCACCTCTGAATCATCGCCGGCTTTCTCCTGGATGTAATCAGTTATCTCGGTCAGTTCATCCATTTCCAGCTCCGCCTGGTCACCAGACATGATGGAAAGAAGGATTTTCTGGGCTCCGTGGATATCGGTGTTGTTGAGCAACGGAGAAGACAAAGATTCCTCAGCAGCCCGCAGTGCTCTGTTCTCACCTTCGGTGATGGCAGAACCCATTACGGCAGCGCCGGAGTCTTTCATTACCGTCTTCACGTCTTCAAAGTCCACGTTCACCTCAGAAGTCACCGTGATGATCTCGGCAATACTTTTGGCGGCAGTGGTCAGGACGTTATCGGCTTTGGCAAACGCCGCCCGGATAGGCAGGTTCCCAAACATCTCGCGCAGTTTGTCATTGAGGATAACAAGAACGGTATCGCAGTTGTCGCTCAGTTCTTTGATACCGTTATCAGCGGCGGTGCGTTTCTTACGGCCTTCAAACGCGAAAGGAGCAGTCACGATACCCACCGTAAGGATGTCCATCTCTTTGGCCACCTTGGCAATTACCGGAGCGGCACCGGTTCCGGTTCCACCTCCCATACCTGCCGTGATGAATACCATCTTGGTGTGGGCACCTAACAGTTCTCTTATCTCTTCCTTACTTTCTAAGGCAGCCTGTTTGCCACGCTCCGGGTTAGCCCCAGCACCAAGTCCTTCGGTAAGGGTGGTCCCGATCTGGAGTTTGTTAGGCACACTGCTGCTTTTCAACGCCTGTTCATCGGTATTGCACACCACAAACTCCACGTCCTTAATGCCTTGGTTGAACATGTGGTTCACGGCATTGCTTCCCCCTCCGCCAACACCAATTACCTTGATGATAGATTTGGAGTGCGATGGCACATCAAACTTATACGATGAAAAACTCATGTTATCTCTCCTGAAATTACGCGTTAATAGTTCTGTTGCTTATCGTCAAAATCATCGATCAGCATGCTTTTGGTACGCTCCATTATCTTACTGAAGAAACCTACCCCACCTCCACTGTTGCTAGCCTTCTGAACAGGTTTCACCTCATTGGTGCTCCGGACAACCGGCGTGTTAGCCATTTCTGTATAGCGGTTCACCCGCTCATCCAGTGCCTGGTAACCCGCCAGAACCAAACCTACGGTAGTTGCAAACATGGGGCTTTTCACAGAGTCTATCTTGCTCTTACCCAAATGCTCATTCGGATATCCGATACGGGCATCAAGGCCTGTCAAGTACTCTACTAATTGCACCAGGTTCTGCAGTTGCGCACCGCCTCCGGTAATCACAACGCCTGCCGCCAATTGGTTGGCATACCCGCTTCTAACAATTTCTGAGTAAACGAGTTCAACAATTTCCTCCATTCTTGCTTCTATAATGAAAGCAAGGTTTTTTAAGGATATTTCTTTAGGGGTCCGGTCACGCAGGCCAGGGATGGAAACTATCTCATTATCAGAGGCTTCGTCTGCAATGGCCTTTCCAAAACGCACCTTCAGTTGCTCAGCCTGGTTCTGCATAACCATGCAACCCTGCTTGATGTCTGAGGTTATGATGTTCCCCCCGAAAGGAAGAACTGCGGTGTGCCGGATAATATTGTCTTTGAAGATAGCCAGGTCTGTGGTTCCGCCCCCAATGTCAATCAGGGCAACCCCTGCCTCGCGCTCTTCTTCGCTCAGCACAGACATGCAGGAAGCCAACGGCTCAAGAATGAGTTGGTCAATCTCCAGACCAGCGCGGCTGATACACTTGGTGATGTTGTTCACCGCGTTAGACTGGGCCGTGATGATGTGGAAGTTGCCTTCCAGACGCACACCAGACATGCCTACCGGATCCATAATACCATCTTCGTAGTCCACTTTGTAGTCTTGTGGCATTACGTGGATGATCTCACTGCCCGGTGGTGTCACCAGACGGTACATATCATTGGTAAGACGGTTCACGTCTTCCACGGTGATCTCGCTGTCAAGGGAGGTGCGTGTGATGGAGCCGTTGTGCTGCAGACTCTTGATGTGCTGCCCGGCAATACCCACGTTCACTACCTTTATGTCAATGCCAGATTGCTCTTCGGCCTGTTTTATCGCTTTACGGATGGCTTCAACGGTTTTGTCAATGTTGCTTACCATGCCCCGCACTACCCCTTCAGAAACCGCTTTCCCCAAGCCAAGGATCTCTAGCTTGCCGTATTCATTCTTCCTACCTACCAGCGCGCAAATTTTGGTTGTTCCAATGTCTAAGCCTACAACTATTTTGTCGTTCTGCGTCATGTTCTTAATTATTCACAAATAATCTGATCCTTGTATTCCACATTCAATCGGCTGTACTTATCCCAACCCACTACTGGCATCACTTCTTTGTAGAAGATGAAAAGCCTTCTGAATTTCTCCTGCACATTCACCGGTTTCCCGAATTCAATGCGCTGGTCACCCACCTGGGTCAAAAAGCTCACCTTGCCTTGCTGGTCAATGTCCATGTGGGCAAGCTGTGCGTTCCAGAACGGGTCTTTTTCAATGTACCGTAGCAGGGACAGATACGCAATTCCCACTGAGTCCTGAAAAAAGGAGCCTCCTTTGGCAGATGTCACCACTGATGCTGTCACAGGTATGACATGGGCCGTGTATAGGGTAGACAAAGGCAGCTGGTTTCCTTCTTCGTCTAAGTACACGTCCTTCTCAGTGCTTAGCAACCTGGCTATTGGCCGGTTTTGCTGAATCGTGACATTGATGTTTCCCTCCAGATCACGAGAGACCTCCGCTTCGCGCACAAATTTATGCGATTTAATCCGCATTTCCAGCCGCTTGAGGTCAATCTCCTCTTTTTTCATTCCCGTGAGTGGCTGACTCCCGTTACGGGTCAGCAGCGCCATCACTTCCGATTCACTAAGAAAGTAATTGTTATACTCATTATCAATTTTAATATTAACTTTTTTACATATTTTTCCCTCCTGTCTAGCTTTTGAAAATCCCGCTAAAAACACAAAGCCCCCCATGCAAAAAACGGCAAATAGAAGCGCTTTTACCTTTCTATTCCATAACATGGTCCTTCTCCTCCAGTAAGCATTTAATCTCTGGCACCAAGGTATCTATATCTCCGGCCCCAACGGTAGCTAACACATTATAGTCCAAATCATTTGCCAATAATTCCAACACTTCATTTTTGCGCAAAAGACGCTTATTTGTCTTTAATTGCTCAAACAATAGTGCCGAGTTTACCCCGGGAATTGGCAGTTCCCGTGCCGGATATATCTCCAAGAGCCATACCTCATCCGCGAGGCTCAGGCTTCGGGCAAATCCATCTAAAAAGTCGCGGGTGCGAGTGAATAGGTGCGGTTGAAAGATTACCCTCAGCTTCTGCCCCGGATACAACGCCCTTACCGATTGAAGGAACGCCTCTATCTCTCTGGGGTGGTGAGCATAATCATCTAAATATACTCTTTTTTCAGATGCAAATACCTTTTCGAACCGTCTTTTTACACCCGTATATTCTGAAATTCCCGACCTTATTTTTTCCACCGGAACACCTAGTAAAGAAACCGCCTGGGCAGCCGCCAAAGCGTTCTCCACGTTATGAAACCCAGGGACCTGCAAAGCAGTCTGGGGCAGAAGTAAGTTCCGTCCCTGCGCCGAAAATTTCATGGCGCCATCGGCAATCTTCACATCTGTGGCGCTTAGTTCCTCATTCTCAAGTCCGTACCTGATCACGGTCACCGTTGGGTCAACCGCCTGGGCCAGGGACTGATCGGCGGTGTGGTTGAGCAACAAATAACCGTTAGGTTTGATCTGCCGCACAAACTGCCGGAACGAGTCCACCAAAGCTTCTTTCTGACCGTAGATGTCCAGGTGATCAGGATCGGTGGAGGTGACAATGGCGATGTCTGGGTACAGGGTGAGGAACGAGCGGTCGTACTCATCGGCCTCCACCACGGCCAGGGCGCGCTCCTCTTCCTGGTGCGGCAACAGCAGGTTTGAGCCTAGATCGGTAGAAATGCCACCTAAAAAGGCGGAGGTGGAAACATTAGCGTGGTGCAGCAGATGCGCCACCATAGACGAAGTGGTGGTTTTACCATGCGTGCCGGCCACCGCCACCAAGTATTGGTTCTTGGTCAGCAGACCCAGCACCTGCGAGCGCTTCATGATGGTAAAGCCTTCCCTTTCCAGGTACTGCCACTCTGCGTGGGTGGCAGGAACGGCCGGCGTTAAGACCACCAGCGTTTCTGCCTTGTTTTCCCTAAATGAGGCCGGAATCAGCGCTACGTCATCTTCAAAATGGATGTTGGCGCCTTCCTCGGCCAGCTTCTGGGTTAAGGGCGTGGGTGTTTTGTCATAGCCGGCTACGGCGAATCCTTTGGCCAGGAACCACCGGGCGACGGCACTCATGCCAATGCCCCCGATGCCTAGGAAATAGATATGGCGGTATTGGTGCAGATTCATCAGGTTAGCTTCAGAAGTTCTTGGACAATGGCTTCGGTGGCGTGCGGCTTGGCCAATTGGGCAATATTCTCACGCAACGTTTGCTGCCTAGCGGGGTCTTTGGCTAAAGCAAAAGCGGCATCCCACAGTTTCTGCGAGGCCTCAAAGTCTTTCACCAGCACGGCGGCGTCTTTCTGCACCAGGGCCATGGCGTTTTTGGTCTGATGGTCTTCGGCCACGTTGGGCGAAGGCACCAGGATGGACGGCTTTTTAGCCAGGCACAGCTCCGAGATGGAAAGTGCCCCGGCCCTTGAGATCACCACATCGGCGGCGGCGTAGGCCAAATCCATCCGTTTGATGAAGTCATAGGCCCTGACCTGGTCGGCGGGATAGTTCCTGGCCGATTCCTCGGCGGTCGGGAAAAAGGCCTTCCCGGTTTGCCAGATGAGGTTGTAGCCCGCCTCCAGGATTTTCTGCAGCGCTCCTTGGGTGCTCTGGTTCAAGGTGCGTGCGCCCAAACTGCCACCGATCACCAGAAACGTGAGCCGATCCGGGTTCAGGCCGAAAAACTGCATGGCCTCGGTCCGCTTGCCTTCCAGTTCTGCGATATCACGCCGCACGGGGTTGCCGGTGAGCACGATTTTGGCGCTGGGGAAATACTTGTACATGCTGTCATAAGCCACGCAGACTTTGTCCACTTTGTTGGCCAGCAGCTTATTGGTGATGCCCGCGTGGGAGTTCTGCTCCTGTATCAAGGACGGGATCTCCATTTTAGTGGCCGCATACAGCAAAGGGCCGCTGGCGTAACCACCCACCCCTACTACCGCATCGGGTTTGAAATCTTTGATAATCTTGTAGGCCTTCCGGATGCTGGAGATCACTTTCAGCGGAAAGGAAAGGTTGTCTACCGTTAGGCGACGCTGAAGTCCACTGATCCAGAGCCCGATGATTTTATAACCGGCCTCAGGCACGCGCGTCATCTCCATCCGCCCCTGAGCCCCCACGAACAGGATCTCCGCCGACGGGTGCAGGCGTTTGATCTCGTTGGCGATGGCCACTGCCGGGTAAATGTGCCCACCGGTACCCCCGCCGCTGATAATGAATCTATATTGTTTCTCAGGCATGCGTTAACACGTTTGCGGGTTTGTTCGCCGTGGGCGCGGCGGCTAGTTTGGCCTCATGCTCACTCCGGCTCACACTCAGGATAATCCCGATGGAGATACCGGTAAAGATGAGCGAGGTCCCCCCCATACTCAGCAGCGGCAGCGGCAGACCCGTGATCGGACCCAAGCCAACGGCCACGCCCATGTTCACCATGGCCTGAATGACCAGACTGAAACTGATGCCCGCGGACAGTAATCCGCCGAAGGCCCCTAAACTGTTGGTCACCGCCATCATGCCGCGGTACAGGAAAGCCAGGTACAGGAACAGAATCACGGCGCCGCCCACCATGCCATATTCTTCAATGATGATGGCGTAGATAAAGTCTGAGTACGGGTGCGGCAGCACGTTGCGCTGATCTGAGTTTCCGGGGCCTTTTCCTAAAACCCCGCCCGTTGCAATGGCGATGTACGACTGCTCCAACTGGAAAACTGTCTGGTCTTTATCCATGAAGTTCTCAATCCGGGAAATGGCCGTCTGCGCCCGTTGCCCCAGCGCCAGCGCAATGGTTCCGAACAATGCCCCTACCGCAATCATGATCATGATGGATTTCATAGGAATCCGGCCGATGAACATCAAAAGCAAGCAGGTCAGGAACAACAGCAAGCCGGTAGAGATGTTACTCATGGCAATCAATCCGCAGATCAAACCACTCCAGAGGAACAGCGGAATCAGGGTTTGTTTGGATTCAATGTTCATCTGGCGCTTGCTCAGGATGCTGGCCAGGTAAGAGATCAAGGCCAGTTTGGCCAAATCCGAAGGCTGGAACGTCTGGTTGATCACCGGGATGGTGAGCCAGCGCGAGGCCTCGTTGATGTTGGAGCCTTTGAGGTAAGTATAGATGAGCAGAGGCACCGAGAAAATGAGGGCCAGCAAGCTCAGTTTGGCGTAATAGCGGTAATTGATCTTGTGCGCGAGCCACACAAACGCCAACCCGATGAAGATCAAGCTGGAGTGTTTGAACAGGTAATACTCGGTGTTACCGCCCATCTTTTTGTAGGCCAGCGTACCGGTAGCCGAGTACACCACGGCAATACTGATGAGCCCGAACGTCAAGACAATCCCCCACAAAATGGGGTCGCCTTTGAGATTGTCACGAAGCCAGTTTTTTACAGGAGTCATGCTACGGTACTTTTAAGGGTGGCCACGGCTTGGGCAAAAGCGCGGCCCCGGTGTTCGTAATTGTTGAAAAGGTCAAAGCTGGCACAAGCCGGGGAAAGCAAAACCACATCACCGGTCTCGGCGAAATCCTTGGCCAGCTGTACCGCCTCGTTCACGTCGCGGGTCTCCACCATTTTCAGGCCAGTTTGGGAAAAAGCGGCCAAAATTTTGCTGTTATCCAGGCCCAGGCACACAATGGCTTTCACTTTCTCCTGCACCAGCGGCAAGAGCGGAGTGTAGTCATTGCCTTTGTCGGTGCCGCCCACTACCCACACAATGGGTTGCTGAATACCGTCCAGCGCGTACCAAACCGCTTCCACGTTCGTAGCCTTGGAATCATTGATGAACCGTACGCCCTCAATTTCCCCTACCGGCTGCAAACGGTGCTCGGCATTCTGGAAAGTGCCCAAGGCTTCTTCAATCTGGGTTGGCTCGATGCCCACCAGCAGCGCGGCGCCTACCGCGGCCATGGTGTTGTATTGGTTGTGCTGTCCAATCAAAGGCGACTTGGACGTATCTACTTTGGCGATGATTTGCGAAAAAGAGGCTGAAATCTCCTGACCCTGGAACTGGATCGCCAAGCCTTCCGATGCTTTCAGGCCAAACGGCACCTGCGTGCCCGGCACTTCGTGCGATGCCATGTATTTCTGGATCTCGGCATCGTCCTGGTTGAACAGGAAGAAATCTGCGGAAGTCATGTTTTGGGCAATGCGGAATTTGGCGGCCGCATAGTTCTCCATCTTGTACCCGTAGCGGTCCAAGTGATCCGGGGTGATGTTAAGCAGGATACTGATTTGCGCTTTGAAGCTATACATATTATCCAGCTGGAAGCTGCTCAGTTCTACCACGTAATAATCGTAGCCGCCTTCCAGCACCTTACCCGCCAGGCTCTCGCCCACATTACCGGCTAGGGCCACTTTCAGGCCAGCGCTTTTCAGCAGGTGGTAAGTCAGCAGCGTAGTGGTGGTTTTGCCGTTAGTACCCGTGATGCAGATGAACTTACCCGAGGCGTAGCGCCCCGCAAACTCAATCTCCGAGATCACCGGAATGTTGCGCTCCACCGCACCTTGGATCACCGGCGCAGTATCCGGAATACCCGGGCTTTTGATGATTTCAGTGGCGGCATAGATTTGCTCTAGCGAGTGGGTACCCTCCTCAAATGAAATCTGCGCCTGGGCCAATTGCTGCCGGTACTTTTCAGAAATGGAACCACGGTCTGAGACGAACACGTCAAAGCCTTTGGCCTGTGCCAACAAGGCTGCTCCCACGCCGCTCTCCCCTGCTCCTAGTATGGCTATTTTCTGCATTGCTTTTGCTTTTATTTTCTTCGTTTAGGGCCTGTTTTCCTTAAAAAAAACTCTAAACAGATTATCTTAATTTCAGGGTAACCAAGGTCAGAATTGCCAGCATGATGCCCACGGTCCAGAACCTTGACACGATCTTGGATTCATGGTAGCCCAGCTTCTGATAGTGGTGGTGCAGCGGCGACATCTTGAAGATGCGCCGACCCTCGCCGTATTTCTTCTTGGTGTATTTGAAGTAACTCACCTGCAGCATCACCGAGAGATTCTCCACCAGGAAAATCCCGCATAAGATGGGGATTAGGAGCTCTTTTCTCAAAATCAGGGCTAAAACTGCGATAATCCCGCCAATAGACAGGGAGCCTGTATCGCCCATGAACACCTGGGCCGGATAGGAGTTGTACCACAGGAAACCCACGCAGGCACCCACAAAAGCGGTACAGAAAATCACCAGCTCACCTGTGTTGGGGATGTACATAATGTCAAAGTAATCAGCGAATATGGAGTTACCGGATACCCAGGCGAACACTGCCAGTGTGGTCCCGATGATGGCCGAAGTACCAGCCGCCAGCCCATCAATCCCGTCGGTGATGTTGGCGCCATTGGATACGGCTGTGATGATGATGATCACCAGCGGGATGTAGAGGAAACGGGCATAGGAACCCAGCAGCGGGCTCGCGAAGCTGAAAAACTGGTAATAGTCCAGCTCATTGTTCTTGGTGAAAGGCACCGTGGTGATCATTTTCCGGACATCGGTGAATGTGCTGGAGACATCAATGGCGGAGAGGCCTTTGGTGGTCAGGTACTGGCGCACCACCACGTCCTCGGAGAAGAACAGCGTAAGGCCTACAATCAGGCCAAGGCCCACCTGGCCCATCACCTTGAAGCGACCAGCCAGACCTTCCTTGTTTTTGCGGAAAACCTTTATGTAGTCATCCAGAAAGCCGATGGCGCCTAACCATATCGTAGACACCAGCATGAGCAGAATGTACACGTTGTCCAAGCGCGCCAACAGCAGGGTGGGCAAAACAATGGCCAGCAGAATAATAAGCCCGCCCATGGTGGGGGTGCCTCTTTTCTCCAACTGCCCTTCCAGACCCAAATCCCGGATAGACTCTCCCACCTGCCGGCGGTGCAGCACCCTGATAAGGCGTCCCCCAAAAATCATGGCAATCAGAAGCGAGAAAAGGGCAGCCAGTCCGGCCCTGAACGAGATGTAGCGCATTACGCCCGCCCCGTAGAAGTCAAACTGCCTGTCCAGAAAATCAAAAAGGTAATAAAGCATCCGTTTCTTTTTATCGTGAGAGAAGCGTCTGGTTGGGGACTCTTCTCACCTAAGTCGTTTTAGTTTTTCAGTATCTGCCTTACTTCTGGAGCAAGGCAAATGACTCCTGCAGCACCTGCTTGTCATCAAACGGCGATCGCACGCCTTTCACTTCCTGGTAGGTCTCGTGGCCCTTGCCCGCCACCAGGATAATGTCATCGGCCTCGGCCAGCAGCACGGCGGTTTTAATGGCCTCGCGGCGATCCACCACAGATATTGCTTTCTTCAGATCGGTGCTTTTCACACCGGCCTGCATCTGGTTCAGGATTTCCTGCGGATCCTCGTCCCGGGGGTTGTCCGAGGTCAGGATCACGCGGTCACTCATCTTGGCGGCGATATCGGCCATGACCGGACGCTTGGCGGCATCGCGATTTCCACCGCAGCCAACAATGGTGATGACTTTCTGCTCCGGTTTCCGGATCTGCTGAATGGTCTGTAGCACGTTCTCCAGCGCGTCTGGGGTGTGGGCATAGTCCACAATGCCGGTAATCTGGCCAGGTGACACCACGTAATCGAATCGACCAGCGGCCGAGGTAAGGTTAGACAGGCTGGCCAGCACTTCCTTCGGATCTTCGCCCAGCAGGGTGGCGGCGCCATACACGGCTAGCAGGTTATAGGCGTTGAAGGTGCCTATCAATCTGAACCACACTTCCTGCCCTTCCAGCTCCAGCTGCAATCCCTGGATGGAGTTGTCCAGCAGGCGGGCTTTGAAGTCGGCTTCTTTGCGGAGGGCGTAGGTGTATTTGGCAGCTTTGGTGTTCTGCAGCATGACCATGCTGCGCTTGTCGTCGGCGTTCACCAGCGCGAAGGCTTTCCTGCTCAGGTGATCGAAGAACAGCTTCTTGGCCCGGATGTACTCGTCAAACGTGCCGTGGTAGTCCAGGTGGTCGTGGGTGATGTTGGTGAAAACCGCCCCGGTGAACTGCACGCCGGTCACGCGGTGCTGCACTAAAGCGTGCGAACTAACCTCCATAAAGGCGTGCGTACAACCGGCTTTCACCATCTGGGCTAACAGTCCCTGCAGTGTAATAGCATCCGGGGTGGTGTGCGAGGCCGGGATCACGGTCTCGTTGATCTGGTTCTGCACCGTAGACAGTAGGCCGGCGTTGTAGCCCAGGTCACGGTAGAGTTTGTGCAGCAGGGTCACGCAGGTGGTTTTGCCGTTGGTACCGGTCACGCCCACCAATTTCAGTTTACGGGAAGGATTGCCGTAGAACTCAGCAGCTACCAGGCCCATGGCCTCGGCTACGCTGGGCACCTGCACAAAGGTGACGTTCTCAGGTCCGTTTTGGGGCAGTTTTTCGCAAAACACCACGGAAACGCCTTGAGCCACCGCCGTCTCTATGAAATCATGGCCATCGTGGAGCGTCCCTTTGATAGCAAAGAAAGCCACGCCCGGGCCAGCCTGGCGAGAATCCATTGTTAACGCAGAAAGCTCGGGGTTAGAAGGCCCGAGCAATTGCGTTGACTGGAGTACCTGAAGCAGGTTTTCTAGTTGCGCCATGTGTAGTTAGTGTAATGGTGATGATTGTTCCTTTCGCCACGGGTTGCCCCGGCGGAATGCTTTGGCTCTCTACCCGCCCCAGCCCAATGGCCCGTACTTTGATGCCGTGGTTCCCCAACAGGTAAAGCGCATCTTTCAGGGTCATGTCGGTGACATCGGGCACCTGGCCCATTTTCACCGGCACCGGCTTCAAGGATACCGATTGTTTCTGGGTGTCTACCCGCACCCAGTCTTCCTCTGGGCTCAGTGGGTGGGCACTCACGCCTAGTTTGTTGCAAAGGATGGTCAGTTCTTCCTGGTTTCCGGCGTGCAGCACGGGCAGTTTGGGCTGTACCCCTACAGGGCGGCGCACCATAGGCGCGTGGATGGCCAGATCCTGGGCGTAGGCTTTGTCAGCCAATTCCCTGAAAACCGGGGCAGCCACGTCACCGCCGTACTGGGCGTTTTTCTGCGGGTTGTCAATAATCACAATACAGCTATACTTCGGGCGGTCTGCCGGGAAGTAGCCTACAAAAGAAGTGGAATATTTTCTGGTGTACTGGCCGTTGATCACCTTACGGGCAGTACCGGTTTTACCGGCTACTTTGTAGTCTTTGCTCTTCAGGTTTTTGGCCGTTCCGTTCTCCACCACGCCTTCCATCATCTGACGCAGCTGCGCCAGGGTCTCGTCAGAACAGATTTTAGGATTCAGGACCTTGGCCTCGTAAGACTCCAGGATCTGATCGGCGCGCTTGATGCTCTTCACGATCATGGGCTGCACTTTCACGCCGTTGTTGGCCACAGCGTTGTAAAAAGCCAGCGTCTGCAAAGGAGAGATTTTCAGCTCATAGCCAATGGCCATGGTAGACAGCGACGGACGGCTCCAACTGCGGTCTTTGGGTGATTTGATGTAAGGAATAGCCTCGCCGTTCATCTGGAAGCCCAGCGGCTGGTGCAACCCGAATTTGTGCAGGTAATCAACGTACTTCTGCGGGTCTTTCTCAAAGGTCTGCTGGATGAGTTTGGCTACCCCGATATTAGACGATTTTTCAAAAACCTGCTGTAAACTGATTCTACCATTACCGTGCGTATCGGTCTTCACCGCCCCCCCGATGCGCTCAGAACCATTGCCGGTATCCACGGTATCGGTTAGTTTCATGTCGGTTTCCTCCAGCAGGGCCATCATGGAAGCCAGTTTGAAGGTAGAGCCCGGCTCGGTACGGCCCTGGTTACCCACCGCGTAGTTATAGTCTTCAGCGTACACGCCCTCGGCCTGACGGCCCAGGTTGGCAATGGCTTTGATGTGACCGGTCTTTACTTCCATCAAGATCACACAGCCGTGGGCGGCGTCATTGAGGGAAAGGGCACGGTTCAGAGCGTTTTCGGCCACGTCTTGCAGGTTAATGTCAATGGTGGTTTGAATGTCGAAACCAGGCATGGGCTTCACCTCGGTACCGTCGTTGATGGGCTTGTTTCCGCCGGCCATGCGCTCGTACAGGGCCTCTCCGTCTTTTCCGGCTAGGTGGCGATTAAAAGAGAACTCCAGACCCGCGCCTTTGCGGTCTTCGTTAATGAACCCGATAGTCCGTTTGGCCAGTGACCCGAACGGTAGGAACCGGCGGTCCAGTTTCTCGAAGATCACCCCGCCTTTGTTCTTGCCGGCCCGGAAAATAGGCCATTTGGCCATCATCTTCTTGTCCTGGTAGTTAATGAGGCGGCCGTTCAGGCGCACGTATTTGCGCCCGGCGCTGCGGGCGTTCTTTATTTTCTGCTTGTAATAAGACGGAGAACGGTCCCCGTAAAAGCGCGACAGGTGAATAGCCAAAGAGTCAATGCCTTTGGAGAAGATATCGCTGGGCGAGATGGTAGGGTCAAACGCCACGCGGTAGAAAGGCAGCGAGGTGGCCATGATGCGGTCATCATTAGAGTAGATGTTCCCGCGGGTGGCGAATACCGGCTGATAGTGGAACCGCTTCTCATTGGCGATCTCGCGCCAGCGGTCGCCGTCCTTGATCTGGATGTAGCCAACTTTGTAGATAATCGCGAACGCGAAAAGGCAGATAGCCAAAAAGGCCACCCGCACGCGCGTAACGATGGACCTCTTAATATTCATCTTTCTTCAGAACTACTTGGATGGGTGGAGTGGAGCTTTCCATAAGGCCAAGGGGTGCCACGTTTCGGGCCACCTCAGACTGCTTACTCGCCTCCATGTATTCAGATTTCAAGGTGGTGTAATCCGCGCGCAAATCCTCGGTCTCGGCTTTGGTTTTGTCAATGCGGCGAAGGGTGCGGTCTGCGTAGTGGGTATTCCCGATGTAGAACAAGGTCACGCCCATCAGGAACAGCACCTTGGGCAGATACCGCACGGGCAGGCCCTCGGCAAAAAACCAGTCTACCTTGGTGTAGCGGTCCAACAGTTCAAACAAACTGGTCCCTTTCTGGCGCTTCGGGCGCGCAGAACGCGGCTTCTCTACCCTGGGCACTTCCCTTACGGTGTTTGCCTTAGGCCGATTCACTTGTGGACGTACGGTGTTGACTGCCATAATCAAATCGTAAAATGTTTTGCTTTCCCTTCTATCTCCCTACTTCTTCAACGATTCAGGTGTCTCTCTTTTCTGCGCTACCCGCAACTTGGCGCTGCGGGAGCGGTTGTTTTCCTGTAATTCCAGATCACCCGGCACAATGGGCTTGCGGGTCACCGAATCCAGAGGCTTGATCTCATTCCCGAAGAAATCTTTCTCCACTTCCCCGAAGAACTTACCCTTGGCGATGTAGTTCTTCACCAGGCGGTCTTCCAGGGAATGGTAGGAAATCACCGACAATCTGCCACCGGGTTTCAGAACCTCCACGGCCTGCTCCAGCATTTCCTCAAGGGCCTTAAGTTCATCGTTCACTTCTATGCGAAGCGCCTGGAAAACCTGGGCCAGGTATTTATTTTCTTTCCCGCGGGGCGTGATACCGGCAATGGCCTTCTTAAAATCTGCGATGGTTTCAATGGGCTGCACGTTTCTAGCCGAGACCAGTTCACGGGCCAGGGTTTTGGCGTTCTTCACCTCGCCGTACAACCCGAATATCTTGTGCAGTTGTTCTTCTTCGTAGGTATTCACCACCTCTCGCGCCGTAAGT
The DNA here is from genome assembly GCF_017916365.1 of Rufibacter roseolus. Classification (GTDB taxonomy): domain Bacteria; phylum Bacteroidota; class Bacteroidia; order Cytophagales; family Hymenobacteraceae; genus Nibribacter; species Nibribacter roseolus. The sequence continues at coordinate 1,620,977 of NZ_JAFMSU010000002.1, forward strand.
GGACTTTCATTGTCCATGCGCATGTCAAGGGGGCCGTCAAACCTAGTGGAGAAACCGCGCTCAGCGGTGTTGAACTGATGAGAGGAAACACCCAAGTCAGCTAGAATACCGTCTACCTGACGCACGCCGTAGAGACGCAGATATTTCTTTAGGTAGCGGAAGTTGGCTTTGACAAACGTGAATTTGTCTGAGATCAGCCGTTCGGCCTGTTTCTCGGCATCAGTGTCCTGATCAAAGGAGTAGAGTTGCCCACCCTGCATCTGCTCTAAGATGTGCGCAGAGTGTCCGCCCCCGCCAAAGGTGACGTCTACGTAAATGCCGCCGGGTTTAATAGCCAACGCATCTACCGATTCCTGCAACAAAACGGGCTGGTGGTACTGCATAGGCGTTTATTCAGTTGGTGGTACGCTCGGGTGCTCCCCGAGGAACTTCTGCGCTAACTGCGAGAAGTTCTGTTGGTCTTTAATTAAAAATGCGTCGTATTTGTCTGGGTTCCAGATTTCCACCCGGTTCCCCAACCCTACCACAATGGCTTCCTTCTCAATCTCGGCGTATCGCACCATGGTGCGCGGCAAGATGAAACGTCCGGCATTGTCAAGCTCAATCTCAGTATTCCCTCGGAAGAAATTCCGCTGGAAATGCCGGTACTCCTCATTGAACTCGTTCAGCCCCGCTACCCGGTCATAGATCGTTTTCCACTCTGTTCTAGGGTACAACACTAGGCAAGGCTCAAACCCACGGGTTAAAACCACCTGGTTTCCGCACTCCTCGGGCAGGTTGGATTTGATTTTGGCAGGCAGCACCAATCTTCCCTTCGGGTCTAGCTTACATTCGTATTCGCCGGAGAGGAAGTTCATGGTAGCTTAGGCAGTGACGACAGTCTTTGGTACAAAGCAAAAGTACTAAAGGGCGAAGCAAAGTCAACCACGGTCTCCCACTTTTTCCCACTTTGTGGATAAATCATGGTTATCCACCCCACTTATGCACATTATCCACATTTTTCCTCTATCACTTCGGGATAAGTTTTGGAAAACGTTTCTAATTTATTTGCTAAATAACACGTGAATACTTAGGCAAACAATTAACAATCAGGAATTTAGCTCATTTAACAAGCTTTTGGATCCGCTGAAAAGCGCCGGTGGAAGGAAGGTGGAGGAAAGTGGAGCAAAATTCCATATCTTTGTGGTATGCGTGGGAAACTCCGACATATTGTGCTTCTGGCGGTGGCTTTTTGCCTCCTGACGGGCTCTATTGGCGTGGCGGCAACCCATAGGTTTTGTGCCATGCTGGGAATGTCGGCATTGGCGGAAATGGGCCTTCAATCTGGGGGTATGGAATGCTGCGCGGCGGAGAAAAAGTCTTCTTGCCAGGACGAGGTCACCAAGGTGGAACAGCAGTCTTGCTGCACCTTTTCCGTTACCTACCACAAACTGGACATTCCTTCCACCTTGAAATTCAGTAAGGTGGAATTATTGGCGCTCATGCCGGTGCTTACCACCTCTTTTCTGATACCGCCGGTAAGCACCACGCCGGCCATTGGTTCCTGGGCCTTTTATTCAGACAGCTCCCCACCGCTGGCGGGCAGAGAACTCCTGCATCGGTTGCACACCCTCATCGTTTAGGTCCTACTTTTCGCTTTTAAGGCAGAATCCATCCTACTTGGTGCTTCTGCCCTTCAGAAAAGATGTTGAATCTAAATGAAATCCAATCCATGTTATCTAATATAGGTCGTGCTTTTCGGGCAATGACATTTATCGGACTCCTGCTGCCGCTGGTAGGGCAAGCCCAGAATCTGGCGGGCCGCGTGGTTGATGCCACCAGCGCCACCCCGCTAATTGGGGCCTCGGTGATCTGGCTGGGCACAAACCAGGCCACCAGCACCGATGCCAATGGCCACTTCACATTGGCTCCTGCTCCGGCAGGGCAAACTGCCCTTTTGGTCAGCTACATCGGCTACAAACCAGACACCGTGCAGGTACAGGGCCGCGCCCATATAGTAGTGCAGCTGAAATCTGTTACCTCTATCAAGGAAGTGACCATCACGGGCAAACAGGACCGCTACTCGGCGCTTACACCCACCAACTCCCAGGTGGTCACGGCCAAAGACCTGACCAAATCTGCGTGCTGTAACCTAGCCGAGAGCTTTGAGACAAACGCCTCGGTGGAGGTTTCCACCTCAGACGCAGTGTCCGGGGCCAAACAGATCCAAATGCTGGGATTGGATGGGGCCTACACCCTCATGACCACCGACAACGTGCCGGCCCTGCGCGGCCTGGCCACCCCCTACCGCCTGAACTACCTGTCTGGGACTTATATAGAGGCTATTGACATCATCAAAGGCACCGGCTCGGTGTTGAATGGCTATGAGTCCATCTCGGGGCAAGTGAACGTGCGGCTCAAGGATCCGGAGAAGTCTGACCGCGTGTTTGTGAACCTTTATGGCAACAGCCTGGCCAAGTGGGATGCCAACGTGAACACCTCGTTTACGCTTACGCCCAAACTGAGCACCGTGCTCATGCTCCACACCGACCAACTCAGCAACCGCGTTGATAACAACCAAGACGGTTTCCTGGACCTGCCTCTGGGCAAGCACTACAACGTGTTCAACAAGTGGAAGTACAACACAGGCAAGCAATGGGTAGCCGAGATAGGTGTGCAGGCGTTGCGTGAAACCAGAACTGGAGGCCAGGTGGGCTACCGCCCCGGCATGCCACAGGAGGAAGGCAGTTTCTACGGCACTCAGTCAGAGACTGACCGCGTGAGCGGCTTCTCTAAAACTTCTTACACGTTCAAGAACAAGCCCTATCAGAGCATCGGGTTGATTCTGTCTGGTGCCCGGCACGACTTTGATTCGCATTACGGCACTAGGCCTTACAAAGGCTACCAGAACAGCGGTTTGGCCAACCTGATTTTCCAGTCGGCGTTTGGGAACACAGCGCACACGTACAAAACCGGTCTGAGCTACCAGTACGAGGACTATCAGGAGAAACTGGCTGGTCGGCGTCTGGAGCGCCGGGAGCGGGTATCAGGGGCGTTTTTCGAGTATATTTACCAAAACAGCACCAATCTGACTTTGGTGGGCGGTGTGCGCGCCGATCATCATAACCTGTATGGCTGGGTGTATACGCCCCGCTTCAACGCGAAGTATAATTTCACCCCCAATTCCATCCTGCGCCTGGGGGCCGGGAAAGGCTTCAGGATAGCCAACCCCATTGCCGAGAACGTGGCCTCGCTCATCAGCAACCGCGCTTTCTATTTCCAGAACGATCTGCAGCCCGAGAAAGCCTGGAACCTGGGCGGAAGCTTCACGCAGTACTTTGAGGTGGGCGAACGCAAAGGCGCTTTCATCACCGATTACTACTATACCACCTTCCAGAACCAGATTGTGCCCGATATGTACAGCAGTCCGTTCCAAGTGGCGTTCACGAACCTTAATGGAAGGTCTTTCTCCAAAAGCTTCCAGGGGGAGGTGCAGTATGAGCTCACTTCCATGCTGGACGTGAAAGCGGCTTACAAGTATTTTGACGTGCGCACCACCTACAACGGCGAGCTGTTGCGGCGGCCGTTCATCCCCAACCACCGGGCGTTCCTGAACCTGGGCTTCGCAACCCCCTTTGACAAATGGCGCGCCGATGTAACAGCCCAGTGGTTCGGGAAGAGGCTGGTTCCTTCCATGGACCATGACATGAACCACCACGAAACCTCCATCATGACCAGAACTGTTAGCCCGTACGCGGTGTTTAATAGTCAGATCACACGGGCGTTCAAACGTTGGGAAGTGTACCTGGGTGCCGAAAACCTGCTGGACTACAAACAGCGAAAACCGATTGTGGGCGCTGACAATCCCTTCGGGCAGGAGTTTGATGCCAGCATGGTGTGGGCCCCAGTTATTGGTCGGGTAATCTACGCCGGCATGCGCTTTACTTTAAAATAATTGCTTATTGTTGATTGTTCATTGTTTTTCCAAATAACCAGACAACAATCAGCAATGGACAATCAACACTTACAGATTTTGGCCCGATTATGGCAAAACAGGCTTAAAACAGAAGACAGAACATAAACAAAAAAATCAACCATAACCCAAAACAAATGAAAACCCTTAAAATCTGGATGCTTTCCCTAATGCTCACCGGCTTGGCTTCTTTCTCTTTTGCCCAAAGCGGCGGCAAAGCCGAAGAGGTGAAAATCAAGACCTCGGCGGTGTGCGATATGTGCAAAGCCACCATTGAAAAAGGCCTGGCCTACGAGAAAGGCGTGAACAAAGCCACCCTGGATGTAGACTCCAAAGTACTTACGGTATCTTACAACGGCCAGAAAACCTCATTAGAGAAAATAAGAAAAGCGGTGAATGACTTAGGCTATGACGCCGATGACACTAAGGCCACTCCCCGCGCCTATGACCGCCTGGATGGCTGCTGCAAGAAAGACGCCGTTCACTAAGCTCAACCAAATTCACTAACAAGAAAGCCTGTTCCCCAAGAGCAGGCTTTCTTGTTTTACAGCCCCATTTCGGAGCACCGGGAATCCCTGGGCGGAGGCACTTTATCTGCGGAAAACCCGGCTGGGAAGAGGTAGCCACTTACATCCAGGGCTGGTTTCAAACCTTTTCCTTTTAACCACTTGCGCACACCCAAGTCATTTAGCGGTTGATTCAGGCCTTATTTCACAAAAACAGACCTGAATCAACTGCTTTGGCTTTTCACCCAGGAAATTTGGACATAGGTTACTGACCGGAAAGAGAAAGCGCTTACCTTTAATGTGCCATCATTTAAACCTGGCCATATTGAATGCGAACGCCTAAACAACTTCTCTTCTGTGCTTTGCTCACGTTGAGCACCAGCGCCATTGCCCAACAACTGCCCATGCCCCGAAACATCGCGGCAGCGTACCAAAAAGGTACCCGCAGCCTGGACGGCACGCCAGGTAAAAGCTACTGGCAGAACACCGCCGATTATACCATCAAGGTAGATTTTGACCCGTCTTCCCGAAAACTGGCCGGAACTGTAGACATTGCCTACACTAATGACAGCCCCGATACGCTCAGGCAGATCGTCTTCAAGCTGTACCCTAACTATTACCAGAAAGGAGCGCCCCGGGCCAACACCATTGACCCTGAGGACATCCACGAAGGCGTGCAGATTGAGCGCCTGCAGGTAAACCAGGATCCTCAGAACGTGCAGAAACTGCGCATTGACGGCACCAACATGACTTTGCCCATCAAGCCGTTGGCACCCAAACAGAAGGCAAGTTTCTCCATCGCTTACCATTACATCCTCAACGCGGGCTCGCACATGCGCACCGGCCAGGTAGACCCGCAGGGCGCGGCCTTCGTGGCTTACTTCTTCCCGCGCATCGCGGTGTACGATGATGTGGACGGCTGGAACCGCATCCCGTACCTAGGCCCGGCCGAGTTCTACAACGACTTCTGCTCGTTCAACGCTGAGATTACCGTGCCCAAGGACTATGTGGTGTGGGCCACCGGCGACTTGAAAAATGCCGATGCCGTGCTCACGAAGAAGTATGCCAAGCGCCTGCAGGACGCCGAGCGGAAAGACGCCATCATCGCCGTCATCGATCAAAACGACCTCAAGCGCCGCGACATCACCGCACCCAACGCCCGCAACACCTGGAAGTTCACCGCCGATAACGTAGTGGATTTTGTGTTCGCCACCTCAGACCATTACCTCTGGAATTCTACCAGCCTGGTGGTGGACCCCAAAACCAAGCGCCGCACTCGCGTGGATGTAGCGTACAACCCCGAGCACCATGATTTTGAGGAAGTCATCCATTTCTCCCGCAAAACCGTGGGGGCGATGAGCTACACTTTCCCCAAGTGGCCTTTCCCCTACTCCCACGAGACCGTCTTTGATGGTCTGGACCAGATGGAATACCCCATGATGGTGAATGACAACCCCGTGAAAACCCGCGAAGACGCCATTACCCTCACCGACCACGAGATCTTCCACACCATGTTCCCGTTCTACATGGGCACGAACGAAACCAAGTACGGCTGGATGGACGAAGGCTGGGCCACCCTAGGCGAATGGATCATCTCCTCCATCATTGAGCCCAAACTGGAAGACGATTACGGCGTGATGCCCTACGCCCAGATGGCCGCGACCGAGGCCGACATGCCCATCATGACCCTGACGAACCAGCAGAACGGCGCTCCCTTCTTCCTGAACTCCTACCCTAAGCCGGCGCTGGGTTACCTGTATGTTAAACAAATGCTGGGCGATGAACTCTTCACCAAGGCTCTGCACAATTACATCCAGCAATGGAGCGGCAAGCACCCCCTGCCCTGGGATTTCTTCAATGCCATGAACGCCGGCGCCGGCCGCAACCTCAACTGGTTCTGGAAACGCTGGTTCTTTGACGAAGGCTACCCAGACCTGGCCATTGCCAACGTGCAGCAACAGGCTGGTCAGTACCTGGTAACCGTGCAATCCAAAGGCACCAAACCCGTGCCCGTGGAACTGGTGGTCACCTACGCAGATAATAGCACTGCAAAATTCAGTAGAAACGTGTCTGTGTGGGAAAGCGGCAACACCACCGTGCAGGTAGACTTCAAACCCGCCAAAGCCGTGAAGAAACTGGAACTGAAAGGCACCTACGTCCCGGATTCCTACCCCAGGGATAATGTGTTTGAGGTGAAGTAAGGTTGTTCCCTTTACCCTTGATTCAATATCGATTCCATACATTGTCATCCTGAAAGAATCTTGTGAGCAAACGGTAGCAGCTCTCGTTCAGAGTCTACCTAGTTCTCACACAAGATCCTTCCAGGATGACAAAAAAGGAGTAGGAGAAAAAGAAGAGCCACTGGCCAACCGGTCAAAATGAAAAGCCTCGGAAAGAGAAATTCTATTCTTCTTCCGAGGCTTTTCATTTTGAGTCTCCTTTTTAAGAAACAGGGCTAAGACTTGCTAGCTCCCTTTCACCAACCGGTCTTTCTCCTGGTACAGCTTCCACCAAGGAAGGTAAGGTTTGTCATGGTGCTCATAGTGGTACCCGAAGAAATAGCAGCTGATGAAGGCCCACAGGTGGTTCCGGCGCTGGGTAGATGATTTGTGCCGATTATCAGGCTCGTGCTCGCCGCGGTGTGGTAGGTACGTCCCGAAATAAAAAAGCTGGAATGTGGCCAGGACCGCAGGCACCATCCAGAACAGGATGATATTTTCCTTCAGGAACCATAGCTGCAACAGGTTGTAGGCCACGCCCATCAGGACCATCTGCACAATAGTAATGTACTGCAGGGCAAAGCTGAAAAACCACAGAAAGAAGTTTCCCCCGTGGTAATCGGGGTCCTGATCAGTGGCGACGTGGCGGTGGTGCAGGTGGTGCTTGGGGTACAGACGGCCGTAGTAATTGAAGGCGAACAGCCCGGCGGTGATGGTGCCTACAACGGTATTCAGTTTCTTATTACCGGGAGCTACCACGCCATGCATGGCGTCATGGGCCGTGATGAACAGGCCGGTGTACAGATGCGTCATCACCAGCACGGCCAGGTAAGTCAAAGGCGACCAGAAATTCACTTGCCAGTGCAGCAGAAACCACAGCACACTCCCCCACACCAGCAAAATAGCCGCCGCAATGATGATTCCGGTATGTTTCTGCAAGAATAGCCTCAAAACAGATTTAAACTTTATTTAATTTTCCTGGAGCTAATTGCAACCCGAAGGCTTTCCTCAGGGATTTGAATCTTACTTGTCTACCTCTCAACTCTTACGCAAGTTACAAACTTGCGGCATGATGGCTCCAAGTTGAAAACTTGAAGCATAGGAATTATAAAACTGAAATTATAATTGGAGCGGATTTTTACGTAATTCAGGAGTTAACAAGGAACGAAGGAAGTTTCAGCGACATTGAGAAAAGTTCTAGGTTTGTTTTAAGCCTGTATTCCTAAAAAGTAGCCTAAAACAAACTGCCCTCCCCTCCTTTTTCATCGTGCTACTTGATACATGATACCTACTACTAACCTAGAAAGTCACCAGGGCATTGCGCACTTCCTCCATTAGCCACATGGGCGTGGACGTGGCTCCGCACACGCCAATGGTATCGCCGGGCTCAAACCAATCTGGGTTCAGTTCTTCTACCTTTGAGACGAAGTACGTGTTGGGATTGGTGTCTTTGCAGACCTGGTAGAGCACCCGGCCGTTGGAGGATTTGGTACCCGATACGAAGATTACCTTGGCATACTGCTGGGCAAAACGGCGCAATTCTTTGTCGCGGTTAGAGACCTGGCGGCAGATGGTGTCATTGGCATCTACGGAGTAACCGCGGGTTTCCAGCTCACTCTTGATGCGGTAGAAGTTATCGGTGCTTTTGGTGGTTTGGCTGTAGAGCGTGATGTTCTGGGGCAGCTCGTGACGGAGCAATTCGTCAAGGTTCTCAAAGACCACCGCCTCGTTGTTGGTTTGGCCCAGCAAGCCAAGTACCTCGGCGTGGCCGTGCTTACCGTAGATGAAAATCTGGTCTTTTTTGTCGAAAGAGTTCTTGATACGGTTCTGCAGCTTAAGCACTACCGGGCAGGAGGCATCTACCAGCGTGAGGTTATTCTGGAGCGCCAATTGGTAAGTAGAGGGCGGCTCGCCGTGGGCCCTGATGAGCACGCATTCGTCCCGCAGGGTTTGCAGAATATCATAGTTGATGATCCGCAGGCCTTTTTGCTGCAAACGCTCCACCTCCACATCATTGTGCACGATGTCACCCAAACAATATAGGTAGCCCTGTTCCTCCAGCAGGTCCTCGGCCATCTGAATGGCATAGATTACCCCAAAGCAAAAGCCAGAATTTGAATCAATATGTACCTGTAGCTGACGCATATACCCTTAACAGATTCTTTTCAGGATTGTTTGCTCGGTTTCCAGGTTTTCACCCAAAATTTCAGGCAGATTCCTTGGCCAAGCTTATCAAGCTGGATCCTCCAAAATGCTGCACTCTAAATTTCTCAGAGAAAACTGGCAAATTGGTGTTTACTTTTCAAGGCACGGGTTACGCAACAAACGTGCGCCGGAAGATCACTGTTTAAACGTAAATTCAGCTGATTGCTTATGGCTTTTTACAGGCAAAAACCTACAAATTAAAAAGTTAACGTCTGTACTATTCCTTTGACCTGTTTCACCAAAGAGCCGCTAAGTGGTAAGCAATATTGTAGTGCTTATTTAGAAGTAGACCTAGAAAAATACCTTAAAAATAATCGACATTGGTGAAAACGTCGATAAACTGTTTAAAGGTTGAGTTTAGCTACTTGCTGCTGTTCCTGTTCTGTAAGTAAATCTTTGCGCAAAAGGTAATCACGCATGATCTTGACGGTCTCGCTGGAAATGCCGGACTTGGGGTGCTTGAGAATGGCCGACATGAAGACCTTTTTATCGTCTTCCAGGTGGCTGCTCATGTTCAGGTACCGGGGAATGGAGTTCTCAATGGAAAAACGCAGAAAACGCACCTCGGGGTCCTGGTTGTCAATGGCCACGGCGTCTTCAAAAAACTGGGAAGACTGCCGCAGGTATTTAATCTTGGCGTAAGGGCTCCAGACGTGTTTGGCCATTATGGCGTGCGATACAGCTTTGTAACCCAGTTTGAGCGGATCTTTGCCCTGATATTTGTTCATGAGGTTCACAAACTTCTGGGCAATCCCTTCGTCCTTGGCGGCTGTCTGGTAATAATTCAACAGGGAGGCGTGTGCGTACGGATCTGGTTTCTGCTGTTGAAAGACCAGAGCAAAGCAAAGGAAAAGAAGCGTACTGAGTAATTGCATCAGATAGTATTAAGCTGGAACCTAATATACGAACTTAACAATAAAGCGAACTTCGTATTATCAGGCACTCTTACGCGTTCTGCCAAAATTTGGGCGGCAGGAAGCTGCTTAATTTTCTTGAAAAGCTTTAAATAATAGATATAGGCCAGGTAAACACCTAGTTGGGCGCCTCTTGGCAAGGCCAGAATGCCCTCGTAGGCATCGTCAAAGTCCTGCTGGATGTCTTGTTCTATCTCCTCTTTGTCTTTGTTGCAGAACGACCGGAAATCCACTTTGGGGAAGTAGACGCGGCCGCGGTCCTGGTAATCGCTGCGGATGTCACGCAGGAAATTCACTTTCTGGAAAGCCGCTCCCAGGGCACAGGCCGAGGCTTTGAGCCTGTCAAACATCTCTGTGTCTCCCTCGCAGAACACGCGCAGGCACATGAGGCCCACCACTTCGGCGGAGCCGTAGATATATTCATCGTAGAGGTCACAGTCATACTTCTGGTCAGACAAGTCCATCTCCATGCTGCGCAGAAAGGCGTCAATGAACTCCTGGTCTATTTTGTACTTGTTCACCACCATCTGGAAGGCGTGCAGCACGGGATTCAGGCTGATTTTCTCTTCCAGGGCCTGGTAGGTCTCCTGTTTGAACCGCTCCAGCAAACCAGCGCGGTCATGGGAATGGAACGTGTCCACGATCTCATCAGCGAAACGCACGAAACCATAGATGGCGTAGATGGGATCATGGAACCTTGGATGCAGTGTTTTAATGCCCAACGTGAAGGACGTGCTGTAGCGCTGGGTGATGAGCTTGCTACATTCCAGCGTGGTGTTGTCAAAAAGGGTCATGGGCGCCGGGATCATCTTCATAGGGTTAAGGTGGTTTCCTGTGGGGCAAAATCCTTCATAACCTCGGAGGCCACTACTTGTCCCGAAATGAGGGACGGCGGTACGCCGGGGCCAGGAACGGTCAGTTGCCCGGTGTAAAACAGGTTTCGAACTTTCTTGCTTTTAAGGCTGGGCTTGAGCACCGCTGTCTGCAGCAGCGTGTTGGCCAGCCCGTAAGCATTGCCTTTGAAGGCGTGGTAATCCTTTATGAAATCTTTGTGTGCGTAACTTCGCTTATAGATGACGTGGTGCTTTACCTCCTGCCCCGTGATCTGCTCCAGGCGGTTCATCACCAACTGGTAGTAATGCTCCCGGGTTTCCTCCGTATCCTGCAGATCGGGGGCCACGGGGATCAGGATGAACAGGTTCTCTTTGCCCTCAGGTGCTACAGAGGCATCGGTTTTGGAGGGCACAGACACGTAGAAGAGGGGCTTCTTAGGCCAGGCCGGTTCTGTGTAAATCTCGTGGGCGTGCGGCCCGAAGTCCTCATCAAAGAACAGGTTGTGGTGTCTGAGGCCCTCCAGTTTCCTATCCACGCCCAGGTAAAAGATGAGCGAGGAAGGTGCCATAACGCGGGTGTCCCAGTATTTCTGGGTATAGCTGCGGGCTTCGGGGGGCAGCAGTTTGGTTTCCAGGTGGTGGTAATCAGACCCGCCAATCACCACGTTAGCCTCGTACTCACCCTGGGCAGTGATGACTCTGGTGATGGTGCCGTTCTCCAGTTCCAGCCTTTGCACTTCCTCCCCTAGCCTGATCTCCACGCCCTGCTCCTGCGCCAGCGCTACCATGCCTTCCACAATCTTGTGCATGCCACCCATGGGGTACCAGGTACCCAGCGCCATATCGGCGTAGTTCATGAGGCTATACAGGGCGGGGGTGTTCTGGGGCAAAGCCCCGAGGAACAGGATGGGAAACTCCATCAGCTGGATGAGCCGCGGGTGCTTGAAGTACTTGCGCACGTGTTTGTGCATGGACTGAAAAACATCCAGCCGCAGCACATCCACCAGCAGCTTCACGTCCAGAAACTCGGTCAGGGACCGGCTGGGTTTGTAGACCAGGTTGTTGATGCCCACCTCGTATTTGTAAGCGGCCTGTTTCAGGAAAGTACGCAGCATTGCCGCCGATCCGGGCTCTAAAGACTCAAACAGCGCCTCTAATTGGGGCATGCCGGCGGGCAGTTCCATGGTATCCTGGGGCCCGTACAAAACCTGGTAAGATGGGTCCAGGCGCTCCAGGTGGTAGTAGTCAGCGGTGGTTTTCCCGAACTTCTGGAAAAACTGCTCAAAAACGTCGGGCATCCAGTACCAGCTGGGTCCCATGTCAAAGGTGAAACCATCGGCGGAAAACACGCGGGCGCGACCGCCGGCCACCTCGTTCTTCTCCAGCAAAGTAACCTCATAACCGGCCTGCGCCATACTGGCGGCCGCCGCCAAACCGGCAAAGCCGGCCCCAATGACAATTACTTTTTTCCTGGAGAGATCGTGCATGTGTGAAGCATCAATGTGAAAGGACAACCCAAAATCTGGTACTTATACTGAAATACCAGATTTTTTGCTGAAACAAGTTACATTCTTTTTCGGGCATAATCCAGTTTTGCCGATTTCAGACAGAAACTGGATTGGTACTCAATTGACTAGAAAGGTCAATCGGCGTAGGCGTATCCTTTGAGTTCTTGCTTGAGTTCTTTGCGGGCCAGGTGAATCCGGTTTTTAACGGTCCCAATGGGCAGCTTCAGCTTGTCGGCGATCTCCAGGTACTTATATCCCACATAATACATCATGAAGGGGGTACGCAGCTCCTCGGGCAGATGGTCAATGGCGGCATAGATGTCATTAAGGGCAAAATCGCCGGTGGCCCGGTTCACGGCAATCATGCGGTCATCAGCGGGATGGGTCTGGATGTAGTCGTTGGTGTCCACGTTGCTGGACCGTTTGGTGACTTTGTTGTAATGGTTGATGAAGGTGTTGCGCATGATGGTGTACAACCAGGCCTTCAGGTTGGTGCCCGCCTTGAACCTATCACGGTTCACGAAGGCTTTCAAAAGCGTTTCCTGCACTAAATCTTTCGCATCATCACTATCACGGGTCAGGTTGTACGCGGCGGGACGGAGGGTTGGCGCCATGCGCTCTACGACGGAAGTAAATTCTAGTGCAGTCATTTTGTTTAATGTTTAAAATCAAACGTTAAACAATAATACGAGAGATAAAGGAATAAAGCCAACCTTTGTGGAAGAATTTTTAAATTATTTTAAACCAATGAGAATTAACCCAGCCGAAAGCTGATGGTTCAGAAAGGAAATAGCTCTGGTTTAGCGGAAGATTGGGGGCACTTCACCCAGGTGTTATTGTTTAGTTTAAAGGCTCTTGTATTGCACAATGGCAATACATACTAGAAAGGATAGCCCACCGGATTTCACCTGGGAGAAAAAACTTGAAAAAATCTGCGGGAGGTGGTTGGGAATAAGGCGCTTTCTTTCTGCTTGTTTTGCCAAAAACAGCCAAAAAACAGGAATAGACGTGCTCTAGAGGCAAACGCCAACAGAAAGTATCAGGAAATAAATTTAGAATAAAGTAAAAAGACAATCCCTTTTACCCTGCACATACAGACTAAATCATAAAGCGGAGGACATGGAACGTCTCTCTGCTTAAACCAAACTTTCTAGAAAAGGAAAACCTAAGGACAGGTAGAAAGGCACCAAATGAACTTCCGCCAGCAAATCATGCAGACACCATGTTGTACTGTGAAAGCCACTTTTCAAAACTTTCCAGCGTCTCAAAGTACGTCACGTTTTGGGGCAGATTTTCCTTAAACGGCTGCAAAATGTAACCGCTTAGCAATAAGCGAACATCTGGCAGTTGGGCCAGCAACTGCTGCAGGTATGTTTCTACCTCATCTCTGATGGGCGCCGTGGTGAAGGAAGAACAAATGTACTGCGCGCCAAACTGTTGGGCGGCCACCATTAGATCAGTTAGCGGTAAGTGCTGGCCCAGGTACAATGTCCTGAAGCCCATTGCCCTGAACTGGAAGTGGCTATAAAGCAAAGAAAGCTCGTGCAACTCGCCCTCGGGGAGGTACAGGAGCACTTTGGGGGCCTCGGCGCTTCTGCTGAGCCGCTGCCCGTCAATGGCCACCAGCATTTTCTGCCTGATGAGTTGGCTGATGAAGTGCTCATGGGCGGGGGTAATGTTGCCCGTTTGCCACAGTAAGCCAATTTTGTTGAGAAACGGATAAACGACTTGCTTGACCGATGCCGGGAAACCCAGTTGCAGCACCGCCCGGCTGAGCACCCGTTCAAACAGACCCTCGTCCAGTTCCACCATGGCAATGATGAGTTGGCTCATGAACTGGTCCTGGCCCAGCTCAGCTTCGGTGACTTTCAAGACCTCGCTGGCTACCTGGTCAGGTGGTAGTTTGGCAATGCGGGAGATCTTGTATCCTTCCTGGTAAAGCAATGCCACATTTAGCAGGTTCTTCAGGTCGGCGTCATCATAGTACCGGATATTGGTAGCCGTACGCTTTGGGGCCAGCAGCTGGTAACGCTGCTCCCAAATACGAAGGGTATGGGCCTTAATGCCCGACAGATGCTCTAACTCTTTAATAGAGTAATTCGCCACAGGAGAGAGGTTAGAAACGGAACGTAAAGTTAACGCTTCCGGGCAATACGAAAGAATTTAGGATGCACCCAGAGCATACCAAATGACTCTGAGTTGTCTTTGTCTTTGGCTTTGTGGTGCACTTTGTGCGCAATGTCTAGGGCCCGGAGGTAAGTGCTCTTTGTTTTGCCAAACAGCTTGAGCCGTCTATGGATAAACAAATCATGCACCAGGAAATAGGCCGCACCGTACAGTGAAATGCCTACCCCAATCCAGAACCGGTAGTCATGCTTTTCTGAGCCGTAGATAAAGCACAGCATGGCAATGACCCCGTAGAACACAAACGAGACATCGTTCAGCTCAAAAAGATGGTTGTGTTTGGTGTGGTGCGATTTGTGAATGCTCCATAGAAAGCCGTGCAGCACGTATTTGTGCACCGCCCACGCCACCAATTCCATCGTAACAAAGGTTCCTAAAACTATCGCCGCGTTCGTCAGCATACTCTCTCAACCAGCAGTTTGGTCAATTGTTTAAAATAAGTTTTAAAGGTAGTGAATACGCGATTACCCCGGGAAGAAATGCAGAGGATGAAACAGGAAACCTGCTCCCCTGCCTTACCAGGTCATGGATTGCTTGTCAAGGAAAGCCTGGATACCCTGGTGGCAATCATCGGTGGCACGGGCCAGGGCGTTACGCTCAGCGGCGTATTCCAAAGCGTCTCTTAACGGAAGTTCCTGCACCCGGGCAATCATTTCCTTTGTGACTTCCATGGCCTGCCCCGAGTTCTGCACACACAACCGTTTAGCCAGATCCCGCACGGTCTGGTCCAGCTCTTCTTCGGGCACTACTTCATTCACCAGGCCAAAAGTTTTGGCTTTCTCCGCTGAGATCAGGTCGCCGGTGAGAAGCAATTCCTTGGCCCGGGCCTCCCCTATTTTCCTGAGCAGGAACACTTTGACAATGGCAGGCAGAAATCCTATTTTAACCTCGGTGTACCCAAACCTGGCCGATGGTACGGTATAGGTGAAATCGCAGACGGTGGCCAGGCCGCAACCGCTGGCAATGGCTGGTCCGCTCACCTGCGCAATGACCACTTTCTTCAAGGTATAGATCTGGTAGAAAAGCTGCATGAGGTGTGAAGAATCCTCCAGGTTCTCAGCGTAGGAGTTGTTCTTCAGTTGCTGCAGGTACTCCAGGTCAGCACCCGCGCAGAAAGCCTGCCCCGATGCTTTGAGTATGACCACTTTGCATTCGTCATCATTCTCTGCGGTGTCAAAGGCATGCTTCAACTCGGTTACCATTTGGTAATTGAGGGCATTACGTTTCTCAGGTCGGTTCAAAGTAATAGAAGCCACCCGGTCTGTGCAGTGGTAATTTACATATTGAAGCGCAAAGGTTTCCGTAGCGGGGTTATGCGATTGTTCCATATCTCTCTTTACGAAGCATTGGTTTGAAAGGTAAGAAAATTGCACCCTGACTGTCATGAAACCTGCGGGGGCAAGCACCCTGACCACTTGATTCTGCCTCCGGCCGCCGTAAAACTTTCCTATCCTGGATAGAAATGCACTTAACTTGAAAGCAATTCGCCTGGCACTCACACTTGAGTTGGCGGCTCTCTCCTAGCGTCGGATCTTCATATTCAAGACGCCTTTTCCCGGGAAAAGGCTGCTTAGGTGCATAAAAAAAGCCCGGTCTCAAGAGATACCGGGCTTTTTAAAAATCAATCCTGATTACATATTGCGCATGCCTTCCATCCAGGGAATGAGGTCTTTGATCATGGGTTCAAGGCTGCTGCCGTGCCCGCCGCCGGGTATGGAAACGAATTTGAGGTCAGGCACGTTGGCCGCTTTCATGGCATTGTAGGTGGATACTGTATTGCTATAAGGCACCATGATGTCTGCCGTACCGTGGTAAAGCCGGGTAGGGCTCTTAGGCACCCAGTTGGTTAAACTGTTCCGTTTCAGGGCATCTTTCAAGGCTTGTTCCCCGTTTCCGCGCAAGGCCGCCATAAAGGTAGGGTTGAATAGTTTCGCCGGATCTTTGGCCAAAGCACTGTTGATGGAGGAACTGGTGCGGGTACCGTCTATCAACTCCTGGATACGGGTGGCGTAAGGTTCCTGGAAGAAATTGGTCAGAGGCCGGTTCCAGTTGTAGGTCTTGTTGTAGGCCTGCAGGATAAAGGCTAGGTTCGCAGGGTACTCATAGGGCTTTCCGCTTAACACCATCGCCAACATGTGCTCCAGGTCATATCCGCCGGCACCAGCGCCAGAGGCAGTTACCGTTAACCCATGGTCTGGATGCTCTTCAATCTCTTTCTGGGCCGCCAAAGTCACGTAACCCCCTTCTGAGTAACCCGCCAGAAACAGCTGGTCAGAAGTTTTCACATTGTTCTTCTTGAAGAAGGACTTACCTGCTTTGATCATGTCCACCACGGCGGTGCCGGAGTGTTTCAAATCATAGTACGGGTGCAGAATCTGCTTAGAGGCACCGTAGCCAATAAAGTCTGGAACCAGGGTGAGGTAACCAGCGGCGCCAAACGGTTCAAAGCCCGTTAAAGAAGTCACCTGGAAATTACTTGGGGCATACTTTTGGTCGAAGGTAGTACCATGGTGCGCACTCAGAATAGGGGCCGGCGCCGTCATGTTCAACGGAACCACCATCAAGCCTGAGGCCTGTATTTCCTGCCCGTTGTATTGGGTTAGGTAAGTGAGGCGGTACACATCCACGTCGTATTTGATGAGGGTAGCCAACTCTGACCGTCCGTTAGAGACGGCGATCTCCTTCAAGCCGGCGGCCGGAATAGTGGTCAGTTTCTCCGACGAGACCAGAAGGTCCTTCTCGGCTTGTACCACTGGCGGCTGCTCCATCACCTCGGTTTCCTTGCAGGAGGAGAACCAGGAGGTAATAGCCAACAAGGCTGATAATATTATCGTTTTCAAAGTCTTTTCCTGTTAAGTTTGTATGATTTATAAAGGATTAGGGCTTACCTAAAGTTCCTTTTTAACGGTCTGCTTTGGGCCTAATTTTAGTAAAACAGGCAGAAAATGCTTTTGTTTACCCAACGACAGGATTCATCCGAAATTGTCCTTTTCCGTATAAACAACCTAGAACCTTACAGTAAAAACCATGCCTAAAAAATCATTCCAAGAAATCATCAGTAGCCCGGGCATGCCGGTGCTGGTAGACTTTTACGCCGATTGGTGCGGGCCCTGCAAGACCATGGCGCCTATTCTGCAGCAGGTAGCCCGCCAGTACGAAGGAAAACTGAAGGTGATTAAAATTGACGTAGACAAGAACCCAGCCGTAGCCCAACAGTATCGCGTGCAGGGCATCCCCACGCTCCTGCTCTTCCACCAGGGTAAACAACTCTGGCGCCAGTCCGGCGTGGTGCCTGCCCACCAGTTAAGCCAGGTAGTGCAGCAGCACCTGAAGTAGGAAAAGGTGTTTCAGGCCTGTTTTGCCGAAAACTGGGTTGAAACGTCCATTAATAACAGCTAAAGGCACAGACGCTCGCAGGACCTCCGGACGCTGCGAGGTCTTTAGAGCAGACGGTAAAGCGTAGGCATACAGAAACACCCCTCCTACCTTAGGAGGAGTGACCGCAGGGCGGGGTGGTACAAACGCTTAATGGTCCAGTTTGTTCTTCAGTGGTAACGTCAGGTGGAAAGTGGTTTGTACGTGCGGCGCCGAGGTGGCGTGCAATACGCCGCCGTGCTGGCGCACGATCTGGCGCGACAGACTCAACCCGATTCCGGAGCCCTCTGGTTTGGTGGTGTAGAACGGGATGAAAATCTGCTCCTGCGACTCTGCCTCTATGCCGGGGCCGTTGTCGATCACCTCAATGCGCACCATGTGGGGTTGCTTGTGGTCCAGCACCGCCCGCAGGATCACAGCCGGATGTGCCACCACACTGCAAGCTTCCATGGCGTTTTTCAATAAATTCAGCAAAACCTGTTCTAATTGCTCGGCATCCGCCGAAAGCCAAAGTTGCTCCTCGGGTAGTTGCAGCACGAAAGCGATGTTGCGACTCTTCATCTGCGGCTCCACCAGGCGGCTCACGTGGCCGCAGAGCGCCTGCAAAGACAGTTCCTCCAGGTGCGGCGGCGGCACGCGCGTGAGGCGGCGGTAATTCTCCACGAAGTGCTGCATGCCGCGGGTCCGTTTCTCAATGGTGCGCAAACCCAGTTGCAGATCTTCCATGGTATCTTCCTCCATGTGGCCCGCCTCCATGAGGGGCGAAAGCTCAGACTGCACCAGGTCGCTGATGGACGAGGTAAGCGAGATAATGGGCGTCACCGAGTTCATGATCTCGTGGGTGAGCACACTGATGAGTTTCTTCCAGGATTCCAGTTCCTGCGCCTCCATCTCTGAGCGGATGTTCTGGAAAGACATGATCCTGACTTCCTCGTTCTGGAGCCTGATGGAGGTTATATGCACCGTAAGCAGGACTTCCTCGGTGAGCTGGCGTAGCCTGATGAGGCGCGCATCGTTCCGGGGCTCGGCAAAGGCCACCTCGGCCAGAGCCGGATACATGCGGTCAA
Source organism: Rufibacter roseolus (assembly GCF_017916365.1). Taxonomy (GTDB): domain Bacteria; phylum Bacteroidota; class Bacteroidia; order Cytophagales; family Hymenobacteraceae; genus Nibribacter; species Nibribacter roseolus. The sequence goes on from NZ_JAFMSU010000002.1 coordinate 1,639,740, forward strand.
TGGAATGGATGTTCTGCAGAAAAGGCAAATCCAGGAGGCGATGCGCGGCTTTGTTCATGAGCTGCACGTGCCCCTCGGCGTCAAACGTGATGAGCCCGATGCGTAAATGCTCCACCACGCCCTGCAGGTACTGGTGATGCACTTCCTTCTCGGCCTTGATGCGGGCGAAAGCCCCAGTGATGTCGTTGAACATGGTGTGCAGCTCGCGGTACTGCGGCGGGGCGCCCTCCACCGCGAAACGCTGGGTGAAATCTGAGTGCCGGATGGCCAGTAGGAAGCGGATGAGGTCACGGTTCGTGCGCTGCACGTACTCGGTGAGTTCCAGCACCTGTCCCGCCGCCAAGACCAGCAAACAGAACAGTGAGATGTACCAGCGGTGCACCGAACCCACGTACACCGCCACCAGCAGCGTGAGCGCCAGAAACACCACCCGCGCCAGCACCCGCACCGTGAAATAGTTGTAGTTATAGACCATGCTTCTCTATGCGACGGTACAAAGCGGTGCGCGTAATCCCTAGTTCTTTGGAGGCGTGCGTGATGTTGCCGTTATGCTTGAGGAGCGCCTGCTGCACCAGCGTTTTCTCCACGTTCCCCAGAGTCGCCTCGGTATCAAGTGTCACCGCGGTATGGGTGGAAGGCTCCGCCAGGTACACATCCGATGGATGAAGATGCCCGGGTTCGCTCATGATCACGGCGCGCTCCATGGTGTGCTCCAGTTCCCGGATGTTGCCCGGCCAGGAATAGCCCAGCAGTTTCTGCAGCACCGCCTTTTCCAGCCGAAGGTTTGGTTTTTGGTACTTTTTGGAAAAAGAGGCCAGAAAATGCTCGGCCAGCGGCTGAATGTCCTCTTTGCGTTCGCGCAACGGCGGCAGATGGATTTCCACGGTATTGATGCGGTAAAGTAAATCCTGCCGGAAGCGGCCCTGTTTCACCATCTCGTACAGCGGCATGTTGGTGGCGCTCACCAACCGGATGTTCACCGGCCTCGGCCTATTGGAGCCCACCGGCGTAATCACCCGGCTTTGCAGCGCCGTCAGCAGCTTGGCTTGCAGCGGTAGATTCAAATTTCCGATCTCGTCCAGGAACAGGGTTCCGCCAGAGGCGACCTCGAAGCGGCCGGCGCGGTCTTCCTTGGCATCGGTGAAGGAGCCTTTCACGTGCCCGAACAGCTCGCTTTCAAACAAACTCTCCGTGACGGCACCCAGATCAACGGGGATGAAGACTTCTTTGGCGCGGTGCGAGAGGCGGTGCAGCAGCCGGGCCGCTACTTCCTTTCCGGTGCCGTTTTCGCCTAAAATGAGCACGTTGGCATCGGTGGCGGCTACTTTCTCCAGGGTCTGGTACACGCGCTGCATGGCCGGCGACGAGCCTACTAGTTCTACGCCCGGCTCGTTGAGGGTCTGGTTCAGGTGCTGTTGCTTGGTACGGAGATGCTGTACTTCTGAGGTGGACTGGCGCAGTTTGCACGCTGAGATCATAGTGGCCAACAGTTTCTCGTTGTGCCAAGGTTTCACCACAAAATCAGTAGCGCCCAGTTTCAGGGCCTGCACGGCCAGGTCAATATCTCCGTAAGCGGTCATCATCACCACCACAGCCTGCGGGTCTACTTCCAGGATTCTCTGCAGCAAATCAAGCCCCTCGCGGCTGGAGGTGGCTCCGGCGGTGTAGTTCATGTCCAGCAAAATCACATCGAAGGGCTCTTTCTGGAGCAAATCGGGGAGGCGCTGGGGGTTTATCTCGGTGCGCACCAACGAGAAGTGTTGTTTCAGGAAGATGCGTCCGGCGGTGAGGATATCTTCCTGGTCATCCACAATCAAGATGCGGCAGGTCATTTTGCTCATAGGGCAAAGGAAAGTTCTAGGGTGAATGCCGGGCCAATACAAGTAGGGTGCCACAAGAGCCAACCTACGGTCACCAGGGGCTTAAACGCTGGTCCTCAGGGGCTTTCTCCTGCCCCTGGGAAGCCTGCGGCGGATGGGGTGTACGCTTACAGACGAATAAATGTACGAAACCGTGCACTTTGAGGCAAGCGCTAAAAGCCAAATCCGGCAAAGCAACTCACTGTCTGCATCTTAGCTAATTTGGCATTGCATTTGGGATGCCTGTGTTGGCACCTGCCTCCGGTCTGGCCGCTTCCGTTTAGGGGCCGTTTTCCGGAAATCAGGGCTAAAACAGCCGCCACCTAAAACTCGCCTATATCCAGACCTATGCTAAAAATTGTCAATCTCCAGAAAAAGTACACCACCGATGAAGTGGAGACCACGGCCCTCAACGGCATTTCCTTTGAAATAAAACCGGGCGAGTTCGTGGCCATGATGGGCCCCTCGGGCTGCGGGAAATCTACCCTGCTCAACATCATCGGGTTACTGGATAATCCCAACAGCGGCGAGTTCTGGTTTCTGGACAAGGAGGTTTCCCGGAGTTCTGAGCGCCAGCGCGCCGATCTGCGGAAGCACCACATCGGGTTTGTGTTCCAGAGCTTCAACCTCATTGACGAGCTCACCGTGCAGGAAAACATTGAACTGCCGCTCATCTACCAGAAGCTTTCCGGCCAGGAGATAAAGGAGCGCGTGAACGAGGCCATGGAACAGATGCAGATCGCGCACCGCCGCAACCATTTCCCGCAACAGCTCTCGGGCGGACAGCAGCAAAGGGTGGCCATCGCGCGGGCGGTGGTCAGCAAACCCGCCCTGCTCCTCGCCGATGAACCCACCGGTAACCTGGACTCAGCCCACGGCCGCGAGGTGATGGAACTGCTCAGCGCCCTGAACGAAGCCGGCACCACCGTGGTGATGGTGACCCACTCCCCTTCCGATGCCGACTACGCCCACCGCATCATCCGCCTGCTGGACGGCCAGATTGTAACCGAAAGCATCACTGAGCGGCACGCGGCGAGAGTTCTGAGTCCGGAGTTCTGAGTCCAGAGTTGAAAGGACAGATATTGCTGAACCGCTGGCGCGAGCGTCCCGCTCGTGTCCGCAAGTATTCCTGATCTCACGCATATTGATTGATTGATTGATTGATTCGGAAATTAAAGCATTCAACAATGCGTGCGGACACGAGCCGGAGGCTCGCGCCAGCGATTGCAACGATGGAAGCCTTCCGTTTAGGGCTTCTTTTCAGAAAAACAGGCTTAAACCACCCCCGCGTTTTCCTTGACTAAAGACTCAGAACTATAGACTCAGAACTACTACCGCAATGTTCAAAAACTATCTGAAAGTAGCCTGGCGCAATTTGGTTCGCCAGAAGATCTACTCCACCATCAACATCGCCGGGCTCACCATCGGGATCACGGCCTGTATTTTGATCTCGCTGTACGTGCTGGACGAGTTCAGCTATGACCGCTACCATGCCAACGCCGACCGCATCTACCGCGTCACCCGTGATTTCAAGAGTGATGATGGAAGCGTGAGTTTGGCGCTGGGGCACGTGGCGCCGCCGTTCGGGCCCCTGATAGAGCAGGATTTCCCCGATATTGAGAAGGTGGCCCGCGTGCTGAACACCCAGGTGCTGGTGGAGGACAAAGAGCAGCAAAAGGCTTTCAATGAGAAGCGGGTGTACTTCGCGGAGCCTAACCTGCTGGACATCTTCACCATTCCCATGCTCAAAGGGGATGGCAAGAAAGCCCTCACGGAGCCCTACACCCTGCTCATGAGCGATGCCATGGCCGAGAAATACTATCCCGGCGCTGATCCGGTGGGCAAGGTTTTGCAGGTTTTCAGCAAATACTCGGTAAAGGTAGGCGGCGTGTACAAGGCGTTTCCGGCCAACTCGCACATGCACCCAGATTTCCTGGTTTCTTTCAACACTTTGGCTGATACTGCTATTTACGGGGCCAAACAGCTGGCTACCAATTTCGGGAACAACTCCTTCGGGACGTACCTGTTGCTGCCCAAGAACTATCCGGCTCAGAACCTGCAGGCCGCATTCCCGGCTTTCCTGGACAAGCACCTGGGCGGCTCTGACCACGCCCGTGCCCGCAAACCTTCTGAGTTCACCACCCTGCACTTGCAGAAAGTCACCGATGTCCACCTGCGCTCGCACCTGGACTCTGAGGAAGAGCCCAACGGCGACATTAAAACGGTCATGATCCTGAGCGCGGTGGCGCTGTTCATTCTGCTCATCGCCTGCATCAACTACATCAACCTGTGCACCGCCCGCTCTACCAGCCGGGCGAAGGAAATCGGCATCAGAAAAGTGGTGGGCGCGCACCAGCAGACCCTGGTGGGGCAGTTCCTGATGGAGTCTATTCTGGTGGCCATTTTGTCAACCATTCTGGCGCTGGGCCTGGCCGAGGCTCTTTTGCCCTGGCTTAACAATTTCACGGGTAAAACCCTGGACCTGGATTTGTTCTCCAGGCCTTACCTGCTGGGCATCATCGTGTTGCTTCCGTTGGTTATTGGGGGCATGGCGGGCTTGTACCCGGCGGTTTACCTCTCCAAATTCAGGCCGGTGCTGGTGTTGAAAGGCTCTTTGAGCAGCGGCGCCCGCAACCCGTTCCTGCGCAAGACGCTGGTGGTGGCCCAGTTCTCCATCTCCATTGTGCTCATCATCGCCACGGGCGTCATTTCCCAGCAACTGAACTACATGCAGAACAAGGCGCTGGGCTTTGACAAAGAGCGGCTGGTGGTGTTCAACTTTGACAACGGGCTCACCGGCAAATATGACGCGTTCCGGAACGATCTGGTAGCCTCGGCCAATATCCAGAATGTGGGCCGCTCGCTGCTGGTACCCTCCAACCGGTTACTCAACTCCATGGGGGCCTCGGTGCTGCGCGGCGATTCTTTGCAGGGCACCAGCCTGGCCATAAGGTTCGTGAACGTGGACCATGACCTGTTTCAGACCTACGGCGTGAAACTGGCGGCGGGCCGCAACTTCCTCAAAGACCACCCCACCGATACCGCCTCCTTTATCCTGAATGAGTCCTCGGTGCGCATGATTGGGTGGAAGAGTCCGCAGGAGGCTATTGGCCAGGTTTTCAAGTACGGCGATACCAAAGGCCACGTCATTGGCGTGGTGCGCGACTTCCACTTTGAGTCCATGCACGAGGCCATTTCGCCCATGGTGTACCTCTTGCCGCCCAACAATAGAAACTACAGCAACATCACGGTGAAATTCCGGGGAGACCCGCAGGAGGCGCTGGCCCACATTCAGGCCACCTGGAAGAAGTTCCTGCCCAGCACCCCGTTTGAGTACCAGTTCATGGATGACATGTTTGGCAAACTCTACGAGGCCGAGGTCCTGAAACAGCAGATCTTCACCATTTTCGCGGCCATCGCTATTTTCATCGCCTGTCTGGGGCTGTTCGGGTTGGCGTCTTACACCGCCGAGCAGCGCACCAAAGAGATCGGTATCCGGAAGGTGCTGGGTTCCTCGGTGCGGGAGATCATCATGCTCTTGTCCAAAGACTTCGCCCTGCTGGTGGTCATCGCCATTGCCCTGGCTTCGCCGATTGCCTGGTACAGCATGGACCGCTGGCTGGAGGATTTTGCTTACCGCGTGCCGCTGAACTGGAGCACCTTTATTTTGACCGGCTTGATTGCCATGACCATTGCCATGCTCACCGTCAGTTTCCACGCCGCCAAAGCCGCTTTCCTTAACCCCGTGAAAGCCCTTAGAACCGAATAACCTTTGCCTTTCCGTTTGAGGGCCGGTTTTTGAAAACCGACCTTCAAACGGAAAGGCATTGTCAAAACCAACCCGTTCTCTCGCACCTGTATGGCTGACCAACTGGCACTTTCCGCTTTTCTGGACCGGTACAAACCGTACGCGGCGGTGTTACTGCGCCTGGCGTTCGGGTTTCACCTTATCTATTTCACGCAGGACAATGTGTTCAGCTACGAGCGCATGCTGGAGTTCCGGGATTTTCTGGAGGTGCGGGGGGTGCCGTTCCCGTTGGCCGGAGCCATTGTCTCAGTGGCGGTGCAGTTCCTGTGCGGTATTTTCCTGGTCGTGGGCTGGCAGGTACGGCTGGCGGGCTTCTTTATCCTGGTGAATTTCATCCTGGCTTTCATCATCGCCCACCGGGGCCAGAGCTACGAGCAGTTTTTCCAGCCGGTGCAGCTGATTGCCGTGGGTTTGTTTTTCCTTCTGCACGGCGCCGGCACCTTGTCGTTGGACCATTACCTGCACCAGCGGCGAACAGAACGAACACCTGCGACATCCCACCGGCAAACCACATTCTAACAAACCTTCTTCCTCAAAACAGACCTTTCCTCCATGATCAAGAACTACCTAAAAATAGCCTGGCGGAACCTGCTGCGGCAGAAAGCATACTCGGCCATCAACATCATCGGGCTGGCCACGGGCATCTCGGCGTGTCTGCTCATCTTTCTGTTTGTGCAGCACGAGCTGAGTTACGAGCAGCATTTCGCCAAAGCCGACCGCACCTACCGGGTGGTGAACGACCTGATTGTGGACGACGAGATTGAGAAAGCCTCCCTTACTACCGGCGGCCTGGCCCCGGCCCTTAAAGCCGATTACCCCGAGGTGGAAACCGCCGTGCGCCTGGTCAACGCCGACAAGCAGGCCGTGAGCGTTTCTGATGACAAGGTCTTCTACCTTACCAATTCCTACTTTGTAGACAGCAATTTCTTCTCCGTTTTTAATTACAAGTTCCTGAGCGGAGATCCGGTTACGGCGCTGGCGGCGCCGTTGTCTATGGTCCTGACCCAGGCTACCGCCGAGAAGCTCTTCGGGAGCGCGGCCGCGGCGCAGGGGCAGTTGGTGAAAATCCAGGGCGAGTCGTTCAAGGTGACGGGCGTGCTGGCACCGTCCGGTCCTTCGCACCTTACCCCTGATTTCTTCGCGTCTATGAGTTCCCTGGGCAATGAGTTCATGCAGATGATGGAAGGAGAATGGGGCAACACCAATACTTACACCTACGTGGTACTGCGCAACTCCTCACAGGCGGCTTCGCTGCAGGCGAAAATGGGCGATTTTTTCCTGAAAAGGGTAAAACCAGCTTATGACCAAATGCAGTCCACTGGCCGGGTAGACTACAAGATCCAGCCGCTGCTGGACATCCACCTCACCAACGACTGGCTTTATGAACTGTCACCCTCGGGGAACCAGTCCTACATCTTCATTTTCTCGGCTGTGGCCATTTTTGTGCTGCTCATAGCCTCCATTAACTACATGAACTTGGCCACGGCTCGCTCCGCGAAACGCGCGAAGGAAGTAGGCTTGCGCAAGGTGGTGGGCGCGCACCGCTCGCAGTTGGTAAGCCAGTTCCTGGGCGAATCTTTGGTGATCACCTTGCTGGCCGTCTTGTTGGCGCTGGCCTTGGTGGAATTGCTGTTGCCCACTTTCAACGGCCTCACGAACAAGAGCATTGGGTCTTCCTACCTGCTCAACCCGGTGTTTGGGCTCACATTGCTGGGTATCATCCTGTTGATTGGCCTGGTGGCGGGATCTTACCCGGCATTCTTCCTTTCGGGCTTCAAGCCGGTGGATGTGCTTAAATCAGACAAGGCGCCCCGGGGCAGCGGCGCTACTTTGCGCAAAGGGCTGGTGATCCTGCAGTTCACTATTTCGCTGGTACTCATCATCGGGACAGTGGTGGTGTACAGCCAGATGGATTTCCTCAAAAAAGCAGACCTGGGTTTCAACAAGGAGCAGGTGGCCGTGATTGACATCCCCAGCGGAGACACCACGCTCACCGCCAAACTGCCTTTGATCAAGAGCGAGATGCTGGCCAACCCCCACGTGACGAAGGTCTCGGCCTCGGCCCAGATTCCGGGTCAGGGTTCTGGCGTGCTCATTTTCCTGGTGGAGCGCAACAACGCCATGGTGGAGAAAACCATGAACATGATGACCGTGGACTATGACTTCTTGGATTTGATGGGCATCAAACTCAAGGCCGGCCGCAACTTCTCCCCAGACATGGGCACCGACCAAAGCTCGGGCTTCATCATCAACGAGGCGGCGGCCAACCTACTGGGCTGGAAGGAGGCCGTGGGCAAACGCATCGGGTTCAGTGACACCACCAGCGGAAAGGTCATTGGCGTGGTCAAAGACTTCAACTATACCTCTTTGCACGACAAAATTGCGCCCGTGGTGCTGCGTGTGCGGCCCAGAACCTCGGGCTACCTGCTGGCGCGCCTCTCCGCCGATAACTTTGACGAAGCCCTGGCGCACGTGAAATCCACCTGGGCCCGCTTTGACCCTAATCGCCCCATTGACCTCACCTTCCTGGACGAAAGCTTCAACGCGCAATACCAAAGCGAGGAGAAAATGCTGAAGGTTTTTGGGTATTTCTCTATTCTGACTATTATCATTGCCTGTATGGGCTTGTTCGGGCTCACGTCGTTCATGGCCGAGCAGCGCACCCGCGAGATCGGTATCCGGAAGGTGCTGGGATCTTCGGTGCTGGGCATTGTCATGCTGCTCACCAAAGACTTTGCGGTGCTGGTGATCATTGCCATTGTGCTGGCCTCACCGCTGGCCTGGTACGGCATGCAGCAATGGCTGCAGGAATTCGCCTACCGGGTGCCCTTGAGCCCGTGGTTGTTTGTGAGCGCGGGAATGGTGGCTTTGATTATTGCAGTGGCTACCGTGAGCGTGCAGGCGGCCAAGGCGGCACTCCTCAATCCTATTAAAGCATTGAGGAGCGAATAACCGTTTAGGGGCTGTTTTCTTAAAAATGGCCCCTAACCAGAAACTATTTCAGAACTTAAGACGGCGCGTGCGGACAACACTTTAAAGCGAATGCTTAGGAATTACTTAAAAATAGCGTGGCGAAACCTGCTGCGGCACAAGGCGTATTCGGCCATCAATATCATTGGGCTGGCGACCGGTATCTCGGCGTGTCTGCTTATTTTTCTGTACGTGGGGCATGAGCTCACTTATGAGCGTAACTTCCCTAATGCCGAGCACATTTACCGGGTGGTGAGCCGGGTAAACTTCCACGGAGAGGATGACCGGTTTTCCCTTTCCCCTAAGCCCTTAGCCGACCACATGCGGCGCGAGATCCCCGAGGTAAAGAAAGTGACCCGGCTCGCCGCCTCCAAAAAACAGACCGTCTGGAAAGACCAGCAACCCTTTCTGGAAGACAACCTTTTCTTCGCCGACAGCACGTTTTTCCAGGTGATGCCTTACACCTTTTTGGCTGGTGATCCCGTGACGGCCCTTCGGGCGCCCAGAACCATTGTCATCTCTGACGAGTTGGCCCGCAAATACTTTGGCAGCGTGGAGAAAGCCCTGGGCCAGCCGCTACAGTTCAGCAGGAATCAGCACCTGGTCACCGGGGTGTTCAAAGCCGAGAAACACTCGCATCTACAGGCCAGCGCTTTTTTCTCCATGGTGACCAAAGACGAAGCAGAAAGGACCGGGAAAGACGCCGAGACCATAGCGGCCCAAGAAAACGAATGGATTCTATTTGGGTATTACACCTATTTCACCCTTCACCACCCCGCTTCGCTACCCGCCTTCAAGCAAAAACTGGCGGACCTGGTACAACGGCGGGCCGTACCCTGGCTCAAGGAAAACGAGATTTCCGCGTCTATGGAACTCATGGTGCAGCCTATCCCCGAAATCCACCTCAGCAATGACTTCCAGACCGATATCAGCCCCTCGGGGAGCCAGTCTTACGTGTACATTTTCTCGGTGGTGGCGGTGTTTATTTTGCTTATTGCCTGCATCAATTACATGAACCTGGCCACGGCCCGCTCGGCCAAGCGGTCCCGCGAGGTGGGACTGCGTAAGGTGGTGGGCGCGCACCGGAGCCAGATCATCGGGCAGTTCCTGGGCGAGTCTATCCTGATCACGCTGCTGGCGCTGGTCTTGGCTTTGGCCATGGTGGAGCTTTCCCTGCCCGTTTTCAACGAACTCACCGAAAAACAATTTGCCCTGTCTTCTCTGCTGAACACGAATTTTGTTTTGCTCATCCTGGCCATTCTGCTGTTTGTGGGTTTGGTGGCCGGCAGTTACCCGGCCTTCTTCCTATCGGGGTTCAGGCCGGTGGAAGTGCTTAAATCAGATAAAAACCCCAGGGGCAGTAATGCCTGGCTACGGCGGAGCCTGGTGGTGGTTCAGTTCACTATTTCGCTGGTTTTGATCATCGGCACGGCAGTGGTGTACAGCCAGTTGCAGTTCCTCAAAAACAAGAACCTGGGGTTCAACAAAGAACAGGTTCTGGCCCTCAACCTACCCAAGGGCGACTCTCTTTTCCAGGAAAGGCTGACGGTTTTCCAGCAGGAGCTCACCCAGAACCCCAACTTTCTGCAGACGGCTACCACGGGAAATATCCCTGGGGAAAGGCTGGCCCGCCTGCTGATGTTGGTGGAGGAAGAAGACGGCACCGAGAAAGACCAGACCATGAACGTGATGTTTGTGAGTTACGATTTCCTGGAGCTGATGGGCATTGAGTTGAAAGAGGGCCGCACCTTCCAGAAGGGTATTCCCACAGATGAAAAAGGCGCGGTCATCATCAACGAGGCGGGCGTGAAATGGCTGGGCTGGCAGAACCCCATGGGCAAGCGCGTGCAGGTCACCGACTATGATGCCAAAGTCATCGGGGTGGCCCGTAACTTCAATTATGCCTCCCTGCACAATCCCATTGAGCCGCTCATGATCATTCCCATTAAGGAAAACACGGGCTATCTGCTGGCCAAAATACGTCCCCAGGACCTGGAAGCCTCCCTCACTTTCCTGGAGCAGCAATGGAAAGCCTTCGCGCCCCGGCACCCCATGGATTACTTTTTCATGGACGACCATTTCAACCGGCAGTACCAGGCCGAGGAAAAGATGCTTACCGTGTTTGGGTACTTCGCGGCGCTCACCATTCTCATTGCCTGTCTGGGTTTGTTCGGGCTGGCTTCTTTTACCGCCGAGCAGCGCACGAAAGAAATTGGCATCCGGAAGGTGCTGGGGTCAACGGTGGTGGAGATTGTACTGCTGCTGTCTAAAGATTTCGCGCTGCTGGTGCTACTGGCCATCCTCATTGCCTCGCCGGTGGCTTGGTACGGCATGAAGAACTGGCTCCAGGATTTCGCCTACCAAGTAAACCTGAGTCCGTGGTTATTCTTCACAGCAGGGTTGGCTTCGCTGCTCATTGCGGTGGCCACCGTGGGTATCCAGGCGGCCAAGGCGGCTTTGCTGGACCCGGTGAAGTCGCTCAGGAGTGAGTAATCCGGTTTTAAGGCTTCTTTCCTGAAAATGGCCCAGTAACGCCTTCTGTAAGTTTTAGGCTCTCCCAGCGACTAAAACGTAGAGGAGAAACGGTCTCCTCCTGAGAAGACGGCACAGGATTCTTCCGGTACAGACACCTAAACCCGATAACTTTCGTTTTCTTAGCATTCCAAGACATCTAAAATTCTATGTTGAAAAAATCATTGGCGGCGCTGGCGTTTGCCGCCCTCCTGCACTCCCCCTTGCTGGCGCAAAACAACGCCACCCCAGCCTACAAGTTTTCTGTGGACCTGGCCCAGGCCAAAGACGATAAACTGCAGGTGACCCTCATCACCCCAGAAATCAAAGAAGACGAAGTACTCTACCACATGCCTAAAATGGTGCCCGGCACCTACGCAGTGTATAATTTCGGGAAGTTTGTCTCTGACTTCAACGCCTTTGACAAAAAAGGCAAAAAACTGAGCGTGGAGCGCCTGGATCAGAACACCTGGAAAATAAAGAAAGCCAAAAAACTGGCCCGCCTCACCTACCTGGTGGATGATACCTGGGACACGCCCAAGAAAGAAGACATCGTGTTTGAACCCGCCGCCACTGATATTGAGGCAGGCAAGGTTTTCCTGCTCAACACGCACGGGTTCTTTGGGTACTTCGCCAACATGACCAAGGTGCCTTACCAGATTACGGTAAACAAGCCGCAGGACTTCTACGGCGCTACCCCGCTGCGCACCACCAGTTCCACGCCCACCTCCGACACTTACCTGCTGCAGAACTACAATGACCTGGTAGACTCGCCTATGCTGTACAGCCGCCCAGACACGGCTATGCTCAAAGTAGGCAACGCCGAGGTTCTGATCTCTACTTTCGCCGCTGGTGGTGGAGCCCGCTCTAAAAACCTGGCCGAGAACATCAGAACCATTCTGGAAGCGCAGAAAAATTACCTGGGCGGAACGCTGCCGGTAGACAAATACGCTTTCCTGGTGTACATAGACGACAAGCCTAACCGCACAGGCGCGTACGGGGCGCTGGAGCACTCCTACTCCTCGGTGTACTACTTCCCAGAGATGCCACCTACCATGCTGGCTGAACAGGTCCGGAATATCGCGGCGCACGAGTTCTTCCACATCGTGACTCCACTGAACATCCACTCAGAGGAGATCGGGAACTTTGATTTCAGCAATCCCAAGATGTCCAAGCACCTCTGGATGTACGAAGGTGTGACGGAGTATTTCGCTCACCACGTGCAGATAAACCAGCGGCTGGAAGAGCTGCCTGATTTCCTCACGGAGATGCGCAACAAGATCATTGCCTCTCAGCAGGAGTACAATGACGCACTGGCCTTCACCGAGCTGAGCCTGGGCGCCCTGGACAAGCACGAGAAAGAGTACGGCAACGTGTACCAGAAAGGCGCCCTCATTGGCATGGCCCTAGACATCAGGCTGCGCGAGCTTTCGGGCGGCAAATACGGCATCCGGAACCTGATGAAAGACCTGAGCCAGACTTACGGCAAAAACCAGTCGTTCAAAGACGAGGAGTTGTTTGACAAGATCACGGCTTTGACTTACCCCGAGATCCGGGACTTCTTCAAGCGCTATGTGGAAGGCAACGAGCCTTTGCCCTATTCTGAGCTTTTCAGGAAAGTAGGCATTACCTACCAGCCTACCGGCACGCAGAAACGCATCTCGTTGGGTAGACCCACCATTGGCTATGACCAGGCCTCGGGGCATCTGATGGTGGCCAGCACCGAGAACATGAATTCCTTCGGGAAGCAGATGGGCTACAAAGCCGGCGACCAGTTGTGGCAGATCAACGGTGAGGACCTGAACCTGCGCAACGCTACGGATCTCATCAACAAGCACGTGATCAATGCGAAGGAAGGCACGCCTATCTCCATCACTGTGGGCCGCAAAGACGCCTCCGGTACGGTGAAGCCGGTGGAACTGAAAGGCAAACTAGTAGCCGCCGAGGAAAACGTATCGCACCTGCTTACCCCAGACCCCAATGCCACCCCGGCACAGCTAGCCTTAAGGGAAGCCTGGTTGTATTCCAGCCTGTAAGCTATTCTGATTTCTGTGGCGCCCGTTTTGGGGTTGTTTTCTTTGAAACAACCTCAAAACGGGCGCCACTTTTCGTTCCTAACATAGGGTAAGTAGCATTTTTACACTTCATGCAACTATGTTGTACATATTTATGTACATTCGTCAAGGAATAAACTCTACCGTAATGTTATCATTGACCGTTAGCGCTTTCAGAGGCAACATCAAAAAATACCTTGACATGGTAACCAAATCCCTGGACACTCTAGTGATTCCAAGGGAAAATGAAGAGGCAGTCGTACTTATGCCCTTGAGCGAGTATAACTCCATTATGGAAACGGCTCACCTTCTCTCTACTCCCGCCAACCGCCAACGCCTTGATGAGTCCATCGCGCAGGCGGAAAGAGGCCAAACCATTTCCTTCTCCCTGGAGGATCTGCAAAAGGAGATAGCGAAAGGAGAAAATGCAATTTAACTACACCCAACATGCGCACGAGGACATCTTTTACTTTATACAGAAAGGCGACTTCACCACTGTTAAGCGCATCTACGAGCTGCTGGAAGCGATCCGGAAAGAACCTTTTGGAGGGCTGGGAAAGCCTGAGCCGTTAAAGTATGACCTAAAAGGCTATTGGTCAAGGCGTATCACCCATGAGCACCGGTTGGTATACAAGATAACAGGTACCAAAGGCTTGGATCAGACCTGCCTTATTGTCCAATGCCGCCTACACTATTAAACATCCATAGGGCACCCTACTGGTGGCCTTCTTCATCAACCTTGTCTATTCCTAAAGTTGAATTAAATACTATCTTTAAGGAAGCGTAGCCACCACCTCCTGAAAACATATCAGGGGTTTAGGCGTTATGTTTTAAATCTGACCACCGCAAGCGTGTTTCCACCCTCCAGACATATTCCGTTCCCGAGGTCCGCTCAAGGGCTCTTCGGTATTTTCCTGCTGCTTTTGCTTTTTCTGCCCTTTTCTGTTGTTAAGGCGCAGGACCGGGTCACGCTGAACGGCACGCTCCGCTCCGCGGCTACCGGCGAGGTATTGATTGGGGCCAGCGTTTCGGTGGCAGGCACCACCACTGGCGTGGAAACCAACACCAACGGCACTTATGCTTTACCGCTGAACCCGGGGACGTACCAGATCCAGTTCTCTTACATCGGGTTTCAGACCTTGACCCAAGAGGTGGTCCTGACCAAAAACACCCGCCTGAACGTGGAGTTGCTGGAGAACTCAAACCAACTGGGCGAAGTGGTAGTGGAATCTGAGCGCAATACTTTCCAGGAGCGCCTGACCACGCCGCAAATGAGCATGGAAACACTTTCATCCCGCGAAGCGAAGCTCTTGCCGGCCCTGTTTGGCGAGGTAGACATCATCAAAACCCTGCAGCTGAAACCAGGCATCCAGAGCGGCGGCGAGGGCAGCAGCGGCCTGTTTGTGCGGGGCGGCAGCTCTGACCAGAACCTGGTGCTCCTGGATGATGCCCTGGTGTACAACCCCAGCCACTTGTTCGGATTCTTCAGTGTGTTCAACCCAGATGCGGTGCGTGGTGTGGAGCTGTACAAAGGCGGGTTCCCGGCGCAGTTCGGAGGAAGGTTATCCAGTGTGCTGGACGTGAAACTACGCGAGGGCAACCGCAAAGAGAATGACGTTTCCGGCGGAATAGGCTTGATTGCCTCCAGGCTCACGGTGGAAGGCCCCATCCAGAAAGACAAGTCCTCGTTCCTGGTCTCGGGGCGGCGCACCTACGTGGATGTCTTTACCCGCATGATCAATAAAGCCAAAGAGAGCGACCCGGAGTGGAGCCCCATTCCCGACTATTATTTCTATGATTTCAACGCCAAGGCCACATTTGAGCTGGGTCCCAATGACCGCCTTTTCCTGAGCGGCTACTACGGCCGCGATTTCTTCAAGTTCAACGACGAGGATTTCGACTTCAATTTCAATTGGGGAAACCGCGTGGGCTCTGCCCGGTGGGCGCACCAGTTTTCGCCCCGTTTTTTCGTAAACACCACTTTTTCAGCCTCCAACTACCAGTACCAGATCAAAAACCAGCTGGACATCTACTCCTTCAGCCTCACCTCTCACATCACAGACCTCACACTGAAGTCTGACTTTGAGTACATTTCCTCGGAGCATCACCACCTGCGCTTCGGGGGCTCAGCGATTGACCATCGCTTTACTGTGGGCCGGCTGGAGGCCAATAGCCAGGATGGCACGGTGAATGTGGGCGCGGGGAACTACTACCGCGGACAGGAATACGGCGTGTACGCCTCAGATGACTGGACTTTGAGCCCTGTGTTCACCCTGAGTTACGGATTACGGCTCTCGGGTTTCCTAAACAACGGCAAGAACTTCCTGGGGCTGGAGCCACGGGCGGCGGCCAGTTACCGCTTCTCTGAGACGCTCACCCTAAAGGCCAACTACACGCGCATGTTCCAGTACGTGCACCTTATCTCCAATACCGGCGCCTCGCTCCCCACCGATATCTGGTACCCTTCCAGTCCGGGCGTGAAACCGCAGCGCTCAGACCAGTTCACCCTGGGCCTTACCAAGCTCTACAAAGACAAATACCTGTTCAGCACCGAGGCCTATTACAAGAAGATGAACCGCCAGCTGGACCTCCGCGACGGGGCGCAGATCTTCGGGAACACGGAACTGGAGCAGGAGTTTGTCTTCGGGACCGGCGACAGCTACGGCCAGGAGTTCTACGTGGAGAAAAAGGAAGGCAAAACCACGGGCTGGATCGGCTACACCCTTTCCTGGAGCAACCGCACCTTTCCTGATCTGAACAACGGCAAGACCTTCCCCACCCGCTTTGACCGCCGGCACGATCTCTCGGTAGTGGCTATCCATGAATTGAACAAACGCCTCAGCGCCACGGCCACTTTTGTGTACGGAACCGGCAATGCTTATTCGCTGCCCGTGCAACGCTTCGTTTTCCAGGATGTGAACGGCGAAGACTACACCGTGATTCCGGTGTACCCAGAGCGCAACTCGTTCCGGCTGGCCGCTTACCACCGCCTGGATCTAGGGTTAGTTTGGAGACTGCGGCCTAAGCGAGGAAGCTCTGACCTTACCTTTAGTGTGTACAACGCCTACAACCGCCGCAACCCGTACTTCGTGTATTTTGAGACCATCAAAGACGAGGAGAACAACCAGATCACGGGCTTTGTGGCCAAACAGGTTTCCTTGTTCCCTGTTATCCCGTCTGTGACCTATAACTTCAAATTCTAATGGGTACTACCTTTTACATACGGCCTTTTCTGTGGCTGCTTTTACTGGCCGGCCTGGTGTCTGCCTGCGACATGGAGCAGGAGATTGTGGTTGAATTGCCCAAACTGCCGCCCCAGATGGTAGTGGAATGTTACCTAGAGAACGGTGAGCCCATTAAGCTGGCTTTATCGGAGTCCTCGGGGTATTTTGATGCCCCTGAAGCCTTGATTGTGACCGGAGCCAGCGTGACCATCACCAAGAACAACGAGGCGCCCATCGTCCTGAAAGACACCCTGATCGTTGACGAGGAAAACGAGAAAGTCTACACCCACTACAACCCCATAAAGATTACCGCCGTGCCCGGCGATGTGTTCAAGCTCCTCATCACCGATCCCAAAGGACGCCGTATCACTGGTACCACCACGGTATTGGACCCTGTTCCCCTGGACAGCGTAGGCTTTAAATTCAACAGCAAACCAGAGCAAAGCCAAGAAGCTTACCTCATGGCTCGCTGGCAGGACCCCGCAAATCACAAGAACTTCTACCGCCTGCTGGCCCACAAAAAGGATTCTACTGGCATAGACAGTCAACTGGACGCGGAAGTGGACGACCGCCTGCGCAATGGCCAGAAGATCACCTATACCACCACCTATCGCTTTGACCGCGATGACACCTTAACCGTCAAACTCTTCCACGTAGACGAAGCCTACTATGACTTCATCAGCAGCGTGGAAGACGCCCGTCGCGCCAACGGCAATCCATTTGCCCAACCTGTTACCATCAAATCCACCGTAGCCGGAGGCTTCGGCATTTTTACGCACTTGAATTATAACAGCAAGGAGATTATCATCAAATAGGCGGGTTGTTTTGGGCCTGATTTTGGGAAATCGGCTTAGAAATAGAGCTGGGACAAGAACCTGTAGAGTTGCCAAACACTTCTCCTTAAAACCTAAAGCGGCTCTTTACCAAGATTCTCCCCTCAAGGGGAGAATCTGTTTTCTGAGACTGTTCTACTACATCTTAACCCAAATTAAATTTAAAAGCAGAACCGGCGGGTTCTGCTTTTATAATCGATCCTGATTTGAGGCTATTTACCGGAAAAAGGCCTCAACACAAGGTTACTTGTTAAGAGGAACACCGAGAATTGGAGTGTTGCTACAGCCCATCTAGTCCGCCCACAAGATCCTTCCAGGATGACAAAAGGGTAAGGACATGCCCATAGTCTAGGCTCTGAGTTATAACCGAGGATAGATTTACTAACTCAAGACTCAGAACTCAGGACTATTTTTACTCCTGCCGCTTGATTAGTTCGGTGATAAGCAGCGTCATGTTGGGCTCGGCTTTAGCGGCGGCTTCCAGGATGTCCAGCAGGACTACTTTCTTGATTTTGCCGGGCACGCAGAGGTCGGTGATGACAGAGACGGCGAAAACCGGGAGGTCCATGTGCACGGCGGCAATCACCTCAGGGACGGTGCTCATGCCCACGGCATCGGCCCCGATGGTTCTGATGAAGTGGTACTCGGCTTTGGTTTCCAGCATAGGTCCGGGAGCGCTGGCGTAGACACCGGTTCTCACGTCAAGACCGTGTACTGCTGAGATCTCCAGCGCCTGCTGGATCAGGTGTTCACTGTAAGGCTCACTCATATCGGGGAAGCGCGGACCCAGGTCTTCCAGGTTTTTGCCGATAAGCGGGTTGGAAGGCAGCAGGTTGATGTGGTCGGTAATCACCATTAGGTCTGAGGTGTTGAAATCCGGGTGCAGGCCGCCGGCGGCGTTGCTCACAAACAGCTTCTGGATGCCCAGCAACTTCATCACCCTGATGGGGAATACTACCTGCTCCATAGTATAGCCCTCATAGTAATGGAACCGGCCTTGCATCACCACCACGTTGCGGCCCCCCAGCACCCCGAAGATCAGTTTACCGGAGTGGCTCTCTACGGTGGAAACCGGAAAATGTGGGATGTCTGCGTAGTCAAGGCTAAAGGCCATGTCAATGTCTTGCACCAGGGCGCCCAGGCCGGTGCCCAGCACAATCCCGAAATCGGGCTGGAACTGGGAGGTTTCCTGGCGGATGTAATCAGCGGCTTCTTGCAGGGTTTTAATCATTGTCTTAGGTTTTGGTAAGCTGTTTTACGCCCTATTTAAAGAAATAGGCCATAAAACGGGTTGGTTCAGGGGTGGCGCAAGGTCGTAAAAAATCAGGAAAAGCAGGAGCTCACTTTCTCTTAAAACGAAAAAGGCCACCCAATGGGCAGCCTTTTCCAAGAAACAAAGTGTAGTCTTTTAATTGATCTCAATTTCAAACGGCAGACGCGCCTGGATGCCCTGCATCTGCATCACGCGCTGGTACTGTTGGTAGTAAGGCAGCATATCGCCCAGTTCATTGCGCAGGAAGTAGGCCTTCATCTGTGACTCGGTGTCTGAGAACAGGTTGTCCATGAAAGACTTCTGCGCTGGCAAAGTGCGCAGACGGTAGTCGCCTTCTTTCAGTTTGGCTTTTCTGGCGGCAATGGCAATGGCCTGGTCCAGACCGCCCATCACGTCCACCAGACCTCTCTGCTTGGCTTCAATGCCGGACCACACGCGGCCCGAAGCCACTTTCCGCAGATCGGCAACGGGCATGTGTCTTGACTGGGCAGCTTTGGTAGTGAAGTCATCGTAGATGCGCTCTACCTCGCGCTGGATGTGCATTTTCTCGTACGGCGTCATGGCGCGGGTCACAGATGGAACGTCTGAGAACTTACCGGTTTTCACACGGTCTGTGGTAATGCCCAGTTTGTTTTTAAGGAAGTTCTCTGAGTTGACCATCATGCCAAACACCCCGATGCTGCCGGTAATGGTGGTGGGGTGCGCCACAATGGTATCGCAGGCCATGGCAATGTAATATCCGCCTGAGGCGGCCACGTCAGACATGGAGGCAATGATGGGCTTCACTTTTTTGGTGAGCATCACCTCGCGCCAGATCACGTCTGAGGCCAGGGAACTACCGCCCGGCGAATTGATGCGCAGCACCACCGCCTTAACGTTCTTGTCCAGCCGGGCTTTCCGGATGGCTTCTGACATGCCCTGTCCGCCAATAGATTCATCATCACCTTTTCCGCCCACGATATCGCCGGAAGCGTAGATCACCGCAATCTTATTCGAAGATGAGCCTGATTTCTTCTCCGGATCAGCGGCTTTCTTGTAGGTGCCCAGGTTTACCAGCTTCAGCTCTTTTTCCTTCTTCACGCCGGTTCTGGATTTCATGTAATCGGTGGCCTCGTCATAATAGCCCAGGTGGGTCACCAGGCCGTAGCGCAGCGCGTCTTTGGCGTTGTGCACCAGCATGGAGTCTGATAGGTTCTTCATTTCTGCCAGGGATTTCTTGCGCGAGGCGGCAATGTTCTGCAGCATGAAGTCATTCAGAGAGTTCAGGAAAGACTGCGTCTGCTCACGGCTGGGATCACTCATCTTGTCCAGGATGAAAGGCTCCACGGCGCTCTTGTACTCTCCTACCTTAAAGATGTACGGCTGCAGGTCCAGCTTCTCCAGAGTGCCTTTAAAGAACATCACCTCAGAGCTGAGGCCGTTCAGTTCCATGGTTCCCTGCGGGTTTAGGTAGAATCTATCGGCTACGGAGGCCAGGTAATAGGCTTTCTCGGTGGAGAACTCGCTGTAGGCCACTACAAACTTCTTGGATTTCTTGAAGTCCAGCAGTGCATTGCGGATCTCCTCTACCGAGGCCATGCCGGCCTGCAGCAGATCCAAGTTCAGGAAAATACCTTTGATGTGGTCATCGGCTTTGGCCTTCTTGATGGAGGCTTTGATCTCATCCAACCCAATGCCCTCCTGCCCGAACACCTCTTCCATGCCCAGGTCAGCGAACGGACTGCGGGGTGCCCGCTCCACTACCGGCTGGCCCAACTTGAGCTCCAGCACAGAACCTTCGGCAATGCTCACCTCATCCCCCGAGGACGCCGCCGCAGCAATGCCCAACAAGATGAGGAAACTCACCACGCTAAACAAAAACAAGCCAACCATGGTGGCCAGCACAAACTTTAAGAACTGTCGCATATTAAATCTATCAATTCAGGACCTAAGACAGGCCTGCAATGTCTCCACATTAGTCGTAAAATAGGCAGAATACTTACAAAAACGTTATGGTCTTCTTTATCTTACAAAATCTGATGAACCGGTAAGTACCCGGCAAAGCGAACGCCACCAGCCCCACAGCGCTATAATTCATTCATCAACAAACACTTCCTTGATCCTATTCCTTCCTTTTCCTACCCTCCCGGTTCTTTTTTCTCCTGGCGTGTTCCACGCAAAAAAAGATGAGGACCCTGGCCCTTCATAAGCACACCTGAACAGATTTCCCAAGGGCTTAGCGTCTCTTGCAGCGCTATTCTCTTCTACCGGCAGGGCTTTCCTTTGTTTCCACCGGGCGGTGTTTTCCACTTGATTTTAGCAAATTGCCCCGATTGCCGTATATAGCCTTACAATGAAAAGATGGACACTCCTTGCGTTCCTGGTCTTAGGCACTTTCCTGGCCCAGGCGCAATACAAGCGAAACCTTAATTTCAAGTACTTTGGGCTCACGGTGCACCCCAAAGGCGATGATAATGCCGAGTTGATGCCCCTGAACCCCGATGGCAAAGGCTATCTGGTGCTGAACCTGGGCGCCAGCGTGGCCTATGAGCAATTCATTATTCCGGATAAACTGTCCGTCAAGGCCATTCAGGCCCTGTACGCCGATTGCGCGATGCAGTTCGCGGGCTTTACCCACTTAGGGCTGCGGGCGGTGGTGTTCCAGATTGGTCGTCATTCGCTTAACGGGGGCCTGGGACCTACCCTGGTTTACCGCCGCAACTGGTCTGACCTGCCCGGGTACAATTTCTCCACCTCTTTCTTTGGCGGTGACCCCGATGACAAGTGGCAGTATAAGATGGTCTGGTACGCCGGCGAATTTGAGTACAATTACCGCCTCTCTGAGCGCACGGACTTCTCCACCTCGTTTGTGCCCGGCTACCCCAATATCATGAGCCTCTCTTTTGGCGTGCGCTATTGGATTAAAGAAAAAGACAAGTCTTCTGCTCCCTAAGAAAGCCTACTCTGCTTAAGATCCGTTTTCTTTAAATCAGACCAAAAATAGAAAATGGGCTGGCCTTCCTGTCTTGGAGTCAGCGGCTGTGCCCTGGATAAAACACAAGAACACCCTCCTGTTACAGAAGGGTGTTCTGCTCTACACACCAACAAACCTAAACATCCATCATTCTGGTTTTCTGCCTGTTTTTACAAAATCAGGCGGAAACGGTAATGCGGTTGGCCCATCTCATACGGTTGGCGTAGCGCACCAAAGCGTCCTCTAACTGAGGCAAGATCTGGCCGCGCTCGCTGCCCAAGGCGCTAAACCTTGGCCTCGGGGCCTGATGTCCTTGCAATTCATTCGCGGAGAATCCCTGAACCAGGTTGGGGTCCAGTCCGACAATCTCGGCGGCTTTGCGGGCCAGGTCCGCCCAGGTGATCTCGCCTTCATTGGTCAGGTGCCAGATGCCCGATTCCTCGTCTACCAGCATATCAAGGCAGGCGTTCACCAAATCGGGCACGTAGGTGGGCGACACCACAATGTCCTCCGGCGCCAGAAAGGTGTTCCCCTGGGCCAGTTGCTTCACCATGAGCGTGAGGAAGTTGGCTTCATCCCAGGGCCCGAAGAACGAGCTGGTGCGCACGATCAAAGCGCCGGGATGCATGTCCAGCACGTATTTCTCAGCCTGGGCTTTGCTATGGCCATACACGTTGAGGGGGTTCACGGCATCGCTCTCAGTGTAAGGCGCCTGTTTTAAACCATCAAACACCAGGTCTGAGGAGAAGGTCAGGTACTGCACGCCGCGCTTCTGACAGGTGGCCGCCAGCAGCATAGCCCCGTGGGCATTGACCAGGTGGCAAGACTCACAGTCTTCCTCGGCCTCGTCAATCTTCACGTAACCGGCTGCGTTGATCACCGCCCAAGGGTTGTAGTAGTTCATGGCCCGCTCAATGGAGAACGGATCTGTAATGTTCATCTGTTTGCGGCCTACTAGGCGGTAAGGGATGTGCCGGTCTGCGCAGAGGCGGGCAAAAGCGCTGCCCAGGGTTCCGGTGGCCCCGGTAATGAGAATGGGCCGGGTCGTGTTTTCCAGGTGCAGAACTTCCTGCTCGGTCAGGCCATCTCCCTCGGGGATGGTTTCGGTTTCGCAGATGGGGTTCCAGTTGTTGCGCCACACCGATTTGGTGCCGCGGCCGAAACGGCTTTCCTCCCGGTTCAGGAAAAGCTCAGCGTGTTTGTCTTCTTCCGTGAATGGATAGAAAAACCTATCCGGTCGCTGCCACCAACCGGGAAGGTGGAACAATGGGTGTTCGTATTCTTCGCCCTTCGCCAATTTGGTCAGCATCTTGGCCAAGGCTGTAGGTCGGGGCTTAGGTCCACGCACATCAAACACACCCGGCTCATAGTAGCCCTCGGCGCGGGTGACCAGGTTCACCCAGTCAAAGGTGCCCAGCAAGGACCAGGCAGCCACGCCCACTATGTTTACGCCCTGTTTTTTCAAATCTGTGCAGGAATCCCAGACGTGCTTAAACCACTGCACCTGCTCCTCGCGGGCGCCGCAGATGTGTACCTCGGTCACGGAGATGGGTAAGCCGTAGCGTTCCCAGGTTTCGCGCAGCAAAACTTTATGGCCTGAGTAGAAACCAGCCGGATCTTCCGTTTTCACCCGGAGGGCTTCCACGTCTACATATTGGTGGATGCCGTTGCCGCCGTGGGTCCACTCCGGGAAAGAGGCCAGGTTCTCGTCCAGGTAGCGTTCGCTGGGCGGATAATGGTTGATGCCGATGATGTCTGGCGAACAGGGATTGTCCCGGAACCACTGCAGGTCCTCCTCCGGAATTCCGCAGTTCACGAAGTACTGCCACATGGAGTGCTCTGGGGTAAGGGTCCCGGTGAGCAGGTCCAGGCTGGCCCAGCGGCGGTCATTGTCCAGCTTTGCCTGGTATGCCAGCAGCGGGGTACTGTAGGTTTTGCCTAAGTCCTCTGTTTGCACCAGTTTGGCATGCGGAATAACTTCCCTGATGGCACGCATGGCCAGCACGGTGGCTTTGCATTGGTGCAACAAGGTTAGCCCGAAGGTTTTGCCGTCTCTGCCGTGCGGGTACCAGTGGCCGTACAATCCACTGAAGCGGGCGGTGGTAAGTGGTTCATTCACGGGGGTAAAGTACTCCACCCAGGGGTAGCGTTCTGCCACGGCTCGGGCGTATTCGGCTACTCCCTCGGGGAAGGATGGGTCTGCCAGGTTGGTGTGAATGGGACCGCTGCCGTGGTGCACCAACCCAAGAATGGGAGTAATGTTGTGTTCCTGCAGTAACTGCATGCGGCGGTCGCCCCAGGTCCAGTCAGCGGTGGCGGGTCCGTTGGGGGCGGTTAACTCCCAAAGCAGCGGATACCGCATCTTTTTCACCCCGATGGAGCCAAACAGGGCAATGTCTTCCTCGCGCAGGGCATGGCCGTTCAATTGCATCTGGTCCAGGTATTCATCTCCTACCCGGTTTACGGTACACTCCAAACCTGCCCAAACTTCCGGGAAACAAGGGTTCAGATTATCGCTATTCTCCATACTATTGAGTTGTGAACCAGAGCAAAGTAACACCCTATCTATCATGCTATTACAAAGTTTCGTGACGATAAATAGGTAGCATGATCTTAAATAAATTACCTAAGACTATGGGCAATTGCTCACAAAGTTCAGTGATGTTTTAGAAAGTTAGCTCCGGTAATTGTTATACTTCATTTACCGGTTTGAAGAAAATACGCGAGGGCGAAAGAGGGAGTTGAAGAACAGCTGAAATATAGGGGTATGCACTTAAAAAACCGTATTTACAGCAGAAGAACTAAGTAAGTACGCGCTGGAAGTGGTATTTTAGCCTTTATTCAGAAAAATACCTTTAAACCAAAAACTTTATTCAAGAGATAATTCATTAAAATAATTATAGAATGAAAAGTTTTCAATTCAACTTCAAACATCCTTCAATTCCTTCCTAAACCTTGAATATTAGGAAAAATAAGAGAACCTTATGCTCAATTCTTCTTTCGCAAAAACAGATGAATTGAAATAAACAGGAGAAATTAAAAGCCTTGATAATGAGGTAAACCCATTACCTGAGTTTAATCTAGGGCGAATGCATAAATGTAGAGGTACTCAAAACCAGACCTTACGCTGGCAAATCCTTACCTAAAGAATAGACCAGCTTTGAGCCTGTTTTTCAGAAAGTACCTTAAAAGCAGGAATCAGTCTTTGGGAAGGGTAATGTAGAAAGTGGTGCCTTCGCCCTCTTTGCTTTTAAAGGTGATTTGCCCGTGGTGCCATTCTACAATAGTTTTGATAATGGACATGCCCAACCCCACCGAAGGCTCTCCTTTAAGACCCGGACGGCGGGCCTTGGTAAACTCTTCAAACAGCGTGGCGTGGTACTGCTCGGGAATACCCACTCCGGTATCGGCTACAGTGATCAGAACCTGGCTTTCTTTCTCCTCCAAGCCAACCGTGATGCGCCCTCCGTCTGGTGTGAACTTAAGGGCATTAGAGATTAGGTTGTTGATGGCTTGCATGAATTTGTTGTCATCTACCTGAGCGTAGATTTCCTCCTGAGCAGGCGTAAACTCAAAATGCACTGACAACACCTTTCCTTCAAAGTGATTGTACTCCACCAGGGCTTCTCTGAACTTCTCCACCAGATTTACCCGCCGGGTAATTACCCCAGTATTGGCAGCCTCCAGAAACTCCTTTTTGATGAACTCTTGTATGAGGCGGGTCCCGTTCTGGCTGCTCTTGTCAATCAAATGAATAATCTCCAAAGCATCTTCATCGGCTTTATCTCCCAATCGCTCTAACAGTATTTCTGATAAACCATGAATCATGCCCATAGGCCCGGCCAGGTCATGGGAAAGAATGTTCAGGATGGAGTTTTTCTTGTTAGAGAATTTCTTGAGGTTGTCGTTGTACTGGCGTTGGAACGAGATGTCTTCTGCTTGCCCAATAATCAGGCGCTCGCCGGTGCTTTGCTCCAGCACGGTAGGGCGTAGACAGACCCACTGCTCTTCTTGCCCGGTTAACCTAATCCGGAACTCAATTTCCGGGCAAATGCCTGGCTCGTTGGCTTCGGTCAACTTTGATAGGACATGCTCCTGGTCATCTGGGTGAACCTGCTGCAGAAGGGCAACAATGTCTGACTGGTCGTCTTGTATTTTGAAAATTTCTTTGAAGGCGGGGCTCAGGTATACAAACTGGCCTGAGCTAGTGTCATAGGCGAACAAACTTAATCCGGTCTGCTCCAATAGGGCTTTGCAAAACTCGTGGGAGTTAATCATAACAACGTCTTAGAAACGCTGTTATCCTAAAATGGCCGTTTCGCTTACCTAAAGGTACAAGAAAAGAGTGGTAAGCGTTCAAAAGCCCGCATTTATTCTGTAAACCCTGCTGTTTCTACTATCTCATTACCCCAATTAAACCTTTAAAACGAGTTTTAGTAAAAGTGTATGATACTGCGTTTTTACCTGTACTACCTACCTTATGGCTCCTATTTATTCCGCAGACAGCATTAATTCCTTTTTTGTAAACCAGGTAAAGGACTATGCTATCTTCGCCACAGACACCAACGGCATCATCACTGCCTGGAACAAAGGGGCGGAGCGACTGAAAGGCTACACCGAAGAGGAAATTGTAGGCCAGTATTATGGCATCCTGCACCCAGATGAGTACCAGCATGCCGGGTACCCCGAAAAGGAAATGCGAAAAGCCCTTGAAAACGGCTCTTATGAAAACGAAGACTGGCGCAAAAAGAAAGACGGCACCCTGTTCTGGGCTACCGTGACCCTTACTCCTATCTATGATGATGAAGGGCAGCACATTGGCTTTACCAAAATCACCGGAGACCTTACCAAACAGAAAGAACTGCAGGACAAACTAGCCGAGCGGCAGCAGAATGCCCTGGAGCGCAAGAACGATGAACTCCAGAGAACGAACAATGACCTGGACAATTTCATTTACACGGCCTCACATGACCTGCGCTCCCCTATCACCAACATAGAGGCGTTGATGATGTACCTGGAAGAAAAGCTCACCGAAGAAAACGCCCTCACCCCGGAGACTAAAGAGGTTTTGCAGCGGGTATTGGATTCAGTAGACCGTTTTAAGCATACTATTGAAGATTTAGCTGAAATAAGCCGGCTGCAGAAAGACACCACCCAGGACGCTACAGACATAGTCACCAACATCAAAGATGTGTATGAAGACATCATGGCAGACCTAGACTACCCCTCCAAACAGAAAGCCTGCTTCATCCAGACCGATTTTAAGGTGCATCAGCTTAACTTCTCCAAGAAGAACTTCCGGAGCATCTTGTACAACCTGCTCAGCAACGCCATCAAATACCAGGCGCCAGACCGGGAATGCATTATTCATGTAACTACCCGGTTAGAAGATCCTTATGTGGTTTTACGGGTAAAAGACAATGGCCTGGGCATGAGCCCTCAACAGCAGGAGCAGTTATACGGCATGTTCCGGCGCTTCCATGACCACGTAGAAGGCACCGGTGTTGGGCTTTACATGGTGAAACGGATAGTAGACAACGCAGACGGAAAAATTGAGGTGGAAAGCAAAGAAGGAGAAGGTACCGAATTTAAAGTGTACCTTCATGAAGCTATGTAACCCCTCCTACATAACAGACTTACTTATTTTTTAGTACCCAACCAAAATGCAGGAGCAGCACGCAGGAGACACGAAGCCGGAAAACGTACAAAACATACCTTCTGTGATGATAGTAGACGATGACGAAAACTGGATTTTCGTGTCTAAACTTCTCCTGAAAAGAGCCGGAATACAAAACGGGATCATCACCGCTAAAAACGGGCTGGAGGCTTTCACCAAATTACAGGATTTAGTTTCGGCCGGAGATAAAAAACTACCTGACCTTATCTTGCTGGACATCCGCATGCCTGTGATGGATGGCTTTGAGTTTTTGGAAAAGACTACCAAAACAGACCCAATAGACCTGAGCCAGACCAAGGTGTACATCTGCAGCAGCTCCCTTAACCCCGGAGACAAAGAGAAAGCCGCCCTTTACCCTATTGCTGGTTTCCTTACCAAACCCCTTACCAAAGAAGTCTTACAAGGGATTCTGGGCTAAGCCCAGAATCCAGCTACCTGCCCGTTGCTGCATCATTGCTTTCTATTTGCCCGTACCGTTCATATCGGGCTCTTCAGTAGAGGGTAGACTATTCCTTGTCTCTATCTCCCCCGTAGAATAGGAAAGCACCCTAAATACAACGTATTTTACTGCAGCTTACAAAGATATATGCCCCATCATGATGTAAATACCCAGCCAGAAAATGCACTAGACTTTAAGGCAGTTTTTGAAGCCCTGCCGGGTAGCTTCCTGGTGGCGCAGCCAAATCCACCCCATTTCACCATTCTGGAAGTGAGTGATGATTTTCTCAAAATAGCTGGCACTGCCAGGCATAAACTGGTAGGCAGAAGTGTTTTTGAGGCTTTTCCTGAGAATCCCCAGGCACTTACGGCCACCGGACCTTCTGCGCTAAGAGAATCTTTCCATAAAGTCCTGGCTTCAAAACAGGCAGACCAATTGCCTATTATACGCTATGACATACCCAATGCAGATGGCCAATTTGAAGAGCGGTACTGGGCTGCCAGCAACAAGCCTGTTTTAAATGAACAAGGGGAAGTACGCTATGTTATACACTCCACCTCAGACGTCACCGAACAGGTAATCACCGCAAACAAAATAGAAGAAACTGAATCGCGTTTCCGGCACATGGTTGAACAGGCACCGGTGGGCATCGCGTTAACCCGGGGCATCGACGTGGTCATTGAAAGTGTCAATGCTCCTATGGTGCGCCTCATGTACAAACAGAAAACGGAAGAGGTACTGGGCAAGAAGCTGATAGAAGTCTTGCCCGAGGTGCAAAACCAACCTATCCTGGCCATTGTCAAAAACGTGGTACAAACCGGTGAATCTTTCAGAGGCAATGAGGTGCCGGTAGATTTATTGGTCGGAGAAAACCTGAAAAAGCATTTCATCAATGCCTCTTACACTCCCCTCATTGAAAGCGGGAAAGTAACCGGGGTAATCCATGTGGCACTAGACGTAACGGAGCAGGTATTGGCCCGCCAGAAAGTAGAAGCCAGCCAGGAAGAACTAAAGCGGTTCAAGTTCATGGCCGACCAAGCGCAGGATTCCTTTGCATTGATGCGAGAAGACGGTTCGTTTGCCTACCTGAACAAAAAAGCGCTGGAAACCTGGGGCTACTCAGAAGAAGAAGCTCCCCGTTTACGGGTGCAAGAGGTAGAACCTTTGTACCAGGAAGAGATGTTCAGGCAGCTTTTTGCCGAAGCACAGAATAAAACCATTCCGCAGTTTGAAACCCTGCACAGAAGAAAAGACGGGCACATTTTTCCAGTAGAGACCAGGGTAGTGGGTCTGATGCTGGATGATGAGCCTCATTTACTGGCCATCACCAGAGATATTACAGCCCGCAAAGAAATGGAAGCGGCGGTAAAAGAAAGCGAAGAACGGTTCCGGATCATGGCAGACGCTGCGCCTAACATGGTGTGGACCATTAGCCCTGAGGCCGAACTCACGTACGTCAATTCCTACTTCCTGTCTTTCCTGGGCATTGCGTATGAGACCGCCCTGCGGGACAACTGGATACCTTATGTCCACCCAGATGACGTAGACAAAGCCATCCAAAACCTGGGTGAAGCTATCAAGAATAGGGGCATTTTCACCATTGAACACCGCATGCGGCGGCACGACGGCGTGTACCGGTGGCTGCTTTCACAGGGCGCTCCCAGCTATCTGCCCAATGGTGACATCTACAGCTACATTGGTTCTTCCATTGACATCACTGACCTGAAACAAGCCGAAGAAGCCCTGGCCCAGAAAAACACCCAACTGGTCAGAACCAATACCGACCTGGATAACTTTATTTACACCGCCTCACATGACCTGCGCTC
Source organism: Rufibacter roseolus (assembly GCF_017916365.1). Classification (GTDB taxonomy): domain Bacteria; phylum Bacteroidota; class Bacteroidia; order Cytophagales; family Hymenobacteraceae; genus Nibribacter; species Nibribacter roseolus. The sequence goes on from NZ_JAFMSU010000002.1 coordinate 1,669,167, forward strand.
CCCTATCACTACTATTGAAGCCCTGATAAGCTTTCTGAAGGAAGAACTCACCGAATCCGCGTGCTTGAATGCTGAAACCGAGGACATCATGAACCGAATCATCACCTCGGTGAGCCGCCTGCAACGCACCATCCAGGACCTTACCAACATCAGCAGACTGCAGAACACCAACCCTGAAAACCTGCTGGAAGAATCCATTGACGTGCAGGAGGTGTACGAAGACATCAAGGCAGATCTGGATTCTTCCTACAACATCCAGCCCTGCCACATTCACACCAATTTTCAGGTGTCGCAGCTTCGGTTTTCTAAAAAGAACTTTAGAAGCATCTTGTATAACCTGCTCAGCAATGCCCTCAAATACCAGGCGCCAGACCGGGAATGCAGCATCCAGATTCAGACCCGGTTAGAAGAGCAACACGTGGTCTTACAAGTAAAAGACAACGGCCTGGGCTTGACCGAGCAGCAGCAGGAACAGCTGTTCACCATGTTCCGGCGTTTCCATGACCACGTAGAGGGCACCGGCGTAGGGTTGTTCATGGTGAAGCGGATTGTAGAGAACAGCAACGGCAAGATTGAGGTGGAAAGCGAAGAAGGACAAGGCACCGAGTTCAAAGTGTACCTGCCAGTAGCTGACTAAAACCTGCTATCTTTGTTTAAAAAGTAATCTACCATTACCCCCTAAAAGATGGAGGAACAGAAAGCAACGGACGTAAACCCGGAAATAATGCAGCAAATTGAATCCGTCATGGTGGTGGATGATGACGACAACTGGATCTTTATCTCCAAGATAAACCTGAAGAAAGCCGGCTTAGCAAAAGAGATCATCACCGCCCGCAACGGCCGCGAAGCCATAGACAAACTAGAGGAACTCGCTGCCAGCGGTGAGAAAAAGCTCCCGGCCCTGATCTTTGTGGACATTAGAATGCCCGTCATGGACGGCTTTGAGTTTCTGGAGCAGATCACCCAAAAAAGTCAACTTGACCTGGGCCAAAGCAAGGTGTACATGTGCAGCAGCTCACTCAACCCCGCCGACAAAGAACGCTCAGCGCAGTACCCCATTGCGGGTTTCCTGACTAAACCTGTCACCAAAGAAGTTCTACTGAATCTTTTGGCCTAGTTTTTCAAAAACACCTTTAAAACAGAAGCGGGCAATCCTGATGGGTTGCCCGCTTCTGTTTTATACGCCATTGTAGGGGCAATCCCTGGTGGTTGCCCTTACCGGTTTTGCAGCAAGGGCAACCACCAGGGATTGCCCCCACTAATATCTATACCACTCGCCCCACTGGTTACGCAGGTTCTTGCGCATTTCGTTCTCGCGGGCGTTGTTGCCGGGGTTGAAAAAAATGGTGCCTTTCAGCTCATCGGGCAGGAAATCCTGGGGCACAAAGTTACCTTCGTAGTCGTGGGCATACTTGTATTCGTTTCCGTAGCCTATTTCCTTCATGAGTTTGGTAGGGGCATTGCGCAAATGAAGCGGCACCGGCGGACTCCCCTGCTCCCGCACCATGGCCCGCGCGCTCCGGATGGCTTTGTAAGCGGCGTTGCTTTTGGGCGAGGTGGCCAGGTAAATGGCGCACTGTGACAGAATAATGTCGCACTCGGGGTAGCCGATCACGTTCACCGCTTGGAAACACTCGTTGGCCATGATCATAGCCGTGGGGTTGGCGTTCCCGATGTCTTCGCTGGCCATAATGAGCATGCGCCGGGCAATAAACTTAGGATCTTCGCCGCCTTCAATCATGCGCGCCAGCCAGTAAATGGTGGCATTGGGGTCTGAGCCACGCATGGATTTGATAAACGCCGAGATAATGTCGTAGTGCGCCTCGCCACCTTTGTCATACAAAGCCAGATTCTGCTGGGCAATCTGCTTCACCATGTCATTGGTAATGACAAGTTTTTCCTGCACCCCACTGCCGTCAATCACAATTTCCAGCAGGTTGAGCAGCTTGCGGGCATCGCCGCCCGAAATGGTGAGCAACGCCTCATACTCCTGCACCTCAATGTTCTGCTTCTTCAGAATCTCGTCCTCGGTTAGGGCTTTCTGCACCAGGTCAATCAGTTCAGCTTTTTCCAATGATTTCAGAATGTACACCTGGCACCGGGAAAGCAAGGCGGGAATCACCTCAAACGAAGGGTTCTCAGTAGTGGCCCCAATCAAGGTCACGGTGCCTTTCTCCACGGCGCCCAGCAAGGCGTCCTGCTGGGATTTGTTGAACCGGTGAATCTCGTCAATGAACAACACGGTGCCCTGCCGTTTTCGCGCCTGGTCTATCACATCCCTGATGTCTTTCACACCCGCATTGATGGCGCTCATGGCCACAAACGGCACCTTCAGTTGCCCGGCTATAATGCCAGCCAGAGTGGTTTTGCCCACGCCAGGCGGTCCCCAGAAAATCATGGAAGGCACCATGCCCGCCTCAATGTACCGCCGCAGCACGCCCTTGGGACCTACTAAGTGTTTCTGACCGGCGTATTGATCCAAGTTGTGCGGGCGCATGCGCTCCGGCAAGGGGGCTTTGGTAGTTTGGAACATGGGAAGCAGTTTCTATGGGTACCTCACGGTTTGTACCGAAAGGAAACGAATGGCAATTTACTTTCTTTCTGCCACTGTTCCCCGGCTGTTTTTCAGAAAGCGGCCTAAAAGCGCTTTGCACGTTGGTTGCCTATTGGAAAGCGACTCTCATGAATGCGACCACCTACACAACTGCCGCTACCTTTGGGAAAGGCAAAAGATGTGAACCAGCAAATTGGCTATCTATTGCGGAACTGCCAAGAGGTGGAAGTATTCGGCCTTAGGAACTGCACCAAATACCTATTTGCGATGATCGAGTACGGTGACAATACCACCTAAGGGGCCGAAAATTAACTCTCAACGGCTTTATAGGATAGATAAACCGTTGAATCTAAAATCTCAGGCAACTTGTCAAAAAGAATCCTGATTATGGAATATTATAGAATGGACCAAAGTAAATACTCTTGGGTAGCCAAGAAGTAACCAGGATGTAATGGGATGGGTATCAAGCTCCGGAAGCTACTCTACATTAAGGAACCTGACTAAATCAGCCTTAACCCGAGTGCAGAAGAGGTTCTACCCTCTCTTTTCTGCAACGCAATTCAAATATCCTTGCTATTAGGAAATTATAACAGAGTCCCCCTCCACAGCTTAAAGATCTATAAGGAGTACCAATAAATTTATTTTTCTGCTAAAAACTAGATTTTTATAAAGAATAATATAAATTTATAAAGTATTTTTTACCTTAATCTACTCCAATATCTCTTGGACCGGGAGAAGTTGAGTCGGTTCTGGAATTAAATACGCTTTCCTGGCCGACTGGCAGCAACTAACCGTGCCTTAGCCGAGTGCCGGGGATTGACCATGTCCACAGAGACCATGTCCAAATATGAAGGGGAACATAGATAAATTAGACTTTTTGAGAGGGATTGCGATCCTGCTCGTATTCGGGTATCACTCCCTACTGGTTATTTTCGAAGGGTTTGAAATCAAGCATTATGGATCCTTCCTGCTCAGTGATGAGTACACCCTTGGCCAGATACTTCTAAACCTGACTCCAGTTGGGATGGGGTTCCTTGGCGTTCAGTTGTTTTTGATCCTTTCAGGCTTCCTCATTCACCTGGGATACCTTAAGGCTGGTCAAAGGATAGAGTACTTCAGGTTTTACAACAAGCGGGTCTGGCGCATCTACCCGGCCTATCTACTGGCGCTGGTTCTTTTCGCCATCACAGTCGGTCACAAAGGCCCCTTGGACCTCTTCAGCCACTTGGGGCTATTCCATACCCTGATAGAGTCAAGTGTCTATTCCATCAACCCGTCGTTCTGGTCATTGGCGCTGGAGATGCAACTCTACCTTCTCTATCCTCTCTATTTAGTTCTGCGCCATAAACTTGGCCTCAACAAATCGGTTCTGGCGGTTGCGGTCGTCTCGATAACCCTCCTGGCCCTTGGATCTGCTTTAGGGTGGAACAAATCTTATGTGTACCACAAGTTAGTGTTTTCGCAGTGGATCGTATGGGTGCTGGGAGCCTACCTAGCTGAGCGCTATTCACAGGGAGAAAGGTTGTACACCGCTCATCCGATCTGGTTTGCAGTTGCTCTATTGGTTTTATTACCCTTAAGGTTGACCGTTGTGTTTGACGCGTTCAGCAAGATCTTTTACTCTCTTTACTTTGTCTATTTAATTGACTGGTGTCTACATACCAATTTTAAGGTGCGTCCTTTCTGGGAAAAAATAGGGAAGGTAGTGAACCTTATAGGACTTTGCTCCTACAGCATATACCTCTTTCACCAACCTTTCCTGAAGGCGTTCATCCATCTTTTCTCCCCATCTGGCAGCAAGTCTTATCTCTTCGTCGGGACCGCCCTATCGTTTTTGATGTTCTTTGCCCTGAGTTACGTCTGCTACCGTGTCGTCGAGCTAAGATTCATTAAAATAGGTAATCAGCTCTACAGCCTGGTCTCTAAGGGAAGCAAAAAAGAGGAAGTAGCAAAGGAGCCTGTACTCTCAAGATAAGCTACCGGCGGAAAGCTGCCACTAACATCCCTTGATACTTACCTTCAGGAAAGTGGCCACTTCCAAAAATCCCTTTTAGGTAAATTGAAAGAAGGCTTGTTGTGCAAGCTACTGTTGGCTTCGTGCGCCGGGAAAGTCCAGGCGCTTGCCCCGGCATTCTCCAATGTATGAGGTACAGGCCCCGAAACCTCTTAGGGACGTTGCCTTGAACTACCAGGCCAAGCCTGCGTATCTCCTACAGCAGGGTTCCTGCCACCCAAACCAGACAAAGATGAAAACTGCTGTAGCCGGACGTACCATCCTCCAATCCGTGGCGGCCTTCACCACCGTGGGCGGCTTCCTGATGGACTGGAACAAAACCCACCTTTTCAACCCCTGGTGGACACCACACGCCAAGTTCCACGATGCCATGACCATTCTATCGGGGACTTTGCTAGGCACCAGTAGCCTGTATTTGCTGAATAAAAAGGACGGAGACGCAGCCACCAATCTAAAAATAGGGGCCTTTCTGCCGGCTATCTTCTACCTGGCGCAGGCCGGCAGCTTTACCTTTCCGGGTGCAAAAGGCATGGACGCGGAGTTCCCGGAGAAAATCCCGATGGTAGGAGAAATCAAACTGAACGAGGGACCGTTCTCGCTGGTGATGCTGGCGGCTCTAGGGGCAGGATATCTTCTTGCTAAAGGAGAAGCTAAATAAACCTTTCTAACGCAAGTCAAATCATCCGTTTTAGGCTGTTTCAGATAAATCGGGCTAAAAACGAGCGGGTTTAGTTTAGTGCGGCAACCGATCCCGGAGAACGCCATAGAAATACGTCCCCAGCACCCCGCCTGCAATGGCCACCAGAATGGGCCAATACCCCTGGCCCAGGTTCACGAACAGCGGCCCCGGGCAGGAACCCACCAAGGCCCAGCCTAACCCAAAGATAGTGCCGCCCACCAGGTAACGGATGATGCCTTTTTCCTTCGGCTGGAACGTGATCCGCTCCCCCTGCACATCGCGGAGTTGGAACCGCTTGATCAGGAACACCGCCAATACGCCCAGCGTGACCGCGGTACCCATGATGCCGAACATGTGGAAAGCCTGAAACCGGAACATCTCCTGGATGCGGTACCAGGAAACAGCCTCAGACTTGCTCATGACAATCCCGAACAGCAGGCCGGTAATAATAAATTTCAACCCTTTCATTTTTTCTGAGGCTTAGGAAAACAGTAGTGGCAGCAGCAGGTGCGTGGTCACCAAACCGCCAATGAAAAACCCAATGACCGCCAACAAAGAAGGCCACTGCAAATTGGAAAGTCCGCTGATGGCGTGCCCCGAGGTACAGCCTCCGGCATAGCGTGTCCCAAACCCGATGAGCAGTCCACCGCCCAGCAGAATAAAGAAACCTTTCACGCTCCCGAGGACTTTCAGACTGAACAATTCCTGCGGCTGCAGTCCCTTTGGGGCCGAGAAGCCCAGTCCTTTCAGGTCCTGGATAGTGGCTTGCGAGACCTGTACGGCTTCCCCATTCTGGAGAAACTCCTGCGAGAGCCAACCGCCCAACACGGCGCCTACCAGAAACAGCAGGTTCCAGACTTGGTCTTTCCAGTTAAACCGGAAAAAGGGCACGTGCCTGCCGGCCCCGCACGCTGCACACAGCACCCTGAAATTAGATGAGAACCCAAACGACTTCCCGAAGAACAGCAGCAGCACCATGATCATGGCAATCACCATCCCAGACACATACCAGGGCCATGGCTGCGAAATAAACTCTATCATTGAATTATGTTTTTAGATCGATTTTGTAAAAACGCCAGCAAAGCGTCACAATCAGGATAGGCGATAACTACTCATGCAGGTAAATGTAGGGGCAATCCCTTATGGTTGCCCTTACGCTTGTAGTTTGGATAATTGCTGATCACCCCGACAAGACACACGCATTCCGTCCCCTTTGAAGGCCCGGAACGACAAGGCCGCGTCAAGCACCATTAGCTTTTACAATATTGCATTTGCGCTCCTTATGCAAGGGCAACCACAAGGGATTGCCCCTACACTTCGTGAATGCGTGCGATCTACAACAGTAGTCATCCCGGGCCTTCTAAGGGGGACATTCAGATACCTTACCTAATAGGCTGCTTCTTTCCTTACCCCAAAGTAGAAGGACACACGAAGGCAGTTTTGGGAACGTCTGTCTCGGCGATGGCTTTGAAACCGCCGGCTACGTCTACCAGGTTGTGGAAGCCGCGGGCTTTGAGAATGGAAGCGGCTACCATGGAGCGGTAACCTCCTGCGCAGTGCACGTATACGGTTTCCTCTTTGGGGATTTGAGACAAATGCTCGTTTAGGGAGCTTAACGGAATATTGCGGGCGTCCTCCACGTGCTCGGCGCTGTACTCGCTGGGTTTGCGCACGTCAATGACCACAGCTTCACCGGCTTTCAGGCATTGGGCAAATTCTCTTGCGGAGATAGATTGTAGAGTCTCCGTTTCTTTTCCGGAGGCTTGCCAGGCTGACATCCCTCCCTGAAGGTAACCCAACGTGTTGTCAAAACCTACGCGGGCCAGGCGAGTCACCACTTCTTCCTCACGGCCGACATCTGAGAGAAACACAATAGGTTGCTGGATATCGGGGATGAGCTCGCCAACCCAGGGCGCGAAACTGCCGTCCAACCCGATGTTGATGGCGTTAGGGATGTGCCCAAGAGAAAAATCAGCGGCTTTGCGGGTATCCAGCACCAGGGCGCCGGTCTCGTTCACTACGGCTTCAAACGCTTCCGGAGAAAGTGCCTGCAGGCCTTGGTTAAGGACGGTCTCAATGTTGGCGTAGCCCTGCTTGTTCAGCTGCACGTTCAACGGGAAATAGCTGGGCGGCGCCAGCAGGCCATCGGTGACTTCTTTAATGAATTCCGCTTCGGTCATATCCGGCCGCAGGGCGTAGTTTGTTCTTTTCTGGTTGCCCAGGGTATCAAAGGTCTCTTTGCTCATGTTCTTGCCACACGCCGATCCGGCACCGTGCGCAGGGTACACCAGAATGTCATCCGCCAAAGGCATAATCTTAGTGCGGAGGGAATGGAACAGGATACCGGCCAGTTCCTCCTGGCTCAAATCAGATTTGGCGGCCAGGTCCGGGCGGCCCACATCGCCAATGAACAGGGTATCGCCGGTGAACAGGGCGTAGTCTTTTCCGGCTTCATCGCGGAGCAGGTAAGTAACAGACTCCAGCGTATGGCCGGGCGTGTGCAGTACTTTGATAGTGACCTTGCCTACGGTCAGTTCCTCGCCGTCCTGGGCCAGGTAGGCGGCAAAGGAAGGCTGGGCGGCGGCGCCGTACACGATCTGGGCACCGGCAGCCTGCGCCAGGTCCACGTGCCCCGAGACGAAATCGGCGTGAAAATGGGTTTCCAGTACGTACCTGATCCGGGCTCCGTCCTTCTCGGCTTTGAGCAGGTAAGGTTTAATCTCGCGCAGCGGGTCAATAATGGCGGCCTCGCCGTTGCTTTCAATATAATAGGCTCCCTGCGCCAGGCAACCTGTATAAATCTGTTCTACTTTCATATCAAGATGAACTTGTTTTTACTTCTTTTCACAAAATTAGGTCCAAAACAGACCCGGGTCAGTGACTTTAGTCACCAACGGCTATCAAAGGAAAATCTCTTTGCCCAATATTAATACTCCCATGGCCAGCACAAACCACCCGAAGCCTTTCTTCAGGGACCGGCTGTTGACTTTATGCGCGAAGGCGGAGCCCAGGTAGATGCCCACCACCGACAAAGCCGAAAACGTGAGCAGGAAAACCCAGTCAATGGCGTAGTGGAACGTATCGCCCAGAAAGCCCACGAGCGAGTTCCCCGCGATGAGCACCAGCGAGGTGCCCACGGCAGTTTTCATATCCAGACGCAACAACAGCACCAGCGCCGGAATGATCAGGAAGCCGCCGCCTGCGCCCACCAATCCCGAGACCAGCCCCACTAGCACAGCCTGCGTCAAAATCTTGGGGTATTGACCGCGTTCTTCCCCATTTGAATCCTTGCAGATGTTTTCTTTATGCCGGATCATGCGGTACGCAGCCAGTACCATGAGCAGCGCAAATAGCACCATCACAAACACGCCTTTGGTCACTACGTGGTTACCTACCTGCAACAGTTGGTCTGGCAGCGCGGGCACCAAAAACAGACGCGTCAGGTAGATGGTCAGAAGCGAGGGTAAGCCAAAGGTGAGCAGTGATCTCAGGTGCACCAGCCCCTGCCGATAAAACCTGATGCCGCCTACGCTGCTGGTAGCGCCCACCACAAACAAGGAGTAAGAAGTGGCCATGACAGGGTTCAGCCCGATGAAGTACACCAGAATAGGCACCGTTAAGATAGAACCCCCGCTTCCTGTTAGCCCCAGGGAGAGCCCAATCAACACCGCCGAAATGTACCCAAGTATTTCCATGCCTCTATATTTTCGGGAGCAAAGGTAGAAGATACTTTGAGCCATCACAGTGACAAAAGTCACAGAACTGTTTTAAGTCCGACTTTTGGAAAATATCCCCTAAACGCCGGCCGGAATATGAAAGATTAAAGAATTAGCAGGTTCTTTCATGTAGGGGAAATGGAGCTGGCTAACCTACCTGGTGCAGCTCTATGAAATTGCGGTGCAGGGTGAGCACGCCCCGCTGCTCCAGTTTCTTGAGCAGCCGCGAAATGACCTCCCGGGAGCTGTTCAGTTCCCCGGCAATTTGCTGGTGCGAGATCCTGAGCTGGTTTCCTTTCACCTGCTGGTTTTTTCTCAGGTAGAACAGCAGCCGCTCGTCCAGGCTTCTGAAAGCCACGGCATCCAAGGTTTGGAGCAGTTCCTCAAAGCGCTCGCGGTAAGTGCCTATCACAAACGTATGCCAGCTGGGGTACTTGGTGAGCCAGCGCTCGGCCACGTGCATGGGCACCAGCAGCACCCTGGCCGCGGAGACCGCCTGGGCTGAGATCTCGCTTTGCTCCTGCCTGGCGGCGCACAGCATGGAAAGCGCGCAGGCCTGGCCCGGCTCCAGGAAATACATCAGGAACTCGTGGTCTTCCTGGTCCTGGCGGGAAACCTTGAGCAGCCCCTCCAAAAGCAAAACCGATGATTTCAGGTACTGCCCCGTCCTGATGACCATCTCCCCTTCCGGCAGATCTTTCACGGTGGCTTCTTGCAGGAGTTCTGCCCGCAGGTCTGGTTCCAGGTTGGCGAAATGCTGCTGGAGCAGGGTTTCTAAATTATCCATGGTCTACGAACGAAGCCCACGCCGCCTTTGATACATTTTCCCGGAAACCGGCCCTGAACCGCTTTTCCGGAAACCGAATAATCTTTCTATTTTCGGGTTCCACTAAAGCCCACGAACTATGCTGCTGCACTTGCTTCTGCCTTTCCTTCTCTCTTTTGCCGGCCTCTTCGCGCCCAGCGCGCCGGCGCTCACCGGCCAGGAGGTTCTTAGCAAGATGCATAGCAAGTACCAGGGCAAGTTCAACCCCTATTTCACCTTTGACCAGAAAGCCATTATCTATAGAAGTGCCCAGGATTCTACGGTTCAGGTTTGGCACGAGGCTCTGGCGTTACCGGGCAGACTGGTGATCAAGTTCGAGGATTTTGAGAAAGGCAACGGCGCCATCTACGCGCAGGACAGCCAGTTCGTATTCAAGGACAATGCCCTGCAGACCCGCGCCCGCCGCGTGCACGAGGTGCTGGTGCTGGGCTTTGATGTGTACCACCAGCCGGTGGAACGCAGCGCGGCGCAATTACAGGAGGCCGGTATAGATCTTTCCAAGGCTTTTTCCACTACCTGGCAGGGCCGCAAAGTGTACGTGGTGGGCGTTGGCTCCCTGGACGAGAAAGCCAGCCATTTTATCATTGACCAGGAAAAACTCTGGGTACTACAGACCGTGCGGCAAACCGGCGACCGCCGCAACGTGGTGGACCTGAAAGGCTATCAAAATGTGAAAGGAAACTGGGTAGCCACCGACCTCACCTTCTCGCTCAACGGCAAAACCACCATGCACGAGGTCTACTACAACATGAAATTCCCCAAAACCTTACCCGCCGACCTGTTTACCGTGGCCGGCTTCAAGGCAGCCCGCTGGTAAGGCATTTTTGCCCTGTTTTTCAGAAATCAACCTTAACACAAATCAGGTTAATACTTTCAAAAACAAACATCCTTCACCCGCTACTACATGGCTACCTCTAAAATGACCCCGGAACAGATTGAGCAGAAAATAGAAACCTTCTTCGCCACGGTTCCGGCGTTTGCCCAACCCATCTTTGAAAAAATAAGGAATGCCATTGCCACCGCAGATCCGGCCTTGGTTCCAACCTGGAAATGGAATACGCCGGTGTACGAGAAAGCCGGTCCGGGAATGGTGTGTGCCGTGAGCGCGCATAAACAGCATGTGAACCTTTCGTTCTTCCAGGGGGCTTTACTGCCAGATCCGCACGGGTTGTTCTCCAGCAGCGAGGATGCCAAGGCCATGCGCACCATCAGGTTTACCGCTGACACACAGGTAAACGAAGACCAACTGGTTGATTATGTGCGGGCCGCCACTCAACTGAAAGCCGGCACCGCCGCCAAATCAACAGAGCGCAGCGTGGTTGAAATCCCCGAGGACCTGAAACAGGCTTTAACTGAGGCTCAGCAACTTGAAAAATTTGAAGGATTGGCCTATACGCACCGCAAGGAATACGTGCGCTGGGTAAACGAAGCCAAACGCACTGAGACCCGCGACTCCCGCATCCAGAAAACCGTGGAACGCATCACGGAGGGGAAGAAATTCAGCTAGTCTCCTTCTGGGCTTCCTCAATATCGCGCAGGAACTCGCGTTGGTCCCCCAGGTGGTTGATGTCCGTTTCCACCTCCTCGGTAGAGGCATAGAGACTGCCGCCGTACTTCATATCCAGGTACTTGGCGGTGAGTTTGAACGGCACCTCAAAACCATCAGGGAGGGCATCATCAGCGCCTACCGCCATCAGGAAAATGGTCTTGCCTTTTAGTTTGCGCCCTAAAGGTTTCTGCACGGTGACCAGATCAGTGAGGCGGTCAAAGAAGGTCTTCAGCTGCGCGCTCATGGCGTACCAATACACCGGGGTGGCCAGCACAATCACCTGGTGCGGCAACATCAGGTTGATGAGGTGATTGAACTCGTCCTCGGCCGGATAGTCATGCTCATAGCGGTAGTAACCCACGGTGTAATCCAGCAGGTCCACTAACTGGTGCGGCGTATCCTGAAAGACTTTCTCCAGGAACAATCTCGTGTCGCTTTCCTTGCGGGCGCTGGCCAGGAGAATGAGCGGGAGCTGGTTCATATCCTTTTCCGGTCAGTAGCTTTATTCTTGGTGCAGCCAGGCATATTTGTTCTTCTTCCAATAGATAATGCCGCCTCCGCATTCCTCCAGGAGGTGGGTGAAAATTCCTTCGCCTTTTAAAGTAACCGCATGTAAAGAGTCCGGCCCAATGATGTCACCGGTTTCTCCATCTACCAGGGTTTGGGCGACGCTTTCGCCTTTGGGTATTTTCTTGAAAACCTCAATCCAATTAAGATCGGTCATTTCGTTCACTTCCCGGCCAGCCCCAAAAACAAAGTACTCCTTTGGTTTCTGGCCATGAAGAATGAGAATCCCCTTTTCAGCGGTTCTTTTATTACTTACCAGAAAGGCGATGTCTCCCTGATTGTCTCCGTTAAAATCACCTTCCAGGAAAGAGGGCGAGGTAAAATCTGCCAATTGGTACAGGGTGTCTAACTGCAAACCGGCCAATTGTTTCTCCCACTGAGAGGGAAGAGCCTTTTTCTTTCCAGGAGTTGCAGCCACAGAATCTGGTCTTGCCGGGGCAGCCGCACTCACCAATGCTACAGGTGGTTCTGGTGTTTGTTCTTTTGGCTCCTGAGCGGCATGCCCGCACCCGCTTAAAACCAGTACTAGTAGCAGTCCAGATAAATGCCTCACGGTCATGCTTCCTTTTTGAAATAAGTTGTCCTAAGAACCCTTGATTTACTCCACCACGTGGGCCACGAACTGAGAGAGGTTGGTAATGATACCGCGCTCGCGGCGGAAACCGATGGCGCTGCCTTCACCGGCCCAGAAAACTCCGGCCTGGTAACGATAACCCTGGGTATCCTGGGGCAGTTCGGCCCAGGCCTGGTAAACGTGCGGTTGGTAGCCATAGTCACCCGTGGTAGAGGAAACATCGGTGTTCTCGTGGACCTGGATGTTCTGGCCCTCGCGGCCGAAGAAAGGTTTCTCCACGGCTTTGCCGGAGAAGGACGTAAACTCGGTTCTCAGTAACAGCGGATGATACGGGAACTGCTGCCAAAGCCAGGCCAGCATGCCTTTGCTTTGGAAAATGAGCGAGTATGCCGGATTGGCGATCATCACGCTGCGGGAATATTGCAGGTCAATGAGATCTGAGCAGAGGCCTGGCTCCAGCTCCAGGAACAATTCCCAGGGCACCAGTTTGAACAGGAACGGGAACTTACGCCATTGCTCGGCGCCCACCTGGGCCCAGATGCCGCGCTCGGCGCCTAGCGTGGAGACTTGCATCTCATGGGCAGCGCAGATGTGGGTATCAAAACCGGCCTCGTGGGCGGATTGCGCCAGCACCTCGCAGTTGGTGTAGTCTTCTTTGCTATCAGGCATGTAAATAAACAGCAGGGCGGGCTCTAACTCGGGGTTCAGGCCCTGCCAGGTGCGGAACTGCTCTACCAGACCTTCATACAGCCCGTTGGCCTGCTGGCTTTCGTTTTTGCCGGCAGCGGCCAGGCTGGCCCATTGCACGACTGCCGTCTCGGGGATGGCGGTGGCGGTATCGGCGTTGAACTCCAGCAGCTTCACACCCTCCGGGGTCTGCGCGAAGTCAAAGCGGCCGTAGATGTGCCAGTGGCGTTCATCGTTCCAAGAGTGCCGCACGGCCCGCCAAAGTTTCTCCGGAATCCCGATCTTGCGCAGGAAATCATCGGGCACCTCTTCAGGAACGGCTTCCACCATCATCTGGTAAACCGAGGAGGCGGCCTCCAGAAGCTCATCGGCGGCGGCCTGGGTCAGGACCACCGCCTCACCGGACAGATAGGTCTGGCATTCTTCCTCCACTACCCACTCCCACCCCATCTGGCGGACCATTCTAGTCACATCGCCGTGGTGCGGCATCAGTTTTACAGGGAGCACGGTATCTGGCATAGCAGGAAATATCTTAAGTGGATAAAGGATACAAAAAGTTAATTATAACAAGGCGCTTCAAGGCCGTTTTGCGAAAAACAGCCCTGAAACGAAACTAAAATCAAGAAAGAGAAAAGACCAGCGCCAGCTGATTAACCACCGAAGCCCGATCTTCCGCCGAAGCCTCCTGAGCTTCTTCCGAAGGTACCGGACCGGCTGCTGCTGGGGCGGGTGGACCGCACCGTACCGGAGGAGGTAGACGGACGGCTATACGCACCGGTGGTTCCCCTGAAAGCCTGGGCTCCCCTGCTCCGTTCGGCGTAGGTTTGCTGGCGCCAGGCATCGTTACGGCGCATGGTGGACGGGTTAGAGTAATACGCCGGGTTAGGATTCATCATGCGGCCAGCCATGTACCCGATGCTGCTCCACATCAACACGTTCATCAACCCGAAGCCAGAACCGTTCACCGGATTGGCCTGGGTGTATTGCTGCATCTGGCGCTCCAGTTCCAGACCCTTTAAGGTATCTACCTGCCCGTTGTTATGCTTGAGAATAGCCATCACCTGGCCGGGGCCGGCGGGACGCTCGTCGGTGATGCGCCAGTTGTCCGGGCTGATCTCCGTCATCTCGGTGATCACGCCCTGGCTGTACTGCGGGGCAGCCTCACCGGCATTCCACTCCGTGGAGGCTTCGTTCTGGGCCGAGCGGTTATCTGAGCAGGAAGATAGCCCCAGGCAGGCGGCGGCACTCACCAACAGTACGTTGCGTGAGAAATCACCAATGAGGAAATAGCGCTTTTTCATGGTTAAGGATACGCAGCCGTTTAGGGCTGGTTTTTGTAAAAGTAAGCTTTAAACGCAAACCAAAGGATTAGTCGCAGATTCAACGGTTTTCTTACTCCCACAGCGGATAATGTTCCAAATGTACTTTCTGCTGAAAAAAGATCTGGGTAGAGGCCTCAAAGGAAACCGTGTAATCTGATACATAGAAGTGCGGCTCGCCAGGCAACCGCTCAGAGGCGATACCGGTTTCTGCCAGCACTTTGCCCAGGTGCCTGGCCACCAGTTCTGAGGCATCCAGCACCTCTACCCGGCCCTGGTAAAAATCAGTGATCTGTTCTTTAATAAGCGGATAGTGCGTACAGCCCAGAATCAAAGCTTCAATGTTCGCCAGCGCCGGGTCTGACAGATACGTCTGGATCACGCTCTCTGAGATGGTGTTGTTGAAGAAGCCTTCCTCAATCATGGGCGCCAGCAGTGGCGTGGCCACAGACTTTAGTTGCACCCCGGCGTTGAGGTCATCAATCTTCTTTTTATAGACGTTGGAGTTCACGGTCTGTTTGGTGCCTATGAGGCCCACGGTTTTCCCCGCGAACCTTTCTCCCACATACTGCACCACAGGGTCAATCACATTCAGGACATGGGCCTTACTGCCAACGTATTCCCGCACCAGTTCATAGGCCGCCGCTGATGCAGAATTGCACGCAATGAGAATTATTTTACAATTCTGCCTTATAAGCAGGTCGCAGATTTTGACAGAGTACGCCTGTATGGCGGCCGTTGATTTATCGCCGTAAGGCAGGTGGGCGGTATCCCCAAAGTAGACCAGTTGTTCCTCGGGTAAATGCGCTTTAATCGCTTTAGCAACGGTTAAGCCGCCTATTCCGCTATCAAAAACACCTAAGGGGCGCGCCCAGTTTTCAGCTTTTATCATCTGTAGGAAATTACGCGGGATGGGGTAAAAACAGACCATCCGTAAAAACACTCATATTTATAAAATGCAAATCTAAAATGCATTTTACTGCAACAACCCTAAATCAATGGGCGTAAAAGACCATACAAGTTGAAACTAAAAAAGGAGGAATAAAAATGAAAGTAATGTCAACCCGTGCCCACGGGATCATGGATTATCTGGTGGGTCTACTATTAATTGCTGCTCCATTTGTCCTTGATTTTGACCGTGGCGGAGCAGAGACTTGGGTGCCTGTGATTGTGGGTGCCGTGATTATTTTACAGAACCTCATGACTAACTGGGAAGTAGGCGTGTTCAGAGCCTTGTCTGCTAACATGCACTTGAACATGGATTACCTGATTGGTATTTTCTTAGCCGCGTCTCCCTGGATCTTCAATTTTGACGAGTATGTATACCTGCCACACCTGATTGTAGGTATCGTGATTTTATTGCAAGCCATGATGACTCGTGTAGTGCCAGCCCACGGGGCCGTTACCAACGCTAGAATGCACCACGGCCACACCCACTAAGGGTAGTGATTAGATTGAGTTAATTGAGTTAAAGACAAAGCAGAAAGGGCCGGGATTTTCCCGGCCTTTTTTGTGCCCTCCATTTTTCCCTGAACTGTCTCTGGTTTACGCTTTTCTGTTTGCGTACCTTTGCGCCATGAATTACCTTTCAGCAGACTCTATCTCTAAAAGCTTCGGCGACCGCTGGCTTTTCCAGAACCTTACTTTTGGCCTTAACCGCGGGCAGCGCATTGCATTGATCGGCGCCAATGGGGCCGGCAAAACCACCCTTCTCCAGATTCTGGCGGGCACCATTCCGCCAGACGGCGGTAGCGTAAGCGTGCGCAAGGGCATCAAAGTGGGCTATCTCTGGCAACAGCCTGAGTTCCCGGCAGGCGCCACCGTGCAGGATGCCATTTTCTCGGGCCAGACCGAGGTACTGGATGCCATCAGAGACTACGAGGCTTGCCTGGAAGACCCTAATACCTCTGACAAACGCATGCAGCAGGTGATGGAGCGCATGGAAACCCTGCATGCCTGGGAATACGAGGTGCGCACCAAGCAGATCCTGGGTAAACTGGGCATCCAGAACCTGGACGTACAAGTGGAGCACCTTTCCGGCGGACAGAAGAAGCGCGTGGCTATGGCCCGGGTCCTGATTGAGGAACCAGACCTGCTCATCCTGGATGAGCCTACCAACCACCTGGATCTGGAAACCATTGAGTGGTTTGAGAACCTCCTGACTACAGAACAGACCACCTTATTGATGGTGACCCACGACCGTTACTTCCTGGACCAGGTAGCCAACGAGATTGCGGAGCTGGACCGTGGCCAAGTATATACTTACAAAGGCAACTACAGCTATTACGTAGAGAAAAAGGCCGAGCAGGAAGAAGCCAACGCCGCTGAGATGGGTAAGGCCAAGCAACTCCTGAAGAAGGAACTGGAGTGGATGCGCAAGCAGCCGCGCGCCCGGGGCACCAAGTCCAAGTCAAGGGTAGATGCATTCTATGACCTCAAAGACAAGACCTCACAGAAAGACTCCCGCACTTCCCTAGAACTGTCAGTGAAAAGCACCCGCCAGGGAAACCAGATCCTGGAGATTGACCACCTGAGCAAAAGCTTCGGGGACAAAGTAGTGCTGAATGATTTCAGCTACATCTTCCGGAAGAAAGACCGCGTGGGCATTGTGGGCCCGAACGGCGCCGGCAAAACCACCTTCCTGAACATGCTCACTGGCCGTCTGGCACCAGACAGCGGCGAGATCATTGCCGGCCAGACCACCGTATTCGGTTACTACACCCAGTCTGAGCTTACTTTCAACGAGAACCAGCGCGTAATTGACGTGGTGAAGGAAGTAGCCGAGGTAGTGGAAACCGGCAACGGCGAGGTGATCACCGCCAGCCAGTTCCTGCAGCACTTCCAGTTTCCGCCGGCCCAGCAGTACACGTTTGTGAGCAAACTGAGTGGCGGCGAGAAGCGGCGCCTGCAGTTACTGCGCGTGCTCATCAAGAACCCCAACTTCCTCATCCTGGATGAGCCCACCAACGACCTGGACATCCAGACGCTGAACATCCTGGAGGACTTCCTCTTGAACTTCGGGGGTTCCCTGCTCATCGTGTCTCACGACCGTTATTTCATGGACCGCCTGGTGGAGCACTTGTTTGTGTTTGAGGAAAACGGCCAGCTCCGCGACTTCCCCGGCAACTACACAGACTACCGCGAGTGGGCCAAGGAGCACGAGAACATGAAGCTGGACGAGGTGAAACCAATTGTAAAAGAAACCACTGCCCCAGCCTCAACCCCAGCTCCAGCCGCTGCCCCCGTAGCAGATGCCACGCCTAAACGGAAAGCTTCTTTTAAGGAAAAGCAGGAATATGAGCGCCTGGAAAAGGAGATTGAAAACCTGGAAGCCGAAAAGGACACTTTAGCGGAAGAAATGAATTCCGGCGCTGCCGATCATAAGCGCCTGGCAGAACTGGCCCAACGCATCAAAGACATCAACACTGCGGTAGAAACCAAAACCGAGCGCTGGCTGGAACTGGCGGAGATTGTTTGATATAAGTATCAGGAAGCACGTATCAAGTATCACGATGAAGGTCTCAATTTCAGGCTCGTTTCCTAAAAAATGAGCCTAAAACTGAGACCTTCGGCTTTTCTGGGCATTTCCATTTCCAGGCTAATTTTCTAAAATCGGCCTTTAAACAGGGAAACTTAACTTGCCTTGGCAAGAGACAAACATCCTTCTTTAATTGATAGGGCCAAAAGCAGCCCGGCCCGGAAGGATTATATTCCTTCCGGGCCGGGCTGCTTTATTATCGTTCGTCCTGCAACCTGATACGTGCTACTAATACACGTTGGGTTTACGTTGGTAACTAAAGGAGAAACCTACTTTCTGCGGGGTACTCACCTGCTGTTCCTCCAGTTTCTGCTTCACAGTTATTTTCCTGATTTCCTCTACATCCGGGGCGATAAGGTCATTGTTCACGGAGGCCACCATGGCGCTTTCAATGAAGAGCCGAAGCGTTTCCTCGGTAATCACGTTTCTGGCCATGTCATTGTAGGTGAGGTCAAGCTGCTTCACGCCTTCCAGGTAGAAGTGATTTTCTATGTTGATGAGCACCCGACCCAGCAGATAGCCGGGATCGTTCAGGCGGTTGTATTTGATGGAATCTGCCATGAAGTTGTAGGCCATGATGTGCCCGAAGAATCGGCGGCGGAAGTCTTCATCCACATAGCGGCTCTTCATGAGTTCATGGTCCTCGGGAAGGGTGATCACGTTGGAGTGCATCACAAACATGAGCAGGTCGCCGGAAAATTTAATATGGAACTCAAAGTCATTGATGCTGCGGTATTCAATGACCACGTTGGAATCTACCTCGTTTATTCTTTTCCTAAGATTATCCACCAACTCAATAGAACAGGCTCTTAGTTGCTCAAAAATGGTGCGGGTATTTCTGAAAATAGCTTGCTTGGTTGTTGACTTCTGCCGCAATCCCTCAAAAATGGTCTCAATTCTATCTTCCATGGTACACCGTTTCGTAAGACATATTGCTGTGCCCGCAAAGGCAATGCATCTTTAATAGTACTTTCCGCAAGGACTTTAGGTTATAAATTTCCTGATTCAGCCGGGAAGATAAGTTTCTTTTGGGCTAGTTCCTGCATTTCTGAGCCAGAAACACCCGTTTTTTCCTGTAGCACCTGCCAGGTATGCTGCCCAAGGCGGGGCGGCTCAGAAATAGCAAAATGCGTAGATGCTGGCCCTGTAAAAGCAATCTGCCGCACCCCTTGGGGCTTCCCTTCTCCGTTTGTCAGCAACTGAGACTGCACCAATGGCTGAGTCAGAGCCTCTGATACGGAATGCACCGCCCCGGCCGGAACATGCTGTGCTACCAAAGCCTCCAGAAGTTCTTTCTGCGGAACCCTGGAGACCAACTCCCGAAGCTTATGGTTGAGAGAATCCCGGTGAAGGACCCGCTGCCAGTTGGTCTGATATTGGTCATTCTGGGCCAGCTCCGGCTCGCCCAGAACCCGGCAGAGTGCCTGGAACTGCCGGTCATCGCCAACGGCCAAAACCACCTCTTTACCGTCTTCGGTGCGATAAACAGTGCCGTAGGGCACGATATTAGGATGCTCTGAGCCCATTCTCTGCGGATCTATCCCTCCTACCAGGAAATTGGTGGCCTGGTTGGCCAGGGAGGAGATGGCTGCCTTGAGAAGTGAAACCTCTATGTACTGCCCCAACCCGGTTTTCTCTCTTCGGTAAAGCCCGGCTAAGAGTCCTTCCTTAAGCTGATGGGCAGCCAGAAGGTCAATCAAAGCCACGGGCATTTTCACGGGCGGACCATCTGGTTCCCCGTTAAGGAACATAAAACCTGCCTCGGCCTGCAATACGGCGTCATATCCCGCCCGGGGCACCTCGCTCCCATACCCGGTGATATGGCCATACAGCAGCCTGGGGTTGTGTTGTGACAGCGTGGCATAATCCATCTGCAGCTTTTCGGCATCGCCGGGTTTGAAACTGACCAGCGCCACATCTGCCCCGGTGATAATCTTATAGACCAATTCTTTCCCTTCTTCACTGGACAAGTCCAGCACCACGGATTTCTTCCCCCAGTTAGCGGAGGCAAAGTACGCCGACACGGAATTGGAAGGACTTTCTGAAGGCAGTTTCCAGCGACGGGTCACGTCTCCCTGGGTTTTGGGGCTTTCAATCTTTATCACCTCGGCGCCCATCTCCGCGAAGAACTGACCTACGCTGGGCCCGGCCAACACACTCGCAAACTCCACTACCACCAGATTTTGAAAAAGCCCTTTGTCTGAATCCATGCGTTTTAATGCTGTTTTTCCAAAAATGGGCAAAAAAGAACAAACGCAACCACCCTGCCCTGGCAGGTCCATAAAAAAAGTAGGCAGCGACCAAAGATCGCTGCCTACTTAGCATCCTATCAATCCAATTCTATTTTTACCGGATCACTATCCGCTGGGTGGTGCTTCTTCCATTGGCGGTGATGGAGAGGGTGTAGATACCAGACCTCAGGTTCAATCCGGTTAAGTTCAAGTCTATGTCTGAGGCTACGTTGCTCAGTTGCTGGCTGTGCAGCACCCGTCCGCTCAGATCGGCTAACCTGATGGTGGCGCCGCCATTCACCACTTCCTGGAACCGGATACCTACTCTACCGTCTGTTACCGGGTTAGGGAACACGCTCACCGCTGCCTGACTGGCCGCTCCGGCATTGTGGCTCACTGCAATGACTTTGGAGAACTCAAAGGCACCGTCAAAGTCAACTTGTCTCAGGCGGTAGTACACGGTTCCGGAGGCTGCCCCTCGGTCTGTGTATGCGTAGTCAACCAGCGCGGAGGAGTTACCGTTGCCTTTCACTTCGCCCACTTTCCTGAAGTCCTTGCCGTTGGCGCTGCGCTCAATCTCAAAGCGGTCGTTGTTGATCTCAGAGGCTGTGCTCCAGGCCAGTTCCACCGCCCCGTTGCGAGAGGCACCCTCAAATCTGGTGAGCGTTACTGGCAGCGGGTTACCGTTACCGCAATCTTTCACCACAACAGACTCTTCTGCCACACTGCTGGCGCACTCATTGGTAGCGGTTACCCTAAAGGTGTACGGCTGACCTAACTGCGATTCTTCAAACACGGCCACCACGGTCACGTACCCGGGTCCTTCTTCCAGAACAATGAAGCCTTCCGGTACATCAAAAGTGTAGGTTACCCCGCTCTGCATCTGCGCTACCCTGATGGTAGTTGGCTCATCGGCTAGGTTGCAGACAGAATCTGGGGCTACCAGGGCCACGGATGGTTTGGTGCACCCACCGGTTGAGCCGCAATCTTCTACGTTCACTGGCTTGCAGACCGCCTCGGCGCCACAGTTATTTCCATTCACGGCTACCACGGTCACAAAGAGGGTTGAATCTGGCTTGGCGTTGTTCACCATGATGTTCACGTAGCCGTAACCCTGAGACACAATCTGGAATTCTTCTGGCAGGAAGAACTGGTATTTCACCTTGCCTAGCGGATCTCTGTCTTCTACCGCAATCTTATAGATTTTTTCACCGGAAGAGCACACCACAGAAGGAGAAGTCACGGTAAGGTCTGGTTTGGCGCAGGAGCCACAATTTGCCTTGAGTTTAACGGCCACCGTTGCATCACCGGCCTCACAGATTGCTTTGTTCTTTTTAGGGTTACTGGCAATGGACACAGATACATCGCCGGCCGCTGCCCCCGCTTTCACAATCAGGGTGTTGGTGTTCTGACCTGACACAATGGTCCATCCGGTTGGCACAGACCAGGAGAAGTCATATGATTTGTTGTTTCCATTTCCGTTACCATTGCCATTTCCGTTCACCTTACCGGCAGATGCCTTGTAAACCAGCACGTCTCCGGGGCAGAAATTAGCATCACCTTGAATGGACACTGCTACTGCTTTGCCAGGTTTCACAGGCAGGGTTGCCACTTTGGTGCCGCAGGCCGCATGGTTCACGGTCACCTTCATGGTACCGTTTTTCATCCCCACTTTCACTTTCACCTTGTTGGTACCCTGGCCGCTTACAATTTCCCAGCCCTTGACAGGCGTGTTATCTTGCGCTCTGGGCACATCCCAGGCATAGGAAGTATATTCATTTGCAATGGAGTACTCTACGGTTTCACCTGGGCAAGGACTGGCAGGGCCTTCTATTGGTCTCGGCTGCGACTCATTACAGTTGTTGCCACCATTACCGCCGCCGTTACCTCCTCCATTATTACCGCCACCATTGCCGCCACCGTTGTTTCCACCGCCATTACCGTTACCACCGCCATTGTTGCCGCCGTTTCCATTGCCGTTTCCATTGCCGTTTCCACCACCGTTACCATTGCCACCATCATCGTTTCCTCCGCTGTTGGTTGTACAACCTTTCAGATCAAAGGAAACCATCCCTACAGTGGTAGAAGCTTTGGCCTCGGCTCTTAGTGAAGTCATACGGCTGAAATCCGCCCCGGAGATGGTGTAAGAAAAATCAGCGGTTCTGCCGTTTTTGTAACCAGAACCGGTGTTGAATTTAATGGAATAGAAAGGATTTTTAGTGCCGTTCTCATACCCATTGGAAGGACCGGTAGCAGAAATGGCCTTCGCACCGCTGGGCAATTCAAAGGAGGCATGGCTAAGGTCACGGTTGCAGTTCACTCTCACCCCGAAGGAAAGTGTAACCGTTCCATTGGTGTTTTTGGTAACACCTTTGAAATTGAAATCAAAGCATTCGTCAGATTTGGATCCGGAGCACTGGGCCTGCACCTGGGTAATTAGACCAAAAAGTAAAAACAATAAGGTACCAGCCCATGAAAGTAAAGTTCTTTTCATGATAGGAGAATAATTGGATAGTAAAAAGGATGTGATTAAGACACACGTATTCAATATCCTCGGCCAGGGAGGAGGGGAAGGAAAAAAGGGCAAAGCCAGATCAACTATAAATTGTCTATAGCACTGGGCTTAATCAGAAGTTATCAGGGGGAAAGTACAGTTTTTGCCATCGCCTCAATCGTTATAGGTTTGAAACTCAGTCTATTTTGGTTAAATACAATCTATATTCTTTAACGACACCTAAAAACTGTGGTTGCACCAAAATTGCACTTTCAGTCTATAGCACAAATATTTTCTTTACAAAGTACATTACACACCCTGCCTTAAATGTATTTATAGAAGATTTTGGGCTAAAATCCCCTAAATCTTAAATATTCAATATATGACGCTTCTAATAGATGCAACACCCAAATGCAGACCTACAACCTCCTACCCCAGAATGATTTCAATACAATTATAATAGAGACAACAGAGCACCCAGGCTGTTTTTATTAAGAATGAGTTATCCAGCATTTGCCCTTCTAATTCCATTACCGGAGATATCCTTCATCTTGAATTCATTGGTTACTCCCCTCACCACTACAACCCTCGCCCCACTTTAACAGCTTCCTTTCTACAAAACCGGTAGTTTGGCAAAAACAGCCCTAAAACGGAAACAGGCAGCGACTTTTGGTCGCTGCCTGTTTAACATCCTATCACTCTTTTCTTTTATCTCACCATCACGCGCTGAGTAGTGTTCTGGCCGTTGGCATTTACTGAGATCAGGTAGATACCGGCTTTCAGGTTAAGGTTGGTCAGGTTCAGGGCAATCTCGCCTTCTACGCTGGCTACCTCCTGGGTGTGAAGCACTCTGCCGCTCATGTCTACCAGACGAACTGTGGCACTGCCTTTCACTTGATCCTGGAAGCGGATGCTCACTCTGCCATCTGTTACCGGGTTAGGGTATACACTTACTGCGGCATTGCTGCTGGCAGTGGCGGCGTGGCTTACTGCAATCACTTTGGAGTATTCAAAGGCATTGTCAAAGTCAACTTGTCTCAGGCGGTAGTAAACGGTTCCGGAGGCTGCACTGCGATCTGTGTAAGAATAGTCCACGGTGGCAGTTGAGTTTCCGTTTCCTTTCACTTCACCCACTTTCTTGAAGTCTTTACCGTTGATGCTGCGCTCAATCTCAAAGCGGTCGTTGTTTTTCTCAGAAGCTGTGCTCCAGGCCAATACTACGGCGCCGCTGCGAGAAGATCCTTCAAATCTGGTAAGTGTTACAGGAAGGGGGTTTCCAAGTCCGCAGTCTGCTACTACAATTGAAGCGTTGGCTGTCTGGGTGCCGCACTCGTTGGTGGCAGTTACCGAGATGGTTTGTGCCTGACCTAATTGGGCTTCTTCAAACACTGCTACCACGGTTACGTATCCTGCGCCTTCATCCAGCACGATGAACCCTTCTGGTACGGTGAAGGTGTAGGTAACGCCTTCCTGCATTTCAGCTACTCTAATGGTGGTTGGCTCATCGGCTAAGTTACAGATAGTGTCTGGAGCAACCAGGGCAACTTTAGGCATCACACATGGAGGAGTTGTTCCGCAGTCTTTCACATCAACTTTCAGGCAAACTGCCTCGGCACCACAGTTGTTTGCGTTGATAGCGACAACTGTCACATACAAGGTAGTATCATTGTTAGCTGAGTTAACATCTATCGTTACAAATCCATTGCCGCTTTCCACTACTGTAAATTCTTCTGGCAGGTAGAAGTGATATTTCACCCCAAGCTTAGGATTCTTTACTCTGAATGTATATCTGTCATCAGTGGCATGGCATACTTCTGAAGGACCGTCTACCTCAAGCTCTGGTTTAGGGCAAGAACCGCATACTGGGCTTACAGTTACCGGGTGGTTATCTGATCCATTTCCGCAATATGAAGGGTCTTTCTTCTTCTTGGCAGCTACCGACACTGCTACGTTTCCTGCACTTGTTCCGGCTCTTACAACCAACTGGCTAGTACCCTGACCTGACACAACTTCCCAGCCAGTTGGCACTGTCCAGTTATAGGCATACTCAACTTCAGAGTTTTTCTTGTTTTGTTTACTCCAGGTAGAAGTACCTACCCCGCCATTGGTTTTTGCATTTGCGACTCCATCAACTACTGCATCAAAAGTAAGCACATCTCCTTTGCAGAACTGCGATTTACCGGTAATATCTACTTTGATAGTTAGGCAAGTTGGTGTTACACCGCAATTCTCTTTCGTTTCAACGTAGATTCCATCAGAAGCTGTACCGCAGTAGCCTTTCTTGTATCCCCCCACTCCGTTTCCGTTGTTGCCGTTACCGCTTACTTTAGCGTTGTCACTCACATACAGGTTCACTTCACCGTCAGTAGATCCAGGGATTACCACAATTTTATCTGTGCCTTGTCCGCTTTGGATTTTCCAATCTGCAGGAACAGTCCAGTTGTAGATGAACTCATTATTTTTGATGTTGCCGTTTCCTTGCGCTTTCTTGATAGAAGCTGTATAGGTTTGTGGTTGTTTTACACAGATAGAAACAGGGCCTGAAATGGTTACTTCAAAGTTTTTACCTGGTTTAACAGGCAGGGTGGCTACTTTGGTACCGCAAACAGGGTCATTCACTTTCACTTTCATGGTACCGCTTTTCTGACCTACTCTTACAGTCACACATTTAGTACCCTGTCCAGATAAGATCACCCAGCCTACTGGCGGCTCACCGGCGTGCGCTCTTGGCACATCCCACTCAAAAGAAGTATAATTACGGTCATTCTCAATGCAATAAGTGATCACATCACCAGGGCAAGGATGCTGGTCGCCCATGATTGGTCTTGGCTGAGAATCACTGCAGTTTCCACCGCCGTTGTTACCACCGTTGTTACCGCCGGTATTTCCGCCGTTGTTACCACCGTTATTGTTACCGCCGCCGTTGTTGGAAGAGCCGCAATTCTTAGGGTTGAAAGTTACGGTACCCACGTTCTGACCGGCTTTGGCCTGGATGCGGAGAGAAGGCATCAGGTTGTAGGCCGCAGTGTTTACCTCATAAGAGAACACATCCTCCACCCCATTCTTGTACCCGCTAATGCCCTTGCCTTCAAACTTCACTGAGTAGAAAGGATTGTTGGTAGGGTTCTCAACAGTGTAGTTGTATTTGGTTCCCTTAGGGTTAGCGGCTTTCATGCCCACTGGCAGCTCAAAGGCCACGTTGCTCAGGTCTTTGTCGCAGTTGGTTTTAACGGAGAAAGTGAGGCGGGTGGTAGTGGCATTTACCGCGGTGGCGCTCACCAGTTTAAAGTCAAAGCACTCATTGGAGCCGGAGCATTGGGCTTGCGCCTGACTTATAAAACCGAAAAGTATAAGCATAAGGGTGCTTGCCCATGAAAGTACAGTTCTTTTCATGATAGGAGTATTTAAGGTAAATTGGATGTAGATTAGACGTAGTTGTCCCGTGAACCTAAATTGCGGTTTAGGCGGGTATTAAATTTTTAAGCTTGCTTGGTAATAAATCTATTTACTACCTAAACTTAATCTGATTTGCAAAGGGAGGGAAGTAAAGCTTGTTTCATAGTGTATGTAAGGTTTGCTAACTTAGTTATTTTCAATTTCTTTCTATACACGCTTTAACGGAGGCTTAAACTTGCGGTTTCACGCAATTGCATTTTAAAAAAATGTTACAAATAGGTTCTTTAAAATATCATATTAAATACCCTTTTTCAAGCCAAAAAACCTATATTCACGGGGTTTTCAGCCAAAACAGTGGGTTTTTCATATTGTATATTTACAACAACCTTCCTTTAAAAATCTTATCTACAAATTCTATATAGTGCAATTTGTATACAATTCAACAAGTATATATAAATGATAAATTACTTCCGTTTTGAGGCTCTTTGTTCATAAACAACTCCAAACCAATTGGCAGAAAAGACTATCTTTACAGACCTTAATACAAGGGCCAGCATAATTGCACCGCTGGCTTACAAGAAGATACAGAACAATGAGTGTTACATTTGATGATTTCAACCTACAGCCCGACTTACTGGAAGGTATTCGGTCCATGGGTTATAAACAGGCAACTCCTATCCAGGCCCAGGCCATCCCGCACATATTAGAATCAAAGGATCTGATCGCCTGCGCCCAGACAGGTACTGGTAAGACGGCCGCCTTTCTGGTGCCTACGCTCAGCAAGATCACCGAGGCCAAATATGATTTCACCAGCACCCTGGTGTTGGTACCCACCCGCGAGCTGGCCAAGCAGATAGATGACCAGGTAGAGGGCTTGAGCTATTTCACCGGTGCCACCTCCATTGCCATTTACGGGGGCAACAACGCCCAGAACTGGGACCAGCAGAAGAAGGCCCTCACCAGCGGCGCAGACATCATAGTGGCCACGCCAGGGCGCCTGATCGCGCACATGCAGATGGGCTACGTGAAACTGGACCAACTGAAGTACCTGATCCTGGACGAGGCCGATAAAATGCTGGACATGGGCTTTATGGATGATCTTATGAAGATCATCTCCCAACTACCCAAAGACCGCCAGACCTTGATGTTCTCGGCAACCATGCCGCCTAAAATCCGGAATTTCGCGAAGCAGATTCTGCAGACCCCCGAGGAGATCAGCCTTTCCATTTCCAAGCCGGCAGCCAACATAGACCAGCGTATTTACCTGGTGTATGATAACCAGAAACTACGGGTGCTGCAGCACATCCTCAAAGACGAGCAGATCCAGACCATGATTCTGTTCACTTCCCGTAAGAACGCCGTGAACGACATTGTGCGCTCTTTGCAGAAAATGGGCTTCGAGGCCGAAGGTATCAGTTCTGACCGTACCCAAGATGAGCGTGAGGCCACCCTCCAGCGTTTCCGGAACAAGCAGCTTCAGGTGTTGGTGGCCACTGACGTGATGTCCCGCGGGATTGACGTGGAAGGCATCAGCCACGTGGTGAACTTTGACGTGCCCCAGGACGCGGAGGATTATGTGCACCGCATCGGGCGGACAGCCCGCGCCGAGACTTCCGGTACCGCCATCACCTTCGTAAACGAGCAGGACCAGGAACGCCTGGTAAAGATAGAGAAGCTGATTGAGCGCGAGCTGCCTAAACTGCCTTTACCCGAGGGCCTGGGCGAAGGCCCGGCTTTTGACCCGGTAGGCAACAGCAAAAGAGGTGGTGGCCGAGGCCGGGGAGGCAGACCGGAAGGAAGAGGCGCCAAACCAGAAGGCGGTCGTCCCGAAGGCAGACGCCGCGAGGGCAGCGGAAGCCGCGACAACAACCGGAGAAGAGACGGCAAACCCCGCGGCGAGAAACCAGCCGGTGCTGCTCCCGCTGAAGGTACCACGCCCCGACCGCCCCGGGCAGAAGGGCAACCACAGGCACCCAGAGGTGAAGGAGAAGCAATAAAGCGTAAGAAAAAGCGTCGTAAAAAGCCAGCCGGCTCAAGAGCTACGGAAGGAGGCCAGGTAACCCAAGCTCCGCCCGCTGCTTCAGCAGAGTAAATCAGAGCCCACCATAAAGTTTAACGCCCCTGTTCTAAGGCCGATTTTGTGAAATCGGCCTTAGAACAGGGGCGTTTCTTTTGGCAATCAGCTGTAATTATCTATCCAGCAGCAGCCCGATACCCAGCAGCAATACAAAGCAAAGGGTAGAAAGGGCCATCTGTTTCAGGAGCGGGTCCAGTTGCGCGGGCGTTTGGCGGCGTTTCACCTCGCGGCCGTTGAAGATCAGCAGCGGCAGGGAACCCAGGAAAAGCCAGGGCCAATAGGTCGCGTTCTCCCGCACCCAGACAAACACCACCGTGCACAGGATGCCCGCTAGCAG
Organism: Rufibacter roseolus; assembly: GCF_017916365.1. Lineage (GTDB taxonomy): Bacteria > Bacteroidota > Bacteroidia > Cytophagales > Hymenobacteraceae > Nibribacter > Nibribacter roseolus. Next base: position 1,697,725 of record NZ_JAFMSU010000002.1, read on the forward strand.
CAACAACATGTGGTAACGCCGGGCCCGCAAAGCACCCAACCGCACCGGCACCGACCGTTTGCCCGCCAACTCATCTGACTTAATATCGCGGATGTTGTTCACGTTCAGGACGGCCGCCGAGAAGAAGCCCAGGCTAGAGGCTGGCAGCAGCAGTTCTGAGAAAATGTGCTCGGTCTGCAGAAAATAAGTCCCCAGCACCCCTACCCAACCGAAGAAGAAGAAAACCGAGATATCGCCCAATCCGGCATAGCCGTAAGGCTTGCCGCCGTTTGTGTAGCCAATGGCCGCCCAGATAGCGCTAATACCCAAGAGCAGGAAAAACAGGAACAGGTAAAGCCCAGAAGTTCCCAAAGCTACCCACAGCAATCCTATACCGGAAACCAAGGACAAAAGACTGAATACGATAATGGCGGTTCGCATCTGCCCGGGTGAGATCTGCCCGGCCTGCACGGCCCGTTTCGGCCCTTCGCGGTGTAGGCTATCGGCGCCGTGTTTGGTGTCTCCGTAGTCGTTGGCCAGGTTAGACAGGATTTGCAGGAACAGGGTGGTCAGGACGCACAGCAGCAATACCGGCCACCGGGAAAGATGGTCGGCGGCAGCCAGGAAACCGCCCATGCCAATACAAGACAAAGAAAGGGGCAGCGTGCGTAATCGGAAAGCCGATACCCACGTGCCCGCTGTTGGCCGTTTTGGGGCCGTTATCTCTAAATCCACTTAAAACTATTAGCTATTGATGTCACGCAGCAACTCCTCGCTCAGAGGAGAAACTTTGGAAGGATAGAATTTGATGATTTGGCCTTCTTCGCTGATGAGGTACTTGCAGAAGTTCCAGGAAGGGGCGCTGGTGTTGCTGCCATTGGCTTCTTTGCTGGTGAGCCACTTGTAGAGCGGCTGCTGCTCGGCGCCTACCACAGAGGCTTTCTGGAACATCGGGAAGGTTACCCCAAAGTTCTTCTGGCAGAACTGGGCGATTTCCTCGTTGGAGCCTTTCTCCTGACCGCCAAAGTCATTGGCCGGGAAACCCAGCACCACCACTTTATCGCCATGCAGTTTGTGGAGTTTCTCCAGGTCTGCGTATTGCGGCGTGAAACCACACTCGGAGGCGACATTCACAATGAGTACCTTCTTGCCTTTGTATTTCTTCAGGCTGGTGTCTTTTCCGTCAATGGTCTTCAACGGAATGTCATAGATAGAGGAAGAGGCCGTGGCTGTATTCATGTTGGTTGCGGTTGGTGTCTCCGGGGTCTTGGCAGCCGGCGAAGAGCAGGCCATCATGAGAGAAAGCGAGAATAGGGTTACAAGCTGAAGCATAATGCAAATGGTTTATTTCCTTAACCGTTATGTATAAAATATGTTCTGTTACTTCTCTGTCAAGCCAAGGAAGAAGGCTTCTCCGTTTTAGAGCTGTTTTCCCCAAAACCGGCCTAAAGCAATCCCGGCCTTCCTCCTTTAACGTTTCCGGCTTCTCTTCTGATTCTCTGATCTTTGCCCCTTAGGCAAATTACATCCGCTCCGGTACCGAAATCCCCAGCAAGCCCATCACCAGTTTCAGAGTTTTGGCCACCTGCGCAGAGAGGGCGATCCGGAAACTCAGCACCTGCGGGTTGGTCTCCTGGAAAATGGGAACCTCGGTATAGAAACGGTTGTAGGCCTTGGCAACGTCAAAGGCGTACTGTGCAATGATAGACGGCGCGTAGTTGCGGGCCGCCTCGTCAATGATGGAGTCTGCGTAGTTCAGCAGCACCAATACCTCGCGCTCGGTCTCGTGCAATTGTTCCACCCCGGCAAAAGCATCGGCGATAGCCGAAATGCCCAGCTCGTTCGCTTTGCGCTGGATGGCGGCAATACGGGCGTGGGTGTACTGGATGAACGGACCGGTGTTACCTTTGAAGTCAATGGACTCCTCGGGGTTGAACAGCATCCGCTTTTTGGGGTCTACCTTCAGCAGGAAGTACTTGAGCGCGCCCATGGCCAGTGTATGGTAGAGTTTCTGCGCCTCCTCCGGGGTGAAACCCTCAATCTTGCCCAGCTCATCGGTTTTCTGACGGGCGGTGTCAATCATCTCCTCCACCAGTTCATCGGCGTCCACCACGGTTCCCTCGCGGGATTTCATCTTGCCGCTGGGCAGGTCCACCATGCCGTAAGACAGGTGATAAATGCCGTCGGCGTAAGGTTTCTGCAGTTTCTTCAGGATGGCTTTGAGTACCTGGAAGTGGTAGTTCTGCTCATCGGCTACCACGTACACAGATTGGTCGTAGTGGAAATCCTGGTATTTGAGTTCGGCGGTGCCGAGGTCCTGCGTGATGTACACAGACGTACCGTCGGCGCGGAGCACCAGTTTCTCGTCCAGGCCTTCCTCAGTGAGGTCAATCCATACGGAGCCGTCCGGTTTTCTGTAGAAGACGCCTTTCTCCAGGCCTTCCTCTACGCGGTCCTTTCCTAAGAGATAGGTACCAGACTCATAGTAGAACTTATCAAAGTCCACCCCGATGTTCTGGTAGGTGGAAGTGAAGCCCTCGTACACCCAGCCGTTCATCTTCTCCCACAGGGCGATGGTCTCAGGGTCCTGCTGTTCCCATTTCTGGAGCATTTCCTGGGTTTCCAGCATGAGTGGGGCCTGCTTTTTGGCTTGCTCCTTGTCCACCCCCTGCGCTACCAGCTGGTCAATCTCCTGCTTGTAGGCTTTGTCAAACTCCACGTAGTACTTACCCACCAGGTGGTCGCCTTTGATGCCGGCACTCTGCGGGGTCTCCCCCTGCCCGAATTTCTCATAGGCAATCATGGACTTGCAGATGTGGATACCGCGGTCGTTCACCAGGTTAGCTTTAATGACCTCACGGCCGGCTGCTTTCAGGATCTCGGCTACGGAGTAACCCAGGAAGTTATTGCGCAAATGGCCCAGGTGCAGCGGCTTGTTCGTGTTAGGCGAGGAGTACTCTACGATCACTTTCTGTTTAGGGCCTGTTTCTGCCAAATTAGCCCCCAAACCGGAAACCTGCTCAGAGAACTGCTGCAGCCACACGCTGTCTTTGATCTCAATGTTCAGGAAACCTTTGACCACGTTGTAGCCCGCTACCTGGGGCGCATTTTGCTTGAGGGCCTCGCCCAGGGCCTGCCCGATCTGTTCGGGGCCTTTGCCCAACGCTTTGGTGAGCGGGAAGGTCACAAACGTGAAAGTGCCGGCAAACTCTTTGCGCGTGGGTTGTAAATTGATCTGCTCTGCGGGGAGCGTATGCTGGAAAGTATCTTGTAAAGCCTGGCTCAGCGCCTGGGCAATCTGGGTTTCAAGTTGTTTCATCTGTCAATTAAGCCATGGGTACCGACTGTGCCTCTTTGGCCAACCGGTCCTGAATAGCTTCTGTAGTGTGTTCTAATATTTCAAAGGCGTTCTGCGCCATGGTATTCTCTGCGTCCAGGGTGGGGTTGATCTCCACCATCTCAAAGCAAATCACCTTCGGGTGGCTCACCAAAAGGTAACACAGTTCTTTGGCCTGGGCCACGTTCAGGCCCACCTCTACCGGGGTACCGGTACCTTTAGAGAACTTGGAGTCCAGGCTGTCCACGTCAAAGGAGACATAGATGATATCACAGTCCCGCAGGCGATTCAGGGCTTCCTCGGCAACTTGCTCAATGCCTTTGGCCATCACCTCTGGGTAGGTGAAGTTTTTGATGTTGTGCTTGTCAAACAGGTAGACCTCGGGCTTCTCATAGCTGCGGGTCACGATGTAGACAATGTGCTGGTGTTTGATCTTGGGCTGGTCTGTGCCTACTTTCTTGAGGGCCTCCCAGAAGAAGATGGTCTCGGGGTCTGGGTCGTTTACCTTGCGCTCCAGGTTGTCCTCAGACAGGGAAACCGCCAACGGCATGCCGTGCATGTTACCGGAGGGCGTGGTGTACGGCGAGTGGATATCGGCGTGGGCATCTACCCAGATCACCCCCAGCGTTTTATCTGGGTAAGCGGCCTTGATGCCGGCAATGGTACCGCCCGCATTTGAATGGTCTCCGGCCAGCACCAACGGGAACATTCCCAGCTCTAATGTTTGTTCAACAGTGTTACTGATGCGTTTGTACGTCTGCAGCACACTGTCAATGTATTTGGCGTACGGGAACAGGTTTTTTTCAAACAGCACGTCATTGAGGTTAGGCACCTCCACGGCGGTGAACCGTTTGAAATAATCTGACTGTTTGTTCAGGCATGCGATTTTGAGGGCATCTACGCCCAAACTAGCTCCGCGAGTGCCCGCCCCAAGCTCAGATTTCACTTCTATCAGTCTGATTTTTTTCATGCAAAACGGAAACTAGTTTTTGCAAAGATGGTAAAATACAAGCAATTTCGCACGCTATCCGTTGGGGATAGCCCTTTAGATTATAATGGATAAATACACAGACCTAATACACCAAACCTTTGATTTCCCCACTGAGGAATTCACCGTTCACGATAACGAACTATATTTCAACGGCATCCCTATGATGGAACTGGTGAAGCAATACGGCACCCCGTTGCGCCTCACTTATTTGCCTAAAATCAGCTCCCAGATACAGAAGGCTAAAATCCTTTTCCGGGAGTCCATGGAGAAGCTGAATTACCAGGGTACCTACACCTACTGCTACTGCACCAAGTCATCGCACTTCTCTTTTGTACTGGAAGAGGCCTTGAAGAATGACATCCATATTGAGACCTCGTCTTCCTTTGACATGCCCATCATCCGGGCCCTGTACGAAAAAGGCAAGGTGAACAAAGACGTGTTTGTGGTGTGCAACGGCTTCAAGCGCGAGCTCTACCGTGACCACATCACCTCTATGCTCAATGACGGCTTCAAGAACGTAACCCCGGTGCTGGACCACCTAGGCGAGATTGACCACTATGAGCAACACGTAACCGGCGAGTGCCAGGTGGGCATCAGGCTGGCCTCTGACGAAGAGCCTAAGTTCCAGTTCTACACCTCGCGTTTGGGTATCAACTACAATGACGTAGTAGACCTGTATAAAACCAAGATAGCGAATAATCCTAAGTTCAAGCTGAAGATGCTTCACTATTTTATCAATACGGGCATTAAGGATACTTCTTACTACTGGTCAGAACTGAGCCGTTTTGTGCACAAGTACTGCGAGATGAAGAAGCTGTGCCCTGAGCTGGACACCATTGACATTGGCGGCGGTTTCCCTATCAAGACCTCTATCCAGTTTGACTACAACTATCGGTACATGATTGAGGAGATTCTGCGCACCATCCAGAACATCTGCAAAGCAGAAGGGGTGCCGGAGCCGAACATCTTCACCGAGTTCGGGATCTATACCGTGGGGGAAAGCGGCGCGCACGTGTACTCCATCCTGGATACCAAACTGCAGAATGACAAAGAGCTGTGGTACATGATTGACGGTTCGTTCATCACCAACCTGCCGGATACCTGGGCCCTGAACCAACGCTATATTCTGCTGGCCTTGAACAACTGGGATAAAAACTACCAGCGCCTGAACATTGGCGGCCTTACCTGCGACAGCCAGGACTACTACAACTCTGAGATGCACTCTTTCCAGGTGTTCTTGCCTAAGATCCAGAAAGAGCAACCAGAGCCGCAGTATATTGGATTCTTCCACACGGGCGCCTACCAGGAAAGCCTGAGCGGGTACGGCGGAATCAAGCATTGTTTGATTCCCTCGCCCAAGCATATCATTATTGACCGCGAGGCAAATGGCGAGTTGAAGTCATGGGTTTTTGCCGAGGAGCAGGACGTGGATTCCATGCTTCAAATACTTGGATATAAGGATTAAGAAATATTTCTTCAAAAGAATAATAATCCTAAACAAAAACTGTAGATTTGAAGTAGAATACCTATATGTTGTATAATTAATAATATGAAGAACCTCTTTTTATTCGCTTCAATCTGTATGTTGGGCTTTGCATCCTGCAAATCGTCTACTTGCCCCGCCTATTCACAAAAATCTGATCGCTCGGTGGAGCAAAAAGTAATGGCGAAAGCTGTTGCCAAGACTCCGCAAACGAACAAAGTGAACGGATAACGTTCTTCTGATTTAATATAATCTTATTGAAGGCCCGGAAGTCAGCTTCCGGGCCTTTCTTTTTATGGTGCTTTCTGAAAATGGGACATAAACAGCCAGTTTACCCATGGCGTTTTAGCCCTGTTTTCAGGAAAATGACTCTTAAACAGAATTCCCTTATTCTCCTATTTGGTCTGGCTTGCAATCCACTGAGCGGCGGCCAGCAAATCTCTTTCCTGCTGCACGTGCGTGCCTGACGGATGTGGACCCACCAATATCCCAGAGATCCCGCATTTAGCGGCGGCCTGAATATCCCGGGGCTGGTCTCCCACGAGCCAGCAGGCTATTGGGGCTAAATTGTACTTAGCAATGGCCCGCTCCAGCATGAGGCTATCTGGCTTGCGGGAAAGGGACTCAGAAACCGATGGGTGACCGGGTGCCATATAAAGATCATCCAGAAGCTGCCCGCAGGCGTCCTGCAGTTTCTGGTGGCAGGCCAGTACATCGGCTTTGGAATACAGGCCTTTGGTGATGCCTGCCTGGTTCGTGACCACAATAAGTAAATAGCCCATTTCCTTGAGTAAGGCCAAGGCTTCGGGCACGCCGGCACAGACCTCAAAGTCCTGGGTGCGCCAGGTATAGTCTCCCCTTTCCACGTTCAGGACCCCGTCGCGGTCCAGGAAGACGGCTTTCCTTTTTAAATGTTGTTGCTCATTCTCCATTCGTCCAAAAATAGGTAGAACCGGTGAGGCTTTTCACAGGAAAATGGATTTTTGCCTTATTTTATCCAAAATAGATATAAACTGGAAGCTCACTTCTGCGTACGAAAGAACATCTCAATTTGTCCCCTCATGCGAGTAGCAATCATAGGCGCCGGAATTTCAGGATTGGCATTGGCTTACTATCTCCAGAAGCTAGGGATACGCTATGACCTTTTTGAAAGCGAACCCCAGGTGGGCGGCGTTATCAAGAGCGTGCAGAAAGGGGCTTACCATTTGGAGCTGGGGCCACACTCGCTGCAGATGAACGAGGAATTGGAGGAGTTGATCCAGGAACTCAAGCTGGAGGACGAAGTCATAAGACCCGCCACCAGAAGCCAGGACCGCTACATCAGGAAAGACGGGGAATACCACTGCCTCCCCTCCTCGCCCCGGCGTCTGCTTCTGGACTCCTTTTTCCATTGGCGCACCAAACTGAAAATCACCCAGGAGGTGAAATTACCGCCGCAGGAGGTGCCTGAGGAAACCGTGAGCCACTTCTTCAAGCGCCGCTTCGGCCAGGAAGTGGTGGACTACCTGGTGAAACCCATGGTGGCCGGCATGTACGGCGGAGACCCCGATAAACTCTTGCTGGAGAAAACATTCCCGGCACTTAAGGAAATGGAGCGCCAGCACGGCTCAGTGCTCAAAGCCCTTGACCTGCAGGTAGACCTTCCGCGCAAACAGGTTGTCTCGCTCCTCAACGGGCTGCAGACACTTCCTGAGGCCATCGCCTCTAAACTGGTGTCTCTGCACGTTGACCACAAAGTGGAGATGATCCATAAGACAAAAGGGAAATACCTGCTCAGCATCAGGCACGATGTAGAGGGTTTAGCCGATGAGGAGTTTGACGCTGTAGTGGTGGCTTTACCGGCCCACGCTGCCGCAGAACTGCTGGACTTCACCACCCCTGGTCTGGCAGCGGCTCTGCACAACGTTTCCTATGCGCCCATGACGGTGGTGCATACCGCCTACCGCAAACATGCCATTGGGTTTCCGTTGGATGGATTGGGCGCCATGCATCCGCAGAAAGAGCAGCCCTTCAGCTCTGGCACGGTCTGGAGCAGCGCGCTTTTCCCCCGCATCTGCCCGGATGATGAGGTCCTGTTCTCCTCCTATGTAGGCGGCAGCCAGGCCGCCGAGTTCGCCAGTTTACCTGAGGCTGAGATCCTGCTGCGGGTACATGAGGAACTCACGGAGAACTACAGTATCTCCGCCACTCTGCCAGTGTTTCAGCATTGTTACCGTTGGCCCTCGGCGCTTCCGCAAGCCGATATCTTCATCACCGATGTGCACCTCATGCTTGGCTTGCTGGAGCAGGACCAACTGTATGCCTGCACCAACTGGGTTGCCGGACCAGCCATTCCGGATTGCGTGCGCTATGCGAAACAGCTGGCCCAGAAAATTTTTTCCCAGCGCCCTTCCCTCCCTTAAGGCCTTATAGGCTATATTTGGGGGATGAAAGAGTCCGTGGTGGTCATCCCGACCTACAATGAAATAGAAAACATTGAAGCAATAATCCGTAAGGTCTTTTCATTGCCCCACCCTTTCCATGTCCTTATTGTAGATGACAATTCCCCAGACGGCACTGCCGAGGCGGTGATGCATCTGCAGACTGAGTTCCCCGATCGGCTTTTACTGGAGCAGCGCAAAGGCAAGCTTGGCTTAGGCACGGCTTACATCCACGGTTTTAAATACGCCCTACAGGCTGGCTATAAGTTCATCTTTGAGATGGACGCCGATTTCTCGCACAATCCCAATGACCTGATGAGCCTGTACAACACCTGCGCGGTGGAAGGCTATGACCTGGCCATTGGCAGCCGCTACAGCAGCGGCGTAAACGTGGTGAACTGGCCCATGAGCCGGGTGTTGCTCTCTTACTTTGCCAGCCGCTACGTGCGCCTCATCACCGGCATGCCTATCCATGACGCTACCGCAGGTTTCAAATGCTATAACCGGCAGGTGCTGGAAACCATCAACCTGGACAAGATCCGCTTCATAGGCTATGCTTTCCAGATTGAGATGAAGTTCCTCACCTATAAATTTGGCTTCAGGATAAAAGAAGTGCCCATCATCTTCACAGACCGCACCAAAGGCCAGTCTAAAATGAGCAAAGGCATCATCAAGGAGGCATTTATAGGCGTGATTCAGATGAAGATAGGCAGCTATTTCCGGCAGTTCAAACGCCGTGAGCTGGTAGCGGTTTAAGGTCTGTTTTCCTTATAACAGCTTAAAAACCGAAGCCGCTTTGCCCTTCTTCCATGGTTTTGCGGTTGTTTAGGCGTATCTTTCATTTTCTATTTAATGATGGTATCCCCTGAGTGGGGCTAAACAACTGCCTTCCAATGGATACTGTCTGCACCTTATCAATTACCTGATACGTGAATACAGATATCTTATTTTGGGTGGGGTTCAATGCATTCGTGTTGATCCTGCTGGCGTTAGACCTCTTTGTTTTCCACCGGAAAACGCACGTTGTAAAAATAAAAGAGGCTTTGCTGTGGAGTGCCTTCTGGATTCTTCTCTCCCTAGCTTTCAACGTGCTCATCTATTACTGGAAGGGCAGCGGCCCGGCCCTGGAGTTCCTCACCGCCTACCTCATTGAGAAGTCCCTGAGCGTAGACAACCTCTTTGTGTTTATCCTCATCTTCAATTTCTTTAAGGTTCCCTCAAAGTTTCAGCATAAAATCCTTTTCTGGGGCGTGTTGGGGGCTTTGTTCTTCAGGGCAGTGTTCATTCTGGTGGGCGTTACCCTGCTGGCCAAGTTCCACTTCATTGTCTACATTCTAGGCGCGTTCCTGGTGTTCACCGGTATCAAGATGGCCACTTCCGCTGGAGACGATGACATTGACCCAGAGGCCAACCCTGTGGTGAAATTCGTAAGCCGTTACATGCCGGTGACCAGCCGCCATTATGAGGGTAACTTCTTCGTGAAGCTGGACAAGACGCTTTTTGCTACGCCGCTGTTCCTGGTACTCATCATGGTGGAGACCACGGATATTGTTTTCGCTGCGGATTCAATCCCAGCAATCCTGGCCATATCTAAGGATCCATTCATTGTGTATACCTCCAATGTTTTCGCGTTGCTTGGGTTACGGGCCCTTTATTTTGCGCTTTCTGGCATCATGCAGCTTTTCCATTACCTCCATTATGGGCTGTCCTTGATTCTGGTCTTTATCGGGGTAAAGTTGCTAATCTCTGGGTACTATGAAATCAACATGCTGGTAGCCCTCGGAGTGGTAGCTTTCATCCTGACCACCTCTGTGCTGCTCTCGCTGGTATTCCCTAAGAAAGAAGGACCGGTGGTTCCCATCCAGGAACAGGAAGAAGAAACCAGTGCTTAACTATTCTCCAGGGGCCTTGCTGCTTCAGAGGATAGCCTGATCACACTTCTGTTTTAGGGCTGAATTAGTTGAAACGGCTTAAAAACAGAATCCTGTATAATCAAAATCAATATGTTATGTACCTAAAAGAAGAGGCTGCGCTCCAACGGAACGCAGCCTCTTCTTCATTATGCCTGGGGTTATTAGAAATCCAGTAGGTCAATAGGCGCCAGTTGCAGGGTATCCATTAACTGCACATGGGTGGTGTCTGGTTTAGGGATGATAAAGCTTCCAGCCCGGCCGCTTAGATTCACATAGGTAGAAACGTTGGCTGCCTGCGAGGGCGAGATTAACCCACGTTTGAGCATGTTCCCGCTGATCAGCTTGAAGAAGTACCTCGGATAAGCTCTCAGTCCACCGTAGGCATCAAAATAGGTACGGTACTGTTTAGGCTTCGGCACGATGCTGGCCAGGAAAAGACTTTCTTCCAGGGTCAATTGACTTGGCTCCTTAGAGAAGTAGAACCGGGCCGCCTCCTTGATCCCGTAGACGTTTGGTCCCCACTCAATGATATTAAGGTAGACCTCAAACATACGTTCTTTGGTGGTAAGCCTCAGGTTCTCCATGATCCAGACAATGAGTGCCTCCTCTACTTTTCTGGTGATGGTTTTCTTTCTGGTTAGGAAAGCGTTTTTCACCAGCTGCATAGACACCGTACTACCACCCCGCACAAAGGAGTTCTCTTTGATGTTGGTGATGAGCGAGTGCCGGAAAGCTCCCTCGTGGAAACCTTTGTGCGTCATGAAACGCGGGTCTTCGGCGGTGAGGATGGCGTACTTCAGGTGATTCGGGATCTGGTCGTATGGCGTGAAGTTAGGGTTAGATGGACCTACCTGGAAGGTTCTCACCACTTTGCCTTTCTCATAGACTGCATGGGTAAACTCCTGGTTAAGTTTCCTTAAGTCTACCGGCCCAAACTGGGTGATGTTGAAGTCTGGTGAGGCATCCAAATCAGAGTCAAACTTAAGGCTGTCTACCTGGGCCATGTCTACGTAGAAATTCATCCGGTACTTGAACGTACCGGTGGCTTGCACGCCTTGGAAAGTATCAAACAACCCGGGAGGCAGAGAAGCAAACAAGTCATTAGCCGGAATATCAGGTGAATCTATCTTGATCCCAATCTTACGTTTTGGACGAGTTTCATAGGTGGCCTCTGGGTAGAAAATGGCTTTGTTGATGCGCACCTCAGACTCTGGTCCTAAGGCGTAGTAATGGTCACCCAACGTCAGGACGTACTTCATGGCTCCATTCTGCACTGTTACATTTTCATCCGCAATCTTGGGGTGATTCAGCACCAATCCGTAGGCGCTGGACTCACCTTTGATGGTAAGCTGATTATTTTTGTAGACCTTATCGGTGATACTGAGGCTAAGGGTATCAAATCGCATGGTAGCCCCAAATTTCTGCTGAATATAAGGAACCTCTATACTACGAGACTGGTTGTCGCCAAAGAATTTAGCCGAGAGCAGGTAATTATCAGGGTCGATAACTCCTTTCACATACATGGTGTTGGTGAGGGCCTCGGTGGTAATGATCATGCGCGCATTAATCTCCCCGTCCTCTACCAGCATGGTTGGGAGGTTCATATTTATGGTACGGCCATCATTCTTGAAAAGCACAGCCAGGTTTCTGAAGTTCACCCCATCTGGCACGTTCTCAAAAGCCGTCTCTATTAGCCGGTTAAGCAATGTACCGTAGTTGGAGGTTTTCTTAGCGGTAGAATCTGCTTCTTCTCCGGTGGCTTGCTTTTTATACAGGAATGAGAAGTTATCTACGCTATCCTGCTTGAAGGCCGTAATAGCGCCCTGTGCCATATCAAACTGCTTGAATACCATTCGGCCCAAGAAGAGCGACCTGAAACTCACGGTAGCCTCTACAGTATCAATCTGCAGCAATTTTGGTCTGTCATGGGGTAATAAAGCAATATCAGTGACCAAAACAGTGTTCAGGTCCACAAACCGGGCATTCCCGATCCTGAGCTTGGCCGGATATTTATTCTCCACTTTCTGGATGGCTTTGGCCACCGCGTACTTTAGAATCTTCTCCCGGTTAAGCAGGAACACCACGAAGCCTAATATTAGTACAGAGGCGAATACCCCCAACCCAATCAGAAACTTCTTCTTATTCCTGGCAAAAAAATCTGTGAATCTCGACAAGGTGCTTTGTATAGTTAGTTATAATCAAGAGCCATACTTTATTTTAGCTCCAACTTGCAAAAGTAACGCAATACCCGATACCTAAAAACTCCTAGCACCGCAACTGGGTAATTACGGAGGGCAAAGTACAAGGTTTATGAAAAGAAACGATTAAGAACTGGGTTTAAGTTCAGGTAGCTAGAGGTTCTCATCTTCCTTTATATCTTTGAGTAAAATCTGAATTTATGAATTTAACTGCGCTTACCGCCATTTCTCCTATAGATGGACGCTACCGTAACCAGGTAGCGCCGCTTGCTGCCTACTTCTCTGAATTTGCCCTTATCCGTTACCGCCTTCTTGTAGAGGTTGAATACTTTATCTCCCTCTGTGAGCTTCCATTGCCTCAGCTGCAAGGCTTTGATAGCAACCTTTATGCCGATATGCGAAAAATCTACGAAGACTTTTCGTTAGAAGACGCCCAGGCCATCAAAGAGACAGAGAAGGTCACGAACCATGATGTGAAGGCAGTAGAGTATTTCCTGAAGGACAAACTAGAAAAACTTGGCATAGGAGAAACAAAGGAGTTTGTGCATTTCGGCCTCACCTCCCAGGACATCAACAACACCGCCATCCCGATGTCACTGCAGGAAGCCATCCAGAAAGAGTACCTACCACTCCTTAACAAGGTAAAAGACACTTTAACTACCTTGGCTACTGAGTGGAAAGACATTCCCATGCTGGCCCATACCCATGGACAGCCTGCATCACCCACTCGCCTAGGAAAAGAGATTCAGGTATTTGTAGAACGTCTGGAACAACAACTTCTTTTACTAGAGCAGATTCCGTTTGCCGGTAAATTCGGCGGTGCCACCGGTAACTTCAACGCCCACTTTGTGGCTTATCCTTCTATTGACTGGGTAACCTTCGGAAATAAATTCCTCCAGGATAAACTTAGATTAAAAAGAAGCCAGGTGACTACCCAGATTGAGCATTATGATCATCTGGCTGCACTCTTTGACAACATCAAAAGAATCAATACCATTTTGGTAGATTTTGCCCGCGATGTGTGGCAATACATCTCTATGAGGTATTTCAAGCAAAAAATCAAAGAGGGCGAGATTGGTTCATCGGCTATGCCGCATAAAGTCAACCCAATTGATTTTGAAAACGCAGAAGGCAACCTGGGAATGGCCAATGCTATTTTCGCTTACCTATCAGAAAAACTACCCATTTCCAGACTGCAAAGAGATTTGACGGACTCCACTGTCCTTAGAAACATTGGGGTTCCCGTCTCACATTCTTTGTTAGCTTTGAAATCCCTGGAAAAAGGAATTGGCAAATTACAGTTGAACAGGGAAGCGCTAGACAATCACCTGGAGGAAAACTGGGCCGTAGTAGCCGAAGCAATCCAGACCGTATTACGTAGAGAAGGCTACCCAGCACCCTATGAAGCATTGAAAGCCCTAACCAGAACTAACACTAAAATCACTGAATCGTCAATCAAGGACTTTATAGATACCTTAGATGTATCAGATGAAATCAAGGCTGAGTTACGGGTGATCACCCCTTTCACCTTCACCGGGATTACACTTTACTAAAGTCAATTCACCTTTAAAGAAAAGGCCTACTGTTAACTTGGAAACAGTAGGCCTTTTGCTTTGATACTAAATATGAGAAAAGGATATGAAGCTTATTAAGATTTTACTTTCTGCTGGTTTATTAAAAAAGAAGCTGAAAACACATCAACATAAATGGGCAAAGAAGTATATCGTTGCAATGGAGATAACAACTTCATTTTAGACCCGTTTTCAAAAAATGATTGTTATAACGCAAAAAGGCCTGCTCTTCCAATTGGAAGCGCAGGCCTTTCTGTATACACCTATAATAAAGAGTGCTAACCGCCGGGAAGCCTGCGAGCCGGCAGGGCATTCCCGGGACAGCCAAAGGGCAGGTCCTTCCTCCTCCCCTTGGTTCCTGTAAACGCAGAACGCCCCCCTTACTCTCGCAAGGGGGGCGCCTTAGGTGGGGTTGGCGGCTACCTACTCTCCCGCGTGTGACCGCAGTACCATCGGCTCGGCGGGGCTTAACTTCTCTGTTCGGAATGGGAAGAGGT
>NZ_JAFMSU010000003.1 GCF_017916365.1 Rufibacter roseolus
ATCCGCAATAGATGCGGAAAACTTTTTCTTTCCTTTTGCGTCTACCCTAAGTTCTGTGTCCCCTCCGGTTGAGCGGGCTGCAAAGGTAGCAGAACTCTTTCAGCTTCCAAGGCCTTTTTTTCGGAAGAAGGTCCCTTTTTGCCGTCCCCTGCCGGAGCCTGAGGCGTAACCCCGCTCAGGGCTAAGGAGTTCCCTTCGTGAATTTTTTCTCAATGGACACCTTTCGGCTAAGAGCCCCTGCTGGAACCTGGGCTAGAACTACTTTGGGGCACCAGGAAATTCCCATGGAGGAAGGTTTTTACTTCCACTTCTTTGGAGAACGGCTCCCGGCCGGTGCCTGGGGAAGAACTATCCAGGGGTGCCGGGAAGTTCCAAGATGGGGTAGATTTTCTGCAGGGTGATTGGAGGATTTCTCAACTAGCTTGCGCCTGCGCCTGACCTTGCTTCCTTACCCCGAGGCAAGGTGAGCTCCACCCTGCCTTATTCCCCTTAACCTTCAATCCTTATTATACAATAAACATTCACAGATAATTAGATTACTTGTAGTTTTTCAGCCATACCTTGAATGTAGAGCCTATGTTTAGTTGGCTTTCCACCGTTACATATCCGCCTAATGCCTCGGCTTGTGTTTTTACTAAATAAAGGCCTAAGCCTCTTCCAGAGACATGGAAGTGAAACCGCTTGTACAACCCAAATAGGTTTTTGCCCTCTTTTTCCAGATTTATGCCCAAACCGTTGTCGCTAACAGAAAGGCAGAGCACCTCGTCCTGTTCATGAAGTTCTGCCTTAATGCTTAGAATCAAGGGCCGGTCCGGTGATTTATACTTCACAGCATTGGTTAACAGGTTACTTAAGATGCTACTCACATAACTCCTTATCGAACCAATCTCTTCAATGCCGTTCAACTCAACCGCTACTTTTTCATAACTGTCGGCTGGCAAAAACTGGATGGCTTGGTCTACTATCTCAGGCAGAAAAATGCGCTCCCGCTCTTCCATGAATCCGGCCTGGAGGCTTAGCATTTCATTCAGGTCTCTTATTATATAGTCCAGGTTCTGGGCAGTCTGTTTTAGCCTTGCAGTAATGCCTTCCTGAAATTCTTTGTTATCTGAAGTATTTAACAGCGAGGTCAGCCCAAGTATGTTGGCTACAGGAGAACGCAGGTTATGGGACACTATATAAGTAAACTGCTCTAAGTGACGGTTCCGCCGGAGAAGTTCCTCGGTAAGTTTAGCGCGCTCCTCTTCTGCCTTCTTCTGTTCAGTGATTTCTGTTTCAATAACAATGAACTTCTTCCTGCCCCCGGTAACATCATCTATAATAGGAGTGACATCCAGCTTGGACCAGTAGACCTCTCCTGTCTTACTGCGGTTCTGCACCTCTTGCACAAACGGTTTGTCATAGGCCAGCTTCTTCCTGATCATGGATACTCTCTCCGGGTTAGTTTCCGGTCCCGCCAGAAGATCACCCGGCTTGCGCCCTATTACTTCTTCCAGGGTATACCCTGTTACCCTGGTAAATCCTTCGTTCACCCATTCAATACGCCCTTCTTCATCTGTGATGTAGACCGAGTTCACGGTTTTACTGGCCACCAGCGAGAGTTTCTTCAGCTCTGCCTCTACTTTCTTGCGTGCGCTAATGCCTTTGATAAATACAGACAAGCCTTCTTCAGAGGGGTAGGCACTAACGTCTAGCCATTTATTCAGGCCATCATAGAAAATCTCAAAGTGTACGGGGTGTTGCAGGTCAATAGCGCGCTTGAACTTAGCGTAGAACTTGCCGAACTTCTCCGGCGGATACACCTCCCTGACATCCAAACCATGCAATTCATGGCTCTTCACCCCCAGCGAACTTTCAAACTTGTTGTTCACATAGGTAAAGCACCAGTTCTTGTCCAAAGTAAAGAAAGCATCTTTGATACTCTCCAGAATACTGTTTAACCGCCTGGCAGTTTCTTTCAAAAGCCGCTGCTGCTGCTTGGTCTCAGTTACATCCTTTGCAATTCCGTGGATACCTATTAATTCACCTCCTACAATCACTGGTACTTTAGTGATGGCCAGGTTCAGCTTTTCACCCTGGGCCGTTAAGATAACCGTCTCTGAAGTGCTAGACACCCCAGCCAAGGTTTCCTCGTAATCGGCTAGGGTTTCTTCTACCCAATCTGGGTGCAGCATCTGCACAAAGTTCATTTTGAGCAGTTCCTCTTCTGAGTACCCGCTGCAGGCCACTGTAGTAGCATTCACCGATGTGAAGTTGCCTTCTTTATCAAGCGAGTAAACGCTATCTGGATTGTTCTCAAAAAGCGCTTTATACAGCTTTTCGCTGCGCTCTAACTGATTCTGGGCTTCCAGGCGATCGGTAATATCCCGGGAATTGATGATGATGCCATTGATGGCCGGATGATGGAAGCAGTTCACACCTTTGGTCTCAATCCAGCGCCACTCACCAGACTTGGCTTTAAAACGGAAAGGTTTTGTTTTAAGGTCTACCCCAGCCATGACTTGTTCAAAATCGGAAAGGATTTCGGGGATATGGTCTGGGTGGATAAAATCAAAGGCTTTGTACCCCAGCAGTTCCTCGGGCTCAAAGCCAAGGACGTGCCGCACGCTGCCACTCACAAAAGTGTAGGTGCCCTCCTGGTCAAGGATACAAACCATGTCATGCCCTTCCTGAAGCAAGGACTGCAGACGATAATCATTTTCCCGGTCCTTTGAATCATTCAGTACCTCTTTGGTGATGTCGCGTCCGATGCAGTAAACCTTGCTTTCTTCTTTTATTAATGAGGAGGACCAGGAGAAGTAAATGACTGACCCATTTTTATGAATGTACCGGTTCTTGAAGTTTAGAGTAGAGGAATTCTTAATCACCTCTTTCGCGTCATCTGCCGTCTTGGCGACATCTTCTGGGTGAATGAATTCAGTACAGTGCTTCCCTATCATTTCTGACGGGGTATATCCCAAAATAGAATGACAGGCCTGATTTACATGCAACAAATAGCCATCCAGGGAAAAAGTACAGATAAAGTCTGCGGTTGAGTCCAGAACCAACTGAAGTTCACGAACCGTGTTTTTCAGTTCCTGCTGCTGTTTTTCAATACATTCCTGAGAATCCTTCTCGGCTCTGAGGTCGCGTACATGCACACTCACAAATTGAGCACCTTTAGAGGTGGAGAACGTTCTGGAACCCAGTTCAACAGGAATCTTTATGCCCGACTTGTGTACCAGGTTCACCTCGCCCTTATAATGCCCATGCTCCCTTCTGGCTTTGAGCGCAAATTCCCACCTGTCATCACTTAAATCAATTAATCCCGTCCGCCCTTCTTTTAAAAGAAACTCTTTTGTTTGCCCCACTAACTGGCAGATGGCAGAATTGACAAACAGGAAAGTCCCGTCTTGCTGTACCAGCATCATAGGTTCATGGCTATATTCAGCCAAAGCATACATCAACTCAAAGTCTAGTGGTGAAGAGGTAGATCTTGGCAATTCTGTTTCCTGGCTAATTTTATAATGGTCGTTCATCTTGTAGGCATCCATAAGTTAAAAATCCATTTTTACCAAAATGGATTTAACTCACACCGGCAGTATTCTCATATTACGAAAGGCACGGTTCAGACAAAAGTACGCCACATTTAGATAATTTCAATTAGACCCGTCAACTATAAGTGAGATAGATATTTACACATTGAAAAATACTATAAACCTACCTTTACTTACCTGATTAAAGCAAATTTTATCTTAAACCAGGAATATTTTGTTTTAGTTAGTTTAACAAGCCCTGTTTTATCGTTATTTTTAGAAATAATGGCTAAAAACAGAAAAGCCACCTTAAAAGGTGGCTTTTCTTGTACATCAAAAATATACAGGGCTATTTCCCGATATCAGCTTTGCTTTCTCCCTGATACTTACCGTTGAATTTGTCATACAGGTACTTCTGCTTGTCTGTCAGGTTCAACTGGCGTCCCTGGATAAAGGCATGGCTGATTTTGTTTGTGCGCATGTCCAGGATATCGCCTTCTGAAACCACCAGGCTGGCGTCTTTGCCTACCTCCACCGAGCCTACCTGTTTGTCTACGCCCAGAATCTTGGCGGCATTGAGAGTCACAGAAGAAATCGCCTGCTCTTTGGGCAGTCCGAAAGCTACGGCCGTGCCGGCAATAAACGGCAGGTTTCTGGAACCATGCAGGCTGGCGTCGTAGTCCAGGCAGAACAAAACTCCGGCCTGTTGCAACATGCCCGGCATTTTGTAAGGCAGGTACACATCATCGCCGGCTCGGGCTGGCAAAGCATGCACCCCAGAGTAAATCACCGGGATGCTGTTTTCCTTCAGGAAGTCGGCTACCACCAGGGCATCACCGCCACCCACAATCACCATCTGTTTTACGCCTGCTTTTTGCGCGAACCGCACAGACTCCACAATCTCTTTCCCATAATCAGCGTGGATGAAAAGCTTTTTGGAACCATCAAACAAGCCACCCAAAGAAGCAAGCTTCAGGTTCTGGCGGTCGTTCTTCTGGTCTTTGTAGACTTTCGCCTCTGCCAGCAGGGCTTCCAGTTCCTGCAATCCGGTCTGCCGGGCCTGGCGGCGCTGGGCCACTTGCGGAGAATTGTCAACGGATTGCTGCACCATGGCGGGCCAGCGCAGGTGGATACCGGCATCGGCTTTCACCAAGGCATCTTCCCAGTTCCAGGCATCCAGCTGCACCACCGAGGACGACCCCGAGATCATGCCGCCCACCGGAGTGATCTGCGCCATAAGCACACCGTTGGAACGGAGCGTAGGCGTGATGTCTGAATCTGTGTTGTACGCCACCACTGAACGGACGTTGGGGTTGAACAAACCAACCTCCTGTTGGTCCAGCGTGGCCCTTACAGATTCTACCTCGTTCAACCCGATCTGGCTGTTGGGCAAAATCATACCTGGGTAAATGTGCTTGCCGCTGACGTTGACGGTCTCATAGGCAGTACCACCCGCATTGAACCCGGAGGACGGACCGGCATAAGTGATTTTCCCTTCGTTGAAAGCGACGGTTGCACCTTCCACCACCTGGCCGTTTCCCACGTGCAGGGTGGCCCCGGTGAGCACGGTGGCTTTGGATTGCCTGGCCGCCGGTACGGGCACCTGGGCCCAGGCAGCGGAGGTGCTCACGAACAAGGCCGCCGCGAGCAAAAGACGATGTTGCATGTTTTTAGAGGTAAGGCTTACCACTGTATTCTTTAACGTTTGCATAAAGTGGTCTCCTTATTTTTGATGATACTCAGATTCCTGATACGTTTCTTCAGAGCCGGTGCCCAGGTCTTCGCAGTGGAGCACCTGGTCTGCACCCCGGCGCGATGGCGCAGCGGACTGGGTGCGCTCTCCGCGGGATTTAGCTGCCAGCATTTTGTTGATGAGGCGCAAGCGCTCTTTTTCCTGCTCTGCCTGCAGTTGCTTGTCCTGCTCCACATCAAAGTAAGCGATACCGTCCACGAAGGTTTTCTCCGGACGGGCATAGATAGACAGCGGATGCTCATTCCAGATCACCACATCGGCGTCTTTCCCGGCTTTCAGGCTACCTACTTTGTCATCCAGGTGGAGAAGTTTGGCTGGGTTCAGGGTCACCATCTTCAAGGCGTCTTCCTCAGAAACCCCGCCGTACTTCATGGTTTTGGCGGCTTCCTGGTTCAGGCGGCGGGCCATCTCGGCATCGTCTGAGTTGATGGCGGTGGTCACGCCCACATTGTGCATGATGGCGGCGTTGTACGGAATGGCGTCTTTCACCTCCATCTTGTAAGCCCACCAGTCAGAGAAGGTAGAAGCCCCGATGTTGCGGGCCTTCATCTTATCGGCTACTTTATACCCTTCCAGGATGTGGGTGAAAGTATTCACCCGGAAGCCCATCTGGTCAGCCACTTTCATGAGCATGTTGATCTCAGACTGCACGTAGGAGTGGCAGGTGATGAAGCGCTCGTCTTTCAGGATTTCAGAAAGGGCGTCCAGTTCCAGGTCGCGGCGCGGGGCCGGCGTTTTGGCTTTCTGCGATTTGGAGAGCTTGTTGTAATCAGCGAGAGCTTTCTGGTATTCCTTGGCGCGCTGGAAGGCGTCTACCATTACCTGCTCTACGCCCATACGGGTCTGCGGGAAGCGCACGTTGTACTGCGGCGAGCGGTTAGACTGCTTCACGTTCTCACCCAGGGCGAATTTGATGAACGGATCTGCGCCTTCAAACATCAGTTTCTCCGGCGCCTGACCCCAACGCAATTTGATGATGGCCGACTGTCCTCCAATGGGGTTGGCCGAGCCGTGCAGCAACTGGGAAGTGGTCACCCCACCGGCCAACTGGCGGTAAATGTTCACCTGCTCGTGGTTCACCACATCGGCCATGCGCACCTCAGAAGTCACGGCTTGGGTGCCTTCGTTCACGCCATCCAGGGCGATGTGCGAGTGCTCATCAATGATACCCGGGGTTACGTGTTTACCGGTACCATCAATGACCTTGGCCCCGTTAGCAGAAAGGTTTTTACCTACCTGCGCGATCTTGCCGTTTTTCAGCAGCACATCGGCGTTCTGCAATTTGCCTTCTTTCTCGTTCGTCCAGACGGTGGCGTTTTTGATGAGGACGGTCTCTGCTTTCGGCAGTTCGGTTCTCCCGAAGGCCGCAAACGGGAAGGTAAGTTTACCCAAGTTCAGGGCTTCGTTAGAGCGGGAACGGGCGGTGTCGCGTTTGGCTTGCTGGGTAGCGGCTTCGGAGAGAAGGGCAGTCCATTTCACCATCTGGGCATCTGGCAACTGGGCCTCGCCTTGGAATCCTTTGCCAGTGTACCAGCCGGTGAGCCGGATGCTTTCTTTCCCGTTTTTGGCGGGCGCAAAGGTCATGGTGAGCAATTCACCGCTTAAAGAAAGAGTGCCTTTCAGAGTATCCTGGGCCACTACTTTCAGTTCTGGTTTCTCAGGCGTGCCAGAGATGAGCATGCGGCGCTCTGGCTGATTGGCTACTTTCAACGTGTAGACACCCCGGAAATCGGCGGGCGTCTCACTGATTTTGTATCCCTGGCCCTGTACCCAGTTTTCCAAGAGCAGCGTGGAGGCATCAAACAGGTTACCCGAAGCTACCAGGAAGTTGGCTTGCATGCCTTCACGCAGCGTACCCACGTACTTATCGGCTTTGAGCAGTTTGGCGGGCGTGAAGGTAAGGGCTTTCAGGGCTTCCTGCTCAGACAACCCGTAGGAAGTAGCTTTGCGCAGATTAGGCAGAAACTTGCTTTTATCGCGCAGGTCAGCGGTGGTGAAGGCAATGGCAACTCCTTCTTTCACCAGCATGGCCGGGTTGGCCGGTGCCATTTCCCAGTGCTTCATTTCCTCAATACCCACGCGGCGGGCATCATAAGGGTCTTCCACGTTGTAGGCATCGGGGAAGTTCACATTGAGGATGTAGGCTGCGTTGGTGGCTTTGACCTGGGGCAGCATCTGGTACTCATCGCCCTGGCCTTTGAAGATGTACTGGTAACCAAACTCGTCACCCACTTTGTCGGCGCGCACGGCGTTCAGTTTGTTGCTTACCTCAAAGATCTGCGGCAGGCGGTTCAATTCATTGAAAGCTTTAAGCGAGATGTTCTGCTCTTTGTCCTGGTTTTTGGCATTCCACTGAGCATCAAGGTAGGTCTGGCGCAGCAGGGCGATGGAACCCATGATGGAGCTGGGGTATTCCTGAGTGGAAGAACCTTTGTCCAGCGATAAAGCACCGGCGGCTTTGTCCAGCAAAATAACCTGGTTTTCCTTTTTGTTCGCCAAAGACACCAATGACGCAGCGCCGCGGGCGATTCCGTCCTGGTGGATGGTCAAAACGGCTCCAAAACCAAGCTTGCGCAGTTCTTCGGCGGCTTTGGTGTCTACTTTGAATAGTTCTACCGCATTGGTCTCTGGGCGGATGGCCTGGTTCCAGTTGAAAGCGCCTTCTTTTTTAGACTCGGCCTGCGGCGGGCTGTTGAAGCTGAACGAACGGGCCGGCGGCGTGGGCACCCCGTAGCTGGTGAATGGGTCCACGAAACCGGGGTACACGGTCTTACCTTTCAGATCGGTGACCATGGCGCCCTGGGGCACGGCTACTTTGGTACCCACGGCAACCACTTTGCCGTCTTTGATAACCAGGGTGGCGTTCTCCAGCCTGGTTTGGTAATCCACGAAAATGGTGGCATTGGTGAAGGCCCGCAGTCCGGAGCGCTCATCATACACCCCATTGCGCGGGAAAGTCTCCTGTGCCCGGCTCTGCAGCGACAAGGCCGCCACCGCTAGCACGGAGAGAAATACTTTTTTCATGGGAGCTTGAATAAGGGTTTGTTTGTGAGATTGTGTTTGTATGGAAGAGGAAAAATAAAGAAAACAAACCCTTAAAAAAAGCTAATCAACACATATTCTATTTCTTTGATATTATCGCAAAAACAGGCCTAAAACAAAATCATATTCGCAAACAAAAAGCCCGATCCAATTATGAACCGGGCTTTTGCTTAGGATGTTAAATCTTCTCCTTATTACTGAATTGTCAATCTATATCTCTAGGCCCTGTACTTACAGGCACGAAGGCCAACTACTCTGGTTACCAACCAATAAGTATCTACTTACAATTAAAGGCTTGGCCAAACATGTTTTAGACCTATTCTATCAAAAACCGGCCTAAAACAAAGCTCTTCTGGGGGTCCTCCGCTGTCTGAAAATGATTATCTCACCACCAGTTTCTCCACCTGTTTGCCTTTGTTCGTGTAGATCTCGGAAATGTAAAGTCCCGGAGCCAGGTTGGCGATGGACAGCTGCAATTCCATGGTTGGAGAGTACTGCTGGTTAAGAATTACTTTTCCACTTAAATCATGCAGGATTAGCCCGGTGATATTGCTTTGCAGGCCCACTACGTTCACCTTATCTGTGGCAGGATTAGGGAACAAACGGACCATCTTTGGTTTAGAGGAAGTTCCCTCTTCCAGGGGCGCCGATCTAATCACGCCCGGATCGCGCCATGTGGTAAATCCATAGGCAGTTTTGCCTCCGGCAAAGGTAAAGCCCCCGGCTACCCAAAGTTGGTCTTCCAAACCCAGCATGCTGTACACAGATCCGTTCACGCCGCTGCCCATGGCTTTCCAGTCACCTGCCCGGTTCAGATAAGCCATCCCGTTTACCCCAGTAAGATCTCCGGCGTTTTGGAAAATCCCTCCCACAAATAGAAGCCCGTTGTGCCGATACACATTGGTAACGCCTACCACGGTACCACCACTTATATTACCCACTCCCTCCCACTTTCCATCACCGGTTCCTTTTACCAAAGCACCCGTGCTTACCCCATTCACTCCGTTGAACAAACCTCCCACATAGAAGTTATCCTCATCCCAGATCATACTCCGGATCATGTGATTGAATTGCCCCACACTGCTCCAGTTTTGACCATCCCATTTAGACAGATCAGACATCTGGGTATCATTGCCGGGCAGCCGTATGCCTCCCCCGGCATAGAGCGCTCCTTCATGGTACAGAAGACTATAAACCCTGCCGTTCAAATCAAGTCCGGGGCCCAAAGAGCTCCAGGCCCGACCATCCCATTTAGCGATGTTGGCAATCTGCAAGTCGGTTCCGTTGGAGTTGCCAGCCAGCTCCAGAAGGATTCCTGCTACATAAAGGTTAGTGCCATCAGTTGCCAGCGTGTATACTTCTGAGTTCTGATAACCACCTACTCCCCTTCCTAATGCGTGCCATTTCTGGCCATCCCACCGAGCCACATGGGAACCAACCGACCAATCATCAACGTCGGTGACGCTAAAAGAACCGCCCACGTACAGGTCATCGCCAATAGTTACCATATCATTGATATTAGCGCCATTCAACCCGCCGGCAAGGGGTACCCAGTTTTTGCCGTTCCAGCGGGCAATGTTCTCTACCCTATCGTGCCCTATTTTGGTGAATGACCCGGCCACGTACAATTCCCCTTTGTGCACCAGAAACTTTCTGATGTAACCATTAGCGGCAAAGAAAGGCTTCCCTGAAAAGGTACGCCATTTTAAGTCTAAGGTGGGGTTTGCAGGATCAAAAGGCGCGCGCGCCATGCCGTAAATTACGGAATCTCCCGCAAAAAGAGTGAACTCACCGTCTATTTCGCCATGCACCATTCCATTGGCGGTAACCGAACCGCCAAACGTCATTATTTCATTTTCATGGATGAGCAAGTCGTTTACTCCAGCCAGTCCAGTACCAATTGGTCTAAAATCTTTATCCTTCGTATAGACTGCCACTCCATCTGCTTTTGTGCCCACCACATTGTCAAACTGCCCGCCAATATAGATGGAACCATTTACCACCTTGATGATTTTCACCTCGCCGCGCTCTACGCCAGACTTAATCCCGATGTTCTCCCCATTGGTAAAGGCAGACCAGGTTTTAGAATCTATATCATAACGGGCTAATCCATTGAGTGTCTTCCCGTCTATGGTTACAAACATACCGCCGGCCAATAAGGTATTACCACCTTCCTCCTCCAAAGCGAAATGGAAAATTGGGGTATCTGCGCCTTGGTCAGTGGTCCCCATCTGGTGCCACTCCCCGTTTTGGTAGTAGGCTACGTTTTTCAAAGCTTTTCTACCAACCTGGCTAAAAACCCCGCTTATGAAAAGCTTATCGCCGTGCAGGAAAGAGGCAGATACGCCTCCGTCTGAACCGCCGGCCAGACCCGCCCACTTCGTCCCATCCCAAACCGCAATGTTGCCGGTGCCTTCCACTCCGTCCACGTTGGTGAAACTACCTGATATGTACAGTTTACCGTTCTCTTCATCTGATATAAAATCTTGCACAAAACCAGAGGCAAGCCCAGGGCTCTGGGGATTGTTGCTGACCGGGTGCCACTGGTTGCCATCCCATCTGGCTATACCGTATGCTTTTACTTTGCCTACTGCCTTGTAGTAACCTCCGGCATACAACTGGCCCTGGTGCCAAACCAAGGCAGCAACGGGGCCATTAAACCCGTCTCCCACTGGGTGCCATTTCTGACCATCCCACATGGCCACATTCCTGGCCCTGGCATTCCCTATGGTGGTGAACTCACCGGCTGCATATATTTTATCTCCTACCTCCAGAACGCTTATAATATTTCCATCTGTCCCGCTAAGGCCATAGTTCTCACTCCAGAACTGGTCACCCTCTACCTCAATATTCTTGAAGTTTGCCGAAGAAGGCGTAATCAGAGCATCTGCAAAGGGCAAATTCTGAGGTTGAGAGAAATCCCTTTGCACTTGCAGGGAGGCTTTCCCGCTCTTTCTGAGTTTGTAGAGTTCCTGTGGGTTCCAGGTCTGCGCACTAATGTTTTCCCCGGAAAGGAAAAGCACACCTAGCATCAAAATGAATAACCCAAGCGGTCTGCGAGACTTGTAAAGTTCTTTTATCATAGGGCTTAATGCGGGAAGAATGAGGATTGGATTTCTTGTACAGACAGAGAATAAACCTGTTTCCCCTAACACCAATCCCAAAATCAATGCTATTGCTTTTGCAGAACACCTGAAAAGCTGTTGGAATAGTTGAGGTTGGCACAAACAAAAAGCCCAGTCCATGGCTGGACTGGGCTTTTGAAAGTATGAAAACGAGGCTTATTACAGGTTTTGTTCTTTCCGGATAACGCTGTTTTTCTTTCCGTAAACAAAGTAGATAATAATACCAATGGCCATCCAGCCCAGCAGACGGTACCAGGTCTCGGCAGGAAGACCGGCCATCATGCCAAGGCAAACCAGAATACCCAGAATAGGCACCAACGGCACCAACGGGGTTTTAAACGGACGCGGACGGTTAGGCTCTTTCACGCGCAGGTACCAAACGCCGGCACACACAATCACGAAGGCCAACAGCGTTCCGATGGACACCAGGTGACCCAGTTCATCCACGGAGAAAGCACCCGCTACCAAGGCACAGATAAGGCCGGTTAAGATGGTACTCACGTGCGGAGTTCTGAATTTTGGGTGCAGTTTACCAAAAATAGGAGGTAAAAGACCATCATTGGCCATGGTGTAGAAGATACGTGGTTGAGACATCAACATCACCAACATCACCGAAGAAAGACCGGCAATTGCCCCAATCTTGATCAAATCACGCAGGAAAGTGTAACCAGTTTTCTCAATACCGATGGCAATAGGCTCAGCTACGTTCAGCTGGCTGTAGTGCACCATGGCAGTCAAAATACCAGATACCAGAATGTAAAGAATAGTACAGATAACCAGTGAACCTAAGATCCCAATTGGCATGTCTTTCTGCGGGTTCTTGGCTTCCTGGGCAGTTGTAGAAACGGCATCAAACCCAATGTAGGCGAAGAAGATTACCCCGGCAGCTCTGATTACGCCGCTCCATCCGTACTCTCCAAAACCACCTTTGTTCTCAGGAAGAAAAGGAGTCCAGTTTTCTGAAGCTTCAGCTGAGTGACCAAACAGGTAGTTGGCCCCGGCCAGAATGAACAGGATCACAACCCCCACTTTAATGATAACTGCAATATTGTTAACCTTGGCAGACTCACTCATGCCACGCACCAACAAAATAGTTACCAACGTGATGGCAATGGCTGCCACCAGGTTGAAGATACCGGTTGCGTGCGGCAAAGTGGCAATATCCACGCCTTCAGAGGCCAGAGAAGTGGTTAATTGCTCGGTTATTCTAACCCAGGCATTGTTCTTTTCAATAAACACCATCTCCACACCAGAAGCGCTGCTCCATTGCGGCGGTATGTTAACACCCAAATCTCTCAGGAAAGACACCACGTAACCAGACCAACCCACCGCAACAGTGGCCGCCCCGAAGAGGTATTCCAGAATCAAATCCCACCCGATGATCCAGGCCACAAACTCGCCCAAGGTGGCGTAGCCGTAGGTGTAGGCAGAACCGGCAATCGGAATCATGGAAGCGAATTCAGCGTAGCAAAGACCGGCGAAAGCACAGCCTAAACCAGCCAGGATAAATGCCAGCACAATGGCTGGCCCAGTGTACTGTGCAGCCGCACTACCCGTTAACACGAAGATACCCGTCCCGATGATAGCCCCCACCCCTAAGGCGATAAGGTTACCCGGACCAAGGGTTCTTTTCAGGTTGTGCGCCCCTTCACTAAAGGCGTCAGCGCTAAGCTTGTCAATTGACTTCCTAGCGAAAAGTTGGTTTGCCATAAAATGCGTAAAAGTTAGGGAATAGTTTGTTTGTTGTTCGCTTTGTAAAAGGCTTGAAGGGGCTAATATAAGTACTTTTCGCAAGAAGCCATGCAGGCGCTTCTATTTGGCGGGTGCTTTCCCCGCAAATGCCTCCAGCCCAGGCGGGCGTTTTTATAGCCGTTTTCTGAAAATCAGGTCAGAAACAGGTCTTCTTTTTCCTGCATTTCAGGGTGGCTCAGGATTTCAATTACTTTGTTTCCAAGAGTATAATCACCAAAAGCAGCATTCGGGCACTTTCCTTTGGCGGTCATTTATTCAAACGCTTCCGGCAGAAGCACACGCAAGCGGTATTCACCCTCCAGGCTTCTGCGGCAAAGGCGATAAATACGGCAATCCAACTTTTGCCAGGCGCCTTGCCAGGCTGCATGCATCCATCCTTCAGGATGAATTGTTACGCTGGCCCGGCTTTGTGATACAGGTTCTCACCCAAACCCTTATACGGTTATGGCCTGTTTTTCGGGAAAGGGCGGCACAATGTATTTTAGGTTTTTCCTGTCAGCGGGGTCTTTTTAATTGTGGCCGCTTTTGTATCTTCGGGCTACCATGCAAGAGAGGAACCGCGGCAAGATGAGAGTATTACATACGGCAGACTGGCACTTGGGCCAGCGCCTGGCCAACCAGGAACGCACCGAGGAACATCGGGCTTTTCTCAACTGGCTCTGCCAGACTATCTGCGAAGAGAAGATTGACCTCCTACTCATTGCCGGCGATGTCTTTGATACAGGTTTCCCCTCCAACACGGCCCTAAAACTGTACTATGATTTCCTGCGCGAAGTAAAAGGCACCTGCTGCCGCGAGCTGGTCATCATTGGCGGAAACCATGACTCCGTTTCCACCCTTAACGCACCGGCCGAACTGCTGCGCCATTTCAACGTGCACGTGGTAGGCGGTGCCCCCGCTCAGCCCCAGGACCAAGTCATTGTGCTATCCGATGAGGAAAACCAACCCAAAGCCGTGGTCTGCGCCGTTCCTTTCCTAAGAGACAAAGACGTGCGCCTCTCGGTACCCGGTGAGACCGGCGAAGAGCGGGAAGCCCGCCTCAAGCAGGGTATCTGCGACCATTACCAGAAATTGGTACCGCTTATCCAGGAGTTCAAGCAGCAGGGCGTGCCGGTCTTGGCCACAGGCCATTTGTTTGCCGCCGGCGGCAGCGCCTCAGACAGCGAGAAGGAAATCCACGTGGGCAACCTGGGCCAGATCTGCGGCGACCAGTTTCCCGCCGAGTTTGACTACGTTGCCTTGGGCCACTTGCACCGTCCGCAGGTAGTGAACAAGATGCCGCACATCCGCTACAGCGGCTCGCCCATTCCGCTGAGCTTCTCTGAAATCACCGACCGCAAGCAGGTGGTGGTCCTTGATTTTGAAGATGGCCAGCTCAGCGATATTCGGGAAATAGAGATTCCGTGCTGGCGCAAACTGGTTCGGTTCAAAGGCACCATTGACGAGGTGCTGCCCAAGGTGATCGCGTATGACAACGCCGACCGTCCTTACCCGGCCTGGGCCGAGGTACAGCTCCAGTACGAGCACAACCTGCACGACCACACCGGCAAACTCCAGGAGGTCTTCGCGAAGCATTCCCAGATTCAGTTGCTCATCCATCGGCCGCTGCGCACCATTGACACCCAGACCTTGGACCAGCAGGTTCAACCCGAGCAGGACCTGGCTGACCTGAAGCCCAAAGAGGTTTTCCTGAAAAAGTGCGAAGAAGCCCTTGAAGCCGACAGCTACCAGAACCTACTCTCCACCTTTGATGAACTGCTGGAGCTCATGCCCCAGATGCAGGAAGAGTCGCTGGAAACCTCGGCTTCTGAGCTCAAGGTGCTCTAGCCACCCGGCCTTTCTTAAAAACAAGCAGCAAACACCTTTTCTGTTTCAAGGCTGATTTCACCGAAACAGCCTTGAAACGCTATTCCCATTCTGGTCTATTCTAAGGCCAGTGAGATAAAATTCCTGGTAACACACCAGGGACAGCCATCGGCTTGGCAAATCCTTCAGGGTATTGCCATGTCCCTATCCGCCTTTGCTCTTTTACAAGCGACTTGCCACCCATTATAGATGCCTCCTATAAAGTAATAGCTATTATCAATTTGATAAATAAAGGCCAATCCGGGACCTTTAGACCTACAATCTTGGGTGTTTTACTTGCAGGAGGTTAGCAAAGAGATCCCTTTTGGCAAAACTTACTCATCTGTACCGCGTTAATATTATTTATCATCCTTAATCACCAGTCATTCTATGGAAAAAGATCAAAATCAATCCAATGGTCAATCTGGAAGCAACCATGCCAGCAACGGTCAGGAGAGGCAAAACCTCACTACCCGGCAGGGGCATCCGGTTACAGACAACCAGAACCTCCGGACGATAGGTGCCCGTGGCCCTGCTACGCTGGAGAACTATCACTTCATTGAGAAAATAAGCCATTTTGACCGGGAGCGGATTCCTGAGCGTGTTGTGCACGCCCGAGGCGCCGGAGCCCACGGTGTTTTTGAAGCCTATGGTACTGTAGGCGGAGAGCCTATTGCTAAATATACCCGTGCCAAACTGTTCCAGGAAAAAGGAAAGAAAACCGATGTATTCGTGCGTTTCTCTACAGTAGGTCACGGCGGTCACTCGCCGGAGACTTTGCGCGACCCCCGCGGTTTTGCGGTTAAATTCTACACCGAGGACGGAAACTGGGATCTGGTGGGCAACAACCTTAAGATCTTCTTCATTAGGGATGCCATGAAATTCCCAGACCTGATCCACTCCCAGAAACCAGACCCGGTAACTAATATTCAGAGCGGCGAGCGCATCTTTGACTTCATCGCCAACACCCCTGAGTCCACCCACATGGCGACCTTCCTGTTCTCGCCCTGGGGCATTCCGGCCAACTACCGGCAGATGCAGGGCTCAGGCGTGAACACTTACAAATGGGTGAACGCCAACGGAGAGGCCGTTCTTGTGAAATACCACTGGGAGCCGTTACAAGGCATCCGGAACCTGACCCAAGCTGAGGCCCAGGAAATCCAGGGCAAAAACTTCAACCACGCCACCCAGGACCTGTTTGATGCTATCAAAGAGGGCAACTTCCCAGAGTGGGAACTGTGCGTGCAGATCATGAGCGACGATGAGCACCCAGAACTGGACTTCGATCCGTTGGATGACACCAAACTGTGGCCAATTGAGCAGTTCCCCTTCCTGCCAGTGGGCAAGATGACTTTGAACCGCAACCCCGTGGATTACTTCAACGAAGTAGAGCAGGCCGCCTTCGGGACCGGTGTGCTGGTAGACGGGCTGGAGTTCTCAGATGATAAAATGCTGCAGGGCCGTACCTTCTCCTACTCAGACACCCAGCGTTACCGTGTAGGACCAAACTACCTGCAATTGCCTATCAACGCGCCAAAAGCCAAGGTGGCCACAAACCAGCGCGGCGGCCAGATGTCTTTCCACACTGATTTTGGCGAAGGTCAGAATCCGCACATCAACTACGAGCCCTCTACTTTGGGCAACATCAAGGAGGCCCCTAAAGCCGGCAAAGATTACCAACCACGCTACGAAGCCAACCTGGTGCGCCAGAAAATTGACCGTACCAACGACTTCAAGCAGGCCGGCGATACCTACCGCAACTTCCAGGACTGGGAGCGCGACGACCTTATCACCAACCTGGTGAACACCCTGGCTACCGCCGATAAGCGCATCCAGGACAAAATGATTGAGCACTTCACCCTCGCCGACGAAGATTACGGCCGCAGAGTACGGGAAGGCTTGGCCAAAACTACCAAGTCCCAGGATGACAAAGGCCCGATCGGGGCAATATCTCCTCAGGAAGGTATAGACCAAGCCAAACAAGTGTCACATCCGGCAGATCCTTATTAATCTGTTTTTTGAAATTCAGGTCAAAAACGGCTACCTCTTGTAGGTGGCCGTTTATTTTTTCAGGCGGAGTGAAACTCAAACCTGCCATCTCCTGGCGTGCGCCTACCCCCAAGAGGGGAATTTTTCTACAAAGTAAAGGGCCTAGCTCTGCTTTATATTTATATAGTTTTCCTCAATATAGAGTTATACTCAACATCGGTCTGTCCCTTTACAGACCGAAAGACAAACTGAAAGCCAGCCTTCTAATCTTTGGCCTATCAGGGGACAGGCTAAGGATTAAGAAACAAAATGGGCTATGGGAACGGTATGGGAAGGGAAACAAGCCTAAACATCCCCAATGCGTGGAAGCCCACTCTGCCGGAATTCTCCTCCTGTGAGAGGCAGGGGTGGGTTCTCATGTCAAGCCGAACATCCTTGCCCAAAAACCTTCTCCTTTTACCGGCTTTTGTTTCCTTTGCAGAGAGAACCTATCACCTACCCTATATGCAGAAAGAAGATCTGCTTGCCACGCAAGCCAGAATAACACCCCTTATCCACCGGACCCCGGTCCTTACCTCCCGACTGCTTAATGAAATCTCCGGCGCAGAGGTATTTTTCAAGTGTGAGAATTTCCAGCGGATGGGCGCTTTCAAAATGCGGGGCGCCGTGAATGCCGTGCTGCAGCTCTCTGAGGAACAGAAAACACAGGGCGTGGTCACCCACTCCTCCGGTAACTTTGCGCAGGCTTTGGCGCTGGCGGCCCAGAGCATTGGCGTGAAAGCCTACATTGTGATGCCAGAGAATGCTCCGCAGGTAAAGAAAGACGCGGTGCGCGGCTACGGTGGCGAGATCATTGAATGCGCCTCCAACCCCATCGCGCGGGAAGAAGTGGCCGCCCAGGTAGAAAAAGAGACCGGGGCTTATTTCATTCACCCGTCTAATGACAAAGACGTGATTCTGGGCCAGGGCACGGCGGCCATGGAACTGCTGGAAGAACAACCTGATC
The DNA here is from genome assembly GCF_017916365.1 of Rufibacter roseolus. GTDB lineage: Bacteria > Bacteroidota > Bacteroidia > Cytophagales > Hymenobacteraceae > Nibribacter > Nibribacter roseolus. Next base: position 18,028 of record NZ_JAFMSU010000003.1, read on the forward strand.
TCCGCTATATCTTCTCTCCGGTGGGCGGCGGCGGACTCATTGGCGGCACGGCGCTGGCGGCTCATTTCTTCGGGAGAGACTGCAAGGTGGTTGGCGGTGAGCCTTTTGAAGCCGATGATGCGTACCGTTCCCTAATTAGCGGGCAGATAGAATCAAATGACACCACCCACACCCTGGCCGATGGCCTCAGAACCCAGCTAGGCGACATCAACTTCCCCATCATCCGGCAACACGTGGAAAAGATCATCAGGGTAGAGGAAAAAGAGATCATCTCGGCCCTGAGGCTCATCTGGGAACGCCTAAAGATTGTGGTGGAGCCCTCCAGCGCCGTGGCTTTGGCCGCCCTGTTGCGGAACAAGGAAGATTACGCCGGGCAGAAAGTGGGGGTGATTTTATCCGGGGGAAATGTTGACGTAGGCAACTTACCGTTTTAGGGCCGCTTTAAGAAAAAAGGCCCTAAACGCCTTGAAACATCGGCTTTCCAGTAAGTTGGTTTACTGTAGAACAGCACCTGTGTAGCAGGCTTTTGGCTTCTCAGGCTAGCTGAACTCAAAAAGGAACAAATCTCTGCGGCATTCTTCCCGTATCTTTAAATTCACCTCATCCATCCGTAACACAAAAAATAAGATTATGATAGAAACCAAAGGTTACGCCGCTTTTGACCCTAACTCGCCGCTGGCTCCGTTTAACTTTGAGCGCCGGGACGTGGGTCCGCACGATGTTCAGATTGAAATTCTGTTCTGTGGCGTATGCCACTCAGACCTGCACACCGCCAAAGGCGAATGGGGTGGCGCCATGTACCCGGTGGTACCCGGCCACGAGATAGTGGGCCGCATTGTGAAAGTAGGCGACCACGTACAGAATTTCGCCGTGGGTGAAATGGCCGGGGTTGGCTGTATGGTAGACTCCTGCCAATCTTGCCCCAGCTGCGCCGATGGCCTGGAGCAGTACTGCGAAAAGGGCTTTACAGGCACTTACAACAGCCCGGAGCGTGGTTTAGACACCCCAACTTACGGCGGATACTCTAACCTTATTGTGGTGTCAGAGAACTTCGTTCTAAAAATTAGAGAAGACCAGGATCTGGCCCGCGTGGCGCCGCTGCTGTGCGCCGGTATCACCACTTACTCGCCGCTACGTCACTGGAATGTAGGCCAGGGCCACCGCGTGGCCGTGGTAGGCTTGGGCGGATTGGGACACATGGCCGTAAAACTGGCTGCCTCCATGGGCGCCGAGGTGACCGTTCTAAGCACCTCTCCTTCCAAAGAAGCCGATGCCCAGTCTCTGGGAGCCCACAAGTTTGTGGTAACCAAAGACCCAGAGGCCTTGAAACAGGTTACCGGTTATTTCGATTTCATCATCAACACGGTTTCTGCCAAGGTGAGCCTTGATATGTACGCCAGCCTCCTGCGCCGCGACGGCACCATGATCCTGCTGGGTGTTCCGCCGGAAGCCCCGGAACTGCACGCCGGTACCCTTATCTTCGGGCGCCGCAGAATTGCGGGTTCCCTTATTGGTGGCATAGCGGAGACCCAGGAAATGCTTGATTACTGCGCTGAGCACAACATCCTGTCAGACATTGAGGTCATCAACATCAACCAGATCAACACAGCCTATGACCGCATGCTGGCCGGCGATGTAAAATACCGTTTTGTAATTGACATGGCCAGCCTGGAGAACACCAGCGCTTAGGTTATTCCAACTTCCATATTTCTTTAAAACAGCGAAGCCGACCCAAAAAGGTCGGCTTCGCTGTTTTAGGGCTCCTTTTACAGAAACAGCCCTGAATCCATTTAGATCACAGACATCAGTTGGATAGAATTAGACGCTTTGGGACCCAGGATCACTTTGGAATCGTCTTTGGAGATGGAGATGCGGTTAGAGGAGGTTCCTTTTAAGACCGGGGTGTCCTTCCCGTTCTCCAGGTCAAAAACCTTCACCGTGGAATTACCCGCATTGGAGTTGTACAACAGTTTGTTGCTGTTGTTGAAGAAAGACATGCCGTTGGCGAAATCGCCGGACCCGTTCTTTTTCACGGCTTTCACCTGCTTAAAATCATCGGTGTCATAGATCCGGATGATGTCATCGGCTTGACCAAAACCCACCGCCAGGAAAAGGTCATCAGGGCTGAGGGCCATGTCTGTAGGGGTGGCGTAGTTTGTATTGAAGACCTTGATCAATTCCCCGTCCTTGGAGGAGAAGATGTTGATGCGGCTGGAGAACCACACATAGAACCGATCTCCGCGGTTGCTGAACACAATCTTGGAGTCTTTGGCGGCGTAGCGGGGCTTGCCCACGCGCTGCCAGGTATCAGTGTTATAGACCTGGATTTCATTGTTCTGCAGCAAAGCCACCAGCCTGTTCCCCGACATCACCAACTCACGCACCTTGGCAGGCAAACCGGTAATGGTCTTTACCACGCTCAGGTCACTGGCCTGGATTATCTTAATGGATTTTTCCTCTCCGCCGGTCACAATGTACTTGCCGTCTTTGGAATAGGCGCAGGACAGGGCTACTCCTTCGTGCACCTTTTTGAAGCTTACGGGGTAAGATTGGTTTACGTCCCAGAGATACAGCATTCCTTGGTTCCCCACCGATACAAACTGGTTTCCGTCTGGGGAGAAGACCGCATTCTGGAACATCAGGTTTTCCTCATGTTTCATGAGGGCAAGGGGTTTCAGCTTGGTTTGGCTAAAGGAAAAATGGGAGGCTAAACAAAAACAACCTATTAATAATAGGGGGGTACCTTTTTTCATAACTAAAGAATAACAATATTTTATATTCTGCGAAGTACAAAATTTTAATAAAATATTGCAAAACATATTTTCTGTTTTTTCTTTCCAGATTAAACAATTGAAATTCATCTATCGCTTACCTCACTAAAGCAACCTAATCGCTCATTTATATAGAAGAAATAAAATATTCATGATTAAACCTGGGAATACGGGTATGGTTGTCACTTGGAATCTTTCTTTCACTTTACGCATACCAAACCACGCATAACATTGGCAGTCAAGGCGATGAAGCCAGTTCACGTTCTTCTAAAAATTCAACATAGCCGCATAGACGCCACGCACAACTTCGGTCATCCGGGCGAAATCAAGGGTGTCAATGGTATCGGTTTTCTGGTGGTAATGTGGGTTGCGCAGGAAAGAGGTGTCGTTGATCATGACGGCCTGGTAGCCCTGGGCCCAGTAGTTGCGGTGGTCTGACAAGCCTACCCCAGGTAGTTCCGGTGGAGCCGCGATGGACTGCACGTCTATGCGCGAATGCTCCTTCATGAACTGCTGCACCCGCTGCACCGTTTTCTCCTGCCCGACTCTGCCCACCACCACAATGAAGTTCCCGGTGCTGGGATAAAGCTTCCGGAGAGACTCATGCTGATATTCCTGGGAGTTGGGCTTGTCTGTGAAATACCCGATCATCTCCAGGCAGATCATCAGCTTCACATCTACTTTGTCGCGCTTCATGGATTTGGCGTGCACGGCACTCCCCATTTTCTCGGTGGCAAAGTAGGGTGGCTCCTCAAAGTTGTAAGCGACAAAATCAATGCGGTGTTTCACCTCAGGCTTCTCCTCGTGCAAGGCGCGGGCCAACTCCAGCAGACCAGCCACGGCACTAGCATTGTCATCGGCGCCTGGGGTTTCGCCGCAGGCATCATAGTGCGCCCCCACAATCACGCGCGGTCCGTCCTGGGGTCCGTAAGACAGAATGTAATTCTGGAAACCCTGGTGCAGGTCCTGCTTGCTGACACGCCCGCTTAGCTTGCAGAACTGGGTCTCAATATAAGCGGCCGCTTTTTTCAAAGACTCTGGGTGCCCAATGCTGCGTGGTGGGTCAAGGGTGGTCAGGAATTGGACATCGGCGTAGAGGCGGTCACGTTGGATTGGCATAACGGCTGGTGGATAGTTCCTGCTTTTTACTCTTACCTGCCTTTGGGGTTGCTTTGTAGCCAGGAGAATAAATACGGTTTATGGCGTGTTTTTCCAGATTTGGCCCTTACCAAGAGACGCCTTCTCAACTAAAACCAAGCCGACCCGTACCCAAAAGGCATATTTAGAAAATCATATGAAGAATACTATACTTATTGCATTTTTCGCCCTTTGCCAACTGGGCGTCTGGGCCCAGGAATCTGACCCCGAATTTGAAACAGACCGCCCTACCCGCACCGAGGCCGCCAGCCTGGTTCCCCGCGGGTTTTTTCAGCTGGAGACCGGCTTCCAGTACCTGAAGCAGAAAAAGGAAGGCATTGAAAACAAACAGTGGCTTTACCCGCAGGCTCTTTTAAGGGTTGGCGTGCTCAAAGCCGCCGAGTTGAGGGTGGAGGCCACTTACCGCCGGGAAGACTACCGTTTGGGGGAATCTTTGCTTACGCAGGAAAAAGGCCTGAGCACCGTGCGGGTGGGCACCAAGGTGAACGTGGTGGAGGCGAAGGGAGCAGTGCCCCAGGTCACCGTCTTGGGCATGCTGGAATTGCCGTTGGGCCAAGACGCCTTTGAGCCGAAGAAAGTGGCGCCAGAAGTATTGCTCCTGTTTTCCAATGACCTCACCGATAAAATCAAGCTCCAGTATAATGCCGGATTTCAGCGCGAGCGCGAGGAAGACCACATGGAAAACAAACTGGAGTACTCGGCTTCACTGAGTGAAAAACTGAGTGACAAACTCACCTTGGGCGTAGAGTTCTTCAGTGAAAAGCCCAAAGGCAGCCACGCCGAGAACCACATTGATGGCACTATTCAGTACTTAGTATTACCCAATCTGCAACTGGATGCTATTGTAGGCACTGGTGTCGCTTCCCATGCCCATGAAATATTCGCCGGCGGGGGCCTGAGCATCAGACTACCTAAATAACCTAAATATTTAGATGCTGTAAAAGGCCCTACCGTAATCCCATTTTTTAAGGAAAACAGTAGGGCCTTTTTGGCTTGTTTTAAGAAAATAAGGTTTAAAACAGGAGTCAACTACAGGCATCCAGGAAAAAAGGACTTGAGACGGGAATCTCTCCTACCCTTCTACTAATGTTTGACCTTGAGGGTAATGATGACAACCGCGGCCACCAGCAACACCGTAGCGATGAGGGTCTGCACGGTAACCTCTTCATGCCCAAAGGCCCACCCCAGCAAAACCGCGATTACAGGATTCACATACGCGTACGTGGACACCTGCGAGGGTGGCGCCACCCTGGTGAGCCAGCTGTAGGCTGAGAAAGCAATCAGCGACCCGAAAACCACAAGGTAGCCCAACGCCAGCCAGGAGCGTTGACTTACCGAGGACCAATCTGCCGTTTGCCACTCCCCGGAGATAGTGCCGGCCAAAGCCAGCAGCGCGCCGCCGCACAGCATCTGCATACCGGTAGTAAGCACGGGTGAAGATGGCAGTGAGGCCCGCGAAGAAAACAAGGAACCCCAAGCCCAGGCACCCGCCGAGAGGAAAATAGCCGTACTGCCTAGCAAATCCACGCCGCCTTCCAGTTTCCAGGGACTCACCAGCACTACCATGCCAACAGCACCCAGCACCAGGCCCACAATCACGCCAGCAGACGGTGCTTTTTTGGCTTTGCCCAGCCATTGCAAGACCACGATCCACAACGGCTCAGTTGTGACCAGCAAAGCCGCAATGCCGGAAGCCACCCGTTGCTCCGCCCAAACCACGGCTCCATTCCCTATTAAGAGCAGTAAGCCGCCTATGACGGCGGTGTTGCGCCAATGCAGACCAGATGGGGCCGTTGCCCCGCGCAGGCGTGCCCAGGTGAACAGGATGGCGCCCGCGAACATAAACCGCAGGCCCGCCATCAGAAAAGGCGGCAGGGTCTCAATGGCGAATACAATGGCCAGATAGGTGGAACCCCAGATAATGTAAATCGCGGCAAAGGCCGCGATTTTAAGCCATCCGGCAGCCGGGGCCCCGGAAGAAGAAGTTGATTGCATACGTAATTAATCGGCGTCTGCGTGCAGCACCAGCAGGGGAAGTTTTGTCTGATAAGTTAATTTTTCTGCCAGGCTCATCCCAAATAAGCTCTTGAAGAAGGACCGGCGTTTTTTTAGGATGGCCAGCATGTTACTGTGGGTCCGGCTCAGGTAATCCTTCAGTCCCACGTCTTTCTTTTCGTTCTCCACTTCTCTGAACTGGATGTTCATGCCCCCAAACTCGGCACGCAGCCGCTGGATAAACTCCTGGGCGGCCTTGCCTCCGTCTGCCCCGGCATGCGGGGTCACGTGCACCACCTCCACCTCGGCCTGGAACACGGCGGCCAGATCAAGCACCTGCCGCAGCGCCCGGGTGTCATCAGGATGGTAATCTGAGGCGTAGACAATCCGGTGGATGTCTGGGAAAGTGGCTTTCGCCGGGATGGCCAGCACCGGGCATTTCACCTGGGAGATCACACTTTCTGTGTTGCTCCCAATCATGATTTCCTCCAGGGTGTTACCGCCACCCGTGGTGCCCAATACTACAAAGTCATAGCCCTCTTCATGAACTAGGCGCTCTACGGCATCCGCCAAAAAGGCTTCCACTACTTTTACGTCAGCCATATAACCGGGGCCACCCGCCTGACCAGACAAGTTCTGCAGGTGCAGTGACATGGAATGGAGTTTATCACCGGCAATGCGCCGCTGCTCATCCAATACCTGGCTGGCCATCAAAGCCGACTCAGTGGTATCCATCATGGGCAGGTGAATCACGTGCAGCAACGTAAGCGAAGCACCAGTTCGCTGCGCGATCTGGGCGGCATACTCCGCTGCCTTGTTAGATGTCTTGGAAAAATCTACCGGGCAAAGAATCTTTTTCATAGTACTGTAAGTCTAGATCAGGCGCGGTTTTGCCCGCGCCTCTAACTTACAAAACGTGAATATAGGGTTTTGGTTATACTTTCCTGCCCCTACGGATGATCTACCTTGGTTTCAACTCCTCCAGCCAAGCCTGGGCATCCTGCATAGAGTCAAAGATATTAAGCGGGATTTTGCTTTCCTCGGCCATGCCTATAGACAGCAGGTTCACGGGCTTCTTAAGGTCGTGCACCTCGGCTAACTGGTAAATACCGGCGGCCACCGTCAACTTCTGGGCTTCAATATGCATGAGGCGCACCACCGGCGAGTACTCATCCAGTTTTCTTAGATCCGTCAGAATAGAGAACCCGGGTTTCACCAAGGATAGCGCCTCTTTGAGGTGAATGGTATAGAAGGGCACTTCCTCTGGCGTGTTCCAGCAGCCTTTAATATTTAATATGATTCTATTTTTTCCCTGGTCTACTTTTATCTGGTAGAACGGGGTGTGGGCAATTTTTACCATAGCAGCGTCAAACATTTCTGCAGATGCACCACTACCTGGACGGGGGATACCGGAGAGAGGCAAATGAAATATTAGATAATTTTCTTTTTATAAAGTTAAAAAGTGTTTCCCAAATCACAAATTAAAACATCAAATTTTATTATTTCTAAGGTTAAAAGCCTTTGCTTCTGCCCAGGTCCATCTTTTTTTGGGCACTGCCCCTGAAAATGTATTATGTAAATAATTAGTTAAAATCTGCAGAAATGCATCCTGTTCAATGGTGGAGGAATAGAATTCCCGTTCCTGCGGATTGCCGTAGCGTTGGGCCTTGCTGAGTTTGCCGGCCTGGAGGCGCAGCAAAGGACCGGTATCGGTGACGCCATCAGCCACCCAGGTCAGTCCTGACATTTCCAGTGCGTTCAACATTCGGGCCACCAGGCGTAAATCGGGCCGGGGCAGCGTGGGTCGGCTTTCCAGATCCACCCAGGTGGTGTACTTACATTCTACTTCGTAGCGGTTCTCTGGGTAGCAGGACACAACTATGTCATACCCGGACGTGGGGCTGAACAAGGCGTAGTAATGAACCGGTGCCGAGGTCTGCACCACCACCAGCCCTAAGGTAGGGTTTTGGATTATTTTAGACTCCGGGCCATACACCTGGGCGTAACCCTCTAAAACCTGGTTATACTCTGATTCCCAAACCTGTTGGAATAGTGCAGGATTAAGCAACACCTCTTCAAATGCTTCCAGAAAATAGTGAAATTTAGGGATAGAGGCAATCACTTCGTTTTCCTCCAGGTCCTCCGCCCCGAAGGGTGGGTAAAACCGGGCCTTTTCCTCGGCATTCATCCAGCAAACCAGTTTTAGGGCAGTTTCTGCAAAAGGAGCCGCTAAATCCAACTCCCTGAAATCCCCGATGATGGCCATCTGCCGCAGGGTTTCCTCGTGCTCCAAAGCCAGCGCAGGATTGAGCAGGGCCCAGACACCCACCAGCGCATCAATGTCAAAGTGGTTGGCGGTGACGTAGCGGTACTGCTGCAGGGCTGGGTAATTCTGCTTTAAGGCGCGCAGCACCATCCCGGCGCTTGTGTCTTCCCTCAGTTCCGGGGGCGTGGGCGCCTCGCGCCAATGCGACAACACCAAACCATTGGGATGAAAACTGTCCACCACCACGGCGGGCTGGGATTTTACCTGGGGAAAAGGAAGATACGTGTAGGCGTGCATGGGCAGAGATGGCGGAGGCTTTGCGGGAAAATGGTTTCCCTGGGTCATTTATCTGTTTGCGTTTTGGAGCCATTTTAGGTAAAACAGCCTCTAAACGCAAACCTATGATTTATTTCCTTTTCCCGCGGCGGTTGGTGATTTTATCCAGGCGTTTGGTGCGCACCCATTTAAGGTATTTCTGCAGGCCCTCTGAGGCACGCAGCGCCGGGATGGAGTTGTAGAGCACCGCCAGTTCTTTGTTATTGTAGGTGAGGTGGACCGTACTGTGGCAGGGTTGGCAGAGAGGCGCAGTGGGTCCGTGGCGGCCTCCCTCCTCCCGGGGAATAAGATGGTGCAGGGTGGTGAAGCCCACCTCCCGCTCACAGAGCGCGCAAACCGGATCGGCGCTCTCCTCCTTTTTCCTGATGCGTTTTGCCATTCCTACCTTGTTGGTTTACATGTTCTGTCAAAAGGGTTTGCGCTTAAGATGAATTTAGGCAAACATCCGTAGTTTCAGGGCGTAAAGTCTTTTTCAACCTGTGCAACCGGCCCTGAAAACTATGGAATCATCTCCTGTCACCTCCCAAACCACTGCCCCGGCCCTGAGCGAGAAATGGCTCTTATTCATTCTGGCGGCCATCCAGTTTACGCACATCATGGACTTTGTGATCATGATGCCACTGGGGCCGCAGCTGATGCGCGTTTTCCAAATCAGTCCGCGGGAGTTTGGGTTCCTGGTCTCGGCGTATACGTTCAGTGCGGCCATCTCGGGTCTGCTGAGCGCTTTCTTTATAGACCGGTTCGACCGTAAATATGCTCTATTGGGCTTGTACCTGGGCTTCACGTTGGGCACCTTTGCCTGCGCGCTGGCTCCTACCTTCACCTTTTTGCTCGTGGCTCGGGTTCTGGCGGGCGCCTTCGGTGGCGTGTTGGGGGCTTTGGTCCTGGCCATCATCGGGGATTCTATCCCGGAGGAACGAAGGGGTGCGGCGACCGGTAAGGTTATGGCGGCTTTCTCGGTGGCTTCTATCGGGGGAATTCCTTTGGGGCTTTACCTGGCCAGCCACGCCAGTTGGCACGCTCCTTTCTACCTGCTTACTGGCCTGAGCGTGGTGGTGCTGTTCCTGACCTGGCGCATGCTCCCACCCATGCGGCAGCATCTCCTTCACCATTTTCCCCAGCATCCGGCGCAGGTACTGATTACCATTTTCAGCCGGGCCAATTGCCTCTGGGCTTTCGGTTTGATGGTGACGCTGTCTTTGGCTGGTTTTACCGTGGTGCCGTTCCTGAGCCCGTATATGGTAGCCAACGTGGGATTTGAGGAGGCCGAATTGAGTTACATTTACCTTTTCGGGGGATTGGCGACGGTGGTGACGTCGCAACTGGCCGGCCGATTGTCTGATAAATACGGAAAGAAGAAAGTCTTCATGATTGCCGCCCTATTGTCTATTATACCTATTCTGGTGGTCACGCACCTGTCCCGCGTGCCCCACTGGCAGGCCTTTGTGGTTACTACTTTGTTCTTTATCTTCTTCGGGGCGCGGTTTGTGCCCGCAATGTCTTTGATCACCTCCAGCATTGAACCGCGCCTGCGGGGATCCTTCATGAGCGTGAATTCATCTGTACAGCAACTCGCCTCTGGGTTGGCGGCTTTCCTATCTGGATTGGTGATTTCCAATGTACCTGGCTCCAATCAATTGCTGCACTTTGGCACCGTGGGCATCATTGCCACAGTCTTTACCCTGGTTTCTATGGGCGTGGTGATGAAGTTAAGGCAAGTGAGCTAGGAAGGAAGTTCTGACGATAACATGAAAAGCCGTTTAGGCCCTGGTTTTCTGAAAGCAGGCCCTAATCGGCTTTTGTATTGTGAAAAGTAACTGAGGTTCTACGCTTCTTAGGGCTGCAGGAGGAAACCGTCTTTCATGGTGAGTTTACGGTCAGCCATGTCGGCCAGGATGGGGTTGTGGGTGACCAGCACGAAGGTCTGGCCCAGGTCTTGGCGTAGTTTGAAGAAGATCTGGTGCAGTTCCTCGGCGTTCTTGGAGTCCAGGTTCCCGCTGGGTTCATCGGCAAAGATGAGCTTGGGGGAGTTGATAAGGGCCCTGGCCACAGCCGTGCGCTGCTGCTCGCCGCCACTCATCTCAGAGGGTTTGTGGTCAAGGCGGTGCCCCAGGCCCAGCATCTCCAGGAGTTCTTTGGCGCGCGTCTCCACTTCTTTTTCGGGCCGATCGGCCAGGAAACCCGGTAGGCAGACGTTTTCCATGGCAGAGAACTCGGGCAGCAGGTTGTGGAACTGAAAGATGAAACCAATGTTCCGGTTCCGGAACCGGGCCACCTCTTTGTTACTCATGCCGGAGATTTTCTGCCCGTGCAGGAACACATCACCGGCATCGGGCGCATCCAGGGTACCCAGCAGATGCAGCAGGGTGCTTTTACCCGCCCCTGAGGCGCCCACAATGGAAACTACTTCTGCCTCCCCTATGGTCAGGTCAATCCCCTTTAAGACCGGCAGCTTCCCGTATGATTTAAACAGCCCGCGGGCCTCTAACAAAACTGGTTTCTCTATACTCATGAACTACAAAACAATAAGGAAGGGACGGCATTTGCAAACCGTTCGCTCGTTTGCATGAAACGGAGCAGCCAATTTAAAGTTAACTGTTGCGGCGTTACCCTTAATATTTATAAAGGGGCTTAAAACAGCTGGCCGTGAACGCCAGATATGACTCAGGACTAAAGACTCAGAACCCAGGACTGGCCGCTCTGCGGCCTTTGCTTTGAAAAGTTAGCCGTATACCTTACTTTCGTGCACCTAAAAACATCAACCTAACCTCATGAATATACACGAGTACCAGGCGAAAGACATTCTGAAACGCTACGGCGTTCGCGTTCAGGAAGGCATTGTGGCGGAGACCCCAGAAGAGGCGGTAGCGGCCGCTAAGCGTTTAACCGAGGAAACCGGCACTGGCTGGCACGTGATCAAAGCCCAGATTCATGCGGGCGGTCGCGGTAAAGGCGGCGGGGTGAAATTGGCTAAAAACCTGGAGCAGGTGAAAGAAATTGCGGGCCAGATTATTGGCATGCAGTTAGTAACGCACCAAACCGGCCCCGAGGGCAAAAAGGTAAACAAAGTGCTGGTGGCGCAGGATGTATACTATCCCGGCGACTCTGAGCCTAAAGAATATTATGTTTCTATCTTATTAGATAGAGCCAAAGGGCAGAACGTGATCATGGCGTCTACTGAAGGCGGTATGGACATTGAAGAAGTGGCTGAGCACACTCCTGAGAAAATCTTCAAAGAGTGGATTGACCCAGCAGTTGGTCTTCGTCCGTTCCAGGCCAACAAGATTGCGTTTGCATTTGGCTTACAAGGCGAAGCTTTCAAAGAGTTCACCAAATTCCTGAACAGCCTGTACAACGCCTATCTGGACACAGACGCTTCTATGTTTGAGATCAACCCGGTGTTGAAGACCTCAGACAACAAGATTCTGGCTGTAGACGGTAAAGTGGACCTGGACGATAACGCCCTGTTCCGTCACAAAGACTTGGCTGACCTGCGCGACTTAGCCGAGGAAGATCCTTTGGAAGTTGAGGCGAGCAAGAGCAACCTGAACTATGTAAAGCTGGATGGTAACGTAGGCTGTATGGTGAACGGTGCTGGTCTGGCCATGGCGACCATGGACATCATTAAGCTTTCTGGCGGTGAGCCGGCTAACTTCCTGGACGTAGGAGGTGGAGCCAACGCGCAAACCGTAGAAGCTGGTTTCCGTCTTATCCTGCAAGATCCTAACGTGAAAGCCATCCTGATCAACATCTTCGGGGGTATCGTGCGTTGCGACCGCGTTGCCAACGGTGTGGTAGAGGCTTACAAAAACATCGGGGACATTAACGTGCCTATCATCGTTCGTCTGCAAGGAACCAACGCTGAGGAAGGTGCTCGTATCATTGACGAGTCTGGCCTGAAAGTGTACTCTGCCGTAGCCTTGAAAGAAGCTGCTCAGAAAGTGAAAGACGTTTTAGCCGAAGTAGTTTAAGCGCAACGCTTTAGATAAGAAAAAGGCCTTTCTGGAAACAGAAGGGTCTTTTTTTGTGCCCTGGTGCAACCATTCGCCTTCTTTATAGCTCTTCTCCTAAACCTTATTATACTAAACCCTACTATGAAAAAACCTTTTAAACCCTCCGCGCTTCTGGCGTTGGTGGTTTCCCTCTCTTTATCAGGCTCCCTGGTGGCCCAAGCCCAAACCCTGGAGGTAAAAACGATCCAGTTCGCTAAGGCACCCCAGGTGAAACCCACTTTTGTAAGAAGTGCCCCGCAAGATGCTTACCTCACCCAATTGCGTACCAGGTATGAGTTAGAGAAAGTGGTAGCTGGCCAGAAAACCGATTTTGAACGTGTGAAAGCTGTCTGCAACTGGGTACGGAAACAATGGGACCACAACGGCTCTAACACCCCGCTTAAAAACGACCCTATCTCTATTCTGGAAGAAGCAGCCACGGGTAAGAAATTCCGGTGCGTGGAGTACGGCATGGTTTTGAACGGCGCCCTGAATTCTTTGGGCATCCCGGCCCGCTCGCTGGCCCTTAAAATGGAGAACGCAGATACCGTAGAATCCGGGGCTGGGCACGTAGTGGCCGAGGCGTACCTGCGCGACCTGAAAAAGTGGGTGATGGTAGACGGGCAGTTTGATGTCATTCCTACTCTCAATGGCACCCCCATCAATGCGGTAGAACTGCAGCAGGCGCTGGCCAAAGGAACGCCGGGTGTAGGCGTGGTTTCCTTCTCCGGCACCACTGCCTCAGAATACTTCCCGTGGGTAGCCCCTTACCTATTCTACTTTGACACTCGCCTGGACAACCGTTTCACCGATGACCGCGTACCGGGCAGTCTCATGCTGGTTCCCCAAGGCGCCAGGAACCTCACTGTCTTCCAGCGCATAAGACACCTCACCGATATGACCTACACCCACTCCATCTCTGATTTTTACCCTAAGGTGAAGTAATTGATTTAAGGGAGGATGGATTATAGAAATCTGTTGCAGAACCTGCCGGAGGTAACTTACCACAAGAGAATACCGCTGACCGCCACTGGGCCACACATCCGCTTTTCCTAAAACAAAACGGGAGCAACCATTTTGGCTGCTCCCGTTTTGGGTAAATAATGACTAAAACAAGCCCAAAACAAAAGGGCTTAATTAAGCACATTGAGGGTTACGTCAATATTGCCTTTGGTACCTACGGAGTATGGGCACACCTCATGGGCCTGGGCCACCAGTTCCTCGGCTTTGGCCTTGTCTACGCCATCTACTTTCACGTCTAATTGCACTGCCAGACCGTAACGACCGTCTTCAAACTGGTCTAACCCCACGTGCGCGGTAACGGTAGACTTTTCATCTAACCTGATATGCTGCTTGCCGGCAACCAACATCAAGGCACTCTGGAAACAGGCCGAGTAGCCCGCCGCAAAAAGCTGCTCTGGGTTGGTGGCGCCGCCCTTGCCGCCCAATCCTTCGGGCACGCGCACGGGCATGTCAATGATTCCGTCAGTTGACTTTACCTGGCCATTGCGGCCCCCGGTGGCGGTAACCTCCGCCGTATACAATCTTTTCATAGGTTTAAGCTTTGGTAATTGAAATGGTGTTCTTGTGTAAACTGTTCTAAGGCTAAAATGTTAGAGACCTCCCCTCCTGCGCTTCCGTTTTTCGGGCCTTTTTTCCTGAAACAAGCAAAAAACGCAGAAAGCCCCTTTCTTTCTTGGCAGCCGTTTCCTACATTTGCCATCGCAATTCCGGGCCACGTAGTACAACGGATAGTATTGGAGTTTCCGAAGCTCTCGATCCTGGTTCGATTCCAGGCGTGGCCACCAAACAGAAAAGCCCTCTCAGTTTGAGCTGAGAGGGCTTTTCTGTTTTATTCCAATCTTAGTTTGTATATAGTTTTTACATATCTTGTAATGGATTAGAATAACTTTCAATCAAGTATGGTTAATTAACCTAGAAAGAAAGCATAATGGTCAAAAGCGTCCTTTCAATAAAGATGAAAATTTCACTTTATATTTTCAGGTGTGCAATTAATAATAACAATTAAACATTAAAATCATCTTTAACTTTTAAATGAAACATTTAACTATCTCATTATTCTTATTTCTCCTTTCTACAACATCGTTATTAGCAAACCCATTTTTAAAAGGTTATTACTTCACCCTTGATGGTAAGAAAGTTGAAGGTCACATAAACTTCAGAAGATCAGCTTATAATTTATTCAGAAATAGTCCCTCAGATATAAAATTCAAAGAGAACTTAGATTCTAAAGCGATAAAGCTTACTCCTAACGATATTTCATCCTTTGTAATAGGCACTGATAGTTTTACAATTGCACATAATATAAAGATCAACAATCTTTATGCTGGGATTTTTCCAAAAGATTTTGTCCAGGTACTTATTACAGGTCGCATGAACCTTGCGATGCATAGAAGTTCAAGCCATGACGGAAGGTATGCATATGAGCATAATAATTATGTGATTTACAAAAGCGATGAAACCTGCTTAACAATCTGGAGAATAAAAAACCAAAAAGAAGATATAGCTAAATTCTTTGTTGACTTTCCAACTCTTCAGTCAAAAATTATGGAAAAAGGATTTACCTATGACAACTTACCAGCCCTAGTTCAAGAGTATAATGAGCTTTCTTCTATGAGAGAGTAAATGATTTTTAGGCTTGTATTGTGAGGCTCCATAAATTTTAATTATAGTATCAGATTTACTATTAACCATTTATGCAAGCATGTTTTCTCTGTCCTAAGGATAAAAACACTAATCAAGTCTTACATTCTTTTCAAAAGTTGAGTAACACTAATTAAAAGAATATACGCATGACTTGTAAAGAAAAATCTGATAAATAAACTAATATTCTTTTAACAACATTATCAATATTACTAGTTAATGTTAATGTTGGCCCTTTATTAATATTCAAAAACTTAATAATCATCAATGAACAAATACGGACTCTACGGAAAGCTTACTGCATCAGCCGGAAACGGTGAAAAACTTGCTGCCATTCTTCTGGAAGCGGCCCAACTAGTTTCCACCGCCAAAGGATGCCACCTGTACCTGGTCAGTATAGACAAAACCTTGGAAGACGCCGTTTGGGTCACTGAGGTCTGGGATAGCCAGGAAGACCAGGACAATTCGCTGCAAGTGCTTGGGGTACGGGAATTGATTTCCCAAGCCATGCCCCTACTGGCTGGCAAACCAGAAAAAGGCCAGGTACTGGAGATTTTAGGAGGCGCGGGTATTTCTTAACCCATTACTTAAATACTCGTTTCCCCGACATCAAAGCTTTTGAGGCTGTTTTCCTGAAAAGGGCTTCAAACTCTAGCAAGCAAATCCATCATTACCTTTCAATTCCCTTCATGAATAAGATTACCCTCTCTACCCAACTGAGTGAGCAGGACTTCATCAAAGCCAACTTTTATCTTTATTTCAAGAAGTGGAATAGCAAGTTCACCTTCGGGATAGGTATTCTTGCGCTTTTGAGCGGACTATTTCTGTTCCTGACGGGTGCATTGGAGGAGGTTCCCTGTATAGGCCTGATCTTCGGCCTTTACCTAACTTTTGGGCTTCCTGTTCAGATCTACTTTGCCGCCAGGAAAGGTTACCGAAAGAACAAAAGGGTGAGCGAGCCCATGTTATACCAGATTGCCCAAGACAACATCCAGATAAAGGGAGATTCTTTTGAATCGAAACTAAGCTGGGATAAGGTATACAGTGTCACCGAGACCAAAATTTGGATTCTGATCTGGCTAACCCCACAGGTTGCCAACATAGTACCCAAAAGGGATTTTTTTCCAGAACAGTTGGCCTTGTTCAATGCCATAGTGAAGGAGCAGAAAGGCCCTAAAAACAGGCTTAAATCCGCCTAAACTATAAAGACTAAGCAGAAAAGAAGAGTTAACCTTCTACCTTTAAAAGGACAGTTGCCTCTCACCTTCCACTATTGTAACTTAGGAAAAGGTAATTGAAACGGACCTGCTACCAGCACCTTTTAGCTTTTGGTACCTGCCCCGATTTATTCCCCAAGAACATTGCTAATATATTCAGCCAATCTATATACAAAAAGACCAATGTTGATAACAATGTTAGCAATCAACACTTATCCACGTTCCTATAGCTGCCCTTAGCACTGCCTAACCACTAACCAGCTTAGCACACAATTACCGGATGCCAGGTTGGTTCTCCTCCTTCATTAGACCTACCCCCCGTTTTCTCACGGAAGTTTCGCCAGCCCATTTTAGGCCCGTTTTACGTAAATCGGCTCCTAAATAGTCCTTTGATCGCTTAAAGCAGTTTTGCCTAGTTCTTAACCTCCATAGGGTAGCCAGCATGTGCAAAAGCTTAACGAAACAAATAAAGCCTGAAAGGGATTCTCAGCGGCTGGAGCGGGTGAGTCTGTTAGCCATGCGCTGGTCGGCGAGGGTGCTGGTCACCACGGTGTGGGTTAGTGCCGCACTGTTTGGGCTCTACATCCTGGCTTTCTACGCGGCGGCCTTATATGAGCGCAACATGGAACGCTGGAACAACGTGCTACCCGGCCTGTACGAGAAAGACTCGGTGGCCACTACTTCCGGCATCGGGCTGCACTTTGCTATGGGTGGCATCATCCTGTTGCTGGGCAGCCTCCAACTTCTGGAGAAGGTGCGTACTCGGTACCCGGCCCTGCACCGCTGGGTGGGCCGTCTGTACATTGTTTCTTCCCTGCTGGCGGCTGCGGGCGGATTGGCCTTTATCTTCCTCAAAGGCACTATTGGGGGCACCGTCATGGACATCGGGTTTGCCGGGTATGGGGTGTTCATGTTTATCTCCGCCATTGAAACGTACCGGCATGCGGTGGCCAGACGGCTGGAAAAACACCGGGCCTGGGCTCTCCGGCTGTTCGCGCTGGCCATTGGTTCCTGGCTTTACCGTATGGACTACGGCTTCTGGATTGGCTTCGCCGATGGCATAGGCCACACGCCCCAGTTCAACGGCACCTTTGACAAACTGATGGCTTTTTTCTTTTACCTCCCCAACCTGCTGGTTGCCGAGCTATTCATCAGGGCCCGCGAATACAGGGCTCCTGCCGCCCTCCGGCTGGCAGCCGCTTTCCTGCTTCTCTGCGCCACCGGCTTCCTGATCATAGGCACCTATTTCTTCACCCTGCACTACTGGGGACCGGCCATCCTGAACTGGGTTACGGGTTATTAATGGTTAAGTGTTGGAGGTTGTTGGGCCAGGAAGTATTAGTTATAAACCTATTACTATCAGTCAACAGCGCCAAGTGAAAGCTTCGCGCTTCCTGACATTGTAAGTCCGGTTTTCAGAAGCAACAGAGAAAACAGACACCACGGAAACTGGACACCCTTAGTAAAACGGAGCTTTTCTGCAGGAAAATGCCAGGAACAAAAAGAAATGGACTACATCTAAAAACTAAATTCATCTCTATGAAAACAGGTCTACTACTTCTCCTCTCTTTTCTGATTTTCTCTGGTGCCAGGGCGCAGAGAATGGATTCCATCAAGTATGCCCACGGCTATCTTTATTTCCATACCTACGGATCCGGGGAGCCCATTATTGTCTTGACGGGCGGCCCCGGGGCAAACTACCAACAGCTAGAGGAGGTGGCAGTAAACCTTGGCAAGAAACAGCACCGGGCCATCTTGCTGGAGCAAAGGGGAACCGGGCGCTCCATGCCCCAGCCATTTAATACCTCCACTATCAACCTACGCGCCGCCCATTCAGATCTCAACCTGCTGCTGGATCATCTTAAACTCAAACAGGCCCATTTCCTGGGCCACTCCTGGGGCGCCATGCTGGCGATGAGTTTCGCTACGGCCTATCCGGCCCGGGTGAAATCCTTGATGCTAGTTGACCCAGGTCCGTTCAAGCTGGACCGGGCCGTGAACGAGACGTACAGCCATAACCGGGAAGCCAGACTAAACCCGCAGGACAGGCAAGCCCTGGCCGAGGTTTCCCGGAAGGTGCGCTCTCCCAACGCCACCCCGGCAGACCAGGAGCTGTACTACAAATGGGAGCTCATTCCGGTGCTGTATGACCGCACCCAGGTAGACACGCTCATCACCAAAATCAATAAGGGAGCCCTGGGCCCTAAGATGGGCGGACTCATGTTCCAGGACCTGTCAAAGAAAGGCTTCGACCTGAGCCGCAAACTTCTCCTGTTCACCAAACCAATCCACATCATAACAGGCAGCCAGGACCCTGGCGCATTTGTCAGTTACGAGCTCAAGATACTGCTGCCCAAAGCCCACCTCCACTGGATAGATAAGTCCGGCCATTTCCCTATGTATGAACAGCCCCAGCAATTTTATGCCACCCTGGATAAGATCCTGAACCCTAAACCCTAAGCAACTAACCTTTAGGGTCATTCTGCCTTACAACTTCTTTCTGTCAATAGGACAATTTGTAACATCAGTCCCCCACTGAGGAGAACTTGCCTGATTTGCCCCGATTTTGCCGAAGCCATATTTTAGAAGAATTGCCTAACCCTCAGGTTTTACTAAGACAGGTTCTTCTGATAAATGCCACCAAAACGCCTGGGAAGAAGAAAAGCCTTGACAGAAAGTGACTTTAAAGGAACTATAGGTTTAAAATAATGAGACATAACATTGTGCTTTTCAAGAAATTGTTCTTACAATTGCGTAGTTCAACCTGGGGCTTTCTTGTTCGTAAATAAACATTACCTATTTATTTATTTCTACTTAGTGCTGGAGGTTAAACAGATTTTGATTTAATTGTACTAAAAGAGAAGATAGACAAGCTCCCTTGCGTGACATTCCTTATAGGAGCTTCAATTGAAAAGCCCAAAGGCGCTTTTAGTATAGAGAACTTAGATCAGGTTAAATAGAAGGATAGATATTTTATGGAAATAAGGGAAGAGATTGCTCAGCAGTTACAAGATATTTTAGAGGACCTAGAAACCACAAGTGAATCTGAGGAGGCAATACCCTCCATTTTGGAATCACTCCAGGAAACCGGTCGCATCATTCAGCATCTTTCAGAAAGCACGGCAGAAGGAGAGCAGTCGCACCAGCGCATTGTATTCCTGTCCAAGATGCTGGAAAATGCGAAGCAAGAGATTGAAGCGGGTGGTGTGCAGGATGGGCTCTGGTTTGGCAAGTCGGTTATTACCTTTCTGCTGAACGGCACCTCGGCGGGAGCCGTTCCGGTTGAAACCGAGGACTACGAGTAATTTAGCGAGCTAAGGAAAGCGTTTGAAACAACGTACAATTTCATAAGCCCCATCCTTGAAGTAGCTTCTGGGAAACTATTCCTTCCATATATTTTCTTGCTGCCAAAGCTGTTCATCATAGATGGCCAGTTGATGTGAACCTTCATTGGTTTGTATCAACTGGCTTTTTCTTTTGCCCATTGTTATCTTAACCAAAGCATTCACCACCTGGAACGGGAAGTTATCTGTACCTTTGGCTTCGCTTTTCTGGGCTGAGCTCCAGCGCCGGCCTCCGGGAAAAGCATGTGATTCAATTTCTATATCATGAAAATAAAGCTGCTCAGCTTCTTAGGGGTTCTGTTTCTGCTTGGCTGCTCCAACGGCCAGAATTCTTCTGTGCAAATGACCTCGTTTAAGGTAGTAAACCAGAAGTCTTTTGAGATGTGTTTCTCCGGCAAAGTGGAAGGGCTTTATTCATTGGTGATCAAAACCAAACAAGGGAAAGTAATTAAAAAGGCGGGCCAATTACAGGGCGCAGGGCGCAAGTGCTTCACAGAGCTTAAAATGCAGCACGCCGCCTCCTCTTACAACACCTCCCAAACCCGCTTCTACACAGATACCCTGGTGACCAGCAACATCGCCTCGGTTAAATGGAACATCGCCAGGCGATACTATGAAGAGCCCTTCGCAGAGGGTGAATTCCAGGTTAAATAACCATAAAGGCTCGGCTTGAGACTTATCCAAACCTCTCCCCTGCTTACAAATAACTCTGGAAAAGAAAGGTTCTGTTTTTGAGGAATCTGTCTGTACAAAAGGCAAAAAAACGCAACACAGTTTTTGGCCTGTTTTGTGAAAAAGGAGCTGTAAACAGAGGGTTTCATTCAGCAAAAATACCCAGAGCAAAAGCGGCTTTCAGCAAAAGACCGGCACCAAGGCTGTAATAAATCTAAGGTCATGCAGACTAATGCAGGTGTGCGTGAATTCCTTCTTTTCAAGGAGAGACATCACTTAAATTTCAGCCTTTACCTTTAAATAAAAGCAATAGCCATGAACGTGCTCACCCTTAATTTGTCAGACACGGTAAGAATAGAAGTAGACAACTCCTACACCGGCAAGGAGACCATTAAGTACAACGGCGAGATTGTATCAGAGAAGAAATCACTGCTGGGCGAGAACCACCGGTTTGAGCGGGAAGAGGAGGGAGAAATGGTCCAATACGAAGTAAGGATCAGCATTAAGCATCTCACCCGCGTGGGAATAGACATCTACCGCAACGACAAAGTGATTCTGCTGAGTTAACCTCAATCTTCTCTTTCCTGAGAACAGGCCAGAAACAGCAGAATGCATACGGCAACAGCTGTTTCTGGCCTGTTCTCAGGAAAGAAGGCCTAAACTAGCGGCTTAGGGCCTTAGGTTTTAGGTACTTCCACAAAGAAAGTGGAACCCTGGCCTTCCTGGCTTTCAAACCAGATTTTGCCTTTGTGCAGCTCTACTATGTTCTTGATGATGGACATACCCAGGCCCACGCTTTTTTCGCCGTGCAATCCTTCACGACGCGCCTTGGTGAACTTGTCAAACAATATGGGTTGCAAATCCTTTGGAATACCAATTCCGTCGTCAGAGATCTTGATGAGTACGGTATCGTCACGGTCTTCCAGGGTGGTGGTGATGGTGCCAGTGTCTTTGGTGAATTTTATGGCGTTTGACACCAGGTTGTTGATAGCCTGCATGAACTTCATCACATCAAGGTAGACATACACCGGTTCAGAAGGCAGTTGGGCCACGAAGTTCTTTTCCAGCAGGGCGCCACCCAGGTGTTGGTAGTTGTCCATCATGATGGCGAGTCTCTGGGTAATGTTCACCCGCTCTTTGTGCAACACCACCTGCGAAGACTCCAGGAACTCATTGTCCACAAAGTCACGGATCATGTCTGATCCCTTCTTCGCGTTTTCTTTGATGTATTCCATGAGCTCTACCGTGGCCGGGCTGGCCGCCTCCAATTCAGTTTCCAGCATGTCCATCATGCCCTGGATATTCTGGAAGGGCGCCGCCAGGTCATGCGACAGGATCTCCAGGGTAGAATTCTTTTTTGAGTTAAATTTAAGGATGTTGTTTTGGTACTCTTTCCGTAGGGTCACATCCTCGGCATAGCCGCAGAGGAAGCGTTCCCCGGCCTCCTCCAGCACCGTAGCAGACAGACAAACCCATTTGAGGTCTTCACCTGGCAGTGTCAACCTTACCTCTATCCCCTTCTGCGAACCCTTGGCCAACAGTTTATGGTACTGTTCCAACAAAAAGTCATGGTCGTCTGGGTGCACCTGTTGCAGCAGTTGGGAGGCATCCAGCAGGGTATCTTCCCTGGATATACCGAAAATGCGGCTAAAGGCCAGGTTCAGATACAACACTTGGTGGTTTCCGAGGTGGTAAATAAAATAGGCTTGGTTAAAGGTCTCGGCGGTCCGCTCCAGCAGGGCGGCATACAGGCCAGTTGATGTATTTTCCATTTCAGAGGAGCCGGCTAACAAAACCGTAGTAGGTATAAAACTGCACTATAAATGTATTTATGAAGCTATATATAGGTATCTGACAGAATTTTGTTCTGGACAATGCAAGAAATAAATAGTACCTTTATGTAGAACCCACCCAAAAGCTATTCCCCCACAGCTATGTCAGAGGCCCACCAACTTATCACCACTTACCAAGACACCGGGGAAATCCTGGTGATTGATGACGACACCTCCAGCCTTTTCCTCATTAAGGATTTGCTCACTTCCATGGGCATGGGCGCCAAAGTCACCACGGTCTCTACCGCCTTGGATGCGCTGGAGATTCTTGAGAGCCGCCGGGGCACTAACCGTTTCCCGGAACTGCTGTTGCTGGACATAAAGATGTCCGGCATAGACGGCTTTGGTTTTCTTGAAAGACTGCACCAGTTGAACCTTCCACGCCATATTGAGCCCAAGG
The DNA here is from genome assembly GCF_017916365.1 of Rufibacter roseolus. Lineage (GTDB taxonomy): Bacteria > Bacteroidota > Bacteroidia > Cytophagales > Hymenobacteraceae > Nibribacter > Nibribacter roseolus. The sequence continues at coordinate 40,675 of NZ_JAFMSU010000003.1, forward strand.
TGGTGGTTTTAAGCTACTACGCCAACAGAACGTACCAGGAGCGCGCCCAGGAACTTGGTGTTTCGGCTTATTTACGGAAACCGCTCACCCGCGAAAAGGTTTTAGACATTATTGGCTTGCGCAGTTACAGCAACTGATCTTTATCCCAGCAGGTAACTCTCTCCAGCTCCGCCCTCGGGATAACACTTATCAATTGGTTTACCTCAGGATAAGAATACCGTGTTTTCTTAAAAACAGGGCGTGAAAGGGCATCACCTTAACAGAGCCTTCCAGCATTCTCCAGGGCTGCCCTTGCGCAGTCCTTTCTCATTCACAGAAATAAAAACGTATCTGACTTTAAAGCTAAGTTTAGCTAATGTATTGAATTTCTGCATAATTCTTTATCTTTAATCACGTACTCCAACTTAAACATTACTACTATGGCCAAAGGAAAGTCACCCTCAAAAGAGACCGGCAAAAAAGAACCTACCAAAAGCCTGAAAGAGAAAAGGGCGGAGAAACAGCAGAAGCGGGAGTCTAAATCAAGGGGAGAATAATTTCCTGTCTTTAGATTCATAAGCCTCTGGTATGGCCACTTAGGGGAGTCCCCTTCCAGGTAGCCATACCAGAGGCTTTTGCTACCTTTCTCTTCTTAACCCTGGCATCTATGGAGAATCTGGTTTTATCAGTGAGGGAGTTGGAGGAGCAGGATGTAGACGCGCTCATGCATTACTGGTTTAGCGCTGACAAAGCCTTTTTAGAAGGCATGGGCGTTGACTTAGCCAAAATGCCGGACAAGGCAGAATGGCGCGAAACACTCCTCCGCCAGGTGCAAACCCCGTTACATGAAAAACCCTCCTACTGCATCATCTGGCAAGCCGATGGCCAGGCCGTGGGACATTCAAACGTGAACAAGATAGTGCCCGGCCAGGAAGCCTCTATGCACCTGCACCTCTGGTCTTCCGGACTCCGGCAAAAGGGTATGGGCACCACCTTCGTGAAAATGACCCTTCCCTATTTCTTCCGTAACCTAGGGTTACAGATGGTTTACGCTGAGCCTTACGCCCTGAACCCCGCGCCCCACAGAACCCTGCAGAAAGCGGGTTTCCAGTTGGTAAAGGAGTACACCACCACCCCGGGCTGGATCAATTTTGAGCAACCCGTGAAAAGGTGGGAAATGACGCAGAAACGTTTCAACACCATGGTTTAAGCCTGTTTCCTACATTTCGGCCTTAAAACACCCGCATGGATACAAGAGAAGCCTACAACACCTGGGCCGCCCAGTATGACACTAACCAGAACCGCACCCGCGATCTGGAGGGCTTGGCACTGCGCAACACCTTGAGCCCGCTTTCTTTTCCAAGATGCCTGGAGATTGGCTGCGGCACCGGCAAGAACACGGTCTTCCTGGCCCAGAAAGCCCGTGACGTTACGGCCATTGATCTGTCTGAGGAAATGCTCAGTAAAGCCAGAGAAAAGGTGCAGGCGCCCCACGTGCATTTCACCCAGGCCAATATCCTGGCCGACTGGACTTTCCGGAACGGCCACTATGACCTGGTTACCTTCAGCCTGGTGCTGGAGCATATCCAATACCTGGACCACGCCTTTGAACAAGCCGCGGCCAGCCTTCTCAGGGGCGGGTACGTGTATGTGGGCGAGCTGCATCCCTTTAAACAGTACATGGGCACCAAAGCCCGTTTTGATACCCTGGATGGCAGGCAGGAAGTGGAATGCTTTGTGCACCCGGTCTCTGAATTCACCCAGACTGCCAAACGGCACGGCCTGGGCCTGGCAGACCTGAACGAGTATTTTGACGACAATGACTCCACCAACATCCCCAGGATCCTGACCATGCTTTTTCAGAAAAGATGAGCATATAAGCCCTTTTCAAGGAAGAAGCCACCTTATTTATGGTCTGTTTTCCAGAAAACATCTTCTTTTTATGACGTAACCGGCTCTAAAAACCGGTCGAAAACGTAATAACGTAAATTTTTCGGCCTAAGGATCAGAGAGAACGAATGAAGAAGCCGTAAAACATAGTCAATCCTGAATGTTTTACGTATGGACAAAAGTGAGTGTACTTCAATCAAAGCCATAACATGAACTTTACATCAACAAGAATTGAGGATATCCTGTTTGACGCCGCCCGGAAAGGAGATGTCGTGACCATTCAGGAGTTGATTGCCGAAGGGGTAGACATCAATATACAGAACGGAAGAGGCTTCACGCCCTTGATTCTGGCTTCTTATGAGGGAAACTATGAGGCCACCAAAGCACTCTTAGATGCGGGGGCAGATGTAAATGCACAGGACCTGAGCGGCAATACCGCCTTAATGGGTCTTTGCTTCAAAGGCTACGCCGATATTGCCGAGCTGCTGATTGCGCGCGGCGCCGACCTGAACATCCAGAACTACAGCGGCGGCACCGCCCTGATGTTTGCCGTTATGTTCGGCCGCCATGAACTCATGCGAATGGTCACCGAATACGGAGCAGACCAGACCATCAGAGACAGCCGCGGACTTACCGCCTTGGAAATGGCCGAGAAAATAGGTAACGATGAAGCCTTGAAAGTGCTGTACCACGGCGGTTGATCATTTCCGGCCACGAGTATTCCATTTACTTCATACACGAGTATTCCATTTACTTCATAAAAGAGCCCTCTCCAGTTAATGATCTGGGGAGGGCTCTTTCTTTTTATGAGGGCTTGCCTCCTTTCAAAATGGCTTTCTTCCCGCTGCCAAAACCAGAAAGCCTGTTTTGGTGCCGTTTATATCAAAACAGCACCAAAACAGGCTTTCTGCCCAAATTCAATCTTAAATTACTTTTAAGTTTCCAGTCATCGCTTATCTCAAATCCCACTTCGCAGCTATGAAGCACAGCTTCCCTTATCCACCAGAGGTATTCAAGAGTGGATTACCTGTTAGCCCGGGAAGGCAGGTAAATCTGGAACCCTAAGCCTAAAGACAGGCCGGTGGTACCTGAGTCTACGTCAATGTTGGCATGGCTCCGCACCAGGTTAAGGGTACCCTCCAGAGACACGTTGGTGGCCACAAAGTGCGCGTAGCCGGCCCGCACGCCATACACGGTAGAAAAGAAAGCATCCCCTTCATTGTCTTTGAGGTTACTTCCGGCAAAACCTACCAGCGCCTCACCAAACCAGCGGTGGGTAGGTGCGGCGCCTTCAGGAAAGTAATACCGCACAAAAGGCGTTAAGCCATAGCTGAAGGTTTCGCCTCCGTCATAAAGCTGCAAACCCAGTTGTACCTGGGCCCCGATGGCTGCGTTATCGCTGATGAAATAACCAGCCCGTGGTTCTACATCAAGGGTAAAGGTTTCAGATCTGAAGTTATGTCCAATGGAAGCCAGATCGGCGCCGATCATCCAGTTTCCTTGTCTTATAGCCGTGGCTTGCACGGGAGCGGTGGTTTGCGGCGGAGATACGGTCTGAGCCATAGTACTACCTACTACAGCCATCACCAGAAAAAGAGTGAGTACATAGTTTTTCATAATTTTAATAATAAGTTATACTATATCTACAACGAGTTCATTTTCATTTAGTTGAAGATTTGGACCAATACTTCACTTCGGTTTTAATAAAATAAGCCTGGGTGGATTTTCATAGAGACTACCCAGGGTTTGATTTGTACTGATTGAAGACTTACCCCAGACCCCGCGTTTGTAAAATCCAGATATTGAAGAATTCAGGTGTTTGAGAATTTGATAGGGCTGGGCCGTGAACAGTGGATCTTTTGAGGGCGCAGGATGGTAGGTGGATTTAGGCATCAAAAGCCTAAGCAACATATTCAAGGCAACCACAAGGGATTGCCTCTACATTGCGGGTACGCCATGATATGCAGGTATAATCATCCCCAACGCTCAAGGAGTACGATATGCGTGCACCAAGAAGGGAAGGCAGTTATCCGCGTGGAAGTTAGTTTGGGTGGAGAATAATTCTGGGGTAGGCATAAAGCCTTCCTCTTCTGCCTAAATAACAGCTTTGTGGGAAATAGTTTCGGTGATGGGAATGTTTTCCTGTTTTTTGCCCACAATAAGGCGGTTGCCGGAGTTGTAAGTGAAGTAATTCCAGCACCAGTTCACCATCACGGTCAAACGGTTCCGGAAACCGATGATAGACACCAGGTGGATGAACATCCAGATAAGCCACGCAACAAAGCCCTGCGACTTGATTTCCTTATTGAAAAGTTTGAGGTCTGCCACGGCCTTGTTCCGCCCGATGGTGGCCATAGAGCCCTGGTCTTTGTACACGAAAGGCTGCAGCGTTTCGCCTTTGAACAGCCGCACCAGGTTTTTGCCCAGCAACTCGCCCTGCTGCATGGCCGGTTGGGCCAACATGGGGTGCCCCTGCGGATTCTCGGGGGTGACCATCGCCGCGATATCGCCAATGGCGAAGACTTTTTCATAGCCCACTACCCGGTTGCAAGCATCCACCTGCAGGCGGTTGCCTTTGAGGAGGCTTTCCGGCTTCAGACCTAAAACCGGGTTGCCCGTAACCCCGGCGGCCCAGATCAGGGTGCGGGTAATGAGCGTTTCGCCGTTGTCCAGGGTTACTGTGTAGCCATCGTAGGATTTTACGCGCCGGTTAAGCCAGATCTGCACGCCCATCTCTTCCAGGAACTGCTGTGATTTAAGGGAGGCTTCCTTAGACATGCCTTTGAGCAACTCGCCGCCGCTCTGGATCAGGTGAATGTCCATGGATTTGAAGTCCAGCTCCGGGTAATCTTTGGGGAACACGTGCTTGCGCAGTTCGCTCAGGGCACCCGCCAGTTCTACGCCGGTGGGACCGCCGCCCACTATCACGTAGTCCATGAGGCTGTTGAGTTGTTCGTGGTCGTCTAGTTGCAGGGAACTCTCAAAGTTGCTTAGGATTGTATTGCGCAGACAGTTGGCATCTTCCACGCTTTTCATGGACAGGGCATTCTGCTCCATCTGCTTATCCCCGAAGTAATTGGTGGTGGCGCCGGTGGCAATGACCAGGTAATCGTACCGGATGAGCCCGATGTTAGTCTCCACGAGCTGTTCCTGGGTGTTCACGCACTGCACCTCAGCTAGCCTGAAATAAAAATTCTCCTGCTCCTCAAATACCTTCCGGAAGGGGTGAATGATGGACTCCGCGTCAATGGCAGCCGTGGCCACCTGGTACATGAGCGGCTGGAAAGTGTGGTAGTTCTGCTTATCAATGAGGATGACCTGCACATCGGCGTGTCTCAGGGATTTCACCAGTTCCAAACCGGCAAAGCCGCCGCCTATGATGACTACCTTTGGTTTACCGGTATTTTTGATTCGTGCGTATGTTGCCATGGTCCTCTGTCAAGAGATTAACTCCCAATTGTGGTGCGGAAAGAAAGCCTTTCCCTACCAAGGTACGGCAGATTTCTGTTCCTCCCCCTGGTACGGGTAAAGTTTACGTGTGGCAGGCGCCGCTGTTCAGTTTTACAGATCAGAAGCAAATTGCAAGACATAAAAATCCCTGCGGTTTCTTTTGCCTAAAGAAACCGCAGGGTTTTTACACGCCCAACAAAAAACAGGGCCGGGCTTCATTTTAAACCTAAACCTCAATGGTAAATGCACAGCAAAAACCTAATAGCAGGTCTTGCTTCATAGAATCTAACTGGCTCTCCTTTTGGCTTCGGTTTGCATAACTTTTAATTCATCCTGGGCGGCTTTGAGGCGGCTCTTGGCGGCTTTTTCCCGTTGCTTGGCATCGTTGGTATCCTGCTCGGCCCTTTTCAACTCGGCTTTGAGGCTCTCAATCTGGCGCTGCTGCTCTGCCACTATGGGGTCACTGGAGTAATTATTTCCCGGCAAGATAGCGCAACCAGTGACCAAGGGAAAAACGAGCACCAGCACCGCCGATGCCAGCTTAGTATAAGTACATGATTTCATAGCCTTAAGAGTTGGTATTTATCCGCTTACGCCTTTATCAAGAGGTTGTTTTACAATAGTTTATAAGTTTTTATCAATTAAACTCAGATGTTCTCCACCCGGTTTTCACACAACGCCTTATGCTTTCAGTTATAAGCCTTATTCCAGAAACCAGCATCACATACTGGTGGGGCGCTAAAGAGAACTCCCGTTTAGAGCCCGTTTTCCTAAGAACCGGCCCTAAACGGGAGCTGAAGTCTAGCTTTGAGAAAAACTGATCTTATAAATCTGGATGGGAACCGGCTCTTCTTCTAAGGGTTCTCACCCGGGCTGGCTCCATTTCCTCTGGTCTGGAGAGCGTGCCTACCACTAAACCCACCAAGCCCATGGTCAGGAATGTGTTGCGCGCCTTGGTGTTTTGGGCAAACCCAAAGATCCAGGGGGCAGCCAGAGAGAAGACACTGGTGGCAAAGTCAATGGCCAGGTGCGCTTTGTAAGGCATCACCTGCACGGCGCCCCACTCGGCTTTGGTAACTAACGCAGAAACTAGGGTACCGCCCGCAATGGCGCGGCAAAGCGTGGTTGCGGTTTCTTCTTCGGTAAAGCCCACAGATTCTGGGGCCGAGGCCACTGCGGGAATATAGGCCACTTCAGCAATGCCGTGCATGGGCCGGGTGATGGGTTGCCACATAGAATTAAAGATTTTATAGATGAAACATGGAAGCTGTTAAACCACAGCTTTTTACTTTTCAATTTTGTACGAGGGCAAGTTGGGTTTGTTTTTAACTAATTCTCTTTTCCGCTTTTCCGCAATAACCCGTTTTTTGGGAAAACAGGCTCTAAACACCCCTACCGGAACCAAACAAAGCTTAAAACAGTCTTAAAGAAAATGGTCTTAGGCGGAGGCCAAGATCCTGTTTTCCTTCTTTTCGGTTTTTAAAACTACCTTACGCTATGAATTTCCTGGTTTTTTTTTTCAGTGCGTTACTGTCCTTCTCCTCCCCTACCTGGCTGAAGGAACTTGACCAAGCCAAAACCCTGGCGCAAAAAGAGCACAAGACCATATTGCTGAACTTCTCCGGCTCAGACTGGTGCGGCCCCTGCATCAAACTGGAGAAAGACATCTTTGAGAACGAGGCTTTCCAGGCGTACGCGGCCCAGAACCTGGTGCTGGTGAACGCCGATTTCCCGCGCCTGAAGAAAAACCAGTTGGATAAGCGCCAAACCGCCCTTAATGAGGCCTTGGCCGAGAAATACAACCAAAACGGTATCTTCCCGCTTACCCTGCTTTTAGACGCCAACGGGAACGTGATCAGGAAATGGGAAGGCATTCCGGCCAAAGAAGCAACTGCTTTCATTGCCCTGTTACAGACTAGCAAATAATGAACCCAGACCTTGCGCCCAGAACCGGGGAAAAACTCTACCGCCGTGTCCAGAAACTGATGGGCAACCGTTTTGAGTTAACCATTCTGGCCGAGGACGAGCATAGGGCCGCCACTTGCCTGGACGCCGCCGTAGCGGAGATCCAGCGCATAGAGGCGGCCCTTACTACTTTTTCAGACAACAGCCTCACAAACCAGATCAACGCCATGGCGGGCATAGCGCCGGTACAAACCTCGCCGGAAGTGTATGACCTCATCGTGCGGTCGCTGCGGCTTTCAGAGTTAACCCAAGGCGCTTTCGATATCACCTACGGCGGCGTGGACAAAAGCCTCTGGAACTTTGACCTGCACATGAAAGCCCTGCCAAGCCCGGCGGTAGCCAAAGCCTCCGTACGGTTGGTGAACTACAGAAACGTGGTGCTGAACCCTCAGGACCGCAGTGTTTTTCTGCGGGAGAAAGGCATGCGCATCGGATTTGGGGGCATTGGCAAAGGCTACGCCGCGGAGCGTTCTAAGGCCGTTTTGCAGAAAATAGGCGTGAAAAGCGGCATCGTGAACGCGGCCGGTGACCTCACTGCCTGGGGTTTGCAGCCCAACGGCGAGGTCTGGACCATCGGCATCGCCGATCCGGAGGCGGCGCACCAGCCTTTCTCCCGGCTCAACATCACCAACATGGCCGTGGCCACCTCGGGCAACTATGAGAAGTACGTCGTTATAGACGGAAAAAAATACAGCCACACCATCAATCCAAAGACCGGTTTACCCGTTACAGGAGTGAAAAGCGCCACTATCATTTGCCCCAACGCAGAACTCGCCGATGCCATGGCCACGCCAATGATGGTGATGGGCGTAAAAGTGGGCCTGAACCTGATCAACCAAATGAAAGGCATTGCCTGCGTGATGATAGATGACCACAACAACGTGCATTGTTCAGACAACATAAGGTTAACCGTATGACTTTCCTTAAAAGTAAAATCCTGGTGCTGCTGGTCACGGGGGCGGGCCTGGCTTCCTGCCAATCGGTGAAGGAGTACAACAAGATGTACCTCAATGACTCTGAGATGGTGCTCTCCGCCAGGAAAGTGCAGAAGACCGAGATGAGCTTCATGCAGTACCGCGAGGGCGCATCGGGGGCCAACGGCGGTACTTCGGGCGGAGGATGTGGCTGTAACTAATCAAGCGGAGCCACCATGCAGAAGATTTACCTCAGCGCCTCGTTCTTCTTTCTCTCCATCCTGGGTTCTTTTGCCCAGACCGCCACGCCCAAAGACACCACCACTTTCAGAAGACGCAAACTGAAGCTGGAGGAAGTCAACTTTGTATCCAGTTACTATACCCAGGACGGAAATAACTCGGCGGTGACAGGCGGCATCGGCACAGAGGAACTCACCGATGTAGCCACCAACTTTGACCTGACCTTCACCCGGTCAGACGCCAAAAACCGGGCGCATACGCTCAACGTGGCCGTGGGCTTTGACCATTATTCCTCGGCCTCGTCAGACCTTATTGACCCTACCACCATTTCCTCGGCCTCGGCAGCCGATAACCGCATTTACCCATCGGTGCAGTGGTCTATGCGGGACCAGGAGAAGCATTACGCCGTGGGTGCCGGGCTTTCTCTGTCTACTGAGTATGACTACTTCTCTAAAGGGGCCAACGTGAACTTCGCGAAGTTCTCCAAAGACAATAACCGCGAGTTTGGGGTGGGGTTAAGCGCTTACCTGGACACCTGGACGGTGATCTACCCCATTGAGCTGCGCACGATAGAAACCAACGGCACCCGCGTGGACAACCCCGAGGCGCACGGCTCCAAACCGCGCAACACCTTTAACACCTCGCTGTCACTGGCCCAGGTCATCAATAAACGGCTGCAGCTTTCGCTTTTGCTGGACCTTACCTACCAGCAAGGCCAGTTGGGCACGCTGTATCAGCGGGTGTATTTTCAGGATAACTCTTTGGATGTGGAACGGCTGCCTTCTTCCCGGTTCAAGGTTCCGGTGGGCGTAAGGGCGCATTACTTTGTCACCGACAAACTTATACTGCGGTCTTTCTACCGATTCTACTCAGACAACTGGGGAATCAAGGCGCATACCGCTGAGTTGGAGACCCCGTTTAAGGTCACGCCCTTTATCTCATTGAGTCCTTACTATCGGTTCTACGCGCAAAGCGCCGCCGACTATTTTGCCGGCTACCAGCAGCACTCGCCCGGTGAGCGGCGCTACACCAGTGACTATGATCTGTCCAAGTTCACCAGCCATTACGCCGGCCTCAACTTCAGGATCACCTCAGTGGATGGGGTTTTCGGGATTAAAAAACTGAACACGCTGGAATTACGCTATGGCCACTACAACCGCAGCAATGGCCTGGTCTCCAATACGGTTTCCTTAGCCGCCACCCTTAAGTAATACCAAACTGAACCACATCTGGGAGCCAACCTACCGCCTTTGGGCGAAGGGTTGGCTTTCTTAAGTTCTAGGGGATTGTTTCAAGCCAGATATGAAAAAAAGGCTGTGAAACGCAGTGCAGGGCTTAAGCTGTATAGCCGTACCGGTTAGATTTCAACTCCAGGCGAATGAGCATGGTAATCCGCTCGCTCAAGGTGTCACTGATGACCTTAAGCTCATCCTGTGAGTACAGGTAAAAATCCAGACTATTGATGAAGTCTACAGCGTCTGAGCAAGCCACTAAATCTGCCTTGCTTATGATGTGAAGCACCGTTTCTAAAGGTATCTTTTTCTCCATATAGTTTGCTCTCTTTGCTTACACGTTCAAACCAATTTAGGAGATTTTAATTCCAAAACCAAAAGGAAAAATACTACTAATCAACCATTTACAGTATTTACCACAATACAAATAGGGTAAACCGTAGCTAAATATCATACTATTTAAAAACCAAAAAAGTATTTATTTAATACCATAAGTATGATCATTCAACAACAAGGTGTCATTTAAAGGTTTAGAGCACGTTTTTATCAAAATAGAATAAAACACAACAAAGGATATATATAATTTTTCCAATCATACACTTCCTCAATTCTTCACTTTAAATTGTATTATTTAATTCAGGTTTGCGGTAATCAGCAGTAAACTAAAATGTTAACAACAGACATGAGAGTTACAGGCTTGCTCTAACATCTCTCCGGAGGGAACGTAAACTTCAATACCTTTTGTGGGCCATTGGTCATTACCAGTGTACCTTACCAGGTGGTGACCTTTAGCTGAGCAGTCTCGGTTAAGGTTGCCCAAGAAACGCAATGTCAACCCAACGGCCTAACGACCTTTAACTATGGAAAGAAGAGATCAACCTGCATCAAACTATCATCTGAAAGAGTTAGGCGACAGCCGGTTCACGGTGGCCAAAGGTGATTCAGACATCAGGGGCTGGAAAGTAAATGATTCAACTGGCAACATCCTGGGCAAGGTAAAGGACCTGCTCTGTGATCCCCAGGCCCTTAAGGTGCGCTACCTCATCGTTGATCTGGAAGGAAACGTCCTGGACCTGGAGTCCCGCGATATTCTCATCCCTATTGGGCTGGCAGAACTGCATGAAGCCGACGATGTGGTGATGGTGCCATCCATTTCCCCAGCCCAGCTGCAGGCCCTGCCTACCTATGACAAGCATAACCTTACCCAGGAGATTGAAAGGGCTGTACAGCGGATCTTTGTGGGCGACCATGTGCACGGTACTTCTCCGGCCCGGCACCCGGAAACGACTGACTTTTACAGCAACGAGCATTTCAACCAGAACAACCTCTACCGAAACCGTAAACCCAAGAACGTGATCGGGCTTTTTCCGGATGCCGTTAGTGCGCAACGGGTAACGCAGGAACTGTTTCATAGCGGCTTTCCTGAAGAGGCCGTTGAAGTGGCCTATCGGCACGGCGAGGGCAATCAGCAGGGTGACTCCTCCCCTAATTTCGAGCAGTTCTTCCACTCCCTTTTCGCCAGCCCCGAGGAGGCAAGAGCACATGAGGCTAAGATGCAGAACAGCCATGCGCTGGTAGTGGTACACGCCTACTCCCAAGACGAGGCCAATCGCGCCGCCCACTTGCTAGACTCCCCACCCACCTCAGAACTGGATATTCAGGTAGAGAGGGCCTCACCAGCTTCCCCCTTAACGGACGGAGCCTTAGAGCAATCCCCAGCAAGGGCGTATTCCCAGGATGCTACTACCATTCCGGTGGTAGAGGATAAATCTCACCTTGACAAACAGGAAGTGGGAACCGGCCAAACGCATAGTCATAGGGTGGAAAGACCCTTGGAGGAGAAAATGCAGCAGCAGGAAGAACACATCCAGATTGAGCGCATTCCCGTGGACCGTTCCGCCACCGAGGTAGATTTCCGCAGTTTCCAGGATGGCGTCATTGAACTGAAAGAATACGGTGAGGTGCCCATTATCTCCAAAGTAGCCAACGTGGTGGAAGAGATTACCATTGGCAAGGATGTAGAAATACGGGAAGAGATTATCCAGGACACCGTCAAGAAAACCGAAATCCAGATTGAGGACCTGAGAAATGACAACCCTCGGACCAACCCGCCAGGGAACTCACATTTTTAAGGTCAATTCTTTTTACTCAGCTATGAGACAAACCTGAGCCAGAAACAACAGCTTTGTCTCATAGCTGATTTTTTTCAGAAGCAGACTAACAAAAAGGAGCCTAATAGTTGCCTATGGAATTCAATAGCTTCTGAAAAATTATTTTTGCGCTAAGTAAGACAGTTTAGGACCGTTTTTATGAAAATCAGCCGAAAACAAGAAAGGAAGTAATCTTGGTTCAGCAACTGAAAAGCCTTGTTGACTTGTAAAAGACCTATCAAGATATTGACCTTCTTTAAAAGTCATAACTAAAGCAGGATACAAGAACAGGTTTCTCAAAACCAAGTCTCTCACAGCGTGTACCTTCTGAGTAAAAAAACATTCTTCAGCCTTCGGTTTAAGGATCTTAAACGAATAAACTTCTTAAATACGCTGCATACAGCCAAATACTCAGAAATCATCTTCTTACTATATTATAATTATTACATACAGCTACAAATAGATTCAAATCCCGTTTAAATTTTTAATTATTTTGATTTTCAGCTTTTTACCAAAGCTTTTATTGACACCCCCTGTTTAAACCCACTTCCTCTTTTTGGGCCACAGATTTAAAGAATACAATTTTTTAACACATTTTCAGAAACCCCACCACCCCAGGCCCGTTTACTATAGTCCCAACCGCGGTTACTAACCAAACAGCAGACCTATGGATCAGACGAGAGACTTGAATACCGGTTCATACGACCCCAATAATCCCAGGCCGCAAGGCACAGTTAACACCCAGAGAGGAGAATCCATGACCATTCCGGTCATTGAGGAACGCGTGCACTTAGACAAGCAGGTAGTGGAGAAAGGCAGTGTGCGCATTATCAAAGTGGTTAATGAGCAGGAGGTCCCGGTGAATATTCCCCTGATCCAGGAAGAACATGACATTCAGCGGGTACCCGTGAACCAATACGTAGATACCCCACCCCCGCCCATCCGGTACGAAGGCGATACCATGATCATTCCTATTGTACAGGAGGTGATGGTGGTAGAAAAACGGCTCATGGTGGTGGAGGAATTGCACATCACCAAAAACCGGGTGCAGACGCATGACGTGCAGCAAGTGAATCTCCGGAAAGAGGAAATACGCGTGGAGCGCATTTCTGCCGACCAGTCCACCCCGCAGGGTCCAGCCCAGAGCTGACACCCTCTACAACACCCCTATAACCTAAAATTCAAACATTCACTAACACACATCTAAAACTATGGCACAAACAGTAATAGGAATTTTCGACAACAGAACAGAAGCTGATCGCGCGGTATCAGAATTGAAATCGCTGGGTATCAGTGATGACCGGATTGATATATCCAGAGGCAGCAACACAACCGGCTCTTCATACGGAAGCGGCACCACCACTTCCGATTCTACATATACCAGTGGCACCACCACCAGAGACCGTGACAGTGATAAATACGATGGTATCGGCGGATTTTTCCGGTCTCTGTTCTCTGACGATGACGATAACGCCAGTACTTACTCCAACGTGGCCCGCCACAGCGATTGCATTGTGACCGTGCATGCCCAGTCTTCTGAGGAAGCCCAACGCGCAGCCCGCATCCTGGACCAATACGGTTCTGTTGACGTAGACCAGCGCGCAAATGAGTACGGCTACCGTTCAGGCGGCACCTTTGGCGGCGGCTCAGATGCCACCTATACCGGCTCCACTACCAACACTGCGCTTTCAGACACCGGCACAGGGTATACAGACACCACGCGTTCTGATTACGCAGATACAACTCGCGATGACCTCAACTCAGGCACCTCTATTCCCATCATTGAGGAAAACCTGGAAGTAGGCAAACGCGAAATAGAAACCGGCGGCGCCCGTCTGCGCAGCAGAATTGTGGAACGCCCCGTGGAAGAACACCTGCGGCTCCGCTCTGAGCACGTGCGCGTAGAACGCCGCTCTGTGGACCGCCCGGCCTCAGATGCAGATTTCAACAGCTTCAGAGAAGGAGACATTGAACTGACTGAGCATGCCGAAGTGCCTGTGGTAAACAAAGAAGCCCGCGTGGTAGAAGAAGTTTCCCTGGGCAAAGAGGTAGAGGAACGCGATGAAGTGGTCAGAGACACCGTACGCTCCACCGAGGTAGACGTGGATGACCGGAACACCGACCGCAACCGTACCGGCACCGGCACTACTGATACTACCACCAATACCACCACTGGAACAACCGGTACCGGTACTACTGGCACTGGTACTGGGGTTGGTCAAGGCTATGGTGCCACGGGAACCGGCTTCACCAACACAGACCGCGACAGTGACAGCTTAACCAAAGACCCAACCCTTATCTAAGGGGAAAGGTCATTATAAGATAAAAAGGCGGCTGCCCATGGGTAGCCGCCTTTTTGTTTCAAAGCCAAACCCATTGCCACAACAGAAGAACATAAGGCCAACCCCGCAAAAGTTTATATCTTGGCACGTCGCACTGATCGAAAAATGCCGGCGCTTCCCCGAAGGTGGCGTCTTTTGTTACCGTTCAGGGCCTGGTTTTAAAAAAATGCCCTATAAACAACATGAGATTTGCCCTGCTGCTCCTAGCCCTGCTTTTAACCGGTTTGGTTTCTACAGCCCAGAACCAGAAATTCACCACCCTCACCTATTACCAGGATGACACCCTGAAACTGGAACTGGACCTTTTCCTGCCCAAAAAGCCAGGCAAGCAGAAATTGCCGCTGGTATTGTTTGAGCACGGCGGAGGCTTCTCGGGTGGGGAGCGCAGCAGCGGGCACAGCTTCAGCGCTTACCTGGCAGAAAAGGGCTACGCCGCGGCCACGCTCACCTACACGTTGTACATGAAGAACAAGAACTTCGGCTGCGACGGCAAACTGCCCGAGAAGATCAAAGCTTTCCAATACGGGGCCAATGACTTCTGGCTGGCCACTGCCTTCTTTCTCCAGAACGCTGACAAATACAACCTGGATGTTTCCAAAATATTCCTGGCCGGCAGCAGCGCCGGGGCCGAGGCCGCCCTCCACGCCGCCTTCTGGGATTACAAAACCATGAACCTGTACCCCAAGAACCCGCTGCCCGCCAACTTCAAATACAAAGGCCTTATCTCCGGGTCCGGGGCGCTTATGGACCTGAACCTGATTACGCCCCAGAACATGATACCGGCACTTTTCTTCCATGGCAACGCCGATCCCGTGGTGCCCTACGGTACCGCCGCCCACCATTACTGCCCTACCAACGCTTCTAACTGGCTTTTGCTGCACGGGTCCTACTCTATCTATCAGCATCTGGTGAAACTGAACGGCAGCACTCGCCTGGTTACCTATTGTGGCGGCGGTCACGAGTTCAGCGGAGAACTGTTCCACAAGAACCAGCAGATTTTAGTTGATTTTCTGGATAGTGTACTGGCCGGCCAGAAAACGCAGGAGCACTTGATTGTATCCACGGGCAAAACCAATGAACGCTCCAAAGCCTACCAATTCTGTGATTAAGCGGAGTATAGCAAGCTCTATTTTGAGGCTGTTTTAAGCAAAACGTATCTAAAAAGGAAAGGCACTTGAGTCTTCCCTAGGAACCTCTTACCTCGGGCTGGAAGAAGACTTGCTTGTACGCCGGGAATTGCGCCTGGATCTTCTCCCTCAACCTTTGGATGGTGCCGGAGACTTCGTCGCTGAAGATGTTCTCCTGAAATACCAGGGGCAGCAGCAGAATATTCTATTCCGGGGCCATATACATAGACATGGGTTTGTCCACCTTCCAGGTGGCCTCATCGGCTTTTACCAGGGCTACAATGGCCTGCAGGTTCTCGGCATCGGCACTCTCGCCCATCAACAGGCTTCGGCTTTCCCTGGCCAGCAGAACGGAAATGGAGATCAGGATTAGCCCGATGATGATGATGGAAGGGATGCCGTCAAAATACGGGTTCTGGAACTCCAAAGGAACGGTGGCCCGCTGCCGGTTGAATTCTGCTCACCAAATCTCCTTCCCCCTTTCCTTTAAGGCAGAAAACAAAAAACCCGTTTAAGGGCCGATTTCTTCAAAACGGCCCTTAAACGGGTTTTCTTTGATGACAAGCGTGGGTGACTAGAAGACGCCCAGGAATTTTCGTCGCTTGTAGATGTTCTTCAGGTCCTTCTCAAACAGGGTGTAAGGGTCTTGGTAGAACTTTAGGAAATTCTGCTCACTCACCTGTCCGGGGAAGGGGGCATAGTAGTGGGTGGGGCTGCTGGTATCATTGCGCCAGACTAATACATAAGACAGACGCATGGGATACTTCTTCATGGTCGCCAGCAAAGTGTTCGTCCACCAGGTGGTGTTGGGGATAGACTCCAGGCCGGTCTCGGTGAAGGCAGCCAGTTTATTCGCTTTGCGGGCGTAATCAGACAGGATTTTGAGTTTGTAGGCGGCGGTATCAATGGCGTAGCGGTCGCGGCCCATGTCACCGTAATTGTCCATGCCCACCATGTCCACGTATTTGTCGCCGGGATAACGCTCCAGGAACTCGGCCTCAGAGTGGAACCTGTTATCTGGGGAGAAGGCGTAGATGAAGTTGTGCACCCCCAGGCTGTCGCGGAGGTAAGAGACGGTGAACTGCCATAATGAGATAAACTCCTCGCGGCTGGTGTGCGGCTTGCCCCACCAGAACCATCCGCCGTCAAACTCATGGAAAGGCCGGAAAATAATGGGCACCAGTTTACCGTCGGCGCCTTTGACACTGTGCGCCCAATCGCCAATGCCGCGCAGAATCTCCTTGTACTGCTCATGCGCCTCGCCGCCGGGGATAATGTACTTCACCGCCGGTAAAGAAAGAGAGTCTACCCAGTAGAATCCGCCCTTAGACACAGGGTTGGAGAAATGCCAGGCGGCCGTGGTCACGCCGCCCCGGTTGTAGGTATCAACCACGTTCTGCCGCACTTCTTCCTTCGCCGCCTGGATGGCCTCGGGCGAACGCCCCGAGAAACCGCTGAAGTCAACCCCAATCACCGCCGGATGTGATCCCGTCACCGATTTCACATCGGAACGGTCTTTCCCGCTGAACCAGCCGTGCCCGTATTCGGTGGCGTGCTGGTGCCCGAACAAGGTATGTTTTTTGGCCAGTTTACCTAAATTCTGATACAGAGCCCGGGTTTCTGGGGTGGCTTTCCGGTCAATGGGCCGGCCGCCCACACAACCAACCAGGAACAACACCCCGGCCACTAAAATATTGGTGATTCTGTGCATAGGTAAGGTTTTGGAACACAATAACCTGCAAGATAGCACGCAGCCGCAGGTTATTCAATCTGGCAGTTGGTTTTAGCGGTCCCAAGCCCTTTTACCAAGGCAAAACCGCCCCTATCAATTCAGAATCCATATTTAGACAAAAATAATTCTTCTGCGTTTTCCTGTGCGAAATTGCGCTACCAGCATGTTATAATTCATATTTTTACATACCTTGCCCCCACAGACGGCAACAATGTCATTTTGGCTTTTATTATATCACTCCCAAAACGAGGCATAAGTTACCATGCATATTGACCTACAACCAGAACTCATTCACCAGGATGACTATCTAAAGGTGGAAGTTGACGAGCGCGCCAAATACATTTATGTGGAATGGCTGCAAGCGCCGGCCACCGAGGAGTTCAGGAAATCTTTCAGGCTGGCGGGAATGATCTCTCTGGATAAAAAGTGCGAGTACTGGCTCAGTGACGCCCGTCCCATTCCGTTCCTGGATTTTGGGGACCAGAATTGGATTCTCAGGGAAATGAAGCCCCTGCTGCGTACCTCCAGCCTAAAAAAGTACGCCCGGTTATCTTCCATGGAAAGCATCAACCTGCTGGACATTCACCGCATTTACAGCTCCATTGCCGAAGATGACAAAGGTGAATTCAAAACCCAGTTTGAATCTTTCACCAGCAAACAGGCCGCGCTAGACTGGCTTTTCGCAGAATTTGACCAATAGAATTTCTGAGAGTTGCTATAGTTGAACTATAGGTTGATTCGCTGCTCAGAGACTTTCTATAATATCCCCTTTTACAAGGGACTGCGAGCCGGATTTTGCCCCTCTGGAGAATCACTGTATAACTGCCGGTAAAATTGCTTTTGAGGAGCGTCAACCATCCCAATATAGCAAATTCAGGAGGAAGCTGTTTTCGGGCTTTTTTTTCTGAAACAGGCTTAATACAGCTCCGCTTTGATTAATTCAAATTCTCCAAACTCAATGCGAAAACAAGCTTTTCCCAGGACTTTAGATTGTGCTTTTGTTTTGAAGAACTTTTGCCAAAACTAGGCTTAAAACCTCCTCCTGCTAAAGGCCTTTTCGCCCTTTTAATCTTGGCTGTTAAGACCTAAAATATTTTACTTTTTCTATGTATTCGGTCTTAAACTATTTGTAAGTTTAGAGAAGAAAGACACGTCATTTCTTCTTCCCTATGCAACCCCCAAAAACCGCTTCTGCCTGGTTTAAACCAATCCATTTACTGGTGTTGGCCCTTCTGTTTCACCTTTCTGGCTGCGGCGGAAAAAGCGATGAACTCCGGCTGGAGCAAAAGAACTTTGAGGCCCAGATTGCCCAGGAACAGAACCTGGTGTTTACCTTTGACAAAGACCTGATAACAGACTCGCTGCTGAACCAGTGGGACACCATTCCTTACCTGCAGATCACACCCAAGGTGAAAGGCAAATACAAGTGGACGGCCCCCAACGAGCTGGTGTTTTCCCCCGATCAGTCCTTCGCTCCCAGCACCGATTACCGCGCCGAGCTCACGCCTCAGTTGCTGCGCCACTCTGCCACCAAGTACAAGATCCCGGCGGGGCAGGACCTTCGGTTCCATACGCCTTACCTAACGCTCACCTCGGCGAAGGCTTACTGGACCCAGAACGAGAACAACCCAACCCAACTGGAGGCCAACCTGCTGTTCGACTTCAACTATCCGGTTCCTTTCCAGAATTTGCGCGATAAACTCAAAGTCTACCACGGCTCCACGGAGTTGCCAGTAGAACTGGTGAGCGGAGGCCGGGAAAATGTATCGGTGAAGGTGAAAGGGCTGGAGCAGGCCACCCAGGGCGAGATTCCGGTGCGGGTGTACGTAGAGAAGGGACTTTCCACTCCCGGCAGCAACCACGCTACCCCAGAACCGGAGCAGCAAACTGTGGAAGTCCCCAGCCGCGAGCAGATGCAGGTGATGGAAGTGGTGGCGCTGCAGGAAGAAGGCCAGGACAAAATCTTCGTGCTCACCTCCCAGCCCGTGGCCAACACCGATGTGACCTCGCTCGTTTCCCTGAACCCCAGTCGGGATTACACCGTGGAGCGCTTGGAGAACGGCCTGGTGTTGAGCGGCACGTTCACCTCGGAACAAACCTACAGATTAGCTATTTCTAGCGAGTTGAGCGGCGTGGTGGGCAAACCTTTGGGCAAGGCCTATGAACATCCGGTTACGTTTGAATCCTCCAAGCCTATGGTGGCCTTTGTGAACCGCAAGAGTATTTACCTGAGCAGTGCCGGCGCCCGCAACATTGCCCTGAACCTCACGCAGGTGCCCCGGGTGAAAGTGAGCATCAGCAAGGTGTTTGAGAACAACATCCTGCGGTACCTGCAGGACGGCAAAACCTACGACGGCCACTACGACGAGGAAACCGAGGAATATTACGAGTCTTCTTACTACGCCATCAACGAAGACAACGGCAAAACCATTTTTGAGCGGGAGTACGAGACCAGCAGCCTGCGTAAACAAGGCAAAAACCACCTCCTGAACCTGGACCTGGAAGACCTGGACTTTGACAGCCAATTCAAAGGCCTGTACGTGATCACCGTCTCCAGCACCGATAATAACTGGCTCAAAGACTCCAAGATCATCTCGGTTTCTGACATCGGGCTCATCGCGAAGCAGGGCAAAAACGAAGTGCTGGTGTTCGCCAACTCCATCCGCACCGCCGAGGTGCTGCCAGAGGTGGAGGTCCGGTTTATCAGCACGAACAACCAGGTCATCCACAAAGCCACCACCGACAAAGACGGCGTGGCACGCTTTCCGGACATCAACAAAACCGCCGATGGCTTCAAAATTGGTCTCATCACCGCCCGCCATGGCGATGACTTCAACTACCTGCCCTACTCCCAGACCCAGGTGAACACCTCCCGCTTTGACGTGGGCGGCAAACGCATGGCCGACCTGCATTACGATGCTTTTATTTACGGCGACCGCGACCTGTACCGCCCCGGCGACACCGTCCACGTGAACACCTTGGTGCGCACTCCGTCCTGGCAAACCGTGGCTGGCTTACCGGTGAAAGTTAAACTGCTGCTGCCCAACGGCAAAGAGTACCGCAGCCTCAAAGGCACTCTCAACCAGGAAGGCTCCTACGAAGCCAGATTTATTCTAAGCCCCTCGGTGGTGACCGGCACGTACACACTAGAGGTTTACTCCGGGAACGATGTGCTCCTGAACTCCCGCAAAATCGGCGTGGAGGAATTCATGCCCGATCGGCTGAAAGTGACCACTGTTCTGAATAAAACCGATTTACGGGCCGGGGAACAAGTAAGCGTGAATCTTACGGCGCAGAACCTGTTCGGGCCGCCCGCGGCCCGCCGCAATTATGAGGTGCAACTCAGCTTGAAAAAGAAATCCTTTGAAGCGCCTCGCTACCCAGACTATACCTTTGAACTGAACAACTCCGCTGAGGTGAACCTGCAGAACAGCGTGCGCCAGGGCCAGACGGATGAACAAGGGAAAGGCCAGGAAACGTTTGAACTGCACGGTTTCCAGGATGTGGGGCTGCTGGAAGGATCTTTGTTCACCACCGTCTTTGACGAGACTGGCCGGCCCGTGAACCGCCTCAACCGGTTCAACGTGAGCACGCAGTACGCCTTCTTCGGAATCCGGAAGTTTGATTCTTATGTGAGCACGCGTCAGCAGATGCAGGTGCCCATCATCGCTCTGAATGCCCAGGGCCAGCACATCGACACCAAGGTACAGGTGCAGTTGGTGCGCTACACCTATGAAACAGTGATGGAGCGCTATTCTGAGAACTACAACTACAAATCGCAGCGCCGGGCCAGTGTGTTGCTCAATACGGTCATGCAGGTGCCCAAAGAAGGGACCACCGTGCGGTTCACCCCTGCTACTTCCGGCGAGTATGAGCTGCGCGTGATGCGGCCCGGCGCCTACAACTACGTGGCCCAGGAGTTCTACGCCTACGGCTGGGGCGATACCGAGAGCACGTCTTTTGAAGTGAACACCGAAGGCGAAGTAGACATTGCCCTGGACAAGGAAACCTACGAAGTGGGCGATGATGCCCGCATCCTGTTCAAGTCTCCGTTTGCCGGCAAGATTCTGGTGACCGTGGAGCAGAACAAAGTCCTAAGCTACCATTACCTTAAAACCGACAAGAAAGCCGCCTCGCTGAAGTTGCCCATCCAGGACGAGCACCTGCCCACGGTTTACATCTCGGCGGTGGCTTTGCGCGAAGTCAAGGACAACCAGATGCCGCTCACCATTGCCCGCGGTTTTAAGCCGCTGCAGGTCACCAAAAAACAGACGAAGCTGGAGGTAGCTATCACCGCCCCGGAGGCTTCCCGCTCTAACCGTTTACAGCCTATTTCCATCAAAACGGCCCCAAACGCGGAGGTCACGCTGGCCTTGGTAGACGAAGGCATTCTGCAGCTCAAAGATTACCAGACCCCAGATCCGCACGGGTTCTTCTACCAGAAGCGCGCGCTGGAGGTAGAGGCCTTTGATCTGTATCCTTTCCTGTTTCCGGAACTTTCGGGCACCCGCTCCAGCGTGGGCGGCGACGGCTATGACCTGGAGAAACGCATCAATCCGCTGACCTCTAAAAGGGTGAAACTGGTGTCTCTGTGGAGTGGTCGGCTTAAGACCAACGGCAGCGGGGAAGCCAGGGTGAACGTGAAAATTCCGGAATTCTCCGGGGCCGTTAGAGTGATGGCGGTGGCGTACAAAGGCAATGCCTTCGGCTCTGCCGAGAAAATGATGCGCGTCGCTGATCCGGTGGTGATCAGCACGGCCCTGCCCCGGTTCCTGAGCCCTAAGGACACGCTCCTGGTGCCGGTCACCATCAGCAACACTACCCCTAAAAATGCTGCTTTCAGTAGCTCCATTTCCGTTAAAGGGCCGCTCCGCGTAGTGGGTTCTGCCACTGCCTCCAACTCCGCCGGCGCCAACGCCGAGAAGCAGGTGCTCTACAAACTGGTGGCAGCGCCGGTGATTGGGCCAGCCTCAGTGAAAGTGGTGGTGAAGGCCCTGGGCGAGCAGTTCAGCTCTACCACGGAATTATCGGTGAGGCCAGCCGCTCCTTTGGCGCAGTTCACCCAGGCGGGCACGTTGAAAAACGCAACTAGTGTGCAGATAAACGCGGCGACTGATTTTCTGCCTTCCTCGGTGTCTTCTAAACTGGTGGTGAGTACGTCGCCGCTGGTACAGTTCACCGATGACATCACCTACCTGCTTCAGTACCCGCACGGCTGCCTGGAACAGACTACTTCCACGGCGTTCCCGCTCCTGTACTACACAGATCTGTCGCGCTCTTTGAACCAGCAGCAGAAAGGCCGCACGTACAACCCGGCGTACCTGGTGCAGGAAGCCATCACCAAGATTGAGGGCATGCAGCAGTATGACGGTGGCTTCACCTACTGGCCGGGTGCCACCACCACCGATTGGTGGAGCAGCGCCTACGCTACCCACTTCCTGCTGGAGGCCCGCAAGGCCGGTTATCCCGTGAACGAACCAGTGCTGAACCGCGCGATTACCTACCTGCAACGCATGGTAAAAGGCAAAGCCACCGAGGTGTACCGGTTTTACAATGCCTCCCAGCAGGTGCAGAGCAAGTACATCGCGGCGCATGAGGCCTCTTACTCGCTGTACGTGCTCAGCCTGGCGGGAAAGCCCGATTGGCCCACCATGAACTACTACAAGGCCAAACCCGAGCTGCTTTCCCTGGATTCCCGCTACCTGCTGGCCAGCACTTACGCACTCAACGGCGGCCAACAAAGTTTCCGGCAACTGCTGCCGCGGGCGTTTGCCGGGGAAACCTCGGTGCGGGCCCTGGATGGTTCCTTCTACTCCCCGCTGCGGGACATGGCTATCTCCCTGAACAGTCTGGTGGAGGCTAACCCGGATCATCCGCAGGTAGCCACCCTGGCCCGGCACGTATCGCAGGAGCTGCGGTCCAGCCGCTGGTACAACACCCAGGAACGCGCGTTTGCCTTACTGGCCTTGGGCAAACAGGCCCGGCGAAGCGGCGGCAACGCCACGGCCCAGGTTTTACAGAAAGGAAAATCCGTTGGTGCGTTTACGGGCAAAGACCTCATGCTCACGAATAAACTGAACAACGGAGCTTTCACCCTCCAGAGTAAAGGCCAGGGCATTCTGTTTTACTACTGGCAGATGGAAGGCATCAGCGGAAGCGGCAGTTACAAACAGGAAGACAATTACCTGCAGGTGCGCCGCACGTACTTCAACCGCGATGGCAAAGAGATCACCAACCGAACCGTGAAACAGAACGATCTGGTGGTGGTCCGCATTGCGTTGCAGTCACTGGACGGCCGCACCATTCCGAACGTAGCCATCACCGATCTGCTGCCCGCCGGTTTTGAGATTGAGAATCCGCGCCTGATGACCTCGCGGGAGTTCAGCTGGTTACAAGCCATGGAACCCGCCACCCCCGACTACCTGGACATCCGCGACGACCGCATTAACCTCTACGCCACCGCCCGACCCAAAACCCAGTACTTCTTCTACCAGGTGCGGGCGGTATCAAAAGGCGACTTCCAGGTGGGTCCGGTTGGGGCTGATGCCATGTACAACGCCGAATACCACTCGTACCATGGAGCCGGAGTCATGAAAGTGCGATAGCCTTCTTTCTGTTTCGGGCAGTTTTGCGGAAATCAGCCCCGAAACAGACAAAAAATATTACACGCATTCCGTCCCCCTTTGAAGGGGGTAGGGGGATGACAAGGCTGCATCAAGAACCGTCGTGCTCCTGCTACAGATCAAGGGCAACCACAAGGGATTGCCCTACATTTTGGGAATGCTGTTACCTGCACGAGTAGTCATCCCCCTACCCCCTTCAAAGGGGGACGAAGAAGTGGCAAAACAGAATTAGTGAATTACATTCATCAACATACGACCAACCCGTAATGTATTGCGGCTCTACAGACCATGACGATTACCAGCAAAGTTCGCAGTTTCAAATTCACCAACCTTCCTGGAAAAGGAAGGCGATGGCTGCGCTTTGCAAGTGGTGGATTGGTTCTTTTCATGGGCTTGTTTATTCTCCTGAATCTGCTGTTTCCGCTGAAAGTAGACATCTCCTACTCCCCAGTGATCACCGCCGCCGATGGCAGTATCCTGCACTCGTTTCTGAGCAAAGACGAGAAATGGAGGATGCAGCTGGAGCCCGATGAGGTGAGTCCCATGCTGAAAAAAGCGGTGTTGCTGAAGGAAGACAAGTATTTCTATCACCATCCGGGGGTGAACCCGTTGGCGGTGGGTCGGGCTTTTTTGAAGAACATCGCGCAGGGCAAGACCACCTCGGGGGCATCTACCATCACCATGCAGGTGGCGCGCCTGCTGTACCCCAACGAGCGCACCTACTGGCATAAACTCACCGAGGTATTCCGGGCAATGCAGCTGGAATGGCGCTATTCCAAGGACGAGATTCTGCACCTGTATCTCACCCTGGTGCCTTACGGCGGCAACATCGAGGGCGTAAAAGCGGCCTCGGTGCTGTACTACCACCAATCGCCGCGGCAGTTGAGTCTGGCACAGGCGGTGGCGCTGACGGTCATTCCCAACAAGCCTTCTTCGTTGCGCATCGGGCGGCAGAACGAGAAAATTGTAGAGTTCCGGAACAAGTGGCTGCGGTATTACGCCCGAGAAGGCGCTTACCCGAAGGAACAGATTGAGGATGCCCTGTACGAACCGCTGAATGCCCATCGGTTGGAGGCTCCTAAGGTGGCGCCGCATTTTGCCCTCCGTTTGCATAAAACGCACCAAAATCAGGCGATCATCAAAACCACGCTGAACCCGGCGGCGCAGGAGAAGGTGGAGCTATTGGCGTACAATTACCTGCAGCAGCTGAAGTACCGCAACATCCACAACGCGGCGGTGCTGGTCATCAACAACCAAACCCACGCCGTGGAAGCGTACCTGGGCTCCGCCGATTTCACCGATGTGTTGCACAGCGGGCAGGTGGACGGCGTGCGGGCCATCCGCTCGCCGGGCAGCACCTTGAAGCCTTTCCTGTACGCTACGGCTTTTGAACGCGGCCTGATCACGCCCAAAACTATCATCTCAGACGTGCCCATTGATTACGCCGGGTACCGGCCCGAGAACTATTTCGGGACGTACAGCGGCAACATCACCATTGAACGGGCACTGGCCACGTCTCTGAACATTCCGGCGGTGAAGCTACTGGACCAGGTGGGCGTGACGGCATTTGTGCAGAAACTATCGCAGGCCGAGTTCTCGCAAATGAAGCAGCGCGGCGACCAGTTGGGTTTATCGCTTATTTTGGGCGGATGCGGGGTAAAACTGGAAGAACTCACGGCGCTGTACTCGGCCTTCGCGAACGAGGGCACCTATGCTCCTTTGCGCTGGCTTCAAGGAGACCCGGTGCGGCAGGAAAAGCGGCTGCTATCTCCCGGCTCGGCGTTTATGGTGAACCAGATCCTGACCCAACTGCAACGGCCCGATCTGCCGCACAATGCCGGGAATAGCGCTCATTTACCGAAAATCGCGTGGAAAACGGGAACCTCTTACGGCCGCAAGGACGCATGGAGCATTGGGTATAACCAGAAGTACACAGTGGGTGTGTGGGTAGGGAATTTCTCGGGTGAGGGTGTTCCGGAACTGAACGGCACCGATACGGCCACCCCGCTCCTGTTCTCCATTTTCAACACCATTGACTACAACAGCCCCAACGGGTGGTACAAAGCGCCCAAGAGCATTGGTACCCGCAGCGTGTGTCTGGAAAGCGGTTTGCCCGCCAATAGCTTCTGCCAGGATTTGGTGGTAGATACGTATCTGCCCGGCATTTCCTCATCCACGAAATGCAGCCACCTGAAACAGGTTCCGGTTTCTTTGGATGGAAAGTACGCGTATTGCACCAGTTGCCTGCCGGAGAGCGGTTGCCAGCAGAAATGGTACCCCAACCACTCACCGGAGATCCTGACGTATTTTGTGACCCAGCACCAGCCCTACGTAGCCTTGCCGCCGCATAACCCCACTTGCAGCCGCATTTTCCAGGAATTTGCCCCGGTAATCGCCTCCCCTACCCAAGGCATGGAGTATCTGTTAGAGCGCGCCGATCATCAGAAACTGATGCTCCAGTGCAACGCGCACAACGAGGTGAAGAAAGTCTATTGGTACGTTAACGACCAGCTCCTGCAGGCCGCCCCGCGGGATGAACCGGTGTTTTTTGAGCCGCAGCAAGCCGGCAAACTCAAAATCTCCTGCCTGGATGACCAGGGCCGTAATACCAATGCGTATGTGACCGTGCGGTTTATGGATTGAATTACTTAGGCCTGAACTGCATTTTCCAACTCCTGGGGCTGTTCATTCTTCACCACGCAAGGCAGGAAAATAGTAAAGGTGCTGCCCTGGTTTTCTACGCTCTGCACCGTAATTTCTCCGCCCAGGCTTTCCACCAATTCCTTGCAGAGCATGAGCCCCAGCCCCGTACCTTCTTCTTTAAATGTTCCGGGCGTAGTGAACCGCTTTTCAGAAAACAGTTTAGCCAGATTTCTTTCCGAGATTCCTTTACCGGTATCCTGCACCTTTACCACTACTCCGGCCTCGGCTTTGTACGCGCTCAGGGTAATTTCCCCAGATTCAAAACAAAACTTGATAGCGTTGCTCAGCAGGTTCCTCAAGACGAAGGCTAGGCGTTCTTTGTCGGTGAACAGCATGAGGTCTGGGCTGACCTGGTTGTGCAGCTTCACTTGTTTGGCCTGTGCTTGCTCATATACCACCTCCAGGCTTTGCCCCGCAAATTCGTGGAGGTTCAAGGGTTGCATTTCCAGGGCAGAGCCTTTCATCTGGGCTTTGGACCAGGCCAGCAGGTTGTTCATCATGTTCACCATCACCTCCATGTTCCGGCCAAGGGTCTCAAAAATGCGCTTCACCTCGCCCTCGGTCAAAGACCGATTCTGGACCAACTGCAGAATGCCCTGGATAGAGTTGAAAGGAGCCCGAAGATCATGGGAAACGATGGAGAAAATTTTGTTCTTAAAGCTGTTGTGGCGGTCTAACTGGGCATTCTTTTGCTGCAGGCTTTTTGACTGACGGCAGATTTCTTCTTTCTGTGTCGTGATCTGCTCGTTTTTAACCGTCAGCAAAGAGGTGGCTTCCCTCAACTGCCGCGAGATGTTTCTGAAATGCTGCCTGCTCAGGTATAATCCACCCATTACCAGCAACAACAGGCCCAGAACGGCCCAGCCAAACATCAGGGTGATATTCTGCTGCCTTATTTCGGCTTGCTGCAGACGTCTCTGGGCTTTCAGTTCCAGGTTCTCCAGATCCTTCTGCTTGGTTTCATAGCGGGCAATGATTTCCGCTGCCACCCGGTTTTGCCGCTCATTATCCAGAACTGAATCTTGACGGGCAAATGCTTGCTGGTAATGGTACGCCTGCTGGTACTCGCCTTTAGAAG
Organism: Rufibacter roseolus; assembly: GCF_017916365.1. GTDB lineage: Bacteria > Bacteroidota > Bacteroidia > Cytophagales > Hymenobacteraceae > Nibribacter > Nibribacter roseolus. Next base: position 68,100 of record NZ_JAFMSU010000003.1, read on the forward strand.
CGTAGATTTCTGCCAGAAGCCGGGCCGAGGCCACCACCTTTTTCCCTGATTCCGTTTTCTCAGCTACTTCATAACTTTTGAGGGCATACTTCAGGGCGGTATCCAGTTGCTTGAGACCAACATATGAGGTAGCGATTCCCCGCAGAGTCACGGTCATGTTCATGAGGTTGTTGATCTCCTCGTCTAACTCCAGCGCCTTAAACAGGAAAGGCAAGCCTTGCGCAGGTTTACCCATGGCATTGTAGAGGTTACCAATGTTCAGCAGGTTCACCGCATAGCTTTTCTTATTGCCTAACTTCTGCTGAATGGTGGCTGCCTTCTGGTAGAAGGCAAGGGCTTTGGGGAACTCGCCGCGGGTTTCAAAGATGTCGCCCTGGTTGTTGTACACCATGGCCATGCCAGACTGGTTGTTGGTTTTTAAAGCCAGCTCAAAGGACTTGTTGTAATATTGGAGGGCACGTTTTTCATCTTTGGTTTTGAAACAGAGAATACCCAGGCTGTTGTAAGTGGAGACTAACAGCGCCGTATCTTTCAACTCTTCCCCAATACTAAGCGATGTGTAATAATTGGGAAAAGCTTTGTCAAACTCGCCCAGAACCAGGTACCCGTTGCCAATGAGGCCGATGGCTTTGGCTTCTCCCCGGGCGTAGTGCAGCTGTTTCGCTAAGGTTACAGCCACCCTGGCGTGTTCCATGCTTTTCTTCACATCAGAGAGGCGGTATTCTCTGCTGAGTTCACAGAGCAGGCCCACTTTGGCCGTGTCCTCTGGGGCAGTTGTTACCCTATGCTTCAATTGCTCAATCCTGTTCTCCTGTGCCCAGGCCAAGCTTGGCAACAAAAACATTAGCGCGTAAAGTATTCTCATATAATTAAATCAAGAACCCTGCAATCCTCCCCAGAAAAAATAGATAATGTCTGAACTTACCTTCAGACAACTCCCAAAGATAATTCATTCAGTAGTAAGCACATTTGCTCTGAATAACTTTATTTTAAGTAGCCTTGAAAAACCGCTTCGGGCCAAATATAAATTTTATTGTGTTTTATAAGATTGGAGCTTAACTAAGCGCTTCGGGCTTAGCGTTTTTAGATCCAGGCAGTATGGGGTTGGCCACTAAGGTTCCATCTAGTATCTTACCCGCACATATTTAAACCGTCACGTATGTTTCAGAAAAAGTATTGGGCTGCAAGCGCCTTTGCCTTCTTGTTTTCCTTCCAGACAATGGCCCAGGGAGATCCGGCCTGGCCGGGAGTTTTCCAGAAAATCAACACCGAGGTTCAAACCAACTCCAAGGCCTATAGTTCTTTGAAGACCGCCTCAGAAGCCATAGGGCACCGCATGACGGGTTCCCCTAACGGTAAGAAAGCGGAGGAATTCGCCTATAACCTGTTCAAGGCTTACGGTTTCACCGATGTGCGTTACCAGCCGTTTGAGGTGGAAAGCTGGAGTCGCGGATCTCTGACCTTGCAGGTGGGTCCCAATGCAAACCAATTACAGAACATCAAAGCAGTGTCTTTGGCGCACTCGCCGGTAAAAGCGAACCTCACTGGCCAGGTGGTGGACATGGGCAACGGTCTGGAAGCTGATTACCAGTCCCGTCCGGATGCAGTGAAAGGCAAGATTGCGCTGGTGTATTTAGGCGTGCTGCCCGGCTCGCCGGAAGGTACCCGCAGTCTGCACCGTTCAGAGAAAACAGCCTTGGCTACCAAATACGGCGCCACCGGCGTCATCATCATCAACACCGTGACGGGTGGCACCTTGCTTACCGGAACTGCCTCCGTAACCGGCAAACTGATTCCCATTCCGGCGGTGTGCATTGGTCTGGAAGACGGTCAGAACCTGAAGGCGCAACTACAGAAAGCCCCTTTGACTGCGAAGATTGACATGACGAACAACTCCGGCAAAATCAAAGCGCGCAACGTTATCGCCACACTCAAGGGCACTTCGCTGCCCAACGAGAAAGTGGTGGTGGGCGGACACCTGGACAGCTGGGACCTGGCCTCCGGCGCCATTGACAACGGCATAGGTTCCTTCTCGGTCATTGACATGGCTCGCACTTTCCAGGCCCTGAAACTGAAACCCAAACGTACTATTGAGTTTGTCATGTTCATGGGCGAAGAAGAAGGCTTATTGGGTTCTGAGGCTTATTTAGAGGAAGCCATCAAAAACAAGAAATTGCAGCAATTGGCCTTTATGCTCAACTATGACATGACCAACGACCCCAAAGGCTACAACGCTAGCCAGGAGTCTTGCCGGGAACTTTTCCAGAGCATCGGGGCTATTGCGGCTAAGATAGACACCACCTTCAAGAACAGCTTCAGCTCGCGGGCCGGGCTGCACTCAGACCACCAGCCGTTCATGCTGCACGGCATTCCTACCGGGGGTTCCTCGGGCGGCAAACTGCCCAAGGGCGCCGGTGACTGCTACCACGCTGATTGCGATTCTTTCAAACTGGTGGATGAGCAAGGTCTGAAAAATACCGTGCGGTTCAGCAGCATGCTCCTCTACGGCATTGCCGATGCCAACACCATCCCGGCCCGGCGCCTTAATGACGAGGAAACCAAAGCTTTCTTACTGCAGAACAACCTCAAGGAGCCCCTGAAGATTGCCGGCGAGTGGCGCTGGAACGACTAGCAAGTACTATAGAACTTACAAATTAAGGAATCCCGCTTCGGGCCTGTATTTCAGAAAACAGGCCCGAAGCGGGATTCCTCATTCAAGCCCTTTCTCGTTTTCATCCTACTTTCCACCTATTTATAAATGCAACCCAAAGCTGGCTGAGAAAGAATCAGGAGAGTGCCTCTTTGAAAAGTTTGATATCTAACCCCCTGTTTTCCTTGCCTTTCCAAAATAGAGGTTTTCTGATTAGCAGGTCTTCTCAGGAAGTAATAGCTTGTCACTTAGCGCCTCTTTGCCCTCTTTAAACCCCTTCAAACCCGCTTTGGGCGAAATTACCCGCTCCCTGTTTAGCATTTTATCAACTTTAAATATGATTTACATCATCTAAATGGAACCTTTTGATACAGATATTTATTCAACATTAAAAGCTAAGAAAATATGGGAAGATTTATATGCGCAACAGATTTTTCAGGAGCCTCTGAAAATGCAATTCAATATGCGGGTGAGATTGGGCAGCGCATAAACTCTGAGATTGTTTTATTCCATAATATCTGTGAAACCAAAGAACCTGTTATGGTAACGGCTTCAGGAGAAAATCACTGCCCTATTGCCAGGGAAAAAGAGCAGAAAAAAGAGGCAAGGGCCCAGATGAAGCGGCTGCAGACGTATCTTGAAAACGGTGACGAGGACTTCTCTCTGGGTTATAAATCAAAGATCAGCCACGGTGATACCTCCCAAACTATCGCTACCCTGGCCCAGGAAGAACATGCTGACCTGGTGGTGCTTGGCTCTGACCCATCACACGGGCTCCGGGAAATGGTAGACCAATCCTTAACGGCCCGTATCATAAAGCAGGTGCCTTGCCCGGTGCTGGTGGTGCCAGGTAACGTTTCTTTCAGGCCAATCCGCCGGATGGTGCTGACCATAGACTTACACGGCTTTTGCCCGGCCAACATGGCTGAGGTTCTGAAACTGGCAGGTTATTTTGGGGCGCAGTTGCAGTTGCTTTTCGTGCTTCCCAAAGAAGAACCTACGGCTCGGCAGTTTGTGGAGGAAGAACTGGAAAGAATCAGCAAACGCCTTCCTTACCAACGCATTACCCGACACATAGAAGTAAACCCATCGGTGGAAGAAGGCATCAGCCAATTCTGCTTTAACCACCGTGCCGATATGCTGGTAGTGGGTGCCCACGCTACCAACGTCTGGAAACACCTCCTGCAGCCCGGCCATCAGCAAACCCCATCTTATTATCCAAACCTGCCCTTGCTGGTGGTGCACCCCAAGAAGATCAGGCTCTAATCTTCTTTCATAAGCGGGCACTTAATGGCCTCTGTTCTTCTAAATCCAGAGGCCGCATTTCTTCTCCTCATCATTCATAGTTCAAACAAAAAGCCGGACAAACTGCCCGGCTTTTTGCGTTCTCTTAAACTTAAATGGTCTTCTCAACCTGGTATTCTTTTGGGACCTATTTCCCAAAAACAGCGTAAATTCAGGAAACAACGGCGGGGCTCCAATCCTGACTGTTGCAGTTAGGGCAGGTAGTCTGGGGCTTCTGGGCCTGCTTTTCTACATGGCCACAGGTGGCGCACGCAAATGTGTTGGGCTCTGTTTTCTGTTCCTGCCGCAGTTCCTCGTCTATCTCCGGGATAATGGAAAGGCCGGGCCGCTCGTCTGGGTACTGCAGGATGGTGAAGGCGCCGTTGGCTTCCATGTAGGTGCGCTGCACCTTGCCCAGGTTGTAGATATCCTCGTGGCGGAACTGGGCCAGCAGGCGTTCGCGGGTGATGCGGGTGCGTTCCATCACTCCCAACTGTAGCGCGCCGTCTTTTACCAGAATATCCATGTCATCCATCACTTTCCGCTCAAAACCGGCATCCTGGGTGCTGCGCCAGGCAATAAAGCGTTCCACGCCCACTACCACCACGGCAATGATTACAATGGGCAGCACGCCCCTGGAAGGGTCCATGAGCGCCACCCCGTTCGCGGCGGCCAGGGAAACCAGGGCGGCCATCTCGGTACGGCTCAGCATAGAGGACATCCGCTTGCCCATGGCGCGCATGGCAAACATCAGAATAAAGTAGATAATGGCAATCCTGATCACCACCTCTAACAGGAAAATCCAGGGCACCTCGCCCAGCACAATCCGCAACCAATCGGTGATTTGTATTTCTTCTGGTTTCATGTTCGTTTACTTATTTGGCGGCCGGAATCCATTCGTCACAGGAACAGTTGGGGCATGGCTGGCCTTGCACCTGGTTGGCCTGGGCTATGGTACCGCAGCGGGTACAGGCCTGGTGATTTTTATCTACATCAAGGGAATCCATCAACTCCCGGTCTTTGGCCGGATAAATAGGCAACCCCGGTTTGGGGTCTTTGGCTTTGACTACGCTAAAAAGGCCACAGGCCTCCAGATACAGCCGTTTCACCTGGCCCAGATGGTGGATATTATGGGTTCTCAGGGCCGCAAACACCTGGTCTTTTGACAAGCGTGCCTGCTCCATCTCATTGATATTCAATACGCCCTCCTTTAATACCATGGAAAGCTGTCCCTGGGTGATCTCTTCCATCCGCCGGCTCCGGAAAGCCCACAGGTTAATGCCGCGCTGGAAGAACAAGGCACAGATGAAGATCACAATGCCCAGCAGAATACCCCGGTCGGGCAACTGCATAGGCGCCGAGGCAATCCCGCCCAAGGTAACCATCACGGCCAGTTCTGATATGGTGAGCTGCGCGTTCATGCGTTTTCCCATGAGGCGCAGGACGATGAGCAAGGCAATGTATATCACGATGGTCCGGATGAGGACCTCCAGCATGAATTCCCAGGGCGTGTTCCCGATGAGGAGCCGTTGCCAGTCTGGGAAATAAATCTCTTCTTTTTTCATAACCTTCTGCAATACGAGGGGGCAACAGAACAGAGTTACCCTGATTCTTAGGGGATTAATACGGATGCTTTCCTTAAAGAGAGATCTGCAGGCCTATAGCCAAGGTTAATTTTTCTTAAACTCTGATGTTGGTTTAGGGCCTATTGGGCAAAACAGGCCCTAAACTGGGAAAGCCCATCCACCAAAAATCTACCCTTACACGGGGCCGGTTAATACGCAGGAGAGAAAAGAAAAAAATTCAATTCTGGTTTATGGATTCAGCACCGGCGCTGCATCTTACCTTCAAAGAATGGAAAAGGCCAAGACAGGTATGTTTTACTTTTAGTTATTATCCTTTTATTTATACCCGCTTACTGACCCGCTGCATGTTTCTAAAGCTATTCTCCCGCGCTAAGCCTCCGCAAGACCTGGAACTGATACAGCAGTACCAGGAAAGTGGTGACGTGGAGTTGGTGGGGCAGTTGTTTGAGCGCTACACAGAGATGGTGTACCTGATCTGCCTCAAGTACCTGAAGAACGAGGACGAGAGCAAAGACGCCACCATGCACATCTTTGAGCAGCTGATCCCCGCGCTGCGCAAACATGAGATCGGCAATTTCAAAAGCTGGCTGCACGTGCTCTCCAAGAACTACTGCCTCATGTACCTCCGGAACCAGAAAAAGCGGGGCGCCGACCTGATTGACGAAAAAACGCTACCAATGGTAGAGAAAGCAGCCAGCACCCTGGCAAACGATCCGGACCATGAACCGGAGTTGCAGCTGCTCTCAAAGGCCCTCACCACCCTGGGACCTGAGCAGCGCGCCTGCGTGGAGCTCTTCTACCTGGAGAAAAAAAGCTACAAAGAAGTGGCCGAGCTGACCGGACTGGAGATGGGCAAAGTGAAAAGCCACATCCAGAACGGCAAAAGAAACCTTAAAATCTACATGGATAAAAACTATGAGCAGGAATAACCTTCCCGAAGACTGGGACATGCAGGAGCACCCTTCCCTTGAGGTGCTGCGGCAATACCAAGCCGGGGAACTATCCGCTCCCCAAAGCCACCAACTGGAACGACACCTGCTTTCCTGCGAGATGTGTTCTGATTTGGTGGAAGGTATGTCGCTCTCACAGCCTTACCGCGTAAAATCGGCGGTGCGGGAAACCCGCGGGCGCCTCAAAAACTTTTTGGCCCAGAAGAAACGCAAACGCAAGGTGTTTCAGTGGCCCGCCTGGCAAACAGCGGCCGTACTGCTGGTGCTGCTCTTCGCCATTGGTGAGGTGGTGTACCACCAGTTCTTTGCCAACCACAACCACTTCCAGACCACTACCGGAGAAACGAAAAAGGCTTGGAGACTGACCGGACGCGTAGAAGACAACACCGGGCAAACTGTTTCCGGAGCCACTATCCAGGTAGTTGGAGGCCAAACCAAAACCATTACAAACCAGGAAGGCGGATTTGAACTGGAAATACAGAGCCAGAAATCCAGGATCATGGTTTCGCACCCAGACTTTAGCACTAAAGAAGTTGAAGTCAACTCCTCCAGCCCTCAGGTTAACATTACCCTGGAAAAGGCAGAATAAGCTTCTACCGCTAACATGATAGACAACTACCTCCGCCAGACCTGGCAGCAACTGGCATCACACTACACCGCAGATCAGGCATTGATCACGCGATTATGGAAAGAACTGGAAAAAGCGTACTCGGGTAAGTCAAGGCATTACCATAACCTATGGCACATAGAAGCCATGTTGCGGTTAGCCGAGGAATACCAAACAACCCTCGGCTCTCCCAACTTGGTGAAGTTCGCCATCTTCTACCACGATGCCGTGTACCGTTCCACCAGATCAGACAACGAGGAAAAAAGCGCGCAAATGGCTTGTGCCAGGGTTCAGGAATTAGGCATTTCGCTGACAGAGGCTAACACCGTAGTGGAGATGATTTTAGCCACCAAAACACATGAATCCAGCCACAACCATGATGTTAGCTATTTACTGGATTTTGACTTATCCATCTTGGGTGCTCCCTGGGATGCTTACCTACAGTACAGCAGACAAATAAGAAAAGAATACAGCCTCTACCCGGATTTCCTATATAACAGTGGCCGCCAAAAGGTGCTTCGGCATTTCCTAGAAAAAGAGAGTATCTTCCAAACAGCCTTCTTCAAAGCAAAGCTGGAGGGCCAAGCCCGACAGAACCTGGAAAAAGAGTTGCAGTTGCTAAGCACTTAGCAAATCCCTTAACCCAGTTTGAGTCCTTTCTTTCTTAAATCAGCCTTAAAACTGGGTGCTTTTTTCTTTCTTCTAAAAAAGTAATTCACTTTCTCTTTCCGTGGATTCTCACCTACATTTAGGGGCCGGTTTAAAGAAAACCGGCCTAAAACGCCATGGCAGAAGAAACTACAAAAACCATCCGGTGGGGCATTATTGGGTGCGGCGATGTTACCGAGGTGAAAAGCGGTCCGGCCTTCCAGAAAGTACCCCATTCCAAACTGGTGGCCGTCATGCGACGAAATGGGGAGAAAGCCCAGGACTACGCCCGGCGTCACAACGTGCCCAAGTGGTACGATGATGCCCAGGCCTTGATTCAAGACCCCGAGGTGGATGCCGTATACATCGCGACGCCGCCCGGCTCCCACCTGGAGTACACCCTGGCCGTGGCCGCCGCAGGCAAACCGGTGTACGTAGAAAAACCTATGGCCTTGAACCACACGCAGTGCCAGGAAATGGTAGCCGCCCTCCAAAAAGCTGGGGTGCCTTTATATGTGGCCTATTACCGCCGGCGCCTGCCCTCGTTTCTCAAGGTCAAGGAACTGGTAGACGGCGGTGCCATCGGGGAGGTGAGATTCGTCAACATCAGGCTTTTCCATCCGACGCAGGATAACCTAGATCAGCAGAACCTGCCCTGGCGGGTACAACCCGAGATCTCCGGCGGCGGCCTCTTCTTTGACCTGGCCTCCCACCAACTGGATTACCTGGATTACCTCCTGGGTCCTATCGCCAGCGCCTCGGGGCAGACCGCGAACCAGGCCGGCCTCTACCCCGCCGAGGACATTGTGACCGGGCAGTTCCGGTTCCAGAACAGTGTGCTGGGCACCGGAATCTGGTGCTTTACCGTGGCGCCCGGCCAGTTCAGGGACGAGATCGAGATCATCGGGAGCCGGGGCCGCATTACGTTTCCTTCTTTCGCCTTGGAGCCTATCAAACTGGAGACTGACAAAGGACCGGAAGAATTCTTTTTACCCCCACCGCCGCACGTGCAGCAGCCTTTCATCCAGACCATTGTAGAAGAACTCACAGGCCAGGGCTTATGTCCCAGCACCGGCGAGACTGCGGCCCGCACTGCCTGGGTCATGGACCAGATCGTGGGCCGGTAAATTCTCCTTTCCTATTGCACCACTTCCGAGTGCCTGTTTATCGCTTGTTTTCTCCAGAACGGCCCTGAAACAGGCACCCCGGGGTCTTTTCTGCCACCCTTCAGTTAAGCAGGCGAACCATCAGCCTGGCAAAAGCACAAGAAGCCTTGGTGAACAGCAAAAGACTCCTATGTTTCTATGAACGCCTGCACCCGACTTGAATCTATTTCTGGCAAGCCATAAACCTTTAAATAGCCTATCATTTCAATTATATTTTAACTAGCTTTATTTCAATATGATACGCTTCTAAAATTCAGCCCGATGGAACAGAACTTTATTCCGGAACCCCTGCAGGAGAATCATTCCCAAGGGTCCCGGTTGGCCAGATTAAAGCACCTCATCAGCGCCCGGTTCCCGCAGTTAAAAGAACCAGTGGTGGAGGAGTTGCTGCTGAAGTTTAGTTGGGTTGAATTAAACCGGGGCGAAATCCTGTGCCGCGAAGGTGAGGTGGGCGACTGCGTGTACCTTCTGGTCTCGGGCAGGTTGAAGGCCTGGGTGGATTTCGCTACGCAAGAGGCCCGCGAAGTAGGGGAAGTTGCCCAAGGCGAAAGCGTAGGCGAGATGGCGCTGATCACCGGCGAGGCCCGCACCGCTACCATTGTGGCCATGCGCACCTGCATGTTGGCCAAACTGCTCAAATCAGACTTTGATGAACTGGTAGCCCACCACCCTGAGGTAGCGGTTAACCTTTCAAAGCTGATTATTGACCGGCTCACCTTTGCCATGCACCACACCCGCGTGCCGGCCAAATACACCAACATTGTCCTGGTGCCCGCTACCTCCAGTTCTGTTACCAGGGAGTTTATGGCTCAATTGGTTGAAGCATTGCATGCGCATTACCACATCAGGCATATCCACAAAGATTTGCTGCCTCACCCCTTGCGGAACGGGTCGATGCCGGAGGAGGAGCGCTTTTTTGAAATCCACAACTGGCTCGCCGAGCAGGAAGTGGAACAGGGCTACGTGATTTTCGAGGCCGACCCACAAGACCATGAATGGACCGGCCATTGCCTCCGTCAGGCCGATAAAATCCTGCTCTTGACCGAGGCAGCCCAGGGTACCACCCTTTCACAGGTGGAGGAATCTCTGTTCTCTGGCGGGGATTTGCAACTGCAGCAGGCCACGGAAGTAGCATTTTTGTACCCTCCTGCCACCGAGACTCCCACCCAAACCCACGAAATGCTGGAACTTAGGCCGGTTTCCCGCCACTATAACATCAGGCTCCAGGACCAGCGACACCTGAACCGGTTGGCCCGAATGCTCACAAACAAAGGCATCGGGCTGGTGCTGGGCGGCGGCGGGGCGAAAGGCTTTGCCCACGTCGGCGTTTTTAAAGCACTGCGCGAGGCCGACATTCCCATTGACATGGTCTGCGGTACCAGCATAGGTGCCATCATTGCCGCGGCCATCGCCCATGAATGGGACCCGGAGGAGATTTACCGCAAAGGACGAAGCGCTTTTGTGACTGACAAGCCCCTGAATGATTACACCCTGCCCGTACTCTCGCTTATCAAAGGACACAAACTCCAGAGTACCAACCGAAAATACTTCGGGGAAAAGAACATTGAAGACCTCTGGCTTAACTTCTTCTGCATCTCCAGCAACTACACCCTCTCAGAAATGGTGGTGCATGAACGCGGTCCCCTCTGGAAATACGTCACGGCTTCTGTTTCTATTCCGGGGGTGCTGCCGCCGGTGGTAGATGGCAACAACCTGCTTATAGATGGTGCTTCTTTCAACAATTTCCCGGTAGATGTCATGAAAGCCCGTTACGGCGGAAAACTCATTGGCATTAACCTCCTGGAAGACAAAGAATACAAACTGAACTACAACAATCTGCCGGGAGGCTGGCATCTTTTCTTTTCCAGGTTCCTTCCTTTCCTGAAACGCTACAAAAGCCCCAGCATCTCGGCCATCATGCTCAAATCCACCATCCTCTCCAGCATGGTGCACCAGCGGAAACAAATCAATGACCTTGACCTTTTCCTGAATCCACCGGTAGGTAAGTTCAGCCTCCTGGACATGAAGAACTTTGATGCCATCGCCGCCACGGGATATGCCTACGGGAAAGAATTCCTCCAGACAACTAACCTTGATGCCCTGAGAACCCAGATAAAGGTGTAGGCCCATGTAGCCTAGATGAGCCCCTTAGCAGCATTTATCAGTGGCCTTTTTACCGGCCAACCAAATGCTGGAAACAGGGTTTGGGAACAGCATCTGTTTAAAAGGCATTTTAGGAAAAACAGGTCCAAAACAGATTTACCCTGATTGAGAAACCTCGGTTTGTACTATTATCCTGAAGAGCACAGACGTCCTGTAGGTGCGTGCACCTAATTACTTGCGGTTTCCCTTGAAAATAGCCAATCATTTTAGTACATTGGCAGGAAATTTTATAAATGGTCAACTTTTTAGTTGAGTTGATTAAACAAAAATCAGAGGACTCTCGCCACCGTTCATATTCCCAAGTAACGGTTTTTAGCACAGTTCAGGAAAAAAGCTATCAAAACAATCCTGTTTGGGTGAACCTGATAGTTTTTTAATGCGAAATTGAACAAATATCACCTTTAAGCAGGAAAACTGCTTCATTCACCATTCCTTTCTCCTTTTTAATTAATACCCAAAGGCAGTTTGCCTTTTCTTTTCTCTTGTCCTTTGCTACGCCCTCCTTCCCCCAGCATTTAGAAGGCGTTTTCAATTTCAAAGTGGTCTCCTTTAAATCACCTTATTGAAGCACTTCATGATGGCAACCAATACCTTACATATTCAGACTCAAATCAGAAAACCTTCTATCTCTGCTGCGGTCAGGACCTTTCTTCTCTATTGCTCCTTCTTTTTCAGTTTCTTCTTTTATTTACCTTTTAATGGGTTTGCCCAAACCACCGATACAGAAATTATCCCCATGCTGGAGTGCGTCAAATGGCTTCCGGCCGAAAACAAGTTTGAGGCCGTCTTTGGCTACAACAACCCCAGTAAATCAAACATAACCGTGCCCCCGGAAAACAGTACTTTGTCTTGTAACGCCCAAGTGGTCGCCGGGCAGGTGCCTACCGTTTTCAAGCCTGGCCGGGTATTCTCCGCATTTTCAGCCAAGTTTGACTGCCCGGTGCTCACCTGGACCGTGACCGGGCCCAGCGGCAAACCAAAGTCAGTAACAGCCAGCGGCAGTTCCACTGCCTGCGCCACCAGCGGCAACATTAAACCCGTGATTAGTTCGCCGGGTAAAAACTTTACCAAGATTGGGTCAGAACTCAGCATTTTACCTAATTCAGGGGTACTTACCACGAACAAAGTCTACCAGATAGAGCAAGTGAACGGACAGAGTTACGTGTTCATCAGCCTTTATGCGGTATCAGGAGCCACCACTGCCCTGCTCACTGATCTGAAAACCTTAGGTCTTTTAGACCCCAAAGTAAGTAACCTGCACATCACCGGCTGGCTACCCATTGCCCAACTGTCTAACCTGAACGGGTTGGCCAATCTGGACCTGGCCATGCCGGTTTTCACCCCGTTGACCAACGTAGGTGCCACCACCACCCAGGGAGACCGCGCCCAGCGCACCGATCTCCTCCGGACCGCCTTTGGCGTCCAGGGCCAGGGAATCAAGATTGGGGTCTTATCTGACAGTTACAATGCCCGTTTGGGCAACGGAGCTTTGTTGGGAGTGAGGCAAGGTGATTTACCCGGTCCCGAAAATCCTCTCAATACCGTTCCAATCCAGATTTTAAGAGATCTCCCCCCTAACTCTGCCCTAGGCACCGATGAAGGAAGGGCCATGCTGGAGATTATCCATGATGTCGCACCTAAAGCAACGCTTGCCTTCCGGACCGGCTTTGACGGCCCCATTGACATGGCCCAGGGCATCAGGGATTTGAAGGCAGCCGGCTGTAACATCATTATAGACGACATCACCTACATAGATGATCCTTTTTTCCAGGATGGGATTGTGGGGCAGGCGGTTGACGAGGTGGCTGCCCAGGGCGTCGCTTACTTCTCCGCGGCCGGTAACTTCGGGGAGTTGTCTTACCAGGGAGTGTACACCCCGGTAGATCCTGCCTCAAACCGGAAACACAATTTTGGAGGCGGTGATGTGCGGCAACGCGTTTTCCTGCCCGAAGGGGCTTATACCCTGGGTATGCAGTGGTATAGTGCTACCGGCCAGGACCTGGACTTCTACCTCACTGATGACAACGGAAACATTCTGGTGGGGCATAATCGGGCCAGTACGTTTCCTTTTGAGGGCATGTCCTTTGATGTAACAGCCGGCGGCGCCACCGCCAATATTGTGGTGGAGAATGCCAGTACTACGCTGGACCCTAACGTGGTATTCAAGTACATCATCTTCAGGGGCAATGCTGCCATTGGCGAGTACCGCACCGGCACTTCCACCATCACCGGCCACGCCAACGCTGCCGGTGCCATGACGGTGGGTGCGGTTCTGTACTCCAATACTCCCCGGTATAATGTTCCTTTGCCTACTATTGCTTCATTTTCCTCCAGAGGTGGCACTCCCTTGCTGGCCTCCGGCACTCCGGCCCGGAGCAAACCAGATTTTGCCGCGCCCAACGGGGGCAATACCACCGTTCCGATCGGGACTCTGTACAATGACGGGGATTCATTCTATAACTTCTTCGGGACTTCCGCAGCGGCCCCGCATGCCGCCGCCGCTGCAGCCTTGCTTATGGAAGCGCACGTGAGGTTCTCGGGCCCAACGCTGGCCCCGGCCCAAGTGAGAAGCCTCCTGCGGTCCACGGCACTGGACATGGGACCTAGTGGCCCAGATGTAGCCACAGGTTACGGATTTATCAGGCCAGACAACGCCATCTCCACCTTTGCTACCCCTACTCCTATTGCTTTGAGCATTTCAACCCCGGAAGGCGTTACGCCAGGAAGTAAATTGGTTGTGACCGGGCACTATTTCAAGGGCTCCAGCCAGGGCAGCATCTCCAGAATCAAGTTCGCTGGTGCTGAACTGCCTACTACCTTTATCAGTGAAACCGAACTGCAGACAGTTATCCCTTCATACACCGGCAATCCGTCCATCCAGGTCTGCAGCCCCTCTACCAGCATCAAGGGCGGGGACGGTGGTTGCTCCAAACCGCTGTACCTGTTCCCCAAAACGCTTATCACCATCAAAGCCAATAATACAACCAAGGGCTACGGCGATGCCTTGCCCACCTTTACCGCAACCTTTACGCCCAATGATAGCCTCAGGGCAAGTAGCATCACTTTCACTACCCTGGCTACCGACCTGAGCGATGTAGGTGCCTATATTGTCACCCCCTCCCTCGCGTCTACCCACCCATTTTTGGCTCGCGCCGATAAGTACGAGGTGGTGTATGAACCCGGTATTCTGCAGATAGAGAAAATCGCCCTGGAAATAGCGGCCCGGGATGTGGCTATTACGGAAGGCGCGCCGCTCACCGGTTTTGCCTACAACTTCAACTTCCCAACGCCCGTCCGGAACACGAGTGACCGGATTGAACAAGTCCGGAATACCCTCCTGCAATCTCACTTGTCTCTCCAGACCAACAAGGTGGCCCTGGTCACTGAAGCTGAGCTATTGAACCTGGAAGCTATCAGGAACCGGAGTTTCCTGGTGAGTGATTTGGCAGAGACCAGTGCCGCTAGGGTCATCAATGCCACCCGGGTATTGAACGTGAGCAGCAGGTTGCTCAATGAGGTATACACCAGTGAGCTGAATGTCTCTTCTGTCTTTAACGCCACCTACCTCATGAATGCCGCCCGCGTGATTAATGCGGCCCGAGTCATCAATGCGGCCCGTGTCATCAATGCCGCCAGGGTACTGAACACCAATACCGTAGGACCGGCCAACAATGAGAAATCAATCCTGATCCTGAACGAGGCAGACGAGGTGCTCTCCAGGTTGTATTCCATCAACCTCATCACCGGTTACACGCTGGGTACGCACCGCTGGGCGCCGGCTTCGCTCCTTTCCCCTAACGTGAACGTGACCTACGGTGAACCCGCCAACTTCTTTGTGAACCCAATTGGCACCGGGGTAAGGGCCGTGAAACCAATTCTGGAATGCGTGCAGGTTTCCAGCAGACCGGGTTACTACATCGCCCATTTCTATTATGAAAACCCCAACCCCACCACGGTGGGCCTGCCGCTCAACAGTGAAAACAAACTCACTTACGCCGGAGCCCAGCCCCCTTGTTTTGTGAACAACACCAGGATTCCGACCATTTTCAAGCCGGGCAGAAACTACGCTTTCTCTGTGGAGTTTGACGGCACTAAAGTATACTGGGAACTCACCAGTATACAGGGTACCAAAAAGACTTCCATTGCCTCTTACGCCAGTTCCACTTCGGCCAGGTGCAAATCCAATGTTGCCGTTACCTCTCCCTGCGCCAGCACTACTCTCCAGGGTGTGATCGCCAGCAAGTTAGAAGCGGCTCCTGTTGAAGAAAGCGCCGCTATCAGGGTATATCCTAACCCCATCGGGAATGAAGTCTCCCTGGACTTGAGCGCCTTAGGGGAAACAGAGGTGACTGTCTCTATTGCGGATGTTTTAGGAAAAACGTGCCTGAAACGCCAGCAGTTACAAGCGGGCAAATCTGCTCCGGTCCTCAACACCAGCCACTTGGCTTCCGGGGTATACCTGCTGAAAATAGAATACGGCAATGAGGTGAAATCCTTCCGGCTGGTGAAGCGGGAATAAGCTTTGCCTTTGGCCCGGAAGACTGAGGCCAACCGCTTTCTCTGGGTGATGCCCAAGGAAGGCGGTTGGATTCAAGTATGTAGAAGCTCTTAAACGCATGAGGTATGAAAAATTCAACGTTGCTGCTGCTTTGTTTCCTTCTCTCCCATCTGCTGCTGGCCCAGAAAACGCCTCAGGACAGTTTACAGGCTCTTCTTAAGACGGCCAAAGACACGTCAAGGGTGAACATCTTGTTGGAGTTGAGCAAAGCCTATAACGGGTCTGACCAGCCCAAAGCCATTTCCTATGCAAAACAAGCCCTAGCCGATTCCCGGACCTATAGTTTCCCCAAGGGAGAAGCCTATGCTTTGAAAAGCCTGGGGCTGGCCTACGTGAACGAGGGGAATTACCCCGAGGTAATCCGCTACTGGGAGCAATCATTGGCCATCTTCAACAAACTGGGCGATAAAGTGGGGGCCAGCAATATGCTCAGCAACATTGGGGTCATTTACTCTATCCAGGGGTGGGAAGCCAAAGCCATTGAGTTTTACCTTAAATCTTTGAAAAAGGCCGAAGAAAGCGGCGACAAGCTCCGGATTGCCACCGCCCTCCTGAACCTTGGCGCCGAATATTACAACAACCCCGCGAATCTGGACAAAGCCCTCTCCTACTATCTGCGGGCCCTGCCACTCAGCAAGGAGATCGGGGATCAGACTACGCTGGGTACGCTTACGGTGAACATAGGGGAGATCTACTTTGCCCAGGGTGACCATAAAAAAGCATTGTCTTATTACCAGGAAGCCCTGAAGATCCTGAATGCCGCCGGGGTGAAAGACAAAGTGGCTTATACTCTGAACAACATCGGGAAGGTGTATGACGCGCGCGGCGATCTGCGCATGGCCCTGGAACAGCACCAGAAAGCCCGCCAAATCGCTAACTCCGTGGCTGCCAAACTGGAAGAAGCCCAGGCCCTGAACTACATTGGACAGATCAACCTGAAGCTGAACCACGCAAACCAAGCCTTGTCCACCTTTCTGCGGTCAAAAGAAATTGCCACTTCCCTGGGCGCCAACTACGAGCTTAAGGATGCCTACGCCGGCCTGGCCCAGTCTTACCAGAAGCTCTCAGACTACCGGCAAGCCTACCAATACCAATCCTTGCTGCTGGGCATCAAAGACACCTTGTACAACGCTGAGACCAAGGAGAAAATAAACAACCTGGAGGCCGCCTACCAGAATGAGAAAAAGCAGAACCAGATAGACCTTCTAACCAAAGACAGCCAACTGAAACAAGCCAGCCTTGAGCGGCAGCAGGTTTTCCGTAACGCCTTGCTGGCGGTGCTGGGCCTGATCATCATCATTGCGGTAGGGCTGTTCTTCAACATCCGGAACAAGGTGAAAGTCAATCGGCTGTTGCAACACAAAAACGAAGAGATCAACGCGCAGAAAGAGGAACTGGCCACCCAACGGGATAATCTGGAGAAAACGTACAATAACCTGGTGAACACCCAGGACCAACTGGTGCAGTCAGAGAAAATGGCCTCGCTTGGTCAGCTTACCGCCGGGGTGGCCCACGAGATCAACAACCCCATCAACTTCGTCTCGGCGGGTATTGAGTCGCTGCGCGCTAACTTTACTGATATCATGGAGGTGGCCAAAGGATACTTCCAACTGAAACCCGGCGCGGATAACACCCAGCAGCTGCAGCAACTGGAGAAACTCAAGGCAGAGTTGGAGGTGGAAGAACTCATTGAGGAATCTGAGCAGCTGTTCTCCAGCGTGAAAAACGGCGCCACCCGCACGAAGGAGATCGTGAAGAGCCTGAAAAACTTCACCCGTCTGGACGAAGACAACCTCAAGAAAGCCAACCTGCACGAAGGCCTGGACTCTACCCTGGTGATCCTGAACAACCAATTGAAAAACCGCATCAAGATTGTGCGCAACTACGGCGATCTGCAGGAAGTCAATTGTTACCCCGGCCAGCTGAACCAGGTGTTCATGAACATCCTCAATAACGCCGCCCAGGCCATTCCGGGAGAAGGGACCATCGCCATCAAAACCTACACCGATGATGACTATGCCGTAATCAAGATCAGGGACAACGGGGTGGGGATGTCTGAGGAAGTGAAAAAACACATCTTTGAACCCTTCTTCACCACCAAAGACGTGGGCGAAGGCACGGGCCTGGGCCTTTCCATTTCCTACGGCATCATTGAGAAGCACAAAGGCAAAATAGAGGTAGAATCCCGGCCCGGCGAAGGGACCGAGTTCACCATCCGGATTCCCCTGCAGTTCACCCCAGCCTCCCAGAACCTGAAATTAGAGACTGTTTCATAATTAGCCACCTGTACAGACCGCCATTCATCCCCCCTATAAACCATGGAAAACATGACCTTGGAACAAGTTGTTTCATTCCCTACCCAAGCCTCAGAGAAACCTTCCATTCTGTATATAGATGATGAGGAGGATAACCTGGTTGTCTTTAAATCAGCGTTCAGGCGGCACTACAACGTGCACACGGCCAAATCCGGGGAAGAAGGGCTGGAGATTCTCAAGTCGCTGGATGCCAGCCTGGTGATCACCGACCAGCGCATGCCCAGGATGACGGGCGTCCAGTTCCTGAAAAACCTGCCCGAGGACAAAGACACCATCCGGATGATCCTGACGGGTTACAGCGATATGGAATCTGTGGTGGAGGCCATTAACACGGGGCAGGTCTACCGTTACATTGTAAAACCCTGGGACAAGGAAGAACTGAAAATTACCCTTGACAACGCCATTGAAGCTTTCCAGCTGCGCCGCACAAACAAACACCTCATCCATGAACTCCAGGAAGCCAACGAGGTGCTGGAGCAGAAAGTAGAGGAGCGCACTCAGCAGGTGAACCAGCAAAAAGAAGAGATTGAGAAGCTATTGCTCAATATTCTGCCCGTGGAGGTGGCCAATGAACTGAAGGAGACGGGAGCGGCTACCCCCCGGTTCTACGAAAGTGCCACCGTCCTTTTCACCGATTTCGTGGGGTTTACTTCCATTGCCGAGGGGCTTTCCCCTAATGAGCTGGTGTCTGAGCTGAACAACTGCTTTCTGGCATTTGACACCATTGTGGAGAAGAACAACCTGGAGAAAATCAAAACAATTGGTGATGCCTATATGTGCGCCGGCGGCCTTCCGGTCTCTAACCAGACCCACGCCGTAGACGCCATTCTGGCCGCCATTGAAATTCAGGAGCACATGAAACGCGTGAACGAGGCAAGGGCCTCCCACGGCCTGGTGCCGTGGAGTTTACGCATTGGCATCCATACAGGTCCGTTGGTGGCGGGGGTGGTGGGCCGCAAGAAGTTTGCCTATGACATCTGGGGCGATACTGTGAACCTGGCCAGCCGCATAGAGTCCAGCGGAGAGGGCGGTAAAATCAACATCTCTGAGACTACTTTTGAGGCCGTGAAAGAATGGTTCAGTTGCCTGTACCGGGGCAAAGTACCGGCCAAAAACAAAGGAGAGGTAGACATGTACTTTGTGCAGAGTAAGCTAAATAAGAGAGAGTAAAGGCGGCTTTCTAGCCTGTATTTTTCAAATTACCCTTCCCGATGAGGTCGTTTTACGGCCTTTTTCCTGAAATCTGCTTTAAAACGCCCCTTATGGCCTGCAGCACTAACCCTTGATAACCCGTATGGCCCCTACCCCATTTTCGCAGATCCGGCAGCACGTCATTCAGAAACTACAGACCGGCCTGGCATCGCACCTTACCTACCATTGTATTGCCCATACCCTGGATGTTCTGGAACAGGCCGAAGCGATTGCCCTGGCAGAGAAATTCAAAGCCCCCAAAGAGCTGCTGCTATTGAAGGTAGCGGTTCTTTACCACGATGCGGGTTTTGTGAAGACCTACCAAAACCATGAAGAAATGAGCCGCGAGATAGCCCGGCAGGAACTGCCGATGTTTGGGTTTCCCCCCCGGGACATAGAAACCATAGGTCACCTCATCATGGCTACCAAGCTGCCTCAGAGCCCCCAGACCAAGCTGGAACAGGTGATCTGTGACGCGGACCTGGATTACCTTGGCCGCGATGACTATGCCCCCATTGCCGACCGGCTGTACCGAGAACTGCTTTCCCTGGGCATTCTGCAGACCGAGGAACAATGGATACAGATGCAGATCAACTTCCTGGAGAAACACCACTACTTTACCAAGTACTGCCAGCAAAACCGGGAAAGCCGCAAACAAGCCAACCTGCAGGAACTGAAAGTCAAAACAAGTCAACTTCAGAAGACTGGTGCGTAGACACCAGGCGGGCATCCATCTGCCGGAGCCGGCGGCACAAGGTCTTCAGGATTCCCTTGAGCACTTCGGCGTTGTTCAGCAGAATCTCATAGAACGGCTCCTGCGCCAGTTTGAGCAGGATGGCGTCTTCTAGGATGGTGGCGCTGGCCGACCGGGGTTCCGTATCCAGGATGGAGAGTTCTCCCAGCAACTCGTTTTCCTCCAGCTCGGCAAAGGTGTGTTCATGGTCATGGATTTTGACCCGGCCTTTGTAGATGATGTACATACTGTCCCCAATCTCGCCTTTCCCAAACAAGACGGTACCAGGCGCTAAATGGATTTCTTCCAGCACGCCGGCCAGTTCCACCAGCTCCGGTTCAGGGGTTTCGCTAAATATCTCTGAGGCCCGTAGCGTCAGTACCTTTTCAATGAGTAACATAGTACATATTACTTTAAGGCAGATAAAACATACTCTTTTGTCTCCTGGAAGAGGAGATCCTGCGGGAGCCGTTCCTCATCGGAGAGAATCATCTGGGCAGAGGAAATTCCAAGCTGGGGCAGCAGGTAACAAGCCACTGATCTGGTCCAGGCGGAGCACTGCATCTGGGTGTTCTGGATGATGGAGGCCACCATCATCGAGGCCGGTACTTCGTGTTTGATCCTTACATTCAGGTTATTGCCTTCGTCTGGTGACTCACTGGTGAAGTCCAGGATGCGGTCCAGTTGCAGAAAGCAGGCTTTGGGGATGAGGTGCTCCAAAATTTCTATGGCATTGGCCATTCGGGATTCATCATGCAATTTCAGCAGGCTCATGACGCGACCAATCTGTTGGCGGTCGTACCGGAGGGCCAGGCCCTTCAGCAGCAGCAGCACATCCTGGTTTATCTCCCGGGTGAGGGTGGTAGCCAGCAACTGCAGTTCTGGTTTGGTCCTGAGCTCACGGCAGGCGGAGGTTTTCTGCAGGCAGCTCGCCAGGTTCTTACTCAGCCAGGCATCCAGGTCCTTCTGGCCTTCATTGCTCATTTCGGCCTGTTTTAGCCAAAGGGCCTCAATAACGTCACCGGTGGGCCCCTCTTCCCGGGCCAGCAAATCCAGCAGGAATTCAGTGGAGTTTTCCCCCTTCACCTTACCCGCGGCCAGCACCACCGCCCGTACAAAAGCCGCCGGGGCCCGCGACTTAAGGGCCTCTGCCGTAAACACCGGATCACCGAAATAAACGAGGGATTTCTGCAGGGCGTGCCAGGCCAGGTGGGTTTTGGCGGTGTCCACCACTTGCCCCAGCAGACTGAATTCCTTCACCCGGCCCACGGTTTCAATGGCTTTTTTATAAATCGGCTCAAAATCAGAGTTCAGCAATTTGCCCAGTACCTCCTGGAACCCACTGGCGGGCGCCTCCCAGAGAATGTCCAGAACCAGTTGCTGGTGAGAAGCATTGCACGTATCCACCATGGCGTTCAAAGCGGTTTGCACCACCTCTTTCGCATCTTCGTTCTGCCGCTGCAGAAGCCCTACCAAGGCCGCCTGGTAGGCCTCCGGCTCCATTGATGCCATAGCCGTCTGGTCAGCGACGCTGATGTCAGGAACCAGGCTGTAATAGGCTTTGAGTAGTTCGGGTTTCAAAGGATCTGCCTTCTCTGAGGCCAACTGCTGCTGCACCAGGTCCAGCACGTTCTTTCCCTCCAGCCGGATAAGGCTGGCCAGGACAAACCGGCGCACCTCATAAAAAGGGCTGTCAAATTGGTGCTCCAGCAGTTGTTTCAACTTGCGGTACCCCGACCGCTCCAACAGTTCCAAAGCCAGAAGCACGTCTTTGGGATTGTTGCTGGTAGCTTTGCTCAGAAGGAGTTCCTGCACGGGACCGTCATGCAAAAAGAGCTCAGAACCGGTAAACCACCCCTTCCGGATGGCCCGCACCAAGGTGCGCAGGTATTCTTTCTTCACCAGGAAAACAGAACTGATCCAAAGCACCAGTAACACAAAGAGCACCTGCGCAATAAAATGAATGCCCAGTTCTCCCCGGATTTGGTAGCAGAGCAGCAGAAATGCCCCGCTGCCCAGCAACGCAAAGGGCAGCATGTAGCCTTTTGCCACCAGGTGCCCTTTGAGCCGCACGTGGGGTTCAAGCGGCTGAAAAAGAATAAAGAAGGCCGGCTCCTGCACCGCAGACTTCAACACCTCAGAGAGCAGCACCATCACCCCAAAGATATACAGGATGGTGTTCACGCTTTCTCCGGGCAAAAGCAACAGGCCAGTCAACACCAGCACTACTACCGGAGAAAGCAGCAAAGCATTGGTTAACCCCAGCCTACTGATGACCCGACTACTGAACAGAAGCTTGAAGAAGATGGCTAGTACCCGCCCCACAGCGAAGAACACCCCAATGAAAATGGCCAAATCGGGACTTTTGGCAAACCTGACTTTTACCTCGCCCAGCAGCGTGTAATCAATAAGCGCGAACACGGTGAAAGCGATGAGGGAAAAAAGCGCGATGGAAAAGATAAGGCGGTTGTAGAAAAGCCGGGTGATGAATGAGGAACGGAACGGTGCCTTTTCCTGGGCTGCCAACATGGGGCTTTGGTGTGGTGCATGCACGGTGCGGTCTACTACCCGGTGCTGGAATTTGCCCAAGAAATGGTAGGCGCCTACAAAAGCCAGCACCGAGATCCACAGCAGGTTATTGACCCCAATAAAGGGCGTGAGCACCGGCACCAGGGCGTACCCCATCAATTTAGCCGGAATATCGCCGGACCCAACCACCGCAAAGATGCGCTTGCTTTCCCGCACGTTGAAAATGATGGCCGCCATGCCCCAAAAAGCATAACTGACCAGCATGTACACCACCATGTTCCAAGCCGAGAGCAGGAATGGAAGCCACTTGAAATCCAGGAATGAAATAGTGACCCAGGTAAAAAGCAGGGAACCCGCTGAAAAAAGAATGATTTTCTCCAGCAACTTGCGCGAGGTAAGCCGGTGCTCCAGTTTGGAGTAGCCCCAGTTGGCCAACAGTAACAGCAAAGCAGACAAAATGTACACCTCCGGGATATGCTGCACCGAGAAGGAATGCAGAAACATAGTCAAGGTGCTGGTAAACAGGAAGGCCGTGGCAATACCCAGGAAGAACTGCACCAAAAACAACTGCCGGACTATCTTATACTCAGAAGGCTTGATGTTGAGAAGTGCATAGAACTTGTAATGCATAGATGAATTCTCCTCTGTTCATGGTACACAACTCCTGCGAAACATCAAAAAACAACATCTATACCTGGCTGGGATTTCCCTATAAACTCAGATAGTGGCGGGTGTGGGGTTCAATTCACCTAAAGGCGTTTTCTAACCTCATCCAAAATACAAAATTTATTTGGCTTATTTATAAAACAAGGCCCAAAGACGCCAATTAACAGCTTTTATACGGTGTAAATCCGTATTCCCGCAGCCTCTGCCATCCTCCATTTTCTACTTCACTTTGACACAAAGGAAAAGCAACCAATTTCCGCTGGATGGTTTTTAATGGATTATGCTTGAGCCAAACTCTCTGCCTGGTCAAAGGGCAAAATCCTCGCTGAAACCAGATCATACCAGATCTCGGAAAAGCTTATAGCCAGCCAGTTTTGGGGCAAATTGAATAAATGGTCCAGAAAGCGAGTAGAGCAACAGCGTGGAAAGATTAGCAGCGTCAGTAAGGCACCAGTTCTGCGGAGGAAAAACATCTTTCTTACCCAACACAGCCTAACAGATTGGTAAAATTGTAATTTGCGCAAACGATTACATCATTTAAGCCAAAGCTATGAGCCTCCACCATACCACCCGGCATGCCATACACCCCGCCGATTTTAAGGGATATGACACCGCCAAACTTCGCGAGCACTTCCTGATCGAGAACCTTTTCCAGGCAGACACCATCCAACTGACTTATACCTTATATGACCGGTTGATTGTAGGAGGCGTGCATCCGGTAAACGGTCCGGTCCGGCTGGACACCTTCCCAACCCTGCGGTCAGAGAACTTCCTGGACCGGCGGGAGATTGGTATCATCAACGTGTCTTCAGACAGCACCATCACGGTTGACGGCGAGGAAATCATCCTGAAGAACAAAGAGGCTTTGTATATAGGCAAGGGCGTGCAGGAAGTCCTGTTCCACCCGGCCGCCAACGGTGCCGACACCCGCTTCTATTTCAACTCGGCGCCCGCGCACCACGCCTATCCTACCAAGAAGGTGCAGTTAAGCGAGGCCGAGACCGTGGAACTGGGTTCCCTGGAGACCGCCAACGCCCGCACGATCCGGAAGGTGTTGATCAACTCCGTAGTAGAAACCTGCCAGCTGCAGATGGGCATCACCGAACTGAAAACCGGCAGCGTCTGGAACACCATGCCCGCCCACACCCATGACCGGCGAATGGAAGCCTATTTCTATTTTGAGGTACCCCAGGACCAGACGGTGTGCCATTTCCTGGGCGAGCCGCAGGAAACCCGCCATATCTGGATGCAGAACCAACAGGCGGTGCTCTCCCCACCCTGGTCCATCCACTCGGGCGCCGGAACCTCCAACTATACCTTTATCTGGGGCATGGCCGGCGAGAACCTGGATTACAACGACATGGACAAAGTAGCCACCACCGACCTTAAATAGCCGTTCATGACCCATTTATTTGATTTAAGCGGTAAAGTAGCTTTAGTAACCGGCGCCACCCACGGCTTGGGCATGGCCATGGCCACAGCCCTAGGCAAAGCGGGTGCTACCCTGGTAGTGAACGGCAATTCCCCTGAGAAAATGGAACGCGCCCTGGAGCAGTACCGCCAACAAGGGCTGGATGTGAAAGGCTATCTGTTTGACGTCACAGACGAGGCGGCGGCCAAAGAAAACATCGCACGCATGGAGCAGGATGTAGGCCCCATCTCCATTCTGGTGAATAACGCCGGCATGATCCAACGCACCCCCGCCCTGGAGATGGAAGTAGCCGATTTCCGGAAAGTGCTGGACGTGGACCTTACCGGTCCGTTCATCATGTCCAAGACCGTGGGCAAATACATGGTGGAGCGCCGGGCCGGCAAGATCATCAACATCTGCTCCATGATGAGCGAACTTGGCCGCGATACGGTTTCTGCCTACGCGGCGGCCAAAGGTGGCCTGAAGATGCTCACCAAGAACCTGGCCACCGAGTGGGCCCGGTACAACGTGCAGGTGAACGGCATCGGGCCGGGGTATTTTGCCACGGACCAAACGGCTCCCATCAGGGTAGACGGACATCCGTTCAATGAGTTCATCATCCAGCGTACCCCGGCTGGGCGCTGGGGAGACCCCGAGGATCTGGCGGGGGCCACCATTTTCCTGGCCAGCAAAGCCAGCGATTTTGTGAACGGACAAATTGTGTATGTAGACGGCGGCATTCTGGCCACCATCGGGAAACCCAGCAACGAGCGGTAAGGCTTAGCGACCGAAGGAAAAGTGTTGTGGATTTTTCAAAGTACCCCAGGAGGTCGCCATAGCAGGTTTCGGAAACGAGCCGTTTACTTCTTTCTCTGACCCGGCGCTCACCACGGTGGACCAGTTCAGTTTAACCATGGGCCGCATCACCGCCGAACTGTTCTTTGAGCATTTCAAAACCGGGCCGGATCAGAAACAATTGCCCCAGAAAACGGTGCTCAAACCTGAACTCATCATCAGGGGATCTTCGCTCAAAAGAGACTTCGATAAGGAATAAAGAACATCGGTCCTAAGCACTTTACCCAGGGCTTTGGGCCCGATTTCCTGAAAACCGCCCTTAAACGCCAAGGCTAGTTTCATCCTCTCGCAACCCCCTGTTTACAGGATAACAAACAAAGGAAGACCCTTTCCCTTGCTCACTTACAAAGCAAAAGCGGAGAGGGATTTGTTGCTCCTCTCCAAAAAGCGCAGGCAGTCCCTCAATAAAGGTGCTGGACTTCTCCGGGCCGCCTGGCAGAAAAACCTACCGCCGAGACCGTGCAGCCCGTGCTTTCCAACCAGGAGTTCTGGGGCACCGACCTGACCCAGGTAGCAAGCCTGGAAACTCTGGTGAACCAGGAACTGGAAGCGCTCCTGCAATAAAAACTGGCTAAAAAGCACTAATTCATACTCTTTTAACAAAAACAGGCACCCACACAGGTGTTGGTGTCTGTTTTTGTCCTATTTTAAGCAAATTACCCTGAAAACGCCCGACTAACTTACCGGCAATCGGGCTGTTTTCAGATCCTTTACAGTATCCCAACGCTACGTTTATGTCATTTTTAGACGATAACTTCTTACTTCAGACCAAGACCGCCCAAACGCTGTACCATGAGCATGCCAAACACATGCCCATCATTGACTACCATTGCCACCTGAACCCCGCCGACATTGCCAATGACCGAAAGTTCAGAAACCTGACCCAAATTTGGCTGGAGGGCGATCACTATAAATGGCGGGCCATGCGCACCAACGGCGTTCCTGAGCGGTTCTGCACCGGCCACGCCGATGATTTTGAGAAGTTTGAGCAGTGGGCCAAAACCGTTCCGCTTACCATGCGCAACCCCTTGTACCACTGGACGCACATGGAGCTGAAGCGGCCCTTCGGGATACAGAAAATCCTGAAGCCGGAGTCTGCCCGCGAGATTTATGACACCGCCACTGAGATGCTGCAGTCAGATGAATTCAGCGTGCGCGGCATCCTGAAGAAGATGAACCTAGTCACCATCTGCACCACCGATGACCCCATTGATTCCCTGGAGCACCACCAGAAAATTGCCGCCGATGATTTCGGAATAAAGGTGTTGCCTACCTTCCGTCCCGATAAAGCCATGGCCATTGAGGACAGCGGATATTTAGCTTACCTGGAGAAACTGGAAGCCGCTTCGGGCGTTTCCATCAGCAATTACCAAAGCCTGCTGGATGCCCTGAAACAGCGCCACGACTTCTTCCACGCCCAAGGCGGACGCTTGTCTGACCACGGCCTGGAAACCATGTACGCCGAGGAATACACCGACCAGGAGATTGCCGCCATTTTTGAAAAAGCGCTGCAAAAACAGGCTTTGACCCAAGAAGAGGTACTGAAATTCAAATCTGCCATGCTGGTGGAACTGGCTTTGATGGACCACGCCAGAGGCTGGACGCAGCAGTTTCACCTGGGTGCGCTGCGCAACAATAACACACGCATGATGCGCGAACTGGGCCCGGATACCGGCTTCGATTCCATCGGGGATTTTGATGTGGCCCGTCCGTTGGCTAAATTCATGGACAAACTGGACAACTCTAATCAGTTGGCCAAGACCATCCTCTACAACCTGAACCCGAGCCAGAACGAATTGTACGCTACCATGATAGGAAACTTCAACGACGGCAGCACGCCGGGCAAAATCCAGTACGGCTCGGCGTGGTGGTTCCTAGATCAGAAGCAAGGCATGGAGGCACAGATGAACGCGCTTTCTAACATGGGCCTACTGAGCCGCTTCGTGGGCATGCTCACCGATTCCCGCAGCTTCCTCTCCTACCCGCGCCACGAGTACTTCAGAAGAATCCTCTGCAACATGCTGGGCAATGACGTGGAGAACGGTGAACTGCCGGCGTCTGAACTGGAATGGATCGGGCAAATGGTGGAGAACATCTGCTACAACAACGCTAAAAACTACTTCAATTTCTAAGGTATGACCAGCGGAAAAGTCTTATCGTTTGGGGAGCTATTGCTCAGAATCTGTCCGGATGGGCAAGGCCAGTGGCTGCAGGAGAACCGGCTGCCCTTCTACGTGGGCGGCGCTGAACTGAACGTAGCCACGGCACTGGCGCTGTGGGACGTTCCCTCGGCGTACCTCACTGCGCTGCCCGAGAACTTCGTGTCTGAGCAGCTCATGGGCTACATGCAGGAACGCCAGATTGATACCAGCCCCGTGGTGCTGCAAGGTGACCGCGTAGGGCTTTATTACCTGCCTAAGGGAAAAGACCTCAAAAACGCCGGCGTGATCTATGACCGCGCGGGATCGGCGTACGCCGATCTGAAAACTGGCACCATCAACTGGGACCAGGTATTCGAAGGAGTGAGCTGGTTCCATTTCAGTGCCATCTGCCCGGCTATCAACCAGAACGTAGCCGAGGTCTGCGCCGAGGCGCTACAAGCGGCCCAAGAACGCAACATCTTCATCTCTTTGGACCTGAACTACCGCGCCAAGCTCTGGAAGTACGGCAAAGACCCGGTTGAGGTCATGCCATCGTTGGCCTCTTCCTGTGACCTGATCATGGGCAACGTGTGGGCCGCGAACAAAATGCTGGGCATGCCGCTGGAAGAGGAACTGGTGCAGGACATTGAAAAAGAGAAACTCTTGCAGCACGCCACCTTAACATCTGAAGCGATTCTGAAAGAATTCCCCAAATGCAGGATCGTGGCCAACACCTTCCGGTTTGACCACGGGCCGCAGGGCATCCGCTACTTCACCACGCTTTATACCCAGGGCGAACTGCACGTGTCACAGGAGTACGTGATAGACAAAATCCTGGACAAAGTGGGTAGCGGCGACTGCTTCATGGCCGGGCTCATCCACGGCTTTTACCACCAGCGCTCGCCGCAGGAAACCCTGGAGTTTGCCACCGCGGCGGCCTTTAAGAAATTATTCATCGAAAGCGATGCTACCACTAGCACGGTAGCCGAGATTGAGGAAACCATTCAAGCGTATGCCAAATAAAGAAACGGCCCTGCAGGCCATCGTAAACCAAGGGCTTCTGCCGTTATTCTTCCATGAGGACCCACAACTGAGCCTGGACGTGGTGAAAGCCCTGTACCACGCGGGCGTGAGAACGCTGGAGTACACCAACCGCGGGGCCGCCGCGCTGGAAAACTTCACGTTTCTAAAAAAAGAGCTCAAAACGTACCAGGACCTGCACCTGGGCATCGGGACCATCAAAACCGTGCAGCAGGCCGAGGCATTCCTCCAAGCCGGCGCCGATTACGTGGTGGCCCCTATTGTGGACCCGCAGGTAGGCAACCTGGTGCACGAGGCCGGTCTGCTCTGGATTCCGGGGTGCTTCACGCCCACCGAGATTCATGTGGCGCAGCAGGCGCAGGCGGCTTTGATCAAGATCTTCCCGGCCAACATTGTGGGTCCGGCGTTTGTCTCTTCCATTAAAGAGCTATTCCCGGGGCAGTTGTTCATCCCTACCGGGGGCGTGGAAATGGAAGAGGAGAACTTCCGAACCTGGTTTAAGGCGGGTGTCTGTGCCGTGGGCATGGGCAGCAAACTCATCAGCAAAGACATTTTGGCCAACCGGCAGTTTGAAACCTTACAGGACCTCACGGCACAAGCATTGGAATTAGCGCAGAGATGTAGAAAATAGTTAACCCCGCCCTTATGACCCAAACAAAACAAACAAAACCAATCATTATGACAGGCCAGGAAAAGATTGGCAAGTACCGGTGGACCATCTGTGCCCTGCTTTTCTTCGCCACCACGGTCAATTACCTGGACCGGCAGGTGCTCAGCCTGCTGCAGCCGCTGCTAGCGGAGAAGTTTGGCTGGTCCAACACCGATTACGCCAACATTGCGGCGGTTTTCCAGTTCACCTACGCCATTTCCATGCTCTTCGCCGGCCGCATTATTGACCGTTTAGGAACAAAGAAAGGCTATGCCTGGGCACTGATCATCTGGTCTTTGGCCGCCATTCTGCACGCCTACGCCGAGCCGCTGGGCAGGTCGGTGAGTCCGTTGTTCACAGCCCTTGGGTTCGGGGCGTTGCCAGTTTCGGTGATCGGGTTCATGGTGGCCCGGGCTTTCCTGGGCTTCGGGGAGTCTGGTAACTTCCCGGCGGCCATCAAGGCTACCGCCGAGTACTTCCCTAAAAAAGAACGCTCTTTGGCGACGGGTATCTTCAACTCAGGTTCCAACGTGGGGGCCATTCTGGCTCCGATTACCGTGCCCTGGATTGCCGCGCACCTGGGCTGGGAATACACCTTCTTTATCATCGGGGCGATTGGGTTTCTGTGGCTGTTTTTCTGGTTCACTTTCTACGAAACACCCGATAAACAGAAAAGACTCTCAGCCGCCGAGCGCGACTACATCAGCAGCGACAGCGAGCCCGTGCTGGAGCCAGATTCCCCGGCCTCGGCGGAGAAAGTGTCCTGGTTCAAGCTGTTGGGCTTCAAACAAACCTGGGCTTTCGCCTTCGGGAAATTTCTCACCGACGGGGTTTGGTGGTTTTTCCTTTTCTGGCTGCCGGCTTACCTTAAAGCCCAATATGGCTTAACGGGTACCCAGGTGATGCTCCCGTTATCCGTGCTGTACAGCATGACCATGGTGGGCAGCATTGGCGGTGGTTGGTTCCCGATGTACTTCATTAACAAAGGCTACAATCCTTACGAAGGACGTATGCGGGCCATGTTCGTAATCGCGTTGTTCCCGCTGTTGGTGCTGGCGGCGCAGCCTTTGGGCGGCATCAGCTACTGGTTCCCGGTACTGTTCATCGGTATCGGAGCTTCGGCGCACCAGGCCTGGTCGGCCAACATCTTCACCACCGTTTCTGATATGTTCCCTAAGAAATCCGTGGCCTCGGTGACGGGCATCGGCGGCATGGCCGGGGGTATCGGTGGCGTGGTGGTGACCAAAGTGGGGGGATATCTTTTTGACCATTATGAAGCCCTGGGTCACGTGGAGACCGGTTACACCATCATGTTTGCGTTCTGCGCCTTGGCGTACCTGGTAGCCTGGTCAGTGATGAAATCGCTGGTGCCTAAGATGAAACCGGTGGCGTTGTAATCAGCCTGCCTCGTTTCTTAGGTGCAATCACTGGAAGGCTTTCTTCTAAGATTCTCCTCATGAATAAGCCTTTGGATTCTGCGATCTGAAGGCTTATTCATGTACAAGCCTTCCTCTTTCTGCTTTATCTACCGCTTTGTTTCCCGTTACCTGTTTTTAGCCTATTTTCAGAAAATCAGCCCCTAAACGTAGCCCCATGAACCCCGTGTATTTTCTCAGGTTTACCTTCCTACTGCTATTCACTGTTACTACCTGTTTCGCTCAGCACCAGGCGCCCCTCACGCTTTGGTACGACAAACCCGCCGCCAACTGGAACGAAGCCCTTCCGCTGGGCAACGGTCGCCTCGGGGCCATGGTATTCGGCGGGCCGGCCAAAGAGCAGTTGCAGTTGAACGAGGAAACGGTCTGGGCCGGCGAACCGGGCAACAATGTGAAGAACGACCTTTACAGCGCCCTACCTAAAATCCGGAGGCTGATCTTTGAGGGCCAGCACAAAGAGGCGCAGGCCCTGGCGTTGGAAAAACTTCCCAGAAACGCGCCCGCCAGCAACAACTACGGCATGCCCTACCAACCCGTAGGCAACCTGTTCATGCACTTCCCCGGCCACGAGAAAGCCACTTCCTACCGTCGTGAGCTGGACATCAGCCAGGCGGTGGCCTCAGTCTCCTACAAGGTGGGCGAGGTGACCTACAAACGGGAAATGCTTTCTTCTTTCCCCGATGATGTCCTCCTCATCCGGCTCACCGCCGATAAACCCGGCAGCCTTACCTTCACTGTGGGCGCCGACAGTCCGCATAAAAGCTACGCGGTGAGCACGCAGGGAGACCAGTTGCTGCTGAACGGGGTTTCCGGGGACAGGAACAACAAGAAAGGCAAGGTGCGGTTCCAGGCCCGTGTGCAGCCCAAAGTGACCGGGGGCAAGCTCACGGCTACCGCCAACGCGCTCCAGATCACCGGCGCCGATGAAGTGGTCCTCTACGTGTCCATGGGTACCAACTTCAAGAACTACCAAGACATCTCCGGCGATGAGGCGGCGAAAACAGCCCATTTCTTGAAAAAGGCCTTCAAAAAAGACTACCCTAAAGCCCGCGAGGCACACATCCGGCACTACCAGAATTATTTCAACCGCGTATCGCTGGATTTGGGCACCACGGAGGCCATGGGCAAACCCACCAACGTGCGCCTGGCCGAGTTCGCCAAAGGCAACGATCCGCAGCTGGTGAGCTTGTACTTCCAGTTCGGGCGGTATTTACTGATCTCCACCTCGCAGCCGGGAACGCAGCCGGCCAACCTGCAGGGCATCTGGAACGAAAAAGTTTCTCCGCCCTGGGACAGCAAGTACACCGTCAACATCAACACCGAGATGAACTACTGGCCCGCCGAGGTCACCAACCTGCCGGAGATGCACGAACCGCTTTTCAGTATGCTGAAGGACCTGGCCGAGGCCGGCAAGGAAGCCGCCTCCAAGATGTACGGCGCGCGCGGCTGGGCCCTGCACCACAACACCGATCTCTGGCGCATGACCGGTCCGGTAGACGGAGCGTTTTACGGCCTGTGGCCCATGGGCGGCGCCTGGCTCACGCAGCATCTGTGGCAGCATTACCTCTACACCGGCGACAAGAAATTCCTGAAGCAGGTCTACCCCACCCTGAAAGGCGCCGCCACGTTCTACGTCGATGTTTTGCAGGAAGAGCCCACCCACCGCTGGTTGGTGGTGACCCCGTCCATGTCGCCGGAGAACTCCCACCAGAACGATGTTTCCATTGCGGCCGGCACCACCATGGACAACCAGTTGGTGTTCGATGTCTTCTCCAACGTCATCCACGCGGCCGCCGCTTTGAACACTGATCGGGCTTTCGCCGATACGCTCCAGAAAATGCGGGACCGGTTGCCGCCCATGCAGGTAGGCCAGTACAGCCAGTTGCAGGAATGGCTCCACGACTGGGACAGCCCCACCGACAAGCATCGCCACGTATCGCACCTCTACGGCCTGTTCCCCAGCAACCAGGTATCGCCGTACACGCAGCCTGAGCTGTTTGAGGCCGCCAAAACCTCGCTCGTCTACCGCGGCGATAAATCCACGGGTTGGTCCATGGGCTGGAAAGTGAACCTTTGGGCCCGGCTCTTGGACGGAAACCGCGCCTACAAACTCATAGAAGACCAACTCACGCCCGCCGGGGCAGTGGAATCGGGAGAAGGCGGAGGCACCTACCCCAACCTTTTCGATGCCCACCCACCTTTTCAGATCGATGGGAATTTCGGCTGTACCTCTGGCATCGCCGAGATACTGTTGCAGAGCCATGACGGCACCCTGCACCTGCTTCCGGCCTTGCCGGACAAATGGCAATCCGGCGAGGTGAAAGGCCTGGTAGCCCGGGGCGGCTACGTGGTGGACATGCGCTGGGAGAACGGGAAAGTGAAAGCCCTCACTGTCCATTCCAAACTGGGCGGTAATTGTCGCATCAGGGTAGCCAACGGATTGGAACTGAAAAGCAAGGGAGACCTGAAGAAAGCCGAGGGAACCAACCCCAATTCCTTCTACCAGATGGCAGCCATCAAAACGCCTTTGGTGTCGCCCAAGGCAACCGTTAAGCCGGCTACTGTTCCCAACACCTCGCTGCTTGATCTGAAAACTGAGAAAGGGAAAACCTATGAGCTCATCGGGCTGTAAGTATTTCCGGGTTTATCTTGTTTAAAGCCTTCTGTTTTCCACACAAGGGATAGACTTCCGTTTAGGGCCAGTTTTAGAGAAATCGGCTGGAAAACGGAAAGCTTCTGCCGCTTCGGCGGATAAAAGGAAATTAGCTTATATTTTAAAAATTGGTTATTAAAGCTCATTTAATACTAGAGAACCCTTAACAAAGAAGCCAATATCTTCTATATTTGTTAATGACCATTCCCTTATACTACCGAGTTGGTCTGAAATTAAGAAATGAGGTGCCTCTAGGCGTACCTCACAATTTGCCAAATTATGGATGGTTCATCTAACAGTGCCCTGCAAACCTATGACAAACACGTAGGGCTAAAATTTCAATTATACAACAGCTTGTTCACGGCGCTTCCGTTCCACCGGGTGGAGAAAACGGGCGTGTTGCTTTCCATTTTCCTGCTGCATTGCGAGGAAGGTTTTGAGAAAGTCCTGAGCCCTGCCGAGATCATCAGCACGTTCTTCAGCCAGTACACGCCTTACCGCACCGAGCAGGAGCAGATGGATCTGCTGTTCCGGTTTGTGCAGTACGCCGAGCGCCAGGTGGTGCTGTTCGA
The DNA here is from genome assembly GCF_017916365.1 of Rufibacter roseolus. Lineage (GTDB taxonomy): Bacteria > Bacteroidota > Bacteroidia > Cytophagales > Hymenobacteraceae > Nibribacter > Nibribacter roseolus. The sequence goes on from NZ_JAFMSU010000003.1 coordinate 101,904, forward strand.
TGCCTTGGAGGACGCTTCTTTCCGGGAGACGCACGACATGAGCGGGGCTGGTACCCTGAAGCACCTGCAGGCTGAGGTGGAACAGACCCAGGCCCACCAGCAGTTGAAAGAGAAACTGAGAGATTTCTCAGTGCGGTTGGTGCTCACGGCCCATCCTACCCAGTTTTACCCCAGCGAGGTGCTGGGCATCATCAACGACCTGTCCAAGGCTTTGGTGAGCGATAACACAGCGCAGGTGAACAGCTATTTGCGCCAATTGGGCAAAACTCCGTTTTTCAAGAATGAGAAACCCTCCCCCTATGACGAGGCTGTCAGCCTGATCTGGTACCTGGAGAACGTGTTTTACCAATCGGCGGGGCAGATCATGTCTTCCCTGAAAACCCAGTTCCCCGAGGCGGTTTTAGCGGATAATCCTTTGATCCGGCTGGGCTTCTGGCCCGGCGGCGACCGCGATGGCAACCCCTTTGTCTCAGCGCAGATCACGCTCAAAGTGGCCGAGGCTTTGCGCGGGGCCATCATCAAGTCCTATTACCAGGATGTGCGGCGGCTCAAGCGGCGGCTCACCTTTAAAGGCGTTTTGAACGAGTTGATTGCGCTGGAGGAAAAGCTGTACAACAACCTCTTCCTGCCCGGTTACAAAGCCGATATCACCAAGGAAGACATTCTGGCACCGCTGGAGAAAATCACCCAAACGCTCATAAAAGACCACAACAGGCTGTTCCTGAACCTGGCCGAAAATCTGGTCCGGAAAGTGGAGCTGTTCGGGTTGTACTTCGCCTCGTTGGATGTGCGGCAAGACAGCTCGGCGCACACTGAGGCCCTGGAAGCCATCGCGGCCCAAACCGAGGCACTTCCTAAAAACTACACCCAGCTTTCGGCGGAAGAGAAAATCAGCGCGCTGCTCAAGGCCAATGCTACCGTGGACTCAACAGCGTTGGAGAATGACCTGCACCGCGATACCGTGGAGTCCATGCAGGCCATCAAGGCCATTCAGCAGATCAACGGCGAGCAGGGCTGCCACCGCTACATCATTAGTCATAGCACCAGCGCCCTGGACATTATGGAAGTCTACGGCCTGTTCCTCTTGAGCGGCTGGAACCCCGAGGAACTGAGCGTGGACATTGTGCCGCTCTTTGAGACCATTGATGACCTGAGAAACGCCCGCGGGGTGATGCAGGCCTTGTACACCTCTGAGGTGTACAGGCAGCATTTGCAGCGGCGCGGCAACATCCAGACCATCATGCTGGGCTTCTCAGACGGCACCAAGGACGGCGGCTACCTCATGGCAAACTGGAGCATCTACAAAGCCAAGGAAGAACTGAGTCTGCTGGCCAAACAGCACGATTTGCAGGTGGTCTTCTTTGACGGACGCGGCGGACCTCCTGCCCGGGGCGGCGGCAGAACGCACCAGTTCTACGCGTCCATGGGCTCCAACATCGCCAGCAAGGAAATCCAGTTGACCATCCAGGGGCAGACAATTAGCTCCAACTTCGGGACCATTGACGCGGCGCAGTACAACATGGAACAGCTCATGCACGCCGGTATCCGGAACGCGCTGTTCACTTCCCGCGAAACCACCCTCACTCATGAGGAGGAACGACTCATGCAGCAAATGGCCGACGAGAGTTACCAAGCCTACAACACGCTCAAGAACCTGCCTAACTTCCTGGAGTACCTCAACTACGCCAGCCCCCTCAGGTACTACGCCGAGGCCAATATAGGGAGCCGTCCGGCCAAGCGGAAGCCAGGCAAACTGAACCTGAACGACCTCAGGGCGGTGCCTTACGTGGGTTCCTGGAGCCAGTTGAAGCAGAACCTGCCCGGCTACTATGGCGTGGGCACCGCCATGGAGAAGCTGGAAAACGAAGGCCAATGGGAAGCCGTGGAGCAACTGTACTCCCGCTCTTTGTTCGTCCGCACCTTGGTGGGCAACTGCGAGATGGCCATGACCAAGTGCTTTTTCCCGCTCACCGCCTTTCTGGCCAAGCACCCGCAGTACGGCGAGCTCTGGAAGATGATCCATGAGGAGTTTGAGCGCACCAAGCAGTACGTTCTGCGCCTCACCGGCAATGCCCAGCTTATGGAAGACAAACCCGTGAACCGGTTGTCCATCCAGATGCGCCAGCGCATTGAGTTACCCCTGCTCACCATCCAGCAATTCGCCCTCACCAAAATCAGGGAAATGGAAGAGCAGGAAACCGAGGCTCCGGACAAAAGCAAATTTGAGAAACTGGTGATGCGCTGCTCCTTCGGGATCATCAACGCCGAACGGAACTCCGCGTAAACCTTGTGGTAAGTGATGATAAAGCGAAACCCGGCCCCTACCAAAGTGGCCGGGTTTCGCTTTTCTGTTATAGGCCTTTTTTCTGGAAACAGCAGCTAAAACAGAGCCAAATGTGAATTTCTTTTTATGTCTGGCGCAAGTGTCCGCTTGTGCCTTTTTGGGTGAGGTCTGTTTTGGGGCTATTCTCCAAAAAATAGCTGAATATACGTTGGCACAAGGGAACGCTTGCGCCAGGTCATCCTTTATAAGGGTTTCGTGTAAACAATGCGCAAGAGAGCCGTTGGCAGAAGTATGGTGTTTACACAACTTTAGACACAGGCTTTTTCTTTTCATCGACCAGCTTTACTTTGACAAAGAACCAAAGCACCGGCTCGAAACCATTTTCTTCAGCATTCATGTATTCTACTAGCTTTTCCCAATTGTTGTCATTGGCAATAAGACCGTATTGATTAATCTGCACACCAAACTTATCTACTAGATCGTCAGCAATGTCATGGCAGTGAAAAGTATGGAAGTCGCCACTAGCCTCAATTCCTATCAAATCATAGCCAATTACTTTTTCTGATTCATCAGCTACTTCAGGTATCTGCCTGTTTACGTTATCCCAAAGTCCGATAGCTCCAATATCTTTTCCCTCAACTACAAACTCCGCTATCAATGCATCTTTCTCCGTTTCGGGAAAATTCACACTAAAAATTTGATAGTCCTGTGCCGTGGCAAAGAACCTTTCTTTATATTCATTTAAGGTGTCAAAATCAGAGAAGGTATTTACCCAGCCAATTTTCTTTTCCTCAAACTTTTGGTCAGCCCAAGTCTGGATTTCCTTGATCTGGGATGTGGTCAGATTGAATTCTTCTCTTGCCTCTTTAAGTCCGCTGTTTCCGCTTGAACTCCAAGAAATTGACCAAGCATCGAAGTAGGAGTCGTTTATACAAGTACTGCATGTGCAAACTTTAGAACCCTTTCTGGAGCCGAAATCTGCAAGACGTACTTTCAGGAAATAATAGGCTCCTAGATAATACTTCATATTTTTAGCTTGTGCCTAAAAGTGAAAAAAAGAAAACTCTAAACAGGCTAAAGCCCTTCTGGAACTCACTCACAACTTCAAGTTTAGCTCTGATTTCCGAAAAACAGCTGTGAAACGGAATCCTACTTCCAGGTTTGCACCAAATGGTAGATAAGACCAGCGGCCAGCTTGGCGGTGCGGCTGTCAATGTCAAGCCGGGGATTCAACTCCACTACATCCACGGAGAGAAGCTTTCCGCTGCCGGCAATTTCCTGCAGGAGGGGCAAAACAGCTTGGGGCGAAAGGCCAAAAGCGGTGGGCGCACTCACGCCGGGCGCGTAGGCCGCCGCGAACACGTCCAGGTCAATGCTGAGGTACACCTTGTCCACCCTAGAAATAAACTGCTGAATTTTCTGCTTTATGGTTTCCGTCATCCCAAACTGTAAGTCCTGGGCGACTACATAGTCCACGCCCAGATCAGCGGCGGTCTGGAAAAGTTTGCGGGTATTGCCGTACTCCTGGATGCCCAGACAGAGGTATTGGAATTCTTTCCCCGCCACGTTCAGCTCATGGGCAATCTGCAGGAACGGGCTTCCGGAACTGGAATGTGGCATGTAGCTCCGGAGATCAAAATGGGCGTCCAGGTTAATGATGCCTAGTCTCTCCTGAGGTTCCAGTTGCTTGTGGATGCCCAGGAAATGGCCGTACGCCGTTTCATGCCCGCCTCCCATGACAATGGGCCGGTATCCTTTTTTGAGGAGCAGCTCCACTTTTCGGCCGAGCTGGGTTTGGGCCTCCTCCAGTTTTTGGTTCGCGCAGATGATGTCGCCACCTTCGAAGATTTGTACTTCGTCCGGCAGATGATCCGCGAGCGAAGACATGGCCAGGCGAAGGGCATCGGGGCCCTCGGCGGCGCCCACCCGACCCAGGTTACGCCGCACGCCTTCGTCACAGCTGAATCCTAAAAACGCAAAGTTTCCGTTTCCATCAGCTACTTCCCGGGAAAGGTCCATTAATTGCACCACTTGGTGCCATCGCAGGCCCAACTCGCCGTCCTGCGGGTCTATCCTCCCTTTCCAAGTAGTTTTGTCTGATGGTTTGTACATTTATTCTTAAGCTATTTTAAATCAGATTAAGACATCACGGCTGCGGTTATTGCGGTTTGCAGAGCTTTCCACGTTTCCAGACCATGGCTGGTTTCAGTTTGCCTTGATGATACAGTATTTCACGGTAATCTGCCGTCGGGAAAGCGACCATATCGGCCAGCAGGCCGGGTAACAGGCGACCCCGGTCCTCCAGGCGTAAGGCGTGGGCTGCCCGGAAGGTTATGCCGGCAAACGTCTCAGTGAGGGTCAGTTTTTCGGCGGCTCCCAGTAACGCAGCCTGGAGCAGCAGATCACCCATAGGCGCCGAGCCAGGATTCCAGTCGGTGGCAATGGCCACACAGAGGCCTCCGTCCAGGAACTGGCGGACAGGCGCAAAGGTCATCCCCAGGCCTAGGGAGGCTCCCGGCAGCACAGTGGCCACCACCTCAGCGGCTTTCAATTGCGCAATTTCATCGGGTCCGCTGGCCTCCAGGTGATCTGCGCTGGCGGCTTTTACCTGCCCCGCCACTTGGCTACCTCCGGTACTGAACTGATCTGCATGCACGGTCACCTCGAACCCTAGAGCTTGGGCGCCTTGCAGGTAAGCCAAGGCTTCGGCCTCAGTGAAGGCGGTGTCTTCAATGAAGATATCTACCCGCTGGGCAAGGTTTTGCTCTTTTACTTTCGGGAGCAGTTCCTGTAAAATGTGCTGTAAATAAGCGCCTGCATCTGAGAACTCAGGAGGGCGCATATGGGCAGCCAGGCAGGTAGGCACCAGATCTAAGGCCAATTGCTGGTCTGTTTCTTTAATGGCTTGCAGCATTTTGAGTTCCTCGGCTACCGCGAGGCCGTAGCCGCTTTTCACCTCGCTGGTGGTCACGCCCTCGGCCAGGTGCCGCTTTCCCCGATTAATGATTCCTTGCACCAATTCTTCCTGAGAAGCGGCCCTGGTTTTGGAGACGGTATCCAGGATGCCGCCACCGCTGCGGGCAATCTCCAGGTAACTTTTCCCGGCTACCCGCAAGGCATAATCGCGGGCTCTGGATCCCGCAAAACACAGGTGCGTGTGGGCATCTATGAACCCGGGCAATAGCACCATGGGCTCTTCTATCTTTTGCAACCTGTAATGCCGGACTTCCGCTTCCTGCGCCAACTCTGCATAGGAACCCACCTGCTCAATCTTCTCCCCTTTAATGAGGACACCCGCGTTTTCCAGCACCTCCAATTGTCCGTCATCTAGCGCCCCGTTCAACGGCAAACCTGCCATGGTAATAATCTGACTGAAAGGCCCGATGAGGGTAAAGCGGTCTAGGTCTTCTAGCATTGGGTTCAAGGTTCTGGCGGGAAGTAGTGCAGGTAGCAAGTTAATGACTGTTGCTTTGCAAAAATGGTTTTTAGGCTCTTTTATGAAAAACAGGCGGAAAATGCCAAATAGAAGAAAGCAGGTTATAACCAGTAAACAATGTCGATGTAGGGGCAATCCCTTGTGGTTGCCCAATTACGATTGTCGCTGCATTAGGGCAACCACAAGGGATTGCCCCTACAGAATCAGATTCATCGTTGGCACGAGCTTGCAGCTCTTGTCCGCACGCATTTCTGATCTCAGGCTTTAGATTGCCCTTTCCTGGGTCTGTCCCCTGACAGACCCAGGAAATGATAAAGTAAAAAATGTGCGTTGTCCTGTCACAAGGGACAGGCCGAGGTGGAGAATTGCCCCTACTTTATTCAATACCCCGCTGGCGCGAGCCTCCGGCTCGTGCCCAACCGCATTGCTGATAATTACAACCTTGGTAATGAGCAAAAGAAGATCGGGAATATGTGCGGACACGAGCCGGAGGCTCGCGCCAGCGAAAATTAATTCACTAAGATCAGGTTCCACAAATCAGATATCGTGGAGACAAGACGGTGCCTGGTCTCTACATAGATTGCAAAAACCTGGGATTTGACCACTAGCCAGAGGGTCTCTCCTAACATCTATAACTCCAGCCCGAACTTCTCAGCGTTTTCCTGGGCGGTTTCATAGCCGGCATCGGCGTGGCGGAAGATGCCAAGGGCGGGGTCATTGTGCAGCACGCGATGGAGGCAGCGGTCTGCGCGGTCGGTGCCATCGGCTAGGATAACCATGCCGGCGTGCTGGGAATAGCCCATGCCTACACCGCCGCCGTGGTGGAAGGAAATCCAGGTGGCGCCGCCACTGGCGTTGGCCATGAGATTGAGGAGGGGCCAGTCAGAGACGGCATCGGAACCGTCTTTCATGCCCTCGGTCTCACGGTACGGAGAGGCCACAGAGCCGCAGTCCAGGTGGTCCCTGCCGATGACGATAGGGGCTTTTATTTTGCCTTCGCGTACCAGTTGGTTGAATAGCAGACCTGCTTTTTCACGCTCGCCCATGCCCAGCCAGCAGATACGGCTGGGAAGTCCCTGGAACGCCACTTTCAACTCGGCTTGCAGGAGCCAATTGATCATGTGTGTGTTTTTGGGGAAAAGCGCTTTCAGGGCCTCATCGGTTACTTTGATGTCCTCGGGATCACCTGAGAGCGCCGCCCATCGGAACGGGCCTTTGCCCTCGCAAAACAGCGGCCTGATGAACTCCGGCACAAAGCCGGGGATCTCAAAGGCCCGGGGTTCGCCGCCCTGCTGGGCGAATTCGCGCAGGTTGTTGCCATAGTCAAAAGTTACGCTGCCACGGCGTTTGAGTTCCAGCATGAAACCCACGTGGCGGGCCATGCTCTTGAGGGACTGCACCCGGTACTGCTCAGGGTCTCTTTCCCGCAGGGCCAGGGCCTGGGGCAAACACATGCCGTGGGGCACGTAGCCGTTCATAGGATCGTGGGCCGACGTCTGGTCGGTGAGGATATCTGGGGTGATGCCGTCCTGGATGAGCTGCTCCAGCACATCGCCAATGTCGCCCACCAGGCCAATGGAAACGGCTTCGCCCTTGTCTTTGGCGGCCAGGGCCAGGCGCACGGCCTCGCGGTAATCAAAGGTCATTTTGTCTATGTAGCGGGTCTCCAGGCGTTTTTTGATGCGCTCGGGGTCAATGTCCACGCCCAAGAAGGTGGCGCCTGCCATGGTCGCTGCCAGGGGTTGGGCTCCGCCCATGCCACCCAGGCCGCCGCTCACCACCAGTTTGTGGCGCAGATCGCCGCAGTAGTGCTGCCGGGCGCAAGCCGCGAAAGTCTCATAAGTGCCCTGCAGAATGCCCTGTGTCCCGATGTAGATCCAGGAACCGGCCGTCATCTGCCCGTACATCATGAGGCCGCGCTCCCGCAGCTGGTTAAAATGCTCCCACGTTGCCCACTTGGGCACAAGGTTACTGTTGGCGATGAGCACGCGCGGCGCCTCGGCGTGGCTTCTGACCTTGCCCACCGGTTTCCCGCTCTGGATAAGCAAACTCTCGTCTTCCTCCAGCGTCAGGAGCAGCTCTACAATCTTGCGGGCATCCTGTGGCGTGCGCGCTGCCTGCCCAATGCCACCGTATACCACCAGCCGTTCCGGGTCCTCGGCCACCTCTTCAGACAGGTTATTCAAAAACATCCGGAGGGCGGCTTCTGCCTGCCAGTTCTTCGCGTGGAGCGTGGACCCCACCGGCGGAATGTACACGGGGTGGTTTGCGTAAGTCTGGATGAACTCTTCTACAGAAAGCTTGGGTGAGGAGGCGGGGCGGGACAGAGAGATAGTTTCCATGGGGACAGAGTGGTTTAGTGCTAAAAAGGAAGGCTTGGGCAATAACAATCCATTAATTTACTAAAAATTCTTAATTTGATTACAAATGCGTAACACAAATCTGGTGGAATTTTGTTTTTAGGTTCCTTTACGTAAAATAGGCTTAAAACAGGATACGGTAAGCAGCACAAAACCACGAAGCCATTCTATTACCCGGAGAGGGGCATCCGCGTAAACTCAGGGAGAAAAGACTACCTTTGTCCTGGAAATATGGAAGAACAGAAAAACAACCCCTTGCACGGGAAAACACTAGAGATGATTCTGGTGCTGCTGGTAGACCATTACGGGTGGGAAGAACTGGGCGACCGCATCAGGATCAACAGCTTCACGCACAACCCCAGCATCAAGTCCAGCCTAGCCTTTCTGCGAAAAACGCCTTGGGCGCGCAAGAAAGTAGAAGACCTTTACCTGCGCACCTTCGCCTGATAGCTTGTATAAATTTTGGATTGGTAAGCGAAAAGGGCAAACTCAGGTTCTTGCTATGGACATTTGCAGCACCAAAGACAAAGTTTACACATGCCCAGAGGTTTTCTTTTCAGGGGCTTGCCGCCAAAAAGGTGGCGTACATTTTTCCGCACACGTATAGTATTCAGAATCAGCACAAGACATGCCAACAGATAACACCATTCGGCTCAACAAATTCATCAGCGACTCGGGCTTCTGCTCGCGCCGCGAGGCCGACAATTACATAGACGAAGGCCGCGTCACCATCAATGACCGTACCGCCAAAAAAGGCGCCACCGTGAAGCCCGGCGACAAAGTGGCCGTGGACGGCGAGGCCATCAAAACCCGCAAACCCAGCGACCGGCCCATTTACATCGCTTTCAACAAGCCCACCGGCGTCACCACCACCACCGATACCAAGGACAAGAAGAACATCATTGACTTCATTGGCTACCCCAAGCGCATCTTCCCTATCGGGCGCCTGGACAATGCCTCTGAAGGACTCATCTTCCTGACCAATGACGGTGACATTGTTAACAAGATCCTGCGCGCCGACAACAACCACGAGAAAGAGTACGTGGTGATGGTGGACAAGCCCGTGACCGATGACTTCATCCAGAAGATGAGCAACGGCGTGCGCCTCTTTGAGGGCGTGACCAAGAAGTGCTTTGTGCAGCAGCAGGGCCACAAGGGCTTCAGGATCATCCTGACGCAGGGACTGAACCGCCAGATCCGGCGCATGTGCGAAGCACTAGGCTACAAAGTGGAGCGCCTCAAGCGCACGCGCATCATGACCGTGAAACTAGACGATCTGCCTACCGGCCACTGGCGCTACCTCACCCTGGAGGAAATCAAATCCATCAACCAACTGGTGGCGGAGTCTTCCAAGACTGAGGATGCCTCCTCGTGGGGGAAAGAAGCGGCCCGCGCTGCCAGAAAAGCCGATGCGGCCGACCAGGCAGATGAAGACGAGGTAACCGAGGAGTTCGGAGTGAAAGTGCATCGTGTGGCCCGGCCCCAGCGCACAACCCAGGAGTACGTGAACCCCAAGTCAAAAGCAGTCCGCAGACCCAAGGAAGACGATACCGCCAACCGCCGCCCTGCGCCCGCGTCTAAGGCTGCCCCCACCAGAAAACCCAAAGCAGACCGCGACGACTTCTATGACGATGACTTCGCTTCTGAAAGACCAGCCAGAGCCTCCTCTGAGCGCAAGCCCAAAGCCTCTGGGGGTAAGAACCTGAAAACCAAATCTGAGCACGCTTCCAAAAAGACCCCTCGGTCGCCCAAAGGTTCGCTGGCCCCCAGAAATCCCAAAGCCAAAGCAACCCGCAAGCCCAAACCAGCCGGTGACCAGACGCCCAAAAGAACGGCCGGTACCCGTGGCAGAGGCAGACGGTAAAAGCCAGATTAAGCTATTTCATTTATAAGCCAGAAGCGTTTAGTACCTGTTTCAAGAAAAACGGGGCCTAAACGCTTCTCTCGTTTACAGGCACCAAACAACCCACCCGGCTAGCAATTTTGGCCTTTACTGGAAAAAGCGCTTTCTTTCGCCTAGCAATTAACCCCGATTTGCCCGCCATGACCCACACCGCCTACGAAGAAAAAGCGCTCCAGGAGCTACGTGAGTGGCAGCAGCAGATGCTGAGGGAACCATCTTTGCTTAACCATCTGGCCCGGGGTATGCAGCAGAAGCTCAACAGCTACATCCCTGAGAAGGTGCACAAGGCCATTACGGCGGCCATCAAGCAAATGATCAGGGTGGTGCTGTTTGGCGCGCGGCACACCACGGGCAGCGCCTTCGCGCATGCCACGCTGGAACTGCAGGAGAATGTGGTGCGTGACCGCATTGAATTCTACAAGAAAACAGCCGCCGCCGAAGGGGGCATCACGGGCGCGGGCGGCTTCTTGCTGGGTCTCGCCGATTTCCCGCTGCTGCTGAGCATCAAGCTGAAGATGCTGTTTGATATTGCCGCGCTCTATGGCCACTCCGTGGATGATTACCGCGAGCGGGTGTACCTTTTGCACATCTTCCAACTGGCGTTCAGCGGACAGCAGCAGCGCCGCGAGGTGTACCTGCAGATGGTAGACTGGGAAACCCAGAAGCTGCACCTTCCCGAGGACATCCACCAGTTTGACTGGCGCACCTTCCAGCAGGAGTACCGTGACTACATTGACCTGGCCAAAATGGCACAACTCATTCCGGTCATCGGGGCACCCGTGGGCGCGGTAGTCAATTACCGGCTCCTCCAGAAACTGGGCATCACGGCCATGAACGCCTACCGCATACGCTGGAAAGAACAATCCACTTTGAACCTGCTCACCCCGGCAGATGATTCTATCCTGTGATTATCCTTAGAAGCCCATCCTTCTAAAGGGGACATTAAAGCTCGTTATTTCAGGGACAGATTCTTAAAAACGGCCTAAAAATAAAGGAAGTCTCCAAAGGTTACCTCTCTAAGATAAATCCTAGAAATAGGGCGCTGCAACCTATAATTTATTAACACGTTGCTAAGAACAGCACTGCCCGCGCTGCGGGTTTGTACTGACTGTAATACTACTTGAGCCTTAACCCTACCGCTATGAAAAATCTATTCACTTATAGTTTGGCCACCGCGGCCATTCTATTGTTTAACTCCTGCGCCACGAACCCAGTTACCGGAAAAAGAGACATCAACTTTGTGTCTGAGGAACAGGAGGTAGCCATGGGCATGCAAGCCGATCCGGGCATAGTAGCCCAGTTCGGATTGGTGCAGAACCCCACCCTGCAAAAGTTCATCCAGGAGAAAGGCCAGCAGATGGCCACAATCTCGCACCGGCCTAACCTCAAATACGAATTCAAGATCGTGGACTCTCCCGTGCTGAACGCCTTTGCGGTGCCGGGCGGCTACGTGTATTTCACCCGTGGCATAATGGCGCACTTCAACTCTGAGGCGCAGTTCGCCGGGGTTTTGGGCCACGAGATCGGGCACATCACGGCCCGGCACTCGGCGCAGCAGCAAAGCAAGGCCACGCTCACCCAAGTGTTGCTCATAGGCGGCATGATCGCCTCCCCTACCTTGGCACAATACGGAAATGAGCTCATGCAAGGGGCCGGCCTGCTGTTCCTGAAATTCGGGCGCGACGATGAGCGCCAGTCAGATGAGTTAGGCGTGGAATACTCCACCAAAATTGGTTACGATGCCAGCCACATGGCCGATTTCTTCCAGACACTGCAGCGGCAAACGGAGCAGGGTGGCCAGGGCCGAATCCCGGAGTGGCAGTCTACCCACCCCGATCCTGCCAACCGCTACACCACTGTGCACCAGCTCGCCGAACAATGGAAACAGAAAACCCCTGCCGCCAACCTGAAAGAAGGGCGTGATAGCTACCTGCGCATGATTGACGGGCTCATCTACGGGGAGGATCCCAAACAGGGCTTCGTGGAGAACAGCACCTTCTACCACCCAGAGCTGAAGTTCCAGTTCCCCATCCCGGCCGGATGGCAGCACCAGAACTCACCGCAACAAGTGCAGATGGCGCCCAAAGACGGCAAAGCCCTGATGTTCCTGCGCCTGGCCCAAGGCAACTCCCTGGAAGCCGCGGCCCAAAAAATGCTCACCGATAACCAACTGCAGGCCATAGAGTCTAAACAGGTGACCGTAAACGGCATGCCCGCCCTGGCCGTGATCTCACAGCAGGCACCGCAGCAACAGCAACAGCAACAGCAGCAACAAGCCCAGCAACAGCAGGCGGCGCCCATTCAGGCTTTGAGCTATTTTATCCAGTACGGCGGCAACATCTACAACCTTACCGGGGTGACCACCGCTACTGACTTCAACACCTATTTCCCGTATTTCAATGGTACCATGCAGAACTTCCGGCAACTCTCTGACCCGGATAAACTCAACCGGAAACCTGAGGTGGTCAGAATCAAAACCGTGAGAACTGCGGCTCCCTTGTCTCAGGTGCTTCAGTCCTACAACGTACCAAGCAAACGCTTTGAGGAAATGGCCATCTTGAACGGCATGCAGTTAACCGACCGCGTAGCAGCCAATACTTTGATTAAGGTGATTGAAAAGTAGACCTGGAACCTTTCTAAAACAAAAGCCGCTTCTGAACAGGAGCGGCTTTTTTATGGGCGTTTTCTCAAAACTATCTAATTCCGGAAGTTCTGAGTGATCATGAGCCGGCGGTCATTGCCCTGCAGCACGCCAATGCCTACCCGCCCGAAATTAGGCCGCAGAATGTTGGCGCGGTGCCCCGGGGAGTTCATGAGTCCGTTGTGGGCAATGTCTAAGGTGGGCGCCAGGGCCAGGTTCTCGCCTGCTAACCGAAATAGGACCCTAGCCTTCCGGATGCGGTCAAACGGACTCCAGCCCTCGGGGGTGTAGTGGGAGAAATAGCCGCGGCGGAACATGTCTTCTGAGTGCAGGCGGGCCACCCGGCGCAAAGAAGTATCCGGGGCCAGGGGCCTCAGGTTTTGTTTGGCGCGTTCCTCGTTCACCAGTTGCAGCATCTCGGCCTCCAGATCGGGGCGGGGTTTCATGTTGGTGACCTTGTACGGCAACTCAATCATCTCCTCGGTGCCCGGCTGCACCGTGAGTTTGCGTATGGTGCGGTTCAAGGCCTCGTCAAAAACCGGCGACAAGGCCATTTCAGCTTTCTCAGAAACATAGGAGAACTTCGTAGCCAGGGTACTGCCCTGTACTTCCTCTTGTACATTGGGCGGTAGCGGGAAAGCCGTGAGTAGCACTACCACCAGGACCGCCGTCACCAGCCCGCTCAGCAGGCCAGGAATCAGGCCCAGGATCTGGTTGGTTTTGGTTTTATGCACGTTGTAAGGCAACCTGGAAAGGACCCAATCGCCCAGCGCCTGGATAAGGATACTGGCCAAAACGGCTACCAGAAAAAAGGAGACCGGCAACAGCCAAAGCTCGTTCCAATCCACCACCTTTTCCAGCCAATTGGCTACGTAAGGGTATAAACTCAGGCCTAAAACCAAACTCCCCACCCACCTGACCAGGTCCAGCAGGCCATAGGTAAAACCCCGGTACCAACCCGTATAAAGGCTGGAGAGTATGATAAACAACAGAAGCAGGTCAACGTAGTTCATAGAAGGCGGGCTAGGGCTCTTTCGGGAGCTAAAAGCTACAAAATCTAAGGTGATTATCCGTTTCTTTTACCAACGCCCCGGCGGTTCTGTTACCCAACAAACCCTGCTTCTAAGAGGATAAAATACGGAATTTCGCCAAACCGGGGAAGCTGGCGCTTCTTCTGGCACCTTTTTTCGTATATCCGTTCAAAAAAAGACAAACAAGATGGGCAAGACAGAAGTCATTCATGACGAAGATGACCTTAGGTTCTACATAGACCTGGACGGCGAGGAAGCCGAACTCACCTATACCTTCACCGAGAACAAAGAATTTGACCTGGATTACACCTTTGTGCCGGAAAGCCACCGCAACCAGGGCCTCGCAGATAAGCTGGTTAAAACGGCGCTGGACTACGTACGGGACCACCACCTGCACTTCATTGCCTCCTGCCCCGTGGTGGAAACCTACGTGAAACGGCACCCAGAGTACAAGGAGTTCATGCACGAGGTGTAAGCCTGCGCCCGCAGACGCACCTTTTATGACAAACCGTTTCAAGGCTGTTTTACCCAGATCGGCCTTGAAACGAGCCCATGCTCTCCCATTTCTTCTGTCTGCCCGCCCGGGCAAATGAAAGCCGATAGCAAAACTTGTAGTACCTTCGTGTTTCTACTTGCGTACGCTTTCAGACATGAAAACTATCTCCATCATTGGGACCGGGCTTATTGGCGGGTCTGCTGCGTTAGACATCAGAAAAGCAGGTTTTGCCACCCATCTGGTTGGGGTGGATCAGAACCCCCAGAACGCTGCCCAGGCCGTGGAATTGGGTTTGGTTGACCAGGTGCTTCCGCTGGCGGAAGCCGCCGCCCTCTCTGACCTTATCCTGGTGGCCATCCCGGTATCTGCCATCCAGAAACTGCTGCCTTCCCTTTTGGATATGGTGCCGCCGCAGACGGTGGTCATTGATCTGGGCTCCACCAAAAGCCTCCTCTGCGATGCCGTGCGCGAGCACCCCAACCGTGCCCAGTTCGTGGCCGCCCACCCCATTGCCGGTACCGAGTACTCGGGCCCCACAGCGGCGCTGGAAGGTTTGTACCAAGGCAAGATGAACATCATCTGTGAAAAAGAACTTTCATCTGACCACGCCCTCTCCACCGCTGAGGACTTGTTTTCGACCCTGGGATTGAAGACCATTTACATGCAACCCGAGGAACACGACAAGCATGTGGCCTATGTGTCTCACCTCTCGCACGTGAGCTCGTTTCTGCTGGGTTTGACCGTGCTGGACGTGGAGAAAGACGAGCGCAACATCTTCACATTGGCGGGCTCCGGTTTCGCCTCCACGGTGCGTCTGGCCAAAAGCTCCCCGGATATGTGGGCACCTATCTTTGAGCAAAACGCCCATTTCCTGAGCCACGCCCTTGCCGAGTACATCAAGCACCTGCAGCAGTTTCACCAGTGCCTCCTCAACGGCGACACAGACCAACTCTACCAGATGATGCAGCAGGCGAACCAGATCAGGCCGGTGCTGGATGGCATCGCGCAGGTATCGCCGGTGAAGTAAAGGCGTTTAGGGGCTGTTTTTGGTAAATGACCTATCCCAATTCTCAATGAGGGAGGTATTTCCGCCGTGATTCTGGAAAAACATGCTTAAAGCAGGTGAACCCCATGTGGTTAGGCCCGTACTCTGCAGGAAAGGGATTTTCCACACTACCAAAGGAAATAAGCATGGGCCTCACCGATTTTCTGCAAAAGATTAAGAAAGAATGGGAAGTACTGCAGGGCGAGAACGCCAAGGATAAATTCTTCTACCACGAGAATACCTATCCAGATGAGGCCACCGCCCGGCAAGAGTTTGTGCGCACTAAACAGAAGCTGTTTGATGTGAACCGCTGGTCTTCCCTGCCCGGCATCAACTCCACTTTCCACCTCTATGATAAGCAGGGGCATCCCTCCAATGCCACCAAAGTACAGGTGGGGGATTACATGCAGATCATCCTGCCCGCCACGGCCATTGAGAACTGGGTAACCGTGATAGAAGTGGTGGAGGAAGAAGATGCGGCCCAATTCATTGTGCGCCCCTGCCCCAAACCCGAGGTCCAGAAAGATGCTATGGATGGGGAAGAAGTAAAGCATTTCTTCTCCGAAGAAGCTACCAGCACGTTTCGGGTCCTGCGAGAGGGCACTAAGATCATGGGTATGGAGATCGGCCGGGACGAGAAACCCAACCGGGGCGACCAGGCCGGTGGCCGAGGCGTTCTCAACACGCTAATCTCGGCCGGCGGCTGGGCAGGATTCCAAGCCCTGCAATGGGGTAAAATCACACGCTATTACGTGCACCTGGAGGAAACGCCCGAAAACCAGGCCTGAAAGAACCCGGGTCAATTCTGGGGCATCGCGGAATCCTGGGGCTTTTTAGGATGGAACCTGCCAAACATGATATTCAGGATGAAACCGGTGTATTTCACTTTTCGGCTAAGATGGTATTCTGCGCCCAGGCTTAAGCCCACAGTAGAATAAGGGCAAATAATCATTTCACCTCGCTAAAAAGTCACCCTGCCCTGCTCTAGTCTCAGCACTTTGGTCACGCAGCGCGGAATTTCCTGCTGGTAATGCGTCACGTAGATGAGTGTGGTATTGCTGCTGGCGCAGATGGCCTCAATGATCTGCTGAAAGCGTTGTTGCTGCTGGGCATCCATCCCCTGGCAGGGCTCGTCCAGGATCAACAGCGGCGGGTTCTTAATGAGGGCGCGGGCCAACAGGCAAAGCCGCTGGGTGCTCGCCGGCTCCAGCCGAAGGTTCTTTTGCGCCTCCTGCCCTATTCCCAGTAATTGCAGCCACTTCATGGCTTTGGCGGCATTCTCAGGCACACTGTTTTTGAACAGACCCAATGTATCATACAAACCTGATTCCACCACCTGCAGACAGGTCTGTTGGTACGGAAAAAACTGAAACAGCTCCGGCGACACAAACCCGATTTTCTTTTTGATGTCCCAGATGGTTTCACCAGTGCCGCGTTTGCGGTCAAAGAGCGTGATGTCTTTGGAGAAGGCCTGCGGATTATCGCCATTTAGGAGACTGAGCAAGGTGGTTTTCCCGGCCCCATTGGGTCCCAGCAGCGCCCAGCGTTCGCCTTGCTGTATCTTCCAATTCACCTGGTGGAGCACCGCCTTCCCTGCATACTCCACCGATACCTCCTTCAACTCCACAATGGTATCAAACTCAAATGGCGTTTCTGAGGAGAGCAACTCTGCCAGCAGGTTTAGTTCAATGTTCCCTTGGGATTCTGGCTGGAAGCCGTCCAGGTCAAAGTTTTCCCTGGGCTGGGCCGACACCAGTTTCCCCTGATGCAGTACCGCCACGTGCGTGATGGCCTGCGGAATTTCCTCTGCCGAAGTCGCCATTACCACCGTCACGCCGGAGGCGATGATCTGGGAGAGCAGACCGTTGAAGTTCGCGCGGGAAGCCACGTCCAGCCCGGTGAGCGGCATGTCCAGGAGCAACAGCTTGGGATTTTTGAGCAGGGCCGCTGCCATGAGCAAGCGCTTGGTCTCGCCGTTGGATAGCTTGATCAGTTCCTTCGGCAGCAACCCCTGCAAAGCGAAGGTCTCCACCACCTGCACGTACGTCCAGTGGGCATCAGATTCCTCCAAGGGGCGGGTAGAACTCAGGTAATCTTCCACAGTGGGCGCGTCCTCCACATCGGTGGCGTGGTAGCGTTGCTGGTAATAGAAATTGCTGCTGTTGGTGGAGAAATTCCGGAAGGAATGGCGTTGGCCCACCTCCCCGACTAAGTCCTTAAATGTGAAAAGTGGGTCAGAAACGGCATGCTCCTGCACATACTCCTGGTAAAACTCATGCGTCACGTCCCCGCCTACCACGCTCAGTTTTCCGGCAATGGCCTGCAGCAAACTGGTTTTCCCCGAGCCGCTTTCCCCCACCACGGCCCAGTGCTGGCCTTTCTGCACCTCAAAGGAAAAGTCCCGGAAAATAACATGGTTCAGGTGACGGACCGTCACGTTACGGAGGGAAAGAAAAGGTGATGACATTAATGCAAGTAATGGTAATTCCTCTAAAATAGGAGGATTGCCGCGCCTAACCTAGCCTTTTCTGCGCTTCTTGTTTTACGCCCAAAATCAGCAAATCAGGCCTAAAACAGAATCGGGCGAAAGCTATGCCGGAATGCAACGCTTACGCCCGATGTTAACTCAGCTTTTGCTTAAACCGCCTGCGCCTGGGTGTACACCTTCCCAAAACGATCCGTGACTTCAACCTTGATTTGTTTGGCGCCCGCCGATGGTTTGGCCCAGAACAGATGGTCGGTCATGGTGGGGTCCACGAACTTGTGTTTGGCCGGTAGATTTGGCCCGGCGTGCAGCTCTACTGAGAGCGGGTCCAAGCCCATTTCCTGTTTCATCTCGCCTTTGCGCACCCCGTCTTCAAACCAGGTTACTTTCCACTCCGGGTCCCAGTTCCATACGTTCACCACCACTTCCTCGGGGCGGTCTTTCACGGTGCCTTTGGGGTAGATCCTGAACTGGTGCTCGCGGTCGTGGCCCACTGATTTGTAGTACCATTTCATCTCGGAGCCATTCACCTCGTACACCCCGTAGCCGCTGGGCGAACCGTCGGTGCAGATGGGGCCCGTCCACCAGGCGCCGCACACGGCTCCGTGCGTGTGTTCAATGATGTCGTTCTCTATCACCTTCTCGCAGATGTGCGTGTGGCCGGACATGATGTGCGCTTTGTAGGGCTTCAGGAGCCGGTACAGTTCCTTGCGGTTAGACACCACGCCGCCCAGCGACTCGTCTTTGAGCTTCATGCGTCTTTTCTCGCCGCTGTTCACCGGAATGTGCACCGATACCACCACCATGCTGCCGGGCTTCACATAACTTAAATCCTGCTCCAGCCACTGTAACTGCCGCTCCGTGAGGTACCCGATGTAACGCTTGGCCGTGCCGATGAAGAAGACATCGTCCAGCACCACGTAGTGCACCTCGCCGCGGTTGAAGGAATAATACGTCGGACCGAACAGCTTCTTGAAAGTGTCAGAGGAGCCTTCGTCGGTGCGGGCGGTGAGATCCATGTCATGGTTCCCGATGACCTGGAAAAACGGAATGCCCGAGATCCCGATGGCTTTCTGGTAATCCTCAAACAGCTCAAACTTGTCCCACACCAGATCCCCGCAACCTATGCCATGGAACAGCGTGTTCTTGCCGTAGCCGTCCACCAGCTTCTTCAGATCCGGTGCCGATACGTTCACCAGTTCCTCAGCGTCTTTCTTGTTGATCATCTGCGGATCGGCCCATACCACAAAGTTGTGCTTGGTATCGTCCTGCGTTAGTTTCTGCAACTCAAAATCGGCGGTGAAACTGGGCTTACCCGCCGGGATGGGCTGGTAGAACCGCGCCACGCCTTTCTCCTGAGGAATCTCAAAGCCGCGTGGCACCGAGATGTACACAAACTGGGCGGTGGCGTTGCTTTCCAGGCTGTATTTGCCGGATTTATCAGTGGTAACCAGGTTGATGCCATCGGTGACCACCACCCCGGGAATTCCTTTGCCTCCCGCCTGCACCTTGCCTTTGATACCCACCGCGGACAGGTCAACTTTCTGGTCGGTGGCTTTCTTGACAGCTTGCGCCTGAACAGCACCCATGGGCAGGGTTAACCCGAGCCCCAAAGTGCCTAAGCTTTGGAGGAATTTTCTTCTAAACATGTGAGAGAATTTGGTTGTTGTTGATTAGGGGAATTGACCTAAGCAGGCCGGTAAATTTTCAGATAAGCGGATTTCCGTTTAGAGCCTCATTTTGCAAAAACAGCCTAAAACGACAATAAAATGTCGGTTAGCCGTTTTCCGCAGCCAACTAGAATGTGCCACGAAAGCGAGTAGGATCAAGTTAGTTCGCGGTTAGTTTCTTTACTTTCTCCAGCAGGATTTCGGGCTCGTTGGTGGTGATGAAATCTACCTTGCGCTGCAGGAGCCAGTCCATCATGTCGGGGGAATTCACGGTCCAGACATTGACGGTGAGGTTCAGGGCGTGGGCCTCCTCTATCCACTGCGGATTTTTCTTCACTACGCTGTGGTGATAGTCGAAACCGTACATTTTGTCTTTGGCCAGTTCACCCGGGGCTTTCTCGCCGTTGAGGTAGGCCACCTTCGCCGGGGGCTCCAACTCCTTTACTTTCCGGCAGATGTCGTAGTCAAAACTGATGTAGTCTACCCAACCCTGGGCTTTGTGCTTTTGCACCATTTCTACCACTTTCCGCGCCAAGGCCTGCCCCCGCTCTTTGCTGATGGCCGAGGGTTTGATCTCCAGGATCAGCTTGGTTTTGTTCTGGTTTAATCCGGCTTGGAGATACGCCTCCAGCGTGGGAAGCAGTTCACCGTTAGGCAGTTTTAGTTTAGCCAACTCGGCAGCCGGGTTTTTCTCAATATGGATGCCGTTCACATCGTGGTCATGGTGGATGAACAGCACCGAGTCTGAAGACATGTGCACGTCAAACTCGCTGCCGGCGCAACCTAGTTTGATGGCGTGCTGCAAAGCACCTATGGAATTCTCGGTTGCCCCCGTATTCTTCCAGGCGCCGCGGTGAGCCACCACCCGGTTGGTGATGAATTCGTCCCTGACAATCCGGAAGGTATCCTGAACTGTGTTCTGCCCCTGCCCTACAGCCAGCACTACTTCCACCCAAGGCTCAGCCGAGGTGTTCTTCAGTTTCAGGGCGTTGTCTTTACCCAACGTGAATAGACTGGCTGACTTGCCCACCAACGTCACCTTCGCTTTGGAAGCGGGTGCCACCACCACTTTTCCCACCTCGGTGGAGCCAGGTTTGAAACTATAATTGGTAAGGCTGATTTGTGCTTGTGCCATTGCATGGACTTGTACCCCTATAAGGAAACTAAAAAGTAGCTTGATAGAGAGTACGTTTTTCAGAGGGAGCTTGATCATGGCATTCGATTATGGAGTTGGTCAGGTGAAGCCTGTTGCATCCCTACATCTTGGAATACAGCAGGCTTAACCACTTAATTTATAGACAAAACAGCAAATCTATTTTTCCCACCAAACCTTGGTATTGATGTCATCGCCGCCCATCATTTCTACGGCTTTTCTGTAGTTCTCGGCGTTGTTGGTTTGCACCGTAGTGGGGTATCTGAAGCGAACGGGCACCACTTTGTTGTTCATCATGGCATTGGTGGTGGGAAGAACCGGGAAACCCGTGCGACGGTATTCAAACCACTGCTGATAATCCACAAAGAACAAGGCCAGGTACTTTTGCAGCATGATTTGCTCTAAGGTTCCGTTGTACGCGGCGGCCGGATTGGTGAAATACTCTGCGGGCATCACGGCTCCCCACTGTTCAATGGCGGCCTTCACGCCTTTCTCATATGCAGCTTTGGCGTCACCGGTCACAATGCCTTTCTGGGCCAGTTCCGCTTTGATGAACTCCACCTCGGCGTAGGGCATGATCACGGTGATCATGGGAGCGGTCACCAGGGCAACGTTAAAGGTGGAAGGAGCATAGTCAAATTGGGTGTCACTTCCTTCATAGCCACTGGGAATTCCCTTGTACCCTACCTGGGTTCTACCGTCCTTGGAGGTAGCCTGGGTGAAGAATTTAGCCCGGCGGGGGTCATTCAGAGCGTTCAGGTGATCAATGAAGAAAGAAGAAGCCGCCCGACCGGTTCTAAAATCAACCGCCCGCCCCCAAGGGGAAATCAACGGCGGAACCCCTGAGATCTGCAGGATGGCCGCATCTGCGTTTGAGGTGAATACCGGAAATTGCGTGGGATTGTTGAGGATCTCCGTCATTTTAGCCACTGCGTTCGTTTCCGTTCTTTTGGAAACTCTAAGCAGCAATCGTAACCGCAGCGAGTTGCAGAATTTCTTCCACTTGGCCACATTGTTATGGTACAGAATATCATCGCCGTAGATCATGGTTTTGGTTGGATCAAACTTGTTGTTGGCGGTTTCCAGATCGGCCAGAATCTTGTTGTAGATCGATTGCTGCGTATCAAAGGCCGGATACAGAATCCCCTCATCGCCGCGCGAAGCCTCTACCATGGGCACATCGCCGAAGCTATCGGTGAGCAGGGAATACACCCAGGCATTCAACGTCAACGCCACTGCCTCATAGTTGGGGTCATTGGCTTTCACGGCCGCGGCCTGCATTTCCTTGATGTTCGTTAACCAACGATAATAGGTGTTCCAGGTAGAACTGCCGGAGTTCTCGGTGACATCATAGCGGTGAATGCCGCCCGAAGCACTGGGGAACGGAAGCGCCACTTGCATGAGGTCAAAGGTGAAGTCATCGGCCCGATTGGCGTTGAAGCTGCTCATCTCATAGAGGATGGGGTTCAGCAAGGTACCCGGGCTGATTTGTTCAATGCGGTTAGGATCGGTGTTTACCTCTTCAAAATCATCGGTACAGGAGGTGTTGAGGGCACCAAGGGCAAGGAGGAATACAAAAGTCTTCTTTATAGATAACATGATTCTTAGTTCTTGGGATGAACCGCCGGCAGACTGGGTTAGACCACCGGTAGTTCTGAAAGGTTGAGTTGAAAAACTAAACTGTGATGTGCTTAGAATTTAAGGGTCACGTTCATGCCCATGGTTCTGGTAGAAGGCATCTGGCCCATTTCAATTCCCGGCATGATGTTGTTCCCGTTCAGGGCAGCCGTTTCTGGGTCAAAAATCGGAAAGTCGGTGAGCATGGCCAGGTCACGGCCGTAGAGCGCAATGCTGGCGCCGTTGAAGAATTTAGTTCTGGCCAGAAGTGATTTAGGCAGGCTGTACTCCAAGCGAACTTCCCTCAGTTTCAGGTAAGAGGCATCAAAGGAATTGGATTCCACGTTGGCGCGGCGGTAGTACCGGGTATAGTAGTCAGCGGGGTTAACTTTTTTGGTGTTCTGGGTGTAGGTACCGTCACCGTTCAGCACCACGCCATCTCCAATGATAAAGCCTTCTTCGCGGCCCATTAAGGTGTGTTTCAGCTTACCTTGCTCAGACATTTTGTGGTGGGTCTGGGAGTAGATGATGCCGCCGTAAGAAGCATCCAGCAGGAAGCTGAACCGGAAATTCTTATAAGAGACCTCGTTCAGGAAACCACCTTTCCAGTCGGCGTAGGCGTTCCCGATGTATTGTACTTCATCTGGGTACGCGGGCAAACCGCTGTTATCATACACAATCTGGCCATCGGGACTCCGCACAAACCCGAAGCCGTAGATGTCGCCGGTGGTACCGCCTACTTTGGCAATGATGGAGGCGTTACCTCCAACCCCCAACACCTGCTGGTCTTCAATGCCATCGGCGAGTCTCAGCACCTTGTTATCGTTTTTAGACCAGGTGACCGTTGATCTCCACTTGAAGTTGGCAAGGTCAATGGGTTTGGCGTTCAGGACCAGTTCCAGACCTTGGTTCCGTACTTTACCCGCGTTCAAGACGGCTCGGGTATAACCGGTGGTAGGATCAACCGGAATCTCCAAAATCTGGTTCTTGGTGAAGTTTCTGTACACCGTGGCATCTAAGCCAATTCTACCGTTGAAGAGCATAAACTCCATCCCGGCCTCATAGCTGGTAGTGATCTCGGGCTTGAAGTTGATGTTGTGGAGCGTGGTGGGCACGGAGCCCGAGCCGGCAAAGTCGCTTTGGCCGTAGTATTTTCTGGTTCTGTACGGATCCGTGTCACTTCCCACCTGGGCGGCAGATAACCTCAGTTTGGCAAAAGAAATGTCGGTGGGCAGTCTGAACAGATCGGTTAAGATAAAGCTGGTACTGATAGACGGATAGAAGAAAGAGCTGTTCTGCACTGGTAGCGTGCTGGACCAGTCATTACGGGCGGTCAGGTCCACAAAAATCTTATCTTCATAAGAGAAAGCGGCCAAGGCGTACAAGCTGTTCACTTCCCGGTTCCTGTGACGAGTAGTCATCATGGCGTTGCCTATCCCATTAGAAAGTTTGTACACCCCCGGAATCACCAAACCATCCACCACGCCATCCGTGGCGCGGTACCGCTGGTTTCTCAGGTTACCCCCCACCGAGGTTCTCACGTCAATCTTGCTTCCCAGCTGCTCTTTATAGGTCAGCAAGGCATCTGTGTTGATCTCGTAATCAAAAATGTTCTGCTCTTTGTAGTACCCGTACGGGAAGTTGGCCGTGTTGAAAGGGCGGCGCATGGCCCGGTCCTCGGCAGTTAAATCAATCCCTGAGCGCACCATAACCTCCAGCTTGGGCGAGAACTCATAGGTAGCCGCCAGGTTCCCCACCACCGAGTAGTTGTTCAGGGAGTTGGTCATCTCATAGGCAATCACATACGGGTTGTCTATGAAAGAACTGAACGGATGGATCTGCTGCACTTGCTCCTGCCCTGCTTTCCATCTTGGCTCATACCAGGCCAGATCCACGTTGGGGTTCTGGAAAATCATGAAGTAGGCAATGGATTGGTTGCTGTAGCCTGTGCCTGGCAGGTTATCGCTCTTCTTGTTCGTGAAGTTGACTTTAGACGAAAGCTTTAACCTTTTAGAGATGTTTTGGTTCAAGCTCAAGGCCGCCGTTAAACGCTCAAAGCCGGTGTTGGGCATGATCCACTCGTTTTTAGAGTGCGTAAGGGAAGCCCTCACCGAGCCATTCTCTCCACCACCCTCTAAGGCCACATTGTTGGTGAGGGTGTACCCGGTTCTGAAAAAGCCTTTGATGTTGTCTTTGTAAGGTCTCCAAAGCTGTCTTTCCGCCGACTGACCTTCGCGGGTTGGATCATACTGGTAATAAGATTGACCATTAAACTTAGGACCGAAGGCGCTGCTGGTTCCCCCGGTGTTGGCTCCGTCGGCCGATGCGCCATACGAGTAATAAGGCTCCCCGGCGGCATTGAAGGATTTACCGGTTCCCTGGCCATATTCATACTGGTAATCGGGCCATTTCAGGACATCATTAAAGCTGATGTTGGTATTCACGGTAACTCCAATTCCTTTGTCTTTGCGGGCTCCTGATTTGGTGGTAATGATCAAGGCACCGTTCGCGGCGCGGCTTCCGTAAAGGGCGGCGGCGCTTGGGCCTTTCAAGACGGTAATGCTTTCAATGTCATTCGGGTTGATGTCAGCAATTCCGTTCCCAAAGTCCACCGGAATATCATTTCCAGAACCGGCGCCGTAGGCGTTATCCACCCCAGAACTGGTCATATCGCTGCTCATTGGTACCCCATCTAATACAATCAGGGCATTGTTCCCGCCTGGGTTCAGGGAGTTATCGCCTCGGAGGCTAATTCTAGTGGAGTTTACTGGGCCCGAGCCCGGAGAAATCAAATTCAAACCCGCTACTTTCCCAGACAGAGCCTGCGCGAAGTTATTGGGCATGGCATCGGTTAAGGCTTCGCTCGTCACCGTTTGGGTGGCATACCCCAACGCTTTCTGCTCGCGCTTGATACCCAAGGCCGTCACTACCACCTCAGATAACTGCTGACTATCCTGCACCAGGTTTATCGTAACATTTCCCTCATTCTGCGTGAAGGTCCTTTTGAGCGAGGTATAGCCCACAAAAGAGAATACCAACTCCGCGCCTTTGGGCACCTCTATAGAGAAATCTCCCTCGCTTCCGGTGGCACCAACGGCTATCCCGTTTGACGTGATCACCACGCCTGGCATAGTGCCTAACTCGGCAGAAGAAACCGTCCCTGAGACCCTGATTCTCTCGGTTTGTTGGGCAGGAGTCGCCACTCCCGTCTTCGGTTGAAGTTGGATTTTACCTACTTGCCCCGACACCATTCTGGCAGGATCAGACGTCACTTGCATCAGGCTGGATGGGGAACGTAGTTCGGTGGCATGCACCACCGTGTTGGTTGGTTGTCCCTGCGCTCCTGCCAAAGTTGGCAGAGCCAGAAATGAAACCCCCAAAATCGTCTTGTAGGGAAATAAGTTTATCCTCTTGGAAGAAGGACGTAAACGTTTTCTCATGATTGGGTTTATCTGTTTATGAAAGGTTGGAGATGGACGATGTTGATGCACCGGCATGCTGAAGACTGACAGAAAATGTTAAATTTCCTATAAGCAAGACGCCTTGGTTTTGACACTTCAAAAGTAGTGGACTGGGTTGTGAGAGGATACACCTAACCAGTTATGCTTTTGTAAAGCTTTTATTACCGCAATGTTTTGGAGGAGAAATGGCAAGAAGTAACCTCCCGTTTTCAAGCCACTTTCTGGAAAACAGGCAGGAAATGCAGGGCAGCTTTGGGATGAATATGTTTTTAGCTACAGATCTACCAAGCTTTGAAAAGAGCACATTATCTGATTGTACCCGATGCGAAAGTGAGAGGAATTCATTCTCAGAAGAACCTGGTTCAAGTTTTCAACTTGGACCTAAAATGGGCGGAAGTTTGCAACTTCCGTGAGGCGGCAGCCTCAAACATCTTGTGCAGACTGGTATAAGGTAGAGAGTGTTCTAAAAGGCATCAGCCCTTTCCTTGAAGGTGTAAGGCCGGTAAGTTCTAAAATGATTGGTGAAGTCTCTGATATACTTAAGCATTTGAGGCTGTCGCCTCACGGAAGTTGCAAACTTCCGCCAATTTTAGGTCCAAGTTAGAAACTTGAACCAGCTATATTCTTAGACCAATATGGCGCGGAAGTAACTTTCGTAACAAAGAAAGAAGATGATTCTCATGGATACCTGATCAGCAAGAGTAATCATCCCCCTCCCCCTTTCAAAGGGGACGGAATGCGTGGATGGTTTGGGAGTGAATTGACAGCTAAAATTCGGCACTTGAGAACTGAAACTGTGAACTTTGTTTGGCCCCAATCTTAATTCCTGATTCTGGTGCCTTTTCAGAAAAACACCCTTCAAACAGACCTGTGCTTAGACCTGTGCTTAGACCTGTGCTAAAAGCTGAAAGCCCCGTCACCTTTTCAGGCGCGGGGCTTTCAACAACACACAAACTAAATAAACGAACTATAAACAAGCTAAAATGCCCTTACACAAATAGATTCAGGAAGTCCTGCCGGCCGTTGAGGTACTCATAGGCGAAGCCTTCTTCCAGCATCCGGAGTTTGATGTTCTCCACATCATGGGGGCGTTTCACTTCCACGCCAATAAACACCGGACCTTTTTCCTTGTTGTTTTTCTTGATGTACTGGAAATGGATGATGTCATCCTCGGGGTCCAGCACGCGGTTCACAAAGGTGCGCAGGGCGCCGGGCTTCTGGTTGAAGGTCACCATGAAATAGTGCTTCAGGCCCTGGTGCTGCATGGCGCGCTCCTTGATATCCTCCATGCGGGTAATGTCATTGTTGCTGCCACTGATAACGCAGACTACGTTCTTGCCTTTGATCTCCTCGGCCAGGGTTTTCAACGCCGAGATGGTCAACGTGCCGGCCGGTTCCAGGACCACACCTTCCTCGTTGTACATCTTCAGGATGTCTTCGCAGATTTGGCCCTCTGGCACCAGGATCACATCGTCTAGCAACTCGCGGCAAATCTCGAAGGTGATCTCGCCGGGGCATTTCACGGCGGCACCGTCCACGAAGGAGTCAATGGTTTCCAGCGACTGGCGCTTTTTCTCCCGGATGGAGTTGTACATAGATGGCGCCCCTAAAGGCTGCACGCCGATGAGCCTGGTTTGCGGACTCACCTGCTTGAACACGCTGGAAAGCCCTGAGGCCAATCCGCCGCCGCCAATGGGCATCAACAGATAATCAATAGAAAAATCAGCGTCCTTGAAGATTTCCAGCCCCACGGTGGCCTGTCCTTCAATGATGGACAGGTCATCAAATGGCGGAATAAAGGTACTGCCGCGGCCGTCGCAGAATTCTTTGGCGGCCTGGAACGTATCATCGTAGGTGGCACCGGTGAGCACCACTTCCACCATGTCCTTCCCGAAGAGGCGCACTTTGTTCACCTTCTGGGCGGGCGTGGCGGCGGGCATGAAGATGTAGCCTTTGATACTCAGCAACTGGCAGGCATAGGCCACGCCCTGCGCGTGGTTCCCGGCGCTGGAGCAGACAATCTCCCGCTCTCTTTCCTCAGAGGACAAAGAGGAAATCTTGTTGTAAGCCCCCCTGATTTTATAGGAACGCACTACCTGCAAATCTTCACGCTTGAGGTAAATCTCGGCGCCATAGGTTTGCGAGAGCCACAGATTCTTCATCAAAGGCGTCTTGTAGATGACGCCTTTCAGGTTTTTAGCCGCCCTCTCAACATTTCCCAACGCGACCACGGTATCTAAGGAAGCTTCTTTCTGCATCTTGATTCTCTGTTTAAAGGAGAGATGTTTCAGGTTCGATTTTCAGAAAACGGCCTGGAAACACCTCTTTCGTTTTGTTGCCTTACCGGCCCGAGCGGAGTTTTCTTACTACCGCGCCGGTTTGCCACAATTCTGATTCGCGCACTTCTTTCAATTCGGCTTCCAGTTCCTGACGGTAGCCTGGGGTAGAACCGCGTTGGATGGTGCGCTCGGCTTCTTTCCCCGATGCTACGCTGTCATACAGTTCATTCAACACCGGAAGCGTCGCCTCGCGGAATTTGCTTTTCCAATCCAGGGCGCCGCGCTGGGCGGTTACGGAGCAGTTGCTGAACATCCAGTCCATGCCGTTCTCGCCTACCAAAGGCACCAGGCTTTGGGTCAGTTCTTCCACGGTTTCGTTGAAGGCCTCAGACGGAGAGTGACCGCGCTGACGCAACACCTGGTACTGGGCCTCGATGATACCGGCTAGGGCGCCCATCAAAACACCGCGCTCACCGGTTAAATCTGAGTACACCTCTTTCTTGAAATCGGTCTCGAATAGGTAGCCTGAGCCCACCCCAATGCCCATGGCAATGGCTTTCTCGTAGGCTTTGCCGGTGGCATCTTGGAACACGGCAAAAGAGGAGTTCAATCCACCACCCTCTAAGAACAGACGGCGCAAGCTGGTGCCACTGCCTTTAGGGGCCACTAAGATCACATCTACATCGGCGGGTGGAATGATGTTGGTCTGCTCCTTGAAGGTAATCCCGAAACCGTGCGAGAAATACAGAGTCTTGCCGGGCTTCAGTCTTTCTTTGATGGTAGGCCACACCGCAATCTGACCGGCGTCTGACAACAGGTTACAGATGATGGTACCACGCTCTACGGCTTCTTCAATAGGGAACAAGGTCTGGCCTTCTACCCAACCGTCTTGCTTCGCCTTCTCCCAGGAAGCAGAATCCTGACGCTGGCCCACAATCACGTTGAAGCCGTTGTCACGCATGTTCAATGCCTGACCGGGTCCTTGCACGCCGTAGCCAATCACGGCTATCACTTCGTCTTTCAGGGTTTCCTGGGCCTTTGCCAACGGATATTCACCGCGGGTCACAACGGTTTCTTCTACACCGCCGAAATTGATCTTTGCCATTTTGTTTGGTTAATATGGGTTATGGTTTGATTTACTCTTTTGTCGGTTTTGGGCTTGTTTTCAGGAAATCGGCCTCAAAACAGGTTAGACATTCTCTGGCGTTGGTTTTTCACCACCCCGCCCTCCGGGCACCCCTCCTTTATCAGGAGGGGAGTTTCTGTTGGCTAACACTATACCGGTTGTTCAAAGGCCTTGCAGCATCCGGAGGTCCTGCGAGCGTTTGGGCCGATAACTGCTTAGGCCAGCTTTAGTTCACATGGTGAACACCTTGTCCCGGCTGTTCAGGAATTCGTTTTCGATGGCGTCCTGGCCTGGCTCGGCACGTTCAAACTCGCGGAGTTTGCGGTTGAAGCCGTCGCTGCCTTTGATGATGGCAATGCGGGCGCTGCGCACAAACTCTATCAACCCGAAAGGCTGCAAAACTTTGATTAGGTTATCAGTTTCTTCGCGGTGGCCGGTGGTTTCAAAGACTGTGTAGTCCTTCCGGATCACCACGGCCCGGGCCCCGTTCTCCCGGAGCAGGCGTTCTACTTTGGCTTTCTCGGCGATGATATCCGTCGGCACTTTGTAGAGGGCCATCTCCTGCCAGATCACATCTTCGTTGGTGTTGTAATACACCTTCAAAACCTCCACCTGCTTCTCAATCTGCCGGGCAATCTTGCTCACCACCTCCTCGGTCTCGTTGATCACGATGTTGAAGCGGTGGATGCCTTCAATCTCTGAGGGCGACACGTTCAGGCTATCTATGTTGATCTTGCGGCGCGTGAAAATCATGGCGATGCGGTTCAGCAACCCCACATGGTTCTCGGTGTACACCGTAATATTATATTCCTGCTTTTCTATGGGCGCTTGCTCACTCATTTTCTTATCGGTTAGGCACCTATTTCAATCTGATTTCACTCACGCTGCAACCCTGTGGCACCATGGGAAACACATTGTTCTCTTTGGTCACCATCACTTCCAGGAGGAAGGAACCGGGATGTTCCAGCATTTCTTTCAGGGCATCGTTGAGGTCGGCGCGTTGGTTCACGCTTCTGCCTGAGATACCGTAGCCTTTGGCCACCTGCACGTAATCGGGGCTCTGGATATCCACGAAGGAGTAGCGGCGCTCGTGGAAAAGCTCCTGCCACTGCCGCACCATACCCAGAAACTGGTTGTTGAGGATGAGGATTTTCACGTCCACGCCGCTCTGCATGATGGTGCCCAGTTCCTGGATGGTCATCTGAACGCCACCGTCGCCAATCACGGCTACTACGGTTCTATCCTCAGCTCCGAACTTGGCCCCAATGGCGGCCGGGAGCGCAAATCCCATGGTTCCCAATCCGCCGCTGGTGATGTTGCTGCGGGTGTGGTTCAGTTTGGCGTAGCGGCAGGCCACCATCTGGTGCTGACCCACATCGGATACAATGATGGCTTCACCTTTGGTGAGCTCATTCAGTTGCTGGATCACCTCGCCCATGGTCATTTCCCCTGAGGTGGGGAACAGCTCTTCCCGGATGACCGCGTCAATTTCTTGCTGCTCAAACTCCCGGAACTTGGCCAGCCACTCAGCGTGCTGTTTCTTTTCCACTAGTTGGGTCAGCAGCGGCAAAGTTTCTTTGCAGTCGCCCCACACCGGCACGGTGGTTTTCACGTTCTTGTCGATCTCAGCAGGGTCAATGTCCAGGTGGATGATCTTGGCTTGTTTGGCGTATTTGTCCAGCCTACCAGTCACGCGGTCATCGAAGCGCATGCCGATGGCAATCAAAACATCGCACTCATTCGTCATCACGTTGGGGCCGTAGTTGCCGTGCATGCCCAGCATCCCCACGTTCAGCGGGTGGTCACTTGGCAAAGCGCCCGCACCCATGATGGTCCAGGCCGCCGGAATGCCGGATTTCTCCAGAAACTCCCGGAACTCCTGCTCGGCCGCACCCAACATCACGCCCTGGCCCCACAGCACAAATGGCTTTTGAGCGCTGTTGATCAGTTCGGCGGCTCTTTCAATATATTCTTTCCGCACGATAGGCTTGGGCCGATAGCTGCGGATGTGGTCGCATCGCTTGTAGCCCTGGAAAGCGAACTTCTGTAACTGGGCATTCTTCGTAATGTCAATCAAAACCGGCCCGGGCCGACCCGTACGCGCTATATGAAACGCTTTGGCTAATACCTCGGGTATCTCCGTGGCATCGGTTACCTGGTAGTTCCACTTGGTCACCGGGGTAGTGATACCGATCACATCGGCTTCCTGAAACGCATCGGTGCCCAGTAAGTGCGCGAACACCTGGCCCGTGATGCAGACCAGCGGCGTACTGTCAATAAGGGCATCGGCGAGACCGGTGATCAGGTTCGTGGCGCCGGGTCCGCTGGTTGCGAACACCACGCCTACTTTGCCTGAGGCCCGGGCGTACCCCTGTCCCGCGTGGATGCCGCCTTGTTCATGGCGCACCAGCACGTGCTTCATGTTACCGGGGAAGTCGAACAGCGCATCGTAGATGGGCATGATGGCCCCACCGGGATAGCCAAAGATCGTGTCCACCCCTTCCACGGAAAGGGCGTGCAGCAGCGCCTGACTGCCGCTAATCATGGTGTCTGTTTCAGGCAAGGCTGGGGCTTGTTTCTCTTGCGTTAACATAGGCTTCTTCCTGTAAATCGGTGATACAACCGTGGCTGGCATCACTTACTGTTCTGATATATTTCAAAAGCACTCCTCCTTGCACGTTTGGCTTGGGTCTTTGCCATTGGCTTCTTCTAAGGGCAAGCACAGATTCATCTACCTGCACATCCATGGTATTGGTGGTAGCATCCAGCACAATCCAGTCGCCGTCTTCTACCAGGGCAATGGTTCCGCCGTCGTAGGCCTCGGGGCAGACGTGGCCGATGACGAATCCGTGCGTACCACCGGAGAAACGGCCATCGGTAATGAGGGCTACTTTATCGCCCAAGCCAGCACCCATGATCGCCGAGGTGGGTTTCAGCATTTCGGGCATGCCGGGTCCGCCTTTTGGTCCCACATAGCGGATCACCACCACTTGACCGGGTTGGATTTTGCCATGGGTGATGCCCTCGTTTAGTTCTTCTTCTGAGTTGAAGACAATGGCCGGTCCTTCAAACCTTAGGCCTTCTTTGCCCGAGATTTTCGCCACCGCGCCTTTGCTGGCCAGGTTGCCATACAAGATCTGGATGTGGCCATCGGCTTTGATGGGGTTGGAAAGCGGTCTCAACAAGTCCTGCTCCTCGCCCAGCGGCTTCACGTTTGCCAAGTTCTCGGCTAGCGTTTTGCCAGTGACGGTCATCAAGTCGCCTTTAAGCAACCCAGCTTCCAACAAGGTCTTCTGCACGGCGGGTACTCCTCCCAAAGCGGAAAGGTCTTCCATCAGGTATTTGCCGCTTGGTTTCAGATCGGCCAACACCGGAACGCGGTTACTCACCTCCTGGAAATCTTCCATGGCAAGTTTTACCCCGGCGGCGTGGGCAATGGCAATAAGGTGCAGAACGGCGTTGGTAGACCCACCCAAAACGGTAATCATGACCAACGCATTTTCAAAGGCCTCGCGCACCAGAATATCACGGGGCTTGATGTCTTTTTCCAATAGTTGCAAAATGTACGCGCCGGTATCCAGGGCTTCCTGGTTTTTCTCAGCGCTGACCGCGGTGGAGGAAGAAGAAAATGGAAGGCTCATGCCCAACGTCTCAATGGCGGCGGCCATGGTGTTGGCCGTGTACATGCCTCCGCATGCCCCCGGTCCCGGGCAGGCATTCCGGATAATGCCTCTATAGTCTTCGTCAGAGATAGCACCGTTCAGTTTTTTACCGTAGGCCTCAAAGCAGGACACAATGTTCAGCTTCTGGCCTTTGTACTCCCCGCCTTTGATGGTACCGCCGTACACCATCAATGACGGGCGGTTCAGGCGCGCCATGGCAATCAAAGCACCCGGCATGTTTTTGTCGCAGCCCACCACGGTAGCCACGGCATCATAGTAGTGGGCACCGGCCATGGCTTCAATAGAATCAGCGATCAGCTCCCGGGAAACCAGCGAGAATCGCATCCCGGCGTTGCCGTTGGTGATGCCGTCGCTCACGCCAATGGTGTTAAACCGGAGCCCCACCATACCATTGGCCTGCACCCCCATCTTCACGGCATCGGCCAAACCATTGAGGTGCATGTTGCAGGTGTTTCCCTCAAAGCCCGTGGAGCAGATGCCCACAAACGGTTTGCGCAGATCTTCCTCCGGAATACCCGAGCCGATGAGCATGGCCTGGGAAGCCGGCAGGCTGTCGTCTTTGGTGTAGATGCTGCTGTATTTATTTAATGCCATGGTTCTTAATGCGGTGTTTTTGAGGTGTTTTTACAAAAAAAAGAGCCTTTCTACCGGGTGGTGAGAAAGGCTCTGAATGGTTGTAAGAGGCCGTTCCTACCCACCTTGCGGCAGAGGAATAATGACAATAATGGAAATGACCGACTGTAGTCGCATCTGGTATTATCTCTGGTTTTAGGCCTGTTTTCAGCAAAACTGGCCCTAAACGTTTCTTCGTTAAATAATGGTGCTTAACCCTATTTCTATGTTTTTCAAATGCCGGAAGCTTTCTCCACCTTCCTGCACGTAGTTAGCGATGAAGGCACCCACCTGCTCGGTTGTGAAAGGATGATCTTTTCTCAATTCCGGAGTTAGCACATTTTTCTCAAGGGTATAATCCACTGCTTCCCTCACCAGAACGGCCTCTTCCTGTAACCCGAAATGCTCCAGCATCATGGCCACGGAAAGGATGGTGGCGATGGGGTTAGCGATGCCTTTGCCCTTGGCCTGCGGGAAAGAACCATGGATAGGCTCAAACAAGGCCGCAGTCTCTCCTACCGAAGCCGAAGGCAGCAAGCCAAGAGAGCCGGCAATAACCGAGGCCTCGTCTGAGATGATGTCACCGAACATGTTCTCGGTGAGAATCACGTCAAACTGTTTCGGGTTCAGGATCATCTGCATGGCGGCATTGTCCACGAACAGGTAATCTACCGCAACCGATGGATATTCCGGGGCAATCTGCTGCACCACTTCACGCCACAGGCGGGAGGTCTCCAGCACGTTGGCTTTGTCTACCAGGGTCAGTTTGTTCCGGCGGTTGGCCGCTGCCTGGAAGGCCAGGTGCGCGATGCGCACGATCTCTTCCTTGGAATAAAAGCAATTGTCAAAAGCCCCATCCTCAGTGCGGCCTTTCTCCCCGAAATAAATACCGCCGGTCAGCTCCCGGTAGATCACCATGTCTACGCCGGAGATACGGTCTGCTTTCAAAGGAGAATGCTCCAGCAACACATCATAAGCGGTAACCGGACGAATGTTGGCGTATAAACCCAAAGATTTACGCAGGCGCAACAACCCTTGCTCTGGGCGTACTTTAGCGGCCGGGTTGTTGTCGTATTTAGGATCACCAATGGCCCCTAGCAGGATGGCATCGGCTTCAAAGCAGGCTTGGAGGGTTGATTCAGGCAGCGGGTTACCGGTGGCATCAATGGCGCAGGCGCCCATCAGCTGCACATCCAGTTCAAACTCATGCCCGAAGCGTTCAGAAACGGCTTCTAATACTTTGAGGGCCTCGGCACATACTTCTGGTCCAATTCCGTCACCGGGGAGAACGGCTATCTTTTTACTTAATACGCCCATGGTCTGCTCTTTTCGTATTGTTCTATTGCGTCTTTCTGGTTTACTAAATAATCAATGTCATCATATCCATTGATCAGGCACTCTTTCTTGTAGGCGTCAATCTCAAACGAGATCTTCTCTTCCCAAGCCGGTACCTGTAATTCCTGTTTCACTAAGTCCACCACCAGGGTGGTCTGCGGGTCTTCTTCAATCTGGCCCAACAATCTTGCCAAAACCTCATCTGAGACCTGCAGCGGTAACAATCCGTTGTTCAGGGCGTTGCCCTTGAAAATATCAGCAAAGAAGCTGGAAATCACCACTTTGAACCCAGCATCATAGATAGCCCAGGCGGCGTGCTCGCGGCTACTGCCGCACCCGAAGTTCTTGCCTGCCACCAGAATCTGACCGCTGTAAAGGCTGTTGTTCAGCACGAAATCGGCTTTTGGCTGACCGGCGTTGTCAAAGCGCCAGTCGCGGAATAAATTCCCTCCGAAACCTTCGCGCGAAGTAGCCTTCAGGAAGCGGGCCGGGATAATCTGGTCGGTATCTATATTCTCAATCGGGAGCGGAACCGCCGTGGATTGAAGCACTTCAAACTTTTCCATCTAACTGTTTTATGTGCCACAAGGGCACTTTACAATTCTTTATCTGACCGTCCCCCTCTGAAGGGGGACGACCCAATATGCGTACCTAAAGGTTAGTTCAGGTATTGGGTAATGTCCACAATCTTTCCTTCCACAGCGGTGATGGCCGCCACCAGTGGACTGGCCAGCAAGGTGCGGGAACCTGGGCCCTGACGGCCTTCAAAGTTGCGGTTTGAGGTGGATACACAGTAGGCGCCGGCCGGAATCTTGTCTTCGTTCATCGCCAGACAAGCGCTGCAGCCCGGCTCACGGAGTTCAAAACCAGCCTCAGCCAAGACTTTGTCAATGCCTTCCTCAATGGCTTGCTTCTCCACGTGCTTGGAACCCGGTACAATAATGGCCTCCACATGCGGCGCTTTGTGCTTCCCTTTCACGAATTTGGCTACCTGGCGCAGATCCTCAATGCGGGAGTTGGTGCAGGACCCGATGAACACGTACTGGATTTCTTTGCCCAGCAAAGATTCGCCCGGCTGAAAGCCCATGTAGTTCAACGATTTGTTATAGCTGGCTACTTCGCTGGCCGGAACATCAGTAGGGATCACCTCATTGATGGCCATGCCCATGCCCGGGTTGGTGCCGAAGGTGATCATTGGCGCGATTTCCTGCGCATCAAAGAAGAACTCTTTGTCAAAGGTGGCGTCTTCGTCGGTGTACAAGGTAGTCCAGTAAGCCACGGCCTGTTCCCAACGCTCACCCTGCGGCGCGAACTGACGGCCTTTCAGGTATTCAAACGTGGTTTGGTCCGGTGCAATCATGCCACCACGGGCACCCATTTCAATACTCATGTTGCAGACGGTCATGCGGCCTTCCATGCTCAGGGCACGGAAAGCACTACCGGCATACTCTACAAAGTACCCCGTAGCACCACCGGTGCCTAATTTAGAGATCACGTACAGGATGACGTCTTTGGCCGATACGCCGTTTCTTACCTCACCCTCTACCGTGATGCGCATGCTCTTTGGTTTGCTCAACAGCAAGCACTGCGAGGCCATTACCTGCGCTACCTGGCTGGTTCCTATCCCGAAGGCAATTGCCCCGAACGCGCCGTGGGTGGACGTGTGGCTGTCGCCGCATACGATGGTCATGCCCGGTTGGGTAATGCCCAGTTCCGGCCCCATTACGTGCACTATGCCCTGGTTTTCGTGACCCAGGCCGTATAATTCAATGTTGTGCTTGGCGCAATTCTCGGTGAGTTTATCCACCTGAAAACGGGAAAGCGGCTCCTCAATGGGGAGGTGCTGGTTTTTAGTGGGTACGTTATGGTCGGCGGTAGCCACAATCTGCTCCTTGCGGAACAAAGGCAAACTGCGGTGTTCAATCTCGTCAAATGCTTGCGGGCTGGTTACCTCGTGGATAAGGTGGCGGTCAATGTAAAACACGTCCAATCCACCTCCAGGAATGGATTTCACCACGTGGGCAGCCCAAATCTTATCTAATAATGTTTTCGCCATATTAATTTGCAGAAACCAAATTATCCTGCTCCACCATTAAATGGAGGTCTTCGTCTACTACTTCTTTCTTTTTATCTGCCACTGCCAGGAACGAGGCATACGCTTTGTCCAAGGCTGCTTTCTCCAGGGAATAACCCAGCTTCTGCATGCGGTAGGCCAAGGCGGCCCTGCCGGAGCGGGCGGTTAATACAATAGAGGAATCTTCGGCACCTACTTCTTTGGGATCAATGATCTCATAGGTCTCGCGGTGCTTGATCACGCCGTCCTGGTGGATGCCACTGGAGTGCGCAAAGGCGTTGGCACCTACAATAGCCTTGTTAGGTTGCACCTGCATGCGCATCATGTGCGAAACCAGGTGCGAGGTCTCGGTTAACAGGCGCGTGTTTACGCTGCTGTCCAGGTTCAGGTACGGGTGTTGGCGGAGAATCATGACGACTTCCTCCAGGGCCGTATTACCGGCGCGCTCCCCTACCCCGTTGATGGTACATTCAATCTGGCGGGCTCCGTTGATGACCCCGGAAATGGAGTTGGCAGTTGCCAAGCCTAAATCATTGTGGCAGTGGGTGGAAAGGGTTACGTTCTGTACGCCGCGCACATTCTCGTAGAGGTACCTGATCTTGGCGCCGTATTCTTCGGGCAGGCAATAACCGGTGGTATCCGGAATGTTCAATACAGTGGCTCCGGCTTTGATGGCTGCTTCGCAAACCATGGCCAGAAACTCGTTATCGGTGCGGCCGGCGTCTTCGGCATAGAATTCTACGTCTTCTACAAAGCTTTTCGCTAACTTCACGGCAGCCACGGCACGCTCAATCACATCGGCTTGGGTGGTGCGCAATTTGAATTTGACGTGCGACTCAGAAGTACCAATTCCGGTATGGATTCTGGGGAAACGGGCAGCTTTCAAAGCCTCGGCAGCTACCCTGATGTCGTTTTCCACGGCGCGGGTAAGGCCACAAACAGTAGCTTCCTTGGTTTGAGCCGCAATTGCCCGAACCGCCTCAAAATCGCCGGGGCTGGAAACGGGGAACCCAGCCTCAATCACGTTCACGCCCAGAAGCTCCAGTTGACGTGCGATGACCAACTTCTCCTCCATGTTCAATTTGCAGCCAGGCACCTGTTCGCCATCGCGCAACGTTGTATCAAATATTTGTATCTTCTGAGCTGACATCGTTATTTTGGCTTCTATTCGGATACAAAGAAGCGCGTACTAATACGGAAGCAAAAAATTATTTTTCAGCATTCTACTATTTCTAAGCGCCCCTATTTAAAAGTTATCAATCTGGAAATCAATATTTTAGTTCCTTTTCTCATACAATGCCTAATCAAAATATTGATCCTATTTTTCAATTGATAAAATCTCTGACGCCCTCTGAGAAACGCCATTTCAGGCTGAACACCAACAAGAGCGGCTCCAGCGAAGACTTGAAGTTTTTGCAGTTGTTTGATGCCCTGGAACAGCAGGACACCCTCAATGAGACCCAGATTCTGAAGCAGGTACCCAGCATTAAGAAGACTCAACTGGCCAACCTGAAGAACAACCTGTACAAGCACCTGCTTTCCAGCTTAAGAACGTTCCATGCGCCGCAGAACCTGGACATCCAACTGCATGAGCAACTGGATTATGCGCGCGTACTATATAATAAAGGGTTTTACCAGCAGAGCCTGAAAATACTGGAAAAAGTAAAAGTATTGGCGCTGGAGTATGAGTTGCCGCACATTGCCCTTACAGCCATTGACTTTGAGAAACTCATTGAGAGTCAATACATCACGCGCAGTTTGAGCGGCCGGGCCGAGGACCTTACCCAACAGGCCACCCAGGTATCTTCGCACATCTACCGGATGCACCAGCTCTCCAACGTAGCCCTGCGCCTGTACGGCCATTACCTGAAGGTAGGCCTGGCCCGGAACCAGGAAGACTATGAATCTATCACGGCTTTCTTCCTGGAGAACCTGCCGGAGATTGATTACCAGAATGCCGGGTTTTACGAGAAACTGTATTTCTACCAGGCCCACGTATGGTACCACCTCATGACCCAGGACCTGAAGGCCTGCTACCGGTACGCCCAGAAGTGGGTGGATCTGTTTGACGAGTACCCGCACATGAAGGAGCGGCGGCCGGTGCTGTACATCAAAGGCATGCACAACCTGCTCAACGCCCTCTACAACCTGCTGTACCATTCTAAGTTTGTGCAGGTGTTGCAGCAACTGGAGGAGTTTGCCGATGATCCAAAGCGCCGCTCCAACGCTAACATTGACACGCTGCTTTTCCTTTATATTTATACCAATAAGATCAACGCCTATTTTCTGGAAGGGAAGTTCACCGAGGGGTTGAAGGTGATTCCGGGTGTCTTGAAGAACCTGGAAGGTTTCCAGGCGCAACTGGATCCGCACCGTATGCTGGTGTTCTATTACAAAATTGCCAGCTTGTACTTTGGCAGCGGCGATTTCAAAAAAGCGATTGAGTACCTGAACAAGGTCATCCACCACAGCAACACCAGCCTGCGCGAAGATCTGCAGTGCTTCGCCCGCATCCTGAACCTGATTGCCCACTACGAGGCCGGCTACGACGACGATGCCCTGGATTACCAGATCCGGACGGTGTACCACTTCCTGGGCAAGATGGACAACCAACAGCAGATGCAGGTAGAGATTTTCCGTTTTCTGCGCAATGTGGGAAATATAGCCCCGAATCAGGTGAGAGAGGCTTTCATCACCCTCAAGGAAAAGCTCATTGCCATCTCCGAGAACCCCTACGAGCGGCGTCCTTTCATGTACCTAGACATCATCTCCTGGCTGGAAAGCAAGATTGAGAACGTGCCGGTACAGGAGATTATGAAAAGGAAGGCGGGTAGGTTGAAGTAGGATGGTGTTTCAGTGCTGTTTTAGTGAAAACAGACCTGCAACAGAGTAAGCAGTTCTTACCTTGGTCATTTGGAAAAAACTATTAAGTATGTTTGGCAGTGCAGTTCCGGTCATCCGACCTACGGTGGTTGTATGTCCGGAACTTTGACACTATACAAAGTACCAATAACCGGAACAGCTCCTTATACACAGTAGTTGGCAGAAATTATAAGAATGGAAGATTACTCTGAATTAGTCGGTGACAGCAGGATAGAAAAACTATGTCATGACTTTAAATTGAAAACCATCATCTTCAACTTGACTCGGTACAGAGACGAATTAGAAGAAATAGAGGTAAGATTTGAAGGAGTAGTAAACCAAGATTTTCAATGCATCGACAGCGATAACATTGTTTTCGGGATTGAAGAGACAGATTGGGACGGATTACAAATCCAGTTTCCTGATTTAATGAAATACTATAAGCATTACAAAAGCATTGACCCTGAAGATAGGAAAAGATTAGATAATGGAACTATAAAATGCTACCATATAAGAGGTTCTGTTGGGCTTGAAGGGTATGTAATTGCAGAAGCTATAAGAATTACTGAAAAATAACATCTGCCAACATTGTATAAACATCAAGCCACGGCCGACGGCCTTGCTCGTTGTTTATACGAGGCCGTTGGTGGTAATAAATAACATGAAATTATTATGGAAAATAGACAAAAAGTGAATCTATACTAAACAAGCTATTTCCCATAACC
Organism: Rufibacter roseolus; assembly: GCF_017916365.1. Taxonomy (GTDB): domain Bacteria; phylum Bacteroidota; class Bacteroidia; order Cytophagales; family Hymenobacteraceae; genus Nibribacter; species Nibribacter roseolus. The sequence continues at coordinate 142,182 of NZ_JAFMSU010000003.1, forward strand.
ATAATGAAAAAGATATTCTTTACCATAGTCCTTCTGCATCTTTATACATTCTCTTTCGGTTGCATGTGTACTAAAGCTCCTGAAACCACCTTGGAAGATTGGGAGAAAAGTGATTTAATACTTGTTGGAAAAGCAACGGAAATAATCGAAAACTCAAGGTTATTCGACAAAGATGGACAGCAACTAAGAATCATCAACTTCCAGATATTGGAGGGTTTTAAAAATATAGAGAAAGAGCAGAAAGTAATTTCTTTTGACTATTCAGACAATTCCTGTCAGTACACTTTTGAGGTTGGTAAAACATATGTGATTTACGGACATCAAATGCCCTCGGGACTTGCTTTTACTAATTCTTGCACCAACACCAAGAACCTTCCCAACAACTTCGCACAACTTCCAGCTATAAAAGAGTTAAGGGAAATTTCTAAAGAAAGGGACATCAAGCAGCCGAAGGGTGAAGCATTCGCAATGATTGAAACCTCTACTTTAGAAAAGCTCCAAAGAGATGGTAGCGAACTTGCAGAATCAAAGGATAGGATAAAGTACTTGTATTATGCTCTTGGCGTCTCAGCATTTTTTAACGTCATTTTAGCTATGCTGGCATATAAAAAAAGAAAAATTACTACCCCCAACATTGTATAAACACCATGCCACGGCCGACGGCCTTGCACGCTGTTTATACTAGCCCGTTCGTGGTAACCTTAAAATAAAAATCAAATTTAAATTGAATGAATACAAAGCCAAACCTAGAACAGCTCCTTGAAGCGGAAGACACGAACAGTAGTATTATCAAATTGGACGACTATATCTGCAAATTATGCTCTTGGGGAGAAAAAATGGATGCCCTCTCCCAACCCCAAAAGTTGTTCTTCTTCAACCAAAACTTAGAAAGGGAGATAAACAACGGCGGATTCAATCAATTCTATTACAATTCCTCGGGGGACTTTGCGCACCAGACTGTCGAATCCCTTAATGCGATCGGGGCAGACAAGACAGCTGAAATCCTGAAAAAAGCAAACGGCCAGTTCCCAAACCAGACAGTTCCAAAGGATAGAGCGGAAAGACAAGAAATTGTAGAACAGATTGAGGAAGAGGCTAACGTGGTATGGGAGGAACTTGACCAGCAATTCTTCGACTACGAAGATGACCTGAATTCATTAAACTTGGAATTTGTAAGAAAGAACAAAAGTTTCTTCTAACTAAAAAGAAAAAGGGCTTCCACCAACGTCTAGTGTAACCGTCAGCCTTCGGCCGACGGCCTCACCCGCCGCTTACACTAGACGTTGGCAAGATTATAAGATATTTAGAATGAACTTTGGAATAGCGCAAAACTCAAATCTTTCAATAGATCAATCATCTTGGATTAATGATTTGTCAAATGAACTAAAGTTATTTTTTGAAGAAAAGAACTATGGAGAAGACTTGAACGAGCTTTATTTCGGACTAATTACAGTTAAACCAGAGTTTGACCAATTTTTTAGAAAAAAAAACCTAGATATTTATCTGGGGAGAAAAGTTCGTCTGTTGACGGAATAACGATCAAAACTATTAATTGCGCCGAAATAGATGTAAAGCTTGACTATTCTGAAGTATTTAAACTTGGACAAACAGAATTGATTGAGATAATTTGCAAAGCATTATTATCTAAAATTAGCTGTTTAACAAGGTTATCTAAACTAAAGAAATTTGATTTTACATTATTCAAGTCGGATTTAAAAGATTATCTTATTAAACAATCTTATTTAAAAGGATAAATACTTTTGCCATCAACAGCTAAACGCCAGCATTGGCCTACGGCCTCATACGCTGTTTATACTTACCGAAGTACGCCATTGTAAAATGGACCGGTTGCGAAATTCACATTTTTTGCTTGACCTACTTTAACGAAGGCAGCAGTCTTCAGCATCTACAACTGCACGTACTTTTTTGCGGTAAACTTGCTCAATAATAAATGGCCAGTTAATTCTAATAACCTCAGTTTGGAACGGGAAGATTTTCTAAACTGCCAATCTCAAGCTTATATCCTTTGCCGCGTATAGCAGCAATTTTGATAGTTGGATCAGGTTCCAGTTTCTTTCTAAGTTTTGAAATGAACATATCCAGACTGCGGCCTACTATAACCCCCTCATCTTCCCATATTTCCTTTTGTAACCGGCTCCGCTCTATTATCTCATTAGGTGACAGCGCAAAAATGCGTAGTACGCGGGTTTCAGTCTTGGTTAAGTCCAGGGAATTTCCATGTATCACAAGTTTACGAGCCTCCGCGTCGAACGACATCGACCCCAAAGGGATTATACCGGTAGGCTGACTGGCAGGTAAGGTCTTCCGCGGCTTAGCAGATCCTATTAAAATAAAGCCAACAAAGGCTAAAACTGTCAGGCTGCCCAGAAGATATCCATTCTTTGCTGTGATTATTCCTTGCGGTTTGAATTTGATGCTAATCTTGTAACACGCTACGGGTTGCCTTCTTCCTATACAGGCTACAATATCTTCTTTCTTATTTTTTGATATAGCGTATCCATAGGCTACACTAGCATTGGCACAGTTCAGTACATTAACCACATAATCACTTGTGAGCGGGTCTTGGGCTAACAAACGCTGAGTAGTATTCACCAAGGATTCAGGCTGAAAAGAAAAGGCATTCTCAAAACTGATCAGGTATTCATTTCCAGCGATCTTTTTTACCGGTAGTACCCGTGATACACTGTCGCCCGACTGCAAGAGTATTTCATGTCCGATCCGGCGAAGTAAAACCTCCCTTCTAGCAAAGTCATAGTCATCATTGCCCGCCATGCTGAAAGCCACGCAGATTATCGAAATAAACATGAGTAGTAACAACCCGCCCAGGTGCTTTCGATTGACGGGCAAGGGATTTCTTCTAACAGGCATGATGTCAAGATATTATTTACAAAGTTTACATTCTTATTTACGAACCAAGTCCCTGAGGCTGAAATAAATCAACGTATTTTTATTGCACCAACTTCAAGAGGATTCGAAAAATAAACGAAAAGCCTTAAACGAATCTGATGTATCAGGAGAGGGGTCTATGTTAATTAAAACTACAACGAATTATGAAAAAGGTTATGTATGCGCTGATCTTACCGCTGGTGGTGGTAAGCGGACTAGTATTCGCCAATCGCGAAAACAAAAACGAAACTTCCAAAAGACCAACCCCCAAGCCGCTCTCTGCTGCTGAAAGGGAGGCCGCATTGAAAAAATGGGAGGCTACCCCTGAAGGTATCATGTACAAAAAATGGGAAGCGTCTCCTGCTGGGGAAAAAGTGTTTGCCAGTGAGGCTAAAATAAGAAAATCCCTTAGAGATTATACCAATATGGAGGGAGTGATAACCTCTCTTTCTCTTCCGCAAGGCTCACGATTAGGTTTTGGAGTGATGGTCAGGATTAATGGTGACGATTATATTCTCAATTTTGAGCCAGAAAAGTCTCAACTTGAGCAATTGCTTAGCCTGAAAGTGAACGACAAAATAATTATCAAAAGCCGTACCGTATCACATGCGCCCAAGTATTCCTATCCAATTGTGCGGGGCGACTATGTAGAACGCGATGGTAAAGTTATTTATCAACGTATCCCTCGCAAAGGCGGTTGCTGAGTAAATTTATGATAAAAGACCTTTACTGAATTTAAAGGTAAAGAGAGTCATGAATTACTTTTTCAGCCGGCACTTTTAAGAGGACATATTGCTTCAGGCTGTACATTTTTCGGCAAAAACAAGCGGCTGATATTTTTACCCGGTGGACTTTTATTTTAGATTTTAAAAGTAAAATTTAAACAGATTAACCATAAGTTAATCCTGAAGAAAGAAAAACAGCGGTTTACATCTAAAGATTATGGCAGCACGTCAAGGGATCAACTTAATACCACTATTTTGATTTTGCGGTTAATTGAACTTGGCTTTTCTTCAGATACCACAAACTTTAACGATCTTCTGCTGCGGCCCTTACAAGTACTAACCATTTTAAAGGTGTACCTTAGCCGAACCAATTCTCACCAATGAAAGATGTTTCCTGGAAGAGTACATCTTAAAAGTTTTTAATTCTTAATTAATGAGTGATTCAACCAATATCTGTTTGTCTTGTGGACTATGTTGTGACGGTACCGTGATTGGTTTTGTACAGGTTGGTTGTGAAGAGCTGCCCTTGTTGAGAGATGTAATAGATATTGAGAATACCAATGGGGATGGTTTCTTTCTTCAACCTTGTAAAAAATATTGCGATGGTTGTACTATCTACTCTAGAAGGCCGAAACAGTGCGCCAGCTTTGAGTGTGGAATTCTAAAATCAATTGAAAAACAGGAATTAGACTTTGATTCAGCCCTTGATATCATTAACGTAGTTAAACAAAAGAAATTTACTATAGAAAGAGAGTTGGCAGTACAGCAATTTAATCTACAATCCCAGTCGTTTTACTTTAAAATGGGAGAAGTTAAAAAGCTGTTTCAAAAAAAATCTCCTGATTTAGCGTTAACACCAAGCCAACTAAATTTAATTGAGGAAATCAAGCAACTTGACAATCTACTGGCAAACGAGTTTGATGTCTAAAAATTTTTAGACATCAAACTCGTTAAATATCATTGATAAACTACGATAAACCAGCTGCTACCCATGAGCTGTAGAGACTGGGTAATAAGCTAGTTATAAGGCATTCAACTCTCCCATGGTGAATGCTTTCTGCCTGCCTTTGTACACTTTGCGAGCCTGCTCCACATCTGCTGTCTCTATTTTTCCGGCATTGTTGTTCCAGGACTTCCTGATAAAGCTTAACAGTTCGGCTATATTCTTATCAGACAAAGCCTTGTTGTGGCCAATGCCGGGCATCTCACCAATAACATCCGGGGTTTGGTAAAGCATTCCATTTACTTTGACGGGGCCGGTCATGCCATACAGGACAATGGGTATCAACTTGCTTTTGCTGCCGGTTACCCAGTTAGAGTTATTCAGAGGCGGCGCCAGGCGCTTTACGCCATTGCCATCTGCCCCGTGGCAGGACTGGCAGGTGGAGGTATACAGTTTGGCACCCACAGGAAATTCCTTTGCCAGCAGTTCAGGATTTTTACTGCGCTTTGCTTTACGCATATCTTTCAACACTTCTCCCAGCCGCACGTGTAGCACAGAACTTGTATCCTTGGCAGCCATGGCTTTGTGATAGAATACCTCTTCCCTGCCCTGCATACTGCTGATGGCGGCATCGGCCACATATTTGTTACCAGGATACTTCTTTACAACCGCCTGCACCAGTCTGTCGGCAGCAGGCCTATTGAACTGACGGATACTGGGTGCCAGAAAGGCCACATACGGGGCCGCAAGCGAGTCATGTTGTGCGACAAGTTGCCCAAGTGCCTTCACAAACGTGGTGTAGTTCTTTGCCGTCATAACGGAAGGCAATACACTTAGGGCCTGCATCCTGATAGACCATTGTGCCTGTTTAAGCAGGGGCAGTACGTCTTCGTACCGCAAGGCATTCATTCCTTCTAGGACCCACAGCGCATGAGCGGCCGCTACCGGTTGCGTTGTCTCTTTCAGGAGCTGACGCAAGGCAGGGACAGCCTGCGGATACTTTTTATCTACCAGCAACTGCTGTGCTTTGTCACGCACCCATCCGTTTTCATGCTGTAGCAGCTCTACCAGTTGTACCGGGGCATGCGGCACCACCACCGGTTTAGCTTCTTTTTTTGCTGGAACAATCCTGTATATGCGCCCACAGGTGATAGGTTGTTCCAGTTTCCTTTGGGCTATCTCATTCGCCAGGTAGTCGGTTAGGTAGAATTTATGCTGTATCACACCCCGATACATATCCAGCACATACAAACCACCATCGGGACCGTCGTACAGGTTGACGGGCCGGAAACGCTCATCTGTGCTTGCCAGGAACTCACGACCTTCGTAAGCCTGTGCGCCCCGCATTTGGTATCCATTTTCTGTTAGGATGTTGCGTTTGATCAGGTTAGCAGCCGGCTCAGCTACAAAAGCGTTTTGGGAGTACTTTTCTCCAAACAACCCGCCCCGGTAAATAACTGGTCCGCAGGCCGCGGTGAAGTTTACCAGGCGCAGTTTTTTGTCTAAAATGCCCTCCTGATAGCCCCGATTTACCCCGGTGGTAGCCCTGGCCGGATATACCCTGTTGTTGCCTACCAAGTCCACATCAAAGCCTGCCACCGTCTGTTGGTTCGCGTTAGTGGCTCCCATGCCCGGGGCGAAACAATCGCCTAACAGGTTTTGGGAGTTGTTGTTGTAATAAAGCCTGCCATGATCATCCTGGGCAATGCCCCACTGGCCCCTGAAATGCGTTTTCTCAATAAGCCACTTATCTCCTTTTTTACGGTAGCGCTTGGTGAATTTGGCGCTGTAGATCCAGTTATCCATGGCACGCAGCAGTCCGTTCGGTTCATGCTCCACATTGCCGCCCTGGGTGTATTTATTATCTACCAGGGTCTTTTTGCCGGACTTGTCCTGCTTTCTTTCATAATACCACAGGTTGGGCGGCATGGCCACCAGCAAGCCATCTTCTATCAGGCAGAGCGCCCGTGGCAACACCAGAGAGTCCAGGAATACTTTGCGGTCATCAAATTTCCCATCTCCGTTCTTGTCTTCCAGAATGACAATCTTGCCCGTGGGCAGTTCTTCGCCGGTGCCTGCTGTATCGGGCATGTAGTTCTGCATTTCTGCTACCCACATGCGGCCTTTCTCATCAAAGGTCATGGCTACGGGCGAATTGATTAGGGGCTCTGCTGCCACTAGTTCTACCATAAATCCCTCCTCTACCTGCATCTTCTTCAGCGATTCTTCCGGCGACAACACAGGCGAGGAAGCATACATCTCCCTTATTTTAACTGAGTCTGTTTCAATTTGCTCCCCTCCCTCCTGCACAACCTGATTATTACTGTTCGGCTGACAAGCCTGCAACATGCCTGCACAGGTGATGGTCAACAAGGCACTATAAATAAAACTTTTCATGCGGTACTGCTACTTTCCTAATACAGATGGTGCGGTGCCTGCTAAATTGCACATAGCAGGCACCGCACCATCTGGTAGTGAACATGATACTGATACTTGATTTTACTTTTTACCTATGAACTTTTGGTACTTAATATTTACTTGGTCCTCGTGCGAATGGGAAACAACACGGGCTTTTTCAATACATCCGGATAGACATACGAGGTTACAAAATTGCCCTTTACTGCTAAGTCTATCCACTTCACCTGCTTGTTTTCCGTAAGTACAAAGCGCTATGCCTTCTTCTGCGCGGCCACCTGTAAGTTGCTGCCCATCAGCAAAGCCATGGCCAGCAGTGGTGCTACAATATATTGTATCGGTTTGGATTTCATATGCCTTCAGGTTTGTAGAACCTAATCCGGCTGCAGCCTTAGGAGCCGGTAATATGTTGCCTCTTCTAAAATTGAATTAGCTTACCACAACCTCCTGTTTGGCATCATCAAAGGTGACGCGTTTGCCGGTTTGCAGGGCTATGCGGGTCATGATGGTAGCAAGGGAATGGTTATAGCCCGCCCGCACAGAGGCATTGGGCGTTTTGCGGCTGCGCACACATTCCATCCAGTTACGCATGTGCAGTGAGGTCATGGGGTCGCCGCCGGTGTTGGCATCGGTAGATACTTTTTCAGAGCGGGTGGGCAAGGTATAATCTGCCAGCAAATTAGCTTTCATGCCCATTTCATCGGCCATACTCTGCGTGAGGCCGCCTTCTGAGGTAACCCTATTTGTGTCCAGGTTCAGCATACCGCCGTTTGAGTAGTACAGCTCTCTCACGCCGCCGGCACTGTTGGTGAACCGGGAAGTATACACCACTTGGAAGCCTTTTTTAGGGTCGTTTAGCGGCCCATAATCGAAAACTGCCGTCAAAGTATCCGGGTTTTCGCGGCCATCCTGCCACAAATAAGTACCGCCATTGGCTACCACGCTGCGTGGGTGCTCCAGGTCGGTGAACCAATGCACGGTATCAATCTGGTGCGACATCCACTGGCCAGGTATGCCCGAAGAGTAAGGCCAGAACAAACGGTACTCCAGGTACTTGCGCGGGTCCCAGGCCACTTTAGGGCGGTTCATCAGGAAGCGGTCCCAGTCGGTGTCTTCCTGCCGGATTTCACTTACCAGCTTAGGCAAACGCCAGCGGCCCGGCTGGTTCACGTTCCAGCTCATCTCTACCATTTTAATGTCACCAAACTTGCCAGATTTGATATATTCGTTCGCAGAAATGTAGTTGGGCGCGCTGCGGCGCTGAGAACCTATCTGTACAATTTTACCGGATTCCTCTACGGCCTTTAGTACCGCACGGGCATCTTCCATAGTTTCTGCCAGCGGCTTTTCAATATAGGCATCCTTGCCATTGCGCACTGCCTCTACTCCCATAAGGGCATGCTGGAAGTCGGCGGTACTGATGATCACGGCATCCAGGTTCTTGGAAGCGTACAGCTCATCGTTGTTGCGGTATTTTTTGATCTTACCCCCTGATTTCTCCCTAATAAAGGCTTCCGCCTCATCGCGGCGACGGTTCCAGATGTCTGAAACCGAGACAAACTCAAAGTTCAGCTCTTTGGAATGGCTCACGAACGCCGGGTACAACGAGTGCTTAAACCTGTTTGAAAACCCTACAATACCTACCTGTACGCGGTCATTGGCACCTAAAATTCTGCCGTAACTTCTTGCGCTCATGCCCATGCCCATTAAAGAAAAACCTAATGTTCCGAGCGCAGCTTTCTTTATAAAGTCCCGGCGGGAGTTGTTTTCATTGTTGTCCATAGGTATTGCTGATTTATGTTTTGATTTTACAGGTTATTCAGGATGAGATAGCACCTTCAACTAGTGCTAATGCTGATTAATACTCGTTGTTTATTTCCAGCCAGTAGCCGTCCGGGTCCTGGATGTAAATCTGCTTCACGCCGTCGGTCCGCACATTTACCTTATCGGGCTCCCCCTTTGAGTTGTAGTACCTGATGTTGTGTTTTCGTATGCGCTCCATGAAGGCATCAAGCGAGGGCACGCTGAAACAAAAATGGCGGGTGATGTCCTGGTAAATCTCTTTTGGTGCGCCTTGTATCAGGTGGAGCTGGTAAGGGTCGCCTATGCTGAACCAGTCGTGCAGACCGTCTTTGAAAGGCTCCGGAATCTTTTTGAACTGCATCACCTGCTCGTAAAAAGCAGAGCTCTTTTTCAGGTCGTGCACGTGCAAAGCAAGGTGGTTGAATCTGATGGCGGGTTTCTCTGTAGCAGCTGTGGTCTGTGCCTGCGCAGGAGTTAGTTGGGTCATAAATAAGCCAATTAATAAGAACTTGAGAAGTAGTTTCATATGGTAGAGGGGTAAGCTTCCTGTCAGGAAACCCTATTCTGAAGTTCTGTTATGTTTTACTTCGTATTCAGATTCAGAAGTTTGATGTTGCGGTAACGCACTTCATCGCCGTGGTCCTGTAGCAGGATGTGGCCTTGGGGCGCTTCCCCAAATGCTTCAAACTTCTGGTACTTGCTGGCAGCCACCAAATCTCTGAACTCCTGGCTACCCCGCTCATACTCCACCACCTTCACCCCATTCAGCCAGTGCTCCACGTGTTTGTTGTTTGACACAATGCGAACTTTGTTCCACTCGCCAATGGGCATTACTTTTTTGTTTCGGGCAGTAATCAGGTCATATAGTGAGCCAATGGTGCGGTTGCCGTCTTTTCCCATTTTTGCATCGGGGTGCAGGTCGTCGTCCAAAATCTGGAACTCCAGGCCAATGGCAGAGCCCGGGCTTTTAGGCAGGCGCTCCGTTACAAAGTACTTGACGCCGCTGTTGGCGCCCGGGGTTAATTTTGCCTCAAGGGTCAGTTCAAAGTTGTCGTACTGCTGCTCTGTGATAATGTCGCCTCCGTTCCTGGATTCTCCGCCCCCCGATTTGAGGACGACCAGTTCTCCGTTTTCTATCTTCCAGCCTTGCTCCGGGAAGCCATCTTTGTAGGCTCCTCGCCAGCCTTTGGTTGTTTTGCCGTCAAAGAGCAACTTCCAGCCTGCCTTTTTTTCCTTTTCTGTTAGGGTGTTATGGCTTTCAGGTGCTGTCATTCCTTCAGCAGTAGAAGTTGCACTTGCTGTCATCTGCTGCTGGCTATTGCAGGCTACTACCGTTCCAATTGCCATAGCGCTTATTAATATGTTTATTCTTAAGTTTTTCATTTATGGCCTGTTTTACAGAAATCATTAAACTTTTACTCCTTTAGACTTCAGGTACGCATGGCTGATTTTAGCACATTCCAGCGGCGTCTTGTCCTTCTCAGGCACCGCATCTAACTCGATGATTCCCCAGCCTTTGAATTTGATTTCCTGAAGGGCCGCCAGCACATTTGGCAGGTTTACCTCTCCCTGTCCAAGTTCCACAAATTTGTACGCCTTGGGTCCTGCTTCCGGGGTCTGCCGCACGTCTTTCAGGTGCAAGGCCTTTATCCTGCTTTTATATTGTTTGATGGCCGCTTCCGGATTTCCTCCCCCCTGTTGGTAATGGGCGATATCCAGCAGTAGGTTCACATACTTTTCATCACAACTATCCATAATAACCGCTATCTCCTCAGGTGTTTCCCCTAGCTGGTGCATGTGGTTATGGTAGACTGTCTGTACACCCAGGTCGAGCGTACGCTTGCCTATTTCGTTTAATAGGCGGCCATAGCTTTTCAGGTCGGCCGTGCTGGGAGCACCTTCTTTGGGACGTGAGGAATTGGTAACCTGCAGCAACTGGCCTCCTAGTTTCTTGATGAATCTGGCATTATTAAGATGCTGTTCAATCACCTCATTATCGTTGCCCGTGTTGATATTGGCATTCCCGCTGGAGAACATGCACAGTTCCAGTTTATACGTTTTGAGAAGTTCCAGCAGGGCATCTGGTTTTTCACCGTACTCCTTCAGAATAGTAGAACGCAACTGTATTCCTTTAAAGCCCAGAGAAGAAATATCTTTAATGGCCTGTACATCATTCCCACCCCAGGTAATAGAGGCATACCCTACTTTCAAACCCGGCACCGAAACTGATCCGGCACTGCCTATAAAGGACAAAGCCGGAAGTGCCAGCGCTGCCACTCCTGCTCTTACAATAAACTCTCTGCGCGAGATTTCTGAAGCCATAAAATTCAAGGAAATAGTTGCGTGAACGAACTAACAAAAGCGGGTATAACTACAAACCGCAGTTATACCCTTGAATATAGTAAAACAACAGGAGCGGACAATAGGAAGTGACCATCTTTGAGAATCAGCTATATCAGGAGCATTTCCCCTTTCCAGTTAAAGGATGCTAATATTACCCTCAAAAAAATGCTGATCGTCATTCCCCAAAGTCCTTCGGGCGGCGTTCTTTCCTTTTAATAGGCATTATTTCCTGGCTGGAGAGCAAGATGGAGAATATACTGGCCTTGGAGATCATGCACCGCAAAGCCGCCAAGTTGAAGTAGAGATACGTTTCAGGTCTGTTTTAGGCAAAGTAGGCCAGAAACGAGGTTGGCGGTTCTTTCCTTTGTTATTAGGAAAGACTATATCGTATATTCGGCAGTGCAGTTCCGGTTATCGGATCAACGGTAGGTGGATAAACGGAAGTTTGGCTCCCTACATAGGGCAATTAACCGGAATTGTTCTGTTTATACAGTAGTTAGACGTAATTATGAAAACAGTCATCACTACACTAATTGCGTTTATGTTTTATGGCTGTTCAGGCATTGCTAACATCAATCAGAAGATATATGATGCGCAACTTAAGGCAATTGAGCAATCCCCATATAAAAGTGCTAATGGAAAAAGCCCTTTCTTAAAAGTACAAAGGGAGTATCGTTTGAATAGGTCTCTACCGCTTATTGAAGGTAAGCTTAAAGAAATTTCAAACATTAACGACACGCTCTGGATGACCGAATACTTCGATGCAACTTGCTGGGATTGCCCGAGTACCGTTACGAACCTAATGCTTAGAGACACTGTCTACACCGTAACCTGGGAAATCTTGGGGCATAAGGGTGGGGCAACGTACAATGTTGAGGTTAATCCCTTTCACGGTCTCTCAAGGGATTTGCGACAGGAGCCTAGCGAACTTGTTGAGATTGTGGAAAAAACTAGGGATGGAGAGCCTTTGACAAGGAATCCGCTTCAATATGGTGATGATAATTGCAATGATGGCGGATACACCATCGCAACAGTTATTTATCCAGACAGGAAAATTGAGGCCATATATGTTCGCTGTTGGCTACCTTTATCTCTAAGAAAATTAAAATAACTTCGTCTAACATTGCATAAACGACAGCCTCGGCCGACGGCCTCCACCGCCGTTTATACTAGACCGTTAGCGGTAAGTTAAAATTTCAAAATTGAAAAAAATATGAAATACCAGCTCCCATTCTTCGATGAATTAGACCTCAGTAAGCTAGAAGAATACTATGAAATTGACATTGAATTTGAAGGAAGAACAATTCAGATTGATTTGAACTTTGAAAATACCAGCATCGGGGTAGAAAAGCTTGACCTAATCAATAAGCAACTATCCGACATTGAAAGTTTAAACCTAGAGAACAGAAAAGAAATAAACAAAGACTTTCAAGAAGGCGGGAATGTTGAGTTCTACGTTGACGAAATCCTGGAACAACTGGATGATGATTTGGAAGAGATTTTAGCAGAAGCCGAATCATCTAAATCAAAGAAGGAACAGGTTCTGGAAGTTGTAAAACTAAAGAGAATCGGATTTTACCCAGAAGTTGAGAATGCGGGAATTGTTTCCGACTACACGATTAGCGAAGAACTTACAGATGACCTCGTGGTCGTGTGCAGAAAACTTGATAGAACCTTTGACGGCATCTCAATAGAAAGTTAAAAAAGAAAGAAAACCTACCGCTAACATTGTGCAAACACCATGCTTCGGCCTACGGCCTCGCACGCTGTTTGCACGAGGCCGTTGATGGCAAGCATGAAAATGAATACTTAAATGAAAGTCGGCTTTGACAATATCAGAGATTTCACAATTCCTTTGGAGCAGTTCACTATGAGCTGGCGGTTCATGGAAGAAAATTTCGATAAGATGCCCGATTTGCATCTGGAACAGCTGAAGCCGTTGAATGAGGATGCTTCTGAATTTCTTTGGAAGTTCATTCAGGGCAATAAGCTTCATGAAGACGCACCGTTTAAAAAAGGTCTCTTTAGGAATCTTGACAAAGCTGAAGTTAGAGAAGGTAACCAGAAAGAAGTAAAAAGATGGCTTTTCTAACGTGGTATTCCATTCGGAAAAGAGGATTTTCTTTCCTGGCAACCATCAGAAGCGATGATAGTACCTTGGAAACTTCTAATAAAATATTTTGACAGCTTCTATTACCCGATTTCAGACGACCTAACTGTAATTGACGATAGCCTAAATTGGGCATTGCTGTTCTTTCATGAACATGAAATCTACTTCGGGACTAATAAGGATTTTAAACCAAGCAGCATTTTTGAAGAATATGATAGCATTTGGTAAAAAATAAATAAAAAAAATTTTCCACCAACAAGTTGTAAACGTCAGCTCGTTCGACGGCCTCGCCCCCTTACAATAAACTTTATATGGTATTGATAGAACAAAAATGAAAAGCTTTATTCCAAAATACTCCATAGGAACATACCTGTATTATCCACTGACCATAGGAGTGTCATTTTGGTTGATCAAGGGAGCCTTGGATAGCTATCAGAATGGAAAAATTGCCTTGTATACAGTGATTTTCTTTATTGCTGTAGGCCTTATTCTGCTTTCTTGGATTTACCTTTTTACAAAAAACAAATTTAGCACCATTGATTTTCATGAAGATGCATTAGTTTTTACAAATGTTTTAGGAACAGTAACAAAGGTTAAAAATGAAGAAATAAGAAATATTACTTCTTTGGGGATAAGGACCAAAACTCAAATTATGCCGATCTCCTTTTACTTCATGGACAATAATTCTGAATTGTACTTCTGTTTGGAAGAATGGAGAAATAATTGAATAAAATAAGAATACCACCACCAAATATAATATATACAGAACCCTTGATTCGCAGCAGGGATTGCAATGAACGATATACTTTAATACATGAGAAAAGTAATTGCCGCAATAAACATGACGCTTGACGGGGTTTGCGACCATACAGCGGGTATCCCCGATGAAGATTTACATCAACATTATGCCGAGCTTCTGGACAATGCGGAAGTTATATTATATGGACGGACAACTTACCAGCTTATGCAATTCTGGCAAACGCTGTTAAAAAATCCTTCAGGTCAGAAATCAATGGACGACTTCGCTTTAGCAATAGACAGAGTACCAAAAATCGTTTTTTCGCAGACCTTGAAGAATACCGAATGGGACAGTGCGAAACTTGCAACAAAAGAAATTGAAAAGGAGGTTTTAGAACTCAAACAACAATCTGAATCAGGCAAAGATATTTTAGTTGGCAGCCGGAGTTTAATTATTCAGCTTATGAACCTTAATCTAATTGATGAGTTCCAGCTTTGTATTCACCCAATGATAGAAGGAAAAGGTCTGCCGTTGTTTGATAAAATAAAAAACAGGACAACTTTTAACCTTTTAAAAACCAAAACCTTTGATTCAGGCGCAATCCTCCTCTATTACAAACCGAAACAACAGTAAACAACGAACTGCTAATAATACACCATGCCACGACGACGGCCTCTCACGTCTCACGCACAAGATCGCTATAATTAAAAAACAAACTCCATGGAAATCAACAAATTAAACCAGAGGCCAGACCTTGGGGAAAATACCAGAGAAAGCAAAGCGTACCTTCAGTTTGAGAAACTTCTAAGTGAATTATCAAAAAGGAATTTACCCGATGAAGTTCTGTCTTCCATCAATAAGGAGATAGGGGAAATAAACTCAATTTCTGTTTCTGGATCTATTTTGACAAAAGAGGTCAAAAAAAGGCAAACAAGTATTCTCAAATTAGTTGAAAAGGAACTCAAGTTGGTGCCCAAAGCACATTACCGCAACATGGGGCTCGCAGGGGGTATGTCTGCCATTGGGCTCCCAATTGGGGTTGTTTTTGGATTGACGCTTGGGAACATGGCTTTTCTGGGCTTAGGACTTCCCATAGGACTGGCCATTGGTAGTGCCGTTGGTGCGGGAATGGACAAAAAGGCCTTTGAAGAAGGAAGACAACTAGATGTAGAAATCAAATACTAAGCACAACATTGTTTAAGCGCATTGCGGGCTAAACAACTGAGCTTTGGCCTTTTTATTTTACCTATATCTCCTAGCGGCAGATCTGTGAATTGCTCTAGATTCAGACTTCGCTTATTATTGTCCGGTAGTTCTCCTGGAAGACGAATTGACCGGTAGCTACGCCTGAAAGATATCAGCAAGGGCGCCAGGAGATAAAAAGCAGTATCATTAGATTTCTGTAGAAAAGCAATAGAACGGCCAACAGAATGTTACATCAATACCACCCTTAATGGACTTTACACCTAAAAACATCCGCACCTTTATTGGGGCAAAAGATTACGAAACATCAAGGTCGTTCTACCGGTCGCTTGACTTTGAAGAAGTTATTCTCAGTGATAAGATGAGCTTGTTTAAGGTGAATGAGCACTTAGGTTTTTATTTGCAGGACTATTATGTAGCCGACTGGATAGATAACTCCATGGTGTTTATGGAAGTAGATGACATAGAAAAATGCGAAGCAGAACTACTCAGCAAAGACTTACCCAGTAAATACCAGGGCGTAAAACTGACGGAGATAAAGCAATTTGACTGGGGAAGAGAACTATTCTTGATTGACCCATCCGGGGTTCTATGGCATTTTGGCCAGTTCGGCAAATAAACTCAGGTCACCTTACCTGAAGGCATAAAAGCTTTTCCCTTGATCTGGAATGAAAGGAATGTGCCGATGCAGGAGACCATGCGGAAGAAGGCGGACAGACTCAGGTAAAAGTAGGCCTGCGATTTGAGTCTACTTTTCAAAAAACAGCCCGAAAACGGCATGCTCTTTCAATTTTCCTCGGAAAGCCTTTTGTCCTGTAGCTTCTACTTATCCTATCTACTTCCCCATTTTGCAAGAACTTTTTACAAGTCCTTTCTTATACTGTTTTTGGCTTTGTTTCAGGAAACCAGGCCCAAAACAGGATAAGGAATTTTGTGAAATCAGAATAAGTACTCCTTGTCAAATCCCTTGCTTTTGAATGTGCGATGCCATTGGTGCCAAATACTTAAAGTAACCTCCAGAAAGCTATTTCTGCCTGATGGAAGCCAGGCCTGTTTCTTTCTCCAAAACCGCCAATACTCTTCTTTGATACATCCGCCCGATGGGAAGTTGGAGGTGATGCAACCACACGTATTTGTGGGAAAAACCGTTAAGGTTAGCCAGGGAAATGATAAATGATCGGTGAATCCGCAGAAAGCCAGGTTCCGGCAACTTCTCCTCCATTTCTGAGATAGATTGGTAGGTTTTAAACACTTCGGTTTTGGTGCAGATGAGCAGGTAGTTTCGCTGGGCCTCCAGGTACAGAATCTCTTCGGTGAAAATCTTCATCATCTGCCGATCGCACTTTATGAGAACAAAGGGGCGGGCCGACTCCGAGGAAGTGCGTTCAGAGGGCAAAGCAGAGGGGACGGAAAGGGCCCAAAACCGCTGCACGGCTTGGGAAAAACGCTCAAAGGAAATGGGTTTCAGCAGGAAATCTACGGCCTGCACGTTGAACCCCTCCACGGCGTACTCAGAGTAGGCGGTCGTGAAGATGAGGGCGGGCAGGTTTTGCTGCGTTTTGGCAAAATCAATGCCCGACAGCCCCGGCAGGTTTATGTCCAGAAACACCAGATCCAAGTTGCCTGCTTGCAGAAAGGGCTGGGCCTGCCGGATACTGGTACAAACGCCCGCCAACTGCAACGAGGGGGTGTGGTCTATGTGCAGCCTTAGAATGGTGGCGGCAGGCGCCTCATCTTCAATGATCAGGCAGGAGGCAATCTTATTGGGGTCCATGCAACCGTACCGTTAGATGAATGGAGAAACTTTCCTCTTTTTTCTGCGCCAGTAATTCATGGTCATGGGGATAAAGCATTTCCAACCGCTTTTTGACATGGCGCAATCCAAAACGGCTGCTCCCCTCCTGCCCCACCAGAACTGATCCAGAATCAGATGGGGAGGGCAAACTGTTTTCCAGGACCACATTCAGCTTATCGTGTTCCACAGCGAGGTTCAGTTTGATCCAGCCGGTGCCCAGGTCATTGTCCAGGCAGTATTTAAAGCTGTTCTCCAGAAAGGGCTGGATCAGAAACGGCTCCAGGTATTTGCCCTCCACCTCCCCCGATACGGAAAAACAGATGTCCAGCCTATCTTCAAACCGAAGTTTCTGGAGAAAGATATAGTTGCGAAGGTAGGTGATTTCGTCCGTTAACCGGAGGCGCTGGTGCGGCACCTGGTACACCGAAAACCGGAGCAGTTCAGAGATTTTTAAAACGATTTCGGCGGATTGGTCAGACTTCTCCAGAATCTTTGCATACAGCCCGTTGAGCACATTGAAAAGAAAATGCGGATGAAACTGCCCCCGGAGGTAATCCAATTCCGCTTGTACCTTTTCGGTCTGTATCTCCTGCACTTTGCCCGTGGCGGCGGCCCACTGGTGAAAAAGCTTCAGGCAAAAAGGCAAGGTCACCACAAACTGCAGCTTGAGCACATTATATAAAAAGGGGGGAATGCTGAGGAGCGGCTCGCGGGCATAATCAGTGAGGAAATAAGGCAGAATCAGGTAGTTGTCTATGATGCGCAGCACTCCGGCAAAAAGCAGCAGCAAGGAGACGTACCCCACCAGGAAAGCGCCTCGCCGGTTTCCGAAAAACAGCCGATCCATGAGGGGGCCGGTGATCAGTTCCACAAACAGCACCTTGGGCAACAGGCTGATGAGTTCATTGATCAAAGAGATACCCACCCGCCCAGACGGAAGGCCCTGTACCAACCCAAAAAGCAGCACATACGCGACCCAGTACATCACCGAGGCGCGGCCAGTCAAAGAGCCTGTGGGGTTGAACAGCTTTTTTATTTCCATACAGCAGCCTGAAAGGTAATAGTTTCTGGAAAGAAGTAAATGCCCCTTAAGCCTCAACAAAGGAGATTTCTGGAAGCGGTTGGTTGTCTGTCCTGCAAAACAGGCTGTTTGCATAAGGAATTTTCAGGGCGAGGGTTCTGCGGCTATTTTCATGAAATAACCTCTAAAACCTTTCACACCCTAGCTTGCTTATGAAAAAACTACCCTTCCTTTTGCTCTTCTTCCTGGTGCTGGCCACCACTACGTTGCGGGCGCAGTCTACGGCGGTCTACCCAACCAACTGGTGGGTGGGCATGAAGATGAACAAACTCCAGCTGCTTCTGCGCAACCTCAGCCAGAACATTGGGCAGCAGAACGTAAGCATTCAGTACCCCGGCGTGACGGTGGTCAAAACCCATCGGTTTGAAAACCCGCACTACCTGGCGGTAAACGTAGAAATTTCCCCCAGTGCCCCGCCCGGTCAGGTGCCCATTACGCTGAAAGGGAAAGGCAAAACCCAGACCTTGAAATGGCCGCTGCGGCAACAGCGCGAAGGCAAAGGAACGACCTACGCCCAAGGCGTCACCTCCAGCGACTTCATTAACCTGCTCATCACGGATCGTTTCAGCAATGGAAACCCGGCCAATGACCGAATTCCCGGCCTGCGCGACCAATCCCTGAACCGTGACTCCATGTACCTGCGCCACGGAGGTGATTTTCAGGGCATCACCAACCACCTGGATTACTTTCAGGAATTGGGCGTAACCGCCTTGTGGCTGCTGCCGGTTCAAATCAATGACCGCCCCAACCGTACGGAGCACGGCTACGCCATCACTGACCATTACCGCATTGATCCGCGGCTGGGCGGCGAAGAGGCCTACAAAAAGCTGAGCGAGAGCCTGCACCAAAGAGGCATGAAACTGGTCATGGACGCGGTGTACAACCACGTGGGGCTGCAGCATTTCCTGGAAATGGACCCACCCGCCTCTGATTGGATGCACCGCTGGCCCACCTATACCCAGACCACCTATAAAGAGCAAACCCTCTTTGACCCTTATGCCGCGCCCTCAGACCGCAAGAAGATGAGCGACGGCTGGTTCGATGACGGCATGCCTGACATCAACCACCACAATCCATTCATGGCCAACTACATCATCCAGAACCTGGTGTGGTACGTGCAGGAGTTCGGCATTGACGGCATCCGGATTGACACCTACACTTACAGCGACCTGGAATTTGCGAACCGTTGCAACCAGGCGTTGATGGAGGAATACCCTAAGCTTACGCTGTTCGGGGAAACCCGGGTATTCGGGACGCCCAACCAGGCTTATTTCAACCAGAACGTAATGAATCTGCCCTACAAGAGCAACCTGCCCGGCTCCGTGGATTTTCAGCTGCTCTACCATGGAATTATTCCGGCTTTGACGCAGCCCTTCGGGTGGACCGACGGCGTCAATAAAATGTACAACACGCTCACCAACGATTTCCTGAACCAGGACGCCACCCGCAACGTGCTGCTGCTGGACAACCACGACGAGCCACGCTTTTTCTCGGTGGTGGGCGAGAACGTGGAAAAACAAAAAATGGGCTATAAATGGCTGCTCACCTGCCGCGGCGTACCGCAGATGTACTATGGGTCAGAGGTGCTGCTGAAAGGCTTCACCAATCCTGACGGGCTGGTAAGGTCTGATTTCCCGGGCGGTTGGCCATCAGACAAAAAGAACGCCTTCACGGGCCAGGGCCTGACCACCGATGAAAAAGCCGTGCAGGACCTGGTCAAAAAACTGGGGCAGTTCCGGAAAACGTCCTCGGCGCTGAAAACCGGCAAGCTGATGCATTATGTGCCCAACCAGGGCTTGTACGTTTACTTCCGCTATGATGCAGACCAAACCATCATGTGCGTGATGAACACAGACACCAAGCCCCGTACCCTCAACTTCGGCCACTACGCTGAGCGCACCCAGGGTTTCTCTCAGGCCCAGGACATCCTGGAAGCTAAATCCCTGAGCTTGTCTTCTTCCCCTACTATTCCGGCCATGCAGATGTGGGTGCTGGAACTGAAGAAATAGCAAACTGAATTTGACTTTTATCCTCAAAAGGATAGAACTGGCTTGGCCCGGTTCTATCCTTTTTTTATTGAAACCAATGCTATCTCGTAGATGGAATAGTCTTCATTTGAATTCAAGGTTTATCACCTCGGAACTGGCAAAGAAATGGATGCCTAAGAGATCTCAGGCCTGGGAGTCAATTGGAATTTATTACTCTATCGGGGTTATCATTTTTACGTTCATATAAAGGTGAGATCGTAGTAAAGAAGATTTAAACGGACTACCTGTTAATGAAAAGGCAATCCTCCCTTCTGGCGGAGAGTAACCTATCTTTTCCAGACTCAAATAAGCCTTTTGACCTAGATGTGCATTGACACCATAGGAGTTTCTGATGTGAGCTAAAACGCTGCGAAAAGGGGAATCTCATGAAAAAACATACACTTCCAGAGAATGATAAACATGAAATTCTGAACATAGGCACTCTTGAAATGTTTGAACGCCTGATCAACCATGATTCAAACTTTCATGATGCTGATTTGATGGTGATGCCAGGCACCCTGGAAGACAAACACAAGAACTGTGATTCCATTCCGGCTCTGAGGAGGCAGTTCAACCTCATTTACCTATTGCTCAGCGGCGAGCATGACGTAAAGCTAGGCGCAGATCATCTGCAGTTGAATCCCAATGACCTGGTCATTGTCCCAGAAAACATGCTTTACGCCAGTGACCATATCAAAGACTGCCAGGGGTACTGCATCCATTTCAAGTCTGAGTTCCTGCAGCCCCACCTTTCCAGGCCCTTGCCGGAAGAATTCCCCTTTTTCCACTTTGACGCACCGCATATTGTGAACCTCAATCAGAGTGAGAGCGACCTGGTGCAGATCGCGTTCAAAAACATTATTGAGGAAAATGAGTGCTCTTCGCCGGAGAAGAACTTCCTGCTCTGCCACCTTATTCTCATTCTGCTATTAAGGGTGCGCGAAATCTACCGGAAGCACGTGATGGAGTTGAAGCAAAACCTGAGCAGGCATGAGCACTTAGCCAACCAGTTCAAACTGCTGGTGGAGAAACACTTTATCCAAAGCAGAACGGTAAATGACTATGCCGAGATGCTGAACATCTCCCCCAGGCACCTGTCAGAGGTGGTGAGCCAGACCTTCGGGCGTTCTCCTTTGCAGATCATCCATGACTTGCTGCTGCTGGAGGCCAAGGTCCAACTGGTTTCCACAGACAAGTCGGTGTCAGAGATCGCCTATTACCTCAATTTTGACGACCAACCCCATTTCACGCACTTCATAAAAAAAAGGACCGGCTATTCCCCATTAGCGCTGCGCAGGAAAGGGTGAATTTATACATGCATTGCCCACTTATTTACAATTCCGGGTCAGGCTTACTTCTTTCATTTGCAGTGTACAAAAGTTACCAATGTCATGGAAAAAGTAATCACCGAATCGAAAAAAGCGGAATGGAAAAACTTCGGCGAGGCCGATGAGGTCCGCTGGTTCCCTAATGGAAGGCTTGAACTGGTGAAAGTTGGCGGGGCCACCGTGGGCCGGGCTTTTTTGGAACCTGGCTGGCGCTGGTCCACCTCCGTGCAACCCATCGCTAAAACCCATAGTTGCGAGGCTGCTCACTTTCAATACCACGTAGCAGGAATCTTGCATGTGGTGATGGATGACGGAACAGAATTCGATTGCAAACCAGGCGATGTATCTCTTTTACCTCCTGGCCATGATGCCTGGACCGTGGGCGATGAAACAGCCATTGTGGTCGATTTTCAAGGAATGGTTGACTACGCCAAAGAATTGTAGACCGCCCTTCATTGGATTTCAATGTTTTACCACCCAATTTTAGGTAGATTTACGCTCTTCCTGTAACTGATGCCTGAAAAGTAAGTGCTCTGTACCCGCCAGGAATCAACTTAACCCAGGGCCATTAACCAAATAGACGCTTACTTTCCTTGACTTCAGCCGCCCAGACCTACCCCAAGTTTTACCTTTACAGCCGCATTGTAAAGGCAAAACTCTTTATTGACTCAAATTACCACCAGAACCTGGACCTGGAGAATATCTCTGATGAGGCCTCCTTCTCAAAGTTCCATTTCATCAGGCTCTTCAAATCCATCTACGGCAAAACGCCGCACCATTATCTCACCCAGGTAAGGATTGAAAAGGCCAAGCATTTCCTGCAGAGCAACTGCACCGTAACCGATACCTGCTTTAAAGTGGGTTTTGACAGCATCACCTCTTTTACCGGCCTTTTCAAAAAAACAGTAGGGAAAACACCCTCAGAATACCAGCAACTGTACTGTTTAAGGCAAGACCAAATCAAGGCGCAGCCGCTTAGGTTTATTCCGGGTTGTTTTGCCTCGCAGAAAGGCTGGGCCGAGAAAAGCAATTTTGAAGAGGTCCGGTAAAGATAAACTTCAGACTTTTGTGTCATTGTAAAACAGAAACCAGGAAAGCAATGATTACAAAAATGAACCACGTGAGCGTATTTGTTCTGAACCAGGACAGTGCTTATGACTTTTATGTGAACAAACTCGGCTTTAAAGTACATACAGATGCCTCCATGGAGCCAGGGATGAGGTGGCTGACCGTCTGCCCCCCAGAACAACCCGATCTGCAGATTTCTTTGATGTCTATTGAAGAAGGAATGATGTTCAAAGGCGAGGCTGCGAATCAAATGAGAGAGTTGGTAAAGAATGGCACCTTTGGCTTCGGGATTTTTGAATGCAACGACCTGAACGCCACTTACGAGGAAATGAAAGCCAAAGGCGTGGTCTTCAAGAAGCCGCCCACCAAAGAATTCTACGGCTACGAGGCCCTGTTCTCTGATGACTCAGGCAACTGGTTTTCTTTAGGCGAAAAGCAGGAAGCATAACTCACAATTAGGTAAGCCACCGGATAGTTAGACCAGACTAACTATACTTTGCCAGATAATAGGTCCGGGCAGTCTCCCTAAGCAGAGGCTGCCCGGACTTTTTTGCTGGAAAATCCTCTTCCCTTCTGTCACCCTGTATCTTTTAGCACCAGCTTTGCGGCAAAGCATTCCTTGCTGTATTTCCCTCCAATCCAAAATAGGTGCTGAGTTTTACAGATTCCTTTCTTAGTTTCAAGGCCGATTTAACCAAAACACCTCTGAAACCAACTCTGTAAAAATGGAAAGCACCCCGATCTTAGTAGAAAGTACCGTAAATGCCCCTTCAGAAACCGTCTGGCAAGCCCTTACCCACAAGGAGCAGATGAAAGAATGGTACTTTGACCTGGCAGAGTTCAGACCAGAGGTTGGTTTTGAGTTCCAGTTCTCCGGTGGCCCCGAAGACAGAAGCTATCTGCACCTGTGCCAGATAACGGAAGTGGAGCAAGGCCGCAAAATCGGCTATAGCTGGCACTACGATGGCTATCCCGGCAACACCCTGGTAACCTTTGAACTGTTTCCCCAGGGTGACAAAACCAAAGTAAGGCTCACCCATACCGGGCTGGAAACCTTCCCCTCCAGTAACCCAGATTTTGCCCGTACCAACTTTGAGGCGGGTTGGAATGAGATCATTGGTCAGCTCCTGCCTGCCTATCTTGAGAAGAAAACTGCTTAGATTATCTTCCTTCCCTAACAACAGACTTTCTGAAGGGAGCCTATAAGTTTAGTATTTTCACTTTGTTTATGCTTGGCCAGCCTTGCTTTGGGGATGTTTTCTGAAAAACACCCCAAAAGCAAGGCTGGCTCTACTTTGAAAAGTAAGGCCATTTTCTTACACCTAACTCTCTCACCCGTACGTGTCTGAAACGCCCATGAAGCGACAGCCCTACGCCTCTCATCAGCAACGAAAACCAACCTTCTTCTTTAAAACCCGCAGTTGGGTTCCGGTATTAGGTCTACTGGTGGAATCAGGGATTCTGGCAGACTTCAGAACTGCTACTGCCCCAAAGTAGCCATTCTGTAGCGCATAAAGGCACCGGTCATTCCCAGCAAAGGATTGTATCAATCAATTTAAAAGCGCATACACCAACTGCATCAACTGGAAACCAGCGTTAAACAAACGCCACGCAGCAGGTGAATAAGAGCAAAGGCTAGGGTTCATGCGGGCACGGACCGGATCAACGTCCCTAATCACTTCCAGTCAAACACCGAACTGCACTTGCAGGAAGGCGCCAATTTGCTATTCAGTTCTGATACTTGGTAACTCCTGTGATTCGCTGATAACAGCGAAGAAAGCTTGTTTAATCCAAGCAGTTTCCCTCATTGATTTACTTGTCCCGGCCACTCTTCTATTACGCGTCAGACAAGAAGAACCTTTGTTCAGCCCTGATCCTTTTCTTCTCCCTCTAAGCGAAGGAAAATTATAACAGAATTTTCGTGGCCCTTGTAAAATCCGGTGGCAATTACAGGTCGTAGGTTCTGTCATTCAATCACTTAAACCTATGAAATATGAAAAAGAATTATCGCTTTCACGTATGGGTTTCGGGCCTGTTCTGCTTTTCTAGTCTTCTAACATCCTGTTCAGAAGACGTACTGGAATCTAAAGACCATCTAAACGCTACATCTGGCTTAGAAGCGGTGGTGCAAAGTGATGTAACCTTTTACGCCCTCACAGACAATAATCAACTGGTGAAGTACACCACCGGTGGCAAGGTGCAGGAAGCAGGAGAGGTGAATATCACGGGCCTGAGAAGTGGTGAAAAACTCCTGGCCATCGACTTCAGGCCGGCTACCGGGCAACTCTACGGGGTGAGCAACCAGAGTTACCTGTACGTGATCAACCAAAAC
Organism: Rufibacter roseolus; assembly: GCF_017916365.1. GTDB lineage: Bacteria > Bacteroidota > Bacteroidia > Cytophagales > Hymenobacteraceae > Nibribacter > Nibribacter roseolus. Next base: position 167,001 of record NZ_JAFMSU010000003.1, read on the forward strand.
ACCGGAATGGCCACCCAGGTGGGCACCATGCCTTTCTCGCCGGCCATAGATGGTCCGCAGGTAGGGTTCGACTTTAACCCAACGGTAGACCGCATCCGGCTGGTGACGGATAAAAACCAAAACCTCAGACTGAACCCAGAAACGGGAGCGGTAGCAGCCACAGACGGAGCCCTGAACCCCGGCGACCCAGATGTGGTGGCGGTGGCCTATACCAACAGCATGGCAGGCGCTACTTCTACTACCCTCTATGACATAGATGTAAAAAGCGATAAGCTGTATATCCAGAATCCGCCTAACGCCGGTACGCTGGTGGAAGTTGGTCGCCTGAATGTACAGGCGGTGGGCGAAGGAGGCTTTGACATCGCCCCGGATAATTCGCTGGCCCTTGCGGTGCTGTTCGGGCGGGGCGGCGGAAGCGAGAACCAGAAAGAAGCTTCCAACGGAAACAAATACCGCTTCTATAGCATTGACCTGGCTACCGGCAAAGCCATGAACCTGGGCAAAACAGACCGTACCCTTCTGGGCATTGCCATTCCTACTAACCCAGTGGCCTACGGGGTAGATGCCAGCAACAATCTGCTCATCTTCAATCCGTACAGTGCCTCCATGGTGATCTCCAAAGCCATTACCGACCTTAAACCCGGTGAACGAGTGTTGGGCATAGACATGCGCCCGGCCACTTCACAGCTTTACGCGCTGGGCAGCACCAGCCAACTGTATACCGTGAACCTGGCGTCGGGTGCCGCCAGCCCCGTAGGTACGCCGTTCACCCCTACCTTGTCCGGGGAGTATTTCGGGTTTGATTTTAACCCTACAGTAGACAGAATACGGGTAGTGAGCAATACCGGCCAGAACCTGCGCCTGAACCCCAACACCGGCACGGTAGCCATGGCAGACGTGATGCTCAATCCGGGTAGCCCAGCGGTAGACGCCAGCGCTTATACCAATAACTTCGCCGGGGCTACCACCACCGCGCTGTATAACATTGATTACAATACAGATGGTCTTTACCTGCAGAACCCACCTAACGCCGGAACCCAGGTGTTCATTGGCAGCCTGGGACTAGCCACCGGCCCTAACAACGGGTTTGACATTGGAGGCGTAAGCGGCACCGCGTTGGCTCTTTTGCAAACCGGCGCACAATCCGGCATTTACCGCATCAACCTGAGTACCGGTAGTGCTACCCTGGTGTCTACCCTTTCGCAGACTCCGGTAAGTTTTGCCCTGGGCTTAGGCTTTTAATCAACCCAGTCTATTCTTAAAATCGTTTGGTCCTACCCGAAAAGTAGGATCAACCGATTTTTGGTATATGAGTCAACAGGTAGGGTTATTTTAAGGCAGTTTTCAGGAAAACGGAGCCAAAACGGTGCCAGTAAGCTTATCCTCGGCAAACCCCTGCAGCCATCAACAGAAAACAGGAAGCCAAACTAAATCCTTTATATTTGAGGCACCTCTACACTAGCACTGGCCCTTTTTAACCGCTGCAGCGTACCTCTTCTATGATCAATTACAATCCCAAAGACTGGTTTGTCTTCATTTTCCGCTTCTCCAGATCAGACACCTTCCGGCAGTTGCTCCCGCTTTTATTTGCGGTTGGGGTTTATTCTGGATTGGTAGCGTACCTGGAGCTAAACTATCTGCAGGAAGAAGCGGCAAACCACCTCAAAAATTTGGGGCTGATGCACAGCGTACTGGGATTTGTGATTTCCCTTTTGTTGGTGTTCAGGACCAATACGGCGTATGACCGCTGGTGGGAAGGCCGCAAAGTGTGGGGCAGCCTTACCAACTGCTCCCGCAATCTGGCCCTGAAACTGCAAGCCTGCCTCCAGGAGCCGGAAGACAAACTCTTTTTCCGCCAGATGATTCCCAACTTTGCCTTCGCCCTGAAGAACCATCTGCGCGAGAACGAAGACTATCAGGAGCTGGATTCTGTTTTGGACCTGAAAACGGAAAAACACCTCCCAAACCAAATAGCCAGCGCTATCTTTTCAAAAGTAAACGAACTGCACCAAACCGGTACCCTTTCTGCGGGGCAGTTGATGATTCTGGACCAGGAGATCAGGAACCTGACCGATGTAACCGGCGCCAGTGAGCGCATCAAGAACACACCTATCCCCTTCACCTACAGCGTCTTCATCAAGAAATTCATCTTCTTCTATGTCATGACACTGCCGTTTGGGTGGGCGTTCAGTATGGGCTATTACGTAATCCCTATGGTGATGCTGGTCTTGTACGCCATGGCTAGCCTGGAATTGATAGCCGAGGAAATTGAGAACCCCTTCGGCTCTGATGACAATGATTTGCCGTTAGACCAGATCTGCGCCAACATCCGGAAGCACGTGGGCGAACTGCTGGGGTAAACCGTTTCAAACCCTTTTTTACCAAAAGAGCCCCAAAGCAGGGAAAGCACATGAAAAGAAAAAAAAGAGCCATGAGCTCTCCTTTTAGTTATATCCTCATCAGGTCTACTCCATTACCTTGGTGGTGGCCCGGTGTCTACGTTTTTGGTCAGGTACCTGGTGAGTAAGCTGCCAATGGCCCCCGAGCCGGCGTACTTGGCCAGGTTATCCAAGACTTCAACCTGTTCCTTGGTCAGCCACTTCCACTCCTCGGCGGCAATGAGGTGGAAACCCCGCACCCCAATACAGATGGCAATGACAATACCCGCTATGATGATGTTCCCCTGAATGGCCCAGTGGATGATGGTTTTGGCCCCTTGCTCCCGTTGGTGCTCCCTTTTGCGCCGGTCGCTGGCAAACCATTCATCCTCTTCCTTAGCCTTCCTTAATGCTGCCGGCGGCGGCGGTGATGCCCTGATGGCGGCAAGATCAAGGTTGGAAGACGGACTAGGCTGATTGGGCTGCATGGGGGGCATTCACTAGCTTCTGATAATATTCCTTTATGAGATCGTTGGGGATGATGACATTGTTACTGTGCTTTCCTTGCGTGTCCCAGACCTGTTTCCAGGGCGTGTTGTCCTGGTGGGTCATGGCTGAAAGGTCAACGCCCGAGAACTGTCCGTACACTTCCCAGATTTTCTCCAGGAACGGCACCAGGTCGGGGTCAGAGAGGGTCACCAGGGCAGACTCGTTGGCGTTGCCCGCCGTCACCATCTGCTTTATGGTTTCGCCCCCGTAGTCTTTGAAACTGTAATAAATGGAAGGAACCACCGGGCCGTATTTCCAGGCCTCCACAGGTTCAGTCAGCAGCGGTTGCCCCGATAGGCCCAGGTACCACCCATGGGCGATGTACACCAGTTTCACCAGCTTCATATTGGTCACGGGTTCGCCGGTGTCAAAAGACTTCTTGATAAAGAAGTTGGCCACTGCCAGAGCATTTTCCATGACTATCAATTATTTACCTCTATTAAAGTAACGCCCAGCCTGAAAGGAAGGTTGGGCAGTTACCAATACAAAAATATAAAGATAAAGCTGGGAAAACAAAAGGAACGGGGGCCTTTATCCCTTGAAAAGCAGCATGATAACGGGGCACCCCGTTACTGGCAGACAGGGCACTTCTAACGCCTAAACAGGGCCAAACAAAAAGCCTGAACAGGGATTTTGCTCAGGCTTTTAAAGGGTAATTTCTGCAAAACAGCTCTAAAACGGAAGACTCAGATCATGGTTTGGGTATAGAGCTGGCACTTCCAGAGGTCCAGTTCGTCCATAACCAGCTTAGCCATGTATTCCAGCGTGATTTTGTCATCAATGGTGAATTCACGGGGTTCTTTGTCTAAAATGCATACCGCCCCCAGGTTATAGCCGTCATAGGTGGTAATGGGCACCGCCGCATAGAACCTGAGTCCGAATTCACCGGCCACCAGCGGATTCTTCGCCAGGCATGGCTCATGAAGGGCATTCTTGAAAATGGTGGCTTCCTGCCGCAAGATGGATAAGGAGCACAGGCTCTGACCTCTATCTACCTCATTGGTGTCTTCCATGCCCACGTTGCCTTTAAACCAAACCCGGTCCGCATCCACAAAGGATACCAGGGCAATGGGCACCTTGAAGATATGCGCCGCCAGCGCCGCGATGTGCTTGAAAGGACCGTCTGTTTCTGTATCTAAAATCTGGTAATCATGCAGTTTCCTCAACCTCTCTGCTTCATTTTGAGGGATAATATCTACCCCAAAAGTATTTGTCATGGCCATGTACGCTTGTCTGTTCTTTTCCCACTACTGCTTTAAGATTTCCGTCTTTACGTCCAATTCAAATCAAGGTTAAATGAAATATTAAATAAAGTATAGGAAAAGTTATAAGTTGCTATTTCCCAAGGCTTAGCTTAATATTAAAGAAATCTTGTATTTGCCCATGCAGCACCCATAAAACCGGTAAACACCCCCTAATAAAGCAGGTAGTAAGGCCGCAATATAAGGGTTTAGAAGCCATAGCAAGAAACATACCCAAACTGATTTGACAACCTGTTTTCCTGCAAACCGAAAGGAAAGCCTCTGGTGAACGGTACCCCTACCTTGCGCATCGTCCCATTTAAGCCTGCATTTCTCAAAAACAGGCGCTAAACAGGAAAACCAGTAAAACCTGCTGCTCTACCTGCAGGAAAGTAGTTACTTAAGTCTTGCTCACTTGCTCGCCTTGCAGCACGGCAGAGATCTTGGCGATATCGGTGGAGACCTTCTTGATGAACTCCAGCTGTTCTTTTAGCAGGAGCTCGTCTGAGGAAAGGCCGGCTGGTTCGGGCACTTCGGGCTCGGGCAGGTGCACGGTGCTCTCACAGGCTTTTTCAGCGGGGTCTAAGGTTTGCAGCGCCTCGGAGAGGGAAAACTCTGCCCGCCGCAGGATTTTGAAAAAAGCGGTAGGATAGGTTTCCGGTACCCGGTTTCTTCTGGACGAAAAAATGGTGGCTATGTAGGAAGAGAGAATATGGTTCAGAACCACGAACTGGAAGATTTCCTGGCGGTGCAGCTGTTTGCTGCGGGGTTCATCGGTCATGCGCTGGAAAGCCGCCGATAGGTTCGCTGAGTTGACGTATACTTCCTTGCGGGACAGCTTGTACTGCACCTCGGTGATCTCCTTACCGGCCAGCCTCTCGGCCAGCACCTGCAGGTACCGCAGGTTGGCTTGCACTACGTTATTGAGCAATCGGCCCACCTGCTTGGACTCCCAGTTAGGAAACACGAAATAAGTAGCCGCAAAGGCGATAGCGCAGCCCACCACAGTATCTACTATACGTTCCTGCACAATGGTCATACCCCCGCCGCCCAGGAAACTGAACAGGATGAGCATGAAAGGTGTCATGAGCGTCACGCTCAGCATGTAGTTGATGCGCTGCACGCTGTAGAAACCCGTCATGAACACCAGCATAAACGCAAACTGCAGCCGCGTATCCTGCACCAGGTACAAGATCAGCAGCCCCAGCACCCCTCCCGCCACCGTCCCGATGATCCTTTCTTTGTTCCGTTGTTTGGTCAGGCTGAAGGCGGGCTTTAGCAGGAAAATCACGGTGAGCAGGACCCAGTAACTGTGCTGCCCGTACGGGAACAGCTTGGTCAAGGCATAGGCGAACAGCGCCACCAGCGCCACCCTGAACGAGAACCTGAACACCGATGCCCCAAAGGTGAGGTTGTTCAGAAACACTTTGGGGTCAATGGTCTGGTGCGAGATAAAGAGCGAGAACTCTATCTCCCGGGACCTTTTCCTAAGTTCCTCTTTATCCAGGCTGAAGTAAGACCTGATTACCGTGAGCCGTTGGGCAATGGACCTGATGTTCACGAAAATCTTGCGCAGAACCAGGTGGCTGGTTTGGTCTTCCTTCTCGGCCACTGCGTCTATGCCGGTTTTGAGTTGATCCAGCCGGGAGGTCAGGTCCTGGGTGTTGCGGTGCGGCAGGTTAGCCTGCACGGCAAAGGCAATGTTGTCCAGCTCATCGGCGAGTAGTTCTATGAGGCCCGCAAACTCCGGCAGCAGTCCCATATGCCCGTATTTCTCCCTGATGGATCCGTAATCATAATGGATGGCGGTGACCTGTTCATACAGATCCACCAGGTCTACAAACGCCATGAGCAGCGTGCGGCCCGTATCCGTGGATTCTTTCAGGAGCTGGCGGCTCTTGAACATGAGCTCGCGCAGGGCATCCATCTTTTCACTCACCAGGATCTGCTGCGAGATCAACTGGCGGTAATCATCCTCCAGATTGTTCTGGGAATGGTAAAAGGCGGCTTTCAGCCGAAGGAACTTAGCGACCTCCTTCACGCATTCGCCCAGGGCCTGTTGTGCGGGCCGATAAGGCATAAACCGGTTAGAGACCAGGCTCAGGAGCATGTACCACACGCCACCCGCCATCACTAGGCCGCTGTAGATAAAAACCTGCTCCGGCGTGAGCGGCCGGTCCATGGTCATGACCAGCACAAGCAAGCCGCCCAGCCCAATAAAGGAGGCCCGCATCCCGTACACCAGCAGCATAGAGCAAAGAAAGCTGGACACCAGAATGGCCAGGCCCAAGGTGAGCACGTGCATACGGGCGAAGCCAATGACCAGCGCCATCACCGTGCAGAGGCCAATACTCAGGAGCATGGCGTTGCGCTTGTGTCGCTCCGGCCCCGGCGAATCTGCCAGACTCACGCTAATGGCCCCCAGGGAGATGGTGATTCCCGACTCAAAATGGCCCAACTGCGAAAAGAGCAGGGAAGGCAACAGCGCCGCCACAGTGGTGCGGATGCCATCATAGAAGTTCTGGCTGTAGAAAAAAGACTGGAGCTCCCTTACTTTCCTGTTCATTCTTTACTAATGGGTGAATGCGTGATGGTGCGGCTGCGTGAAGACGAATCAAAGTTTGAAGGTACTAACTTCCAGAGAAGCAGAAGGACTTCCCCTTAAATCAGGTTGGCAGCCCTTCAACTCAGCAGCCGTCTCTTTATTTGGGCTACTTTTACGGAAACAGCGTAAAAACGTCAGGTGCAACCCAAAGCCTTAACGTAATAGACACAAGTGAGGATTTGGGTCAAAAGGAGCAGCTATCCTTCAAGGCATTGACCAGCAGGGTTCCCAGATTAAGCCTAAAATCATTTTCTGCGTATTATTTTTATTTGTTTGAATCACCTACATCTGTTCCTCTAAATTCATTCGTTCTCTCACCCTCTCCTTCAATCATTGAATTACCTTTACGGCATGCGTACCTCTTCAGAATTTGATATTGTCATCATCGGGGCTGGCCCCATTGGCCTGACCTGCGGTATTGAGGCCCAGAAAGCCGGCCTCTCTTACGTGATCATTGACAAAGGCACCCTGGTCAACTCGCTCTACAACTACCCGGTGACCATGTCGTTTTTCTCCACCTCAGAGAAGCTGGAGATTGGGGGCGTGCCTTTTATCTCTGACAACCCCAAGCCGCGCCGCAACGAGGCACTGGAGTACTACCGCCGCGTCACGCTCAAGTTTCACCTGAACCTGCGGCTGTTTGAGGAAGTATTGTCGGTGCAGAAGTCCGGAGAGCAGTTTGAGGTAAAAACCATTAAGGAAACCTACCGTGCCCGCAAAGTCATTGTCTCCACCGGTTTCTATGACTTGCCCGCGCTCATGGAGGTGCCCGGTGAGGATTTGCCGCACGTGACCCATTACTACAAAGACCCGCATTACTATGCCCTGCAGAAAGTAGTGGTGGTAGGCGCGAGCAATTCCTCAGTAGATGCGGCGCTGGAAACCTACCGCAAAGGCGCCGAGGTCACCATGGTGGTGCGAGGCCCGGAGATTGGTCGCCGGGTAAAATACTGGGTGCGGCCCGATGTGGAGAACCGTATCAAGGAGGGCAGCATCAAGGCTCACTTCAACTCCTGCATCACGGCCATCCGCCCAGGTGAGGTGGACATCAACACCCCCGATGGGCCTATCACGCTGGAGAACGACTTTGTGCTGGCGCTCACCGGCTACAAACCCAACTTTGAGCTCCTCCGGAAATTTGGCGTAGAACTCTCCCCAGACGACAAACTGTACCCGCAGCACAACACCCAAACCATGGAAACAAACCAGCCAGGGCTCTACCTGGCGGGCGTGGTCTGCGGCGGCATGGACACACACCTCTGGTTCATTGAGAACTCCCGTGATCACGCCGAAAAGATTGTGCAGCACATCCTTGCCCAGGATCGGGTTTCTTAGCCCCTTTCTCGTTTAGGGGTTGATTTTCTGAAAACGGCCCCCAAAACGAAAGCTTTACAGTTACAGAGAAAAAGGAGGACTTCAAGTTCACCTATTTCCCCGTTTCCTTGATCTGTCGCCTGACAGACCAACCCTGTAGGTTTTTAAGTCAACCTTTTGGTCTGTCAGGGACAGACCGAGGATAGGCCAAGTCTCGGAAAAATGGCCCTGAAACCAACACAGGCCTTCTCCAATTCAAAGGACAAGCTTCACCTTGCAAATGCTGAAAGGTTACCTAACACCAGCCAGATGCTTTCCAGCCGGTCAATGCCAATGATTTTGCATAAAGCCAACAGACTAGCACCTGCCTCCTGCACAATAAGGAAATTCCTGAACCGGCCTTGTCTGAAAACATACAAGCCACTCCTCCAACTCCCCTCCCATTCTTTTAGAAAGCCTCTGTTCCGGGCCTGATTTTGGAAGAACAGACCCGGAATAGGTAATTGTCTGAAATCCAATGGCCTTAGGGTATCCCGGAGGTAACCAAAAGATAACACCACCTCAATAAACTGATTAACAAATAGTTACACATTATACAAGTGCTTTCCGCTTTCCTCTCTATTGAATAAAACAAACAATGGCTTGTATAAACAGGGTTAAGCTGCTTTACTTTGCACACCGAATGAACGTTCAATAGACAGAAAAAGACCTTGGAGATTATTGCAGAGAAGAAGAAAGCGATTCTGGAGAGTACGCTGAAATTGATCAAGGAAAACGGCTTCCATGGCACGCCCATGAGCATGGTGGCCAAAAGAGCGGGGGTAGCCGCGGGCACCATCTACCACTATTTTGACAGCAAAGACACCCTCATCATGGACCTGTTTGCCTACACCCAGCAACAGGTGCAGGAAGCTGTGCACAAAGACCTCCGCGAGGGCATGGACCTGAAGGAGAATTTCTTTCTGCGCTGGATCAGCCGCTGCCAGTTCTACATCCAGCACCCCGATGTGCTTTTCTTTATTGAGCAGTTTGTAAGCTCGCCTTACTACCCGCGCTGCCCCGCCGACCAGAATGACCGCATCCAGAACGATATCAAAGAATTTATCCTCCTGGGCCACCAGCATGGTATCCTGCGGGAGGTAGACCATAAACTCATGTCCATCATGATCCACAGCAGCATCATGACCGCCGCCCGGGTTCACCTGGACGGTAGAGTGCAACTGGGAGACAAGGAGTTCCAGCAACTGGCCCAGATGATCTGGGACAGCATTCGTAAACTGTAAATCACCCCCTAATCAGCTTCTAATACATTTATCACCCTCACTTATGAAAAAAACAAAATATCTGGTGCCCCTGCTGCTGAGTTGCCTTCTGGCTCCTTTGGCCTTGTGGGCACAGGTGACCCCAGATAGCACCGCTGGCAGGCTATCCCTGCAGCAGTGTGTGGAGTACGCCCTGAAAAACCAAGCCCAGGTACAACAGGCACAGATAGACGAAGAGATTGGCGAGCGCCAGATCAGGGCGCAGTTATCGGGTTGGTTGCCGCAGGTGTCTGCGAACTACGCGCTTACCCACAACATCAAGCGGCAGCAGAGTGTGTTCGGGGACCAGGTCATCACCATCGGGCAGAAATACACCTCCAACATCAACTTCCAGGCAAACCAGACCCTGTACAGCAATGACCTGCTGCTGGCCTCCCGGGCTGCGCGCTTTACCCGCTCGGCGCTGGACCTGAACACACAGGCAACCAAGATCAACACGGTGGTAGACGTGAGCAAGGCCTTTTACAACATCCTTTTGAGCCAGGAACAGCTCCGGATTCTGGAGGAGAACATCCTGCGCCAGGAGAAACAGTACCGCGATGCCCGCGCCCAGTATGAGCAGGGGCTGGTAGACAAGACCGATTACCAGCGCGCCAGCATCACGCTCAACAGCATCAGGGCAGACCGCAAAAGAACCCAGGAGGCCATCAAGTCCAGCACCGCCGTGCTGCAGGAGCTCATGGGTCTGCCGGTGGGTTCCCCTCTCACCCTGGCTTATGATTACAACCAGATGCAGCAGAACATCCTCATGGATACCACCCAGAACGTGACCTTCGCCAACCGGGTAGAGTTCCAGCAGGTGCAGACGCAGCGCCAGATCCAGGGCCTGAACACCCGCTACTACCGGTGGGGATTCCTGCCTACGGCCTCGGCGTTTGTGAATTACAACCCTACGTTCTTCAGCTCCACCTTCTCAGACATCTACAGCCAGTCTTACCCCACCTCGGCTTTAGGGCTGCAGATAGGCATCCCTATATTCCAGGGGGGCCGCAGACTGCAGAACGTGCGCATCTCTGAACTACAGGAAGAAAGCCTGAACGTGGAATTGCAGAATATCCAGCGCCGCATCAATACCGAGTACCAGACCGCCCTGGCCAACTACAAGAGCGATTACAATGACTGGCTGACCCTGCAAAGCAACGTGCAGCTGGCGGAGGATGTCTACAACGTGATCAAGCTCCAGTACAACGAGGGCATCAAAACCTACCTGGACCTGATTGTGGCCGAGACCGACCTCAGAACCGCCCAGCTCAATTATTACAATGCCCTGTACAACGTGCTGTCCAGCAAACTGGATGTGCAGCGCGCCCTGGGCACCATTGCAGTTAACTAACCGAGAGAAAAACCATAGTATCATGAAGATAAATCTATCCACCTTAACGGCGCTCACTTTGTCTGGCGCGTTTTTGATTTCCTGTGGCAAAAAGGAAGCCGCCCCTGCCGGCCCTATGATGGGCGGCCCGGTTCCCGTGAACACCATTACCGTTGCTGAAGAAAACGTGGTAGGCACGGACACTTACCCCGGTACCGTGGTGCCGCTCAGCGAAGTGGAATTGCGCCCCCAGGTAAGCGGTTATATTTCCCAGATTTTTGTAAAAGACGGTCAGCGGGTAACCAAAGGCCAGCGGCTGTACGAGATTGACCGCACCAAGTACCAGGCCGCTTACCGCCAGGCCCAGGCCAACGTGCGCAGCGCCCAGGCCAACCTCAACCGAGTGCAGAAAGACCTGGAACGCTATGAGAACCTGGCCAAGCAGGACGCCATCGCCCGCCAGCGCGTAGACTACGCCCGCGCCGATGTGGAAACCGCCCGTTCCCAGGTGGCCGTAGCCCGCGCCCAGGTAGCCAGTGCCGCCACAGATTTGGGTTACTCCTTGATCAACGCCCCTTTCAGCGGCACCATCGGGATCTCGCAGGTGCGCGTGGGTTCGCAGGTGAGCCCGGGCCAGACGCTCCTGAACACCATCTCTTCAGACGGACCTACCGGCGTGGACTTCGTGATCAATGAGCAGGAACTTCCCCGTTTCAACCGCCTCAAGCAAGGCAACCAGCCAGACTCCCTTTTCACGCTGACCCTTGCAGATGGCTCCAGATATCCGCACACCGGTAAATTAACGGCCATTGACCGCGCCATCGGCACGCAGACCGGTACCATCACCGTGCGCGTGAGTTTCCCTAACCCAGACCGCCAGCTGGTTTCCGGCATGACCGTGACCCTGAACGTGCTGAACCAGGACATAGGAAACCAGATCACCCTGCCATTCAAAGCCGTGACCGAGCAGCTGGGCGAGTTCTACGTGTACAAAGTGCAGGGCGATTCTGTGCAGCAGCAGAACATCAAGCTAGGCACCCGCTTCCAGGACAAGATCGTGGCCCGCGAAGGCCTCAAACCCGGTGATGTGATTGTGGTGGAAGGTATCCAGAAGCTGCGCCAGGGCGCGAAAATCCAGGTAGGTGCACCGCAACCGGCCGCCGGAGCCCCAGTTGGCGCCAGATAAAAATATTTAAAATATAGTTTTTTCAGAAAGAGTATGATATCTGAAGTATTTATAAGACGGCCCATCACCGCCATCGTGATCTCCATTGTGATCGTGTTGGTAGGAACGCTGGCCATGATGAACCTGCCCGTCACCCAGTACCCGGACATCTCCCCGCCCACGGTATCGGTTTCGGCGAACTACACCGGTGCCGATGCGCAGACGGTGGAGCAGACGGTGGCCACGCCCATAGAAACCCAGATCAACGGTACGCCGGGTATGGCTTATCTGACCTCCACCAACACCAGTACCGGGCAGATGAACATGAGCGTGATCTTTGAGGTGGGCACTGACATTGACATCGCTACCCTGGACGTGCAGAACCGCGCCAGCGTGGCTGAGCCCAGCCTCCCAGAAGAAGTGCGTCGTTTGGGCGTGACCGTTAGAAAGCGAAACCCCAGTATCCTGATGGTGGTGGGGATCTACTCCCCTAACAAAACCCACGACATCCAGTACCTGGACAACTACACCAACATCTACGTTAAGGATGCCTTGCTGCGGGTGAAAGGGGTAGGTGACGTGACTTCCATTGGACAGGACTTCAGTATGCGCCTGTGGCTGCAGCCAGATAAAATGGCGCAGTACAACCTGAGCGCAAACCAGATTGTAACGGCCATCCAGGAACAGAACTTGCAGGTAGCCGCTGGTACCGTGGGCGGCAGGCCGCAGTACAACACCCAGGCTTTCCAGTACCCGATCACTGTAAGCGGACGTCTGGCAACCCAGGAGGAGTTCGGGAATGTGATCATCCGCACGAACCCCGAGGACGGCTCGCTGGTGTATTTGAAAGATGTTGCCCGTATTGAGTTCGGTCAGTTTGACTACGGACGGCAAGCTACCATCAACAGCAACCCGTCTGGGATTATGCTGATTTACCAGGCGCCGGGTTCCAACGCAGTAGAGACTGCAGAGGGCATCTACGCGGCCCTCACAGAAATGAAAAAGACCTTCCCCGCCGACGTGGATTACATTGTCTCTTTTGAGTCAGTGTCTGTGGTGGAGGTTTCTATCAATGAGGTGGTGCATACGCTGTTGGAGGCCCTGGTGCTTGTGATCATTGTGGTATTCCTGTTCCTGCAGAGCTGGCGCGCCACGCTGGTACCAATCCTGGCTATTCCGGTTTCCATCATCGGGACGTTCATCTTCTTTATCCCACTGGGCTTCACCATCAACACGTTGACCTTGTTCGGGTTCGTGCTGGCCATTGGTATTGTGGTGGATGACGCCATTGTGGTGGTAGAGGCCGTGCAGCACTATATTGACCATGAGCGGTTATCGCCAAGGGAGGCTACCCGCCGCGCCATGAAAGACATCACCGCGCCGGTAATCGCCATTGCCTTGATCCTGGCGGCGGTTTTCATCCCGGTGGGCTTTATCCCCGGCATCGTGGGCCGTCTGTACCAGCAGTTCGCTATCACCATCGCTATCTCCGTGTTGATCTCGGCGTTTGTGGCCTTGACGCTGACCCCAGCACTTTGCTCGCTCATGCTGCGCCCTATGAACGTGAGCCGCGAGTCAAGAGGTCTGAACAAGTTCTTTTACCGGTTCAACAATTGGTTTGCCAGGACCACCGAGTCTTACTCAGGCGGCGTGCGCCGAAGCATCAAGGCAGCGCCTTTGGCTTTGATTCTACTCGCCTGCTTGTATGTGGGCACCGTGGGCTTGTTCGCGAATAAACCAACCGGCTTTATTCCTACCGAGGATGAAGGACGTCTGTTTATCTCCGTTGAATTACCGGAGGGTTCCTCTGCGAACCGCACCCAGGCGATTCTTGAGAGAATGGCCGTGATCCTGCGCGATGTGCCGGCTATCAAGAACTCCACCTCTATCTCAGGTCTGAATGCCATCAACTTCTCGTTCAAATCTAACAGTGGTACCTTCTTTATTCAGATGCACCCCTGGGAGAAAAGACAGGAAGAATCCATGCGCTTGCAAGGGGTAATGGCCGATCTGAACAAACGTTTCAGCGCCATTAAAGAAGCCAACATCATTGTGGTGGCGCCGCCGGCCATTCCGGGTCTGGGTCAGTCGGGTGGTTTCAGCTTCATGCTGGAGCAGCGCACGGCTGGTGACATCAAGGAGATGGAGCGCGTGATGGGTCAGTTCCTGGGCGCCGCGAACCAACGTCCCGAAATTGCCATGGCCTACAGCTTCTTCAACACCCGCACCCCTGGTTACCACGTGGATGTGGACCGCGAAAAAGTGAAGAAACTGGGCATCAACCTCACCGATGTTTTCGCGACGATGTCTTCTTACATGGGTAGCCGCTACATCAACGACTTCACCCGCTACGGCCGAAACTACCGCGTAGTAGCCCAGGCAGACACCGCCTACCGCATGGACATCCAGAACATGAACCAGTTCTACGTGCTCAACCGCCAGGGAGAATCAGTGCCACTGAGTGCCCTCATCACCACCAAGGTGGAAGAGAATCCGGCGGTGATCTCGCACTATAACCTGTTCCGGTCTGTGGAGATCTCGGGTAGCGCCAAACCCGGTTACAGTAGCGGTCAGGCTTTGCAGGCTCTGGAAGAAGTGGCCGCGCAAACCCTGCCAGCCGGTTACGGTTACGACTTCTCGGGCCTGAGCCGCGAGGAATTAGCGGCCGGTAACAGTACCGTCTACATTTTCGCGCTGTCTATTGTGCTGGTACTGCTCTTGCTGGCCGCCCTTTATGAAAGCTGGTCAGTTCCGTTCTCTATCTTGTTTGCCATTCCGCTGGGGATGTTCGGGGCGATCCTGGCCCTCACCTTCCTGCCTAAACTGGACAACAACGTGTACGCCCAGATCGGGATGATTACCCTTATTGGTCTGGCCGCCAAAAACGCCATCCTGATTGTGGAGTTCGCCAAAGAGCGGGTAGACAAAGGCATGGAGCTGATTGAGGCGACCATTGAAGCGGTAAGGCTGCGTCTGCGCCCGATCATCATGACCTCGCTGGCTTTTATTCTGGGGGTGGTACCGCTGGTACTGGCTTCCGGTGCGGGCGCCGTGTCAAGACAGACCATTGGTTGGGTGGTAATTGGCGGTATGCTGGCGGCTACGTTCCTGGCCATCTTTATTGTGCCGGTGCTGTACGTGGTGATCACGCGTCTGGCTTACGGTAAAAAAGGCCTGGCTGCACTGCGCGAAAGATACCGCGACGTTGACTTTGACCACCACTAGGTTATATAAACTTTAAACCAAAAGCCCCGGCTCCTGAGACCGGGGCTTTTTACTAAACACAAGCATGCTGTTTATGAGCCAATTTTCGCAAAACGCCCCTAAAACCGCTTTTACCCTTTCTTCCGCTATAGGCGTGTACCAACTGGTGGGAGGTCTGCTGGGCCTGGGCTTATTCCTGAAGTTGATTCCGGCTTTGGAGAATCCATCGGCCACCACCTGGGTGGGCATTCTGCTGGCGGCCCTGCTCTACGGCTTCTCTATCTGGTGCGGCTTTTCGCTTTTGAAGAAGACCCGCTCCGCCTACACCTTGTCTATGGTGAACCAGATTCTGCAGGCGTTCAGCTTCGGGATGAGTGGCGTGGCTTACAATTACGTGGCAGGTCTCAAGGTGGGGGTAGGCATTGATTTCCTGGCCAGCTGGGTATTCAAGCTCCGGTTCTCGTTATCATCCTTCAACTTCAGCTTTGGAACTCACGCGGGCATTTCCTTCGTGTCGGTGAATCTGTTGGCCTTGCTGCTGCTTTACCTGCTGGAACGTACCAAAGACGAGGCGAAAGGAACACTCCGGTAAGGCTATTTCATTCTCATGTGGCAACCAGACAGGTAATCGGCTGATTTCACCTCCAGTCGCTTCCTTCTTTTCACGCCTGGTTTTCTGTTTTAAGCTTGTTTTCCCAAAAACAGGCACAAAGCAGAAAGTCAGGCTTTTACCGTTTTAAGCCCAGTTTTAAATTTCAGGCCGATTTCACAAGGCATTAATTATCAAATACTTAAAAATTTATTTATTCCTCTATTTCTATTTTCATAATGAAAGCCCAATCAGCTACAATTATTTTAAAATATTTAAAGCAAACAAAACATTAACTTACTAATTCATTAATACTAACACTTGTTTGTTAATTATTCTTCAAAATAGAGCTTGATTCTTTAGAAAATACCCCATAAATTACTGATTCACCCTTACCCGAACAAGACAAACAAAGGAATGAATCAGGCCGATGAACTTAATAGAGGGTTATATACCCCCGAGCTAGAGCACGATGCTTGCGGTGTTGGATGTGTAGTCAATTTAGACGGCCATAAATCACATGCTACGGTTAAAGACGCCCTCACCATGCTCAAAAACATGGAGCACCGTGGCGCCACCGGCAGCGACCCCGAGACCGGCGACGGTGCCGGTATCTTAGTGCAATTGCCCCACGAGTTCTTCAAGAAAGAACTGGCCGAGTTTGCCATCACCCTGCCGCCTGAGGGTAGCTACGGTGTGGGCATGGTCTTTTTCCCCATCGTTTACGAGGTGCGGGAGAAGTCTCGCAAGATTCTGAACAACTGCCTGCGCAAACTGGGCCTCAGCCTTATTGGCTACCGCCTGGTGCCGGTCAACAGCCAGGTGCCCGGGCACGGCGCCAAAGCCGTGGAGCCGTACATTGAGCAGGTGTTTGTGCAGCCGGTAGACCCTACCATCAAAGGTGAGGACCTGGAGCGCAAGCTGTTTGTACTGCGCAACCTCATCAGCAATGAAACCCGCAAAAACGTGCGCGGCGAGAACGGCACCTTCTACATCGCCAGTTTCTCTTCCCGTACCATCATCTACAAAGGCCAGCTCAAAACCGATCAGCTGGAGCGCTATTACCATGACCTGCGCCACCCAGATTTCAAATCAGCGATAGCGGTGGTGCACTCCCGATTCTCTACGAACACTTTTCCCAACTGGCGCCTGGCCCAGCCGTTCCGCTTCATTGCGCACAACGGTGAGATCAACACCATCCGGGGGAACGTGAACAAGATGAAGTCCAAAGAAGCACTCATGTCTTCTCCCCTTTTCACCGAGGAAGAGATGCAGTGGCTCTTGCCCGTGACTAACCCAGAGGACTCTGACTCTGCCAACCTGGATGCCTTGGTGGAACTGCTCACGCTGTCCGGCCGGCCCTTGCCGCACGTGATGATGATGCTGGTGCCTGAGGCCTGGCAGAACAACCCGCACATGGATACCTATAAAAAGGCGTTCTACAAATTCCACGCGTCTCTGATGGAGCCCTGGGACGGCCCGGCCGCCCTGTTCTTCACCGATGGTACCCAGATTGGCGCCACCCTGGACCGGAACGGCCTGCGACCCGTGCGGTACTGCCTCACCAAGCAAGGCCGCCTGATCATGGCATCCGAGACGGGTGCCTTGCCAGTAGACCCCAAAGACGTGATCAAACGCGGCCGCCTGCAGCCTGGCAAAATGCTCTTAGCTGATATTTCCCAGAACCGCGTGATTGAAGATGAGGAGATCAAACAGCTGGTCTGCAATGACAAGCCGTATTTTGACTGGATTCAGAAAAACCGCATCAAACTGAGACTGCGCCCCGAGCCCGCGGTGCTCCTGGAGCCCTGCACGCCCGAGGAGCTGCGCCAGCGCCAGAAAGCGTACGGCTACACCCGTGAGGACCTTAAAATGGTGGTGGAGCCCATGGCCGCTACCGCTTATGAGCCTGTGGGCAGCATGGGCTCAGATACGCCCTTGGCCGTACTCTCGCACCAAAGTCAGCACGTGTCCAACTACTTCAAGCAGTTCTTCGCGCAGGTGAGTAACCCGCCTATTGACTCCATCCGGGAGCGATTGGTCATGTCTTTGTTCACGCGCGTGGGTGAGTCTTTGAATATCCTGGATGAGTCTGAGGCGCACACCCGCCAGATCCATATCTCGCAGCCGGTCATGGATCCCGTGGAGTTCCAGAAACTGGTATTCCTGAAAGAGGAAGGCTTTGAGCACGAAACCCTGGACGCCACTTTCTCTACCCGCGAGACGGGCAACCTGCAACGCGAGATAGACCGGATCTGCGCCGAGGCCGAGGCTGCCGTACGCGCCGGCAAGAAAATCCTGATCATCTCTAACCGCAACATCCAGGCACAGCGGGCGGCTATTCCGTCTTTGCTGGCGGTAGGCGCGGTGCACCACCACTTAATTGAGAAACGCCTCCGTACCAAGGCGGGGCTGGTGGTTGAAGCCGGCGATGCCTGGGAAACTCACCACTTCGCTACCATCATCGGGTACGGGGCCAGCGCGGTGTATCCGTTCCTGGTGTATGACACCATCAAGGGTCTGCACGACCAGCAGAAGCTGGACAACAAGCATCCGTACACCCATTATTTCCAGAACTTCATCTACGCAGTAGACAACGGTTTGCTCAAGATCCTGTCCAAAATGGGCATCAGCACGCTGCAGTCTTACCAGAGCTCCCAGATATTTGAGATTCTGGGGCTGAGCCAGGAAGTGATTGCGAAATGCTTTAAAGGCACCACCAACCGCCTGGAAGGGCTAAACTTTGAGGACCTGGAGCGCGAGACGTTGACCAAGCACCAATCGGCGTACCCAGACCATGAGAACCTGCTGGAATCCGGCGGGTATTACCAGTGGCGCCGCGATGGCGAAGAGCATTTGCTCACGCCCAAGGTGATTCACCTGCTGCAGAAATCCACCCGCCTGAACGACTACTTATTATATAAAGAGTATTCCAAGTCCATAAGGGAGCACCAGCAGGAAACCGCTATCACGCTGCGCAACCTGTTTGAGTTCCGGAAGCGGCAGTCGGTGCCTCTGGATGAGGTGGAGCCTGTTTCCTGCATCCTCAAGCGGTTCGCTACGGGCGCTATGTCATTTGGCTCTATTTCCTATGAGGCGCACAGCACGCTGGCTATTGCCATGAACCGCATCGGGGGCAAAAGTAACAGCGGCGAGGGCGGCGAGGATGAGGCCCGCTTCATCCGGAAGCCTAACGGTGATTCTGAGATTTCACGCGTAAAACAGGTGGCCTCAGGCCGATTTGGCGTCACGAGCCACTACCTGGCGAACGCCGATGAAATCCAGATCAAAATCGCCCAAGGCGCGAAACCCGGTGAAGGCGGTCAGCTGCCTGGCCACAAAGTAGACCACTGGATTGCCCGCGTGCGCTGCTCTACGCCTGGCGTAGGCCTGATCTCACCGCCGCCGCACCATGACATCTACTCCATTGAGGACTTAAAACAGTTGATCTTCGACCTGAAGAATGCCAACCCCAGAGCGCGCATCAACGTGAAGCTGGTGGCCGAGGCCGGCGTGGGCACCATCGCCTCAGGCGTGGCCAAAGCCAAAGCTGATGCCATCATGATCTCCGGCGCTGACGGTGGTACAGGGGCCAGTCCGCTGAGTTCTATCCGCCACACCGGTCTGCCCTGGGAAATTGGTTTAGCCGAGGCGCACCAGACGCTCATCAAAAACAACCTGCGCAGCCGCGTGGTGCTCCAGACCGATGGCAAGATTCTGACCGGCTATGACCTGGCCGTGGCCACTTTGCTGGGCGCCGAGGAATACGGGGTAGCCACCGCCGCGCTTATCACCGAAGGTTGTATCATGATGCGCAAGTGCCACCTGAACACCTGCCCGGTTGGTATTGCTACCCAGAACCCTGAACTGCGCGCTCTTTTCACCGGCGACCCTGACCACGTGGTGAATCTGTTCACCTTCATGGCCATGGAGTTGCGGCAGATCATGGCCTCCCTGGGCTTCCGGACCATCAACGAGATGGTGGGCCAGTCACAGGTGCTCAAGATCAGAACCGACCTGAACCACTGGAAACTCAAGAACCTGGACCTCTCTCCTATCTTCCACCAGGAGTACGCGCCCAGAAACGTAGGTACCTACAAACAGATTGAGCAGGACCACGAGATTGCCAAAGTGTTGGACAAAAAACTTATCCGGGACCTGAAGAGAGGCAACACCGAGGTGGAATACCGCATCAACAACGTGGACCGCGCGGTGGGCACCATGCTCTCGTATGAAATCTCCCGCAACTTCGGGAAACACGGCTTGCCCGAAGACTCTTTCCGGGCTACGTTCTACGGGTCGGCGGGACAGAGTTTGGGCGCTTTCCTGGCCCCGGGCATTACCATCAAGTTGTACGGCGAAGCCAACGACTACCTGGGCAAAGGGCTTTCGGGCGGAAAACTGATTTTGCAGCCCTTCAAGGAAAGCCAGTACCTGGCGCATGAGCACATCATCACGGGCAACGTGGCGCTGTACGGCGCTACCGCCGGCAAGGTATACATCAACGGTTTGGCTGGTGAGCGTTTCTGCGTGCGGAACTCGGGTGCCGAGGCCGTGGTGGAAGGCATCGGCGACCATGGTTGCGAGTACATGACCGGCGGGAAAGTGCTGGTGCTGGGTGAGATCGGGAAGAACTTCGCGGCGGGTATGAGCGGTGGCATGGCATACATCTACGCTCCAGATCCTAACCATGTAGACCAATTGAACCTGGACATGGTAGGCATGGAAGAACCAGACGCCGATGACCTGCTCTGGATTGTGGAGAAACTACAGGAGCACGTGGCCTACACCGGCAGTGTCCTGGCCCGCGAGTTCCTGGAAAACTGGGAAATCCACCGCGACCACTTCCGGAAAGTAATGCCGCATGACCTGAAGAAGGCCCTGCAATTAAAAGATAAAGAAACTGAAAGAATATTGGCGTAATGGGAATAGCAGACGGATTCTTGAAATACAACCGCGAGGTGCCGGGCACCCGCGACCCTAAGGTTCGGGTAAACGACTCCAACGAGATATACCTTCCTTTTCCGGAAGAAAAGACGAAACAACAGGCCTCCCGCTGCATGGATTGCGGCATCCCTTTCTGTCACAACGGCTGTCCGCTGGGCAACCTGATCCCGGATTTCAACGATGCGGTGTCTGAGGGTGATTGGGAACGGGCCGTGCGCGTGCTTTATAGCACAAACAACTTCCCGGAGTTCACCGGCCGCATCTGCCCCGCCCCGTGCGAGAGCAGTTGTGTGCTGGCCATCAACAAACCGGCCGTAGCCATTGAGCACATTGAGAAATCCATAGCCGAGAAGTCCTTTGAGCTGGGTCTGGTGAAACCTCAGCCGCCGTTGCACAGAACCGGCAAAAAGGTTGCCGTAGTAGGTTCAGGCCCGGCCGGATTAGCGGCTGCTGCCCAGTTGAACAAAGCCGGGCACAAAGTCACCGTGTTTGAGAAAGACGAGAAAGCCGGTGGCCTGTTGCGCTACGGTATCCCCGATTTCAAGCTGGAGAAGTGGACCATTGACCGCCGCCTGGCCATTCTGGAAGCAGAAGGCATCAAGTTCAAGTACAACCGCAAAATCGGCCAGGACACTACGTTAAAGAAACTGTACCGAAAATACGATGCTGTGCTGCTGTGCATCGGGTCTACCAAACCACGGGCCATCGCCATCCCGGGCAATCACCTCAAAGGCATCCATTTCGCCATGGATTACCTGGGCCTGCAGAACCGCCGGGTAGACGGCACTGAGATTGCCCCGCAGAACGACATCAACGCCTATGGCAAGCACGTGCTGGTGATTGGCGGCGGCGATACCGGCTCAGATTGCGTAGGCACGGCCAACCGCCAGTTCGCTAAATCGGTGACCCAGCTGCAGTACCGCTATATGCCGTCCACGGAGCGCCACCCTACCAATCCTTGGCCGGAAGTGGCTGTCACGCTTTCGTCTTCCTCCTCGCACGAAGAGGGCTGTGAGCGGAGCTGGGGCTGGCTCAACAAAGAGTTCATCGCCGATGAAAACGGGCACGTGAAAGGCCTGCGGGTGGTGGAACTGGAGTGGAAAAACCAGTCTGAGTACACCGAGAAACCCAACAGCGAGCGCATCCTGCCCTGCGACCTGGCTCTGATTGCCATCGGTTATGAGCGGCCGGAGCATGACGCGTTTACCTCCAACTTCAAATTCGAACTGGACCGCCGTGGCAATTTCAAATTGAACGACTGGCAAACGAACGTACCCGGCATCTTCTCGGCCGGTGACGCCTGCCGCGGACAGTCGCTGGTGGTCTGGGCCATCTCAGACGGCCGCGAAGCCGCCCGCGCCATTGACGTCTACCTGATGGGTTCTTCAGAACTGCCTTCCAAGGAGCTTTCTAAGTACCAGCTGTTTTAAGTAGTAGCACGACATTATTTAAAGCCCCGTTCTTACCTGCTTGGTGAGGCGGGGCTTTTCCGTTTAGGGTCTGTTTTCTAAAAAAGTCCTTGGTTTGCAGCCATTCTAGAGACTAGGAACCGCCTTGTCTCTCAGTTATTCCTGATCTCTCACGATATCTGATCATGTAGGGGCAATCCCTTGTGGTTGCCCTTGCCGTTCGAAACGCTATTGGCAAAGACGCTTGCAGGTCCTCCGGACGCTACGAGGTCTTTTGAGCAGGCGGTGCAGGTTTGTTTCAAAGCAGTTTTCCGAAAAACAGGCTATAAATAGAATTATCCTCTACTTTCTCGTAGAAGACTGGATAACCAAAGGCCCACCATGGAGATAAGGACAAACTTCTACAACACCAACGGCATCCAACTTCAGGTGGCGCAGGCAGGACCTGAGGATGGTAAGGTAATCTTGTTTCTGCACGGATTCCCGGAGTTTTGGTACGGTTGGGAAAAACAACTCCGCTTTTTCTCGGAGGAGGGTTGGCTTGCGGTGGCGCCAGACCAAAGAGGCTATAATTTGAGCAGCAAACCCGAGGGAATAGAAGCCTATACCATTGATGAATTAACCAGAGACATTGCCGAGCTGATTCCGCAACTCACAGACCGGAAAGTAATGTTGGTTGGGCAAGACTGGGGCGGAGCGGTCGCCTGGAACCTGGCCCTGCACCATCAGGACTTGCTGGAGAAACTGGTGATCCTGAACATGCCGCACCCGCAGGTCATCCACCACCACCTCACCCACAACCCCAAGCAGATGCTCCGGAGCTGGTACGCCGGTTTCTTCCAGCTTCCCTGGGTGCCCGAAACTCTGAACAGCTCCTTTGATTTCAAACTGCTGGAAAGCACTTTGACCAGATCGGCGCAGCCCAACACCTTCACTGAACAGGATCTGGAGACTTACAAAGAAGCCTGGCGCCTGCCTGGTGCCCTGGAGGCCATGATCAACTGGTACCGTGCCTATAAATACAACCCCATAGAACCAGGCCACAAAATAGGAGTCCCTACCCTGATGCTTTGGGGAAAGCAGGACCAATTCCTGGGCACCGAGTTGGCGCAACCCAGCATAGACCAGTGCCAGAACGGCCAACTGATCTTTCTGGAAGAGGCCACCCACTGGCTCCATCATGAACAGCCTGATCAAGTGAATAAGCTGATTCTGGATTTCCTGCGGGTTTGACCTCATTTTTGCAAAATCATCCCTTAAACAAAAAACCGCACCTCAAAGAAGTGCGGCTTTCTCATCATTCATTAAATCAAAAACTCTCTTTAATTTCTTCCACCTCGGCTACTCTCTCTTCTACCGGAGGAGGGTTCCTGGCGGGGAGCAGACTGGCGCTGGGCCGGGGCTTGTTGTGACGGGGCGGAAACCTCGCGGCTACGCTGCTGGTACTGGCCCTGTGAGCTAGGTTCCTGCCGGCTGCGCGGCTCATACTGTCCCTGGCTTGTTGGAGCCTCTGTTCTGCGGGGAGAATAACCTCCCTCAGAGCGTTGTCTCGATTCCTGAACACCGGAGCGGGTGCGAACCTCGGCAGTGCCGGATTCATCTGAACGTTGCTGGTAATCTGGTCTGCTGGTACGGGTTTGGGTGGCGTCCTCCCCGTAGCCAGCGGATGTTCTCCGGCCAGATTCCCGGGTGCGGCCGTACTCGCCGGCGGTGCTGCGCTGCTCTGAAGTTTGTTCCAGCCCAGTTCGGTTTTGCGAAGCAGTGCCCCCGTCCACGGTACGGCTGCGGGTAGAACCGCTTTCCATGCCAGCACGGTTGGTGTTGCTGCTGCGGTCAGATCGGCCTACGGTGCCTTGGTCTGACAAACGGGAACGATTGTCACGGCTGGCCAGGCGGGTTGGTGCTTCCTCGCGGCGCGTGTTCACGTCTGGGCGGTAGATCCGGACGGAGTTCTCGGCCACCGAGGTTCTGCCGGGCCGGTTGTCGCGGTCTACGCGGTAAATGTTCACCTTGCGGTTAGTGGCCCGCTCTATGTCCTGGTTTCGGGGTCCGTAGTTATAGCGGCGGTTGTCCCGCTCATAGTAGTTATTGATGATGGTAGTATTGTGGTAGATGTTCACCACCCGGGTTCTGGGCACGCAATAGTCATAGATGCGCGGACTGGTGATGTACATCACCGGCACAAACACCCACCGCACGGCAGGCACTATGTAGGTCACGCGCGGCCCCATAGGCGCCCATCCGTAGTAGCCGCCGCCGTTGCGCCAGTCTACCCAGGCCGGTCCCCACTCAGAACCCGGAATCCACAGCCATCCTTCGTAGTCGTCGTAAATCCAGCGACCGTAGTGGAACGGGGCCCAACCCCAGTCGTAATCAGAGACCCAGGTGTTGCCGTATTCGGTCATGACCCAATGGCCCCGGGTGGCATACGGCTGAAAGCCGCGCTCCACCGTAGGCGACCACACATAGCCGTACTCGGGGTCCCGAATCCAGCGACCGTAGCGGTCCAGTTCGTCATAGAACGTCTGGAAAGACACCTGGTCTCCCGGACGGGCCTGCGCTTCTGGTGGAGAAGCCAGGCTGAGGGTCAGAAGCAGCAAAGCTCCCCAGACCCACAAGTTGTTAATAAAGGTTTTCATGTAACATAGGTTTAAACTAGACAGCGGCTTCATGTTTGGGGCACTAGCCAGTTTGCTAATTGGGTCATAGGAGAAAAATTCTCCTATTGCTTTTAAACCAAACATCTTGCCAAAAACACACGCTTTTCTGGGCTAAATCAAATATATTTTTATACGGACAAATGCCAACTTGAACCGGGCAAAAAGCCCCTGAAGATGCTTTTATTTTCTGGTCTATTCACCTCACTATCAGATAGAATTATTTGTAGCCGATGAGGAAAATACGGATAAGTAGAAATCCGGAGATGCAAGACTTTTCGTACCTTTGTAGCAAAGCAGAAACCTGTTTTTCCAGGGCTCTGCTTTACCTATTCTATTAGCACCGTATTGGCTTGAAATTTTACTTTTTTGACACGCCCGCCCAGCCGCATTCTTTCCAGTTCCGGGCACATTATCTACCAGAAAACCTGAGGAAACTGAGGCTGGTGGGCAACCTTGCCCTGGCGGTAACCTGTGGGATTTTGCTTTTACCCCTGGTTTTTCCTTTTCTGAACCAGACCGCGCATGTCACTTTCTTCCGTGGCCTGAATATCTCGCTGGCGCTGGCCTCGGCAATGGCTTTAGGGGTAGAGGGCTTTCTTCACCTCAACCAGAAGCGCCAATACCCTTTGTGGCTTGCGCAGGCACTGTGCCTGGCCTTCGGGTTTGCATTTATTTCCTGCTGCCTGGGCATTACGTTCATCGCGCAGTCTAACCCCCGCAATACCCTCACCATGTACTTACTGGGGCTGGTTACGGTGGCTTTTCTCTGGGACTTTGAGTATTATGAGACCCTGGTGCTGGTCTCCTTAACGGCACTGGCTTTCACCTTGGTGCTGCATTTCTCCGGCCTCAACCCAGAGCAGGTGGTCCTGAACCATTGCGTGTCCTTTGTAATCTTGCTTTGCTTTCTGGTGCTTTCCCGCGTGATGTACAGCTACCGGGCCAACCATTTCATTCAGCTGAAGGAGATTGAGGAAAAGAACCGCGAGATCCAGAAGATAAGCCAGGCCAAATCTGAGATTTTGGGCGTGGTGGCGCATGACCTGAGAAGCCCCTTCAACAACATTGAGATGATTACCTCTCTGCTGCAGAAGAAGAACCTCACCCCCGAGCAGGAACAACAGTATCTGAACCTGATCTTAACCAGTTGCCAGAACTCGCGCCTTACCATCAATGAGTTGCTGTTCATTGCCCGCGAGGAGCAGCAGGAAACCATTCCGCTGGAGAAAATGGATCTGTGCGCCTTGCTGCAGGATGTGCAAGAAGAATGGCAAACCCAGCTGCAAGGCTCCCGAAACCTGCTGCTCTCCCACCCTGCTAGCCCGCTGTACGCCAACCTGAACAAAGAGCGCTTCCACCGGGTGTTGAATAACCTGGTGTCCAATGCCGTGAAGTTCACCCCGGCCCAGGGCAAAATCAGGATCAAGGTGCGCGAGGAAAAGAAAAAGCTCCTGCTGGAGGTATCAGACAATGGCATCGGGATTCCAGAAAGGATGCGGCCTTTGTTGTTTGACCGATTCTCCAAAGCCAGGAGACGCGGCCTGCAGGGCGAAAAATCCACAGGTCTGGGCCTGAGCATCTGCCGCCAATTAGTGGAGCAGCACGGTGGCTCCATAGACGTAGAAAGCCAGGAGCGCCAGGGCACCACTTTCCATATCACCTTACCGGCGGCGGTTTAAGTCTCCCATTTCCTTTTCACTTAAGGTGCAGAAAACTCATCTGTTTTAGGCTTGTTATGGAAAAAACAGCTTCAAAACAGGAAAACAGACATCGTTAATAAGTAAGTACTGCATGGGACCAACAAGTACTTTGGCCGTAAGCAGATTTCCTGTAGCTACAATAATTTAACCTAAAATTTGGATGCTAACTTTTTCGCTTCCACATTTGCACCCGTAAAGTCGATTATCCCTATCCAGGGTTTTGATTTATAAAGAAGAAGGGAGAGAACAGGCTCTGTGAACTTCTAGCAACCTACAAAGACAAGGTGCTAATTCCTGCCTAAAGCATTTAGGAAATATAAACCGTAAGAAAACCCATGATGCAGCACACGCTTTCTTCTATTGCCTCTTTTCTGAACGATCTGATCTCCGGATTATTCGGTCAAACTTTGCAACCTATTCCGGTTTCTGTGTCTAAGCAGAACCGTTGTTGTTGTTGAGGCGCATCTCGCCGGAAGGGTTCTGAAGAAGCCTGCCCGTTACTACTGTGTTTCCAGTTTTGTACCCGGGTTCATGATTTGCCACCACATCATTTCTTCTCTCCTTAAACCGGCTGGCACTTAGGAGCCAAATCCATCCTCCGTTTTTAACCTGATTTTGTAAAAGCAGCCCTGAAAAAGGGTTTTCCTTTTGCTTACAACACAATACTCCTCTAAACCTATAGAGATTAGCTAAATTAACACACCACAAGTAATACACGAACGAATATGTCAACTTCTGCATCCGTAAAGCCTATTGCCATCTACCACGAGCACCCAGACTGGTTCAAGCCTTTGTTTGAGGAACTGGACGCCCGCGGCCTTCCATATGTACGCCTGAACGCCGCTGAGCACACCTATGACCTGGCTGAGGACGAAACCCCATACAGCCTGTTCTTCAACCGCATGAGCCCTTCTGCTTACCTGCGCGGCAATGAGAATGGCATTTTCTATACCTTGGGCTTACTCGCCCACCTGGAGCGCACCGGCACCCCAACCGTGAATGGCCACAAAGCTTTCCAGTACGAGACCAACAAAGCCCTGCAGTTGTCTTTGCTGCAGTCACTGGGTCTGCCTTATCCAAAAGCGCGCGTGATCAACCACGCTTCCCAGGCCGTGAAAGCTGCCGAAGGCCTGCGTTTCCCCATCGTGGTGAAAGCCAACATTGGCGGTAGCGGCGCGGGGATCATCAAGTATGATTCTGTGGAGGCCCTGGAGCAATCAATAGCCAACAACGAGATCGACTTGGGTATTGACCACACGGCCCTGGTGCAGGAGTTCATCCCGGCCCGCGGCGGGTACATCCACCGCGTAGAGACTTTGGGCGGTAAATACCTGTACGCCATCAAAGTGTACACCACCGGCGAAAGTTTTAATCTGTGCCCTGCCGATATCTGCCAGACGACTACCGGTGTGGAACTGGTGCGCAACGCCTGCGCCCTGGACGCACCTAAAAATGGCCTGAAAGTAGAGGGCTATACCCCGGAGCAGGAAGTGATTGACGCCATTGAGGCCATCATGCAGAACTCAGGTATTGACGTGGGCGGCATTGAGTACATCATTGACGACCGCGATGGACAGATCTATTACTATGACGTGAACGCGCTCTCTAACTTCGTGGCCGATGCCGTGAACGTGATCGGGTTCAACCCGCACAAGAAATTGGTGGACTACCTGGAGAAAAAGGCCCAACTAGTAACTGAGGAGGTATAAGCATGCATTTCGGATATTGGTTACCTGTATTTGGCGGCTGGCTGCGCAACGTGCCCGATGAAGGCATGACCACCTCCTGGGAGTACGTGAAGAAGCTGGCGCAACGCAGCGAGGATTGGGGCTACAGCCTGGCCCTTATTGCTGAATTATACTTGAACGACATCAAAGGCCAGGAAGCTCCGGCGCTGGATGCCTGGTCTACCGCCGCCGCTTTGGCTGCCGTGACTGAAGAACTGGAGATCATGGTGGCCGTGCGCCCTACGTTTCATAACCCGGCACTGCTCGCGAAAGCCGCCGCCAACATTGACCTCATCAGCAACGGCCGCCTGTCTCTGAACGTGGTGTCTAGCTGGTGGAAGGACGAAGCCACTAAATACGGCATCCAGTTTGAGCAGCACGATGACCGCTACGCCCGCACCAAAGAGTGGCTGGACGTGGTGACCAACCTCTGGGAGAAAGACCATTTCACCTATGAAGGCAAGTACTACCAAGTCACCGACAACGTGCTGCAGCCCAAGCCCAAAAAGAAGCCGTTCATCTACGCCGGGGGCGAATCTGAAGCCGCCAAAACGTTGATCTCTAACCAGTGCGATGGCTACGTGATGCACGGTGACTCCCCGGAGACCATCGGGAACCGTATCTCTGACATGCGCGAACGCCGCGAGAAAGCCGGTTTGCCACCTATGAAATTCGGGGTGGCCGCTTACTCCATCGTGCGCGACACGGAGCAGGAAGTAAATCAGGAGTTGGACCGCATCACCAATGTACAAGCCTCGGCTGCCGGATACGGCAACTACCAGCAATGGCTGGCGGGCACGCAGCTGGAGCAGCAGGTTTCTTTGCAGGACTACTCCGTGTCTAACCGCGGTCTGCGCACCGGCCTCACCGGAACCCCTGCCCAGATCCAGGACCGCATCGGCGAGTACGAGAAAGTAGGCGTTGATTTCTTCCTGCTGCAGTGTAGCCCACAACTAGAAGAAATGGAGCGCTTCTCTGAATCAATCATCCAGGTGACCGCCTAAACAGATTTCAATACCATTTTAGAATAATCAGAATCCTTTTTAGAATAATCAGAATCCTTGCTGCCGTTTGGTGGCAAGGATTTTTTATGCCCGTACCAAATCAGAATGCCACTTTCCCAAAAATACATCCCACCCAAATCCATCAGACAGCTTACGCCACAACCCTTGAAAGCAAAAGAGGCAAGCCACTGGCCTGCCTCTTTTGCGCGCTAAAACTACTACTTAACTTCTGTTTTGTCCTCTTGAACGGGTGCTGTCGCGGTCAAAGCGGTTGCCGTCTTTTCCCCGGCGGTTAGCGCGGTTGGCTTGCATCTGTTTGCGGTCTTCCTGGTATTTGGCGTATTGCTTTTTGGTCAGGATGTCTTTGAGTTCTTTTTCCCAATTGGTGCGCAGGGCTTTCATTTGCTGGTGCTGCTGGTCGTTGCGCTCAATGCGTTGGCTTTTCTGGGCAAACTGGCCGCGGAAGCTTTCCATCTGCTGGGCGTGTTTCAGGTTCAGGGCCTGCAGTTTTCTTTTCTGCGAGCTGCTTAGATCATACTTCTGGCTCAGCATCTCGGTGCGCTTGGTGGCGTGCTGCTCGGGAGTCAGTTTTTCTCTGCGGTCTCCATCACGGCGAGCCTCGCGGTTGCCTCTGCCCTGCTCGGTTCTGTTCTCTGATCTCTGGCCACGTTGCGGATTATCCTGCGCCTGAGAAGTACCGGCTATCGCCAAACCTAACGCTAACATTACTACTACCTTTTTCATCTTCGTTTTAATTAATGGGTTTAGAGTTTCTATTTTGATCCGGGCTGCTTGTCCCGGTGATTGGTTATTTGCAAAGCAGGTGCCAGAAAAGGGCCAAAGCAGACTGAATTTGGCCAAACGGACAATTCCCGAAGTGAACCGGACAGAACCGGCAGGTCAAACGACCAACTCATTCTGGGGGCTGTTTTCCCAAATCAGGCCCGAAACAAAAAACGCTTTCACCCTATGGCAAAAGCGTTTTCCTTATTTAATCTAGTGCCGGTTATCCCTGGGGTGGCGGTCCGCCGGGTAATCCTCCGCCGGGAGGCGGGCCAGGGAAATCACGGTCTCGTTTCTGTTCCTGGGGCGCGCTGCCTGTAAAGTTGCGCAGGTTGTAGGTGAAGGTGAGCATGAAGAACCGCTGCAGCACGCTGGACTGCACGTCCTCCACGTACTGCGGGGTGATGTTGCGTTGCACGCTAACGTTCTGGTTCAGGAGGTCATTCACGCTCAGGCTCAGCTCGGCCACCTGGCTTTTGAACAGCTTCTTGCTGATGCTCATGTTCCAGAGCAGGTAGTTGGCATTGTACCCCTCAGACAAACCCGAGTTGTACTGGTGGTTCAGCTCGGTGCGGTACACCAACCCCGGTCCGAAGATCCAGTTGTACTTTAGGCTGGTGTTCTGGGTGAAGTAGTTGCTATTCAATTGGCTTTGGAGCGAGTTCTGCACAAAGTTGTAAGTGGAGTTGGTGGAGATATTGAAATCAATCTTCTCGCTGATGTTGCTGCTCAAAGACAACCCTCCGCCCACGTTAGGCGCACTCGCGATGTTCAGTTGACCGTTTGTGAGACCTGGCGTGCGGGTGTACCCCACCGATCCATTTACCCCGAAGTTGGATTTAAGAAAACCCACCGGCTGCCCCAGGTGGAAGACCGAGCGCACGTTTACGTAACCATCCAGGTTCACCGGTGTGGTGAGTTGCTGCCCTTTCTCCAGCGTTTGCCCATTGGCTAGGGTGATGGGCTCTGTAGTAGCCCGCGTGATGCTGTTGCCCACGTAGTTTTGCACCAGATTCCCGAAAACACCTACAAAAAAGACCCGGTTGGTTTCCGTATTGAAGTTGCGGAACCCGGTCCGGAAGTTGTGCGTGTAGCTTTGCTGCAAGGCCGGGTTCCCCTGGTACAGTTGGAGCGGATTGGAGTTGTCTATGGCCTGGCTCAACTGGTCCACTGAAGGCGCGTTGGTGCTGGTGGTGTAGTTAAAGTCAAAGTTCTTGCTCTGCGAGAACTTGAAATTAAGGTCCACCGAGGGCAAAATGCTGGTAAACCGCCGGGTATAAAAATCCTCCGAAGGATACTCCTGGTCGTTTTCAAAGGTGGCCAGTTGGTAGCGGACGTTCACCCGCAGCCGCAGTTTGCCCTGGTTGTACTGATACCCCGTCCCGAAACGCTGGGTGAAATAGGTGCTCTGGAAGGTGTTGCTCAGGGCCGTGTTCAGCTGGCTATACTCGCCAGTGCCTTCCACCAGATTATAGGCCCGTTTGTCTGAATCGTTCAGTTGGTTACCCAGGTTGTAGATGAGCTGCAGCTGCCCGCTTTTGCCCACCGGCTCATTGTAGGTCAGGTCACCGATCCAGGAGAACCCGGAGCGGTGCTGTTCGGTGAACAGGTTCTGCCTATGGTCTTCATTAGCGCCCCGGTAATAAATGGTATTTGCCGCCAAGGTATTGTCACCGTTGCTGTTGGTGTAGCTGGTGTTTAGGCTGGCCGAGAAATTCCGCCCCACCTTTCCGAATTTATGGCTGAACAGGATATTGTTGTTAAACGTCAGCGATTTACTCTGGGCTAGGGTAGAGTTCTCCGAGGTATTCAGAGCGCCGTTCAGATTGGAGGTGGCGCTGGAGACCTGGTTATCTGAATTGCTCTCCTGCACCGTAAGGCTGGGCGTGATCAACAGGCGGTTATTGGGGTTGATATTATAATCCAGCCGAAAGTTGAACTGGTGGTCTTTGGTATTGGTAGCGCTCAAACGGTTCTCTGAGTACACCTGACCAGAATCCGAAGGCAGTGTATAATTCTGCACCCGGAACTGGTTGTTCGTGATACTACGGTCCGTGAACTTGTAATTGCCGCTCACCTCCATCTTCTTGCCCCATAGGTCGCTGTAATTCAGGCCCAGGGTGTTAGTTGAGATCAACCCCGAGGTAGTGCCGCCCCCCATAGGTGGCCTACGTCCGCGCATGCCGCCGCCGGGCGTCTCGCCCACCGAGAAGTCCAGCAAATTGATGTTATTGGTGAGGCCGGTGAAGGTCAGGCGCTGGTTCCCATTAAAGGAGTTCACGGCCACGCCCACCATGTATTTGTTATCGGACCCGTACCCCGCAGAGGCTTTACCGAACTGTCCCGTCCGCTTCTCCGGTTTGGTGATGATGTTGATGGTCTTGGCTGAGTTGCCATCGTCCACCCCGCTGAACTCAGCCTGGTCGCTTTTCTTGTCGAAGATCTGAATGTTAGCGATCACCTCGGCGGGAAGGCTGCGCAGAGCGGCACTAGGGTCATCGCTGAAGAAGCGCTTGCCATCTACCAGCACCTGTTTCACGTCCTGGCCCTGCGCCTGCAGTGTGCCGTTGGTCACCGTGATGCCCGGCATCTTCTGCACTAAATCTTCGGCGCTCGCATCAGGGGCGGTCTTAAATGCGGCTGCGTTGAACTGCGTGGTATCGCCTTTCTGCTCGCCCGGCGGGATTTTGCCCACCACTTTCACCTCGTTCAGCAGCTGGGAGTTCAGCGCTAAAGCCAGCGTGCCCAAATCCACTGACCCGGTCACCGGCACCGATTTCTGGAAGGTCTGGTAACCCAGGAAAGTAATTCTGAGGGAATAATTGCCAGCGGGCACCTGCACCTTGAACGCCCCGGTGGCCTCGGTACTGGCCACTGTTTGCGTAGAGTCAAGCACGCGGGTAATTATCACCGTGGCGCCGGGTAGGGCGGATTTATCAGTGGCATCCATCACCTTTCCGGAAAGAGTAAAAGACTGGGCCCAGGCACCCGTGGCACCAGCTAACAAGATCATCAATAATAGGAACCGTTTCATGCTTCAGAACATCTGTAATAGGCTTTCCGCCCGATGAGACAAATGTCTTGAAACATGCCCCGTTGCACCACCTAAACATCAGTGAAGCAGGCATATCCCTGTTTGAAGCCGCCGGTGCTATGGATTTTAGCTTTGGAATGGCCAGCCGTTTTGCGCCAGTTATTAAGAAAACGGCCTGTAAACAAAACCTCTAGAAATGGTTTCTATTAAGATTGGTTGCTACGTTTTAGCAGGATTTCCCACTACCATTATCACGCATTCCGTCCCCCTTTGAAGGGGGTAGGGGGATGATTACTCTTGCAGGTCTCTCGCCTTCTTGATATGTAGGGGCAATCCCTTGTGGTTGCCCTTGCGCATTTCACCTGTTTTTGGTTGTTGGTGATAACACCAACAACAGGAGCAAACTAGCTAAAGTAAGTCTATAGAATGGAAGGATAGGAAGGAGTAAACACCCCCTTGCTCGCTGTCACAAGCTCTCGTTTAGGAAATTCTCAAGGGGAGAATATGCAGTGGTAAACGCTAAGAGCAACCACAAGGGATTGCCCCTACAATATTCCGGGAATGCGTGTAATCTGCACGAGTAATCATCCCCCTACCCCCTTCAAAGGGGGACGGAATGCGTGCTGAAGATGCTACTTCTTGTTTAAAGAACGAGAAAGGAGTTAGTAAGAGACCACAAAGGACTTTCTCTTGGCTAGTTTGGCTTGCTGCTGTCTCAGGCCTTTGAGCTGGAACTTGAGCTCCTTCAAATCTTCCATGAGCAAGATGGCCACCTTCTTATTCTGTTTCCGGAGTTCCGCTGAATGCAGGCATTTCTGTTTCAGGGCAATCTCGTTCTCCAATTTTGTGATGCGTTTGTCTTCCATAATACTTGAAAGGTTGAGTTAAAATTGAAGTAGAAGGTGGGGCAAATGGTTTTGATTTAAGTTGTGTATTTCGGTTTTAGGCCTGTTTTCTAGAAATCAGCATCAAAACAACTGGTCCCTAGAAAACAAAGGGCACACTGTATCCTCATGACAGTTTTTGGCCGTCATTCCCTTATCCCCTAAAACAAATTATTACTGGGCTAGCCAGGCAAGGAACAGCGGGCTCTTGGCTTTGCTCACAATGATCTCTTCCTGGAACGGGATGTTGAGCGTAACGGAGAGTTTGCGGCCGAAGTACTGCGAGGCTTCCTTGATGGCCTTGTAGTTGAGCAGGAACTGCCGGTTGGCCCGGAAAAACTGGTTTCCGCAGAGGGCTTCCATTTCTTCCATGTTCTGATTGAGAGTGAATTTCTTTTGGTCAAAGGTGAGCACATGTGTGACCAGGTTCTGGGAGTAAACCACCGCTATCTGGTCTATAGGCAGCGGAATGATCTTGTCGCGCTGGAATACGAGTACGGACTGGGGCTTCTGCGTTGGCCGATGGTCCAGGAGTTGCAGCAGGGCCTGGTAGTCGGGCTTCTCGGGGGCCAGGCTTTCCTGTAGCTTCTTGTATTTGAGCAGCGTTTTCTGGATCGTTTCCTGGCTGAAGGGTTTCAGGATGTAGTCAATGCCGTTGGCCTTAAAGGCCTCCAGCGCATACTCGTTGTAAGCGGTGCAGAACACCACCGGCTTGGTGATGTCCACGGCCTGGAACACCTCAAAGCTCAGCCCATCGCCCAATTGGATATCGGAGAAAATCAGGTCGGGCTGAGGGTTTTCCCTAAAATAAGCGATGGCCGCTTTCACCGAGGGCAGCACCGCCAGTATCTTTGCGCCGGGCTCAACCTCCAGCAGCGTATCTTCCAGGTCCTCAGCGGTGAGGGGTTCATCCTCAATTATGACAATGTTCATTGAAAAGCAGCTTTAGTTCAACAGAGAAATACTGGTCGGTCTCCCGGATGGTCACGCCGTGCCCGCAGATAACCTGGTAGCGCTCCGCCAGGTTCTTCAACCCGATGCCGGAGGATGGCTCCAGGGACTGTTTGAGCTTTTTGTTGTTCCAGACCACAATGGCGTCCTCGGGGCCGTAGGAAATCCTGATCCGCAAAGGCTCCTCTACGGTAAAGGCGTTGTGCTTGATGGCATTCTCTACGAGCAATTGCAGGGAGAAAATGGGCAAACAGCCGGTAGAGAGGATATGGTCTGGGATGTCAATAGTATAGGAAAACGAATCCTTGAACCGCACTTTCTGCATCTCTAGGTAATCTACGCAGAGCTTGAGTTCTTCCTGCAGCGGAATGGTGGTCTCGTTCCCCGAGGAGATGGAAGCCCGGAGCAAAGCCGAGAGCCGCACCAGGTATTCCTCGGCCTCGGGCCGCTGTTTTTTGATGAGCGACTTGAGCGTGTTGAGCGAGTTGAACAGGAAATGCGGCTGCAACTGGTGTTTCAGGTGCTGGTGCTGCGCGATGGCATGATTCATTTTGAGTTCGCTGTTCTCCACAGCTATCTGGGCGCTCTTGCGCTGCAGAATCATCAGATCCATGAGCACCAAAATGATGGTGTTGTTCGTGAGCGCCACTATGAGCGGGAAGATCCGGAAACGAGCCCCGTCGGTGATCACGAAAATGAGCGCCAGCCCACCGTAATACACTAAGGCGGTGAGCAGATAGCTGATGCCATACCTTACAAAACTTTTGGTTTTCTCCCGCCAGTCCAGCCTACTGATCTTGCCATACAGGTAGATATTGATAAACCACAGGCAGAACATAAGCACCGAGATCTCCAGCACCGAAAGCAGGATATTCTCCTGCGGCCGCGGAAAAGGCATATCCCGCAGGCGGGGCCTGGGCGGACGGTCCCCGAAGAAAAACGGACGGCCCGCATTGATCACCGGGAAAAGGCTGATGACTCCCCAGGCCACCGTGGTAATGGCCGCTACTTTCCAGAGGCCTTTCTTATATGATTCTTGCTCCATGTGGCGTAAAGCTAATTAATGATTTTACATACGGATGCGCTTCTTCAGTACCCATCCCGTTACCCGTACAGAAAAATGAAAGAAGAGCCCAATCAGATGGACTCCTCAGTGAGCATTTAGTGAAGAACATTTTTATGCCAAAACTTGAAAACGGTCAATAATCAGGTTCGGCTGGCTTTGTGGCTTTATTCCTTATAGTGGACCAAGTTCAGCAGGTATTTGATTACCTCCTCAATGGCTTACCTGTGGAGAATCGCCTCGCTTAGTCGTTGTTGGCCATGGTGGGGTCAAACTGCCACAGGTCATCAAAGCGGGAGGAACCATAGGCCCCGGTGGTGATGTATCCGTAATTCCCGATCACAAAGCCTACCGCGCCTTCGCGGGCGTACCCGTCAAAGGCACTCATCTGGGTCCAGGTATCGGCGGTAGCGTCATAGGCCCACACCTCAGAAAGCGCGCTGCCGTTGGTGCCTACGCACAGGTAGGCTTTGCCATTCATGGTGAAAGTCACGGCCAGGCTGCGCGCCGAGGGATAATCTTCGCCCTCGCGGTCGGTTTCGTCCAGGGCTTTCAGTCTTTTCCAGGAGTCTTTCACGGGGTCATACTCCAGCAGGTCGGTTTCATAGAGGCCGTTGTTCTGGCCTCCTCCCACGTAGCCTTTGCCGTTAAGGGAGAACGCGAAGCCGTTGAAGCGCTTGGCGCCGCCCAGGCCTACTTTCTCGGTCCAGCTGCCGGTGGTGGGGTCATACTGCCAGAAATCCTTGAGGTAGTTGCCGTCATAACCGGCGCCCAGGTATCCTTTGTCATTGATGGTGAGCGCCAGGGCGCCGTAACGGGCGCTGCCAGGAAAATCGGTGATTCTGGTCCAGGTGTTGGCCTCAGGGTCATACTCATAGAAGTCTTTGAGGTAATCTGCGCCGTTGTAGCCGGTACCCACGTAGCCTTTGCCGTTGGCGGTAAAACTCACGGCCGCGCTCCGGGCATCGCCGGGGAAATCCGCGATCCTGATCCAGGCACTTTTACTGGGATCGTACTGCCAGAAGTCTTTCAGACGGGTTTTGCCGTCATAGCCGGTGCCTACGTAAGCCTTCTCGCCTATCACAAAGGAAACGGCCCCGCTCCTGGACACGCCCGCAAACTCTGACTGCCGCAGCCAATCGCCGGTGAGCTCTGAATCCTCATCCTCAGAGGAACTGCAGGAGGTGATGGAAAACAGGGCCATCCATAAGAACCCCAGGAATACGCTTGCCTTATTGAAACTCTTTCTCATGTGTACAGGTGATTTTCTTTGTGTTTACTGGTTTAACTTGGTGTAAAAAATTCTGAGCCGCACGCGGTTGGCGGCATGGTGCTGACCTCCCACATTTATCTTGTTTACTTCTGAGAGAAAGGATTCTGAGACAGCGGCCACCAGGAGCCCATTGTTGGGTTTGGTGCCGGCCAGCAGTTGGTCCAGGTACTCGGTGATGACAAACCGGTATTTAGACTGCATGTCAAACTCGGCATCGGGCTGGTAAGTGGCCGTCTGGGCTTCTGTGGTGGAATAGTCCTTGAGCAGCGGTGAGCCCGGCACGTTCATTTCCCCGGATTGGTAAAGGGCCAGGGTCTGGGGCGGAGGCGAAGGATAGCGGTTGGTGTTGGTGACCGGCACCACCTCCAGCACGGCCTTGTGAATGAGCGTGGCGCCCAACCCGCTTTTCAGGGTGGCCAGGTAAGGAAAATCCAGCTTGACCATGATCCCCGTACCTGATTGCGCAAAAGCCATGTCATCTTTGGCTGTGCTACTCACCGTCTGCCCACGCTTGAGGCCTTTGAAGACCGACTGGCCGTAATCACCCGTTACCTGGTTGAACTGGGTATTGCCGGTGGTCAGGGCAAAGTCATAGGAAGAGATATCTGAGGCAGCAGGATTGGTATAGTAGAGCCTCACCTTCACCCCGCTGCCGGTCACACCCAGAATAACTTTCTGCCCCGAGGCACTGATCCGGAAACCGTTCATGATTTTTTTATAATCCGCGGCGTTGAGGGCAGTACCGCCGTTTTTCTGCAGCGCCAGAAGCTTTCTTCCCATCTCATCTGGCAGGGTTACCTCAATGCTGTCGCCGCTGGCGGGTCTAGGGGCAAAAGTGTGCGTGGCCAGGGGCTGGGCCTCCGGCTGGAAGCTGGACACATTGTACAAACCAGTGGAGGCATAGAAATAAGAATTGGGCACCTCCGTGCCGATGTAGGGCGGCAGAGCCCTAGTTTCTATGGCTTCCTCTAACTGGTGCACCTGCAGGGTCATGCGCGCAGTGGTATCACCATAGGAATAGCCTGAGTAAGGGAGGATCAGCTTCACGGAATCATAGGTGGCTTCCTCGTCAATGGTGGCGTAGTCCACCAGGTTGAGCTGGAAGTAAGCGCTGGCCGTAGTCTCCCCGATCACCGCATCAGGGTAGTTCCCAAAGAGCAGGGTCCCGGTACCCGAGGTTACCACTGAGTCCAGCAAAACCGTGGACACATTCACCGTGACCGTGTCTGAGTACTGCACCGCCTGGGTCTCTCCCTGCAGGTCCAACCCGATTGCCCCGCCTTCTGAACAGGAAAAAATTGCTTGAGAAAGCAAGAGCAGGCAACAAGCTCTGAGAAAATCTTGGCGGAGAAAAGGTAAAGGCATAGTGGAAAAGGTGATCTGTTCCACAAACTTGGCGTAATGAGGCCCCGGCCACAACCAGAAAAGAAGTCAAGAGGACAATCTGCGGGGTGAAACGGCTATATGGGCCTTTGTAGCTTCAAGGCAATTAAAAGCAGGCGTATTTCCCTTTTAAGGCCGTTTTTTAAGAAGTTTCAACTTTTTCAGAAAGATTGGAACAGACCTTGCTGTACTTATTGTTGTATCTACAAGAATGAAAATTGGAAAGAATTGTAAAAAATAATTCCTATATTCATTCAAACGCCGTAAAATCTTCTTGACCCAACGGCGTTGAGAGTACAATGGTAGAAGGGAGAGAACAGGCTCTATGAACTTCTGGCAACTAATCAATCAGTTGCTGCACCCTGTCCAACTTTTATTTCTAAACCCATGACAAGCAACACAGTTTCATCCATCGCTTCGTTACTGAAAGAATTGATTTCAAGATTAACCGGCCCTACTCTGCAACCAGTACCCGTTCCAGTTCGGCAGCAATCGCGCTAATTCACTATCTGGAGTTTGCAGGCAAGTGCCGTAGAAGCCTTTCCCTGACTTAATCACCACCAATGCATAAACAGAATCCCTGCCTCTTCTTGCGGCAGGGATTTTTTGTTATCCTAAACAGGGGAAGTTTTGCCTCCTCATTCCCCCTTCTCTTAGGTAACCTGGCCACTGTTTAAGAGCCATTTTCAGGAAAACAGGTCTGAAACGGAGAGTTATCCCGCCAGCAAACTTCCGGCTAGCCAAGTGCCTTTGCCTCCGATTTATGGTTTAGCACGGATTTTGCAAAAACGTCCTTCAAACGGTTGGCGCGTTTAATCTTTCCCCAGGACGCCCGCAGTTCGGTTTTTTCTTCTTTATTTTAGAGACCAGATACCACTTATCTAAAAAATGAAATTCAAATCTCTTCTTTTAGGTGCCCTGCTTGTCTCGGGCACTTCCTTCGCGCAGTCACTTACCCTGGACAAAGAGGTGACCAAGCAGCTCAACACCGTAAAACCCGAGGCCATCAAAGCCCACATCAAGTACTTAGCGGATGACAAATTACAGGGCCGCCTGCCGGGCACACCGGGTTACCAGATGGCCGTGGACTATGTGGTGCAGCAGTTCAAGAAATTGGGCATTCAGCCAGGCGGCGAAAATGGCACCTATCTGCAGACCGTGAGACTCAGAAAAGCGTTCACGGGCAAAGACGCCACCTTGGCTTTCACCACAAACCAGGGTACTAAGTCGCTGATCCCTGGCGTTGATTTCACCATTTACCCAAATCCGCAGAACCCAACCGTTACGCTGGATGCTCCTTTGGCTTTCGCCGGTTACGGCATCACCGCCCCTGAGGTGGGTTATGATGACTATGCCAACCTGGATGTGAAAGGCAAAGTGGTGGTGATCCTGAGAGGCGCGCCCAAGAACTTCCATTCTACTATTGCGGCCGCCAGCGTGAACTTCTCCACCATCCTGCAGAACGCGGTGAACCACGGTGCTGTGGGAGTGATCATCGGGAACAACAACCCCAAGGCCAGGGTACCGGATCTGTCGCGCGGGGCCAACAGCGTCATGGGTGCCGATGGAAAAGTAGCCGCCTCCGGCAGTTTTGTCGCTGACCAGGTTAAAATGCTTTCTTACGTTAATGCCGCCACGTTCCAGACTTTGCTGCAGGGTGCGGGCCTGGACACAACCCAAGTAGTAGCAAACCTCCAGAAAGGCACGCCTAATTCAGCGGCCTTGCCGGCAAAGGTGCAGGCTAAGTTTACCTCTACCTACCAGGATTTTGATTCTTATAACGTAGCCGGCAAGATCACCGGCTCAGACCCTACCCTGCGTGAGGAGTACGTGGTGCACAGCGCTCACCTGGACCATATGGGCATCAGTACGCCGGTGAAAGGTGATTCTATTTATAACGGCGCCCATGACAATGCCTCGGGCGTGGCCAGCGTGCTGGAGATTGCCAAAGTGTATTCCCAACTGAAGCAGAAGCCCAAACGGTCGCTTTTGTTTGTGCTGGTGACCGGCGAGGAAATGGGCCTGCTGGGCTCGCAGTACTTCGCCAAATACCCTACCGTGCCCAAGCAGAAGATTGTAGCTGATATCAACACCGACATGCCCACCATCATTGCGCCGCTTCTCTCAGCAGTGGCTTTGGGGGCCGAGCACTCCTCTTTGAAAGAACCGGTGGCTAAGGCGGCAGGTTACCTGGGCATTGCCATGGAAGCCGATCCGGAGCCAGACCAGAACCGCTTTGTGCGCAGTGACCAGTTCAGCTTTGTAGCGCAGGGCATTCCAGCGCTGCACATCAAATACGGAAACAAAACCAAGGACGGGCAGAACAACCTAAACAAGCAGGTGGAGGTTTGGCGCGCCGCTTTCTACCACAAACCGCAGGATGAACTAAACGACTCCTTTGATTTTGAGGCGGGCAAGCGCTACGTGCAACTGAACTTCCTTATCAGTTACCAGGTGGCCCAGGCCGCGGAACGCCCCACCTGGAACCCAAACGACTTCTTCGGGGTGCGCTATAAGAAGTAGGCCATCTTTTTAAATTAAGTTGCTGGCTTTATCCCGCTTCGGGGCTGTTTTCTGGAAAACAGCCCCGAAGCGGGATTTTTCATTTTGGGCTGTTCGTAAAGTGATGAGGAGTTGGCGGAGATGGAACGCTGTTGCTTTGTGGTGGCCAAACCTACCCCCCCCGGGAAGGGAATTCCCCTGGTGCTTTGGGTTGGTTACAGATGGGTTAACGCCTATAATTGTCCTCTGCAGGGGAAGTCGGCCGGGTGGTTAGTTACGATTCAGGCCTGTTTTCAAGAAATCGCCTGTAAAACATCTTTCTGAGGAATCATCCAGCAGTTTTTTTATACCATGGGCCTTGCACAGGTTTAAATTCAAACAGAAGCTCCTTTGTGAAAGGACAAAGGTTAAACCCGCGTGTGTGGAAGGTGCTGTAGGCGGACCTTTAAATACAGCGCCCTTTCATCCTGATAGATGACGTCGTTGCAGTGCAACGACGCTAAATATTACCCTGGTACGACGTTACACCGTAACGTCGTACCAGCTCTTCAATCCTGCAACAACAGTCATTTCTTAACTAAACAAATTCTATACAAAATATTCACGACCATGTAGTTAAATCAACAAACTGGTAAATTGTAAAATATTCCACAAATTTGGTTCTTAAAATTATGAACCAACGAAACTAACAACTACCTTTGTGCTGTTCTAAAACATATGAAAGGAACGATTGTGGCACAGCTAACTGAAGAACAAAGACAATTGATTGAGAAGATCGGGATTTTCCATGAGCAGCAGGGCTTCCCTCCTGCCACTGGGAGAATCATGGGTCTGCTGTTTGTCTCTGATAAGCCGGGCTTGAGTTTCGAGGAGATCCTTGAGACCCTGAACATCAGCAAGAGCGCCACCAGCAATGCGTTGAACATGCTGTTGCAGATGCGCGTGATTGAGTACACCACCTTCCCCGGCGACCGGAAACGCTACTTTAGTGTGTTGTTGGACAATTGGCACCAGGAGGTCATCAACAAAATGGAATCCATTCTGGGCTTCAGCAAATTGTTGAGACAGGCCAATGAACTAAGAGGCAACGTGAACCCCGAGATGAACGAGAAGGTGCTGGAACGCATTGAGTTCATGGAGTTTCTCTCTAAGGAGGTTCCAGCGCTTATGCAGAAGTGGCTTAAAGAAAGACAGAAATAATTTTTTTGCCTATTTGGTTCTTTTTATTAAGAACTAACTAATAAGATACAAACCAATTACTAATTATAATACTGTGAACAAGAAGCATTTCATACTGAGCCTGCTCCTCTCTTTGGTGGCCAGCTTCAGTTATGCCCAAACCCAGCCAAAAGGCGCTGTTCTCACACTCAAAGACGCCCTGAACTTTGCCACCACCAACAACGTGGCCATTAAGCAGGCGCAGTTAGATGAGCAGGGGGCGGAATACAAAATCAGCGAAACCAAAGGCTCCGGGTTGCCTCAGTTGAGCGGTACCGGCCAATTGACCGTGTCTCCCTCGGTTCCTACCCAGCTTTTGCCAGGTGAGATCCTGGGCCAGCCAGGCACCTACATCCCGGTGAAATTCGGGCAGAAGTACAACGCCAACGGGGGACTGGAGTTATCGCAGCTGATTTTCAGCAAATCCTACTTTGTAGGGCTGGAGGCCGCCGCCACTACCCGTGACCTGTACCGCCTGCGCACGCAGATGAGCCAGGAAGACGTGATCTACAATGTGAGCTCGGCCTACCTGCAGGCGCTGCAGACCAAAGAGCAGTTCAATACCATTGAGGCGCAGTACAACAAACTGGTGCAACTGGAGAAAATTTTGAAACTGCAGTACAAGAACGACTTTGCCAAGAAGGTAGACGTGAGCCGTATCACGGTAAACAAAACCAACTTGGAAAGCCAGCGCCAAAGCCTGGCCGCTGCCTATGAGCAACGCAAGAACGCCCTTAAGTTCTTCATGGGCATGCCCATGGACCAGGAGTTTGAGCTTTCAGACTCCACCACCCTGTCCAACACCACGCTGCCGCTAACCGCCAACGCAAACGAGATTGTGGCCCAACGCGCCGACTACAAAGCCTTGCAGACCCAGAAGAAACTGTACGGCTTGAACATAGAGAACATCAAAGGCAAAGGCTTCCCTACTTTGGCCGGATTTGGGCAATACGCTTACCAAGCCCAGCGCCAGCAGTTCAACTTGTTTGACACCAGCCAGCCTTGGTTCAACACCTTCGTGCTGGGCGTGAAATTGAACATCCCCATCTTTGACGGTTTTCAGCGCAAAAACCAGGTGAGACAAGCCGAGCTGGAAGTGAAGAAAACAGAGCTGACCATGCAGAACCTGGCCCTGGGCACCCAGATGGGACTGGACAACGCCCTGAAACAGATCTCCACTAGCCAACTGGCCATTGAAAACCAGGAGCGCAACGTGCAGCTTGCGCAGGAGGTGTACGCCACCACCAATGACCTGTACAAAGAAGGCTTATCCCCGCTGACAGAGTTATTGGATGCCGAGGTAGCGCTCCGCGAAGCCCAGACCAACCTGAACAACGAAAGACTGAAATATAAAATCGCGCAGCTTGATTACGTGAAGGCGCGCGGCGAACTCAAAAACCTCATCAACTAAGCACGCACACAACTAAAAAAATGAAAAAACTGATTTATATCCTCGTTGTTGTTGTCTTGATAGGCGCGGTAGCTTATACCCTCAACAAGAATAAGAAGGAGATGACGGAAAAGGCCGCCGTGGCCGAGATCAAAAGTGAAGCCATTCCGGTGACCTTAACCGAGGTACAGTCTGCCAAACTGGACAAGTCGTTTACCGCCCAAGGTAACTTCCGCCCAGTGCAGAGCCTTACCCTTTATTCAGAGACTGCCGGTCAGATCCAACGCGTGCTCAAACGCAAAGGCGACAAAGTACGCGCCGGTGAACTTCTGGTGCAGGTAGAAGACAATACCATGAGCGCCAACCTGGCCACTGCCCAGGCAAACTACCAGAAAGCGCAGAAGGACCTGGAGCGCATGAAAAACCTGGCGGCCGGTGATGCCATCACCAAACGCCAGTTAGAGGAGGCCCAGATCAACGTAGCTTCTACCCGTGCCCAGTTAGTTGCGGCCCGC
Source organism: Rufibacter roseolus (assembly GCF_017916365.1). Taxonomy (GTDB): domain Bacteria; phylum Bacteroidota; class Bacteroidia; order Cytophagales; family Hymenobacteraceae; genus Nibribacter; species Nibribacter roseolus. Next base: position 211,123 of record NZ_JAFMSU010000003.1, read on the forward strand.
CAGAACCAAGGCAACACCCGCGTAACCGCTCCTATCAGCGGCGAGATCAATGAAATGTACATTGAGGTAGGATCTTTCCTGACCCCTGGTAACACCAAGATGTACGACATCGTGAACGTAGACCGCCTGAAGCTGAACGTGAAGGTTTCAGAGGCCGAGGTGCTGCTCATCAGCCGGGGCCAAAAAGTAAAAGTAACCGCCAATGCCGGTGGTGCCCAGGAATACGAAGGTACTGTGACCGCCATCGGCGCAGCCGCAGACCCTACCCTTAAATTTGATGTGGAGGTTGAGGTGAAAAACGCCGCCAACAACAACCTGCGCGCCGGTATGTACGGCACCGCTTTCTTCCAGGTAGCCGATCAGCGCGACGCCCTGTTGCTGGCCCGTGAATCTATTGTGGGTAGCATCCAGGACCCAAGCGTGTACGTGGTGAAAGACAACAAAGCCTACCTCCGGAAGGTGAAAGTAGGGGTTGTAACGCAAGACCAGGTAGAGATCCTGGACGGCATCCAGCCCGGTGAGAAGGTAGTGCAGAGCGGACAGATCAACCTGCGTGAAGGCATTCAAGTGACTACCCTCAAGTAATCAAGACAAGTAGCTTTTCTTATTCAGAAGAAGTTTAGAAATGAATATAACCAAATTATCTATCCAGCGGTCAACCCTGGTGGTGGTGGTCTTCACGGTACTCACCCTCCTGGGCGTTGTCTCCTATCAATCGCTCAACTACGAGTTGCTGCCTAAGTTCAGCCCGCCCGTATTGACGGTGACTACGCTGTACCCCGGGGCTTCGCCCAACGAGGTGGAGAACTCAGTGACCAAAGAGATTGAAGACGTGCTTTCTTCCCTGGAGAACGTGAAAGAGATGAAAGGAACCTCCCTGGAGAGTTTCTCTATCATCACCGTGCAGCTGAACCAGGGTACCAACGTGGACCTGAGCTTACAGGATGCCCAGCGGAAGATCAACACCATTCTGGCCCGTTTGCCAGAGGACGCTGATGCCCCTACCCTGAACAAGTTTGACTTTGACGACTTGCCTATCATCAAGATGGGAGCCACGGCCAACATGTCTGGCACAGAGTTCTTCGATCTGATTGACAACAAAATCAAACCGGAACTTTCCCGTGTGCCCGGTATGGCCCAGATCAAAATCCTGGGTGGTACTGAGCGGGAGATCAAAGTGAACATTCAGGCGGCCAAACTGGAAGCCTATGGAATCTCCATTCTGCAGGTACAGCAGAAGATCAGGAACTCTAACCTGGACTTCCCTACCGGTAGAATCAAAAACGAGAACGGCCAAACCCAGCTGCGTCTCTCTGGTAAATACCAGAACCTTGACCAACTGCGTAACCTGGTGATCAAGGAAGACCAGAACGGCATTGTACGCTTAGCTGACTTAGCGGAGGTGCAGGATACCCAGAAAGACACCGAGGTGTTGAGCCGTATCAACTCGAAACCATCGGTAGGTATCACCATCCAGAAGCAGTCAGATGCCAACGCCGTGGAAGTAAGCCGCCTCACCAAAGAAGCGCTTGCCAGCCTGGAGAAAACCTATGAGAAAGAGGGCCTGAAGTTCAACATCGCTTCAGACAGCTCTGACTTTACCCTGGAAGCCGCTGACTCTGTGATGCACGACCTGGTGATTGCCGTGGTGCTGGTAGCAGTGGTAATGCTGTTGTTCCTGCACTCCCTGCGGAACGCCGTGATTGTGATGGTGTCTATCCCGGCCTCTTTGGTGGCTACGTTCATTGCCATGTACCTGCTGGGTTACTCTCTGAACCTGATGTCATTGCTGGCTCTTTCGCTGGTAGTAGGTATCCTGGTAGATGACGCCATTGTGGTGATTGAGAACATCTACCGTCACATGGAGATGGGCAAGAACCCGGCGCAGGCTGCCTATGACGGGATCAAGGAAATTATGGCCACGGTTACCTCTATTACCCTGGTAATTGTGGTGGTGTTCATCCCGATCGCCTTGTCCTCAGGTCTGGTGTCTGACATTCTGCGGCAGTTTGCCGTGGTAGTGGCCATTGCCACCATGATCTCCCTGTTCGTGGCTTTCACCCTGATTCCGTTGCTGGCCAGCCGCTTCTCCAAACTGGAGCACGTGTCAGACAAAAACATGTTCGGGCGCTTTATCCTTTGGTTTGAGCGTTTGCTGGACAGAATCATTGAAGGTTTCACCGGCGCTTTGCAGTGGGCGTTCAACCATAAGTTCATCACGCTGGCCTTGACCTTTGTGCTGCTGATCTCTTCCTTCATGCTGGTGCCGTTTGGCTACATCGGGTCTGAGTTTATCCCGGCCGGTGACCGCGGTGAGGTGAGCTTACAGCTGGAGCTGCCCAAGAACGCAACCGTGGAGCAGACGAACAACGCCACCAAACAGGTGGAAGAGTACCTGCGCAGCATGCCTGAGGTGAAACGGGTGTTCACCACTGTGGGTACCACGGCCTCCTCACAGCAGGGCCAGAACTCGGCGTATCAGTCTGAGTTGTCTGTGGCGCTGGTAGACGTGAAGGAGCGTTCATTCAGTACACAGCAATTCAGCCGCCAGGCCAAAGCCGATATTGAGAGCAAACTGCCCAACGTGGAGGTGACCCCGGTACCGGTAGGTCTGGTAGGTAACGCCCAGGCCCCTATCCAGGTGGTATTGTCAGGCCCTAACTTAGATACCCTGCTGGCTTTCTCACAGCGCGTGATGAAAGTGTTGGAAGGCGTGGAAGGAACCGTGGACGTGGAAACCTCAGTAGAAGGCGGTAACCCCGAGATTGAGGTAGTGGTGGACCGCGACAAGATGGCTAGCGTAGGCATGTCTCTGGAAAGCGTGGGCGCCGGTATGCAGATGGCCTTCTCTGGTAACACAGACGCTACTTTCCGTTCCGGAACCGAGGACTACGACATCAACATCCGCCTGGATGAGTTTGACCGCCGTAACGTGACCGATATCGCGAACCTTTCCTTTGTGAACAACCAGGGCAAACTGGTGCGCCTGGGTCAATTCGCCGACATCAGACAGTCTACCGGTCCTTCTCAGCTGGAGCGTACAAACCGCGTGACTTCTTTGAACGTGAACTCGCAGGTAATCGGCCGTCCGGCTGGTTCAGTGGGTGCTGATATCCAGGCTATCCTAGGTACCGCGGAGAAACCAGGCAAAATCAGAATCCCGAACGGGGTAACGGTAGACTACGCCGGTGATTTGAAAAACCAGAGCGAAGGTTTCGGTACGCTGGGGATTGCCTTGATGGCCTCTATCATCTTCGTGTACCTGATCATGGTGGCCTTATATGACTCCTATGTGTATCCGCTGGTGGTATTGTTCTCCATTCCGCTCGCGATCATCGGAGCCTTACTGGCCCTGGCTTTGGCCGCCCAGTCACTGAGTATCTTCTCTATCCTGGGTATTATCATGATGATTGGTCTGGTAGCCAAGAACGCCATTATGGTGGTGGACTTCACAAACCAGATGAAGAAGGAAGGACACCACGTGAAAGACGCCTTGCTGGAAGCCGTGAGAATCCGTTTCCGCCCCATCTTGATGACCACCCTGGCGATGGTGATTGGTATGCTGCCTATCGCGTTGGCCGGTGGTTCCGTAGCTGCTACCAAGAACGGCCTGGCCTGGGCCTTGATCGGGGGTCTGAGCTCTTCCATGTTCCTGACTTTGATTGTGGTGCCGATTATCTACTATGGATTTGACCGCATCCTAGCCAAGTTTGGATGGGATAAGACGACTGAGATTGTTTTGATAGACAAAACCGCCGAAGAGCTGGAGCGCGAAACCGCCGAGCTGGAAGCGAAAAAAGAGCACAAGGGCGAGCACGCCGTGGCATAAATAACAACACTCAACCTGAATAATGAATGATAAACAAAGGCGGGCGTATTTTGCGCCCGCTTTTATCACTTTCATGCAGGATACCTCACACCTTGATGACACAAACCCAAAGGCGTCGTACATTTGTCGCCCCGTTTGTCACCGGTCCTTGAAAACCTTTGGGCAGATAGCTCCGGTTTCTGAGAAAACAGGCCAAAAACCGGTGGTTTACTTCCATTCGTTTAAAAGACTTACCATAGAACACGTTTACCCTACTTATATGATATCCCTAGCAGCACCCTCCGTTACCCAGAAGGTGGTAGAAATCATCAATGACGTAAAGAGAATTCGGCCTTCCAGGCTCCGTACCTCTTCTGACCTCAGCAAGGAATTCGGTTTTGACACCGTAGACCTGGTCAGCGTTATCTGGGAACTGGAGAAAAGCTTCCAGATAGATATCCCCGATGAGCTCCCGCTCAATACCCTGGGAGACTTCGTGGATTTCGTTTCCAGCCACACCAAGAACCTCAACTAAGCATACCCCAGGCACCGCAAGGCTAGGGGCGTTTCTCCCCTGTTTTCCCAAAACCAGCCGATAAACGCCTCGTGCCTTGCGGTGTTTTTTTATAAGTAAGAACCAGCTTCCGTTTAGGGACTCATTTCTGAAAAAGAGGCGCAAAACAAGACCTTAGCCATTGCTGTAGTCCTGCCTTTGGAAGCTTACTATCCTGTTTTCAAACCAGGCAACACACACAGAACAGAAAGCAGCAAAAGCCTGAGGCTCAGGGACAACCAAAGGTAATCCGGAAGAAGAATAAAATGACTGCATATCCCTGTAAACCACTTTTCTGGCTTTCAGGCGCTATCGTTTAGGATACCAAATAATAGTTGACATCATCAACTATTATTCCCAAATTTGCCTCAGTTAATAAGGGAAAGAAATGAACGAGGCGTCACATCTTGGTTTACTTATCGCCAGAACCGGCCTTGTGCTGGGGAAAGCGGTAGAGAAAGAGTTTGAAGCCGCCAACCTTGATCTCACTTACCAGCATTTCATCTTCCTGAATGTTTTGTCTAAAGGCAACAAACTCATCCAGCAAGACCTCGCTGATATTGTGAAGATTGACAAATCGGCGGTACTGCGGGTGATTGCGGCCCTGGAAGAGAAGAACTTGGTGGAGAGAACCGGTGATACCTGTGACAGAAGGAAAAAGACCTTACACCTCACCGTACTGGGTAAAGCCCTCCTGAAACAGGCCCTGCAGATAGAGCATAGAATCAACACAAAACTGCAAGACGGCCTGGCCAAAGAAGAAGTGGACACTTTTGTGAAAGTAGCGTTGCACTTTAGGAATAAAGTTTAAAAATTTATATATATTTAGTTGATAAACTCAACTACTTACAAAATAAATAGTTGACCCGGTCAACTACCCTACAGACACAAAAATCCACCTCCCCCATGTTGCTGTCAAGAAGCCAATAATTGAGGAAACCTGCACGTGCGGCCATTATAAGACTAGTAAATGTCAATTGATATGACAAAAAAATTAAGCGAGAAGCTGGCGAACCGGGAGAAGGGTGCTCCTGAAAAAGCCGGAGAGAAAGCCAGGGAGTCAGGCGCTTATCCATATTTCAGGTCCATTGAATCTGCCCAGGACACTGAGGTAATTATAGAAGGGAAAAAAGTATTGATGTTTGGGTCCAATGCGTACCTGGGCCTCACCAATCACCCCAAAATCAAAGAAGCCGCCAAAAAAGCCATTGATGACTATGGCACCGGCTGCGCAGGCTCCCGGTTTTTGAACGGCACCCTGGACATTCACCTGGAACTGGAGCGCAGGCTGGCTTCCTTCGTGGGCAAAGAGGCCGCCCTGGTGTTCAGCACGGGTTTCCAGGTGAATCTGGGCGTGGTCTCCAGCTTAACCGGCCGCAATGATTATATCCTCCTGGACGAGTTCAACCACGCTTCTATTATAGACGGCAGCCGCCTCTCCTTCTCCAAAGTGCTCAAGTACAAGCACAATGACATGGAGGACCTAGAGAAGAAAATCAGCCGCCTGCCCGCCGATGCCATCAAGCTGATAGTGGTGGACGGCATCTTCAGCATGGAGGGTGACATTGTAAAGCTTCCGGAGTTGGTATCTATTGCCCAGCGCTACGGCGGCAGCATTATGGTGGATGACGCCCACAGCCTGGGTGTGATTGGCGAAAGAGGCGCCGGTACGGCCTCCCACTTCGGCCTCACTGACCAGGTAGACCTCATCATGGGCACGTTCAGTAAATCCTTGGCCTCGCTGGGCGGTTTCATCGCTGCCGACCATGAAACCATTCTGTACCTGAAACACCACGCCCGCTCGCTTATCTTCAGCGCCAGCATGTCGCCGGCCTCCGTGGCCAGCACCCTGGCCGCCCTGGACATCATCGAGACCGAACCTGAGTGGATGGAACGCCTCTGGGCCAACACCCGCTACATGACCAAATTGCTGCAGGAAGAAGGCTTTGAACTTGGACCCACCGAGTCACCCATCATCCCCATCTATGTGCGGGATAACTACAAGACGTTTATGGTGACCAAAGCCCTGCAGGACAAAGGGATCTTCGTGAACCCGGTGGTGGCCCCGGCCGTGCCAGCAGACTCCACCCTCATCCGGTTGTCGGTGATGGCGACGCATACCTTTGCCCAGATTGAGGAAGCCGTAAGCAAACTAACCGAGGCCTTCAAGGAACTTGAGATCAACTTAAAGCAAGAAGTGTATGTGGCAAGTACTGCCCGTTAACTCAAAGAGACTGCTCAAAGCCTTCATAGACTTTCCGCACGAGCTTTTCAAAGGCGATCCTAATTACGTGCCGGAGCTGTTCCTGGGCCAGTGGGACTTGCTTACCCCCGGTAAGCACCCCTTCCATGACCACTCCGCCGTGCAGCCTTTCCTGGCCTATGACGGAGACAAAATCGTTGGTCGTATTGCCGCCGTGCTTAACCGAAACCATAACCAGACGAACCAGGAGAATGACGGCTTTTTTGGGTTCTTTGACTGCATAGACAACCAGGAGGTAGCCAACCTGTTGTTCTCAGAGGCGGCTCATTGGCTTAAAGCCCAGGGCGCCCAGACCATGATAGGCCCGGTGAACCCGTCCACGAACGAGACCTGCGGCATGCTGGTGGAAGGCTTTGACTCTCCGCCAGTGGTCATGATGACCTACAACAAACCCTATTACCTGCGGTTGCTGGAAAACGCGGGCCTGAACAAGAAAGTGGACCTCATTGCCTACCAGTTCACCCAAGGCTACAACGAGCGCCCTTTCAGGATGACGAAGGTGCTGGAGGAACGGCTGCAACGGAAAGGCATCAAGATCAGAAAAATCAACCTGAAGAACTTCAAGGAAGAGGTGTCTAAAATAAGGGAAGTTTACAACAAAGCCTGGGACCAGAACCTGGGTTTCGTGCCGATGACCCCGCAGGAGTTTGACCACATGGCCAAGGACATGAAAATGATCCTGGACCCCGACTTCTGCATGGTGGCCGAGCATGACGGCGAGATCGTGGGCTTCTCCCTCTCGGTGCCGGACATCAACCAGATATTGATCAACGTGAAGAGAGGCCGCTTGCTGCCCACGGGCATTTTCAAGCTACTTTTCCAAAAGAAGAAGATAAACGGCTTGCGCATCATCGCCCTGGGTGTGCTGGAAGGTTACCGCAAACTGGGCATTGAGGCCTGCTTCTACGGCCATGCCATGGAGGAGTTCAAGAAGAAGAAAATGAAAGTGGCCGAGGCCTCCTGGATTCTGGAGAACAACACCCTCATGAACCAGGGTCTCCTGAACATGGACGCCAAACCCTACAAAAAATACCGCATCTACCAAAAAGCGATATGAAGGAACGAGTACTGATAACGGGCGCCAGTGGCTTTGTGGGCTATCACCTTGTGGAGGCAGCGGTGAACGCAGGACTAGACGTCTTTGCGGCCGTGCGCCCTTCCAGCGAGATTGACCACCTGCGGGCTTTCCCCATTCAGTACACCCACCTTGATTTCACCAGCGTGCCGGCCCTGCAAAGGGAACTGGAGGAAAAGCAGTACACCTACATCATCCACGCGGCGGGTATCACCAAAGCGAAAGATGCCCAGGAGTACAACACGGTCAACGCCGAGTACACGCGCAACCTGGCATTGGCCGCGGCGCAAGCCGCTATCCCGCTGAAGAAGTTTGTCTTCCTCAGCAGCCTGGCGGCTTTGGGGCCGGTTTCCTACAAACAGGCCCAACCCATCACCGAGGAAAGCAACGCCCAACCGGTCACGAACTACGGCCGCAGCAAGCTGCTCGCCGAGAAGTACCTGGCTCAGATAGAGAACCTGCCCTTGGTGGTCTTGCGGCCTACCGCCGTGTACGGGCCCCGAGAGAAAGACATTTTCATCCTGTTCTCTACCATCAGCAAGGGGTTAGACCCTTATATAGGAAAAACAAGCCAGAAATTGAGCTTTGTGTATGTAAAGGATCTAGCCAGAGTGGTGCTGCAGGCTTTGACCTCAGAAGTGACCCACGCCAGCTTCAATGTGTCAGATGGGAAAAGCTACGACCGGTACGCGCTGGCAGACCTCACCAAAAAAGCCCTCCGGAAGAAAGCCTTGAGGTTCCATCTACCCCTGGGGCTGGTAAAAATCATGGCTACGCTGTCTGAAAAGATGGCCGGCCGGAAAACCCCGGCCTTGAACCGGGAAAAAATAAGTGAGCTGGTGGCTGAGAACTGGAACTGCAGCATCAAGCGCCTTCAAAGAGACTTACACTATACCCCTGAGTATGACCTTGAAAAAGGGCTTTCACATACCATCAGGTGGTATAAGGAGAATAAGTGGTTATAAACAATTGATTACCTTAATAAGAACTATGGATTACCAAGTTAAGAACGCCGATGGCCGGTTAGGTATTTTGATGCCAGGGTTAGGAGCTGTAGCAACTACCCTCATTGCCGGAGTTGAATCAATCAAGAAAGGATTTTCGCAGCCAGTGGGTTCCCTCACCCAGATGGGCCGCATCCGTTTGGGTAAACGCACCGATGACCGTTTCCCCCTTATCAAAGAATTTGTACCATTAACTGACCTGGAGAACATCGTGTTCGGGGGTTGGGACGTGTACGCCGATAACGTGTTTGAAGCGGCAGTAACCGCCAAGGTATTGGAGCCGATGCTGCTGCACGCCATCAAACCTGAGCTGGAGGCTTTGAAGCCAATGAAAGCGGTGTTCGACAAGGCTTACGCCCGTAACCTGGACGGAACCCACGTGAAAGAGGGCGCCGACAAAATGGAGCTGGCCGAGATGCTGATGGAAGATATCCGCAACTTCAAGGAGATCAACAACTGCGACCGCCTGGTGATGGTATGGTGCGGCTCCACCGAGATCTACATCGAGGAGTCTGAAGTACACCAATCCGTGGCCGCTTTTGAGGAAGGCCTGCGCAACAACGATCCGGCCATTGCGCCATCAATGATCTATGCTTACGCCGCTATCAAGTCTGGCGTGCCTTTCGCGAACGGTGCCCCGAATCTGACCGTGGACATCCCGGCTATCGTAGAGCTGGCAAAGGAGAATGGGATTGCCATCTCCGGCAAGGACTTCAAAACCGGCCAAACTTTGATGAAAACCATCCTGGCGCCTGGTCTGCACGCCCGTGCCCTGGGCGTGAAAGGCTGGTTCTCTTCTAACATCCTGGGTAACCGCGACGGCTACGTGCTGGACGCCCCTGAGAACTTCAAAACCAAAGAGGTTTCCAAACTGAGCGTGCTGGACGAGATCTTCCGCCCTGAGTCTAACCCTGAGCTGTACGGTGATATGTACCACAAGGTGCGCATCAACTACTACCCGCCTCATGGTGACAACAAAGAGAGCTGGGACAACATCGACATCTTCGGCTGGTTAGGCTACCAGATGCAGATCAAGATCAACTTCCTGTGCCGCGACTCCATCTTAGCTGCGCCATTGGTGCTTGACCTGGCTTTGTTCACGGATCTGGCGCAGCGCGCGGGCATGAGCGGTATCCAGGAATGGCTGAGCTTCTACTACAAGTCACCGCAGACCGCTGAGGGACTTGCTCCGGAGCATGACATTTTCAAGCAGTTGATGAAACTGCAGAATACCCTTCGCCACATGATGGGCGAGGACCTGATCACCCACCTAGGTCTGGACTATTACCAAGACCTGGTAGAAGCGCTTTAATTACTGTATGATTCAACTGCACAAACTCATTTCCACCAGCCTGGGCATAGGGTATGTAGGCAAAGGCGGAGGTACCGTGGCCGCAGTGGCCACCTGCCTTTGCTGGTATCTCTGGTCCGGCGGTGGAGATGGGCTTGTTCTCTGGCAAGCCATCGTCACGTTCCTGATCACGGCGTTGGGCGTGTGGTCTGCCAATGAAGTGGAACCCTATTGGGGCAAAGACGACAAAAAAGTAGTCATAGACGAGGTGGCGGGCATGTGCATCAGCCTGCTGTTTTTGCCGGTGACGGTACCTTACGTATTGGCGGCCCTGGTCTTGTTCCGTTTTTTTGACATTGTGAAACCCTTCTATATAAGAAGAACAGAGAAGTTAGCCGGAGGATGGGGAGTGATGCTGGACGATGTGGTTTCCGGAATATACGCTAACGTGATCTTGCAAATTTGCTTGTACTTCGACCTTTTCTAAATGCTCACCTTTCTGAAGTCCCAAGCGGCTTCCCTAATTGCCTCGGGCACCGATTTTCTGGTGACCATCATCGCCGTTGAACTCTTAGGACTCTGGTATGTAGGCGCTACCGTTCTGGGTACTATGGCTGGCGGAATCACGCATTTCACCATCAGTAGAACCTGGGTATTTCATGCCACCCACAAAAACTTACCTACCCAAGCCACCAAATACTTTATTGTTTGGAACGGAAGCCTGATTCTCAATGCCTCAGGGGTATTTGCCTTCACCCATTACCTGGGCCTGAACTACATCTTTTCCAAGGTCTTCGTCTCGCTGCTGGTAGGTTTTTCTTACAATTATATTCAACAAAAGAGATATGTATTCAAATAAGAATGTATATGTCAGCACTTTACATATACTGGTTTACTGCTTAGCCTTTCTAGCTATTGGAGTAAATTTCAACGCTGTTCAAGCCCAGAGTGCCCCTACAGTTATCAAAGGAACCATCAAAGACGCCGTTACCAACGAGCCCTTGATAGGTGTGTCTATATTTCTGCCCGGCACCACGCAGGGCACCAGCTCCGATGTGGAGGGGAACTTTTCCCTCAGAACAAACCAGGTTGTCACCAGAATCCAGTTCACCTACCTGGGCTATAAAACCAAGACCGTGGAAATTGCCCCGGGCGAGAGCAAGGTTTTGAACGTGAAACTGGAAAGTGAGTCAAAAAGGCTGAAGGAAGTGGTTATCAAGGGCCGCAGCCGCAACTACAGCAACAAGAACAACCCGGCAGTGGACCTCATCAGGTTGGTGGTAGACAACAAAGACAAGAACCGTCTGGAGAGCTATGACTACGTGCAGTACCAGCAGTATGACAAGCTGCAGCTGGCCCTGAGCAACTCGCCGGAGAAACTCAAAAGCAACATCCTCTTCAAGAAGTACGACTTCATCATGAAGAACATAGACACCTCCAAACTGGAGGGCACCGCCGTTCTTCCGTTGTACCTGCAGGAGTCTATTTCGCAGCAGTTTTACCGAAAAGACCCCGAAAAGAGGAAAACCATAATCCAGGCCGAGAAGAAAGTGGATTTCGGGGAGTTTGTGGTGGTCAATGCCTACGTGAAGCACATGTACCAGGACATTGACATCTACAAGAACAACATCAATATCCTCACGAACCAGTTCCTGAGCCCTATTGCCGACCTGGCCCCTACGTTCTACCGTTTCTACATCACCGATACCGTGGTGGTAGACGGCCAGAAACTCACTGAGCTTTCCTTCAGCCCCAAGAACGAGACCGATTTCCTGTTCACCGGCAAGCTGTACGTGACCATGGACGGCAACTACGCCGTGCAGAAGGTAGACATGGAAGTGGGCAAGAAAGTTAACATCAACTGGGTGCGCGACCTGCACATCAACCTTGATTTTAACCGCCTGGCTAACGGCCGCTACAATTTAAGCAAAAGTGTGTTCCGGTCTCAGTTTGCGGCCACGCAGAACAGCAAAGGCGGCGTTTACGGCGAGCGAACTGTTTCTTTCCGCGACTTCAGGGTAAACCAGCCCAGACCAGAAAGCTTCTACGAAGGCGAATCCCTGACCAAAACCGAGTCTGCCGAGCGCCACGATGATGAGTTCTGGGTCGCCAACCGCCATGACGCCCTTTCCCTCACAGAGGCCAACACCTACCAGAGCATTGATTCACTCAGGAACACCCGGTCCTTCAAACGGACGCTGGATATTGCCACCATGTTCATTGCGGGCTACAAGCAGGCGGGTCCAAACTTTGAGATCGGGCCGGTGAACACGTTCTACAGCTTCAACCCGGTAGAGGGCTTCAGGCTGCGGGCCGGGGGTAGAACCACCACCACCTTCAGCAAGAAGATGATGTTTGAGACCTACGCCGCCTACGGGTTCAAAGACAAGCAATGGAAGTATTTTCTGGGTGGCACCTACTCACTCACAGACCGCTCCATCTTTGAGTTTCCGGTGCGCGCTTTACGCGTGAATTACCAAAAAGACACCAAAATCCCGGGGCAGGACCTGCAGTTTGTGCAGGAAGACAATTTCCTGCTGTCATTCAAGCGCGGTACCAATGACAAATGGCTCTACAACGAGACCTACAACGTGGACTACCTGCACGAGTTCAGAAACCATATGTCTTTCAGGGTGGGGTTCAAAAACTGGGAGCAGACCCCGGCCGGCAGCCTGGAGTATTACAAGGCTAATTACACTCCTCCTACCGAGGGTAATCCCGGCACAGAGAAAGAGATAGTAGAAAACATCACCACCTCTGAGGTGAGGCTGGAGCTGCGCTGGGCACCCAATGAGAACTTCGCCCAGGGCAAACTGTACCGCTACCCTATCGTGAACCGCTATCCTATTTTCACCTTGCGGGCGGCCGCCGGGGTAAAAGGCCTCTTCAACGGAGACTATGACTACCAGAGCCTCACGCTGAACATCACCAAGCGCTTCTACCTGTCGCAGTTTGGATACTCAGACGTGATCACTGAGGGCGGCTACATCTTCGGGCAGGTGCCGTTTCCGTTACTGGCCATTCACCGGGCCAACCAGACGTACTCGTACCAGATCCAGTCTTACAACCTCATGAACTTCCTGGAGTTTGTGAGTGACCAGTACGCCAGCATCAACATTGACCATTGTTTCAACGGCTTCATCTTCAACAAACTGCCTTTGGTGAGAAAGACCAAGCTGCGTGAGTTTGCCACCGTGAAAGTGCTGTACGGCAAGGTGCGGGAAGAAAACAACCCGGCCAACAACAAAGACCTGCTTGCCTTCCCGGCCTATGCCACCGGGCTGCCCATCACCTACACGCTGGACAAAAAACCTTACGTGGAGGCTAGCGTGGGCGTGGGCAATCTGTTCAAGTTCTTCAGGGTAGACGTGGTGAAACGCCTGTCTTACCTTAACCACCCAGATGTTTCTGAGATAGGCATCAGAGGCCGTTTTAAGTTCGATTTCTAAGAATCAAGGAGAAAGCATGGAGAGTACCCTGCCTAAAAGCACCACCAGAGACGCCCTGCAAAAGGGCATCTACAAGATTATAAATCCGTTTGTAAAGTTTATCATCTCCCTGGGGTTCACCCCCAACACCGTTACCATCACCGGTTTCCTGCTGAACATTGGCGTGGCGGTGATTTTTATCCTGGGCGGCGAGAAGGGCAACCGCGGCGATCTGAGCTACGTGGGTTGGGCCGGTTTCCTCATTCTGTTCGCTGGTTTGTTTGACATGCTGGACGGCCAGGTGGCCCGCATCGGGAAGATGAGCTCTCCGTACGGTGCCCTGTTTGACTCAGTGGTAGATCGGTACTCAGAACTGATCATGTTCCTGGGCATCTGCTACTACCTGGTGGCGCACCATTATTTCCTGAGTTCGCTCCTGGCCTTTGTGGCCATGATAGGCTCCATGATGGTGAGTTACACCCGGGCCCGGGCCGAGGGGCTGGGCGTGGAATGCAAGGGCGGTCTCATGCAAAGGCCGGAGCGCGTGGTGCTGATCGGGTTATCCAGTATCCTCTGCGGGGTGCTGGCCACCTGGATAGGCGGGAACTACCGGGTCATGTTCCCGGGCACCCAGGTGCAGGTGTTTGAGACCATGTCAGTGTTTACGTTTCCGCTGGCGGTGCTGGCGGTCATGACCAACATCACGGCTTTCAACAGATTACTGGACGCGAAAAAGGCACTGATAGAGAAAGAGAACTTGTCTGGGAAATAGGTGTTGATAGGAAATGGAAAGATTCCTCTTTTACTTTTTGGCTTTGATGGTCTTGGTGGGCACCAGCGTTTTACCGGCGTTTTCGCAGGAAACGCTTAAAACCAACAAGGGTCAGGAGCTGCCTACGCCCAAAGGCATCGCCAACATGCTGTTCTACGTGCAGCGCGACCCCAACCCCAACACCATTGTGTACGAGCTGAACTTGGACAGTAAAGGAGGTTTGATTGAGGCTGAGCCGGTGAAAATCTACTGGATCAGGTACGCCGATGGCGGGAACAAACAGGACCTCAACTTCATTCAGCGCAAGTTTGCCTACGGCCTGAACGTACGTAAAATAAGCGCCGAGAAATACGAACTTAAGTTTGTCTCTTATGGCAAGCGCACGTTTACCTTACAGAAGGGCCCCGATGGCAGGTTCCATGTGTACGCCCCCGTCAACAAGAAACAGGCGGTCCTGGACCGGGTGTTTGTGCGGATTGAGGGTGGCTCGTTCTGGGTACCTAACGTAGTCTATGCCGAGTTTAAAGGGCGGGAAACCGCCACCGGAAAAGAAATTGTAGAACGGTTCAAACCATAATTTTTCAGTTTTATGAAAAAGAACTATGTCTCCAACTCCACTGAATCCACCCGCATGTTCAAAGCCGACTGGATGGAAGCCCTCTCCAAGGTGCATTTCACGGTGCCACTGTACATCTACGTGCCGGTGATCTGCTTCCTCATCTATGACGCCCTGTTCCGGCAACACCTTCCCCTCCTCTCCTTTGTGGGTTATTACGCGGTGGGGCTGGTGGTCTGGACGCTGTCTGAGTACCTGCTGCATCGGTTCGTGTTTCACTTCGTGCCCAAGGCACCCTGGGCGTTGCGGCTGCACTTCATCTTTCACGGCGTGCACCATGACTATCCCAATGATGCCAAACGCCTGGTGATGCCGCCTTCGGCCAGTATTCCCATGGCCACCATTCTGTACCTGTTCTTCCGGCTGTTTTTGAGCGGCGGTCCGCTCCACGCTTTCTTTGCCGCCTTCTTGACCGGCTACCTGGTGTATGACATTTCGCACTACGCGCTGCACCATTTCAATTTCAAAAGTGAGTTCTGGAAAAAGCTGAAGAAGCACCACATGCTGCACCATTACTCAGATGCCACCCGCGGCTACGGCGTAAGCTCGGCCCTGTGGGACAAGGTATTTGGCTCTGATTTTATCAAAAAATAACATGCGTACTACTTCCACGGTAGAAAACAGAAAAGACACCAGCGTACCCCTTAAAGCAACCCTCTGGATCACGGCCATCTCCCTGGCCTACCTGCTGCTCTCTTACGTACTCATCGGGTTCAAGACAGACCAGTTGCTGTTGGTGGCCCTGTTTACATCTTTATACTATCTCTCCCCCATTACCCGCAAGTTTGCGGTGGGCTTCACCATTTTTATGGTCTTCTGGGTCTTGTATGATTACATGAAGGCTTTCCCCAACTACTGGTTCAACCAGGTGCACATCCAGGATCTGTACGAGGCGGAGAAAGCCCTCTTCGGGATAGTCTCCGGTGGCGTGCTGCTCACGCCGAATGAGTACTGGGCCCAGCACCACCACACTGTGCTGGATGTGCTATCTGGGGTATTTTACCTGTGCTGGGTGCCCGTGCCCATGGGCTTTGCCGCGTTTCTATTCTTCAGAGACCGGACGCAGTTCACCTATTTCTCGCTCACCTTTCTGCTGGTGAACCTCTTGGGCTTTGTGGCCTATTACCTGTACCCGGCCGCGCCGCCCTGGTACGTGCAGCTGCATGGATTTGAGTTCATCCCTAAAACCCCGGGCAACATGGCCGGCTTGGCCCGCTTTGATGCCTTCTTCGGGATAGACCTGTTCCGGGGGATGTACGCCAAAGGCTCCAACGTATTCGCGGCCATGCCATCGCTGCACTCCGCGTACCCTTTGATCGTGGTGTTCTACGGTATCAAAACCCGGCTGAAAAGCGTCAATATCATCTTCGCGACCATCATGGTGGGCATCTGGTTTGCGGCAGTCTACACCTCTCACCACTACATCCTGGATGTGCTCTTCGGGATTCTCTGCTCCTGCACGGGCATCTTCCTTTTCCAGTACCTTATGGCCAGGAAAGGCCCCACTTACCGGGCTGTGCAGCGGTTTATCAAAGCCATTGAATAGGCAGTAAGCACTTCTTCTTTTTAGACGGTTTTCCAAAAATCACCCTAAAAACAGAGAGGCCTTCCCCAGATGTTGAGGAAGGCCTCTCTGTTTTGTGCCTGTTTTCTGAAAATGCCTCTGAAACTAAAAGACAGAAACGGCAGGAAAAACTTAGATTTCTGAGTAAGCCGTGGGGTGTAGCAGGTAGATATCGGCGCGGAGAAAGTTGTTCGCGTACTCTGGCGCGGAGACCATCTTTTTCCAGGCAGGGTCGGCCCCAAAGGCTTTCCACTTTTCCTCGCGTGAGGCGATGTTGTCAAACGAGGTCATGTACATGAGGTTGGGCATTTTGCTGCCGGCCTTTACCTGCGCGTAGAACACCGGGTTGAAGCCCAGACGGCTAAAAATTTCCATCTCGCCGTTGTTGAACATAGCCACTTTGTTCTCGTGCAGTTTCTCGGAGGCGGCTTCGTAGCTGCGCAGTTCATAGATGCGGTCTGCGGGCGTCCCGTTCAGTTTGGGCGCCGAGAAAAGGGGCATACCGGTGAAAGCCTGCATCAAAACCACTTCTATGCGCTGGTACACAGGGTTGTTGAACGCCGCCTCCAGGTACTCCTGCCCCGCTGTGGCGTAGGTTTTATCCTTCTTCAGTTTCTCCTCTACCTTGAACACCTGGTCCGCAGCCTTGAACGGGATGAAGACATACACCAGTTTCTCGGCGGGCGCTGCCGATGGATTGGCCTGGTCAGCGGCGGGTTTGAACACTCCCACTTTGGCTACGCCGGCCCGGTGTAAGGCGGGCAGATAGGCGTCTTTCAGGAATTTATCTAGACGGTCTTCCTGCTGCTGGTCTTTGAGGTGGTAAATCTTGAGTTGGTAGAATTCCTGTTTAGGGGCGGCAGCAGCCCTATAGGGCAAGGCCAGGCTCACCAGGGCCAACAGCAGGAAAAGGAATTTGCTCTTTGTAAGGGGGTGCTTCATAAGGTAGATTTCTTGTAAAGGAATATACAATCTTTAATGTCCGGGATTTCTGTTTTGCCCGGTCATATAAAAACCTGTGAGGATTCTGAAACCTCACAGGTTTAGTTGCTTTACGCCTGCTTTTGAGAAAACGAGCCTAAAACCTGGAAAAACTTATTGAAGGATGGTTTCTATTCGGGCCAACTCGTCTTGCGAGAACTGGGTGTTCTGCATGCACTTGAGCGAATCGGCGAGCTGGGCCGGGGTGCTGGCGCCAATCAGAACCGAGGTTACCCGCGGGTCTTTCAGAAGCCAGGCCAACGCCATCTGCGCCAGTGACTGACCGCGGCCCTCCGCTAATTCATTCAGCTGCCGGATCTGGTTCAGACGCGCCTCTGTGATGTCGCCCTCCTGCAGGAAACCATGCGGTTTGGCGGCGCGGGAGTTCTCGGGAATGCCTTTGAGGTATTTGTTTGTGAGCAAGCCCTGGGCCAGCGGCGAGAACGGGATACAGCCCACTCCCTCCTGCTCCAGCAGGTCCAGCAGGCTTTCTTCTACCCAGCGCACAAACATGGAGTACTTAGGCTGGTGGATGAGGCAGGGTGTGCCTAATTCCTTCAGAATCTGGATGGCACGGGTGGCCTCCGGGGTTTCGTAGTTAGAGATGCCCACGTACAGCGCCTTGCCTTGTCGCACAATGGAATCCAGCGCGCCCATGGTCTCCTCCAGCGGGGTGTTGGGGTCTGGGCGGTGGCTGTAGAAAATGTCCACGTAGTCCAGCTTCATGCGTTTCAGACTCTGGTCCAGACTGGAGATGAGGTATTTGCGGGAACCCCACTCGCCGTACGGTCCCTCCCACATCTTATAGCCGGCCTTGGAAGAGATGATGAGTTCATCACGGTAGCCCCGGAAATCCTCGTGCAGGATTTTCCCGAAGTTCTCCTCTGCGGAGCCGGGAGGCGGGCCGTAGTTGTTGGCCAGGTCAAAGTGGGTGACGCCGGCGTCAAAGGCATCATGCAGGATCTGGCGAGAATTCTGCAGCACATCCACGTGCCCGAAGTTGTGCCAGAGGCCCAGAGAAAGCGCGGGCAATTTAAGGCCGCTCTTGCCGCAGCGGCGGTACTCCATCGCCTGGTAGCGCTGGTCCGAAGGTGTATAAGACATGGTTGGTTTCGTTGTTAACGGCTGTAAAATACAGTTTCTCCATGTATCCGCCAAGGCCGGGGCGCCTCACCTGGGGCTAATTGCCCGCTGCTTTTCCCAGGCAGACCCAATTTGGCCTGTTTTCCTAAAAACAGCCCAAAAAAACAAATCAGGTAACCAACAGCCAGGAGGCCTACCCTATAAGGCAAGGCTACCTTGAATTACCCCGTTTATAGGCCAGACTTCATGCCCAAAAAAAAATTGAAAAATCCTAAGTACGGTCATGTGTACGAACTTCTAAGGGAAAGCTGCGTAACAATAAGATTATACCTACAAAGGAATGGGAAAGAATCTAGGTTTTCTCCTAAACTACAACAACTGAGAAATGATAAGGTTTTAAAATTTCTAATGTTTAGTTTTACACCTACCACAAACCGCGGATAGATCACGAAACCCAAATTTTAGGCCCCCAACAACTTTTATGAACCCAGAAACAGAGCTTGCCTCCCCTGTCTTCCCGCAAAACACCAATGATGACATCTACCGATTATTGGTGGAGAGCATCACAGATTATGCAATTTTTCTCCTTGACCCCACCGGGCATGTGACCACCTGGAATACCGGAGCGAAGGCCTTGAAACAATATGAACCCGAGGAAATTATTGGACAGCATTTTTCCATATTTTATTCCCAGGAGGCAAAAGACAGGGAATACCCGGCGTATGAGTTGAAGGAGGCTTTGCGCATGGGTAAGTTTGAGGACGAGGGCTGGCGCTTCCGTAAAGACGGGCTTGCCTTTTGGGCCAACGTCATCATCTCCCCCATCTACAACCAGGACAAGGAACTACTGGGTTTTTCCAAAATCACCCGTGATTTAACCGAAAGGAAAAAAGCCGAGGATGATTTGTTCAGGGTCTACGAAGAACTTAAAAACAGTGAGGAAAGATACCGCCTGCTGGTGGAGGGCGTAGCAGATTACGCTATTTTCATGCTGAACCCCGCCGGACACGTGGCCACTTGGAACCAGGGCGCGCAGAAAATCAAAGGCTACAATGCCCAGGAGATCATCGGGAAGTATTTCGGTAAGTTCTACTCGCGGCAAGCTTTGGAGGAGGGTTTTCCGGCATATGAGCTGAAGATGGCTCGCGAGCACGGCCGCTTTGAGGACGAAGGCTGGCGCTACCGTAAAGGCGGCTCGGCGTTCTGGGCCAACGTGATCATCACGGCCATTTACAACAGCAAGAAAGAGCTCCTGGGGTTCTCAAAAATCACCCGCGACCTCACCGAGAAAAAACAACTGGAACAGCAGCTCTTCCAGACGCACGCCGATTTGCTGGAGTCTGAGGAAAAAACCCGCCTGTTAATAGACAGCGTGCAGGACTACGCCATTCTCATGCTCAACACCGAAGGAATCATCATGAGCTGGAATACGGGGGCTGAGCGCATCAAAGGCTACAAACCAGACGAGATCATTGGCAAGCATTTCTCCACGTTCTACACCCGCGAGGCCATTGAAAACGGCTTTCCTAAATTTGAGTTGACCCAGGCCCTGCAGAACGGCCGGTTTGAGGACGAAGGCTGGCGCATCAGGAAAGATGGTACTGCTTTCTGGGCCAACGTGGTGCTCACGCCTATTTTCAACTCAGAGAAACGGTTGCTGGGTTACGCCAAGATCACCCGTGACCTGACCGAGCGCCGCCGCAATGAGGAGCTGATGCAGAAAAACAAGGACCTGGTGAGAATCAACAATGACCTGGACAACTTTGTGTATTCCGCCTCCCATGACCTGAAGTCCCCTATCGCCAACCTGGAAGGCCTGTTGACCGCGCTGCAGGAAGATTTAGGTTCTGAGGTGGAGAACCACAGCCAGATTATTTCGCTCATGCAAGGTTCCATTGGCACCCTCAAAAAAGTGATTTCTGACCTGGCCGATGTCACCAGGCTGCAACTGGGCAAGCAGCAATCAGAGAGCGTTCAGATCCAGGGCTTGGTTGCCGAGGTGAAAGAGAACCTCCGCCAACTGATCAAAGCCACCAACGCCCAGATCACCGCCGATGACCTGGCCTTTGACCATCTGCATTACTCGCGCAAGAACCTGCGGAGCATTCTGCACAACCTGGTTTCTAACGCCATTAAATACGCAGACCCTAAGAAAACACCGCAGGTTACCATCAAAACCTATTTTTCAGAAACCGGCGAGCACGTGCTGTCGGTGTCAGACAATGGGTTGGGTATTCCGCCCGGTCAGTTCACCAAGATCTTTGGGATGTTTAAACGCGTGCATGACCACGTGGAGGGTACCGGCGTAGGCTTGTACCTGGTCAAAAAGATCCTGGACAATTCCGGCGACCACATCACCGTGGAAAGCGAAGAAGGCCAAGGCTCAACTTTTAAGGTTTATTTCAAACAATAAAATACTATAACTGGCGTACTTACTTCATAATCTATCCAATATTAAATAATACAAGGAAAAACTATGAAGAAGTACGCCAAGTACATGGGAGTAGTATGGCTATTCCTTTCTGGACTAAACTTATCTGCCCAGGAAGTTGACTCTGCCAAAACAAAGAATTACAAATTCTACATAGGTGTAGGGCTCCCCCTCACCATGTACTATCTCTTTTATGACCATCCAAAAAATCCCTCGTTGTTACAGCATGCCAGTTTTGTTCCCAAAAGCCTCCATTTAGGATACAGGTTAAACAAAAGGGTAATTATGGAGGGCGGCATTGCTTATGGAGGAAGTGGATATCATTATAAATTTCCACCAAGCAAGCTTATAAGTGGGGAGATGGCAGAAGATGAAGACAAATCCCGCACCCATGTAATTGCATTGCTGCTAACAAGCAAACTCATCCTAATCAATGCCAACAAGAGCTTACCCATTTACGTGACAGCCTCGGTCATGCCTGCCTACGGTACCACCAGGTATTACAGAAAACGGACGGTAAACAATGAAACTTCCACTGAGTTTGATGTGCAGGATGAAGGTATGGATGTGTTTGCCATGGCCGGATTTGGGTTCAATTACAGAATATGGAGGCGTTTCAGCGGAAAAGCAGATTTCCTTCTTTTCAGAAGAAACCTTACTGGCCGTACTTTTGACCATTATTGGGGACAAGGCTGGGGAGAAAAGGCACTGCGTTCCCTCTCCATCGGGTTCAACTATGATTTAGGGAAGAAAAGCTGATTGAATTACTCTGGTTTATTAGCTAAACGAACCCTTCTGGTTTACTCTACTTTAGAGTTTTACAGGCTTGAAATTTAAAGTTTTACAGACTTAAAACCCAACAAAGAAAAGGGCGAAGCAGATGATTACTGCTTCGCCCTTTTCTTTGTTGGAAGGAATTCTATAGATCTATTTTAGCCTTCGATTGAACAGCTCCAGCGTACGGTCCCAGGCGAGTTTGGCAGCGGCCTCGTTGTAGCGGGCTGGTGAGGTGTTGTTATTGAAAGCGTGGTTGGCTCCCTCGTACACGTTCAGTTGATACTTCACGTTGGCGGCTTTCAGGGCCTGCTCAAACGCCGGGATGCCCGCGTTCACCCGTTCGTCCAGTCCGCCGTAGTGCAGCAGCATCTCCGCTTTGATCTTAGGTACATCCACGGCCTCCGGCTGACGGCCATAGTAGGCTACCGCAGCATCCAGTTCCGGAGAGTGCACGGCCAACTGCCCCACTAAAGCGCCGCCCCAGCAGAAGCCCACGGCCCCGGTTTTTCCGTTGCCGTTTTTATGTTTCTGCAGGTACTCCAGCCCTTTCAGGAAATTGGTGAGGTTCTGCTGGGTATCCAGTTTGGAGAACAACGCACGGGCCTCGTCCTCGTTGGCGGGCGTACCTCCGTACGGCGACAACGCATCCGGGGCCAGGGCCAGGTACCCTGCCTGCGCCACCCGCATGGTTACATCCCTGATGTGCGGATTCAGGCCCCGGTTCTCATGGATCACCATCACCGTGCCCAGCTTCTTCTTGCCTTTCGGCTGCACCTGGAAACCCCTCATGGTCACTCCCTCGGCCCCGGGATAGGTGATTTCTTCAGGGAGGAGGTCTTTGTCATCCACGGTAGCGGCCTGGGCATAGTTGTTCTCCAGCATGGGCAACAGCGACATGGCCAGCGTAAGGCTGCCCGTCAGCTTGGCCAGTCTGGTGAGAAACTCTTTACGGGTAAGCGGAGCGTGGGTGTACTCGTCAAAAAGGTTGATGATGCGCTGGTCCATAGGTTAGGTTTGTTTCTTGGAAGATACAAAACCGGTTACAGTAAACCATGGATAGAGCACAACCGTTTGTTTCGGGCCAATTTTTGGGAAAACAGGTCCTAAATGGAAGGAGTCAATCAGGCCTGCCTTACTCCGCGTATTTCTTGAAAATAGAGCTGGCCGTGTGGCCCCCAAAGCCAAAGGTATTGTTGAGGGCGTACGCAACTTTCTGCGGCACTGCCTCCCCCAACACCAGGTTTAAACCAGCTGGAACCTGTTCATCTACCTGCTGCGTGTTGATGGTAGGCGGGATCACATCATGTTTCACCGAGAGCACACAGATGATGCTTTCAATGGCACCTGCCGCCCCCAGCAAATGGCCCGTCATAGACTTTGTGGCGCTGATGGCTACCGGCCGATCCCCAAAGACGGTCTTGATGCCCTGCAACTCACTCAGGTCGCCAATGCCGGTAGAGGTAGCGTGGGCGTTGATGTAATCTATCTGCTCGGGCCTAACCTGGGCATCTTTCAACGCCCGCTCCATCCCCAGAACCGCCCCTAATCCGTCGGGTGAGGTGCCAGTTAAATGATAGGCATCACCGGCCATGCCACCTCCCACTAGTTCGGCATAAATAGGCGCGTTTCTCCGGACGGCGTGTTCCCATTCCTCCAATACCAGGGCCCCGGCCCCTTCGCCCACCACAAATCCATCTCTGTCCTGGTCAAAGGGGCGGGAGGCAGTGGTAGGGTCATCATTCCGCTTAGACAACGCCTGTGCCGCGCTGAAGCCTCCTACACTGGAGGCGGTGATGGCGGCCTCTGATCCTCCGGCAATCATGATCGTGGCCTTGCCCATCCGGATGGTGTCAAATGCGTTGATGATGGCCGTATTGGAAGAAGCGCAGGCCGATACCGTGCAGTAATTGGGCCCGTACAGCTGGTTCCGGATGGAAATAACACCGGCAGCGATGTCTACAATCATCTTGGGGATGAAAAAGGGATTGAACCGGGGCGTACCGTCGCCGGTGTGGTACCCTTGAAGCTGTTCCTCAAACGTACCAATGCCCCCGTTACCCGATCCCCAGATCACTCCTACCTCGTGCCGCTCCTCCTGAGACATCTTTTTGAAATCCAGCCCGGCATCCAGAATGGCCTCGTCGCTGGCGGCAATGGCATACTGGGTAAACAAATCATATTTCCTGCTTTCCTTTTTCTCCAGGAAGGCCTCGGCCTCAAACCCTTTTACCTCGCAGGCGAAGCGGGTCTTGAACTTAGCCGCATCAAACCTGGTGATAAGTCCGGCCCCGCTTTTACCGGCCAATAGGTTTGCCCAGAACTCCTGCACAGAATTTCCCAAAGGGGTGACCGCCCCCAGGCCCGTAACTACAACTCGCTTCATGTTTTACCTCAATTGGTGTAAGGGTGATTGTTAAATGATGCAGTTCTGCCTACCTCAGGCAAAGCATCAATTTTTGTTTGGGTGGATGGGTGAGAATGCTTAGTTGACGGCAGGCTGAGGTACCTTTCTGCTGCTGTTCATGGCTTGGAGGGCACTTTCAGGTGAGGAGAGGTAGAGTTGATAGATTTGCTCGGTATCTCCCACCCTTATTTCAAAGCGGTCCTGCTCCATGGCTTGAAGTAAATTCTGGGCCACTGCGGCGGGTGAGATGCCCAAGTGCCCGCCAATTGCCTGCGAGAACTCGGTGTTCACCAGGGGCGGCATCAATTCAAACACCTTAATGGCCGAGTTACCTTCCAGTGCGATACGCAGCGCCTGGGTATAGGAGTGCAAGGCCGCCTTACTAGCCGAATACCCCACCAGTTGCCCTGGCACAAATGCCACAATGGAAGACACATTCACAATGGCGGCTTCAGATTGTTTTTTCAGAACCGGCAGCAACAGCTCGTTTAACCGCACCACCGACAGGTAATTGGTGTGCATTTCTTCAGAGGCTTTCCCGTAGGCATCCCCGTTGGCCTCGGTGATATCATACACCAGCGCACGGCCCGCGTTATTGATCACCATGTTCAGCTGGGGGAACTCGGTCTTTAGCTGGTCCACCAGTGCCTGCACATCTGCCTCCTTACTCACATCAGATTGAATAGGCACCACGGTTGGGAGCGCCTGGTGGGCAAGCCGAAGGCGGTTTTCATCCCGCCCCGTGATAATGACTTTGTTGCCGGATTGGCTGAGCAGCTTGGCTATTTCAAACCCGATGCCTGCGCTTCCGCCAGTAATTAAAACGGTGTTCTGGGTAGTTCTCATAATGATTGGTTCTGTTAAAGGTTAATGATAAGACAGGTACCCACGCCATGGGCAAAGACCTCACCCTGTTTATTGAGCAATTGAGCCTGGATGAAGGAGGTGGTTTTTCCTTTGTGAATGATTTTCCCCACTGCGCGCAGCACGCCGCTCTCCAGTGTGACGGCCTTCAAGAAGTTGGTTTTAAGCTCCAGGGTAGTGTAGCTTAAGTGGGCAGGAAGCATGGTGTGCAACGTGGCACCCATTGCCGTATCAAGGAGGGCAGAGACCACCCCGCCATGCACTGTTCCAATGGAGTTGTAATGAAAAACCTGCGGCTGAAACTCAAAGATGGCCTCCCTTTCCTGTATGGAAACCGCTCTGAAATGCAGGGTTTCCAACAGCGGCGGATACGGGATTTCACCCTCTGCAATAGCTTTGAAATAGTCTAACCCTGATAGCGGTTCTCCTATTGCCGAGGGGATTTGCTCTTTGGCCAGTGCTTCGTTTCTCATCAAAATAATACCGATTGGTATTTTTAAGGTCAAAAAAATATCACTTAAGATCCTCAATTAATTTTTCAACGGATTGCATGATGGCGTTCCGGAAGTTGGTTTTGCCGGTTAGTTTGGTGATCATCATGGCCCCTTCAATCATGGCGATGATGGTCAGGGCAACCTGCTCTGGATTTATCGAGGGGCTGAATTCCTGCTGCTCCACTCCCTGGCTTACCACTTTAATGATGCTATCCTTCCAGTCGTTAATAGCCCCGGCGGCCTTTTTCCTTAAAGCCTCGTGCGTATCATCTGCTTCAATGGCGGTGTTCAGGATGGGACAACCACCCGCAGGAAAAGGATACTTTAGAAAATTGCTATAAACCTGCACGTAGGCCAGCAATTTTTCTTTTGCGGTAGCCTGTTTCTGTATTTCAGACCTCAAAATGGTTTGTACTTGCTGCAGGTTGAAGTCAAAAGCTGCCAGGGCTACCTCGTCTTTGTTCGTGAAGTTGCCATAGATACTGCCTTTGGTTAAACCCGTGGCATTGGTCAGATCAGCGATAGAGGTGCCCGCATACCCTTTGGTATTGAAAATAGGTGCTGTTTTCTCTATGATAAATTGCCGTGTTCTCTCTGCCTTGCTCATAATCCCTACACTAATGGATGCAAATTTATACCAATCGGTATCAAAACAAAACTTTTCTGTTCTTTTTATTTATCCTTATAAAAGAAAACAGGCGGTCTGTAAGTAAAAAAATCTGTTTAGGGCCTGTATTCCAGGAAACAGGCCCTAAACAGATTTCAGAAAATTCTTATTAAAAGAAGGTTCCTTACTTCTTTGGCTTGCTGCTCATGTAGAACGTTAGCTTACCGCCTTTCACCAGGTCTGAGTGGTTCAAAACAGGTTGGGATAAAGTTTTGCCGTTCAGCTCTACTTTCTGCACGTAGACGTTCTTCTCGCTCTGGTTTTTGGCCTCTATCTGGAAAGTCTTGCCGTTTTCCAGTTGAATGGTGGCATCTTTCACGGCCGGGCTTCCCAAAGAATACTGCTCAGAACCAGGTGCTACCGGGTAGAACCCTAGTGAGCTGAACAGGTACCAGGCGCTCATCTGGCCGCAGTCATCGTTGCCGCCCAGACCATCGGGGGCTGCCTGGTACTGCTTTTTCAGGATCATGCGCACACGTTCTTGGGTTTTCCAGGGTTGGTTCGTCCAGTTGTAGAGGTAGGCTACGTGGTGGGCAGGCTCGTTGCCGTGCACGTAGTTGCCTATGATGCCTTCGCGGGTAATGTCCTCGGTGTCTTTGAAAAACTCATCCGGTAAGTGCATGGTGAAGAGCGAGTCCAGGTGGGGCACGAATTTGGCGTTGCCACCCATGGTTTGAATCATCTCAGCGGGAGCTTGCGGCACGTAAAGGCTGTAGTTCCAGGCGTTGCCTTCAATAAAGCCCTGGTTGTGGGTGCTCAGCACATCAAACTCCTTCTTGAAGGTGCCGTTGCTCAACTTGGGCCGCATGTACCCGATGCTCTTGTCATACACGTTCTTCCAGTTCTGGGCGCGTTTGCTGAATTCCTGGTAAATGTCCTGACGGTTCAGTTTATGCGCAATCTGCGCGATGCACCAATCGTCATAAGCGTACTCCAGCGTCTTGGAAACCGAGGAGCTGTTCTTGTCTTCGGGCACGTAGCCCAGTTGCATGTAGAAGTTCAGGCCATCGTAATACCCTTGGCGGGCGGTGGCCACGCAGGCATCCAGCGCGCGGTTGGCATCGCCGGTGTAGGTGCCTTTCATAATCGCATCTGAGATTACGGAGACGCTGTGGTAGCCAATCATGCACCAGTTTTCGTTGGCGTGATGCGACCACACGGGCAGCATGTTGTGCACGCTCTGGTCATAGTGCGCCAGCATGGACTCCACCATATCGGCGTTGCGTTTGGGTTGCACCACGTTGAACCAGGGGTGCAGGGCGCGGTAGGTATCCCAGAGCGAAAAAGTGGTGTAGTTGGTGAAGTTCTTCGCTTGGTGGTTGTTCTGGTCCAGGCCGCGGTACTGGCCGTTCACGTCCATGTATGTGGTGGGTCCCAGGAACGTGTGGTACAGTGCGGTGTAGAAGTTGATGTAGTCGTCTTTGGTGGCGAGGGTGGCGCGCACTTTGCCCAGTTCCTGGTTCCACTGGGCCTGGCTTTCATCTTTCACGCGGTCAAAATCCCAGTGCGGAATCTCGGCGCGCATGTTGGCGAGGGCGCCCTCGGTACTCACCGGCGAGAGCGCGAATTTCACCTTAATCTTCTCCCCTTCGGTGGTCTTGAAATCGAAATAGGCACGGAGCTGTTTGCCGGCCATCTCGGGGAAGTTCTTGCTTTGGTCAAACTTTCGCCAGAAGCCGCGGTACACCTGGGCTTTGCTGTAGTCTTTGTTGCCGTATTGGGTAAAAGGCTTCGAAAACGACATGGCGAAATACACTGTGCGCGTGCGGGCCCAGCCGTTCGTCTGGCGGTAACCGGTGATGAGCGTATCGTTTTCTATCCTCAGGAAGGTCCAGGCGTTTTTGTCTTCGTAGTTGTAGATGCCGTGCATCAGGTCCAGGATGATGTGCGCCTCGTCTGATTTGGGGAACGTGTACTGGTGCATGCCCACGCGGTTCGTGGCAGTGAGCTCCGCCCTGATGTTGTGGTCGTCCAGTTTCACGCTGTAATAAGCGGCTTCTGCGCGCTCGTTGTTGTGCGAGAATTTGGACCGATAGCCGCTCTCCGGTTTGGCCTCGGTGCCAGGGTTCAGCTGCAGTTTGCCGGTGGTGGGCATGAGGAGGAAATCGCCGAGGTCTGAGTGGCCGGTGCCGCTGAAGTGCGTGTGGCTGAAGCCCACAATGGTAGGGTCATCGTACTGGTAGCCGGCGCAGTACTTGTACACGTCTTTGTTGTAGCCGCCGTTCACCTCGTAGGGAATGGTATCGGTATCGGGCGAGAGCTGCACCATCCCGAAGGGCGCCGTAGCCCCGGGATACGTGTGGCCCATCTTGTGCGTCCCGATGATGGGGTTCACCCACTGGACCAAATCAAATCTGGGCTTTTGGGCGAAGGCAGTGAACTGGCAGAGCAAAAAAGCCAGAAGCAAAGGTTTTCTCATGTTGGTGGCGGAAGTTGCTAAAGCGTTTTAGTACTGATTAGGTTCTCAAAGATAAGGGAGTTTCAGAAAGCGCAAAGCTGTCTTCCGTTTTAGGCTCGTTTTCTGAAAATCAGCCTTAAAACAGGAAGCGTTTCAGCCCTTTCTATTTCACTCCTCTCCCGCAAGTTTGAGCGCAGCGGTAACTTGTGGGAACTTTGGTGCCAGTTTGCAACTGGCCTTTCAACATCGGCTTTTGGAAAACGCCAGTTACAAACTGGCTGCCATGTAAAGCCACAAGTTACCGCTGCACTCAAACTTGCGGCAGGTGGGGGCAAACTTGCGGCAGGTGGATTTTGTTTAAAGGTCATTTCCCAAAAATCAGCCTCTAAACACAACATGCTTTCCTGCCAGAAACCAGACAAACTGTGCGGGTGGCCCGTAAAATGTGCATCTTTAGGCACCTGAATTCCTCTTACCTGATTCTACGTTTACATGTCTGCACCTCACTTAGAACGCCGCCTGGGGCTGGCACAGGCCACCGCCATTAACATGATTGACATGGTGGGCATTGGGCCGTTTATCACGCTGCCCATGGTCATCGGCATGATGAACGGCCCATACTTTCTGTATGCCTGGGTGGCTGGGGCGGTGCTCTCCATTGTGGATGCCATGATCTGGAGTGAGCTAGGGGCGGCCTTCCCGCGGGCAGGCGGCAGCTATAATTTCCTGAAGGAGGCTTACGGCGAGCGGGGTGCGGGCCGATTTATGAGTTTCCTGTTTGTGTGGCAGACCATGATCCAGGCGCCGCTGGTGATTGCCTCGGCGGCCATCGGGTTTGCGTCTTATTTCTCGTACCTAGTGCCGTTAACGGACATCACTTCCAAACTGGTGAGCGGGGCGGTGGTGGTGCTCATTGTGGTGCTGCTCTACCGGAAGATCGAGGCTATTGGCAAGATCAGCGTGCTGCTGTGGGTGGGCGTGCTGCTCACCATGGGCTGGATTATCCTGGGCGGGCTCACGAGCGGCAATTTCCTGCAGCCTTTGCGAGACATGAACGCGGGCCTTACGGTGAACTACGGCTTTGTGGCGGCCATTGGGTTTGCGAGCGTGAAGACGGTGTACAGTTACCTGGGCTACTACAATATCTGCCATTTAGGTGCCGAAATCAAAGATCCGGTCAAAAACATCCCGCGCAGCATGTTCTATTCCATTGCGGGCATCGCGGCGCTGTACCTGCTCATGAACATCAGTGTGGTGAGCGTGGTGCCGTGGCAGGAAGCGAAGGAAAGTGAGTTTGTGGTAAGCCTTTTCATCCAGCGCCTTGCCGGGAACACCGCCGCCACCGTGGTTACCATCCTAATTCTGTGGGTGGCCTTCGCCTCGGTTTTCTCTGCTACCTTGGGCTACACGCGTATTCCGTACGCGGCCGCGGCCGATGGCGCTTTCTTCAAGGTCTTTGCGCGACTGCATCCCACCAAGCATTTTCCGCACGTCTCTTTGCTGTTCCTGGGCGCCGTGGCGTTTGTGTTCAGCATGCTGTTCCGGTTGAGCGATGTCATCAGCGCAATCCTGGCCATGCGGATTCTCATTCAGTTTATTGGGCAGGGCGTGGGCTTGTTGCTGCTGAGGAAAAACCGCCCCAAAGAGGATTTCCCTTACAAGATGCCGCTGTTCCCGCTGCCGGTGATCATTGCCCTGCTCATGTGGGCGGCCATTCTGCTTTCCACGGGTACCACCATGGTCATCTCGGGGCTTGTGGTGATCTCACTGGGCACGGTGGTGTACTTCATCAAGGCGAAACTGAACCGCGAGTGGCCTTTCAGAACCGATATCCCTGAGCAGAGCACAAAGCAACCTTCTTAATCGGGATTTCGGTTGGCCAAATTGGCACCAAGGGCGTACACAAGATTTTCTAATTTCAAGCTTAAAACAGCACTGTTATGGTTTATAGAGGATTAGGTAACACCGGAGAAAGATTGTCGGCAATCGGGTTGGGTTGCATGGGCATGAGCCAGGCCTACGGAACCCGCGATGATGACGAATCAATTGCCACCCTGCACCGGGCGCTGGAACTGGGCATCAACTTCTGGGACACCGCCGATGTCTATGGTCCGCACCACAACGAGAAGCTCATTTCCAAAGTGCTGGTGCCCAACCGCGACAAGGTATTCATCGCCACCAAATTCGGGTTCCGGAACCACGAAGATGGCAGCACCACCTTTGACGGCTCGCCGGCCTACATGCGCACCGCCGTGGAAGGCAGCCTCAAACGCCTGAAGGTAGACGTCATTGACCTATACTACGCCCACCGGGTGGACCCCAACGTGCCCGTGGAGGAAATGGTAGGCGCCATGGCCGAACTGGTGCAGGCCGGGAAAGTGCGCTACCTGGGATTGTCCGAAGCCTCGTCGACCTCCATCCGGAAGGCGCATGCGGTACACCCCATCGCGGCCGTGCAGTCTGAGTACTCGCTCCTCACCCGCGACGCTGAGCAGGAGATCATCCCGCTGTGCCAGGAACTGGATATTGCGTTTGTACCCTTCAGTCCGTTGGTACGCGGCCTGGTGACCAATACCGTGGATGTGGGAAGCCTTCCCGAGGGTGACATGCGCAAGTCCCTGCCCCGCTTCAAGAACCAGGACAACTGGGACAACAACCAGAAACTGGCCCAAGCCTTTGCGGAATTCGCAGCGGGCAAGAACTGTACCCCGGCCCAACTGGCGCTGGCCTGGGTCCTGGCGCAAAGCGAGGCCATCATCCCTATCCCTGGCACCAAGCGCAGAAAATACCTGGAGGAAAACGCCGCCGCCGTAGATGTGCAACTCACCATTTCAGACATCAAAGCCCTGGAAGACCTCCTGAAACAGTACCCGCACGTGGGCGAACGCTACAACCCAGAGCAGTACCGCTTGGTGAACAATTGATGGTTTAGGGAATGGAACCCGGCAGGCAGTTCCTAAGAGAAGATTCTCCCCATGAGGGAAGAATCTTCAAAAAAGCATTTGGGCTTTGGTGCTGCTTTGGGCCCAATTTATCCAAAACAGGCCTAAAGCAAACATCAATTACGGCACCACTACTATTTTACCGGTGGTGTGGTGGTTGGCAATCTTCTGCAGTGCCTCCCCAGCCTGGTCCAGGGAATAGGTTTCGCTCACATGTACTTTCAGGTGCCCGGCATCAGCTAGTTCCCGAAGGTGCTCCAGTTGGGCGGAGTTGGGTTCCACGAAGAGGTACTGGAAATCAATGCTCTTGTCCAGGTTTTCGCCCCTGTTCAGGATGGAAACCAGCTTGCCGCCGGGTTTCAGAGCGATGAGACTTTGTTGAAGAGTGTCGCCGCTAGCGGCATCAAAGATGAGGTCCACCCCGTCTGGGAAGAGTTCTTTCACGGCTTCTCCTACGTGCGTGCCATTATAATTGATGGTATGGTCGGCGCCAAGTTCCTGCATGAACGGGTGGTTTTTCTGGCTGGCTACGCCAATGACGGTGGCGCCTTTCCACTTGGCCAGTTGAATACCCAGGTTCCCGATTCCGCCGGAGGCGCCCAGGATGAGCACAGTCTGTCCAGCCTGCAGGTTTCCGGCGTCAAACATGGATTGGTAAGCCGTTAACCCCACCAGCGGAATCCCGGCGGCTTCCTCAAAACTCAGGCTTTTGGGTTTGCGAGCCAGGTAACTCTCGGGTATCACGATGTACTCCGCGAAGGTACCCTGCTGCACCACGGGCCGCCGGGCGTAGGCGTACACCTCATCACCCACGTTGAACCGGCGGGCACTGTATGCGCGGTCTTCCACCACGCCGGCCACATCCCAACCCGGGATAGCCGGAAATTGCACGGGTAAAAAACTGCTCAGCCAGCCGGCCATCACGGCGTTGTCAACGGGGTTCACAGCGGCGGCCTTTACGCGCACCAGCACTTCGCCCTCTTTTAACTCTGGTATTTCCAATTCTTCTACTTTTATTTTTTCGGGGCCGCCAAACGCCTCGTAGAATGCCGCCTTCATTTGTCTTGCCATGGCACTTTAGGTTAATTTTCACACAAATACAAACTGTGTTTTACTCCTGAAAGGCCAACTTGTTCCCGCAAAAGAAGAATCTGGCCCTAGTGGCCGAGGACTTATACGGTCTGTTTTAAGCGCATTTTCCCAAAAA
The DNA here is from genome assembly GCF_017916365.1 of Rufibacter roseolus. Classification (GTDB taxonomy): domain Bacteria; phylum Bacteroidota; class Bacteroidia; order Cytophagales; family Hymenobacteraceae; genus Nibribacter; species Nibribacter roseolus. The sequence continues at coordinate 243,745 of NZ_JAFMSU010000003.1, forward strand.
CTGCCTATAAATAAGCCGCAGTTAGGCAAAACCTGCCTTGTCTGTAGTCCGTTCAGTTTATTACCTTTACCCTACAGACAAGAACCCCAACCTCTACCCGCCGAAGCTTCCATACTTCCCTCGGGGATAATCATCAATGATTAATTTATGAGCACCCAGATAGAATCTTTAGAACCTAAAGCCCTGTGGCAGCATTTTGCGGCGCTGAACGCCGTTCCCCGTCCGTCAAAAAAAGAAGAGCGTGTGATCAAGTTCATCCAAGACTTCGGGAACAGCCAGGGATTTGACACCATCACCGATGAGGTAGGCAACGTCATCATCCGTAAACCGGCCTCGCCGGGCATGGAAGACCGCCAGACCGTGGTGTTGCAAAGCCATCTGGACATGGTGCACCAGAAAAACGCTGATACAGAGTTTGATTTCAACAGCCAGGGCATTGACATGTACGTAGACGGCGATTGGGTCAAAGCCAAAGGCACCACCCTGGGTGCCGATAACGGCATTGGGGTTGCCACGCTCATGGCGCTGCTTACTTCCAGGAATATTGCACACCCGCCGCTGGAATGCTTGTTCACCATTGACGAGGAAACTGGCATGACCGGCGCCATGGGCCTGAAGGGCGGACTGCTCACCGGCTCTATCCTGCTCAACCTGGACACCGAGGATGATCGCGAACTCACCATCGGCTGCGCGGGCGGGGTGGATGTAACTGCCACCGGCTCTTACAACGAGGAGCACATTCCGTTTGACTTCGCGGCGTACCGCATCAGCATCACAGGCCTTACCGGCGGCCACTCGGGTATGGACATCCACCTGGGCCGTGGCAACGCCAATAAATTGATGAACCGCATTTTGTACCAGGCGGCGGCTAAATTCAACGCCCGGGTATACAGCATTGACGGCGGAAGCCTGCGTAACGCCATCCCCCGCGAGTCATTCTCCGAGGTGGCCGTACCAGAAGCCAAAGCCGAGGTTTTTGAGCAGTTTATTTTAAAACAGGCCGAAATCCTGCAGGAAGAATACACCCTTACTGATCCTAACCTGCTGGTTCAGGCCGAGCCTATTGACCTGCCCTCTTTCGCAATTTCCTACGATTTCCAGAACCAGTTGCTCCGCGCACTGTACGCCTGCCCCAACGGCATTTACCGCATGAGTCCGGCTATACAGGGTTTGGTGCAGACCTCCAATAACCTGGCCCGCGTGCTGGTAAAAGACGGTTCGTACTCTATCCAGTGCCTCACCCGTTCCTCTGTGGACACCGAGAAAACCGACTTGGCACAGGCCATCCAGAGCACCTTTGAACTGGCCGGCGCCAGCGTAACCCAGAAGGGCTCTTACCCCGGCTGGACCCCTAACCCCGAGGCCACCATTGTGAAGACCATGACCCACCTGTACCAGGAGCTGTTCCAGGAGCAACCCCACGTGAACGCCTGCCACGCCGGCCTGGAATGCGGTATCCTAGGCACCCATTACCCACAAATGGAAATGATCTCCTTCGGCCCCAACATCACCGGCGCCCACTCCCCCGACGAGAAAGTCCAGATCAGCTCCGTACAGAAATACTGGCGTTTCCTGCTGGAGACTCTGAAGCAAATACCGGTGAAGGCGTAAGTTCTTTGCACCACCCCGCTCTCCGGGCACCCCTCCTAAATCAGGAGGGGAGTTTTTGCCTCTATTCCGCGCTCCAATGACCTCGTAGCGTCCGGAAGACCTGCGAGTGTCTACGTTGATGGCTCTGGAACACCCGTGACCGGCAGGTGTAAACACCCTTCATCAGAGCTGCGCTCGCTGCCTCAAACTCTTGTTTGGGCAATCCTTAAGGGGAGAATCTCTTCAGCAATGGGTGATGACGCAATTTATTGCATCTCTACAAGGGAGACCGTCCTGTGCAGAGAAGACCTCACAGGTTTTGAAAACCTGTGAGGTCTGGGGCGTTTCAGCTGGGGCATTCCCTATTCCAGCCTTTCGGTGGAGCGCCTTGTCAGGTCCGGTGCCGAAGGCATTGCGACCGCCAGGGAGCAAAGGAAGCTGGCGTAGCGCGAGGCCGGAAGGCGGGGCCTCGCGGCCGTGAGCGCACGGAGCCCAGCAATGCAACAATTCAGTTTATGAACCCACGCAAACAGCGGCGCCACGCCAGCACAAACAGACTACGCGTATAAGAAAGGCAAAAGCCCCTGCATCAACCTTCCGTAAACAAAACATCAATCTACTATCACTTCAGCATCGTTTACAAACCCCATGTCCACACCTGACCACCTCCCCCAATTCACCCCGCAGGAAAAAGTCTCCCTCTCCCAGCTGCAGCAACAGTTTAACGCCAGCATCCAGACCATTGACCAACTGAAAGCCCAGTTGGCAGAAAGGGCCAGGATTACAGAAGTGGCGCGGGCGCGGGTGCAGAAAGAGATTCAGCCCTTGATGCGGGAAATGGTGCAGCGGCGGGTGGCTTTGGTGCAGTTGCTGGACGAGGCATACCACCAGGAGAATTTTCCGCAGCTGGAAAAGGAAAAGCTGGCCACCTTTATTATAGAACAGGCTTCTACGCTGGTACACCACTATGACGCGCAGGAGTTGGCCGAGTTGCTGCAGCGTTACACCACACCCATAACTACCCCAGAGAAAGACGCCAACGTCACCCAAGCAGAAACCCAGAACCTGCTTAAGAATGTGCTGGGGCTGGACGTGAACCTGGAGGACCTTTCCAACCTGGAGGCGTTCCAGGCCCGGCTAGACCAGCAGATGCAGGAAGAGCAGGAAAGACGCGAGGCCCAGCGCAGCCATCGGCAGAAATCAAAGGCGCAGCAGGCCAAGGAAGCCAAGCTGAAGGCGCAATTGGAAAGTATCAGCAAGGCCAGCCGCCGCCTGTATACTACCTTGGCCAAACTGCTTCACCCAGACCGGGAACGCGATGCCGCCGCCCGCGTCTGGAAAGAAGAGGCCATGAAAAAGGTGACCATCGCCTACCACCAGGATGATTTCTTTGAACTGCTGCGGCTGCAGATGGAATTCATGCACGAGCAGGAACAATTGCTGGCCCAGGTTCCCGAAGACCAACTCACCTATTACGTGCACCTGCTGCAGGAGCAGATTCAGGAGATGGAAGACGAGCACAGCAACTACTACATGGGGGCAGACGCGCAGCTCTACAAAGAGTTCGGCGGTACGCCCAAGCAGATGGAGGCCAAGTTCAGGAGTGCCAAAAAGGGACTTCGGGAAGAAATCCAGCACCTTGACTACGCCCTCACAGATTTCAAGTCTCCGGCCTCATTACGGGAGTTTCTGAAAGGATTGTAGCAAAATTCTCCTGAAACAATCCAAACCCAAGTTCTTCTGTTTCGAGGCTATTTTCAGAAAAGCACCTCAAAAGGAGCCATCATCAACCTATATTAAGGTAGCTACATCAACCCTGACCTGGTAATTCGCGTATATACTTACATACCTATATGTAACCATTTAAATACTGAGGACCATGCACGAAGCTGAATATAGAACCCGAGGTAACTGGAATGAGGTCAAAGGTAAAATGAAACAAGCCTATGGCGATCTTTCCGATGACGATCTCACTTATGACGAAGGTCAGGAAGATGAGTGGCTGGGCAAGCTCCAGCAAAAGATAGGGAAAGCCAAACATGAGCTTAAATCATGGATTGACTCTCTCTAAACATTGCAGCAATGTAAAAAGTCCCTTGCTCGGCCTGTCCGGTAGAGCGGGGATTTTGCGTTTACAGGCATAGCTGATTTCTCTTTTATGTCCCTTTTCGCAAAACAAGGCCTTAAACGCTTGGACCAGGAAATAGGCAAAAATTTACCTCACTCCCTACCTCTGGTCCGTTCCAATTTCATAGTGATTTTAAGGGTAAGAAGCTTATCATTTTGCGGTAGATTCCAGTAACTTTGCTGCCCCAAATTGCTTCCATGATCTTATATCAGAATGGTCTGATTCAATTAGACTACAACCCTGCCACCGATGTGCTGCATGTCACACTGCCAGACGCACATCATATTGGCGTTACTGAACTCAAGCGCTCCCTTGATACCATTGCCTCTTACATCCTGAGCTATGATGTGAAGAAGCTTCTGCTCAACAGCAGCAACACTCTTCTCCATGACATGGATGATACCATTTACCGCGACTTGGTAGCCCAGTTCTTCACCGATCTGAATAAATCAAGGCTGCAAAGAATTGCGCGGGTGGGCACGCAAACCACTTCGCACGAGATAAGGTCGGCAAACATGACAGCTGAGTTAAAGCAGGAATTAGCGGCTTCCTTTGTGCTGGAGACTTTCCATTCTGAGCCTTACGCCCTGCAGTGGCTTCTGCAGTCCAATTAAAAGACAAACTTTCAACCCAACCAGGAATTCCTCTAATCCTCAGGATAGTCCCTGCATGGCAAAAAAAGACCTGCTCTTTTGGAGCAGGTCTGGAAAAAGAGGCGAAAAACTTCTACTGCACCTGGGCAATCTGCACCGAAGGGTGATCTTTCCCGAAGGCCTCAAAAGCCTTCTGCTTATTGGTGCCTAAGACTTCTAACAGGGCCGCCGCGTACTTTTTGTTAATGGCCGCCACATCAGCATTGGGGGCAGACACTTCCTGTATACGGGAAAGCTCCAAGTTCCTGATTTTCAGGTAGTGGTACTCATTCAAATTCAAAGCATTAGCGATATCACGAGCAGTGTTGCTTGCTGTTGAAGGCATGGTTCCGGCAACAGTGCTTCCCAGGAGAGTGAATGTTAAGAGCAGGGTGGCGTAAATCTTTTTCATATTCTATTATTTTTTATAATATTTTGTATACAGCACCAAAGATGGCGGTTTAATTCATTGACACTTACCATTTTAGCCAAACACCCCTTAAAAGAAGATAAATGTATTTATTTCGTCGTTAAATCATATTTATCAATTATCTGTAGAAGGCCGGTTTACATGCATTACCAAGATCATTTCCCTGTGAAGGTGTAAAATCATATCTTTGGCGCCATTTCTAAAAAACAGCTTCAAAATGAAAGGTCAACGCAAAGCAGCTCTAGGGTTCATCTTTGTGACATTGCTTATTGATGTCATCGGGTTCGGGATTATCATTCCGGTGCTGCCCAAGCTGATCAGTGAATTGATCCACGGGAGCCTGAGTGAGGCCTCGCTCTACGGCGGATGGCTCATGTTTGCCTACTCCATCACGCAGTTCCTGTTCTCGCCAGTATTGGGTAACCTTTCTGATAGGTTCGGCCGGAGACCGGTGCTGCTGTTCTCACTGTTCGGGTTTGGGATAGACTATATTCTGTTGGCCTTGGCCCCCAACATAGGCTGGCTTTTCGTGGGCCGGATTATTGCGGGCATTACCGGTGCCAGCATGACCACCGCCACCGCCTACATCGCAGACATCAGTACGCCTGAGAAAAGGGCCCAAAACTTTGGCATGGTGGGCGCGGCCTTTGGGTTGGGCTTTATCATTGGGCCTGTGATTGGTGGGGTGTTGGGGCAGTTTGGCGCGCGGGTGCCGTTCTACGCCGCGGCGGCCATTACGCTGCTGAACTGGCTGTATGGTTTCTTTATCTTGCCAGAATCGCTGGCGCAGGAGCACCGCCGGCCGTTTGAATTGAAGCGCGCCAACCCGGTGGGCTCTCTCCTGCAGCTAAAGCGCTACCCTATTATCGCCGGCTTGGTGGGTTCCCTCATTTTTGTGTACATCGCGGCGCACGCCACCCAGAGCACCTGGTCTTACTACACCATGGAGAAATTCAAGTGGAACGAGGCCTGGGTGGGTTACTCCCTGGGCTTTGTGGGCCTCATGGTGGCCATTGTGCAGGGCGGGCTCATCAGGTACATCAATCCGGCGCTGGGACCTAAGAAATCGGTGTACTACGGGCTGGCCTTGTATGCCCTGGGCTTTCTGCTGCTGGCCTTCGCCACCCAGGAATGGATGATGTTTGCCTTTCTGGTGCCGTACTGCCTGGGCGGAATTGCGGGTCCGGCCATCCAGGGGATCATCTCCACGCAGGTGCCGCCCAATGAGCAGGGCGAGCTGCAGGGCGGTCTTACCAGCCTGGTGAGTGCCACCTCCATTGTGGGCCCACCCCTCATGACGAATCTTTTCGCCTACTTCACCAGCCGGCAAGCCCCGGTGTACTTCCCCGGCGCACCTTTCCTGACCGGTGCTGTGTTCACCGTGGTCAGTGTGATTCTGGCCGTGCGGTCCCTGTCGCGCCATGACCTACAGGTTTCGCCGGGCACGGGGCCGCAAACGCTGATTCCGGCCACCGATGAAGCCCCGGCCATTGCCCCGGGGCTTACAGAATAGTCAGCACGTTCTCGGGCGGGCGGCCTACTACGGCTTTGTCTCCGTTCACCACAATGGGGCGTTCTATGAGCACCGGGTTCTCTGTCAGCACCTGTAGCCACTCTTCCTGGGTGAGATGCTGGCCGGCATAAACCTCTTTGTAGAGCTTCTCTCCTTTTCGGATAATATCCTCGGGCCCGGCCTGGAGCTTGGCCAAAATTGCCCGAAGTTCTTCCACCGTGGGCGTTTCTGAGAGGTAAGGAACCACTTTTATTTCCTGGCCGGTGTTCTGTAGCAGTTCCAGGGCCTGGCGGCTTTTGCTGCAGCGATTGTTGTGGTAGATAGTGATCATGTTTCTAAGACAATGGATTTAGGCACCTGAACTGGACTTTGCCCCGAAAATTAATTATATTTAGTAAGTAGTTCCGGGCGTTCCAAATCGTAAGCGTATGTTGGTCCTCAAAGATAGTTTGGTTGAGTTACATTATGACGTAACCACGGATATCCTCTCCATGGCTTGGCCCGACCTGAACGGCTTTGCCTTATCAGAGATAAACCACTCCCTCAAGAAGGTCATAGACACCCTCAAGCACTATGACATCAAGAAACTTCTGATAGACGGCCGGCAAAACAAAGTGGAAGTCACAGAGAAAGAGCAAAAGCAGGTGGCCCACCAGTTCAGCCTTGATCTAAGGCAAACCCGGGTAAAGAAAGTAGCGCGCCTGGCTTCCATGGACCGCGAGAAAGAAAGGCGCACCCACCTGCTCAGCGAGGAACTGATCCATGAATTAACCTACTCAGTGCAGTACCAGGAATTCACCGATGAACGTACCGCCGTGGCCTGGCTCAAAGCCTGACTTCATCTGTGCCTCCGGAAGAAACCTAAAGTCCTTATTCTCTTTTAAAGCTGATTTCCCTGAAACAGTTCCTAAACGAGGATTCTCTTTATTCCCTTGTCAGATCTAACTGTCTAAAGATCTCTGACCTTCCGGTAAACAGATCATTTTCAATCTATTAAGAAGTCTAACTGCGCCCAAACAGTTGCCTGCAAGGCTGTTCTGTTTGGGCGCGGCTTTTTCCGGCTTTACTCCAGAGAAATCTCCTTACAGCCGGAAAACCAATTTCCTCATAGGGGCAGGCCTGCAAGCGCCTGTCTAGAGTAGAAAATTCAGATACCCAACAGATGGGGTGTCATTCACCAAAGACTGTAAAACAATCTACTCTTATGAAAACGCTTGCAAAATCCCTTGCTTTCCTGGCCCTGGCCCTGTTTACCTTTTCGTGCTCAGAGGATAACCCCGAGCAACCCCAGCCCCAACCCGGCAAGACCATTGACGAATGGGGCCAGTCTATGCTACAGATAGAACAGATTGCCTCAGAAGTGGAACTGCTGGCCCGAGGCACTCATGCGAACGGCAGCAATTTTCTATCGTGTTCCCAGGTGCAGAACGAAACTGACCCCGATGGGCTGGAAACTACCTTCACATTCTCCGGTTCAACCTGTGTGGACGGAAAAACCCGAACCGGCAAGATTTCAATGTTCACCAGCAACAAAACCAATTTGGAGGGCGTCATTTTCCTGGACGATTATAAGGTGAACGGCACAACATTGGAAGGAGCCTTCGCCTTCCAGGTGATACAGGTACCCGGCAAAGCTGCTGCCCTCCGTTTGGTGAGCAGCAACGCCCAGGTAATTCCCGCCTCCGGCAAGTCCTTCAGCTACTCCTTCAACCGCGTGACGCACCTGAAAGAAGGCGCCGGAAGCGTACATGACTACTCAGACGATGTGGTGGAACTCTATGATGCCGAATACAGCTGCCTCAAACAAGACGGTGCTTTCCAGGCTTCACTCCTGGCCCCCGTTTTACTTAAGAGATCCTGCGCCGCGCCGGCTAATATGAGACCGGTGCAAGGCAAGGTGTTGATCCAGATGACCACCGGCCAGAAAAGCACCATTAACTTCGGGGACGGCACCTGCGCCGCTCAGCCTTCTGCCGAGTAATAGCATCAAGATGAAGCATCAGCTGTTTTGATCCTGATTTCATAAAAACGAAGGTAAAACAGACCTCACCTGCAAATGCCGGAATCGTTTGATTTCGGCATTTTTCTTTTTCAGAGTTGGCCCGAACACTTGGTTACTCAGGTAAATCTCAGAATTCATTTTGCACAGGATTTCTATTGGAGACAAATGTCCTTTCCTGCGTTGCCAGAAGGCCGTAGGTTTGTGACATGGAAGAGCATTTCTATACCGAATACCGCACCAAGATCACCTCGTTCCTGCATGGGAACGGAGCGTTGCTGGCGCAATACCAGATCAGGGAAGTTCAACTTGCGGCGCAGGATGTTCTTTTGAAACAGGGCACCGCCCCCAAAGGGGTTTACATTTTAACCTCGGGATTGGTAAAAGTGACCAGAACCACAGCCGCCGGCCAGGTATTCACCCTTGGCGTATTTGGCCCCGGCGAGGTGGAGGGCGATGTGGAGGCACTCATGCACATGCCCCATTTCTGCACGGTGCAGGCACTTACTGCGTGCCGGTTTTACCATATCAACAGTGATGTGTTCCTGAAGATGCTGGCCCGGGAAGAGGAATTCAACCTGCTCATGCACCGCTCCATGGCCTCCAAAATGCTCAACACCTCGCTGCAGAGCTCCATCCAGAACACCAACCGGCTGTACTTTACCCTGCTCATTGTACTACGCGAGCTTTCCCGGCTCAATGAACTACAGATCTCCAAACCACTGCTCACCGAGCTGCTGGGCACCTCCCAAAGAAACCTGAACCGCTTGCTACGCCAGCTGGAGGAAGAAAACCTCATCCAGGTGAAAGGCACCCTGGTAGCCTCCATAGACCGTCAGAAAATAGAAAAGAGAATTGAAACCTATGACTTCGAAATATAATAAACAACCCTTCCCGGTAGAGGGCTGGGCCCGCGAAGAGCAGTTCCGCTTCTTCAAAACCTTTACCCAACCGTTTTTCAACGTACACACCCAGGTAGACATTACCCACCTGTATCACCTGTGCAAGGAACAGAACCTCTCCGTGTTTCTGGGTTACCTGTACGCCACCCTGGAAGCCGCCCGCGCCACCGAGAGTTTCCGGCTGCGCCTGGAGAACGATGACGTGGTACTCTACGAGGGCCTGGACCTGTCAACCACCGTCCTCCGGCACGACCACTCCATCTCCTTCGTGAGTTTGCCCCACCAGTCCACCCTGCCGGAGTTCTGCACCCACTCCCGGGCCCTCATTTTAGCCGCCCAGGCTGGAAAGCAACTCTTCATCGGCCACCAGGGCCCAGATCTGCTGCACCTCACTACCCTGCCCTGGTTTAAATCTGCCGGCATAGAACACGCCTACTCGGTAAATCCCCAGGAAACCGGAGTTCCAAAAATCGCTTTCGGGCAGTTAGAGGTACAACCGGGCAAAGTAACGCTCCCCATGAGTGTTTCCCTGCACCACGCCCTCGCCGATGGCTACCACGTGCACCTGTTCCTGCAGCAGATGGAAAGTGTAATCAACCGTTTGGCCGAAGAATATACAAAGGAGGCAACAATGCAAAAGGAACCCGTTTCAGCGGTGTTTTCATAAAATTAGCCCGAAAACCAGAAAAGCATGATCCTTTAGTAACCGCATCCGTTACATCCCAAATCCATTCATAAATCTCATTGACATGACACAACGGGAAGTAACCGATCAAGACAACCTCACCTGGACCTGCGTACAGGCCTACGCCGGTTTACAAGGCGATGCCGCCGAAAAAGCAACTGAACTCTCAGAATCCGAAGAAGGCACCGTCACCGTAGTCTGCACCCCCAGCGGCCAGGCCCAAACCGTGCGGCTGGACCTGCCCAGCAACTGGCTGGAAGCCACCTCAGACGAAGAGATCCTGCAGAAGATAGCCCAGGAGCGGTAAACCCTACTGTTTGTGATTGTAGGGGCAATCCCTTGTGGTTGCCCTTGCGCTTTTCACCACAGTCTGGGTTGTTGGTGAAAACACTAAAAATGCATGGGGAAATGTTAACCCACCACTTTACCTCCGAGGAGGGGAATTCTGGAATGCATTAGGATGCAGTTGAGGTGTAGTTTTGGTTGTTGGTGATAACACCAATAACGACAGGCGAGGTTGCGAGAGAACGGAAAGAAATGTAGGGGCACCTCTTGTGGGTGCCCTTTCAGGTAGTGACAGTTATTTCCAATAGCTGCCGGTTTTTGCGGAGGACCCGTTGGAGACAAGGCATGCCTTGTCTCTACATAATCAGATAATCCGAGCAGTCACCATAACCATCTGCATCCTGCGGCGGGACGGGGCGTAGGCCTACAGTGAGGCCGAGGTCAGGCCCGCCGCAAGCGGGACAGTTCAAGCTGTAATGGCCTGCGTGTACTATGCAACAGAGGACGCTGGCGGGGTGGTACCTTTACTGAAGCCTCACTGTCCGAGCGTCAGCGAGTTTAAGGCTTCTTGATTCTTTTGGTTACTTTTCTCATCAAGGAGAAAAGTGACAAACGCCCGCAGATCGCGGCTACAGCCTTGAGGCTTGGCAAGGAAGGAAATAGAAAGTAACTGCAAGCAAGGAACCAATGGGAACGCCATGACCGGCAGATGTAAACACCCCTCTTTATCTCCCCTCAAGGGGAGAATCCCGGATAAGGGAAAGTGAAAGGAAGAAGCTGTGAAATACCAGTCAAGTACAGAACTTTGAGGCTGTCGCCTCACTGCAGTTGCAAACTGCAGACCATGGTAGGTCCAAGTTGAAAACTTGAACCAGAGGAGAGGGAAAAACGGATCAGCAAGAGTTGTCATCCCCCTACCCCCTTCAAAGGGGGACGAAATATGTGATAATTGGAATTGCAAGAGCCCAAACATTTAAGTTGTGAACTTTCAAATATTCACCTCAAAACCAAGAAATCAGCCTTAAAACGGCTCCCCATTACACCAAAAAACTCCATTGAATAAGCTTACCGCAAAATCCCTGCGGGCATGAAGGAATAAATTTTTAGCTTTAAGGCAGTGACTTAACTGTTTCAATGCTATTCCCATTCCTTTCACCACGCTTATGAACAAACAACTTACGGCTTTCCTGCTTTTCTGGTGGGCGAGCATTGCCTGGGTGCAGGCCCAGCAAAACAAAGACCTGGTTCAGGTCACCGATCTCCTTAAAATCAAACAGGTAGGTGCGGTGGCGCTCTCACCTGATGGCAAGCAGGTGGCCTTTACCGTGACCTCAATTGAACCAGACCCCGAGAAGAAAAACGACTTCCGCTACAACACCCAGCTACACCTGCAGCCCACGAACGGGAGCCAGCAGGCCCGCCAGTTAACCTACGGCAACAGCAATGCCACCCAGCCCACCTGGAGCCCCGATGGCAAGCAGCTGGCTTTTGTGCGCGTGGTAGATAGCAAGCCGCAGATCTTTCTGCTTTCTTTCGCAGGCGGCGAGCCCCTGCAGCTGACCAAGTTTAAGTATGGCGCCAGTCAGCCGCGGTGGAGTCCTAACGGACAGCAGTTGCTCTTCACCTCGGGCATTGCCCTCAATGAGCTCCTCACCGATTCCACCCTCAATCCTTCGCGCGAATTGCCCAAGTGGTCTTATGAAAAACCGGGCTTCTTTCAGAACGAGAACCTGCGCAGCAACACCGCCAAGCCTAACCCAGACGGCACCTTGGCGGAGATCAGGGGGTATCTGGACCAGAACGAGAAAGACCAGAAAGCCAAGGTCATCAACCAACTGCGCTTCCAGGAAGAGTCAACCACGTCCTCGGCGCTCAACCTATCGCACATCTTTATCATAGACGCCAAACCCGGTGCCACGCCCAAAGACCTTACGCCGGGCTTCGTGTCCAGCAGCAACGCCAACTTCCTGCCCAACGGTAAACAGGTCATCTTTGACGCCGATGCCGATGAAACTGAGAACCCCACCCGTTCGCAGGAAAACTCCATTTACCAAGTGAACACAGACGGAACCGGCCTGAAACTGCTCCTGGGCAAAAAAGGCATGTCCTATTCCGGTGCTACCGTATCGCCCTCGGGCAAATGGATTGCTTTCCAGTACAGCTCATCCAACCAGGTTAACATCCCGGCCCTGGGACTGCTGCCAGTAGGCGGAAAAGCCACTGATCTGGTAACCATCGCCTATGACCGCAACAAAAGCAATCTTACCTGGGATGACCAGGAGAAATACGTCTACTTCACCTCCCCCTCCAACGGCGGCGTGCTTCTGAACCGCGCCGATGTGAAGAAACGCAAAGTTGAATCGCTCACCGATATCACCAAAGGCGTGGGTTCCTTTGATGTGAAGAAGGGCCATATGGCTTACGTGCTCACCGAGATCGCCAACCCAAATGAACTGTACGCAGCATCCGCTGATGGCAAGAAACCGCACCGGCTTACTTCCTTTAACCAGGATTGGGTGAGCCAAAAGAAACTGAGCAAACCCGAGAAATTCACCTTCACCAATGACAAAGGGCAGACCGTAGAGTACTGGGTGATGAAGCCCACCAACTTTACGGAAGGTCAGAAATACCCGCTGCTGCTGGAGATTCACGGTGGCCCAACCGCCATGTGGGGTCCCGGCGAGAACAGCATGTGGCATGAGTACCAGTACTTCGCTTCCAGAGGCTACGGGGTGGTGTACGCTAACCCACGTGGCTCCGGCGGATACGGCGAAGAGTTCATGCGCGCCAATATCAAAGACTGGGGTGCTGGTCCAGCCAGCGATGTGCTTACCGCCCTTGATAAAACCGTGGCCCAAGGCTGGGCCGATACTTCGCGCCTGGCCATCACGGGTGGTTCTTACGGCGGCTACCTGGTTTCCTGGATTCTGGGCCATGACAAACGGTTCAAAGCAGCCTGCTCGCAACGCGGCGTGTATGACTTGAGTACGTTCTTCGGGGAAGGCAACGCTTGGCGTCTGGTTCCTAATTACTTCGGCGGTTATCCGTGGGAAGAGGCTCATAAAGCCATCATCCAGAGCGAATCCCCGCTGACCTACGTGCAGAACATCACCACCCCGCTCATCATCTTCCACGGCGAGAATGACCTGCGTACCGGTGTTATCCAAAGCGAAATGCTCTACAAAAGCCTCAAAGTCCTGAACCGCCCCGTGGAGTACGTCCGTCACCCCGGCGCCACCCACGAGATCACCCGTGCCGGCAACAACCGCCAACGCATAGACCAGATGCTCCGCACCTACGAGTTCTTCGAACGGTACCTGCAGGCCAATCAGCAGGCCAAGTAAAAAAGTAGGGCCAATCTCTACTGGTGGTTATAATTGCCTCGGTTATTGGTGATAACACCAACAACCGAGGCAATTATAACCACGCATTCCGTCCCCCTTTGAAGGGGGTAGGGGGATGATAAGGCCGCATCAAGAATTAGGTTGGTTTGCTACAGGGTAGAAGCTTTGATGGTGCTCCTCACCCATGGGCAACCACAAGGGCTTGCCCCTACATGGGAACGCCACGATTAGGAAGAGTAATCATCTCCCTGGCCTGCAAAGGGGACGAAATGCGTAAATAAGCTTAATACGTTTACTACCCGTTTTTACCAAAACATCCCTAAAATAAGAATCCCGCCCTGGAGACCAGGGCGGGATTCTTATTTTAAACAGTAAGCTAAAGAGAAAACCCCCAAGCCTGAGATTTGTTTTACCGTTGCACCATAACGGGCTGAAGCGCCAGTTGCTTCAGATGCGAGATGTGTGACATGATGGCTGTTCTGGTTTTGGGGTATTCATGGTAAGTCACACCAAACTCGGCGCAGGCTTCCTTGATAATCTTACTGATGGCCGGGTAATGCACGTGTGAAATCCGGGGGAACAGGTGGTGCTCAATCTGGAAGTTCAGGCCGCCCGTTAACCAGGACACAATCTTGTTTTTGGTGGCGAAGTTGGCGGTGGTTTTGAGCTGGTGCAACGCCCACTCGTCCTCAATGCGGTTCGTAGACTCGGTAGGAATTGGGAAATGCGCGTGCTCAACGGTATGGGCCAATTGGAACACAATGCTCAATACCAACCCCGTGAACATACCGTACACCAGGAAACCAACCAGCCAGGGCAGAAACCCGACGGTGTAAATAGGCACTACCACAAATAAGGCAAAGTGCATTGCTTTGAATCCCCAGAAAGTGAAATGGTCTTTGCCGCTCATTTTCTTGATGGGAATATCGCCTACCTTTTGGGTGAAATACTTCACGTAATCGGTGAAGAAGATCCAGTAGATGTAGAGCATGGCGTAGGCACCCCAGAAGTAATAATGCTGGTACTTGTGCAGTTTGAGGTGCTCCTGGTTTTCGCAGAGGCGCAGGAAGGGTTTGGCATCCAGGTCATCGTCTACGCCGTCAATGTTGGTGTAGGTGTGGTGGATGATGTTGTGCTTGGTGGTCCACATGTGGATGTTGGCACCCAGCACGTTCAGGGAAAGGCCGGCCAGTTCATTCACCCACTTCTTCCGGCTGAAACTGCCGTGCCCGCCATCGTGCATCACGTTGAACCCAATAGCAGCGGTTACCCCGCCAATGAGAATACATTCCAGCAAGGCCAACCAAACCGGCGGCGTGAAAAACACAAGGTGGATGTATAGAAACACCAGGCTGGAGAGCAGCACCGCGGCTTTTATGTACAATTTGTAATTCCCGGTAGGGTGACTGCCTTTCTCCTCAAAATAGGCGTTGGTGCGCCGTTTAAGCTCGGAGTAAAACGAATTGGAAGGGGCAATGAATTTAGGAGTAGCCATGAAGGACGATTTAGTTGAAAATAGGCTACAGAGCTATCTCAACGGAAAATCGTCAATCAAATCCATAACATCTTTGAAAGGTAACGCTTTATTTGTACGTATTAATTCACATTCATCCAAAACAGTAGGTTTATTTTCAAATCTATACAGCCTGGACTGAGAAAATAAGATGTAAGGATGGGTAAATAAAGCTCTGTCTATCTATAATCCAACTACGGCTACTTAGTCATTAACTTGTTGCTGGCCAGCCAATTCACGCATCTTTCAAACCACAGGTCTTTGGTGGTGGGGTTGATCATCCCAAAACCATGGCCCCCGCCCTGGTAGACATGCAGCTCACCGGGAATCTTGTGTTGGCGCAGGGCCTGGTAGAAGACTATACTGTTTTGCACCGGCACTAACTCGTCATCTGAGGCGTGCACCAGGAAGGTAGGCGGCGTTTGGGCCGTTACCTGCTGCTCGTTGGAGTAAGCCTGCAGTTTGCCTTTTGAGGCTCCTTTTCCCAAAAGCCGCTCAAAAGAGCCCTGGTGCCAAATGGTAGGATCGCTGCTGATGACCGGGTAAATCAAGACCATGAAATCGGGCCGCAGAGATAGGTTCTCAGGATTCTGGATTTGTGACTGGTTGAAGTGCGTGCCTGCAGTGGAGGCCAGGTGCCCGCCCGCCGAGAAGCCCAAAATGCCTACGCGCTGCGGATTCACGTTCCATTCCTTCGCCCGCTTACGCACCAGGTACAGCGCCCGCTGGGCATCCTGGAGCGGCGTGATCTCGGGCTGCGAAGTAATGGCGGGGTCCGGTAGGCGGTACTTCAGCACGAAGGCGGTCACCCCCTGCTCCGCGAACTTACGGGCTACGTCTGCCCCTTCGTGCCCCGAGGCCAGTATCCAGTATCCTCCGCCGGGACAGATGACCACCGCGGTACCGTTCGCCTTACCTTTGGCCGGAAGGTAAACGCTAAGGGTGGGCGTGCGCACCAGGGAGACTATCTCCACTTTATCCTGGTTCACCTCGCGTTTCTCCTGGTCTGGCCCGGGCACTTCATTGGGAATCTTGCCATCGTACAGCGGAATCACGGTGGGTTTGGTTTGGGCGGCGACACGGTAGGTCACGCCTGCCAGCAGCAGCAGGGCCAGTAGCTTTTTCATCTTCTTGAAGTTTACAGGAAAGTGCCTCCTGTTTTCAGGCCGATTTAGGTAAATCAGCCCCGAAACAGGAGGTTTGACACGTTGGGAAATCGGAGTTAAAAAGGAGTTATCCGGCGAATTGCTCATCGGCGGTGGGGCCGTACATACCGGGCACCGGTACATCCAGCAGGCGCAGGTACACACTTAATTGCCCCCGGTGATGGATGAGATGGTTCATGGCCAGGTTCCTGATGACCACCTGCTTAGGCATGGACACAATCACCCGATCGCCACTGCGCAGGGTCCAGGTTTTGCCTATCTCCACCACATTGGTATCGTTCAGGGCCTTGGCCGCTTTCTGGTAGTTTTCCTCAAAATGGGCCATTAACTCCTGGTGGGTAGTACCGGCGAAACGCTTGTAGGTCTCCGGTGTGAGATTCAGCTCATCAGACTTCAGCACAGAGGCAATGAACAGCCCCGGCAACTCGGCAATGTGGCTGGCTAGTCGCTGCAAAGTCATGCTTTTGGGGTGCGGCCGCCAGTCAAAATGCTCCTCCGGTACGCGTTCCAACATCTTTCTGGTATTGGCGGCCTCGTGTTCAAACTGCCGCAGTAGCTTCTGGTTCAATTCCATAGTTCGTTCGTGGTTTGGTGAGGTAGGTAGCGGTAAGTTAGAAAAAAGAACGGGAGCCGAAAAAAATTCCGGCTCCCGTTTTCAAGTCATTTTCAGGAAATTAGCGCACATCGCCCATCCACTTCCGGATAACCCGGCTGAACAGAATCAGCACCACCCCAATACCCAAAGACCAGAGCCCGATCTGGTTCAGGATCTGGGCATAGTAAGGCAAAGAAAGTACCGGGTTGTCTACCACATTCTGCGGCACGCTCATGAGTGCTCCGATCTTGCTGGCCAGGAACTCCCCTACCGCGCTCGCGAAAAACCAGATCCCCATCATCATGGCCACAATGCGGGCCGGCGACAGTTTGGTGATCATAGACAACCCGATGGGTGAGATACACATCTCACCGCAAATGATGAAGAAGTAACCGGCAATGAAGGTGAACAGCGGAATAAGGCCGCTGCCCTGGCTGGTGACGCAGCCCAGGTAGAACACGTAAAAGCCCAGCCCCACCAGTACAAACGACAACCCGAACTTGGTGGGAGTGTTAGGTTCAATCCCTTTGCGGTTCAACGTGGGCCAGAGCCAGGCGAAGAAGAAGCTAAGAACCACCACCCAGCCCGGCGGCAGAAAGTTGTTCACCGCCAGTGCCGGCAGCTCTACACCCATCACGTGCATGTCCACGTTACGCATGGCAAACAGGTTCAGCGACCCGGCGTTCTGCTCATAGAAAGACCAGAATAAGGCCGAAAACACAATAAGCACCAGCGCCGCAAACAGCTTGTAGCGCGCTGCCGCTTCCATCCTGAACGCAATGAACAGAATGTACAGAATTGACAACGCTCCCAGCCCGAACATGATGAAGTCCATGATCTCGTAGCGGTTGAACAGCGCCACAATCACCGGAATCACCGCCAGCGTAGCCACATAAATCACAACTTCCTTGCTGATGCCTGCGAACACCGGCTTTTTCAGATCCTCGGGATGCGGCGGCAGGCCATTGTTGCCCAAAGATTTCTTCCCGATGGAGAACACCACCAGCCCCAAAATCATGAACAGCCCCGCCAACCCGAAGCCGTAATGCCAGTTGATCTGCTGCCCCACGTAACCGCAAAGCAAGCCGCCCAGCGCCGCCCCTATGTTGATGCCCATGTAGAAAATGGAGAACGCACTGTCTTTCCTCGGGTCATTGTCTGAGTACAGCGTACCCACCAGACTGGAGATATTGGGCTTGAAGAACCCGTTCCCGCAGATAATGAAGGCCATGCCATAGAAGAAGCTCCAGTCCTCCGGCAGCGCCAGAACCAAATGCCCGATGGCCATGAGAATACCGCCGTACATCACCGCCTTGCGCCCACCCAGGAACCGGTCAGACATCATCCCCCCGAACATGGGCATGGTATACACCAGCGCTGCGTACGATCCCAGGATGGCGTAGCCTTTTGGTTCATCAAACTTGAGTTCAGAGATCATGTAAGCCAGCAGCAGGGCCTTCATGCCATAGAAAGAGAAACGCTCCCACATCTCGGTGAAGAAGAGCATGTAGAGTTGTTTGGGGTGCCCTGTCGCCGCTGGGGCCACGGGCGCCTCCGGAATCCTCGGTTCAGTTAAATCCATATCAGGTGATAAACGGAAAATAGTTTCAGTTATTGACCTGACAAGTTAATGGTTTGCGGCGGGATTTAGAGCAGCCAAGGGGATTTCTGTTTAGGGCTGATATTGAGGAAAGAGGCTTGAAACGGTTATAGCGCAGACGCTCGCAGGTCCTCCGGACGCTACGAGGTCTTTGGAGCAAGATTGTTGTTGTTGTTGTTGTTGTTGTTGTTGTTGTTGTTGTTGTTGTTGTTGTTGTTGTTGTGCGTAGAGTTAGCACAGCGCTCTACGCACTTCCCGGACAGCCAATCTCCCGATTGGCGTTACACCTAAATCTGCGTTCCACGTAAACAACTCCACTCAAATCCGCTCACCATGAACCTATCTCCCCGCCCCTATCACATGAAAAATCCCGAAGGCATGTACTTCGTCACCTTCTCTGTGGTATTTTGGATAGACGTGTTCATCAGGGCCAGGTACAAAGAAATTTTCGTGGAAAGCTTAAGGTTTTGCATCACCAACAAAGGATTGCAAGTACATGCCTGGTGCCTCATAACAAGCCATGCGCACCTTATCATTTCTTCCAAAGACCCTGACAAAACACAGTTATCCGATGTCATCAGAGACTTAAAGAAGTATACTGCACAGCAAATCATTAGAGAAATTGAAAATAGCCCTGAGAGCAGAAGAGAATGGCTTCTGGATAAGTTCGCCTTTGCCGCCAAAAGCAACAACCGGAACACCAGCTACCAGTTCTGGCAGCAAAGCAACCATGCCGAGGAATTGCACAGCAATACATTCATGGACCAAAAACTTCAGTACATACATCAGAATCCGGTGAAAGACGGCTGGGTGGAAGAGCCCGAACATTACCTTTACAGCAGTGCTAGAGATTATGCAGGCACGCAGGGGCTGGTACCGATTGTGCTGATTGAGTAGTTATGGATTGCTATTTACGCCAATCGGGAGATTGGCTGTCCTTAAGTGCGTAGAGCGCTGCGCTAACTCTACGCACACCCAAGTTTTGCCGGAGGTTAACACCACCGCTTTGTGACCTATCTTTTGGGAAACCAGTATTGATCACTTTCTCGCACACCTCTTCCTAGAAAAGCGCTGTTCCTTGGCAGCTCAGAATCTAAAGCTGATTCTTTGTCATATAGTAGGAATAAAGAAAGCAGCAAAATATCATCTTCATCATTGTTGGCTACTATGAAGGCCTTTTTAAGAGGCAATGGATAATATTCTCGCGCATCAAACTTCGCGACTTGTTCTCCAGCCTTAAATAAGGATTTCTTGTAGCCATTGTGCATGTAGAAGTTGTATTGAAAGCCTTTATAATCAAAAGACCAATGGCCTTTCCAGGCGCTTTCAATGATTACCTCAACCGTTCCTTCCATTAGTTGAAGCAAATAGGTTACCTTTCCCTTTTCCCAAAACTTTTGACCCTTACCTTGCCTTATGATTGCTACAGGCTTATCCCAAAATTTATAAATACTGGCTATTGCTTTATTGGAAGGTACCCAACCAACTCTCGCATTTAGATAGGGTTCCTCCTCATCATTCTTATAGAAACAGTAATCTTGCCCTTCCTGGCAGATGTTTAACCGCATAAAGTAAGGTTAAAGATTAATTCTCTCCAATCACCAGCTTTGTCTCCGGCTTCAACTCTCCCAACACCTGCTTAATCCCGGACAAACCCTCTGAAATACTTTCCATCTGGGCCAGCACCTGTCCTACCTGATTACCGTCCCCGAAGCCTTTGAGTTTGTTGTTCCGCATGAAGGTCGCTTTGATGTCTTCCCAGCGCTGGGTTTCTTCTGGGGTAGCTAGGCCGATGAGCTGCTTGAACTTGAGCATGTTGGCCTCGGCACCGGTAGTCAAAGTCTGGGACTCAGACTGGTAATGCGACTGGATGAGCATTTGGAGTTCCTGGTCGTTCATGATGGGCATTACCTTCTCCGCGAGCTTGTTCATGTTACGGTACGAGCCCTGCATTTTGAACGGCGGCTCGGTACGGTACTCGTCGGCTTGGGCGGCGGAGCGGATGTACTCCAGGTTCACCTTCAGGATAACGTCACGCACGTGCAGGAGCTTTTTTAGGACGGCCACGTACTCGCTGATCTCGGCGGCAGTGTGGTTGGCTTCCAGTTCCATGCCCTCATTGCCGCCTGTTTCAGCGAGTTTTACCAGCGCGTACACGTCCTTCTGGCTCTTAGCAGCTAGCTTGGCCAGCACCGCGTTAGAGGTAAGGGAGTTCTCCAAGTAACTCAGCTTGAACACGTCTTCGGTGTCGCCGATGATGTCGCCCAGGTTGTAGATATCAGCACGGTTGGCGAGCATGTCGGGGATGCGGAATTTCTCGCCCGTCTCGGTGTAGGGGTTCCCGGCCATGACCACACAAACTTTCTTGCCCCGGAAATCATAGGTGCGGCTGCGGCCTTTGTATACGCCTTCAATCTTACGCTGGGCATCACAGAGCGAGATGAACTTCTGCAGGAACTCGGGGTTGCAGTGCTGGATATCGTCCAGGTAAATCATGACGTTGTCGCCCATCTCAAAGGATAGGTTCAGCTTCTCCAGTTCCTCGCGGGCGGCGGCGTTCGGGGCCTCCGTGGGGTCCAGCGCGGTGACCTGGTGACCGATTGCCGGACCGTTGATTTTCATGAAGATAATACCCAAACGGTTGGCGATATACTCCATGAGCGTGGTTTTGCCATAACCCGGCGGCGACAACAACAGCAACATGCCCATCAAATCGGTGCGCTTGGTCTCGCCGGCGGTGCCCATCTGCTTGGCCAGGTTCGCCCCGATGAGCGGCAGATACACCTGGTCAATCAACCTGTTCCGCACGAACGAAGACATCACCCGCGGCTTGAACTCCTGTAGGCGCAACTCCTCCTCAAACGCGGCGGTCATCTGGTGCTTCAATTCGTGGAACTGTTTGAATTGCTGCACCACCTGCTTTTCATAGCTGTTAAGCTTTTGCTGGAATCCGTGGAAGTGCAGCGGATACTGCTGATTCTGCACCAGCGGGTGCGTGCCCTGCATCCCCGCCAGCGTCTCGCGCAGGTTCGCGTGTACTATTTGCTTCGGCTTCAGTTCCTGCAACAGTAGCAGCAACGCGGCTTCAGGCCCGTACTCTGCATCCTGGGCTAAGTTGGTCTGTGACAAATAGGCCCTGAGCCAATGCTGCAATAGCTCCAACTGCGCTACTTTGTTTTCATCCAGCGCCTGCACCGATGCTTCGAACATACTCAACGCTTTTTTATCCGTGAGGTACTGGTGGAAGTTTTGTACCAACTCAGCGGCCTGAGCGCTGGAAATGAACTGTTCGCCGCGGGTGAGTTCATAGAACAGGTACTCGCCTGCCGCTCCGGAATTTGCCTCTGGGAACAAGCCTGTCTCCTTCTGGAATGCCTGCAGTTCGCGTTGCAGATCGGCTTTGAGGTTGTCAAACTGGTGCGTCTCGGGAAAGACCTGCAGAATGGCGCCCACGCCTTTGAGTTGGTGATGGAACAGCTGTTTTTGGTCTTCTTTCCCGAAAACTGCCCAAAAACAACGGGCAGCCGCGCGGTCCACAGCCGTGTAGCGGAGCAAATCTGCGGTCTTGAACAGGCGCACCAGGGAGCTCAGAATCAGCGCCGCGTCATGGTCGTGCACGCCTTTGAGGTAGCCCTCGTTGAAACGCACGGCCATGAATTTCTGCACGTACTCCACCAATTCGGGTTGGGATAATTCGTGCAGTTGGTCCAACGTCAGGAGTTGCAAGCTCTCCTCCTGCGCTTCGGCTGTGGCAGAAGTATTTTTGGCTGCTTGTGCCGCTTGCAGGATTTGGAACGCCAGGTACTCGGCGCGGTAAACTTGGTTGTTCTCTGAAATGAGCGATTGCTCCCAAACGGGGCGGAAACTCAGGAAACGCTCATCGGTGATTTTCTCGAAGAAGCTGGTGCCGGTGAGATGGTAGTACATGGCGTCCTCGCGGTGCACAATGCTGAGCTCCAGCGGTTGGGTGTTCACGGTGAAGTGGTGCATGCCAAACTTGAGCACGTTCTGCCCGTCCACGAACAGCTCGCTCTTGTCTTTGAGCTGGCGCACGGCGTCTTCGCGAAGCGTTTTCAGGCGACTCTGGATGGCATCAGCTTTCACGGTGTCGCCCATGGCCAGGAGCTCGTCCACGGTGGTGCGCACCTTCTCCATCATTAAGTCTGAGGCGAAGTAGCCGTTGATTTCGGCGACGGTTTCAAGCTTGCTCAGGCGACTTTGTACGGCTTTCAGGATGCGGTCGGCGGCTTGCTGCAGGGTGGTGGCACGTTTGTTCCTCGCTTCCTGCAGCGCTACTTTCTTGCTCTCAAACGCAGAGTAAATCTCCTCTTGTTTATCGGCTATGATTTCTAAAAACGTGTCAAACTCCGAGAAGCGACCTTCCAGTTCTTCCAGCTGCACCATGAGTTTGGTGAGGTACTCCTCGCATTTCTGGGGCGTGTCGCAGACGTCCAGGAAGTTGATGACGCTCTGCCCGATGAGTTTGATCTGGGCATTGAACTCGGCCTGCCCCTCGGCGCTCAACAGCTCCTGCCGCTTGCGTTTGAGGGTAGCCTTGGTCTTGTTGAACGAGGCGTAAATAGTAGAAATGGCGTCAACGATGCGCGTGGTCTGGGTGGCGTCTTCAATCTTGAGGTTACTCACAATCTCAATCAGCATCTCCAGCTCCGCACTCACGCCCGAGATTTCCTTCTCGGTAGCATCGGCCTCCACCACTTTGCCAATCTTATCTATGCCCGTCGTGATTTGGGCCACGCGTTGTTCATAGGGCACCAGTGCATCGGGCTTCAGCAGGAAGTCCACCGTTTGATTCGCCAGTTCCTGGCTGAAGTTCTGCAGTTGCGTCTCGTACGTTTCAATACGGGCAACATCCGCGTAGCGCAGTTCTTTTAAGGAAATTACCTCACCGCGCACTGACCGCAAATCGGCCAGCGCTTTCACGAAGTCATTGATGTGGCCGTTGCTCTGGAGTTTGAGCTGGGAAAGCAAAGCATCGGCTACGCCGAGAACCTGGTCAATCTGGGCCTGCGTGCTTTTCCGGATGCTGATGACTTTCTCGTACTCCTCTACGGCTGCGGAGGCCGTCTGCCGAATGGCCGTAATGGGCTGCGCCAGTTCAAAGGTCTCTTGGTTGGAGAGCCAATAGTAGCCGTCAAGCAGATCGGTGGTGCCCTTGATGAGGTCCAGGTAGAGGTTGTCGTAGGAGTCCTCTTTGTTCAATAAAGTCAGGATCTCGGTACACCCGGCCATGGCCTGCACAATCTCCTTGTTCCCTATCTTGTACAGGTAGCTTTCTTTGGTGACCGGAATGGTGAAGTTGCTCCCGATGTAGGGCGTCTGCCAGATTTGGAGGGCGTGGTGCTTTTTGGGCTCCTCATCTGCCCGGAAATAACACAGTTCCCCGTTCTCGTAGATGGCGTAGCCGTGGCAGATGATGGGGCTTTCTATTTTCTGAGTAATCAGGTTGTAGCTCAACAACAGGTACACACCGCTCTGCTTATTGTAGAAGACGTACAGGAAATCCTCGCCGTTGGGCGAGGCGATGCGCTTCTCAAACAGCATCTCTTGCAAACCGTTGTCAAAACTCTTGAACTCACCGGTCTGCAGGTAGTAGCCGTAGGCGTAGATGATGCCCTGGTTCTCGGGCAAGAACACGCAGCAATCCTGAATGGCGTCAATGCGGCGCGCCTCCTTTAACTTGGCGTTATAGACGATGTAGCGGTAGTTACTCTCGCGGTACGGCCTGATTTTGAGCAGAATCAGGTTGCCGATAAAGGCGTAGTACAGCTCCGAATCATCCAGTGTCTGGTCTTTATCCTCCACCGGCTCAGAATAGATGCCCTGCCCAGTCTCGGTGTTATCTTCTACCTTGATAGTGAGGTCGCCGCCGATGGTCTCCACAAACACCTTGTCCTCGATGGAGATGTGCGGGTGCTTGCCTTTGCGGTGCGCCTCGCGGGTGACACGCTTCCAGGTGAAATCGTGCTGGTTGGGGAAAGTGTATTCGTGGTCGGAGCGGTTGTCCAGATACGTGAGCGTTGCGCCCTGAATGGCCCACTTGAAGGTCTTGATGTCATTCACGCCCTTACCGATGCGGAACACCATAAACAGGTGCACGCCCTGCACCGCGAACTTCACAAACTGCGTGTTCTTGTAGTACTTATACAGCTTCTGGAACTCGTCTCGGAACTCCCCGTGATTGATCAGTTCCAGTCCCTGCTGCTGAAAAGTATGGTTTTGGTACGCATAGACGCTGAACACATCGCTCAGCTCTACCTCCGTTTTCAGCCCCAAATGCACATTATAGCCAAAAAGCATTTGCTCGCCCACCGGCACCATGTCCCAAGGCACGCAGTTGTGCTCGGTAGTTACCCGCTCGGTGGCCAACAGCTTCGTCTCAATCGCCCCGAAAACTTCTTTCCGTTCCTGGTTCAGTTGGTCCAGCAGTCCGTGCAGCTCGCCGCCGCTTTTGCTCAGGCGGTTGCGGAGGATTTCATAGGTGCCGCCTTCCAGTTGCACACTTGGTGACGCCGGAGGGTTGGAGATGACAGGTTCTTGGGCCATGATGGTTTAAGCTGAGGCTGGGTGATGTGGGCAATGGAGTATTATGTTTCAGGTTTGTTTTTGGGAAAACAGGCCTGAAACGGGGTTGATAAAGACGCTCACAGGTACTTCGGACGCTACGAGGTCTGTCACTTAAAAAGAAGAATTTTTACACTATAAACTCTCGGACACCAAACCCGCAAACCACCTCACCTGCTCTTAGTGTCTAAGCTGGGCGAGTTGCTGTTTCAGTTCTTCTACTTTGTTGGCTTCTGATTGCTGTTCGCGCTTAAGTTTGATTTCTTTTTCGCGGGCCAGCTGCTTGTGGGCTTTGAATTCCTCGGTGAGTTCGTCGTAAGCCCTAATTTTCTCCTCAGTCACCCGGTTGCTGTTCTTGTACATGGAGGCGAAGATGGCGGCTATAATGCCCAGGACCGCGATAATGGCCAGGCTGAGCCATACGTATACCTGTTTATCCATGTCAATACCCAGCACCGTCAGGCTGGCCACGTCATGCGCGCCCTGTTGGATCTGCTTTTCCTTTTGGGCGTTCACCTCCTGCAGGGCCTGCACCTGGGCTTTCTGATCGGCGAGTTCTTTCTGGGTTTTGGCTAGGGCTACTGCTGTTTCCTTACCGGCGTTCTTGATGCTCTGTTGCCTCGCTCTGAGCGTATCCTGCACGTTTTTGAAGAAAGCATCCAAACTAGCCTGTTTCACCACTTTGTGCGGTTGGTTATACTTCATCTCAGTGGAAGAGCGAAATTTCAACGAGCTGAACTGCTGCTGCAGGTTGTAGGTTGCTCTGTTTTGAGCCGGGGCTGCCGTTTGGGCTTGGCCCGAGGTTACCACCAAAACACCTAGGAACAGAGAAAGGGATATAGCTTTCATACGGGGATAATTTAATGTCAATAATTTTACCTGTGGAACTAAAATTACTGATTTCTAGCCAAGGGAGAAAGTTAATGACAAAGAGTTTGGGCAAACGAGCAAGGCAGCGTTCCAGTATAAGACCAAGTCAAAAAAGGGCCTTCTTCCTCATCTTCAGCCTCTTTTCAGAAAATAAGCCTTAAAACAACAGCCTATTTGCGGCCATTTCCAAGTGTCTTTCCAGCCGGTCTGTTCCCTTTCCGAGTCCCCTCTCCTGGTGTTCAGGAGAGGGGACTTCTGGAGGGGTTAGTTCAGGGTGTACACTGGTTTATCGCCCAGGCCCAGCGCCGAGGCCGTGGAGGTCAGTTCCTTCAGGGTGTTGGTGGTGGCTTCGTCCAGGGTCTTCTGCTGCATCATTTTCAAAAGCAAGGCCGAAACGCTCAGGTTGCGCACGTCATCGGTGTTCATCCCAAACTGGGTGATGAACCGCTGCAGGTTGGCTTTAAAGTCAATGTGGCCGTTGCTGTCTTTCTGGAAGAAGGCGTCCTTCACCGTGCCCAGCACCTCGCTGTTGGTGACCAGGCGGTCTACCTGCTTGCCCTTGGTGATGGACCCGATGATCTGATCGAAGAACATGGTCTCTCCGCCCACAATGTCAATTTTGGCAGCTTTCAGGGCTTCGGCAATCACAGAGGCCTGAGACGCGGCGATGTCTTTCTGGATGTCGATGTTGGCCAGTTCAATGGCTTTGTCTTTCTCCAGGCGCAGTTTGAACTCCTCGTGCTCTTTGCCCACCCCGTCCAGTTTCTTCATGGCCTCGGCTTTGGCCTCAATGCCTTTGGCGTCCACGGTGAATTTCTCCTCGTTCACGCGGGCTTCGGCTAAGCCTTTCTGCTGCTCGGCTTCGGCGGTCACCTGAATCACGGCAGCCTGGGCCAAGCCTTGCTCCTTGGCTACTTTGGCGGCGACCACGCCCAATGTTTCGTTCGCCTGGGCCTGCGCTTCGGCTTTGGCCTGAATGGCTTTGGCTTCGGCCACGGACTGCATTTCCAGCACGGTGGCTTCGCTCTGGCCTTCCTTGGTGCGGGCCTGGGCTTTGGCTTCCATTACTTTGGCTTCAGCTAAACCAACAGCGGCGGCTTTGCTAGCCTCGGCCTCAGCTAAGAGTTTGATGGCCTGGGCTTTATTATCGGCGGATGCTTTCTCCGCTTCGGCGTCAATGATGGTCTGCTTGGCCCGGAACTCGGCGGCTTGCCTTTCCATCTCAGCGGCACCTACCAGGGTGATGGTGGCTTCGTCGTTCTGCTGCTGGGCCTTGGTCACGGCCACCTGCTTCAGACGCTCGGCCTCGGCCAGGGCGCGGGTGTCCTTGATTTTCTCTTCTTCCAGCACCACCGCTTTCTCCACGGAGATGCGCTCTTTGATGATGCCCTGAATGTTCTTGCGCTCTTCTTCAATGGCTTTCTCCTTCTCAATCTCGGCCAGGGCCACAATGCGCTGCATTTCATTCTGCTCCAGCAATTTAGCCTGCTCCACGCGCACGGTTTCCACGGCATCGGTGCGCTGCTTGCTGCGTTCGGCCACCAATACCTGGCGGTCGCGGTTCTGCTCAGAGATCATGACCTCTTCGTCTGTGGCAATGCGGGCCCGTTCAGAGACCATGCGCTGCTCCTGGGTTACTTTCTCAATCTCCGCCGATTCCCTGGCCTTGATGCTGGCAATCTCACGGCGTTGTTTTTCCTGGTTCTCAGCGAGTTGCTTTTCCAGTTCCAGAATGGTTTCCTGTGCCTCTACGTTCTGTTTCTTGATGGTTTTCTCGCGCTCCCGCTCAATCAAGTTGGCCTGCACTTTCTGGCGGGCGGTCAGGTCAATGATTTTCTTGATCCCCTCGGCGTCCAGGATGTTGTTCTCGTTCAGGTTGCTCAATGGGGTCTGCTCCAGATAGTCAATGGCGCAATCGTCCAGGATGTAGCCGTTCAGATCAGTACCGATGGTCTGCAGGATCTGGCGCTTGAAGTCATCGCGGCTTTGGTACAATTCCACGAAATCAAAGTGCTTGCCCACGGTTTTGAGTGCCTCTGAGAATTTGGCATCGAAAAGGCTCTCCAGCGCACCCGGGTCAGAGGCCCGCTTACACCCGATGGACTGTGCCACCTGCACCACGTCTTCCTGCGTTTTGTTTACCCGCAGAAAGAAATTCACCTTGATGTCGGCGCGCAGGTTGTCCTTGCAGATCAATCCCTCGGCCCCGGTGCGGGCGATCACAATGGTCTTGAGGGTGATGTCCATGACCTCCAGCTTGTGGATGATGGGCACCACGAAGATGCCGGAGAAGGATACTTTGGTGTCGCCCATGCCGGTGCGTACCATGGCCTCGCCCTGGATAGCCTTGCGGTACATCTTGATGATGACCAACAGCACCCCGAAGACAATGACCGCCAGCATGATGGTGGTTGCGAAAGTAAGGGATTGAAACATAGAATGTAGGATAAAAAGTTAAAGGGTTTGGTAAGGTTCTATTAAATGAAGGTTGGTTTCTGGCAAATAGTCAATAACTACGGCGGTATCCCCTTTGAGGATGAGGCTTTCCTGAGAGGTTTTCACGTTCAGGAGCACGGGGGCGCCTTTGGTTTTCACGGCAGCTTGCCCAATCTGGGCGTTGTTGGCGGGCAGCAGCACCGTACACACCTGCCCTATCAAAGCAGCATTAGGTGCTTCTTCCTTTTCCATGGCCTGGAACAATTTCACGAACGGATAGGTCAGGAACTTGGCCACGAACAGGCAGAAAACCATGAGGGGCAACATGAGCAGCAGGCCCACCCAACTGGAGGTCGTCCCCAGCGCGTAGTTCACCCCCACGGAGACTGCCCAGTACGGCAGCGCGAAAAAGGACAGGAAAATCATGAGCGGCACCCGCCCCAGGTTGAAGAACACGAGCACGCCTTCCAGGCCGTCCAGCGAGGCATCTGTGTCCAGATCAGCGTCTAAGTCAAGGTCCAGGGAACTCAGGTCCAGCACGCCCACCAGCACCGTGAGCCAATAGAGCAGCACAAAAATGAGCAACCCCGAGGCGAACACGTTGGCACTGGAAAAGGAGGCTTGCAGAAGTTCTTGCATAAATGATGACGCTTTTCTAAAAGTACAAATTCTAGGTTCATCACAACGAATAAGTGTAGTCCGGAAAAGAAATTTTTCAATTCCAAAGCCATCTTCTTAGAAGAGGGAACCCGATGGCAATATTTCAAGGCTAACCGCGTGCCAGGCCATCGCCTGTAATTCCTGCCAGGACGGGGTGATTTCTGCCAGGAAAGGTGCCGCGGCCTGGGCAAACTGGCCCACCTCTTCCACCCCATCTTTCACCAGCCAGAAACTCACGGCGGCGCAAAAGATAAATCCTAATTGTCCCATTTTATTTAAGTGCTGAGTCTAGCGTTCTAAGTCCTGAGTCTGGTAAGCGGCTGCGTTTTTTAGCTCGAATTTGAAAAACCGGGCCGTAAACGAACAAGGGTGCTAAGATTCCTTTGATGAAGGAGAGGTGGGCAGGAAGTAAATTCTGCTTCGGGCCTGATTTCTGGAAAACAGCCCCGAAACGGCTGTTCTCTAGGGTTGGGTAATGGGGGCGTCTGTAGAAGGCGCGAGGCCTAATTTCTCATTTAAAGCATCTGCCTTTTGGGTAAAGGCCTGGGCAGTGGAGGCATCCTGCGGTTTTTCGGGCGCAGTGGTCTGGTCTTGGGTCTCGGGTCCATTTTCACTTGAACTCTGGGCCTGAGATGAGTCCGCAGTTCCTTCTCTCCGCAGATTTTCTAGCAGGGTGAGAGAGCCGGGAGAGTTGAGCTGGGCCATCTGCCGGTTAATGGTTTTGGTGGCACTGCTTACCGTCACCCGTGACTTGAGCACGCGCAGCTGCATCTCATTTTTCCGGAGATTGGTTTTCAGCGCTTTGATGTTCTGCTCCAGCTCTGCCCGGGTTTGACTTTGTTTCCCGCTATCCGGTCCTTCTGAGATTGAACCAGCGTTGGCTTCCTCTTTCCCCAGGTTTTCCAGGACACGAACGCTCTTCTCCAGCTCCAGCCGCATGTCCCTGATGGCTTGCTCCGCTTTCCGGATGGGCTCCTTGAGCTCCTCCACCGAGGGGTGCGCCTCAGAGGTGCCTATATTGAAAATGTGTTGCAGAATGGTCATATCAGCGAGATTGGTTTTTAGAGAATTGGATCAGTTGCTCCCCGTACTCACTCAGCAGCAGGGCCAGCGAATTCAGCGAGGCCTCCAGTTCGTGCAGGTCCAGTTTGCTCATCTGCAGGGTATCCCGGAAAATAAGCCGCCGACCCGATTCATCCAGCACGAAGGCACCGTGGATGATGTCACGGTTTTTCTGAAGCAGGCTCTGGCAGATCTCCACCGTTACCTTGGGTAGTTCCAGGATGTACTGCTCCATAATCAGGAGCGGATCTGTACAGCCAATGACCAAGTTCTTGATGCCCAGGCTTTCCTTTTCCACCACCAACACGCAATCCCTGGGATCTTCGTGGGTGATGCGGAAATCCAGTTCCACCAGATATTCTTTCACTTTCTTGAAGTAGTTGTTTTCCATCTTTTAAGTTTATGTGTAATCTCTGCTTTTGCCTTAGGCCTGAAAAAGCGTTTTAAGCCTGTTTTTACCAATCACCCAAAGAAAGGCTTTCTGCCTGTCCTTCCCTACTGCGTTCCTGGATTGCTCATAATCCTGACCTTTTCTCCCGAGTCTTTTCTCTTCCGAGCTTGCCCAACCTGGAAAGACCAGCCTTGTTTATGCTCTTAATTGTAGCAACATTGAAAATTAGTCCTTATCTTGTCATGATTTCGAAGGCAATTATACTACAAAAAATAGATACGCTCAAAATTGTAGCAGGATTATTTTTAAAATATTTTTTATGTCGTGCATCGGGAAGAACATCAAGAAAATCAGGACGGTCAAAAATTTGAGCCAAGCCGCCTTTGCGCAACTCTTTGACCTGGCGCGCCCTAGCGTGGGTGCCTACGAAGAAGGCAGGTCAGAACCCAAGATTGACACGCTGGTGCAGATTGCAAGGCACTTCGGAATCAGTTTGGACCTGTTAATCACCAAAGAACTCACCGTCAATGATTTATATGGATTCGATATCTTCAAGCGGGATTTAAATCCTGAGCACCTGCTCATAAAAGTAGCAGACGCTGCTAAAGCACCGGCTTACCGCACAGCTTTGGTCATGGCGGTGGAGCAAACGGCTTATTTCACCCATCGGCAGGAAAAGCAGTTTATAGATGGACTTCCGTCCCTTATCTTACCCGGCGAGGTACAGATCCTGCACCGGGCCTTTGAGCATACCGGCTCCGAGATGCAGTACCAACAGCACGGCCTGCGCCACGGCGATATCCTGTACTGCTCGGCGTTGACCGTAGATACCTCCCAACTCAAACCCAATGAAGTCTACGTGGTCCTCACCCAGAACAAACTAGTCGCCCGCCGCTACCAGGGCCTCACAGAGGACGGCGCTCTCCTCCTTAAAGCAGACAACCCGGACTATGACCATCTCTCCATTCCAATAGCAGAGGTGACCGAGCTTTGGCACGTAGACGGCGTGTACAGCACCTATCTCAAATCACCATCCTCGCTGGAAGAGAGATTAACCCGTTTGGAGGCCCTGGTGCGGAAACTGACGGGTGAGTGAGTGAGTGAGTGAGTGAGTGAGTGAGTGAGTCTTGGGCAAGGATGTTGTTTGATTAGGTAGTCGATCTCAAATTTAGTTTAAAGCTGTTTTTGGAAAAACGTAGTTGGAACCAATAGAGCATCTTAAAAAGAATACAGCATCGACCTGCAAAATGTCCCCCTTTGAAGGGGGTAGGGGGATGATTACTCGTGCTGATCACACGCATTATAATATGTAGGGGCTACTCCTTTGTGGTTGCCCTAATAGGTCCTGCGAACCGCTCAATTGGTGGCTCTCGCTTCACTGAAGTTGAAAACTTCAGCCCATTGTGGGTCCAAGTTGGAAACTTGAACCAGAGAGATGTAAAAAGTCATTCCCCCACCTCCTTCAAAGGGGGACGGAACGCATGCAAAACTGGTCACCATATAAAGCAAAAGCGGCTCCTACTTTAGTAGAAGCCGCTTTTGCTTTTATGATCAGGTGTAGATTTCCTGGATGAAGTTCTGATATTTCTCAAACAGGACCTTACGCTTTAGTTTAAGGGTGGGCGTGAGCTCACCGCCGGCAACGGTCCATTCCTGGGGTAAGAGGGCAAACTTTTTGAGTTGCTCCACAGGATTGAAGTTGTGGTTGTATTTCTTTACAGCCTCGGAGATAAGGGTGCGCACGCGTTTATCGGCGACGGCGGCCAAGTTTCCGGGGTATGGGAGGCCCTGGCTTGCGTACCATTCCTGCAGTGCCTTGAAAGCAGGCACAATCAGGGCGCCCACAAATTTCTGCGACTCGCCCACCACCATGATCTGCTCAATCCAGGGGCTTTCCACCATTTTGTTTTCAATGGGCTGCGGCGCTACGTACTTGCCTCCACTGGTCTTGAAAAGCTCTTTCTTGCGATCAGTGATCTTGAGGAATTTGCCGTTGACCAGGGTGCCTATGTCCCCGGTGTGGAGCCAGCCGTCTCGCAGTACCTCGGCGGTGAGGTCGGGGCGCTTGTAGTAGCCCATCATCACGTTGGGGCCTTTGCAGAGGATTTCCCCGTCCTCAGCAATCTTCACCTCCACATCCCTTAGCAGCGGACCCACGGTGCCAAACATGCGGTTCTCCTCAGGATACCGATTGCCGCTGATGATGGGCGATGCCTCGGTAAGACCGTAGCCTTCCTGGATTACAATCTCTGCGGCGGTAAAGACTTTAAGCAACCGCACCTGGCAAGCCGCCGCCCCCGTAATGATAGATTTCACCTCGCCGCCCATCGCCTCGCGCCATTTACTGAACACCAGCTTGTTGGCCAGGGCTAGTTGCATTTTGTAAGTTATTGGGAGGGGCGTGTTGATTTCAAACCGCTCGGCCAAGCGGAGGGCCCAGTCAAACAAAGATTTCTTCACCCCGGTGAGCTCACTTCCTTTCCGCACAATAGTCTCGTACACTTTCTCCAGCAGGCGGGGCACAGTAGTGAAAATAGTGGGCTTTATTTCACGTAGGTTTTCGGCAATAGACTCCATGCTCTCGGCATAGTATATTGAGACGCTCGCATAGATGTAGCAATAGGTGGCCATGCGCTCAAAGGCGTGGTTCAGGGGCAGGAAGCTGATGGCTCGTTTCCCGCGCACGCCCACCTCATCAATCACCTCGGTACTGTTGAACATGTTGCTCAGGATGTTCCGGTGCGAGAGCATGACGCCTTTGGGCGTACCAGTAGTACCCGAGGTATAGAGGATGGTGGCCAAATCCTCTGGCTGGATACTATTTTTATTCTGGGCCAGTTGCCGTTCCAGATCACTGGAAACCTCAAAAAGGAGTTCCTTCCAATGCAGGGCTTCCGGCACGGGGCTAAAGGTGTAGATTTTCTGCAGCGCCGGCAGATCTCCCTTCACGTTTTGCACCTTTATATAAAGGTTCTTGTCGCCCACAAAAACCATTTTTACGGCGGCATCCTGTAAGACGAATTTCAGCTCCTCATCATTGATGGTAGGGTAGATGGGCACGGAGATAGCCCCGATTTGCTGAATAGCCAGATCCACCAGAATCCACTCGGGCCGGTTGGCACTGATGATGGCGATCTTGTCCCGACCTTCGGCGGTGCCGTCTCCGGAAGATATTCCCTGCGCCAAGAGCCCCACGCTTAATTGGTTCACGGTATCTACCACTTCCTGGGTGGAGTACTTGCGCCAGGCACCATTTTCTTTGGCGCTGAGCATGTCTTCCAAGGGCATATTCTTCAATTGGTATGCCAGGCAATCAAACAGTCTGGTTGGCTCTTCTGGTGAGCCTTTCTTCGGAGTCAGCACGGGTTCCAGGGATATTTTAGGTTAAAAAGGGGCACAGGAGCTTTATCGCCCATTTTCGCGGGCTAAAAGTACTCGTATTTTACGGCTTAAAGAAGAAAGCAGATACCCACATCGCAGTACACCCGGACAGAATTATACAGGCCTGGCATTCAGCTCAAAACTCGCTTAAAAAGCTTCTAAATGAGTTTTCCAAAGTACCTCCCGGCGCCTGCGACTACTATCCGGCTAGAAAAAATGAAAGCCTTCTTGACTCTTGTGCAGTAAGCCTTCGGAGTTACTAAATCCGATTAAGGGCTATTTTGTAATAAAAGCCCCAAAAATGCTCTCTAAATCTAAAGCCAAACACCGGTGATAGCTGCCGGATCTACTGTCCTCGTATCCCTGGCTGTAAATAACCTATATTTCTTTTGCTATATAAGGACCTGATTTCTACCTTAGCCCTGAAATTATACCGAAGAGGGGAGAGAGCAGGCTCTGAGAACCTCTAGCAACCGTTAACCAAGTTAAAAAGGTGCTAACTCCTGCCCAGCCAAATGGGAAATATAAGTTTTCAGACCATGCTCAGCAGCCACCACCTTTCCAACGCAAATCTTCTTTCGTTATCTACTGCTTCAGGCTATTCCGTTGCCTGTATGCACTCTTGTTGTTGCTGTTAGGTTCCTTAGACATTCCGGGCTCCCGGGCATCTATCCTTCTGCGCTGACGCAGCGCTCTTCTGTTTTCTAGCTACTTTTTCAGTTTTACTCTTTATGTACACGGCACTTGCGCAGGCAAGGGCAAAGAAACCGGCGTTTGCCTGGGGTACTTCTTTGCACGCCTGCCTCTCCTCTACCCTGGCGGCGCTTTGTCGCTTCCTCTCTCTTTGCTGTTGCGGCATCATTATTCCTCGCCGCTACGCTTTTAACCCATTTTTTGAAAATCACCCTTAAAACACCATGAAATCATCCTTACAATTACACAGGGCGCTTCTGGTCCTGGCCGCCTGGGTCCTGACCCTTGTTCCGGCCCTGGCGCAAAGCAGCTATTATTTCCCGAAGACGAAGAACTTTGACGCCGCTATTCCCACGCCTGAGCAGTTCCTGGGCTACGGCATAGGCGAGCGCCACAGTCGCTATGAACAATCGGTGGCTTACCTCAAAGAGTTGGACCGACTCTCCGACAAAGTGAAAGTGCAGACCATCGGGTTTACCTATGAACTGCGCCCGCAGGTGGTGGCCATTATCACCTCGCCCGAGAACCACGCCCGCCTGGAAGACATCCGGAAAGAGCACCTGCAGCTAGCCGATGTCTCTAAACCACTGCCCAACCTGGCCAACGCACCGGTGTTCGTGAACCTGGGCTACAGCGTGCACGGCAACGAGGCCTCCAGCCTGGAAGCCTCCCTCCTAACGGCCTACTACTACACCGCCAACCAGGACACAGAAACCCAGCGCGCTTTGAAAGAAGCGGTGATTTTGCTCGATCCTGCCCATAACCCCGATGGCCGCGACCGGCACGCCAACTGGATCAATGTCCACCAGAGCGACCCTTCAGTAGCAGACCCCGCCGATTGGGAACACAACGAGGTATGGCCCGGCGGCCGCGGCAACCACTACTGGTTTGACCTGAACCGCGACTGGTTGCCCATCGCGCACGTGGAAAGCAGAAACCGCCTCAAATTCTACCATGAGTGGCTCCCCAACGTGGTCATTGATTTCCACGAGATGGGCACCAACTCCACCTACTACTTTGAGCCCAGCAAACCCTACGGCTCCGAGAACTACCTGGTGCCCCGCAGCACCTATGACAACCTGAACGTGATCATCGCCAAGTACCACGCCGCCGCGCTGGACGAGATCGGGTCTCTTTATTTCACCAAAGAGCAGTACGATAACATTTACCCCGGTTACGGCTCCACCTACCCCGATTTCCAGGGGGGCGTGGGCATCACCACCGAGCAGGCCAGCTCGCGCGGTAACCGCCAGGAGAATTCCACCGGCGTGCTGACCTTCGCCTTCGGAATCCGGAACCACCTGAGCACGGGGCTAGCTACAGTGAAAGGAGCCGTGGAGAACCGCGAGACCTTCCTCAAACACCAGCGCGAGTTCTATAAATCCGGCATCGCCGATGGCCGCAAGAATCCGGTGAAAGCCTATGTGTACGGCGAGAAATACGATGCCACGCGCCTGCGGAATTTCACCGAACTGCTGCTGGCCCACAAAATTGAGGTATATGAACTGCCCGGCAACCAGACCATCAACGGCACCGCCTTCGAGAAAGGGAAATCCTTTGTAGTGCCCACTGAGCAGCCGCAATACCGCTTGGTAGAGTCTATCTTTGCCAAAAACACAAACTTACCCGACAGTGTGTTCTACGATGCCTCCACCTGGACCCTGGCCCTGGCATATGGTCTGCCGCACGTGGGCGCCACTAAACCCGTGAACCGCGGAAACAAAGTAACGGCCCTGCCTTCCCTTTCCGCCACTGCTCCGCCCAAAAGCAACTACGCCTACCTCCTGGACTGGACGGATTACAACACCGCCGGCGCCTTGTACCAACTGCAATCCTTAGGCGTAACCGCTCAAACCGCCTTGAAGCCTTTCACGGCCAACACCACAGCGGGCGCCAAAGACTACTTGCCCGGCGCCATCACCATTCCGGTGGCCTCGCAGAAAATCTCGTCTGACTCGCTGTACAAAGCCATCCAGAAAGTTGTCGCAGACCGCCAAATCAACATCACCGCGGTGAACAGCGGTTTCAGCGCCAAAGGCATTGACCTGGGTAGCAGCAACATCCAGACCATCCGGAAACCCGAGGCTCTGATGCTGGTAGGCACCGGCGTGCAAGGTCCGGAGGCTGGCGAGGTGTGGTTCTTGCTGGATTCTCAGCTGAAGATGCCCATCACCAAAGCCGAGTTGAGTTCTTTCCCGCGCCTGTCTTTGGCCCGTTACAATACCATCGTGCTGGTAAGCGGCGCCTACAACAGCCTGGACAAAAACACTGTGGACAAACTGAAGCGCTGGGTTACCGAGGGCGGCACATTAATCACCTTCAAAACCGCCTCTGAGTGGGCCATCAAACAAGGCATCGCGAATGCCCGCCTTCTCTCCCCTGCTGATACCGCCGCTAAAACCGTGCGCCAGGATTACATCAACGCCCGCGAACTCGAAGGCGCCAAATCGGTAGGCGGCTCTATTTACGAGACCGACCTGGACATCACGCACCCGCTGGCCTTCGGCTACACCTCCCGCAAACTGAGCGTGTACCGCAACAGCAACGTGTTCCTGGCACCCAGCAAAAGCTCGTATGAGACCGTGGCCCAATACACCGCCAATCCTTTGCAAAGTGGCTACGTGTCCAAAGCCAACCTGAAGAAAATCGCCAACTCCGCTTCGCTCTTAGCGCAGAACCAAGGCCAGGGCACAGTGGTCCTCTTCGCGGATAACCCCAACTTCCGGGGAAGCTGGTACGGCACCAATCGCCTGTTCTTCAACGCCCTGTTCTTCGGCAACATCATTAAAACCGTTGGCGGTGTGCCTGCTGGTGCGGAGGAAGAGGAATAATGCACTGTATCTCCCTTGTATTCCTGAAAGGATTTTGGTAGCGAACGGCAATAATGCTTACTAATCGCCTCTCTAGCTTGCCATAAGACCCTTTCAGGATAACAGAAGGGGAATTGGTTTGTACTTCTATCTTAAATGAAAGCGGCTACCAAAAGGTAGCCGCTTTTTTATTGCTGTTCTGATGATAAAAGATTGTACAGCATTCATCATTCCTTTTTCACGTATTCCGTCCCCCGTTGAAGGGGTAGGGGGATGACAAGGCGGTTCTTGTGTCAACTGCTCTTGCTACAGAAAGGCGACAGGGCAGAAAGTCATCTCCTACTCAGAAAGGGCAACCACAAGGGATTGCCCCTACAGTTTAGGAATGACATAATCAGCACGAGTAATCATCCCCCTACCCCCTTCAAAGGGGGACGGAATGCGTGCTAATTTTATTACC
Organism: Rufibacter roseolus; assembly: GCF_017916365.1. GTDB lineage: Bacteria > Bacteroidota > Bacteroidia > Cytophagales > Hymenobacteraceae > Nibribacter > Nibribacter roseolus. The sequence continues at coordinate 281,472 of NZ_JAFMSU010000003.1, forward strand.
TATTTCTATATCCCTCCCTATGGTTCAAGTTTTCAACTTGGACCTACCATGACCTGAAGTTTGCAACTTCAGTGAGGCGCAAGCCTCAAACCAGACAACTGATAAAATAACAATCCCTCCCCTTTTAAGCCCATTTTCCCAAAAACAACCTCAAAACATCAACAAAAAAGAAAAGGAGTACCGCTTCTGCGGTACTCCTTTTCACATGCAAAGGAAAAATTACAATTAATACCCGGGGTTCTGGTCTTCTGGTCCCAAGTCTGGGTCTGCGACGATGTCAGCGTTGGGGATGGGGTACAGGAACTTGTTGGGGTCCGTGATGCCCAGGACGGCTTGGGCACGGCCGGTGCGGATGAGGTCAAACCAGCGGTGGCCTTCAAAGGCGAGTTCCAGTTTGCGTTCCTGCTCAATGGCCAGCAACAACCCAGGAGCATTCAGCAAGGTCAGTTTCTCAACGCGGGCTCTCTCCCGAATGGCGTTCACATCGGCTAGGGCACCTACCAGGTTTGGAGCGGCTTTCTTCACGCGGGCCTCGGCACGGATGAGGTACTGCTCAGAGATCCGCAGAAGAAACGCTGGGTCATCGCTGGTGCCATTACGGAAGTATTTTTTGCCGTAGACAATGGTGCCGGAGGTCCCGATGAGGATGCTGCGGGCGCCGCCCACGGCCGGATTGCGCAATTCGCTGGTGATGGTCTGACCAGGAATCCATTCCAAACGGCCACCGCTGGAGCTGGGCAGCCAGTAAGAGGCGTGGCTGTTGCCGTTGGCAGTGGTGTAGGCCAGTTCCAGAATGCTTTCGGGGGTGAGCAGGCCCTGGATGGTTTGCTCATATGGATACACCAGCTGGGCCTTCTTCGCGTCAATCACCTTGGTGGCGTAGTTCTCGGCCTCAGTCCAGTTCTCCTGGTAGAGGTAGAAGCGGGCTTTCAGGGCCCACACAGCCAGCAAAGAAGCGCGGGCGGGTGTAGTGTAGGAAGCGCCGACGGCGCCGTTCTCCACCGCGGTGAAAAGTTGTTCGGCCTGGTTCAGATCAGACAGCACCTGGGCGTAGGTTTCGGCTTTCGTGGAGCGGCCGATGCCTTGTCCGTCCAGTTTAGATTCCGTGGGCGTGAGAACCAGTTGGGCACCGCCCCAGGCCCGGGCAATGTCAAAGTAGGCAAGGCCGCGCAGGAAGTGGGCTTCCGCCAGTGTGCTTTTCCGCAGGTTCTCGGTTAAGGCTGGGTCCTTGATGGCCGGTACTTTGGCAATGAGGTTGTTAGCCAGGTTGATCACGCGGTAAATCTGACGCCAGGTACTCAGGATGGAGCTGTTCTCTGACTGGATGCCGTTGCGGTCAAACTGCCGGTAGAAGTCAAAAGACCCGATGGACTCCGCCTCGTCTGAGGACAGGTAAGACAAAGCCGGGTAATCCAAGCCGTAGTAGTTGTTGCTTTGAAGCTCGCTGTACGTGCCTAACAGGGCGGCCTGCGCACCGCGGGCATCTACCAAGGCGGTGGAAGACAAGACTTCGGTGGCCGGGTCCGGCTCCAGCAAATCGCAACTGGAGAACAGAACGGCGGCGGCTAAGACAAAGGTTTTATAGGAAGTTAGAATATTTTTCATGGCTGGTTTTCTTAGAAAGTAACATTGGCACCTATCTGGAAACTTCTGGGCTGCGGCACCACGGCGTGGTCAATTCCCAGCACGTTCTGGTTGTTCGCGGCCACGTTCACCTCAGGGTCAAGGCCGCTGTAGTTGGTGAGCGTCCAGAGGTTGGTGGCCAGGGCGTACAGGCGCAGGTTAGAGATTTTGAAACGGTTCACCAGCTCGGTAGGCACGTTGTAGCCCAGCGTGATGGAGCGCAGGCGCAGGAAAGACCCGTCTTCCAGGTAGCGGCTGCTAGGCAGGGTGTAGTTGTTGCCTCGTTTGGTCAGGCGCGGCACATCGGTGATATCGCCGGGTTTCTGCCAACGGTTCAGCTGATTTGGGAAGAAGGTGATGCCGCTCTGGGTACCGCCGTGTTCCATAAAAAAGCGGTTCAGGTTGATGATGTCGTTTCCGGCCTGAAAATACAAAAGTGCCCCCAGATCGAACCGTTTGAAGCGCACGGTGTTGTTCAAGCTCCCGAAGAAATCCGGTGCGCCGTTGCCCAGAATCTTGCGGTCGGCGGTGGTGATGGTGCCGTTTTTGTCTACGTCATCGTACACGGCATCGCCGGTCTGCGGGTCTACATACAGCTGGTCATACACCCAGAAAGCGAAGAGCGAGTTGCCCTGTTCCATGCGCACCCAGTCGCGGGAGTGGGCGGTAATAGGTGTAGGCAGTTTCTCGATGCGGTTCTTGTTTCTGGCGATGTTGAAATCAGTGGACCACTGGAAATCGTCTTTCTGGATGTTCACCGAGGAAATGCTCAGCTCCACCCCTTTGTTGCTCACTTCGCCCAGGTTCTCATACACGCTGGAGTAGCCCAGCTTGGAAGGCACCGGCACTTGAATGAGCAGGTCTTTGGTGTATTTGCTGTAGTAGTTGGCCTCCACTTTAATGCGGTTCTGCAGGAACGCTAGGTCCAAGCCCACGTTCCACTGGCGGGTGGTTTCCCAGGTCAGATCGGGGTTGCCTAACTGGCTCGGGCTGATGCCGGGGTTGTTCTGGTAGTTTCTACCGGCTCTCCACAGGCTCTGCGAAGGGAAATCGCTGATGCCGTTCTGGTTACCAGACAACCCGATGTTGGCGCGCAGCTTGATCTGGTCAAACGGCAGGTCTTTCGCGAACGCCTCCTCTGAGACAATCCAGGACGCTCCTACTGATGGGAAGTAGCCCCATTTGTTACCCGCGGCAAACTTAGAGGAACCGTCGGCGCGTAGGCTCCCGTCCAGGCTGTATTTGTCTCTGAACGTGTAGCTGGCCCTTCCGAAGAAAGACACCAAGCCGTTCTGGCTCGAAGAAGTGCTACCCGTCTGGATGGAAGAAGAAGCTATTTCCTGGAAATTATCGCTCGGAAACTTCTGGCCCGAGAGAGTCAGGAAGTTGTATTTGGTGCTTTGGAGGGTATTTCCCAAAATTAGGTTCAAACGGTGGTCATCTCCCAAGGCTTTGTTGTAGGTCAAGACCTGCTCGTTAATCAAAGTCACCAAGCTGGATTGCGTGTTGCTGCCGTTCCCGGCCGGAAGACCTACACTGATCTGGGTGTTGTTGTAGACTTTGTCAATGTAGCTGTTGTAGTCCAGGCTCCAGCTGGATTTGAACGACAAACCCGGCAGGATCTCGTACTCGGCGTACAGGTTCCCGATGAGGCGGTTGCTGTGCCCCTGGATGTTCAGGTTCTCAATAAGCGCCAAATGGTTGTCAAAGATGCTGTGGCGGGCGTAGCTGCCGTCCTCGTTGAACACGGGCAGAAACGTCTGCACGTACAAAGACGAGTTGATCACGCCCTGCGCGCTGTTATCGTTGCGGCTCACATTTCGGTGGCTGTACGCCCCCGAGGCACTGATGCCCACCGTCAGTTTCTCGCTCAGGTTATGGTCAAAGTTGAACCGACCGCTGAAGCGCTCAAACTGGGCAGGTTTCACAATCCCCTCCTGTGAGAAATAACTGCCCCCAATAAAGTACCGGCTTTTGTCTGACCCACCCGAGGCCGACAAGTCATAGCTCTGGGTTTTGGCGGTCTGGAATACATCCGGGATGCGGGAATAGGTGGTCTGCTCCTCGGGTAAGCCGCGGCCTCCTTCAGCTTTCGGGCGGAACGGACGCGCCGCGAAAGCGCCGCCATCGTTCAGGAAGGCCTCGTTGATGAGTTCGGCTTCCTGCTGGGCATTCACCGTTTCATAAAGCTTAGGCGCCTTGGCCCAGCCGAAGTACGTCTGGAAACTGATCTTGGAACCCGCATTCAGTTTGCCGCGCTTCGTGGTGATGAGCACCACCCCGTTCGCTCCCCTGGACCCGTAAATGGCCGTGGCGTTGGCGTCTTTCAGCACCTGGATGCTCTCAATATCCGCGGGGTTCAGATCCGCCAGCGGGTTGAAGGTCTGCCCACCCAGGCCAAGGTTGCTCAATGACTGGTTGTTGATGAACACGCCGTCAATCACATATAAAGGAGAGTTGCTGGCATTGATGGAGGTGGCCCCGCGCACACTCACGCTGATACCACCTCCCGGCGCGCCGCTAGCCGAGGAAATCTGCACCCCGGCGGCTTTTCCCTGAATCAGTTGGTCCGGAGAAGTAACCGGCAAACCCCGCAGGTCTTCCACGTTCACGGTACTCACCGAGCTGGAAACCGCCCGCTGCGACTGAGTTCCGTAACCCACCACCACAATCTCGTCCAGGCTTTTGGTGTCTTCTTTGAGCACCACATTTACGGTGGTTCCGTTCACCACAATCTCTGCGGATGTACACCCGATGCTGGAAAACACCAGGGTCTGGCCTTGTTTTGCAGGGATAGAATAACGCCCCTCGGCGTTGGTGAAGGTGCCGCTGGTAGTGCCTTTCAGGACCACGCTTACGCCGGCCAGGGCCTCATTTCCTTTGGTGCCGCTCACCTGCCCGGATACCGATTGGCCCTGGGCAAAAGCAGCATGGGTCAGCAATATTGCTAATAATACCCCTAGACTTACTAGACTTTTTAGAGTACTACTTATATATGTTTGCATTTGTATAAAATAATAAAGACAAGATGATTCTTACACGGCCTCAGGACGACACCGGTGATTCTTTTAACAGAAGTAAAAAGAGGATTTTAATGCCTCGAATCCTGTATCAACAACAGCACATTCGGGCGAAGGTGGGCATGGCACCCATGGCTAGGGCAGCGGAATAAGTGTGGAAGGATGTTCCGGCGGGAACATAGTTCTCCGGGGAAGAGAAGGGTAAAGAATGGTCCATAATGAACTGAGTTTGAAAAAAAGAAGACAAAAGCGCGCATCACCGCAGGGTGAACAAGGCTACGCCAGGAAAGATGGAGGTGATGCCAGCTCTAACAGCAACAACAAGCCTGCATAAGCAGGATCTGCCGGGACGCAGGATGGTTGTTAGTAGTAAGGCGGGTGTTCAAACGCTGTAAGTGCATGGTCATTAATTTATAGTTCCCAAAAATGGGCAGGTGTTAGCACCTTTTCGGCGGGGCCGAAGGTTGCTAGAGGGTCCTGGAGCCTGCTCTCTCGCCTCTTCTTTATAAATCTCCAATAAAGATGCCCTAAAGGTAAGGGCACAACTTTTACAAAAACAACCTTTTTGCAGAAAATAATTTTTCCAAGTTTTCCTTAGCACTCAGACTAAATACAAATAATCCAACAAAGCAGAAATAAATAACCGCTTCTACTATTTATAATTCAAATAAATCTTATTGTATCAAATACCCATTGGAAAGTCCACTGTGGAAGAGAATTCTGAGAATAACAAGTCTCAAGCTGCTACCCACCTCCACTTTAAGATTAGCAAGCATACCGTCCACCTTTGAGGGGTATGGAATGATTTCTTCTGCTGAGGATAGCATTCCCAATATTGTACGGGCAATCCCTTGTGGTTGCCCTTGCACTTAGCAGAGGTTCGACGGTCCTTCAAGCCAATTGTTCATCCCCCTACCCCCTTCAAAGGGGGACATACGAGCATCGTTTCTAAAAAGTGAGTATTCGGGAAGTGACCGCTAGTAGTGTGTTAACCGTTGTTGGTGTTATCACCAACAACTAAATCTGCGGTGGCCGGCGCAAGGGCAACCACAAGGGATTGCCCCTACAGATCCTGAATGGTTGTAATCAGCATGTGTTGTCGACCAGCATGAGTTGTCATCCCGGGCCTTCAATGGGGGACGGAGTGCGTGTCATGCATGGAAGAATAGCTTCAGTTTGAAATTACTAAGGAGTTAGGTTTTAGGTAATCAGGAAGGTCAAGCTGCCTCTACAGGAGCATTTCTACGAGTTTTCTTTTTCAGGGCTACTTTTTGGAAAACAGGTAAAAAGCGGGTGTAGCTTAGAGTTTAGGCTGGGTTTAGCAACCCTGTATCTGGTTAGTTTGTATCTTACGCGCCAGAACCCTTAATCTTTCCTCTGTGAAATCTGTCCTTTCGTTGTTCAAGAGTGCCCCTAAAGTAAAAAACGCCGCATACTTCAGCCCGGGCGAGGATTGTCTGATGGCCATTCTGGAGTTTATCGGGGCGGCTACGTCTTCGCTTAAGATCTGCGTGTTCACCATCTCAGATGACCGTATCACCAACGCTATTCTGGCAGCGCACCGGAAAGGGATAGACATCCAGTTGCTCACGGATAATGAGAAGCTTTTTGATAAGGGCTCAGACATCAGGCAGTTGGCGCAGACGGGGATCGCTGTTAAGATAGACAACACGCCTAACCACATGCACCACAAGTTTGCCATCATGGACCACACGCAGGTGCTCACCGGCTCCTATAACTGGACCAGAAGCGCTGCCCTGTACAACCATGAGAATGTTCTGGTCACTTCAGACGCCCACGTGGTGGCAGGTTATTCAGGTGAATTCAACCAGCTGTGGAAAGAAATGGAGCGATTCCGGTAAACGGATACAGCCAGGTTACTGATCGGTGGGTTTAGGGCTGCCTGGTTGGATTTGGTTGAGCTTCATGCGTACCAAAAACTCGCCAAACTGGGCATTGTCATAGGTAGAGCAGTTGTCAATGATGAAGCCTTTGAGACCATTCTTTGTCTGTACCGCGTACAGGACCGCCACGCTATGGACGCCTCTGAATTGCTGAAACCGATGGTAGGCATCTACCTGTACTTCTTCCGGGGCGAAAACCTCCTGGGTCTCCGCGCAAAGCCATCCCTGTGGGCTGTATTGAAAGTTATGGGAATATCCTTGCTGGTTTAAATAGGCCAGCCCCTCCTTCATGTCTTTGAATTCTTCCAGCCTCATGCTGTTTCTACCTCCTCGTGCTTTTCTTGAAGCCCTTACAAGACCTCAAACTTTTCTGTGTAGCCCAACCCTTCTGCCGGATAGATCAAACAGCCTGACTTTTCTAAGAAGCCTGTACCAAATGGTAGGCTTCCTCAAAATCCGGCACTACGCTGAAAAATGGTTCCACCCGCAGGAGTTGCAAAATTTGCCGCTGCTGTCGGCTAAGATTCAGCAGGGCAATATTTACCTCATAGACCTTTAACAAAAGCAATTGGTTCACAAAGTGACAGAATCCCAGCGATTTAATGCATTCCAGGCTGGCGCAGTCTACCCAGATATTTACCTGTCCGCCCTGGCGCGTACCCTGCAGCCGGCGTAACAGACGCTGGTCAGACGCATCAAGGTCTTGCTGCAATACAATAATTACTTTTTCGCCTATCTTTTCTGTGATGATCCTCTGCATGGCTTTCCGTCTCATTTGATTACTCTTCGGTTGATGTAAAAGGCATTTGGGTAAGGTTTTCATCCTGCGGCCTGGCAAGGGAATGGCTTCCGGCTGGGGCACCACCCTCTTTTCGGCGCAGCCATTTCTTCCCTTTATCTGGTGACTTGAGCCAGGTTTTCCTGTATTTGGGATGAAAGGTCATAGGTTTTCTATTGCAGGGTAGAGATTGGAGAGACCTAAACAGAACAGGTAAAATTTATATTTAGAACTCCCCTTAGATTCTATGCATACGCGCTACGCCCCCTGGAAAGTGCCGGAACAAACACGGCAAATAGCCAGAGAAAACACGGAATTTTATAAAACACCACCCTACCGGCTGCAGACTTTGACTTTATTAAGGACGGTTTATACCTCTCAACTCTATTTTGCTCCAGAATCTGGAAAACAGAGCTAAAAACGGCTCATCAGTAAATTCCCTACTCCATTTCAGTATTTAACGGACCAACTGCGTCCCTTGCCGGCCGTACACTCAAACACCGGTACAGAACCCGGCACGTGCCATACAACTAAAAGACACTACCGTTATGAAGAAAAACTTCGTCATTGCAATCCATGGAGGAGCCGAGAACCAAAGCCGCGAAGAATTGGGCGAGGCCAAAGAGGCCGCCTATCAACAGGGCCTGGAAAACGCCCTGATGGCCGGCTGGCATATTCTGGAGCAGGGAGGCAGCGCCATTGATGCCGTAGAAGCCGCCGTGAAAAGCATGGAAAATAACCAACTTTTTAATGCCGGCCGTGGCGGAAGCCTGGCCAAAGACGAAAGCATTGAGTTTGATGCCGCCATCATGGACGGCAAAAACATGAAGGCGGGCGCCGTGTCTGGGGTCAAGCACGTGAAACACCCTATCACCCTGGCCAAAACCATTATGCAGCGTTCCCCGCACGTTCTGCTCACCAGCATTGGAGCCGAGAACTTTGCCATGGAACAGGAACTGGAAATGAAAGGCGATGACTACTTCAAAACCGAGGAAAAGATAAAGTCTCTGAGGAAGGCGAAGAAGAAAGAGAAGGATGAGCTCCTGAAAGACACCGTAGGCGCCGTGGCCCTGGACATGGACGGCAACCTGGCTGCGGCCACTTCTACCGGAGGCCTGGAAAACCAGTACCCCGGCCGGGTAGGTGACTCGCCCATCATTGGCTCCGGCACCTACGCCAATAACGAGGTGGTAGCCGTTTCCTGCACCGGCGACGGCGAGGGCATCATGCGCGCCAACGTGGCCCATGAACTGTACGCCCTCATGAAATATAAAAAGCTGCCTTTGAAGGAAGCCGCCCAGGAAGCCATGAACGTGTACAAAGACCGCATTGAGGGCGACCGCAACTTCATCGCACTGGACCCGCAGGGCAACGTGGAGTTCAGCTTTGAGACCGCCCTCATGTTCAGGGCCTGCAAAAAGAACCATGACCCAACCTACCTGGCCATCTGGAAAGATGACACCGGCGAGTGGGAACAAGAATAAGCTTTTAAAATAAGGCTGTTTTCACATCTCGGCGGCCAAAACTCAAACGGAGATACCTACCCCTCCCGGGAGAGGATTTTGGTTTTCGGGAGTTGCTCTTGCTATTGAGTAGGAGCCGGTTGGTGTTGATCAAGGTGAATTTTCAGGCCAGTTTCAGGTGCCCCGTTACACAACTGAAAACAGGTGAGCCAGAGCTTGAACCTACTTAAACCTGGTAACAAGAAATAAAATCAACCTTAAAAAAGAGGCGAGCCATACAACCTTTGCCCTAGCTGCCATAGTAACTCAAACCGGCAGAAAATACGAACTCCCGTTTAGGGCTTGTTTTCAGGGAAACGGGCTTTAAACGGGAGTTTGGTTTTGTTTTTAGGATGGTGACAGGAGCGTTACACTCTGTTTCTGGGCTGGGGGTTTGACGAAGAATAAATATACAAGGGCATTGTAGGGTTGAGGGCTTCGTTAACGCCCGTTTTGGTGATGTAATAAACCGGCTCGGCAAGACCTTGGGTGCTGATGAGGTATCCGTGGCTTTCCAGGGCTTTACAGCAGGCCTTTACTTGCTCCAGGGGCAAATCAGTGGCCTGGCTCATTGTTACGGGGGAAACCGGCAAGTGCACCGGCGACGGATCTCCTTTGACTAAACTAAATACGGTTTTCAGAATCTTCTCTTCCACTCTCATACCTTCTCCTTTCTGATTATTCTACCTGTTAACGAGTATTTTACAAGCAGGTTGTAATAATACGTACTTTTATTGGAGTAAATACGGTATTCTTCAGAAACCAGGTATAAACTGGCAATCCAGCTTAGGTAACAAGAAGCCGGCAGGTGTTTAGCGGGGCTGAATGAAGACTTTGCGATAAAAAGCAAAAGGGGCTTCAAGCCCCTTGCAGTAATTGGTAGTTCTTATAAATTTGAAAGGAGCACCATCCTGGATTTTGCACCTGCCCTACAAAAAGCTAAACAGCACAGAGCCATTCCTCGGCGGCGGCCCTTCCATTGAAAGTGGTGACCAGGATACCCTTTATACCGAAATCTATAGTCTTTTCTACAGACAACCTGGCGTAGATGTCAGGCGAGTAAACGTGGGCCAGAAAACGGCATCCGGCCTTTTCCATGCGGGGTACCCAGTCAAGGGCTACCCACTCCGCTGAGTCTGACCACATGCCTGTCACGTGGGTGTTGTCATTGAGCAGTTTAGCGCAACGGTACACGGTCATGAACCGGAGAATCTTCTCGCAGCCATCCCGCACGGTTTCCTGGGTCTGCTCCCCTTTCCAGTCAGCGGAGAGGGTGTCGTTGATCAGGTCATACCGGATGGTGATATATGATTCTTGGGCCAGTTGTTTTCCGTGCATAGCTGCGTTGGTATGGTGAATGCTTTTAGGTGGTACCGCGCTCAATGTTATCCATGACCACAGAGGCCAGGTTCTCCAGTACCTTCCGCTCTGCTTCAGAAAACTCCCGGGGCTCTGTGTCCACAATGCAGAGTGCCCCTATGTTGTACCCATCGCTGGTAGTGAGCGGGGCAGCCGCGTAGAACCGCAGCCCCATGCCACCCGTCACCATAGGGTTGGCCAACAGGCAGGGCTCCTGCAGCGCATTCTCAAACACAGTGGCTTCTTGCCTGAGCACCGCCAATGAGCAGAGGCTGGTACCCCGGGGTACTGGCTCAGTTACGTCCAGGCCTTCATTGCCTTTGGTGTGCACGTACTCATCTTCCACCAGGTTCACCAACGCAATGGGCACGTTGAACATGCGCGCGGCCATGCTCGCGATGTGTTTGAAAGGCCCCTCTTCGCGGTGGGTGTCCAGGATATTAAAGCTGCGCAACTTGGCCAACCGCTCGTCTTCATTGTCGGGGATGATAGGTATCCCGAAGGTATTTTCCATTCTAAATTCAAAAGGGGATGAAAAGCTTTCTGTGTTGCCCTGTTCATCAGGTATACCTTTGCTTTTTTTCTAATGTTACCAATTTTCAGGACAAAAGAAGGTCTGGTTCAGGGTTCCCCGGGCATGAAAACAACATCAAAGCTAGGGGGAATCATTCCATCAAAGGCGCAGACCGGGGTATACTCAAGGCTACTGCCCGGGCGGCGCTTTACTTTCATGAAACCAGCCCGCTCAGGCAAGGCCAAGCGGGGCCATAATAAACATCAGGGGAGTACAGCAGAAAGAGTAATTCTGCTTTAAGCCTTTTTTCCGGAAAACAAGCCGAAATCCCAAAGGAGGTATCAACTGGCTTCCTTTTCATCAGAATCCTCCTCAGACTCAAAGCGGTTTTTGGCATTGGCGTTGGCCATGAGCAGGTGCCGGATGCGGGCAATGTGCTCTTTAAGCTCCTGGGCGCGCTCTTGCTGGGTCTCGGCCCAATGGCTGTGGCCTTTGCGGCGGTCCTGCTCGGCCATGGCGTTGAGCAGGGTGCGGCGTTCCTCCAGCATGCGCAGGGCAATCCAGAGGGTTTCTTCAATAGACTCCACGTTGGCGTTGAGAAAGGCCTCTGGGGTAAAGGCGTGGCCAGCGTGGCACCGGAAATGCTTCACGTGGCCCTGGTTTACCTCCCAGAGCGCCCCCCCGCACGTGGGGCAGGAGTACGGAGAGCGCGGGCCCATGAGTTCTGTATCTTCAATCTCCCCGGTATCTACCATCAGGCGCTCGGCAATGGAGGCTTCATAGGTGATATCCTCCGGCACCTCGGCCGAGGAGGAGGCGGGCACAAACACCAGTTCTTGCAGCAGTTCGCCCATGGCCGAGACCGGCACCACGTAGTCTACCTCTATCTCGTTCAAGACGCTTTGGGGCATGTCTGGGTACTCGGCGTCTTCGGGCTTCTGCACCATGGTAATACCGCCGCTGCGCTTGATCATTTCCATGCCCACGGTACCGTCTTGCAGCATGCCCGTGAGCACAATGCCAATAACCCGGGGGCCGTAGGCGGCGGCGGCAGACCGGAACAAAGGGTCAATGGCGGGCCGGAACAGGTTCTCCCGCGGGCCTTTGGTGACGAGAATCCTACCCTTCTGCAGCAGCATGTGGTTGTCCTGGGGCACAAAGTACACTTTGCCGGTTTCAATGACCTGTTCATTCTGGGCCACAAAACACTCCAACCCTGAGGTCTTGTTAAGGCGGTTCACCAGCACTTCGGCATTGGAGTTTCTGGACAGGTGCTGCACAATGAAAACGGAAGCCGGCAGGTCTGTGGGCAGTTGCTCCAGCAAGGCGCAAAGCGCGTTCATACCCCCGGCGGAAGTACCAATCACAATGATGTCATGGCGCGGAAGAGTCATAGGTTGGGGTTGTCTTGTTCAATAGTAAGTACGCACGCAGCCTGAAAAAAGCCAGATTTCTGATTCTTATGTGTAAACCGCGCTTTGCCCGCGGCAAGTACCTACCCAGCACCTACGCATTAATGCGGTTTCTTTAGGGCATGGAAGGCCACCAGGCTTGTTTGTGCGGTATAAATAGTACCTTGGAGGGTTATATTGAAGGCCAGCAACACCTTGGCTGGCGGGCGCCTGGGAAATTCCACATGATTGGTTCTGGAAATAAATCGCCCACCTGCAGAAAAGCAGGTCTCCCCTTTTACGTACACAAATTTATGGACAACACAGAAACTGAGAACCCTACCGCTCCTACTCCACCCAAGCCAGAGCCCTCCAGCCCCAAGGCACGGAAGGGCGTGGTGAAGCCTGCCAACCCTGCCCCGGAGTTCCAGGTGGTGGGCCTGGGAGGCTCAGCGGGGTCTTTAGAAGGGTTTGAGATTTTCTTCCAGCATTTGCCCCGCGGCACCAACATGGCCTTTGTGGTGATCCCCCACCTGGATCCCACCCAGAAAGGCATGATGACCGATATTATAAAGCGCTATACCTCTCTGCCGGTGCTGCAGATAGAAGACGGCATGCCGATAGAGCCCGAGCACGTGTACGTGGTACCGCCCAACAAAGAGACCTCCCTGGAAAGAGGGACTTTCAGGTTGCATGACCCAGAGCTGCCTAACGGCCAGCGCATGCCCATTGACTTCTTTTTCCAGAGCCTGGCCCAGAACCGCCGGGAGCACGCCATCGGGGCCATCCTCTCGGGCATGGGGTCAGACGGTACGCTGGGCGTAAAGATGATCATGGAGAACTTTGGCATGGTCATGGTGCAGGACCCCAACACCGCCCGCTTTGACGCCATGCCCCGCAACGCCATCAAGACCGAGTTTGTAGACTACGTACTGCCGGTGGAGGAAATGCCCAGGAAACTGGTGACATACGCCAATATGCCCTCCATCAAAACCAAGAACATGGTAGAGGCCCACAAGTCTACCATTATGTTGCAGAAGATCTTCACGCTCATCCGCAACAAAACGGGCCATGACTTCTCGCTCTACAAACGCAACACCATTTTCCGGCGCATTGAACGCCGCATGAACAGCCACCAGATGGTGCTGTTCTCTGAGTACGTGCAGTTTCTGCAGGAAAACCCGCACGAGGTAGAGCAGCTTTTCAAAGAACTGCTTATTGGCGTGACCAAGTTTTTCAGGGATTCTGAGGCCTTTGCCATTCTGCAGGAGAGATACCTGCCAGACCTGCTCCGGAAAAAGCAAGAAGGAGACTATGTACGCGTGTGGGTGGCGGCCTGCTCTACCGGCGAAGAAGCCTACTCCATAGCCATTATGCTGCAGGAAACCATGGAGAAACTGAAACTGAACCTGAAGGTGCAGATCTTTGCCACTGACATTGACCCTGAGGCTATTGCCCGCGCCCGGGCGGCCACCTACCTGGAGAGCATCTCGGCAGATGTATCCCCGGAGCGTTTAAGGCGCTATTTTATCAAATCAGACAATAACTACATAGTTAAGAAAGAGCTGCGTGAAACAGTGGTGTTTGCCGTGCATGACATTAACCGTGATGCGCCCTTCACCAAACTGGACCTGCTCACCTGCCGCAACATCCTCATCTATCTTTCCTCAGAGCTGCAGAAAAAGCTGATCTCGGTTTTCCATTACTCGCTTAACCCCGGCGGGTTGCTGTTTTTGGGTTCCTCAGAGACCCTCTCCGGCTTCCCGGATATGTTTACCGCCCTGGATACTAAATGGAAAATCTCCCGCCGTGACGAAGCGTCCATTCCCCTGGCGCGCCTGGTGGAGTTTCCCTTTACCTATAAAACTATAGAAACCGTGAAATCGCAAACAGAACCGCAAGCAGCCGTGAAGAGAGAAACGGGCCTGGGTCAGGTGGTTCAGCGCCTCATGCTGAACCATTTTGCCCCTCCTACCCTCATTGTAAACCCTGCCGGTGACATCTTCTACATTCACGGGCGCACGGGCAAATACCTGGAGCCTGCCCAGGGCCAGGCCACGCTTAACATCTTTGACATGGCCCGCGAGGGCCTCACCTTTGAGCTGAACAACCTGGTAAACCGGGCCTCCATGCTCAAGGAAACAGCCCGGGCAGAGAACATTCAGATAAAAACCGACCACGGCGTGCAGCACATAAAACTCACGGTCACGCCCCTGGAGGAACCAGACCAGTTGCGGGGCCTGATCATGGTGGTGCTGGAAGACATGCCCAAGCCCAAATCACGCAGAAGCCGCAAAGAAAGCTCTGAAGAGGCATCGGGCAAAGATGCCCGCATTGCAGAACTGGAGAAGGAGCTGGTGTACACCAAACAGCGCCTGCAGACCACCCTGGAGGAGATGAACTCCTCGCTGGAGGAGCTCAAGTCCACCAATGAGGAGCTGCAGAGCGCCAACGAGGAGTTGCAAAGCACCAATGAGGAGTTCATGACCAACAAAGAGGAGATGCAGTCTTTGAACGAGGAGCTCATGACCATTAACCTTCAGTACCAGACCAAGACCGAGGAGCTCACCAATTCCAACAATGACATGAAGAACCTGTTGGATAGCACTGAGATTGCCACCATCTTCCTGGACAACGAACTCCGCATCAGGAACTTCACCCCGCAGGTCACCCATATTTTCAAGCTGATCAGGTCAGATGTGGGCCGCCCCATCACGCACATTGCCTCCAACCTCAAGTACCAGCACATTGATGACGATGTGCGCGAGGTGCTGGACCGGCTCCAGAGCAAAGAGGTGCACCTGCAGACCCTTGACCACCAGCATTGGTACTCCATGCGGGTGCTCCCTTACCGCACGGCAGACAATTTCATTGACGGCGCGGTGGTCACGTTCACCAACATCACCAGTTACAAACAACTGGAAGCCAGCGTGGCGGCCACCACCCTGTACGCCGCCAACATCATAGACCTTATCCAGCAGCCGCTGGTGGTACTGGATGGGCAACTGCGGGTAGAGAGCGCCAGCAACGCCTTCGCCCAGGCTTTCCAGCTTATTCCGGAGCAGCTCAAAGGCCAGTGGCTCTACCACCTGGGCAACGGCCAGTGGGACATTCCCGAGCTGCGCGAGCGCATGAACAAGCTGCTCAACCAGGGCACTGAATTACAGAATGTGGTGCTGGAGCATGAGTTCCCGGCCGTGGGGTACCGTAGAATGATCCTTAACACCCGGCGGGTAGAGCAGACAGAAGACAAACCGTTTAAGATTCTGTTGGCCATTGAGGTTTTTGAGAAATAGCTTATTGCCCAGTTGGTGTTCCAGACCCAGAACGCATCTTTTATGAATAACAAGCGGAAAGATTCCCTCAATGGCGAGCCCCATGACTTTACCCTGCTAAGGCGTGAGGCTGAGAAACTTCAGCGGCCCGTAACGGCCGCTGACGTGGAGAACATGCCCCCGCATGAAATACAGCGCCTCATCCAGGAACTTCAGATTCACCAGGTAGAACTGGAGATGCAGAACCACCAGCTTCAAATAACCACCCAGGAACTGGAGGCAGCTACCGCCAAGTACCAGGACCTCTACCAGCGGTCGCCGTTTGGGTATGTGACCCTGGACAAAAGCGGGGTCATAGAAGAAGCAAATGCCAAGAGCATACAACTGCTGGCGGCCACCCGCGACCTTCTGGTAGCCCGGCGTTTCAGTCAGTTTGTGCACCCAGACAGCCTGGACGCCTTCTATGGCTTTTTCAAAAAAGTGCTTTTCTCAGACACCATCCAAACAGTAGAGCTGCAGGTGGTCTCCAACAACGGAACCGTTTTCTACGCCCAACTGGAGGGCATGCTTTTGCGCCGCGAGAATGCCCCAGACCAGTGCCGAATTGCCTTTGTAGACGTTACCGAGCGAAAAACGGCCCACCTGGAGCTTGCCCAGAAAGAAGAGATAATCTCTGCGGTGCTCAACTCTTCCCTTGATGCCATCCAGGTGTTCAAAGCCATCCGCAACAGCGAGGGCAACATCCTTGACTTTGAGTGGCTTCTGCTCAACCGTACCGCCGAGCTTTTCCTTAACTCCACCCTGGCGCAACTGCGCCGCCGCCGCCTTACTGAGGTGCTGCCCTCCCTGCTCACAGACGGCCACTATATCACTTTTCTTGAGGTGGTGGAAAACGGGCGGACGGCCACGTTTACGGCCCATTTTAAAGAAAACGGGCCAGAACGGTGGCTTAACTGCGTAGCCGTGAAGCTAAATGATGGTTTTGTGCTCACTTTTGAAGATGTCACCCAACAGCGCATTGCCAATGAAAAGCTGCAGGAAAGCCAGCTACTGGTGAAAAAGACCGCTGAGGCCATGCCCGATTTCCTGTACGTGGAAGACCTCACCCTGGGCCGTAACATCTACAACAACCGTGATTTTCTGGCGTATCTGGGCTATACCAAAGAAGACATCAACGCCCACCCGCGCGATTTACTGGACACCCTCTACCACCCAGATGATGCGCACCTCATTCACACCCGGGCCACCCGGTTTGAGGAAGTGCCCAAAGGCGAATGCCTCACCTATGAGGTACGGGTCCAGGCCAAAGACGGCGACTGGCGCCACATCATGTTCCGGGAGACGGTCTTCAAACGCGGCACCTCAGGCAAACCCATTCAACTGGTGGGCGTGGCCGTGGACATCACGGAGCGTCACCAGAAAGAACAGGAGTTACGGCAACTGAATGAAACCGTAACGGCTATTCTGCAAAACCTGCCCGTCACTCTCTGGCGCATTGACAAAGATGGCCACGTGCTGGAATCAAAAGGGTCTGGGCTCAGAGGCCTGGGCTTTGCTGAGAACGGCCTGGTAGGCAACACCTTTGAGGCGGTTCACCCAGAACTGCACCTGCAGATACAACAGGCCCTGCAGGGGCAAAAGATTTCCACGGTGGTGGAGTTTGAAGTGGCCGGAGAGAAGGTGTACAAGCAGGTGTTCCTCTTCCAGGACATCCACACAGAGGAAGCCATTGGTTTTTGCCTGGACGTGACAGACCAGAAACACGCCGAAGAGGAAGCCCGCTACCGCACCATGCTCCTGGACCAGCTGCTCCAGAACCTGCCCCTGGTGCTGGCCGTGCTGGACCTGGACGGGAACTATATAGAAATAAAAGGCCACGGCCTGCGCAGGGTGGGCATAGAAGACAATACCATGCTGGGGAAAAGCATCTACAATGTATTCCCCCAGTTGCGCGGCAACATTGAGGATATCCTTACGGGCGAAGTCAAAAGCTTTACCGCCGCCTTTGAGCACCAGGGCAAAAACGTGTATTTCCAGAATTACGGCTTTCTGGACAAACACCACCAGAAAGCTATTGCCTTTGGCATTGACATCACCAACCTGCAGGAAGTACAGAACCAGCTTACCCTTGAAAAAGAGTTTTCTGAGAACCTGCTGGAAACGCATTTGCACGGCATAATTGCCCTTGACCGCGATTTCATGATCTCTACCTGGAACCACGCCATGGAGCAAATGTCTTCCCTAACCCGTAAACAAGTATTGGGCAAACCGGTGAGTTCCATTTTTCCGGCGCGGGCCAAATCCAGGCTCCAGAAGAAACTGGACAAAGTGCTGCAAGGCGAACAAGCCACTCTTACCCATTTGCCTTTTCTACCCGAGGAACGGTCTTTTGAGATTACCCTTACCCCGCTCTACAACGCTAACCGCGAGGTAACCGGCATCCTGGGCATTGTGCGCGACACCACCACCCAGAAGCGCCGGCAGAAAGAAGAAACCCAGTTCCGCCTAGATCAGCAGAAAGTGGTAATGGACGCCATTCTCACCACCCAGAACGAAGAGCGCAAGCGCATTGCCGAGGCCCTGCACAACAGCCTGGCCCAGCTGCTGTACGCCGCCAAACTGAACCTTGAGGAAATAGAGTCTGAAAGGCAGGAGGCTGGCCAGCAAGAGACTTCGTTTAAGAAAGTGGCCGGCTTCCTGGAAGAGGCCATCAAGGAAACCCGTACCCTGGCCCATGAACTCATCCCGCGGGTACTGGTAGACTTCGGGCTGAAGTCTGCCCTCAAAGACCTAGCCACGCGCCTCTCCACCAATTCCTTCTGCGTGCAGTGCGTGATCACTGGCTTTGACCACCCCACCGACTATGGCCTGGAAACCCACCTGTTTCGGTTTGTGCAGGAACTCCTCAACAACATCATGAAACACGCCGAGGCCTCTGAGGCCCTGGTGCAGGTGGTGGACAAAGGCAAAGCGGTGCGCGTGCGCGTGCAGGACAACGGCAAAGGCATGCCCCAGAACAACCCAGAAAAAGCGGTATCTAAAGGCATAGGCCTCACCACTATCCGTAACCGCGTGAAACTCCTGCAAGGCACCATGGTCATTGACTCCTCGCCCGGTGAGGGCACCTGTATCACCATTGATATTCCGCATTAAAGGCAAACGGGTTTTAGGGCAGTTTTTTAAAAAACAACCTTAAAACCCCGCCGCTTGCACACCTCACCTTCTGCAGAACTTTACCCTAAAAAGGCAGCGCTCCCGCAAGAACGCTGCCTTTTTAGTTGTAAAGTCTTGACTGTTTTATTCTGTTGATTCTCTTGGAACCAATAGCAAAAACAGAACAGCATTATCTTAAGGCATTGGTTTTGGAGCGATGCTTTATATGCTTTATTCCTGATCAAAAAAATGCAAGAATTAAAACATACCCCTGAAAAAGGGGCTCCTAAAGAAGGTGTTATTTTATTCTAATTGCCTCTGAAGGCAGGCAACGTCTGGGTTAGTAATAGCAAAGCCGTTCTTGCCCATCTGGCACCTTTACGGAATACCCCATTAGACCCAACTATAAGGTAAATGACGGAGGGCTGCTCATAGAAAGCAAAGGCAGCCACAAGCTTAAAAGAATAGAAAGCAGTTACCTGAATGGTCCAGAAACTGACTAGTTCTGGCATGGTACAGGCAAGGGTTAAGCACCCTTTGATCTGGAGATGGCGCAAAAGGGGTAGGTTTGCTCCCAAGGCTTTTGGCAAAGCACGCCATAGGCAAAGCCCTATATAAAACCAGGAAGCACGGGAATTGTCAAAAATAAGGAATGATGCCAGGCGTGGTTTGGAGAGGCAGCTTGAAAGCGCTCTACCTGCAAAAAAACCAGTCCGTAATGGCTGGCACAGAAGATATTACCAGATTAGCTGCATGAATTATTTTTCCTGCAGCAGGGCCTCTTTTTTGGAAGGCACAATGGTCATGATCAGATGCAGGCCCAAGAGCTCAAATACGTTCTTCACATGCGCACTCATCCCGTACAGCACTAGGTTTATGTTTCGGGCTTCAAGGGTACCCAAATGAGAAATAAGCACGCCCAGCCCTGCAGATGAAATGTACTTTAGTTCTTCGCAGTCAATCCATAGCTGTTCAATGGGCTTGCAAAGCGCCAGCTCAATTTCCTTATCCACCTCCAGGCAAGTAGAAGCATCCAGTTCACCGTTCAAGCGCAGGATGTAGATGTTAGCCTCTTCTTCAATTGCTATGGTCATCCTCTTTTTTTATATAAAGTAAAGAATTTTTTTCTTATAATCCATATTAATTAAAAGTAAATTTTAAGCCGATTTTTTGGCATGAACATACTTAATTGCAGTATCCAAAGAATCAACCACTTTCACCAAAGAATCAAAGCCAGAAGAATTTATTAACCCATGGATATTATCCTTCAGGTTAAATAAAATAAGCTCTTTTTTTTGCTGTTGCACCTGCTGCACATAAGGCAGCAGATTACGCAATCCGGTGGGGGTTACATCTGTCACGCCAGAAAAATCCAGGAACATAAACTTCCTATTCTGTTGCAAGACAATCTTTAGCTGGCTCTTTACTTTCTCCTCAGAAAGACCATCTAAAGCCCCTTTCAACGAGACCAGTAAACCTGCGCTTGTAAATTGGGTAGAGATTTCCATGGTCTTCTGTAAACGCTCAACTATATGTTAGATAGACACAACAGCATGACAGTTCACAAATATACCCCGATAAAATCCCCTTTAAAACGTCATTAATACCGCAATTTAGGTATACGTATTAATACGTAGTTCTCTACTTTAATAGCATAAATTCTTTGAGAGGAGAGACAAAATATAAGCATCTCCGTATTAATACTAAAT
The DNA here is from genome assembly GCF_017916365.1 of Rufibacter roseolus. Lineage (GTDB taxonomy): Bacteria > Bacteroidota > Bacteroidia > Cytophagales > Hymenobacteraceae > Nibribacter > Nibribacter roseolus. The sequence continues at coordinate 301,700 of NZ_JAFMSU010000003.1, forward strand.
ATCAACTCTTTTATTAAAGGATCCCCACTTAAATTAGCTTAAAAAAGAAATTCTTGATTTATTTAACATCTCAGTCAAATAACACTTAAAAGGTGATGATAAAAGTAATTCTAGTAGATGATCATACGCTGATCAGAGATGGGTTGAAGTCTTTACTTAAATCTGAAAGAACTATACAAATAATTGGTGAGGCAGAGAACGGACAGCAACTTTTGGACCTTCTGGAAACCACCACCCCAGACGTGATTATGTTAGACTTGAACATGCCTGTGATGGATGGCTTTGAAACCTTACAGCACCTGCAGCAGAAGCATCCTAACGTAAAGGTGCTCATCCTAACCATGCTGGACCAGGAAAGTTACGTGCACAAGGTGCGCTCCTCAGGCGCTATGGGTTACGTACTCAAAACGGCCGGACGAGATGAGCTGGTGCACGCCATTAAAACCGTGGCCAATGACAACTCCTTTATTTCTTCTGAGGTGGCCCTTAACCTTTTGAACAAAGCAAACAACCCAGAAGGGGCATCCGCTACCACTAAATCAAAGAACAACCCAGAGCTCTCCAAACGCGAGATGGAAGTTCTTAAACTTATTGCCGAAGGTTATACCAACGCCGAGATCGCTGATAAACTCTTCGCCAGTAAGCGCACCATTGAGTCTCACCGCCAGCACCTGATTGAGAAGACCAAAGCCCGCAACACCGCCACTTTAATCAAGTACGCCATTCAGGAAGGTCTTATAGACTAAAGGCACTAAACCAAAAGTTAAACAGGCACTTCCGTTTCAGGGCTCCTTGCAAGGAAACAACCCGGAAACAGAAGTGCCCGCTTTTATTTACCTCAACGGCACCTATCTTTCTTAAAAACTAGGGCACCCTGTGCAAACTCTGCCTTTTCCTAAAAGCAGGGACAAGATTGTCTGCCGACTATCGCCGGAAAGGTTCCTACCTACTTTCATAAGCCAATCCGTAAAACTCCTTTTAAGGTCATTTTGGTAAAAACAGCCAGTAAACAGGTTTGTTCTCTTATAGCAGCGCACCTTACCTTAGAAGCCGGCGAAAACAGAAAAGGCCTTGCCGTTTTGCAGCAAAGCCTGACCTTTTATCAATAGAATAGATCTCGGGTTGGGGAAGTATTTACTTTTTCAACGCGGGTAGCCGAAGAACATTTTTCCCAGTTCCCTGGGTCTGGATGTACTTCTGGCGCAGATCCTGCAACCTGGCCAAGGAATCATTGATGCTGCCGGTGTCTACGGGCAACAACATGCTGTTTTTCAAAATCTTTTCAATGGGCTTGCCCACCACAGCTTTTTTAACAGAGGAGTTCATAAGATCTCGCCAACAGGTAAAAGTAAATTCATGTACAAACAGCGAATTTATGCTATGGGGTTTGTTCATACAATAGTACTTATATGAAACAACTAAGGATTTTGTTGCATTAATTTTGCATTTGCGGCATTTATTTTAAATTTTTATCTTTACTCAACTTAACACCTACCAAAATGCATCCAATACTGGGGTTCCTGTTTTTCTTTCTGGGTCTGCTTGCCTCCTTTGTTTCCTGGCTTCTGTCTTTCCTGTTTAGCTAAGCCTTAGTTCATCGGGCCACCTCTGCCCTGTTTACCCACAGCGATCCCTTTCCAGGTTTCCAGTATTTCTTCTTGTCTGCTGCTTGCCGGCGGGTTAAAAAAAGCCGTACTTTTGCACCCCCTTTTGCCGCTCTTCTCGTTTGTAAGGCGAAAGTATCTTTTTTAACCTGCAAGTCTATGCCCTCCACCTCACCGGCGGTTTCTTCTATCCGTATCATGGCCCTTATGCTGGTGCTGGCGCTGGTGCTGCTCAGCGTTAAGTTTGGGGCCTTTTTTCTCACCAACTCCAACGCCATCTTAACCGATGCCCTGGAGTCTATCATCAACTTTGTGGCGGGCGGCGTAGCGTTGTACAGTGTGTACCTGGCGGCCAAACCCAAAGACAAAGACCACCCCTACGGACACGGCAAAATTGAATTCATTTCCTCTGGCTTGGAAGGATCACTTATCACGCTGGCGGGCGTGGCTATCATTGTCAAGTCTGTCTATAACCTTCTCTACCCGCAACCCATCCATGCCATGGACGTGGGTATCTTTCTTACCCTGGCTACTGGGTTGGTCAATTACTTGGCCGGCCGCTACCTCATTAAGCGGGGCACAAAGCACCATTCCCTCACCATCATCGCCAACGGCAAGCACCTGCTCTCAGACGCATACTCCAGCCTGGGTCTGGTCATAGGCCTGGGCTGCATTTACTTCACCAACATCCTGTGGCTGGACTCGGTGGTGGCCATCATCTTCGGGTCCTTTATTACCTACACCGGCTACGGCATTGTGCGCAACTCCATCTCCGGGGTCATGGATGAGGCCGACCATGAGCTTATGGACCGCATTATCACCGTCCTGAACCAAAGCCGCCGCGAGAACTGGATTGACCTCCACAACATGCGGGTCATCAAGTACGGCAGCCAGCTGCACATAGACTGCCACCTCACCCTGCCCTGGTACTTCAACCTGCAGGAAGCCCACAAAGAAGTAGAGCTGCTCCAGGACATGATCTCCGAGGAGATGGGCGATGTAGTAGAACTCTTCGTACACCTGGATCCCTGCCTTCCCCCCGCCAGCTGTTGCCTCTGCACCAAATCTGACTGCCACGTCCGGGAGCATGCCTTCGTTGGCCGCGTAGAATGGACCCTGGCCAACGTAAGCGAAAACGAAAAGCACGCCTTACATTAAATAACCACTTACTTCATTTACGCTGTTTGCTGGTTTTAACCTTTAAGCCGGGAGGTGCCTAAAGGTAGGAGCTGTTTAAAGCCTGTTTTCAGAAGAACAGCCTTTAAAACAGCTCCTTTTTTCTTGCCTATGCACTCAGTCCAACAGACGGGCTAGATTTAAAACGAGACATGCCTTGATAGTTTGCCATCTGATTTATAGAAAGCAGCTCCAAAACGCATGACTTCTTTCCAAGTGGAAAGCCCTACGATTCTTCAGAAAGTAGTTAAACGGCCGTCTTAGTTGTTGGTGATAACACCAACAACGGTTGGCGAGGTTGAACGGTAGGCGAAGTTGAGAACGCGTTCTTAAATAGCAAGGCTCAAATGATAAGGTCTCTTTTCCAGCAGGGGCAAGAATGTAGGGGCACCTCTTGTGGGTGCCCTTTCCGGTTGCTTCCGGTTATTTCCAGGAGCTGTTGTTTATTGCGCCAGAACCGTTGGAGACAAGACATGCCTTGTCTCTACATTTTTCAACCAAGGATAACAAGACGAGAACAGCTGCATTTTCCATCCGTCCGAAAGGACGATGCAGGCATTGCAGCGGCTCTAAAACCAAGGCAGGCATATGCGGGGAGGCGGAGGTTGGGCGCGTGCGCAACCCAACCTCCGACGAGCGCAGGCAGTGGCTCCTCAATCGGCAGTGGCGTAAGTTCACCATGAAACAAAAGGCTTTTGCCAGGTGTCACCCTTACTGAAGAAAAGACTGTTTGAGCGTCAGCGAGTTTCTTTTCTTCTTGATTCTTTTGGTTACTTTTCTCATCAAGGAGAAAAGTGACAAACGCCCGCAGACCGCGGCTGCAGCCTTGAGGCTTGGTAGGAAGGGATTGGAGAGTAAAAGCAGAAATCTTACGGGAGAGGCAGTTGAAGTAACTGGTGAGAACACCAACAACGACGATATATACTACCAACTGGAACCTCTTCCAATTCGCCAATCAGGAGATTGGCTGTCCGGGAAGTGCGGAGAGCGCTGCCGTTAACTCTCCGCACAACGCAAGCGAAATCCGAGTTTGATGCAACACCTCACTGCAGTTGCAAACTGCAGGCCATGGTAGGTCCAAGTCACAGATTTGAATTAGGAAAAGAGGGAAGGAGCAGCAGAAGAAGTCATCCCCCTACCCCCTTCAAAGGGGGACAAGCCAAACGGGAGCGCAGCCATCTATCTGCAAGGACAATCCACTTGAACCAGGAAAGAGATATGAAGGAAGCACAGTCTGGTCTAACAGAAAGAAGAACCACACAGCTGAAAACACCCACGGCCGCAAGATAGAAGCAAAGCAAGAGAATAGGAAAAAGTATACTTCTCAAACCCCACTATCGGACTGCCAACAAACCACCTTCCCACAAACGGCCAAACAAAAGCTCGTTTGTAAACAGTGCGTTTTCCAGAAAACAGATCAAAACTATAAAGAAAAGGGTATCCCCAGAATATACTATTCTTTGGAACCAGCAGAGGCTGGTTTCAGCCATAAATCACTCACGATGGCATAGTGATCAGAGAGGTTCTGACGGATGGTTTTATAACCCGAGCCTACCATGCGCGGGTCGTGCAGGAGGTAGTCAATGCGCAGGATGGAGAAGAGTCCGTTGTAGGTGTTGCCCAAACCCCAGCCGCTTTCCCCGAAGGAATCTTTCAGGCCTTTGCTAATTTTATTATACGTGAACGAGGCCGGCGGGTCATTGAAATCACCGCAGACGATGACCGGGTAGGGGGAACTTTCAATGTGATCCGCAACTACTTTGACCTGGCGCGCGCGCTTCACGGCGCCTACCTGCAGCCGCCGGATGATGTTGCGGGAGGCGATAATTTTCTCATCATTGGAGGGCTTGGCATTGGGGTTGCCCAGGAACTCATAGTCTTCGCGCTTGAACCGGTTAGACTGGAAATGGACGTTGTATACCCGCACGGTATCCTGGCCAACCTTCAGGTCTGTGAAAATGCACAGGTTATTGGTTTGCTCATTGAAAAAGATGCTGCCCTTGTTCACAACCGGGTACGTGCTGAAGGTGGCTATTCCCCAGTGGTCGCTGTTGCGCATGGTCTCGGTGTAGGCCACATGGTGGTTCCTGGCCTTCTGTAAACGCAGCAGGGTGTCAAGGTTGTTTCTTCCGGCTTTAGAGGAGGTGTAGAACTCCTGGAAGCAGATGATGTCTGGGGTCTCGTCCTGCACCATCTTGAAGATCTTGTCTCGGGTGAGGGGGTTGCCGGTCCACTCATAGAGATCGAACAGCCGAGCGTTGAAACTTAGCACCCGCAGCTTCTGAGCTTGGGCCGGAACCTCGGTCTGGAACAGGTTCAACTGGATCTGGTTCCGGAGGTTATCAAACCCGATAAGCAAGGCAAAGAGGGAGATGAACAAGGCCCGGCTTTTGACCAGGAGCCAGTACAGGATGAAGAGCAGGTTCACCAGGAGCAGGCCCGGGTATGCCAAGGCCACAAGGCTAGCTACCCAGAAAATTCCGGGGCTAATATAGGAGGCCACATGAGAGAGAATTAACAACGCCGCTGCCCCTATGTTTAAAAACACAATGAGTTTAAACAGGAAACTTCGTCTGATTCTCCTTCCAGCCACAGTGCTTGCTTGCGTAAGGGTATTCCCCATGGCTAAAGATACAAAGACCCTCTCTTTTTAGAAAAAGTTATATTCATAAAGAAGCAGAGGAGGGCACCCCTGGTGCGCTTACCCGGCAACTCACTTCTTAATGGTAACGTAATAGCATCAAATATCTTTTCTGGCTGCTTATTTATTTCAGGCTTGTTTCTTTTTGACCTATTAAACCTAAAATATAAATAAACCAACTTAAGCAACTGGATTAAAATCAAATATCCTCAATTACATTCTTCTTATAATTAACCGTGGAACACCGGTTTAGGGCCTTTAATTCCTAAAGTTCCCGCTGCATGGGGTTTTAACCCTCAAACCACTCCTAAATACTCCCTGTGGCTTGAAGCAGACCTTTCTTCCTGTAGCCTCCCAAACTAGATAATAGCCTTTGCTTTACCCTATTTCGGCTGAGACACCTCCCTGACAGGCTGTCACAACATCTACGTTTCTCTAGTAAACCCAGCCTTTTACCTAGCGCTTGCCAAACCAAAACTTCAAGCCCAAAAGATAGCTTTTGCAGGTCTACCAGGAAAAAGGAGAAATCACTTGGCAGGGTTTCATTTAAAACATAGAAAGCTGCTTTCCTGTTCGCGGAGTGAAGGCAGTAAGGTCATAAGGGGGCATAGATCGGCCCTGAAAATATTTGTGTTTGGAAACCTTGAAGAGCGCCTGAATGGTCTCGGCCCATCTCCCCTCCCCTGCCATCCGCCGCCCAAATTGGCTGTCGTTGAGGGTACCGCCGTGGCAGGCTTTGATTTGGTTCAGCACCTTATTGGCCCGGTCTGGGTAGGCTTTATAGATCCAGTCTTCAAAAGTTTCTCCCACCGCGCCGTTCAGCCGCACAATGGTGTAAGCCGCCGATAGGGCTCCCGCCGCCGCCGAGGCTTCCAGGATAGCGGGCACTTCATGGTCGTTCAAGCCCGGGATAATGGGTGCTACCATCACGTTCACGGGCAGGCCCGCCTCAGACAATTGCCGTACCACCTGCAGGCGTTTGGCCCCGGTGGAAGTGCGCGGCTCCAGTTTCAGGCGCAGCTCTTCGTCCAGGGTGGTGATGGAAATATTGACGTGTAACAGCCGGTGCCGGTGCAGGGCAGAGAGCAAGTCAAGGTCGCGTAATACCAAGGCATTTTTGGTGATCAGGCTCACCGGGTGGCGGTACTGCAGCAACACTTCCAGCAAACGGCGGGTGATCTTCTTTTTGGCTTCAATGGGTTGGTAGCAGTCTGTATTACCGGCCAGCATGATGGGCTTTACCACCCACTTCGGGTGTTCCAACTGGGCCCGTAGCACCTCGGGGGCGTTTTCCTTTACAATGATTTTTTGCTCGAAATCCACCCCGGCTCCCAGCCCCCAATAGGCATGCGTGTTGCGGGCGTAGCAGTAGATACATCCATGTTCACAGCCTTGGTACGGGTTCATGGAATAGCCCTGCCCCAGGTCCGGGGAGTTGATTTCGTTTACTATGGTTTTAGGGAATTCCTTGAAAAACTGAGTGGCGGCTTTTTGCTCCCAGGGCTCATCTATCCCTTCCAGATGCTCCACCACGTAGTCGTTTTTCAGGAACGGATTAGTGGGGTTGTACTGGGCACCTCTTCCCTTCCTGAGGCCTTGGTCCTGAAAAGGCCGGCCCTCTTTTCTCCCTTTAGAAGCGTCATTTTCCATAACTAAAATTATTAGCTTTTGACGTCATTCCCAAATAATACCATTATTTTTAGCCTTACACTTTTTGGGTCAAACCGATTGTTTTGGCTTGGGAACTTCTACGGTAAATGCCTGCTCCCTTTTCAGGGCCCGGTCTGAGACATAATTCATTCAGGGTTTTTACCCTAATAGCTCGTAGGGATAAATACGTATTTTTCTACAATTTCTGAGATTATTTTAATTAAGTCCAGACTAAATAAATTGCAATCACGTAGGAAGATTCATGTGAACAAAGTCAAACTTAACCTTTCACTTAGCTATGAAAATTAACGCATTGAATTGGGGTGCGGCTTGCGCTCTGGCAGCCATGATGGCTTTCTCGTCTTGCAGTGGCGGAAACAAAGAAGACCAGGCAAACGGCACCACTACAGACAACAGTACAGTGGACAGCAACACCATGGATGATGGTACCAGCACTACCACTGACATGAGCTCAGATACCATGGGCACTACCACCGGAACCACAACCGGGACCACTGGTACAACCGGTACCACAGGCACTACCGGGTCAACCGGCGGTACTACCGGAACCACTGGTACTACTGGTACAACTGCCGGAACCACTGGTACCACCGGAACAACAGGTACTACTGGTACAACCGGAACAACAGGCACTACTGCCGGTACTACTGGTACAACCGGAACAACAGGTACTACTGCCGGTACTACAGGCCGTTAATACCCCAGCCAGATTCTGGCTTTAACGTATTGCCTGAAAAGCAAAAAAGCGCATGTGGTTCTTCAACCATCTGCGCTTTTTTCTTTTAAAGGCATCTTTTCTTACGGGCAATTCTTCACCTGCTCCCTGATTTCCCCAAAAGAAACCCGCCGGGACGGTGATTTGAATTCTTTCTGCATGTAATTGATGATATTGGTAAGGTCTGCCTCAGACAACTTTGCATTACCTGGCATAGGCTGGTTGTATTGCCGACCATTGACCATGATAGGGCCTTTTATGCCTTTGCGCAGGAGACAGGCCAGAATATCGCGGTTCTTCTCTATATAGTCTGAGTTTACCAGCGGCGGGATGACTCCCCTGAGCCCCTCCCCGTTCTCCAGGTGGCAACTGGCACAGTGACGCCCATAGAGCAACTCTCCTTCCTGGCCCCTTTCCGTAAAACAGCTTGAAAGCAAGACGCCCAGGAAAAGGAAAAACAGCAGGTACTTTGCACTGTAACCCATACCGCTACTTCTTTTCTGCGAGCAGCACATCCATGTCCCGCATCAGTTTGTCTACGTCCTGGGCGTTGGTGCCGTCATAGTGACCGCGCAGGCGACGTTGCTCGTCTACCAGCAGGAAAGCGCCGCTGTGCTCAAATCCGCCGGGCACGGTCTTGTCCACCATGGCGCTGGTGAAGTAGTATTTCTGAGCCATGTCCAGGATGGTGTCGCGGTCGCCGGTCAGGAAATGCCAGGTATTGCTTTTCACCCCCAGTCTATCGGCGTAGTCACGGAGCACGGCCACGGTGTCATGGGTGGGGTCAATGGAGTGCGAGAGCAAGGTTACCCGCGGGTTGTCTTTGTACTTCTCATACACCCGCAGCAACTGGCTTTTCATCTTAGGACAGATAGACGGACAAGAGGTGAAAAAGAAATCCGCCACGTAGATCTTGTTGGCTACCGTTTGCTGGGTCACCATCTGGCTGTCCTGGTCCAGGAAGGCGAAATCAGGAATGGAATGGTATATGGTGTCTACGCTTGGTTTACCGTCTACCATGGTTACTTTGGGCTCGCGCGGACCCAGGATGGGTAACTGCTTGTTTTCCGGGGCCGAGGTACAGGCCGTGGCCAGCACCACTCCCAGCCCAAGCGCTAAAAGGGTATTTTTCATTTAGAAGTTCTGTAAAGGGAATTCAGGGAATCGGCGGACCGTAGGCTTTGGGCAATGGCGCGGCGCACCTCTTCTATTTTAACTTTTTCCTGCTGCAGGTAAGACAGGGCCTCATCTGGCACTTTTCCTTCCGGCGACTTGTACCCATGCATCCACTGCATCATGCGCTCATCGGCGCGCACCAGATCAGAGATCCCGTTTGTGAGGCTTCGGCGGGCCAGCGTATCCTGCACCACCACCGAGTCTTTCAGGTAGGCAAGTTCCTTGCGGCGGGAATACAGGTCGCCCATTTTGGCCATGGCTGAGTCATGGAGCGCCAGCACCTCTGTTTGCAACACCTCTACTTTCTTTTCCGGCGAAGGCGCGCAGGACGCCAAAACCAAAGCCAGGAAAAACAGCGGAAGCCGTGAAGTCTTCATATAGGAATACATTTTCAGGTGCAAAGGTAGATGCTACACCCATAGAACGCACTGCTTTCCGGTAGATTATCAAGGATTCTGTTTTAGAACCATCCTGTTTCAGGGCTGTTTATGTAAAAGCAGGGGCAATCCCCTGTGGTTGCCCTTGATGTTGGCGAGCAAAGTTTAGGTTGTTGGCGATAACACCAACAACAGCAGAAAATTGCAAGGGCAATCTCCGCTGGCGCGAGCCGCTGGCTCGTGTCCGCACGCATTCCTCAACATTGCCTTGCTGAAGAGGAAAAGGGGCTCTGCAATACATGTGGACACGAGCCAGCGGCTTGCGCCAGCGCAGTTACTTTATTCAATAAGGGCAACCACAAGGGATTGTCCCTACATGTTCAAAAAATATCAGGTATCATGAGAGACAAAGCGGTGCCTGTCCTCTACAAAAAACAGGCACTTGGTTTTGGGCCTGTTTTCACTAAATGAGCGCTGAAACAGAAAGATCACAAATCACACTTATATAAAACAAACTTATATAAAACAAAGAGCGGCTGCCTGGTGGGCAGCCGCTCTTTGTTCAGTGGTTTCTAATTACCAGCTGAAGTCTTCGCGGGAAGGGGGTTGCGTTCCCTGGCCTCTCACGTGGCCGCTGCTTGGGTCGTAGCGGCGGTCCTGGCCTTCTTCTGAGCGGTAGTCGCGGTCGTTACCCCAGCTCAGGGAGCCGGCCATGTTGCCGTAGTTCTCGCTTCTGCCACCCTCGCCTTGTTGGTTGTGGTGTTCCCGGTGCGGTCTGTTGTAGTCAAAGTTAGCGCCGCCCTCGGCCTGGGTTCTGCGGTCAAAGCCGCTGCTCAATTGGCCCAGCTGCCGGCCGCGCTCATACTCGCCCCGGTTGTAGTGGGATTGTGAATCGTCATAGATCTCGTAGCGGCTGTCATCGCCTCGGCGGGAGATATCATTCGTCCCGATGTCTCTCACACCGCCTCTTGAGCCGGCCCGGTCTGAGGGTTCCCAGCCTCTGGTGTTGTCTGCGCCGCGGCTACCCGGACGGCCGGAGCCATCGTACTGCTCGCGCTCGCCGGGGGCAAAGCTGTTGTGGTCGCGGTAGGCGCCGTAAACCTGGCGGTTTACGTGGCGGTCTTCTTCGCGGCCGTGGCCACTGCTCCAGCGGGAACCGTCTCCTGAATTCTGGTTATGCGAGCCGCCTCTGGAAGACCCGAAGCCCTGGGCTCCGCCGTAGCTGCCCATGTTTCCGAAGTTGCGGGTGGAGTGTTCCAGACCGTTGTTGTCTTCGTGAGCGCCCATGTTATCAAAGCGCTCTCCGCGGCGGTTGGGGTCCCGGCCATAGTCACGGGGCAGCTCGTGGTCTCTTTCCCGGCGGCGGTCCTCATTGGAGCCCTGGTACTGGTTGCTGCGGTAATCATTGCTGATATCGCGGTCATTGAAGTTGTTCCGGCGGTCCAGGCGGTCGTAGTCCCGGTCGCGGTCATTGTCCAGGCGGTAAGATCCGCGGTACTGGTCTTCATCGGCGCGCCGATTATCTGAACGGTGATGACCACGGTCATCTGGTCTATGGTTTCTGTTCATGGTGTTAGACTTTTGGTGTAACAAACAGCTTATGTAAACGGCAAGAAAGGCGATCCGGTTTTAGGCCCGTTTTCAGAAAGCGGGCTTAAAACCGGGTCGCCTCCAGTTCCGCGCTATTTGGTGCGCAGGTTGTTCGCGTTGCTGCCGTCCAGCTCAGTGGTGTCTTCCTCGTCCTCGGCGGCCACGTTCCCCTCAGAGAAGCGGCCTTCGGGCTCATGGTCCAGAAAGTCTGCCTCAATGGCCTGCAGGCGGCTGCCGCCCAGGTCTGGCTTGGCGGTCTCATCATCCTCCGTCTTGCTTCCTTTTACCGGAACGGGGTTTTCATCTGGCAAGCGTTTGCTCTCGTCAGAATTGGTGATGTTGTCGTTTTGGATAGGCATAGGTTGGGTCTGTAAATGAAAGCAGCCACTGCGGCTACCTCTATTTTATTTGTACGCTCCCAACTGAAAATGTTTGGTACCAAATCATGAAGAAGCCCGTTTTGAGGCTGTTTTACAGAAAACAACCCAAAACGGGCCTCTTTTAAATAGCTGACTTTCTTTAGTTTTCGCTGAAGGGCTCCATCTTGATCTTCTCAATCATAAGGTACTTCTTGAACTCGTGCAGCATGCGGGCCATCTCCTTGTCCTGCTCCTCCATCTGGTGCTTCTCGGCGTCGGCGGAGTGGATGGCGGTGCGGAGCTGCTCCAGGCTCACGGCCATGTGGTCGCGGGCTTCCTGGGCGCGGGCGCGCAGTTCGTCCTCAGACTGGAGGGCGGCAATGTTGGTATCCAGTTCCTGCAAGCAGACCTCCAGGAAGGGGATCATGTCCCAGGGGTTGTTGGGGCGGTTCCAGGTGAACTCAATATTACAGCGGCGGCATTTGTAGCGGTTAGATTTCCAGCCCAGTTCATTCGTGGCCACGCTGGTTTTCTTGAGCATATCGGCTTTGCTGCAGGTAGGGCACTGCGCATGATCCTCTATGATGCCTTTGAGGGTCTCGTGCTTGTCCATCACCTGCTGCCTGAAATCGGCGTGGCTGTAAATTTTTTCGGTGAGCCGTTCACAGGCGGCATTCAACTCCTGGTGCTCCTCTGTTAAGGTGCCTTCCGCAGCCAACCGCTCGCCCCGCTTTTTGAAGAAAGTGATGAGCTTGATGACTTCTCTCTCGTTTTCCGTGATATGCTGCTTCATGTGATGGATCCTGATGCTTATTTACCCAAAGATACAAAAAGCATCCGTACCCACTTAGCCTGCTCATTGGCAACAACATTCTGGCTGACTTCTTTCTTAAGTTCTTTTTAACAGAAAGAGGCCGCAGCAAAACCCTTCATGCCTCCCTTTGACCTTTGGCAGATGTCCAATACAAAGAGGAGCCTTCCTAGCCAGCAGTAACAAGGGAAGTTTTGGACCTGTTTTTTGAAAATCGCCGCAAAAACATGCCTGGCAGACTGCCAACCATGCTTTCCCCGAAAGGCAAGTTGATTGAAATGAAAAGAACCGTGGCTGATGATAAAAAACAACCAACCTGTTTTGGGCCTGAAATCTGAGAAAAAGGGAAAGAATAAGAGAATGGCTCTCAGCGGGAAGGAAACCGGAAGGGGGTAAAATAAAAAAGCCTCTCCTTCCGTAAGGAAGAAGAGGCTGAAAAAGAAGGGGCAGGCGGTTCATATGTCATCAGCGTCTGTAGCATATCCCCCAATAAGCACCAGAACTTTTGACGCCCCTGCAATGCAGAAGTGCTCCGCCGCCCCTTTATATCTTCAATGTTGTGATCAACAAACTGTCTTTGTTGTTTTAACTGTGTCAAAGGTAATAGGTTTTTTTCGCCCTGCTACTGGAATTCGGTGAGCGGCCCGTTTTTCCGGTTAAACCTGCCCTTTTCAGGGTTGAAAGTTTTTTTCAGTTTTTTTCTGACTCAGAATCCTTCAATTCACCTCTTTCACCCTTCTTTTTCTCTCCCCTTTTAGGAGATAACGTGTCTAAATTAGGAAATAAAAGCACATCCTAGTTTACTTCCTATCACTTTGTTAAAATAATTATATTACAATATTGAGTGCAAAAAATTTATCTTTGACGGAATTATTGAACTAAAGGTTACAATAAGTTTGTTAGGCCCCCATAAACCTGACATACAACATGATTTTTTTAGACTAAATACTTTTTAAACCCAAGCACAGACAAAGACAAAAATTCCTCCTTAGTACAATTTAAAAATACTATATATGAAACAACTATACATTCTCTCTCCCCTTCAATCCTCTGCTTTCATCAGCAAGCCACAGCAGAAAAATAATTTTGGTTTCCCAGAGAAGAACCCTTCTCAGATAGTGATTGGGCAGACCTCACCCCAACTGGTGTAATTACTCGCTCAGCGCAAAAATCATGACACTTGGCACTAGGTGCCCTGGGCCTGCTTTTGCGTGTCCTATATTCTCCTAATAACCATTCTTATTCTTTTCTGGCACCATGGCGCCTTTAAAAAAGTTCTTTCAATCACTGGGCTTCCTGTTCCTGTTGAGCTTTGTCTCCTATGCCCAAAATTGCCCCGACAAGCCTGATGTCTCCCTGGCTGATGCCAACGAGGAGAACTTCACCCGATGTAGTTCGGTAGGCGGATCTGTTGAGTACAACCTGGTGGTCTCCAACATCTCCACCACTGCCTCCAAAAACAAAGAGTACACCATAGAGTGGGGCGACGGAACCTCTAACACGTATCCGGCTTCTTTTACCAACGCCAGCCACGTCTACAAAACCCAGGGTAGTTTCAACCTGAAATTCACCATCACCAACCAGAACGGTTGCTCTGACAGCAGAATTTACTCGGTTTTCAACGGCAGCACGCCCGGGATTGGTATCCAGAGCCCCAACAACACTTCAGACTGCGCCCCGGCCGCCTTTACCTTCGGGATCACCGGGACCCAGGGCAACGCCCCCAACACCACCTACGCCATCTGGTTCGACGACGGTACCGACACCCTCCGCTACACCCAGGCCACCCTTCCCTCTACCATTACCCACGCTTTCACCAAATCTTCTGAGGGAAAACCCAAAGGTTTCACCATGTACGCCGTGGCCTACGGCTGTATCCCTAAGCAGGCCGAAGTAAGCGGAATCATCATATCGGCCAAACCAATCCCGGCCTTCAGCATGACTCCGGAGAGCCCTTTCTGCGCGAACCAGGTAGTAACCCTGAATGACCAAACCAAAGGAGGCTTTAACGGAAACAACGTAGGCGGGAACACGAGCGGCTACCGCCGGCTATGGACTATCTTGCCCAACGTGGGTTGGGAGTTCACCAATTCCACCAACGCTTCGTCTACCAGCCCTTCTATACGCTTCACCCAGAACGGCACCTACAGAATCTCCTTAGCGGTAACGCCAACGGGTACCAGCACCACCTGCCAGGGCGACTCCATTATCAAGGTGGTGGAAGTGCGTGATATCCCTTCTGCGCCTACCGCCTCTCCCGCTACCATTTGCTATAACACCACCGCCACCCTCAAAGCGCAAGGCGATGCCCCTATGTTTAAATGGTATGCCTCGGCTACGGCCACCACACCTTTGGCTACCGGCGCCACTTTCACCACGCCTCTTCTGAAAGCCAACACCACTTACTTTGTGGAGGCTGCCCTGAACAGCAGCGGTTGCGCTAACCCAACGCGGGTTCCAGTCACCGTTACCGTTATCCCGCTTCCAGCCCTTCCGGCGGCGCCGGATGTGACGACCTGCTTGGGCAGCAGCGCCACTATAAAAGCCACCGTGGCGGCGGGGAACAAAGTTTACTGGTACGCTACCGCCACCAGCGGCGATACCCTGGCTACCGGTACTACTTTCACCACCCCCGCCCTGAGCGCCACCACCACATATTACGCCGCCACTGTATCTGCGCAAGGATGTTTTTCCTCGACTAGAAAAGCCGTAAAGGTGACAGTACAGCCCGTGGTAACAGACAACACGATCAGTGCCCCGCAAACCCTTTGCCTTGGCGAGTCTGCCGCTACGCTTACCGGTACTACTCCTAAAGGCGGCTCCGGTACTTATACCTTTGTCTGGGAAAGCAGAACCCAAAACACGACGTTCGCCAAAGCGGCCGGCACTAGCAACACGGCTACCTATAATCCAGGCGCCCTTACGCAGACCACCTGGTTCAGACGAGTGGTTACCTCCGGTAGCTGTACCAATATCTCTGAGCCAATCCAGATCACGGTAGTACCCGCCATAACTAACAATACCTTTGCGGCCGCTCCGGAAATAGTTTGCTACGGCTTCACTACCACTTTAAACGGTTCTATTCCAGCCGGCGGAAACGGCGGCACCCCGGTTTATCTCTGGGAAATGAGTACCACCAGCGACCCAGCAGGGTTCAAAGCTGCCGAAGGCGCCAATACTGGTCAGTCTTATGTTACCGGCGCGCTTAAGGCAGATACCTGGTTCCGTAGGAAAGTGACCATTGACGGTTGCACCCAGTCTTCTGCGGCGGTTTTGGTGTCTATCAATACTTTCTCCTTCCCGCCAACGGTAGCTAATGCCACCATCTGCAACGGCGGCACGGCCACCCTCACGGCCACCGCTCCCGGCGGACCTTACGAGTGGTACACCAGCGCCACCGGAGGCACTCCGTTCTTTACCGGCGACCAATACACCACCCCAGCCCTTACTTCTAATACTTCTTACTTTGTGCAAAGCCGGGCTATTGGCAACTGCTCAGAGGCGCGCACCGAGGTGAAAGTGACGGTATTGCCGGTGATCTCCAACAACACCATTGCCGGGGAACAGGTAGTCTGCCAGGGCAGTGTTCCTGCGGCCCTGACCGGGTCAAAACCATCGGGCGGAAACGACACCCCGGTATATACCTGGGAAAGCAGCGTGAACGGCTCCAGCTTCGCCGCCGCCGCTGGCACCAACACAAACCAGAACTACACGCCAGGTGCCTTAACCCAACCTACCTGGTTCCGCCGCAAAGTGACCATGGGTCCATGTGTGGATTATTCCCCTGCGGTTAAAGTGGACGTGACGCCGGTTCTCAACCCGGTTACCATGCCTGCTGATCTGACGGTGTGCGACAATTCCTCCTCGCCCATCATCCAGGTGCCAGCGGCCACCGGCGGAAACGGCACCTACACCTATAAGTGGGAGAAAAGTATCACCAGCGCTACCGCAGGGTTCACCACCGCCACCGGTGCTTTTGAAGAAGCTACCTACGCCCCGGGCATTCTGCGCGCCACTGCCTGGTTCAGGAGAATCACTTACTCAGGAAGCTGCCAGATTGTGAGTGCAGCGGTGAAAGTGACGGTACTGCCGTTACCGGCCCTCCCTATCGCCAAAGACGTAGTGACCTGCCAGAACGCCACTGCAACCTTAACAGCCACGCCGGCTTCTTCCGGGCAGAAAATCCAGTGGTTTGATGCGGCTACTGGTGGCAACCTGCTGGCCGAAGGCAACACTTTCACCACGCCGGTTCTACAAGCCAATACTTCTTACTTTGCCCAGGCCCTTTCGGCCAATGGCTGTATGGCTCCAACGCGGGTAGAAGTGAAGGTAACGGTGACCCCGCTACCCGCCGCGCCGGAGGCGATTGCCACCACGGTGTGCCACTCAGAAAAAGCCGTGATCAGCGTAAAGAACCCGGGTACCGACATCACCTATGAGTGGTTTGCAGCTTCTACCGGCGGTACGGCCCTGTTCAGAGGACCATCTTACACCACGGCTTCGCTTACCCAGGCCACTACTTACTATGTACAGGCTTTGGCAGGCGGCTGCGCCGGTCCTAGAACAGCCGTAGTTGTGACGGTGCAGGACCCAGTGGGTAACAACGTGCTTTCTGGCACGCAGGAAGTCTGCGCCGGCACCGGCACCACAACGCTTACCGGTACCCAGCCAACCGGCGGCACCGGCACCTACACCTACCAGTGGCAAAGCAGCACCGACGGAATTTCATTCTACAACATCGCCGGGGCAAGCCAGACTGAGAGCTACTCGCCGGGCACCATGTACCAGACCACCTGGTACCGCAGAGTCGTGAAATCCGGGACTTGCGTGCCGCACGTGAGCGCTGCCATTAAAGTGACGGTGAGTGAGTCTATCATCAACAACTTCATCCAGGACAATCAGGTTATCTTCATCAACACCGTTCCGGCGGCCTTTACCGGCACCTCGCCAACGGGCGGCACCGGCACGTACCGTTACCAGTGGGAAAGCAGCCTGGATGGGAAAACCTACACGGCCATTGCCGGCGCTACAGGCAAGACCTACACCTCAGGTGCTTTAAGCCAGACTACCTGGTTCAGAAGAGTAGTTGAATCAGGCGGCTGCCAGGTGATCAGTAATGTGGTGAAAGTATCGGTTAACTCTGCCATTACGGAGAACACCATCTACGAGGACCAGAACATCTGTACGGGCACGGCTCCTTTGACCTTGTCTGGCACCGACCCGATAGGCGGCGACGGTACTTTTAGTTACCTGTGGGAAATGAGCACCAGCGGTGCTACCTCCGGGTTTGTGACCGCCTCCGGTAATGCCACTAGCAAAACCTATAACGCCCCGGCCCTTACCCAGACCACCTGGTTCCGGAGAAAAGTAACCTCGGGTGGGGTTACCTCCATCTCCGATGCCGTGAAAGTGACGGTCTTCTCGGCGGTGACCAGAAACACCATCTCCACCGACCAGACGGTTTGTATCGGCTCAGCGCCTGCGCGCCTTACGGGGACCCTTCCGGCCGGAGGCAGCAACTCATACGCTTACGTGTGGGAAAGCAGCACCAGCGGCCCTACTTCTGGTTTCGGGACGGCCTTTGGCAACAGCACGGAGCAGAATTACACCCCGGGTGCCCTGCAGCGCACCACCTGGTTCCGCCGGAAAGTAGTATCAGGCAGCTGCTCAGACAACTTGAGCAACGTGGTACAGGTAACCGTGACCGCGCCGCAGCCGCCAAGTGTAACCGAAGCATCCATCTGCGCCGGCACCACCGCTACTTTGACCGCGGTTCCTGCTGTCAGTTCAACGGTGATCGAGTGGTTTGACCAGCCGGAAGGCGGCCGACTGATGGGTTCAGGCCTGACTTTCACCACGCCTATTCTGAAGGAGACCACCACTTTCTACGTGCGGTCTGTGACTCAGAACTGCGCCAGCGTGCGGATACCGGTACAAGTGAGCATCCCGGCGCCAACCGCCGATGCCGGCCCTGACCAGAACATCGTGCTGGGGAACTATGCTACCCTGGAGGCGAAAGGCGGCTTAACTTACAGATGGTCACCAAGCACCGGGTTGAACAACTCTCAGATCGCGAATCCAGTGGCCAAACCAACCGAGACGACTACCTACACCGTGACGGTCACCACGCAGGACGGCTGTACCTCTTCTGACCAGGTGACCATTACCGTGCTGAGACCAGTGGAAGTGCCCAACGGTTTCACGCCAAACGGCGACGGCATCAATGACAACTGGGAACTGCCTAACCTCAAGAGCTACCCAGATTGCCAGGTAGAGGTGTTCAACCGCTGGGGCAACAAGGTCTTTGAGTCAAAAGGCTACGAGAAACCATGGGAAGGCCGCCTGAACGGGCAGTCGCTGCCAGCCGCCACTTATTACTACATCATCCGCCTGGGCGGAAAACAAGCACCTATCACCGGAAACGTAACCATTATCAAGTAAGCCCATATGAAAAAGCTTGCCATCATAGTTCTATTCTTGGGTGTTCTGTCTCCGGCCATGGCGCAGCAGAAAGCCCAGTACAGCCAGTACCTGTTCAACAACTTCCTGCTCAACCCGGCCTTATCCGGGATTGAGAGCTACACCGATGTGCGCATGGGTACGCGCCGCCAGTGGGTGGGCGTGGACGGAGCTCCGGTTACCTATTACATCAGCGGGCACTCTTCTTTTGGGATGAGTGACCGGAATGCCCCGGTGGGCCCAGGTGCCGGCAGAGGGTTTATCCCCAAGCTGCCGTCCAAGAACCCGCGTTCTACCAAGTACCACAAATCAAGGCCGCACCACGGGTTTGGCGCGGTGGCGCAGGTAGATAAAACCGGTCCGCTGAGCACCACCAACCTGAACCTGACTTACGCCTACCACCACCCCATCACCCGGAAGGTGAACATGTCGGTGGGGCTGGCGGGCGGTATGATACAGACGCGTCTGAACGGGAACGAGCTGCACCTGATCAACCAGAACGACCCCACCGTGCGGCCTAACACCATGGGCCGGACCAACTTTGACCTGGGCCTGGGAACCTGGATTTATTCTGACTACTTCTACGTAGGCGCCTCGGCGGCCCAGCTCCTGACGAACACGTTCTCAAACCAGAACGAAGGCACCAACGACCCCGAGCAGAAGCTGCAGCCGCACTTCTTCCTGACCGGCGGGTACCGCATCAGAATCAGGTATGACTTCTCGCTGGAGCCTTCGGTGATGCTGAAACTGGCCAGCCCCAGCCCTTTGTCGGTGGATGTGAACTTCAAGGCCACGTACGCGAACCGTATTTGGGCCGGCATGTCTTACCGCCACGGCGATGCGGTAGCGGCGCTGGCAGGCATGAACGTGAACCACATTCTGGACGTGGGTTACTCCTATGACCTGACCACCTCGGGCCTGAACGCCGCCAGCGCCGGCAGCCACGAGCTGATTGTGGGCATCAAGCTCCGGAACAAAGCCCGGATGCTTTGCCCTGAGTGGCTCTGGTAGATTAGGAAAATACCCTTCCATAAGAAGCCCGCTTTACGCCTCTTTTCTTCAAAAGAGGCGTAAAGCGGGCTTCTTCATTTTACTGCCTTTTGCCTAAAACCAGACTTAAAACCCAGCCGGTAAGGAAGGATTTATAAGTGGCCAAAAGGTAGTCACCAACCAAAGGCTTCCCTGTTTCCATGCCTTAAGGACTTTAGCTTTAAGGACTTTAGCTTTCAAATTCTTCTCCGCACTTTAACATGGGTGCAATCATCTGACTTCCGGGATTGGATTCAGGGACTATACTTTTCATACATCAGTTTTACCCAGGAGGCTTTCTCCACCTGTCAATAATTGTACTTTAAAAACTTTATCGCTTAAATAATCTAATAAGCGGCTGTTTACGGCATTTCTGCTAAAACATGGTTTTCACTTCTCCGTAAAATCAACCAAAGACCAAAGTAAGACATTACTAAGATTATCCAACTCAAAACATACTCCACTTACCTTCTAATTTCACAACCCATGAAAAACTTTACTCTTTCCCTTTGCTTCGTATTTGCCCTGGCTTTTTCTGCCTCCGCGCAAGTGGCACCCCAGAACGAATCCGTTGAGAAGACGGCGGCCTCCATCAGCCGGTTAATGGTTCAGTCCATGGGGATGAATGAAGTGGAGTATATCCAGATCAGGAACTTAAACCAGGAACGTTTGGCTAAGGCCGCTGAGGCTTCCAGAAAATACGCCAGCGATGGTTCTAGCCTGGAGGCTTCTTTGCGCGAGATTGAAGAAGAATTTGAAAACAAGCTTTTCACCATCTTGAATAGCCGCCAATTAGAGGCCTACGCCGCATTTAAAGCCAAACCAGAAGCTAATTTCCTGTCTTTGGTTGAGCAGGTTTCTCCCAAGGCCAAGAAGTAAGACATCATATCCTCCTGAACAGGAAGAGGGCCCCAAGTTGAGGGCCCTCTTCTTGTTTAGAGAAATCACCAGCCAAGGCAAGACCCAATGAAGAAAAAGCTACCTTTACGCCCGCAATCCCCCAGATGGGCCTTGACTGTTTTGCACCACCGGTTAGTGATTGTCTTCCTGCCCGCTTTTACACGTATACAAGTAATTTGAAGAACCCAGGTCTTTGCCGCAAGCAGGAAAGGCCTTAACTCTTTTTGCCTATGGAATGGTTTAAAATATATAACCCCAAAGCCATGAATTCTTTCCAGTTCATTGCGGTGACGGGATTGGTGATGTCTGCGGTGGCGCATATTCTCATGCACCTGTGGGGCAAGGAAGTAGATTCCTTCAACTACCTGTACCTTTGCTGGGGAGCGCTCTTCGTGTTTGGGTCTATCCAAAACCTGCGGCACAAACCCGAGGACGATGACCACCATCATCACCACCACCATCATTAATGAGAGAATGACTGAAGGAGTGCATGAGAGAATTGGGTGGGTACTTTTGATCCCCTAAGAGAAGATCTGATGATGACTTCCTGGCATTACGGCTCACCTACTAAGCTATTTATTTCGTTAATAATCAGCACCGGGATTCATGCCCATTTTTACGAAAGGAAGGTCAAACCATGAGGTGGCCTTCCTTTTGCTTTAAAGCCCGTTTATAAAAAAGCAGGCTCTAAACAGGCCCGGGCAGTAGGCAATTCTTGTGCATCTGCGGCAACCGGGCTAACTTACTCGTTTAAATTCCATTTAAGATGACCAGAGAAGAAGCCTCACAGATCTTACACCAATATACCAAAGGAGACAGCCTTCTACGCCACGCCCGCACCGTTGAGTTGGTGATGCGCGCCTACGCTCAAAAGTTAAACCAGGACCCCGAACTCTGGGGCAACACCGGCCTCCTACACGATGCTGATTACGAAGCTTTCCCCGATCGTCACCCGCACGTAGTGGTGGATCTCCTGCACGAGCGCGGCGAGGAAGAAATGGCCTATGCCATCTCGGGGCACTACAGCCACTGGGGCGTACCACACAATAGCCTCCTGGACAAAGCCCTGCTGGGTTGCGATGAGATCACCGGTTTTGTGGTGGCCTGCGCCCAGGTGCGCCCACAGCGCCTCTCAGGCTTGGAGGCCAAATCGGTGCTGAAGAAACTGAAACAGGCCAGCTTTGCGGCATCGGTAGACCGTGGTGAGGTGCGTTTGGGTGCCGAGCTGCTCCAAGTAGACTTAACCGCCCACATTGACTTCATTATCCAGGCCCTGCAACCCCATGCCGAGGAACTACAACTGACGCCGGTCTCCACCGAGGCTTCCTAACAGAAGACTCTTTTCCATTTTTATGACGTTTTTACAAGTAGCCGGCATTTCCAAGCAGGGCGAAAAAGAGGAGGTCCTCAAGGACATCAGCTTTAGCCAGCAGGAGTTCCAGAAGATTGCCATCGCCGGGGAAACGGGCTCAGGGAAAAGCACTTTGCTCAAGATCATCGCTGGCCTCATCCAGCCCGATGCCGGCACCGTCACGTTTGAGGGCGACCGCGTGAAAGGCCCCGCTGAGAAACTGGTGGCCGGTCACCCCGGCATCGCCTACCTTTCCCAGCAGTATGAGTTGCCCGAGTTTTTGCGTGTGGAGCAGGTGTTGCGCTATGCCAACTCGCTGCCGCAGGAAGACGCTGAGGAACTGTATGCCGTGTGCCACATCAATCACCTGCTCAGCCGCAGAACCGATCAGCTCTCGGGTGGCGAGCGCCAGCGCATTGCCCTGGCCCGGCTGCTGCTCACCTCGCCCAAACTACTCCTGCTCGATGAGCCTTTCTCCAACCTGGACACCACCCACAAAAACCTCCTGAAAACCATCATCCAGAACATCAGCGAGCAACTAGACATCACCTGCATCCTTATCTCCCATGACCCGCTGGACAGCCTCTCCTGGGCCGATGAAATCCTGGTGATGCAAGCCGGCACAGTTTTGCAGAAAGGCACCCCGCAAGAGATTTACCAGAGACCCGCCAATGAGTACATCGCCGGGCTGTTCGGGAAATACAACTTGCTCACAACCGAACAAGTCCAGGCCTTTCTTGAAGGTTCAACAGTCAGCCTCAACGGAAAAAGCGTGCTGATCCGGCCGGAGAGTTTCCAGATTGGAGCAGAAGGAAATGGTACAGTGAAGGGAAAAGTCAATTCCATTACGTTCTTCGGGAGCCACTATGAATTGCAAGTAACCTTATCCTCCGGCGAGGTTCTGGTCAGAACAGGACAAGGGAACTTCAAAAAAGGCGACACGATCTTTCTTTCCCTTGTCCCGAACAAAGTGTGGTCTTTACCGGCATAGCCGCTTCACCTATTGTTAACTGAACTGTAAGTAAAAGGCAAGTATCTGCCTAAGGGTATTGCCACGCATTCCGTCCCCCTTTGAAGGGGGTAGGGGGATGACAAGGCAGTATGAAGAACCAAGTTGCTTTACTAAAGGGCGAAGGCTTCAATGTAGCTCTTCAATCAAGGACAACCGCAAGGGATTGCCCCTACGCTTCGGGAATGCGTGTGATCAGCACGAGCAATCATCCCCCTCCCCCCTTCAAAGGGGGACGATACGCTTAAAATAAAAGGAGCTTCGGGGCTGTTTTCTAAAAAACAGCCCCGAAGCTCCTTTTGCATGTTGAGGCACGCTTTGGGTGACTAGACTACAGCTACTCTGAATGGCTTGATGTCTACTTTCTCCCAAACTTTCTGAAGGAGATAAGGCTCCTGGTCCAGGTAGGCTTGCAGGGCAGCTTCGTTCTCAAACTCAACAACCAGGGTAGAACCGATCATCTTCTCTTCGGGGCTGAGCATGGCGCCCCCTAAAACAAAGTTTCCAGAGGCTTTCAGTTTCTTTACCATTTCCAAGTGATCCGGGCGGGTAGCCATTCGGCGGTCAAGGGCTTGGGCATCGGTGTAATCAAAGGCGGTGATAAGGTATTGTGGCACGAGAATTAGCGTTAGTTCTGGCTTTGAAGGTACAGAAAATACCCAAACCATGTTTCATGACGACGAAAATCCGTGTCAAACCTGGGCTAATCTAAATGCTCGCCTGCAGATTTATTGAGTTATCAGAAGCGAGCAGGAAAGCATTACTCTCAGATAGAAGTTGACTCTGGATTACCTATCCAGCTTGTCCCGATCAGCAAAAAAAGGCAATGAGAAAGAAAGCATCATATTCTATTGACTGTCCTGCTCGTTTCGGGGCTGTTTTGCAGAAAATGGCTCTTAAGCAGAGACATTTGGAGCAGATTTGTCTCCTGCTCGTTTAAACCAAAGGCTGGAAATTGTGTCAAAGGAACTCCGCCAAGCCAGTGAATAAGAAGTAGTGGAGAAGTGAAGTCGCTGGTGGAGGATCTTTCCTGTTGCTTTAATCCCCCTTTGCCCGTTCTGTCTGTATGGCCAACGTAAAACAGCTTCTTCTCCAAACCATTATTGGCTTGCTGGCTATGCTGGCAGTCCTTGGCCCCTCTCCTATGAAGGCGGCACCTGCAAGGGCGTCCATTTGGCAAACCAATGGGGTTCCGGTTTCAGGGACGGTGGTGAGTGCCGTAACCAAGGCGCCCGTGGATTTTGCCACGGTAGCGCTGCAGGAAAAAAGCGGTACACTCATCACCGGGGTACCCTGCGACCAGAACGGCAAATTCACCTTCCCCAAAGTGGCCCCTGGCGACTATAACCTGGTTATCAGTTTCATCGGGTACAGAACCAAAATACATCCTATTCAGGTCTCGGGCGGAACGGCGCCCATTCAATTAGGGCAAATTTTACTGGATACTGACAGCAAGGCCCTGGAGGAAGTGGTGGTGACCGGCGAGAAAAACCTCATCCAGGAAACCGATGACGGCATGGTGTACAACGCCGAGAACGACATCACCAACATCGGGGGCACCGCCGCCGACGTACTTAAAAAGGTGCCTTCGCTGTCTATGGACATGGATGGCAACGTGGAGATGCGGGGCAGTAACAAAATCAAGATCCTGATCAACGGCAAACCCTCTACCATGCTCGCCGATAACCTGGCCGAGGCCCTGCAGCAGATTCCGGCGGATATGATCAAAAGCGTGGAGGTGATTACCAGCCCCTCGGCGAAGTATGACGCGGAGGGCACCGCCGGAGTGGTAAACATCATCACCAAGCAAAGCTCTATTGAAGGCATGACCGGCCAGGTGACTGCCACCGCCGGAAACCGCAGCAACAACCTGAACACCAACCTGAACGTGCGCAAAAAGAAACTGGGCCTGCGGGCCAGCGTGGGCGGCAACTTCAATGACCGACTGGGTGATTCTGAGTCTGATCAGGTGTATTTCCGGGAGGAGAACCTCATCCAGACGCCTACCAAGCTTATCCAGCAGAGCAGCGCCTTTGAGAACAACGGCCGCTCGTTCTTCTCGCAACTGGGCGCCGACTATGACTTTAACGAGCACAACAACCTTAGTGCCAGCATCAGGGTGAACCGCTCCCGGAACCTGAGTGACCGCACGCTCTCCACCGCGCAGTTCACCCCATCGGGTGAAGAGCAGACAGAGAATTACCGGTTCCGGGACATTGACAACCTTAACCGCAACAACGGCGTGGAGACCAACCTGCACTACAAAAAGCGGTTCAAGCGGAAAGACCAGGAACTGGATGTAATGGCCATCTTCAACAGCAACGCCAGCTACAGCGACTACAGCCTGACGGAAGAAAACCGCACCGCCCAAATTACTCGCCTGGAGCAGAGCGATAACCACAGCACCGGCCAGGAGTTCACATTCCAGGCCGATTACGCGCATCCGTTTGAGAAACTGGGGCGGCTGGAAGGCGGCATAAGGGCGGTACTCCGCAACTCGGGCAGTGACTATAATTTCCTTTTCTCCCGCGCGGCTGATGCACCTTTGACCGAGGACCCGGCACGTTCCAACCTGTTCAGCTACGATCAGGATGTATACTCGTCTTACCTCTCCTATACCTTAAGATGGAAGAACCTGTACACCCTGCGCGTGGGCGGCCGCTATGAATACACTTCGGTGACGGGAGAGTTCGCCACGAACAACATAGAAACCAACCTGGACCGGCCTTTCCACAACTTCATGCCCAACCTGATGCTGATGCGGCGCTTCAGCAAAGACCAGCGCCTGCGCCTGAGCTACGCCACCCGCATCCAGCGGCCGGGCATGAACCAGTTGAACCCTTACCGCAACGAAAGCAACCAACTCAACATCCGGTACGGCAATCCCAACCTGGAAGCCGAGATCACCCATAACACCGAGCTGAACTACAGCTGGCTCCTGAAAACCACCAGCTTCAATGCCTCCATGTACTGGCGGCAGACAAACAATGACATCAACCAGTACCAGTTTCCCATTCGGGAAAACAACGACACCCTGAACACCACCTTCGCCAACCTGGGCAAGAACGCCACCTATGGTACCAGCCTTAACGCCACTACCCGTTTCAAAGAAAAGGGCCAGATTGGCGTGAACCTGAACCTGTTCTACAATGACCTCACCAGCTTTGTGGGCCGCAACCTGATCCAACGCTCGGGCTTTATGTACAACCTGGGCGGCAACGCCTCTTACCGCTTCGTGAACGACTTGAGTGTGCAAACGGCCGGTTCCTTCAACTCGCCCCGGCTTTCCCTGCAGAGCCGCAGCACCTACAATTACTCCTACAGCCTGGGCCTGCGTAAAGAGTTCTGGAAGCGGAAAGGTGGCGTGAGCCTTAACGTAGAGAACTTCCTGTTCAGCAACAACTCCATCCGGACTACGGTCACCAACACCAACTCCAGCAATTTCAACCTCAATAACAACTACAACCGCGTAGTGCGGGTGAGTTTTAACTACCGTTTCGGGAAAATGGAGTTTAAACGGGATAAGGCTTTGGAGAAGTTTACCGGAGGGGAAGGAAAGAAGAAAGGATAATTCAGGATTTTTCTTCTCTCATGTTGCTGGTTCAAGTCTGTGACTTGGACCTACTATGGCCTGCAGTTTGCAACTGCAGTGAGGCGCTAGCCTTAAACTCGGATTTCGCTTGCGTTGTGCGGAGAGTTAGCGACGGCGCTCTCCGCACTTCCCGGACAGCCAATCTCCTGATTGGCGAATTGGCAGAGGTTCCAGTTGGCAGTATATCCCCGCTATAGGTGTTCTCACCAACGACATCAACTACCATAAAATTCACTAACCGCAGCTACCTCTCAATTTCTCCCTTACCAAGCCTCTTGGCTGGAGTCGCTCCCTGCCCGCGTTTGTCACTTTTCTCCTTGATGAGAAAAGTAACCAAAAGAATCAAGAAGAAAAGAAACTCGCTGACGCTCAAACAGTCTTTTCTTCATTCTCTGTGACACCTCGCCAATGTCCTCTGTTGCATAGCTTACTTACGCTACTGCCAATTGCAGAGCCACTAATTGCGCTCGGCGGAGGTTGGGTTACGCAAGCGCCCAACCTCCGCCTCTCTGCATGTGCCTGCCTTGCCTTAGAGCCGCTGCAATGCCTGCAGCGTCCTTCGGACGGGTGGAACGCTAGCGTGGTTGTCTTATAATAATTGATTGCAGAATATAGAGACCAGGCACCGCCTTGTCTCCAGCGGGTTATCCGCACTAACCGGCGACTACCTGCAAGGACACTCACAAGAGGTGCCCCTACATGATCTAGTTTTTCTCCCACCAATCTTATTCGCTATTATTTGTGTTGTCACCAAGAAATAGAATTACGGTTTAGTTAATCACCCTCGTTTAGTTAATCACCCTCTTTAATTAGGCGTGGACACCACATCCTTCATACTTTGGGTATGAAAAAGGCTTGCACCGCATCATTAAGACGCTACTATCTGGTTGTCTAAGGCAAATCCTCCATCGTTTTTAGGGACCAAATTAATTTAACCTTTGGGATACATGCTTCCTTTTCTGCTGCGTATATGTACTTTCGCGGACAGATAAATACGAGAGACTATGACCAACAATGATATCATGAAGAAACTGCGCGTGGCGCTTCAGCTCCGGGATGATGACATTATCGATATCCTGGGTCTGGTTGATTTCAAGGTGACCAAGAGCGAATTAGGCGCCATTTTCCGGAAAGAGGACCATCCTAACTACAAGCCTTGCGGCGACCAGCTACTGCGCAACTTCCTCAATGGTTTGGTGATTCACATGCGCGGCACTCCCGAGGAAAAGAAACCAACGGCTACTCCGGCGCCTGCCCGCAAACCTATGTCTTACCCGCCCCGGAAAAAATAAGCACCGCATTCTTACTTGTCGTTTAGGGCCTTTTTTAGTAAAGCAGGGCTTAAACGGTTTTTTATTTTTTTACCGCTTGTTTGGGTTAAGACACAAACGGCTGCACCTATGGACCGGGTATTTTCCTATCTTAAGGTAAAACTTAGCACTATGGAAAAAGTATCTGTGCCCGAAGGCTATCAAACCGTGATGCCGTACCTCATTGTACCCAATGCCGCCCAGTTCATGGATTTTCTGCAAAAGGTTTTCCAGGCTGAGGAAAAATTCAGAACTGCGCGCGAAAACGGTAGCATCATGCATGCAGAAATGATCATTGGAGACAGCACCCTCATGCTAGCCGAAGCCACCAAGGAATGGTCGGCGCAGCCCGCAGGCCTCTACATCCACGTCGCGAACGCCGACGATACTTACCGCACTGCCTTAGCCCAGGGAGCCACCTCCCTGATGGAACCCGCTGACCAACCCTATGGTCGCAGTGGAGGCGTCAAAGACCCCTTCGAAAATACCTGGTGGGTGACCTCGGCTTTGTAAAAAGCAGTAGTCTACCTTTCCAACTAAAAATCACAGGGTAAACTTGTGGACTCCTGTTTACAAACTATTTCCTGTGAACAAGCCTAAATCCGTTTGCCTAAAAGGTATTTTTGGACTACTGCAATCCGCGAATCTTAAATACAACGGGTACACTTTAGATAATAGTTGCCACTGGAAAGAAATACACATTGGGTCCAATAACGGCCTGATTGATGTATAAAATGGTAGAAAATGTATAAAGCATGAAAGTATCTCCCATACAATAGAAGGTAGATTCATAAAAAAAGTCAGCCCAATTAGTTTTAGTTGGGCTGACTTTAAGGAATTAGAGTCAAACTTTAGTTAGCGGAAACAGTTTTCAAATCATAGCTTAATGCTGTGTTAATTAATTGGTCGGCATGAGCATAAATATCATCAAGGCCTTGCAATTCATGTCTGGACTCTTTTTTAGATTCATCAAAAAGCACAATCGTTTTTTTAGCACCTTCTAAATTCAAACGGCAAATAGGACGGCGGTTATTATCATCTAACAATATGCCAAAATAGCTTTGGGTATCTCTATGAAATACCCTGTTTGCATCTACTTTCCCTCTCAAAATAGACCGAACAATATAGAAAGCTTCCTTCTCCATTTCTGTGGTAATTACTTTGTTGATTGGCTCATTGTTCACCGGCTGAACGGTGGTTTCTTCTTCCACTCTGGCATGCACGAAGCCTCTATCCTCTTCAGATGCTAAAGCAGATTTCAGCCTGTCACTTATCATTTCTGTGACTAAACCATTAATGGACTTCTTAACCAAACCGGTAAATTGTTCTAAAACTTTCGCAGTAATTGCGCCTGATACAATTTGTTTAGTAAAGTGCTTAACGAAGGCATCAGAAGGGCTTGCCATCTCTTCAAGCATGATTCGTTTAATCTCCTTCGCATATTTGAGTTCAGTGGCTGAACTCAGGATGTTCTCTAGGCTGAAGTGAGACTTGTGGTACTTTTTGAGCTCAAACAAGGTATGCTCATTTACTTCGGTAATATTGAATTCCCAAAAAGGTTTATCATCCATCTTATTAGCCTCAACCAAGTCTGTATAAAACCTGTAGGTAATCCCATTTGTGAGAACCCCAAAACGGGCTGCTGTGACATGGAAATACCGATGAAGCTGAGAGTTATGTACATCTAATTTTTCTTTCCAGTGCTTACATTCAATGATAATAGAAGGAGCGCCATCTTTGAAAATGCAATAATCAACCTTCTCCCCTTTCTTAATTCCCAAATCAGCAATGAACTCGGGCACTACTTCCATTGGGTTAAAAACGTCATACCCTAAAGCAGAAATAAAGGGCATCACAAAAGCCATTTTAGTAGCTTCTTCTGTCTGAATAGAATCCTGCATACGAGATACCTTCTCGCCCAGCGTTTTTATTACATCTTGAAAATCCATAATTGTATAAAATTTTAGTATTAAATAGGTTTAATATTACAAAAGGTAGATAATTTCTTTCACAATGTAAAACCTACATTAAAAAACATAACAATTAGCAAATGCCATATAATTTTTATCAGGCAACAAACTAAAAGGAAATGCACGAGCGTACGCTAGGGTATTTCCTTTTTCCATCTTCTTTCAGGTCATTGACCTTTCCTTATTACCCGATTTATTTATACCTTCCTGTAGAAGAACAATTTACCACTGCCAGACAAATGACAACTGGTGCCCATGCAGCGGATATGGGCTGTATTTCAGGCCTGTTTTCCTCAAATCTGCCCGGAAACGCACTGCTTCTATGACGCTTCTGGCAAGTACTGTTTCTGCATTCTCATTCCCCACAACGGCGGCTATCACTTTCCCGCAGCTGTCGGTAATCTCTCAGGCTCACCCAGAACACCCCGGTGGGGAGTATTGCATCGGCCACAAGACAGGCGGGCTCTGCGCTGCTCCCGGATTACTGATTCTAAGTTTTCTCACCATCCTCAAAAACCAGAAACTTATGCAAACAGCTGAATCAACCATCACCGATGAGATCAAAACCCAATGTCGTGAATTTGAAAACGCCTTTGCCAGAGGAGACGCCGCCGGCATAGCCTCCCTCTATACCCAAAATGGCGTGATACTACCTTCGGGCAGCGACATAGTACGGGGCAAAGAAGGCATCAGGCAGTTCTGGCAAGGCGCCATAGATGCGGGTATAAAAGCATGCCGTCTGGATACCTTTGATGTAGAACAAGTGGACAATACCGCCATAGAGATGGGCTACTACACCTTACTGGGAGATGGCAGCCAAGCGCTTGACCGAGGCAAATACCTGGTGGTCTGGAAAAAAGAAGCGGGCGACTGGAAGCTCCAGAAAGACATATGGAACAGCAATCCGGCCTCTTAGCACCGGCGCAAACTTCACCATAATACTTCATGAAAGCCTTGAAACAGCAAACCTTCCTGAAAACTCTGGAGGCTGCTGTTTTAAGGCTTTCTTTCTAAAAAAAGGCCCAAAACCTAGAACGGCATTTCTGCCCAACTCTCGATGCTTCCCTGGTTCAGGCCCGGTTTACGGACTGACCCTGCCACTAATGAACATTCAACTTTAATTGCTTTCCTGTATCAGCAGAGTTATCCGTTTGAACGTTGCTTTTAGAAAATAAGGCTAAAACCGTTCTTATGGTCTTGCGCTTTCAAAGCCCGCCATAGTAATCAATTAACTGATCGTTGTGTTTCCGGCCTGTTTTCCGGTAATTGGGGCTCAAACGTCTTTCTTCTATGTGGACCTGCCCCACCTGCACCCAGTCTTTACTGCGCGCCAACCAGACCCACTCCTGTCTGGACAAAACCGAGGCCGATTTCCTGCGCGGTAAGTCTGCCGTGACCGTAGGGCTGTACCACCATTTTCTGGCACAGTACCGCACCATCGGGGATTTTAAGATTCACCCGGCCAAGACCATGATCTCGCTGGCCAAGAACACCCGCTTCTGTATGATTTACAAACTGGGTAGAAACTTTATAGACATTTACATTCCGCTTAACAAGGTTTATGCTGATACGCTGTGCTTCCATAAAATTGGACATATAGGCGAAAAGCTAACCAATCACTGGTTAAGACTTTATCAGCCAGAAGACATCAATGAGGAAGTGTTACACTACATGCGCCTGGCGTATGAACAGGACGCGGAAAAGGGAGAAGAAAACCAATAACAAAATTCCATAAACAGACCATGGCCACTCGCCCGCTTCTCCAATCTGGCACTGTCTTAGTTCTTACCGTTTGGGTGTTAGGCTTAACTATCCTAGGGGTCTATACCTTTGGCCTGGGCAGGCATCACACGTTTTTCCAAAACTCGCTTTGGTCTACCACGCTGCTGTCTATCGGGTTCTTTGCGTTTGTAACCACGGGCCTGTACCGGGGTGTGAAACTCAGAAATACCATGGGCAGTCTAGCTGATAAACTCCCCTTCCGGGCTAAAAAAGGCAAGGACCAAGGGAACAGCAGTTTTATAGAAGGAACAGACATCTTCACCTCCTTCCCTAGCAGCGGTGGTTCTAACGCTTCAAGCAGTATTCCTTCTGACGCTTCAAGCAGCTGTGGAGGTTTTGAATTGGGAGATCTGGGCGAGGCAGAAGGCTGCGGGGCAATTCTGCTTGGCATATTAGCTTGGAGCGTGGCCGGCTTAGTGCTCGCTTTTGTGCTTTGGTTCTTTGGCGAAGTACTACTAGTGGCAGTGGGCATGTTCATGGCCATGTTGTACTGGATTTTCTACCGCGCCCTCCGATTGGTGTTTCGGCACAGCCCCCAGACCAGAGGCCATTTCTTTAAAAGCGTGCGGTACGGGTTAGTATATACCTTTTTGTACAACAGCTGGATATACGGCATCTTCCTGCTGCTGGCATATTTACAGAGTTAGAACTTTAAACCTCTTTTCTCAAAAAAAGCCCCAAAACAAAATTTGCGATTCCGGCCAAAAGCTTTTTCCTTTACCGGAAATTCAGAATACAGAAATGACGCTTCACCAGCAATCTTTCTACCCTTACGCAGCCTATTCTACCTATTACCCAATAGTCGTAGCCTGGGATTGCTATTCTTGATTTGGAACAGATTTACCTAATCATACAAAAGCCCAGGTTCACGGACCTGGGCTTTTTTGTTTTTTACCCTGCCCGGTCCGGCCCTGTGCGCTACCAATTTTTCACTTAAAACTATAAAGCACATGACCACTGTAGACCAATTATCCCTGTTAAAAGAAAACGTAGAGATCTTCTTGCCAGACCATGCCCTGGAAGAAAAGCTGGCTTTGGCCCAGAAAGAGAACCGCAAACTCATTATCAAGCTGGGCTTTGACCCTACCGCGCCAGACCTGCACCTGGGCCACGCCGTGGTTTTAAAGAAGTTGCGGCAGTTTCAGGACCTGGAGCATACCATCGTCATCATCATCGGGGACTTTACTGCCCGCATAGGGGATCCCACGGGCAAGAACAAGTCGCGCCCGCCGCTGAGTGCCGAGCAGGTACAGCGTAATGCCCAGACTTACGTGAACCAGTTGTCTAAAATACTGGACGTAAGCAAATGCCAGATCCGCTACAACTCTGAGTGGCTGGGCACCATGGACATGACCCACACCATCCAACTGCTCTCGCAGGTGACCCTGGCCCAGATCATGCAGCGCACCGATTTCAACAACCGCTTTGAGAAAGGTCTGCCTATCTCGCTGCATGAGTTGGCGTACCCGCTTTTGCAGGGATTTGACTCTACCCAGATCCACGCCGATATTGAGATGGGCGGCACCGACCAGCTGTTCAATTGCTCCATGGGTCGTCAGTTACAAGAAAGTGTGGGAGGTCCTGGGCAGGCGGTGTTATGCATGCCGCTGCTCAAAGGCGTAGACGGCTCGGCTAAGATGAGCAAATCAGATCACAACATCATCGGGTTGACAGACGCGCCGCAGGAGATGTTCGGGAAGATCATGTCCATCCCCGATGCCCTCTTGCCCGAGTACCTGCACCTGGTCACGGATTTCAGCCCGGCCCAAAAGCAGCAGTTACTCTCCCAATTGAAGCAGGGCGAAAACCCTATGGTGCTGAAAAAGAAGATTGGGGTGAACGTGGTACAGCAATACCATAGCGCCGAGGCCGCAGAGCAGGCCCTGGCCTTTTTCCATAACCAGTTTCAGAACAAGCGCTTCGAGGAAAAGGAATTCATCCAGGTTTCGCTGGCCGCGCTCCCGCTCAAAAGCCTGGACAGCTTCAGTTTGCTGGAAGTGTGTAAGGAACTGAGACCCGAGGAAAGCAAGACTAACCTCCGGCGGTTGATTGAGGCGGGCAGCGTGACCGTGAACGGTGAAAAAGCCACTGATTCGCATAATCTCCTTGGACCTGAAAGTCTCCCGCTCAAGATCAAGATTGGGAAACGAAGCTTCTTTGAGGTACTGGCTTAGGCTTGGAATCTTCTTGGGCCACCCGCCTGGTTGCAGAGCAGAAGTCTGCGCAAGCGCACCATGCCTCCTACCTGTAGAAACCTCAATCCTTCTTGAGGAAAATTACAGGCCAGAGGCATAGTGCGCTGCGGGAGCTGGGGTATTTACGCCCTGTTTTTCTAAAACCAGGCCCTAAACACTAAGGAGACTATTCAGAAAATTATCTTCTTTCATGAATCTGGTGCCTAAGTTTCATACCAGTGCCGTATACCTTGTTACCTGATTTATTATTTATATCTTCCTTTTTCCAAAGGATTTAGCGTTTCTCTAACCCTGGGGAGTAGATAAAGGTTTGTGCCTTTAGGCGACCCGAGGTTCTGTTTCTAGGGTATTTCTGGTAAAACAGATTAGAAACAGAGGGCACCCCGGGCGCTTGCGTCAACAACTGCTTACCGTATTTCACTTTCCTTCCACGGTAGCTGCTACTTCCACCTGGCTGCCGGGAACCGTTTACAAGTATCTCTGGACACCCCGGCGGGGAGTAAGACAAGGCTAGGTTCAGACCACGTGGCCTCTGCGCAACTCCCGGATGATTGCCTCTAAGTTCATTTTACCACAAAAAAACGGAAATCTATGCAAACAGTCCACCCAGACATCACCGATGAGATTAAAACCCTGTGCCGAGATTTTGAGAGTGCCTTCGCCAAAGGAGACGCCGCGGGGGTGGCCGCCCTCTACACCCAGGACGGTATGCTGCTCCCCTCCGGCAGCGACATTGTGCGGGGCCAGGATGCTATCAGGCAGTATTGGCAAGGCGCCATGGATGCCGGCATGAAAGAGTGCCACCTGGAAACCATTGACGTGGAACTGCTAGACAATACCGCCATTGAACTGGGCCATTTCACCCTGCAAGGCGACGGCGGACGTATCATGGACGAAGGGAAAAACATGGTAGTCTGGAAAAAAGAGTCCGGCGAATGGAAAATCCAGAAAGATATTTGGAACAGCAGCTCAGCCTATTAGCGCTTTCGCAAGCCTCCAAATAAACCCCATCAAAGCCTCAAAGCAGCCGATGCCTTAATAAAAGAAGCGGTTGTTTTGAGGCTCCTATTTTATAAACAGGCCTAAACCTTAGTCTATAATGGAACCACTTTCTCCGGCTCATTGGTAGAGGCTATGCACTCCAGTTTCCAATCACCGTTTTTCTGCTTCCGGTAAATAGAGACCCAGGCATAGTGGGTGGTTTCCTCAATGTTCCGGCCCGTACTGTCTTTCGTGGTCAGGACCACCAGTTTGTCCACTACGGCATAGGCCAGCGAACGGTCCTCAGAAAACCGGATGATGGGCGGCTTCACATCGTCCCATTTCTTGAACTCCACTGAGTTGAAGTAGTTCTGGAAGACTTCTGTATCTGATTGGCCAGAGCTCATGTGGATTTTACCGGCATTTACACTGATCATATCCGGGGAAGACCTAGCGAACATGGCCTTGGCGTCTTTGGCAAAGTGGGCCTGGCGTTGCTGGGCATGCAGTTTCAACAGTTGGGCCTTATCTTCTTCTGCCCCGGTCTTATCTGAGCACGAGAAAGCCACCAGAAAGAAAAGCAGGAATACGGTTGTCTTCATAACGAGAGATTATTTTAGGATGGAAAGCACAAAGCAATGACGTCTCCGGAATCCAAGAGAAACACAGGCCTTGGGAACCGAAGCCAGATCCACAAAGCGGCTTTTCTGCTGATTTGGTAAAAACAGCAGAAAAATCAGTCTTTGGCTGCTATTCCCCAAAGGGATTCTGTTTAATCGGCCCTCTGCAAAGCTAGGATTTAGGTAAGAAGGAACACAATAAAACCAAGGAAACATAGTTTTATTCTATATTCTGGTTTCCAGGTAACCACTTTGCTCTATGGCTGTTAAATTCTGGGGAAAGAAGGAGAAACCCTCTTCGCCCAAAAAGAAAAAATCGTTCTTGCGTGAATGGGCCGATGCGGCCATGTTCGCGGTGGTATGCGCCACGCTCATCAGGTGGCTCACCTTTGAGGCCTTTGCCATCCCCAGCTCGTCCATGGAACAGTCGCTGCTCACCGGCGATTACCTTTTTGTGAGTAAGCTGCACTACGGCTCGCGCGCGCCCATGACGCCGCTGCAGGTGCCCCTGACCCACCAAACCATCTGGGGCACCAATCTCAATTCCTTCTCAGACCTGGTGCAACTGCCTTATTACCGTTTGCCCGGCTTTACCCATATCAAACACAATGACCCTGTGGTATTCAACCATCCGGAGGAAGTGGAACGCCCCGTAGACCTGAAAACCTACCTTATCAAACGCTGCATAGGGGTGGCCGGAGATACCCTCCAGATGAAGCAAAAGCAGGTGTACCTCAATGGCAAGCTTACCCATATCCCTGGCAAACTGCAGTTCAGCTACTTCCTTAAAACCGATGGGTATGTGCAGGAGAAGTTTTTCAGGAAACACGGCATCACGGATGTATACCCGGCGCAGGGTGGCTACGTGGTTCATACCTTGCCCCAAACCGCCCAGGAACTCCGCTCCTTTGATTTCATCAAGGAGGTGACCTCGCTGGAGACGCCGCCGGAGGTAACAGACCCTTCGGTTTTCCCCCAGGCTCCGGCCACCTACGCCTGGAACCAGGATAATTTCGGGCCGCTGTACATTCCCAAAGCCGGCGCTACCGTGCCCATCACCCCGCAGACGCTTCCGCTGTATGAGAAAATCATGCGGGTCTACGAGCACAACCCAGGCTTAGAGATTAAAGGCGGACGGGCTTACCAGAACGGGAAAGAACTCACCCACTACACCTTCAAACAGAACTACTACTTCATGATGGGCGACAACCGCCACAACTCCCTCGACTCCCGGTTCTGGGGCTTCGTTCCCGAGGAATACGTGGTGGGCAAAGCCGTCCTGGTCTGGATGTCATCAGATTCCAGCGCCAATTTCACAGATAAAATTCGGTGGAACCGCCTGTTCCACACCATAAAATAAAAGAAAACTGCGCAGGCGTTCTTAGGCTGCTTACGGGCAATCCTAGGAACGGTCCTGCTGCATTTATTTAGGCAGGTTCTTCACCCAGAGAGATATTCTATGGGCGTTTAGGTGCATTATTTCAAAAATCAGCCTCAAACCAAAATTCCCAGCTATCAAAGGGACCTGTACCGCCAGGGATTACCTGACCAAACCATCATACATGAAAAACATTTTAGCCCTCCTCCTTCTCCTTGCTGGGAATTCTGTTTATGCGCAGGACACCCCCAACCCGATCAGGAAAAACACCATCTTTTTTGAAATTGGGGGAAACAGCTTCCTATACTCCCTCAACTATGACCGGCTTCTGGTCAAGAAACCAAACTGGGGCTTGGCCGGACGCATTGGGGGCTCCTACTTACGTGACACCGGAGTGTTTGAGAACACAGACAACCACTTCTACGCTGTTCCGCTGGAGTTGTCTTTGCTGGTTGGCAAGAGCAACCACAAGTTAGAAATAGGAGCTGGGGCAACCCCATTCTACAAGGATTACCAGGAGGAGTCTGGCAAGGACAACTGGTCTTCTGTTGCTCCCACTGCCCGAATAGGCTACAGATACCAGAAAAGCGGCGGCGGCTTGTTTTTCAAAGCAGGCTTCACCCCGCTGATCGCCTTCAAAAAAGATTATAACTCTATTAACCCCAAGCATGTGTATCCCTGGGCAGGTTTAGCTTTTGGTTATACTATATAAAATAATTTTAGTAATTTATAAGCAAAATGCAAACGAATACAATTAACCAGTTTCCTCCTTGGGCAAAGCTCTCCCGGGAATTGGCGCTTCCGCAGTGTAGACTCATTTTCAGGGTCTACAAACATGCAATTGGTGGATGCTTCTGAGTTGACGTGCTCTTTGGGATGCCGGGCAACTAGTGGCAGTGGTGAGATAAAAAGCGCTTTTATGCTTCTACATGATCAAAATTTCGATCAGGGCCTATGTTCCGTTTCTTCGGCGACTATCCAAAACAAGGCATGCCTCAAATCATAGGGCAACCCTCTTTCAGCGGGCAACCAACTCCCTAACAGATTTCCATGGCCGGGTCCTACTCCTGATGGCCGTTCTCTACCTTTTCCACGCGGGTCCGCTCATGGCCCAGGGCCAGCCGTCTGATGTTCCGGTGCTCAAACAGAACATGAAGCACGTTTTCAGAGAGGCCAAGAAATTCTCCCTTATTGCGGGCGGTGGAATCACCCTCATGGACAGTGATTACGAGGCCGGAAAGGTGGGCTTGATTGAAAAGATAAAGATCAATGGGTACGGTTATAGCGGTAGCGTTGGGGGCATGTACCAGTTTACACCTTACGTAGGTGGCCTGTTAAGCTTAGACTACATTTCGGTGAGAGGCAAAAGGCCTCAGGAAGGCTGCTCTTTTTGCTCTGAGATGGTAACCACTTCCCTTTCTGGGGTAATGCTTCTGGCCACAAGAGCGTCGCTGGCCAGGCTATATTCCAAGTCTTTCAGGAGAGGCATTATCCTAGTTCCTTACCTGAGAGGCGGCGTGGGCTTTATGAGTTACCAAGCCAGTTCTTACAATGATGAACAATCAGCGGATCCGGCCACTGAATACCCCGATCTCACTTTGGTTGTACCTCTGGGGGGCGGCCTCAGGCTGCGGCTCACAGACCAGATAAGCTTGGCCACTGAGGCGGTCCTCACCATGCCTTTTTCAGATTACCTGGACAATCGGCCCAGTGGCAATAATCTGTTAAAAACCAATGACCAGCTTCTCTCCTTTTCTCTTAAAGGCCTCTATCACTTAGGACACAAACGATCTCAAGCCGTAAGTGGCTCTCTTTTAAAGAAACGTGGTTTTAAAAAGAAGAAGTAGCAAAAGCATTTGTCGTAAATAGGGACACTGTAAAAGCGAAATAACAGCTCCACTATTGAGGGTGGGGTTTTGAGGTACCATTAAACAGTAAAATGGTCCAAGCACCGTAACGGTCCCCTTACCTGCTAAACTGAATCGGCCCTGTTTTGAGAAAACAGGGCCGATTCAGTTTAAGCATTAGCCCTCCTTTAGCAGGTTAGATATTCTGCTTTTTCATTTCACTTACGGCATGATCCACGGCGCGGGCGGTGAGGGCCATGTAGGTGAGCGATGGGTTTTGGGTAGAGGTGGAAGTCATGCAGGCGCCATCGGTTACGTAGACGTTGGGACAGGCATGCAGTTGGTTGTATCTGTTCAGCAACGAGGTCTTAGGGTCGTGGCCCATGCGTACGCCGCCCATCTCGTGGATGTCTAGTCCCGGGGCCTGGTGCGAATCGGTTTTCTTGATGTTGGTGAAGCCGGCTTTGGTGAACATCTCCTCCATCTGGGCATGGTAATCGGCTACCATTTTGTTGTCGTTGGCATCGTAGTCCAGGTTGATGTTCAGGAGCGGGATGCCCCAGTCGTCTTTCCGGGTCTTGCTCAGGCTCAACTGGCTTTCGGCTTTGGGAATGGTTTCGCCCATCATGTGAGAGCCTACTTTCCAGATGCCCCAGGAAGGGTTTAGAAGCTGTTTTTTCAAATCTACCCCGAAACCAGACGTATCTGATTCCTGCCCACGGTCGGCCCGGAAACCGGCGGCATATCCGCGCAGGAAGTCGGTTTCTTGCTTGTGCAGGTTCCGGAAGCGCGGGATGTAGCCGCCGCCCGCAGGGTTACGGCCATCGGTGGCGTACTCTTGGAAGCCTTCGTACTCGGCGGTGATCCTGGCGCGGTAGTTATGGAAGGCCACGTACTTGCCCAGCAACCCGCTGTCGTTGCCCAGCCCGTTGGGGAACCGATCTGAGGTGGAGTTCAACAGTATCTGGTTTGTGCTAAACGCCGAGGCATTCACGAAAATCACCGGTGCGTAATACTCGGTGGTTTCCTTCGTCTGGGCATTGATCACACGCACGCCGGTGGCTTTACCCGCCTTATCGTCATAAATTACCTCCTGCACTACTGAGTGCGGCAGCAGGGTCATGAGCCCCGTGCGCTCGGCCCACGGAATAGTGGAGGAATTGCTGCTGAAGTACCCCCCAAAAGGACAGCCGCGCTGGCATATCACCCGGTTCATGCACTGCGCCCGGCCCTGGTCCAGATGGATCTGGTTGGGCTTGGACAGATGCGCACAGCGGGCACTGATCACGTGGCGGTTGCCGTAATGGCTTTTGAGTTGCTTTTTGAAGTAGTCTTCCACGCTGTTCAGCGGATAGGCGGGCAGAAACTCGCCGTCGGGCAGTTCCGCCAGGCCATCGTTATTGCCGGAGATACCCGCGAATTTCTCCACGTAGCTGTACCACGGCGCCAGGTCTTTGTAGCGGATAGGCCAGTCCACGGCATAACCGTCGCGGGCGGGACCTTCAAAATCAAGGTCGCTCCAGCGCTGCGTCTGCCGGGCCCACAACAGTGACTTGCCGCCCACCTGCTGGCCCCTGATCCAGTCAAAGGGCTTTTCCTGCACGTATGGCTGCTCCGTGTCTTTCACGAAGAAGTGCATGGCGTCTTCGCGGAACGCGTAGCAGCGGCTCACCACCGGGTTCTTTTCCCTCATTTCAGCGGTCAGCTCCCCCCGGTGCTCAAATTCGTAGGGCATCATGTTGGTGGTGGGGTAATCCTTGATGTGCTTCACATCGCGGCCGCGCTCCAGCACCAGCGTTTTCAGGCCCTTGCCGGTGAATTCCTTCGCCGCCCATCCGCCGCTCATCCCAGACCCGATCACGATGGCGTCAAAGGTGCGCTGCTTTACACTGTCTACATTCAGATTGGCCATGGTTAGCTTTGCTGTTTTGTCTTTACTGGGAAATATGCGTTGTACCGGCCCGGCACCAGTTCATAGACCCGCAGTTTGGTCATGACCAGTTCTGAGTTGAGGTAGCCGGTAATGGTGTGGTCTTTGACCATTCTGTAGAAAGCGACTACGTCCTCGGGGGCTTTTCCGGCGTTCACGGCCGAGACCAGTTCCTGGCGTTTTTGGGGGCTGGCCTCCACAAAAGAACTCCCTACCTGCTTTTTGGCCAGTTTCTTGAAACCGTCCAGCCCGGCCATGAAGGCCTTCTGGTCCTTCTCGCCTCTCAGGTCATCTACCATCTTCAGGGTGAAGCGGTGCAGGCCCAGGGTTTTGCCGCCGGGCGTATCAGTAGTGGGCAGGATGGTTTCCACCAGTTCGCCCATCAGTTTCTCGTCCTCGCCGGAGATATCCAGGTTTCTCAACCGGATAGAGGCTTTGCTGGTCTCCATCACGCAGGACGGTGCCAGCACCAGCCCTCCCGTAAACAGCAGCAAACCTTTGACAACAGTACGCCTGTTCATAAATATTTATTTTAACTATCCTCCTAAGGAGTCTACTCTATCAGAATTCTTTTAATCCATTAATATAATTGAAAGTATGCTAACCCGGAAGATTTGCTAAATTCTGAGCAGTTTTTGTTAAATAAGTATTGAAATAGTTGGGGCCGTTGCGCCACCTGCCTTGTTTATAGCCTTAATTTCAGAAGACGCGCCCAAAATTTCAGAGGTGAATCACACTTATATTTTGGGCAGTTTGGCAGTGGGGTCACCCGATGCATATTTGAGTTCTACTACTTTTTGGTTATGTTCAAGGATAAGCTTATTTCTATATAAAAAATTGAATATATGAAGTTCCCCTACTTTCTCCTTTGCCTCGGTTTTCTGTTATTTTTATCTCTTGAGAGTGCCTTCGCACAGCACTGGATGCCGCCCGTACCGCTGATTCCCAATCCTAAGCTCAAGGACCTGGCCATGGCTAATTACAGTGACAGCCTGAAATCTTATGTGATTGAATACAACCCCGAGTTGGCCATAGAAGTGGGACCATTTGTGACCGCTTACTTCCAGGCCCATGAGTACGGGCACATCTACCGCAACCACGTGAACAAAAAGAAGCTGCGCCACCAAGACCATTTGAATATGCTGCAACTGAACCAGGACATGGAAACCGGGGCAGACCTATACGCCGTTGAGACGCTGTATGAGCAAGACAAATCCATTGTGCTGGCCATGCTGCACTACCTCAAAAACACCGAAAAGGAAGACCTGCAGCACCTGTCCCGCAAAGACAGAATCAACGCCCTGGAGCAGCACTTTTACTATCTCTCCTCTTTTGTCCGCGAAAATGTGGATTGCACGCACAGCGCCCATGGCCAGGACCAAATTCCCTGTTCCCATTATAATGCAGCCGGTAAACCACAGCACAGCCATGATTATGTTCCCTGCCTGCATATCGCGCACCTGGAGGGACACATCATTGTAAAGAAAGTAACCGAGTGATTTTTCTGGTCATTCAGCTTCTCTCACCTAAAATCGAATTGGGCCCGTTTTACAGAAAACAGGCTTGAAGTGGACCGTGGAGCCGGGCACGTTCAAGATCATGGTGGGCAGCTCCTCGGAAGACATTAGGGAAAGCAAAGAAGTCACCATTCCTGAGTAGCCCTGCGCACTGATTTGACTTCTACTAAAATTCTGATTCCGGCCTGAAAATGCCTTCAAAAGCTATGAATGGTCAGCGTCAGGATTTTCCTTTTTCAGCCCATGGCAGATTGACCTTTTTCTATCCTTGGGCACCTGCAGACCCATCT
The DNA here is from genome assembly GCF_017916365.1 of Rufibacter roseolus. Classification (GTDB taxonomy): domain Bacteria; phylum Bacteroidota; class Bacteroidia; order Cytophagales; family Hymenobacteraceae; genus Nibribacter; species Nibribacter roseolus. Next base: position 343,980 of record NZ_JAFMSU010000003.1, read on the forward strand.
GTAACCGAGGTTTTCCAGGGAATAACACCTAAATTTTTACAAGTTGCCAGTGACAGCTCTTGGACCTAAAACAAAAATAAAAAGGAGCCTCTTTCTACCCACATTCCGTTAGGGACAGGCCGTTATATTCCTCCAAAACTATGTTAGTCGAAGCTCGTAAACCTAAGTATCTGGGCTGTTTATCAATATTTTACATAAAAGCGCATTTATTAAGAGTTAACAAGCTATGGACAGAACAATAGGAAGATACGCACCTCAGGCCTATGCGCTCCTGCGCATTGTGGCCGGGCTCATGTTTGCGATGCACGGAACGCAAAAGCTATTCGGTTTTCCGGGCGACAAACCTGCTGCGGATATTGCCTCTATGATGGGCGTGGCCGGTATTATTGAACTGGTGGCGGGCATTATGATCGCGATTGGTTTACTCACCAGCTGGGCCGCTTTCATTGCCGCCGGTCTCATGGCGGTGGCCTATTTCATGGCCCATGCGGCCCAAAACCCTTTGCCTATCGTTAACCAAGGCGAGCTAGCGGTTCTGTACTGTTTCGTGTTCCTGTACATTGCCGCGGCAGGCTCCGGGGTATGGAGCGTGGATAACAGCAGAAGAGGGTACATCCGGTCACCCTTGACCCGCTAAAGTGCGCAACAATCTGATGAGAAAGAAAAAGGAGGCACCAGTTCTGGCACCTCCTTTTTTATTTTAAGGCCATTTTGCAGGAAACGCCCCTGAACTGGAATTGGGTTAAAAAACTGCAGAATCTCAATGCTGGATTTCAAATCACGGGCTTAACAGTCACAGGTGAAATCACGGCTGTTGTACTCGTCTGAGGCCACGTCGCCCACTTTCACCAGATTGTCAAACCTGATTTCCTCCCCGTTGACCAGCTCCAGATACTGGGCTCCGTTCTTTTCCTCCACTTTCTTGATCATAGAGGTAACAGACAGGTATTCGTTCAGGTCGGTGCGGTACTGGATCTTCAGGAATTTCCGTTTAGAAACCGCCTCTTCAACCGCTTGCATCAAGGGTTCATCCATGGTATTTGCCATCACACTAAAAATTAAGGTAAGTCACTAAGGTATTTTACGGCTGTTTTCACAAAAACGAGGCGAAAAAGGAAGCAATAAGCACTTTCCTCTTTTTCCCTGTAGACAAACCCTGGTTTACACGGTGGCGCCCACCAGTTGCTGCAGGACCTCAACCACCCCGTTCTGGCTGTTGCTTTTAGCCCTGAACCTTGATACTTCCTTTATCTCTGGGTGGGCGTTCTCCATGGCGTAGCTGAAATAGGCTTTCTCCATCATCTTCAGGTCGTTGAGGTAATCCCCGAAGACCATGGTTTGCTCCGGCGTGATGTTGTACTTCTGCTGAATCACCTCCATGCCGCGGCCTTTGTTCGCTTGTTTGTCGCAGATGTCCAGCCAGATCTTACCGGAGACGGTGACCTGCAGATGGGCCCTTTCCTCCTGGAAATACGTGTTGCTGTTGCCCTCGGCCCCGGCCAGGTCACAAAGCGCGATCTTCAGGAACTGGTCATCTTCCACGGCCAGCAGGTCTTCCACCACTTCTACGGCATCATAGTACAGGTTCACCTGGTCCATGAACTCAGGACTGGTGTTTTCCACGTAGGCAGATTTCTTTCCGCAGAGCACGATGTACACGCCGGGAATGGTTCTGGCTTTTTGCAGAAGCTGTTTGGTGATGCCGTGGTCCATGGCCTGCACCAGCAGTTCCTGGCCCTGGTACACTACGTAACTGCCATTCTCAGCCAGGAAAATGATTTCGTCTTTGATGGGGGTAAACAGGTTCACCAGGTTGTAGTACTGCCGGCCGCTGGCGGCGGCGAACAGAATGCCCTTTTCTTTCAGGGCTTGGTAAACCGGGTAAAAATCCTCGCTAAGGTTATGATGGGGGTCTAGCAGGGTGCCGTCCATGTCGGTGGCCACCAGCTTAATGTTTGAAAAATCCATAAGTAAAAAATCTCCAGCGGCGCTGGTCCTTCAGTATGCCGCAAGGTACTCATTACCGCTCAGCCTTCCTGAAAGTTGTGTTTTTTCCTCTGAAAACGTATTTAGGGCCTATTATTGTAAAAATAAGCCCCAAACAGGCTGCCGCGGGTAAAACCTACTTCCTGTAAAGCGGATTCTTGAGGTAGACTTTGAAGGTAGTGCCCTCGCCCAAGTTGCTTTCCACCTCAATCTTGCCACCGGCATTGTCCACAATGCGTTTCACCATGTACAGCCCCACACCAGAGCCTTCCACGTGGTCATGGAAACGGCGGAACATGGAGAACAGCTGCTTTTGCTGGGCAGGTCCCAGGCCCAAGCCGTTGTCCTGCACCTTAAGCACCATGTATTCAGCCGTTAGATGGCAGCTTACCATCACCTGGGGAATGCGGTCTGGGTGGCGGTATTTAATGGCGTTGGAGAGCAGGTTATAGATGATGCTGCGCAGGTTCTTCTCTGAGAAAGTAACGTGGGTGCAGCTTATTACCGAGGTTTGGATCTGCGCCCCTGCTTTCTGGATATTCTGGTCCAGGTCCAGGATAACTTCCTTCACCAAGTCCTCCAGGTTCACCACTTTGGCCTCTGTGATATGGTCTTTCTGCAGCCGGGTGATCTCGGTGAGGTTATTGATGGTTTTCTTGAAGCGTTCAATGGACCCTTTCATCATGCCCAGAATGTTGCCTACCTCTTCCAGCTCCAGGCTTTCAGGTGGCAATTCCAGCAGCAACTCGCCCATAAGCATCTCAATGTTGGAGATAGGTGCCCGCAGGTCATGGGAGGCCGTGTAGATGAAGTTGTCCAGGTCTGAGTTGGTGTGGAGCAGCTGCTGGTTTGTGGCCTGCAGGTCTTCGTTGGCGGTGGCCAGTTCCTCGGCGATGGCTTTGGCTTCCTGCTCGCTTTTCTCCAGCGCCCGGCGGGCTTCCACCCGCTCGGTGACGTCGGTGACCAGGGTATAGAAACCTTGGACCACCCCATCCCGGATATCCGGCACGTAACTGGTCTGGATGTGTTTCGTGAAATCGTTGCGGTAAGGCATTTCGGCCTCAAAGTCCAGCCGCTCACCGGCCAGGGCTCTATCAATGTAGCCTTTCACGTTTTGGTAGGCTTTTTCGCCAATCACCTCTAAAACACTGCGCCCCAGAAAGCCCCCCGGTTTATTAGGGAACCAGGTTTCATAGGCCTTGTTTGTAAAGCGATAGACCTGGTCCTTGTCAAGGTACCCAATGAGCACCGGCAATGAATCTGTGATGAGCTGCAGTTGCCGGGCGCCGGCCTCCACTGCCCGGCGGGCTTCAATCTGCTCAGTCACCTCAAAGGCCAGCACCAGAATGCCGTCTATGAGGCCGTGCTCATTGTAGCGCGCCTGCTGGATGTATTTAAAGTACCTGTCCTCCAGAACGCCGTCGCCGGGTCGGGCCAGCGGTATGTGCATTCCCTCTTCCTCGTGGGTTTTGCCGGTTTCATACACCTCGCGGAGGGTCCGATATACATCATTGTGCTCAATCTCTGGCAAAGCCTCCAGAATGGACTTGCCCAGAAGCTCTCGGCCGGGAAACAGTTGCTGATAGATGGGGTTCACCAGTTCAAACACCAGCTCAGGCCCTTCCAGAATGCAGATGGCCGCCGGGGCATCGGTGAAGAGGCGCTCCAGGCGTTGTTTCTGCTTCTCGGCTATTGACTGGGCTATTTGCAGGGCTTTGGTGCGCCGCTCTACGCGGGCCTCCAGTTCCTGGTTCAGGGCCTGCAAGGCCTCTGCGTTCTTCTCCAATTGCCGCCTTGAGAGAACCACCTCCGTCATGTCCAGCGCGAAGATCAGCACGCCGTTTATCTTTCCCTGGGCATCATACAGCGCCTGGTAAATGAAATCCCAGTAAATATCTTCGGGTTCCTTATCGGCGAAGCGCGCCACCGGAATGAGCACCTCCTTTCCTTCAAACGTCTCGCCGGTGTCATACACGTGCCGGATAATGGCTTCAATGGGTTGGTCTTTCAGCTCGGGAAGGGCCTCAAACAGAGGCAGGTTCATGAGTTTACGGCCCGGAAACAGCTGCTGGTAGCTTTCATTGAATACTTTGAACACAAGATCGGGGCCTTCCAGCATAGCCAGTGCGGCGGGTGCCTGCTCAAACAGACGCTCCAACCGGGTGCGCTGAAGCTCTGCGTGGGCCAGGGCGTGCTGTTCCCTTTCCTGGCTTTCCTTTAGTTGCAGCCTGGCCTTCTCCCTTTCTGTTACATTGAAGGTCTCGTGGATAATGCAGGTGATGTTGCCCTGGTCATCCAGCACCGCCGAGTTGACTGTGTGCCAGTAGCGCTCCAGGAATTTGCCCTCGTGCTCAGGGTCTGGGATATCGTACCGGAAAACGTCCATTTTGTGGGCCTTGCCCGTCGCAAACACCTGCGCAAAGGAGGCTTTCAGGCTCTGGGTAGATGAGGCCTCTGTTACCTCCGGGTTATCCGGGAAAACGTCAAATACATGCTTGTCTATAATCTCTTCCCTTACCGTGAGCGTTTCGCGCAGGTAAACGTCTGTGGCGGCCTGCACCCGCAGGTCAGGCGAAAGAATCAAAAGCAACCCAGGCTGGGACTCAAAAATCTGGCGAAAAGGCAGACTTTGTTCTTTGGCTGTGCCCTCTGCAACAGAGGAGGTTTGGTTATTCATGTATCAAACGCCAGGGGGTAACGGGTGAAGATGTCCGCTATACGTGTTTCGCAGCCAGATGGACAACTTGCGGCCCTATATTTTATCTTTCAGGGAGATCAAGGAAGTTAAGACAACTACGGCTTATGAAAGGTAAAAGATTTGGATAGTATTACCCCAGCCCAGGCGAAGAAACAGGCGAAAACTTTTGAGGAGATGCGGCCGGTCAGCGGGCCTTTTACGCTTTGGCCAGCACCTTGATGTCTATCACCTCCAGGATTTGTTTTTGGTAGCCATTGGTGGCTACATAGATCATGGCTTTGCCCAGGTCCCGGAGGGTGGAAATGTAATGGGGTGCCAAGACCCTTACCGCCGGCGCCAGCCAGCCAATGTATTTGTAGTATTTGCTAGTGTTTTTCATGCCCGGGGTAGGCTCCAGAAAGGCAGGCCGGAAGTTATAGACGCTTTTGAAAGGCAGCTTTAGCAGGTCGTTCTCCGTTTTTCCTTTGACCCGGGCCCACATGGACCTTCCCTTTTCTGAGCTGTCTGTACCCGCCCCTGAAACGTAGCAGAAAACCATCTGGGGATTCTGCCGGGCCAGGGTTTGCGCCGCATGCAGGGTCAGGTCATAGGTAAGGTGCCGGTACTCCGCTTCTTTCATTCCCACAGATGATACGCCCAAACAGAAGAAACATGCATGGTAGCCGGCCAACTGGTTTTCAATGGGCGAAAGGTCAAAAAAATTTTGGTGGATGATCTCTTTCAGCTTGGGATGGACTACACCGCAAGGTCGCCTGTTCACCACCAACACCTGCGCTACCTCTGGTTCCTGCAGGCACTCAAAAAGCACGCCTTCGCCTACCATTCCGGTTACCCCGGTGATGATCACGTTGATGCCGGAGGCTGTACTAGTATCCATAGGAAGACTTTTTTAGAAGCGTGGACCTTAAAATACCGGTAAGTAAGTGTAAGCACTGGCGAAGCTACCTAATGGGTGTTTTTAGCACTACTTTGTTCTCAACTCCTATTTGAAATAGTAATTGAACCTAATTGGGTACGGCTTTTCTTGCAGGATTATTTTTCCCTCGAAAGTATTAACCCCACGTTGCGGCAATTTAGCCTTGTATACAAACTTCACCCCAAATTCGCCTTCCTCTTTTTCAACACTATACTCTTCTGGATGACTAATCCTTACGTAAGCACTATCTCCTTCAACTGTACTTAGATTTATAGATGCCACAAATGGTGTTGAAGCAGATACCGTATCGTTACTGAAGGTGACATAAAAATTCTCCTTCCTGTAATCATACTTAAAAACTTCTGTCTTTACGTATCCTTTGTTTTTGCCGTGTGCTAATTTGTAGAATACCACCCCATTCAATGAAGTGTTTACCTGTTTTGTGGTCTCCCTTGCAGTGTCTTGTCGGGTATACTCCAGGTTTCCATCTTCATCAGAGACCGCAACTATTGAAGGGTCTAATGATGGGGCTGATATTATCTCTTCTGCAGAAATTATGTTTATGGTATTATCCTGACTTTTAGCCCTAAAAACATATACAAAGAGTAGCGACAGAGTGGCTAATAACCCTACGGCAATAAGTCCTTTTTTCAATTATTCTAAATGTGTGTTTAGTTCCTATTTATTCCCATAAGGCGCCATTAACTGGTAATTAATCTCCTTTGGAAGACAGCCCAGGCTTGCGGAGCTACTGCTTATTGAAAATGGATCACCGCTTTGTAGCGGAGCCGGCGGCAGGAGGCGTACAATTGGTCATTCTGGGTAAGGAGGTCGTAGAGCAGGTGGTCTTCAAAGCCGTTGCGCCAGAAATCGCCGTTATTGGGGTTGTAAGGATTCAGGACGCAGGTGGCCTGTTTGGCTTCGTTCACATAGATGAGCCCCCAGTTGGCCGGCACCTCGGTTTCCTGTATTTCATTAAAGGGAACACACAGGAAACGGTATCTGCCCATCTCTTGCCCGGGCGTTTGCCAGGCTTTGTTTTGCACGTCTTTTTCAAAATCTGCCCTTGAAACGTAGGCCTTCAGGAGAATACTCCGGCCAAAAGAGCCAATCCCAATCACATCCGGGCGCGGCCCGGTTTCCTCTCCATCGGCAAACTCTTTAAAAACGGCGGCACAACTGCCCTCCGTCAGAATCCATTTACAGGCACTTGCAACTAAGTCTTCGTAAGTCATCCTTTTTGATTTCCTGATTCATGCCCTGGCCATGAAAATGAGTCAGAAATTCTCTTAATCTACGTAAAAAAATCTAAAACCACTTTCTGCGGAAACAGAAGCGGTCTGGGTCCCCTCCTCTCAGGCAGGCAAAAAGGAATCTCCTTTTCTGGCCTCCTACCCAAAATCAGGATAAATATGCTTTCACCAGGGCCACCGCCGTCATGAGCAGCCAGATGGAGTTCAAGACCCAACTGGCGTGCGCGTTCTTGTTTACCGCATAGATAATCAAGAAAAAGCAACCAATCATGTTCATGGACAAATATTCCACAGACTGGCTGCCAATGACGTTGAGGCTATTGAGGCTAAAGGCCGACAGGGAAAAAAGCGCCCCGGTCCAACCAATGGCTTCTTGTATGTATTTTGGGAGCGTTACCATCTTATCTTTGTTTTTAAGGCAAAGGAAAGGCGGGCACCCCGTTCTAAAAATGCCAATATCGGGTTGACTAATGCATAAACCAAATCAGGGGCCATGGAGCTGCAACAAATAAAGTATTTTCTGGCCCTGGCGCAGGAGCTCCATTTCTGGAATACCGCCGAGAAAATGTTCATCACGCAGTCGGCGCTGAGCCGGCAGATCAAGGCTCTGGAGGAGGATTTGGGCGTGCAGCTTTTTGAGCGCAGCAAGCGGAACGTGAAGCTCACCCAGGCCGGCGTTTTCCTGCGCGACCGGTGGCTGCCCCTGCTGGAGGAGATCAACCGCATGCACCGGCAGGCCCGCAAGATTCACGAGGGCGCCTACGGGTCTATCTCCATCGGGTACCCGGGATCAGTGGCGTACGGTTTCCTGCCCGAGTTCATCTCCAGCATTGCGCAGACCTTGCCCGAGCTGAAGGTGGAACTGGTAGAGCCCACCGACATCAGCTTTGAACAGCTGCTGCTCAATTACCAGATGGACCTGGCCTTCAGGAGAGACCCCGCCGAGAACCCCGCCCTGCAGTCCATCAGCCTGTATTCAGAGCATTTCGCCCTGGCGGTGCCCCAGATCCACCGGTTGCGGCAGGACAATTTCAAGGGGCTGCAGGAGGTGAAAGACGAGAAGTTCATCCTCTCGGGCCTGCACCACCAGACCTTGTATGTCAAAGGCCTGCGGCAGATTTTTAAGGAGTACGGCTTCACGCCCAACGTGTACATTGAATCTGATTTCGGGGGCATGATTCTGAGCCTGGTAGCCCGTGGTTTGGGCGTCACCATCTTGCCCAGTTCTTATTCCTTCGGGGCGCCGCCCGATGTAAGGTTCATCAACCTGCCGCACAAAGCCAACCTGTACGTGACCTGGCGCCGCGAAGACACCAGCCCCGTGCTCACCAACGTGCTGAAGCAAGTGCAGGAAACCGCCCAGAAATTCAACACCGACCAGATCTGAAGTCCCACAATAAGGCACTTTCAAGAAAAACGCCCCTAATACACAATGTTCTCGCGTTTTGGGGGCGTTTTCTATAAACCAGGCTACAATCTAGCTCTTTGGCTGCTGCCGGAGCGCGGCCTTGATCTCCTCGCCTACCGGAGACACCGCCGGCCCGAAGTAATGCGTGAGGTTGCCCTGCTCATCTATTAGGTATTTGCTGAAATTCCAGTCGGGTTGGTGCTCGTTCCAGCCGTTTTTCTGGGCGTGTGACAGCCAGTCATATACCGGGTTCTGCCCCGGATTCTTCACCACCACGCTCTTCTTGGCCAGCGGAAACGTCACCCCGAAGTTCACCTGACAGAACTGCGAGATGGCGGCATCATTGTCTTTCTCCTGCTCCTTGAAATCATTGGCCGGGAACCCGATAATGACCAGATTATCTTTCTGTTCTTCATGCAACTGCTGCAATTCCTCGTACTGGCCGGTGTACCCGCAGTTGGAGGCCGTGTTCACCAGCAAGACCTTCTTGTTTCTGAACTGACTGAAATCCAGCGCGCTGCCGTTGTTGAGCGTGGCTTGCAACCCATAGAAAGGCTGGGCTGCGGGCACCTGCTGCCTGTTCTCCAGTATCTTCCCGTTTTTGGTTGACTTGGACAGCCGCATAATCAACGGGTACAGCCATTTCATGATTCTTTGTCTTAACTCCATGGGGTAAAGGTAAGGTTACAAGTTGAAGGTTTACGCCTGCGTACATCGCCAATCCATTTCACAGTGGTTTCTCCGGGGATATCAGGCTTTCAGCCGATTGGCGAAAAAGGCAAGGGTGGTGGCCCAGGCTTCTTTGGCGGCCAGCGGGTGGTAACTGGCGCGTTCATCGCAGTGGAACCCATGGTCTGCGTACGAGATCACAGTATTGATGTAGTCTTTGCCGGCTTCCTTCACTGCGTTGATGATGGTGTCAATCTTCTCCTGCGGAATGTGGGCGTCTCTACCACCCCAGAAAAACAGGTGCGGCCCATGCAGCTTACTAGCCTCGCCCGCCAGTGTATCCAGCCCGCCGCCGTAGTAAGACACCGCCGCCGCCAGGGGCAGCACCGTATTGGCGATGAAAGACACCCGTCCGCCCAGGCAAAACCCAATGCTGCCAATCTTGTCCGGCTGCACAGTAGGTTGCTGTTGGAGCCAGTCAAACGAAGCCTGTAAATCGGCGGCCAGGCCTTCTTTGGTGATGGCCTGGTAGTGCGGCATGGCCGAGGCGAAATCAGAGTAGCTGATCTCCACCCGTCTGGCGGTGCGGTGAAACAGATCAGGGGCGATGACGGCGTACCCTTCCCCGCAAAGCCTATCCGCAATACTTCTGATGTGGCCATTCACCCCGAAAGCCTCCTGTAAAACAATGATGGCCGGGAATGGGCCCGCTCCCTCGGGCAGCGCCACGTAAGCCTCCATGGGCGTACCATCGGTTACTTGCAGGGTAATAAAATCGTGGTTGGTCATTCTGTAGTTGATTATGGTTCTGGCGCCAGGATTGCCTGATAGTTCCTTTACCGCAAAGTCTGTTTCAGCGCCAGTTTAACAAAAACACCTTCTAAACGAAAAGGTTACAACTGGGCATCGGCCAGAAGGGCTGCATGCTTTCTGTTTGTTATTGGAAAACGGCCCTAAATTGGCTTTCTGCAGGCAGGATGGCAAGCCGTAAGAATTAAGACCGAGCAACCATCCGGTTTTCAATCCGTTTTATAAGGCTGCAATTGATGTAGAACTTAACTCTAAAGGATATGAAAAAGGTAACATTTTTAGCGGCTTTGTTTCTGGCTGCCGGCCTGCAACTGAATACTGCCCAAGCCTCTGACCACCCGGTACAAGATACCACCCAGGTGAAAACCACTAACAAAGAGCGGGCAAAAACCGGGGTTAACCAGGTAGGCCACGGCGCCAAGTCAGTGGGCAAAGGCACCAAGAACCTGGCGGTAAGCGGCGCCAAGGCTACGGCCAAAGGCGCTAAGAAAGCCGGCAAAGCCGTGAAGAACACCACCAAAAAAGGCGTGAAAAAGGTAGACGAGAAGATTGACTAACCTGGATAGAAATTCGCCCACAAAAAAAGCCTTCCTGAAGTTCAGGAAGGCTTTTTTTGTGGGCGAATTTCTATCCAGTGTAAGAGGATCAGTTCTCCTCCGCTCCGTTTTGCGGCAATTTCCGAACGGGCATGATCGTGAATTCCTGGATGCGCCAGTCCAGGTCCCTTACTTCCTGGAGCAATTTCTCTATCTGCTGGGTAAGCTGCCCGTTTTGGTCATGGGGCACCAAAAACGCCTCGCCAGAGTAAATATGGCCTTCCTCGCGCATCCTGAACGCGTGTTCCTTAATCCAGGACTGGCCTTTGAGTTTATGCTCTATCTGGTTGAGCAAAGGATCGGTTTCCTGGTCATCCACGGTCTTGGGGATTTGGTCCATGAGATCGAAAACAGCCTGCTTCAGGTTGGTGTAGCCGTCTTTGATGATGTCCAGGGAGATGAGGAGCGCCGCCACCGAATCGGCCCACCACCAGCCCATTCCAATACCTATTATACCCGGAATCGCCGCCGCCCCCGTCATCCAGTCGGCTTTGTTCATGTCGGCATCGGTGTAGAGGTTCTTTTCGTGGAGTTGCTTGGCCAGGGGCAGCTTCATGCGGCCCAGGATCATGGCCGGTATGGTGCTGTAGAGCATGGCCGCAATCATGAGATAGCCCAGCCAGATCTCGTGCCCGAAAATGACTTTGATCCCGATGGTGGGGTGCTCCTGCTTGAGCAAGGTGTGCACCGAATCATAGATGAGAAAGCCCCCCACTGAGAACAAAGCCAGCGCGCTGCACAGATACGCAATACTCACCACCCGGTGGTACCCGTACGGAAAATTCTTGTTCGGTTTCTTGTGGAACACCCGCGAGGCGATCAGGAATGAAATGGAGGGCGTAAGGCTCAGGATATCCTCAAACCAGGCGGTTTTCATGGCCTGGGAGTTGCCCATGGTGAGGAACACCACAATGGAGGTAGTGATCAGGTAGCCTACCGTGATCCATTCCAGCTTTTTGGCTTTTTTGAAAACCGGCTGCAGTTCCTCTGGATATTCAAATCTGCTGACCTGTTTCATGGCTGTACCCGGTTTTGGATGACGGATTTCTGCTGGTTCAGAAAGCTTTCCAGTTTCACGGTGAAGGCATTCTCTCCCATGATCACCGCCATGACGTGTTTCTTTTTCTCCACCTCTACAAACGGCCGGGTAAAAGAGATTTTGCTTTTCCAGGGCGAGTCATCTGTGAGCCCGGCAATTACTAAATGCAGTTCATTTTTCTCCAGATCCTCCAGCAGGTTCTGCTCAGAGTCATTCTGCCACTCTACTTGTGCGTTGATACTTTTAGCGAAGGCTTTCACCAGATCTGCCTCAATGCCGGTGGGGCCATCTGGGCCTTTCACCACCCAGGGCGGGTTCTCTGAGTACCCCACTTTGAGGGTTCCGTTGCTGACCTGCTCCAGCGTTTTCTCCGGGTCTTTGGGAAAGTCTTGGCAACTGGTGGCCAGCAGGAGAACGCAAAACAGGTAAAAGATAAAATAGCCACTGCTATGCATGCGTAGGTTATTTAAGGTTAAGGGAGAAAACTGGGCGATATTTTCAGTCTATTGCTATATAGGACTAAAACAATTTACCCGAATTGCTGTTATTACGCACTCCACGCCAGATTGGTTAATGCCCGGCCAGGTTGGTTTTAAAAGGAAGCATCTAAATTCCTTTCCGGAGAATCCTGGTCAGAATGCTCTAATTCCCCACCCCTGCGTATCTCCCTGTTCTTCAATCCCCTGCTCTCTCCCTGATTCATCCCTTCCATTATTTTACAGAGTTAGCTTAGGTGACAGATCTCTTTTAGAAATTTGAGAACCAGTGAATTTGTAAGATTCCGTTTAGGGGCTATTCTATGAAAACGGCGGCAAAACCTAGGCCGGAACGCCGCTTCCTCAGACTCAGCCTGCTTAGCGGATATTTTAAGCTGTTGTGGCAAATTAATCTCAGCTTCAGGAAAGAACTTAGGGTGGGGTAAGCTTCTTTCCAGGAAATTGCTTTAAAGTTTTCGTCTTTCCTGCGGGCTTATTTTGCGTAAAAACAAATACACTAGGGTTAAAACAAAGGCAACGGTATTTCCATCCCAAATTTCTGAAAACAGGGAGAAAACCCGTTCTTTCCGTGGTTGAAGCTAATTATATTCAGGCCTCAGAATTACTCAACACCATGCGCTCCCATACCCTAAACTTCGTCACGATTGCCGCCTTGCTCCTCTGGGCCGGGATGGTCATTGGCATCTCCTTTATTGAAGCCCCTGTGAAATTCACCGCGCCTGGCATTACCCTGGCACTAGGCCTGGGCATTGGGCGGCTGGTATTTGGCGTGCTGAACAAGGTGGAGATCGCGCTCTGCACCGTGGCGCTGCTGGGCCTGCTTTTCAACCATGGCACTAGAAAAGAATGGACTCTGCTTGGCTCTTTGACCAGTATTCTCTTGCTGCAGACGTTCTGGCTGCTGCCTACCCTGGACGTACGGACGCTGGCCGTTATTGCCGGAAACACAGCACCGGGAAGTAACCTGCATTACCTGTACATAGGGCTGGAAGTCATAAAACTAGTGTTGCTGGTTTCCAGTGCCGCCGTGGTGAACAACACCACTATCAAAGCAAAGCACGTAGAACGGCTCCGCCTCCACCAGCTCCAGAAAATGGTTTCGTGATTCTCCTCTCAATTGCCGAACGCGCCCGGGCCTCTTCCTGGCCAGAGAATTGCAGCGCCGTTTAAGGGTTGTTTAAAAGAAATCAGCCCTTAAACGGCTTTTCTCTTTTGGGTAAGATTTCAGATTTTCATGACCGAAAAACCCTACCATCGGGTAAAACCTCTGCGGCCCGAATAAACACCTAATTATCAGGTTATATCCAACTATCCCCCTATAGAAGCGTAGCCAATACGCCCACACCCTGGATAATAGCCCCTGATAATTAGCATGATATGAAAAAAGGATTCACAATCGCTTTCCTGATACTTCTGGCCCTGGTAGTGGCCGCTGGGGTTGTCATCGCCACCACGCCTACCAAAAAGCTCATTTCCTTTCTCGCGCCTAAGATTGACAACATCCGGATCACCGATACCAAAATTGGGGAGAAAACCGCCACCATGAACGTGCTCATGGATGTGGAGCCTTCGCTGGTATCCAGCTTCGTGGACAGTATTTCCTATAAATTCAAACTGTACAACAAAAGCGTGGCGCAGGGACAGAAGAGTTTTGAGCGCGATGCCAAACAGAAAAAGCAGACCATCAAATTCCCGATGACCATGGACCACAACAAAACCAGGGAACTGGTGCGGCGCCAGGTAAGGGAGGGCGAAAAAGTAAGGGCTTACATTCAGGCTTTCACCGATATCCCGCTGCTGGGCCGGCGCAAGTTTGACATAGACGAATCCCTGGACATGGTGATTCCGGCGGTGCCCGGCGCCGAGGTCACCAACCTCAAGATCACCGATTTCGGGCTGGACGAGATGGAGATGGTCATGACCATGAGCCTGGACAACCCCAATGAGTTTGATTTCTACATCCGGGATATGAAGATGACACTGAACTTCCCAGACAAGATGAGCTCCGTGGGCGGCACGGTGAAAGACTACCTGGTGAAGGCCCAAAGCGTGACCCCCATCCAAATTCAGGCCGTGTCTGACGTGAAGAAACCCCTGAAGACCACCTTCAAGACCCTTTTGGGCGACCACGTTTGGAACTACAACATGAAAACCTACATGGTGCTGGAGCCCAAAAGCGACGTGGTGGGCACTATTCACATGGATGCCGTGAAGACCGGTAAGATCAACGTGGTGCAGCAGCTCAAGAAAATAAAGGAAACCAAAAAGGCCGAGAAGAAAGACGAGAAAGAAGAAAAGAAAGAAGCCAAAGAGCAGCGCAAAGAAAAGAAGAAAGAAACCAGATAGCCGCGCCTTGGGGCTTTTCCCAGAAAAACAGGGCATAAACTGTTCTGCATCTGGTGGCATAAAAGTTTAAGGACAAAAGCGTATTTTGCTTTGCAAATTCTTGAATCCACCACCCTATGCCAAACGTCTACTTCAATCGTTTTCGCAAAAGCATATTCTTTCCCTCGGCAGCCTTCACGCTTGCTGCCTTTTGTGTTCCGCAGGCTTCTTTGGCCAGGCAAGAACCCTTGCAGGCCCCCTCAGACTCGGTGCAGGTGGGCTATGGTTTAAAGAAAAGGCAACAAACCACCGGTGCCTTGCAGACCGTTACCGCCAAGCAGTTCAATCAGGGCCTGGTGGTTTCACCAGAGCAGCTTATCTCCGGGCAAATAGCGGGTTTACAGGTTATGGGTTTAACAGGGGCACCCGGCGCAGGTTTCCTGGTGCAGCAGCTCAGAAATGCTACCCTGGCGGGCAGAAGTGCTCCTTTGGTTGTTCTGGACGACGTTATTCTGGAGAGCGAGGCAGAGGAAGAACTGGTGTCCGCGCTGGCGCTCCTCAATCCGCAAGATCTTGCCTCTATTACCTTGCTGAAAGACGCCGCTGCTACCGGTATGTATGGCTCCCGCGGAGTGAACGGGGTGCTGCTTTTAACCTCCAAACGCGGGGCAGAAAACAAGAAGCTCCAGGTGGATTTCCGGTCACAGATAGCCCTTTCTACCCTGCCCAGAAAAGTGGAGGTGCTTTCCGGTGATGAATTCAGGCAGGTGGTTACGCAACGAGGCAACCAGGAACAAAAAGCCAGGCTGGGACAGGCCAGCACAGATTGGCAGGAGGAGGTGTATGAAAACGCCGTCAGCCATGACCAGAATTTGAGCCTGGGTGGTACCGTGGGTTTCCTTCCCTACCGGGTGGGGGTGGGTTACCTGCACCAGAACGGCATTCTCACCAACAGCTATTTTAAACGCAAATCCGCAGCCCTTACCCTGAACCCCTCTTTTTTTGAGGACCACCTGAAGCTGGATATCAGCCTTAAAGGCACTAAGGGCGAGACCCGGTCACCAAACCAACGGCTGATAAATGCCGCGGTGAACTTCAACCCTACGCAGCCGGTGTATGCCTCCAACGGAGATTACTTTGAATGGCGTGATGCGGAAGGCAAGCCCGAGGCATTTGCCCCCTTGAACCCGCTGGGCCTTCTGGAGCGCTCCACCTCAGGCCAGGAATCAGAAAGAAAGTTTGGCAACGCGCACCTGGCGTACCGCTTTCATTTTCTGCCGGCCCTTACCGCCCATATCAACCTGGGCTATGACCATCACAACGCCAATGGCAGGGACAACAACAACATTTCAGCCACTCCAACTGATTACCTTTTAACCGTAGCCCAGTTTGGCCACACCCGTAAGAACCGGCTTCAGGAGTATTACCTTACCTACGCTGCGCCGCTGGAGAAGCTTAAAAGCCAGTTAGACTTTACGGCCGGCTATTCGGCCCAGAAAACCCTAAATAAATTCTTCCTGAATTCTGTTTCTGAGCCGGAGGGCAATCTAAGGTCTGGTTACAGCTATGAGACAAACACTACTAAAAAAGCATTCTTCGGGAGCTTGCAGTATGGGTTCAAAGGACGTTACTTCCTGACCGCCTCGGCTCGCCAGGACCAAAGCCCGTATTTTGCCGAGCAAAACAGAGATTTCACCTCCAAAGCGGTAGGCCTTGCCTGGCTTCTTTCTGAGGAAGCGTTTCTCAAAGACCAGGACCTTCTCTCCTACCTGAAAGTAAGGGCCAGCTACGGCGTGCAGGGCAACACCCCTTTGTTTCCCGCCTTCAACCCTTTCAATAGCGGCACCACCTCCAGCGCTTTTCCCAATCCAGATTTAACCTGGGAGAAAACCACTTCCTTTAACCTGGGGGCAGATGTTGGGCTTTGGGGTACCCGTTTCAACGCCAGCCTTGATTTGTTTTTAAAGAAAACCGATGATCTGCTAACCTACAGAGCCCTCCCGAACACCAACAACGGCTTTTCCTACGTCATGGCCAATGGCGGCGAGGTGCAGACCAAAGGCGGCGAAGTATCTCTCCGATACCTGGCACTAGACTCAGACAACACCAAATGGGTAGTGGCTTTGAATGCCTCTTATACATCTAATAAACTGGTCTCCGGACCCATGGGGGCTTACGGGGCCAGAACCTTTCTGCTGGCTTTTACCAATCCCCGGTCCGTCAACGCACCCGGGCATGAACTGGATGCCTACTCGGTTTACGTGCAGAAATACAACAACGGTTCGCCGCTGGAAGGGCAGTACGAGGACGTAAACAACAACGGCACCTTCGGACCGGAAGACCAGAGAATCTACCATAGCGCAAGACCCAAAAGCTTGTTAGGCTTCACCTCGCAGGGCACGTACAAACGGTGGAGTCTGGGCTTCATGGCCAGGGCACAATTGGGAGCGTATGCCTACAACCGCCATGCGGCAGAAACCGGTTATTACAACAGCTTCAGAAGTTCGGCCTGGCTCCAGAACCAGTCTTCCAGCGTGCTGGAAACCAACTTCAACCTCCCGCAGCCTTTCTCAGACTATTACGTGGAGAACGCCTCTTTCCTCCGGATGGAGTACCTCAGCGCAGGCTATGATTTCGGGAAAATCCTGCAGGACAAGGCCCGGCTCAATCTCATTGCCACCGTGCAAAATGCTTTTGTCATCACCGGCTACTCCGGCCAGGACCCTGAGGTGGCCTACGGAAACGGCACGGTGCATTACCCAAGAGCCCGCACCTTCTCCCTCACCCTGGAGGTGGGCCTCTAAGCCAGCAACCCAAACTAAAGACCGCAAGGGCTGCCTGGTAGCGGCTCTTGCGGTTTCTAGTTTTAAGGGTAGTTTGATGAAATCAGGCGTAAAACGCAGCTTATTCCGCCACCTCCAACTTATAGCCCCGGCCATGCACGGTAGTGATTTTCACCGAAGAGTCTGGCTGCAGGTATTTACGGAGACGCGAAATGAACACATCCAGGCTGCGGCCCACAAAGTAACCGTCGTCTTGCCAGAGGCGCTGCAGGATCTCCTCGCGGCGTAATAGCTGGTGCGGGTGCTGGGCGAAAAGGCGGAGCAGTTCGGCTTCCCTATCGGTGAGGGTGTGGGTTTGGCCGCCCACGTGCAGCAACAGGTTCTTGAACTCCAATGAAGAAGTACCAAAAGAGATGACGTCTGTGGCGGCAAGTTTTGCCTGGTCAGGTGGCGTAGTTTTAGGAGCCGTGCGACGCAGAATGGCTTTCACGCGGTACACCAATTCCTCCAGTCCGAAGGGCTTGGTCAGGTAATCGTCGGCACCCAGCTCAAAGCCTTGCAGACGATCGGCCTTGAGGGCTTTGGCGGTCAGGAACATGAACGGTACCGGCAGGTTGCGCTGCCTGATTTCCTCCGCCACTGAGAATCCATCGCGCTTGGGCAACATCACGTCCAGTACGCAAAGGTCAAAGGTCTCCTGGGCCAGCGCCGATAATCCGGCTTCACCGTCCGGGCAGAGGGTGACCTGGTACCCCGCCGTCTCCAGGCTGTCTTGCAACAGGAAACCCAAACTAGGGTCGTCCTCCACGATCAGGATGTGCGCCATAACTCAGTTGACTACTAGAAAGTCAGCGATAACCTTTTCCTGACCATTCACGATCACCGACACGCGGTGCTCTCCCGGATAGTACCTGCGCGTGGTGATGAACCTGAAGCTCTGCCTGCGGGTAACGGTGGTTTCCTCAATTGGGGCAAATTCGCGCTCGCTGATCTTGAACACCTTCCGGGCCAGGGAGTTTTTTGCTTTTTTATAATACACGCCGTATTCCAGTCGTACTTTCTGGGGCGTTTCAGAGGTGTTTTTCAGGGAAAAGGCGAAAAGCAGATCCTGCCCCAGCGCCACCTGGGGGGTTAACACTTTGAAGCCGGAGACCTCCAGATGGGCCGCTCCGTTAAACCCGAAATACTGGAGCACCTCGGTATGGCCTTGCTTGAGCAACGTGCGGCAGCCGTGTTTCACTACCCAATCGGATTCTTTGGTTTGGCCTTTCCATTGGGCCAGCAGTTCCAGCACCAGCTCGGGGTTATCCTTGGAAATGTCGTTGAGGTTATTGGCCACGCTCCGGCGCACGAACTCAGAAGCATCTGCTTTGAGGTTCTCCAGGATGGGCAAAATGGGCGACGGATCGCGTTTGAGGAAGGGCAGCGCCATGGCCCAAGGCAACCGGGGACGACAACCTTCGGAGGAAAACCGCCTGACCGCGTGGTGATCGTGCGTGGACCAGGCTAGCATCTGCGCCATCATACGCTCGGGATATTTCAGAAGGAACGGACGAACTGCGAACTCACAGCTAATGAACTGCGTGATCTGCTCCATGGCCCAGACGGAAGTTTCCAGGTCCTCCAGGCCGTACAGTTCCACATAATCTGGGAAGAACATGAATTCCACGTGCTGCACAGGAAACTGACTATCGCGTAGCCGTTGGATGGTTTGCAGAATCACCCCTACCGCCTCGGGAAAATTAGAGGGCAGAAAATGGTGCAGCGTGCGGGCGGTGTGCCGCATGCGCTCCTTCAGTTCTTTCGCTTCCCAACCCTCCGCGAAAATCAACTGCCTGAACTGCTCCTGATCAAACTGAGGCAAGATAGTTTTCAACACCTGACCGAACTGGTCATAGAACTGGGGCGAATAGACGTCTTTCAGGAGCGCGGGCATGGGCAGAGGTTGAGGCGTTTGGGGGCTAATTTCAGGAAAAGCCCTGAAAAACGCGAATCTTACTCCTTGCCTAGGCCCACATTGGTTTTTGGTTTCATTACTGGTTCAAAGACTCAAACCATTGCAGCACATCCAGCATCATGGGTTCAATGCTGGTGCGGTGGGTACCGCCCTGGATGGGAGTAAAAGTGACATTGGTAGCCCCGGCCGCCACAAACTGGTTATAGGTGGTTACGGTGGTCTGGTAGAAAACCGCCTCATCGTCGGTGCCGTGGTACAGGCGGGTGGGCGTGGTGGGTTTCCAGTCCAGGAGGCTGTTGTTGGCAAGGGCCTGTTTCAGGGTGGTCTCCCCCGATGGATTGCTCAGGTTCGCGTAGAAAGTAGGGTTAAAAAGCGCCGTGGTGGAAGTGGTGAGCTGCGCATCTATGTCTTCCCGGCTTTTGGTGCCGTCCAATAAACCCGGAAGCCGGTCGGCGTACGGCTGCTGGAAGAAATCTGAGAACGGGCGGTTCCAGCCATAGGTCACGTTGTAGCCATTCAGGATCTGGGCCAGGAAGGAAGGGGCTGCGTAGTTTTGCACGGTGGCAATAGTGGAGAGCATGGTATTGAGGTCATAGCCCCCGGCGCCGGCCGCCACGGCAGTCAGGTCCAGATCCAGGTCGGGGTTGGATTCTATCTCTTTCTGGGCGGCCAGCGTCACATAGCCTCCCTCAGAATATCCCACCAGAAACAGGTTGTCATTCGTGGCGATCTGTTCGCGGTCCAGGTAAAACTCCGCGGCCCGCAGCATGTCCACCACCGCGGCGGCAGAATGTTCCTCATCGTAATAAGGGTGGACCAGGTCTTTGGAGGTGCCGTAGCCAATAAAATCGGGGATCACGGTGACGTAGCCCACCGCCGCAAAGAGCTCAAAACCGGTGAAACTCTGGGGAAAACTGGAAGGGGCATCGTTATCCCGGAAAATGGTGCCGTGCTGGGCACTCACCAGCGCCGGGGCACCAGGCGTGTTCTGCGGAACGCACAGTAAGCCCGAGGCCTGGATCCTGGATCCTTTGTAGGTGGTATTGTAAATGAACCTGAAGAACTCAATGTCATAGTCAATGAATGAAACAAAATTCCCGTACCCCGCTGTCACGGCATAAGCCTGCAGCGCTACCTTGGGAACTACGCCCAGCGAGGTAGCCGACACGAAGTAATCACCATCCTGGGGTTTCGGATCTTCATCATCGGAGAAATCGCAACCGCTAAAGACAAATAAAGCCAGCACTACCCAGCTAAACTTTTTCAGGCTCTTTTTCATATCCCTTTCTATTAAGCTAAACTAATCCGCCTCTTTACTTCCCACCTGATAGTCAAGGTATTAATTAATATTTTCAATTAAAACACAATATTTTCTTTTTAACCTTCAAATAAACTGGTTTGCTTCTTCAGTGGAGGGTCTTCGATTCAGTTTTTGGTAACAATAAGTTAACATTAGCGCCGCAAGCATAACATTGTCTTCACATTCTCCTCACAGGGAAAGTGTAAATTACTTTCTTAATCACAGGATTATGAAGGAGATAGCACTGAACACCCTGCTGACAGACCTGGAGCCGCTGATGCTGAAAGTGAAAGTAGTTACGGGCGGTTACCTTACAGAGGTCCAGACCCTGATGTGCGAACGGCTGGAGCGCCTGGGTGTGGCCACCGGAAACCAACCGCTGGAGTTCTACTGCACCGAGCAGGACCATGTGCTGGCCTTCCATTTCGCCCGGCGGCTGGATCTTCAGAAATCCATCTGCGCCATAGACTATTTTCCCCAGCACTCGCCTAAAGAAGTAAGCAAAGTCTCAGACAAGTTGCTGGAGGTCCTGCGAAAACCGCCTGTTTTTACCAAAAAGGCCTCAAAACACCATTCTTAGTTCACGGGCAGCACCAACCGGAAACAGGTGCCCTGCTGCTCTGTGCTCTCCACGGTGACTTGTCCCTGGTGCGCCTCCATGATGGCTTTAACATAACTCAGCCCCAACCCGAAGCCTTTCACGTTGTGCACGTTGCCGTTGGGCACGCGGTAGAACTTATCAAACAGAAATTTCTGGAACTCCTGCTTTATGCCAATGCCGCGGTCACAGATGCTGATCAAGATGCCCTGCTCGGTGTCGCGGGTGCTCACCTCAATCTCCGGCGCCTGATTGGAGTACTTCTCCGCGTTGTCCAGGAGGCTATAGAAAGCATTGGCTACGTGCAGACTATCGGCGTGAACCAGGGCATTGGTGGCCTGGAGATCAAGCCGAAGATATCCGGAACGTTGCTGCAGCCTCGGGGCCAGGTTCTCGCCAGTCTGCTGCAGCAGCGCGTGCAAATCCACGGTCTCTTTTTTCAGGGCCAGTTCGCGGCTTTCCATGGTGGCCATCTGCAGCACCCGCTCTACCTGGGCACGCAGGCGCTCGTTCTCGGAGTGGATCAGGTCATGGTAGCGGGTGAGCCGGTCCGGGGACAAGGTCTCGGAACGTTTGCGCAGGACCTCGCTGGCCAACCCGATGTTGGTAATAGGGGTTTGAAGCTCGTGGGTGAGGTTGTTGATAAAATCAGTTTTGAGCTCTGAGAGGCGTTTCTCGCGCAGGATCTGCACCATGGTATAGGCGAAGAACAGCACTACCAGCAGCAGTGCGCCTGTGGAGTACCACCAGAATTCCATTTCCCGCAGAATAAACGAGGTTTTGCCCGGAAACACCACCGCCAGGTTGTACAAAGGCGTTGCCCCTGCCTGCTCATGCCGAACCACCGGTTCTGGAGCCGTATTGCTCACCCGCTGGGAGGCCGGCACATACTGCCCAAACATGAGCGTGTCATCCAGGCTGTTATAAAAACCAAACTCATAGCGCTCCTGCAACTTCCGTTTGGCCAGTTCCTGCCGCAGGATCTTACTGGCCTGGGCCGGATCCACGGGCGCGTTCAGTTCCGCCAGAAAGAAGTTGGAGGCTACCTGCTGCACCGGCTTCGCCGAGGTCACTTCTTTGCCGCTCTGGGCCAGCAACTGATCAGATACACTGGTGAGCGCCACCTGCACGCTGTGGTTGAAAGCCCGTTCCTGGGCACTGTAGGCTTTGTTCAGCCACACCAACTGCACCGATAACAAGGCCACCAGCGCCACGCAGGCCAGCACCAGAATTATTTGGATTTTCACTCGGCTCATGGCTCTAAAGTACAGAATTTCCGGCGCTCTTCAACCGCATTAACATCTCATTAACATCTTTTTACAAACCATTAACCTGGGTGCATTTCGGTAGCCGGTATGTTTGCAGAGGAGTAAATACATGAGTAAAAAGAGAAGAATTCACGACGGAAGAAGAGAGTTTTCAAGGGGCAAAAGTGGTGCATTCCGTCCCCTTTGAAGGTCCAGGATGAGAAGTCGGTTTCATTCTAAATTTTCTCTGGTTCAAGTTTTTAACTTGGACCTACTATGAACTGAAGTTTTCAACTTCAGTGAGGCAAAAGCCTCAAAAGGAGCATTCAAAGACTGAAATACTGCTGCAATAAATAAACCTAGGATAAAATAATTCTGCTTTGCCTTAGATGAAATAACACTGATTCATGCTAACAGTAGCTGAATGTGTTTAAGGATCGCAAATGTGTCATTTGAGGCTATCGCCTCACTGAAGTTGCAAACTTCAGCCCATTATGGGTCCAAGTTGAAAACTTGAACCAGGTAAGATTTATGGCACCTGTAAAGAGAAGATTTGAGGCACCTGCAAAGAGAGAAGATTTAAGGAACCTGCAAAGAGACAAACCATAAAGAACCAATTATGAGTACCACCATCAAAGCACCTGTTCAGTCAATCGTGCAAGCGCCTATTCTGTTCACTAAACGGCAGTTCATCCCGTTGCTGGCAGGCATGGGAACTATAGCAATCGGCTTTCTGCTTATGGCCACTGATTCTGCCCCGCAGGGCTACGGCTTCCAGGGGCTCACGCTGGGACCGCTGCTGGTGGTATTAGGTTTGGTGCTCCCGATTTGGGGCATCTTCCGGGAAAACAGCCATAAAACGGTTGTGGAAGTCTCCCCCGCTTGGCGCACTTTCCGGAGGTGGAATACGGTGTTGGGTTGGGTTTCTGCCTTGGTGGCCTTAGGAGTGTACGTGCGGACGCTGGAGCCTACCACCAGTTTCTGGGATACCGGCGAGTTCATTGCGGCGGCCTACAAGTTGCAGGTACCGCATCCGCCAGGGGCGCCGCTGTTTCTGCTTATCGGAAGGCTGTTTACGCTGTTGAGCTTCGGGGAGGTGACGCAGGTGGCCTGGTGGATGAACTTTCTCTCGGCGGTGAGCAGCGCGGCCACGGTGCTGTTCCTGTTCTGGAGCATTTCGCTGCTGGCCCAACGGCTGTTGCCTTTATCACCTGATGGCCCCTCCCCCGCCCAACGAGTGCTGCTACTGGGTAGCGGTGCCGTAGGCGCCCTGGCCTTTGCATTCACCGATTCTTTCTGGTTCAGCGCCGTGGAGGCCGAGGTCTACGGCATGTCCTCGTTCTTCACGGCTATTGTGGTGTGGGCAGCTCTCAAGTGGCAGGCCGAGGCCAACTCCCCGGAGGCCGGTCGCTGGCTTTTGTTTCTGGCTTACCTGGTGGGGCTTTCCATTGGGGTGCATTTGCTCAACCTGGTGGCTTTGCCGGCTATCGCGCTGCTGGTGTATTTCCAGAAGTACAAGCCTACCAAGTGGGGCGTTTTGCTTGCGTTGATGATGGGTGTGGCATTGGTGCTGGTGGTGATGGAAGGCGTGATTACGGGCCTGCCCTCGGTGGCCGGAGCCATGGAAGTGTTCTTCGTGAACAGCATCGGGTTGCCGTACGGCGCGGGGGCCGTTATCTTTTTGCTGGGACTCACGACGGCCATCTGGTACGGACTCCGCTGGGCCAGGAAAACGGACCGGGTGCTGTGGCACCACGCGCTGGTGGCTTTAGTGTTGGTGCTGGTGGGTTACTCGTCTTACCTCATGGTGCCCATCCGGAGTGGCTACAACCCGCCCATTGACGAGAATAACCCCGAGAACCTGCTTTTCTTTGTGAGTTACCTCAAGCGTGAGCAGTACGGTAGCCGGCCGTTGCTGTACGGTCCGCAGTTCAACGCCGAGGCCCAGAGCTTTGAGAAAGGCAGTCCCATTTACGCGCCCCAAAACGGCAAATATGCGGTAGTGGATTACAAATATGAGGTGGCCTACGCCGATAAAGACAAAACCCTGCTCCCGCGCCTTTACTCAGATACGCCGCTGCACCTGCGGGCCTACCAGTACTGGGAAAACGTGCAACAGGGCCAGAAACCAAGCTTCGGGCAGAACCTGGGTTTCCTGTGGAACTACCAGTTGAACCACATGTACTGGCGGTACTTCGGGTGGAACTTTGTGGGACGGGAGAGCGAGGTGCAGGGCGCCGGCGTGCTGTGGCCCTGGGAAAAGAAATCCGAGGCGCCCTCGCCTATCGCCCAGAGCAAAGCCCGCAACCAGTTCTACATGCTGCCGCTGCTCCTGGGTGTTTTAGGGCTGATTTTCCAATTCCGGCGCCAAAACAAGGATGGCTGGACAGTCCTGCTGCTGTTCCTTTTCACGGGCGTGGCCATTGTGGTGTACCTGAACCAACCACCGGTAGAACCCCGCGAGCGCGACTACACCTTCGCCGGTTCTTACTACGCTTTCAGTATCTGGCTGGGCCTGGGCGTACTGGCCTTAGGTGACTTCCTGCGCCGCCTGGTAAAAGCCGAGCTCCCAGTTGCAATTATGGCCACCGTTCTCGCGTTGTCTGCTCCCTTGGTGCTGCTGGCCCAGGGCTGGGATGACCACGACCGCTCAGACCGGTACCACGCCCTAGACTCGGCCAAGAACCTGCTGAGCTCCGTGGCCCCCAACGCCATCCTGTTCACCAACGGCGACAATGACACTTTCCCGCTGTGGTACGCCCAGGAAGTTGAAGGCTACAGAACCGATGTGCGCGTGCTAGTCATGACCTACCTAAACACTGATTGGTATATTGAACAGGCCCGTCGTCAAGTAAATGCCTCCGCCCCGCTGCCCGGCACCTTGCCGCTAACTCAGTACACCTTCAGCACGAATAACTACCTGCCTTACGTGCCCAACCCCAGCGTGCAGGACAGCGGCATGGACCTGAACCAGTACCTCCAACTGCTCAAACAGAACCACCCCGCGCTACAGGTTCAGACACAGGACGGCCGCACCTTGAGCGCCTTGCCCACCAAACGACTGCAATTAACCGTAGACAGAAATGCGGTCCTGCAAAACGGCACCATCTCCCCGGAGCGCGTCAGCCAAGTAGCTTCTACCATGTCATGGGAATTGCAAACCTCGGCCCTGGAGAAAAAGCACCTGTTCATGCTGGACGTGATCGCCACCAACAACTGGCAACGACCTATCTACTTCTCCAGCACCGGGGGTGAGTCCTCGGAACTTGGTTTACAACCGTTTCTCCAGTTGGAAGGTCAGGCCCTGCGCCTGGTGCCGGCCCGCAACCCAGATGCCCAGGCAGAGGCCTACGTAGACCGCCAGCGGACCCAGCAGAGTTTACTGGAAAAGTTCCGCTACACCGGCCTCACCAATCCAGACCAGCCATATGAAGAGAATTTCACGACGCAGATCGTGCCCTTGTACCGTCATAACTTTGCAGAACTGGCCACGGCCCACCTGCAGGCCGGAGACATATCACAAGCTAGAAAGGTGTTGCAGGCCTGCTTAACCCTGATGCCGGATGCAGGAGCCCCGCACAACTTTGAAAGCGCGAATTTGGTGCTGCCCTTAGCCCAGGCTGGCCTCACCAAAGAAGCCCAGGCGCTCACCAAACTGCTTTTCAACCGCTTTGATGCCCAACTGAATTACTATCGAACCCAACTACCCTACTTTGACCGGGAAAGGCAGCTGAATTTGTTTGGTCTACAGAACCTAGCTCGGGCCGCCCAAACCGCCAACCTCCCTGAGGCAAAAAGACTGGAGGAGTTGTTCCTGCGGCACTATGAGGGAATTGGGGGAATGAAGGAATGAGGATTTGAAGATTTGAAGATTTGAAGATTTGGAGATGTGAGGATTGGGAAATTTGGAAATATGATAATTTGGAAAGGGTAGATTCAGGTTACTCGTTTGAGCCCCGCTTTAGGAATTTTGGGCTCAAAGCCAACTTAGTGTGCCACCCACTGAGTGTGCCATTTGAAACACCCTCAAAGCCCACCTCAGATGCCGTTGTTGGTGTTATCACCAACAACCACAACAGCGTTTCTAGTGCCTTTTACAGAAAATTAGCTATAAACGGGTATTGAATAAAACAGGTGAATGCGGTAAGAATACTATGGTGGGAAATGGAGCTGTTGGTGATAAAACCAACAACGGCATTGAACTGAGAAGTCCTCTTAACACCTACAAGGGCAGCAAAGAACCTTCCCTTTCCAAATTATCATATTTCCTAATCTCCACATCTTTAAAATTACAAATCTCCAAAAACTCCCTAATAAGGAATCTGCATGGCTTGTAACAGTCGTTCTTCCAGTTCGGGGAGTTCGCAGAAGCCGCGGGAGATGAGGCGGGGGCCCATGGGGTGCTCCAGGTAAACGCTGGGCAGGGTACTGACGCCCATTTCCTCTACCATTTTAAACTCGTCCTGGGTTTGCTGGTAGATTTCATCGGTCTCGAAGACGGCCAGGAACAGGTTCTCCGGTATCCCGAACGGACGCAGCACTTCTACTAGCACCTGGGTATCAGTGATGTCCCAGCCATCGGCGTAGAAGGCCGAGTGAAGGGCGCGGAGGACTTCCAGGGTGAGCCCGGGCCTCAGGTGACGCACAGTTAAGAGGGCGCGGCAAGCGGGTTCAGTATCATAAACGGCCTCTTTCTGCAGGAAGAAGCTGTAGTCAAAGGGCAGGTTTGATTTCCCCTGGGCCCGGTGCCAGCTCACGGCCAGTTTGTCTTTCTCCGCCGAGGTCAACGGATCCTGGACGTACGGATGGAGCCCTCCTACCATCACCTGCACCGAGAGCCGGCCAAACCAAAGGGCCCTTAATCTTCTGATCACTGGCGTGAACCCGTAACACCAGGCGCACATAGGATCAGTGACGTACAGCAGGAGTGGATTTTCGGGGAGCATGGACATAGGTATTCTTCCTTGGTTTCTCTCTGTTTACCGTTAACCTAGCCTCAAAGGTTTGTCCTGACCTTGATTTTAGACCTGCGGCAATCCGTATAAGTGTCCGGTATTTAGGGGTAGATTTTAGTAAAACAGCCTCTAACCGCTATTCGTGGTAAATCATTTTCACGGTCATGCCACCATCAATGGTCAGGCTCTGGCCCGTGATAAAACCGGCTTTGTCTGAACAGAGAAAGAGGGCCGCTTCGGCGATGTCCTCGGGGGTGCCTACCCGGCCTACGGGGTGCTGCTCTTTGTCTTCTTTGCTGTGGTGCGGCTCTACTTTTTTGCCGTCTTTCTGCCAGGGTCCGGTCTCAATCCAGCCCGGGCTAATGGCGTTGACCCTGATGCGCTGGGGTGCCAGGCTGATGGCCAAGGAATGGGTAAGCGACTCCAGTCCGCCTTTTGCCGCGGTATACCCAAAGGTATCGGGCTCAGACATAAAGGCGCGGGTGGAAGTGATGTTCAGGATGGTGGGGTTAATGCCTTTCTCCAGCAGCGGCATGGCGTATTTGGCGCACAGGAACGGACCCCGCAAATTCACGGAAAGCACCTCGTCAAACTCCTCCACGGGCAACTGGGCCAAAGACCTTCTTACCGGGGCCGCGATGCCGGCGTTGTTGATGAGCACATCCAGGCGGCCGTACACTTGCCGCACCTTGTTCATGAGTTGCTGCACCTGCTGCTTTTTGCTTACGTCGCAGGGCATAAAGTCAATGGTGAGGTTCTGTTTCCCCAGCCACGCCATGGCATCAGCGCCTGCTTCCCAATCAATATCGGTAATCACCACGTGGGCTTTCTCCAGTGCGAATGCCTGCGCCAGTCCCCGGCCAATGCCTTGGGCGCCGCCGGTGATCAGGATGATTTTGGAGGTAAAGTAATTCTGCATGGTAGCTGGGAATAAGGGCTGCCGGAGAAACGCGTGAAATCAAGAAGGCAGACCGGTTCTGTTCTCACAATTGTAGAACAGAGGTACAATTATGCCTACCTTTTTTCATATGCCGCGTTAGAACAGCAATACAGGCAAAGTTTATTATCTAAAAGTAAGCTATAAACTATGAAAAAAACGTCTATCTGGCGGCAAGATGCCCAAATAAGTAATTATCCCAGGCTGGAGGGAGAAATAGAAGCGGATGTGGTTATCATTGGCGGCGGCATCACCGGCATTACCACGGCGCATCTGCTGGCCTCCGAAGGAAAGCGGGTAGTGGTGCTGGAAGCCCTGAAAGTAGCCGAGAGCACTACCGGTTACTCCACCGGTAACCTGTATGCACCCGTGGGCTCTTACCTGAACGTGCTGGAGAAAAAGTACGACCAGGAGACCGTTCGGGCCTTAACCGCCTCCAGAACCACCGCCGTTGACTTGATTGAACGCCTTACCCAACAATTCAATATTGATTGCCATTTCAAACGGGTGCCCTGGTACCTGCTCACCGAGAACGAGGCAGAAAACGCTTTCATCCAGGCCGAAACGGAGACCGCCCAAAGAGTAGGCTTGCCCGCTTACCTGGATGAATCCAGAACGCCAATGCCTTATCCGGTTTCCTCAGCCATGCGCCTGGAAAACCAGGCTCAGTTCAACCCTATGGCGTACGTAAAGGGATTGGCTGCGCAAATCGCCGGCCCCAATTGCCAGATTTTTGAGAACAGCCAGGTAACTTATGTAAAAGAAGGCAAGACCCACGTGGTGCATACAGAACAGGGCAAGGTACGCGCCAACCGGGTAGTACACGCCACTCACACCCCAAAAGGCATCTGGTTCCTGCATACCCTGCTGGGTCCGTATCGCGAATACGCCTTAGCGGTGTCTTTGAACTCGGCTTACCCCGAAGGCACGTTCTGGGACTACAGCGCCATGCACCACCACTCCATGCGCACTTACGTCAACGACCAGGGAGAACCGTTCCTGCTCATTTTGGGCGAGCCGCATAAAGTAGGCCACAAGGAAAACAACGAAGAAGCTTTCCAGAAGCTGGAGCAATTTGCGCGCGAACGCTTCGATGTGAAAGCCGTGGAATACCGCTGGGCCGCCCAACACTACAAACCCGCCGATAGCCTTCCCTACATCGGTCGCCGCGACAAAGGCTCGGAGATTTACGTGGGCACCGGGTACGAGGCAGACGGCCTCACCTTCGGTACCCTGGCGGCCATGATCATCAGCGACCTCATTCTGGGCCGCGAAAACCCTTACGCCGAGATGTACGCCCCAACCCGCCACAACCCTAAGAAAGCGGCCGGCAAGTTCATCAAGGAGAATGTAGACGTGATGGCACAATACCTCAAGGACCTGCCCTACCGCAGCCAGGTAGAAAAATTGGCCGACATCTCCGCGGGTGAAGGGAAAAACATTGAAATGGACGGTAAGAACTACGGCGCCTACCGCGATGAAACCGGCAAGCTGCACGTGGTCTCGGCGGTGTGTACGCACATGGCTTGCCTGGTGCACTTTAACCAAGCCGAGAAAAGCTGGGACTGCCCCTGCCACGGCAGCCGCTTTGATATTGACGGACAGGTACTGGAAGGCCCGGCTTACTTAGACCTCTCCAAGATGCAGGACAAACCTTCTTCCTTTAACCGGTTCAAGAAGCTATCCTCGGCGGCTTTCTTCGGGGCTACCGCCCTGGCAGGTTTTTACTTCTACCGGAAATCTCTAAAAGAGAAAGGCGCCTCCAAAAAGAAAAGCAAGTAATTTCTCCGCCTCAATGAAAGAAGGTATTCACCAGTTTTAAGTGGTGCCACTATCATGTCAAAACGCTTTCATCGTAAAGGTGGCATGGTTGTGGCACTATTCATACCGTAAGTTTCGTTACTTAGGCAGGACACCTTTTCTGCCCCAAATTTTCAAAAGGGGATTGCTTCTCTTAAATCTGAACTACAGCAATCCTCGCATTCATTTCTGATATCTGTTTTTGCAGCGCTTATTGCCTGGGATTACTAAATCAAGAAGTTAATCTCAAGCCCATCAAGCGTTTATGTCACAGAAGTTAAAATTCATCAATACAAACCAATCTGCCTTTTTCTCCACTGCCCGCAAGATGGTAGACATCTATTTTCAGGAACAGGGAATCTCCAGAAACGCCAACTGGCTTATGTGGAGCAAAACGGCTTTCTTTCTGGTGGGGTATGTCTCGCTTTATCTGCTGATCCTTTCCGGAAATTTTGGCACCTTGCCGCTCATAGGCCTGACCCTGGCATTAGGGGCCTTCGGGGCTTTCATCGGGTTTAACATTTGCCACGATGCCATTCATGGCTCGTTTTCTAAAAGCAGCAAGGTAAACAAAAGCCTTAGCTACCTCTTCTACATCATTGGGGCGAACCCCTACCTGTGGAACATCTCGCACAACGTGGTGCACCACACCTATACCAACATTCCCGGCCATGACGAGGACATTGAGGTTGCCCCAGGCTTGATCCGGCTGGACGAGAGCGAAAAAGTGAACAAGATCCAACGCTTTCAGCACCTGTACGCCTTTTGGCTCTACGGTCTGGCGTCTCTCTCCTGGGCCCTGCGGAAAGACTATGTGAAGTTCTTCCAGAAACAGATTGGGCAGCACAGAAACCAGCATCCCAAGCGCGAGTACTTCAACCTGTTCTTCTTCAAGCTGGTCCACTATTTCCTGTTTATAGGGGTGCCTTTGCTGGTACTGGACCTTACCTGGTGGCAGGCGGCGCTTGGCTTTTTAATCATGCATTTAGCTGAGGGCACGGTGATGGGCCTGGTTTTCCAGTTGGCCCACGTGGTGGAAGGCACTGATTTTCCGGTACCCAACGAGCAGGGCAGCATGGAAGAGGCATGGGCAAACCACCAGATGCGCACCACCGCTAATTTCGCCCCTAAAAGCGCCGTAGCAAGTTTCTTCCTGGGCGGCCTGAACCGGCAGATTGAGCATCACCTTTTCCCGAAGGTGTGCCACGTGCATTACCCGGCCATCTCCAAAATCATCAAACAGACCGCAGCAGAGTTTGACTTACCGTACATTGAGATTGAGAGCTTCAAAGCGGCCTTGCTGTCCCATTACCGCATCTTAAGAAAGCTGGGCAAAGAGGCTTATCAGGACCAGACCAAAACCCTGCAGCTTGTAAGTTAACGAAAGCAAAAGCGTAGCTACCCCAAACTCTATAAAACAAAGAAAGCCGCGGATGGAACCGCGGCTTTCTTTGTTTTAAACTACTACTTTTTACTAACCTAGTTTTTCTGGGCCAGAACTCAGCTCTCGTCCGTAGAACACCAAATCCTTTTGGGAAGGGTTTTCTGGGACGGTACAATAATAGACGCGTTTCGCATACCTTCTAACTACTAATTTCTGAGTAGGTTTAGCATTTGCGTACACGGTTGATCCTTCGGGAAATTGGAAATCCATCATTTATGTATATACGGGGTGTAAGGGTATTAAAATGAATATGAAGCGGTTATTAATCAGATACTTTCAGCTTCGCTGCCGTTTTCCCTTTCTTTCTGAAAAGTAGGCCCTAAACAGAACAAGCAGGGACATTTTTCTAAGTAGCCAGGAAAAAGGAAACCCCTGTGGAAAGGATGTTTTCAGAAAAACATCCTTTCCACAGGGGTTTCCCACTTATCTGACAGAGTTTCTTTGAGTATAGACGAAGCTCTAACTGATTACTTTTTGCCCTTAGGCTTCTTCTTTTTCTTTGATGCTTCCTCAAAATCCTGCACCTCTTTCAACAGGGATTTCAGGTCGGGTTTTACCTCTGCGGAGAAGTCAATGGTGGCGGTGTAATCCTGTTTCTCAATGTCCAGTACCTTGATGGGCTTGCCCAGATAGCCTTCAATCTCATTCAGGATTTCTTTTTCTTCAGGGCTGCAGAAAGACACGGATTTTCCTTTCTGGGTACCCCGGCCGGTACGGCCCACGCGGTGCACGTAGTTCTCAGGCACATCGGGCAGGTCATAGTTCACCACGTACTCCACGCTGGGGATGTCAATCCCGCGCGAGCTCACATCAGTGGCGATGAGCACTTTCACCTCACCCTTCTTGAAGCGGTTCAACGCGGCCAAGCGGTCTTTCTGATCTTTGTCGCCGTGCAGGGTATCGGCTTTGATGCCCACGCGCTCCATGGCGGCGTGCACCCGCTCGGCCCGCACTTTCGTGCGCACGAACACCAGGATTTTACTGCCCTCGTTTTCCTTGATCACGCGCTCCAGGAAGAACCGCTTGTCATCCATGCCGATGTAGGCCACCGAGTGGTCTACGTTCTTGGAAACCGGGTCTTTGGGCGAGATCTGGATGCGGATAGGTTTAGTCACCAGCGAGTAGGCCAGGTCTTTGATTTTCTCGTTGATGGTCGCTGAGAAGAACAGCGTCTGCCGCTTGCGGGGCAGGTGGCGCAACACGTCTCTTATGTCTTTGATGAAGCCCAGGTCCAGCATGTGGTCGGCCTCGTCCAGGATCAAAATCTCTACGCGTTCCAGCCTGATGTGGCCCTGGCTCACCAGGTCAAACATCCGGCCCGGGGTAGCTACCAGCACATCAATGCCGTCTTCCAGTTTGGTGATCTGAGGCGCCTGCTCCACGCCCCCAAAAACGGTCATGGTCTCCACGCGGGTGTGCTTGCCCAGGGTATGAAACACCTCGGTGATCTGGATGGCCAGCTCGCGGGTGGGCACCATCACCAGGCATTTGATACCGTCCTGGCGAGCGTACTGCTTGCGCTCGTGCAGCATGTGCAGCACCGGAATGGCAAAGGCCGCCGTCTTACCGGTACCCGTCTGCGCAATGGCCAGCACATCCTCTCCTCTCAAGATAGGCGGAATGGCCTTGAACTGGATATCGGTGGGTTTCTTGAAGCCCAGTTTGTCCAGGGCTTTCTTGATGGCGGGGTTGATATGGTAATCTTCGAATTTCATGATCGCGGATGTTTCGGCCTCGGCCGATAAGAAAAGCGGTTTCTCCTTGTACGAAGCACAAGCCAAAACCTTCTGCAAAGGTGCGATTTCTTTCTGGGTTTTCAGTGAACGGGAGGGTTCCCGCCCGAGATTTGCGTTTAGGGCCTCTTTTGGAGAAAACAGCCCTCAAACCTTCTATCTTTCTTTTGAAATGATTATCTTAAATAAACGGTAACGAAAACACCGTTTCCCTGGCATCCTACAGGAAACAGCCTGCCTGGTTTTCCTCCCAGCCCCTTGCTGATCGCCTTCCCCCCTGCGACCCTTCTCGTGGGCCATAAGCAGAGCACCCATTCTCTTGCTGCGGCACCCTCCTCCACGGACATATATTGGACTCAGAATACATTCTTGAAACGATTCACGGAGAAGGACAGCCTGGGAAAGGCAACCCCATGGACATTCATCATCCAGGTTCCGGAACTTACCCCAGAAGCAGTCCTTTTGATTTGGCAGTGAGGGCACACCAAGCCTCTCCAGGAGAAGTAATGCACCAAACCTATGATTACCATGAAAAACTACCTTTACCTTCTGATTCTGTTCTGCGCTGCCTGTACCAGGCCCATGAGCATGGAGAACCAAAAAACCACCATCACCAAACTCATTGATGACGAAAGTTACTTTATTGCAGCCGCAGATACTGTGAACTGGGCCAAATGCTGGGTTAACACAGATGAAGCCCAGTTTATCATGACCTCGGTACGGGGTATATGGCAACTCAACGGTTGGGACAGCATTAATGCTAATTTCAGAAGAGGGGCCAGACCGTTTAAGCTCAACCTAAAACGCGACAATTACCATTACACCATAGGAGACAAAGTGGCCTTTGTGAGTTTTGACCAGTATGATAACTGGGGAGGAACTGAAGGCCAGAAGAAGAAAGAATCGCGCACCCTCAGAAAAGTAGACGACCAGTGGAAAATAGTGCATGCCAACGTGATTCTGACCTCTTCTTATGATCAGCCAAAAGAAAGTAATCAGGCACAGGCTGTATCCTTCCACCAGCGAAAAGAAAACTTGCCGGTAGACGAGAAAACCTCCTTCCGGCACCAGGGCGGGCTGGGCGGCATGCACGCGGGCTATGTGGAAGTACCCGCTGGCACAGACTTCAGCCCGCTTCTTGAGGGATTGCCGCAAAACATGTGTCCTTCGCCGCATTGGGGCTACCTTCTGGAAGGCTCCATCAGGATTAAGTACGCCGATGGTCATGAGGAAACAGTCAACCAGGGTGAGGTCTTTTACTGGCCAGCTCCCCATACTGGTGTGGTTTTAAAAGACGCCAAGTTTATTGACTTCAGCCCTCAGGAAGAGTACAGGCAGTTGCTGATGCACGTGGGCAACAAGATGGCCCAACAGAAGAAAAAATAAAGCCTTCCAGAACCAGCTCTCGGTCGGTTTTGATCCTCAAGTCAAACACAAGCCTTTATGGCTACAGAACCTAAGGTTGTTCTTTTTAAATCAACTAGTTAAAGGTTCGTCTGCTTGCCAGCCATTTCCTTTTTACGGCCCCTTTTTAGAAAATATGCCCAATTCTGAAAAGGGGCTTTTTGTGCAGGAAGTACCACAACGGGAAAACTGACTAAAGGCAAATCTTCCAATATTTAAAAACTTAAATCCACGGAAACCGTTACCCGCGCAGGCTAACGTGCTTCTATATTCCTGCAAACGAAAAAAAGTTAAATTTGCTTTCGCTTAAGCTCCCCCGCAAACGACAGCTTAAATGACCCGGCTCGCTTGCGAAAGCAAGTGCTTGTTTACCCCAATTTCACAAACGATACATGGAAGATATCATACACCCCATTCAGGACGAGCCCCAAGCTCCGATCCTGTCTATTATTGGGGGAGGCGAATTAGGAGACCTTATCCGGAGGCATGATTGGGCTTCCACGCTCCTGGGCCCCATTGCGGAATGGAGTCTAAGCCTGCGCATGGCCGTAAACCTTATCCTGCAGTCCCCTACCCCCATGGTGATGCTATGGGGCCAGGACGGCACGGTGCTCTACAACGATGCTTACCGCGCCCTGGCCGGACAAAGGCACCCGGACATGCTGGGAATCAGGTTCTCTGAGAGCTGGCCCGAAACCGCTGATTTTGTGACAGAGGTAATCTCCAGGACGCTACAAGGCAAAGCCCTTACTTACCGGAAACTGCCTTTCACGGTTTTCAGGAACAACACCGCCGAAGACATCTGGCTGGACCTGGATTGCAGCCCTATCCTGGGGGATAATGGCCTTCCGGCTGGCACCTTGATTATCACCAATGAGATAACCGGAAAAGTTAAAGCCGACCAGGCCTTGATTGAGCACGAAGAGCGGCTGGGCGGGGTGTTCAACCAGAAGTCTGTGGGCATAGCAGAATGTGATTTCACCGGAAAATTCATCTTGGTGAACGACCGGTTTAGTGAGATGGTGGGTCGTTCCAAAGAGGAGCTTTACCAGATGCGCATGCAGGACATCAGCCACCAGGAAGACCTTCCGCACAATACGGTGCTGTTCAAGGAAGCCATCAAAAACGGAACACCCTTTGACATTGAAAAACGCTATGTCAAACCAGATGGCACTGAGGTTTGGGTGCACAACAATGTCTCGGTGGCAAAGAACTCAAGCGGGGGCCCCTCCTTTGTGGTTGCCGTTTGCCACGAGATAACTGAAAGGAAAATGGCCGAAAAACACCAGAAGCTTTTCCTGGCCATGAGCGAGAACTCTACCAATTTCATAGGCATAGCTGACCAAAAAGGGAAAGTTCTTTACGTGAACCCCACCGGCCGAAGGATGGTAGGCCTGGACAGCCTGGAGGAAGCCCAACAGACCCAGGTCACAGATTACTTTTCTGACGAAGACAAACCTTTTGTGCAGGAGGTGATTTTACCAGCCCAGAACACAGCTGGCTTCTGGAAAGGCGAATTCCGGTTCCGTCACTTCAAAACAGGCCAGCACATTGAAGTAGATTATAACCAGTTTGCAGTAAAAGACCCCGAAACCGGAGAGGTGTTGGGCATTGCCACCGTAAGCCCAGACATCACAGACCGCAAGCGGGCAGAGGCTGCTTTAACGGAAAGCGAAGAGCGCTTCCGGACCATGGCCGAGGCCTCTGGCCTGCTCATTGCCCAAACCGATCTGGAGGGAAACGCCATCTACTTCAACCAGGAATGGATGAACCTTACCGGCCGTACCCCTGAGGAACTCCTCAACTACGGTTGGGGCGAGTTCTTCCACCCAGATGATCGCGCGGGCTTTATAGAGGCGTACCAGCATGCCTTTGCCAAAAGGGAAGTTTTGCAGCGCGAATTCCGGCTTCTGAACAAAGAAGGGGAATACCGCTGGCAATATGCCGTGGTATCGCCCAGGTTTGGCCCAGATGGTACCTTTGCCGGGTACATCAGCTCCTGCGTAGACGTAACCGAGAGCAAGAAAAACCAGGAAGCCCTGGAGGAAAGGGAAGAGTGGTTTAAAACGTTTGCCAACAACATCCAGAACCTGGCCTGGGTGGCCAACCCCGATGGCTGGATTACCTGGTACAACCAACGCTGGTATGATTTCACCGGCACCAACTTTGAAGAAATGCAGGGCTGGGGCTGGGAAAAGATCCAGCATCCAGACCATCATGGCTGGGTGGTAAAATTCGTGGAAGAGGCCTGGGCCACAAAGGAAACCTGGGAAATGACCCTGCCTTTGAAAGGTAGCAATGGCGAGTACCGGTGGTTCCTGACCCGGGGCGTTCCGGTCAAAGATGCAGCCGGCAACGTTGTCCGCTGGATTGGCACCAACACAGACATTACAGAGCAGAAGAAAGCCGAAGGCGAGTTAAGCAAGTTCAAGATCATCAGTGACTATGCCTTTGACGCCTTCATTCTCATGCGGAAAGACGGCACTTTTGCCTACCTCAATGATCTGGCCCTGAAACGCTGGGGTTATACCCAGGAAGAAGCAGCCTCTCTGAGAGTACCTGATGTAGACCCAATCTACCAGGAAGAGCTGTTTAACGCCACTTTCGCCCAGGCGCAGGAACAAGGCGCTATTCCTACTTTTGAAACCCTTCACAAACGCAAGGATGGCACCATCTATCCGGTAGAGGTAAGCATGGGCGGCATTACACTGGACGGTCAGCCCCACATGTTTGCCGTGGCCCGGGACATCACAGACCGTAAACAGGCCGAGGAAACCCTGAAGCGGAGAAACGAAGAACTCCAGCGCACGAACAACGACCTGGACAACTTCATCTACACCGCCTCTCATGACCTGAAAGCGCCCATCACCAACATTGAGGGCCTGGTGAATACCCTGGTCATGGACCTGCCCCATGACATCCTGGAAACACCTGAGATAGCGCCCATCATTTCGCTTATCGGGGATTCCATCTGCAGATTCAAAAACACCATCAATGACCTCACTGAGCTAACCAAGCTGCAGCGCCAAAGCAGCGAAGATGTGAGCACAGTACCGTTTCAGGAAGTGTTAGACGAAATTTGCCAGGACCTGAAAGACCCCATCCAACAATCCGGGGCCACTCTGGAAATTGACTTCAGCCAACACCCTGAACTGCAGTTTTCCAGAAAGAACCTCAGAAGCGTTCTTTACAACTTTATCTCCAACGCCATTAAGTACCGCTCGTCGCAGCGTACTCCTTTGATCAGGATCATGTCCAGAAAAGAAGGGGATTTCTGCGTTTTAACCGTAGAAGATAACGGCTTAGGAATTGATGCCTCTCAGCAAGACAAGTTGTTCGCCATGTTCCAGCGCCTGCATGACCACGTGGAAGGCACGGGAATTGGACTGTACATCGTGAAGAAGATCATAGACAACAGCGGCGGAAAAATTGAAGTGGAAAGCGAAAAAGGAAAAGGAAGTACCTTCAAGGTGAGCTTCAAACTTTAACAGCTTAGAATGCCTAAAATGGCCGTGCTTTTTGGTAGGTTGCGTTACAACCATCTGCCAGAATGCATGGCCATTTTGGTTTTGTAGTCTTCCGCCGCCACCGATATAGCCCTTTGCTAATATTGCATGGATTGACTATTTTCGGAGCCCCCTTGTTTCAATTCCAACTTAACCTCAACAACCCGTATGAGCAGGATTGCAGCTAAAGGCATGGTCCTCATTTTTGCTGCCATTGTTATTTTCCACCTGCTGGTTCTCACCTCGGTGATTCCGTTTACCATTGTAGGTGGCGGCAGGATCACAAGCCAAACGGAGATGTACCAACTGGAGACAACGGCCCTGCTGCTGAACATCTTCTTCCTGTTCATTGCCCTGGTGCAGGCGGGTTATCTGCACCTGAGGGTACCCTCTAGAATATTAACCGCTGTGCTTTGGGTCATGTTCGGGATTTTCCTGCTGAACACCGTGGGCAACCTGTTTTCAAACAGTCAACTGGAGAAGCTCATCTTCACCCCCATCACCCTAATTCTTGCAGCTTTCTCCGCAATTCTGGCCATGAACCGGACTTCTAAAACTGCTTAGGAACAGACCTTGTTTCTAGCGTCTTTTCACAAAAACAGGGGCAAAACATATAAGTATTTTCTACCTTCCCTAGAGCCTTCTGAATAAGTGGGAGGAAATTAATACTTTTAGAACCTTGAGACTGACTTTTAGAAATAAGAACAAGATTCTTCTATCCTTTGCCCTGCTTCTAAATGTTTCAGGATGTGGCAATGCCAAAACAGAAACCGGTGCCCAGAAGAACGCCCAGAATAGTAACGCTTCTGAACCTGCCCTCATCAATTACGGCGTGGTAAAAGCTTACCCGCATGACACCACTGCTTTCACTGAGGGGTTTCTGGTGCACGAAGGCAAACTTTATGAAAGCACGGGTTCTCCGGCAGATCTTACCCAAACTAAATCACTCATTGGCGTAGTGGATTTAGCCACGGGGAAGATGGATGTAAAAGTAGAGCTAGACCGAAACAAGTACTTCGGGGAGGGAATCGCTATCCTGAAGGACAGATTATACCAGCTCACCTATTTAAGCAAGGTCGGGTTTGTGTATGACGTGAATACTTTCAAGCGGACGGGTGAATTCACTTTTAAGAGCAAAGAAGGCTGGGGCATGACCACAGACGGTACCCACCTGATCATGAGTGATGGCACCAGCAAAATAACGTACCTCAACCCTACCACCTTCAAAGTTGAGAGAACCATTGCCGTTCATGACCAAAACGGTCAAGTGGAAAACATCAATGAGTTAGAATACATTAAAGGCTTCCTGTACGCCAATGTGTACACCACCAACACCATCCTCAAGATTGATCCTAGTTCTGGAAAAATAATCGGGAAACTGGACCTGACCTCTCTGGAGCAGGACGCCAAATCCAAGAAACCGGATGCCCTTGAGCTGAACGGAATTGCCTATGACAGTACCGCTGGCAAAGTGTATGTAACTGGCAAATTGTGGCCTAACATCTATGAAATCAAGTTCAGCTACTAGGAAAGCTTCACCCAAAAAGATTGCCTCCAACAGTGGCCCCGAAGCTGTGCTTTTATTTTCAGAAACTTGTGAAATATTCTGGATTTACTAAACCTCTACCCGCTTCCGTTTGTTTGAATAATAGACAAGCAGAAGAAGATGGAAAACACAGATTTCAATACAAATCAGCAGGCTGAGACCAGAAACAGAATCATTGACGCCTTCATAGAGCATGTGCTGGAGACCGGGAAACAGCCGGTATCGGTGTACAAGTTTGCCCAGAGCCTGGGTATTCCGGAGGAGGAGTTCTACAACTACTTCACCTCGTTTCAAGGGGTGAAAGGCGCGGTGTGGGACCGCATCTTTGACGAAACCTACGCCACCATGCGCGCCCAGGAGGTATACCAATCTTACTCGGCCAGAGAGAAGTTGTTGGCTTTCTATTACACCTGGGTAGAGGTCCTGAAGAAGAATCGAAGCTACCTGCTCGCCTTATATGAAAGCCACGCAGACTTCAAGAAGGTAACGCCCCAGGAGGTGAGAAGCTTCCGAGACAAATTCAAAACCTTCGCCAAAGGTATCATCCAGGAAGGCAAAGCCGAAGGTGAGATCGTGGACCGCAAGTACCTCTCTGACAAGTATGACGAAGCCCTGTGGCTGGAGACGCTGTTCATCTTCCAGTTCTGGCTCAGAGACAACTCCGTCTCCTTCGAGAAAACCGATGTGGCCATTGAGAAATCCGTACGGCTGGCCTTCGACCTGATTGGGAGAACCGCCGTGGACTCATTCGTTGATCTGGCCAAATTCCTTTACCAGTCTAAATAACCTTCATGAGCAGTACCCAACCAGAGCAAAACCATATCCCTACCTCCAAAGTACAACGGGCCACCAAGTTCATTGGTACCGGCGCCAAAGTGGGCGGGAACTACATAAAGCATTACGCCAAGAAGATGGTGAACCCATCTCTGAGCAAAGAGGAACTACACACCAGCAACGCCGAGGACATCTACGCTTCCCTAAGCGAGCTGAAAGGCAGCGCCCTCAAAGTGGCCCAGATGATATCTATGGACAAGAACATCCTACCCCGGGCGTACCAGGATAAGTTCACCATGGCGCAGTATAGCGCGCCACCGCTCTCCTACCCCTTGGTGGTGAGAACCTTCCAGAAGTCCTTTGGGAAAGCACCAGAGGCGATGTTTGATACGTTCACTACTTCGGCGGTGAATGCCGCGTCCATCGGGCAGGTACACAAAGCCACCAAAAACGGCAAAACGTTCGCAGTGAAGGTGCAGTACCCCGGCGTGGCCGATAGCGTTACCTCAGACCTGCGCATGGTGAAGCCGTTTGCCCACCGGTTGTTGAACATGAACGAAAAGGAAATAAGCCACTACATGGAAGAGGTAGAAGAGAAACTGCTGGAGGAAACCGACTACAAACTGGAGGTAAAACGGTCCACCGAGATCTCGCAGGCTTGCCGTCATATTCCGCACCTGAACTTCCCGGTGTATTACCCAGAATTCAGCAGTGAGCGCATCATCACCATGGACTGGCTGGAAGGCGATCACCTGAAGGAATGGCTCCAGACGAACCCCTCGCAAGAAGCCCGGAACCAGATTGGGCAGGCATTGTGGGATTTCTACCACCACCAGGTGCACAACCTCAAACAGGTCCACGCCGATCCGCACCCGGGTAACTTCATTGTCCAGGAAAAGGAGACCTTGGGTGTCATTGATTTCGGGTGCGTGAAAGAGATTCCGGAGGATTTCTACCGGGGTTACTTCTCGCTATTGAAGAGAAACGCGCATCTGAACGAGGCGGAACTAAACCAGATCTTCTTCCAGCTGGATTTCCTCAGCGACCAGGACTCCCCGGCAGAGCAAGCCTATTTCAAGGGTGTTTTCAAGGAAATGATGGTATTGCTGGGCCGGCCTTTCCACTCTGAAACATTTGATTTCGCGGATGAGGCTTACTTCAATCAGATTTACGCGCTAGGCGACAGAGTGGCCAGGGACAAGATGTTCAGGCAATCCAGGCAGGCCCGCGGCTCCAGGCACGGTCTTTTTGTGAACAGAACCTATTTTGGCTTGTACAGCCTGCTCAACCAACTCAGAGCCAGGATCAACACCACCAAACCAGATTGGTTGAAATAAAGGAAAACAGTGCTGTTGCCCTATGGCGTGCCCATTTGTGGTAACTTTGCCCCAGGCGACAGCACTGTTTTTGATTTTACCGTTTCATGCTTCCGAAAAAGAAAGAGCACCCCAAAGAGAAAGCGGGTTTACACCCCCGCAACAAGCACCGTGAGCGCTATGATTTCAAGAAGCTGATCGCGAGTTGCCCCGAGTTGCGCCCTTTTGTGCGGGTGAATGACTTCAAGGATGAATCAATTGATTTCTTTAACCCCGAGGCGGTGAAAACGCTGAACAAAGCGCTGCTGAAGCATTTCTACGGCATCAGTTACTGGGACATCCCCAAGAACTACCTGTGTCCGCCTATTCCCGGCAGGGCAGATTACATCCACCACATTGCGGATCTGCTGGCCAGCCTGAACCCTAAAGGGAACAAAGTACCCAAAGGCAACCGCATCAAGTGTCTGGACATTGGCGTGGGCGCCAACTGCGTTTATCCCATCATCGGGCACCAGGAGTACGGCTGGGCTTTTGTAGGCGCGGATATTGACCCGGTTTCCATTCAGTCTGCGAACCAGATCATTGAGAAGAACCCCTCGCTGCAAGGCGGTATAGAATGCCGGCTGCAGTCAAACCCCAAAGACATTTTCAGGGGCATTATCCAACCAGATGAGCGCTTCGACCTGACCCTTTGCAATCCGCCCTTCCACGCCTCGGCGGCAGACGCGCAGGCCGGCACCGTGCGCAAACTCAGGAACCTGAAACAACAGAAGGCCGTGAAGCCTACCCTCAACTTCGGCGGGCAGAAGAATGAATTGTGGTGCGAGGGCGGCGAAGAACGCTTCATCGGGGATATGATCAGGCAGAGCCGACAATTTGCCCAATCCTGTCTTTGGTTCACCACGCTGGTCTCTAAAAGCGCCAACCTAAAAGGCGCCTACAAAGCCCTGCGGCAAGCCCAAGCGGTAGACGTGAAAACCATTACCATGAGCCAGGGGAACAAAACCAGCCGTCTTGTCGCCTGGACTTTCCTCTCCCCAGATCAGCAAAAAGCCTGGGCAATTACCCGGTGGAAATAAATATCCTGGCCTGCTGAACAATTGAAGCTGCTTATGCTACTCCATTTCAGCAACTTCCTGTTCCGGGACTGATTTTCAGAAAACAGCCTCAAAACAGCAGAAGCCCATCTTGCCTTTTAGGTAGAATGGGCTTCTGTTGTTTATTAGAAAACCCCAGTTCAGGTGCTGCACTAGGTTCTTAGCTTGCAATAAATTAAAGGGAGGCGATTTCTTAAAATAGGAAAAATCATTTTATAACAATACCATCTAAAATTATGAAAATTCCGTAGATACTTATAAACCAACCACTTCATGCACTATGACCACAAAAACTGCTTCTCTCCTCATTGGATTCACTTTCCTGGCGGTGGGCCTATTGGGTTTCGTACCCAATCCCATAGTGGGTGATACCCACAGTGCCATTTTCCACGCCGATGCG
Organism: Rufibacter roseolus; assembly: GCF_017916365.1. Lineage (GTDB taxonomy): Bacteria > Bacteroidota > Bacteroidia > Cytophagales > Hymenobacteraceae > Nibribacter > Nibribacter roseolus. The sequence continues at coordinate 386,974 of NZ_JAFMSU010000003.1, forward strand.
GTGCATAACATGGTGCACATCATAAGCGGGGTATTGTTTATTCTGGTGGCCCTTGCCGCACCCGGCCAGGCTGCAACCTTTATGAAAGTATTTGGGGTAGTTTACCTATTGTTAGGGGTGATCGGGTTCCTTACCATCGGGGATTCCGGTATGACCAGGCTGCTGGGTTTCTTACCTGTGAACGGCGCCGATAATTACCTGCATGTGGCCTTGGGGATTGTCATCTTTCTGGCAGGAATGCTACCCAGGGGAAGAGTGGCGGGCATTGGCACGAGGATGTAAACCCAGGCGAGGCACACACGTTTCACGGGCCATTTCTGAGCCGCCACTTGCAGCAGGCACTTAGCCAGCTTCTGTTGTACAACAAGTTCAATTCTCTTTTCAGATAGAAACGATTAGGGGCTGTTTTCAAAAAAACAGCCCCTAATCGTTTGGTGTATGCGGCTGACAGATTTTCTAGTTCAAGGGTTAAAAATTTCATCTTATCAAACAGTCTAATTATTGCTTATCAGTCACTTACAATATCACCAACCTAAAAGATCGCTATTTAGCTAGCTCTCTTTAAAGCCCTGAACCCTTGGCCTGTTCTTTCCCCTCTTTCAAGGCTGATTCTGAAAAACGGACCTTAAACGCCTTTTCTTTTGAGTTACCCAAATCGGTAAAAAGCGTATAACTACTTAATAGAATACCAACCACGTACGCTCCCTTAGAACAGCCCGAAAGAATTCCCATTCCCTCCTTTACAACCGTAAGACAGGGCTGCTGACTTTGACCTGGTGGATGTAGCATCATTTAAGCGTACCATTATGAGAGTAGATCAGGAATTTGATACTTCCCGGGCCCAGGCGTTTGAGAATGCCCTGGTAGACACCATGAACAAAAGCGCCCTCTCCTTCATGATCTCCATCGGGCACCGGGTAGGTTTGTTTGACATCATGAGCCAGATGGATTTTGCCAGTTCCATGGACATTGCCGAGCGGGCCCGCCTGGATGAGCGCTACGTGCGGGAGTGGCTGGGCGCCATGGTCACCGGCGGCATTGTCATCTACGCCCCCGAAACCCGCACCTATTACCTGCCCCCAGAGCATGCCGCTTACCTTACCCGCCAGGCCGGATCTGATAACCTGGCGGTGTTTGCACAGTACAGCGCCGTGATGGGCCAGGTTGAAAACCAAATAGTGGAATGCTTCAAACACGGCGGCGGCGTGCCTTATGCAGAATTCCACCGGTTCCATGAGGTCATGGCCGAGGACAGCGGGCAGTCGGTGCTGGCTTCTCTGGAGAGCCATATCCTGCCGCTGGTGCCGGACCTGCGGGAGAAACTGGAGAAAGGCATTCACGTGCTGGACGTGGGCTGCGGCTCGGGTAAAATCATCAACCGCTTGGCCTCCATGTTCCACCGGTCCCATTTCACCGGCATTGACTTCTCCTCAGACGCCATCGCTGATGCCAACGCCCAGACTGCCGCTCTGGGCCTGGAGAACGTCCATTTCAAGCTTAAAGACCTATCTGATTTCCACCACGATGCGCCGGAGGAGAAATATGACCTTATCACCACCTTTGACGCCATCCATGACCAGGGACAACCGCTCAACGTGCTGCGAGGCATTCACAAAGCACTCAAGAAAGACGGCGTGTACCTCATGCAGGAAATTGGGGGCACCAGTCACCTGGAAGAAGACATGAAACACCCCATCGCCCCGTTTCTGTACACCATTTCCACTATGCACTGCATGACCGTATCGCTCGCGCAGCACGGCGAAGGCCTGGGCGCCATGTGGGGCGAGGAGGTGACCATGGATTACCTCAACCGCGCTGGCTTCACCAACATCCAGACCCATAAACTGCCCCATGACATCCAGAATCTCTGGTACGTGATCAGGAAATAGCCAGGACACCGATGCCTCACAATAGGTTTTTGTTTCAGGGCCGTTTTACTAAAAACGAGGCAAGAATCAGCCGGGAGATGCAGATCTCCGGCTGATTTTGCTTTGTGCCCTGTCCTCTTTTTGCCGCTCAGTTGTTGGAGGAAAGGCTATTTTGGGCTTACTTTCAGGAAAACGCACCCAAAACCCGACTGATGATTCCCACCTTTAGAGAAGCCATCGTGGCAGACATCCCGCAGATGCAGGTAGTACGCCACGCCGTGAAAGAGAACGTACTTTCCAACCCCGCCCTGGTCACTGATGCTGCGGTGGAGGAATACATCACCAAACGGGGAAAAGGCTGGGTAGCCGAGGTAGAAAACCAGGTAGTGGGCTTCTCCATCGCAGATCTGCAGGAGCACAGCATCTGGGCGCTGTTTATAGACCCCGCCTATGAAAAAATGGGCATCGGGAGAAAGCTGCATGACCTGATGCTGGACTGGTATTTCGGGCAGACTGGGGAGAAAGTCTGGTTAGGCACGACCCTCAACACCCGGGCTGCGGCCTTCTACCGTACCGCCGGCTGGCGCGAAGTGGGTACCCACGGCAAAGGCGAAATCAAGTTTGAGATGACCTCGGAAGAGTGGGCGCAGAGAAAACCTGCAGCAGCCAAAAAGCATGAGTAGAAAGCTAAAAGTTATCTGGAGATTGGTTTTCTCTCTGGATTACTTCCGCAATTCACGGGCTGTTTTAGGGCTTTTTTCCTAAAAACGAGCCGAAATAAAACGAGCCGAAATCACCTGGCTCCAATCTGCCGCATCACGTGCTCGGTGATCCGGTCGCACTTGCTGAGGTGGAATTGCAGGATGTCTTCTTTTTTGTAGAGATGGCTCAGGGATTTCCGCAATAAGGCCTTGGCCCGGTTCAGCCTTACTTTCACGTTGGCCTCACTGATGGAGAGGCAATGCGTGGTCTCGGCTACGTTCATCCCCTCAATTTCGCGCATCACAAAGACGGTGCGGTACTTCTCGGGGAGTTGCCGGATGGCCTCTTCCAGCACCACCTGCAGTTCTGAGGACAGCAGTTTGGTCAAAGGCGTAGGAATGTGCTCCTCTGATCTCAGGTTTACTTCTTGGTCTACTTTCTCATCGCTCATCGCACACGCCAGTTTTCGTTTCTTCGCCCGCAGCAGACATTCATTGATGAGAATGCGGGTGAGCCAGGTAGAGAAAGCCGACTTGAACCCGAACGTAGGCAGATGCTCATAGGCTTTCACGAAGGCCGTTTGCATCATCTCCTCCACTTCCTCTTCATCGTCCAGGATACTCATGCCCACCCGGTAAAGCCGCTGGTTGTTCCGGCGCACCAGAATAGCGTAGAGGTCTTTTTCGCCGTGCAGCACCCGGGTAATGATCTCCTGGTCTGGGATGGCGCTGGCTACCAATGTTTCTCTTGTTTCCATCTAATCTGCTCGTCTATGTATTGGAGGTTCCAGGCGGCCAAAGGTTACAAAAAGAACCCGCTATTTTTTTTGTAACCTCCTGACCCTCTGCCTATCTAATGGGTACAGCGCGCGAAAAACCATTTTATGTTTACAACCTAAAAACGAAAAAAGCCATGGAAGCAAGTATGCAACACACCTCCAGGGTTCAGCAGGTCCTGACCTATACCTATGGCCTGGTGCCCATCATTGCCGGGCTGGACAAATTCACCAACCTGCTCACCAACTGGACCCATTACCTCAGCCCGTTCGTTACTGATCTGCTGCCCTTTTCTGCCGGCACCTTTATGTCCATTGTGGGCATCATTGAGATTGTAGCCGGTCTGCTGGTCTTTATCCGGCCTCATATTGGCGGCTATTTGGTCATGGGCTGGCTTATTGCCATCGCCCTGAATCTGATTATGACTGGACACTACCTGGATGTGGCTGTGCGGGACCTAGTGATGGCCGTGGGTGCCTACGCCTTGGCGCAATTGTCTGTGCCGGCTACATTCACTCTTCCTCGCCGTCCACACGTCGCGTGAGCAGCAACGGGCCAGTCAGGGCAAACTCCACTTCCTGGCTGGCCCGATGCCTGTAAGTACCTGAACTAAACTGCAAAAGCCTGCCCAAAGGCAGATTAAAGTATACAGAAAACTTACCCTCCCGCGTTAAATGCTTAATTTTGAGCTTCCTTTCTCCCCAATCAAGGAAGGAGGCTTTATTTTAAGTATTTAAAAAGTAAAATGATTACAAAAACACTCTGCGTTCTCGCAACTATGGCTATAGGACTACTGGCCAGTGAACAAGCGGCGGGTCAGGCCAAAGACAAGAACAACCCCCTTTTACAGAAGTACAGCACCCCCTACCAGGTACCGCCTTTCCACCTGATCAAGAATGAGCACTTCAAACCCGCTCTGCAGGAAGGCATCAGGGTAAACCAGCAGGAAATTGACGCCATCGTCAACAATCCCAAGGCACCCACGTTTGAGAATACCATTGTGGCCATGGAAAACGCCGGCCAGCTGTTGGGCCGCGTGTCAACGGTTTTCTACAACCTCAACTCGGCTAACACCAACGAGGAGATCCAGAAAATAGCCCGCGAGATTGCCCCTGAGCTATCGGCGCACAGCGACAACATCATCCTGAACAAGAAATTGTTTGAGCGGGTGAAAACGGTCTGGAATAACAAAAAGGACCTGAAACTGACCGCAGAGCAGCAGAAGCTGTTAGAAGAGACTTACAAGTCATTTGTGCGCAGCGGCGCCAACCTGAACGATGCCGACAAGGATAAGCTGAAGAAAATCAACGGCGAATTGTCGCTTTTGAGCCTGCAGTACGGGCAGAACATCCTGGCCGAGACGAACGCCTACCAACTGGTGATTGACGACAAGAAAGACTTGGCCGGCTTGCCGGAAGGTTTAGTTGCCGCCGCCTCTGATGCCGCCAAACAAGCCGGCAAACCGGGCAAGTGGGTTTTCACCCTGCACAACCCCAGCGTGATGCCGTTCCTTCAGTACGCCGATAACCGTGAACTGCGCAAGCAGATCTGGGAGGCGTATTCCCTCCGGGGCAATAACAACAACGCCAACGACAACAAAGAAACCCTGCGCAAGATTGTGAACCTGCGCCGCGAGAAAGCGCAATTGCTGGGCTACAAAACCCACGCGCACTACGTGCTGGAGGAAACCATGGCCAAGTCTCCGGAGAACGTGAACAAACTGCTGGACCAACTGTGGGCCCCAGCCCTGGCGGTAGCCAAGCAGGAAGAGCGCGACATCCAGAAAATGATTGATGCCTCCGGCGCCAAGTTCAAAGTGGCACCGTACGACTGGCGTTATTACACCGAGAAAATCCGGAAGGAGCGCTTTGACCTGGATGAGCAGGAACTGAAACCGTACTTCAGCCTGGAGAACATCCGCAAGGGCGTTTTCACTGTGACGGAGAAACTCTACGGCCTCAAGTTCAAAGAGCTGCCCAACCTGCCTAAATACCACCAGGACGTAACCGCCTACGAGGTATCTGAGGCGGATGGAACGTTGGTAGGTGTGATCTATATGGACTTCTTCCCGCGCGCCTCCAAAAGAAGCGGTGCCTGGATGACTTCTTACCGCAGCCAGAAAACCGAGAAAGGCAAACGCCTGGCCCCGGTGGTGTCTATTGTCTGCAACTTCACCAAACCAACCGGCGATGCTCCTGCCCTGTTGACCTTTGACGAGGTAACCACCTACTTCCATGAGTTCGGCCACGCCCTGCACGGCCTGTTGTCTAACGTGACCTACGAGAGCATGGCCGGTACCTCCGTTCCGCGCGATTTTGTGGAACTGCCTTCGCAGATCATGGAGAACTGGGCCGCCGAGCCCGAGGTCCTGAAAATGTACGGCACGCACTACAAAACCGGTCAACTGATCTCCAATGAGCTGATTGAGAAAATGAAGAAAGCAGGTACTTTTAACCAAGGCTTCGAGACCACGGAGTACCTGGCGGCTTCTTTGCTGGATTTGGCCTACCACACCCAAACCCAGAACCTGACCGATGACATCAACCAGTTTGAGAAATCCTCTATGAGCAAAGTTGGTTTGCCTGAGCAGATCATTCCGCGTTACAGAAGCACCTACTTCAGCCACATCTTCTCCGGCGGATACTCAGCGGGCTACTACAGCTACATCTGGTCTGGCGTGCTGGACACCGATGCCTTCCAGGTCTTCAAGGAAAATGGTCTGTTCAACAAAGAGAATGCCCAGTCCTTCAGAAAGAACATTCTGGAGAAAGGCGGCACTGCAGATCCAATGGAACTCTACAAGAAGTTCAGAGGCGCTGAGCCCAGCATCCAGCCTTTGCTCAAGAAGCGTGGTCTGACTCCGGTGAGTTTGTAAGCCATTTTCATCAAAAGAAGGCAAAAACAAAGGCCTTCTTCTAGCTGAATACCAATCGGCCCTTTGCAGGTAAAACTGTAAGGGGCCGATTTTTTTGTGCCTTTAATATGTGCCTTTAATATCTGATTCACCTCTGCTACATTGGTGCCCCTATGATGGAGAGCACACCGTTGGCCAGACAGTCTTTCCAGTAGGTGAGAAAAGAGCGCTCGCTGCGGCGTTTGACCTGGATCTTGCCCTCACGCGGGGCTTTGCCGTCTTCCTCACTCTCAGATTTCAAGACCACCGTATTCGCCACCAATGACTTTAGTTTATTCCCTAGTCCCTGCTTCTTCTTTTCCTCTTTCTTGTTCAGAAGGTCAATCTTGAAGTCATCGTACTGCAGTTGCATGGAGCCTTGCGCCGAGGTCTTGGTTAGTTCTACCTTGAACGTGCCCCGCTGCAGAACTCCGCTTTTTACGCGCACAAACATGCTGGGCTCCATCATGGGGTTCAGGATGGCCGGATAACCCTTCCCAATGGTGCCTTCCATGGAATGATAGCCGTTGGGGTCCAGCAAAGCCAGCCGTATGGTGGCCTGCATGGGGGCCTTGCCCATGAGCAACCCGCTGCCCTTCAACACCGCCGGGTGCTTCTTAGAGATGAGGTTTTTGTCATTGGTGAGGTTGGTGAGCGTGAGGTCTATGTTGCTGCCTGTGACATAACCGGTTTTAAAGGCTTTCTCGGCCAGTTCCTCGTAGCGCACGTACATGTCGCGCACTTTGGCCGTGCGGATGTTCACCCCGAAGGTGAGTTTCTGCACCAGGTCATGGGGCATGAGGCCCGAGCCTTTGGCTGGATAGTTCTTCCCGTCTTTGTAGGCATTCACCTGGGGCTTATAAGCTACCAGAGACCCGATGTACACGTTGGAGTTCCGCGATAAAGTCCCGAAGTCTACGTTACTCAACCTCAACTCCGGTACCTGCACGCTGAACCTAGTAACGGCCGCCCCGGCTTTCCTGGACATCTGGGCGGCGCTGGCCAAAGGGATTAGCTTCAGGCGGGTTAAAGTAAATTCCCGCTTTTGGGTAGAGGCCTGCAAGGGACCGACTTTGAGTTTGTAGTTTCCGTTGGGCAGCCAAAACGAGGCCTCCTTCACCTTGGCTGTGATATTTTTGCTGTAAAACGCGCGGGCGGTATCCTGGAAAGCGGCACTGTCCAGCTTGATACCCTCAGCTTCCAACTCCACCCCAGACACGGAGAAAAGCTCGGCCTGACTGCCAGGTTTGTTTTTGAACCGGAACGCCCCGTCTTTAACCCTAATCTCGTTTATGCCCATCTTCCGGAACTGCTCACCTACGGTTTTGTGTAGCGGCTGCGAGGTGGTGTCTTCTTTCATTTGCCGCAAAACCCATTGCGGATGGTCCAGCTGGATTGAACTCAGGCTGAATGCCCCGCCAAACAATAGTTTTATGTAACTGATGCCCTGCACCTGCACCCGATGGGCGGTGAGGTCTGAGATGCTGGCCGGAGCCTGGGCTGGGGAAGACTTTTGCAGCTGTTTCCAGACGGCCTCGTGCGGCACCAGGCGCAGGGAATCCAACCGGGCAGATCCCGCCAGCAGCGACACCTCCAGCTTGTCCAGTTCCAGGGAATACAGCCCTTTAGATTGCGTGGCGATCTGCTTCTGCAGCTTCTGCTCGGCCCAGGAGTTGAGGTTGCGGGATACCACCAGCAGCAGCACCATAACCACCAGCAGCACCGAGGCGCCCCCTACCAGGTACTTCTTCCTTTTCGACCTATTTTTAGCGGTTTGTTCCACAGCAAAAGACTTAATCCGCAACCTTCTACGCACATAACCAGAAAGTAACTGGTTTCCCCTCCCCAAAGCTTAAATTAAGCTTCCTCATTCTTTCCGCCCTTTCTGTTCTGTAATACGAAACTATGCTGCCAGGCACCAGAGGTTTCACAGCCGTTTTCTCGGAAACACCGCAGAAACAGAAAAGCCAGGCTTTATCAAAGATCTATAAAACAACCGGCACGCTCCATGATGGTTGTATTGCCGGGTAGCCGTTAAGCTGGATCAGCCTAAAGAAGCCAGGTCTTTCTTGTACCTTTACAGCGCATTGCCTACCGAGTCACTTGAAACAACCCCTATGTTACCCTCTCCAGAATCACCAGAATCTCCAGAGACTGATCACCAGGAAGCCTATTACCGCGCTTACTTCGGGGTTGACGCCGACTATTACCTCCGCAAACTGGCGCAGTACCGGGCCGGCACCAAAATCACCTTTAACATTGGGGCCTTCTTCTTTGGGATATTCTGGATGCTCTACCGCAAGCTGTACATAGCGGGTATAATGGTAATCATAGCCCTCACCCTGGAGTCTTACCTGCTGGGCATGGCCATTGAGTACTACAAAATCTCTGACGGTAACGCCAAACTGCTGAACAATCTCTCCACCTTGTTTTGGAGTTTGCTGGTGGGTTTTCTGGGAAATTGGCTTTACCTGCGGCAGGCCGAGGCCAAAGTAAACCAGGCCCTGGAAGAGGAAGACAACGAGCGTGACACGGTGGCGCGGCTCGCTTACGAAGGCAATATTACCTATATCCCACACATCATCATCGCGGCCCTCATTTTACTTCTGCTCCTCATCTTTCAGTTCATTTCCTGACAAGAATATCAAGAACCGAGTGTTTAGGGGCCGATTTTGCAAAATCGGCTTGTAAATGTTTTCACCGTGTTAAAGAAAAGAAGATGGGGCTGATGAACGCTCAGGGAGCAGAAGGTGCCTTTCTACTACACCGAGGAAGCCTCTAGGGCTTGATATTTTTTCAGGTAAAATCTTTACTTTGAGGCGCCAATCCAGAAGACCAGCAATGCGCCCATCTCTTACCAGAAACCCCGATCTGCTTTTTTTAGGTCTCCTGATTTTTCTCAAGATCCTGCTGCACTATGTGCTGGTTGACCCGGCGTATGACTTGCACCGGGACGAGTACCTGCACCTGGACCAGGCAAACCATCTTGCTCCCGGTTACCTGTCGGTGCCGCCGTTTACGTCCTGGGTGGCCTGGGTTATTAAACTGCTGGGGAACTCAGTATTCTGGGTGAGGTTTTTCCCGGCGCTGTTCGGGGCGTTGACGCTGCTGGTAACCTGGAAGATGGTGGAGGAGCTGGGCGGTGGGCTTTACGCCAAAATCCTGGCCGGCATGGCGGTACTGGTCTCGGCGCTGCTTCGCGTGAACATGCTCTTCCAGCCTAACTCTTTTGACATCCTGAGCTGGACCCTCACCTACTACTTCCTTATTCGCTACCTGAAGACGCAAAACGGCCGGAATTTGCTTTACCTGGGCCTGGTAGTGGCCTTGGGTTTTCTTAACAAATACAACATCCTGTTTCTGCTTATCGGGTTGCTGCCGGCCTTGCTGCTCACGGGGCACGGCAGGATTTTCCGGGACCGGAACTTCTATCTGGCGGTTTTGCTGGCGGCCTTGTTGGTGTCACCTAACGTGGTCTGGCAGTTATCACACGGGCTCCCGGTAATCCACCACATGGAGGAACTGCAGGCCACCCAACTGGTGAATGTGAACCCCGCTGATTTCTGGCTAGACCAATTCCTGTTCTTCTTCGGGTCCGTGTACCTCATCATCGGGGCGTTGGTGGCTTTTGCGGTATATGCGCCTTTTAAGGAGTACCGGTTTATAGGCTTGGGCTACCTATTCACCATGGCCGTGTTCACTTACCTGCGGGCGAAAAGCTATTACACCCTGGGGCTGTACCCGGTGCTGTTGGCGTTTGGCAGCGTGTACTGGGAGCACTTGTTCAGGACGGGCTGGAACCGTTACCTCCGCCCCTTGTGGATCCTGTTGAACATTGGTTTATTTCTGCCGTTGGTGAACGTGGTTTTCCCGCTCCTTTCCCCGGCCGAGATCCAGGCCAAAGCCGCCAAATTCAAGAAATTCAACCTCCTGAAATGGGAAGACGGCAAAGACCACCCGCTCCCCCAGGATTTCGCGGATATGCTGGGCTGGCAGGAACTCACAGATAAAGTGCAGCAGGCCTACCAGCAGATCCCTGAGGCCGAGAAACCCCACACGCTCCTGATCTGCGATAACTACGGACAGGCCGGCGCCCTCAATTTCTACGGAAGCAAAACCCTGCCTCCCGCCGTTTCCTTCAACGCCGATTACGTGTACTGGTACCCCATGGAGATGGACATCCGGAACATCATTCTCATCAAAAGCGCCGGAGAGGAGCCTCTCCAAGAAGAAGAGAAACATTTTTTCAACTCTGTCACCCGGATTGGGGCCATAGAAACCAGGTTCGCACGGGAACAGGGTACTACTGTTCATTTGCTGCGCGGCGTTTCGCCCGTCATGACCCAGCGCCTGAGAGCCCGCACGGCGGAGAAGAAGCAGGAATGGTAACCGGCTGATTGGTCAGGAATTCACTTTAAAGCCCCCCCATTTTTGCCCTGATTTCTATAAAACAACCCTAAAATGGTTTGGATGGGTAAGTGGCCAGAGCGTTGGTGTGAGGTTCTTGGGTTACTTTCATTACAGATAAGGCACAAAAAAGGAGACCCGCGTTACGGGTCTCCTAAAGTGAAGCAGAAGCCTTAGCTGTTCTGCAATTTCTTTTGCTCTTTGGTCTTTAAGGGGTGGGCTTTCTTACCTGATTTCCCATCCTGGTGGCTGGCCTTTTCCTTTCGGTCTGCCTGATACTGGGCATACTGCTCTGGGGTTAGAATGCTTTTCAGCTCAGCCTCATACTGTGCCTTTCGGGCTTTATAAGCTTCCCGCTCCTGTGGTTTGGCACCTTCGGCCGCGCGGCTTTGGGCTTTGAGAGCTGAGGTTTCAGTTGCCTGTCTCAGGAACAGCGTCTGCAATCTGGTTTGCTGGGCCTGGGTGAGGCTGTATTTCTCCGTCAGCTTCTGGGCTTTCTGAGCGGCTTTTTCCTCCGGAGTTCTGGTTTGTTTTTTCACGCCGTCTTTGCCTACCCGCTCAGTTCTGGGCTTTCTCTCTTGGCTGGTTTTTTCCTGCGCAAAGGTGGTTCCGGTTAACAGTAATCCCAGGGAAAGCATCACAAATATCTTTTTCATCTCTCTTCTCTTATAAAGGGTTTTCTTCTTTTGCCTAAGCCTTGGCTTGTAAGGCTAGGTTTCTTCCTCTTATTCAAACCACATGCCAAAAATCAGCAACCCTCTTTCCCTGACCATAACTCAGCCACCAACTCACTTCAAATCAAATTCTTACAGAATTAAAAATCTCTGTTTCAGGGCTTATTTTCTGAAAAAGGCAAAAATTATGGAAAACTCTTTTAGTTGCGCAGGACCTTTGCACGTACTTCTAACCTGGAAGAGGAGGATGGTCTATTCATCAGCCTACTGCTCAATTTTAAAAGACCTGATATCTTTATAAAAGACTCCTAAACCATATGGCCACTATTCAGTTATAGCTAAGCGGCTTGGCTTAGGAATGGGTTTTCTTCTCTCCGGATGCTGACAAATGATTAAAAATGATCAGCTTTATTTATATAATTGAATAAATTTTATAATATTTTGCACAACTTTATTACAACATTAAGTTTTTTACTGTTACCTTTATATATAATAAAACATCAGTATACCATATTAGCCATAATGAAAGCAGGGGCTAAGGCTCCTCAATTTTGTCAGTTATTCCTGTAAGAATAAAGAAGGATAATACGTTTAAACATCAGAAAGGCAGTTTTTATGGTCCGGCCCCTGGCTTTAGGTTACCTGAAACAAAAAGCCCAACGTCTTTTCTGAAAGCTTAGAAAACCTTTTACAGGCTAATTGGCGGATCACCGGCGGGAGGCACTTCTGGAATAAAACTGAACTTAAAAGGCCCTGGGCTTGGGATGAAACCTTAAAGCAGCAGGATAGCCTCTTTGACCTTATCAAGCGCACGCGAGAAAGTACAACCTATACGACACAAACACGCAATATAATCAGCACAAAAGGCATGGATTACACCACTCCTACCCATACCACTCACCCTTCAGAAGAAGCAGCTGAAAAGCCAAGTATCCTTTACATTGATAATGAAGAAGACAATCTGGTTGTATTCAAGTCTACCTTCAGAAAATATTTTAAGGTATTCACGGCTATGTCTGGTGAGGAAGGATTAAGGATTCTGTCCAATGAGCCCATCTCCCTGGTTATCACTGATCAACGGATGCCTAAAATCACCGGCGTTCAGTTTCTGAAGAGCCTGCCGGAAGACAAAGACCTGATCAAGATCATCCTGACTGGCCACTCAGATACCGCCTCTATTTTGGATGCCATTAACAGTGGCAAGATTTACCGGTATATCCTAAAACCTTGGGACAAAGAGAACCTAAAGAATATCATGGAGTCTGCCGTGGAAGAACTCAAGCAGCGCCAAGCCCATAGAAAGCTAGTAGAAGACTTAAAGAAGGAAAACGAGAAACTGGAGCAGAAGGTAGCCGAGCTAACCCAAAAGATGAACTTGCAGGTAAACCAATCGGCGAAGGTGGTCAGAACAGAGCAACAGGATGAGTAAGGCCCTTACGGCTTCAGGCTTTTTAAACGGTGCGCCTTACGTTTTAGCAAAAGAACCTTTGGGCAAAAAAGAGCCAATATCTTGTATATACCCCAACTGAGTCTTGGAGCAGGGAATCCTCTGCCCCGGAGGTTCTACCCCGTAGGTAGGAGCTTGTTTTAAGCACTACCTTGTAAAAACATCCGCTAAACAAACTCCAAACGGGTACTGTTTCCTGCCTGTCCTTGGTTATACCCGCGCTCAGCGCAGACTTGCCGTTTTTGCCACCTATAGCATTTCCAGCCTGTTCTTCTGAATTGGCAGGTAAAGCAGGAATGTCTCCACGATTATCCTCTCCTACTTTTTGCAGATTTTACCCTCTTGCTGTAACCTTCTTAAGAGGGCACTCTGCAGCTAGCCGTGTCCATTCCGCTGTGCACCTTCCGCTTATTCTACCCCCACTTTAATTGTGGCAAAGGCCCTGCTCCATCCAAAAATCAAACGCAAAGCTGGCTTAGCACACTACCCATCCATTCCTCCAATGAGATAAGTACTTACTCTCTATAGCAGATGCTTTCGTCATCAACCGCGGTGGTGAGGGGAAGGCAGGTGCCCTTTCCCAAGGCTTACCGAGGGTTCATCTGGTAAGCCTCAAAATTGACTTTTATTTAAGTTGTGCTTTGGAAGAAAAGAGGCAAGTGAAGTAGAGATCTAAACCTTGGGGCGGGCAGTTTTTAGGTCAGGAAAAATAGACACTTTTACCAGCGGGCCTTTAAGCCTCTTAAATCAGACAATCTGAAAGTCACCTATGATTAACCCGCAAAAAATTATGTTTACATAATTAGATTATGTATATTGAAACAATATAAAGTTCAATACAACCTCCCCTAATAAAATTTATTAGCTTTATAATATAACTTTACCAATACGCTTTAAAAGTATGCTTGAAAGTAAGGAGGTTACCAACCATTGGGAGTGGGAGATTAACGGACGAACCCGGTATTGGGGGTTAAACCTTCATGAGTTATGGCATTACCGCCATTTATCCCTGAGTTTAGTTCGGAGAGATTTCCTGTTAAACTACCAGCAAACGGTCTTGGGCCCCTTCTGGCTGCTGGTACAACCTATTCTAACCCTGGGCACCTATGTGCTGGTATTCAATAAATTGATAGGGGTTTCTACCGGCAGCTTACCGCCAGTGTTGTTTTACCTCTCTGGTATTGTCCTCTGGAATTTCTTCAATGATACTTTTATGGGCACTTCCTTCATTTTTAGGGAAAATGCCCAGCTCTTCAGTAAAGTATACTTTCCCCGGTTAATCATTCCTATCTCCCAGATGGGCACCCAGATTTTCCGGTTCGGTATTCAGTTTACCCTTCTGTTGGCCATGCTGGCCTTTTATGCCCTGTTTAAGAACTACACCTTGCCCACTAGTTTTTTGGCGGTTACCCTCCCGCTGGTCATTATCCTGGTGGGCCTGACCGGCCTTTCCCTGGGGCTTATTTTCTCAGTGGTGACTGCTAAATACCGTGATATCATCAACCTGGTGACTTTTGGGGTGCGGCTGCTCATGTTTCTTACGCCAGTCCTATACCCGGTCAACTACGTACCGGAGAATGTACGGTGGGTTGTTCAGTTCAATCCGCTCACCTCCTATTTTGAGTTATTCCGGCGGGCCCTGCTTGGGCAAGGTGTCATCTCTCCGGAGAGCCTGGGATATAGCCTGGTATTTACTTTAATCCTCCTGGTCATCTCCATTGGTATTTTCAACAAGCAGGGTGACAAACTCATAGACGTAGTGTAAGCTTATGGGAGACGTAGTTATCCAAGTAGAGGAGTTGTCCAAAGTTTACCGGCTGGGCACCATTGGCTCCGGATCTTTAAGGCAGGATCTGGCGCGGTGGTGGAATACGTCTGTACTCAAGAAAGACGATCCTTTCTACTATCCGCAGCTCTCTGAGAACCAGGAACCGATGGACAAGAACCAGAAGGCTTTCTGGGCTCTGCAGGACCTCTCCTTTGAGATAAAGCAGGGCGAGGTGTGGGGCGTCATCGGTAACAACGGGGCGGGCAAGTCAACGTTGCTTAAAATCATTTCCCGCATTGTAAAACCCACCAAGGGCGTGGTGCGGGGCAAAGGCAAGATCAGCAGTCTTCTGGAGGTGGGCACCGGCTTCAACCAGGAGCTTACCGGCCGCGAGAACATCTTCATGAGCGGTTATATCCTGGGCATGACCAAACAGGAAATAACCGCCAAGTTTGACGAGATTGTAGATTTCTCCGGGATTGAGAAATTCCTGGATACGCCCGTGAAACGCTACTCCTCGGGCATGTACGTACGCCTGGCTTTTGCGGTAGCCGCTCACCTGGAACCCGATATCCTCATCCTGGACGAGGTGCTGTCTGTGGGAGACGCTGAATTCCAGAAGAAATGTCTGGGCAAAGTAAAGGACGTATCCAGAAGCGAGGGCCGCACCATTCTTTTTGTGAGCCACAGCATGCAGGCGGTTAGCAATTTATGCAACCATGCGCTTTGGCTCCAGAAAGGCAGGCTCATGGAGGCTGGCAAAGCCACCACCGTTATCAACAATTACATCAAAGGAGTCAAGAAATCACAGCTGCACCGCACCTGGGACAACCTGGTAGAGGCCCCAGGTAACGAATTCGTCCGGTTCAAAAGCATCCGGCTCACGCCCCGGTTTAGTGAGCCAGATGCCCCGCTTGACATTCGTACTCCCCTAACCCTGGAGTTTGAGTTCTGGAACCTGGTAGAAGACCAGGACCTGAGCATAGGGCTGCATCTGTTCTCTTATGGCGGCGAATGCATCTTTGATGTCCCTTCTCCCTCCTTCCAATGCAAAAAAGGCCTTGTGGAAGGCGAGTGTACCATTCCGGGCAACTTCCTGAATGATGGCTCCTATTACATTTCGCTCATCGTGGTAAAAAACACCTCGGTTGACCTGTTCTACTATGAAGAGTGCCTGTCTTTTGAGATTGAAGACTACCGGGGTGATATCAAATGGTTTGGCAAGTGGATGGGGGCCGTACGCCCCTCGTTTCCTTTCAGATTGGAGCAAAAAGAACTGGAGCTTGTATAGCCCCCAAAGTAAGGTCAGCTTGTTATGAAGGAATTTAGCCCCTATCATATTACCCACGTTCACCTGCATGAATTCCTGCAGATGCCAACGCTGAATCAGAAAAACCAGGGAAACTACCTCGTTTTCTGGTGGCACTCCATTGCCCTGGGAGAATTGTATGTGGAACCGCATGAGAAAGTCACTGAAGAGCAGTATTACCTCAAACTTGGCCAGGCTATAAAACCCGCGCTAGACTTCTATGCCTCGGGGCAAAAGATTCCTGATTTTCAGAAACTGCTGCAATTGCGGGATTTCCCAGGGTTCAGGAAGGCCATGGATTCTTTATTCTCCGAGAGCACCTCCCGGGTTATTCCCGCCAGGGTTCCGGTCTCGGTAGTGATCTGCACCCGTAACCGACCTGCCGCCCTGAAACTATGCCTGGAGTCCTTGCGCCAATCGGTTTGCCAGCCAGCGGAGATCATCATTATTGAGAATGCCCGGGAGAACGACCATACTGAGAAGCTGGTGGAAACCTTTGCCGGCGTTAAATACTTCCAGGAACCCGTGCCTGGGCTTTCCCATGCCAGGAACACCGGCGTCAAAAAAGCCTCCAACTCCATCATCGCCTTCACGGATGACGACGTCATTGTGCATCCGGAATGGGTTTTCAGGGTATGGGAAGCCTTTACCGAGCACAAGGTAGCGGCCATGGCCGGCCTGGTATTGGCGGCCGAGCTTCAGACCGAAACCCAGCTCATTTTTGAGCGGTGCTGGAGCTTTAACCGGGGATACGTGAACATCCTTTTTGATGAAAACTATTTCAACAAGAACCTGCCCTTAGGTCCTCCGGTCTGGGAGATCGGGGCTGGGGCTAATATGGCATTCAGGAAAGAGATCTTTGAAGAAATAGGCTTGTTTGACGTGCGGTTAGGGGCCGGAGCCTCTGGTTGCAGTGAGGACTCGGAGGTATGGTACCGGATTCTGCTGCATAAACACAGTATTCTCTACTACCCCAAAGCTGCGGTATTCCATGCCCACAGAAAAGACTTGCGCAGCCTTAGAAAGCAGATTTTCGCCTATATGCGTGGGTTTACCATGGCGGTTCTGGTGCAGCAAGACCACTACCCTCCTGCCAACTACAGGAACCGTTTGTTCAGGCAGTACCCCAAACATTACCTCAGGTTGGTGACCAGGGGCTTCCCCCGCTACCGCTTCCGGAACAGAACCCTTTGGGAAGAGATCACAGGCATTCTTTCGGGCTACGCGTTTTACCTCAAAAACCGGAAAAACGACCCTGAAACGCAATTCCGCCGCGAAGAACCTGCCCCTAAACTGCAACCGGAACAAGAACTCACGACCTGATAACTGAAATTGCCTTTCCCAAAAACCATGGAAATTACCTTTCAACCGGAGACAGAGACCAAGCGCAGCCCCCAAGGGCAGCCGCAGCCTGCTATGCCCCTGGTTTCGGTGGTGATTCCTTGTTTCAACCATGGCAAATACCTGCAGGAGGCGGTGGAGAGCATCTGGAGGCAAGGGTATCCGGCCACCGAGATTATTGTGGTGGATGACGGTTCAGTAGACAATACCCGCCAGGTTGCGGAAGCCCTGCCCGGCGTTATCTATGTGTACCAGGAAAACCAGGGCCTGTCCTCCGCCCGGAACACTGGAATCAGGCACAGCCACGGCGAGTTCCTGGTGTTTCTGGATGCCGATGACTGGCTTCTGCCCGGTGCCCTGGAAATGAACGTGCGACTGCTGAAGCAGGACCATAAACTGGCCTTTGTTTCCGGTGGGCACGACAAGGTGTTTGAGGAAGAAGGCATTACGAAAGAAGAGGTTACCCAGGTCACCGCAAACCATTACCTGCATCTGCTACAAGGCAATTACATAGGCATGCACGCCACAGTCATGTACCGCCGGTGGGTTTTTGAGGAGATGACGTATGACACCTCGCTCAAACGCTGCGAGGATTATGACCTGTACCTCCGCATTGCCAGAAAACATCCGGTCCTGCACCATACCGGCAAAATAGCGGCTTACCGGCTCCATACCACTAACATGTCGGGCAACATTCCGGGCATGCTGTCCACCACTCTGGATGTCCTGGACCGGCAACAAACCTGTTTAAAGACCCACCAGGAAAAAGAGGCCTTTAGTAGGGGTCATGAGATCTGGAAAGAATATTACTGCGATGAGCTTTACAAAAGCCTGATCACGGGAAAAGCCCCTGCTTCCGTGAAGGCCACCCGAACCCTGCTCCAATACAGGCCCATTCTATTGCTGAAGTTTATAGTTAAAAGTTTAGTGTCATGAAATCACAGATTAAAAAGTATACCCCTGCGTTCGGCCTCAGATTCTTGCAGAGAAACGGGTTCCTGAAAAACTACATCCCCGAAGTGAACAAGGTGGTACCCGGCGACTTTGGGCAGGTAAGGCCTTTCAGCACCCAGTTTGGCTATGACCGCGGGGGCCCCGTAGACCGCTATTACATAGAAAACTTTCTGCGCGCCGAAGCCGGCGTGATCAAAGGCCGGGCCCTGGAGATTGGCGACAATGAGTATACTTTAGGCTTTGGCGGCGCCAAGGTGACCCAAGCCGATGTCCTGCACATAGATGAAACCAACCCCAAGGCTACCTTCATTGGCGACATCAGCAATGCCCCGCAGCTGCCTGACAATACCTTTGACTGTATTGTCCTGACGCAGACCCTGCACCTGATCTATGACTTCAAGGGAGCGCTCCAGACCATCCACCGCATCTTAAAACCCGGCGGCACTTTACTGTTGACCGTTCCCGGCATCACGCCTATTGACCACGGCGAGTGGAAAGACATCTGGTATTGGTCCTTCACCGACAAGGCCATGACCCGCCTCATGGCCGAAGCCTTTCCTAAAGGAGAAATACAAGTGAATACGTACGGCAATGTTTACGTGGCCACCGCCTTTCTGTACGGCATGGGCCTACCCGAAGTACCCAAGCATCAGTTAGACCACCACGATCCCCATTTTCAGGTTATTATCACGGTAAAGGCCACCAAAGCAGCGGTTGAGTAATGAGAAGGTTGGTTTCAGCGGTCCGCAGGTATCTGGCGCCCAAGGCGGCAGTCTTAATGTACCACCGTATCTGTGATCCGGAGGCAGATATCTGGGAAATAGCCGTGAGCCCCGCCAACTTTGAGCAGCAACTCCAATACCTGAAAGCGCATCACCACGTCATTCCGCTGCAGGAAATGGTGGACAGATTGGCCGCGAACAAAATAAAAAGGAACAGCATTGCCATCACTTTTGACGATGGATACGCCGACAATTACCTGCAGGCCAAACCCCTGCTGGAGAAGTACGGCCTGCCCGCCACGTTTTTTGTCTCTTCCGGGAATATTGGGCAGGAAACGCCTTTTTGGTGGGATGAACTGGAGCAACTGATCTTGTTCACGGTGCGCTTGCCCCAGACTTTCACTTTAGAAGGTCAGAGCGAAATAGACCTGAAAGAGGTGCAGTTCCTCTCCAGTACTTTGCGGCATAAGCACACCTCTTGGAGAGCCTGTGAAGAGAAACCACCCACCTTGCGGGCCAAGTTGTTTTTTAAACTCTGGCAGCAACTGAAACCTCTTACCTAT
This sequence comes from Rufibacter roseolus, assembly GCF_017916365.1. GTDB lineage: Bacteria > Bacteroidota > Bacteroidia > Cytophagales > Hymenobacteraceae > Nibribacter > Nibribacter roseolus. Next base: position 406,398 of record NZ_JAFMSU010000003.1, read on the forward strand.
GCAGAACAACAAGAACACATGCAGCGGATAAGGGAATGGGCAGGCTTTACCGGGGAGACCAAGCCGGAGCTAAAAAGCATGACGCTGGAGCAACTAAAGGACCTTGGGCAAAACGCCCTCTTTACCATAGGGGCTCACACGGTGTCGCATCCAGCCCTGGCGTTTCACACCGCAGATTACCAGAGACGGGAACTAACGCAGAACCGCACCTTTCTGCAGGAGGTAACCGGCCAGGAAGTGAGTTTGTTAGCTTACCCCTATGGCAATTACAATGAGGAAACCCTCTCCTCGGTGGCAAGCCTCAAATTCAAAGCTGCCTTCACCACCGAGGAGAACCGCATTCAGAAACAGGCTAACCGGTACCGGCTGGGTAGATACCAGGTGAAGAATCTGCCTTTCCAGGAATTGAGTTCCACCTTTCATCCATGGTAATTCCAATATTGAACCTATTCACATGAGTACCGCTTCCTTACCCTTGGTTTCTGTCATTATCGCCTTTTTAAACGAGGAGCGTTTTCTGCCCCAGGCCATAGAAAGCGTACTTCGGCAGGAATATACCCATTGGGAATTGCTCCTGATAGACGATGGATCCACAGACCGTAGCACCGGCATTGCCAAAGATTTCGCCAGCCGATACCCAGGCAAGGTCTTTTACCTTGAGCACGAAGGCCACGGGAACAAAGGACTGAGCGCGAGCAGGAATTTCGGGCTGGGTAAAGCCCAGGGCCAGTACATTGCCATCTTAGACGCCGATGACGTGTGGTTACCGGGCAAACTGGCAAACCAGGTAGCCATCTTCCGGCAGCACCCAGAGGTAGCCATGGTGGCCGAAGGCTCTGTCTATTGGTATGATTGGGCAGACCCGCAAAAAGAGAACGTCACCATTTTAGTGGGCGCCCTGCAGGATCAGGTGTACCCGGCCCTTAAATTAATGGAGCACCTATACCCACTGGGTACCGGGGCTGCGCCTGTGCCGTCTGGCCTGATCATAGAGAAAGCGGCCTTCCAGAAACTAGGTGGCTTCGAAGACTCCTTCAGAAAGGAATTCGGGCTGTATGAAGACCAGGCTTTCCTGAGCAAGTTATACCTGAACGAGCAGGTGTATGTCTCCTCGGCCTGCAACAACCTGTACCGGCAACGCCCCGAATCTATTGTCTCCAGTGTGCATGCCGACGGCAAGTACCACGCTGTGCGCAATTACTTCCTACTGTGGCTGCAGGAATACCTCCAGAAAGAAAATATCACAGACAAAACCACCCACTCACTGCTGCAAAGGGCCTTGTTCCCTTACAAATACCCCCGCTTGCATTTACTCTCCAGTAAGCTTCTCAGGAAGCTGAGCAGATTGTAAAGCATAGATCTGATAACCGCCCACACTATGCCTGCGCTCACTGTTTTAATGCCCGTGTTTAATTCTGAAAGGTTCCTGGCACAGGCCATTGAAAGCATCCTGGACCAGACCTTCCATGATTTTGAGTTCCTGATCATTGATGACGGCTCCACTGACAAAAGCCAGGAAATCATCCGGTCTTATGCAGATCCCAGGATCAGGTTCCTGCACAACGAGCGGAACCTGGGCATTTCCCCTACCCTGAACAAAGGAATCACACTGGCCAGAACGGAACTGATCGCGCGCATGGACGCTGATGATATCTGTCACCCTACCCGGCTTGAGAAACAGTACGCCTACATGCAAGCCAACCCAGACTGTGCCATGGTTTCCTCTTTGGTGAGGGTGGTGTCTGAGACCGGGGAATTCCTGCGGCAGGATCAGTTTGACAGCCGGTACTTCTACTACAACCTCAACTTTGTCTGCTGGATTTATCACCCCACGGTGATGTACCGGAAAGGCGCCGTTCAGGAAGTGGGCATGTACACGGCGGCTTACTCAGAAGACTTTGAGCTATTCTGGCAACTGGCCAGAAACCATAAGATTCACAACCTGCCCGAGGCCTTACTTGATTACCGCATCACCAACCAAAGCCTGCACCAGGTTTTAAAGAAGCAGGAGTACGACCAGGCGCAAAAAGAACAGCTCCTCAGAAATTTCAGGTACTATGCCGGCGAAGATTATACCCTCCCAGATAAATACCTGGAGTGCCTCCAACATGACTTTACTTCTCTGTTGCAGGAACAAAGGGTAAGCAGCCTGTACCAATGCATCAAAGAACTACGCTTTCTAAACCAAAAGATTTTGGCCAAAGAGAACATCAACGCTGACCCAAAGGCCATGGCGGAGGCAGCTTATTACAAAGAAAGGTTTATTGTTTCAGCTTTGGTAAGGCAACTTCCCAGACACAAAGCAGTCTTGTTTCTCCTAAGCCTTGGAAAGATGAGGATGCTAAAGCAGTTAATTTCCTCTAAACTTCTTAGCCATAAGCCATAATTTTATAATTTTTTATTGTTAAAATTAAATAATCATCCTTATTTTTAAACCAAGGCTTAAACCTTGCAATTTTTTAGGAGTTTTATACAAACAAAAACAAAGAAGTTCTGAACGCCTATTTATAGGTAACTATACAATCTATACTATCAACCTCTGAGGATAATCTGCCGCCCTTGGGCAAAACAAAGGTTTCCTTAGTTGACGGTGCCACGGCCACGCGAATGCATGGATTTGAAAAGGAAGGATCACCCAAAAACGCAACCGCACCACCTCTAACCTTCATTGTCATTCAAAATAAACACCTGGTCCTGGTTTCTAAGGCATAGCAAAGCCAGCAGGCCCAGAAGAGCGTTTTGGCTGCCTTTTAAAAAATCATGCCTTAACTTCAGTATGGTTCTGCAGCAAGGCCAAAGGCCAGGAAGCTTTAGGAACCAGTAAAAAAAACAGACACCTTGGAAAATAAATTGTTAATCGGTCCGGACCTCAAAGTAAACAACTTTGATTTACTCAGATGCCTGCTTGCCGTCACGGTGATCTTCAGTCACTGGTTTGTTATCTATTACGGAAAGGGCATTGACACAGAACCCTTTATGATTTTCTCTAGGAATCAGATTGATTTAGGCAGTGTGGCGGTAAATGGCTTTTTCATCATCAGTGGCTTTCTAATCATACATAGCTATAAGCATAGTTCTTCCTTTTGGGCCTATTTAAAGAAAAGGGTACTCAGAATATACCCGGGGTTCTTCGTGGCTTTCATCATCAGCATGCTCCTTTTAGGCCCCTTGGGCACCTTTGACGTTGACCACCCCCAAGGGAACTTACTCCTGTATTTCCACTCCATCAGAAAGAAGCTTTTCCTGCTAAACCTTTTCACCATGCAAGCGCCTTTTGCTATCAGGTGCTTTATGACCTCCCCGCTACCCAACCAGATAAATGAATCTTTGTGGACCATCCAGTATGAGTTCATCTGCTATTTAGCGGTGCCGCTTTTCGCGTATGTGGGAATTTTCAAGAAAAGGTGGGTGGCTTTAGCTTTGTTCGCCTTGGCTTACCTGGTGCTGGCCCTGCAAGATTTCGCGCGGATATTCCTCTGGGAAAGCTATCAGGGTAAAATTATCAGCCACCCGCTCTACATGCCCCGGTTCTTTGCCTTCTTTCTGGCGGGGGCCTGCTTTTATTTGTTCAGGGAGAAGATAGCAAGAAGCTTTGGTTTGGTGGCGTTATCAATTTTGGGCTTGGTGATTTCCTGCGTTTGGTTTAAAGGTTTCAACCTGGTGGCTCCTTTTGCCTTAACGTACCTCATTTTCTACCTGGCCTACTTCCCTCGTTTCAACTTTCCGAGATTCACCAAACATGGGGATTTTTCTTACGGAATATATCTGTATGCCTGGCCAGTCCAGCAACTGTTCATGCTATTCATTGGAAGGGAATTGAGCTTGTTCAGCTTATTTCTACTTTCTCTGGCCACCACGGTATTAGCGGCCTATGCTAGCTGGCGTTTTGTAGAAAAGCCTTTCCTCCAGCTCAAAGACAGGCCCGGCTTTTTGTCGTTTATACCTTGGCAAAGACTACAGGTAATAGGTGCTAAAAAATAAAATAACTGAAAACTGATTGCTGCAAAGTCAGGTGGTCTTTTGGCCCGTTTTGAGAAAACAAGGGCAAAACGCCTTTCTGCTTTATCCAGGATCTACGGGATAGACCTTTTTGATTTTATAACTGCTTTTATACTTCAAACGCAAGCCGTGCTTCCAAGAATTCCATCATCGCCACCTGTTATACCGCCGGTTTCCACCAGGGGGGCGAGACCTTTGTGGTCGGTGATGATTCCGGTATATAACTGTGCGGCCTACCTACCCGAGACCCTGGAAAGTGTGATAAACCAGGCAATGCCGGAGCAGGAGATGCAGATAGAAGTAATTGATGATGCCAGCTCCGATGCCCAGGTAGAGGATCTGGTGCTAAGGATTGGAAAGGGCAGAATCAAGTATTTCAGGCAGCCGGAGAACGTAGGGAGTCTTCGCAATTTTGAGACCTGTATCAACCGCGCTACAGGAACTCTGGTACATATTTTGCACGGAGACGACCGGGTTCTCCCAGGTTTTTACCAGAAAATGGGATCCCTGTTCCAGAAATACCCACAAGCAGGGGCTGCTCTCTGTCGCTTCCGGTACGTGGATGAAAAGGGCCGCTGGCTTTATGACCAGACCCTTGAAATGGAAGAAGACGGAATCCTTAAGGATTGGCTGACCAGGGTAGCCGTTAGAAACCCTTCGCAGTACGCGGCCACCGTGGTAAAACGTGAGGTCTACGAGAGGCTGGGCAGTTTCTATGGCTTAACCTACGGCGAGGATTGGGAAATGTGGGTAAGGATTGCCAAACACTTCCCGGTAGCCTACACCCCCGACATCCTGGCTGATTACCGCAAACACCTCAGTTCCATCTCCAGCAACACGTTCCTGACGGGCCAGAACTCCCAGGACATGCTTAAAGTGATGGCGATGATTCAGGACCTACTCCCCCCCGAACACAGAAAGGAAATTCTCCAGAAATCAAAGAAATTCTATGCCCATTACGGTATAAGGGTGGCTAACCAGGTTTGGCATTCGGTGCAGAGCAAGGAGGGAGTGAAAGCCCAAATCAGGTATGCTTGGGGCATGCATTTTGATCCGCAGCTTCTTTGGGGCACTGCTAAAGTTTACTTTAAAATGACCTTTAATATTACATGAAAGCCGGCGTTTCTATTGTCATCTGCACATACAATGGCGAAAAGCTTCTGCCTGAAACCCTGCGCCATATTGCCCAGCAGCAGGTCCGGCCGGATGTGCCCTGGGAGGTCATCATCGTGGACAATGCTTCCACAGACGCTACCTCGGCGGTAGTGCGCGAGGAATGGGAGAAGTATGATGTTCCGGTCCGTTTCTCGTTACTGCACCAACCTAAACCCGGCCTGACCTTTGCTCGGGAGCTGGGATATACGCATGCGCAATTTGAGTACATTCTCCTCTGCGATGACGACAACTGGCTCAGCCCAGATTACGTGACCCTGGCCTTTGATCTGATGGAACAGAATCCCAAAATCGGGGTCTTGGGTGGGTACGGCGACTTGGTTTACGAGGAGGAACCACCCTACTTTGCGACGCAGGTCCGGCTGTTTGCCAACGGGCACCAGGCCCCTGAGTCTGGGAAAGTGGCCAAGAACACTGTTTACGGGGCCGGTTGTGTCCTCAGGAAATCGGCTTATGACCATCTTTTCCGCATCGGGTACCAACCCATTCTAACCGACAGACTGGCCTCGGCTTTGAGCTCTGGCGGGGACTATGAGATCTGCTATGCCCTGGCCCTTCTGGGCTACGACATTTGGTATGATGAGCGGCTCGCCTTTAAGCATTTCATGAAAAAGGAGAGACAAACCTGGGGCTATTACCTTAGGTACCTGAAGGAAAGCTCGGCTTGCTTTGAGGTTCTGGATGCCTACAATATCCTGGTAAACCAGGGAAGTCGGTCTGAGCTGGCTTTCAACTACCGCTTTTTGAAGGGGTTCCTATACTACGTTCAGGAGCTTCTTAGGCTGGTAGTGAAGCAAGGCGCCCTTGATCCCGCCTCTGACCAGGCCAAAATCAACAGCCTTCTCCTTCTAGGCTACAAAACCAGATTGCTGGGCTACCGGAAATATTTCAAGGTGCGGAAGAACTTCCATCGGTTGCTGCAGTTCAAAAATGAAAATCTCAGACTGAAGACAACCACAAAGGGTGAATCGGCTTTTCTACCACAGGAGTTAAAGCATAACCTCATTTAGCTTTCCCAGGATGGGAAGAGCTAAGCTAAGTTTACTCACTGGCCCCGCTGCCTAGAACTGATCTAATCTCTTGCTCAGGCACAAAACCATTGCAGCCGATTATTAGCCGTTTTTCTGGAAATAAGGAAAATACAGATTAGGTCTTAATTGAGATAAACCCAGAACCTGCTCCATCTGCTACCAGAGGCTTTATCATTTCAGCTCAGCTTTGGTTCTAAGGATTAGGTAATCCGTCTTTCTTCAGCCCTAATTCTCTCCCATCATCCTTACAAAGCAAAAGATCTTATACTGTTTAACAACAGGTGTAAGGCCTTCCGCTTTTGAGTTGAGAAGTCGTGTCCAAAGAGCCTTAAAGTCCGGTACTTTATACCCTATTCCAGGAAAATGGCCTTAAAACAGCCTATCGGCAAATTCAAGGGGCCAGTTGATATGATAAGACCACTGCATCTTTCCCCATAAACTTCTCCTCTCTTTCCTTGCCTAGATTGAAGAATGCCGCCTTGGGGGTTTGCCCGGGAAGGTAATCTTTATGGAAATACCAGGCGGGCTGCTCTACAAAGCCGCCAATGTTTACCCTTAGATAGGAGTCGTACAGATACCACAAGCGATTGTGTCCCTTAACTTGGCTGATGCCTGGAGATAGTTTCCGGAGGTACGTGTCCTCGTCTTCAGATACTGTTTTCAGGTCCTCTCCTTTCAAGGCAGTGAATTTAAGGTTGTAGGCCTCTTTGTAGTAGTCATACACATGCCACATATTCCAGTAGACGTACACTGCATCACCCTGCTTGAATTGGTCATTGATATACAAGAGCGCCTCCCGGCCTTTTTCCTTGTTCAGGAAATAGTCTGGGTTGGTTATTTCTCTTACAGCGTTGTACATGGGCGGGGCAAGGAGCAATGTGGCTAACAGAAGCTTTACCGCGGTTCTCCCCAATAAGAGGGCCAGGATCTCCTGGGCAGCGTAACAGATGAACATGATGAACATGGGTGCCAGAAACAGGACCAAGCGCTCATAAAAAGGATACTGCTTTAGACCAGAAGCCAAAAGCGCCAGCAAAAGCGGAAACACCAAAACACTGAACTTAGAAAAGCTTTTCCTGGCAAATAGTAGCATGCCCGCACCCAGCAAAGCCAACGGGAAAAAGCGAACAACAATAAAAGCGGCCGGAGAAGCCACCGCGAATTTGAAGGTCTGCCCCAGCGGATTCTTCACTATTTCATTGGCTTTCATGAAAAGCCATTTAGGCAAGGCCGTTGGGGAAAAAGATACCGGCAGATAAGCTTGGCAATACTTCTCAAAGAAAACCGTAAGCCACTGTGAATCCTGGTAGCGGCCCAGGAACAGCACATAAGTCACCGCAAAGCTGCATACCCATAAGCCAAAGGCGGGAACGTACCGGAGGGGAGCTTTCCAGCCTTCCTGACGCAGCATTTTCAGGGTCACAGCCATCCCTATCCCGGCCAGTACGAAGATAACGGAGTATGAAAACCAGAGCAGTAACGCCCCGGCCAATCCCCACACAAACAAGGCCTTCAGACTGCGCTTTTGGTGAAAGCGTACATACAAGAGCAGCGCCAGAACCGAAGCCAGCAACTCAGTACTGTACTGCTTGGCTTCCACTGAATGATACACAACCGGCGAAGCCAGGGCCAACAGCGCCACCGCCAACATAGCCGCCCAAGGTTTGAGGAAGTACCGGGCCACCGGCACAAACGCGAACAAAGCCGCAATGCCGCACAGCAAGGGGAACAGCCGAAGGGCCATCTCCCCTTTGCCCAGGACCTCTACTGCCAGGCGTTCCGCCCACAGAAAACCCAAGGGTGCCTTCTGTTCATAGGCCAAAGGCTGGGTGGCCAACTCCCAGAAGCTCATTTTGATAAGGCTAATGCCCAGGTAAAGCTCATCCCGCCAAAGAGATCGGTTATCAAAGAAGTGGAAGATCCTTATCAATATACCGGCTGTAACGACCAGGGAAGTAAATAAAGAAATAAGCCTCTCGGCAGCACTACGGCGCCCGGTTAACGGAAGAACCAGCTCCTCTTCAGGGTGGAGCACGGGAGCGCTAGGGGATGGCAGAGTCATACGTAATCTGATTAGTTTATCTGATTGAGTCGCGTTTTTCTTGAAAGCAGTATTAATTCTGCCTAACTATCTTATAAGGAATTAACCCCTCTCCTCACGCATTCCGCCTCATTTCTGGCTTGAATGGTTTACGCCATATTTTTGGAAAATGGGCCATAAAAGCAATCTATGCTTTCAATTGGCTGAATCTTTGCCCAAAATATTTAACACTATTCAACAATAATACCAGTAAAATTTAATTCTGTATAACTTTTATTTTATTTATAAAGTTTACATTATTATTCTCATAAGAAAGTATATACATTTACAAAGGAGGCATACTGGATGGAACAGAAGGAATTTGTAAGGCCTTCATTACGTAAGATCCTACCAAATACGTCCTGCAGTTTTCATAAGCCATCAAAGAGGAATGATGCACCTACTTTAGACACCAACTGCAATTCCCATTTTGGGCCTATTTTCCAAAAACGAGATGTAAAACAAATAAACGTGATTCATAAGCTTATTTGATATGCACAGTAATTCTACCATTGATTTAAATAAAATTACCACCATCATTTTTGATGTTGATGGCACCTTGTATGACCAGTCCAGGTTGCGCAAGAAAATGGCAGTGGCGCTGCTACGCTACTACGCCATAAGACCCTGGAAATTGAAAGACGTCCTGATCTTACATCATTTCAGGGCAGAGAGAGAGAAAATGGCTGGCGCAACGTGCGGTAATCTGGAAATGGCACAGTATGATTGGTGCGCCGCTAAAGGAAACTTCTCTTTAGACAGAATAAGGCAGGTAGTCAACCACTGGATGTTTCAGTTCCCCACTAAGTACCTGGCTGCCTGTACGTATCCAGGGGTGAAAAGCTTCTTCAAAGTGCTTCGGGAAAACAACATCAGAATTGGAATCTACTCTGATTATGAAGCGGTTGAGAAATTAAATGCCATGGACTTGGCCGCTGACCTGGTTATTTCCTCCACCCATAAAGACGTGGACCGCCTGAAACCCAACCCAGAAGGTCTTTTATATATTACCCAAAAACTGGGCGTTAAACCAGAAGAATGCTTGTTTATTGGGGATCGGGAAGAATTGGACGGAGAGTGCGCCAAAAGCGCTGGCATGCCTTACCTCATCGTGGACAAAAAGCCTTTCAACGAGTTCGACTTTTACCATGTCCTCACAAAGAAACTCCAAAGCAGCAAAGCAAAGCCTGAGTTTGTTTAGATTGTAGGGAAAGCAAAGCCCTGCCCACATTTACCGGTGACTTAGTCAGCTTCTTGCCCCAACAAGACTTTTGGATTCACGCACTTGGTCATGAAGCGCCATATAACAATCAAACCAACTTCAATCTAACCGAAAGTAGACTCCCTTCACGTTTACTCCTTTTCATATACAAGAAGAGCATTTAAATGGCAGGTCACTATTAGCCATACCTTCTATGCCATTACTGTTTTTCAGTTTGGGACAATAATTCTCATTTTGGGAATACTGCTTAATTAAGGTTAACATCAGATATTACAAAAACCAGGGCGAAATAGTATAATTTATTACCAAAATAAGCCTATTCAAATATTTAATCTATAAGTTTTATTCAATTAAATCTTGGCATGGTTTTAACCATGAAAGAATATATAATCTTATGGAGTACCCTCTCCAGACCAATCAATTCAACTGCAACTATCCTTATTCAAACATTTTATATAGAACGCAATAACATACAGAGAAACTATGTCACAAGCTGCTACCCTACCAGAAGCCTCCAATCCAGAAGTGGTTTTAAAGCCCGCAGGCTTTAAGGAGTACGTTGCCATTGCCCGGCCTGACCATTGGTTCAAGAACATCTTTATGTTACCAGGCATGCTCTTCGCCTTTATGGTCTATGACACTTCCTTGGATCTTACCCTACTGCTCAGAATAGTCATCGGGATTGTGAGCACTTGCTTGATTGCTTCAGCGAATTACACTATCAATGAGTACCTGGATGCCGAGTTTGACCGGTTCCACCCAGAGAAAAAGAAGAGATCTGCGGTAGTGACTGTACTGAGCCCGCTCTACGTGTACACAGAGTATGCATTGCTGGTGGTTTTGGGCCTGAGCCTCTCGTATTTCATCTCCATGCCTTTCCTGGCACTGGAGGCCTTCCTGCTTTTTATGGGCATCATGTACAACGTAAGACCGTTCCGCACAAAGGAGCGGGTTTACCTGGATGTTTTATCTGAATCGGTGAACAACCCCATCAGGCTCGCCTTGGGATGGTTCATTTTCGTGCCCACCGCCCTGCTGCCAGAAAGCATCCTGAACCCAGTTTGGGCCTTTATCCCGCCAAGCAGTATCATTGTCGCCTATTGGATGGGAGGCGCCTTCCTGATGGCCACTAAACGGTTTGCTGAGTACCGTTACATCAACAACCCGGAATTAGCGGGTCTGTATCGGAAATCATTCAAACGTTACACAGAGAACAGCCTGCTTATTTCCATGTTCTTTTACGCCATCACCTCGGCCTTTTTCCTGGGTATCTTCCTGATCAAAAACAAAATTGAGCTCCTGATCAGCTTCCCATTCTTCGCCTTGCTGTTTGCCTGGTATCTGCAGATTGGATTGCGCAAAGACTCGGTGGTGCAAGGCCCTGAGAAGCTACACAAAGAAACCTCTTTCATGCTTTATGTGGTGTTGTTCACTGCGTTGCTCATGGCCTTGGTTTACTTTGATATTCCTGCCCTGAACTGGTTCTTGAAACAGTCTTTTTAGCAAGCTACTGCCCCAGGTTTACATACCCTTTTGAAACTGATCAAAGCACTTAACCTTTTGAATTGATGAAATACACGTCTTACGATCTGGTGGTAATAGGCACTGGTTTCGCATCAACGTTTTTTTTGTATAAGTACCTGAGTAAAGCCCCGGCCAACGCCAAAGTTCTGGTTTTGGAAAAAGGGCACTTATTTCCGCATGCAGAGAGAGTGAAGGAAAGAAGGGGAGAAAAAACTGCTTATGCCAAGCTGAACCCAGACGCACAGGAGACTTATGAGAACCTCACTCCGGAGAAGCGGTGGATGTTTACGCAAGGCTTTGGGGGCAGTTCCAATTGCTGGTACGGCTGTACGCCGCGGTTCATGCCATCAGATTTCAAAATGAAGTCTCTGTACGGCGTTGCCAATGACTGGCCTCTGCAGTACGACGACCTGGATCCCTATTATTCACAGGTGGAGGAATTGATGTCTATCTCGGGCCCCGAAATAACTCCGTTCCCTAAAACCTCCAAGTACCCGCTCCCACCCCATCTGTTTACTACGGTAGACAAGATTCTGCACAAAGAATACGGGCACCTGTATATCAATCAGCCTACCGCCCGGGCCAGCGTGGCCGTAAACGGCCGCAATGCCTGCTGCGCCAGCACGGTCTGCCATGTTTGCCCGGTCAACGCGAAGTTTACTATTGAAAACTCAAAAATTGGCGTGTACGAAGACCCGAGGGTGGAAACCGTGTACGGCGCCCAGGTGTACAGCCTGGACCTGGAGCAGAACCAAGCCCGGAAAGCGAATTACTTCAAAGACGGGAAAGAGTACCATGTAGCCGCCGACATCTTCGCGCTGGGCACCAATGCTATCTTCAATTCCAACATTCTGCTGAATTCCGGGGACACAAACGCCTTTACCGGCAAAGGTTTGGGAGAACAAGTGGCGCTGGAGGCATCGGTGTACCTGGACAACCTGGAGAATGTGGGCGGAAGCACCTGGGTGAACGCCAACGGCTACATGCTGTATGACGGCGACCACCGCAAGGATTCCGCGGCTTGTCTCATGGAGTCTAACAATGCTCCCTACATTCGGCTGGAGCGCGGAAAATGGCGCCATCTCATCAACTTCCGGATGATCTTTGAGGACCTGCCTGAAGCCCGAAACTTTGTGGCCAAGTCCCAGGACCGCATGAAGCCGGCTATTACCCACAAAGGACCTTCTGAGTACACGCTTAAAGGGGTGGAGCACATGAAAGCCAAGTTGCCCTCCATCCTGGCCTGCCTGCCCGTGGAGAAGATTGAGTACTCACCGCTCATTGAATCCGAAGCCCACATTTTAGGTACCACCAGGATGAGCAAAACCGCTGCCGAGGGTGTCATTGACAAACACCTGATCCACCACCAATACCGCAACGTGTTTGTGTTGGGGAGCGGCAGTTTTACCACCTACACGCCGGCCAACCCAACGCTAACCTTGTCGGCCTTGTCCTTACATGCCGCCGATAAAAGCTTTTAACCTCAATACCCCTGAAAGACTAATAAGCAAGGCGCAAAGAGCATAACACTTACCGATATGAACAGACGAAACTTTCTAAGAATAACCGGTCTGGCCGGGGCAGCTCTGGTGGCTTTACCAAGCCTGGGCTTTATGTCTACTTCTATCAAAGACGCGGCAGTTGGCATCATCACCAAAGAACTGAGCTACCTTAAACTGGATAAGAAAGGCGTGGAGCAGTTCGTGGACGATTACTTTAAGGGCCATTATATCCAAAGTAGCCTCAAAACGCAGATCAACCTGAAGTCTTGCTATTACCTGGGGGTTGACGCCAATGAGTCTAGGCTGCTGTCAAAGCTGGTGCATAATTATATCGTCTCCACAGATTTTTTCATAAACAAAATGGATGAGAGCAAAACCGTGAAATACATTGGCGTGAATAAATCCTACAAAATGCCGTGCTCCAACCCATTTTCTTCTTTCTACTACCCTCCGGCAACTGTGTAGCGGACGCAAAGATTGCGGGCTGCATAAAGGGCTTGTCACCAAGGCACAAAGGATACACCAAAGGTAAGGAATGCTTTACTCAAATGCCTCCTGTGAGAAACTGATGATAGCTGCTGATGGCAGTACTGCAAAAAAGGGCAATTTAAAACTTATCATATAGAAGAAATTATACACTCATAATCAATGCACATATGAGCATTCCCTCGCTTTCCTTTAGACAAGCCTTTACTGCAAGAGACATCAACTATTACAGTTTCTTAAATGAGTATACCTCACCAGAGAAGTATAAAGCCTCTCTTCTGAAATACAAGATCTTCTGCTGCGTGTGGCCCATTGCCTCTATCTTCCACATGGCAAACTACAACGGGTTCACCCTCAACCTTACCTTCTTTCTGCTTACCAGCGCGGCCATCGCGCTCATGTCCAAGCCTTCTTCTATTCCCCGGTTGCTCATTTTCATTTCCATGCAGATGTTCCAGGCATGCCTGGATCTACCGGGCATTAGTAACCACTGGATTCTGACGGCCTTTGTCAACATCACCATCCTGCATTCTTTCATCTACCTGATCATCAAAAGGAAAAGCTTTTACATTGACAAAGTAGAGTTCCTCAACACCTTTGCGCCACTGGTGAAGATTGAGTTGATTGTGCTCTATTTCTATGCCGTTTTCCATAAACTGAACGCCGGCTTTTTTGATTTGGACTCCAGCTGCGCCGTTAGGTTCATATTGGCCCAGAACAACTACTACAATATTCTGCCCTCAGACAAAGCCCTGTTAGCGCTCAACATCTACGCGACGCTGTTCTTTGAAGCCATAATCCCAATTCTGATCTGTTTCCGGAGAACCCGCTATTGGGGTATTTTGGTAGGACTGGTCTTCCACTTCATAATTGCCTACAACCCCATCAACGGTTTCTATGACTTCTCCTCGGCGGTGTTTGCGCTTTACTTCCTGTTTACCAGCACCGCTTTCAGTGAGAAGATAAACACTCTGTACAATAACTTCATCAAGCGGAAAACGGTCCTGAAAAAGCATCTGCTTGAATTCAATATCATCAACTTTGTGCTGTTCACAGTATCCATCGTGTTCTTCCTGTTCCTGATCTACTACTACAACAAAGTGTTCCAGGACTATTTCCGGCACATAGTCTGGACCGCTTATGGCATTGGGTTTATCACGGTTTTTATCATGTCAATGAACGTGAAGGACAAAACCAATGAACCAAAAGCTTTTTCAGTGGCGCATTACACGCTTCTCTTCTTCCCGGTTTTGGTTTTCCTCAACGGTCTCTGCCCCTACTTGGGACTCAAAACTGAGTCTTCCTACGCCATGTTCTCCAACTTAAGAACCGAGGCCGGCATCTCTAACCACTACATTATTCCGGTAAGTGCCCAGATCTTTGACTATCAGAAAGACGTGGTGGAGATTGTGTCTACCTCTGAATATCACTTGCAAAACGTGGCCAAGGCAGATAAACTCATGACTTTCTTCCAGTTCAAGAGGTTTGTAAGAACAGAAAGGCCGGAGTTTGTCACCTACAAGCGCAACGGGGTTCTGAAAACGTTTGTCCTGAGTAAGGCCACTGCCAGTGATGAGTTGTTCCAGAAAGACAACTACCTCCTGGAGAAACTGATGATGTACCGATACTGGAACAAAAGCGGCATGCAGGAGTGCGCCCACTAAGGAAATCAATTTGCCTAACTCACAACCAGGATTGCCTCCCTTTAGGGTTTGTGTCCGAAAGAAGGAAATCCTTTTTGGAAACCCCGATTAAAAGCGTTATTGGCTTGTTTTTCAAAAATCACCCTTAAACTGTAAAGTATACATCCAGCTTTCAATGGAACATACATCCAGCGTAAACCCCTCAAAGGTCTTTGCCATTCTTCTTAAGCTTTTCTTGCTGGTGATCACTTTAAGTATGGTAGCCGTATCCCTTGACCATTACTTCAAGAACATCGCCAGCAACAACTCCATTGCGTCTAGCTACACTTTCAGGACCTACGTGGTGGGCATGTTTGACGCCAACGGAGAAAAGAACATCCCAACTTACTTTTCATTCCTGAACCTGGCCATCAGCGCGGGTTTGTTGTTTGTCATCGGTAAAGAAATAAGAGCGTCAGAGAAGCCAAGGTTTTACAAAAGATGGTATCTCTTGGGTTTTCTGTTCATGTTCCTGGCTCTGGATGAATTGCTGATGCTGCATGAAGTCATGGGATTGCCTTTTATAGCCTTGATCAAGTATCTTAACCAGGGGAATGACATTGCCTTGGTGAGGTTCACGGGCTTCATCCCGTACTTTCTGGTCTTGATCATTTCCTCCTTTTACTTTTTGCCCTGGTTTCTAGCCTTACCCGGCAAAACCATGATCGGCTTCATCATATCTGGGTCACTGCTGGTTTTTGGCGCCCTAGGTGTTGAAATGATTGGAGAGCTTATCATTGGCGCTTATGGCAAATACAGCCTTCCCTACAAGATAGCCACCAACCTGGAAGAATCTTTTGAGATGCTGGGCATCATCTACTTCATCAAATCACTTTTGGAGTACTTAAAAACAATCCAGGACTCCATTACCGTCACCTTTGATTTCAGGGAAAACAAAAAAAAGGCTCTGAAAGCTAAAGTAGCGCCCCCAGTTGTAAAGGAAAGGAGTACACATCTGATCTAATCAGGAAACTGACCTACTTAAACAATGAAGCCTTTCCCAAAGTTTGTTTCCGGGAAAGGCTTTATTGTTTGAGTAGGATGACTTGCGTTCTATTGATGGGCTACATTGTAGCAACGGCAAGTTGCTGAAGCCTTTCACCTTCTTCAGGCTGGATATATGGAAAACGGGTTGGAAACGATAGTAGCAGTTTCCTTCGCAAATTATTGGAAATGCTGGAAAGGATCTTTCCGATTAAGAGGTGGTTTCTTCTTTTGTTGTTCACCGTTACACCAAGGTTATTTATTCTGGCCTCAGCCTTTGAACACGAATACTTTTTTGGTGATAAAATTAAAAGCGGCTACCAAAAGAATGGCCAGGAATTTACCTGATTTAGGTTCCAGCGCCATCTTCTCCACAAACAGCCACAACAGGCCCTGGTTGATGAGCAAACCCGCAAGGGAGAAGAACATAAAAGCCAGAAACTCAACCCTGGAAGAATACTTGCCTGCCTTGAATACCCAAACCTTGGAGATAAAGTAGTTCAGAAGGATCGCCAGAATGGTTGAACTGAAATTGGCTACCATGTAATTGACATGGTAGAAGTCAAAGAGCACCACAAAAACCAGCATGTCAAATACAACACACAGGCCACCCACCAGGACAAACTTAATCATCTGGGCCAGCTTCTCCTGCTTGTCTATTCGCTGTATAAATGAAATCATGTGCGGTCCGTTTATTCCTGGTAATGAAAATAACTTGGTTATGGTTTTGGAGGGAATTTCCAGCGATTAATAAGTTAATATTGATTTCTGTTGATCCTTCACCTTTTCCATAGGAACTGCGTTGGTAGGTTCAGTTGGTGTGGTTTTATCAATAATGACATCCAGCACCACCCTATTCAATTCCTTCTGGTCTTCAAGGTACTTGATAAGCGAGTAGATGAAGAATATAACGCCTATCATCTCAAAAGACTCTTCCAGGGTAGTAATCAGTTTATAGATGGATAAGAGGTTATTGCTCACAATCAGGCCACTTACCATTTCCATTCCAACGGCGCCGGCCAGGAATAAAAGACCAGATAAGATAAACCGGTACAGGGTTTTTCCAGGCAGTGACAAGATAAACCGCAAGAAGTAAAAACCAACGAAGGCTAGCACCATCGCATAAGGCACAAACCAGGCAAAATGGAGCAGACCAATGTTTTCCTGCTGAAACAGATGTTGCAGCATGGTCCGCATGGGCTTAGCCGTGATTTCATGCAGGGCGAACAACTCATCTGTAGCCAGCCAGACAAATACCCAACCCATCCAATACCACTTTCTATGGAACAGTGGTGTGCTGCTTTTTTTCACAAAATTGGAGATCAGGAAAAGAAGCCCGGCGCAAAACAGCAGGTTCAGGGTTGAAAAGTAGGTGGGAATGTTCCGCTCCCCGTCAAAATAAAACATGCCGGTTACGTAGTACTGGAAAGTGTACCTTGAGGAAAGGTTTGAGCTGGTATAGTTATCCAGATAAAACTCCAGGGAAATGACCAGCAGGTTAACCACAAAAAGCAACAGGAATACCTTCAGTAAGAACTTAAACACTACGCCAGATTTCAAGTGATAAAAGTATTCCATATCAGGGAGGTCCATTAAAAGGTTAAACTTCTTTCTACATTAAAGCCAGGCGCATTGGCCTGCAAGGGTTAACGCTCTTTGGTTAAGAGGCCACTTTTGAAAATCTGTACTTGATTATCTTCACAAAGTCATCATTCAGGGGCATCCCCTTTAAGGCTTTGAAAGCGTATTTAAAGCCGTTTTTATAATCTTTTTCCCGCAGATAATTTTTGGTATTTGTCATCATCTGCTCATGGTAGATAAGCTTATCCAGTTTTTGCGTGATTCTTCTAACCGCTATCAGTTTCCGGTTTTTGTTTAGTTTCTTAAAACCAAGCGTAAAAAGCTCATTCAACCTGGGGTCTACCCTATCTTTGTAGTGCCAATAATGATTAATTACATCGCCTGAGGGCAATATCTTGGAAGTCGCGTTCAGGACTGCCGTAAAAGCCAATTGTTCGCTAATACGCCACTTGGTATTTAGGAAGAACTCATCTGACAGCGCAAATACATCGGGGATATACTTTTTCATGGAGTTAGGCAGCCCTATGACGCCTGCGTTCCAGACGTGTTGCAGACGGTTGAACTGCTCCTGCTTCCCGCCCACGGAAAAGGACTTACTTTCAATCAACCGTAAAAAAGAGCGGGGAAACTCCTGGGCATCCAGGGTGGCGGTGTTCAACCACTTGTAGACCTCCACCATCTCCTCATAGGTTTGCTCGCGCAGGTGCATGAAGCATTGCCCGGGCACCAAGGCACTAAAAAGTTTCTGCGGATTGGCGATGAAGAAGGTGTCTGTGTCAATATACAGAACATCCTCATTGGGGAATTGCTGTAAGGCCTTGTCAATCACCGAGATTTTAAAACGGTAAATAAGCCCGGACTTCTTTGTGCTCTCCTCAATCTCCGATATAGGAACCAGAACATAGGTTATATTGAAATCAACCAGATAGGGCTTAAAGTAGTCAGGATTATCGGTGTAGATGATGATCCGCACATCTCCTTTACTGTTCTCATACCAGCTCCAAAAACTTAAAACAGCAAAAAGCGTCCTTTTGAATTCAATTTCTTTACCATAACACAGCAAGACAACGTTCTTCATATTCTTTCTTTTACAGTTTTAAACAATTTAAAAGCGCAGAAAAGCAAACTACAATGTGGCTACTTAATTAACTCTTATCAATTTCGACTGATTGCTCTCCATATTTTTTCCTGCCTGATTTTTAGAAAACCCAGCAAATTCAAATACAGGTAAATATTTTAAGCTAAAAGAGATTCATAAAAAGCGATGGTCTCCCGAGAAACTGATTCGGGGTCCAGGCGAGAAATATCCGGGCCATTTTCAGCAGAAATCACTGATTCCTGCCTGATTTCTGCCATCCCCTTTTCCAAAACTTCCGCTGAAATATGGCCCTGGTAGGTTTTTATCCATTGGGGACCCACTAAATTTCTCAGTTCTTTTAAAGCCCACAAATCTGGGGCCAAGGTTGGTTTCCCGAAACTTAAATTAAGCAAAGCAGAACCAGAATTAAAGATTTTATTGTAGGGTGTCACCACCACATCAGCACAGTTAAAATACAGCTGCAGGTCTTCGTCTTTCACAAAGGAATTCACAAACTTTATATCCGCTGCATTCTCTAAATGCTTCTGTAATTCATCCCTGATATCTTCATGCACATTACCTGCAATGAGCAGCAAAGCATTGGGGTGATTCAAAGCCTTATAAGCCTCCACCAGCCCGGTTACATTTTTATAAGCCCTTATTTGCCCTAGAAACAGGAATACGAACTTGTCCATGGGCACCCCTAATTTCTCGCGGGCCAGGGCTTTCCCTATTTCATTCTTGTAATAGTTTCTATAGTGAGGATGGTAAATATGCGCGGTTTTCTTATGGCGGTTTCCGGCTGTTTTCTGCTTTATAAGCTCTAAACCCGATTGGTTAAGGCTAATAAAACCATCCACTTTCTTGTACATGAAATCATTCAGCTTTTTTTGCAAAGCCGGGAATTTGCCTTCATGATCCTCCAGATTATGGACGGTCCAAACTATTTTCTTATTAAAAAGCTTAATTAAATTAATAAAAGCAAAGAAAATATTCAGCCTGAGGTTAGCCCTAGCTTCACTCTCCCCAAAGATCACATTAGAAGGCCAATGAATATGGAAGATCTTGTAATTGTTTGACAAGGCATATTTGATACTGCTTCTTACCGCAAAATCAAATTCATAGATAGGATAACCTTGTTTTTCCATATTGCTATACAGAATATAGTTGTATGGATTCCCAGCTTTAGTTGACCATGCAGGGCAGGCAAGTATCCCAAACCTTTTCATTAATTATAAACTTTTTTTCTTTTTAATACCTTGCCCTGCACGGTATCCACCATATACTTTCTATACATTCCGGGCATAAAAACATAGAGCAAAGAGCAATAGGTACCGGCCCCTAAAAGCACCAGCACCACTAATCTAAATACCAGGGGAATTTGCAGCAGAAAGGAAGTAGCCTCCACCAAGGCAATCACCATCAGCAGTGCCGCCAATAGCGCCGGCAGCAATGATTTCACGTACTGCGTCCAGTTCAGGCCCGTAAGTTTAAGCGCGCACCAGACAGAAACCGGGTAAAGCAACAAGGCCCGTCCGGCAAAAGCCAAAGCCGTAGCCAAAAGCCCAAACCGGGTGAACACTACAAAGGCTGTCACGTTGGAGATGGCATATAGCAAGGTGAGCCTGGTTTGCCACTGGGGTTTGTTCTTGGCCACCATAATACTCTGGTTATAGTATCCTATGGAGGTCAAAAACCCGATGATGGTCACCACCTGCATGATAGGCACTGATTCTAGCCATTTTTCCCCTAAAATCAGCAGGGTAATGTCCTTTGACAGAACCGCAATACCGGCAAAAATTGGGGCCGTCACCATAGCCGTTAAAGTAGTGGACTGCAGGTAGATTTTGGCAAGCTCTGCGTCATTGTTCTGCAGTTTGGAGAAGGCAGGCAACGATACCCGAAGCAAAGCGGTGGAAATAACGGTATTCAACGTACTTGAAATACGTTTGCCAGTGGTGTAGATACCAGTTGAGACCGGCCCCAGGTAATAAGTGACAAAAAAGACGTCACTGTTCTGGTTGGCGGCGTTGCTGAGGTTGGTTAAGGCAATGTACTTACTGAAATGGAAGATTTCCTTCGCAGAGGCTTTGGATACATTCAGGCCCGGGCGCCAGGCGGTAGTAAACCAGAGCATCAGCAATTGGCTGAGGGCAGTGGTTAATTGCTGGGCCAGCACGCTCGTAACCCCATAGCCTTTCATCGCCAGAAAGACCCCTACCATTCCTCCCAGCCCTACCGAGATGATAGACCGGATAGCGATGGTTTTGAAGTCCATCCGGCGCCGGAGCCAGACTTCATGGATACTTGAAAGACCGGTGGTTAAGATGATGAAGCTGGTGGCCCGCATCACAATGGCCAAACCCTTTGACGAGGTCAAGTCCTCAAAAAAATCAGCGGTAAAGAACAGGAACAGGAACGCCGGAATGGAGCAGCCCACGCACAGCCAGAACCCGGTATTATAATCGGCTTCCACCGGATTCTCTTTTCTTATGATGGCGGTGACAATGCCATCGTTGATGACCGCCACGAAAATGTTGACGAAAACAAAGGAAAAGGAGAGCAGGCCAAATATCTCGGGCTCCAGCAGCCTGGCTAAAACCACAAATACCGACAAAGTAATAGCCTGCCGAAAGAAGTTATCTATTATAGCCCAAACTGTTCCTTTTAAAAAAGTTTTACCTGAATTCTCGGCCATTTAACTTCCTATTTCTCCCAAAGGTCAATTGGGAATGCACTTAATAATTTAGCCGCGTCAAAGGTTGGGGCCGGCATGCCGCCCATTTCCAACGCCTGGGCCACGGTGGTAGCGAATTGAACTTCACCCCTGCCGGTGCCCATGAGGTAATCATTGTACTTGAACAGGTTTTCCGTCTCGGTGAACCTGATGTAGCAGGCCGGTATGCCATAGGCTTCGGCAATGATCAAACCATGCAAGGAACTGGCAATCACAAACTCGGCCTTCAGGATCTCTTCCACGCACTTGTTCCAGCCCCAGATAGGTGAAATAACATTCTCCAGGCGCAAGGCCTTCACAATCTTCAGATCATGTAAATTGGGTACCACCACATATGGTTTCTGCGGATTTTTCTGAAAACGGCCTGGAAACAGGTGAGGCAGTAGCAAGGCCGGGTCTCCGTATACTTCCGGTACCGAGATCCCCCGGTTTATCAGAAACTCACGAGTAAGCGGTCCGCGCACCGCCCGCACATCCAGGTTGGTAAAGGTATGTTCGCTTACATCTACCTTCCCGTTGACGCCAGTACCCCAGATGACGTCATTGTCACCGGCGAAATGCAGCACCGAACCGATCGCCAGCATGGTACGCTGCCGCTTGGTTTCCTCGTCCAGCAAATGGTTTCTATCCGCAAGGATTTTGGACACAATCACCTTAGACAGGTGGTCTCCAAAATTGAGGCTGCCATCCAGAGGCTTCCAATAGTAGAGTTTTACGTGGTTGAAATTCAGGTCTCTGGATACGGTCTCAGCGGGCTTTGAGAAAGCCAGCCTTCTCTTTATTCTTTCAGATAGAAACATAATGGTATATCTTCTTTTGCAGGGATAAAGAGAAGCGAGAACTTCTTCCATCTCCCGGGATCATAGGCACATAAATGAATGCCTTTCGGGTATTTATATTTTAATTAAAGCTTTAATGGCCAGGGTAAATGAGCACGTTTTTGGCAAAGAACTTCTTCATGATTTTCCTGACTTTATTTCTGGCCTTGGCATAATAGATTCTGGAGGAGCTTATCTGGTTTTCACCGTTCCAGGGGGTTTGGCTCAAATAGTGGTAGAACAGCTCCTGGTAATGGTGGTTATAGTTATAGGATTTATAGATAGGTTTTGTAGACATGAAATGGATGATGTTGGGGTCTGTGTGATCGCCTTCGGCAAAGTAATTCCAGAGCCCGTCCAGTTCCAGCCAATGATCGGCCAATAACACGTTCAAACCGTATTGGTCGGGGAAATTCGCAAAGTCTTTGTTCACTTTGATGCACTCCAGCACCTTGGAAGTGATGTCTGCGTCCTTCCATTTCTTTATATCAATCATGAGCAGGCCGGTGTTGAAATACTTCGCACTGCCTTGCAGGTTTAGTTCTTTGTAATTGACAACCCCGCCCCACCGGCAGTCAATGGTCCTGATCCTTGAATCGGTGACGGCCGCAATAATCTTATCCTGGATATCTATGTTCCACAGCAGGCTGATGTCCTTCTGCACAATCATGTCCACGTCTAAGTAAATGGCCCTTTCCACATTTTGGGGCAGGAAATAGGAAATAAAAAGCCGCATATAGATGTTCAACGGCCAGGAGCTTTTATCTAGCGGCAGCTCTATTCCCGAGGGAGCTGCGTCTTCCATGGGAATCCAAAACAAAGTAGTGGTTTCTGTATTCACAGAGGCCTGCAACTTCCGTTTTGTCTTGTCTTTCACCCCATCTTCTATCACATAGAAATGCAACGGTTCTTTTGAGGTATGATTGACTTCAATAGACTTGATCAAAGCAGCCAATAAGATCACATAGTGATCATCAGAAACTACTACAATTGAAATTGGAACAGATCCAGTCATAATAATTGGGGACTTTAATCTAATATTCTGTCAGTTATCCAGAAGCAAAATGCTTCATGGAAGCAACAGGCAACAGTACTCTCTCAATGAATCACAGCATCTGGACCTTGCTGCGGCACGCTTTCCAACTCAGGGTAAATGGATCTCAGAAAAACGGAAACCACGTTCTCCCAGGTAAATTCTCTCGCAAAGTCTTTTCTTCTTTCTTCCTGGGAGCTTGTATTTTCCCGGAGGGCCTTTTCTATCTGGGTGATGAATTCATCTTTTCCATTAGCCAGGTACGTATGCTCCTGAAACACCTCCTGCATGGTATTGGTGGAGGTAGCCACCACTGGTTTGCCCATGGCCAGATACTCTACCACCTTCAAAGGGAAATTGCTTTTGGTGATATCGTTCAAGATTTGGGGATTAATGCACACATCAAAGCCCTCTAGATAGGCTGGCACTTCCTTGGTGTGTTTCAAGCCTAGGAAGTACACGTTGGGCAGCCCATGCAACTCACTGGCCTTGAATTCATCGTCTTCTTTTCCAATAAAGACAAAGCTCCAGTTTGGCCTTTCTTTGGCCAAATCGGTCATTAAACGCAAGTCTAGCCTCAGCGTGATCAGGGCGCCAACGTACCCGATGATGGGTCCGGGTATTCCTGTCAAATCCTGCGGGATGGTTCTTATTTTCTCTGAGGTATACTGGCTCGCATCAAAGCCATTGCCTATGTAATAGCTATTGCGGTTGTATTTCCTGGCCCTTTTTGTGAAATCAAGCGAATTACACACCACCGCGTCTGACTTCTGCATCAGTTTAGGTTCAAGGCTGGCGCCGTGTTTTCTCCAGTAATCCAGCCCCAGGGTATAGTCCCTGTCTAAATAAACATACTTCGTAGGCCGCAGAATTTCCTTCAGGTAATAGCTCCTGAAAATGTCTTTGTCGTTGACCAATACAAAATCCTCAAAGCCCAACACATCCAAGGCTTCCTGGATGTCTTTTCCCAGTCGTTCATTGTTCAGCCTGTTCAACATAGAGAACACCGGGGTAAACGGCACCCAGTTAATGGACTCAATGATGCGAGAAGGGTTCAACATCCAGAGGTTGGTGTCTAACTGCACCAAAGGCTCTTTCTTATTCTTGATCGCCTCAATGTGAGCCGTCACAAACTCATCATTATGCGAAGTAAGCGTGGCTCTTCTATCAATGGGGGAATTCACATACAAAACCCTATGGTTTTTCGCCAATTCTTTAGCCAGACAAGTAGAAGTTGACTCTCTGTCTGTATTGATTCTCTGTAGGCTGACAAAAACGAAATTCATAGGTATTAGGCTATAAGAAGAAAGGGGTGGAATCCCTCCACAGATTTCATAATTTAAGAAGGAGTCTACCTAGCAAGATGCAGGTCAAAATTGTATTTCACCTGCCTGTAAACATCTCTCGCCAAGACAATTAAGGGGTTCTTGCTCTTTGTCCAGTCACTTCTGATTAAGGTACTAGGCTCCTGCGCTGTGTTATTCTGGACAAACAATGATTGGTAATCATTGTAGAATAAGCCTCGTCCTTTTTTCCGGATAAAAGACACGCACATGGCGTATTCGCATTTGTCAATACTGCCTACTTCTTTATACCTTCCAAACTTCTCAAGGAAAGTGCTTCTCCTCAGATGCGGGTGGTCACTGTAGAAATATACTTTCTTGTATTGAGGGGCAAACGGGAAAATGTACATCTCTGAAAAACCATTGCCATAAGGCTTTAAATAAGGATAAAGGAGGTAAGAATAATAGCGGATGATATCCAGCCCTTTATCCTCCTCCATTATCTCCAGACTCTCCTGCAGCTTTCTGAAAAAGCCTTTTTGCGGCTCAAAATCCTCCTGCACATAAAGGGTATAAGGGGTGGTCACGGCATCCTGCCCTTTATTGATGTTGTTACCTAAGCCCTTATTTACCGGAGTAGTGATTAAGTTAAATTTGAATTCCTCCCGAAGTTCATAAAGTTTTGCCAGGTGTTCTGGCTTGCTTGCGTCATCAGACACTACAACCCCCCCGAACACACAGTTATTACTTCGGAAACTTTTTAACAGTCGTTCTAAAGAAGAACTTCTATTATAATGGGTAATTAATAAAGTTACTTCTTTGAAGGTATACATATCATTTACCGTTGCATTTACTTAATCCTGTCAGCGCCTAAAGGCCTATTACCGTATGTTGTAAATTCCCATTTCTTACTTCATTATTCAGAATCCCGGGGATTTACTTGTTCGTCATGCTTATATTCTTGGGCATGCGCGTGTTGAAGTGGTTTTTGAAGCGCTTCAGTTCTTTCATAATCCTGGCATTGAGCGCCTGTGAGAAATTACCGGTTCGCTGCAGAGTACGGGGGCTGGTCCAGGCACGTGCTTTGTTTGACCTCACCTGCCTGATCTTCCCGTATTTCATGAGACCCAGGCAAAGCTGGCCATCATCTCCCCAGAAGTTTGTCTCAATAAAGCCCACCTTCAAGCCAAACTCTTTCACATACCCCATGCTGAGCCCATAGGCATTGTAGTAGGGCCGTTTAAGCTGCCTGATCTCCGAGATCACATCTTTCAATGATTCCAGGATATAGAGTTTCCACCTGGGGAAACCTGGCTCACTGATAAATGAATACCGCCCGTAAACACAAACCACATCTTGTTTCACCAGAACCTTCATCATTTCATCAACCCAGCAGGAAGGATAAAAGCAATCTGCGTCTGCCAACAGAATATACTCCCCGGCCGCATTCTTCTGACCCGTTTGCCGGGCCGGGCCGCAACCCTGTTTTGCCTCAAACAAGGACCTTACATGAAGCCTGTCTACCGTATCCTGGGTTCTGTCTTTAGAGTTATTGTTGATGACAATGATCTCAAAAGGGATTTTGGTTTTCATCTTTGACAGACTGGCCACGCATCTGAGAATGTTCACCTCTTCGTTCCAAGCAGAGATAAGAATGCTCACCAGTGGCCTTTTGCTTTGTACCCTATCCAAGTCGGCGTTTATCTCGTCAAATACCCTGGCAGGAATTTGCTCATAGCTTTCATAATCAAACTTGAGATGATTTATCCAATCTGGATTGCTGATAACTCTCATGAGAAACTTCTTTTTGGTTCACAGGATGAACTTTATCTCCATAAATTTAAATATTTTCTTTTATTCAGCATATAAATAATCAGAAAATATAACACTTTTATATATTAGAGGCTCTGAGCAGGATCTTTTCCTGCTTTGGAGCGACTTGCAAGCTACTTTTCCTTGCACATCAAATACCAGCAGGGCATTTTTCAGAGCTTGTTATTCAAGCACCTCTGGGTAAAAGCCAAGGCAAGGTCATTTTTTATAATCCGGCCTTTGAGGTACCACCACCTCAGGAAAAGCACCACCGGAACCTGTTGCTGCCGCCAGTTTACCCGCTTCATGGTACTGGGTTCTTCCGGAGAATTCTTCTGCTCAAAAAGGGAGGTGAAATCTTCAAAATACACGCCTTTCCCTCCGTTCTTAATAAAAGAAAGGCACATCTTAAACTCCGTGATATCGCCTTTTTTCCCTTCCACATACCTCCCGAATTTTTCAAAGAAGTTGCTCCGCCTTAAGTGCGGGTGATCACTGTATTGGTAGAATTTCAAATGGTTGGAGAACCACGGTTGCCCCTTGAACACCATTTCTGAAAATCCCTTTTTGTATGGTTTCAGGTACGGATATTTAAAATAAGCGTAAAACCGCACCAGGTCTATTTCCTTCTGTTGCTGCAGGATCTTCAGGCCATCTTTGAAATGAGCCGGGAAGGCTGGCTTGGGTACAAAGTCTTCCTGCACATATAAGGTGTAGGCGGTTTTCACCGCGCTCTGGCCTTTGTTCATGTTGTGGCCTAGTCCCTTATTCACCGGACTGGTAATCAGCTGGAAGCCATATTGCATTTGCAGTTGCTTTAACGGCTCCAAGTGCTCTGGCCTGCTGCCGTCATCAGACACCACAATGTCTTCAAAAACACAATTCAGCTCCTGAAAAGACCTGAGAAGCCGCTCCAGGGAACTACTTCTATTGTAATGGGTCACTAATAGGGTTACTTCATGAAAATAATGTTTAGAGTTATCCATTTCAATGAATTCCACTTGTTCTAATTCTAACCATTGTTCTAGATAAGTACTGGTTTCTGCAGTGTCTGTTGTTTCTCCCATTGGGCCGTGTCAAAGTTATATCGCTTGAGGATTTTCGCGGGATTCCCCCCTACCACTGAGTAAGGAGGCACATCTTTGGTTACTACGCTTCCGGCAGCCACTACAGAATGCTTACCTATTCGTACGCCCGCCGTGATGACCGCATTCGCCCCAATCCAACATTCATCTTCCACCACGATCTCTCCAACCGTACAAGGCTGATCTTTGATGGGCATACCTACCTTTTCGTAGCCATGGTTAAGACCCGAAATGACCACATTTTGGGCGATGATAACATGGTTCCCAATGGTCACCGGCCCAATCACCACATCGAAGAGCCCTACAAAGGTGTTCGCCCCGATGTGCACAGGACCCATTCCGTTATTAATGACTGCGTAATCTTCTATCACGGAGCTTTTACCCACCGTGAACTGGTTGAAAGGCAGCACATCCAGTCGGGCCTTGGGCTGGAAGACCGCATCGTGTTCTTTTTTGTGGTAAAAAGGATTCATGAACTGCCGCACCCACCACCGGGGTTTTGCCTGGTTTTTAGGCATGAGCAGGTATAGCGCCAGTGCTTTCAGCCGGGGATCTGTCTTTATCTTCTGTACGATGCTCACTTTGTTCTGACTTTATAATGTACTTACACCTTTCGTTTTCTGCCAAACCGTTCAGATCACCTCGCTTACATCTTTCTGCTGAACCAGGATAGCCGGAGCCTCTGCCCGGCTGGCTTTCTCCCAGGCTGCTGGCTGAGATTTTCTTACAAACCGGAAAAAGCCCAGGAACACCGCCACATTCATGATGGTAAAATAAAGGGGGAGCAAAAGCAGCTTTGACTTTTCCCCCCTTGATTCTGCCTGCCAGCCCATCCAGGCCATGAAGTAGAACAGCACCTGCAACCCAAAGAGTAGGGCGCCAAATCCATTTCCCCGCCAGGCCAAGGCAAAGGAGAGTGGGATTAGAATCGCCAGCATCAAAGGTGCCAGGCTCCAACGCAGCACCCTATGCGAAACATAGAGAAACGTGACAATAGGTTGGTGAAATGGATTCAAAAGCCCACCCAAGCGGAACATTGACTGCCACCCACCGGCACAGATTCTTACCTTCCGTTTCATTTCCTCATGGATGGAAGTGGAAGGCGTTTCCGAGGCGAAAGCCAAGGGCTCATAAACCACCTTGAATCCTTTCTCCACTATCCTGAGGGACTGCACAAAATCATCCAGGATGGTGTCTTCCTCCAGAGGCTCAAACAAAGAGGACCGAAAAGACACCAGTTCACCGGCCGCTCCCATCAGGCTGTAGATATCAGAATCGCAGCGCTTAAGGAAGGACTCATACTTCCAGTACAATCCTTCTCCGGCGCCGGGGGCAGACTCCAAAGCCATGACTTTCTTCTCCCCGGAGACAGCGCCTACCTCGGGGTTTTGGTAGTGTTTCACCAGTTCCCGCACCGCTTCCTTGTTCAGAAAGGAATTACAGTCTGTGAAGATGACAAACGGAGTGTCCACATACTGCAAGGCTCTGTTCTCGGCCATTGCCTTCCCGCCTCTCACGGGAGAGTGAAGGTGGACTATCTGCGGATAGGCAGCTAATACCTCAGCAGTATGATCCGTTGACCCATCGGTAATGAAAACAATCTTCAGCCTATCCTCGGGGTAAGACAAAGCCAGGCAGTTCTCAATCTTATCTTCCAGGATGAAGGCTTCGTTGTAAGCCGGCACCACCAGCGTCACCTCTGGCTCAAAGCCCATCAAAAGGGTAGGTTTGCCTTTCCTGGCAATCGCTTTCGCCCAAGCCCACGCCACTAATCCATACCCTACATAGGTATAAAATACAATGGCAATCGCTACCCAAAGGCTCACTTCCAGAACATCCATAGCAAATAGGTTTTAGAGTGGATTACTGGTCCTTCCGGAAGGAATTAAGGCCGCTGAAGAAACCAATGACCAGGAAAACAATGGCGGGGAATGCAAAAATCTCGAATGGCATGTTTTTGTTGGTTAGTTTTTAAATTTCATTTGAAACTGCCTTGGCAGTGTGGGGCGTGGACATGAAGGAACTCTTTGCTTTCTTTATCTGGAACAAGGCTTTCACCATGCACAGTAGCGCGTAAGGAAGCTGGACCACCGCTTTCCACAGCTGTCTATTCCGGTAAAACTTCCCTGGCAAGGCAATAAGCAATGCCGCGCTCAACATCAGCAGCAACGTTGCCCAGAACAGAGGAGACGGTCCCACGGGCAAAACCAAAGAGGCTAGAAAAAAGAAGCCCAGCACACCTATGAGCAATATCCGAGGCACCAGAAAAGCCTGGACCACCTTATTGAAGAACTCGAAATTGCCGCTCCGGAAAAGCTGAACAAATCCCTCAAAAGCATACTTCTTCAGAAACTCAATCTGGGCGGCGATCCACCGGGTGCGCTGCTGGGTAAATACCTTCGCATTCTCTATTTTCTCGTCATAAACGAACACGTTGTCCAGGTAGCAGATCTTCTCCTGGTCTTTGACGATCCTGAAATCCAACTCTTTGTCTTCGCCCACGGTCTCACCAATACCCGTCAACAGTTTTTTTAGGTACAGAAAGTCAAAAGCCATCCCAGACCCGATCAAAGCCGAGGACATCCCGATGGCATAATGTCCTTTCCGGTAAATGGAGTTGTTTATCTCTTCGTTGCAGGCATCCAGCAGAGCAAAAGAAGAGTCTATGTTTTTGGCCGTTCTATGGGCCTGCACCACCTTATAGCCGGCAGAGAAAGCCCGATTCACCTCCTGCAGGAATCCCTGACCCATGATGTTATCCACGTCCAGGATGGCCACCACGTCATAGGCATCCTCAGGCAATGCCTCCAAGGCCGCCGCCAGCGCTTTGCCTTTGGTGCTTTTTTCAAAAAACACCTCCAAAACGCCCACTCCCGTGGTTTTCAGTTCCTGGATGGTCTCCGGGTTCAAGCCATCGGCAACTACGAACACATCAAAGTCTCCGGAGTAAGCGTGGTTGATGGCGGCTTTACTCGTTTCCAGAATCACCTCATTCTCCCGGTAAGTGGGAATAAGAACGCAAAACCGCCGGTCCAATGGCAGCAGTTCCTGTAAGGGTTTGGCTTTCTTGTGGCTTACCAAAGAGAAAAACAGCAGGTAGCAACAGTTGAACAGGAGATAAGCCCCAATCACTAGAAGAATGATACTCGCTGTGGATTCTATAAAAGCCATAAGTGTTTTAAGCTTGTTTTTATAAAACAGGACTAAAATCAACTGACTCTTGCCCTCTTATTTCAGAGGATGGCCGGTGACCATCCCAGATTCATTTATTCAGGTTAGTTTTTGGCCTAGCTCATGGCATGGCCAGTTCCGGTTCCGCAGTTTTACTTCTGGAAGGAAACCGGTTATCCTGGATATGGCGGGCTGTCAGGTTCCACCACAATCCGCGCCCTAAGGCCTTCAGGTGTTTTCCCTCCATGCGGAGGCCGAATCCGAGGGCTTTTTTGGGAATAGCAGCCAAAAGGAAAATCAGCATGCTGGTCCAGAGTGCCAATCCCCGGATGTTCCTTCTGATGAATAGTAGCCGGTTCCGGTTCATGTAATAGGTTTTGAGCACAGACGCTTTTCCCACCGAAACAGACTCTTTGTGATAGATCACGGAGGAAGCCACGTAATGGCAGGTATATCCCGCCCGTTTAATCATTTCACACCAATCCAGTTCTTCATAATAGAGGAAATATAGCTCTGGCATTAGCCCCACTTCCTTTATGATCCGCATGGGCACCATCATGGCGGCGCCGTCCGCGAGCACGGTTGAGGTAGAGACATCATGTTGCCCATTGTCCTGCTCATATTGCCCGATGGTGATGCTGCGGCCCGTCCAGGGATTAATGCCTTTGGAGCCGGCGTACTGAATCATCCGGTCCGTTCCGTAGTAGATGATCTTGGGAGACGCAATCCCGGCGCGGCTATCCCGCTCGAAAAGCGCTACCAATGGCTCCAGAAAATCAGGCGCTACCTCGGTGTCATTGTTCAGGAAAAGAAGATACTCGCCCTGAGCCTGCGCAATGCCCAGGTTATTGCCCCCGGCAAATCCAAGGTTAACGGCCGACCTGATCAGTTTCACCTCCGGGTACAGTTCCTTGATGATGCCCGGGTCATGACTGGGCGAGGCATTGTCCACCACAATCACCTCAATGTTTGGGTAGGTAACCTTCCTAAGTGACGAGACCATCTCACAGGTAACCGCCGCCTGGTTGTAATTCACCGAAATAACCGATACCAAAGGTTTATGCATGGACTTCAGCGGGCTGCGGTTCTCTATCCAATTTGGGCCCCTGGAAAATGAAGGCCCAGGACACGAAAATGATCATGGAAGAAGGCATCATGTTCATGATCTCATTACTGTAACTACTAATGATAATCCCGGTAAAGCCTGCCGTCAGGGCCGTAAGCTTGAACTTGAGTCCCCTATCCTTCGTGTTCCAGACAATCCCGCAACTTTTCCCGATGATGTACATCATCATGCTGATCCAGATGATGAAGCCCGGGGTCCCCATCTCTGCCCAGATCTTCACCCAGTAACTGTCGGGCGGAATAGAGGCCAGATAGGTACCTCTGTTGTAGTTCCGGCCGGTAAACCCAATGGCCCCTACCCCACCACCGAAGGGGTGGCCGCTGAGGTATTTCTCAATTTTCATCTGGTTTGTAAGACGGGCGTTGAAGGAGGCATCGTGGGGTCTTAAGGCAGAGCGCATCCGTCTGATCTCAAAGTGGTCCTGGCCAATGGAAGTGAATTTCAGGAAGCAGAACCCTACCACCAGAACGGTCAGCGCAATAGTGGTTACCTTGAAGTTCTTGGTGATGAATACCACCACGCCTAACCCGATAAAGATGGTAAACAAGGCGCCCCTGGTTCCGGAGATAGACTCCCCGTACAGGAAGGCCATGGCAGCCAAACCGCACAACAACCGTTTCCAGATTTTATATGGTCCAAAAGCCAGCACCAGGGCTATTACAAATAAGTGGGCCTGGGAAGCCCCAAACTGACTCGCATCTGTGTAGAACGAAAAGGCGCGCAACTCCCCGAAGATCATGTGCGTCATGTACCCGGAGGTGGTCATCCAGGTTTGCTCAGCGGCAGAGAGACCAAACTTCACCTGCTTCACCCCATTCAGGGTGGCCAGCAAGGACATGACCATGATCAGGATGAGGAAGAAATCAAGGTCCTTTCTGGTGGTGAAGATCATGAGGCAGAGCGGCATCACCAAAATCCAGAGCAAGGGATACCTGAAGTCCAGCATCCACCCGAAAATATTGGAACCGGCCGGGTTGAAAAGCTCCAGAATGTAAATCAACGTCCAGAGGGCGCCCAAAATCACTATCTCATTGTTGAGCTTGCTCCAGTCATACTCTCTTCTGTTATGGAAAATAATGGCTAGCCAGGTAAGCACCAGCAGCCCCTCTACCACATAGATGTAAGGGAAGTGGCCGATCTCCCTGGCAAGCAGGTTGAAGATAAAAGAGTAGATGATCAAAGAAACGACTCCTACCTTAGGCTGCTGGAAAACCGAAAACACAAAAGGCAGAACAAGTAAAATGCTGAGCATGATGCCCGGCACCCAAAACCCGAATTGGGCCGTTAACCAGCCTATACCAATCGCCAATAAGGCAATGAAAGGTATGAGCAGGTTGAATGCTTTTCTATCTGAAGAGATCTGAAGTTGACTCATGTTTGTCCGCATTTGCACTGAGGAGGTCAATGCTCTGTTTTTTTGAGTCCTTCTCAGCTTCTATTTGACTAGAAGCGAGAGAAGGACTCCATTGAAAATCATTGAGAAGGCTGGCTCAGAGGCGGGTATTACACCGTTTCTAAAGCAGGGAAGTCTTTGTGGGAAGGCAGTACTTTCTGATCCTGAAGCACCTGTCTTGGTCTTACCACCACCATTTCCTTGGCATCGTCTGGGCGAACAGCGCTCAGCACGGTTTCAATTGGTGCGTTAGTGACTTTCTGAACATTCTCAAACATGGTCTTGTCTGACTGTTGCCAAACCCGGTTTGATCTCACGGTCAACAGTACCAGATCCAGGTGCTTGAACAGTGACACAGGGTAGGTTTCTTCCAGCACTGCCGGGAATTCTACCAGCACTACCGCATTGTTCAGGTAATCCATGCCGGCCAGATCCGCAACCGTAGCATCCGTTAACACCCCTTGCAAAGGAGAATAGAATGTGTTGTGGGCATCTGGGCTTACCATGCCTTTATGGCTTTCCGGGTGCAACACCTGGGTTTCAATTCCCATGGAGATCAGGTTATTAGCCAAAGCGCGGCAGAGTGCTGTTTTACCTTCTCCAGACATACTGCTCAGCACACCCACCACATATGGGTAAGCAGTATCCTTCTGTTTCATTTTGAGGATCAGTTGTCTGGCTAGTTGGTCTTCCGCGTTTTGGGCCAGTTGCAGTTGTTTAGGGCTGGTGCTGTGGGTGGCGGGCAGTACCCCGAAGATTGGGTATTCTATCTTTTTGACGGCTACTGATGGTTTCCGCAAAGAATCATCCAACAATTCACGCGCCAGCAACACCCCGAAGGTTAGCAGGAACACCCCAATGGAACCGAAGAGAATCAGCAGGATGCGGGTAAGCTTGGTTGGGCTTCCTGGCATGTAAGGCGGGTCAATCACCTTCAGCTGCGACGCCATTTCAATGTTCTGCTGGTTCAGTTTACTTTGGTTCAGTCCATCCAGCTGGGCAAGGTATTCCTTTTCAGCCATGGTAACTTCACGGGTAAGCTTTCTGTTTTCATCGCCAAGCGGCATGAGCTTTTCATATTCCTGGGCGTAATCAGATCTTTGCTTGTTCACCAGATTGCGTTTGCTCTTCAACTCTTCCAGCAGGAAAGTGGCTCTCACCCAGTCGTTAAGCAGATTGGTCGTTGGCAACCCTTGAACAGTATGGGTGTTGGTGAAGTGCTTATCCACGGAGCCCATCATCTTTTTAGAGAGATCATCGGCTTCCTTTTTCAAAGAGTTCAGTCTACCTGCCTGGGCGCCGTTTGCGTTTCCTTTGTTCAACAGTTCTAATTCAACAATTTCTGTGGTAACCTTAGAAAGTCTGTTTTTCAACTGAAGTACTTCCTGGCTGTACAGGTTGGGCACCCCTCTGTCTTTCAGGCTCTGCTCCAATGATCTCAAGGTGGCGGAGGCTCCTGCATATTCAATGTCAAGGTCATTTGCCTTGGCCATTAAGGTGTTCTTTTCTGTGGTGGTGCTACCTACCTGCACATTGTAATCAATGATCCCATTGGTCTGCTGGAAACGCAGCAGGCTTTCCTCAGCATTCTTCAATCTTTCTTGGGCCTTATTGGTGGCCTCCACGAAATGCTTCACAACCGATTCTGATTGAGCAGTAAACAAGGTTCTATGCTTTTCAAACAACAGCTTGGTAAGCATATCCAGGGTGTGTTTCGTTTGTGCCGGATCTCTGAAAGTATAAGTGATAGACAACAGGTCACTATCGCCCATCCGCTTGGCTTCTATTGAACTTAGCGCGTTCTCAGAGTAACCCAGGTCACTGTTGTAAATCACATCCCGAATAGGGTTGCTTGGTGTGGCATTGAAGTAGGTAGAGAGGTTTTTGGCGGTTTCCTCTACAGTTGCTCCCACCAACTTACTTCTTAAAGAAGCCGGTACAAGTTCTTTCAGTTGGTTATAGGCTTCTTCCCCAATGATATTTGGATCATGTTTCTTTAACATGAGGTGCGAAGCCAGCAGGCGGAAACCCAATTCATCTCTAAGGTCTCTTGAATCCAGAACAGAAATCAGGTTGGCGAAACCGTCCTTCGCGACCTTGTACTGGGTGCTGCTTTCCGTAACGTCGCTGATGTTGTAACCAGACGCGATACCTGTGTATATGGTGGTACCAGATTTATATTCATCTACCTGGTCCTGGGTAAAGAAAAAGATAGAAGCCGCTGTTACCGTGGTGATTGCCACCAGTAGGAACCAGTTCCGATTTATAAGTCTAAAGATTTCTGAAGGTTTCATTTGCTTTGTATTAAGTCGATTAGTCTAGTTCCGATTGTTTCTTCCATCATTAAAAGCTGGGTCTCATAGTTGACCTTCGCTGTTTGTAGTGCAGTGGCAGCGCTGGTGTAAGCCTGCTGCACGTTAGACATGGCGTCTATCATGATCTCACCGCTCTTAAATTGTTTTTTAGCGATCTCCTGGCTTACAACTGCGGTCTGGTAAGCCTGCTGCTGCAGTTCAAGCTGGTTTTTGGCCATCTTGAGGTTTTGGTACAGGTTGATCACCCGCATTCTTACCGCCTTTTCAGTTAGCTTCTTGCCGCCCTCGGCCTGAACCACTGCCAAATCCTGGTTCTTGATGGTGTTGTGACGGCTTAAGAGCT
Source organism: Rufibacter roseolus (assembly GCF_017916365.1). Classification (GTDB taxonomy): domain Bacteria; phylum Bacteroidota; class Bacteroidia; order Cytophagales; family Hymenobacteraceae; genus Nibribacter; species Nibribacter roseolus. The sequence goes on from NZ_JAFMSU010000003.1 coordinate 441,856, forward strand.
GGCCCAAAGGCAGAGACATTGACAAGCCCATGGTATACCTGGCGCGTAACGGGGCATCAAAGGCGTTGAAGGAATTCACTGGCTCGCCGTTGGTGTTCCAGTTATTCATACTGCCGTATGTGTAAGAGGAGTTGATGGAGAAACCACTATAGAAGTTTTTACGGATAATCTTTCTTTGTTCAATGGAGGCCAATCTTGCGGCATCTGCATTCTCTAACTCTGGGGCGTTGGCAAGGGCTGTTTCAATTAGAATAGGCAGGGCATATTCAGAATTAAAGAGCTTCTTTTCCCAATCAGCTTCTTTGGCAGGAGCAGTCTGAGCAGAAGCTACCAGGCCATACAGGGTTAATAAAAGTGCAAGCGAAAGTTTTTTCATATTCATTTTGGTTAAACATTTTCTTTTTGAAACATAGCCGGTACTGTCTTGAGCAGAATGTAGAGGTCTTTCTTCAGGGAGAACTTCTGGGCATATTCAATATCCAGGGCCTTCCGTTCTTCCTCAGACATGTTTTTTTTGCCGCGTTTACTTACCTGCCACAGGCCTGTTATGCCGGCAGGAGCAATAAAGCGGGCGGCGTACTCATCGGTGGTGATTTTCTCCGCTTCGTAGATGGGAAGAGGCCGGTTCCCGACTATTGACATGTCCCCTCTCAGCACATTGTATAGTTGGGGCAATTCATCAATACTGGTATTCCGGAGAAACAGGCCTAAGCGGGTAACCCTGGGGTCATTGGCTATTTTAATAAATGCGGGCCCTACTTTGTTTTTCTTTCTCTCTATGTATTGGTGCTCACAGATGATTTGCCCCTGTTCATCTATCAATTTGTTTATGCACTCTGTGCTTTCTCTTTCGCAGGTGGCACAGAGTGAGAAATGATGCTCCTCAGACTTACTCGCGGGAGCCTGGTACTGGTTGAACACCTTGATGGAGTCAAGCATCTGGTCTGCATCATGGCGCATAGACCGGAACTTCCAGAATTTGAAGATTTTAAAGCCGGTTCCTACCCTGTATGAATAGTAGAAGGCCGGGCCTTTAGACTCAAGTTTTATGAGCAGGGTAATTAATAACAAAATGGGAGAAAGGCATATCAGAGCCGTGGATGCCACCACAATATCAAATACTCTTTTCCCCAAAGGGTATTTGTAGGCGAAGACACTGTGAGGTCTGGAATTTGCGTCCATTTTGTTTGCCTTGGCCAGATAGTTTATTCTGGTGGTCAACTTCTCTTTGTCTGGCTTTTGATAGAATATATCTGAGATCCCGGCGGCCATCAGCATTCTTTGCAAAGAGGGAGGAACGGGGCCGTGCGCTAACCAAATCACGGGAGTTGCGGAAGCAAACTTTTCCTTGATCGTTCTCAGCAAATTGATGCCTAAGGGAGAACCTGGCGTTGCGGCATTGATAATAAGGTCGTAGCGGTCGCCTTTCTCTAGGGATCTTAAGAAAAGCTTAGGGTTATCAAAATGCTTTATCTCTATACCTGGGCCAAACTCTGACTCAAATGCATTAGCTTCCTGAACGTCCGGTGAAAGATAAACAACCCTCATGGTTTTGCCGTGTTAAGAGATTTTTACTCTTTTTAGAACATTCTTTATCCTTATCTCCAATTCCTCTGGATTGAAAGGCTTGATCATGTAATCATCTGCTCCACTCTTGAGGCAGAGGATTTTGTTTCTGGACTCTTCTTTGCCAGACAACATGATTAATGGAATATCCTTGAAGAGAGTACTGGCCCTAAGCTGTCTGATGAAGTCAAGGCCATTCATGAAAGGCATTTCAAAGTCAGCTACTATAGCATCTATATGATGCCCTTCTTCTAACCAGGCCATGGCTTCCTTTCCATTTGATTTAACCACCACCTGGTATGCCTTGGAAAAGTAATGTTCCAGTATCAATCCTATAGTAGGCTCATCGTCCACAATTAAAATACACTGTTTCATTTTATCTTTTTTATATTAATTATGAAATTACCATGCCAAACTAAATAATGTATTAAAAAATAGCAAAAGAGTATAATTAGATAAACCATACACAGTTTCTCATCCCATTTTGGGAAAACATGTTCCAAAGTGGGAACAAACTGATTTTTCAGGATTTTTATAGAAAAGAAATAAGAAGGTAAAGGCTATACCTCTACTTAGAAATTAGCCATGAAGCAGGCCATAAACGCTTACTGGCTGGGGCACAAGTCCCATTTCAGGGTTGTTTTTAAGAAAACGGCCCTGAAATGGAACTATGGACAGTTAAGTGTGGTTAGGGGTACTCATAACAGCAAAGAAATCTGCTGGTCTGATACCTTGGTTATGCTATATCAAGCTCTCTGGAAAAGACTTCCACCACTTTCTGGGTAGTCTCTTTCACAACTCCCATTAACCTGTTGATTTCTGATAGATTGGTTCTGGATTGAGAAATCTCCTCAATCTTCTTCATCGCCTCAGCAGCTTTCATGACTTTGATATTGCCGTAGGTAGATTTAAGGCTGTGTGCGAGGAGCGCTACCGTGTCCCAGTCTCTTTGTTGAATAGCATGGGATAGCTTTGAGATTTGCCCTGGCACCAGGTCTATGAAAAGCTTCTGCATTTTCTTGATGAACACGGCATCTTCTGCCATATTACCCAGGCCTGAGAAATCATACAACAACTGCTCCTCCTCGCCTTCTTCCTTGGTGTTCCTTTGTTGCTCTCTGGCATAATGTCCCGTGTTCCTGGAGATACACAAGTACAAATCAAAGGCATGGTAAGGCTTCCTGAGGAAATCTGTGAAGCCTACTGCCTTAAACTCCTCCAGGTCCATGTTGCCCGGATTGGTGGTAAAGGCCACAATAGGCGTATGCTGGTTTGGCCCTTCTGATTTCCGGATAACGGAAACCGCTTCATAGCCATCTATACCAGGCAATTCAATATCCATCAATATCAAGTCATAAATGGTTTCAGAGGCAAGTTTTATTCCCTCCTCTCCAGTGCTTGCCATGTCAATTTTGGTGTCCCAATTTTGGATTTGGTGTTTCACCAAGGTTTGGCTACTTTGGTTATCATCCACCAAAAGCAGCTTAAGTTCAACAGAATGCTCAGGGTGAATGCTTCTATCAGGATTAGAGACCTCGCTTTTCTCTAGTGCCTGTGCTTGGCTTTGCACGATGGGGAAAGAAAGCGTGAATTCAATGCTGGCGCCCTGGTTGGTTGCCTTTTCTAACCAAACCTTACCACCCTGCAGCTCAATTAGTTTCTTACAGGTATAAACCCCTAGGTCAACACCACTTCGCTTATATTTTTCGTTGCCGTAGAAATTGCTTTCTGAGTCAAACAGCTTAGATAATAGCTCGGAATTCTGATCCAAACCGATGTTCCTGATAGAGAATTGCAAATATAGCATATTCTCTATTCTTTGTTTCTGCTGAATGGAGAATACAACCTCTTTGGTCTTAGTATACCTGATGGCACACCTGATCACCTTTACTAATACCAGGTTCAAATAAACCGGGTTGATCTCAATGGGAGGCAGCTTTGTAGAGGGCTCTACAAAACTAATGGCTACGTCTTTCTCAGCCGCTTTAGAAATCAGTGATTGAACGATGCCATTGGTAAACGCTACGACATCCACCACTTCTGTGGTTAAATCCACTATTCCCGCCTCTACCCTGGCGTACTCTAAAACGTCCTTAGGAACATCTAAAATGTAATCTGAGATTGACAGGACAGAATTAAGATACCGTTTTTGGTCTTTGCTTATAAAAGTCTGCTTCAAAAGCCTGACCAAGCTAATAATGGCATTGATGGGAGCTTCCAGTTCTCTATTCACATCTGCTAAAAACTTCTCTTTAGCAGCAAATGAGTCTTCTGCAACCTGGATTGTCTCTTTAAGATTGGTTATTTCTGTGGAGGTGGAAAATAAACAGCGGTCGCCGTTTTCCTGTTCAACTGTTTTCTTGACGGTAAGGTACCAAACGCCCCTTCCGTCTTCCAGTTTAAAGAACTCCTCAATTTCATTCACCTCATTGGAGCCAAGCACTTCCAAATCCCTTTCATAAGAGAAGTCAAAGTCTATGGCTCCTTTTTCCAAAATCTGGGGTAAACTGGAACCGTGTAAAAGGGCATACGCTTCGTTTGCCCAGATGATTTTCCCTTTTGAATCCTTTATATAGGTAGGGTTGGGGCTCTCCTGGAAAACTTGATAAATAAATTGCATAACTTTTTAACAACAATTTCCCCATCCCCTCTTTATAGCAATCCTTAACCGGAAAAACTATGCCTAAACATTTTTGAATTCACTTAAAAAGCCTGTTGACAATGGTAACGATTGGCAAACAGGCTGTACTCTATGCTTATTGAAAATCAACTCATTTTATTGTAGTTAAGATCAACCGTTAATGCTTTTTAGCTTTGCTCCTCGAATAGCTCTGGCTTTAAATCAATCCTCTTTTCAGAATCAGTATTTCTTCTGTTCTGGAATAAGGACATCCCCTTTTTGAATCATCCGGTAAATAGTGGACTTCCCAACTTTAAGCTTATCTGCCACATACACCACGTTGTAATTGTACTTATCTAAATACTTTTGGACGGTCTCATGGATATACTCATCCAGTGTTTTTTCCTCTGAAGAAGGCGCCGAGACTGTCTTTTGGAGTTGGATATCGTCATCAGTCACCACTTTTGAATCAGAGAGTACGGCAGCCAGCTCTACTACAGCTTTTAATTCCCGCACGTTTCCCGGGTAAAGGTGACCCAAGAGCTTTTTCTGAGCATCTGAACTGAAGGATTTTTCTTCCATGTCGTTTTGCTGGCAGAAATCCTTCAATACCTTATTGGCAATAAGGAGAATATCATGGCCTCTTTCCCGCAGCGGTGGCAAATGGATTTGAATACCCAGCAACCGGTAGAAAAGGTCTTCTCTAAAGTTGCCTTTTTTCACTTCGTCCAGCAGGTTCCGGTGGGTAGCCGTAATGATCCTTACTTCCACCGGGATGCTTTTATTTGAACCAACAGGGGTAACTTCCCTTTCCTGCAAAACGCGCAGTAACTTAGCCTGCAGGTTAAAGCTCATTTCCCCAATTTCGTCCAGGAAAAGGGTACCACCGTTTGCTTCCTCAAACTTGCCCACCCTCCGGGAAGTTGCACCCGTGAATGCCCCTTTTTCGTGGCCAAACAACTCACTCTCTAGTAGTTCAGATGGCAGTGCGGCAATATTCACGGCCACAAACGGCATTTTAGCTCTGCGCGAATTCAGGTGAATTGCTTTGGCGATGAGCTCTTTTCCGGTACCGGTTTCTCCGGTCACCGTCACGTTGATATTATTGGCTGCTGCTTTTTCAACGAGCTGGTAGACTTTTTTTATCGCCTCAGAAGACCCCACCAGGTCACTCCCCAGGGCATATTTTTGTTTTACTTCCTTCCTGAGTACCTCAATCTCCTGCTTAAGGGTTCTGTTGTGTTTTATCTTTTCAACGATACTCCAAAGCCGCTCCTTGGTTTCTTCGTTTTTCACGATGTAATCATAGGCACCTAACTTCATCAGGCTTACCGCCTTTCTGATATCTTCCTGCCCAGAGATGATGATGATGTATGAATTAGGGCTCTTTTCCAGGATCTTGAGCAAAACCTCTTCCCCGGTTACAGTGGGCAAATGGTAGTCAAGCGTGATAATGGAAGGCGTTTCTGTCAAACGGCTCAGAAAGTCCTCCACTGAATTAAATACTTCTACTTTATGATCTGGGTTGGCCGAAAGGTGATAACTCAGGAACTGTGAGTACCAGAGATCATCTTCAAGCACAAAGATCTTTTCTGAAGAGTCATTTTGCAGGCTAGACATGAGGCTTGGGAATAAACATTGAATAATATCAATTAACTACCATCTTATGCCAATTTAAGAAAGAATTTGGATTATAGTTAACTGTATTTGCATCATACATCCTCATTAAGGCAAATCTCTACACAAACCGTATTTACCGCGACATGTACTATTGCATCATTCCGTTTATTTTAATCTATATGGCTCCATCAACTGCTTTTATCTATTGCCCCAGTTAACAGCGGTTGCAATTTTTGCTATGGACTTAGAAAAGGTTGGTTTAAGCAGGAAGAGAAGGGTCGGGTTTTTAAATGCTCGCGCTGGATGGTTCCTTGTATTGAGGAATAAGCTTGCATCCTCATGCTCAAGGTTGTTTTACTCAGGTAATACCATAGGAACATCTTACATGGTAGGGTGACGGATTGACAAACTATCCGAAGCGTTCCATACTGCGGCAGGCGAAAATCCGAACACCAGGGCGCCTAGCCCAGGTAGCTACTATCGGCGGTTCACCTGAGAGGCTTCGCAACCCTTAATTAAGGATTTTACTTGAGTCCAGGTGTTGGAGCAGCTTGTTGAACAGGTCCTGAGGCACGAAAGGCTTGGTGAGGTAGTCATTCACTCCTGCCTCAAATATCTTTTTGCGTTCACCTTCACTTGCGTTGGCGGTTAAGGCAATCACCGGTAATTGATGTCCTAATTTCCGCAGCTTTGACACAGTCTGGAAACCATCCAGGTTAGGCATGTAAAGATCCATCAAGATAAGGTCATAAGCGGAAGAATCCATTTTACCTAAAGCCGCTAAGCCGTCTTCTGCGGTGTCAACTTCCGCGTGCCAGTTGGTGAGCAGTTTAGTTGCAACCGTTTTGTTCATCACATTGTCATCAACAACTAAAATCTTCACCCCTCTGAGCTTGGAGAATGGAATCTTACTGCCCCCGGTTTTAGGCAAGGTCACCAAAGAGGCCTGTGGCTTCACAAACCTTAACCTAACTGAGAACTTGGAACCCTCTCCCGGCACGCTTTTCACCTGTATACTGCCTTTATGGAGTTCTACCAGGTTCTTGGTAATAGACAAGCCCAAACCTGTACCACCATACTGTCTGTGGGTAGAAGAGTTTACTTGGGTAAAGCTTTCGAATATACTTTCCTGCTTATCTAAGGGGATTCCAATGCCGGTGTCTGTAACAGAGAATTCCAATACCCACTCCTGGTTATTCTGGTAAATAACCTCCACCCCTAACTTTACAGAGCCGTGGTCAGTGAATTTAATGGCGTTCCCTAATAGATTATTAAGAATCTGCATCAACCTAACAGGATCTCCCGCCACTTCAGAAGGCGTGCGTGGATCAATAGAAAGGTCAAAGCTGATTTTCTTTTCCATAGACCGCAGGCAAAGCGCCTGGTGCGTGTTTTTCAGCAGGTCCTTCAAATGGAAGTTCACCTTCTCCAACTCAACCTTCCCTGCTTCTATCTTAGAGTAATCAAGGGTGTTGTTGATCAAGGCCAGCAAACTTTGGGAAGAGAAATGAATGGAATTTAAATTTTCCTTATGTTCTTCTTTCAGGCCGTCTTCCTGCAACAGAAGGTAGGTAAGCCCCATAATGGCATTGAGTGGGGTCCGGACCTCATGGCTCATATAGGAAACGAACTCTGCTTTCAACTGGGCAGTATGCTCTGCTGCTATTTTTTCAGAGACCAGGGCTTTCTCCCTAAGGACAAACTCGGTTACGTCTTGGATGGTCCCTATGATTTTGGTTCCTCTCTGGTTTCTGGCAATCGCCTTGCCTTTTATTCTTACCCAGGCGGCCTTGGCGTTATTGGGCACCTCCATCAAACAATTGAGGTCCTCACCATTCGTCACCAGGCTTTCCCAGGCTTTGGTCAAATCCGCTTGCCCTTGCTCACTAAGAAAAGGCAAGAGGGCATCAAAGCCTCCTAAGGTAACGGAAGCTGGAATATTCAATAATTCATATACAAATTCAGAGCAAGAAAAAGCCCCTGAGTCTGGTGCATACTCCCAGAAGCCTGCTTCTAACAAAGACCCTACCTCTGCACCCAAAGCACCTACCTGCTGCAAATGACTCAGCTTGCGGCGAGCAATAGTCTGCAACTGCCCCCTATTTAAGCTTTTGTGGAAAGAAATAAAAGGCAAGGTTTGGGCTCCTTCAAAATGCTGGAAGCAATATTGGGTTGGCACAGTCACAGAAGTGGGGTTACCAAAGGCACTTCCCCTTTCATTGTGCCGTAGGGAATAATCTCTGAAAACGTAAAAACCGGTATTAGAATTAGAAACCTCCTGGAAAGCCATTCCTACCGGGAAGGTTTCATTAACACCCATGATTCTCCTTTTCCAGAGCTTATCAGTGGAGTGGGTCAGCACAGCAAACCACTGTTCCTTCACGGCAGAAAAAAAGGACTTTATAAATTCCTTGAAATTGCTGGTCGTTAAGAACGAAGGCGGAACTCTAAAAAGCGTGTCTATTCCTTCTAAATGCTTTGAATACAAAGTATTGTTGTCAGTTCTTGGGAATTGCAAGGACTGCCACTCATTCAAGCTCTGAGATTCTTCTACGATGATTGGAGCAGACTTCATAAACAATTCATTTACTTATTCCCTAAACCAAATATACAATAAATTATTAGTTAAGTTTTGTTTTTACATATTATTTTTAAATTTTATTCGAATTAATTATTTGATTTGTACACATTTTAACGATACTTATAAATTTATTTATATAAATAGCATCATTAAATCTTCTTGATACTTTTCCCTACTTTTTGATAGTTTATCTGATATCCTGCATTTTGCTTTAAATAATTGCGTTTACTTAGCTAATGAAGACCATGTGATTAACAAATCAACAATGGCTTATTTAAAGCATTGCCTTAACCTGTTGATTATTAAAATAAACAAAAGGCCATTTGGTAAATTAAAGTGGCAATAAAGGACTGATTCTTTCACTGCGCAAACACAAAGCCACCGTTGACCTTGCTTCATCAAACAGATTAAACTCATCCTATCACCCAAAGGAACAGGAAGTTGCAGACAATTATAAACGGCGCATATACAAAAGGTTTCAACTTTAACATTAAAATCAAGCTACGTCTCCTAACCCTTTTCCTTATCTAAGGAAAGGCTTTCCCCATTCGGGCTTATATTCCAATGTACTATTTTTTAGCAGCGGCTTTTAAGCCTGCTTGAAGGGCTTTTGCTTCAAAGTAAAGAGTACTTCAAAGCAGCAGTAAAGAATTAAAGGCTTAGGAAGACATACAAATGAAAGACACACGGCCCGCCCCTAAAAAATGACTTGGACCTGACGGAGCCTATGGCATCAAAGAGAAAACATCAGTCCTTACTCCTAACATTGGATACCTAATCTGGTACGTTCACCTTAGAAAAGGGCTTTGTAGCTAAACAACCGCTAAGCATACCCGACAGCGCACCTTCTAATATTTACCTCTACAATCTGTCTGGAATTATAGAGCGCACCCAGGAACACTGAGGCATTAAAAAGAAAAAGCCCCTCATTAAAAATGAGAGGCTTAACCAAGTGATCCCGCTGGGATTCGAACCCAGGACCCATACATTAAAAGTGTATTGCTCTACCAGCTGAGCTACAGAATCAGGTACTTAAAAGGTGGTAAAAAAGCCTTTCCGACGTGAAGGCCGGAAAGGCTTTTGGCAATCTGTGATCCCGCTGGGATTCGAACCCAGGACCCATACATTAAAAGTGTATTGCTCTACCAGCTGAGCTACAGAATCTTTTTACTACCTTTGCTTGGGAGGGCGTTACCCTCATTTGCGATGCAAAAGTATAACCCCTTTCTGAAAATGCCAAACATTTTTCGCAAATTCTGTCTCCTTTTTTATGCTGTGGGCCTCTTTTGGATACAACCCGTTATGGCTCAATCGTCTAGCGAAAAACTAGTCCAAGCAGATTCTTTATTTAACCAGCACCGCTATACCCAAGCCCTCCAGATTTATGAGCAGTTGCTCTCCCAAAAGCGGATTTACTCGCCGCAGATGCTTCTAAAGATGGCCTACATCCATGAAGGGCTTCAGCAATACACCCAATCCATGCATTATCTGCAACTCTACTACAGCAAGCACCCCAGCCGGTCTGTCCTGCGCAAAATGGAGGAGGTAGGCCTGCAGCAACATCTGTCTGGTTACCAGTACACCGACTGGAACTTCTTTAAAACGCAGTTCTATAAGTACTATACCCAAATTTTGGAATTGCTGCTGGTGGTGGCTGTTATTGCCATCACACTCCTTTTGGTAAACTGGACTAAGAAGAAATCCATCAGCCCAGAAACCAAATTCATGGTGCTCATCTACCTGGCGTTTGTCTTTTACTTTGCCAACTTCCTGAGCCTAGACCAGCAAGGCATCATCCAAAACAGCAACGTGCCCATCATGGCGGCCCCCTCAGCAGGCGCGGGACTCATCGCTACCGTAAGCCTGGGTCATAAAGTGAATATCCTGGGCGAGCAGGACATCTGGTACCGGATTGAGTGGAATGACCAAACCGCCTATATCCGGAAGAACAACCTGCTCCTTCTTCCCCAGCCTCTAGGTGAAAAAAACAATTTTTGATTGGCCTCTGATACAGGCTACAACCTAGCAAAAAAGCATTGCCAGGTTGTGGCGCCACGCCTTGACCTACACTACACTACTTTGTTACTATAGTACATAGGTCATGCTAGGCTACCGATTAGTTTTGGGCAACGTATCTCTGCAGGAAGTTCCAAAATGCAGGGGACTGTTTACCCTTTAAATGCAGAGAAGTATTTACCCTTAACTAAGAGAAGTATTTACCCTTAACTAATTGAGGTATGATACAGACAGCTACCACAGAACCCGCCAATCTCCTCCACGGAAAGGCAAATTTCACCGAGAGGCGATACTTTGTGACATTTGCGTTCGTGGTGTCGCTTTTCATGCTTTGGGGTATTGCCATTACCATGGGCGATGTGCTCAACCGCCATTTCCAGAACGTGTTGAATGTCTCTAAGGCCCAATCTGGCTTGGTGCAGTTCTCCATCTTCGGGGCGTATGCTGTCATGGGCATCCCGGCCGGATTGTTCATGAAGCGCTTCGGGTACAAAAATGGGGTTCTGCTGGGCCTCACGCTTTACGCCTGCGGCGCTTTCCTGTTCCTGCCCGCCGCCAATGCCGAGTCGTTCGGGTTCTTCCGGATTGCCCTGTTCGTGCTGGCCTGTGGCTTGGCGACGTTAGAGGCGGTAGCCCACCCCTTTGTCGCTTCACTGGGCGATGAACGCACCAGTGACCAACGCCTAAACTTTGCGCAGGGCTTCAACGGTCTGGGAGCGGTGATCGGGCCGCTTATTGGAGGCTACTTTATTTTGCGCGTGGGCGGCGATTCCCAGGAAGGACTGAACTCTGTCAAGACGCTGTACCTGAGCATCGGTGTTTTGATTACCCTTATTGCGATTGCTTTCTCCTTCGTGAAAGTGCCGGCCTTGAAAGATGCCCACGCCATTGACCTGGATGCCTATGAGGTTCCCGTTACGCCCCAGGACCTGAAGGCACCCAAGAAGCTGTTCCAACACCGGCACTTTGTTTGGGCGTTCATCACACAGTTCTTCAACGTGGGTGCCCAAGGCGCCACCTGGGCCTTTTTCATCAACTACGGCGTGGAGAAAATGGGCCTCACCGATGAGACCGCCTCTTATTACTTCTCCCTGAGCATGGTCATGATGATGCTGGGCCGCTTCATAGGGACGTACCTGATGCGGTTTATTGCCCCCAATAGACTGTTGGCCACCTTTGCGCTTGCCAACATGGGCATGTGCCTGATCATCGCCCAAAGCTGGGGCTGGCCCTCTTTTATCGCCCTCCTGATGCTCAATTTCTTCTTCAGCATCATGTTTCCCACTATTTTCAGCTTGGGCCTGAAAGACCTGGGTCCTCACACGCAGCAAGCCTCCTCTTTCATAGTCATGGGCGTGGTGGGCGGTGCCGTGTTCCCTCCGCTTATGGGCCTCATCGCAAACCAGGATGTAGCGCAGGCCTACTACCTGCCCATCCTCTGCTACGCCGTCATTTTCCTATTCGGGTATCGGTTATACAAACCCTGAACATTTCCCAGTTTTGCTTTGAAGAACCAGCCCTTCCGTTTTGGTCCTGTTTTCTCTTGAACAGGCCCAAAACGGAAGGGCTGGTTTTTACTTAAGTGATTGCTTTTCCTCGGGCCTGCTGCAATCCTTTGTTTCAGAATTGAAGAACGATATTTCAAACATGAACATGGGCTGAAGTGGCTATAATTTCTGATTCAGTTTCCGGACCTTATTTCAGAAAACAGGCTCAAATAGCTGAGACCACAAAAAAGCTATTGCGCTTTCCCCTACGGATATTTGCTGGTTAAGAAGCTCCATTCAAGTAGATATCAGTTTACAATCGTGATAAAAAATAATTAAATTAGACACACATATTAACACGTTGCTATTTGATAGCTCATTAAATAACACCTCGTTTAAAACAGTATATCCTACCAATGGCCTTTATGGCCAACTAGCCTGAAGAATAGAACTCAGAACTCGGATCTGCCCTGCCAAAACGATAGATTATGCTGCGGTCTTGCCTGTCGCTCTTACTGACCTTCCTCTACTGGATGAATCCGGCTGTCGGGCAGCATCTGGAAGGCCGGTTCCTCGCGGTGCAGCAACTGGACAGCCGAAACGGCCTTTCCAACAGTTGCGTCAACGCCATCTACCAGGACAGTGACGATCTGCTGTGGATAGGCACGTACGATGGCCTGAATGTCTATGACGGCTCCAGTTTCCATATTTTCAACTACCACCAGAAAGGCAAGGGCAAGAGCATTGGGAACAACGTCATCACCAACATTTCCGAGGACGCCGCCAAAAACATCTGGATTGAGACCAGCGAAGGCATATCCCGCTACAGCAAGCGAACCGGTGAGTTTTCCAACTACTTTTATGAGGATGGCCGGCAGGTAGAGGTGCAGGTTCTAGCCATCAGCCTGAAGCACGGGGTATTCTGTTTAGCGCAGGAAAAAGGAAAACCAGCCGGAAAATGCTTCAATCCCCAAACCCAAACCTTTGAGCCTTTCAGCTTCCCATTCAACTTATCCCACGTCACCGAATTTACTTTTGACAGTCAGGATAGGCTTTGGGTCCTGAACCAAGACCAGGTAGAAGCTTATTCTCTCCAGAGCCAGACGTTCAAGAGAATTGACCGAACCTTGGCCAACCCCCGGGCCGAGAAACTCTTCGTGCTAGGAAAAAAGATCTTTCTCCAGGAACCCGGCACGCATACCTTGTGGGAAATCTCTCCTGAAACCTTGCAATCGAAAGCCGTGGCCCGTTTTTCAGAGCCAATCAAAGCTCTGGCACACGTGCCTTCCGGTTTTCAGGTGGCTTGGGCTAGCGGCGGAGTCGGGAGCTTTGATCACCGCTTTCAACCTCTAGCCTTGGGCAAAGAGCTCCAACTCCTGCGCAACATTTCCGCCACTTCCTTCTGGACTTCCAAAGACCAAACTCTCTGGGTAGGGACGGATGGCAACGGCATCCTGAAGATTGCGCCCAACCACCGGTACTTCCACAGCGTATCGGAACTGCCCAACGGAGCGCCTTTCAAAGCGGTGCGGGCCTTTGCCGAGGTGGGCCAGGAGATTTGGGTAGGCACCAAGGGGAACGGGATTTTTCGGTTTAAGAACAGCCCAAACGGGCAGCAAATGGAAGCGGAGCCTCACTCCTACTCGGCTCCCCAGCAATTGGAGAACAACGCGGTTTACGCTACTCAAACCGGAAAGGAAGGGCTGGTTTATCTGGGCACCGATGGTCCCGGAATCACGCTGTACGATACCCGCACCAAAAAATTCATTAAATGGAAGGAAGTGGAAGGCAGCCACCAGCACCCGGCGTTCGCCTCGGTATACGCCGTGTTGCCAGAAAAAGACAGTTCCGTGTGGCTGGCGACCAGCGGCTACGGGCTGGTGCATCTGAAACTGCGGGCCAAGGGCTCCGGGAAATGGGCAGTGCATTACTTGGAGCGGTTTCCTTTCCATGGTGATGACACTGGTCCAGCCAGCAATGTCATTTTCTCACTTCTGCCCGGCGCAAACGGTCACCTGTGGCTGGGCTGCCGCAACGGAGGGCTGAGCTTATTCAATAAAGCAACCCGCAAATTCCGGCACTTCAAGGCTTTCTCTGAGGCCGAGGGCCTGTCGCACAACGATGTCCTTTCCCTGTACAAAGACCGCCAGAACCACCTCTGGATTGGCACCAGCTATGGATTGAACTGGGTCAAAGAGAACGAGGCGTTCAAACAAAAAGTAATCTTCCGGAAACTGACCACTGAGGAAGGGTTGCCTAACAACTCCATCCACGGCATCTCCGAGGACGGCAAAGGTAACATCTGGGTCAGCACCAACAACGGTTTGGCCTGCATCAACCCCACCTCCCTTCAGGTAGACCGGTTCCAAGCCGAGGATGGCTTGCAGGGCAATGAGTTCAGCGATGGGGCAGTGTGGAAGAATGCGCAGGGCATGCTTTTTTTCGGGGGAATTTACGGGTTCAATTACGTGAACCCAGACCAGATCCAGGCCAGTAATCGCCAGGTGAACCTGCTGGTGTCTGATCTGCAATTGGGTAGCAAGATTTACCGCAACGCCTACGGCCAACTGGTGCTTCGGCCCGGTCAATCCCAAAAGGCGGAGAATTTTACGGTGCCTCGCCGCGAAGGCTTCTTTGATGTGCGGTTAAAGGCCATTGACTTCCAGAAATCGGAGAAATCACAGTACGCCTACCTGTTGGAAGGGTCGGACCAGGCCTGGGTGTACTCCAACACAAACGGCCGGATCTCGTACCGCAACCTGGCACCCGGCAATTACACATTCAAGGTGAAATGGACTAATGGCGAAGGCAAATGGACGCCGGAAGCCGTGCTGTTTCGGGTTACTGTGGACCAGTACCTTTGGCTTAGCTGGCAGGCCTTCCTCTTCTATTTCGTGGTGGTGGTGGTCTCCATTTATGCCTATTCATCTTACCGCCGGAGCCGCCTGGAAATGAAAAACCAGCTAGAACTGGAGCACCGGCTGCGGCTGAAGGACGAGGAAGTGCACCAAGAACAGCTGAGTTTCTTCACCAACATCGCCCATGAATTGCAGACGCCCCTCACGCTCATCACCGGCTCTCTGGAACGCTATCTCCAGAAAAAGGAACCGCAGGCAAAGTCGGGTGACAGTGGTTACTTCCTGTCTTTGGTGCAGCAGCACACCTCGCGGCTGCATTATCTGGTGAACCAGATTCTGGAGTTCAGGAAAGCGCAGGAAGGGCACTTGAAGGTGCATTACAGCTATGTGAACGTCTCGGCGCTGCTGGCCAATATCGCCGAACTGTTCTCGCCCCTGCAGGAGCAGAAAAAACTCAGGTTCACGGTCCACATCAGCCCGGCCATTCTGGGCTGGACTGACAAAGACAAGCTGGAGAAGATTGTCTTCAACCTGCTGTCCAATGCCTTCAAGCACAGCGGTCCTAACCAGGAAGTGATCCTGAACGTGACCGAGGATGCCGCCTCGCACCAGGTGCAGATCACGGTGGCTAACTCGGGCAGTAACCTATCATCGGAGCAACTGCAAAAGCTGTTCGATCGGTTCTTCGTGCTGGACGGGACGCAAAAATACAAGTTCAGTTTCGGGATTGGGCTGGCCTTCACACAGGAACTGGTTTCTTTGCTTAACGGGCAGATTACCGTGCAGAGCACAGACGACTGGGTGACGTTTACTGCATCGCTCCCCATTTCCGCCATTCCGGGCGTGACGGGGCTCACCAAAGACAATGTGCTGCATGACAAACCCTCCCCGCTCCTGCACGCCGCCACGCGTCCGCCCCAGAAACAAAATCCGCAGCCCGTCTCTGAGAACAACAAACACGCTCTGCTCCGGAGCTTAGACCCGAGCCACAAACCTGCCATTCTGCTAGTGGAAGACGAGGCCGATATCCGCTACCTCCTGCGCGACTTGCTGGAAGAGGAGTTTTTGATTTTTGAAGCCGAAAACGGTCAGCAAGCTTTGGAACTGCTGGCCAAAACCCTCCCCGATCTGATCATCTCAGACATCATGATGCCTGTGATGGACGGCCTGGAACTTTGCTCCCGCGTGAAAAACACGCCGGAGACGTGCCACATTCCGGTGGTGCTGCTCACCGCCCGGGGCACCTTGGAGGAGAAAGTGGAAGGTTATGACGCCGGAGCCGATGCCTACATTCCCAAGCCCTTCCACACCGCCCATCTGCTGGTGCGGGTCCGCAAACTGCTGGAATACAAGAACCGGCTGCACCAATTGTTCCAGAAAGACAGCTTTTCTATTTCGCTAGAAGAGGACCAACTGGAAAACACCGACAAGGAATTTCTGTCCAATGTACTCAACCGCATTGAGGCGCACCTGGACAACCCCGACCTGAACGCCGCCCTGCTGGAAAAGGAACTGATGCTGAGCAAAATGCAGCTCTACCGCAAACTCAAAGCCCTCTCGGCCATGACACCCGCCGAGTTCATCAAACACGTGCGCCTTCAGAAAGCGGCGGCCCTGTTGCAGAACACCAACCTGAGCGTGTCTGAGATCTTCTACCAAACCGGCTTCAACAACCAATCTTACTTTTTCCGGGAGTTCAGGAAACGCTACGATTGCTCTCCCAATGAATACCGCGCCCACCACCGCATCCAGGCCTGACCCGGCGTTTTGAAGCTGTTTTTCAAAAAAGAGCCTATAAACGCAATCTCATAAAACCTGGGAGTAACATCAGGCACGCACCCGGACCTTGCCTCTTTTGAACGAAGCCAGACACCTACTCCTGGAATCCTGTTTTTGGCCTATTTTTCAGAAAACGGCCTCAAAACAGATTTTCCCGGATTTCTGCCTTCAGTCAACATACACCTTAAAAAGGAACGATTCAGATAGACGGAAATCCTTGGCGCAACAGGTTCCTGAAAACTAACTCAAAACAGCTTAAATCAACGATTGATACTATAGTACATCACATTGTGACTCCAGTACATAGCCCAGGGTTAGGTAAATTTTACATTTGAATCAACTCCCATAAGCCCGGCAGAAGCAGGAAAGTACAGGGCAACAACCATCCTGAAGAGACATTCCAACCGCTGCGGCGGCCTTTGCTGGGCGAGAAGTACCAGGAAGGAACACACCCATTCATGTACCATTTACTAACAGACAACATGCATAGAACATCTACTTTTGGGCAACTGCCCCACCCTCAGAAGACGTTCCCGGGAGCAAGGCGCTGGAAGTTGCGCTTCCTAGGAATGTTGCTGCTCTGCCTGTTTTTGGTTGGACAAGCCTTTGGGCAGACATTCACGGTAAGCGGCGTGGTGCGCGATGATACCGGCACCGGATTGGCCGGGGTTACAGTGCAACTAAAAGGTGCCACTACCGCCACAGCCACAAACTCAGACGGCAGCTACTCTTTAAATGTGCCCAGCGGAAGCGGTACGTTGGTGTTCACCTACATTGGGTTCCAGACGCAGGAAGTCGCCATCAATGACCGCTCCACCATCAATGTCACGCTGGCCACCGACCAACAGGCCTTGGATGAAGTAGTAGTAGTGGGCTACGGCACGCAGCAGAAAAGCCAGGTGACGGGGGCCATCTCGTCCATAAAAGGGACCAGTCTGGCTCAAACGCAGGCGGTGGATTTGAGCACGGCGCTGCAGGGCCAGGCTTCCGGCGTAAACGTCACCTCCCCAACCGGCGCGCCCGGTACCGAGGCCGTGATCAGAATCAGGGGAATTGGTACGCTCAACAACAGCAATCCGCTCTTTATTATAGACGGGGTGCCCGTGACCGGAGGTCTGAACACCATCTCGCCCAATGACATAGAATCCATTGAGGTGCTGAAAGACGCCGCCGCCTCGGCCATTTATGGGGCCCGGGCCGCCAACGGGGTAGTGCTGGTAACTACCAAATCCGGCAAGGCCGGTAAAAATGAGATTGCTGTGGAGGCGGCCTACGGACTGGCCAGTGCCATCGGCTTGCCAGACATGGTGAGCACCGCCGAGTTTATTGAGCTGCAGAACGAGGCTTTTACCAATGACGGGGCCACCACCCGCAACAATGACAACGCCGCCACGCTCCCCAACACCGATTGGCTCGATGCCGTTTTCCGGACCGCCGCCATCCAGCGGTACAACCTCAGCTTCTCCGGCGGCAATGACGTGACCCGGTACTACCTCTCCGGCAACCACGTGAACCAGGAAGGCACCATCCAGAGCTCAGAGTTCAAGCGTTACGGCCTCCGGTCCAACGTGAGCAGCACCGTGCGCAAATGGCTCACTGTGGGCGAGAACCTGAACCTCACCTATGATTACACCAAAGCGCTGGGTGCCTCCGGCGATGGCGGCAGGCCCGGTAGTTTGCCCGGCGTGGTGCGGTACGCGCTGCTGCGGCCCAACGCCATTCCCGTTTATGACCCCGTTACCGGATTTTACACCGATTTGCCGCCGGCCTCGCTCTACCAGAACCCTATTTTCTATGGCGATGCCAAAAACCCGCTCGCCATCGCTGATTACCGCAATCGGGCGCTGGACCGCTACCGGGCCGTGGGCAACATTTACGTCGAGGTCAAGTTCCTGGAAGATTTCCGCCTGCGCACCGATGCCGGCCTTGATTTCTCATTGCAGGAACAGCAACAGTACAACGGCCAGATCCCCGGCGACCGCACCACCCTCACTGACAAAGACAAGTCCCTGGACAAATTCCGGCACCGGTACTACACCCTCAACTGGACCAACACCCTCAACTACAACCATAAATTCAACGAGGCCCATGACGTAGGTTTCACCCTGGGCACCGAGTACGTCACCTTCAAGGTGGATTACCTCTCGGCGGCCCGAAACGGCTACGATAACCGCACCGATGCCAACCCGGATCTGCAGTACCTGGACTTCGGGCTGGGGCAGCAGTTCAGCAGCGGCGTGGAGGAAGAATGGGCCTTGATGTCCTATTTCGGGCGCGTTTCTTATGCGTTTAAGGAAAAATACCTCTTAACCGCCAACCTCCGCGCCGATGCCTCCTCCCGCTTCAGCGAGAACAATCGCACCGGGTATTTCCCATCGGTATCGGTGGGTTGGAATTTGGCGCGGGAGAATTTCATGCAGAACGTGACCTGGCTTCCGGATCTGAAACTGCGCGCCAGCTGGGGCCAGTTGGGCAACCAAGAAATCGGGTTGTACCCGTTTGCTACGCTGTACTCCACCTCCAACGGCGTGTTGCAGCCCATCAGCCTAGGCAACCCCGATGTGAAATGGGAAACCACCGAGCAGACCAACGTAGGGCTGGACGCCTCGCTGTTCCAGGGCATGGTGAACCTGAGCGTGGATTACTTCGACAAGCAGTCCCGAGACATCCTTATTCAGCTGCCCGCCTCCTACACCAACGGAGACGCCACGCCGCCCTACGTGAACGGCGCCAAGCTCTCGAACAAAGGCTGGGACTTCACGCTCAATTACCGGCAGAGCACCGGCGGCTTCTCCTGGGATGTGACGGGCAACCTGACCACGGTGAAAAACCGGGTGGTGTCTTTGTATCAATCCAAGGAGCAGATCCTTTCCTCGGGTTCCGGCAGCGTGATTCTGCGCGAGGGTTTGCCGCTGAGCGCGTTTTACGGCTATAAAACCAACGGGCTGTTCCAAACCGAGGAAGACGTGCAAGCCTACGTCAATGCCACCGGCGAGCAACTGCAGCCCAACGCCCAGCCCGGCGACATCCGGTTCGTGGACGTGAATAATGACGGCAAGATTGACGATGCCGACCGCACCATCATCGGCGACCCCAACCCAGATCTGCTGTACAGCCTGAACGGCACCTTCAGCTTTAAGAACTTCGACCTGAACCTGTTTTTCAACGGCGTGTACGGCAACGACATCTACAACGAGGTAGACAACATCATCAACAGCTTTGACGCGCGCGGCTTCAACGTGAAGCGGGATTTCTACGAGGAGCGCTGGCATGGCGAGGGCACCAGCAATTCCATGCCCCGGGCCACTTACCAGGACCCCAACAACAACCGCCGTTCCTCTGACCGGTACGTGGAAAGCGGCTCTTACCTACGCCTTAAAAACGTGGTGCTGGGCTACACCTTGCCCGGTTCTCTGATGCAGCGCGTGGGTGTAGCCCGGGCTCGGATTTACGCCAGCGCCCAGAACCTCTTCACCATCACCGACTACGGTGGCATGGACCCAGAGCTGTACACCAATGAAAACCTGGCCAACTACGGCGACTTGGGCCGGGGCATTGACATGGGCACGTATCCGCAGTCGCGCATCTACACTTTCGGGTTGCAGTTGGGCTTCTAACTATTGGTTGAGGCCTTCGGGCCAGTTATTCCACCCAAACTATCAGACATGAAAAAGTATATTTATAGCCTGTTTTTGCTGATTGTCCTGCAAACCAGTTGTCAGGACGAGCTGGACAAACTTCCGCAAGGGAAACTCACCGAGGGGAACGTCTTCACCCAGGCCAGTGACTTCCAGCTGGCCATTGACGCCGTGTACCTGCCCATCACTAATCGGTTCAGGGGCAACTGGGAGTGGGAAAACGGGGCCTCTATCCCCCGCGAATGGGTCATTGGGGATGTCATGAGCGATGATGCCGTAAAAGGAGGCGGCGGCTTGGGCGACCAGGAAGATATGAGAAGGATGGAGACCTTCAATATCTTTCCCGAGAACAACAATGTACTGGGTATCTGGCGCTTCAACTACAAAGGCATCAACGCCGCCAACACGTTTCTGCAGCAGGACGGGAGTAACATACCGGGCCTCAGCGCTGACCTTTACAACCGCATGCGCGGCGAAGCCTACTTTCTGAGGGCTTTCTACTACTTCCGACTGGTGGTCAACTTCGGCGGAGTGCCGCTCCTAGCCCCGGAACAAGGCAAGTCCGATAATACGGTCCGGGCCTCGGTGCAGGAAGTGTACGCCCAGATTGAAAGCGACCTGGCCCAGGCCATGCAACTGCTGCCCATGTCCTACCCCGAGGACGCCAATTACCACCGCGCCACCAGCGGGGCGGCCCACGCGCTGCTGGCCAAAACCTACATCTACCGCGAGCGCTGGCAGGATTGCCTCAACGAGATTGCCGAGGTGCAGAAATCAGGTTACATGCTGCTGCCCGAGTTTGAGGATAATTTCAACGGCGAAGGCGAAAGAGGCAAGGAAATCATCTTCGCCTCCCGGCACGAGGCCGGTCTGGTGCCCTCTCAGGGCTCTATCCTGAACGCCGTATTCGCGCCGCAGGGCAAAGGTTGGGGCTTCCAAATCCCCACCCAGGACCTGGTGGATGAATTCGAGCCGAACGACCCGAGGCTGAAAGCCACCGTTTTCATGGCCGGCGACAAATGGCTGGACGGTTCTGACTACAACCCCGCCTGGTCTCCGCTCACGGGCTACAACGTGAAAAAGTTCATGCAAAATGTAACCCCCATTGACGATGGTGGCGTGGACTACATCTACATCCGCTACGCCGATGTGCTGCTCTGGAAAGCCGAAGCCCACGCCGAGCTGAACCAACTGGCCGAGGCCCGGGCGGCGCTGGAACAGGTGCGGGCGCGCGCCAGAAACCAGGCCAGCAATCCCTCGGCTTTGCCGGAAGTCACCACCAACGACCAGCAGGAGTTGCTTGCTGCCATCCGGCACGAGCGGCGGGTGGAACTGGCCTTTGAAGGACACCGCTACTATGATCTGGTGCGCTGGGGCCTCGCGGATGAGGTGCTGGCCAAAGCTCCGGACGCTGATCCGCTCAAAGGCTACAAAGACTACGGCAACGGCTGGCAACCCAGCAATGCCTTGCTACCCATCCCCCGCCGCGAGGTTGATTTACTGGGTTTACCACAAAACTAGGTCAAAAACGACCCGGCTCCTTTAATGCGGGGCCGGGCTTCCACTCCACCCTAAAAACGAGTCATCAACTATGAAAAACATATTCAAAGAGCTATCCATCCTGAGCCTGCTTGTAGTCGTAGGAATCGCCAGCTGCCAGAGTAAACGGGAGAAAACCGAGCAGGCCCAAGCCTCGGCCACCACCCAGAATACTACTGAGGACTGGACTTTGGGCCCGTTTGTGAAAGCCGATGCCGCCAATCCGGTCCTCGTTCCAGACCCCAAGGCCATGTTCTATGACCCCATCCGGAAAGACTCCGTGGCCTGGGAAGCCAAGGATGTGTTCAACCCAACGGTAGCCGTCAGGAACGATACGGTTTACATGCTGTACCGCGCAGAGGACAAGATTGGCCGGTTCGCGGGGACTTCGCGGCTGGGCCTGGCCTACAGCACCGATGGTCTCAAGTTCACCAAGTACCCGGCCCCGGTCCTCTATCCTGACAATGATGCCTACAAAGCCCTGGAATGGGAAGGCGGCTGCGAGGACCCACGGATGGTGGAAGACGAGAACGGCACCTATTACCTCACCTATACCGCCTATGACGGCAAAACCGCCCGCCTCATGATCGCCACTTCCAAAGATTTAAGGCACTGGAAAAAGCACGGCTCGGTGTTCGGGAAAGTGAAAAACGGCAAATACGTCAAGTACTGGACCAAGGCGGGTTCCATTATCGCGCGGCAAGTGGGCAACCGGTTAGTCGCGACCAAAATCAACGGCAAGTACCAGATGCTGTGGGGCGAATCGAACATCTACATGGCCACCTCCGATAACCTCATTGACTGGACCCCGGTCCCCGAGACCGATCCCACCAAGGCCAAACCCGACAGCATGCGGGGCTACGACGAGGCATTCAAAGTGGTCTTTCAGCCCCGCAAATACGAGTTTGACAGCGAACTGGTAGAACCCGGTCCGCCCGCCCTGCTCACTGACCGAGGCATCGTGTTCATCTACAACAGCAAAAACAGCCCCACCTACGGTGACACCACCCTGGCCGCCGGGAACTACGCCGCCGGACAGGTGCTCCTGGACAAAAACGATCCGTTCAAAGTGCTGGCCCGCACCCCCAAATGGTTCATCACCCCAGACAAGGAATACGAGATCAGCGGACAGGTAGACAACGTCTGTTTCGTGGAAGGATTGGCGCCGTTCAAAGGCAAGTGGTACCTCTACTACGGCACCGCCGATTCCAAAATTGCGGCCACCGTGGCAGACCAGAAAGGCACCACCAATGCCACTGCGGCAAGGTAGAAATCGAGTTGGTTTTAACTTAAAACAGAAAGAGCCTGCAGTGTGCTGCAGGCTCTTTCTGTTTTGGGGCAATTTTAATGAAATTGAGCCTGAGACACTTTTAAATCAATTTATACTGAAAAGCTGTTTAGTAAGGACAAAGGTTAGAACTCCTGTTTGTGGGAAATGCTTTTGCCCCGGTTTGGCCTTGCTTGTAGGCACCGCCCTTTCATCCTGCCGGATGACGACGTTACAGTGTAACGACGCTACATTTTGGTCTGTAGCGACGTTACACTGTAACGTCGTACGCATTCCCTAAGAACTTCCGCACCATAGTAAAATGCTGCAAGCGCATCCTATTTCAGACCCATTTTCCTGAAAACAGACCCGAAATGCTTCTTCTATTTAAAAGGCGAATTCGGCTCTTTCTTCATTTGGTTGTACACCAGCTTATCGGTGAGGCCGGGCAGGAACTTACCTAGTAATACCGCCAGCTTGCCCTGGGTGGTAAGCACTAGTTCGCGCTTGCGCTTGCGGGTGGCTTCCAGGATGCGATCGGCGACTTCTTCGGCGGTCATCATCTTGGCTTCATCGCGCGGGGATTCTCCTTGCTGGCTTCCGTCGGCGGAGAGGGCGGTGTTTCGGATGTTGGAGGCGGTAAAACCTGGGCAGGCGATCATCACATGAAGTCCCTGGTGCAGCGTCTCGGTGCGGAGGGCGCCCAGAAAGCCTTGCATCGCGAATTTAGAGGCCGAGTAACCAGTGCGGCCAGGCAATCCCTGGTAACCGGCAATGGAAGACACCCCTATCACCGATCCTTTGGATTTAAGCAGATACGGCAGCGCGAATTTGGTGCAGTAAACGGTTCCCCAGAAGTTGATGTCCATCAACTGCCGGATCACGCTCAAATCCACATCCTGGAAAAGCGCCCGCATACTGATGCCTGCGTTGTTCAGCATCACGTCTATCCTCCCGAAGCGGGCCACGGTCTCGTCTATCAGGCGGTGGCAGTCTTCTTCTATGCTGACATCACCGGTAACGGTCAGGTATTCCACGCCGGCGGCCTTCAGTTCCTGACCTACTTCCTGCAATTTCTGCGAATTCCGGGCCGAGATCACGATTTTTCCGCCGGCCCGTCCAAACGCCAGGGCGCAGGCCCGCCCAATTCCGGACGATCCGCCGGTGATAATGACAACTTTATCTTTCATGTTCAAATGCTTCATTTGCCGCATAGCAGCCGCTGCAAATCTACGATAAGTTTCGCACCATTTACCCCATCTGGTTTCCGCACTTCCCGTGGTAGGCATTCAACAATCGTCAAAGCAACGTGGGGGTAAACGGCAGAAAAGCCGTCATTACTTCTAACCACCTTCAAAAAGGTGCTTTAGCACGTTTACCATGAAAAAATTTTTCTTCTCTCTTGCAGCGCTCCTGGGTATGGCTGCGGATTGTTTCTCCCAAAATCCATCTGGCACTTCCCTGGAATACCGACCGGTTCAGTTTTCGGTCACACCGGGTTTAGGCTCCAACGGAAAACAGAGCGAGCAGTACTACACGTCCTTTTCCTTCGGGGTGCTGGGCGATAAAAGCGGCGGCGTGAGCGGCGTCCAGCTCAGCGGCTTGATTAACCGGAACCGCTATTTCTCCAAAGGCCTGCAATTGGCCGGACTCATCAATACCATCGGGGCGCTTCCCACCAATTTCAACCTTCTGCAGAGCCAACAGCCAGATTCTATCCTTTCGCCGGAGTCAAGTCTGGAAGGTCTTCAGTTAGGCGGAATTCTCAACACCGTGGAAGGCGACGTAAACGGAGCTCAGATTGGCGGGGTCCTCAATACAATTACTGGTGTGCTGAATGGGTTGCAGTTAGGTGCCATCAACCGGACGAGCCACTCCAAAGGTTTGCAGATGGGCTTGATCAACATAGCGGATTCCAGCAGTGGGGCTACGTTGGGCTTGATCAATATTGTACGGCACGGCGGCTATTACCGGGCCGAGGTTTGGGCCGGGGAAACCTTTTACGCCAACGGGGCTCTCAAACTGGGAACCCAGAAACTGTACAGCGTTTTCGCGCTAGGTTGGGGTCCGCACGAGGGCAAACATCATTTCGGGTACGGGTTGGGGCTGGGCTTTCCGGTGAATTCCAAGGGCATGTTCCTGGACGTGCTCATTTACCAGGTGAACGAAGACAAGTTCTGGACCAAAGGCTCCAGCAACCTCCTGGAGCAGGTGCGCCTCACCAAAGAGCGGGATTTCGGGAAGGTGGCGCTGCTGTACGGGGCCACGCTCAACGTGTTCGTCTCTAACCGTCGTCCGCTGAAAGTAGGTGAAGACCCAGGCATGAAACTGGAGCCCTGGCCTTTGTTTGAGAACATCTCCCGGCAGTCGCGGGTGGTGGTATGGCCCGGCGTGAACCTGGGTGTCAGATTCAAAAAGTAATAGGCTGCCGTTTTGGGTCGATTTCCAGAAAAAGGGCTCTGAAACGGAACTCTAATGTAAAAGGAGTTCGCCGCCAGAAACTCTGGTACCTATGGTTTCTATACCTGACTTAACCCTGAATTTTTCACAAACCCGTTTTTGAGCCGATTTCTTAAAAACTCCTTTGACCGCATTTACCGGAAAAGGTTCTGGTGCAGAGTTTTCTTTGTAATTTTGCGGCATCGTGAGAAAATTCAAGAAAAAGAAACATAAATACGAGGTCATCCCACAACTGCGCGTGGAGGAGATGGCCGCAGAAGGCAAGTGCATTTCCCGCCACGACAACCTGGTGGTGTTCATCTCAGACGTGGCCCCCGGCGATGTGGTGGACGTGCGCGTGACCAAAAAGCGGAAAAATTACCTGGAGGCGGTACCGGTGTATTTCCATGAGTATTCCGAGGCCCGGACTCAACCGTTCTGCGAGCACTTCAACGTCTGCGGCGGCTGTAAGTGGCAGCATATTCCGTACGAGACCCAGCTGTTCTACAAGCAGAAGCAGGTGAATGACAACATTGAACGCATAGGAAAGATTACGGGCCATGAGATGCTGCCCATCCTGCCGTCTGACCGCGTGAGCTTTTACCGCAACAAGCTGGAGTTCACTTTCTCGGGCAACGCCTGGCTTACCAAAGAGCAGATTGACAGCGGCGAAGACCTGGACCGTCGGGCCCTAGGTTTCCACGTGCCTTTGCGCTTTGACAAGATCGTGGACATTCAGCACTGCTATTTGCAACCGGCTCCGTCTAACGAGATCAGGCTGGCGGTGAAGAACTACGCGCGAGAAAACAACCTGCCGTTCTTTGATCTGGTGAAACAGGAAGGCTTTCTGCGGAACCTCATCATCAGAACCGCCAACACCGGCGACCTGATGGTGATTGTGCAGGTGTTCCAGGACCAGCCCGAGTGGCTGATGCCGCTGCTGGATTTCCTGCTGCAGGAGTTTCCGCAGATCACCTCGCTGCAGTACGTGGTCAACAGCAAAGGCAACGAGACCTTCCATGACCTGGAGGTGGTGTGCTACCACGGCGATCCGTATATCCATGAGCAGATGGAAGGTCTCCGCTTTAGAGTGGGACCGAAGTCTTTCTACCAGACCAACTCAGAGCAGGCCTACAATTTGTACAAACTCACCCGCGAGTTCGCGGTGCTCAACGGCCACGAGACTGTGTATGACCTGTACACCGGAGCCGGCACCATTGCCAACTTCGTAGCCCGCTCGGCCGCGCAGGTGGTGGGCATTGAGTACGTGGCCAGCGCCATTGAAGACGCCAAGATCAACTCGCAGATCAACGACATCACCAATACGCATTTCTACGCCGGCGACATGAAGGACGTGCTCACCACCGAACTCTTCGCCAAACACGGCCGACCAGATGTGATCATCACCGATCCGCCCCGCGCCGGCATGCACCCAGACGTGGTGGCCAAACTGCTGGAGGTGAAAGCCAGCCGCATTGTGTACGTGAGCTGCAACCCCGCCACCCAGGCCCGCGACCTGGAGATGCTCGCTGATCTGTACGATGTGGTGAAAATTCAGCCGGTGGATATGTTCCCGCAGACCTACCACGTAGAGAGCGTGGCCCTGCTCACGCTCAAAAGCTAGGATTCTCAAAAGAAAGCCCCTGCCGTTTTAAGCTTATTTCTCAGAAACAGGCCTACAACGGCAGGGGCGCAAAACAACTTACTTCGTGATACCTGATACGTACTACGTGCTACCATTATGCAAAACGATCCAGAACTGAACGGTAAATACTTGGGCACCATCACCAAAGACTTTGTGCAGGTGTCTGATACATTGAAAGAGGCTTCTTACCTCATCAGAAAGCGTGATATCTCCAAGTACCCCATTTTCGTGTTCTCCAAGGAGGTCACCAAGATTGGCGGGCTGCTCATCGCGGCCGAGGAGCGCCAGCTGGACTGGAACATCAACGCTTCTTACCTGGAGGATTTTGTGGGCCGAAAACTGGTACTGGAAGATAAAATAGAGGATTTCCAGCAAGCCTACCGCGATGCCGATGAATATTGCTGCCTTTTCGTGATAGACCGCGATTTCATGAACTTCGTGTTCGTGCCGTATCCGGAGGATTAAAAACCCGCGAGGTTTCCAGCCCTATTTCCTGAAAACAACCTATAAACAGCAAGCCCCAACTTCTAGCAGAAAGTTGGGGCTTGCTGTTTAATGATTAGCCAATTTTAGCTGAAGTGGTTCCAGCCCTGCGCCTTGATGGGGAAGGCGTTGCCGCTTGGCGTTACCAAGCGCACCCCCTCGCCGGCATCGGTGATGTTTCCGATGATGGTGATATCCGGGTGGTTTCTGATCTTGTCAAAGTCGGCCATTTTCACGGTGAAGAGCAGTTCGTAGTCTTCGCCGCCGTTGAGGATACAGGTCACGGGGTCCAGTTTGAATTCCTCGGCGGTTTCCAGGGTCTGCTGATCGGCGGGGAGTTTGTCCTGGTAGATAGCGGCCCCTACCCGGCTCTGCGAGCAGATGTGCAGCAACTCAGAACCCAATCCATCGGAGATATCAATCATAGAAGTGGGATGCACGCCCAGTTCCTTGAGTTCATGGATCACATCCATGCGGGCCTCCGGCCGAAGTTGCCGTCCCACCACGTAGTCCTTGCCTTCCAGCTCGGGTTGGGTATCGGGATCTGCCAGGTAAGCCTGTTTCTCGCGTTCCAGGAGTTGCAGGCCCAGGTAAGCACCGCCCAGGTCTCCGGTGACGCAGATGAGGTCATTAATTTGGGCAGTGCTGCGCAGAACCGCTTTACCTTTCTCCACTTCGCCCAAGGCGGTGATACTGATGACCAACCCGCCGCGCGAGGCCGTGGTGTCGCCGCCTACCAGGTCCACGTTATAGTTCTCGCAGGCCAGGCGCATGCCGGCGTACAGCTCTTCAATGGCCTCCACGGTATAGCGCGCGCCAATGGCCAAACTCACCACAATCTGGGTGGGAATGGCGTTCATGGCGGCAATATCAGAGACGTTCACGGCCACGGCCTTGTAGCCCAGGTGTTTCAACGGGCAGAAAGTGAGGTCAAAGTGAACGTTCTCCACCAGCATATCCGTGGAAACCACAATCTGCTTCTGGCCCGGCTCCAGCACCGCGGCATCGTCGCCAATGCCCACCACCGTAGACGGCTGGTTCATTTCAATATTTTCCTGCAAACGGCGAATCAACCCAAATTCGCCTAAAGTGTCTAAAGAGGTATATTCTGACATATTGTATCTACTTATCGTACTTTTTCGTCCTTATTTAATAGGAGATATACGTTTTCGTCTTATTTTTAGAAAAACTTGCCCAAAACGCAAAGATAGCTTTTCCAAAGCACCTTTCATTGCAAAGAATTCACGAGCCCAGGCAAGTAAATTTGCTAACGGCCGTTCGCATTAGTAGCTTTGATTGTAAACAGTACCTCTATGTCCAGCACCCAATTGTCGCGCAAAGAACAGATAGACCAAGTTGCCACTTCCCTTTTCAAATCCAGAGGTTTCGCTGCCACCACCATGCGGGACCTAGCCCTTGAATTGGGAATTGAGGCCGGTAGTCTTTACTCGCACATCAAATCAAAGGAAGACATTCTGCAGCGCGTCTGCTTTAAGATGGCCGATGAGTTCAATGCCGCCTTTGACGAGGTGAAGAACAAAGACGTGCCGGCAGGCGAGAAACTGCGTCTGGCGGTAGCGGCCCACGTGCGGGTATTGACCAAAAACCCGCCGGCGGCCGGGGTGTTCCTAAATGAGTGGCGCCACCTCAGCGAGCCTTCCCTGAGCAAATTCCACGACATGCGTTTCCAATACGAGGAAAGCCTGCGGGAGATTGTGCGCGAGGGAATCGCCAGCGGCGAATTCAAAGTCACCGATGAAAAATTTGTGGTATTGACGCTCCTCTCCAGCCTTAACTGGCTGCACATGTGGTACAAACCCGAAGGTAAGATGAGCCCAGATGACATCGCAGAGTTCCTTTCCAACCTGCTGCTCAACGGCCTCAAAAACTTCTAAAGCCGGAAGTTAAAATAGCCTCTTTATAATTTCGCAGGCTTTAAGGCGTTCCCTGAAAAGGATTGAACGGCCTTGCTCGCCTTTGCTTTCCCTTTGAATAAAGGTTCCGCGGGTGGGTTTGCGCTGTAACGGGAAAGGGAACTGTTACGTTTGCAGGGTGTCTGGCCTTCTTTTTGGCCCACCTACGCATCATAACAGCGTAGTCTCATTTACACAAGAAAGCATGAGAAAACATATAATCTTTGGGCTATCCGTGGCGGTGATCCTGGGTATGGCTGGCTGTTCCAAAGACTCCGGCAGGTCTGGCCCGTTGGCCCGCCCCATCTCTGATGAGCAATTGAAGGAGGAGCTGACGGTTCTCTCGGATACCCTTGACGGCAAATGGAAGGTAATGATGTGGAGCGACAGCCTCAAAACCCAGCAAATGGAAGAGATGCTAGCGGCCATTCCGCCTGCCGCCATGGAAGCGCAGCAGCGCTCCGAGTTGCAGAAAGCCCTCCGCCGCCTGCGTACCCTGCGCTATGACCGCAACACCGTGCGCGACTCTGACCGCATTGACGCCTATGATGCCGCCCAGGACTCTGTATGGAACGCTTTACGCGCTTTTCTACCTGAAGATGGGCCCACCGGCGTTCCCCGCGTAGATTCTCTGAACCAGTCTATCACCGCACATCAAACCGAGACCGTTTTCTACCGCGGCCGCTATGACCAGACCGCCAAAGAACTGAACACGCTGCTCCGCCGCTACAAGAAACAGGTGCCCAAGTTGGGAAAACCCTTTGACACGCTGCAGCCAGCCCCGCTTTTCCAGTGGGTAGACAAAAACGCCAAGCCCACCGAGGAGGGCACAGATACAGGATCATAAAGCATTCAGATTATCCGGCGGAAACGGCTTCATAGCCCTTCCTCCTACATATAGATCGTTTTCAGGCAGATTTTGAAAAAATTGATCTAAAACAGAAAAGCCCCAGATATCTTCTGGGGCTTTTCTGTTTTAAAGGAATCGTCTGATTATTTTTGGTCCAGTTGGGCCAGTTCGTTTTTTACAAAGTCACCCAGGGTCTGGATGTACTCGCTGGAGAAATCGAAACGAATGCCAGCGGCAGCGTAGATTTCCCCGATGGTGGCAGTATAGCCCAGACTGAGCGCTTTTTTGTAGCCTTCCAGTGCCGCTTCGGGTTCAGATTTGTAGCGCTTCCAGACGGCAACGGCGCCCAGTTGGGCCATGGCATACTCCACGTAATAGAAAGGTACTTCGTAGAGGTGCAGCTGCTTTTGCCAGATGTAAGGCTTAATGTGCTCCAAACCGCTCCAATCCACTTCCTGCAGGTTGAACTCCTCGAAGATGCGCACCCAGTTCAGGTGGCGCTCTTCTAGGGTATGGTTGGGGTTTTCATACACCCAGTGCTGGAACTTGTCAATGGTGGCTACCCACGGGAAGGTCTCCAGCACGCCTTCCAAATGCTGGCGTTTGGCGCGTACCAAGTCTTCCTGGTTCGGGAAGAAAATGTCCCAATGGTCCAGCGTGAGCAATTCCATAGACATGGACGCCAGTTCGGCTACCTCGGACGGTGGGTGTTTAGCGGCGTTAAGCGGCAGATCACGGGTCAGGAAAGAATGGACGGCATGACCGCCTTCGTGCAGCAAGGTTACCACATCACGCAGCGAGGAAGTCGCATTCATGAAGATGAACGGCACCCCTATCTCATCCAGCGGGTAGTTGTAGCCGCCCGGTGCTTTGCCCTTGCGGGATTCCAGGTCCAGGTGGCCCATCTCGCGCATGGTCACGAGGCAGTCGCCCAGGAAAGAATCAAGGCGGTAGAAGCACTCAATGGTTTGGGAAAGCAGTTCATCACCGGTTTTGAACGGCTCCAGCGGCGGCAGCATACTGGGATCAACGTCCATGTCCCAGGGACGCAGGGTATCCAAATTTAATTTCTCCTTGTGCTCCCGGTCAATCTGACGGGTAACGGGTACCACTTTCTCCTTGATGGCCTGGTGGAACGAGAACGTATCCTCAGGACCATAGTCAAACCGGCCAAGGGCGGCAAACATGTAGTCGCGGAAGTTCTCAAAGCCGGCGTTCACGGCAACCTGGTGGCGCAGTTGCACGAGCTCAGTGTAAAGGTCGTCCAGCTTCTCTTTGTCTTCCAGGCGGCGGTTCTGGATAGCCCGGTAGGCTTCCTCGCGCACGGCGCGGTCGGTTTGCTTCAGGCGGTCGGCAGCGCGTTGGAGGGTCAATTCCTCCCCTTCCAGGGTCACCATCATGGCCCCGGCGATGGCGCCGTACTGCTGCTGCTTCGTGCTGATCTCAGTCTGCAATGGAATATTCTCCTCCCGGAACAGCTCAATGGCCCGGCGCACGCCCCGCAGGTAAATGCGGTATTTCTGCTCGTCCAGCCCGTCTATGTACGGCGACTCCACCAGCTTGCGGTTGAAGGCATCGTCATAGGGCGAGGCTTTGGGCTCAATCTCGGTCACGAAGAACTGGAACGCTTGGGTGAGGGCCTCGTCCTGGGTGTCGCAGGTCATCTTAATGTAGCGCCAGGCCAGGTTCTCAGAGAGCACGCTCTCCAGTTCACTGCGGTCGGCGATCCATTTCTCCAGGTCCTCCTGCGAGTTGATCTCGCGGGTTTTCAATTCCTCAAAGTAAGACTCCAGCGATTCCCAGTCCCGTACCTCAAAATCTGCGGGCATGTACTGGCGGGGTTTGCGTTCTGGCAACGCGAGCGTTTGGGAGGTGTTTTCCATAAAACGGGTTAAAAACGATTAACCAATCTCAATCACCACATCGGCGGTGAGCGGATGGCCTACGCAGTTTAGAACGTATCCTTGGGCAATTTCTGCATCTGACAAGCCTTCGCGCTCATCTAAATGCACGCGGCCACTCAGGCACTTGCCCATACAGGCGGTGCAAAGGCCGGCCTGGCAGGAATAAGGGAGGTCAATATCGGCCTTGAGGCCGGCTTCCAGAATGGTCTCTGTAGGTTTCACCTCCACCTGGTACTCCTGGCCTTCATAGATGAGCGTGACCGTGCGGGTGATGATCTCATCAGATTCCTGGGCGGCGCTTACATCGGCGCTGTGCGCTTCCGGGCCGGTAGGGGCGGTGAAGCTTTCTTTGTAGATATTGGCGGCGGGCACACTCTTGAAGTGCAGGGCTTCACGCACCTCGTTCATCATGCCTTCGGGGCCGCAAATGTAAAAGCTTTCCTGCTGGTAACCTGGCACCCTGAGGTCATCCAGGAGGTCCAACACCATCTTGCGGTCCAGCAGGCCAATGTGCTCCTGCTTCTCGGTGGCGTCTACCAGGGCCTCGTTGAACACGTGCACCACTTTCAGCCTCTCTGGGTTTTGCTGCACCAGCTGCGCCAATTGGTCTTTGAAAATAACAGAGTCCACGTTGCGGTTTCCGTAAACGAGGGTCACGCGGCTTTGGGGCTCATACTTCAAGGTGCTTTTGAGCATGGACATCAACGGCGTGATGCCGCTTCCGCCGCCGAATAAGAAGATGTGACGCTTTTGGGAGGCATCGGGCTTGAGATTGAAGTTCCCGATAGGTGCCATCACTTCAATGGTCTGGCCAATCTGGGCATTCTCTGCCAGGAAGTTGGACACCAGGCCGCCTTGTACCCGCTTCACCGTCACAGAGAAGTAAGGCTCCTCCGGAATGCTGCACAGGGAGTAGGACCTGCGTACTTTTTGCCCGTTCACCGGCAGAATCAAAGTCAGGAACTGACCAGGAACATAAGGGATATTCTTTTTATCTGGATGGTCTAAATGAAGGGTGATGGCATCTGACGTCTCCTGCGTGATGTCCGCCACTTTCATGTTAAAATAAGCGTTGCTCATAGTTTTATATACGAAAAGCGAAGGTGATTCGGGTTTGACTAACTTTCAATAAGGGAGGAAAGTTACAACATTTCAGAAACCATCCCGAACTTGAGGTAAAAAAAGCAGGCGGACGTTTGTTTTTGCCCTATCTTTCCAAATTCATAACCCTCAGAATACGTTTTAGCGCCATTTTATGGAAAATACGGCCAAACTGACCTCGCTTCTCACTGCCCACGCCACCTCCTTTGCCCCTATCCTGGACCATGATCTGAACGCCCCCGATGTGGTGCGCCTTGATTTCACCGCCCATAACCAAGCCCTGCTCCAGGCAGATTTTAAAGACACGGCTTCGTTTGAGCAGTTTGTGCTGGAGATGCTGCGCCAAAAGAATGCCACGGTAGGTGTAGGGGGCTATTTTGAAGACCGGGTCATCTACCGCCGAAGCGAGCATTTTGAAGGAGCCAGTGAGTCAAGGTCCATCCATTTGGGCGTGGATATCTGGGCACCGGCTCATATTCCAATCTACGCACCCTTGGCGGGAACCGTGCACAGTTTCCAGGACAATGCTAACTTCGGGGATTACGGCCCTACCATCATCCTGCAGCACGAACTGGACGGAATTACCTTCTATACCTTGTACGGGCATCTCAGCCGTACCTCTTTAGACGGGTTGTTTGTAGGCCAATCCATTGCCGCCGGAGAACAGATAGCCACCATGGGCCCTTACCCTGAGAACGGCGACTGGCCCCCGCACCTGCATTTCCAACTCATGACGGACCTGCTGGGGAAAAGCGGCGACTTCCCGGGTGTTTGCGCACCTTCAGAGGAAGCCTTTTACCGGCAGATTTGCCTGGATCCAAACTTGTTGCTGCAGTCACGGCATTTAGGGTAGGGTGGTTTTAGCAACCTGATGGTCCCAATTGAGACAATGTTTAAGGAAAGGTCATGCGCGAAAATCTGAAACTTCTGATTTTACTTCTTGCCATAGCCACGGTGATTCTGGTGCGGGTTGGGCTGGAAGAGAACGGCTTCACAACGCCAGACTCCCTTCACTATATGGCAGTGGCAAAATCAATTCTACAGGATGGTGACCTTACTTATAGCATAGCCAATGAAACAAGTTTCTTCTCCCTTTGGCCTGTGGGTTACCCGCTTTCCATTGCTTTGGTATCTGGGCTCACCACCCTCCCACTGCTCTGGAGTTCTAAGGTAGTCAACCTTCTTTGGTTAACATTCACTTGTCTTCTCATCAGAAAAAAATCCCCCCGGAGTTCCTTCTGGATTTGTCTGGTATTCTGCTCCAACTCCTTGCTGGAAATTTTCTCCTATACCTGGTCCGAAGCAGGGTTCATAGTAGCCTTGTTGTGGAGCAGTTTAACACTACATACAATTATCCATAATCCTGATAAAAAAGCATCCTTTTTAAAGACGGCCAACCTGGCCGCCGCGGGGCTAACCTTGTTTCTATACAGATATGTGGGTGGGATTATTTTAGGCGTGGCAGGAACATTTGCCAGTTGGATGCTTCTAAAACAGCAGTACAGGAAAGTAGCTAGCTTGTTGGTTGCAGCTTTAATTATTGCGACTGGAATAGGATTGTATTTCTGGTTTATCTATTCCCATACAGGACATTACTCAGGAGCCACTCGCTTACATCCTGATGAACCTCTTTCTTATTTACTCTTAAATCTGGCCCAGACTCAGCTGAACGAACTCTTACTGATAAGGAAAATATCCTTCTCACAGCTTGACTACGTCTCTGTTATTTTTCTATTGTTTCAAACAGGCTTGATAGGTTATGCTTTTATGAAGCTGATCACCTTAAGCGACTGGCGAGAAAGACTTAAACCCAACTCGTCAGATTCCCTTCCCCTTACAATTGCTTTAGTAGGCGCGTTTTACTGGTTAACGGTGGTAGGCCTTAGAATATTCATCATGAAGTTTGACTCCTTTGATTTCAGGATCATGGGCCCCGCCAGTGCACTTCTCTTAGTTGCATTGCACGCTTACCTAGCCATGGAGCATAGAGGAAATATTCTGGAGAGAATTCAAAGACCAATAACAGCCATTTATCTGGTTGCCCTGGCACATGGCCTATATAAGAAACAATTGTTGTTGCTTTTAATTAAATAGCTCCTCTACACCAACGTAAATTTTTCTATCCACCTTATGTTTAACGCAGAACGCTTCTTGACCCACATCCAGGACTTTGCAGTGCTTTATGGCATCAAGATTTTGGTAGCCATCATTATCCTGTTGGTTGGTTTGTGGCTCATCCGGAGGATCACGGATTTCACGTATCGCTTGATGACCCGCAAAAACGTGGATCCTTCTTTGCGGCCTTTCCTGAAGAACATCCTCAACATAGTGCTGTTGGTGATGCTTATTATAGTGGTAATTGCTCAGGTAGGCCTGGAGGTCACTTCTTTTTTAGCCTTGCTGGGGTCTGCGGGTCTGGCGGTAGGTCTTGCGCTGCAAGGTAGTCTTTCCAACTTTGCGGGTGGGGTCTTGATTCTAGCCATCAAACCGTTCAAGGTGGGAGACTATATTGAGGCCCAGGGGCAGAAAGGCACGGTGGCGCTCATCAACATCTTCAATACGGTTATTACTACTGAGGACCATAAAACTATCTATCTTCCCAACGGTCCGCTGGCCTCGGCGGTGGTGGTGAACTATGACGTAGAAAATACCCGCCGGCTGGATGTCTCCTATACCATTGATGCAGCAGTCCCACTTTCCAGGGTACGGGAGGTAATTCAACGCGTGATTGCCACTGATGAAAGAATTCTGCAGGACCCTGAACCCAGCGTGGGCGTTGAGAAACTTGCCGCCGGAACCATGACCATCTCAGTGAAAGTTTGGGTGCAGCGCGGCGATTACCGCTTCCAACAGGTCTCAGAATCACTGAACGAGAAGGTCAAAGAAGCTTTTGAACAAGAGGAAATCACCCTGAAATAAAACAAAAGCCCGGCAGACCTCAAGACCTGCCGGGCTTTACCAAAGGCTTTCAAACATATCCTTAATTTTGGAGCCCTTTTCCTAAAAGAGCCCTGAAATAAGGCGGTATTTTTAATCAAATTTGATGGCTTTCACCGGATGGATGCGGGCGATAAGCAGGGTTGGCAGCAAGATAGACAGCATGGTCAGGATAAAGGTAATGCCGTTAATGCCTACCCAGATGCGCCAGTCCCAGTGGATGGGCACGGTGTCCATGTAGTAGTTCTCGGGGTCCAGCGGGATAAGGTGGAAATAATCCTGCACCACGCAGAAAAGCAGAGCCAGCAGGTTTCCGCCGATGAGTCCGGCAATGGTGAGCCGCAGGCCCCGGTGCAGAAAGATTCCCCTTATCTGTCCGTTCGTAGCACCCATCGCTTTGAGAGCGCCAATCATGTTGGTGCGCTCCAGAATCATGATAAAGAGCGTAGACACCATATTGAAGGTCGCCACAAACACAATCAAGACCAGGAAAATGATCACGTTGCGCTTGAGCAGTTCCAGCCAATCAAAGAGTTGGGCGTAGGTATCGGTGATTTTCTCCAGCTGCAGGTCATAGTTCATCTTATCGAAGACCTGGCTCGTGACGGTGTCTATCTGGGTGAAATCGTTAAGGAGTATCTCGTAGCCGCCCACCAGGGTATCAGGCCACTGGTTCAGGTCCCTGATCTGCTGCAGATCGCCCAGCACGTACACGTTATCAAATTCCTCCAGGCCAGTCTTGAAGATGCCTTTCACCTCAAAACGGCGCATGCGGGGCGGGTTCTGGATAAAGTAGAAGAGCACCTTCTCCCCCACCTTCAGGCGCAGTTTGTCGGCCATGAGCTGGCTCATCATGATCTGGTTGGAGGCGGCGGTATCGTTGAACTCCAGCACAGAGCCAGAGATCAAGTTAGCCCGCATTCCCCGGAAATCATAGGTCGTATCCACGCCTTTTAGCACCACGCCCAGCACCTCGTCCTCGGTCTTGATAATGGCCGTTTTACGCGCGAAAGGCTGGAGATGCGCTACTCCCGGAATGTTTTTGTAGTCGCCCAGACCAGTGGAGGTACCCATGGGGTAACCCTCGAATGA
This sequence comes from Rufibacter roseolus, assembly GCF_017916365.1. GTDB lineage: Bacteria > Bacteroidota > Bacteroidia > Cytophagales > Hymenobacteraceae > Nibribacter > Nibribacter roseolus. The sequence continues at coordinate 479,191 of NZ_JAFMSU010000003.1, forward strand.
ATTGTTGGTGTCAAATTTGCTAATTTGCAGGTGCCCGCCAAAGCTGAAGATCTTTTCCTGTATTTCGTACCGGAAACCTTCCAGGATGGCGAACGACACAATCATGATGGCAATGCCCAGCCCTACGCTGAACTTTGCTATTTTTGTGACCGAGGCGGTAAATGAGTCTGAACGGGCGCCAGTCAAACGGCTGGCAATGTATCGGGAAAGATTCACTTCGTCTATTTTGTGCTTAAAGATAGCTATCTGTTCTTAAACTAAACCTATGCTCGTAACCATCCTCCGTACGGCGATGTTCTGTGCCATGCTGGCCAGCTGCAAACCAGCCACTTCCGTCCCCACTACAGAAAACTCTACCGTTAGCAGTACAACCGCCTCCGGTTCTGCCTCGCAGGGCCAAACGCTGCAGCAGGCCCCTCTCCTAACGGGCGCACAGCAGACAGAGTTGTACCTCCCCTATTTGCAGGGCAAACGCGTGGGCATGGTGGTGAACCAGACCTCCACTATCGGGAAGACGCACCTGGTGGATACCCTCCTGAACCGCGGTGTGAAGATCACCATGATTTTCGCACCGGAGCACGGCTTCCGCGGCGATGCCGATGCGGGCGCTCACATCAACAACTCCACCGATCCTAAAACCGGTATTCCTATCCTGTCATTGTACGGGAAGAACAAAAAACCCAGCGCCGAGATGTTGAAAGACGTGGATGTGCTCTTGTTCGATATCCAGGACGTGGGCGTACGGTTCTATACTTACAGCAGCACCATGCATTATGTGATGGAAGCCTGCGCCGAGCAGAACAAACCCATGCTGCTGCTGGATCGGCCTAACCCCATCGGGTACCTCGTGGACGGTCCGGTGCTCAAACCACCCTTCAAATCCTTCGTGGGCATGAACACCATTCCCATTGCGCACGGGCTCACGCTGGGCGAGTACGCTTTGATGATCAACGGCGAAAAATGGCTCCAAAATGGCGTGCAGGCGCAAGTGAAGACCATCCCGGTGAAAGGCTACACGCACAAGATGTTCTACTCCCTGCCCATCAAACCGTCGCCAAACCTGCCCAACGATCAGTCCATCAGGTTGTATCCGTTCCTTTGCCTTTTTGAGGGAACAACCGTGAGCCAGGGCCGCGGCACGCAGACGCCGTTCCAGGTCATCGGGGCGCCGTATTATCCAGACAAATCGTTCTCTTTCACGCCGGTGCCCATTCCCGGCATGTCCATGGACCCACCCTACAAAAACCAGGTGTGCTACGGAAAAGACCTCACCAAACTGCAACTGAAAGAGGATTTCACCCTGAGCTATTTACTCGACTTTTATCAGAAATCGGGGCAAAAAGAGAAGTTCTTCAACAACTTCTTCAAGAGCCTGGCCGGCACCGACGAGCTGCAGAAGCAGATCATGGCCGGCATGAGCGAAAAGGAAATCAGAGCATCCTGGAAACCAGAACTGGAGGCCTACAAAAAAATGCGCAAGCAGTACCTGCTTTACCCCGATTTTGAATAACATGCAGAAAGAAGACCTCCGGATTATCTTCATGGGCACCCCCGACTTCGCGGTGCCCGCCCTCCAGGCTTTGGTGGAAAACAACTGGAACGTAGTGGCGGTGATCACCGCCCCGGACAAACCCGCCGGCCGAGGCCTGAAACTGGTGTATTCGCCGGTAAAGGAATTTGCCTTGCAGCATAGTTTGCCCATTCTCCAGCCCACCAACCTCAAAGACGTGGCTTTTCAGGAAGAACTGCGGAGCTACAACGCTAATCTGCAAGTGATTGTGGCCTTTAGAATGCTGCCCGAGGCCGTCTGGAACATGCCAGCCCTGGGCTCGCTCAACATCCATGCCTCTTTGCTGCCCCATTACCGCGGCGCGGCTCCTATCAATTGGGCCCTCATCCACGGCGACCAGGAAACCGGCGTCACCTCGTTTTTCCTGCAGCACGAGATTGACACCGGCGACATCATTCTGCAGAAGAAAGTGGCCATTGCCCCGGAAGACAACTTCGGGACACTCTACGAGAAGTTGAAACACGCCGGCGCCGATTTGCTGCTGGAAACCGTTTCTGCCATTGTCGAGGAACGCGTGCGGCCGTATCCGCAGCCGCAGCCCGAGGAGCCGCTGCGCATGGCCCCAAAGATCTTCAAGCAGACCTGCCATATAGACTGGAACCAGCCTGCCCAACAGGTGCACAACTTCGTGCGTGGCCTGTCGCCCTACCCCGCCGCCTGGACGGTGCTGGAGGAAAAACAGTTCAAGGTGTTTTCGGGCCAGGTTCTGGAAAATGGCCCTAAAACGCAGCCTGGCACCTACTCCACCGATGGCAAGACTTATCTGCACATCACCTGCGGGAACGGCACGACCTACGCGGTGGAGGAACTGCAGATGGAAGGTAAAAAGCGGATGAAGATCCAGGACTTTCTACGGGGTTTCACCTTTCAACAAGCCATATGATTGCCTTAGTAGTAGCTATCGCGGAGAACCGCGTCATCGGTAGAGACAACCAACTCATCTGGCACCTGCCCAAAGACCTGCAGCATTTCAAAAAACTGACCATGGGTCATCCTATGGTCATGGGCCGGAAAACCTTCGAGGCCATAGGTAAGCCTTTGCCCGGCCGCACCTCCATCATCGTGACCCGGCAACCGAATTACTCCGCTCCCGGAGGATGCATCGTCACCACTTCCCTGGAAGAAGCGCTGCAGCAGGGACTGTCCAAAGACGAGCAGGTGCTGGTGGTAGGCGGCGGCGAGATTTACGCCCAGGCTTTGCCTTTGGCAGAGGTGGTCTATCTTACCCTGGTGCATGAATCCTTTGAGGGCGATGTGGTTTTCCCAGAACTCCAAGCAGAAGCCTGGGAAGTCACCGAACAGGAAGAACATCTCGCCGATGAGAAACACGCTTTTCCTTTCACGTTCTTCACCTTCAGAAGAAAGGCAGGGTTTAGCCAGAATTAAATTCTCCCTGGTTCAGGGAATTGACTTTCTATAAAAATAAAAAGGCGTTTTGGGGCTGCTTTTCTGAAAGCAGCCCCAAAACGCCTTTTTGCATTATATACTAAATCATCAAAGAAGCTTTCCCAAAAAACGTGAAGCCGAAGATGTCCACCCCATTACTTTACTTGTTTCGTCAGATAAGAGACCTTCCGGCCTAGTTTGATAAAGGGCTTCTCCAGTACATTATAAAAAAAGTTACTCATTAACAGAGTCACCAAAATATACACAAGAAATAGGTATCTGATCTTAATATCAAAAATCTGCTGGTTCAACCGTACTAAAACAGTGAAACAAATTGGATGGATTAAGTAAATAGAATAAGACACCTCGCCTATGTTTTTGAAGAAGTGGTGTACCATTTTAGGTGGCTGGTAGCTAAAATTATAAAAGCCCAGGCAAATCAGGCAGGAAAAAAGAACAAGGCATACCCTTGTCCACCCTTGCACAATATGAATCAAATCACCGGAGGCAGGGTAGAAAAACAATCCTATTACCCCAAAAATCAGAAGGGCTATTTGGGCCTTAAAAGACAATTGAATCCGTCCATTGGCAACTAAATAACCTAGTGTTATACCTGAAATAAAAAGGGCAATATGGTTCAGTGGATTAACATAGGTACTCCATTGACCATGCAGAACTGACTTCGGGTTGAATTCAAAGAAAACAAAGTAAAGGTTGGTTAAGATGAGCCCTCCTGAGATAATATAAAACATGCTCTTTTTTCTTTCTAAGGTTAGTAGCAGCAATGGAAACAAACTATAGAAAACTAACTCATTACCAATAGACCAGGTGACCAGCCCAATGTACTTGGTTGGTGCCACAAACCCGAACAGGCCCGTAAAACTCAGGAACAGGTGTTCAAAAGAATACTTTCCTTTATCTAGCAGGAGGGTCAGTGCCATACTTACCCATAGCAAAGGGTAGATTCTGAAGAACCTCCTTACAAAAAAAGAGAAAATGGAAGGTTTAGAAAAAATAAGGTTCCCATGGTAAACCAGGTAGAGCGTTAAACCGCTTAGGATGTAAAAGATGGAAACACCATATACCCCTATTCTTCCGAAAAAGCTTCCAGCCCCTTGCAAGTCAGAGACCCAAATAATGAAATGATAAATAGCGATAAGAAAAGCCATTAAGCCTCTCAAGTAATCTAAAGAATGGATTCTGTGCTGCTCCACCTTGTTACCAGGCAGCGGTTTTGAGTTATAATTCATACAGGTATTCTACTCCATAAAGCTAAAGCAATTGTATCATTTCGGTTGATCTGTTTCTTTCTCTCCGGGAACCTGCCTATTACGCTATTCTTAAAGGCTAAAAGGAGAGGCCACCTAATTAGGTGGCCTCTCCTTTTAATTATGGGTTTGGAAATCCAGTTTTTAAATGATTTTACCGAAGGATGTAGATTTTGCCATATCCTTTCTTAAAGGCCTTGTCTCCCTCTGTATAACGGTGTTTCATTTCCTCTGGTCCGTTATCCATTACCACCCGGTACAGGTAAACGCCGTTGGCTAGTCTTTCACCGTACTCATCGGTGCCGTCCCAGGCAAACTCAGAAACGTTGTTACCTATTTTGATAGGACCAAGTTCCTCTTTCTGCACCTCCCTGATTACTTTTCCAGTCACGGTCATGATTTGGATTTTCATCTTGTCTGGCACAGTGCTACCGGTTAAAGTGAACACGAACCTGGTTTTAGACGAGAACGGGTTTGGATAAGGATAGAAATTAGTGACAGAAGATGCATTCACTACCTCAAAATTGACGCTGTACCGCTCATTGCCAGCGCGTTGACCCAAGGCGTCAAAACCTTGAACCTCCAGCGTGTATTTGCCATCAGCCAGCTTCTCTGGGTGGTACTCCACCCGGAAATCGTTTTTGTCATCGGCTGGGTACCAGCGGATGTTAGGATTGGTGCTTACCTCTATCTCCTCAAAATCGCCATCTTCTTTCTTCAGGTAGACCTTCATAGAAGCAGGGTTCGTGATCGGGATTTTGCGGCTATTGTCTTTCAGCACCATACTGATCAACGGACTGGGTGACACAATATCCCCATCCAGGATTCTAACCCCATCAAACACCACATCCAATACCGGCGGCATGCCGGCAGTAAGGTTTACATTGAAAGGAACTTCCAGCGTATTGTTGAAGTAATTCTGCTCCGGCAGAATCCGAGGGTTAACGGTTACCCTAAGCCTGTTAGCTCCTTTTAGGTTGATGGTGGAGAACTTATGCGTAAAGAAAACCGTGTCTTCTTTCTGCAGTGGCTCTACTTTGAAGGTCTTCATCGTCTTGGCCCCGTTTTCCGCAAACAAGGTGGTTTCTACCGTTAGGGAATCTGTAAAGCTTACCTCACTGATATTGTGGAAGGCATATTGGAGATTCACTTCGCCATTGGCCGCCTGTTCAGATAGTTTATTATACTTTTCCAGGCCAACCAGATCAGGACGCATCAGACCTTCAGGTAAACCCTCATACAGAACGGTCCATTGACCTAGCTGAGGAGCAGTCCGCTGGGTTTCATCCTTCAGTGTCAGTTTTAATCTCAGATAAGGATAAGTAGACGCGTTGATGCCTGCTAAACTTAAACTGGAGGCAGTCACCTTAGAAGAAAGAACCGTTTCTTTGCCGCTCTGGTCAACTCCAATCACATCAAGCTGGTAGCTGTCAGAAGCCTCTAGTTTAAGCTGATGGTGAAGTGACTTCCATTCTTTAGCAGGCCCTATGAGGGTAGAGAGCACCGTACCCTGAGACTCAAAGGAATTAACCTGTTTCTCATTTCTGATAGTCTGCAGGTTACGTGGGGTAGGATCCGTCAAATTAGGTCCAACCTCTGTAGCCGTTCCCGGCGTTGTTCCTTTCCGTCCGACAATGGAGAAAGGATCACCAGTTTTTAGCTGGTCAATCAAAGTGGAACCCAAAGATCTAAACCCTGCCTTTATGTTCTCGGGGAAAGTTGAAAAAGGCACATTCCCCATTGACATCATTGCTACATGGTATCCTGGAGGAATGGAATTCAAGAACTGCTCCAGCCTTGCAAGGTTAGCAGCAGAAGTTAAGTTAGAGAAATGATAGACGAACTTAGGGAAGGTACCGCAAATGAAGCCAGATGTTGTGGGCATACCTATGTAAGGCTCCAGCGTCTTATCATTTAATATGATGGCCATCATATTGGAGGAAACGCCACCACAGTCTGCTTCTATGGTCTTAAAGTTATCCAGAAATATGCCATAAGGTGGGTAACCAAAGGCCCCGGCACCACCTACTCCTTTTAATTCGAAAATACGGAAAGTAGGTGCAAAGCTATACGTCTTAGAGGATTGGTTATCAACCAGTTTCTGCTTTTCGGCTTTCTGCAGTTGACCAAATCCCTTCTGAGACCATCCGCTTGGGCTTCCCGGTATATACCTAAAGGAACTTGTGGCCCAAAGGGTGTCTTCCTCAGCTGCTATGGTTTCATACCGCACTCTCCAGAAATACACAGCACTATCCCTGTTTACTGTATTTTCTGGAAGAGTCACCTCCCAAACGGGCATAAGGGCAGATTGCACTACCTGAGATTTCTTCCAGGCACTTTTAAAGGTGTGCACTGTGTCAATCTCAAAGTAGTAGCCCCTTGGTTCAGTCAATAAGTCAGTAGACTGGCCAATCAGCTTTACCGTTCTGTTTTTCACAATTGAATATTCCTGCGGTCCAAGGGCCAGTACCCCGCTTTTAGACAGAAAGTACTCAATGGTGGTGATGTTATTGGTTTCGTCTAGCTCTGCGATGGTGTCTGTATGGTCTAGCGTGATCACGAATGTATTAACGCCTGCCCCTTCAAAAGTTTTGGATTCCAATTCTATCTGCAAAGTATCTCTGTAATAGATGGGAGCAACCTTTATGGAATCATACAGAAACTCTGTTCCGTTTTCCAGCTTCCGGTTAACAGACACATAGAAACTATCAAGGTTAACCCTGCCATAATTACGAACATCCAGCTTTACCAAAAACTTCTCTGAACTTGCCGTTAAGCTTGAGCCATCTACTGAATGAATAGACGCACCACCACTTGCCACTGCGTAGTCAGCTTTGGCGGGGCTTAGTAAGCGTAAAGCAGGGTCAGCCTGCATTACAATCTGCATATTCATGGCGGTAGCGTTCTCACCTGTGATTCGCTGGGTAGTAAGTTCAATGGCTCTTTGGTGTTGAATACCTAAGGGCTTTGAAAGGTAAGTTGAGTCGCCGTAAGCAGTAGTGTAAAAATTGGATGAGAAAATGTTTAGCAAGGAGGGATAGCCATAGCTGTCATGGGCTAAAAAGGCAATTGCTCCCTTATCTGCGGTTAACAACCAATCTTCTCCAAAGGATTTGCCAGTAGTAAATGTATTACCGGCATTACAGCCGTTCATCAGGATCATGGGGTATTTACCGGTGTTGTTATACCCATTCACCACATCAGACACTCTACCTATGTCCAGATCCGAAACGGTAGAAGAACTATGGCCAAAGAAAGTGATCAAGGAAAGCCCTGAATTCAGCTCTCTTGCAATATTCAAGGTATCCAGACCTCCGCTAGCGCTTCTTATTTTCGTTAAGACGTTTGCACCCAGCCAAGGTCCTTCCGCGATTCGCTCAAACCCTCTCATATAAGATAGTAGAGTCCGTTGCTCTTCGTCGCTGCTACCTACCAGGTGCAGCATGTTTTTACGCCAGCCTAAGCTATAAGGAAGGCTTTCATGAACCTTTACCTTTGCCAGATAATCTAAAATTTCCTTAGGTGTACTGGCCGGAACGCGGCCGGTTGCAACTTTAGGCACATAGCTTCCCTGCTCCCAGTCACTGGTGAAGAAAATATCGGATCCCGGGGTACCTCCTGTAGGAACTAAATCTTTATAGGCCAAGGAAGAAGGATTGTTTCTAGCATTTACGTTATCAGACTCCAACCCTTTTCCCAGCAAAAACAAGTACTGTGGCTTTCCATTGGCAATCATGAATTTCATGAAGCGCCTTATTGCCGCAGATGATTTATCACCGTAGAAAAACTGGTCATAAATCTGTCCTACTTCCATGGTAAGGGTATCATACCCTCCTCCAACTGCAGAAGCCCTGTAAGCAGCATAATCACGCACCGGGTTAGTAGAGGTGCCACTCGGAACCATTAGACTTTGATGGGAAATAATCAGGTAATTGGCCTTGTTACCCACCACTGATTTAAATCTGACCTCCCTGGCAGGTGATGGAGCAAGGTTTGCTCCAGACCATAAGATACCGTTATTGAAGGAGGCAGGAAATACAAATCCCTTCTGAGTACCGGTTACAGCTCCAGATATCCGCTTGATGCTGCTTAGGTTCGTTAAATCATAAGCTATTGCATTAGCTGCCGCGCTTCCCTCAAAAAGGTAATATAATGGAGTAGATGCTGGTGCAGAAGGTTTAATGGGCAGGCTTGACCCGGCAATTAGATTCCTCTGCGGATAGATAGTCTTAAAATAAACAGTTCTGAAACGTGATGACGTATTCTTAGCAGTAAGGCGGAGCACGAGTTTGCCATCTGTGAAGAAGTCACTTGCAACCAGCGGGAATTCTTGCTTTAAAGACGAATACCCCGTTAACCGTATAGTACCAACCAACCGTTCTGGGCCACTTGGAGGCCTTACAAAAACATCAACCTCGTGGTTATTGTCATTGGCTCCAACAAACGCGATCTCCACTTTGGGCGCTGTACCCGCACTGTATATATTAGACGCCATGGCAGGTAGGTTATAGGTATAACCATTGGTAGACCCTCCGGTGAAACCTTCTCCCGCGTCCATCCATGACATATAGTTCTCCCCGTACCTCTTTCCTCTGGTATACTCACCATTGTCAAAGATGATTCTTTCCTGCCAATGCCAGGCTTCAGGTGTTAGGCCTGCGGGTTCCTGGTTATAAATTGACATTCTTTTACCAGGTGCAGAAGACCAGGTCAGGAAATAGGCGGCAGTATCTGTATATAAGCTGTAATATGGGTTAATATGGTTAGCAGAAGGGTCTTTATACAATTCTCTATCCAAAGCCCCATCATTCTTCTCCCCGTAGAACTCAATGAAGTCTCCAGCGTCAAGGGAGCCGTCTGCCTCGCCTTCCACGTAAATGGAGACTTCCTGGCCGCGGCGGTAGAGCTGGAAATTGCGGGGGTCTACGTCGTTGATGCCGGCGGCTTGCAGGTAAGCTTTGTCTAAACGGTAAATGCCCGTAGCGGGCACTTTTATTTTATAGTATTTCTGGCTGTAGTTGATCCACTCGTTACCGTAGGTGATCTGCTGCCCATATGAGCGTTGTGCAGAACCTAAAAGGGCCAAGAAAACAACAGCAATAAAGAATAAAGATTTTAAATAGTAAGGTGTCTTCATAAAACTAGCGCGCGCACAAAAATCAATCAAAACTATAGGCCAAAGAAACAATTACGGAAGAGACTTGGGAGTTATCAGAAACCTTGGATAACGCCAGGTCAAGTTGCAGGCCTCGGGTGGCCACACCAATCCCGAAATTCGGCTGCACTTTCCAGCTGCTCTTCCCGTCAAGGTCTTCTATTTGCTGCACGTTGTTGAACCCACCGCGCAGAAACACAGAGTTGGCATAACCCAGCTCCACCCCAACCCTTGGGTCCACGGAAACCACGCCGGTAGAAAGCAGGGTGTTCCTTTTCCCGTCGGTGGTGATTTCCAGGTCAGTGGCTACTAAAGCCGAGAAGCGGTTGGCGAACTGGAAAGATCGGCCGGCTCCCAGAATCAGGCGGGGCAGGGTAACTTCAATGCTGTTGGCGTTAAAAGATTCCTGGTCTTTCAAGTAAGTGTCTTCCAGTTCATCGGGGTTCAGTTTCCAGGCGGTGAAGGTAGTGGTGATGTCTTTGGCCATTAAACCAAATTGCCAGTTGCCCCGGCGTAACTGCGCCCCTGCATCAATCCCAAAGCCCCAGGCGTTCGCGAATTTCCCTACGTTGCGGTAAATGATTTTGGCGTTGGCACCCAAGGTAAGACCTTTGATGAGGTTGCTCTGGCGGGCGTACGAAGCCAGGAAAGCATAGTCGGCCACCGAGAAGAACTCTATGCTGTCATACTGGATGGCGCCGTACTCATTCTGCAGGCGGCGGGTATCCGCGATGTCATCCACCCCTACCCGGATCACCGAGAAAGCCAGCGCACTGGTGGAGTCCAGGTTGGTGGCGTAGGAACCGTAGTCGTTTTTGATGATGCCGGCGAAAAGCTCAGAGTGCATGTACACGGCATTGTGGCGTTTGGGCAGCCCTACCAGACCGGCTGGGTTCCAGAAACCGGCCGTGGCATCGCGCACAATGGCCGACTGCACACTTCCCATCCCCAAGGCCCTGGCCCCTACCCCAATATTGAGGAACTCGTTGCTGTACTTAGGCGCAGAGATATCCTGTGCCTGAGCCGGGTCAGGGAAAAGAAGGTAAGCGAGAAGAAAAAAGATGGGTACTAGTTTTTTATTCATAAAATATAATTATACGCCATATACGGAATAATCCTGTAAAGATAGTGCCATCTGGCAACATTATAACAACATTTGTTTAGCGCTTATTACACTCCCTGAGCAAGTTCTGTTCCATTTTACTCCTATTTCTTTACAGGCTGTCCGCCTGCCTCATCTAAACCCTCTTTCCGTACTTGCCGCAAGCTTTTTTCTCTGAAAATAGAAACAAAAAATATTTTTCACCAGTACCTTGTTTTACATAGTACCTTCTTATATATTTGTATCAACAATTCAGACTCACAGACCATGAAAGTAGAAAACACACAAGTGCAGATGCGGAAAGGGATTCTGGAGTACTGCATTCTGGAAATCATCGCCCGCGGCGAAGCCTACGCCTCCGACATGCTGGAGGAACTAACCGCAGCCAAGATGATAGTAGTGGAGGGGACGCTCTACCCACTGCTGACCAGATTGAAGAACGCCGGACTCCTGGACTACTCCTGGGTGGAATCCACCTCCGGACCTCCCCGCAAGTACTACAAACTCACCGCCACCGGCACTGAGTTTCTAGAGCAGCTCCGCCTCACCTGGCAGGAACTGGTAGACTCCACCACCTTCATCATCAACCGCAAGAAATCCAACTAGCCATGAAAAAGAATATAAGTGTCAACCTGCAAGGCATGATCTTCCACGTGGAGGAAGACGGCTACGAGATGTTGAGCCAATACCTTGCCGGCATAAAGACGTACTTCTCTACCTATGAGGGACATGAGGAGATTGTGGCCGATATAGAGTCCCGCATAGCGGAGATCTTCTTCTCCCGCCTGAACCCAGGCAAGCAGGTCATCTCCCGCGATGATGTGCAGGCGCTCATCACACAGATGGGAACCATCGCCGACTTTGAGACCGTGGAGACCGAAGAAGCCGAAGCCGCCGAAGCCGCCTCGGCCAAAACCCAGGGCAGCACCGCCACTCCTCCGCCTTTTGAACCCGCGCCCTCTGAGCAGAAACGCCTGTACCGTGACGTAAACCGCAAAGTACTGGCCGGCGTGGCGGCAGGAATCGCCAATTACCTGCAGATGGACCCTATCTGGGTGAGACTGGCCTTTGTACTGCTGGTGCTGGGCGTGCCGTTCACGGGTGGCTTTACCCTGCTTGGGGTAATCCTCTACGTGGTTTGCTGGATAGCCCTGCCTCAGAACGCCGCTTTACCAGACATTCCGGTGCGTAAACTGTTCCGTGACCCGATAGACAAGAAACTGGGCGGCGTGGCTAGCGGTATCGCCATCTATTTCGGGGCAGATGTGGCCATCATCAGATTGCTGTTCCTGCTGTTCTTTTTGATAGGCGGGGTTGGTTTGATCCCTTATATCATTCTCTGGATTGCCGTTCCTGAGGCTAAAACCATAACAGAGCGGGTGCAAATGCAGGGAAACCCCGTTACGCTCTCCAGTATAGAAGAATCGGTTAAAAACAACCTGAACATGCGGGACGCTAACGGGCAGGAGAGCACCTTAGCGAAAGTCCTCTTGTTTCCGGTGCGTTTGGTGTCACAGGTGATCCAGGTTCTGTCAAGGGTGCTCAATCCAGTGTTGGGTTTACTAGTCACCTTGGTACGGGTATTCGCGGGGCTTTTGATGATGGTGGTAGCCGGTGCCTTTATGATCGCCCTGCTCACCTCTGTGATGATAGGAACCGGGATTTATGACCAGCCCCAGTACTTCAACTTCGGAGATATTCCGGCCGCGGCCTTCTTCAATGCGGTTCCTGGCTGGTTAGTGTGGGCAGGATTCTTTGCAGGTTTCATCCCGGCGCTGCTGTTGTTCCTGTTGGGGGTTGGTTTGCTGGCCAAGCGCTTCCTGCTGCGCCCAACTGTGGGTTGGCCCATGCTGGGGGTATGGCTTCTGGCCTTGGCGGCTTTGCTGAGCGGTATTGCCATGACCACCCGCCACTATCAGGAAAGCGGTGAATTTGCCACCGAGCAGACTTTTCCGGCCGCCGCCTACTCTACCATGGTCTTCAACATCCGGGATACCAACCATAGCTACGGACATCGTATGAACGTGAAACTGGAAGGCTACAACGGTACAGACGTGAAAGTGATCCAGACCTACAAAGCCAAAGGCCTGGACGAGGCAGACGCCATCAAGAATGCGCAGATGATCTCCTACAAAATGATGCAGCAGGACTCGGTGCTTCGGTTCGATGACGCGTTCACCTTCAAACCAAACGCCATTTTCCGTGACCAGGACCTGCAAATCAAAGTCCTGATCCCGGAGGGGAAGCAACTCCGCTTCTCTGAGGGCTACGCCAACCACTTCTCAGACGAGATCACAAACGGTGAGTACTATTCTGATGACCTGGCCGGCAATACCTGGCAGATGAAAAACGGACGTCTGGTTTGCCTTACCTGCAGCGTGGTAGACAGCACCGGCGGCGCAACTGCCCGGCAGCCCCGCAACACGGTAGGTTTAGACGACGACCTGGCCATCTTGAAAGACGAGTACGATGGCATCTCCAAGATCTACAACGTGCGTGATTTCACCGAGATCGAAGCCGGAGGCGCTTACCACATCAGGGTTAGACAGTCTCACCGCAACTACGTACGGGTAACCGGCTCAGAAAACGAGTTGGAGAAACTGAAGCTTCGGGTGCAGAACGGTGTCCTGAAAATCAGCCGCGAAAGTGAGTTCATGAGACTTTGGGAAAGCAGCAAAAGCGCGGTTCTCATTGAGGTAGAAACCCCAGACCTGTCCACGGTAGACCTTAGCGGAGCCACCAAGGCCGAGATCATTGGTTTTGCGCCGGAGAACTTCACTATCAAACAGTCCGGAGCCAGCGAGTTAGCCATCAGCATCAGCACGGGCCACCTGGATGTTGACCAGAGCGGCGCCTCCAGAGCCAGCCTCAAAGGCTACGCCGATGAACTTTCCATTGACGGAAGCGGCGCCTGCAAGGTGGATGCCTCCAAATTGGTGGCCCAGGTTGCCCACGTAGACGTAAGCGGCGCCAGCCAAAGCGTGGTGAACGTGCAGAAGCAATTGTTTGCCGATGCCAGCGGCGCCAGCTCAGTTGAATATTTGGGCGATGCCCAGGTAGAAAAGAATCAGTCGGGCGGTTCCCGCGTAAACCGCCGCAGATAGTACCCGTTTAGGGCCTGTTTTACAGAAATGGGCCCTAAATGAATTTGTCACCAAAAGCTCTCTTTCTGGATTTCTTGAGAAGCTTTTGAATAAGGAGGACGCGCTTCTGGCAAAGTCCTCCTTCTTTTTTCCCCTTCATGAACTGAATACAAGTTGCTGAATTTCCCTTCCCCTGTTCAGCCCTCTTACTGATTTTCCCGGCAAGTCCTTTTGCCACCTGGCTTTCCCTTCCAAGTTTCTTTTCAAATGAAAACCAGGTTTCCGGCATGGCTGAAATGGAGATAGCTATGTTTCTGGCCTCTTTTTGCCAAAACACTTCCCAAACGCAGGCACCAACCCAAACCGCTCTTCAGAAGGACAACCTTTCATAGGTCACCTAAAGCTAAGGCACGCCCGCAAATCCGTTTTCACCCTAGATTTTCAAAACCGATCTAAAATCAGTTAAGCCTTTATTCTGTTCATTCAACCTGAAATCCTAAAAAATATGTTCTCGCTTCTTCCAAAATCAATCACGCTGGCCCTTTTGCTAAGTCCTTCTGTCTTGATGGCCCAAAACACTAATACAGACTGCGAAAGTAAACTGGTCTCCTATAAGGGCTGGAAAGAAACCTTGGCCACCCAATGGACTTTGTCCCTGCCAGGACCAACCGGCGGTAATCTACAATACTTAGGCGCGGTGCACTCCACTGATCCAGCGCATCCGCAGTTTGCGCAAATCAAACAGACCTGGCAGGCCCAGAAACCCACCCTGGTTTTCTTTGAGGGACCAAACCGGGGCACTGCCGCGTCTGAGGAGGAAACCATAAAGCAATTTGGAGAATCTGGCTACGTACGGTTCCTGGCCCAGGCCGAGGCAATCAAGACACAGTCGCTGGAGATGTCTCCGCAGGAAGAAGTGGACCAATTGATAAAATCGGGAAGGTTTGGAAAAGACCAGGTGAAACTGTTTTTCCTTCTGCGTGAGGCCAGCCGTCTGCGCGAACGTAAAGGATTCAACGAGGAACAGCTCAAAGCCGCCATGGCCCAGCTGCTACCCAAAGCCAACCAGATGATCAAAGGCTTTGACGAAGTAATCCCTGACGTGGCGTCTTTACAGGTAGCCTACCAGAAATACTGGACCTCGCCGGCCAACTGGTGGGAGGCACCCGCCAACTGGTTCGATCCCCTGGGAGACGGGCAGAAAACCGGCGGAAAATTCACCAACGAAATCAACCGCCTGAACAGCGAGAACCGCAACCGGCACATGTACCGGCTGCTCTCAGAAGCGGTACTCAGAGGTGAAAAGGTCATGGCCGTTGTAGGTAGAAACCACGTGCCTATGCAGGCTGAGGCTTTGAAATGCGCTTTAACTAAAAAAGCCAACCCCTAAAAAGAGGAATCCGTTTGGCGCCTGATTTTTAGAAAACAGGCGCCAAACGAATTCTTATAGTTGGAAAACTCCCTTACTAACTTCAGGAAGTCACCGGCTGCAATCCAAGTTTCTTACCTTGCGCCAGCAGGAACGGGAACGCCTCATCGTATTCGTTCCGAATCTCGCCTTCCAGAATGGCCTCGGTAATGGCGTTCTTCAGGATACCCACCTCTTTGGACGGGGAAATCCCGAAGGTCTGCATGATCAGATCACCGGTGATCACCGGTTGGAAGTTGCGCAGGCTGTCTTTCTCCTCCACTTCCTTCAGTTTCTGCTCCACCTTCTCAAAGTTCTGCAGGTAACGCTTCACCTTGTCATGGTTCTTGGAGGTGATATCGGCTTTGCAGAGTTGCATGAGCAGGTCAATGTCATCGCCGGCCTCAAAAAGCAACCTCCGTACGGCAGAATCCGTGACGGTTTCCTTCACCAGCGCGATGGGCCGCAGATGGAGCCGTACCAGTTTCTGCACCTGTTTCATGTGCTCGTTCAAAGGCAATTTGAGATCGGCGAAGATCTTGGGCACCTGACGGGCGCCGCGGTCTTCGTGGCCGTGGAAGGTCCAACCCACTTTCTCGTTGTAGCGCCTGGTCTCGGGCTTGGCGATGTCATGTAGAATGGCGGCCCAGCGGAGCCAAAGGTCATCAGAAACCTCGGCCACGTTGTCCAGCACCTGCAGCGTATGGTAGAAATTGTCTTTGTGCGAGTTCTTGTTGATGGTCTCCACGCCGTGCAGCTTCACCATTTTGGGGAAGATCAGATGCAGCAGTCCGGTCTGGAACAGCAGTTTGAATCCGTAAGACGGCTTTTTGGAGAGCACGATCTTGTTCAGCTCATCGGTGATGCGCTCCTGCGACACAATCTTAATCCGCTCCTTGTTCTCCCCGATGGCGTCAAACGTATCGGGGTCAATATCGAAATTCAGTTGCGAAGCAAACCGGATAGCGCGCATCATCCGCAGCGGGTCATCTGAGAAGGTAATGCCTGGCGCCAGCGGCGTTTTGATGTTCTTGCGGCGCAGGTCTTTCATGCCCCCGAACCGGTCAATCAGCTCGCCAAAGCTGCCCTCGTTCAGGCTGATGCCCATGGCGTTGATGGTAAAATCGCGGCGGTTCAGGTCATCTTCCAGGGTGCCCTGCTCCACCTCGGGTTTGCGCGAATGGCTCCGGTAAGATTCCTTGCGGGCCCCCACGAACTCCACCTCCCAACCATCATCGGTCTTGAGCATGGCCGTCCCGAAGTTCTTGAACACGGCCACCTTGGGTTTGTGGGCCAGTTTGCTAGCCACCAGCTGCGCCAGGTCAATCCCGCTGCCAATGCACACCACATCAATATCCTTGGAAGGACGCTTGAGCACCAGATCCCGCACAAAACCGCCGATGACGTAAGCCTCGGTGTTCAATTCACGGGCAGCCTGCGCCACAACGGCAAAAACCGGATGATCTGGAAGGGTGATGTCTGGGGTAGTCATGGGCAACGGGGTGGTTCAAATGGTATACGCAGGAATTTTCGCCTTTGGCAATGCGCCGCGTTAAGGGCTGCAAAGGTACGGGAATGGGTAGGGTTTGCCAAATGCAGGGCCTTTCCTCCAACCTATCACACAGAAGTTAGCCGCGAGAACCTAGTTTGGGCCTTATTTTGAAATTGTGGGGTTAAAACGAAGAAGTACTTCTGTATTGAAACGGAAGCAGGTGCAGACGCTGCGAGGTCGTTTGAATGTGCGAACTTGCCTACTAAACGGCCTGTCTTTCCCATTTACCTCTTCTACACTTGGTATCTTTCAGGATAGCGCCAGGGCAAAGACACAAAGAAAGGTAATGCATGAAAATGAATGGCTAATAACAGAATAGAAGGAGCCCTAAAAACTACCTTCCAGCCCGCTCAAAAGACCTCGTGGCGTCTGAAGGACCTGCAAGCGTCTGCGCCCGCTGCCGTTTATTAGCCATTTTTGCAAAAACAGCCTCAAAACGCTCAGAACAGCTATTTCCTTATCTCCTGGCACAATTCCACGAGCACGCCATTGGCTGATTTTGGGTGCACAAAACATACTAATTTATTGTCGGCGCCGCGTTTGGGAGCCTCGTTCAGGAGTTGGAAGCCCTGTTCCCGCAACCGTTCCATTTCTGCTTCAATGTCCTCTACTTCAAAGGCGATGTGGTGGATTCCCTCCCCTTTCTTCTCAATAAATTTGGCAATGGCACTATGTTCAGCGGTGGCTTCCAGAAGCTCAATCTTGGTGTTGCCCACGTGGAAAAACGAGGTGTTAACGGCTTCGCTTTCCACTTTTTCGGCCTTATAAGGCTCTGCGCCTAATAATTTGGCAAATAACTGATTCGCGTCTTGACAATTTTTTACGGCAATGCCGATGTGCTCTACATGCATACGGTTTATTTAAAGATATTCTAAGTGACGATTTTTATGTATTTTTGCGTGCAAATCAAACTAACTGGAGCTAAAATCTGTTTTTTTGATAAGCCAACCCAGGAAAACTATTGACGAAGATGCTGAAATTTCCGATTTATCTAGATAACAATGCCACCACGCCCATGGACCCGCGCGTGTTGGAGGCCATGTTGCCGTATTTCACCAACCAGTTCGGGAACGCAGCTTCCCGTAACCATGCCTTCGGATGGGCCGCCGAAGAAGCGGTAGATTATGCCCGTGAGCAAATCGCGGCCTTGATCAACTGTAACCCCAAAGAGCTTATCTTCACTTCAGGTGCTACGGAGTCAGACAACCTTGCCATCAAAGGTGTGTTTGAGATGTACGCCTCCAAAGGTAACCATATCATCACGGCCACCACTGAGCACAAAGCGGTGTTGGATACGTGTAAGCACATTGAGAAACTAGGCGGACAGGTTACCTATCTGCAAGTGAACTCAGAAGGCCTGATTAACTTAGAAGAACTGGAAGCCGCCATCACGGACAAGACCATTCTGATTGCCATCATGTATGGGAACAACGAGGTGGGCGTGGTACAACCAATTAGAGAAATTGGAAGAATCGCCAAGAAACACGGCGTTCTTTTCTTCTCAGATGCCACCCAGGCTGTAGGTAAAATTCCGGTAGACGTGGAAGCCGATGGTATTGACCTGATGGCTTTCTCCGGTCACAAAATGTACGGCCCTAAAGGCGTTGGTGCTTTGTACGTACGCCGCAAAAACCCACGGGTAAAAGTTACTGCCCAGATGGACGGTGGCGGACACGAGCGCGGCATGCGTTCCGGTACTTTGAACGTGCCTGGTATTGTAGGATTAGGCAAAGCCGCCGAGATCTGCCGCACCGACATGGCCTCTGACACTGCCCGTATCATCGCCATGCGTGACCGTCTGGAGACAGAATTGTTGCAAATGGAAGAGTCTTACCTGAACGGAAACAAAGAGAGCCGTCTGCCACACGTGAGCAACATCTCCTTCAAATATGTAGAAGGTGAAGGTCTGATGATGGGTGTGAAAGACATTGCTGTATCTTCTGGTTCAGCCTGTACCTCTGCTTCTTTGGAGCCATCTTACGTGTTGAAAGCTATGGGTATGAGCGATGACCTGGCGCATTCTTCCCTACGTTTCGGTTTGAGCCGTTTCACCACCGATGAGGAAGTGGATTACGCCATCAGCCACGTGAAAGAAGCCGTTACCAAACTTCGTGAACTAAGCCCACTGTGGGAAATGTTCAAAGAGGGTATCGACCTTGACTCTGTAGAGTGGGCAGAACACTAATATTCAATTAGGAATTGGGAATAAAGAATTAGGAGATGATCAGACATTGATCTAACATCGTATAACCTAGTTACTTACCCCCCAATTCTTAATTTCTAATTCTTAAATCGTAATTAAAAAAGAGCCATGGCTTATTCAGATAAAGTAATCGATCATTACAGCAACCCACGCAACGTAGGTACGCTGGACAAATCAAAAACAAACGTGGGTACCGGTTTAGTAGGTGCCCCTGAGTGCGGTGACGTAATGCGTCTGCAGATTGAAGTAGATGAAAACCAGGTGATCACCGATGCCAAGTTCAAAACCTTCGGCTGTGGTTCTGCCATCGCTTCTTCTTCTCTGGCCACCGAGTGGTTGAAAGGCAAAACCGTTGACGAGGCTCTGGCCATTGACAACATGGAGATTGTGGAAGAATTGGCTTTACCGCCGGTGAAAATCCACTGCTCTGTTCTAGCCGAGGACGCTATCAAGTCTGCCATCAATGACTACCGCGTGAAAAACGGTCTGGAGCCATTGGTAGAGGCTAAGTCGCACCACTAAGATTGCTGCGAGCGCATGGATGTATCCACCAATGTGCACGTAGAGAGCGCCCGGATTCAGAAGCAGATTGAGGAGCATTTAGGCATGGAGGGAAGTCAGCTGCTGTTTGACTTCCGCCCCATGGAAGACCGGATGCGCCTTGATCTGATCACGGTGAACCCGCGGCACCACCAATCGTTCCTGTTCCATACGGTGACGGGCTATGATAAGGTGGATGCGCTTCGGAAGATGCTGGACTATGTGCGGCAGTCGCGTGACCAACAAAGCTCTTACACCATCCAATGGGTGGCGCGGGGCGAGCGCGAGCTGAACACCTCCTACTTCCGGGCGACCAACATGTATGATGCGTTGGATAAACTATATTACGGCCGGGACATCAACACCATCACCGTTTTCAGTGTGGTTTTGAACCCAGTTTCTTAAAAATAAAGGAAGGACACGCGTATGATTACCGTTTCTGATAAAGCAAAAGAAAAAGTAGAGAAGCTGAAGCACGACTCTAACATAGATGACAGCTTCCGTTTAAGAGCTTCTGTGGCCGGTGGCGGATGCTCTGGCCTGTCCTACAAGCTGGACTTCGATGACGAGGTAAAGCCCATGGACCAGGAGTTTGAAGACAAAGGCGTGAAGGTAGTGGTAGACATGAAAAGCTTCCTTTACCTGGCCGGCACTGAGCTGGATTTCTCTGACGGGCTGAACGGCAAAGGCTTTTTCTTCAACAACCCTAACGCCAGCCGTACCTGCGGCTGCGGCGACAGCTTCTCTGTATAACCTGTTTCAGATTTGTATAAAGCAAAAAGGCACCGCTAGCGGTGCCTTTTTGCTTTTAGGCTATTTTTCAAAAAACAGGCCTAAAAAGATCAGCTTTCTTTTTACGTGTGTATTTTAGGTATATAAGTGTGTATAAGTTTGTGTAGTCTCAAGCTTTAATACTGTGTGCTGTGCGTAGCTGTGTGCTGTGCGTAGTCTCTGACTACGCTACTCTAAGATAGCCAATCTCCTGATTGGCGAAAGCTGGTATCAAATTCTGCATCCATCTCCCATACACATTCTTAATACACGATTAAAACTTCTGCCCTTTTCCAACACGCCAATCAGGAGATTGGCTGTCCGGTAGGTGCGTAGAGCGCTGAAGCTAACTCTATGCACAACCAAGTGTCCAACCTTTTTGATTTTCAATCCTGACTCATCAATTTTGAGTAAAGCACCCTTTCAAAAACCCACAATGCTTCAAGAGAGATTTCTGAAAGGAGAACCTCCTTACTACTCCCCTTATGTCATCCTGAAAGTATCTTGTGGGCATACGAGAACTTCTTTGATTCAAAGCTATGGCTTCTTCTCTGTTGTGCTATTGTTGTGCGTAGTCTCTGATTACGCCACTACCAGATAGCTAATCTCCTGATTAGCGAATCAGGAAGTCTGACCATCGAGAAGGATTTCCTGCCTGCTTTTTTTAAACCAACTCCAAAACACTAAGACTTACCTTAACGCCAATCGGGAGTAATCTGCCAGCTGAAAAGCTATAGTATCCTACTTACATCATTTAAAAAGCAAAAGCCTGGAGATAACTTCTCCAGGCTTTTTATGAAATTAACGCTAAATACTTTAATCCTTATCTGGCCACCTGCACGGGGTGGTCTTCTAATTGGGCGTAGTGAAGTTTCCAGACACCTTTGTCGTTCTTTTTCCAGAGCAGCAGGAAGTTACCCTCTCCTTCGCCTTTGGGTAGTTGACGGTCAGACGGAATCACATCTACAGTAAAGGTACCGCCTTCAAAGGCAATGTTTTCATCGGCGCCCGAGCTGATTGGGAAAGTTTTCAGGTTTTCAATGGTACCCATGGTCTCGCGCACCCACTTCTGAGACACTTCTGATTTACCGTTGTAATGCACCTCGCCTTGCACAAAGTGCACATCCTCAGCCAACAGGGTATCCAGTTGGGATGAGTTTCTGCTGTTCCAGGCTCCTATAAATTGTTGGTTCAGTTGCTGCACGTTTACCGGCTCTTTCTTCTCAGTTTTAGTACAGGAGAAAAGCAGGGCCGCAAACAAAAACATGACGATGGACGATTTCATACGTTCGGATTTTAGTGAATCAATAAACCACATACTCGCTTTGAATATTAGAGGTTTCAAATATTGTAGATTTGTAATGAAAAAGCCCAAGCACAGGGCTTGGGCTTTCCTATATTCAGGCATGTGCCCAGCTTACCAGCTTTTTCTTCTGTATTCAGAATCGGCGTACGGCTTAGAATAGTCACCGTAGTTCTCGTTTGGCAAGAAAGACAGGTTAGACATGCTCATGATCTGAGGCTGACCTGCAGTATAACCGGTGTAAGCCATGGCCGCTGGGGCTGCAACTGCAGCAGTTTTAGCGGCGGAAGAAGAAGATGATCTCTTGGCAGAACCAGCAGATCTGTTAGATGAGCTATAGGCGTAGGCTCTGTTAGCCGCTACGTTTCTGTTGAATTCAGCTTCGCGCTCAGCAGCCGCTCTTTTCTGTTTGTTGTCAATGATTTTACCAACGCCGTATCCGGCGGCACCACCAACTACACCACCAACTACACCACCTACTACCCGGTTACGCTTGTTGATGATGGCACCTGCCGCAGCACCAGTACCAGCTCCAATCACCGCACCTTTGGCTTGGGGGCTCCATTTTTTTCTTTCTTGCGCCTGGGCATTATTGAAAGCAACAGTCACTAAGAACAGTAAGGCGAATATCAAACTTAGCTTTTTCATGTTAGTATTTTTTAGAGTCTGTAAAAGTTTATCTCTTATGTTTCCTACCTTTTCAACTACCGTGCCAAAAATGAAACCCAATTTAAAATCATCTTTTAGATTAATTTTTACTGAAAATTAGTTTTCATCACCTTACGGCTGGCACACAGCGGCTCATCAGGTGCTAAAACGGATTTTGCAATATTTAGATACAGTGATATTTGCCACTCACTTTGCAATACTTGAAAATTCTGCATCAACAGCACCAAGTCCAGCCTAGAAGACTAATATCTCATAGAAAACCAAAGGCCAGCAATCTTTTGATAGCTGGCCTTTGGTTTTCTATGACTACCATTGCAGGAAACTATCTCACATAATCAGTTCAGAATTACTTTGCTGAACCTGAATCTTCCCAACTGCTTCTCTTTTTGTGAAAATAAATTTACTATGAAGCTTTTTTAGCAATGGCCTTACAATAAAGTAACTCAAAAGATACGCAACCACTAAGACACACCCAGCCATTAAATTTATCTGCCAAAACATAGGCAGCATCTTCAGTTTGGGTTGGATAAATAACCTTCCTATCTCATTATGGATCAAATACAGGCAATAAGATATTTGGGCGAGGAATAAGGAGCCTTTGTTAATAAAGAACGGCAGGTAGGAGTTGATCGCTAAATAAAAGACTAGGAAGTAAAGTAATGTCATGGCAACATTTTCAGCAGGACTTAGCAGGTTTACAACCCCATGAATGTAGTTGGAATTACTAATTGCCAAAATAGAAGTCAAAAGACAAAGCCCTATTAAGGTCCATCTCCCTACAGATGACTTTTCATACTTTATCTTATTAAAAATTATTCCAGCGTAAAAAGAAGGCCAAACGATCAAAAGTGGAAAACCATTTAAGATTGCTATATGGGTAGGCTTAAATGAGCCTAAAGGAATGATACTTGTTATAAATAAATACCCTAAAAAGAGAGCTCCGCCCAACTCTACATATTGTTCTCCTCTCGTCCATAAGATTACAGCCAGCAATGCGTAAAAGAGAACTTCAACCAGGAGAGTCCAATAGACACCGTCCAGAAAGGGTATGTCTTGAAAGTAGTTAAGAAAAGCAAGGTTGTAAAAGTATTGTGTAACCAAAGCTCCTACCGGAACTCCATGCTTGAGGTTATATAAAAACATACACCCAAAAGTCAGGGAAGCACAAATCCAAAACATGGGAATCAACCTTAAAAATCTTTTCAGGCAGTATTCAACTACGCTTGGGTTACTTCTGAGTAGATTGTATCCCACAAAACCACTGATGATAAAGAACAGATCTGTTCCTCCGGCAAATAGCCGGAAAAAAGGAAACAAAAATGTTCCTCCTGAGAAGTGAAAGAAGACGACTATAAATGCGGTGATCCCTCTTATACAATCTAACTCTACAATTCTTTTAGAAGGAACCATGCAAATAGTAAAATTCTGACTTCATGAAATCTATCGTTTTAGAATTTAATTTAAAAAATTTACCCTAAAACAATATTTACAAAGATAACAGCAGAAACCATATGCTTAATAATCCAAAGACAAAATAGAACTATTTACAACATTTTAAGTCAGGTGTTTGAATATTTTAAGACACACAATTTGATAAGTGCCTGATTTAAAAACTATTGATTGGACCTTCAAGGACTTCACCTATTACATTCGCACCTGCAGAAAGTCATCCATATTTTTAAGGCCTTTACATTATACTCTCCTCTTCCCTAAAACCTGTTATCTTTACTAACTCGCTTAGTTTCCAATCCCGTGAAGATAACTTCTGTTCGTTTCCTAAACCTGAACTCGCTGCAGGGCGAGCACCTTATTCGGTTCAATGAGGCGCCTTTGAGTGAATCTGGGCTCTTTGCCATTACCGGACCTACCGGCGCGGGCAAGACCACCATCCTGGATGCCATCACGGTGGCACTCTACGGGCAGGTGCCGCGCCACGGCCGCGATGTCTCTGAGATCATGACCCGCCACACGGGTGAGTGCTGGTCTGAGGTGGA
Source organism: Rufibacter roseolus (assembly GCF_017916365.1). GTDB lineage: Bacteria > Bacteroidota > Bacteroidia > Cytophagales > Hymenobacteraceae > Nibribacter > Nibribacter roseolus. The sequence continues at coordinate 503,195 of NZ_JAFMSU010000003.1, forward strand.
GTTTGAAGCCCAGGAGAAAACCTACCGCGCGCGTTGGAACCTTCGGCGGAGTCGGGGCAAAGCCGATGGCAAGCTGCAAAGCCCGGTAATGGAGCTGATTGATGCCTCTACCCAGGAAATACTGGAGTCACGGCTCTCGGAGACGCGGCAGCGCATCATTGATTTGTGCGGACTGGATTTCCAGCAGTTCTTGCGCTCTGTCATGCTCTCCCAGGGCGATTTCACCCGTTTCCTGAAAGCCAGCGAAAGCGAGCGCAGTGAACTCCTGGAGAAACTCACCGATACGCGCATCTACTCCCAGATTTCCATGGCGGCCTATGAGAAGGCCAAAGTAGAGAGACAGAAACTGCAGGACCTGGAGCGATTGCTGCAGCTAGACCAACTTCTCCCCGAGGAGACCCGTGCTGTATTGGCGCAGGAGGCTACCGAATTGAAAGCCGCAGTTCGGCTGGCGAACCAGCAGGTGCAGCAGCACCAAAGCCAGCAAATCTGGTTAAATAACCTACAAAAGCTTTTCCAAAAGGAAACAGACCTCCATCACCAATTAACCCAGGTCCAGACCCAGCAACAGGAATGGGCACCCAATCTGGAGAAGTTGCAGCGCCACGACCAGGTTCAACCGTTCCAATCCGATTTGGTTCGTCTCTCAGAGATTCAGAACCAGGGACAGGCTTATGTTAACGCCATCGGGCTTTTGCAGCAGCAGATTCCGGCCCAAAAACAGCTGGTCTCCACCAACGCAGAGGCGGCCAGTACTGCCCGCGTACAACACGAGCAGGCCCTGCAAACCTTGACGGAGGCGGAGCCCCGGCTAGACCAGGTCCTGCAGCAAGACACGCATTTAGCGGCGCAACAAGCCCAATACACCAGAGACGAAGCGGCGGCAACCCATCTGCAGGCCCAGGTAAACGAGCTCTCCACTAAGGCTGACCAGCTGCAGGCAGAATTCAAAAGAATCTCGGAACTGGGGGTCTCTATTAAAAAGTGGCTGGGCGAGCACGTGCAGGACGAAGAACTGTCCCAGACCCTCCACGAAGGAAAATCGGAGTACAGAAGCCTGGAGGAGGTACAGAAACAGCAAACCAAACTCCGGAAAGAGCAGGCAGATTTCCGGATGATTTTCGAGAAAGAGACCCAAAACGCCGCCTCCTGGAAAAGCCAGTTGGAGATCACGGAACGCCACCTGAAAGAGCAGCAAACCACCCTGGCCCAACTACAGGAACAGGCCAAAGCCGCCTTAAAGGGTCAGCAGCACGAGGCTTTGGAACAACTCTGCCACCGACTGCCGCAAGTTTGCAGCCAATTGGAAAAGCAGCTGGATCTGAGCAAAAACTATTTGCAACTGGAAGCCCGCCGGCAGGAGCTGCAAAACTCACTTTCCAAGACCACCCAAGACCTGCACCAACATCGCACCTCATTTACCCAAACCAAGACCGAGCGCGAACAGGCCCAGGACAAGCTCAAAGACCTGCAGCAGATTGTGGATTTGCAGCGCCAGATCCAGAAGTACGAGGATGCCCGTGCCCAACTGCAGCCTGAGCAACCTTGCCCGCTGTGCGGCTCTACGCATCACCCTTTTGTAGAGGAGCATCAGCCACAGGCTTTGTCGGAAGCTGAGCAGAACCTGCAGGGGCAGCAACAACGAGTACAGAAATTGGATGGGCAGGAGCGGGAACTGGCCGCCGCGGTGCACAAACTGGAGCTGGCCAGGCAGCATACCCAAGAGCAGGTCCAGGAATTGGCGGCGCAGGCACAGCATTTGAATAACCAATTTGCGCAACTCAACACTGCCCTGGAGCTCACGCATGAGATCTCCGGCGCCCAGGCCATTGACCAGTACTGGAACGCCCGCAAAACCGAATTGCAGCACGCCACCGCCACGCTAGAGGAACTCCGCGCGCTGCGTACCCGCACCGAGGCCGCGCACCACACTGAGCAAAAGCTGCTCACGGAGCAGCAGCGTTTCCGGTATGAATTGGAGAAAACGGCTGAAAAACGCGCCCAGGCAGAAACCCAGATCAACCGCCTGCAGGAAGAACTAGAGGATCTGGCCGAGCAGGAGAAAGTCGTCTCCCAAACTCTTCAGTCTTTCTTCGGGACGTACGGCCTCTCCTACTTCGGAGACAACGGGGCTGACCTCTTGGCCCAGCTGGAAAAACGCAAGAACGAGTATGAGCAGAAGAACGCGCAAATGCCGGAGTTGCGGGAGAAATACGTCCAGGCGAAGGGCGAGGCAGAAAGCTGCCAACGGTCTCTGGACGAAAAGCAGCATGAACTGGCCCAGCGTCAGGAACACCTGCAGAAAAGCCTGACCCATCTGCAGGATCTCCGCGCCCAACGCTACAGGCTTTTACCAGAAGGGCTTCAGCCGCAAGCGGAAAAACAACGGCTGCAACAGGCTTTGCAGCAAGCTTCCCAAGCCCTGCAACTCGCTGATGCCACGCTGCAAAGGGAACAGGAGCAGTTGAATTTGCTCACCCACAGGCTTTCCGAAAGGCAGCAGGAGCAGGAAGCAAACAAACAAACGCAGACTGACCTGGAAGCCGCGCTCCTAAAGAAGATCCAGCCCTTGGGCTTCAGTACCCTGGCCGAATTGCAGGCTCTGCTTTTGCCAGAGAATGAAGTCAGTAGGTTGCGGGAGGAACAAAACCAATTGCAGAAAACCCTCCACTCCCTGGAGAACAGCCTCCGCCAGACCCGCGCCGAATACCAAGCCGAAAAAGAGCGCCATCTCACAGAGCTGACACTGGAGGAGCTACAACCCCTCATCAATGCGCTGGAGGAAGAGAAAAACCAGCACCTGGCGCAGATTGCCCGCCTGGAAATGCAACTGCAGCAAGACACTTACCTGCGCGAGCGGCACCGCCAACTCACCCAACAACTGGACGTGCAGAAAGGCGAAGCCGAACGCTGGGACAGCCTTTCCCGCCTCATCGGCTCCGCCGATGGCAAGAAGTTCAGCAAGTATGCGCAGAGCTTGACCCTGGCGCGTTTGGTGGAATTGGGCAACCGTCACCTGCACCGCCTCAACGACCGTTACCGGATTCTCAAGAGCAACGACAATGAACTGGAGCTTCAGATTCTGGATACCTACCAGGGAGATGCGGTCCGCTCGGTGAACTCCCTCTCCGGGGGAGAAAGCTTCCTGGTGAGCTTGGCCCTGGCTTTGGGTCTGTCTGACCTGGCCAGCCACAAAGCCCAGATTCACTCCTTATTTATAGACGAAGGTTTTGGTACCCTAGACGCCGACACGCTGGACATCGCCATGGATGCACTGGAAAGCCTGCAGGCCAGCGGCAAAATGATCGGGATCATCTCGCACGTAGAAGCGCTGAAAGAACGCATCAGTACCCAGATTGTGGTGGAGAAACAAGCCGGCGGCCATAGCAAAATCAGCGTGGTGAGCACCGTGGGCATGACTTTGTAAAGGTTCTTGCCAGACAGTCCCTGATTAAAAGTCAGAAGAGAAAAGCGTTTAGCGCCTGTTTTTCTAAAATAGGCGCTAAACGCTTTTCTCTTCTGTTGGGAAGCTATTGGCACAGACGCTCGCAGGACCTCCGGACGCTGCGAGGTCTTTTGACCAACCGTTATTGCGTTGGCTGGCAGAAACTCTCCTCCTATTTTAGGAAGGGTGCCCGAAGGGCGGGGTGGTGAAAGGCAGCATTACCTTTTATCCGGTTTCACGCTACTTTTTCAAAATCAGCTTTAAACTGACCTCTCCTTAATCTGCGCAGGTTTTGCAGGGGGTGCGTTTCTCCTTTTGGGCCTGGCCTAAGGTGATGGTGGCCACGGTGCTTTTGCATTGCTCCAGGCGGCTGCAGTTAGGGTCAGTGTGGAAGATCTTGGAGCCTTTGCTTTGGCAGATGTACACTTTGCCGCCTTTCGTGATGGCGGAAGCTTTGGGGGAGGTAGTTTTCTGGGTTGCGGTGCCTTCCTCCTCAGTTTCTGTGTTCCCAGAGGTGGCAGATTTGCCGCGGCGGCTTTGGCGGTACTCCCAGGGGGCCTGGGGCGAAGGGCCAGCCCAAAGGCCACGCTTCTCGGCCCGGGCCTCAGTTTCCAAACGGGCCAATTCCTGATCTTTGGAGTAAGCGGTGTAATGCCAGGCGAAACCGTTTCTCACCAGTTCCTGGTTCAGGCTCAGGCCATCGGGCAGAATAATGGTGCCTACGGTACGGCCGTAGCGGTCTACGTTCTCCACCTCCAGCTGCACAAACTTCCCGAAAACCAGGTCTGAGGTAAACTGCCGGGCGCGGGTGCCGAAATCCTGCTTCTTTTCGGGGCAATCTACGCCCTGCAGGCGAACCGTCAGTGATTTTCCGTCTTTGAGCAACTCCACCGTGTCGCCGTCTTTAATGCCTATTACTTTGTACCCGTTCTCAGAAGCCTGTTCCGCTGCCTGGGCTTGCTTGTTTTCCTGACTGTAATCCTTGCTTTGCTGGCAGCCCAGCATGATACCCAGGCAAAGGAGCCAGAAAGTGAATTTTGAGAAGGCAATGGTTGTGCGCATAGAAGGTGATTGGTTCATGGTTCAGGTACTCATACGTGGAAAGCTAACGCTTGACATCATGTCTACCAGGAGAAATCTTCCCTGGCTAAAAGTTAAAGTTTACCTAAGGCATCAAAATCTTTCCACAATTTAATGTTACCTGAAAATTAAGGATTTCTGAAATGATTTGACGCTCTGATGTGAAAGTATCAGGCACGGCTAAAGTGAGGTAGGGCATTTTAAGGAAATAGCAAAAGAAACGATTAAAATTCGTTAACCTAAGAAACCATTCCTTAACCAATTCACAATCAAACAGTTTTATCGTTGAAATTTTTTCACAATATTAGACTGCCAAACTTTTACAAACATCATTTCAGGTTACTTATGATCACTTCTACTGCTACGGCCACCAAGCCCGCCAAAGCGCTCCCGGTCACTAAGCTTTCCAAAATCCCTTTCATCTTTTTGATGATTGTGGTAGGACTGACCTTCTTTTTCCCTTCCATCCCCAAGGTAGCGGCGCCCGCAAATCTAAACCAAGCCGACATTGCTTGGATGCTCACCGCCACGGCTTTTGTGCTGCTCATGACCCCAGGACTGGCCTTTTTCTACGGGGGTATGGTGAACCGCAAGAACGTGATTTCCACCATGCTGCAGAGTTTTATCTGCATGGCCATGATTGCGGTGATCTGGGTCGTTTTTGGGTTCAGCCTGGCTTTTGGGGAATCCATAGGAGGCTTTATCGGAAACCCGGCCACGTTCTTCATGATGCGAAACGTGCTGGATGGCGCTCCTTGGGAGTTGGCGCCTACTATCCCGCTGGCGCTTTTTGCCATGTTCCAACTGAAATTCGCCATTATCACACCGGCATTGATCACAGGCGCTTTCGCTGAGCGGATACGGTTTACGTCTTACACCGTTTTCATCCTCCTTTTCTTTGTATTTATCTATGCACCTTTGGCCCACGCCACCTGGCACCCCCAAGGTGTCCTGTTCAAACTAGGTGTTTTGGACTTTGCAGGCGGCACGGTGGTGCATATGTCAGCGGGTTGGGCGGCTTTGGCCTCAGCGCTGTTCCTGAAAAGAAGACACGAACCCACGCACTCGCCGGCCATGATCACGTTTGTGCTGCTGGGCACCGGTTTGCTGTGGTTTGGCTGGTTCGGGTTCAATGCCGGTTCAGCTATGGGCGCCAATTCCCTGGCCACCACAGCCCTGGCTACTACCATGACCGCCTCGGCCGCCGCCGCCCTGGCCTGGATTTTCTTTGACGGCGTGAAAGGCCGCAAACCCTCGGCCATGGGTACCTGTATAGGCGCCGTAGTAGGCTTGGTTGCCATTACCCCGGCCGCCGGGTTCGTGACGCTACCGCATTCTATCGCTATTGGGGTCATCTCTGCGGTGATCAGTAATCTTCTGGTGGATTTCCGGACCCGCACCAGCGTGGACGATACCCTCGATGTATTTCCTTGCCATGGCGTGGGAGGAATGGTAGGCATGCTGCTGACCGGCGTTTTCGCCAGCAAAGGCGTGAATCCCGCTATTCCGGACCAAGGACTGCTCTTCGGGGAAACCAAACTGTTTCTGGCCCAGTTCGGGGCGCTGGTTGGCGTGTCTATCTTTGCCTTTGGCGGTTCATGGGTTCTATTGAAAGTGACCAACCTGATTTCCCCGCTACGGGTTTCCGGCGAAGAGGAACAACTGGGCCTTGACCTTTCACAGCACGACGAGAAGATGTAAATCCGTTTTAAACCAGATATCATAAAAGAAACGAGCCGGGAATAGCCTTTCAGAGGTTATTCCCGGCTCGTTTCTTTTATGGCTAATTAAAGTAATAGGCCCTGGTTCTCGGCTATCAATCTGCATTTTGGAGTTCTTTCTATGGTAAGCTAGTATCCGTTGAATGTTCTGCACCAAGAGCCCTCCTCCTATCTTTAATCCTATTACATTATTTTTTAGAATCATAACACATGTTTTCATACCTCGTTTAATACAACTACACCAACCAAGAGAAGATTATGAAAAATCTGAAGATATCTTTGGTCATGCTGTGCTCTGTGTTTGTATTAGGCGGCAGCGTGACGCACGAGGCACAAGCCCAGGAAGTTAAAAAAGAAAGAAAAGGCTGGAGTAAAAAAGCCAAAGGTGCTGTCATTGGCGGGGCCGGTGGTGCTACAGCCGGGGCCATTGTGGGCGGTACCAAAGGCGCCATTATTGGGGCCGCAGCTGGTACCGTAGCCGGGGGCGCCATAGGCAGAAAGAAAGACAGGAAGAAAGATCCCAAGCGCTATGACCAGTACGCCAAGAAGAACAATGACTAATCCTCTTTGATTTGTAAGTCAGAAAAGAGGGCATCTCTGGTGAGATGCCCTCTTTTTTTGTACCCGTAAATTCCAGGATTGAGCTTACAAGTTTTAAGGCTATTTTCCTGAAAAGAACCTGAAAACGTATTACCAACAGGGCACCACACAGTCCTCGGTTAATTCCCTTCACCTTCCCGCTCAGGGCCATTGGGCATCTCTCCTTCGTTTTCGCCCCGCTCCTTTTTCTGGGTCACATTCCCGAAACGGTAGCTGAAACCCACATACACCAATTGGCTCTGCGGCTTGTAGCGGCTGGTTTCCTCAAACTCGTTCCCGAAGCTGGTGGCGTTGAACCGCATGGTATTGAAGAGGTCTTGTACGCGCAGAATGATGTTTCCTTTTCCTTTCAGGATTTCTTTGCGGGCACTGAGGGTGGTCATGAAAAAGGCAGAACGCTCGCCCTGCACCGTGGCCGTTGGAGACCGGTAATTCACGGCTAACTGCACCTCGGTCTTATAAGGCAACGTGAAAGAAGAATTCAATCGGCTGGTCCAGGAAAGGCGGCTGTTGGTCGCCAGGCCCTGCTCGGTACCGTCAATGGTGTACTTAAACCCCGAGGCATTCATGTTCAGGCGCCACCAGGGCGTGAGGGTGGCGGTACCGGTCAGCTCAAGGCCGTAGGAGTGCCCCTGCCCGATGTTCTGAAAAGTGGTATAGGTGATCTGGCGTTCATCTCCGGGTGCACCAGGAAGCAACTGCCTCACGGGTTGCACAATATCGGTCATGTGCCGGTAAAATACGCCGGCGGTGGCGGTTACGTGGGTCCAGAAACGGAGGTAGTTGAACTCGTATGAATTGGTGAACTCAGGATTTAGATTGGGATTTCCCTGACGCTGGTTGTAGAGGTCAGAGATATCCAGGAACGGGTTCAATTGGCCGGACCACGGGCGGTTAATACGGCGGCTGTAGCTGGTCTGCACCTTCTGCTCCTCAGAGAACTCATACGTCAAGAAGAGGCTGGGAAACAGGTTGAGGTAATCACGGTGGTTGCGGCGGCTCTGGGTGATCTGGTCGGTGATGATGTTGGTTTGCTCCAGGCGGGCACCCAGTTGATAACTGAATTTTTGGATGGCGTTGCCGTAATTTCCGTACACGGCGTGCACCCACTCGTCATACAGGAAATGATTGGTGCGGCCTACGCTGTTTTCAAACCGACCGGTTTCGGGGTTCAAATCGGTGGCTTGTACGTCTACATCGCTGCGCTCAAACGTGGAACGGTAACCGGCCTCCCATTTGCCTTTCTCCCCGATTGGTTGCACGTAATCGGCTTGGAGGGAAAACTCGCGCTCTCGCTCCAGGGCCTTGTTCCGCTGCAGCAACGATGGCCGGAACGCGCTCGGCGAACCATCTGGGTTAAAGAAGTACTGGCTGAAGGCATCCTCGCCCGGCTCATACTCGTGGTTGAAGACAGCATCGGCGGTGAGTTCTCGGCCTTCCTGCGCAAAGGTCTTCCGGTAACTGAGCGAGTATTCCCACAGGTCGCGGCTCTCGCTGCCCCGCGAAGTACGGGTAGAGGTACTGTCCAGGTCGCCTTCCTGGCCCAGGAACTCATAGAAGGTGGAGCCCTCATTTTCCCGGATGCCGTTGCGGTACAGTACCGAGCCCGTGAGGCTTTGCGTCTCGGTCAACTGGTAATCAGCCCCGAAACGGATATTGTGGTTCCGGTTGAAGTTGCTGTTGCGCGAATTCTGTTGTTGCAGGCTTACTTCCTGTCCGGCGGGTCGGTTGGTCCGGAACAGGGAGCCGGTACCTTTGCGCCAGTCTTGCCGGAAATCATAGTTGGTGAACAGGTTCAGCTTGCCCAGACGGTAGTTTAGATTCAGAGACGAGTTGTACCGGTTGCCCATGCCCGCATTGGCAGAGACCACCCCGTTAAGGCCCCTTTGTTTTTCTTTTTTCAAAATGATGTTCAAAACGCCACCGGTACCGCTGGGGTCATACTTAGACGATGGATTGGTGATGACTTCCACCCGGTCAATGGCGCTGGCCGGAATTTGGTCCAGCCCCAGCCCGCTTAACGCTGAGGGTTTTCCGTCAATGAGAATGGTGATGTTAGAGCTGCCACGCATACTCACCGAGCCATCCTGGTCTACCGTGACGGAGGGCACATTCTGCATCACATCCACAGCCGTGCCGCCCACGGTAGACAGATCCTGCCCCACGTTGTACACCCGCCGGTCCAGCCCGTACTCCACCTGCTCGCGTTGGCCCACCACTTCCACGGCCTTCAACTGCGTACTCGCCGACCGCATCGCAATCACCCCCAGATTTACCGAGGGCACGGCAGCGCTCACCTCCACATTTGGCACCACGCGGGTAGCATAACCCACAAAGGAAATCTTCAGGTGATATCTACCGGCCGCTACCGGGGCCACGGTGAACGCGCCATCCCCGTCCACTAGGGCACTGCTCACAATCGCGGAATCTCGGGCCGAAAGGAGCGCGGCGGTGGCGTACCCCACCGGCTGCTTGGTGATGGCATCCTGCAGTTTGCCCGAAATTTTTCCCTGCGCCTGGGCAGCGGTGTAGCCAAACAAAAGTATACAGAGTAGAAAAAGCCGGAGGAGATGTTTCATGCGGGGGATAAATTAGGTAAGCGTACTGAAATGATTCTCTTTTGATAGAAACGGCCCCAAAACATATAAGTGTCAAAGAACTTAGGCTAATTGGAGCCTTCCGGCGCTCAAAGGTTTAATGGTTGAGGTACGTTTTCTTAAAACAACCGAAATCCTCTTCTGTTTTAGGCTCCTTTTCGGCAAAACGGCCCCCAAACAAAAAGGCCCGAGCAGAGCCCAGGCCTTTTCTATGCGGTTGTTAGAAATTCTTATAAGTGGATCACCTCACCGTAAGCGGCTGCGGCGGCTTCCATCACGGCTTCAGACATGGTTGGGTGCGGGTGCACGGATTTGATGATCTCGTGGCCAGTAGTCTCCAGTTTACGGGCAACTACCACCTCGGCAATCATATCGGTTACCCCGGCGCCAATCATGTGCGCACCCAGGAACTCGCCGTATTTGGCATCAAAGATCACTTTCACGAAACCATCTTTGGCACCGCTGGCGCTGGCTTTACCAGACGCGGAGAACGGGAATTTACCCACTTTGATCTCACGGCCCAGTTCACGGCACTCTTTCTCGGTGTAGCCTACAGAGGCGATCTCAGGAATACAGTAAGTACAGCCCGGGATGTTTTTGTAATCCAATGGCTCTGGGTTGTGACCGGTGATGGCTTCCACGCAGATAATCCCCTCGGCAGAGGCCACGTGCGCCAAAGCAGGACCTTTCACGATGTCTCCAATGGCGTACACGCCCGGTACGTTCGTGCGGTAGAAATCATCGGTTACTACGCGACCGCGCTCAACGGCAACGCCCAGCTCTTCTAAGCCCAGGTTCTCCAGGTTGGTCTGGATACCCACCGCAGACAGCACGATATCGGCCTCAACGGTTTCTTCGCCTTTGGCGGTTTTGATTTTCACCACGCAGCCTTCGCCCGATGTGTCTACTGACAACACCTCTGAGCTGGTCATGATGTTCACCCCGGCTTTCTTGAACGATTTCTCCAGGGTCTTGGAAACTTCTTCGTCCTCTACCGGCACAATGTTAGGCAGGAACTCCACCACGGTCACCTCGGTACCCATGGCGTTATAGAAATAGGCGAACTCAATCCCGATAGCACCGGAACCTACCACTACCATGCGCTTTGGCTGTTGCTCCAGCACCATGGCCTGACGGTACCCGATGATCTTTTTGCCATCGATAGGCAGGTTAGGCAGCTCGCGGGAACGGGCTCCAGTCGCCAGAATGATGTGGGCGGCTTCGTAGATCTCAGCTTTGCCCTCGGCGTTGGTTACTTCCAACTGGCCCTGGCCTTTCAGTTTGCCGTAACCGGCGATATGGTCAATCTTGTTTTTGCGGAACAGGAACTGGATGCCTTTGCTCATGCCCTGGGCCACGCCCCGGCTGCGGGCAACCACCGCCCCAAAGTCAGCACTGGCATCGGCTACGTTAATGCCGTAGTCTTTGGCATGCTGGATGTACTCAAATACTTGTGCGCTTTTCAGGAGGGCTTTGGTAGGGATACAGCCCCAGTTAAGGCAGATACCGCCCAACTCAGCTTTCTCTACCACGCCCACTTTCATACCCAATTGTGATGCGCGGATGGCGGCTACGTAACCACCGGGGCCGCTACCCACCACTATCAAATCATATTTTGATGCCATGTGTCTGGATGTAAGGTTATGTACTGGCAAAGCTACATCATAAATAGGCTTTTGCCAAGTTTATCACGGAGAAGCCCTTTATGGCCCATTTCCGCCAAAACAACCTCAAAACGTCCTCCTATCGCCTAGCAAAAGTTTCTCCAGGTGGGTTCGGCAATTGGTCTTACTTGTGGAAGGAAGCGCCCTTTCATCCTCTCGGATGACGTCGTTACGGTGTAACGACGCTACCAATTGCCCTGTAGGGTCGTTACACCGTAACGACGTCACCTGTCAGACAGCACCTACCGCCATACGCCAAGAAAATGTATATTGCTTTCTACTTTTCCAGACACCCAATCCATGAAGCGACTCTTACTTATTCTTTTAGTTTCCCTTACCGGCGTTGCCCGGGCCCAGACCAGAAACGAATTCGTGATTGAGACGAAGAACGTGCACTTGGTCTTGTCTGTAGGCGCTAACCAGAAGCTGTACCAGAGTTACCTGGGTCCTAAACTGACGGATGCCGCTGAGTACACCAAACTGCAACCTGAGCACGAGGCCTACGTGCCCGCCGGCACCGATAACCTGTTTGAGCCCGCCATCAGGGTCACGCACAATGACGGCAACCCTTCTCTGGATTTGCGGTACGCCTCCAGCCGCACCGAGAAACAGGAAAACGTCACCACCTCGCACATCACGCTTAAAGATCCCAAGTACCCGGTGGAGGTGACGCTGCATTTTTCGGCCTATTTTCAGGAAGACGTGATTAAAACGTGGACCGAGATTCGGCACCAGGAAAAGAAACCGGTGGTGCTCACGCAGTACGCCTCGGCCATGCTCCACTTTGATGCGCCGCAGTACTACCTCACCCAGTTCCACGGCGACTGGGCCGAGGAGATGCGCATGGAAGAAAGCAAACTCACCAACGGCACCAAGGTGCTGGACAGCAAACTGGGCAGCCGCGCCAACATGTACCAGACGCCGGTGTTCTTCCTGTCCAAAAACAAACTAGCGGATGAAACCACCGGTGAGGTGCTGGCCGGCACCCTCGCCTGGACCGGAAACTTCCGCTTCGCGTTTGACATGGACGAGAAACAGTCCCTTAGAATAGTGGCGGGCATGAACCCGTATGCCTCTGAGTACAAGCTGCCCAGAAACGAGACTTTAACCACCCCGGCCTTTATCTTCACCTACAGCACCCAGGGCAAAGGCACCGCCAGCCGCAACTTCCACCTCTGGGGCCGCAACTACGGCATCCTGGACGGAAACGAATCCCGCTACACGCTGCTCAACAACTGGGAAGCCACCTACTTTGACTTCAACGAAATGAAACTGGCCAACCTGTTTGAGGATGCTGCTACCCTGGGCGTAGACTTATTCTTGCTGGACGATGGCTGGTTTGCGAACAAATATCCCCGCAACAGCGACGGTGCCGGTCTGGGCGACTGGCAAGAAAACAAAGAGAAACTCCCCAACGGAATAGGCCACCTGATCAAAGAAGCGGAGAGCAAAGGCGTGAAGTTTGGTATCTGGCTGGAGCCCGAGATGGTGAACCCCAAAAGCGAGCTCTACGAGAAACACCCCGACTGGATTCTGAAACTGCCCAATCGTGAGGAGCACCTATACCGCAACCAGCTCATCCTAGATCTGGTCAACCCCAAGGTGCAGGACTTTGTCTATGAAGTAGTAGACAAACTGCTCACCAAGCACCCCAACATCGCCTATATCAAGTGGGACAACAACCGCATGATGACCAACGCCTACTCGCCGTACCTCAAGGAAAACCAGTCGCACCTGTATATTGAGTACACCCGCAGCCTCTACAAAGTCTTGGACCGCCTGCGCAAAAAGTACCCGCACCTGCCCATCATGCTCTGCTCCGGCGGCGGCGGCCGCACCGATTACGGTGCCTTACCCTATTTCACCTCCTTCTGGCCCAGCGACAACACCGATGGCGTGGAACGCATCTTCATCCAGTGGGGCTATTCCTATTTTTTCCCGTCCATCGCGCTCTCCAGCCACGTCACTTCCTGGGGCAAGCAGTCTTTGAAGTTCCGTACCGATGTGGCCATGATGGGCAAACTGGGCTTCGATCAGGAGATTGACAAATGGACAAAAGACGAACTGGCCTTCAGCCAACAGGCCGTCAGGAACTACAAGCAATTGAGCGAGATCATCTGGAAAGGCGACCATTATCGGCTGCTCTCACCGTATGAGGGTAACCGGGCGGCCGTCATGTATGTTGCCCCAGCCAAAGACAAAGCCGTGCTGTATTCCTTCAACCTACACACGCGCTTCAACGAGACCATGTTCCCGGTGACCTTGCAAGGCCTTGATCCGCAGAAGAAGTACAGAATAGAGGAAACGAACCTTTTCCCGGGCACCAAATCCAATTTCGCGGCCAACGGTAAAACCTTCTCCGGCGATTACCTCATGAAAATAGGCCTGCCCATCTCCCCGGATGCCGCAGCCCTCACCAGCCATATTTATGTGCTTACGGCGGAGTAAACATGAAAGGACCTGAACAGAGAAAAAGCTTTGATCTTTCCTTTGTCATGGTGGAAGGCTCCTTCCTTTTCCATCCTGGCAGGATCTTCTCCCCCCACTTTTGTCATCTTGGAAAGATCTTTTGGGCAAACTATAACAGCGCCTTTCTAGCTCGCCCCCAGAATCCTTTCAGGATGACAAATTAATAGAGGTTAGCTCCACCTGGCGAGCCTTGTAACCAATTCCAAACCAAACGCATATAACCTTCATCCACCAGCCATTAATCTCCATGAAGAAAAACCAACCACGCTTTCTCCCCAACCGAAGAAGTTTCCTGAAAGGCTTTTCTTTGGTGCTTGGCTCCACCGCCTTTGGTTTTCCTTTTTTCTCGTTCGGTTCCTGCCAATCTGGTGGTAATTCCGGCACTGATAAAGAGAGCCAACCGGCCGCAGAAAATCAGGGTAACGCCAAAAAACTGGGCATTGCACTGGTGGGGCTGGGCGGCTACGCCGAGCATCAATTAGGCCCGGCCCTGAAGGAAACCCAACACTGCTACCTGGCGGGCATTGTCACCGGCACTCCTTCCAAAATAGACCGCTGGAAATCTGAGTACAACATCCCGGACAAAAACGTCTACAACTACGAGAACTTCGACCAGATTGCCAATAACCCTGATATTGACGCGGTGTACATTGTGTTGCCCAACGGCCTGCACGCCGAGTACACCATCAGGGCGGCCAAAGCCAAAAAGCACGTCATCTGCGAGAAGCCCATGGCCACCAGCGTAGCCGATGCCCAGCGCATGCTGGACGCCTGCCGGGAAAACAATGTGCAGTTGACTATAGGGTACCGGCTGCATTTTGAGCCGCACAACAAACGCGTGATGGAACTAGGGCAGAAGCAGATCTTTGGCAAGGTTCAAAGCATTGAAGCCAGAAACGGCTTCAACATCACGGGCTCAAACCCCAACGTCTGGCGTCTGGATAAGAAACTGGCTGGCGGCGGACCGCTCATGGACATGGGCGTTTACTGCGTACAAGGGGCCTGCTACACTATGGGCCAAACCCCGGTAGCCGTGACCGCCAAGTTTGGCCAGGTAACCCACAAGGACTATTTTGACGAGGTGGAGCAATCCATTGACTGGAAGATGGAATTTGCCGATGGCGTCATCGCCGATTGCAGCACCAGTTACGCCGAGGGCCAAGGTTTACTGGCCGGTAAAGCCGCAAACGGCTGGTGGCGTTTAAGCCCTGCTTTTTCGTATTCGGGCTTAAGAGGCGAAACCAGCAAAGGCAAAATGAATTACCCCGATGTCTATGAACAGGCCCTTCAAATGGATGCCCAGGCGCTCAGCTTCAAAAACAAACAAAAATCAATCGTACCCGGCGAGATGGGTCTGCGCGACGTAAAAATCCTGATGGCCATCTATGAATCAGCTCGCAACAACGGCAAGCGGGTGACCATTTCTTAATGGGTTCTTCGCTTTGATCAGAATCGCTACAATCAACAAACTATAAAAACTGAATCGGGCCTGTTTTACCAAAAACAGGCCCGATTCAGTTTTATGACTCAAGACTCAGAACTCCGGACTCAGGACTAAATCATTGAACTCAGGACTAAATAGTTGGTGTTCCGCCGGTCACCTGCACGGTGGAACCGGTCATATAGCTGGAGTCCTCCGAAGCCAAAAGCACGTAGATCGCCGATAACTCCACCGGTTGGCCGGGGCGTTTCAGGGGCGTGTCTTTCCCGAAGGTTTTCACATTTTCCTTTGGCATGGTGGCGGGGATGAGCGGCGTCCAGATGGGGCCCGGGGCTACGCAGTTCACCCGAATGCCTTTGTCGGCGAGGATCTGCCCCAGGTTGGCGGTGAAGTTCTGGATGGCGCCTTTGGTGGCGGCGTACGGTAGCAGCATGGGCGATGGTTTGTAGGCGTTCACCGAGGTGGTATTGATGATGGTGGCGCCCGGTTTCATGTGCGGCTCGGCAGCTTTGCACAAGTAGAACATGGCGTACACGTTGGTCTTGAACGTCTTGTCAAACTCCTCGCTGGAGATCTCCTGCATAGACTCCCGCGCCATCTGGAACGCGGCATTGTTCACCAGGATGTCAATCTGCCCGAACTCGTCCACGGCGCGCTGTACAATGGCCTTGCAGTGGGCCTCATCGGTAATGTCGCCGGGCACCAGCACCGCTTTGCGGCCGGCTTTCTCAATCCATTTGGCGGTGTCTCGGGCGTCTTCTTCCTCGTTGAGGTACGAGATCAGCACATCGGCGCCTTCCCGCGCAAACGCGATGGCCGCCGCTTTCCCAATCCCTGAGTCGCCCCCGGTGATGATGGCTTTGCGGCCGGTCAGTTTCCCCGAGCCTTTGTAAGATTCCTCGCCGTGGTCCGGCTTTATGTCCATCTCCGACTCTTCGCCCGGTTCACTCTGCGTAGACTCGCTGAAGGGCGGTTTGTCAAACTTCTCCTGAGGGTCTTGCTGCTGGGTTGGATCTTGGTTTAAATTCATAGTTTCTAAATGATTGTAGTGATGGTTCAGTTACTTCCATTTTGAAACGAGAAGATTCACAAAGGGTTAAGCTTACAAAATCTTTAAAACCAATCTTACCCCACCCAAAACCAACCCCAGGGGTGTTTCCTTTTCCTGCCTGATTTTTCAAAACCGGCACCGCACTTCTTCTTCGGTATTGCCTAACTTTCTGCCATGCAGTCCCTCTTCCCCACCTCCTACTCCACGTTCAGTACCTCGGCGCTGGCCTCCTTTCTATCAACTGCTTACGGATTGGGACCAACAAATTGCCAGTTCCTGCTGAGAGGCGTTGGGGACACCTATTTAGTGCAGACGGCCTCAGAAAAATATATCCTGCGGATATACCGCGCCACCCACCGCTCGCTCCCGCAGATACAAGCCGAGACGGAACTGCTGCTGGCTTTGCAGGAGGCTTGGGTTCCGGTATCTCACCCCGTGAAAGACGTGGCCGGACAACTGATCCAGGCCTTGCCCGCGGCCGAAGGCACCCGCCATGCCGTGCTGTTCACCTTTGCCCCGGGACACTCCGTACCTATTCTGAACGAGAAGCAGCTAACGGTGCTGGGCGCACAGATGGCCCGGTTCCATAATGTGTCCTCCGTTATCCAGCTCAACAACTCCCGGTGGACTTTTGACGCGGAGACTACCCTGCTCCAGCCCCTGGAAAACGTAAAAAGCGCCTTTGCCGATTTCCCCCAAGAGTACGCCTGGCTTCAGGAGGTGGTGCAAAAAACGCAGGAAAAACTGGCCAGCCTGGATGCCACGCAATTCTCCAGCGGTTACTGCCACTTTGATTTCATGCCCAAAAACTTCCACTTTGAGGGTGATGAGAAGCTCACCTTCTTTGATTTTGACTTCTTCGGATACGGCTGGCTCGTGAATGACCTCATGACCTTTTGGCAACAAATCTGCCTGGATGTGCTTTCCGGGAAAATGACCTAGGATGCCGCCGACACGGCTTTCGCCACTTTTGTAGCAGCTTACCGGGAGCACCGTCACCTCAGCGAGGAAGAATTAGGCGCCATTCCTGCCCTCAGCGTGGGGTTCTGGCTATTTTACCTGGGCTTCTATCCTACCCACGACCAGTTCACGCCCTTGCTTCAACCGGCCCGCCTGCAGCAACGAATGGGTCTCTTCAGAAAGCTCCATGAGC
Source organism: Rufibacter roseolus (assembly GCF_017916365.1). GTDB lineage: Bacteria > Bacteroidota > Bacteroidia > Cytophagales > Hymenobacteraceae > Nibribacter > Nibribacter roseolus. Next base: position 520,416 of record NZ_JAFMSU010000003.1, read on the forward strand.
GGTTTTGGGTTAAGTAATAGCTTCTTACAAAGCTCCCCAGTGAATATCAGCGGTCAGCTTGCGATAACTAAATGGGCGTTTTAGAGCCGCTTTCCTGAAATCGACTCAAAAACTACTTTCCCTATCCTGAAAGAAACCGGTTTTCCATAGACCATCGGCGGCATGGGACGTATACCCGCTCCTGAGATAACCGCCGGCGCCACTTGCAAAGCGCGTATATTTGCGGACTTTTTACCTGCTTATGACAACTCATTCCGTTTCCGCCTCCTCCGCCCACGCTCATCCGGAACTTACCAAACTCAACCTTTGGGTTATGACCATAGCCACGGGCATGGTGGTGGCCAACCTATATTACAACCAGCCGCTGCTGGGCAAAATCGCGGTGACGTTTGGGGTATCAGAGGCCTCGGCGGGAAGTCTGGCCATGCTCACCCAGATCGGGTACGCCGTGGGCATGCTCTTTATTATTCCGCTGGGCGATATGCTGCGCCGTAAACGTTTGATCATGATTGATTTCGCGGCCATTATCATAGCCTTGCTTTTGGCGGCCGTGGCGGTGAACATCCAGTCTTTGATGGTGGCCAGCTTCCTTATCGGGGCTACCTCGGTTATTCCGCAATTGTTAGTGCCCATGGCGGCGCACCTGGCCAAACCCGAGGCCCGGGGCCGCACGGTGGGTTTTGTGATGAGCGGCCTTTTGATCGGTATTCTCTTGTCGCGCACGGTGAGCGGATTTGTGGGCGCGCACCTGGGCTGGCGGGCCATGTTCTACATTGCGGCCGGTATGATGGCGGCGCTCTGGGCGGCCCTGTATTTCCTGCTGCCCGAGGTGCACCCGGGTTTCAAGGGCAGCTACAAAAACCTGATGAAATCGTTGATTCACCTTATCAAAGAGCAGCCCATGCTGCGGCTCGTTTCCTTGCGCGGAGCCCTGTGCTACGCCACCTTCGGGGCATTCTGGACTACGCTGGTGTTTCTGCTGCAGGAACCGCCTTTCAATATGGGCAGCGATGCCGCCGGATTGTTCGGGTTGGTGGGAGCCGCCGGAGCCCTAGGCGCCTCCTACATGGGCCGCCTCAACGACAGGGGAAATGCCTATACCGTTACCACGGTGACCATCGCGCTGATTTTGCTTTCTTACGTGGTCTTCGGGTTCTCCGGCAGTAGTATTGTGGGCCTGGTGATTGGCGTAATTCTGCTGGACCTGGGCGTACAGGCCACCCACATCTCTAACCAGACTTTTATTTTCTCGCTCATCCCCGAGGCCCGCAACCGCCTCAACACGGTTTATATGGTCACCTATTTTGCGGGTGGCGCCTCGGGCACGTTCATCGCGAGCCAGGCTTGGCACCTTTGGAAATGGAACGGTGTGGTGGCGGTGGGTCTGATTTTCTCCGGATTGGCTCTGCTGCTGCACCTGTTGTTCATGCGGCATGTAAATTCTCCGGCTCCTAGCGTATCCAAGCCCTAAAAACGAATTCCCGTTTAGAGGCCATTTCCTTAGAAACAGCTCCTAAACGGGAATTCTGTAGAAGTTCTAATTCTTCGGTTTTACTCAAAGAACAGATTAAGCGAGTCTTTCTCTTCTTCGGCCATGACCACGGGGGTGAGCCGATAGGCGGCTTCAATATTAGCCGGCGTGAGCACGTCCCATTTGCTGCCCTCGGCCAGTACCCGACCATGGTGGATCAACACAATCTTATCCGCGAATTTGGCGGCCAGGTTCAAGTCATGGACCACACCCACCACGACTAAATCTGGATGCTGCCTGAGCAGGTCCTTGACCTGATGCATGAACTGAAACTGGTAGTGAACATCCAGAAACGAGAGCGGCTCATCCATGATAAGGTAGCGGAACTGGCCCGGCACGGGGTACCAGATTTGGGCCATCACGCGGGCAAACTGCACCCGTTGTTTCTCGCCGCCGCTCAGGGTAAGGTAATTACGCTCGGCCATGTCCCAAACCTCAAAGTAGCGCATGGCTTCCTCGCAGGCCTGCTCGTCTTTATGCGTGGGTTTGATGGAAAAATGCGGGTAACGGCCCATCATGACCACCTCCCACACGTTCAGCGGGAACGCTAGATCCACGTTCTGCGACAGCACCGCCCGCCGCTGGCCCAAGGCCAAATCTGAATAATCAGAGAGAGATTTATTTTCAAACAGCACCGTGCCCTGCGCGGGCTTCAGCTGCTTGCAAAGGACTTTCACCAGGGTGGATTTCCCGGCGCCATTCGGGCCGATGATGAGGGTAAGCTTGCCTGGCTCAAAGGTGGTGGAGACGTCCTGCAACAGGGTTTTGCTGCCAATTCTGTAGGTGATATTCTGGGCCTGAAGCATTAGAGATAGACGTTTTTCTTCCTTAACAACAACAAAAAGACCGGCACCCCCACCGCCGAGGTCACAATCCCGATGGGCAGCTCGGCGGGTTGCAGCAAGAGCCGGGCCGCCAAATCTGCCAGACTCAGCAGGATGCCGCCCATCAACGCGCTCCCGATGACCAGAACCCGGTTATCAGAGCCCTGCAGCAGCCGTAGCAGATGCGGCACAATGAGGCCCACAAAGCTGATGACGCCCGTAAACGAAGTAGCCACCGCCACCATGACCACGTTGATGAGCAGGATGGTGAACTTGAGTTTCTTGAGGTTGACGCCCAGGTACTGCGCCTCTTCCTCCCCAATCATGAGCGCGTTCAGGTGCTTGGTGTGGCGCAAGGCTACCAGGATGCAGGTAATGGAAACGGCGCCCACAATCCCCACCGAATGCCAGTTGGCCCCCGAGAGCGTGCCCAACGTCCAGAAAGTGATAGACCGCGCCTGCGGGTCCCGGGCGATGTAGGACATGAATCCTACCCCGCTCAGAAACAAGGCATTGATGGCGATTCCCGTGAGCAGCAGCCCCACAATGGAGCTCTTGCCCGTCTCCTTGGATTGCGCCAGCGTGAACACCAGCCCCGTTGCCAGGACCCCGCCTGCGCAGGCCGCCAGCGGCAGGGTCCACTCGCCCGTCCCGAAGTTGAACACCGAGCCCAGCACGAAGTACAAAGCCGCCCCGAAGGCCGCGCCGCTGGAGGTACCCACCAGGCCCGGCTCCACAATGGGGTTCCGGAACAAAGACTGCATGAGCACGCCGCCCACGGCCAACGTAGCGCCTACCACCACCGTCAAGAGCGCCCGCGGCAACCTGATCTCCAGGAAAATCCGCTCGTTCAGGTTCAGGTTCTCGGGTTGGGAGAAGACCTGGCTCAGCGCTGAATTCATCTCAAGCAACGAGATCTGCACCGCCCCAAACCGGATAGACAGCAGCGTGACCACCACCAACAAGAGCACGAGCACCGGGTACAGGCGTTGGTATTGCTTATTGAACCTGCCCATTCTGGTGAATCAGTTTCTGTAGCGCCAACACGTTCTGCCCGGTTCTGGGCCCCAGGTACACCAGATCATGCTCCTCTACCCGGTAGATACGATTATTTCTGAAAGCCTTCGTCGCCGAAACGCCCGGCAGCTCGCTTATCTTCTGTTTGGAGCCCAGCTTGTCATACCCGAAATCGGTGAGCAGTATCACGTCCGGGTCTGACTGCGCCACTACTTCTGCCGAGAGCTGTTTCATGCCGCGCTCTCCGTCCACGGCCATGGTGCCGCCGGCCCAGTTCACCATTTTGGCCCCGGTACTTTTACCTGTCATCACCAGGTACACGTTGTTGGCCTGCCCGTAATGAATGATGAGCACTTTAGGTTTATCTGGGTAGTTCTTCGCGTTGGCCAGCGCCTGCTTCATTTCCGTGTCCACCTTCTGCGCCAGCGAATCGGCTTGTTTCTCCCGGTGGAAATAACGGCCCATCTCCTGGAAGAGCAGTTTGGTGCTATCCAGCGTGGTGCCGTTCACGGGAAACTGCTTCATCGGGATTTTGAGTTGCTCCAGTTGCCGCACCACGTGCTCCGGCCCTATGCTGGCCGGTCCGTCATGGATGATCATGGTAGGTTTGGCCGCTACCAGGCCTTCCAAACTCAGCGCCCGGTGATAACCCACCGTGGGCAGTTTCTTCGCCGCCTCGGGGTAAGTGCTGGAGACATCCACCGCCACCAGGTTCTGTTCCGCGCACAGCGCGTACATGATCTCTGTGTGTTGCTTGGAGACGCTCACAATGCGCTCTCTATTCTCTTGTTTCTGGTCTTTGTTCTGGAAACGCTCGCAGGACAGCAAAGCCAAACTGGCACTCGCCAGAATCAGGTATTTTCTCATTTCGATGTTTGTTTCTGGTTTTTGAGGTGATGAGAGTTATGGTTTTGACCCTACTCCCTTCTTTATCATCATGACTCTCCCTCTTCCTTTCACTTCTATCTCTCTTTTGTCATCTTGGAAAGATCTTGGTGGCGAACTAGACAAGCGTTTACTCAAGCACTGTTACTGCTTGCCCACAAGGTCCTTTCAGGATGACAAAGGAGAGATGATCAGGAAAAAGGATTCTGTGAATGAAATTCTATGGTTGATTCTTAATAAACCTGTGAGGTTTTGGAAACCTCACAGGTTTTCCGATTTCGACCTGTTTTCGTCAAAACAGGCCAAGAACGGAAACGCACTACTTAAAACTTGTACCCGAAGTTCAGGCCGCCGAAGTAGGTGGCTTTGTAGGCAGCGGGCAAGTAGATGTTGGGGTTATTGGAGGTGGAGTAAGCATCAAGGAACACCATGTTGTAGTACAGGTCACCGGTAAGGTTGTTGCCGCCGGCAAACACATCCAGCGACACGTGGTTGCCCAAGATCTTGCGCCAACCAATCTTGGCATTGAACAGGTTGTAGCTGGGGGCGCGGTGCTTGGCGTCATAGGTGATAGGCATGTCATCCACGTGCTGGAACGTAGAGTACAGATAAAAACCCGACTTCAGCTCCACGTCTACCCCGGCGTTGAAATTCTGCTTGGGCACGCCAATCACGGCCTGACCCGAGTAATCCGTCACCACGCGGGTGTTGGTGGTGCCCACTTTCACAATGCTCTCGCGGGTGAAGTTGTCATAGGTGAAATCTGAGTAGGTGTAGTTCACAAAGGGCTTCACCAAAGTCACGAAACCTTCCTCGTTCTGGATGAGGCTGTAGTTTAGGGCCACTTCCAGGCCTTTGTTCGTCTGCTCTCCGGCGTTCGCGCTGATGGTGTACAGGACGGAGCCAGATTCCGGATCGGTGTAGGCCTGGGTGATGATCTTGTCTGTCACCTTCAGGTTGAAGAGTGCCACCTGGTATGATAGTTTCTTGTTTCGCAGACTGCCTTTGCTGCCCACCTCGTACTGCGTGCCTTTCTCGGGTTTCAGATTATCCAGCACCCGACCGGCTTGCGGAATCACTACGGCCGTGGAAGCCGGCGGCGAGTAGCCTTGGCTCACCGAGCCGTACACCGTTACGTTGGGCGTGAGCAGTTTCTGCAGGGCTACGTGCGGCGTTACCACGGTCTTGAAGGTTTTGTAACCCGATTGGTCGGCGTGCGAAGCATTGGCTGAGTTGGTGAGTTTATCGGTGATGCCGTACTCCACGCGGTTGGCGCTGGCGCCCGCAATTACGGTGAAATCCAGGGGCAGTTGCAGGTTCCACTCCGTGAAAGCTGAGTACTGTACCGCGGCTACTTCCAGATCGGCGGTGATGCCACCCAGGGCGCCGCCCGCTCCCAGGCTGTTGGTTTTCCGGAACGAGTTGGTTTTCTGGTACTCGCCGCCCACGGTTCCGGTGAGGCCCTGCCCCACGTTGGCCAGGTTGAAGTTGAACTCGGTACGGCCGCCCAGGTTGTAGGCCATGTTGCTGTTAAGACCCGCCGCCGAGGCCTGCTCCTGTCGGTAGTTGCTGAAGTAGGCGCTGGTGTTATTGCTGACCACGTCTGAGAAAGCGTACGTGTGCGACAAGCCGCTCCTGAAGCTCTCGTAGGCTACCCTGCCGTTGTTTTCCAGGTATTTGGCCTCGCCCTCGTTCTCCTTGTTATAAAAAGAAGCGCTGTCCAGCTGGCCCGCCATGGCGTTGTAGGAGTTGTTGTAAGCGGCGTACACCGAGATACTCTGCTTGTCTGAACTCCGGAAATCGCCCACGAACGTGGCGAAGTCCTTTTTAGAGTTGGTGTGTACGCGGTAGCTGTCATAGTTCTGGTGGCCGTAGTTCACCAGGATAGACGCCCGCTCGTTGGCGCTTTCCAGGCGGGTGTTGGTGCCCCAGAGGCCGTAACTACCTACCACGCCTTCCTGCACCAATCTGGTGGTCTGCGCCTCGGGCCGGAGGGTGAACATCTTCACCACACCCCCGATGCCGGTGCCATACAAACTGGAGGCAGGGCCTTTGATGACTTCCACCTTGCCCAGCGTAGAGAAATCCACATCGTCCAGCACGGTCACGCCCTCGGCATCGGTCACGGGGATTCCGTTGAGGTAGGCCTTGTAGCCGGCGCCGTTGAAGTTGAGCTGGTTTCCGTTGGCCTGCGGCAAGCCGTAGCCCCGGATAAGGATGCGCTGACCACCGTTCATGGTGCGTTTTTCCATGCGCACGCCCGGCACCAGGTTCAAAGAGCTTTCCAGGAAGATGCCTTCGCTGCGGGTCAATTCACGGCGAGTCAACAGCCCGATGGACTGCGGCTGGCGCAGCACCGAATTGGTTTCCGAGGCCGCGGCGCTTACCTCCACCTCGTTCAGGTTGGTATTAGAAGGCGTGAGCCCGATCTGCAGGTACTGGTCACAGATTTTCACCGAGCCGCTGAAAGTCTCGTAGCCCACGAATTTGACGGTGATGGGAGAAGCGCCGGAGCAGTCCAGGGCGAACTCGCCTTTGGCATCGGTGGTGGCGCCTTGGGTGGCAGATATCAGCACCGTGGCGCCCACCAGCGGGGTTCTGCTGTAGGCATCGTACACGCGGCCTCTTAGCTGGCCGTCCTGCGCCGCTGCCGTGAGGGACAAAAGCAGGCAGCACAGTAATTGTATGTATTTTTTCATAAGAAGTTAAAGGGGAAATTGAGGGGAAAAGACGGTTCTGGTGCCTCCATTTTGAGGCACAGCGGCAAACGCAGGCACAGGTTTCCCTGCCATTTCTTGGCGGTTTTCTAAAAATTATCTTCAAAACAGCACACAGCCTTCCCTGCGGCCCAGAGATAGTCTTATCCCGGATAATTGGTTTTGGTTAATTGAGAAATGATTCATCACGGCAAAGCAGGCCAGCCATTATCATGACGATTCCTGAGGAACCCCGCCATGCACAAAGGAGCAGCCTTACGCGACACTTCATGGTTTCTGCTTATCCTTGAAAAAACGGGCGATAAACGGCAACAGCGTTCATCCAGGCTTTACCCGCCTGCCCATTGGTTTTCAGGATGACCAGAAATTGAGGGTTGTTTGCCCTGGAACTTACAAGAATGAGGATTAAGCCAGTTTGGGTGGCGGAACGGGGATGTCCTGCCAGATAGCGGAAAGGGAGAATTGATAGAAGAAAGCTGCCGGGGTGGCAGTTGTTTGGAAATGCAGCGGGTATGTGATTTTGGTGGTCTGGTAGGCTTTGGCCAGGTTTTTCACCAGCTGTTTCAGGTTCTTCTGCTTGGTGGAGCGCGTCATGTAGTCCTGCACCAACTCGTCCAGGGCCTCAAACAAATCCTGTTCCTCGGTATCGGTGACGCAGTGGTAGAGCAGCAAGCCCGCCTGGCGCTGCACGCGCACAACATCATACATCATGCCCTGGTAACGGAACTCCCGGCCCTGCTCTTTCCAATCCAGAGCGGCCACCTGCTCAGGGGTAAAGGAAAGCTGATGCAGTTGCTCTGGGGGCAGGCCTTCTTTGATGCGTCTTTTCACTTCTGAGCGCACTTGCGCCTGCAGCATCACCAGCACCAGCGAGCTGCCCACGCTGTGGAAGAGGAAAAGCGAAATGAGCAGAAAAGAAAGCAGGCGTTTCAAAGGGGGTACAAAAGCGGGTAGCGAAAGACAAATAAAGCACCTGGCTTTTTCCCGTGCAATGGGTAGGAGTTGGGTTCCTGAAAAACCTGGGGCAATGAAGCAAAAAACGCTTCCTGATAAGTGAAAGGGTTTAGCGGCCTTTTTCTCTAAAACAGCCGCAATTTGAGCTTTACAAAGTCAGGGCACAAAGGTGATGGTTAGTCTCCGCCGCAGTCTCCCCCATCGCCCCCGCAGTCCCCACTGTCTGAGTCGCAACCAGCGTCACTGCCTCCATCATCTGGTAAGCTGATAAACCCCATCTTGGAAGCGTCTGACTGGCGTAAATCACCTGCCTTTTTCATAAGATAGATTATCAGGATGCAGCACCCCAGAAGAATCACCAAACCCATGCTGATAAGTTTTAGATAACAAAAGCGACTCTTTATTTCCTGAAACCTAGTTCGCAGGCGCCACGGAAGCCTCGCCGTACTGCTGCACGTCTACCTGGGGTTCTTTGCCTTCGCGCAGGGTTACTTTGAAGAGGTAGTCATATTGGTGATCGGCAATCTCAGCGAAGGGTTTCTTGCCGCCCAGGGCTTCTACCAGGGGCAAAACGGTGTTGGAATGCCCGGCCACTACTACGGTTTTGCCGGCGTACTCCTGCTTTATCTTCTGCGACAGTCCGGCAAAATCGCGGGCGTCATAAACCTGGATTGTCTGCTTCAGGGTTGTGGCCAGAGGTTGCAGGGTTTGCTGCGTGCGCTTGTATTTGGTGGCAAAAAGCGCGGCTACCGGTGCTGAGGCAAACTTGGTTTTCAAGACCTCGGCACGTTTTTGGCCTGCTTCTGACAAATCGGGGTCATCGGTCATGTTACCATTGGAGGCCGCTTTCTCGGCGTGGCGCACCAGGTACACTACGGTTTGGGGCTCTGATGTTTTTTTGGAGGCTCCGGTCGCTGGGTTTCTCTTTCCGGCGGCTTTTTGCGCCGAGAGGTCAAATAAGGAGAAGACTGCTAGAAAGCAGATTCCCAACAGAAAAAGCGGCTTCATACGTTTCATAGGTAAACAGATAGTAGATAAACCAAGGTAGCACAATTCTCTGAATTCTACCGCACTTTGGTTAAGGCGTGATTTTGGAAAAATCGGGCAAAAACAGGTTAGTTGCCCAGCAAGCCTTGAATCTGGGCGTACTGCAGCAGCATGATGGTTTTGGCATCTCTGATTTCGCCGGTATTCATCAATTGAAGGGCTTCCGGGAAAGGCAGTTCCAGCACCTCAATGTTCTCCTGTTCCTCGGCGTGGCCGCCGCCCTCGTTTACCTTCATCTCCTTGCTGTACTCGGCCACAAAAAAGTAAAGCTTCTCGGTGACAGAACCCGGTGACATGTATGCTTCAAACACTTTTCTCACGTCTGACACTTTGTAGCCGGTCTCCTCCTCGGTCTCCCGCCTGATGCAGTCGGTGGGGTTGTCATTGTCCAGCAGACCGGCGCAGGTCTCAATGAGCATCCCGTCTGCGTTGCCGTTGAGGAAAGTGGGCATCCTGAATTGCCTGGTCAGGATAACGGAGTTGCTCTGGCGGTTATAAAGCAGAATGGTGGCGCCGTTGCCTCGGTCATAGGCCTCGCGGCTTTGGGTTTCCCAGGCGCCGTCCGGCTTCCGGTAGTCAAAGGTCACTTTGTTCAGGGTGTACCAATTATCAGAAAGGACTTCTGTCTTGATGTTCTTTACTCTGGGTTCAGTCATACGTAAGTTCATAAGGTATTTTTCTCAGAGATGCCTAGGAAGATGACGGTTCCGGATAAATTTTTCAGCCAGACCCAACCGTCTTCTTCTTTTTGTTTTTCAGGCTCCTACAAGAGGAATAGAAAGCTTAACGAACAAATATGTAAAATATTTACCTATAACTATATTTAATAAAATCAGTATGTAGCAGGAGTAAGACAACACTATGCAACTGACACTTTCTGCCCGCCCTTTTACCCATATTTACCTGTTCTGCCTCTTGCTGGCGCTGGCCGCAAGCAGCTGCAAAACCGCCAAAACCCATTACCGCGAAGGGCTGGAGCGCGCCAGCAAAGACGATTACATTGGTGCCATACGGGAGTATGATGCGGCCATCGCCAAGAAACCCGATGACGGAAGCCTGTACCGCCTGCGCGGAGTGGCCAAATACGAGATGGATGATTTTGACGGCGCCCTCGCCGATTTCTCCCAGGCCATTCTCCTGGTGCCCACTGATGCCGAGTCTTTCAAATTCCGTGGCGATATCAGGCAGAACCGGGGCCAGTATAAACAAGCCATTGAAGACTATAACCAGGCTATCACACACCAGCCTAACTACGCCAAGGCCTATAACAACCGCGGCCTTAACCGGGCACGGCTTAAAGACATCAAAGGTGCGGTGCAGGATTTCAGCCAGGCCATTGCCCTGCAGGAAGACTATGCGGTGGCGTACCTCAACCGGGCCAACGTACGCATGCGCCAGAAGCAGTACAACCTGGCCCTGGAGGACTATGGCAAAGCTATTTCCCTGGACTCCAACATGGTGCAGGCCTTTTACAACCGAGGCGTCCTCTACCATACCCAGAAGAACCGGCGCGCCGCCTGCTCAGACTGGCAAAGAGCCTTTGAACTGGGCTCCCCCGATGCCGGCAATCTCCTCAACCGTTTCTGCAAGTAAGGTCATTGATTTAAAAAAATTGCCTTCATTGGGTATCACGCATTCCGGCCCATGCTCATTTCAAGGCAAGGACATTTTTATTCTTTGATTTCTCTCGTTCAAGTCTGTGACTTGGACCTAAAATGATCTGAAGTTTGCAACTTCAGTGAGGCGGCAGCCTCAAACCGGTTTTGCCGATCTGCAAACAATAAGCTTCACCTCAGAAGGGACCTTACCCTACCGAGGAGGCGAATCTTCACAATCGCCGTTTGCCATTTTCACCGTTGTTGGTGTTATCACCAATAACCTGTCTTACGGTGGCCGACGCAAGGGCAACCATAAGGGATGGCCCCTACAATTCGGAAATGCCATAATCAATACGATTGGTCATCCCCTACCCCCTTCAAAGGGGGACGGAATACGTGCAATCGACTTAAGCTTTCTGTTAGTAGAAGGCTTTGGGCAGCTTCTTTCCTTGCCTCCTTTTCAACCAATTTTCCTAAAAACAGGCCGTAAACGGAAGCTCGTGGTGAAAACCTTAGGGTGTTACTTTGGCTCCCGTCTGCAATTAGTATATTTGGCCCTGAGAACCGGGACCGTCTACTTTTTGGTGATGGCCCTTTAAAGAAGCACTATGAAATTACTGGAAGGAAAAATTGCCTTAGTAACCGGCGCCTCTAAAGGCATTGGCCGGGCCATCGCGAAGAAATATGCCGAAATGGGTGCCAATGTGGCTTTCACCTATCTCTCCAGCGTGGAGAAAGGTCAGGCTTTGGAGCAGGAATTAGCCGAGTATGGCATTCAGGCCAAAGGTTACCGCTCAGATGCCTCTGACTTTACTCAGGCCGAGCAATTGGTAGAATCTGTGGTGAAGGACTTCGGGAAACTGGATGTGCTGGTGAACAACGCCGGTATCACCAAAGACGGCCTGCTCATGCGCATGTCTGAAGATCAGTGGGATGCCGTTATCAATACCAACCTCAAATCAGTCTTCAACCTGACCAAAGCTGCCACCAAGCACATGATGCGCGCCAAGACCGGTTCCATCATCAACATGACCTCAGTGGTGGGCATCAAAGGCAATGCCGGACAAGCCAACTACGCCGCTTCTAAAGCGGGTATCATCGGGTTCACCAAATCAGTGGCTTTGGAACTGGGCTCCAGAAACATCCGCAGCAACGCCATCGCGCCGGGCTTCATTGAAACCGACATGACCGATGAACTGGATGCCAACGTGGTAGCCGAGTGGAGAAAAGCCATTCCGCTGAAACGCGGTGGTGCGCCTGAGGATGTGGCCAACGCGGCTGTGTTCCTGGCATCTGACCTGTCTGCCTACGTAACGGGCCAGACCCTGCAGGTAGACGGCGGCATGCTGACCTAGTTTGATCGCTGATTGTTAATTGTCAATTGCTGATATTCTTCAAAGCCGATGTTGGTGCAGACCTTCATCGGCTTTTTCATTGTGGGGGCACTTCCAAGTGATGGTCCATTTGGTTTCCTCCGCCAGACGGCAACTTAGTTCTATGGGAGAAGACAACCAGGACTGAGAAATCAGGTATAGGTGTAGCAACGGCAGGTTCTTCGTTATTACAGCCTAATAAGGTTTAGGGCCTGCTTTTAGAAAAACAGCCCCTAAACCAGGTTACAGGCAATAACTTAGACTTCTGGGCAGTTCAGAAGAAAAGATGTATGTCTTCTGTTGAACATGTTTTATCTTGCTCCTTGATCCTGTGACCTAACTCACCCTTTGTGCAATCACTCCAAATTCACACTGCTTATTCTCCTTGGTATGCATTGCTTTGCCTGGCGGCAGGGATAGGTGTTTCCTGGTTCATGTACCGCCGGGGCGGACCTTGGCCCACAGGCCTGCGTTTGCTGTTGGCATCGTTGCGGGCGTTGCTGGTGGCCCTGGTGTGTTTCCTGCTGCTGGAACCGTATACCCGCCGCATCAGGCAGGAGGAAGTGAAACCCAAAGTGGTGCTGGCCCTGGACAACTCCCAATCGGTGGGGCTGTTCACCTCCAAAACTGAGCTGAACCGCACCCTGCAGGACCTGGACGCGCTGGCCCAAAGGCTGCAGAAAAGCGGCCTGGAGGTGGTGAAACAATCTTTCCAGGATGGCGATAGTGCTGCGGCTTCTTTTGCCCAGACCCCGCTCCAGGCGCCGGTGACCAACCTGCACTCCTTGGTAGAGAAAGGCGACCGTGCATTCCGGAACCAGAACCTGGCCGCCACCGTGCTCATCTCAGATGGCATCCATAACCAGGGCCCCACCCCAACTTTCCAGCTTTACAACGCCCCCATTTACCCGCTGGCCTTAGGCGATACCGTAGCCAAGCGCGATGTGGTGCTGGAGGAAGTACAATACAACAAAATCAACTACACGGGTACCTCTTTCCCGGTGGTGGCGCGCGTGCGGCACAACGGCTTTAACGGCACCACCGCCACGGTACTGCTGCAGGAAAACGGGAAAACCGTACAGCGGAAAACCGTCACTCTGCCTCGCGGCGGCACGGTACAGACTTCTTTTCAGGTAACCGCTGCCCAGCCGGGCAAGAAACACTTCCAGGTGCTGGTACAACCGCTCACCGGCGAGTTCACCAACCTTAACAACAGCCGGCACGCGTACCTGGAGGTGATCAAAGGCAAACTGAAAGTGCTGGTAGCCGCCGCCGCCCCTCACCCCGATATCAAAGCCCTGAGAAGCGCGTTGCGCACAAATCAATTATTAGACGTGGAGGTAGTGCTGGGGCCTTTCCAGAACCCATCGTTCAAGACTCCTTATGACGCGGCCATCCTCCACCAGATCCCCAATGCCACCGGGGTGGGCACAGACTGGCTCCGCCGATTAAGGACCGCCCGCGTTCCCACATTCTACATCCTGGGGGCCCAGACCGATTTCAACGCATTTAACTCCCTGCAAGCCGGCGTGCAGCTCAACCGCCCATCGCCCCAGTTTGACGAGGTGCAGCCTCTGCTCAATACCGCCTTCCAGCGCTTCTCCGCCGAGCCCACTGCCCAGACCCGCATCAAGGCCTGGCCGCCCACGCCCGTCACCTTCGGAGAATGGCGGATTGCGCCAGCCGCCGAGGTCATTCTGCAGCAGCAGGTGGGCGCCGTACGCACCACCAAACCGCTCCTGGTCTACAAACCCGCGGCCCCTACTCCCTCGGCAGTACTCCTCACCGATGGAAGTTGGCAATGGCGCCTCACCGAGTCCGTGGACCACGGCTCTTCCCAGATCTACGATGAACTTATGACCCACCTGGTGCAACTGCTGGCCAACCGCCGCAACCAGAAGCGCCTGCATGTGTACCCGGTCAAAGATGAGTTTGAGGCTTCTGAAGGTGTGGCCCTCCAGGCCGATATTTTCAATGCCGTGCAGGAGGAAATCTTCGGGCAAGACATTTCGCTTACGCTCACGCATGAGGGCGGCAAACAAACGCGGCACCGTTTCCGGCACGAGCAGGGCGGCGAAGGTCTGCGCCTGGGCAACCTGCCCGTAGGCGTGTACCGTTACACCGCCTCAGCGAGGGTAGAAAACCAGAACTACACAGACGCCGGCGAGTTTGTGGTGCAGGAACAGAACCTGGAATCGCTCATGGCCGTGGCCGACCACAGTTTGCTGAGCCAGATCGCTGAGCGCTCAGAGACCCGCCTGTACTATCCGACCCAACTTGCGCAACTGGAGCAGGACCTGACCAAGGCCAAGTTCAAAACCATCCTGCGCAGCCACGAGGAGGAGAAAGACCTGCTGGAGCAACCCTGGTTCTACTTCCTGCTGCTGGGTCTGGCGTGTGCTGAGTGGGCGCTGCGGCGTTTCTACGGCAGTTTGTAGAAAATGCCCCAAAACAGGTTTTCACCACAAACAAAAAGGCTGCTTTGAAAAGCAGCCTTTTTGTTTGTGGTGTTTTATTGCCCGGTCGTTGTCCCGGCAGAATCAGTGGCCGGCGGAATGGTGTCTGCGCGGTTATCGGCGGCGCCGGTCTCGTAGTCCTGAGCCCGTACGCTGGGGTCCCGGTCTTCGGTGGCAGTGGGCTCTACGTCTCCCTCTTTGGGTTTTGTGGTGGAATTACAGCTCGCCAAGTAGAACATGGGGATGGCGGCGCAAAGGATCAGGCACTTTTTCATAGTTTCAGGTTTTGGTACAGTACATTTTATCAGGCCTTGCTACGGGTGAACCCCACCAAGCCAACGGGATCTTTCTCATTCCCAAATCCCTATACGGATTCTTTCAAGGTAAGTAACAAAGCCGATTTTGACCTGTTTTCCAAAAATTAGGTCGAAAACGATTGCAGCCATTATTTTCCGTTGATTTGATCACGCGCATTTTAATAAGCCTCCCTCTCTCCTTTTCACCAGGCAGTGACAGATTAAGCCTGAATTCAGAAAAACACGCCCTAAACAGAATCAAAGCCGTACTTTTGTCTGTCATACAACCGCTACCACCTTGCAGTACCTCCTCCTCAACAAGCCTTTTGAAGTTCTCACCCAGTTCACCGATGAGAATAACCGTGCTACCCTCAAAGACTATGTGGCGGTGCACAACGTGTACCCCGTGGGCCGGCTGGACTATGTCAGCGAGGGCCTGGTACTGCTCACTGATGACAAGCAACTGCAGCACCGTCTCTCTGACCCCAAATTTAAGGTAGAGAAAACCTACTGGGTACAGGTGGAAGGCGTGCCTACAGACGAAGCGCTGGACCAATTAGAACGAGGCGTCCTCATTCAGGGCAAGAAAACCACGCCCGCCAAAGCCAGATTGCTGGAAGATGTCACCTTCTGGGAACGCTCCAAGCCCATCCGATTCCGGGCCAACATTCCTACCACCTGGGTAGAGATCAAAATCAGCCAGGGCATGAACCGGCAGGTACGTAAAATGACGGCCGCCGTGGGTTACCCAACGCTCCGTTTGGTGCGGGTGGCCATTGGGCCATTGCAATTGGGTTCTTTGCAGCCGGGTGAGTACCGGGAACTGATTTTTGAAGAAGTAAAGCTTCTGAAAGGCTTGGCCAAGCCGGTGAACACTTTTGTGAGGCCGTATAAGCGCAAGTAGACCCTTACTTCAGTATTATTTCCCAAAATCGGACTTAAAACAAAATTGTAGCGTCGTTACATCGTAACGACGTGGCGCCACGAAGCTACACTGCTTCCATCATCCAAAATGGTGCTTTCAACATTAATCATTTTTCGCTCCGAAGCACGGAAAAGCGGTAATAGAACCTTTCCGTTTCATAGAACCACGGTGTTACAGTTTAACGCCGCTACATTGGAGCTCATTTCTGAAAAACTAGCCAAAAGCGCCGCTTGGCCTGCCACCTTCTGCCGAAACTTCGTATAGCCTTTTTACTGTCTTTTGCCAGAAATGACATTGTGTCACAAAACGGCAGAAATCCGGCCTTGGCACATCTCTTGTTAATGAGAGAACATCAAGTTTAAACTAGGAACTACTAAAATAAAACTATAGACAATGGGAAAAATCATAGGCATTGACTTAGGAACTACCAACTCTTGCGTTGCGGTAATGGAGGGTAACGAACCAGTGGTGATTCCGAACAGCGAAGGCCGCCGGACTACACCGTCCATCGTGGCATTCCTGGACAACGGGAACGGTGAGCGTAAAGTAGGTGATCCTGCTAAACGTCAAGCTATCACTAACCCACAAAATACCATCGCGTCCATCAAGCGTTTCATGGGTCGCGGTTTCTCAGAAGTAAAAGATGAAACCAGCCACGTTTCTTACAACGTGCAGTCTGGCAGCAATAACACCGTACGCGTACAGATTGGCGACCGTCAGTTCACGCCGCAGGAGATTTCTGCCATGGTTTTGCAAAAAATGAAGCAAACTGCTGAAGATTACCTGGGTACTACAGTAACCGAGGCCGTAATTACAGTTCCTGCTTACTTCAACGACGCACAACGTCAGGCTACGAAAGAAGCCGGACAGATTGCCGGTTTGGATGTAAAACGTATCATCAACGAGCCTACTGCCGCTGCCCTGGCGTACGGCCTGGATAAAAAACACGCCGATCAGAAAATTGCGGTATACGACTTAGGTGGCGGTACCTTCGATATCTCTGTTCTGGAGTTGGGTGATGGTGTGTTTGAAGTATTGTCTACCAACGGTGATACCCACCTGGGTGGTGACGACTTCGACCAAGTGATTATTGCCTGGTTAGCCGATGAGTTCAAAGCCGAAGAAGGCATGGACCTGCGCAATGACCCAATGGCATTACAGCGTTTGAAAGAAGCGGCTGAGAAAGCTAAGATTGAGCTTTCCTCTTCTTCAGAGACTGAGATCAACCTGCCATACATCACGGCTACGCAGACTGGTCCTAAGCACTTAGTGCGCAGACTGTCTCGTGCCAAGTTTGAGCAGTTAGCCGATGACCTGGTACGTCGTTCTATGGAGCCGGTGCGCAAGGCGTTACAAGACGCTGGCTTGCAGCCAAGTGACATTGACGAAGTGATCCTGGTGGGTGGTTCTACCCGTATTCCAAGAATCCAGGAAGAAGTAGAGAAATTCTTCGGCAAGAAACCATCTAAGGGTGTGAACCCAGATGAGGTAGTAGCCATCGGGGCCGCTATCCAGGGTGGTGTATTGACTGGGGAGGTGAAAGACGTGTTGTTGCTTGACGTAACTCCGCTTTCATTGGGTATTGAGACCATGGGCGGGGTGATGACCAAATTGATTGAGTCTAACACCACCATCCCAACCAAGAAGTCTGAGACCTTCTCAACCGCTTCTGACAACCAGCCAAGCGTGGAGATCCACGTGTTGCAGGGTGAGCGCCCAATGGCCCGCGACAACCGCACCATCGGTCGTTTCCACTTGTCAGACATTCCACCAGCACCACGTGGCGTTCCGCAGATCGAAGTAACGTTTGATATTGACGCCAACGGTATCCTGCACGTGTCTGCCAAAGACAAAGGCACCGGTAAAGAGCAGAAAATCAGAATTGAGGCTTCTTCCGGTTTGTCTGAGCAGGAGATCGAGCGCATGCGCAAAGAGGCTGAGGCCAACGCCGAGTCTGACCGCATTGCCAAAGAGCAAGTAGAGAAAGTGAACCAGGCTGACTCTATGATCTTCCAGACCGAGAAGCAGTTGAAAGAGTACGGCGACAAACTGTCTGCCGGCAACAGATCTGCCATTGAGGCTGCCCTTGGTGACCTGAAGAAAGCGCACGAGTCTAAAGACATCGCCGCGATTGACAGCGCCATGGAGAGCATCAACAATGCCTGGCAAGCGGCCTCTCAGGAGATGTACGCTGCCACTGGCGGAGCCGGACAGCCAGGTGCTGATGGTGGTTTTGGAGGTGCACAACAGCCAGGTTCTGATGGACAAGGCGGTGCCACTCAGTCTGCCAGCAGTGACAATGTAACCGATGTGGACTACGAAGAAGTTAAGTAATTTAAAATAGGTTTAGTTGAGAAAGCCTTATCGCCTTGCGGTAGGGCTTTTTTGTTTTACCCCTAGACCAGCGAATAAAAAACCTTGTTTATTCCATGTTCTACGTCATTTTAAGCGTGTTTTACTTAATACAGCACAAAACCGAACAAATACTGATAACCAACAACTTAACACACCCGTAATATTTGGTTAATATCTATTTTACTAACATGCATTACGCCATTTACTCCCGAAACGGTACCCCCGCCTTTTTAGAAGAGGAAACATTGGTACTAGCAAAGAACACCCTGAAGGTGCTGCCTGAAGTTAGCCCGGTCGCGTTATTGGATGAAGAAGGATGTTTATACCCTATCAGACAGGAAGGGAATAAACCGTTAGAAGAGGCCTTGTTTGCTGCGGACTATCTTGATCTGGATTTCAAGAAGGTTTTGAATCCAATCGGACTGTAATTGAAGTCCAACACCAGCACAAAGGCCACTCTTGAAAGGGTGGCTTTTTTTATTTCACGGCAGGCCATTCCCTTTCATCACCTCCACAAAGCATTTTTCTCTTCTCACTTCAACCCCGCTACTGACTGAGGCCTGGTATGGTTTAAGTTCTTTCAAACAGGATCGGGTCATTGCCCGAAATTGGTTGTAACTTGCCATGGAAACGCTAAGTGCAGGAAGAGAATGAATTTCATCACCCTTGATTTTGAGACGGCCACGGCAGAACGCGACAGCCCGTGTGAGATTGGATTGACGTTTGTACGGAACGGACAAATAGAGAAGACGGAGGCCTGGCTCATCAAACCGAAATCTTACCCCTACTTCAACGGCTGGAACATCGCCATTCATGGCATTAAACCGCAGGATGTGAAGAACAGCCCCACCTTTGACCAAGTATGGCAGGAACTGCACCCGATGCTACAGAACCAGTTGGTCATTGCCCATAACGCCAGCTTTGACATGAGCGTGCTACGCGCTACGCTGAACACCTATGGCCTGCCCTTCCCGGAGTTGAACTACGCCTGCAGCGTGCAGTTCTCCAAACAGGTGTGGCAAGGTCTGCCGCAGTATGATTTGAAATCGCTCTGCAACCGCCATGGCATCCAGTTCAAGCACCACCGCGCCGCCGCCGACTCCTACGCCTGCGCTGAACTCACCTTGCGCGCCCTTACCCATACCAACTGCAGCCACTTTGACGATATTCCCGAGAAACTCAAAATCAATTTCGGGCGCTTGTTTGAAGGAGGCTACACGGCGTCATCGGTGAAGAAGGCCCCGAAGCCTAAAAGAGCGTTTCCTTATTAAGCCGAAAACTGCTCCGCTTTAGGCCTGATATCTGAAAAACGGGGCAGAAATGGTTTTGCTTTTGTTCAGGTTTGAAAGCTTGGTCTGCGGTTAAATATCGACCAGAAACCAACTGCAGACGGAAGCCATTGGGTATTCTAATAGTGGTTAATTACCTGCAAAACCTCTAGGCACCTGCCCCAATAATCACGTTTTTCTGCTTCCTTTTGTGCGTTTTTTAGCTTAATTTCAAGGAAACGGCCCGACAATGTTCCTGAAAGAGTTTCCTGACTACCGGCAGTTGAAGGAGAGAGCCGAGACGGCTTTTCAGGAAGAGAACGGGCCTTCGGCAGCAGAGCCAAAGAAAGAGAGATTTGAGTGGCCGTTGGTTATTCTCAATACTCAGACCCGAGGCTGTCACCGTCCCAATATCAAAGGGCCGTTCTCGCTTTTCACCAACCTTAAGGGCACCTCTTACGTGAGCGCGGGCAGCAAAAAAGTGGCGGTCCCCGATGATTGCTTTTTCCTGACGAACCGGGCCCAGCACTACACCCTGGACATTGACAGCCAGAACCAACCGGTAGAGACCTTTAACCTGCACCTGGGCCAGAACCTGTGGGAAGATTACCTCAAAGCCACGGTACACCAGCCACAGTACCTGCTGGACAATCCTTTCTCGCCGGCGCTGGGTACGGGTCTCTCAGACTTCCCCAACTTGCTGCAGCGGAAAACACCCGCCTTGAACCAAGCCCTGCAGAGACTACACCTACTGGGTGCCGCTCCCGAGGTACCAGATTTACAGTTGGAAGAGAACTTTGTGCCATTGCTGCAGGCTTTGGTACAGCATAAAAAAGAACTGCACCGGCAACTTCGGAGCCTATCTGCCGTCAAAGCAGGTGCCCGGGCCGAGCTGTTCAAGCGCGTTTCCCTAGCCACTGATTACCTGTTGGCTGACCCGTATCAGAATCCAACTTTGGGAGAATTGGCCCAGGTGGCCTGCTTGTCTAAATTCCATTTCCTGAGGGCCTTCAGCCAGGTGCATGGCAGCACTCCGCACCAGTTCCTGCTGAAGCACCGCATCCAGCGCAGTTTGCCCCTGCTGCAGAAAACCAGAATGACTATTGGCGAAGTGGCGCTGCAATGCGGCTACCCCGAGATTTCCATGTTCAGCCGCACTTTCAGGAAGGTGATGGGCTGCTCACCGGCTTTGTTCCGGCAAGAGAGAAATTAGCAATTTCTGTCAAACAGATTAGGCGCTGAAGGCTGCATCTTTACACCATAACAACATGGTTTGGTTATGAAAACAGATTCTCTATTTCTCGCCCAGACTGGGTTTGCCGTTCTCAGTCTTCTGTGCCTGGCCTTGGTTATGGCCGGCACCCGCCACACGTTCCTCCGCATGGGCTACTCATCGGCTCAGGCCACCAGAAAAACCTGGATCATTGGCAGTCTGCTCCTAACCTGGTTGGTGCTGGCCAGCCTTCTGGCCTTGAGCGGCTTTACCTCTAACCTCGCCATCGCGCCCCTGAACATGGTTCCGGCCTTGCTCCCACCTTTGGTAACTATACTGGTGATCTGTTTCCATCTTAAAACCCAGAACTTCCTGCGGAATTTACCATCGGCAGGGTTGCTTTACCTGCAGGCCTTCAGAATACCGGTGGAGATCTTCCTGTGGTGGTTGTTCCTGGCCAATGCAATTCCGGAGCGATTGACGTTTGAAGGTCGTAACTGGGATATCCTGTCTGGCATCCTCGGGCCAATTTTCGCGGTAGTCTGCTATGCAGGACATCGGCGTCACCACAGACTGGCACTTCTCTATCATCTGATTAGTTTGGGGCTGCTCCTCATTATTGTGACCAATGCCTTGCTCACACTACCCAGTCCTATTCAGGCCTTTTTTGAAGAACCCGGGGCCACTATCCTTACCACCTTCCCCATGATATTGCTTCCTTCTTTCCTGGTGCCGCTGGCCTATACCCTCCATTTCTTCTCACTCCGGCAAGCGGCGCTGGAGAGAAAAGAAAGCTCCTCTCACAGGTCAAAAGCCGTAATTGCTTAATCCACGAGCTTTGTTTCCATAAGGTTTCTTGTCTTGATTTAGCGCCCATTTACCCACAACGGGCGCTAAACGGCTTGCTTATTTTTCCAACTGCGTCACGCCTACGTAGCCTCGGCCACCGTCCAGCAGAACTTTCCAGCCGCGTTTTTTCAGGGCTCTTTTGATGAATTCATTCAGGAAACCGTGCGCCACCAGCACAGCCAGGCCATGGACCTCTGCTTCCCGTACCAGATGATCCGCGGCTTGGGTAGCCCGTATTTTGGCCTTTTTGAAGCTCTCAATATCTTTCTGGTTCAAACCCAAGAGCCACAGAATACGGGAGGTTACCTGCCACCACTTCAGCGGAAACTTACCTAAGGGCAGCCCCCATATCCGGTTCTCAAATTCCCTAAACCTTGCGTCTTCTATGAGTTCCACCTCGGGCCCAAACAACATGCACGCAGTGGCTTTGGCGCGGGGCAAGGTACTGCAGAATACCCGTTTGATGCGGTCCATGGGCAGATGCTCGCTCCTTTCTATGACCTTCTCCACCTCCGCCAAGTTGTAGTCACTGATATACTGCTGAGCCTGCGCCTTACTGAAAAAGCCTTTCCGGCTGATGATAGGCCTGGCGTGCCGGATGAGGTAAATGTGCGCGGGTTGTGGGTTCATTTTTTCTTCTTACCAGAAAGCAGGTCAGGGTGTAGGCCTCCGTTTTGCCCTCCGTTTTAAATTCGGCCTTAGAACGGAAGAAATCACTGGGCCGCCACGGCTTCGGTTCTTTTATGCCTTCTCAAGGCTTTGAGATACACCACCAGTTCATCCATCTGCTCGCGGGAGATTTCGTGCTTTTTGAAGGATGGCATCCGCCCGATGCCCAGGAAAAAGGCTTTGCTGCGTACCCTGAAACGCAGGGCAACTCCCGGCAGCGGGATGTTGTTGATAGACGGGCCCAAACCGGCTTCGCCAAGCGGATGGCACCGCTGGCAGTTCTGCATGAAGACCACGCGGCCGTTCTCCAGTTGCTGGGTCTGCAGGGCCAAAGGTCCCATGATAGGCTCACTGCGCCGGGCCGTGCCACAACTGCTGAGCACCAGAATGGGAATTACCGCCAGCAGCAGCCAGGTTTGTTTGTAGGTGTTATATAGCTTTTTCATCTGGCTCCGGTTTTAGTGATTCTCCAAACTACCCCGGTTTTCTGCTTGGGGGCTGGCCCTTGCTCGGTCATCGGCATGATCCCGAAATCCACCACGTAGAGGGCGTTTCCGGTTGGGTTAAACTTCACGGCGATGGGTCTCTCCAGCCCGCCGTTCTGCAGGATAGAGGCGGGTCCGTTGATCTTGGTTTTGTTTGTGGCGAAATCCTCCACCACGCCGTTGGCAGGGTTTACGCGCACCACCTTGAAACCCACCGGACCGTAGGTGTGACCTACTTCCGGGGTCATATCGCCAAACTGGGCAATAAACGCCTCCCCCACATAACCAAAACCGGCGTTGCGGGAGAAATCCAGGCCATTAGAGGAGGAATGCACCCCCAGGATGGCAGCCGGTTTAGGCGGCGTGCCCGGGTGCTTGGCCAAGAGGAATTTAGGGTCGTCGTGCGGGGTCTTGTAGTCATCTGAGGCCATGGGCTGCCCGTTCGCGAAATCTGGCCAGCCATACCATTTGCCCGGCTGCACAGCCCAGAGCACATCGCCGGCGCCGTAGCCGGGCCGGCTGCCGCGGGTATCGTAGCCATTATCCGTGACGTAGAGCTGACCGTTCTGTGAAAAGGCTAATCCGTATGGGTTTCTTAAGCCCCAAGCCACCAACTCTAAAGGCCCACCCTGCAGAGACACCCTAAAAATGGCCCCGGAACACGGAATGGCCCCTTTGATGGTTTGGTTAGGCGTACTGGGAGTCCCGAAGGGTAGGTAAGCGCCAGTAGTGACTTCGTCCTTGTCATCTTCGGTTAAGGGATTGTAGGTGGTGAAGTTCTGGCCCGTCAGCACAATGTCCTGGCAAGGGATGTCATGGAAGGTGGGGTTGCGCTTGAGCCAGCCGTAGTGGTAATTATCAGTGCCCACAATGGCGGAGTTGGTAGCCGTTCCCTGCCCAAAGTACAGGTATCCGTCTTGGCCAACGACGGGGGCATCGGTGTGGTGGTCGCCCATGCTGGGCAGGTTCTCTACCAGGCGGGTAATCTGCCCGGCTTTTGAAATCTTAAGGATACGTCCGCCCTCCAGTTCCCCGCCTTCCGAGACGTAGAAAAAGCCATCGTGGTAAGCAGCGCCGGTCCAGGGGCCGTTTTTATCGCCGGCCGCAACCTGGGTGGTCGTTCCATCGGGATTTAGGCGAAGGAGTTTTGGCGGCAGCCACACCTCGCCGTAGGCGTAACCGGCCTCCGTGATGTAAGGGGTGCCCTGCTCGTCAAAGGTGATGCCGGTGGGGTAATTCAAACCCGAGGTGACCGGTTCAATGGTGTAGCCAGCCGGCAAAGCCACATCCGCGGGTTGCAGGGCGCGGGTCTGCGGCTCAAAGCTCTTGGGACCACCGTAATGACCCTTGATCTTGTAGCATCCGGATAACAGCAGGGGCGCAAAAGAAACTATAATAAAGCGGATAAGTATTTTCATAGGCACGCAATAGAAAAAGAGTTCTACTTATGATACTTTTAAGTAAGTGAAACAGTTGCTATTGCACCTTGTTTAGAAAATTTTACATTAGTGAAGAATATAGAAAAAGCTATTCTTAAACTCCTATGAAATTCCGGGTATTGCTTCTGCTTGTATTTATGCTGATGTTCGTTCTGTTTGCCTTTGTGCAATTGAACGACCCTGATCCTGCTGTTTGGGTACCAGTTTATCTGTCGGCAGCGGTACTTTGCTTTCTGGCTTATAAGCGCAAGCTGTTCAGGTGGGTGTATGCACTGGCTTTTCTGGGGTATGCCATTGCCGCCTTCTTGCTTTGGCCGCCCGTGTACCAGGGCATCTTTTTTGACATGAGCCGCTCTCCCGCCATTGAGGAAGCCAGGGAATCATTGGGACTCACGATCTGCGCCTTGGTGATGATCTATTGCTTTATCCTGGAGTGGAGATACCGGGCCTAAAAACCTCTTACCATTTAATAGCCGGAGAAGCGATTCAGGCCTCCTTTTCAGAAACTGGCCCTTAAACGGCTTGTTGGTAGACGTAACGGTACAACTGTATCTTCACCTTTTCAATCTCCTCTAAGGCTAAAACAGTGGGGTATGACATGAGCAATAACGGCACCCATGGCATTCCGGCAACATAGGGCGGTTGCCGGTATTCAAAATCATTCAAATGGAAGCCCAGCCGCTCATAAAACCTGATGCGGCGCTGAGCGATTTCTGAGTGCGGAGGCTCTACTTCCAGAACCATGGGCTGCAGAATGATATCCAGTAATCCCGTTAAGGCCTGGGCGCCTGTCCCTTTGCCGCGAAGCGAGGGCAGCACGGCAAAATGCTCCAGAAAAGTGAACTCCGGCAGCTGCCAAACCCCAAAGAATCCGGCGAACTTTTCCTGGTCTAAGATGGAAAGGAACTGATAGGCTGGGTTTGAGAGTAGTTCTGTCTGCTGCGCCAAGGTGCGGCGCTCTTCCAGTGGGAAGGCCTCTTCATACAACTGCCACGCCTGGGAGAACCCGGGCGTGGCAGTTGTTTTTATTGATATTAGCGTGAGCAAGGGCTAGTCCATTTCTATATCGCCGCGGCGCAGCTGCTCCACAGAGCGCATCACCTTGTCATGCTGCACAGCCCGGTGTTTCTCCAGGGCATCGGCCACTACGGCGTTGGTACTGCCCAAAATCTGGGCGGCCAGCAATCCGGCGTTAGTAGCACCGTTCAGGGCCACGGTAGCCACGGGCACCCCGGAAGGCATCTGCAGGATAGAAAGGATAGAATCCCAGCCGTCAATGGAGTTGCTGGACTTCACCGGTACGCCAATCACGGGCAAAGTGGTGAGGGCCGCTACCATGCCCGGCAAATGGGCGGCACCGCCGGCCCCGGCGATAATGGTTTTGAGGCCTCTTTTGCGGGCCCCCTCAGCGTACTCCAGCATGCGGTGCGGGGTGCGGTGCGCCGATACGATGGTCACTTCAAAGGGAATGTTCAGTTGTTCCAGGATATCGGCGGCGCCAGACATCACCTTCAGGTCTGACTGGCTGCCCATGATAATACCTACCAGTGGCGTGTTTTTATCAGGAGATTGGCTCATGCAATAATTTTTAGTCGGTTTTTAAGGGTATCTGCTTTCTGTTTTACTTCTGCAATGGTAGGGGCCAGTACCGTTAAATGGCCCATTTTACGGTAAGGCCGGGTAAACTTCTTCCCGTACAGGTGAATGTGCACGCCAGGCTCCTGCAATGTATCTTCCAGGCCTCGGTAAACGGCCTCGCCGGAATAGCCGGCCTCACCCAGCAGGTTCACCAGCACCGCCGGGCAGTGCGGCTCAGTGTCGCCCAGTGGCAAGCCCAAAATCGCACGCAGGTGCTGCTCAAACTGCGAGGTGGCGTTGGCTTTCATGGTGTGGTGACCACTGTTATGCGGACGCGGGGCTACCTCGTTCACCAGGATTTGCCCATCGCGGGTTACAAACATCTCCACGGCCAAAAGTCCCACAATGTCCAGCGCGGTAGTAACGTGGGTGGCAATCTCAATAGCCATGCGCTGCAGTTTATAGGCAATCTGGGCCGGCGCCAACAGGTAATCAACCAGGTTGTGCTCTGGGTGCATGACTTGTTCCACCACCGGGAAGGCTTTCACCTCGCCCTGCACATTGCGCGCGCAGATCACCGATATCTCGGTTTCAAACTCCACCAGTTTCTCCAGCACAGTGGGGGCCTGAAAAGCCTTGGCCAGATCATTCTCAGAGGAAAGTCGCGTAACGCCGTTACCGTCATAGCCGCCCCGCCGCAGTTTCTGGAAAGCAGGCAGAAAGTCAAGGTTCGTCTCCAGCTCAGCGGCATCCTGCAATAACCTGAAATCTGAGGTAGGAATGCTGTTCTGTTTGAAAAACTCTTTCTGCAGGCCTTTGTCCTGAATGGTCTTAAGCGAGGCAGGCTTAGGATACACCTGCACGCCTTCTTTCTCCAGGGCAAAAAGGGCATCTACGTTCACGTGCTCAATTTCTATGGTCACGTGCGTACAGCGTTTCCCGAAGGCATACACCGTATCGTAGTCTTTGAAATCACCGTGCACAAACTCCTCGCAAAGATGGCGGCAGGGCGCGTATTCGTCTGGGTCCAGCACCAGGGTGTAGAGGTTGAAATCCAAACCGGCCTGCAGCAGCATGCGACCCAGTTGACCGCCGCCCAGAATACCTAATCTAACATTGTTCATTTTAAAACCGGAAAGTCACAAGTATAAGGAATATGAGTTTCCGGCTGAAGGCCATACCCTCAGCCGAAACCCAAATCTCAGGCTTATGCGGGTAAGCTACAAGTTTTAGGGCAGCCAGCGGCATTTTTTCTTGCACAGATTCTTTATTTAATCTCAAAAGTCTGCTCAGCATAAAAATTTCTGGAAAAAAGGATATCTTTGAAGGAAAGTAGAAGATAACGTTTCCAATTTATCATTATATAATACTCATAATCAGCAAACTCCATATTTGCTTAGATTAAAATAGAATTATCTAAACCTATCTATGAATACTTCCTATAGGCTCTTACTCTTGGAAGATGACCAGACCCTGGCAGCCGCACTTGTACAAGCTTTGAATAAGCAAAATCTATACGCCCAACGGGTTGAGGTGCAGACGCTAAGCTATGATGTGTTTGAAAGCCAGTTTGGCGTAGGCCGCAACTCCACCCGTGAAATCATTGTGTTAGGCGGCAAAGCAGCCTTAGGCTATGAGCCGGACACCCGCTTGCTGAAGTCTCTTACGGCACACCTGGACCGTACGCATCTGTTTGTCCTTACCTCGTCCATTGACGGCAAAAAAATCCTGGACTGCTGGCAACCGGGCGTCATTGGCGTGCTGCAGCGCGATGGACAGGCCCACTACCCGCTGGTGAAATCCATTCTGCGTTTGCAACTGGCGCAGCAGAAGCGCATGTCTACCCCAGCCAAGTCCAAGCAAACCGGTATCTGGCAGCGGCTTTTCGCCTAAATCCTGATTTTCCCCTTTATCGGTGCAGCCCTCCCACCTACCGGAGGGCTGTACTAGGTAATATCCTGATTTTGCGTATTATTGGGCGCAATGGAAATTCTACTCGCAACTTTCTCGGCTTTGTTTTCGGTGGTGAATCCGTTTGGCGCCATGCCGGTATTTCTCACGCTCACCCACGACGACTCCCCCGCCCGCCGGAACCAGCAGGCCTTCAGGGCTTGTCTGTACATGATCATGATCCTGACGGTTTTCTTCCTGGCGGGGCAAGCCGTGCTGGATTTCTTCGGCCTTCGGATTCATGATCTGCGTATTGCGGGGGGTATCATGATCATGCGGGCGGGCCTGGACCTGCTCAACCCTAAAGAGGACAGCAAGAAGATCTCCAAAGACGTGGTCGCCGAGGGCGTAGAAAAAGAAGATATCTCTTTTACCCCGCTGGCCATGCCCTTGCTCTCGGGCCCGGGGTCCATTGCGGTGGTCATCAGCCTTTTCACCAAGTCGCTCACCTATTTTGACATGGTCCTTACGGTGTTGGGCATCATTCTGCTGGGCGCGGTGAGTTACACCATCCTGCTTTTCTCACCTCGCCTCATGATCTTCATGGGCAAAGCCGGCCTTGCCGCCCTCACCAAAATCATGGGCTTCATTGTACTGTCTTTGGGTGTGAGTTTCATTGTAACGGCTCTGCTAGCCCTTTTCAAATAAGCCACCCACCCATTTTAAAGCCGATTTTACTAAAACAAGCCCAAAACCAATTCTGGTTTATAAGCTCTGCTTTCCATAATTTCTGACTCCGGACCCTAGACTCAGAACTCAGTACTCATTGTTTTGCCTTATCTTTGCGGCATGCAATTAAAGAACGACTTGCTCCTGCGCGCCGCCATGGGGCAGCCTACTGAAAGAACTCCCGTATGGCTCATGCGTCAGGCTGGGCGTATTTTACCGGAATACCGCGCTGTGCGCGAACGCCTCTCCGGTTTCAAGGAACTAGTGGAAACACCAGAACTGGCCGCTGAGGTGACCATTCAGCCGGTGGATCTGCTGGACGTGGATGCCGCCATCATTTTCTCCGATATCCTGGTGGTGCCCGAGGCCATGGGCTGCACCTACGAAATGATTGAGAAACGGGGACCTATCTTCCCTAACACCATCAAAACCGCCGCTGATGTAGAAAATGTGCGTGTAGCCGACCCCTACGAGCACCTGAACTACGTGCTGGAAGCCATCAAAGTCACCAAGCGCGAACTGAACGGCCGTGTGCCGCTCATCGGGTTTGCGGGCGCGCCCTGGACCATTTTCGCGTACATGGTGGAAGGCAGCGGCTCCAAGACGTTTTCTAAAGCTCGCAAGATGCTGTACGAGGCGCCTGAGTTATCGCACCAACTGCTGCGCAAGATCACTGATACCACCATTGCTTACCTTAAGGCGCAGGTAGAGGCCGGCGCCAATCTGATCCAGGTGTTTGATTCCTGGGCGGGTATTCTGCCTCCGGCGCACTATAAAGAGTTTTCTTACCGCTACATCGCGGAGATCTGCCAGGCTATTCAAGGAGTACCGGTGACGGTGTTCGCCAAGGGCGCCTTCTTCTCCCTCGCGGATTTCTCCCAGCTGGATTGCCAGGTTATTGGCCTGGACTGGAACATGGACGTGAAAGACGCCCGCGCCGCTGTGGGACCGAACAAAACCCTGCAAGGCAACCTGGACCCCTGCGCCCTCTACAACGACTTTGCCGGTGTGAAACGCGAAACCATCAAAATGCTGGAAGCCTTCGGGCCTAACCGCCACATCGCCAACCTAGGCCATGGCGTG
This sequence comes from Rufibacter roseolus, assembly GCF_017916365.1. Taxonomy (GTDB): domain Bacteria; phylum Bacteroidota; class Bacteroidia; order Cytophagales; family Hymenobacteraceae; genus Nibribacter; species Nibribacter roseolus. The sequence goes on from NZ_JAFMSU010000003.1 coordinate 549,597, forward strand.
TACCCCGATACCGATCCTGAGAAGGTGAAATGCTTTATCCAGACGGTGAAAGAGTACAGCCACAGGTAAGTATTTTCTGCCCGTTTTTCAGAAAACGATATAAAAAAACGGCCTCCTGTTCAGATGAGCAGGAGGCCGTTTTCTATTTAAAGAGCATCTATTTCCTTAGACTTGGGAATGCCTTTTCTGAGGCTTTCGCCTTACTGAAGCTGCAAACTTCAGGTCATTTTAGGTCCAAGTTGAAAACTTGAACCAGATAACGGGTTTTACTAGATTTCTAGGTAATAGATATTAAAGTACGAGACCTTACCTCATACCACTTCATCCCCCTACCGCAAGTTTAGCGCTAGCGTAACTTGTGGTTGCCATGACGGCAAGTTTGCAACTTGCCTGCTGCACTAGCAGCATTTAAAAGGTTACTGCACTTTATAAGAATCAGCCTTTAACCACAATCCCATTTAAAGGCCATTTTCTCAACAACAGCCCCAAAACACCTATACTTCAGGTAGTCACTTCAAACGAAGCCAGCTCTTTCTGTAGCACCTGCGATTTCTGGGCTTCTGATTTGAGCTGATCGCGGTTAATAGGCACCACGCCTACGTGTTCGCAGACCAGACCTCCGCCCAGGTTGGCCAGTTCCGCCAAGGCAGGCAGCGGCAGGCCGGCAGCCAGGCTCAAGGCGGCGATGCTCACCACTGTATCGCCTGCACCTGATACATCGGAGATGGAACGGATGTGGGCATCTAGGTAGGTTTTGCCTTGGACTGCTGATTGGCAGAAAACTCCGCGTTCTGAGAGGGTGACCAGCACATTCTCCAGGTCCATCTTCTGTTGCAATTGGTTTACGGCGGCTTCAAAAGCTTCTACGTTCGCATCCGCGAAATCTACTTTCAAGCCTTCTTTGAGTTCTTTCAGGTTGGGTTTGAAGAGCGTGCTGCCTTTGTAAGACAGGAAATTCTTTTTCTTGGGATCTACTACCGTGGGTACCCCGGCTCCTTTGGCCAGCGTGAGCAACTCCTCAATTACTTCGGTACTCAGCACGCCTTTGTCGTAATCCTCGAAGATGACCACGTGGGCGTTCTCCAGAAGCCCCTGGAAACGCTGTACCAGGGCCTGCCGCTCAGTGGGCGTTAAATCCATCTCCACTTCTGAATCTATCCTCAGCAACTGCTGGCCGCCCGAGATGATACGCTGTTTCACGGTGGTGGGCCGCTCAGGGCTCAGGACAATGCCCTCATCGGTTTGGCCTTGCTCCCGCAGCAAACGGATGAGATCGGCACCTTCTGGGTCATCGCCTACCACGGAGCACAGCAGCGGCGTGGCGCCTAGGCTCTGCACGTTTAGGGCCACGTTGGCGGCCCCACCCAGGCGCTGCTCGGTTTTGGTTCTGTTCACAATGGGAACCGGGGCCTCCGGCGACAAGCGGGACGATTTTCCCCAGAGATAGGCGTCAATCATCACATCCCCTACCACTAACACCCGCAGTTGGCTGAAACGGTCAAAAAGGGAGGATACGGTGCGCTGAATGGACATTCAGAAAGATAAATAGGGTTGAAACAAAACATTGGATAACCCACCCTATCTGTAGGCGTGTTATCCAATGTCTGTCAAAGGTAAGAAGAAAATGCGAGACTCGCTTTTAGCTTAGTTTAGCCAAACTAGCCTTGATACGCTCCAAAGCTTCAATCAATTTTGCGTCTGAGGCGGCAAACGAGAAGCGGATACACTCCGGTGCCCCGAAGGCGCCACCTTCCACCAGGGAAACGTGGGCATCGTTGAGCAGGTACATGGCCAGGTCGTTTGCGTTCTCAATTTTGATGTCGCCGGCAGACTTCCCGAAGAAAGCGCTCACATCCGGGAAGATATAGAAGGCACCCTGCGGCACGTAGGTCTTGATGCCGGGTATATCGTTCATGAGGCCCAATACCAAGTCACGACGACGCAGGTAAGAAGCGCTCATTTCCTCGGCAGAAGCTCTTCCGCCTTCCAGCGCGCCTTGGGCAGCTTTCTGGGCGATGGAGCAGGTACCGCTAGTGATCTGGCTCTGCATTTTGTCGCAGGCATCGGCGATGTCTTTGTGGGCAGCAATGTAACCCACGCGCCAGCCGGTCATGGCATAACCTTTAGAGAAGCCGTTCACGGTCACCACGCGGTCTTTGATAGACTCAAAGCGGGCCAGGCTGTAATGCTCCCCGGTGAAGTTAATGTACTCGTAGATTTCATCGGCGATGACGTGCACCTGCGGGTGTTTCTCCAGGATGGCGGCAAACGCAGCCAGTTCGTCTTTGGTGAACACAGACCCGGTGGGGTTACACGGCGAAGAATACATCACCAGTTTGGTATTGGAGGTGATGGCGTCTTCCAGTTGCTGGGCCGTGATTTTGTAGTCGTTCTCAAGGGCGCCACGTACGGGAACCGGAATGCCCTCGGCCAGTTTCACTACTTCCTCGTAGCTCACCCAGTAGGGAGAGATGATAATCACCTCATCGCCGGGGTTCACGAGGCACATCACCGCGTTGGCGATGGACTGCTTGGCACCCGTGGATACCACAATGTTCTCTGGGCCGTATTCCAGGCCGTTGTCGCGGCGCAGCTTCTCCACAATGGCCTTGCGCAGGTCTGGGTAGCCGGCTACGGGCGTATAGAAGGTATAGCCATCGTCAATGGCTTTCTTGGCAGCGTCTTTAATGTACTGAGGGGTCTGGAAATCGGGTTCCCCAAAGCTTAGGTTGATTACATCCACGCCTTTGGCTGCCAGTTCGCGGGCCTTTTTGGCCATGGCAATCGTCTGTGATTCGGCAAGTGAGGTAATGCGGTCTGATAATACTTTTTGTTCGGTAGTAAGCATCTCTTGAGAAGACATAAAGGTGTGGGATCAAAAATAGGACCTTTTGCTGTTTTTATAGCTGATTCGTGAATATTTAATTAATCTTTCACGGTTTTGGGGCCATTTACTGGAAAATAAGGAAGAAACAGGCATATGTATCTCCTTAAAACGCGCTCTTTGCTTAGAAAGTATCTTCTGGAGGGAATACGTCTGGCCTATGCCTCTTCTACTAATTAAAACGGAAAGGGTTCTGTTTTCCTAGATGGATCTTCCCAGATTAGAGAGATTCCTGGCCAGGATAACTAGGTCAGTATAAGGCGTATAGTCTTTGGCGTAGACTACCTCCATTTGTCGGGCCGCCGCCGGACTAATGCGCCGGTTAGAGACTTTGTCTACCGGCGAGAGAATGGCGGGCTTAGACTCCGGCGTGGCGGTGGCTTTAAGTCCCACCCACTGGTAAAGGCCCACCAGGTTTCCGAGGCAATTTTTCAGAAACTGCCTTTTCCCTTTGATGCGCCAGATCAAAAACGGCGACAGCATCAGCAGCACCGCGCTCACAAGTGAATTCAAAACCACTTTGTTCCGGCGGTGGTATGGGTTGAGCAGGTTCACCTCAATGTGCAGGGCGTAATAGTCGCCGCGGGCGTTCTTTGACGAGGACCCGATGATGTAAGTGCTGTTCTCAGGCAGGATCTTGAACTCCACGGCGCTGTTATGGATCTGCACCATCCATTCAATGATCTGGGATACGGCCAGGTCCTTGCCGCAGAAAATGAGCTCGTTGATTTTATAAATCTCAATTACCTCCTTTATCTGCCTGAGGTCTGCCGGGGTATGCTGCGGCTCCAGGTGTGCCAAGGGTTTCTGGGCGCCGGCCTGCCGCAGCAGCACCGAGGCCCTTTTCACCTCCCGACTACTGCCCACCACCGCAATGCGCTTGGCCTTGGGCTCCCCGAACCGCCAGTGCCCGTAAGATTTAAAATGCCAGATAAGGCGCCAGAGCGTCATACCCACCAAACCCACCAACACGGCCACCAAGAGGTGCTTCTTGTTCGTCTCGCCTACAATGGACACGATGCTGGAGAAAGCCATGAGCAGGATACTACCCCACAGCATGCCGCTGACCAGCCGGTAAAGCCGGCCCGGTTTGTCATAGGCCCCACTGAAGAAAGCACTGCCCAGCCAGACGGCCAGGTATGCGCCCCACATGGGCGTAAAACCCAAGGGCAGAGGATCAGGCACTACTTTCTCGCCCACCACCGCGCCAATGGCCAGACAAAGCCCATCCAGCAGAAGCGGCGTTACCCGCTGAAAAGCCCTGACCAGAATAGCAATGGCCGCCCGTAGGTAAATGGCCAACCGAATAAGGAATGAGTATAGTCTGGCCTGCCGGCCGCTAAAATGCTTCTCCGCGAAGACCATCATGGCCCGGTAGAACATGAACACGTAGTTCACGCTCGTTTTGCGGGTGCTCTCGCCTTTGTAGTGGATGATGCGGGTCTCGGGGAAGTACACCACGTCGTAGCCGCCTTCCTTGATGCGGTAAGAAAGGTCTATGTCCTCGCCGTACATGAAGAAGTCCTCATCCAAAAGGCCTACTTTCTCCAGGGCTTGGGCGCGTATGAACATGAAAGCCCCCGCCAGGATATCGATTTTATGCACCTGATCTGGGTGCAGGTGGCCCAGATGGTAGCGGTTGAACACCGAGGAAGTAGGGAACATGGCCGCCAGCCCGAAGACCTTGGAAAAAGCCACCCAAGGCGTGGGAAGGCCGCGTTTAGACTCGGGCAGGAACAGCCCGGCCCCGTCCATCATCTTCACCCCCAGGGCCCCGGCTTTGGGGTGCTCTTCCATGAACTTGAAGCACTTGCAGAAGGTGTCTTCTTCCACCACCGTGTCTGGGTTGAGCAGTAGCACATACTTGCCCTGGGCCTGCCGGATGGCCTGGTTATTGGCTTTGGAAAAACCCAGGTTCTCTTTGTTGGCCAGAAGAATGACCTCGGGGAAGCGCCGCTGCACCATCTCCACCGATCCGTCCACGGAGTTGTTGTCTACTACAAACACCTCTACCTGCAGCCCCCGCACCGCCTTTCTCACAGAAAGCAGGCATTGCTCCAGGAAATAGCTGACGTTGTAATTGACAATAATGACGGAAAGGTCTTTCAAGCAGCGAACGTTGGGTCGTAGTGGATGTGGCCGGTAATGCTTCTGTAAGTTCAGAAAATTCTACAAACATAAAAAAAGCAGGAACATATGTTCCTGCTCTGGAAGCCATTTCTGGCCTGTTTTCTTTAAAATAAGCCTAAAACCTAGATCTGGCTGTAAGCGGTACGGTCCAAAATGCTTCGGCCCAGGGTAATCTCATCGGTGTACTCCAGTTCGCCGCCCACCGGCACGCCCCTGGCGATGCTGCTGATGCGAGCCGGGTAGTCTTTCAGTTTGCGGGTAAGATAGAAAGCGGTAGTATCACCTTCCATGGTGGGGCTCAGGGCCAGGATGATCTCTTTCACCCCGGAGTTTGGCAAACGCTCCACCAGTGACTGGATGTGCAGGTCTGACGGGCCCACGCCTTCCAGCGGGGAGATCACGCCACCCAGCACGTGGTACACGCCTTTGTACTGCGACGTATTCTCAATGGCAATCACATCACGCATGTCGCTCACCACGCAGAGCAGGGCACGGTCGCGGAGCGGATTGGAACAGATACTGCATACTTCCACGTCTGAGATGTTGTGGCAGGTTTTGCAGTACCTAATGCCGGTGCGCATGCGTACCAGCGCCTCAGAAAGTTGTTTGGTATCTTCGGTCTCGGCTTTGAGCAGGTGCAGCACCAGGCGCAAGGCGGTTTTCTTGCCTACGCCGGGTAACTTGGCCAACTCCTCTACCGCATTCTCAATCAGCTTTGAAGGAAAATTCATCCAGTTAATTCAGGGGTTAAACGATATCCGCTGAGATACCCCGGTCATGGATGGCAGTGCACATGATTTCCAACTCGGTGAAAGTGCCCAGTTTCACGGTACACTTCCCTTTGTAATGAATCAGCATGGTACATTGCTCGGCCTGTTCCTGTGTGTGGCGGCAGACCTGCACCAGTGTATTGATCACGTGCTCAAACGTATTCACGTCATCGTTGTACACCACCAGCTCGCGCATATCGGTGGTTTCCTCCAACAACAGCACGTCTTCCTGCTCCAGAATTTCAGTTAGAATGTCCATAACGCAAAATTAAGCAATTAACATGAGTTTAGGAAGCTCTACCTGTTTGGGTCTCAGCAAAAGTAAAACAGTTAAAAAACACCTCTTGTTCCGATAAATAAGGTAGTTTAGCCTTATTTTTGATAGAAAAACTGTCTTGTAAAGCCGTTGCACAGACGGCTGTTTAACGGCTGTTTTTCATCTTTCAACCCCAAAACCAACATGTACAGACAACCCCTTCAGCTGATAGTGTTTCTATGGCTATCACTTATGGCTTCTTTTACGGCAACGGCCCAGCAGAAGCTGCTGACCATGGAAGATGCCTTCATGAATTCCAGCCTCTCGCCCGCCAACCTGCGCAGACTCAACTGGGTGCCCGGCACCAATGACTACAGCTACGTGAGCGACAAAATGGACCAGCTCATGCGCGGTTCGGTGCGGGAAAACGCCCGTCCGGTTCTTTCGCTCGCTGACCTTAACGCCGCCCTGGAAAAAGCCGGCACCGGCAAAGTCGCTAACGTAAACGGCCTGGAGTGGCTTAACGCCAACGAGGTGGTTCTAAAGCAAAACGGCACGGTGTTCCGGTACAACCCGCAGACCAAAGCCGGACAGGTGTTCTACAGACTGGATGCCGCCGCCGAGAACCCCGACTTCGCCCCTAACCACCAGCGCGTGGCCTATACCAAAGCGCAGAACCTGTTCATCTCTCAGCCCGGCAAAGAGAACCAGCAGATCACCCAGGAAAATAACCCTGCCATTATGAACGGACAGGCGGCGCACCGCTCAGAGTTCGGGATTAGTAAAGGAACGTTCTGGAGCCCCAGCGGCAACAGCCTGGCCTTCTACCGCATGGACCAGACTATGGTCACTGATTATCCGCTGGTAGACATCAGCGCCGTGCCGGCCAAACTGAACAACATCAAATACCCCATGGCTGGTGGCAAGAGCCACCACGTGACGGTGGGCGTGTACAACGTGGCCTCTGGCAAGACGGTTTTCCTGAAGACCGGCGAGCCCGCCGAGCAGTACCTCACCAACCTGACCTGGAGCCCAGACGAGAAATCCATCTACCTGGCAGTGGTGAACCGCGCCCAGAACCACATGTGGCTGAACCAGTACGATGCCGCCACCGGGGCTTTTGTAAAAACCTTGTTTGAGGAGCAGAACGAGAAATGGGTTGAGCCAGAGCACCCCATGTACTTCGTGCCCAACCACCCAGATCAGTTTGTCTGGATCAGCGAGCGCGACGGCTTTGACCACCTGTACCTGTACAGCACCAACGGCAAGCTCATCCGGCAACTGACCAAAGGCGACTGGGTAGTCACGGATTTGGTGGGTTTTGATAAAAACGGCCGCGAAGCGTACTACACCTCCACCGCCGAGAGCCCGCTGGAGCGCCATTTCTACGCCGCCGAGCTCAGCACCGGCCGCACCGGCAGACTCACCCAGGGCAGCGGCGTGCACAACATCACCTTCAGCCCAACCGGCCAGTTCTTCATTGACAACTACAGCAGCCCGGCCACGCCGCGCACCATCCGCATTCTGGACACCGATGCCGGCAAAATCACCAAAACGCTGCTGGTAGCCCCTAACCCGTTGGAAGGTTACGCACTGGGCGAGACCACCGTTTTCCCCATCAAAGCCGAGGACGGCACCACCGATCTGTTCTGCCGCATGATCACGCCACCCAACTTCGATGAGAAGAAAAAATACCCGGTGGTGGTCTACGTGTACGGCGGTCCGCACGCGCAGATGATCACCAACGGCTGGCTGGGCGGTTCCAACCTCTGGATGCAGCTCATGGCCCAGAAAGGCTACATCGTGTTCACCCTGGACAACCGCGGCTCCGCCGACAGGGGCCGCGCCTTTGAGCAGGCCATCTTCCGGCAGGTAGGCGTACCCGAGGTGAGCGACCAGATGCAAGGTGTGGCTTACCTCAAGGGCCTGCCCTATGTAGATGCCAATCGCTTGGGCGTGCACGGCTGGAGCTACGGCGGTTTCATGACCACCTCGCTCATGCTAAAGAAACCCGGTGTCTTCAAAGTGGGCGTGGCCGGCGGCCCCGTGATTGACTGGCGCCTCTACGAGGTCATGTACACCGAGCGCTACATGGACACGCCCCAGGAAAACCCACAGGGCTTTGAGCAGGCCAACCTCCTCAACCAGGTGAAGAACCTCAAAGGCAAACTGCTCATGATTCACGGCACCGTTGACGATGTGGTGGTATGGCAACACAGCCAATCCTTCCTGAAAAAAGCCGTGGACGAAGGCGTGCTGCTGGATTACTTTGTGTACCCTGGCCACCCGCACAACGTGGGCGGCAAAGACCGCGTGCACCTCTACAAGAAGGTGACTGAGTACTTTGACGAGCATCTGAAGTAAGAACGATTATCACTTGTTTTGCAGAAAACAGGCCAGAATCAGAAAGGGCGCCTCCATCACAGAGGCGCCCTTTCTGTTAACCCGGCAATGTCTATCTTTGAAAGCACTACGCTTACCGCCTCTATGAAAAAACTTCTAATCGCCTTCTTTCTTCTGCTGTCTACAGCTGGGTACACTCAAATTATTTCACCTGAGAACCGAATCGTAGTGCTTGGTGCAGCCTCCGTGGAAGCCCCTGCAGACCGGGTTACTTTTCATATCAACCTTTCCACCATAGATACTTTTAGCCTGGACAAGGTGTATGAACAACATAAATTGTTAGAAGCAAAAGTGTTCAAGATACTGAACGACTTTCATGTGCCCGCTCAAAAAGTAAAGTATACTCTTTTCTCAGTAGTAAGACACCCCTCTGTTTACGGTCCAGCAAATGGAAACGAGGTTTTGATTTTTGAGGGAATGCAAGAAGTCACTTTTACCATTGACTCCATCAAAGATTACCCCAGCATCCAGGAAAATTTAATCAGGGCAGGAGTTAACAACTTTAACAGCAGTTTCTCTTCATCCAAGGAGGAAGCTATGAAAAAAGAAGTACTAGCCAAAGCCGTAGCCGTAGCAAAAGAGAAAGCAGATATTCTTGCATCCGCCGCTGACAGAAAGGTGAAGCGAATTGTAAAGGTTGCCGAAGCCGATGAATCAGACCCTACTTTCAGTAATTACCTGGGTGATGGCGTAACTGCATCGGCTCCAGCAGAGGCTTCTTTAATAGATATTTCGCAGAATGTTTCTGTGGCTATAACCGTGAAAGTGGTATTTGAGTTAAAATAGCTGTTGAAGAAATACTCCTTTCTTACACCCAGCTTCATTTCAGGTGTAAGCCATTCGTTAGCTTTATCTAAAGGTACTGCGTCAAACCGTTATACATTAAACACCCAAACAACAACTCTTTACATGCTTCAACGATTTCATTTTGGGGCTATTCCGCTCAGTTTAGGTCTTTTCTCCGCTTGCCAATCCACCAGTCCTCAGAATACGGCTGCTGTCAACAATACTACTTCCGCTACAACGGAGGCATCGGTTGTGCGTGAAGTGCGGGTGACGGAAGACAGCTATCGTACCTATGTGACTGCGCTGGCGTCTAATGCCATGGAGGGCCGCAAACCGTTCTCCAACGGCGAGAAGAAAACCCTCGCTTACCTGGAGGGGGAAGCCAAGGCGCTGGGCTTGGAACCAGGTAATGGTAACAGCTACCTGCAGGAAGTGCCCATGGTGGAAATCACCTCCTCCCCTGCCCAGACCATGACCGTGAAAGGCAAAAAGTCCATGACGTTGAAAGGGCTGGATGAGTACGTGATCTGGGCCAGACGCACCGAGGAAAATGTTTCCATCAAAGACAGCGAGCTGGTGTTTGCCGGTTTCGGGATTGTGGCGCCGGAATATAATTGGAACGACTACGCCGGGCTTAACGTGAAAGACAAAGTAGTGGTGGTGCTGGTGAGTGATCCGGGGTTCTACTCTTCTGACACCACCTTCTTCAAAGGCCGCACCATGACGTATTATGGCCGCTGGACCTACAAACTGGAGGAAGCCGCCCGCCAGGGAGCCAAAGGCTGCCTCATTGTGCACGCCACCGAGCCCGCCGGCTACGGCTTCAAAGTGGTGCAGAACAACTGGAACACCTCTAAGTTCTACCTCGATCCTAAAGGCAAGGACTCGTACCGCTGCGCCATGGAAGGCTGGATTACCACGCCCGTGGCTGAGAAACTGTTCGCCGCGGCCGGCAAGAACTTCCAGGCAGAACTGCAGCGGGCCGCCAAACCTGGCTTCAAAGGAAACGCACTGGGCCTTACCATGAGCACTTCCCTGAAAGCCAAAGTGCGGTATGACAAATCTTACAACTTCATCGCGAAGATCAGCGGCAGCAAACGGCCCGAGGAAGCGATTGTGTACTCGGCGCACTGGGATCACCTGGGCATCGGGAAGAAAAACGAGCAGAACGACAGCATCTACAACGGCGCCGCCGATAACGCCAGCGGCACTGCCGGGTTGCTGGCCGTAGCCAAGGCGTTCCAGGCGCAAGGTCAGAAACCAGATAGAACCGTGGTGTTTCTTTCGGTGACTGCCGAGGAGCAAGGTCTGCTGGGTTCACAGTTCTACGCCGAGAACCCCACCTTCCCCAAGGAGAAAACCGTGACCAACCTCAACATGGACATGCTCAACCCCTACGGCACCACCAAAGACATCGTGCTCATTGGCATAGGACAGTCTGAGTTGGAGGAAATCCTTTCTGAGGAAGCGCAGAAAGAAGGCCGCTACATTGCGCGTGACCCGAACCCCGAGGCTGGCCTGTACTATCGCTCTGACCACTTCAACTTCGCGAAAATGGGTATTCCGGCGTTGTTCACCGGCATGGGCATTGACCACGTGCAACTGGGTAAAGCCGAGGGCAAAAAGCTCCTGGACAACTTCACGGCCAACGTCTACCACAAACCCAATGACGAGGTGAACGCCGCTTTCAAGACGGATGGTGCCGCCGCCGATTTGCAGTTGCTGTACCAGGTGGGCAAGCGCCTGGCCTTCTCCAACCAGTGGCCGCAGTGGAAAGCCGGTTCTGAGTTCAAGTCCATACGCGACCAGTACATGGCTAAGTAATCTTGTTTGAGGCACGATTTAGCAGAATCAGGTGAAAAACACCAAAGCGAGGCCGCTCCAATTGTTGGAGCGGCCTCGCTTGTTTAACCCCTCGCGTCTCAGACCTCACCGCTTTCCGTATAGTTACTGAACCAAACCTGGTAGAATATGTGGTGGATGTATGCGCTTCTCTCGGCTGTTTTTGCGGCGTTAACGGCCATTTTCGCTAAAGTAGGCATCAAAAGCATGGATTTAGACCTGGCTACGGCCATCAGGACGGTGGTCATTCTGGTATTAGCCTGGTCCATTGTCCTGGTGAAAGGAAGCCTTGGCACCGTTACTACCCTTTCCAGAACTAACTGGACCTTTCTGCTTTTATCTGGCGTAGCCACCGGTCTTTCCTGGATCTTTTATTTTAAGGCACTGCAATTGGGTAAGGTCTCGCAGGTAGCTCCCGTAGACAAAGCCAGCGTGGCCATCGCTATTCTGCTCTCCGTCCTTTTCCTGGGCGAAACCCTGACCCTTAAAACCGCCATTGGCGCCGGGCTCATCATTGCAGGTACGTTGGTGCTGGTTGCCTGAGTCTGGGTCCTTCCCTTCGTTTTAGGGCCATTTTTACAAAAGAAGGCAAAAGCCTCCATCATACTTACATTAACCCAAAGAGGCTTCCACTTTTATGATAAGTGGAAGCCTCTTTGGGTTAATTGTATACTGAAGTTGAGATTAAATCGCCTTCGCTTTTTCTGTAAGCCAGGCTAATTCTTCCGGGGTCAAATGCGGTCCTAGTTTCTCCACCACTCCCTGGTTATAGTTGTTCAGCCATTGGATGTGGTGCGCCTCCAGCAGGTCTTTGTTCACCGGGGCAGTGTCAATCAGGAATTGGGTGAGCGTCTCAAAGGTATAGAACTCCCCGAACTCATTGGTTTCACCAACCACGGTGAGCACCAGGTTCTCTATCCGGATGCCGTAGCGGCCGGGACGGTAGATGCCAGGCTCCACCGAGGTGATCATGCCCAGTTCAATGTCCACGGGTAATGGCGTGGGATTGAAGGTATGGGGCCCCTCATGCACGTTCAGGAAGAAGCCTACGCCATGGCCGGTGCCGTGTCCGTAGTTGCGGGCATGGTCCCAGAGCGGTTTGCGGGTGATGGCGTCTATCTGGTAGCCGCGGGTGCCCTTGGGGAACCGGGCGGTAGAGCCATCAATGGTTCCTTTCAGGACCAGCGTGTAATCGGTTTTCTCTTCCTGGGTGAGGTTCCCCAGGGAGATCACGCGGGTGATATCGGTAGTGCCGGTCTGGTACTGTCCGCCGGAGTCCAGCAGGAATAGGCCCTCGGGTTTCAGCACGGCGTCGCTCTCTGGCGTGGCTTTGTAGTGCGGCAAGGCGCCGTGCTCACGGTAGCCGGCAATGGTGTTAAAGCTTTCGCCTACAAAGCCCTCCTGCCCGGCCCGGAACTCTCTCAATTTCTCGGCGGCAGAGATCTCGGTGACTTCCGTTTTCGTGATGTTTTCCTCTAACCACATGAAAAACCGGGTAAGGGCCACGCCGTCTTTTACCATGGTAGTGCGGGTGTGCGTCACCTCCGCCTGGTTCTTGATCGCCTTGAATACCGTGGTGGGATTGGTTTCCTGGAACACGCTGATCTGGGCGGGCAATTGCTCAAACAAAGCTTGGCAGGTGCGTTTAGGGTCTAGGTAAATAGAATCCTCAGCGGGCAACTGGTTCAAGGCCTGGCCCACCGCCTCATAGGGTTGAAGGGTCACGTCGGCAAGCGCCAGACGGGCTTTTTCTTCCGGGCTCAGTTTGGCTTCCTCAATGAACAACACGGCCTGGTCCTGGCTGATCAGCGCGAAGCTCAACACCACCGGATTGCATTTCACATCGCTGCCTCGCACGTTGAAGAGCCAGGCAATATCATCCAGCGAGGAGATGAGGTGATACGCTGTTCCGGCTTCCTGCAAGGCCGCGCGAAGCTCCCGCAGTTTGTCTTCCAGGGGTTTCCCGGTGATCTGCTCATCCAGCAGGAACGCTGGAGCGGTAGGCAGGGCTGGGCGGTTCTCCCAGACTGCTTCCAGGTAATCACGGTCGCTGGCCAGTTGAATGCCGCGGCGTTTCAGTTGCTGCTCCAGAAGCTGAGCCAGGGTCAGGGACATAAGCCGGCCGTCAAAGGCCACGGTTTCGCCGCTCTGCAGTTTAGTGGCGAGCCACTGGATGTACTCCGGCGCGTGCTGCACTTTCAGTTTCACCAGCTCAAAGCCGGAGCCTGCCAACTGCTCCTGGGCCTGCTCAAAGTAACGGGCATCGGTCCAGAGGCCGGCGAAATCCTGGGTAATCACCAAAGTACCCGCCGAGCCGGTGAAGCCCGAGGCAAAGGCAATGCACTTGTAACGGTCTGGCACGTACTCGCTGATGTGCGGATCTGCCGATGGAATGATGTAGGCACTCACCCCCTGCGCCTGCATCTGCTGCCGGATGCCGGCTAATCTATCTGTATGGTTCATGAACTCTTGCATGTGTTTGCGGGCCAAATTACGGATTTTAAAGAAAGGTGAGTTACTTCCGCACCATCCAGCGAGGCGTCATATCACCCGGCCACCAGCCTCAATAAGCACCAGAATCGAGGTGAAAAGAGAATATCAGCACAGACCCAGGTCCTTGTGGCGCAATTGCTAACAAAGCCGTACTTTTGCTAAAGAATTGAGCCTCATGCACTCTTAACGGCTTCAATTCCTAATTCCCAATTCTTCATTCCTAATTAACAAAGCATGCCCGTACCCTCCGCTGACTTCAAGCAGGCGTTGAAAAAATTAAGTGAGAAAGAGAAGGAAGCCCTTATTCTGCGGCTGGTGCGCAAAGACGCTGAGGCATATGATACTCTGGCCTTTGAGTTGCTGGACGATGTTACCCTGGAAACCCTCTACGAGCGCAGCACCGAGACCATCCATGACATTTTGTTCACGGCTAATGGCCGAAGCCTGAGCAAAGCCCTGAACCGTGCCCTTAAGAAGTGCTCTCAGGAGATTGCCCGGTACTACCGGGTCACCAAAGACCGTAAAGGCGAAGTGGAACTGCACCTGTACCTGCTAGGGCAGATCTTTGATAACTTCACCGGTCAGTTTGATAGCATCTACAAAGGCTTCTATGTGTCCACGGCCCGGTTGGTGCAACGCTCCATGTCGCTCATCCTGAAACACCTCCACGAAGATTACCACCTGGAGTACCAGGACCAGATCAACACCTTCCTCACCGACCTGAACGGCCGGAGCAAACGCCGCCAATTGCCGTTCAACCTGCCCATGCAATTTGAGATAGACTAATATGCCCTCCTCTTTTAGCCCTGTTTTCCGGAAATCAGCCTTGAAACAACTTTTCTGCTTTTGCCTGCTGGCGGCGGTACTCTTCTTGCCCACAGGGTTGCGGGCGCAGGATACGGTCTCCAAACCAGTGTACCGGAACCTGGCCCTGGAAGGCGGCGGCATCAGGGGTATTGCGTATGGCGGGGCATTGATGGAACTAGAGAAACGCGGCTTACTGCAACCCATTGAACGGGTGGCAGGCACCTCGGCGGGAGCCATTCAGGCTTGCTTGCTGGCCATGGGCTACTCACCGCAGGAAATCACCGAGATTACTTTCCAGACGCCTTTGCAGCAATTCACCGATGGGCGTTTCTTGTTCCTGGGTGGATTCAACCGCATGGCCAAAAACTATGGTTGGTACCGGGGCGAGAAGTTCACGCAGTGGCTGGCTTCGCTCATAGACAAGAAAAGCGGAAACCCTGATCTGACCTTCGCGGAGCTGCACGCCCTGGCGGGAAAAAACGGCTTCCGGGATTTGTACATCACGGGCACCAACCTGTCAGAGCAGCGCGCAGAGGTGTTCAGCCACGAGACATACCCCCAGATGCGTGTGAAAGACGCCGTACGGATCTCCATGAGCGTGCCTTTGTTCTTCCAGGCGGTATTCATGGACCCAAAGGGTGGCGTGCACCCCAAGCCGCTGCCCAACGCGGAAACTTGGGTGATGGTAGACGGCGGATTGCTGGCCAACTTTCCTATCATGGTTTTTGATGACCAGCGGTATTTCTCCGGCGGAAGAACAACTGCCGGGCCGCAGGAAAAACGCTTCATCAACCCCGAGACGCTGGGTATCAGGCTGGACCATGATGACCAGATTGCCTTTGACGCGGAACGAAAGGGATTGGCGCCGCACCAGATTGTGGACCTGCCCTCTTACATGAACGCCTTCTACCGCATGGTCCTGGAGAACCTGAACCGCCATGCCCTTACCCCGGCCGACTGGGACCGAACCGTCTCGGTGAGTACGGCTGGTTTCGGGCCCAAAGTGAAGCGCCTTTCTGAGAAAGACAAAGAGAAACTGCTGGCCAGCGGCCGCACTGGCATGCTGCAGTTCTTCGTGGCCTGCGAATAATCACTCCATGGGCGGACCTCGCCCGTATTTCTTCAGCCTAAGGCGTTTTACGCCTGTTTTCTGTTAAACGGCTCTAAAGCCGTCAGGGGCCCTTGTGTTCCAACAATATAGCATACTGCGTATTTTTCCTAAACCTGACACGGTAGTTCACGTTCATAAAAGTTCATAAACCATAACCGAACGTATGTCAACTAACAAGAAACAAAATGTCGTGGAGGTTCTGTCTGAACTAAACGAATTTGTCCATGATGGCCTGGAAGGCTACGAGCGTGCCGCCAAGGAAAGCACTGATACGCTCCGCCAGGACGCGTACCGCCGTTTTTCACAGCAGCGCCTAGCGTTCGCCAATGAACTGAACCAAGTAATCCAGCAACACGGCGGCAGCCCCGAGCGTGATACCACAGCCAAAGGAAAACTCTACCGCCAATGGATGGATTTCAAAGCCACCATTACCGGCAGCAGCGAGGAAGCCATTCTGGGCTCCTGCATTTACGGGGAAGAGTGGGCCCAGAAAGCCTACCGCGATGCCCTGGACCATGAGTTGCCAGCCGAAGTTCGCGGCATTATCCTGCGCCAGCGTGAAGCCTCTACCGATGTTCTTTCTTACCTGCACCAGCTTTGGGAAGCAGCCGGATACGAAGAAGAGGCACCTACCGGCCTTACTGCCGCTACCGCGGTTACTTCTACTCCAAACAAAACTTGGAGAACCGCCTTGTACGTGGCCGCCGGTGCCGCCGGAGCCGCGCTTATCTACGGCCTTATCACCAAAAGAATACCTACCGACCGTCTTATTGCCGGCGTAACCAACCTTGCCAAAGGCAAACTGGGATCAGACGGGCAGACTTCTGCCAGAACCAGCAAGGCAAATCAGTCACGCTAAGCAACCACACAAAAAAAAACGGCGGACAATGTCCGCCGTTTTTCCTCATCCTATAACACATTCACTAAACTTAAAAATCTTTAGAACCTGAAACCAACCGAGGCTTTGAACCCGTGGTTGTAGGACTTGTAATCTGCCCCTTGGTCAATGGTGGTGAAGCCCATGTCATAGCTACCGCCCACGTTGAATCCATTCTGGAACTGGTACCCGGCTCCCGCCGACATGCCCACATCCACTTTACGCTGGCTGTTCTGCCACTCAAAATCATTGTTGTAAGCAGAGAACCCAAAGGCCCCGGCGTTCACGTTCACTTTGTTGGAGAGCAGGAAAGACACCTGCGGGCCGGCAAACAGGTTGAAACCACTGCCCAGGTACACTTTGGCCAGCAAGGGCACATCAATGTATTCCGCTTTATTAGTTAAGGTGACTTTGGCGTTGGCAAACTGGGCCGCATCGCCGGGTACTCTTCCTTCCAGCACCATTCCTTTCTGTGAGTACTGCACGCCGGGCTCAAACTCAAACCCGTTAGAAAGCGGAATGCTCAGGAAAGCCCCTGCGTGGAAACCCTGCCGCATTCTGGTCTGCACGTTACCGTCTGTATACTCCAGCATCTCGCCAAAACTCTTCACGGTTTCGCCTTGCCAACCGGCTACGCTGTATCCACCTTTGATCCCTATTCTCACCCCGCCGCCATCCTGGGCGAAGCTTTTATTCAGAAGTCCTGCCAGCAGAACCACCGCTATTAGTAATGTCTTTTTCATGTCGCTTGTATTTTCAAATCTTCAACCGGTCCCGGGCTTGTATCTGCCTAAATGGAAAAACCGTGCCAAAAACGCTTTACCCCCACTCAGCAAGGAGCAAAACACAAGCATTCATTTTCACAACATTCTGATTATCAACAACAAATTTTTTACTTAAAAACCAGACAAATGCTTAAAACAAGAAAGCCCCGCCTTATAAAAGACGAGGCCTTCCCTGTTCTACAAAGAAGTTTCCTATAATTTGATGAGTTTCACATCTTCCCAGTAACCCATGATTTTGTCATTGGGGCCAACCAGAATATCTACCCGGTTTTTGATGCGGCGGTGCATGGCGTCGCGAACCACATAGATGCCATCCAGCTGTGGCGAAATACCTTCCACACGCACTGAATCGCCGTACTCTATTTGGCCGCCCCAACGGGACAGCAGGTTTCTGGACAAAGCCAGCCAACGGTGTTGCCGGGGATTTTGCTCGTTGATGAGGGAGCCATCGGCGGTGACAAAGGGATCTTCGTCGGTCTGCGCTTCTTCTGGAAAGTAGACAGAAGCATCCACGTTGATGTGCACCGCATCCTCAGAGGCTGGTAGCTTGGGTGGAGACTTGATGACTACCGGGTGATTTATGGCCGGCATAGCGGGTGCCGGCGTAGTTGACCCTGAAATTTCTTTCAAAAAGGGCAGAAGAATTAAAAGTAGAAGTCCATATGTTTGGTTTTTGACCATGCTTGCGTTGTTGGTTAAACATCAATTTAGGCACTAGGTCTTAAACGGTTTATATTTTATAGGGTTTTACTTCTTGAATAAGTGCAAATATAGACTTTGGAGCATGTTTAGCACATATTATGCCATAAAAAGCCCTCTAAAGGAAGCGGAGCAGGATAGTAGATACCACATAAAAAATCCCTTTTTGCCTCATTTTCATGAAATGAGGCAAAAAGGGATTTTGATATATAAACTGGTGGTTAAAGGCTAACTTCTAGCTAGGCAGTTCTTTATCCAAAACCTGCACCGTGCGCAGAATGGTTTCCACCGCTTTGAGGTAGAAAGCCTGGTGAATGTTTCTGAACTCATCGGTTTCCTGGTGGTAATGCGGATGGTCCTCCACCCCGAAGTAGATAAAAGGGATTTTGGCATTATGGAAACTGCCGTGGTCAGACTGCTGAGTCCAGTCATCATGGCCTTGCTCCGGACGGTCGTGGCCGAAGCGCAGGTTCAGTCCTTCAGGCACTTTTACCTTTTCTATGAGCGGCTTAAAAGTGGGATAATGGTACGCCCCGGAGGCATATAATTCGTTCTTCTCTGAGATGCTCACCATGTCCAGGTTCACGTCCAGCAGAATACGTTCCTTGGCGAAAGGCAGGTTGGCTACAAAGGCTTTGGAACCCCGCAAGCCTTGTTCCTCGGCATCAAAGGCCACAAACACCAGCGTGTGCTGCGGCTTCTGTTTCTGAAAATGAAAGGCGATGGCCAGGATAGCGCCAATGCCGGAGGCGTCATCATCGGCGCCGTTGAAGACTTTGCCGTTGCGGGTGCCCACGTGGTCATAATGCGCGGAGATCACAATCACCTTGTCTGATTTACCCGGGATCATACCCACCAGGTTCACGCCCTGCACCTCACTTGTGGCGTTGCGCGGCGTAAAATTGAAAGTGTGCTGGTACTGGTTCCCCACTGGCTTCAACCCGGTGCTCTGGAACCGCTGCACCAGGTATTGCTGCGCTTTTGCGTGGCCTGGCGTATTGGGCAGCCTTCCGCCCAAAGAATCGGCGGCGAGGATCTGAACGTCTTTCAGGGCCTGGCTATGGGCAGGCTGCTGAATTACGTCCTGAGCGCAAGAAGTGAAACTAAGCGTAAAAACGCTGAAGGAAGCCACCAAAAGGGCTGGGAGAGACTTAGAACGGTTCATGTCCAAAAGGTACGGCAAAAATCGGAATCCTGCACTTGCGGGAATGCTTTGGGCTTGTATTAAGAAAAACAGCCTGTAAACGGAAGGAAGCTTCTGTAGGTGGAAAGTGGGTTGTGGAAATGGTGGGTGCGTTGAAGTTGGTAATAGTGAACCATCCCTTATTACCTCCCCAGAGAATATTCATCCCCCAAAAAATTCTGGTTTAAGTTTTCAACTTGGACCTAAAATGTCTGGAAGTTGCTGATGCTGTGACCTTAACTCCACGCTGCCTCCCCTTGGTCTGTCCCCTGACAGGCCAACCCAATGGCCGACCTGTTTAAGGTTTGCATTTCGGTCTGTCAGGGGACAAATCGAAATGCAAGGGCTTAATGGTTTGTATTACCGTCCTGTACTAGCTAACAGAAGTAGAAGCAACTAACTCAATGTAGTCTTTTCTGAGACTGTCGCCTCACTGAAGTTGCAAACTTCAGCCCATGGTAGGTCCAAGTTGAAAACTTGAACCAGAGAATTTAAAGGAGGGGGGAATCCACCCCTACTCCCTGAAGCTAAAGATGATAGTATTATAAGTTAATTACATTTCAAGACTGATTTAAGAAAATCGGGCCAAAAACACTTAATAGGCTGAAAACAAAAGCGCCGCTTTCTTTGCAGAAAGCGGCGCTTTGGGATTTATACTTTGAAGTGGCTTAGGTGGTGGTTAAGACCCCTACCCGCTGACCAGATTCGTTCAGGAGCAATCCGTCTGTGCTCACGAACAGGTAAGAGAAGTAGCGGCTCTCTAGCACGTAAGGAAACTTGCTGCTTTTGGTTTTCTGCAGCTTGCCAATCACTTCCAGGCCGTCTTCGGTTTCCCGTACCAGGTTATAGGAAGTAGTTACGTACAGGCGCTCCTGTGGGGCGCTCTGTAATTTCACCTGGCGCAGGATCTGCTCAGAACCTCTTCTGGTGCTGGTGGCAGGACGTCTGCTGGTGGTATTGGCAGCTACGGTAGACTCAGACATGATAGGGCGGCTTACGCCGGTCACTGTGCGGTTTGGCGTACCGGCCTTAGCGCTGGCCAGGATCTGCTCCTGGGCGTTCCGCCAGCCTCTGCTGATGGCAGTAAGGCGGGAGCTTTTGCCCGGGTGCGTGTAATTATCTTCTTCGTCGGCTAAGGCTTTGATGGCAGCCTGGGCCTCGCTTAAGCTGGCACCCATTTTCCGGAGCACAAACCCGGAGAACTCATCGGCCTCCAATTCATCTTGTTTGTTACTGCCGCCTTGTGTAAGGGTGTGCCCGTTGAGGTGGTGCCCAATCTCGTGGGCCAGGATACTAACCCCCGCCCAGTCTGTTCTAAGCGCATTGTTCAGCGTGCTCACGAAGTTCTCATTGTAGAGAATATAGCGTTTGCCGTTCATGATCACGGCAGCTGCATTTGGAACGTTGGCAGCGCGTACCTCAAACCGAGGTTTCAGCCCTACCACGTCAATAATCTCAGTGATGATATCTCTGGCCCCTACCGCGGCAGGTGCTGCATATGCGGTTGCAGCTCCTCCCTTTGTTTCAGCCACAGCCGGTGTCGCCACCGATGCACCGGTCAGAAACAGACCGGTAAGTACTGATAAAAGAACCTTTTTCATATGCTTTTCCATGTAGTTTTATAACAGAAGAACACGCTATTTGATTCAACGCCAAAGCTGTCAAATCATTGCGTACTCACCTAATAGCAAGTTCTCTGCCAATTTTAGAAAAACAGCCGTTAAACCCACCTATGGAAGAGGGGTGTTAAAAATATTTTTTTAGTTCCTTGGCGTGCGCAAAAAAGCCCTTGAGCGTCATTCTCAAGGGCTTTTTTCATCAAATTAATAGTTGTTTTCCTGGTTAGAATCGCCGTCGTTGGTGTCGCGCTCGTCAATGGTGTTACCACCGCCGGCTTTCTCCGTACCAGAGAAGTTCTCGTCCTGCTTAGAGGCATCATAACCAGTGACATTACGTCTGTAGCTGTCATGGTCACTGATATCCTGGCGCTGGTGCTCTGACTGTTTGCCTTGCTCCATTCTGTTCGCAGAGTTGTTGGTTTCCTCTGAGTTGGCAGGGTTATTTGATTTATCTGGCATATTCTTAAGCTTAAGTGAAACATGGCAGCCCATTTTCTACAATGGGCCTGTCTTCTTGTACTAAAGCGGAGGCAAAAGGTTCTTTTAGGCAGGAAGCTGAACTGCTTTTTGGGGTCCTGTACACAGAACCAAGCAGGTAAATCAGACAACGGTTTTGCGCTCAATGACTTCTAACAGGTGCAGGAGCCGTTGGGCGGTATCATCAATCTGAGACAGTTCTTTGAGGGCCTGGTCTTGCTGCCCTCGCTGGTAGAGCTGCCAAAGGCGCCGGGCTATCACGTGCATTTCATTGTGTACCCTTTCCAGTTCCCTCACCTCCGGCAGATGACCAATGCGGGGCATGGCTACGTCGTAAATCCATTTGCCCAGCGAACAGCCAGTGGTAGAGATCACCGGCTCGGTGTCAATGTCTGCGCCGTACAGCAAAGCCCTCAGCTTTGATTTGAACAGAACGTGCTTGATACGCGCCTGCTCAAAATCAAGCCTTCCTATGCTCTCCAAAAAGTTCTTCTGCTCTTCTCTATCCATTTTCACGACTAAGGTGTAAGCCGCCTCACCTCATAAACACCAAGTACCCGCACATGTTCTAAGTTTACCATAAAACACACTAAAATCAGCCAGGAAATTATCTACAACTTTAAAGCCAACATGATCAGCGGCAGGCTTTCTTCAGGTCAGAAAGCCTGCCGCTGATCTGTCAGCCTTCGTCGCGGCCTTTTACCTGCGCCGGGGGCGAGGTAGCCTCCACGGCCGTGAATTCCTCCAGAATTTTGTAGGTGTGCGAGGCGCCTTTGGGTACCACGTAGGAGTTGCCCGGTTCCAGCAAAACCACCTGGCCCTCGGTGTGCAGCTCGGCGCGGCCCGAGATCACGTAGCCTACGGTTTCGTACTCGCGGCGCACCTCAGGTTTGGAGTCTCCGGGCTGTTCTTTCTCCCAGAGGCGCATGGACACCGTTTTGCCCGAGGCCAGGTATTTCTCGCCGTCCTCTCCTTTTGGCGAGTAGGCGCCGTCTATTTTGGTTACTGTGGTATCACTCATAGTTTTATCTTTTGGTTTTTAAGCTTAGGTGTACGAAAAAACGAAGGCTTGTTACTATTGAAAATCATGAAAGGCAAAGGGTTACAATCCTGAATCAGGTACCAGGGCTTATAACGAAGCAGCCATATTTCAGGCAGCGCTGGCTCTGCTTACAGTTCGTTGTTTTCGCGGGCCGCTTCCTGGTTGGGGGCATTCAGGGGAGATTGCGTGAGTTCGGTTTCGCTTTCGTAGCCGCGCACCGCCTCCTGCCCTACGCCGCCAGGCCCCGGCAAAAACATGTTCACCAAGCCCATCAGATCTGAAGTGGTGCCGGGGAAAAGCCCGTGCAGCATACTGATGAATTTGGCGTTGAGCCCCAGGGTAACCTCGGATTTCCCGTACCGGCAGGCATTGATGATATCGCGGGCGGCTTTATCAGCGGCCAGGGAAATCAAAGGATTGGCATCCATAAGCGCGAAAGCGGTGTACTCTTTCTCGTTCTGGCCTTTGACGAAGGCGTTGCGGGCGCTGCCGGTACGCATAAGCCCCGGGTTAATGGTGGTGACGTAGATACCGTCTTTGATGAGCTCAGACCGAAACCCTTCAGACATGCCCACCAGCGCGAACTTGCTGCCGCTGTACGGCACCAGGTGTGGCACGCTCACCTTACCGCCCACTGAGGCGATGTTCACGATGCGGCCCTCGCCCCGGGCTTTCATCTCCGGAATCACCTCCAGCATGGTATACAGCGACCCAAAGTAGTGGATGTCCATGGCGGCTTTGAAGTCCTCCACGGTCATTTCCTCCAGCGGCCCGGCGGCAATGATGCCGGCGTTGTTGATGAGCACCTCTACCGGCCCCAGCCGCTCGGTGATCTCCCGAATCATGGCTTTCACCTGGTGCTGGTCACTTACGTCGCAGTCAAAGGTGAGGACGGTGGCACCGCCGGCTTCCAGTTCCTCGCGGGCGGCATCCAGTTGGTGCCGGGTACGGGAACAAATGGCTATTTTGGCGCCCTGCTCAGCGAACATGCGAGCCAGCACCAAACCCAGCCCGCGGCTGCCGCCGGTGATGAGCACGGTGCGGTCTGTAAAGGAGAATTCCGCTTTTCGGCGGGCGCGGGCGCGCAAGGCCAGCAAAGCGCCCAGGCCGGCTCCGGCCAGTAAGAGTGATGTCTTGGTTGAATCTTTCATAGGTCTATTATTTCAGTTTCTTAAGGTAGGCGGCAACGTCAATGCCTGCGCCCAGCACCGGCTTGAAGAGATCACCCAGTTTCTGGACGCGGTCAGGCACATTCTTTATGGTAAACTGCGAAGGGTGCAATCCGGTTTTGACTTCTTCCCACAAAAGCGGCGTGGAAACGGTGGCGCCGGCTCTGGGTCGCACACAATAAGGCGCGGCGATGGTCTGCGCGATGGCGTTCTGCAGAAAATCAATGTAGATCTGGTTCCGGCGTTCTTTGGGGCTGCGCTCCAGGCTGGTTAGTTTGGGAAGCTTGTCATGCAGGCGCTGGGCCAAAAGATGCGCGAGTTCTTTCACCTGTTCAAAGGGCCACTTGGCGGCCAAAGGCACATACAAGTGCATGCCGGTGGCGCCGGAGGTTTTGGCATAGACGGGTATCTCCAGTTCATCCAGGATCCCCTTCGCGGCCAGCGCCGTTTCCACCACTTCGTCATAGGTGTTCTCGCCGGGGTCCAGGTCCAGCACCAGGTAATCAGGGGTGTCCAGGTTCTGCAGGCGGGAATTCCAGGGGTTAAGTTGGATGCAGCCCAGGTTGTTCAGGTATGCCAAAGCGGCTTTGTTCTGACACACCAGGTAATCTACGTCTTTACCCGTGGATTCGGCTTTGATAGTTGTGGTCTGCAGCCAATCAGGGGCGTGGTCACCGGCGTCTTTCTGGAAGAAGCCCGGTTTGGTGATACCGTTGGGGTGCCGCAGCAGAGACTCCGGCCGGTCTTTGAGGTAGGGCAACAACACATCGGCCATGGTCTGGTAATACATCACCAGGTCTCTTTTCGTGATTCCCTCCTCGGGCCAGTACAGTTTGTCTGGGTGCGAGATGGGAATCTGCTGGCCATCCAGTTCCAGCACCAGGGTGTCATCGTCTTTTTCCTGTTTAGAGGCCATTTTTGGTTTTTTGGTTGATTTCTGGGAAGTGGTTTTCTGAGGCGCTTCTGGGGCAGAGACAGTTTGTTCGTGCACCACATCTTTGGCTTTTTTGTCTACCCGCAGGCCCTTGAAGATAGCCTGGCGCATCTGCCCGTCGGCGGTCCACTCCGCGAAGGCCAGTTCGCAGACCAGTTCGGGCTTTACCCAGGTCACCTTGCGGCTCAGGGGCACTTTCTCTTGGAACGGCGATTTCTCCTGCTTCAGCGGCTCCAGCTTTTCTATGAGTTCCTGCAGGCTTTCTTTGTTGAACCCGCTACCGCTCTGGCCCACGTATTTGAGTTCTTTGCCCTCGTACACGCCCAGCACCAGCGCTCCAATGTGCACGCGGCTGCCCTGCGGCTCGGTGTACCCCGCAATAATAGCTTCCTGCCTTAGGTGGGTTTTGATCTTGAGCCACTCCTGCGAACGCTTGCCCACCAGGTATTTGCTTTGGGCCGCTTTGGCCATGATGCCTTCCCATTCGTTTTCCTGGGCCTCCTTGAAGAACTTGGTCCCGTCGCCCACCCGGTGCTCACTGTAGCGGAGCGGGTCCTTGGCTTTAGAAAGCACCGCTTCAAGTCTTTCCTTCCGTTGTATCAGGGGCAAGTCGCGCAGGTCCTGGCCATCCAGGTACAAGAGGTCGAAGATGTAGTAGTAGAGGTGCTCTGAGGGAGTGTTCTGGTAGTTCTGCAATGCCTGGAAATCGGCTTTGCCGTTTTGGTCCAGAATTACCAATTCCCCGTCAAAAACGGCTTGGTGGGGCAGGCTTTCCAGGGCCTTCACCACAGGGCGGTATTTCTCTTTAAAGGATTTCCCGTTGCGCGAGTAAAGCTGCACCTTACCGTTCTCCACCTCAGCCACGGCGCGGTACCCGTCCCACTTCACCTCAAAAAGCCAGTTCTCGTCATCAAATGGACCGTCGGTCAGTTTGGCCGTCATTGGCACGATGTCATGGGGCATCTCCGCAGAACCTGTTTTGCTTTCAGCTTTTTTGGCCGAGGCTTTGGGCTTCTCTTTGGTTTTAGCGGAAGCGGGTTTGGTCGATTTTGTGGCGGGCTCGTCTACGAAATCCTCGGCATCATAGGGAGCATCGGTGGCATCCTCGTCCTTCTTTTTGAGCAAGAGCCAGGCGTCTTCCTGGCGGCCTTTCATCTTGACCAGGCTGAATTCACCGCGTAGTTTCTGACCTTCCAGCACGAAGTGCAGACTGCCCGCCTCTAGTTCCTGCAGCATCTGCTGTTCGCCCTCAGCACGGTCCAAGGTGCCCACGGCGTGGAAAGTGCCCTGGTCCCAGATGTCCACGTGGCCGGCGCCGTAGTTCCCCTCGGGGATGTCGCCCTCAAAGGTGCCGTAGCTCACCGGGTGGTCTTCCACGGCTACGGCCAGGCGTTTGTCAGATGGGTTAAGTGAGGGGCCTTTGGGCACGGCCCAGCTTTTGAGCACACCATCCAGCTCCAGCCTGAAATCATAGTGGAGTTTAGAGGCCTGGTGCCGGTGCACGACAAAGCACAGGGCACCTTTGCGCTTGGCTTCCTTACCTTCGGGCTCGGGGGTTTGGTTGAAGTGGCGTTTCTGGTTGTATTCTGTCAGGCTCATGTAGGTAGGTCTTTCTTTGGGTAACTGACTTTGGCGGCTACATCTGCGCGGCCCGTCAGTATTTTACACCTCTTGTACGGAAGAAAACTTTTCTTTGGTGTCTGAGCATCTCCGGGTGGGTTCAAGGTTGATTTCCAGAAAACAGCCCTAAAACAGAAGGCCTGCCCCTTTTCAAGAGGCAGGCCTTCTGTTTTTCAGAAATAGCTTTCCTTAGTTTGTTCTGGCACCGCGGCCTGCTACGTCCGGATCATTGTTCTGATCCTTGCCGCCTTTGTTGGGTGAGTATTTCTCATCATCCGGGTCGCCTCCGTGGCCGGCATGTCCGCTGCTGCGGCCGCCGCCGGTTCCATCGTTGCCGTTGTGGTTGCCTTTAAAGCCGCTGTGGCTATCGCTCAAGCCCCCGGCGTGGGTGCCGTAGCCGGTGTCTTTGTCGCTTTCAGCACCGTGAATAGGCCGTGTGTGCTCGGTGGGGTGTTTGCCCAGTTCCTGCTCTCTTTCACCGTAGCCTCCGCCCCGGCGACCCTGGATGTCTCCGCCGCCATTGATATCCACATGCGGGGTTCCGCCGTCTTCTTTGCCGTTGAAGTCTACGAAATCGCCATCTGCGTCATAATTGGCGGTGTTGCCGCCTTCGGCTTTGGTACCGTAGTTATGATCCGCAAATACACCGTCCCCACGGTTTCCGTCCTGGCTGTTATTGCTTCCAGAACCCTCCTGATGGGGCGTTCCCTGGTTCTTATTTTGATCTTCCATAGTTGGGTCAAATTTAAGTGATTACAATAAACTGATTCAGAGCATATTTAAACTTTGTCTTTGGTGCTGCAAAAGGCCATAGCAAGAACCTGCGTTCGCGCTTTCATCGCCTTCGTAGCGCTGCTACGAGGCTCAAAAACCACTTCCGCAGAACCTTACTCTTGCCATTTTCGCTAACCAATCCAAAATTTAAAAATGCTCTTCCCTGTTTACGGGCAGAACCATGGAGAGTTAATTAATAGCCGCTATTTTAAGCCGCTAAAAGGAAAGCGCCTTTCACCCACTCGTGACTGAGCAGACGAAAGGCGCACCTATGTTTATGAGCTGATTTCTACAAAACAGGCCGGAAACGGAATCTTGGGGAAGAGCCTTTTATCTTCTGATGGGCCCGCATGAAGATTAGAAGAGGTTCCCTATTTTCCTTTCTTTTTTGTCTGTAAGTCAGGCAGGACATTGGCTTTGGCCCACTCCACGGCCAGCAGGGTTTTGCCGTCAATGAATGCGTATTTGGCCAGTTCGTCAACGGACAGTTCCAGGGTTTTGATGTTTTCGTTCTCGTCGTCTTTGCCGCCGCCTTCGCCCGTTTTCTTGCTTACCTCGGCGTAGAAAAGGTAGATCTTCTCAGCGAAAGCCCCCGGAGAGGGATAGAACTCATAGATTTTCTGGAGTTTGTCTACGGCGTAGCCAATCTCCTCCTCAATCTCGCGAGTAATGGCGTCTTCGGGCTTCTCGTCTTCGCTGTCCAGCATGCCCGCCACGGCCTCTACCAGGTTCTGCTCAATGGCCGGCCTGAACTGCTTGGCGAAGATGAATTTCTGTTTTTCTGTGTCATAGACCAGCGCCGCCGCCGCCTGACCGGTCTGGAAAACCTCGCGCTCAAACTCATTGCCTTTGTCTTGCACGGTGTACACTTGCAAGCGGTAGTGCCCCTGGTAGGCAGTTTCTCTCTTGGTTATTTTCATGTGTATAGATGGCTTTAAGATAGATCTGGGAATCTTGGTTTCCTGTGGTACGCAGACAAAGGCAAGCAGTTCCTGCGCCAGGATTGTCCAAAATAAATAAGCCCTAAAACTGGCTATTGTGCCCCGCTATACGTATTTATGGAACAAATTAACCTGAAAAAATGAAAAAGTTATTCTCTCTGTGGGTCATGCTGCTAGTGGTTTCAGCAGGCAGTGCCATGGCGCAAGCCCAGACGCAGACCCAGAGCAGCCATTACAAAGCCGCAGAAACCCTGCTCCTGACCATGGGCAGCCCCAAGACCATTGATGACAACCTTCAGCAGATGCTTACCATGCAGATGGAACAGGTACCGGCCATGAAAGCCGCCGAGGTGGAAGTACGGTCCTTCTTCTCCAAATACATGAACTGGGATGCCATTAAAGCCGATCTGATCCAACTGTACATGAATGAGTTCACCGAGAAAGAGCTCAAAGACATGAACACCTTCTACCTAACGCCCACCGGCAAAAAGCTGGCCTCCAAACAGTCTATCATCACTATGAAAAGCGCCCAGATTGGCCAGTCTAAGGTGGAGCCGCACATGATGGAGCTGCAGCAGGCCATCCAGAAAAAAATGCAGGGCGACAATTAAAGTCCGCGTCTGACGCACCTGGTATTTTCCCTTGAAAATAAGAAGCCCTTCCCCCACCGGAAGGGCTTCTTATTTTACAACAATTTACTAAAAGTCAATCCGTTACTAAAGACAAGCTGCCTTTTCTCATGCCCTTACCAGATTATTTTGCCAACTGATTTCCCGCATTGGCAGCCGATTTCCCGGTTTTCATCGAAAGTTTAGATTCAGGGAAACTAAAAAGAGCCAATTCCACTTCCTAGAACACTACCAAACACTACCCTTTGACATTCAGAATTTTAAGTTTCTATGCGACCCTTTCTCCTTCTTGTAGCACTTCTCTACATGACCAGGGTTTCGGTATTTGCCGCCTCCCTGGGACCCGAATCTTTACAAGCTCCTGCAGACACTACCCAATTCCTTCAAAAGGCACCCCAGCTTTCCTGGACCAAAAAACATAAAAGCCTGCTCCTGAAGTCTTCCTCGGCGTTGCTGGCGACCGGGATTTTCATTACCGCCTATAACCGGTATGACCGCCCCCTTCGCGTTATTTCACAGAAGGAACGCACTTCCATTTCAGACAAAGCCGCCAGCCTGGTAGAGCCTATGGGCACTTCCCTTCCGCTGCACGCCACTTTTGCCACCATGTTTGCGCTGGGTGCCTTGGCCAAACGGCCCAAAATGCGGGAAGCCGCCATAGTGGGTTTGGGGAGCTTTTACCTGAGCGCTGTTTCCACCAGTTTCCTGAAGAAAAGCTTCCAGCGGCACCGGCCCAGCAACACAGATGACAGCCACCTGTTTGACGGTGCCGATGGCAATGGACAGAACACCTCCTTTCCGTCATCACACACGTCCAACGCCTTTGCGGCGGCAACGGCCCTGGCCTCGGTGTACCGAGACAGCAAGTGGGTGCCTCAGGTAGCCTACGGGGTAGCCACGCTGGTAGGCTTGTCTCGCATCAATGACAACAAACACTGGGCTTCTGATGTACTGGCGGGCGCCGCCCTGGGCTACCTGACCGGAAAGGTTAGTTACTGGACCTTCACTAAGGTGAAAAACCAACTGCAGAAACGGAACTGGGTGGTCTCTCCTAACTGGCAGAGCGGCGCCATAGGTGTGAATGCCTCCCTGCGGTTCTAACCCACAAACCAGGGTTTTGCTTTGCGCCTGTTTTTAGAATTTAGGCCCTGAAATAATGCACCTGTTTTACTGGTTTCTCAGAAGTAAGCGGGGTTTCCAGAACAATTAAGAAATTGGGCGGTTCTACGCCCAGCCAATATAAAGCGGAACTGTTACCTTAGTGGCAGTTCCGCTTTTCTTTTTATCCGGGTTTGGATATTGAGCCGGATACCAATGATGAACCTAAAACGCTAAAACATGATGAAAAAACTACTTTTCGCTTTCCTGCTCTTCTTTACCGCGCAGGTTGCGACCCAGGCCCAGCAGATTAAAACGCAACTGGTAGAGTACAAAGAAGGCGCCACCACGCTGGAAGGTTACCTGGCTTATGATGCCACCAAGAAAGGCAAACTCCCGGCGGTGCTGGTGGTGCACGAGTGGAACGGCCTCAGTGACTACACCAAGAAAAGATGCGACCAACTGGCCAGAATGGGCTACGTGGCCTTCGCGGCCGATATCTACGGCAAAGGCGTGCGCCCTACCACTCCGGAGGCCATGGGTGCCGAGGCCGGTAAATACAAGAACAACATTCCGCTCCTGCGCCAGCGGGTAAATGCCGGCCTGGCCCAGTTGAAGAAACGACCCAACGTAGACGCCGCCAGAGTGGCTGCTATTGGGTACTGCTTCGGGGGAACTACGGTGCTGGAACTGGCCCGCAGCGGTGCCGATGTAGCCGGGGTGGTGAGTTTCCACGGTGGCCTGGGCACGCCTAACCCCGCCGATGCCGCCAACATCAAAACCAGAATCCTGGTAGCGCACGGCGCCATTGACCCGTTTGTGCCCAAGGCCGAGCTGGACGGTTTCTTCAAGGAGATGAATGATGCCAAAGTAGACTACCAGTTCATCGCCTACAGCGGGGCGGTGCACGCCTTTACCAACCCCGAGGCCGGCACAGACATCAG
Source organism: Rufibacter roseolus (assembly GCF_017916365.1). Lineage (GTDB taxonomy): Bacteria > Bacteroidota > Bacteroidia > Cytophagales > Hymenobacteraceae > Nibribacter > Nibribacter roseolus. The sequence continues at coordinate 579,870 of NZ_JAFMSU010000003.1, forward strand.
CAAAGGCGCTGCCTACAACGCCGCCGCCGACCGCCGCTCCTGGGAAGCCATGAAACAGTTTTTCGCCGAGATTTTCAAAAAGTAGCCTCTAAACAGGCGCATGTACCTAAAAGCCGTTGCTGGATTTAATTCCGGCAACGGCTTTTTTCTTTGTCTGCTACTTCCTGTTTTAGGTGCTCATTGCGGAAAACAGGCTAGGAACAGGAATTCGCTTTCAAGGCATTTCTGCAGTTGCCAAGCGCCCATCAGATGGTGAAACAGCTCGCCTTTTACCGGCTCTTTGCCAATCCAAGGCTCTTACAGGCGGTCATGTGCAGCCCTTTAAACCGTTAGGTTTGCCTCCTCAAAAAATGATTTTACTATTTAGGCTCAGCTGTCAACCAACCTGGAAAGATAGCGTAAGGTAAAGGCTTTTAGATGGGTGCTTTCTCCTCCCCCGGCCCCGGAAAACAGAACTTATTGCCAACCCAACATGCCCAAACTCTCTGCCCTAACCCGTGCTTTTCTTCCCTTTTGCCTTATGCTTTTCCTGGCCGGTATTTGCTTTATGGGTTGTAAAAAGAAGAATCCGCACGCAGAGGAGACGGTGGTTTTCAAGCCCGAGCCCATCTCACCGGAAGACACCATCAAATACCCCAACGCCCTTATCACCACGCTAAACCGGAAGAACAAGTGGGTAGACTCGGTGTTCCGGCGCATGACCCCAGATGAGCGCATCACGCAGTTGATGATGATTGAGGTGTTCTCCAACAAAGGACCGCAACACGAAGAAGACGTTCTCCGGCTCATCAGGCAGTACAAGGTGGGCGGGCTTATCTTTTTCCAGGGCGGCCCGATCAGGCAGGCAAAAATGACCAATCGTCTGCAGGCCGCCTCCAAGATTCCCCTCTGGATTGGCATGGACGCCGAGAACGGCATTGGCATGCGCATGGACAGCGCTATGCAGTACCCATTGCCCATGCTGCTGGGCGCCATCAACAATGACAGCCTTATCTACCAGATGGGCGCAGAGATGGCTTTTGAGTTCAAGCGCCTGGGCATGCACCTCAACTTCGCGCCGGTGGTGGACGTGAACAACAATCCGCATAACCCCATTATCAGTTACCGGGCCTTTGGGGAGAACAAGAATGATGTCAGTTCCAAGAGCCTGGCCCAGATGATGGGCATGCAGGACAACGGCATCATTGCCACGGCCAAGCACTTCCCCGGCCACGGCGACACCGATGTAGACTCGCATTATGACCTGCCCATCATCCCTTTCGGCCGCAACCGGCTGGATTCCCTGGAGTTGTACCCTTTCCGGCACCTCATCCAGAGCGGCGTGGGCGGCATCATGGTGGGGCACATCCATTTGCCCAAACTGGACTCCACCGCCAACCTGCCCGCCTCCCTCTCCAGACCTATCGTAACGGACATCCTCCGGAAGGAACTCGATTATAGCGGGCTCATCTTCACCGATGCCATGGTGATGAAAGGCGTAACCAAGTACTTCAAACCCGGCGAGGCCGAGGTCATGGCGTTGGAGGCCGGCAATGATGTGCTGGAACGTTTGGTAAGCGTGCCCCAGGCGCTGCAGGCCATCAAAACCGCCATCCGGGAGAAACGGTTGAGCCAGAAGGAGATTGACCGCCGGTGCCGGAAGGTCCTGGCCGCCAAGTACTGGGTAGGGCTGAACAAATACAAACCCATTGTGATTGACAGCCTTTACCGCGACCTGCATGCCCCGCACGCCCATGAAATGCTCCGGCGTCTCTCAGAAGGGTCGCTCACGCTACTGCAGAACAAACGCAAGATCATTCCGCTGGAAGAGAAAAAGCGCCGCACGGTAGCCAGTCTGGCCGTGGGTGGCACCAAAAGCACGTTTTTCCAGAAACAGATCAAAAACAAGCTCACCACAAAAGACTTCTTCCTGCCCCGCCGAACCAACAAAAAAGACCTGGAGAAACTCCGGAAGGAATTGCTCAAGTATGATTTGCTGCTCATCAGTATTTACGGGCCCAGCATCAGGCCCAGCAATAACCTGGGTTTCAGCCCGCAGGAGCGTGCTTTGGTGAACGAACTCATCCGGAAAAAGCGGAGCGTGGTGGTGCTGTTTGACAATGCCTACACTTTGAACCGCTTTGAAGACGTGAACCAGGCCACGGCCTTGGTGGTGGGCTACCAGCAATTACCGGCAGTACAGGCGGCCGCGGCCCGGCTGCTCACCGGCGAGCTCACCCCACAAGGCAAACTGCCCGTGACCGTGAATGACAAATTCCGGTACGGCGACGGATTGTAATTCCTACCATCTGCCTTTTAGGGCCATTTTTAGAAAATCAGCTGTAAAACAGGGGCGCAGATAAGGAGATAAAAACCAGCAACTTTGCTATATTGGCCTTATGATCCGACTTCTGCCCTCCCGTGTCTTTTGGCTTTTGTGTCTCTTCTTTCTGGTGCTCTCCCCGGCCTTTTCCCAGGACCGGAAAGGAGCCAAAGCAACTGTTCCCGAGGACCGGGTGATCATCGGCATTGAACGGCTGGTCACCCCCGAGTTTCTGCCCTTTATTCAGAACCGCCGCGTGGCCATCCTCACGAATCATACCGGCGTCATGCCAGACAAAGGCCATATTGTGGACCTGCTGCACGCCCGCTCAGATGTAAAGGTGGTGAAACTCTTCAGCCCGGAGCACGGCATCCGGGGCGAGGCTGATACCCACGTCTCTGATGACGTGGACAAAAAGACGGGCCTCAAGGTCATCTCGCTGTACGGCAACGTGCGCAAACCCACCCCCGAGATGCTCAAAGACGTGGACGTGCTCATCTTCGATATCCAGGACGTGGGTGCCCGCTACTATACCTACATCGCTACCATGCAGGCTGTGCTGGAGGCCGCCGCCGAGAACCAGAAACTGATGATTGTGCTGGACCGTCCTAACCCCATCACCGGCCTGTACTTGGACGGCGGAGTAGGCAAAAACGCGAATGAACCCGTAACCAGCCCCAATTTCCTGCCCATTACCCACGGCATGACGGTGGGCGAACTGGCCCGCATGTTCAACGGCGAGCGAAAAGCAAAAAAACTGGCCCAGGCCGAGCTCATGGTGGTGCCCATGCGCCGCTACAGCCGAGGCCAGTGGTTTGACCAGACCGGCCTGCCCTGGGTTAAGCCCTCGCCCAACATGATCAATCTTACCACGGCCACGCTGTACCCGGCCACCTGTATCCTGGAAGGCACCAACGTCTCGGAGGGCCGGGGCACCATGCAGCCCTTTGAGTTCATTGGCGCGCCCTGGATTGACGGAGAGAAACTGGCCCGGCAACTCAACAGCTACAAACTGGCCGGCGTCACCTTCAAGCCGGTGCAGTTCAAACCAGACAGCGTGGTAGACGGTATCCGGATCTATCCGCCCAAGTTTGTGGGCCAGACCTGCTACGGCGCCCAGGCGATAGTCACCGACCGTAATAAGTTCGAATCGGCTAAGGCCACCGTGTACATTATCCATGCCTTGAAAGCGCTGTATCCTACCCAACTGGAGTGGAAGAACACCCGCCTGGACGGCCTCTGGAAAACCGATGTCACCCGCCAGCGCCTGCAGGCCGGTGACCAACCCAAAGACATCCTCTCGGCCTGGGCCGATGAATTATCCTATTTCAAAAAAGTGAGAGCCCGATACCTGCTATATCCGTAAAAGCAGGCTTTAAACCTTTGAGCACTACATGATTATTCGTCTCCTACTGCATTCTGTCTTTTCTGGCTTGTTGCTGAGTTCATCCTGCCAACCGTCTAACCCAACCTTTGCCTCAGAGCAAAGACCTATTGTTTCAGAACAGAAAGCGGCCGTGGTACCGCAGCCCGCTTCCGCTGTACTTCAGCCCAGCGGCACCTACGCCACCCAGAACGTGGTACTGGTGGTGATTGACGGGGTGCGGTATTCAGATTCCTGGGGAGACGCTTCGTTCAGCAACATTCCGCACATGGCTCGGGAATTGGCGCCCAAAGGCGTTTTCCACCCCAAATTCTATAACAAGGGCGTCACCAAGACCAACCCGGGGCACGTGGCCCTCACCACCGGCCATTACCAGCAGATCAGGAACACCGGTGGCGAGTTGCCTAAGCTTCCGTCCGTTTTCCATTACTACCGCCAGCACACGGGCGCTCCTGCCACCGATGCCTGGGTCATTACCAGCAAAGACAAACTGGAGATCCTGGCCCGGACCTACAGCTCAGACGAAGCCGCTAAGTTCGCGCCTTCCACCAGCAGCGGGAACAACGGCCTCAACTCCGGATATCGCCCAGACACCACCACCATCAGGGTCGCTAAACAGGTTTTCACCCAGCACAAGCCCAAACTGGTGCTCATCAACCTGCGCGAGCCCGACTCTGAGGCCCACGAAGGCAACTGGGAAGGTTACCTCAAAGCCATCAAGCAGAGTGACCGTTTAGTGGCCGATTTATGGAAATGGCTCCAGAAACAGCCCCACTACCGCAACAACACCACCCTGCTCATCACCAACGACCACGGCCGCCACCTGGGCGACCGCTTTGATGACCACGGCGACAGTTGCGAGGGTTGCCGCCACATCAGCCTGCTCATGCTGGGTCCCGATGTAAAACCCGGCACGGTAGCCTCCAAGCCCCGCTCGCAGGTAGACGTGGCCGCCACCATGGCCGAGTTGCTGGGCTTTCCCCTTCCCAAACGCGACGGTGAACCCATGCTGGAACTGTTGACGCCAACCCGCCACATAGGTGACTAAGCAAAAAAGCGTTTGGGGCCCGTTTTCTGGGAAACGGTCCCCAAACGCTTTTTTGCTTAAATCTGAAGTTGAAAAGAATACTTCCGCTGGGTGCCTACTGGTTCAAGGCCTGATTTTTCTCTTTCATTTCAAGGGCTTTGCGGGCTTCCATTAACCGGGTGAACGCGGTGACATTGGTGAAGATGGCCAACACCGTAATGGGAATGGTGAACACCGACATGGTCTCAAAGATGTGGAAAGGCAGACCTGGTACGCGCAGTTTGTAGTCGCCGCCAATGAGGTAAGCCGTGAGACCGCAGAACATCCCCGCCAGGGCAATCAATACCACCCGCTCGGGCCGCTGGAAGAAACCGCCTTTGCACTCCACTCCTAACCCCTCGGCGCGGGCGCGGGTGTAACTCACCATCATAGACCCGATCATGGCAATAAAAGCGAAGAGCGAGCTGAGGAAATAATGGTGGGCCATGAGATAATAGCAGATGCCCAGGAACATGATGAGTTCACTGTAGCGGTCCAGCACCGAGTCATACAACGCCCCGAAGGTAGAGCCCATGTTGCCCATGCGCGCCACCTGCCCATCCAGCATGTCAAACAAACCGGCCATCATGATCAGGAACCCCGCCCAGCCCACATAGGAGAAATCATTGCGGTTCTCGCTCTCCCCGCCAACCACAAAGATGATGGCCACCCCCACATTCAGGATAAAACCGGTAGTGGTAACGGCGTTGGGAGTAAAGCCCAACCTGATGAGGAGCCGCACAAAGGGATTGACTATTTTGTAGATTCCCTGCTGCAGAAACACCTTCCAGGCTTTCTCGCCGGTGCCTTTCTTTTTCTCAAAAGTAGAATCTACCTTCATTTTTTCTCCGGTTGCTTCCATGGGTGCAAGGTCAAGGGATTAGCTGTATGTGGTGTCCTTTTTGAAAACGAACTTCTTTTGCATGAGGTAATTGTAGCCAACCCCCACCAGGATAGAGACAATGACTTTTGAGATAAGGTAACTTACCCCGGAGTAATGCGTGATCACGAAGACACCGGCGGCATTCAGAAACAGACTCCCCATCCAGATGATGAAGTACCTGGAAGCCTGCACCAGCAAACTGGCATCCTCAGCGTGAAAAACCCATTCCCGGCCCAGGGCAAAATGCGTGATCCCGCCCGAGGCGGTACCCAGAACAGTGGCCAGCACATACCAAGCCCCTAACAACTCCACAGCCAGTACGGTCACCAGAAAGTCTACTACCGTGGCGGTCATAGAGGCCGTCTGCGCCTTTAAAAAGGTGAGCATCTGATATAGTTTTACGTAAATCAAAAATGGAAGAAAGCGGTGGATGCAGCCCTGAGCCCACTTCACTTTAGGCCTTCTAAGCACTTTCCCGTTTGCCAGCCTATGGGCTCTGAAAGTCCTGTGGCTGCCTGGAAAGTGGAACCGCATCCATCCTGTGAGCACTCATACGCAATAGTTGCCTAAATGGCTAATCAGGCAAGCAATTGTGCCCTTTTTCTTAGCAATGCCCTCTTTCTTTCATTTTTGCCCCGCGGATTTGACCTGGCGTTTTGCCACCCATACGCTAGAATTATAAGGTATCTACCAAGTCCTGGTAATAGTCCAGCCCCAGGTGGGTGATCAGGTCCTCGCCCATGAGGTGACGCAGGGTGTTCTGCAGTTTCATGAGCTGCTTGAAGATATCATGCTCCGGAGCCAGTCCCTCGGCGGTCTGCGGCGATTTGTAGTAGAAGCTCAGCCATTCCTGGATACCGCTCATGCCCGCGCGCTGCGCCAGATCCGTGAACAAAGCCAGGTCAAGCACCAATGGCGCAGCTAAGATGGAGTCGCGGCACAGGAAGTTGATCTTGATTTGCATCTGGTACCCCAGCCAGCCGAAGATGTCGATGTTATCCCAGCTCTCTTTGTTGTCGCCGTGGGGTGGGTAGTAGTTGATGCGTACTTTGTGGTACATATCGCCGTACAGCTCGGGGTTGGATTCCGGCTTGAATATCTCGTCCAAAACGCTCAGTTTGGAGACCTCTTTGGTTTTGAAGTTCTCGGGCGCGTCTAAAACCAATCCGTCGCGGTTACCCAGGATGTTGGAGGAGAACCAGCCTTTCACGCCTAGCGCCCTAGCATGCAGACCCGGCGCCAGGATAGTCTTCATCAGGGTCTGACCGGTCTTGAAGTCTTTACCGGAGATGGCAATGCCGTTCTCTTTGGCCAGCTCCACCATGGCGGGAATATCTACCGTGAGGTTAGGGGCGCCGTTGGCGAAGGGCACACCCATTTTGAGGGCCGCGTAAGCATAGATCATGCTCGGGGCAATCCGCGGATCGCTTTGCCGAAGTCCCTCTTCAAAAGCGGCAAGCGTCTCATGCACCTCGGCGTGTTCAATGTAGATCTCAGTGGAGCCGCACCACACCATGACCAGACGGTCGCAGTTGTTGATCTCCTTGAAGTTGCGGATGTCTTCCATCAGCATCTCGGCCAGTTCCATCTTGTCAGCGCCTTCTTTCACGTTGGTCCCAACCAGGTTGCGGGCATAGGCTTTGTCAAAAACCGCTTGCATGGGCACAATGCGCTCCAGTTCGGGCTTCACGGCGTGCAGCAGCATGGGCTCCAGTACCCTGGCGTTGACGGCGGCCTCAAAGACGTTGTCTGAGTACACATCCCAACCTCCAAACACTATATCAGACAGTTCCGCCAGCGGCACGAAGTCTTTGATGAGCGGGTGTCGGTTCTCAGTGCGTTTCCCTAACCTGATGCGGCCCATCTGGGTGAGCGAGCCCACCGGTTTGGCCAAGTCTTTCTTCACGGCCTCCACCCCGGCGATGAACGTGGTCGCGACGGCGCCCAAGCCCGGTATGAGGATCCCTAGCCTTCCCTCTGCTGGTTTCACTTCGTAGTCCATAGTGCTGTTGTTTAGATTGTAAGATGAGGTTCTCAATAGTCTAAGCGCATAAACTATGGCATAAGTTATCTAAAATCCTTTTAACGCCGCTATGTAAGAACCCTTATTATCAGCGGTTTTTATACTATAAAAAATAAGCCTGCTCTGGTTTGGGCCAGCGCAGGCTCAGAGGAAAACAGGCAAAATATAATCCCATTTTGGGTTCCAAGTTAATTTTCAGGAAATCAGCCCTGAAACGGTGTGGTGCTTTCCAAAGAGCTGTCAAGAAGCGCTTCTTCGTTTGAGGAATCCGGCGGGGACTTAGGCCATCGGCCCGATTTTCTAAACGCTTCCTGCACAATTCATTCATTTCGGCCATTGTACTTCTGAACGCATCTGCGGCCCACTTCACCAAGGCTTTCATTATATCTGCGATCATGCGCAGGGCAAATGATTTTTTCTCGGTCATTGGCTTGGGGTGTAAGGTTCAGGCATTCACCACGGGGGGGATGCTTCTATCTGAGCAGAGGACTACCATGAGACTTCATGCGATGGCAACCCTGCGTCTCTTCCACGCGCCACCCCAGCACCACGCTAATTATGATAGGGTTACAAAGCTTATCCTTGGCTGTAAATCAGAGTTGACAAGAAGAAATTTTTTCTCACAAACCGTACTTACCGAATAGTAACTACTTAAAAATCAGTCAAAACACTACAAGCCATCTCATTTCTGCCTCGTATAAAAATAGAGTTGTTTATAGGTTTAAAAGAAGGAGGTTCTTATGCGGATTATCCCATCCACTATCCATGGTTTCATGGATTATCTCATTGCCATCTTATTGATTGCCTCTCCGTGGCTGTTTGGCTTTTACCGGGGCGGGATAGAAAGTTACATTCCCATTGGGGTGGGTGCCCTCATTCTGGTGCAGGCCCTTATAACCCGCAACGAGACCGGGGTCATGAAAGTAATACCCATGTCGGCGCACCTCATGAGTGACCTGGCCATTGGGTTGTTTCTGGCTTTGTCGCCGTGGCTGTTTTTCTTCCATGATTACATCTGGGAGCCGCACTTCATTGTGGGACTGCTCATTACCGGACAGGCCATTCTCACCCAAATAGCCCCGGCAAGGACCGTGAGCAAGGAACGGTTCTGAGGCTTCCCTGCGGACTGTTGACAAAAAGGAGGTTCTCCCGTTTCAGGCGTGTTTTCTCCAAACCACGCCTGAAACGGGAGAACCTCTTTTAAATAAAAGCCTCATGAAAACGGACGCAGGGCTACAGCATTATGCCTTGCTTCAGGTCCTTGGGCTGAGGGAAGTTCTTATCGCCCCAGTGCTCTTTGAGGTTGGTTTCAATAGACAGCGAGAGTTGGGTGAGTGGCACATCTTCCAGGCGGTTCTCAAACGGGTCTTCCATGCGTTCGCCCACCAAATCCAGGCACAGAAACACGAAGGAGATGATCACCGACACCGGGATGCTGGCCCACCCGATCTCCTCCACAAACACGAAGGGCAGCAGCGAGGCGTGGATGAACACAAACACCCTGGAGAAGAAACTGTACTGCCGCGGAAAAGGCGTGTTCTTGATCCGTTCGCTCCGGCCCTGGATGTTGTTGAACTCCACCAGCGTCTGCTCCAGTTGCACAAACCGGTAATCTGAGAGCCAGCCCCGCTGGAAAGCCTCCTTTAAGTCATCGCCCTGCACGTTGAGCAGGTAATTGGGTGGATTGTTTTTATGCCAGAAAGCCTCGTACTCCTCCGGGGAGAGAAAGGCTACTGTGTCTGTGTACTCGTTCGTCTCCTCAAAGATCTCCTCCTGGCGGGTGCTGTTGTAAGGCTTTGGCTTGCGCAGGAAAACCCGCAGGCCGTGCACAAACGCCAGGTGTCGATACACCATGCGGTACTGCAGTTTCTTCACCAGTTCGGCATCCTGCGGGTCGGTGGGGATGATCATGGTTATGACCTGCCGGGCCCAGGAACGGCTGCTGTTCACCAACTGCCCCCAGATTTGGCGGGCCTCCCACCAACGTTCATAAGCGTTGCTGTTCTTGAAACCCAGGAAAATGGCCAGGGCGGTACTCAAAGCGGTAAGGGTACTGAACGGCAAATGCAGTTGCAGCACCTCAAAATAGTCGTGGAGCAGGAACACCGCCACCGAGAGCAGCAGGTAATACAGCATGCTTTTCCAGGTGTAATGGACAATGACCTCCCACTTCAGGTTTCTATCTAAAATCATAACGCGCAGGTTTTAGAGGGTAGAACAGCAAAGGGGCTTATCTTGTTTGGGCAAGGTTCACCCGCAGGATGTTGGCGGGCTCTTTTTTGCCTTCGTTGGAGATGAACAACTCACCCGAAGGGCTGAACGCAATCCCCTCTGGCTTGTAGAAAGCCGCATCGTCCAGTTTGTGCCGCTTCCTGATGCTGCCGTCATGGTTCAGGATAAACAACTGCGGATTGGAGGCCTCGGTGAGGTAGATATCCCCGGTTACCGGGTGAATAGCGATCTCGGAGGGCTGCCAGCCTTTGCTCAGGGTTTTGGCTTTTCCCTGGGGCAACTGGGGATCTTTAAGGTTCAGCCTGAAGATGGGCTCCGCCGATAAGGATTTTGAGCCCAGGTCAAACGCGTACACGCCTTTGAAATCTGGTACGCCAGGCTCCTCGCCTTTGATGGCCAGCAGCAACCGGTTCTGTTTCGCGTCATAGGTGAGACATTCCACGTTATGGGCCTCAGTGAGCGGAGTGGAATACTCTTTTATCTGCGGCGCTACAGACTGCCAATTGCCCACTTCAAACAGGTGCCCGTCACTTCTCACCACGTAAGCGGTATTGCCTACCAGCGTAATGCCCTCGTAGTCTCCGGCGGCCCCAAAGGTTACCTGCTTTTCAATCTGGTTGGTGTTGGTGTTGTAGACGAAGATTACGCCGGCCTCGTCCTGCACGCAGGCAAAACGCCCGTCTCCCAGGAACGCAATGCCAGATACCTCGCGCAGGATCTCGGGCACCTCCCATTTCTGGTTTACCTGCACCGCCGCCGACGCGGGCTCCAGGGTTTTCTTCTTTTTGGCCTTTTTAGGTTTTTCGGGCGCTAAACCCTGCGCAGTGCTATTGTCACAGGCCATGGCTGCCACAGACAGCAACAAACTCAGGCATATTATCTGAAAACGTTTCATATCTAGGTTCTTTATTTGATGGATAAATGCGCAGGAATGCCTCGTCTGGAATCCTGCTGATTATTAAAAGTGTTTACGAGTCGATTTTACCGAATGGCCCTGAAAACGGGCACTTTTACCGTGGCAGGCAGGCTAATCCCAGAAAGCGGTCTCCTCTAACTTGCCGTTGGCGTCGTACACTTTTTTGAGGTCGCCGTTGCTGTTCTCCAACTCCACCTGGTACAGCACCTTCCCGTTTTGCTCCACCTTCTCAAGGTCATCCAGGAGGTAAGCCTTAAAATCGCGCTGCACGGCCGCCAAAACAGGGGCCGGAAGTTCTGAGGCCACGATATCCTGTTTATGGGCCAGCACCTGGCCGGCAGGGTTCACCAAAGCCGCATGTTCTGTTGTCCCCATGGTAAACTCAGCTTCGTAGAGGTTGCCTTCTTTTTCCCATTCAACGTCTTTGGCGGCCGGGAATTTCACTTGCAGGGCATTCTGCACCAGAGAAGGCATTTGTGTAGGCGTGATGTGCTGGTTGCAGCTCCAGAAGGTGAAACCAGCGGGCAGCATGGCTAAAATCAGTGCTTTTTTCATAGGTCTAAAGGTTAGCTTCTAAAGTTATTGTAAGCCAAAGGTCAGACCCGAAACAGGAAAGAATTGGGAATCTTAAAAGGAAAGAGAAAAATTCTGAAGCTTCATGCGCCCATTTATAGCAATGAAGTAGAAGCGTTTCAGGCGCTGTTTTCTAAAAACGGACTCTAAACCGATGCCACGGCTTTCTGGAAAGTAACCGTAAACGTGTGCCCCTGCCGGTAACCATACGCCACCCGAAAACCATACAAGTCACAGATGGCTTTCACGATGGATAACCCCAACCCGGTGGAAGTCGCCGCCGAGGTTTCTTTGTAGAAACGGGTGAAAACTTTTGCCCCGTCCAGCGGCGCCTCTTGCCCGGCGTTTTCTACCGTGAGTTCCTGTTTAGACAACCCGATGCGCAGAAAGCCTCCGTTCACGTTATGCACGATGGCGTTCTTGATCAGGTTCACCACCAGCATGGCAGCTAAATCTGGGTTCATCTGCAGCGATACGTTTTCCTGCACCTGCAAATCCACTGCAATGTCTTTATAACTCAACTGATCCTCAAAATCAAGCAAGGTCTTCTGCAGAAGCATTTCCAGAGGCACCGGTTCTTCCTGCGCAAACTGCCGGTTCTCAATCTTGGACAGCAAGAGCAGGGTTTTGTTCAGGCGCGTGAGGCGCTCCAAGTTCTCCATCACGGACCCAATTTGCTGCAACTGGTCTTCGTGCAGCGGCTGGCTCTCGGCGAGGAGCTCCAGTTTGTTCAGGCTGATGGCCAGGGGGGTCTGCAACTCGTGCGAGGCGTTTTCAATGAAGGCTTTCTGGTTCTGGTAGGTGGCCACGTTCTGCTGCAACAGCTTCTCCACGGTCTGGTTCAGGAGCTGAAACTCCTCTATGTTCGTTTTCTGCACCGGTACCGTTTTGGCCTCTTCCAGCCGGAAACTTTGCAGGCGCTGCAGAATGTGGTAGAAAGGTTTCCAGATGCGTTTCAGGAGCAGGTTATTGAGCACCAGAATGCTGCCCACCAAACCCAGATACAGCCAGAGAAGCGAATAGAGCAAGTCTTCAATGAGGTCGTCTTCCTCTACCATGGAGGTAATGACCCGCAGTTCATAGTACTGGTCTTCTTTCCGGAACACGGTGGTGAGCATGCGTACGGGCTCAAAGTCCTGCTCGTTCTGCATGTACATGAGTGTGTCCTGGTAGCGGTCTTTACGGTGCACGGCCAAGGTGAACGGAATCTCCTTGATGCTGAAATACCCGGCCTCAAATTCTTTCTGCCGAAGCACGGTGCTGTCCCGGGTGGCTTTCTGCACCACCAGGATCTTCTGGTTCTCCAGGCCGTCGTCCATGCTGTCATAGATCTCGTCCAGCATGTTGAAGTAGAAGAGCGCCGCCCAAACGGAGATTACCACCAGTAGCAGCCCCGCAAAGTAAGAGGTGGCGTAGTTGAGCAGTTTCATGCCGCCACCAGTTTATACCCGATGCCGTAAATGGCCTGGATTTCTATTCCGGCGCCGCAGTCTTTGAGTTTCTTGCGCAGGTTCTTAATCTGGGAGTAGATGAACTCGTAGTTATCCGCTTGGTCAATGTAGTCGCCCCAGACGTGCTCGGCCAAGGCGGTTTTGCTCACCAGTCGGTCTTTGTTTGTGACCAGGTAGAGCAGGATATCGAACTCCTTGCGGTTGAGCACCAGTTCCTGGCCAGCCACCCAAACCTGGTGCTTATCGGGGTCTATCTGCACGTTCTGGAGCTGGTGGAGGTGCTGGCCATCGAACTTCCTTCGGCGCAAAACGGATTTCACGCGGGCGTGCAGCTCGGCCATGTGGAACGGCTTGGGAAGGTAATCATCGGCGCCCAGTTCCAGGCCCTGGATCTTGTCATCTACGGAGTTACGGGCCGAGACAATGATCACGCCCTCGGTTTTCTGCTGCTTTTTGAGCTCCTCCAAGATCTCCAGTCCGCTGCCGCCGGGCAGGTTGATGTCCAGCAGAATGCAGTCATAGGTGTACACGCCCACTTTCTCCAGCGCACTTTCATAATCAGTGGCGGTTTCTACCAGGTATTGCTCCTGCTTTAAAGAGCGCACCAGCGTGTCCAGCATCTGGGGTTCGTCTTCAATCACCAGTATTTTCATGGCCGTAGGGTTTGCCCGCAAATACGGCGGGAAATCTGGAAAGAGTTGGGAATTCCTGAAGAAAGATGGATTTATAAAGAATAAGGGAGAACGGCCGTTTCAGGGCCACTTTCCTAAAAACGGCCCCGAATCAGAAACGGGTGACTTTGCCTTTGGCATCCCAGTGGCTGGATTTGAGCGTGACGCCATCGGCCTCAAACTTGAGGCGGCGCACATAGCGCTCGCCGGTGATGCTGCCGTCTGGCTTGCGTTTGCCTATATATAAGGTGATGGGGTGCCCCTGCTTATCCGTGATGAAGGTGATGTCGTTGCCGGAGTACACATCGTCCACGCGGCTCTCCGGCGCAAAGGTTTTATTCAGTTTGGCTTCCAATCTGGGGCTTAGCGGCATGGCAAAGAAACGGTTAGGAAACGGTGTACGATTGCAGAATGGACAACGCCTCGGCTTCCTCGGCCTCCACCACCTCGTCTATCACCGATTGGATTTCCTGGTCTGACCACTGCGCCTGCTCGGCGGCTTTCACAAATACGCCCAGGGCCACAAAGCGGCCACCTTCCAGGGGAAGAATCACTTTTACTTTTTTGCGGATGTTCATGCGGAATGAAAAATCGTTTTGGGGCTATTTTACGGAAAACAGACCAAAATCGCTAAGTCCGGAGGTCTTTTCCTGGGCCCACCGCATGGCGGAGTTCACCTCCTGAAAGTACTCCACCTCGGCGTGGAACTTAGGCCGAAGCGTGGCCACCATGCTGCTGACTGCCATCTGGTTGAAGATATCGTCTGAGATCACGAAAGCCAACCGCTTGATGCCCAGCAACTGGAACTGCGGAAACCAGGTATTTAATGTCCATTCCTGATCGGCCTGCCGGATGACTTTCATGTGCTTCATGTCCATGACCCAACTCTGGAGGTTGGTCTTGCGGGATACCTGCAAAGCCTCGGTCATGCCGTCACGGTAGGCATCACTGGGCACAAAACCTTGCCAGTGCAGCACCAGAAGCAGGTGCAGCCGGTCGGTTTCCATTTGCAGGTAAGACTCAGTCTCCATGGTTTAAGGTTGTCTTTTTCATGGCCCTTATCAGGGCGCGGGAAGGCTTATCTGGATAACCCCTAGGGCAACCTTCATCATTCTATTAACTTATTTTGGGGAAAACAGGTTTTGGAGGCAAACAACAAATGAATTGTACATAGGTAATATTTAACCTCTTCCATGCTGCCAAGGCTATGCTTTTGATAAAGCAGCGCCAAAAGGCCAGCTTTGCGGTTTGCTCCTGCCCTTCTATACGGGCCCCAAAGAGGGAAGTGACCAACGGATAACCATAAGCAGAATTGACAGGAAAGCAGGAATCACCTTCCGGGATTTTTGATTATTTTGGGTAGGTAAAGCATAAAAGGCGATGTCTACGCAAACGGTACAGATCATTTTAGTGGGCGGAGCGGTACAGGGCCTGGTTTTGGCTTTCCTGTTGGCCACCCGCAAGGCAAACCAGCTGGCCAACCGGCTGCTGGCTACCCTTATTCTGCTTATCTCGCTGCAGTCTGTTTTGGTGGCCTTTGATACCCGTGACTTTTTTCTCACGTTTCCGCACCTGAGCAAGGTAAGCTGGCTGTTGCCCATGCTTTTTGCACCACTCATCTACCTGTTCACGGTGAAGCTCACCCATGAAAGACCCCGCTTGCGCGGACTGGATGCCATTCATTTCACGCCGGCGGTGCTGGTGTTCTTCAACCTGCTGCCTTACTACCTGAAAAGCCGGGAGGAGAAAATTGCCTATCTCAATGACTTTGAGCTGGCTTCTAAAGATGACTTCGGGTTTATTGGGCAGCTGGCCCTGGCCATGGTCATTTTCTACGTGATCCTTTCCTTAGGGGTGCTCAAACGGTACCGGGCCAGGATCATGGAGGCGTTTTCTGAGTTGGAAAAGATCAGGTTGCAATGGCTGCGGCAGTTCCTCTTCTTCATGCTTTTGATTGTGGCAGTGGCTACGGTTTCTTTCTACGCGAAGAAGTGGGACATTCCCGTTCTCACCGAGATTTACCGCTACCACCTCCATTACTTCGGGGTAATCACCCTCATTTACTGGATCGGGTACAAGACGCTTTCACAGCCCCGCATTTTCACCTCTGCGCCTCCGGTCTTTTCTGAGACCGTGGCTATTCTCCCAGAGCCCGTGCCTGCCCCCGTGCTGCAAACCCACCAGGAAATCGCCATTGATGCCGTTCCCTCGGGTTTAGGGCCTAAATACCAGAAATCGGCCTTAAAAGAAGAAGACGGTCAGCTGTACCTGGAGCAACTGCTTTCCTTCATGGAAACCGAGAAACCTTACCTGCAGCCTACCCTCACCATCCAGGAACTGGCCGAGAAGCTGGGTGTCTCCAAGCACCACCTTTCCCAGATCATCAATAACCGTCTGGGCAAGAACTTCTATGATTTCATCAACCATTACCGGGTGGCCGAGGCCCAACTCATGCTGGTGGACCCTAAATTCAAGCACTTCACCAACCTAGCCGTGGCCGAGGAAGCCGGTTTCAACTCAAAGGCCACGTTCAACGCGGTTTTCAAAAAACAGACTGGAAAGACGCCGTCTGAATACATCAAAACTCACGCAGAAGGCCGTCTGAACTTAGCGGATTAGATAGAAACACCTCTTTAAACAAGTCTGAACTTAGCGGGCCGGACGATTCGCGTCTCAGGGCCGTGTAGGTTTGCAGCGTTCAATCAGTTAAAACCTATGAAATCAACATTCTTGAAACGCTGTCTATTTTCGCTGTTCATGCTGGGCTCGTATCCGGGCCTGAGCCAGACAAACCCCACTGCGTCCGCCCCCACGCAGCAGTTCACGCCAGCCCAGTTGCAGGAGGATCTCCACTTCATGCACCAGGTGCTAAACGAGGCGCACCCCGGCATGTACCGCTACACCTCCAAAGCACGCTTTGAGGAGCTGTTTGACAGTGTAGCCCAAACCCTCAACCGGCCCATGACCCAGCAGGAGTTCTTTGTGGCCGCCACCCCGCTCATCGTGGCCCTAAAAGATGGACACGTAAAGTGGATGCCCCGCGAGCGGAAACACGGCCAATACTACTACAACCTGGACCAGCTCTTCCCGCTGGAACTGCACTTCACGGGCAAGCAGGCGCACCTGGTGTACAACATGGCAGGCACCTCCGCTATCCCGCTGGGTGCTGAGATTGTCTCCATCAATGGGTTGTCCACGGAAAAAATGGTAGAGAAACTTCTGCCCACCGTTTTCTTTTCTGATGGCAACAGCCAGGCCGTGAAGTGGCTCTCGCTGGACAAGTTCTTACCTTTCTACTACGGCACGTACATTGGCGCCTCCCCTAGCTATGAGATTGCTTTCCGAGTTCCCGGCAGTCCTTCAGTGCAGACCGCGCAAGTGCCGGCTGTTACTCTGGAAACTATCCAGAAGCTGGAAAAAGAAAGAGAGAGGCCCCAGCAACCGCCCATTAGGGTAGCCTACAAAGACCAGAATACCGCCTTGCTGTCCATAGACAACTTCAACATCTATAAGAACGAGATGGATGTGGAGAAGGTAATGAAAGACATTTTCTGGCAGATGAATGCCAAGAACACCCAGCACCTCATTATTGACCTGCGAGGTAACGAAGGCGGCATTGACAAATGGGGCGCCCTGCTCTACTCTTACCTTACTGATAAGAAGTTCAGGTACTATGACAGCATGCTGGTGCCCAAGAAAGAGAAGTTCACGTTTGAAAAGAACATTATCTGGCTACCTGGCATGTACCCTCTTTACCGCAGGCTCATTTCCAAGACTAAGGGTGGCAATTACACCTTCCGGTTCAAGAAAACGCTGCGGGAGCAGAAACCCCAGAAGAACCCTTTCAAAGGTGAGGTTTACATCCTTACAGATGGGTACAGTTTCTCGGTTACCTCAGAATTCTGCGCCATAGCCCACCACCACAAGCGCGCTACTTTTATAGGCCGCGAGACCGGCGGCGGCTATTACGGCAACACCAGCGGTTTCCATGTGCCCGTGAAACTGCCAAATACAGACCTGGAACTAGCCGTCCCACAATGGAACTACTTTATGGCCGTATCTGGCTACCCCCACAAAGACCGAGGCATCCTGCCTGATTACCCGGTTGAGTACACTGCGCAGGACCTTATCCAGAAGCGGGATGTAGACTTGGAATTCACCATGGAGTTGATCAAATCTAAAAGGGCCTCCTCAGCGCAGGCTAAGTAGAGGCTCAAGACCTTCCCACGCATTCCGTCCCCCCCTTTTGAAGGCCCGGGATGATTACTCTTGCAGATCTTGGCATACTCGAAATGTAGGGGCAATCCCTTGTGGTTGCCCTTGCGTTAACAGAAGTGAAGGGTTCATGAAACGTCCTTGTCATCCCCCTACCCCCTTCAAAGGGGGACAATCAAGTACCGTGCTTCCTTTTTCAAGCCTTATAAGGGGAGTAGACAATTAGAGATATTCCGTTTAGAGCCACCTTTTCCTAAAAGCACCCAAAACAAAAAGGCCAGTGAAAATCACTGGCCTTTTTGTTTTCATAATTAAAAGTCTACCGGAACATGTTCTTCAACTTGTTAAGTTTGGTAGCCATGTCTTCCTCTTCTACCGGAGCGTCACGGCGATTGCTGCCTCCGGTGTTCCCCGGCTTGCGGTCATTATTGCCACGGCTTGGCCTGGCAGTTGCGGCCTGCGGATCTGATTTCATGGAGAGCGCAATGCGTTTGCGACCTACTTCCACTTCCAACACGGTTACTTCTACCTTCTGCCCTACTTTCACCACTTCATGTGGATTGCTCACGAAACGGTCAGACAGGTGGCTCACGTGTACCAGACCGTCTTGGTGCACCCCAATGTCTACGAACGCCCCGAAGGCGGTGATGTTGGTGATGATGCCCGGCAGTTTCATGCCCTGGCGCAGGTCTTTGATCTCGTTCACGCCCTCGGTGAAGCTGAACACCTCGTAGCTTTCGCGCGGGTCACGGCCCGGCTTGGATAGCTCGCTCATGATGTCCTGCAGGGTAGGCAGACCTACGGTGTCAGACACGTATTTCTTCAGGTCTATTTTCTTACGCAGGTCAGCGTTTTTAAGCAGGTCCTCCACGGTGGCGCCCAGGTCTTTGGCCATCTGCTCCACCAGGGCATAACGCTCAGGGTGCACGGCGCTGGCATCCAGCGGGTGCTTGCCGCCCCTGATGCGCAGGAAGCCAGCCGCCTGTTCAAAGGCTTTGTCGCCCAGGCGAGCCACTTTGCGCAGCTCATTGCGGGTTTTAAATGGCCCGTTCTGGTTGCGGTAGTCCACAATGTTCTGCGCCAACTGCGGCCCCAGCCCCGAAACGTAGGTCAGCAACTGCTTGCTGGCGGTGTTCACTTCTACGCCCACGGCGTTCACGCAGCTCATCACCACATCATCAAGGCTGTGCTTGAGCGCATTCTGGTCCACATCGTGTTGGTACTGGCCTACGCCAATAGATTTAGGATCGATTTTCACCAACTCAGCCAATGGGTCCATGAGCCGGCGACCAATGGAAACGGCACCGCGCACGGTGATGTCCTGATCCGGGAACTCCTCGCGCGCTACGTCTGAAGCGGAATAGATAGAGGCGCCGCTCTCGTTCACCATAATAATGGCGATGTTGTTGGGTAAGCCGAGTCCGCGCACGAAGGTCTCGGTCTCACGGCTGGCGGTTCCGTTCCCGATGGCAATGGCTTCGATCTGGTATTTGTGGCACATCACCATCACCTGCTGACCAGCGGTTGTAGCCTGGTGGGCTCCGTTGTGCGGGAAGATGGCTTCGTAGTGCAGCAGTTTGCCTTGCTCGTCCAGGGCCACCACTTTACAGCCGGTTCTGAAACCCGGGTCAATGGCTAATACGCGTTTCTGGCCCAGCGGCGCAGACAAGAGCATCGGTCTCAGGTTATCGGCGAAAACCCGGATAGCTTCTTCATCGGCACGTTTCTTAGAGGAAAGGCGCACCTCGGTTTCCATGTTCAGGCGAAGCATCCGCTTGTAGCTTTCCCTGATGGCAAGTTTCACCTGCTCGGCGGCGGCGTTGTGGCCGGTCACGAACTGGTCTTCCAGGATAGACAGCGCTGCTTCTTCCTCTGGCTGGGCATCCAGCATCAAGACCATTTCCTTCTCGCCGCGGCGCATGGCCAGGATACGGTGCGATGGGGCTTTCTCGATGGGCTCATCCCACTCAAAGTAATCTTTGTATTTCTGGCCTTCCTCCTCTTTGCCCGGAATTACGCGCGCCTTGAACACGCCCTTCTTCTCAAACAAATTCCGGATATTGGCACGAGCCTCGGGGTTCTCGTTCACCCACTCGGCAATGATATCGCGGGCACCAGCCAGGGCTTCCTCGGTTGATTTTACTTCTTTTTCTTCGCTCACAAACGCGGCAGCTTCTGAGGCAACGTCCATGTTGGCTTGCTCAAACAGCCTTTGCGCCAGCGGCTCCAGGCCTTTCTCGCGGGCAATGGTGGCGCGGGTGCGGCGCTTGGGCTTGAACGGCAGGTAAATATCCTCCAGCACAGCCATGGTCTCGGCGGCCAGCACCTGGGCTTCCAATTCTGGGGTGAGTTTCTCCTGGTCTCTCAAAGATTTCAGGATGCTCTCGCGGCGCTTGTCCAATTCCCGCAGCTGTTCCACGCGGTCACGGATTGCGGCAATGGCTACCTCGTCAAGGCTGCCGGTTACTTCTTTGCGGTACCGGGCAATAAAGGGCACGGTGGCCCCCTCGTCCAGCAAAGCCACAGTTGCTTCTACTTGCTTTTGGTTTACTTGCAGCTCCCCCGCAATCGTCTTGAAATGGTTTTCTGGCATGCTAAATAATCGTTCTGAAAAGACTTTGTTCCCTGTTTTACGCGTTTAAAATGGCAGCGCAGGGACTTCAAAGATAAAACTAAATTGGCGGAACCCCGCGCCCCACGACCGGCTTTTATTACTGACCTGCCAACGCAAGCTGGCCCGGTATTTGTATCTTTGCCCAAGATAGGTGGGAACTAAATTTGCGGCCTTTGGCTTTTGAGCCCAGGCTGTAAATGCCCACATAATCTAGATTTACACCATTTACGCATATGAAGAGGATTATCTTTTTGCTGGCCTTGGCCTTCACTACTTTCACAAGCCAGGCCCAGACACCGGCGGTTACCCCCGAGGCCCGCGCCAAAGCCATGACCAGCACCATGACCCAGCACCTGAAGCTGAATCCGGCGCAGGTGAACAAGGTGACTGCTATTAACCTCACCAGCATCCAGCAGCTGGAGCAGGCCAAGAAAGACCACAAAAACAACCCGCGTCAGCTCAAAGCCACCATGGACCTTATCAGCGCCACCCGCCTGGAGTCTTTGAAAGGGGTGCTTTCCGTGACTCAGTTCCAGCAATACCAGCAGCAGCGCGAACGCAAACTGGGGATTCCCTCGCAAGCCGGCACCGGCGGCGTTCCAGAGCAATACAACAACTAAATAGTTAACCGGCCTTTCGGCCGATAAAGAGCAAATCAAATCGCCTTGGTTTTGGGCCTGTTTTTAAAGAAACAGGCCCAAAACCAAGGCGATTCTTTTAATATAATCTGTTTGAAATTTTTCTGACCAAGAGTTATGGAATGTGGACGGTTTAAGCATCGTTGCTTATATTCAATCTTCCACAAAAACTTCAGCGCGCCCATGAAATTCATTGGATTAGGAATGTTCCTGGTTGGTTTGGTTTCCCTATTAGTGGCCACGTTTGGGGCAAACCACTTCTTACTTCTCTGGGCCGATAACTGGGGCAGGCCGCTGGGCTGGACCATCAGGGCGGCGTTCACCACGCTGGGGTACGTGATCTATTACCTGCATCGGCACGATGACTGAGGTTTCTGTTTAGGAGCCGTTTTGGTTCAAATGGCTCTAAAACAGAATCGGCACCGCCTTCTGCAGACGGTGCCGATTGTGCTGTTGTAGGATCAGCCCTTGGGCCATTTACATTTCAAGCAAGCCCAGTAGGATAAACACCAGACCTACGATGGCCGCCAATGCGCCCACCAGGCCCAGTCCTGGGATGATGGACAGCAAAGCACCCGCCACCAACAGAATCAAACCGATTTTGATGTATTGGTTAATGGCGTTGGCTTTCTTCACGGCTTTGGCTTCGCGCATGATCTTTTTGGTGGCCATTTTCACATCCTTCTTGGTTTTAGCCGAGGCCAGGTCATTGGCCAAAGATTTAATGTGGGGGTTGGCTTCCAGAGCAGACGCAACCGCAGCAGAGGTCAAAGGAGCCGTGCGGGCCACTTCCCTTGAGGCTACCGGCTTAACGGCGTTGGCTTCCAAAGCTGTAGCAGACTTTGTATTTACAGGTGCAATGGGAGCATTTGCCTCTGTAGGCTCTGCCTGGGCAATGACCGCCTCCTGCGCAGGGGCAACGGTTTCTGCCGGTGCTGACGTAGCAGGAGCAGCTTTATGGTAAGTAGTAGCGGGCGCGCTAAAGTCATAGTATTGGCCTGAAGAACAGCCAATCATGAACTGGCTTGCCACACCGCATACTAAAAGAGACAGTAAAGATTTGATTTTCATAGTTTAAGGAGGTTAAGAGTGTATGGTTTTAAGGGTAAATAAAAAGAACCTACCTGCCAGACTAGCCCAAGTAGGTTTCAAAGGCTAACTTCGCAGTACGTAGACTAACGCCGCAAGTTCACGAATCATTTTACAATGCAAAGCCTGCAAATGTTTTTCGGCTGAAAATCAGGAGGAAAAAATTCAAACAAGGCTTGCGCCGCACCCAAAAACAGGTCTAAAAACCCTTTTGGGTCCATGTTTTCTTACTATCCAAGGACAGCAATTTTGCGCAAAATCATCCACATAGACATGGACGCTTTCTTCGCCTCGGTGGAGCAGCGTGATAACCCGGCTTTGCGCGGGAAACCCGTGGCCGTGGGCGGTACCAAGGCGCGGGGCGTGGTGGCGGCGGCCAGTTATGAGGCGCGGCAGTTTGGCGTGTATTCGGCCATGCCTTCGCAGCTGGCCCTCAGGAAATGCCCGCACCTGATTATGGTGCCCACGCGCTTTGAGGTCTACCAGCAGGTCTCAAGGCAGATAAGGGAGATTTTCCTGCGCTACACCGATCTGGTGGAGCCGCTTTCCCTGGACGAGGCGTACCTGGATGTGACGGAAAACAAGTTTGGGTTGCGGTCTGCCATGCTTATCGCGCAGCGCATCAAAAACGAGATCCTGCAGGAGACGCGGCTCACGGCCTCGGCGGGCGTGTCTTTCAATAAGTTTCTGGCCAAGGTGGCCTCGGGGAAAAACAAGCCCGACGGCCTCACGGTGGTGCTGCCAGACGAGGCCGAGGCCTTTGTGGAGGCGCTGCCCATTGAGAAGTTCTACGGCATAGGCGATGTGACCGCGGCCAAGATGAAGCAGCTGGGCATCCACTCCGGTGCCGACCTGAAAAACCGTTCTGAGATGGACCTGCGCCGCCACTTCGGGAAATCAGGCTCCTATTTCTACCAGATCGCCCGCGCGCAGGACGATAGGCCGGTGGAACCCAACCGCATCCGCAAGAGCATCGGCTCGGAGCGCACCTTCGGGCAGGATCTGGAGACCGAGGAAGAGATGCTGCCGGAGCTGCAGCGCCTGGCCGAGGAAGTGGCCTATGACCTGCACCGGCTGGAGGCCTCGGGCAAGACCATCACGCTCAAGCTCAAGTACCACGATTTCACGAACAACACCCGCAGCAAGACCTTCTTCTCCTCGGTGCGCGCCGAGGAAGTGCTCCTGGACATTGCCCTGGACCTGCTGCGCACGCCGGCGTTCCCCAATAAACCCGTCCGGCTGCTGGGCATTACGGTCTCTAACCTCAACTACGGCAAGCACCAGGGCGGTCAATTGTCTTTCCCGTTTTAGGCGAAGCACAAGGATTTCCTTTATAATCGGCTAACTCCCGGCCAACATCCTGTGCTAATCGTTTTTTGCTTATTTTCATCTAAACAAGATGAAAACGCCATGGATGCCTCTGCCGACTACATTGAGATGAACCGACATGCCTGGAACCTGCGCACGGGTGTGCACAAAGACTCCGCCTTTTATGACCTGATTTCCTTTAAACAGGGCAAAAACAGCCTGAACCCGCTTGAACTAGAAGCGCTGGGCGATGTCAGCGGAAAAAAGCTGCTGCACCTGCAATGCCATTTCGGGCAGGACACGCTTTCCTGGGCTCGGCTGGGCGCAGAAGCCACCGGCGTTGATTTGTCTGATGAAGCCATCGTGCTGGCGCGGCAACTGAATGAAGAATTGGGGCTGGATGCGGAGTTTGTGTGCTGCAATGTGTATGACCTGCCGCAGCACCTGGAAGGCCAATTTGATGTGGTGTTTACTACTTACGGCGTTATAGGCTGGTTACCAGATCTGGAGAAGTGGGCCCAGGTGGTGGCGCACTTCCTGAAACCGGGCGGCACTTTTTTCCTGGCGGAGTTCCACCCTGCCGTCTGGATGTTTGACAATGAATTCACCCGCGTGCAGTACTCCTACTTCAACAACGGCGGCCCTATCATTGAAGAATCTTCGGGCACGTATACAGACCGCGATGCGCCTATCCATTACACCGAGTACTCTTGGAACCACGCATTGAGCGAAGTCTTAGGCGCCCTGCTTAACCAGAACCTGCAATTGCGAGAAATACAGGAACTGCCTTACTCCTACTATAACTGCTTCGCGAACATGGTACAGGGACCCGATGGCTTCTGGCGCATCAAAGGCATGGAAGACAAACATCCGCTGATGTACAGTTTGAAGATGGTCATGGGCACTTAAAGTAACCGAAGCAAAATACAATTCTTTGCCTTAGTTTACCTTCAATGAGTTCAGGATTTGATGGGCCGTATGTTGCCATGTACTGCGTTCTTTCTCCAGACAATTAAAGGTGGCCAGAAACAGTTTTCCGTTCACATCTGTGAAGAACATGAGGTTGTATATCTCCTGGTCTATGGCTGGCGTCACCAACTCAAGGTAACCTACTTTTCTTCCGTTGATGACCTTCACGCCGCTGCTCACCCATTTGGCCGAAGGAATAGAGGTCTTGAAACTACCAATCATGCTTTGCTTAAAGGCTTCCATTTGCCCTTGGGCCGCCGAGGTAGCAAGTTAGTTAACCGCCACATTGGTTTTGGCCGAACTGTCTGTGTACGCCATGGTAGGCCGCCGCTCTGAGGGATATTTAAGCTTGAGAAGTTCCTTCGTCATTTCCCCAAACGCAGCCGGCACCAGGATTTCTACTTTTTTGTTGAGGAGTTGCTTTTTCGTCAGGGAGATATCCTGGGCATGCACCGAGACACTTACCAGACCCAATACAAAAACCAAAAGAACCAATAAATTTCTGTTCATTCTAAAAGGCTTCATCTAGACTAAATAGTTAAAAAATCTCGTGCAGCTCCCGCTTCAGGAACTGGATGGAATGGGCCGTGGGGTCTACCTCGTTGTGCAAGACGGTCTCCAGCACGCGTTTGGCCAGCTCCGTTCCCCGGCTTTTGTCCTGCAGGTTCTGGTAATTCTGGTTGATCATAGATACCACGTCTTCTTTGGCTTTCTTCACCTGCTGCCAGGCCGCCTCGCTCATGTACAGCTGTTGAGAAAGGTTATGGGTGTACTCGGCCCGGATTTCCTGCAGCAGCTGGGCCTGGAAATCTGAAGCGGTTAACCCAGAGGGGCTCACCCTTAAAAGTAAGTTGCTAGGCGTGATGCGCTCCAGAAACAGGATGATGCGCTCGTAGGCCTGCAGCCTGATGGGCAGAATGGTCTCACTGTTCTTCAGCCGAATGTCCAGCACCTTTTTGCGATAATCGCGCTCCAGATACCGTTGGGTTAAAAGATACATGGCGCCGCCCACCACCAGGGCCGGCAGCGAGCCCAATAAAACTAAAAGTACAATGGAGGAAGTGTCTGTGGTCATGTTTTTTTGTTAGTGGCCCTGGTTCATGCCGTCTGAAGCAGAAACAAGCCTGAGTCAAATAGTACGCGTAATCGCAAAGTAAATATCGGTAAAAAATTGATGTGGTGGCCGCTGAATCATTTTCCCTGATTTTCGGTTACCCATAGTATAGCGCCGAAGCGTAGAAACAGCTTAGTTTTTAGTAACTTTACAGCGCAAAACCCACTGTTATGGAAAGCACGACTATAAAAAAAGCCCCAATTTCACTCACTGAGCGTGCCCTGCACGAGGTGAAAGTGATTATGAAAGATAAAAACGTACCCGAAGAATACGGTTTACGGATTGGCGTACAAGGCGGTGGCTGCTCTGGCATGTCTTACCTGCTAGGCTTTGACAAAGCCAAGGATGCCGATGAGATTTACGAACTGGACGGCGTACAGCTGATCATGGACAAAAAACACGGCATGTATGTAATGGGCATGGAAGTAGATTTCCAAGATGGCCTGAACGCCCGCGGATTTGTCTTCAACAACCCGCAAGCCAAAAGCACCTGCGGTTGCGGCAGCTCTTTCTCCGCCTAACAATCCCCGCCTCAACTTCTCAAAAGACCTGTTTTCTAGCAGGTCTTTTTTTATGCCTGATTAAAGCTGTTTAGTAAAGGCCAAGGTATGGCGTAGAGGGTAATTTTCTCAATATTAGTCTTGCTCTGGGAAGGTAGCGCCCTTCCATCCTACCGGAGACGTCGTTGCAGTGCAACGACGCTACATATTACACTGTAGCGACGTTACACCGTAACGTCGTACACACTCTCCGTCAGAACTGCAGCTGGCGTCATTCCTTAACTAAACTGGTTCATTTTTATAAAGAGCTAAAAACGAGAAATAGCTAATTGAATCATCTCTGCATTTGGGTCTGGCATTTTATTTTCGATCTATTTTTAGTAAAACACCCCAAAAAGGCCCTAAATAGAATTTTAGCACCTTAAAAATTTAGTGCATTAGTAAGTTTTGGTCATGGTTTCCGGCACCACCAGCACGTAATCGGCGCGTTTTTCGTGCTCAGGGCTTAATTTCTCTAAGTCCGGTTGCAGAACGGTGGTGATGATAATGATTTTCAGCTCGGGGCGGAGGCGGCGGAGATACCAGACAATGCCCTCGTGATGGTCAGAATGGTAGGCGCCATTGAGATGAAACAGGTGCTGACCAGCTTGTAAGTTTTTGCTGATGAAGTGGGCCATGGTGGCATCTTTCAAGGCTTGCGCTTCCACAATCTGGGCCGAGGCCGCCGAGGTGCCGTGCGAATCCCCAAACATGCTGAGCATGCGTTTGTAGGCGGGTAATTCCAGATCAACGGTGATGGGCAGCGGCGCGAGCCATTGTTTTTCTATGGCCGGCAAGGCCTCTAAACCCTTCAGGCTCTCACGGGCCACGATACGGGCCGAGCGGCGGGGCGCGTTGGTGGCAATCACTTTAATGGAATTGGCCTTGGCGAACTGCACCGTGGGTTTGTAATCGGTGGCGTAGTTGGGCCAGGCGCCGCTGATTTCCGCGAAGCGGGGCTCTTCCAGCTGGCCCAGCAGAAAGGAATCCACCGCGGCCTGGGTATCGGTCTCCCACATCTCGGCGCCCAATACAAACTGTTTGCCGTGCGCCTGGTAAAGGTCTTTGGTCAGTTCCAACTCCAGCCAATGCGCAATGGGATCATTGTGCTGCTCGCCAAAAAACACCACATCGGCGGAAGCCAGCTCCTTGAGCATTCTTTCATACTTCACCGCCTTGCCATTGCCCTGGAACAGGCGATACGCAGGTTTATCCATGGTAAATGAGGAAAGGAACACAACTGACACCAACAGCAACCATATCTTTTTCATGTTTCAGAGCAGTTTTTGGGAAATCGGGCTAAAGGGGTTGTTAGTTGTTAGTGTTTAGTTGTTAGTAGGGGAATAAGTGCTGTTAGTTACCTGACGGTTTCTGCCGCAAACTATTTTCTGCCTGTTTTCAGAAAAACAGCCTAAAAACTAACCACTGAAAACTAACACCTAATCACTAATCCTAGCCTTTGTAGAAGAGCCATTTAGACAACTCGCGGTAGTTCACCTTTTTACCGTACATGAGAATGCCCACGCGGTAAATGCGCGCTGCTACCCAAATCGTCCCGATGAAGCCCGCGATGAGCAGGAACATGGAGAGCAGCAATTCCCAGGTAGGCACCCCGAAAGGCATGCGCAGCATCATGACCACCGGCGAGGTGAACGGCACCATGGACATCCAGAAGGCCACCGGCCCGTTGGGGTTCTTCACGATGATGGTCTGTGCCACGATGAACGACAGAATGAGCGGTACCGTGATGGGCAGCATGAACTGCTGGCTATCGGTCTCGGAGTCTACGGCGGCGCCTACCGCCCCAAACAAAGCACCGTAAAGCAGGTATCCGCCTAAAAAGTAAAACAGAAAACTCCCAATAAGCAATGGCAGGTTGAGGTTCTGGACGGCACTTACCACCTCATGCACTTCCTGCGCCTGCTGCACATCGCGGTCATCCTTCATTCCTTGCACGGTTTGGTTTATCTGGGCATCGGAGAACCGGTTAAGGTCGAACTGGGCGGTTACTCCCCCGCTGATAGCAGTGGTAAGAGTAATCCACAGGAGAAACTGGGTCAGCCCTACCGCTGCGATGCCCAGGATCTTGCCGGCCATGAGTTGAAACGGCTTCACCGACGAAACCATCACTTCCAGAATACGGCTGGTTTTCTCTTCTATCACGCCCCGCATGATCTGCGCGCCATACAGGAAAATAAACAGGTAAATGAGAAAAGCACCAATGAAACCAACGCCGCTGGTAACCGCCACATCGCTGCTTTTCTCTCCTTCTGCACTCAGGTTCACCGTCCGGATATTCACAGGGGTTTTGATCTTCTCCAGTACTTTTTGATCAATGCCCGAGTTGGCGAATTTCACTTCTTCCAGTTCTTCCCTTACCCGCTTCTCCAGGTTGGTTTTCATGGACAGGCTGGTGCTTTTCTGGGAGAACAGCTGAATGCCTTGCGGCTTGTCCAGGTTCAGTTTAGGAATGTACAGCAAAGCGGCATCCTCTGATTCCAAGTAAGTGGCCTTGGCCGTTTCCACTGGACCGGGCACGTTGATGAACTTCAGTTCCTCGGTAGAGGTGAGTTTGCCTTTGAGGTAACCGCTCTCGTCCAGCACCTGCACCACCTTGGTATCATCAGTCATGGTGGCCAACCAGATGGGTACAATCATGACCAAGGCCATGAGCAGCGGCCCCAGGATGGTCATCACAATAAAGCTTTTCTTGCGCACGCGCACTAGGTACTCGCGCTGGAACACCAGCCAGATCTTGTCCATGGGTTTATTTCTGGGTTACGGTTTGGATGAAAATGTCATGAATGCTGGGGATCTTCTCCTGGAAGCCTTGCACCTCTACCCGTTCAATGAGATACCGTAGCAATTGGTTTGGCCCGATCTGCGGCTCCAACTGCACCTCGGCTCTGAACTGGTCGCCCTGCTGGGCCTGCGTGAGCACCTTAAAGTCCGGCGACATGATAAGCAGTTTGCCGGTGCCCTCCACGTGGTAAGTATGGCTTCGGTACCTGGCTTTGACGTCCCGCACGCTGCCTTCCATTACTTTCTCTGAGTTGTTAATTAAAGCAATGTAGTCACACATCTGCTCCACCGATTCCATGCGGTGCGTAGAGAAAATAACGGTACAGCCCTGGTCCCGCAGTTTCAGGATTTCATCCCGGATGATGTTAGCGTTCACCGGATCGAAACCTGAGAAAGGTTCGTCCAAAATGAGCAACTTAGGCTCATGCAGCACGGTGGCGATGAACTGCACTTTCTGCTGCATGCCCTTGGAGAGGTCTTCCACGTTTTTGTTGAGCCAAGGCTTCAGATCCAGCCGATCGGCCCACACCTTGATGCGCTCCGTAGCGTTTACTTTCTCCAAGCCTCTCAGCCTGGCCAGATACACCAACTGCTCCCCTACTTTCATCTTCTTGTACAGGCCCCGCTCCTCGGGCAGATAGCCAATCTGCTGCACATGGTGCGGCAGCAGCGGCTGACCCTCAAACAGAACGCGCCCTTCGTCTGGCGCGGTGATTTGGGTAATGATGCGAATGAGTGAGGTTTTTCCGGCCCCGTTGGGTCCCAGCAGCCCGAAAATGCTGCCTTTGGGAACCTCAAAAGAGACCCTGTTCAGGGCTTGGTGCGCTTCATAAAGTTTGCTTACGCCCTGGATCTGAAGAATGGGTTGCAAGAGATTAGCGGTTAGTTCGTCAGGCTAAAGCTAAGTCAAAGCGTTTCAGTTTGCAAGTGGGGGCAAAATCCGTTTACAGGCGGTTTTCCGGAAAATGGACCTGAAACGTAGCGGCGTTACCCTGTAACGCCGTGGTTCTACGCAGCTGATCAGTTTCAAACCTGAAAAACCTGTTCTTGCCACAACCTCTCCCTGTGATGCAGAAAGGGTTGTTTTAGAAGAGGTGCCTCTGCTTCATGGGAACATGGCGTTACAGGGTAACGCCGCTACATTTGAAAACGCCTATAAAACGACATCGCCCGCTTCCTTATGCAGAAAGCGGGTGATGTATATATTTCCTGACTCAGGACTCTGGACTCAAGACTCAGAACTCATCTTATTGAAAGTACTCCTTCATTTTCTCGAAGAAGCCTTTCTCGTTTTTGCCGGGGTTCGGCACGAAGTTCTGGGACTCGCGGAGGCGCTCCAGGATCTGGCGTTCCTCTGGGTTCACGTTCTTAGGCGTCCAAACATTGATGTGGATGAGCTGGTCACCTTTACCGTAACCGTTGATGTCTGGGATACCTTTGCCACGCAGGCGCAGGATCTTGCCGGACTGGGTGCCCGGATCAATCTTGATCTTCACCTTACCCTCGATGGTAGGCACTTCCACGCTAGCGCCCAAAGTGGCATCCACGAAGCTCACGTACTGCTCAAACATGACGTTGTTACCGTCGCGGCGCAGGGTTGGGTGCTGTTCTTCCTCAATCTGGATTAACAGGTCACCGGGGATACCACCGCGCTCCGGCACGTTTCCTTTGCCGCCCATGGACAGCTGCATGCCATCGGCCACGCCGGCTGGTACGTTGATGGAGATCACCTCTTCGCGGAGTTGACGTCCTTCACCGTGGCAGGCATCACATTTCTGGCTCACAGTTTTGCCTTCGCCGTTACAGGTAGGGCAAGTGCTGGCCGATACCATCTGGCCCAGCATGGTGTTCACCACGCGTTTCACCTGACCAGAGCCCTGGCAGGTACCGCAGGTATTCAAAGCCGTTCCGTTTTTGGAACCGTTTCCGTCGCAGACGTTACAGGCCTCGTAGCGTTTCACCTTAATCTTTTTCTCTACGCCTTTGGCTACTTCCTCCAGGTTGAGTTTAAGCTTGATGCGCAGGTTGCTGCCTTTGCGCACGCGTTTGCCGCCACGCTGTCCGCCGCCCCCGAAGAAGCTCTCGAACCCGCCGCCTCCGCCACCGCCGAAGATGTCACCGAACTGGGAGAAGATGTCTTCCATGTTCATGCCACCTCCGCCAAAGCCGCCACCGCCGTTCACGCCCTGGTGACCGAACTGGTCATAGCGTTGGCGTTTCTGCTCATCGCTCAGGACCTCGTAGGCCTCGGCTGCTTCCTTGAATTTATCTTCAGCAGTAGGGTCATCGGGGTTTTTATCGGGGTGGAACTTGATCGCGATCTTGCGGTACGCTTTCTTGATCTCATCCGCCGTGGCCCCTTTGGCTACGCCCAGTATTTCGTAATAATCTCTTTTGGTTGCCATGGCTTCTTATGCTCCAATTACCACCTTGGCAAAGCGAACCACTTTGTCATTGAGGTAATATCCTTTCTCTACTTGGTCAATCACTTTCCCCTTCATTTCCTCCGATGGGGCCGGAATCTGTGTGATGGCTTCGTGCACATCGGCGTCAAACGGCTGGCCCACGGCATCCATGGCTTTCAGGCCTTTTTGCTGCAAAAGGTTCTGGAACTTGCTGAACACCAGCTCCACGCCTTCGCGCACGGCGTTCACGTCCTGTGCATCTTTCATGGCCGTCTGGGCACGCTCCAGATCATCCAACACCGGAATCAAAGCTACCATCAGTTCCTGGTTGGCAGTCTTGAACAGCTCTAACCGCTCTTTGGAAGTGCGGCGTCTGAAGTTGTCAAACTCGGCGTGCAGGCGCAGGTATTTGTCGCGCAGCTCATCGGCTTCTGAGGCGCCGCCTTCGGTAGCGGTGGCCTCGCCGTTGGGCTGTTCAGCCTGCTCGGTTGCGGTAGACTCGGTTGCCTCGGTGTTTTCAGGCTGGATATTCTCTTGTTCCTGAGGATTTTGTTCAGCTGCTGTACTCATATATGTTCTTTATCCTTTCAGATGTTTATGCTTCTTTTCTAGGTGCCTGACTAGAGGCAACTATTTTGCCAAACCCGTTTTTATGTCATTCTGGCATTTTCAAGCGTAAAACGCATCTTTCCGCTCAGCAGCAATGACAGCCACTACCGGGCTTTGAACACCTGTTGGCAGGAGAAAGACGCTATCTATTTTAAGCCTCTTTTTGCAAAACGGCCTTAAAACGGATCAAGCGATTGGTTTACGCGTTGTTCAGCTCTTTCCAGATCATGTCTTTCAGTTGCATGATGTTTTTGTTGGTCATGCTGGAGATAAACACGGTGGGTAGGTCTTTAGGTAATGTCTCCCGCATCTCGGCCTCCAGTTCATCGTCAATCATATCTGATTTGGTGATGGCCAGCAGGCGCTGTTTGTGCAGCAGCTCCGGGTTATAGGTCCTCAGCTCGTTCACCAGAATCTCGTATTCCTCGGCAATGTCGGGGCTTTCCACTGAGATCATGAACAGCAGGATGGAGTTCCGCTCAATGTGCTTCAGGAACCGGATGCCCAGCCCCTTCCCCTCCGAGGCGCCTTCAATAATTCCGGGGATATCGGCCATCACGAAGGATTTGTAGTCGCGGTACGCCACCACGCCCAGGTTAGGCACCAACGTGGTGAACGGGTAATTAGCGATCTTCGGCTTAGCCGCCGATACGACGGACAGCAGCGTGGATTTACCGGCGTTGGGGAAACCTACCAGACCCACATCGGCGAGAAGTTTCAGCTCCAGGATGGTCCATTCCTCCAGGCCGGGCTCGCCGGGTTGGGCGTACAGCGGCGTCTGGTTCGTGGGCGATTTGAAGTGGGCATTGCCCAATCCTCCGCGGCCACCGGGTGTGATGATCTCCATCTGGCCGTCCTCCGTGATCTCGGCTTTGATATCGCCGGTCTCCGCGTCCCGGGCAATAGTCCCGATGGGCACTTCCAGGATGATGTCCTTTCCGTAAGCACCGCTGGAGTGGCTAGGACCGCCATAGCCGCCGTTCTCGGCGATCACGTGTTTCTGGTACTGCAGGTGCAGGAGCGTCCAGAGCTGAGAGTTTCCTTTCAGGATGATGTGCCCTCCCCGGCCTCCGTCACCGCCGTCTGGCCCGCCATGGGCCGTTTTCTTGTCGCGGTGCAAGTGGGCAGAACCGCCTCCGCCGTGCCCCGAGCGGCAGCATATCTTGACGTAGTCAATAAAGTTGGATGATGACACTGTGGTATTGGTAAAGTAAATGCTATGTTAACAAGGAAGCATTCCTTTGCGGGGAATGCTTCCAACGTAATGTATCAAAATGTACGTCTCTCCAGAACAGCAGGAAAGCGCAAAAACGTTCCTTTGCCTGAGCAGACGGGTATCTTTTACTTGTTGTTGAGGGTCAACTGGCAAGCCCCGATGATTTCGCAGCTTTTTGCGAAAATCTCATCAATTTCGCCAATGCCGTCCACGGAGAAGAATTTGTTCTGCTGCGCGTAGTAGTTGGCCACCGGAGCGGTTTTGGTGTTGTATTCCTGCACCCGCTTCTGAATGAGGGTCTCATCCGCATCGTCTGGACGGCCGGAGGTTTGTCCGCGGAGCAGCAGGCGTTTCACCAGTTCTTCTTCAGACACCTGCAAGGCAATCATGCAGCTGATGCTTTGATCGTATTTGCTGAGCAGCACGTCCAGGGCCTCAGCCTGCGGCACGGTGCGCGGGAAACCGTCAAAGATGAACCCGGCAGCATCGCGGTTGTCCGCGATCTTGGATTCAATCATGCCAATCACCACTTCGTCGGGCACCAGCAAACCAGCGTCCATCAGGCCTTTTGCTTTCAAGCCAAGTTCTGTTCCCCCAGAAATCTCTGAGCGCAGCAAATCACCCGTTGAAAGGTGGATAAGCCCGTATTTTTCAATTAATTTCTGGCTCTGCGTGCCTTTGCCTGCCCCTGGAGGACCGAAGAGTACGATGTTCAGCATGGGTATGGAAATTGTGAGGAAACAAAAGTAAGAATAAAATCTTGGAAATGACAGCTATTCAGCTGACCGGTGCCGCTGGGCTTTTCTGTTTTAGGCCTGATTTTCAGAAAACAAGCCCTAAACAGCTTGGGCTCTTACATTACCTTGTAGATATCCCGCAGGTTTCGGCCCAGACCGTTGTAGTCCAGCCCGTAGCCCACCACAAAATCATTGGCGATGGACATAGCTGGGTACTTGATGTCCAGATTGTGCTGCAGACATTCAGGCTTGATGAGCAGCGTGGCCACCTCTACCGAAGCCGGTTCCTTCGACTGCAGTTGCTTTAAAAGATTGGCGATGGTGTGCCCCGTGTCCACGATGTCTTCCACTATCACCACGTGACGGCCCTTAATTTCTTCCTTTAGCCCGATGATCTCTTTGACCTGGCCGGTGCTTTGCATGTCCTCGTAGGAAGAAAGCTTCACAAAGGAGATCTCGCACTCAATGGTCAACTCCTTCATCAGGTCAGAGGCAAACATGAACGCCCCGTTGAGCACCGATAGAAACAGCGGCTTTTTCCCGCGGTAATCATGGCTTAGCCGGGCAGCCACAATCTCCACGCTATGAAGGATTTTCCGCTCTGGAAGGTAGATACTGAACTGCTTGTCTAGGATTTTAACCGTTGGGTGGTGCATCTGTCTTGAGGATAAGAAGCATCAAATTTGCGCAAAACTGCCCTAAATTAAAAACAAGTCGCCCTTTTCTGTTGAAAAGGGCGACGGGGAAGCTGAGTTTACGTCAGCAAAGGTTAGCGGTTACTTAACGGGCCTCTTGGGGGTATTGCGCTGTGGAGGCCAGGTTTGGTTTGCCATCTACCTGCCTAGAGCTTTCTAAGTCCGGGCGGGTCTCAGGTGCCGCAGGTGGCGTCTCGCGCACAGCAATGTGCGGGGCAATCACCAGAGACACAATGGACATAAGCTTGATAAGGATGTTCATGGACGGACCTGAGGTATCTTTGAACGGATCGCCCACGGTATCGCCGGTAACGGAAGCCTTGTGCGGGTCTGAGCCTTTGTATTCCATCACGCCGTTGATCATGACACCTTTCTCGAAGGATTTCTTCGCGTTGTCCCAGGCGCCACCAGCATTGGATTGGAAAAGGGCCATCAAAACGCCCGCCACAGTCACGCCGGCCAACACGCCCCCCAGGATCTCGGCGCTGGACACTTCCTCAAACGCCCCCTTCAGGCCAAACCCAATGACAATTGGTACAATCAACGCGATGGCTCCCGGCAGCATCATTTCCCTAATGGCCGCTTGCGTGGAGATAGCCACGCATTTATCATACTCAGGTTTGCCGGTGCCTTCCATGATACCTGGGATCTCGCGGAACTGGCGGCGCACTTCCTGCACCATGGCCATGGCCGCCCGACCCACCGCACTAATGGCCAAAGCCGAGAAAACAAACGGAATCATGCCCCCGATAAACAACCCGGCCAGAACCGGGGCCTTGTACAAGTCAATAGTACTGATGCCGGAGATCCCCACGAAGGCGGCAAACAAGGCCAATGAGGTCAGAGCAGCAGAAGCGATGGCAAATCCTTTACCCGTAGCGGCAGTGGTATTGCCCACCGCATCTAGTATATCGGTGCGCTGACGGACTTCCTTGGGCAATTCGCTCATCTCGGCAATACCCCCGGCATTATCAGCAATAGGCCCGAAGGCGTCAATGGCAAGCTGCATGGCGGTTGTAGCCATCATACCAGCGGCGGCAATGGCCACGCCATACAAACCGGCCACGGAATAGGAAAACACGATACCGGCGGCCAAGACAATGATCGGCATGGCGGTACTCATCATACCCACGCTTAAACCCGCAATGATATTGGTGGCGGCCCCGGTGGAAGATTGCTGTACAATGGTGTCTACCGGTCTTTTGCCCATGGCGGTGTAATACTCCGTAATAATGGAAATAAGCGTTCCCACAATAAGGCCAATGATCACGGCATAGAAAATGCCCATGGAGGTGAACTCATAGCCCCGCAGGTTCAAAGTATCGGGCATGAGCCAGTCAATGACAAAGTAAGAGGCAATAGCGGTTAACGCTACCGAGGACCAGTTACCCATGTTCAGGGCCGCCTGCACGCTGCCGCCCTCCTTCACGCGCACAAACAATGTCCCGATCATGGAGAAGATAATGCCTAAGCCCGCTATGAGCATGGGCAGAATGATGGGCGACAAGCCCCCGAAGTTGTCAATAACGGTGATTTCGCGGCCCAGCACCATAGTAGCCAGAATAGTCGCCACATATGACCCGAACAAGTCGGCGCCCATACCGGCCACGTCTCCTACGTTATCGCCCACGTTGTCGGCGATGGTAGCGGGGTTCCGGGGGTCATCTTCGGGGATACCCGCCTCCACTTTCCCCACCAGGTCAGCTCCTACATCGGCGGCTTTGGTGTAGATCCCTCCGCCCACGCGAGCGAATAAAGCAATACTCTCGGCACCCAAAGAGAAACCAGTCAATACCTCCAGCGCCTTTTCCATCTCCTCACTGCTGGCGGAGGCGCCTACACGTTGCACAAACCAGTAATAGAAAGCGATGAAAAGTGAGCCCAAGCCCAATACGGCTAAACCTGCCACGCCCATACCCATCACCGATCCGCCGCCAAAAGAAACATCAAGGGCTTTAGGTAAACTGGTCTTGGCAGCCTGGGCCGTCCGGACGTTGGCTTTGGTGGCAATGCGCATGCCAATGAATCCGGCCAGGGCCGAGAAAATGGCCCCGATCAAAAAAGCCAGTACAATAATAGGTGATGATTTTTCCCCGGCATAGCCGAGGTAAAGAAGGAAAAGCGAAGCGATGATCGCAAAATACGTGAGCACTTTATACTCTGCCTTCAGGAACGCCATGGCACCTTCGGCAATGTAGCGGGCAATGGTGCTCATCTTTTCATCGCCGGCATCCTGTTTGGTAACCCACGCCGATTTAATGGCAGTGTACAACAAGGCAACCAGCCCGAAGGCCGGTATTGCGTAGAGAATTGTCTGCATAAAGTAAGGCTTTGTTGGTTAGTTTGGATTTTGAGCATAGAAGCTCTCTGCAAGCTAACCTTTCTGCCCTAAAAAACAAATATACCTTATACTCTATGCAGGCTCTTTTATAGTTTCTGCATCAGGTGCTTATACAAGTCCATCATGGCGTAAATGTCATTCTTGTGCACGATCTCATCCGGGGAATGCACATTGTCCTCGGGGGCCCCAATGAAGCACCAATCCCAGGGAATATTTCCGTAGTGCAGTTCCTTGCCGTCTGAACCGCCCGCGCTCTCCACTTCTACCTGAAACGGAATGTTACCCTCCTGCGCCAGACGGATGATCTTCTGCACGAAGCTTCTCCTGGGGATAAGGGAATCGCGCAGGGAGATCGCGACACCCTGCCCGGCCTGCACGCCCTCAGTGACCCAGGTAATGTCAGAGATCAAGGCCTGGGTGACGCCGTAGGTCTCGTGGATGTATTTGGCCAAATACCCCACCGATCCACCGCCGGTCTCCTCCCAGCACCCGAAAGCGATGATGCCGTTTTCCAGGGACTCGGCTACCTGCAAAGCATTCCACACGCCCAATCTATTGTCTAAGTAGCAGCACTGCACGGTTTCCTCCGTTTCCCTAAAATCAGGCTTAAAAACCAACTCGGTGCCCCGCTCTATCTCCCGCTCAAACTCGTAGCGCAGCTCCCGTTCCTCCTCGTCAACCACCAGCGTACACTCAATCTGTCCCTGGCTATCCTCCCCTACCAATTTGTAGCCAGTTTCAACGTCAGGTCCACCGATTCTGATTAACTGCTTCCCGTAGCGCACCATGAACCCGATAGAATCCATGTGTGCGAAAATGACCGTTCTGGGCTGACCGAACACCAGCAAGAGGCAATCCTGAAAACCTTTTCCGTGGATGACCTGCGGCTGGACCTTCCATTTCGCCTGATTCTCCTGCACATAACTCAGCAGAAATTCCTTCATTTTCACTTCGTTCCCGGACGGGGCATGGATTTGGCAGAGGTCACGCAATAATTGCATAGTTTTTCGTTTTTTCAAAAGTAGCAGATTTCTTTCTAGAGATGCAGGAGAGGACTGAATTTCAGGTTTACGCAACAAAAGGATAAAAAATAGACCTGTGCTGCCATTTTAGCAACCTCGCGCTGATACATGGCCTTTGAATACCTCCCGAAAAACCTTGCTATTATTCTTTTCGCTTATAAAAAGAAGATGGAGCAAGGGCCTCGGGTATTTTTGACTTATTTTTGTAAAAACGAAGCCAAAACAGCCTCAGTATTACTACGTAAATTGAACCCTACAGAAGCCAGTGCATGTTGTGGGAGGGCTATACCACCTCTTAAATCGCACTCCGCTGATGAGCTTGTCGCGTTTTAGGAAGTTTAAAAATTTGATGAAAAAGACCCTTTTTTTATTTCTTCTTCTCTTCAGCTTTATCCAAGCCAGGGCCCAGGTTATTGACACCACGAAACAGATAGACCAGAAACTGCTGGATTCTCTCCAAGCAAGCATCATTCTGGACTCGGTGGATGTTTTACCCCAGGCCCTGAACATCAAAGGCTGGCTTTTGCTGAACGAGAGCATCATGAATGAGTTGGGAGGCGCCGTGGACAACATGTACAATTTCAAGTTTGAAACCGCTGAAAAGCAGTTCAAATCCTTGCGCCGCCGCTATCCCAAACACCCCATGCCCTATTTCCTCATCGGCCTGAGCCAATGGTGGAAAATGGTACCCTCTAACATCACTGATACGCGTTTTGACAATTATTTCCTCGCCTACATGGACACCACCATCACCCTGGCCGAGGATCTTTACGACAAAGACAAAAACAACCTGGAGGCAGCTTTCTTTCTTTCAGCCGCCAATGGCTTTAGTGCCCGGCTGCACGCTGAGCGGAAAAACTGGCGCAAAGCAGCCATCACCAGCAATCGCGCATTAGATTACCTCCAGAAAAGCAAAAAAGCCAACGGCCTCAGTGACGAGTTCCTATTTGGCGAGGCGCTCTTCAACTACTACTCTATTTGGATACATGAAAACTACCCCCTCCTGCGTCCGGTTCTTTACTTCTTCCCCAAAGGCAATAAGAACTTAGGCTTAAAGCAACTGCAGCAGGTCGCTTTCAACGGATTCTACACTGGCACTGAGGCCAAGTACTGGTTGATGAAGATTTACGCAAATGATGCCAGAAACGGAGCCTCAGCTATGTCGCTGGCCCAATACCTGGCAAGCACTTACCCAGACAACCCCTATTTCCAACGATTCTACGCCCGTATGGCCTTCACCGAAGGGAACTTTACCGTGGCAGAGCAGCTTTCTACCCAGATCCTGGACAAGATCAACCGCAAAGTCTTCGGCTACGAAGCCATCAGCGGTCGCTACGCCAGCTTCTATTTGGCCTACATCAACCAGTACCGGAACAGAGATTACACCAAGGCCAAAGGATACTACCAGCAATGTATTAGCTTTGCCGAACAGATCAACGAACAGGAATCTGGTTACTACATCTCTTCCTTTGTCAACCTGGCCAGAATCAGTGACAAAGAGAAAAATGTGCGGCAGGCAAAGCAATACTATGAAGTAGTTATGAAGCTAGAAGATTCAAAATCTGACGCAGAGAAGGAAGCGAAAGCTTATTTAAGGAAGAACAGGAAAGTGAAGTAAGACTCAAAAAAACAGAATGGAATTAAAAGACTTATTTCTCGCTCCTATTTATTTGTTGTTAATTTATACCATTGCATATTGGTTAAAAACAAGAATAAGGAACAAAACGCTAAAAAGATATTTTATCTCAGCCTTAAGTGTAAAGTTGATAGGCGCTATAAGTTTAGGATTGATTTACCAATTCTACTATGGTGCAGGGAAACCAACAGGAGACACTTTCAACTATTTCAACCATATTAAAATAGTACATTCTGCGTTCTCAGAATCCCCATCTTTAGGTTTAAAGTTACTATTTTCTTCAGGAGAATATGATGCAGCTACCATCAACTACACATCAAGAATGCGGTGGTACACTTCCTCCACTGAATTTTTTGTTGTAAAATTTGGCTCTATCATTAGCTTGTTGGCTTTTAATACTTATTCAGTAATTGCCCTATTCTATGCTCTAATAAGCTTCTCAGGAATATGGGCTATGTACTCAACATTTTATAAACTATATCCTTCCTTACATAAAAACTTAGCTTTCGCTATATTTTTCTTGCCGTCGGTATTTTTTTGGGGTTCTGGTTTGATGAAAGACTCTATTACTTTAGGGGCACTAGGATGGTTATTTTATGGTTTTTACCAAGGCTTCATTGAGAAGAAAAGATTTCTTTTATCTTTATTAGCTATAATAATATCCTTCTATGTGATCTTCATGGTAAAGGTATATATAATATTATCCTTCCTTCCACCTGCCCTCTTTTGGGTTTTTAATGAGAATAGCTCAAGAATAAAAAACAACTTTTTAAGATCTATTGCTAAACCATTCTTTCTTATAACAGGAGCAATTATTGCTGTAATAGGGGCATTGAATATTACAGAGGGAGATGAAAGATATGATGTAGACAAGATTGGTGAAAGAACGAAAATCAATAGTGATTACTTAACAAAATATCAGGAGAATAACTCAGCGTACAATATTGGAGAGTTTGATGGTTCAATTGTAAGTATGATGGCAGTAGCTCCACAAGCAATAAACGTTGCCCTTTATCGCCCGTATCTATGGGAAGTGCGAAACCCTGTAATGCTTTTATCGGCGATTGAATCTTTTATATTTATAATCCTAACATTAAAACTATTTTTCAAAGCTGGTTTCTTTAAAACCATAAAAAGAATAGTTTCACTACCTGTTGTAAACTTTTCAATTCTATTTACTATAATTCTAGCCTTTGCGGTGGGAACAAATAGCGGAAACTTTGGGACTCTAGTACGATATAAAATTCCATTCATGCCTTTCTATCTCTCAGCTCTGTTTATCGTGCAAGCAAGTTACAAGAAAACACAAAGCTCTTTAAACACGCTGAAGAGAAAGCATTCTCACTCATAACAATTATTTCACGCATCTACTGTTAAAGCATTTCTTTTAGTACTCCTGTCTTTTATATAAAAAGCAATCCAGAAAAGTAGATAGTAGAAGTTAATAAAAACTGGCATGAAAGATTCTACTATTATGGCAATAAGAACACTTACACCTCCTAATAACAAGTAATAGTATACCTTAAAGGAGGCATTCTTACGAGAAGGCACATTTAAAAGCCCTTTACTGTCCATGTAAGTCAGAGTCCGATAAAACACATAACAAATTAAAACAGAAGGTATAATCAGGAGCAATTGTTCTTTTGATAAGAAAATAAAAATTGGGGCCAGAAAACGAGTGAAAGCTAGATTGACAAAGGTAAACGTTTTTAATTCTTTCTGCTTAATTACATTATGAAGATAGAAAAACAAAACAATTGCTGTGTAAAAAGTCCACCACTTAGCACTATCCAACACATCTAGATAGATAGTAATGCCTAAAAAAATAGCAATCCGAAACAAAACCCAAATCAGCAATTGAAAATTACTCGGATTAAAATTTTTAACTCTTAATCTGGGATTTAATTCATTCCTAACACTATATACATCATTCCCTAAATACCCAATTTCATAAATAGAAATAAAGGCAATATAGGCAAGCAGGAAATTTACAACACTTGATCCTATCTCATTACCAGAAAAATAGAATAACAAAACAAACGCTAAAACCCACTCATAATATAAATGGAATACAATATCAGTGAGAGTTTGTAAACGACTACGGAAAAAGTAAGTAAAAGGAAATAAAAATTTAAGAACACCCATTAAGAAGAAAGTTTAATAAATTGGGCATCTAGCCCTTGCCAAAACTGTACTGCTTTGGTATTGTACACTACTACATACCGCTGACAAGCCGCCTCTACAAGGCTCCTGTCAGAGAAATTATCAGTAGCAACGGCAAAAGGAGCATCATGGCGGGAAAGCATTCGCCGTAACTCTATCAACTTCTGCCCGGTCATTTCACGACTTAAATTACCTGTGAATTTGTTTCGCGAATTGTAGTGTAACTCAGAGCAACGGTATTCAACTTTAAGTTTAGAAGCAATGGCAGCTACTACCGGGTCAATGCTGGCAGAAATTAAAACGATAGACTTACCTGCCTCTTTTAAACGTTCAAGCATCTGGTGCGTTTCTGCAATCATTCTTGAAACAAGGAATTGATTTTCAAAAGCTTCACCCAACAAATACAGTTCTTCTTTAGTAATTCCTGCAAGTAATTTTAAACACAACTTTTTAGGCCAATCTACTTTTGTTAATTTTTGCAGAAGGTAGAGGCTTAAGAAGAAGGGAGATTTTCTTTTTGTATAAAGATCAAATAGGCGACACTTACTTACCATTTTTTTTTCTTCAAGCACAAATTTGATAAAATCAAAAGTAGTGTTGGAATAGAAAAGCGTATCACAGATATCAAACACATACAACTCAGGTTCTGAAACACCTTTTTGCCCAGCAGACTGTTTCATTTCAATACCTTTTTGTAAAGTTGGTAGTACTTTTCAATTGCATTATCTAACTGATAATATTCAGTGGCGTTTTGCCGGATTGTGGCTGGGTCTTTCTTTAGCAACTCAGGAATATATTCAACGATTCTTTCATAACTTGAAGCATCAAATTCATCTATCGCAATACCGGAATTAGTAAACTCAACAATCTCCTTTACATCACCCACTTTGGAGTTACAAATTACAGGGATGCCAAGGGCTAAGATTTCACCTAATTTGGTAGGAGAACTAGCGATTTTAGAGTAGCTCTGTTTTATAAAAAACAAATTAATATCTGATGCCGCCGCGAATACTGGCACCTCATCACGTTTGGCAAAACGAATTACAAAATCATCTTTCTCTAACCCATGTTTCCTTGCCTCATCATACACCATTTCAGGTGGTTCAGGTGTTATAAACAAGAACTTAGCATTAGAATATTTCTTTTTAATTAAGGCATATACTTCCAACATTTCATCAAGCATGTACCAGGTGCCAATAGATCCTAAGTAACTGATGACTAATGTTTCCTCAGAAAACCCTAACAATTCCCGTGCAGATGCCTTTCTGTCAGCAGTTATTAAAGAGAATAACTGAAAATCAGCACTGCATGGGATAACTCCTATTGGAGCTTGTTGATAGCTTCCCCATCGCTTTATTTCTTGTTTGCCTGCTTCTGTTAGGCTAACAATCATATCAGCATTTGCTATATATTTTCCTTCTTGCTTTTTATAATACTTGTAAGCTAAATCAAAGAATGGGTTTTTACGATCCCACATTCCTCCATCTACCCTTTCATCCACCCAAAATCCGCGCATATCAAAAAAATATTTGACTCCAAAGCGCTTCTTCATCCGTTCACCAATAGCAGCACTGATGTAACTACGG
Organism: Rufibacter roseolus; assembly: GCF_017916365.1. Taxonomy (GTDB): domain Bacteria; phylum Bacteroidota; class Bacteroidia; order Cytophagales; family Hymenobacteraceae; genus Nibribacter; species Nibribacter roseolus. The sequence continues at coordinate 623,069 of NZ_JAFMSU010000003.1, forward strand.
CAATGCACCATAGTAAATTTTTTTTCTTTATGAAGCCCGATGGCTTTCTGCTCCATTTTGTAAATATCGTAGTATTTAGCCAGAATAGGTGGCTTGGTGGTGAATGGAATAGGCTGCCAATCAATATTATGCTCTTTACATATTTTCTCTATAATGGCCCGATTACTTTTAAACCGCTCTGGTTTTTCACAGGAAACAAGGGTAAAATTATACCCTTTTCCACTCAAGCCCACTATATATGGAAGTACTTGCGACTGCCCCAAGGGATCAGTCATACCATCATAGGACAGATATAAAATATTCTTGGTGCTGGAAATATTATTATAACTAGAAGACATTTTAGTTTATTTTAAACCTTTTAGCAGAAAATCAAAAGCTAAAAAATTCTATAAAAACTTAACAAAAAATTCACTGTATAAAAAGAGTACAAATATACAGAATTAAAAACATTTTAGCTGACACCTTTAAGAGCGTTACAATATAAGTTTGAAAGTTCCTCCAAGTACTTACGCTTGGCAAAACCATGGGCATACTTTCTTCCTTCATGAACATGGCTGTACAAATCCACTTCCTGCTTGATGATGGAATGAATAAGAGTTACAAATTCATCAGAATTATATGCATCAAAATAAAAGGCATGACTAGAAGCCACTTCCTGCAATACATTAATATTAGAAAGAAGCAATGGCAACCCCATAGCCATGGCTTCTATGGGTGCTAATCCAAATCCTTCAACTGTTGACGCCATCACAAAGGCATCATAAGTAGGCAACACCTCCTCCAGGTGAGGAACAGACCCTTGAAGTCGCACAGTTTCAGAAAGCTGGTATTTATTGATTAAGTCCATTAATTCATTATACATAGGACCCGCTCCATAAATATCTAAGCATACAGACTGATTATTGAGCTTAGAAAAAGCTTTAATTAAAAACGGGTAATTCTTTTGATGTTTAAGATTGCCAACAGAAACCAGTTTTAATTTGGCATTACTCTTTGGCTTTACTGGAAGAGAGCTTGCTTGTTCAAAAAACTTATCTTCAATATAATTATATAACACCTTAATATCACCTGCGGGTTTAATTGAATGAATATAATCTTCCTTGACTGCATTTGATACAGCCAACCCAGTTTGTGATTTACTGTAGGTTAGTTTTTCTAAAACCTTAGTGTAAGGATGCTTAGTAAAAACTGTTTCATTAATTTTATTATGAATGGAGAAAAAATGGGGTATTTTTTTTAGGTTAGAAAGCCTTGCTATAATTGTGGACCAATATAAATGAGAATGAATTAAATCAACTTTGTACATCTTAATGATGTTGTAAAGCTTCAATGAATAAAGCAGCAAGGTAGTTTTCCTAGAGAAACCTAGCTTGATTACATTAACATCTTGGAGCTCATTTTCAAATTCATTGTTTTCACTCAAATACACAAGAATATGATTGTAATCTTTTAACTCCCTGACATAGCCAACTAAAAGTGTTTCTGCCCCTCCCCTTCCTAAGGTATCAATTACATGCAATACAGTTTTCTTACTTTCTAACATATCCAAAAAACTCTACAATTACTATTGTAAATAATACATTACCTACATTTTAGACACGTAAGGAATAAAAATTAGTTACTTTCAATAAATAGCCTTATGTTTTTAGGTTATCAAAATCTAAACTAAAAACATAATTAATCAATCAACCCACATAAAGCCAAATAAAAACCACTAACCACCCAAATGCAAGGTTAACATGATAAGAATTAATCATTTTGATTAAAATATTTTAATATTAACCCTTATTTAATAACCTTACACTAGTATGCTCTGCATTTAAAAAAACAACCTTAGAACAATTGCTCATTAAATTCTCCACAACAGAACAAGGAGTCAGAAATTCTGAATAATACTTACTGACTTCACTAACCATTCCATTTATTTTAGAAACGTCCATGTTTAAGCATTCCATAATCCTTCCTAAAAAATTAGAATCATTATAAACAACTGAATTGATACCGTCACTTAGAGGAGGAGAAAAAAGCGTAGCATAATCTTGATGAATTATGGGAATGGTTCCAACAGACATAGCCTCAATGACGTTATGAGATAAAGGCTGAACAATTCCAGGACAGGCTATAAAAAATGAGAATCTTGAAATAGTAGCTCTTAATGATTCTATTGGAATTGCAAAATTTTCTCTATCAACAATAACTATCTTATTTAAAAAATTGTTATTCAACAAATCTTCAAACTTTAGAGGCAGAATAGTTTCTTTTAGATTTTTGACAATTTGATAAATCTCTAACCTGCCTAACATATTGAAATTATTACCTTCATGAAAGCTTGAATAGAGTTTATTATCGAAGTTACCAGCAAAAAAAATACTGCGCTTATGCTCCCCAATAAAATCCACATTCCATTTTCCTAAAGTGTAGGCTGCTGGGTGCATAGCCATTGGCACATGAAAGAATGAAGCTGCGTTTATATCTTTTGAAATCAGAGAAGAAAAATAGTCGGCTGACAAAAATTTCCCGTTTTTATATTTATGATCAACTTTATCACAAAGGATCAATGTGGCATCCACTGGCAAATAATCACAAAAAGTAATAAGTCTTTCTTCTAGTAATAACTTAGAATACCTATTGGAAATCCTACTTACAAACGAAAAATTTGCTTTAAAGTATATTTTATAACCGCTTAAATGAAAAAATTTAACAAACAGATATAAATAGCGATGAAAAATATCACTACTTATATCAATATATACAATCCCATTTTCATCATTATTATCCTTTGTTTCAATTGAATCATTATTTAAATACCTGTATTTGATATATCTGCAATAGTTTACAATAACATTCTTAACTTTGGCAATCATGAAAATCAAATTATATCTCAAACAAAATACCTAATAAAAAATCTAAATCTTCTTATCTGGATAATATTTACCTAAAGCAGTTACAATAGCAGGGTACAGTTTAAATCTTATTTTGGCCGGAAGAACATAGGGCAAAAAATTATAATGATCAATTATTGTAACTAAAATTTTATGCGCCAATAAGCCATACAACCATTTCTTAAAAGCTGAAATGTTTTCATCTTTATACCTATGGAATTGAGCAACAAGTTCCGGCTTCAATTCTTGTAACTTATTTTCATTTAAAGTTCCTTGTCTTCTTCTTAAAACATACCATCTACAGGTAATAAAATCATCATGCCAGCCTGAGGCATTGGAATTGTAGTAAATTGGAATGTTCAAAAGAGTAGCCCTCATAGCAAGGTCATAATCTACAACGGCCCTTAACTTCTCATCAAATCCTCCGATTTTATTGAAAGTAGTTTTAGATATAGAGAAGTTAGCAGCCGTTATATATATTTCTTCAGGTTTCATAGGATAGCTCACATTCTGCAAAGATTTATTCCAATCAACCCGAGCATAGGCCACATACTTTTGAATATCAGTTTTAGCAATCCGTATATCCTCTTTCTGCTCACCAGCTAAAATGGAACCTGGATATAGCAAATGGTGCTTATAGTGTTCTTCAAGACAATGGGCATCCAAACGCATATCATCATCAATGGAAACAATGATTTCAGCTTGGGCTAGAGAAAACCCACTATTTCTTACACCAGAACGTCCTTTGTTCTCTTGGTGTATCACACGTAATGGGAAAGGCCAATCCTTTTGAAGTAGCTCATTTAAAATGATTTCGGTATTATCTGTAGAACCATCATTGACAACTAAAACTTCAAAATCTTTAAAATATTGATTTTTTAAACTATTTAGAACGTTTTCAATTTTATCACCTCTGTTAAAGGTTGGAACAACAACACTTAACTTAATACTTTTACTCACCATTATCGTTAATTATAAAGAAATTGCAAACCAAAAAATTACAAGTCTAATTGTTTGTGATAAAAGGAAAGTAGTTTATCAGTTAACTGATTTGGACCAAATTTGTCTCTTACAAAATTTTTACTTTTACCCCCTATCTCCATGCGCCAAGATGGATTGGAATAAAGACTAAACATTGCATTTGCTATTTGTTCAGCGTTCTGCTTATCGACAAGCAACCCCGTTTCATTTTCAATCAAGCTTTCAGGTATCCCACCAGATCTAGATGCTATAACTGGCAATCCATTCATTTGTGCCTCAAGCAACACTAATCCCTGGGTCTCAATTATACTTGGCAATACAAATACATCAGCATTTTGATAGTAGCTAGCAATCTCGTCTTGTGATTTTGGTCCATGTAGAAAAATTGAATCTTCCATATTATAATCCTTTATTTTTTGCAACAAAGAGTTATAGCAAGAACCACCCCCAATTATATCATAATGAATATGGACACGAAACTTATTTCTAAATAAGAAGGCTGCTTCAATCCCATACTGAACTCCTTTAACCTCCTCTAAACGAGCAACTGTAAGAATCTTAAACCTATGTCCATCCAAATGGTCATTTATCTTGTTTCCACTACCAATTACTTCAAAGCTAGGAATGACGGGAATCACTTCAATTCTCATAGGATCAGCCCCCAAATCAATCAACTTATCCTTGGTAAATAAAGAATTTGCAACTACCCCGTTCACTTCCTTAAATAATTTTTGGTAATTTTTATATCTTTTAAGAACATCTTTTTTTAAAAAATCATAGCCATGGAATGATACAATCGTTTTACCCTTAATTAAACCTATTTCTTTTAAAATTCTTATATCATCAGCAATAGGCCCATAATGACTATGGATAATATCAAAATTGGCTTCTTTGACTAAAAATTGAGCCTTAAAAAATAAATCAAGGTCAAGCACCTTAAAGCCAAATTTTCTAACGTCAAGAGTCTTTAAGAAACTAAACTTATTTTGAAAGAAAACATTATTTATCAACAACTTAAAAAAAACCAACAGCCGTACTATTTTACTTTTTGGCACAAACTCACTGTATGTTGTTATTTCTTGCAAATTATATTTAACATATTGAGGATGAGATGGTTGTGAAATGTTTTTTTGATACGCCAAAATTTTAACATCTACACCTTTATCAATTAATGATGTAATATGGTTAATTATAAAAGTTTCAGATAAAACTGGAAACTTTTTAACAACAACAGCAACTTTCATATCAGAGACAGGTAAGCAAAATCAACTATTTATTATAAACCAGATGATCAAAATATATAACTAAACAGGAAACTTCGCCCTTTATATATGGCCATATTTAGCAACTTTCCAGATCAGCTTCAACCTTATTCCAAATCGTTCAAACAGAGTTTTGCCAGGAACACTTAACTCATCTTGTTGGCCAATAAGATTTAACGCCTTACGAGATTTTTCCTTTAAAGCAACCTTACTATTTTGATTAAGAAATAAATCTATATGGTAATTATAAAGTTCTTTTAAACCACTTTGCCAATAATGATATACACAATCATTTGCAGCCTTCAAATTGGTTATCTTACCAAGTACATAAGCAAATGAGAACTGTTCAGCAGTCTTAAATTTTGCTTTTTCAGTCATTTGATCGTTAAGGGCGAGTACATCATCTATAGATTGATAGTGATCTACACTTAAACCTAATACCCCAGAATTCCACATTTGACTATTAAAATCTAATTTAAATGTCTGCCCTTTTAAACTATACTCATAGTCTCTAGCTAACTTTCTCAAGGTAAGCCACATAGGAACCTCATGAACACCTCCTCCATCAGCTATGGTGAATTCAAACATATGAAAAACCGTACAATCCTTGGAAATCTTATTGAAAAGGCTAACCGGCGACTTTAAAAAATATGTATCTCCATCAACAAAAAAAACATTAGCCCCATACTTCTTCATACAGTCCTGGATAACACAAATCTTTACTCTATGAACATATTCATTCTTGATAAAACCTTTAATTCGGTTAGAATCTAAATGCTCAAATTGAAGAGGTACTCCACTAAGGTGCTTTTCAAACAAAGGTTGATCATCAGTATAGATTACTAAATTCAAATTAGAGAAATCAAACTCTAAATGATAACACAGAGTTAAAATTGAGAAGATTGATTGTTTATGAAGATGTTTCGGCCCATGCGCCAAATAAATGATAGATGTTTTAGTATTAACCATTGTGATTTAAACGTTCTGATTCATGAGGCCACCCTTTTTAACACCCCATTTATTGTAAATTTTTAATCATTAAAAACCTATAGCTATTTTATAGATTCACAACAATTTGCCCAATTACATACTTTTGCATGAAATCAATAGTATACTATTAGACTACATGATCAATCAAATTTTTATACGTCCATTCTTTGATGATCTTTCCATTTCTTAGTTCATATATTCTATCACAATCTCTAAGGGTAGTCACTCTGTGCGCAATCATAAAAATGGTTAGATCTGTACCTGACAAATTATTGATTGCTTCGCTCACTTCTCTCTCTGTATTTGTATCTAAGGCACTGGTAGCTTCATCAAGTATCAATACTTGAGTGTTTTTATATAAAGCTCGAGCAATACCAACCCGTTGCTTTTGCCCCCCTGATAATTTTGAGCCTCGCTCCCCTATCAATGTATCTACCCCATCTGGCTGATCCTTCACCATATCTATTAAGGAAGCATATTTCAACGCATACTCCAAACGGTTCATATCAACAGATACATCGCCTAGAGTTATATTATCTTTGATTGATGACTCCATTAAAAAGGTATCTTGCTTTACATACCCAATCATTTTATACCAATCTTTAAGGTTTTCATCTGTCAATGGAATTCCATCAACTAGAATCTTACCTTTTTGTTCTATGTAAAACCTAAGAAGTATATTCATTAAGGTGGTTTTTCCTGAACCAGAAACACCTATAAAACCAACCTTTTCCCCTTTTTTAACTGTTAGTGATACATTCTCAAGTACACTTCTTTTAGCTTCAGGAAAACTAAAAGATAAGTTGTCAAACTCTATTTCTTTTTGAAACTTAAGCGGCTTCTGAACAACTGGTGAATCTGTGTTTTTTTCAAACTCTTGAAAATTTTTCAAATCTTTAACAGTATAGAAGGTTTGCTTCATTGACATCATTGCCGTAAGCAATCTATTTATAGAAGGCATAAGCCGGTAAGCAGCAGCGGCAAATAATCCAACAATAGCCACAATACTTCCAGAGTACTCTGGCAAGAATAAGCCATATAGGAAAATTATTACTATTCCTAAAATAGCTACCATCTCAATGGTCTTGAGCGGGATTGCATTAATTAATTGTGTCTTAGCTTCAAGATCCTGTACTTCTTTTTGATTTTTAATATATTTATCTTTAAAGTAGTTAATCTTATCGGCTAGCTTTAGTTCAACATATCCATTGAATGTATTTGTCAAGATGGAGAAAGAAACTGGCCGAAGATTATTTGTTTCTCTGCCTACCCTTTCAGACTTTTGTTTTAAGGAGCTATAAGTCAAATAAGTAGAAGGAGCTAAGATGGCGACAAGTAAAATAAACAGAATTGGTTGGTAGAATAAAATTCCAAGAACAATTACAAAAATGATTGCCACCTCAGAGAAGAAGGTAAATAAATGCCGGGTTGTAACATTAATAAAATTTGATGGAACCGTATTTACCTGGTTCACCAGTCTACTAGATCCTAAATTTGATAAATGCCAATAAGGCAAATTGGTATATTTATCAAATTGCCGGTTGATAATATTCAAACCTATTCTTGCAGTAAACCTTACTTGTTTGTAATTTATCCAAATTGTAAATAGATTCTTAAAAAGAAAGAAAACAAAGATTCCAACAATAAGAAATATTAAAAAATACTTAACGTCTGAAAATCCCAAGGATTGGTAAACAAATTTCAAGTACTTATTTGATAGTATCATGTCTGGTTTAGAGGCAGCCATAATCACAGGCACTAAGGAAGCTAACCCAAATACATCCAAAACAGAAGACACTAACAATAGCACAAACATTAATACAGCATATCGCTTTTCCCTTTTATTTAGATAAGATGTAAAACTCGAAAGAACTTCAAAAACTAAACTACTTTTCATAAATATATTACCACCTATGCTTAAACGCTAAAATAAACTCAAAATTATTTATATCAGGCGTATCCTTGTTATAAATTGTTAGAATCGAAACAAAGCACTAACTATAAATTACTAAAATCCAAAGTATCCTAACAAAGGCTTTTTTTTTTAGAAACTTAATATTGTTAGCCTATCACACTTCTTTTTTATTAAAAAACTTTTTTAAGCGTTCCTTGGTTAAATATACGCTATCCTTAAACGCTAACACGGGTTTTCTTGAGTAATAAGCAAATTTTACTGCACTAAAAAGGCCAATTATGAAATTATCATAATACAAATTCAATCTCATCTTATCCTTATTAATTAACAGAAGGTGACTTTTAAGAGTATTCACTAAAAAATCATGAGAAAAAAGCTCACTTTTGTTTACAGCAAGAAAATCTATTTCCTTAATTAAAAGATCTCTTGCTTTAATTTTATTAGCTAGCATTCTATACACATTCTTTGCCATACTATTAGTGTGATTTCTAACTAACAGCTTAGTTCCATCTCGATTATCAAAATAAAAACTTTGGTTTAACAATGCAGCTCTATACCAATAATGCCAATCTTCAAAACTTTTTAACTGTTCACAAAAGTCTCCAACTTTTTCAAATAATGTTCTTCTACAAAGAGGACAACCTGGCAAAAAGAAGTTATCTGTCAATAAATTAGATAATATAAATTTTCCTTTTCCAGACACTCTCTCTTTACCATGTACAAGTAAATCCTTATACTCTCTTTTAAGAGAAGAATCTCTGAATGACACCATAGCACTATATATAAGGTCAACTTCGTGGTGCTCATCTAAAAAATTAGCTTGAAGTCTTATTTTATCTTGTTCGATTAAATCATCTGCATCTAAGAGTTGGATATACTTACCATTGGATATCTTGATACCTGTATTCCTTGCAGCTGATAAACCTGCATTTCTTTGATATATATATCTGAATCTTGAATCTTTTTGCACATAATCCTTAGCAACCTTTTCTGAATTATCAGTAGATCCATCATTAACAATAATACACTCCCAGTTTTCACAAGTTTGATTAAGGATACTCTCCAAAGTTTCAGAAAGAAAATTTCCATAATTATAAACTGGAACTATTATGGAATATAAAGGAGCAACTAACATTTTCATTCTAAACAATCAACTTAAAAACAAAATGCAACTATAACTTAAAAAGTCAAAAGCCTACAAACTCAATCATGTCAGAATTATTATGCATAAATTTATATACTTCAGGGTTTTGTAATCTATCAATCTTTCTTACCATATTTACTCCCCAAACGAATGGCTTTACTCCTGCGTAACAACAATACCTTATTAATGAACTTTGATGGCAAAAAACTCTAACCTTATCAAACCTCAAAATAATCATTTCTATCGGATCATTTATTAATAAGACATTTAAGCTAGTTACTTTTGCTAAGTCAATTAATCTATTTAAACTATCCTGATCATTTAAATAATTAGGATGGGGTTTAAAATAAATAATCTCTGTATCACTACTTTTAAGTATTGAAAATACATTAACAATATTTTTCAAATAAATTTCGCTCTTAGGTTCCTTTATATTCACATACTCTAGAGCAAATATGGTGCTATCTTTGTAGTTATAAGAAAAATTGTAATCCTTTTCATTAAACACATCCCTAAAATTAAAAACATGCTTTTTTATATATTTAAACGGAAACGCCTGAGAATTAAAACAAATAGCCTCTTGAACCTTATTAATTTCTGGAGATGGGTGTTTTCTAAATAATCTACCCATGGAAAACACCATCCTCTGCAACTCTTCTTTACGTGTTGTCATTAAAGATAATTTTTGAACCAATTCATCTTCAGTTGCATAGGACATATCACCTTCTTCAATGTAAGTAATTTTTTTACATTTAGTGTTGGTTGCAAGCAACTGAACTGTATCCCAAAAAAATTGAGGGACGAAAAGCTCATAGGAACCTTTAACTTTACTATCTATAAATTCATCTACTTTATATATAGAATACCAAGTTAAATAAAACACTTGCCATATTTTCTTATTAACTGTAACAAATTTCCTATAAAAAGTATCTAAGAAGTTAATCTTTTGACCTTTAATATCCTCTAAATCTTCCAAACCTACTCTATAATAAAGTATTATTATATCTTCCTCCTGAAGGTTATTCAATTGTATATGATACTTAACTAAGTATTTAGTGATATTACTTTGAACAAAGAATAAATACTTCATAGAGTCTATTTTTTTTAGCTTGGAATATTTACAAAATTTTATCTAAGAATTATTTCTACAAACTCTCTTACAGCACCTTCACCTCCTCTTTTTTCAAGGTGAATTATAGAAGGTATTTGTTTAATCTTTGGAAAAGAATTGGCTGGAGTTGCAGCAATACCAACTTCACAAAGCAGGTCATAATCGTTATAATCATCGCCTATATATGCTACCTCCTGCAATGAAATTCCCTCTCTTTTACACAACTCTCTAACAAATGTAAGCTTATCTTTTACTCCTTGATATACAAAATCAAGCTTTAACTTCTCAGCCCTTTTCTGATTAAGTTTCCTATCTTCAGCAGTAACCACCCCCGTTTTTATTCCAGCCTCCCGCAAAAGTTCAAAGCCTTTACCATCATATGTACAGAATTTTTTTAATTCATCCCCATTCTCACTGTAATACATACCTGCATCTGTCAATACACCATCAATATCGGATAAGAACAGTTTAGGCTTTATCTTGGTTTTTTTTTCTTCAAACCTATGCTTTCTCATCAGAGCTTCAGCAATTATCCAATCATCCTCTTCATCTATTTCTGTGGCGGTATATTCTGCCATTTCATAAATAGCAATTTTTCCACTCAACCTATTTTTATCTCTTCTTATGCTTGATACTTTATTTATGTAAAAAGCACCATTCTCCATTAAAAGGCCTTTAAAATCTTGTCTTCTTGGTCTTTCTGTGAAGTTGTAATTTATTGCTTGGCAATCCTCATTCCAATAAAACCTTTTTGTACGAACACAGGTAAGTAAAGAATCTGCTTTCTGTTGCTCAAAAAGTGCCATCGCCTCATCAAAATCCTTATGTGAGGTAAATGGAGAGGTTGCTTGTACTAGCACTAAGTTAGCTTGGTCTTCCAACTGAAGATTCTCAATTACCTCCAACATAACAGCCTCAGTTGAGGAAGTATCTTGCGCATTTTCTGCACTTCTTCTGTAGACTTTTGTTTTATTAAAACCGAAACTTTTAACAACCATTTCAATTTCTGAACAATCTGTAGCTACATATACTTCATCAATACAAGATGACATTTCTATAGCTTGTAGATTCCAATAAATTAAAGGTCTTCCACAAAATTGTTTTATATTTTTTAAGGGGATGGATTTACTTCCACATCGGGCAGGGATCAAAGCGACTGTCTTCATATAAAAAGTATCCCCTCTTTTGGAGGGGATTTAACTATTTTCTATTCTTTAATTTTTTTCTTTGCACCATTTCAATTTCTAGAATTTCTTCTTCTTTGAATTGCAAAGCCTTATAAGTAGCATCTAAATCTCTCACTAATTTTTTAAGTCCAGAAGGCTCAAGAGATGCAGCATGATCTGTACCTTTCCAGGTCCTATCTTTAGTAAAATGCCTTTCTATCCAATGAGCACCCAGAGTGAAAGCTGCGTTATCAATGGCAATCCCTAAATGATGCCCTGAAAAACCTATTGCTTTAACCCTTTCCCCAAAATTCCCATACAACCTATTTATCTCTAGTAAACATACATTCTCAAAAGGAACTGGATACCCAGAAGTACACGAATAAATCACTAATCGATTTTTCGCAACGCCTGTCTCCTCAAAGAAGTTAACCACCTCCTCTTCTTCTTCTTGCGTGGTCATCCCAAAAGAAATATGTACTTCTCCTGAATAATCATCCCTTAACTGCTTCAACATAGAATAATTGTTATTACAGGCTGAAGGCACTTTGATAAACTCTGGATTTAATTCTATAATTTCTCGTGCAGAAATAATATCCCAAACTGATGTAGAATACCCTATGCCTATTTCTTTACAATAGTTCATGAGTTGTCCATGTTGGTCCTGTGTAAATTCCAAAAATTCTCTATGAGCTCCATAAGTGTCTCCATATGAATTATGAGGATTAGGATGAGGAGCATTGTATTGCTCTTCAGTTAATAACTCTCTATTGTTCCTTGTCTGAAACTTAGCATAGTTAGCTCCACAATCTTTTGCTAAACGAATCAATTCTTTAGCAATTTCAAAGTTCCCCATATGATTACAACCAATCTCTGCTATAATCTTTGGTGAATTGTAGTTAAAATCGAACATATTCATTATATTTTAGTTCCCAAAACTTAGTTACTTGAATCTGTGAATAAATGCATTCAAACATTTATTACTATAAATATTATTCTTTAAGATCTACCTACCAGATTTTCAATAATCTACAAATTTACTTTAAAAAAATTTACTCCCAATTTTTAAATGAAAGGACACTTATCTCAGTAACTTTTCAACTTAAATCCCTGATCAATATGTATTGTTTATAAGATTACTCTAAAAATCAAATATTAGTAATTGATTTTAGGCCACATTGATTTAAATTTAACAGCCTTCCTATATTATTAGGTTCATTTAAAACTCCCGATGCTCGCCCTCTGCCATGTGGATGTTCTCCTGGAAGTACTCTAGGGTCCTCTTCAGGCCCTCCTCACGGGAGACCTTGGGCTCCCAACCCAAGATCTGGCGAGCCTTGGTGATGTCGGGACGGCGTTTCTGTGGGTCGTTCTCGGGCAGGGGCTGATAGCCCAGCCTCAGCTCTACGCCGGTCAGGCGACAGATCTCCTCAGCAAACTCCCGGATGGTAACCTCCGATGGATTGCCGACGTTCACCGGCAGGGCATAGTCGCTCAAGAGCAGCCGGTAGATGCCCTCCACCAGGTCGTCCACGTAGCAGAAGGAGCGGGTTTGAGAGCCATCTCCGAAAATGGATAATTCTTCCCCTCGCAACGCCTGGCTCATAAAGGCGGGAAGTACACGACCATCGTTAAGACGCATTCGAGGCCCATAGGTGTTGAATATGCGCACGATGCGAGTTTCAAGGCCGTGGTGCATATGGTAGGCCATGGTGATGGCCTCCTGGAAGCGCTTGGCCTCATCGTAGCAGCCCCTCGGGCCCACCGGGTTCACGTTCCCCCAGTACTCCTCCACCTGCGGGTGCACCTCCGGGTCGCCGTACACCTCTGAGGTGGAGGCGATCAGCATGCGAGCTCCCTTAGCTCTTGCCAAGCCAAGGAGATTATGGGTACCCAAAGATCCTACTTTTAACGTTTGGATAGGAATCTTGAGATAATCAATTGGAGAAGCAGGAGAGGCGAAATGGAGAATATAATCTAGGTGACCAGGTACGTGCACATACTTAGAGACATCGTGGTTATAAAATTCAAATTGCTCTAATTTGAACAGGTGCTCGATGTTTCGAAGGTCTCCGGTAATTAGGTTATCCATTGCAATGACATGATAACCTTCATCTATAAACCGGTCACATAAATGTGAACCCAGAAAGCCAGCTCCGCCTGTTATGAGAACTCTTTTTCCTTCTGCTGCCATTCTAATTTGTTACTTCAGTTACTGGCAAGACTTCTTGAACGCCTATTCCATAATAAGCAAAACCCAGTTCCCGCAGCTCCTTGGCCTCGTAGATGTTACGACCGTCAATAATTACTTTGTTCTTGAGCAGCTTGCCGATGACCTGGAAGTTGGGTGAGCGGAACTCTGGCCACTCAGTAACAATCAGTAATGCATCCGCGTCAATTAAGGCCTCGTACTCATCTTTGGCGTATTCCACCTTATCGTTCTCGCCAATCATGTGCTTTGCCTCTTTGATAGCAACCGGGTCATAGGCCTTTACACAGGCACCTTCGGCCAAGAGCTTCTCAATGATCACCAAAGAAGGCGCCTCGCGCATATCATCAGTTTTAGGCTTAAAGGATAACCCCCACAGCGCGAAAGTTTTACCAGCAAGATCCCCACCAAAGTGTTTCATCACCTTGTTGAAGAGCACCTCTTTCTGGTTCTCGTTCACAGATTCTACTGCCTGTAAGATCTGCATCTGGTATCCATTCTCTGCAGCAGTTTTAATCAGGGCTTTCACATCCTTAGGGAAGCAAGAGCCTCCGTAACCAATGCCCGGATAAATAAATTTATTGCCAATACGGGTATCACTGCCAATACCACGACGCACCATGTTCACATCGGCGCCCATAATCTCACATAGGTTGGCTATGTCGTTCATGAAACTGATTTTGGTGGCTAGCATGGAATTTGCGGCATACTTGGTCATCTCCGCGCTAGGCACGTCCATGAAGATGATGGGGTGTCCGTTCAGCAGGAAAGGCTTGTAGAGCTTGCGCATCACCTCCTCGGCTTGGTCACTTTCTACGCCAATGACAATTCTATCTGGCTTTAAGAAATCATCTATAGCTGCTCCTTCCTTTAGAAACTCTGGGTTGGAAGCTACATCGAAAGAAAGTTTAGAACCTCTCTTCTCTAGTTCTTCGGCCACAGCTTGCTTTACTTTATTAGCTGTTCCTACCGGCACGGTGCTCTTTGTTACTACCACCAGGTAGTCGTTCATATGCTGACCAATCTCCCGGGCTACGCCTAATACATATTTCAGATCCGCAGAACCATCTTCGCCTGGAGGTGTCCCCACTGCAATAAAAGCTGCATCACACCCTTGAATAGCGGTAGCCAAGTCTGTGGAGAAATGCAGCCTGTCTTTTGCGACATTCCGCATCACCATTTCCTCCAAGCCAGGCTCGTAAATAGGTAAAATACCTTGCTTTAGATCCTCAATCTTTTTTACATTGACATCAATACAAGTAACATCAATACCTACCTCGGCGAAGCAAGTACCGGTTACTAAGCCTACGTAGCCTGTTCCTACTACTGCAATTTTCATGGGAGAAATTAAAAATTAAGATTATCCTAATGCTATTCTGGTATTAAAGGAGATTGATACTCTTAGGCCATCCACTTCTTCCACCAGTGCTGGAAAACCACCAACGCCCAAATACGGGCATGAATATCGCCTGGATTTTTGGAGAACAGCTGGGCTTTTAAACGCTGGATTTCTTTCAGGTTGAAGATTCCTTGGGCTTCGATGAAGGCTTCCGATAACAGATCGTCCATGATCATGGGCCGAAGTTCGTTTTGGAACCATTTTAGTAAAGGAACCTCAAAACCATGTTTGGGGCGCTTGTACAGTTCCGCTGGGAGCATTTCCCGGAAAGCATCCTGCACAATCTTCTTTTTCATGTTGCCGTCAATCTTAGACGATTGCGGCAAGGAGAAGGCGAAGTTCACGACTTTGTAATCCAGGAAGGGCGTACGAACCTCTAAGCTGTTGGCCATTGACATGAGGTCCACCTTGGTGAGCATGTCATTGGGGAGCACGAGCTGCATATCGGTTAAGAGCACCTCGTTTATGTCCCCTTTCTGCGAAATATGGCTCAGAATCTTTTGACGGCGCTTCTTGTAAACATCCTTGGAAAGGATCTTTTTGGACCTTCCGCTGAGCAGAGTTTTAGCGTCCTCTTCGGTCGCGAAAGACGCCCAGCGCCAGTAGCGGTCTTTCGCTGAGAGGTTCATACCCTCGCCGAAGCGCTGGAACTGCCTCATGCGGTTCCCGAAGGAAGAATTCCTGGATTTGGGCATCATTTCCCAAAGCGGCAGCAAAGCGGCTACCGTTTCGGCGGCAAATCCACCCTGCCGCACTTTGTACTCGGCCATGTGCTTGTTATAGCCGGCGAAGAGTTCATCGGCGCCATCACCCGATAAAGCAACGGTCACTTTCTGGCGGGTATAATAGCTAAGAATATTGACGGCCAAGGCCGAGGAATCGGCGAAAGGCTCATCTATGTAATCGAGGGCCCGGAACAGGTGCTCGTATAAATCATTGTTCGTAAGCGAGAAGACAGTATGGTTCGTCTTGTATTTATCGGCTACCAATTTGGCGTACCTGGTCTCGTCAAAGAATGGTTCGTCTTTGTACCCGATGGAGAAGGTATTCAGGTGCTGTGTATGGCGCGAGGCTAAGGCAACAATCGCGGATGAATCGATCCCACCGCTCAGGAAAGCGCCTAAAGGAACATCAGAGATCATACGGCGCTGCACTGCACCGTCCATCAGGTCCACCAGCTTTTTCTGCTGCGCCTCATAGGAAAGCGTGTTGTGCTTTACCTTTTTCTCGTCGTACGGAATTTTGTACCAACGCTTTATCTCCACTTTGCCTTTCTTCCCCACCATAAAGTAATGGCCCGGCATCAGTTTCTTGACACCTTTGAAGATAGAAGCTGGTCCGGGAATGTAGTTCAACTGCAGGTACTCGTACAATGAGGCATAATCCAGCTTGCGTGGAATGCCGAACTCCAGCAGAGACTTCATCTCAGACGCAAACACCAGTCTGCCCTCATCCTGGAACATCAGCAAGGGCTTTACGCCAAACCGGTCACGTGCTACAAACAGGGTTTCCTCCTCTTTGTCATAGATGGCGAAGGCGAAAAAGCCATTCAGCTTCTTGAGGAACGAAGGTCCTTCTTCTATGTAGTATTTCAGCAATACCTCGGTATCAGAATGCGAGAAGAAGGTGTAGCCTTTTTCTACAAGCTGTTTTTTAAGCTCCTGATAGTTGAAGATCTCGCCGTTGAAGACGATGGTATAACGTTCATTTTCTGAATGCATGGGCTGACATGCCACATCACTCACATCAATGATGGATAGGCGCCGATGGCCCAACCCTACGTTTCCATGGGTAAAATGACCTCCCGAATCTGGGCCGCGCAGTTGGAGCGCGTCAGTGGAGGCTGGTAAACGATCAACGGCCAAACGGCCTTCCTGAGTAAAAGCGTAGATTCCTGATATACCGCACATATTGCCGCAAAGGTACGACATATCCTTGAGATGGTTTTACTATATCGGATAGATTATACTTCACCATTCAAATGCACTTCCAGATGAAGCCTCCAAACAAAGCTAACTATCTAGTAAGCAAATGCTTATTCAACAAAAAACAAATTGTTAAGAATTTACTCTTGCTTTTAACTTTTTAAATCACCATTTGTGTTTTTTGACAATTTTATAAATAATCCAAGCAAAACGGCTTCAGATGATTTCACCCAGAACCCTCTTCTGCTTTGAACTTTGTCACAGCAGGACAGTTAGGATTTGCTTTTAAAGGTCAACAATTAACAAAAGCCCACATAAAACAGCTATCTATAGATACATCCATCCTGAACTATATAGCTGCTGGCTCCCTCTTCTTTCAACATGATATAAATGGTCACTAATAAAAAAGGGATTGCTACCAATCGGCAGCAATCCCTTTTTGACCTGTTTTTATAATAGGAGCTCTAAAACGCCCGATGCTCGACCTCTTCGGCGTGGACGTTCTCGCGGAAGTACTCCAGGGTCCTTCTCAATCCTTCTTCCCTGGACACCTTGGGTTCCCAGCCCAGCAGGGCCTTGGCCTTGGAGATGTCGGGGCGGCGCTTCTGCGGGTCGTTCTCGGGCAGGGGCTGGTAGCCCAGCTTGAGTTCTACCCCGGTCAGCCTGCAGATCTCCTCGGCGAACTCCTTGATGGTGACCTCCGAGGGGTTGCCGATGTTCACGGGCAGGGCGTAGTCGCTCAGCAGCAGCCGGTAGATGCCCTCAATCAGGTCGTCCACATAGCAGAAGGACCGCGTCTGGGAGCCGTCCCCGAAGATGGACAATTCCTCGCCCCGCAGCGCCTGGCCCATGAAGGCGGGCAGCACACGGCCGTCGTTGAGGCGCATGCGGGGGCCGTAGGTGTTGAAGATCCGCACGATGCGCGTCTCCAGGCCGTGGTGCATGTGGTAGGCCATGGTGATGGCCTCCTGGAACCGCTTGGCCTCGTCGTAGCAGCCCCGGGGGCCCACCGGGTTCACATTCCCCCAGTACTCCTCTACCTGCGGGTGCACCTCCGGGTCGCCGTACACCTCCGAGGTGGAGGCGATCAGCATCCGCGCGCCCTTCGCCCTTGCGAGCCCCAGCAGGTTGTGCGTGCCCAGGGACCCTACCTTCAGGGTCTGGATCGGGATCTTGAGGTAGTCGATGGGCGAGGCGGGGGAGGCGAAGTGCAGGATGTAGTCCAGGTGCCCCGGCACGTGCACGTACTTGGATACGTCGTGGTTGTAGAACTCGAACTGCTCCAGTTTGAACAGGTGCTCTATGTTCTTCAAGTCCCCCGTGATCAGGTTGTCCATCCCGATCACGTGGTAGCCCTCGTCTATGAAGCGGTCGCACAGGTGAGAGCCTAAAAACCCTGCGGCGCCGGTGATCAATACGCGTTTTCTGTCCGTTTTTGCCATTATAGCCCTAAAGTAGCGTCTGTATGGTTTCTTCTCTGTCTTTTAGTTGGTGGTCTCCACGATGGGCAGCACTTCCTTCACCCCGATGCCGTAGTAGCAGAAGCCCAGTTCCTGCAGCTCCTTGGCCTCGTAGATGTTGCGCCCGTCGATGATGACCTTGCTTCTGAGCAGCTTGCCGATGACCTGGAAGTTGGGCGAGCGGAACTCGGGCCACTCGGTCACAATCAGTAAAGCATCAGCGTCAATCAGGGCCTCGTACTCGTCCTTGGCGTAGCTCACCCGCTCGTTCTCCCCGATCATGTGCCTGGCCTCCTTGATGGCCACCGGGTCGTAGGCCACCACAGAGGCGCCCTCGGCCAGGAGCTTGTCTATAATCACAAGGGACGGGGCCTCGCGCATGTCGTCGGTTTTCGGCTTGAAAGACAGGCCCCACAGCGCGAAGGTCTTCCCGCTGATGTCGCCCGAGAAGTGCCTCATCACCTTGTTGAAGAGCACCTCCTTCTGGTTCTCGTTCACGCTCTCCACCGCCTGCAGGATCTGCATCCGGTAGCCGTTCTCCTGGGCCGTCTTGATCAGGGCCTTCACGTCCTTGGGGAAGCAGGAGCCGCCGTAGCCGATTCCCGGGTAGATGAACTTGTTGCCGATGCGGGAGTCCGAGCCGATGCCGCGGCGCACCATGTTCACGTCCGCCCCCATCAGCTCGCACAGGTTGGCGATGTCGTTCATGAAGCTGATCTTGGTGGCCAGCATGGAGTTGGCCGCGTACTTGGTCATCTCCGCGCTAGGCACGTCCATGAAGATGATCGGGTGCCCGTTCAAGAGGAACGGCTTGTAGAGCTTGCGCATCACCTCCTCGGCCTGCTCAGACTCCACCCCGATCACGATTCTATCGGGTTTGAGGAAGTCGTCGATGGCGGCGCCCTCCTTGAGGAACTCGGGGTTGGAGGCCACGTCGAAGGCCAAATCGGAGTTTCTCCTCGCCAGCTCCTCGGCCACGGCCTGCTTCACCTTCTTGGCCGTGCCCACCGGCACGGTGCTTTTGGTCACCACCACCAGGTAGTCGTCCATGTGCTGGCCGATCTCCCGGGCCACGCCCAGCACGTACTTCAGGTCCGCCGAGCCGTCCTCGCCCGGAGGCGTGCCCACCGCGATGAAGGCCGCGTCGCAGCCCTGGATCGCCGAGCTCAGGTCCGTGGAAAACTGCAACCGCCCCTTCTCCACGTTCCGGAGCACCATCTCCTCCAGGCCCGGCTCGTAGATGGGCAGGATGCCCTGCTTGAGGTCCTCGATCTTCTTGACGTTCACGTCTATGCACGTCACATCGATGCCCACCTCGGCGAAACACGTGCCCGTCACCAGGCCCACGTAACCAGTGCCTACTACTGCAATTCTCATAATAGATATATTAGAATTATACTTTATTTGAACAAAAAACAGGTTACCCTTACGATTTCTTCATACAAACATACCCGTATTCTAATCAAAAGCAAAAAAAGTTACAACCCTTCTATAATTCAGACAAATTAACTACTCCATTTATGGTACATTTCTTGAAAATCACATAATAAAAGCTATTAGCGGCTCACAAATTTGTAATTATATACTTCTTTCCAACGTTTGCATTATATATTTTAATAAATTAAATATTTTTTTGCATATTACCTACACAACTGTAACTTTGTTTCACTTCATAAAGCGTCAGTAGCTCAATATTTTCACTCAAGTTTAAGGTTATGAAAGGTTTATCTGAGAACACATTTGTAGTTGTGATGGCTGGCGGAGTTGGCAGCAGGTTTTGGCCTTTCAGCAGAAATAACTACCCAAAACAGTTCCACGATGTTCTAGGCATAGGGGAAAGCATGATTCAA
Source organism: Rufibacter roseolus (assembly GCF_017916365.1). GTDB lineage: Bacteria > Bacteroidota > Bacteroidia > Cytophagales > Hymenobacteraceae > Nibribacter > Nibribacter roseolus. Next base: position 643,363 of record NZ_JAFMSU010000003.1, read on the forward strand.
ACCACTGTAAAACGCTTTTCCTCGGTTTGCCCTAAAGAAAACATCTACATAGTAACAAACAGAGAGTACAGGGACTTAGTAAAGAGTCATTTCCCAGACCTAAGTGACGCCCAGATTTTACAGGAACCGATTGGCAGGAACACTGCTCCCTGCATTGCCTATGCCTGTTACAAGATAGCTCAGAAGAATCCGCTGGCTAATATAATAGTAGCCCCTGCAGACCATGTTATTTTACGAGAGCAAGCCTTTTTAGACTGTATACAACAAGCTTTGGAAGTAGCCTCTAAAGAGGACATCCTGGTGACCTTAGGCATAAAACCCACTCGGCCAGACACTGGGTATGGATACATCCAATATATAAAGGATACCTCCCAATGTTCTATGAAAGTGAAAACCTTCGCGGAGAAGCCCACCTTAGAAAATGCTTTGAAATTCATTGAAAGCGGGGACTTTGTCTGGAATGCAGGTATTTTCATCTGGAATGTTCAGTCTATCCTTAAGGCATTCAGAACCCACCTGGCAGATGTAGCGGATCTTTTTGAGGCAGGCACAGCAAACTACTACACGCCAGAAGAAGACACATTCATAGACAATACCTACACCAACTGCCGCAACGTCTCAATTGACTATGGAATTATGGAGAAGGCAGATAACGTGCATGTAATCTTGGGTGACCTGGGATGGTCTGATGTGGGTACTTGGAATTCACTGTACAGCATTGCAGATAAGACCCCTGAGGGGAATGTGGTAGACGGCGACACCATGCTTTATGATACCCAAAACTGCATCATCAAAACCCCTCAGGACAAACTTGTAGTCATTCAGGGTCTGCAGGATTACATTGTAGCGGAACACAACAATGTTCTCATGATCTGCCAACGCAAAAATGAGCAGCAGGTCAAGGACTTTGTCTCACATGTGAAGGAAAGTAAGGGAATGGAATATGTCTAACTGATTAGAAATCTGAAAGCACTCCAAAACTAGCGAGTTCATTTCTACTTAATAGTGCTTTTAAAGCACTATTAAGGCTGTTGCCAAATTCCTGTTGCTCGTGTTGGTCAGTTAAGACATTCACACCAGTTGCATTTACATCTATTGGGCGCTCCTACAGAGTTGGTCAATTTAATTAACTTCCAGATGTCACCTGTATGCTTACTGCTATTTCAAAGCTTTGTCAGAAGTTAGATTAACTTACTATGATAAACCCTTAAGGAGGAGAAGGAAGACTCCAAGCAATGCTGAGCACTTCAGGGTCACGACAATAAATAGGCAATACTTATCTTGATGGTATGCAATGGAAACAGTTAAAGAATCAAAGTTAAATTCACTCTACTCAATGAAACATTTCAGAAGCGAAGGTAATACTATAAATGAACTTACAGCAAAAGGGCCTTCAACTGCCCCAATAAAGATATTAAGCTCCCAAATACTAACTACTTCTTGATATAATAAATGTAATAATCCTGCAATTCATGAAAAATTCTTTTATCCCTAAAAGCATCTAAGTACTTAGAGTCTTTCCTTATCCAAACTAAAGAAATATTATATTTATCAATATTTGATAGGACATTAGTATCTAAAGAAAAATTCGGCTGAATGACTTTATATAAAATTGGTTTATACTTTTGACCTAATCCACCTATTGAACTTCTCAAATCAGTTATATCATAATTAAACAAGTACATTCTATAGTCATTCCCCCGGGCATATTCTGTAAAATACACAGGATAATACTTTAAGTACCATTGATCTTTCAAAACTTGGTTCTCATCAACATAAAGACCTTTTAATATTCTTCCTTTACCTACTTCTTCTAACTTTTTCTCCAACGCACTGTCATACCCGGCAGGGACTTCAACCTTTCCAAAAGGATAAGTATAATCACTTAATAGCAATAACAGAATCACACAAACTACTAGTTGTCTATTACCAATAAAATACCGCACAACAAATAAAAAAGAAACACTGATAAGAATATTTGCAAGAATCTGTAACTGATTGGCGTCAATGGACAAATCATCCATAAGGGAAAAGGCAAGATGATATGCAAAGAAGCACAAGGCAATCCAGCAGGCAAACCTCAAGTTAGGATCTTCCAACTTAACTTTACTATACCAATTCAAAACAAGGAAGCACAGTAACAATCTCATTGGAAAGGACAGAACTGCAGCTAACAAGGTCCTGTAACCTTGATGTAACGTCTTAAAAGAAAAAACAAGATCAACTGCATCTTTAAGCCCTAAAGAAAAATATTTATCGTTTACTTTTTCTTTAAACAGATAAAAAAATACAACATATATCAATAAGAAAAGAATACCTTTTAGCAACGAATACCTGTTGTATTTTCCATAAAACACAACAAGAAATATTACTAAGGCAGGTAAGAATAAAATATTCTCTACGGAGGCAATCATTAAGAGAGCCATAGAAGCCTCATACTTCTTTAAGAATATTGCTTTACACGCTAGAGCAATAATGGGTACGAATAGAATATCCCTTATGGTCATTTTATAAACCGGAGGGAAAATCATCTTCAAACCAAGGATAATAAAGCAAAAAGCAAAACCTGCAACTAAAAGAAAATCAACTCGTGTGGTTATTTTGTCAGAAAGAATAGAGCATATAGCAAGAACTGTGAACGTTTTGAAAACCGGATACACAAAGTAAAATAATGCGATATCACTTTTCACATTAAAGAATAGCTTAAAAAAACTACCAAGCCAGAACTCAATAAAATGATACAATGACAAACCTGAAGTTCCATGCAATATTGATTCTGAACTAATGGTTTCAACACCTTCATAATGAAGGAAGCTTATGATAGTACTGTAAATATGCCTTTCGTCTTCTCTTGGGTGAATATAAGACATGTAAGGAACAGGGTCAGTTAAGAATTTTACATTGAAGTTAACCTGCAGAAAATACAACAAAGCATATACACCTGCAGAAATTAGTATAAATTTAAAACCAGATAACTTCCTTTCTCCTGACTCAATTACAAAATATCTTTTAAAAGAAAACAGGATAACAGGAATTAAGATAAGAACAGAAACAAACGTAGTTTTAAATTGGGCGTACATAGAAACCACCACCAGCAACCCTACCCAGAAATTCACTACCTGTTGTAGAAAAGAAGCCTCTGCTTTTAAGGCATTATGCAAAAACAAGGAACCAACTAAATAAAAAAAGGACAGAAGGAGAATACCTAAAAATAGAACAAGTAGCATCATCTCCTTTTAAGCAAGGATAAATATAAACAAAACCAATACCTTTACTTTTTATTTACAGCACTGTTTCCACAATATAAAGGGGTCTCTTTCTTGATGCATCTAACGCTCGCCAGACGTATTCCCCAATAATGCCAAGTGCAATCATTTGAAAGGAAGAGACAAACAAAACAACGACCATTAATGCAGACCACCCCTCTACCATGATGCCTCCATTCAACTTAGCTATGATCACAAAGATGCCATAAAAAAAAGCAGCTATTCCTAAAATTAGTCCCACAATGGAAATAACTCTAATTGGAAAATAAGAGAATGACAAAACAGAATCAATAAACAACTTTATTTTCTTCTTAAGAGTCCACCTTGAAGTGCCAATTTTTCTTTGGTTTCTGTGGTAAGGAATATGCACAAAATCAAACCCCATCCAAACCATCAGATACATAACATTGCTGTTATTCTCTTTGACTCTTAAAACCTCCTCCTTTACCAATTTATCAAATAAAACATAATCAAACCCGCCCTCCGGAATATTCTTCAATGCTACTTTCTTCATAATAGAATGAAAAAGGTTAGAAAGTACCTTCCCAACCAATGGATCATCTCTATCTTTCCTGCTTCCAATTACTAACTTGAATCCTTGCTGCCAATAGGCATACATTTTAACCATCAACTCCAAAGGATCCTGTAGGTCTGCAGAGGTAATTACAGCACAGTCTCCAGTAGCATATTCCATTCCTGCTATTACCGCATTATATGAACCTACATTACCTGCCAGCTTTATTACTTTTACCTTATTGGGATATTGTGCTTTTACTTTTAAAAGTTCTTGAAAAGTATTGTCTTTTGAACCATCATCCACAAATATGTACTCAAAAGCAACATCAGAGGGGAAGTTCACCTCATTACTGATTAACTCCTTTACCGTTACCGGAATGTTTTGCTCATTGAAATAACATGGAATGATAACAGATAGTAGCGGCATTCAAGAGGAAATAAGTTTTTTATTTACAGGCTAATCTAGTCTAAGCTAAAAGGGTACTCCCCGCAGACGCTCAGGAATTGTAAGTAAGAATATGGGAGGCTGCCCCTAAACTACATCCCAGCTTTTCAAAGGTTTTAATTACAGTTTTGTTAGTAGACTGCGTAGTGATCTTCACGTAAGAAGCTTTTTGCTCTTTTGCACGCTGCATAAATTCAGTTAACAGTTTCACATACCAGCCTCTGTTCTCAGAAGTAACTGCCGCCAATCTGGCATACATCACACTTAGATAATGATTAGGCGAAATCTTCTCATAAACATCGTAAGCCAGGAAAGAAGCAACCGGTAAGTTAGGCACATTGGGCACAATGACGCAGTCACAGAATCCATTAACACTGGCAGCGGCATACGTGGCAAGGTAATGGTCAGCTTCTGCGTCTGAAAAGGAGTAGTCGGCGTGCAGTCGGTCATACTCATTCCTGCTTTGGGCTGCTACTTTGGAAAGCACTAGTGCTTCTTCAGCCCTGGCGCTTCTCACCGAGTAGTGTTCTCCGGTAAAGTCTTCCAGTTTCTTCCTGAAATAGTGGAGTCGCGTTTCCACCAACTTAAAACCTGCCTCATTCAAAGCTTGAATCAGAAATATATCTTCCGCAGGAATCTCAGAGAAACAGTAACAAGGCTCAACCTGAAACAATTTATCTTTAAAAATTCTGGCCGCTTTCACCAATGCCGGGGCATTCTCCTGGGAGTACAGAACGGTAAATAGTTTATAGCACTTCCTCTCGAAGTGGTTACTGTCCCAGGTCAGGTATTCATATAAAAAGACAAAGTTTGCCCCATCAACCGTCACTGCAAATTGCAAGCATGAATCCTTGGTTCCAAACTCTTCAATCCTCCTTTTTACAAAAAGATCAAATTGATCAAAGGGCTTTATTTCTCTTATGAAAACATAAGGGCTGTAAAAAGCTAGGGCGTTTTTCCGGAAGTTAATCAGCTCGTCTAAGCCTTGCTCCATATGGCTTTGAATTTGGTATACTCTCTTATGTAATCACTTTCGCTATACAATGTGGAGGCCAACACCATCTGGACGGCTGCTTGGGTATATTGCATGGTATGCCACACACTTGGAGGAACATAAAGCCCTTGGTTAGGTTTATCCAATACGAATACGTTTACTTCACCGTTGGCTTGCTCAGTGGTAACCAAAATACGCCCCGTTACCGCTATGATGATCTGCTTTGTCTCATGGTGAGCATGCCTGCCCCTTACAATAGGCTCTGGGGTACCATACGTCCAGAAGACTCTCTTTACTTCAAAAGGAATCAGATTATTGTTTTCTGCAACAGAAATGAATCCTATATCTAAAGATCCAATCACAGGAAACTCAATCAAGTACGGCTTACCCACCTTTTCTATCTTTTATCAGAACTTACAGAAGAGCCAACGCAACGCCCTCAACAATCTCTACTCATTAATTGCATTTCTTGCAAGTTACTAAAAAGGTCAGAGACTGAAATTGCTTTGTTACTTCCAAGCGATTTGCACCTGATTGGTGATTTTAAAAGAAAACATTATTCGGGTGCTGAAAAACTTTTCAAAATTTTTCAGGAAAACCTGCGTCTTTTCAGGCAACACTCCGTCATCAGGGCAAAACTAAGAAACCGTAAAAAATTAAGCCATGAAAAGATTACATGTAAACATCAGTGTAAAAGACTTGCAGGAATCTGTTGAGTTCTACACCGCGCTTTTCGCTGCCCAGCCTACCGTCCTGAAAACCGATTACGCCAAATGGATGCTGGAGGACCCGCGCGTGAATTTTGCCATCTCCAGTCACCAGGGAAGCATTGGCATTGAGCACTTGGGCATCCAGGCGGAAACACCAGAGGAGTTGCAGGAAGTATACGGCCGATTAACACAGGCCAAAGGCACTATACGCAATGAGGGGGCCACCACCTGTTGCTATGCGCAGTCAGAAAAATCCTGGATACGGGATCCGCAGGGAGTAGAATGGGAAACGTTTTATACCTTTGGAGAGTCCACCACCTACGGCGGCGAGGCCAAGGCAAACGCCTGCTGCGCACCTACTTGCTGCACACCCACTACCCAGGAAATCGCTACTGTTTAACCCGTAAACCTCTGATGTAATGGAAACGCTTACCCAAATCACCCTACAGCCCCTGCTGGCCGAACATTACCCGCAGGTGAAAGCCATTTATGAGCAAGGCATAGCCACCGGGAACGCCACCTTCCAGACTTCTGCCCCCACCTGGGAAACTTGGGACGCGGCCCATCTGCCGCACAGCCGATTGGTGGCGCTCACCTATTCCGGGGAAGTAGCTGGTTGGGCAGCCCTTAGCCCAGTCTCGGGACGGTGCGTGTATGGTGGCGTGGCTGAGGTGAGCGTGTACCTGCACGAGGATTTCCGGGGGCAGGGCCTGGGTGCAAGGTTGTTGAGCCAGTTGATACAGGAATCGGAAGCCAACGGCATGTGGACCCTGCAGGCGGGAATCTTCCGGGAGAACGAGGCCAGTATTGGGTTACACCAGAAATGCGGTTTCAGAATGGTGGGAATGCGGGAGCGTATCGGGCAACTGGATGGCCAGTGGCGCGATACCGTATTACTGGAACGCCGCAGTAGCACGGTAGGCCTGTAGTTGAAGAATACTTGCTCTGTTTGGGGCCTGTTTTTAAGAAAACAGGCCCCAAACAGAGCAAGTACCGTTTAAAAGAAGACAAGGTTCCTAATTTAAACCGCTGTTCATCCTGCTTCTTGCGCTTGCTTATTTCATTGCCTAATGGAAAATAAAAATAATTGTAGTTCTGCCTCCGTTTGCGTTTCGCAAGACCCATGTGCGGCTGTGGCGCCCGTGTTTCTCAGTTACCAGGAAGCCTTGCAGGGTTTCATCCGCAAGCGGGTTCCCAGCCGTGCAGATGCCGAGGACCTCTCCCAACAGGTGCTATTGAAAGTGCATAGGAATTGCGAGAAACTGCCAGAGGTCCGCAACGTACGGGCCTGGCTCTATGAGATCACCCGCCACGTGGTACATGACTTCTACCGTGAACGCCAGCGCGAGACAGCCTTACCGGAAGGCGCCGATTTAGCGGATTCTACTGAACAGAACCCGCTCCGCGACCTGGAGAGCTGCGTACTCCCACTCCTGCAATTGCTTCCGCCAGAATACGCCGAGCCTCTACGTCTGAGTGACCTGGAAGGGGTTCCCCAACAGGAAATCGCCAATAGACTAAGGCTTTCCTTATCCGGAGCCAAATCAAGGATACAGCGCGGGCGCGAGAAACTGAAAGCGGTTTTCCTGGAGTGCTGTCACCTGGAACTGGACAGACAGGGTCACCTTATCAGTGCCGAGATCAAGCCAGATTGCCAGATTTTACAAGATTGCCGGCCTACTTAACCACGCTTTTCTTTGCGTTTAGAGCCTGTTTTTTAAAAACAGGCTCTAAACGTTTATTTTTTCAGCCAGTTTTTTGAAGGCCAATCAACCTCTATCCAACCCTTGCCGCTATCAGTTTCTTCAAAGGATTTAGCCTAGATTTCTTGCTAACCCTCTCTCTGCTTCCCTAAGCCATAGACTATCGTTTTACCTATCCCTCTTTTATATTTATTCTTTTTAGGAAGCCTTTAAAAGGTTTAGGCGAAAAACAGCCTGGTTCTGGTTTCCTGGATGGGAGCAGCTGCCAGTGTAGAACTTTGGCAGAACCCTTTTTGCCTGTTATCTTTGGAAAGCTTATCCTGCTTTTATGTCGACTCCCTCTACAGCTCTTATTATTGGAGCTGGACCTGCCGGTTTAACGGCTGCCTATGAATTCTTGAAGCATTCCAAAGTGCATCCTTACGTAGTAGAAGCCACGGACCGTATTGGCGGCATCTCAGCTACCATCAATTACAAGGGTAACCGGATGGACATAGGAGGTCACCGGTTTTTTTCTAAATCTGATCGGGTTATGGACTGGTGGTTGTCAATTTTGCCCCTGCAATTAGAGGCCGGACAAACCATTGGCGCACTTAATTACCGGGGTAAAAGCCGGGCAATTCCTATAGTTTCTGCCACAGATACATCGGCCGGAGATAATGTGATGCTGTTGCGCCAAAGAAAATCCCGCATTTTCTTCCGCCGTAAATTCTTTGACTACCCACTTTCCTTCTCGCTGAACACCCTTGCGCAGTTAGGGATAGGTTGGTCCACGAAGGCCGTGTTCAGCTACCTGAAGCAGGTGCTAAGCCCTATCAAAGAAGAGAAAAATCTGGAGGAGTTCTTCATCAATCGCTTCGGCAAACACCTGTATGAGACTTTTTTCAAAGCCTACACCGAAAAAGTGTGGGGTGTTCCCTGTCAGCAGATCAGTGCCGAGTGGGGTGCCCAGCGCATTAAAGCGCTTTCTATTACCGAGGCCTTGAAACACTTCCTTCGGCAGCAATTCTCCTCTTCCACAGAGGATTTCACCCAGAAAGAAACGGAGACGTCTTTGATTGAGCAGTTTCTGTACCCTAAACTAGGACCGGGTCATCTATGGGAAGTTGTCACCCGTCAGGTACAAGAGCAGGGAGGTGAAGTGCACATGCAGCAAAAAGTGGTAGCCTTGCAATTAGAAGGCAACAGGATTGTCTCTGCCACAATCCAGGAAATCTCCACTGGGGCTACCTATCAGATGAATCCCGAGCACGTGATTTCCACCATGCCCATCAGAAGCCTGATCCGCGCCCTAGGCGAAGTAGTACCTGCCGAGGTACGGGAGATTGCGGAAAACCTGCCTTACCGGAATTTCATCTCCGTGGGCCTTCTTTTGCATAAACTGGCCCTTAAACAGGAAGACAGTGACCTCATTCAGGATAACTGGATCTACATCCAGGAACCGGATGTCCAGGCCGGCCGACTCCAGCTATTCAACAACTGGAGCCCTTACCTGGTCACCGATCCGGATAAAGTCTGGCTGGGCGTAGAGTATTTCTGCCAGGAAGAAGACGAGCTTTGGCAAATGTCTGAAAATGATCTGCAGCAGCTGGCCATTGAGGAGCTCCATAAACTAGGCATCATCTCGGCTGACCAAGTCATTGACGGCACCGTGGTGAAAATGCCCAAAGCCTACCCGGCTTACTTTGGTTCTTACAACGAGTTCCCCAAGGTACAGGCTTTCCTGGATAGCATTGAGAACCTGTTTCTGGTGGGCCGTAACGGTATGCACAAGTACAACAATCAGGACCATTCCATGCTTACCGCCATGCTAGCCGTGGAAAACATCAGTGCTGGCCGCACCGACAAGGCCAACCTGTGGGCAGTGAACACGGAACAAGAGTACCACGAACAAGCTGATTCCCTATAAGACCCCATGATGCGCGCTTTTATTCGGGATAACTCCTTTGCCATTGGCTTCACCTTACTATACGGCATACTGCTGGCCTGGCTCATGCACCACCACGAACTATGGCCCGATGAAACGGAGCCCTGGCTTCTTGCCCGCTATAGTGACTCCTACGGTGAGCTGCTTTACAACAAGCGCTCTGAAGGTCACCCTAATCTTTGGTACAGCATCTTATATGTGGTAACGCGCTTCACTCATAATCTACAGGCCCTTAAGGTATCTCAATTCATTTTTGCCGTAGGGTTTGTCTTCGTTTTTCTCCGGTATGCGCCCTTCCATAGAGTTATTAAGGTATTATTCTGCTTTGGCTATTATGGGCTTTTTGAATACGGCGTTCTAAGCAGGCTTTATGCCTTAGAGTTGTTTACCATGTTCCTGGTGTGCGCGCTCTACCCAAAGCGCTTTACTCATTGGTTTCTGTATCTAGTACTGTTGGCGGTAAATGCCCAAACCCACCTGTTTGGCTTATATTTCTCCGGGGTTATGGGCCTGCTTCTTTTCACCGAGGCATTGGGTTTCTGGAAGAATGTTCCTTTCCGTGAAAAGATCAGCCATAAGAAATTAGCGGCAGGCATTTTGATATGGACTTTGGGCTGCGGCGTCTCTTTCTGGAGCATTACCCATTTCCTAGGCTTTGGCCAGCCGCATATTTTGGATCCGTACAAAATTCAGCAAGCCTCTACCAGAATCTGGCAGTCATTTTTCCCCGTGCCAGAATTCACTTTCCACTTCTGGAACACGTCTTATCTAAAAACCAGATACGAGATTCCGCTGTCTATCCTTTTGGTGCTGCTTTTTATTTATTCCCTTAAAAGCAGCAGGTTACTGGTAAGTTTATTCTTAATGTATGCCGCCCTCTTCTATTTCTTCGCCTTTAAGTTTGAATTATACCTGCGCCATCATGCCCATTTCTTTTTATTCACGATGGCCATGTTCTGGGTGAGCGCCTCCTACAACCATTACCCGCCCTCCATTGAGGTAAAAAATTTATTTTCCTTTAAGAACAGAACTCAACTTTTCAGTGGAATCCTTTTACTGGCTGTGGTGGCACAGGCCCTTACCGGATTGTATGCTGTTTCTATGGATTACAGATACTCCTTTCACCCCGCTAAAGATGTCGCTGCTTTCCTGCAGAAAAATTATCCTAACCAATTTCTAGCTTCTACAGATGATTTCCATGCCTCTACCATTGGAGCCTACATGGAAAGACCTATCTTTAATTTATCAAGAGGGGAAATGAGGACCTTTTTTGACTTTGATGATGCGGCAAGTAACTATCTTACTCCTTTTCAGAATTTACAGTGGGCGCAGGCTTTAGCTCAAAAGAAAAAAACAACTATCCTTATCATCTCTTCCAAGAAGATCGCTACCGAGTTTTCACCTTATTCGGTGAAACTCATAAAGTCTTTTGAATACAATTACATTCTTCTTTTTGATAAGCATACCTATTTATATCTAATGGAGCCCAATTACCTGCAAAAGCCATATCTTGTGGCGGGCACTCCGGTAGCGTTGCCTGCGGCAGTTAATAAACAATAATAAAAGAAGGCAAAAGACAAGTTCCTCCTTAAACAAATGCCTCCTCTCTCCCGCAACTGGTCTTTTGCTACTTTCTTCACTCTGCTTTACGCCTTGTTGCTGGCCTGGCTTATACAGTACCATGAGCTTTGGTTTGACGAGACCGAGCCATGGCTCTTGGCCCTGTACAGCGATTCTTATGCTGAACTATTACAGAACAAAGTGTATGAAGGGCACCCGAACCTGTGGTACAGCCTGCTGTTTATAGTAACCAGGTTCACCCATGATTTACTAGCTTTACAGACAGCACAGCTCGTATTTGCCGTCGGGTTTGTGTTCGTTTTCCTGCGGTACGCCCCGTTTCATTGGCTGTTGCGGGTGCTGTTCTGTTTTGGGTACTACGGGTTATTTGAGTACGGCACCATCAGCAGGCTTTACGCACTGGAACTGTTCACCACTTTCCTCATCTGTACCCTTTACACCAAACGGTTCTCCCACTGGTACCTTTTCCTGCTTGTGTTGGTGCTCAATGCGCAGACACATCTCTTCGGGCTATTCTTTACCGGCGTTTTAGGCCTTTTGCTGTTTTCAGAGGCTTTTGGTTTTTGGAAAGATGCACAGCAACTCCCAGCAATCCCTCCTCTGAAAAAATGGATGGGATTAGGTTTATGGGCTGCGGGCAGTCTTTATTCGCTGTACAGCATAATCAGGCCGTCTGAGGGAGAGTTGGTGATGCTGAACCTCAGATCGGTGACCAGGCCGTGGCAGGCATTCTTTCCCATCCCCCACTTCTTTGTTGATTTCTGGAATTCATACATTTTAACGCCCACCTTGCTGGGATACGCCTGCGAAGCTATTCTTTCGGTGGCAATTGTCACTTTCGTGCTTCGGTGCTTTTTGCCGGTGAAACGCCTGTTCTTGCCTCTCTTAGGGCTATTTGTTCTTCTTGCCGTATTTTTTGCGTTCAAATACATGGGCAGTATCCGGCACTTCGGGCATTATTTTGTCTTTACTCTGGCATTTGGCTGGCAACTAAGCTACTATCAAGACACCTCCGCACTAGCCCTGATTTCCTTTAAACGACTGCAACAGCTTTTGTTCCTGGCTACTTTCATTCAGTTTGGAGTAGGCATTCACGCGGTAGCCACGGACATCAGGCATCCTTTTCACCCGGCGAAGCAAACGGCGGCTTACCTGAAGGCGAAAGTACCGTCAACTGACCTGATTGCTTTGGAAGACGACATCATTCTGTCTTCTGTTGTGGCTTACTACGGCAAGCCGATTCTTTACTTGCCGACGTTGACTCCCAGCACTTTCTTCCAACCTGACACTCCGGAGGAAAACGAGTTAACCCTCTACCAATTGCTGGACTGGGCACAAGCCTTGGCACAAAAGGAAAACAGGCGCGTTGTTCTAGTCTCATCGCAGGAAATTGACTTGAATTGGTATCCTTACCCCGTGAAATTGTTGTCCTGGCTTGAAGAGCCAAACATCACCCACCATTTCTTCTACCTGTACCAGATTGGTCCCGCTCCTTTTCCAAAGGCGGATTTTGTGGCGGGTACACCCCAAGATGCCTTACGTGCCAACCCTGCTAAATAACAACTCCATTTCAAACCTGATTTTCTAAGAACAGCCTAAAAACGATAGCGGACTTGAAGCCTGACATCGGTGCGTTTAGGTCCTTGGATCTGCTCCAGGCCGGAGCCGATGGTGCTTTGCCCGCGGTAATGCGTGTGGCTGAGTTTGAACCAGGCATCCAGGTGGCGGGTGAGGCGTTGTTGGGCCAGCAAATAGATACGGGTGCCTTGACCAGCAAAAGCTGGAATGGAGAATCCGTACAGCACATCCTGCTCCGGTGCATAGAGTCGCGTATCGTAATCATCGGTGTCAAAGAGGGCGTAGCGAGCGCTCAGGCGGGTATTGCTACGCTCCCAATTCACATCCTGCGCCACGAAATAGCCGGTGCGGGCGGGACCACTTTGCCTGAACCTACTGGCTTGCACTCTGGAACGCAGGCGCATGGAAGGCAGGGGGCTAACTTCCAGGAGCAGCAGAAAGCGGTGAGCGTACGTGGCAGTGACTTGCCGCAAGGGCTCACTTTCCACAGATTCATTACGGGCTTTGCGCTCATACTGGTATTGCCCGTAGAGCAGGGTGGTTTTGGAAGGCATGAACTGCAGACGCAGGAGGTATTCTTCCCCATCAGAGGGAGCATCTACCCGGTAGCGAAGCCACGGAAAAGAAAATCGGTCATAGTAACCGGTGAGTTGCCACCTATGGCTTAGCTTGACTTTCAGGCCGGTGTACAAACCGCTCTCGTTCAGGTTCCGGCTCCCCTCCCCGAAAGCTGCGCCATACAGGGTTCGGAATTCTCGAGCGTAATAGCGGTACAACAAAGAAGCCTCCACTTTCTCAGAAAGGCTGGCCAAAACTCCGTTTACGGTACCCAGGCCTCCGTTATCGGAGTGGGCCGTCTCTCCGAAGAAGTTGAGATTCTGCCAGAGGTAGCTGTAATGCAACCCAACTGCCGTATTCCGGTTTCCGCGGAAGGTAAACAAATTGTAAGGCTCCGGGCGGGGTTGCAATGCGATGTTAAACCAGGTGTGCACGCCGGTGATTCCCAAGCTGAGCGTCTGCTGTGGATTCCGATAGGTGATGTCTCCGCCCAGGACTTGTTCCCGTGCTCGTTGCCGGTTCGCCAATTCGGTAGGCGTGCGGTGCAGTCCCGAGGTTTGCAATCCGCCCAAAGTCACCAAAGTAGAGTCATCCGCCAGGGCGTTACCCACCGAGGCATCTACCCGCCGATTCGAATAGAACAAGGTGGTTTCCAATCTTCGCCAGCGGTGGGTAGCGGCGGCGCCTCTGAAGAAGTTGGCTTCCAGGGTGGAAGTGTGTGGCCTAATGCCCAGTTGGCTGCGCCGGAGGGTGGTGATGGTCTCACCGCCTTTGCCCACGCTGAAACCACTGGAGAGTAACAAGCCCTGCCCAAATTGCAGTTGGTAATCGCCTAAGGCGATGGTCTTGAAAGCGCCTCGGTCATACAGTTGGGCGTGCGCCGAAAGGAAATCAAATCCATAGATCCGCTGCCCGGGGTTCCACGTGAACAACTCGCCTGCATCCTTTTCAGCGGTGACGCCAAAGCTGAAATCCCGCGGATGGCTTAGCCGGTAACGCAGTAAAAACTTATCCGGGGAGCCGAGATAGCGGGTGATTGAACGGCCTTCAGGAGGCGTGTAGCCACGGCGTTCCTGCAAGGTGCGGTCATACCGAAGTAAGAGGGAATGGTTGTCGGCATTTTTGAGGCGTTCTCGCCAAGGTCTTTGGCCTACCTGCCCCAAGGATTGGACCGTTACAAAGGGCAGCAACCTTCGGATAGAGATCATGTCGAAGCCGGGCACTGACTGCAGTTCGTACAAACTGAGCAACCGGCCATTGTCCTGAATGTGCTGCAACAGCACAGAGATCTGCCCCTCAGAAAGCAACCAAAGCCCCCGGAGTTCTTCGCGGGAAGCGCGATTTAAATCCAGAGGCTGGCGGTAGTACTGGAGCAGCGTTTCATAGAGGTCTTCATAGGCCACGGAGTTTTCATCATCTTGCTGCGCGAAGAGTTCCTGCACCAGCAGTTCCACATCTACGGGCGGGCGCGGCACCTCCTGCCCTGTAGCTACCTGTTTAAGGCCTATTAATAGGAAAACAAGCCAAAAACAGCGCTTCATGGCCGCTTCTCCTTCTCTAACTTGTAACCCACTGATAAGTAATTGCTCATGCCTAACTGGTGCTGCGCCCCAAAAGCGTACGCCACCTGAAACTGCTTGAACCTGACATCCACGCCAGCGGTGCCCGATCTGGTGCCGGTGTTGAATCCGGTACGCAGCCCAAGCGCTGGCAATACCCGGTACTCAATCCCACCTTTCACCGCCACCGGAAACGCCAGCTCTTTCTCAACCTCAAGCACCAGCAACACCTTGGTGGCGGCCTCGTAGCTCAGCCCGATCTTCATGACCGTAGGCACGCGTTCGTCTTCAAACTGGGCCAGTTTGGCCTGGTTAAGGTTGTAGATGTGCGCCCCAAAGGTGAGTTTCGGTAGCAGGTCTGACTGAATTCCCATGCTCAGGGCCACAGCTTTGCGGCTGCCCCATTCTTTCACCCGTACCTGCAACAGATCGGCCTTCAGGCCCAACCGCACCACGCCTAATTGATATCCCATCCCAATCCCCAGCCGCTGCTCATTGTACAACTCTCCGCCGAACCGCTGCACATCCACCCCAATGGTTCCATACCTGACTGTTGGATAGACCGCCAGCAATCCTACCGTGGTAAGTTCTTTGAGGGAGAAGCGGTTGTGGGCGTAGGCACCCAGTTCAAGGCTTTTCAAGGCGGCGATGCCCGCCGGGTTATTGCTTAGGGCCCAGACATCGGGTAAGGTGACAGCCGCCCCGCCCAGGCTTACTCCTCTGGCTCCCACGGTTGAATTGGCCATTTGCCCCTTCGCGGAGAAGGGATTATAAAGCAAGAAGAGAAACAAGTACAAGCGTAGAAGTCGCGGCATAGACAAAGGCTTGGTGGGCTTCTACTTTACGAATCTCTCCTCAAAATGGTAGTACTTAAATATTTAGTTTTACTATATTTATACGCGTATTTACTTGCCTCTTTCTTACACCATCGGAACTATGAAAAGAATCTTTACCACTATCTCTTCAGCGGCCACTTTAGGATTCCTGCTGTCCTTTTCAGCGCCTTCTCAACCCTCTGCAAACGCTGCTTCCGTCTACAACCCGCAATGCACTGCTATTGCCAAATCAACCGGCAAACAGTGCAAGAGCAGACAGTGGGGTAAATGCGAGCTGGTTCTTTGCTATGTACACTGCAAATAAGGTTTCTGGTCTAATTGCCATCAACACTCCTCATAGGTTTTCAGCATTATTGACTTGTTGGTAAGCAGCAAGGCTTATTATCCCTCTTTGTCATCCTGAAAGGATCTTGGTGGTGAACGGAAAGGGCGATTTCCCTTTGCTTTTCTAGCTTGCCCACAAGATCCTTTCAGGATGGCAGAGGGATGGTTCAAAGCAGAAAGGGTTGGTTCAATTCAGGAGAGATTGTTGAATACAAAATAGCGGGATAGAGAATACCCCTACTTACCTATCCAGTTAAAAAACAAAACGCCCGGAGAAGCTCTCCGGGCGTTTTGTGTCTATTTTCAGAAAAGAGGCTCTAAACGGCTTAGCTCTTCTGCTTCTTCGTTTCCTTTTTGATTTTGGTCTCGTTCTTTTTCTTCTTGATTTTGATCTGGCCCTCGGGGGTCTCAATCTCCATCTTGCCGTCCATCTTCACGTCGTTGATGGCGGGGTTGAAGGTGGTGTTGGGGTTGCCTTTGTCTACCAAGGTCATCTCGTTCACCAGGTGACCGGCGCCGGAGAGTTTATCAATCACGAAGAGCACGTACTTGATGTCTACGTTGATGCAGCGCTTGTACTCGGGGTCAAACACCAGGTCACCGGTCATGGCTTCCCAGTTCCCGTCGAAGGCCAGGCCCATCAGTTCGCCGCGGCCGTTGATGACCGGTGAACCGGAGTTACCGCCGGTGATGTCGTTGTTGGTGATGAAGGCCACGCGCAGTTCGCCGTTCTCGCCGTAGCGGCCGTAATCCTTTTTGTTATACAGCTCCATCAGCTTGGCTGGCACGAGGAACTCGGGGTTGGTAGGGTCTTCTTTCTCGGCGATGCCTTGCAGCGTGGTGTAATACTTGTACTGCACGCCATCGCGCGGCTCGTAGTCTTTTACGGTTCCGTAGCTCAGGCGCAAAGTGGAGTTGGCATCTGGGTAGAATACTTTGTCTGGGTGCATTTCGCGCAGGCCGGCTACGTACAGGCGGTTGGCCCGACCCAGGGCAGCGTTGTACTCATTCAACTTCGGCAGGATGTTGTCCTGGTAGTTCGTCTGTACGGCGCGCATGAACTTGAAGGCTGGGTCTGTTTCCAGGGCTTTTAGCGTAGGATTAGCCAAAAACGCGTTGGCCTTGGCTTCGGAGGAAAGCAGGGATTTGCTGTACACATCGGCGGCCCACTTCTTGAAATCACCTTTGTAGGTAGCCGTCAGGTCTTTGAAGATATCGGCGTGCTGCGCTTTGGGAACATCTTTGTAGTACATCTGCATCAGTTCGGCGAAGATTTTCTGGTCAGAGGACTTCACGTAGTTGGCGTAGAACTCTTTGTTCATGTCTTGGTAGGCCGATGCCAGCTCCTGCAGTTTGGCTTTGTCTACGTTGCCGGCCTTCAGCATATTGTAGAGCGGCGTATACTGGTAGGCGTGCGCGATCAGCTGCGGGGCCAGAGCGGCCTCGGTGCGGTAGATGGCCGACAGGTTATAACCACGCTGTCCGGCGTAAGAGGCGTTAATGTCAGCTAAGGCAGTGCCGTAAAGGGCTTTGCGGCTGGCATTGCCATTGGCCCACTCCTGGAAGGCTTTCTCCTCGGCGGCTTTCTTGTCCAGCGTTTTCATGCGCTTGATGCCTTCGTTCTGCCCGATGTAGTATTTGTAGTAGTTGCTGATGCTGGCATAATTAGAGGCCAGTTTCAGACGATCAGCGGGCGAGGCATCCATGGCTTCCTTCATCAATGCCAAGCGGCGCTCCCGCAGTTTGATACGGGCGGGGTTGGACTGATCCACGGCCATGCTCAGACCAGAACCGGCCATGAAACGGGTAGTTTTGCCCGGAAATCCGAAAACCATGGCGAAATCGCCTTCTTTCACGTTGCTCATGGACACGGGCAGGTGGTGCTTAGGACGATACGGCACGTTCTTCTCAGAGTACTCGGCTGGCTTTCCGTCTGGGCTCATGTACACCCGGAACATGGAGAAGTCACCGGTATGGCGCGGCCACATCCAGTTATCGGTATCACCGCCAAATTTTCCGATGCTTTCCGGCGGGGTTCCCACCAGGCGCACATCAGAGAAGCGCTCGTACACGAACATGTAGTATTCGTTGCCATTGAAGAAATCGCGCACGTAGGCCACGTACTGGCCGTTGTTCTTGGCGGCATCAGCGAGGGATTTAGTGCGCTCAGCTACCAGGCGGGTACGCTCCTGCTCAGCGGTCTGCGGCGTTATGCCCTGCAACACCTGGCCGGTCACGTCTTCCATGCGCACCAGAATGTCTACGAACAGGCCTTCGTTTTTCTTTTCCTGCTCGCGGGTCATAGCCCAGAAACCGTTTTTCAGGATGTCATCCTGCGGGGTGGAGTTAGAGGCAATGGCATCGTAACCGCAATGGTGGTTCGTAAGCAAAAGGCCTTCTTTAGACACGAACTCGCCGGTACAAAAGCCCCCGAACTGCACGATGGCGTCTTTGAGGCTGGCGTTGTTCACGTTGTAGATTTCCTCGGCGGTTAGTTGCAGGCCTTGCTTCTGCATGTCCACGTGGTTGAGGCGCTTTACCAGCAGCGGCAACCACATGCCCTCATCGGCGCGGGCGTTCATAGACAAGCCCAGGCAACCGACAAGAAGTAAACTATAGATCTTTTTTAGCATTACGATTGTTAGTTAGAAAGCACAAAGGTAAGGATTTGTGACTTTTTTTCCCGAAACTAGCAGCATATGCAGGCAATCAACTGGCTTTTCAGGCAACTCTTTCTGGGCATTGTGTGGGTGTACCGCTACATGATCTCGCCGCTTACGCCGGGCAGTTGCCGCTTCACGCCCACCTGCTCGGCCTACGCGCACCAGGCCATTATGAAGTACGGTCCGTTTAAGGGCGGTTGGATGGCCTTAAAACGCATTGGCCGGTGCCAACCCTGGGGCGGCCACGGCTATGACCCGGTGCCGTAGCTAAACCCAATACTCCCTGAATACTTCTTCAAACTACTTAATGCTAAATACTTGCCCCATGCAATGCCTTTCCTTCTGTCGTTCCACAGCATTAAACAGGTTGCTACATGGCTGAAGTAAAAGCAATAACAAACCTCAACAGACTTTATCTGCTGTGGCCGTACTTGTGGTTGGCAGTGATCACGCTGGTCATTTTCCCCTACCTGACGGGCTTGGTTGTAACCCTCTTAAACAAACCCGATGCGTTTGCCGGAAAACCAACTTTTGATTTCACCTATTTTGAAATAGTACGGGGCACCACGTTGTTTTACGGTACCTGGAGCTTTCTTCTTTTCGTGCAGGTGCCCTACAGTCTCTTTTGTACCACCAGGCGGTTCAAGAGGAAAAGCATCTTGGTGAAGTTCGCGTTGTTTTATGCACTCCTGGTGTTGATGGGCTTACTGGTACCCGATGGTTCCGTCATTGATTTCTTTATGGACGATAAGTACCCCAAAGCCTGGTTCTTGTACTTTGCCCTTGCAATTGTTCTTTGCCCGCTGGTAAATTTTGCCTTGGCTGGAATAGCAAAGAATTCGGCTCCTTTTCAAAAAGATTAACAGTTCACCAGCCACGTATCAATTTGCGCCACCTACACGTTAAGAAGACTTAAGCTCACGCGCATGCCCTTCACCTTCTCTCATCCGGCCATTGTCTTACCATTCATAGGGTTAAAGCACCGATGGCGATCCGCAACGGGGCTTATTGTGGGCAGCATGGCCCCAGACTTTGAGAAGTTCATCCGGATGAGTTTGCATGACCCGCACAGCCACACCTGGCAGGGCATCTTCTACTTCAACCTGCCCATGGGGCTGCTGCTTTGCTTTGTCTTCCATCTTATTGTGCGTGATGCCCTCATTGACCACCTGCCTTATTTCCTGCGGCAGCGCTTTAACCGGTACAAGCGGTTCAACTGGAAAACCTATTTCAAAAGCCATTACCTCATTGTGTTGCTGTCATTGCTGGTGGGCATTGTCTCGCACCTGGCCTGGGATTCTTTTACCCACAGCACCGGGTTGGGCGTAAGGCTGTTTCCCTTTCTGTTGAGCGAGGTATTGCCCGAGCCTTTCACCAGGTCCTGGTACGCGTTCCTGCAGCAGACCTTGTCGGTGATAGGGGGCTTTATCATGGTCATCTTCATCTACCTGCTCCCCAAAGAGAACCGGCTCCTGGAGAAAAAACCGCTGCTGGGCTTCTGGTTTATGTCTGGGGTGATTGTGTGCGTGGTGGTGGCGCTCTGGATCATGGCCGGCGGAAAACTGAACCGGTACTACATTATGGTGGCGGCGCTCTCCGCGGGTTTGCTAAGCTTGATTATTCTGCCTTTCTTGATCAGAATAAGAGAACACCTACTTTCTAAATCATGAACGAATTTTTGCAGGCTGCCTTAGACGAGGCGAAAAGAGGATACGCGGAAGGTGGCATTCCCATCGGATCAGTACTCGTACACAACGGCAAGATCATCGGGCGGGGCCATAACAAACGGGTGCAGGACGGCAGCGCCATTCTGCACGGCGAGATGGATGCCCTGGAGAACGCCGGCCGTCAGCCCGCCTCAGTGTACCGCGAGTGCACCATCTACACCACGCTATCGCCGTGCTCCATGTGCTCAGGCACCATTCTGCTGTATGGCATACCCCGAGTAGTGGTGGGTGAGAACAAAAGCTTTATGGGCGAGGAGGAACTACTGCGCTCCCGCGGCGTGGAAGTGACCGTGGAAGACAACCAGGAGTGCTACGAGCTCATGCAACGGTTCATTCAGGAGAAACCAACGGTCTGGAACGAAGACATTGGGGTGTAAACCACCTCACTTCATTTTGGCCTGTTTTTCATATTTCCGGCCTAAAACAACTTTTCAGCTTATCAATTGGGCAGCCCGTTTTCGGTGGGCTGCCTTTTCTCTAAAAGTTAATTACCCACATGGCTTCCGCCTTTGCCCATGCCTTGATGGCTTTCACCCTGGGAAGACGATCCCAGAAAGAAAACAAGCGCAAACTGCTATTTTTAGGCATCTTCTGCACCATCCTCCCCGATGCCGATGTGGTGATGTTCAAGTTCGGGGTTCCGTATGAGCACTTTCTGGGCCATCGGGGATTTTCCCATTCGCTGGTATTTGCGCTGCTGCTGGGCATGCTGGTGAAGCTTGCTTTCTACCGCAACGTGCCCCTAACCAGCAGCCGGGGCCTGAAACTGATTGCGTTCTTCTTTCTGTGCACGGCCTCCCATATCTTGCTGGATGCTTTGACCAACGGGGGCCTAGGTGTGGGCGTCTTCTCCCCTTTTGATAACGGGCGCTATTTTCTGCCTTGGCGGCCTATTCAGGTGTCACCCATCGGGGCGGGGCGGTTCTTCAGCGAGAAAGGCTTGGCCGTGATCAAGAGCGAACTGGTGTGGGTGGGTTTGCCGTGCCTGCTATACTTTTTGATTTCAGGCCTTTTCAGGAAAATAGGGCGAAAAACGACTTCGGCTTAGCTTACCGATGGTGGAAAAGAAGATGCTTGACGCTATTTGAAAAACCATTTTTAAAGGAATTCGGTCCAGAAGAACAGAAGTGAAATTCTTCTGGCTTCACATGCGTTATGGAGAAAACTGCCTTTAAACAGAGAATCCACCGTTTGGGCGTTTGCCGTACATACAGACGCCAGATGAATCAGGCTTAGTTTATCAGAAAGAGTCTATTCTTCCTATTTTATCCTTATGAAACGCATCGTATTGCTATATTCCGTTTTGCTTCTGGCGCTGCTCAGTTGCCAGCGGGCCGCTCCTAAAGTAAGCCAGGAAAGTCAAGTTCCGCCCATGGTAACCACCCAGCAAAAGGCTGGCGACCCGCAGCACGCCAAGAACCCGTACTATTCCCGCACCGATACCACCAAACTGCACGTCTCAGACGCCGAATGGAAAAAGGTGCTCCCCAATGAGGTGTACCACGTCTCCCGGAAGAAGGGCACCGAGATGGCTTTCAGCGGCAAGCTCTGGAATTTCACGGGCCGCGGCACTTACTACTGCGCGGCCTGCGGAAACAAACTCTTCAAGTCAGATGCCAAGTTTGCGAGCGATTGCGGCTGGCCCAGTTTCTTTGAGACCATAAGAAAGAACGCCGTTATTTACCAGGAAGACCACACCTACGGCATGGAACGCATTGAGGTGCTCTGCGGCCGTTGCGACGGGCACCTGGGTCATCTTTTCGATGATGGCCCCGCACCTACCGGCAAGCGCTACTGCATGAACTCCATCGCGCTGGACTTTGAACCGGCCGCCGGTTTGCAGGTAAACTAACCCTTCTAAACCCTTCTGGAAACTCCGCAGTCTGCCCGGCTGCGGAGTTTCTGTTTTCAGCCTGTTTTGGGAAAATCGGCTTGAAAACAGATAGCCTAAATAGGATTTTCATAAACCCCCTTGGCTTGTGCTCCGTTAAATAAATTTCCGGCCGGGCCGGAAAACACATGCACCAACCCTACAACACGACCACATGAAACGAAACCCCCATCTTTATCTGTGGCCAATTCTGGCACTACCCATCGCCTTTGTTTTCAGCAGTTACTACCCTGCCAAGGCCCCTGAGAATACGTCTGTGAAGGTCGCAGGAACCAGCACCCTCACCCATCTGGCCAAGTTGCCCGGCGCTGTGGTGGAAAGCTCCGGGCTGGAACTCGCCGATAAGCCTAATACCTACTGGACCCACAACGATGCCGGCAACGCGCCCATTCTCTACAAGATCAATGAGCAAGGCAAACTGCTGCAGGAAGTGACCATCCAGGGTGCCACCAACACCGATTGGGAAGACCTGGCCGAGGATAACCAGGGCAACCTCTACATAGGTGACATGGGCAACAACAGCAACAAACGCAAAGACCTGTGCATCTACAAAGTATCGTTGAAGAATGGGTTTAAGGCGCAGCAGATCAAGTTCACCTATGAAGACCTACCGGCCGGGAAAATAGCCAAGGAAAACCGCAACTTTGACTGTGAGGCGTTCTTCTGGCAAAACGGCAAACTGTACCTAATCTCCAAAGACCGTGGTGCGGAGCGCACCGCCAAACTGTATGTCCTCCCTGATGACGGTGGCACCCATACCGCCCGCCTGCTGAGCAAGAAAGAACTGAATGGCCTGGTCACCTCTGCTGACCTCAGCCCCGACGGGCGTCACCTGGCAGTACTGACTTATGGAAAATTGTACCTATACCCGGTAGCCAAAGGCTCTACCCAGTTCTTCTCCCAGGCACCCAAAGTCCTGGATTTGCCCGCCATTGGTCAGGCCGAGGCCGTTCTTTTCAAAGATAACCAGCACCTGGTCATCACCAACGAGGAAGGAAACCTCTACAGATACGCCTTGTAACGAATTGCCCACTCAAGGATAGAAAACCCATAAAAACGCCGGGGCCTCGCAAGTGTACTTGCGAGGCCCCGGCGTTTAAAGCCTATTATAAAGAAAAGAAGCTTAAAACCGCTAAACTTTCACCGGTCGGCTGGGTTGGCGCGGCTGTTTCATGGCGTAGAACAGTACCACAATGCCCACCAGCACCAGCGGGATGCTCAGCCACTGGCCCATGTTCAATGGCAGGGCGTTTTCAAACTCCTCCTGATTTTCTTTCAGGAACTCCACCAGGAAACGGAATGAGAAAAGCAAGGTCACAAACAACCCGAATAAAAGTCCGCGTACCTGGCCCGCTCCTCTTTTCCATAGCGTATATAGCAGTATAAACAGGAAAATACAGAAAAGGCTCTCGTACAGCTGCGTAGGATGGCGCGGGTCTACGTAGGCCGGCACTCCGTTGAACAGTTCGTTGTTGCGCACAAACTTGAATGCCCAGGCCACATCGCTGGGCCGCCCGATGATCTCTGAGTTCATGAGGTTCCCCAGCCTGATGCAGGCGCCGCCCAGCGCGGTCACAATCACAATGCGGTCCAGAACCCACAGGTAATCGAACTTATATTTGCGGCAGAACAGATACAGTGACAGCAGAATACCAATGGTACCGCCGTGGCTGGCCAGACCGCCTTCCCAGATTTTAAAAATTTCCAGGGGGTTAGACAGGTAATACACCGGATCATAGAAAAGGCAATGCCCCAGGCGCGCACCAATCACGGTCCCAATGATCATGTACATGGTCAGGATGTCCACGTCTTCATCGGTGCGGCCGTCTTTGCGGTAGATGTATTTCTCAATAGGCTGCGTGAGCACAAAAGCCATCGCGAAGAGCAAACCATACCAGCGTACCGTCACCGGCCCAAGGGAAAAAATATCGGGGGAAACGTCCCAGGTGATAAAATTCAGCATGTAAAACAGGTTAGAGGGGCTAAAATTACAATTTAATCTAGGAGTGGCAAGAATCACTTCTGCTTCTGAGGAAACACTTTACCCGAAAATGATGTTACTTTGTGGGCGCAAACCATAAAGTGTAACGTTTGCGCACCACCTATATTGGCGGAAAAGCAGAAGCCAGACTGCCTGTGTGAATTACTATACCATTTATGTCAACTGTAACTACTGATATCTGTATTATTGGCGCCGGGCCGGTTGGGCTTTTTGCCGTGTTTGAAGCAGGTCTTCTTAAAATGAAATGCCACGTGGTAGACGCCTTGCCTCAGGTGGGCGGCCAGCTTTCAGAGATCTACCCCAAGAAACCCATCTATGACATCCCGGGCTTCCCGTCCATCCTAGCCGGCGACCTGATCAAGAACCAGATGGAGCAGATCGCTCCTTTCCACCCTACCTTCACCCTGGGCGAGCGCGTAGAGGACCTGGAGAAACTGGAAGATGGTTCTTTCAGACTGGTGACAAACGAAGGAACTGAGATCCATTGCAAGGTGGTGGTGATTGCCGGCGGCCTGGGTTCTTTTGAGCCCCGCAAACCAGCCATTGACAACCTGGCCAACTTTGAAGGCGGCAAAGGCGTGAACTACATGATCCTGGACCCAGAGCACTACCGTGACAAGCGTGTGGTACTGGCCGGCGGTGGTGACTCTGCCCTGGACTGGGCCATTTACCTGGCCGATGTTGCCAAAGAACTTACCCTGGTACACCGGGGTACCACCTTCAGAGGCGCCCCGGAATCTGCCGAGAAAGTGGCCAGCCTGGCCGAGGAAGGCCACATGCGCCTGCTCCTGAAATCTAACGTAACCGAGGTACACGGCAACGGCCAACTCAAAGCAGTTACCCTGGCCCCCGATGGAGCCGAGCCGTACCAGATTGAAACGGATTACTTTATCCCGCTCTTCGGGTTGGTGCCTAAGTTGGGGCCGCTGGAGAACTGGGGTCTGGAACTGGAGAAATCAGCCATTGTGGTGAACACCGTGGATTACAGCACCAACATACCTGGCATCTATGCCATCGGGGATATCAACACGTACCCGGGCAAGCTGAAGCTGATTCTGTGCGGTTACCATGAGGCCGCCCTTATGGCCCAGAGCGCTTACTCCCACATTTACCCAGACAAGAAATTCGTTTTGAAATACACTACCGTAAACGGAGTGCCAACCCTGTAACAACATGCAAGAAGACATCACCGTTTATGTAGAGAACCAAGCCGGCGAGCGCGTGGCCGTTCCCGTACCCACAGACATGGGCCTGAGCCTGATGGAAGCCTTGAAAGCGAACGAGTTCGATATCCTGGCTACCTGCGGCGGCATGGCCCTGTGTGCTACCTGCCACGTGGAACTCCTGGAGGCCCCGGCCCTGCCTGAGCCCTCAGACGATGAACTCTACATGCTAGAGAACCTGCCCAACCTGCGCGATGGCAGCCGCCTCTCTTGCCAGATAAGGGTTACCCCTGAGTTAGACGGAATGGTCCTGCGGGTGATGTCTGATCACTAAGAAGTACACTCCTTTTACTGAAGCCCCGGCCGATGCATCTCCTGCATTTGTCGGGGCTTCTCTGTTTTAGGGCTATTCTGCGAAAAATGGATCAAAACCAAACGATTACTAATAACTTACTTGTCTCTAAATAGGAATTTTCTTTTTCAACGCTTAGCTTTTTATGGCTTCGACACAAATTTTTAATTATTTCCTCTAACCTACTTTGCATAATATTTCACCCAAAGTTGTACCTTGAGGAAAATTAAGAAAAGTAGATATATAAAATATTTTATACTAAAAAACTTCACAATGCCACTTACTGCTTTTGAAGAAGCGCAAAGAATCTGGAAACAAATCTCAAAAGAAGCTACCGTTCCCGAGCTAAGATTTGACCTGAAAGTGCGTAGAAAGCTCTTGAACATCTTTCAGGTAGGAGATTACTATCACTACATTTTCAACTGCCACGAAGCCAAGGTAGACTTTGTGCACGACAATGTATTGTCTGTTTTGGGCTATGCCCCTGAGGAGGTTACGGTCCCATTCATCCTTGACAAAATTCACCCCGATGACCTGGTCTGGTTTCTAAATTATGAAGAGGCGGCCAAGGATTTCTTACTTAGTTTACCGCCAGACAGAAGCCTCAAGTACAAGATACGCTACGATTACCGGCTCAAGAAGGCCAACGGCGAGTACCTCCGCATTCTTCAGCAGGCCCTGCCTATCCAGGTAGATGCTTCTGGAGGGGTGTTGCGGACCTTGGGGGTGCACACAGACATCTCGCACCTGAAGAAAGAAGGCATACCCGTGCTTTCCTACATCGGGTTGCAGGGGGAGCCCTCTTACATCAACGTCCACGCCAAGAACATTTTCTCCCCAGACCGCGACCTGCTAAGCAAAAGGGAAAAAGAGATTCTGTCTCTGCTCATTGCCGGGTTCCCCAGTTCCCAGATCAGTGAGAAGTTGTACATCAGTCAGCACACCGTGAATACGCATCGCAAGAACATGCTGGCCAAAACCGGGGCTGCCAGTACCTCAGAACTAATTG
Organism: Rufibacter roseolus; assembly: GCF_017916365.1. Taxonomy (GTDB): domain Bacteria; phylum Bacteroidota; class Bacteroidia; order Cytophagales; family Hymenobacteraceae; genus Nibribacter; species Nibribacter roseolus. Next base: position 670,167 of record NZ_JAFMSU010000003.1, read on the forward strand.
CAAGGGCAGTGCGGGAAGGTTGGTTATAGGCTGGCGATGCCTTTCAGTTAATCTTGTTTTTCATCTCTTTTCCAGAAATCAGCCCAGTAACAAGGCCAGATGGTTATCCTTTGGGATTAACCTATCCGCGTCCTTTCCTTCTGGACTAAACACTGCCCGCAAACAACTAACCTTCTGACACTTATCCCTTAAAAGCCTTTGGTGAAAATGTTAAGGTTCTGTTAAAAACCTTCTTTTTGTTTTTGGGGCTGTAATAATCACCGGGGCGGGCATACTAATGCTTCAACTGAATAAATACTGATGCGCTGCGAACTGCCTTCAACCTTTATCTCTGGCACCGCAAATCATTAAGTACCTTTGTCAGCCGCAAAAGCAATTACCTTCTCTAAACTCTGTATGAAAAAACTTCTGCTCTTAACCTTGTTAAGCTGCGCCTCGTCTGCCCCGCTTTGGGCGCAGAACCCAGTCAATTCTCCCCGTCCACAGGCAGCGCCCGCTGGGGCTGCTGGAGCCATTACCCAAGTTGCCCAGGGAACCGGTAAAATCACCGGAACCATTGTAGATTCAATCTCCGGCAAGCCCGTAGAGTTTGCCACCATCGCGTTGATCAATGCAGCCAACGGCAAAACAGTAGACGGTACCGTCACCAATGAGAAAGGCCATTTCTCGCTGAACCGGGTAGCCAATGGCACCTATACCCTTAACATCAGCTTCATTGGCTACGAAACCAAGGAACTGAAGAACATCACCATCTCCGCTAATGACCAGGAAGCGAACCTGAACCGCGTACAACTAAGCGGCTCGCAGACCAGGCTGCAGGAGGTGACTGTAGTAGGCGAAAAGCCTTTGATTGAAGACAAAGTGGACCGCATGGTCTACAACGCCGAAAAAGACATCACTAATGCCGGGGGTACCGCTGCCGATGTGATGCAGAAGGTACCTTCCGTGTCTCTGGACCAGGACGGCAATATTCAGATGCGCGGTTCCTCTAACGTGCGGGTGCTTATCAACGGCAAACCTTCTACGGTAATGGCCGGTAGCGTAGCCGATGCCTTGAAGCAGATCCCTGCGGATGTGATCAAGACCGTGGAGATCATCACCAGCCCCTCAGCGAAGTATGACGCCGAAGGAACCGCTGGTATTGTGAACATCGTCACGAAGAAAAACAGCCTGCAGGGCGTAACCGGATCGGTGACATTGACCGGCGGTACCCGCGCCAGCAACGGCAACGGCAACATAGGCATCAAGCACGGGAAACTGGGCATTAACGTGAATGCGGGCGTGAACCGCTTCTACAGCAAAGGCGCCATGAACATCAACCAGATGAACCAAAGCCGGGATCAGAATACAGGTCAGGTATTTGAGAACAATGTGGCTCAGGTAGGTACCAGTACCGTAGACGGCATGTTCGGGTTTGGTCAGTTAGGCCTGGAGTACGACCTGGACGAGAAGAACAGTCTGGCAGCGGGCATAAGGGTGAATACCGGTTCCTTCAAGATGCGTTCCCATCAATCGGCCACGAACACCATGGCGGGGCAAAATGATGCCGGCACTAGCTTTGGCGAACCCACGCTGGTGGATGAATACAACCTGTCCATGAAGAACAACAACCAACGGTTGAGCATGGACCTGAACCTGGACTATACGCACCTCTTCAAAAAGCCGCAGCAGGAACTTACTTTATTGGCGCTCTACAGCCAAACCGACCAGGACAACAGCGTAAACCAGACCCGGTACGAGGTGGAAGGTCCTTTGCGCTCTACCCTGCTCAATGAAAACGAAGGACTGAACAAGGAACTTACCTTCCAGGCCGACTACGCGCACCCCATGCCTAAGAATACCCTGCTGGAAGTTGGGGCCAAAGGCATTCTGCGTGATGTTTCCAGTGAGTCTTTGTATAACGGCTCTGGCCAGAACAGCGGCTTCTCTTATGACCAGAACGTGATTGCTTCTTATCTGTCTTACGGCTTCAACCTGAACAAGAAAACCCAGGTGAAGTTTGGCGGACGCTATGAGTACACCGACGTGGCCGGGAATTTTGCGAACCCAGAGCAGGACTTCACCACGAACTACGACAACTTCATCCCGAACATCACCTTGGCCTATGACCTGAAGCCTAACATGAAGCTCCGGACCTCGTTCACCCAGCGTATCCAGCGGCCGCAGTTGTTCTTCCTGAACCCGTACCGCCAGCAACAGGGACCAAACGTGATCGTGTACGGTAACCCAAGACTGGACGCTGAGTTAACCGATTCTTATGAGGTAAACTACAGCACCTTCTTCAAAACCACTTCCATCAACGTATCGGCGTACATGCGCGTCACTGACAACGCCATTGAGTCTGTTTCTGATGTGGTGGATGAGATCACCTATGTGACCTTCAACAACATTGCCAAGAACAAGACTTACGGCACCAGTATCTCTGGCTCGACCAAGCCTATCCCGGCCTGGAACATCAACGGAAACCTAAACCTGTATTTTGTTGACTTGAACGCGCCTTTCGCCTCTAACTCGGGCTGGATGTACAACATCAACGTGAGCTCAGGCTATACCTTCGGGAAAGGAATCAGCGCGCAGTTCTCCGGTGGTTTCAACTCAGACAGGGTTCAACTGCAAGGTATCGCTTCCTCTTTCTCTTACCACAACCTGGCTATCCGGAAAGAGCTGTTTGAGAAAAAAGGTGCGCTGAGCTTAGGCATGGACAACCCGTTTAGGGAAGCATTAAGATTTGAGAATGAATTGTCTGGCAGAAGCATCACCTCTGGCCTGCCCTTCAGAACCGAGTCTCTGGTAACCCAGTACAACCGCGGCTTCAGATTAACCTTTGAATACCGCTTCGGGAAAATGCAGCAGCAAGGACCGCCTAAGCGCAAAAAATCTATCCGCAACGATGACGCCAAACAAGGCGACGGTGGCGGCGTGCAGAATTAAACTTTAGCCTCTGTGATAAAGGTAAAAAGGGCGATGGCTTCAAGGTCATCGCCCTTCTTTTTTGCCGTTCGTTTTAAGCCTGCTTCTGGAAAAAAAGCCCCTAACTAGAGAAAGCCTCTTGCTATTTTTTCAATATATACTTCTTGTATATACAATTTGCCTTATATACTTCAGGTTGAATAATCATACTGCCTTAAAGCCCGAAGAATGCCTAAACTTTTAACCTTTATAAAATATTACAATCAAATATTCAATTCAATATTTAATCAACAATCCTGAATAAGAGGCCTTCTTATTCAGGATTCCCCCGACATGAAACGACCCTCCATAACCCTGTCTTTTTTTGGTGTATTTCTTTTTCTATGCTCCTTTACTTTCCCTACGTGGGAGCCAGACGTTCTGGTAAAAAGAGAGAAAACAATCCTTTCGGGCACTGTCATCACTAGTGGAACAGATCAGCCTATTGCTTATGCCAGCATAGGAGTTTTAAACGGTTCAGAGGGCACAATCTCAGACGAGAAAGGGAATTTCAGTTTCTCCATTCCCACGGAAAAACTGGGAGAAATGGTCAGGATTTCCGCCATTGGGTATGAGGCCAAAGAGGTGAAAATCGCCAGCCTGTTGCGTGCCCGTACACCGGAAAACAAGCTCGTTATTAGCCTAAATGCAAAACCCGTTCAGCTTGCGGAAGTAGACGTTCATCTTAAGAAATGGAAGACGAGGAAGCTGGGCGGAGACGCTGGCCCGGTCACCATGGTGCATCACAACTTTGCCATCGCGCAGCGCCCGCTGCATGAAAACTTGGGGCATGAAATGGGCATCCTGATCAAAAACGGGCAGAAAACCGCCTTCCTGAACAAGCTTAACTTCTGCCTCACTATGAACAAATATGACCTGGTTAAATTCAGGGTGAACGTTTATTCCATAAAAGACAACCTGCCCTTCCAGAACCTGGCACCCAAAGACATTTACGTGACCATTGAAAACCAGAAAAGAGGCTGGATGACGGTTGACCTGGAGCCCTATGGAATATATGCAGAAGATGACTTTGTGGTTTCTTTAGAATGGATAGACTGCCTGCCTAAAAAAGAAGCGTTAGCCTTGACTATTTCGGGCGCCTTACCCGGTTTCCATACCACTTATCATAAAGATGCCAGCCAGGCGAAATGGGAGAAATTAACCCCTTTAGGAATGGGCATAAATGTGGAAGTTCAGCGTCAAAACTAATAACATTCTTGCATCTGTTTTAGCCTTCATTTAATAAAATCAGCCCTAAAACAAAGGCGCTGTAAATAGCCAATGCAACCATGTTTTTATTTGCTTGTCTTTGGAAAGTAATTTAAACCCTTGCCTGTAAAATAAGTCTAACCCGCAGTTATCTCTACAGGCAACTTCTTTACCATATCAGATTTTTATTTTACCGTTTTCAAATACCAGATTACCGAATTATCTATTATTTATTTTATCTATTAATCTATCGTTCAACCCTTTATCTATCTTTCCACCCTCTCTTCATGCGTCACCCTTTACTAATTGCCTGCCTTAGCCTGGCAACTGTGGCCTCTTTGCGGGCACAAAATTCCTCCCTTGTTCCCACCCCTTCCACAGCCGCCGCAGCAGGTGGAGGCGTGCAGAGGGTAGCCGGGAAGATAAGCGGCGTAGTCACTGATTCCACCACCACCAAGCCCGTGGAGTTTGCCACGGTTTCTTTAGTGAGCACCGCCACCGGCAAACCCGTTGACGGCACCGTAACCGATGACCGGGGCCGTTTCACTTTGTCCCGCGTGGCTTATGGCACCTACTCGGTTAGCGTGAGTTTTATTGGCTATGAAAGCTTTACCCGTACCGGGATAATTGTTTCAGACAAAGACCCCGAGGTAGTGATAGACCGCATTGTTTTGAAACCCATCCAGAACAAACTAAAGGAAGTGACCGTGGTAGGCGAGAAACCGCTGGTGGAAGATAAGGTTGACCGCATGGTCTACAACGCCGAGCAGGACATCACCAACATTGGCGGCAACGCCTCAGACGTGCTCAAGAAAGTGCCTTCGCTCACGGTGGATTTGGACGGCAACGTGCAACTGCGCGGCTCTTCTAACGTGCGGGTGCTCATCAACAACAAGCCCTCCAGCATCATGGCCAACAGCGTGGCCGATGCCTTGAAGCAGATTCCGTCAGACATGATTAAAACCGTGGAGGTCATCACCAGCCCCTCAGCCAAGTATGATGCGGAAGGTACGGCCGGTATCATCAACATCATCACTAAGAAGAACACGCTGTACGGCGTGAACGGAAGCGTGAGCACCTCGGTAGGTAACCGGAACTCCAGCGGAAACGGCAACGTGAACGTTCGGCGCGGCAAAGTGGGCTTCAACGCCAGTTTGGGCACCCACCAGCAGTACAACAACCAAAACGACAGCGAACTACACCGCTCCACCAAAAGCAAAGCCAACCTAGAGAAATTTGATACTTTCCTGGACCAGATGGGGGAATCTAAACGGCGCGGCGGCGGGGTGTTTGGGCAAATTGGTTTTGACGCCGACCTGGACTCTTCCAACAGCATCAACGCAGGCGTTAATATTTACCGGGGTAATTTCCACAATCAAGGTTACCAGAACTCTCTGACCAGAGACCCCGCTGGCCTTCAGCAGATTGAGAATGACCTGAGGGGCGCCAGCAAGAATGCCTCTATAGACGCAAACATTGGCTACACCCACATCTTCAAGCCGCAGCAGGAATTATCGGTGCTGGCCCAATGGAACAAGGGAAAGAACAACAGCTCTTCAGACCAGGACATTTTCCTGAACCAGAACTACACCTTGGACACGCTCCTGCGCAACACCAACGACGGTACCAACCGCGAGGTGACGTTCCAGGTAGATTACGTGCATCCATTCCGGAACAAAACCCAGTTGGAGGTGGGCACCAAAGGCATCCTGCGGCACGCCGAGAGTGACGCGATGTACCGCAGGCTCAGGTTGTCTACTGGCGCGGAGGAACTGCGGCCCAATGAGTTCTCCTATGACCAGGATGTGTACTCTACCTACGCTTCTTACGGCTTCAAACTGCTCAAAAACTACAACGTGAAATCAGGTGCTCGCTTTGAGTACACGGCCATTGACGGCAAGTACATCCAGCCCTACCAAGACCCATTTACCGACAACTACTACAATTTCATCCCCAACATCCTCATTTCCCGCAACTTCAAAAGCCAGACCGTGCGGGTGGGGTATACCCAGCGCATCCAGCGGCCGCAAATCTGGTATCTGAACCCATACGTGAATATCATAGACGCCAAGAACGTGTCGTTCGGGAACCCTGAGTTGGAGCCGGAGTTGTCGCATGCCTATGAGTTGGGTTATAGCAACTACTTCAAGACCAGCTCGGTGAACGTGTCTTTATACCTGCGCCAGACCAATAACGCCATTGAATCTATCCGGAGGATTGTGGGCGACGAAGGTGCTTTGCCCGTGCTGGATGGTACCTGGCAACAGCCCGGTGTCTCTTACAACACCTACCAGAACATCGGGAAGAACGCTACCTATGGCCTGAGTTTTTCGGGGAACACCAAACCCATGCCTAAGTGGACCATCGGGGGCTCTTTCAACCTGAACTACATTACCCTCAAGAGTACGCTCCAAAGCAACTCGGCCATGCAGTACAGCACCAGCCTCAACTCCAGCTATGATTTCGGGAAAGACCTGGCGGTGCAGTTCTTCGGGAATTACAGCTCGCCAAGGCCTACGATACAGGGCAAATTCTCGGGCTACTACTACTCTAGCTTCAGCATCCGGAAACAGCTTTGGGACAAGAAAGGCAGTCTGAGCCTGGGCGTGGACAATCCGTTTTCCAAGACCATCCGGTTTACTTCTGATTTGCGGAGCACTACGTTTGAGCAGCACAGCCTTAACCAGAATTACAGCCGCAACGTGCGGGTGAGTTTCTCATACCGTTTCGGGAAAATGGAGATGAACCAGAAGCCGCGCCGCAGCAAGTCCATCCGCAACGATGACGCCAAAGGCGGAGAGGGCAATTAAAGGACCTTTATTCAGCTTAGCAGAAGCATCCTTTACGGGGTGCTTCTTTTTTTGCCTTTTCAGTTTCTGAAATCTGCTGTCCTCGCCTGAGTTCTCTCCTGCCCACTTTTGCCCCGACACAGAACCGCCGCTTTCAGCCTGTTTTCTGGGAAATAGCACAGAAACAAAAAAAGTTTGCAACCTCAGGCAACCGCTTGGGCAGGTCTCACATCTAATAGACAGTTGCGCGCATCAACTGCTTACCAAATCCCACTACAGATGCCATTTTCCTCACGGCGCGGCTACCAGGCGGTAGCGGCGGATGGAAGAAGTGCGTCCCTGTGAACCTGATGTAATACACCCTAAACCTGCAAAAGAAATCCCGATGCGTCTCTCTCTCCTTGCTTCTCTGTTCTTCCTTTTTCTAACCATAGCCTCTCCCCTGCGGGCCCAGGTCCAAACCGGTAAAATCTCAGGCCAGGTGCTGGACTCCGTTTCCACCAAGCCCGTAGCGTTTGCCACCGTTACGCTTACCAGCACCTCCACCGGCAAACCCGTAGATGGCACCATCACCGATGAAAAAGGCAGTTTCAGCTTCACCAAAGTGACGTACGGTACCTACGCCCTTTCCGTGAGTTACATGGGCTACGCTACCAGTTCTTTGCCTTCTTTCACCATTTCAGGCGATAAACAGGAAGTCACCTTTCCCAGCATCAGCCTGCGGTCAAATGCCACCAAATTGCAGGAAGTGACCGTGGTAGGCCAGAAAGCCCTCATTGAAGACAAAGGAGACCGATTGGTGTACAACGCCGAGCAGGACATCAGCAACCAGGGAACCACCGCCTCAGAGGTGCTGCGGAAAGTGCCCTCGGTAACGGTAGACGGAGACGGCAACGTGCAACTGCGCGGCAGCGCCAATTTCAAGGTGCTCATGGACGGCAAACCCTCCAGCATCCTGGCCAACAACTTAGCCGATGCCCTCAAACAGATTCCGGCGGATATCATCAAGAGCATTGAGGTCATCACCAGCCCATCGGCGAAGTATGATGCTGAGGGTACGGCGGGCATCATCAACATCATCACCAAAAAGAACAGCCTGCAGGGCGTGAACGGCAAGGCCAGCCTTTCTCTGGGCAGCCGGTACCGGAACGTGAATGGCAGCCTGAACATCAAGAAGGGCAAATTTGGGCTGAGCACCAGCCTGAGCGGCTATGATAACAACCAACGCAGAATGAACGTGGTTAACCGCACCAGCGAAGGTCAGTCTACCCTGCAGCAGGAAAGCCGCAATCTTTCTCTGAACCACGGGTTCTACGCCAAAGCGGAACTCACCTTCGACCCGGATACCTTGAACGCCTTTAACCTGGGTGTCTCTACCCGCCGCAACTATTTCTCGGGCTCCGGCTTCCAGACCACCCTGAACCGGGGCGCGGGTTCTGAGCAACTTCCGGTGGCGTACTCAGACCTGAGAAATCCCTGGAACGGCGGTGGCTACGATGTGAACTTCGGGTACACCCGCACCTTTAAGCCCAAGCAGGAACTGACTTTCCTGGCCCAGTTGAACCACAACGAGTCAAATGACCTTTACAATAACCTGCTCTACTCCCCCGAGGCGCCCTTGGTACAGCGCCAGGTAAACGACAACACCTCGCCCAGCGAGGAGAAAACCCTGCAGGTGGATTACACCCAAACCTACAAGAACGGCGGCAAACTGGAACTGGGTGCCAAAGCCATCTTCCGGGATGCACATAGCCGCACCACCTACGCCTACACGTTCCCCACCCAGACAGATTCTACGGTCATCAACAACTTTGACTATGACCAAAATGTAAAGGCGGCCTACGCTACCTATGCTTTCCAGCTGAAGAAATTCGAGGTGAACCTGGGTACCCGCTATGAGCACACAAGCATCAATGGCGTGTTCCTGAACTCCCAATGGAACGATGCCGCCAAAGAAACCCAACTGGTAAGAAGCGCTTTCAAAGATGCCTACCAGAACGTGATTCCCAGCCTGAGCATTTCGCGCACCATTGACACCATCCATACCGTACGGGTAAGCTACACCCAGCGCATCCAGCGGCCTCAGATTTATTCCCTGAACCCTTTCCTGCAGCTGGAGGACTTCAACTTCGGGTACCGCGGCAACCCCACCCTGGATGCCGAGTTGACCCACGCCTATGAGGTGAGCTACAATACCTATTTCAAGACTACCTCCATCAATGCCTCACTGTTTCTGCGTCAAACAGACAACTCCATCCAGCAGGTATTGGCGCCCGAGCAACTGGTGGTGAACAACCAACTGCGCGAGGTCCTGCTGATTACCCACGATAACATCGGGAAGAACAAGGTGTACGGTCTCAGCCTATCTGGTGCCACCAAGCCAATGCCCGCTTGGACCATTAGCCCGAGCCTGAACCTGAATTATGTGATGATGGAAGACAATAGCCAGAAAAGAGAGGGGCTGCAGTACAACCTGAACCTGAACACCAGCTATGAGTTTGGCAAAGGCCTGACTGCCCAAGCCAACGCCGGCTACAACTCCAGGAGCAAAATGTTGCAGGTGAATATCGGGGAGAACTATTATACCGGTTTCTCTTTGCGCAAGAAAGTGATGAAAGATAAAGGCTCCATCAGTTTCGGGGTGAACAACCCGTTCAGCAGCACCATCAACTTCAAGTACACCGTGGTGACCCCTAGCTACGAGCAGGCCGTCCAGAACATCAACTACAACCGCACCTTCAGAATCGGTTTTGACTGGACTTTCGGGAAGATGCAGGCCAGCCAGAAGCAGAAGAAAACTATTGAGAACGATGATGCCCTGAGCGGCGGTAAATAAGAAGGTTAACCCCGCTGATTTAACGCTTTTTTCTGAAAACAGGCTTTAAACCAGCGGGGCTACTCTGCGTCCTGCTCAGCGCTGGCTGTGTTTTGCTCAGGGTTGGAATGGAACCTTCTCTCTTCCTCTAACCGGAGCACGGCTTTCTGCACCTCGTAGCAGGCCAGCATGTACAACCGGAACGGCTCGCCCCTTTTCAAGACCTCCAGCAAAGCCACAATCTCCGGGATATACACCTTCGCGAAACTGAAGTCATGTTGGATGATGTCTCTGGTGTTGTCAATGATATCAGCAAGCTTGATGGTTTGGGCGCGGGAGGATATTTGGGCCAGGCGTTCCACTTCCATCTGCTTGCGGCGTTTGCGGTTGTGGCCGGGCGCGTTTTGCTTAGTGAACTGGTCCGTAAGGTCGATGACCATCTGCAACACCTCGGCGGGTTTCACGATGGTACCCTGGCAGACCTCCTCCAGAAACGCCTGCATTTCCGCCTCCGTCACGGGCGTGTCTTCCAGCACATCGTGCAGGAGCGCGGCCATGACCATGCCGGTGGTGCCGCTATAGGCCATCACGGTTTGCGCCACCCGCTCCAGATGCTTCACATAGGGTTCATTTTGGTACTTGCGCCGCTGCTCGCCATGGGCTTTCACGGCAAAAGCCCAAGTCGCCCTCTCTAACTCATTGAAACTAGCCGGACACTCTAACTCTTCCATAGATTCTAAACCGCGACGGCAGACGCGCAATCCTTGCGCCTCCGGAGGTGAAACTTTTAAGGTCTGTTTTACGGAAATCAGGCAGAAAACAGCGGAAGGTTGCGGCAAGTTCTGGCTAGTGAGGCAAAACAACGACACAAAAAGACGCAAAGTATTGCGTCTCTACCTGAACGCGTTTGGGGCCTGTTTTCTGGAAAACAGGCCCCAAACAATTTTCAAATCCTCACATCTTCACATCCCCAAATCTCCACATCTCCAAATTACCTTAGCTCACTCAACTCTTCGCGGAAGCCGCCACTGAGGATGGGGAAGCGGAGCCAGCTGCGCGGGTCCACGTTGTAGTCATCCAGGTGGAAGGCTGGGGCGTAGCGCTCGCGTTTCCATTGGTTACGGCTCCAGAGTGAGTAGAACCGCTGGATGAACTGGCGCAGCTGCTCGTCTGGGTAAGTGCCTTTAAGTTTCTCAAACACCTGTTGCGGCGAGAGTCGGTCAAAGAAAGCCAGCCGTTCAATCTGGTTCAGGAGCGGGTACGGCATGAGGTCCTCTTCATCGGTTTGGGTGTTTTCCAGAGGCCGCAGTTCCGCCGAGGGTTGCAGGTTATTCACGTACTGTAAGCCTTCGTAGCCCAGGTTCTCCTGCGCCCACACCAGCCACTGCCGGATGAACGCTTTGTCCACCCCCGCAATGGGTGAGATACTACCCGCCGTGTCGCCGTCCATGGTGGCGTACCCTACCGAGGCCTCGGACCGGTTAGAAGTGGCCAGCAGCAGGGAGTTTTTGAGGTTGGCCAGCATCCAGATGCCGGGAGCGCGTACGCGGGCCTGAATGTTCTGCAGCGTGAGGTCGTCGTGCTCCCAAGTAAGGCTGCGCCCGATGGCGTGCTCAATCTTGCCTCGGTAGCTTTTCACCTCTTCGTCAATAGTCCAGTTATAGAAAACCGCCCCGATGGATTTGGCCAGTTCCTCAGCGGAACGGTAGGTGTCGTCTGAGGAGTTAATGGTGCCCTGGTAGGCAGTGACCAGCAGTTTATTCACCAGTATGCCTTTGACCTCGTCCACGGGAAGGTCTTTGTAATCAGAAATCTCATTGGGGGTGAGGCAATTGGTTTTATGGGCAAACTCTTCTAGCCCTATTTCCTCCACGGCCCGGCGCACCATCTCGGCTACCGCTACGGCACACAGAGAAGAATCGGCACCACCGCTTAACGACAACACAAATCCGCGGCTACGGCTCTTGCGCAGGTAATCGAACAAAGCCAGCGTAATCGCGGAGATAAACTCCACGTTTTCATCCACTGGCAGGAGGTCCATTTCCACCGGCGGCAGCGGGGTATCAAAGGAAACCTCGGCACACTCAAAGTCCACGCTCTTGAAGGAAAGCAGCTGGTTGCGGAGCACCAGGTTTCCGTTCTGCGCAATGATGATTTCTCCGTCGTAAATCATTTTACCGGCCTCGTTGCCCAGCAGGTTCACGTACAGGTAGGTGCACTCAAACTGCCGTGATGCATCCACCACCAAGTGGTAACGCACATCAGTTTTGCTCATGGCAAAGTGGCTGGCGCTGGGGTTGATGATGAGTTGCACACCTTTGGGTTTGTGCCGGTACGCGGGTCGGTTCTCGTTGCGCCAGGCGTCCTCGCAAATCTCAAAGGCGAACTTGATGCCCTGATGCTCATAGATGATATCACCTATGGGATAGGTCTTGCCAAAGGCTTCAAACTCTGCTACTGTATCCGGAATCCAGGAACTGAACCAGCGCGGCTCATAGTGCACGCCGTCGTTGGCCAGGAACTGCTTGGCCGTGAAACCCAGAATTTCTTTGTCCCTGATGACGCAGGCGCAGTTATAAGTGGTGTTGTTCAGCCGGATAGGCAAACCCACACAGACAATCACACCCTCGCACCAATCCTTTATCTCCAGCAACCGCTCAAAGCACTCCACACTCACCCATTCGCTCAGGAAAAGATCCTCGCAGCCGTACCCGGGAATACTCATCTCAGGTAGGCAAAGGATGTCTACGTTCTGTTCTTTGGCCTGCTCAATGGCAGATTTGATGTTACGGAGGTTGTTATCCCAATCCAGGGGGGTTTGGTTGAGGGCGGCGCCGGCAAGTTTCATAGGATGCTAGTATTTATACTTTTCTAACGCAAGAACAGCCTTGCAAGTTAAAAACCGGCCGCAACAGCGCTAAAGCCTGTTGTGCCTGAGTTATACAAAACTAAGAACCATGCCCCAAGAACCAAGAAACCGTGCAGAAACTAAGGCAAACGCCTCAGCTATAAAGCTGCATTCTCAAGCTGTTTTTCTGTTAATAAGCCAGAAATAAAAGGGCTAATTAGGTTCGCTTTAAGAGGATTCAGGAAAGGAAATACAGGTTATTTGCACCATAAAGATTACTCTTATTTAAGCCATAAATCAATGCAACTCCAAACGGCTAAGCAGTTCAAAATGAATACCTTTCCGGAAGTCCATAATGTATAAAACAGGAAATAAAACCTGCTGTTTTAAGGCTGGTTTGAGAAAATAAGCCGGAATTAGAAGTAAATTCAGGAAAGGATAATGCCCGTGGATTTGAGCACTTCCATACTTTTCTCGGCGGCGGCTTGCTCCGCCTTCTTTTTGGAGAGACCACTGCCCGAGGCAATAATGTCATTGTCTACCACCACGGCGGCGGTAAACTCAGTGGTACTGCCAGACTGTTTCTGCCCCACAATCTCAAACCTGATGCTACGGTTCTGGCCCTGTGCCCACTCAATGAGTTTGCTCTTGAAATTGCTGGTAGTGGTGGTGAGCTGGTGCAGGTCAAAGTGCGGCTTCACCAGCTTCTTCAGGATGAACCTTTTGGTGTCTTCATAGCCTTTGTCCAGGTACACGGCGCCTACCAGGGCCTCCAGCGCGTTACCGTTGATGAACTTATGGCGGGTTACCCCAGAAACGTTGTCTACTTTGATGAGCGAGTGCAAACCTACCTTCACGGCCAGGTTGTTCAATGACTCGCGGTTCACCATGCGGGACCGGATCTCGGTTAAGAATCCTTCGTCTTTGTAAGGGTATTTCTTGAAAAGGTACTCGGCCACCACAGCCCCCAGAATGGCATCGCCCAAAAACTCCAGTCTTTCGTTTGTCTCCTGGTTTCCTTTTAGGTTCTGGCGCACGAAAGACGTGTGCGTGAACGCTAACTGGTACAAGTGCAGGTTATCTGGGGCCATACCCGTAATGTGGGTAATGGCGTTCACAAAAGCCTTGTCCTTGTAAAAGAATTTATGGATTGCGCGAAAGACCGGTCTAATCGGGCTCAATGCTATTCGGTGAATTTCTTGAAAATCACAGAGGTGTTATGTCCGCCAAATCCGAAGGTATTGCTGAGGGCAATGTTTACTTCGCGCTCTTGAGCTTTGTTGAAAGTAAAGTTCAGCTTAGGGTTGAATTGCTCATCATCCGTGATGTGGTTGATGGTAGGCGGAACAATACCGTTTTGGATAGCCAGAATAGAAGCAACCGCCTCAATAGCACCGGCAGCACCCAATAAGTGACCGGTCATGGATTTGGTGGAGCTGATATTCAGGTTATAGGCGTGGTCACCGAATACGTGCTCAATGGCTTTGGCCTCTCCTACGTCGCCGAGCGGCGTAGAGGTACCGTGCACGTTGATGTAGTCTACCTGCTCAGGAGAGATTCCGGCATCGCGGAGGGCGTTCTGCATTACGTTGCGGGCGCCTAAACCGTCTGGGTGTGGAGCCGTGATGTGGTAGGCATCGGCAGACATTCCGCCGCCAATGATTTCGGCGTAGATTTTAGCGCCTCTGGCTTTGGCGTGCTCGTATTCTTCCAGCACAATAGCCGCAGCACCTTCGCCCAATACAAAGCCATCGCGGTCTTTGTCAAACGGACGGGAAGCAGTCTCTGGGGAATCATTACGCTCAGAAAGGGCTTTCAAAGCGTTGAAACCACCAACACCGGCTTCGGTAACGGCTGCTTCAGAACCACCGCTCAACACAATATCAGCCATTCCCAACCGGATATAGTTGAAAGAGTCAATAAGGGCGTTGGTAGCAGAAGCACAAGCCGATACAGTCACAAAGTTAGGACCTCTGAAGCCGTATTTGATGGAGATATGACCGGCGCTGATGTCGGCGATCATTTTTGGGATAAAGAAAGGATTGAATCGTGGTGTTCCGTCACCGTTAGCAAAGTTCACACACTCTTCCTGGAAGGTACGCAAACCACCAATGCCGGAGCCCCAGATCACCCCAATACGGTCTTTGTCCAAAGACTCGTCTTGCAGGTTAGCATCCTGTACCGCCTGATCGGCGACAATTACCGCAAATTGGGTAAAGAGGTCCATCTTACGGGCCTCTTTACGCTCAAAATATTGCTCAGGATCGTACCCTTTTACTTCGCAGGCAAATTGGGTTTTAAATTTTGACGCATCAAAGCGGGTGATGGGCGCTGCCCCACTCACCCCATTCACGAGGCCGTTCCAGTATTCAGAGACGGTATTCCCCAGAGGGGTAAGCGCACCAAGGCCAGTTACGACAACTCTCTTAAGCTCCATACGCTGCTAGTAGAGGGAAAGAACCTATATTAATTAGGTAAATTTGGATCGATAAAAGGAAAAAAGAGGAAGGAGATTACTTTGCGTGCTCTTCCAGGTAGCTGATCGCTTGGCCTACCGTTGCAATGTTCTCAGCTTGATCATCTGGAATAGACACATTGAATTCTTTTTCAAATTCCATGATCAATTCTACAGTATCAAGAGAGTCGGCACCCAGGTCGTTTGTAAAGCTAGCCTCAGGCGTTACCTCAGATTCTTCAACGCCTAATTTGTCAATAATGATAGCTCTTACTTTTTCTGCGATTTCTGACATTTTTTTAGAAGTTTTTTAAAACACAGTGCAAAGAAATAGATTTGGAAACACAATGCCAAACAAATTACGAGAGATTGTTTTATTGTGATACTTTTCTGAGAAGTTCACTTGAGTTTCCATTTGACTTCTTTAAATTGCCAACCCAACCTAAAGTACAACCAGCGCACCGCAACTCACATGAAATCTTTCCGTCTAGACGTTGAATACGATTTTGATTTCGACTTATATGGAGTTGTCTCATCCAGCAAGGAGCACACCCTTGCCTGGGCGCTGAACAAGTACTTTAAAATTCGGCTGGTGAAACAGACCGACCTATGCATTGACTTCCTCAACAAGGGTCGGTTAATCATCTCCAACTACCTGCACCGCGCAGAGCACGGCACACTGCGTTTGTTCCGCAACCGGTCTGTAGGAACCAGCACTTTGGCGGCGCCTTTCCTGGTGCCGGATATCAAAGAATATGATTATGTAATACAGGTGTCTGGCGGACTCAGCCAGCTTCAGCAAGAGATCCTGCAGACCCTTAATGCCGTACCGCTGGTGCAGTACGTGCGTTCCTTTGACCCACATTGTTTACGTTATAAAGAAAACCTGCTTTTTTAGCGCATGGCTATTCCCTTCAACAACACCAAGATTATTGCAACCGTTGGCCCCGCCAGCAACACCCCTGAGCGCCTTCGCGCCCTGATTCAGGAAGGGGTAGATGTTTTCCGTCTTAATTTCTCTCACGGCGCTCACCACGAACACCTGAAGGTGATTGAACACGTACGCGCCATCAACGCTGCCGAAGGCTTCAATATATGCTTACTGCAAGATTTGCAGGGCCCCAAAATCAGGATCAATGATGTGCAGGACGGCGCCATAGAGATTGTGGAAGGCCAGCAACTGACTTTTGTCTATGACAAATCCATGGGTAACTCCCAGAAGTTGTCGCACAGCTACGCCCGCCTGGCCCAGGACGTGCGTCCCGGTGATGCCATCCTGATTGACGACGGTAAACTGGAGGTGCGCGTTCTGAGCACTGATGGCGTGAACGAGGTGATCACCGAAGTGGTGTACGGCGGCGTGGTGAAACCCCGCAAAGGCATGAACCTGCCAGACACCGTGGTAACCGCTCCTTCCCTAACCGAGAAAGACCTTCAGGACCTGCACTTCGGGCTAGACAATGATGTGGAGTGGGTAGCGCTTTCCTTTGTAAGAAAGGTAGAAGACATCCATGAGATCAAAAGTATCATCGCGGAGCGTGGCAAAGACGCCAAGGTGGTAGCCAAGATTGAAAAGCCAGAGGCCATCCGCAACATTGACTCTATCATTGAGGCTACCGATGCCATCATGGTAGCCCGCGGAGACTTAGGGGTGGAAGTAGGTATGGAAGGCGTGCCTATGCTGCAGAAAATGATTGTGGAGAAATGCAACAAGCTGGGCAAACCTGTGATTGTAGCTACCCAGATGATGGAAAGCATGATCACCAACCCACGCCCTACCCGTGCAGAAACCAACGACGTAGCCAATGCGGTAATGGACGGCGCCGATACCTTGATGCTGAGCGCAGAGACTGCCGCCGGTGCGTATCCATTGGAAACCATCCGGAGCATGAACCGCACCATCAAGTCTGTAGAATCCCAGGCTGCTGTGTATCACCGCAACTTTGTATTCAACAAACAATCACCTACGTTCTACAATGACACCGTAGTGGCAAGTGCCGTAACCCTGGCCCGTGACACAGACGCCCGTGCGCTTATCTGCCTTACCAAGTCTGGGTACACCGCCATTCAATTGGCCAAGCACCGCCCCAAAGCCAACATTTTCGTCTTCACTGACAACCGCGTGCTCCTGAACACCTTAAACCTGGTTTGGGGCATCAGAGGTTATTACTATGACCGATTCGTGTCTACTGACGAAACCATTGCTGACCTCAAGGAAATCCTGGTGAAAGAAGGCCATTTAGAGACCGGCGACATCTTCATCAATATCGGTTCTATGCCGGTAATGGAGAAGAAGCGCGCCAACATGATCAAGTTGAGCGTGGTTCACTAAGAGCTCCAGAAGCTGGAGGTAATAGCCAGACCCATATAAAAGAAGAAGGCCAGTCTCATCACAGAGACTGGCCTTCTTCTTTTATATGGGTCTGGCTTAGACAAATCAGGAACAGCAGCGTCAATTCAAATCCAATATTCCACTTCTATCGGATCTAAAGAGAAGTTGTTTTAGAGCTGTTTTCAACCAAAGGGGCTTAAAACAGAAAGCTACTACAATACAAAAAGCCTTGCGGCTGGCAAGGCTTTTTGGTAATACCCAAGAAAGTAAATACTACCTAATAGACTAGGCAGCTAAGTTATTCACGAAACGAGCCAATTTAGATTTGTTGTTGGCTGCTTTGTTTTTGTGGATCACGTTCTTCTTGGCCAACTTGTCCAGCATACCAGATACCGTCTTGAACAGCTCTTGCGCCTCGGCTTTGTCGGTTGTGGTTCTTAAACGCTTTACAAAGGTACGGGTCGTTTTCGCCTGATAGCGATTCAGCAAGCGTTTCGCGTTGTTAGATCTGATTCTTTTTAATGCTGACTTATGGTTAGCCATGGTTGTGAATATAGATAAATGCTTTTGACTCTGATTCTAAATGAGTTTGCAAAACTACAAGCTTGCCAGATAAATTCCAAGAAACTTGCCCAAATTTAATCGGGTTTCTGCTTTTGCTCTTTCCTGCAAGGGAAGGAGAAGCGAAAGAGTTCCCGGCCAGGGCTCTTTTGCAATGCAAAGGTAACATTTCTCTATTCCCAATTCCAGCTTTAAAGCAAAAGTTTTCCCCAGAGCCACATGTCCGCTTCAGTATCTCCTTCTCTGGTTTACATTGCAATAAAGGTGATGTCTCCCCAACAGCCCTACCTCCTACCCTTTCTCTTCCATAGGTGAAGCAGTCGTTAACACATATCGGCAGGCTCTCTTGCTATTTTAGCCAAGGTTTCTGACCAGAGAAATAGTATCCTTTTGGAAACCAGAAAGCTAACCGCGGTGTTTTACGGTTGATTTCGTAATTTTACGCCAGAAACAGATTTCACCTTTTAAATCAACCATATCCATGGCAATGTATCCTGAATATATGGTCGCTCCTATCCGGGAAGACCTTACCTCCGTTGGCTTCGAGCAATTGATGACGCCCGAAGAAGTGGAGTCTGTATTGAGCCAGAAAGAAGGCACCGTGTTGGTAGCCGTTAACTCTGTGTGCGGTTGCGCCGCCGCTAAAGCCCGTCCGGCCCTGAAAATGGCTGTGGCCAGCAGCGAGCAGAAACCAGCTAAACTGGTAACCGTGTTTGCCGGTATGGAAACCGAAGCCGTAGCCAAAGTACGTGAGTACATGCTGCCATATCCTCCTTCTTCCCCGTCTATTGCTCTTTTCAAAGACGGCGAACTGGTGCACGTGATTGAGCGTCACCATATTGAAGGCAATGACCTAACCCGCATTGTAGACAACCTGCAAGGCGCCTTTGAAGAATACTGCTAATCTGCGGTAGTCTTTAAGCTAAAAACAGAAGAGCCTGACTTTATTAGTCAGGCTCTTCTGTTTTTAGGATGTTTCCAGAAAATCAGGCAGTAAATGCAAAGACCTGTGAGGTTTTCAAAACCTCACAGGTCTTATAGTCCACCTATTGTGGTGAAATTGTTGTGCGAAGAGTTAGCTTTAGCGCTCTCCGCACCAAGGGACAGCCAATCTCCTGATTGGCGTAACGGAAAGGCTTTGGCAATGACGCTCGCAGGTCCTCCGGACGCTACGAGGTCCTATGAGCCTCTCGGTTTTTGCCTGATACAGCTTACAACACCTTGAACCGCTCAAAGGCCAGCCGCTCCAGTTCCTCCTGGTGGTTGGGATGCGCGATCCTGATGAGCTCTTTGGCGCGCTGCCGGAGGTTCTTGCCGTACAGATCCGCGATGCCATACTCCGTCACGATGTAGCGCACATGGGCGCGGGTGGTAGTGACACTGGCTCCGGCTTTCAGCACGTTCACGATCTTGGACTCGCCTTTGTTCGTGATGGACGGCAGCGCGATGATGGGTTTGCCGCCTTCAGACAGTGCCGCGCCACGCATAAAGTCCATCTGCCCGCCCACGCCCGAGAACTGGTACATGCCTATGCTATCGGCGCAGACCTGGCCGGTGAGGTCTACCTCAATGGCGCTGTTGATGGCGGTCACTTTGGGGTTCTGCCGGATGATGGCTGTATCATTGGTGAACACAGTCTCTTTCATCACCACCGATGGGTTATCGTGCAGGAAATCAAAGACCTTCTTGGAGCCGTTCACAAAACAAGACACGATCTTGTGCTTCAGGACTCTCTTCCGGGCCCCGGTAATCACCCCCTGCTCCACCAGAGGGATAATACCGTCTGAGAACATCTCGGTATGGATGCCCAGGTCCTTGTGGTTGCCCAACTGCTGCAATACCGCATCGGGGATGCCGCCGATGCCCATCTGCAGCGTAGCGCCGTCTTCCACTAGTTCCGCCACCAGTTTGCCTATCTGCGTTTCCACTGTGCCGCAGGCTTTCCCGGTGTGCTCCGGCAGGGCCTCGTCTGACCACACCTTGGCGTGGAACTTACTGATGTGCACAATGCCATCTCCGTGCGACCGCGGTACCCTGGGGTTCACCTCCGCAATTAAGGTTTTAGCCGTTTCCACCGCTGACAGCGCCACGTCTACCGAGGAGCCCAGCGTACAGTAGCCATGCGCATCCGGCGGGGACACCTGCACCAAGGCTACGTCCAGGGGCAGGATGTTTCGGCGGAATAAAAGCGAAATTTCACTCAGGAAAATAGGGATGTAATCGGCGGTGCCTTCATTGAGGGCCTGCCTGATATTGCCGCCCACAAAGCAGGCATTGGTCTTGAAACTTCCCGCGTGCTCAGGGTACGTGTAAGGCGCAGGACCCTCGGTGTGCATGTGGATGAACTCTACGTCGCGGAGCTCAGGCCCGCGGGCAGAGACGGCATTCACCAGCCGCAGCGGCGTCATGGCGGCCCCGTGCACAAAAACACGGTCTCCGGATTTAATCAGTTTAACGGCTTCCTCGGCGGTGGTGTAGTCAGGTTGGAGAGACATGAGATGTTTACAGGTTGATGCTTCAGGTTCTACGTAAATCTGCCGCAAAGATCAACTCTGTCTTTCATCACAAAAATGACAAAGGCCAGCACTTTGGCTGGCCTTTGTCATTTCAAACCCGTTTTCTGTAAAACAGGCTTGAAATGGAATCATTGGTTTTATGGGTGCCCCACCGGCATTACACCCGTGGAACATGTATTTCAAGAGCTCTGCGGCCCTTCAACTCCCTCAGGCTTTTCACCTATTTTAAGCCCGGTTTCTAGAAAACAGCCCTGAAACCCGGGAACAATCGACGGAGCCGGATTTTTGTTTTTACAGTTGCTGGGCTAAAAACCGTTTCAAGTCAAACCCGATGTCGCGGCGGTAGTTGCGGCCTTCCCAGGTGATCTGCTCAGCGGCGATGTTGGCTTTCTCCAGCGCTTCTTCCATGTCCTGGCCCAAGGCCGTCACGGCAATCACGCGGCCACCATCGGTGACAATCTGTCCGGAGTGGGTCTGTTTGGTACCGGCATGGAAACAGAGGGTGTTTTCTGGTAAGGCTGTCTGCAAACCGCTGATCTCTTTTCCTTTTTCATAGTCTCCGGGATAACCGCCGGATACCAGGAAAATGGTGGTAGCCGAGCGTGAGTCCACCTCCAGTTGGAACTGACCAAGTTCGTGGTCATGCAGCGCCCGGAAAAGCTCAAACAGATCTGAGTTGATGCGGGGCAGAATGGCCTCTGTCTCTGGGTCGCCCAGGCGCACGTTGTACTCAATCACGTACGGGTCGCCGTTGGTGTTCATCAACCCGATGAACAGGAAACCGGTGTACGGGATGCCTTCCTGCTGTAAGCCCTGCAAGGTGGGCTCAATAATGCGCTGGCGCACTTTGTTCATAAAGGCATCATCGGCGAACGGCACAGGGGAAACGGCGCCCATACCGCCAGTATTGAGGCCGGTATCGCCTTCCCCAATGCGCTTATAGTCCTTAGCCTCAGGCAGGAGCACGTACTCTTTACCATCGGTGAGAATGAACGCCGAAAGCTCAATACCCTGCAGGAATTCCTCTACTACCACTTTGCTGCCGGCCGCCCCAAACTGGTTCCCCTGGAGCATGCCGGTCAGGGCCGCACGGGCTTCTTCAAAATTCTGTGCGATGACCACACCCTTGCCGGCGGCAAGCCCATCAGCTTTGAGTACTACGGGGTACGGGTGGTTCTGCAGGTAGGTAATACCCTGGTCAAAGGTCTGGGCGGTGAACGTCTCGTAGCGAGCGGTTGGAATGCCGTACTTGAGTAGGAACTTCTTGGAAAAATCTTTGCTGCCTTCCAGCTGGGCACCGGCTTTGCGCGGCCCCACCACCAGGATGTGTTGCAGGTAATCCCGCTCCGCGAAATAATCTGCGATACCCTCTACCAGTGCCGCCTCCTGGCCTACCACCAGCATCATGATGTTGAAATCAGTGGCGAACTTGGCCAGTTCCTCAAAATCAGTGATAGAGATGTCAACGTTGGTGGCAATCTGGGCTGTACCCGCATTACCGGGAGCTACAAAGATTCTTTCAGAATAAGGGCTTTGGCTAATCTTCCAGGCCAGGGCGTGCTCACGGCCGCCCGCTCCTATTATCAGTACGTTCATACAAGCAGGGTTTAAGCCTGGGCAAGGCACAGGCAAGTACAGAGATACGGTTCCGCCGTTTCGGGGCAATTTATTATAAAACACCACTAAAATGGTGCCACATAACAGAAACAGAAAAGCAGGTACTGCCACCTGCTTTTCTGTTTTCTACATCTTAGTTCGCGTATTTAGAGAGGAATTTGATCCGCATGAGACGGAGGTCATCCTCGGTATAATCATCGGTGCCCAGTTCTTTGATGGCGGCGGCCATGTTGTCTGTGGTGGCACTCATGAAATAGTCAATCACTTCCTGCTGACGGTCATCATCCAGCACCCCGTCTATGTAGTAGTCCAGGTTAAGCTTGGTACCGGAGTAGCAGATATGCTCAATCTCCTCAATGAGCTCAGACATGGTGAGGCCTTTGGACGAGGCGATCTCTTCCAGGTCCATCTTCTTGTCTATCTGCTGGATGACGTAGATTTTGAGCTTTGACTTGTTCACCGTGGTCTTCACCACCACATCGGCGGCGGTCACGATGTCATTCTCCTCCACGTATTTGGAGATCAGTTCCAGGAAGGGCTTCCCAAACTTCTGCACCTTGCCCATACCCACCCCGGCAATGTGCGCCAGGTCTTCTTTGGTGGTAGGGTATGTGGTAGCCATCTCTTTGATGGACGGGTCCTGGAATAGCACATAGGGCGGCAGGTTCATGTCCTTGGCCAGCTTCTTGCGCAGTGCCTTGAGCAGGTCAAAGAGAACCGCGTCATGGCCGGCGGCGGCCTGCGTTTCCTCCTTCTCCTCTTCCTGCTGCACTTCCTCGTCAAAGTTGTGGTCTTTGGCGAATTTGATGGAGTGCGGGCTTTCTAAGAAATCTTCACCTTTATCTGTGATTTTCAAAGTTCCTACGTTTTCAATGTCTTTCTCCAAAAAGTCAAACAAAAGGGCTTGCCGGATAATTGAATTCCAGAACTGGGGCTCCTGCTCCTTGCCTACGCCAAACACTTCCAGTTGATCGTGGCTGTAGCTTTCTACATATTGGTCTTTGAACCCAATGAGCACATTGACCAGGTGATCTATGCCAAAACGCTGGTTTGTCTGCACCACCGCCTTTAAAGCGTAGGTGAGTTCCTGCTCGGCCTCAAATTTCTCTTTAGGGTGTACGCAGTTGTCGCAGAACCCGCAGTCTTTGTCATACTGCTCACCAAAGTAGTGCAGCAGCTGGCGCCGGCGGCAAACCGCTGAGTCGGCGTAAGACGCCATCTCCTGTAATAATAACTTAGAATTGTCGCGTTCGGTTACAGGCTTGTCTTTGCTGAATTTCTCCAGCTTCACAATGTCATCGTAACTGTAGAACATGAGGCAGTTCCCCTCCAATCCGTCGCGTCCGCCGCGGCCGGTTTCCTGGTAGTAGCCTTCAATAGACTTAGGCGTGTCATAGTGGATCACGAACCGGACATCGGGTTTGTCAATCCCCATCCCGAAGGCAATAGTAGCCACAATCACATCCACGTCCTCATTGAGGAAAGCGTCCTGGTTGGCCATGCGCACGTTGGAGTCCAGTCCGGCGTGGTACGGCAGCGCTTTGATGTCGTTTACCTGCAGCAGCTCGGCAATCTCCTCTACCTTCTTGCGGCTCAGGCAATAGATAATCCCACTTTTGCCTTTGTGCTTTTTAATGTACTGGATAAGCTGCTTTTTGGTATTGTGTTTAGGTCTTACCTCATAGTACAAATTTGTACGATTGAAAGAGGACTTGAACACGGAGGCATCGTCCATCTGCAGGTTTTTCTGGATGTCCAGCTGCACTTTGGGCGTGGCGGTGGCGGTCAGGGCAATGATAGGCAGGTTGCCTATGTTGTCAATGATACCTCTGATCTTGCGGTACTCCGGCCTGAAGTCATGCCCCCACTCAGAGATACAGTGGGCTTCGTCAATGGCTACAAACGCGATTTTGGCTTGTTTCAGAAAATCCAGGGTATCTTCTTTGGTGAGGGACTCGGGTGCTACGTAGAGCAGTTTCACGTCGCCGCTCACCGTTTCCTTTTTCACCTTGTTCATCTCCGCCTTGGAGAGCGTGGAGTTCAGGAACTGGGCGTTCACCCCAAAAGCGTTCAACTGGTCCACCTGGTTTTTCATGAGCGCAATAAGCGGGGAAATCACAATAGCCGTGCCTTCCATGGCCAGGGCGGGCAACTGGTAGCAAAGTGACTTTCCGGCACCGGTTGGCATGATCACAAAGGTGTTCTTGCCGGCCATGATGTTCTCTATAATCGCCTCCTGGTTGCCCCTGAATTGACTATAGCCGAAAACTTCCTTTAATTTGTTCTTTAATGATTCTTGTTTTACTAACATGTAATATGCTTGTTGTGAGAAACAAGGGTTTGTACTTTCTGTTGTTGTCTTGTCTAATACAAATCTAACTTGAATATCACGAAAAATATCAAAAGCATCGCAAAAAAAGTGTTGGAAGAGGAAGCCACCGCAATCCTTAAACTCGCTGATTATATCAATGAGGATTTTGAGGCGTGCGTACAGGCAATTCTGGCCATCAAAGGCCGTGTGGTGGTCACGGGCATTGGCAAAAGCGCCAACATCGCCTCCAAAATTGTGGCCACGCTCAACTCTACCGGCACTCCGGCCCTTTTCATGCACGCCGCCGATGCCATACACGGGGACCTGGGCATGATCCAGGCCGATGATTTCGTGATCTGCCTTTCCAAAAGCGGCAACACCCCAGAGATTAAAGTTCTGGTGCCGCTGCTCAAGCGCAAAGGCACCCAGTTGGCGGCCCTGGTGTCTAACGTAGATTCCTACCTGGCCCAGCAGTCTGATTTCATCCTGAACGCCACCATTGAGCGCGAAGCTTGCCCCAATAACCTGGCGCCTACTACCAGCACTACCGCGCACTTAGCTTTAGGTGATGCCCTGGCCGTTTGCCTTTTAGAGTCGCGCAACTTCAGCAAAGAGGATTTTGGGGCCCTGCACCCCGGTGGCTCCCTGGGCAAGCGGCTTTACCTTAAGGTAGGTGATATCTACTCACTTAACGCCGCGCCGCAGGTGAACACCGGTGCCACCCTAAAAGAGATCATTATTGAAATCTCCTCAAAACGACTGGGGGCTACTGCGGTTCTGGATAATTCTGGTAACTTAACGGGTATTATCACCGACGGGGACTTACGGCGCATGCTCTCCAACTTTGAGAATCTGACGGGTATTACGGCCGCAGACATCATGACCCCTTCGCCGCTCACCATCGATTGTGATGAATATGCCGTAGAAGCCTTAGCCACGATGCAGAAGAAAAACATTACACAACTCATTGTCACCAAGAACGGCACTTTCACCGGTTTTGTGCACCTGCATGATTTACTTAAAGAAGGATTAGTATAAAATGAACGACAATACCTATGTGGTAATCATGGCAGGTGGCATTGGGAGCCGCTTCTGGCCGTTTAGTAGGGTAAGTCATCCCAAGCAATTCCATGATGTACTGGGCATTGGCGAAAGCATGATTCAAACCACCGTGAAACGGTTCCAGGACATTTGCCCCCCGGAGAACGTTTTCGTGGTTACGCACCGTGACTATGACAGCCTGGTACGGGACCACCTGCCGGAACTCACCGATAACCAGATCCTGCTGGAGCCCATTGGCAGAAACACCGCCGCCTGCATTGCCTACGCCTGCTTTAAGATAGCCAAGCGCAACCCCAACGCCAATATTGTGATTGCCCCGGCAGACCACGTGATCCTGCGCGAAGAGTCTTTCAAGAACTGCGTGCGCGAAGCCCTGGCGGCCACTGCCGAAAACGAGATCCTGGTGACCCTGGGTATCAAACCTACCCGTCCGCATACCGGCTACGGTTACATCCAGTTTATTGACGATGAGCAGAACAGCCTCAAGAAGGTAAAAACGTTCACCGAGAAGCCCTCGCTGGAGATTGCCCAGATGTTCCTGGACAGCGGCGAGTTTGTCTGGAACGCCGGTATTTTCATCTGGAACGCCCAAGCCATTGTAAAAGCTTTCCACCAGTACCTGGGCGACATGGCCGAGACCTTTGACGAAGGCATCCCCGTGCTGGACACCGACCAGGAAGAGGCATTCATCAACCGAGCTTACTCCCATTGCCGTAACATCTCCATTGACTACGGCATCATGGAGAAAGCCGATAACGTGTTTGTGATTCTGGGTGATTTTGGCTGGTCTGATCTGGGCAGTTGGGACTCACTCTACAGCCTGTCTGAGAAAACCCCCGAGGGTAACGTCATTGAAGGAAACGTGCTGGCCTACGATGTCAAGAACTGCATCATTAAAACCCCGGCAAACCAACTGGTGGTGCTGCAAGGCTTAGAAGACTATATTGTGGCCGCCCATGACAACGTGTTCATGGTCTGCCGCCGCGAAGACGAGCAAAAAGTAAAAGACTTCGTGGCCGATGCCAAGGCCATGAAAGGCCAGAACTTCATCTAAGATTCCTTTCTCCTATAAAAAGCGTCGGGGCTCCTGCAAACCAGGAGCCCCGACGCTTTTTATGTTATTGCTGAAATTCTTACTCCGGCTGCTGCAACCTCAACCTGTATACATCTGTGATATCGCCGCGCTTGCGGGTAAAGGTAACCTCCTGGTTTTGGGTGCTCACAACGTAGGCACCATCCAGAATCAACGTCCAGTCAAACTCCGCGGTCCAGAAGGAATTATCCTTGAACACTATCTCCTGTCCTTCCACGTGGTAGGTGCCCTGCCCAATGGCCGGGTATTTCACGTGGTCACTGCTTCCAGAAAATGAAACTCCGTCTAAAACCAAAGTGACATTGGCGACATCATAATCTGCGGTTGGGCTTGACCTCTGGAACTGCCCCACATAGGTTCCACTGGGCAGCATGGCAGGCTCCTCGTCTTTGTCAAAGCAGGAAAACGAAAGGAAGGCCAGCAACAGGAGTAGTAAGTTCTTTTTCATAAAAGTGGCTTTTTCTTCAAGACCCTGCCTAGAGTCAAAAGGCTGCATGAGCCTTTCCAAAGATCATGAATTTTTGACTGCTTTTCGCGATCAGCTAAATTCCATCCGGTTGGCCTTTGTGCTTGTTGATAGTAACACCAACAAGGGCGAGGTATTGACAATATGAACCTGACTAGCTGACGAAATGAACCTGACCGTCAGATTTATCCCATAGAGGAACAAAATACAAAAAGCGCTTCAGGCCTGTTTTCCCAAAAACAGGCCCGAAGCGCTTTATACTATAATCAAATACGTTAAGGCTATTCTGCTTTCCGCTGTCTCAGGGCTTCATAGAGGATGATGCCGCTGGCCACCGATACGTTCAGAGACTGCACCTGGCCGATCATCGGGATTTTCACGCGCACATCGGCTCTCTTGAGGTACTCAGGGGAAATACCGTCTTCCTCGCTGCCCATGAGCACGGCAATAGGACCGGTCAAATCCACAGCGGCATCGGTGAGGTTATCATCGGCTTTCTCTGTACAGGCCACCACCCTTATGCCTGATTGCTTCAAGAAATGCAGGGTGTCTTTGAGGTTGGGCTCGCGGCAAACCGGGATCAGGTTCAGGGCACCGGCTGAGGTTTTAAGGGCATCGGCGTTGATCTGGGCAGCTCCGCGGCTCGGAATCACAATAGCGTCCACGCCCATACACTCGGCGTTACGGGCAATCGCCCCGAAGTTCCGCACATCGGTGATGCGGTCCAGCACCAGCAACAACGGATCTTTGCCCTTTTCAAAAAGAGAGGCCACAATCTCATCCAGCGGAGAATAGGAAATCGCGGAGAGGTAGGCCACAGCACCCTGGTGGTTCTTGCGAGTTAATTGGTCCAGCTTCTCATTGGGCACCAGGGAAATCGGAATCTGGGCCTCGCGCGCCAGCTCGGTGATCTCCTGGCTGATGCTATGCTTGGTGCCTTTGAGCAGATAGATCTTCTCCATGGTCTTGCCGGCGTGCAAGGCTTCCAGTATCGGCCGCAGGCCGAACACCATCTCCATTTTATCTACCTTGGGTTGGGTAAAGTGTCTTGGCTTGCCGCCGCCTTCTCTATCTCTGTAATTTCTGTTCTCCATGGATGTTATGCGTTGATCTGCAGCCAGGCTGCTTTTCTGATTTGCCTGCAAAGGTAGCCGTATTTCCGCAGAAATGAAGCAGAAGCTTCCGCTCCCGGCTCAGGGCGTTCTGCCGGGCACCCTTTCCTACTTTCTGCTTCTTTGAAGTACGTAAGAACAGACCTCCTGTTTTTAACCTGGTTTTCTGAAAAGAAGCCGCAAACAGCAGTCTGGTGAAAAGCAGAAGGGCCGGATATTTCTACCCGGCCCTTCCGTTATAATCAATCCATCTTACTTGCCCATCTGGCCGTAGTACTGCATGAACTTCTGCTCAATCTCAGCGGATTTCTGGGTCATGCCAACCTGGCGCGACACCTGAATCAACTGCTGCATGATGAAGAGGTTAATGCGGATCTCGGTCTCAAACATGGAGCTTTGCGTGAAGTAATACCGCAGGGCAGCGTCTGACCGAGCTGACATGGTGTTCACGATTTCCTGGGCGCGTTTCTGCTCGCCTACCTCGTACAACGGCACTACAAACGGCGGAATGTAGTAGTCATACGGGATGGATTTATCCGGTAGCTGTGCGAAGCAGTAATCCATGATCTTCTTGGCTGTGGCTTTGTCGCCGGCTTTCAGGTACTCCAGGGTGAGCTGATAATACTTGTCGCGGGCATTGGCTGGGAAACGCAGGTAATTCTCATCGTAGAAAATATCCGTACGGTCAAGGTTGCGCCAGGAGAACTTGTTCATCATGTTGTCATACATAATGTCCTTGGCGATGTAGCCCATCTGATCCTGGCTTCTGCTCTGCACCGGCACAATTCTGTAGGCCAGGCCTTCCAGTTGCAGGTAGTTGTCCAAGCCCATGAAGTCAGAGTTGTCGGCGGTGGTAGAGAAGTACACGGGGCGCTTCCAGTTGTTGTTCGCCAACAGGTCAAGGATTGCCAGGTGCTTTTTCTCCAGGCCGCCTTTGTCAATGGTGAAGCGCATCTGACTCACGATGGAGTCTCTGTAGGCCGCCGGCACCGCATTGGCGGCGATGACGGCGTTCTTGTCCACGTTCAGGAAGAAGTTCTTGGTAGGGAAAGACAGGTAAGTGCGTCCGGCCCGGTCCCCAATCTGCAGCGCCTGGTGGTTCTGCTTCACCAACTGGATGTATTGCTTCAGGTCAATGCCGTTGGCTACCTCGGGTCGTTCCACGTACGGCAGGTAGTCGTTGATGCCCTGGCGGTAGTTTTCGTTTTCCAGGCTCATCGGGAACGGCTCAGACTTGTAGGCCTGGCGCTTCATTTGGTCCAGGTACCAGTCGGTGTTCATGTAAGAGAGTACGGCTACGCGCACATCCGTCCGGAAGCCTTCCACTTCCTGGGCGTACCAAAGCGGGAACGTATCGTTGTCACCGTTGGTGAACAGGATGGCGTTAGGCGCCACGGAGCTCAACAGGTTCTTGGCCGAGTCAACAGAGTGGTAACGGTCTGAGCGGTCATGGTCATCCCAGCCCTGGGCTGCCATAATGCCGGGGATAAGTAAACCCACCACCGTAGCCACTACGCCAGCCAGCACATCAGATTTCAGAGTGCGACGGAGGAAATCGGCGATCGCCAACACACCCAGGCCAATCCAGATACAGTAAGCGTAGAAAGCACCGGCGAAGGTGTAATCGCGCTCGCGCGGCTCAATAGGCGGTTGGTTCAGGTAAATGACAATGGCAATACCGGTAAAGAAGAACAGAAGGCCCACCACAAAGGCATCGCGCTGTTTTCTCCTGATTTGGAAAATCAAGCCCAGAATCCCCAGCGCCAATGGCAGCATGTAGAAGTTGTTGCGGGCTTTGCTCTCGGCTATGCGGGCTGGCAGACCATTATTGCCTTCCCAAGGCCACAACACGCCAGACTGCTGAATATCGCCCTCGCGGCCCACGAAGTTCCAGCCGAAGTAACGCCAGAACATGTGGCCCATCTGGTAACGGAACAAGAAGCTCATGTTCGCCCCGAAGCTTGGCTTCTGGCCTTCCTGAATGTCTACCCATTTCTTATACTGGGCAATATGACCAGGTTGGTTGCTGTACAGACGCGGTAACAGGGTCTTGTCTTTTGAATCGTATACCGTCTCCATCTTCCGGCCTACCTCAATGTATTTGTCTTTGCCTTTGATATACTGGGCAGCGCCTTCTTTCTGGTCAATAGGCTCCGCGTTGAACTGCGGCCCAAAGAGCAACGGACGGTCACCGTACTGCTCCCGCTTAAGGTAAGACACAAAGCTCACGATGTTCTCTGGGTCGTTCTCGTCAATGGTGGGGTCGTAGCCAGAACGGATAGGAATGATCAGGTAAGAAGAGTACCCGATAAGCACGAAGATGAAGCTCAGCAAAGCCGTATGCAGCGTACGGTTTCCGGTTCTGATGGCGTAACGCACCGCCCAAACAATTGCTGCGATGAACAGCACCACAAAGAAGATCACCCCAGAGCCAAACGGCAACCCGAAGCTGTTCACGAACATCACCTCAAAGGAGCCGGCAATGGAAGGCAAGCCCGGGATAACACCCACCAGCACTACGCCTAAAATCACGGCGCTTACCACCAAAGTAATAAGAGCGCCTTTGTTTGAGTACTTTTTAAGACGGAAAAAGAAAATAAAGGCCAAAGCCGGGATAGCTACCAGGTTCAGCAAGTGAACGCCAATGGAAAGACCCACCATGTAGGCGATAAGGATGAGCCATTTGTCTGAAACGGCATCATGGGCGCGGCTTTCCCAGCGGAGCATGGCCCATACCACAAAAGCGGTAAAGAAGGATGAAAAGGCGTACACCTCGGCCTCTACCGCGGAGAACCAGAAAGAATCAGAGAACGTGAATGCCAACGCACCAACAGCAGCAGCCCCCATGATGGCAATAGTCTGCCCCAGGGTGGGCTCTACCAAGGTTTCTTCTGGAGCGGTAGCCGTAGCCATGGCACCCAGGGTGCTGGGGCGTTGGTTTGGCACCAACAGTTTACGGGCCAGGATACTGATGGTCCAGAACAGGAAAAGCACGGTAAAGGAGCTGGAAAGCGCCGAGAGCAGGTTCACCCACCAGGCCACTTGTGCCGGCTCACTCGCAAACAAAGAGAAAATACGCCCCAACAACAGGTAAAAAGGAGCTCCGGGGGGGTGTGGCACTAAGAGTTTATAGGAACAGGCAATAAATTCTCCGCTGTCCCAGAAACTGGCCGTTGGCTCCAGGGTAAGTACATACGCGATGGTTGCCACCGCAAATACCAGCCAACCTACCAGATTGTTGATCCGATTGTATTGCAACATGATGTGTTAAAGATTGAACCCTCGAAATTAGCAATTTTCTGCACGTTTAGCCTCTTGCAGACCCCAATAAATAAAAAAAGAGCCAGCGCAGGCTGGCTCTTCCTATAACTTAGGCAGCTGAAAATTATTGCTGCTGCAGAATGAGTCGTTTGGTTTCCACCATTTTTTCGTTTACCAATAGGCTGTAGAAATAGATACCAGCCGGCAAAGGCGAAAGATCCACCATGATGGTCTCAGAGGAAGCAGGCTTGCTCACCGGAATCTCTTTGTACACTTTACCAATGGCGTTGGAGATCCTGATCTTGTAGTTGTCATCGCCAAGCGAACTCAACGAGATCTTGGTCATACCCCTGGAGGGGTTAGGATACGCGCTGAGGGAAGGAATGACCTTGGGCTCCTTCACCCCCTGGTTCCCTGATAGAATCCTGCTGGTGCTGGCGTACAGGGCTGTGATTTGGCGCAGACCAGGCTTTGGCGTTTTGGCGCCTGTATTTTTTGTCAGGTACAACAATGGCGAATACTTTTTCACGTTCGGGTTGTAGGAAGCAAGGGTTGAGGCCGCCGGTATCCCAAAATCCGTGATCGCTAAATTGGCAGAAGTACGCCAGTTCAGGAAAACGGTATCGGATTCAGACGTACTGGCCGCACGGGAACCCAGAGGCAAACCGCCCCGAATCTCGCCCAGAGAGGATGCTTTACTGCCTAAAACCATGCCCAGGGTTAGAACGCCCAGGATAACGCGTGTAAAAATTTTCATACCATATATGCCAAGAAGTTGGTGACTAAATGCGGAATCGTTCAAATATAGCAACGGATCTTTAAACTACAAACTAAACTATAGAATATTTCCTATCTATAACTATAAAAAAATCAATAAAGCCTTTGTTCTGTACAAGCTACTTTAAGCCTGTATTTCAAAAATTGGGCCAAAAACAACTACTCTTCCATCACAAATTTGATCTCCTGGAACTGGAAGAACTGCAATTTTTGTTCTATGAGTACCGCCAACCGCCCAGTCGCGTCAACCCCTGTGATTTGCCCCGGCAGCACCTGCCCTCCTACCTCGTAAGAGTGCCATTCCTGGTAACGGTACAAATGCTGCAGGTACTCCCTTTTCTGGGCTTCGCCGGCCCCGGTCCGCAGTGCCAGGTACCGTCGCTCCAGATTTTCCAGTAACTTGCTGATGGCCTTGGGCAGGGGAATTTGTTCTCCGGTGAGCAAGGCCAGGGAGGTAGCCCGTGGGTGGACAAAAGAAACCTGGTTCACGTTGAGGCCAATACCAATAACACTGTGCTGCAGGAACCGCCCGCTCACGGCGTTCTCAATCAAGATGCCACCCGCTTTCCGGTCTCTGTAGTATAGATCGTTAGGCCATTTAAGGGCTACCCCTTCGGGCAGGTATTCCCGCAGAAGGTCAAGCGCAGCCAGGGAGACGGCAATGTTGAGCGAAAATTGGTGCTGGGCCTCTAAAAAGGTTGGCTTTAATATGACAGATAACGTAATGTTTTTGTCAGGCTCCACGTCCCAGGTATTGCCACGTTGGCCGCGCCCACCGGTTTGGGCACCCGCCACTATGACACAACCATCAGTGGCGCCATTTTTGTTAAGAAGCAGATGCGCCTCTGTGTTAGTGGAGGCACATTCTGGCATAAAAACCAATTGCTGGCCTATAAAAAGGGTATTTAGCGAAAATTTATGCAAAGACTTTAGTATTTTTGAAGATCAAATTTATATTTCCCAGATGAAACACAACACGATTCAGGACAATTCCGACATATTGGCAGAACTGGTAGTAAAAGGCATGCAAGAAAGAAAAGCAGCTGACATTGTCGTTCTAAACCTGAAATCTTTGAAGAATGCCGTCTCTGACTACTTTATCATAAGCTCCGCTAGCTCAGACACCCAACTAGACGCTATTGCTACGTCTATTGAGGAAGAAGTTTTCAAGCTAACGAAAGAACATCCCTGGCAGAGTGAAGGCCGGACCAACCGCGAATGGGTGGTACTAGACTACGTAGACGTAGTGGCCCACATTTTCCTCAAGGATAAGCGTAATTTCTATGCCCTGGAAGAGCTTTGGGGTGATGCCGAGATTACGCACGTAGAGCCTACCACAGGCACTACATCGGCGGTGGTTTAAACAATGCCCCCGTCCGGAGGTTTACTTTTTATTGAGAGAGAACAACCCATGACAGACAAACCAGAAAAAAAGAGAAAAAGAAAAATAATACCCAATACCCCGCCCCGCCCAACCATGCAGATCTGGGTTCTGGCGGCCTTGGTGATCTTTATTTTCGGACTTACTTACTATAACAACCTCAACGCCACCATTGAAATCCGGCAGCCCCGGTTTGAGGAGATGCTGTTGGCCCAGGATGTGAAGAAAGTAGCAGTAGTGAACAACAACGTGGCAGAGGTGACCTTGAAAGAGGAAGCCCTGAAGAACGATAAGTACCGGGCAGAACTGGAGAGCCGCGGGGGTGGGTTCAGCATGAACACGCAGGGCGCGCAATATCACTTCCCTATTATCACTGCCGAGAGCTTTAAGCAGGATCTGGACCAACTGCAGGCCAATATCCCGCGTGAGCAGCGCGTGCCTTTGGAAATTGAGAAGCGCACCGGTCTTCTGGAGCTCCTCATGGGCTGGCCGTTCTTTATCCTACTCATGGTAGGTTTCTGGTTCCTGATGCGCCGCATGGCGGGCGGAGGAGCCGGTGGACAGATCTTCAACATCGGAAAATCGCGCGCCGCCCTGTTTGACGCCGAGAACCGCGTGAAGATCACCTTCAAAGACGTAGCCGGGCTTGAGGAAGCTAAAGAAGAGATCCAGGAGATTGTAGAGTTCCTGAAGAACCCCACCAAATTCACCATCCTGGGAGGTAAAATCCCTAAGGGTGCATTGCTGGTAGGCCCTCCGGGTACCGGTAAAACCCTCTTGGCGAAAGCCGTTGCCGGCGAGGCTGAGGTTCCGTTCTTCTCTCTTTCGGGTTCAGACTTCGTGGAGATGTTTGTGGGGGTAGGTGCCGCCCGCGTGCGTGACTTGTTCAAGCAGGCTAAAGCCAAAGCCCCATGTATCATCTTCATTGACGAGATTGACGCCATCGGGCGTTCCCGTAGCCGCGGGCAGATGCCGGGTGGTAACGATGAACGCGAGAACACCTTGAACTCCCTGCTGGTGGAGATGGACGGTTTCGCCACTGATTCAGGCGTGATCATCCTGGCTGCCACCAACCGCCCAGACATCCTTGACTCCGCTTTGCTGCGTCCCGGACGTTTTGACCGCCAGATCAGCATTGACAAGCCAGACATCAACGGCCGTACCCACATCTTCGGGGTACACTTGGGTCCTTTGACCTTAGCCGATGACGTGGACGCGAAAAAACTGGCTGCCCAGACCCCTGGGTTCGCCGGGGCCGAGATCGCGAACGTGTGTAACGAGGCTGCCCTCATCGCCGCGCGTCGCAACAAGAAGGCCATTGAGATGAAAGACTTCAACGATGCCATTGACCGCGTGATTGGTGGTTTGGAGAAGAAAAACAAGATCATCTCTCCGCAGGAAAAGAAAATTGTGGCTTACCACGAGGCTGGTCACGCCATTGCCGGTTGGTTCCTGGAGCACTGCGATCCGTTGGTGAAAGTGAGCATCGTTCCGCGTGGCGTGGCTGCGTTGGGATACGCTCAGTACTTGCCTAAAGAGCAGTTCCTGTACAACACCGAGCAGTTGGTAGACGAGATGTGTATGGCCCTGGGTGGCCGTGCGGCTGAGCAGATCGTGTTCGGGAAAATCTCTACAGGAGCCTTGAGTGACCTGGAGCGGATTACCAAAATGGCTTACAGCATTGTGACCATGTATGGCATGAATGACCGTATAGGCAACCTGTCGTTCTATGACTCCAAGCAGCCGGATAACACGTTTACGAAGCCTTATTCAGAAACTACCGCAGAAACGATTGACTCTGAGGTACGCCTGCTGGTAGGTGACGCGTATAACCGCACCCTGCAGCTGTTGTCTGACAGACGGACCGAACTGGAACTGGTGGCGCAGGAACTGTTAGAGAAGGAGATCCTTTTCCAGCACGACCTGGAGCGTCTGGTAGGCCCAAGGCCTTTCGAGGGATTGACCAACTACCAGGCCCATACCGCCGGCACAGACCGCAGCAAGACGCAGAGCGAATTGGCCGGTGAAAGCCATATCACAACCCCAACCGGTGCCCAGCAAAACCAGGAAGACACGCCCACGGCTGCAGAGCCAACCGGCGCACCGTCTTCCACCGGCGAAGGAACTACGTTCAATTCGTAGCCCTTTTCTGAAAAACAGGCCCTAAACGGAAATTCAAAATGTACGAAGCCAAATCCAAAGAGATTGTGCTCCGCAAGGTAAGAGAGGCGCTGGCTAAGTCAGCGCCTTTTCTGCCTCCTACCCCAGACTTCTCCACCTCGGTTTACGGGCCGCTGCTGGAAGACCTCTCGGTGCTTTTCGCGGAGACCTTTATCCGCAACAGTGGCACCTTTGTGTACTGCGAGAACGAGGAGGATTTCTTTGACCAGCTGTTTGAGTTCAAGAAAGAGCGCGGCATTGACAACCTGTACGTGTGGGAACCGGCCCTGAAGAAGATCCTGCACGCCGGGGGCATCAACTTCAACGGCACCGAGGACGACTTCATCAACAATGCCCAGGCGTCGCTCACCACCTGTGAGGCACTGGTGGCGCGTACCGGCAGCATTCTGGTTTCCTCAGCCAACGCCAGCGGCCGGAGATTGTCCGTTTACCCTGCCATGCACCTGGTGGTGGCCAAACTGTCGCAACTGGTGCCCGATATCAAGCAAGCCCTGCAGTTTGTGCAGGGAAAATACGGCAACCGTTTGCCGTCTATGCTTTCACTGGTAAGCGGCCCCAGCCGTACTGCCGACATTGAGAAAACCTTAGTCATGGGCGCCCACGGCCCCAAAGAACTTATCCTGTTCCTCGTTGATGATCACACCGATTGACCACCTGCCGCCCGGTAAAAAAGTCTACTTCGCTTCAGATTTCCACTTAGGGGTTCCGTCTCCGGAGCAAAGCCTGGCGCGCGAGAAAAAGATTGTGCGGTGGTTAGATCAGATCAAGGCAGATGCGCACGCCATTTTCCTTTTGGGAGACATTTTCGATTTCTGGTTTGAATATAAGCACGCTATCCCGCGGGGGTTTATCCGCTTACAAGGAAAACTCGCAGAGATCGCCGACAGTGGCATTCCTATCTACCTTTTCACGGGAAACCATGACATGTGGATGTTCGACTACTTCCCAAAGGAACTGAACATCCCCGTGCTGAGGAAACCCGTCTCCACCAAAATCGGCAACCATACGTTCTACATCGGCCACGGTGACGGGTTAGGCCCGAAGGATTACACCTATAAGGTCCTGAAGCGGATTTTCGCCAACAAAATGAGCCAGTGGTTTTTCGCGCGCATCCACCCTAACATGGGCATCGGGCTGGCTACTTTCTGGTCGCGCCGCAGCCGGATACAGAATACCAAGGTAGACGAGGTCTTCAAAGGCGATGAAGAATGGCTCGTGCACTATTGCCAGCGCGTGGAAGGAAGGCAGCACCATGATTTCTACGTTTTCGGGCACCGCCACCTGCCGCTGGATCTGCCTATCGGTGAGCGCAGCCGTTACCTGAACCTGGGAGAATGGGTCAATTTTTGCTCCTACGCCGTATATAATGGACAGGACCTCACCCTCACGTATTTTGAAAAGCAGCCTGCCTAAGTTCTGCCTGTGCATCCTGGCCTGGTTCTTCTTGGTGCCTTTGTCTGGCCAGGCGCAAACTCCGACTTGGATACTGGCCTACCAGTTGCCGGCCAAGGGCAATGCCCTGCTTTCCATTGACCGCTTTGACCGCGCCTATCTCGCAGACACCCGGCAGAACATCATTCAGCTTGACACCGTGGGCAAGGTCCTTAACACCTTCTCGCAGCCTACGCAGGGACGCGTGGCCATGGTAGAGGCCTGGAGTCCGGCCAAGATATCAGTGTTCTATGATGACCGGCAGCGGGTGCAACTCCTGGACCGTTTCCTCACGCCTCTAGGCCTAGCCGATCTACGGGAATACACCGATGGCACCATCAGGGCCGCTACCCTGGCTGCCGATGACCGGCTCTGGCTTTTTGACGAGACCACTTTCCGCCTCCTCAAGGTAGACACCCGCGTAAACCGGGTAGTGTTTGAAAATCCGCTGGAACTGCTGCTGGACCGCAGGCAGCACGATATCACCTTTATGCGCGAGTACCAGGGCAAGCTGTATATGGTAGACCGCTCCTCGGGCATTTACGTGTTTGACAACATGGGTAACTACCAGAAAAAGCTGCCCCTCCCTAGCCTATCCTATGTTGGCTTTGTAGGCGATGAACTGTACTACCTTTCAGACAACCAACTTCATTTCCAGCACCTCTACACCTTCCAGACCCGCACCGTTACCTTACCAGAACAGTCCCTCCCCTACCGGCAGGTATTAATAGGTGACAAATTCGTTTACCTGCTTACGAACGACACCCTCTTCGCTTACCGCCGGAAGCAAGGATTGTTTTAAGCGTGTTTTTGTGGAATTAGGCTAAAAAGAGTTTGGCTGCATGTTGCTCATTTTTGTAAAAACGCTCCATAAACTGCATATGAGAATAAATAAAGGCACCTCTTTTGGGTGCCTTTTTCGTTGATTACACGAATTGCGTTTGGAACCGTGGGAGACAAGGCGATACCTGGTCTATACATTGTTTAATTTTTAGAAAGCGTAGATCAGTAGGTGTAAACACTCCTCCTCGCTCCTCTCAACGGTGAAGTCTTGGATATAATAAAAGGATAGGGGTACTAGTGAATTGGCCTTTAAGCGGACCTAAATGCGGTCTTGAGGCTAGTGCCTCACAGCAGTTGCAAACTGCCGGCCATTTTGGGTCCAAGTCGCAGACTTGAACCATGTCATATACAGAAGACCTCACAGGTTTTGAAAACCTGTGAGGTTTGGTGCGTTCCTACCGGCGCATTAACTTTTCCAGCCTTTCGGTTGAGCGCCTTGTCAGGTTCCGGTGCCGACAGGCATTGCGACCGCTAGGGAGCAAAGTAAGCTGGCGCAGCGCGAGGCCGGAAGGCGGGGCCCCGCGGCCGTGAGCGCTCGGAGCCTACCTATGGAACAGTTATGCTCATGAACTAACAGAAACAGCGGTCCTCCGCCAGCACAAGCGGACTATGTGTACCAACCCACATACAACCAAGCCCACAATAACTGAAACTTCCTTATTCCTTCGCTAAAAACTTCAACCCCAACACGCCGGCAATAATCAACCCAATGCAAACCAGGCGCAAAGCGTCCTTGGGTTCATTGAAAAGAATCATCCCTAAAATGGCAGTGCCCACGGCGCCGATTCCGGTCCAGGAGGCGTAGGCGGTACCCACGGGCAAAGTGCGCATTGCTTGGGCCAGCAAGACAAAACTCAGGATCATGATGACCACGGTAACAACAGTAGGCACCAGCCTGGAAAACCCTTCTGTATATTTTAAACCAATAGCCCAGCCAATCTCGCAAAGGCCCGCCAACACTAAATACCACCAGGCAGAATTCATAGATGTCTCTCTTTAAAAATTGGAAGAATCAGGAAGCTTAATCTGTAGATACCACAGCTTCAGGGTATTAATTTCCGCCTTGGTCAGGATTATCTTGCCGGCTTGCGGTGAAAAGATCTAATTGCAAACTTAGCGGAGGTAATATCCCACTGGGATTCTTACGCAAACTTATGAAAAAAGCCGACAGGCCCTTTTGCTTCTTTTGCCGGCGCAGACCAGGCCTTTAGGCAAACGGATGCAAAAAAGGGCATTCGGATTCTGATTAAATTTACCACCCGGGCGGGCACATTCTTTGCTTTTAGGCAGGAACACCAGACCCGGTCTAAAGATATTTTAAGGCTGTTTTTCAAAAAGTAAGCTTAGAACAGAACGTCAAACTTCAACCATTACCAGTATGAGGAGAGCGCACGAAACGGATTCTTTCACGGCGGCAGAGCGCTTTCATACTTTTTGAACTATGCTTCTCTCCACAGAGTTTTTGGACAGGCTGTTTGTGCAGTCGCCATTTATGAAAAAGAAGTTTCAATTCAAGAACAAGCACCTGTTGCGCTATCTGGGCAACACAGGCATTGCTTTTCTTATTTTCTGGACGTTCTTCTTTATCCACCGGGTAGGCGTGCGTGATTTTGAGGCGTTGGATGTTTTCCGGTTGCTCTACAATGCCTTGATGGTAAACGTGGTACTGGAAGGAACCCGCCGTATTGCCAAACGCCTGAGCCGGAAATATGACTGGCGCGAGTACGGGCTGCGCCGCTTCATCTATGAATGGGTGGCCGTGCAGATCTACATCCTGCTGGTGATGGTGTTGTTTGAGATCATGCCAAGGTTGGTATTCGGGCAGATGGAGTATGACTTCCAGGACCCCAACGCCATGCGCGACCTCAAAGAAGTGTTTGTGTTTGGCAGCATCATCCTGCTGTTTGTGCACTTCATCAGGTCTGGCATCTACTTCTACAACCAGTGGCACCGTTACCTAATGCAGTCTGAGAAGCTGAAGAAGGAAACCATTAAAGTGCAGTTTGAGTCTTTAAAGCAGCAAGTGAATCCGCACTTTCTGTTCAATAGTCTTAATGCCCTTTCCTCGCTCATTTACAAAGACCAGGACCTGGCCGCCAAGTTTGTGGAGCAGCTGTCAAAAGTGTACCGCTACGTGCTGGAGAACAAAGATAAAGAGCTGGTGACCCTCAACACCGAGCTGGACTTTATCTATTCTTACCTCTTTTTGCTCAAAATCAGATTCAGGGAGAACCTGCGGGTGAACATGGACGTGCCCGATCATCTGCTCAATCACCAGGTAGCCCCACTCACCATGCAGCTGCTCATGGAAAACGCCATCAAGCATAACATCGTGAGCCGCGATGAGCCCTTGTTCATTGACGTGTTTGTGGAGGGCGATTATATCATCATCAAGAACAACCTGCAGCTAAGAGAGAGCAGCGAAGAGTCAACCGGCGTGGGTCTGAAAAACATCATTAACCGCTATAAATTCATCACCGATAAAAAA
This sequence comes from Rufibacter roseolus, assembly GCF_017916365.1. Classification (GTDB taxonomy): domain Bacteria; phylum Bacteroidota; class Bacteroidia; order Cytophagales; family Hymenobacteraceae; genus Nibribacter; species Nibribacter roseolus. Next base: position 710,664 of record NZ_JAFMSU010000003.1, read on the forward strand.
GTGGACGTGGAGGTAACAGCCCACGATTTCATTGCTAAATTACCGCTTCTAAACAAAGCCGCCTGATGAACATTCTCCTGATTGAAGACGAGTACCTGGCTTCAGAAAAACTGGAAGCCCAACTGCTGCGCTACGACCCCAGCATCCAGGTGGTAGGCACTATTGATTCTATCCGCAACGCGGTGAAGTGGTTTGAGTCCAATCCGGCGCCCGATCTGGCTTTCCTGGACATCCACTTGTCTGACGGCAACAGTTTTGAGATTTTCCAGAAGGTGGAGGTGAAGTGCCCCATCATCTTCACCACGGCTTATGACGAGTATGCCGTGAAAGCGTTCAAGGTGAACAGCATTGATTACCTGCTCAAGCCCATCAGCAACGAGGACCTGGGCGCGGCCATGGACAAATTCAAGGCGTTGCGGCAAAGCCAGCCCGCGCCAGCTCCGGCTTTAGACATGCAGCAGATCATGGCGCTCCTGAACCGCAACTCCGCCCCTGCCACCGATACGCCTAATTACAAAACCCGGTTCCTAGTGAAAACCGGCCAGAAAATACGCTCGGTCTCCACCGATGAGATCGCCTATTTCTACGCCGAGGACAAGATCGTTTTCCTTATCACCAACGCCGGCCAGCGCTTCATCACCGACTATACCCTGGACACCCTGCAAGAGCTGCTGGACCCTGAGCATTTCAGCCGACTCAACCGCCAGTTCATTGCCCACATCCACTCCATTGACGAGATCCACCCTTACCTTAAAGGCCGCCTTAAGGTGTACGTTAAACCTGTTACCGATAAGGAAATCATCATCAGCAACGAGCGGGCCGCGGCTTTCAAAGAGTGGCTTGGCAAATAGTTATTTAGAGCCTGTTTTCAGGAAAATAAGCTCGAAATAGAATCATCTTTCATCAGTTGGCCAAGTCACCAATCCAGACTTAGCCAACTGATTTTTTGTTTATGGGCATAGCCCGAAAATTCCCTTACAAGCAGAAAATTGGGTTAGGAGCCTTTACTACTGAGGATTTGCCGCAGCAGCAACTTTTGTCAAGTCTTTCAACATCCAGATGTTGCAGGCAAAATGGCCGGAATTACCTAGTGCGTGGGGTAACGGTTTGAAACCAGCTTTGGTGTACATGCTCACAGCTTTAGCCAGCTCGGGGAAAGACTCCAGATACAGTTGTTTATAGCCCAGTTCCCGGGCCAGCTCCATGTTTCTCTCCAGCAGTTGCAGCCCGATTCCTCTGCCGCGGGTCTCAGCGGAAAGGTAGAATTTCACCAACTCGGCACAGCCCTCCGGCAGGCCATCAGTGGGGAAAACGCCGCAGCCGCCAATGATCTCTCCGTTCTCCACGGCCACCAGGTAAACACTGCCTGGCGCGAGGAAAAGATGGTACAGGTCATCGGTGGTGGGGTCTGTGTAGACGGTGCCCGGCTTATCTATTTTGAATTCCCTGAACACCTTTCTGATGAGTTCCGCCAGTGGCAGGTTGTCTTTTTCTTCTATGGCTCTGATGGTAATACTCATGTTGCTGGGTTGCTCAAGTTCAGGTAAAACAGGGAGACAGTTCTTGTCTGGCCGCAAAAGTATGGAAGGAAAACTGAACTGCTGAAATTAGCCATCTAAAAAATACTTTTTGGAAAGGTACTTCGGTCGCAGTTTCAAGCGTATTTTCCTAAAATTAAAGCCAAAACAACTTTGGGCTTGATGCAAGCCCCCTCTCCTTTCAGAATAATTTTTTTCTGTTACTCCCTCTTTTTTCGGCTGTTTTTGTAGCTGTTGCCCTTGAAAGTCTGCTTTTCAAAACCGGATTTTTCAGGAGAATACCCAGCTTTTTAGCCCAATAAGCACCCAAAAGCCTCAAGTAAGTTGGTGGGTTTAGGTCACTTCCGTAGAAACACCGTATAAATACGTATTTACTCCTGAACAAAGCACTTACTGAAACTTTCGGGTCCTCAGGAAGTAAAAAATACCTGTGTTATGAAATCTTATCAGGGATTGGTGCAAACCGCCTTGCTTGGAGACACGGCACAACTACAAAATATGTCTCACTTTAACCCCAAGGAGAATTCTTATGCTAGCCATGAATTACCGGGGACCTTTACGGGTCCGGATAGATCAAAAACCAATGCCTGAAATCCTGCACCCCCAGGATGCAATTGTTAGGGTAACCAGGTCGTGTATTTGCGGATCAGATTTGCACTTATACAACGGTTCAGTGCCGGACACCCGCGTAGGCATGACCTTCGGGCATGAATTCACTGGTATAGTAGAAGAAGTTGGTTCTGAGGTAACCAAAGTGAAGGTGGGCGACCACGTGCTGGTGCCGTTTAACATTGCCTGTGGCCAGTGTGTTTTCTGTAAGCAGGAATTGTACGGTAACTGCCACGAATCCAATCCACAAGCAACGGCTGTAGGCGGTATCTTCGGGTACTCACACACGGCGGGTGGCTATAATGGTGGTCAGGCCGAGTATGTGCGTGTGCCTTACGCCAACGTGGGCCCTACCGTGATCCCTGAGGGGATGGACCCGGATGATGCCGTTCTCCTGACCGATGTGGTGCCAACCGGCTACCAGGCCGCCGAGATGGGCGGTATCCAGCCCGGCGATACTGTGGTAGTGTTTGGTGCCGGCCCCGTGGGGATTATGGCTGCCAAATGCTCCTGGTTATTCGGGGCAGGGCGCGTGATCATTATTGACGAGGTGGAGTACCGCCTGGAGTTTGCCAAAAACTACGCGCAGTGCGAAGCCTACAACTTCAGGGAGTTTGGTGACCCAGCCGTGTTCATCAAAAAACAAACCGATTGGCTGGGCGCCGATGTCTGCATTGACGCCGTAGGTGCCGAGGCCACCGGTAATGCCCTGCAAACCATCACTGGCCGCAAACTGCTTATCCAGGCAGGCTCTGCTACTGCCTTGCACTGGGCCATTAACTGCGTGAAAAAAGGCGGGATTGTCTCTATTGTTGGGGTGTACGGACCTACCGATAACCTGGTACCCATTGGGAACGTGCTGAACAAAGGCATTACCATCCGGGCCAATCAGGCATCGGTGAAGCGCCTGCTGCCCAGATTGATTGAACACGTGCAAAACGGAATTCTGAACCCCAAAGGGCTTATCACGCACCGTATACCATTGGAAGAGGTTTCTGATGCGTACCGCATGTTCTCTGAGAAACTGGACAACTGCATCAAACCTGTTCTTATTCCACCATCAGCAAGAATTTAAAGGAAATTGACTATGGAAACCACACCAAATAAATATGCCCATATCATTGGCTGGGGAATAGACGCAGACCCCAAGAATGACCCCACGTACCCCATGAGAAACCGCGCCGGCGAAGAGGAAAAAGGCTACACCTGGACCCGACCCACGCAGCAACCGGTGAACATTGAAGTACACCACTCCATAGAACGCCCCAATGTGACCGCAGTTTTCGGGACGGCGGTTCCGCCCAGCGGTCTCAGCGGTATGATCCGCCGGCTGGCTTTCAAGAAAAGCGAGAACGACTACGGCCACTGGCTTCCGCTCATTCTGGCAGACCGCGTAAACGTGGTAGAGGGAATCATTGAGGACATCAAGAACGGTAAGTTCCCCAATATCCCTGCAGAGAAAGGCATGAAGGCAGAATGGCAGCACAACCGCGGCGGCCTCCTTCGCCAACTGGCGGTAACTGCCATCATTGGCTACGGAATAGTCGCTTATTTCAGGGCCAAAAAGAGAAGAGAGCAAGAGGATTATGACTATTAATCCCTCTGCTTGACTTCAGAAACAGAAAACCCCGGCAGATTCTAAAGATCTGCCGGGGTTTTCTGTTTTTTCGCTATTGCATAGTTTTCCTCTGGTTTGAAGAAAACGAGCTAAAAACTGGTACAAGCTTTTATGTACAACTTGAGAAACTAAAAACGGTATTACCCTTCTCCTTTATAATTTTGATGTCATCGGCGGCATCGGCGCCCACCATCATGCGCTCAATAAACCAGTACGCCTCGTTGTAAGAAATGCTGAACGCATATTCGTAACTTCCACAGCCATCACCCCAGGTAGAATGAAAGACCAATCCCCGGGGGTACGTTTTTTCCTCTATTTCAAAATCTATTTCCCCACCCTGCGCCGTTAAACTCTTTTTAGACGTCTTCAGGGTTGGCTTCCCGAACAAAGAAACCAGCCAAGCGTCTTCTTCATAGCTACCCAAGGCCAATCCTTTGTATTTGGAGAGCATTCCGTCAAACACATACCCCATTGCATTACCAGTGCTCACTTTTACCCAATGCCCCTGGAGGTTCAGTTTTCCGCCCGCAAAATCAGTTACCGGTATTTGGAGTGACTTCCTGGGTGGTGCGTCCTCTGCTATGGTGACCTGGGTGTTATAGTCCAGTTTGGACAGAACAGCAGATTGGGAATCAGGTGATTTTCTCAGGTTCAAACCTTTAGTAGGCGCTACAAACAGTTTGTCTCCTGCTTTGTACTTCTCCGCCCCTTCTGTAAAATGAGGCAGGAGATTGAGGCAAAAAACAAACAGAAAGAGGGATAGAAATCGCATAAATTTGATTTGTATAAGGGGATTTAGAATATAATAATAGAATTTAAATACTGAGTAGAAAGACCTTTTGCGGATACGGTTAAAATATTGAGGTTCTTATTTCATTTCTGATCCGATAATGATACTTATTTCCGGCCTATTTTCCCAAAAACACTTCTAAAACACCGCCTTACAGAGGCCACAGCATCTCATACTGGCCCAGTAGTTCAGCCATTTTCCGTTTCTTGAAAAACCGCAGCAGGCGCTCGCCTTTGGCATCCACGTTTATGACGCTGACTATGGACGATGGCGTGAGGGAGACCAGTTGTTGCAACAGGGCCTGCCCAATGCCCTTCTCGCGCCAGGCAGGGGCTACTGCTAGTTGGGCGATGGCTCCGGTGAGCGGATAGATGATGCCATAGCCTACGCATTTGCCCTGGGCGTGCGCCTCCACTATCTGTACATCAGAAGAGGTGCGGTCAATGGCGGCAGTATGCAGATGCCAGCTGGGCTCCACCTCCCAAAACGATTGGTAAAGCGGCCAGTCCGGCACATAAACCTTCTGGAAAGTGACATCTGCGGGCGAGTGACCATGCCAGGCAAGATCTGCTTTGTTGTGCCTGAAAACGTGGAAAGACCGGATCACCTCAAAGCCCAGCCCCTGGTAAATACCAAACGCCCGCTTGTTCTCCTGTATCACCTCCAACAGGCACTGCTCTACGCCGTACTCCTTCAGGTAAGGCAGGCAGAACTCATACATCTTGGGGGTGAGGCCTTGTCCGCGCGCTTTGGTAACCACCCCGGTCCCGCTGTTGTACGCCGTCTTTTTGCCCTCCCATTCGCCCAGGTTCTGGAAGATAAAACCCACCGGTTCCTTTTGGTCCAGCGCTAGCGGAGATAGAGATAGGTTGGTACCATCGCGGCGCAGTTTCAGGGCCATCACCTCCGGGGTAAGCGACAGAGGCATGATGTAGTTAGAGAAAGCGGCATTGAAGAGGGAGGTCAACTGGTCAACCGTCTGGTTCTGGGCAAAAGCAAAGGTCATAGAAACTGGTAATTGGAGATCAAAGCCCAAATAACGGAAACAGAAACCATGATCAAAACCTGGGCTTTTCCATCATGAAAGAATGAACTTTAAGAAAATCCTCCATCTGGCAAATTCCCCAGTATAGCCTGTTATCGGCTTCCATTGTCCAGGCTAAACAGGGGGTTGCCGGCGCTAATTTTGGTCCGGTGCCTGGGCCAAATATGTTCTGGATGATAAGAAAAGGAACGAGCAGCCGCTTCTTTTTTGTTCAGGGGTTTTGAGGTTTCAAGGCTGTTTAGAGCAAATTAGCCTCAAAACGCCCTGTTTATAACTTAACGAATCGTGCCAAGCTATTCGGATTTAGTTATTATATTTGTTAATTAGGCTCTCAGTATTTGCCGTAGAAAAGCGTAAGATTGCCTTTTACCCCCGTTATTCTCCCCATTAATTCGCTTACATTCAGGAGGATAAATCTTACTTTTTCCGGGGTTAGGCACCTTGCTTTTGGGGCTGCGTGAGTAATTATTTTTGAAAACAAGAATTATCTATATAAAGGAAATTGACCTGTGGGATGTAGTTCATGTTCTAGTGGCGGCTGCGGCTCCAAAACCACTTCCCTTGCCGATGGCACCGAGGTAGTTGCGGGTTGCAAAAGCAACGGCGGTTGCAGCACGGGAGGCTGTAACCGGTTAAATGTATTTGACTGGCTCTCAGACATGGAGATTCCCGTGTCTTTTAAAGAGTTTGATATAGTAGAAATCCGCTTCAAAGGCGGACGTAAAGAGTTTTTCAGGAACGTAAACCGGCTGCCGCTCATTACCGGCGATGCCGTGGTGGTAGACGTACCTAACGGTCACCACATTGGCCACGTGTCTCTCAAAGGCGAACTGGTTCGCCTGCAGATGAACAAGAAGAAGGTCCAGAACAACGACGAGATCCGGAGCATCTACCGCGTGGCCACCGAGAAAGACATGGAGAAGTTCAACCTCGCCCGCGAGCAGGAACCCACCACCATGTACCGCGCCCGCGCCATTGTGCAGGAACTGAAGCTTAAAATGAAGCTCTCAGACGTAGAGTACCAGGCCGATAAAACCAAGGCCACCTTCTTCTACTCCGCCGATGACCGCGTGGATTTCAGGGAACTAATCAAGAAACTGGCCGAGGAATTCAAGGTACGCATTGAGATGCGCCAGATAAGCTTGCGCCATGAGGCCGGCCGTTTGGGTGGTATCGGGTCCTGCGGCCGCGAATTGTGCTGCTCTACCTGGCTCACCGATTTCCGGAGCGTGTCCACCACCGCAGCGCGTTACCAGAACCTGTCTCTGAACCCCAGCAAGTTATCCGGCCAGTGCGGGCGCCTCAAGTGTTGCCTTAACTATGAGCTGGAAACCTACATGGATGCCCTCAAAGACATCCCTAACGTGAACCGTCCGCTCCAGACCAAAGCCGGCGATGCTTTCCTGCAGAAGACCGACATTTTCCGGCGCATCATGTGGTTCGGATACCGTGGCGACAGCAACTGGTTTCCGGTAACCGTGGAGCGCGTGCAGGAGGTATTGAAGATGAACGCCGCCGGCGAAATGCCTGAGAACCTGGCCGAGGAAGTGAAGAAGCAACTACCTGAAGTAGTAGACTTCGTGGAAGCTTTGGAAGGCAACCTTGACCGCCTGGACGAGCAATACAAAACCAAGAAGAAGCGCAAGAAAAAGAAAAAAGACGGAGGCAACGCCGCCACTGCTACTGAAGTGTTGGCCCAGGCCACTCCTACCCCCGAAGTGCGCAGAGACCGTCCATCGGGCCGAGCGGTGCAGGGTGAACCCAAGCCCCGCCAGGAACGCGGTGAGCGCCCTGCTGGCGGAGAAGGGAAACCACCCAGGCCAGAGCGCGAGCAGCAGGCCAAAGGTCAGCAGCAGCAAGGCAAACCCCGCCAGGAGCGTGAGCGTGATCCTAACCGGCAGCCTAAAGAAGGCGGCAACCGGGAAGGCGGAAACCGGCCACCGCGCCAGGAGCGGCCCCAAGGGCAGCGTCCGCCGCAGAATAGGCCTCAGCCGGTAACCCAGGGAGCTGCGCCCGCTACGGTAGGTGCTCCAGAAAGACCAGAAGGTGGCCCAAGGGCAGAAGGGGAACAACGCTCCAGACGCAACCGCAACCGTAATCACCGGAACCGCAAACCGGGCAACCCAGAAGGCGGCACTCCAAAAGCAGAAGGATGATGATAAAAAGTTTTCGTGTAATAGTGTCACTGCTGAGCCTGGGCCTGTTCCTGGCCAGCTGTGACGCCAACCGCGTGTTTGAAGAAAACCAGGATATTGAGAACAACCAGTGGCCCGTGGCCCTAGCCCCCAAGTTTGAGTTCGAGATCTCAGACACCACGCAGCAGTACAACGTGTTCCTCAATGTGCGCAATGCCATTCAGTACCCGTTTTACAACCTGTACCTGCGGCATTACCTCATAGGGCCAGACGGCAAACAGATCAACTCCATGCTGCATGAGATGTACCTCATGGACCCCAAAACCGGCGAGCCCAAAGGCAACGGCACCGGCGACATCTTTGACCACCGGTTCAGGGCTCTCAAGAACGTGCGTTTCTCCAAATCGGGAAAATACCAGATCAAACTAAATCAGTACATGCGCCAGGATCCTTTGCCAGGCATTATGTCTGTGGGCGTGCGGGTAGAGCAAGCAGCCCCTTAATTAACATAAAATATAAATTTTTGAGCGTCGTTTCTGGCCTGATTTTCGCAAATCATGCTGGAAACGACTTTTTTTTGGCGGCTACTTTCCCCAGCGCCGGGGCTGTATTTTTACTGAGGCAACCCTGCTTCCAGAAATGAGTATGTGAACGAACCGAATCACTGCTAACTATGAAAATTACCCTTGAGCTGCTTGGCTGTATTGCCATTTTGGCCTCTCTACTGACCATGGTAAAGAGTACTTATTGGTGGATCAGAATCCTGGATTTCCCCAGGGTTCAGGTAGCTATTTTATGTACGGTCATCCTGGGGCTGTACGGCTGGCTATACGGGTATGAGTTGCTTACCCAGAAGATCTTTGCGGGGCTGCTGGTTCTGGCCATTGTGAATGAACTGGTGCACGTGTACAAGTTCACCCCTTTTGTGCGGGTACAGGCCCTCAGATCCAAGATAAAGGCCCCTAAAAATTCCTTCGGGGTCATGATTTCCAACGTGCGGATGTCCAACACTCGGTATGACCGCTTTTTGAAGGTAGTGCGCGAGAACGACCCAGACCTGCTGCTCATCAACGAGCCTAATCACCGCTGGGCCAATGCCATCTCTGAACTGGACCAACGCTACCCGTATTGCATTAAAGAGCCCCTGGAGAATACCTACGGCATGATGTTCTACAGCAAGTTCAAACTCACGCATACCGAGGTTAGGTACCTGGTGGAGGAAGGCATTCCCTCTTTTTACATGTTAGTGGAATTGCCCTCCGGGCTCAAGTTTGATTTGTTTACCGTGCACCCGCAGCCACCCCACCTGAACAAAGACACAGATACCCGCGAGGCTGAGCTGCTCACCGTAGCCAAAATGGCGAAAGACTCCCCATACGCTAGCATTGTCATTGGCGACTTGAACGATGTGGCCTGGTCTTACACCACCAACCTATTCCGGAAAATAAGTGGACTCCTGGATCCCCGAATCGGGCGCGGCTTCTTCAACACCTACAATGCGTTTGTGCCGTTCTTCCGGTACTCCCTGGACCACATTTTCTATGATCCCGCTTTCCGGTTGATCAGGATAAAACGTCTGCCTTTTTTCGGGTCAGACCACTTCCCCATGTTCATCAGGCTGAATTATGAACCATTAGAGGCAGATGAGCACGAGGTGCCCGAGCCTAACGAGGAAGAGCAGGAAGACGCGGAGGAACTCCTCAATAAACTGGATGTAGATGTACCTACCAACATCAGCACGAACATCAACACCAACACGGTTACCGCGCAGGGCAACAACACGGGGCAAACATAAAAGTCCTTTGCAGAAATTGGTTGTACGTTAGCAGTCTTTGCGCCCGGTCTCTGCTCATTTTGAGGGCATTCTCCTCTTCCCTTATCCAGCCTTTCTACCTGATTGATTACTCTCTGCCAGCGGCGCTTTCCCGATTAAGACAGGAAAGCGCCGCTGGCATTTCTGTTTCTTTTGTGCATTACTTAAAGCCCTCTGCCACCAAATCTGCAAGCGTTATAATCTTCCCCTTCGATAGAAGGGGAGGCCTTCTAAGAACGAATCGTTTCTGTTAAAGAACGGTTTCATGACAGTTTTATACTCTTGTGTTTACAGCCTCACATGAGGTGTTGAGCCTGATTGTGGCAGCAACTGTTTTGGGTTCGTTATCAACAAGATAGGCCTGAAACAGATAGCTCCATTTTTGAGGCTTTTCTAAAAACCCGGCATCTCCAACAGTCGGCAAAATCATTTTCATAATTTAAGCTTCATTTTAAGCAAAGTTTTTAAGGCTATTCTCCTACAGATTCTTTCTTGATTAAAAAATCGCAATGAATGAGTTAACCATGCAAACACCCGTTCGTATAGTATAAACACTTGCCATAGAATCTGGTATAATTTCAGGGTCTCCGGCAAGGGTATTCAAAACACCATTCACAAACTAAAAACAAGGAGATTTAACCATGAAAGACAATCAAAAAGAGCAGCAAAACGATAACCAGAGCTCCTCTTCTACCGGGTCATCCGGTGGGATGGGCACCAATGCTTCTTCCTCCTCTTCATCAGGTACCGTGGGCCAAAGCTCAACTTCAGGTTCCTCTCCTGGATCTCTAGGTTCTTCCGGCTCACAAGGAACTTCTGGTTTACAAGGCAGCACTGGCTCACCAACCGGCGCTTCTAGTGGAACTGCCTCTGGTGGAACTTCTTCTGGCACCGGCACATCAGACAGCTCCAGCTCTCCTACCGCCACTAGTGGTTCTTCCACTACTTCTAAAAAAGGATCTTCTTCTACTACCAATAGCGCTTCGGGAAGCAAAACCTCTGGAAGCAAAACATCCACTTCGGCTTCAACATCTTCTGCTACGCCAAAAGCCGGCGGCAGATCAGGCTCCTCCACTTCTGCCAAAGCGTCTGGAGATAAATCAAGCTCCGGCAAATCATCTAAGTCAGGCGCTTCTTCCGGCTCAGACAGTGCTTCAGGATCTTCTGCTTCTATGGGCAGCGGCATGGGCTACGGCGGCTCACAAGGCGGCGACTACGGCAACCAGGGCAGCTCTTCTATGAGCGGCATCAGCGGTGGCGGTAACTTCAACGGCGAGCAAGGTGGTTACGGATCACAGGGTAACCAAGGCGGCTATGGCTCACAAGGCGGCCAGGGCGGATACGGTTCTCAGGGAGGCAACAGCGGCAGCTTCGGCGGCGGCAGCTCCTGGAACAACCATGACGACCAGCACAACCGTTACGGCGGACAAGGCGGTGGCAACTACGGAAACCAGGGCGGCTCTAACTATGGTCAGGGCGGTTACGGATCACAGGGCAACCAGGGTGGTTCTAACTACGGCCAGGGCGGCTACGGCGGATCTATGGGCCACTCCGGCGGACAAGGCTTTGGCGGTGGTTCCGGCATGGGCAGCAATCCATACGGAATGAGCTCCCAAGGCGGATACGCCGGTAATTCTTCCCGTTCAGAGTCTGACCGCGGCGGCTATTCAAACTACGGCGGCTCCGGCTATTACGGAAACCAGATGGGCTACGGCACTGAGAGCGGCTACGGCATGCACGGTGGCGGAGGCCAGGGCAGCGGCCACGGCGGATACAGCCAAGGCTATAGCAACCAGCAAGGCGGCTCTTATGGCTCTATGGGCTCCCGTGGCGGATCTTACAGCGAAGAGTACGGCTCACGCGGTGGATCTTCCCGCGGTGGTTATGACGGAAACTCAGACTTTGACGGCGGCTACAGCCAAGGCGGAACCAGATACAGCACCCAAAACCAAGGTGGCCAGGGCGGCTCTAACTATGGTTCACATGACATGGGCTCCAGAGGCGGCTACGGCGGATCTATGGGTTCAGACATGGGATCACGCGGAGGCTACGGCTCTTCACAGGGCGGCAACCAGGATTGGCAAGGCAGCGGCGGTTCACGCGGCCAGAACCGCGGTGGCGATAGCAGTGGCTACGGCTCTATGAGCGGCGGCAGCGGCCAGGGCGGTTACAGCACCTATAACTCACAAGGTGGCGATTTCGGCTCCCGTTCTTCACAAGGCGGAAGCGGAAGCCATGGCTCTTCACAAGGTGGCTACGGCTCAATGGGCGGTGGCAACTACGGTGGCTCCAGCTACGGGTCCAGCCAGGGATCACAAGGCGGCAACTACGGTGGCTCCGGCAGCGGAAGCTTTGGAGGCTCCAACTACGGAAACATGGGTAATGACATGGGCTCCCGCGGTGGTTACGGCTCTTCAGGAACCGGATCAAGACAAGGCGGCTATGACCATGACCGCGGACACGGCGGTGCTTCTACCGGCGGTGGTTACGGCGACCAAAGCCGTGATTACGGCATGGGCGGATACGGCCAGGGCGGTAGCAGCTACGGCGGCTCCAGCGGATACGGTTCTTCCTCTTCCGGCGGCATGGGTTCACGCGGCGGCTACGGCGGCACTCAGGGCGGACAATCCAGCTTTGGGGGCGGTGGTTCCGGCTACGAGAACCGTAACCAGTATCGTCCAGACCAGGATCATGATGACCGTCGCTCCAGCGGTGACAGAGATCGCCAGGACCGTTCATCACGGGGCGGTTCTTCCAGAGATGACCGTTAATAGAATTATTAGGTAATTTCATCTATAGAAAAGCCCCGTTGGTTTCCAGCGGGGCTTTTTGCTTGCTGCAAAACCTCCCTCCTTATCTGATTCAAGTTTTCAATTTGGACCCAAAATGACCTGAAGTTTGCAACTTCAGTGAGGCTTAAGGCCTCAAAATAACAAGGTTGATAACACAGCAACAGTAATACAAGCAACTACCTGTTCTACGGAGGCATGTACATGAGCAACCACAAGGGATTGCCCCTACATGATCAGATAACGTGGAGACAAGGCGATGCCTGGTCACTACATGATCGGCAGCGCCAGTTAAGTCAAATCCTTAATCAGCTTTCCTCTAAAACCGAAGCGCCCGTTTACAGCTGTTTCCTGAAAAACTGCTGTAAAACGGGCGCTTCTTCTTAGGGCATTTGCCGCTTGTATTTAGAAACAATCGCGGTAAACCTGTACAAACTCTTCAAAGGTGTAGGGCTTCCGACCGATGATTTCCTGTACATCACTGGTGACACCAGAGGCGTAGCCAGTCCGGGTAATGGCGTTCAGTTCCAGCAAACTTTCGGTCATCCAGTCGGGCATGCCTTGCTGTTGCATGGCGGTACGAGCGGCTTCTTCGGGTAAGTCAACGTATTGGATGGTGCGGCCTAATACCCTTGAGAAAATATCGGCGACCTCCTTCCCGCTGAGGGCCTGCGGACCGGTGAGTGTGTAAGCCTTGCCGTTATGTTCATCGGGGTTCAGGAGGATTTCCGCGGCCACATCGCCAATGTCCCGCACATCAATATGGGAGACCCGCCCTTCGCCGGCAGGCTGGTAAAAGGTGTTGCTTTCCTTGATGGTGTGCGCGTATATGTTGACGAAGTTCTGCATGAAAGACCCTGGCCGCAGCATGGTATAATTCATGCCCGTTCCTTTGAGATATTCCTCGGCCTGGCGGTGCCAGCGGCCCAACTGAATGCCTGGCTCAGACTCTGCCCCGCTCGCTGAAAGCCGGATCACGTGCTTCACGCCGGCGGCCTGGGCGGCATCAATCAGCTTCTGGGCCATTTCCACCTGGTTTTGGGCAAAAGGTGTGATAAGGAGCGCAGTAGTGACGCCGGTAAAGGCCACCGCCAGGCTCTCGGGTCGGTCAAAGTTGATTTCCACCAGGTCTACGCCCGGCAGGCGTTTCAGGCTGTCTCCTTTGATCAATGAGTGTACCCCAGCCCGAACATCAGCCCCTGCCGCTGAAAGTGCCTTGACGGTGGCAGAACCTACGGTACCGGTAGCGCCGGTTACTAAGATGATATGAGCCATACGGATGCGGTTGATTGTGTGTTTAGAAGATCTGGTACTTCTTACGGTAGAAGCTCAGGCCCGGTAACAGGCCCATGGGTTTTCAGGCCGATTTTGCAGAAAGCGACCCAAAACTACAGCTCATTACTTTTCATGCTCAGCCTGAAAAGCTACTTTTTAAGGCTGAGCATGAAAAGACGGCCGGCCTCGTTGGAGATCATCATGTCAGAATCGTTCACGAAAACCAGCCCCTCGGCCTGACCAACTTTACCCAGCGGAATCTGCTCTTTCTTGCCCTTGAACACGCCTTCAGGGCTACTCTCTTCAAAGAGGTACACCCAGCCTTCACCCAGTAGCGCAATGTGGCGACCATCCGGCGATACGTCTGCGGCGGTGATTTTGGTGCTGATCTGGATGCTGTCCAGCGGTGCTACGGTCTGCGATGCACCGGGTTGGTTGGCTACTTTGTAAAGCTTCACCCAGTCGCCTTTGCCGCGGTTTTTGGTGAAGAGGTAAAAAGCATTGTTGTGCATCAGAAAGCCTTCCACGTCAAAATTCTGGTTCGCTTTTGAAGGCGGAAATTCGGTCTGGTCTGCGTACTTGAACGGAATGGAGCCCACCACTTTTTTGGCTTTCTCGTCTACTTTCAGGATCTGCAGGTCCTTACGGGTGTTCTCGTTGTTGCCCATATCCCCTATGTACAGGAAACCGTCATCGCCGCGGGTTACGTCTTCCCAATCATTATTTTTAGCGCCCTGTACAGCCATAGTCTCAAGCAATTCGCCGGACTGGTTCACCTTGTAAAGCACCGCTTCATTGCCCGCGTCTGGGTGGGTCCAGAAGTTGCCGTCACCGGATGCCTCCAGGCCTGAGCTCTCGGGCACGGTTTTCTTGCCCATCTTACTCACCTCCAGCAGGTCATAGTTGTTGTTGACGGCAAAGCCCTCAGAAGCGGGATTTTTGTCTTTCTTTTTGTCTTTCTTCTCCTTTTTGGCCGAGGAGTCCAGGTTGGCGTCCTCATTTTTCGCCGATCCGGTGTCACAGGCCACGGCCACCAGCAGACACAGGCCCACGCCGATTTCCAGCAATTTATCTTTCATAGTCTTGGTACAGTTCGGTTAGTTTTTGCCAGACCTTCTCGGGCTGGTTCCAGAACTGACGACTGTACACGGCGCCGTATTTCCAGCCCCGGGCCTTGAGGCGCAGCGGCACATCAGCGTGCGATGCTTTTGCTGAAGGCCGGCGGTAGTACAAATCGTCATCGGTAAGTACTACGGCCTGGTACTGGTTGCCGTTGCGGAAAGTAAGATCTGCGAAGGGAAGTTCCAGCGACAACTGCGTTTTAGCCCCGTTTTTCCCAAACTCATGTAAAAGCTGCGGATATAAAAGAAGTGCCGAAGGAATACCCGCCGCAGGCGCTGGCTGGGGCGTGAACCCGTTCTCGCTCACCCCGCGGGCGAAGGCCAGGTACTCGCGCAGCAGTCTGGGGCCGGGATGCTTTACGTTCTCCGTCGGGAACTGCTCTGGCCAGAGGCTGGTCACCACGCACACCCGCTTAATCGCGCGCGTGATGGCCACGTTCAGCCGGTTCTCGCCTTTGGCCGCGTTCAGGCTCCCGAACATGGCGCGCACCGTGCCGGTGGCATCCGGCGCATACCCGATGGAGAAGATGATGTACTGCCGCTCATCGCCCTGGATGTTCTCAATGTTCTTGATGATGAGTTCCTCGGGCAGTTTCACGTTCTGGGCCGAAGCCGCTTCTTCCAAAAGGTCCTGCACCAACTGCTGCTGCGGGAAGTTGAACGTGATGACCCCTATGTTGGTCTCGCCTTTGGTCATTAGCTCAAACACCAGGTCACGCACACGCTCGGCCTCCACCTTATTGGTTTGATTTTCCCAAACGCCGTCAACCTTCAGGTACTGCAGCGCGGGCTCAGCGGTGTTCATGGCCTCCAGTTTAGGAATTAGCTGCAGCTTGTGGCGGTAGAAATTCTGGTTGGAGAACTGGATGAGCTCTGGGTACTGGCTGCGGTAATGCTCAGAAAGCAAGGTCTGCGGCAGGTGCAGCGCGCTCAGTTGCAACAGTGACTCCACCAGCAGTTCCTCGGTCTCTTCTTCATCCGTCCCGAAGCGCACGCGGTACAGATCCGAGGGTCCCAACTGCTGCTCATCGCCGGCAATCACCGCTTGGTTACCCCTGATCATGGCCGGAATTCCCACCTCCGCGAAGCACTGCGAGGCCTCGTCAAAGATGACCAGGTCAAAGATGCGCTCCAGCGGAAACAACGCCGACACCGTCTCGGGCGAGGCCAGCCAGCACGGCAACAGCTGACGGATTTCGTCCCCAAACTCAGCGTTTAGTTTACGCAGCGGGAACAGCATACGCTTTTTGCTTACCTGCGTAAGCAAGCGCCGGTAGGTCACCGGATTGCCCAACCGGTTGTACTCCATGTTCTGGTAGGTCTGCTCGCGCAGGTTGAGGAGGATAATCTGGCGGCTCAGATCTGCTTTCTGTTTGATTTTGTCCTGCAGTTCAGCTTCCAGGCGCTCCAGTTCGCCGGTACTCACAATGGTGAGCACCGGGTGCTGGCCCTCCAGGTGTTGGACCCAGGCCAGCAGTACGCTGTTCTCCAGGGCCTGCAACTGCGCCTCCACACCTTCCGGGATGGCGGCGCGCAGATCATCCAGCCAGCCCTTGAGCTCCGGCGAAAGCGTCTGCACCAGCTCGTCAAAGAGAACCATGCGCTCGAAGTGTTCGGCCAGGCTCTGGCTCATGCGCTGGGTAGCGGCGGCATCCGTGGCGATGGTTTCAATCTGCGAGGGAGTCAGCCACTTTGCCCACTCGCGCTGCTCTTCCTGCAGCTGTGATAGTTTTGGCAGCGTTTTGGTAAAAACGGCCATAAAACGCTCCGCCGGTAATGGCAGCAGGGCATCGGGCAGAACGTCATAGGCGGCCAGCCGCTGAATTACCTTGCGCTGTTCCCAGGCCTCCTGCAAAGCGGCTAATTCCTGCTTTGCTTCTGGCGCGAAGAAATCCGCGGGAAGTTCCAGCGTGGGTTCCAGGGTCTGTAGGTTCTGCCATTGCGTCTGCAGCGCGGTCCACTGTTGGAGGGCGGTGCGCAGGTGCTCTACCGCGGTGTCTGCGTTCGTCAGGTTTTTGCCTTCGGCGAAGGCCGCGAGTTTCTTTTTATCTGAGGAGAAAGCCCACTGGATTTTACCCAGGAACCCGCTGTGCGCCTGGTCATACGCCGCCAGAAGTTGGGTTACCTGCTGAACCTCTGCATGGGTGAGTTTGGTCTGGACGGTGGCGGAGTCTTTCTGGAGTTGGGTGAGCTGTACCTCGCGTTGGCGGTAGTCTTTGGTTTGGGCCAGATTTCCAAAAAACAGCCTCAAAACGGCTTTGTCGCGTAGGGCTTCCTGCACCGCCAGTAGTGCGGGCAATTCCTGCATGAGCGCCTGGAGTCCATCCCAGACCTCTGCTTGTGTAGGCAATAATTCCTGTACCTGTCCTGCTACGGCTTGCACTTCGGCTGGAATCTGGGAAAGCAGTTGCGTGAGTTTCTGGCGCTCGGCCCAGGTATGGAGATGGAAAGAGCGGCGGTCGTTCCACGGGAAATCGGGGCTTTGCAGCAACACGGCGTCTTGGAGGTAATGCAGCAGGCGCGGCCGCCACTCCTGCCAGGAAGAAGCCGTGAAGTTCAGGTAAATGCCCTGGGCGGGCAGATGCGGCGCACGCGGATTGCTGCGCAGATACAGTTCTTTCGGGGACCATCCGGAGGCGCTGGTGTCAAACAGGGCTTCCTTGAGATCGTTCAGCCGTTCGGAGATCTGGTTGATGCGGCGGCTGGTTTCCAGGAACTGCCGCTCGGCCTGGATGTTGCCCAGGGCCACGTTCTGCCGCTTGTACTCCTCTACCTGCTCAATCTGGTACCTGATTTTGGAGAATACCGCCGGCCGGTCCAGGTTGAGGTCATGCACCAGCGCAGAGAACTGGTCCAGGCCCGTAGTAGACAGGCGTTGGTACACTACATCCAGGGCAGCGCGTTTCTGACAGACCACCAGCACGCTTTTACCGCGGGCCAAATAATCAGAGACCAGGTTGCAGATGAGCTGTGATTTACCTGTGCCCGGAGGTCCCTGCACCACCACGCTTTGGCCGGCTTTCACCTGGCGCAGCGCCGCTTCCTGCGAGGAATCGGCGTCAAAGGCGGTGAAGAGTTGCTGTTCCAGTTGGGCGTGCGTGGCGTTCACCTCAGTTTGGGGCAAAAGCAATTCCTCTAAAGACTCAGCAGGCGGATTCTCCAGCAGGTCATCATAATCAGCGAGTTGGTAAGAACCGGCCTGCGGGAAAATGCCCAGCACAGCCTCGGGTTGGAGCTTGAGTTGGCCTGGTTTCCAGGTTTTCTCCAGGTCTTCGCGTTTGTAGGCCTTGAAAGGCTGTAGTCCGTCTTTGAGGAGTTCCTGGTTGAAGTTGATTTCCAGGTTGCTCTCCTTCAGGAGCTCGTATAGTTTGGTTTTGAACTGCAGGTCATCGGAGGGAAATTCATCGAAATCCTCCTCCATGAGCGCTTCATCGGGTACTACATTCAGGTAATGGGCGTAGGCCAGCAAAAAGCTCTTGTTGAAGAACGCAGGCGCATCCTCGGGCCGGGTCAGTTGCCACTGGCGCTTCTCGTTCACGCGCAGTTCCACCGGGAAAAAAATTAAAGGGCAGCGCACCAAAGTCCCATCGGGGAAAGCGCCTTCCACGAAGGGCCAGCCCACGAACAGTTCCTTCGCACCGCGCTCTTCCCAGATCATGTGGGCCCGCCGCTGGATGGTTTTCAGGCTTTTGGTGAGCGGCGCCAGAGCCGCATCGCGGGCATCGGCTACCTCGCACAAGGTAATGGTCTGCCTTCCGGCCAGGAGGTCTTTGACGTAGTCGTAAGCCGGACTTTTATGGGCAAAATCCAGCGCCTGAACATCCAGGTGTAGGCTAGCCGAGGGTTTGAGCAAGACCAACGAACGGTTAGAGCCACTCAGGTTCAGGAGCCGGCGCTGGTATTGTTTCAACAGGTGCGGAAGGGACGTGGAGGGGTTAGTCATCTGGTATTTAAAGGAACTGGAATCAATAAAAGCGAATGCCAGGGGCAATCTTTAAGAAGTAAACTGCTTTGGATGGAAAACGGTTACTTCTCTTTCTTTGGTACACCTGTACGTGCCCGCACCCGCCACGGTAAATTAAGGAATGTAGGCTGCATTACAAATCTGGCTGGATTAGGTGGGGCTTCGCTGTAGGTTTGTTTTGATGTAGGGGCAATCCCTTGTGGTTGCCCTATTCGGTGCAGAGCGTAGGTTCAGTTGTTAGTGATAACACCGGCAACGTCGGCAACTTGATTTTAGGGAATGCCATTGATCAGCACGAGTAAATCATCCTCCTACCCCCTTCAAAGGGGGACATCTAAATAGCGTTTCTATGTCTTGGATGACCTTCGCCGTTGTTGGTGTTATCACCAACAACCTATATTGCGGTGGCCGGCGCAAAGGCAACCACAAGGGATTGCCCCTACAGACTGAATACCTAACTAAAAACCTGTTTAGCAGCCGTTTTATGAAAATCAGCCGCTAAACGGGTTTGTGCAAATAGCCGTTTACACCGCCCCTACCGCCGGGTTTGACAAGGGGAATGAGATGCTGATGGTGGTGCCCTGGCCCGGGGCCGAGTCTATTTCAATGGTGCCGTTGAGCAGCTTTACCCGGTCATGGATGGCTTTGAGGCCCATGCCTTTGTGGCCCACTTGGTTGGGCACAAAGCCCTGGCCGTTGTCTTCGGCCTCCAGCACCAAGGCGCCCCGTTGCTCACGTAGCAGAAGCCCGCCTTGGGTGGCGTTGGCGTGTTTCACAATGTTGTTGGCCAGTTCCTGGGCAATGCGGTAAATGGCCAGTTCCATGTGTTTCTCCAGCGGCGTGTGCAGGTTGAATACCCAACATTTCAGCTTCAGTTGCTTGCAGCTTAAGGTAGAACAGATGTCTTTGATGGCCGCCTGCAGCCCCAGGTCAGACAAGGGAGTGGGAATCAGTTCATGCGACAGGGAACGCGTTTGTTGGATGGCCTTTTCCAGAATGGCGTCTACTTTGGCGGTTTTTTCCAGCAGGTGCTTGTTCTTCAGAATTTCCTCTTCCCCAATGACCTGGTTCAGGTTCAGTTTGGCTGCATACAGGAGCTGCGCGATGCCGTTGTGCAGGCCTTCGGCAATGCGGCGGCGTTCCTCGTCCTGCGTATTCAGGATAGCCACCAGCAATTCCTTTTGCTGGTTCAGCCTGATGGTGAGGTTCTCCTCTTCCAGCCGGTGCATCTCGGTGATGTCCCAGTTCACGCCTAGCACTTTGGAGGGGGTACCGTCTGCCCCTACCACCACAGTGCCTTTCACTTTCTGCCTTCTTAGTCCCTTGTAGGTGTTCAGGCGCAAGGTTTCCTCAAAGGGTTGTGGGTCTTGCCGGAGGGCGTTCAGGATGCGGTCGCCAATGGGTTTGTCTTCCTCCACCACGGCCTCCAGGAAATTCTGGGCCCAGGAGCCTTTGGTTCTGTCTACCTCCAGCAGCCGTCCTAACCCCTCTGACCAGGTGATGGTACCCAAGGCGATGTCATACTCCCAACTACCCATGCCTGCCAGTTCCTCGGCCTGCTGCAGAATGTTGAGGTGCTTTCTGATCTGCTCTTCGGCTTGTTTTACAAAAGAGATATCATGGGCAATACTCAGCACGGTGTCTACAGTGCCATCTGGGCTAAATTCTGGCACCAGGCGCGCCAATAAGTTTATCCGGCCTTCCGGTGTATCTATATCACAATCATGGTCCTTGGCCTTTCCGGTAGAAAAAACTTCTTCCAGACTCTGGTTGAATGGCAAGGCTACTTCCGGGGGAATACCCATCTCCTGGTTGGTTTTACCTAACCCTGAGCCTGTTTCCAAGCCTAGTTTATTTTCAAAATTATGATTGCAATACACCAGCCGGGCGTTCCTTTCCCAGCGCGAGATAAGGCTGGGCATGTTCTCTACCAGCAGCCCGAATTGATCTTGTTGCTTTTTGATCTCCAAACGGGCCTTCACGCGGTCTGTGATATCAATATACAGCACTATGAGGCCAGTAGGCGAAGGAGTGATATTGTAGAAAAACCATTTATCTTCCTTCGGGCTGTGTACCCGCTTCAGGACCTGCTCCCGGCTTTGGTTGGCTCCAAAAATCACCTCGGCCATCTCTGAGTTCTGGTGTTGGGGGAGCACCTCAAAGTAGTTTTTGCCCAGCACCTCATCCTCTTTTTTAGACCAGGCCTCCAACGCCTTACGGTTGGCGTATTTGAACCGGAGTTGCTCATCCAGCTCAAAGCACACTTCATTGATGGTGTTCAGGATAAGATCGGTGCGGGTCTGGTCTGTGATGTCATAGATAGTACCCAGGTATTTGAGGGGTTTTCCATCCGCATCGCAGACAATGCGCCCTTTGCCTTTAATGTAGCGCATCTGTCCATTGGGCCAGTAAATACGCCGCACGTACTGGTAGGGCTCTTTGGTTTCCAGGGCCTGCGCCAGTTTTTCCCTTATCAAAGGAGCGTCTTCTGGGTGCGTAAAGGTGTCTACCCAGTCCAGCGAGGGCTGCACAGATTGCGGTTCATACCCCAATATCCGGAACATCTCATCAGAGAACCTGAAAGTCATGGTGTCTATCTCAGCCTCGTAGCTGCCGGTATGGCCCACGGCCTCGGCTTGTCGGAGCAGGGCTTCATTGGCTTCCAGCCTTTCCTGGGCCAGTTTCTGCTCGGTGATGTCCTGCATGGTGCCGTGCACCCTCTGTTGGAGGCCCTCAGCACCTATCTGGATAGTGGTAGCCCGGGTGTGCACCACCTTGGTCTGCCCATCGGCCCGGATGATGCGGTAGGTAAGGTCAAAATTCTCTTTGGTTTGGTAAAACCGCTGCATGGCCTCCTCAAACCGGGCTTTGTCACTGGGGTGTATAAAAGAGGCAAACTTTTCAAAGGTGGCTGGCTCCTGCTGCGGCTTCAACCCGAAGATCCGGTACATTTCATCTGACCAGATTAAGTCTTCCTGTGGCAAATCGGCCTCAAAACTCCCGATGTGGCCCATCGCTTGGGCTTCTTTCAGACGGCGCTCCTCTTCCCTGAACTGTTGTTGTAAATCCTGGGCTAAGTTTAAGCCTTGCTGCAATGCCTGCAGCTCCAGGGCCAGCAGGTGCACTTCCTTCTGTTCTTTGACCAATGGAGTGACATCGGTCACTTTATGGATGATGCAGAGCACTTCCCCAGCCTCGTTGAGTACGGGCACGTTTATGGGTATCCAGTGCTTTTCTTCAAAACCATGCCCTTTGGGCACGTCATAGTGCTGCACGGGCATCTGGTGCGGCTTTTTGGTTTCCAGCACGGTCTGCAGGGAGGCATGCAGGTTTTTCACGGCCTTGGCCTCTGGGTTAGCCGGGTTGTCTGGGAAGGCATCAAACAAATATTTCCCCAGAAGGTCTTCCTGCTTGCTTAAGGTAGCGCTGAGATAAGCCTGGGTCACGAACAGAATGCGCAGCTCCGGCGACAGGATCAGGTATGGGTCAGGAGCCGCCCGCAGGATCCGTTCCAGAACTGATTCCTCTAATTGGTGCTCTCCTATGATTTCTTCCTGTCTCATACCCCTGTGCTTCTGCGGCTCCGTTCTTTTCCCTAACCTCCCTGGTTCAGGAATACCCTTGGTCCTGGGTCTAAAAACCAGGCACACCCGTTGTTCAGAGAGATTACGGTTGCTTTACTAAAATATTGGTATTCTTCTGATTTGTACGTGGAAAGTGCCGGATTAACCTCCAAAATCAGTGTTTATACTAGATATTTTACTTTACCACGTTTTAGGGCTGCTTTTTAGAAATGGCCGCGTAAACAGTGGGGTAATCAAAAGGCTTACGAAAAAATACCCCCGGGCTTCTTCTCCTTGTCTATTGGAATATCCTCTATTCTGGCGTGCCTGCCGCTATGGGGCACTCAGGTAAGCCTGCATCTTCTGGAACCTAGCCTCGTCCAGGATCTTTATTTTGCGCAGTTCTGCCACGCTGGGGTATGGGCCGTGCTGGGTCCGGTAATTGACAATGGCTTTGGCCAGAGCGTAGCCGATGTAAGGATGTTGCCGCAGTTCGTCAAAAGAGGTGGTGTTGAGGTTGATGCGCTTAGGTTCATAAGCCCTGGAGATGAAGCCGTACTTCCGCACACTGTCCACCACCTCGGGCGCCAACCCATACACCTCCGCCACCTGCTCCACCGAGTGGAAGCCCCCTACCTTGTCCCGGAACTTCACAATGCGGGCCGACAGCTTGCTACCGATGCCTCTGATTCGCATCAAATCAATGGTATCAGCGGTGTTCAGGTCAAAAGGCTGCAGTTCCCAGCGCTTCTTTGGGTATTCTGTTTTGGACCTGTTTTCCGGATAAGGACCTGAAAATGGTCGGTCTTTGGCATAGGTGCGCGCGTAGCCTGGACTTTCATCCGGCAGGTTTATGTACGGATACCACATCTGGAAAAGTGAGTCGGGCAGGCCGTAGATTTTCTGCAATTGGGCTTTGCTCTTGAAGTCACCGGCTTTGGCGCGGTAGTTCAAAATCCGCTGTGCGATATATTTATTCAGGCCCAGTTCCTGCCACTGCGCCACAGTAAGTTCATTGGGGTTGAACCGGTACAGTTTAATGGATTTGCGTTTGTACTTCTCTGCCCGTTCCGCATCAGCGACCTCTTTCTGGTTGTCCAGTTGTACTACCAGGCTGTCCAGGATTTTCTGGTCGGCGGTGGGGTCATAGGGAACATCGTCCTGGAAAAAGAAAAATGGCGCCACCACGAGCACCACCATGAGAAAGATGAGAATGAAAAACTGCGTCAGCTCCCGCTGGGAGAACGAGAAGTAATCCTTTATGGAGCGTAGCAGACGTTTCAGCATAGAGTCATTCTACGGCGAAACATTAAGAATGTTGAATATTTAGGTTTACCTAAGGGGCTGTATTGGGTTGTTGTTTATTTTCTGGTTCAAGTTTTCAACTTGGACCTACCATGGTCTGCAGTTTGCAACTGCAGTGAGGCGCCAGCCTCAAAGGCACTTTCTGGGTCTTTACCTGTAACTACCTTCCTACTCATCCTCCAGCGCTTGTTCCTCCGTTTGGAGGTTTGTCACTTTTCTCCTTGATGAGAAAAGTGACCAAAAGAATCAAGAAGCCTCAAACTCGCTGACGCTCGGACAGTGAGGCTTCAATCAAGGTACCACCTGGCTAAAGCTATCTGTTGCATCGTAGACGTAGGCCATTACTGCTTGGCACGACCCTACTTGCGGCAGGCCAGTGCTCGGCCTCACTGTAGGCCTTCACCCCGGTCTGCCGCAGGAGACAGCTTCCTTAGGTGCTGTTGCATGCCATGCCACCTACAATTGGGGATTAAAGGTCTTGAACGAGAACGGCCCTCCTGCATAATGCAAAAGGGCCGTTCCGGTTAACTTGTCTTTTTATATCTGCTCTGCAACAATGGCAATGCTTTCTTTAAACGTGCGGGGCTGATAGCCTAGCTGCGTTTTAGCCTTTGTGATGTCAAAGCCGGTGCGCGGCGGGCGTTTGGCGGGTTGGGTGAAGATAGAACCGTCTACTTCCTCAATCAGGCTTTTGTCCAGGTTGAAGTACTCGGCTACCTGAATGGCCATCTGGTACGGGGTGAGCAGTTCTTCGCCGGAAATGTTGAAGATGCCCTGCGCATCGTGTTTGGCGGCGAGCCAGCAGCCCTGGGCCAGGTCCTCGGCGAGGGTGGGCGTGCGGAGCTGGTCGTTCACCACTTTGATCTGCTTGCCTTGCTCCAGGGAGCCTTTCACCCACAGCACAATGTTGGACCGGCCGTAGTCATGCACAATCCCGAAGACCAGCACCGTGCGCAGGATTGCCCATTTGCAGGCGGCGTTTTTCACCAGTTCTTCGGCGGCCAGTTTGCTCTCGCCATAGAAATTTACCGGGGCACCTTCCGCGTCTTCTGAATAAGGGCCGTTTTCGCCATCAAAGATAAAATCTGTGGAGACGTGGATGAGGTGCACGCCGTGCCGCTCCGAGGCCTTCACCAGGTTCTCTACTGCGTCTACATTCTGCTTCCAGCACTCTTCGCGTTGGCTCTCGCAGTCGTCCACGTTGGTCATGGCGGCCGTGTGGATGATGTGCGTAGGCTGCGTTTCCGCGATCACGCTTTCCACCTGCCCGGCATCGGTCACGTCCATGGCGGCGAAGGCCACGTGCGGATACAATCCGGCTAGTTTGTTCTGGCCCCTAGAGGAGGCGATGAGTTTGATGTGGGGCTCGGTGTGGAGCAGGCCAATCAGTTTCTGCCCCAGTAGACCGTTGGAGCCGGTAATGAGGATCGTCTTCATAGTGGAGAGGTCTATTCGTAGCGGTAGCCGTACAATTTAGTGATTTTCTTTTTAGGCATCTTCTTAGCGGTTACCGTCATTTTGATGTCAGTGGTAGGCCGGTCACGGTAGTCTTTGGGCGCCTCCGCGATTTTGTCAATCACACTCAAGCCATCAATCACTTGACCGTACACCGTATATTGTTTGTCCAGGAACGGAACGCCTTCATGGTTCTCCACCAGGTAAAACTGCGATCCGCTGGATTCTCTTTTGGGGTTCATATTATCTCCCATGCGAGCAGCGGCCAAGGCGCCGTAAATGTGTTTGTGGTGCGGCAGAATCTCGGCGGGAACGGTGTAGCCCGGGTCACCGGCTCCGTCGTTGTTGGGATCCTCGTCCTTGGTGTTGGGGTCGCCGCCCTGGATCATGAAATCGTTGATCACGCGGTGGAAGGTGGTGCCGTCATAGAATTTATGTTTCACCAGTTTCAGGAAGTTCTCGCGGTGCTTGGGCGTATCTTCAAACAACACCAACCGGATGGTGCCTTGGTTTGTGGAAATGGTAACCAGATAGTCTTTTTTGCTTTTCTTCTGGGCGAAGGCGGCCGTACCCAACAAGATCAATAAGGCTAACAGGTAAAGCGTTTTTTTCATATCAATTTTAGATAAACAGGCTCAAAACAGCAGCCTCTCTTTTTTTGTCCTTTTATGCTTTTTCTTCTCTGATGGCTTTTAAAATCCTGTCCCCGCCTTTGCTGAGTACGGTATGCGCCAATTGCTCGCCCATGGTTTCAGCCTGGTCTGCAGGAGCGGTCAGCTCTTCCACAATGAGTTCCTGCCCATCCAGGCTGATGATGCCGGCTTTGAGGGTAATGGTCTCTCCCTCTATGGTCGCCAAGGCGAAGGACGGGATGCTACAGCCGCCTTCCATGGTGCGCAGATACGCCCGCTCAGCCAGGAGGCAAAGGTGTGTGGGTTTGTGGTCCAGGGCCAGTTTCAGGTTCAGTTTGCGCTCCAGCGATAGGTTTTTGGAGCACTCAATGGCCACGCTGCCCTGCCCGGCGGCCGGGATGAATTTGTCTAGCGGAAGGTGCTGCGCCACCATGTGGTCGTACTGCATACGGGACACGCCGGCGTAGGCCAGCAGAATGGCATCGTACTGACCGTCTTTCAGCTTCTGGATGCGGGTCTGTAGGTTACCCCGGCACTCAGACGTGATCACGTTGGGGTAGAAACGCTTGAGCATGGACCGGCGGCGGGTAGAAGACGTGCCGATCACCTGCTGCCCCTCGCCCAGCTTGAACAAGGGATCAAAGGAAATCACCACGTCATGCACTTTCTCGCGCTCCATGAACGCCAAGAGTTCCAGATCATCGGGGATGGTGGACTGCACGTCTTTGGCGCTGTGCACGGCAATGTCGGTGGCGCCGGTGCGCAGGCTTTCCTCCAGTTCCTCGGTGAACACGCCCTTCGCGCCTATTTTATCCAAAGAACGGTCTAACACGAGGTCTCCCTTGGTGGTGATGGTCACAATCTCCACTTCCATGCCGTGGGCACGCAGCGTATCTGCCACGTGATGGGCCTGCCACAAAGCAAGCCGACTGCCACGCGTAGCGATGCGGATGGGAGACGTTGGTTCAGTTGTTTCCATGTGCTCTGTTTATGCCACCGGCCTGATGAGCTGGGCAATTTGAATAGAGGTATTTAAAAACGTAATTTTAGGGTGCGCATTCCGCTCAATGTGGTAGTGCGCCTCGTTTAATTCATGCGATAGTTGCGCGCCATTGCCCTGGTGGATCAACTTGGCGAACTTCTGCACGAAATCCAGCTCCGGTGGCGGCAGAAACGCGATCAGCTTGCTGTCTACGCCATACAAGAGCACTTTCCGGAGCAGCCCCAGGGCAAACTGCAGGAAGTTCTTCTGGTTCTCGCGGCCCAGCTTCTGGAAATCCTCGCTCTGCTCCAGCACGCCGTCAAACTTGTGGTTGTAGCACAGGCGCATCCAGCTCAGGAAGAACGTGAAATAGTCCGAGGTCATTTCCTGGCTCAGCACCCGGGCGGCCTGCAGATTCCCCTCGGCCAAAGAAACGACTTGATAGGCGCGTTCCCGCTCGGTGCCCTGCTGCTCTACCAGGTATTGGATTACTTCTTCATCAGTAAAGGCGCGCACTTTGACCAGCTGGGTTCTGGACAGGATAGTAGGCATGATCTTATCTGAGGCGTTGCTCACGAGCAAAAACACCGTAGCGGCAGGCGGCTCTTCCAGGAGCTTCAACAGGGCGTTGGCGGCGCTGGCGTTCATGAGCTCAGGGAGCCAGATGACAATAACCTTGTATTTCGCCTCGAAGGCTTTGAGTGAGGTCATGCGCACCAGCTCGCGGCTTTCGCCCACCGGAATGGTGCCCTGTTTGTTCTCGGCCCCGATGAACTGCATCCAGTCATTGAGGGTCTGGTAGGGGCTGTCGCTGAGGAAAGCGCGCCACTGGGTCACAAAGTTCTTGCTCAGGGCATCCTGGTCTTTCACTTTGGTCACCGGCATCACAAAATTCAGATCGGGGTGGATGCGTTTGCTGATTTTGTTGCAACTGGGGCACACGCCGCAGGAATCCTGAGGCTGCGGGTCCTCGCAGTTGAGGTATTGGGCATAGGCCAGCGCCAGCGCCAGGTTGGCGCTTCCCTCCGATCCTAAGAAAAGCTGGGCGTGGGCCACGTGCTGTGACTTCACCGAGTTCAGCAGCAGTTGCTTGGTTTCCTGGTGGCCGTAAATCTGGGAAAACTGCACGTATGAAGGTTAATTTTAAATCTAAGGCCCGGATTCTCTGCTCCCGCGCCATTTGGTCTGTAAAGATAACGGCGCCGGACCGTTTTTGCCCTACTTTTCAGAAAATAGAGTGAAAACCATCCGGCGCCGGAGTTCTATGTTTTAGGCGTCTTAAGCAGTGGAACCCGCCGGCACCGTTTCCCAGGTGCGGAAGGTTTTGGTCTCCTCAAACACATGGTTAAAAATCTTGCGGTCCTCCTCAGAGACCGAAAGGCCGCGGCGGCCTACTACGGCCTGGGCCACCTCGTAGAACTTAAGGAGTTTAAAAGTTTGGGACTCTGCACCACTGCCCCAGCTAAACGAAGGAACGAAGTTAGGCGGATACCCGGCTCCGAACACGTTGGCGCCCACGCCCACCACCGTCCCGGTGTTGAACATAGTGTTAATGCCGCACTTGGCGTGGTCGGCCATGATGGTGCCGCAGAACTGCAGGCCGGTGTCTTCCATTTTCTCCTGGGCGTGGCTGTAGAGCCGCACGTTGGAGTAGTTGTTCTTGAGGTTGGAGGTGTTAGAATCGGCCCCGAAGTTGCACCACTCCCCTACCACCGAATTACCCAGGAATCCGTCATGCCCTTTGTTGGAGTATCCGAAGAACACGCAGTTACTGATCTCGCCTCCCACTTTGCAGTATGGGCCCACCGTCACATCGCCGCGCATCTTGCCGCCCATGTTGATCACAGATTCCTCGCAGATGGCAAACGGTCCCCTGATCACGGTACCCTCCTGCACCTGCACGTTCTTCCCGATGTAGATAGGCCCAGCCTCGGCGTTCAGGATAGCGGCTTTGAAAATCACGCCTTCCTCAATGAAGATATCCTCCGGCTTATAGGCCACCGTGTGCGGATCTGAGATTTTCTGGCTCACGCGGCCTTGGGTAACCAGCTTGAAATCCTCCCGAATTTGGGGTCCGTTGAACTTGAAGATGTCCCACAAGTGGCGTATCACCGTATGCGCCGGAAGCTCCACCTGTACTCTCTCGGAGGTGTTGTGCTGATAAACCTCTTCAATGCTTCTCAGGTCCAGATGATCTGCGTTGAGGGCCACCAAGAGCCCGTCCTGATACAGGGTGCCACCCACCGGCAATTGCTTTATCTGAGCCAGCAGTTCCGGGGTAGGGCAGATGGCACCGTTGATATAAAGGTTATTGCCATCAGCTAGATGCTGCGGGAATTTACCCTGCAGGTAGCCCTGCGTGAGGTGAGAAACCAATTCCCTGGAAAGGGTTTGCCACTTCTCAGCAATGGTCAGGATCCCGATGCGGATCTGGGCCACGGGCCGGGTATAGGTGAGCGGCAGCAGGTTGGCCCGCAGAACCGGGTCGTCAAAGAGAATGATGTTCATAAGGCAAAAATAAAAAAGTCTTCCTGAGGTTCAGGAAGACTTCTGTACGGAGAACCGCAATACGCTTATTTTTTGTAACGCTGCTTGAACTTGTCAATACGGCCGGCAGTATCCACGTAGATGTTTTTACCGGTGTAGAACGGGTGCGAAGCAGAAGAAACCTCCACTTTAACCACTGGGTAAGTCTTGCCGTCTTCCATGGTGATGGTCTCGTTAGAGTTCATGGTAGAACGGGTGATGAATTTGAAGTCTGAGGAAGTGTCCTGGAAAACGACTTCTCTGTATTCAGGATGGATGTCCTTTTTCATTATGCTATATTTTTAACTACGGATTTCTGGAATAGGACTGCAAAAGTAAGGCATTCGCCTTACAATTAAAACCTTTTCCTAGAAATATTTTCAAAGATACAACTCTGCCATGTACCATGCGGCTGTTTTGGCGATTATTTTGGTAATTTGGCCCCTAAACAGCAACACGCCATGGTCTTAACAAAAGAGAACCGCATCCTGGACCACCACCAGATCCTGCAGAAAATCAAGCGCATGGCGTTTGAAATCTACGAACAGAACTTTGAGGAAAAGCAGCTGGTGCTGGCCGGCATCCATGAGAACGGCTACTTTCTGGCGCAAGCCCTGGCCCAGGAACTCAGGGAGATTTCACCTCTGGAGGTACAATTGGTAGGCGTCTCCCTGCACAAAACCGAACCCCTCACCCACGATATCCAGGTGGAGCCTTCCCTTTCCACTTTGACCCACACCCCTGTGGTCTTGGTAGACGATGTACTGAATACCGGCAGAACGCTGGCCTACACCCTGCGGGAGTTTTTGGAGAAAGACTGCAAGAAGTTGGAGATTGCCACACTTATCAACCGTCACCACCCGCTTTACCCTATTTCCGCTACTTACACCGGTTATTCTTTGGCTACGACCCTGCGGGAGCATATCAGGGTAGTGTGGACAGAGGATGAATGGAATGCTTATTTGTTGTAGGGTTTTAAGGCTGGTTTTGAGAAATTGGATTTGAAACGATCTTTTCTTCTTTCAAAGACATACTTGGCGCACTTAGCCTCTTGCCTTAGTGAAGCGTTCCTAAACAATTTATAAAATCGTAGTCCGCTTTTGCTGGCGAAGGGCCGCTGTTAGCGTAGGTTCATAAGCTTTACTGTTGCATCGCTGGGCTCCGAGCGCTCACGGCCGCGAGGCCCCGCCATCCGGCCTCGCGCTGCTGTTTTAGCCTTGGCCAGTAGGCCTGCCGCATCCGCGGCACCAGGTCTAAAACAAAGGCGCTCAACCGAAAGGCTGGGATTGGGAATATGGTAGGAACGCCTCAGACCTCGCAGCGTCCGGAGGTCCTGCGAGCGTCTTCTATATTTGACATGGTTTAAGTCTGTGACTTGGACCAAAAATGACCGGCAGTTTGCAACTGCCGTGAGGCGCTAGCCTCAAAGTCTACATTTCGTCTGCTCACTTGCTGTTCCGAAGCATTCCCCCTTCCATTCACCCAAAATTCTTCCAACGGGATGATTATACCTGCCGATCCACACATTTCCCATTAACCAAATGTAGAGACCAGGCACCGCCTTGTCTCCAACAGTTCCACCGCAATAGACAGTGGCAACGAAAAAGGGCACCCATAAGAGGTGCCCCTACTATTTGCTTATCTGCCCACTCTTGTTGGTGTTATCACCAACAACCCTTAAGGGTTTACTATCATTATTCTCCCCCTTGCTGCTTTAGGCCTATTTTCCTGAAAACAACTTCTAAACGCTAGCCACAACCTTATACAATCAATACGCCAGTCCCGGAGTAGCAGCGGGTGTTTCTGCGGGCTCGTTGCTGGTAGTAGCGGGGACAGGTTGCTTTTTCTTGTCTTGCTTCTCTTCCAGTTTTTGGAGGCGTTCCTGGCGCTGCTGCTCGCGTTCCTTTTGTTTGGCGTCGCGTTTGGCTTTGCGGCGGAAGAAGCCGTTGAGCAGGATGCTGTGCTGCAGGCTTTCCATGTTGGCGTCCAGTTTATCGGTGCCGGCTTCCAGGTTCTGCATGGTCAGTTGCAAGTCCAGGGCAAACTGCTCGTCGTTGAGGAGCACGCCCAGGGCGTTGTTGTTGCTGTTGAGCTTATCTGAGGTGCGGTTAAGTTTGCTCGTAAGCTGATTGGTGGTGGCCATCACCTTCTCCAGTTGAGCCACAGTGGCCTGCAGTTTGTTGAAAGTGACCGTATCGGTGAGTAGATCATCGGCGAGGCCGCCTTCGGTGTTTAGTTTATTGGAGAACTGCGCCAGAGCCTGCGAGGCCCGCACACTGGTGGCCGAAGTTCTCTGCAGGTTGGCCAGGATGGCCTGGAAATTCTGGGCAAGCTGGTCATCGGTGAGCAGCGCGCCCGCCAAGCCTTCGCCGTTGGCCAGGCCGGAACTGAGTTTTTTGAAATCAGTGGTGATGGCTACCAGGTTCTTGTTGTTTTCCTGAAAAGTCGCCATCATTTCCTCGGTGCTGAGCTGGGCCTCGGTTCCTAGACGGTCGCCTTCCTGGATAGAAGGCATCTGCGGACTGCCGCCGTAGAGCACAATGGCCTTGTTCCCGATGAAACTCTCAGAGCCTATGCGGGCTTTCACGTCCTTGCGGATGTATTTCTGCGATTCCTCGGTGATGTCCATGGTGATGGCTACCTGCGAGGGTCCCTCGAAGGCAATACGCTTCACCACGCCTACCCGTACCCCGGAGAAAAGCACCTGGTTTCCTATCTTAAGGCCGGTGACATCGTCAAAGATAGCCGATACCTGGATGGTTTTGGTGAAACGCTTTTGCTGGCCGCCTAGCACAAAGATGCCTACCACCAGTATCACCAGCGCTAAAAACACAAAGATGCCTACTACAACGGCTCGCCTATTTTCTACTGCACTCATTTAGTCTATAAAGTTGTAATCATGGAATAATTTCACCCGCTCATCTGGGGTGTCAAACACCTCATCAAAGGTGCCCTGGCGCTGGAACTGCCCGTCCAGGAGCATCACCACGCGGTCACCCACGTCTTTGGCGCAGGTAAGGTCATGGGTGATGATGATGGAAGAGGTATTGAAACGGCTCTGCACCTCGTTGATAAGGTTGTTGATGTCAATACAGGTAATAGGGTCCAGACCCGCGGTGGGCTCATCGTAGAGCATGATCTCGGGCTGCAGGATAAGCGTACGGGCAATGCCTATGCGTTTGCGCTGACCGCCGGAGAGCTCAGACGGCATCTGGTTGATGGTCTGGGAGAGGCCCACCGCATCCAGCACGACGGCCACCATGCGGTCTACCTCGGCGCGGGTCATGTCGCGGCGGTTACGCACCAGCGGAAACTCCAGGTTCTTCCGAATTGTCATGCTGTCATACAGGGCGCTGTTCTGGAACGAGAACCCAATCTTCAGGCGCAGCTCGTCCAGTTCACGGCCCCTCAGTTTGGGCACTTCCTTGCCCAGCACGTTCACAGTACCGGTATCGGGCTTGAGCAGACCGGCGATGATCTTGATCAGCACAGATTTACCGGTTCCTGATTTACCCAGCACCACCAGGTTCTCGCCTTTATATAAATCCAAATCCACGCCGCGCAACACGTCCAGATCGCCGAAGGATTTCTCCAGGCCTCTGATGTTGATGACGCAGTTGCTTCTGTCTATAACGGGTTGTGTCTCCTTCATCAGATTAACTAAATTAAAGGTACCGGAGCGCCGTGATCACCTGCAAAGACAGCAACTCCTCTATAAATACCAGGAACATAGCCGTTACTACGGAAGAATTGGCCGCCTTGCCCACGCCTTCGGTGCCTTTTGACGAATGGTAGCCTTTATAGCAGCCCACCACGCCAATGGTAAAGCCAAAAAGCGCCGATTTGATCACTGAGGAAAAAATATCCAGGAAGGTGATGGCATCGA
The DNA here is from genome assembly GCF_017916365.1 of Rufibacter roseolus. Taxonomy (GTDB): domain Bacteria; phylum Bacteroidota; class Bacteroidia; order Cytophagales; family Hymenobacteraceae; genus Nibribacter; species Nibribacter roseolus. The sequence goes on from NZ_JAFMSU010000003.1 coordinate 743,710, forward strand.
ACACCTGGGTGAAATAGGTGGTGAAGCTGGTGCCCTCGTTCGCGTTCACATTCAAAAAAGCGCCCAATAAAGCAACCAACATGGTGTACATCATGAGCGCCGGAATCATAAACGTGGTGGCCAGCACGCGGCTCACCACCAGAAACTTGAACGGATTGGTCGCCGATACCTCCATGGCCTCAATCTGCTCGGTCACCTTCATGGAGCCCAGCTCGGCGCCAATCATGGACCCGATACGGCCCGCTCCGATTAAGGCGGTCACCAACGGCGCTAAGGCCCGCACAATGGCCAGCGACACCAGTGAGGGCAGCCAGGATGTGGCCCCAAACTCAGCCAGCGAGGGCCGGGACTGGTTCATGAACACGATGCCTATGATAAAGCCGGTGAGCGAAATGAGCGGCAAGGACTTCACCCCTATCTCAAAACATTGCCGGATAATCTCTTTGAACTCATAAGGCGGCAGAAATACCTCCTTGAAAAAGCGGCCGATAAACGAAGCGATATTGGCCAGCTCCATGAAAATGCGGTCAAATCTGCGGGAGATTACCTGCGCACGGGGCCGTCTTACCGGTCTTTCGTCATCATTATGAAATTTCATCTACTGTCTTTGTTTTTCATCTTCGGCCTCCCTTTACTCTGGGGTGCCTGTCCAGCACTGGCTATTATGCGCCATGCAGCAATTCAAGGTCAGGGGTAACGAGCCTGTTTCTGATATCAGACATTTCTCACATGTACCCGTTTCAGGCCTGATTTCCTGGAAACAAGGCTAAAACTGCGAACCGATCCGCAAAAGCGGGAACGTCCTTGCGGCGTATACGGCTATCGCTTTCCTTAACTCAAAAAGTTCGGGCAAAATTACATCAAAAAGCCTGATGACCTATTAAAAAGGTTGAGAGTTCTGGGCAAGAGCCAGATGCGTGTGAAATCTGGAAGTTATTTCTGGGCCACGGCCTAGAAAACTCTGCGTTCTGGCTATTCTGGGGCGGTTACCACATCCTGCCTCCCCATTCTAACGTTCTTTGAACTACCAGCTGCACCTAGTATCATTGCCGCACTTACTAACTTACGTTATACCAAAACGCAGTATGAAAATCTGTTTTGCCTCAAACAATGCCCATAAACTAAAGGAAATCCAGCAGTTGCTGGGACCTCCCTTTGAACTCGTGAGCCTGGAAGACCTAGGCTGCACCCAGGAACTGGCCGAGGACCAGGACACCCTGGAAGGCAATGCCCTGCAGAAAGCGTCTTACGTTTGGGAGCGGTACCATGTGATCTGTTTCGCGGATGATACCGGGCTAGAGGTAGAGGCGCTCAACAACGAACCGGGGGTGTACTCGGCGCGGTACGCCGGCCCGGAGCGGGATAACCAGTCCAACATGCAAAAAGTGCTGGAGAACCTAAAAGGCCGAAGCAACCGCAAGGCCCGGTTCAGGACGTCCATCGCGCTTTTTTTGGAAGAAGGCGAACAGCACCTGTTCAACGGCATTGTTGAAGGACATATCAATGAAGAGCCCCGCGGCGAGCAGGGCTTTGGCTACGACCCCATCTTCGTGCCCGAGGGGCATGACCGCACCTTCGCCCAGATGAATAGTCAGGAGAAAAACCAGATCAGCCACCGGGGCCGGGCTGTGCAGCAATTGGTGTCCTTTCTGCAGCACCGCTATGTACAAACCGGTACCTAAAGAAATTCTTTTGAACATGCGTTAGGCTGCATGCACACAAATGGTTAATTTTGCACCCCGTAAACCCATACTTATTTATGCATCAAAAGCCGTTCATTGTAGGAATTACGGGAGGAAGCGCGTCAGGAAAAACCACATTCCTGAGCAGACTACTGGCTTCGTATGCACCTGAGGACATTTGCCTGGTGTCTCAGGACAATTACTATCACGACCGCGACAAACAGTTCATAGACGAGAACGGCTTTCATAACTTTGATTTGCCCAGCTCTATTGACAGCGCCGCGTACGCCCATGACATCCTCCAACTAAGTAAAGGAGAGACCGTTTACCGCAAAGAGTACACTTTCAATAATCCAAACGTGGTACCCCGCCAACTGGAGTTCAAGCCGGCTCCCATTGTGGTGGTGGAAGGCATCTTTGTGTTCTACTTTGAGGAGGTAGCCAAACTCCTGGACATGAAGGTGTACATAGACGCCAAGGAGTACATCAAGCTACAGCGCCGCATCATCCGTGACAAGGTGGAACGCGGTTATGACTTGGACGATGTGCTTTACCGTTACACGAACCACGTGGCCCCTACCTATGAGAAATACATCAAGCCGTTTAAGAACGATGCCGATGTGATCATCCCTAACAACCGCCATTTTGATGTAGGGCTGGATGTTCTGGTAACCTACCTGAACTCCAAGATTAAAAAATAACCTTTTTCAAGCCCAAGGGCACTTATCAAAAGCCTCTGCTGTTCCACCACCAGCAGAGGCTTTTGTTTTATTTCAAGAATCCTCTACCTTTGCTTATAGAGATGAAACCTGGGCACTACATACAACGTAATTGGCGGCTGCTTTGCACAAGCATGGCCTTGCTGTTGGTGCTTACTGTGAACTACAGGACTCTCCCGGCATACGCCTATAAAACGGCCTCCCCGGCTGAGCAAACGGCGGTGAACAACCAGGGCCGAGACCAGCAATCATCGGTGGTGAAACAGAAAGTTTCCTTTGAGGCCACCACTTCCTTTATTGCCTTACAGATTGCCGAGCCGGCCACCTTCCTGCGCCTCACCTTCACGGCGCCGGTGCAGACTCTGGTGAAAACCGCTCTGGGAACACCCTACTGGACATTTCTTTTGCAGCAACTGACCACGTTGCCCATCTCACCCAACGCACCCTAACTTCCTGTTTTCCGGAACTTTACGCCTCACAAGGGCATTTACCGGGTAAACTCCGCATTCTCTTTTTGGGTTATGCCTTGTGTTTTCTGATTCCTTTCTGGTTTTCAGGCCCTAAACGGCATTCCCAGCTGCTTATACTATTATCATTCATTTTTATTTATCCATCTATTCACCAATGCGTAACAAAGGTTTTATCCTGGTTTTGACGGTTATCGTATCGGCGTTGTGCCTGTACTATCTGTCGTTCTCTTTGGTCTCCAAAGGCGTTGAAGAAGACGCTACGCGGTTTGCCACCACTAAAACTGGCACCGTAGACCACTACAAAAAACAATCTTACCTTGACTCTGTCTGGAAAGCCCCGGTTTTCAACTTCTTGGGAGCTGAGTACACTTACCAGCAGGTAAAAGAAAGTGAGCTTGGCCTTGGTCTTGACCTGAAAGGCGGTATGCACGTAACGCTGGAGGTTTCTCCGGTGGAAATCATCAGAGCCATGGCCGGAAGTCGCAGAGATGCCGCTTTTGAGCAAGCCATTGCCCGCGCCCAGAAACTGCAGGCCACCAGCCAGAAGAACTTTGTAGACCTCTTCTACCAGTCTTACCGTGAGCTGCAGCCAAACGGCAAACTGGCTTCTATCTTCGCTAACAGCACCACCCGTTCTCTTAGCTACAACTCTACAGACAAGGAAGTACTGAACGTGATCAACAAAGAGGTTGATGATGCGGTAGCCCGTTCTTTCAACATTCTGCGTACCCGTATTGATAAATTCGGGGTAAACCAGCCTAACATCCAGCACCTGAAAGGCACTAACCGTATCCAGATTGAGTTGCCAGGCGTTGACAACCCAGAGCGTGTTCGTAAACTGTTGCAAGGAACCGCTAACCTGGAATTCTGGGAAGTATGGAGCGTGCAGGAGTTTGGTCCTTATTTCACTCAGTTGAACGATTACCTGGTGAAAGAGGAAGCTGCCAACAAACTGAAAGGCGCTGCTGCCCCTTCTTCTACCCTGGCCTCTGCTGCTGACACCTCTAAATCTTTGACTGCCGCCGCCGGTGCTGATACTTCAGCCTTGGCTGCCCAGTTAAGCAAACCCGCTGACAGCGCTGCTGCCAAGAAAGACTCTATCAACCCTAACCAAAGCTCTCTGCTGGCGCGTCTTTTCACTACCCTGCCAGGTGGTTTAGGTACCAACGTGCGGGACACCGCCAAGGTAAACGCGCTGTTCGCGAAGCAGGAAGTGAAAGCTCTGTTCCCGCAGAACATGAAGTTCCTGTGGGGCGTGAAGCCAATCGTTTCTAATGACGGTGCTGAGTTCCTGGAACTTTACGCAGTGAAGAAAGGCCGCGAAGGCAAAGCTCCTTTGACTGGTGAGTACATTTCAGATGCCCGCCAGGACTATGACCAGCAAGGTCGCCCAGAAATCAACATGAGCATGAACGCCGCCGGTTCTAAGAAATGGCAGCGTCTGACTGGTGACAACATCGGTCGTCAGGTAGCTATTGTGTTGGATGACTATGTGTACTCTGCCCCAGTGGTACAGAGCGAGATTGCCGGTGGTAACTCTTCTATCTCTGGTTCTTTCACCATTGAAGAGGCGCAAGACTTAGCCAACATTCTGAAAGCCGGTAAAATGCCAGCTCCTACCCGTATTGTGGAAGAAGCCATTGTAGGTCCTTCTTTGGGTCAGGAAGCCATCAACCAAGGTTTGCTTTCTTCTTTGGCCGGTATGGGTCTGGTGGTTCTGTTCATGTTTGCCTACTACAGCAAAGGTGGCCTGATCGCTAACATCGCCCTGTTCTTCAACATCTTCTTCATTATTGGTATCCTGGCGCAGTTTGGTACTGCCCTTACCCTGCCTGGTATTGCCGGTATGGTATTGACCATGGGTATGTCTGTGGATGCGAACGTACTGATCTTTGAGCGTATCAAAGAGGAATTGCACGGCGGCATGAGCATGGGCGAAGCCATCAGAAGAGGTTACAGCAAAGCGTTCAGCTCTATCTTTGACTCCAACGTGACCACGTTATTGGCGGGTATCATCCTGTACTTCTTCGGTTCCGGTCCGGTGAAAGGATTCGCCATCACGTTGATGATTGGTATTGCTACCTCTTTCTTCACCGCGGTATACATTTCCCGCCTGCTGATTGAGTGGATGACCAAAGGCAAAGACAGCAGCCAAATCTCCCTGGAGACGCCGCTTTCCAGAAACTGGTTCAAAAACATCAAGTTTGATATCCTGGGCAACCGTAAGAAAGCCTATATCTTGTCTGCTATCTTTATCCTGTTCGGTATTGTGGCCGTGTTCATTAAAGGCGACCTGCCATTGGGCGTTGACTTCAAAGGCGGTCGTTCTTACGTGGTAGACTTCAAGAGCGCAGTTCCTGCCTCCGATGTAAGATCTGCCCTGGATGACGAGTTCAAAGGCGCTGGTACTGAGGTAAAAACCTACGGTGCTCCTAACCGCTTGAAAGTCACCACCAGCTACATCGCTGAGAATGAGTCTACCCAAGCCGATGAGACCGTAAGAACTGCCCTGGTACAAGGTCTGAAAGAATACCAGAACCTGAACCCGCAGATTGTCAGCTCTTCTAAAGTGGGCGCCACCATGGCCGATGACATTCAGAAGACAGCCATCATTGCGGTATTACTTGCCTTTGCGGGTATCTTCATTTACCTGGCCTTCCGTTTCAGCCGCTGGCAGTTCAGTTTGGGCGGGGTAATCGCCTTGATCCACGACGTGTTGGTGGTATTCTCCGCCTTCACCATCGCTAACCTGTTCGGGGTTTCCTTCGAGATGGACCAGGTATTTATCGCGTCTATCCTGACCATCATTGGTTACTCCATCAACGATACCGTGGTAGTGTTTGACCGTATCCGGGAGTTCTCCCATGAGAACCCACGCATGAAGTTCCGTGACATTGTGAACCCAGCCTTGAACAGCACCTTCAGCCGTACCATCATCACCAACTTAACTGTATTGCTGGTGGTTATCATCCTGTTCATATTTGGTGGTGAGACCCTGAGAGGCTTCTCCTTCGCAATGTTGATCGGTTCCTTGACCGGTACTTACTCTACCTTGTTCATCGCCGCGCCAATTGTGGTGGATACTACCAACGTAGATAGAGAGAAACTGGTAGCTGTGAAACCAACTGTGGTTGCCGCGAAATAACATTTGCATTCACCTATCCATAGAAAAGCCGGGCGTTTGCCCGGCTTTTTTTATGCCTATAGTTTTACCATTCCAAAGCCGAGACGATATGTTAATCTTAGAAGTTTAAACCTTCCCCTCCGAGGAGGGGAATCCCTGTCTCGGCTACTTTAGTCAAGATCCAGGGATTGGTTGAAAGGTTCTTTAAAGGCTATTTCACCTTCGATAGAAATGGAGTGTACGGCACCTTACTTTTGCCCTTGTTTTTAGCCCGACTCGAGGAAAACAGCCCTAATAGGGATAAAGCGTGCTTGCCTCATCTGCTTCCATTTTCCAGGAAACCATGGGCAAAGGGAGGCTTGTTTTAGGGGATTGGGGCAGGAATTGGGAACTGAGCCCGGACTTGTGGCCGGTTTTTATTAAATTGCTTTTTTGCCATCTTCTGGTTCTTCCAGACTTACCCCTTTTAGGCTTATGCTCCCCTCCTCTAACCGCGACTTTGACATCAGGTCTGAGTTCAAAAACTTTTGTTTGATTCTTTGTGGTATTCTATCGGCAGGCATGGGCCTGAAAGGATTCCTGCTTTCCAGCCATTTCATTGACGGCGGCGTGACCGGTATCTCCATGCTGCTGACGCATATTTTCGGGATTCCGCTTTCTTTGCTCATTGTGCTGTTGAACCTGCCGTTCATCTTTATGGGCTTCCGGTACGTGGGCAAATTGTTTGCCATCAAAAGCGCCCTGGCCATTGTAGGGCTCTCGCTCTGTATTGTGTTTGTGACCTATCCAGACGTGACGGCAGACAAAATGCTGACCGCCATCTTTGGGGGAGTGTTCATTGGGTTGGGCATAGGATTGGCCATGCGCGGTGGGGCGGTTTTGGACGGTACTGAGGTAGCGGCGGTTCTGGTGAGTAAAATCTACCCGCTGGTGAAGGTGAGTGACGTGATTCTGATGCTCAATATCGTCATTTTCTGCACCGCGGCCTTCTTCCTAGGCGTGGATGTGGCGCTCTACTCTATCCTGACCTATTTCTCGGCCTCCAAGATGATTGACTTCCTGCTGCATGGTATTGAGCAGTACACGGGTGTAACCATTGTCTCCAGGCTGAGCGAGCAGATACGGGTAGCCATCACTGAAAAGCTAGGCCGCGGGGTCACCATTTACCAAGGCAAGAGAGGCTTCGGGAAGCGGGGTGACAACCTGGAGATTGACATCATCTTCACGGTAGTGACCAGGCTGGAGATCCCGGCCCTCCGCAAAGAAGTAAAGTCCATTGACCCTGATGCCTTCCTGATCCAGCAAAGCATTGACGATACTGACGGCGGCATGGTCAAAAGAAGAGCTCTGCATTAAATTCTCTTCAAACCACATTGTTATTAAATGAATCGCCCTTCTGGTTTCAGGCCTGTTTTGACAAAAAAGGCCTGAAACCAGAAGGGCGATTTGCTATGATGAACCTAGGCGTGCTTCTCTATTTCGGCAGGCTCCTGGTTGAGGATGTTTTTCTTCATAAACCACCAGTACATGGGAATACCGGTGAGCATCAAGATCATGCCAATGCCTGCTTCCCGGGGACGTACGATGATGGTGTTGAAGAACAGGGCCACGCAGAAGATCACCATGATGGCTGGCACCACAGGGTAGCCCCAGGCTTTGTAAGGGCGGGGCGCATCGGGCATCTTGCGGCGAAGGATGAATACGCCAAGGGTAGTTGCTCCGTAATAGATGAACACCGCGAAGATGATCATGTCGGTGAGTTGGTCAAAGGTACCGGATAGTACCAGCACGCAGGCCCACACGCACTGGAACAAAAGCGAATTAGCGGGTACCTGGGCCTGATTCAGGTTGGCGGCTTTCCGGAAGAACAATCCCTCCCGCGCCATGGCAAAGTAGGTGCGGCAACTGGCCAGGATGGTGGCGTTGGTACAGCCCAAAGTAGTCACCAGAATCAGGATGGAAATGAAAAAGCCACCGCCGCTGCCCCAGAAGCTTTTCACCGCCTCAATGGCCGCAATCTGGTTTCCGGCTTTGAAAATACCCTCAAGTTCCTGAATGGGCAGCAGCGCCAGATAAGTGGCGTTGACCAACAGGTAAATGGTGATGACGGTGAACACGCCAATGGTGATGCCGCGCGGAATGTTCACGTGCGGATCTTTGATTTCGCCGCCCACAAAACCCACTGAGGCCCAACCCTGGTACGCCCAGAATGCCGAGAGCATGGCCGCAAACACGGCACTGAACGAAACCGGCTGATTGTTGGAGGTCTGCAGGTCAAAGCTGCGGCTAAGGTCGGCATTTCCACTGCCCAACCCGAAGAGGATGATGAGACCAATCCCGATGAACACCAAAACGAGGATAGCGGTGCTCAGCCCGGCTCCTGCCTTCACGCCACGACTGTTAATCCAGGTCAGGAAAATGATGAGCAGAATGGCCGTCAGCTTCACGTTAAAATCGGCGAAGGGATAGAAAATGCCCGCGATGCTCACATCGGCTAACTCCGGGAGCAGCGGTGGCACCGCAGCCAGGCTGTGCAAAGACTGCGCAAACACGTATGCCAGCGAAGAAATACCCGCCGTCTGGATCACCGAGAACAGCGACCAGCCGTAGATGAAAGCGAAGAAGCGGTTGTAGATGCGCTTGTAATAGGCGTATTCCCCGCCCGTATCGGCGAGCAGACCGGCAACCTCGGCATTGCTCAGCGCCCCGAACAAGGTGATGATTCCCCCTAAAATCCAGCAGATGAGCACCCACCCCGGCGAATGCAACTCTGCGGCCATGGGCGCCACTTTCTTGTACACCCCAGACCCTATGATGTTGCCAATCACCACCACCACTACCAGCTTAAGGCCCAATGTGCGGTGCAATTGCTTTGTATTATCCATATTTATGACTTATTTCTTACAAGAAACGAATAATCTCAGAAACCATCCTCATTTAGGGCCTCAGAGGTAGTTTCCCTAGGTCCATTCCCGCTCTAAACAAACTAAAAGTCAAAGACTTATTCCTAAAAGCCAGCTCGGGTAAACTTTCCCAATTCCGAAAACTGTTCCCGCTGGCTCTCGCTCGGCTTTTAGAACCATTTATTGAAAAATCGGCCCAAAACAAACTTAAAACCCAGATCTTTCCTGATGCTTCTAGACCCAGGATGTAGGACCCACTTTCATGGAAAAAGAACAATTCACTGGCAATCAGAAAAAGGGCCAACCTTCTGCGCCGAAGGTGAACAGATAAAATTTTAGGGGCTAAGGTTTTACAGGTAAATATCTGTATTTTTGTCACCATGTTTTTTAACATACCCTACATGACGTCTTCCAGGACCGTTTTCGCCGTGGCGACGTTGCTGCATTTGCCTGTTCCTTTTCACTTCCTTTCCTTTTTGGGCAGGCCTGGTAGTCAACTTAAATACCTGAGACGTTCACAATGATCCATACAAATTCCTGGTCATTGGTAGCCCCAAACCCAACTAACATCAAAAAACCTTTCAATTTTATATGAACCGATTTACCGGCCTGATTGGCATTGTTCTAATCTTAGGTATTGCATTCTTACTTTCCAATAATCGGAAAGCCATCAACGTGAGGCTGGTGGTGGTGGGCCTTGCGCTCCAACTTGGACTGGCTTTCTTTATCCTGAAAGTGCCTTTCGGGCAGATGATTTTCCAGAAACTGGGGCACTACATCACCCAAATTCTGAGTTTCTCTGACCGCGGCGCGGAGTTCGTGTTCGGGGCACTGGTGAACAAAGAGAAAATGGACCGGGCTTTCGGGGTGGGTAATGACGTGATCTTCTTCTTCAAGATTGTGCCTACTATTATTTTCGTGGCCGTGTTGGTGAGCATCGCCTATCACATTGGATTGATGCAGCGCATTGTGTCTGTAGTGGCGCGAGGCGTGCACAAACTTATGGGGGTAAGCGGTAGCGAGGCGGTTTCCAACGTGGCCAGTGTGTTTGTGGGCCAGGTAGAAGCCCAGATCATGATCAAGCCTTATCTGCCTACTATGACTAACTCTGAGCTTTTGGCATCCATGGCCGGAAGTATGGCTTGTATTGCGGGTGGTGTGATGGCGGTGTACATCGCGCTTGGCGTTCCCGCTGAGTACCTTATTGCCGCCAGTATTATGGCTGCTCCCGGCGCCCTGGTGATCTCCAAGATTGTTTTCCCTGAGACCGAGGTTTCCGAGACTAAAGGGAAAGTAGGCATTGAGGTGAAAAAACAAGACGCAAACCTGGTAGATGCCATCTCCCACGGTGCTTCAGACGGACTTCGCGTAGGTTTGAACGTGGTAGCCATGCTTGTAGGCTTCATCGCCCTGATTGCGTTATTAGACTATTTCCTGGGCTTTATAGGTAGATCTCTGGCGGGTATGGGAATGTCTCTGGATGCCGTGGGAATTCCGTTGGAAAACCTGAGCATGAAGAGCCTGTTGGGCAGCGTATTCTCCCTTTTCGCTCTGGCCATGGGTGTTCCTTCCCAGGATATGTTTACCGCCGGCTCCCTGATGGGTACCAAGATCGTGATTAACGAGTTTGTGGCTTATCTTGACCTAGCCGCCATCAAAGCCAACCTGCATCCCAAGACTTTGCTTATCACCTCTTTTGCTCTTTGCGGTTTCGCCAATTTCAGCTCTATCGCTATTCAGGTAGGTGGTATCGGGCAGTTGGTACCAGAACGGAGAAAAGACCTGGCCGCCCTCGGCCTAAAAGCCTTGATCTGTGGTACGCTGGCCTCTTACATGTCAGCTGCATTGGCTGGTATCTTGTTGTAAAAGATCTCCTCTTTGGATTAAAATGCCATCGGCGGCTATCCAGCTTTAAGGGTTGGATAGCCGCCGATGGCATTTTAGGGCAGTTTTGGGTAAAAAGGCTTCAAACCAGAAAACAGCCTGATCCCTTTTTTGGATTATCTGGAAAAGAGGAACCCACCCCTCCAAGGAGGGGAATCACATGTTTTGGAAGCGGCTCTTCCTCGATCTGTCACCTGACAGACCGAAAGATCAAGCTCAAAACCTCTCGTCATGAGATTGGTCTGTCAGGGGACAGACCAAGGAAACGAAAGTGGGACTGGTTAGGACTACTCTACTGGTTAGGACTTCTCAAGATAAAACGAAAGGCCGCATGAATTATTAATTCCATGCGGCCTTTCGTTTTCTTTATCGGGCAATTACCCGATTTGCACTCAGATTAGATAGCTGGCTTTTCCATAATTCGGCGGAGCCACTTGAGCATGAGCACGAGGGCTAGAGCCGCGGAGACGGTTACCGCGAAGTTCACCCAGAAAAAATACTGTTTGTCATCGTAGGTGTCCCAGAGGCTGGCCAGAATACCGGATAGTTTGTTCCCGATAGAGGTAGCGATGAACCAGCCGCCCATCATGAGGGCCGTCAGACGCGGCGGACTAACTTTGGAGACCAGAGACAAGCCCATCGGGCTGAGGCAGAGTTCACCCAGGGTGACTACGAAATAAGTCCCCACGAGCCACAGGCTGGATACTTTGAATTGGCCGTTATCGCCGGCCCATACAGCGCCTACCATTACCAGGGTAGAAAGGCCGGTAATGAACAAGCCCAAAGCCATCTTAGCCGGTGTGCTGGGCTCTTTTCCGTTCCGGCGCAGTAACCCGAAGAAGCCTACCACCAATGGCGTTAAGGCAATTACGAAGAACGGGTTGATGGATTGGAACAGCTCGGTAGATATAAGCGAGAGGGAATTTCCTTCCTGTGGCCATTCTTCTTTGGGCAGGTTGTTCAGGTAAGGGGCCACGCCTTCTTTGGTGATTACCTTGCCATCGGCATCGGTGCGGGTACGGAAAGCGGCGTCAAAATCTGGAACGGTGGTGGTTTTGGCATCCACTTGCTGCACCATCCCCAAAGAGGCGGCTGGTTTCTCCAGCACTTCGGGCAGGCTGCGGTCGGTGTAATACTCTGCCCAGGTAGTGAGGGCGGTACCGTTCTGCTTGAATACGCCCCAGAACACCACCACTACCGCAAAGATGGAGAGCAGCGCCGCAATAGGGTTCTTGTCCTCCTTTGAGGCACGCGCCCAGAGACTCACGTAAAACAGGATAATGGGAATAGAACCAAAGATGAAAGCATCAGTAGAGTCTGACCCGAACACATCGCCTGGGATTAAGACCCAGCTCAACACACCAACAATGATCGCCGGCAGAATAACTAACCCGAAAACCTTCCAAAGGGGCATGTCATGGGGTTGGGCGGGTTTCCGGATGTCGTAGTCGCGGTGGGTTTTATTTCCGGCCCAGAAGATGATGAGGCCTATGAACATACCAATACCGGCCGCCAGAAACGCGAAGCCCCAGCCGTATTTGTTGCGCAGGTAAGCCGCCACGAAGTTGCAGATAAAGGCCCCCACATTAATGCCCATGTAAAAGATGTTGTACCCGGTGTCTTTCTTGGGCAGGTATTGCGGCTCTGAGTACAAGTTACCCAGCAGCGTAGAGATATTGGCTTTGAAGAACCCGTTCCCGATCACAATCAGCGCCAAGGACAGGTAGAAAAATGCATCGCCGGGCATGGCCAGGCCGCAGTAGCCCAGTCCCATGAGCACCCCGCCAATGGTGATGGACAGGCGGTAACCCAAGAGTCTATCGGCCAGGAGGCCGCCGATGAAAGGCGTTAAGAACACCAGGGCAATGAAGGTTCCGTAGATATCGGAGCCCTGGTCTTTGGGCAACCCCATTCCGCCGCTCTGGGTATCGGTCATGTACAGGAAGAAAATACCTATCATGAGGTAATAGCCGAAGCGTTCCCACATTTCCGCCAGGAACAGATAATACAAGCCTTTGGGGTGCTTAGAAGCAGTTGTTGACATTAGGGTATATTTTGGAATCTGCTTTGAAAATAGGCAAAAGAAATGGAAATATACCGTAGCCGGAATATAGAACAAGCCTAAAAGCCCAAAATCGGCCTAAAAACTCAACTCTTTCTCTCTGAAACAGAAAAGCCCATGAATGAAAAAGGCCCTGACAGAGCAGGGCCTTTTTCATGTAGTTAGATTATTTCTTAGAGCACAACGCCTTCAGCAACCACTTCGGTTACTTCTGGTACCATGCGCTTCAGCAGGTTCTCAATACCGGCTTTGAGGGTAACGGTGGCAGACGGGCAGCCGCTGCACGAACCTTGCAGGTTCACCGTTACTACGCCTTCTTTGTAAGAACGGAAAGTGATGTTTCCACCATCCTGCTCCACGGCCGGGCGTACGTAGTTTTCCAGCAGGTCAATCACTTTCTGCGAGATTTCAGTGTCCTCAGCAGAAAGGTCAGCAGGAACCTCGGCAGCAGCCGATGCCGCGCTGGTAGTTACCGGGTTGCCCAGGAAAATAGGTCCGCCAGCCTCTACGTATGATTTGATGAACGTTCTCAGCTCAGGGATCAAATGCGGCCACTGCACCGGAGAGTTCTTGGTTACGGTGACAAAGTTGCTCGCGATGAACACGCGGGAAACGTAGTCAAAGTTGAACAGCTCCTGCGCGAAAGGAGAATCTGCGGCACTTTCCACGGTTGGATAGTCCACGCTTCCGCCCTCTCCCAACAAGGTTGAGTTCAGGACAAATTTCATTGACTCCGGGTTAGGGTTCGCCTCGGCGTACACAGAAACCGGTTTGGTTGTATTTTCAGTCATGGCTGTCTTCTTTATATAAAGTAAAAACTTACGCTCAGGTATTTAAGTTTCCAAAATTAGTGAGAATTTCCGATACCTGTTAGTTACTTCTTGGGTACCGCCCATTCTGTGTTTTAAGCCGGTTTTACTTAAACCAGGCCCTAAACGCCCACCCTTTCCCGGATAAACCTTAACTTTATCCGGATTGCTCCTTCCTTCATCACGCGCCTATGCTTTTTGACACCGTTCTGTTGGCGGCCACCGCACCAGATGTACCTGGTTTCCTTATCGCTCCCTTCGCCTTGTTGATTGGCCTCATTGCCACAGGCCCTATTTTCTTCCCGGTTTTCTGGCACCATCAATTCAAGAAAATATCTGTTGGACTGGGTTTGCTGGTGCTGGCCTATTACCTTTTTGTGCTGCATGACACGCACCTGCCGGTAGAGACCTTGGCCGAGTATGCCTCTTTCGCCATTCTGCTGAGTTCTCTGTACATCGCCGCAGGCGGTATCTACATCAACGCCAACGCCAATGCCACGCCGCTCATCAACGTAGGGATTCTGCTCTTCGGCGCCATTATCGCCAACCTGATAGGCACCACAGGGGCCTCGCTCCTACTTATCAGGCCATTCATTAGGCTGAACAACCACCGCATCAAGCCTTACCAGATCGTATTCTTCATCTTTATCGTGAGCAACGCCGGAGGCTTGTTGACTCCGCTGGGCGATCCTCCGCTGTTTATCGGTTTCCTCAAAGGCGTGCCTTTTTTCTGGACACTGCAGCACCTTTTCACGCCCTGGGTTATTGCCGTGGCCGCCTTATGCCTGATTTTCTTTATTCTGGATAGCCGCAACAAAGAAACCTTTACGCCTAAACCAGAGGTGCAGGCCCGCAATGAAGCCAGAACCGAGTTCTTCTTTACCGGTAAGCGCAACCTGCTCTGGCTGGGCTTCATCATTGGTGCTACCTTCCTGAACCCTGCCTCCTATGATTGGTTGCCGTACATTCCGCTGGAAGGCGGCGTCAAAGTCTCTTTTGTGCGGGAACTGGTGCAATTGGCGGTTGCCCTGCTGTGTTTCAAATTTGCCAGCCGAACCGCCCTTAACGGGAACCACTTCACCTTTGACCCCATTCTGGAAGTGGTATTTTTGTTCTTCGGGATTTTCTTCACCATGATGCCTGCCCTGCAACTTTCCGCGGAACTGGCCTCGTCTCCCGAGTTTGCCGCCAAACTGACCCCTTCAGTCTTCTACTGGGTAGCGGGCTCTTTATCCGGCGTGCTGGACAACGCCCCCACCTACGCCAACTTTCTGTCTTTGGGCATGGCCAAATACCACCTCAACTATGCCAGCACCACCCAAGTCTATAACTTCGCCTACGGCCTGGGCCAAACCCCTGAGACCCTGCTGGTGCTGGAAGCCATCTCCATCGGATCAGTACTATTCGGCGCGATGACCTACATTGGCAACGGTCCCAACTTCATGGTGAAATCCATCGCCGAGCAAGCCGGCGTCAACATGCCCCCCTTCTTCCAATACATGTTCAAGTACTCCATCGTCTACCTGTTGCCGGTACTAGCTTTAATTTGGCTGCTGGTGATTTTGTAAGGATTTTGGATGTTATTTGGGGTTTGTTTAGCGGCTGATTTATGGAAATCGGCCTCCAAATTGATCTTGTTTTATAGGGACGGGTATGATTGATAGGTTCTTTGTAGGTACCTCCCGGTTGTTGCGGAGGAGCCGTTGGAGACAAGGCGGTGCCTGGTCTCTACAATCTGCAAATGTCAGAATGCGTGGACTGAGTGGTGTAAACCTACCCCTCCCAATAGAGGAATTCGGGAATGCGAGCCTCTTTCCCGTCTGCAATACCGTCTGCTCATCTGCAATACCGTCTGCTCAAAAGACCTCGTAGGGTCCGAAGGTCCCGCGATTATCTGTGCCAATTGCCGGCCCAGAAGACACAAGGCATTGCATTTCTACAAAGGAAGACCTCACAGGTTTTCAAAACCTGTGAGGTCTGGGGCGTTCCTGCAAACTCATTTCCTTTTCCAGCCTTTCGGTGGAGCGCCTTTGTTTTAGACCTGGTGCCGCAGGCAGGCCAACCTGCCAAGGCTAAAACAGCAGCGCGAGGCCGGAAGGCGGGGCCTCGCGGCTGTGAGCGCACGGAGCCCAGCTATGAAACAATTCAGCTTATGCACCAACGCAAACTGCCGCGCCACGCCAGCAAAAGCGGACTACGTAACCAGTGAAGCGGCTCCAGAAGATAGCTAACACGCTCAAAAACAAACTTTTGAAAACAAAAAGGCCTGTCTTTCACAAAACAGGCCTTAAACATATCAAACTTTATTCGTTCGTTGCCGCAACACAAAATCGGCGAGCACCAGCGCTGCCATGGCATCTACAATGGGCACGGCGCGGGGCAACACGCAGGGGTCATGCCGGCCTTTGCCTTGCAGGGTGATTTCCTGTCCGCTCTGGTCAATGGTAGTCTGTGGTTGTAGAATGGTGGCCACCGGCTTGAAGGCAACTTTGAAATAGATGTCTTGTCCGTTGGAGATACCGCCCTGGATACCGCCAGAATGGTTGGTGCGGGTTTTCACCTGGCCGTCGTCATCGGTGTAGAAGACATCATTGTGCTGGGAGCCGTACATGCTTACGCCTTCGAAGCCGCTGCCGTACTCAAAGCCTTTCACGGCGTTGATGCTCAGCATGGCCTTGCCTAACTCGGCGTGCAGTTTGTCAAACACCGGTTCTCCCAGGCCAGCCGGAACGCCGGTGATCACGCAGGAGACCACACCGCCTACTGTATCCAGTCGGTCGCGAGTTTCCTCGATGAGCTGGATCATGGTTTGGGCCGTCTCAGGGTGGGGACAACGCACGATATTGCTGTCCACTTGGCTCAGATCAAGTTTGGTGTAATCAGCGGGGGCGTGGACAGGACCTACCTGTGAGACATACGCGGTGATCTGGATGCCTTGCTGCGCCAGGAATTTTTGGGCCAGCACCCCGGCGGCTACGCGGGCCAAAGTTTCCCTAGCAGAGCTCCGGCCGCCGCCGCGGTGATCGCGGGAGCCGTACTTGGCGGTATAGGTGTAGTCTGCGTGCGAGGGCCTGAAAGCGTTTTCTATGTGGGAGTAATCGTGGCTCGCCTGGTCCTTGTTGAAAACTGCCAGCGCGATGGGCGTCCCCTGGGTCTGGCCGTTGAAGATACCGGAGAGGATCTGCACCTGGTCTTTCTCGTCGCGGGGCGTGGTGATCTTGGATTGTCCCGGGCGACGGCGGTCCAGGGCGGCCTGGATTTCCTCAATGGTGATGGGCAAGCCGGCGGGGCAGCCATCCACAATCACGCCAACGGCCGTCCCGTGCGATTCCCCAAAGGTGGTGATCCGGAAAATGGATCCGTAGGTATTACTCATTTCCTCTTTAGTATGAAAATAAACGAAGCCACTCCCAGCAGCAGACCCAACACCACATTGGTGTAAAGGCGCACTTCCTTGAACTGGTCTATGCTGATGAGCTCATTGCTTTCTGTGGCGGCAATATTGTAAAAATCGCCCACATCTTGCGCCCTGATAAAACTATTTTGGTCTTCCTGACCCCGTACCTGCACCGTAAGCGCCGGCCTTAGTGTATCATAACGGGCGGTGACGGGGTTGAAAAACACCCACTGGAACAACTCCTTCAAGGGGAACTCGCCCGCCTGGCGGCCCACAATGAAATACCGGAATGTCTTGTTTCCCACCAACCGGCCTTGGACCACTTGTTGGCTTTGCCGTATCTCGGGGGAATAGATTTCCAGCTCGCTGGAGATACCCATGCTCTGCGGGGCCGGCAGGGTCCTGATGTTGCCTTCACCTTTGATGTTGAAATGGTACACCAGGTTCTGGTTAAGGGAAATGGTTTTGCGGGAAACCTGCTCTTCCAGGCGGAAAACGCCTACGGCCACTTGGTCCCGTAGCGGGTGCGGCGGCAATCCGCGTACGGTCACTTCTTTGCTCTGCGCCGAGTAGGTTTTGTTTTCCGGCAGCCGGTTCTGGGTGAGCAGCGAGGGATTTTTCGCGATCTTGTATTTGATCATGCGCAGGCTCACCACCGGAAAGCGGAGCGACTGCGGTGTGATGGGAAACAGGATGGCCTCATACAGTTTGTAGCGGGTGAACGGCTTCTCCCCTATCTTGATTTTCTCCGGGAGGATTTCCTCCTGCTGCACCACTTCCTCCAGGGTGCTCCGCTGTTTCAGTTGCCGCACAATGGTGCCTATCTGCGACTCAAACTCAAAGAAATCCAGCAGGCCCAGGTCGGCATCTGCTACGTAGAACCATAGCGAGACCGGTACCGCTTCCCCCACAAACACCTTTTCTTTGGGCACGTGCAGGGTAAGGAAGGCATTCTCTTTCACGTCTACAAACTCGGGCGCAGCCGCGCTGATAGGTACAGGAGCGGCCGAACTATCTTTCGGAACCGGACCCGCAGGCGCCGATGGTCCCACCTTCACCTTAACACCCGGTACCGGCACGTTTTTACCGTCTACCACCAGCGTGAAGGGCTTCACGGTGACCTCTCCTTCCTTGAGCGGGGCATATTGCTGGGTAAGCGTGTAGACCATAGAGGTCTTGGTGCCTCTGGTTATGGTGGTGGTAAAGGATTTCTGGGTGCTTTTTTGCAAGCCTTCAATCTCTGGGAATCCTTCAACTTTGGCCGGCCGTACGCCAGGCGACTTTAAAGAAATAGTGAAATATTGGTCAATGGGGATAGCGGTAGGGCCAAATTCTACGGTATGGCCCTGCGCGCTGCACCAGGCAGCCCAGGCCATAAACCATAGAAAGAAGATAACCGCCTTTTTCATCTGTTTTCTTTAAAACGGCCCTAAAAAGCCGTCTTTTAATTTTTACAAAAGTACGAATAACCGCTCAGCCTCCCTATCTATCTGGCGCATAGTTCAGAAACCTGCTAAAAGAAATACCTCAATTCTCAAATTTTTTCTTGGGCATGAAATCCGGGGCTACAACTCTCCTCGTAGGTCTCGCAAATTCCGCCGGTGAAAGGAGCCGGGCCAGGGCATGGCCTAAGGATGGGTAAGCCTTAGGCTATTGAAATTATTTCATCTTCAATTATTTAAAACTATGGCAAAAAACACAAATTCAGTTCCAGAGCAGGGCATCCTGCAGGGATTGAAAAACCCTCTTAACAGACGTTCTTTCCTTCAGTACACTGGGGCAGGCGTAGCGGCATCGGCACTTTTATTGGCAGGCTGCGATGACGATGATGACATGACCAACACCAACATGTCTGGTACCGTAAACTTGGGCTCCGGCGATGTGGGTATCCTGAACTACGCCTATGCCCTGGAGCAATTGGAGGCGGCGTTCTATACCGCGGTGGTAGCGTTGCCGAACTTCTCCACCCTGTTCACCAGCGCCACAGAAAGACAGGTGCTCACTGACATCCGTAACCACGAGGTAGCGCACCGCGAGTTCTTCAAAGCCGCCATCACCGCCAATGCCGCCAGTCAAATCATCCCAAGTCTGACTCCTAACCTTCCTTCCAGTGCTTTGGCCAGCCGTGCCTCTATTCTGGCAACCGCCAAAACGTTTGAAGACTTGGGGGTAGCCGCTTACAATGGCGCGGGCAAACTGCTTACCAACTCGGCATTCCTGAGCATTGCCGGTAAAATTGTTTCCGTGGAAGCCAGACACGCCGCCGAGATCAGAGACATGATTGAGAACGGCACCTTCGCCAGCGGCGCCGCCGGCATTACCGCAGGCAACATTGTAGACGCCAACGGCCTGGATGTAGCCCTTACGCCAGCCCAGGTATTGGCCGCCGCCCAGCCTTTCATCAAGGAAACCATTAACGCAAGCAGTTTACCAACCACCTAATCATCAGAAAGCCATGAATATCTTCAATATACTAAAAGAGGTAGAGAAAGTAGATCCGGAAATATTTGACCGCATTGATCCGCGCCGCGAAGTCTTCAAACACTTCGGTGGGTTCGGGAAGAAACTGGCTGCTGCCGCTATTCCTATCGCCTTCGGATCTATGCTGAACAAAGCCTACGGACAGACAGCCGCCAACCCATCGGTGAGAGAGGTACTTGAGTTTGCGCTGTTGCTGGAAAACCTGGAATACCACTTCTACCTTAGAGCCGCTGCCACAGACATTTTCCCAAGTGCCGCCGGGAAAACCGCTTTCGGGGTCATCCGCGACCATGAAAAAGCGCACGTAGACTTCTTGCGGGCCGCTATCTCAGGCATGGGCGGCGCTGCCCCCACCACCTACACCGATGCCAGCTTTGACTGGACCGCCAATGGCTTGTTGGGTAATGCCACCTTCACCAGCTATCCAACCATGCTGGCAGTAGCCCAGGCCTTTGAAGACACCGGGGTAAGAGCCTACAAAGGAGCCGCTCCGGCCCTTATGAGCAACGACACCGTTTTGCAGGCTGCCCTGCAGATCCACTCGGTAGAGGCGAGACATGCCGCGCACCTGCGCCGTATGCGCCGCGACATGACCAATGGCGTGGCTGGCCTCAAACCATGGATTACCATGAAGGACAGAGGCGGACTTCCGGCCGAGTTCCAGGGAATCTATGACGGTGAGGAAAACACTACCCAGGCCACCGTGAACATCACCGGTACCTTCGGCGGGATCACGATTGATGCCAATGCTGCTTCAGAGGCCTTTGATGAGCCATTGACTGTGGCCCAGGTGAATGCAATTGTAATGCCTTTTATTGCTTAATTTATTTAAATTATACAAAAACAGGCCGGGCTTGTACAAGTTCGGCCAGTTTTTGTATAAATACGAACCTAAATCAGTATAAATATTTCCACAAAAACTTTTAATATATGGAATTAAAAGATGCATATTTGCGTCTGCATAATACCTAATCCATCATAAATTAAATTACATCTTACTTAAAGACATGTTAGAGTACGTGAAATTGATTTTAGACAAAGTAAGCTTTGACTCCAGTTTGTTTGAAAAAGAACTGCGGAAAAGTATGCGGATGCTAATGCACAAAGAGTTGGAAACCTTGCGCGATTGGTGCTACAATCACTTCTCAGGCACTTATAACACTATTTTAGATAAGGTCTTCGGCAACGTCCTCACTGCCTAGGAAAGGCGCGGGCTCAGTGGCCACAAAGTGCAGGTTGCGGGTAAGCCCGTCAAACCCTGTCCGTTTCACCGCCGATTTTCTGAAAACATCCTTAAACACCTCCTGGGTTAGCTCCAGCCAATCGGTTTTGGAAAGGTGGAGCAACTCTGGATGGGGCGCGAAGGCCGGCTCACGGTGCGCTTTGCTGAAACGGTTCCAGGGGCAGACATCCTGGCAGATGTCGCAGCCAAATACCCAATTCCCAAATTTCCCCTCCACTTCCTGCGGAATCTGGTCTTTCAGCTCAATGGTGAAATAAGAGATGCACTTGCTGCCGTCTACTACGTACGGCTGTGAGATAGCATCTGTGGGGCATGCATCCATGCATTTGGTACAGGTACCGCAATAGTCTTTGATGGGCCCATCAGGTTCCAGTTCCAGGTCCAGGATGAGCTCCGCGATGAAAAAGAAACTGCCCACCCCTGGCCGGATGAGGTTGCTGTTCTTGCCTACCCAGCCCAGCCCGCTCTTCTTCGCCCAGACCTTGTCCATAACCGGCGCAGAGTCCACAAACACGCGTCCGCCCACCTCGCCAATCTCCTCCTGAATGTAATTGAACAGCGTTTTAAGCTTGTCTTTGATCACGAAGTGGTAATCCTGGCCGTAGGCGTACTTGGAAATCTGGAATGTTTCCTGAGACTGGGTTTCCTCAGGGTAATAATTCAGCAGGAGGCTCACCACCGATTTGGCACCCTCCACCAATAAGCGCGGGTCCAGACGCTTTTCAAAATGGTTGGCCATGTAGTGCATCTGGCCGTGCATGTTCTGGTTGAGCCAATTCTCCAGCCGGGGCGCCTCCTCCTCCAAAAAATCAGCCTTAGACACACCACAGTACATAAAACCCAGTTCCTGGGCTTTCTGCTTGATGAGTAGGGTATGCTTTGGGGCAAGATTGAACATGGGTGTTGGGGTAAGCTGTTAGGACAGAACAAAATTGGGGGAAAAGAATTTCACTTACATCGTTTTTCTGCGTTAAGGGTGCGTTTCTGGGAAAATAGGCGCAAAACACCTCCTGGTTGGCAGACAAATCCTTCCACTCCGTTGCGGAGGATAAACCCTGAGGTTTCCTTCCAAGTGGCTTTCCTCCCTAGCAGATGGCCCCTTCCTAAACAGGCGAGTAGGGATGTTTTTGGTTTCGGCTGTCAGTATGAAAACCTTTTGCCTGCACTATGACCAAATCAATCTTTACCCTCCTTCTTATTTTGCTGGCGTACACGTCACAAGCCCAGGAACAAACCGGGGCTACGCCAAAACTGTACCGTCCTAACCAGGAATGGAATTACGCCCAAGCCTACCGCAGCGGCAATCTCCTGTATATCTCCGGCACCGTGGCAAGCGGCCCCATGGACAAAGCCATTGATCAGGTGTACCGCACCCTGCAAGCCACTCTGAAGCAGTATAACCTCGATTTTACCCATGTGGTCAAAGAGAACCTCTACACCACCAACATGGAGGAAACCTCTAAGCACCACCTGGTCCGGAAGAATTACTACGGCACCCACACCCCAGCCGCCACCTGGGTACAGGTAGTTCGCTTGCTGGAGCCCAATGTGGTCTTGGAAGTGGAGTTGATTGCCGAGATCAAGAAAACAGAATAGAGACAGGCAGGAGAAACAAAAAACCTCACAGGTTTTTAAAACCTGTGAGGTTTGCACATACATTTTCAAGTACTATTACCTCATAGTGAGCGCAGCTCCTACGAGTAGTGTCTTCCGTTTCTAGCCTGTTATCACCTAAATAGCCTAATAACGGCTACTCAGCGTTGTCAAACAAGGTACCGCTGCGTACGTGGTTAGGCGGAATTTTGCCCAGGTGACGGTACGCGGCCTCGGTGGCTTCGCGGCCCCGGCTGGTGCGCTTGATGTAACCTTCCTGGATCAGGAATGGCTCGTACACTTCTTCAATGGTCTCGGCTTCTTCGCCGCAGGCCGTGGCAATAGTGGAAAGACCCACCGGACCACCTTTGAACTTGTCAATGATGGTGCTCAGGATACGTTTGTCCATCTCGTCCAGACCATTGTGGTCCACGTCCAGGGCGTTCAGGGCAAACTGTGCAATCTCCACCGTAATGGTACCATCTCCCTTGATCTGGGCAAAATCGCGGGTACGGCGCAGCAGGTTGTTAGCGATACGCGGTGTACCCCGGCTACGGCGGGCAATCTCAAAGGCAGCATCCTCATAGATAGGCGAACCCAGGATCTCAGCAGAGCGCTGCACAATAGAAGTCAACAGCTTAGAGTCATAGTACTCCAGGCGAGAGTTGATCCCGAAACGGGCCCGCAACGGCGACGTCAAAAGACCAGAACGCGTGGTAGCGCCAATCAAGGTAAACGGATTCAAAGAAATCTGCACGGAACGGGCATTAGGACCCGAGTCCAGCATGATATCTATCTTATAGTCCTCCATGGCTGAGTACAGGTACTCCTCCACAATGGGGTTAAGGCGGTGAATCTCGTCAATGAACAGCACATCGTTGCGCTCCAGATTCGTGAGCAAGCCTGCCAGGTCACTAGGCTTATCCAGCACCGGACCAGACGTGATCTTGATATTGGAACCCAGGGAGTTGGCGATGATGTGCGACAGCGTGGTTTTACCCAGGCCGGGAGGTCCGTGCAGCAGCACGTGGTCTAGTGCCTCGCCCCGCATGATGGCAGCCCCCACAAATACTTTCAGGTTCTCCACCACCTTGGCCTGGCCGGTAAAGTCGCTGAAATCCAGAGGCCGGAGGGCCTTGTCAAACTCCTTCTCGGCGGGCGAAAAGTTATCGGCAGAGCCGCTTAAATAGTCTTCTCTCATGTGTAAAATCTCTTAGCAGTCTAAGCAAAGATTCAGATGTAAAGATAACAGCTATCTGCCTAAAAACGCTCCATTGTTGGTGTAAAAAGCCATCTTTTTGCTACTATTTTTACCAAGCCCAATCAACTAATCTAATTATTTTAGCAAAAACGTTTCTTCCTTACTTTCTCATATTTAGACTAAAAACAGAAAAGGCAGCCACGTTCCCGCAACTACCTTCTCTAAGATTTTTAATGCTGGTTTGTTAATAGATGAAACCAACACATTAGCATGGCTTTGCTCCTCAACCTATCTGAGGTCTGCTTCCCAATAGGGCTTTATTTTTTGGAGCTTCCACAGATATAGACCCAATAAGAGCGGATTTAGTTTAAAGTTAAGAATAAGTCCCTCTGATCTATCCACTAATGGAAGCACAAACATAGCTGCAATACTGGCCGCTAAGCCGATACTTGCATCAACCATTCCTAGCCTAATAGCCCAATGCTTCTCCGTCCATAAGCCGTAAGCAGAAACACCTTTAAACAAATACAAGATCATCAGGGAGAGACCTAGAAGTGAAAACGGATCAGTGGGCCCAAAACCGTATAGAGAGACCGAAAAACTATATCCCAATAAGCCCAGTACTAATCCAATGGGGATCAGAAATCCAGATAACAGGAAAATCCAAGTAAAGATCTTCATCCACCAGGGCAACACATCCCGCCTTCTGCCTTTTACTTCTTCTAAGCTTTTGGTATCTACTAAATCCTCAAATCCAAAGTAGGCGTCTTTCTGACTTTCTTCCATTTTTTCTCTCTACTAAAGCCTATTTGAAAGCCTGAATACCGGTGATGTCTGCGCCAGTAATTAGCAGGTGGATGTCATGGGTACCCTCGTAGGTGATCACGCTTTCAAGGTTCATCATGTGGCGCATGATGGGGTACTCGCCGGTGATGCCCATACCACCATGTATCTGGCGCGCCTCGCGGGCTACGTGCAGGGCCATGTCTACGCTGTTGCGCTTGGCCATGGAAATCTGTTGGGTGGTAGCTTTACCTTCGTTTTTGAGTACGCCCAGGCGCCACACCATGAGTTGGGCTTTGGTGATCTCCGTCACCATCTCGGCCAGTTTCTTCTGTATGAGTTGGAAAGAGGCGATGGGTTTATCAAACTGGATGCGCTGCTTAGCATAGTTCAAGGCGCTTTCATAGCAGTCAATGGCGGCTCCGATGGCACCCCAAGAGATACCGTAGCGGGCAGAGTCCAGACAGCCCAGCGGACCTTTGAGACCGTCTATGTTGGGCAGCAGATTCTCTTTGGGCACTTTCACGTTATCAAACACCAGCTCACCGGTGGTAGAGGCACGCAGACTCCATTTGTTGTGGATCTCGGGGGTGGTGAAACCTTCCATGCCGCGCTCCACAATGAGGCCTTTGATGCGGCCCTGCTCGTTTTTGGCCCACACCACGGCAACCTGACTCTCGGGGGAGTTGGAAATCCAGAGCTTGGCGCCGTTGAGCAGGTAATGGTCGCCCATGTCTTTGATGTTGGTGACCATACCGCCCGGGTTAGACCCAAAATCTGGCTCTGTTAACCCGAAACAGCCCAGCCACTCACCGGAGGCCAGCTTGGGCAGGTATTTCCGGCGCTGCTCCTCAGAACCGTAGGCGTAGATGGGGTACATGACTAAAGAACCCTGCACCGAGGCCGTGGACCGCATTCCGGAGTCGCCACGCTCAATCTCCTGCATGATGATGCCGTAACTGATGTAGTCCAGCCCGCCGCCGCCGTACTCCGTGGGGATGGTTGGCCCGAAGGCTCCTATCTCACCGAACTTGGGCACAATCTCAGACGGGAAGTGCGCGTCCTGCGCCCATTTCTCAATGTTGGGGGAGATTTCGCGCTTCACGAAGTCGCGCATGGTCTGCCGGATAAGCTTGTGCTCATCGGTGAGCAGGTCGTCTACGTTGAAATAGTCTGGGGCGCCGGAGTTGTCTGAAGCCATAGTTTTTGGGGTTAACTTCGATGTCTGTTTCCAAACTTAGCAAGAAACCGCACCTCTGCCAACACTTGTTAGCAAAACCTTTCACGCCGCTGGTTTGGCTCTTCGTTTTAGGGCTCTTTTCAGGAAATCAGGGCAGAAACAAACCCCGGCCACCTACTTCGCGGAGTTATAGCTGACTTTCAGCTTTTGATAGACTTGCCCTAATTGGGCAATCTCCTGACCGTACTGGTGCAAGTTGGTCTTCCCGGTAAACGCCTGGTAGCACTTCGGGCCCAGGGTAGCAAGGCTAGATTGCCAGGCTGCCCAGTCCGGTAAAGTTTGCAGCCGCTGGCCGTAGTATTGATTGAAGGCCTGCACCAGGTAGTGCTGGGTACGGTCTTCCAGCAGCTCTCCGCCAGGGCCCAACACAAAGATGGCCATGGGCACAATCATGTCATGGCCGGTGGGGTCCAGCAGCTGCCGTTCCTCAAAAAGGACGCGGCTCTTGAGCCAATCCTGCAGCCCCACAAGGCCCAGCGAGGGATCTACCGGTTGCCACTGTTTGGTGGCGACATCGTACACTTCCAACCAGACATGGTCATTGTGCTGCCGACCGAAGACTGATCCTTTGTTTCCTTTTTCCTTCACCAACTGCCGGGCATTCTCCTGCCGTTGCTCACTTTCCTTGTGGAGGTTGATTTCCTGTACCGTGCGCTGCTGCACCTGCAGTTCTTTCAGCATGGCTTTAGTGATGGAGGCTAATTCAGCGCAGTTCCCTCCGCCCCGGGCGATGATCTGTTCCACCGTGCGTTTCTGGTAATCAGTGGCTTCCCACTCAAAATGCTGCACCAGCCAATGCACCACTTTCTGGGTCTTGGCAAAATCGGTGGGTGAATCGGCGGTGAATTCCCGGGCAAACTGCCGGTAGTCTTTCTTAATCAGTTGCAGCCAGTCAGCGTCCGTTCTGCGCTGCGCCGCAGCCTGAGAAACAACACAGAAGAGTGCCGCAAGAAGTAGTAATGGGAAAAGCTTTTTCATAGATATTGAGGTATTGGGGTTTAGTTATGGGTTTGATGAGTGACCGTTTGTAGGGCATGGACCCAAAAAAAATCGCCGAAGTTGCATCTGATGTGCAACTCCGGCGATTTTTGTTTCAGGTAAAGGTGAAAACCTAACTTAGACCAATTTCAATTTTAGGTCGATTTTTATGAAAAGGGCTTAGAAGCGCAGGCTGATCTGGGCCATGAAGTTGCGGGGTGCCTGCGGGAAATAGTAGTTATAGTCATAACGGTTGGTGTCTCCGGCGTACAGCTCGGTGAAGGTGTAGCCATTGGCTTCATACTCTTCGTTGAAGACGTTGTTCACCAATAGGCCCAGTTCCACTTCTTTCATCCAGTTCACCGGTCTGAAACGGTAGAACACGCGGGCATCGCCTACTTCGTAAGGACGGATGCGGCGGTTCTGGCTGGCGGTGTTGTCCAGGAACTGCTCACTCACGGTCTTGAACTGAAATGCGAACCGAAGGCCAGTCAAAGGCTGCACCTCCAGCTGGGTGGAAGTCACAAAACTGGGCGAGTAGGCGATGGTGGTCTCGTCATACTGATTTACCACCACATCCTCGGGGTTGTAGTCAATGGGCAGGGTCTCGGTGAACTGCTTGATGCGGTTGCGGCTCAGGGAGAAGTTGGTAGACAGACGGGCCAAATCACCCAGACCCACGCCGGCGGCCAACTCTGCACCGGTGCGATAGCTTTCCGGAATGTTCGTTCTGAGCGCCGTTCCTACGTTGTTCACCTGACCGGTCAGCACCAACTGGTCTTTATAGTCCATGTAGAAGTAGGTAAGATCGGTGGTAAAGCGCAGCGGCAGGCCGTTCAGCTCTCCCAGGGGGTAGTTCAGGCGGTAACCGGCCTCGTAGTCGATCATGCGCTCTGCCTTGGCTCTATCGTTGGCCGGACGGTCCACAAAGTCTGAGCGGGTGGGCTCACGGTGACCTACCGCTACCGAGGCATACAGGCTGTTCTGGTCTGAAAAGGCGTAAGTGATGCCCGCTTTGGGGTTGAAGAACCGGTAATCGGCACGGGTGGTGACGTCGCGCTGGTCATCATCAATGCCGTTCACCTTGTAATCTACTCTGCGGAGCTGCAGATCCCCGAAGAGGCTGAGTTTCTCGGTGGCTTGGAGCGTGGCCTTGCCATACACGTTGAAATCAGTTTTCTGGGCATCGCCCTCATAGTAGCGGTGGCGTGGCCGGATGGTGGAAGCGTACTGCGCCCAGATCACTTCCCCGAAGTGGTCTCCGGTATAGCGGTTCCAACCTCCGCCCAGCACCGCCGAGAGTTTGCCCTGCCCGTTGTACTGCAAGGAGAAAGTGCTGCCGTAGAAATCGTTGTCCAACCATTTGCGGCTTACTAGGTCGGTGCGAGTGATAGCTACTCCACCTGCCGTCACCGGCGGAATGTTGTAGTTGGTGAGGCGTTCGTTCACCTTGAACTGCTCATAGAACCCGAAGCCACGGGTATAGTGCAGGGCAGCGTTCAGGGTAAGGGCCCGGCTGAACTCGTGGGCGTAGTGTAGTTGGTAATGGTACTGCTGGTAGTCGTCTACCTCGTTGTCATACGGGATATCGGTGCTGCCGTAATCGGTACCGGCGGAGTTGAAGGTGCGGTCAGTTTTCAGGGTCTCCTCGTCTACCCCGTTCCAGGCCTGGTAGGTGACTTCATGGCCGCCAAACACCACCAGTTTAAGCAAGTCCTTGGCTCCATAGTAGCCCCCAGACAGGTAGAAGGACTTCAGGTTAGAGGAAGCCCGGTCAATGTAGCCATCTGAGGTGATTCTTGATAAGCGCCCGTCCACGGCGAATTTGCCGCCCAGCAGGCCGGTTCCAAACTGCACGTTGTTTTTCCAGGTGTTGTAAGAACCATAGGCGTTGTCGGTGCGGGCGTAGGCTTCGGGGCTGGCATCCTGGGTCTGAAGGTTCAGGCTGGCGCCGAAGGCTCCCGGTCCGTTAGACGAGGTACCCACGCCGCGCTGAATCTGCACATCCTGCAGAGAAGAGGCGAAATCTGGCATGTTCACGAAGAAAACGCCGTGGCTTTCGGCATCATTCACCGGAATACCGTTCACCGTCACGTTGATGCGGGTGATGTCTGAGCCCCTGATGCGCATGCTGGTGTAGCCCACGCCGGCGCCGGCATCTGAGTTGGTCACCAGCGAAGGCGTGTTTTCCAGCAGATAAGGCAGATCCTGCCCAAAATTGCGGCTCTCTAGTTCCTGTTTGCCCACGTTGGTGTAGGTGGTTCCGGTTTTCTCATTGGCGCGGGTGGCAGTCACCAGTACTTCTTTGGTAGCCACGCTGGTGCGGGTAAGGCTGAAGTCCAGCGGCTGGGACGCGGGTACGGTGACTGCCTGGGTGGCACTGGCGTAGCCCAGGTAGCTGATCTGCAGGTTGTAATCGCCGGCGGGCAGGTTGGAGAAGTTGAATCGGCCGGAGGCATCTGTGAGGGTGGCGCGGTTGCCGGTACCCAATGTGACGGTGCTACCGGTAAGCGGAGCCTGGGTGGCAGCATCTACTACGCGGCCAGACAAAGTGTTCTGTGCCATGGCAAACCAAGGCAGCAGGCAGCCCAAGAGCAGGGCTAAAGCTTTTTTCATGTGAAAATTGAAAAAATAGATAAAACAACCAGGAGCCACCAGGGGCCGGTGCTCCCACTCTGTTTTGTTCCCTTGTTTTTCCCTTCGCCGGCATTACCCGGATCAGGTTCAATGGGTATGATCTCAGCCCGTTATATTAAGGCACCCCTAAACTGAGGCAAAGCTACGCCCGCCTTCCTGGAAAACCAATTAGGACCGGCATAACTTCAAATATTTTTTTGCCGATGCGGTCAACATAGCAAGGCCCCCATACGTTGAACAAAAAAGAGTCGCCTACTAGGCTGTGGATGTGATGTGAGACTTTTAACTCATCGGATTTTATGATGATCGTATACTCTTTGGCCATGTTTGCCCTGATTGCCTTTTTGGCGCTGGCCCCACGTAAAAGAATGAGCGTACCGCCGCAAGATGACAACGATGATGACGGGGGCGAACCAATCAATGATGGTTTACCCGATCTGGACCTCCCACCAGGCATCTGCCTGCCCATCAATGACTGGGAACCTGACTATAACCGGTCTTTGGTAAAGAACACCCTTTGACATAACCAGTTTTTTGCCCCAATTACCAAAACCCGGAAGCATGGCCCTGAAGGCTAAGCTTCCGGGTTTTCGTTTTCGGGTTGATTTTATTGAAATGGGCTCAAAGAGGGAACCCACCTCTGACCCTCCCAGGAGGGGAAACATCAACTATTAACCGGAAAACCGATTTTCGGGATACTTGCTTTTGGGCAGTGCTGCCATTCTTCAGGTTCAAGCATATTTTGAAAAAAAGGGCACAAAAAAGCGGCTAGGACCTTACAGGAAGATCCTAGCCGCTTTTAGTATGTTTTGGTCTGCTTATTTCTTGGCTACTGCCTCTTGTCTGGCTACCAGCTCAATGTTCAGTTCCACATCATCCATGATGGCTTTGTCGCCCAGGTTCTCAAAGAAGTTGCCGGAGCGGAATTTGATATCCCACTTGGTACGGTCAAATTTGAGGTTGGCTTTAGCGGTGGCCACGCCTTTTTTCACGGTTACCAGCGCCGGGAAGGAGATCTGGTTTGTGATGCCTTTGATGGTAAGATCGCCGGTGATGGTGTAGTTGGCAGCATCGCCTTTGGCATTCTGCTTAGGTGTCAGGTTGGTGATGGCGAACTTGGCCGTAGGGTTTTTCTCCACTGAGAAGAAATCATCAGACTTAAGGTGGTCTACGAGTCTTTTGTTTGAGCCGCCCTGCAGGTCAGTATTGGTGATGGAGGTCATGTCCATGATGAAGGTTCCGCCGCGCAGGTTCGCTTTCTCCAGGAGAATGGTACCGCTGGCCAGCGTGATGTTGCCGGTGTGCTCGCCGGTTACCTTGCGGCCAACCCAGGTGATTTTGCTTTCAGCGGGGACTACTTTGTAGTTCTGAACGGCGGGCGCCACCACGGTTGCAGCGGGTTTTGCCTTGCCAGGCGTGCCTGGTGCCACCATTTTAAAGGCAGAAACCCCTACAGCGGCCGCTACCATAACAGAGAGTAAAACTTTTTTCATGGAGATAACTGGTAAGTGGTTTAGTAGAAAATGCTTTTAAGGGTATAAGGTATAAAAATTTCAGCTTCTGACTTTATCCAGGAGATTATTTAAAACCTCGGCTTCTTCCTCAGTCAGGTTGTTAAGGCCGGTGAAACCCGCGTTGCCCAGGCCATCCATCTCGGTGAGCAGATCCAGTCCTTTCTGGGTGATGAGGATGTCCACGGTGCGGCGGTCAGTGGGGCACTGCTCACGGGTAACCAGTTCCTTGGCTTCCAGTTTGTCTACAATGCGCGAGGCGTTGGAGGTTTTGTCCAGCATGCGATCTATGAGCAGGTTCACCGTGGCCGGCTTGGGAAACTGCCCCCGCAGGATGCGCAGCACATTGTACTGCGGCAGCGTGACCCCGTAAGACTTGAACATAGCCGACTGCCTTTGCTCCAACCAGTTAGAAGTGTACACCACGTTGATGTACGCTTTCTGGTAAACGTCCTTGAAAACACTCTGCTTTATTTCTTCTTCTATTTTCATCTTAACCTCCAGTCTTCAGGCGATACTCAAATATATGTTCCTACCGCAAAATCAGCAACTTAGCGGGGCTTTTTCTGCGGCGGGCGCAAAGATACTACCAACATCCGGCATCCATCGTGCGTATTTCCCGTGAATCTATCTCTATTAACCGCATGGCAGACATTTTTTTGGTTTCCTGGGCAGATCTGTTCTCCAGCCCCGAGAACATGATCCGGTACGGCGGCCTCACCCTTATACTGGCCATCGTGTTCCTGGAAACCGGGCTGCTCATTGGGCTGGTCATTCCCGGGGGCGATTCCCTTTTGCTGGCCACCGGATTATTGGCGGGCGCCGATGTGCTCACCGTGCCGCTGGCCGTACTGCTGGTCAGCATGACCGCGGCAGGCATTGCCGGCGATTTGCTGGGCTTTACCATAGGCCGCCGCATGGGCAAAAAACTCTACCGGAAGCAGGACACCTGGTATTTCAAGCGCAAGAACCTGGAGCGCGCTGAGAAGTTCTACCGTGATAAAGGCAAAATGGCCATTGTGCTAGGCAAGTTTGTGCCGGTGGTGCGCACCTTCAACCCACTGCTGGCTGGGGTTACCGGCATGGAAATGGGCAGGTTCCTGCTCCTGAGCAGCTTGGGCACCGCCCTCTGGATCTGCTCCCTGGTATTGGCCAGTTATTACCTGGGCCAGCAGTTTCCGCAGCTGAAAGACTATCTGCACTACGCTATTCCGGTCATTATCCTGCTGTCTATCCTTCCAGGTATCTTCCAGTACTGGCAGGAGCGCCGGAAAAGCGCCAATGCCTAAGCTAGCCCCGTTTTCGGGCTGTTTTAGAGAAATCATCGTATAAATACTCAAAACCACTATTGACCTCTATGATCCAACGTTACCTTTTAGCCGGTGGCCTTTTTCTGGGCATTACCCTTGCCCCGGAAATGGTTCAGGCCCAGAATGCCTCTATTGGAAAAAGTGAGCGCGGCCGCACCACCACTACCAGCGTTGCCCCTTTGCGGCAAGGCATTATCATGCGCAACGGCAAGATGATGGAAATAAACGGCCAGCAATTCACCCCCTTGACCAAGGCCCGGACTTTCACCAACGGTGCCACCCTGCAACCCAACGGCGCCCTGACGGCATCGGGTGGAGAGGCCATCCAGTTGAATGAAGGTGACCATGTAGACCTCAAAGGCAACATACACCGTACCACCGTGATCACGCACAGGAGCACCACCATCACCGGCGATACCACCGGCATAGGCAAACAGCTGCTGCAGGCCCAACAGATGAACGACCGCCTCAGGCTTCTACAGGAAAAACAGCGGGTGTTACAGCAAAAGGGCGAGCTCCTGCAGAAAACCGTCCAGAACAAGCCCAGCCAAACTGAGCTGAAGAAACTGGACGCCGACTTAGCCAAACTCCAAGGCCAACTGGCCACCGAAGAAAAGAAAAAGAAGTAGCCGCTTCTCTCACGTAAAAACAGAACGCCTCCCAATGATCTGGGAGGCGTTTTGTTTATATGGCGTTTTCCAGAAATCAGCCTTAAATCAATTTTTCAGAATTATGGCTGTTCCACGGGGTACAGGCGGCCGGCTTCTTCTTTTACCAGTTTGAATGGCTCATCTTTCACCACCAGCATGCCGTCCAGATCCAGCAGGTGCACGCCGTGGGCCAGTTGCAGCGCCGACCAGATGGCCATGGACGTTTCCATCATGCACCCTATCATGGTTTTCAGGCCCAGGCTTCTGGTCTTTTGCAGAATAGCCAGTCCGTTGAGGTAACCGCCGGCTTTCATGAGTTTCATGTTCACCCCATGGAACTGTTGCTGCAGCAGTTCCCAGTCGGCGTGGTCGGTGACGGATTCATCAGCGAAGAGGTCATAGGGCGAGCGTTTCTTCAGGTACAGGTACTCGTCCTGCAGGTCTGAAGGCATTGGCTGCTCAATCATGAGCACGGGGTATCTTTTCAGCCCCTCAAAGAAGCGCATAAGGGAATCTGGGTCCTGCCAGGCCTCGTTGGCGTCAATGATCAGGCCTTGGTTTGTGGCTTTGGTCACCTCAGAAAGCATGTCAAGGCCACTTTCCTGGTTTACTTTCACTTTGAGGTACTCAAACCGGTGCAGGCCGTGCTCTTTGGTGAAGTCCGCGATCTTACCGGGATCCATAATGGGGTAGGAATACGCCGTAGGGGCTGAGGCCACGGGTTGTACGCCTAAAAACTCAGTCACCGTCTGACCGTTTTTCCGGCAGAGGTAGTGAATAAAAGCTGATTCTATGGCAAACCTGAGCGCCGGCAGCACTGGGTGCAGGCTCATGAGGTGCTGCAGTTCTTCCACTGAACCTACGTGGGACAGGCCGTTGGCCTGCAGGGTCTGAAACTGCTCCTGCAGCAGTGCGGGAGTTTCGCCGTAGCGGGTGTTGGGGGCGGCTTCTCCCCTTCCCTGAAATCTCTCGTCACCAACGGTCACAAACAGATTAGTTTTCACATCTGAGGCATTGCGGGAGATTTTCCAGGTATAGCGCAAGGTGAGGTCCCGAGCCTCCAAATTCCAAAGTAGCATAGTAAATAGTAGGGGTTGCAAGCCTCAAGTGTAGTAAAAAAGACGCAAAGGCCAATAAAATTCGTGCTTTTGCCCGCATCTTTCAAAAACGGCCCCAGAACGCCTTGCCTCTTTAGGAACCGGAAGAAAAAAGTATATTTGTAGGTTCCAAGACCTTAGCCGCCTCTTTTGAGCCGGCGAACAAACTAAACCAAAACCTCCGCTCTTCCTTTTTCCTGAAGGAAGGGAGCTTAATTCATTTATGAAAAAATCCACGCTCGCCATCTCGGCTTTTGTGATTCTCACGGTGGCTGTTGTGCTCACGTTGTGCCAGAACTACGGCCTTCTCTCTCTCCCCGAAGTAGCCCTGACCGGTATCCGCTGGGTGGGTATTGCAGTGCTCCTGCTGTTTGCCCGCCAGAAGAAATCCCTCACTACCTGGATTCTGGTGAGCATGGTGGTAGGCGCTGAGATAGGCTACTCTTTCCCTGATTTCGCACAGGGCCTGAATGTTTTAAGCAAGATTTTCCTGAAGATGGTGAAAACCATCATCGCGCCGCTCATTTTCGCTACGCTGGTGGTGGGCATTGCCGGTCACTCTAACCTGAAACAGGTGGGCAAGATGGGCGTGAAGGCCCTGGTCTACTTTGAGATTGTGACCACCATTGCCCTTTTCATTGGGTTGGCCGCTATTAACCTGAGCCGCGCCGGCGATGGTATCCAGCTAAAAGGCCAGACCAGCAGCGAGATCACCGCGCCGCCCGCCCAGACCTGGCAAGACATCATTCTGCACATCTTCCCGGAGAACATCGCCAAATCGGTGGCCGAGGGGCAGGTATTGCAGATTGTGGTGTTCAGCGTGCTCTTCGGGATTGCTCTGGCTATGCTGAATGAGCGTAAGCGCCGCCCGTTGCTGGAAGTAACCGAGAGCCTCGCGGAGACCATGTTCAAGTTCACCAACATCATCATGTTCTTCGCGCCTATTGCGGTGGGTGCTGCCATCGCCTACACCGTGGGCCACATGGGCTTCGGGATTCTGGTGAACCTCTTCAAACTGCTGGCTACGCTGTACGTGGCGCTCATCGCGTTCCTGCTTTTAGTATTACTGCCTGTAGCGTTGATCTTTAGAATTCCGGTGAAAATGTTTGTGCAGGCCATCGCTGAGCCGGTGTCCATTGCCTTCGCTACCACCAGTTCTGAGGCCGCTCTGCCGCGCGCCATGGAAGCAATGGAATCTATTGGCGTACCGCGCAAGATTGTGGCGTTTGTGATGCCCATGGGCTACAGCTTCAACCTGGACGGTTCTACCCTGTACCTGTCACTGGCGTCTATCTTCGTGGCGCAGGCCGCCGGTATTGAGATGCCTTGGGAGCAGCAGTTGTTGATGGTTTTCACCCTGATGTTGACGAGTAAAGGGATTGCTGGGGTGCCGCGTGCCTCTTTGGTGATTCTTTTGGGTACAGCAGCGTCTTTCAACCTGCCGGTAGAGCCTATCTTCATCATCCTGGGCATTGACGAACTCATGGACATGGCCCGGACCTCGGTAAACGTGATCGGGAACTGTCTGGCCACCGCTGTCATCGCCCGCTGGGAAGGTGAGTTCGTGGACCTGGAGGCACCAAGAGCGCTGGAGACTGTCTAAAACAGAATCTGGCCAGAGGATATCTTTTGCGGAGGAAAATTCGTTTCTCCATCATCCCCGTGTCTTAACTTCTTTAAAATACTTTGCAGATGCATTTCCGTTTGTGTTTTGTTCCTTTCCTGGCCCTGGGGGTTGTTGCTTGCTCCCGCCCTGCCGCTAATTCTTCCGTTGAACAGTCTGGGTACTCTGCCGCCGGGCAAACGGGCCTGGACGCGAACAAGAACCGGGAGGAGAAAAACAAAGCTGGCAACGAGAACATCCTTATTGGGGCCGTGGACCGCGCTGCTTTTGAGAATGCGCCTTACAGCACCTGGTTCCACCCGGCCTACCAGCGCTATACGCCCAACCAGAAGATCATGGAAGAACTGGCGCCTTTGCTGGAGAACATCACCGTGAAAGCCTATATGGGCAGCTGGTGTGAGGACAGCCAGCGCGATGTGCCCCGCTTCTACAAGCTACTGGATCAAGCCCATTTCCCGCATTCCCGCCTGCACCTGATAAGCCTGCGCGAAGACAAAACCGGCCCCAATGGTGAGGAGAAACTGGACAATATCACGGCCGTGCCCACTTTTATTCTGTACCGCGAGGGCAAAGAACTGGGTCGCATTGTGGAGACCGCCTACCCTACCCTTGAAATGAACATGCTCACCATCATTAAAGGCACGGGCAAATAAGCGTTTCAGGCCTGTTTAAGCCAAAAAGCCCTGAAACACCTGCAATACCATCAAAAAAAGAGAATCCGGATTCTTCCTGAGCACATCAGAAGGAATCCGGATTCTCTTTTTATTCAGCCTGTTTTATGGCCATTTAATGAAATGGAGCGCAAAAGCCTGGTGAATGCCTTGTCTTTTTAAGCATGATTTTTTAAAAGGACCTTAAAATGGAAATTCTGCCTCTCCGCACCAGGTCAGTACCTGGGTTCCCAGATAAGCGAAAATTAAGCTTAACGGTGCCTTATCGGCTCTTTTTCAGGCATTGGGTAAGCCAGGCCTCGGCGGCGGCACGGTCTTCAAAGAGTTTTACTTCAAATTTGCCTTTGATGCGGGCCTGCAGCTGATCTGCAGACTGCGCCGAGAAAGTGCTGAGGTTATCCAGGTGGGCCCAGTATTTCAGGCCGGATTTTACGGCATAAGGAATCCAGTTCTGCTCCAGCCAATCCATTGACCCATCCCAACGGCCTACCAGGTTCCGGTTATCGTTTAGTACGGCGGAGCAGCCTTTGGCCTGCATCCAGTCTAAATATTTGAAGGCCCCTTTGGCCACGTTGTCATGGGTGGGGTACCCAATCCAGTTGTTATAGATCCATGGTCCTTGGGGCTGAAGATCAATCTGCAGGAAAATTTTTCCGGTAGAAGAGAGCATTTCTTCCAGGCGCGTAGAGGTTTTTTCCTCTGATAGCGGTTTGTACATTAAATGTATAAAAAGACAGGTAGGAGTTGTTTTGCGGGATTAATCGCCTTCTGCCGGGCTGGTGCGCACAGGCCACTAGTGCTTGGTTTACAGGCGAAACCATGGTTATAGCCATGTACAGAAACCGCCCTTGTTTAGTTCCTTCCCGTAGAAAGATGTATTTTTGCCCGAATTTTATTCGCTCATGCTTACTTCCGCTTCTCTCCCCCTCTCCAGAAAAACCCATAGAATAGCCGTTGGCACCCTGTTTTTCATGCTGGGCCTGTGCTTTTCCAGCTGGGGTTCCCGCATACCTTCCATCCAGCAAAAACTGCATCTCTCCGAGGCTGAGTTAGGCGCCGTGCTCTTCGCGCTGCCGGTAGGGCTCATGCTGTCTTTGCCGTTCACGGGCTGGCTGACGTCTAAAATAGGTAGCCGCAAGGTGGTCACCATTGCCCTGCTTTTATACAGTTCCACCCTGGTGCTCATTGGCATGAGCCAGAGCGTGCTGCATCTTACGTTGGTGCTGTTCCTCTTTGGCTTTGGGAGCAACATGGCCAATATCTCGGTGAATACGCAGGCCGTGGGTGTGGAAAGCCTTTACAATAAATCCATCATGGCTTCTTTCCACGGTTTGTGGAGCCTGGCCGGTTTTGTGGGCGCGGCCATTGGTACGCTCATGATCGGTGCCGATGTGGAGCCGCTGCAGCATTTCTTTATCATCATGGCGGTGATCATTGCGGGTTTGGCCATTGCCTACCAGTACCTCTGGCCCAAAGATGCCCCCGCCCCCGCAGATCAGCCGCTATTTGTCATGCCAGACAAGTCGCTCATGGGTTTGGGCTTGATTGCGTTCTGCTCCCTTATCTGCGAAGGCGCCATGTTTGACTGGAGCGGCGTGTATTTCCAGAAAGTGGTGGGGGCCCAGAAAGCCTGGATTGCTGCCGGCTATACCGCTTTCATGAGCACCATGGCCTTTACCCGCTTCATCGCCGATTGGCTCACCACCAAACTGGGCCTGAAAAAAGTGCTACAGCTCAGCGGCACGCTTACGGCGGTTGGGCTGGCCATCTCGGTGATTTTTCCGCATATGGTCACGGCTATCATTGGTTTTCTGCTGGTGGGAGCCGGGGTATCGGCGGTGGTGCCGCTGGTGTACGGCGTGGCCGGTAAAAGCAAAACCATGGCGCCCAGCATGGCCCTGGCGGCGGTGTCTACCATCGGCTTTGCCGGATTTTTGGTGGGTCCTCCCCTTATTGGCATGCTGGCGGGCCTGAGCAGTCTGCGCCTGTCCTTTGCCATTATCGCGCTCATGGGCGTGAGCGTGGCATTGCTTTCGCGCCGCGTCAAGGCGGAGTAGGCGCGCAGCTCCGTTTTACCTCTGATTTTAACAAAGCGGCCTTAAATCACGCTACAGGTGGGGTGATTTAAGGCCGCTTTGTTAATTTTACCTCAAATTCCACCGCTTTTCACCTAAATCAATGAAACGACGTAAGTCTTTTTCAGCACTCCTAATCTTCCTGTACCTGATGAGTTCTTCCGGCGTTTGGGCCCAGTCCCATAAGTTTGACCAGTACCCTACCCCTGTAGAGGCGGACCTCTGGACGACGTATTCCCCGAAGGCTACTACCTTCAAGCTTTGGTCTCCGGTGGCGGAAG
Source organism: Rufibacter roseolus (assembly GCF_017916365.1). Classification (GTDB taxonomy): domain Bacteria; phylum Bacteroidota; class Bacteroidia; order Cytophagales; family Hymenobacteraceae; genus Nibribacter; species Nibribacter roseolus. The sequence goes on from NZ_JAFMSU010000003.1 coordinate 782,135, forward strand.
AAGTGGTGGTGAAACTCTTTAACCAGGGCAACGGCGGCTCGGCGCGGGAAAAACTGTCTATGGTGAAAGGCGAGAAAGGCCTGTGGTCACTCACCGTGAAGCGGGACCTGAAGGGTGTGTACTATACCTTCCACGTGAAAACCGGCGGCCACTGGCTGGACGAGACACCCGGCATCTACGCCACGGCAGTGGGTGTGAACGGCCAACGGGCCATGGTGCTTGATTTAGCCTCAACTAACCCCGCCGGTTGGGCGCAGGACAAAGGACCTACCGTGAAAACGCCTAATGAAGTGGTTCTATGGGAAGCCCACGTGCGCGACATCACCACGCACTCTTCCTCGGGCAGTAAGAATGTGGGTAAGTTCCTGGGCCTGGTAGAGCCCGGCACCAAAAACAAAGCAGGACAGGCTACCGGCATTGACCACATGAAGGATTTGGGGGTAACGCACATTCACCTGCTGCCCTCCTTTGACCACCGCTCCATTGATGAATCTGCCTTAAGCAAACCGCAGTTCAACTGGGGTTATGATCCGCAGAACTACAACGTGCCTGAGGGCTCCTACTCTACTGACCCTTTCCACGCCGAGGTCCGTATCAAGGAATTCAAGCAGATGGTAAAGGGTTTCCATGACCAAGGGTTGGGCGTGGTGCTGGACGTGGTTTATAACCATACGGGCCTCACTAAAGGCTCCAACTTCAACCTGGAGTTCCCAGATTATTATTACCGCCAGACCCCCGAGGGCAAATACTCAGACGCCTCGGCCTGCGGAAACGAGACTGCCAGCGAGCGGGCTATGGTGCGCAAATACATCATAGAGTCCTGTAAGTACTGGGCCCGGGAATACCACCTGGACGGTTTCCGGTTCGATCTCATGGCCATCCATGACCTGGAGACCATGAACCAACTTACCGCCGAGCTGAAGAAGATCAACCCCAACATCATTATCTACGGCGAGGGCTGGACCGCCGGCCAAAGCCCCCTGCCCGACAATGCCAAGGCTCTTAAAGCCAATACGCACCTCCTGCAGCACACTGCCGCCTTCTCAGATGACATCCGGGATGCCATCAAAGGATCGGTCTTCGATGAAAAATCTAAAGGCTTTGTGAGCGGCGCACCTAACACCGAGGAATCCATCAAGTTTGGCGTGGTGGGCAGCATCGCGCATCCGCAGGTGGAGATCAAGAAGGTAAATTACTCAAAAGCACCTTGGGCCCGTGAACCTTGGCAGGCAGTTTCCTACGTGTCTTGCCACGATAACCTGACCCTGTTTGACAAGCTGAAAGCCTCTAATCCTAAAGCCTCCGCGGATCAGCTCAAAAGAATGCACCTGCTCTCCAATGCCATTGTGCTCACTAGCCAGGGAACGGCTTTTCTGCACGCGGGCGTGGAACTGATGCGCACTAAAAACGGCGAGCACAACAGCTACAACCTCCCCGATGCCGTGAACCAAATCAACTGGGACTGGAAAACCGCCCATCAGGATGTCTTCACCTACTACAAAAACCTCATTGCCCTGCGCAAGGCGCACCCGGCCTTCTGGATGCCCTCTGCCCAGATGGTGAACAAGCACCTGGAGTTCAAAACCACTTTCCCGGGTTTGGTAGGTTACCAACTTAAAGACCACGCGCACGGTGATTCCTGGAAGAACATCCTGGTCTATTACAATGGCCGCGAAACTGCCGCCGACATCCGCCTGAACGGAGAATGGACCGTAGCCGCCGAGGGCGAAACCCTCCAGCTGCAGGGCGGTCGCAAGGTAAAGGACAAAATAGCCGTTCCGCCGGTGTCTATGCTTATCCTGTACCAGGAGTAGTTTTCGACTTGGTTTAAATCAAGAATATCCTTTATGCGGTTTCGGGGCTGATTTTCAAAAATCAGCCCCGAAATAGTTTTAGGCCAACAAGTACCTGAGCCGTCTCAGTTGTTTCCTCTGGTTAGACCCATTCCCAAAATCTCCCTAAGGCCATCGGTTTGAGTTCCGGCTTTCAGGGTCAGAGCTGATCCCGTTTTCAGGCCGATTTATAGGAAACTGGCTTAAAATGGCGTTCCTTTCGTAAATTGGCACTTTCTTTGGCCGTTAGTTGCCATACCATTAATTAACCTTATTCTTTATATGAACAAAACAAAGCTGTTCTCTCTTTTGGTGCTTTGCTGCACGCTGGTTTCCGGGGTGTGGGCACAGGGCCAAAGCGGAGACAAGATTCTGCCGTACCCTATCCAGCAGAAGAAGCTGGCCAACGGACTGAACGTGGTCACGGTGCCGTTCAACAGCCCGGGACTGGCGGCCTTTTACATTGTGGTGCGGGCGGGCTCGCGCGAGGAAGTTGAGCCGGGCAAGACCGGGTTCGCGCACTTCTTTGAGCACATGATGTTCCGGGGCACCGAGAAATACAATACTAAGGAGTACGAGGCCGTCCTGAAATCCATCGGGGCATCGGCGAACGCCAACACGTCTACTGACCGTACCGTCTACCACATGACCGGCAACGCCAATATGCTGGAGAAGATGTTTGAGATGGAGGGCGACCGTTTTCAGAACCTCAAATACTCGGTACATGACTTCAAGACCGAGGCCGGTGCCGTGAAGGGCGAGTACACCAAGAACTCGGCTAGCCCGTACTCGCAGCTCAATGAGCTGGTGTACAGCACGGCTTTCAAGAAACACACCTACTCGCATACCACCATGGGCTTCTTCAAAGACGTAGTGGACATGCCCAACCAGTACGAGTACTCCAAGGTGTTCTTCAACCGGTTCTACCGTCCGGAATACGCCACCATTGTGGTGGTGGGCGACGTGAAGCAGGAAGAAGTGAACCGATTGGCGCAGAAATACTTCGGGAACTGGAAGCGCGGCAATTACCAGCCTAAGATTGAGACCGAGGCCCCGCAGAAAGAAACCCGTTTTGCCCACGTAAAACAGGCTGGTTTCCCGCCGTACCTCATGCTGGGCTACAAAGGCCCGGCTTTCTCAGACAAAAGCAAGGAGTTGCCGGCCCTGGACCTGATGACCAGCATTCTGTTCGCGCCTACTTCTGAGCTGTACAAGAAACTGGTGCTGCAGGAGCAGAAAGTGCGCTTTGTGGGCGGTGGCCCCAGCTTCTCCCGTGACCCCAACCTGATCAGCGTATCGGCATCGGTGGTGAAGGCTGAGGATTTGCAGTACGTGAAAGACGAGATTGTGAAGGCCATTGAAGAGATGAAAACCAAACCGGTAGATGCCCAGAAACTCGCCGACACCAAGTCTAACAACCGCTATAGCTTTGCCATGGGCATGGACAGCCCAGATGCCATTGCCAATTCGCTGGCCCGTTTCATCTGGCTTAACGGCGACCCAGAGTCCATTAACCGCATCTACGCGCTGTATGACCAGGTAACGCCGCAGGACATCATGGCCGTGGCCAAGAAATACTTTGTAAACACCGGCCTCACCATTGCCACCATTTCCCCTAACGACCAAGGAGGCGTGAAATAATGAAAAAGATACTCACCTATATACTGCCGCTGGCTTTATCGCTATCGGCTTGCCAGAAACAACCGCAGACCTCCGCATCAGACACCTCGGCCCAGGCCGCCCCAACGGAGAAAAAGCTAGAGTTCATCAAACCCATTGAGGTGGTGGAACTGGCCCTGCCCGAGTCTGACAAAGTGATTGTGAAACTAATGTTCCGCAACGGTTCCGTGACAGACCCGGCCGGGAAGCAGGGCCTCACCTACGCTACCGCCAACACCATTATGTCGGGCGGAACGCAGGAACTGACCAACCCGCAGATCCAGGAGAAAATCTATCCCATGGCAGCTCGCTACGGCGCCACGGTAGACAAAGAAGCCACCGTGTTCACCTTCGCGGTGCACAAAGATTTCCTCACGCAGTTCTACCCTATCCTGAAAGGCTTGGTGCTCACGCCCCGCTTTGAGGCCGCTGATTTCAATCGCGTGAAGTCTAACCAGCAAAACTATGTGGACCAGGTCATCAGGACTTCTTCTGACGAGGACTACAGCAAGAAAGCGCTGGAAGACCTTATGTTCAGGGGCACCAATTACCAGCACACCGCGCAGGGCACCAGCGCCGGCGTAAAGGCCATTACCCTGGAAGACGTGAAAAACCACTACCGGAATTTCTTCATGCAGGGCAACGTGACCATTGGCATTGCCGGCAGCTACTCGCCGGAATTCCTGCGCCAGTTGAAGAATGACCTCAAAGGCCTTTCCGCGGCGCCGGCCGCCTTGCCACAGGTGGCTCAGCCTCGCAAGCCAAACGGGGTGGAAGTGGAGATCATCAGCAAACCCAGCGCGCTGGGCTCGGCCATTTTCACCGGTTCGCCGCTGACCATCACCCGTTCCTCAGATGATTTCGCGGCTTTGATGATAGCTAACTCTTACCTGGGTGAGCACCGAAAAAGCTATGGGCAGCTGTATGACAAAATCCGGAGCACCCGCTCCATGAACTACGGCGATTACTCTTACATTGAGTGGTACGAGAACGGGGGCGGCAACATGCTGCCGGTAGCCGGGGTGCCGCGTACCGCTAACTACCATGCGCTCTGGATCAGGCCGGTGCAGACCGCCGAGGGGCTTAAAGGCCAGTATAAGGAGCTCAGCAACATCAACGTGGGGCACGCGCATTTCGCGCTGCGCCTGGCTCTGCGCGAGGTAGACAAGATGGTGAAGGAAGGCATCAGCAAAGAGAACTTTGAGCTCACCCGCCAGTTCCTGCGTTCCTACAACAAGCTCTACATCCAGACGCCTGAGAAACGCCTGGGCTTTTTGCTGGACTCGCACTTCTACGGTCGCAAAGACTACATTGAGGAGATGGATGCCCTGCTGGCCAAACTCACCGTGGACGATGTGAACCGCGCCATCAAGAAGTACTGGACCGCCGATAACGTGTTTGTGACCATCGTGACGGATGACAGCGAAGCCCAGCCCTTAGCGGATGCCTTGAAAAACAACACGCCTTCGCCTATGAGTTACTCCAACGTGGTGAAAGAAGGCCTGCCGCAAGCCGTGAAAGACGAAGACGCGCAGATCGCCAACTTCAAACTGAACGTGACCAACGTGCGCGTGGTGAACACCAACGACACTTTTAAATAACCTTCCTCTTATCACCCATTTATGGAAAGCCGGTGCCCAAGCATCGGCTTTTCTTTTTAGGTCTCAGCTGTTCCGGGTACGTTTTCCGGTTTTAGGTCCGTTTCCAAGATTTCGGCCCCAAAACCCTTCTGGGCTTGGGTTTTCGTTGCCTTTACAGGTTTGGTTTAAGCCGGTAGACAGGGCCCCGCACTCCCAATTCAGTGTCTGTTTTCCCTTGAAAAGCCAGGCTGTTTAATAGAAAGGCTTTTTATGTATCTGCCCTCCTGTTTTTGCGTTAAAAGCCCTGTATGCAATCCAACGATTATCAGATAAGTGTCTCTACTTTTCCGTTCAAGGCCAGTTTAAGCCTAAAGCCTATTATTACTTATTGGAAACAGTTTCAGGATGACTGCAAGAGCAGTTTTACGCTAAGCGCCCAGGAGATAAGCCGGCAACTGCAGGAGGTACCGGAGCTGTTAGACCCCATCACCGATGTCACCACGCTGAACGATGAGCACCATTGCCTCATTGACCTGCTCATGACGGCCATTTTCCCGCCTGCCACCCATGAGTCTGAGGCCAGTGGCGCGGTAAGTCCCCGCTACGATGCCAGCTTCTACTACACCCGGCCTTTCAAGCAGATCATCCTCAACGACCATAACCAACTCAAGCGTCCACTCAACATAGACGAGCACCGCATGCTCTTTAACCGCGTACGCATGGTGTACCTGCTTATTCTGGAGAAATTCTACCAGGTGCAGGTGCCGCATGAGGAGTTCCTGATCTATACCGTGCCAGACTACCAACTGGGGCTCTACCGCCATTACAACGTGGTCTTGAACACCCAATTCCTGGACATTACGGTAACCCAGACCCTGCCCGAGCTCAGTGAGGAAGATATCCAAACCATGCTGGACAACATCCGCGACATGGACATCTGGATGGAGCTGTTGCCGCCCCAGAACTTTGAGATCAGCGGTTTCTACATCATGAACCTGCTGGACGTCACCGACCAGGAAGTACTGTCATCGCTCAAGAACGATTTGCTGGAGCGCGACGTGATGCTGGCCCCCGACCGGTTTGAGCAACTGCAGGAAAAAATAAGGGTGCTGTTCAAACGGCCGCACCTGCAATTGGGCGTGGCGGCCTTCCATAAAAACAAGAGCGCGTTCGTCAACTTCGGGAACAAGATCAACCACAGCTTTCTGCTGCAGAGTGAAATCACCAGTTCCAGCTACGCCGGTTTCAAGGCCATTTATGACGAATTGGTACGGGAGGGGGAGCCGCTGGTGATCAAGAACGTGGAAAATACCGTGCAGCTGCCAGAAGGCGTACGCGAGGAGATGCTGACCATGGGCATAAAGAATATTGTGCTGGCCCTGCTGCGCTACGGCAATGACCCCATTGGTATTCTAGAACTGGGTTCGCCTAACCCCGGTGACCTGGACAATTTCTCCATTGCCAAGGTGGAGCAGTTTCTGCCGCTGTTCTCAGTAGCCGTGAACCGCAACTCAGAAGAGATTGAGGCCCGCGTGCAGTCCGTGATCCGGGAGAAGTTCACCGCCATTCACCCAGTGCTGGAATGGCGTTTCCGGGAAGCAGCCATGAACCTGCTGGACAAGATCAACGCCTCGCCCATTGCACCCAACCCCGAGATGGAGGCCATCATTTTCCCCGATGTATACCCGCTCTACGCCGTGGCCGATGTGCGCAGTTCCAGCACCGAGCGTAACACCGCCATCCTGGGCGACCTGGTAGAACACCTGGAACTGGCCGAGGCGGTGCTGAGGAAAGCCGTGGAGGTGCATTCGCTGCCCATTCTGGACGAGCTGCGGTTCTCCGTCTCCAAGCACCTGCGCCAGCTTAAAACGGGCGTGCTGGTGCAGGACGGCATCACCATCTTTGAGACCCTGCGCACCCAGGTAGAGCCCATGTTCCAGTTCCTGGAAGTCACCCACCCCGAGCTGATGGAAACCATTAACCTCTACCGCGAGGCCATGGACCCCAGCCTGGGCATCCTGTACAAACGCCGGAAAGCCTTTGAGGAAAGCCTCACGCTCATCAACGAGACCATTTCTGAGTACGTGGAGCAGGAAGAGCTCAATGCCCAGCAGATGTACCCGCATTACTTTGAGCGCTTCGTCACCGATGGCGTGGAGTTCAACATCTACGTGGGCCAGTCACTGGTGGAAAATCTGCCTTTTGACATCATGTTCCTGCGCAACTTGCGGCTCTGGCAATTGATGGTGATCTGCGAGGTGGCCCGCCGTACGCAGGCCCTCAAACCAAAGCTGAAAGTGCCCCTGGAAACTACCCAACTTATTCTCATCCACAGCCAGCCGTTAGCCATCAGGTTCCGGCAAGACGAGCGCAAGTTTGACGTGGACGGCGCCTACAACATCCGCTACGAGATAGTGAAAAAACGCATTGACAAAGCCCTGGTGCGCGACACCGAGGAACGCCTCACCCAACCCGGCAAAATCGCGATTGTCTACTCCCAGGCCCGCGAAGCCAACGAGTACCTGGAGTACATTGAATACCTGCAGAACAAAGGCATTTTAACCGAAAACGTAGAACAGCTGGAGGTGGAAGACCTGCAAGGCGTCAGCGGCCTCAAAGCCCTTCGGATAGAGGTCAAGTGCTGAGTGAGTGAGTGAGTGAGTGTATGCAGGTTGATTCTCAGCCCGATTTTCTAAAAACAGCCTTAAAACCATATGCAAGACTCTACAACGCACCGCATCCAGCTTTTGCAGGGAGACATCACCAAAGTAAAGGTAGACGCCATTGTGAATGCGGCCAATTCAAGTCTGCTGGGCGGCGGTGGCGTAGACGGGGCCATTCACCGGGCGGGCGGACCTGCTATTCTGGAAGATTGCCGGAAGATTGTGGCTCGTCAAGGTGGCTGCAAAACCGGCGAGGCGGTGATCACCACGGGCGGCAGGCTACCAGCCAAGTACGTCATCCACACCGTAGGACCGGTTTGGAACGGAGGCCACAAAAATGAACCCACCTTGCTGGCCAACTGCTACCGCAACTCCTTGGAACTGGCCCGGGAACACCGCCTCGAAACCATCGCTTTCCCCAACATCAGCACGGGCATTTACGGTTATCCCAAAGACAAAGCCGCCGAGGTAGCGGTACAAACCGTGCAAACTTACCTGGGGCAACATGACCTGCCAAAGCAAGTAATGTTTGTCGTCTTTGACCCCGATAACCTGCGTTTGTACGAGGAGCAGTTAGCCCATCTGAAGTCCTAGTTAACTAGTTAACTAGTTGGATACCTACTCTTCCGTTTGAGGTCTCAAAATCAGAAAAGAGCTTAAAACGATAAGAAGTCACTTCGCCACTTGAGTTACTAGTAGCCTTGCAGGCTTGGTGGTTCCAATGGAATCTCCATCTCCTTTGAAGTTTGGGATGTTGACTACTCGTGCTGATCAAGGCATTGCTGAAATGTAGGGGCAATCCCTTGTGGTTGCCCTTGGTTGAGGTGTCATTAGACGTTTACGCTCTGTAACAAAGCAGTTTGGTTTCTTAGACGGCCTTATCATCCCCCTACCCCCTTCAAAGGGGGACGGAATGCGTGCATTCTAGGGAGAATCAGCGTGTAAGATGGAGACGAATATCATTTTGATTTTGGGTACATCTTTCGGTTTATCAGGGGACAGACCGAGGAAGGGTTTAAGCACAGACTAATCATCCCGTTTTAAGCCTAAAAATCAGAAAGGACCTTGAAAATAAACCAGAAGGCCTCCATAATTGAGGTGCTCCAATTCATTTACAAGGTCCTTTCTAGAAAAAATAAGTAAAGCTTCTTACGCTTTTACTTTTTCATCCTGTTTTTCAGGTTATACCAGCCCAGGTACTTCCACTACTTCGTTTACATCGGTGCCGTACTCCACGCCTTCTACTTCAAACCCGAATAGGTTGAAGAAGTCGGTGCGGTAGCCTTGGAGGTCGCCAATTTCAGGAAGGGTTTCAGTGGTGGCTTGCTCCCATAGGGTGGCAACTTCGGCCTGCACGTCATCACGCATCTCCCAATCATCAATCCGGATACGACCTTTCTCGTCTACCGGCACGTCTGCCCCGGTGAAAAGTCTGTCCTGGAACAGGCGCTGGATCTGCTCAATGGTACCCTCGTGGATGCCTTTGGCTTTCATCACTTTGTAGAGCAAGGAAATGTACAGCGGAATTACCGGAATAGCCGAGCTGGCCTGGGTCACCAAGGCCTTGTTCACAGACACAAAGGCTTTTCCGTTCAGGTCTTTAAGAGAATCGGTGATGGTGAAGGCGGTGGCTTCCAGGTGATCTTTGGCCCGCCCGATGGTGCCTTTGCGGTACACGGCCTCGGTCAGAGCCGGCCCGATGTACGAGTACGCCACGGTGGTAGCACCCGGTGCCAGCAGATCAGCGGCCTTCAGGGCATCCATCCACATAGCCCAGTCTTCTCCGCCCATTACGGCCACGGTGTTTTCAATATCTTCCTCAGAAGCAGGTGTGATGCTCACCTCAGACACGTTGCCGGTATGGAAATCTACGGTTTTGTTGGAGAACGTCTGCCCGATAGGCTTCAGCACGGAGTTGTGGGTAACGCCGGTTTTGGGGTGCACGCGGCGCGGAGAGGCCAGGCTATAGATCACCAGGTCTACCTGGCCCAGATCGGTTTTGATGAGGTCCAGCGTTTTCTCCTTGATCTCGTCAGAGAAGGCATCGCCGTTGATGCTTTTGGCGTAAAGGCCGGCCTCATGCGCATGTTTTTCAAAGGCGGCAGTGTTGTACCAGCCTGGTGAACCCGGTTTTCCCTCGGCCGAAGGCTTCTCAAAATACACCCCAATGGTAGCCGCGTTGGCTCCGAAGGCGCTGGTGATTCTGGACGCCAGCCCGAAACCGGTGGAGGCACCAATGACCAAAACTTTTTTAGGGCCTTCCACAGAACCCTTGGATTTCACATAGTTGATCTGGTTCACTACATTCTGCTCGCATCCTTTAGGATGGGCGGTGAGGCAGATAAAGCCACGTACTCTGGGCGTAATAATCATATAATGCTGGTTTAACAGACGGGTCTGTACGTATGGGATGTCGTTTGCTGGCGTAAATTTGTCAATTTTATTGACAAAATACACCAGCATCAGCGCTTTGCTACCGGGTTTAGAGGCTAGTTTTTAGAAAACGAGCTCTAACAGAGTATTTCAGTTATCTCTGCTGCATCTCTTTGTCTACCTGCCGGCCAAATCTCCGCTGCAGTTTATTGAGAAGGAAAATAGCGATGATGAGCCAGAAAATGCCCGCGGCCCAACCCGCCAGCACATCAGAGGCATAATGCACATTGAAGTACACCCGGCTAAAGCCGATGAGCAGAATCCAGATGGACAACAAGATGCTGAGAACCCACTTGAGCCAGACCTGCCGCACATTGGTCCAGACCAGGTACACGAGCAATCCCCAGAACGCGCCGCCAATCATGGCGTGCCCGCTGGGAAAACTGTTGCCGCTCACGTGGAAAAGGGCGCTGGAAGGCCTGGGCCGGTCAAAGAAGACTTTCATGCTCTGGTTGAACAGCGTAGTGGTGGCCGAGATGGCAATGATCTTGAGCGAATAGAATCGCCATTTCTTAAAGACCAGGAAAAGCAACGCCAATCCCAGTGAACCGAAGATGAGGAAATTTTTGGACCCGAAAAAGGTGATGAAGTACATGGCATCTGTGGTCTCGGGATCTTTGAGATCGCCGGCGAAGGCAAAAGCCGCCTGATCCAGGGCCTTCTCCTGCTCAATGAACACTACAGTGGCCATCCAGAAAAACAACAGTGCGCAGCCCACAAACACCAGCCACGCCACCACCATCTGCAGCGTTACCACCGCCAGAAACGTCCCTGCTTTCTTTCCTTTCTGTTCCACTTCCTCCTGCATAGGCAAGTCAATCTTTTCCCCGCTTGTACGCAAGAGAGCCCCCAGATAGATACACCATCAGCCTTCTTCCTAGCCGGGCCCGCCTAAAATCCGGGGCCCGCGCCTACTGCGTATATGGGGTATGTTGTACCTCTTAGGCTTTCTCTACCTTGATTTCGCCGGCCGCGCCGACTATCTGTTGACGCACGGTCGCCACCTGGCCAGTCGTACCGAGGGCAACTATGAGATACAGCTATACTGGACCAAAAACTTCTTTGCCGAGGTCTATTTCTCCCGCCTCAGCGGCCGCAATGAGCAGATCAATGCGCTCACCGAGGAACCGGATTTCACCGCCTACCTGGACGGAATAAGCCTGAACAATTTACAAATACAGTGAGGGTTGCCTTATCCAAAAAAAGACGCACAGGCTAAAGCGTGTCTAAGTCTTCCTGGGCAACCATCCTTAGGTGGCTACATAAATTTACCAGACCAGGGGCTAAGCTATAGGAAGAAATTCACAAGGCTTTGAAAGAGAGTTCTTAACAAAGGATTGCTATCTTAGAAGAAACAAAGGACTATGAGAAAAATTATACTTGTTTTATTAGCCCTCACCGTTTCATTTGGGGGTATGGCCCAAACCACTTTGGCGCTTGCCACAAGACCTAAAGCAGGGGCTGCCATCAACCTGTCTTTGCCTTCTTCAGCAGAGGAAACCTACCCGTACGTTTACACCAAAAGAGCAGACCGCTTTTTGTTAGTAGGCTTGGCCTTGAATATTGTCAGCGCGGGTTACTACATGATGGCACCGGGCTTATACAAGAAACCATATGATCCCACACTGGAATACAGCTATGCCTTGGCAGAAGCAGCCAAAAGCAACCCTGCGGCCTATCAACAGCTAACTAATGAATACAACCAGGCCATCCAGGTCTACCAACAACAAGCCAGTGAACGCAATAAGAAAGTCAGGAATACCCGGGCGGCTTTCGCGGCGGCTTTCACCGTAGGTATGGCGTTTGATTTGGCGGCTATCTTAACTTTTAAAAAGGGGAGGCAGTAGATTTTGAATTAGGAATATGGGGCTTTTTGATGTTATTGTCCGCATGAAAGCCATTAGTCAGGCACTAGTCTATTGTGCCGGCGCCTTCAACCATGCTACTGCAGATTCCAAATCCGCGAAAACCCTGAAACTTATAGTTGAGCCTACTTTTTGAAAAATCTCGTTTACGGCTGATATAGCTCGGGTTTCCAGGTTTAGAATAGAACTGTTAAGCCTGGCAAACCTTTCAAGGCGAGTCAAGGTTAGTTTAAAAAGAAAGTCATTTATTGTAGCCCTATAATCCCTATCCTCCATCTTCTCCACTGAAACATTCGTTGAATCCAGAATCAGATTTTTCACAACGTAGTTAAGAACATTGTCAGAAACTATCTCCAGGGCATGCTTCAGTTCATTTGCACCAAACTCCTCTACACTGGGCAGCTTGGCCAACATTATATCCTCAGCCGGTTCGTAGTTAATAGTGATTAACCAATTTTGGAGTATAAGCATTATCGTACTTTTTCCTAAAATTATTTTAAAGAACCCAAAAAAAGCATAAAAGCACGTTGAACCCTTCTATTTTCCCGTTGAAATGGCCATGATGATCGTTGAAATTTTAAGATGTTTTAGGTGGTAAGACTTTCACCAATATTGAAGGAAGGTGGAAACAAAATAGGTAGGGCTTCAACTGCTTACAGTGCCCAAAAGGCTATTCAGTGCTTTGCTAGTGAGAGGCTATACCATTTGTTTATTAGCTGTGAATCCAGGAACGTGGTGATTTCGTCATCGTCAATCAGCAGAACCTTTTAAATTCCTTCATAAGAAATTCAAGGTTGATAGGATTGGTGAGAAGCATTGAGCCACAAAGATGCTCATACTTTTACATCCACCTCAAAACAAAAAAGCCTTGCAACTTTTCAGTTACAAGGCTTTTCTTTTGTGCGCAGGGGGAGATTCGAACTCCCACACCCGAAGGCGCTGCCGCCTGAAGACAGTGCGTCTACCAATTTCGCCACCTGCGCATCAATGTCCCTTAATTGCTTTAGGGAGCACAAAACTACCTACTTTTTCTTTATCCGCAATAGCTGTGCCTACTTTTTTGCGCAAAATTTTTCCTGTTTTTCATTTCGCCCACGCGCTCAGGCACTTATTTTTCAGGACACCACCTGCCCCTCGCCTTTCACCACCGGGTTAAGGTTGCGCTTGGAGAATTTCTCCATTCGGTTCAGCAGAAAAATGGCCAGAATAACCCAACCCAGGCCCGCGGCCAATCCGGCCAGCACATCGGTGGCGTAGTGCACATGCAGGTACACCCGGCTAAACCCGATAAACAAGATCAGCAAGGAGAGCAACGTGATCAGCAGAAAGCGCCAGGCAGGCTCCTCCACGCTTTTGTAGACCAGGTAAATGAGCAGGCCGTAGAAGGAGGCGCTGATCATGGCGTGCCCGCTGGGGAAACTGAGTCCGTAAGACTCCACCAGGTGCGGCACCAGCGGCCTTGGGCGGTTGAACAGGTACTTGAGCAGCAGGTTCAGGGAAATACTGCCCACCGCAATCACCGGCACTTTCACAGAGTACCATTTGTGTTTCTTCACAAACAGGAAATACCCGATGAGCATAAGCCCGGCTCCCGAGATGAAATTGCGCGAAGCCAGAAACGTAATGCCCTTGATAAACTCGGTCAGGCTAGGGTTGGCCCGTTCATCGGCCCAGGCGAAGGCCTTACTGTCAAACTTAAGTTCCTGGCCCGGCAGCACTTCTTTGGCCAGCCAGAAAAACACCACCAAACATAGAATAAACACCGTCCAGATCACTACCAACTCCACGGTGAACAACGCGGTACTGGCCACAAATTTCCGAAATCTTTTTTTCATAGTCTCAAGTCAAGGCGACGGCCATTTAAAGGCTGTTTTCAGAAAACAAGGCCCAAAACGGCAAGATTCTTAAAATACGTAACCAGTCAAGTCCATGTTTGGCTAGGCTGTTTGGGCAACCTGCGCCCCAAAAAACAGTATCAAGCCTCATAGGCCAAACAGGAAACCGTATGAAACCAGAAGAACTGACCCAGCTCATGATGAAATTGAAAGACAAGGATCTCTCCCTGGCTTTTGCCGAAAGCTGCACCGGCGGCAGCCTGGCAGCGGCGCTAAGTGAGGCCACCGGCACCACCGATGTCTTTCTGGGCAGCATGGTTACCTACAGCGCCGAGGCCAAAAACAAGGTTCTGGGCGTGAAAAACGAAACTCTCAAGCTCTACACCGCCGAGAGCCAGCAGGTCACCAACGAGATGGTGCAGGGTCTCTACAAACTCCTGAAGGCCGATGTCTGCGTGGCCGTGACCGGGCTCTTCGGGCAGGGCGGATCCGAGACCGCCGAGAAACCCATCGGGACCACGTTCATCTCCATCCTCTTCAAAGAAAAAGTGGAAGAGTACCGCCAGGTTTTCAAAGGCGATGCCCAAAAGATGCGCGACCAGGCCCAGGACTTTATCTTCAACAAACTCAGCGATACCGTTGACCGGCACTATCAGCATGCCGTGTAAGGTATCCTCTGGCTCATACCGCCCTATCAGAATCCATTTTTTGCCAAAGCTGTTTTCATAGTTTTTTCAGATAACTGAGCCTGAAACAGGATTGGATTGCCACGGCTGTAAAACAGGTCAACTTTGTTGGCCAGGGTTGGAGTTCAAAAATCCCACATCCGTCCTTATCAACGAGTGGCCAGTTACCGCTCCAAAAGGCAAGGAAATGCTAAGCCTGTTTACTGCCCTTTCTGATTTCCCTGACCGGCGGATATATGTTTTTGGGCTACTTTTGGGAAAGCGGCTCTATAACAGCTCAGCTTGTTTCCCCAGATGCAGCCAAGCCCAACTCCAGACTTCAACTTTATCGCGCCGGTGTATGATGCCCTGGCGCAGCTGGTCTATGGCAAAGCGCAGAAGCAGGCGCAAGCGCATTTCCTTCCCTTGATTCCGGAGGGGGGGCGGGTGCTGGTTCTGGGCGGTGGCAGCGGCTGGATTCTACCCGAACTCCTGCGCCAAAGCCAACCCAGCCAGGTGCTGTTCCTTGAGTCCTCTGCCAGAATGCTACAGCAGGCCAAAAAAAGATTCCCCCAAACATCGGTTCAGGACAAGGTGGAATTCCGGCTAGGCACCGAGGCTGACCTTCGGCCCGAGGAGAGATTCCAGGCGGTGCTCACGCCTTTCGTGCTGGACCTTTTCCCTCCCGAGACAGCCCTTACCATGATGCAGCGGCTGGACCAGGCCCTGCTCCCTGCCGGCCTCTGGCTCCACACCGATTTCCGGTTAAGCATCTCCCCTACCCAGAGACTCTGGCAGAAACCCATGCTGTGGGCCATGTACCGGTTCTTCAGGGCAGTCAGTGACATCCCGGCCAAAGGCTTGCCGCCGTTTGAGGCGCTTTTCGCAAAACTGGGCTATAAACCCTGGCAGCAGGCCTTCTTCTTCCAAAACTTCATCTGCGCCCAGGTTTACCAGAAGCCAGGCTCCCCTGCCCAAGACAACTAAATAGGCCCTGAGTGGAAGATTCTAGGATTGATGTGTATCTTGGGGGTTGAAACATTCTCCTCCATGAAGAAAACACTCTTCACTGCCTTGGCCGCCGCGGCCCTGGCGTTTGCTACTCCCGCAATGGCGCAACAGAGCGTCAACTACCAGGTATCCTTTGAGAACGCGGTTCACCGCGAAGCCACCATCATTGCAACCTTCAAAGGCGTGACCGCGCCGATGTTGGAAGTGAGAATGGCCCGCTCCTCGCCGGGGCGCTATGCTCTGCATGAATTTGCCAAGAACGTGTACAACGTGCAAGTCACCGATGGGCAGGGCAGGACCTTGCAAGTGAACCGCCCCAACCTGCACCAGTGGAACGTATCGGACCACGATGGCACCGTAACGGTGAAATACACTCTCTTCGCTGACCACCCGGATGGCACTTACGCGGGAGTAAATACCACCCACGCCCACCTGAACGCCCCGGCCACTTTCATGTACGCCAACGGCCTGGAGAAAGCCCCAATACAGGTGACGTTCACGCCGCCGGCCGGCCAGAACTGGACCGCCGCCACCCAGCTCAAGCGCGAAGCCGCCCCGCTCACCTTCTCGGCCCCAGATTTTCAGTATTTCATGGACAGCCCTACCGAGCTGGCTAACCTGCAGTGGCGCGAGTGGACCGTGCAAGAGAAAGGCCGAACCCAGAAAATAAAGATAGGCCTGCACCACAACGGCACCCAGGAGCAACTGGACGAATACACCAACCGGGCCAAGCGCATCGTGGCCGAGGCACAGGCAGTGTTCGGCGAATTACCGACCTTTGACTTTGGCGAATACACCTTCATTGCCTGTTATTTGCCCGGTACCCCGGGCGATGGCATGGAGCACCGCAACTCTACGGTGATCACTAGTTCCCGTTCGCTGGAGGCTGGCATGAACCCCAACCTGAGCACCCTGTCGCATGAGTTTTTCCATGCCTGGAATGTGGAGCGCATCCGGCCCAAGAGCCTGGAGCCTTTCAACTTCGCGGATGCCAACATGAGCGGTGAACTGTGGCTCGCCGAGGGCTTCACCAGCTATTACGGTACCTTGCTCATGGAACGGGCCGGGGTCTCCCCGCAAGCCGACTACCTGCAGAATGCCGCCTATCCTATAACTGCGGTAAAAGTGTCACCGGGAAAAGATTATTTCTCGCCGGTGGAGATGAGCCAGCAGGCGCCGTTTGTGGATGCTTCCCGCTCCGTGGACCCTACCAACCGCACCAACACTTACATCTCCTACTACACCTACGGCAACGCCATCGCCATGGGGCTGGACTTCACCCTGCGCACCAGATTCAAGAACCTGTCTCTGGATGACTACATGCGCCTGCTCTGGCAGCGCCACGGCAAACCCGAGAAACCTTACACCCTGCCTGACCTGGAGCGCGCCCTGGGTGATCTGACCAAAGACCCGGCTTTCGCCCAGGATTTCTTTAAACGGCACATTTCCGGCAAGGAGACCATCCCTTACGAAGCCTTAGCCCGCGAAATGGGATTTGCCTTACAGGCTTCAAAAAATGCAGTGCTGGGCTGGGAAGGACTTAAGTTCCAGAACGACCAGGCCACCATTGCCCAGGGCACCTTCTCTAACAGCCCGCTCTACAAAGTAGGCCTGGACCGCGACGATGTCCTTTTAACCCTGAATGGCCAGAAGCTGACCTCGGAGAAAACCCTTGACAGCCTCCTGACCAAATTCCAACCCGGTGATCAGGTGCAACTGGAGGTAATACAACAGGGTACAAAGAAAACGGTGCCGCTTACGTTGGCGCAAGATCCTGGATTGGCCCTGGTACCGCTGGAAAAAGTAAACCAAACTGTCTCCAAAGCCGCCAAAGCCCGAAGAGAAGCTTGGTTGGCTAAGAAAAGCAAGTAGCATAATACATAAAATGCTTAGACCTCCTTTAAGGAGAATAGCTTGAATGATTTAAACCTCCTTTGCAGAGCTTCCCATTCTCTGCAAAGGAGGTTTATGCGTTATAAGGGCAACCCTTTTTGAGAGGCATTTTTTTTGCCATCCTTATGCTGGTCATCCTGCACCTCTCCTATTTGTCATCCTGAAAGGATCTTGTGGGCGAACTGCAATATCGCCTGGGTAAACGCCTTCCTAGTTCGCAACCAAGATCCTTTCAGGATGACAATGGAGAGAGAATTTGGATGGCAATAACAGAGGAGAGTGAGGAAAAAATCAGGGCATAACCAATGGAGTATAACCAATAATGTTGAAGGACAACAAGGAACAGAAACAGAACCACTTCCCTTTCACTTTCCGACTCATTGCCGTTCAATCTTTCCACCGTTTGAGAATTACCTGTTTCAGCCCCGCTTTTCAGAAATCAGGCTTGAAACGGAAAAGGGTAAACTATTGAGGGGAGTTCTTGCGTTAGAGGCTTAAATACCTTTATCTTAGCAGGGTAGCGACCCACCAAGTCATGCAGGCTTTCTGGCAGCGCTCATTCAAAATCCAAGATGTCAAACAAACTCATACATACCTTCATTGCCTTGCTGGTCTGGGTGGCAGGCGTGCTTCCAATTCAGGCGCAGGATGTCACCACCCGCACTTCTTCTCTGGATTCACTCAAAGCATCGGCTCCGTTTGTTCCTCGGGTGAGCTATGGCCTAAATGCGGGTGCAGCGTTCAGTAATTTCGGGTCGGTTTCTTATGTAGAGCCCCGGTTGCAGTACCAGGTATCACCCAAGTTCCACGTGTTCAGCAGCCTTACCATGCTACAGACCTGGGGAGGGCCTACTTTCAGAACCACTACCGGCGAGGGCACTTCTACGTTGATGACTTCCGCTCCCAGCCGCCAGTACTTGTTACACGTGGGCGGTACGTACGCCATGACCGACCGGCTTTTGCTCAGCGGCAGCGTCTGGAAAGACCTTAACCCATCGGCGGCCAACCGCTGGAACAACAGCAATCCTTTCACTTACGGCCGACTGCCTAACCAGGGCTTTCATTTTCAGGCCCAGTACCAGGTAGCGCCTAACTTCACCGTTTCGGGTGGGGTGCGTTACAGCAACGGCGGCAATGCAGGTTATGGCTACGGTTACGGCGGCGGATATCCGGGCGGGTTCAACTCTCCCTGGGGCTTCTAAGAAAACCAGCCGTTTTTAAGATATTGCATCAAAAGCCTTCCCTATATAAGTGGGGAAGGCTTCTTTTTGTCCTTCGGCTCCGGTTTTGCCCTCATTCTTTCAATTACGCCCTATTCTTTTTTGGTTATATTTGCCTTTGCACCAAAAACTAAAACGCACAAAACCCTACCTCCCCGCACATGTCGTCAACGCTTATCCTGGGTATCATTGCCGCTTATTTCTGTATCCTTATCCTCATCTCTTTTCTCACAAGTAAAAAAGGAGAATCCACCGATAGCTTCTTCCTGGCCAACCGCCAGTCTCCGTGGTACGTGGTGGCCTTCGGGATGATCGGAACCTCGCTTTCCGGGGTGACCTTTATCTCGGTACCGGGCATGGTAGAGAAGGCGCAGTTTTCTTACCTGCAGCTCATTCTGGGTAACATGCTGGGATATTTTGTGGTGGCGCTGGTGCTCATGCCTTTGTATTACCGGCTTAACCTGGTGTCTATCTACACCTACCTGGAGCAACGCTTCGGGTATTGGTCTTATAAAACGGGCGCCGGGTTCTTCCTGCTGTCCAGAACCCTGGGCGCTGCCCTGCGCCTGTACCTGGTAACCGGGGTCTTGCAACTAGCCGTTTTTGACAATCTGGGCGTGCCTTTTGAGGTGACCGTGATCATCACCATCGGGTTGATCTGGGTATATACCTTCCGGGGCGGGATGAAAACCATTATCTGGACCGATACTTTCCAAACCCTGGCCATGCTCATCTGCGTGGGCATCACCATCATAACCATCTCGCAGGACCTCAACCTTTCTTTCAACGGCATGGTGAACACCATCAGTGAGAGCAAGTTCTCGCAGGTGTTTTTCTGGGACGTGAAAGACTCCAAATACTTTTTCAAGCAGTTCTTCTCCGGGTTCTTCATCTCCATTGTGATGGTAGGTCTGGACCAGGACATGATGCAGAAAAACCTGAGCTGCAAGAACCTGAAGGAGGCGCAGAAAAACATGTTCTCCTTCACCCTGATCATCCTGTTTGTGAACATCCTGTTCCTGAGCCTGGGCGCGCTGCTGTACCTGTACGCGCAGTCAAAAGGCCTTACCCTGCCTGAAAAAGGCGATAACGTGTTCCCGTTCCTGGCTCTGAACTACTTCTCGGCTTTCATGGGCATTGTGTTCATCCTGGGCATCACGGCCATTACCTACGCTTCGGCAGACTCGGCACTCACGGCTTTGACCACCTCTTTCTGCGTGGATTTCCTTGACTTCAAGAATCGCCCCGAGGCGCAGCGCATTAAACTGAAGAACTGGGTGCACCTTGGCTTCTCGGTGACCATGGCCGTGGTGATTGTGATCTTCAAGATTGTGAACGATGAGAGCGTGGTGCAGGCGGTGTTTAAAGTAGCGGGCTATACTTACGGACCGTTGCTGGGCCTCTACTCATTTGGGGTGTTTACCAACCGTCCCGTGCGCGACAGCCTGGTGCCTTTGATCTGCGTGTTGGCGCCTATCTTAACCTACATTATCAGCTTGAACTCCGTGAATTGGTTCTGGGGCTACGAGTTCGGGTTTGAGGTGTTGATCCTGAACGGCTTCCTCACGTTTATGGGCCTTTACTCCATCTCCCGGAAAAGGTCTGAGTTTGTGGATGTAACCCAAGCCTATTAACAACATCTTTTTGCGAGCCCCTGCGCTTTGGGCCTGTTTTACAGAAAACAGGCCCAAAGCGCAGGGGCTTGTTGTTTGTCCCGGAACTGGTTTTGCGGCTCTTTTCCCGAAAGCAGGCCTAAAACAGCTTTCTTCCGTGTACTTTTGCGCAGGCAATTCCCCACGGTATAGCCTCATGTAATTCTTAATTCCCGATTCTTAATTCCTAATTCTCCCAGTGTCTCCTCTGCTTATCCTCGGCATCATTGTCGCTTATTTCTGCTTGTTGCTGGCCGTTTCCTTTATAACCAGTAAGAAAGGCGAGTCAACGACCGCTTTCTTTTTAGCCAACCGTGAGTCGCCGTGGTACGTGGTGGCGTTTGGCATGATCGGGACTACGCTCTCGGGCATCACGTTTGTGTCCATTCCTGGTATGGTGGAAAAATCGGGGTTCACGTACCTGCAGATGGTGCTGGGCTATGCGCTAGGGTACCTGGTAATTGGGCTGGTGCTGCTGCCGCTGTATTATCGGCTGCAATTGGTTTCCATCTACACGTACCTGGAGCAACGGCTGGGATTCTGGTCTTACAAAACCGGCAGCGCCTTCTTCCTGCTCTCGCGTACCATGAGCGCGGCATTGCGGCTGTACCTGGTGGCCGGCGTGCTGCAGTTGGCGGTATTTGGGCCGCTGGGCATTCCGTTTGCGGGCACAGTGGGCATTACCATCGCGTTCATATGGGTGTACACGTTCAGGGGCGGCATGAAAACCATCATCTGGACCGATACCTTTCAGACCCTGGCCATGCTCCTGTGCCTGGGCATCTGCATCTGGGTTGTTTCTGAGGAACTGCAACTTTCCTTTACCGGTATGACCGAGGCCATAGGGCAGAGCAAATATGCCCAGGTATGGGTTTGGGACGCCAAAGCGCCTAATTTCCTCCTGAAGCAGTTAGTGGCCGGAGCTTTCATCACCATTGCCATGACGGGGCTAGACCAGGACATGATGCAGAAGAACCTGAGTTGCCGCAACCTGCCCGAGGCCCAGAAGAACATGTTCTGGTTCACGGTGATTCTACTGGTGGTGAACCTTCTGTTCCTGATCCTGGGTGCCCTTCTCTACTTCTACGCAACCAAAAAAGGAATCCTGCTGCCCAGCAAAGGAGACGATGTCTTCCCTGAGCTGGCCCTGCGTCATTTCCCGGTTGTAGCTGGGATAGCCTTCATTCTAGGCATCACGGCCATCACCTACGCCTCGGCAGACTCGGCGCTCACCTCACTCACTACCGCTTTCTGCGTGGATTTCCTTCATTTCCAGCATCGGCCGGAGGCCCAACGCATCCGCTATAAAAACTGGGTGCACCTGGCTTTCTCGGGATTGCTGATGGTGGTGATCCTGCTCTTCAGGCTGTACAACGACGAAAGCATCATCGCCACGCTTTTCACGCTGGTGGGCTACACCTATGGCCCCTTGCTGGGCATGTACAGTTTCGGGCTGCTGACCAAGCGTACGGTGCAAGACAGGTTGGTGCCGGTGTTTGGCGTGTTGTCTCCGGTGCTCACTTATGTGATCAGCGCGAACTCGCAGGAGTGGTTTTGGGGCTACCAGTTTGGCTTTGAGGTGCTGCTTTTGAACGGCCTGCTCATGTTTTTGGGCCTATGGTTGGTATCTGCCCGTAAAACTGCTCAGAAAGGCCTTTAACCCCATTTCATTAAGCTGCGGAAGTCAGGAGTATTGGCTACCTTTGCAGGTTGCTTTCCAAGATTAAGCAGATTTGTTCCAGTTTTAGCCCTACTTTCTTCAAAACCGGCGTAAAACGGATTTGATAGTCTCAGAAAGCTTTTCTGGTGCTGCTTCCTTGCGGCCCAATTTAAATTTAACTATTAAATAGTACATGGCAAAACGAGGATTCGGGCCGGGAGCGGCTTCCGAACTTGAGACAGAAGGCAAACCCAAGCTGAACAAAGAGAGCTTGCGGCGTGGCCTTCAGATATTTAGATTTCTGCTTCCCTACAAAGCCAAGTTCTACACGGGCCTGGTGTTTCTGCTTTTCTCCAGCCTTACGTTCATGGCTTTCCCGGCCGTGACGGGTATGCTGTTAGATGCGGCCGTGGGCAAACCTACCGCTTTCTTCCAAGACATTGACCTTATCGCGTTGCTGCTTTTCGGGGTGATTGCCTTGCAGGGAATCTTCTCTTTCTTCCGGGTCTATTTCTTTGCCCAGGTAAGTGAAAACGCCATCGCCGACATCCGCCAGAGCCTATACACCCAGTTCATGGGCCTGCCGCTCACATTCTTTGAACAACGCCGTGTGGGTGAGATCACCAGCCGCATCACCTCAGACGTGAGTTACATACAGGATGGTTTTTCCATTACCCTGGCCGAGCTATTCCGCCAGGTGACTACTCTGGTGGTGGGCATCGGGTTTATCATGTTTATTTCCGTGAAGCTTTCACTCTTCATGCTGGCCACTTTTCCGGTGCTAGTTATTTTGGCCATGGTTTTCGGGAAAAGGCTTAAAAAGCTATCGCGCAAAACGCAGGATGAACTGGCTATCACCAATGTGATTGTGGAGGAAACTTTGCAGGCCATCCAGGTGGTGAAAGCCTTCACCAATGAGCTATTTGAGATCAACCGCTACAAGCAGGCTTTGGGCCGATCGGTGAAAACGGCCATCACCACCTCATTCTACCGGGGCGCTTTCATTTCCTTTATCATCATCGGGCTCTTTGGGGGTATTATTCTGGTGATCTGGTACGGCGCTACCCTGGTACAGCGTGGCGAGCTAACCTTTGGTGAGTTGACTTCCTTTATCCTGTACACGACCTTTATCGGGGCTTCAGTGGCCGGTCTGGGTGATTTGTACGCCAAGATCCAGGTGTCCATTGGTGCTTCTGACCGTATTCTGGAGATTTTGGACCAACCGGTAGAGCAACCTAATGTGGGCCTTCCGGCAGCCACGCCGGTGAGATTGAACGGGAACGTACGTTATAACCATGTGGGCTTCTCCTACCCTACCCGCCCGGACTTGCCGGTACTGCAGAACATTGACTTTGATATTAAGGCCGGGGAGAAAATTGCCTTGGTGGGCTCCAGCGGCGCCGGAAAATCTACCATTGCGCAGTTACTCATGAAGTTCTACAAAGTAGAGCAGGGCACCATCTCTATTGACGGCCAGAACATCAATAACCTGCACCTCCATGACCTGCGCGGCAACATTGGTATTGTGCCGCAGGAGGTATTGCTCTTTGGCGGAACCATCAGGGAGAACATTGCCTACGGCCGTCCGGATGCCACCGATGAAGAAGTGCTGATAGCTGCCCAAAAAGCCAATGCCCTGCAGTTTATCCAGTCTTTCCCCGAGGCATTCAACACGGTGGTGGGTGAGCGCGGTATTAAGCTCTCCGGAGGACAGCGTCAGCGCATCGCCATTGCCCGTGCCATCCTCAAAGACCCTGCAATTTTGATTCTGGATGAGGCCACCAGTTCCCTTGACTCTGAGTCTGAAATGCTGGTTCAGGAAGCCATGGATGAATTGATGAAAAACCGGACCACTATCATCATCGCTCACCGTCTGGCCACCATCAGAAAAGTAGACAAAATCCTGGTGATTGACAAAGGGCAGATTGTGGAGGAAGGCTCACATGAAGTACTGGCCAACAACCCAGATGGGATTTACGCGAACCTTCTGCGACTACAGTTTGACGTACATTCTTAAGAAGCTCTTACAAGAAGGTAAGAATGCGGCTCTTAGGCGATGTTCCGGATCTATTTACGTAATAGTAAAACAAAGAGAGTTTGCTCCTGCGGGAGCAAACTCTCTTTGTTTTTACAGCCATTGCTTGGAAAGAATTTGATATGATGATGGGCATTTGACCTTATTGGAAATTCAGCAGCGCTGACCAGGATTTGTTATTGCAGCTCATTATTTCCAACTTAATAATATATCCATAGGGTCAAAATGGCATCCGCTGATTTATGCCTCAATTCATTTATGGCCTATGGAAAACATTGAACATAGAGTTATGGAATGAATACAGAAAAGAAGGAAATAAAAAAGCCCTGGCAGATCCTACCAGGGCTTTTGACTAATCAGGCTTTAGACCTGAAATAATTCTTAGAATTTATCCCAGAAAACTTTTGAGGTAACGGTATTACCACCAATGGCAGCTGAAGCAGCTTCGGCGTTATCACCATTACTGTTAAACTCCGTAGTTGGGTAAGTTAACCGAAGTGGAATCTCACTGATACCCAAAGCTGGTTTCACCAGGTTTGGAGCATCTAATCTTCTCCACTCTTTCCAACCTTCAACTGGGTTGTTGTAAAGGGCTAACCATTTTTGGGTACCAATTTTCTGCTTGTAATCTCCAGGAGCAGTCAGGTAGTTAACGCTTGGTTGCAGAATGTAAGCAGTTGCTTCGGCTTCAGTTCCACCCCACTCAGTGATAGAGGCAGTGATACCAGCATTGTAGTGACCCATTGCGGTTCCGCCTACAGCAAATCCTCTTTCAACTGCTTCGGCCAGCAAGAACTCAACTTCTGAGTATGACAACAGCATACCTGGGTTAGTAGGGCTCTCAAGGATAGTACCAGGAGCAGAGTTCGCAGAGTAAGAGTTTGGCGCACCGTAAGTACCACCTTTAAAGGTACCATTCTCCAATGGTTTGAAGTACTCATTTCTTCTTGGGTCATTCAACGCGTTCATTCTATCAATGATCGTGTTTGCTCCCACGAAGTCAGCTCTACCACTTTGTACTAGATCTGTCCAAACAGGGTTAGTGTTGGGGGTAGTAGCCAGGTAAGTGATATCTGCACTTTCTGTGTTAGATTTAATTACGTTAGGGGCTGCAGCCTCTACCATTGCTTTAGCTTTGGCAGGGTCCACATCTGCTAACGTCATGCCCAGTCTCAATTTCAGAGAGTTGGCAAACTTAATCCAGTTAGGAACATTGCCATTGTAGATCAAATCAGCGGTACCTAATCCGGTAGCTGTAGCGTCAAACATACCAATCGCTTTGTCCAGACGAACAGTTAAATCAGCATAGATGGCAGCATCATCATCGTACTTAGGCAATACATTAGCAATGTCTAAGGCCTCTGAGTAAGGAACATCTCCAAAGGTATTTACCAATACAGACCAGGCATATACTTCCAGAACTTCAATAGAAGCTAACTGGTTTGCTTTAATCTTTGCATCTAAAAGATTATTCGCCGTGATAATGGTCTTGGCCTCTTTTAAATCACGCAGAACGTCACGGTAAAAAGGATCCCAGAAGTTTCTATCCACTTGTCTGGTAGCAATCACAAACTGGCTCTCATCTGGATACGTAGTAGCCGCCCAGTACTGTGCATAAAACCGGAAAGGGTTATTATTCACACTGGAACTGGTGATGATATTAGACAAGCTGCGCTCAGCACTAGTTACCAGAGTAGCACCCGGTACTTGAGTGGCGGCTTTCGTGTTGATATTATAATCATCTAAGCTATCTACACACGAAGTAGTGAATAGCAAAGCTGGAATGCAGAAATATAGTATTCTCTTCATTGTTCTTAATTAAAATTTGAATCTAAGGTTAAATCCAATATTACGGGTAGTTGGGTAGCTACCAGAAATATATCCTTGTCCTAAGTTACCAGAGCTCAAACCATCTTCTGGATCTGCGTAAGGCAGGTTTTTGTGGATGATCCACAGGTTTCTACCTACCAGAGACAAATCAATTGCAGAGAAAGGTTTCAATTTAGCCATCAACGGAGCTGGTAAAGAATAGCTCAAAGAAACTTCTCTCAGTTTTACAAAGCTGGCATCATAAACATGCGCCTCTTGTGGCATGTAGTAACCATAAAGACCTTCACCGTTTTCTACACGGATGTCGTTTGGCGTACCGTCTTCTTTCACACCTGGCAGGATAACTCCACCACCTTGAGCGATTGGCAAACGAGATGGGTTTCCAAGGTCATTGTTCTGAGTAGTTTCTTCATAAAGACCTGTACCAAAACCGTAGAAATTATCCAAAGAGAACACATCTCCGCCTTGACGCACGTCAACCAGGAAGTATAAGCCAATACCTTTGTAGTTTAAGGTATTAGAAATACCACCTCTCCAGTTAGCATTAGGATCACCAATTTCTCTGTTTGAAGAAAGCATGTAGTGTCCATCTTCATCCACTACTTTCTGGCCGTCTTTGTAAACAAATCCAGCACCGCGCAGTGTACCAAACGGACGACCTACGGTAGCGTTAGAAGACATACCACCTTGGTAGGTAGCCAATGAAATGTTTTGAACACCTTCGTACAATGAAATTACTTCGTTTCTGTTTTTAGACCAGTTCACATTCACGGTCCAAGAGAAATCATCGTTTTTAACGGGGTTAACAAAGGCAGATACTTCAATACCTTTATTTTCCACATTACCAGAGTTCACGAAGGTTGAGTTGTAACCTGTGGCTGTAGAAACGCTCACTGGTAAGATTTGGTCTACTGTGTTAGTTTTATAAACTGACATGTCAAAACCAAATTTACCTTGCAAGAAGGCCATCTCTAAACCAGCTTCCACACTCTTGGTTCTTTCTGGTTTCAGGTTTTGGTTGTTTTTAGTTCCAACTACAGAGAACAAAGGAATAGAACCCCAGGCAGTTGGTTTGTCATACACGTCATAGATAGACAAGGCTGGGGCATCGTTACCTACTTCTGCATAGTTCAAACGCACTTTACCATAGCTTAACCAAGGCAAAGTTTCTTTCAGAGTTTCTGAGAAAACGTAGCTGGTTGCAACAGATGGATAATAGAATACATTGTTAGGAGCCAACAAGGTAGTAGCCTTGTCTCTTCTTGCTGTCACATCTAAGAACACAGTTTCTTTGTAACCAACTGTAGCACTGGCAAAGATACCATCCATTCCGGTTCTCAACTCGCTCTCAGTTGGTGCGTTGATTGGGCTTACTGAGTTAGAGAGAGAATACAATCTAGGAACTACCAGACCTCCGTTAGTTGTGGCAAAGATGGAGCTCTCGTAGTTTCTGCGAATGTTAGCACCAATCAAACCAGATAAGCTAACATCGCCGCCTGCTACCATTTTGTTGAAATTAGCAATCAGGTCATAGTTAAACTCTCTGGAAGTTCTGTTGAAACGAGAATAAGCAGCGACACCGGTACTACCTACCGCATTTCTTTCTTCCTGCATCTCATCATAAGAGTCCAAAGTAACTCTACCCATCAGGTTAAACCAGTCAGCGAATTTATAAGTGGCAGATACATTACCAAAATAACGGTAACGCTCATCATTTTCATAGTTCTCATAACGTACCCAGTAAGGGTTGTCAGAGTAGATTGGTCTCAAGTCAGTGGCACTACGAGTGTTCCAGGTAATGTTCTGTCTGTTGCGGAAATAAGCTTCTTTCTGCTCTTTCAGGTCAACGTTGGTTTGCCACCATTGTCTGAATTGCTGCATTGGGTTAAAAGAGCTATAACCAGTTCCGTAACGACCTAAGCCATTTACTTTGGAGAAGTTAACAGACGCACTGGTAGTCAATTTAGGCGACACGTTATAAGTAGCCGCAAAATTGATCATGTTCTTGGTAAGATTACTGTTTGGCAGAATACCTTTGTCCTCATTTCGGGTGAAACCCAATTTGAAGCTACCGTTATCGTTGCCACCATCTAAAACAACACTGTTGTTCACAGAAACAGCATCTTCGAAGAAATAGTTAGGATCGTTTTTAGCACCTACCCAAGGAGTAGCCTGACGATACTGAGGAGAGGTTGGGTCTAATGAGTTCCACTGGTACACCATCAGGCTTGGATCAAAAGGAGCACCGTAAGAAGCATCTTCAGTGAAAGGAACAACTAAGTCCAGAACGCCATCGCCGTTCATGTCACGCTGGTTGAAATAAGCATCTTCATCCGGGCCATAGAAAGGACCGTAACCAGCACCGTATTGTTTCTGGTATTTAGGAGCAGTGCTTTTGTCAACAAAGCCCATGGTTACACCATTGTTCATGGTGATACCCAAACCTCTTCTACCTTTTTTGGTAGTGATCATGATCACACCGTTAGCGGCGCGTGAGCCATAAAGTGCAGTTGCAGCAGCACCTTTCAGAACGCTCATTGACTCAATGTCGTCTGGGTTGATGTCAGCGGCAGCGTTACCGTAGTCATAACCGCCACGGCCAGTTCTCTGGTTAGCGGAGTTAGTGTTGGCATTGCTGATTGGAACACCATCTACCACAAACAGAGCCTGGTTATTACCAGTGATTGATTTGGTACCGCGCATTACCACGTTGGTAGAACCACCCATGGTGTTGTTTTGCGTGATGTTCAAACCAGCCACTTTACCAGCCAATGAGTTAACAGCATTGGGGTTACGAGCAACCGTAAGGGCCTCGCCCTGTACCTGCTGCGCAGCGTAAGGCAATGAGTTCTTGGTTCTTTCGGCACCTAAAGCTGTTACCACAACTTCTTTCAGCTGTTCTGCATCAGTAGACAATCTTACGTTAACAGAAGTTTGGTTTCCAATGGCCACTTCCTGGTTTGTGTAACCAATGAAAGTGAATACGAGTGTACCACCACCAGCAGGCACGCTGATGGAATAACTTCCATTAACATCCGTAGGCACTGCTGTAGTGCTTCCCTTGAGCTGGACAGTCACTCCTGGCATTCCCTCGCCAGTACTTGCGTCTGTGACTTTCCCTGTAATAGTCCTATTCTGCGCCGCGGCTTGTTGTAGCACCACGGTGAACAGAACAAGAACTAAAAGTAAGACTTTCTTCATGTTAGGTTGTAGTTAGGTTATAAATGGTTTTATCGTTGCCTAATATTAAGCGATTCTTGGCTCAGAAACAAGGTTTTTAGTTTTTCACCATCTCAAATCCTAACTTTTTTTCTTAAACTCTTCACCAGGCCAGAATTCCCTCTTTACTTAGAGGTTATCCCAATGTTTTATTTAAATCAATTTTCCAGCCTTAAAGATGAGACAGAGGTAGAAAAATTCACTCTAGCACAATCAATACAGGCTTTTTGGGGAGAGAAGCCCTGTGCTTCCACTCACTGACTATATTCCATTGTTCGAATAAGACAAGTAACTTTTGGTGCTACTCTTCACCTTCTCTTCCGTGTTCTTGAATTATTCACAATTTCGAACCTTCACTTTAGACCTAAACATTTTCTCAAGCAGACTGCTACCGTTTTAAGGTCTTTTTACGGTTATGAGGAGAAAACCGCAAGTCAGATCTCTTTACCTTAATCCTTTATTTAATGGAATGAAGAAGCTTTCAGGCAAGAATTCGTTAATCTTTTGTGTACTGGCATACTGATGCATTGAGTTTTATTCAGCTGTAATTAGCTTTTTCAAGAGCTATAAGACTTCCATCCTGCGCTTATTCAGAAGCTTTGCCATTGATTAAACAGGCATGCACCACCACAAAACCAAAAGGGAAATACACCATTTAACTAAACCTATCAGCATTACAACTACCAGTTAAAACAATACTCAACGCCTTATGTATAACCATTTTACACTTCGAAAAACAGATAAAAGCTTCTACTTACTTTAAGATCCCTAAAATAAAAACGTTTGTAAAATACAATAATCAAGCCTTGACTTAAAATAGAAAAAATGAAATATTTTACTGGCTCACTTTTCCAGAAACAATTTAGTAAACTCAAGATTCAAAATTGGACTTGTAATTTTATTTTTAATTTATTGAATATTCTTTATGAAATTAATAAAAACATGCTATTCTATTATCATATAGGCATTGTCAACTCTCTATGGTTATAAGAAATTGATAGAATGAAAAGTAACTGGTTTGTCTTACTCCCTAAAACCAAGCCCTTATTCTTTTGGATATAAAAGCTTCACATTGTGGCAGATATGAAAGTCATTGCGCAGGTTATCAAACCTGAGCAACCATAAGGAGGCAGTTGCTCGTCATGGCAATGACACAAGACGGTGGTTGTTCTATCTTAGCAATGATTATTTACAAAACCCTTAGAAACAAAAAACGTTACAGCTTCTATCCTCTCAACAGATTTGCCACAAGTAAACTACAGCATCCTTCTGTCTGCATTCTTGTAAAGAATATATAATTTTGATTATATATTCTAATTAACATATTATTAAAAACGGCTGTGCTCCAGGGCATTACAGCACCTCATCAAAATAACCATATGTTAAGTATCAGTTATGCAGAGAAATACACTAAAAAAACAAACTAATAGCTCAGGGGTTATTAGTTTATATTAATAATTGTTATTTTTATACACTTCATTTACCTAAACAAACAAAAACCAACATGAAGAAAATTTTACTATTAAGTCTTTTCTTGTTGTCTATGGCTCTGCAGGAGGCCGTGGCGCAATCAAGGACGATCACAGGAAGGGTGACTGATGCTGCAACAGGCGATGCAATGCCTGGGGTAACAGTCCAGCTCAAAGGAACCAGCACTGCTGCGCCTACAGATGTTAATGGTAGCTACACCATTTCTGTACCGGCTTCTGGGGGAACTCTCGTATTCTCTTTCATTGGATACACCAACAGAGAAATTGCTATTGGAGGTCAATCAAACATAGATGTTCGCTTATCAACAGATGCCCGTACCCTGAGCGAGGTTGTGGTAACTGGTTATGGTACCCAAACCAAATTAGAGCAAACCGGGGCTGTGTCACAGGTTGGTGGGGCTGAAATAGAGAACATCCCTATGTCTTCTGTTGACAAGGCCCTACAAGGCCGGGTAGTTGGCCTACAGTCAGTTGGTGCATCAGGCCAACCAGGTTCTGCCCAGCAGATCCGCATCAGAGGTATTGGTTCCATCACTGGTTCTTCTGCACCCCTATTCGTAGTAGATGGAGTTCCCATCAACTCTGGTGATTTGTCTAGAAATACTACCACTGCCAACGCTTTGGCTGGTATTAACCCCAATGATATTGAGAGCATCAACGTATTGAAAGATGCCTCTGCTGCCTCTATCTATGGTTCAAGAGCGGCCAACGGGGTAATTGTAATTACCACCAAGAGCGGTAGAGCCGGAAAAACCAAAGTGCGTTTTGATGCAGAGTACGGGGTAGCCAAACGGGCCTATTATAATGAGAAAACCCGGATGCTCACAACCGCTGAAAACATTGAGTTGCTGGGTGAGGCGCTGCGCAATGATGGCTACTGGGACTTCTATGAACTGAATGAAGACAATATTGGCGCATTCATTCAAGAGAACTTCGGACTGGACCCAGAGGTGAATACCAACTGGGAAGATGAAGTACTGCAAACAGGTAAAACGCAACAATATAACCTTGCCGCTTCAGGGGGAGATGAAAAAACTACCTTCAATATCTCTGGTGGTTATTTCAACCAGGAAGGCACCACTCTTAACTCAGAATTCACAAGATACTCTGGTGGTTTAAATATCAGACACAGCTTAAACCAGAAGCTGGCAGTAGGTACTAACCTGTTGCTTTCCAATAGTACTCAAACCGGTCCGCTTAACAGTGGATTCTTTGCCAACCCAATTCTGGCTGGTTTATTCCTGATGCCAACCCTTGGTCTTGATGCTGAACCACAAGGCCCTTTCAACCCACTCCGTTTGGCAGAATTAGATAAAAACGAGAGCAACATCTTAAAGGCTATCGGGAGCTTGAATGCAGAGTATAAAATTTTGCCAGGCCTCTCCTTCACTACAAAGTATGGTATTGACTACAACAGTCTGGAAGAAGACAACTATCAAAACCCTTTCTATGGTGATGCAGAATCTGTAGGCGGTAGCTCCACAAGGTATTATACCCGTTATTTCAACTGGGTATGGACAAACCTGTTGAACTACACCTGGGACATTAACAAGGACAATGCCTGGGTTGTAAACCTGAAAGGTGGTTATGAAGCGCAGAGATCCTCAATCTATACATCTAATGTGTATGCCGAGAACATGCCGCTGAACATTGATTTCACGGCTCCTTCTAACGCTGCCACGCCAATCACGGCCAATGGAGCCAATGAAGGCTACTCCTTTGCGTCCATCCTGTCTTTAGGAGATATTTCTTACAAAGGCAAGTATGTATTGTCTGGCTCCTTCAGGAGAGACGGTTCTTCCAGATTCGGATCAGAGAACAGATACGGTAACTTCTGGTCTGTAGGCGCTAGCTGGAACATTGACCAAGAAGATTTCATGCAAGATTATGACTGGATCAACCAGTTGAAGCTAAGAACCTCCTATGGGGTAAACGGTAACGCCGGGATTGGTAATTATGACTGGAGAAGGGTTTATTCTTATGCCAGCACATACGAAGGCGCTGTGGCTGCCACACCATCATCACTGGGTAATGCCAACCTCACCTGGGAGAAAAATAAACCATTTGACGTGGGTATTGATGCGATCTTGTTTGACAACCGCTTAAGCTTAACCGCAGACTATTACTCCAGAACTACCTCAGACCTGCTGCTGAACCGTCCGCTTTCCTTAACCACTGGTTTCCCCAGCATTCTGGAAAACATTGGCGCCATGAAAAACAGTGGATTTGAGCTTGCCATTTCCGGTACTCCAATCCAAGTAGGAGACTTTAAGTGGGACCTGAGCTTTAACATCTCCAGAAACAAAAACGAGATCACAGAGCTAGCGGTAGACAAGCAACAAACCGGTGGTTTCATCAGACAAGTGGGTCAGGATATCTACCAGTTCTACATGCCAATCTGGGCTGGTGTAGATCCTGAGGATGGCATGCCAATGTGGTATACAGATGCGTCTCAGTCAGAGACCACTAAAACTTACTCACAGGCTGCTTATTCATTGACCGGGAAATCTGCCTTACCTACTGCTTTTGGTAGTGCAGGTACCACCCTTACTTACAAAGGCCTGACCCTTGATGCCTTGTTTTACTATAGCTATGGCAACTACATCCGCGACCCATACTTCCAGTATCTGAACAGTGGTGGATGGTACCTGAGCGGATTCAACCAAAGAGCAACCCAACTTGACAGATGGCAACAGGAAGGTGACCAGGCTTCTGTGCCTATGTTGTCTTATGACAATGACTTGCGTTATCGCTCTTTGTCTACAAACAACCTGAACAAAGGTGATTTCATTCGCCTGAGAGATGTAACACTGGGGTACAGCTTACCAGCCAGTCTTATTGGAAACCTAAAAATGACTAACGTAAGAGTATACCTGAGAGGAACCAACTTAGCTACTTGGGTGAAAGACGACACACTTCCTTATGACCCTGAGGCAGGGGGAGTTACGGGAACCACAAACTTCGAAATCAGTGTTCCTAAAACAGTCACTTTTGGTATTAACGTTGGCTTCTAATTTTAAAAAGACCTCATGAAAAATAATTATAAGGTAATGCTTTTAGCTGGGCTGCTTTCTGCAGGCATGCTCAGTTCCTGCGGTGATGAGTTCCTGGATGAAACACCTTCAACGGGCATCAACGCAAATGAAGCCCTTCGCACAGACAATGATGTTCTAAGCGCCCTAAGAGGAGCGTATGGCGGACTTGCTTCTACAAACCTGTATGGCTTGAACCTACCGGTGCTGGGAGACATGCTCGCCGACAACATGTATGTCGCTACTTCCAACTCGGGTTATTTCAACTCTCTCTCCGGCTACAATTTCCTGAACAACAGCGGGGAAGTAACCGAAATCTGGACAGGGGCCTATGACGTGATCAACCGAACCAACGCGATCATCAATTCAAACCCTACTGTTACAGACCAGGAAGCAGTAGACCAGTACAAAGGCGAGGCCTATGCTTTAAGAGCCTTAATGTATTTTGAATTAGTGCGGCACTTTGCCAGACCTTACAATGAAACCGCCAATGCCTCGCATTTGGGTGTGCCGCTCGTCTTGAAAGAGTTCGAATACAATGCACAGCCAAGCCGGAATACGGTAGCTGAGGTGTACGCACAGATCTTGTCTGATTTGGACAAAGCCTACACCATGATGACCCTGGATGAAGGCACGGTACGCTTGTCTAAGTATGCCGCCCGCGCTTTGCAGGCCGAAGTGAACCTCTACAAAGGAGATTACGCTTTGGCTTTACAGCAAGCAGAGGAAGTCATCAATGAAAGCGGCGTTGAGCTGTTGCCATATGAGTCTGTATTATCTTACTGGGCAGAGACAGACGCCACCAAACTGCAAGGCCTGGAGTCATTGTTTGAGGTTTCCGCTACCCAGACGGAGAATAACGGGGTAAATGAATATGCCTACTTCTTCAACCAGGGTGGTTACGGCCAAAACTTGGCCACGCCAAGCCTTTTCGCCCAGTATTCACCTGATGATATCAGAAGACAGTTGATTAGGGTAGGTAGAAGAGGCGCCGGTGACAACCCAGCCTACATTGTCACTAAGTACAATGCCATAGCTGGCGACGCTGAAGACAAAGTAGTGATCCGGATGTCTGAGGTTTACCTCATTGCCGCCGAGGCAGCCAACCGTACCGGGAATGATGAACTGGCTCTCACGTATCTGAATGCTTTAGTAGCGGAAAGAGAACCAGGCAAGGTATACGCCTCTACCGGAACGCAACTCCTGAACGATATCATTACGGAGCGCAGAAAAGAGCTGGCTTTTGAAGGCGATCGTTTTGCCACCCTAAACAGGCTAATGGCTGATATCACTGGCAGAAGAAGAGCACCAAATGATCTTCCTTACAGTGATCCAAAGAGAATATTGCCAATTCCACGTACCGAGATAACTGCCAACCCTAACATTCAGCAGAATCCGGGTTGGGAATAATAGGTGATAAATGAAAGGTCATTCAATCAAACCCTGAATGAATAACTAATAAGCCCTCAGACTTACCTGAGGGCTTATTTTATTTCAGCATGAGACAAACGGTACTTACGCTCAATTTCTTTAGCTTTATAAGCGTTGCAGATGTAGCTCTATTCTACTTTAACTTACAACATCTCACCATTTAACATGAACCCAAACAAACTTTTATGGCTGGTATTGCTGCTCATAGCATGTACCAGTATGAGAACCACTGCCCAGGTTTATTTAGAGGAAGTGAACGGCCGGCCTATCAGGTTAAGCCAGTACGTTAACGTGGAAGGCTCCCCCTTTTTACAGGAAGACTTTAGCAAAGGAACCATCACACTCCCCAATGGCACCATCCACAAAGACGTAGAATTGAAGTATGACATGGTGGAAGGCCTGCTGCAGTTCAAAAACAAACATGGCATAGTGATGGAACTCACCCAACCCGTAACTTCTTTCAGCATCGACTACTCACGGGACAAAGTCACTGAACAGACCAGAACCTTTCTGAGTGGTCCCACCGTTGATAAAAGCGCGCAAGCCAACACGTTTTATGAAGTCCTGGCTACCGGACCGGTGAGTCTGCTGAAAAGGGACTTCAAGGTAATAAGAGAAGAAAAAGCATTCAATTCAGCCACTGTCACCAAAAGAATTGCCGATGTCACCATCTACTACCTTAAACAGGGTGATGAGCTTACCAAAATAAAGAATGATGAAAAATCGGTTTTGTCTGCGCTGAAAAACAAAAAGGATGCACTGAAAGGCTACATCACCACCAATAAACTTAACCTTAAAAACGACAAAGATTTAACCCAGGTAATCAATTACTACAACACCATTTAAGCAGAAACGGGTTATAAACGCCAAAAAGGGAAAGTCCTTAAAAGAACCAATCCATGGATAGTTCTTTTAAGGACTTTCCCTTTTTACACCCATTTCCATCATTGATGCAGACAAACAGCACAAGAAGAGAATCCAAAACCATACTGTTTCATGCAGGTCAATTTCCTCTGAGCAATGTCTGGTGTGGCCAACAACAAGCAGTAGTGTTCGGGCTTTCTCTGCTCATTTCGTTTTAGCCTCAATTTTCCAAGAATAGCTGTTAAACGGCATTTCTTGAGCTTGGAGCTTTCCTGGGCTTATTGCTTTTGCCGCAGAAGATCACCAACCCAAGATTAATTTTTCTTTAAGAAATGAACCAAACCGTTGGTATTTTCATTTTTTTAATGAAATCTTTGCGGAAGCTTTCAAGCAGAAGCCAACATTTTTTACACGATCCTAAATCAATGAATAAAAAGTCGCTTTTATCAGTTGTTGTGGCAACGGTAAAACGCTCCGTTTTGAGGAGTGCGCTTTTTTCTGTTCTGCCCAGAACAGTTTTTTGTGAACCCATTTACCTTACCCGATCCAGGCGCTAGGCCACCGGCGCAGGTTGTAATCTACAACCAACCCGGATGCATCTCTGTATACCAACTCTTAAGTTGGTAGCAGTACCTCCTTTTCTTTCTTATTTTTTAACAAACATATAGCGATGCGTACATACGCTTCGGCTGTAGAGTTGCAGCCTATTGCATCTGTTCCTTTCATGGAAACTTCAAATAACGCTTTCACGGTAGTGGTTGCTACTGAGGAGCACACCCCCTTTGCACAGCAGATTTGCGACGAGATGGAGTCTTCGGCGAAAGCCCGCGGCACCGGTATCGCGAAGCGCTCCCCAGACTATGTGGCCCAGAAGATGCGGGAAGGCAAAGCCGTGATCGCGTTTGATGCCGAGGGCAACTGGGCGGGCTTCTGCTACATTGAAACCTGGGGCCATGGCGAGTACGTGGCCAACTCGGGCCTGATTGTGTCACCGCACCTGCGTAAGAGCGGATTGGCCAAGCGCATCAAGCAAAAGGTGTTTGAACTGTCGCGCACCAAGTATCCCGAGGCTAAAATTTTCGGGTTGACTACTGCATTGGCGGTGATGAAAATCAACTCAGACCTTGGCTACCGTCCGGTGACTTACTCTGAGCTCACCAACGACGAGGAGTTCTGGAAAGGCTGCCGCAGCTGCGTGAACTTTGACATCCTCACGGCCAAAAACCGCAGCAACTGTCTCTGCACGGCCATGCTGTACGTTCCGCCAAAGGCGGACAATGAATGATTGAATGGTTGAGTGAAAGAGTGAATAGGTTTTATTTTACTCATTCTCTTATTCACTCAACCACTGATTCACTCATTGAAAATATTCTCTCAATCAATCATTCTCTCAATCACCCATTACACCCATGAAAAAAGTAGTTCTCGCGTTCAGCGGCGGCTTAGACACATCTTTCTGTGTGAAGTACCTGCTGGAACAAGGTTATGAAATCTATTCGGCCATCGTGAATACCGGCGGCTTCTCTGAAGAGGAGTTAGCCGAGATTGCCCGAAGGGCGGAGAATCTGGGCGTGGCCCATCACGTAACCTTAGACGAAACCGATAACTACTATCTGTCTTGCCTGAAGTACCTGATTTTTGGGAATGTGTTGAAAAATAACACCTACCCCCTATCCGTGAGCGCCGAGCGTATCTCGCAGGCGGTGGCCATTGCCAAGTACGCCCAGGAAATCGGAGCCGAGGCCGTGGCCCACGGCAGCACCGGCGCCGGCAACGACCAGGTACGATTTGACATGGTATTCAACATTCTGGTACCGAACGTGCAGGTGATTACCCCCATTCGCGACCTGAAACTGTCGCGCGAGGAAGAAATTGCCTACCTGAAAGAGCGCGGCGTGGAGATGGATTTCCAGAAGGCGCAGTACTCTATCAACAAAGGCATCTGGGGAACGTCGGTGGGTGGCAAAGAGACCTTGACATCGCACCAGGCCCTGCCAGAATCGGCGTACCCAACCCAGCTTTCTAAAGAAACGCCGGAACGTATCACGCTGCAC
This sequence comes from Rufibacter roseolus, assembly GCF_017916365.1. GTDB lineage: Bacteria > Bacteroidota > Bacteroidia > Cytophagales > Hymenobacteraceae > Nibribacter > Nibribacter roseolus. Next base: position 820,058 of record NZ_JAFMSU010000003.1, read on the forward strand.
TTCAAAAACGGCGAGCCGGTAGGCCTGAACGAGGAGCTATTTGACAACCCGGTGCACGTGATCCAAAAGCTGCAGGAGATTGCCGGTGGCTTTGCCATTGGCCGTGACATTCACGTAGGCGATACCATCATCGGGATCAAAGGACGCGTGGGTTTTGAGGCGGCGGCGCCGATGGTCATCATCAAAGCGCACCACGCCCTGGAGAAACACACGCTCACCAAGTGGCAGCTGTACTGGAAAGACAGCCTGGCGACTTGGTACGGCAACTGGATGCACGAGGGCCAGTTCCTGGACCCAACCATGCGCAACATCGAGACGTTCCTCACCGACACCCAGAAAACCGTGACTGGAAAAGTACACGTACTGCTGGCCCCGTACCGCTTCCAGGTAGAAGGCATTGAGTCGGAGCATGATTTGATGTCCTCAAAATTCGGTTCTTACGGTGAGATGAACAACGCCTGGACTGGCGAAGACGTGAAAGGCTTCTCCAAGATCTTCGGGAACCAGACCATGATGTACCGCTTAATCAACGGCGAGGATGGCGCAGAGTAATCTTATAAAAGTGGGCATTGTAGGCGGAGCGGGCTACACCGGTGGTGAACTGCTGCGCCTGCTGGTGCACCACCCTCACGTAGACATCAGCTTTGTGCATAGCAACAGCCAGGCCGGAAAACCCGTCACTGCTACCCACACTGATTTGATTGGCGACACGGATTTGGTCTTCACCAACGAGCTGGGTACCGAGGTAGACGTGCTATTCCTCTGCGTAGGTCACGGCGATGCGAAGAAGTTTCTGGACGCCAACTCCATTCCAGACGCGGTGAAAATCATCGACCTGAGCCAGGATTTTAGGTTAACTGAGAAATCATCTTTCGGCAACCGCCAATTTGTGTACGGTCTGCCAGAGCTTAACCGCGAGCAAATCAAAACCGCCGCCAATGTAGCAAACCCGGGCTGCTTTGCCACGGCGATTCAATTGGCTTTGCTTCCGCTGGCGCAGAACGGTTCTTTGCCGGAAGAAGTACACGTAAGCGGCATTACCGGCTCAACCGGCGCAGGGCAGAAGCTGGCTGAGACCTCGCACTTCAGCTGGCGCAACAACAACATCTCCAGCTACAAAGTCTTCGGGCACCAGCATCTGGACGAGATCACTGAAAGTCTGCAATCGTTGCAAAACGGTTTGGACACTGCAATCCGGTTTGTACCCTACCGCGGCAACTTTAGCCGGGGTATTCTGTGTACTACCTATCTGAACTCAGATTTAAGTCTGGAGGATGCCCAGACTTTGTTCAGGGAGTTCTACGCAGGTCATCCGTACACCCTAATCACCGACCAGAACCCAGATCTGAAGCAGGTGGTGAACACGAACAAATGCCTCCTCTATCTGGAGAAGCACGACGGTCAACTGGTCATCACCAGCTTGATTGACAACCTGCTGAAAGGTGCCTCAGGCCAAGCCGTGCAGAACATGAACCTACTGTTCGGGTTGGAGGAAAGGGCTGGTTTGCAGTTAAAGGCCATCGGGTTTTAAGGATTTTTTCGTTTTCGGCCTGCTTTTAGAAAAACAGGCCGAAAACGAAAATCAATTCAAGGTTCCGCTGGCGCGAGCGTCCCGCTCGTGTCCGCACGCATTTCTGAACATTGTTCTGCTGATGTGCAAAAGAGGATCTGGAATGCTACCGGACACGAGCGGGACGCTCGCGCCAGCGAAAAGAAATAGAAATCAGAATAGCCGTTTTAAGGCTGTTTTCCAGAAAATAGACCCAAAACAGAAATCGTGTTACGCGGGGCGTAATACGTGCTACGAACTATGAATCTCTTTGACGTTTACCCCCTCTTCGATATAACACCAGTGAAGGCCCTCGGCTCCACCCTTTGGGACGAGAACGGTACCGAGTACCTGGATCTGTACGGCGGCCATGCGGTGATTTCCATCGGCCACAGCCACCCGCATTACGTGCAGCGCCTCACTGACCAGCTCAACAACATCGGGTTTTACTCCAACTCCGTGAAGATTCCGCAGCAGCAGGAATTGGCTGAGAAACTGGGCAAGCTGAGTGGTTATGAAGACTACCAACTCTTCCTGATCAACTCCGGCGCTGAGGCGAACGAGAATGCGCTAAAGCTGGCATCGTTCCACACGGGCCGCAAAAAGGTCATTTCCTTCAGCAAGTCGTTTCATGGCAGAACCTCAGCGGTAGTGGCCGCGACGGATGACCGCAGCCTGGTGGCCCCGGTGAACGAGACGGAGAACATCATCTTCCTGCCGTTCAATGATTCTGCCGCGGTGGAAGAAGCACTGGCCACCAATGAGGTGGCAGCCATTATTGTGGAAGGCATCCAGGGTGTGGGTGGCGTGAACATCCCGGCAGTCAAGTTTCTGCAGAATTTGGAAAAACTAGCCAAAAAACACGGCGCGCTGCTCATCCTGGACGAGATTCAGTCGGGGTACGGACGTTCGGGCAAGTTTTTCGCGCACCAGCACGCGGGCATCAGACCAGATTTGATTACCATCGCCAAAGGCATGGGCAACGGTTTTCCGGTGGCGGGCGTGTTGATTTCGCCTGAGATTCCCGCCAGACACGGCATGCTGGGCACCACCTTCGGGGGCAATTACCTGGCCTGCGCCGCTGCACTGGCCGTGCTGGAAGTGATGGAGCAGGAGAACCTGGTGGAGAATGCATCCAATATGGGTGCCTACCTCATGGAGAAAGCCAAAGCCCTACCCGGCGTGCGCGAGGTGCGCGGACAAGGTTTGATGGTGGGTATAGAGATGGAAACACCCTGCGCCCCGCTCCGCAAAGCCCTGTTGGACGAGTACCGCATCTTCACCGGCTCAGCCTCCAACAAGAATACCATCCGGGTCTTGCCTGCTTTGAATGTCACGAAGGCAGAAATAGACAGATTCTTAGAGGCGTTCGCTGCGTTAGTATCACAAAGCGCGTAGCACGTATCAAGATTTCAGATTGATGTCAAACCGGTGTCGTGTTACCTGATACGCGATACTTGATACCATAAAAAAGATGAAGCAATTCACTTCTGTTCACGACGTAGAAGATTTAGAGTCACTGGTGCGGGAAGCGCTGGTGTTGAAGCAGCACCCCTACGCCCATGAGAGCCTGGGCAAACATAAAACGTTAGGTCTTATTTTCCTGAACCCTAGCTTGCGGACGCGCCTCAGCACGCAGAAAGCGGCCCAGAGCCTGGGCATGAATGTGATGGTGATGAACATGGGCCAGGAAGGCTGGGCGTTGGAAACCCAGGACGGCGCCATCATGAACGGTACCACCGTGGAGCACATCAAGGACGCCGCCGCTGTCATGGGCCAGTACTGCGATGTGTTGGGCATGCGCTCCTTCCCAAAACTGCAGAACGTGGAAGAAGATTACTCCGAGGAAATCCTGCAGAAATTCATCCAGTATGCCAACGTGCCCTTCGTGAGTTTAGAATCCGCCACACGTCACCCGCTGCAAAGCCTCGCTGATCTGGTGACCATTACCGAGCACGCCCCTAAAGGCCGTCGGGCAAAGGTGGTCTTGACCTGGGCCCCGCACGTGAAGGCCTTGCCCCAGGCCGTTCCCAATTCCTTTGCCGAGTGGATGTGCGCCGCGGATGTGGACTTCGTCATCACCCACCCCGAGGGCTACGAGCTGGACCCGCAATTCACCAACGGCGCCACCATCACTTACAACCAGCAAGAAGCCCTGGAAGGCGCTGATTTCATCTACGTAAAGAATTGGTCCACCTACGCACCCTACGGACAGGTACTCACCCAAGACGCCAGCTGGATGCTTACGAACCAACATCTCACCAACACCAACAACGCCAAAGTGATGCACTGCCTCCCCGTCCGGCGCAACGTGGAACTGAGTGACGAAATTCTGGACGGTCCTAACTCTTTGGTAGTGCAGACCGCCGCCAACCGTGAATTCGCTGCCCAAGTGGTCCTGAAGCGGTTGCTGGAAAGCATTAACTAAAGGCTAATTACTTTTAGGATGATGCCCCGCTGGCGCGAGCGTCCCGCTCGTGTCCGCACGCATTCCTTCAGGCATTGTAAATCCTCTTTATGTCATCTTGGAAAGATCTTGGTAACCAACAGTAGTACCGCCTGATTAAGGCTATTCGAGTTCGCCCACAAGATCCTTTCAGGATGACAAATAATCAGTCATCAGAAATACGTGCGGACACGAGCGGGACGCTCGCGCCAGCGTAAAGTTTAAAACCAACCTCTAGTGTCTGAAAAAATAAACGTCATCAAAATCGGGGGAAACGTGCTGGACAACCCAGCGCAGATGGAGCAGTTCCTTACCGATTTCGCCACCATAGAAGGTCCAAAAATACTGGTACACGGCGGCGGGAAAATTGCCTCGGAACTGAGCAAACAGCTGGGCATTGAACCTAACATGGTCAACGGCCGCCGCATCACCGATGCCGATACCCTGCGCGTGGTCACCATGGTGTACGGCGGGTTGCTGAACAAGAACCTGGTGGCCCAACTGCAGGCACGCGGCTGCAACTCCCTGGGCCTCACCGGAGCCGATGCCAACGTGATTCCCGCCCATAAGCGCCCCGTCAAAGACACTGATTACGGTTTTGTGGGCGATGTGGAAAGCCCCGAGCAGGTGAACGTTACCTTCCTGGCTTTTTTGGCCGAACAGGGCCTTACGCCTGTTTTCGCCGCGCTCACGCATGACGGGCAGGGCAACCTGCTCAACACCAACGCCGACACTATCGCCTCTACCCTGGCCGTAGCGTTAAGTCAGAAATTTGAAGTGAACCTGGTGTACTGTTTTGAGAAGAAAGGGGTGCTGCTGAATGTGGAGGACGAAACCAGTGTCATTCATCACCTCCAACCTGATTATTACGCTGAGTTGAAAGAACAAGGCGCCATTTTCGCAGGGATGCTGCCCAAATTGGACAACGCTTTTGCCGCGCTTCAAGCCGGAGTAAATGCCGTCATTATTGGAGATGCTGCGGAAATCAAAGACATTGCCGCTAGCGGGAAAGCAGGAACCAGAATCACGCGGTAAGACACTTGTAGGAGTTGCGGCACACTACGAGTGTCTCCGGCAAAAGCTATTTTGAGCCTGATTTTCAGAAAACTAGCTCAAAACGACTTCTGGAATCCGCAAATTATCTTTCTTGCGGGGAGAACTTTTAAACCGAAGCCGGTGCGCCGGCTGCAACCTAAAGAGCCATGAGTGAACAGTACAAGAAAATAGCCATTCTGGGCGGCGGCAACATGGGCATCGCGCTAGCGAAGGGCATGGTGGCCTCCGGGAAATACCGCGCCGAGGACATCACCCTCACCCGCCGCAACACCAAGCTGCTGGACTCGATGGTGGAGCAGGGCTACCGCGCCTCCAGCAACAACGCGCTGGCTGTGTCTGAGGCCGACATTGTAATCCTGAGCATCCTGCCGCAGCAACTGGACAGCGTGCTGGACAACATCTCGGAGAGCATTGACCCCAGCCGCCACCTGTTCATCTCCATCGTGACCGGCGTGGCCGTGACCGATATCATCAGCCGCCTGGGCAAAGTGGTGGAAGTAGTGCGTGCCATGCCCAACACCGCCATTGCCATACGGGAGTCCATGACGTGTATCACCAGCAAGAACGCCTCGCCTGAAAACATCGCGTTGGTAAAAGAAATTTTCGCGGCCGTGGGCGAAACGGTGGAAATAGAGGAAGAACTGATGTCCTCGGCTACGGCACTGGTGGCCTGCGGAATCGCCTTCTTTTTGCGCTCCATCCGGGCGGCAGCTCAGGGCGGCACCGAAATAGGTTTCCACGCGGGCGACGCGCTGCGCATGGCGGCCCAAACGGCGAAAGGCGCGGCTTCCCTCCTGCTGCATTTCGGGAGTCACCCGGAAAACGAAATTGACAAAGTGACGTCGCCTAAGGGCTGTACCATTGCCGGCCTCAACGAGATGGAGCACAACGGCTTCAGCTCTGCCATGATCAAAGGTATCCGGACCTCGGCGCAAAAAGCCGAGAAGCTGTATACCGATGAAAAGTAGAGACCAGGCACCGCCTTGTCTCCACGCGTTGCTGATTTGGGCCTATTTTCCAAAAAATGAGCTAAAAAAGAGAATCAGCAGATATAATCATCCCCCTACCCCCTTCAAAGGGGGACCATGGATAGTGTACCTCCTAAATGAACAACACCTTATACCAAGACGCCTTAACCCTGCTACAGCAGTTGATTTCCATCCAGTCGTTCAGCCGCGAGGAGGCGGGAACGGCGGAGGCGATTGCGCAGTTTTTGCAGGCCAAAGGCGTAGAAATTCACCGCAAGGAGAACAACGTCTGGGCGTTTAACAAACATTATAATTCAGCCTTGCCTACGGTGCTGCTGAACTCACACCATGATACCGTGAAGCCGCACCCCAGCTGGACATTTGACCCGTTTACACCTACTCTGCAAGATGGCAAACTCATCGGTTTGGGCAGTAATGATGCGGGTGGTTGCCTAGTGGCACTCATCGCTACGTTCCTGCACTTTTATGAGCGACAGGATTTGAGGTATAACCTGGTAGTGGCGGCTACCGCTGAGGAGGAAATCTCGGGCCGGAATGGCATTGAAATGGTGTACCCAGAAATGGGCGCGGTGGAGTTTGCCATCGTAGGCGAACCAACCCAGATGCACTTGGCGGTAGCCGAAAAAGGCCTGATGGTACTGGATTGCGTGGCCCACGGCCAAGGTGGTCACGCTGCCCGCGAGGAAGGTGTGAATGCCATCTATGAAGCGCTACCAGATATTGAGTGGTTCCGCACGTTCCGTTTCCCGAAGGAGTCTAGCTTCTTAGGCCCGTTGAAGATGAGTGTAACCATCATTCAGGCCGGTACGCAGCACAACGTAGTGCCAGACCAATGCAAATTCACCGTAGATGTGCGCATGACCGATGCCTACCAACCTGAGGAAGTGTTGAGCATTATAAGAGAACACGTGAAAAGCGAGGTGACGCCAAGGTCCACCCGGTTGCGGCCCTCGTCCATTGACCAGAACCATCCTATTGTGCAGTCGGGCATCAGGCTGGGTAGGAACCTGTACGGCTCCCCTACTACCTCAGACCAGGCGCTGTTGAACATCCCATCGGTGAAGGTGGGCCCGGGTGACTCGGCGCGTTCCCATACCGCCGATGAGTTTATTTACCTTTCAGAACTGGAAGAAGGCATCGCTCTTTACATACAATTATTGACACCCGTTATTAACGCTTAGCATGAAACTCTGGCAAAAAGAAACCTCCGTCGCGCAGAACGTTGAGAAATTCACCGTGGGCAAAGACGCCGAAATGGACTTACAGTTGGCTCCTTTTGACGTGCTCGGCTCCCTAGCGCACACACGCATGCTGGAGAGCATCGGGCTGATGGAGCCGGAAGACCTGGCCGCCGTGCAGCGGGAACTAAAGGAAATCTATAAAACCATCGAACGCGGCGAGTTCGAAATTGAGCCCGGCGTGGAAGACGTGCACTCGCAGGTGGAGCTTTTGCTCACGCGCCGTTTGGGTGAGGCGGGTAAGAAAATCCATAGCGGCCGCTCCCGCAACGACCAAGTGCTGGTAGACCTCAAACTGTTCATCCGCCATGAAATCCGTGAAACCGTGGAGGCCGTGCACACGCTGTTCAATACCCTCCAAGAGCTAAGCGAAAAGAACAAGCACATCCTGCTGCCCGGGTACACGCACCTGCAAGTGGCCATGCCGTCTTCGTTCGGGCTGTGGTTTGGCGCGTATGCCGAAAGCCTGGTAGATGACCTTCAACTCTTGCAAGCGGCCTATAAAATCAGCAACAAGAACCCGTTGGGCTCGGCGGCTGGTTACGGTAGTTCCTTCCCGCTCAACCGCCAGATGACAACCGATCTGCTGGGTTTTGAGGCATTGAACTACAACGTGGTGTACGCGCAAATGGGCCGTGGTAAAACGGAACGCAGCGTGAGCTTGGGTTTGGCCTCCATTGCCAGTACCCTCGGCCGCATGGCCATGGATGTGTGCCTGTACATGAGCCAGAACTTCGCCTTCGTGACCCTGCCCGACGAACTGACCACCGGTTCCAGCATCATGCCGCACAAAAAGAACCCCGATGTCTTTGAGATCATGCGCGGCAAGTGCAACCGCCTGCAAGCCCTGCCCACCGAGATTCAGATGCTCCTTGGCAACCTGCCGTCCGGCTATCACCGTGAGCTGCAGTTACTCAAAGAAAGCTTCTTCCCGGCCTTTGGTGAGATCCGGGATTGCCTGGAGATGATGACCTTCATGCTTCCGCACCTCAAGCTAAACGAGGACATCCTGAAAGACGAGAAATACCAGTACCTCTTCAGCGTGGAAGTGGTGAACAACCAAGTGTTGAATGGCGTGCCGTTCCGGGATGCCTACAAAAACGTGGGATTGGCCATTGAGAAAGGTGAGTTTAAACGTCCCGAAACGGTGCACCACAAGCATGAAGGCAGCATTGGTAACCTGTGTACAGCAGAGATTAAAGGTTTGATGGAAGAGGTACTAAGCGGCTTCCAGTTTGAGAAAGTAGATAAGGTAATTGCTGAGTTGCTGGCATAATCCGTTTTTAGCCAGTTTTCCAATAAATGCAGTAGGCCTCACAGGTCTTGGAAACCTGTGAGGCCTTTTCTTTTTACTCATCGCTGGCGCGAGCGTCCCGCTCGTGTCCGCACGCATTAAAGATAACTTTTAGAAGTGCTAATAGATTAACTCCCTTTTGTCATCCTGAAAGGATCTTGGTGGCGAAGGCAGAAGCGCCTGTGCGAAGTTTACCTGGTTCGTTCACAAAATCTTTCCAAGATGACAAAGTGGGTTAGGAAACACAGGAAGAGCCAGAATTCCGAAGCTCAAAAAGAGAAGCGAAGAACACTCAGCAATGCGTGCGGACACGAGCGGGACGCTCGCGCCAGCAATGGTTCATTCTGTTCTTACCAGAAGGCACCAAACCCCTGTAGAGACAAAGCACTGCCTTATTTCCACGACACAAACAATCCTTCATTTCTAGCCTCCTTTCCTGAAAACAGGTCCAAAACAGACGGCCTTACTTCACACTAATCTCTAGGGACTGCAGCTGAAAACCGCCTTGCTCGGCAAAGACCCTAAAAACGTTCTTGCCGGGTTTCAGGGGGATATTTTTCAGCGTTATGGTTTTCCATTTCTTTGGGCCGCCAGTGTTGGGGACACCCATGCCTGCTTTCACCACGTCTCCATTTAAGGTGAGGGTAAGTCTACCCGCGTTGTTATCTGAAGCCACTAATAGCTTAAGTGTGCCCGTAGTCGCTTTGTTTTCCTCGAAGGCGGTGGTATACTGCAGCCACTCGCCGGTTTCAATGTGATCCACGAAAAACTTCTTAGAAATGCTATCCTGAGCAATGTCTACGCCGTCGTTGCGGTAGGTGGTGCCTCGGTTCCAGGGCGTGCGCGGGCCGCCGGTGGAGATGTAGTAGTTGGCGGTGTCTTTGTCCAGGTAAGCGAAACCGTTTCGGCCCAGGTCATAGTTCACGGCGGGGATGGTTAGTTTTTTGACAAAACTGTAGTTCCCGAACGGAACCGTTTCAGTTGATTTCACCTGCCGGAACATGGCGTCCACCACATCAGGATGGTAGAGGTTGTTCTCCAGTTTCAGGTTCTCGGTCAGTTCCATCAGGGAGGCGTAAGCTTCATCGGCGGAAGGTTTAGGGCCTTTGCCTTGCCAGTAAGTCAGCAGTTTCCCGTAGCCGGGCGTCATGGGCACTTCCAGCGGATTGTTGAAGCCCAGTTTCTTGAGCGGCCACCAGGCCCAGCCGATGCCCTGCCCTTCCACCAGCTCAATGGCCTGCCGGAACCACACGTTGGAGTTCTCACCGGTCTCGCCCAGCCAGATGGGTACGTTGTGCTGATCGCGCAACTCCAGCCATCCTTTGATGGCGTTCAGGTCGTTGTAGTTCCAGTATTTGTGGAAGCTGAGGCCCATGTTCTTGTCCCAGACCGGCAGCACGCCGTTGTAGTTGTTGCCCCAGCAGTTGCCTTCTATGAAAATCAGGTGGCGCTGGTCTACCTCCCGGATGGCCTTGGTGATGTCCATCATCAGCTGGCGCAGCGGGGCGTTGTCTTTTTCGGCGCAGCCGTTTTTGTCTTCTTTGCTTTGGAAACCCCAGTTGGGCTCGTTGATGATGTCGTAGGCGCCTATCCAGGGCTCGTCTTTGTAACGCTCGGCCAGTTTGCGCCACAGCGCGATGGTTTTCTGCTTGTTCGCCTCGCTGTCCCACAAAGAGGGTTTGGCCGGATCACGGTCCGAGATGTTGTTGTCGTTGCCTTGTCCGCCGGGGGCGGCGTGCAGGTCCAGGATGAGGTACATGCGGTTGGCTTTGCACCATTGCAGCAGGCTGTCGGTCATGGCAAAACCCTTCTCCAGCCAGGTGTTCTGGCCCACCACCGGCTCCTGCTCCACGGGCAAGGTGTACAGGTTGTAGTGCATGGGCAGGCGTACGGAGTTGAAGCCCCAGGCCGCCATAGAATCAATATCGATCCTGCGGGTGTGGTTCTGCAGCCAGGCGTTGTAGAACTCCTGCGTGCGCTCCGGCCCTATCATCTCCTCCATCTTCGCTTTGATGCGGTGCTGCTGACCGGCAAACTCGGCGGTACGGAGCATGTAGCCTTCCTGCAACATCCAGCCGCCCAGACCCATGCCCCGCAGGATAACCGGTTGGTTCTGTCCGTTTACAATCTGCTTCCCCTCGGCCCGCAGAAATCCCTGGGCCTGGACCTTCCCGTGGAAGAAAAACGAAAGACAGCAAAGGACCATGAATAGCTTGGGCAAGGAACAGGTACGTGGGCGCATAGTCATTACAGGTTTTAGGGGAAATTCAGCTCGGTGCCAATATATCAATCTTTTAGATAACCGCATTTCCGCCAGAAGCTTCCGATGAAAAAAGGCCGGCTTGAACAGAGTTGTTAGCCTCTTTTTGGGAAAATAGCTTAAAAATGAACCGGCTTTTCTTCAGGTTCCTGGACCGTTTCTCTGCTCAGAAGCCCGCCTATCAGGTAACCAAGTACGCTTCCGGCTAGTCCGTACCACATCGGCTCCACCTCGGTACCCGCTAACCGACAGACAAGCCAGGCGCCCATGCCCAACACCATGGACAGAATAGCGGCCGTGGCCGAGGCTTTCTTCAGGTAAATGCCGGCCACCAAGGGCACCAGCAGACTCACCAGACTCAGCGCCGAGGACTCGCTCACCAGTTCATGGATGTTGTTGCGCGACAAGGCAAAGCCCAGCGAGATCACCGATACAATCAAGACGCTGCCTCTGGACAAAGCCAGCAGCTTTTTATCGGTGATGTCTTGGAAAAAAGGGCGCAGCAGGTTCTCGCTCAGGATGGAGGCCGGGGCCAGAATAGCGCCGCTGGCAGTACTGATGATGGCCGAGATCAACGCCCCGAAGAACAGCACTTTGATCACCATAGGGCTGGAGCCTAAAATGAGGCTGGGTACCAGCATCTGGGCATCGTTATTCAGCAGATGCGGGTGCAGTACCTTAGCATACAGCGCCAGAATCAAGGGCAGCAAGGCCACCGTCACGTACAGCAAAGCGGCCAGCAAAGAAGCGTTGATGGCCACCTTTTCGGATTTAGACGACATGACCCGCTGGAACACATCCTGCTGCGGAATGGAGCCCAGCCCGATAGTCATCCAAAGCGCCAGATAGTTGAGCCAGCCCGAGAAAGAGGTCCCCATTTTAGGCGTGATTCTGTAAAAATCGGGCGGAAGCGTGACGGTCACCTCTGAGAAGGGCTTCTCGCGCATGACCCACCAGGTCACAATGAGCAACCCCAGGATGATCATGATGGTTTGCAGGTAATCTGTGACGCTCACGCTCCACATGCCGCCAAAGTAAGTGTAGAGCACCACCAGAAAACTCCCGATTAAGATGCCCTGCACCAGCGTAGTGCCCAGCAGCAGATTAAACGAAATGCCCAATGCCACCATCTGCGCAGCCACCCAGCCGAAGTAGGAAATAACCAGGCAGAACGAGGCGATGATCTCAGTGGTGCGGCCAAATTTGACGCGGTAGAAATCCCCGAAGGTGAGCAGGTTCATGCGGTAAAGCTTTTTAGCGAAGAATAGCCCCACCAGCACCAGGCACAGCGCCGCGCCCAGTGGGTCTTCCACCATGCCTATCAGACCGTCCTCGGCCACCTCAGCGGATGCTCCCAAAATAGTCTCTGAGCCGAACCAGGTCGCAAACACCACGGCCGTAGCCATGGGCAGCGGCAAGGCCCGGCCAGCAAGCATAAAGTCTGAGGTATTGTGCACCCGGCGGGCGGCCCATAGCCCAAGCAGCACGTTGAGTGCCAGGTACAGAAGAACGAAGAAAACGAGCATAGAAAGGCAATTTCCGTTTGGCGGCTGTTTTTATGAAACGGGTCCAAAAACAGGTGGCAAGTTATAGGATTTCAAATTCTTTTGAGTCGGGCAAAAAATATAGGGTTGAACCCACTTGGTGGCTTTAATTAATTCTATTTTTATGCATCAATAATATAACACCCACTGTTTTATCACTTTTTAAGCAATCACTTATTCTATCTATCCTTCCATAGAACCTTCTACATGAATAAACCTTTACCCACATTCAAATCCTGCCTTTCCTTTCTACTCTTCTTCCTACTAGCTACCACCGTGGCGCAGGCTACCCACTTACGCGCGGGACAAATATATGCCTCCACTGATACCACGGCCAACCCAATACCGGGACGGTTCTTCTTTACGCTGGTTACCTTCAGCGTGGCCCCGCCGCCCTTTGAAGATTTGGAGGCGACGCTTCATTTCGGGGACTGCAGCAGCCAAACCGCAGCCCACGTGTCCAGAACGTTGCTCAGCAACGGCCAGAACAACACTTTCCTCAATACCTACTGCTTTGAGCATACCTACGCCAAGCCAGGCACTTTTTCGGTCACGTTTGTGGGGGAAAACAGGAATGGCGGCGTAGTAAATATTTCTTCCTCGGTACAGCAGACCTTCTTTTTGCAGGCCACCGTTACCGTTGATCCCACGCTGGGAGTGAACCGTTCTCCAATTCTCCAATACGCTCCGGTGGATGTGGCGGTCAGAAACAAGGTTTTTGTGCACAACCCTGCCGCCTTTGACTTAGATGGAGATAGTCTCTCTTACAAAATGGTGGCACCACGCATTTCCAGTGGAGTAGACGCCTGCGGAAATCCCGTTGGAATTACAGCCCCGGGTTACCGGGAACTAGGGCAGTTTACCGGTCGTACCGCCACCGGTAGGCCCTCGGGTTTCTCCTTGGATGCGAATACCGGCCAGATGACGTGGAATACCCCCGGGGTGCTGGGTGAGTTCAACATCGCGTTTGAGGTGGAGGAGTGGCGAAGTGGCCGATTGATTGGCAAAGTGACCCGCGACATGCAGATTTTTGTACGGGAAGATTCCAACCATCCACCTCTCTTGACTGTTCCCCAGGGCCTATGCGTGGTAGCCGGCACCTCGGTCCATAAAGTCATCCAAGCGGCCGATGAAGACCAGGACCCAATGGTTTTATCTGCCTTGGGGCCCATGTTTACGCTACTTTCCTCCAACGCCAGTTTTATTACTCAAGATGGCGCTTCGGGAGTTTTCACGTGGTCTCCTGGCCAATTAGATATCCGCGCAGAGCCTTACCAGGTGGTTTTCAGGGCAGAAGAACAAAAGGGGACCAATCAGCTTAATCTGGTGGACCTGCAGCCTTGGCGTATTACGGTACTGGGGCCGGCTCCGACCCTTACTGCGGCAGTCCGGGAAACCGATGCCAGCATCCGGCTTACCTGGGAAACTTATGCTGTACCAAATGCCCGGCGCCTCTACATCTACCGAAAGGTAAACCCTTCCAACCTTACGCCCAGCGCCTGCGATAAAGGCATTCCGACCATGGCAGGGTATTCGCTGATCGGCTCTGTGACGGCTGCCACAACTTCCTATGTGGACAACAACAACGGACGGGGACTTGACTTGAGCCAGGACTACAGCTACCGCCTCTACGCCGATTTCAATGCCCCTAAAGGAGGCACCAGCATGGCTTCTAATGAGATAACCACTGGCCGCCTGACCGGAATTTCAGACGAAATCAAAGGGCAGATCAGCTTCCATCCTAATCCTACGACGGGTATCCTGATGGTGCAAGCCCCAACGGCAGTGAAAGTATGGGCTGCACAGGTATTTGACCCAACCGGGAAGGTCCTGACTTTGCTTATTCCACAGAAAACAGCCGAAGAATGGATCCTTGATGTCCGCCATTTACCTGAGGGCTTCTATCTGCTCCGCTTGCAAACAGACCAGGGAACGCTGGCTCATAAATTGGTCATACAGCGTTAAATGGATTACCTGTTTCAGGGCTTTTTTCTGAGAAACAGCCCTGAAATAAAAATTACCAAGCTTGGGGGTTTTCATCTGCGGCATTTGAACGCCCCAGACAATATTAGCTTATCTTCTTTCCATTCAAATTTGACTTACTGCAAGGTGCATGGTTGGTTCCGGCTGCGCTTAAAGGCTTAAGGCATCTGTTGTAAACGCGGCTCCAAACTACTATATTTATCTAAAAGCCAGACCATTGAAATTGAATCCAATATTTTATCCAACTGAATAAGGCAAGCGCCTCACACTATGAAACTTCCCCTACCATTTAAAAAGACCAAAGTTCTATTCCTGCTTCTGTTTTTCCTTGTTTGCTTCTCTGCACAGGCCTCCCACATTAGGGCTGGGAATATCTACTACCAGAGTGACACAACCGCGGCCCGTAACCCAATGCGGTACTTCTTTACCCTGGTCACCTACAGCGTGGCCCCGCCACCCTTTGAAGACCTGGAAGCCACGCTCTATTTTGGTGATTGCACAAGCCAGAAGGTAGCCAGAGAATCAAGGACTTTGGTGACCGTTGGTTCTGATAATGCATTTATGAATGTGTATAAGTTTGAGCACACTTATACAGGGGCAGGCACCTACCTTGCCACTTACACCGCAGGGAGCCAGAGTGGCGTAGTGAACATCTCATCCTCGGTTAAGGAGACCTTTTACCTGGAGAGCACCATCATCGTTGATCCTTTCCTGGGAGTAAACCACGCTCCCAAGTTTCAGTCCTACCCTATAGGCGTCCCCGTCCGCAACCAAGTTTTCGTGCATAATTCTGGCGCTGTTGATGCCGAAGGAGACAGTCTCTCATTCAAGTTAGTAACGCCAAAAGCCTCAAACGGGGTAAGTGCCTGCGGAAATCCTATCGGCGTGAACACCCCGGGCTACAGCGGACTGGAGAACTTCCTGGGCGCCCCGGTCTCCACTTCAACTGCCGGCGTAACCCTGAACAGAAACACTGGTTTACTGACCTGGAATACCCCCCGCCTGCAGGGAACCTACAATGTTGCCATCGTGGTAGAAGAGTGGCGCAACCGACGGCTCATTGGTACCATGGTGAGGGACATGCTCCTTTTTGCGCTGGAAAACCCACCGGTGGTGACCGGCGTCTCTGAAGAATGGCAAACGCAGGTTTCTGCTTTTCCTAATCCCGCCACTTCCACCCTCACCATGAAAGTGCCCGCCTCTGTTCAGGTGCGGGGCACCAGTATGTACAATTCTGTGGGTAAGCCAGTTAAGCTACCGGCCCCGGTAAAGTCAAACGAGGGCTGGGTCTTTGACATCCAAGGTCTAGCCGAAGGCTTTTACCTCCTCTACCTCAGCACGGCCCAGGGTAAAATGGTCCAGAAGTTCATCGTGAAACGCTAGAACTAAGCTTCTTTAGGGCCGATTTCTGAATTTTAGGCTGAGAACGGAAAGGACTCAAGTGCCCCTAATTCGAAATCTGTCGGAGAAAAGAAAAGGAGCAGGTCATCAGCCTGCTCCTTTTCTTTTTTGAGGATGCTTTAGACTATTGAAGTCTGTTGGGTTCACGCTTCGGCGAGGCATAATTTGACAGGCTCATTAGCTTGCGGCTCCTCTAGTTTTTGGCCACCCTCGTCCTGGTTTTTCTCGGCGGTAGCTGCTTGTGCACTTTCTGAAAAACAAGGAAAGAACTGGCTTAGATGATAGATAGGGAGATTGCGATATTTAATTCTTACACGAGGCAACCTCCTGCACTTTTGGTTCATCTTTCAGGCATATCAAATTTGTATGAGCCAAACCTTTACTTTCCGCCACCTCCCCATCCTGGTTTTCCTGAGTTTTCTTTATTCATTCTCCGCCTCGGCGCAGAACCGCACTACCGTGAAAGGCACGGTGCAGGATGGCCAGAAGCAACCCCTCGCCTATGCCACCATCGTGCTGGTGTCTTTACCGGATTCTATCCTGGTCAACTCCCAGATGACGGATGAAGCCGGCGCCTATGTTTTTGAAAAAGTAGCCTCCGGCCGATACACCATCAAAGCCAGCCGCATTGACCACAACACGGTAGCAAGCCCGGCCTTTGAGGTAGGCACCCAGCCGATTCAGGTGCCTGTTTTGCAAACCGCCCTCAAAACCACTGCCCTCAAAGAAGTGGTGGTGCAGGGTCAGCGCCCTCTGCTGGAGCAGCAAGCCGATAGGCTGATCATGAACGTGGAGAAACTCAACACCGCTGGCGAGAACTCGCTGGAGATCTTGAAGAATGCGCCGGGCGTACGGCTGGACAAAGACGATAATATCATCTTCAGGGGCAGTGGCGGCGTGAACGTCATGATCAACGGCAAGATGACGTACATGACGGGTTCTGAGCTGAGCATGTACCTTAAATCCTTACCGGCCTCGGCGGTGAGCAAGGTAGAGCTGATCGCCAATCCACCGGCGTCTTTTGATGCAGCAGGCACGGCGGGTATCATCAACATCGTGCTCAAGCGCGAGCTCACCAAAGGCATGAACGGGACCCTAAGTGCGGGCTCCGGTTACGGCACGTATGAGAAAGCCTGGGTTGCCCTCAACCTGAATTACAACCTGGGAAAAGTGAGTTTCTACACCCGCTTGAGCACCGGCCACGTGAATTCCTACAACAAACTCACCATGGAGCGCACCATCAGAGACAGTCTGTACCGCTCGGTGAACTACTGGCACCCCATCACCAAAACAGTAAACGTAGTGGCGGGCGCCGATTATTTCATCAACCCGAAGCACACCGTGGGCATCATGGTCAAAGGCTACACCTCACCGCAGGATGTCCTGACCACCAGTAACTCGGTGAATTATGACGTACCAGGCAACGCCATCGGCAGCGTGCAGATGAACAACCCCCGCGATGTGGTCTCCAACAACTACAGCCTCAACCTGAACTATAAGTTCGATATAGACACGACGGGCCGCTCGCTCACCTTTGATGCCGACTACGTGCGCTACCGTAACGGGACAGATGAATCCTTCGCCAACCAGTACTTTGCGGAAGCCATCCAGAACGGGAAGGAGTTTGAAAATCTGCGCAGTTTCTCAGATGCCGCCACGCAGATCTACGCCATCAAAGCCGATTACGTGCACCCGCTGGCCCACAACTGGAAAGCCGAAACCGGCTGGAAGAGCAGCTGGGTACGCAATGACGCAGACATCAGATTTGAGAAGCAACTGGAAAACACCTGGCAAACCGATGAGCGCCGCACAAACCAGTTCCTGTATGACGAGAACATCAATGCCGGCTACCTCAGCTTCAGCAAAAAAGTAAGCAAGGCATTGAGCCTGAAGGCCGGGCTACGGGCCGAGCAAACCATCTCAAGAGGCAATTCGCGCACGACGCAGAAAGTGGTAGACCGCAACTATTGGGAGCTGTTCCCCAGCGTCTTCGCCAGCTACAACCCCAGTGACGAGCATCAGTTTTCTACCTCCTACAG
The DNA here is from genome assembly GCF_017916365.1 of Rufibacter roseolus. GTDB lineage: Bacteria > Bacteroidota > Bacteroidia > Cytophagales > Hymenobacteraceae > Nibribacter > Nibribacter roseolus. The sequence continues at coordinate 837,857 of NZ_JAFMSU010000003.1, forward strand.
CCGCCGCATCAGTAGGCCCAATTACCGCAGCCTGAACCCATTCACGTTCTTTTCAGACCCGTACATGGGCATCAAAGGAAACCCGTTTTTGCAACCGTCCTTCTCCAACTCGCTGGTGGCCAGTTACACCTTCAAAAACTTCCAGTTGCTGAGCATCAGCTACCTGCAGGAGAATGATTTTGTGATGGAAGTAGTGAGCCAGAACGATGCCACCAAAGAAAGCATCAGCACGCCGCAAAACCTGAGCCGCGCCCGTTCTTTGAGCATCAGCAGCGGCGGCACCTTGCCCGTGCGCAAATGGTGGAGCGCCAACCTGCAACTACAGGGCAACCTGAACAAGGTAAGCACCCCGGTGCAAGGCGAACAATACAACCAGGAACAGTTCTCCTGGGACTTCAGCACGGACAACAACTTCACGCTGCCCAAGAACTTCAGCGTGCAATATTCGGCTTATTACAACTCCCCCTCGGTATCTGGCCTTTTCCGGCACAAAGCCTCTTACCTCATGAGCATAGGCGGTAAGAAAACCTTCATGGACGGCCGCGCCACGGTAAGCGTAAAGCTGAATGACATCTTTGACACAGCCCACTTCAGAGCCAACCTGAACTACAGCAACGTGAACATGTACTGGGAAAACGAGTGGGAAAGCCGCCGCCTGAACCTCACCTTTGACTACAAGTTCGGTAACAGCAAGATCAAGGCTGCCCGCAACCGGAAAACCGGCACCTCAGACGAAGAGAACCGGGTGAGCAAGTAATTCTTCCCTAAATCCCGTCCGCAGGACGATGCAGGCATTGCACCGGTTCCAAAGCAAGGCAACTCACCTGCGGCAGGCCGGGACGAAGGCCTACAGTGAGGCCGAGGCCCGGCCTGCCGCACGCTGGAACGGTTCAGGTGGCAATGGCCTAAGTCTACGATGCAACAGATAGCCTTTGCCAAGTGGCACAGAAAGTGAAGAAAAGACTGTCTGAGCGTCAGCGAGTTTCTTTTCTTCTTGATTCTTTTGGTTACTTTTCTCATCAAGGAGAAAAGTGACAAACGCCCGCAGAAAGCGGCTGCAGCCTTGAGGCTTGGTAGGAAGGGATTGGAGAGTAATAGCAGAAATTTTACCGGATAGGCAGTTGAAGTAATTGGTGAGAACACAAACAACGACGATATATACTACCAACAGGAACCTCTTCCAATTCGCCAATCAGGAGATTGACAGTCCGGCAAGTGCGGAGATCGCTGTCGCTAACTCTCCGCACAACGCAAGCGAAATCCGAGTTTGATGCAACACCTCACTGCAGTTGCAAACTGCAGGCCATGGTAGGTCCAAGTTGAAAACTTGAACCAGAGAAAGAAAAGAAGAATCAGCAGGCGAAGTCATCCCCCTCCCACTTCAAAGGGGGACTTTGCGCTTAGTAAACGTAGTTTTTGAAAAACCAATATCGGTTTGCAAATCCCTTATCTAACACAAATTAGGCAAAACGTTTCGCTCCTATTTTTTCAAAAACACCCTGAAATCACCGCCACACCCGGCCCCCAGGTAAAAATCACCGGAACAACCGCCTTTTGTCCTATCCTTGCCATTCCAATGCACGTACCTTTGTAAAGAGAAAAGAATAGAAAGCTATGTTAGGAAAAGGCTCTAAACTATACAGCATTGCCAAACTGAAATGCCCGCGATGCCACGAGGGCGATCTGTTTGAGAACAACAGCCTCATGGGGTACCGCAAAATGAGCAAAATGCTGGACCACTGCCCGGTGTGCAACCAGATCTATGAACCGGAGCCCGGCTATTATTACGGCGCCATGTTCGTGAGTTACGGACTCACCGCCGGACCAACGCTAGCCATTGTAGGCCTCATGATGCTGTTCTCAGAGGAAATCACCCTCTGGATGTTTATGGGCGCGCTGCTGTTGTCTCTGCTGCTGTTCATGCCTGCGCTCTTCAAACTTTCCCGCGCCATCTGGATCAACATCTTCATAAGTTATAACCCCGAGGCTGCCGCGCATCCCTTTGCCCGGGGCCACTAGCAGGTCTTTGTTTTAAAGCTATTTTTCGGAAATTGGGGCCAAACCAGCCAGGCGCTGGCACTTTGCTCTATGCCCGAAAAGCTCCCCGTTTACCGCATCCCTGATTTTACCCCAGCAAAACCCCTGAGCCGGGGCATCCACGTGGCCGATCTGCAGGCGCACCGGCAAACCCACGCCTTTGTGCAGGCCCCGCACAAGCACGACTTTTATCTTCTGCTATGGGTAAGAAGCGGACAGGGCACGCACACCATTGATTTTACCCAGTATGAGGCTACTCCCGGCAGTGTGTTTTTCCTGACGCCCGGCCAGGTGCATGCCTGGGACCTCACCCCGGAGACCGAAGGCACCCTCCTCTTTTTCTCCCCGGAGTTTTATCGCGGCGGTCAGGAGAAAGACAACCTGCGGCAGTTCCCCTTCTTCCGGACCTGGCAACACCCGCCCGTCTTGTATGCCTCAGCCCAGGACCTTGCTCCCATAGAACAGCTTCTGCAGCAGATGCAGCACGAGTATACCCAAGCGGCTTCTTTCCAAACCGATGCCCTACGCGCGTATTTGGAACTACTCCTGATCCGGTTGGCCCGGCTGTACCAGGCTGCCCCCGTGCAGTTAGAGGAGAACAGCTGGCCTTTCCAGCTGTACCAGTTGGAGAACCTGGTGGAGCAGCATTACCTGGAGCATCAGTCCGTGAAGTTCTACGCCCAGGCCCTGCACCTTTCGCCCAAATACCTCAACGAGCTCTGCAAAGAGAACCTGGGTAAAACCACCACTGACCTGTTGAAGGAACGACTCTTGCTGGAAGCCAAACGGCTGCTCACCCACTCACCCCACCTCAACATCGCGCAGGTAGCGCAGGTCCTGGGCTTTGAGGACAATTCTTATTTCAGCCGTTTTTTCAAAAAACACACCGGAAACACCCCTGAACAATTTCGGCAGAAAGGATAAATACTGATTCTGGCTTCTGGTCAGTCAATTAGAACAACCTATTGCGGACAAGGCAGGTTAAAAGGGAGGAAAATTATGTGGGTCTTTCCTTTTTAGCTTATGCCGCGTTGCCTCCTGTTCCTGCCCTTCCTTCTGCTTCTTTCCTGTACGTTCACCTCGGCCCAGGACCTTACCGGGCCCAAAGGCGAGACCTTTACCGTGCGGGTGATCAAAGACAAACTCAGTGATCCCTGGGAAGTGACCTACGGGCCCGATAACTACCTCTGGATTACCGAGGCCAAAGGCTATAAAGTAAGCCGACTGAACCCGGCCACCGGCGCGCAGACCGTCTTACTGGACCTTACCCCCGAGCGGAAATTCCCCCGCTATGACAAGGTGCCTGACTCCGTAGACGGCGGAAAACCCTGGCCGCAGGGCGGTCTGATGGGCATGGCTTTGCACCCCCAATTACTCTCGGGAAAAGCATACGTGTACCTGGCCTACGCTTACCAATATGCCGGTGCTGGCAAACAGGGCGATGGCTGTGATCCTAACTTCGGGGGCTGCCATTACACCATGCGCCTGGTGCGGTATGACTACGATGCTAAGGGACAGAAACTCACCAATCCGCAGGTACTCTGCGATTCCATCCCCGGCAGCAACGACCATAACTCAGGCCGAGTGCTCATCGCGCCGGTGCAAGGCAAGAATTACCTCTTCTACACCGTAGGCGATATGGGTGCCGGGCAGTTCAAGAACATTGGCCGGATCAACCACGCGCAAGCTACCAGCAGTTACGAAGGCAAAGTCCTTCGCTTCAACCTGGAACCCGATGCCGATAAAAAACAGTATGACCGCTGGATTCCCAATGACAACCCGTTTATCAGTACGCAAAAGCAGAACGCTGTCTGGAGCCTGGGGCACCGCAACGCACAAGGCCTGGCGTACGCCCAGGTGAATGGCACTGGCCGCATCTACGCTAGCGAGCACGGTCCTTTCTCAGACGATGAAATCAACGTGGTGGAACGCGGCAAAAACTATGGCCATCCGCTCATCATCGGGTACAATGACAACAACTACAACGGGCTGGCCGCCGGCGTGAGCAACCACACCGAGATACCCGGCGAGTGGCACACGGCTTACCCTACTATTAAAAGCGAGAAAGAGAATGCCGCCGCCATCGGAGCCCAGACCTACCGTGATCCTGTCTACAGTTTCAATCCCAACTCCAACGCGTTCCTTACCAAGGTCATGACGCAAGTGCGAAGCAATGGCGAAAAGGATTCGCCGGAGTGGCCTTCTGAGGCGCCCAGCAGCATTGCCGTGTACACTTCCCCGGGCATACCCGGCTGGCAGAACTCCCTGTTGGTGCCCACGCTCAAAACCGGCAAGCTGATCAGGTTACCGCTCAACGCCTCCGGCACGGGCGTCACCGGTGATACGCTCACCTACTTCCGGTCCAAAATCCGCTACCGCGATTTGGCTATCTCCCCTGATGGCAAAAAAATCTACCTGGCCGTGGACAGTTCCTCGGTGACCTCCGGCCCCTCCGGCGAAGACCCCAAAGGCAGTCAGTACCGAGGCTCTATCCTGGAGTTTACTTACGTGAAAGGCGGCACTGCTTTGAATAAAGCCACTGACGGAAAACCAGATGGCAGCACCCAAACCGGTGCAAAAGCGGCAATCCAGGTTGGGGAGAAAAGGCGGAGAGAATAAAAAAAGGCGAGAGCTAAATCAGCCTTCCGTTGAGCGCCCGATTTCTGAAAATCGACCTAAAACAGACTCAAAGCCAAACAGGTCTTAACAGAACAGGCCTCTCCCGTTTTGTCATCCTGAAAGGATCTTGTGCACAAGCTGAAAAAGCCTCTTCGTAAACGCTAATTCAGTTTGCGCGCAGGATCTTTCCAGGATGACATTTAGGTGATGATAATTAGTGATTCCTTATACTGGTTATTCTTACAAAATCCCCTTCGCCCGCTTGCGCTCTTCAAAATAGGCCGCCACTTCGTCCCGGCTTTTGGCGTTGAATGTCATCTCCGGGGTTAGTCCGCCTTTGCGGCCGACGAGTACGCCGTAGCGCATGTCATCGTAGCCGCGCATGCTGTGGGCGTCTGGGTTGATGCTCAGGAGCACGTTCTGGCTCAGGGCGTATTCTACCCAGCGCCAATCCAGGTCCAGGCGCCACGGGTTGGCGTTGATTTCTATGATGACTTGGTTTTCGGCGCAGGCGTCAATCACGGTTTTATGGTCAATGGGGTAGCCTTCGCGGCGCAGGAGCAAGCGACCGGTGGGGTGCCCCAGCATGGTGGTATAGGGGTTTTGGATGGCGTTCACCAATCGGTCAGTGGCCTTCACGATGTCCATTTTTAGGTTGCTGTGGATGGAGGCGACAATGAAGTCAAAAGAGGCGAGCACGTCATTGTCATAGTCCAGCGAGCCATCTGCCAGGATATCAGACTCAATGCCTTTGAAGATGCGGAACGGCCCCAGCTCCTGGTTAAGGCGGTCAATCTCTTTCTGCTGCTCCTTCACCCTGAATTCCTGCAGACCATTGGCATAGTAGGCAGATTTGGAGTGATCGCAGATGCCCAGGTACTCGTAGCCCAGTTGTTTGCAGTGCACGGCCATCTGCTCCAGCGTGTGCGCGCCGTCTGAGTAGGTGCTGTGGTTGTGCAGGATGCCTTTCAGGTCGCTGTCCTGGAGGAGCGTGGGCAGTTGGTTTTCGCGGGCCAACTCCAGCATGCGCAGGCTTTCGCGCAGTTCCGGGGCGATGTACGGCAGGTTCACGCGCCGGAAGATCTCCTCCTCAGAAGCAGCCGGCTCGCCGTAGGCCTCCGCGATGAGCGTATCGCCGGCTTCGTTCACGGGTTGCGATAACCACGCCGGACTGGCTGAGTACAGCAGCGTCTGGTTTGCGAAGCGGCGTTCGGGCACCAGCCGCACCTCCAGCTTCACGCCGGATGTGTCTACCAGTCCACGCCACACAAACGGTCCGGAAACCGATTCCTGCGGCGATATCCCCGGCAGCTCGGTCAGGAAGTAGGGCCAGTTCTCCTCACTGTTCAGGCTCAGAAGGAACTGCAGGGTCTCCACGGTCTCCAGGTTTCGGCGAATCTCCCCTACCACTTCGGCGGCTACCGTTTCAGGCCTGTTTTTGAGGAAAGAGAGCAATTCCAGCGCCAGGGTCTCGGCCTCGGCCCAGAGCAGTTTGCCTTTGTTGGACTCGGTGTATTGCAGCCCCTGCAGAATGGTTTCCTGGGTTTTCGCCCCGAAGCCTTTCAGCTTAGATACTTCGTTTTTCTCACAGGCCTCACGCAAGCCTTCAATGGTGTCCACGCCCAGGTCTTTCCAGATGGTTTTGATTTTCTTCGGCCCTATGCCTTTGATGTTGAGCATCTGCACCACGCCTTCGGGGGTGGTTTCCAGGAGCCGTTTCAGGTCGGTGTGGGAGCCGGTCTGGATGGCTTCCATGATCTTGCCGGCCATGCCTTTGCCAATACCATCCAGCTTTTCCAACTGGGCCTGGCTCATCTGGTGAATAGGTGATTCTATCCGTTCCATCACCATCACGGCGCTGGTATAGGATCTTATTTTAAACGGGTTCTCGTCATGCAGCTCCATCAGAGAAGCCGTCAGCCGGAACATACGGATAAGTTCTTTGTTCTCCACGAATGTTGTTGTGAATGGGGTTCAGACAAAGATAAGAACATCCTGCGGATGTAAGTCCTGAGTCAACGTGAGAGTCCTGAGTCTTGAGTCTTGAGTTAGGAATGTTTTCGGCAAAGCCGATTAAGGCTTGTTTTCTGAGAAACAGCTTAAAAATGCTTAATACCTTTAACTCTCCAACGCATTCCGTCCCCCTTTGAAGGGGGTAGGGGGATGATTGCTCGTGCTGTTCATGGCATTCTCCGGAAATCATTGTGCCCTTCTTTGCTATTTAAGCTTTTGGTTCTTCGTCCTGCTTTGTCATCCCCCTACCCCCTTCAAAGGGGGACGATATGCGTGTGAATTCTACAGCGTTTTCTGTGGTCTTTACAGGAACCAGGCTAAACATCTTTATCTATGCAAGTATTTGAGTAGGGACAATCCCTTGTGGTTGCCCTTGCGCAGGCCTCCGCAACTTGAGTTGTTGGTGATAACACCAACAACGGGACCTTGTTGGCGGGCACTTAGCTCTGGATCATGAATAATAGAGGGCATAACAGGTTGGTTTCGGCAAAGCCGATTTGAGCCTGTTTGAAGGAAAACGGCTCCAAAACAAATAAATTCCTGCAAGTCAGCACTGACCCTTCATCGGCTTATATTCTTCCCAACTCAGGACTCAAGACTCAGAACTCAGGACTATTTTTTATATTGTGCCTGAATTGTCATGGACGCAAAGTTGAGGCAACACGCAGACGTATGAAACACTTCTTTTTGCTGAGCCTGCTGGCCCTGGTGCTCATGGGGGCCCGGTGCGGCGCCAAAGCCGATTTGCCGGCCTCGGTGTACGGGCTTACCTGGCTCAACTCCTATGAAGAAGACTCTGCCGATGTGCGCACCTACCGGCCCAATACCTTTGACTTTCCGCCCTCGCGGGGGCGCACCGGGTTTATGATCCAGGCAGACGGCACGTTCATCCGCTACGGCATCGCCCCTACCGATGGTCTGGAAGAGCAGCCCGGCAAGTGGGAGGCCAAGGCCAAAGACCGCCTGCTGGTAACCTTTGACAATCCCAAACACGCCCCGGAAGAACTGGAGATCATCTCTGTCACCTCAGAACTGATCAAACTCCGGCGAAAGAAAAACCAAGAATAGAATCCTTTTACCTTTAACCATGGCAAGTGGGCTCCTCACTGGGAAAACCCACTTGTTTTTAGCTTACCTATGAATTACTGGCTCGTTAAATCTGAACCTGAAAAATACGCCTGGTCTGACCTGCAACGCGATAAACAAACCACCTGGGACGGAGTTAGAAACTTCCAGGCCCGTAACAACCTCCAGAAAATGCAGCAGAACGATCTGGTCATGTACTACCACAGCGTCTCTGAGAAATCTATTGTGGGGGTGGCCAAAGTAAGCCAGGAAGCCTATCAGGACCCCACCACCCCAGAGACCCAATGGGTGGCGGTAACCCTGGTGCCGGAGAGCGCGTTTGCAAAACCAGTAACCCTGGACCAGATCAAAAAAGAAGAACGGCTCCAGAACATCGCGCTGCTGCGGCAGTCAAGGTTATCTGTGATGCCATTAACGCCCGAAGAGTTTGACCTTTTGTTGGCCATGGGCCAGTAAGCGGCATATAACATCTGGCTACAGGTTGGCGTTTTTATTGAGTTCAGCGTGATTTCTTAAAAACACCGTATGTTCCCACTCATCAGAAGCACTTCCTGGCGGTACCTGTTTCTCCTGCTCTGCTGGGGCTGGGTTTTCTGTGCGCAGGCGCAGAAGAAAGACAAAGACAAGCAGAAGCCTGAGCCGCCGGCCCAAACCTATCGGGCAGAGATAGAAAGTGACTCTTATGACGAGGAGCATTCTGTGCACACGCTCCCAGACACCAGCCTGTTGGTGGTATCGTTTAAGCGGAACAGTTGGTTCAGCAAGGATGACTTTGTGCTCACCAAGTACAACCGCGAGCTGAAACAGGTCTGGCAAACCAAGTATGAGCATAAAACCAACCATGTGCTGCTGCAGGTGGCCGCCGACCGCAAATTGGTGTTCCTGCTGTTCTCTACCCCCAACAACAAAAAGCTGATGCTGCACAAGGTGAACGCCGCCACGGGCGTCTCCACCTTTAGCGAACATACGTTGCCGGCCTCCTATATCACCATCAGGGAGATGGCTACCCTTGACGGACAGGTGTTCCTCAACGGCCTGGACCGCGACAACCTGAACATGCTGCACCTGGACCCCAACGTGGACGAAATAAAGCTGCTACCCGCCGTTTTTGGGATGGAAGATGACTTGGGCGAGTTCAGGGTAGACACGCTTACCCACGCGGTAGAGTTTGTTGTGGCCGAGTCAAACGGCAGGCGCTCACGGGTGCAGGCCAAACGCATGAACACCAAGGGCGAGGTTATAGGCACGTATTTTCTCCAGCCCGAGCTGGACGAGCGCAATGACAACACCCTGCAGGCTGGTCGCCTCACCCCCGGCGACACCCTCACCAAGGTGCTGCTGGGCACCTATGGTTTCCGCACCTCGGTGTTCGCCAAGGGTTTGTACAGCAGTGACTTGGCCGGCAACGTCAACTACTACGATTTCACCAAGCTGGATCATTTCTTTGAGTACATGGGGCCCCGCGCCCAACGGCGCATGAAAGCGAAATTCGCCCGGCAGGAGGCCAAAGGAAAACCGCCCGTGCTGCGCTACCGCATGTACCTGCACCCCATCATGCCTCACCCGCAAGGTTACGCCTTGGTGGGCGAGATCTATTACCCGCAGTACCGCAACAACAGCTTAAACCAATACACCAACATCACGGGCCGGTACCCGGACATCCGGCAGGCCAGGAGCAACTTTGACGGTTATCGGTTTACCCATGCCATTGTCTGTGTTTTTGACCGCGAGGGCAAGCTGCTCTGGGACAACTCCTACAAACTGCAGAACGAGACCTACCCCCAACTGGCCCCCACCGTGGAAGCCGGCGTCACCCCCGAGGGCAACATCGCCCTGACTTACCCGGAGGAAGAATACATCTGGTACAAGACCGTTAAACCCAACACCTACGTTTCTGACGATGAGAAAGTAGAGGTGCGGCTGCAGGAGGAAAGCGAGAAAAGAATCACCAGCAGCAACGAAGGCATTGTGCATTGGTACGGCGGCAATTTCGTGGCCTTCGGGTTCCAGCGCATCAAGCCTGATCACGGCTCGGCCCGCACCGTCTTTTACCTGCAGAACATGGTCTTCTAAAGGCCTTTCTTAAAACGCACCCGCTTGTGCTTACAGGCTACTTTTCTAAAAACAGGGTTAAAACAGCCTCAATACTGTTCGCCCTGGTCAGGACTTCTATTTCCAGGAAAGCCTTTTGGACTAAAACCATAAGGGAGTTAATTCACTCATTTGAGTGAAGATTTTAAACAGGGTAATGTCTTTATATAACTTTATCCATATATTAAGATCTGATTAGCTTCCTTTTTATGCGTGTCTTCCCCCGGTGTACTTCCTTGATGCCTCTGCCGTTTTTGCTGCTCTGCTGTATTGGCTCTTTTGCGGCACATGCCCGCCAGAAAAATAAGGATAAAGAAAAGTCAGCTGCGCCTAACCAGACTTACCGGGTAGAACTCAAAAGTAATTCGTTTGACGATGACCACCGGGTGCATGTTCTGCCAGATAGTGCACTGTTTCTGGTGTCTTTGCCCCGGCACGCAGGGTTTGGCCATCAGGACTTTGTCCTTACCAAGTATGACCGCCAGCTTAAACCCATTTGGGAATCAAAGTACGCGCATGACCCCAACCACCACTTGATAGATGTGGCTTCTGACAGCCGGAAGATGTATCTGCTGTTTTCCACTAAGTCTTACCAAAAGCTGGTGCTATACCAGGTAGACGCGGCCACCGGCAAAGCCACGCACAGCGAACACAGCCTGCCCTCCATTTTCATCTACATCCGGGGAATAGCCGCTGTGGACGGTCAGGTCTTCTTGAATGGGCTGGAGAAAGAAAACCTGAGAATGCTGCACCTAAACCCCCAGGAAGAAGAAATAAAGCTGTTGCCCTCGGTTCTGGGGCTGAAGGATGATCTGGCTGAGTTCAGGGTAGACACGCTCTCCCGCACCATGGAGTTTGTGGTGGCCGAGTCTGATGGCTTACACCCGCGGGTACAAGCCAGGCGCATGAATCCGCAGGGCGGCATCATTGGCACGTACTTTTTCCAACCTAAACCGGAAGAGCGCACAGACAACACCTTGCAAACAGGTCTCCTCACCCCCGGTGATACCCTAGGCAAGTTACTCATCGGGTCCTATGGGTACCGATCCAGCCGCTTCCTGCGAGGTTTGTTTACGGGTGATCTGAAAGGTAATCTCAAGTATTATGATCTAAGTAAACTAAGCCACTTTCTGGAGTACCTCTCTCCCCGGGCTCAACGACGCATGAAAGCCAGGTTTGCCCAGGAAGAAGCAAAAGGCAAACCATGGACCTACCCTTACCAACTACTGCTACACCCAATTTTGCCCCACCCGCTGGGTTATGCTGTAATTGCAGAGGTCTATCATAAGCAGTTTGGCCACGACAAGTACTACACCTCCAGGGCTACTAACCCCGTGTATGCTCCGGTGGCCGATGCCCGCCCCATGATGTTTGACGGCTATCGGTTTACCCATGCTATTGCCTGTGTTTTTGACCGCGAGGGGAATCTGCTCTGGGACAATTCTTATAAACTGAAGAACATCACCTATCCAGAATTAACCCCCACGGTGGAGGCCAGCATTAGTCCTGAGGGGAACATTACCATGGCCTACCCAGATGAGAAATATGTTTGGTACAAAACCCTAAAACAAGACCAGTCTATCAGTGATGAAGAGAAGGTAGCGGTAAGGTTACAGGAAGAAACCGAGAAGAGGGTCGCCAGCAGCCACGAAGGCCTTGCTCACTGGTATGGCAACAACTTTATCGCCTTCGGGTTTCAGCGCATTAAGCCCAAAAAAGGCTCCTCCAGAACAGTTTTCTATCTCCAGAACATGGCTTTCTAATTATTAAATCTTCATCCTTTTTAGGCAAATACTGCTTTTAAAAATCTATACCTATTCAATATCTATTACCCTGATCACTACTCTTTCTATGCATTTCTCCCGCCCCAAAAACCATCTTAAGTTTCTGATCGTGCTTCTTTTCTGCTGGGGCACGGCTTTTAGCGTGCAGGCCCAGAAAAATAAGAACCGGGAGAAATCGGCTGCGCCGGCCCAGACTTACCGGTCAGAACTGGCTAGCAATTCCTTTGACAACGAACACCACGTGCAGGCACTTCCAGACAGTGCCCTTCTGTTGGTGTCTATGAAACGCAATGCATGGTTTGGCAAGAATGATTTTGTGCTTACCAAGTATGACCGGGCGCTTAAGCCGGTTTGGGAAACCAGGAACGAGCATTTGCCCAACACCGGCTTACTTTTTGTCGCTGCGGAGCGGGGCAAGATCTATCTTCTGTTTTCTACCCTTACGAGCCAGAAACTCCTCCTCTACCAGGTAAATACGAACACAGGCCTGGGAACGGTCAGTGAACACACCCTGCCTTCCACCGATATCCTCTTCAAGGAAATGGCCGCGCTGAATGGCCAGGTGTTCCTGAGCGGCGTGAATAAATTCACGTTGAACATGCTGCATTTGAACCCGCAACAGGAGGAAATAAAACTGCTGCCGGCGGTTTTCGGTACGGAGAAAGACCTGGGCGAGTTCAGGGTAGACACGCTCTCCAAGGCCGTGGAATTTGTGACGGCGGCAACAAACGGGCAGTATGCGCAGGTACAGGTAAAGCGCATGAACTCCAAAGGCGATGTCACCGGTAGCTACTTCATCCAACCTGACTTAAACAGCCGCGCCAACAACACCCTGCAACCAGCCCGCCTCACGCCCGGTGACACGCTGAACAAACTACTGGTGGGCACCTATGGGTACCGCACCGACAAATATGCCAATGGTTTGTTCATCAGCACCCTGGCCGGGCAGATCGCTTATTATGACCTGTACAAACTCAGCCACTTCTTTGAATACTTATCGCCGGGGGGAGAGCGCCGCATGAAGGCCAAATTAGCCCGCAAGGAGGAAAGAGAGCGCGCTTTGGTGATGGAGCACCAGGTATTGCTGCACCCCATCATGCCGCACCCGCAGGGCTTTGCCCTGGTGGGAGAAGTGTATTATCCGCACTATACCACCCTTACTAAAGGTGAGTTCAGAAAAGAAAATGGCCGATTACCCAATTACAATGATAAAAGAATCACTTTTGACGGCTATCAATTCACCCATGCCATTGCCTGTGTATTTGACCATGAGGGCAACCTGCTGTGGGATAACACCTATAAACTCAGAAATCTCACGCACGCCACTTTGGATCCTACCCTAAAGGCTGGAGTTTCCCCGGCGGGCAACATCACGCTGGTGTACCAGGAAAAGGATTTTGTCTGGCATAAAACCCTGAAACCAAATATCTCCCTCACAAACAAAGAAAAGGTATTGGTGCGGCTCCAGGAAAAGACGGAGAAAATGGTCACCAGCACCAATGAGCAAATCATACACTGGTACGGCAGCAACTTCATCGCCTACGGTTTCCAAAGAATCAGACCCAAGCAGGGTGAGGCGCGCACGGTGTTTTACCTGCAGAACATGGCTTTTGAGTAATCTCCTTTATTGAGCAGGTCTCTGTTTCCACCCCATTTTCCTGAAAACACGGTCAAAACAGCGGCAAAACTGCCAGACTTTGGCAGATCCTTATTTTCCGGCTGTAGATTTTGAACCGGGAAATTCTTATGAAGATGACAGAAACAAATCTGAAAAGTTCTTAATCTGACTTGTGGCTTTATATAATTTTATAACTATATTAAGTTCAGATTAGCTTTTCTTGTATGCGTCTCTTCTCATGTGGTACATATCAGGTAATGCTTGCGCTACTCCTGCTTTGCTGGAGCATCACTTGTACTGCGCAAGTCCGCCAGAAGAACAGGGGCAAGGAGAAATCAGCACCTCCGGCTCAGACGCACCGGGTAGAGGTGGAAAGCAGTTCTTTTGATGACAAACACCTGGTGCATGCCCTACCGGACAGTGGCTTGCTGGTAATCTCCACCAAACGCCACGCGGTAGAGGGGAAGCATGAATTTGTGCTCACCAAATACAACAAAGCGCTTAAACCTATCTGGCAAACAAGCCATGGGCATCATTCAAACCACGCCTTCCTGCTTTTGGCCGCCGAGCCGAAAACCCTGTACCTGCTGTTTTACAGGCTCCATGACAGGAAAGTCCTGCTTTACCAGGTAAATAATACTTTGGGTACGGTTACGTTCAGTGAGCACACGTTACCCCCGTCTGGTCTTACCCTCAAAGAAATGAAAGCGCTGGACGGACAGGTGTTTCTGAAGGCGCTGGAAAAAGACCAGCTGAGTCTACTGCACCTAAACCCTAGTCAGGGAGAAATAAGAGCCCTGCCCCTTACGCTGGGCCTGGAAGAGGATGTAGGCGAGTTCAGGGTAGACACCTTGACGCACGCGGTTGAAGTTGTGGTGGCCGAGTCAAACGGAACGCGTTCGCGGCTGCAGATCAAGCGCATGAATTCCAATGGCGAGGTCGTGGGCACGTACTTTGTTCAGCCCCAGATGGAGTTCCGCTCAGAGAACACGCTGCAAAGTGCCCGGCTCGCTCCCGGAGACACCCTCAACAAGGTACTGGTGGGCACTTTCGGGCATCGCAGGTATACCTTCTCCAAGGGTTTATTTTCCAGCAGCTTGGTTGGCAACCTCAGGTATTTTGATTTCAGCAAGCTCAAGCACTTCTTTGAATACCTCTCGCCCAGGAGAGCACGCCGGATAAAAGCCAAATTCGCCCGCCGCGAAGCCAAGGGAAAGCCTGTTCTGCTGCGCCCCCGCTTACTTTTACACCCTGTTATGCCCCACCCGCAAGGATACGCCATGGTAGGGGAAATTTATTACCCACAGTACAAAAGCGGCCCCCTTAATCTGTATAGCAGCATCTATGGTTCCGGGCAGGACAAGCAACCCTCTGAGCAGGAATTGATTGAAGGTTACCAATTCACCCATGCCATTGCCTGTGTTTTTGACCATGAGGGCAACCTGCTGTGGGACAATTCCTTCCGGCTCAAAAATGAAACTTATCCAGAGTTGATGTCAAAGGTAACACCAGGTGTCTCGCCGGCGGGCAATATCACGCTGGTGTACCCCGAGGAAGAATACGTCAGGTACAAGACTTTACGGCCAAACGTTTCTATCTCCGATGAGGAGAAGGTGGAGGTAAGATTACAGGCCGATTCTGAGAAACTGTACGCCAGCAACGAGGAAGGAATCATCCATTGGTACGGCAGCAATTTTATCGCCTACGGGTTTCAGCGCATCAAACCGGCCCATGGCCAAGACCGCACGGTTTTCTATCTCCAAAGCATGACGTTTGATTAAACGGCTTCCCTGTGATTCTCTAAAACCGGAGTTTTGGCAGAAACCGCCCCCAGCAGAAAATAGCCAAACACCCCAGACAACACAGATGCCACCAAAATGGAGAACTTGGCTCCGGTCTGGTAAGCAGGGTCTGAGAAGGAAAGCAGGGCAATGAAAATAGACATGGTAAAGCCTATCCCAGCCAACAAACCCAAGCCGGCCACCATTTTCCAGTTAACGCCGGTAGGCAAAACGCTCGCCCCCAATTTTACGGCCGCCCAGCTGGAAAAGAAGATTCCCAGGGGTTTTCCCAAAAACAGCCCCAAAACAATACCCAGACCCAAGGGACTCAGCAACCCCTCCAGCATACCTGCCTCAAACCTGATGTTGGTGTTGACCAGGGCAAAGATGGGCATGATGAGAAAGTTCACGGGTTTGGTAAGCGCGTGCTCCAGATGCTCTAACGGTGACTCCCGGGCATCTGAGGTGGTAGGGATGGTAAGGGCTGTCAACACCCCTGCTACGGTGGCATGTACCCCAGAATGGTGAATAAAATACCACATGAAAAGCCCCGGCACCAAATAAAAGACCAATGACTTAACCCCAAACCTGTTGAAAACCAGCAACAGCAGAAAGATTGCGGCGGCGTAGAGCAGGTACGCAAAGTGCAACCCTGCAGAATAGAAGACGGCAATGACCACTATCGCGCCTAAATCATCTACAATGGCCAGGGCGGTCAAGAAGATCTTCAGCCCCGCAGGCACCCTACTGCCCAGCAAAGAAAGCAAGCCAATGGCAAAAGCGATATCAGTGGCCATGGGAATACCCCACCCACCGGCTGTATCAGTTCCTGTATTGACAAGCGCATAAATGGCAGCCGGCACCACCATGCCACCCACCGCGGCAAACACCGGCAGAGCAGCCTTTCTGGGCGAGGAGAGCTCCCCTTCCACCATCTCGCGCTTGATCTCCAGCCCTACCAGCAAAAAGAAAATGGCCATGAGCCCATCATTGACCCAAAGGAGTATAGGATACCTCAGGTGCACCTGCGCAGACTCAAAGCCCAGCTGGGTCTGCAGAAATCCAGCATAGGCTTCTCCCCAGCCAGAGTTGGCTATGAGCAGGGAAATAACCAACGAAATGATGAGAATGATACCGCCCGCCGAGGCTGATCTGAAAAAATCGGGGAATACTTTTAGGTTAATGAGTTTAGCCATAACTCAAACCTACGGCAAAATCCCTTTGAGGTAAGCGGGTTTTTCTCAAATTAACCAGCAGGAACTCTGCTGCTCCTTGTTCCCAACTGGGAAAATTTAAGTCAATGCCTCAAAAATACAGCTTTTGAAACCACAGGCCAGAGAAGAGAAAAATTGCTTTCTTTTACCCAAGGCTGCCGGTAAGTCTTTATATTTGCCCAAAACCCGGCCATGCACAAACGCCTCATTGTTCCGCACGCACTGTTTCAGATCATGATCCGGCGCCTGGCGCACCAGCTCATAGAGACGCACCGCGATTTTTCCAATTCCGTTATCCTGGGCCTGCAGCCGCGCGGCATCTTTGTGGCAGACCGGCTCCAGCAGACCCTGCAGGAGATTCTGGGTATAACGGTGCAGACCGGCTACCTGGACATCACTTTCCACCGCGATGACTTCCGCCGCCGCGCCACGCCGCTGGCTCCAAATGCCACCAAGGTAGATTTCTCCCTGGAAGGCAAACGCGTGATTCTGGTAGATGATGTGCTCTATACCGGCCGCTCCGTGCGGGCCGCCCTGGACGCCATGATCTCCTACGGACGCCCCGCCCAGGTAGAGCTGCTGGTACTAATTGATCGCCAGTACACCCGCGATTTACCCATTGAAGCCACGTATACCGGCCAGCGCGTAGACTCCCTGCACTCGCAGCGGGTAGAAGTCACCTGGCAAGGCCCAGATTCACCAGAGGATGTTATCTGGCTCCTCACCCTTACCCCAGACCAAGAAGAACCCCATGCAACAGCTTAGCGTCCGGCATCTGTTGGGCATCAAAGAGATTACCCCGCAGGATATTCAGTTGATCTTTGAAACCGCTGACCAGTTTAAGGAGGTTCTGAACCGGCCTATCAAGAAAGTGCCGTCGCTCCGCGATGTCACCATTGCCAACGTGTTCTTTGAGAACTCCACCCGTACGCGGCTCTCTTTTGAGCTGGCAGAGAAACGCCTCTCGGCGGATGTAATCAACTTCTCGGCCTCGGGCAGTTCAGTGAAAAAAGGCGAAACCCTGCTGGACACCGTCAACAACATCCTGTCTATGAAGGTAGATATGATTGTGATGCGCCACAGCAGCCCCGGCGCACCGCATTTCCTGTCGCGTAAAATCCAGGCCAACATCGTGAACGCCGGCGACGGCACCCATGAGCACCCTACCCAGGCGCTGCTGGACTCCTTCTCCATCAGGCAGAAACTGGGCGAGGTAGCCGGCAAAAAGGTGGCCATCATCGGTGACATCACCCACTCCCGGGTGGCGCTTTCCAACATCTTCGCGCTGCAGATGCAGGGAGCCGAAGTAGCCGTATGCGGACCGCCCACCCTGCTGCCCAAACACATTGCTGATTTGGGCGTGAGGGTTTTCTGGAACGTGCGCGAGGCCCTGCAATGGTGCGATGTGGCCAACGTGCTGCGCATCCAGCTGGAGCGCCAGCAAGGCAAACTGTTTCCGTCCTTGCGCGAATACGCCCTTTACTTCGGGATCAACAAGAAGATGTTGGACGAACTGGACAAGGAGATCGTGTTGATGCACCCTGGTCCTATCAACCGCGGCGTGGAACTCACCTCAGACGCCGCCGACTCCCACCACTCTATCATCCTGGACCAGGTAGAGAACGGCGTGGCCATCCGGATGGCGGTCTTGTACCTGCTGGCCAGCAAAGGGTAACCAGCCAGCCCACAGAAATCAAAAGGAAAACCAGCGCTTTAGGCCTGTTTTCCTAAAATTATGCTAAAAACAAAGCAAGTGCCCGGGAGCAGAACTTCCGGGCACTCGCTTTTTATCAGGGTCCAATACCATGGTAAATCCGTTGCTTTTAACCCTTTACAGACACACCATAGTCTTCCCTGTTATCATACAGCTATCCAAACAAAGCTACTTGAATTAAAATATGTATATTTGGAGTACAGAAAACTGAGCAACCTCAATAATACCATGACGAAGGAACTTGTTAATCCTTTTGGAAGAGTTTATCTCACAATCAAAGAGGATTCCCAAAACAGGTTAATCTATGTAAACTGGATGGGGTACTTAACCGAGGAGAACATAAAAACCGGGGCCAGGGCTTACACGCAGGCGCTGGCTGAGGCAGGATACAAATGCGTCTTGAACGATACGCGGCTCATTATTGGCTCCTGGGACCACTCCATAGACTGGGTTGTGAATGAGTGGGCGCCCAGCGCGGCCAAAGCGGGGCTCAAACGCTTCGCGATGCTAGCCAATCCAGAGAGTTTAGGGGAGTCCTCAGCGTCAACGTTCCTAAGTGAGGTAAAAGCCTTTGAAGCCAGATCCTTTGACAACCTGGATACTGCCCGCAAATGGCTTGCAGAGGCTTACACCAGATAACCACCCACAGATACATTATAAACAGAAGAGCCCGCTATCATCAGTAGCGGGCTCTTCTGTTTATGGGCCTGTTTTCCAGAAACAAGGGCAAAACGCTGCGGTACATTGCCCTGTGCTATATTTAAAACGGCAGCGGCATGGTCAAAGGCTGGTTTGTCTCAAAGTCATAGAGGGTTTGGAGGCGCAGGTTGTAGTAGGCATCCCAGAAATTGCGCAGGGAACTCACGTAGCTGCGGCGGGCCGAGTCACGCTCGGTGGCGGCCTGGTTCAGCTCCAACAAACCTATTTTCCCGCTCAGGTACCGGTCTTTGGCTCCCAGGAACCTACGCTCTGCCAGGCCATTCGCCTGCTGCGCAATCTTCATCTGCTCACGCAGCATTTTAAATCTTTTCACCTGCAGGAACACGTCCTGCTCAAAGCTCACGCGCTGCTGTTCCAGGTTGGCTTTCACCAGTTTCAGGTTAGCTTTGGCGGTTCCAATCTTAGACTTGTTACGGCCCCAATCCATCAGCGGAACGCTAAATCCCAGATTGACCCGTTGCTGATCTGTAGGGTCTTGGTACACCGGTCCCAGAGAACCTGCCCGCTGGGTTAAACCGTACTGCAGGAAAAGATCAGCGTTTACACCGGCACTGGCCTGGGCCCAATCCAGGTTCCGCTCGGCGTCCAGCTCCTCCCGTTTGATCCCGATCATGCGGGAACGGTTTTCGCGGGCTTGTCGCAGCGCCACTTCTTCATTCACCTCAAACTGAGGGATAAGGTCTGGCGGCAGCAACCGGATGGGGTACGTCTCGGTGAAACCTAAATACGTCTTCAGGCGCAGCGTGCTGGTCTCAATATCCAATCTGGCTTGCTCCAGGCTCTGTTTGGAAGTCAAGAGGCTTAACTCAAGCTGCAGCAGCTCATTTACGCTGATTTTGGCGTCGTAGAAGCGGCTCTGGGCAATCTTGAAGAGGGTGTCATTGTTGGCCACGTTCTTCTGGGCAATGTCATAGCCTATCTGGCTTTGCAGCTGCGAGAAATAAAGGTCCGTAGCCCGCACGGCAATGCGCTCCATTTCCTCCCAGAAGTTACGCTTGGCTTCCTCGTAGCGCAGAGGCTCTGTTTTGCGGTCCCACTTCAAACCATTATGGTTGAAAATAGGCTGCCGGAGCGTTACCACCACCGGGTTGGAGGCATAGATATAACTATGCCCCTGGATTTCGTGGAAGTTGTCAATCCGGTTCAGCTTGGAATCAATGGCAATGGTGCCCCCGGTCAGGCCGATGTTCTGCTTCAGCTCTAAGTGCCCTGAGGAGATGGATGATTGGACAGGAACGAAGTTCACGCGTCCTTCCGGATCGGTGACGCGTTCATAGTCTTTGGTGTAGGAAGGCAGCGTGGCATACAGCGCCAACTGGGGCAAGTAATTACTCTTATATGTTTGGTACTGCCAGGTACGGTTTTCCAGCTGGGTGATGGCCTGCTGATAGCTGGGAGATTGCTCCCTGGCCATCTTGATTACCTCTTCTAAGGTAAGCCGGCGGGTACCGGGCTCTTCCGTATCAATGGGCAGGGGCGCTTCTTTCTGCTGGGCCATTGCGGTTGACCCCACCAACAGGGCAGCCACCATTCCTGCCCAGGTAAGGGCACGCCCTGCTTTTACAATCTCTTTTACGGTACTCACGTTCTTTCTGAAAATCTAATTCGGCCGCCTGGCCTTGGTTTAAGCATTCCTGTTTAAGGGCTGGTTTTTAGAAATCAGCCCCGGAACAAGTCACCTGAAATCTTTTGCTTAACCGCGCATCTCGCGCTCTATGTCCTCCAGTTCCAGCGGGATGTTCTCCATCAAATCTACCGGACCGTTATGAGTGATGAGGATGTCGTTCTCCAGCCTGATTCCCAATCCTTCTTCCCTGATGTAGATGCCGGGCTCGCAGGTGAAGACCATACCCTCTTCAAACGGGCGGTATTTATCGCCCACGTCGTGCACGTCCAGGCCCAGGAAGTGGGAGGTGCCGTGCGGGAAGTATCTCTTGTAAAGGGGCTGCGCGGGATTCTGGTTGTTCACCTCTTCCTCAGAAAGCAGGTCCAGCTTGATGAGCTCGTTCTCCATCACCTTGCCCACAAATTTGTGGTACTGGTCCAGGGTGTTGCCGGGCACCAGCATCTGCTTGGCGGTTTTCATCACGTGCAGCACGGCGTTGTAGACATCGGCCTGGCGCTGGGTGAATTTGCCGTTAACAGGAATGGAGCGGGAAAGGTCAGCGGCGTAGTTCGCGTACTCAGCCCCGAAGTCCATGAGCAGCACATCACCGTCTTTACACTCTCTGAAATTATCTACGTAGTGCAGGATGCAGGCATTGGCGCCCGAGGCAATAATAGAGCTATAGGCCGGGCCCCGGG
Organism: Rufibacter roseolus; assembly: GCF_017916365.1. Lineage (GTDB taxonomy): Bacteria > Bacteroidota > Bacteroidia > Cytophagales > Hymenobacteraceae > Nibribacter > Nibribacter roseolus. The sequence continues at coordinate 858,838 of NZ_JAFMSU010000003.1, forward strand.
AGCGGTTGCGCAGGAACTCATGGGCTATCTCGGCCTCAATCTCGTACTCCATCACGCCGGGCTTCACAAATTTGAGCAGCCTCCGGAAGGCTTTCTCAGTGATGTTGCAGGCGGTGCGCATGAGCTCAATCTCGCGCGGGTGCTTGAGGGAGCGCAGGTAATGCAGGTGCTGCGTGCTGCGACAATAGTTGTGTAAAGGGTATTTTTCCTTTATCTTCTTGATAAAACGGGCATCGCGGGTCTCTACCTCTACCACGGCACGCAGGTGCTCGTTGGAGTTGAGGTATACGTTCTCGGCGTACGGCATGAGCGAGTTCAGGATAGAGTCAAACTCATGGGTCCAGAAAACGGTCTCAATGCCGGAAACCTCGCGGGCCTGCTCCTTGGTGAGTTTGTAGCCTTCCCAGGTGAGGATGTGGTCATTGGTCTCGCGCACGAACAGGATCTCTTTGAGGCGCTCCTCACGGGCATCGGGGAAAAGAATCAGCACACTTTCCTCCTGGTCTATACCACTCAGCCAAAGCAGGTCGTTGTTCTGCCGGAAAGGCATGGTACCGTCTGCGTTGGTGGGCATCACATCATTGGAATGGAAGATTGCCAGTGACTGCGGCTTGAGGTATGGGATGAATTTGTGGCGGTTGTGGATGTAAAGGTCTTTCCCGATAGACTCGTATTTCATGGCGGTACGTGTTGGCGTAGTTTGGTGTGCTACAAGCTTGGCGCTTCTGGCCTGCTTTTCTGAAATAGACCTTAAAACAAGGTTTTGAGGCTTAAATGTATAACATTAAACGGTAATTTGCAGGCAAATAGCCTTCATTTAATCTCTGGAACGTGAGGGTTTGTACAATAGTGTTTTTTTTCTGTGCCTTGGCTATAAGGAGCTTCTTTCCGGCCCAAGCACAGGCGCAACAGCGGTATTGGGTCATCTTCAAAGACAAGCCTGCCGCCGGTTCAGGCCCGATGGTGAGCGCGGCCGCCCTGGAAAGACGCCGCCTGCAAAACCTGCCCCTCGCCCAGTCTTCTGACCAACCGGTACACCCCGCCTACCTGGACAGTCTGACCCAAAAAGGCTTCACGGTTACGGCGGTTTCCAAGTGGCTCAACGCCGCCGTGGTCACGGCCAACCCCGCGCAGGTGAAAAGTCTGGAGCAAAGTTCTTTTGTGCGGGAGCTAAAGCCCATTACCGGGTATTTCAAGCCTACCCAGACCTCTACGCCTTACAAGCCGCTGTACGTGAGCAAAGCCCTGACCCAACTCAAGCCCGAGGCCATTCTGGCGGCCGGTCTCACGGGCCGAGGGGTGAAAGTGGGCGTGATTGATGCCGGTTTCTTTGAGGCCCCCAAGAAAGCGGGTTTACAGCCCATTTTTGAAAACGGCCGCCTGAAAGCCTTCCGTGATTTTGTGAACCCCGCCCTGAGCCAGACCTACCACAAGCGCGAAACCTACATGGACTCCCACGGCACCGATGTCTTGCTGTGCCTGGCCGGCTCTGACCCCGGTGCCCGGGTGCTGAGCGGCTTTGCCTCTGAGGCCGATTTCTACTTGGCCCGCACCGATCAGGGCAACCGCGAGAGCCGCGTGGAAGAGGAATACTTTGTGCGGGCGCTGGAATGGATGGACAGCCTGGGCGTGCGCCTGGTGAACTCCTCTTTGGGTTATGGCACCGGTTTTGACAAACCCGAGGAAAACTACCGACCCGAGCAGATGGACGGCAGCAGCTACATTGCCCGCGCCGTGCAGATGGCTGTGGAGCATAAAGGCATGATGCTGGTGATTGCGGCCGGCAATGACGGCAACAACAAGAAATGGCAGGTAGTGAACACCCCCGCCGATGCCGCCGGTGTGCTCACTGTGGGCGCCACCGACTTCTCCACCTGGAGCAAACAGGGCTACAGCAGCATCGGGCCCACTTTTCTGCCCTACCTCAAACCAGATGTAGTGTGTTTCGCGGCCTCAGGGACTTCTTTCTCAGCACCCGTTATTGCCGGACTGGCCGCCTGCCTTTTAGAAGCAAACCCCAGCCTCACACCCCAACAGTTAACCGACATTATCCAGAAAAGCAGCCATCTGTACCCCTTCGGAAATAACTATGTGGGCTACGGCGTGCCCGATGCAGGCAAAGCGCTGGAGCTAACGCAAAGCTTGGTTAGCCCAGATCAGGTGCACGCCGTGATTCCAGTAACGGGCAGCATGTTCAGTTTCAAGACTGATTCTGTGCGTGGAATACAGGAAAACGGTGGCATTGTGCTGTATCGGAAGGCCTCCCAGACCAAGGTCATGAGCCAGCAAAAACTATCCAGCCGCCTCAAGAAGATTGTGGTAAACCGGCTGCCCGGCGAGACCCACACCACGGTACAGGTTGGCCCCAAAGTAATGGAGTTGGTTTGGCAGTAGCCGCTTCGCTTTAGCCATTCCGTTTAGGAGCCGTTTTCAAAGAAAGAGCCCGGAAACAGGTTCCGGGCTTCGGGGCAAATAAGTAGTTAAGGAAAAGTTCTATTGGGACAGATCCACCTTGTAAGGGAGGTTTAGCTTGACGTTCACGGCTTTCCCGTTCTGTTTTCCCGGAATCCAGGTGGGCATGTTCTTGAGGGCTTTTTCCAAAGCCTGGTCCAAAGCAGGATGAAGTTTCTTTATCACCTCTACCTTCGTGATCTTGCCCTCGGCGGTGACCACAAAACTGGCGATGACCATTCCCTCTACCTTTGCCTGGCGGATTTCTTCAGGTAAACCGACCTTCTCAGAGAGATACTTCATCAAAGCCGCCTGACCTCCTCCAGGAAACTCAGGCATTTGCTGCACGGCCACAAAAACCTTCTCCTCCTGATTATACGCCGGTTCATTGGTGCCATTGGCCGCTGCTTCCGCTACCACTCGGTACGGAACCGTGTATTTCACCGATACCGCTTTCCCGTTCTGCATGCCTGGTCTCCAATTGGGCATATTCTGTAGCGACTGCACGAAGGCCTGGTCTAGGCTGGGATGTAGCTTCTTTAATACTTGTACATCTGTTACTTTTCCTTCCGGATTAATCACAAAGGAAGCCACCATCATGCCGGAGATATTGGCCCGTTTGGCATCTTCGGGATAGGCAATATTCTCTTTCAGGTACTTCATCATGGCTGCCATTCCACCGGGAAACTCGGGCATCTGCTCTACGGCGATGAAAACCAAGTCTTTCGCAGCGGCGGATTTCTCCTGGGTCACATTTGGATTTTCATTGCCTTCGGTCCCTGGCAAATTAATATTCATAATTGTGGCAAACTCCACCGTTTCTTTGGAAACAACCGCTGCACCTTTCAGGTAAGCTGGTGTCCAGCGAGGCATCTGCTTTACCACGCGTAGAAATTCTTTTTTTTCCGAAGCTGTGGCTACTATATTCAGATAAGGCTTGATAGAAGGCTTGACGAAGGTTACCTCCTCGACTTGACCGTCAGCCCCGATGTTGAGTTCTGCCTTTATATAGCGCAGGAACTTCACAGTGCTATCAGTCCTTCCTTTGGCTTCTAACGCAGCTTTAGGTGTAATAACATCTTTAGGTGCAATGTATTGGGTATGAAGGTAACGGATCATGGCATCTTTACCACCAGGATACTCTGCACGTTTGGTGACAGAACTGTTGGCATCTCCTGCCTTTGAAGTAACCGAGGTCTTTTGCTGCCGGCTGGCTAGGTAGTCTGCATAAGACAGGAAATTTCCGCTCACGCTGGACACCGAAATGGTTTCTTTGGACGTGATGGCTTTGCCGTCTTTCTGAGCCGGCGTCCATTTGGGCATCTGGCTTACCATCTGGGCAAACTGTGCGTGGATGGCTTTCACCACCTCAGGGTCATTGGGCCGCACTTCCAGGCCCAGGCTTTTCCCGTAGCGGGGCGTGCCGTCTGTACCTATCTCCAACTCAATGCTGCCTTTCACCTGCACAAAGTCGTTCTGATTCTTTCTCTTCTGGAAAGCTATCTGCGGCAGCACCAATTGGTTCTTCACGTAGGCATTGAGCGCCTCGCGGCCGCCGGGGAACTGGGCGGGTCCGTTCTGCACCTTGGCCGTTGTCTCTGCGCTACTTTCAGGAACCGGGGCCGGACGCATGGCGGCTACCGCTACCAAAACCAGGACCAAAACAGGAACTACCATCAGCATGCGGCTGAGTTTGGGGGACTCATGCAATCTTTTCATCATCTTGATTCTGGTTAGGGTGAGGGATTTATTGAGGAAAAAGTAACTGCCTAAAGGAAAGTCGGCGCTCCTGAGCACCTGCTTTGCCAGGAGCGAAGAATACAAAGCCGGACCGGAGGTTTTAGCTACTTGGGCATCGGCGATAAACTCATGGGTTTGTTCCAGGGCCTTTTTATACAGCACCAGCAGCGGATTAAACCAAAACACAATTCCTATCAGAGACACCAACAGCACATCCAAGGTGTGTCGCTGGTCAATGTGCACCTGCTCGTGCTGGAGAATGCGTTCTGTTTCCTCCGGGGTGAGCGTTTGGCTGTTGTCAAAGAAAACCCAGCGCCAGAAAGAGAAGGTGGGGAACTGCCCATTGGTGAGCACCACGGGCGCCCGGTTGGGTAAGTAAATGGAAATGCCCTCCTGCCTGGCAAACCTTCTGAGATGGAAGACCTGTACTACAAACCTGCCAGCAAAGAACAATACGCCTAGACCGTAGGCCGCGTACAGCAGGTTCCAGTAGTCAAAGGATTCCTCGGGGGTGATAACTGCCTCACCAGTTACCAAAGGCATTCCCATGGCAGTTTCAAACACCAAGGTGGGTTCTGGTTCCAACTCCTGCGGCCAGATACTGAGGCCCGGTAGGTTGGAGAGCGGCAAAAGGCAAGCCAGCAGGATGGCCGCCAGCAGGTAGAACCGGTTAAACTGGAAACAAGTCTCCCGTTTCAAAACCAGCACGAAGAAGAGGTAGAGTAACACCAGGCCTGCGCCTGATTCCAGCAGGTACTGCAGCAGCGCCTCATTCATCTTCTTTCTTGTCTAGGTCCTCCTTTACGTGTTTCAGCATTTCCTCCAGTTCCTGCAGGTCCATGTTCTCCTCTTTTGCAAAGAAAGAAACCAGGCGCTTGAACGAGCCCCCAAAGTAGCCGCTCACAAAGTTCTTGAGGTAGAAATGGCGGTAATCGTCGCGGGCGATGAGCGGGTAATACTCGTGGGTCTTGCCGTAGGCCTTGTAGCCTACAAAGCCTTTCTTCTCCAGAATGCGCACAATGGTGGAAACGGTGTTGTAGGCAGGTTTTGGCTCCGGCAACTGGTCCAGGATGTCCTTCACGAAGCCCTGTCGCAAATTCCAGAGAATCTGCATAACCTGCTCTTCGGCTTTGGTTAACTCTTTCATAGGTAGGAAGTCATGGTGATGAAATAAACCTACAACTAATATTTTAGTTTTCAAACTAAATACTTAGTTATTATTAGGTAAAAATAGTAGGAGCCCCATGAGACGGTATTGTATACCGCCTCATGGGGCTCCTTTTGTACAGCCGTGCCGCTAAAACATTCTTTAGATCAGGAATGCAGGCAAAATAGTTTTTAGCTCATTATTTGAACAACCCACCTAAACCGCCCAGATTACCTAATCCGCCTAAACCACCTTTACCCAACATGCCTGTGAGGGATTCTGTGATGCTGGAGGGGGTGATGCTGTGATCATTGGGATCATTGGCCTTGTGGGTGAATTTCTGCAGCAGGGCCGGCAAAGCGGCTGCAATGGCGGTGGTGGCCGCTGCAGGCAAACCAAACTTACTTCCCAGGCTACTTACCACATTATGGGTGATGGAGGCAATCACAGGATTACCTGCGGTCGCGCCGCCGCCCTGCAACATAGACAACAATCCGCCTATACCGCCTTGGGTGACCAACTGGTTGGCTAATCCATTGGTAACCTGGTGGGCAACCTCATTGTGCACTGCATCTGCCTTTCCTGGGGGGATGGCTGCCGCCACCTGGGGGTTGCTGCCCAATTGCTGCTTTACTAAGCCTAATATTTGATCAAACATGCGTAACTCCTTTACTTAAGTGAATGTGGATTCTCTGTAAACGGAGTTCAAACCAGAATTGTTAATGCAGGCTTTTTCATTGGCCACCCAATTGGGAAACCGAATTGACTCACGCAATATGGCAGAACAGGGAATTTGCCGTTTTTTCAACTTTGCTCATTTCTCTCCTTCCTTTACTTCATAGGCAAATGAATAAATAGCCGGTACTGCCTTCCCTTTTTGTTTGGCAGGTTTCCAGGCAGGCATCTCCTCAATGGCTTGCCTTACCGCCTTGCTGAAGTCTGGGTGCAGGGCCCTGGTGATACGGATATCCGTTACTTTACCGGTTTCTGAGACCAGGAACTCTGCCTCAAAAACACCAGTTACTTTCATCTGTCTGGCGTCTTCCAGGGAGGCTTTCTTTTCCTTCATGTACTCCCACAGGGCCTTCTCTCCGCCCGGGAACTCAGGGGTTGCCTGTAGTTTAGGTTGTTCCTGCTGGAGGTGCCCATTGATAATGTTGGCAAGGGCATTATTAGGAGTGAGTCCTTTCCAGGCTACCTTAAGCGGAACCGAAGACCTAACGGCTACGGGAACCCCTTGGTGTACGCCGGGCTTCCAGGTGGGCATGGCGGAAACCACCCGCACCATCTCGGCATCCAGAATTGGGCTTAATTTTTTCACGACCTCCACCTGAGACACTTTTCCCTCTGGGGTAATGACAAAAGACGCCACCATGGTGCCATTCAAGGGCTCGTTGGGCAAGCCAGGCAGCATCCTGAAATTATCAGTCACAAATTTGAGCATGGCGCTTTGCCCGCCCGGAAACTCCGGCATCTGGTCTGCGCTCATGTAAACTTTTTCCTCAGCGCGCTTTTCCTGGGCAGCCGCAGACAACCCAACACAGAGCCCTGCCCAAAGCAAAACCATGAATTTAAACCCTTTTGCAGGAGCAAAGGGCCAAAACAGACCAAGTACGCTTCTTATCATTTTGCAGGTTTTATGGAAAGTTTCTTAAAGGTTTGCTATGCCTAAGCCAGGAGCAATGATGCATCAATATAGGATAAATCATCTATACATTTTTACCCATATTCAAAACCTTGAGCAATCCCGCGAAAATTATTTCCTATGCAGGTTACTTTCCCTAATCTGACCAGAATGCTGCGGCTGGGCAAAGCCTTTAGCTTCTCTTTTCCGTAATTTTCTACCTTGGACCTCCGGCTCAATCTACTTCTCCCGGAAGAATGCTAATATTGCGGTGCTGATATGAAGATAGGATACGACGCGAAACGCGCTTTTACCAATACCTCGGGCCTGGGAAATTACAGCCGGTTTGTTATCTCGGGCATGATGATGCATTATTCCCAGGACGAGTACGCGCTGTTTACCCCCCGCCGAAACGATTTGTTCAAGGATTTCTTTCCGGCCGTGGCCAAAACCCAGATTGTACAGCCCAACGGGTTAGGCAAGCGGTTCTCTTCTCTTTGGCGCACCTTCGGGCTTCGGGCGGCTTTGCCCCGGCACGGGGTGCAGGTGTACCATGGCCTCAGCAATGAGCTGCCCTACGGCCTGGACCGGCAGCGTACCAAACTAGTGGTCACCATCCATGATTTGATTTTCCTGCGTTTCCCGGAACTCTATCCTACCATTGACCGCTACATCTACCGCAAGAAGTTCAAGGACGCCTGCGACAGTGCGCACCAGATCATTGCCATCAGTGAGCAGACCGCCCAGGACCTGGAGGAGTTCTTCGGGGTAGGCCGCGAAAAGGTGCAGGTGGTGTACCAGGACTGCGATCCTGTTTTTCAGCTGATTCCCGAAAAAGAGGCCCAAAAAGCCGTGCGGCAGAAATACGGCTTACCAGGCCAGTTCATCCTGTGCGTGGGTACGCTGGAGCGCCGCAAAAACCAATTGCATCTTTTGCAAGGCTGGCACGCGGCAGGCGCGCCTATTCCGCTGGTCTTCATCGGGCGCAAAACGGAGTACTACCAGGAGATCCATGACTTTATTGAGCAGCATTCACTGGCGGAGAAGGTGTTGTTTCTGCCCTATATCCCGTTCCAGGAGCTGCCGGTGATTTACCAACTGGCCACGCTGTTTGTCTACCCTTCCATCTTTGAGGGCTTCGGGATACCTATCTTGGAGGCCTTGAACAGCGGCGTGCCCGTGATCACGTCTACCGGCTCCTGCTTCTCCGAGGCCGGCGGCCCGGCCACTCGCTACGTCTCCCCTACCGATGTTGAAGCCATGGCCCACGCCATCCGGGAAATCCTGTCCAGCCCCGATCTCCAGAAACAGATGGTAAAACAAGGCCTGGAACACGCCCAAACCTTCCGGCCGCAGGTCACCATCCCGCAGCTCTACCAGGTCTATGAGCAGGTCTTAAATCAATAAAAATCTCCTGACTTTAAGCCGGGCATCAATAAAGCTTAGCTGAGAATTATTCTTACCGGGGACTGGATTAGGAAAGCTGTTTTTAGGCAATTTCTGCAAGACGGGCTTGAAATGGATATCCAATTAGCTAACGTCAACTCTGAAACTATTGCACATTCCGTCCCCCTTTGAAGGGGGTAGGGGGATAACAAGGCGGCGTCAAAAACCGAAAGCTTTCGCTACAGAGCTAATGCCGCCCTATTGAAAAGGGCAACCACAAGGGATTGCCCCTACACTTCGGAAATGCCATGATTAGCAGGAGTAGTCATCCCCCTACCCCCTTCAAAGGAGGACGAAATGCGTATACAGCATAGCAGAAAGGCACCCTATGTAGACTTAAATGTAGACTGAGTGGATTGTCCTTCTTTTTTTAATCCCGAGCTCACTTTAATTACTTTCCTTCAGAAGGATAGAGAAGAATTTACCATTTAATCTGGGTCTCTAAGAAATCATTCCTTATCTAGCTCCATATACAGGATGGGGTGCGGCTTGCCCATGGCATCCTGCTCAGAACGGTTGATCACTTTGAAACCGTGGCGCTGGTAGAACTCCAGGGCTTGTTCGTTCTCCTCGTTCACGTCTACTTTGGTCACGCCCTGATGCTGGATCACGTACTGCAGCAGAGCCGTGCCTATGCCTCTGCCCCGGGCCATGGGGTGCAGAAACAGCATCTCCAGTTTACCAGAAATTACCCCGGCAAAACCCAAGATGGCCCCGTGGTTGTTGCGGGCGCAGGTGAGCTGCATCATTTTGAGGTAGTCGTGCAGGATAATGGGCCGGAAATAGTCTATCTCCTCTTCGGTCACAAAGTCGTGGGTGGCCCGCACCGATGCCTCCCAAACTGCTACCAGCTCGGGATAATCCGCGGGCGTGGCGCCGCTCAGTCTGATATCAGGGATCGCTGAATGAATCATTTCCTTGGCCCTTTTATGACTAGACACCCAAAGACCCGGTGTACCCTATCAGAGGTTGAATAAAAACTTAAAGGGGAACGAATCCATTCTGATGCCCCCTTCTCCATCCTGCAAAATTGCGGGCCGCTTCTGCTAAATCTTCACCATTTCACGCCAATCCTCCGTACCTTTGCAGGCTGCTCTTTCTTTTAAACAACTTAAGGCAGCACAGAAGTGTTTTACTTGTAAACGCACCATTGAAATTGACGAAATTACCTGATTACCATATCCATACCCTATCAAACGGCATAAGAGTGCTGCACAAGCAGGTACCGCATACTAAAATCGCGCACTGCGGTTTTATGATGGACATAGGCTCCCGCGATGAATTGCCCCATGAGCAAGGCCTGGCCCACTTCTGGGAGCACATGGCCTTCAAAGGCACACAGAAACGGAAATCGTTCCATATTCTGAACCGGCTGGAGAGCGTGGGCGGCGAACTGAACGCCTACACCACCAAGGAGAAGATCAGCTTTTATGCTTCGGTTTTGGAAAACCACTTCGAAAAGGCGTTTGAGCTCCTCACTGATATCACCTTTAATTCTACTTTCCCTGGCAAGGAGATTGAGAAGGAGCGCGGCGTGATTCTGGAGGAAATGGCTATGTACCTGGATACCCCTGAAGACGCCATCATTGACGAGTTCGATGCCGTGGTGTTCCAGAACCACCCGCTGGGCTACAACATCCTGGGCACCCGTGAGAGCGTGAGCGGCTTTACCCGCGAGAACTTCCAGGTCTTCATTGAGCGCAACCTCAGCACTGATAAACTGGTGTTCTGCTCGGTGAGCAACTGGCCTATTGCCAAGGTGGTGAAGCTGGCGGAAAAATACCTGGGCCACATCCAGAGCAAGATCCAGCCCCGCGAGCGGCTTTTGTTCAACAGCTATCAGCCCCAGACGCTGGTCATGGAGAAGGCCATCCAGCAGGCGCACTGCGTAATCGGGTGCCCGGCCTATCCTTTGTCTGATCCGCGCCGACTGACCTTTTTCATGCTGGTGAACATCCTGGGTGGCCCTGGCATGAACTCCCGCCTAAACCTGGCGGTGCGTGAGAAACATGGCCTTGTGTACACCATTGACGCAAACTACGCCACCTACGTGGATACCGGATTGTTCGGAATTTACTTCGGGACGGAGAAAAAGCAGCTGAAGCGCACCGTTGGTCTGGTCTTGAAAGAACTAAAACTATTGCGGGAGAAGCCTATGGGCTCGGTGCAGCTCCACACCGCCAAAGAACAGCTCATGGGCCAGTTGGCCATGGCCGAGGAAAGCAACATGGGCTTTATGATGATGATGGGCAAAAGCATCCTGGACCTGAACACCATTGAAAGCCTGAACGACATCTTTGGGCAGATCAGAAAAGTACAGGCCAACGACCTGCTGGAGATGGCCAACGATACCCTGCGCGAAGAAAACCTTAGTTTCCTGCAGTACGTGCCTAATTAAGCAACTGCCCTTGTAAGTCGGCTTTCTACTTTACTTCACTTTCTCACTAAAAGGCTGCCTCTGGCAGCCTTTTTCTATTTAAGAGGATTTCAAACCAGGAGAGCAAACATATCCAAGGTCGCTCAGGCTTTCTTGATTGAATAAATAACAAGAAATATATTACGTATAAATACTCCTTTTCACATCATCTTTTAACTAAAACTAGCCACAAACAATTTCAATGTTTGTACATGAATACAAGGAATATATCTTCTACCTATTCTTTTAATTAAGTTTAAACTACTCACATCCACCTTGTAAATAGTTCTAATATTTTAACAACATATTGCCAAAATACAAAACCTTTTTACAAGAGAATGTTTAACAATTATTAAATATTTTTATTTACAAAAACAGACAATAATTACTTGCACTGCTTATTTTTTATCTATAAAATGGACACATTATTCAACTAACCCCAATAAGCAGTATGAAAAAAAATTACATGATCAAGTTCCTCGCTTTCGCTTTGGTATTAGGCGGAACCTCATGCTCAGTGAGCGAAGAAGAAGTAGTGGAGAAAGCTGCCATCTCCAAAGAAAAGCTGCAGCAGATTTATGAAATGGGCTTTGGTACCACCGATGTTAAAGTAGTGGATGGCGGCTACCTGGTAGAGGGAGACATCTTCCTGACCGATGAGCAACTGAACAGCCAGCACGACCAGAAATTCCTGCGGGTAGGTGAAACCGAGCAGTACCGGACCAATAACCTGGTAAGCGTGGGAACGGGTAGAACCATCAGAGTGGCCATCTCTACCAGTTTACCAACCTCCTACGTAACGGCCCTGGATGAGGCCATCCGTAGATTCAACGCCGAAAACTTGTTGATCAAGTTCCAACGCGTTTCTTCAAGCTACAACATTTTGCTTTCCAAATCCCCAACCAATGCCACGTATCTGGCTTCTGCCGGTTTCCCATCCGGCGGAAACCCCTACAACCAGGTATTGGTTAACTCTACCTATTTAGGCACCAACCCGGGCACCAACTACCTGGCCACTATTCTGGCACACGAGATTGGCCACACCATTGGTTTCCGTCACACAGATTACATGGACAGAAGCTATAGCTGCGGCGGAGCCTATACGAACGAAGGCGCCAGCACCGTAGGAGCTGTTCACATCCCAGGTACTCCTACCACTGCCGATGCTACTTCCTGGATGTTGGCTTGCGTGGCCACCGGGCAAAACCGTCCGTTTAACTCCAATGACCGCACGGCCCTTAATTACCTCTATTAATAGCCTGAATTTAGTAAATCTACATAAAAATAGCCGCTGTTTTCACAGCGGCTATTTTTGCTATTTTATTTTTTATGACACTTATATAAGCACCAACCTAGTGGTTTTATACCCAGACTTAGCCCAAACTTTTAACAGATAAATACCGGCCTTTAAACCTTCCGTTTTGATCACCTTTATAGCCCCATCCTGCTGAATCTCTTTCAGCATTCTGCCAGTTTGATCAAACACCTGAATTCGGGTTAATTCATCTTCCTTCAAGACTAATTGCACCTCGTCACCCGCTAAAACAGGGTTAGGAAATACTTGCAAAAAGCTTTCTGGTGCATAGAATACGGCTTCCAAATGACTGTAATAAGTCTGTCCTTTAGCGGTCTGAAGCCTTAACCTGTACTCATTTCTGCCCGGCACCGGAGCAGGATCAGAAACCGTGGTCCGGGCTCCATTCATGGGCCACAGGGATTGTACCGCCTGAAAAGTGCCGTGGGTCCGTTTCTCCAGCACAACATTGGCTAATCCATAAAGGGTGCTAAGCTCCACATCCAGCTGAACGGAATCAGTGACCAGCTGGCGCGCCAGGAATTGCTTTACATAGCATTGCCCTCCCTGGTCTGCATAGTTCACTGTTAAGCTTTTAAGGCCAGTCTGGCCAGCTATCACCGGCGCCACCGCGAAGTGTAAGGCAGCATTTTCGCGCTTTGAGAAGATTAGTAAAGTATCTGAGACAGTAGTTACCGGCTCCAGGTATTTTTCGCCCAGGGCAAAGACCTGGTATTGGTTTGCGCCGGTTGCCTTCGGCCAGAAAAGTAAAACCTCCTCCTCGCATTGGTAGCCCACCTGCAAAGGCAAAACCGGGCTCAGAACAAACTCTTGGGATAGCAAAGCTTCCCCAAGGTCAGGCACCAGCCTTAGCTGAACCAGCCCCGCTGAATCCGGGGTGAGCCAATCGGCCTTGCCCTCCTGCAAAGGCACATTATCTTGGATGAGCTTCCAATCCTGGCCAGCCCAGCGGTATTCTAAACGGGCGGTGGTGCCATTGGCCAAAGGCGCCTGCCAACGGATTCGGTTTTTTTGGGAACTCTTCAGGCTGCTTCCGGCAGTAGGGAAAGTCCATATGAAAGGCGCTTCAAATTCATAGACAATACTGAACGGCTGAGACTCCGAAGTCACGTGGGTACCCGCCACCTTTATCTTGTAGTCTCCGGCAGCCGGCGAGGTTAGACTCACCTGTTCCACGTTGTTCCGCCGGTCTACCTGCCGGCGCGCGGGCAGGATTAAAGAGTCTTTATGCGGGTAGGCACTCAGGCCCCAAGGCAACCACTTCCGGCCAGTAGACGTCTCCTGCACGGTTAAGTCCAAATCATTTACCAAGGCTTTCGCCGCAGAAGGTTCAGCGGCAGCGTCATGCCAAACCAAAGTCACTTTTAAACCGGCAGCCCCGGTAGGAACGGCAATGGAGAAGACCTTTTCTTTACCCTGTGAGGCAACTCCCTCAAAATACCTTTTCTCCAACACAGATTCCACCGCCCCCATGGCGTCTACATTCCCGAACCCAGCCTCATAATCCGGACCGGGCCTTCCTTTATCATCGGCGCTGTTGATGAGGGCAGCTTTCACCAGCGCCGCAAAAGGCAGGGCGCCATTATGTTGTTCCTGGTAGGCCTGCTGCAAAAGCAAGGCCACCCCAGACACCACCGCCGATGCTTCTGAAGAACCCGACTCGCCAAAGGCCACCACCTCGGGCTTGATCCGGCCATCAGCGGTAGGTCCCCGGGAACTCAGGACACTCACCTGCCCAGAGGTATCCACCGCCCCAACGCTGAGAGTATTCTTTGAGATCTTGAACTGCCCCGTGAGGTTGGCAAAACCGGCTATACCGGCATAAGGCCCGGTGGTGGGTGTTTGGGTTCCGGCATTACCGGAGGAAAAGAAGTGCAGCAACTGGGGGTATTCCAGCACCTGCGCATCATAGGCCTGGCTTTCAAGGCCGTAGTAGTTTTCCAGCCCTACCCCGTAAGAATGGTTCTGCACCGATATTTTGCTTGATTGCAGAAAAGAGGTTTCGTCTGGCATCAGGCGGGTGAAATCTGAGGTCATCACCTGGCTCTGCCAAGCCACCCCCTTTCCGGCCGGCGAGGTGTTTCCGCCCCCGGCCACCAACGTGGCCATGCTGGTGGCATGCGGAGTAGGCGCCCCGGTGGAAGATACCGGAGCCAGCACCCGCCCTTTGAAATCTATGTCTGTCGGGTCATAAGGCTGCTCTTTGATGGAGACCACCAGGTTTTCACCCTGTAATTGCGGGTAGCGCAGATGAACCGCTTCTACCCCATTGACGGTTAAATCTGAGTTCTGCAGGTGGGCTTCTTCCTGGGGGGCTCTATTGCCTACGTCAATAAAAGAGACAAAGGGGCAATGCGTTAACAGGCTGATTTCTGAAAAACGGGCTGAAAGCAGGAAGGTATTTCGCTTAGCATCGGTCTGCAGCTGACGTACCTGCGGCAACTGGGCCTTCAGCCATTCCTGGAAAGCAGCTTTATCTTTCACCTGCACCCTAATGGTTTCTTTAGCTTGCCCAGGAGGCAAGTGCCGGAGGGCAGGCGCCAGTTTCTCCTTCAGGATATCAGGGGCAAGCCCACGCGAGGTCTGCCCTACCGCTGACAACGCCAGGGAAAAGAACCATACACTACCAAGAAGCCTGCTTAGAATATTTCTAGTAAAAGTGTTTCCCATCAAGTAATTATCTCACCTACACAATAAGATAATTTACAGGCTTTCTCGCAGAAAACCAACCAAGAGTAGCACTAATTAAGAAATGAGGTCGAGGATATTTGAGTTGCAGGCTCTTTTTAGTCCAAAATCTAAAAACCAGGGCAAAAACGATAACGCCAGGCAGGCACTACCCCATGACCGCCGCGCCGTCATACTCCTTCAGGAACTCGGCGAGTTTGTCCAGGGTAAGGGCCAGTTCCTCGGCCATGGGCAGGTACACCACCCTGAAATGATCGGGTTGGGGCCAGTTAAAGCCGGTACCCTGCACCAACAGCACGTGTTGGTCAATCAAAAGGTCCAGCACCAGTTTCTCGTCTGACTGGATGTTGAATTTCTTCGTATCGATCTTTGGGAACATGTAGAAGGCACCCTTCGGCTTCACGCAGGTGATACCGGGGATGGAGGTCAGTTTCTCGTAGCACACCTCGCGTTGCTTGTACAATCGGCCGGAGGGCAACACCAGGTCGGTGATGTTCTGGTAGCCGCCCAAGGCCGTCTGGATAGCGAACTGTGAGGGCACGTTGCTGCACAGGCGCATGCTGGCCAGGGCGTTGAGCCCCTCCAGGTAAGAAGTAGCGATGGCTTTGTTTCCCGAGGCCACCATCCAGCCGGCCCGGAAACCGGCGGCCAGGTAGTTCTTGGACAGCCCGCTGAAGGTAAGGCACAGCACGTCCTCGGTGAAAGAGGCGGTGGAATGGTGCTCTACCTCATCGTAGAGGATCTTGTCGTAGATCTCATCGGAGAAAATGATGAGTTTGTGGCGCTCGGCCAGTTGCACAATCTGCTGCAGCACCTCGGCAGGGTACACGGCGCCGGTAGGGTTATTGGGGTTGATGATGACCAGCCCTTTGGTGCGGGAAGTGATCTTTTTCTCCATATCCGCGAGGTCTGGGTACCAGTCAGAGGCTTCGTCGCAGAGGTAATGCACGGCTTTGCCCCCGGATAAGGTCACGGCGGCGGTCCACAGCGGGTAATCGGGGGCGGGAATCAGGATCTCGTCATCGTTATTTAGCAGAGCCTGCATGCTGAGCATGATTAATTCGCTCACGCCGTTGCCTATGATGATGTCGTCTTCGTGCACGTTGTAAAGGCCTTTGCTCTGGCTGTAGTGCATGATGGCCTTGCGGGCCGCAAATACGCCTTTAGAGTCTGTGTAGCCCTGGCCGTTGCGCAGGTTCACCATCACGTCATGCACAATCTCATCTGGCGCCTCAAACCCGAAGGGCGCCGGATTGCCAATGTTGAGCCGAGTGATGCGGTAGCCTTCCTTCTCCAGGTCCACTGCCTTTTCAAAAATGGGACCTCGTATCTCGTAGAAAACATTGTCTAAGCGGGTACTCTTCTGTATCATAATGCAAGCATGAAAGAATAAAGATAACGATATCCCTTAGCCCAGGAAATTTGTTTCAGGCCTGTTTTCCTCAAAATGCCCTTAAAACAGGTCTGCGCCCGATGACAATGGGCACAAAAAAAGCCACTCCCGGGGAGTGGCTTCCTAATGAATACTTTCTGTTTTAGACTTGGTTTTCTTAAAACAGGCCTTAAACGTTAGCGATCTTCTTCTTCGTCCTCATCATCGTAGCCTTCCTCGTCATCCATGTCCTCTTCCTCAGAAGACGCGCTGGCGTTGGTGACCTGCTCATCGCCCAGCACGTCAATGAGTTTCTCAATCTCGGTGGCTTTCTCTGGGTCGTTGAGTTTCTCGTAAGACAGGGACAGGTTCCGGAGGGCGCGCCGCACGATGTCAATGGGCGAGCAGGGCTCATAGAAAATATCCACGGGGCTCAGGTTCAACTGCAACAGGTAATTGTCTATGTCGCTCTTGGAGAGGATAAGGCCGCGGTTGTACACGTTGATATAGAACTGCGGAATCACGTCGCTCTTGAATGTGAGGATGAACAGATTGGGCAGGTTCACGCCGTACACGGGCAAACCCAGTTTCTGCGCCAGGGCCATGTAAATCACGCAGAGCGTCAACGGGTTACCCCGTTTACTTTCCAGCACCTGGTTGATCATGGAGTTGTTGGGCGCGTGGAAATTCTTGGTGTTGGCAGAGAAGTGGTGCAGCTTGAAGAGCACGTGATTCAGGGCTTTGACCTGGTCATATGGGTGCATCTCGGGCCGCACGTTCACCCAGGCTTCATAGTACAGCTCGGCCAGGGGCTGCATGATCTGCTCCAGGGTAAGGTCGGGGTATTGGTAGGTGCTCACGAGCCACATGCCGCGCACCAGATCGGTGGCGCCTTCTTCTTTCCAGGTTTTCAGGCGCTGCGTGAGGGAGCTGTACTGCAGGTCATGGATAAGTTCTTCCAGCTTCTTCTGGTGCTCAGGGTCCAGGCTCTCTTCCCAGGCTTCCTCCAGAAACGGCGTGATGGTGTCGCCTAACTCCACAATCTTCTGGTGCACGTGCGCCACCACATCCGGGTCCTCGTCATCCAATAGTGAGATGAGCGCCTTTATCTCTTTATTCGTCAAGGTAAATCAATTAAGAATTTAAAATTAGGAATTAAGAATCATAACTACTGAATCTGTTTATGAACAAGGCTGGCGGTTACCAAATTTCCTTCCTCTGAGAACGGGAAATAAAGCAAAAGCGTTTCCGGGCTGTTTTCCCAAAGTCAGCTCCTAAACGAATTTGACCTCCCGGATTAGCGCCAGGAGGTCAAAAATTCTTTCATTGTCAAGATGTAGTTTCCTGATTCTTACTCAACACAGGGCGCGGTTTGCAAGTGCGGCATAAATCAAATACGCTCCTTTACCCACCCCTACCCCTCCTAGGAGGGGAATATCAGATAATGTAAAAGCTCAGGCTAGGGCTTTTCTAAATACACAAGCGGAAAGTCCCTTGCTGGGAGAGCTGGGCTGGTTTCCGCACAATTCTTAATTCCCAATTCCTAATTATAATCAAGTTTGGATCACGCCTACGTTGAAGGGTTTGGTGATGGGTGCGTGGTTGGCCGCCTCAATGCCCACTGAAATGACTTTCCGGGTTTCCAGCGGATCAATGATGCCGTCTACCCACAGGCGGGCGGCCGCGTAGTACGGGCTCAACTGCTCGTTGTACCGGTCGGTGATTTTGTCCAGAAGTTCTTTCTCAGCCTCGGGGGTTATCTCCTCGCCTTTGGCTTTCAAGGACGCCACCTGGATCTGCAATAACGTTTTGGCCGCCGAGGCGCCAGACATCACCGCCAGTTGCGCCGTAGGCCAGGCGTAGATCAGGCGCGGGTCATAGGCTTTGCCGCACATGGCGTAATTGCCCGCGCCGTAGCTATTCCCGATCAAGATGGTAAACTTAGGCACCACAGAGTTGCTCATGGCGTTCACCAGCTTGGCGCCGTCTTTGATGATACCGCCGTGCTCGGCCTTGCTGCCCACCATGAACCCGGATACGTCCTGCAGAAACACCAGCGGAATCTTCTTCTGGTTGCAGTTCATGATGAAACGGGCCGCTTTGTCCGCGCTGTCTGAGTAAATCACGCCGCCCATCTGCATCTCGCCTTTCTTGCTTTTCACAATCTTGCGCTGGTTGGCCACAATGCCCACGGCCCAGCCGTCAATGCGCGCCAAGCCGCAGATGAGGCTCTGCCCATACAGGTCTTTGTAAGGCTCAAACTCCGAGTTGTCCACCAGCCGCAGGATGATGTCCATCATGTCATAGGGCTTCACGCGGTCCTGCGGCAGGATACCGTAGATTTCCTTCGGGTCCAGCTTGGGGTTCGCCGCGGCTACCCTGTTGAAACCTGCCTTGGGATTCTCGCCCATTTTATCGAAAATGTTCCTGATGTGGTCCAGGCACTCCTGGTCGGTCTCGAATTTATAGTCGGTTACGCCGGAGATCTCTGAGTGGGTAGAGGCGCCGCCCAAGGTCTCGTTGTCGATGGTTTCCCCGATGGCCGCTTTCACCAGGTAAGATCCGGCCAGAAAGATAGAGCCGGTGCCCTCCACAATCATGGCCTCGTCGCTCATGATGGGCAGATACGCTCCGCCTGCCACGCAGGAACCCATGATGGCCGAGATCTGCACAATGCCTTCTGAGCTCATGATGGCGTTGTTGCGGAACATCCGCCCGAAGTGCTCTTTGTCGGGGAAGATCTCGTCTTGCATGGGCAGGAACACGCCGGCGCTGTCTACCAGGTAGATGACCGGCAAACGGTTCTCCATGGCAATCTCCTGCGCCCGCAGGTTCTTTTTGGCGGTGATGGGAAACCAGGCGCCGGCCTTTACGGTGGCATCGTTGGCTATTACCATGCACTGCCGCCCTTTCACGTAGCCAATGCCGGCCACTACCCCGGCACCCGGACATCCGCCGTACTCTTTATACATGCCCTCACCGGCAAAGGTGCCTATCTCCAGAAACTCAGAATCCTCATCCAGCAGGTATTTGATGCGTTCGCGGGCGGTGAGTTTGCCTTTTTCGTGCTGTTTGGCAATGGCTTTCTCGCCGCCACCCAGGGCTACTTTGTCATGTCTGGCTTTAAGTTGGAAGCAAAGCTGTTTGAGGCTGTCTTCGTTCTTATTGAATTCAATATCCATAAATCTACAGAAAGCGGGTGGTTAGGGGTTAGGTCCCATGCGGGGTATACAAATATAGCAAAATTCAGAAAAGGCTAACACTTGTTAGGAAATTGCTTCGCTTTACGGAAGGCAACAAAAAAGCGTTTCGGGACCGCTTTAAAGAAAACGGCCCCGAAACGCTTTTTGCTGCTGATAACGCGGGTTATTTCTTGGTGTCTACCGCTCCCGCATTCTGCACGTTCTCGGCATTTTTCACCCGGGTGGCTTCCTTCACGTTTTTTGCTTCCTTCACCTTGGTGCCGCCCCCAATAAGGGAGAAGTGCACGTAGCGCTTAGGGTTGGCTTTCAGGTCCATAAGCAGCTCGTTTAGGCTAGCGCTGGAGGCGTTGAGATTGCTGTACAATGAGTCATCGTTCATGAGCTTGCCCAAACTGCCGTTGGCCTGGTTGATTTTGGCCATGGTCAGTTGCGCCTGATAGATGGTGCTGTCCAGCCCCCTGATGGCGCTGTTCATGGAGTTGACGTCCAGGGTATCGGTGAGGGTATTGAGGCTGCCGGCCAGGCGGCTGAACTTGGCCTCGGTGCCCCGCAGGGAAGCCGTAAGCCGGGCCAGGTTGCTGGTGATTTCGTTGATGTTGCCCTGGTTGGCCAACGCCACCGCCCTCAGGGTCTCTGAAGTGGCCTGGGCATTGAGCAGGATGGACTGGATACTTTGTTTCGCGTCTTTGTCAAGGAAGGCGTTCAGGCGCTGCAGGGTGGTGTCTACGGTGCCCAGCACGGGCATGGCCCGCTGCGACAGCATGTCGGTGATGCTGCGTTTCACGAATGGAATGAGGTACTCGCCGCCCTTGTAGCGCAGTCTGTTACGGCCCATATACAGTTCCACCGCCTTGCTGCCCAGTAAGTCTGAGCTCACCAGCATGGCCACGGTAGAATCGCCCACGTCAATGTCTTTGTCAATGTCCAGGGTTACCAGAATCTTGTTGCCTTTCTTCTGGTCCAGCACCATGTTCTTCACCAGACCTACCCTGAAACCGTTGATCAACACCGGGTTAGAGACCGCCAGGCCTTCCACAGAGTCATAGGTGACGTAGAAAGTACGCGTTGAGGAAAGTATATCACTTCCCTTTAAGAATATAAAGCCCACGTAGAGTGCCGCCAAAGACACAATGCCCAGCAACGCTACTTTGAGTTCTTTGGAAAATTTTCCCACAGAGGTAGATTAAATTAGTTCATGGCCTCAAGTTCCTGCTTGTAGTCCTTGAAAGCGCGGTATATGCCTGATGCAATATACGATTGGTTGGATTTATCGTTGAGGTACTTCTCTTCCGTTGGGTTGGTCAGGAAGCCAATCTCAATCAAAGTGCTGGGCATGGCAGATTTCCACAGCACCAGGAAGCCCGCCTGCTTCACGCCACGGCTGGAGCGGCCCACCTTGGTCTTGAACTCCCGCTCCACTTTCTGCGCGAACCTCAGGCTGTTGTCAATGTAGGCACTTTGGTACAAACTGAATAGGATGTGGCTCTGCGGCGACTTAGGGTTGAAGCCGTTGTAGTTCTTCTCGTAGTCCTCTTCCTGCAAGATTACGGAGTTCTCGCGGGTGGCTACGGCCAGGTTGCTGCTGGACTTGTGCAGACCCATGGTGTAGGTCTCGGTGCCGAAGGCGTTGCTGGGCCCGGAGTTGCAGTGGATGGAGATGAACAGGTCGGCGTGGTTTTTATTCGCGATGCCCGCCCGGTCAATGAGCTCCACAAAGCGGTCGTCCTTGCGGGTGAAAATAACATTCACATCGGGCACGTTCTCCTCAATGAGTTCGCCCAGTTTAAGCGCCACCTTGAGGGCTACTTCCTTCTCGCGGGCCGAGGCTCCGTTACAACCCGTGTCTTTTCCGCCGTGGCCGGCGTCAATTACCACAGTTCGTATTTTTACATCCTTCCGGTCAAAAGTGGTGAAGGAACCAAAGAGTAAAAAAGCAAAAACGGTAAGAGAGACAATATTTTTCACAGGATGCGTTAGTTAAAAGCTATTGTTAATAACTTTGTCCTAGTTAACAAAATAACAAAAAATTTACTTGAATCAGAAGAGATCCCTCCTGTTTTTGGCAATCGCCGCTTTTACAGTGATTGCCTTTTTTTCCGCTACGGAGGGAAGCGCGCAAATTCGTCCTAACCTTAATCGTGCCAATTTAATTCCAAAGGCGGACTCCATTGTGGTCTCCTCTCCTGATACTGCTAACGCCAAAGCCAAAGGTGATATTGAGACCACCATTAATTATAAGGCGAAGGACTCTATCCGCTACGATGCCGTTAGTCAGATCATGCACCTGTACGGCGACGCCCACATTGATTACGGCGAGATCGCCCTGGACGCGGGTTACATCCAGATCAACTGGAAAACCAACCTCATCAACGCCGAAGGGATTTTGGACTCTGCCGGGGTGCTTCAAAACAAGCCTCTTTTCAAAAACGGGGCCGAAAACTACCAGGCCGAGCGCATGGCCTACAACTACAAAACCAAGAAGGGCCGCGTGATTGGCGCCGTTACCACGCAGGGCGAGGGCTATATCCACGCCGAAACCATCAAACGCGACTCCCTGGGCAGCATCTACGGTAGGCACGCCCGCTATACCACCTGTGACCTGGAGCACCCGCACTTCTACATCAAGGCCTCCAAGATGAAGGTGATCCCCAATGACCGCGTGGTGGCCGGGCCTTTTCACCTGGTCTTCGCCGATGTACCCACGCCTATCGGTCTGCCTTTTGGGTTTTTCCCTTCGCCGCGTAAAAGAGGTTCCGGGGTCATCATTCCTACCTTCGGGGAGTCTAACCAGCAGGGCTTCTACCTCCGTGACGGCGGTTTTTACTGGGCCATGAACGAGTACATGGACATGCGCATCACCGGCGATATCTTCTCACTGGGGGGCTACGGCGCGCGGGTGCAGTCTACCTATACCAAACGCTACAAGTTCAGCGGTAACTTCTCCGTGAGCCATACCTATAACAAAGGCTCCGAGAACATTGGCGTGGGCCGGACCACCGATGCCGTCTACAACTATAACACAGACTCCCGCGACATCTGGATCAGCTGGAGCCACCAGCCTATCACGCGACCCGGCAAAGGTCAGTTCTCGGCCAGCGTGAACGCCGGTAGCCAGTTCTATAACCAAAGAAACTCCACCACCGCCCAGAATGCGCTATCACCGGCGTTCAACTCCACTGTTTCATACCGCAAGAGCAGCCCCAACTCGCCTATCAACTACGGCGTAACCATTTCGCAAAGCCAGACCACCAGAACCCAGCGCAATGAAGCCGGCGAGTTGGTTCCGGTGCAGCAGATGAGTTTCACCCTCCCTGATTTCAGCTTCGGGGTGGCGAGCCAGAGCCCCATTGAGTGGTTTGGCGGTACGATGACCGGCCGTTGGATTGAGGGCATCCGGATTGGGTATTCCCTGAATGCGCGCCAGTACGTGACCAACAACATCTCGTCGGGTAACAGCCTGGGCTTCCCTTTCACCACCGCCAGGGTCCGTGACACGGTGATCGCCATCAACGGGTCTAACCTGGCCCAGATTTTCCGGAATGCCCGTACCAGCATCAACCATGACATTCCTATTACCCTTGGAACGGTGAGCCTTTTCAAGCACTTCAAAGTGACGCCGGGCGTGAGCTATAGCGAGAGCTGGTTTACCAAAAAGTACACCTACCGCACCAAGCCCGGGACTAACCTGCTGGAAGCGGATACTTCTAAAGGCCTGCAGCGCACCTACCAATACCAGGGAAGCTTGTCTTTCTCCACCAACCTGTACGGCATTGCGCAGATCAAAGGAAAGAAGATTGAGGCTATCCGGCACACCATCACGCCTAACGTTTCCTATAGCTGGCGCCCTGATTTTGGAAGGGAGGAATACGGCTTCTACCAGCGGGTACAGCGCGACAGTCTGGGTAACACGCAGCTGCTGTCCCGGTTCCAGGGGTTGGAAGGCAACGTACCGGGTCCGGGCCTCACCAGCGCTCTCTCTTTCTCCATCAGCAACAACGTAGAGATGAAAGTGAAGACCGACAGCGCGGGCGTGTACAAAAAAGTGAGTTTGATTGACGCCTTCAACCTCTCCGGGTCCTACAACATGGCCGCCGATTCTTTCAAGCTCTCAAACATCAACGTGAACATGTCTACGAAGCTGTTCAACAACGTAGGCGTGACGGTCTCGGGGAGCTTTGACCCTTACCAGTACATCAACGGGGTGAGAAGAAACATCTACCTGGCGCAAGGCGGCGGTTTCAGGCTGGCTCGCCTCATGAACCTGAACTTCAACACCGGGTTTGAGTTTAACCAGCAGGCCCGCAAGCAACAGGCCGCCTCGGGGGCCGCGCCGCCCACCAACCTGCCGGCCCTGCAGCGCACCGTTACCGCCGCAGATTACGTGGAGTTCAATATTCCCTGGACGCTCTCCGTGGACCTGACCTCCAACTTCACCCGCGATAACCTCACCGACAAACTGGTGAACAACGCCACCTCGGCGGGCATCAACGGTTCCGTGACCCTCACCGATAAATGGGCCGTGAACTACACCACCAGCTATGACCTGAAGAACAAGATCCTGAGTTACACCAACATCGGGATTGTACGGGACCTTCACTGCTGGCAGATGTCTATAGACTGGGTACCGTTTGGAGTACTGCAGCGCTACTCCATCAACATCAACGCCAAGTCTGCCCTGCTGCAGGACCTGCGCATCCGGCGCAGCAGCAGCGCCACCGGAAGACCTTACTAAGCTAAAAACAGAGCGGCCATCTTCTTCAAGATGGCCGCTCTGTTTTTAAGCCATTTCCCTTAAATCTGCCTTAAAACACACCTAAGCCTGGGAAACAAACGTATTAAACTGGTACACTTCACCCTAGTTCACCGGCAAAGAATTTCTGGTTTTTTATTCCTGATTCCTAATTCCCCACTCCTTACCTTTGCCCAGGCTAACACCCCCAATTCTATTATGTCGGTTCAGAAACGCGAGGTAAAAATAGTTACCACCCACCAGCTGCAAAGCATGAAAGAACGTGGCGAGAAAATCTCCATGCTCACTGCTTATGATTTCTCCATGGCCACCTTACTGGATGCCGCCGGAACAGATGTTTTATTGGTAGGTGATTCTGCCTCCAACGTGATGGCTGGCCACGAGACCACGCTGCCCATTACCCTGGACCAGATGATCTATCATGCCTCCTCAGTGGTGCGGGGCGTGAAACGCGCGTTTGTGGTGGTAGACCTGCCGTTCGGTTCTTACCAGGGAAACTCCTCAGAGGCCCTGCGTTCCGCCATCCGGATCATGAAAGAATCCGGTGCCCACGGCGTGAAGCTGGAAGGCGGCGAGGAAATCAAAGATTCCATTACGCGTATCCTCAGCGCCGGCGTGCCGGTCATGGGGCACTTAGGATTGACGCCACAGTCCATCTATAAATTCGGGACGTACTCTGTGCGCGCCAAGGAAGAGGCCGAGGCCGAGAAGCTCCTCTCCGATGCCCGTCTGCTGCAGGAACTGGGTTGTTTTGCCATTGTGCTGGAGAAAATACCGTCTGCGCTGGCCAAACGCGTAGCCAATGAACTCCATATCCCCATCATCGGGATCGGGGCCGGGCCACACGTAGACGGTCAGGTACTGGTAATTCATGATTTATTGGGCATCACTAAGGAATTCAAACCCCGTTTCCTGCGCCGCTACGCCGAGCTCCACGAGATCATCACCGGCGCCGTGAGCAACTACATCCAGGACGTAAAATCCCTCAACTTTCCCACCGAAGAAGAAGCTTATTGATTTAATTGTTGATTGCTGATTGTTGTCTCCTGAAAAACAATCAGCAATCAACAATTTTCCGTTTTCGGCCCCATTTCCTAAAAACACCTTTAAAACCGAATGCCTGCCCCCTTCAAGCTAGACGTACTTTTTGAAGACAACCATCTGCTGGTGGTGAACAAACCTAGCGGGGTACTGGTGCAGGGCGATGAAACCGGTGATGTGCCGCTCTCTGAACTGGCGAAGGAATACATCAAAGAGAAATACCAGAAACCGGGCAACGTGTTCATTGGCGTGGTGCACCGCCTGGACCGGCCGGTGAGCGGCGTAGTCCTGCTGGCTAAAACCTCCAAAGCCCTCACCCGCCTGAACGAGCAGTTCAAAACCCGCAAGACGGAGAAGATCTACTGGGCCATCACGCAGCGTGCGCCTCACCCTGAGGCCGGCACCCTAGTGCATTGGCTCATCAAAGACGCGGAACGCAACACCACCAAAGCCCTCACAAGTGAAAAGCCGGGCAGCCAACGCGCCGAACTAAGTTATTCTTTGCTTAAAGGTACTAATGGCAAATACCTGGTAGAAGTACGGCCCGTCACCGGTCGGCCGCACCAGATACGGGTGCAGTTGGCCTCGCTCAAATGCCCCATCCTGGGCGATCTCAGATACGGAGCCCCGGAGCCGCTGCCAAACAAAAGCATCGCGTTGCACGCGCAGGAACTGGGTTTTGAGCACCCCATCCTGAAAACCTGGGTATCGGTAAAGGCTCCTCTTCCCCGCATCCCGGCCTGGCAACCTTTCCAACCTTAGATTCATCTGGCTACAGCCCTCTTTTAAATTCTGGCGCAGTTACTTATTTTGCCCATGCAGAAGCTAGCTATGAAAGGCCGTGCGGTTTCTGATTCGGTGCCGAAGCGATTTTCAGCCGTTTTTGGGAAAATGGCCCTAAAACAAAATAGACTAAAGGCAAACTTCAATCTATAACCTGCTTACAGGCTCTTGGCTGGAGAATGGGGAGAGTTAAAAGATGATTCTTGTCACTTTTGCGCAAAATACAGGTTTGTCTTTGCAGCGTTTAAAACTTGCGTTGTAGCTTTGTGAACTTATTTACGGCGGGGCTGTTCTCATACTGCCCGCCGGTGTTAGGCGTAAACTATTAATTGCAATCACCCAGCATGATCATCATCCTCTTTTTTGTAGCCCATTGGTACCTGTCGCTGTTTGTGCAGACCTTCTACCTCCACCGCTACGCCGCGCATAAAATGTTTACCATGAATGCGTTTTGGGAGAAGTTCTTTTTCCTTTTCACCTACATCAGCCAGGGCTCGTCTTTCCTGTCGCCCAGGGCATACGCTATTCTGCACCGGATGCACCACGCCTTCTCAGACACGGCCCGTGACCCGCATTCGCCGCACTTTTCCAGCAATGCCTTCACCATGATGTGGAAGACCAAGAACATCTACAACGATGTACTGAAGAACCGGGTGGAACCAGAGTTGCGCTTTGACGGCAATTACCCGGTTTGGCGCCTGGTGGAGAACATTGGTGACCACTGGGGTTCCCGTCTGGCCTGGGGTACGTTCTACGTGTTATTTTATATAAAATTCGCCGATTTCTGGTGGATGTACCTGCTGCTACCATTGCACTTCCTGATGGGACCTCTGCACGGTGCCATTGTGAACTGGAGCGGCCACAAATACGGCTACCAGAATTTTGACAACAACGACAAATCAAGAAACTCGCTTTTCTTTGATTTCTTAACCGGCGGGGAGTTATTCCAGAACAACCACCACAAATTGCCAAACCGCGTGAATTTCGGGGTGAAATGGTGGGAAGTGGACCCAACCTACCCTATCATCTGGACCTTGGACAAAGTGGGTATCATTAAATTGAAAAAAGCTACTGCTTAACCGCAGCTTCTATAAAAGCAGAAAGGCGTCTCCCGATCAGGAGGCGCCTTTCTGCTTTTTACCGGCTATGCGTCTTAGTAGCCATTCCACAGGACCTTGTTTATACCGTTTCAGACACCAGACCGAAAAACCTAACTGAAGTGCTATTATTATAACATATAGCAGCACGCACTGCCAGGGCTCCAGTTTATTGAACAAGCCCAATCCGTACCCATAGAAAAGCAGGCTGAACAGCAGGTTTTGGGTTAAGTAGTGCGTGAGGGTGAGTTTTCCTAGCAATCTCATGGAAGATAGGAAGCGTTGCAGTATGGAAGTATGCCAAAGCAAAACAGGTAAAGAAGCCAGGGTAATAACAGTGGCATAGAAATAGATTCCCAGGCACAACTCTTTCAGCCAAAGCGTTTCATTTGCTTCTCCCCGCCATCCGGCCAGTTGCACCAGAATGGCTACTCCTATGGCTAAGGCCAAGTGCCCCAGAAATACCCTCAGGAGCCAAGCCGGGGAAGTTAACCGCGAGATACTGTTACTCTTGACAAAGGCGAAGCCCATCAGCATAAAGGCAAAAATCCGGCTATAGAAGAGAAGGGCTGCCCAGGTAAATACGCTTTGCAAATACTCCTGCACCCGGAAAAACATTAGTTCTGAAAAGGTACCCGTCTCATAAGCGGCCAAGCTCTCTTCGGAGACTTGCTTTTGGGGCATTTCCCACAAATCGCCCATAAAACTAAACAGCAGCAGAAAAGAGCCCAGGATTACCAAAGGCTTGGCGCCCCAATTCCGGAGCAGTAACAAAAGACAACCCATGAACACATATTGCACCAAGACATCGCCTTCCCAGATAAAAATTACCTGCAACGCGCCCAGGAGAAACAGTCCGGCTAACCGGCGCAGGAAGAAGCCTGGGCCTTGGGCGGGTAACCCCAACGCAGCAGATGCCCCGAACACGAAGGAAAAGATGGGGTAGAATTTGCTTCTCACCAACACCATCAAGGCAAGTAGCAGGAAGTGGTTCAACCCATGCCCGTACCGGCTGGCATACTCCGCAAAAAAGGCGTTTGACGTATGCATGGTGAAAATATTCTCCAGGCATATTCCCAGCAGCGCAAAGCCACGCATGACGTCTATCTGATCTACACGGCCGGGGAGCCTATCCGCCGGATTGGCAGATTGAACGAGTTCCATTACCTTCGGTTCCTGATTTAAGAGAGCAAGTTACGGGAAATACATGAGGCCACGCTTTTTAAGGCACACTCCTTTTATTCTATTCTGCGCGTTGGCATTGTTTGTCCTGCTGATAGAGATGCGGCCCGGCCGGTTCTACTTCATCACCACATTCCTGCTTTTTCAGGATAGCCTCATGCACCTGCTGCTGTACCTGGTGTTGTTTGCGTTTTCAGTGGCAAGCCTTCTGCTCCTGCTTTTCAACCGAAGCAAAATCCTTTATCGGGTTACCCTGGCGCATCTCCTCCCCTGCCTGCTTATAAGTCTCACCTACCGGTTTATCACGGGCTACAACTTCATGTACTCAGATGCGGTGCTGGCCTGGAACAATCTACCGCTTCTGGATACCGCCCTTCAGAATTACGGAGGGCAGGCTGCCCTTGCTTTTTTAGCTACCATTCTAGTGATTATAGCCATTAATTGGCTGAGAAAGAAAGCAGCGTGGCGGTCAGCATCCTGGACGGCTTGTTTCCTGCCATTGGCTGCCATTGCGGCTTTTACCATGATCAAAAGAACCACTGGTGTGGTGGATGATTTTCCGGCGCTCTATCGGGTTCCACTGACGGTGATTGCGGTCGTGACAGACCAACTGCCGCAACCCCTACGAACCCCAGTACCCGTCCCTCCGGAAAGCGCCGGCGTGCCGCACCTCTTCCTGATTGTGGACGAGAGTATCACCGCCACTGAGCTGACTTTGCATCAGCCGGAACTTAAGACTACGCCTTTCCTTTATTCCGTCCGGCGTCAATTACTAGACTTTGGGGTGGCCAGTTCAACCACAAACCAGAGCGCCGGCTCCAACATTGCTTTGATGAGTGGCACCCGGCCTACGGAACTTCCAGACACAGCGTACCGCACTTTTTCCCGCACCAATATTTTTCAATTCGCTCAAAAGGCGGGCTATATCACCTATTACATAGATGCGCAGTTGGGCGGCGATGTGCTGCAGAACTTCATGAGCCCCGAGGACCTAAAATACATTGACCACATGGAACGGCCCGCTTTTACCCATCCCCAAGCTCCATACTATGACCGGGACATGCTGGTGGCAGACCAGTTAGCGCACTTGGCTAAATCCCCGAAAAAGGTATTCGCCTACGTAGTCAAAGCTGGTGCCCACTGGCCGTATGCCCGCACCTATCCAGCAGACTCTACGTTTTTCAAACCGGTGCTCTCGCCGCGCAGTATCTACAAAGACCAGGCACGTACCCTGAATACGTATCACAACTCCCTCCGCTGGACGGTAGACCAGTTCTGGCGCAAGCTCATGGGCACCATCTCCCCCCAGGACAGCACCGTCATCTTCTACACCTCAGACCACGGCCAGAACCTGGCGCAATCAGGAATCAGTATCACGCATGCCTCGGTGCAGGAGACTTCGCCGCAGGAGGCCGCCGTGCCCTTGTGGATCTGGGACCCCGGTAAACTTACCGGCATCCCGTCCTCCCCAAAGCCGCGGTGGGGCTACAGCCACTTTCATGTTTTCCCGGCCTTGCTCCGGCTCCAGGGTTTTTCTCCAAATTGGGTGCAGAAACAGTACGGCCCTTCTTTTTGGGACGATTCTGCAAATTCAGCCTCAAAACGATTCTTCCTGGCCGGAGACCTGTTCGGCCGGGGACCGCACAGCCTGGTACCGTTCAGGTAAGAATACCCTTTTGAGAGCGAGCCATGTTTCTGGCCAGTTTTTCATAAATCAGCCTCAAAACGCCTCAACTATCGCCCATCTTCAGATCTTCAAATCCACAAATCTCCAAATCCAACGCCATTCCAAAAGGCCACATTCTCAAATCTTTAAATCAATAGTAGCAGTTTCAAAATTATTGCCGTACATTTGCACCCCAATGCCGGACGGGATCCGGCGCTTTAACAAAGTTTACTATGGCTGTTAAAATCAGACTGGCCCGCAGAGGCCGCAAAAAAGCTGCAATGTACGATATCGTAGTTGCAGACGCTCGTGCACCACGTGATGGTCGCTTCATCGAGAAATTGGGTACTTACAACCCACAGACAAACCCTGCCACTATCAACTTCAACGAAGACAAAGCGTTGGATTGGGTATTGAAAGGCGCTCAACCAACTGACACTGTGAAAGCCATGCTTTCTTACACCGGTGTTATGTTCAGAAAGCACTTACAGATTGGTGTATTGAAAGGTGCCGTGACGCAAGAGCAGGCTGATGCCCGCTATGCAGAGTGGAAAGCCGGTAAAGAAGCCAAAATCAGCGGTAAAGTAGAGAAATTAGGAAGCGACAAAGCTGCTCAGAGAAAAGCTGCTTTGGAGGCCGAAGCCAAAGTGAACGCTGCCCGTGTTGAGGCTCAGCAAAGAAGAGCTGCTGAAGCTGCTGCTGCCAATGCTCCGGCTGCTGAAGGCGATGCCGAAGGTGCTGAAGACGCTCCTGCTGCTGACGCTACAGAAGAAGCTCAAGCTTAATTTTACTAGCCATGACGTTAGACGCATGCTTCCAGTTGGGGTATATTGTTCGCACGCATGGCACCAAAGGCCAGGTGGTCGCGTTTTTTGACGTTGACTTTCCGGAAGAGTACGATGAATTGGAATCAGTTTTCCTGTTGATTAACGGGAAACTGGTTCCTTTTTTCATTGATGACCTCAATCCACAGGACAAAGGCAAAAGCATTCTCAAGTTTGAGGATGTGAACACCGTGGCCGATGCCGAGAAACTCAAAGGCGTAGCCCTCTACCTTCCCCTGAACCAGTTGCCCGACCTGGAAGAAGATCAGTTCTACTTCCATGAGGTGATTGGCTATACGGTGATAGATGAGCAGTTAGGCGAACTGGGTACCGTGCAGACCTTCTTTGACCTGCCCAACCAAGACCTGCTGGCCATGGACTACCAGGGTCACGAGGTGCTCATCCCGGTTCAGGACGAGATCATCCTGCGCACCAGCAAAGAGGAACGCAAGATCTACGTGAGCCTGCCTGAGGGCCTGCTGGAAGTGTACACCCAACCCTCTAACCGCCAATTGGAAGAACCGCCCCTGGAAGGCGAGGAAGACGAAGACGATGACGCGGTTTGATATCATTACCTGCCAGCCCCACCTGCTCACCGGCCCCTTTGACCACTCTATTCTAAAAAGAGCCCAGGACAAAGGTCTGGTGGAAGTACACCTGCACGACCTGCGCAAATACGCCATCAACAAGCACGGCCAGATTGACGACTACGCCTTTGGTGGAGGCGCCGGCATGGTACTGATGGTGGAACCTATTGCCAAGTGCATAAGGGAACTGCAGGCCCAGCGCACCTATAATGCGGTGATCTACATGACCCCAGACGGCCAGACGCTGAACCAGCCCATGGCCAACCGGTTGTCTCTGCTGCAGAACGTCATCATCCTGTGCGGCCACTACAAAGGCGTGGACCAGCGCGTGCGCGATCTGTTTGTGACCCACGAGATCAGCATAGGCGATTATGTGCTCTCTGGCGGGGAACTGGCTGCCGCGGTATTGGCAGATTCGCTTATCAGGTTAATACCCGGTGTGTTGAATGACGAGAGCAGCGCGCTCTCAGACTCTTTCCAGGACAATCTCCTGGCTCCTCCGGTGTACTCCCGTCCCGCTGATTTTGAGGGACATACCGTGCCAGAAATCCTGCTGTCTGGCAATACTCCCAAAGTAGAGGAGTGGCGGTTTGAGCAGGCCGTGCAGCGCACCCGCCAACTAAGGCCTGATTTGCTGCATGATGAAAAAAATTAGTACTTGTTGATTTACAATTAGAAAAATAACGTCTATATTTGCACTCCGAATTTTGCAGATAAAAAGACACTATATTATAGTCATGAGCGATTTAATTAAATTAGTAGAGCAGGAATACACAGAGAAGCGTGCTTCAATTCCTACTTTTGCTGCTGGCGACACAGTGAATATTCACGTGAAGATCCGTGAAGGTAACAAAGAGCGTATCCAGCAATTCCAAGGCGTGGTTTTGCAGCGCAGAAACTCCGGTGCCAGCGAGACTTTCACTGTAAGAAAAGTGTCTAACCAAATCGGAACCGAGCGTATTTTCCCGCTTCTTTCTCCAAACATCGAGAAAATTGAGGTAATCCGCAGAGGTAAAGTCAGAAGAGCCCGTCTGTTCTACCTGAGAGGTCTTTCTGGTAAAGCCGCCCGTATCAAAGAAAAAAGAAGCTAAGACCTTACGGTTTAGTTTTCACATACTATCAGTGCTGAAAAGCCGATCTCACCCGAGATCGGCTTTTTTGTTGCCTTTTGGTGACTGCAGATGTCTTAGTTAGGGTATTCCTTGAAACTGTCTCTGCTTCCTTGGTCTGTCCCCCACCAGACCAAACCACAAACTTGGAAAAGAGTCCCTACTGGGTTGGTCTGTCGGGGGACAGTCCAAGGGAAGAGCCCTTTGACATAGTCCGCTCATTCAATCGGCCTTACCCTTGTTCAGCTCACCTTCCGGGAATTCCCCTCTTGGGAGGGGAAGGGGTGGGTTGTTTATGCTTAGCAACCACCTTCTCTCCGCAAGTAACCCCTATCCTCCGTTTTAAGCCCGATCCTCGGGAAACAGGTCTGAAATGTCAACTTCCCATTTTCCACTATTTAGCTACCCCATTTCAGGTCAGAAGGAAACAAACAAATTCCAGCGGCATATTCCTAACTGTTTGTAAATTGCTCTGACAGTGGCTCCAGCGGCTCTGTGGCTTTCCTGCATAAACCGTTAGTCCTATGAATAGACGCAATGCCTTACAGGCCACTGCCCTTCTGGGTACCGCCTCCGCCTTCGGATTACTGGACCTGCAAGCCTCGCCGGCACCCAAGAAAACGCCCCCGCTCTCCCCTGCTGAGATATCGGCCATAGAGAGCGCTTTGGGTAAGAAAGGAACCTACAAGGAAGACGAGGCTACCCACACCACCGGCCTTCCCCGCAATGATTTGAAAGTTAAAGTCAAAGGCGAAGCCGTACCCATCCCCTTCGGTTTCGGTGGCTGGGCGTCCATCAAGAAAACCGTGGATGGAAAAACGGCCATGCTCATGAGCGACACGGTGCTGCTGCAGGAAGAGGTGAATCCGCTCATCTCAGCGGCCCACGCCAACGGGCTGGAGGTAAGCGCCATCCACAACCACTTCTTCTACGAGGAGCCCCGCATCTATTACATGCACCTGCATGGCATGGGCAGCCCGGCTGACCTTGCCAAAAAGTTTGCGGCCACCATCAGCCAAAGCAAAATAGCGCCAACGAACCAGCCACCGCAAGCTGCTACCGCTGGCCCCACCGGAAAAGAGAACTTTGATATTCCGGCCTTAGACGCCATTGTGAAATATACTGGCACTGTGAACGGACCTACCTATAAATACACCGTGGGCCGCTCAGATCTGAGGGTGATGGCCATGGGGGCCGAGATGACGCCTTCCATTGGGTTGAACTCCTGGGCCTCCTTTGCCGGCACCAAAGAGCGCGCGCACATTGCCGGCGACATTGCCATGCTGCAGCACGAGGTCAACCCGGTGATCGCCGCGCTCCGGCGAAGCAACCTGGAGGTGGTAGCTGTGCACAACCACATGCTAGGCGACGACCCGCACATGATCTTCCTGCACTATTACGGTCAGGGTCCCGCAACTATCCTGGCCCAGGGCTTTAGGGCAGCCCTGCATGAGTTAGGTAGGTCGGGTAAGGCCATGAACCATGCCAAACACTAGCTTCTGAAGAAAAGGGGCGACTGGCAATCCCTAGGAAAGAGGCTTTAGAAGGCTGAACGACTAAAAACGGAAACTAGGCTGCCTATTCCCGCCTTGGAGTCTAAGAACTTTTGGCTCAACAGGGACTGCAACAAAAAGACAATACCTTAATTAGCAGAATTTTATACCAAAAAAAGCAAAAATACTGCTGCCAGATTGATGATCTGGTAAACACCCTTGTCTTATACTGAAAAGCAGTTCACTCTTAATTACAAATTCTCATTTCGGCAAAAAAATGAAGAAAAATAATGTAATTATTAAAATAAATATTATATTTCTCCTATCTTATAGATCCTTGGCAAAAACCACAATCATTCCCCTTTACACATTATAGAAATCTCTTGCGGAGGAAGAGGCAAAATGGGTAAGGTCAGAAACATTTTAGCAAACAAGGGGCACGCTATCTACTCGATAGGACCCGACGACACCGTGTACCAGGCACTGGAGCTCATGTGCGAGAAAAACCTGGGAGCCCTCCTGATTATAGACCGGGGAAGATTTACCGGTATTTTTACTGAACGTGATTACGCCCGCAAGGTGATTCTGAAGGGGAAAGCCTCCAAAGAGACCTTGGTAAGCGAAATCATGAGCGAACGCCCCATCACCGTTACCCCAGACACCCCTATAGAGGAATGCATGAAACTGATGACCCAAAGCTACATCCGGCACCTTCCGGTTCTGGAAAACGGGGAATTGGTGGGCTTGATCTCTATTGGGGACGTGGTAAAGTACATCATTGACGAGCAGAAATTCATTATAGAGAACCTGGAGCATTACATAACCGGTCACTAACGGCTCTTGCCGGCAGTGCGTGCTTGTGAACCTTTCCTAACTGCGGTAAACCAGAATCCAAACGATTCCCTGGAGGGGATGCGCTTTGACCAATTCTACCCAAACAACCCTGCTCTGGCCCTTGTTGGTCTACGCGGCCATTGTGCTCAGCCTGGCGGGCATCATCCTCACCATTTCCCATTTCCTGGGCGGTCGGCACAACGAGCGTGCCACCGCCGAGCCCTATGAAGGCGGCATCATCAGCACGGGTACGGCGCGCCTACGCTTCTCCTCGCAATTCTACCTCATCGCCATGCTCTTCGTCATCTTTGACGTGGAGACCATTTTCATTGTCTCATGGGCCATCGCATTCCAGGAACTCGGCTGGTACGGGTATTTCGGGGTGCTGGCGTTTATCGTGCTGTTGGTGGTGGTGCTCATCTATGAATGGCGCAACGGGGCCCTGGACTTTGGTCCGGACGGCAGGAAGATTCTACAGGCTTATAAGAAAATCACCCTAAAAGAAGAGACCCGGCATGAAGTGGTGGCTAAGTAGACCAGAACAACCCACGGGCGCCGTGAAGGGCACGGGCTCCTACGAGGAAACCATGCAGCAGAGCATCATGCTCAGTTCCATGCAAAGCCTGTTGGCCTGGGGCCGTCGCAATTCCATGTGGCCGTTCCATTTCGGGCTGTCCTGCTGCTTTGTGGAAATGGCCACCAGCATGACCCCCAAATACGACCTGGCCCGTTTCGGGGCCGAGGTAATCCGGGGCACGCCCCGCGAGGCCGATGTCATGATCATCGCCGGCACGGTCTTCATCAAGATGGCCCCCATTATCCAGCGCCTGTACGAGCAGATGATGGAACCCCGCTGGGTCATCTCCATGGGGTCCTGCGCTAATTCGGGCGGCATGTACGACATCTACAGCGTGGTACAGGGCGTGGACAAATTTCTGCCCGTGGACCTGTACGTGCCCGGCTGCCCTCCCCGCCCCGATGCCTTCATGGAAGGCTTGGTGCTGCTGTCAGAATCGGTGGGGAAAGAGAAGCGGCCGCTGAGCTGGAGCGTGGGCGAACAGGGCATCATCCGGCCAGATAAAACCGAGGTAAAGGCGCGCAAAGTGGAATACCGCCGGCAAATGACCGATTTTCGGTCTCCGGATGAGATATAAATCAGAATACCTTCAAGTAGGATTCAAGACATCAGGATAAACCCAATAGCAAGTGGAACCCCGTCAGTGTAGAGGAATGAAATAGGTACGCAAGGAAAAGGATATGCCCCTGAATGGGGGTACAAAACTCCTGTACAATGGATAGCAACGGCAACCTTCTGGCGCAACTGCAATCCCGTTTCGGTGAGGGCACCTTCACCGTACAGACCACCAAGGATGAGATCCTCACCCTCTGGATGCCCGTGGGCCAGGCCAAGGAGATCCTGCATCACCTCAAGAAAGAAATCCCGCAGCCTTTCCCTTTCCTCTACGACCTCTGCGCCCTGGATGAACGCACCCGCAACCGTGCCACAAACCACGTCCCCCACGCCGATTTCACCATCGTCTACCACCTGTTCTCCTACGCGCGGAACCAATTCATCCGGCTGAAGATAGGCTTGTTTGGGGAGTATCCTTCCCTGCCCAGCATCACCGGGTTGTGGGCCAACGCCAACTGGTATGAGCGGGAAATCTATGACCTGTTTGGGATCAAGTTCGAAGGGCACCCGCACCTGTCGCGCATTCTCATGCCGCGCACCTGGGAGGGCCACCCACTGCGCAAAGAGCACCCGGCCCGGGCCACGGAGATGGGACCTTTCCGGCTGTGGGACGAGAAACAGGACCGGGAGCAGGAGGCCTTGAAGTTCAAGCCCGAGGAATGGGGCATGGCGCGCCAGAGCGAAGACAGTGATTTCATGTTCCTCAACATCGGGCCGCAACACCCGGGCACCCACGGCGTTCTGCGCATCATTCTGCAACTGGACGGCGAAGACATTGTGGATGCGGTGCCCGAGATCGGGTTCCACCACCGCGGGGCCGAGAAGATGGGCGAGCGGCAATCGTGGCACACCTATATCCCTTACACAGACCGGGTGGATTACCTGGGCGGCGTCATGAACAACCTGGCGTACCTGCTGGCGGTGGAGAAACTGGCGGGCATTGAGGTACCCGAGCGGGTGAAGGTGATCAGGGTGATGATGTGCGAGTTCTTCCGGATAGCCAGTCACCTGGTATGGTACGGAACCTTCGCGCAGGACCTGGGCCAGCTTTCGCCGGTGTTCTACATGTTCTCTGACCGGGAGAAAGTCTTCGAGGTGGTGGAGGCTGTCTGTGGCGGGCGCATGCACCCCAACTGGTTCCGCATCGGCGGCGTGGCGCAGGATCTGCCCAAGGGCTGGGAAACGCTGGTGCAGGGTTTTCTGGACTATTTTCCCAAAAGGCTCAAAGAATACGACAGCATGGTGCTCAAGAACAGCCTGTTCAAAGCGCGCACCGTGGGTATCGGGATCTTCACCGCCGAGGAAGCCATTGAATGGGGCGTGACCGGGGCCAACCTGCGGGCTTGTGGTATGAACTGGGACTTCCGGAAAACGCGGCCTTACTCGGGCTACGAGCTATTTGACTTCGAGGTGCCCACCGGCCAGAACGGCGACTGCTACGACCGGGCGCTGGTGCGGGTGGCCGAGATGCGCCAAAGCCTGCGCATCATAGAGCAGTGCCTCAAGAACATGCCCGCCGGTCCGTTCAAAGCCGACCACCCTTTGACCACACCGCCCATTAAGAAACACACCATGCAGGATATCGAGACGCTCATCACGCACTTCCTGAACGTGAGTTGGGGACCGGTGATCCCGGCGGGTGAGGCCATGAGCTGCATTGAGGCCACCAAAGGCGCCAACAGCTATTACCTCACCTCAGACGGGAACACCTCGGCCTACCGCGTCCGCATCCGCACGCCCTCCTTCCCCCACATGCAGATGCTGCCCTACATCACCCGCGGCTACACCGTGGCCGACCTGCTCTCCATCCTCGGCGCCATGGACTACGTGCTCGCGGATATTGACCGGTGAGGAATGAGTGAATGAGTGGTTGAGTGAATGAGAGAAAATGCAATAGCCCTCTGGCAAAAGCGCTGCTGATTGACTTTGGTTTTAAGGCCGATTTTAAGGAACAGCCCTAAAACAACCCAGCAGGAAAACCGCAGCAAGCCGAAGGGATTCAAAATACAGTGAATGTCCGCCTGAGTTCTCTGTTTTTAGGCTGGTTTCTGGAAAACAGGCCTGAAACAGGGAACATCAGGTGAGTTTACTCAGGACGAAAACATCGACTTAAGCTATAGAACAGCGGGGCTGCTGCCTTGCTGAGGAAAACCACCAGAACCAAACCCAAGAACAGATGCTGACCACGGAGGAAATCGCGCAGATTGAACATGAGATTAGCCTGGTGCCGCAGAAGAAGGCGGCCTGCATTGAGGCCCTGAAAGTTGTGCAGCAGCACCGCGGCTGGGTCTCGGACGAAAGTCTGAAGGACACGGCCACCATGCTGGGCATGTCGGCGGAGGAGCTGGACAGTGTAGCCACGTTCTACAACCTCATTTTCCGGCAGCCGGTGGGCCGCCACGTGATCCTGCTCTGCGACAGCATCAGTTGCTGGGTCATGGGCTACGAGCAGATACGGGACTACCTGATGCAGAAACTGCAGATCACCTACGGCGAGACCACCCCCGATGGCCGCTTCACGCTCCTGCCAAACGTCTGCCTGGGCACCTGCGACCGCGCTCCCGCCCTCATGATTGATGACCACCTGTACCAGAACGTGACCATTGAGGAGTTAGACGTCATCCTGCACCACCACCGATAAACCGCCCCGGCAAAGTCCATGGAAAGACCCTTGACCAAACACATCCACCCGGATAGAGAACCCCTCAGCCTGCAGGAGTACGAGCACGTGGGCGGCTACCAGGCGGTCCGGAAAGCCCTGCTAGAGCTCTCGCCCGAGGCGGTGGTGACGCTGGTGAAAGACTCCAACCTGCGGGGCCGCGGCGGGGCCGGGTTCAACACCGGGCTCAAATGGAGTTTCGTGCCCATGGGCCCGGACGTACCGAGGCCCAAATACCTGGTGGCCAACGCCGATGAAATGGAGCCTGGCACCTTTAAAGACCGCCTGCTGCTGGAAGGCAATCCGCACCAACTCATTGAGGGCATGATCCTGGCCTCCTACGCTATTGGGGCGGACATCTCCTACGTGTTCCTACGCTGGGCCTACAAAAAGGCGGCGCAAGGGATTGTCAGGGCCATTCAGGAAGCGTACGCGGCCGGTTACCTGGGGCAGAACATTTTAGGAACTGAGTTCAGCCTGGAGATGCACCTGCACACCGGGGTGGGCCGCTACATGTGCGGAGAGGAAACCGCCCTGCTCAACGCCCTGGAGGGCAAACGGGCCATGCCACGGGCCAAGCCGCCGTTTCCGCAGGTGAGCGGACTGTACGGCAAACCCACCATCGTAAACAACGTGGAGACCCTTTGCTGCCTGCCCCACATCGTGAACAACGGCCCCGAATGGTTCAAGAGCCTGAGCCGCACGCAGGATGCCGGCACCAAAATCTACGGCGTGAGCGGCAAGGTGAAACGGCCTGGTGCCTGGGAACTGCCCATGGGCGTGACCATCCGGGAACTGGTGGAAGAATACGCTGGCGGCATGCTGGACGGCTACAGGTTCAAGGGGGCCTTACCTGGTGGCGCCTCCACCGATTTTCTGGTAGAGCAGCACCTGGACACGCCCATGGATTACACCTCCATCGCGGCGGCGGGCAGCCGTATGGGCACCGGCACCATGATCATCCTGGACGACCAGACCTGCCCCGTGGGTTTCGTACACAACCTCCAGCATTTCTTCGCGCAGGAGTCCTGCGGTTTCTGTACGCCCTGCCGTGAGGGCTTGCCCTGGGTAGAGAAAGTCCTGCTCTCCATTGACCGCGGCGAGGGTCGGCCCGAAGACATGAACATCCTGGATTTCCATACCAAATACCTTGGTCCGGGCAACACCTTTTGCGCCCTTGCCCCCGGTGCCATGGAACCACTGCAGAGCGCCCTGAAATACTTCAGGGAGGATTTTGAACGCCACATCCACGATCACCAATGTCCCTGGAAGTAACCCATGCCCACCATCTACATAGACAACGTGCCCTACGAGGTAAAGCCCGGCAAAAACCTGCTGGAGGCCTGCCTGAGTTTAGGCAAAGACCTGCCCTATTTCTGCTGGCACCCGGCCATGGGATCGGTGGGGGCTTGCCGCCAGTGCGCCGTCAAAGTCTTCAAAGACGAAACAGATACCAGAGGCCGATTGATCATGTCCTGCATGGAACCGGTGCGCGACCAAATGCGCCTCTCCATTGAAGAACCTGAAGCGAAGGAGTTCCGCGAGCACGTGATTGAGTGGCTCATGACCAATCACCCGCACGATTGCGCCGTCTGCGACGAAGGCGGTTCCTGCCACCTGCAGGACATGACCGTGATGACGGGCCACGCTTACCGCCGCTTCCAGTTCAAGAAACGCACCTACCAGAACCAGTACCTGGGCCCGTTCCTGAACCACGAGATGAATCGCTGCATTCAGTGCTACCGCTGCGTGCGCTACTATAAAGATTATGCCGGCGGCAAAGACCTGGACGTGTTCGGAGCGCATAACCACGTGTATTTCGGACGGGCCGAAGACGGGACATTAGAAAGCGAATTCAGCGGCAACCTGGCCGAAGTCTGCCCCACCGGCGTCTTCACCGACAAAACCCTGAAACAGCACTACACCCGCAAATGGGACCTCACCATGGCCCCCTCCATCTGCCACCACTGCAGCCTGGGCTGCAACATCACCGCCGGCGAACGCTACGGCTCTTTGCGGCAGATCGTGAACCGCTACAACGGCGAGGTGAACGGCTACTTCCTCTGCGACCGCGGCCGGTTTGGCTACGAGTTCGTGAATAGTCCGGCCCGGGTGAAGAAAGCCCTGGTGCGGAGCAAACTGCCCGAAGCAGTTTCCCGCCAGGAGGCTTTGCAGGAGGTGACCGCGCAACTCAAGAACGCCCGCGTCATTGGCATCGGCTCGCCGCGGGCTTCGCTGGAGTCTAACTTCGCGTTGAAGGCGCTGGTGGGCGAGGACAATTTCCACAGCGGGGTCTCAGACACGGACTATGACTTGGTGAACATGAGCCT
Organism: Rufibacter roseolus; assembly: GCF_017916365.1. Lineage (GTDB taxonomy): Bacteria > Bacteroidota > Bacteroidia > Cytophagales > Hymenobacteraceae > Nibribacter > Nibribacter roseolus. Next base: position 899,787 of record NZ_JAFMSU010000003.1, read on the forward strand.
GCGGATTCTGCAGTCCTCGCCGGCACGCACCTTCAGCCTGCGGGAAGTGGAGAAAGCCGATGCCGTGTTCATCCTGGGCGAGGACCTGATCAACACCGCTCCCCTGCTGGGTTTGGCCGTGCGGCAATCGGTACGGCAGCAGCCCATGGAAACGGTGATGCAGGCCAGTATCCCTTACTGGCAGGATGCCGCCGCCCGCGAACTGGTGCAGGACCAGCACGGACCTCTTTTCATGGCCACGCTCACCGCCACCAAACTGGACGAGATCGCCACCGCTAAGGTTCACGCTAGCCCAGATACCATCGCCCGCCTGGGTTTTGCCGTGGCCAACCTGATCAGCGCCGAGTCGCCGGAGGTGACGCATTTCTCCGAGGAAGAGCAGGCTTTGGCGGAACAGATCGCGCAGGCTTTGGTGAAAGCGAAGAAACCTTTGATCATCTCGGGTTGCTCCAGCGGCAGCGAAGCCGTACTGGAGGCGGTGTCCAACCTTACCGCGGCCTTACAAGCCCAAAACCCAGAAACCGGCATCGTGCTCACCGTACCCGAGTGCAACAGCATGGGCCTGGCGATGCTGGGCGGCCACCGGCTGGATTCTGCCTTTGCCGCCATCCATAACAACTACGCCGAGGCGGTCATCATCCTGGAAAACAACCTGCATCGCTGCGCTGATAAAGCGGAGGTAGACCGGTTCCTGGGCAAAGCCAAACAGGTCATCGTGCTGGACCATCTGCACCACGCCACTTCTGAGCAAGCCCACATCGTGCTGCCCGCCGGCGCCTTCTCTGAGGCAGACGGCACTTTGGTGAACAACGAGGGTCGGGCCCAGCGCTTTTACCAGGTCCACCCCACCGCAGATGACATCCAGGAAAGCTGGCGCTGGCTTGCGCAAATAGGCCAGGCCCTGCACGTGCCCCTGATGAACCAGTGGGAAAACCTGGATGACGTTACCCGCGCGCTCATGGAAAACGAGCCCAGGTTCAAAGGTCTGGAGGCCATTGCTCCGCCCGCCGGTTTCCGGATTGCGGGCCAGAAAGTACCCCGGGAGACCCATCGGTTCAGCGGCCGCACCGCCATGTTCGCCCACCACAGCGTGAGCGAACCCAAACCACCCGAGGACCCCGATGGACCGCTTTCCTATACCATGGAGGGTTACCGGGGGCAACCACCCTCACCCATCACGCCTTTCTTCTGGGCGCCCGGCTGGAACTCCATGCAGTCGGTGAACAAGTACCAGGACGAAGTGGGCGGCCACCTCCGGTACGGCGATCCGGGCGTGCGGCTCATAGAACCCGGGCAGAACGGCACCACCCGCTTTTACCATGATGTGCCCGAGGATTTCCAGCCGCTGAAAGACCACTTGTTCGTGCTGCCGCTGCCCCACATTTTCGGGTCTGAGGAGCTGAGCAGTTTTTCGTCCGGCATTGCCGAAAGGGCCCCAAAACCCTATGTGACCCTAAGCCCGCAAGACGCGCAGATGTATAGGCTGGAAGCCGGGGAGCTCCTCAGTTTCACGTTGAACCACCAGACCTTCCGGTTGCCGGTGAAACTGTATCCTGAGCTCGCTCCGGGCACCGCAGGTTTACCCAAAGGTCTGCCCGATGTTCCTTTTGCTGAAGTACCCGCCTGGGCCATCATCCTTAAACAAGAACCGGCATGGAAGAATCAACCTCACACTATCTCCTGATCATTGGAGGCGTGCTGTTCGCGCTGCTGAACGTAGCGGCGGGGCTCATCTGGGTGGAACGCCGGATGCTGGCCCTCTGGCAAGACCGCTACGGCCCTAACCGCGCAGGACCCTTCGGGCTGTTCATCGTGCTCGCCGATACTCTGAAACTGTTATTCAAGGAAGACTGGATTCCGCCTTTGGCCGATAAGGTGGTGTTTGTGATTGCGCCGGCCATTGTGCTGGTGACGGTGCTGCTGGGTTTTGTGGTGGTGCCGTTTGCGCCCGGCATTGTGGTGGCCGATCTCAACATCGGGATTCTGTTTTTTCTGGCCATGTCGTCTATGGGCGCATACAGCATCATTCTGGGCGGCTGGGCTTCTAACAACAAGTACTCGCTGCTGGGCGCTATGCGCGGCGCGGCCCAGATGATTTCCTACGAGGTGTTCATGGGGCTGGCCCTGATGGGCGTGGTGCTGTTGACCGGCACTTTCAACCTGACCACTATTGTGGAAGCTCAGCGCGACCTCTGGTTTTTCATTCCGCAGATCCTGGGGTTTGTCATCTTCTTCATCGCCGGGGTGGCCGAGACGCACCGCCTGCCCTTTGACATCCCGGAGTCGGAGAGCGAGCTGGTGGCGGGGTTCCATTCGGAATACTCGGGCATGAAGTTCGGGATGTTCTTTATCGGGGAGTACCTGGGCATTACGCTCATCTCCTGCATGGTGGTGACCCTGTACTTCGGGGGATGGCTGGGGCCGGGTTTTCTGCCGCCGCTGTTTTGGTTCGCCATCAAGGTGTTCGCCTTCATCAGCCTGTTCATCCTGCTGCGCGCCTCGCTCCCCCGCCCCCGCTACGACCAACTCATGGAATACGGCTGGAAGATCCTGCTTCCGCTTTCCCTGATAAACCTGCTGGTGACGGCGGCCATTGTTTTAATGCAAAATGAGTCTTAACGCATAAATCCGTCATCGCTCTTGCTGGGCCCTGGCATAAAGAAAGGAGCTGATATGTTTAGTATTCTCAGAAGCATGGGGTTAACCTTCCTGCACGCGTTCCACAAGCGCGACACCATCCAGTACCCCGAGGAAAAAGCCAAGCTCTCTACCCGCTGGCGGGGCCGGATTGTGCTCACCCGTGACCCCGATATGGGCGAGCGCTGCGTGGGCTGCTACCTGTGCGCGGCGGCCTGTCCGGTAGACTGCATCTCGCTGCAATCCACGGAGGACGAGAACGGTCGCCGGTACCCGGACTTCTTCCGGATCAACTTCTCGCGCTGCATTTTCTGCGGGTTCTGCGAAGAGGCCTGCCCCACCTACGCCATCCAGCTCATCCCCGACTTTGAGATGGCCGAGTACAACCGCCAGAACCTGGTTTATGAGAAAGAAGACCTCCTCATTGACGGACAAGGCAAATACCCGGGCTACAACTACTACAAAGTGGCGGGCATGGCCATTGGCGGCAAGGACAAAGGCGAAGGAATCAATGAGAATCCGCCGGTGAACGTCAAAAGCCTTTTGCCCTAACCAGAACTGCCATGGAACTGACCTTTTTCATCGCTGCTGCCGTCGCTGTTCTGGCCACCATCATGGTGGTGACCCAGTACAACCTCATCCATGCGCTGCTCTACCTGGTGGTGTCGTTTCTGGCTATTTCAGTGGTGTTTTTCACATTGGGGGCTCCTTTCATGGCAGCCCTGGAGATCATCATCTACGCCGGGGCCATTGTGGTGCTCATCATCTTCGTAATCATGATGCTGAACCTTACCCAGGAAGACATCCAACACGAAAAGGAATGGCTCAAGCCCCGTATCTGGATCGGCCCAGCCGTGTTGTCCATGATTCTCCTGGTGGAGCTGGTCTACATTTTCACCGCTGATACCCCAGACACCTACCGCAGCACCCCCGTGGAGGCGAAAGCCGTGGGCATGTCTTTGTTCGGACCTTACGTGCTGGGTGTGCAGTTGAGTGGCATGCTGCTGATGGCGGGCATTGTGGGCGCCTATCATTTGGGCCGGCAGAAAAAGAAAGTAATCCACCGTTTTCTGGAAAGGACCGAGGCATGAATACGCTCCCCATGGAATACGGCCTGCTGCTGGCGGGCATCCTTTTCGTCATCGGGCTGGTGAGTCTGCTCATTAGGCGCAACATCATCTTCATGCTCATCTCGGTGGAGATCATGCTCAACGCCGCGGGGTTGGCCTTTATAGTGGCCGGTGCCCGCTGGGCCCAGGCCGATGGGCAGGTCATGTTCATCTTCATCATCACCATGGCCGCCGCCGAGGTCTCTGTAGGCCTAGCCCTGATCCTCCAGTTGTACCACAACCTGAAAACCCTTGACAGCGACGCAGCCAACCTCATGCACGGATAGCTATGGAAAATCTACTCTGGGTCATTCCCGCTTTGCCTTTTGCCGGTGCCCTTCTGCTAATCCTGCTGGGCGGCAGGTTATCTAATACGGCAGCGTCTATTATTGGCGTGGGCAGCGTGGGTCTATCAGCTGTGCTTATTTTGCTCCTAGGCTTTCAGTTTTTATCCGATGCTCCGGCCGGAGGCGTGTACCGGCAGGAAGTCTGGCAATGGTTTAACGTGGCTGGCTTTAACCCATCTATTGCCTTTCACCTGGATGCGTTGTCTTTGATGTTCATCTTCGTGATTACGTTCGTGGGTTTCCTCATTCACCTGTACTCCACGGCCTACATGGCCGGGGACGAGGGCTTCACCCGCTTCTTTGCGTACATGAACCTGTTTGTGGGTTCCATGCTGGTGCTGGTGCTCGCCGATAACCTCTTGCTCCTGTACCTGGGCTGGGAAGGCGTGGGTTTGTGCAGTTACCTTTTGATCGGGTTTTGGTATAAAGAGCCCCAAAACGGGTACGCCGCCCGCAAAGCGTTCATCATCACCCGCGTGGGCGACACGGCCATGGCCATTGGGCTATTCATGCTCTTCCGGTATTTCGGGACGCTCCACATCCAGGCCATCTCCTCGGAGGCCGCGCAAGCTTGGTCCGTAGGCGCACAGCCGGCCGTAATTATTGCCTTCCTGTTGCTGGGCGGGGCTGTGGGGAAATCGGGGCAACTGCCGCTGCAGACCTGGCTCCCTGATGCCATGGCCGGTCCTACCCCGGTGAGTGCCTTGATCCACGCGGCCACTATGGTGACGGCGGGCGTCTACCTTATCGCCCGGATGCACGTCTTGTTTGAACTGGCGCCGCTAGCCCAGTTTACGGTGGCGGTGATTGGGGCGGTGACGCTGCTGCTGGCAGGCTTCTCGGCCTTAACCCAATCGGACCTGAAGCGGGTGTTAGCGTACTCCACCATCAGTCAGATCGGGTATATGTTTCTAGCCTTGGGCGTAGGGGCCTGGAGCGCGGGCATCTTCCATTTCATGATCCATGCGTTCTTCAAGGCGCTGCTCTTCCTCGCGGCCGGGGCCATCATCATCTCGCTGCACCACGAGCAGAACATGTTCAAGATGGGCGGCCTGAAAGAGAAGATGCCCGCCGTGTTCTGGACCTTCCTAATCGGGGCAGCTTCACTGGCGGCCCTGCCTTTGGTGACGGCGGGTTTCTACAGCAAAGACCAGATTTTGTGGCTGGCGCTGGCGGGCGAAAGAGGCAATATCTGGCTGTACGTGGCCGGGCTCGCCGGGGCGTTCATCACTGCCATCTACACCTTCCGGATGGTCTTCATCACCTTCTTCGGCGAGTCTAAAACACACCTGGAGCATCCCCCGGGTAAGCTCATCGTTTTGCCGCTGGTGGTGCTGGCGGTACTTTCCACCGTGGCGGGCTTTATTGAGTTGCCGCACAACTTCGGGCACGTGGTACTGTTCTCTTCCTTTTTGAGCCCGGTTTTGCCAAATCTGGCCGTAAACGAGAGCATGGCGCCCTCTGAGTGGATGTTCCAGGCCATTGCGGCGGCGTTCTCTCTGGCCGGGGTTTTCATCGCCTACCTGGTGTATCTCCGGAGACCCGCCCTGCACGAGGCCATCAGAAACTCGGCCCCGGCCATGGCATTGCACCGGTTCTGGTACGCGGGTTGGGGATTTGACCGGTTGTATGACAAGCTCTTCGTGCAGCCTTTCGTGTACATGGCCACCCTCAACAAGAACGATTTCATTGACTCTTTCTATAATCTCCTGGTTCACATCGCGCGGATATTCAACCGGGGGCTGGCCCACACGCAGAGCGGCATCCTGCGCTGGTACATGATGGGCGTGGTAGTGGGGGCCCTTGTGATCATCACTATAAGTCTACTCCCATGATACTGGCCTGGCTTCTTGTTCTTTTGTTTGTGGGCGGCGTGCTGGCCTGGGTCAGCGACCGCGTCCATGCGCAGCTGCCCCGCTGGGTGGCTTTGTCCGTGACGCTGGCTTGTCTGCTCATCACGCTGTTCCTCTGGCTCGAAACCCCGGCCCCGGCTAACTCCTCTGGTACCTGGCTGCTGCGCTATGAGGTGCCCTGGATTCCGCAGTGGGGCGTTTCCTTTTCCCTGGCGCTGGACGGGCTGAGTCTGCTCATGCTGGCTTTGACGTTCTTCATCGGGCTCGTTTCCGTGCTGATTTCCTGGAAAGAGATCAAAAACAGAGTAGGCTTCTTTCATTTCAACATCCTGTGGGTTTTGGCGGGCATTACGGGCGTGTTCCTTACCATGGACCTGTTCCTGTTTTACTTTTTCTGGGAGGTGATGCTCATTCCTATGTACTTCCTCATTGGCATCTGGGGGCACGAGAACCGGACTTACGCGGCCTACAAGTTCTTCATCTTTACCCAGGCCAGCGGGCTGCTCATGCTCTTGTCCATTTTGGGCTTGTACTTTGTGCACGGCGCCGCCACAGGCAGCTACTCTTTCAACTATTTTGACCTCTTGGGCACCGATTTCACCCCGAGGGTAGGTAAATGGCTAATGGCGGGTTTCCTGGCGGCGTTCCTGGTGAAACTGCCCGTGGTACCGTTCCACTCCTGGCTTCCCGATGCCCACTCCCAGGCCCCTACCGCCGGCAGCGTGATTCTGGCCGGCCTGCTGCTGAAAACCGGGGCTTACGGCTTGCTGCGTTTCGTGGTACCGCTGTTCCCCGAGGCGGCGCAGGTTTTCGCTCCCTGGGCGATGTTCCTGGGCGTGCTGGGCATTCTGTACGGCGCCATCCTGGCCTTCGCGCAAACCGATCTGAAACGCCTCATCGCCTACACCAGCGTGAGCCACATGGGCTTTGTGGTGCTGGGCGTTTTCGCGTTCAACCAGTGGGCGTACCAGGGCGTGGTGATGCAGATGATTACCCACGGCCTCAGCACCGGAGCCTTGTTCATCCTGGCGGGCTTTCTGTACGAGCGGCTCCACACCCGCGACATCCGGCAGATGGGCGGTTTCTGGGCTACTATACCAAAAATGGGCGTCATTGCCCTAGTATTTGTGATGGCTTCTTTGGGACTGCCCGGCTTGGGAAATTTCATTGCCGAGTTCCTGACGCTGGTGGGCAGTTGGCAAGCTAGTCCGGCCTTTACCATCTTCGCCACCATTGGGCTGGTGGCAGCCACCGTGTATTCCCTCAGGATCATGCAGAAGGTATTTCTGGGCCAGCACGTGGCCACCCACCGGATGCAGGATCTTTCTCCCCGTGAGTTAGTGATTGCCCTGCCGCTGGTGGTGCTGATTCTCTGGCTCGGGCTTAACCCGCAGCCGGTCCTGGATTTGGCGCAGGGTTCCCTGGAAGAACAGCTAGAGGCGTATCACCATCCTGCGGTGAAAACTACCTCGCCAGACCAGGTCACCCTCACTGCCGCATACCCACAAGATTCAGTTCAAACCCTGAAAGGAGGCTCCCATGCGCTTAAATGATGTCCATTACCTCATGCCTCTGCTCATTCTGGTGGCCGGGGCCATTGTAACCATGCTGGCGGTGGCCGTGAAGCGGAATCACCAGGTGGTGTTCGGGCTTACGTTGCTGGCCCACCTGGCGGCTTTGTTCACCCTGCTGCCCCTGCGCGGATTTTCCTACCAGATTCCGCCTTTTTTGATTGTGGATGGCTGGGGCGTGTTCACCATGGGCCTCATTCTGATGACCTCCCTGTTTGTGACGCTAGTCTCGTACGCCTATTTTGAGCAGCGGGAAGAGCGCAAAGAGGAGTACTACATCCTTTTGCTACTGGCCACCCTGGGTACCTGCGTATTGGTCATCAGTCAACATTTCATGGCGCTTTTCCTGGGGTTGGAAGTCCTCAGCGTGTCATTATACGCCCTGATCTCTTACCTGCGCCTGCGCGAGATGTCTGACGAGGCGGGCATCAAGTACCTCATTCTGGCAGCGATGTCCTCGGCGTTCATGCTGTTTGGGATGGCGCTCATGTACGCGGTCACCGGCACCATGTCCTTCACCGAAATCGCCGTTTACCTGCGGTCGGTGCAGGACATCCCACTTTTGTTCCTAACCGGCTTTGGGCTGGTTGTGGTGGGCGTTGGCTTTAAGCTGGGCGTGGTGCCTTTCCATATGTGGGCCCCCGATGTGTACGAAGGCGCTCCGGCTCCCGTCACGGCCTACATTGCCACGGCTTCCAAGGGTGGCATGATGGGTCTGCTCATCCGGTTTATCTCCGAGACCAACGGTTACCAATATCCCAGCCTGGTGCTCATTTTCACCTGCATCGCCGTGGCTTCCATGGTGGCGGGCAACCTGCTGGCGCTTCGGCAGAAAAACATCAAGCGGCTGCTCGCCTACTCTTCCATCGCGCACCTGGGCTACCTGCTCATTGCGTTTCTGGCCGGAAACCAACTGGGTGTGGAGGCCGTGAGTTTTTACCTGGTGGCCTATTTCATCACCACGTTGGGTTCCTTCGGGGTGGTGGCGCTCCTGTCTGACAACGTGCGCGACGCCGACCAACTGGAGGATTATCGGGGTTTGTTCTGGCGGCGCCCGGCCACGGCGGCCATCTTCACGGCCATGCTGCTGTCCCTGGCCGGGATTCCGCTCACGGCGGGTTTTGTGGGCAAATTCTACCTGCTGGCCTCGGGCGTGAGTACCCAGCAGTGGCTGCTGGTAGCCATGCTGGTCTTGAACAGCGTGATTGGTCTGTACTACTACATCAAAGTTATTGCGGTGATGTTCGCCCAGCCCGAGAAGAAACCCGAGCTCCGCAAGGTCCTGCACCCGGCTATCTCCTTCGCCAGTGGTGCCACCATGGCAGTGCTGGCGTTGCTCCTGGTCTGGATCGGGGTTTTTCCTTCCACATTGGTGCAGATTATCCGCGGGCTGCTGGTGACCTTTACCGCTTTAAAGTAGCGGCACATTTTCTGATCAGCAAACTTCTATAGGCCTAAGGAGGCAGGCCGATCCTGGTCCTATCGCTTTGGGGATATTTTCCTAATTAGGCTAATGAAAATTCCCCTTTCGCACCAGAAGCTGGCAAGTTGGTTTCTGTCCCGTCATGACAGAGATTCACATAGGAAACTATCTAAAATCAGATTCAAGTTGCAAAGAGCTGTACTTCCGCTAAGCTAAAGCTTATTGCTGAATATCATTTTACCTGCACTTGCTAGATTGCCCTTAATCTTTCCTAATAAAATACTAAACAATAAGTATTTAATATTATTTAGTATAAAACTAACTTACTGGTAATTAAACACTAAGGTATCTTTTATTTCAAAATCCTTAAGGTAATACTTCCCTAATTATTTCTGGTCTTATTTCCCTAAAGGGCATGCATAAAAGTATTATTAGGTTCCTAGAGAGAATTACTCCCATAAGCCAAAAATTAGAAAAGGCTTTACATGACTGTCTGCGGGGACCCTATCTCCTGAAAAAGGGAACCGTATTACTTAGAGAGGGTGAAGTAAGCAACACTGCTTACTTTATTGTACAAGGCATGGCCCGTATGTACTACCTGGTTAACAATAAGGATGTAACCAGCAGATTTTTGCCTGAAAATTCAATTGCTGTTCCTTACTATAGCTTCTTTACCCAACAACCGTCTTATGAGGCCATGGACATCATAGAGACTTCACAGGTACTCTCCATTAGCCGACCGGATTTAGAGAATCTATATGAACATTATCCGGAATTGCATATTGTCCTGCACCAACAATTGGCCAAAGCTTTAATCCAGAGTGATGAGCGAGGAATGATGATTAGGAAAATGGCGGCAAAGGACAGATATGAGGCGTTACTGACAAAGTTTCCCAACATATTCTTAAGGGCCTCGGTTGAACAAATAGCTTCTTTTTTAGGCATTCGCCGAGAAACCTTAACCCGTATCCGCTCAAGCCAAAGATGTGATATATATCACATAAATTAAAAATTCACACCTACCGTCTCAAAGCACTCGTACGAATTAATTAACTTATCTATTATCTAATAAATAAGAGACGCTATATCTGCGCATAGTATAAAATACAATATAAAAACCTAACATTTTTCCATACACCATAATTTTTAATTAAAACAACAAGCAAGGCAGTTACTAATTCTCAAATAACACAGCCATTATAAAGCAGCTACAACAACTTATTCCTTATTAATACACCCTTCTTAACAACATGATTGATGATTTTTATAAACTTATAATTAAACCTAATTAACTTAAAAAAATCACAATGATGAATAAAAAAAGAAACCTAACCAAAACTCTTCTCTACACCTCAATTCTTTTCTTATTCTGCATAATCTTCACACCCAGCGACCAAGCTTTCAGTTACCAGAAGCCAAACTTGATTTTCAGTGAACCAAGCTGGATTTTTCACTCAGAAGAAAAAGGGGTTAAAATATATTATCAAATTAATTCTTGTAACAACAGAAGTGTTGTCTTTTTTAAATTCAACAACACTAACAAAGAAAAAGTCAGAATATCATGGAAAGAAACTTTCCAGACAACACAAGTTCCAGAAGAAAAGGACGGCTTTCTAGGAAAAAAAGAACTTGATTTACCTCCAGGAGAGACATATCCACTTAGTTGCGACCAAATAAAAGTAAAAGAATGTGTTACATTCCCAGACCAGGCATTACCTACCTACAAAGCAGAAATAACCAAAGTAAACTTAAGAAATATTAACGTCACCCCTCTTTAACAAACCATTAAATCCACTCACCTAATAATCATTAATCCTCCATTATTTAAATAAATATTATGTTTTACTTTAAAACCATAAAACACCATGAAACATTTTACTCAATTTTGTATAAGATATTGGCTATTTAGCCTCTTTTTACTACTCACTTCAACTCCCATCTTCGTTAACGCCCAATCTCCTGCACCAGACAGTAAAGGAAAAAATTTCTGGCTTACGTTTCCAAGTAACGCTGGAGGGTCAAGCACCCTTACACTTTTCATTACAGGAGATGTTCCAACTACAGGTATGGTAACCATACCCGGGTTGGGTTTTTCAAATAATTTCTCGGTTACCCCAGGTACAATCACCTCAGTAGTGGTACCTACTGAGGCCCAATTGAGGCAATCAAATCAAGTAGAGAATAAAGGCATTCATATTACTTCTCAACAAGAAGTGACGGTTTATGGATTAAATAGACAACCATTTACCACAGATGCCTTCTTAGCTCTGCCAACGGATATTTTAGGCACAGAATACATAAACCTGGGTTACAAGAATGTTGATGTACTAAATGCGACTCAACTGGCTATTGTTGGTACAGTAAACGGCACTAGCGTTGAAATTACCCCTTCCGTTACTACAGATGGCCATACCGCTGGCGTACCTTTCACAATCACCTTAAATCAGGGACAAACATATTACCTGGTAAATACCGGATCGTCACCAAACGATTTAAGCGGAACCCTAATTACATCATCCCAGCCAGTAGGCGTTTTTGGGGGACACGGCTGCGCAAACATACCAGCAGGAAATGTGGCCTGTGACTATATTGTTGAGCAATTGCCACCTACGTCAGCATGGGGAAAACAATTTGTTACAGTTCCACTTGCTACCCGCAAGAATGGAGACACATTCAGAATTCTGGCATCTGCCAACAATACACGGGTACAGGTAAACGGCTCTTTGGTTGCCACTTTAAACAAAGGGCAATTTCATGAAAGGATTATCAATGGTTCTGCCCAAATAACTGCAAATGAACCAATCTTAGTTGCTCAGTATTCTAACTCCAGTTCTTTTGACAATGTAACCTCAGACCCTTTCATGATGCTCATACCACCTTATGAGCAATTTCTAGGGAGCTACACGGTTGCTACCCCTTCTGCTGGATTTGCATCCAATTTCATTAACATAGTAGCTCCAACTTCCGCTATCGGCTCTATCACACACAATGGCACTGTTATCCCGGCTTCCAGTTTTACTGCAATAGGAAGCAGTGGCTTTTCAGGAGCCCAATTACCCGTTAGCTTAGGCACACATAACTTATCCGGAGGAGGGTCACCTTTTGGTGCCTTTGTTTATGGTTTTGACAATTTTGACTCTTATGGTTATCCTGGCGGGCAATCGCTGGCGCCAGTGGCTACGGTTAGGACCATTACCATAAACATACAGGGTGGCTCTACCGCCAGGGTAGGGACAGAGCATTGTATGACAGCTACTGCAACCGACCAAAATGGAGAGCCTGTTGCTGGGGTCAGAGTGGATTTTGCCATAACCGGCGCTAATTCACAAACCGGTTTTGCCACAACAAATGCAAGTGGGCAGGCCTTGTTCTGTTACACCGGCAATAAGGCTGGTACAGATAACATTGTGGCTTCATCTGGTACTGTCACCGCCAATGCGAGCATAACATGGGTAGATAAAAAGACCCAGACCATCAACTTTGGCCCTATAGCTAACAAAAAGGTAAACGATGCACCTTTTACTATAAGTGCGACTGCAAGCTCCGGGCTGCCTATCACATTTGTGATACTCAGTGGCCCAGCCACCATTAGCGGCAATACAATAACATTGACCGGCATGGAAGGGGAAGTAGTGGTTGAGGCCAGACAAGCGGGTAACGATGAATATGCCGCCGCCACTCCTGTCATTCAAAGATTTATGGTAACTGGGGATGGAAATCCAGTCACCTGCGAAAATACAGGCGGCATCACATACGAGATGTGGGCGAATGTACCATCTAAGTTAGTGGAGATACACCAACTTCCGGCCAACACAACCCCTTCAAGTACGAGTAACCTAGGCTCCTTCTCGGTACCTGCCAACGTGGGCGACAACTACTTCGCCCGGGTACGGGGTTACCTGTGCGTGCCGGTGAGCGGCAACTACCGCTTCCACCTCTCCGCCGACGACCGGGCCGCCCTCTGGCTCAGCACAAACGAGGACCCGGCCAACAAGGTGAAGATCGCCTTCCAGCAGCGCGCCTCTAAGCCCGGTGAATATAACGCCTTCCCTACTCAGCAATCAGAACTCATTCATCTGGAGGCCGGGCAGCGCTACTACATTGAGGCGGTGATGCGCGAGTTCCGCTTTAAAGACCACATGACTGTGGCCTGGACCCGGCCAGATGGTGTGATGGAAACTATCCCCGGCTCAAGCCTTATCCCTTACACCGGCGCTCCAGTGGTTTGCAATGGGACTGGCAACATTACCTATGAGATGTGGGCGAATGTTCCCTCCAAGTTGGTGGAGGTGCACCAGCTACCTGCTTCTACAGATCCCACCAGCACCAGTAATCTGAGCTCCTTCTCCGTTCCGGCCAACGTGGGCGATAACTACTTCGCCCGGGTACGGGGCTACCTGTGCGTGCCGGTGAGCGGCAATTACCGGTTCCACCTCTCCGCCGACGACCGGGCCGCCCTCTGGCTCAGCACGAACGAGGACCCGGCCAATAAAGTGAAGATCGCCTTCCAGCAGCGGGCCACCAACCCCGGAATCTACAATATGTTCCCCACTCAGGAGTCGGGCATGATTCACCTGCAGGCTGGTCAGCGCTACTACATTGAGGCGGTGATGCGCGAGTTCCGCTCCAATGACCATATGACCGTGGCCTGGACACGGCCTGATGGCACCATGGAGACCATCCCCGGCTCAAGGCTCATCCCGTATACAACCTCTACCTCCACAATGGCCAGCATGACTGCTGAGTCAGGCCAGGTAAGGGCAAACTTCAACTCTGATTCGTTCACAGCCAGCCCTAACCCCTTCACAGATAGGGTAACCATTGGTTTCTCTGTTGCGAGGGATGGAGATGCAAGAGTGGAGATCTACAATTTGCATGGTCAATTGGTGAGAACCCTGCACCAGGGCAAGGCAGAGGCAGGTAAGTCGTACAGCTATGAATTTGAAAGCGGCAGCCACGCCAACGGAATCTACATCTGCCGGATTACAGTAGCTGGCAAGACAACCGTTAAGAGGCTGCTCTTAGATAGGTAACTTATCTGGTTCATAAAAAAAGAGGCTTCCCTTTAGAAGCCTCTTTTTTTATGAACCAGATTTAGCTAAAAAGCTTAAATGGACAATAGTGAACCTTCTTTTTTTACGCCTATTTTCCAGGAAATGGATCTGAAACACCTTTCGTCTTAACCCCATAAGGCTACGGGTTTTCCGTTCTGGCAAATTCTGCGTACACTTACCTTCCTATCCATTTATGAACGAAAAGTACATGCAGAATAACCGTTGGAGTTTAGAGGGCCGCCGGGCCCTGGTTACCGGAGGCACCAAGGGCATAGGCGCCGCCATCGCCGAGGAGTTGCTTTCCTTCGGGGCCGAGGTACTCATTGTGGCCCGCAAGGAACTGGAGGTAAACCAGGCAGTAACCGATTGGCGCGCCCGGGGTCTGAAAGCCTCTGGTATGGTGGCCGATGTAAGCCAACCCGCCGACCGCCACAACCTGCTGCAACTGGTGGAGAACACCTGGGGCACGCTGGACATCCTGGTGAACAACGTGGGCACCAACATCCGGAAGAAAATAGGCGACTACACACCCGAAGAATACAGCTACTTACTCAACACGAATCTTACCTCGGCGTTTGAACTATGCAGATTGGCGCATCCGTTTCTGAAAGCCTCCCCACAGGGCAACGTGGTAAACGTGTCTTCAGTGGCGGGACTGGGACACGTGCGCACCGGGGCCATCTACGGCATGACCAAAGCCGCGCTGGTGCAGCTCTCCAAGAACCTGGCGGGCGAGTGGGCTCCGGACGGCATCCGGGTGAACTGCGTGGCACCGTGGTACATCAGAACGCCGCTGGCGGATCAGGTGCTGCAGAATCAGGAGTACCTGGAAAGTGTGTTGAGCCGCACCCCTACCCGCACCATCGGAAACCCCGAGGATGTGGCCTCGGCGGTGGCTTTCCTGTGCATGCCCGCTGCCGCGTACATCACCGGTCAGTGCATTGCCGTGGACGGCGGCATGAGCATCAACCTGTTTGGTTAACCGCCGCAAAGTCTATATAAACAGAAACTCCTCCCCGGTCAGTGCCAGGGAGGAGTTTCTGTTTTAAGCCCGATTTTCTGAAATGGACTAAGAAACCGAGGAAGGCACCTCTTCCATCATCTGGACCAGGGCGTGGTAATAGTTCTCCAGCGAGTCTGGATGGGTGTGCAGGTACAGGAACGGCTCAATCAGCTCCAGTTCCATCAGTTGCAGCTCCTCGCCTACCACCACACCGTCTACGCGCGCGTACAGGCATCCCTCGGCGAACTGGTCTACCATGGTCTGGGCCTGCGCCAACAAATGCGCCGGGGCTTCCTGCGGATGGATGGTCCCCCCGAAGAAATGTTGCACTCTGAAATCGCCGTCCTTGGCGGATTTGAGCAGGCAATGGCTGTACTGACCGTTGAAGAACAGGAACGACCACTCGCCTTCTTCCTGGATCTGCGGCATGAACGGCTGCGCCAGGTAATCCTCGGCTCTGAGCAATTCCTCTAGCTTGGGCTTTACTTCTTCCACCTCATCCTGAGACACAATGAACGTGTTCTTCGCGCCGCCGCTCACGCAGGGCTTGATGATAAGCTTATCAGTCTGGAATTGGCTGAAGTACTGGTCTAAAGATACATCGGTTCCTCTTTTTAGCAGGGCGGTGGGCACGATGGGCAGGCCGGCTTTCTCCACCTCCAGCAGGTAGTGCTTGTCGGCGTTCCAGCGGATGGTAGAGATAGGGTTCAGCGTGCGGATGCCCAGGGCTTCCATGCGGTCCAGCCAGGCGCAGAACTCCGGGAATTTATCGAAGTAGTCCCACGGCGATTTAAACACCGCCAGGTCATATTGTTCCCAGTTCACAGCCGGGTCGTGCCAGTCTTCCAGGGTGATGTCAATGCCTTTGGAGGTGAGGTAATCCATCAGGACGCCGTCTTCGCTGCCGCTCAAGGAGCCATAGCTGTGGATGGCTTCGTAGGTCACTAATGCTAGTTTCAAAGTTGTTTTGGGTATGGAGGTTGATGTGTAAAAATTCTCTGTGGAGGTAGAACCTACCCCTATCTCTCATGGGAGGGGCAGGGGCGGGTTATCACGCATTTTCGTTTTAAGGCTGTTTTCCCTAAAGTGGCTTCAAAACAACTTATTTCAACGGATTGTTCAGGTAATCCACGGCTAGGTTGGCCAAGGCTCGCACACCAAGTTTCAGGCCGCTTTCCTCGATGTAAAAATCAGGGGTATGGTGCGCGGGAGCTTTGGCGGGGTCTGCGCCTTTGGGCATACCGCCCAGGAACAGGTAGAGTCCCGGCACTTTCTGCTGGAAATAGGCAAAGTCTTCGGCAATGGTCACGGGTTTGGTGAGTTTCACCTGGCTGGTGCCCGCCACGCGCTGCAACGAGGGTAGCATGTGTGCAGTGAGCGCCTCGTGGTTGTAGGTCACCGGCGTCATCTCCTGGATAGAAACTTCGGCGGTAGCGCCCGCGCCGGTGGCAATGCTAGTGGCGGTTTTCTTTAAACGCTCATGGATCTGCTGCTGCATGGGCACGTCCAGCGCCCGGATGGTCCCGATCATCTCCACCTGGCTGGGAACGATGTTGGCGCGAACGCCGCCGTTGATGGCGCCCACCGTCACGATGGCCGCGGCGTTGGTCACGTCTACTTGACGGCTCACGATGGTTTGCAGCGCCGTCACGATATACGCCGAGGTCACCACCGGGTCCACGCCCATCCAGGGTGTTCCGCCGTGCGACTGCTGCCCTTTCACGGTAATCTTGAAGTTATCGGAGCTCGCCATCATGCCCTGCGGCCGGTAGGTAATGGCACCCACCTCCACGTCTGACCTAATATGCAGCCCGAACATGGCCTCCACTTTGGGGCTTTCCAGCACACCTTCCTGCACCATCAACTTCGCGCCGCCCACCTGACCGGGAGCCGAGCCTTCTTCAGCAGGCTGGAAGATGAATTTGATGGTGCCCTTGATATCCTTTTTCATGCCGCTGAGCACCTCGGCCGCCCCCATGAGCATGGCCACGTGCGCATCATGGCCGCAGGCATGCATCACGCCCACTTGCTGTCCTTCAAACGTGGTTTTCACCTTTGACGCAAAAGGCAGGTTATGCGTGTTGTTCTCCACCACGGGCAAGGCATCCATATCGGCACGCAAAGCCACAACGGGTCCGGGCTGACCACCTCTTAAAATGGCTACTACGCCGGTTCTGGCCACGCCGGTTTTCACTTCCAGTCCAAGGGCCTTCAGGTGCTTCGCGATTTTCTCGGCGGTCTTCACCTCAAAATTGCCCAACTCGGGATTCTGGTGCAACTCCCGCCGCCACTGGATGATTTTGGGTTCAACCTTATTCGCGAGTTGGTCGATCTGAGCTTGTGCCCCGGCGGTTTGTGCACTACTGATGAGCGACAAACCCAGAAAAGAAGTGAGAAAGAAGAAAAACGATTTATGGGAAAGCATTAGGTCTCTTTTGTTTAGCGGCCGATTCTGTGAAACCAGCTTGAAAACACAAAAGTACGCCGCCCAATCGGGAAAAGGAATTTTAAGGGCGGAAGGCCTAAAGGGTTGAGGAATAAAGAATGTAGTAAGGGTATATTTCTAAAGAGCCATCTCGTTCTTTCTTCCTAAACCTTCATCAAAACTTTATGTTTATTACCCAAATATAAATTATTACAGCAATGTCTCCCATTGAATTCTTTGGAAATCTTTCCTTTATCTTTACACCACTAGCATAAAGCCATTTTTAGCAGCAATCGACTTAAGTCTTTATTCCGCAAATTATTCTTATACCTAGAATTATCTATCCCAATAATTTATCGAATAGAAACTATTAGCCATTTCTTTAATGAAAAAACTTCTACTCCTATCTATTTTCATTCTAGTACAATTCCTTGCCTTAGCCCAAAAAGAACAGCCTGAAATATCCTTTGTTGCTTATTGGGAGAAAGGCGATGTCTACAAGTTTAAGGTGACCAAACTAAAGCAACAATGGAAGAATGGCACCTTGGCCCAAAACGACTCGTCTCAATACGTTGTCAATTTTGAAGTCATAGACTCTACAGAAAGTTCTTACCTAATTAAGTGGAGTTATAAGAACAATGTTGCTAGTACCTATGACATCCCGGAAGCTTTGCAGGAGAAGTTCGCGAAATATGATTTAACAGAAATCATTTATAAAACCACAGAAACCGGCCAGTTTGTGGAAGTTGAGAACTGGCAACAAGTGGCTGACATGATGAAAAGCATGTTTACAGACATGATAGAGGTAAAAGCAGCAGACAACTCTATTTCAAAGGCCGATCTGGAGAAAAGGCTGCAACCTATGATTACCGCATTCAATTCAAAAGAGGCAGTGGAACAGTTTGTCCTCAATGAATTGCAGTACTTACACTTCCCTTTTGGGGCAATGTTTCCTACCTCAAAAACAGTTGAATACGATGATGAGCTTCCTAATATGTTTGGTGGGAATCCTATAAAGGCTAAAGGAAAACTATCTATTGAGAGCTTTGACTCAGAGGAAAGCCGTTGTGTTCTTGTACAGCAACTAAAGCTCAACCCCAAGGATACCAAAGAAATTGTGACTCTTGTGCTCAACAAGATGGGGCTAAAGGAAAAAGAGGTGAAAGCGGCCATGAAAACCGCTAAGTTCGATATTACGGACCTCAACAAATATGAATACTTCTATTACCCAGGAGTACCCATCAAAATTGAAACGAAGCGAGAAACCTTGCTAACCTTTGACAAGGAAAGTGGAAAACGCATTGATAAGGTAATGATTGAATTGGTTGACTAAAAAAGCCAACTAGCCCCCACTTAACCTAGGCAACTGTTTGTATGGAACCAAAACTTAAACAGTAGTTTGCCTTAACGCATAGCTTTTTGGCTTATAACATTCTTACATGAAAATCAACATTCATAATCTCCTTCTCTGCACGTTACTTTTTGCTCTTATAATTTCATTTAAATCTTTGGGACAAACTGTAAAGACAGATCATCTTCAAGAATTGAACAGCGTAGGATATTTCAAACCAGTTTCCATCTTGCGTATTATTGAAAAGCAGAACAAAGGAATAATCAATGCTTCATTATCACAGGAGTCAGTAAGGCTACTTGACTCCATACTTGTCTCTAAAAAACAAGCTTATAATTTGGGGGATCTACTCTTACCAACAGACTCCATGGTACTTGCAAAGCTTAATGATGAAATCAGCCAACTGGCTTTCCAATCTAACTTACAGCGAAAGTCCCATGGCTTAAAGATCTCCTCTACTATAGACTCTGTGATGGAAGCAAGCTGCCAACGATATGCTTTGGCTATTGTGGCGGCTGGGTTCAGCAGATCAAGGAAGAATTATAGCAGAAAGGAAGCACTTCACGGAGCCTTGAGGATATCAATGTTAACACAGAATTACGGTATGAAAGCACCTGATAAAGCTACTTCCACCATCCATACCTTAATTTTTGATGCGAAGGAAAACACAGTAGTTATTTACAGGAAGAACCATATTGCAGATAGAGAACCATTGGATAGAATCGTCCTTTCTAATCAGATCAATAACAGTTTAATCAATGTGTTTATAAACAAAGAGGTGGACTAGCCGCAACATCATTGTTTAGAGCAAGTCCATTGTGTAAAAAGGCGTCATTCTGTTAGGTTCTCTCTTACAAAGTCTAGCAAGAAAAATAAACAACTAGCATTTTATTTTATGACAATTATAAGAGTGCTGCTCTTTGCCATGGCCATTCTAAGTTTCCAACAGATCAATGCCCAAAAGTTCAATAAGAACATAGACAAAGACTCTCTGCTACAGGTAATTTCAAAAGATTTACCTCCTGGAAAAAAGAAAGAACTCTTAAAGATGTACAAAAAGGGAAACCAAGAGAGCAAAGAGTTCTTGCTTTTCATGTTTTCCATGCCCAGAAGTAGCAAGGCTGAATTAATAAGCAACCTTCAAAAGAACCATGACAACATTCTTAAACTAAGAAAGGAATTCTCAGGACTGGTGCCTGATAGCTTGATTGTCTATATTGAATTCAACCCCAAAAATGTAATTGTAAGCACCGAAGAAAGCATAGATCTGAGGATTTACAAAAAACAAACATCGGGTAGGACCAAGTTAGTCGCCGAAAAGTGGAACTTAGCTGACAGATCAAAAGACTTAACAGAAACATTGGGGATCCTAGGCTGGGACAGTACTACACTTACAAAGGTTAAGACGCTCCTAAGTAACGCCAACTGTGTCTCCCTAGAAAATGGGGAACAAACAGTGATCGGTTTTGCCAGGAGCGGAATGGGAAAGTACTTCTATAGAATCTTCCAATCTAACTTAAAGGAGGAGTCCATACCTGAATACAACAACGGATGCACTTACCTATTTTACAAAGACAATATTGTTTTGGAATATGGCGGAGGAGCTATCGGACCTCAGTGCTTCCCAGATGAGTAAAAATCTAATAGACTACTTTACAGTTCCTTTCCAGTAGATAGAGCAAACCTACTTCTTCAACGTTTGCAGGAATTGTTAAGGGCCTGTTTCCCAAAAACAAGCCCTTAACGAACCTGCTATTCTTCCTTATCTTTCGCCCCTTCCACGGCTCCTTTAAAAGGTTCCTCTAGGCGCTGCTCGGCGGCGGTGTCTCCTTTCTCAATAGCCTCCGCGATGTTCTCCGCGAAGTTGGCGGCCACCTGCGGGGTGATGGGCATGATCTCAGAATCAGTAAGCGCGTCAATGACCACGGGGCGGTCTGCGTTTAAGGCGGTTTCCCAGGCGGCGTCTATCTGGTCTGGTCGTTCAATCCGGATACCTATTAACCCGATGCTCTCGGCGTAGGCGGCGTAATTGAAATCAGGCAATACTTGGGAATCATCGAACTTGGGGTTGCCCTCGTTCATGCGCTGTTCCCAGGTCACGAAATTGAGGTCGCGGTTATTGAGTACCAGCACAATCAGGCGCGGATCAGCCCATTGACGGTAGTATTTCTGGATGGTCAACAGTTCCTCGGTACTGCCCATCTGCATGGCACCATCGCCTACCAGGGCAAAAGCCACCCGATCTGGGAAGGCGAATTTGGCCGCCAAAGCGTAGGGTAAAGCGCAGCCCATGGTCGCCAGCGTACCAGAAACGGAGAACTTCATGCCCTCCCTTATTTTGAGGTATTGCGCCGTCCAACTGGAGGAGGAACCCGAATCCGCAGCCAGGATGACTTTATCTGGCAGGCGTGGTGACAGCTTTTGGAACACCAGGCGCGGGTTCACGGGCTTGGCCGGGTGGCTGGCTTCCTGGGCTAATTGTTCTTCCCATTTCCGGATGTTCTGTTCAATGGTCTGGCGCCAAGATCGGTCTTCTTTCTTTTGCAGGAGCGGCAGGAGCGCGCGCAGGGTCTCGGCACTGTCCCCGATGAGCGGCACTTCCATGGGGTAACGGATGCTGAGCATGCGGCCATCCAGGTCAATCTGCACCCCGCGGGCCTGGCCTTCCTGGGGCAGGAACTCGGCGTACGGGAAGCTTGACCCGACCATGAGCAGGGTGTCGCAGTGGGCCATCATCTGGTGGCTGGCCTCCGTCCCGAAAAACCCGATGGCGCCGGTCACAAACGGCAGATCATCGGGCAGGGCGGCTTTGCCGAGGTACGCTTTGGCCACCCCGGCACCTAAAACTTCGGCCACTTGGGTTACTTCCGGGGCAGCATCTTTGGCTCCGGCCCCAATCAGGATGGCTACTCTTTTGCCTGCATTCAGCACCTCGGCGGCTTTCTGCAAGTCCTCGTCGCGGGGCAGCACGCGCGGCGGCAGATACCCGATGCCCGAGTGCACGGTGCCATGCTTATGCTCCGGTTCTTGGTACTCCAGTTCCTGCAGATCGCTGGGGAGGATGACGCAGGTAACGGTGCGCTGGTCTTTGGCAATGCGGAAGGCTCGGTCAATAAGATGCCGCACCTGGCTGGGCTCCATGGCCACTTGCACAAACTCGCTGGCCACATCCTTGAACAGAGTCAACAAATCTACTTCCTGTTGGCTGTGCCCGCCTAACGCGGTACGGGCTTTCTGTCCCACCAAGGCCACCACTGGCTGATGGTCCAGTTTGGCATCGTACAATCCGTTAAGCAAATGGATCGCGCCCGGACCCGAAGTAGCCAGACAAACGCCCACTTCGCCGGTGAACTTGGCGTGCGCGCAGGCCATGAGCGAGGCCACTTCCTCGTGCCGTACCTGGATGAACTTCACCTTGTCTTCGGCGCGGTCCAAAGCGCCCATGACGCCGTTGATGCCATCGCCGGGATACCCGAAGATGCGGTCTACGCCCCATTGATGGAGACGTTCTACTATGAAATCACTGACCTGCTGTGGCATACGCTGCTGTTTTAAGGCTTCTTCTGCGAAAAGAGGCTCTAAACAGGTACGACCTAAGGTGCAGTTGGTTCAGGAACAGCCGCTTTTAGGAACAGAGAAGGCTTGCTGTAAAAGGCAGTTCTTAAACGCAGATTCTCCCCTTGAGGGGAGATAAAGAGGGGTGTTTACAAAGGAGAGCACGCATTCCAGAGTTAATCACAAAGGTGACTTCTCTTTTGGGCAGCAATGAATAATCATCAATGCGTGGACCGGCAGGTGTAAACACCCCTCTCCGCTCCCCTCAAGGGGAGAATCCTTGCTTAGAAACAACCAAAGGTGTAATTGACTAAGGCATGTTTTGTAAGGAATCTATCAAACTTACTTGATACCTTAAAAACAGAAAAACCCCGTTTCAAGGCTGCTTTTTGAAAAACAGCTTCAAAACGGGGCACTAGTTATGTAGGTTTCTGAGGTTCTTTTTCGTCCCCCTTTGGGGGTAGGGGGATGACAAAGCATTATCAAGATGGCGAAAGCTTTGGAATTGGAGCTAGGGCAACCACAAGGGATTGCCCCTACCAATACTCAAGAATGCAATGCTCTGCATGAGTAGTCATCCCCCTCCCCCCTTCAAAGGGGGACGAAATGCGTGCTGAATAGATACAGAAGTTCCTTACTTCTTCAATGGGTTGTTCAGGTAATCAACGGCCAGATACGCCAGGGTGCGGACACCTAATTTCAGGCCGCTTTCGTCAATCATGAAGTCTGGGGTGTGGTGGGCTGGGATCTTGGTAGGGTCCTGGCCTTTGGTCATGCCGCCCACGAAGACGAATACGCCCGGTACTTTCTGCTGGTAGTAGGCGAAGTCCTCGGCGCCGGTCACGGCTTTGGTGAGCACCACATTTTGCTGGCCGGCCACGGTGTGTAACACGGGCAGCATGTGCGCTGTGAGGGCTTCGTGGTTATAGGTGATGGGCGTGTTCTTCACGATCTCCACCGTGGCGGTGGCACCGGCGCTGGCGGCAATCATTTCGGCGGTGCGGCGTAGTTTCTCGTGGAGTTGGTCCTGCATTTTGGGGTCCAGGGCCCGGATGGTACCGATCATTTCCACCTCCTCGGGGATGATGTTGGTTCTTACCCCGCCGTGGATGGCGCCTACCGTAATCACGGCGGCCTCGTTGGTGAGTTCCATCTGTCGGCTCACAATGGTCTGGATGCCGTTGATGATCTGCGCCGATACCACAATGGGATCCACACTCATCCAAGGGTAGGCGCCGTGTGCCTGGCGGCCTTTCACCTTGATCTTGAAGTTATCGGAGCTGGCCATGGTGCCCTGCGGACGGTATTTGAGGGTGCCCACCTCCGTGGCGGAGTTGATATGCAGTCCGAAGATGGCATCTACCTTGGGGTTCTCCAAAGCACCCTGGGCCACCATCACATCCGCGCCGCCTTCCTCGCCGGCAGGAGCACCTTCCTCAGCGGGTTGGAAGATGAATTTTACGGTGCCTTTGATATCTTTTTTGTTTTGGGCCAGGATCTCGGCGGCGCCCATGAGCATGGCTACGTGCGTGTCGTGGCCGCAGGCGTGCATCACGCCCACTTCCTGGTTGTTGAAGGTGGTGCGCACTTTAGAGGCGAAAGGCAGGCTGTTGCGCTCGGTCACCGGCAGGGCATCCATATCGGCGCGGAGGGCCACCACGGGACCGGGCTGTCCGCCTTTCAAGATACCGATGACGCCGGTTTTGGCCACTCCGGTTTTCACTTCCAGCCCCAGGCTCTTGAGGTGTTTGGCGATTTTCTCGGCGGTTTTCACCTCGCGGTTGCTGAGCTCGGGGTTCTGGTGGAAATCGCGGCGCCACTGGATGACTTTGGGCTCCAGTTTATTCGCGAGTTGGTCAATCTGGGCGTGCAGGTTAGGGGTTTGGGCGTGCGTTACCTGGGTAAGCGCCACTAGCGACAATGCCGCGGCCCATTTTTGGTAAAGGTTCATGTTTGGTAGAGGTAAATTCAAGAGTAAGAGCGGAATGGGTAAAGGGTGAAACCGAGGCTTAAAAAGAAGCTTTCGTTTCAGACTTGTTTTCAGAAAAGAAGCCTATAAACATCTAAAATAAGTGGTTACGCTGGCAAAACATAATCTACGGGGCAAGTTTGCAGAAGCTTTCCGGCAGAAGTCCGGCGTTATTCCGGGAAAATCGTACTTTTCAGCTAAATCCTTGATTCTGTCCATGCGCCTTCGGCTTATTCTCCCCTTTTTGCTTTTATTTCCGATTTTCACCTTCGCTCAGAAGAAATACTGGCAGCAGGAGGTGCACTATACCATAGACGTGACGCTGGATGATGAACGGCACACGCTCACCGCCACCGAGCAGATTGAGTACGAGAACCACTCACCAGAGACGCTCACGTTTCTGTACTTCCACCTGTGGCCCAATGCTTACCAGGACCGAAGCACCGCTTTTGCGAAGCAGCAACTCTTGAATGATGAGGACGAATTCTACTTTTCTAAAAAGGAAGGACGCGGGGCTATTTCAGGGCTGGATTTTAAAATAAATGGCCAAAACGTAAAGTGGGAACTGGATGCCCAAAACCCGGACATCGCGAAGATTACCTTGAACCAGCCGCTGGTGCCGGGCGAGCGCATTACCATCAGCACGCCGTTCCAGGTGAAGCTGCCGGAATCTTTTTCCAGATTGGGACACGTAGGGCAGTCTTACCAGATTTCGCAGTGGTACCCAAAACCGGCGGTGTTTGACCAGAAAGGCTGGCACCCGATGCCGTACCTGGACCAGGGCGAGTTCTATTCGGAGTTCGGGTCGTTTGATGTGCGCATCACGCTGCCGGCCAACTACACGGTGGGTGCCACCGGCGAACTGCAGAACCCCGCTGAGCGCGCCCGCATGGATAGCCTGGCCCAACTTACTGGTAACCGAAAGTCGTTTGACAATACCGACCTGGATTTCCCGGTCTCTTCAGGCAAAACCAAAACCCTGCGCTACAAACAAGACCGCATCCATGATTTCGCGTGGTTCGCCGATAAACGCTTCAACGTGCTCAAAAGTCAGGTCACGCTGCCTTACTCCAAACGCGCCGTGACCACCTGGCTGCTGTTCACGAACCGGGAGGCCGAGCAATGGGTTGAAAGGGCGCACGAGATCAACGATGCCGTGTACTCCTATTCCCTGTGGCTGGGCGATTACCCTTACTCCCAAGTTACCGCGGTAGACGCAGCTTTGAGCGCCGGCGAAGGCATGGAATACCCCATGGTAACGGTGACGGAGCCGGAGGCCATTATCCACGAGGTGGGTCATAACTGGTTTTACGGCATCCTGGGCAGCAACGAGCGCGCGCATCCTTGGCTGGACGAGGGCATCAATTCTTACTACGAGTTCCGGACAAAGGCGCGACGCAACCCGTATGCGGGCATGGTCTCCAGCGAGGTGAACCAGAATGCCTTCGGGAAGTTTTTCGGGGTGGATGATCTGCCCCCGGCCGCCATTGACAACCCAGCCTATTTATCCTCGGCCAGCCGCGGCTTGGACCAACCGGTGACCGCCCCGGCGACTCAGTTCAGGATGCTCAACTACGGCACTGTCGTTTACCTCAAAACAGCGCAGCTGTTCCAGTACCTGGAGAAGTACTTGGGCACCGCCCACTTTGACAGCGCCATGCACACCTATTACCGCCAATGGCAGTTCAAGCATCCCTACCCCGAGGACCTGCAAGCCGTGCTGGAGAGATCCACGGGCGAAAAGCTGGATTGGTTTTTCAGGGACCTTCTGCCTTCCACCGCCATCCCGGATGCGCACCTCCAAACCGTTACCTCTTCCGGTGGATCTACCCAGGCAACCGTGCGGCACACCGGCAAACTAGCTTTACCCATACAAGTAACCGCGCTGGACGCTAGGGGAAAAACGCTGGAATCGCATTGGACTAAGCCGGGCGAAAAAGAACAGACTGTCACCTTCACAAATTCAGGTATTGACCGCGTTGTGTTAGATCCTGAGTATATATTCCCGGAGCTGGACCGCCGCGATAACCAGTACCGTTTAGGCCGTCTTTTTACGAAAAGTGAGCCGATACGATTTCAGCCTTTTCTCAGCGCAGACCGGATAGACCAGAAACAAATCTTCGTGGCTCCATCGCTGGGGTATAACACTCTTGATGGTTTCCAACTGGGGGCTGCCTTTTACAACTCGTTTCTTACGGAACATAAACTCAATTACGTGATCATGCCGATGTACGGGTTGGGGAGCAATCGTCTGACTGGCCTGGCCGATGTCAAGTTCAGGATTCCGGCGCAAGGCTTTCTGCGGAAGTTGGAACTGGGTGTGCTGGGCCAGCGGTTTGCTAACTTCCACAGCATCGCGCCTAGTTTAACGTTTTACAACCGATTGCACGGCCCCAGCACATTCCGCCAGCAGCTTTCCCTGAGCTGGCATTTTGTGAAGGATGACTTGTTTCCCGATTTCCAGGCACCCCGAGTAGCCTATCAACTCTCTACCAAAAATGCGGTGAGCGGTACCCAAGTAAACCTGGATGCCACCCTATTCCAATACCAAGCTATTTCCACTTCGCCTATTTCCTTAACAGACGAGGGGCGCACGACTTTCCGGCCGCTTAGGCTCAGGCTTTCTCTGGATAACTGGCACAAGTACCGGCCCGATAAAGAAATCAGGCTACGGGCTTTTGCGGGGTTCATAACCAACAACGACCAATTGAACAGCCCGTTCTACTTGGGTCTGGCCGGCAGCCCCGATTTCCTGAAGCAGACGCCGTTCTTTAACCGCACCGAGATGCCCACCACCTCATCGGGCGGCCCCGCGGCCATCCGGCAGACCGATCGGCAGGACGGTGGTTTCCGCAACGGGGTGCCCGTAGTGAGCCAGGAATGGCTGGCCGCCCTCAACCTCACCGCCGATTTACCGGTGACGCCCTTCGCCATGTACCTGGACCTGGGCCGCGTGCAGGAGCAGGATAAACTGTTCTATGGCACGGGTCTGCAGCTTTCCTTTTTCCGGAACGCACTCCAGATTTACTTTCCGGTGGCGGGCAGCAACTACACCTCAGACCTCCCCAGAAACTTCAAAGAATTTAGAAACAGCATCAGGTACTCGTTGAATCTGCAAAGACTTAACCCCTTCCGATTGCTGGACGAACTGCAGTAGTAAATGAGTGAATGAGTGGATGAAAGATTGAGTGAATGAGTGGTTGGGAGAATGGGCAGGAGAGTCTAAAAAGGGAGATTTCTGGTTCTGCTGGAAAGAATCCGTTTTTTAGCTATCTTACAGAAAACAGGCTTATAACGCCGCCACTTCCTGCTACCACCATGCCCTTTACCATAACTACTTATTGGCCGCTTCCGCTGCTTCTCCTGGCATTTCTCTGCCTCAGTTGTAAACCCAATTACCGTGAACTCCCGGCCATCACCGAGACCAAGCACTGGCAGGCGGTGGTGGAAACGCCCTCAGGCTCCACCATGCCGCAGGTGTATGATGCGCAGGAGAAAAAGTTTGTGCCGCAACTGGAGGCCGGGCAGCCCCGCAAGCTGGAGTTTCTGCCATACCCCGGCAACGAGGGTTTTATTCCGTCCACGCTGATTGATTCTGTGGATGGCAAGCAGGCGGGTCCGCTGCCGGTGGTGATTCTGTGCAACCAGAAAGAACCGGGTACGGTGCTGGAGATTCTGCCGGTGGGCGTGATGATCCTGGAAAGCGAAGGCGAACTGAGGAACCTGGTGGTGGCGGTGCCGGCGCGGCCCAGTGAGCAGACCATCTCGCCCAACTCCTTCAGTGATTTCTCGGCCCGTTACCCAGCGGTCAAGAAGATTCTGGAGCAATGGTACCTCAACGTGAATCCGCGGCAACCCACCCGCTTATCGGCTTGGAAAGACGAGGCCTTCGCCGATAGGCTCATCCAACAGGGGGTGCAGTAACGCTCTCTGTTTTGGGCCTTGTTTTGGAAAATCGGGCTTAAAACAACTTTGGGCCGCTTTGGTCTGCCGGGGTGCTTTTGCAAAACGCATTTTCCTAAAGTCGTCACAATTCCTAACTTCGCTCTCTATAGAGTTGTACTAAAGACACACGCATGTTTCCATCCATAGATCCTACAAGCACCCAGGCCTGGGCCAAACTGACGCAGCATTACGCGCAAACCAAAGACAACCACCTGAAAGATGCCTTCGCGCAGGACCCGCAACGGTTTGAGAAGTTCAGCGTCACTTTTGAGGATATTCTGCTAGACTACTCCAAAAACAGAATCACGGAGGAAACCCGCGCTCTCCTAGTGGAACTGGCGCAGGAGTGCGGCCTTCCCGATGCCATTGAGGCCATGTTCACCGGTGAGAAAATCAACTTCACCGAGAACCGCTCAGTGCTGCACGTGGCTCTGCGCAACCTGTCTAACACGCCCATTCTGGAAGACGGCAAAGACGTGATGCCCGAGGTGAACCGGGTGCTGGAACAAGTAGAGAAATTCTCTAACGAGGTCATCAGCGGCGCCTGGAAAGGCTATACCGGCAAGCCGATTGACACCATTGTGAACATAGGCATCGGTGGTTCTGACCTGGGCCCGGTAATGGTCACCGAGGCCCTGAAAGCCTACCAGAAACCCAACATCACCACCTATTTTGTCTCCAACGTGGACGGCACGCACATTGCCGAGACGCTGAAAAAGATAAACCCGGAGACTACGCTCTTTATGATCGCGTCCAAGACGTTCACCACCCAGGAAACCATGACCAACGCCCACAGTGCGCGCGACTGGTTCCTGGAGAATGCCAAAGACGAGGAGCACATCAAGAAGCATTTCGTGGCGCTGTCTACCAATGCTAAAGCCGTATCTGAGTTCGGGATTGACACGCAGAACATGTTCGGGTTCTGGGATTGGGTTGGCGGCCGTTATTCCTTGTGGTCGGCCATCGGGTTGTCTATCGCCTGCACCGTGGGGTACGAGAACTTCCGGGAGTTGCTGGCCGGCGCCCACGCCATGGACAACCACTTCCGCAAAGCACCACTGGAGCAGAACCTGCCCGTGATCCTGGCGTTGCTGGGCATCTGGTACAACAACTTCTTTGACGCCCAGTCGCACGCGCTGCTGCCCTATGATCAGTACATGCACCGTTTCGCGGCGTATTTCCAGCAGGGCGATATGGAGAGCAACGGCAAGTACGTAGACCGCAACGGCCAGCCGGTAAGTTACCAGACGGGTCCTATTATCTGGGGCGAGCCGGGCACCAACGGCCAGCACGCGTTCTACCAGTTGATCCACCAGGGCACCAAACTCATCCCTTGTGATTTCCTGGCCCCGGCCATCAGCCACAACCCCATCGGCGACCATCATCCTAAACTCATGGCCAACTTCTTCGCGCAGACCGAGGCCCTGATGAACGGCAAGGACGAGGCGCAGGTCGTTGACGAGATGCACCGCCTGAGCTGCTCTGAAGAGGAGATCCAGACCCTGAAAGCGTTCAAGGTTTTTGAAGGCAACCGGCCAACCAACTCCATCCTGTTCAAACAACTGGACCCAAGAACCCTGGGCAGCCTCCTGGCCATGTACGAGCACAAGATCTTCGTGCAGGGTGTGATCTGGAACGTCTACAGCTTCGACCAATGGGGCGTGGAACTAGGCAAGCAACTAGCCAAGCAAATCCTGCCGGAACTGACCTCAGACGAGGAAATCACCTCCCATGACTCTTCCACCAATGGCCTGATCAAGCAGTTCAAGGCGTTTAGGAAGTAGGCGTTTATCTTGTAAAATCCTCCTGAATTCATTCTGGTTATCTATTCTAAAGAACGGATAACTGGAATGAATATCTTTTTATATTCTAGTTGGCACAAATAAGTAATGAATAAAGAAGAACAGACTTGGTGGGGAGTATTTCTGGTAATCCCGATGATTTTTGGATACAATCTGGCAGATGCTCTGGCACCAGATGATAAAACGGAATTTCTGTATGCCGCCCTTTTTGGCGGTGCTGGAGCTCTGATGGGTGCAGGTATTTATTATCTCATGAAAGACAAAAGCAAAGGTTTAAAAATCGCCTCAGCAACTGGACTTTTCGCTGTAGGTATACTCGCTCTTTACTGGGCAGTCTCACAACCTACAGATGAGGAAATTCTGAACACAGATTGGGTTACACAGACCATTGGTGAGGTGCAGTTCGACAGCCCTGAGAAACTCACTTTACGAACTTCGGAAATTCCCGCGTCAGCAAAGTGGTTTTATAAAGAGATGAAGCTCTACTCTGATGGAAAAAATGACAGGCTTACTACCTTCCTAGACTCCAAAATTACAGTTGACACTTTGGCTATTGCGGACGCATACTCCAACGCACTGGAAAGTATGCTCAAGAAACACAGCATTAATCCAGCAAAGCTGAAACTAAAGACATTTTCATCCGACGAGGAAGAAATTTCAGCAATGTTCACCTTTGATCTGAATGGCGAGACGGTTAACGGCTATGGGCATATGTTCAAAAAAGGGGAAGTACTGGAATCAGTTTGGCTAATGCCTGTAACAAAGGGCTTCTCCAAAGAATACATTGAGGAATTTGAAGCGGGGATAATTCCAAATTATTAATAGAAAATACTTGTGCTATCAAAGTGCATAAGCCATGCTCCAGTCAACAGGTTAGCCATTGTTAAAACGGGACTATAACCAAATATCAACACTCAAATCCTACTTCTCTCACCATGCCTCCCATCCACTTCAACACTCATATTGGTAAACTAGAGTACCTCATGGGCACCCATTACCTGGAGATTCCGGCGGAGGTGGTGCAGAAACTGGGCGGCAAGTTCAACGTGCGGCTGCTAGTCACGGTGAACAACGCGCTCACTTACCAGGGCGGCATAGTGGCGCTGGGTCAGGGCCTAGGCTACATCACGCTGACCAAACAGCGCCTGAAACAACTGGGTCTGAAAGAAGGCAGTCCGGTCACCGTAACTTTAGAAAAAGACGAAAGCCAGTACGGCACGCCCGTGCCGGAGGAACTCACCGAACTCTTCCGGCAGGATGACGAAGGCAAAGTCCGTTTTGACCAACTAAAACCCGGCATGCAGCGCTACATCATCCAGCACGTAGCGGCGGTGAAAAGCTCCCAACTC
This sequence comes from Rufibacter roseolus, assembly GCF_017916365.1. GTDB lineage: Bacteria > Bacteroidota > Bacteroidia > Cytophagales > Hymenobacteraceae > Nibribacter > Nibribacter roseolus. Next base: position 931,180 of record NZ_JAFMSU010000003.1, read on the forward strand.
CGCATAGACCGGTCCATCCTGCTTATTGAAAACCTGAAGCACTTAAAACCCGGTAAAGAAACTTTTCGGGAGATTCTGGGACTGGAGAAACGGGAGGCATAATTGCGAGTCCTGAGTTCTGAGTCTTGAGTTTTGAGTCGAAGTGGAATAGGCAGGTGTTTAGGGGCCATTTTCTGAAAACGGGTCTGAAATGCCTGTACCCACCCCTGCCCTTCCCAGGGGGGATTTTCTTCTAATGTACTACCGCTCAATGTTGGTTAATTTTGTAGAGACAAGGCATGCCTTGTCTTTTGCACGCATTTCCTCTTTTCCACCATCTCGTTCTTTCTGCCTGATTTTCCTAAAAACAGGCCCAAAACGATTCAGAAAACTTTCCTCCTTTCCCCGCTGCCTGCCGTACCTTTGGAGGAACAAACAACCGCATTCCTTACCGCATGAACATCCGCGCCATTTGCTCCGATATTGACGGAACGCTGCTTAACAGTGACCGGGAGCTTTCCCAAAGAACCATTGACACCATTCAACGCTTAGATAAAAACCTGCCCTTTATCATGGCCTCGGCTAGAATGCCCAGCGCTGTGCGCCATCTGCAGGAACAACTGGGCATTCTGCACCACCCTATGATCTGCTTCAACGGCGGTTACGTGCTGCTCTACGATGACTCCACCCAGGAGCCCCGCGTGCTGGACACCGTGCAGATTCCGGCCTCGGTGTGCCTGGAGATTGCCCAGTTGGCCCAGGGCACCAGCATCAACGTGAGTCTATACCAGAACGATGACTGGCACGCGCCGCAGGATGACCAGTGGACCCAGCGCGAGATCAAGCACACCAAAGTGACGCCTACCATCTCCTCTACCCAGGAAGTTTTGCAAACCTGGCAAGCCGAGTCTACCGGGGCGCACAAGGTCATGTGCATGGGCGCCGCCGAGGAAATCCAAACGCTCTGGGAAGCACTGAACCCCAAGTTCGGGGAGCAGTTGCACATCTACCGCTCCAACGACCGCTACCTGGAAATCGCCCCGAAGACTATTTCTAAGGCCACCGCTTTGGAGCTGCTTTTGAAAAAACACTATGATTTCGGGCTGGAGTCGGTCATGGCGTTCGGGGACAATTACAACGATGTGGAGATGTTGGGTGCTGTGGGACTGGGCATCGCCGTAGGGAACGCCCGCCCAGAGGCCAAAGCCGCCGCCAAGGAAGTCACCGCCCCCAGCATTGAAGACGGCGTGGCCCTGGCCATAGAAAAGCATCTGCTGCAGGCGTAGGCTGCTTTCCCGCAGGTAAGCGGCAATCCGGGCCTTATCCCAAGCGGTTTGCGTATATAGCAGGAAATTGAAGGAACCCACATGAGAAGCATCAAGAGAATCCATAAAGCCGAGTACTCGCCCATCGCGGATCTGGTCACGTACTCGCCCCTGCCCTCGCGCAGCGTGCAGCAGATAGATCCGTTTTTGTTCCTGAACCACCACGGGCACCAGGTCTACAAGCCCAATAACCGCGGATTGCCCTTTGGGCCGCACCCGCACCGGGGCATGGAAACCGTGACGTTCATCCTGGAGGGCGATATCATGCACAAAGACTCAGGCGGGCATGAGAGCGTGATCACCGCGGGTGGCGTGCAGTGGATGACCGCCGGCAAGGGCCTCATCCACGCCGAGGTCTCTTCCTCAGATTTCAAGAAAACGGGCGGCCCTTTGGAGATCCTGCAGCTGTGGGTGAACCTGCCGGCCAGGTTCAAGATGACCGAGCCCCGCTACGAAGGTCTGCAGCAGGAGAGCATTCCCTCCTTCACCCTGGACGAAGGCAAAGTAACCGTGAACCTGGTCTCCGGCATCTGGGACGGGCATAAAGGCGCTTTTGAAACCTTGTCAGACATCGTACTGAGCACCGTGTACTTCCAGCCGGGCGGAAAACTGAGCCTGCAGGTACCCGCCGAGCGGAACATCTTCTTCTACATCATCAAAGGAACCCTCACCGTGAATGGCCAAGAAGTACCGTTCAGAAACCTGGTAGAATTCAACAACGATGCTCCGGAGCTGACCATTGAAGCCACGGAGGACAGCATTTTGCTCTTCGGGCACGCCGTGCCATTCAATGAACCGGTGGTGGCGCAGGGTCCCTTCGTGATGAACACCCAAGCCGAGATCCACCAAGCGTACGCCGATTACCAGGCAGGCAAATTCGGTTCCTGGAACCATTAATTGCTCTATCAGATGCAAATCCCCCGCTTCAGGCCTGTTTTCTCTAAAACAGGCCTGAAGCGGGGGATTTCGTTTTTGGCAATGACTAATCGGATGTCAATCCAGGATAAATTTCTTTTTAGGCTTCAGGGCCTTGGGTATTTCCTGGCCTGCCATCTCCAAGAGCGAGGCCTCAATGGTCTGGCTGATGGTGTTCAAAGCTAAGTCATTGGGCTCGGTGCCGAAGGGTTCTTCAATCTCGGTCACAATAGATTCCAGGGCCATGAAGGTGTAGCCCACAAACACCACCATGAGCGGCGTCATCCACCCGATGCTGTCTACCAGCCCAAACGGCAGCAGGAAACAGTACAGGTACACGGTGCGGTGCAGCAGCACGCTGTAGGTGTACGGAATGGGCGTGCTGGCAATCCGCTCGCAACCGCCCACAATGTTGGAAAGCTGGTTTAGGTTATGGTCAATGGCTGCCTGCGTGATGGAATCTATGCGCCCCGCCTCTTTCCCGGCCTGCACCCACTGTCCCATTTCCCTCAGGAGTAAAATAGGTTTGAAACGGGCTTTCGCCAGTCTCAGTACTAACTCTTGCGGGAGCAGCCGCTGAAAATCTTCAGTAGGATCTGTCCTGCGCAGCTGGTGTTTGAGCGCGTAGGTAAAGGCGATGAGCAGGCGCACAAAGGAAAGCACCTCGGGCGAATCTGCCGGGAGGCCGGTCATGGTGAGGGCCTGGCGGGTGAGTGAGCGGGTATCAATAAGCAAGGCACCCCAGAGCTTGCGGCCTTCCCAGAAACGCTCGTAGCTGGCGTTGTTCCGGAAGCCCAGGAAAATGGCCAGTGCCACCCCCAGCAAAGTAAACGCCGCCGGGTTCAGCGGGATTTTGTACTCAAACAGTCGTCCCTGCACAAACACCACCGCCACCGAGATGAGCAGCAGCAAGCCCAACCTGGGAAGAATGGCCGGCAACACAGAGCCCTTCCAGACGAAGAGCATCTTAAACCAATTTTCTCTTTCTCTTACAATCATAATGCAATGCCCGCGCAGCCTCATCTATTCCGGCTTGCTTAAGGGCACGCAAAGGTACAGCCTCGGGTTACAAATCTCACCTATCGGCGCTGATACCAGGGGATTCTCTGGTTAGGTTGGGCAATATGATATTTAAAAGTATTGCCGTTTCAAGCCTATTTAGGTCAAAGAAGGCTTGAAACGCAGGAGGTTTGTAGACATTACATCAGCTTTGCGGCAGACCTACTACTGTTTGCCCACCAGATCCTTTCAGGATGACAAAGAGAGAATAGATAAGGATGGCAAAGTGGGAATGATGGTTTGATGCAGGAGGCCCAATCACTTTGTTGATAATAAAACCATTCCTATAAACTTGAAGCACCAAAAGCTTTACGGAAATGTAAAATCTCCCAAGAGGACAAACTCGGCCTTCAAAGGATTTCCGTTTCAAGCATGATTCCCAAAAAACTACCCAAAAACGGCCGGGCCCGATGTAAGTGCTACATCGGGCCCGGCCGTTTGCTTTATTATGTTTTGGTTAGTCAATCTTGTCCAGCTTGGCTTTGACAATTTCCACGGCGTGGCGCATGTTCTCCAGCTCCTTTTTGTTTGTTTCCTGCTGTTTCAGGTTTTGCTGCACGTCTTTGTTCAGTTGCTCCAGTTCCTTGGCATTGGCGGCCAGGGCGGCTTCCAATTCCAGTTTGCGCTGCTGGTTTCTGGTGATTTTGGTTTGGATCTCGTTGGCCTCATTCACCACCAAATCGGCTTTGGCCTGGGTATTGGTCACTACCTTCTCAGCGTCCAGAACCTGCGCCTGAATGTCCTGTCTGTAGAGGTTACGCGCGAATTGCTGCAACATGGCGGCGCCGTTGGCCCACTCACGCGGTGTTTCTTTTTTACCTAGGTAGGCGTTGCCCATGTCCAGCGACCACCACAGCAGGGTGCCCTTCTCATTGGCTTCCACTTTGGAGAAAATGCGCAGCGGGTTGCGGCTGATGGAGTCTAGCTGGGCTTTTTCCACGGCATAGATTCCTTTGCCGGCCTGCGCTTTGGCCGTGGGCAGAATAGAAGGCCCTTTCACCACCCCTCCGGATTTTTCCTTTAAAAAAGTAGCCCAGGCTTTCTCCACCACTTTGCTGTCCAGTTGGATCATGATACGCTGCCCTTTCCGGCTGATGCCGTTCACCTCCACCTCGGTTTCCTCTACCGCTGAGCGCTGCGCCCAGGCCGCGGTGGCCATTCCCCAAAATAAGAGCAATAACACAACTGTTAATTCCCGCGTACGTTTGCCTTCCATGTTCATTATCTGCTTTAAATCGGCCGCAAAATTAATCCATTTATCCGCATTAGTCCTTAAGCCTTAGCAAATTTATACGGTGCACGTATAGTAGAAAAACCCCGAAGGAAAACTAAATTGCCTCTACTCCTGTTTCCAGCCTTATGAATGTGACCGTCTGCCGAAAAGAGAATTTCAATGCTGCCCACCGGCTCCATAACCCAAATTGGTCCGATGAGCAGAACAAAACCGTCTTCGGGCTATGCAACAACCCTAATTACCATGGCCATAACTATGACCTCATAGTAAAGCTTACCGGCCCGGTAGACCAGGACACAGGCTATGTCTATGACATGAAAAAGCTGAGTCTTCTCATAAAAGCAGAAATTTTAAATAAATTTGACCACAAAAACCTGAATCTGGACACCGAGGAGTTTCAACACCTGAATCCCACCGCCGAGAATATCGCCGTAGTCATCTGGCAGCGTCTTCGCCCCCACCTCCCGGAAAACTATGCGTTGTCCATCACTTTATTTGAAACTGAAAGAAACTTTGTTGAATACCATGGATAAAAGGGACTGGAACGAGGAAGATCCCGAGGAGGAGCATTTTGCCGGTTCTTTAGACACGCCGCTGCGCCCAGATGCGTTTGACCTCACCGATGAACAGAAAATAGACGGCATTGCCCACCACTTTAGGGAAATTATGACCCTCTTGGGCCTGGACCTGCAAGACGACAGCCTCAAAGGCACACCGCGCCGGGTAGCCAAGATGTACGTGAAGGAGATCTTTGACGGCCTTAACCCCGAGAATCGGCCCGCGGCCCGCCTGTTTGAGAACAAGTACGGCTACCGCCAGATGCTGGTAGAGCGCGACATTACCCTTTACTCCAGCTGTGAACACCACTTTGTGCCCATCATTGGCAAAGCCCACGTGGCCTACATCCCCAATGAGCACGTGATTGGCTTGTCTAAACTCAACCGCATTGTGCAGTACTATGGCCGCCGGCCGCAGGTGCAGGAGCGCCTTACCCGCCAGATTGCCCAGGAACTGCGCGATGTGCTCAAGTCTGAGAACGTGGCCGTACTCATTGAGGCCGATCACCTTTGCGTGATGAGCCGCGGCGTGAATGACGTGAGCAGTAGCACCATCACCTCTGAGTATTCTGGTTTGTTTGAGCAGGATGTCTACCGGCTGGAGTTTCTGCAGGCCATCCGCAGCCAGAAATAGCGGTCTGCAGAAGAAAGGAAAGATGAATTTTTCAGGCCTGCGCTTTGTTTCCAAGTGACTATTCTTGTATTAGTATGAGCCCTACCTATTTAGGCAATTTACCGTATAAGTTGGTCTGGGCGTAGACCGTAGATATCGCAACATGTCAGATAAGATATTGATTGCCGGGGGCACCGGTTTATTGGGAACACGGCTGTCAGAAATGTTGATTGACAGCGGTTATGAAGTGGCTCACCTTAGCCGCACCCCAAATAAATATGCCCGCTACAAGACCTTTAAGTGGGATGTGCAGAAAGGCTATATTGATGAGAACGCCATCCGGTACGCTGACTACGTAATCAACCTGGCCGGTACCAGCGTTTCTGGGGAGAAATGGACAATGGCCCGCAAAAAGGAAATCCTCAACAGCCGCATCCAATCCACTAATCTGCTCTGCCAGTACCTGGAAAAAACCCAGCACCACGTAAAAGGGTATCTGGGCTCCTCGGCGGTAGGGATTTACGGTGACTCCGGTGACCGTTTGATGATGGAGGAAAGCAGCTATGGATCAGACTTCCTGGCCGAGGTTTGCAAACAGTGGGAGCACGCTTCCTGGCAAGTCCATAACCTGGGCATCAGGACGGTTATCTTCCGGATTGGGATTGTGCTCAGCAACAAGGGCGGGGCGCTCCCGCAGATAGCCAAACCCGTGAAGATGCTGGCTGGCGCCCCGCTGGGCTCTGGTAAGCAGTACATGTCCTGGATCCATATTGATGACCTGTGCCGCCTGTGCATCAAAGCCATTGAAGACCGCCAGATGGAAGGGGTTTACAATGCTGTGGCGCCCAACCCTGCTACCAACGAGCAGTTAACCCGTAACCTGGCCAAGGTTATGCATAAGCCCATGGTGTTCCCCAACGTACCGGCCTTCGGGCTGAAACTTATGCTGGGCGAGATGAGCGAGATTGTCTTGAACAGTTCCCGCGTGAGCGCCACCAAGGTGCTTCAGACAGGCTTCACCTTTGAGTACAACAACATTCAGGAAGCCCTTGAATCGCTTTATGACAAGCACAGTTAAGTAGCAGATAACTCAAAAAAGAAATCCCTCAATGGTGCAAACCGTTGAGGGATTTCTTTTTGTAGCCTTACCTGAAGAATTCCTTCCATCCTTCACAAACACGGAGGTTTCTGTTTCATCTCAACTCCTGACGTTTAGCTGTTTAGAAGCCAAAAAAGAGAAAGTCCCCTGAAAACGGATTCTCAGGGGACTTTCTCGCTTTACAACCGCTCAGGTTAGTTCATTAACAAGAGCTTCTTGGTGATGGTCTTCTTAGCGGTGGTTAACCGTGCAATGTAGACACCGTTTGGCAAGCCCTGAGCGTTGAACTGCATGGCCTGCGGCACCCCGCCTTCAGCGTTTCCTACAAAGAGGTGACGCACCAGCTTACCCTGGGAATCAAAGATATCCAGCACTGCCTCACCAGACTCGGCTACCAGGAACTCAACAGTGGTGTTCTGGTTGAACGGGTTGGGGTAAACAGACAGGTTAGTCTCCAGTGTTGGCACAAGCTCAGCGGTTTTAGTCTCCTCCACAGCATTGCTGGTGGTGGTCATTACCATTGGACCTGTGGCCAGGACAAAGATTGGGGTCTCTGTTACGGTAATGGCCAGTTTGCCCTGGTTTGTCTTCACCTTTTTCACCGCAAAAGTGCTGCTTCCGATTGTAGGCGTGTAGATACTAGCTGAGTCGGTCCCCAGAGAAAGTGTGTAGTTCACTCTGCGGTCTTCATCATCAGGCACCCAGCAGGCATACATGTTCTTGCCGGAGTCGTCTCGGTACTTGTCAATGCGTGGGTCAGAGCTCAGGCGGCTAACCGGCACAAAATCCCCGAATTCGGTTCCCACTTGGGCGATGTAGTCGGCGGCAGGTCTGCGCACCAGGGTATTCCGGTCTACGTGGCCGCTGGTGGCAAATTGCGTGGTGTTGTAAATAGAGCCGCTGGCGTCGTCGTAGAGCTGGTAGAAATACAGACCAGACAGACCAGCCATAGCATAATCAAGGGAGCTTCTCAGGATCCAGTCGCCCTGCACCGCAAATTTGTCTTTCGCCCCTATAACTTTCGTTCCCTGGGTTTTGCTGTTCCAGTCATAACCGGTCTCGGTGATGATGATCGGCATGTCACCGTCACCCACCATTTCGCGGTTCATCTGGTGGAATTTGTTGATGTTAAGCGGTGCCAGGGAAAGCTCTGGGGCAACCCCTACCCTCACACCATCGGCGTACTGCTCGCCATCAAAGTTGTTGTTGTAGGCGTGGTAGTTGATCTCATCAAAGCAAAGGTTCACTTTCCCGTTGGGCAGGTAGCCTCTGTTCTTTTTGCACCAGTCCACAAGACCCTGGTAGAAGCCAGTCTTAGTGGTGGCGATACCGGCAGCCACTACTTTCATGTTAGGGTCAGCGTTTTTCACGCCCACGCCAGGTCCCAGGGTTCCCATGTGGCCGTCATAGAACGCGCTCAGGTAAGCGGCATACTCATCACTGTTCTGGTTAGCAGCCCGGCCTTTCCAGTTACGGTCTGGCTCGTTATTGGCCTCCATTTTGGAAATCAGGTTCATCCCGATCTTTACGGTGCTTTTGGTCTTTACCAGGGTTGGGTTCAGGCTGGTATTGGATCCGTATCGGGCGGCAAACTGGAAGGCAAGCTTGGCGATCTTGATGTAGGAAGCAGGCTTCAGTTTATCGGCGTTGTAGTTCGCGTTGAAGTAGTTGGTGCCCGTGGTATAGGTGCTTTTGTACGGCATCGGGGCGTTTTCATGATCATCAATGGCCGATGGATACGTGGCCACCATCCAGCCGGGGATGTTCTTGATACACACCAGCACTTCTTTGCCTCTGGCTTTGTGGCGAGCGTAAATCTCATCCAGTTTCCAGCTTCCTTTCAGGGTTGGGTTAAAGCCGTAAGTTCCTTCGTAGGCTTCCAAAATCCCCCAGTCCACGTAATCCCTTACTACTTTGTAAGGCTCAATGGCGGCAATCTTCTGTACAAGTCGCTCGGCAATGGTGCTGGAGTTATCTGCCGGATAGGTGTTGACACCCAGCATTCTTTTGAGCGGATAAGCGGGCTTGGTGAAGGTAGGCGGGGTATAAGGCTTGTATTTACCGTAGAACTTGATCTCGTCTGGTAGTCTCACGCCTTTCTTTTTCCGGAGGATAACGGCACTTACCTTGAGGGAAGTGGTTAGGGTATGGTCAACCCAGACATTGTACTTGCTGCCGTTATAGACAGGGCCCAGAATCTCTTTGCCGGTGCCTCTTTCCACGTAAATGGTCTGGATCTCAGATCCTGCAGCAATGGTATTGCTACCGTCATAGAAGCTGATTCTCTGCAGTTCCACCTCCATCTGATCCGGGAAGTTCAGGACAACGTCTGCCACAGGCATCATTTCCCCGTTACCCATGCTCACGGTTTCATTCACCACACCGTTGAACAGCTTGTCAATGTATTGGGTGCTTTTGTCTTTGTGGTAACCCCAGTAGCCTTTGTAAGGGATATTGCCGGTTACCGGGGTTGTGGTGGTAGTGGTAGTAGTGGTTGTACTGCTGGTACCTACTACCAGGGAACGGGTCACATTGGTAGCCGCGGAATAATTGCCACCCGCTACCTGCGAGGCGGTGATGTTGGCGGTGCCGGCTCCTACTATCGTTGCTTTCCAACCCTCGGTAGTCTTTACCACCGTGGCCACTGCAGGGTTTGAAGACGTGAAGGTGATGGGTGTGGTGGTATTGGTGCTGGTAGCAGTGATGGTGAAAGGCGCGTCTCCCACTTTCTTGGCAGGCAGAGCATTGAAGGTGATGATTGCCGGAACGGTAGAGACACTTAAAGTCCGGCTCACGTTAGTGGCGGCGGCGTATCCGTTACCTGCCGGTTGTGAGGCCGTGATGGTGGCAGAACCGGCTTTCAGGATGGTGGCCTTCCAGCCCTCGGTGGTATTAGCCACGGTTGCTACCGCGGTATTGGAAGAGGTAAAGTTGAGAGGAGTAACCGTGTTGGTACTGGTGGCTTGCAGCAGGAAAGGTGCGTCGCCGTATTTCTTGGCAGGAAGTGAGTTGAAGGTGATCACTGAGGCCAACGTAGTAGACTGGGTGGTGTTGGTGACGCTACCTACGGGCTGACCGTAGATTCTTACTTTCTGCGGAATGTTGTTCGCGTACTTCCGGACGATGATGGCATCTGCCTCGGTAAGGGTGCTGGGTTTGATATCTACCCACTGCAGGAACATTCTTCCGTCAAAAGTGGCGAGGAGTTGCCGCTCGGTGCCTTTTAAAGCGTAGATGTAGGCTGGGTTGGTGGTGAAGGTTCCCTGGTAATCATACAGAGAAACTCTTGAGATGGTACTCCGGCTTTCCAGATTCAGGACAACGTCTATGTACTGCTTGTTGATGGCGGTCCAATTATTCTGAACCAATTTACTGAGATCATCCAGCAGCCAGGGAGCATAATCTGTACCGGTATTTAGGGATGGTTCAATGGAAGTTACTTTAAGGTTTACCTCAGTGGATGTCTGGGCATTAGAACTTCTGGGAATTAAACAGGAGAGAAAGATAGATAAGCTTAAAAGAATGGGTTTAATAGGGTTCATGGGCGCGTGGTAGGTAGAAAAATCAGGTAGAATCCATGAAGGGGGGAGCATGAAGACTTATTACAATTCAGACGCGGCTTTAAACCTCTAATTATGAATTAATTAGGCTTATTAGAGGTAAATAAAGTGAAGTGAGAGCCCTCGCATTACCTGCGATGTGAAATACAGGGCTGTTTTTACAAAGTGGACTTATTCAATACATAAAACAATTCTACTAGTATGCAAGCCTAATACTAAGCTATAGTAAAATTTAGTTTAGATAGAAAAAACACAATTGCAAGTTAAACCTCTGCATCCCTCAACCTAGCTTTTGTATCAATAACCTCGTTATTTCCATTTTAAGCCAGGATTAAATAGGGTTTATATCAAGTAGTTATCGTATATACCGCATAAGAGTTAAGTGAAACCATCATAAAGAGTACAATTCTCTCTACTTTTAGATAATCCAAAATTATGCACTGAAACAAAACCACGCAACAAGCAAAATATAACTTTTCAAACAAAAGCTAAATCTTATATAAAGAAGTTAAACCTTATTTATGCTATTCTCGTAGGGGTGCCACTAATTTTCCGAGAAATTTGGATTTTATGAGCACCTTTTCAGGCAGGCTAATACTTTGAAGATGAGACCTCTATTTTACCATTAGGGCGTTCTATAATTTTATTCAGAATTATATTATTTTAATATATATACCAATTATATATATAAAGTATTGATAATAAGAAGCATAGGCCTAAAAGCAGCTTTTTACAAGGATTTGCAGACTACAGCACAAGGACGCAGAATTAGACAATTATGTATTTTAAAGATTTTTAATAAGGTTAAACCAACATCTTTTCGCAGGCCTTTCTTGCTTCTGTATCAGAAAACAAAAAGGCTTGGCGGCTTGAGGAAGGATGCAGGCTTACTCGTTTGGGAGAGGTGGATGGAATAGGAGTCGGGCTACAAACCAGCGCGTGAAGAGACATACAGAATTCTCTATCCCAGAAGACGAGGATAAAAGCGTTTTCAGTCTGAAATAACAAAAACAAGGCAAAAACGGCTTATGGCTTAATGGCTCCTGCCTTTAGCTTGATTCTCATCTGACCACTCGCAGGTAATTCTTTCCTCCCTCCCGTACTTTGGTAATGGCTGCCCCGGAGGGTAGAAAACAGCATCGCTTACCATCAGCGGCATTTACCAAAGCATCTGAACACAACTTTTTGACACCATAGAAGAAACAAAGCTTTTACAGGCACCAAACCTGCCTTAAAGCCGAAAGCCCCACAGGAAAGCGTATGGTCTTTCCTGTGGGGCTTTCGGCATTCTTCCTTAAGTCTTCTAAAGCCTAAGCCAGGGTCGCTTAAAACTGAGAGGAGATACTATCATTCAGCTGCTCCAGCATGGTGTCTACGGCAGTGGTATCTACCACTTTTGGTCTGCGGGGAGGCGCTGGCGTGATGCAGTTATAAGTCTTGTTGATTTTCACTTTGGGTTTAGGGAAAGTCCCCAGCTTAACTCCCAGGTTAGGATCACGGTACACCTTCTCCATGAACCGGCCAAAAATGGGCAGCGCGGTTTTAGAGCCTTCACCCGTAGCCGAGGTCCGGAAGTGGATACTGCGGTCTTCCCCTCCTACCCAAACGCCTGTTACCAAGTCTTTGGTCACGCCCATGTACCAGCCGTCTGAGTGATTGGAGGTGGTTCCGGTTTTACCGCCAATCTGGTTTCCTTTTTTCCAGAGGTCGTACTCCCATAAGGCCTGTGAGGTACCGCCCGGTTCTTCCATGGTGCCTTTGAGCATGTGCACCATCAGGAAAGCGGTTTCTTCTGAGATCACCCGCTTCTGCTGCGGATTGAACTGCTCCACCACGTTGCCGTTGCGGTCTTCTATGCGCATCACCAGCATGGGTTTGTTCAGGAAGCCGTTGTTCACAAAAGTGCTGTAGGCATTCACCATTTCATAGATGCTCACGTCTGATGAACCCAAACCAATGGAAGGCACCGCCTCCAGCGGGCTTGTGATCCCCAGCTGGCGGGCGAATCTACGCACGGTCTCCCAGCCAATGGCCTCGGTCAGTTGCGCAGTCACGGTATTGATGGACCGGCCCATGGCATGGCGCAGGGTCATGTTCTGCCCGGAAATGGAGTAGCTGGCGTTATGCGGGGTCCACTCCATGGGTTTGCCGTTCTCTACGTATTTAATGGTCACGCGCTTGTCCTGAATCCTGTCGCAGGGTGAGTAACCTCCATCAATGGCGGCGGCGTACACAAAAGGCTTAAACGTGGAACCCGGCTGGCGCTTGGCCTGCTTTACGTGGTCGTATTTAAAGTTCTCGTAGTCAATACCGCCCACCCAGGCCTTGATGTGCCCGGTGAAAGGATCCATGGTCATCATGCCGGCCCGCAGAAAACGCTTGTAATACCGCAGCGAGTCCATAGAGCTCATGGTCATCTCTTTAGGCCCTTTCCAGCTGAAGACCGTCATTTTCTTGGGCGTATTCAGTTCCCGGTTAATAGAAACGGTATCGTCTTCGTATTTGGCTTTCAAAGACGCGTACACGCCGGTGCGCTTGATGGCATTCTCAATGAAGCCCGGAATCTCATTGTTCTGGTCATCTACCCACGGGTTTTTCCCACGCCAGTGACCTTCAAACCGGTTCTGCAAGGTCTTCATCTTCTCCTGCAGGGCTTCCTCGGCCAGGCGCTGCATGCGTGAGTCAATGGTGAGGTAGATCTTGAGGCCATCGGCGTAGATGTCCAGTTCCTTTTCCTCGGCCCAGTTGCGCACAAACTCGTTCACCGCCTGCCGGTAATAGGCCGGAACTCCGTCCAGGTGCTGTTCCACGTGGTATTTCAACTCAATTGGAAGTTGGGACAAAGAATCTGCCTCGGCCTGGGTGATTACCTGGTTACGGGCCATCTGCTGCAGCACCACATTACGGCGGGCCACTGCGTTCTTGGGGTTGAACCGTGGGTTGTAGGTAGTGGGCGCTTTCAGCACACCCACCAGCATGGCGGCTTCCTCGGGTTTCAGCTTGTCTGGCGTGGTAGAGAAGAAGGTCTTAGCGGCCACCTTGATCCCGAAGGCGTTGCTCCCGAAATCAACGGTATTCAGGTACATGCCCAGGATCTCGTCTTTGGTGTAGCGCTGCTCCAGTTTAATGGAGGTATTCCACTCCTTGGTTTTGGCCACCACCGTAGACACCAGCGGCACGTGCCCCAAAATGCCTTTGGTGTTCTTGGTACGCGTTTTATAGAGGTTTTTGGCTAACTGCTGGGTAAGCGTGGAGGCCCCGCGGGAATCACCTTTGAGGTTGTCTTTCACGGCCGCCAGCACTGAGATAGGGTCAATGCCCTGGTGCTCATAGAAACGCTCATCCTCAGTAGCCACCAGCGCTTTCACCATCACGGGTGCAATGCTGTCATACGGCACCAGGTCGCGGTTCTCCCGGAAATACCGGCCCACCAGCAAACCATCTGACGTATAGATCTCAGAAGGCAGGTTGTTTCTTGGGTTCTCCAGGTCGTCCAGCCCCGGTGATTCCCCAAACAGGTACAACAGGTTCAGGTCAACGGCAACAAAGTAAAGGACGATGAACAATACCCCGAAGACGAAGGTCTTCCAGAGGGTTCTGATCCATTTATGGTATTTGGTACGCGGGGGTTTTATCTTTTTTATTTCTGGCATGCGGCTATTCACGGGCGCAAAACCCGCTTTCTCAAAAACGCCCAAAGTTACGGGAAAGTGTTGGCTTTCCCGAAGTTGTGCACTTGTTTAGGCGCTCTTTTCTGAGAAACAGGTTAAAAACGGCAACTCCATGAGCCACAGGAGCAAATCTCTGCGCCAATATAAGGTTTTTCTTCGCAATACCCAGATACACAGGCATTCTGCTTCCTTCTTTCTCTTTGGCTTTTACCCTCTCTCCTTGTTCTGTCCCCTGACAGACTAACCCGGCAAAAGCTGCTCGTAAGGTTCACTTTCCGGTCTGTCAGGGAACAGATCGAGGAGACTTTTTAAGATAGGATAGTTCTGCTTTACCTCTTTAAAAGTATCAGAGGAATAAAAACCGACTTAATTCTCGGACCTATTCCAACTTAGGCTAAGGCTTTTACTCCAGGCTCTTTTTATAGAGATGGTACAGCACCTTTTTGTCATCGTCGGTGAGGATGCCGTTCACTTCCTTCTGCACGAAATGCAGCTTAAAAGCCTTGATGGCCGCGTCCAGGTTCTTAACATCGTAACCAATGATGCGGAGGGCATCTTTGGGCTGGAAGGAAAGTGGAATAGTGTCTACCTCCACCACCACACCGGGAGGAACTATGGTCACGGGCGCCGAGATACTGTCTTTGGCAATGGCCATGCTATCTGCAGTTACGACCGTGGAATCCTGGTAAGGCGGGATAATGGATTCAAATACCGAGTTGCGCACCTTCTCCTCATCGTACCACATCCCAAAACCGGCCTCGGCGAGCTTCTTCCAGGGGAAAGTTGGATTGGGATCTACCTTGCGGCTGGGCGCGATGTCTGAGTGCCCGATGAAGTTGGCAGCCGGAATACCGTGGGTTTTCTTAAGGATAGCCAACACCTGCAAGAGGCTGTTGATCTGCGCCTCGGCGAAGGGCTCAGAACCGTTGTTATCCAGCTCAATCCCGATGGAGGAAGAGTTGAGGTCTGAGTTATTGCCCCACTTGCCCGCGCCGCCGTGCCAAGCCCGCAGATAGTCACTGAGCATGTGGTACACCTTGCCGTCGCGGCCAATCACGTAATGGGCGCTCACCTGGGTTCTGGCCAAAGTAAAGGTCTTCAGCGTCTGCTCCGTAGAGTTCTGCGCCGTATGGTGAATCACCACGAAGTTGGGTTTCCGGAGGTTGAAGTTGGTGGTTCCTACCCACTGGTCTCCCTGCATGAGGCTATCCTCTCCGGGATTGGTGACCGGCGTGGCGCGCAGGGTTTTGGCAAAGGCCTTCGCCTGCTTCTTATAGATCTTGTTGGTAGCGGCGTAAGGATTGCTGGAGCAACCGGCCAAAACCATCGACAGAAAAACAGGGAAGCAAAGCAGGGCAGTACGTTTCATAGGACAGGTCATTTACCAGGCCAAAGATGCTAAAATTTCCCTTCGCCCGAAAAGGGAGGAGCCATTCAACTGCAGGCTAAGAAAGATCACATCTTAACCCGGAACATCTAAAAATGCTATCAAACCCATATAACTTCTTGACTATTAACCTAATTCTCCGCAACTTCATAAGAGCGAGCCGCTGGTAGAAGTAGCAATTGACTGGCCGGTTAACAGAACCGGCAATGTTTTTCTTTTATCCTTAACGCATCATCCTATGGAAAACAAAAAGAAAATCCTGTTCCTCACCGGCGATTTCGCCGAGGATTACGAGACCATGGTTCCCTTCCAGATGTTGCTCATGGTGGGGTATGACGTACACGCCGTGTGCCCCGGCAAAAAGAAAGGCGACACCATCAAAACCGCCATCCATGATTTTGAGGGCGACCAGACCTACACCGAGAAACCCGGCCATAACTTTCAACTAAACTACGCTTTCGCGGATGTCAACCCTGAGGACTACGCCGGACTGGTGATTGCCGGAGGCCGCGCGCCCGAGTACCTGCGCCTGAACCAGCGCGTGCTGAAGGTGGTGCAGCATTTCATGGAGAAAGACAAACCGTTGGCCGCAGTTTGCCACGGCATCCAGATCCTGACCGCTGCCCGCGTGGTGGAAGGACGCCGCCTCACCGCCTATCCGGCCGTTGGGCCAGAAGTGAGTCTGGCCGGCGGCACCTTTGTTCCGGTAGAGGCCACCGAAGCCGTGGTAGACGGCAACCTGGTCACCTCCCCTGCCTGGCCCGGCCATCCCGCCTTTATCCGGGAGTTCCTCAAAGTAATGGGCGTCACCATTGACCTTAATGCCGGTTCCCGCGCCACCACTTCCGTGGAATACCTGACTTAAGGAGTACCTGGCTTAAGCAGAATTGCAAAACCTGTTTCGAGGCTGATTTCCGATTATTAGCCCCGAAACAGGTTTCCCTTTACGAACAAGACGATATTTTTTTCCTCCCTTATCTCAGGCTATTTCATTCTGCCTGTAAGTCCCCTGATCATTGATTCCCCTGGTTCAAGTATTTTTCTGATTAAGTTTTGCCCTGATGCAAGTCTTTGGTTTCCTGGCCAAAATTTTTGGTTTCTCTGGTTTAAGTTTTCAACTTGGACCTACGATGGGCTGAAGGTTTCAACTTCAGTGAGGCGCAAGCCTCAAACTGGCTTTGCAGACGTGAACACTATGGCCCCTTTTTCAGTCGATTCTCTTGATTCTTTCAGGCTTTTCTTCCAGCTGCCAATAAGCAAACCAGCCCCAATCGTCCTTCTATATAAACCCTAAGCCAATGCTCATTTCAGGCCCAGTTTCTGAAAAACACCTTAAAAACAGCCTCCCAGTGTTTACCTCAAACCCTTAAAAGAGTATCTTAGGCGGGTCAACCGCGCTTATCTTTCCTGTTATGGATTTACCTTCTATTCAATTAACCCACGAATTTGAGCCCATTCCGCCCGATTTCCACTGCGGAGCATCGGGGCAGCCGTTCCAGACCTGCATCGCCTGCGAGCGCCACCTGCTGCAAGACGGCGTGAGTTACCTGGTAGAAAAAGCAGTGCGCTTTTATCCCCAGGACGGTGTGCTGGATACCGTGCTGGAATATGCCATGTGCGTGCCTTGTGCCCAGCAGATGCGGGAAGAGCTGTCTGTAGAATCCAGAAGTAAGATTGACGCCTATTTTTCTGAGCATGTGGACCTGGTGGCCCGTCGCGAGGCCCTGCTTTCTTTACCCAACCCCTTAAGACTGGAAAACTGGCTCTCGCACTGCATCGTGACGGGTACGCCCCGCGAAGCCTGCAAAGAATACCAAATCTACGCCCAGTGCGAAGGCAAGGACCTCTTATACACTTACATGCCGTACATGATCAGCGGCGAGGCGATGGAGGAAATCCAGCGGCTGATCTCGCCGCATACCCGCCAAATCTTGGACGACTTCATGGACACGCACTTCGGGCTGCCACCCGAGCTCAGGGCCCTGCTCCAGGACCGGTTGATCCTTATATAAAAAGAAAAACGTATTTTGCTCTGGCCTTCTCAAGGCCTTTGCTTTTGTAAACAGAGCCTATCGTAACCACACACCTTCTATGCGCGCCCTCCTTTTGCTTTCTTTCTGCCTCCTGCTCAGCGGGTCGGCCTTTGCCCAGACCAAAAAAGCCACGCCTGCTAAGCCCTCAGCCGATGCGAAAGCTGTAGAGGCAGCCGTGGTGCGTTTCTTTGACGGCATGCGGGCCGGCGACAGCACTATGTCCCGCTCGGTATTGGCGCCCAATGCCCGGCTGTTCTCAGTAGGCGCCGGCAAAGACGGCAAGGTCCTGCCCCGCGAGACACCCATGGACAAGTTTGTGCAGATGATTGCGCAGCCCCATCCGCAGGTGTTGGATGAGCGCATCTGGGATGTGAAAGTGAACATTGACGGAGACTTGGCTACCCTTTGGTGCGAGTATGCTTTCTATGCCGGAGACACCTTCAGCCACTGCGGCGTGGATGCCTTCCAACTATACCGCTCTCCCGAAGGCTGGAAAATCTTCACCATCACAGACACCCGCCGCAAAGAAAACTGCGACCTCAAAGCCGCCCAAGCAGCCAAAACCAAACCGTAATCTGTTTCTTTTCTGAGATCGCACGGCGCTCCATTCCCAGGTCTACTGGAGATGGAATGCCTCAGCGCGTTCATGGTCCTAGTATAACTACTGTCCGAGGGTTGCACGTATACCCTGGTTATTGTTTTACTATCTGCGGCCTGGCGTAAGTTGGGCGGCCGTGCACCCCCAGCTGAAGAAATGAACAGATTATTAAACCAGACCTACTACCACAACAGCGTTTTTGATTATCTCTTCGCCTTAGGAGTCATCATTATTGGGTTGCTGCTCCTCAGGTCCGTGAAGCACATCTTTTTTCGGAAAATCAGGAAATGGGTCAAAGGCACCAGAACCCACCTGGACGATCTGCTGGTGGAAGGTGTGGACCGATTCCTGCTCCCGGCCCTCTACTTTGCTGTTATCCACGCCGGCATCAGCTATCTTACCTTATCTGAGAAAGCCCAGAACGTGCTGGGAGTAGTGACCACCATGGTGATCACTTTCCTGTTTGTGCGCCTGATCTCCACCACTATTCTCATGCTGCTCAGGTCTTATGTAAGAAAGCAAGAGCGCGGCGAGGAGAAGGTGAAGCAGTTGGGCGGGCTCATGCTCATCATCAACGCGGTGATCTGGATGGTGGGCCTGCTCTTCCTGTTTGACAACATGGGCTACAACGTGACCACCATCATCACGGGTCTGGGGATTGGGGGTATCGCCATTGCGCTGGCGGCGCAGAACATCCTGGGTGACGTGTTCAACTACTTCGTGATTTTCTTTGACCGCCCCTTTGAGACCGGCGACTTCATTGTAATTGACGACAAAAGCGGCACCGTGGATTATATAGGTATCAAAACCACGCGGGTGAAAAGCCTCTCGGGGGAGCTGCTGGTATTTGCCAACAGTGACTTGACCAAATCACGCATCCATAACTACAAACAGATGCTTAGGCGGCGCGTGGTGTTCAAGCTTGGAATCACCTACCAGACCTCGCTGGAGACTATGAAAATCATTCCCGGGTTGCTGGAAGACATTGTGAAAGCACAGGACCCCGTTGAGTTTGACCGCGCCCACTTTATGAGTTACGGAGACTCCAGCCTAGACTACGAGGTGGTTTACTATGTCCTGAGCGATTCCTACAACAAGTACATGGACATTCAGCAGAACATCAACTTCAGGATCTATGAGGAGTTCCAGAACCGCGGCATTGAGTTTGCCTACCCTACCCGCACACTCTTCCTGGTGAACGAAGAAACCGAGACGGCAGACGCGCCCATGGCCCGGCAACGGTAAGCGTGTTTATGTTTAGGCTGTGTTTTCTAATAAACGCAGGCAAAAACGCTAGGGCTAAACGGCTTAGTTGTTCGCTTTTAGCTGACAGGCTTTAAGCCAGGCCAGCGCCTCCGGACGGGAGTTGAAGGCACAGAACTCCAGTTGGCGCCCTATTTTGCTCACCTGCATAACCTGACCAGCGGTTTCACCATAAGAATGCTCGTGGGCTACGTGGGCCAGATAACGGAGTCCGGCTTGCATGGCCCGGGGCAACCAATCCTTTTCCAGCCAGGCTACGGCATCGGCCCAGGGACCGGTCAGCTCACTGTTGTCGTTCAGTTTGTAGGGGCATTTGGTTTGCTCCAGCAACTCAAGCCCAATTTCGCAGGCCTTGCGCAGGTCATTCTGAGAGGCATACCCGTACCATTTGGTGTCTATGATGTTCAGCTCAGGGTTGTGCTCTACCACGTAGTAGACTCTGTCAAATGAGTTTTTAGCTTCACGCTGCATGGCACTGGGATTTGGAGCCAGAAAAGATGGAAAGGAAGACATCTGCAATATTTAAACAAAAGTAAGTTTTTATTTACGATTTTCAAGGAAGCCCTGCGCTTAGCCACCCTGCCCTACCCGCAAGAAATTCTATTCTCTGGCTTTCTACCCTGTTTACCCTGAGAACCTGCTGCGGTGTCAATTGTTTTCTGTAAACTCATGAAAAGGAGAAAGCTGCCGGCAGACATCTTTCTAAGCTTAGGCCTGGGCAAGGCATTGCCAGAAGAAAAGGAAGCTCAATCTACCCGAAACCAGATATTTAAAGTAAACTTGGCAGGAAAATCTGAACTGCCTCTATTTGATTTACTTTATGAAGCATCTGTTTGCCTGTGGTCTGTATTTTCTTTTTCTACCCTTCATAAGTTTTGGCCAGAACCTGCAGCAGCCGTTTAAAGATTGCGGCCTGGAAGGCAGTTTCACTTTGTATGACCTCAAACAGAACCGCTGGACTTACAGCCACCCAAAGGATGCGAAACGGGCCACCCTGCCGGCTTCCACCTTCAAAATTTTGAATTCTCTTATTCTGCTGGAGGAGAAAGCGGTACGGGATGAAAATGAAGTATTGAAATGGGATGGTCAGCAGCGGAGCGTGCCGGCCTGGAACGCCGATACGGACATGAAGCACGCCTTCACCAACTCAACGGTCTGGTTCTATGTGCGCCTGGCCCAGCAGATTGGTTTGAACAAATACCGAAACTATCTACAGCGCTGCGGCTACGGCAACGACAAGTTCAACGGTGCCCAAGGCGCCGATTTCTGGAACTACGGTGATTTTGCCATCTCACCCAAGACACAAATCCAGTTCCTGCAGAAGCTTTACCAGGAGAAGCTGCCTTTCTCCAGGGAGAACATCCATAAAGTGAAGCAGATGATGGTGGCAGAAGAAACACCGGCATACACCCTCAGAGCCAAAACCGGCCTGACCAGCCACAACGGAAGAAACATTGGCTGGTATGTGGGCTACGTGGAGACCAAAGGCAACGTCTACTTCTTCGCCACCCGGCTGCACAAAGACGTGCAGACCCAAAACGAGAATTTCGCCACCTGCCGGAAGACTGTCACCCGGAAGCTCCTGCAACAATTGGGCATCTTACCCGCTCCCTGATTTAAGCGTGTTTTGGTTAAAACAGCCCGTAAACGATCCTTACTTACCTATCAATAAACCCTTTAACAAAGATGCAACCCAGAATCACCCTGATCACCTTAGGCGTATCCAGCGTGGCGGCGGCCACCCAGTTCTATGAATCCGTTTTCGGGTGGAATCGCACTTCTGCCAGCCAGGAAGGCATCACGTTTTTCCAGCTCAACGGTTTGCAATTGGCGCTTTTTCCTACGGTGGAGCTGGCCAAAGATGCCCACGTATCTGCTGAAGGAACCGGCTTCAAAGGGTTCAGCCTGGCGCATAACCTGCGCAGCGAAGAGGAGGTAGATGCGCTTTTCCAGGAACTGGCGGACAAAAACGTCACGATTTTGAAACACCCCGAGAAGGTGTTCTGGGGCGGCTACAGCGGCTATTTCTCTGACCCAGACGGGCACCTTTGGGAAGTAGCCTATAACCCGTTTCTCCCGCTGGATGAGCAGGGCAATGCAGTGCTGCAATAGGCTTTATAAAACACGAAAGGCGCCCGTGGACGCCTTTTGTGTTTCTTTTATACTTTCTTCAGGAAGCACGTTTTCAAAACCATAACGGTTCTCTCCACGCGGCCTTCAATCTCTTCGGCGTCATCGGTGAGCCTGATTTTCTTTACTACCGTGCCTCTTTTGATGGTGGTGGAGGAGCCTTTCACCTTCAGGTCTTTGATTACCGTGACAGAGTCGCCCTCGTTGAGCAGGGTGCCGTTGCTATCTTTTACTTCCATTTTGCTTTGCCTTTGAATGAAACCAGCCTGCTTTCTGTTGGGCAGCCGGCCAGGCACAAAGCTACCTGCATTTCCAGCCGTTTCCAACCTTCCCAAATCGCGAAACAGAGCTTCCAGCGTTTCAAGTCTGTTCTGCGAAAAACAGCCCTGAAACAGACTAGCCTACGCTGATGGTATAGGAAGCTTCAAAGGTTTCGTTCGTACCCAAAGACTGCATGCCTTCTTTTTCGCTGAGTTCAATAGGCTGCCCCGAAGTGCCGGCAATGCCGTACCAGGGCTCAATGCACAGGAATGGCGCGCCCACGCGTTTGGTCCAGATACCCAGGTAAGGGAAATTAGCGAACTGCATCTGCACGAAGTGTGGGTGACGGTCGGTTTTGAGGGTCACGCGCTCTGACTTGAACGCTTTGAACACCATGGCGTCTTTCTCATAGTGCTCGTAGCGGAGCGGCAACACGGCCATGTTGTCCAGCACGGGCTCAGTCTGGCCATTCTGCAGCCCAGTGCCATCTTCCAGCAGGTAGCGCGACAGCAACTCGGGTTGGGAGAACTCCAGGTAATAGTCTTCAAAAGCGCCTCCCTCCTGCATGGGCACATTGAAAGCCGGGTGCGCCCCAATGGAGAACAACATCTCGCCCTCGCCGACATGGTGCACCTGCCAGGTCACATCCAGGGTCTGGCCCTGCAAGGTGTAGACGATGCGCAACACAAAGTCAAAGGGGTAAACTTTCCGGCTTTCTTCCGAGGACTTGAGTTCATACACCAACCTGTCCTGCCCCTCCTCTACCAACTCAAACTCCTGGTCTCTGGCGAACCCGTGCTGAGGCAAACTGTAGGTTTTACCCTGGTGCAGGTACTGGTCTTGCGGCAGGCGGCCCACAATTGGGAAAAGCACCGGCGCATGGCGGTTCCAGAAGGCGGCATCGGCTTGCCAGATGTACTCGCGGTTTGCGTCTTTCTTTACCAGGCTGCATAGCTCGGCGCCTGCGGTTTTCACGCCCACGCGCACGTATTCGTTTTCCAGGAAGGTAGTTTTCATAGCTGAGGATTGGGGTTAGGGATGAAGCACCTTGTCTACCGCCTTTATGGCATTTTGGAGGCGCTCCTCGGCGGAGCCGGATATCTCTACGTAAGGCACGCCCATCTGGTCCAGCTCACGTTTGTACCAGTCATGGAAAAATTGGCGCAGGTGCGGATGCTCGCGCTGCGGATCTGGGGTCCAGGGCAGGTCTATGTCCAGGAGCAGGTACAGGTCTACGTTCTGCCGCCGCAGGTTCTCCAGGATGAAGGAAGAGCAGATGTCATAAGAATGCTCAGACCAGATTTTGAGCACCAGCAACTCAGTGTCCAGGAAGAGCAGCTCCGGACTTTTGGCTTCCTCTTCTTGCCAGAGCGCCAGCTGCCCGCGGGCGATGGCTTCCAGGTCGGGGGCTGCGTAGGGCCTTTCCAATT
Organism: Rufibacter roseolus; assembly: GCF_017916365.1. Taxonomy (GTDB): domain Bacteria; phylum Bacteroidota; class Bacteroidia; order Cytophagales; family Hymenobacteraceae; genus Nibribacter; species Nibribacter roseolus. The sequence goes on from NZ_JAFMSU010000003.1 coordinate 954,294, forward strand.
GGTCCAAGTAAGTGCGGGCATACTCGGGCACCCAGGGCGCGTTGTAGTGCTGCGCCAGTTGCGCCGACAAGGTTGATTTTCCGGTGCTCTCCGGGCCGGTGATCGCGATCTTTACCAAACTGCTGCGGTTTAGGATAAACAGTTTCGGGGCCGGTTTTCAGAAATCGGCCCCGAAAATGTTTTACAAATGAATGTACAGAATATATACGCTTGCCTACCCTTCTCTGGTTAAACCCTCTTCATTTCAGGAAAGGGATACTCACGATGGAGCCGGGTTGGCAGCGATAAGATGATGGTTTATTGGGCGGCAGTAGTCTGTTTCCGGAAATCCAGGTTATAGGTAAGGCCTACCTGCAGGGTGTGGTTATTTTCAAACCATACGCCGTTGCGCTGGGCCACGTGCTGGTGCATGTAACCAACCTCCAGCATGGCGTCTTTATGGAAACGGTAACCCAGGGCGGCGTACGCACGGTTCTGGTCAAAGATGTTGTTGGTCACGTTGGGCCCGAAATTCACGAACACCTCGTCATACAAGCCCAGGTAGAATTCCTTGTCTTCCAGCGTTGGGCCCGCCAGTGGAATATTGGTGCGGAACTGGTACCGCACACGGTTCATGTAAGTGTAGTCTTCGGCGCCGGCAAACTTGATCCAGCGCTGCTCTAACCTAAAACGGTGCTGCAAGCCAAAAATGCCCTGCTGGTCTTTCAACTGCAATTGCTGATAGGTGCGGTGCTCGGGGAAGTCATCGGCGGCGGGGTTGTCACCGTACGGATAGGTGTGTACGTAGGCGTACCCGGCCGCTATGGAGGCGCGATCAGACAGATTGTACACCATGGCTACGCGGGGCATCACCTGCTGCGGATCTGAGACCACGTGGTAGCGCCGCAACTGGAACTCGGTGTGCAAGCTCCATTTATCAGTGAGCTTGTGCGTGCCGTAATACATAAACCAGCCGTTGTAATTGGTGTCATGGCGGCGGTTGTTCTGCGCGGCAACCTCTGAAAGGCTGAGCGTGAGCAGGAGCAGAAGTACAGGGAATAATTTTTTCATGGGGATATTGGGGATGTTGGGGATTGCCGGGCTAACCCGGATGATTTATTTAGATAAGGGTGCAAATCAAAAACTAAAATCTGATTACGCCCAATCAGCCTAGTTGTTTTCGGGTTATTTTCCAGAAATGAGGTTAAAAACAAAGCAGGTGATGCTGAAAAACAGAAAACCCACTGCAAAAACAGCGGGTTTTCTGGACTAGGATTTTGAAATTTAATTCTGGACGAGCCCGCTAATTGATTAGGGCCTGATATTGTTGGTCTCTTTTCCGGTTTTTATAATCGTCCAGGTTCATGGAGAAAGCGAAGCCCGGCACCCCGTAAATATAGGTAGGCGACAACTGCACAATGGAAGGTTTCCGGCCCCAACGGTTCCGGTGAGACAGGTACGCTAAGTGGGAGGACAGCATGCCTATACCCGCCCCCACAAACACATCAGACTGCCAGTGCTTGTTGTTAAGCATCCGGAAAGCGCCCACGCTGGTGGCAATGGTGTAGGCCCCAATTCCGTACCACGGGCTCTTATGCTTGAGCTCTGAGTTGAGGATAGAAGCCGCCAAAAAGGCCTGGGCCGTGTGGCCCGAGGGCATTGATTGGTCGTTTTCCCCGTTAGGCCGCACCTGGTTGGTGGTTTGCTTGAGCGTGAAAACGGTGAGCCCGAAGATCGCCTCGGCCTTCAGGATCAGGATGCTGGTGTTCAGAAAATCGTTGTTAGACTTTATGTTGAAGAGGTTGGCTGCCGCCAATTCTACATAAGGCGCAATGAGCAAGGGGTTGTCAATGGTGGTATGGAAATTTGGAAAATGCTTCTGAATATCGCGTTTTGCATCCATGCTACTGTAGATACCCCGGTCTCCTATGGTGCTTATGCCATACGCAATAAGAATAGAAGGTATAATAGTGGCTCTGAAAGCCTTAGATTTGAAAAAGGGCTTCTTCTCTGGTGTAGCCACCGAGTCTTGGTACTTTTTCAAGGTATCTTGCGCAACTACCGGAGTCTGGTACTTCTTAAGAGAATCTGCTTCCTGCGCCATCAGCTCATGACTAGTCAGGCCGAAGCACATGGTGAGGGCAAGCCAAATACGTACTATGTTTTTCATATACGGTTCACGGTTGGGGTGAGAAATTAACCTACTGCATATCGTTAGAAAAAAGCAAAGGGTTGCCCTGAACTGCACTTTTTTCTTTAATTCATGATTTCAGGCTAAAAAAAGGCACCAAGCAACCGCGGCGCCCCGCTCCTGCCAGATTCTTTTCAAGCCTGATAACCGTCCCTTCAAAGTCAGTTGAGAAGGCATATTCAATCAGCTACCCACCGGCCAGATTTCTTGAGGTAACGCACCGTAAAGTACACGGTCGCCAACCCCAGAACAATGAAAGCCAATAGCATATTTCTGAGTTGCGGATTAAAGTCCGTAAGCTGTGGGTAGTACAGCAGCAGAATGAGCGTGATGCCCAGAAGCCAGACAAACTGGGTGTTGTATTCTTTCAAAAGCCAGCGTTTGGGCTTGAACTCCATGCTATGGAACGTTTCTCCCAGTCCGTTGGGATTGATGAGCCAGCGGTTCACCCGGGCACAGTACGCGTTGAACGCTGCCCCAAACTTGCCGCGCAGGAAATTCTCCTCGGCCAGCACAATGGCCTGGTAAATGAACAGAAACAGCGGGATGAGCACCGCCATGTACAGCAAAGAATTGGAGAGAATGCCCACACCCACCAGCATGAGGATGTTGCCCACGTACAAAGGGTTGCGGCAATGGTTGAAAATACCCTGGGTCACCAGTTCCTCAGCGTACACTTTCTTGTCTCTCCCGCCCCTGATAATGTACGCTAACCCAATGGTGGCGCCCCTGATGGCCTGTCCGGCTACAGTCACTACCAGCCCCAGACTAATGGGCCAGAGGTAATAATACTCCCCAAAATGCTCCCGCCTGAAAATATCCGGTGAGGGAATAAACAAGGCCAAATACAGAAAAATAAATAGCACATTTCTGTACTTGAAAAAGAAATTACCAATAAAAACCATTTACTTCTTGATTGCGATGAGTCCGGAGAAATTGTACCACTTGAAAAACACCTCGCATTGGGCAAAGCCGGCTTCGCGCAGCATCATGATGTTCTCGCTGAGTTTGTAGGGAATGAGCACGTTTTCCAGTGCCTCGCGCTTCTGCGAGATCTCCATCTCACTGTAGTGGTTGCGCCGTTTGTAGTTGTAGTAGTACTTGATGAAATCACGGTTGTACATGCTGTCCTCGGTGAGGATTTTCTCTACCAAAAGGAGCACGCCGCCGGGCACCAGTCCGTCATAGATTTTCTTCACCAACTTGTCACGGTGGATGGGCCTGATGAACTGCAGCGTAAGGCAGAGCACCACCACTGAGGCGTTCCTGATCTCCAAATTTTCCTGCAGATTGGCCAGTTCCAGACTGTAGGGCCGCACCACGCCCATCTCTTTCAGTTTGGCATCGCACTTGGCCAGCATGTCTACAGAATCGTCCACGCCCACAAACCTGATGTCCGGGGCCATCATGGCATCCATGCCTATCATGGTGGTACCCGTGGAGCAGCCCAGGTCATAGACATTGGTATTTTCCTGGGCGTGGTCGGCGGCCAGTTCGGCAATCATGCGCTGTATCTCGCCGTAGAACGGCACAGACCGGCTTACCATGTCATCAAACACCTTGGCCACCTTTGAGCTGAAAGTAAAGTCTGCGGCTTCCTTGATGTCATCTTTGAAAACCTCGTCGCGGGTTTCCTCCTGGCTTTGTGCTTCTAAATTATCCATTTTACCTACTTTTCTCTTTAAAGCAAATGCTCCTACCACTGCCCGTTCTGGTCGCTGAGGCAAGAAAATGGCCCCAAACAAAACAGGCGCCCAAGCCCTTCCGTTGATTCTTAAAGGAAGCAAGAGAATCTGTAGGAATCCTGTTTTTGAGGTGCCAAAAGAAAATAAAATCAGCCCTTTACCACCATCTCTGCAACATTCTATGTCTTAAACAATTGCAACAGGAAATTGATTGAAATTTGGAATACTGGAGCCAGAATAACACCATCTCATCTGAACCTCAGACTTCTGAAAGTCCTTATTTTGCCTTAACCTTATATTTCTTTGCCAGAATTAGGAAATCGGCCAGAAAACGGCCGCGCCACTGGCTTCAGAATCTCTTCAGAATTGGGTTGTAGCTTGATGTTTTGATCTGAAAATGAAAATACTTCTTGTAGAAGACGAGGCCAACCTGCTCAACACCACTTCCAGTTATCTTCAGAAAGAAGGTTTCGTGTGCGAGGAGGCCCCCACTTTTTCTGCCGCCGAGGAGAAACTGATGCTCTACCAGTATGACCTGCTCATCCTGGACATCACCCTCCCCGACGGCAACGGCCTGTACTTGGTGCCCAAGCTCAAGAAAATGCAGCCAGACACCGGCATCCTCATCATCTCAGCCAAGAACTCCTTAGACGATAAACTTAACGGCCTGGACCTAGGCGCGGACGACTACCTCACCAAGCCTTTTTTCCTGGCCGAGCTCAACTCCCGGATCAACGCTATCCTGCGGCGGCGCAAGTTCAGCGGCTCCACTTCAGTGGTGTTCAACGAGATTGAGGTGGTGCCCAATGCCATGGTGGCCCGGGTACACGGCCAGGCGCTGGACCTCACCAAAAAGGAGTATGATCTGTTGCTTTATTTCCTCACGAACAAGCAGCGCGTGCTCTCCCGCGAGAACATAGCCGAGCACATCTGGGGGGACCTCTCCGGCTCCGCCGATAACTTTGACTTTATCTACACCCACATCAAGAACCTACGCCGCAAAATAGTGCAGGCCGGGGGCACAGATTACCTACAGACAGTGTACGGGGTGGGCTACAAATTCGCGGCTCCATGAGGCTCCTGCAGAAGTTAAACCGCACCTACATTTTCTTCTCCTCACTGTTGTTTCTGGTGGCGGGCATCCTGCTGTACTTCTTCCTGACGGCTAACATAGATTATGAAGCCGAAGAGCAGCTCCTGAACACCGAGCGGCGCATTGCCCGGCAACTGACCCGTGGCCAGACGCCCACCAAATTGTTTCCGGTGCTGGAGGTAACCCAACTTGCGGCACACCAGCCCCAACGCCTCACTATCACAGACACCACTATGTTTGACCAGGTGGAAGGCGAGGAAGAAACCTTTAGACAAGTACGCTCCGTCCGGAATATCAACGGGCACTCCTACGCCATTGTGCTCCGGCAAATGGTGGTGCAGCATTCAGAGTACATCATGACCATTGGCTGCATTCTGGTGCTGGTAATGGGATTGTTGCTGGTGTGCCTAACCATGATGAACCGCAGCATTCACCGCACGGTATGGCAGTCTTTCTATAATACGCTGGAAACGGTGAAGAGCTTCTCGGTACACCAACCCGGCCCGCTGCAGCTACAAGAATCGGCTATCCAGGAGTTCCAGGAAATGCATACCGCGCTGGCCCGGCTCACGGAGAAGGCCCGCCTGGATTACCTGGCCCTAAAAGAATTCTCTGAGAACGCCTCGCATGAGATGCAGACCCCACTGGCCGTTTTGCAGAACAAGCTGGACGAACTGCTGCAGGACCCTGCCTTAAGTGAACTGCAGGCGCGTCACATCCAGACTGCTGGCGCGGCCGTGCAGAAACTCTCCAAACTAAACCAGACGCTGCTGCTGCTCACCAAAATTGAGAACCGACAGTTCATCCACACCGAGGCCATCTGCGTGACTGCTTTCCTGCGCCGGCAACTTGACTTGCTGGAAGACTTTATCCTGGAAAAAGAGCTGCAGGTGACTTTGGAAGAAGTGGTTGCCCTCAGGGTCTCGGCCAACCCTGCGCTGGTAGACGTCCTGCTCTCCAACCTGCTCAGCAACGCCATTAAGCACAACAACCCGCAAGGTTTCATCTCCATTGAGGTGCAGAAGAACAGGCTACTAATCTCCAACTCCGGCAAGCCGCTGCCCTACGCGCCGTCACTGCTGTTTGAGCGGTTCAGCAAAGCAGACGCCTCCTCTTCCTCCTTGGGTTTGGGCCTGGCCATTGTGCGCACCATTTGCCATCTCTACGCCTGGGATGTAAAATACCACGTGCAGAAAGACCGCCATTCCCTGGAAATCATCTTCCCGGAAACATTAGCCTAAGCAGCCGTTCTCCTTTTCCCTTTTTTAGGGTATTTTCTTTAAAACACCTTGTAACTGGAAAGCCGCCGCCCTGAGCCAAAAAGAAAACCCGAGGCCAATGGCCCCGGGTTTTCTGCAGATACTATCTAAATAGCCGCCTTTTCCCCGGCGGCAAGGGTAAAACTTTTAAGCCCAGCTTTAGGCCCGATTTGCAGAAAACAGCCGCAAAACTGCTGCTTCCAATGCAACTCCTGCCACTGCACCTTAACGAATTTGGGCCTTCTGGTATCCAGATCTATCCTTCTGCAGGTGCTGGGACTTACGCCCTGAAAAAGCAAGCGAAAACAGTCTGGCCTCATGAAGAAGATACCATGACAGACTTAACTAGTTCTCCTCTCATGGACCTGGCTCTGTTTCCGCGTGCTTTCTTTTCTGGCAGCGGCACTTAGTTCATGAGAGGTTAGCGGGGCAGATGACATTGCACCTGCGGGAGTATCCCCATAGCTCCGGCTCCCACCAACCTCTGTTTCTTTCCGTATAAGACCTGCTTTTCGGAAAACAGGCCCTAAACGATGAATTCTTAATAATGAAAATCCTTCTTTAACCGGTAAATCTGTTGCAGTGCTGGTGATAGCTGCCTTCTGGATGTTGAGTGCGGATCGCCTGCGGATTAAAGATTCATTTAAAAGAGCTCAGGACTGCTTTCTGAAGAAATGAAATCTAGCCCGGCAACTCTCATAGAAGCTCAACCGGTAAAAGCATTAAACCTAAATTACACCGACCTCAGGTGGGTAAACCCAAAGAAAACAGATCAGCCTGGATATGATTTTTCCGGGCAAAGCTCTTTAGAAGCACGCAACGGGTGTCAGTAAAAAAAAGGATTTTGGCCTATAGCCTGTAACTGTGGTACCGCATGTAGAGCGGCAGATGCGCTGCCGTAGCAACCGCTGAACCATACTCCCGGTCTGAAGCCGATGGCCACTGTGTAAAAGATAAACCAGAGAAGAAGGCTGAGGCTGGTTCGCCCACTGGAGAATCAAAACCGGGCGCATGCGTAACTGTCTCTTCCTCAGAAAAAGACTCATTCAGCACCGCCTGTTTAAAGACGAAAAGCAGTTCCTCAGAAGCAGCAGCCCTAAGGCAAGCTTCAACATGCTGGGAGGGGCTTTCTACCACTGCTTCGCCCATTGATGCGGCACACGCCTGCCCACCTACTACCGGAAGGGTAGCGATAAGCACAAGCAGGTACCGGATAAATAATTGCATCATGGGGACTCAGATGATAGACAGACCAAATGTAGGAGGAAAAAACTTACATAAGCAAATGAAAATGTGATTTTTTTACTATTTAGGCAAAATAACCTTTGAAGCAGTCCGCTCACCCCATGGATGGCGAGGGCACCTTCTCCTCCTGAATCCGCTGCAGGTCTTTCTTCCAGTCTACGTAGCCCCACCACGCCAGCGCCAGGTACAGGAAGTACAACACAGCCGTTGGGTAGAGTTCTTTGTACAGATAGATGGGCACGTACACGGCGTCCACCACAATCCAGATAAGCCAGTTCTCCAGTTTCTTCCGGCTCATGAGCCATTGGGCACCCAGGCTCACCGCGGTGGTGGCGGCATCCCAGTAAGCCAGGTCGGCGTCGGTGTTGGTGTGCAGGTAGGTGCCTAAGCCCAGGGTGAACAAGGGTACAAACAGCAACAGCCACATCCACTGCCGGGAAGTCATGCGGGAGACCGGCCGCTCCTCACGTTGGTTTCCTTTGTACAGCCACATGTACCAGCCGTAGAAGTTGAGCCCCGCAAACATCACCTGCAAGCCCATATCGGCGTAGAGCCGGGCCTCATAGAAAATCACGATGTACAGCGTTACACTGATGAGCGCTATGGGGAAGGTCCAGATGTTCTGCCAGGCGGCCAACCAAACGCACAGCAAACCCGTGATCACGCCCACAATCTCAGTAACTGTAGCCAAATCCCATTGGCTTGGGGAGAGAAGTTCCATAAAGAGTCATTGCCATCGTCCCCGTTTAAGGCCTGCTTTCAGGGAAATGGGCCTTAAACGCGGACGGTCTTTCATGTAAAGTGCACAAAAATAGAAGCCTGCCGGTTGGTTTACGTGCCTGACGGATATTATTGCCAAATTATTTAGCCCTATCTTTGACGCATGCTCCCAGAGATTACGCCCCAGCAACTGAAAGAACGTTTAGACCGCCAGGAACCGTTACAGCTCATTGATGTGCGCGAACCGGCAGAATGGGCCATCTGCAATCTGGGTGGCGAACTGATCCCGCTCGCTGACATCCCCAAAGCCGCCCCTACCCTGGACAAGGAGACTCCCACGGTGCTCATTTGCCACCATGGTTTCCGGAGTGCCCAGGCCCTAATGTTCCTTCAGCAGCGCCACGGCTTCACCAACCTGCTCAATCTTAAAGGCGGTGTGCATGCCTGGGCTGAGGATGTAGACCCGGCTTTTCCGGTATACTAAACCATACCGCTTTTGGCCTCTTTTCAGGGAGTAAGGCACAAAACGGCCCCTGCCTAAAAGAAAGTTTTCCGTCACACACTAGGATATTCAACTTTTCCCTTAATTTTACGTGGCAAATACCATATACGCTATTTGCCATGCAGTTTCACGCTCCCAATCTGTTGTTCGAAGCCCTGACTTACGACGACGTTCTGCTATTACCCGCCTACTCAGAGGTACTCCCAAAAGATACTAATACTTCCACCCAGCTTACCCGCAACATCCGGGTGAACATTCCTATTGTGTCGGCGGCCATGGATACCGTGACCGAGGCAGACATGGCCATTGCCATGGCGCAGGAAGGCGGAATAGGTTTCATCCACAAAAACATGAGCATCAAGCAGCAAGCCGAGCAGGTGCGCAAGGTGAAACGCTCTGAGAGCGGCATGATCCTGGACCCGGTGACCCTGGATGAGCACGCCACTTTGGGTGAGGCTGTTCAGATCATGAAGGAGCACCGCATAGGAGGTATTCCTATTGTGTCTGAAGACAAGAAACTGGTGGGCATCATCACCAACCGTGACCTTCGGTTCGAGAAAAACTACTCGGTGAAGGTTTCCGAGATCATGACCAAAGACCGCCTGGTAACCGCCCCCAGAGGCATTGAACTGGACAAGGCCGAGGACATCCTCCAGGAATATAAAATAGAGAAACTTCCGGTCATTGACGAAAAAGGCGTACTGGTAGGCTTGATCACCTACAAGGACATTCTCAAGAGAAAACACCGCCCTTACGCCTGCAAAGACGAGTTCGGCCGGTTACGCGTAGGTGCTGCCGTGGGAGTTACCCCAGACGTACTGGACCGCGTAGGCGCCCTGGTGGAAGCCGGCGTAGACGTGATCAGCGTGGACACCGCTCACGGCCACTCTAAAGGCGTGATGGACGCGGTACGCAGAATCAAAGACGCTTTCCCTAATGTGGACCTCATTGCCGGCAACGTGGCTACCGCTGAAGGTGCCCGTGCCCTGGCAGACTCCGGCGCCGATGCCGTGAAAGTGGGCGTTGGCCCTGGCTCCATCTGTACCACCCGCATCATCGCCGGGATTGGCGTTCCGCAGCTTTCAGCGGTGATTGAAGCTGTGAAAGGCCTGGAAGGAACCGGCGTACCGGTCATCGCCGATGGCGGGATCAAGTTCTCCGGAGATCTGGTGAAAGCCATCGCGGGCGGGGCCAGCACCATCATGATCGGTTCACTCCTGGCCGGTACCGAGGAAGCTCCCGGCGACATGCAGATCTACGAAGGCCGTAAGTTCAAGACCTACCGAGGCATGGGTTCCATTGAGGCCATGGGCGAAGGCTCCAAAGACCGTTATTTCCAGGATGCAGAGGACGATGTGAAGAAACTGGTGCCTGAAGGCATTGTGGGCCGCGTGCCGTACAAAGGCCTGGCCGGTGAGGTGCTGTACCAACTGGTAGGCGGCCTCAAAGCCGGAATGGGCTACTGCGGCGCCCCGGACATTGACACCCTCAAGAAAGCCAAGATGGTGAAAATCACCGGAGCCGGTCTCCGCGAAAGCCATCCGCATGACGTTCAGATCACCCGCGAGGCTCCTAACTACAGCCGTTAACTTGTAGAAAAGCCTCTCCGGCAATTAATAAATCTTTCCTGTTTTGCTCTGTCCATCCGTTTGGGCAGAGCAAAATTCGTTTATGGAGAAGGGTTACACATGAAAAGAGCACTTCTGTTAACAGCCTGTTTTTAAGAAAACCCACTAAAACAGGTTTTCCCTGGGAGTTGAAAGCCTGTCCACTGGCGCAAGTGCATTACCTACCAAGGCGCGCTTCTTCCATCTCACATATCACAGTCTGCTGCTGCAAATCTTGCATTGTTCAGTTTAGGATTTGAGCTCTCGTTAAAAGGGATGATATACGCAGAATGGAAAAGTCCATAAACCAACCATTGACATCACCACCTCCGGCGATCTTTAGCTTAATTTCAGAGACTATTTTGCTATCCTACTCTCCAGAAGCTCTCCCGGCTCCTGTTTTTCCAATATTCTCCTCACCAAACTTTTCGATCAATCGCTTAAAAATCAATATTTTATACACAAATAACAAAATAGGTAGTCACAAACCTTTCATCCTGCCACCTTCTGGTGAATCATTGTCTTAGATTTAGCGTTTCCTATATAGATTTACCCTATGCTGAATTATCTATTTCCTTTATTCAAAGGCAACCTTTTGTCTTTCAGCCGGATGCATTCACCCCGGAAATATGGCAAAAGTGCTGCATGAAGAACATAAGTTTTTTTTAGTTACTTTTAAGAAATTCTCGTATTCACCCACAGCCATTACATAACCATCACCCGCAGGCAATCTCTCCAATGCCCCAAGACAAAACCATTAAACAGTTGTGCTTTTTAACCGGAAGTGTAAGCTGGGTCTTGCTATTGGTGAACGTGTTGTTTTTGGCCCGGCAAGGGTTTATGGGCGAAGCCAACGCGGCTACCCCGTACCTGAACAACGTGCTGTCGGTGGTGTTCATCCTTTCCGTTTTCCTGCACCAGCGCACGCACGTGCCAATCCAGCGGAGCGCAGAGTTCACTTCTCCGCTTTGGGGCCTGTTTGTGAAAGGCGGCCTGGGCGCGTACGTCTGCCTGCTCCTCCACATAGGGTACCCAGGGCTGAACCAATATTGGGTGAACAGCCCTTACCTGCTGGATATCTTCTACCAGGTTTTCTTTGGGTTTCTGGTGTATTTTCTGGGCAAGGCTTTCTACACCTGGCGGCAGTTCATCCTCTACCACAAAACCAAGGATGTCCAGAGCCAGTGGAAGTGGTTTGAGATTTTGGTCTATCTCAGCCTTTTAGTGCCCCTGCTCAACGTGCAGTACATGAGCCACGTTTTCCTGATCCTGGACCTGGGCCTTTTGCTTGCCTACAGCCTGTACATGAGCGTGCACCAACGGTGGGTGGCTTTCCTCACCCTTGACAAGAAATGGAGCTGTATTTTCCTGCTCACGGCGGTACTGGCCTCTGGGGTGCTGTTCGCCAACTTCCTGTTCGTCTACGCCGATTCCCCAGAGCTGGAAGTGGACTACACAGACAACCCGTTCATCCTGCTGACCCTGGCTTTCGCGTTTCTGTACGCCCTGGTTTCTTTGCTGGTGGCACTGTTCAGTTTACCCACGTCCCGGGTTTTTGAGCAGAGAAACGCCGACTTACTGAGCTTCCAGCGCCTGAGCCATACCATTCAGCAGGGCCAGAGCGAGGATGAGGTGTACAAAATGCTGTTTGAGAGTGCCGTGAAAGCCACCGGGGCAGATGCCGCCTGGCTGGAAATAAATGAGACCACCCACGTTGACACCTCTGAATTTACCGGTAACCCCATTGACACCCAGGTGCAGGAGGCAGTAAAGGCCTTGATGGAAAACGTGCAGGAGCAGGACAGTTCAACCCCGGACAGCGTGTACGTGAACGGCGACCTGAACCTGCTGCCCGAGTTTAAAAGCCTGCCCAGCCTTTACAACTCCCTGCTGGTGGTGCCGCTGGTGTCGGCCAAACGGCGCTACGGCGTGCTATACTTGCTGCTGGAAGTAGAACAGGGCTTTGACCCTGACTCTATCAGCGTGGTGCAGTCCTTCGCGAACCAGACGGTATTGACCATTGAGAACCTGCGGCTCATGCAGGAATCCTTGCAGAATGAGCGCTACAAAGAGGAACTCAAGATCGCAAGCCTGGTGCAGGACCGCCTCAACCCCAAGAAATTCCCCACTGATACCTGGTTTGAGATCAGCACCTACGCCCAGGCGGCCAAAGAAGTGGGCGGCGACTTCTATGATTACCTGCAACTAAGCAAATCCCGCATCGCCATTATCATTGGTGACGTATCTGGGAAAGGAATCTCGGCGGCGTTCCACATGGCGCAGATGAAAGGCATTTTCCACGGCCTCATGCAGCAGGACTTGCTGCCGGATGAGTTCATGATCCAGGCCAACAGTGCCCTGAGCCGCTGCCTGGAGCGCACCTCTTTTATCACGTCATCTCTGTATATCATTGATTATGAGATGCAGGGCGTTTCCTTTGCCCGGGCGGGCCATTGCCATACCCTTTACTACAACTCTATGATAGAAGATACGTTCTATTTCCAGACAGAGGGATTGGGTTTGGGCATTATCAGGGACGCCTCTTACGCCAAGCGCATCCACCGGCTGCACTATGATTATAACCCCGGCGATGTGATGGTGATTTACACCGATGGCATTGTGGAGGCCCGTAACTCCCGCCAGGAGGAGTACGGCGAGGAGCGCCTGAAATACATGCTTTCCCAGACATATCATTTAGAGGCCGAGGACATCAAAAGCGCTATCATCAACGATGTCAGCGACTTCAGCAATGATATCCTCTATGATGACCAAACCCTGCTTGTGATCAAGTTCAAACCGCGTCAACCTATTAATTAGATGATTCGTAAAGAAGCACGATGAAAATAAAACATACTATCACAGACAACACCATCACCATCAGTTTAGATGGTGAGTTAGACGCCAGCTCCTCCGTGTTATTGGACGAAGAGCTCTCCAACCCCAGCATCATGATGTTTGGCAAGATCCTGGTGGACTGCAAAAACCTCAACTACATTTCCTCGGCCGGTTTAGGCGTGTTCATCTCGCACTTGCAGCGTTTTGAAGATGCTCAGATCAAGCTTATTTTCTTCAACATGCAGGAGAAAGTACGTAACGTGTTCGAGATTTTGGGGCTGGACCTGCTCATGACCATCGTCTCTTCCTATGAAGAAGCCGTGACCATTGCCAATGACTAATAAGATCCGGGTCAGTTGTGACAGGAAGAACCTTAAAATTATCCGCACCTTTGTGACGGATACCCTCTCTCCTGTCCACTTGTCTGAGATCACGTTAAACCAGATCATCCTGGCCGTAGACGAGATCTGCGCCAACCTGATCATCCACTCCAACAAGGAAGACAGCCAGAAAAACCTCTGCCTCACCATCAGGTATGATGACCGGGAAATTGTTTTTGAGCTGGAAGACAACGGCACCCCCTTTGTGCAGGCCAACTACAAAGCGCCTAACATCCATGACAACATAAAGGCGGGTAAAAAGGGGGGCGTGGGCGTGGCCCTGGTGAACCGGATCATGGACAAGGTAGAATACAGTGTGAAGGGGTCAACCAATATCTGCCGCATGCACAAACTCCTGGTGTAGGCACAGGACTATATTTTTCCCAAGCCGCACAATAAAAACCGTTTTTGGCCTGTTTTAAGCAAAATATGCCAAAAACGGAGGTGGTTTTCTTCCAGCCCGCCTCCAGGGCACTATGTTTTTCAATAGTAGCCTGTTCTCTCCAAAAAAATGAGTAAAATTGCATAATGTAAGGGAAGTCTATAGCCTACACATCCTGCATTTTGCTGACACCTATGCGAGTTACTTCTTTGTATGTGGGCCTGAGTGCCCTGCTCCTATTCCAGTGTACCTCCCCTAAAAAGGCCGCGGAACCTGTTTTGCTCACCATTGGCCCAGAGAAAGTACCGGTCTCTGAGTTCGCTTACGTGTATGAGAAAAACAACAGCGCCGCAGACAGTGCTTTTTCCAGCGCCAGCGTAAACGAGTACCTGAACCTGTACACCAATTTCAAGCTGAAAGTGGCGGAGGCCAAGAGCCGCGGTCTGGATACCACCCAGGCGTTTAAAACAGAGCTGGGCGGTTACAAAGAACAACTGGCGCAACCTTTCCTCACGGAGAAAAGCGTAACCGATCAACTAGTGCGCGAAGCCTACGAGCGCCTGAAGAAAGAAGTAAACGCCACCCACATTCTTGTTTCCGTGGACATGGAGGCCGATCCCAAAGACACGCTGGCCGCTTACCAAAAGATCATGGATTTGCGGAACCAGGCGGTAAACGGCACCCCGTTTGAGCAACTGGCCCAGCGTTTCTCTGAAGACCCGTCTGCCCGGGAGAACAACGGCAACTTAGGTTATTTCACTGCCCTGCAGATGGTATACCCTTTTGAGAACGCCGCCTTCAACACGCCGGTAGGTCAAATCTCGCAGCCGGTGAGAACCCGTTTTGGGTACCATATCATCAAAGTAAACGAAGTACGCCCGGCCCAGGGCGAGATCAAAGTGGCGCACATCATGGTGCGGGCGCAGCAAGGCCTGCCCAAAGCAGATTCCCTGGCCGCCAAGAAGAAGATTGACGAGATCTACAGCCGCGTCCTGCGCAAGGAAGACTGGAACAAACTCACCTCTCAGTTCTCAGAAGACGCCGCCTCGGCGGATAACGGCGGGGAGTTGCCTTGGTTTGGCACCGGCCGCATGATTCCTTCCTTTGAGGAAGCCGCTTTCGCCCTGGCGCAGCCGGGAGCCATCACGCCACCTGTGCAGACGGTTTACGGCTGGCACATCATCAAGCTGCTGGAGCGCAAAGAACTGCCGTCTTATGAAGAGATGGAGACCTCGCTGCGGAACCGTATTGCCAAAGACTCGCGCTCTGAGCTGAACAAAGCCGCATTCCTGCGCCGCATCAAAGCCGAGAACAAGTTCCAGGAGAACCAGGCCATTAAAACGGCTACCCTCAAACTGGCAGATTCAACCCTGGTAACTGGCAAATGGAAATTCAGCGTGCCCGCTGAGCCCAAGAACCTGCCTACCGCTACGCTGTTCACCATTGCCGGTAAGCCCTATACCGTAGGGAGCTTTGCCACGTACATTGAGGCGAACCAGCGCGCCCGCCAGAACGTGTCTCCTTCCCATGCCATGAACCTGCTCTATGACAAGTTTGTGGAAACCAGCCTGCTGGATTACGAGCGTGAGCACCTGGAGGAAAAACACCAGGATTACAAGATGCTGGTGAACGAGTACCATGACGGCATCCTGCTGTTCCAGCTTATGGAGGAGAAGGTATGGGCCAAAGCAGTGGAGGACACCGTGGGCTTGAAAGCTTTCTTTGAGGCAAACAAAGCCAACTACATGTGGGGCGAGCGGGCCCAGGCTACCATCCTCAGCGCCGCCAACTCTGCTGTGATGAACCAAGCCAAAGCCCTGTTGGCTGCGGGTAGGTTCCCGTCTTCCAGACACAAGCAAATTGACCTGCTCTTTACCACCGGCGCAAATAAACTTTCCAATGCAGCCACGGCCCAGCTGGATCAGCTGGCTTCTACCATGCAGGCAGACTCTGCCCTCAGCCTGGATGTGACCGGTTACATTGACGCCCGCGAAAGCGCAAACCAGAGAAACTCAACCTTGGGAGCCCGCCGGGCCACTGCGGTGAAGAACTACCTGCAGCAGAAAGGGATTAAAGGAGAGCGCATTAAGATTGTGCCTTCTACGGCCCAATTAGCCGGAACCCGCCGTGTGGCCGTGACCGTGTATACCTCAGATCTGCAAGCCATGGCCGAACAGTTAAACCAAAGCAACCCGCTGGCCCTGCAGGTTACTTCGCGCAAGTTCCAGCGCGGCGAGAACAAGGTGCTGGATGCGGTTACCTGGAAGCCGGGTACCTACAACCTCACCCAGGATGGCCGCATTCTCTGGATCAAGATTGACCAGGTAGATCCGCCTACCCCTAAGAAACTGAACGAGACCCGCGGCGTGGTGATCTCAGATTACCAGAATTACCTGGAGCAGGAATGGATCAAAGAACTGCGCCAGAAATACCCGGTAAGCATCAACCAGCCAGAGGTGCAGAAGCTTATTAAGCACTAAGCCCTCCGGAAGTTTCTTTAAGTGAAGGCGTTTGCCTAGCTTTGTTTGTTTACCACTATACTAATTTGCACGAGAAGCGGTTCTATAGCTAGAGACCGCTATACAGAATACCATGAAAATCAGAATTTCTTATTCTTCTTTCCTTAAAAGCCTCCTTCTACTGATTACCCTGGGCACTCTGACGCAAAACGCAGAGGCCCAGCAAGCTGCCCTGATAGATAACATTGTGGCCAAAGTAGGAGGGCATATCGTGTTACGGTCAGAGCTGGAGTTTCAGCACGCCAACGCGGTAAGCCAGGGCTATAAATCCCCTAACCTGCGCTGCGAGATCCTGCGCTCACTTGTCCAGAATAAACTATTGCTGGCCCGTGCCGAGGTGGACTCTGTCATTGTAGAAGAAAACACCATCAATGCCGAGCTGGAAGGCCGCCTGAACCAGTTCATTGCCCAGATTGGGAGCCAGGAGAAACTGGAGGCGTACTACAACAAGCCCATGAGCGAGATCCGCAGTGACTTGCGCCGCAGCCTCAAAGAGCAGATGACCGTTCAGAAAATGGAGCGCGAGATTGCCGGCAAAATGAAAGTGACACCCAAAGAGGTACAGCAGTATTTCAACCGTATTCCCAAAGACAGCTTGCCTTATTTCTCCACCGAGGTAGAAGTAGGCCAGATTGTGAAGATTGCGCAGATTGGAACCGCCCAGAAACAGGCAGCCCGCGAACAGCTGGAAGGCATCAGAAAACGCATCTTAGCTGGTGAGGACTTCGCCACGCTGGCCCGGCAGTTTTCGCAGGACCCGGGTTCCGGGGCTGCCGGCGGAGAGCTGGGCTTCTTCAAGAAACGCGAGTTGGTACCTGAATACGAGGCAGCCGCTCTTAAACTGCAGCCCGGCGAGACTTCTCCCGTGATTGAGTCCATGTTCGGTTTCCACATCATCCAGTTGATTGAGCGCCGCGGCGAGGAGTTCAACACCCGCCACATCCTCATCAAGCCGGCTACAGCTCAGGTAGACATGCAGCAAACCGCCCGTCTGCTGGACAGCATCAGAACCCGCATCATGTCTGACAGCCTAACTTTCGCCAAAGCGGCCAAGGAATTCTCAGATGACATGTCTTCCAAGGGGAACGGCGGTATGATCACCATGCCTAACAGCCCTACCACTTACATTCCGGTGGATAAAGTGGACCCGTCTATCTTCTTCGTGATTGATACCATGCAGGTAGGTTCCATCAGCGGTCCGCTTCCGTACCGTACCGAGGACGGGAAAGAGGCCATGCGCATTCTGTATCTGAAATCAAAGGCTGCCCCGCACCAGGCCAACATGCGTGACGATTACCAGAAGATTGCCGCTGCGGCCCTAGCCGACAAACGCAACAAAGCCATCAGTGAGTGGTTTGAGAAAAACAAAGAAACGGTGTTCGTAGACATCGCCCCAGATTTCAAAACCTGTAGTTTAGACGAATAAACTCCCCTCTATGCCTCCCTTTGCCTCTGACAAAGAAGCCGCAGATGCGCTTCACCATGCCTACCAGCGTCTGACCGCTGAGATTTCCCACACCATTATTGGTCAGGAGGAAGTAGTAAAACTGGTGCTGACTGCTGTTTTTTGTCAGGGGCATTGTTTGTTGGTGGGGGTGCCTGGTCTGGCCAAAACGCTCCTGATCCAGACCATCTCCAACTCCCTGGACCTGTCGTTCAACCGGGTGCAGTTCACCCCAGATTTGATGCCTTCTGACATTTTGGGCTCCGAAACGCTGGACCAGAACCGTCATTTCCAGTTTGTGAAGGGCCCGGTGTTCGCCAACATCGTGCTGGCAGATGAGATCAACCGTACGCCGCCTAAGACCCAAGCAGCCTTGCTGGAGGCTATGCAGGAATACTCCGTGACCGTGGCGGGCCACCACTATAACCTGCCGCGCCCGTTCTTTGTGCTGGCCACCCAGAACCCCATAGAGCAGGAAGGAACCTATCCCCTGCCCGAGGCGCAGCTGGACCGCTTCATGTTTCACGTGGCGCTGGAGTACCCCAGCTACGAGTCCGAGCTGCAGATTGTGAAGAACACCACCGGTGACCGCAAACACACGCCCAACGTGGTACTGCACGCCGAGGAGATCACCGCCTTCCAGCAACTGGTGCGCCGCGTACCGGTCACCGACAACGTGGTGGAATACGCCGTAAAGCTGGTGCATGCCACTCGCCCCAACACCCAACTAGCCAGTTCGCAGACAAACCAATATCTGGAATGGGGCGCCGGACCACGGGCCTCGCAGCACCTGATCATGGGCGCCAAATGCAATGCCCTCATCCGGGGCAAATACTCCCCAGACATTGAAGACGTGCAGGCCGTGGCCGTACCCATTCTGCGTCACCGCCTGGTGCGCAACTTCAAAGCCGAGGCAGAGGGCATTACTGTAGAGCAAATCATCAAAGGTCTTCTGTAACTTTTCAGGCCTGCTTTTCAGAAATCAGGCTTAAAAAGGATAACGCCCCGCTGGACTAAAAAGCCTTTCTGCCTGAACCTTCTTTTGGGAAGCAGGCAGCAGCTCGCAGCTCATGGAACCCTCATAGGATGTTTTCAGCCCGATTTTGAGAAAACGATCCCAAAATTAAAATACGCCTTTACCTGCAGGCAACCGCAGGTGGTGCAAAAGAGTAACGCATTGTGTACTTTTGCCCCCGATTCTTTTAACCCGAACTTGCATGGAAGCAGCAGCTCTTTACGAACGCTTTGAAAATAACCTGGAAACCATCTTCTCTTACATCAACAGAGGCCTGGATGTACGCACCACGCCGTACAACATCTCCATGCCCTTGGAACTAAACCTCCTGTGCGATGTACTTACCTCCGCAGGCTTTCCCTGCCAGGTAACCAAAGACGGTTTTGATGCCTTGGTGGAGTTTCACGCGGTGTACATGCAGGAAGGCAAGCGCGTGTCTGACGTGATGCACCGGATTCTGGAAGACAAACGCGCGTACCTGCGCACCCCTGAGGGCACCGTGCTGTTGAAAGAGCAGTTGATCCGTCGCCTGGAGTATTTCAACGAGATTGCCCACTCCATGGAAGTCATCGCCCGCCAGCAGCAACTAGGCAGTCCCTTGCAGTACAACTATCCTTTCCTGAATAAATAACCAGCGAACGCCCTGAACACAGGGTTTAGCTCTTTTATGGTTTATTGTAGCCCAAGATGTGCACTGACATTTTCTGGTCTGTCTGCTTGGGTGTCTTGAAAGTGATCCAGGCTTCCTGCACGCTTTCCTTAGGCGCCAGCGGAAAACGCAGCTCGGCTTTGTCTACCTCCCTACCCTGCTGCAAAAGGGAAACCTCCACAATAACGTTCTCGGCGGTCTGCTCTCCCATGTTCACCAGCTCAACCCTATGGATGTTCTGCCCGGGCCGGTCCTTTTCCGGGAGTATTTTGATTTTAAGATCCGGCGGCGTGTGTTCGTAGTGAAAGGCTTTCACTGTCAGGTAGCCCAGCAGGGCAATGATGAGCAGGACACTCGCCCCAAACACGAACCACTCCAGCGGATTTTTCTTCATATAGCTTTCCTTTATTTATACTCCTGGTCAAACAAAAACCGTCCCGCCGAAGCTCCAAGTGCCGAGACCAGGCCCAGCACTACCGTAGCCTCAATACAAGCCTGCAACCCCACTCCCTCAAAGCGACCGAAGAACCACAGCGCTCCCGCTGAAGTGCAGAACGCGGCGGCATAGGTGATGCTCAGGCCATACACCACCTCCAGGAAAGTGGGAGCCTCATTGGCCGGGGTTTCATAAGAACCTCTGAACCCCACGTAAAAAAGAATGGCGCTGCTCAAGGCCAGAGACACCAGAAAGACCAGAAGCAACTGCAGCGGGGTGGCATCGGCGGAGATCTTCATGACTTCCTCTGTGGGGGCGATGCTCGCGCCAAAGATCAGGCTGGCGCAGGTGGCCAGCATGATCTGCTCCAGAGTAGAGGCCGGTCCGGCGTCCTGCTTGGCCAAGATACTTTCCTGGGGCTTCTTTTCCTCAGACTCGTCGTCCTCTTTCTCGGAGGTACCTAACTGGGCCGTGCCAATAGAAACGCCAATGGCAATGGGCATGGCTTCCACCACCGTCATGTACACCATGCGCTCCAGAGACATATCCGTGGGTTGGATCACCCCCAATAGCCAGAGGAAAAGGAAACCAAGTACCAGCCCCAGCCCCATCTCCTCTATAGAGTCCACGGCAATCTCTTTCCAGGAGGCACTGGACCGCAAACCAGCGTAGGTGTTATAGCCCAGCAGCGAGACCGAGGTCACCAGAATGTAGAGCAGCAAGAGCCACGGCGACACGGTGAAACTGGCCCACCAGATCTCCATGGTGTAGAGCATGGGCAGGCTGAACAGCAAGCCGCCAATAACGCCTCGGCCGTACTCCTGCAAAGACTGAAGGATGCTCTTTTCGTGCATGGTTTTCTGAAAACAGGTGAAAACAAGCTGCTTTATCGCTTAAGCCGTTATCAAGGCGCAAAAGCAATGAATATGTTTGCCGGTACTTTCATTACCCTGCCAGGGCTTGCTCTTATCTTTCGCCATAAAAAGGAACAGGCGCCCTGATGCCGGAACCAGCCGGCGGCATTCTTCCAGACCAAAGAGTGGCCAGGCCTGCCTTCCCTTTGAAGAAAAATGGGGCAGAAGACAAAAAGACAGTACCTTCCTTAACGGCCTCTTGGCAGAAATTGTTAGTTTTTTGGCATCTACGGGTTGGCAGGGCCGTACACCCAAAAAGATTATCTTTTCCCGCCTATGCAGCCAACTGTTACCTCCCCAGCCTATCAAGTAGAGATTTCCACCGAAAGGCTATGGTTGCTTCCGTATACGGTAGAGCATGCGCCTGCTTTCTGGGAACTGCTGCACCAGAACCGCGCCCGCCTGCTCCCCGACTTCCCGGACCGCACCTCGGCGGTACTCACCTTACCAGATGCGCAGCACCGGATTAAGGTTTTCATCTCGCAGCACAAGGCCGGGGACCTGTACAGTTTCGGGATCTGGCGGAAAGAGTTTGATGATTACGTAGGCGATATCACCCTGCGGCGGCTGGCCCGCGGCAAACCCTACTCTGAAGTAGGCTACTACCTGGGAGACCAGGCCGAGGGGCAGGGCTACGCCACGGAGGCCCTCAAGGGCCTTGCCCGATACGCGTTCCAGGACCTTCGCATGGAATGCATCAATCTGCGCTGCGCCGTGACCAATGACAAAAGCCAACGCGTGGCCGAGCGCAGCGGTTTCACGCACCTCAAGACCTATACGCCCGTAGCACCCGAGAACGGCACCGGCACGCCCCAGCCCATCCACGTGTACCGCCTCAAGAAAGACGATGCCAACGCGCAGCTGCTGTGGAAAGGGTTCTAAGCCTGTTTTCCTAAAATCAGCCCTAAAACAAAGGTTATCTTTTCTTCAGGCGGGCCAGGAAGAAATCTGAGTTGAAATTGAGGTACAGGCTATTGGAGAACTCCAGCTGCGGATTATCGAAGTCAATGAAAGGCTCTACCCGCAAAGTCAGGCTCAGACCTTCCATGAGCTCCACGTCATGCATGAACCGCACAATCAGGATCTGCCGGTTCTTATCGGTGAAATCTGGGGTTTTGAAGTTAGAGGAGACCGACGGGTATAGCTTACCGCCTAACTCTGAGTAGTACCCATTTCCGTGCCAGTAGCTCAGCATCACGTTCTGGTACTTGGTATCAATACCGGCGTTGAGGTACAGACCGCCGCCTTGCTTGAAAGCCAGGTTCTTCTCATTGGAGAAATCTTTCCAACCCACCACGTAAGGCTGAAAATGCAGGGCCTTCAAAAACTTCTTGTCATAGCTTTTCCTGATCACTAGCCCCGCCGCGGCATTGGTCAAGGTCACCAGGGGCAGATCGGTTACGTCAATCTGGCCGCCCCGGTGCTGGGCCGTGAACTGTAGCGGCAAGCCGATGTAGGTTTCCGTTTTAGGGGTGTTTTCTTCAGAATCAAGCGAAACCGGCGTACGGTACAACGTGAATTCAGCTGAGGCCCCGCCGGCAACCTCTTCCTGGAACGGGTCCAGGCGGCGGAGGTAGCGCTGCCAGTCAATCCAGACATCCAGCTTCACGTTGGGCTTGTTCAGGAGGTATTGCAGGCCGTTCTCCAGCCGGTTTGTGATCACACGCTCAAAATCGTAGAGGGGTTCAATGTAGCCGTGGTTCAGGTGCCCTTGCAGTGTCCCGAAAAGCAGCGCCATGTCATCCTTCTCGTAGCGGATGGTGAAGGTGGGCTGCATCAGCGAGTACCGCTTAGATCCGAAGTCTTTCTGCACCTGCACCCCGGCGTCTATGCGCACGTTGGGCGAGGCGAAGTAGATGAGGCGCGGGTTCAGGTGATAGCCAAACAGGGTGTAGCCCTCAGCGATGTCATTGAAGTACTCGTTGTTCTTCTGGTACCCAAAGGCGTTGAGGCCCAACTGCAGTTCCCCGGCCTGCTCGGGCTTTACCGGCTGCCGGGTCTCAAAGGCTTTGTTGTTTAACTGCGCAAAGGCCACCTGACCTGTAAAAAACGCCACCAGGGCGGGCAGAAGCCACTTTTTAGACATAGCAAATTGTGAACATCCCGCTTTGCCACGGGAAATGGTAAAAAGAAAAGGGAAAGATCCCCGCCATCAGCTCCTGCCGCACCCCTCCCCCGAAAGGTAGTTAAAGACGGCTAGAAAAGAAACGGAGGCTCGAAGCGACTAACCTCTCCGGTTCCTGCTTCTTGGCCGTTTTCCGGAAATCTGGCCTAAAACAGCGGTCTCAACCGGCTTACGTTTCCTGGGCCTTCTCCGTTAAAATACCCACCCGCTCTGTAACTTATTTGCCCCTGTTTTTGTTGAGAAGAAGCAAGGAGAAAAACCCTGAGCCCTCTCCCGCGCTATAACTGAATGGTTATTTGGCAGTTGCTGTTTTGCTATTTTAAATAGCAACAAACTAGAAAAAATAACTAAAAAAAGTAGTAAATCAGGGGACAAATCCGGTACTTTGGGTGTTTCATTTTTACGCCTCCGGAAAGAGTCTGGCAAGCACCACAAACGCCGCGGCTAGCGTTTGCAGATTGGCTCAGGAAGTTGTAAATTCAACAAATAATTAAGCAAAGAAAACACAGACATGAGTGTAAACAGCGAAAAATTGAAAGCGCTCCAACTCACCATCGACAAGCTGGACAAGACCTACGGCAAAGGTACGGTCATGAAGCTGAACGATACGCAGGTGGAGGACATCCCGGCCATTTCTACCGGCTCCCTGGGCTTAGACATCGCCTTGGGTATTGGAGGTCTTCCGCGTGGCCGTGTGGTGGAGATCTACGGACCAGAATCTTCCGGTAAAACCACGCTTACCATGCACTGCATTGCAGAGGCACAGAAGAAAGGTGGCCTTGCCGCGTTCATTGACGCCGAGCACGCTTTCGACAAAGCATACGCTGAGAAACTAGGCATTGATACGGAGAACCTCCTGATCTCGCAGCCAGACAATGGTGAGCAGGCCCTGGAGATCGCCGACCATCTGATCCGTTCCGGTGCTATTGATATTATTGTGATTGACTCCGTGGCCGCCCTGGTGCCTAAAGGCGAACTGGAAGGCGACATGGGTGAGAGCAAAATGGGTCTTCAGGCACGTTTGATGTCTCAGGCCCTGAGAAAACTTACCGGTACCATCAACAAAACCGGCTGCTGCTGTATCTTCATCAACCAGTTGCGTGAGAAGATTGGTGTGATGTTCGGTAACCCAGAGACCACTACTGGTGGTAACGCCCTTAAGTTCTACGCTTCCGTGCGTCTGGATATCCGTCGTATCGGGCAGATCAAAGAAGGTCCGGACAGCATCACCGGTAACCGCACCAAAGTGAAAGTGGTGAAAAACAAAGTGGCGCCTCCGTTCAAAGTGGTGGAATTTGACATCATGTACGGTGAGGGTATCTCCAAAGTAGGTGAGATCCTTGACCTGGGTGTTGAACTGGGCGTGGTACAGAAATCAGGTTCCTGGTTCTCTTACAACGGCGACCGTTTAGGCCAGGGCCGCGACGCCGTGAAGCAGTTCCTGCTGGACAATGAAGAGCTGATGCAGGAAATTGAGAATAAGATCCGGGCCATTGTGAAAGGCGAGCCAGAGAAAGTGGCCGCTGCCCTGGAAGACAACGAATAATTTCTTAGCTTTTTTCACAAAACGGCACCTTTTTAGGTGCCGTTTCTGTTTAAGTTGAGTTCCACCTGAAAACCTATAACTTTGTATACGGTCCTGATCTGGCAGGAATTGGTACGACATTTGAATAGCCCAGGCATATAGGCAAGAATAACTTATGCGTGTAAAACATCATCTACTTTTTATTGTACCGCTGTTAGGATTAGTATTGAGTGGCTTCGCGTTCAATGACACGCTGCGCACCGTGAAGAACGACTCATTTGCCCCCGGCGAGGTGCTGCAATACAAAGTGCATTACGGAATCATCAACGCCGGCGAGGCCACCATCAACGTGGCCCCTAACCTACACCGGATCAATAACCGCCCCTGCTACCAGACTACGGTAACCGGCAAGACCATTGGGTCTTTTGACTTCTTCCACCGTGTGCGCGATACCTGGACCTCTTTTATAGATACCTCTTCTATGCTGCCGCTGCGCTTCCACCGCAACATTGAGGAAGGCAAATACCGCCGCAAGGAAACCACCGATTTTGACCACTTCAAGAACACCGTGGTGGTGAATGACAGCCGTGACGAAAAAAAGAACCAGGTCTTCAAGGTGCCAGACAATGCCCAGGACATGGTGAGTGGCTTCTATTACCTGCGCACCCTGGATCTGGACAGTTACAAGCCGGGCCAAACCATCAGAATGCAAGGCTTCCTGGGCGATGAGGTTTTTGACATGACGGTTACCTACCGCGGCAAGACCGTGGTGGAGACCAAAGCCGGCAAGATCAGGGCGCACCGCCTGGTACCCAGAATGCCTAAGAACAAACTATTCAGCGGCGAAGACGCCATTACGGTGTATTTCTCTGACGACGTAAACAAAATCCCGGTGATGTTCCAGGCCGAGATGTTCGTGGGTTCCGTGAAAGTGGACCTGTACAAATACAATGGTTTGCAGAGTAGACTTGCTATAGTGAAATAGCCTTACTAGTTATTAGTGATTCGTGCCCAGTGATTAGTGATTAGATAAACAGAAACAGGTGAGCCGCCGGATTCTTCTCCGGCGGCTCACCTGTTTTAGGGCCATCTCCAGGAAATCGGCCCTAAAGCAGACAAGGCTCGCATTGTCATCTACACCCTTTTCTCCAAATGGGCAGCTAATCACTAAGGATTAAACACCAACAACTAAACCGGGTAACAATTTCTTAATACAACTTTACGGCAGACTATTCCTTATCTTTATCCTGAAATTCAGAGACCCGCTTTTCTCACCGCGTAGTTTCAACCTGGCTATCAAGGAGATTGCCAGTAGTGTATTGCTCTTTCAAGTAAAACGCATTCTATGCAAACGTCGGCCAAATACAAGATTCTGGTAGTAGACGATGACCCAGACATTGTGGAACTCTTACAGTACAACCTGGAGAAAGAAGGCTACGAGGTGGCACATGCCCAGAACGGCCAAGTGGCCCTGGACGTGGCCAAGAAATTCCTCCCCGATATCATCCTTCTGGACGTGATGATGCCCGTCATGGACGGCATCACGGCTTGCCGCCAGCTGCGCGAGAAGCCAAAGTTCAGAGACACCCATATTCTGTTCCTGACCGCCCGCAGTGAGGAGTTCTCTGAGGTAGCCGCCTTTGACGCCGGCGCCGATGACTTCATTGTGAAGCCCATCAAGCCCCGCGCCCTCATTAGTCGGTTGGCTGCCTACAAGCGCCGTGACACGGTTCAAAGTCCCGAGCAGACCCAGGTCATAGAGATAGGTGGGCTGCGCATTGATCGCACCAGCTTCATAGTGCACAAAGGCGAGCAGAAAATCACCCTGCCCAAAAAGGAGTTTGAACTGCTGTCCTTCCTGGCCACCACGCCAAACAAAGTGTTCTCCCGTGATGAACTCCTGAACAATGTGTGGGGGAACGATGTTTTTGTAATTGCCCGTACCGTAGATGTGCACATCAGGAAGGTGCGGGAGAAAATAGGCGAAGACCAAATAAAGACCATTAAAGGCGTTGGCTACAAATTCAACACCGACTAAACCTATCCCTCCTACCCCGGCTGCTCCTCCCAGAGGAATAAAGCTGAGTTCGCAGAGAATTGCCATCCTCATCTCGGTGCTGGTGGCGCTTATTATTGCCATTTACCTGGGCATCTCGCCGTATCTGGAGTTCAGGCAGCGGGTTTTGGCCCTAGCGCTCACGTTCTCCTCCTGCTTTCTGCTGGTGTACTTCTCCTATGAGGCTCTGATCTTCAGGGAAATCAACAACATCTACGCCGGGCTGGAAAAATTCAAGCGGAAGGAATTCAAGCAGATGAGCACCAAATTCCTCTTCAGGCCAGATCCCCTGCAGCGCATCAAAGACGAGATCTATCTCCTGGCCGAGCGCAACCAGAAGGAGATTGAAGAGCTCAAACGCCTGCAGGCCATGCGCCGCGAGTTCCTCGCTGATGTCTCCCACGAGCTTAAAACCCCCATCTTCGCGGCCCAGGGCTTTATCCACACCCTTCTGGACGGCGCCATGGATGATGAGCGGGTGCGCGACAAGTTCCTCATGAAAGCTGCCAAAAGTCTGGACGGCCTAGATACCCTGGTGCAGGACCTCATCACCATCTCCCAGCTGGAGAAAGGGGTGATGCAGATGAAGAAATCAAAGTTTGACCTGAACGAGCTGGGCCGCGAGGTGCTGGAACAGTTGGAAGGCAAGGCACAGGCCAGGAACATCACCATTCACCTACTTAACGCCTCCGAGGAAGTTTTCAGGGTAATCGGGGACCGGGGCCGTATCAAGCAGGTGCTGGTCAACCTCATAGACAACGCCATCAAATACGGCTCTGAAAACGGCAATATCTGGCTCTCTTTCCAGGACGGGAAGAAAAAGACCTTGGTAACCGTGCAGGACGACGGACCGGGTATTCCCAAAGAGCACCACAACCGCATCTTTGAGCGTTTCTACCGCATAGACAAAAGCCGCACCCGTGATGTCTCCGGCGGAGGATCCGGCTTGGGGCTAGCCATCTCCAAGCACATTGTAGAGGCGCATAAATCCACCATCGCGGTCTTTAGCGAAGTGGGCCAGGGCACCACCCTTCGGTTTAAGCTCACCCGCGTTAAAGACTAGGCCAATGTTTAGAGGCCAGTTTCTCCTAACCAGCCCCTAAACCGGGAATCTGCCGGGAAGAAAATAAGTGGTACCTTTGTGCCGCGCAGAGACTGCCGCCGTTTTGGGCCTGTTTTCGTAAAAGCAGAGCAAAAACGGCCAGCCTGTCTGCCGTCACACATCTGTTTCTATGAAGTTACCCGCTTTCCGCGACCTTATTGTTTTTGAGAACGATGATTTCATTGTAGTCAATAAACCTCCGTTTCTGGCTACGCTGGAAGACCGTTCTTTCAACGCAACCAACCTTCTCACCCTGGCCCGCCAGTACCACGAGGACGCCCAGGCCTGCCACCGCCTGGACAAAGAAACCTCCGGTTGCCTGGCCATCGCCAAGAACCCCGAGGCTTACCGTCACCTGTCCATGCAGTTTGAGAACCGCCAGGTACAGAAAATCTATCACGCCGTAGCCTGGGGCAGCCATGAGTTTGACAACCTGCTGGTAGACCGCGCCA
Organism: Rufibacter roseolus; assembly: GCF_017916365.1. Taxonomy (GTDB): domain Bacteria; phylum Bacteroidota; class Bacteroidia; order Cytophagales; family Hymenobacteraceae; genus Nibribacter; species Nibribacter roseolus. Next base: position 982,409 of record NZ_JAFMSU010000003.1, read on the forward strand.
TCCAACCCGGCCTCAAAGGCGTGGCCAAGCTGGCTTTCAAAGGCAAACCGGCCCAGACCTATTTTACTACCCTGGAGAAATTCGGTCGGCACACGCTGGTTGAATGCAAGCCCATTACCGGCCGCATGCACCAGATCAGGCTTCACCTGGCTTTTCTGAAAGCCTCCATTGTGCAGGATGAACTCTACGGCGGCGAGCCGCTGTACCTCTCCAGTCTCAAGCGCAAATTCAACCTGGCCAAAGACACCCAGGAACAGCCAGTCATCAAACGCTTCGCGCTCCACTCCTACCAATTGGGCTTCACGCTGCTGAACGGGGAGCAGGTGACCATCACCTCAGAATACCCCAAAGATTTTGAAGTGCTCCTGAAACTGCTCCGCAAGAACGGCTAGTAGCGGCGTTACCCTGTAACGCCGTGGTCCTATGCAACAGTAACGCTTTTACCTCAGCAACTTCAATCCATAGAGGTATAGCTTTTGCCTAGGTGTAGGGGCCTTTTTCATTTGAAGACAGTGTCTCTGCGTGGCAACACGGCGTTACGTGTAACGCCGCTACATGACAGCATCCATTTCAGGCCTGTTTTTCAGAAATGAGGCTTGGAATGGATCTTTGTTTTCCAGGGCATTTTCTGTAAGACGGCTCCTAAACACCAAGGCTTCTTTGTGCTAAACGCTTCAGGAATAGCGGGAAAGTAGTTAACAAATAGTTAATTCTATTGATTTTCAGGGGAATAAATGAAAGTGGGGTTGCACACCAAAAAGAAAGCTTGTATCTTTGTGTCCATTTTCAAGAAAAAGCATATAATCTTTTCACCCGTTAACCATTTACAATGGACCATTTAAGTTATAAGACGCTATCAGTTAATAAGGCGGCCGCTAATAAAGGCTGGGTAGTGATAGACGCCGGAGACTCAACCCTTGGCCGTGTGGCCTCTCAGATCGCGATGATCCTTCGCGGAAAATCTAAACCTTCTTTCACGCCTAACGCTGACTGCGGCGATAACGTGATTGTGATCAACGCGGACAAAGTTCGCATGACCGGTAAGAAGTGGGATAAGAAAACCTTCGTTACCCACACTGGGTACCCAGGTGGTCAGAAGACCTTCACTCCGCGTGAGCTGAAAGCCAAGTCTTCCACCCTGTTGGTAGAGCGTGCGGTAAGAGGTATGTTGCCAAGAACCCGTTTGGGCCGTGAGCAATTCCGCAACCTGTTTGTGTACGCTGGTGCTGAGCATCCGCACGCTGCGCAACAGCCTGTTCAAGTAAAACTTACAAAATAATCTAGACATATTTAATGGAAGTTCTCAATACATCTGGTAGAAGAAAAACCTCGGTGGCGCGCATTTACATGACGTCAGGGCAAGGGAATATCACTATTAACGATAGAGATATTAAGGAATACTTCCCTAGTGAAGTATTGCAAACCATCGTTCAGCAGCCATTGTCGCTGATTGATGCGGTTGGCAAATACGACATTAAGGCGAACATCAAAGGCGGTGGCGTGGCCGGTCAGGCAGAAGCCCTTCGTTTGGCTATCACCAAAGCTTTGGTGGAAGAAAACGCTGAGACCCGTCCAGCCCTGAAAAAAGAAGGATTCTTAACGCGTGACCCACGTATGGTGGAGCGTAAGAAATTCGGTCGTCGCAAAGCCCGTCGTTCCTTCCAGTTCTCTAAACGTTAATATATCATCAGCTGTATCAATATCATGGCTAATACCACATATAAAGAATTACTGGACGCCGGTGTACACTTTGGTCACCTTACCAGAAAATGGGATCCTAAAATGGCTCCGTACATTTTCATGGAGAAAAACGGCATCCACATCATTGACCTGAACAAAACTCTTGCTTCCCTGGACGACGCGACTAACGCTATTAAGCAAATCGCGAAATCTGGCCGTAAGATTTTGTTTGTCGCCACCAAGAAACAAGCACAGGACATTGTGGCTGAAGAGGCAAAACGCCTTAAAATGCCTTACGTGACCGACCGTTGGTTAGGTGGTATGTTGACTAACTTCCAGACTGTGCGTAAGTCTTTGAAAAAAATGTCAACTATTGACAAAATGGTGAAAGAGAACACTGCTTATGCCGCTATGGCTAAACGTGAGCGTCTGATGTTGTCTCGTGAGCGTGAGAAACTTGACCGTGTGTTGGGTGGTATCGCTGACTTGTCACGTCTCCCAGCTGCTCTGTTCGTAGTAGACGTGAAGCGTGAGTCTATCGCTATCAAAGAAGCTCAGAAACTAAACTTGCCAGTATTCGCCATTGTGGATACCAACTCTAACCCAGAGACAGTGGATTTTCCAATCCCGGCAAACGATGACGCTTCTAAATCTATCTCTCTCATCACATCTTTGATTGGCCGCGCCATTGAAGAAGGTCTGTCTGAGCGTAAAGTAGACAAAGAAGATTCTGACAGAAAACGTTCAGAAGACGAAGGCATCCAGGAGAAAATTGACGCTGAATAAGCCTCTCTGATCTCTTTATAGAATTGTAAAAGAAACTGAACATTAGGAAGCCTGGCCACTGATGTTCAGTTTCTTTTTAACCAAACGGGAACCCGCCTCTCTGGCAACTCCCTCTCCTACTGAAACTTATTATCCGTATTTCTTAATAAAAGAACAATGGCTATTACAGCACAAGATGTAAACAGACTTCGTCAGGAAACTGGCGCTGGTATGATGGACTGCAAAAAAGCGTTGACAGAAGCCAACGGCGATTTTGAGACAGCCAAAGATATCCTTCGTAAACAAGGTCAGAAAATTGCCAGCAAGCGTGCCGACAACGCTACTTCTGAAGGAGCGGTATTAACTCAGGTAAACGCTGATGGTACAGTTGGAACAGTGATCGCGCTTGCCTGCGAAACTGAGCCAGTATCTAAAGTAGAAGATTTCAGAACTTTGGCCCAGACTGTATTGGCGGCTGCCGTTGCCAACACTTCAGGCACCAAAGAAGATTTATTGGCTACGCCTCAGGCCGATGGCCGCTCACTGCAAGACCACATCACTGACCTGATGGGTAAAATTGGTGAGAAAATTGACGTAGTTTCTTACGAGACTGTAACCGCTGAGAAAGTTGTTGCTTACAACCACTCAAACGGTAAACTGGGTGTATTGGTAGGCTTAACCAACACCGGCGGAAACGAAGTAACTGAGGTTGGTAAAGACGTAGCCATGCAGATTGCTGCTATGAAACCAATTGCAGTAGACAAAGACGGTGTTGATGCAAATACCATCCAGCGTGAGATTGAGATCGGGAAAGAGCAGGCTCGTGCCGAAGGCAAACCAGAAGAAATGCTGGAGAAAATTGCCCAGGGCAAGCTGAACAAATTCTACAAAGAAAGCACTTTGCTGAACCAGGAGTTTGTGAAAGACCCATCTGTGACCATTGCCAAATTGTTGGACAACACTTCCAAAGGCATGACCGTTACTGAGTTCAAGCGCGTTGCCATTGGGTAATCTAGCTTAACTTAACCCATATTCAAAAGCCCCGCTGTTAATTCAGCGGGGCTTTTCTTTTGAATTTATTAATAGAATTAATTAACTGATAAGGGTGTAACCAACTAGGCATAGCCGGATTAGCATGCTTTCATAAAGTTAAACCCTGGCTTATTTTGTATAGATTTAGGCTATAGAGTTTTTTCTTATGGTATAGGCAGGTGCCGTAAGGTCAGATTACCTCACTGCTAAATCAGGTACTGTTCAGTTACCGGCAGGCATGGAAACTCTTTGCTCAAGCTGAGGCACTTGCTCTCCCTGGGCTTTGTTGTTCTTTGCACTCTTAGACTTGATCTGCTCTTTTCTCATTCTCTTCTCAGCAGAGATATAACTCAAGAAGGTAGCTTTTGCTTTCATAACTAAAGGGTTTCTGATTTAACAATTTATATTACTTATAGATTAAATATGAACTTGCGAACACCCAACAAACCCGTTGTTGAGAAGGAGGAGCCAAATGATTTATGCTTATTCTCTTGCCGAACAGAAGAAAAAACCAAATCGTTCTCCTATTTTGAAATTATTTTACAAAAAATATAAACAAAACACTTTGCAAAATCTATATCTAGCTTTTCCTATACAAGCCCTCCATTTTTTATGCAGGTACTTTTACCACTCTTTTTAGCCTTATATAATTTTCTTCATCTAATATAGTGCAAAATTAATAGCATCCAAAATATTATTTACTAATTTTTATAAATTAATGGATAATACCTAATAGTAAGTAATTTATTAATGAAAATAATGACATTTATACTGACCCAAAACCCGCATTATCCTCAATAAGGCATGATTTTACTACCTACCAAGAAAAGGAGGCATAAGGAAAACACAGTCCCTTCTCTCCAGTTCTTAAGTGATGTTTTTATAAACAGAATTTTATGGGAAAGCCATTTGGTATGACTTTCCAGCAATAGTCCTCATCCGGCTTCAGACTACCTCCCTTCATACAAAAAAAAGAGGCCTGCGAAAGCAGGCCTCAGTACCAGTTGTTAAAATCGTTAGAGTCTAATCAAGATCGGCCTGCCGGCGCACAAACTCCTGCCCTGCCACATCCTCTTTCCTAATAAATGGCCGGATAATCAACCGGTTACCATTTTCAAAGGTAAAGAACTTGTAAACCCAGTTGGCCAGCACCACCAGTTTGTTCCGGAACCCGATCAGGTAATAGATGTGCACGAAGAGCCAGGCCATCCAGGCCAGAAAGCCTTTCAGGTGCATATCTTTGGGCAGATCGGCCACGGCCCGGTTACGCCCGATGATGGCGAGTGATCCTTTATCAAAATATTCGAAAGGAACGAGCTGCTCATTCCTGATCATGCGGCGCAGGTTCTTGGCCAAATGCTGCCCCTGCTGGATGGCGGGTTGCGCCACCCCAGGGTGTCCTTTGGGCCATTTCTCGGTCTTCATGGCTGCCACGTCGCCAATGGCGAAGATATCTGGGAAGCCAATGATCTGGTTAAATGGATTCACCAGGTAGCGCCCACGTTCACTGGCCTCCGGCGGAAGGCCCCCTATCTGAGCTCCGGACACCCCAGCGGCCCAGATCAAGGTCTGGGTTTTGATGGTCTCGCCACCCTTGAACGTCACCGTTTGGCCGTCATAAGATTCTACCAGGGTGTTCAGCTTCACAACGATCCCGGCTTTTTCCAGGTACTCCCGCGTGACCTGACTTGATTTAGGCGACATGGGCGGCAACACACGGTCCAGGCCTTCTACCAGTACAATGTTCATCTGGCTGAAGTCAAGCCCCGGGTAATCACCGGGCAGGATGTGTTTCCGCATCTCAGCTAAAGCGCCAGCCAGCTCCACGCCAGTTGGCCCACCGCCCACAATCACGAAATTGAGCAGGCTTTGCCGCACATCGGGGTCTTTGATCATATTGGCCTGCTCAAAGGCCTGCAGCATCTGGCTTCTAAGATTCAGGGCATCGGGGATCTGCTTCAATGGGAAAGAGAACTTCTTGATCTGCTCGTTCCCAAAATAGTTGGATTTGGTACCCGTGGCGATGACCAGAAAATCATACCGTAATTCCCCCACCAGGGTAGTGACGGTCTTGGTAGCCGGGTTCACCCCGGTCACTTTCACCTGCCGGAAGTGGAAGTCCTCATAATCCTCGTCAAACATCTTCCGTAGCGGCTCAGCAATGGCATCTGGCTCCAGACCTGCCGTGGCTACCTGGTACAGCAAGGGCCAGAACCCGTGGTAGTTCTGCCGGTCAAACAACACCACTTGGAAATCTTTCCCAGGCAATCCCCTGACAAGATTCACGCCCCCAAATCCGCCGCCAATAATGACCACCCTTGGTTTAGTGGTTTCCGGTATGTTAAGGGTAAGTTCCTTTATATGAAGCATAAGTCTATCTGTAGAAGTTTCAATTGGCAGAGGGCAAATCCACGGCCGTTCTATCTCATAGCCTTATACTGGATTTCCTGTATAGAGGATATTCTATTTAATGTTAGCCCTTAACCCAATACAGGCGCAGGCAAATGATTCTACAGAGGTGCCCCTGTTTGGTGCCCGTTTTGGAAAAACGGCTTTATAACGCAGTCAGACAAATCTTACCAATGAGAGCGAGCGGCTTTCTGCCGATTCTTCTCTATTTTGAAGCTGAAAACAAAATTGATGGAGAATACAACTCACTGGAGCGAGGTAGAGGTGGCCTTGGTCAACGGCAAGTCACGGCTTATTTCCAGCAAGAACCTGCAGCCGCTGAAAATCCTGAACCCCGGCTCATTCCATGACAGCTGCCATGTGGTGCTGTCCAGCTACGGGGGCGGCATGGTCTCCGGCGACCAGATTAACCTGCGGATCACCTGCGGCGCGCACTCTAGGCTTTTCCTAAGCACCCAGGCCAACACCAAGATCTTCAAGAGCACCAATCAGGCCGATGCCGAGCAGCATTTCAACGCGCACGTAGGCGAAAACGGATTGGCAGTCTCGTTCCCAGACCCGGTGGTGCCGCAGGAGAAAAGCCGCTACAAACAGACGCAGCATTGGCATTTGCATCCCTCGGCGGTGCTGTTGGTGGTGGATTGGTTTCATTCCGGCCGCATGGACCAGGGCGAAAGGTTCGTTTTTGAGGCGTTTTCCTCAGAACTGAAGGTAAGCGTGGGAAACAGACTGGTGCTGCTTGACCGCTTCGGGTTCACGCCCGAGGAGCACATCGCCTCCTCCCCTGCTAACTTTGATGCGTATCAGACCATGTTCTCGGCCTATCTGGTGGGCTCACCGGAGAACAGCCGGTTCCGCCAACTCGCCCAAGCGATGCAGGACCTGAAGATGCCAGGTAGCACCGGCCTGGATTTCAACATGACTGAGCAAGACTACGTGCTTTCCGTGTCAGAGGCGAAAGAAGGTGTCTACGTGCTCCGGGCCATGGGCAAGACACGTCAGGATCTGGAGCCGCTATGTCAGCATCTATTAGTAACCTTGAGCAAAGAGGAATTCTTCGGGTACAATCCGCTGGAGCGAAAGTATTAACCACAAAGCAACCCTGTTTTCAATCCGATTTTCTGATAACAGGCCTAAAACAGCCTTTCGTTAAGACTATAGAAAACTACCGGAGCCGCAGGTAATTTTTAATTGCCAGACGCGCCAACCTATCGTCTGTCTTCCCGCACCGACTCGAGCGCTTTTGCCTTCGCCTGGAAAATATGGTTGATAATCACATCCAGGTTGTAGCCGTCCAGCGCCCGGGCAAACACAAACGGACCATCGCCCCGCATCTTGAGGGAGTCGCGCTCCATTACGCCTAAATCGGCGCGCACCAGAGCCGCTATGTCAATTTTGTTGATCACCAGCAGGTCTGACTGCGTGATGCCCGGCCCGCCTTTCCGCGGAATCTTATCGCCGCCCGAGACATCAATTACATAAATAGAATAATCCACCAACTCGCGGCTGAAATGAGCCGCCAGGTTATCGCCGCCGCTTTCCACAAACAGCAGGTCAATCTGGTTATCAAACTTGGCCATGAGGCCTTCCAGCGCATCCATGTTCAAGGAAATATCCTCCCTAATAGCGGCGTGCGGACAGCCGCCGGTCTCCACCCCCACAATGCGGTCAGCGGAGAGGGCGCTGTTCCGGATGAGGAACTCTGCGTCCTCACGGGTGAAGATGTCATTGGTGACCACACCCAGTTGGTAGTCGTTGCGCAGACGCTCGCACAAGGCTTTGAGCAAGGCGGTTTTGCCGGTGCCTACCGGTCCGCCGATGCCCACCGTGAACGCCCGCTTCCGGAAGTTGCGGTACGGCGGCAGTTTGCGGGTCTCGCGTTCCTCAAAATTGCCCGGTGATTCATAGAACTCGTGGGTGTGTCCGTGCAGCAGAAGCGCTAGTTTATCTACAAAAGGCATGAGTGAATGTGTGGTTGAGTGAGTTAATTCTGAAACAACTTGGAATAAATGTCTTCCTGCAAGACTTGGGCAGTGTCCAGCATGAATGCCGATCTTGTGGCTTGGGTGTACTCTCTGCTCATTTGGTTTTGGAGCAGATTTTCGAAAATCGAGTAAAAATTGTGTTGCAACTTATGCCCTTCCATTGGACCGATGAAACCCAGCCGGATGGCGGCGCTCACCTGGTCCCGAAGCGCCATGTGCAGGTACATGGTCTGCAGGTCAGACAACGTAAACTCCACCCGTTTGAGGCACAGTGCGAAGACCAGCACAAAATGCGTGGGCAGGTCCTGTTCCTCAAACCACCGCCTTACCTGCTGCATGCCCGAGGCAGGGTAGAAAGATTCCAGCAGCTTCAGCCAGTTCTTGCCTTGCACCACACTTGCCTTCCGGATGGTAGGCACCAGCATCATGGCATCGTATTCCTCGGCAATGGTTCGGAGGTCGGCGTTCAAATCCGGCGCTGGCAGGTGGAAGCAAGAGTTCAGAAACGGGATTTCCATGCCCACCACCTGCTGCAGGTACGAGTACAGGTAATGCCGCAGCCCCAGCCGGTCCTTGATGAGTCCAAACGTGATGCTGCTCTCCAGCCCGTAGGAATACGCAAACGAGCCAGTAGGAATGGAGGAATCCACAAGATGCAGCAGCCGGGCGAATTTCATTTGTAAGACGCTAAAGGATAGATGTTAGATATTAGACGGTGGTTCTATTTTGGTGCCGTTTTAGTGAAAACTGGCCTGAAATGTATTGGATCAGGAATGATAGATCGGGAATCGTGAAGACAAGGCAGTGCCTGGTCTCTACAGCATACTTTTCTTTCAATTCTTAATTTTAAATTCCTAATTAACTAAAATAGGTTGTACAGCTGGGCCAAGGGCAGTTTCTCGGCGGGTTCGCAGGTGAGGTGCACGCCATCCACGGTGACTTTGTAGGTCTCGGGGTCTACCTCAATGTTGGGCAGGTAATCGTTCAGGGCCATGTCTTTTTTGGTGACGCTGCGGCAGCCTTTCACGGCCACTACCTGCTTCTGCAAACCGTAATGCTGCTGCACATACTCCACTGAGGCCTGCGAGACGAATACCATAGATGTTTGTCCGATGGCCTTACCGAAGGAGCCGAACATGGGCCGGGACAAAACCGGCTGCGGCGTGGGGATGGAGGCGTTGGCATCGCCCATCTGCGACTGCACAATGATGCCGCCTTTGATGATCATCTCGGGCCTTGAACCGAAGAACGCGGGTCTCCAAAGCACCAAATCAGCCAGTTTGCCCAGTTCCACAGAGCCGATTTCCTCGGAGAAGCCATGCGCGCGGGCCGGGTTGATGGTGTATTTGGCCACGTAGCGTTTCGCCCGGAAGTTATCGGCTGCCAGGTCCTTGCCGGTGTCTTCGGTCAGCAGGCCGCGTTGCTGTTTCATCTTGTGGGCGGTCTGCCAGGTGCGGGTGATCACTTCGCCCACACGGCCCATCGCCTGCGAGTCTGACGAGATGATGGACAAGGCGCCCAGGTCATGCAGGATATCCTCCGCGGCGATGGTCTCGCCCCGTATGCGGCTCTCGGCGAAGGCCACGTCCTCGGGGATGTTCTTGTCCAGGTGGTGGCAGACCATGAGCATGTCCAGATGCTCATCGATGGTGTTCACCGTGAACGGACGCGTGGGGTTGGTGCTGGAGGGAATCACGTTAGGCTCGCCGCAGATCTTGATGATGTCCGGGGCGTGTCCGCCGCCTGCGCCCTCAGTGTGGTACGCGTGGATGGTACGGCCCTTGAACGCGGCCGTAGACGTCTCCACGAAACCGCTCTCGTTCAAAGTATCGGTATGGATGCAGACCTGCACGTCGTACTGCTCGGCAATGGAAAGGCACGTGTCGATGGCCGCGGGCGTGGTGCCCCAGTCCTCGTGGAGCTTAAAACCTAGGGCGCCGGCTTCCACCTGTTCAATCAGCCCCTCGGGCTTGGACGAGTTGCCTTTGCCCAGAAACCCGAAGTTCAGCGGATAGGCTTCCGTGGCCTGCATCATCATCTTGATATAGAACTCGCCGGGCGTACAGGTAGTGGCCGTCGTGCCCGCTGCCGGTCCCGTGCCGCCGCCCACCATGGTGGTCACCCCCGAGGCCAGCGCCTCGTTGATCTGCTGCGGACTGATGAAGTGGATGTGGCAGTCAATACCGCCTGCCGTCAGAATCAGGCCTTCCCCAGCTACCACTTCAGTCGTCACCCCCACCACCATGCCCGGCGTGACACCTGGCATGATGTGCGGATTACCGCCTTTCCCGATGCCGGAGATGCGCCCGTTCTTCACCCCGATATCGGCTTTGTAGATGCCGGTGTAATCCAGGACCAGCGCGTTGGTGATGATAAGGTCCAGCGCCTCGGCCTGCCCGATCCCGGCTGCCTGTCCCATTCCGTCGCGGAGCACCTTCCCGCCCCCGAACTTGCATTCCTCGCCGTAGACGGCATAGTCCTTTTCTACCTGGATCACCAGATCGGTGTCTCCGAGGCGAACGCGGTCGCCCACGGTGGGTCCGTACATCTCGGCGTAAGCGCGGCGGTCAAGGGGAAGGCTCATAGGTTTGGTTGTTAGTTATTGGTTGTTTTTAGGGCGATTTAGGGGAAACGGGCTTGAAACAGCTTGGTGCAAGACGCTCGCAGGTCCTCCGGACGCTACGAGGTCTTTGGGCTTTTCAAGCTTAAACCTGTGAGGTCTTGAAGACTTTACAGGTTTTTCCGTTTTAGGGCTGTTTTTTAAGAAACAGGCCTGAAACGGGTTCTACTCCGTACTCAGGAACTTCTGCGCTTTGGCTTTCTCCAGTGCCTCGCCTTTTTGTTCTTCACCTAAGGTGCCGTCTACCAGGTTATTGCCGCCGTAGCTGATTCTTTCGCCTGAGAGTTCCACCAAGGTCACCCGTTTCCGCTCGCCGGGCTCAAAGCGCACGGCCGTACCGGCCGGAATGTTGAGGCGGAATCCGTAGGCTTTCTCACGGTCAAACTGCAGAAGGGCGTTGGTTTCGAAGAACGGGTAATGGGAACCCACCTGTACTGGCCGGTCGCCCATGTTGGTTACTTCCACCTCTACCGTAGTGCGGTCTTGGTTGAGTGTGAGTTTGTCTTCTCCCAGCAGGTACTCTCCGGGATTGGGTTGAATGAGGGTGTCTGGCGAGGCGGTTTGCGCGGTTTTGGTGAGCCCGGAGCCGTACAGGGCCAGTTCAGGAGCGCCTTGCTCGCGGCAGATGGGATGGTGCACGGTCACCAGTTTGGTGCCATCGGGGAAAGTGCCTTCCACCTGCACCTCGTGGATCAGCTCGGCCACGCCCTCCATGACATCGGCGAAGCCCAAGAGCTTTTTGCCTTTGTCCATGAGCGTGGCCACGCGCTCGCCGTCCCGGATAAACTCCAGCAACTGCGTGGCTATGAGGGCCACCGCCTCGGGGTAATTGAGCCGCAGGCCGCGGGCGTAGCGTTTCTGGGCCACGAAACCGGCGTTGTGCAGCACCAATTTGTCTATGTCTTTGGGCGAAAGATGCATTTGCGGTAGTTCTGAGTCTTGGGTTCTGAGTCCTGAGTTTATTATTTTTTATCTGAGTGGCCGAGGCTTTTCTCTGGGTTCACCTGATCGCGGACCAGTTGCTTGAGTTCTTTGATCTCGGGAAATTCCGGTCGAAGATCACCTGGTCATTGACCCGGATGATGTAGGAGCCACTGGTTTCGCTGGGTTCTAGGAGCACGCCTTTCACATCGTCGGTAAAGGTGGTGAGCAGTTCCTGGGCCATGTAGGCGGCACGCAGCATCCAGCCGCATTTGGGGCAATATTCTATGCTGACGGTAGGCTTCATTTATGGGGTAGAATTAAAAAAAGGGAAGAAAACGGCCATCGGGTTACTGGATCAGGTTTTCGTACATCATCCAGCCGCCGTAGGCCACGCACAGCACCGAGGAAACCACCACCATACCCATCCGTACGCTTCGGCCTATTTTCATGCGCTGGGTGAAGGGGATGTTCACCAGTCCGGCAGCCACAAACATGCCCAGGATGGAGCCCAGCCCAAACATAACCAAATAGGCCACGCCCAACCATGGATTCTCAATCTTGCCCATAATGGAAATCACCAAGGCTCCGCTTCCGGCCAGGCCGTGGATCAGACCCACAGTGTACGCGTAGCTGTGTTGGTAGCGCGGGGTTCTGGATCGGGAGAAGTTCTGCTTGTTCGTCAGTCGGCTGATGCCCATGATCACCAGCATCAGCCCAACTCCGGCCTCGAAATACCCGAAACCGGCTTCATAGTTGGTGGAGTGCAGGAAAATAACCTGGCTCAGGATGATAAGGGAGCCCAGCAGCACAATGGTGGTGGTATGGCCCAGGCCCCAGAACAAGCCGTCTTTCATGGCCAAGAGCCAGCTGTCGCGCTTGGAGACAATGTTGCCCACCGCAATGAGGTGGTCTGCCTCAAAGGCGTGGCCCATTCCCACCAGGGAGGCAAACATCAGGGGCATCAAGGTTTGCATGGATTCTTAAACTATTTACTTCCTAAAATTTTATGGAAAACAATTTAAGAATCACAGCCCAAGAAACAAAGACCGGCATTTTCCGCAAAGAAGAACAGTAATATTCAAATTTTCCTTAATGAGAAAATTCTATCTAGATTTCAGAGGTTCTTTCTTCTTTTTTGGAGAATGCATTTCATACCTTGCCCTTATTCAAGCTTTGAAGGCAAGAATCTACGCCAATTCATCCAGTAAAAAGAAATTACAAAAAGAGGGAAAATGATGCGAAAGGCTGAAGGGGAAACGGGTATTTCGGGCCTGTTTTAAGAGAAACAGGCCCGAAACAGAAATCAGCAGTACCTACAAACGGAGAGGTTATAGATCTGCCTCTATATAATAGTGTAGGTTCTCTTTGGTGATGATGTCCAGGGGCAGGTACTTGATGGGGTTCACTTTTTTCTTGAACACCAGCTGGTCGGCGAGTCCGTAGATGCCCCAGTAGCCCTGGCCTTTGGGGTTCTGGTTTATGAGGAACTCAATGAGGCCTTTGTTCAGGAAATGCAGGTTCCGCTCCATGAGGTCATAGCCCACCAGCTTAATATGGGTGATGCTCCGCATCTGTAGGTAGTTGGCCACGGTATGCGCTTTGGAATTGGTCACGAAGATGCCCCTGATCCCGGGATTATCCTGCAACAATTTATCCAGCTGCTCATGGAAGGCCGCCGAGGAGGAGTTGTGCAGATCAGCGTGTAACAGGGAGTACGGCGTTTTTGGGCTGATTTGGCTAAAATAATCGAAAAACCCCTGCTCTTTGTTTACCAGGTGCGAGGAGTTGGACAGGTCCACGTCAATATGGGCCACCAAAAAAGTGGCGCCCTGCGGATGGCCGTAGTGCAGCAGCTTCGCGGCCAGATACCCGCTCTGGTACGAGTCCTGCCCAATGTAGATGAGCGGTTCATAGTCGGGGATGTGGGTATTGAACAACGCAAACGGAATTTCCAGGGCTTTCCATTTTTTGAAGAACGTCAGGGACTCGCGGTAGAAAATAGGCGCCACCAGAATGGCATCGGGTCCCATAGCTACCACTTCCCCTGCCCTCTCCTTGAAGGACCCGGCATCATAAGGATCAAAGATGAATTGTGTTACCCGCACACCAAATTGCGCCAATTCATTTTGGGCTTTCTCAATGCCAATTTTGGGTGCTTGCCAGTAGATATCCTGCGCCGGATCAGGGATGAGCGCCGCTATCTCGTACACACGGTTGTTTACCAGGGTACGAGCCAGCATATTGGGTTGGTAATTGAGTTCCTGCGCAATCTCCAGCACTTTCTGGCGCACCTCCTCGGCCACCCGCCCCCTGTCATGCAGCACCCGGTCTACCGTGCCGGTAGAAACTCCCGCTTTCTCCGCAATATCCTTGATCCGTACAATGCCTTTCTTTACCATCAATCCAAAATCTGGTAGCCTGGAATAAATTACTTCGATTTGCTTTGATTCAAATGTTTATACAGCCTTAAAGAAGCATGCATAAGAGTGTAACAAGCAGAAAACCTTACTTTCTAATACCTTGAAATACCCCCGTTCGGCCAAATATACTAATAACCACTGACTCGCTTCCTTTATCTAGACACCCACGGCTTCGGTAAACCAGTTGCGGTCCATTCATTACTTTTTTACAGCCTGAAGAAGATGCGCCTTTGGTATAGCCAGTAACAGATGGCCCATTCACAGGCTAACGTCACCAAAGACGCAAGAACAGCCTGGAAACCTGCAGGTATTTGAATCCAATCAGTAAGTCCGTTGGTGAAGATAGCTACGGTACTGTTGAGCCACTGTAAGCCCACGGTTTCAAAAAACAGATAGATGAAGATGGGATTCATGCCCACCAGCGTGAAAAACAGAACCCAGGGGCCGGTTCTCTTCACGTCAATAAACCAATAGCAGAAAGCCAGGATCAGGAACACCCAGCCACCAGAAGCCAGGATAAAAGAAGCGGTGCAGGTTCTCTTTATAATAGGATCTACCCCGGCTATATCCAGCAAATGCCCCACGGCAACTCCAATGAACCCCGCCACCAGAAAAACTCTGAGTTTAGCCTGCGCTGTTCTGTTGGAAGCCAGCACTTGCCCTGCCAAGGCGCCCCAGATGGTATGGGCTGCCGAGGGCAGGAAGTTCATGGCAATCCAGTGGTCGCTGTTCAGTTTTCCCATCAACTGCAGGTCCATCCAGGACCCGAAATTCTTGTCTGGGGTAAAAGGCTGGTCAAACCCCAGAATGTTGGCATAGCGGTACAGTACCTCGGTGAGGCCTATACATAATAGAGACACCAAAAATTGGGTCCGGGCTTTAAAGGGCAGGAGGAAATAGGCCACCAGCAATGTTACCGATAATTGCGAGAGCACATTCCACAGTTCCCAGACCAATTTGCCCGCGTACACGCAATGGAGTACCACCCCAAAGAATAACAGCTTAAGGCTTCTTTTTAAGACATGGCCGGTGATGGTGGCCTGGGCATCGCCCTTCTGCAACCGGTTCTGAGTGGAGAAGTACAACGAGGTACCGGCAATGGTCATGAAAGCCGGTTGTACTAAGTCCCAGAAATGGAGCCCGCGCCAGGGTACGTGAAAGAACTGCTGCACCAAATCACCGGCCACTCCTCCTTCTGTGGTTACCCCTGCGAGCCGCGCATATAATAAGGTGCTTTCCGCAGCCAGCAAGAGCATGATTACACCACGCATAAAGTCCAGGGAGAGGAGTCGGTTGCTTGTTTTCATAGGGCCGCCTTTTCCGAGCGCTTATTGGTGATAATTCTTCAATTAGTTATCATGAAAGAGTAATGCCCTCCTCCTGCCTTATGATTCTTTAAGGTCGCTCTCATCATCTAGCCAAGCGCCTGAACGCTTATGAACAAAAAGGATTACCTGTATCTGCCAAGTTCACCCTACTTGAACCTCCTTGCCTCTGGGCAATTTTACATCAAATTGATAAATTAAAATTACAAAGCAAGCTTTTTACCTTTATTTCATGTGTACGAGCACATATATGATAAAACTCTGCGTTTTCGTACACATTTTACCTTAAAGGGCTTGCTTATCTAAATTATAGTAGCTATGTTTAAAACACCGAGACAAGAAAATCTCCATAAATAAGAGGTAGCTGCCCAGTTCATGTGTTCTCCTTTAAACCCATGGCGCAGCAAATTTCAGAACGGCTGGTTTGGAGATGGAAAAGACGGTTTCAAAGCTGAGCCCTATGGGTGGCACGGCTTCTTTACTGGATTCCTGAGACAGGTATCAACAGCCATTCAACGGCGGTTGACCATTGATCTGAATTATTCCCTGCGCATATAACAGAACTGACCTATACCAAACAGCAAGCCTTTATGGAACCGAACTACAAACCTTTGTCTCTCTCTTCATAGCCCAGGAAACCCTTAACAGGGTTAAAACACGGGACTTGAAAGTACCTACGCCCCTTTGCATTTCCCGCAAACCTGAAAACCGAAACAGATCAGGTTGATTGACTTGGTATCAAACACTGGTTCCGCAGCCCATCACCCCCACCCATTCCTTATTGCTCTTTTAGTTGATCCTATCTCACCCATAAAATGTAATTACATGAAAAAAATGGTACAAAGATTTTTGAAGCTAACGTTCCTGATGCTGCTGCCTGTTTTGCAGGTAATGGCCCAGGGGCGGACCGTGACAGGAACCGTAACGGCCAAAGAAGACGGCCAGGCCTTGGCCGGGGTTAGCGTAGTGGTAAAAGGTACCACTACCGGTACCACCACTGACCCAAACGGTACCTACAGCATTCAAGTACCCGACCAGGGAGCCACGCTGGTTTTCTCTTTCATAGGGCTTCTCTCGCAGGAAGTAGCAGTACAAAACCAATCCACCCTGAACATACAGATGGCCCAGGACCGCAAAGCCCTGGATGAGGTAGTGGTGGTAGGCTACGGCACCCAGAAGAAAAGGGATTTAACGGGTGCCATCAGCTCAGTGAAAGCCGAGGACCTGGTGGTGAACTCCGGGGCCGCCTCCATCGGGCACATGCTCAAAGGCAAGGCCGCTGGTCTGATGATCCGGGAAAACAGTGCCCAGCCTGGCGGCGGATTGGACATTCTCATCAGGGGAGCCGGTTCCATCAACGCCAGTAACGCCCCATTGATTGTGGTAGACGGTTTCCCTATCTCAGACCTGCAGCAACCTGGCAGCGGCGGACGCTACCAGGCCGGTACCCAAAGCATCCTGAACTCCTTCAACCCCAATGATATTGAGTCGGTGGAGGTATTGAAAGACGCCAGCGCCACCTCAATCTATGGGGCCCGGGCAGCCAATGGGGTTATCCTCATCACCACCAAACGCGGAAAATCCGGCAAAGCCGAGGTTCAGTACTCCAACACCTTTTCCCTTCAGCAATACAACAATCCTTTTGAGGTGCTGCCCCTGAACGAGTGGATGCAGGTGCGTAATGAGGCCGCCTGGGAGCGCTGGAACTTTGACAACAACGTGATCCCTTACGGCACCAGAACCCTGGAAGAAGCGCAGGCAGATCCTGTTAATGGGCCATTTCGCCGATTATACACCCAAAACGCCATCAACAATGTAGGAAGAGGCACCGACTGGATAGGTCTGGTTACCCGTGACGGATCAGTCCAGCAGCACAACCTCTCCTTAACCGGAGGTACAGAGTCTACCCGGTTCCTGCTGTCTGGCAACTACTACAAGCACAACGGGGTCATTAAGAACTCAGGCATTGAGCGCTTCACGGTGAGAGCCAACGTAGACCAGGACGTAAACAAGTACATCAAGTTTGGCCTGAACCTGACTGCCAGCCGTATCAACAATGACAACAGCCAGTTGGGCGGCGACCAATACGAGAACTCCGGAATCATCAGGGCGGCCATGCAGATGGGGCCTCACATCAAACCCATTGACGAGAACGGCAATTACCCAATAAACCCGCTCCTGGCTCTGCAGCCCAACCCTTATTCTCTGCTCACCATTTCAGACGAGGGCCGCATTGAGCGCATGTTGCTCAATTCCTTCGTAGACATCATCCCTATCCCAGACCTTACAATTCGGTTAAAAGGCGGCATGGACCGGGGCCTTACCAAGCGCTGGAATTACCTTCCCAAAACCACCATCCATGGCGCGCTTGAGTTCGGGCGGGCTTCTATCGCCGAGATCGACAAGAACGAGTACTTGATGGAGGCCACAGCTTCCTACGCCAAAACTTTTGCCACAGACCACCGAATCACCTTACTGGCAGGGGTTTCCCAGCAGAACTTCTACAATGATTACAACAACGTAGGCAACACCAACTTCATCTCAGACGCTTTCCTCTGGAATAACCTGGGTGCCGGAACCAGCACTAAAACCGTTGGTTCTTCCCGCTCAGAAAACGTTTTGGCTTCTTACTTTGGAAGACTGAACTACACGTTAAAAGACCGCTACCTGCTTACCCTAACCGTAAGGACAGATGGGGCCAGCGTGTTTGCCCGGAACAACAAATGGGGTACCTTCCCATCGGTAGCGGTGGGTTGGAACGTGGCCGAAGAGCCTTTCTTCGGCAGCCTGGCCAATGTGGTTTCGCAGTTCAAACTCAGAGCCAGCTACGGCCAAACCGGGAATGCCTCCATAGGCAGCAACGCCTTTGCCGCGTATTACGCCTACCCTGCCTGGTTATCAGGTGAAGACGCCCAGTTGATTGGGGTATCCCTTTCCAGATTGGAGAACCCAGACCTGAAATGGGAAACCACCACAGAGGCCAACTTCGGCTTGGATTTCTCGCTCTTCAATGGCCGCATAGACGGTTCCCTGGAAGTGTACAACCGGGTTATCTCAGACCTGCTTTTCGCCAAACCTATCAACTCCTACCATCCTATCAACACCGTGATGGCTAACGTTGGCGAGACGCAGAGCAAAGGCTTTGAACTGACCGTGAGCACCCGCAATTTTCAGCGCAATGACTTTGAGTGGAGATCTATCTTCACCTTCTCCAAATTCAAAAACAACTGGAAAGAAAGAACACCAGACTGGAAACCTGCCGTGTATGAGAGCGCCGATGACCCCATCCGAGCCATTTACGCCCGGTTATCAGACGGCATCATGCAGGTGGGCGAAGAGGTGCCTTCCCAGCCGGAGTTGAAGCCTGGCATGATCAAAATTAAGGACATTGACGGGTATGTGCGCGATGCCAACGGCAACCCGGTGGTGGATGAGAACGGCCGTTTCCTGCGCACCGGGGCACCAGACGGCAGAATTGACGATGCAGACACCAAGCTGCTCGGCACCTCAGACCCCAGCCTGATTGTGGGCATGACCAACATCTTCACCTACAAAGGATTCAGCCTGAACTTTGATTTCAACGGCATGTTCGGCCGCAAAATGGCCGACCCTAACTTCACTACCTATGGCGTAAGCGCAGACGGCGTTTACACCTTCGGGTACAACGCCTTGAGCAGCGTGAAAAACCGTTGGACTCCGGAGAATCCATCCACTACCCAACCTAGTTCTTTCTATGGCTGGTCTCCTTACGGCGTAGGTGATTTCTTCCTGCAAGACGCCTGGTTTATCCGGTTACAGAACGTATCGCTGGCCTACACCCTGCCCTCTAAATGGACCGGAAAAGTATTCTCCAGAGCCTCTATCCACGTGGCGGCGCAGAACCTGTTCGTGATCACGCCTTATGACGGCGTAGACCCAGAGACCGATGCCTACACCGCGGCTTACCCTAACGTGAAAACCTTCACCACCGGTATCAACCTGACTTTCTAATGAACCTGCATCACTTAACATATAAGACCATGCGCAAAGTATTCCTGTCTCTTGCATTTCTCCTCCTGCTGGGCAGTTGCACAGATGATCTAGAGTCCATTGATTATTCTGAGATAAACCCCAGCATTTTCCCGCAGTCTGAGGCTGACGTGGAAGCCATGGTGATGGCCTGCTATTATCCCTTGCGGGGCTCCTGGGGCAACGGTATCCATACCACCTCAGAGAACGGCATCATGTTCATCAACGACGCCACCACTGAGATCCTCAACGGAAACTTCGGCTCGCAGATGTTGGCCTCCCTCCACAACTACAAACCCACCGACGAAGGTATTACCCGCTTCTACGATCTCTTCTACAACAAAATCAGTCTGATGACCTTGACCATTGATCTGATCAGCAAGGCCCAGGTGAGCGAGTCGGTGAAGAAAAAAGCGATTGCTGAAATCCGGGCTGCCAGGGGCTTGTTGGCCTACGAGCTTTTTGACATGTACGGTCCGTTGGTGATTGCGCCGCTGGAGGTACTGCAAAGCCCATTGACAGAAACCCCATTGGCCCGTTTGTCACACCAGGAAACCGTAGCCTTCATTGAAGCCGACCTGGTAGCCGCCGCCGAAGACCTGCCCCACCCGGCCCAAGCCGAGTACGGCCGTTTTAGCAAGGGTTTGGCAAAAATGGTGCAAATACGCCTGAACCTGCACGAGAAAAACTGGAGCAAGGTGGTAGAGTTATCCAATGAGATCATCAATTACGGCTACTACACCCTTACTCAGGATTACGAGAGCATGTGGGATCTGGAAGGCGCCAAAAACAGCAAGGAAGTGATCTGGGCCATTCCCTGCGATTACGAAGGCACTAGCGAAAACCAGTGGCAACTGATGGTACTGCCCTCCAACTACCCGGTAAAAGGCGGCTGGGGCACCATCCAGAGCACCTGGTGGTTCTATGACACCTTTGAGGAAGGCGATGAGCGTAAAACCATGCTGATTTCCGAGTACACCGGCACCGATGGCAACACCTATAACCGCGCCAACCCAGGTACGGTCATGAACATGGGCCCTATCCCGCTGAAGATTAACCCAGACAACGCCAGAACCACCGCCCTTACTACCGTGGATATCATCGTCTACCGCTACGCGGATGTGCTCTTGTCTAAAGCCGAGGCCCTGGCCAATGCCGCTGGAACTCCTTCTGCTGAGGCCATGGAGCTGGTGAACGTCATCCGGAGAAGAGCCGATCTGCAAGACAAAAACCTGGCCGACTACAGCTCCTTGGCCGCTTTCAATGATCTTATCCTTACCGAGAGAAGCCACGAATACTGGTGCGAAAACGGCCAGTACCGCTCTGATCTTATCCGCCACGGCAAGTTCGTGGAGCGGGCCCGGGAGGTGAAAGGCTCAACCTATACAGATGAAAACAAAGCTCTCTATCCCTTCTCTCTCAGAACTGTGAGCGAAGGAAAAGGGAAATTCATCCAGAACCCTGGCTACTTCTAATAGCTCCGGCGGGAGCGGCAAATAATTGGTTGCTGCTCCCGCCAACAGGGTTTCCTTTTGCCGGAAATCCTCCACCGCATGTAAGAAGTAACCTACCATCACTACAAGTTTCAACCGAGAGAATTGCCTCCAATGAAAGGAAAGCTGCTTACCGTCATCATCCTGAACCTGTTGCTCACCTGTATCTCCGCCTGCTCAGGTAGCGGCGAGGAACCGGGGCCGGAGCCCGAGGTAAAGCCTAATCTCACCTATGCCCTGTCTAATGAGATTTTCTCCAACCCAGAACGGGGCTTCATGCGGCTGTTCCCGGTTTACGCCGAAGGCAATCCGCTGAACTCCAGCACGCTCAGTTCTCTCAGAAACAACCACATCACGCTCATCCAAAGGGTCTATTACCTGGAGAAGTTCAAAGCCGCCCCGCTCAGTCCAGCCCAGCTCTCTTTGATCCAAACCGATATGAACCTGATCAGGCAAGCCGGGTTGAAGTGCGTGCTTCGGTTTGCCTACACAGACCAGATGAACGGCACAGATGCCCCATTGGCCACCATTGAACAGCACCTGGACCAGCTGAAACCCGCGTTTGAGGCCAACAAAGACGTGATTGCGTTTGTACAGGCGGGTTTCATAGGTCCCTGGGGCGAGTGGCACAACTCCACCAATGGCCTGAACACCACCGAAAACGAAAAAAAGGTCCTCTTCAAGTTACTGGATGTGCTGCCCACCGCATTGATGGTGCAAGTAAGGACCCCGGCCAAAAAACAGCAGATCTTCGGGACCACCAACCCTTTGAGCAAAGAGGTGGCTTACACAACTGAGAAGATTGCCCGGGTGGGCCATCACAACGACTGCTTTATGTCTGGTGGCACAAACTACGGCACCTACACCAACATCCAGACGGAGAAAACCTACATCAGCAACGAGGCTTTGTACGTGCCCACCGGAGGCGAAACCTGCCCTCCGCAGGCCGGCTACAACCCTAACTGCACCGAAGGCCGCACCGAGATGCAGCTTCTGAAATGGACTTACCTGAACCTGGACTATTACCAACCCACCCTCAACGCGTGGCGGAATTCGGGCTGTTTTGATGAATTCCAGCGCAATCTGGGTTACCGGCTGGCCCTGGTAGATGCCACTTTGGCGGCCCAGGTGGGCACCAACCAAGCCTACAAACTAGAAATTAACCTCACAAACAAAGGATACGCCCCGCTCTATAGCCAGAAGAACACCTGGCTGGTGCTCATAAACAAAGCCTCGGGCGCGCTTCATCAGGTACCGGTGCCTGTGGACCTTCGCGAAGTAAAACCCGGCACTACCTACAAGATGAACCAAAATGTGAGCCTGACGGGTATTCCGGCCGGCGACTATGACCTGTTCCTCAAGATCACGGATAAGGCGGATGCCCTGAAAGACCGTCCGGAATACAGCGTGAGACTAGCCAATACCGATGTCTGGGTTCCGGATTCCGGCCTGAATAGCTTGAAACACCAATTGAAAGTAGGGAACTAACCCCTGCGCAGAACAGAACTTACTTAAAGCTCCAGAGACATGAAAAACAAACTCTTACTTTTCTTTGGCTTAAGCTTCCTGCTGGTGGCCACCTTTTCCTGCGAGGAAGACGATGAAGGTTCCGGCACCAAGGCCGTCTTCAGCTACGTAACCGATGGTTTCGTGGTCAATTTCACCGATTTCTCCCAGAACGCCGCTGAATATCTCTGGGATTTCGGGGATGACAGTGAGACCTCTACCCAGTCAAACCCCACGCACGTTTACGGCAAGAAAGGCGACTACCTGGTGACTTTGACCGTTAAAAACAACGGCGAGACCAGCACCTTCCAGGACTCGGTGTACGTTTTAGGGCCGAATATTAAAATAGACGGCGATTTCACCGATTGGGAGCACGTTCCCTACACCCACACCAATGACGAAGGCACCGGCGGTACGCTGCTGGCCGTGAAAACCTTCGCCTCCGCCGGCGCCCTGAACTTCTACCTGGAAGGCACCCAGGACTTCAACCTGGCCGTGATAGACCTGTACCTTGATGCTGACAACAACCCCGAAACCGGCTTGAAATCCTGGATGTATCCTGCCGGCTCCGGCGCCGATTTCCTTCTGGAAGGCAATTACAATCCGGGCACTCCGGCAGAGTCGGCAGGCAGCATGTTTGCCCACGTGGGGCCTGGCAATGACTGGGCCTGGAACGAAGTAGCCTCCTTTGGCCAGGCCGTGCAGTTCTCGGCCATGAAAACCGTGGGTGGCAAGAAAGTACTGGAGTTCGCCGTCAAGCGCGAAGGCCTGGGCAACATGAAAAAATTCGTCAACTTCGCCATTGTGGAGAGCACCGCAGGCTGGGCCGAGATCGGTAACCTGCCTTACAACAAGCAGCCTACCTCCAAGTTCGCCACCATAGAACTGTAGACCTCCAGTGTTTGGGGCCTGTTTTGCGGAAAACAGGCCCCAAACACTTTGAAGTAATTCAACACTTATTTGCTTCCATTGGACCAGAACAAAAAATTGAGTTACTGTTTCAGCGCCTCTATCCGTTCCACCCAGTCTCCCCTACTTCATGCCAAACAAACAAACGATCCTTCCTATCCGGAAAACCAGTTGTATTTTGGGCCTTCTCCTCGCGCAGCTGTTTATTGCGACTTTCGGCCAGGCCCAGACCAAAATTACCTATACAGAGAGTACCGAGGATTTCGCTAATCCGGAACGGGGCTTTTACCTGGCCTCCGGTGGAAAGCCAGGCTCTTTATCTGCCGAGGAACTGACCAAACTAAGAAACTTGCCGGCCAATCAGAACATCACGCCCAGCGCCAAGTACTCGGCTAGAGTAACATTGTTGTACCGCGGCTACCTACTCTCAGATTTCAAGACCAAGCCCATCAGCGAAGAATTTCTGCAGTTGATCCGACGGGATATGGACGCCACCCGGAAAGCCGGCCTTAAAATGATTTTGCGGTTTGCCTACACTAATGACACCAAAGCCGGCGACTGCAAAGATGACTACAAGATTTGTCCGCCCTACGGCGATGCTTCCAAGCCCATCGTCCTGCAACACATCTCGCAGCTAAAGCCCATTCTCCAGGAGAACGCCGATGTGATTGCCGTCATGCAGCAGGGTTTCATTGGCATCTGGGGCGAGAACTACTTCACCGATTATTTCGGGGACGCTTCCAACAACGGCCAAGGCGTCATCAATGACAGCAGCTGGCTCAACCGCAATGAAGTGACCAAAGCCCTCCTAAACGCATTGCCCAAAAACCGGATGGTGCAGGTGAGAACGCCCCAGATGAAGCAGCGGTTTGTCTACGGCCCTCAAGCGCCGGTAACCTCTAGCCCCACCTCTGAGCAGGAAGCCTTCACCCACGAGGACCGCGCCCGCGTAGGGCTGCACAATGATTGTTTCCTGGCCAGTGAAGACGATTACGGCACCTTTGCTGACTACGGCAACTCTTCCACCAAGCGGGGCCCGGCCAATGAAGTCATGCGCAAATACTTTGAGGCCGAGAGCAAGTACGTAGCCGTGGGTGGTGAAACCTGCGACAATGCCTTCAGCCCGCAGAACGACTGCGCCCCCGCCGGACACGCCGAGCAGGAAATGGCCGCCATGCACTACAGCTACCTCAACAGCTCCTACAACAACCAGGTGAACAATGACTGGGTCACCGGCGGCTGCATGGACAACATCAAACGCCGGCTAGGCTATAGGTTCACCCTGAGATCAGCCACCTTGCCCGTGAAAGTCAAGAAAGGGAAAGCCCTGTCCATCGCGTTGAACCTGGAGAACACCGGCTTCGCCTCCCCTTACAACCCGCGCCCGGTACAACTGGTCCTCCGGAACAAAAAGTCCGGTCAACTGCATGTTCTGCCCCTCACCACCGAAATCCGGAAATGGTTTCCCGGCCAGGTCACTGTCTCCCAGGAACTGACCCTTCCTGCTTCCTTAGCTAAAGGCGAGTATGACGTGCTGCTCAACTTCCCGGATTCCTACGAAAGCCTCTCCAAACGCCCGGAATACAGCATCCGGCTCGCCAACAACGATGTCTGGGAAGAGACCACCGGCTTCAACCGTTTGAACCACACCATCAAGGTGAATTAGCCTTCTCCTTTTAACTAAAACGTTTGGGGCCTGTTTTCCACAAAACAGGCCCCAAACGTTTTATGTAGTTTTATAAGTGCTTGTTGATTCAGATTCCCAGGAAGTGATCCTTGACACCTTCCGATGGCAATAATGCTTCCCTCTTTCCAACTGCGCCCGCTAAAAGCAGATTCTCCCCTTGAGGGGAGATAAAGAGGGGTGTTTACGCAGGAGAGCACGCATTCACGCTGTAAAAATCAAGCCTTATACCCTCCAATGAAGTACCAAAAGACGATCAACAATGCATGGATCGGCAGGTGTAAACACCCCTCTCCGCTCCCCTCAAGGGGAGAATCCACAATGGTAGGCGCAGTTGGCTGAATAGAAAAGTACTCTTCAATTTTAGAGTTCACGATCAACAAAAATCCCAGTTCCGTTTCAAGGATGATTTTCTAAAAGCATCCTTGAAACGGAACTGGGATTTTTTACCAGATGGTATTTGCTAAGCTCTCACATTCGTGGTTCCGCCACCCTGCAGGGTTAATTCCACCGGTTTGTTTTTCTGCCAGGCGCCAACGGTGAAATCAGGCACGTCGATGGAGTTGGAGCGGTTGGCTACGGACCATTCGCTCAGCGGCGCGACGGAGCTCCAAAGGGCGGCATCGTAAACATCTTGGTCCAGTGGCAGGCCGTTGCGGAGGCAATCTACTAAACGCCATTCCATCAGGAAGTCCATGCCGCCGTGGCCGCCAATCTTTTTGGCCATCTCACCCAGTTTCTTGATGAGCGGAGGTGTGTACTGTTCTTCCACTTTCTTGAACTGTTCCGGGGAGAGCCAATCTTCGTGGCTGGAAGCGATGCGGGCGGGGTCAGGCCATTTCTGGGCGATGCCTTTGGTGCCGCTCACCAGATGGATGCGGGAGTATGGGCGCATAGAGGACACATCGTGCTGGATCATGATGGTACGGCCGCGTTTGGTCCT
Source organism: Rufibacter roseolus (assembly GCF_017916365.1). GTDB lineage: Bacteria > Bacteroidota > Bacteroidia > Cytophagales > Hymenobacteraceae > Nibribacter > Nibribacter roseolus. The sequence continues at coordinate 1,008,112 of NZ_JAFMSU010000003.1, forward strand.
GATGGTGGTGGTGTTCATGTTGCCCCGGAAATTCATCTTCGCGAACTCCTGGAAGAAACTATCTTTGGCGGCCAACTCCTTCGCTTTAGGGCCCATGCTGAAATCATTGGAGGACACGGAAGTGAGGTAATCCATTTGGTCGCCGCGATTTATATCCATGACCTGACAGATGGGACCTAGGCCGTGGGTTGGGTAAAGGCTGCCGTTGCGGCCGTTTTCCCTCAGGCGCCACATGTTATAATAAGCCTCCTCGGTATCGCTGGTTTTAGCGAAGTTCAGATCAATGAGGTTGTGGATGTAGGCGCCCTCGCCGTGTACCAGCTCCCCGAAGAATCCCTGCCGGGCCATGTTCAAGGTGAGCATCTCGAAGAAGTCATAGCAGCAGTTCTCCAGCATCATGCAGTGTTTCTTTGTGCGCTCAGAGGTCTCCACCAGTTGCCAGCACTCCTCTAGGGTCTTAGCGGCGGGCACTTCCACAGCCACGTGTTTGCCGTGTTCCATGGCGTAAACGGCCATGGGCGTGTGCAGGTGCCAGGGCGTGGCGATGTATACCAGATCAATATCGTCGCGGTTACACAGTTCTTTCCAGGCATCTTCCTTGCCAGAATAGGTCACAGGTTTGTGGATGGAGCCTTCCAGTTTCTTCTGAACGGCGGAAATCCGCTCCGGACGGATGTCACAGAGGGCATTGATCTCCACGCCTTCAATGTGGTTCATGCGTACCACCGAGGCCGGTCCGCGCATGCCCAACCCAATGTAGCCCACCCGCACTTTGTCCATTCTGGGCGCGGCGTACCCGCTCATATTGAAAAGCTGCCGATGGGGTTTCTTAGCTTGGCTTTGGATCTGGGAAAGTGCCCCGGCCGTGGAAGCACAGCCACTGATGAAACCGGAACTCACCAGGCCAACGCCGGCCAAACCAGCCAGCTTAAGGAAATCTCTCCTATCATTACTCATAGATGTTGCTTTATGGGGTTAAAGAGCTAAGCTTCGTTCAGAGAAAATCAGGGCACCCAAGGCGCCCGAGGAAAGGTTAAATCCGTTTTGGGCGGCCTCAGGATCTTAGGGCTGTTTACTCAAAATCAGGTTAAAAATGAGTGAGCATCTCGCCTGCTCAAGGACCAGTTTCTCCATAGGTGCCTACAGAAACTGCAGTTCCCCGAAGTACTCGGGCAGGTGGAAGTTGGGCGAGGCAGCCTTAATGGTGTTCCAGGTCAGGTAATGGGGCTTGGGCAAGTCATCGCCACACTTGTAGAAGTTCACTTTACAGGTCTGCTCGTTTAAAGAAGTAAACCCATGGAAGCAGAAAACCTCCACCGGTATCACCAGCGTCAATTCCCACTTCACGGCAGCATTGGGCAGCTCTCCCACTGAGAGCTGCGCGTAGCGTTTTATTTCCCTGATGACGGCCTCGGAAAGGAACCGGCGGTTTTCCTTGCCGGCCCCATAGGCCATGAGGCAGGAACCTAGGCTGTTGAATTCCAAGTTGTAATAGGCTCTCTCGTCATTGAAGGCGATGAACAGCTCCACGCAGCTGTCGCGGTACACGGGGTCGTTGGTTTTGCGGAACACCGCCCTGATGGCGTCCTCCTCCACGTAGAACTTCACAAAAAAGCAGTCGTTGCTATGGGCCACCGCGAAAGACACCGATGGTTTATAGGGGTAATCGGGCCAGGGCGCAGTATTAATGGCATGCTTCTCCAGCTGGTCCAGTTGTTCTGAGACTTCCTCCAAAGGAGATTCCCGGTCTAACCGGAACAATAGCGGCACGTCTAATTGCTTCATAAGGGCTTCAGGCTTTGGTGGTGACTTCGGCAAGGCGGGTTTCCTGCACTACTTTCTCTAAAATGCCTTGCAGCGCCGACTGCAGCGACTCCACTTGCTTCACCAACTGAAACTGCGCCCGGCATCGCTGCAGGTTATGCACTGGGAAATGGATCTTGTAATAATGGTCGCCGTCTATGTAATCGGTGAGGAAGCGCAAGCCCATGATGAAAGGCAGCAACAGCACCCCGTGCAAGAGGGAGGCGATTTCATGGTCAGAAAGGGCGTTGCTAGTCTCCTCCAGAAAGCCTTTGGCAAAGGCCTCAAAAAGGGCAAGGTTCACCTGAATCTTCTCCAATTGCGGCTCGTCTTCGGGCGCGGTGTTGACGGTGGTCCGGATAGCATCCCCAAAATCGTAGGCCACGTACCCGGGCATGACGGTATCCAGATCGATGACGCACTGCGCCTTGCCGTCTTTGTCCAGGAGCACGTTGTTGAACTTGGTGTCATTGTGGGTAATGCGCAGCGGCAGTTCTCCCCGCTGGCCCATGTGGTAAATGGTGCTCATGGCCTCGGCTCGCTCCTCTACAAACGCAATCTCCGCTTCCACTTCCGCTACCCTCCCTACCGGATCGGCGGCCACAGTTTCCCTGAACAGCCGCAGACGGTTCACCACGTTATGGAAATCGGGTATGGTGTCATGCAGGAGTTCCACGGGCAGATCGGCCAGTAGGGCCTGGAACTTCCCAAAGGCTTTGCCGCCTTCGTAGGCCTGCGCTGGGGAAGTCACCATATCATAACCCAGAGTTTCATCCAGGAAATAATACATGCGCCAGTAGTTGCCCTCCGCGTCATGGTAGAACCATTTCTGGTGGACCGTTGGGATAAGCGTCAGTACCTCTTTCTGGGGCTGTGCGCCCGGCGTATTCTCTAGCTTTTGGCGCAGGTGCGTGGTCACCACCTGGATATTGTCCATGAGGGCGGGCACGTTCTTGAAGACATGGTGGTTCACGCGCTGCAGCAGGTAATCTGGGCTGCCCGGCTGGGAGTTCATGACGTGGTAGGTGTCATGGATGTGACCGGAGCCATGCGGCACCACCTGCGCCACACCGCCTTTTATGCTGAATTGCGAGAGTATGGGGGACAATTGTCCGGCCGGCGCTGTTGAATTTGTCATCTTATCTGATCGTTTCTGTATTCCTGGCCCAAAGATTCTCTGGGTACACACCTGCCCTCACCAACTCCCGAAGCGCCTCTACGGCTACCGGCTTGTCCTCCGGGTACGTCACCCCGAACCATTTCTCGGGGGTGGGCAAAAGCTTCACGCGGGTGACGCCGTCTTTCACCAATTTATCCAGCACCAGAGGCAGGAAGAACTCCGCTTTGGGGTTCTGGGCACTCTGCTGGAGGAATTCCTTCAGGTATTGCTCAAAGTAGGGCAGCAGGTCAGGGGAAAAACCCATCAGGTTCATGGAAACCATCTGGTCTTGGGCCAGCGGAACCTGCTCCTGGGTAGGGGTAATTGCCATGATACCGTTGGCCGTCCGTTCAATGTGCGTCTGTTCCGTGATGCTGATCAGGTTGCCGCCCGCATCCACCTCGCAGATGCCTCGGGAAACCGCCCCGTGCTCAGACAGAGTGTTGGCCAGCAGATACCCCACCAGGCCGCATTTCTGGCCCGTTTTCAGGAAATCGGCCATAATCCTGAAAGACTCGTAGCCGTAAAAATCGTCGCCGTTGATGACCGCGAAAGGCCCTGTGAGTTTAGAACTCGCCACCCACACGGCATGCGCCGTTCCCCAGGGCTTCACCCGGTTCTCCGGCACGGTGAAGCCATCGGGCAGGAGGTCCAGTTCCTGCAGCACGAAATCCACTTCCACGGTCTGGCTGAACTTATCCTGCATGGCGGCCCGGAACTCCTTTTCAATGGACTGCCGGATAATGAACACCACCTTCCCGAAACCGGCTTTGATGGCATCGTAAATGGAGTACTCAATGATGGTCTCGCCGTTGGGGCCGAAAGCCTCCAGTTGTTTCAGGCTCCCGTAGCGGGTAGCCATGCCAGCCGCCAGGACCAGCAAGGTTGGTTTATCGTTCATCTCTAGCCTTGTGGGGTTTAAGGTCGTTTTTCAAAAAATGGCCTCTAAACGGAATTTGCTTCTGGTATCAACTTAGAAGTGGTAGCGCTTGAAGGCCTCCATGGCCTCGTACTCGGTTAAGCCCAGTTGGTCGTAGATGCGGGCCGTGGCACGGTTCCGGTCCTCGGCGCGTTGCCAGAATTCCCGTTTGTCGTTGCCGGGGAAAACCGGACTGTCTTTCTGCGACTGGTGCTTGAAGATGGCCTTGCGTTTCCGGAGCAACTCCTCGGGGCTGATGGGCACCGCCATCTCAATGTCCTCAATGTCCCACTCCTGCCAGGCGCCGCGGTACAGCCACACATAGCAGTCCTGCATCCAGGGTTCGTGTTTCAGGCGGTTGATAGCTTCCAGAATGGCATCTAGGCACACCCGGTGGGTTCCGTGCGGGTCCCTCAGATCGCCGGCGGCGAAGATCTGCTGAGGCTTTACTTTGCTTAGCAGATCGGCGACCGCCTGGATGTCTTCCTCGCCCAATGGTTTTTTCTTTACCTGGCCGGTTTCATAGAAAGGCAGGTTCATGAAATGCACGTTCTCTTTCTTTACGCCGCAAAAGCGGCACGCTGCCAGCGCCTCCCCTTGCCGGATGAGGCTTTTGATGCATTGCACAATCTCTGTATCCTCGGCACCCAGTTTCTTCTGCTCCAGGAAATCCTCTACTTCAGTATGCAGGCCTTGGAACTCCGCCGTAGCAATGCCCAGCTTTCTGGAGAGCCCCAGGGCGAAATCCGCGAACCGGTGCGCATCATCATCAAATACGGCGATGTTCCCCGAGGTCTGGTAGGCAACGTGCACGTTGTGGCCCTGATCGGCGAGGCGCAGCAGGGTGCCACCCATGGAGATGACGTCATCATCTGGGTGCGGGCTGAAGATGAGGGACGTTTTGGGGAAGGGGTTAGCGCGCTCGGGCCGATGGCTGTCGTCTGAGCCGGGTTTGCCGCCAGGCCAGCCGGTGATGGTATTCTGGATGGCGTTATGCACCTGTATGTTCAGGCTGTAGGCCGAGCCTACACGTACCAGCAAATCGGTGAGGCCCCAGTGACGGTAATCTTCATCGGTGAGTTTCAGGAGCGGTTTTTTGGCCTGCAGGCTTAACCAGATCACGGCCCGGCGCATGAGGTTCTGATCCCAATCCACCAGCCCCACAAGCCACGGCGTTTTAATGCGGGACAGCTCAGAGGCCGCCCATTGGTCCAGGATTACGGTGACGCGCTCATGCTGCTGCAGAAAAGAAGCCGGTACCTCCTCTGAGATCTTGCCTTCCACCATCTGCCGCACAATAGGCGCCTTGCCCTCGCCCCAGGCCATCATTATGATTTTGCGGGCTTTCATGATGGTGCCCACGCCCATGGTAATGGCCCGCAGCGGCACAAATTCCTCCTTGATGAAATCCTTGGTGGCATCGACGATGGTAAGCGGATCCAGTTTCACCAGACGAGTATGGGAAGTGAGGCCCGAGCCCGGTTCATTGAACCCAATATGCCCCGTACGGCCAATGCCCAGCAACTGCACATCTATGCCGCCCGCTTCTTCTATGAGCTGCTCGTAGGCCGCGCAAAACTCCGACACTTTTTCAATGGGCAGGGAGCCGTCTGGGATGTGCACGTTCTCCGGCAGGATATCTACGTGTTTGAACAAGTGCTCCTGCATGAAATGCACATAACTCTGCAAGGCATCGGGCTGCATGGGGTAGTATTCATCCAGGTTGAAGGTGATTACGTTACGGAAGCTCAGGTTCTCGTCTTTGTGCAGGCGCACCAACTCCTGGTAGACTCCTATGGGCGAAGAACCAGTGGCCAAACCCAGGACTACATTCTCCCCGGTTTTCTGTTTCTCCCTGATGTTAGCGGCAATGGAGTGGGCAATACGTCGGCAGCCCTCCTCAGGAGTGTCAAAGATGGTGACGGGAAGCTTCTCAAGGGCAGTGGCAGAATAGGTTAATGTTTCCATAGACGGGCAGATTTAGAAAAGCGTAACCAATGGGGAAAGACCAGAAATGTTGATTCCTTATCTAAACATAGAAACATAAAACAAGAATAACAAAGGAATCCGTTAAAAATGTGTTCGAGCACACTTAAAAAAGTTTCATTTGTGCACGAACACGGCTTCTTACATTTATATACAGCAGAACACCTACTTTTATCTGAAGCAAGCCATTGGATTTTGTTCTTCAAGGCTGAGAACCGGATAAAATGCTGCCATGGAATTTACAACTTCCGCGCCTAGACAAACCAAGTCAAAAAAGATGCACTTCCTCTATTACCGCCTCTTCCCTTTCCGGTAATCCAAGCAAAGACAACATTTACCCATAAGCCATAGTATCTGATAAGGCACAACTCAAAAACTCTGCTATGGAAGAAACAAGTCAGAATCGTTTACAGAACCAGGTTGCGATAGTTACCGGGGCCAGTTCCGGAATTGGACAGGGCATTGCCATCAGGTTGGGTCAGCACGGCGCCAGCGTGGTGGTGAACTATCACTCAGACGAGGAAGGTGCCCAGGCCACCAAAGACCAGATTGACGCCGTGGGAGGAAAAGCGATCCTGGTGAAAGCCGATGTCTCGCAGGAGCAGGAGGTGGAAGCCATGTTCAAGACTGCTAAAGACACCTTCGGGACCATAGATATCCTGGTGAACAATGCCGGTATCCAGAAAGACGCCGCCTTGGTGGAAATGACCATAGAGGAGTGGCACAAGGTGATTGGCACTAACCTAACGGGGCCTTTTCTCTGCGCCCGCGCCGCCGCCCGTGAATTCATCGCTCAGGGCATCAGAAAAGAGGTTTCCAAGGCAGCCGGTAAAATCATCTTCGTGAGCTCAGTGCATGACATTATCCCGTGGGCGGGCCACGTGAATTACGCTACCTCTAAAGGGGGCGTGGCCATGATGATGAAAACACTGGCTCAGGAACTGGCACCGCAACAGATTAGAGTGAACAGCATCTCGCCGGGAGCCATTAAAACCGATATTAACCGAGAGGAATGGGAAAGCAAGGAAGGCGAACAGAAAATGCTCTCACAGATCCCATATGGCCGCATTGGCGAGCCGGACGATATTGCGCGGGTAGCGGCCTGGCTGGTGTCTGATGAGGCAGATTACATCACCGGCGCCACCTTGTACGTAGACGGCGGCATGACCCTCTATCCCTCTTTCGCCGACTAATTAAAAAGTCAGAATTAGTGGTGAAATAAGATGTGTCCAGGAGACTTCTGCCCGCAGAAATCTCCTGGACACATCTTATTAGAGAAGGCTTAAACGTATAGCCCAGCCACAGGCAGAAATATCCATATTTCCTTGGGGAAAGAGTAAGATTTTCAAGAAACCGCCCCTAAATGAGGAAATCCTTACTGCCGGGGATGATTGCGGTGCACCATCTGGGCCACTGATTCTTCCAGCCATTTCACGGCCTCGTTCTCGGTGAGGAAGGCTTTCCGGCAAACATCAGAGGAGTCTGAGGTGATCGCTGACAAGGCGGCCCCTTCCTGCAGGCGCTGCATCTGGCGCGGGGCTAAAAGCCAGGCCACCAACACGTGGGAGGAGACCTGTTCCAATACCTTGGGGTAAAACTCAAAACTGAGCCAATCGCTTTCCTTCTGCGACATGTCGCCTTTGGAGCGGCAGTCAAGCAGCCAGGAGCATGCCTCATGCTCTTTGGCCGTGGAGAGAATGGCCAGGCAATTCATTTTGAACTCAGTGAAAGTGACAGGCTGCTGCCAACGGATAATGACCGTTTGCATATCCGCCCGATAGGAGATCTTGATATGTTTGCTGAATCCTATCTTCATGGCGCAAGGGGGACTAAACGCTACTTAGTGGCGCTTGGGTTGAAAATCATACCTAAGTCGTTGTCTGTCTGTAATTGAATTTAGCGGAAGGGTTTGGTAAATGCAAACTCTGCTACGCATTTTCCTTGGTTTCCGCTAAAAATAGCGTAGAAGTACGAAAAATATTCCAATTATTCATGTCGGCGGCGGGCCTCATGCAGGTTCTTCCGCATGGAAAGGAATAATTCAATACTGCCTTGCAGGAAGGGCTCGTCTAACCAGGTTTTCACTTCCTCATCGCCGCCGGTCACCTCCATCTCACTTACTTTATAGGTTTGCTCAAAGGGGCCTAACTCCAGTTTAAGCAAGTACTTCCCGTTCCAGGCCAATAAGGTAATCTTGATGTCGGGGTGAGGAATATCAGCTACTACACGCATGGGTAAAGAAAAAGAATGAGGGTTTCAGTTCAAAACTACTGTACGCAAAGGTAACCGGGAGGATTTCAAAACTGTTACCCCAAGTTTAAGAATTCTCCTTCCGGGCAGCCATCTGCGATTCCACTCTTCAGAAGCAGAAAAGCGCTTACTTGTTTTAGCCCTGATTTCCTCTAAATGGCCTGTAAACTATAACTCAATCCCCATCTGGCGCATGAGTTGGCTGGCGTTGAAGCTCTGGCAGATGCCAGGCCGCAGGGTGTAGTCGAACCGCAGTTGGCCGTCTTCAAAATAGCTATTGAAACTGAAGTTCTGTACCGAGCCGGGCAGTTCCTGCTCCATATTACCCAGCTCCAGGTCATGGGTAGACACGAAGCCTGCCGCCTGCCGCTGGTGCAACTGCCTGATCAAGGCCATGGCTCCCTGATGGCGGTCATGGGAATTGGTGCCTTTCAGGATCTCGTCCAGGAAGAAGTACACCGGCTGGTTGGTGCGCGTGAGGTCCAGCAGGATTTTAAGGCGCTTGAGCTCGGCGTAGAAAGAAGAGGTGTTCTCCGCCAGGTTGTCCTCGGTGCGCATACTGGTGTACACCTGGCCGGGGAAAACGGTCACCTTTCTGGCGCAGACGGCCGCTCCGGTAAAGGCCAGCACCATGTTCACGCCCACCGCCCGCAGAAACGTACTCTTGCCAGACATGTTGGAACCTGTGATCAGCACCGTGTTGCCGGCACCCTTGAAGGAAATGCTGTTGGCCCGGCGGCCCGGACTGAAGATAAGCGGATGGCTCAGTTCATCGGCGCAGAACTCAAAAGGCTGGCCACTGATCTGGGGAACGGCGAAACCTGGGTTGGCATACTGGAAAGCAGCCAGGCTGGCGAGCGCCTCAAACTCAGCGGCAGCATCAAGCACCTGCCCAATGTTGCCCGACATGGTTTTCTTCCAGCGTTCCAGGCGCCACATCCAAATGAAATCCCACATAAGCATGTGGTTCAGGATAAAGTTAAGGTAGGTGTTAAGCCGCGCTGAGAGAAACTGGATAATGGAAGCCAGCTTGCGCACGTGCTCCGAGGCCTGCTGTTCGCCAATCTTGAGTTGCTGCTGCAGAGCTTGGGCCTTTTTGCTTTGGAAACTGCGGCCTTCAATATGCACCAACAGGTCTGTATAGCTGCGCAGGGTCTCATACATGCCGGTGCTCTCCTCATAGTACTCATCGCGCTGGCGCTGGAACCGGTAGGCCACCAGAAACTGAATCACTACCAGGGCTATGAATGGATAATGTGAGTGGTCCTGAGCCCAGTAAATGGCGGCGGCAATGGTGAGCAAGGGCAACAGGAACGTCAAGACCACCAGCCAGGGTTTACCGGAGAAAAAATCGGAGCTCTTGAGCCACTGCAGGAAAGGTTGGGGCAATTGCTGGGTTTTGCGATGGTGGTGCATGGCCCGGGCCTGCAGGTTCTGGCGCCACTCCAGATCAGGCTGGAGCTCGGCCACTGCTTCCTGCCGCGCTTTGATCTCCTCGGCCGAGGCCGGCGCTTTGAGCCACTCGGCCAGGCGTTGCTGCCCCAAACGCGTCACGGCCCTGTTCAAAAGCTGAAAAAGCGAATTTCCTCCGAAAACGTCCAGGTCGGCGGTGTAGAAATGGTTGGGTTCCTGAAACTCCTCACCCGCCGGAAAATCTGTGAGTTCGCCGCGCAGGCGCTCGTTTTCCTTTCTGTTGATGAGGCCCAGGTAAAGTTGGTGCTTGCGGGCGTACTCAATTTTGTTGTGCCAATAAATGAGCGCCGCGAAGATGAAGTACCCGCCAATGAGCAGGCTAAGCCCGGCCCCGTTGTGCCCGTAGTAAAACAACACTACGCAGCCCAGCACTGAGCCTACGAAAAAAGACAGCCTGAGCCACCCAACCCATCGGTATTTGGTAGCCTGCCGCTCCTCGGCGGCTAAAAAGTGTTGCTCACGCTGGGTGAACAACGCTTCTGGGGAATTTTGTATCATCAAGAACTACTTCAAATCATCAAAGAACCCGCTAGAGGTTCTGTCCTGCGGTTAGACCCGCGCCTAACTACCCAGGCAAAATAGGAAACTGCTTCCAGTATTTATTGTTTCAAGGTTGTTTTTTGGAAACTGGCTTGAAAACGAGAAACCTTCTTCTAGAAAGGTAAAACTGCCGAGTTATTGCCTGCCGAAAGCCATCTTTCACCTTCTCTTCTGTCATCTTGGAAAGATCTTGTGGGCAAACTGGAAATACAGGAATGTACCACCTCTACCGTTCTCCCACAAGATCCCTTTCAGGATGACAAAAGGTGAGTATACGTGGACACGAGCCGGAGGCTCGCGCCAGCGTTAGCAGTGTTATTGCTTCAGGGCTGTTTTCCTGAAATCGAACCGAAAACACAAAGCCTTAAATGGTGGCGATGCACTTGAGTTCTATGGCAATGGGCGTGGGCAGCGCGTTTACCTCTACCGTAGTGCGGCAGGGCTGGCAGTCTTGGAAATACTGGGCGTAAATGCGGTTGTAGGTCTGGAAATCAGCTTTCATGTTGGTGAGGAACACCGTTACGTCCACCAGGTTCTCCCAGGCAGAGCCGGCCTCTTCCAGAATGGTGCGCACGTTCTTGAACACCGAGTGGCATTGGGCCTCTATGTCATAGCTGGTGATGTTGCCAGCCTCGTCCAGGGTCACACCCGGGATCTGTTTCACGCCTTTCTCGCGGGGTCCCACACCCGAGAGGAACAGCAGGTTGCCTACTTTACGCGCGTGCGGGTAAAGGCCTACCGGTTCGGGGGCCTGTGAAGCGTTTACTATTGCGGGCGGTGTCTTGTCCATGGTCTTTCTGTTTTGAGGCCAGTTTTCCTAAAATAAGCTAAAAACAGGGCAAAAAAGAAGCGGACCTTGGTAGGTCCGCTCTCCCCATGATAAAATGCTGGTGCTTTTAGTTGAAGGCAATGCTGCCGTATCTGCTGGTGACGCTCACCGTGCCTTTGGGCGAGGCCGACTTCCCGTATTTGCCTTTGTAGGTGCTAGAGGTGTTGCGCACCTCCTTGAGACTGAAGTTGGCCAGATCCTGGTCTACCTTGAAGTTGCCGTATTGGGTGTCTACCTCAAAGTTGAAGGCCGAGTTATCGGCGAAGCCCAGGGCCATGCCGGTGTAGCCACCCGTCAACTCCAGTTTCCGGAAGTTAGACGACACGTTGTTGATCTCGAAGCCCGAGCAGTACTTCACGTTGAGGCTGGCAGATTCCCGAAGGCTCCCTATTTTGATGCCCGAGTAGCTGCCCGTACCGGTGATCTGCCCGGCGCTGCCAATGTGGAAGCGGGAATCATAGCGGCTGGCCATGGTAAGCATGTCTACCTTGTCAATGGTGATGCTGCTGTAAGCGGTGACGGTGTTGATGTCATCGGCGCCCATTAAGCGCATGTGAGAGTACTTGAACAGCAGGTCGCCGCCTTTCACGTAGCCTAGCATACACTCGCCCCCGCTGTAGGTCACCGTGATCCGGTTCTTGGGGTTGTTAAGGCTACCGGTGGTGAGTTTGCCGTACTGCACCTCCAGATCAGTGGGGCCGTCAAAGTCGGGCATCTGCACCAGGCCGTATTTATTGGCGATGCGCAGTGGGTTGGCTCTGGGCATTTTCACCAGGTAATTGATCTCAAAGGCTTTCTCGCTGCTGGTCCTGATCTGCATGGGCTCCCGCTCCGTCACAAAGGACACCAGGTTGTTGCCTAAATCCTCGTTCACCCTGATGTTGATCTTGTTCAGGATTTCCTGGGCTTTCTCCTCGGTCATGGCGCGGGCCACCACAGTCACTTCCACGGCAATCTCGTTTCTGTTCCAGGTCTGCACATCTACCCGGCCAAACTGGTTCTCAATGTTGAGCTTGTCTGAGCGGTCTACCTTGAAGGAGCGTTCCACTTTCTTGATCTTGGTGTGGGCATAGGCTCCCTGCAAGTCTGGGGTGGGCTGTTCTGGCCCAGGCTGCTCGGTTGGGATCTGCGGCGTGTCTATGAGCACCTGGTTCAGGTGGATGGAAGGCAGCGACAGGTGCTCAAGCTCTAACTTCATCTCACAGGGAGAAACCTGGGCTAGTTCTGCCAACGCATCGGGGGTTGGCAGGGCGGCCAGGGCATGCTGCACCTGCGGGACCACCTCTACCCTTATCTCATCTTTCAAAACTTCTTTGCAGGACGCAGACACACGCGGGGTCTGCCCCTGGGCGGTCCCAAGCGCGAAGCAAAAGCAAGTAAGCAGTACTAGTTTAGATATTGGTTGTTTCATGACGCGCTGGGGTTTTTACGTTACTTCTGCTTTCAAGCACTTCCAGTTGTTGGTTCAGCAGCGCGATTCTCATTTTGAGGTTATCGCTCATGGCCTGCAGAAGCACTTCTTTGTTAGGCGTGGTGTAGAGTTCTTTTTTGAGTTCGTTATAAGCCGAGTCCAGCTCTGCGAACCTTACCTGGCCGGCGCCCATGGCTTTGAGCTCAGACTTCTTCTTCTCAATCACCCGCACGTACTTGGTTTCTATCTGGCGCAGCTCTGGGGCTATTTTCTCCAGCGGCACCGGCTGGGTGGTAGCAACGGCATCTGTGGATTCCTGGGTATTCATGTAGTAGCGGGCCGAGAAGGCCACCATCACCAGCAGGGCTATGGCGGCGGCGTAGCGCCAGGCGGTGTGCCAGTTGATGGAAATTACTTTGGCCTCCTGTTCTGTCTCAATGGGAATGACGGGCTTTTTCTCCTCCTGCTGTAGTTCTGCGGCAATGTCCTGCCACAGATCCGGTCGGGGGGCAAAAGAGTCAAACTCCTCTCGGTGGGCCTGTACAAAATCTTTTAATCTATCTTTCATGGCTGTTGCGCTTTGTACTCGTATTTAAATGCTGCCCGTTTAGGTGCTGTTTTTACTTTTTCAGCTAAAAAACGACTGCTCCTGAATCAAGCCTAGCAGTTTCTTGCGGGCCCGGCTGTACTGCGATTTAGACGTGGCCTCGCTGATACTCAGGATGTCGGCAATCTCGCCATGGTCATATCCCTCCAGGAGATACAGCGTGAGCACCACGCGGTAGCCGTCAGGCAGAGACTGAATGGCTTTCTTGATGCTTTCCACTTTGTACTCCAGGTCTTCCTGGTCTACCTCGGGGCCTTCGTCGGCGAAGTCCTGATGGTCTTCCATGGGCACCACCTGCAGGCGCCGGCTGCGCACTTTGGTGATGGACTTGTTGATGACAATGCGCTTTAACCAGCTGCCAAAAGTAGAGTCTCCCTTGAAGGTATGCAGTTCCCTGAACGCGCTCAGAAACGATTCCTGCAAGACATCCTCTGCCTCGGTATAGTCATTAGTAATGCGCATGGCCACGTTGAACATGGACTTACTGTAGAGTTTGTACAGTTCATACTGCGCCTTCCGATCGCCCTCCTTACAGCGGGCCACCACGTGCGCGTTAACGTCGGTGTATTCCAGCGTCTCCAAATTGTTACCTTTTAATGCTCATCATGACGGTAATTTCAGTAACAGCAACCCGGAACAACACCAACACTTTTCATTGAGCCTATCGGCTCTCTCCTGTTCCAAACTTCTACTCTAAAGACTAGGCAAAAGCCTAAGGGTTGCACCACGCTCCAAAAAAATCCTGTTTATGAAATAACCTTTAATTTTTCATTTTATTTCTCAATTTTGCCCAAAAAACAGAAAACAATGAAACAATTGCGCCCCTTTTTACTCCTTCTACTGCTGTTTAGCCCTGGTTTTTCCGTTTTCGCCCAGAAAACGCCCGCAGCCTCCCAATCTTCCGCGCCGCGCGAAATGCGCCTGACCATGAGCGACGGCACCGAACTCTATGTAAAGGTATCAGGCAAGGGACGGCCCTGCCTTTTCATCCACGGCGGCCCCGGCGCCTGGAGCCATTCCTTTGAAGTGCTGGGCGTGAATACCCTGGAAGACTCCCTGCAGATGGTGTATGTAGACCAGCGCGGCAGCGGCCGGTCTGGGAAAGCGCCCGAGGGCAATTACAGCCTGCGGCGCACGGTCCAGGACTTTGACGAGGTACGTCAGCAACTGGGCTTTAAGCAGTGGACGGTGCTGGCCCATTCCTTCGGGGGAATCCTGGCCACCGAATACGCCTACTACTTCCCGCAGACCATCTCCCGCATGATTCTCCTGAATGGCACCCTTAACCTGAACTACTCGGCGCAGGTGCAGATAGACAAAGGCCTGGAGATTCTGAAGCCTGAGAACCCCGCCCCGTTCCTGGACCAGAACAGACCGGTGATTGACCGTTTCATGATGATCATCCAGGCCCTGAACGAAAAAGACAAGTACCACCAGCTCATGTACACCACGACTGAGGGTCTCCGGAAAATGAACGAAGAAGACGCCAAGCGCCCGCCTAACTACAGCTTCGGGCAGGCCTGGATGAACTACCCAGAGTACTTCCAGGATTTCACCGAGGTAACCCGCCACCTGAAAATGCCGGTGCTGGTGATCTCTGGGCAGCAGGATTTCTCCATCGGGCCAGACCATTACAAGAGCTTCAAATTCCCGAACCAAACGACAGCCTCTATGCCGGGCGGCCACGTGATTTACCTGGAGCAGAACGCCCAGTTCCAGAAGGCCATCAAAGAATTCCTGAAGAAAACGAGCAAGAAAAGCTAGGCCCTGGGGCTTCTGGCTTTGTAGGACCAGGTGATCCGGAAACGGGCCACCTCCTCGCCCTGCTCATTACGGCCAATGCTCAGTGCCTGCACATTGTGGCTCTGCCCGGTGGCTTGGGCGGCCCTTACGGCCGCGGCAATGGCTTCCCCATCTGAACAGGTGAAGGTAATGGTACCCACCGCTTTCTTGCTGAAATTGGCCTCCATGCCTACCACCAGCATAGACACCGAGGGCTGGGCCCCGTGCAGATACATCATGCTCAACACCCCGGAGGCCATCTCTGCAGCCATGCTCAGACAGGCAAAGTAAATGGACCTGAACGGATTTTTGGTCAGGTACTTGTACCCGATGGTTACCTGCGCTTCCTCCTCCGTGAGCCGTTTGATCTTGATACCCGCCAGGTACGCCATGGGCAGGTTCCTGAGCAGGAACAGCTTCAGCTTCACAGGATTGGTGATCAGGTTGCGGAAAGGAGCGGTAGAGGCGGTTGTCATAAGCCAGCGGTTGGTGCCTGAGAAAAGATAGGCATTCTGCCCGAGGTTTGAAAACCCCGCCCATCCGTTTCCCAGCTGGATTCTGGAAAACGGCCCTAAAACAGAAAGGCCCGAACCATATTAGAATGGTTCGGGCCTTTCTGTTTTCACCTAGGTTTTAGCTGCCTGATAGGCCTCTACTAAAAGCTTCGTTTTAGGGCCATTTAAGCCAAAACAGACCTAAAACAGCCGTTTGCATTTGAGGCATACGACTAAATGCCTTTCACCTTCATCTTCAACCCGTACACCGATCCCATAGCTGTTATAAACAGCGTGGACCGGTCTTTGCCGCCGAATACCACGTTGGCGGTCCAGTTCTCCTGGATGGGAATCTGGGCAATCTGCCGGCCTTCCTTGTCAAACACGGTCACGCCCTTGCCGGTGAGGTACAAGTTCCCCTGGCTATCTATGGTCATGCCGTCAGAGCCCATGTCTGCGAACAGCTTTTTGCCGGAGAGGGAGCCGTCTTTGTTGATGGTATAGACGTAGGTTTTGTTGGCTTCAATGTCGGCTACGTAGAGCTTCTTCCCATCGGGGGTGCCTACAATTCCGTTTGGTTTCACCAAGGTCTCGTCTACTGGGTAGAATTTGGTTCTATCGGGGCTCAGGTAGTAGAGGTGCTCGCCCTCCTGCTGGCGCTCTGGGTTACGGGTCCAGTAATCTCTTTTGTACAGGGGATCTGTGATGTACATGGCACCTGAGGGGGCAACCCAGAGATCGTTGGGACCATTGAGCAGTTTGCCTTTGTAATCCTTCACCAACACCGTATGCTTCCCGGCCTGGTCAAAGGACCAAAGCTGGTTGTCCATATCGGCAGCGGCAATGAGGTTGCCTTTCCGGTCAAAATACATGCCGTTGGCCCGTCCCGCCTGGTCCTTGAACAGGCTGATCTTCCCCGTACTCGCTGACCATTTGTAGATCTTGTTATTGGGCTGATCTGTGAAGTACACGTTGCCCTCTTGGTCTGCCGCTGGCCCCTCAGTGAAGGAGTAGCCATCGCCCAGTTTCTCCACTTTGGCGCCTTTGGCAACAATACCGTTTTTGTCTGTGATCTGGGCAGACAGCAGTTTGGGGATAAGAAAAAGAAGGGCAGCGCTCGCCGCCAGAATCAGGACTTTGGGTTTGGTCATTACAATTACAGTTTACTTTTCAGTTTGTAGCCGTACCACAGCCCGGCCACGGAAACCGGGATAAGGCACAATACGGCCACCCAGGCAAAAGGCTTCATGATGTAGTTCAAGAGCCAGCCTCTTTCTACCGGACCCGCGGCCGCCTGCAAAAGCAACGCGGCCAGGCAGCAGATCAACGTGGAGAACAGCACCACCTTTAGGCTGGAGAAGACTCCCACCCAGGCGTACTTCTTTTTACGCAGCATGATTTTCACGCCGGCCTTTCTGCCCACCAAAAAAGCGAACAGCAGGCTGGAGAAGACAAAGATGGTCACGTTGGCTGCTCCCAGGTACGTGACGATGTCCCAAAACATCTGGGCGGAGCTGGTCACGGCCAGCATAAAGGTGAAGAAGAGCACGGCAATGGCCACCTCGGTGACCAGCGTTGCCCTGATTGCGTAGGCAATCCCTTGTCTTCGCGCTCTTTTAAGGGTGGTATCCATGAGGATTTTTGTTTCTTGCTGAGAATCAAACAGGTTAACTAATGAACAGTTTCACTTTCCCTCTTGAGAGGAAATCACCCTAAATACCTTGCCCTTCTCCATCAAAATGGTTGTGCTATAGCGTTGTAATGCGGTATAGTGTTGCAAAGTTATTTATATGGGTTCGGGGTACTTTTCATAGACAGAAGCACATTCGTACTCTTTGCCATTCCAATCAACTATAATTGGTTTACACCGAATATCTACAACATCTTCTCTACTTCCTAAAAGGTCTATACTAATCTTAAAAGATTTTACCGCCTCAAAATGGATTTCTTCTTTATACAAGATTTCTAAAAACCTCACTTTAAGTTGACTCAAGGAGGTTTTTACGCCTGAGTGCTCTATGGAAGGATAAATGGTATTGTTTAAAACATCCAACTCTAAATGAGTAAACCCCATTTTCAAGGCTAATCTATATAAAACAGTACTAGTGTATTTTCCACCTATAAGGCTTAATGTACTCAAATAAGAAGCTGCTGTATTGTGACCAACTGATTTAAGCTTTTTTAACTTCATAACTTTGCTTCAAGCCTCTGCTTCGTACTTTATTTGCCTTCTTAGAAGTCGAATTTGATGCCTTGGGCCAGCGGCAACTCCCGCCCGAAGTTGATGGTGTTGGTTTGTCTTCTCATGTAGAAGCGCCACGCATCCGAGCCCGACTCGCGCCCGCCCCCGGTGTCTTTCTCGCCCCCAAATGCCCCGCCAATCTCGGCCCCTGACGTCCCGATGTTCACGTTGGCGATGCCGCAGTCAGAACCCCAGTGGCTCAGGAAGGCCTCGGTCTCCAGCAGGTTAGAGGAGAATATGGAAGAGGAAAGTCCCTGGCGCACGCCGTTCTGGATGTCAATGGCATTGTTCACGTCGCCGCTGTACTTGATGAGGTACAGAATGGGCGCGAAGGTTTCTTCCTGCACGGTGTGGTAATGGTGCTCGGCTTCCACAATGGCCGGGGTAACGTAGGTACCGGTGGCGTATTCCTCCCCTTCCAGCACCTGGCCGCCTATGAGCAGGTTTCCGCCCTCGCCCTGCACCTTCTCCAGCGCGGCCAGGAAAGCCGTGGTGGCGTCCTTGTCAATAAGCGGCCCCACCAGAATACCGTCTTTCAGCGGATCCCCGATGGGCAGGTTAGGATATACTTTCAGGAGGCGTTCTTTCACCTCGTCATAGATGCTGTCATGGATGATGAGGCGCCGGGTAGACGTGCAGCGCTGGCCGCAGGTTCCTACCGCCCCAAACACCACCGCCCGGATAGCCATTTCCAGATCCGCGTTGGGCGTGATGATGATGGCGTTGTTTCCGCCTAATTCCAGCAAAGAACGCCCTAAACGCCGACCCACAGCCTCGCCTACTTTCTTACCCATGCGGGTAGAACCAGTAGCCGAGATCAAAGGCAAACGCTCATCATGCGCCATTTTGCTGCCCACCATGGCATCGCCGATGATGATGTTGAACACCCCCTCGGGCACCTGGTTCTGCTCCAGCACCTCCCGGATAATATGCTGACAAGCCACGGCCGTCAACGGCGTTTTCTCAGATGGTTTCCAGACCACTACATCGCCGCAGATGGTTGCCAGCATGGCGTTCCAGCTCCAAACCGCCACCGGGAAGTTGAACGCCG
The DNA here is from genome assembly GCF_017916365.1 of Rufibacter roseolus. Taxonomy (GTDB): domain Bacteria; phylum Bacteroidota; class Bacteroidia; order Cytophagales; family Hymenobacteraceae; genus Nibribacter; species Nibribacter roseolus. The sequence continues at coordinate 1,026,658 of NZ_JAFMSU010000003.1, forward strand.
AGATCACACCCACCACGCCCAGCGGGTGGTATTGCTCATACATGCGGTGCGTAGGGCGCTCTGAGTGCATGGTGTACCCGTGCAGCTGCCTTGACAAGCCCACCGCGAAATCGCAGATGTCAATCATCTCCTGCACCTCGCCCAGGCCTTCCTGCAGGATCTTGCCCATTTCGTAGCTCACCAGTTTGCCCAAAGGCTCTTTGTACTCGCGCAGTTTGAGACCTATCTGGCGCACCACTTCGCCGCGCTTGGGCGAGGGCCAGGTACGCCACGCCAGAAACGCCTGCTGCGCCGTAGTCACCACTTGCTCATAGTCCGCCTCAGAGGCCATGTTCACCGTGGCAATGGGCTTGCCGTTGGTGGGTGAATGAATGGTGCGGGATTCTGCATTGTTCTCTCCGCCCCACTTCAGCCCGGTGCTGTAGGCGGGGTTAGTGTCCTGGATACCCAGTTGGGCTAGAATATCCGTGATATCGGTTTGGAGCGTGGTCTCGGTCTGCATATAGGTTCTGGTTAACTTCTGGTTTTTGGGGAATAAGGCACTAGTATAGCCCTTTCTACCAACATAAAAAACAAAAAAGCTCCTGCCGCAGGGCAGGAGCTTTGCAAGAGCCGTTTAGGGCTTATATTTCTCAAAACAGGTCAAAATTAGCGACCCAGGGCGTAATAAGCACGACGACCATCTGGGTAAACCCCTTCAATGAGGAGTCCGCCGCGGCGGGTGCCTTTGAGCACTTTGTCTACGTCCTGAGGCGCGTTGGTGGGCGCTTTGTCAATGCTGGTGATGATGAAACCATCTTTCATACCAGTCTCAGCGAAGGCACTTTCCTCTACCCCAGTGATTTTCACACCACCCGGAATATCCAGTTTGTTCAGTTCCTGCTTGCTGGCAGCCTCAAACTTGGCCCCGTCAATGGTCATGGCCTTTTTGGAGTTAGGGTCACGTTTCACGATCTCGGTGCTGCCGCTGGCGTTACGCAGGGTTACGTTGGCAGTTTTGTTGCTGCCTCCGCGCAGGTAAGTCACCTTGATCTTATCGCCAGGACGGTAGCGGGTCACCTGCTCCTGCAACTGGGCACCGGTGTTCACTTTCACCCCATTGATTTCAGTGATTACGTCACCTTGCTCAATACCGGCGTTTTTGGCGGCGCTGCTTTCAGAGAAACCGGCCACGTACACCCCGTTCAGGGTTTTCAGGTTTTTCTCTTTGGCCAGATCGGCGTCTACTTCCTGCATCTGCACCCCTAACAAGGCACGCTGTACTTCACCGTATTTCAGGAGGTCATCCACCACTTTGCTCACAATAGATGAAGGCACCGCAAAGGAATAACCCGCGAAAGAACCAGTCTGCGACGCAATAGCGGTGTTGATCCCGATGAGGTCACCGTTCAGGTTCACCAAGGCACCCCCGCTGTTACCTGGGTTCACGGCGGCATCGGTCTGGATGAAAGACTCCACGCTCATGTTCCCGGCACCTTGCAGAATACCTACGTTACGGCCTTTGGCACTCACGATACCAGCGGTCACGGTTGAGTTCAGGTTGAAAGGGTTACCTACTGCCAGCACCCACTCGCCCACTTTCACATTGTCAGAGTTGCCGTAGCGCAGGGCAGGCAAATTGTCAGCGTTGATTTTCAGCAGCGCGATGTCTGTGTTAGGGTCAGTACCCACCAGAGTGGCCTCATACGTGCGTTTATCGTCCAGGATCACCTGTATTTTATCGGCACGGTCAATCACGTGGTTGTTAGTCACCACGTATCCGTTAGAGGCGATGATCACCCCAGAACCGGAGCCCATGGCCGGACCTTGCTGCTGGCGCTGATATCCTTCAAAATCATCACCGAAGAAATCACGAAAGAACGGATGAATTTCACCTGCACTTGGCCCACGGCGTGCCTGTACTTTATATTCTGTAGTCACGTGCACCACCGCCGGAGTCACCAACTCAGCCGAGGTCACGAAATTGAGGCCTTCCGGCACCACCACATCTGAGGTGCGCATGGCACTGGTATACCTCACGTTGGTATTGGGCAACTGCTGCCCGCTCACAGGAGCATCATCGTCCAACAGTCTGTAACTCCCAACGGCTACGCCTCCACCTACCATTGCAGAGAGCATCAGCCCCAACATTAGCTGTTTAGTTTTCATATTGATTGGTCAGCTATATAGGTTAATAAATTGAAAAGTATCTCTTTTCTTAAGGTAATGGACAGTCTTGTTTCTTCTGTACGTGGGTAACGCTAAAATAGCAAAACTAGTATTATATCATACTCAAAGACTACGCCAAAAAGGCGCCCAAAAGCGCCTTTTTAACATATTCTTAACTTTTGGTTACTTTACAGAAATCTGGTGCTTCACCACTTTCTCTTCCACTTTAGGTACGGAAATATGCAGCACTCCGTTCTCGAATTGGGCATCAATTGCCGCGGCATCAATGTGCTCTGGCAGTTGGAAAGAGCGTCTGAACTTACCGTACAGGTTCTCTACGCGGTGGTATTTCTGATCCTGGTTTTCTTTCTTGAAAGTACGCTCGCCACTTACGCGCAACACGCCTTCCTCAAACTCCACGTTGATGTTTTCTTTGGTCACCCCTGGCAGGGCCAGTTCCACCTCATAGGTCTTCTCAGTTTCCCAAAGATCAACGGCCGGCGTGAAACCCTGCACCCGACGGTTGTTCACAGTGTCCTGAAAAAAACTGTCCAAAAGGCTGCTGAAAGTCTGTGGCGCTCTGCCTTGCAATACCGGATGTTGTTTTACAGTTGTCATTGTCTTTATCTCTTAGGTTTTAATTTCTAGTTGGATATCTACCTATTAGTAAATTTTGTACCAAACGTATAAACAGAGCATATACAGACATTAAGTCTTGCTTTATAGATTTAACTAGAATTAGTTAAGACATTTTGTCTTAAAAATATTATTCAGAGTGGAAATTTGGTCATCCCGCATGGTTGATTTCTGAAAAGCATTACCCTATGCCGCAATGATAAGCATTGGTAAGCATTGGTAAGCCCCAGTTGCTACTAGTGGTTTCTGGCTTATTTTCTGAAAAGCGGCCTGAAACTCAAACCCACCCCTGCCTCTCAGAGGATAGAATTCCACAATGCCTCAGAAGATAGTTGAGCCGCAGGTTTGGTTGTTGGTGATAACACCAACAACGGCAGGCATGACGGGTGAGGTTAGGAGGAGAATGTAAGGGCACCTCTTGTGGGTGCCCTTTCAGGTAGCGTCTGTCCTTTGCGGAGGAGACCCGTTGGAGACAAGGCCTGCCTTGTCTCTACATGATAACCTAACCTAACCTAACCTAACCTAATGCCACAAACACCTGTTTTCCTGCGGCAGGCCGGGGCGAAGGCCTACAGTGAGGCCGAGACACGGGCTGCCGCAAGCAGTAACAGTTCAAGCCGTGATGGCCTACGTCAGCTATGAAAAAGATTGCTTTAGCCAAGTGGTACCTTTACTGAAGCCTCACTGTCCGAGCGTCAGCGAGTTTGAGGCTTCTTGATTCTTTTGGTTACTTTTCTCATCAAGGAGAAAAGTGACAAACGCCGGCAGACCGCTGTTGCAGTTCTGAGGCTTGGTAAGGAAAAATTTGAAAGTAATATCTCCAAAGTGGTTTTGAGGCTGACACCTCACTGCAGTTGCAAACTGCAGACCATGGTAGGTCCAAGTTGAAAACTTGAACCAGGAAAGAGGGGCTAGAGAAGGAAACAATTACATTCCTTTTCAACCTGCCCTATTCAAAAAGATATCTGCATATGACAAGGGCAGTTTATAAGATTAGCTTAAAAACCAAAACCGCGAAAAAACCATAGCCTTCTGCTTAGAGCCTCTTTTCTCAAAAAAGGGCTCCAAACAGAAGGCTTTCTATATCTAGAAAAAAAGGTTTCTACAAAGAAAATCAGCTTACAACTGAGCGGTCAGTGCGTGAAGCTCACTGATGGCCAGCCAAGCCATAAGGCCACTACCAACTTCCAGGGCTGCTTCGTCAATGTTGAAGGTGGGGGTGTGTACGCCGGACGTGATGCCCTGTTCCTCGTTGCGGGTACCCAGGCGGTAGAAGCAGGCAGCGGTTTGCTGGGAGTAGTAGGCGAAATCCTCGGCGGCCATCCACATGTCCAGGTCTTCTACGTTCTCCGGGCCAAGATAGGCTTCGGCGGCGGCGCGGGCGCGGGCTACCAGCGTGGGGTCGTTCTTAAGGAAAGGATAGCCGTCCATGATGTTGATGTCGCAGGAACCGCCCATGCTTTCGCATAGCCCTTCGGCCAGTTTCTTGATTTTTTGCTTGGCCTCGACGCGCCAGGTTTCGTCCATGGTACGGAAGGTGCCTTCTATGTGTACCTCCCCCGGAATCACGTTGGTGGCGCCGTTGGCAATGACTTTCCCGAAGGACAGCACCGATGGTACCTTAGGATTGGCCCGCCGGCTGACGATCTGCTGCAAGGCCACCAGCAAGTGCGCCGAGATCAGGACAGGGTCCACCAGTTGCTCGGGCAAGCCGCCGTGGCCGCCTTTACCTTTCACGGTGATGTAGATTTCATCGGCGGAAGCCATGTACATACCGGAACGGAACCCGACTTTGCCCGAGGGAAGAAACGGAAACACGTGTTGCCCCATGATGCTTTGCGGCGTTGGGTTCTGCAGCACGCCTTCCTTGATCATCAAAGACGCGCCTCCCGGAAATTTCTCCTCGCCGGGCTGGAAAATAAGCTTCACGGTGCCTTCAAATTCTTGGCGCAGCTCCTGCAGAATGCGGGCTGTGGTCAGCAACGAGGAGGTGTGTACGTCATGGCCGCAGGCATGCATCACACCTTCGTTACGGCTCTTATAATCCACCTCGTTCGTCTCCAGAATGGGCAGGGCGTCTAAATCGGCGCGGAGGGCGGTAGTGGCTTTCTCGGGGTTGCGGCCTTTGACCAGCGCCACTACCCCGGTTTCGGTGACACGCTCCGGCTCCAGCCCGTACTCCTGCAGTTTCCGGAACACGTAAGCTGAGGTCTCAAATTCCTGGAAAGACAGTTCGGGGTTCTGGTGCAGGTGATGGCGGGTAGATACCGTGTCTGACGCGTATTTCCGGGCGAGGTCTTGTATATGGTGGGTTAGTTCTTGCATAGTAGAAAGGCAAACGAATAGGGCAAAGGTACGGCTATAAACCGAAAATGCCGTTTAGAGCCTGTTTACAGAAAACAGCCTCTAAACGGTACATTATCCATTCACCAATATTTGCTGAGATGTAGAATTCTGAAGCGGAAAATGGTTCATTCCCTATTCCGCTCCTATCCTACATGCAGGCTCAATGCCAAGAAATGATAAGCGTGTCAGATTATTAGTTAAGGGAAGTTTTTTTTTGAAAAAGATTGCCGAAGGCTAGGAAGCCGATTTCTGCCGCAAGAAGCCGAAGGTGGCTTCCATTCTCCGGGCCCTGGCTAGGCCTGTCAAGGTAAGGTAAACCAAAGGCGGGTTGTTCAAGGGGCTAATGGCTACAAAACCTTCCTGTACAAGGTCATTGCAAAAAGAAAACGTTTGCTCCATAGACAGGTGATTGTCCAGGGCTATCTCTGCGGAAGATACGGGATGGTCTTCAGGCTCCAGATACCCGCGTACTCTAGCAAAAAGATTAAGTAAGATCAGGTCCTGTTTATCCATTACACAATGCTCTTACCTAAAACTACGAAGCGCTTTTCTATTCTTGAACCGCCTCTTTGCTAATTAAGTAGTCTCCACTTCATTTTCAGTAATTCTCCTCCCCCCCCCCCGTCAAATCCTAGTGCTGCCATCCGTATTTTTCCAGACTGATTTTACCTGCCCTACAAAGACAATCACCAGCTTTCCACTTAGCTAAAGCCGAGCTATTCTACAGGCAAAATGTTTCTTTGAAGCATCAGCGGCACCTTTCATTCCTGTAAATCCATAACAGCCCACACTTCTCAGAAGACTAAATAGGAATGGATGATTCAGCAGAATAACACAAAAAATCCGCCGTTCAGCGCCTGTTTTCTGAAAAACAAGCCCTGAACGGCGGATGGTAAAACCAGACGGTTTAACGTCTTATTTAGGAATGTTGATGGTTTCCTGCACCAGCAGGGCGTTTGGCAACAGATCCTGAATTTTGTTCAGGGCAGCCTGTGCCTCTACCCGGGTAAAGAAATCACCAATCTTGAGCACGTAGGTGGGCTGCTTATAAGTGAGGTAATCTTTCTCCTCGGGCAGTCTTCTCACAATGTTATTGCGCAGGTCCATGGCGACTTTCCGCTCAATGCCGGTGTAGGCCAGAATACGGTAACCCGCGGCGTATTTGATGTTACGGTTTACCTGCGCCACGCTGTCCATGAGCAAGGTCACCTGCGGACCTACGTGGTTTGTGGGAGCGGGCGGGGCCATGGGTTCCGAGCCACCTTCAGGGGCTGCCGGAAAAGTGGGCCGGTACTTTTTGGTGTCTACCAGGGTAGCCGTGCCTTCTCCCTTTTTCCCATCAGAACGGCCGCTACCTGTAGAGGCAGAACCGTTACCGTTGTTCGTGGAAGAGGAAGTACTACCGGTGGCAGCACAGCTCATCATAAGGGCCAGGCAAAGGAAGGTAAAAAGTCTATAGGTCATGTCTCTCCAAATCATAGCAATGAAACGCCGGAGGATGTTCCAATCCGGTCTGCTCCCGCTTTCACCAACGCAAGGGCGGCTTCCTTTGTTTTGATCCCGCCCGAGGCTTTGATCTTTATGTGTTCAGGCAGATTGGCACGCATGAGCAGCACGTCTTCAATCTGAGCACCAGAAGCGGCGTAACCCGTAGACGTTTTCACGAAATCGGCCTCGGCCTCCACGCATATCTGACACACCTGCACAATCTCCTCCGGAGACAAGAGCGCCGTCTCTATGATCACCTTCAGGATAGAATTCTTGAAGTGGCACAGCGTGCTGAGCTCCTGCAACTCTGACATAACTTCCTCATGTTTCCCCGATTTGAAAGCCGCGATGTTCATCACCACGTCAATCTCAGTGGCTCCCTCAGACAGGGCCTGATGCGCCTCAAAGAACTTCACCTTGGCCAATTGGTACCCAAAAGGGAAACCCACCACGGTGGCTACTTTTACGCCCGTGTCCTGCAGGGCAGCCACGGCCTGGCGCACAAAGCAAGGTGGCACGCACACTGCCGCGAAGCGGTACTGGACCGCTTCCTGACAGAGTTGTGCCACCATATCTTTAGTTGTATCAGGCTTTAGCACCGTATGGTCTATATACGGTGCCAAGCTCTGTTCCGGGGAAATCAGTGATTTAGTCTTCAAGGAGTACGCAACGGTTGTTGAGCAAATCGTTTTCTACGTTTTTGAACTTAACGTCTTTCATAACCCGTCCGTCTGAGTACATCACGTTGACGCGGTCATTTCGGCCAGCGTGCTTCTCTACCCTGATTGGCGCATGCTTTGGAGCGGCGGCCTGCGGCATAGAAGGCATCCCTTGCGTAGGCTCTTCTAAGGTAGAATGCACCTCCTCTTTCTGCTCCTGCAATCGCGGCGCTTTCGGGGCTTTGGGCTGGCGCGCTTCCTGTACGGGAACCGGCGCCTCCTGCTGTACCGGAAGATCGGCTTTGAACAGGAAGGAAACGGTTTCTTCGTTCACCTTACTGATCATGCGCTTGAACAGCTCAAATGACTCAAACTTGTAGATCAACAACGGGTCTTTCTGCTCATACACCGCGTTCTGCACACTCTGCTTCAGGTCGTCCATCTCGCGCAGGTGCTGGGTCCAGGCCTGGTCAATGGTGGCCAGGGTGATCACTTTCTCCACGGTCTTGATGAGCTCACGGCCGTGGGTGTTCACCACTTTCTCCAGGTTGGCAATGGCAGTGATCTGCTTGCGTCCATCAGAGAAAGGTACGGCGATGTTCTCAATCAACGGACCACGGTTCTCATAGATATCGGCCATGATAGGTGCCGACTGATCCATGATCTGGTGGTTTTTAGCCAGGTAGAAATCAAGGGCCTCATTGTACAGGCGATCCATCAACACGTCTACAGACTGACCGGCCAACTCAGACGCGGTAATAGCGGAGTTGAAACCAAACACCCTGATGATGTGCAGCAGGAAGTCCTCGTGGTTACCGGTGGCCTTGTAGGTCTGCACAATGTCCTCGGCGGTATCATAGATCATGTTCCAGATATCCAGCTCCAGACGCTCGCCATACAGGGCATTGCGGCGGCGCTTGTACACCACTTCACGCTGGGCGTTCATCACGTCATCGTACTCCAACAGGCGCTTCCGCGTCCCGAAGTTGTTTTCCTCTACTTTCTTCTGCGCACGCTCAATGGAGTTGGTGATCATGGAGTGCTGAATCACTTCGCCTTCTTCCAGACCCATACGGTCCATCAGGCGGGCAATGCGGTCAGAACCGAACAGACGCATCAAGCTGTCTTCCAATGACACGAAGAATTGGGAAGATCCCGGGTCACCCTGGCGGCCTGAACGACCACGCAGCTGACGGTCAACGCGACGGGATTCGTGACGCTCGGTACCGATGATGGCCAATCCGCCCGCAGCTTTAGATTCCGGGGTAAGTTTGATATCCGTACCACGTCCCGCCATGTTCGTAGCGATGGTTACGGTGCTTGGCTTACCGGCTTCGGCCACAATCTCGGCCTCGCGCTGGTGCTGCTTCGCGTTCAATACCTGGTGAGGCACGCCGCGCAGTTTGAGCATTCGGCTTACCAGCTCAGAGATCTCCACTGAGGTAGTACCCACCAGTACCGGGCGTCCGGCCTGGGTCAGAGACTGAATCTCTTCTACAACAGCGTTGTATTTCTCACGCATGGTCTTGTAAACCTTGTCGTGCTCGTCTTTGCGCTGGGCTACGCGGTTCGTAGGAATCACCACTACGTCAAGCTTGTAGATCTCCCAGAACTCACCGGCTTCGGTCTCAGCGGTACCGGTCATACCGGCCAGCTTGTGGTACATCCGGAAATAGTTCTGTAGCGTAACCGTAGCGTAAGTCTGCGTGGCGTCTTCTACGCGCACGTTCTCTTTCGCCTCAATGGCCTGGTGCAAGCCGTCTGAATAACGACGACCTTCCATTACCCGGCCGGTCTGCTCATCCACGATCTTCACCTTGTGGTCATCGGTCACGATGTACTCGGTGTCTTTCTCAAACAGGGTGTAGGCTTTGAGCAATTGGTTGATGGTGTGCACGCGCTGCGACTTCTCCTGGTATTCCTGAATCAGGCGCTCCTTCTCGTGCAGTTTCTCATCGGCAGACAGTTCTTTGTGGCTCTCGATGTTGGCCAACTCAGTCCCGATGTCTGGCAGAATGAACAGGTGCGGATCTTCGCCCTGACCGGTAATCAAGTCAATGCCTTTCTCGGTGAGCTCAATCTGGTTATGTTTCTCGTCAATGGTGAAGAACAAAGGCTTGTCGGCCTCCGGCATCTGACGGGCATGGTCTTGCAGGTAATATGCCTCAGTTTTCAGCAAGATCTGGCGCACACCGGTCTCGCTCAGGAATTTGATCAACGGCTTGTTTTTAGGCAGACCTCTGAAAGCGCGGAACAAGGCCAGACCGCCTTCTTTGTCGTTTCCTTCTTTGATGAGGCGCTTGGCTTCTACCAGGTAGTTGCTCACCAATTTACGCTGGGCTTCTACCAGGGCGGCTACGCGGGGCTTCAGCACGTAGAACTCGTGCTCATCGCCGCGCGGCACCGGACCAGAAATGATCAATGGCGTACGGGCATCGTCAATCAACACGGAGTCCACCTCATCCACCATGGCATAGTGGTGCTTGCGCTGTACCAGTTCACCGGGCTCGCGGGACATGTTGTCGCGCAGATAATCAAACCCGAACTCGTTGTTGGTACCGTAGGTGATGTCCGCCAGATAGGCGTTGCGGCGGGCATCAGTATTTGGTTGGTGTTTGTCAATACAGTCAATGGTGATGCCGTGGAATTCAAACAACGGCGCCATCCACTCAGAGTCACGCTTGGCCAGGTAGTCGTTCACGGTTACTACGTGCACGCCGCGTTTAGCCAGGGCGTTCAGGAAGGCTGGCAAGGTAGCCACCAAGGTTTTACCTTCACCCGTCGCCATCTCGGCAATTTTACCCTGGTGCAAGACAATACCGCCAATGAGCTGCACGTCATAGTGGAGCATGTCCCAGGTTACCTCGTTGCCGGCGGCAATCCATTTATTTAACCAAACGGCCTGGTCACCGTTGATCTGCACGTTGGGTTTGCGTGAGGCGAAGTTGCGGTCAAGGTCGGTAGCGGTAACCGTCAGTTGGCCGTTTTCTTTGAACCTGCGGGCGGTCTCTTTTACAATGGCAAAGGCCTGCGGCAGCACTTCCATGAGCACAACTTCCAGGTCTTTGTTGCGGTCTTTTTCCAGAGAGTCAATCTCAGTGAAGATCTCTTCTTTCTGGGCAATGTCAAGCTCCGGCTCGTTCTCTATGCGTTGGTAAAGAACCGTTACTTTATCATCAATGGGCTTAAGACGATCTGCGATCACGGCCTGTACCTCCAGGGTGCGGGCGCGCAGTTGGTCATCAGAAAGGGAATTGAGCTTGGCGAACTCCTGGTTGATGAGCGCTACGTACGGCAATACCCCCTTGATATCCCGCTCCGATTTGGTACCGAAAATCTTAGCGACCGTCTTCCCAACAAAATCAAACATATATAACTAATTAAGATGTACTTGAATCAATTTCAAAAATACGCGGTTTTTCCGACAATTTTCTATCTAGCTAAAACAATACCACTTACACAATAGTGCCCTTGGTATGACGGTATGTCATAGAAAGTGAAAATTGGATGAAAATTGCCCTGGGTCAGAAAAAAGCAACGGTATTTCAAGGCTACTTTTGCAAAAACAGCCTTAAACCAAGGTCCGTCTAAAATTAACCTGATTTCTGCCCTTTGTCAACCCACCGGGCAAGCGCTTTCCTCTCTTGCCCGGTTGAACAGACAGAACTTTCAAGCCGTTCACCAAGCAGATGGAAACCAGCCCTGCTTCCCTTGGGAGCAGATTTTCCCCAAGATTTCATCCGGAGGAGAATGGATTAAGCTTTTTCAGGAATAGCACATCGGCTCCTATTCACTTAGAGACTTGGATCAGGAATTGTATTCTGAAATCAAAAGCCAAAGCCAAAGTTTTAGCAGGCCTTTTACCCCTGTTTGAGGTGTTCAGTTCTGCCTGACGGAATTGCCTGTTCAATTAGTTGCTGGGGTTTTCCGGCGCCGTGTGAGAAGGTTACACCCTTTCAACCTTGGGCAAAAAGAAAAGTCCGTTTGGGGCCTGTTTTATCATAAACAGGCCCCAAACGGACTTAATGGAAATAGCACAGATTCTTACGCCTGCGCGGCAAACTGCATCTCATCTTCGGGGTTATGCAACTGACGATCAGATGGTCTGAAGTTGAATTCACACATGTGCAGGAATCTACGCAGGGCATCTTCTACCGACGGCAGGATGGCTCTTTTTTCTGTCCCCAACGCCGAAGAGGCGGGCCGGGCAGCTGGCAGGTTGAATGTTTCATGCGGTACCGGCTGAAGCCAGGGACTGGGCTCCAGGCCCGCCAAATTGGCCGCTAGTTCCGCTAATTGGGCCCAGCTGAGGGCGCCTTGGTTGGCCAGGTGCCAGATGCCGCTTTCCCCGTCAATCAACAGGTCAAGGGCGGCGTTCACCAAATCCGGCACGTAAGTAGGTGTGACAATACTGTCCTCGGCGGCAAGGAACGTCTCCTGGTGGGCAATGGCTTTCAAGGCCTTGTACACAAAGTTATGCTCATCCCAGGGCCCAAAGAAGGCACTGGTCCTGATGACCAGGGCACCAGACATAGCGGCCTGCACCTGCTCCTCGGCCAGGGCCTTGCTGGAGCCGTATACATTCAGCGGATTAGCCTCGTCTTTCTCTGCATACAGGGTTGGCTTGTTCCCGTCAAAAACTAGGTCTGAGGAGAAAGTCACAAACCCGATGTTCTGCGCCTGGCACACTTTGGCCAGCACGGCCGGCCCCAGGGTGTTTTCGCGGTAGCAGGCTTCAGGTTCACTTTCGGCGTCATCAACGCGAACGTAGCCGGCCGTATTCACCAAAGCCCAGGGTTGGAATTTACGCAGCGTCTCCTCCACCGAGGCTTCATCTGCAATGTCCATGTCCTGCCTGGAGAGCAGCACGTACGGGATTCCCCTTACATCACAGACTTTGGCAAAGGCCCGGCCCAGGGTACCGGTGGCACCCGTAATGAGCAGCGGCTGAACGGTAAGGTTATTCAGTTGCCGCAAAGGTCCGGCAGCCATGTTCCAAGACTCAGGGCATTCTGCCAAAGGTGGGTAGACACTGCGGCAGGCGCGTTTCCACCAACCGTCAATCTGCAGCACCGGGTGGCGCTCTTCCTGTTTGGTCAGGCCACTCAGGAATTTGGAGACGGCCGTATGGGCCGGTTCCCCGCTGCGCAGGTCATAGACGCCAATCTCGTAATGGCCGTTGTTCTGCGTAAGCAGGGTGTTCCAATCATAGGCACCCAGCAATGTCCAGGCGGTGACCCCCAGGATGTTTTTGCCCTGATTTCTCAAAAACGAGGCAGAATCCCAGACCTCGGCAAACCAGCGCATCTGCTCCTCACGGGTGCAGCAGAGATGGGCCTCGGTAATGGCCACCGGAATGTCATAGCGGTCGCAGACCTGCTCCAGGATTTTCTGCACGCCCAGCGGATTGGCGGCCTGCACGCGCACGGCCTCCACATCGGCGTAGCGCTGGTAATGGTTGCTGCCGTGGGTGTGCCATGGATAGTCAATGATGCGCTCGTCCAGGTACCGCTCGCTGGTAACGTAGTAGTTCACCCCGATCACGTTAGGCGGACAAGGGTTCTGCACCAGGTCATCCAAGGTTTCCTCGGGCACGTTTACCTCGCGCAGGTAGTTCCACATGGCGTGCTGCCGGTCTACCTTGCCGCAGAGCAGGTCCCAGGAAAGCCACCGGCGGTGGTTCTCAAAGTTTGCCTGATACTGCAAGGCCGGAGTGCTGTGGGAGTACCCCAGGTCATCTGTCTGCACCAATTGGGCATTGGGGTTTATTTCCCTTATCGCCTGCATGGCCAGCCGGGTACCGTTGATTTGGTTTAGTAAAGCTTTGGCAAAGGAGGAATCGTCTTTGGCGTGAGGGTACCAGAAACCGTATAATGCGCTGAACCGGGCGGTGGTAAGTGGTTCGTTGATGGGGGTGTAATAGGTGACCCAGGGGAACTGTTTGGCCACGGAGCGCGCGTACTGCGCAAATTTCCGGGGAAAATCGTCGTCCAGAAGGTCTGTATATCGGGGGCCGCTGCCATGATGCAGCAGCCCCACGATAGGGTCAATGTTCAGTTCCCGGAGGCGGTTGAGCCGCTGGGTGGCCCAACTCCAATCCTGTTTTTCCGGGTGCTCTGGGGCCACGCTCTCCCACAGTACCGGGTATCGCAATTTGGTGATACCCAATTCCGCAAACAGATCAAGGTCCGTTAGACGTTGCGCGTGCCCGCTTTTGGCTAGCTGGTCAAAGTACTGCTCACCAACGCGGTTAATGGTACACTCAACGCCCCCCCAAAGCTCAATGTTTCCCATTCGGAGTAACTTTGGTGGAACTTCCGTTTACGGTGCTGGCACCTCCAGTCAGGGCTTCGCGCACCACTTTGGGCAATACGTCCATGCCGTCCACAACAGGCTGTTTGGTCACTTTGTCGCCTGTCAGTTTCTTGTGCAGGGTAAGCGCCTGGGCTACAACCTGGTCCATGTTATAGTACTTGTAGGTAGCCAGACGGCCCACGAAGTGAACGCCTGGGGTGGCATCGGCCAGTTTTTTGTACTTGTTGTACAGCTCGGCGTTCTCTGGTTTAGGTACTGGGTAGTAAGGATCTCCCTCTGCGCGGGGAAACTCATACACCAGGCTGGTTTTAGGGTGCTGCTGACCGGTAAGGTATTTGAACTCCGTTACGCGGGTGTACAGTTGCTCATTAGGGTAGTTCACCACGGCCACCGGCTGAAACACTTCTTTGTTCACGGTCTCGTGCTTGAACTCCAGCGAGCGGTACGGCAGTTTCCCGTATTTGAAATCGAAGTACTCATCTACCGGACCGGTATAGATCATCTCTTTGAAAGGAATGAAGTCTATGATGTCATGGTAGTCTGTGTTGAGCATGATCTTGATGTTGGGATGGTCCAGCATCTTCTCAAACATCTTGGTGAAGCCGTGCAACGGCATGGCCTGGTAGGTGTCTGTGAAGTAGCGGTCATCGCGGTTGGTGCGGGTAGGCACGCGCGAGGTCACCGACTTGTCCAGTTCAGAAGGGTCCATACCCCACTGCTTGCGGGTGTAGTTCTTGAAGAATTTCTCGTAGAGCTCACGGCCCACCTTGCTAACCACCACATCTTCAGACGTACGGATGTTGTCCACCTTCTCGGCTACTGACTCAAAGAACTTGTCCAGCTCAAAGGAAGTAAGGTTGAGGCCGTACAGCTTGTTGATGGTGTCCAGGTTGATTGGCATGGGTACCTGCTGCCCGTCTACGCTGGCCAGCACGCGGTGCTCATACGGACGCCATTCAGTGAACTGACCCAGGTATTCAAATACCTCTTTAGAGTTGGTGTGGAAGATGTGCGGACCGTACTTGTGTACCAGAATCCCGTCTTCGTTATAATGGTCATAGGCATTGCCGCCAATGTGCGAGCGTTTGTCTATAATTAATACTTTTTTATTGGAATACGTAGCTAAACGCTCGGCTAGTACGCTCCCGGCAAAGCCTGCCCCTACAATCAGATAGTCGAACATATTGTCTTTTGGCTAAAAGTTAGATCAAATTTAATTTTGCTTATTTTACACGGATACTAATGGCGTATCTCCTCACACTCTCCTCCAGGGAGAGAGAATCTTGTTTCCTGCTTTGGGGCTGTTTTCTTTAAAATTAGCTTGAAACGGCCGGGCTTTTCTTTCCCAGAAGTGAAGCCCTATTTTGCGGCTGAACTCTGCCTGCCCTTTTTCTCCGTGCTTACGCACTGCATCAGGCGCACCATGTTCTGCCAGGTCTTGTCCCATGAGATACCAGCTAGGTATTCATCGGCGCGCTGCCTCCATTTGGCATCGTCTTTCTGGGCCAGCGCTTTCTCCAGGGCTGCTTCAAAATTCTTAGTCCCATCGGCTATTTGCACCAGGTTCAGCTCGCCATACGGGCGCACCACATCTCTGATAGAGGTAGACACCACGGGTTTACCAGCAGCCAGGTACTCTGGGGTTTTGGTTGGGCTGATGTATTTAGTGGAATCATTGAGGGCGAACAGCAGCATGGCTACGTCCCAGCCGGCCAGGTAAGAAGGAAGTTCCTGGTATGATTTTCCGCCCAGGTAATGGATATTATCGGCGTGCGGCAACACGGCTGCATCTATCTTCACCACCGGCCCGATAATAACAAACTGCCACTCCGGGCGTGCTGCGGAAAGTTCGCGGAGTAGCTCAATGTCAAAGCGCTCATCTACCACCCCGAAGAAGCCCATACGCGGGTGCGGGATATTGGCTTGGTCAGCAGGATCTACCTGGTTCTGGCGGGCCTGCGCGAAATGAACTTTATCTATGCTGCTGGGGAAGGCATACACTTCTTTGTGACGATCTTTTTTGGCTTCGTACAGGCTCTGGCCACCGGTGAAAACCACGTCTGCCTTCTGCAGCAACTCAGCCTCCAGTTCCAGCAGGCGCGGAGGGGCAAACTTGAACGCAGAAAGCTCATCCATCACGTCAAACACGGTAAGGGCCGGCGTGAACTGACGGGTTATCTCTAACGCCATAGGCGTATAGTACCAGAAAACGGTTTTGCTCAGGTCATGGTCGGCCATGAAGGCGTTGAGCAGTTCTATTTGCTTGGCGTCTGATTCTTCTGGGGTAAGGCCATTGGGCAAATGCGCAATGACTTTGGTTACCCGGCCTTCTTCGCGCTCCTCCATTTCCAGACGGGGCTGCGCATTGTCATAGAAGTAAGGCTCCTCAAAGAAGAACAAGCGGGTGTGTTTGGCAAAACGCGAGAGCAAGTGCTGCGGGCGCTGGTACACAAAATCCCATCTCAGGTGCGATAAGCAGATAATGGCAGAAACAGAAGTAAGATAGGCCTCCAGACTTGTGTCGTTGGCTAATTTTGGGGCGGTTTTTGGGGTATTATTTACAGACGATGTGTGCGTACTGGTTGAGGTTACTTCTGGTTCTGGCGTAAGGGAGCTACTCCCCCCGCCGGGGATAAAATCTAAGTCTAGGTCAAACATATCAAAAGCGAGTTAAGAAGTGAGGGTCCTGAAAAAGAGCGCGATAATGGGTGCCTTTTCCTTTTACAAACCTAGCTTACGCACTTTTGGAAAAAAGGCTGCATTTCAATAGGATTTACCCTTGATTACCCTACAAAAACCGCCAAAATTCAGTATAAACCCATCTATTGGGAATGCGATTTATTCCACCCAGATACACATTGGCACCCTTAGAAATACTTTATCCTTTTTTTAAGATAAGCCTAGTATTTTCTGAAGTTCCACCACTGCCTGCCACCCCTTTGGGGTCCTGAGCCAGTCTTTGCGAACGCCCACTTCCTGGAATCCGGCCTGCCTGAAAAGCTGTAAACTGGTGGTATTCTCTTGGCTTACGGAGGCGTAAAGCTGGTGCAGTTGCAACACCTGGGTGGCGTATTCTTCCAGAAGCTGGAGCGTCTCTTTGCCATAGCCTTGCCCCCGTTGGTCAGAGGCCAGCGCAATGCCTACCCCCGCCCGCTGATGGAGCGGCTCAAAGTCAAAAAGGTCAACCGTGCCAATGGCACTGCGGTCCTGCTGCAGGCAAACCATGAGCCTGAGCTGCCGGGCCGCATAGATGTCCAGGCTGGCGCTTTCCAGGTACTGATGCAGGGCCTCCTGCGAGTAAGGGGCTACGGACAGACTTACCGGCCAAAGGTCTGGGTCATTCTCCAGTCTGTAGAGAAACGCCAGGTCTGTGGGCTCTGGCGCGCGCAGAAAAATACGGTCTGTTTGAAGCATGGGCAGCTACAGGTGTAAATGGCTTCTCAAAGGCAGGCGCAGACACCACGCCCGGGACCTAAAGGTACAGTCAAAAGTAAATAAACCAGCCTCACATAAAGCCACAACCCTGCTCCTGTTCAACTGTTTTTTGTCTTATTTTAAGAAAACAGGCGCGAAAACCAAAAACCGCTTTTTTTCAGATTTTCCAGACCGTGCAAATGGCATAATACCTTTGGTTACCGTCAGTGGATTTTGGACTGTTACTTCTGCAGGTATTGGTCCACCCCTTTTTGGCAGTAAGTGATGTTGGTCTGGATGGTGGTGCGCAGCAGTTCCTCGTTGATGGCTTTGCGGCTGGTGTCAACATACGTGTGGTGCAGATGGTACTGAACTCCGCCCATTTTCAAAGATTTTTTCCTGATGCCGGCATTCATGAGACGAGCCGCTATCTCACTGTCTTCGGGGCCCCACCCCACGTAATTTTCATTATAGCCATTCACCGCCAGAAGGTCCTTACGCCAGAAAGACATGTTGCAGCCTTTCACGTAGTATTTGTTTTTGCCTGTAAGTTTGTAACGGTCCGCCAGAACCCGGCGCAGGAAACCACTGCGTAGCCCATTGAACAGGTTACTGGTCTTTACGATATCGATTAGACCGAATTGCGTTATTTGTTTCTCCAGTACCTCTTGTGAAATTTCCGGGGAGAGATTAATTCTGCCGCCTGCCAAAAAGCGGCCAGGCGCTGCTATTGAAAGATGGTCTTGAATAAAATTAGGATGCAGAATAATATCACCGTCTACCTGCACTATGTAAGGCTCTTTGGTTTGGGCAATAGTTCTGTTCAGGATCATAGACCGTTGGAACCCGTTATCCGGATGCCAGACATGGATCAACGGAACCGGGAAATGCTTCTGAAAACGCGCGATCAAATCCTTGGTCTCCGGGCCTGATCCATCATCGGCAATTAAAACCTCTTTGGGCATCACTACCTGCTGGGCCACACTCTGCAGACACAGGTTGAGGGCCGCGGGCCAGTTGTAAGTTGAAACAATGAGCGAGCACGTGGGTGATGCCATTCAATAAGGGCTTAGGGTTATGTTCTTCTTTGCAAAGTTTTAAACGGGGGAATATTGATTGGGGGAATTAAAGTAAACGGAATTACAGGCTGATTTCTCCTTTGAAAACCTGCAGGGCCGGACCAATGAGGAACACGTTTCTGAAACCGTTGCCTTCCTTCTCAAAGCTTACCTGCAGTTCTCCGCCCAGCACCTGGATGTGGACAGGACTCTCATACCCGGCCCGGCTGGCAGCCAGGGCGCAGGCGGTTACGCCGGTTCCGCAGGAGAAGGTCTCATCCTCCACGCCGCGTTCATACGTACGCACAAACAACTTGTTATGGTGCAGGTGCTCCACGAAGTTCACGTTGGTACCTTCGGCCTTGAACCGGTCTGAGTAACGGATGGCCCGTCCCTCTGCAAACACGTTCAAATCCTGCAACGCCTCAACCTGCTTCACGTAATGCGGCGAACCGGTGTTCATGAAAGTAGCGGTATCCAGGTCTTCTACTTCGTCCACATCTTTCATCTGCAGATGCACCAACCCGTCTTTCAGAAATGCCTGGTGCGGACCGTCAGAGGCGATGAAATACGCCTGGTCTTCTACCACACCCAGGAACTGGGCAAAAGCCACCAGGCAGCGTCCGCCGTTTCCGCACATAGAACCCACACGGCCATCGGCGTTGTAGTAGACCATCTCAAAGTCATAGCCTTCTTTCTCCTGCAACAGCATAAGGCCATCGGCCCCAATTCCCTTGCGGCGGTCGCATAGGAAAGCCACCTGCTCCTGGCTCAGTTGAATGTTCTGCTCCCGGTTGTCCAGCACCACAAAGTCATTGCCGGTGCCCTGGTATTTATAGAAAGTCAAATTCATGATGTAAGTAAAGGAGCTTTTCCTGCTTATAGGTGTGGTCTCCTGCTAGTAAGAACCTTGAAAATTAAGAAAAAAAGAAACGCCGCGCTATCTCCTCACTTTATAACCTGATGCTTCTGGTAAAGATTCACTAAGGTCGTCGCCGGTTGCGCCTCCAGCCTGAGGTTAGAGAAACCTGTTTTTGGTTTAGGGCCTGATTTCCTGAAAACAACTCCTAAACGGTTCTCCTTGCATCCTGAACCGGAAAACAGCCTTGTTTTGGTTTACAGGTGTTTTCTTAAGAACGAGGTGAATACGTAGGCTCTATTAGCACAGCAAAGCACCCTACAAGAAGAACAGCACTGCAACCCACAAAACCGTACCTTTGCACCTTTACCACCCCAAAAACCTATGTACACTTTCCTGACCACCAGCGCCTGGACCGATTACGAACTGATTGACTGCGGCAACTTCGAGAAACTGGAGCGCTTTGGAGACTATGTGCTGGCCCGACCCGAGCCTCAGGCCGCCTGGGACAAACACCTCTCCGAGGGTGAGTGGCAAAGGCTGGCGCAGGCTACCTTCAAACGCGAGAAAGGCAACCAGGAGAAAGGACAGTGGCAACTCAAGAAAGGCATGGCCGAGCAGTGGTTCATCAACTACCGTTACAATGATCTCAAACTGCGGTTCCGGTTGGGCTTGTCTTCTTTTAAACACGTGGGTTTGTTCCCTGAGCAGGACCCTAACTGGCAGTTCATCTTTGACCGCACCCGCGCGCTGCCCGGCAAGCCGAAGGTGTTGAACATGTTCGCCTACACCGGCGGTGCTTCCTTAGCAGCCAATGCCGCTGGCGCCGATGTCACCCACCTGGACAGCGTGAAGCAGGTGAACTTCTGGGCCCGCCAGAACATGGAGGCCAGCAACCTGGACAACATCCGGTGGCTCGTGGAAGACGCTATGAAATACGCCCGTCGTGAGGTGAAACGCGGAAATAAATACCAGGGCATTATCCTGGATCCTCCCGCATACGGCCGCGGCCCAGACGGTGAGAAATGGCTCCTGGAGGAACAGATCAATGAGCTCATCAAACTCTGCGCTGAGTTGCTGGACACGGAAAACAATTTCTTCGTGATCAACCTGTACTCCCTCGGGTTTTCAGCCTTGATTTTGGATAACCTTATCAAAGCATCGTTCGGCAACACCGTGCGCAACGAGGAACTGGGCGAGCTGTATTTAGAGGATCAGGCCAAACGCAAACTGCCGCTAGGCACGTTCTTCCGGTTCAGCTCTGTGAAATAGATTGTTAATTGTTGGTTGTTGATTGCCGTACCGCCAAGGCCGTTTTAAGCTTGATTTGTAAAAAATCGGCTTAAAACGGCTTTCTTTGTTTAGAAGAAGAGTTTGCCTGGTCAAAGCACCGCCTTTTACCGTAGTGCCTTCTTAAAACCTATTGACGTTCAATCCATCAGTAGAATAGAGTTATTTACTCGTACTGATCGATTCTTAATTCTAAATTCCTAATTCAAAAACATGTCGCGCCGATTTGCCCTTATAGACCTTGGAACCAATACTTTCCACCTGCTTATTGTTGAACTGGACGCCGATGGCGGGCAGCAGATCCTATACAAAACCAAAGTACCGGTGAAACTGGGCGAGGGCGGCATCAGCAAAGGCGAGATCACGCCGGCGGCCCGGGAACGCGGCCTCAAAACGCTGACCGAGTTCAAAGAGATCATGGACCAGCACGGGGTGGAAACGGTAAAAGCCACCGCCACCAGCGCCCTGCGCAACGCCAGCAACGGTGCTGAGGTAGTGGCTGCCATCAAAGAACACACCGGCATTAACGTGGAGGTGATCTCAGGCGCCCGTGAAGCCGAACTCATTTTCAAAGGCGTGCAACTGGCCATGGAAGTGGGCCCCAAACCGGTGATGGTGATGGATATTGGCGGTGGCAGCATAGAATTTATCATTGGGACGGACAAAGGCATTCTCTGGAAGAAAAGCTTCGAGATTGGCGCCCAACGACTACTGGATAAGTTTTACCCAGAGCAAGAACAAGCCATTAAACCAGAACAGGTCAAAGCCCTTCGCCACTACCTGCAAGACCACCTGCAGAAACTTACCTCCGCCGTGCTGCAGCACCAACCCGAAGTCCTGATCGGTTCCTCGGGCACTTTTGACACGTTGGTAGACATGGACCTGGCTCCCCAGGGAATCACCCGCGACCCCAACGGCTCCCCCGATATGTCTTTAGCGCTGGCTACCTTTCACCGGCAGTACAAAGAACTCCTGCAAAAGACCCGCCCTGAGCGTCTGGCCATTCCCGGCATGCTGGCCATGCGGGTAGACATGATTGTGGTGGCCTGCGTAGCCATTGACTGGGTGCTGGAGAAGTATAATCTGGAGAAGATCAGGGTTTCTGCTTATGCGCTGAAGGAAGGGATGTTAGCGGAGTTGTTACAGGGGTAGGTCCTCTTCTTAGTTTCTATTTGATTGTACTCGTAGTCCGCTTTCGCTGGCGTGGCGCGGCAGTTTGCGTTAGCTCATAAGCTGTGTTGTTGCATGGCTGGGCTCCGTGCGCTCACGGCCGCGAGGCCCCGCCTTCCGGCCTCGCGCTGCTGTTTTAGCCTTGGCCGGTTGGCCTGCCGCATCCGCGGCACCAGGTCTAAAACAAAGGCGCTCAACCGAAAGGCTGGAAAAAGGAATACAGTAGGAACGCCTCAGACCTCACAGGTTTTCAAAACCTGTGAGGTCTTCCTTTGTAGAGACGCAACACCTTGTGTCTTCACGCATTGCTGAGAGGAACTCCCCCTTGAGGGGTTAGGTATGTTTACACCTGCCAGATCACAAATTTCGGTTTACAATTGTTGCTGTTAATCTAGCACCTATAAGCAGGCATAATGAAAAACCTGATTTTACCTTTTCTTTCTCTACTCTTCTGCTGTGGGTGCACTTCTGCAGAAGAAAACACTTCGGAAACAGCCAACCCACTAATTGCAGAGGAACAGAAACCGGAGCAAAACCAAAGAACGTCTGCTCCCATTGATAAATCAAAGCTGCTTGGAATTTGGTGGGATAGCAATGACAAAGATGCTCCACATGCTGTGTTCCAAATTGATGATTCTACTGTTGTCTATCCAGAACCAGACGATGAAGGGCAAACATCATTCAAATACCAACTGAAAGGCGATTCTTTGATTTTCGAATTTGGTGAAGAGCCTCTTTCTTCAAAAATAGATAAAGCAACAGGAGATACGCTTGAATTGACAACTAGCAGTTCTAAATTAGTCTTGATAAAGGCCGAAAATTAGATAGACTTGATTCCTTGATTTACTTATCACTTGTTGCTTGCTTTCAGCCAAATGGCTCCAAAACGAAAACGTGAACCCATCAACAGAACGGCCTCTCCTGATCAGGAGAGGCCGTTCTGTTACTAGCTTACGTCAGTTTCTTGAATTGCTTTTGGTAGGCCTTATTCAAGGTTTTAAGGTCTTTGTTGCCGCCGGTGTAGGTGTTGGCGAGTTGCTTGTAGTCTCCTTTGGGATTAGCCTGGGCATCGCGGGTGGCGAGGAGCTGGCCTATCTGTTCCTGCAGTTGGTTCAGGTTGTATTTGGTATACTTCAAGGTAACTAAGCGTTTCACTAATTCCAGGGCACCGGTGGCGTCCCCGTTGGCGGCGGCGTGCCGGGCAACCTCGGCCACGAAGGTTTTGTTTTCGTGGGTCACGGCAAAAGCGAGCAAAGATGCATGCTCCAAGCCAAACCGAGCGACGGCGGCAGTTTCATAATGCCGGCTGGCTTCCTGGTACACCTTCACGGCCTCGGGCATATTGTTCTGGCCGATGAGCGCATTGGCTTTCTGCAGCAGTTCCTGGTAGTGGGCCGGGGCATCAATCCGGGCCAGTTCCACTTCGGCGGTAGCCGATGGGATGGCGCATCCGCCGTTGTCTTTGGCGGCCGCAATGGCCTGGTCCAACTCAGCGGCGGCCTGGGCAAACTTGCGCTCGGCGCTTAGCTGCAGGGAGCGCTGGTAGTGCTGGTCATAGGAAGCCTGGGCGTTGGCGCACTCCTGGGAGAAGATTCCCTGGTTCAAAGCCCGGAACTTGCCGTCCAGTTCTTTGTCGTTCACCAAGCCGTAGCGGATCTGCAGGTTAGTAACCTCGGCGGAGATAGACCGCGCCTGGGGCAATTTGTTGGCGTTGGCCTGTAATTGGCCTTGGGCAATCTTCTCCAGGATCACCGGACGGGCCGCCTGCCGAAGCAGTTTCTCGGCATCAGGTTGGGTCGCTAAGCCAAAGTCACTGACCAGGCTTTTTCCTTTTTCAAACGCCATCAACGCTGCAGCGTACTGTTTGGTCTGGAGGGCTTTACGGCCATCGGCCATGTAGCCGGCATACACCTGTTGCTGTACATCGCGGAGCAAGTTGGTAGCGGCGGCATCTGAGTCTATGGCGGTTTTGTTGTTACGGGCGTACTGCTGCGCTTCCCGGGCCAGCTTTTCGGCCTGGTTTAGGTTTTTCTGGTCCAGGGCTTGGCGTCCATCCTGCAGCAAGTCGTCATAGATGCCGTTTTTGGCGAACTCAACGCCTTTCTCCCACAGCTCTGGGCGGCAACGCAGGCTGGAGATGCCTCGGCAGAAATCCTGGGCTTCTTCAAACTGCTCCAGCGCCTGGCGGTACTTGCCCTGGTTGTTCAGCTGCTCTCCGTTGAACACGTATTCATTCTGGATATCCAGCGCCAACTCCTGCCCAAACCGGTAGGTCTCTGGATCAACCTGCATGCGGTTGAGGAGATCGCGGGTGCGTTTTGAGGCTTCTTTCAGGTAACCGGCCTTAAAATCGAGCCGGGCCAGTTGCAGGTGCGCCGGCGCGAAGGCGGGGTTAGCCTGCAGCGAGCGCTCAAAGAACTCGCGGCCAGCCCGAGCGTTGCCGTTCATGGCCATCTCCAAGCCGCGGTTATAGAAAATCTCGGGGAGCCGGGCCCACATCTGATCCAGGGCTATCCGGCGCTCTCTCATGCGCAATTCCAGATCCTGCATGCGGCGCTGCAGCTGTACGGGATCATGCCGGCGCAGGCCCAGTTCGCGCTCCATGCGGTTGTCATCCAGCAAGGCCAGGTCCCGCTCCAGCAGTTTCAACCGATCGCCGTGTAAGGCCAAATGGTCAATATCATTGGGGTTCACGGCCTGCAGATCGCGGGAAAGCTGGGCTAAACGGGCATCGGCTTCATAATAGCGGTTCACCAAATTCAACCGGTTGCGCACAGCACCATCGTTACTGGCGGAGAAACCCAGTTTCTTCTCTACTACCTTCAACTTGTAGCCCGCGAAATCAGAAGTGTCTTTCACGGAAGTCTGCACCAGCACGGTAGACCCGTCTTCGCTGATGCTCTTGTTTGAAATATCGAAGGTCTGCAGCACTTTGTCTTCGCGGCCCAGCAACTGCACCTTGGCCGTGATCACGGTTGGGGTTAAGGCATCAGAGAAGTCAAACTCCCGGAAAAGCACCTGCTCGCGCACCCGCACGTGGCGAACCGAGACGTTTACCGCAACCTGGTCTCCGGTGCGGGTAATCTTCTCCTGCTGCTCAAACTCAACCGGCAGCACCAGTTTCCCCGACCGATGATGGTTGTCTCTCCCCAATTGCTGCGCCAGGGCGTTCAGATCAGGGTTGGCGAAGCTGGAAATGGAGATAGTCTCCTGCTTGGTCTGCTCATACAGTACTTTGGAAGATGACTGCGCTCCAGCCTGCCCGCCCCAGAAGAGCAGCGAAACGATGAAAAAGGAGAGTAAATGAGCTTTCATAATATTAGCAATATCTTATATTCAGCAAAAGGCAAAATCCGTTCCAGAAAAAGAGCCATGGAAAGTTATTTACCTGGAAGATGCAACACCGCGCTTCCAGGTTGCTTGATCCCCTGAAATTAGTTCGGTGAATACAGGAGCTTTAAGGGTGTTTTGCGGAAAACAGGGCCAAACCCATAAACAGGACACGTAAGTCCTTGGGCTCCCCTATTTGCAGTAGGATTGAAGATTTGGGAATGTTTGGCCGGAAGGTGTAAAAATTCTTCTACCCCTTCAGAGGGGGAGTCTTATCAGCAATGTGTGAAGACGCAAGGTATTGCGTCTCTACAGAGAAAGACGCTCGCAGGACCTGCGGACGCTGCGAGGTCTGAGGCGTTCTTGCTGGCGTATTTCTTTTCCAGCCTTTCGGTGGAGCGCCTTGTCAGGTTCCGGTGCCGCTAGGCATTGCGACTGAAAGGAGCAAAGGAAGCTGGCGCAGCGCGAGGCCAGAAGGCGGGGCCTCGCGGCCGTGAGCGCTCGGAGCCCAGCGATGCAACAACCCAGCTTATGAGCTAACGCAAACAACGGTGCCACGCCAGCACCAGCGGACTACGTAAGCAAAAAAGACCACTGAAAGACAAACAAACGCCAAGCAAACAGCACTTCAGCTCAAGAGAACCAAAGAAGCCCCTTACAACCCACTCACCTGCTTATTCTTCGGATACTTCACCACGTACCGTAAAGTGCGCTTCACCGTCTCATTCGGCTTAAGAGAGATCTGCCAGGTTACCTTCCCGGAATCTTTATCCAGTTTGCCGCCATTCAGGTCCACATCTTCCACCTCAATCTCCGAGGTTGTACTCATGGGAATCTGGTCTTCCACCGTAATGGTTACCGGTTGCGCTTTGGTATTCCGAAGGCTGATCTCGTAGCCAAACTGTTCTTTGATATTGCTGCCCAAGGTGGAGCGTTTCTGGTAGTCTTTTAGGCGCTCGCGCTGCACCACCACGTTCTGGTCACGGCCTAAGGAAAGCGTGAGCGTGTCACGGGTTTGCTCCGGGTTGAGAAACGACTTACCGGTGAAGGTGCCCGCCAGAAAAACGTTAGCCTCACCGGGCAGCAGTTTCAGGTTCTCCCAGTTGGTTAGATAGGCTACCAGAAAAGCCGTAGGATCAAGCTTAGGAACGGTAGTGTGCGCATAAGTGGTGGAGAGGCTATGCTGCTGGATGTCTACGGTGTGTGGTTCCCCATCGGAAGGTACGCTGAACGGAATGCCAATCTTGAACTCGGCGGCCAGAGTGGTGGCCACGGCTTCGGTGTAGTCTGAGGTAGTGGTGGACACGGACATCCCTGCAACTCTATTTTCAAGGGCTGTTACTACCACTTCGTTTAATGCATCACCTTCTTCATCTTTTTTTATCACCGGAGAAGTGAATTTCACTTTACTCCGGATGGGTGGAGAAGGAAGTTGAATACTCAACTGCTGAGGAAACAAATCAGGCTTCTGCGCGCCTTCAGCCGGGTTGGTAGTTGCCAAGGTCAGTTGCACGTTGTCCCAGTTTACGCCGGTGTTCTGCCGCACGTTGGCCTTGTATTGCAGTTGCACCGGCCCCTGGCTGCCGCTGGCTCTGAGATCATAAATAGGTTCCCAAATGGCATTGATAACAACATAAGACACCTCTAGTCCAACCTGCGCCCGGGCAGTCGCCTGCACTGACACAATCACGCGATTGTTCGCCTGCTGGTTCTGCCGGGTTTGGTTCACCTGGTTGTTGAACTGGTTCTGGCGCTCGCGCAGCAGGTTTAATTGCAGGTCTATCGTTTGTATTTCCTTCCGGATGGCCAGTAAACGGGTGCGGTAATAATCGGCTACTTCTTTGAGGCGGGCGGCGGTGAGTCCGGTTTGAGAACCGCCAATGTTCTGGTTGGCCTGCAACAGCCCTTCCTCTTTCTGCAGGACTTCGCGCTGGTCTGAAAGCGTTCTGATGCGGCCGTTATAGCTTTGCAGGGAGTCTTCCAGCCGTTGCAACTCAGTGGGCTTGGTGGTATTCCGAAGGAAATTCTGCTCGTAACGTACCGAGAGCAGCGTTACGTTGCCCGTTGGGTTCACCTGCACGCTCCGCTCATCCAACTGCGCGGGAAGGCCTTCCAGCACCAACTCGGTCACGCCCGGGTCTACCGTTGTTCTGCCAATGTTGGTTACCTGCGCGCGGTTCAGGAACACCGTGACGGCTTTCACCTGGGTATTCATAGCTTCCTGTTTTTGCGCCGAAACAGGAAAAACAAGCCAGAAACAGCTTAGCCATAGGCCCAGGCTCACGCGGAACAAATTCATAAAGGGGAGGTTTAGGAGTAGATAGAACAAATGAATGCTTTCACAAAGGAAGCATTTCTGCTGGAATGTTTTCTTCCGTTTGCCTTACCTTTGGCGCTTTCAATCTGAAATTGCGCATGTACCCCTACGAACGACTTTTCGATTTCTCCCGCAAGATATTCCTGGCCATCGGCTGCCCACCTGAGGATGCCCAAACCGCGACTGAAACCCTGCTCTCCGCCGATATCCGCGGTGTAGACTCTCACGGCGTAGCGCGCCTCATTGGCTATGTGCGCCTCTGGGAAGCGGGCCGCATCAATGCTACGCCTAACGTGCGCATCGTGCATGAGACACCCAGCACCGCCACCGTGGACGGCGACGGCGGCTTAGGTCTGGTAGTAGCACCCAAAGCCATGCAGATTGCGCTGGAGAAAGCCAAAGTAGCCGGCAGCGGCTGGGTGAGCGTGAAGAACTCCAACCACTTCGGGATAGCCGGTTACCACGCCATGAAAGCCCTGGAGCACGACATGATTGGCATGGCCATGACCAACGCCAGCCCGCTCGTAGCCCCTACTTATTCGCTGGAACGATTGCTGGGCACCAACCCCATCGCCGTAGCCATCCCGGCCAACGAGCAGCCGCCCTTCGTCGCTGATTTGGCCACAACCACCGCCGCCAACGGCAAACTGGAAATGCTGCAGCGTAAGAACCTGGAAGCACCCCTCGGCTGGATTCAGGCGGTAGACGGCTCCCCTTCCACCAACCCCAACGAACTGAAAGACGGTGGTGCCCTGCTCCCGCTTGGTGGTGATACCGGTAGCCACAAAGGCTATGCGCTAGGCGCCGTGGTAGACATTTTCTCAGCGGTGTTGTCCGGCGCCAATTACGGGCCGTGGGTACCACCGTTCGTGAGTTTCCTGGCGCCGCCCGCAGATCCGGTGGGCGAAGGCATCGGGCACTTCTTCGGGGCCATGCGGGTAGACGCGTTTCGCCCCGCCGAGGACTTCAAGCACCACATGGACAACTGGATTACCCGCTTCAGAAGCTCAAAAGCCAAAGAAGGTCACCAGGTCCTCATTCCAGGCGATCCGGAACGCATCTTCACCGAGCAACGGATGAAAGAAGGTATTCCGCTGCTACCCCCGGTAGTGAAAGATCTGGAAGGCTTGGGCGAGAAGTTTGGGGTGATTTTGTAAGAAATAGTTTCGGGCCTGTTTTGCAGAAGATAGGCCCGAAACACTTTCTTCAACTATCTATTTCTGTAAACTATTCTTTTTACTTTTGATCTAATTCTCTAAATACTTTTGCCTCTTAGAAACTATTTACCCTTTAACATTTTAGCTTTAATGAAACACATTTTACTCCTATCTCTTTTTTATTTAATCTTTTTATCACCTTCATTAGCCCAAACCCAATCCGGGCCAGCAGAAAAGAAAATAACTGAGAATATCTGTGGCTGTATGACCAGCCTCGATTATGAAAAGATAACTGATAAACAAAGTGCGCAGCAAGCTTTTGTTGATTGCTTTTCTAAACAATCAGGTTTGTTAATTCAATTAGCAGAAGAGAGAAATATAGAGTTTACTGACGGTCCAGCAATGAAGCAATTGGGCATTGATGTTGGAAAGAACCTCATGAAAGACAACTGTGAAGCTTTCATGAAATTATCAGTACTCATGGCAAAGGAAACAGAAGAAGGAGCTTCAACAGGATTTGCAGAAGGCAAACTAAAGCGGATTGACTCTAAAGACTTCAACTACTTTATCTTGACTGATGGTAGCAATAATGAAAAGTCTTTCATTTGGCTTAGACAGTTTACAGGATCAGATAAATTCACTTCTAATTCCAGCAAGTATATCAACAGTAAACTCAAAATCAAGTGGCAGGAAATTGAGGTATATATTCCTTCGGCCAAGAATTATTACAAAATAAAAGAAGTAGTGGGGATAGAAGTTTTGTAAAACGCCATATACTCTTTAAGCTATTTGAAGCATCTGCTTCACCCTATTACCAAAAAGCAACGGCCACTTTCCTGAGAAAGTGGCCGTTGCTTTTTGGCTTATTTTCAACAAAACAGGCTAAAAACATTTTCGCTTTCTACCGCAGCCGAGAAGCTTTACTTATCCTTCTGCCCACCCAGTAATTTACCACTGCAAAAAGAAGAACAAAGATGGTCAGTTCCCAAAGGCCTGAAAAGGTGGAGGGTCCTTCTTTCACGGTAAGCACATCCTGCCCCAATCGGTAGACAATATTACCGGCCCAGTGCGCGCCTACGGTGTACCACAGATTTTTGGTATAGACCAGCGGAGTCGCCAGCATGATGCCCAGCGCAAACAGATACGCCAACGCAGCGAAACCATCATCAAGGGAGTAGAGGTGGTTCAGGACGTAGACCGCGGAGGACACCAACACAAACCCCCACCTGCTCAGCCGGCCTTGGAGGTGGCCAAAAAGGTAACCTCTGGTGAGAATGTCCTCGGCTAGGGAAGGGAGAAAGGTTCCTGCCGCGAAGATCAAGGTCTGGGTTACCAAAGTAGAAGAATCGGGTACAAAGGTGACCACCTCTATGCCCATCCACAGCCGAAGGGCAAAAGCCAATCCGTTTAACAGTAAGCCCAGCGCAAATCCCAACAGCAGCAGGAGCGCATACTTCTGGTTAAACTGCATGCCCCAGGCTCTCAGGCCCCGGAAGCCCTGCAATCTGGCCACCAAATAGGCCACCGGCACCACGGCCAGCATCAACCCCAGGAACAGCGGAATATGCTGATGGAAACGCATGGCGTACTCGGCTGCATGGTACGTCAGGGCCAAGGCCAGGTAACCTGCTACAATGGCCAGCCAGGAATGTTCTCTGGTAAAGCTCGGCGAAGTGGTTTGGACAAGCGGCATCTTTTACAAGAAATAAGAAGTTGCGTTCAGTTCGGTTTCACTGCAAATATAGAGGTATTTAGATATTGCTTCTAGCCACGGTTTCAGCGCCTAAGCATGATAACCAGAGGAGATAAGCTTAAACATAGCCTTGCCCCTATGTTCTTAATTCACTACCTTATCCAGCTCATTCCGTTTCAGGCTTACTTTCTCAAAAATATGCGCAAAACGCTACTCCCCTTTCTCTTCGCTTTTCTGGCATTTTCCCAGATCTGGGCCCAAAACAAACCCGCAGGCATCGCCGGTAAAACCGCGGGCATGCAGAAGTTCAGCGGTTATTTCCCGTTTTACTGGGACGAGGCCACCGGCCGTATCCTGCTGGAGATTGACAAACTGGACCAGCAATTCCTATATGTGAACTCCCTGGCCGCCGGGCTGGGCTCCAACGACATCGGGTTGGACCGCGGGCAGTTGGGCGGCGAGCACGTGGTGTATTTCCACAAGGTTGGCCCCAAGGTGCTGCTCATTGAACCCAACCAGGGCTACCGCGCCATGAACGGCAACCCCGCCGAGGAACAGGCCGTGGCGCAGTCTTTCGCGCAGTCGGCGCTGTGGGGATTTAAGGTGGAGGCCACCGAGGGAGACAGAGTACTGGTTGACGCCACCGAGTTCCTCCTCCGCGATGCCCATGACGTGGTGGGCAGCATCCGCCGCAGTCGCCAGGGCTCTTACCGCCTGGATGGCAACCGCTCAGTTATGTACCTGCCCCGCACCAAGAACTTCCCGCAGAACTCAGAATTTGAGGCCACGCTCACCTTTGTGGGCGGTGAGGACGCTGGCGGTTTCGTGCGCAGCGTCGCCCCATCGGCGCAAGCCATCACGCTGCGTCAGCACCACTCATTCGTGCAACTGCCAGACAAAAACTATACGCCCCGCGCCATGGACCCCAGAGGCGGCTACTTCGGGATTGAGTACTTTGATTTCAGCACGCCCGTGGAACAGCCCATTGTGAAGCGTTTTATTGCCCGGCACCGCCTTCAGAAAAAGAACCCGGCCGCTGCCGTCTCAGAAGCCGTGGAGCCGATTGTGTACTACGTGGACCATGCCGCGCCGGAGCCCATCAGAAGCGCGTTGCTGGAAGGTGCCCGCTGGTGGGCGCAAGCGTTTGAGGCCGCCGGTTACAAAGACGCTTTCAAAGTAGAGATTCTGCCTGTAGATGCTGACCCCATGGACGTGCGCTACAACGTGATCCAGTGGGTGCACCGCAGCACTCGGGGCTGGTCTTACGGAGCCACCGTCTCGGACCCCAGAACCGGTGAGATCATCAAAGGTCACGTGAGCCTGGGTTCGCTGCGCGTGCGCCAGGATTTCCTCATCGCCGAAGGGTTGCTGGCGCCCTATGAACAAGGCAAACCCGCCAATCCCGAGATGATGAAAATGGCGCTTTCCCGCCTACGGCAACTGTCGGCGCACGAACTAGGGCACACCCTGGGCATCATGCACAACTACGCCGCCAGTGTGAGCAACCGCGCCTCTGTAATGGATTATCCCCACCCTACCGTTAAACTGACCGCGGGCGGCGAGATTGACCTTTCTGATGCCTACGCCGTGGGCATAGGTGAATGGGATAAAGAAGCCATAAAATTTGGTTACCAGCATTTCCCCGCCGGCACCAATGAGGCCCAGGCTCTGGATCAGCAACTGCGCGAGGCCCACAAACGCGGCCTGCAGTTTATCTCTGACCGCGATTCCCGCGCACCCGGCGGCGCGCATCCGCAGGCGCACCTGTGGGACAACGGCGCCAGCGCCTCTGAAGAACTGAAGCATGTATTAAGTGTGCGGCAGAAAGCCTTGGAGCGTTTCGGGGAGAATAACATCAAGCCCGGCGTGCCGATGGCGATGCTGGAAGACGTGCTGGTGCCCATCTACAACTATCACCGCTACCAGGTAGAGGCGGCCGCCAAACTAGTGGGTGGCGTGAACTACACCTACGCCTCGCGCGGCGATGGACAGTTGGTAACCGAGTTCGTGCCCGAGGCCGAGCAGCAGAAAGCCCTGGATGCCTTGCTCGCCACGCTTCAGCCTAACGTGCTGGTGCTGCCGGAGAAAATCATCGCCGCTATTCCGCCCCGGCCCGCCGGCTGGTCTCCTACCCGCGAGCTGTTTGACAAACGCACTGGCCTAACCTTTGACCCACTGGCCGCCGCCGAGGCCTCGGCAGATTTCACGCTTTCCTTCCTCTTCCACCCAGAGCGCGCCACCCGGTTGGTGGAGCTGAAAGCCCGGGGCAACGAACTAGGTTTGGATGAGGTCCTGAACCAGATCATTGACAAGACCTGGGAAAGCAAAAGCGCTTCGGGCATGAACGGCCAGGTGCAGCTACTCACCCAGCAATTGGTTTTGACCCACCTCATGGCTCTTTCCCAAAACGAAGAGGCCTCTTACGCAGCCCGCGCCGCAGCCCTACTGCAACTGAACCAATTGGAGAAGAAAGCCAAGAAACTGGCCAACTCCTCTAACGATGCGGTGAAAGCCAACGCTCTCCTGGCCCTGGACCGCCTCAAAAAACCACAGGAAGCCAAACCGCAACTCCACAAAGACCTTCCGCCCGGCGCCCCCATCGGCTCCCTGGACATGATCGGTTGTGAATAGCGTTTTACCCCCGTTTTCCTGAAAACAGCCCAAAATCCTACCTCCACCAGAGGTGGGATTTTTTATGGATTCTAATTTATAGCACGCATATCGTCTCCCTTTGAAGGGGGTAGTGGGATGACTACTCATGCAGATTAAGCATTCCCGAAGTGTAGGGGCAATCCCTTGTGGTTGCCCATGCTCTTAGCAGAAGGTATTGGTTCTTTCAACGGCCTTTGTCATCCCCCTACCCCCTTCAAAGGGGGACGGAATGCATGCATAACAACAAGTTCCGCAGGCTTCTATATAGAAAATAACCGATACTATTTCCTTGCAAAGGCGCCTGAAATTCTTATATTTAAATAACTAACCCTTAACTTCTTCCACCTTGAAAAGACGCGATTTCCTTCAACTTTCCGGCCTTGGGTTTGGTGCCCTCATGCTGCCGATTCCGCTATGGGGCAATGATATTGCTCCGGAGGCGATGCTTAATCCCCTGGAAGCAACCGTGAAGAAACAGATTGCCGATGCGGCCCTCAATGCCGCCAAGTCTAAAGGTGCTTCTTACGCCGATGTCCGGATTGGCCGCTACCTGAACCAGTACCTCATCACTCGCGAAGACAAGGTGGAGAATACCGTGAACACTGAGTCTTTTGGTTTGGGCGTGCGGGTGCTGGTGAACGGCACCTGGGGCTTCTCGGCCATTGATGAGGTCTCGCCCGCCGGGGCCGTCAAAGCTGCCGACTTGGCGGTAGCCATCGCCAAGGCGAATTCAAAACTGCAGACCGAGCCGGTACAACTAGCGCCGCAACAGGGCTACGGTGAGGTAAGCTGGAAAACACCTATAGAACGCAACGCATTTGAGGTGCCGCTCAAGGAGAAAGTGGACATTCTCCTGGGTGCCAATGCCGCCGCCATGCAGAACGGCGCCAACTACGTGAATTCAGCTTTGTTTTTGGTAAATGAGCAGAAATACTTCGCCTCCACAGATGGTTCTTACATTGACCAGGACGTGCACCGCATCTGGCCCGTGCTCAACGTCACGGCCATTGACCAGAAAACCGGCAAGTTCGAGACACGGCAATCATTGAGTTCTCCCGTGGGCATGGGCTTTGAGTACCTCAGCGGTCGGCCCGCTGATAAATACAAAGGCATTACTACACGTTACGGCAGAACCTATGACATGGTGGAAGACGCCACTGCTGCGGCCAAACAGGCCAAAGAGAAACTCACCGCCAAATCTGTGCTGGCGGGCAAGTACGACCTGGTTTTAGATCCATCTCACCTGTGGCTTACCATCCACGAGAGTGTGGGCCACCCGCTGGAACTGGACCGTGTATTGGGCTACGAAGCTAACTTCGCCGGCACCTCCTTCGCTACGCTGGATAAGTGGCAATCCAAAAACTTCAAGTACGGCAGCCCGCAGGTAAATCTCTTCGCCGATAAAGTTCAGCCCGGCTCGCTGGGTGCGGTGGGCTATGACGATGAAGGCGTGAAAACCAAACGCTGGGATCTAGTGAAAGACGGTACGCTGGTGAACTACCAGGCCACCAGAGACCAGGTGCATATTCTGGGAGAAACAGAATCGCACGGGTGCTGCTACGCCGATAACTGGAGCTCAGTGCAGTTCCAGCGCATGCCTAATGTGTCATTGGCCGCTGGCAAGCAGAAGCTTAGTGTGGATGACATGATCAAGAACGTGGAGAAAGGCATCTACATCATAGGCGACGGTTCCTTCTCCATTGACCAGCAACGTTACAATTTCCAGTTCGGCGGTCAGCTTTTCTATGAGATCAAGGACGGCAAGATTGTGGGTCCGCTGAAAGATGTGGCTTACCAAAGTAACACCCAGGAATTCTGGAGCTCCTGCGCCGCCATTTGCGACGAGAGTGACTATCGCCTGGGCGGCTCCTTCTTCGACGGGAAGGGCCAGCCTACCCAGGTAAGCGCCGTCTCCCACGGCTCCGCCACCACCCGCTTCAACGGCGTGAATGTGATCAATACCGGTAGAAAGATCTAAGGATTTTTCAGTCCTGAGTCCATAGTCCATAGTCTTGAGTCAAATTTCCCAACTCAGGACTCAGAATTCAAGACTCAGAACTTTCAACAAGCAGTTTCAACTTACATCAGACGTATCTATCCATGGCAATATATACCCAAGAACAAGCACAGGCCGTCCTGAAAAAAGTGATGGCGTTAAGTAAGGCAGATGAGTGCGAGGCAAACCTGAATGGCAGCAAATCCGGGAATGTGCGGTACGCCCGCAACTCCGTGTCTACCGCCGGGGAGGCGCACACCACATCCTTGGTGGTGCAGTCCTCCTTCGGGAAGAAAGTGGGCACCGCCACCATCAATGAGTTTGACGATGCCTCGCTGGAGAAAGTGGTGCGCCGCTCAGAGGAACTGGCCAAACTAGCCCCGGAAAACCCAGAGTACATGGGCGTGCTGGGTCCGCAGAAATACATGACCACCAACCCGTACGTGGCGGCTACGGCGGCTATCACCCCAGACAAACGGGCCGAGATGGTGGCGCAGAGCATATCGGCCGCAAAAGCCAAGAACCTTACGGCCGCCGGTTACCTCCAGGACATTGTGGGGTTCCAGTCCATGATGAACAGCAAGGGCTTGTTTGCCTACAACACAGACACCGGCGTAGATTTCTCGCTGACCGTGCGCACGCCAGACGGCACTGGCTCTGGGTACGTTTCCCGGGGATTCAATGACGTTTCCAAGCTGAACACGGCCACAGCCTCGGCCATTGCGGTGAACAAAGCCACGGGTTCTATGAACGCCAAGGCCCTGGAGCCGGGCAAATACACCGTGATCCTGGAACCGGCTGCCGTAGCTGTGATGCTGGAGAACCTGTTTTTTAACATGGATGCCCGCTCCGCCGATGAAGGCCGCAGTTTCCTGAGCAAACCCGGAGGAGGCAACAAAGTAGGCCAGAAACTGGTGGACGAGCGCGTGACCATCTACTCAGACCCGTCGCACTCAGAACTGCCTACCTCGCCCTGGGCGCAGGACGGCCAAGCCCTGAACAAAGTCACCTGGATAGACAAAGGGGTGGTGAAGCAGATCCCGGTCTCCAGGTACTGGGCGCAGCAGAAGAAAATCACGCCCGTGCCGTTCCCCAACTCCGCTATTATGCAGGGCGGCACCCAAAGCCTGGACGATATGATTAAAGGCACTACCAAAGGCATTCTGGTAACCCGGCTCTGGTACATCCGTCCGGTAGACCCACAGACGCTCCTGCTCACTGGCCTCACCCGCGACGGAACCTTCTACATTGAGAACGGCAAAATCAAGCACGCTGTCAAGAACTTCCGCTTCAACGAAAGCCCCATCATCATGCTCAACAACCTGGAAGCCATTGGAAAGACGGAGCGCGTGGTTAGCGGCGAGTCCAGCAACAACTACCTGCTGCCGCCCCTAAAAATTCGGGACTTCACCTTCAGCAGCTTGTCTGACGCGGTGTAAGTGATCTCACAAAGGCCCTCTCCCACCGAGAGGGCTTTTTTAGGCCTACTTTCCAAGAATAAGTTCTAAAATGTAGCGTCGTTACACCGTAACGACGTGGTTCTACAGGGCAAAACCGCCTCCTTACTATATAAAATAAACTGCCTTTACAACATTGTCTTGGAGCAAAGCCTTTCTGGTAGTGACGTTCTTGTTTCAAAGACACTCGTCGTTACAGTGTAACGACGCTACTGATTCTATTTTAGGCTCATCTTCAGGAAAACAGCCCCAAAACGCCTCCTTATTTAATTCATGATTCACGCCTGTCTTCCGCCACCTATCCCACAGGAAACCGTACCCTTTTAAGAGGCTATTTCTTCGTACTTTTGCGGAAGTGCGCTGAAACGCGCTGCATTAACTTTGACACATGGCTAAAATAGCAATAAATCTTACCACCGCTTCCATCCAAAAGGAAGAGGTGATTGTGGGCATTGACCTGGGTACCACCAACAGTCTGGTGGCTTATATGCACCCCGAGGACCATGCCCCCATTGCCATCAATGACCAAGGCTTGGGCACCATTGTCCCATCGGTGGTGCATTTCTCCAGAGAAGGAGAAGTGATTGTGGGCAATAACGCCAAAGAATACCTGTTAACTGATCCGGCCAACACCATTTACTCGGTGAAGCGCTTGCTGGGCAAATCTTACCAGGATTTGGGCGAGCACAAGGATTTCTTCGGCTACAAGATCATTGACGATAACTCTGAGGGGCTGGTGAAGATTCGGGTGCAGGACAAATTCTACTCCCCTATTGAACTCTCCGCCGAGATCCTGAAAGAACTCCGCGCCCGCGCCGAGCACGCCCTGAAAACGCCGGTGAACCGCGCCGTGATCACCGTGCCCGCTTACTTCAACGACTCCCAGCGCCAGGCTACCCGCGATGCCGGGAAACTGGCCGGGCTGGAGGTGCTGCGCATTGTGAATGAGCCTACCGCAGCTTCGTTGGCGTACGGTATTGGCTTGGATCAAAGCGAGGAACGCACCATTGCCGTGTATGACCTTGGCGGCGGTACGTTCGATATCTCCATACTGCGCATCCACCAAGGCATCTTTGAGGTGCTCTCTACCAATGGTGACACCTTCCTGGGTGGCGATGACCTGGACCGTGCCATTGTGAATCACTGGTTCCAGCAGAATCCTTCCCTGGCCACGCAGGTATCTGAGGATGCGAAACTATCCCAGGCGGTGCGTTTACAGGCCGAGGAGGCGAAGAAAGCCCTCAGCAGCCATAATACCTTTACTAGTCAATTGAATGGTGTGGAGTTAGCCTTAGACCGGTCTACGTTTGATCAACTCATCACCCCCATCGTAGACCGCACCATGGCTTCCTGCCGGATGGCTCTGAAAGACGCCAACTTGCAGCCCGAGCAGATTGACACCGTAATCATGGTGGGTGGTTCTACCCGCGTGCCCCTGGTGTACCAGACCGTTTCTGAATTCTTTGGGAAGCCCGCGCACAATGAACTGAACCCAGATGAGGTAGTGGCCCTTGGCGCTGCCATCCAGGCCGACGTTTTGGCCGGGAACCGTAAGGACATCCTGCTGCTTGACGTGACCCCGCTCACGCTGGGCATTGAAACCATGGGTGGCCTCATGGACTCCATTATCCCGCGTAACTCTAAGATTCCCACCAAAGCCGGCCGGCAGTATACCACTTCCGTGGACGGACAGGTGAACATGAAAATATCGGTGTACCAGGGCGAGCGCGATCTGGTGAAAGAGAACCGCAAACTAGCCGAGTTCGACTTAAAAGGCATTCCAGCCATGCCCGCCGGCTTCCCTAAAGTAGACGTGAACTTCATTTTGAACGCTGACGGAATCCTGAAGGTAGAGGCCATTGAGCTGCGCTCGGGTGTACGGCAGGAAGTGGAAGTGAAACCGCAGTACGGCCTCACCGATGAGCAGGTAGAGCAGATGCTGATGGACTCCATTACCCACGCCCGTGAGGACGTCTCCACCCGCATGGTCATTGAGGCCCGCACCACCGCCGAGCAGATGATTTACCAGGTAGAGCGCTTCGTGCAGAAAAACGGAGAGCACCTGACCCCAGAAGAGATAGAATTGACAAACCAGAACGTGCAGCGCCTGAAAGACGCCCTGCCTTCCGGGGACAAAGACACCATTCTGAAGGCGGTAGACGTGTTGGAGGAACAGACCAGCCCCTTTGCGGAACGCGTGATGCAGATCTCCATCAAGAAAGCCATGACTGGTAAGAAGATTGAATAAACGTTTCATGGCTGTTGTGAAGAAAATGGCCTTGAAACAGTCCTAAAAAGCAGAAGGCGCAACCTAACCAGTTGCGCCTTCTGCTTTTATGCCTAAAGACAAATTACTTCTCTTCTTCATCTTTTTCCACAATGAGGTACAGGTCCTCAGTGGGTTTCTTCATGAGGTATTTCTCACGCGCGAATTTCTCCAGCAACGCGGGGTTACTCATCAGTTCCTTGCGGTCTTTCTGCACCTCGGCAATCTTCTCCAGGTAATAGTCACGCTCCTCTTCCAGGATGGTGAGTTTGCGGCTGGTCTGGAACTGGGTGATGAAATCATTGGAGTCAAAGAAGAACATCCAGGCCAGGAAGGCCACGCCAGTCAAGAAATAGAAGTTGCGGAAGAATTTAGGGACGCGTGCTAACATAGTCTAAACAAAAAATGGCGGCAAACTTTCGCTTGCCGCCATGAATTTACAAAGAATCCCAGAAGGTATCTGCACAGGAAGCGAATCAATTCTGCAAATTCTGTTTATGTCCTGTTTTCTGAAAAACAGATCCAAAACGGATCATTGCTGATTCGCCTCAAAGGCTGATTACATGTTCCGGCCTGGGAAGTAAGCTACCTCACCCAGTTCTTCCTCAATACGGAGCAACTGGTTGTACTTGGCCATCCGGTCTGAGCGGGAAGCCGAGCCGGTTTTGATTTGACCGGTGTTCAAGGCCACTGCTAAGTCAGCGATGGTGTTGTCTTCGGTCTCTCCTGAACGGTGGCTCATGATGCTCTTATAGCCATTTCGGCGGCCTAAGTTGATGGCATCAATGGTCTCGGTCAAAGTTCCGATTTGGTTTACCTTGATGAGGATCGCGTTAGCGGTTTTCTGATCAATACCTTGCTGCAGACGCGTTACGTTGGTTACGAACAAGTCATCCCCTACCAACTGGGTTCTGTTCCCGATAGAATCGGTGAGGGCTTTCCAGCCGGTCCAGTCGTCTTCGTCCATACCATCCTCAATGGAGATGATTGGGTATTTGTTCGCCCACTCGGTCCAGAAGCTCACCATCTCAGAAGAGGTAAGTTTGTCGCCGGTAGATTTCTTGAAGTGGTAGTGGCCGGTAGAGGCATCGTAGAACTCAGAGGCGGCGGCATCCATGGCAATCATGAAGTCCTCGCCCGGACGGTAGCCCGCGGCTTCAATGGCCTGCAACACTACTTCAATTGCTTCCTGGTTAGACCCGATGTTTGGGGCGAAACCACCTTCGTCACCCACGTTCGTAGACATACCTTTTTTCTTCAGTACGTTTTTCAGGTGGTGGAACACCTCGGTACCCCAACGCAGCGCCTCAGAGAATGAGGACGCGCCTACTGGCATTACCATGAACTCCTGGAAGTCGATAGAGTTGTCTGCGTGGCTACCGCCGTTCAGGATGTTCATCATAGGCACGGGCAGCGTATTGGCATTCACGCCACCTACGTAGCGGTACAGAGACTGACCTGCTTCTTTGGCAGCGGCTTTGGCGGCAGCCAGAGAAACACCCAAAATGGCGTTAGCACCCAACTTGGCTTTGTTGTGCGTGCCGTCAATCTCAATCATGATCTTATCCAGCAGGCTCTGCTCGAATACATTGAAACCAACCAGTTCATCGGCAATAATGGAGTTCACGTTCTGCACAGCTTGCAGTACCCCTTTGCCCATGTACATGCTCTTGTCATCGTCACGTAACTCTACAGCTTCGTGTTTACCGGTAGAAGCTCCAGATGGAACAGCGGCACGGCCAACAATCCCGTTCTGGGTGATTACGTCTACCTCAACGGTAGGATTTCCGCGGGAGTCAAAAATCTGGCGGGCTTTGATGTCTTCAATTAAGCTCATATAGTTCTATTTTGATTTATGATTTCTTTTCTTTCTCCAGCATCTCTACAAAGAGATCAAACAGGTACTCAGAGTCGTGCGGCCCCGGAGAAGACTCTGGGTGGTACTGTACGGAGAATGCCGGTTTGTTCTTTATCCTGATGCCTTCAACGGTATTATCGTTGAGGTTGATGTGGGTAATTTCCACATTAGGGTTATTCTTCACCGCCTCGGCGTCTACGGCAAAGCCATGGTTCTGCGAAGTAATCTCGCTACGGCCAGTGATGAGGTTTTTAACCGGGTGGTTCAAGCCACGATGACCATTGTGCATTTTGTAGGTAGGAATACCGTTGGCCTGAGCCAGAATCTGGTGCCCCATGCAAATCCCGAACATAGGTTTCTCTACTGCAAGGATCTGCTCTACGCTTTTCACCGCCTCGGTGGTTACGGCAGGGTCACCAGGACCGTTGGAGATAAAGTATCCGTCGGGTCCCCAGGCTTCCATTTCCTCAAAGGTGGTACCGTAAGGGAACACTCGGCACTCGCAGCCTCTGATGGTAAGGTTATTCAGGATGTTGCGTTTTACGCCCAAATCCAGCACCGCAACCTTAAACCGGGTCTCGGCTACCGGTAAGTCATACTGCTGGGCAGTCGTTACCTTAGAGGAGAGCTCCAGACCACTCATAGATGGAACCTCCAGCAACTGCTGCTTCAAGGTATCAACGTCTGTGGTCTCAGATGAGATGATGGCGTTCATCACACCTTTGTCACGCACGTAGCGCACCAGTTCACGGGTATCAATCTCGCAGATTCCTACAATCCCGGCCTTCTCAAAATACTCCTGCAAAGACCCTTCAGCGGTCTTTCTTGAAAAATGGTGCGAAAACTCTTTGCAGACAAGTCCTTTAATCTGGATGTTGCCAGACTCTACTTCTTCCTGCTGCACGCCATAGTTACCCACATGGGAAACCGTGGTTATCACAATCTGACCATAGTAAGAAGGATCAGTGAAAATCTCCTGGTAACCAGTCATGCCTGTGTTAAAACAGACTTCGCCGCCAGTGGTTCCAACTTTCCCAAGGCTCTTACCATGGAAAACAGTGCCGTCTTCCAGCACCAATACTGCATCAGTTGTTGTATGAAGCTTCATTCTGTTTTAGATATGTGGCAAAAATAAAAAAGGGATACGAGTAATCTCGTATCCCTTTTCAATAATTATTGCATACTTATTATTCTGCGGCTGGAGTTTCAGCTGAATCAGTAGCAGCGGCCTCTCCGGAAGTTGCAGCTGGTGCGTCAGTAGAAGCCTGCGCATCAGTTGATTTCTTACCTGAAGAACGACGTCTTG
Organism: Rufibacter roseolus; assembly: GCF_017916365.1. Taxonomy (GTDB): domain Bacteria; phylum Bacteroidota; class Bacteroidia; order Cytophagales; family Hymenobacteraceae; genus Nibribacter; species Nibribacter roseolus. The sequence continues at coordinate 1,068,073 of NZ_JAFMSU010000003.1, forward strand.
TCTTAGGCTTAGCAGCTGCGGCAGCACCGGTTGTGGTCAGCATATCCTCGTTGTAGTCAACAAGTTCAATGATACACATTTCAGCGTTGTCACCTAAACGGGTTCCGGTTTTCAAAATGCGGGTATAGCCACCAGGACGATTCGCGATTTTGCCTGCTACTCCGTCAAAAAGTTCTTTAACAGACTCTTTGTTTTGCAGGTAAGAGAATACAGTACGACGTGAGTGTGTGGTATCGCTCTTTGATTTGGTTAATAGAGGCTCTACATATTTCCGCAGTGCTTTCGCTTTAGCCACCGTAGTGATTACGCGCTTATGCAGAATTAAAGATGAAGCCATGTTAGAAAGCATTGCAGCTCTGTGAGAAGCTGTTCTTCCTAAGTGGTTGTTTTTTTTACCGTGTCTCATTACATTGATTGTGCACGTGCATACCGTCGATCAACCTTTCGGGATCGGGAATTATGCCGTAGATTATTAATCCTCTTCTAATTTGTACTTGGCGATATCCATTCCGAAAGTCAGGCCTTTGTCAGAAACCAGGTTTTCCAACTCAGTCAAAGACTTTTTCCCAAAGTTACGGAATTTCATCATGTCTGAAAGATCCAATTGCACTAAGTCACCCAAAGTTCTGATGTCAGCTGCTTTCAAGCAGTTGTACGCCCGAACAGAAAGGTCCATGTCATGCAAAGGAGTCTTAAGTACTTTTCTCATGTGCAGCATTTCCTCATCAACCGCTTCTTCCTCTTCAGGCTTCACTGTCTCAAAAGTCATAGTGTTGTCAGAGAAAAGCATGAAATGCTGGATCAGAATATTGGCAGCTCCTTTCAAAGCGTCTTCCGGATGGATAGAACCATCTGTAGTGATCTCAAGTAAGAGACGCTCATAGTCAGTCTTCTGCTCAACGCGGGTGTTCTCAACGCTGTATTTCACGTTCTTAACAGGCGTGAAGATAGCATCAATCGCGATCTGGCCGAAAACCTGATCTGCTGGTCTGTTCTCTTCTGCTGGCACGTAGCCTCTTCCCTTCTGAATAGTTAATTCAATCTCGAAAGAAGACTCAGGGTCCAAGTGGCAAATCACTAGGTCAGGATTCAACACCTGGAACGAGCCAGAGAATTTATTGATGTCACCGGCAGTGAAGGTATCTTGCTTGCTGATGCTTACGGTGATTTTATCATCAACCAGGTCACCAATTTTCTTGAACCGAACCATTTTCAGGTTCAGGATAATCTCAGAGACATCTTCAACCACACCTTCAATGGTAGAGAACTCATGGAGCACACTAGGAACCCGGATGCTGGAGATGGCATATCCCTCCAATGAGGAGAGAAGAATTCTTCTCAGCGCATTCCCAATGGTAACACCATAGCCCTTTTCTAGCGGCTTAAATTCAAACTGCCCGTTGAAATCGTCGGATTTCTCCATTACGACTTTCTCTGGCATTTGAAAGGCTAATATTGACATGATTGCTGGTTTAAGGTTGACACTTAAATTAGAACTGATTACTTAGAGTAAAGCTCGACAATCAGCTGCTCCTGAATTTTCTCAGGGATCTGATCACGCACCGGGTTGGAGATGAATTTACCAGCTAACTGGCTACCATCCCACTCTAACCAAGTGAAGGCACGAGCATTACGGCCAGCAAGGCTGGTAGTAATAGCTTCTAAAGATTTTGATTTCTCCCGTACACTTACTACATCACCAGGACGCAGGGTGTAAGAAGCGATGTTCACCACATTTCCGTTTACCTGGATGTGGTTGTGGTTAACCAATTGTCTGGCACCACGTCTGGTTGGAGCAATACCTAAACGGTACACAGTGTTATCTAATCTTGCTTCTAACAAAGCAAGTAAGTTCTCACCGGTGATACCTTGTTTACGGGCAGCTTTGTCAAACAAGTTCTCAAACTGTTTCTCCAATACACCATAGATGTATTTGGCCTTCTGCTTCTCCATCAACTGGATAGCATACTCAGATTGTTTTTTTCTACGACCACGGCCGTGCTGGCCTGGACCATAAGCTTTCTTAGCTAAAGCTTTGCTTGGTCCAAAAATTGGTTCGTTATATCTTCTAGAGATTTTACTCTTAGGGCCTGTGTATCTTGCCATTTCTAATACTAAATAATATCCTTAAACTCTTCTGCGTTTTGGAGGACGACATCCGTTGTGCGGAAGTGGAGTCACATCTTTGATAGAAGTAACTTCAATACCTACGTTTTGCATAGTCCGGATAGCAGACTCACGTCCAGCTCCTGGGCCTTTCACAAAAACTTCAGCCTTTCTCATTCCAGCTTCGTAAGCTACTTTACCGCAGTCGGCAGCAGCCATTTGGGCAGCATAAGGAGTATTTTTCTTAGACCCTTTAAATCCCATTTTACCAGCAGATGCCCAGGAGATAACCTGGCCATTGTTGTTAGTAACAGAGATAATAATATTGTTGAAAGAAGCTTTGATGTGTACCTGACCAACAGGCTCCACCACAACAACGCGCTTCTTGGCTTTATCTTTTCTTTTCTGAGCCATTGTCGTTTAATTATTTAGATGCCTTCTTCTTGTTTGCAACAGTCTTACGCTTACCTTTTCTGGTTCTTGAGTTGTTTTTGGTTCTCTGACCTCTAACTGGTAAACCTTTTCTGTGACGAAGACCGCGGTAAGAACCAATGTCCATCAAACGCTTGATGTGCAATTGAACTTCTGACCGAAGAACACCTTCAACTTTGTGCTCAGCAGCGATAATGCTACGGATCTCTCCGGCTTCATCCTCGCTCCAATCTTTCACCTTCTTGTCAAGATCCACCCCAGCCTTCACCAAAATAGACTGTGACAACTTGCGGCCTATACCGAAGATGTACGTCAAAGCGATTTCGCCTCTTTTGTTATCTGGAATATCAACTCCTGCTATTCTAGCCATGTTTTTAAATTAACCTTGTCTTTGTTTATAACGTGGATTCTTTTTGTTGATCACGTAAAGCTTGCCTTTACGTCTGATCACTTTGCAGTCTTCACTGCGCTTCTTAACTGACGCTTTAACTTTCATCTGTTTATTTGTATCTGTAAACTATTCTGCCTTTACTAAGGTCGTAAGGAGACATTTCCAATTTTACTCTATCGCCGGGAAGAATTTTGATGTAGTGCATCCGCATCTTACCGGAAATGTGAGCAATAACTTGATGGCCATTTTCTAATTCTACCCGAAACATTGCATTGGATAGTGCCTCAATGATGGTACCGTCTTGTTCGATGGAAGACTGTTTAGCCATGTATTAGTTCAGTGCTTTATCTATGTAATCAAAAGTAGTTAAAATCTCTGCTTTGCCCTTTCTTACTACAACGGTATGTTCAAAATGAGCAGAGGGTTTCTTGTCTCTGGTACGGATGGTCCAGCCATCATTTTCCTGAACCACATGTCTTGAACCAAGATTCACCATGGGCTCAATGGCTATCACCAGGCCTTCCTGCAATTTCATGCCCTGCCCTCTTTTCCCGTAATTAGGAACTTCTGGGCCTTCATGTAAACTGCGGCCAAGACCATGGCCAACTAATTCCCGTACCACGCCATAACCATATTGCTCTACATGAGACTGTATGGCAAAACCAATATCACCAATACGGGAACCTACTACCGCTAATTCAATGCCTTTGTACAAAGACTCTTTGGTCCGGCGAAGCAATTCAGACACTTCTGGCGCAACCTCACCTACAGCATGGGTATAGGCACTGTCACTGTGGAAACCTTGAAAAAAAACTCCACAATCAATAGATACAACATCTCCTGACTGTAGAGCATACTTACTAGGTATACCATGAACTACTGCAGAGTTTAAGCTAATGCACAAGCTGTGCTTAAACCCGTTATACCCCTTGAAAGAAGGAGAACCACCATTGTCTCTGATAAATTCCTCAGCGACAGAATCTAATTTTAAGGTAGTAACACCCTCAGCTACGTGCTTGGCGACTTCACCGTGCACTTGGCTGAGGATGTTAGCACTTTGTTTAATAAGCTCGATTTCTTCTTCGGTCTTATATGAAATCATTCCTTAGGAAGCAACCGCTATATTTTTTGAACGTCCTCTGAGTTTACCAGATTTCATCATGCCATCATAATGACGCATTAACAAATAACTCTCGATTTGGTTCAAGGTGTCTAATACCACACCTACCAGGATGATAAGAGAAGTACCGCCAAAGAAGGCAGCGAACTCTCGGGTGATACCAAACAACATAGCAATAGAAGGCAGAATTGCAATAATTGCTAAGAAGAGGGCACCTGGTAAAGTGATTCTGGTTAATACTTCATCAATGTACTCAGAGGTAGCAAGTCCTGGTTTTACACCTGGTACAAAACCACCACTTCTTTTCAGGTCATCAGAGATCTGGTTAGGATTCACACTGATGGCGGTATAGAAGAAAGTAAATACAATGATCAATACTGCAAAAGACAAGTTATACTGCCAAGAGGTGTAATCAGAGAACACATTACCAATTTCATTGGCGATATCACTCTCATTTCTCCAGAAAGAGGCGATCATACCTGGCAAGAACATTAATGATTGTGCGAAGATAATAGGCATTACCCCAGCAGCATTCACCTTTAATGGAATAAATTGTCTTTGACCAGCTTGTAAGGAAGAAGAACCTCCAACTTGCTTGGCATACTGAACTGGAATTCTTCTGATCGCCTGGGTAAGCATCACTACTCCCATTACTACGAAGAAGAGAACAATCAGCTCAATAATGAAGATCAGGGCGCGTCCAAGTCCTAATGCCAGAGCCTCTCCTACGATGGCACCTGGGAGACGAGACACAATCCCAATCATGATCAGCATGGAGATACCGTTTCCAATACCTTTGTCTGTGATCTTCTCACCTAACCACATACAGAACATAGTCCCGGCGGTAAGAATGATCATGGAAGAAATTGTAAAAAGCGGGCCAGCAACAGACGGATCAATAGCTTCTGCGTTAATAGTAGCCAGGAAACCCACTGATTGGGCAAGCGTGATCACAATAGTAAGCACCCTTGTATACTGGTTGATCTTCTTACGACCAGATTCCCCTTCTTTTTGCAATTTCTGGAAATAAGGAACTGCAATGGTTAGAAGCTGTAAAACGATGGAAGCAGAAATATAGGGCATGATACCCAATGCAAAGATGGAAGCATTACCAAATGCTCCACCTAAAAAGGCATCCAATAAACCCAAGATTCCCTGGGCGCCGCTTTTCAATTGAGTTGGATCAATTCCTGGCAACACCACATAGGAGCCTAATCTGAAAATTGCGATGAATCCTAAAGTATTTAGGATTCTAACTCGCAAATCTTCAATCGCAAAAATATTCTTAATCGTAGTAATCAGCTTCTTCATCTGTTACAGAGTCACAACCTTGCCGCCTGCTTTTTCAATAGCCTCTACTGCAGTTTGAGAGAATGCATGCGCATGTACCTCAATGGCAGTAGTTAATTCGCCTCTTCCAAGAACTTTGATGTTATCATTCTTTGACGCTAAACCGTTGTCACGGAGAACAGCGAAGTCAATAACAGTAGATCCAGATTTAGAAGCTAAGTTCTGAAGAACATCAAGGTTAACAGCAGTGAACTCAATCCGGTTAATGTTTTTGAAACCGAATTTAGGCACACGGCGTACCAAAGGCATCTGACCGCCTTCAAAACCTGCTTTAGAAGAATATCCTGAGCGAGATTTTGCCCCTTTATGTCCACGGGTAGAGGTACCACCTCTACCAGAACCGGTACCACGACCAATTCTCTTCCGGTTCTTGGTAGAACCTTCAGCAGGCTTTAAATTACTTAAGTTCATTCTTAGACCTCCTTAACCGATACTAAATGTTGGATGCTGTTAACCATACCTGCAATCTGAGGGGTTAACTCTTTCGTTACAGTCTTATTGATTTTGCCAAGACCCAGAGCCTTCATGGTTCTTTTTTGTCTTTCAGGGCGGTCAATAATACTTTGGATCTGGGTGATTTCTACACTTGCCATAATTACCCGTTGAATACACGTTGTAAACTGATTCCACGCTGCTGAGCAACAACCAAAGGATCACGCATTTTGGAAAGCGCATCAAAAGTTGCTTTTACCACGTTGTGTGGGTTAGAAGAACCTTTTGACTTAGCCAATACGTCTCTGATTCCAGCACTGTCAAACACAGCACGCATCGCACCACCGGCAATGATACCGGTACCAGCTGCGGCAGGCTTAATCAACACAAAACCACCAGAGAATTTACCTTCCATTGGATGTGGAACAGTGTGCTTAAACAAAGGAACACGAACCAGGTTTTTCTTGGCATCATCAATACCCTTTGCAATTGCATCAGTTACCTCGTTTGCCTTGCCTAAACCGTATCCTACAACACCGTTACCGTCACCTACTACTACAATGGCAGAAAAACTGAATCTTCTACCACCTTTCACAACTTTAGCAACGCGGTTGATAGCTACTACGCGCTCTTTCAGCTCGATTTCGCTCGCTTTAATGCTTCTGATATTTAATTTAGACATGTTCTTAGAATTTTAGACCCGCTTCACGAGCCCCTTCTGCTAATGATTTAACACGACCATGGTACAGGTAACCACCTCTGTCAAAAACAACTTCAGTAATACCTGCAGCCAAAGCTTTAGCTGCAATGTCACGTCCAACCACAGTTGAAGATTCACTTTTGGTTGAAGTGGCTCCGCCTTCATTTACAGAAGATGAAGAACTTGCTAATGTAACACCATTCACATCATCAATCAGCTGCGCATAAATAAACTTATTGCTTCTGAAGACAGACAGACGGGGACGCTGAGCAGTTCCAGACACCTTGTTACGGATGCTGCGACGAATTCTCAGTCTTCTTTTTGCTTTATCGAATGCCATTTTCTTACTTATTTAGAAGCAGTTTTACCAGCTTTTCTTCTAACAACCTCACCCACGAAACGAATACCTTTGCCTTTGTAAGGCTCAACTTTACGTAACGAGCGGATTTTGGCAGCTACCTGACCAATCAACTGCTTATCAATACCTTCTAAGGTGATCACTGGAGCTTTACCTTTCTCAGTCACTGCCGTAGCAGTGATTTCCGGAGGAAGAGCTACGTAGATATTGTGAGAATATCCTAACGCAAGTTCCAGGCTTTGTCCTTGGGTTGTGGCCTTGAAACCAACACCTACCAATTCCAAAGAAACCTTATATCCTGTGCTCACACCAAAAACCATGTTATTGATAAGCGAGCGATACAAACCGTGAAGGGCTTTGTGTCTTTTCTGCTCTGTTGGACGGGTTACTGTAAGTACCCCATCCTCAATAGCAACAGCAATGTCCGTATCAACTTGTGAAGAAAGGGTTCCTTTTGGCCCTTTCACTGTAACCAGGTTATCCTGGTTAACCAACACCTCTACACCTTGTGGGAGTGTGATTGGCAGTTTTCCTATCCGCGACATTTCTCCTGATTAATACACGTAACACAATACTTCACCACCTACATTAAGGCCTCTGGCCTCTTTGTCAGTGATAACACCTTTGGAGGTTGACAGGATGGCCACGCCATATCCATTCAACACTCGTGGCATCTCATCTAGATGCACATACTTACGGAGTCCCGGCTTACTGACTCTCTCAAGTTTCACGATAGCAGACTGCTTGGTAGCGGGATCATACTTCAAGGCAATCTTAATTGTACCTTGAACTGAACTATCATCGAACTTGTAACTTTGAATATAACCTTTCTCGTAAAGAACTTTGGTTAATTCCTTTTTTATTTTGCTAGCCGGAATTTCAACTACACGGTGATTTGCCTTGATGGCATTCCGTAGTCTAGTTAAATAATCTGCTATCGGATCTGAATGCATTAGACTATATTTTTAGATTCCGCTCTTTTTAAGGAGCCGCAAAGATACTAATGTTTTCCTAACTATAATAATGATAGGAGTAATAATTACCAACTAGCCTTCGTTACTCCAGGAATCTTGCCGGCAGAAGCCATCTCTCTGAAAGTAACACGAGAGATGCCAAACTTACGCATATAGCCTCTTGGTCTTCCGGTTAATTTACATCTGTTATGTAACCGTACTGGAGAAGCGTTTTTAGGCAACTTATCTAGAGCTTCATAATCGCCAGCAGCTTTTAACTGAGCTCTTTTAGCTGCATACTTGGCAACTAACTTTTGTCTCTTGAGCTCTCTTGCTTTCGCTGATTCTTTAGCCATTTCCTTATTTCTTTAATGATGCGAACGGTAAACCAAATCCTTTCAATAACTCCAGGCTTTCTTCATCTGTAGAAGCAGTAGTCACGAAAGTAATATCCATACCAGCAATAGACTTGATCTTGTCAATGCTGATCTCAGGGAAAATGATTTGCTCTTTAACCCCTAATGTATAGTTTCCGCGGCCATCAAAACCTTTGTCGCTGATACCTTTGAAGTCACGTACCCGTGGAAGGGCAATAGTAACCAAACGGTCAAGGAACTCATACATTCTCTCACCACGCAAGGTCACACGGGCACCAATTGGCATTCCTTCTCTCAACTTGAAGTTTGAGATAGAGTTTTTAGCCTTGGTTTGAACCGCTTTCTGGCCAGCAATGATAGTGAGTTCATCAACTCCAATGTCAACCAGTTTTTTATCTGCCACAGCATTACCAATACCTCTGTTGATAGAGATTTTGGTAATCTTAGGCACTTGCATTATGCTCTTGTATTGAAACTTCTCTTTCAATGCAGGCACAATCTCTTTTGAATACTTATCTTTTAGTCTAGCTGCCATGTTAGATTAAATTTCCAGTTTTTTTGGAATAACGTTGAAGCTTACCGTCGTTGTTCAGCTTCTTACCGGTTCTAGTGGCAACATTTGTAGCAGGCTCTACTAACTGCACATTGCTGGCATGAATAGGAGCTTCTAATTTTACAATACCACCGTTAGGGTTTTTAGCGCTTGGCTTTTGGTGCTTAGAAACCAGGTTCAAACCTTCTACTACCACTTTCTGCTTATCAGTAAGCACAGAAGTAACAGTTCCTGTTTTGCCTTTATCATCACCAGCGATCACTTTTACAGTGTCGCCTTTCTTCACATGAAGTTTATGCTTTGACATCTTGTTTTCTCTTCTCGTATTTAAATTACTTCAGGAGCCAAAGAAACAATTTTCATAAACTGTCTTTCACGTAACTCACGGGCAACTGGCCCAAAGATACGAGTACCACGTGGCTCATCGTTGTTGTTCAATAACACCGCGGCGTTATCATCAAAACGAATATAAGAACCGTCTTTACGACGAACTTCTTTCTTGGTGCGAACAATCACAGCTTTGTGAACAGTTCCCTTTTTTACGTTTCCTGAGGAAAGAGCAGATTTTACGGTAACAACAATTTTATCACCAACAGAGGCGTATTTTTTTCCTGTTCCACCCAATACACGGATGACCAGAACCTCTTTTGCTCCGCTGTTATCAGCAACAGTAAGTCTCGATTCTTGTTGTATCATTTTATTTAGCTCTTTCTACGATTTCAACTAAGCGCCAATTTTTATTTTTGCTCAATGGTCTTGTTTCCATGATGCGTACAGTATCACCGATACCGCACTCATTGTTCTCATCATGGGCCATGAACTTCTTGGACTTGGAAACAAATTTCCCGTAAATGGGGTGTTTCACTTTGCTTTCCACAATAACAGTGATGGACTTGTCCATCTTGTTACTTACCACGCGTCCAGTTTTTTCTTTTCTTAGATTTCTCGTCTCCATGGTTTTCTATCTTAGCCATTGAGCTCCAGAGAGCGCAGTTGCGTCTCCAGCCTGGCGATGGTTTTTCTAGTAAGCTTAATTCTTGATGGGTTCTCAAGCGGAGAGATAGCATGAGCAAACTGCAAGTTCACCAGGTTGTTTCTCTCTGTTGTAAGTTGCTCTTTCACTTCATTGAGTGAAAGAGCTTTGATTTCAGATTGCTTCATGACTATTTCTCAACGTAATCTCTACGTACTACAAATTTAGTTCTCACTGGTAGCTTTTGAGCAGCCAGTCGTAAAGACTCTTGAGCTACTTCTAGCGACACTCCATCAGATTCAAACATGATGGTACCTGGTTTAACCACGGCTACCCAGTATTCCGGAGATCCTTTACCCTTACCCATCCGTACCTCTGCAGGCTTTTTGGTGATAGGCTTGTCAGGGAAAATTCGAATCCATACTTGGCCTTCCCGTTTCATTGCACGTGTCATAGCGATACGAGCGGCTTCAATTTGACGGGCAGTGATCCAAGAGGCTTCTAATGATTTGATGGCGAAAGAACCAAAGGAAATTGTGCTTCCTCTGTGCGCAAGACCGGTTACCCGGCCTTTCTGCATCTTTCTATATTTGGTCCGTTTTGGCTGTAACATTTCTTAAATTCCTAAAAATTGAACAACTACTTGCGTTTTGGTCTGTTATCACCACCACGCTTTTGGTTGGCATCTGCAGGACGCTTGTTGCGGTTGTTGTCTCTGCGATCACCGCGGTCATTGCCTCTCTCGCCTCTTTCGTTGCGAGGACCGGCAGATTGACCACCACTTTGTTGACCAGCGTTAGGAGATAAGTCACGCTTACCGAACACTTCTCCTTTGAAGATCCACACTTTGATACCCAGTTTACCGTACACGGTCTGAGCTTCTGATAAGGCATAGTCAATATCAGCACGCAAGGTATGCAAAGGAGTACGCCCTTCTTTGTAGTGCTCAGTACGGGCCATCTCGGCACCACCTAAACGACCAGATACTTGGATTTTGATACCTTCAGCACCTACTCTGATGGCAGAAGCAATTGCTTGTTTCATAGCTCTTCTAAAAGAGATACGCGCCTGCAATTGTTGGGCAACTGATTCACCTACCAGTTTAGCATCCAGTTCAGGACGCTTAATTTCAAAGATGTTGATCTGAACATCTTTGCTGGTGATTTTCTTCAGCTCTTCTTTGATTTTATCAACCTCTTGGCCACCTTTTCCAATCACCACGCCTGGACGGGCAGTGTTGATAGTGATGGTAATTCTCTTAAGGGTTCTTTCGATGATGATTTTAGAAATACCTCCTTTTGGAATACGGGCAAGGATGTATTTACGGATCTTCTCGTCTTCGATCAGTTTATCAGCGAAATCCTTTCCTCCGAACCAATTAGAGTCCCAGCCTTTAACAATACCTAGTCTTAGGCCTACTGGATTAACTTTTTGTCCCATTTTAACTATTTGGCTTCGTTAGAGGTAGATGTTTCAACTGTCTCCACTTCCACTTTAGAATCAATCACAAGTGTCACGTGGTTAGATCTTTTTCTGATTCTGTGGCCACGACCCTGAGGAGCAGGACGCAGACGCTTCAGCATCTTTCCTTCATCTACTCTAATCTCTTTAATATATAGATTAGCATCTTCAATGCGGGCATCTTCGTTAGCTGCTTGCCAGTTAGATAAGGCAGACAAAAGAAGTTTCTCCAGTTTAGGAGCGCCGGAATTAGCAGTGAATTTGAGTAAACCTAATGCTTGGGTAACTCTTTTACCACGGATTAAGTTCGCAACCAATCTCATCTTACGCGGTGAGCTTGGTACATTGTTTAATTTAGCTACCGCTTCCATTATCTTTTACCTTTATCTTTCTTAGCAATATGGCCTCTGAAGTTTCTGGTAGGGGCAAATTCACCTAATTTGTGACCCACCATATTCTCAGTTACATACACTGGGATGAACTTATTTCCGTTGTGTACCGCAAACGTATGGCCTACGAAATCTGGAGAGATCATGGAACGGCGTGACCAGGTCTTGATCACCGCTTTCTTTCCAGACTCATCCATTGTCTGCACTTTTCTATCGAGCCTGTAGTCAATATAAGGCCCTTTTTTTAATGATCTTGCCATTACTTATTTCTTCCTTCTATTAACAATCAGGTTCTCGGAGAATTTATTTTTGTTTCTGGTCTTCTTACCTTTTGCGTACAGACCTTTACGTGATCTTGGGTGACCACCTGATGACTTACCTTCACCACCGCCCATTGGGTGATCTACAGGGTTCATGGCAACACCTCTCACTCTTGGTCTGATACCCATCCATCTGCTACGTCCGGCTTTACCAAGCTTCACGTTCATGTGGTCAGCGTTAGATACGGTACCTACTGTAGCCATACAGTTAACCAGTACCATTCTCATTTCACCGGAAGGTAATTTCAAGGTAGCGTAACGGCCTTCACGGGCTACAAGCTGTGCGTAAGAACCTGCACTTCTTGCCAGAACCGCTCCCTGACCAGGAGCTAACTCAATGTTATGAACAATGGTACCTAGTGGAATATCAGAAAGCGGTAACGCGTTACCTACTTCTGGAGCCACACCAGGACCTGATACTACAGTAGAATCAACAGCCAAGCCTGCAGGAGCAATGATATAAGCTTTCTCACCATCCGCGTAGTACAGCAAGGCAATGCGGGCTGTTCTGTTTGGATCGTACTCAATAGCTTTTACCGTTGCAGGAACCCCATATTTGGTTCTTTTGAAGTCGATGATACGGAATTTCTTTTTGTGACCGCCGCCAATGTAGCGCATGGTCATCTTTCCGTCATCGTTGCGTCCACCAGATTTTTTCTTGGATGCCAACAAAGATTTCTCCGGCTCGCTCTTCGTGATTTCAGTGAAGGCAGGCGCTACTCTAAATCTTTGACCTGGTGTTGTCGGTCTTAGTTTTCTTAATGCCATTCTATTATTTGCTTATATTCCGCTATAGAAATCGATTACTTCCCCTGCTTTCAAAGTAACAATCGCCTTCTTAGAGGATGCTGTGCGGCCTGTAACAACACCAGACTTGGTGTTGCGAGACTTCAATTTGCCTTGGGTTCTCATAGTAGAAATCTTCTCTACTGTTACACCGTAACGTGACTGGATCGCTTTCTTGATCTCAATCTTATTTGCTTTTCTATCAACCTCAAAAGCATATTTACCTACTTCGTTCAAAGCGGTAAGCTTCTCAGTCAATAATGGTCTTTTCAGGATACTCATTATTTCGATGTGTAAATTTCTTCAAAAACAGAAAGAGATTCCTCTAAACAAACTACTTTGTCTGCGTTCAACAAGTCATAAGTTGTCAAAGCACCTGGAGTAGCCACCTTTACCTTAGGCAGGTTTCTGCTAGACAGAACCACGTTGGTATCAACATCTTTCGTAACGATCAATGTCTTTCTAGTGCCCACGTTCAAGCCTTGCAGTATGGCTGCGAAGCTCTTTGTTTTTGGAGTATCAATGGTGATGTTATCAACTAACACCAGACGCTCATCTTTAGCCAAAGTTGAAAGTGCTGACAATCTTGCCAGAGACTTCAACTTCTTGTTCAATTTGAAGCTATAGTTTCTTGGTCTTGGACCAAATACACGACCACCACCAACAAAAACTGGGGCTTTCAAAGAACCAGCTCTGGCTCCGCCTGTACCTTTTTGACGTTTGATCTTTTTGGTAGAACCGGCAACCTCATTGCGCTCTTTCGCTTTGTGGGTACCTTGGCGCTGGTTAGCTAAGTATTGCTTAACATCCAGATACATGGCGTGTTCGTTAGGCTCAACCCCGAACACAGACTCAGGAAGGGTTACTTTCCTTCCGGTATCTTCGCCTTTACTATTGAAAACTGATAGCTCCATCTTATTTCTCAACTACAATAAATGAATTTTTAGCGCCTGGGATAGAACCGCTAACTACAAGTACATTTTGCTCAGGCAGGACACGTAACACGCGCAGGTTTTGAACCTTCACGCGGTCGCCACCCATTCTACCAGCCATGCGCATTCCTTTGAATACTCTTGATGGCCATGAGCAGGCTCCAATTGAACCAGGGTGTCTTGCTCTGTTGTGCTGACCGTGGGTCTGCCCGCCAACACCACTGAAGTTGTAGCGTTTCACTACCCCTTGGAAACCTTTACCTTTTGAAGTTCCAACTACATCAACGAATTCGTTCTCTTCGAAAAGGTTTACATCTACTGTATCTCCCAGGGAGAAAGAGGCAACATCGTCTAATCTAAACTCTACTAATTTCTTCTTAGCAGTGGTGTTAGCTTTTGCGAAGTGTCCGGCAAGCGCCTTGCTTACTCTTTTTACCTTCTTCTCTCCGTACCCAAGCTGAACAGCGGTATAGCCGTCTGTTTCCTGCGTCTTAACCTGAGTTACTACGCATGGTCCTGCTTGAATCAAAGTACAGGCCACGCTCTTCCCTTCAGGAGTGAAGAGGCTTGTCATTCCGATTTTCTTACCGATAATTCCAGGCATTCTACTTTTTTATTTAAACAATTAAAATTAACATCCCGTAATAGGGTCTATTTTCGGGAGTGCAAAGTTCTATATTTAATTTTTATTTTACAAGCTATCCTAAATTATTTGTTTTCAGATACTAAGGTATTTTCACCTCTGTACTTACCCTTAGGTCACTCATAAGTAGGTCGTTAACTTTCCTGCATAGGAAATGATTCCAACCTCTTGGCTGTTTTCAGGCTTATTTTGCGAAATCTGGTCTAAAACACCTTTCTTCACTCCTTCTCACTCCATATCAAATGGAGGTATTTCCAGGCCAACCTATTTTCAGGTCATTTTCACCAAAACAGCACTAAAACAGATTTCCTGTTGCGGCACAAAAAAAGGGAGAGGTTACCCTCTCCCTTTTATATTGAGTGTTGCTTATCAAACTTTGATTTCAACATCAACGCCACTTGGTAATTCAAGTTTCATCAATGCGTCTACCGTTTTAGAAGAAGTAGAGTAGATGTCTACTAATCTCTTATAGGTGCAAAGTTGGAATTGCTCTCTTGCTTTCTTGTTCACGTGTGGTGAACGAAGTACAGTGAAGATATCTTTTTCGGTAGGCAAAGGAATAGGACCACTCACGATCGCACCAGTTGCTTTTACCGCTTTCACGATTTTCTCTGATGATTTATCAACCAGATTGTGATCGTAAGATTTCAGTTTGATTCTGATCTTTTGATTCATTCTATTTCAACTATTTCGAAGTCCCTTTAATTTTTGCCACGATGCCATCTGCCAAGTTCTGCGGTACTTGCTCATAGTGCGAGAAAGTAAGAGAAGCAGTTGCTCTACCTGAGGTGATGGTACGCAAGTCTGTTACGTAACCAAACAGTTCTGATAAAGGAACATCGGCTTTCACTACGGTAGAAGTACCTTTGGTATCCATACCTTTCATGATACCTCTTCTTCTGTTCAAGTCACCAGTAACCGGACCAGTGTACTCATCTGGAGTAACTACGTCAACGGCCATGATTGGCTCAAGAAGTTTAGGGGCACATTGCTTTCCAGCTTCTTTGAAACCTGCACGGGCGGCAAGTTCAAAAGACAATGCATCAGAGTCAACGTCGTGGAAAGAACCGTGGAACAAACGCACTTTCATTGAATCTACAGGGAAGCCGGCCAGGATACCGTTCTTCATTGCTTCTTCAAATCCTTTCTGCACTGGCGGGATGAATTCTCTTGGAATCACACCACCAACAATTGCGTTCTCAAACTCAAGGCCTGTCTTACCATCTTCGCGAGGACCCATGGTGAACACGATGTCTGCGAATTTACCACGACCACCAGACTGCTTTTTGTACACTTCTCTGTGTTCAACGCTCTTGGTGATGGTTTCTTTGTAAGCCACCTGAGGAGCACCTTGGTTCAACTCAACCTTGAACTCACGTTTCATGCGGTCGATGATGATCTCCAGGTGAAGCTCACCCATACCTCTTAAGATCGTCTGACCAGTTTCCTCGTCAGTGTTTACTTGCAGGGTAGGATCCTCTTCAATAAGTTTGGCAATAGCCATACCCATTTTGTCAGAGTCAGCCTGGGTTTTAGGCTCAATGGCGTATCCGATTACCGGCTCTGGGAAGTCCATTGATTCCAGCACGATTTTCGCGTTCTGGTCGCAAAGGGTATCCCCGGTTTTGATATCTTTAAAGCCTACTACCGCTCCGATGTCACCAGCAGCAAGTCTTTCGATTTGGTTCTGCTTGTTGGCGTGCATCTGGAAGATACGGGAAATACGCTCTTTGTTGTTTGAACGGGTGTTGTACACGTAAGAACCAGACTCCAGTACACCTGAATAAGCTCTCACGAAGCACAGACGTCCTACGTAAGGGTCAGTAGCGATTTTGAAAGCCAGACCAGCGAATGGATCGCTTTCACTTGGCTTACGCACTACCTCTTCTCCTGTATCTGGGTTAGTACCTACAATGCTTTCTTTATCCAGAGGTGAAGGGCAAAGCGCCATCACGTAGTCAAGCATGGTTTGTACACCTTTGTTTTTGAAAGAAGAACCGCAAAGCATCGGCACGATGGCCATGTCAATAGTTGCTTTACGCAACGCGGTCATAATTTCATCTTCGGTGATGGTCTCAGGATCATCGAAGTATTTTTCCATCAGAGACTCATCGTAATCTGCTACTGCTTCCAGTAACTTCTCACGGTACTCAGTGGCTTCCTCCAGCATATCGTCTGGAATAGGAACTTCTCTAAAGGTCATCCCTTTGTCGTGCTCATTCCACTCAATACCTCTGAAGTTCACCAGGTCAACCACACCTTTGAAGTCATCTTCAGCCCCGATTGGTAACTGAAGCGCTACGGCGTTGCTGCCCAGCATTTCTTTCACTTGCTTACAAACAGCAAGGAAGTCAGCGCCTGAACGGTCCATTTTGTTAACGAAACCGATACGGGCTACTTTGTAGTTATCTGCAAGCCTCCAGTTAGTCTCAGACTGTGGCTCAACACCATCAACTGCGCTAAACAAGAAAACCAGACCATCCAATACACGCAGGGAACGGTTCACCTCTACGGTGAAGTCAACGTGACCTGGAGTATCAATGATGTTGATGTGGTATTTGTCACCTCTGTAGTCCCAGTTTACAGTAGTAGCAGCAGAAGTAATGGTGATACCTCTTTCCTGCTCCTGCTCCATCCAGTCCATGGTGGCAGCTCCATCGTGTACCTCTCCTATTTTGTGGGAAACCCCAGCATAGTAAAGGATACGCTCTGTAGTTGTGGTCTTACCGGCATCAATGTGCGCGGCAATACCTATGTTTCTGGTAAATTTTAAGTCTCTAGCCATTCTTAGAATCTGAAATGCGAGAATGCCTTGTTAGCTTCCGCCATTCTGTGAGTATCATCTTTCTTCTTCACAGCAGCACCTTCTCCTTTGGCGGCGGCGATAATCTCACCTGCCAATTTATCCATCATGGTCTTCTCACCTCTCTTGCGAGCGTAAGAGATCATCCATTTGATACCAAGAGAAATCTTTCTATCCGGACGTACCTCAGTTGGTACCTGGAAAGTAGCACCACCTACACGGCGGGATTTTACCTCTACACCTGGCATGATGTTGTTCAATGCTTTTTTCCAGGTCTCAAGACCGTTCTCTTTAGTTCTTCTTTCAACTAAATCGCAAGCATCGTAAAAAATCTTGTATGCCACACTCTTCTTACCGTCTACCATCAGGTAGTTTACAAAACGGGTAACCAGAGTTTCTTTGTATTTTGGATCAGGAAGAAGAATTCTCTTCTTTGGTTTCGCTTTTCTCATTGTCTTAACTCAATTATTTTTTCTTACCGCCTTTTCCTGCAGCAGCTGCTGGCTGACCTGGTTTAGGACGTTTTGCTCCGTACTTAGAACGGGACTGTAGACGACCGTTTACACCAGCAGTGTCCAACGCACCACGGATAATGTGGTATCTTACACCTGGTAAGTCTTTCACACGACCACCTCTGATCAGCACAATAGAGTGCTCCTGGAGGTTGTGACCTTCACCCGGGATATAGGCATTGACTTCTTTGCCGTTTGTCAAACGCACACGGGCCACTTTTCTCATCGCTGAGTTTGGCTTCTTAGGTGTGGTTGTGTAAACGCGTGTGCACACGCCACGTCTTTGTGGGCATGAGTCAAGAGCTGGAGACTTAGACTTTGATGTTAGCGCTTCTCTTCCCTTTCTTACTAATTGTTGTATAGTAGGCATTTACTAACTTTTTAAACTGATTTCTCTCTTCAAAAAATGGTTTGCAAAGGTATAAAATTCGCTTTGCAAATTCAAAGTTTTAATTCATTAATTATTAACCGCTTAGGCTTCGCCAATAGTTCCCCCAAAATTGAGCGGAAAGCTTGGGGCTTCCGGCGTCTGCTTAATAGCCCCAAAACTTTGCTCATACTTTAGGATGTTTTCCTCCAAAGCAGCCAAGAAACGCTTGGCATGCTCTGGAGTAATCACCACTCTTGACTTTACTTTTGCCTTCGGGATCCCGGGCATCAGACGGATAAAATCAATCACGAATTCACTGTGGGAGTGCGCGATCATGGCCAGATTTGCATACTCGCCCTCTGCGATCTCCTCCGTCAACTCAATGTTGATCTGTCCTTGTTGTTCTGCAGCAGCCATTTTATTTCTCTTGCAGTTCGCCTTGCTTTGCTTTCACTCCAGATTGTCTGCTTGCCGTAAGAGCTTCGTACTCTTCCTTGGAGCCAACAATGATTTTTGAGTATTCGCGCAAGCCGGTACCCGCAGGGATCAGGTGACCAACGATTACGTTCTCTTTCAAGCCCAGTAATTCGTCTGCCTTTCCTTTGATGGCTGCCTCGCTCAGCACCTTGGTAGTCTCCTGGAAGGAAGCCGCCGAGATAAAGCTTTGCGTACCCAGTGAAGCCTGCGTGATCCCTTGCAAGGTTGGTCTAGACACCGCTGGCTGTGCGTCGCGCACAGTCACCAGACGCAGGTCTCTACGCTTCAGGCTAGAGTTCTCATCGCGCAGACGACGCGCCGTCACAATCATACCTGGTTTCATGGCGGTTGAGTCACCTGCATCCTCCACTACTTTCATGTCAATGATCATGTCGTTCTCTTCCATGAACGTTACTTTGTCAACCGTTTGGTTCTCCAGGAAGCTGGTATCACCTGGGTCAATCACGTTCACTTTCTGCATCATCTGACGAACCACTACTTCAATGTGCTTGTCATTGATCTTCACCCCTTGCAGACGGTATACCTCCTGGATTTCGTTCACCAGGTATTCCTGCACTGCGCCAGGTCCCTGGATGTTCAGGATATCGTTTGGTGTGATAGCACCGTCTGACAACGGAACACCTGCACGCACAAAGTCATTGTCCTGTACCAGGATGTGCTTGGAAAGAGGTACCATGTACTTCTTCTTCACACCGTCTTTAGACTCAATGTAGATCTCACGGTTACCGCGTTTCACGCCACCGTAGGTTACCACACCGTCAATCTCACTCACTACCGCTGGGTTAGACGGGTTACGAGCCTCGAAGAGCTCTGTAACGCGTGGCAGACCACCCGTGATGTCGCGGGTTTTACCAATAGCGCGTGGGATCTTGGAGATAATCTGACCAGCCTTGATCTGCTGTCCGTCTTCTACCGTTAAGTGGGCCCCTACCGGAATGTTGTAGGTTTTAGGCTCACCGTTGGCCGGCATGATGACAATAGCAGGGTTCTTGGTCTTATCCTTGGTCTCGATAATCACTTTCTCACGGTGACCGGTCTGCTCGTCAGACTCCTCTCGGAAGGTGATACCCTCCACAATGGACTCGTACACGATGTTACCGTCAAACTCAGAAAGGATAACCGCGTTGTATGGATCCCAGTTACACAGCTCGTCGCCTTTGGCCACGGTGTCTCCCTCGTTCACCAACAGGAATGAACCGTAAGGCACGTGGTTACTGATAAGCAGTTTGCCAGTGGTTGGCTCTACTACCTTCACCTCACCTGAACGACCCATTACAACTTTCACCGGTTCGCCTTCTGCATTGGTGGTTTCAATTGTCCGAACATCTTCGAACTCAATCACCCCGTTAAATTTAGCACGGATAGCTGCATCAACCGCAATGTTAGACGCTGTACCACCTACGTGGAAGGTACGAAGTGTCAACTGAGTACCTGGCTCACCGATAGACTGTGCCGCGATAACCCCAACCGCTTCACCTTTCTGCACCATGCGGCCAGTTGAAAGGTTACGGCCGTAGCATTTGGCACAGATACCGCGCTTGGTCTCGCAAGTCAACACAGAACGGATCTCCACGCTTTCAATAGCCGAGTTCTCAATGATTCTAGCTACTTCTTCGGTGATCTCGTTTCCAGACTCGTGGATCAGTTCTCCAGTGATCGGATCAATGATGTCATGTACGTTTACACGACCCAGGATACGCTCAGACAGAGACTCCACAATGTCTTCGTTGTCTTTCAGGGCACTTACTTCCAGACCGCGCAGAGTACCGCAGTCGGTTTCATTCACGATCACGTCCTGAGAAACGTCTACCAGACGACGGGTCAGGTAACCCGCATCCGCCGTTTTCAAGGCCGTATCCGCAAGACCTTTACGGGCACCGTGGGTAGAGATGAAGTACTCAATTACATCCAGACCTTCTTTGAAGTTGGAAAGAATTGGGTTTTCAATGATCTCCCCTACTGAGCCTTGCAATGATTTCTGCGGCTTAGCCATCAGACCCCGCATACCACCTAACTGACGGATCTGCTCACGGGAACCACGGGCTCCTGAGTGCATCATCATGAAGATGGAGTTAAACCCTTGGTCGTCTTTCTCAAGACGGTTCATCAGGGTCTCGGTGATCTGGTTGTTAATACGTGTCCAGATATCAATTACCTGGTTGTAACGCTCGTTATCGGTGATCAGACCCATAGAGTAGTTCGCCCAAACAGCGTCTACGTCTTTCTTGGCCTGCTCTACCAAGATATCTTTCTCTTTCGGGATCACGATGTCACCCAAGCCCATGGACAGACCGCCTTTGTAGGCAGACTGGAAGCCCAGGGTTTTGATGTC
This sequence comes from Rufibacter roseolus, assembly GCF_017916365.1. Taxonomy (GTDB): domain Bacteria; phylum Bacteroidota; class Bacteroidia; order Cytophagales; family Hymenobacteraceae; genus Nibribacter; species Nibribacter roseolus. The sequence goes on from NZ_JAFMSU010000003.1 coordinate 1,088,864, forward strand.
ATCCAGGAACTGAGCAGTTCTCGCCATACCGGTTACTTTGAACACGCGGGAGATGATCTGCTGCAATTTCTTCTTTGAAAGAAGTTCGTCTACGTACCCAACTTCTTCTGGCACGAACTGATTGAACAATACCCTTCCGGCTACGGTCTCAATCAATTTAGTCTCCAGTTCGTTGTTGTCATTTAAGACTTTCACACGCACTTTGATGAAAGCGTGCTTAGACAAGCGGCCTTCGTTGATGGCGATGATTACTTCCTCAGCTGAGTAGAAAGACATACCCTCACCTTGAATTTTCTCATTCTCAGTAGAGCGCTTACCTTTGGTCACGTAATATAAGCCTAACACCATGTCCTGAGAAGGTACTGCAATTGGCGCACCGTTAGCAGGGTTCAGGATGTTATGCGAAGCCAACATCAACATTGAGGCTTCCAGGATTGCGGCCGGTCCTAGTGGAACGTGTACCGCCATCTGGTCACCGTCAAAGTCGGCGTTGAATGCTGTGGTTACTAATGGGTGCAACTGAATCGCTTTTCCTTCGATCAGTTTAGGCTGGAAAGCCTGGATACCTAATCTGTGGAGCGTAGGAGCACGGTTCAACAGAACTGGGTGCCCTTTCAGCACGTTTTCCAGAATATCCCATACAACCGGGTCTTTTCTATCCACGATTTTCTTCGCAGATTTCACCGTCTTCACAATACCGCGCTCAATAAGCTTACGGATGATGAACGGTTTGAAAAGCTCAGCGGCCATGTTCTTAGGAAGACCGCACTCGTGCAGTTTCAGCTCTGGACCAACCACGATTACGGAACGGCCAGAGTAGTCAACACGCTTACCAAGCAAGTTCTGACGGAAACGTCCTTGCTTACCTTTCAGCATGTCAGAAAGTGATTTCAGGGCACGGTTACCTTCTGCTCTTACAGCGTTCACTTTACGTGAGTTGTCGAACAGGGAGTCAACGGCTTCTTGAAGCATACGCTTCTCATTCCGCAGGATCACCTCTGGTGCTTTGATCTCGATCAGACGCTTCAGACGGTTGTTACGGATGATAACGCGACGGTATAAGTCATTCAAGTCAGACGTAGCGAAACGGCCACCATCCAACGGAACCAATGGACGCAATTCTGGTGGAATCACAGGCACCATGCGGATTACCATCCACTCAGGCTTGTTCTCGATTCTGGTTGCGGCATCACGGAAAGCCTCTACTACGCGCAGACGCTTCAACGCTTCTGCTTTCCGCTGCTGAGAAGTCTCGTGGGCAGCAGAGTAACGCAGGTCATAAGAAAGGTCATCCAGGTTGATGCGCTCCAATAACATCTGAAGGGCTTCAGCTCCCATTTTCGCGATGAACTTGTTTGGATCATGGTTGTCCAACATCTGGTTCTCGCGTGGCAGCTTGTCAATCATGTCCAGGTACTCATCCTCGGTCAGGAAGTCCAGCATGTTCACGCCGTCCTCGCCCAGGATACCTGGCTGGATAACTACGTACCGCTCATAATAGATGATCTGGTCAAGTTTCTTGGTTGGTAAGCCCAGCAGATAACCAATTTTGTTTGGCAGAGACTTGAAGTACCAGATGTGTGCTACCGGTACAACCAGTTCAATATGGCCCATGCGCTCACGACGCACTTTTTTCTCGGTTACTTCTACACCGCAACGGTCACAGATAATACCTTTGTAACGGATTCTCTTGTATTTACCGCAGTGGCACTCCCAGTCCTTCACTGGCCCGAAGATCCGCTCGCAGAACAAACCGCCCATCTCTGGCTTGTAGGTTCTGTAGTTGATGGTTTCAGGCTTAGTCACCTCTCCGTTTGATCTCTCCAGGATTGATTCTGGAGAAGCCAAAGAGATAGTAACTTTAGAGAAGTCTTGGATTAATTTTTTATTTCTTGCTAACGCCATGTTATGTGTTGCTAGATATGTAAATTTCCTTTTTACTAAACGGCCCTTCTAACGCTGAAAAGGGAGATTTCAAGAGAGGGCGTTTTGCGCCCCTTTTCCTGAAATCTCCTCCAAAACAGCTTATTAGTCCAGCGTAATCTCCAAGGCCAAACCTCTGAGTTCGTGGATCAACACGTTGAACGACTCAGGGATATTTGGCTTCGGCAACACGTCACCTTTTACAATGGCTTCGTACGCTTTCGCACGACCGATCACGTCATCTGACTTCACAGTCAAGATTTCCTGCAGCACGTTAGCGGCCCCGAAGGCCTCCAACGCCCACACCTCCATCTCACCGAAACGCTGACCACCGAACTGGGCTTTACCACCCAATGGCTGCTGTGTGATGAGTGAGTATGGTCCGATAGAACGGGCGTGCATCTTATCGTCTACCAAGTGACCCAGTTTCAGCATGTAGATAACACCTACCGTGATTGGCTGGTCAAAGCGGTCACCGCTCAAGCCGTCGTATAGATAAGAACGTCCAAATTTAGGCAAGCCAGCCTCGGCCAATTCTGCAGAAACTTGTTCTTCAGTGGCGCCGTCGAAAATTGGGGTAGCATAGGTGCGTCCCAACTTCAGACCTGCCCAACCTAGAACGGTCTCGTAGATCTGACCGATGTTCATCCTTGAAGGTACCCCAAGTGGGTTCAACACGATGTCCATTGGTGTTCCGTCTTCCAGGAACGGCATGTCTTCCTCACGCACGATACGGGCTACTACCCCTTTGTTACCGTGACGACCCGCCATCTTATCACCCACTTTCAACTTGCGCTTCTTAGCGATGTATACTTTGGCCAACTGCACGATACCGGCTGGTAACTCGTCCCCTACCTCTAGGGTGAAGCGGTCGCGTTTGAAACGGGCAGAGATCATGTTGCGGCGCTTGGTGTAATTTTTCACCAGTTCCAACAGCATTTTGTTTGTCTGCTCATCCGCGGTCCATCCTTCCAGAATCAGATCCTTGAACATGTTCACCTCTTCAGGAACGGCATAGTTGCTTTCGTCCTTATAAGGGTTTTTGTCAGGGAAAAGTGCCTCAGAGATGTTTTTCTTACCAAACTTCGCACCCTTGGTCAGGATTTCGTCTCCGAAACGGTGACGTACCCCTTGGCTTGTCTTGCCTTCCAACAGTTGTACCAGCTTCTCAATCATCACGTTCTTCACGGCTTTGAGTTCAGCGTTGTACTTGGTCTTCAGGTCTTCTACCTCTTTCTTCGCTTTCGCGCGGAGGTTTTTATCTTTCTTAGGGCGAGAGAATAACTTCGTCTCAATCACCACCCCATTCAATGATGGCGGCGCTTTCAACGAGGCATCCTTCACATCACCGGCTTTGTCCCCGAAGATGGCTCTCAAAAGTTTTTCCTCTGGGGTTGGGTCGGTCTCTCCTTTAGGAGTAATCTTACCAATGAGGATGTCACCTTCTTTCACCTCGGCACCGATGCGGATGATACCGTTCTCATCCAGGTTACGAACGGCTTCTTCGCTTACGTTCGGGATCTCAGAGGTTAATTCCTCCTCACCGCGTTTCGTCTCGCGAACTTCCAGCTCGAACTCTTCAATGTGAATAGAGGTGAACACGTCATCCCTAACTACACGCTCAGAGATTACGATCGCATCCTCAAAGTTGTATCCTTGCCAAGGCATGAACGCTACCTGCAGGTTTCTACCTAAGGCAAGTTCTCCCTGGTTCGTGGCATATCCTTCGCACAGAGGCTGACCTTTGGTTACCCGCTCGTTCTTCTTAACAAGAGGAGTCAGGTTGATACAGGTATCCTGGTTCGTACGGCGGAATTTGATCAGGTCATACGTCACGTACTCGGCGTCAAAGCTCACCAGTTTCTGGTCCTCAGAGAGGTCATAACGGATGATGATCTTATCTGCGTCAACGAAGTGAACATAACCGTCGCCTTCTGCTCTTACCAACGCTCTTGAGTCAAGGGCTGCTCTCAGTTCCAGACCAGTACCAACAATTGGAGCCTGTGGCTTCACCAACGGTACTGCCTGGCGCTGCATGTTAGATCCCATCAAGGCACGGTTAGCATCATCGTGCTCCAGGAACGGAATCAACGAGGCGGCCACCGATACGATCTGGTTAGGCGCAACGTCCATGTAAGTATAGCGCTCTGGCTCTACTACTGGGAAGTCACCTTCAAAACGACCTTTTACTTTGTCGTTGATGAAGTTACCGTTCTCGTCAATGATGGCGTTGGCCTGTGCAATGTGGTGGGTATCCTCTTCCTCAGCGGTCAGGTACTTCACTTCGTGGGTCACATCTACTTTACCTTCCACTACATTGCGGTAAGGAGTTTCAATGAAGCCCATGCTGTTCACGCGGGCGTGCACGCAAAGAGAAGAGATCAGACCGATGTTTGGTCCCTCTGGTGTTTCAATTGTACAAAGACGACCGTAGTGAGTATAGTGAACGTCACGTACCTCGAAACCAGCGCGCTCACGGGAAAGACCTCCTGGTCCCAGAGCAGACACACGACGTTTGTGCGTGATTTCTGCCAGTGGGTTGGTCTGGTCCATGAACTGAGACAACTGGTTTGTCCCGAAGAACGAGTTGATCACAGAAGAAAGCGTACGCGCGTTGATCAGGTCAACCGGTTTGAATTCTTCGTTGTCACGCACGTTCATACGCTCCTTGATGGTTCTGGCCATACGGGCAAGACCTACACCAAATTGCGCATACAACTGCTCTCCTACCGTTCTTACACGGCGGTTGCTCAAGTGGTCAATATCATCAACAACGGCTCTTGAGTTGATCAGACCAATCAGGTACTTTACAATTAGGACAATGTCCTCATTGGTCAATACTTTGGCATCCCAGTTTTTGTCAAGGCCTAATTTCTTGTTGATTCTGTAGCGTCCTACATCACCCAGGTCATAACGCTTATCACTGAAGAACAACTTCTGGATAATGTCACGGGCAGTCTCTACGTCTGGCGCTTCTGTGTTACGCAACTGACGGTAGATCTGCTCAACAGCTTCCTGCTCAGAGTTTGAGTTATCTTTCTGCAGGGTGTTGTAGATGATGTTGTAATCTGCGATGTTAACGTTCTCACGGTGCAGGATGATGGATTTCACCCCTGAGTCAATGATTACGTCCAGATCGTCTTCGCTCACCTCTGAGTCACGTTCCAACAGCACTTCGTTACGATCGATAGACACCACTTCACCGGTATCCTCATCCACGAAGTCTTCTGTCCAGGTGCGCAGAACCCTCGCAGCTAGCTTTCTGCCAACCACGCCTTTCAGGGTCTTCTTATCGGCCTTCACTTCTTCAGACAACCCGAACAGGTCCAGGATGTCTTTATCAGTTCCGTAGCCGATGGCACGCAACAAAGTAGTAACTGGGAATTTCTTCTTCCGGTCAATGTACGCGTACATCACGTTGTTCACGTCTGTCGCAAACTCAATCCAGGATCCTTTGAAAGGGATGATTCTGGCAGAGTAAAGTTTGGTACCGTTGGTGTGCTTGCTTTGGGCAAAGAACACCCCTGGTGAACGGTGCAGCTGAGATACAATCACGCGCTCGGCGCCATTGATCACAAATGAACCCTTCTCGGTCATATAAGGAATGTTTCCTAAGAAAACTTCCTGTTCAATAGTTTCAAAGTCCTCATTATCCGTATCATTACAGATCAAACGAAGCTTTGCCTTTAATGGAACTGAATAAGTCAACCCACGGTCAATGCACTCATCAACGGAGTACTTGGGCGGGTCAACATGGTAATCTACGAATTCCAGAACGAAATTCTCTCTTGAGTCAGAGATCGGGAAGTTCTCAGCAAAAACTTTGAATAGACCTTCTTCCGTGCGGTTCTCGGCAGCGGTTTCCAACTGGAAAAAGTCTTGGAAAGATTGTAGCTGAACGTCCAGAAAGTCTGGGTAATCAATTACCGACTTAATGGACGCAAAGTTGATCCGCTCTGTCGTTTTACTTGTAGCCAAAGTTGTCTGATTTTAACGTTTAAACTTTGTCGTGTCGGGAAACAGCCTTTTCTCCGACAGAATATTCTAGAAAATCATTTCTAGGTACAAACAGGAAAAGACCTGACGAAATTGCCAGGTCTAACCCTTAGTGGTAATGGAAGGTAGTGTGGGATTACTTAACCTCCACTTCAGCACCAGCTTCTTCCAATTGCTTTTTCAATGAATCTGCTTCATCTTTAGCAACACCTTCTTTCAATGGTTTTGGAGCACCATCAACCAATTCTTTCGCTTCTTTCAAGCCAAGACCGGTAAGTTCTTTCACTAGCTTCACAACTGCTAGTTTAGAGGCACCTGCTGACTTAAGGATTACATCAAAAGAAGTTTTTTCCTCAGCAGCGGCTCCAGCGTCTCCACCGGCAGCACCAGCTACCATTACAGGAGCAGCAGCTGCTGGCTCAATACCATACTCATCCTTAAGAATAGTAGCAAGTTCATTAACTTCTTTAACAGTTAAGTTAACCAACTGCTCAGCGAATGCTTTCAAATCTGCCATTTTTATTAGTAATTAAAGTTGTTTTAAAATTGAAATGTTATTGTTCTCTCTCTGATAAAGTTTTAAGCACACCAGCCAAAGTATTGCCACCGCTCTGAAGGGCAGAAATAACGTTTTTGGCAGGAGATTGAAGTAAGCCGATGATTTCACCAACCAATTCTTCTTTGGACTTGATTTTGCTCAGGGCATCTAGTTGGTCATCACCTACGTAGATGCTGCTGTCAATGTAAGCTCCTTTCAAGATTGGCTTCTTAGCGCCGGTCTTGCGGAAATCAAGTAATAATTTTGCTGGAGCATTACCAGTAGTAGCTTCAAATAGGATTCCTGAAGAACCTTTCAAAGCCACATCCAAAGCAGATGTATCTGTGTCTAAGGTATCAAGCGCCTTACGAATCAGAGTGTTTTTGTAAACTTTGTACTCAATGCCTCTATCAAAGCAAAGTCTTCTGAATCTGTTGATAGTAGCAACGGTCAATTCTGAAGCGTCTGTGATGTAGACGAAGGAGTTTTGAGCTAATTTCTCACTCAGGTCACGTACAATGATTTCTTTCTCTTCCCGTGTCATCTCTTCTCGTTAAATTGAGGTTTTGTCAACTACTACACCAGGACTCATTGTGCTTGACAATGTGATGCTCTTAATATAAGTTCCTTTTGCAGAAGAAGGCTTTAAACGGTTAAGGGTAGCGATTACCTCAGAAGCGTTTGCAGCAATTTGATCTGGACCGAAGGACACTTTACCAATGCTAGTGTGGATGATACCGGTTTTGTCAACTTTGAAGTCAATTTTACCAGCTTTCACTTCTTTCACCGCCTTGGCTACGTCTGTTGTTACAGTACCAGCTTTAGGGTTTGGCATTAAGTTACGGGGTCCTAAGATACGGCCCAGTCTACCTACTTTCGCCATTACAGCCGGCATGGTGATGATTACATCAACATCTGTCCAGCCTTTTTCAATCTTCTGGATATAGTCATCCAGACCTACGAAGTCAGCACCTGCGGCTTTCGCTTCATCTTCCTTATCAGGAGTGCAAAGCACCAACACACGTACGTCTTTACCGGTTCCATGAGGAAGCGTTACCACGCCTCTCACCATTTGATCAGCCTTGCGCGGGTCAACACCTAAACGCACATCAATGTCAACGGAAGCATCAAACTTAGTGAAAGTGATTTCTTTTACTACGCCTGCTGCATCTAACAGAGAGTACTCTTTTTTAGGGTCGTACTTTGCTAAGACTGCTTTTCTGTTTTTAGAAATTCTAGCCATTTGCTTTTTAATTACTCACTCCAAGGAGCAGTTCCTTTTACTGTGATACCCATGCTACGTGCGGTACCAGCTACCAAACGCATTGCTGCCTCAACTTTGAACGCATTCAGGTCAGGCATTTTGATTTCAGCGATCTCGCGAATCTGCTCCCAAGTCACGGAACCTACTTTGTTACGGTTAGGCTCTTTAGATCCGGATTTGATTTTCGCAGCGTCCATCAACAATACTGGAGCGGGAGGAGTTTTAATTACGAAGTCAAATGACTTGTCTGTGTACATTGTAATCAAAACTGGGCATACTTGGCCGGCCTTATCCTGGGTTCTGGCATTGAACTGCTTGCAGAACTCCATAATATTAAGACCTTTAGATCCAAGTGCAGGTCCTATCGGCGGTGCTGGATTCGCGGCGCCTCCCTTTACCTGAAGTTTCAGATAACCTTTTATTTCTTTTGCCATTATTATTTATTACTACTGTTCTTTTTCTACTTGCATGTAGTTCAGCTCTACCGGCGTATTCCGCCCGAAGATCTTCACCATTACATTCAGCTTGCGACGCTCTTCAAACACCTCTTCTACAGTACCAGAGAAACCGTTGAATGGACCGTCCATTACTTTCACAGTTTCGCCAACAATAAAAGGAGTCTCCAAAGTTTCCACTTGCTCATCTGTTTCGTCAACCTTTCCTAAGATACGGTTAACTTCAGACATTCTCAGCGGAACCGGCTTCTCGTCTGCTCTACCGTTTCCAGAACCCAGGAAGCCAATAACGCCCGGAGTGCTGGTAATCAAGTGCTCTACCTCACCGTTGGAGATATCTGCAAAGATCAACACGTAACCAGGAAAAAAGCTGCGTTCTCTAACGCGTTTCTTCCCGTTCCGCATTTCATATACTTTCTCTGACGGAATGAGTACCTGCGGCACCATCTCCGTTAAATTATGACGTGCTACTTCATTCTCCAGGTAAGACTTTGCTTTCTTCTCCTGGCCTGAAACCGCCCGTACTACATACCATTTTAAATCTGCCATTTTCTCCAGCTTAAATTAGAACTGGTTGTAAAACCAATTCAGGGTGGAGTCGTAAACGAAATCCATAGCACCTACAATGATGGCAAACACAATGGAGCCAACCAAAACCAACATAGAGCTCTTCTGGAGCTCTGAGTAAGTTGGCCAGGTAACCTTGTGCTGCATCTCTTCTACAGCGTCATTGAAAAATTTTGTCAGCTTTCCCATTCCTGATGCTATTAACTCTATTTGCACGGGAGGTAGGACTCGAACCTACAACCAATGGTTTTGGAGACCACTACTCTACCAATTGAGCTACTCCCGTAAAAAAATGCACGCCATTCATTTAAATGGAGTGCAAATGTATTATTCTTTTCTTAAAAAAACAAGTCCGCCCTACATTTTCAGCAAGGCGGACTTATGATTTTAATAATTAGTCAAGGATTTCAGTTACCTGACCAGCACCTACAGTTCTACCACCCTCACGGATAGCGAAACGCAGACCTTTCTCCATCGCTACCTTGTTGATCAGCTCAACAGTGATAGTGATGTTGTCACCAGGCATAACCATTTCAACACCTTCTGGCAGAGTGATCACACCAGTTACGTCTGTAGTTCTCAGGTAGAACTGTGGACGGTAGTTGTTGAAGAATGGAGTATGACGTCCACCTTCTTCTTTAGAAAGAACGTAAACCTCAGCTTTGAATTTTTGGTGAGGAGTTACTGAACCTGGCTTGCAGATAACCATACCACGACGGATATCAGTTTTCTCAATACCACGCAGCAAAAGACCTACGTTGTCACCAGCTTCACCTCTGTCAAGGATCTTGCGGAACATCTCAACACCAGTTACTGTAGACTTCAGGCCTTCAGCACCCATACCTAAGATGTCAACTTGCTCACCAGAATTGATGATACCACGCTCGATACGGCCAGTAGCTACTGTACCACGACCAGTGATAGAGAACACGTCCTCAACTGGCATCAAGAATGGAAGGTCAGTCAAACGAGCAGGAATTGGAATGTAGCTATCAACAGCTGCCATCAATTCTTCAATGGTTTTAACCCATTTCTCATCTCCGTTCAAGCCACCAAGAGCTGAACCTTGGATAACTGGGATGTTATCACCGTCGAAATCGTAGAAAGAAAGAAGCTCTCTGATTTCCATTTCAACCAGCTCTAACAATTCTGGATCGTCTACCATATCCACTTTGTTCATGAACACAACAAGAGCAGGAACACCTACCTGACGAGCCAAAAGGATGTGCTCACGAGTTTGTGGCATTGGACCATCTGTAGCGGCAACCACCAGGATAGCACCGTCCATCTGAGCAGCACCGGTAACCATGTTTTTCACGTAGTCAGCGTGACCTGGGCAGTCAACGTGCGCGTAGTGACGGTTCTCAGTAGCGTACTCAACGTGAGAAGTGTTAATAGTAATACCACGCTCTTTTTCTTCAGGAGCGTTGTCAATAGAAGAGAAGTCTCTTTTTGCGGCTAGACCTTTGCTCGCTAAAACCTGAGTAATAGCAGCAGTCAAGGTTGTTTTGCCGTGGTCAACGTGCCCAATAGTACCGATGTTTACGTGCGGTTTGGAACGATCAAATGTTTCTTTAGCCATTTTAGAAAGTATTTAGTTCTTGGGTGAAACGGTGTATTGTTTGTTAAAAAATACCGCTTGAGCCAACGATGGGAATTGAACCCACGACCCCTTCCTTACCAAGGAAGTACTCTACCCCTGAGCTACGTCGGCAAAATAAAAGAATGCAGCTTTCGCTGCATTGCTCTCTTTAAAGAGCGGGAGACGAGGTTCGAACCCGCGACCTACAGCTTGGAAGGCTGTCGCTCTACCAGCTGAGCTACTCCCGCTTGTTACTGGTAACATCAGAAATCTTCGCGAAACAACCTGTAACCTTGTCTCAATTTCTGACCGTGTTAAGTGTGGGGAGAGAAGGATTCGAACCTTCGAAAGCTTACGCTAACGGAGTTACAGTCCGTCCCATTTGGCCACTCTGGAATCTCCCCAATACTGTTTCAAAGAACCCTAAAACCGAGTTGCGTTGCCGTTTTCGTTCTTAGGAGCTGCAAAACTAGTGGGTTTTTCTTCCATGTCAAATATTTCTGCAAATATTTTTTTCAATCAATTCATTTGGGGGCTCATAATAGAGGCTAATTTAGGGTCTTTAGCGGCCAGTTCCTGCACCTTTTGGCGACGTTCATCGGTCTCGGCCATGAGTGTAAGCATTTGAAACGCTGCTTGTTTCACTTCGGCCATGGTCTCTTGCTCTACTACCCGGACCAAGGCTTGCCACCCCCTCTCCTGCCGGTCAATATTTTTTTTCAAAAGGAAGGCGCCGAAGCTCTGAACGAAGTAATACAAGGCACCGCCCCGCAGTTTGGAGGCGTTTTTCAGATACCAGGCGTAAAGCTCTTCTTCCTCACTCTGGGTAAAAGCCGAGGCCAGGGCATTGACCACATCTGGGTTCTTGTATTGGAGAAAAGGCTTCAATCGGTTCAAGTCATGATCACCTTTGGTCCAGGCGAAGATGGCGGCACTCACTACCTGGTAAGAGGAATCATTCAACCTCCCTTCAATAATCTCCGGTGGCAAGCCGCTCAAGGTACTCAGCACATAGGTAGCCGTGGCTCTTACCGCACTGTACGGATCAGTCTCAGCCATACGCTGCACCTGGGCCTGCATGCGCGGGTTCTGCATTGATTCTTTAGACACCAGCACCTCCAGGCCGGTGGCTCTTATCTTCCAGAAAGGATCCTGTAGGGCTTTCTCCAGCACCTGGTCAATCTGCGTCACAGTAGTATCTCTCAGGTGTTCCAGGGCATTCGCTTTCGCGGCATAGGCGGTACTGTTCAGGAACTGGGCTGACCACTCGGGCACAGACTTTTCATGGTCTATATTGGCTAGCAGCTTCTGCGTGGGATCTACCACCACCGCCTCTGGCACGGCCTGCATAGGAAAGGTGAACGCCTGGGTTGCTTTCTCTAGTTGCACCTGCTCCTGCTGCCATTTTCCATTCTGGAGCAGAGCAATGGTCAGTGGCATTTTGTACACCGTAGTGCGTAGGGTATCCTGGGTTTGGTTCACCTGCAAGGTCAGGCTCCCATTTTGGTAGGAATGGCTTACTTTCAGCTCGGGGTGACCCGGGGTTAGGAACCATTGTTGGAAAAACGGTCGCAAATCGCGCCCTGTTGTTTCTTCAAAAGCCAGGCGCAGTTTATCAATCTCCACCGGCGAGTACTTGTTCTGAGTCAGGTACAAGTGCAGCGCTGCGAAGAATGCCTCATCCCCTACCTCCTGCCGAAGCATGTGCAGCACCCGCCCGCCTTTAGCGTAGGAGTGGCTGTCAAACATGTCTTCCTTGTCTGTGTAATGGAAACGGATCAAAGGCTCTTGTTTGGTTCTGGACTCGGCCAGGTACTCCAGCAAGGCACTTTGGTGCGTAAGGGCGGCTTCGTCGGGGCCGTATTGGTGCTCAGCCCACAGGTATTCTGAGTAATCGGCAAAGGATTCGTTCAACGGCAGGTTGGCCCAAGACTCGGTGGTGACCAGATCCCCGAACCATTGGTGGAACAGCTCATGCGCGATGATGTGGTCCCAGTTCTTGTCCAGCAGCTCGCGACGGTCCTGCTGCACAGATTCCATGAAGGTGGAGGCGGAGGTGTTCTCCATGGCCCCCGAGACGAAGTTCCGGACCACCACCTGCGCGTACTTATCCCAGGGGAAAGCCACACCTAGCTTCTGGGAGAAGAACTCTAGCATGGCCGGCGTCCGCCCGAAGGTGGCTTTGGCAGTGGCCGCGTACTCCGGCTCCACCCAGTAACTCACCTCTTTGTTCCGCCATTTATCTTTGATCACCGAGAACTCGCCAATAGCCATCATCACCAGGTACGGTGCATGTGGTTGGGTCATCCGCCAGTGATCGGTTTTAAGCCCGTTTTTAAGATTTCTGCTGGAAACCAGCGTCCCGTTAGACAGGGTCTTGAACTTGCTTTCCACCGTGATGAAGATGTCCTGGGTCATCCGCTCGTTAGGCTTGTCAATGGTAGGGAACCAGGCCGAGTTCGCCTCGGTCTCGCCCTGCGTCCAAATCTGCTGGGGCACGCCTTCCTCCTGGCCCAGAGGGTTGATGAAGTAGAGGCCTTTGTCTGACTGAATAGCCTGGCTGCCATGGGCCTTCAATTCATTTGGCTTGGCGGTGTAAGAGATGTAAACCTGGAGCGTATCGGTGCGGGTATAGGTTTTGTCTAGCTTCACCGTTAGTTTCTGCTGGTCATAGTCATAGGTCAGCGGCACGGCCTGTTTGCCTTTGAGCAAAGTCACTTTGTGGATGTCAAAACCCTTGGCGTCCAGCACCACTTGTTGCTGCGGGTAGAAGTACGGCTTTAAGGTAAGGGTGACCTCTCCCAGCAGGTGTTGCTTCGCCCAGTCAAACCGCACGTTCAGGTTGGTGTGCAACAGATCCATGAGGCGCTCGGCCGAAGGTTGGTAGGGACCGCGGCTTGTGTGGGGCATCTCCGTAACTACGGAATCTACGGCTATGGCAGCGGTTTCTGAGGCGACAGAGGGCGCGGCTGGCTTCTTCACGGCGCAGCCTGCAGCCGAGCCACACAGCAGAATGAACAAGAAGCCACGGGAAAGGATGTGATTCATGTAATGATTTATTAACTTTGGGAACTCAAGTTGTGAATTTATTTCACACGTACGGTAAATTACTGTCTCTAACCCCGCCAACATGCTACAGGTAAAATCGGCTGCCGCCACCTGGCAAGTAGTTCTGGAGAAAAACCAGATTCTTCTCAACGATGCTCCATTTACCTGGGATTTGCTTCCCCTCAGCCCTACTTCCTTCCATATTTTGAAAGACGGTCGCTCCTATACCGCCGAGCTGCTGCAGGCTGACCCGGAAACCAAAACCTTCCAGATCAAGGTCAACGGCAATGTGCATACGTTACAGGTCCAGGACCGGATGGATTTGCTGCTGGAGAGTCTGGGCATGGGTCAGGCGCTGGCGCACAAGATCAATGACATCAAGGCACCTATGCCGGGCCTTATCATTGACATCAAAGTACAGCCGGGCCAGGAAGTAAAGAAAGGAGACTCCATCCTTATCCTGGAAGCCATGAAGATGGAGAACATCATCAAGTCTCCCGGCGACGGCGTGGTGTCTGAGGTGAAGGTAACCACCAGGCAGAACGTGGAGAAAAACCAGGTATTGATCGTATTTTAAAGAATATTCCGTTTTGGGCCTGTTTTGTGAAAAGCGGGCCCAAAACGTGTATAGACCCGTGTCACTAACTATTACTATTTTATAAGCATGCGATTCAAAAGAATTCTATTGAAGCTCAGCGGAGAGTCCTTGATGGGCGAACAGCAATATGGGATTGACACCAACATGCTGGTGCAGTACGCCGAAGAGATTAAATCTGCCGTAGATCTTGGCGCCGAGGTGGCCGTAGTGATTGGTGGAGGAAACATTTTCAGGGGCGTGCAGGCCGAGTCTGTTGGATTGGACCGCGTGCAGGGCGACTACATGGGTATGCTGGCTACCGTAATCAACAGCATGGCGTTGCAGAGCGCGCTGGAGAAAGTGGGTATCTTCACCCGTTTGCTTTCTGGTATCAACATCCAGCAGGTGTGTGAGCCTTACATCCGCCGCCGCGCCATGCGCCACCTGGAGAAAGGCCGCGTAGTGATCTTCGGGGCGGGTACCGGTAACCCTTACTTCACCACAGATTCTGCCGCTTCTCTGCGGGCCATTGAGATTGAGGCCGATGTGGTGCTGAAAGGTACCCGTGTAGACGGCATCTACTCCGCTGACCCGGAGAAAGATTCCTCAGCCGTGCGGTACCAGGACATCACCTTTGAAGAGGTTTTTGAAAAAGGCCTCAACGTAATGGACATGACTGCGTTTACCCTTTGCAAGGAAAACAACTTGCCTATTGTGGTGTTTGACATTAACACGCCGGGCAACCTTGCCAAACTGATTAAAGGCGAGCGTGTAGGAACCTTGGTTTCTATGTAATTACAGGTCTTGCTGCCCCGGCAGTGGATTTTACAGAATTAAATCAGAAATTTGTGCCGCCCTTTGGCGTTTGCTACGGTGGTACCGTTTAGTCATCTTTCTAAATCAGAAAACCCAATGACCGAAGAAATTAACTTTTATTTGAGCGAAGCCGAGGAGTCAATGCAGAAATCGGTGCAGCACACTAGTGTAGAATTAACCAAAATCAGAGCCGGCAAAGCGTCCCCTGCCATGGTAGAGGACCTGCGCGTAGATTACTACGGCACGCCAACCCCCATCTCGCAGGTGGCCAACATCATGACCCCAGATGCCCGTACGCTTATGATCAAGCCTTGGGAGAAGAACATGGTGGCTGAGATTGGCAAAGCCATCAAGAACAGCGACCTGGGCCTGAACCCCATGACTGAGGCAGACGGCATCCGGTTGAACATCCCGGCCCTGACCGAGGAGCGTCGCCGCGAGCTGGTAAAGCAAGCCAAGAACGAGACCGAAAGCGGTAAAATCCGCGTGCGTAACATCCGTAAAGACGTGAACGACTCGCTGCGCAAACTGCAGAAAGAAGGCACCTCTGAAGATGCGGTGAAAGACGCCGAAGGCAAAGTACAGAAACTGACCGATGCCTACATTGTGAAACTGGATGAGCTTCTGTCTAAGAAAGAGGCCGAGATCATGACCATCTAAGGTTTTGCGTTCCAGGTCTGTTTTAAGGAAAACAGGTTAAAAAGAGAAGGCCCCGCACTTGACAGTGCGGGGCCTTCTCTTTTATGGGAATTTGAAAAAGTAAGCTTTACGCCGGAATGGCCGCCAACCACCTTTGGGCCTCGGTCAGGCTGTCAAACACTTCGATGCCGGTGGTGTCATAGGTGAAGCGCAGGGATTTGTCTGTAGACAACCGGCTGAACATGCTGGGCGAGTACACCCAGGCAAAAGACACCATACCGGCCTGCCGCATGCGCGGAAACCAGTCTGAGCCCACCCACTCCGCCGCACTGGACCAGATGCCCTCCACATGGGTGTTGTCATTAAGGACTTTGTAGCAATTGAATTGCGCCATGGCCTCTAGAATACGCTCGCAGCCATCCTGTACAGATTGTTTTGTCTGGAAACCAATCCAATCTGCGTTGATGTACTGCTGGTTCTGGTGATAGGTGATAGAAATATAGGTATCCTGGAAGAAGGTGATGGAACTCATTGTCAGGGGGTAGTCCTTCAGTTTGTCTGTCTGGGAAAGAAAGCAAATTACACTACTTTCCTGAGAGAACCAAGTACTTATACGCTAAAAAATATGGTTATTTTAACTCATTCGTTGACTAAACCTTGTTTTAACGCCCTTTAGAATAAAAGGTTTCCCATATTTATCCACATACCGGTAAATAGCAAAAAGTAAGTAGCGTAGAAGAAACAACTAAGCACGATGCTTTCCCTTAACTGGCCTGATCTTCCACTAATCTGCGATTTTCAAGGTTTTCAAATGGCTTGAAACTCAAAAAATTTGAAAAACAAAAACCGGCGTTCTGGGCTCCTTTTAGAAAAAGGATGCCTAAAACGCCGGCTTATGGCAATTGATTTCTTCTACTAAATATATAGCTTCTTGGCCTGTATGTATTCCTGTACTTCTTCCTGCAGCAGGTAACGGGTAGATTTACCTTCCTTGAGACACTTCCGGATGAAAGTGGCCGAGATATCCAGGAGCGGAGCCGGAACCACGGTTATCTTGGCGTGGTTCTGCAAAGCCTCAGGAATCTTGGCGCTACCCGGTCTGGGATATACCAGTACCTCGTAGAGGTCCAGAATCTGCTCGTAGTTTTTCCACTTGGGCAGGGTAGCCAGGTTGTCTTCGCCCATGATGAGCACAAACTGGTACTTAGGATACTTTTCCCTGAGATAGGTAAGCGTATCTATGGTGTAGCTGGGCTTGGGCATCCGGAACTCAATGTCGGTTACGCCAAGGTCGGCGTTATCGGCAATGGCCAGACGCACCATGTGCAGGCGGTCAAACTCATGCAACAAGCTGCTGCTGGGTTTGAACGGGTTCTGCGGGCTCACCACAAGCCAGACAGTGTCTAAGGTGGTATTGGCGGCCATGTAGTTGGCCAGGATCAGGTGCCCTATATGGATGGGGTTAAAGGATCCAAAGAGTAATCCTACCCGCATGGCTACACAATAGGCTCTTCTGGATAGATAAAGTCCCGCACCAGTTTCTCGGCACGGGCAAAAGCCTCTTCCAGGTTCTCGTTCACAATCACCTCATCAAACTGGTCTTCAAAGCTCAATTCAAATTTAGCCTTAAACACACGGCTGGAGATGCTGGAGGCTGAGTCTGTGTTGCGGGCCACCAGGCGCTTGGAAAGCTCCTCAATAGAAGGCGGTTTCACAAAGATGGCCAAGGCGCGGTCTTTGTAGAAGTTCTTCACGCTGAGACCCCCTTTGACATCCACGTCCAGAATGGCGTGCTTGCCTTCAGACCAGATGCGCTCAATCTCAGATTTAAGGGTACCGTAGAAAGCCCCCTCGTACACTTCCTCCCACTCCACGAACTCATCCTTCCCGATTTTGTCGCGGAACTCTTCTGGGGTAATGAAATAATAATCTTTGCCGTTAACTTCACTGCGGCCCCGGCGGTCGCGGGTGCAGGCTGAGATAGAGAAACTTAGCTCTGGAAGTACGTTTACTAAATGACGGACAATTGTGGTTTTGCCGGCTCCGGATGGGGCCGAAAAAATAATGATTTTACCTTGCATCCAGGGTAGGAAAGCTTAATACTAAGCCGTTTGGTGGATTTTTGATTTGATGGAGTCTACTAGTGTAGCGGGAGTACCTGGTCTGCGCAGCGAGGCGTTCAGGAACTTTACAAACAACCGTTGTTTGTCAACGCTCTCAAAGCAGGGAGAGCATTCATCGGCTTTCTCAGACAGAAAAGCCTCATCTTCTTCTGTAGCTACACCTTCCAGCCACTTCTCAAAAACGCCCTGCACCTTCTCACAGTCTGGTTCATGGCTCTCATCTGAGGCGTTTGCGCCCATCAATTCATCAGTCATAGTAGTAGTCCCCATCATATTAATTTCTGTTTAGCCATTATAGCCCATTGACTTCGCGTATTTTTCCAACTTCTCTTTCAAAAAATGCCGGGCCCGGTGAAGGCGGCTCCTTACTGTTCCTATGGGAATGTCCAGGATCTTGGCCATTTCCTCATACGTGAACCCTTCAAGGTCACACAGGATAATCACGGTCCGGAAGTCTACCGGCAGTGAGTTCAGGGCACCCGCCACTTCATCGCCAATCAGGTCCTGCACACTTTCCATGCGCAGGTCTGTAGTACCGCCAGAACTGTCCCCCTCTGCGTCCACGTCTTCTGAATTGTAGTAACCTTCCACCTCAGAGTAGTCTACTTTGGCGGGTTGTTTGCTCTTTTTCCGGAAGTCGTTTATGAACGAGTTCTTTAGGATGCGGAACAGCCAGGCCTTGGCATTAGTTCCGGGTTCGAAATAATCGAAGAAACGATACGCCTTGAGATAGGTCTCCTGTACCAGGTCATTGGCGTCATCTTCATCCAGGGTAAGACGGTACGCGAAGTTGTAGAGAGGCGAAATAACCGGCATCAACTCGGCCTCAAACCGGGCGTCTTTCTCCTCTTTTGTCATTGAATTCGCTCTCTGTTCGCTCATTGGTCTTGATTTTGTACTTTTACACTTGGGATAAAAATACCTATACGCAAATATAGAAATTAAATATACATAGGTACATACGAATATTAGGGCAGATGTTTACATTAACCGGTCCCAACGTCGTTTTTCGGGAATCCATCCACCTTCCTTTTTCTGTTTCCGCGCCGCATGCCTCAACCTATTTCTGTTACCATACTCGCTAAAAACAGCCAGGAGTTGCTGCCGCAATGCCTCAAGGCGCTTGCCCGGTTCCCGGAGGTTATCCTGCTGGACAACGACTCCACTGATGCCACCGTGGCCATCGCCGGTCAGTTCCCCAACGTGAAGGTCTTCCACTCGTCCTTTATCGGGTTTGGTCCGCTTAAGAACCTGGCCGCCTCCTACGCCTCTCATGACTGGGTCCTTTCCATTGACAGCGATGAGGTCCTGACACCGGAACTAGCCCAAACCATTCTCAGCCACCCCTTAGATAACGCCAAAGCCTACCGCTTCTTGCGCCACAATTTCTATGGGAAACGTTTAATCAACGCTTGTGGTTGGGAGAATGATTATGTGCTACGCCTTTTTAACCGCAAAGTTACCTCCTTTACAGACCGCGAGGTGCACGAAGGAATCAAGACCGATGGGCTGGCGCTAGAGACCCTACCGGGCATCCTGAACCATTATTCTTTCAAGAACACAGACGAGTTACTCAGGAAACTGAACCAATACACCACGCTTTTTGCCCAGCAGAACCGGTTCCTGAAATCGTCCTCGGCCTTTAAGGCCATCTACAAAGGCTTCTGGACCTTCCTGCGCAACTATTTCCTGAAGCGGGGTTTCCTGTACGGTTTTGAGGGGTTCCTGATTTCGGCCTGCAACGCCAACGGGGCTTTCTACAAGTACATGAAACTGCACGAGGCCAACCGCTCCATGACCACCAGCCTCATCATCTCTACCTACAACTGGCCAGATGCGCTGGAAGTAGTTTTGAAGAGCGTGGCCTTGCAAAATGAGTTACCCGATGAGGTGATTATTGCCGATGACGGATCCCGCGCCGAGACCAAGGCAGTCATTGAGAAGTTCCAGGAAAGCTTTCCGGTGCCGCTGCGCCATTGCTGGCACGAGGATACGGGCTTTAGGCTAGCTGCTATCCGGAACAAAGCCATGGCCATGGCGAAAGGCGAATACATCCTTTCCATTGACGGTGACATGGTGCTGCACCCAGACTTTGTCAAGAGCCACAAACGCATAGCGCGCGCCAACACCTTTATCCAGGGCAAGCGGGTGCTGCTGCAACCCGAGCTCACCAAGCAGATCCTGCAAAGCAAACAATGGCACATCACGCCTTTCACCTCCGGCATCATCAACCGTTTCAATGCCGTTTCCTCGGAAACACTGGCAAAGCTCGGCTCCAAAAAACGCCCCGACATCAAAGCCATACGCGGCTGCAACATGGCTTTCTGGCGCGCCGATGTGCTCCAGATCAACGGTTTCAACGAGGACATTGAAGGCTGGGGCCGCGAGGACAGTGAGTTTGCCATCAGAATGCTGAACGCGGGCGTGGAGCGCCGCAACCTGCCCTTCGGCGGGGTAGGCTACCACCTGTACCACCCGGAAAATGCCCGCACCTCTCTCCCGGAGAATGACAAGATTTTAGCCGATGCCATCGGGCAGAAAGCTAAATGGTGCAGGAACGGGATCAGCAAGTATCTTCAAGCTTAATACTAACCAGAACAGCTATTGCTAACTTTACAAGAGAAGCATGAATCCAGCCGCTTTCATGCTTCTCCGGAATTTCCCTTCTGAGTCTACCTCTCTTTTGTCATCCTGAAAGGATCTTGTGGGCGAACTAGAAAAGCCTTGAATAAGCGCTACTACCGTTCGCTACCAAGATCTTTCCAAGATGACAGTAATGGGGATTACTCATATACTTGGAGGTTGCGTTCATCCTTAGAAGGTGCGTTTATCGTCCCCAGAGCGGCAAAACAAAACGCCCGGCTTCTTTACAGAAGCCGGGCGTTTTTATGTTGTTTTCCGGAAAACAGGCCGGAAACGCATATGCTTAGTAGCGGTAGTACTCTGGTTTGAACGGTCCTTCCACCTCCACGCCGATGTAGGCGGCTTGCTCTGGAGACAGTTCTTCCAGTTCCACCCCGATTTTGGCCAGGTGCAGACGGGCTACTTTCTCGTCCAGGTGCTTAGGTAGGGTGTAAACCTTGTTTTCGTAAGCCTCGGCGTTCGTCCACAGTTCAATCTGGGCCAGCGTCTGGTTAGAGAAAGAGTTTGACATCACGAATGATGGGTGACCAGTGGCACAGCCCAGGTTCACCAGACGACCTTCGGCCAGAATGATGATGTCTTTGCCGTTGATGGTGTACAGGTCCACCTGCGGTTTCACGGTGTCTTTGGTATGACCGAAGTTCTCGTTCAGCCAGGCCATGTCAATCTCGTTGTCAAAGTGACCGATGTTGCAGACAATGGTTTTGTCTTTCATGGCCTGGAAGTGCTCGGCGCGGATGATGTTGAAGTTACCGGTAGCGGTTACCACAATGTCAGCCTCAGGAATGGCATTCTCCATTCTGCGTACGGCAAAACCATCCATGGCAGCTTGAAGGGCGCAGATGGGGTCAATTTCTGTTACGATCACGCGGGCACCGGCACCACGCAATGAAGCGGCAGAACCTTTTCCTACGTCACCGTAACCAGCCACTACGGCTACTTTACCAGCCATCATCACGTCAGTAGCTCTTCTGATAGAGTCTACCAATGATTCTTTACAGCCGTATTTGTTATCGAATTTAGACTTGGTCACGGAGTCGTTCACGTTGATAGCAGGCATCAATAAAGTGCCGTTTTTCATACGCTCGTACAGACGGTGAACGCCGGTAGTGGTTTCTTCAGACAAACCTTTGATGCCGGCGGCTAACTCTGGATATTTGTCAAACACCATGTTGGTCAGGTCACCACCATCGTCCAGGATCATGTTCAACGGTTTGCGGTCTTCGCCGAAGAACAAAGTCTGCTCAATGCACCAGTCAAACTCCTCGGCGTTCATGCCCTTCCAGGCGTACACCGGGATACCGACAGCAGCGATAGCAGCTGCGGCGTGGTCCTGGGTAGAAAAGATGTTGCAGGAAGACCAGGTCACCTCAGCACCCAAAGCAGTCAGGGTCTCAATCAACACGGCCGTCTGGATGGTCATGTGCAAGCAACCCGCAATACGGGCACCCGCCAATGGCTGGCTTGCGCCATACTCCTCACGGATAGCCATCAGACCTGGCATCTCAGCCTCGGCCAGTTTAATTTCTTTTCTTCCCCACTCAGCCAGGGAAATATCTTTTACTTTGTAAGGCAAATACGTTTCTACCATTGTAGTTAAGGTTTTACTGTAGAAATGCAAAGGTACAGAAAATGTTTATCTTACTCAATTTTCTGCACTTTAGCTATACCAGATTTGCTTTAAAGCACCGTGCCACCTGCCTTGATAAGACAGGTGGCACAGCAAAGCTCAGCTCTCTGCTTAATTGTTCATAATCACGCCGGCTCCCAGCGTATTGGTGTTGCCAGACGGAGGGTTCAGGAACCCCTGGGCATAAACCGTGTAGATTTTACCAGCCTGCAGGTTCAGAGTGGCCGTTACGGCTGCCACGTCAGTGCCTACGGGCTGCACCTCCAAAGTATAGCTTCCGGCATTCACCGGCGTGAAAGCCGTGCCTTCCTTAAACTCGATGTCAGAGAAGAGGTTATTCTCACCCTGCACCACAACATCCACGCCAGGCGCATCCGGCGAAAGGTGCACGAACCGCACGTGTGCCCGACCGCTGGCCGGAGCCGTCAAGTCATCTACCAACACCACCGGGGTAAGACCAGAGAGCGGACCAGCCGCGAAGACTGAATAATTCTTGTCTTTCTCCAGCGTCACATTGGCATCTATGACCGGACTGCCCATTCCGGCCCCGGCGGCGGTCACTTTGATGTTCCTTGAACCGGCAGGAAGGGTCAGATAACCCGTATTGTTTGGGTAATTCAGAGCCGAAGTATTGGCTTTTGTTCCGTCTACATACAAATCCACTCCCGGAGCATTGGGCGAAGCATGCACCACCAGCACCCGGGCCTCCTCGGTCAGCATTTCCGAAGCGTCATCGTCATCATCGCAGCTCGTGAGGAATAGCACGGGCAAAACGGCGAGTAGGGTAAGTTTCATCCATTTCTTCATAGCTGTACTTCACTTAAGTAAAAACTAACTTATTTACAGATAGAACCAGTTCACCAACTCTATGTTTAAGATTTTTACATAAAACATTAAACAAACCTATTTACCCCACACCCTTCTGCAATTCCGTATCTTTGCCTATCCACGCCCGAGCCGTTTTATGCGTATTTTCACCATTGAAGAGCAAAAGTTCATCCTGGACCACCAACAGCAAGACACTGCCCAACTCATGTTGCAGGCGAAGCGTTTTGCTCCCCTGCCGGTCCCGGAATTAGTGCAGCAGATAAAGTCCCGTCAAAAGGCGCAGCAAAAGCTCCCTACCTGGGCAAAGCACCCGCAAACCATTTTCCCGGTTTCTCTTTCGGTTGAACAGAGCTCTTCTGAAGATACAGCTGCCTATAAGGCAACCCTGGTGCAGGGACAGACGCTGGTGGACCTGACCGGCGGATTTGGAGTGGACAGCTATTACTTCGCCAGGAGTTTCGGTCAGGTGATCCACATTGAGCAGAACCAGGAACTGCAGGAAATAGCCAGTTATAATTTCAAGTTGCTGGGCGCGGAGAACATCCAAAGCCTTTCTACCACCGCTGAAGAGTATTTGCAACGCATGGATACATCAGTGGATGTCATCTACCTGGACCCGGCTCGCCGCGGCCAGAGCCAAGAACGGGTTCACCTGCTGCAGGACTGCACGCCAGACGTATTGGGCTTGCTGCCTTTGCTGCTGCAGAAAAGTAAAGCGGTGCTCTTGAAGACCGCCCCCATGCTGGACATTGATCTGGCGTTGCAGCAGTTGAGCCACGTTGCCCAGGTGTGGGTTATAGCCGTGCAGAACGAATGCAAAGAAGTACTCTACCTTCTGAAGCCCGAGGCCATGGAACCGCCTCTCCTCACTACCGTCAATCTCTTGGCGCACCAGGAAGCCCAGCCGCTCAGCTTCACGAAACAACAGGAAGAGAACGCTGCTGTTACCTATTCAGAGCCCCAGCGGTATCTGTATGAGCCCAATACGGCTTTGCTTAAAGCCGGCGCCTACAAGTGGCTTTCTGAGAAATACGGCGTACACAAACTCCAACGCAACAGCCATCTCTACACCTCAGAAGAACTGCAACCGGCATTTCCGGGCCGGATTTTTGAAATCATTGGTAAACCGAAGGCCAATACCAAGGAACTGCAGCTACTACTTCCCGATAAAAAAGCCAACATCACCGCGCGCAACTATCCGCTTACCGTGGCGCAGCTCCGGGATAAGGTAAAATTGAAGGAAGGCGGAGACGATTATCTTTTCGCCACCACCGATCTGCATAACAAACCCATTCTGCTGCTCTGCCGGAAAGCCGGGGTTTAGTTGTAAGCTGTAGATAAATGTGTACTCAGCCATTCATGTATATTCAGTCATTCAGATAAATGAAAGCAAAAGCCCTCGCCGGAAATAGAGTCCAGCGAGGGCTTTTGCTTCAGACCGGGTAGACAGGCTTGGCTTTGCTCACCCAGCGGCTGCCTTTGAGGCTGAATCGCCAGGGCAGCAGCGCATCGGCGCCAGCATAGGCCACCCCCACCCGTGGACCAGCTATAATCTGCTCCTCCGGCACAGTCACGCCCCGGTCTTCAAACCAGATTTCGTCTCCAGATAAATCAATGCCGTTGTGCAGGGTGGAAATGCCCAGCGCTTGCGTGACCAGCCCAGGTCCGGCGGTGAGGCGAGGCTCTACTTTAGCAAGCCCTCGGCGGAGTTGCATTTCCCCTATTCCCTCCAAAGGCTCGATGGCCCTGATGAGCACGGCATCGGCAGTGCCTTCCACGTTGGCCACAATGTTGAACAGCGAATAGATGCCGTAGATGAGGTACACGTAAGCCACGCCGCCCTGCTGGTACATGATCTGGGTGCGTTTGGTGCGCCGGCCCAGGTGGGCGTGGCAGGCGGCGTCTGAAGTACCGGAGTACGCCTCGGTTTCCACTACCATGCCGCCGGTGAGCACGCCGTCAAAAGAAGAAAAAAAGTACTTGCCAATCAGGTCGCGGGCGATGGTGACCACGTCTGGCCGGGTATAGAAATCAGGGGTAAGCTTTTGTTGGAAGAGCATAAACAGACAGCTATTGGCGGATGAAGACTTCGGTGGCGCCATCGGCGATGACGTTGCTGATGACCAGCGTGTTTTCGCCGCAGAACCAGAACTGGTAACCCACCGGCGGCAGGCTCTGCCCCACCAGCTTGAAGGATTTGCGCTCACCCTGCAGTTTGCCGTTCACGTGCTCTTCAAACTCGCCGTTTTCATAAAAAGTCAGGGTTTTGGCTTCACCTATCTGCTCCCCGGTCAGGAACTCGTCTTCCTGGGCGCCCATGTAATTGGTCTGGAGGCCGCGCAGCTCCCATTTGCCTTGTAACTGTGAGACCGCCGTAGCCGAATCTGTGGTGGTAAACTCACAAAGAGCCACCGCGGTATCCTTGTTTTCTTCTTTGGGTGAGGAGGTCTCTGCAGGTTTTTCACCGTTGCCTTGGCAACTGGCCAGAGAAGCGCCCAGTATCAGAAGCGCCGCATATATCTTTTTCATAGTAGGGTCAGTTTTAACCTTGGCAAGAACGCAAAAAGAATAGGGGCAGCCAAGTGACCATTATCCTTGGTTGCCCCTATCGTTATAAATCAGGAAATTCCTGGTTAACGCTTTTTCTCCACCGCTTTCTGGATGTTGAAGTAGACCTCGGTGAGGTTGAGTTTGTTAGGGGTCTGCAGGCTTACCAAATCATATTTGTTATCCACCAGCTGCGGCCGGCCTTTCTGCCGAAGCCCCACCACCGTGAGGAACATGTATTCATCACGGGGGGCGTTCAGCACCACGGCGGTTTCTTTGCTGCGCCCGTTGCCGCTGGCTTTGATGGCGGCCATGAGGCCCTCAAACTTGGTGAGCCACTTCTGGCTTTCCACCTTGTTGTTCATCTCGCCGTAGGCCATGTGCATGAGGTACATCACATCCAGGTTGAAGGGATCGGTGGCCAGCAGTTTTTTGCCTGTGCTTATAATCTCTGGGAACCGCTCATATAACAGCATCTCATTGAGGGCATCTGACTTGTCGTTGGGTTTGTAGGGGTTGTAGCCAGGTTGGGTGGTCCAGCCGTAATACAGGTGCTTGTACTCGTCCAGGGTGAGTTGGGTGTCATTGGCGTGGTAGCGCTTGAGCAGGTTGGGGTAGTACATCTTGGACTTGGGCGAACTCACCGCCGTCTTGATGGCACTGTAGTCAACTTTGGAAACGGTCTGACCCTGCCCTTCTTTAAAAACTGATTGGGCCTGACCATTTTTAGAGGTTTGGGCTTCGCCTTTTTTAGAAGTCTGGGCCTGGCCTTGCAAAAAGAGTCCCAGGCACAGCAGGCTAAGAATAAAGAATTGTTTCATGTGGATGATAAAGGGAATTTGAGACGATTTAGCCTATGGCAAATACAGTGCTAAAAACTACAGGCTTTGTAAAAAGTTACATCTTCATCGCGGTTCCAGCAGCACAGCACATCCGTTTCGGGCCTGTTCTTGCTAAAATAACGCTGAAACAGAAGAATTATGCGCCACAAACCGGCTTTAAAATGACGTATCATTTTCATACTGAAAACACGTGATTTTTCCAGATGACGCCTCTAAGCAAAGCTGCTTGGCCAGAAACCAATATCAGCTCCGCCAGGAACTATGTTCCTGCTGTTTCAGGCTTGTTTCCCGGAAAACAGCCTAAGAACAGCCGTTTACAAAAATTCAGCGGGGCTATAGGGGCCTTGTAAAACTTCCCGTACCTTTGCTCCCGATATTGGTGACAGCCTCGGTCTTCTTCCGATGATGTCTTAAAAGGGAATCAGGTGTAAAACCTGAGCTGTACCCGCAACTGTTATCTTCAAACCCATTCTGCCCACCACACGCCACTGTCTGCTTTGCCAGATGGGAAGGCCGGGCCGAAGAAGAGAGCCAGGAGACCTGCCAACATCCAATATTCACCTGGAGGCTTTCGGGAAAAAAAGCAGCAAGGATGGTGGCCCCAACGTGGGCTGGCGTTTTCGTTTATCTCTTTCTCTGCAGTCTTCCCAGGTTGGCAACCCTGAGGAATATGGTACGTCGTCTTTTTCTGTTTGCGTTGGCTACGGTGGCCACAGAGCTTCTGGCGCTGCGGGAAAGCCATGCCCAACTGAAAGATACCGTGCAGCTGGCCCCTGTCACTGTCTCTGCCCAGCGGTACACCCGCTACGCCGCGGGGTCACGGGTGCAAACGGCAGACTCCCTCCTGCTGCAACGGCGGCCGGGCCTCACGCTGGCAGATATGCTCCAGCAGCGCAGCCCCTTGTACCTTAGAAGTTACGGAAACGGCATGACGGCCACCGTAGCGTTCAGGGGTACTTCGTCCAGCCACACGGCTGTGCTCTGGAACGGCTTCAACATTGCCCTGCCCACCCTGGGTATGTCAGATTTTGCCTTGTTACCCCCATCAATCAATACGCAGGTGAGCCTTCAGCACGGACCAAGCGGTGCCTTACACGGCAGCGGGGCCGTGGGAGGAGCTGTTCTTCTGGACAACCCGGTATCATTTGCCCCCCAGCAGCAGATACAGGTACAACAGGAATTGGGCAGTTTCGGGCATCAACGGACCGCCGCGGGCGGATCTTTCTCCAACGGCCGTTTAGCCCTCACCTCCTCTTTCACCCGCACCGCCGGCGACAATGATTTCTGGTTTAAAAACACCACCGCCTTTGGGTCACCGTGGGAAACGCAGCAGAACGCCGCCTTTGCGCAAACCAGCCTGGCGCAGGAACTACACTACAAACTGGCCCCGGAACAGCGGCTCACCGTGAGGGGCTGGTACGTGAAGACGCATCGGCAGATACAGCCTTCCATGGGCAGCGCCAACACCCACGCCCAGCAGGACGATGAGAACCTGCGCCTCATGGGCGAGTGGCAGGGCCAGTTAGCCGACGGCACCACCACCGTCCGGACCGCCTTTTTCAACGATGTGCTCAATTATAAAGACGATGGCGTCCTTTCCCTCTCCAAGGTGAACACCTACCAGAGCCAGGTGGAGCATGAACGGGCTTTGCTGCCCAACCTGCTGCTGCAAATGGGCGGAGAAGGACAGCTGTTCAAAGCCGATGTGGGCGGCTACGCCGGGAAAGTACAGGAACAAAGATTCTCGGCTTACGGTTGGCTCCGCTATGACCCATTACCCATGCTGCAGTTGAGCCTCAACGTGCGCCAAGCCTGGGTGCAGGGCTTCAATCCGCCGCTTACGCCTACGCTGGGCGCCAACCTCCAAATCCTGGAACAGGGCGGCAATACAATAACGGCCAAAGCCAATGTCTCACGCAGTTACCGGGTGCCCACGCTCAATGACCGTTTCTGGCGCCCCGGCGGAAATCCGGCCCTGAAACCCGAGAGTGGCTGGGGTTACGAGGGCGGTCTGGTGCACCAGCATAAAAACGGACCCTTGACGGGCACCACCGAACTGACCGGCTATGCGCTGCAGGTAAAAGACTGGATTCAATGGCAGCCCTCCGCCACCGGCGGTTACTCAGAGCCAGTAAACCTGCAGCGGGTAAAAGGCAATGGCGCCGAGCTGGACAGCAGGTGGCAGTACAGACTGGATGAAAACCGGTCCCTATCAGCCGGACTGGCTTACGCCTACACCATCTCCCAGCAGAAACTCCCCGATGAACGGGCGCAGCTACAGAGCCGGCAGCTGTTTTATGTGCCCAAGCACAAGGTGGCTACCTGGACCGAGGTCCGCTACCGCAGCTGGTGGCTTTCTTCTGATGCTACGTTCACCGGCCGCCGCTTCACAGACAATGACAATAACAACTGGCTGCCGGCCTATGCGCTGGTGAACTTCGGGCTGGGGAAAACCTTTGCCTGGCGTTCCTTTGAGACCCAGCTTATGGCCCAGGTGCAGAACCTTTCCAACACCGTGTACCAGACCATGGCGTACCGGGCCATGCCGCCGCGCAATTTCAGAGTATCCCTGGCCCTGAGATGGGCCACCCAACCATAATTCACATTTTTACTCTTTTACCAACTCTATGAAAGTTAATACCCTTAAGAAGTACTTCCTGTATGTATTGCTGGGCAGCAGCAGCCTACTCACCACCTCCTGCGACTCAGATTCTGAAGACTCTACTCCCAAAGGCGCCTACGAGCACGGTGTATTCATTTTGAACGAAGGACAGTTTGGCACTCCTACCGCTGAGGTAAGCTTCCTCTCTCCAGAGACCAAAACCCTGATCCCTGACTTGTTCAACAAGGTGAATAATCGCCCGCTGGGCGATGCCGCGCAGTCCATTACATTCATAGGGGACAAAGCTTACATTGCGGTGAACAACAGCGAAAAGATTGAAGTGGCAGACGCTTATTCCTTTGCCTCCAAAGGAGTCATTAATGGCCTGAAAATCCCGAGATACGTGGCGGCCCTTAACAACAACAAAGCCTACGTAACCGAGTATGTAGGCTACGCTTTCTCTGGCTACACAGGCACCGGTCGGGTTTCTGTCCTGGACCTCACCACTAACAGCGTGACCAAAACCATCAACGTGGGACTGCTGCCTGAGGGCGTTTTAATGTACAACGGCAAACTGTACGTAGCCAACAGCGGCGGCAATACCATCTCGGTGATCAATACCACCACCGATGCCGTGGAAAGCACCATTCTGGTGGGTGAATCTCCTAAGCACCTGGTGCTGGATGCGAACAACAAGATTTGGGTTCTGCGGGGCGGTTATGGTACACCAGGCGCTTTGGTGAAGATTGATCCGGCCAACAACAACGCCATTACCTCCTACGGCTTCCCGCTGGGCACCAGCGGACCAGGCTACCTGACCATCAACGGCGCTAAAAACACGCTGTACTTCACCTACAACGGCAGTGTGTACACCATGGCCACCACTGCAACTTCCGCACCTACCACCGCGCTCATCCACCGCGATGCGTATGGTTTGGGCATTGATCCGCAATCTAACACCCTGTACCTGGGCCTGGGAGGCTATACTTCCAACGGCTGGGTAGTGCGTTACCAACCAACCGGCACGGCTATTGACTCTTTCCAGGTGAGAATCCTGCCTAACGGTTTCTCCTTCAGATAAGCAGTTTCAAGGCCGTTTTCTGTAAAACGGTCATATAACAGAGAGCCGCCAGCTTCTATTGAGGCTGGCGGCTCTCTGTTTATAGGGGCTAGAAATCCTTACTTGCGTTTAGAGCCGGTTTTCTGGGAAATGGGCCAAAAACAGAAAAGCCTGCCTTTTTGAGGGCAGGCTTTCCGGGAGGTATGTCTTTTAATTATTGTCTCGGTCTTGCTTCTGCTCAGCTGCGCCGCCTACACCCTGGTTGCTTACCCCGGAGTTGCGCTCTCTTACCTTGTCTTCCTGCTGGTCGTAGATTTTCTGATTGGTAGAGTCGGTGGCATTGGTGTTCACGGGATCCTGGGTCTCATCAGACACGCCGGGCGCGTTGTTTTCAGTAGGGCTTTTGTCTTTGAAGTCACTTTCCTCTACGTTCACCTGGCCTTCGCTGGTGCCGGTGCTGCAGGAGGTGGTGCCCAAAAGTAATGCGCCTCCCAACAGAAAGGCACAGGAAACTTGTTTTATAGAAACGATTCGCTTTTTCATAGGTCTGGTTCAATAGGTGACGTTTTCCGGGCTCGGCTAAAAACCTTCAGGCCCACACTTGAGGATAGTACGCGCATGACTGTATTTGAGTTAGCCCGCAGGCGCCTTTCCGGTATTATTTGCCATCGGGCCCGGTCTGGCTAATCTTAACTAATCCGTCTCCGTACAACAGTACACGCCAGGGTATCCTGGCAGAATCATTTGTTTAAGTTTCACCTCAAATAAAGGAGAAAGAACCATGACCAAAGGAAAAGGCGATAATAGCCCTAAGCAGCATAGACCAGACCAGGACAGAAGCTGGCGCGATATCAACAGCCAGGATGATCAGCTCAACAACAGTAACCGCCATAACAACAACCCGCCGTACGAAGGCTCTCCGGAAACCCGGTCTAACCCTAACACATCGGGCAGCGGAAACCAGAAATCCAGCAACAATGACCAGGGAGGCATGAACACCGGTGCCGGCGTGAGCGGACAGCCTAACAATGAGCATAACCACAACCGCGACCAAGGCACCAACGATCCTAAATTCCAGGATGGTCCGGTAGCCGGCGGTGCCGATAACACCCGCGGCGAGAACGTACCTTCCAGAGAAGGCCACGGCGGCGGCGCCAAGAAAGGCAAGTTTGACCCAGAGCAACACTCACCGCAGGGATCAAACTCTAACCCATCAGACACCCGTGGTTCAGACTCCTCAGATAAGGAGTTCATGAATAACCAGCCAAACGCCAGTACCCTCAAAGGCCACAAAGACAAAGAAGGCCTGGGCAACGAGAAAGAGTAATCCTTCTCTTGATTTCATGACACAAGAAGGGGCAGCAGGCGTTTCAAGCCTGTTTTCCGCAAAAGACCCGGGAAAACGCCCCGGGTCTTTTGTTTTAGGCATCTGGGGAAGTTACGTTTGGGCAGAAAACCAGCTTTGCCGTATCTTAGCGGAAGCATCTGCCTGGGCAGGCTCCAACCATTTTTTTCTAGCGTACCATGGCCAAAGAGGTAAAAAGACATCCGTTCCAGCGTGACTGGCGCCGCGACCTGCTCATTGTCGCGCTCATCAGTATGCTGCTGGCCATGACGCTGCTGCTGTACGCCTTCGGGCTCACCAGCGATTTTATCTACCGGCTGTTCAACGCGTTCCTGGGTATTTTCATCATGGTGGCCGGCACCGCCTTCGTGATTGTGCCCGCCGTGAACTGGGTTTTCATGCGCTTATCCGGAAAACTGCCTAGAAACGCCCCTAAGTCTCCTAAGTCTACCTCGCCCCGGCCAGCGGCCCCTAAAAAGAACGTGCCCAAAGCCAATTGGCCGGAAGACTGAAGGAGTCCTGAGTTCTGAGTCTTGGGTTCTGAGTTGTGGCAGGTGGATTACACTCTTTTAGCGTTTTCTTTGTTACCAGGGAGAATCATTAGCAATCAGCACATTTTCTAATTAGCACATTACCTTAGCACCATGGAACATCACCTGTATATCAAAAACATGGTTTGCCCGCGTTGCATTGCCACCGTGACCGAGGTGCTGCAACAGCAAGGTTTAGCGGTGCAGGAAGTGAAACTTGGTGAGGCCGTAGTGACCGGAAACCAGGAACCAGACATAACTACCATCTCTCCGGCGCTGGAGGCCCACGGCTTTGAGCTGCTGCAGGAGAAAGACGAACAGCTCACCGATCTCATCAAGACCACCCTGCTGGAGTACCAGCGCCACCTGGAGGAAGAATACCAGCCTATCACCACCTCGGTGTACCTGGCAGAGAAACTGGGCATGTCTTACCAGCACCTGAGCAAGGTCTTCTCGCAGCACACCGGCACCACTATTGAAAAATACCTTATTCGGCTCAAGATTGAGCGCGTGAAGGAACTCATCTCCTACGGTGAGCTTACCCTCAGTGAGATTGCCTTCAGGTTGCAGTACAGCAGCGTGCAGCACCTTTCCAACCAGTTCAAGAAAGTCACCGGCATCTCCGTGACAGACTACAAGAAGAACCCCATCATTGCCCGCACCCCGCTGGACAACCTGTCTTAAACAGGAATTACATAAAACTCACCGTCTAATTTTATAAGAACCGCCCGTCCAAGTGGGCGTACTAATACTATGCCCGACCGGGCCGGAGAAAAACAAATCATTTTCTGCCCGACCGGCGAAATAGCGTGTGCATGTGAATGTATGTTGTACCCCTTAACCCAACCCTATGCACAATTCCCCAATAAGACATGTATTAGACGCACTCTATGAGTGTATCCTGGCCTGTGAGCACTGTGCCACCTCTTGCCTGCAGGAAGAAAACGTTAAAATGATGGCGCGCTGTATCCAGACCGACCGTGACTGCGCCGATGTCTGCCGCCTGACTTTGACGCTTTTGGCCCGGGGCTCGGCGCACGGCAAGCACCTCTTGCGCGAGTGTATTGAGGTCTGCGAAATCTGCGCCACCGAGTGCTCCAAACATGACCATGCCCACTGTCAGCAATGCGCCGAAGCCTGCCGCCGCTGCGCCGAGGCCTGCAGGTCGGTGACGGTTTAAACCAGGGAAAGCCCCAAGAGTAGAGCAGCCGGTATTCCCGGCTGTTTCTTTTTATTCCCCAATAAGTTTGCTCCTCATATAAGGCTCGTTTTTAGAAAATCGGGCTTAAAACCTTCTCTTCTCCTGTTATTTCCTGGGCACTTGGCAACCTCATTGGCTAGAGTTCTTGCGCTCTGAAGACGGCAGTTACTACCCAATTTTGTAACTCCGGGGCCATAAAATGTAACAGGGCGATTCTCCATTTGGCTTTTATTTGCCTCTCATGCCAGCTTCTCCTGCCGGCTACGTATGAAAGAAAATCAAACGCACTTTGCCCCTATGGCACATTCACATTCCCACGGATACGGACACACACACGGGCACCACGGACACCAGCATGGTCATAGCCTGCCTGCCTCCGGTCACCTGAACAAGGCTTTCCTGCTGGGCATCGGGCTGAATATCCTGTATGTGGTAGTAGAGGCCGGAGCCGGCTGGTGGTACAACTCCCTGGCGCTCCTCACCGATGCCGGCCATAACTTCACCGATGTCATTAGTCTGCTGCTGGCTTTCTTGGCCTTGAAAATGGCGCAGCGCAAACCCACTGATCGGTTTACCTACGGCTACGGCAAAAGCACCACGCTGGTCTCTTTGCTCAACGCAATGTTGCTGCTTTTGGCAGTGGGCGCCATCGGCTGGGAGGCCATCAATCGGCTGGGCACCGCGCCAGCCCTCAACGGAACGGCCATCTCGCTCATCTCTGGCGTAGGTATCCTCGTCAACGCGGGTACCGCACTGCTTTTCTTCCGCGACAAAGACCATGACATCAACGTGAAGGGCGCCTACCTGCACATGGCCGCCGATGCCCTGGTGAGTCTGGGCGTGGTGGTAGCCGGACTGGTCATGTACTACACGGGCTGGTACTGGGTAGATGCCGTCATGAGCCTGATCATTGTGGCTGTGATTGTTTGGGGAACCTGGGGGCTGCTGGTAGAATCGCTTCGGCTCACTCTGGACGCCGTGCCGCACGGCATTGACTTAGCCGCCATCAGGACCTATCTGCAAGAGGTGCCCGGCGTGGCCGAGGTCCATGACCTGCACGTCTGGGCCATGAGCAGCACCGAGAACTCCCTCACTGCCCACTTGGTGGTGGAAGACGGTTACACCGATATCCAGTTAACCCAGATCAGAGCCGGCCTGCGCGACCATTTCCACATTCCGCACGTGACACTGCAGGTAGAGCGCGGTGCCGAGGGGCATGCCTGCACAGAGGCCGGCGTGTACCACTAAGCAAACTACCTGGGTATGGTGACAGGCAGAGCCCAATTGATTTAGGGCTCTTTTCTCAAAAGCAAGGCAAAAACCCCAACCCCATTCTTTTTCAATCGCGTATAGAAGAGGAGACCAAACCTCAAGCCTATGCGTACCGAGTATAAACCGGCCATTGATGCGTTGTTGGCCTGCATCGCGGCCTGCGACCACTGCGCCACCGCCTGCCTGCAGGAAGATGAAGTCAAGAAAATGGCGCGCTGTATCCACCTGGACCTGGACTGCTCCGCTTACTGCAGCCTCACCGCCTCGTTTCTCTCCAAGGGGTCTGAGCACGCCCGGCTGGTGCTGCGCCAGTGCGTGGAGATCTGCGAGGCCTGCGCCGTGGAATGCGAGCGCCACGCCCACGATCATTGCCAAGCCTGCGCCGCTGCCTGCCGACGATGCATTGAAGTTTGCCAGGAACTGATTCCTAAGTCAGACGCGGTGGCTGATCTGCTTTACGCCTCAGCGCCATAATATGCCTGTATAAGTTTTCGGCCTGTTTTCACCAAATGGGCCCCAAAACGAAGAAGCTCCCTTATCTGCCTTAAGAGGGGAGCTTCTTCGTTTATACCAAACTGTAGGGGCAATCCCTTTTGATTGCCCTTCGCTGTTTGGCACCTAAAAAGCTATTACAACAGATTGCCTGCTCCCACGCTGGCGCTAGCCTCCGGCTCGTGTCCGCACGCATTCCTGACACTCTTCCCCGGTATGCACCTTCGCTACTGAAAGTCGAAATCTTGCACCTCTTCCATATAATTGTGTAAAGCCTCCGGGCGGGCCAGTTTCTAGCTTTGCCTCTCCACACAGATGAAAAGAGATGCAGGAAACTTGGCAAAAGCAGGAAATCTACGACGTTCTGGTGATCGGGGCTGGTCAAGCAGGACTGGCCTTGGGCTATTATCTGCACCAACGGAAAAAGAACTTCCTGCTACTAGACGCCTCCCCAAGAGTGGGCGACTCCTGGCGGAACCGCTATGATTCCCTGCGTCTGTTCACCCCTGCCCCCTACTGCAACTTGCCCGGCTGGCCGCTGGATCTACCCAAAGACCATTACCCCACCAAAGACGAGATCGCCGGTTACCTGGAACAATACGCTCAACGTTTTCAATTGCCTTTGGCCTTGGAGCAGAAAGTAGTGGCATTAACTAAAGCCAGCGGCATTTTTCAGGTACAAACCCAAAAGCAATTGTTTCAGGCCAGGCAAGTAGTCATCGCCACCGGGCCTTTCCAGACGCCATTTGTACCCAACTACGGCACAAACCCTACTGATAGTGTTCTGCAACTGCACAGCTCCCAATACCGCAACCCGGTGCAAATCCCTGCCGGGAAAGTATTGGTAGTGGGAGCAGGTAACTCTGGGGCGCAGCTTGCCGTGGAACTGGCCCACACGCACGAGGTGCACCTGTCCGTGAAAAAGCCACCGAGGTTCTCCTCCCTCCAATTGCTGGGCCGAAGTGTTTTCTGGTGGGCTACCAAGACCGGAGCCATCTACGCGCCGCCCACTTCCGTCCTCGGGAAAAAGATGCTCAAACAAGCCGAAGTGATCTATAGCCGTGAGTTAGAAATGCTGCTACAAAAAGGAGAGGTTCCACTCCGCCCGGAGATCAGAGCATTTGACCAGGAGCAAGTCATTTTTCAGGATGGTACCCAAACTTCCTTCACCAGTATTCTTTGGGCAACGGGTTTCAGACCAGATTACAATTGGCTACAGATCCCCGGGGCAATAGCGGAAAACGGTGCTCCTGTGCACCAGAACGGAATCAGTCCATTAGCGGGATTATTTTACCTGGGCCTTTCCTGGCAACGGAGCCGAGGCTCTGCCCTGCTATTAGGCGCGGGCAGAGATGCCCAGTTCATCGCGCAACAGTTAAGCTGAAACCATTATCTCCTGCACTTTCTTCCAACGGAACCATGAATGAACGTCAACCTACTCCACCCAGGAGGGGAGTATCAGATAAAGTAGACCTGTCACTACACGCAAAAGCAGCTGAAAAAAATAATTACTCTCAAAAGGGTCAGGGTTGGGTTTCTCACGCGCTATGGTTCCTGTTTTCGACCTACTTTTTAGTAAACCCGCCAAAAACAACCATTCCTTAAAATTATGTAACTCTGGATATACAAAGCTGTAACGACCCCGCCTCTTGCCAGCCGTATCTTTGTCATAGAAATTGAAACTGACGTTAAACCTTACCGATATGGCAACCCTTACAAGTGAAAAAACCAAGCCTGCCATAAGGAACACCTTCCCTATAGATGGCATGAGCTGTGCCGCCTGCGCCGTGAGCGTGGAATCCATGCTGCAGGCCCAGCCCGGCGTGCAAAGTGCCGCCGTGAACTACGCCAATAAAACCGCCCTGGTAGAATACATCCCCGGCACCGATCTACATCTGCTGCAGAAAGCCATCCAGGACATTGGCTATGACTTGTTGCTGGAGAAAGAGGAAGCCACCCAGGAAGCCCAACAGGCCCGCGAAGAGGAAGCCTACCGCCGTATCAAAACCAAAACCATCTGGGCTGCGGCCTTGTCGCTGCCGGTGGCGGTCATTGGCATGTTCTTCCACCATATGCCCTACGGCAACTGGATCATGCTGGCCTTCACCCTGCCGGTGGTGTTCTGGTTCGGGCGCAATTTCTATGTGAACGCGTTCAAGCTGGCCCGCCACGGCAAAGCCAACATGGACACGCTGGTGGCGTTGAGTACCGGCATCGCGTTTCTGTTCAGTGCCTTCAACACCATTTATCCTGAGTTCTTCCTGTCCCGCGGGCTGGAGCCGCACGTGTACTATGAGGCCGCCACGGTCAT
Source organism: Rufibacter roseolus (assembly GCF_017916365.1). Lineage (GTDB taxonomy): Bacteria > Bacteroidota > Bacteroidia > Cytophagales > Hymenobacteraceae > Nibribacter > Nibribacter roseolus. Next base: position 1,125,695 of record NZ_JAFMSU010000003.1, read on the forward strand.
CATCGCCTTTATTCTGATAGGGAAACTGCTGGAGGAAAGAGCCAAATCCCGCACCTCAGGGGCTATCAAGAAGCTGATGGGCTTGCAGCCGAAATCGGTGAAGGCGCTGCGCAACGGACAGGAAGTGGAACTGCCCATTGAACAAGTGCTGGTAGGCGATGTGTTGCTCATCCGGCCCGGCGAGAAGATTCCGGTGGATGGCCGGGTGGTGAGCGGTTCCTCGTTCCTGGACGAGAGCATGATCAGCGGCGAGCCCATTCCGGTGGAGAAAGCCGCCGGAGACCAGGTGTTCACGGGCACCATCAACCAGAAGGGCAGTCTGCAGATCTCGGCGGAGAAAGTAGGCGCCGAGACGCTTTTGGCCCAGATCATCAAAATGGTGCAGGAAGCGCAGGGTTCCAAAGCACCCGTGCAGAAACTCACCGACAAGGTGGCCGGCATCTTCGTGCCCATCGTCATCGGAATTGCGCTGCTCAGCTTCGCGGCCTGGTACTTAATGGGCGGCGACAACAACGTGACGCACGCGCTGCTGGCTTTGATCACGGTGCTCATTATCGCCTGTCCGTGTGCGTTGGGGCTGGCCACGCCAACCGCCATCATGGTGGGCGTGGGACGTGGCGCCGAGAACGGAATCCTAATCAAAGACGCCGAGAGCCTGGAGACCGCCCATAAACTCACCGCCGTGGTGCTGGACAAAACCGGCACCATCACCAAAGGCAAACCCGAAGTTACCGAGCTCATCTGGACTGCTCCCCAGGAAGCCCAGAACGAGTTGGCTTCGGTGCTGCTGACGTTGGAAAATCAATCGGAGCACCCGCTGGCCGAGGCGGTTTCCAAATACCTCACGGAGCAAGGCGTGCAAGCCGCGACCTTGGAGCAGTTCGCTAGCGTGACCGGCCGGGGCGTACAGGCGCGATACCAAGGGCAGACGTTCTGGCTAGGCAACGAGAAACTGATGCAGGAGAACGGCCTCCGTTTCTCGGCCGATTTGGAGAAAACCGCCCAAAAACTGAAATCCAAAGCTAAGACGGTGGTGTTCGCCGGAACGCAGGGCCAGGTGGTAGCGCTCATCGCCATTGCCGATGCCATCAAGGAAACCTCGGCGCAGGCTATAAAAGACATGCAGCACCTGGGCCTGAACGTCTACATGCTCACCGGCGACAACGCCCAAACCGCCGCCGCCGTGGCGCAACAGGTAGGTCTGCAACACTTCAAAGCCGAGGTGATGCCCCAGGACAAAGCCGATTTCATCCAGGAACTGCAACGCCAGGGCCAGGTGGTGGGCATGGTGGGCGACGGCATCAACGACTCACAGGCCTTGGCCCTGGCCGATGTAGGCATCGCCATGGGCCGCGGCACCGACATCGCCATGGACGTGGCCAAAATCACGCTTATGCACTCAGACCTGCGGGCCATTCCTAACGCCATCAAACTGAGTAAAGCCACGGTACGCACCATCCACCAGAACCTGTTCTGGGCGTTCATTTACAACGTGATCGGGATACCGGTGGCAGCGGGTCTGCTCTACCCCATCTGGGGCTTCCTGCTGGACCCCATGCTGGCGGGAGCGGCCATGGCCCTGAGCTCGGTTTCTGTGGTTACCAACAGTTTGCGCCTTCGGTCGTTAACTTTGTAGGATTGCTGATTGATGATTGTCCTTTGCTGATCCTTCCGATTCCTAATTTTTACTTCTTAATTACTCCCATATGAGCACCCTTAAATTCAAAACCAATATCAAGTGCGGTGGCTGCATCAGCGCCGTGACTCCTGCTTTAGACAGCACCTCCGGTATCCAGAACTGGGCCGTTGACACCGCCAACCCAGACAAAATCCTGACCGTGGAAGGTGATGTTACAGCAGAGAAAGTGATCCAGGCAGTAACCAAGGCTGGCTATACTGCCACCCCGGTGCAGGCTTAATTTCCTGCTCGGCTTAACAAAAAAGGCCGCCTGAAAGATCAGGTGGCCTTTTTGTTTCTGGGGCTGGCTACTCCTTGTTCTTTTCCTTGGGAATGCAGTTTTCCAAAGCGGAATTCGGGTTTGAAGCGTGGCAGCTTTAGGCTTCTTTTTCAGAAATCGGCTTTAAAACATGGAGGCATTGTTTGCCCAAACAGATAAGTAGTCAGATTTATGAATAAGTTTGCGGGCACATCGTTTACAGGTAACTTCCCCCCCATCGGCATGGCAAAATATCTTCTGTTAGGGTTCTTTCTCTTTTTAGGCTTCACCAGTACTTGCCAGGCTCAGACCGGAGATTCGCTCAAAACCCAGACGGGCACACACCGGTACCTGCTGCTATCCAAAACCGGAACCCTGACCCGGTTCAGAATCTACCCTGGCGAGACGATCACCTTTAAGCGGTTCAAGGACGAAGGCCTGCGCACCCAGACCGTATTGGATATCAGGGGGAATTCTTTCTATGTGGAGGGGCTTGAAGTTCAGCTGAAAGACGTGGAAAAAATCAGACTCCGGAACCATACCGGCGGCCGGAAAGTAGCCAACTTTGCCGGGCTGTTCCTCAAGACCGCGGGCACCATCTTCACCCTAGTAGGCGCCATCAATACCCTCACCAACCTCAATGACAAAGCTGACCGGCAGGATGGTTTACAGACCATGGGTACCGCTGTGGTGCTATATGCCGCCGGAGAAGGCCTGCACGTATTAAGAAAAGGTACTTATACTATTAATGAAAAATGGACCCTGAAAGTCATGGAGATGTACTAACCTCTCCTTTCTTCCAGGGTCCATTCCCTGTTTTTGTTGGGCTTTCCTGAAAACAGCCTCTAAATAGAACTGATCCTTCCTTACCAAGCCATATTCAAGCAGTAATTACCAGTCACGCATATCGTCCCCTTTGAAGGGGGTAGGGGGATGATTACTCGTGCAGGTCACGCATTCCCGAAATGTAGGGGCAATCCCTTGTGGTTGCCCTTGCACGGTAGCAAGAGATGGACGGTTCTTCAAGCGCCTTTGTCATCCCCCTACCCCCTTCAAAGGGAGACGGAATGCGTGTACTTTTAAATTGTGCTGTCTACTTAAGAACTGCAGGAGAGCATGGAGCAACCGGCTTTCTGGCTGGCCCAGTCGGGGCGTTTGGCGAAGAGCTCGTCGTGGTGGCGGGAGTATGGGTCTTTCATGGCTTCCTGCAGTTTCAGGAAGAGCTTGTTCTCGCCGCGTTCCAGTTCTTCTATGGCTTGGTGCAGAAGGTAGTTCCTCAGGATGATTCTGGGGTTGGCTTTCCGCATGCGATCCTTTGCTTCTTCACGGGTGCCAGTGTTGGCTTTAAGGCGGGTGGCGTAATCCTGCATCAGGGTGAACAGCGTGGCGCGCTCGCCTGCTTCAATTTCCCGGTAGAAGCTATCCTGGAAATGCGCGGTCACCTCGGCTTCGGTGCCTACCTCCTCTGGCAGGTCCATGAGCAACTGGAAGAGGATGGTCATGTCCAGGTTAAGGGTGTAGAGGGTATCGGTGAAGCGGGTGATGAGTTCCTGGTCGCCTTCTTTCACCTGGTCCAAGCCCAGTTTTTGGGCCATCATGGCGTAATACTTCTCGTGGAAGATGTCGCTGTAGGTTTCCAGCACGGCGACCAGTTCCTCGGTGCCCGGCAACAGAGGCGCGATGGCGCTGGCCAGGCAACCCAGGTTCCAGTACGCAATGGAAGCCTGCTTCCCGAAAGCATAGCGGCGGCCCGGCAAATCGGTGGTGTTGGGGGTGAAATCGGGGTCGTAGTCGTCCAGGAACGAGAATGGACCATAGTCAATGGTGAGGCCCAGGATAGACATGTTGTCGGTGTTCATAACGCCGTGCACAAAGCCTACGCGCATCCACTCCACCATGAGCGCAGCTGTTTTCTCCATGATTTCCTTAAACCAGGCCAGAATCCGGCCCTCTCCCTGTAAATGCGGATAGTAGCGGTCAATGGTCCAGTCTACCAGTTTTTGGAGGTTCTCGTTCTCTCTTCTGGCGGCCGGCATCTCAAAGCTCCCGAAGCGCAGGAAACTAGGGGCTACCCGCATCACAATGGCACCGGGCTCAAAAGCAGGGTTGCCGTTGTAGAACATATCACGCAGGACCTGGTCGCCGGTAGACACCAGGCTCAGGGCGCGGGTAGTGGGCACACCCAAATAGTGCATAGCCTCGCTCATAAGGTATTCCCGCACCGAGGACCGCAATACGGCCCGTCCATCGGCCCGGCGGGAATAGGGCGTGAGGCCTGCGCCTTTCAGCTGAAGTTCCCAGGATTTCCCGTCTGGTGCCACCCACTCGCCCAGCGTAATAGCCCGACCATCGCCCAACTGTCCGGCCCAGTTCCCGAACTGGTGTCCGGCGTAACAGGCAGCGTACGGGTACATGGAAGGCGCTACGTGGTTTCCACCCAGAATGTCGATGTCCTTCTGATCAGTGGGTTTCTCAATGCCCAGTTCCTGCGCCAATTCTTCTGACCAGGCCAGTAACTCCACTTTCCTGACCGGGGTGGGCAAGGCTTTGCTGTACAGGACGCCCGGTGTCTGGCGCGGTTTCACGTTGCCGCTGTCATCACCGTCAAAGGCCTGAACAAACTCATTTTTATATTCTTTTTCGCTTAAAGACTGCATACGTTTCTGGATATAAGTGCGCTTCCGGCTAGTTGTCCTTTATTTCACAAAAGATACCAGCGGAGCTTTCTTTTAACAGAAATAAAGAGAAAGTAGTTGAGTTTAGCCCTCAATCTTTTTCAAAGAACGGGTTTCTGTTAGAAGATCCTATCCCTACCCTATTGCGGCTCTGGTTTACCAGATGATACTCTCTTCACCAGAAGCATCTCCGCCTTACAAACACAGGCAAATTCGTCCTCAGGCATCTATTGATGGGCTCATATCCAATGATGGGCTCATATCCAATTGGCTTCGGCAAAAACATGGTGTTGCGGCAAATACCTACGTTAATCTTTCCTATCTTTAAATCCATTACTTACCTTATTTACAATATTTTAACTATAACCAGTTTAGAATATTACTTTGTTTACACCAGGTACTTATTGGCAGAAGGGAGGCTTATTATGACTTACTGTTTAGGAATAAAAGTGAAAGAGGGGCTGGTTGCCATAGCAGACACCAGAATTACCGCGGGCTCTGACACCACAGAGAAAAAGAAAATATACATTCAGCAACATGGGCAGCATTCGCTCTTCATCATGACCAGCGGGCTCAGGTCGGTGCGGGACAAAGCGGTGCTCTACTTCCAGGAGCTCATGGAAAGCGGGCCCGGGCACAACAAGCTGTACAAAGCGGTCAATGACTTTGGGGCGCAGGTAAAACGGGCAGCCAAAGAAGACAAAGAAGAGCTGGAACAGGCGGGCCTCAGGTTTAACCTGCATACCATTATTGGCGGGCAGCTGAAGGATGACGATGAGCACAAACTCTTTTTGCTGTACCCAGAGGGCAACTGGGTAGAACTGGGCCAGGGCGCCCCGTTTGTGGTGATTGGCAACTCCGGCCACGGCAAAGCCATCCTGAACCGCACCCTAACCGATGATTCTTCTATGCAACTAGCCCTGAAAACCGGTTTTTTATCGTTTGACTCCACCCGCGTCAGCGCCAATGACGTAGACTTTCCCATTGATGTCGTGCTCTACCGTGCCAACAGTTTTGAGATGGTAGAACACCGGTACACCAAAAAAGACCTGGAAAGTATCTCTGAACAATGGGCCTCTGAACTGAAATCTGCCTTGAACAAAATCCCGGACACCTGGATGGAGGCTGCTTTCAACAAGATTCCCGTGCCTACTGAAGACCACCTATGAAATTAGCGGTAACTGTCAAGATGAAGTATGACATCATTTCTTCTTCGTCGGTCATCTTGAGCATTTTACCCTTCAAATCAGAAACGCAAACTGTAGGGGAGGAGGTCTTTGAGGCGGTGCCCGGCGTAACCATGCAGGAAGTACTCGCGGCGGCCGGCGAAAAGCGCATGAAAATCCTTGACGTGCCAGACGCCGGCACGGTCACGTTTGCCTTCTCAGCCAAGGTGGAGAATGAGATGAAAACCATCGCTGCCGAACAGCTGGCAGATGTGGCTATCCCGATGATGCCTGCCTCGGTGCTGCGGTACCTGCACCCCAGCCGGTATTGCCAGTCAGACCGCCTGTACAAGTTTGCGCACCATAAATTCGGGCACATTTACCACGGCTTTAACAAGGTCATGGCCGTGCGCGACTGGATTCATGAAAACGTGGAATACAGCGGTGGTTACACTACGCCGCATACCTCGGCCTTTGACACCATCACCGAACAGGTGGGCGTCTGCCGTGATTTCGCGCACCTGGGAGTGGCCCTGTGCCGCGCGCTCACCATTCCGGCCCGTTACGTGACCGCGTATTCTTACAGATTACAGCCCCAGGACTTCCACGCCTGTTTTGAGGCCTACCTAGGCGGCCACTGGGTTCTCTTGGACGCTACTAAAATGGCACCCCTCAACGGAATGGTGAAGATAGCCTCCGGCGCCGATGCCACCGAGACCGCTTTCGCCAGCACTTTCGGCAACCTCCAGTTCCAGGACCATGAAGTAAGCGTCACCCTGCTAGATTCTGATTTTGAAGCAGTAGACAGTGATAGCACCTCACAAGGCTACTCGTTTTCCTAAAGGCAAGACAGCGTTTTAGTGAGTGTTTTGTTTAGAGGGCAATTTCCTGAAAACAGGCTAAAACCAGAGCTAAACTGATTTAAGCCTGTTTTCAGGAAATCGATTAGGAATCAGATGCACTTGTTTCTGAAGCCTTTCCCAGCAACTTTCATCTTATTTATTTTTCCTGGATACCCACGGCATCAGCTTCCAGACTTCCATCAAGGTCACGGCGCCAAAGGCCAGACCGGCGGCTTTCTGCCATTCTTCCCACCCGAAATCCGCGGGAATGGAGAAGATAGGCCGAAGCGCCGGCAGCACCGTAAGCCCGTACAGTCCGAAGCAGAGCAGCACCGCGCCCCACAGGTATTTGTTTTGGAAGAACCCGGCCCCGAAGGCGGTTTGGGTGTTAGAACGGGCCGCAAAGGTCTGCAGCGTACGGGCTAGGATCAAGGTGGTAAAGGCCATGGCCACGCTCATCTCCGGCGATTGCTGCAAGCCCAGCCACTGCGAGACAATCACCGCCGTACCGATGAGCAGCCCCCGCATGAGCACCGAGCGCAGGGTATCGCCGGCGAAAATGCCTTCGTTGATGTCCCGGGGTTTGCGCTGCATCACGTTAGGTTCCGGCTTTTCCACGCCCAACGCGATGGCGGGCAAAGAGTCATTGAGCAGGTTGATGAACAGCAACTGAATGGGCGTGAACGGGTTGATCCAGTCCAGGGCCAAAGCAAACAGGATGGCGATGATGGCGCCCAGGTTCCCGGCAAACAGGTAAGCAATGGCTTTCTTGATGTTGTCAAACACGGTCCGGCCCACGGCCACGGCACTCACAATGGACACGAAGTTGTCATCCGTGAGGATCATGGCGGAAGCGTCTTTGGCCACATCGGTGCCGCTGCCCATGGCAATGCCAATGTCGGCTTGTTTCAGGGCGGGGGCATCGTTCACGCCGTCGCCGGTCATGGCGGTGATCTTACCTTTCCGTTGCCAGGCGCGCACAATCCTGATCTTGTTTTCCGGCGACACGCGGGCGTACACGGCAATGTGCTCCAGTTTCTGGTCCAGCTCTTCTTCAGAAAGGGCATCAAGTTCCTGGCCGGTCAAAGCGATATCGTCCTCGTCCATTAACCCGATGTCCCTCCCAATGGCCTGCGCGGTGGTCTTGTGGTCGCCGGTGATCATGACCGTGCGGATGCCGGCGCGTTTGGCTTCCTCAATGGAAGAGTACACGGCCTCGCGCGGCGGATCAATCATGGCTTTCATGCCCACCAGCACCAGGTCGTTTTCGTCTTCAAAGGAAATGGAGGCCCCATTAGAAAGCGGTTTGTAGGCGAAGGCCAGCACACGGAGCGCCCGGTTGGAGAAGTTCTCGTTCTGCTCCCTTACCTCTTCTTGGAGTTCCGGGGTGAAGGGCTGCTCCTCGCCGTCAATGAGCACGCGGGAACAGCGGGAGAACACCACATCGGGGCCGCCTTTGGTCAGCATCAGCCGTTGCCCTTCAATAGTGTGCACGGTAGACATGAGTTTGCGGTCAGAGTCAAAGGGCAACTCGTCTTCGCGCCCAAATTCCTCCCGCAATTGCTGGTAAGGCTGGTTTTTCTTGTTGCTGAAGGCGATAAGGGCCACCTCCGTGGGGTCGCCCAGTTCGGCGCCGTCTTCGTTGATCTGGGCATCGTTGGAGAGCACGGCCACCTGCATGAGCCTTCGTTCCTCGGCTGTCCACCGCGAGGGGTCATCAGGGAATTCGTCTTCTGATTTGCCGGGCACATAATAGTCTACCACCGTCATTTTGTTCTGGGTGAGCGTGCCGGTTTTATCGGTGCAGATGACGCTGGTGGAGCCGAGGGTTTCCACGGCGGGCAGTTTGCGGATGATGGCGTGGCGCCGGGCCATTTTGTTTGTGCCCACCGCCAACACGATGGTCACGATGGACGAAAGCGCCTCGGGGATGGCGGCCACTGCCACGGCTACGGCAAACATGAAGGCTTTGAGCAAGGCTCCGGTGGTGTCCTGGGCCGCGGTACCAGTCCAAACGCGGAAGGCCTCCACCCCGAAGATGACGATACACAGCGCCAGAATGACCCAACCTAATTTTTTGCTGAAATCGGCGAGTTTGCGCTGTAGCGGGGTTTGCTTTGACTCGGCGGTGGCCAGCAGATCAGCTATTTTCCCAATCTCGGTTTTGGTGGCAGTAGCGGTGACCACAAACGCACCCCGGCCGTAGACCACCAGCGCGCCGCTGTACACCATGTTTTTGCGGTCGCCCAGGGCCACTTCCTCCGGAATGGGGTTCACGTGTTTTTCCACGGGCAAAGACTCGCCGGTGAGCATGCCTTCATCGGTGCGCAGGGAGCCGCTCTCCAGCAAGCGCCCGTCGGCGGAGACGTAATCGCCGGCCTCCAGCACTACCAGATCGCCGGGCACCAGTTCGCGGGCCGGAATGGTGTTGGTGACGCCTTCGCGCAGCACTTTGGCCGAGGGGGCTGACATCTGGCGTAGGGCATCCAGGGCGCCCTCGGCTTTCTTGGTCTGTACCACACTCACAATGGCGTTGAGCACCAGCACGGCAAAGATGATGACCGCTTCTATAACTTCGCCCAAGACCAACTGCACGGCGGCGGCAAACAGCAGCACAATCACCATGGGGTCTTTGAAAGTCTCCAGCAGTAGTTTCAGGACAGAGTCTTTCTCGGCCTCTTTGAGTTCATTGTAGCCGTGGGTCTGGAGCCGGGCCTGGGCCTCGGCGGCGGTGAGTCCCTGGGGAGAAGATTGAAGTTCCCGCAAAATCTCCTCTGTGGGGCGTTGGTAGAAATCCATGGAAACTGGGTTTGGTTTGAAGTAAAAAGCAGAAGTCCCTGTCTGCTTACCCGGTACTACGGAAAAAAACGACAAGCCTCCGGTTTCTAGTCACTATTCTACCCTGGATTGTACCTGGTTCTGAGCCGATTTGCCAAAAACAGCCCTAAAACGAATTACCCCAACAGGGCTTCCATACCGGCTTCGGCGCGGGACGCCACAAACTCCGCTATCCTCAATTCTACCAGATCCTGGTACACGAAGGGGTCTTCCTGCATGAATTCCTCTACCTGGGCTTTGCTGTCTGCCTTGCAGAAAATGAGGCCGCCGTCGCGGGGTACCTTTCGGCCCGAGGCCAGGAACAAGCCATTAGAAAAACCTTTCTCCACAAAGGCCATGTGCTCTGGCAGGAACGGTTCTATTTCTGAAAACGGCGCTTTATAGGTGAGTTCAATCAGGAACATAGGATTAGAAAAATTAGACGCGGGTAAAACTACAGCATCTTTCGTCTACTTCTTGTTTTGGAGCCGTTTTCCGGAAATGGGCTTGGAAACAGCGCTTCAGGATTCAAGCCAGCCAAGGCGCCATCTTACAACCAGCTTGTCTACAGGGCTGCCGCCAGCATGGTCTCGCCAAATAAAAGCAGGCTGGCCAGGGAAGCCGCTTGTTGCCTTATCTCGCGTAGGGCCGTGGACTCATACAACATTCCTTTCAGCGGGGGGCCTATGGCAAACAAGTTCTCCACGGGCAAACCGGCAGCATTGAGCACATTCCCCTCCTTTGTAGCCGTGATGCCCATTTTTAACTCATCTGCCTGCATCAAACCTTGCTCCAGCAGTTGTTGAATCAGCGGGTGCTGGCTTTTTGTGTAATCACAGAGCGGCCCGGTGCAGTTGATAACCATGGCTACCTCCAGCGTTTGGGTATCGGTGCTGTGCCTTTTCCTGATCTTTGCTTGCGCCATCTCCCCGTTGGCGTGGAGGTCTACCAGGGAGGCGGCCTTGACCTCTAACTGACCTTTCTCTTGGAGTTGCCGGAGCATGAAAGAAGAGGAAAGCGGCATGCGGTGCCGGTGGATTTCCCAATAGGGTTTTACATGACGCAGAAACTGTTTTTTCTCTTGGAGCGAGAAATTCTGCCAGATACTGGAGAGGGAATCGCGCAGGGCATCTACCACGCTGTGCCAGGAGTATCCCTCTTGGGCGGCTTTGCTGATCTCTTTTCTGAGCAGGCGCATTGCTTTCAAAGGAGAAAGAGGATTCTGTAGACGCACCGGAGCCAGAGGGTAAGGCACCGTGTCTACCTGATGGGCCTGCGGAAGCAAGCCATGCCGGGACACCACGTATATCTTGCCTTGGTGCCCTTTCTTGACTAGGCTGCCTACCAAATCCACCATGGTCAGGCTGGAGCCCAGGAGCAGAACAGGGGCCTGAACGGGCAGCTCATTCAAAATCTCCGGAGACCAGGGCGAGGCTTTGTACAGAGGGCTTCTGTAGAAAGGTTTGTTGGGAATGGGAATATCAGCGGGCGGCAGGTTACCCAGGGCCAGCACCACTTTCTGCACAGACAACCAACTCCCGGTATTGAGGGACACCACAAAGGAAGGGCCACTGGTTCTTCTTCCCAAAGAGATCACCTCTTGGTTTACCCGCACCAACTTCACGCCTTCACAGGCATTGGCTTCCGCGGAGGCCAGGCAATCTTCCACGTAGTCGCCGAAAATACACCGCGGGATAAATGCATCTGGAGTCACAGGCGAAGGCAATTGACCAGCATAGGTGGTTTGGTGCTCCCGGAGCCAATCCACGAAATGATCAGGCACATCCGGAAACAAGGTCATGCGGGACGCCGGCACATTAAGGGGTTGGAAAGGCAGACTGCTGCTGTAGGCCACTCCCCGGTGCAGTTTCCGGGCCTCTTTTTCCAGCAAATACACCGTGGTGGCTTTCCGGGCTGCCTTCAACAGGTGAATAACCGTCAGGGTCCCACTTAATCCTCCTCCAACAATGGCGATGCTTGTATGCTCCATATGGTCTGATATAAGCTGTAAAGAGAACGCGATGGGGGTGACGTGCCGAAACTTGGCCAAAGGAGTTGGCGGAAAGAATGCCGTTCAGCGAGTCCGTACTTATACGAGAGTTGCCGGAGGTGGTTAAGCGGCAACTGGGCTTTAATTTCAAATGCTTTTCCCTCACTTGCCCCTAGACTTTCAGCTTATTGCCCTTGTTTATGGCTTCCGGCCCCTTCCAGCGAACTCAAAGGTAAGGTCGGCTGTTTCTTAAACAAATACCCGGAATTCCGTTTCTAGGCTGTTTTCCAGAAATCAACCCTGAAACGGACCCACCTGTGCTTAACGCAAGACTCAGCACTCCTTTCACTACCTTTGCCCAAAATTGATACCCTTGACTTCCGCTCCTAAAATCCTGCTCATAACGCCGCCGCTTACGCAGCTGAACACGCCCTACCCTGCCACCGCCTATATCAAAGGTTTTCTGCGCGGCCGTGGTTTTGACGTGACCCAAGCCGATTTTGGTCTGGAGTTGGTACTGCGCCTGTTTTCCCGCAAAGGCCTGAACCAAGTGTTTCAAGCCATTCTGGACGGCACCTACGAACTATCGGATAACAGCCAGCGGATGCTGTGCCTGCGCAAATCCTACCTGGACACCATTGAACCGGTCATTCGTTTCCTGCAGGGCCGCGACAGCACGCTAGCGCACCCCATCGCCATGGGTTCATTTCTGCCAGAGGCTAGCCGGTTTCTGCAGTTAGCCGATCTGGAGGAAGCTTTCGGGACCATGGGCATCACTGATAGAGCCCGGCACCTAGCCACGCTGTACCTGGAGGATTTAGCCGATCTGATCAAGGAGACCGTGTGCCCGCACTTCGGTTTTAGCCGGTATGCAGATAAACTGGCCCTCAGCGCCACGTCCTTTGACCCGTTGGAAGAAGAACTGCAAACCGAGCCTAATCTGGTAGACCAGATGCTACTGGATTTGCTAGCCGAACGGATGCAGGAAGTGCAGCCCGAGGTGGTAGGTTTCTCCGTTCCTTTCCCCGGAAACCTGTACGGTGCGTTGCGGTTGGCGCAGTTCATCAAGCAAAAGTACCCGCACGTGAAAACGCTCATGGGCGGCGGTTACCCCAACACCGAACTCAGAAGCCTGCGCGAGCCCCGCATTTTCAAATACATTGATTTCATCACACTGGATGACGGCGAAGGTCCGTGGCTCAAACTGCTGGAGTTTTTCCAGGGCCAACGCGACGTAGAGCAACTGCAACGCACCTTCCTGCTGCTGAACGGTGAGGTACAGTATCTCAACGGCTCCACCGATGCCGACATCCCGCACATCGAGGTAGGCACGCCTGATTACAGCGACCTGAAAATCCATGAGTACCTGAGCGTGGTGGAAGTACTCAACCCCATGCACCGCCTTTGGTCAGACGGCCGCTGGAACAAGCTCACCGTGGCCCACGGCTGCTACTGGAAACGCTGCTCCTTCTGCGACATTACGCTGGATTACATTTCCCGCTACGAGACCGCCCCGGCCACTTTGCTGGTCGACCGTATTGAGCAGATCATCGCACAGACGGGCCAAACCGGTTTCCACTTCGTGGACGAGGCCGCGCCACCGCTTGCCCTCCGAGATTTGGCCATTGAGCTGCTGCGCCGAGGCGTGAAGATTACCTGGTGGGGCAACATCCGCTTCGAGAAAACCTTCTCCGCTGACTTATGCCGTTTGCTGGCCGCCAGCGGTTGTATTGCGGTGTCGGGTGGATTGGAAGTAGCTTCTGACCGCCTCCTGGCGAAGATGGAGAAAGGCGTGAGCATCGCCCAAGTGGCCCGCGTCACCCGCGACTTCACCGCCGCCGGCATTATGGTGCACGCGTACTTGATGTACGGTTTCCCTACGCAGACGGCCCAGGAAACCATTGACTCTTTGGAAGTGGTGCGGCAACTTTTTGAGCAGAACGTGATTCAGAGTGGATACTGGCACCGGTTCTCCATGACCGCCCATAGCCCTGTGGGTAAGAACCCTGAGAAATACGGCGTAGTGAAAGTGGGCCCAGAACCCGGCTTGTTTGCTGATAATGATTTGTGGCATGAGGACCCGCAGGGCGCTGACCATGAACTCTACGGGGCTGGTTTGGCGAAAGCGCTATACAACTACATGCACGGCATCGGGTTGGAAGAACCGCTTTCCTTCTGGTTTGATTTCAAGGTGCCACGTGCCTCCCACCCGAAGAACATGATTGCGCAAGCCGTAGAAGCCATTGGCAAACCTGATTCTGAGAAGCAGAACCTCCGTGTGCTGTGGCTGGGCAATGCCCCGGAGCTAGAGGTGGTGACCAAAACGAAGAAAGGCCGCACCTTCCAAAACGCTCTGCTCACCTTCACCGAGAAAACCGAGGAGTATGAAATCCGCACCTCGCCGGAAGTTGGCCAATGGCTGCATTCCTGGCTCACCCGCCTGTCAGAAGACCTCGGCACCAAGTATTTATTGAAAGACCTGGCCGTTGATTATCCCGAGGGGCATATGTTCACCTTCCAGGAATTCCTGATTACGGATACTTGGTTGGATATGCGGGAAAGAGGGTTGTTAGTGGTGTAAGGCTGTTGGCGCAGACGCTCGCAGGTCCTCCGGACGCTACGAGGTCTTTTGAGCAAACGCTATTGGTTCTCGTATATGGGTAGATGCAGAAGACAAAGGAATTTGAGCCTTGTAAGTTCTATCATGTTTATACCCGAGGCAATAACAGCGAAACGGTTTTCGTGAATCAGGAAAGCTACTTTTACTTCCTGCAGTTGTACCGGAAATACGTGGCTCCGTTTGTGCATACTTACTGCTACTGCCTGTTACCTAATCATGTACATTTCCTGATTCAGGTGAGGGAGGCAGAGACTCTATTTAAAAGAAGCGAGCAAAACCAGGAGTTGATACCTGTTCGCATTCAGAGGCAATGGGGACATCTCCTGAACGCTTTTACCAAAGCCATGAACGCCCGCTACGACAGAGTAGACAGTCTGTTCCAGAAGCGGTTTAGAAGGAAAGAGGTCACCTCCGAATCATACTTTACAAGCCTTATCTTCTACATTCACTTCAACCCGCAACATCACGGGTTAATTCAGGATTTCAAAGATTGGCCTTACTCATCTTACCATAGCCTCTTATCACAAAAGCAGACTAACTTGGAACGAGACACAGTTCTCAAATGGTTTGGAGGCAAGGGCCCCCTGAAAAGTTTCCACAAAGCAAATGCTGACTTCCGCAGCATCATTCCTCTTATAGAAGAAGACGAATTGTAATGCCGTTTGCTCAAAAGACCTCGTAGCGTCCGGAGGACCTGCGAGCGTCTGCGCCTATACTTCCCGCTGCATGTACAAATCGCGCTGCACGTCCTCGCCCAGCACAAAAGTCAACTCCCCCGATTCCCTAAAACCGTACTTCTGGTAAAACCGGATAGCCCGTTCGTTGCTTTCCCAGACGGTGAGCCACACCACGTCATGCCCCTTTTGCTGCGCGCGTTCTAAGCTCATTTTCATCAAAGTATCGCCTAAACCGCGGCCGGTCCAGGCCTGGAGCAGATAAAGCCGGCTGATCTGAAAAGGCTTCTTCCCGGATATTCCAGTTGGTGCCGCTGCGGTGTTCCACTTCACGTAGGCCACAGCTTCTCCCTCAGCCTCCACAATCAGGAACTCCGTGTCTGGATCGGCTAATTCTGCTGCCTGGAGTTCCGGGGTGTACATGGTGGGCTTGAACGCGGCCATGTCCTCGGGACGGTTGTAGGCTGCAAAAGTCTCGTCAAAGGTGCGCCAGCCCAGATCGGCGAGTAAGCGGGCATCGGCGGCGGTTCCGCGTCTGAAGGTGAATTGGTTTGATGGTAAAGCGGGCATAAAGCTTAATTCAAAATAGGGACGCAAAGATACGCCAGAGTTCCGCAGGAAACCGTATAGCAGTTGTTCTCCGGAAGCAGCTTCCTGTTTAGAGCCTGTTTTTGGGAAATCGGCCCCAAAACAGGAACCTTGTACCGGGCAGGATCTTCAAATTCGTCTCGTTAGTGTCGCCTGCCCAACCCATCGGCAAGGCTTCCGTTTGTTATTTAAATTGATTCTGATGCCCATTATGGGTAATATGCCTTCTTTAATCCGCAAATAATTTCTGTACATATGGCCGAAGAAAAAGACTTTACCCAGCCTCAGCCCGAGGGCGAGGAAGGGCAACGCCCGAATGAAGCCCGCCGCAATTTTCTGAAACAATCTTCTATTCTCACCGCCTTCGCGCTGACGCCGGGCGTGGCCGTGAAAGCCGCCGATCTGAAGTTTGAGGAGAAGGTGGCCGCCGCCTTTGAGAAGGTGAACGTGACGCTGGAGATCAACGGCAAAAAACGCAAGCTTTCCGTGGAGCCCCGCACCACCGTGCTGGACCTCCTCCGCGAGCAACTCCACCTTACCGGCACCAAAAAAGGCTGCGACTACGGCCAGTGCGGTGCCTGCACCGTGCACGTAGACGGGCAGCGCGTGCTGTCTTGCCTCTCCCTGGCCGTGATGCAGGACGGAAAGAAAATCACCACCATTGAAGGCCTCGCCGACGGCGACAAACTGCACCCCATGCAGGAGGCCTTTATCAAGCATGACGGGTTCCAATGCGGTTACTGCACGCCGGGCCAGATCATGAGCGCGGTGGCCTGCGTGCGGGAAGGCCACGCCGATTCTGACGATGAGATCCGCGAGTTCATGAGCGGCAATATCTGCCGGTGCGGCGCTTACCCCAACATTGTGAACGCCATCAAGGAAGTTAAAAACGGAGGACAGAAAGTATGAACCAGTTCCAATACGTTCGGCCTACCAAAAACAAAGCGGCCATTGACACGGTAGCCAAAGAGCAGACCGCCATGTTCATCGCCGGGGGCACCAACCTGCTGGACCTCATGAAACGCGGCATCGTGGTGCCCGAGAAGCTGGTGGACATCAACAAACTGCCGCTCCGTAAGATTGAGAAAGAAAACGGCGCAGTACGCATCGGGGCGCTGGCCCTGAACGGTGAAGTAGCCGAGGATAAACTGGTGATGGAGAAGCATCCGCTGTTGTCGCAGGCCCTGAATGCCGGCGCCTCGGCACAGCTGCGGAACATGGCCACCGTAGGCGGAAATATGCTGCAGCGTACCCGTTGTCCGTATTTCTATGACACCGCCCTGCCCTGCAACAAGCGCGAACCCGGCACCGGCTGCGGCGCGCTGCAAGGCTACAACCGCATGCACGCCATCTTCGGGCACAGCGATAAATGCATCGCCGTGCATCCTTCCGATATGAGCGTGGCCTTAGTTGCCTTGGATGCTAATGTGCTGGTCTCCGGCCCCAAAGGCGACCGTAAGATTCCGTTCTCCGAGTTCCACCGCCTGCCCGGCGATACCCCGCAGATAGACACCAACCTGCAGAAAGGTGAGCTGATTACTGCCGTGGAGGTGCCTGAAACCGCTTTTACAAAAAATGTGAATTACCTTAAAATACGCGACCGCGCTTCATATGCTTTCGCGCTGGTATCTGTGGCGGCGGCGCTCCAGATTGAGAACAACACCATCAAGGATGCCCGTTTGGCCATGGGTGGCGTGGCCCACAAACCCTGGCGCCTGACCGATGCGGAGAAAGCCCTGGTGGGCAAACCAGCAACGGAGCAGACGTTCCGGCAGGCCGCCGAGATTGCCATGCGCGGGGCCAAAGCCTTTGAACACAACCAATATAAACTTAAACTAGGCCCTAACACCATTGTGCAGGCGCTGAAAAACGCGGCAGCTGCCGTTTAACCTCTCTTCCTTATGAAAGATTATTTCTTCCAAGATAACGTCGGGAAGCCGATGGACCGGGTAGACGGTCGGCTGAAGGTGACGGGCGCGGCCAAATACTCCGCGGAGTACGAGTTACCCAACATGGCGTACGGCGTGCTGGTGGGCAGTACCATCACCAAAGGCCGCATCAAGAGCATCGACACCAAAGCCGCCGAGCGCGCGCCCGGGGTGATTGCCGTGTTGCATTACCAGAACGCCCCCAAAGTACCGGGCTACATCCAGGCCGCACACCCCACGGAACCAAAACCCGTCGGGCAGCCGCACCGCGTGTTCTATGATGACAAAGTCTATTTTAATGACCAGCCCATCGCCATTGTGGTGGCCGATACGCTGGAGCGCGCCCGCTACGCTGCTAGGCTGGTGAAAGCGCAGTACGAAGAAGACAAACACGCCACTGACTTTCTTAAGCACCAGTCCAAAGCCATTCTGCCTACGCACGCCCAGCGCAACCCTAAGCACTACTTAAATGACTATGTGAAGGGCAAAGAGGATGCGTACAAAGGCGAACCGTTGAAGGTTGAGGGCGAGTACGTCATCCCTACGGAATTCCACAACCCCATAGAACTGCAGGCTATTGTGGCCCACTGGGAAGCTGATAACCGCCTCACCGTCTATGACAAAACCCAGGCGGTGATTGGCACTCAGAACGCTTTTGCGAAGGAGTGGAACATTCCGGTGGAGAACGTAAAGGTGATTGCCACATTTGTGGGTGGCGCCTTCGGGAACGGGTTGCACACCTGGCCCCACGAAACCGCCGCCATCATCGCCGCCAAGAAAGTGAACCGCCCCGTGAAAGTGATGCTCACCCGCGAGCAGATGTTCACCATGGTGGGCTACCGCCCATTTGCGTGGCAGAAAATGGGCATGAGCGCAACCAAAGACGGTAAAATTACCGCCATTACGCACGAGGCCATCGGGCAGACGTCTTCTTACGAGGAGTTCACGGAGTCTGTCCTGCAGCAGACCCGCATGATGTACACCAGCCCCAACATCACCACCCGCTACCGCATCCTGCCGCTGGACGTGAGCACGCCCATCTGGATGCGTGGTCCCGGCGAGGCCACCGGTGCTTTCGCGCTGGAATCGGCGATGGATGAGATGGCCTATGTGCTGAAAATGGACCCACTGGAGTTCCGCATAAAAAACCACACCGACCGTGACCCTGAGCGTAACCTGCCCTGGTCCACCAAGTTCCTGACCGAGGCCATGCAGATGGGCGCCGAAAAAATTGGTTGGAAAAACCGGAAACTAGAACCCGGCACCCTGCGCAACGGCGAGTGGCTGGTAGGCTACGGCATGGGCGTGGGCACGTTCGGCTCGCACCGCAACCGGGCCTCGGCTAGAGCGGTGCTTCGCGCCGACGGAACCGTGCTCATCCAAAGCGCCACTACCGACATCGGGCCCGGAACGGGCACGGCCATGGTGCAGATTGCCGCCGATGCCATGGGCATGGACCCAAGCAAAATCACCTTTGAACTGGGTAGCTCGCTTTTCCCGCCGGCACCTAGCCAAGGCGGGTCGGCTACGGTAGCCAGCGTGGGCTCGGCGGTGCAAGCGGCTTGTAATTCCCTGAAGAAGAAGCTGGCGACTATGGCATCCGGAAACGCGGAGTCAAGTTTCAAAGGAGCCAAGTACGAGGACCTCGCCTTCAAAGACGGACAGGTTTCCCTTTCCAGCGCGCCCAATACCAAGCTGTCCTTCACCGATATTCTGAAGCAACAAAGATTGCCAGAATTGGAAGCCACCGAAGAGTCAAAACCAGACAACCCAGAACGGAACAAATACTCTATGTACTCGTTTTCGGTGCATTTTGCCGAAGTTCAGGTGCATCCGCTCACCGGTCAGGTGCGGGTGACCAAAATGGTTTCCTGCGCAGATGCGGGTAAAATCGTGAACAAGAAAACGGCTGGGAACCAGATGATCGGCGGAGCCGTGGGCGGCATTGGCATGGCCCTGACCGAGGGTGCCGTGATTGATGACCGGTTCGGGCGCTACGTGACCAAAGATTTTGCCGATTACCACGTACCGGTGCATGCCGACTCTCCTAACATTGAGGTGGCCTTTGTGGACAAACCAGACTTCATCGGGAATCCGCTGGGTACCAAAGGCATCGGGGAAATCGCGACCATTGGGGTGGCTCCGGCCATTGCCAACGCCATCTTCAATGCCACCGGCAAACGCATCCGGGAACTGCCTATCACACCAGATAAGTTGATTTAAGTTTATTACTTATAGAAACAGAAAAGCCGCTCTACTAGATAGAGCGGCTTTTCTGTTTTGGGGCCGTTTTGGTGAAATCGGCGTGTAAACGGCAAATCCATTTTAGACTAATACCGGTAGCCGGGGAAATACTTGATATCAAACTCCATGTAGTCTTCATCATGACCGTTGCCGGTGTGGGTATCGCCGCCGTCATCCATTATGCTTTTCACCTCTATTAGCCCGTAAATGACCCAGGAATTGTTGAGGGGGTAGCGCACCCTTACTGCGTAGATATCGCCAGCCTGCACGTTTATGATTTCGGTCTTTTCCGGGCCGTATTGTTTCATGGCTGCGGCTACCTGGTTGGGCTGGCTCCAGTTCCTGGCGGCTGCGGGCACCTTTACGTACGCCACCTGTCCTGCGGCCATGCTCGGGCCCGACGTAAAAGAATGTTCAAAGCGCTGATCGAGCCAATCTCTAGGAGGCATTTTGTTTGTAAGGAAGGCGAACGGGGTAAGTCCGGGCTCATTGACCAAAGTCTGTGGCTGGGAATCCCCAATGCGATAGTCCAGGATGGTCAAAGAGTTTCTTTTCTCTCCCCAATAGTTGTAGAGTTTCACGCCTTTGTATTCTGAAGAGGCAGATACGGTAAACTTCACCTCAAAGGGTTTGCCGGTGGCCGGATTATGGTAAACGGCGCCATTTGCCTCCTGGGGCTCTACCGTGAGTACAATCTCCTGGCCCGGTTGCGCCTGCATTGGGCTATCGTTGACAATGTACTCCAGCTCGTACTCATTGGAGGTTAGGCCACCAGAAACAGAAGAAGCCGTGCGGTTCACCACCAACGGAAAATCGCGCCCCCGCAGGTTGTCATAGACCTTGAGATCTTTGATACCTTGATTGGAGTCAAACCGAAAGAAATAGCGGAGGGTATCGCCGGAATAGACGCGCATTTCGCTTGCCTGTCCAGACGGGATGTAGCCGTTATTGGTGAATTTGGAATAGACCACGCTGCTGGATAAAGTGGCATAAGGAGCCGGCGTGGGTTCATCGTCATCAGAGCAGGAAGCTAATAAATAGGGAGCGGCTAGAAGCCAGAGCAGTTGGAAAAGTTTTTTCACGGTAACATAAGGGTTAGATGGAGCGATTCCTGTCTCTTAGTTTACAACTGCACCTGATATGTCCCGACCACACTTTTTAAAGACAGGTATCTCTTCAAAGCAAAGACCATTCCAAGGGCTTTCACCCCTAGCTCCAGAAAAGGCTCTTTGCCTGCTTTTTTACCAAAGCGCTGTTGCATAAGCAGGTTGTCCCTGAGTTTTTAAAGAAAAAGTAATTCATTCTGCAACTTCTGCCCTATTGCCGGAATCTCCAATACATTACATCCCTAACAGATGGTCTCTTCTATGAAATTTTTGCTGGCGCTTCTCACCGTTTTGGGCCTGTTTTTAACAAAAGCAGCCGCACAGGCTGTCTGGACTCCCAGCCCACCCCTTAGCTCCACTTTCGCCAACACCACCAGCATCGCAGTCAGTCCGGTGAATGACAGAATCTTCATTGGGTCAACCGATGGCGGTATCCTGAGTTCTGACGATGGCCGGACCTGGCAGCAGGTGTTACCGCACGCGGTGGTCAGTATCTTGGCGAAAGCAGACGGCACCCTGCTAGCCGGAGGAAAAGGAACTGTCTACCGCTCCGTGGACCAGGGCCAGAACTGGACTGCTCACCCGGTCAGCAGTGAATACTCCATCCGGAAGATTGTATCAGACAGTGAGGGAAAACTGTATCTGGTTACCGGAGACCTGGGCGAAGACGGCAGCGAGGAGGAATTTTACGTGGGCGACGGCGTTTTCACCTCCACCGATAATGGCCAAACCTGGACGAAGGACATCCAGGGTATGACCGGTACTTTGAGTGCCTGGAATCTGGCGGTGGGCAAGAACGATCAGGTGTACGTGGGCACCCATGACGGCAACGGGCGGCAAGACACCAGAATAGGTTTATACACGCGCCAGAAGGAGCAAACCACCTGGCAACCCGTTGACATCAAATTCCGGGAGATCGCCAACTTCAATGTGGCGTACCTGCACTCCATTGCGGTGGATGAAAACGATAGCCTCTATGTTGGCGTGGCCGGGAGCTCTGCTAGCCTGGCCGTGGAAGGAACCCTTAAATCCTCGGATGGCGGGCAGACGTGGCGGCCTTTGTACCTCACCCACAACACCACTTGGAATTACTGGCACCAACCCGTGGCCCACAGCTTTTACGTGAGCAAAGACCGCACGCTCTGGACCAGCAACTGGCCTAGCCGCGGCATTCTGGTCTCCAAAGATAAAGGAGAAACCTGGACCAGGGATATGCAAAACATCGGGACTCCGCCTTATGCCTCCAGCCTGCAACACTTCCAGTTTGCCGAAAACAGCCAAAACAGGATTTTCGCCCTGCAGCCTTTTGACAATTATGTGTATTCCAAAATCTACCTGTTAGGCACAGATAAACCTTCTGAGAACTTCAGGTTCACGCTGGAGGCTTTCCCCAACCCGTTCCAGGATCAGTTGAGCCTTCGGTTTACCCTCTCTGCGCCTTCTGTGGTACAGATTCAGGTGGCAGATGCAAAAGGGGCATTGGTTTACAAACAAGCATATAAAGCCTCGGCCGGTGTCAACGCCTTGCAATGGAAGTCACTTCATAATGCTCCCGGCGTCTACTATGTTTCCGTACAGACAGGCACGTATCAAAGCACCAAGAAAGTAGTCTTGTTACCCTAATCACAAAAGAGCCTCGCCCATTTTAAGGCCGATTTCCTAGAAACGGCTCCAAAACAGGCGAGGCTTCCTTTTTTATTAGTTAATGCTTAGTCGCGCTTGCTTTTCAGCAGCTTGCGCAGTTCGGCCAATTCATCGCGGTACTTGGCGGCTTGCAGGAAGTCCAGCTCTTTGGCGGCGGCTTCCATCTGCTTCTCAGTTTTCTTGATGACCTTCTCCAGTTCGTCCTTCTTCATATACTGCACCACCGGATCAGCGGCCACGGACATGAGGCTTTCATCTGGGCCGGCGTAGGCCTTCGGCTCGCGTTTGTTACTATCGGCCACCGAGGTCTGCTCCATGATCGCTTCCTTGGACTTGAGCACGGTGCGCGGCGTAATGCCATGCTCCAGGTTGTACTCCATCTGCACGGCGCGACGGCGGTTGGTCTCGTCAATGGCGCGCTGCATGGAACCGGTCATGCGGTCGGCGTACATGAGCACTTTTCCGTTTTCGTTACGGGCGGCGCGGCCGATAGTCTGGATGAGGGATCTCTGGTCGCGCAGGAAACCTTCCTTATCTGTGTCCAGGATGGCTACCAAACTCACCTCCGGTAAATCCAAGCCTTCACGGAGCAGGTTCACGCCAATGAGCACGTCAATCTCGCCCAGGCGGAGTTCCCGCAGAATCTCCACCCGCTCCAGGGTTTTCACCTCAGAGTGGATGTATTTCACCTTGATATTGAGGCGCTCCATGTACTTGGTGAGTTCCTCGGCCATGCGCTTGGTCAACGTGGTCACCAGGATGCGGTCGCCGGCTTTAATGCGGTTGTCCACCTCGTCCAGCAAATCATCAATCTGGTTCTGGCTGGGCCTGATCTCAATCTCGGGGTCCAGAAGACCCGTTGGGCGGATAATCTGCTCCACCACCACACCTTCAGATTTCTGGATCTCGTAGTCGCCGGGCGTGGCGCTCACGAAGATGACCTGGTGCATCACGCTCTCAAACTCATTGAAGGTAAGCGGGCGGTTGTCCATGGCGGCGGGTAAACGGAAGCCGTATTCCACCAGCGCGGTTTTACGGGAGCGGTCACCGCCCCACATGGCGCGCACCTGAGGCAAGGTGGCGTGGCTCTCGTCTATGACCATCAGGAAATCATCGGGGAAATAGTCCAGCAGACAGAACGGGCGGGCACCGGGCTCACGGCGGTCAAAGTAACGCGAGTAGTTCTCAATGCCGGAGCAGTAACCCAGTTCCCGGATCATCTCCAAGTCAAACTCGGTCCGCTCCTTGATGCGCTTGGCTTCGTTGTCGCGGCCTTCTTTGAGGAAGTATTCGTGCTGGGCCACCATGTCAAACTGGATCTCATTGATGGCTTGGTTCAGGGTGTCTTTGCCCGTCACGAAGAGGTTGGCCGGGAACAGCGAAATGCCTTCCTCATCGGCGATCTTTTTGCCGCTCTGCGGATCAATGCGCTGGATAGACTCAATCTCGTCGCCCCAGAAGTAGATGCGGTACGCGAAATCGGCGTAGGCCGGGAATATATCCACGGTATCGCCTTTCACCCGGAACGTTCCACGTGTGAACTCCACCTCGGTGCGGCTGTAAAGAATGGACACGAACTGGTAGAGCAGGTTGTTGCGGCTCACCTTCATGCCCGGGGCCAAAGGAATCACGTTCTTCCCGAATTCCTCGGGGTTGCCTATACCGTAGATGCAGCTCACCGAGGCTACCACAATCACATCGCGGCGACCCGAGAGCAAGGCCGAGGTACAGTGCAGCCGCAGCTTCTCAATCTCCTCGTTGATGGCCAGGTCCTTCTCAATGAAGACATCAGACGAGGCGATGTAGGCCTCGGGCTGGTAGTAGTCATAGTAGGAAATAAAGTATTCCACCGCGTTGTTGGGGAAAAACTGCTTGAACTCGCCGTACAGCTGCGCGGCTAGGGTTTTGTTGTGGCAAAGCACCAGGGTGGGCTTTTTCACCTCCTGGATCACGTTGGCTACCGTGAAGGTTTTACCCGTACCGGTGGCACCCAGCAACACCTGCGCGTGCTCACCGGTTTTTATACCACGCACCAATTCCTTGATGGCTTTGGGCTGGTCTCCGGTTGGTTGAAATTCTGAGGTTAACTGAAAATCCATAGAGGAATTAAATACAATCAAAGGTAACGGATTATAACACCAGGCTTGGCAAGAGAGTTTACCTTCTTGCTAAATATACTGGTGTTTAAAGGCTACTTTACTAAAATAACGCAAAAACGCCGCTTTTGGCAAAGCGGCGTCTCTGTTTTATATGACCAGAAAAGAATCTTCTAAGTTTAGTTGCAGGGCGACTCACTCACGGTGAGCACCTTTACATGCGGATAAATGATAGGAATGAAGCCGGGACAGTCAGGCGCCTCGTTCTCCGGGATGGATTTGATGGTGATGTACAGCCTTTTGCCTGGCACCTGATAGACAGGATGCAAGTTGAAGGTGTTCACATACACCGTGTCATTACTGGGTTTGGTGTCCACTATCTCGGCCGCGGCTGGATCCAAAACGGCCAATACCGTACCACAGCCCTGGTCTAATACCACCGCCTCAAAACAATCGCTGGTTACCTCCTCATCCTCGCAACTGGAAAAGGTGAGCAAACCCGCAAGCCCTAATAAAGCTACTCCTCTTAAACGCATTTATTCTATCAAACTTTTATGCTAATAATTTGACCTTGATTATAAAGATAATGATTTTCACTATTAATTTATTTCGAATTCAATAAAGAATCAAGGTAAAATCAAGGTATTTTGTTTTATCTTCTTGTCTGCCACCGCTTTCTGTACCTGGCTCTTCATAGCGGCAATTATATTTTGTTCTTTCTCACTTACAACATCCTTAATTTCTTCTTTAAGCCACAGGACGGAGGTACCAATGTACAATGGCACAGAAAATAACAATGCCCAGTTTCTTACTACTTTGGGGAGAGAGCAAGTCTTGTTCATAATGGTAAGGGAACTTGGTAAGCGTATGCCTGGATAGAGGAGACCACTAAAGGAAGGCATACCCCTACTGCTGTTGGTAAAAATAAACTAAATTACTTGGCAAGGCGCCATCTGCCGCCTATACTAACCCCAAGCTGGTACGGATTGGCCTGTCTTTGAGCCTCCCGCAGCATAGGGCTGAGCGAGTAGGTGAATTCAGGTGCCAACAGTATACTCATCTTCTTGGTGACGTCATAGCCAACCCCAATGGAGGTAGTGGTTGCCCACTGTACCGTCCGGAAGGGGGAATCTTTGTCATTGAGGCCATATCTCACAGCCTCTACCTGGTCTGTTTCTGGCACAATGGTATTCTGCACCAGCAGGTTCATGTTCAGCCCGCCAGAGAAAAGGGCATACATTCTCTTCATGTTCAGCCGGTAAGCCAACCGCACAGGCAAACCAACCTGTTGGTACCGGTACCTGGTGTTGTAGCGGTCTGTGCGGTCTACAGTGATGGCTCTGGCGGCCATTTCATTGTTGAAAGCGTTGGTCACCAAAGGTGCACTCTTGCCCGACGAGCTCCCCAGGTCAAACCCTACCGTGGATAACACCGACCCTCCCTGGTACACCAGGTAAGACTGCGTGGTGGTTGCCTCGTTCTGCGTGTACAAGACTCCGGTCTCCAGTTGCCATTTGTCATTGATCCGGTAACTGGCTCCCACCAGGGCCGCATAAGAATAGGTTGGGGTATAGCTGTGGTTGTATTCCTCTACCGCCTCCTTGTACTGCGCATATGCCTGGGCTTGTCCTACAGCCGGGCTGTTCATAGCAGAATTATCGCTTAGTTTTACCGGTGCGTAAGCATACTGAGGGCTATAGGCCATGGTCACGCTCCACTTGTAAACGTCACTTTCTTCGGCTTCATTGCCTTTTTTAGGCGGTGGGGTCTGGGCCAAGGCCGTCAAGGGGGCTTCCTTCTGAACCAAAATACTTCTCTCAGACGCTCCTTTAAGCGAATCCAAGCCTAACGGGAGTCCTTTAGAAAATGACAGATTATTTGTAACAGATCGGGGAAAAGCCTTGTTTTCCCCGCTGATTGGCTGGATGGTTTTGTCTGTAACCGGCCTTTCTGCCTCTGTTGTGATGGCTAATTCTACGGCAGGTTTACTTTCTTTCAGCGTTTCTACAGTGGCGGTATTTTCTTTAGGGTTTTGCTGCGCAAATGAAATGCTTAAAGCTGGCCGGTTCTCATTCAAAGCATAAGTTCTGCTATTAGAAGCAGCCCCAGTAGCATCTTCGTTTTGAGCCTGTTTCCCAGAAAACACCCTTGGAACGGAAACCAGAACTTCAGGCGTAACGTGGCGTTCTGAAGCTTCGGCCATCTCAGGAGCTTCGGCTATCGCGGGGGCGGCATTTGCCGGAAGGTTCACATCGGCCGCAGGCCGGTTTGGCACAGATGCCGCCGGAGCTTTCTGGCTACTTCTCTCCTGCCCGGAAGCAAGGGTATCCTGCTGGCCAACCAGAAGAGGGGAATCCTGCTGCCAAACAATGATACCCGCCGAGAGCAGGAGCAACAGCAGGGCCGCCGCCATGGAGCGGTACCATATCATCTGCTTCCTATACCGGTGCAGTTCCTGGTTCTCTATTTCGCGGTGCACGTTTTCCCAGATTCTGGGTGGTGGAGCGCTTTCAGCTTCAGCAAAGCCATTCCGGAAGATGTCCTCCACAGACTGGCCTTTCTCTTTATCAGCCGGTGACTTTTTCATGGTATTGCTGTTTTAACCGCAACAACGCCTGCCGTAAGCTGGCGCGGGCGCGGGAATATTGTGACTTGGAGGTGCTCTCGGTAATGTCCAGCATCTCTCCTATTTCTTTGTGCGAGAAGCCTTCAATGGCATACAGGTTAAAAACCGCCTGGTAACGTGGCGGCAGGCCCCGCACCAGCTCCAGTAGCTCCTCGTAGGCAAACTGGCTGTCTATGCTATCGTGCTCAGAGACATCGTCCCACTCCTCCTCCTGGTCTGTGACCATGAGGTGCCGGTTTGTGCGCTGGTGTTTCAGGGCCGTATTGATCACGATGCGCTTTACCCAGAACTCCAGCGGGCAGTCGCCCTTGAAATCCTGCAGATAGCGGAAGACCTTGATAAATGAGTCCTGTAAGATATCCTCGGCCTCAAAATCCGTACGGGCATACCGCTTACTCACGGCCAGCATCTTCCCCGCGTACCGCTGGTAGAGCAGATGCTGGGCATCCCGTTTGCCGGCTACCGCCCGCTTGATGAGGTCTGCCTCTGAAGGATCTTTGGGTTTAAATATCTTCAACGGAGGGTCATTAAAATGATCTTCTACAGGTAAGAGCCCTTATGGGCCGCAATGGTTGCATGGCCGCGGCGTCCACAGAAAATAATTTTACAACTTACTTGGCCACAGGTAAGATAACCAGAAAACAGGGTATATCCCAGCCTAAGGCACAGCGTTGCCTACCCTGTTTTAGGGCCGTTTTACAGAAAAGAAGTTAAAAACGAAATTAGCTGTGCCAGATCTGCCAGGCGACTTCGGCCTGAAGACAGAGCATTTCATAGCCGTTGATGGTCTTGGCGCCCATCTCCTTGCCCCGTTTCATGAACATGGTCTCGGCCGGATTGTACACCAAATCATACAGATAATGGTGCGAAGACAGCAGCTCATATGGGATGGTTGGGGCCTCGTCTTCTTTGGGGAAAGTGCCCACCGGCGTGGTATTGACAATGAGGGAGACCGATGCCATGATGCCGGGCGTGAGCTCCCCGTAGGTAAGCAGGCCCGGTTTCTTCTCCCTGGAGACTACTCTATAGGAAATATTAAGATACTCCAACGCCGCTATCACCGCTTTGGCTGCCCCACCCGTACCCAGCACCAGCGCCTGCGACAGCGGAAAGCACGGGTAGAAATGCTGGAGTGACTGCATGAAGCCCTGGTAATCTGAATTGTGGCCCACCAGTCGGCCGTCCTCAAACTTAATAACGTTCACTGCCCCAATGCGCGCCGCGGCCGGGTCCAGAGAGTCCAGGAAAGGAATGACGGCTTCTTTGTACGGGATGGTCACGTTCAACCCCTTCAGGTTGGGATGCGCCTGCAGTAAACCGAGAAACTCATCGATGGTGTCCAGCTCGAAGAGATGGTAGACGCTGTCCTTGATTCCCTCTGTGAGGAATTTCTCTGTGAAGTATCTTTGGGAGAAAGAGTGGCTAAGCTTGTAACCTACCAGCCCGTAAACATTTTCCATATCAGGTAATTTGCGAGTTGGCTTACTGTTGGCCTATTGCTGTTTGGGGCTCAGCTTCTGCTTTACTATTTCAATGATGGGCGGGATGATAGAGATAAGGATGATCCCGAAAATCACCAAGGAGAAGTTTTTCTTCACTGCCGGGATGTTCCCGAATACGAAACCTGCCACCGTGAAGCCAACCACCCACAGGAAACCGCCTATGATGTTATAGGAAAGAAACTTGCTGTATTTCATAGTTCCTACGCCGGCCACAAACGGGGCAAACGTGCGGATGATGGGAATGAAGCGGGCAAAGATGATGGTTTTACCGCCGTGTTTCTCATAGAAAGCCTGGGTTTTGAGCAGGTACTCCCGTTTCAGGAACCGGTAATCCCGCTTGAAAACCTTGGGCCCAAAGTAATCCCCGATGAGGTAGTTTAGGGTATCTCCCAGAAAAGCGGCCACAAAAAGCAGGACCAGCAATATCCAGATGTTCAGCACACCAGTGGCCGCAAACGCACCCGCGGCAAACAAAAGCGAATCGCCGGGCAGAAAAGGCATTACCACCACCCCAGTTTCTACAAAAATGATCAGGAAAAGGATAGCATAGGTCCAGGTACCGTAGTCAGAGATAATCTGGCTTAGGTGCTGGTCCAGGTGCAGAAACAAATCAATGAACTGACGGAGTAACTCCATAGGGTTGTAGAATGGTGCTTAGATAAGTTTATCTAACATTCCCTTGTCAAGGAAATGCGTGAAAGTATCGCCTCTGAGGCCTAACCGAATAGTTTCTAGCGGCACAATCTCATTAGGCGCAATATTGCCCAGGTTCACATTGGCCCCCAGAAGTTTGATAAAGAAGACTTGCTGCGCTTTTTGCGGCGCTTCCCAGATGATTTTCTCAAAAGGGATCTTGGTAAGGATTTCCTCTACCAGGCCGCTTCTCACCTCACCGGTAGAGCGGAAAAGCCCCACGTTGCCGCTTTCCCTGGCTTCCCCGATTACCTTCCAGGCGCCGGCATCCAACTCGGCCTGCATCAGGCTGATCCATTTGTAGGGAGGGATGATTTTTTGGTCATCTTTAGACCCTACCTCAGAGAGGACAGTGGTTTGCTCCGCCAGCGTGCGGATATACTTGCACTTGAGCTCGTGGTCCATTTCAATGGAGCCGTCTGAGATTTCGGCAAACTCCAGCTTGTATTTGTCCAGCAAACGGCGGTAATCTTCAAACTGACCGCGTACGATGAAGGCCTCAAACAGGGTACCGCCAAAGTACACCGGAATTCCCGCTGCCCGGTAGATGTCTAGTTTCTGGTCCAAGTTAGGCGTCACGAAGGAAGTTGCCCAGCCCAGCTTCACAATATCTACGTACTCACCGGCTACCTCTACAAAATTCTCAGTTTCACGTAAGCTAAGGCCTTTGTCCATGGCCATGGTAAAACCGCTGTCTCTTGGTTTGGAAGTGCGTTGGGGGAGGTGGGTAAGTTCGTAGTTCATGAAAGCGTTATTTGCGATACTGGTCTATAAGGCGAGCAAGGGCTCGCTGGGACTCCAGTTCAGGAAAGAAATCGAAGAGAAGCCTATGCTTATCGAAGTCCAAAATTAAAGCATTTTCCAAATAATTATATGCCTGCTTATACTTTCCTGCCGCCAAGCTGTAGGCACAAAGGCGATATTGGAGTTCGGCTTCATCGGGCTGCAACTCTAAAGCATTCAGGAGTAGATCAATAGCTCCCTCATAGTTGCCTTGCTCGTACAGGATAATGGACCAGTTCAGCCAGATATCTTTGTTTTCGGGGGCCAGGGTGCTGGCCTGCTCATAGGCTTCTACGCTGGAGATGATGTTTCCCAGTTGGTATTCGGCGGCAGCCAAAGCCAGCCAGTAATCAGAGTTCTCAGCGTAGAAAGAAATGGCTTTCTTATAAAAATGGACGGCTTCCATCCATTTCCCCTGCAAGTCTAAAATCACCCCAATGCCAAACCAAGCCTCATCCATTTCGGGGGAAAGGTCGATGGCTTTCTGGTAGTACTTATGCGCAAGGTCCCACTGGGAAAGCTTCTCATAGCACTCCCCTATGTTGCACAGGATATCGGCGTTTGGTTCTGTGTGTTCTAAAGCAGCCTGGAAAGACTCAATGGCCTTGGTGAACTCGCCCATGTACACGTAGTTGTTGGCCAGGTTCACGTAGGCTGGCGCCAGATCCGGTTGGATAAGCGTCGCATACTCATAGGCGCCTACGGCTTTTTCATGGTTTCCCAGCCTGCTCTGCGCCAAACCCAGGTTAAACCAGGCCATGGCAGAATACGGATCTTCATCCACGAATCCCTGGAAGAAGTTGATGACGTCCTCTCCCTCGCCGGTGATCTCCAGGCAATACAACAGTTCCTGCAAGGCCAGTTCATTCTCCATGTTCAGGAGCAGGCTCTTCTTGTAGTACTTCATGGCCGCCTTGAACTTGCCCCAGCTCTGGTAAGAGAGACCTATATTGAAATAGATGTCATCCTTTACCTCAGATTGGTCTACGGCCTGCTTGAAATAGTCAATGGCCAGCGCGAAATCTCCCTTCTGGTTGAAAATAATTCCTTTAGTCAAAGGAATATCCTCATTGTCAGGCTCCATCTGGGCTACTTCCTCCACTAAGTTCAAAGCCTCATCAAACGCGCCTAACATGGCCAGCACCTGCGCCTTGTCAATGAGCAATTCCGTGGAGAAAGGATACTGCGTAATACCCACATCACAGGCTTTCAAAGCCTGGCTGTAGTTAAAGCTATTAGCATAGTAATCTATGATACTCTCATAATCTGAGAGATCAAAGAATACAGTAGTATTAGACTCCAGCATGTTTTCGAACCTTTTTACCAGGTCCAGGTCTTCGCTGGAGAAATCTTCAAAATTATCGTTCATCTACAAGTAAATCTCAACATGGGCCATGGTCATGGCCCTTCTCAATACAACACCTCTACCCTATCTGGATTGTGCTAGACGACTCCTGCTTTTGCAAGCTCCTCACAACTCCAACGCAAGGTATCTTGCAACGGACGGAACGTAATTCCAGTTGCCGCCTTTATTTTTGAATTAGAATAAAAGTGTTCCTCTTTTGCCATCCGGGCAGTTTCTTTGGTAATCAATGGTTTTGTGCCTGTCAATTTTCCACGCACGCTTTCTACCCGCCAGACTATCTCCGCTACCCAGGAAGGCACTTTCATGCTAGGGGCTTTTTTCCCCATCAATGATGCCACCGCCTGGAAGAAATCGTGATAAGAAGCCTGGTGTCCGTTGATGATAAAACGTTCGCCCCAGTGGTTTCCGTTCATTAACCGCCACATGCATTCTACTAAATCCCGAACATCTACGAAGTTAGCATACCCTTGGGTATAGAAGGCACGCTCATCAGAAATATATTTGAAAAGTTGGGTACTGCTCCGCGACAAATCACCAGGGCCTAGGATGACGGAAGGATTCACGATTACTGCCTGAAGGCCTTCGGAGATTCCTCGCCAGACCTCCATCTCAGCGAAATGTTTGGTAAACGCATATACTGACCTCTCTACCGCCGGATCCCATTTCATGTCTTCATGAATGAGTTTCTCGCCCTTTTTCCGGTTAATGGCCGCAATAGAACTAACATGACATAGCCTCACTCCCGGGGCTGCTAAGCAGGCATCCACTATGTTGGCGGTCCCGTCTACGTTTATCTGTTGCAGCAGCCCGGCATCCTGCGGGGCATAGGAGACAAAACCTGCGCAATGGTACACTTCCTCTACCTGCTGCAACAAAGACCGCAGAAACAAAGGGTCCAAGATATCTCCCTCCACCCATTTCAAGTGAGGATGTTTTATTTCTGAGGCAGTTTTCCTGATAATGGCCGTAACCGCACAGCCTTCTTCCAGCAGACGCTGCAAAAGAAAATGGCCTAAAAGGCCACTGCCACCGGTTACCAGCACATGTTTCAAAAGGATAATCAGCTTAAAGTTATAGCGTGGTATTTAGGAGGGGCAATTTCATCGCTTCCTGGAACAAAGGTTCATTTACCACCCGCTCCAGTACCCTAATGTGTTTCTCAGAGTGTGTATCTGTACCCAGAAACTCGACCGCTTTCCTTTTGATGAGTTGCCGGGCTACCTCTTTGGCCTGTTTAGAATAATACCCCGTCAATGAATTGGTGTTAATCTGAAACAGCACGCCAGTCTCCCTCAAGGAAAGCAGGGCTTCCATTCTCCCATAAAAGTAAGTGTACCGCTCAGGATGTGCCAAGACTGGGGTATAGCCTGCGGCCTGGGTTGCAAAAATCACCTGCCGCAGATGGGAGGGCTCATTCATATAGGAAGTCTCAACCAGAAGGAACTTACGGTCCCCTCCGAAAGTTAGGAGCTCCTCTCCCTTTTCAAGTTTAGCGGAAAACCATTCATCCAGGTAATATTCTGCCGCACAGGAAAGAGCCATCTCAAAGCCCCGAGCATTTGCTGCCTCCTGAAGTTCTTGTAGCTTAGCCCTTATAGTTTCTGGGGTATTTTTATAAAAATCGCCCATAATGTGGGGCGTCATGCAAAGCTTCTTGAAGCCCAAAGCGGAAAGGCCTTCAAGAAGCTGCAAAGAATCGTCTAAGGTTGTAGCACCGTCATCTAACCCTGGGAGTAGATGAGAGTGCATATCGGCAAACAGATCAGCAAAAGAAGAGGTAGCAGTCTCACTCTTACCCCAGAGCTTACGAAGGTTACCCCACATATCTCTATTTGAAGATAGACTTCAACTTGCTTCCAAATGTTGGTTTTACTTCCTCATCATAGTAGCCTTGCCCGTACCCGTAACCATAACCGTACCCGTAACCATAACCATAACCGTACATATTGGCCCCGCTTACATCATTTAAGATAGCGGCCATGTTGGAGAGGTGGTTTGTACGCACCAGCTTATCAATGCCTTTCAAGAACGCTTTTTTGGAGTAATTGGCCCGCACAATATAAAGCGGAACATCTGCCTTGCGCATAATCAACACCCCGTCTGTTACCAAACCAACTGGTGGACTGTCAATCAAGACGATATCATAGATTTGGTGCAGTTCCTCTAAAACAGCATCAAAACGGCTACCCATAATCAACTCAGACGGATTCGGAGGTGTAGGACCCGCCGAGATAAAATCCAGGTCTGGAATGGAGGTATTTTGCACGCTCTCAAGCACGGTATGCTTGTCAATGAGAATCGTGCTCATACCCTTACTGTTGTCTCCATCCAAAGCAATATGCACCTTAGGTTTCCGCATATCTAAGTCCAGAACCACAACTTTCAACCCAGACATGGCAATGATACCACTCAAGTTCACCGCCACAAAGGTCTTTCCTTCGCCACTTATCGTCGACGTAACTGAAATGATCCGTTTCTTCTTGGAGGCACTCATAAACTCCAGGTTAGTCCGGATGGATCGAATAGACTCGCTCAAAGCAGACTTAGGGTTCTGATTCACCACCAACTTGGAGAACGGCATTTTCTGCTTGTCATAAGATGGAACAACCCCAAGGACCGGGATGGATGTATTCCGCTCCAATTCTCTAACGTTTGTCACAGTATCGTGCATCAAATACCGCGTGGCAATTAAGCCAATGCCCAAGAACAACCCTCCGGCAACCCCAATGGCATAGATGATAAGCCTGTTGGGAGAGATGGGGCTCGACTCATCAGGCAGGTTAGCAGGTGACAGGATTTGGAAATCCGGAGTAGTGCCTGCCATCGCAATTCCATACTCCACTCTCTTATTCAGGATTTGGGTAAAGAAGCTTTCATACAGACCAAAAATCCGCTCTAATCTGGCCCGCTCTGTTTCCTGTGAAGGAGCTTGCAGGATTTTACCTGTCAATTCACCTTGAGTTCTATCAATGTTTTGAATCTTCGTTTGTACCAGGGCTCTACTACTATTTAGGATACCAGCAATTCTATTTTGCGAAAAAGCCAGTTTCTCCTCAAGCGCATTATCGGCGGTGGTATTGCCTCTACTGGTTAATCTAACAGTTCTAAGGCGCGCCTGCAGATCACTCAATTCTGTTAACTGTTCAGCCAGTTCAGGATCCTGATTTTCCTGTCCTTGAAGACCGGAAACAACCATGGCCAAATCTTCATTTCTCTGAACTTTAGCTTGGATAGTGTTCAGTAGTGATAATTGAAACCTGAGTTCTAGCTTTTCCTTTTCCAATTCCTGGACCTGAGCGAGCGCTTCCTGCAGGTTGGATTTGATATCATAAGACTTAGTCTGTCTTACAAATCTTTCTATATCATTCTCTGCTTTCCGGAGGCTGTCTTCCGTGTCCTTTAACTGATCGTTTAAGAAATTAAGGGTTTGCCTGCTTGCCTGGTTGCTTCGCTCAATCTTGTGCTGCAGATAAACAGCGTCAATATTATTGACAATATCGTGTGCCTTATACCGATTAAAGTCTTTGAATGAAATCTGAATTGTTTTAGACTCAGGATTTAGAATGGCAGTGGTTAGATTATTATCAATATAACCTTTGAGAGAACGATTACTATGCACAATAAAGAAATACGTTTCTCCAACATTGGCAGTAGTAAAGGAAGGCAGAGCATTGATAGTAATGGTACTACCAGAAAGTGCAAAAGGAACGCCAACTGGATGTGAAGAATGTTTTCCTCCTTCGCCTACATAAACATCGAATTTACTGGGGGAGTCAAACTTCACGTATATTTTCTGATCATACACGTTAAAGTTTGTAGAGTCATAAACTATTTCAAATGGACTGTCTTTATACAACTCTGCATCTAGCACCCGTGCCTCCACATGGTAACTCACCTGAAGAGGCATGGTTCTCTTCAGTCTTTCAAATACAATATTAGACTTGATCAGATCAACCTCTCCTTGAAGCTTTCCAATTCCAGACTCTACTTTGAGGCCATTATTCTCTAACCCAAGCACACCCGCTTCAGACTGCTCATCCAACTTGATGGTGGAGGATGATTCATATACTTTTTTGGTATATCTTAAATATAAATAAGAGGCTGAAGCACCCAGAATAACAAGCAGTAATACCCATGGAATGCTGCGCCGTACTACATGCAGGAGAGTAACAAAATCTATGCTTGTTCCTCCGTCATCCTCTTCATCCTCAACACTCCCCAAACGATGATCCAGTTCATCCAGATCATTGGCTGTCTTTACGCTCATGAAATTACTTTGACCTTAATTGATTATATTCCGGATAACGATATAAGAGGTAAGCACATTTGAAAGAGCCCCTACTACTGTCAAAACATCTCGCAGGGACTCATTAAATACCCGTCGCACTGGTTCCACGTAAATGACATCATTAGGCTGCACCTTGAGGCTCGCCCTCTGCAAACCTGCCACGGTGGAGAGGTCTATGACATGCACAATAGGTTTTCCAGAAGCCACATCCCGTATCAATCTTATATTATGCGCCTTCCCATTTTCCGGGATTCCGCCTGCCAGCGCCAGAACTTCTACCACATTGATATTTTCATTAGAAAGGGGAACCACTCTACCTCCTGTGGCACCAAGCACCACCACCCTTCTACTGATTACTTGTGAATAAACATAGGTGTCTCTATAATAAGTTTCAAATCTGCTTTGGAACAGACTATCGGCTTGGGAAACGGTCAAACCCTGTACCGGCACAAAGCCAATCATAGGAACTTTAACCTCGCCATTGGGCAGAACTGTGTATTCCTGTTGATCCTTCTGGTTGTTTTGTTGGGCTGCCACGTTTCCCCCACCTCTACCTCCTGTCTGGGTTAATTCCTGACGCAAGAAGTTGTTAGGGTCTACCAGAATCTCACCTTTGTTCGTGTAAATCCGGATGTTCAGGACATCATTTGGTTGAATCCTATAGTTTCTTCCAGCCTCGGCCGTAGAAGCCCGCAACAAATCGGCGTTTACGTCACCCTCTGTTCTGAACATGACGTTCTGCCGATAGACATTACAGGAACTGAGTTGTGAAATCCCAATCAAAAGAAGGAGATAAAAAATTGGTTTGCGGAAAGCAAAAAGCATACCTATACAGGAAGAGTCTTAAATACAAATTAAACATCTGCACCTCACTTAGGTTAGGTACAGACAAAGCCAACCACAAAGTAAGGCAAAAGTAATGGCTACGCCAAAATCTTGCATAAAGGAATAGGTCTACTTCAAAAACACCCAATCAACTTTGTAGTCTTTTTCTGATAAAAAAGTTTATATAATCCTAGCAAACACTAAAAGCAGGCATTTTCATTTGGGGTAAACACCAGCTTTGCGAACACACGTAATCTTAAGAGTGACAAATTCCTCAGTTTAGAACTAGAAACCCTAACATACGTTAGGTAGGATTAAGTTTTTGTGCTACTTTTATAAAAACAAGACTAAAAGGATAACCTATACCCCAATGCAACTTATCTATAACGAGAATCAGCAAATGATTGCTGATATGATCCGTGATTTTGGCGCAAAGTCCATCAAACCAGACATGATGAAGTGGGATGAATCCCAGGAGTTCCCCGTCCATGTCTTCAAGCAGTTGGGTGAATTAGGGCTCATGGGCGTACTAGTGCCACAGGAATACGGTGGGTCAGGGTTCGGCTACCTGGAGTATGTGACTGCCATTGCTGAGTTATCCAAGATTGACGGTTCTATTGGCCTTTCCATGGCCGCTCACAATTCTTTGTGTACCGGACATATCCTGCAGTTTGGCAATGAGGAACAGAAACGTAAATGGCTTCCTAAACTAGCCACCGCCGAGTGGATTGGCGCCTGGGGACTAACGGAGCCTAACACCGGATCCGATGCAGGAAACATGCGCACAGTAGCGGTAAGAGACGGAGACCACTGGGTGCTTAATGGCGCAAAGAACTTTATTACCCACGGTAAATCCAGCAACATTGCCGTAGTGATTGCCAGAACCGGCGAGGTGGGTGATTCCCATGGGATGACTGCCTTTGTCATAGAGAAACCAACCGAAGGTTTTTCAGCGGGGCGTAAAGAAGATAAGTTAGGCATGCGTGCCTCAGAGACCACTGAGTTGATCTTTGAGGATTGTCGCGTACCGCACGAGAATATCCTGGGAGACGTAGGCGAAGGGTTTATTCAGTCTATGAAAGTACTCGACGGCGGCCGGATCTCCATTGCGGCTTTGAGTTTAGGTATTGCCCAGGGAGCCTACGAAGCGGCTTTGGCTTATGCCAAGGAACGCCAGCAATTCAACAAACCCATTGCTCAATTCCAGGGCATCGCGTTCAAACTGGCAGATATGGCCACCGAGATTGAGGCCGCTTCCCTACTGACCTACCGGGCCGCTGATATGAAAAACCGGGGCGAAAACGTGACCAAGGAATCAGCCATGGCTAAACTGTATGCCTCGGAAGTGAGCGTACGTGCCGCCAACGAGGCCTTGCAGATTTTCGGGGGATACGGATACACCAAAGACTACCCTGCGGAGAAATACTACCGCGATGCCAAGCTCTGCACCATTGGCGAGGGCACCTCAGAAATCCAGAAACTTGTTATCTCCAGATCAGTATTAAAATAATTAGGGAATAGGTATTGACTGTCAATAGATTTGTCAATATCTTTGCACTCCTTAAAACAATTGACTTTAAAATCAATCTCTTATATGATCATCATCAACGTAAAGGATAACGAGTCTGTAGACAAAGCCTTAAAAAGATTCAAAAAGAAATTTGAAAGAACTGGCGTATTGAAGCAATTGCGTGCCAGAACTTTCTTCCAAAAGCCTTCTGTAGCCAAAAGAAAGCAGAAAGAGAGAGCAATCTATAAGCAACAGTTGTTCGCGAACGACAACTACTAGGCCTTATCTTTAGAATTTACGTGGTAATTCCATAAATTAGTGCGTACCGCCCCACAGCGGCTACTTACTGATTTATGGAATTATTTTTTAAGTACCTCCAGTACGAGAAGCGCTTCAGTCCGCATACCATTACCTCGTACCAAACAGATCTTCAGCAGTTCAAAGAATACCTGCAGGAGGTATATGACCTGGAGGATATTCAGGCGGCAGACCATGCCATTATCAGGTCCTGGGTAGTAACTTTGGTCCAGAAGGAACTGGACAGCCGCACCATCCACCGGAAAATTGCCTCTCTCCGCTCCTATTTCCGTTTCCTGGTACAGCGCGGCGTTTTGGATGTGAATCCCACGGTTCGTATAAAAGCCCCAAAATTAGCCAAGAAACTCCCGGCCTTCATCCCGGAGGATGCCTTTACCCAATTACTGGACCAAAGCAAATTCTCACCTGATTTTAAGGGCCAGCGGGAAAAACTCATCCTTGAATTGCTTTATGGCACCGGCATGCGCCTGGCCGAGCTGACCAACCTCAAACTAGAAGATATTAATCTCTCCTCCAGCACTTTGAAGGTTTTGGGCAAAGGCAACAAGGAACGAATATTGCCCCTGAACCCCTCTCTGGTCCAGGCTCTCACCGTTTATTTGCAGGAACGGCGGGCTACTTTTCCCAAAAACAATTCTCCTTTTCTCTTCGTTACGGATAAAGAAGCGCCCCTCTACCCCAAGTATGTATACCGGGTGGTGAAAAAGTACATGAGTTCTGTGTCTACTGCTATTAAAAACAGTCCGCACGTGCTCCGTCACTCCTTTGCCACCCATCTACTTAACCGAGGGGCAGATTTGGGCGCCATTAAAGATTTGTTGGGCCATGCCAGCCTGGCGGCCACGCAGGTCTATACCCACAACTCAATTGAGAAGCTCAAAGCCGTCTTTGAGAAGGCTCATCCAAAGGCTTAATTCGTAACACCCTAAAGAAGTAAACTATGAAACTGCAAATCCGATCTGTACACTTCACCGCAGACCAAAGTCTGTTAGATTTCCTTCAGAGAAAATTAGACAAGTTAGATACCTTTTTTGACAGAATAGTAAGCGGCGAAGTGGCCCTGCGTGTGCAGAAGCCAGAGTCTCATGATAATAAACTGGTGGAGGTAAAAATCTTCGTTCCTGGCGCTACCCTGTACTGCTCAGAAGAGGCCGGCACTTTTGAAACTGCCACAGACAAAGCCGTAGAGGACCTCAAAAAGCAACTCATCAGGTACAAAGACAAGTTAGCCACCCATTAAGATAAAGACACCCTATAAAAAAAAAGAGCCCCACTTTGGGGCTCTTTTCGTTAAAACAGGTGCTAAACGCAATCTTATAAATTGAAGGCAGCTTTGATTTTATCTACGTAGTCCAGCTTCTCCCAGGTGAAAGTCTCGAACTCTCTGGTCTCGGCTTTACCGTTCACCTGATAAGTCACCTGCTTCAAGCCAGACTCGCGCCCCATGTGACCGTAAGCGGCGGTTTCTGAGAAAATAGGGTTCTGCAGCCCGAAACGCTTCACAATATCATAAGGACGCATCTCAAACAACTCATTCACTTTGTTGGCGATCTCGCCGTCCGTCATTACCTCGCCATTGGCGCCTTTTACTTTGGTGGTACCGTAGGTGGTCACATATAAGCCAACCGGCTCAGCTACCCCAATCGCGTAGGCTACCTGTACCAGTACTTGGTCAGCCACCCCGGCGGCTACCAGGTTCTTGGCAATGTGGCGGGCTGCGTAAGCAGCAGAACGGTCTACTTTAGAGGAATCTTTTCCGGAGAATGCCCC
Source organism: Rufibacter roseolus (assembly GCF_017916365.1). Classification (GTDB taxonomy): domain Bacteria; phylum Bacteroidota; class Bacteroidia; order Cytophagales; family Hymenobacteraceae; genus Nibribacter; species Nibribacter roseolus. Next base: position 1,165,703 of record NZ_JAFMSU010000003.1, read on the forward strand.
TCCGCCGTGGGCGCCTTTGCCCCCATAGGTATCCACGATGATCTTACGGCCTGTTAAGCCGGTATCGCCGTGCGGACCACCAATCACGAATTTCCCGGTTGGGTTGATGTGGTAGGTAATGTCATCCGTGAATAAATCAACGGTACGTTGCGGCAAATGGCTCTTTACCCTTGGCAACAGAATATTCAGCACATCTTCTTTGATCCTGGCCACCATCTTCTCCTCAGCCTGCTTAGAGGCAGTTCTATCAGAGGCGTCCGAGCTTTCAAACTCATCGTGCTGGGTAGAGATCACCACAGTGTCAATTTTCTCCGGCACGTGGTTGTCTGAGTAGCGGATGGTCACCTGAGACTTGGCATCGGGGCGCAGGTAGGTCATTTCTTTGCCTTCTTTCCGCACAGCGGCCAATTCTTTCAGGAGCAAGTGAGAGATCTCCAGGGCCAATGGCATATAGCTGTCGGTTTCATTTGTGGCGTACCCAAACATCATGCCCTGGTCACCGGCACCCTGATCTTCTGGGTTCTCGCGCTCAACGCCCTGGTTGATATCGCCGGACTGCTCATGGATGGTAGAGATCACCCCGCAGGCCTCGGCATCAAACTTATACTCTGACTTGGTATACCCAATGCGGCGGATCACCTCGCGAGCTACTTTCTGCACGTCAACGTAAGCGTCTGATTTCACCTCGCCGCTCAGCACCACCAGACCGGTAGTTACCAGGGTTTCGCAGGCTACTTTGGACTGAGGATCTTGTTTCAGGAACTCATCTAACAGAGCGTCAGAGATTTGATCGGCTACTTTATCCGGATGTCCTTCCGATACCGACTCAGATGTAAAAAGATAAGGCATTCTCTAAGGTATAATTTCTATGACAAGGCGGTCACCTCCGAGGTTTTATGAAAAACGCATCAGGCACTTGGTCCGCAAGAGGCAAATTTAGCTTAATTGCCGAAGATGCAAAAACCTTGCTTCTTAAATGCGGGGTTCTGTCTCCAATTTCTTCTGTAAGTCTCCTTATTCCGGTACCCATTTCTGCTTTTGCTTTGGTTTAAAGAAAACGGCCCCAAAACGAGTTTTCTCACTCTGGCCGGCTCCGTTTTGCAGGGCAGAAACCTTTTATACCTCCTCCCGTTTCAAAAACATCTTTTAATCCAAACCTACCTTCCCCAACTATGAAAAGGAACCTGTTTACACTTATCATAAGCATTTTAACTTTTACCCAGACTTTTGCCCAATCAGAATCACCCTATAATACCTCCTTCAAGGTAGATGCCCCCGTTACCGCCGTTGGCATGGGCTTAAGCGGATTAGGTCTTTACCTGATGCAGCAGAAAGAGCCTTTCACCGAGGCAGAAGCCATGAACCTGCGGAAGAGCGATGTCAACAGCTTTGACCGCTTCTCGGCCGGAAACCATAGCGAAAGCGCTAAAAAGGTAAGTGACTTCATGCTGTATGGCTCTCTGGCAGCCCCTGGGCTATTGCTGTTTGACTCCAAGATCAATAACAACACGGGTCAACTGTTGGCATTGTATGTAGAGACCATGTCCATCACAGGAACCATTTTCACCATGAGCTCCGCCGCATTTCCCAGGGCCCGGCCTTTGACGTATAGCCCCGAGGTGGAAATGGGTCAGAAGACCCGCGCCAACTCCCAGAACTCTTTCTTTGCCGGGCATACGGCGGCAGTGTCTACCATCTCCTTCTTCACCGCCAAGGTTTTCCATGACTATAACCCAGATTCTCCCGCGCGTCCGTTTGTATGGGCTGGCGCGGCCCTTGTACCCGCTGCAGTAGGTTACCTGCGTCTGGAGGCCGGAAAGCACTTCCTCAGCGATAACCTGGTAGGTTACGGAGTAGGCGCAGCCGTAGGTATTCTGGTGCCGCAGCTGCACAAGAAAAACAGCGGACTCTCCATCTCGCCCAGCGTGATCCCGGTACTTGGCCAGAATCTTGACGGAGTAAGCCTGCAATATAAATTCTGATGAAACGCCTGCTTCTTCCATATCGGTACGTGTTGGTATTGTTGGTGCTGCTGCAGTTTGTGGCCGGCCCGGTGCGAGCCCAAAGCCAGGAACGTTTGTACCACACAGACCTGCTCCGCGATGGCTTCATCACCGCCGGCGGCGTAACCATGGCTGTGACCGGCTCCATGCTGCTCACCAACAAGAAACAGCTTACCGAGGAAGACCTGAGGAACATTGACAAAAGCCAGGTAAACAAGTTTGACCGGTGGGCTGCGGGCAATTACAGCAAGAAAGCCAAAGACGCCAGCGATATCTTCTTCTACACCTCCTACTTTGTGCCATTACTTTTCTTGGCGGATAAAGAAGCAGGCCCACACGCCAAAGACATCTTCTTTCTCTACGCCGAGACAGTTTCCTTGGCCGGAGGAGTGTACGCGCTGACTGCCGGACTCACTAACCGGAAAAGACCCAACGTCTATGCCACCGATGCACCGCTGGAGGAACGCCTGCACAAGTACGCTGAGAACTCCTTTTTCGCAGGCCACACGGCGGCCACGGCCAGCGTTGCCTTTTTCACCGCCAAGGTCTTTCATGACCTGCACCCAGATTCTCCCTGGCGGCCGGTGGTGTGGGGAGTAGCGGCGGCTTACCCAGCTACAGTTGGCTATCTGCGGCTAAAGGCTGGCAAACATTTCCTCAGCGATAACCTGGTGGGTTACGCCGTTGGGGCGGGAATTGGTATTCTGGTACCGGAACTTCATAAGAGAAGCCGGGAAACCAGCTGGCGATTGGTGCCGGCCACCGAGCAGCTCCCTGGCCAGTCTCTGCAGGGCGTGGCACTCACCAGACGTTTTTAGGCTATATTTTTCAAAAAGCCCTATAAAACAGGAAAGCCAGCCTCCATGGAGGCTGGCTTTCCTGTTTTAAGTTCAGATTCTATTTCGGGGCCGATTGGTTTAAATTGGTTTCAAACAGCTTCAGAATACGCTTGTACTCATCGGTCCAGCTGCTTGGCTCCACGAACCCATGGTCTTCTATTGGATAAACGGCCAACTCCCAATTCTCCTTCTTCAGCTCAATCAGGCGCTGCGACAGCCGCACGATGTCCTGGAAATGCACGTTGGTGTCTACCATTCCGTGGCACATAAGGAGGGCACCTTTCAGGCCTTCGGCGAAGTAGATGGGCGAACTGCGCACGTAGGCTAGGCTGTCATTCTGCGGTTCGTTCAAAATGTTGGAGGTATAGCCGTGGTTGTAGTGGGCCCAGTCCGTTACGGACCGCAGGGCAGCGCCCGCGGCGAAAACATCGGGCTGGGTAAACATGGCCATGAGCGTGATGAAACCGCCGTAAGAACCGCCGTAGATACCTATGCGTTTAGGATTCACTTTGTATTTCTCCACCAGCATCTTGGCGCCATCTACGTGGTCGCTGAGGTCTTTGCCTCCCATGTGCCGATAGATGCCCGTTCGCCAGTCCCGACCGTAGCCCGCGCTGCCACGATAGTCAATATCCAGTACGGTATAGCCTTTGTCTACCAACAGGTTGTGGAACATGTATTCTCTAAAGTAAGTGCTCCACCATTTATGGGCGTTCTGCAGGTACCCCGCGCCGTGCACAAAGATCACCGCCGGACCGCTGGCATTCGCGTTCTCCGGCTTGTACAACCTGGCATGGACATCGGCCCCGTCCGAGGCTTTGAAGGTGATCACCTCCGGCTCTCGCCAAGGATAGGCGTTGAACTCCGCCGTAGTAGATTTGGTGATCTGCACCGGTTTGGCGCCGGGCTTGTTCTCCATGAGGTACAGCTCCCAGGGCTTGTTGGAGTAGGAATAGCGGATGGCCAGGTTCTTTTCGTCCGGGGACATGGTTACCTCATGGGCGCCCGTCATGCGTGTGATCTGCTCCATTTTGCCGCCTTTCAGAGGCATCCGGTAGAAATGCTGCTCCCCCGGGTGCACCTGGTTTGTGGTGAGATACCAGTACTTTTTATCCTGGGACATCTGCAGGTTGAGCACCTCAAATTTACCGTTGGTAAGGGCAGCTTTCTTTCCTGAGGTGGCGTTGACCGTGTACAGGTGGGCATAACCGCTTTCCTCAGACAAGAACCACACGTTCTCGCTATCGGGCAACCAGCCTATCTCGCCAGCGCCATAGCCGTTGATCCAGGCCTCGTCGTGCAGGCGGTCCAGCACTTTGATGGCACGGGTAGTCGGGTCAAAGGCCATGATCCAGCGGTCTTTGTTGTCATGTGATCTGGCCACCAGCACCGCTTTCTTGCCATCCGGTGAATAATAAGGTCCAAACATCATAACCTTTCTTACCTCGGAGGCAGTGCGCGCAGAATCAGCTTTAGACTGTTTTTGGTCTTTGAGGTAAGCGGGTTTGTCCTGGATGCCAGGCAGCGATTTGAAGGAAACCAGGTAAGTGGTATCCAGCCGCGTGTCATAGAGCCCCAGTTCATACGTGGCCTGGTCATCGCCAACCTTGGTGCGGGTGGGAATCTCCTCGGTGTAGCCCGATGCCGTCACATAGTTGGGAACCTGCGCTATTTTGCCGTTCGCTGGCCTAGTTACCATACGATAGGTGATAAACCGCTCATCGGGGCTCAGAATGATATTGTCCACCGATTTATCCTCGATGTAAATCTCTTTGGGCCGGTTCCTGGCGGTTTCTTTCTGCGCCAGACGCTGCTGCCGACGTTCTTCTTCCCGTTTCTGGATGATATGCAACAGTTCTGTTTGCTGCGCCTGCAGGAAACGGTCCTGCTTGTCTTTTACCAGCTCGGGGTCCACGGGCTTTCTGCCTTTCCTGAAATCGGTGAGTTGCCGGGTTTGACCGTTACCTAAATTCCAGGCGTAGAGATTACCATCTTTCACGTAGGTGATTTCCTGCTCATCATAGGCAAACGCCGGCGATGACTCCCGCTCCACAGTTTTGGTGAGCTGGCGCAGTTTGCCGTCCTTCACGTTCACCAGGAAAAGGTCGCCGCCACGCTCATACAGCCGCATGGTGCGCTTCTGGTTAAAGACGCCACCCGGCGTGAACAGCTTTTTCCGGTCCGCCGCCGATACTTTGCTCACTTTCTTGCTGCCCGCCTGCACCGTGTACAGCGAGTCGCGCCGGGCTTTCTCAGGATTCCACTGGAAGTAGACCTGCTTGCCGTTATCTGACCAGTAGACACTGCTGGGCGAGGTCCCGATCCACTGAGCCGGGTCTTGCATGATTTTATCCACAGTTAGCGTAGGCTTGGTCTGGGCCTGGCTCTGTAGGAATGAAAATAAAGTTAGGGTCCCTACTACAAGGGATTTAGTGAAAGTGTGCATTTTCAGCTTGTTTTCTGGAAAATGGGTTAAAATCGGAAACGTCCCCAGAAGGCGACAAACCTCCTGCAATCCGAAGCTTGCCACAAACTGTTTTTGCCTTCTTTTTCACGAAACAAAGCAAAAATAGCCTGAGACACTTTATGGGATTGGGTCGAAACTTCTACAATGCGATGGAAGGATGCTTCTTGTGGAAATCGGTTTTGTCCTGGTACTCCTTCACGAAGGCCAGCAATTCCGCCTCGCCAAACAACTTCCCGATGAAAGTGATGGTGGTGGGACGGGTTTGGTTCGTGAAGCCGTTGGGGATCACCACGCACGGATGCCCCGTCAGGTTGGTGACCACCAAGTTGCTGCTGGCAAAGGACGGAGACACGTACACGTCTACTTTCTGCATTAGCTTATCCATTTCCTGCACCAGTTGGTAGCGGACCCGCTGTGCCTGCAGGTACTCCACCGCCGGGATAAATCGGGCGCTGCGGAAAGTGTTGGGCCAGGCGTTTCGGTCCTGGTTCACCATCTGGTCTACTTTCCCGTTCAGGGTGATCTGCTCAAATGCGGCCGCGCCCTCCACCGAGATGGTCATCACCAGATCGTTCACCGGCAGCTTGGGCAGGTCCATAGGGATAAGCTCGTGCCCTGCTTTTCTCAGTGCCTCCAGCGTGGCCTGGTCCTGGGCTTTGAACGGATAGTCTTTGCCAAAATCGTTCTTGAGGTACCCGATGCGCAGTTTCTTCACATTGATGCTAGGCGAATAGTTGAAAGGCGCCTCATACACCGACTGGTCTTTGCCGTCTGGTCCGCAGATGGCATTGAAGACGATAGCGCAGTCCTCCACCGATCTGGCAATAGGCCCGATCTTATCCATGGACCAGCTCAACGCCATGGCGCCGTGGCGGCTCACCCGTCCGTACGTAGGTCTCAGGCCCGTGGTACCGCAGGCGGTGGACGGTGACACGATGGAACCCAGAGTCTCGGTACCTATGGCGAAGGGAAGCAGCCCCGCTGCCACCGCAGACGCCGATCCCGCCGAGGAGCCGCTGGAGCCACGGTTCAGGTCCCAGGGGGTCCTGGTCTTGCCGCCGTACCACACATCGCCCATGGCCAGCTCGCCTAAAGTGGTTTTGGCTACGAGCACCGCCCCGGCCTCGTGCAGCCTCTGCACCACGGTGGCATCTTCGTCTATGACCTGATCTTTGTAGGGCACCGAGCCCCACGTGGTTTTATAGCCTTTGGTGCTCAGCAGATCTTTCACCCCATACGGGATGCCGTGCAGTAGACCTTTGTACTTACCGGCTTTGATCTCGGCATCGGCCAGCTGGGCCTGCTGAAGGGCCAGTTCCTCAGTAAGAGAGGTGACGCAGTGCAGTTTAGTGTCGTATTTCTTTAATCGGGCCAAAAAGAACCTGGTCAGCTCCACCGATGAGATTTTCTTCGTGCGCACCAGCTCAGCCAATTCCCGTACCGTGTAGAACGCCAGATCCTCCTGATTGGCCGGCAGGCTCACCTTCCCAGCGTCCGAGGCCTTGAAGGCTTTTGACTCCTTCTCAAACCTAAACCCAACTGGCAAAGGGTTGAACATAAGGGCCGGAGGCACGCTGTTGTCCAGTTTGGCTTCCCTTAACCTGCCATAGCTTTTCCTTAAATCAGTTAGCTCTGCCAACGCGGTATCCAGCTGCGCGGGCTTAAAGTTGAGACCGAGCAACTGCTGGGCACTCTGCACCATAGGTACCGTAATCTTCTCTAATTGGGCCTGTTTCCCGAAAAACGCCCCAGAAACGAAAAGGACTCCGCCAAAGGCCGACAGCGTTAAAATTCTATTCAGATTTCTGATCATGCTAATTTCTCTATGTGCACTTTTTGCCATGACAATTTAGGTCAAAGTTTAGGACTTTCTAGGCTTCCAGGGTGGTTTAGGCCTAACCTATAATAAAAAAAGCTGCCCCAAGGGGCAGCTTTTTTCAAAGAGCTATTTACTTCTAGTTGGTAAGGGTCATGGTCACATAGAAAGCATCATAGTTGGGGTTTGGAGACGCATCTGGGGCTCCAAGCAACCGTAATCCAACTCTCTTTTTCTCTCTACCAGTAAAGCTGGCAGCATTCCCTCTGAGGTAGATATACCCTACAGATGAATTTGCAGGTATTGTCACCACCTTGTTGCTGTTACCTCCTTCCAGAGTGTAATCAGTACCTTCTACGGCACCAGTAATTGTACCGGCAGCGTTAGGAGCAGGAAAAACCTCGAATTTTACTTCGGTAGTCGTACTTCTTTGCGGACCAACTAACTGCACATAAACGGTGTCAACGGTACGTGCACTTATGTCTCTCCGGGGAGCCGTTGATGTAGCAGGAATAGTATACCCCATCAAAGAAATAACTCTTGAAGAGTCTGTCTGCCCATTTCCGGTGTTGGAAAGAATTCCTCTGAAATCCAGCCCATGTGCCGCAGTCGCTGAAGAGGCAACCATTCCCAGGGTATGGTTTTTAAATTCCACAACAGTAGGACCGTTATATACTAAGGCTTTCTCAGCCGGATCTGGCAGACAACTGGAGAACACAACCCCAGAAGCTAAAAGCAAGAAAATATGTTTAAATGAGATTTTCATAAAGGATGTCATTAATAGCCAGGGTTTTGCTCTAAAAGTTTAACAGAAGGATCATCACCTACAGCAGGGCTTAATTGAACCTCACCAGTAGGTATCTGAGCTAGAATTCTGAAGTCTGTTGCCGGAATAGTACCTACTCCCGTGAGGGAAGGTTTGGCAATACCTTCTCCGTAACGTTTTAAATCAAACCATCTGTGTCCTTCAAAGTACAGCTCTCTTCTTCTCTCATCTTTAATAAAGTTAATGATAGTAGCATCTGTAGGAGAAGCGGTTGGTGTGCCTGTGATGCGTTTGGCTCTTAGTTGATCAACCAAGGTGGCGGCAGGCGCATACTGTCCTTGCATGGCCAGGGCCTCTGCCTTCATCAGGAGCACATCTGCATATCTGATGATTTTAGGATTATCTGTGAAAGTACCGTTTGAAGAGGTGTACTTATAACCCCAGGTAAACCCTGCTGCGGTATAAGAGCGGCCGTCCTCTACGCCCCAACGGGTGTCTTCAGGAGTAAACAAGGCCTGTAATTCAGCAGAAGCAGTTTGCCCGCCAAAGGTACTCAATCCTAAGGGATTGTTAAGGGTATTGTTCGTGTAAGAGAACAGAGACTCATTACCGCCAGTTACACCCGCCATTTCAGTGGCAGCCACAAACCGTAGTTCAAAGTAGGATTCAACACTTCCAGGAGCCAAAATATCGGTGTAGGAGTTGGCCAAAGAAGCAACAGAGGTAGCCATGGCAGCATCAAACTCAGTGACCGCCTCAGCATACTTTCCAGCATACAGATACACTTTTCCTAATAAAGCGTGGGCTGCGCCAATATTCATTTTGTATTTACTAGGCGCTGTTTTTGTCGCCGCGAAAGCCGACTCAAACAATGGGAAACTAGCTTTGAAGTCAGACTCAATCTGAGCATATACCTGATCTATGGTCGCTCTAGCTCTAAAATCAGCTTGGCTTGCATCTGTAGTAGGGGTAATACGCAGGATAACACTTTTGTTGAACCCTGCTCCTTGTCCCGTTGTAGGAATGTTAGTAGGCTCATACCCATACACACGAGCCAAATCAAAATAGATCATAGCGCGTAACGCATAAGCTTCTGCCTTCACCTGGTCTCTGGCACCTACTTGAGAGGTGGGAACAGTTAACCCGTCAATGGTAGAAATAACTGTATTCAACTCATTGATGGCAGCATAAGCCGTGCCCCAAATACCGTAGTGCGCTCCTCTACCGTTCACGTTGGCCGTTACATAACGACCACCGGCCAAGGTAGAGGCAGTGAATATATTATCACTCAAAGCATCTCCTAAAAGGGCGAAATCGCGCCCCCAGTAGTTGAAGCTTTGAAGACGGTCATAAACAGAGGTAAGCACCGCCTGGTAACTGTTCACATCTGAAAGAGCAACCCCTGTTGAGACAGAGTTTTGTGGCTCCACTTGTACTAAATCATCACAAGATGAAACAGCAAAGCTCGCCAATATTGATAATGCTATTATTTTATTTCTCATTTTGAATCAATGATTAAAATTCTACAGATATACCGCCAGTGATGGTTCTTGGATTAGGATAGGCGTTCAGGTTCTGGCCTGTATTCTCTGGATCATCGCCCCGGTAATTTGTGAAGGTAGCCAAGTTCAAGCCCTGCACGAACATGCTTATGGACGGGATACGGATGCGTTCAGAAAGTGCTGTTGGCACTTTATAGCTTAGGGTTACTTGCTTCAAACGGATGTAAGATCCTTCCTCAATAAATCTGTTTGAGAAATCAGAATGATAGAATCCGCCTGGCTCAAGTTCACCTTCGTACGGACGAGGTACCCAAGTCATATGACCGGGTCTAATCCATCTGCTTAACTGTGAAGTAGCCTGGTTTTCATTTGCAGATCCTGCCTGCTCCAATACCTGACCGGTTTGGATGAACCCGTCTCTGCCATACTCATACTGAAATAACACATCCAATGACAAACCTTTGTAAGACAAGGTTGTTCCGGCACCACCAAAGGCATCTGCGTTCTGGTCGCCTACAAAGTCCTGGTCTGCAGTAGTTGGGCTATAGGTAATGTTTCCGTTTCTGTCATAGAACATAGGACGGCCATCTGCTGGGTTAACCCCTGCCCATTTGTAAGTGTACATCAGGTAAAGCGGTTTGCCTACTACATAGGTGTTTCCTATACGGTCTCCCACGTTCAAAGAGAGGAGCTTGTTTTCAGTTAAACCAATATTGAAAGTAGTAGACCATCTGAAATCACCTGCATCTACGTTGATAGTAGTGATCTCAAAATCAATCCCCTTTTGCTCTATTTCACCGCCATTTTCTGTGATACCAGCCGGAAACGCATCAGATGGTAACTGTCTTGACAAGATCAGGTCAGTGGTGTTTTTTCTGTAGATATCGAATGAACCAGAGACTCTGTTGTTAGCCACCGAGAAGTCTAACCCTAAGTTCACCTGCTTGGAGCTTTCCCATCCAAAATCAGCATTCGCCAATTGGGTAGGACGAATTCCTGGCTGATCATTGTACTGGCCGCCGTTGCCAAACAGACCAAGGGAGGTGAAATCACCAGTAGGCTGAGAACCTACTACCCCGTAACTCGCTCTCAGTTTCAAGTCATTTACGAAGGCAAGATCTTGCATGAATTCCTCACCTGAAATACGCCATCCGGCAGATAGTCCGTAGAACAGACCCCATTTGTTGTTAGCACCGAATCTGGAAGACCCGTCATAACGCAGGGTGGCAGAAGCCAGGTACTTTGACTTATAGTCGTATTTGAAATTACCAAAGAAGCTGGCCACTTTGTAACCTCCAAAGACAGAACCAACAGAAGTAGGCGTGGCTGCGCTGCTGAGCAATCTAAACAAAGGACTGGCAAAACCAGATCCACCAGAGCTCAACGTAGTGTTGTCTACTTGACGATACTCAAAACCTCCCAAAGCGCCCACATTGTGTACCTCAGCAAATTTCTTGTTGAAGTTTAAGGTATGGCTGGTAGTCCAGTTTATTCTTCTGTCAAAAGACTCATTGGCGGTACCCGTTGGAGCATAGATAGGCAGAGAAGTTGGTCTGTAGTTTCGGTTCTTGGCATCTGAGAAATCTATCCCTGCAAAAGCCCGGAAACGCAAACCAGGTACAATGTCATAATTGATGGCCATATTACTTACGGTCTGAGCAATGTCGGTCATCCTGTCCTCTTCATACAGAGACTGCACAATGTTCAGGTTGTAAGCGTTCCGGATGTTTTTATTGAAGGTTCCATCTTCGTTATAAACACTGTTATAAGGCGGGATGAACAAAGCACCTGTGAACGGAGTGTTGGTAAAGAACCCAACGTTAGTTGTAGGACCTTTAGATTTTGAACCAGTCAGACCTAAAGTGGTTTCTAAGGAAAACTTATTTGACAGTTTGTGGTCAATGTTTGCTCTTACTGTACCACGGGTAAAATCAGAATTGATGATAGTACCCTCTGTTTTGTTAAAAGAGCCCGAAATAAAGAATCTGGTCTTTTCATCACCACCACTGGCAGAAAGATCATACTGCTGTACTTTGCCTTTTTGGGAGATGGCGTCATACCAATCCGTAGAAGGAATAGAAGTTGGCACTCCACCAGGGAAAACAGCTGCAGCAGCTGCGGCTAGACCTTCCTCACGTGTGAAACCTCTACGCAGATATTGATTAACGTAAGCTTCTTGTTTCAAAGCATAATACCATGAAGCATCCAAGACCTCATAAGGGTTATACATTTCATTAACCCCATACTGGCCAGAAACCTTAATTCGGGTCTTGCCAGACTTTCCTCTTTTAGTGGTAATGATCACAACCCCATTAGCTGCCTGAGAACCGTAGATTGACGCACTTGCTGCATCTTTCAACACTTCAATGGTTTCAATATCTGCCGGGTTAATGGAAGAAAGCACGTTAGCGGAAGTCTGGGAAGAAGCACCACCTGGGCTTATTTGAACCCCATCTACTACGTACAAAGGTTGTGTGGAACCGTTGATAGTAGCAGCACCTCTAATGTTAACGCTAATTCCACCACCAGGCTGACCACTTTGAGAAGTAACCCGCACACCAGCTAAGCGGCCTTGCATGGCTCTGTCAAAGGTTTGAGTTGGCAAACTTTCAATAGCCGCACCTTTAATAGAAGTGATAGCACCAGTTACTTCTCTTTTTTCCTGCGGAGCACCGTAGCCGGTTACTACCACTTCAGAGATTGCACGGGAGTCAGTGGCTAAACGGGCGTTTACCGTTGAAGATGCCCCAAGCACAATTTCCTGGCTTGAATACCCAATAAAGGAGAACACCAGGGTACCGCCTGAACTGGGCACATTAATAGTGTAGGAACCGTTCACATCCGTTGGAGAGGCTGTGCTGCTCCCTTTGAGTTGAACTGTTACGCCAGGCATTCCCTCACCTGTTTGCGCGTCAGTCACTCGTCCTGTTACAGTTCGTGTTTGTGCCCACGCTTGGGTAAGAAGCGTCAGCATAAACACTAAACTAAAGAGTAGTGTTTTCTTCATGTGTTTTTTGGTTTGTTTGTAGAGATATGATTTTGTTTGATAACCAAATATATACTTATTAGATACTTTAACAAATTCTTAACATTCTATTTTTCACTAGTTTCCACCCATTTAGCAGCTACTTAACCCTGTTTAAGCAAAGGAATAATCAGGGCTTTTCTTGATTTTATAAATTCGCCTGCTTTGCACCTACAACTTTTAAATAATATCATTTAGACGCCAGATATCTTTAACAAAGTCTTAATCTATTTTTCTCTGAGTTACTATAAATAATTTTCAAATATTTTTTTTCTGAAAGGTCATATGGAAGGGGCTCAAAAGCACCCCTTAATAAATTATGCGTAAGCCTGCAAATAGATCTTTAAGTTTTGGAGTGCCCTATTTCTCACACTATATATAATAGTGTCCGGCTGGGGCTCTCTAGTATTTTAGAAGTAAAACCCCAGAAGTTTTTATGAGCAAACCCTGATCACAGCGCGGCTTAGGCATAAACATTGACTCGTTCAGACGGCCAAGGCCCTGCCAAAACAGACAGAGCCTTTATACAGAAAGCCTTCCTTACCTATGCATAACCTTTAAAATGGGTGTTTAAGGGCCGTTTTGCTGGAAATTGAGTAAAATAGCATCAGTCCTGAAACTGAGGTAACCTAGGACACTGCAATAATTAAAGGCAAGCCAAGAATAGCTTTGAAATGATGAATGGCTTAAAAATTACTTACTTCCTCTTCAACCACTATGGCAGAAATCTCTAATGCAAGTGTGGATTATAAATGATACGGGTTTAGAGCACCTCTGTCTGCAATACAAGGTGGGGTATAGTAGAAGATATGAAAGAGTGCATTATAAGAAGCTATTAATCCGTAAAAACTTCAGCCAAAGCTTCTGCCTTTACCAATCTTCTAAATATTAGAATAGTGGCTTAGGCCTTTTAACTTAAATAAATAAGGAAAATGCTTTTTTTTCCTTTAATAAAAAACACATAAGTTATTACCCATCAGTAATTTATAAAAATAGGAGAAAATAAAATTCCCAATTAACATGTTATCAAAAGCAAAAAAGCCCCGGAATATATTCCGGGGCTTTTTTATAATCTAATTTCTTATGAATTACAATTGGCTAATGTTAATGCCTATGCGATCATAGTTAGGACTTGGCATCAGCACTTCGTTTCCGCGGAGTTCAAGCACAAGGCGTACTGCAGTTGGAGCAGTGCCAGTGGCCGGTCCTGGGTTCAGGATCGGAATCTCCACATACCCGAAGCTAGAGTTAGCAGGGATGGTAACAGTACCAGATAACGGGCCATAATGGGTTCCTTGCACAGCAGTAGTTTCATCCTGAACTACCACATAAGACACCGTCTGGGCTTCGCTTCTCTGGGCTCCTACTAAGTTCACCCGCAGTCTGAACATGCCGTTGGTAGCTGCCCAGGTTCTGGTGATTACCGTATCTGCCGCAAAGCTGGTAGTAGCAGAAGTCAAGACACTTCTTCCGTACTGTGGTCTGCGCAGCAACAGCGTGTAATCTTTAACTACTTTGTCTACTGTAGATTTAGCGTTGTATGCCGCAGCATCAAACTCCACCATGCTTTTTTCCCATAGAACCTCATCGTTCTCTATGCAGGAGTTAAGCAATAGTGTAGCAAAAGCAAAAAAATATAATAATCTCTTCATTTTAATTTCTGTTAATATCCGCTGTTTTGCTTCAGATTAGGATTACCATTCACATCAATGGTTGGGATAGCAGGTAGAATCACGTCCTCAGTAAAGGCAACAGTAGTTCCTAATGCAGGCTTAGAGATGTCCATTCCTAAACGCTTAAGATCAAAGAACCTATGACCTTCAAAAGCAAACTCTAACCGGCGCTGCAACAAGATTTCGTTTTTCAATGCCTGATCAACGGCAACACTTGGCAGTAAGCCTCTGTTTGTTCTAATGGTATTCACGTCAGCTAACGCGTTTACTAATCCACCGGCAGTATTAGCATAAGCCTCAGCACGGTTCAGGTACATCTCAGAGATGCGCAGCACAGGAACGTTGTCTAAGTTGATAGCGCCGTTTTTACCAATGAATTTGGTGGCTTCAACCCATGGGTTTCCTCTACCGGCAGTTCCTACTTCAAACAGAAGATTACGAACATCTTCAGAACGAGCAGTGATTGCAGCAGTGGCGGTACCGTTACCTGCAACAGTGATTCCTAGGTCAGACAAAAGGGTTGGTGTTGGCACTAAGTCTCCAAAACCACCAGTTTGCGTGCGGTTTCCTCTGGTCACCAGAGTTGTGAAAGCAGTCTGTAATGACTCATTCACCCCGTTTCCTTCGGCTGCGGTTTGAAACGCAACGTGGAAGATAGTTTCTGGGTTAGTGGCAGCAGTCCACCCAGCCAGGTAGTTAGCAGGAGTAGTTAAAGTAGCGCCTCTTGCATCAATAACAGCAGTAGACATTTCAATCACCTTAGGATAATCTCTTCTGTAAAGTGCCACTCTAGAGTAAAGAGCCTGAGCCGCTACTTTAGAAGCTTTCCCTGCGTTTGCAAATGCACCCAGTTTAGCTACCGCCTCATCTAAGTCTGCATAGATGGCATTGTAGGTTTCATCAAGGCTGGCTCTTGCTGGCAGGAATGCGGCAGCATCCGGTCCTGATTTAAACGTTTGGGTAATGACAGGAACACCTCCAAAGTTCTTTGCATCTACTACCGCACCTGGGATGTAGGCGTAAGAACGCACCAAGTCAAAGTGGTATAATGCTCTTAAGAACTTCAACTCTCCTATGTAAGCATCTTTACCAGTCTGAGAAACGGTAGGATCAGCTAACCCAGGGATTGCCTCAAGAACAAGGTTAATTCTTTGAATAGCATTGTAAGAAGTAGCCCAGTGAGTGAAATGATTCGCAACACCTCTTATATTAGAAGCCTCGTTGAGCAAACGGCCAGATTTGTTTGTGGCACGTCCGTTGTCAGCCAGAGCTTCTGGCAAAGTGATCAATCTGTTTCCGTAAAGCGGAAGAGACTTCAAAGGAACATAAGCGGCATTGATCGCTGCCTCAATGGCAGACTTGGAGTTAAGCGCTGTTGCACCATCAATTGCTGTTTCTGGCTTAATCTCTAACAAGTCCTCGCAGGAGAAAGTAGAGAATACAATACCAGCAGCAAGCACAACTGTATTTATTCTATATAAGAAACTTTTTTTCATCTTAAGAGCTAATTAAAAACCTAACTGAACACCGAATGTCAAATTCTTCGTCTGAGGGATGATACCCAAAGCAGTTCCGTAGAACTCTGGATCATATCCTGGGAAGTCAGAATAGGTAAAGAGGTTTGTTCCTTGTACATAAAGCCTGGCACTGGTAAGTACATTAGTTCTTGAAAGAACAGCAGATGGCAGGTTGTAACCAAGCTGAACGTTTTTCAATCTGATGTAATCAGTTTTCAGGTAGTTGCGGGTTGAGGCAAGAACGTGGTTGTTTCCTTGCAACTCAGCACCACCATGGTAAGGTCTTGGAACATCAGTGATTTGGCCTGGAGTTGTCCATCTTCTGTTATACACATCAGCCAGGGTATTTAGAGCCCGGTTTCCGTTTTCCAGCAAGAAAGCATACTGTTGGTCTAACTGCATTCTGCCGTACTGGTACTGGAACAAGAAGTTGAAGTCAAAACCTTTGTATGAGAAAGAGTTGTCAATACCACCTGTGTGCTTAGGCAGCGTAGAACCAATTACTTTGGCGTCAGTTGCAGCAGTTACTGTATAGGTAGGGTCTCCATTTCCGTTGTACCACATTGGTCTACCAGTTGCAGGGTTAACACCGGCATACTCATAAGACCAGATCACCCCGATATCTTCTCCTACAATCAGAGTATTGTCAGCCAGACGCTGTAATCCATTGTAAAGGCGGGTCAATTCGTTGTGGATGAAAGTGTAGTTCACGTTGGTTCTCCACTGGAATCCACCGAAATCAAGGTTGATCGTGTTCAACTCAACTTCAATACCTTTCTGCTCCAAAGCACCCACGTTGTTCAACACCGTGCTGAAACCTGTGCTAGACTGCAACGGCTGGTTGAACAGCAAGTCATCGTTTTTCTCAAAGAATGCACCCAAAGTACCAGTGATTCTGTTTCCAAGGAAACCAAAGTCAATACCTAAGTCTAACATGGTACGCACTTCCCACTTAAGGTCTGTGTTTGCCAGGCCAGTTGGCGCAATAGCTGGAGAACCAAGGTAAACACCAGCGTTACCATAAAGAGAACGAGAAGTAAAGTCACCAATACCATCACGTCCGTTCTGACCCCAGCTAGCTCTCAGTTTCAATGAGCTTAACCAGTCCACTTCTTTCAGGAAACTTTCTTCTGAGATATTCCAGGCAGCGGCAACTCCAGGGAAGAAACCAAACTGAGTTGAAGTACCAAAACGTGAAGAACCGTTGTAAGAAACAATACCTCTTAAAGAGTATTTACCGTTGAACACATAGTTAACAGAACCGAACAAACCAGTTCTCTTGTATCCGGTGAAACCTTCTCCAATAGAAACCGGCGTACTACCAGCACCTAATGTTCTGAATTCTGGCGTAGCGAAACCTCTGGCGTTGGCAGAGAAAGATCTGCGTTGGTCTGTTCTGTATTCAAAACCTACTTGCGCGTCTACTTTGTGCAATTCAGCGAAAGTTCTGCCGAAGTTCAGCAATTGAACTGTCTGAAAGTTTGTGTTCCAGTCACTTGCTTTATAGGCATCACCTCTGTTGGCAAATCCGTCTGGCGTTCTTGGGTCATAGTAGAAATCAGCGTTGATGTTACTGTAATCCAAGCTATAGCTAGACTTGAAAGACAAACCAGGCAGAATTTTGTAAGTAGCAGCAAATGAACCAATGAAAGAGTTGGTCTGCTGATCACCGGTAGAATACTCATTCACAGAAACGATGTTCTGGTTCAGGATACCACCAAACACCTGGCCGCTTCCTGGCAGACCGTAGTAAGTACCATCTTCGTTTCTAACAGGGTTCTGTGGCAGAATTAAGCTGCTGGAGAACGCCGGGTTACCCAAAGATGAACCTGATGTAGAGAAAGGAGCTACCTGGTTAACTGTACTTAAGTTAAAGGAGGTAGTGAAGCTTAGCTGGTCAGTGGCAGAGTGGTCTAAGTTTAAGCGCAAAGAACCTCTCTTGAAATCTGCAGACGTTAAAACAGCTTCCTGCTCGTTGTAAGC
Organism: Rufibacter roseolus; assembly: GCF_017916365.1. Classification (GTDB taxonomy): domain Bacteria; phylum Bacteroidota; class Bacteroidia; order Cytophagales; family Hymenobacteraceae; genus Nibribacter; species Nibribacter roseolus. Next base: position 1,183,294 of record NZ_JAFMSU010000003.1, read on the forward strand.
ACCAGACAGATAGAACGTGGTTTTATCGTTACCACCTCTGGCAGACAATTCATAGTTGTTCACCACACCTCTTCTGAAAGCCTCATCTTGCCAGTTATAAGTAGGCAAAGCGGCAATCTGAGCATCAGTGATGGTAGAAGGAAGACCCATTTCTGAAATAACAGAAGCTCTAGCAGTGGCCGGAGCGTTGGCATTTCTGTAAGCTTCTGTTCTTAGAGCATAATATTGTTGTGTGTTCAACACATCAAATCTGCTCAGTTCCTTAGAAGTACCGGTATAGTAGTTAGCAGTGAACTGCGTCTTGCCAGCCTTACCTTTTTTAGTAGTGATGATTACTACCCCGTTGGCAGCCTGAGAACCGTATACCGCAGCAGTTGCAGCATCTTTAATCACCTCAATTGACTCAATGTCATTGGTATTGATAGCAGACAAAGGGTTTGAAGAGGTATAGGCTACGCGCGCAGTAGAAGTGTTGATCTGCACACCGTCTACAATGTATAAAGGCTGAGTACTAGCGTTCACAGAACCTACCCCCCGGATCTGCACGTTGATAGCACCACCTGGGATACCGCTGTTTGACTGAACCACTACCCCAGCGGCTCTACCTTGCAAGGCTTTATCCAAAGAAGCAATTGGCTGGTTTTGAATAGAGGCACCGCTAACTCTGGCAATAGCACCGGTTACTTCTCTTTTTTCCTGTACACCGTAACCGGTTACCACAATCTCTGAGATCTGACGCTCATCAGTTGCTAACCGTGCATTCACGGTTGATTGGCTCCCAATGGCAATTTCTTGGTTAGCGTAACCAATAAAGGTAAAAACTAAGGTACCACCTGCATTAGGCACTGCAATGGAGTAAGCTCCATTGATGTCCGTTGGCGCGGCGGTTGTACTTCCCTTGAGTTGAACTGTCACACCAGGCATTCCCTCTCCTGTTTGTGCGTCAGTCACTCGTCCCGTCACAGTTCTGGTTTGAGCCCACACCTGAGTCACCAGGGCTAAGATCAAAGCAAAACTGAGTAGTAAAGCTTTCTTCATGTGTTTTTGGTTTGTTTGTAAAAATTATTGTTAGAAATCAAATTTAGACCTAAAAGGTATATTAACAAACTCTTAACATAACTTTTCCCTAAAATTTGAAACCTATACACTAAAGAAACGTTTAACGACAGCTTCTAAAAGTCATGTAGTTCAACAAACCCCAGATTCTCAGGCAAAACACATCTACCCTTCTCTAAATCTCTAGTAAAACACGCACCTTCCTTTCTACCTCTTCAATAAAACCCTTTTAACTTTGAAATAAAGGGGGTTTTCAACAGACACCATCAACCAAATACTTATTATTAAGCATTGGATATCAAATAATTAAGAGGATTGAAATTGATTTATCAGTATAATCAAAACAGTTACTTGCTTTATTAATTTATATTTTATAAATAATTAATCATATAAAATGAAATTGTATTTTATTTAACTATTATTAATAAAGAAGGAATTCACCCTCATTGGCAAGACCTCACCTCTCACCCTTAGGCACTTGAAACAGACGCCCTTTGAATTTGACACTGTCATACACCGCACCGGTCTACAGAATTGATTTTGTCCCTCTTTGCGCAAAACAGGCTTAAAACAAAACTTAGAGCTACACCTTCTCCCGTTTACATCAAACCAGGGCACAGGCGGAGAGCAACCGCTTGCAAAGACGTCTTAATAGCTAAAAGGCCTCCGTCAAAGTATTGACGGAGGCCTTTTAGTGGGCAATCTATCTTAAGATTAATTAAAACCAATCCCTATACCGGCGGTAGCAGTGGGGTATTTGGCCAGGGTATATTCTCCGTAAAGTGAGAAAACCAACAATTTCAGGCGAAGTCCGCCGGTAAGCCCCCACTGGCTGTCTTTCATGTTCAGCAGCACAGGATCAGTGATGTCTTCTACGTACTTGTTAAATGGTACAGTAGTGCGGTAGGCTAATACAGGATATTTGCCTTCCACGTTCAGATCGGTCTCTACGTTGCTGTAACGAACTCCGGCGTACCCGGTAAGCACGCTGAAAGTTTTAGAGGCAACCAAACTGGCGGTCCAGGCTTTGGTGTTCAGGGTAAGGGCTTGGCCGGCATAGTAACCAGCTTCGCGCTGCTGGGCGGTAGCATAAGGCCGGTCTTCTTCCGACAGAGGCACATCTATCCCCGAGTAAGAGCTCTTTAAATTGGTATATCCCCCGAAAACGGTGATGTCAAACCCAGGAATCATGTTGATAACCGGTATGTACTGCTTAATACCATGCTTCACCCCAAACCCAAGAAGTTGCCCTTCAAAGTCATCATACTTTACTTTAGGCGAGTATCTCACGGCTATTTCCGTGTCTTGGATCAGGCCCAAGCTTACCTGCGCCATGGGTACGGGTAAGAATTTATAGCCAGATCCCTGCGGCGCGTTGATAGAGCCAATCCTTTGGTCTATGCCATTTGATTTGGCATACAGCGAAATCTCAGGGCCTTCTTCATCCTCCCCGAAGATGGTGGGGGTGATCACTGGTTTGCTGGGATCAAATTTGTTTCCGTTGGCATCCCGCACCATGGTCAGGCCCAGTTTAGACAAGTCAAATGTCCTGTCTTCTTCTGGGGAGAAGGCGGCAGTGGCGAACACACGCACATCAAAGCGGCCCAACTTCATGGCTTTGCCCGAATTGAACCAACCACCGTTCAGGCCGTGGCCAAATGCTTTGGAGGCAGGTTCGGCGTAAGCCCGCACCAGTTTGTTTGCGTCTTCTTTGCCCGCTCTAATAAACTCACCTACTTCATCCTGGGCCTGGGCCGGACTAGCGGCCAGAAACAAGCCCAGTACGGGCATGGCCCAAAAAGAGATCTTCAGTAGATTATTTCTCATTTCACTCTATTTTTTTGTTGGTGTCTGTTGCTGTTGGTACTATCCTTTTCTGTTTGCGAACTTCATTAATAAACAGCAACTTTCAAATAGGACAATCTTATAATACTTAGTTTTAAGTAAACGTTTTTAAACAGGTTTTCAGAAAGCTGTCCTAAAACGCTTTTACTTGAAAGTGTCAAAAGCGAACTTAAGGATGATGCCAGACACCACCACCAGGAAAAGCTTCCGCACAAAGCCAGAGCCCTTGACCAGCGCAATACGCGTACCCACCACCGAGCCGATCACACTACTAACGGCCATAGGGATGCCTATATGATACAGGATGTAGCCTTTGTACCCAAAATACAACAGCGCTGAAAGGTTGGTAGCCACGTTCACCACTTTGGCCGAAGCCGAGGACGTGAGGAAGTTGAAGCCAAAAACGCCTACGAAGATGAACATGAGAAAAGAGCCTGTCCCAGGCCCGAAGAACCCATCATAGAACCCTATCACCAGCCCTACCCCTATGCCGTACCAGATCTCTTTAGAAGGAGCCAACCGGGGTGCATGGATCGCGCCGAAGTCCTTTTTAAAGAATGTGTAGATGGCCACCGAGATAAGGAGCACCAAAATCAAGGGACGCAGCAGATCGGCGTTGAAGTGGCTGAGGGCACGGGCACCCAGGAACGAGAACACAAAGGCGGTAATGGCGGCGGGCAGCAGGGCGTGCCAGTTGATCTCCACGTTCTTGGCATAACGCCACATAGAAACCGATGTACCCGCAATACTGGACAACTTGCCAGTGCCAAATACCGTGGGGATAGGCACGTGGGGCAGAAACACAAACAGCGCCGGCAACTGGATAAGCCCTCCACCACCCACTACAGAATCAATCAAGCCTGCCAGAAAAGCGAACAGGCACAGGTAAACAATATCCAACGTTGAAGAATTAAGCCCGCTACGCGGCAAATGAAGCCGCAAATATTCTGAAAATGTGCGGCTTAATCAAAGTTAGACTTGTGGCCCAAGCCGATTTTGGCTCATTTATAAGAAAACAAGCTAAAAACGCCCACCTACCACGGCCGTCTCTTTCAAAACCTCTTTCTTCCCCTGCAGGTTGAACAACTCCACCAGCACCACATAATACCCGATGGCCGCTTTGGAACCAGCATCGGTGAGGCCGTCCCACTGCAGCACGCTCTCAGCACCCAGCAAAGTATTGGCCGAGAGTTTCCGAATGTAGCGCCCGTGGGCATCGAAGATGGTCACTGAAGCCACAAACCCGGCCTGCGGCAACTTGAACTGCAGCAACAGGGCATCGTCTATCCCGTCTCCGTCCGGCGTGATGGTTTTGGGCTGCAGGGTCAGCTTTCCGTTTTGAGCACCGTTTTCCCGAAACTGAGAATTCTCATAACCCGGCGTGGCTTTCACCTGAGTTGCCGCCGAGTAAAAATTCTCCGCCGTGGAGGGCCCGGCCAGAGAGATGCGCTCAAGGGAAATTCCCTCGGTGTCATGGATAAGCTTGAAATGCTGCTCCTTTTGATACACTACCTCGTCCATGATGGTCTCATCTGGTAAGAGCAAGATCACGGTGCCCGCCTCATCTGGGTACGAGGGCAGGGTGGCCATCGCCATAAATCGGTCCGCGTGCCCAGATGGGTACTCCCTTTGCAGAATGGCAGAATCAGAGGTCAGAACCAGGTACTCGCCGGGTGCTAACAGGAAATTCACCGGAGTGATCACGCGGGCGCTCGCCACCTCTCCATCAGAAGACCTGTTGGCCAATTTCCAGTTCTGTAGGTCCAGGTACTTGGTAGACCGGTTCACGATCTCCACAAAGTCAACACCGCCGGACCTAGGGTTGAACAGGATCTCATTGATGACTACATCGCCTTTCTTTGGCGCGGCTGGAAGAAGCACGGTTTGCGCCTGAGAATCCGCTCTGTTCCCGGCGCAATCGGTTAACCCCTGCACCGTGACGGTATAGCGCATGTTTTCCTGCAACGGGGTGGAAAGCATCAATTCCACCTGAGTAAATTCCGGTGACAAAACCCGGGCTCGCTGCACAGCAACACCGGAGGAGACGGAGTAATGATTTACTTGGGCAGCTTCCGCGCTATCCAGCGGTTCATCGAAGGTAAGCAGAATCTTGTCCGGGCTATGGGTTACTATTTGCTTCAAAGCCGGAGGCGTCTGGTCTACTTCCTTTACCGAGTTCAGCTGACCGGGGGTGCCACCTCTCCCATCCTTAGAGGCTATCCACTGCGAAGCCCCAGTGCAGCGGGTGTTCACATCCTTCAGCTCCAGACTCCAGCCACCGTTTTTCTTATCTGCGTCTACGTACCAAGTGGCATTGTAGCGCACCAAATCAATTAATTGGCCGCTGGCGTTGAAAAGCTCCACGTCATCACCGCTGTCATTGAGCGACGGAAAAGTGGTAAGCCCCACTACAGAACCGTACGGCCGGTAAAGTGCTGTATCGGCCGCGGCACATACAATCAGGTAAGCGCCCGGCTTCAGGAGATAATCGGGGAAGGTGCCTGCCGTGGCGGTGGCGTCTGACATTTGCCAACTTTTAAGGTTGAAGGTTTTGTCACTGCGGTTGTAGAGCTCAATAAACTCGGCATCCGGTAGATCCTGCAAGGGGTTCAGGTCGGCGTAAATTTCGGTGACGCGGACCTCGCCTGGCTGGGCCACAGGAGAATAGGAGAATGTTCCGGCGAGGTGCTGCGTGAGGGTGCCATTAGAGCTCGTGATTTGCAGTACCTCAATCTGATTGCTGCCGGTCTCAAAATCCTGGTTGAACTGCAGTTCCACTAGCTGGGGCGTGGCAGCTTGCCAATCTGCTTTTGTGGGCACCTCCTTTCCGTTGAGCCGGTAGTTCGCCACGTTTTCGGCATCATTTCCCAAAATTGGCCCGGAAAAAGTCAGCTCAACTGTCTTGCGTCCGGTAGCCACCGTGCTCACTAGGCTGGTTCCGCCCAGGTCTTTGACCGTGAAGTCATCGAAATAGAAGCGTTGGGCATTGGCCTGTGAATACTTGAAAAGCACCCCAGCGTAAGCCGAGGTGGTATAGCGCGCATCCTGCACGGCGCCCTGCACCTCGTAGCTTTGCCGGGTGCCGGTTTTGTCCAGTTCCAGGGTCCAGTCGTGGGTGGCGGTGCGGGTGACCTTTACCCAGAGTTTATTATCTGTGGCCGCTATGGCTTTATCGGGTCCGTTGATGATTTTGGTGACGGTGCTGCCGTCTTTACGGTATAGGCTCACCTCATCCTCGGTGTCTCCCAGGCGCACAAAGTACCCCTGCAGATTACCTTTGAGATCAGGTGCATCAGAGACCAGGTACACTTCCGCCAGGTTACCCGAGGAGGTAGCGAAACCCAGTTGCACGTAGAACTCCCACTGCGTGGCCACGGCCAGACCGTTACCGGTAGCCACATGCAGGGCGGTACCTGTTACCGCCGGGCCCTGGCTTTGCAGTTGCCCAGCGGAGTTCACCCGGAAAAAACCTGCATCTCCCTGCCAAACTGGGTTCTGGGTGTGGTCTCCGTCTGAAAAAGATTCCTGAATTTGCGCGTGCGGGGCAGTTAAAAAGGCCCAGTATAAAAGAAAAGCAAGAAAGAATTGCCTCATAATAAGCCTGTACTTTATAATCCGTGAAAAGTTGGCTTACTTTGCAATTGGCCTGTGCGCTTTCTGCCTGATTCTCAGAAAACAAGCTTAAAACACCCAGACCATTGTTTCCGGAGAAAGCTACCCCACCCGTTCTTCTCCGGTGATTGTTCAAATATTTTTTACAAACCTTTACATGAAAGTAGCTGTAGTAGGCGCCACCGGCCTAGTGGGTGGCGAAATGCTGAAGGTCCTGGCGGAGCGTAACTTCCCGGTTGACGAATTGTTGTTGGTAGCCTCTGAAAAATCAGTGGGCCAGAAGATGAATTTTAAAGGCAAGGAATACACCGTGATCGGGATGGAGGAAGCCATTGCGCTGAAACCAGAGATCGCCATTTTCTCGGCGGGCGGAAGCGTGAGCAAGGAGATGGCCCCTAAGTTTGCCGCGGCCGGCACAACGGTGGTTGACAACTCCTCGGCCTGGCGCATGGACCCCACCAAGAAACTGGTGGTGCCTGAGATCAACGCCAAAGAGCTTACCCCCGAGGATAAGATTATCGCCAATCCTAACTGCTCTACCATCCAGATGGTGGTGGCGTTGAATAACCTGCACAAAAACCTCAAGGCCAAACGCATTGTGGTAAGCACCTACCAGTCTGTGACCGGAACCGGCAAGAAAGCGGTAGACCAGCTCATGAACGAGCGTGCCGGCAAAGAAGGCGAGAAAGCCTACGCCTACCCTATTGACCTGAACGTGATTCCGCACATTGACGTGTTTGAAGCCAACGGTTACACCAAAGAAGAAATGAAAATGGTGAACGAGACCAAGAAAATCATGGGCGATGACTCCATCAGGGTAACGGCTACTACCGTGCGTATCCCCGTGATGGGCGGTCACTCAGAGTCGGTGAACGTGGAGTTTGAGAACGATTTCACCTTGGACGAGGTATATCAAATTTTGAACGAAACACCGGGCGTAGTGGTGGTGGATGACGTAGCTAACCTTAAGTACCCCATGCCGATGGATGCCCACGGCAAAGACGAGGTACTGGTAGGCCGCATCCGCCGCGATGAGACCCAGGATAAAACCATCAACATGTGGATCGTGGCCGACAACCTGCGCAAAGGTGCCGCTACCAATGCGGTACAAATCGCCGAGTACCTGGTAGAAAACAAGCTGGTATAATCGTAGCATTTGATTATAAAAGAAAAGGCCACCTGCAGAGGTGGCCTTTTCTTTTATAAGATTGTCTGGAGGTGGCTTAACCTACTTCCCGTTCGTCCAGATTGGTTTTATGTCTTTCACTTCTTTGGAGAAATCAGGGCAGGTTTCATCTCCGCCGTAGCATAGCAGGTTGCCGTCACAATCATACACAGAGCTGATGGAATTGACATTGGGCTCGCAACTTCCCAACACAAAAACGGTCCGGTTTTTCCACGTGCCGGTCTGCACCACCTGGCAGTACTCAGATGCCTGCAGTTCCTGCACCTTCACCCTCAGCCATTCAATCTCCTGGGTGGGATTAGCGACCACGCAGGTCTGGTAAACCTGCTCATCCTCGCAGGAGGTAAGCGCAAGAATGCATAGCAAACACATAGCGTACAGAGTTTTCATAGAAGGGGGCTTTAAACAGAAGATACCTAAAACAAACTGGAGGTTGCATCACCGCTCATTTTCTTTTGAAATCGGCCGGAATGGTCCGGGCCCTTGACTTTCCAAAAGCAGAGAACCTGTGTTCTGCGCCTGATTTTTATAAAACTGGCCCAGAACACAGGTTCTATTATTTCAACTGATGCTGCGTTCTACTGGTACTGGATGTACATAGGCTTTGGCGTGAGGGCCAGCACCTCTTTAGGCGTGTACAGCTTGGAGCCCTTTTTCTTGGTATCGTTGTAGTAGAAAATCTTGAACCCGGTATACTGCACCGGCTCTTTCTTGATGTAAGCCAGGTAGGTACTCTTCTTCAGGACGCGGTCTCCCCAGCCGTCCATGTGCATGACAAACTGCACGTTGGGCCGCAACTTGATGTTCTTGTAATTGGTCACCATGCGCTGGGTGAAGCGGTGCACCACCAGAATCTTTGGCGGCAAGTTATACTTCACGGCAATATCGTTTAGGAACTGGGTAGCATAGTTGATTTCACTTGCATCTAGGGTACCTATTTTACGGCCCGGGATGGCGCCGTTCTTCATCGCGAACTCTGGGTCAATGCCTAAATGCACCTGAGGCAATTTCAGCCATTGTTCCAGGCGCGGCAATTCAGCTTCCACGGTGCTGCGTCCAATCTGAATGTCAAGGAACACAATGGCGTTTCTTCTGGCAGCCCAGGCAATCACGGTATCGGCCAGGTGATCGCTCATGCGCATACGGTAGGTACCGCTTTTTCCGGGAGCACCCTGGGCGGTCACAAACACCAGGTGAAGCGCCGGCTGTACCGGAATACTGGGGTCTGCCGCTTGCCAAGCTTTTACTTCGCCGTCAAGTCTAGCCAGCATTTGGTCCCGAGGAATTTCGCCCAAGATTCCCATCCGTTTTGAGAGCGGATTTCCGTAATAAGCCACAATCCGTTTGTGGGGCAGAATGGCACCGGGGTTATCCGCGGCCTCGTCTTTCACTACAAAGGCAGGGGCTGCTGCCGGAGCCGCCGAAGAATCACCGGCTGCGGTTGAGTCTTTCAGGGCCGTAGCCGTGGCTTTCACTTTTTTGGTAGAATCTGGGGCAGCAACTGCGTCTTGATGGGGAGCGGCCTGGGCTCCGTTCGCTTCTTTCTGCCCTCCCCCATTACAAGCGGTAAGCAAACCTATACCAAAGGCACACAGCAGTTGCAGGCCGTTGCCTCTCTTTATCAGATTGAAATTCATGTGAGACTAAGTGGATAAATCAAATTTGCGGTTTCCGCCTTTATGGTGTTGAAGATAGCCTTTTTCAACTGCTTCTCCTCAGAAAAAAGCGCAAAGACTTCAGTTTTGCTCGTAAAAAATTGAATTCTAATGCCTTACAAGCAATCGCCAAACATCTTTTCTATTCTTGAAAACTGCTTCTCTGCCAAAAGGTTGTCTCTGGGTTAGGCATGTAGGGCAGGAACCTGTCGGCTCAGGATTTATATTCTTTTACCTGACTCCTTATTTTGCGTATACTGTACCTTTACCGGAAATAAAACGCTCCACCCATGGAAAGAATCAACCGGGTCTTGTTAATTGACGACGACGATATCACCAACTATATGAACAAACGCGTTCTCAATAAAGCCGAGATCGCGCAGCAGATTGATGTGGTTACCGATGGCCAGGCGGCTCTGAATTACCTGAGCAGCCCCGAGCACCTGGAGGCAGAAGTCCCCCTGGACCTGATCCTGGTGGATATAAAAATGTCGGTGATGGACGGGTTTGACTTCCTGGAACGGTACCAGCACCTGGCCCCGGAACGGAAAGCGAAAAAGCTGTTTGCCTTGTCTTCCTCGGCCAGCTTCTATGACCTGCACCGACTCAAGGAGTTCCCCGATGTGGACGGCCACCTTTCCAAGCCCCTCACCCAAGCCGATGCCCTCCACCTGATCAAAGAGCATTTCGGGCCCAATGGCTCCAGCACTGACACTTTTGCCAGTAGCTAACCACCAGCATAGCGGCTGAAACCGCTTACCTAATTCATCTAAAAAGAAGAACTTCCGTTTCTGCCCTGCTTTCTATAAAACAGGCCAAGAACGGAAGTTCTTTTTTAAGACAGGTCCGGACTTATTCTCTTCCCCGGCGCTCAGGCGCTTTCAAAGTAAATTCCTGTGAGGTCTTGTTTCCATTGGCTTCAATCTCCACCACGTACTTACCCGGGCGCAGGTACAGCTGCTCATTGGCAGACTTGGTCACTTTCACCGGATCACCGCCTTTGCGGCCCTCGTTCAAAGCCTGCTCGTACGCCCCGGTGTTCAAGGGATCAAGGGTCAAGTCATAAGCCACGTAGTTCAGGCCGCGTTCGCTCTGGTCTTTCAGTTCCTTCAGCACCTGTCCTTTGTCAGTCTTCACGCGCACGGTAGTTGTACCAGCGACATTCACGAAGTAAGGGATGGTTAATGATGGGGTCATAGGCTGGTCCCAGGCCCCGAACTTCTGTCCCCAACGCTCTGAGTACTGCGGTGCAACAATCTGGAACGCATGCACGCCTTTCTGCTGCACGGCCGGCGTGAGTTGCTGCAGATGCCACACGTTACCGATGTAGATAGAGCGGCCATGCGTGCCCACCACCAGGTCATTCTCCCGCGGGTGGATAGCTAAGTCATGCACCGCCACCGCCGGCAGCACATCGCCGCCCATCGCCTGGAAGGTCTGGCCTTTGTCCAGAGACACGTACAAGCCGTTGTCTGAGCCCACGTACAACAGATTTGGATTGCGCGGGTCTTCCTTCACCACGTTTAGCGGCTCTTTTGGCAAATCCTTGCCAATTTGCTTCCAGGTCTTTCCGTAATCATTGGACACAAACAAATAAGGATTGAAGTCATCCCAACGATATCCGTTCAAAGTAGCATAAACAGTTCCCTCGTTTTCCGCCGAGGCCGCCAGTCCGCTGATCCACATGTCCTGCGGAAGTTTATCAGATATTTTAGTCCAGGTGTAGCCCCCGTCGCGGCTCACGTGGATGAGGCCATCGTCTGAGCCCGTGTACAGCAAACCAAAGCGCTTAGGCGATTCCTCAATGGTCGTCAAGGTGCCGTAGCCCACATCACCTTTTCGGCCGCCTTTGGTCAAATCACCAGAGAGGGCTTCCATGTTCTCGCCTTTGTTCAGAGAGCGGTGGAATTTATTGGACCCAAAGTACAGCACATCCTGGTTGTGGCGTGACAGCAGAATGGGGCTTTCCCAGTTAAAGCGCAGCGGACGCTCTCCTAATTGATGCTTGGGTTGAATGGACAAACGCTGGCCAGTGGCTTTGTTCAGGCGGTAATAAGCGCCGTACTGCGAGCCGGTGTACACGGTGTTGTTGTCGCGGTAATCTACCTGCACCATCATGCCGTCGCCGCCGCCTAAGCGCTGGTACGGGTAGCGGCCGTTGTCGGTCCAGGCAGCGCTGGCCTGGTAAGTGCTGGGACCGCCCCACACGCCATTGTCCTGCAAGCCGCCGTACACGTTGTAAGGCTGCGCCATGTCAACAGTCACGGAGTAGAACTGCCCAACGGCCGGTGAGTTCGCTTTGAACCAGGTTTTACCATCGTCATAGGTAATGTTGATGCCGCCGTCATTGCCGTTCACCAGGTGACCGGGACGCGTTGGGCTCACCCACAAATCCTGGTGGTCTGAGTGCACGTTGTCGCCGCCGATCTCTTTCCAAGTTTTACCCGCATCCTCAGATTTGAGCAACGGCACGCCCAGAATGTACACGTGGTTCGCGTTCAACGGCGACACCCGAATTACCCCGAAATAGTAGCCGTAAGTGTAGTACAGGTCATCGATGTAGCCTTCGTGGGTTTTCTTCCAGGTCTTACCGGCATCGTCTGAGCGGTAGACCTGCGCACCCGTCACAGGCGTTTCAATCATCATGGAGTTAGCATCTACCAGGAAATCTGACAGCGCCACTGGTCTGATTTTATCCGAACTCACCATCTCCTTCACGGTTTTGGCCGTGTACTGACGCGGGAAGTTGTTTTCCTCCAAAAACGTGTTGATAGCCGCATCGTCCATCTTCAGGAAATCCTCCTTGGTAAAATCCTTGAATTGTTCTTTGCGCAGCTTGTTGCCCGTGGCCACTGCGGGCTTCACGTCTTTGCGCAGGTCCTGGTTGTCTACGCTGGCGTAAATGATGTTTGGGTTCTGCGGGAAAATGCTCAGGCCAATCCGCCCGATACCTTCCGTAGCCGGGAAGCCGCTGTTGCCGCCTGTGACCCGCTGCCAGGTATTACCACCATCGGTGCTTTTGAACACGCCCGAGGTGCTGCCGCTTTCCACAAAGTTCCAGGCGCGGCGCTCACGGTGCCACATGCTGGTGTACAATACATTGGGATTAGACGGGTCAATAACTAAATCCACGGCTCCGGTGTTGTCATCGCCTCCTTTCAAGACGTGCTTCCAGGTGTTACCGCCATCGGTGGTTTTGTAGACGCCGCGCTCGGGGTTAGGAGAGTACAGGTGACCCAATGCCGCTACCCAGGCCGTGTTGGGGTCTGTAGGGTGCTGAATGATACGCCCAATGTGGTGCGACTCGGGCAAGCCTTTGTACTGCCAGGTTTTACCGCCATCGGTGCTTTTGTAGATACCCACACCCGAGTAAGAAGAGCGGCTGGAGTTAGCCTCACCGGTACCCAGGTAAATGGTGTTGGTTTTCCAGTCAACGCTGATGTCCCCGATGGTGATGACAGTCTCATTGCTGAAGAGCGGCTCAAACGAGATGCCGTTGTTGGTGGTGTGCCACAATCCGCCGGAGGCGTAGGCCACGTAAAAGTTGGTAGGGTCTGCCGGATTCACGTCTACGTCTACCACGCGCCCACTCATCACAGTTGGACCTACGTTGCGGAACGGCAGGTTACTTATCAGGGAGTTCTTCTGCAACTGGAGCCGTTGATTGTAGCCTTCCATCCGGGATTTGGCCGAAGTGGCGGCGGGTTGCTTTTCTTTCTTCTGGGCCATCGCCGGAAGGCTCAGAAGCCCCATCAGCAGAAGTGGGTAAATGGGTTTGCGTAGCATAAAGGGCAAAAAAGTAGATTTGTTCGCGTTAGGTGTAGTTTTAAAATCTGAAAATAGAGGAAAAACTGCAGTTAACGAAACCGCCGCCGGTATTTGTCTCTCCCCTGCCCTGATTTCTCCTGGCCTCAAAAAAGAAACGCCGTTTAGCAGCTGTTTTTCAGAAAACAGCCCCTAAACGGCGCCCAGGGAAGCACTTTGATTAAGGTCTTAGAACGAATTGGCCGCCCGGTATTTCTGGGCATCGGCGGGGTACAGGGTCTCGGCAAACTTAAGCAGGGCTTGGCGCGTGAGGGCGGTATTCTCAAACATGCCCATATGGCCCACATGCCCAAGAAAGTAGGTCATGCTGTTCTCAGGCAGGTGGCATTGCTGCAGAGTGGCTTCCAGCGGAACCGCCGGGTCTTCCTTGCCCGCCATGAAAAACACGGGCGCGGCGGTGGTCTTCAGGACCTCAGTTCTATCGGGGCGGTCGCGCATGGCTTGCAGGCAGCCCAGCACCGTTTCCAGCGGCGTGGCTTTCCCGATGGCCTGCATCTTCTCAATGGAAGGTTGGCAGGAAACCCGATTGCTCTCCGCAAACAGTGGGGCCACAAAAGAATCCATGAACTTGTCAAGGCCGTGTTTCTGCACGAAATCGGCGGTTTTGTTCCGGTTCTCTTTTTTCTCCTCAGAATCTGGCAAGGCGCTGGAATGGAACAGACATAATCCGTAGAGCAACTCAGGAAATAACTCCGCGATGGCCAGGCTTACGTAACCGCCCATGGAGTGCCCGATTAAGAGACATTTCTCTACCTGCAGTGCCTGCAAGGTTTCCTGCACCTGCCGGGCCTGGTTCTCCATGGAGAAATCCTGTGTGCCCGGGCTTTCGCCGTGGCCGGGCAAATCCAGGGCAATCACTCGGAACTGGTGCACGAGCGGTTTGGTGAAATCGGTCCAAACGTCTTTGCTTTCGCAGAAGCCGTGCAGGAAAACAAGGGCGGGGCCGGTGCCGGCCTCAGTATAGGTAAGTGGGGTATTGGTCATGGTGCAAGCGTGATTTTGGCCTGTTTTACGGAAAGGAGAGCAAAAGAAGCATCCTTATTAATGAATACAACCCATATACATCTCTGTTTTTACCACGAAGGCTCCACCCGCAGCGCTTTTCATTACCCGCAGGGCAGAATCTGCACTGGTTTTCTTCTCATAGATTCCGGAAACCAAAGCAATGGTTTTCTTTCCAGCCTTCTTCTGGTACAAATCCAGGTACTCCAGGCTTAGGTGTACGTCCGGACCTCGTCTTGGAAAGTAATCCCCGGCAAACACCTCATCTTCGTCATCCTCGGGCAGAACAATCATCTTTTTCTTGGCGTCATAATACCGACCCATAGTGTCAATAGCTAGTGGCAAGGCTTGGGACAGGGCCATCATCTTCTCTCGCAAGGGGTAATAAGACTTTCCGGTATCTGCAATGGTGACGTAGTAAATGGCATACTCTTCATAGTCACCGTTATCTCCTTCTATAAATTTACTTTCCGGCTCCGGTAAGCTATTATTGTCTCCAACAGCAGAAGTAGTTACCACCGGTGCACTTCCCTCAGAAACCGAGGCTTCTGCGGTGTTCTCTTGAACCGCAACTGGGGCGTCTTGCACTGCTTTAGACCCGCAAGAAAACAAGCAAAAACAAAGAGAGTAGATGATCAGCTTTTTCATAGACAGGCAGTTCTGCAGGGAAGATAGCAAATGTATAGAAATAAAAAGCCCACTTTGGTTTTCTCCAAAGGGGCGTATCAGTTGAAGGGGCATTCAATGAAATGAATTTACTTCAGTGCTTTGCAAGAACTTTCAATGTGCAGCCAGGGCCTTGGTCTTTTTCTTAATGTTGTTCATCGACATAAGCACCGTAATGGCCACAATGAAAGGCGCTTTCTTGTAAAACTGGAAGTGGGCCACCAACTCAGAAAAGCCCATTTCTTCTCCGGCCAGCAGCTTTTTAGCAGGCACGTACAGGTCAATGACCAGGTAAATAGCCAAAGTCAACAAAAAGGACAACAGGCAGATTTTAAGTTTCTCCTTTAAAGGCAAGGTAAGTTCAGACATAGAAGACAGGTTCTTTGGCTTAAAGGTAAGGATTTGCTTCTTAGTGGTTTTGGCTCATTGGCTGCACCCCAAGATTCATTGTTACTTTATCGTTCCCCTTTGAAGGCCCGGGATGACAAGGCGTTTGGAGAACCGCCCAACTTCTGCTAAGCGCAAGGGCAACCACAAGGGATTGCCCCTACCAAATTGGGAATGGGTGAGATTAACACGAGAAATCATCCCCCTACCCCCTTCAAAGGGGGACGGTATGCGTGCTTAAATCTGTAATCAATTCTCAATTTGAGGCTGTTTTCCATGAAATAGCCCCAAAACAAAAAGACCTCACAGGTTTTGAAAACCTGTGAGGTCTGGTCTTATTATTTGGAGGTTTTTACACCCGTACGGTCACGTCCATCAGTTCGCGCACAGTACGCTCTATTCCGTCTAGGTCGAAGCCGCAGAGGCGGTGCAGTTCCATTTGGGAGCCGTGCTCCACGATCATGTCCGGGATGCCGAGGCGTTTCACTTGGGCATTATAACCGTGGTCGGCCATGAACTCCAGCACGGCGCTTCCGAAACCGCCTTGCAGGCAGCCGTCTTCTACGGTCAATACTTTGTCGTATTTCTGGAAGATGTGGTGCAGCATTTTCTCGTCCAGCGGTTTGGCGAAACGCATGTCATAGTGGCCTGGGCGCAGACCATCCATTCTCAGGTTCTTGCAGACATCCACGGCATAGTTACCAATGTGCCCGATAGTCAAAATTGCCACTTCCTCGCCTTCCTGGATCACGCGGCCTTTGCCTACCTCAATCAGTTCCAGCGGGGTGCGCCACTCAGGCATCACACCTTCGCCGCGCGGGTAGCGGATGGTGAAGGGTCCCATACCGTCTTGACTGGCGGTGTACATGAGGTTACGCAGTTCCTGCTCGTTCATAGGCGATGACACCACCATGTTGGGAATACACCGCATGTAGGCAATGTCATAGGAACCATGGTGGGTCTGACCATCGGCCCCGGCGAAACCGGCGCGGTCCAGGCAGAACACCACATGCAGGTTCTGCAGACAGACATCGTGAACCACCTGGTCATAACCGCGCTGCATGAAGCTGGAGTAGATATTGCAGAACGGCACCAGGCCTTGGGTAGCCAAACCGGCGGAGAACGTCACAGCATGCTGCTCTGCGATTCCCACGTCCAGGGCGCGGTCTGGCATGGCCGCCATCATGATGTTCATGGAAGAACCGCTCGGCATAGCCGGGGTCACCCCCATGATCTTCTCGTTCTTCTCTGCCATCTCCAGCAGCGTGTGCCCGAAGACATCCTGGTACTTGGGTGGCTGCGGCGTAGTATGGTGCACCTTGTAGATCTCGCCGGTGACTTTGTCAAACAGACCGGGTGCGTGCCACTTGGTTTGTTCTTTCTCGGCTAAGGCAAAGCCCTTTCCTTTCACCGTCACGCAGTGCAGGATTTTAGGGCCCGGTATTTTCTTGAGGTCTTTCAACACCAGGGCCAGATGGTTTACATCATGGCCATCAATTGGGCCGAAATAACGGAAGTTCAGGCTCTCAAACAGGTTACTCTGCTTCAGGAGCGTGGCTTTGATACCGCTTTCCACCTTGGCCAGAATCTGCTGGGCGTTGGGCCCAAACTTGCTGATCTTGCCCAGGATGTTCCATATCTCGTCGCGCACTTTGTTGTAGGTGCGGGAGGTGGTAATATCGGTGAGGTATTCTTTGAGCGCGCCCACGTTGGGGTCAATGCTCATGCAGTTATCGTTAAGCACCACCAGCAGATCGGCGTCTGAGGCGCCGCCGTGGTTCAGGGCCTCAAAGGCCATACCCGCGGTCATAGATCCGTCGCCTATTACGGCGATGTGGTGCCGATCATACTCTTTCTTGTACTGCGAGGCCACGGCCATGCCCAGCGCCGCCGAGATGGACGTGCTGGAATGCCCAACCCCGAAGGCATCATACTCGCTCTCTTTTCTCTTGGGGAAACCCGAGATGCCGTTGAGTTTGCGGTTGGTGTGGAAGTTGTCGCGGCGGCCGGTAAGGATTTTGTGCCCGTAAGCCTGGTGCCCCACGTCCCAGACCAACTGGTCATAAGGTGTGTTGAACACGTAATGCAGGGCTACCGTCATCTCCACCACGCCCAGACTAGCCCCAAAATGCCCTCCGTAAATAGACACGTTGTCAATGATGAATTGCCTTAATTCCTGGCAGACCTGTTGCAGTTGGTCTTCAGAAAGTTGGCGCAAATCTGCGGGCGAGTTTATCTTGGCCAGCAGTTCTCCGGGTTCAATTATCATAGGGGTGCACTTGGGTGGATATTGATGCAACAGCGTAAGGCTCTGAAAGTTTTCACATATACGTAGCCGCACCCAGTAAAAGGCAAAATTAAGAATTTTTTCTCAGAGGTCCTTTCCTGCGCAGAACAAGGCAAGCGCATTTTTGGCCTTATTCCTGAAAAATAGCCTAAAAACAGCGTATCTCCAATTCCTTGCTCGATACTTCCTGTTTAGGGCTTACGCCCGAAGAAACAGTCTGTTAAACGCTGTTTAGGTCCGCAAATTACCTGCCAAAGCTTTGTTTAGGGCTTTATTTTCAGAAAACGTCTCAAAAACAGGTTCTTCTGGCTTAAACGTTGGCACATGGCAATACTTATACGTAATTTTGCAAGTACACCATTTCTGTACCGCCACACGTGAGTTTCGAAATAAAGCTGTCGCTCTTTGAGGGTCCGTTTGACCTGTTGCTCTTCTTCATTGAGCGCGATGAGTTGGACATCCATGATATTCCCATCTTCAAGATCACCAATGATTTTGTGGGCTACATCCGGCAGCTGGAAACCATGAACATGGAGGTGGCCAGCGAGTTTATTCTCACGGCCGCCACGCTCATGCGCATAAAGGCCAAGATGCTGCTGCCCCGCTTTGAGAAAGACGAGCAGGGCAACGAGATTGACCCGCGCCAGGAACTGGTGCAGCACCTGCTGGAGTACAAACGGTTTAAAGAGGTACTGGGCGACCTGAGCCTTCTGGAAGACGTGCGCCTGCAGCAGGAGGAACGCGGCAACACCGATGAGGAACTGAGCAAGATAGCGGCCAAGCACCAACTGGAGTACGAGCTCAAGGACCTGAACCTGTACAGCCTCATGCATGCGTTCCACAAAGCCATGCAGCGCTACGAAGACGAGCAGAACCGTCCCAAGCACACGGTGGTCACTTACCCCTACACCATTGAACAGCAGCGCAATTACATCAAGCACCGGGTAAACGCCCAGGGTGTGGTGCAGTTTGCCGACCTGGTAGAGGCTTTCCCCGACAAGATTGGGTTGATTTTCAACTTCCTGGCCATCCTTGATTTGCTCCAGCTAAACGAAATTGGCTTGGAGATTGCGGAAGGGTTCAATAATTTCCGTATAGTGCCTTATTCTGAACACCAGCACCTGACCCTCACTGACCATGGATCTGAATCGTAAGAAACTGCTCTCGTACTTCACGCCGCAACGCATTCTCATTCCAGTGGTGATTGGGTTGGGCGTGATAGGATACATGTTCTACCGGGACAGTGCCCAGATGGACTTCTCGCCGCTCTACAACGCCAAGCCGTTCTGGATCTTCATGACCTTTGCGGTGCTGGTGGTGCGTGACTTCGGGTACATTTACCGCATCAGGTACGTGACGGAGAAATTCCTGAGCTGGCGCAAAAGCGTGGACGTGATCATGCTCTGGGAGTTCGCGTCTTGCGTGATGCCCTCGGTGGTGGGCGGGTCTACGGTAGCGGCCTTTATGCTGAACAAAGAAGGCCTGAGTTTGGGCAAGTCCCTGGCGTACGTGATGGTGACCGCCATGATGGACAACCTGTACTTCATCATCGCCGTGCCCCTCGTTTTCCTGATTACCGCCGGCAATATCTTCCCCGAGGTCTCGGCGATGGAGTTCTCGGTGACACAGAGCCTGGAGATCGCTTTTGCGGTCAGTTACATCCTCATTGCTTTCTACGCCTTTCTGATGGCGTACGGCCTCCTTATTAACCCCACGGCCGTGAAACGCCTCTTCCTGCGGGCTACTTCTTTCAAGCTGACGCGCCGCTGGAGACCTGCCGCCTATAAGAACGGAAACGAACTGGTGTGGGCTTCGCAGCAACTCAAAGGCAGTACCTTCGGGTACTGGGCCAACGCCGCCCTGAGCACCGCCTTTGTCTGGACCGCCCGCTATTTTGTGATCAACTGCCTTATTGCCGCCTTCACCGATATCAGTTTCCATGACCACGTGCTCATTTTCTCGCGCAACATGGTTTACAAGATTGTGCTGCTGGTGGCCGTGACGCCGGGCGGGGCCGGTATTGCCGAGGTGGCTTTCCCCACGTTCTTCGGGCAGTTCCTGGGCCGCTTCACTACGGTGATCATTTTGCTGTATCGCGTAGTGACCTATTACCTGTACCTGATCCTGGGCTCTTTCTTCCTGCCCCGCTGGGTTCTCCGTGTTTTCGGTGAACATCCTGAGGACGAAGAAGAAAACGAACTGCGTTTAAGGCCTGTTTCTGAGGAACCAGACGTAAAACGAAAATATAGAGGTTAGACCTCGGATTAAACAAAATAGAAAAGCCCCGGATCATTGATAATCCGGGGCTTTTCAGTTAAAAGGACTTTATATTCTGCCTTTTCTTACCTCTGGGTAATACGAAAAGGTATTGTGTATTTGACCGTCACAGCTTCGTCATTATGCCTGCCTGGCTTCCATTTTGGCATCTTACTCACAACCCGTGACGCTTCTGCGAAAAGATCAGGGTGAAGGGATTTCACACTTTCTATGTTTCCAATGGAACCATCTTCATTTATAATCACCGCAATAACTTCTGTTCCCGTTAACCCCGCTCTTCGAACAGAATTGGGAACCCTGAACTCCTGCGATATAAAAGCAAACATGGCTTTGTCCCCTCCCGGGAACTCCGGTATTACTTCCACAGGAACTTCATTCACTCCTTTTTCCTTGTTTCTCTCTTTCTCATAGTTCTTCACCCCCGCCTCAATCCTTACCGGCAGCTTATTCTCCTTAGGTGGAATGGGACAGGAGTAGCCATCGCCGTAGGCGCAGTACGGGTTATAGGCTTTGTTGAAGTCCAGCCAGACGCTATCTGCGCCCATGGGAATGGTGAAGTCAAGGTAGCGGCCGGTGGCATAGGTCTCCTGGCCGGTGGTGGCATCGGTGAAGGGGATGAACAGGTAGGCCATGTACTTGGGCTGCTTCTTGAGCTCTTGGTTCTGGTACACGCTCAGTTTGAGAGGCTGGCCCTGTAGTTTGAAATGCAACTCGCCGTACTTCATGTATTCCGGGGTGCGGGTGCCGGTGGTGGGCATGATGAAGACTGTTTCCTGCGTGTTTCTGACAAACTTCGCCTTAACGCGGTAGACCTCGTTCACCGGGAAGTACTCCAAGCCTTTGAAAATGGTCTTTGCCTCGGCTTTCAGGGGAGAGTGCTCATCAAACTTGAACACGCTGTCTTCATGAGCGCGGTGCCGGGCTATTTCTGCTCTGTAATCGGTGACCGGGACTTGTTGTGCTATGCTAAGCAGGGGAAGTAAGAGAAAAGCCAGCAAAGAGGTGGCAAATATTTTTGGCAACATATAAAACACTTTCTTATTGATAGGCCAATCGGCTTACCCGTTTCCGAACATAATTTTGTAAGGAACGGTCATAGTATAAGGCACTGGTTTTCCGTTACTAATGGCAGGTTTCCACCTGGGCATCAATTTAAGGACCCTTAGCGCTTCTGCATCAAGCCCCTTAGACAGTGATTTCACCACTTTGAAATCAGACAGGGTTCCATCCACACCCACCACAAATGAAACCAGCACGGTCCCAGATACTCTGCTTCTTGCATCAACAGGGGATATTCTAAAGTTATTACCCAAAAACCGCATAAAAGCCTCCTGGCCGCCCGGAAACTCGGGCTCCTTTTCAACCTTCGCGTTTGCCGCCAGGTTGAGGGAATCTAAGGGTAACAGATGCTCTTTCCTTAAGATGTACTGCAGGGCCCGTTCTTTACTCCCGAATACCGCCGGATCAAAACGCAACTGCTCCATATCGTCCAGGGATATCAGGAAAGGCCAGAGTTCGTCTTCCTGATGCAGTTTGGTTTCCACCGCTCTCCCGCTTTGCAGGTCATACAACTTCCTTTTCTTAACGATGCCGTTTTCATACTCTTTCACCAGTACTTTCTTCCCGTCGGGCTTCAGGAACTGCCACTGACCGGTTTTTACCCCGTCCTTCCACTGCCCTTCCAACAGCAAGTCATAGAAGGTTAATCCCACCCTGATTCTGCTGGTGGTTTCCCAGGTACCCGTACCGTCTTTGACCATTTGCTGCCCCAGGAAGTTGTAGGACTCCAGAACCTTGTAGTCCTGGTTTGGCAGAAACTCCACGGTCTGCATCGGCTTGCCGTCTGGGTAATAGAACCGCCATTGCCCCACAGGCTGGTTCTCTTTGAAAAAGCCTTCCCGGTCTAACTTCTTGTTTGGGTGCAGAAGCTGGAATATCCCTTCTTTCCCGGCCTCACCGTAGGTAAACTGCTGAAATGCCTGCCCGTTGGCAAAATAGTCAGTGACTTTCCCTTTGAACTTGAAGGAGACAGTGTCTAAAGACGCTACCCGTATGAAAGCGGACTTCTGCTTGGTAGTGACAATTTTGTTAAGGTCATAGTAGATGGTCACCGGTACCACCTGCGCACCGGCATGCTGGAGCAGGAAAACCAACAGACACAAAGAAAGGAGAATACGAAATCGCATGGCGGTGAAGCAGGATAGTTAACGGATAAATGATTTGATCTGATTTTTGATATACTTTTTGTAAAAGAGGCTTTAAACTACTGCCTAAAATAAAGCAAATCTCTTGCACCGTGTTCAAGCGGAGAAATGAAACGCAGTAAATCCATTTTAAGGCCGATTTTATGAAAGTAGGCTGAAAACGGAATTGTTCTTTTTTTTGGAAAAGATAAGGCTGTTCCTTCAGAAAAGAGGAGGTGTTACGGAGAATTTTTTTTCACCTAAACATTTCAGAAAAGTGGTGGTTACAAGAATAGATTTCCGAGGAAGTCTCCTGTTTTATCAAGTGTAATTGACGAAATACAGATTTTTACGTATCAATTACTGCCCATCGTACTTTTTCGCCTCTCAGAAAAAGCGCCCGTTCAGCTCCTTTGGTATTTGCAAACTCCAACATAAGAATGGAACAATGGCAACAAATTCAGCCCAACGCATAGGCTTTTATTATGGCACCATGTCCGCCGTTGCGATGATCGTCTATTACTTGTTTATTAACTTCGTTGGCTTACAAAACAGCGAAATCATTCGTTTTGCCAGCAATATCTTCATCCTGATAGCCGTCATCATGGCTATTAACACCTTCAGGAGAAACTATGACGCCCTGCACAGACATCCGCCTTACCTCTCTGGGTTGTCCATTGGGTTTCTGGTAGGCCTGGTAGGCGCCGCGCTCTACGCAGCCTTTATTCTTTTCCATGCGATCTTCCTCAATCCTGGGTATGCCGGCGTACTCCATAACCAGGACTATTTTGGCTTCCGGTTGCCGCTGTTGATGGTGCTGGGCTCCGTGGTGATTCTAGGTACTGCCGTGGGTGCCATGACAAGCTACATCCTTATGATGGCTTTTGACCATTCCGGCGGCCAACCTGAAAAAGCAGAATACTAGTTCTTGGGGTATAAGGTAAGCGCTAAGAGTACAACTGGGGATTACAGCTTGTTTTCACCAAAACGGGGCAAAAACAGAAGCCCACAAAAAAACGCCTGGCTTGCGGCCAGGCGTTTTCATTATCTTTTCTCTAAAAGAGCTTAGAAACGCTCGTCAGCTGTGAAGAAGAAATCGCCTTCAATCTGGGCGTTCTCGTCAGAGTCAGAACCGTGCACGGCGTTGGCTTCTACAGACTTGGCGTAGATCTTCCGGATGGTTCCTTCCTCAGCCTGGGCTGGGTTGGTGGCGCCAATAAGGGTACGGAAATCAAGCACGGCGTTGTCTTTCTCCAGAATCATGGCCACGATTGGTCCAGAGCTCATGTATTTCACCAGGTCGCCGTAGAAAGGACGCTCCTTGTGCACCTCGTAGAACTGACCGGCACGCTCCTCGGTAAGACGGGTCTTTTTCAGGGCCACTACTCTAAAGCCAGCCTCTTCCATCATTTTGGTGATACCGCCAATGTGGTTATCCTTCACGGCATCTGGTTTAATCATGGTGAACGTTACGTTTCCAGCCATTTTTCTTCTTTCGTTATCGGTTTAAATAGAATTTGCCCGGCAAAATTAATACTCTTTGGGCCAAAACCCATTCTGTACGGCAAAAATACTGGGGCGTTGGCCAGTTGATTGATTTTATTTGGTTTGTACTTTAATTCTTTAGAATTTTGCAGCTTGTATCCGCTATTTTTTCACAGCGGACTGTGAGTATACAATGCAGCAAATCAACGCGCTAAAGGAGCTTTTAGAGTCTCCTAAGAAGATCATGATCACCACGCACCATAAACCGGATGCGGATGCTTTGGGGTCTTCACTAGGATTGGCCGGCTACCTTAAGAAAAAAGGGCACCAGGTACAGGTGATCACCCCGTCTGACTACCCCTCTTTCCTTAACTGGATGAGCGGCAACGAAGACGTTTTGGTGTACAGCCCTAAAACCGATGCCCAGGCCCAGGCCATCATCAAAGACGCTGAAGCCATCTTCTGTCTGGATTTCAGTGCCCTCAGCCGCATCAACGAGCTGGGCGCCTACATTCAGCAGGCCACGGGCACCAAGGTGCTCATTGACCACCACCTCCAGCCCGAAGACTTCGCTGACATCATGTTCTCTGACACCAACGCCGCCGCCACCGCGGAGATCGTGTACGAGGTGATCAGGGAAATGGGCGATGAGTCGCTCGTGGATGTAGCCATTGGCGAATGCCTCTACGCCGGTATCATGACCGATACGGGCTCTTTCCGGCACTCCAGCACCACCCGCAACGTGCACATGATCATTGCAGACCTGCTCCACAACGGCATTGACATCTGCAAGGTGCACCGCAACATCTATGACAGCTACTCAGAGACCCGGCTGCGGTTCCTGGGCTATGTGCTCAAAGACAAGCTCACGGTGGTACGGGAATTCAACACCGCCTTTATTGCGGTGACTGCTGAGGAACTGAAGGCCTATAACTCCCAGACCGGCGACACCGAAGGACTGGTGAATTTTGCCCTCTCTATTGAAGGCGTACGCTTTGCCGCCCTGTTCATTGAACGCCAGGAGGCCGTGAAAATCTCCTTCCGCTCTGTGGGAGACATCTCGGTGAATGAGTTTGCGCGGGCGCACTTCAACGGCGGCGGGCACAAGAACGCCGCAGGCGGGATCTCCCCTCTCCCCCTGAACGAAACCGTAGAGAAATTTGTGAGTCTATTACCGCAGTACGCGGAACAACTGGTAAACTAAACCCTTAAAAGACGCTTAATTAAACTAAAACCAATGTTCAAAAAATCAATTTACCTGCTGCCTGCTCTGGCGGCGGCCTTGTTTACTTCTTCTTGCAAGAACCTGGGCGAGGATAAGTTTATGAAAACCCCTTCTGGTCTAGAGTACAAACTGTACACCCAGAAAGACGGAAAATATGAGGTAAAAGAAGCGAAAGTTGATTCCGCCGCCTACAAAGCCAAACTTGACAAAGTAATGAGCTTTGAGATGGAGTACCGCAACGCCAAAGACTCTTTGCTGTTCAGCACCAAAGACAACGCAATGCCTATCCAGATCAAAATGGTGGCGTCTCCAAACAAAGGCAGCATTGAAGAAGCGTTCCTGATGTTAGACAAAGGCGATAGCGCCGTGTTCAGAATCAACGCAGATACTCTATTCGCCAAAACTTTCAGAAGCCCGCTTCCTCCCTTCATTGAGAAAGGCAGTTTCCTTACTTTCTTCGTGAAAGCCATCAACCTGCAGACTGAGCAGGAGGCCATGGCCGACTATCCTAAGATGATGGAGCGTCAGCAGAAAGAGATGGAAGCCCGCGCCGCCAAACAAGCTCCAATTGATGACAAACTCATCCAGGAGTACGTGAAGAAAAACAACCTACAAGTGCAGAAAACCGCTTCCGGCGTGTACTACGTGATCACCCAGCCAGGCAGCGGTCCTAACGCCACAGACGGCAAAGTAGTGAGCGTGAAATACAAAGGCACCCTGTTGAACGGCAAAGAGTTTGACTCTTCTGACAAATCAAACGGCGGTAACCCAATTGAATTCCCGCTGGGTCAGAACCAGGTGATCAAAGGCTGGGAAGAAGGCATCAAGCAATTCAACAAAGGCAGCAAAGGCACCTTGTTGATTCCTTCTCCTCAGGG
Source organism: Rufibacter roseolus (assembly GCF_017916365.1). Taxonomy (GTDB): domain Bacteria; phylum Bacteroidota; class Bacteroidia; order Cytophagales; family Hymenobacteraceae; genus Nibribacter; species Nibribacter roseolus. Next base: position 1,208,863 of record NZ_JAFMSU010000003.1, read on the forward strand.
ATACGGCTCTATGGCACGCGGTGCCGAGTTACCAGCTAACTCTATCCTGCGTTTTGATGTGGAACTGGTAGACATTAAAGATGCTCCGGCAGCCCCTGCTGGTCCAGCTGGCGGTCCTGCCGGCCCAGGCGCAGGTTTATAATCTAACGTTATATGCAACAATTAATAAGAAGAAAAGCCTGGCAGTGGCTACTGGCGATTGGGGTACTTTTCGTCTTTAACGCCTGCAATGACAAGGATCCTTATGATCCGTATGCAAACTTTGACCATGCGGCCCAGGCGGCATTGGAAGATGCGTTGATTCAGAAATACCTCACGGATAACAACATCACCGATTTCACCAAGACAGCCTCAGGGCTTTATTACGTGAAAAAGGATGCGGGTACCGGAGATAAACCAACTGCCGGAGCCACAGTAGAAGTGAACTACATAGGCCGTTTCTTACAGAACGGTCAGAAGTTTGACTCCTCCTATGACCGGGCGCAGACCTTCAAGTTTGTTTTGGGTCAGAAGAAAGTGATTGCGGGCTGGGATGAAGGCGTGGCCATGATGCAAAAAGGCGAGAAAGCCTTATTGCTGATTCCGTCCCGCCTGGCTTACGGTCTCTACGGGTCAGGCAGCATTCCGCCTAACACCCCGCTTATGTTTGAGATTCACCTCATCAACTTCTAATTGTTGTAAGCATTAAAAAAGAAGGGCCTCCTGCACAGGAGGCCCTTCTTTTTTGCCTTGTTTTATGAAAATAGCCGCTAAACCCGGCTAAGCTATTTACTCACTCAGCACCTCAGACAGTACCGGCAGTGACTTGATCTCGCCCAACTGATCTACGTGCAGCTGGAAGTAGCGCACCAACAGTTGCAGCAGTTCACGCCGGACTTTCCCATTGGGGAGCTTGGCATTCTCCGCATCTTTGATCACCTCGGCCAGGTAAGGCTCCAGTTGCTGCAGCTGCATGAGGCTGTTGCCCAGCGCCGAGGCACCACCCATCTCAAAGGCCACCTGCGTGATCACCTCATCAGCGGAGGGCACCCCGAAACCCAGGTAATTAGCCAACTGGATGAGGAAAGCCAAGTGGAAATTCTCGAAGCCGGTCTCCATCTGGTCAAAAAGCAGGATGGCATTGTGCAGGAACGAGAAAAGTTGCCGGTTCTCCTCCTCTTCCCGCACCGTTCTGGATACCATCTCAGACAGAAACAGCAGGATGCTGCTCTTCCGGATGTCATAAGGCACGGTCATGAACGGATGGCTGCATTTGTACTCAGAGATGCGCGTCAAACCGCCTTTGCCCGGGTACACCACCATGTCCAGCAGCGTAAAAGGTTGAAACAAGGCAATGCGTGAGGCACTCCCCTTCTTCCGGACACTGTTCACAATGTAGCTCTGCAGGCCCAGTTCCTCGGTGTAGATGCGCACAATAATGGAAGACTCTTTGAACTTGATGTAGTTCAGGACAATGCCCCGGGTTTTTACCAGCATAAAAGGATTCTGATTTCTGATTACCCATACGTAGGCGCGTGGGTCATGGTACTACAAGGGCGCAGCTCCGGGAGAATATGGCAGGGCTTGCCCCTATTGAATGGCGATTTTGGTGTTACACGTCTGCGAGCCATCCTGCGAAGAGGCCAGGACCACGTATACCCCAGGCTTGGCTTTGCGGCCGTTGTAGTCACGCCCGTGCCAGGCAAATGTGCCACCAGCCGCCTTGCCCTCAAACACCAGAAAACCGGCAACATCCGTGATCTTCACCCACCCGTTCTCCGGCACTCCGGAGATCCCGATGTTACCCGTGAAACCTGTTCTCACCGGGTTAGGGAAAACCTGCAGACAGTTCTTGTTCACAGTCTCATTGCGGGTGGCACTACCCCTGAAAACCGCAATGCCGCCCTCGGTACCAATAAGCACCTCGCCAGTAGATGGGTCCACGGAGATATCCCGTATCTTATCTGAGGGCAAAGGACTGTTCCTGGTGGTGAAGTTATGGATCATCTGCTCGCCGGTTTCATTGAAGAGCCAAAGCCCGGTATCCGTCCCGATCCATTTGCGGTTGCCGCCGTCCACGGCAATGCTCCTGATCACCTGCCCCTGCAACAGTGGACGGCGCTCATAAATTGGTAAATAAGCCCCGCTGTAAGCCGAAGTGAAAATATCCGGCGTACTGGAAAATACGGCTATCCCGTTGTTCGTGCCGGCCCAGACTTCACCCTGCTGGTCTACCGCCAGCGCAAAGACCTGCTTGCCCGGCAAACCGCCCTGCCCGGCACCGCCGATGTACGCGTACTGCCCGGTGAGGTCATCGTAAACTATAATGCCGGCATCGGTACCGTTGGTGCTGATGGTGACCCACTTGTAGCCGCTTTCATCCACCACCACCTTATCAAGACCACTGCCTAAGCCATAGCCGTTAAAAGGGTGCGATTTCCAGGTGCCGTCCAGCTTCAGCTCATACAAACCAGGTGAGTTGGCGAACTGGTTTCGGTTGGTGACCCACACGCTTCCGGCCGCATCAATGGCAATACCAGGCACCCTGATGTAGTTGCGGTCATTGGCATCTATGGCGCTGAGCAGTGGGCTGTTGGTATTGTTGTACAGTTTCACGTTGTCAAGGCCGTCCCATTCCAGCAAACCGGCGCCGTAGCTGGCAATGTACAGTTTGCCATTCACCGGGTTGCGGCGCGCCATGACCAGGTCGCGGGCATTGGTAGGAAACTGGCCCCCGCTGGCGAAATTGTAGCTCGTCCACTGGCCGTTCTGGTACTGGTAAAACCCGGCCCCGGAGGAGCGTTGCAGGTATCCCTGGCTGTAGCCACCGCCCAGCACCGTGAATAACCCGGGTTCGGCGTATACACCAAACACATCCACATAAGCGGGCCCGTTGGGCACCAGCGCGATGGCTCCGGCAGACGTCACCTGCACCAATCCTTTCTCATAACTCGCGGCCCAAATGCCACCCTCTCTGGCGGGAATGGCCATGCGCAAATCCTGAAACAAAGGATCAACGAAGCGGGAGGCCTGCCCTGAGGCAAGAACTTGCAGCACTTCCTGCGTGCCCGTTACCAGAAGCCTTCTGCCGTTGGTTTCTATGGACCTGTATTGATTGTCTGCCGTGGAGAAAGCTGCTTTACTCCAGGAACTTCCGTTGAACCGGAAAAGGCCAACACCGTTAATGCCGGCGTAAACCCCACCCTCAAAAGCCGAAATGGTCCGGAAAGCATCGGAGGCAATCCCGAAGGGAATTCCCTCGGCGGAGCCGAAGCGGCGCCAGCTCCGAAAATCAAGCAGGTTGGCGTTGTTGAGGCTGGCAGCCATCAGCCCGCCCGAGGAAGCGATATAGAGACTGTCTTTCCAAACCGCCGAGGAATAGACCTGCACGGCCTCGCCCTGCGCGCCCAGGTTACTGTAGGTGTCTTTGATTTCCAGCTTCACCAGGTCCACCACCACCAGCCCGAAGGAAGTGGAAACGTAAGCCTTTTTGTTGTGAGTAGCCAGATGGTGGATGATCTTGGCGCCCGTCATGGACTTGCGCAGCAGCTCAGTTAGGTTCTGCACCTTGCCGTCTTTCAACAAATCCAGGTTGGTGTTTTCATAGGCCACTACCAGCGTAGCCGAGGCCGAATCATAGCTAACGGCGCTTAGGTTCACGTCACTGAAGCCATCGGTGCGGGAGAGTTTCTGGAGGGTGTGCTCTTCTTTGATGTACCGGAAGAAGCCATCCTCGGTGGCGCAGTAGACCGAAGAAGGAGTCTCGGCGATGGATTTGGCGCGGTGGTTAGGCACGTGCACCTGCCATCCGCCCAGCGGCAACTGGCTTGTTTGGGCACTGGAAGCCAGGCTCCAGACCAGAGCAATCAGAAACGTTACCCACCTAAATAAACCTGAAGGCGTCATATCCAAAGTTACACAGAATCAAGGTTGTTTTGGGCCTTATTTACCTAAAACAGAGTTAAAACGCATCGCACCGGTTTTCATTTTAGTCAGTACCCGGGCTTTAACGCAGCACCATCATGGAACAGATGCCGGCTACCATGATCATTTTACAAAGCCAGCTCAGCCGGGCATATTCCTTTTTTCGGTCGGCGTGGAAGATCTGCCGCAACAGCAGAAAAGTGGGCACCACCACCCCCAGGAAAAGATAGGCCACAAACAAAGGTTCGTGCCACCGGTGCGCCATGATAAATCCCGTATACAGCAGGAAAAAGCCCACCAGCAGGTACAAAACCCATTTGGTTTGCGGCAGCCCCAGTACAATGGGCAAAGTACGGCACCGGAAAGAGGCATCGCCCTGCACGTCTTCCATGTCTTTGATGATTTCCCGCACGAGAGAAATCATAAAGGCGAACACGCCATAGGCCCAGGCTGCCAAGGAGGGCTGTCCGGCCTGCAGCGGCACCACCAGCACCATCACCGCCGACAGCAGGGCAATAGTGAAGTTCCCCACAAAGGGCCGTTTCTTGAACTGCGCCGAGTAGCCCCACAGCAGAAAAGCCACGCCCAGCAAAACCCCGCCTATGCGCCAGCCCAACAAAAGCCCCAGCAAAACCCCAGCCGCCGACAAATACAGGTGAATCATCATGGCTTTGCGCCGGGTAAGGAACTTACCCACCACCACCCGGTCTGGCTTATTGATACGGTCTATCTTAATGTCATAGTAATCATTGATGATGTAGCCCGCGGCCGCAATGCAGATGGTGGCCACCATGAGAATGGCGAAAGGCCAGGAAAGCGCCTCCTGGAAAGAGCGCTCCGGGAAAACCAGGAACTTCCGCACCATGAGCTGTGCCAACAGCATGATGAGGAGGTTGGGAAACCGAACAAGGGCCAGAAATTGCTTCACAGGTGCTGGAAAGGAAAACGTAAGTTACGGTATAAAATCCACCTATGAAAAAAGCCCCTGGGACCAGGGGCTTTTTGTTGAGAATGCAAAATGAGTATGAATCGTAGAAGTGTTAGATTTTCTTCACGTTAACCGCGTTGATGCCTTTTTTACCTTCTTTGGTGTCGAACTCTACTTTGTCGTGCTGTTGGATTTGGATACCGTTGAGGCCTGTAATGTGAACAAAGAAATCCTCGTTAGTGGCTTCCTCTGTAATGAAACCGTAGCCTTTGGACTCGTTGAAAAATTTAACAGTTCCTGTTTTCATAAAAATTTAAAAATTGAAATAATGAATGATTCTGTAAATATATGATTATTATACAAAAAGCAAACTTTATTTATAAAAATTTGAAAACCAAGGAAAACGGTTAACGTAGGCTACCATTTCTTCTGCAGCTTCATGACCATTTCAATGAGTTCGCGCACCGCGCCTTTGCCACCCTCGGCGGTAGCCACGTACTGCGAGATGTCACAGATGTCAATGGCCGCATCGGCGGGGCAGGCCGAGATGCCGCAGTGCTGCATCACTTCCAGATCAGGCATGTCATCACCCATAAACACCACGGTCTCTGGGTCAATGCCATAGTAATATACGTAATTCTGGAAGGTATCCAGCTTATTCTCTGAGCCCAGGTAAATATCCTTCACATCCAGTGACTCCAGCCGCTTGCGCACCCCAGGCTCATTGCGCCCTGAGATGATGGCCACGCGGTAGCCTTTCCGGAGGGCATGCCTGATGGCGTAGCCGTCTTTGATGTTGAACGCCCGCGCCTGCTCTCCGGTAGAGAAACACAACAGGTTGCCGTCTGTCAAAACGCCATCCACGTCAAAAATGAAGGTGGTGATATTCTTGAAATCAGGAAGTGCTTGCATGGTTAGGACATCAGGGATAGGAACTGCAATTTACGTTTGGGGCCTGTTTTGGTGAAAACAAGCTCCAAACGGAGAAAGACTATTGGTTATCGCGCCACTCGTACACCCACTTGGCCTGGATCTGCTCCAGGTGGCCCTCAGTGGCCTGCTCGCGGGTACCTTCAAAGTTAGGTAAACTTAAAACCCACTCCAGCAAATCGGTGAACCGGATGCGATAGATCTTGTTCTCGGTGAAATCATCGCCAAACTTCTCATAGAGGGCCATGGCAATGTCTTCATGGTCGCTCCACTTCATGGGTGGCTCATACAAATTACTCATATCTTGCTTAGTTGATAGTGTTTAGTTGATGGTTGTTAGTTTTCTGGGTTCGGTCAGGGAATAAAGCAGGGAATCAAACCTTGCATAAGGCCTGTTATGGTGGTTTACACCTGCCCTAATCTCTCACAACAAACCACTGATAACTAATTAGTGACCCAGGAAATCCTGCTTGGGAATAGTGATCACCAGGTCCTGGCCGCCTTGCACCACGCACTGGCAGGCCAGTCTTGAGTTGATGCGGGGGTTCACCGCGCGGTCAATGTAATCTTCCTCTTTGTCGGTGATTTCCGGCAGATCATCCATGCCGGTCTCTACGTAAACATGGCACGTACTGCAGCCACAAACACCACCGCAGTTGTGCTGCAGCTGAATCCCGTTGTTAAGGGCGACGTCCAGAACAGACTCTCCTTCGGCTCCCAAATGGGTTTCGTCGGGCTTTCCGTCCTCGAACTTATAAGTAATATTAACGACTTTCATTCCTGTGGATTAATAAAGGTGCAAAGGTAGGCATACAGCCGCCCTAATCAAAACCATTGCCGCTTGGCGGGGTTACCGAGAAGACACCAGTCGTTTTACGCCTGTTTCCCAAAAAACGGCTCATTTTCTGCCGCCCTTTGAATACTTTCTGTGAGTACCTGATATAAATGTTGGTAGTGGGGCTGGGTTTGCAATAGTTGCAGATGCGCCTGCAACGTGTTAGCGTCTCCGCGGCGGGCTGGCCCTGTCTGCACCGTGAACGGCGGAAACTGAAAAGCTTTCTGCACCGTCTCTAGCACCAGCGGCTCCAAAAGATTCACCGGCAGTTCTGCTTTCTGTAACAGTTCCTGCGCCACGCCCCACAGATGGTTGGTGAAGTTGCAGGCAAACACCGCCGCCACGTGTAGCTGCTTTCTGGCCTGCCCATGCATCAGAACCACCTGATCGCTGAGCAGCTTCCCCAGATTCAATAGAGTTTCTTCTGCCTTTGGGGAAGCACCTTCCACACAGATGGGAATTCTGCGCCAGTCCAGCTCCTTTTCCTTGCTGAAAGTCTGCACCGGATAGAAGACGCCGGTTTCTACCCCTGCCAGTGAGGTCAGCAGTTCCATCGGCTGCGCCCCGGACGTATGGGCCACCAAGGCACCCTCCGGGAAAACAGCGTTTTGCACGTACTGCGGCAGCGCTCCGTCCGGAATAGCCAAAAGATAGACCTGGGCATTCGGCAATTGCCGGAAGTCTGTGGCGTCAGTGGCTACGGCACCCGGAACTTCTTCTGCTAATTTCTGCGCCGAGGCCAGCGTACGGCTGTAGATGACGGGTATCTCTATACCTGCCTCCTGGAGACCCTTCACCAAGTGCGTGGCCACGTTACCGGCCCCTATAATTGCAACCTTCATTTTTTTCACCTGTTTGGAGAGGGCGAAGTTAGCAGCTTTCCGCTTTAACATCTCGGTAGACCGATCATCCAGCAAAACCCTTTTCGGGCCCTTTTTACCCAAACAGCCTATAAACAAAAAAGCCGCGGAAGAAAATGAATTCTTCCGCGGCTTTAAATGGTTCTGGAATTTAGGCCATTTGCTTTCTGCGTTTTACGGCTTCTTTTCCGGCCGGGCCCTTTGGCGAAGCGGCGTTCCCGCGTTTGCCGTCGTTGTAATGGCGCACAATGGCCATCACAAAGCCCAAACTCATGATGATGGTACCAATCCAGAGAATGCTGATGAAAGGTTTCTCCATCGCTTTCAGGATGATGTAGTCTTTCTGGGTGGTGTTGATGCCAATGGTGAACTCGCCTTTGTCTGGGTCAATGCTCATGAGCATAATCCGGAGACCCAGGTCTTCAATCTCCTCCGGCACGCGGCCCACCATGCGGTCTCTGATGGCGTAGATCGGGTGCGCGTGGTAAGTCCGGCGCTCACCCAATACCTGCATGTCGGCTTGTACGGCCACATCACCGGGCTTCAGGTTCAGCATGAGGGTGTCTTTGGCGGGCTCAATCCCGTGCAGCACGGCTACATAGTCATTGAGATACAGCGTATCCCCGATTTTCACCTGGTATTCTTTCAACTCGCCCCACTCCTTCTCCTCGTTAGGATCTGGAATAGTGGAAACGTGCGTGTAAAGGTCTTTGGTGCCAAACATTTTGATGTCTGGTGAGGCCAGTAATCCCATCTGCGGGTTCACTTGCGCTCTTGGGTACAGTGTGAAAGATTTGCCAGACTCACGATTCTTGAACTCCACCTCGTAATAGGTATTCTCGGGGTAGATGTCCACCGTATCGCCGGCTTTGTACTTGATCTGGTCTCCGTCTTTCAGCGGCCCGCGGGCTACGGCTCTGAACTCATCTTCCAGGCGGAAAAGCTGCTGCTTGTTCACGTAATCCGGCAGGTCTTTCACTTCCAGGTACTGACCTTTGTAGGTCACCTTGTAAGGTCCCATATCAGTCCCGGCGTTGCGCCACAGCAGCACGTTGTCGCGGTTGATGTCATCGCCAAACTCACGGGCGTACACCATACCAGACATGTTCTTGGAGATAATGTTGGAGTAACCAGAGGAGAACAGAATCCCGATGAGCATCAAGGCCACCCCAATGTGTGACACCGCCCCACCGGCAATAGAGACTTTCTTTTTGAGCAGACCGAACACAATGGCCAGGTTACTGAACACCGCGTACAGAGACGCCAGCAGCAACAAAATATAAGACGGGTTGTCAATACGCTCAATGTAACCCATTTTGCTTACCAGCAAGATAAGGGCGGCAAACAAAGCGGTAAAGATGAGCGGCAGCATGAACACTTCAGACAGCTTGGTACCGTCGTTCTGCTTCCGCCACCACAGCAACTGCCCGGTACCAGACAGCATGGCAATGGCAATCCCCATCCACATCTGGAACTTGGTATAGTGGGCAATCTGGTCGGCAGGCAGGGCCACATTGGTTTTCACCCCAATGAAGCCCATAAACGCATTGTACACCGGAATGGACGTAGTCACCAACACCTGGAAAGCACCCAGACAAAGCACCGCGGCGCCAATGAACACCCAGAACTCCCCGGAGTAAGTGGCAATCTCTTTGGCCGTGGCCGGGATATGTTTCCAGCGGTACACCAGCAAACCAATAGCCAGCACCACAAAGGCCGCCAGGTAGGTGAACAACTGACCAGACAAGCCAAGGTCAGTAAAAGAGTGTACGGAGGCGTTACCCAGGATACCACTTCTGGTTAAGAAGGTAGCGTACAGCACAAGCAGGAAAGAGGTGATGAACAGGATGAAAGTAGCGCGCAAAGCGGTTTTGCTTTTGCGGAAGGCCAGCAAGGTATGGATAGCGCCCACCAGCACAAGCCACGGGATATACACGGCATTCTCTACAGGGTCCCAGTTCCAGTAACCACCAAAGTTCAAAGTTTCATAGGCCCAGTAGGCCCCCATCATGATACCAACTCCTAACACCACGGCAGCGAACAAGCCCCAAGGCAAAGCGGGTTTGGTCCAGGAAGCGAACTCTCTTTTCCAGAGACCGGCAATTGCAAAGGCAAACGGCACCAGGGTAGCGGCAAAGCCCAGGAACAGCACCGGCGGGTGAATCACCATCCAGTAATTCTGCAACAACGGGTTCAGACCGGTACCATCCTTCGGCACGAAGTTAGGGTCCATCTGGAACACCGGCGCATCGGTCATGAAGTCGCGCATCAGGATGAACGGAGAGGAACCGATTTTCAGATCACCGATCACTACACCCAGAATCATGGACGTCAAAAACAGCTGCACGAAGGAGAAAACCGCCATTACTGGGCTTTCCCACTTCTTACCGGCAAACTTGATGAGCACCAGACCCAGCAGCGCATGCCAGAAAATCCAGAGCAGGAATGACCCTTCCTGACCTTCCCAGAAACAGGAGATCATGTAATGCACCGGCAGGTGGTTACTAGAGTGGCTCCACGCGTAATGGTACTCGTAGCGGTGCGCGTAAATGATGTTGAAAAGACAGAAGATGATACCGAAAACCGCCGCAACGTGCACAAAGAAGGCACCTCTGGCCAGTTTCTTCCAGTCTTTCTGCTCAGGGGTAAGCTCTTTGGCATTGGAGGCAAACGCAAACGCGATCGCTGAAACCAGCGCCGTCACGAAAGCGAGGATGACACTGTAATGACCTAAATCACCAATTAAAGTATTAACCATTTCTAGTAGTTATGAGTCCTGAGTCTTGAGTTCTGAGTCAAAAACTCAAAACACGCCCCAAAACTCTTATAAATGATAACAACCATGAGAGACTTGGCTTCGCCTTAAGTAATTAACTCAGGACTCAGAACTCAAGACTCAGAACTAATTTATAGGCTTGCCGTTTCTACCTTCACCTCGTTCTCGGTGTACTTAGAAGGACATTTGAGCAAAATCTTGTCGGCCACGAAGACGTTCTCTTTCATGTTGCCGGTAATTACCACCTGCTCAGAGCGGTCAAAATCCTGGGGTTTGGGGCTGTAGTACACCACTTGCTGCTCTACGCGGTTGGTGTCTACCAGCACAAATGAGAAGTAATTGGGGTCCAGTGTCGGATCATACTTCATGCCTACAATGTGGCCCCGGGCGTCTTTTTTCAGGCGGCCTACCACGTGCACCTTGGTGTCATCCCCTTCTTTAGCGCGGGCCTGCGCTTCAGAGAACGGCACGTAAACACTCGCGTCTGAAGCCGTTGACATGATGATCATGATGGCCACCGCAATAACTAAAATCCCGATGATGTGTATTCTTTTCATGGTTATTCAAGATTAGGCGAGTTCTGCCCGCCTCTTTAACAACACTTATTTAAAATTAAATCCGCACCAGGCGCTTTTCTGCATGGAACGAACACTTTGCGTTTAGGACCTGCTTAAGGTAAAACAGCCCCGAAACGGTTTTATTGCCGAAGCTCGCGCTCCAACTTGCCAATCTTTCTATCCAGGCTGATGAGGTAAAACAGGACGCCCAGCAAAATGCTCACCAGTACCGCCACCACAATATAAATCTTGCCGTCCTGGCGCATGACATCTGCCATCTCCGGGTCTGAGGCCGCTTTGTCCTGTGAGGTATATTCAATGGTGGAGCCTCCTTCCGTAGCGTTTTGCGCCGAGGCAGGAATTGAGAAACCAGCCGCCCACGTCAGGAGCAGCACCAAGAGCCACTTATGCATTTTCATAGAATCGTTGCTTTAAAACTTCTAAACGGGTGCGAAGGTGCACCACCCAAACCCCTAACAGCGTCCAGCCAATCACGGCCGGGTAGAACACGGCGCGCAGGCGGCTGTCCAGGTCATAGGAGTTGAAACCGGGGTTCCCGCCATTGCCCGGGTGCAGGGAATCTGTGAGGCGCGGCAGAATAAACAAAAGCGGGATAAGCGCCGCAAACGCGAAGACATTGTACACCGCGCTGATGCGGGCGCGCTGCTGATGGTCCTGGAAAGAACCGCGCAGAATAAGGTAAGCGAAGTAAATGAGTAGGCCAATGGCCGAAGCGTTCTGCTTGGGATCGTTGCTCCAGAATTCGCCCCACGTGAAACGTGCCCACTCCATGCCCGTGATAATGCCCAGCACCCCAAACAGGATGCCTACTTTGGCAGACTCGTAGGCAATGATATCGTTTCTGGTAAGTGGGTTTCTGAGGTATTTTATGGAATACACCACTGAAACGAGCAAAATCAGGATCATGCCAAACCACATAGGCACGTGGAAGTACAGGTTCCGGATGGTTTCATTGAGAATAGCCAGACGGGGCACCTCGCTCAGCATGCCCATCACCACTGTGTACAGCAGCAGGGCAATCGTCAGCCATTTCCACCAGGTTAGTTTCATTCGTTTTTGACTTTGTTTTTTATTTCCGGGCCTTAACTGCGCCACAAATAAGGGAACAGGATGTAGGACACGGTCACCACAATCATATTAATTGCCAGCAGCACCAGCGCCTCGTCAAGGCTCACCGAGGGGTCCAGCCCGTCAATGGCGTTCTTGGACATCTTCATGAGCATGAGCAGCATGGGCACCATCACCGGGAAACTGAGCACCGCCATGAGAGTACCGGTATTCGCCGCCTTGGCTGCGATGCCCGAGATCATGGTCAGCGACGAGGCAAACCCAATCGCTCCTAAGACAATCGTTACCAGGAACATGCCCACGTCCTGCACCGGGTTCCCGATCACAATGGCATAGAACCCGAAGCAAAGCAGGGACAGCACCAGCATGAGCGCCGCGTTGTACACCATCTTAGCCAGAATCACTCCCTGCGGACTCACCACACTATAATAATAGAGCAGCCGTCCGCGGCTTTCCTGGGCAAATCCCTTGGCGATGGCGTTCACGGCAGTGAACAGCAGAATGATCCAGTACAAGGCATTCCAGACTGGCACCTCCAGCCCTCCAAAGCGCAGACTGAAACTGAGGTAGCAAATGAAAACCGTACTTCCCACGTACAGCAGCATGCCGTTGAACGCATACTTCTGCCGCCATTCCAGCACAAAATCCTTTTGCATCAGGTAAACAACCTCTTTCAGCAGCACTTCTTCTTAACTTTTCCACAAAGGTACAACACAAATGAATGCTGACGGATGATTTCCGTCATTATTCACGCGCGCAGGAGCTTGTTTTGGAGTTACTTTCAGGAAATCAGACCTGAAACGGACACCATTACATCCTTTCCCAGAACGATACCAAACCTCCGTTCCGTTGCCTCTCCCCTTCTGTAAATCTTACCCCTTTTCAACCAGGCACCCTGCACCGGGCCAGGGCTATGCAGGTTCAGTTTGAAGGCTGTTTTGTTGTGGAAGAAGGCCGTCCCATTTAGCCTCTGTTTTTCAGAAAAGAGGCTAGAAACAGCTATCCGGCTTCTGCAGGCCTGTTTGGAAACAGGAAACAAGACGTGTTAACCTCCGCTTAACATTCACTATTCCAACTTAACGATAGGGTAATATCGGGTTAATCATGGGGTAAAGTGACCGCTCTAGTTTTGCAGCGAGACTAATACTAACCACATGAGATCGTTTTTACTCACCCTCTCTTTTATCTGCACGGCCTTAACAGGCTTTGCGCAAACAGGAACCCTCACCGGCAAAGTAAAAGACAAGAAAACCGGCGAAGCCATTATCGGCGCCACCGTATCGGCTACCAGCTCCAGCGTAGCCGCCACCGACCTGGAAGGTAACTACTCCCTTTCATTGGCCCCGGGCACCTACAAAGTCACCATCACCTATGTTTCCTATAAACCGCTCACGCTTGAGGGCGTGACCATAGAAGCGGGCAAGACCACTAACCTGAACTCTTCCTTGGAAGACGATGCCCACAGCCTGGGCGAAGTGACCGTGGTAGCCGAGCGCCAGGTAAACAATGACATTTCGCTTATCAAAGACATCAAGCAGAGCAACATTGTAGTGAGCGGGATGTCTAACGAGCAGATTGTGAAAGCGCAGGACCGCGATGCGGCCGAGGCGGTGCGCAGAATCCCGGGCGTTACCATCCAGGACAACCGCTTTATTATTGTGCGGGGCTTGAGCGAGCGCTACAACTCCGTAATGCTGAACAACGTGCTCACGCCCAGCTCTGAAGTGGACGTACGCGCCTTTTCTTTTGATGTCTTGCCCACCAGCGTTATAGACAGAATCCTGATCTATAAGTCACCGGCCCCCGAATTACCCGGAGATTTCGCTGGTGGGGCCATCAAAGTCACCACTAGAAACGCAGTGACGGAGAACAGCGCCACCTTCAGCATAGGTACGGGCTACCGCACGGGCACCACGTTCAACAACAACTACTATTCCTACAAAGGCAGCAAAACGGATTTCCTGGGGTTTGACAGCGGAACCCGCCAACTGCCCGGCAACTTCCCTTCCACCGCCAGATTCCAGAACCTGAGCTACGCCGAGCGCGCCCAGTACGGTCAGAACCTGGACCTGCCCAACACCTGGAAACCAGAGAAAGCCACCGCCTCGCCAGATATGAGATTGAATTTTGGGCTGAACCGCGTTTTTGACGTAGCCGGCAACCGGATTTCCAGCATCACGGCCGTCACTTACTCTAATTCCCGGCTGCGCCAGAACACTTTCCGCAGCGATTACCAGCAACAGCAGGCCGACGGCAAAGTAGACACCAACTGGAACTACACAGACCAACTCTCGGGCAATACCATCCGGGTGGGTTTGCTGCAGAACTTCTCGCTCCGCCTGAACGAGAACAACAAGATAGAATTCCGGAACCTGTTCAACCAGATAGGCATTTCCCAGACCACGGTGCGCCAGGGCTTCAACTATGAGACCGGGGGCGTGAAAGAAGAGCAGAACTACGCCCTGCGTTACGAAAGCCGCAGCATTTACACCGGTCAGTTGCAGGGTACGCACTCTTCCCCAGACCAAAAGAACACCTTCACCTGGTCAGCGGGCTACAACTTCATCAACCGCCAGGAACCGGATTTAAGAAGAGTGCGCACCCAACGCGATGCCGGATCTGAAGGCCCGTTCAGGGTACAGGTTTCCACTTTGTCTACGCCTTATGATGCCGCCCGCTTCTTCTCAGACCTGAACGAGAGCGCCTACATCGCCGAAGGCCAGTGGCAGCACCTCTTCAACGCCGCAGATTCAGCTGATGTGGAGAACGCCCCCAAATTGAACATCGGGTTCTACGCCGAGAGAAAGGACCGCGACTTCAACGCCCGCACCCTCAACTACAAGCGCAACGCTGGCATTGGCGGCAGAACCGATGAAAACATCCTGAACCTGCCCTTGGACCAGATCTTCGCCCCGCAGAACATCTCTTTCCCTAACGGATTGATCTTTGACGAAGGAACCACCATTGCCGATAAGTATGATGCCTCCAACACTTTGGGAGCCGCTTACGCTGGTATCGCGAAGAAATTCTTCCAAAAGGTTAACTTCTACGGCGGGGTTAGAGCTGAGTACAACTGGCGCCAGGTGACCACCGCTGACCAATCTGGTACTTACGAGGTAGACGAGAAGAAACTTTACCTGCTACCATCGGTGAACGTGGCCTACAACTTCAGCCTCCGTTCCCTGCTGCGCGTGGCCTACGGCATGACCGTGAACCGCCCCGAGTTCAGAGAGCAGGCCCGCTTCAGCTTCTATGACTTCAATGAGAACGCCTCGGTACGCGGTAACAACGAACTCAAAACCGCTACCATCCACAACGTGGACATGCGCTATGAATTCTACCCCTCCTCCGCTGAGCTTCTTTCTCTGGGAGTTTTCTACAAACGGTTCATAAACCCCATTGAGACCAAACTGGAGGCCGGTACCGGTACCAACTACACCTTCGTGAACGGAGATTATGCCAACAGCATCGGGATTGAGGCAGAGGCCCGCAAGTCTTTCAGAGAGCTTTCCGGCAGCAAATTCATTCAAAACCACTCTCTGGTCTTGAACGCTTCCTTGATCCACAGCCGAGTGAGCCTAAAGGGTACATCTTCAGAAGAGGCTTTGGAGCGTCCTATGATGGGTCAATCGCCTTACATCGTGAACACGGGCCTCTACTACCAGGATGAAGAGACCGGCTGGCAGTACTCCATCATGTACAACGTACTGGGCACCAGAATCTACCGCGTGGGCGATGAACAGAACCCGTCAATCTATGAATTACCCCGCCACGTGGTGGATGTGACCCTCACCAAGAACTTCAAGAACAGAATGCAGCTAAAAGCCGGCGTGACCGACCTGTTCAACCAGAAATTCCGCTTCAAGGAAGACACCAACCTAGACAGCGAGATCGGGTCAGCAGACCTGCCCATCTACCTCTTCAACCGGGGCATGTACAGCACTATCACCTTAGGGTACACTTTCTAAAAACGGACTTAAAACAGACCTACATATCAATTAAACTAAACCATTTCTTAAAAAAGAGTATGAAAGACTTAGGTAAATTATCACTGATGCTTTTAGCCGGCCTGGCCCTGGGCTTCACCTCCTGCTCAGACAGCGAGGACGATGACACCCCTACGCCAACCGTGAAAGGCAACGCGAACCTGCAAGGCTCCATTACCGCCAACAGAACGCTGGATGCCGATACCGTGTACACCCTGAAAGGCTTTGTATATGTAGACAACAACGCCACCTTAACCATAGAACCCGGCACCATCATCAAAGGCGAGAAAGCTACCCAAGGCACGCTTCTGATCCAGCGTGGAGCCAAGATCATGGCTCAGGGCACAGCCGAGAAACCAATTGTATTCACCTCCAACCAAGCCAAAGGCAGCCGCGCTCCAGGAGACTGGGGTGGGGTAGTGATCTTAGGGAAAGCAAAAAACAACCAATCACAGAACGTACAAGTAGAAGGTGGTCCGTTAGCCTACTACGGAGGGGAAAATGACGCCGATAACTCTGGGGTATTCAGTTATGTACGCATTGAATATGCCGGTTATCCTTTGCAGCCAAACAAAGAATTGAACGGTCTTACCTTGGGTTCTGTAGGATCAGGCACCAAGATTGACCACGTGCAGGTTTCTTTTGGCGGGGACGATGCGTTTGAGTGGTTTGGCGGCACCGTGAATGCGACGCACCTGGTAGCCTACAGAAACACCGATGATATGTTTGACACTGACTTTGGCTACAGCGGAAGAGTGCAGTACGCTTTAGGCATCAGCGACCCCAACATGTGGGACGTGGCTACCGGCGGTGCCTCTAACGGCTTTGAGTCAGACAACGACGGCAACGGCTCCACTTTAACTCCCCTGACCACCGCTACTTTCTCCAACGTGACCATTGTAGGTCCGGGCAGCAACTTGCCAACCGGCGCCCAGTTCGGTCAGGGGGCACACCTGAAAAAAGGAACCAGCCTTTCTATCCGCAACTCTATCATCAGCGGCTATAACAAAGGCATTACTTTGGACGGATCAGTGGTGGAAGGCTACGCCCAGAACGGCGGCATCAAGATCATGAACACCGTAGTAGCGGGTGCCGGCGAGAACACCGCCATCAACAAAGCCTCTTCTTCTACGTCAGAGTTCAATGCCACCACTTGGTTTAACGCCAGCGGCAACGGCAACAGCATCAAAGCCCTGAACCAACTGGGTCTGGCCACTACTGCCCCTTACTTGCCACAGACGGGTTCCATGGTTTTGAGCGGCGCGTCTTTTGCGGGAATCAACGGGTTTGAGACCACTACCTACATTGGCGCCTTCGGTACTACAGACTGGACCGCCGGCTGGACCAACTGGGACCCACAGAACACAGATTATTAATCAAAGATTTTAAAGACAAGATTGGCCATCAATATGGGTGAGAAATAGAGGTGGTACAATCACTTTGCGCGTGGCTTAGTCTCCCAGGCGCAGGGGGCCCGCCAGAGATGGCGGGCTTTATCTTTCATGAGAGAAAGAGCAGAAACAGAACGGGCCTCCACTGGAGGCCCGTTCGTTTTGTTTGTTAATAAAGAGCGAGGTGCCGATCAATAAAGGGTGAGGTAGTAAAAGCTTTAGTTTCTTTTGGTAATGCCTTTGTATTTGTAAACAAGGTATTTCTTCTGTTGCAACGGGGTCAGGTGCTGCAGCACGGCGTCTTCATGACGGCTGTTGATTTCAGCATTCAGCTCCTCCAGCCGGGTACCCGAAGCGATGTTCTGTACTTCTCCTATTTCGCGCAGCCTTTCCTTTTCCAGTGCTTTGAGCTTCACAAACTGCGTCTCGCTTAACTTGAGTTTGGTGTGTAGCGCACGCATTCCTGTTTTAAGCGCGTTTTTCTTGGTTGTGAATGAATCTGCCGATGCCATGGCAGAGAAAGAGAGGATAAAGGCGAAGATGAGTACTAAATTTTTCACTGGTAAAAGACTGCTGTTTGTATTTCTGATTCAAAGGTAGCGGTCTTAACCAGGCCGGATTCTTAAATTAGGCCAACCTCCTCAAACCAGAGTTTAAAGGGTAAATTCTCCCGATTAGCAGGCTTCGCTCTTCCTGGAAATCGCGAAGTACAGGTTGAATACCCTGATCAGCCGGACAAAAGAGTTCAGAGCTGTTTTAAAGCCGATTTTCCTAAATTAGACCTAAAACAGAAAAGGCAATCTTTTCAGACTGCCTTCCTTTATTCTTATACCATTTCCTTCTTAACTGATCGGCACCTTCCGGAGGATGGCCTCCACGAAATCCTTCGTCTGCACGTTGTCAGCCTCGGCCTCGTAGTTCAGGATCACGCGGTGGCTCAAGACGTCTGAGGCGATTTCTTTGATATCCTCGGGCAGTACGTAGTCGCGCTCGTCAAAGAAGGCCACGGCTTTGGCCGCCAGGTTCAGGGCAATACTAGCCCGCGGTGATACCCCGAACTGCAGGTACTGGGCGAAATCATTGAGGTCATAATCGGCGGGACGGCGGGTGGCAAAGACCAGCTCAATGATGTAACGCTCCAGGGTCTCGGAGATCTGCACCTGGTTTATCTCGTTCCGGATGTCGAAGATGTCCTGCTTGGTGAGGATGGTGTTGACCGTGCTGCTGTAAGACAGGTTAGACATGCGGCGCATCACCTCCAGTTCATCGGCCTTGGAAAGGTAGTCCACGTAGACTTTCATCATGAAACGGTCTACCTGAGCCTCGGGTAGCGGGTAGGTTCCCTCCTGCTCCACCGGGTTCTGGGTGGCCAGCACCAGGAAAGGCAGATCCAGCCGATAGGTCTTCTCGCCGATGGTCACCTGCTTCTCCTGCATAGCCTCCAGCAGCGCCGACTGCACCTTGGCCGGCGAGCGATTCACCTCATCAGCTAAGATCAGGTTGGCGAAAATGGGACCTTTCTTTACCTCAAATGCTGAGGAACTCTGGTTATAGATCATGGTGCCCACCAGGTCTGAGGGCAATAAGTCTGGGGTAAACTGGATGCGCTGGAAGTTCAGGTGCAGCACTTTGGCCAGCGTATTGATGGTCAAAGTCTTGGCCAGGCCCGGTACGCCCTCTAGCAAGATGTGCCCGTTCGTGAACAGGCCAATGAGCAGTCGGTTCACCATGTATTGCTGGCCCACTACCACTTTGCTCATCTCCCTGAAGACCTGCTTTATCTTCAGCTGGTGTTCGCGAATCTTTTCCTGGTATGAGAGTTCTTCGGTCTGCATCTACTCTTTTAATTACTAATCGGCTAAGGTAACCATTCTGTTGGATACTCTTGGTCTACCACTTCTTAAAGACAAAGAAAACCGCCAGTACCAACAGGGCAAAACCCACCAAATGGTTCCATGCCAGCTTCTCTGATTTAAACACATACACCGTCACCAGCGTGAAAACAGACAGGGAAATGACTTCCTGCAGGGTCTTGAGTTCAAAGAGGGAGAAAGGTCCTCCGTTCTCACGATACCCCAGTTTGTTGGCCGGCACCTGGAATATGTACTCAAAGAACGCCAATCCCCAGCTGATGAGTATAACGCTCACCAAACCCAGTTTCTGCAGCGCCGTGAATCTTTTGAAGTACAGGTGCCCATACCACGCAAAGGTCATAAAGAGGTTAGACAGACACAGCAGAAAAATGGTATAGAATGCTTTCATGTGATTTTACTTAAAACAACCAATAAGCGCCTGGAGCGCCAATTCTGATCTGCGGTTAACCAGGATACAGCAGCCTGCAAACTATTGCTGGCCCTGCTCCAGGACGAATGGTTTAGCGCCTGTTTTCCTAAAAACGGCCCGAAAACAAAGTTGCTATCTGTCTGCCTCAATACAATACTAATCTGGACAAATTTCCACTTCCATTATCAAAAGCTTCTTACGGGATTAACCATAAATTACATTATATAAGAACAATATACCTTTCAAGATATATAATTAATTACATTAAAGCATTTTCATAATTAAATATAATTATTTCAATTCACTAAAAGACTACCCATAAACACACATCCAAATCAATGAATAAACACCCTCTAAAAAGATACAAATTCAACAAGCTAAACCTGTTTAAAAAGCTCAATAAACGCCAATAAACCCATTCACAACTAATTCAGGATCAATTCATCGGTTAAAACAGGCATTTTATCGAAATCAAGAACAACCTGGATAAAATTGCATAATTTTGAAGCAAAATTCACAACAAGAAAAGCAGAAGCTTATAGCAATATTGATTTCGTCAAGTTTTCAATAAAGTATTAGCAGAATAACGCTCCAGATTATTCCATTTCATTCCCCTATATGGCACAAGTTTTACGCCTTCTGGTTTTTGCCTTTGCTTTCTTCCCGCTCACCTTGTTTGCCGAAGGATCAAAGCAGCTTACCCCCAACAAATCTTCTTCAGCCCTCACCAGTCCCCTCAACGACAAGGTCGGGTATCTGGCACATGACGCCAACTTACCCAGCGCCTCTGGGGTGGCCATCACCTCGCTCAGTTTCCTGAAACCGGCCGGATTCAGCCGCAACGGCGCCACGTACTCCAAAGACCACCGCCTGTATATAAGATTAAAGGCCGGCGAAACGCTTTACTATGGCGTGCACCGCGCCATCCATGACCAAACCTCTGCCAACCAGGCGGATTTAACTCTTACCCTGCGGCGCACCAATGTAGCCACTGGCATAGATGATGCATCCTGGTCGCAAGCCAACACCTTAGAGGCCAACACAAAATCTACCAGAGACATGCTGCTGGTGGCCAACCAGAACGGGGTGATTGATGATGCCACCGAGGCGGAGAACGGCCCTAACAGACCCGCCCTTGGCGGAAAAGCGGCCGTCACCAATGGTTATACACCTCTGTCTATCACCAATAACACCGGAACTGACTACGATTATTACGTAGAATTCACCCAAGCCGGGGAAAGCACCTGGACCGATGACGGACGGCGCTTTTCGGTGTATGATCTTTGGGACTTCACCGTGATAGATGCCACGGGCACCGAAAGACAAGGCCGCATGCGCAGCAAGCTGTGGTCTTTCTCTGCGGGCGGCACGGCCAACGTTTTCTCCAAGGACTTCAACTTGTTCCCACTTGTCCCCAGCGAAGACCAACCGGGGAAATTCTTCGTGAAGAAAATAGAACTGGCTGGCATTGCGCCCCAGAACTTTTTCCGGTTCGTGACCAACAGTTTCGGGTCCAACACTACGGCCGGAGCCACTGCCAGCGAGAGACGGAAAAGCCAGACAAGCCAAACCGATTACCCAGAGTACTTCAACTTTGTGAATGACCCAGACCCTGCCATCTGGCCCAGCGCTACGGCTCCCACCTTCTCCGTGAGCCTGGCCTCTAGTTGCAACACCACCACCGGCGGCGGCAAGACCTTATTCAACCTCAACACCTCAGAGCGCAGCACCTTCCTGGTGCTCATCAACCTGGACGGCACCCCCGGTTACCAAACCAATGGTGCCGACGTACTACTGGAATCTTCCGGCGACAAAGGAACCCGGTCGGTGGAATGGAACGGCTTGAACGGCTTAGGACAGCCTGTGGCCAAAAATACCACCCTCAATTACATGTTCCGGAACGGTAGCATGCCGGTGAACTTCCCGGTATGGGATGCGGAATGGAACGATGGCTTCAGGGTGATGGATGTACGCCCGCTTGCTCCCGGCACAACGTCTCCTGAGTATTCATTGCTTTACTGGGATGACAACAACCTTCCCACTAGCTCCTTCCCTTCCCGCTCTGAGCTCTTCGGGGCTGTTTCCAGTACCGGCGTACACACCTGGGGCTCTGCCACTACTACAGCCGGAGACTTGAAGACCGTGAACACCTGGACGTACGGCTACACTTCCTCCAGCCAGCAGTCCTCCACCTTTACCTATGACTGCAGCGCAGATGTAGCGGTTACCAACATAGCCTCCACTGCCCCCTTTGGCGTGGGTAAAGAATTCACTTATACCGTTACGGCAACCAACAACGGTCCGCTACCAGCTACCAACGTGATCGTGACAGACAAACTGGACGCTTCGCTTCTTCAGTTCATTAGCGCGTCAGATGCGGGTTACAACAGCAGTACCGGCGCCTGGAACGTGGGTACTTTGGCGGTAGGCGCCTCCAAGACCCTCACCATTACGGTTAAACCACTGGCGGCAGGCACCATTTCCACAACTGCTTCCCAAACCCACACCGAGTCCGATAACGTCACCTCTAACAACAGCGCCACTGCCACTATTCAGGTACAGCCTTCTGCAGACATCCAGGTGCTGAATTCCTCAGACAAATCAACCTACAGCAATGGCGAGATTGTCTCCTATACTCTGACTGCCAAAAACCTGGGCCCTAATGCGGCTACCGGGGTAACGGTCTCCACAAACCTGCCCGATGGCTTTGTGCCTCTTAATGCTACTACCACCCCCGGTTTCGATGCCTCTACCGGTACCTGGAATGTTGGGAATCTGGCCTTGAATGAAACCAAAACCATCACGCTTCAGGCGCAGGTTACCAAAATTGGCACATATACCAGTACGGCCATCTTGGGTAGCCGCACCGGCTATGAACTTGATAATAACGGCAGCAACAACACTTCCTCTAACACTGTCACGGTGGCACCGGCCGCAGATATCGCGGTAACCAATGTGGTATCCAATCTTACTCCTGCCCAGGGCGAAACGGTTACGTACACCATCAAGGCAGTGAACAACGGACCTAACAACGCCACCAACGTTTCGGTAGCGAACCAGTTACCGGCCGGATTGACTATCATTGGATCTTCCGCAAGCTCCGGCACCTTTGATGCGGCTTCTGGCACCTGGTCGGTGGGAACAATCGTAACGAACGGCTCTCAGACGCTGACCATCACGGCAAAACCTACGGCAACGGGTGCCTTGACTCTTTCCTCTACCCAGTCACACTCAGAATTTGACGGGCAGAGCAGCAACAACACGGCCAGCAGCACCATCACTGTTAGGGCAACCGCTGATGTAGCCGTGACCAACGTGATCACCTCCCCAGTGAAGACCACCTATGCCAATGGCGATGAAGTAACCTACACGGTAACGGCAACCAACATCGGACCAAGCGCCGCCACCATTGTAGTAGTAACAGACAAGCTTCCTACCGCCCTGACGTTTGTGAGCGCCACCAACTCCAGCGGCACCGGAGCCTATGATGCCTCAGCAGGCACCTGGTCGGTGGGCACTTTAGCCAACGGCGCCTCTGCCACGCTTACGTTAGTAGCCAAGGTAAACCAAAGCGCGATCATCACTACTACGGCTACCCAAACCCATACCGAGTACGACAACACCAACGGCAACAACAGCGCCTCTAACTCCATTACCTCTGGTACCGGCACCATCACAGCCGACATCAAAGTAACTACGGGAATGTCTGCAGGTCCATATTACACAGGCAAACAACTTACCTTGGGCGTAAGGGTAGACAACACCGGCCCTGATGCCGCTACCGGAGTTTCTATTAACGCATTGGTGCCCGCCGGTTTCACCTTGGTAAGCGCCTCTCCTAAGGCAGGCACTTATGATGCGGCTACCGGCATCTGGAACCTGGGCAACTTGGCCGCGGGCAGTTACACCGGCATGAATCTGGTGGTAGTGCCCAACGTGGATAATTCAACAAATGGCAACAAAGACTACACCTTCACCGTTGCCAAACGGACAGAAAACGAATACGACGGCAACCCAGGCAACAACACTGCCTCTACCACCTTTACGGTACAAAAGGCAGCCGATGCTGCCGTAAGCATATCCGTTACAGGAGATGTGAATAGCGTTTACTACAAAGGCGTGACGGAAGCTACTTTCACCCTGAAAGTCACCAACAATGGTCCCGATAGAATCACTAACTTATTAGGAAGCGATACTCGTACCGGCACCATCAAATTCACCTACGCCGAACCAGGCAAAGGCTACAATCCGGACACTGGCGAATGGATCATTGATGCCTTAGAACCTGGTCAATCTATAACATTGGTAGTGAAAGGCATTCCTAACACCACCGGACGCCTGAACCTGGGCGGCGAAATTATTTCTGCTGACCAGAAGGACCTGAACCCGGAAAACAACAAAGCGGTAGCCCTGATCAACGTGGTGCCTGCGGTGGATTTACAGGTTACCAACACCGCTGCTGCCGGACCTTACTACAACGGTGAGAATACTACCTTCAACGTTTCTGTCAAGAACAACAGCACAGATGCCGCTACCGGAGTGAAGATTGAAGATGTGCTGCCCGCAGGCCTTACATTGGTGAGCGTGGCTCCTTCAGTAGGTACTTATGATGCTACTTCTGGCATCTGGACTTTGGGCACCGACTTACTGGCTGGCTCCACCGAGACCCTGGTTTTAACCGTGAAGCCAACCTCCGGCAGCACTTTCACAACTACAGCTTTTGTGAAAGCTGTGAATGAGTACGAAAGCAATTCAACCAACAATTCTGCTACCACCCAGATAACCGTACAGAAAACCGCTGACATTGTGGTAGGTAGTTCTATTGCAGCAGGTCCTTACTATGTAGGAGGACAATACCAGGTAACCATTACGGCTACCAACGCAGGCCCCGACCCTGCTACAGGCGTAGCGGTTTCCGCAAGTGGAGGAGCCGGTTTAAGACCAATAGCAGGCAGCGGAAAAGCAGACCCTGGCACAAGCTATGCCCAGGGTGTTTGGACCGTTGGCGACCTTGGAGTTGGTGAAACAAAGACATTCACCTTCCTGGTGGAGCCTCTTACCACGGGTACCCTCAACAGTTTGGGTTACAAATCAGCCCAAACCGAATTTGACCCTAACGGCGGCAGTACTCCTAACGGCAACAACAGTACCGTGGTAAGCTTTAATGTAGAAGACCGGCCAGCGATTGCAAAGGTGGTCAACACAGACAAGCACATGTTCCTGTTCAAAACCGGTGACCATATTGTAGAGTTCACAGACCCAGATGGCCTTATTGAAAACGCCAGGATCCTGAACGGCACCTTACCGGCCGGAACGCGCCTAGAGCATGACGGAACCCTGGAAGTAGACTATAGATTTCATCTGGTACCAGGCACGTACACCCTCACCATTGAGACAACCGACGCCCAAGGTGATATCTCAGTGAACACCTTCACCTACAAAATTTCCGGTGACTGGGATAAAGACGGGATAGACGATATCTATGATTTAGACGACAACAATGATGGGGTGATCACGGAACCAGGCGCGGTAGACCCAACTGGTGACGACAATAAAGATGGTATCCCCAACTACCTGGACAAAACCTTTGTGCACCCGGTGTATGGCGCCTTCCAGGACAAAAACCATGACGATATTAATGACGCCTTTGACCTGGATCTGGATGGTTTGATCAGAGGATTTGACATTGACATTGACGGAGACGGCATCACCAATGCCATTGAGGCAAACGGGGGCACCGCACCAGCTGGCTACAATCCATCCACCGGAACCTTTACTGGTGGGGTGAATGCACAGGGTATTCCGCTGGCTATCTTAGACACCAATGGCAAGAACATCCTGCCCAACCCCGATACTGATAAAGACGGATTCCGTGACATCGAGGACATCGACTCAGACGATGACGGCATCCTGGATGTGTACGAGGCCCAGGCTACCCAGGCTTTTGCGAACGGCTTGGGAACAGACAGCGACTTTGACGGCTTAAAAGATGGGCATGATCCTGAATCAGGCGGCAAGGCCATTACTCCGGTAGACACTGACAAAGACAGCAAGCCCGATTACCTTGACAGAGACAGCGACGGTGATTTCACCCCAGACTATGTAGAGGCCTTTGATGACAATAATGATGGTACCTCCATGGATGACTTACTGGAGCGCGCCCGGATCTTTGAAGAAGTGAACCAGAAAGGCTGGTACGTAAACTCAGACAAAGACGCTACTGGCACTCCTAAATGGATGGCCTCTAACAATGGCTCTCCGGCTTATCTCACACCAAGTAGTGCATATTACCATGATACAGACCAGGATGGTATGGTAGACCTTTTTGACACGGAAAACGGTGGACGCGCCGCCTCCTTACAAACCACCAATGGGGAATACTCTTACCGTTCAGCCTCTATGGTAACCCCACTGCCGGTAACCCTGACCAGTTTCACGGCCAAAGCGCAGAAAGAGGACGTGCTGTTGAACTGGACCACGGCCGCCGAGAAGGACAACGACTTCTTCCAGGTGGAGCGCAGTATGGACGGCAAGAACTTCAGCGCCATCGGGCAGGTGAAGGGTAACGGCAACAGCAACGTGCGGGTGGACTACAGCTTCCTGGACGGCAAAGCCCCTAGCGGCACCGCCTACTACCGCCTCAAGCAGGTGGATTATGACGGCAAGCATGAGTACAGCAAGATCGTAGTCGTGCAGACCAAAGCAGTAGCTGCCACTCAGGTGACAATGAAAGCTTACCCGAACCCAACCGCCGATATGGTGTCCCTTGACCTGACTTCCTTGTCAAGTTCAACAGTAACCATTAGTGTATATGCTTTGGATGGTCACTTGGTGAAAACCCAGCAAGTGGAAGGCGGAGTTGTGCAAATACTTGATCTGACGAAGTTCGCAGCGGGCACTTACCTCCTCAAAATCAAGGGAGCAGAAGTAGACGTAGTCACTAGAGTAGTGAAGCGGTAAGCAAACTTTTCAGACCAGTTACCTTAAGAAGCGGCCCAACAGGAGCCGCTTCTTTTCTTTAGTAGTTTATGGATTACCTTTTCGTTTCAGGGCTTCTTTCCCTACAGCAAGACAAAACGGGAAGCCTCTTAAGAGGCTTCCCGTTTTGTCTTGCTGTAGGCCCAGCAGTTCTTTACCCTACTTTCTCAATTAGTACTTGACCCTATCTTTTTTGACTCTACAATGGAGTGACTTGCTTCATAAGGTTGACCGTAATATTAGTATCCGCCCCGTTCGTTTGATTAGACTGGAACTACTGTTACTGGTTCTTTCTTCTGCTTGCGATTGCCTAGCCATACATAAGGAGCTTACCACAAAGTGTGTTTGACAGCTTCGAGAAAATCTGGGCTTAAAACTTGGTTCACCTTCCCTGTATCTGCGCCTCTGTACATTGCGCTACAGGCGAGACCATCTCTAAAAATTCTCACAATCAACAACATACGCCTAAAAAATACTTTTCTAAGCACATTTAATTTCATTATTTATTCATATATGAATTTATTAACCTAAAATTTACCTATACTTAATTATAATATAATTATTTACTTGGAAACTTTAATTTAAAATTCTAAGTTTGTTATTCATTAGCAAACATTTATAAAATATATAAACAGGATACTATCAAAGCCTCCCCTAGGCTTAGTTTTTAGATAGCAATCTAAGTAAACCTTATTAGTTGAGTTACAACCTTGGTTCTACCCTATAACCAAGCTTATTATATATAACATTTACAATAAAAAATTATAATTAACACCATTTTATAAGCACAGGTATGGGAAACTCTCTACACCCCGGCAAAAGCTTTTGGCTTTTCTTCTTCTTACTTATCACAAGCTTTTCAGCCGAAGCACAATCTATCCTAGTTAAAACTGTTACAAATCCTATTTGCACGGGATCAACTGCAACAATCACATTTGATGCAATAAATGGGACTGGCAGTAACAGTAGATACAGTTCATCCTCTGGATTTACAGTGTATATAAGCACTATTGGTGGAGCAACGCCTTACACTCCTATAAATGGCACAATCAACAACAGTAGCCTAACTCTAAGTGCATCAAACAGTTTTAATAATTCTAATGGAGGCACATCTAACCTAACAGGAACTATCATCATTCCTAGCAGTTTACCAACTGGTACATATAAAATCTCGCTAAGCTCCTCAAGTCCTGCATTCAACGGGAGTACCGGAGCAGGTGCCTCCCCAAGCTTCACAATCAATGCCTCTCCGACTTCTCCTACTAGCGGAGGTAATAAGACCATTACTTACGGTGGTGACCGCAGTCTATCTGCAACAGTACCTTCAGGACAAACAATTGACTGGTATACTGCTTCAACCGGTGGAACAAAAGTGGCGACAGGCGTTACCACTTATACACCCTCCCAAACAGCTGTAGGTGGTCCTTACACTTATTATGCAGAGGCTAGGAATACCACGACGGGTTGCACGAGCGCATCCAGAACAGCTGTGTCCCTTACCATAACTAAGAAAAACCTCACGGTTTCAGCAATAGGCCAAGACAAAGTATATAATGGTACAACAGCCGCTACCGTTACCTTAACAACAGATAAATTAACGAATGACAACGTAACAGCTACTTACACTTCCGCTACTTTTGCTGATAAAAACATTGGAACGAAGACCATAACAGTAAGTGGGATTACTATCAGCGGAACAGATGCAGGAAATTACAATCTATTAAATACTACTGCCACTACATCTGCCACTATCACAGCAAGACCACTAACTGTTACCGCAACTGCCCAGAACAAAGTTTACGATGGTACTGCCAATGCTTCTGTGACTTTGACTACGGATAAGATTGGCAGTGACATTGTAACACCTTCTTTTACCTCTGCTACCTTCGCCGACAAAAACGCAGGAACTAAAACTGTTACGGTTAGTGGAATCACCATTAGTGGAACCGATGCAGGCAACTATACTTTAGCAAATACAAATGCTACTGCAACTACTACCGCCACCATTACAGCCAAACCACTTACCATAACGGATGCTACGGCAACAAGTAGAGTGTACGATGGCACCAATGTGGTTGACGTTACAGGCTCTTTAAACGGGATAGTTTCTCCAGACAACGTCTTTCTAACCGGTAAAGGTACGTTGGCTTCCCAAAACGTAGGTACGCATGCAGTAACTTCTATCGGCTTGACAGGAGATGATGCTGGCAATTACATCGTCATAGTACCTTCAGGTCTTAACGCCACCATTTCAGCCAAAGCACTTACCCTCTCAAGCGCAAGTGCAAAGGATAAGGAGTATGACGGCACAGCTAATGTCGTAATTACAGGAAATTTGGAGGGGATTATCTCACCGGATGCGGTTACATTAGGCTCCGGCATCTTGGCCTCTAAAAACGTGGGCACTCACGCCGTAACCTCTATCTCCCTAACAGGAGCAGGAGCCGGCAATTACACACTTACTATACCAGATGGCCTCTCCGCCACAATATCTGCCAGAACACTTACCGTTTCTGCCACCGGTCAGGACAAAACATACGATGGTAATGCAACTGCTACCGTTACATTAACCACCAACAAGATTTCTAGTGATGATGTAGTGGCAACATATACCTCCGCTACATTCGCAGACAAGAATGTAGGCACAGGTAAAACAGTAACTGTAACCGGTATCTCCTTTAGTGGAACTGATATAGGCAACTATAACCTACCAGATGCAACCTCCCTCACCACAACGGCTTCCATCACCAAGAAAGCTCTCACCATCGCAAACGCCTCTGCAAGTGACAAGGTTTACGATAGAACAAACACTGCCACTGTGAATGGCACCTTGGCAGGTATCGAAGGAGAAGATGTCGTTACATTAACTACATCAGGAACTTTTGCCTCAGCAAATGCAGGAATCAATATTGCAGTTACCTCCACAAGCACAATATCCGGAGCAGATGCAGTGAACTATACGCTAACTCAGCCCACGGGATTGAGAGCCACCATTAAACCCAAAGAACTGACTGTAGCAAATGCACGGGCAAATGATAAAGAATATGATGGCTCAAGAGACGCGACCATCACCGGAGATCTGGTTGGAGTTTTGGGCAATGACAATGTTACATTAACTAGAAGCGGCACCTTCGCATCTCGTGATGTAGGTACACACACCGTTACCTCCACTAGTTTCTTAGATGGAACCGCCAAAAATAATTACACCCTTACCCAACCCACAGGCTTGACTGCAACCATTACAGCCAAAGCACTTACTATTGCTAATGCTGCAGCAAACAGCAAGGTTTATGATGGAAATGATGCCGCAACCATTACTGGCACCCTGAGTGGAGTTATCTCTAATGACATAGGCAACGTCACATTTACCAGAACGGGCATCTTCGCTACCAAGAATGTGGGCACCAACATTGCCGTGACATCCACCAGCACATTGAGCGGGACCGCAGCCGGCAACTACACCCTCATCCAACCAACAGGGCTCAGAGCGAACATCACAGCCAGAGCCTTAACCCTTAGCAATATTGCCGCAAACGACAAAGTTTATGATGGCAACAGAAACGCTACAATTGATGGCACCTTGAATGGCATAATATCTGGGGATGTAGTTACTTGGAACGGCTTGGGCACATTTGCCTCTGAAGATGTGAATCGGCAAAATGGAACACGTACAGTGTTACCAATTAGTGTCACTTACAATGGTAGCGCTTTAGCAGGAGCAAATGCTGGAAACTATACCTTTACTCTACCCAGCCCCATGCCTGCACTTTCTGCTAAAATCACCCCTAAAACGCTTACTCCAGTTATTGCAACCTCTTACACAAAAGAATATGATGGCACTACCACATTTCTGGTAACATCAGGCGGGTTGCAGGGGATTGTTCCGCCAGATCACGTAGAACTATATATTAATGGTGCATCAAATGCTGGAGTTTATGAGAACGCAACTTTAACGCTATCCATAGGTGCTACAGATAAAGACAACTATGAACTTGCCTTTACCACTGCTACTTCCAAAATCACCATTACTCCCAAAGCACTTAGTATCAACCCTGCCACTGCAAACAAAGTCTATGATGGTACTACAAGTGCTACCGTGTCTTTGACTGGAGTGATTGGCTCTGACAACGTTACCCTTAAAGGAACATACAACTTCACGGACAAAAACGTTGGCACAAACAAAATCATCAACTTCTCTCAAACAGGTCTGGATGGTACGGCTGCTGCCAACTATACCCTAAACCAGCCAACAGAGCTTCGGGCCAGCATCACTCCTAAATCTATTGTTGGAGAGTTCAGAGCAGAAAACAAAAAGTATGATGGCACAACAGATGCAACCATAACACCAAACAGCCGTGCTGTAATCGGGAAAATAGATGGAGATGATTTAACTTTAACAGGAGTCACAGCTACTTTTGACAACCCTAATCCCGGAACTAACAAAAAAGTAACTTTGCGGGACGCTAGTTTGGCAGGCACCGACCGTAACAATTACTTATTACCGGTACTTCCATTCACTTTCGCTAACATTGATGAGCAACCTCTCCCTGTCAGCCTGACCAGCTTCACGGCCAAGGCGCAGAAAGAGGGTGTGCAACTGAACTGGACCACGGCCGCAGAGAAAGACAACGACTACTTCCAAATAGAGCGCAGCATGGACGGCAGGAACTTCAGCGCCATCGGGCAGGTGAAGGGCAACGGCAACAGCAACGTGCGGGTGGAATACAGCTTCTTAGACGGCAAGGCCCCAGTGGGCACCGCCTACTACCGCCTCAAGCAGGTGGACTATGACGGCAAGTTCGAGTACAGCAAGACCGTAGCGGTTCAGACTAAGGCCTCTTCCGCCGCACAAGTAACGGTGAATGCTTACCCCAACCCAACTCCTGATGAGGTGAACCTGGATCTGACGCAAGTTACTTCATCTGAGGTGAAAGTAGCAGTGTTTGCCCTGAATGGCCGGTTGGTGAAAACGTTGACCCTCACAGGAGGCAAGCTGCAGCGTCTGGACCTTACCGATGTAGCGGTAGGCACGTACCTAGTGAAGGTAGCCGGAGATAATATCGAGACCGTTATTCGGGTGGTGAGACAGTAACCTGGACGAACACAACAAGCAAAAGAAAGGGCGCCCACGAAGCGCCCTTTCTTTTTAAGGCCGTTTTCTGCAAAACCGCCCTAATTCAGATTGATGCTTTAGAAACATAGCTTTACTTCTCTTAACATAAAAGGCTTGCACACTTCCAGCAATAAATAAAAAAAGGTGGCTCCTAACGCCAGGAGCCACCTTTTTTTTATAATGCAACCGTTAAGCAATGGTTTTTACTCCTCGTCATCCAGGTAGTAATCGCCTACGTGGCCCTCGGCCGAGTCGTCGCTGAAACGGGTGATGTCTTTCATAAAGTTGTCGTGGATCTGCTTGATCTTGGGTGACTCGCCCACGTGCTTTTTCAGGATTTTGGCAATGTTGCTGGCTTCTTCCAGGTAGAACATGTCATCAGTGGCGGTACCCAGTTTGTCGGCGTCCACCTGCAGCAGTTCGGTCTGGAGATCCATCAGTTTGGGGTCGTCCTCGCCGTACATGATGAGCGTACCGTGCAGTTTGCTCAGCATCTCGTTGAAAAGCTCACCCTCGTACGGAAGGTTCACTTCCTCGTCATCATCTGCGCCAAAGCCGCCTCTGCCCCCTAAAACGTCATCATCGTCGTCGTCAAAGGAGAACTCATCATCAAAATGGCTGTTGTTGAAATCCTCGTCATCGTAGCCATACTCGTCATCGTAACTGCCGCGTGGTGCCATATCAGTTTGTTTTAAATGCTGTCAAAAATGTTGTTTGCCTGTTTTGGGTTGGTCTCCTTTTTACGAGTGCGTTTTAAAAAGTATCCGCCAATTGGGTAAAACTTTCTTTATTATTTGCGTTTTGGAGCCGCTTCCGCAAAAATAGCCCAAAATCGTATTTATGCTATTTTTTGCCTTGGACCTGCGGCTATGGCCTAAATTTTTATTTTCACTTCCTGTACCGTCTGCAGCCATTTTGCGGGGAGCAGAGTATATGCAGGTAATCCCAAGGACTTAAAACTATGACCTCGCCACAGGAACCGGAGACGCTGGTGCAACGCCAGAAGGAATTTTTCAACAGCGGGCAGACCCGCCCGCTCGCTTTCCGGACAAAGATGCTGCGCCGTCTGCAGAAAGCCATCCAGAAAGAAGAAAAAGCCATCATCGCGGCACTTTCCGCCGATTTCAGGAAGCCGCCTTTTGAGACTTTCGCCACGGAGATTGCCATTCTGGAGGCCGAGATCAAGTTCCTGCTCAAGCACCTGCGCCGCTGGATACAGCCGTACCGGGTGAAATCCAGCTTTCTGAATTTCCCGTCCAAAGACTATATCTACCCCGAGCCCTACGGCGTTTCGCTGGTCATTGGCGCCTGGAACTATCCGTTCCAACTCACCCTGTCGCCGGTGTTGGGGGCCATTGCCGCAGGTTGCTGCGCCATCCTGAAACCCTCAGAACTCACACCCGCCACAAGCCAACTCCTGGCCCGCCTGATCAAAGAGCATTTTCCGCCGGAGTATCTGACGGTGGTGCAGGGCGGCCCCGAGGTAAGCCAGGCCTTGCTGGAGCAGCCTTTTGACAAGATATTCTTCACGGGCAGCGTGCCGGTGGGCAGGATTGTGGCGCAGGCGGCGGCCAGACAATTGATTCCGGTCACCTTGGAACTGGGTGGTAAGAGCCCCTGCCTCATAGACGAAACCGCTGATCTAGCAGTAGCGGCCAAACGCATCATTTGGGGCAAATTCATCAACGCGGGCCAGACCTGCGTGGCCCCCGATTACCTCTTGGTGCAGGAGAAAGTAAAAGAACCGCTGCTGAAGGAACTGGCCTCTACCATCCAGGAGTTCTACGGTACCAATCCGGCCCAAAGCCCCGATTTCGCCCGCATTATCAACGAACGTCATTTCCAGCGGCTGAAAGGCTTGCTGGACAGTTCTCCCGTTTACGCTGGCGGCCAATCCGATGCCAGTTCCCTGTACATTGCCCCTACCCTGCTCGCCAACGTCACCTGGGACCAGCCCATCATGCAGGAAGAAATCTTCGGACCGCTGTTGCCGGTGCTCACCTACAAAACGCTGCCCGAGGCCATCCGGCAGGTGAACGCGCGCCCTAAGCCGCTGGCACTTTATCTGTTTTCCAAAAGCAAAAAAGCCAAAGAGATGGTCTTGACGCAGACTTCCTCGGGCGGGGCTTGTGTCAATGACACCGTTTCGCACTTGGCCAACCCGTTTCTGCCGTTCGGGGGCGTGGGTACCAGCGGTCAGGGCAATTACCACGGAAAAGCCAGCTTCGAGGCTTTCTCGCACCAGAAAAGCGTACTCATGAAGCCCTCCAAACCCGATGTGCCGCTCAGATATCCGCCGTACCAGAACAAATTCAGCTGGATGCGGAAAGCGTTCAAATGGCTGTAGCGGATTGCGTTGGCGAACCCCGTTTCAATCTCCATTTTAGAAAGCAGGCCCAAAATCAGGCAAAGGATTAACCTGATGGATGAAAAAAGCCGAAAGCCGTTTCGGGGCTGCTTTCTGTAAAGCAGCCCCGAAACGGCTTTCTGTTCAACTACGCGGGGTCGCTTAAACCACGGCAGGCTTTATCATCTTGATGTGGTCAATGCCGTCCTCGTCATAGACCTCGCTGGACTGCACAAACCCAAACCGCTCATAGAATTTCTTTGCGTACAGTTGCGCCCCAATCTTGATAGGGCCATTGCCGAAGAGCCGGTACGTTTCGTCAATGGCTTTCTGCACCAACTGCTGGCCTACGCCGGAACCGCGTACGGCAGCGCTGGTGATGATCCGGCCAATGGAAAGCTCGGGGTAAGAGACGCCGGCCGGTAGCAGCCGGGCATAGGCCTCCAGCGTGGTGCCGCGGTAGAAAAGCAGGTGATGGCATTGGTCATCCAAGCCATCGGGGTCCAGGAAAACGCAGTTCTGCTCCACCACAAACACGGCACTGCGCAGTTGCAACAGATCATAAAGTTCTTTTGGAGACAGGTTTGCAAAAGCTTTGGTAATAGTAGTAAACTCCATAATGCTGCGAAACTACCTTTTCCCTGCCAGAACCGCCAATTATTCTTCGCTGGCGCCCATTTTCTGCTTCGGCTCAAGACAAAACCTCTTTTTTATGCCAACGTTTGCATAAAAGTCTATATATTTATTTTGCGAACAAGAATCTGAATGGCTAAATTAATTGTTAATTTTACACTTATTATCCGTTAAGACCTTATCGGTAGCCTGCGCTCTCCTTCAGGAACCAGGCTTTTGAAAGCAACAGACTATTAATCTATATGCAAACAGAAGAAAAAGAGACATTACAGCTAGAGGAGCTGGAGCAGGTGGCCAAGCAAGTGCGCCGCGATATTGTGAGAATGGTGCATGGTTGCCAGTCGGGGCACCCGGGCGGTTCTTTGGGCTGCACCGATTTTCTGGTGGCCCTCTATTTCAAGGTCATGACCCACTCCCCGGAGTTTAACATGGACGGCGAAGGCGAAGACCTGTTCTTCCTTTCCAACGGCCATATCTCGCCGGTTTGGTACAGCGTGCTGGCCAGAGCCGGTTATTTTGACGTGAGCGAGCTGAAGACTTTCCGCAAGCTGGATTCGCGTCTGCAGGGTCACCCTAC
Source organism: Rufibacter roseolus (assembly GCF_017916365.1). Taxonomy (GTDB): domain Bacteria; phylum Bacteroidota; class Bacteroidia; order Cytophagales; family Hymenobacteraceae; genus Nibribacter; species Nibribacter roseolus. The sequence goes on from NZ_JAFMSU010000003.1 coordinate 1,244,049, forward strand.
CACCCACGAGGAACTGCCGGGCGTGCGCATCGCCTCCGGTTCTCTGGGGCAGGGCTTGTCGGTAGCTATCGGGGCCGCATTGACCAAGAAACTGAACAATGATCCCGGCCTGGTGTTCACGCTCCACGGCGACGGCGAACTGCAGGAAGGCCAGATCTGGGAAGCGGCCCTGTTCGCGCCGCACAACAAAGTAGACAACCTCATCTCTACCATTGACGTGAACGGCCAGCAAATTGACGGCCCTACCAACAAAGTCCTGGATTTAGGGAATCTGCGCGCCAAATGGGAAGCCTTCGGCTGGGATGTTATGGAAATGAACGGCAATGACCTGGGCAACGTGATCCAGACTTTGGAACTGGCCAAGGCCAAAACGCGCAAAGGCAAGCCAATCATGATTCTGATGCAAACCAACATGGGCCACGGCGTGGATTTCATGATGGGCTCGCACAAGTGGCACGGCGTGGCACCTAATGATGAGCAGCTTTCCCTGGCGCTCAACCAGTTGACCAGCAACATGCAGGATTACTAGCAGCAGGCGGCAAGTCTCCAGGATTTCACCTACACAGCACTTGTCACCTTAAGCTTAATCCAATCAAAAGCCCAGCTGTTTAGAGGCCATTTTCTACAAAACAGGCCTAAAACGCCGAGGCTAAAAATCATCCATAACCGTTGAGAATCATTCAAATGAAAAAATATACCTATACAGAATCTAAAGACACCCGCTCTGGTTTCGGGGCGGGGCTGGTAGAGGCCGGCAGAAAAAACAAAGACGTAGTGGCCTTGTGCGCCGACCTGGTGGGCTCCCTGAAAATGGGCGATTTCATCAAGGAATTTCCTGAGCGCTTTGTGCAGGTGGGCATTGCCGAGGCCAACATGATGGGCATTGCGGCGGGTATGACCATAGGCGGCAAGATCCCGTTCACCGGCACGTTCGCCAACTTCTCCACTGGCCGCGTGTATGACCAAATCCGTCAGTCTATTGCCTACTCAGACAAAAACGTGAAGATCTGCGCTTCGCATGCGGGCTTGACCTTGGGTGAGGACGGAGCTACGCACCAGATCCTGGAAGACATCGGCATGATGAAAATGCTGCCTGGCATGACCGTCATCAACCCCTGCGATTACAACCAGACCAAAGCCGCTACTGTGGCCATCGCTGAGTACGAAGGCCCGGTGTACCTGCGTTTCGGGCGGCCGGTGATTCCGGTGTTCACGCCGGCAGATCAGGAATTCGTGATCGGGAAAGCCTGGATGGTGAACGAAGGAACCGACGTGAGCATCTTCGCGACGGGTCACCTGGTGTGGGAAGCCATCAAAGCCGGCGAGAAACTGGCTGAGTTGGGCATCTCCGCCGAGATCATCAACATCCACACCATTAAACCGCTGGACGAGGAAGCCATCCTGAAATCAGTGGCCAAAACCGGCTGTGTGGTAAGTGCCGAAGAGCACAACCGCCTGGGCGGTCTGGGCGACAGCATCGCGCAGTTGCTGGCCAAAAACACGCCGCTGCCTATGGAGTACGTGGCCGTGAACGACTCCTTCGGGGAGAGCGGCACGCCGGAGCAGCTCATGAAAAAGTACGGTTTGGATGATGAGCACATTGTGGCTGCCGTGCAGAAAGTATTGGAGCGCAAGAAGGCCCTGGCCAAATAAATTGATCAGCCTCGGCTTTGCCGATAGAAGAAAATAAATAGGATATAGGGAAAGGCGGGCTCTTTTGGAGCCCGTTTTTTTGTTTTCCCCGTATGCCTTTACTTACCCCTAACCCTTACGCGTACATGAATACCCCCAAATACAAAGCCTTTCTGTTTGACATGAACGGCACCATGATTGACGACATGGATTACCACACCACCGCGTGGCAGAAGATCCTGAAGGAGGAACTGCAGACGTCCCTTTCCTGGGACGAGGTGAAGGCCCAGATGTACGGCAAGAACAGCGAAGTGCTGGCCCGGTTCTTCGGGGAGGACCGCTTCTCCCAGGAAGAAGCCGACCGGCTCTCCATTGAGAAAGAGAAAATCTATCAGAAGGAATACATCTCGCAGCTGCGGCTCATCAACGGTTTAGACAACTTTCTTAAAAAGGCCGCCGAAAACGACATCAAGATGGCCATTGCCACCGCGGCCATTATGTTCAACATTGACTTTGTGGTGGATAACCTAAACCTGAGGCACTACTTCCAGGCCCTGATCTCTGCGGATGAAGTGTCCAAAAGCAAACCGCACCCCGAGACTTTCCTGAAATCTGCAGAGGAACTGGGCGTAGACCCCAAAGATTGCCTGGTGTTTGAAGACGCGCCCAAAGGCGTGGAAGCCGCCCAGAATGCCGGCATGGACTGCCTGGTCATCACCACCATGCACGGCCCTGAAGAGTTCTCCCAGTACAAAAACATCATCGGGTTTGTGAAAGATTACACAGATCCTATGCTGGAGCAACTTTTCACCGGACAGAAGTAAAACCTGTTTTGGGCCTGTTTTTAGGAAAACAGGTTTGAAGCAGATGTGACTTCCGCGCCATAATATCTCATGAGCCGCTCTCCCCCTCCTTTTGTCATTTTGGAAAGATCTTGTGGGCTAATTAGAAAGGCTCTTACTAAACGCTACTACTGTCCGCTACCAAGATCCTTACCAAGAGGACAAATAGGAGGTGAATGACTGGCAAATGCATTGGTTAACGGCCTACTGAAAGCGCATTAGCCTATTGAAAGGATTCTTGAGCAACATTCCTCCGCTGGCGCGAGCGTCCCGCTCGTGTCCGCACGCATGCCTTCCCTTGCTGAATACACATTGCAAAACTCATCAAAGAGGATCAGAAATGCGTGCGAACACGAGCGGGACGCTCGCGCCAGCGGTGGTTTACACCAACAAATAGCCTTTCCTGTTTTAGGGCCGTTTTTGTAAAAACAGGCCTAAAACAGATGACGCTTATTTTACCCGAACAGGTTATTGGTGAACTGTACTTTGATGCCCAGTTGGAAGTCGCTGATGGTTTTGAAGATTTCCTTAAGAGTGACCTGCTCTATTTTGGTGAGGCTCTGGATATCCAGGTAGTTGTCTGGCTCGCTCTTGTCATGCATGATCTGGCTGGCCTGTTTGCGCAACCTAAGTCCCATGAGGTAGTAGTAAGACTGCATGAGTTCCTGGCTTTGTTTCTCGCTGAAGACGCCCATCTCCGTCAGGGCTTCAATCCGCTCGCCGGTATTGGTCTTGAAGATACGGTTCTTGAGGGCGTACACCCGCACCAGGTCCACAATGGGCGTCATGGCTTTCTTGATGTCAAACACCTGCTGCGAGCCTACCGTGAACGTTCTGATGTTCTTGAAAAACGTGAGCGGCGGCTCGTACTGCAGGGCGTTGTTGGCCATGTGGAAGAACAGGCGCGGCATGGGTTTCTGCAGTTCCTCGTCCAGGAAAGCCACCAGCTCTTTCATGATGGCGCCGTCACCGTAGATGAAGCGGCAGTCAAAGAAGGTGGAAAACTGAATGGCGGTCTCGGGCACGATCTCCTGCATCCACTCGTGGTAGTTGCGTTTCCAGTGCGAGAGCGAGTGCGTCCATTTGGGGTTCTTGGCCATGTAGCCGCCGGTGCAGAAACTGAACCCGATGAAATCCAGCTTCTCGGAAACCATATCGGCGAACTTCAGGAAATACTCGCGCACCAGTTCACGCTGTTCGTTGGCTTTGTCCTCGTAGACGATGGCGTTGTCCTGATCGGTTTTGAGGGTCTGCTCTTTGCGGCCCTCGCTGCCCAGCACCATGAACACAAACTTGGCCGGCGCCGGTCCGCAGATGGCAATGACTTCCTCAATGACTTTCTGCGCGATGGTATCGGCCACGGTGGTAACCACCTGGTTGATGATCTCGGGCTTAGCGCCGCGCAGCAACAGTTGCATCACAATCTCAGGCACCCGCTTCCACTTATCACGCAGCTCATGGCCCGAGCGCGCCAGCTTCACACTCTGGATGAACACGAACGGAGACTGGGCCTGGTCACTCAACAGCTTGCTCCGGCTGATCATGCCAATGTACTGCCCCTGGTCTTCAATAAGCAGGTAGCGGGTTTTGGTGCGGAACATGAGCAGGATGGCCTCATACACGTAAGCGTCTTTCCGGATGGAAACGATGGGGTTGTCCATGATTTCCTTCGCCTGGCCGCGCACGTCTTCCTGGGCCGCCACCACGTTGTCGCGGAGCGTGATATCGGTGATGTAGCCGGAGATCTGCCCCACCTCATTCTTCACGAAAAGACAGCTGGTCTTGTGCTCGGCCATGATGCGGGCCGCCGTGTAGATGGGCGTGGTGCTGCTGCAGGTGACAATGTCACGGTACTCCACGCTCTCAATGCGCCGGGAATAGAGTTGGTCCGTGGCGATGTAGTTTTCCTCAAAAGAGGTGGGCCGCTTCACAAAATGGGCGAACTCCTCGTTGAGCATCCGCATACCAAACTCCTGCGAGAAGTAGTGCAGAAACCCTTCGTTGGCTTTGGCCAGGGCCCGGAAATGTCTTCGGTGCAGAAAATACACCACCGTTCCTTTCTTAGCGATGACCGTGCGCAGCGATTTCTTACGGTTGAGCAGCATGGAGATGCCGCCATAGCAATAGCCCGGCCCATGGCGCTCCAGCACCCGTTTGTTTTGGGCCGAATCATAGAAAAACGACTCATATTCGCCGGCGGCGATGAGGTCCACGCCCCGGAGTTTGGTGGCTTCCTGGTGGTAGATGAGCGTGTCTTTGGAATAGGAAACTTCCTCCAGCAGGTCCAGGACCTCCAACAGCACATCGTCTCCTAACAAATGGAACGGCTTTACGCTTTTCAGGAATTGCAGACGGTCGTTCATAGCCAAAAGAAAAGTAAGAATATTAAAAATAAAGCACCCAGCGCCAGCAACAGCCACAGGGGGAGGTGCAGGCGCGTAGGCTTGGGCTGCGGTTGCTTCTGGGTGTTATACCGGTTTTCCTGCTGCCGGGATATGGTGCTGTCTGTGATCACGCGGCGCTTGCGCAACTCAAAGTAACTCTCGGCGGCGGCCCGCGCATCAACCACGGCGTTGTGCTGGTTCTCCAGCGATTGGTGGAATAGGTGACTGTAGAGCTCGCCCAGGCGCAAGTATTTCTTGCGCGGCAAATGGGTAAGTCCCGAGGAAGCGATCATGGTGCAGAAAACCGGCAGGTTGTCAAACGGACTGGGCAGGTTCTCACGGTAGAAATCCGCGGAGAGCACGTGGAAGTCAAACTGCATGAAATGCCCGATGACCATGGGCGTGTAGCGTTGCAGGTCTTCCTGCAGGTGCAGCAGCACTTCGCGGCTGCTTTGGCCGTGCGCATGCAGGAACTCGGGCGTAAGCCGGTGGACCTCTATGGAAGAGGGGCTCACCTCGAAACCCTCGGGCCGGATGTAGTGGTTCGCAGCCTTTACCTCATGCCCTTCTTTGGTATAGACAAACCAGGCCACCTGCACCGTGTGCGGCCAGTTGGCATCCTGAGAATAAGGCACGTCCCATTGCAGGGGCAGCCCCGAGGCCTCTATGTCTATGAACAGCAGGTGGTCTTTCACTTGGTTGGGTATACTTTGGTAAAGGCGGGTCTGTTACGCCTGGCGTTTAAGGGCTGCTTTTAGATAATTGGCTTTAAAACGAGAAGCGGGTAACTACCAGATCTCTAGGCATACATCAACAGCAAAGCAAATAAGTACACGAGAACTCCCGCCAACCCGCTTCGGCTTAAAGGCCAAAAGGTACTGCAACAGACGGTAAAAACATAAAAAGCGGACGTTTCAGGCCCGCTTCTTATGTTCTATAAGGTTTTATCTTGTACTACCAGAACCGCACATATAGGGCTGTTACAAGTAAGAGCGTTACCACAATAAGAGCCAAAGTAGAGTTTGACACTCTGAACATGGTAGTATCCAGCTCAAATGCTTTAGGGTTCACTCTAGGGCCGGCAAGGCTTAACAAGATCATCACAATCATGGTGAACATGAAGGCCAATCCCATACAGATCAGGAACGGAATCTCATAACCGCCTTTGCCGTTAGGGTACGCTGTGTACAGGAAGGTCTCATTCCCGAACCAGGTTGGCGCGTAGTTGTTGAATACTACAGACAGGATGAAACCGGTGAAAAGACCCGCAATAGCGGCTGTACCGGTGGTGCGCTTCCAGAACATACCCAGGAAGAACATGGCAAACACACCCGGACTAATAAAACCGGTGTATTTCTGGATGAAGGTAAATCCACCCTCGCCACCTATACCCAGCAAGTCATCCCAGGTAAGGAAGATAGAGAACAACATGGCCGCCACAATGGTGATTTTACCCACCCAGATAAGCTTCTTCTCATCGGCACCTTTGTTGATGTATTTCTGGTAAATATCCAGGGTGAAGATGGTGGAGATACTGTTGGCTTTACCGGCCAAAGAAGCTACAATGGCCGCAGTCAAAGCTGCCAGAGAAAGACCTTTCATCCCGGTCGGCAAGAAGCCCAGAATAGCGGAGTAAGCGTTATCAGCGTTGAAATGTCCGCCCGGAGCCATTTCTTCCTGCAAAGCGCCGTTCTTGTACAGCACATACGCGGCAATACCCGGCAACATTACAATGATTGGCATCATCAGTTTCAGGATACCGGCGAACAGGATACCCGTACGAGCAGTGTGCAGGTCGGCGCCCAAGGCACGCTGGGTGATGTACTGGTTACAGCCCCAGTAATTCAGGTTCACAATCCACATACCGCCAAAGTACATGGCAATGCCCGGCACCATGAGGTATTTATTGATTTCCTGCTGGGTTGCTCCCGGACCCGGTTTGTCAAAGATCAGGTGGAAGTGATCCGGTGAATCCTGCAGCAGTTTGTTGAAACCGGCAATCATGTCGTTGCCCAGGCCAAAGTGGTTACTCACCAGGGTTAACGCGGTGTACGTAGTAGCCAAACCACCCAAAATCAGAACGGTTACCTGGATCACGTCAGTAAACCCGATTACCTTCATACCGCCCAGGGTAATGATTACCGCGAAAATAGCCAGCAACACCATGATCAGGTGGAAGTTCTCGCCCCCGGCCAGGTTACTGATGGCCAGTGCCCCCAGGAACAGGATAGAGGTAAGGTTCACGAACACGTACAAAAACAGCCAGAAGATAGCCATGATCAAACTGGTGGTCTGGTTGTACCGATTCTGCAGGAACTGCGGCATGGTGAAGATCTTATTCTTCAGGTACACCGGAATAAACCAGACAGCCACAATGATCAACGCAACGGCGGCAATCCACTCGTAGGCTGCCACGGCTACCCCTACCACAAAGCCGTTCCCGCTCATACCTATAAACTGCTCGGCGGAGATGTTGGAGGCGATAAGCGAGGCCCCGATGGCCCACCAGGTAAGGGACCCTTCGGCTAAGAAGTAATCTTTACTATCTGACTCAACGGTTTTCTTTTTGCGGTAAATCCAGTATCCGTACCCAGATACAATGATGAAGTAGACTATAAAGATGGTATAGTCAATGGTGGTAAATTTGTTCATGGAAAGGGGTTAGCCTGAAAGTGAAAGTTTGTCTGTTTGGAAAAGAAAAGGCCCCAATGCCAACGATAGCATTGAGGCCCTTAAAATTAGCAATTCTTCTGATAATACATCTCACTCCAGCGAAGTTCGTTCTTCAGCTGGCTCAGTTTGGTGTCGCGGCCAATGACCACGCACTCAATGCCGGCCATTTCTGCAAAGTCCTGCAGCTGCTCTGCGCTGATGTTCTGGCTGTAGCAGGTATGGTGGGCGCCACCGGCCAGAATCCAGGCGGCACAGCCTGTTTTCATATCTGGAAGCGGTTTCCACAGCACACGGGCTACTGGTAGGTTAGGCAGTTCGTTCTGCGGCTCCACGGCCTCCACTTCGTTCACGATAAGTCTGAAGCGGTTACCCATGTCTACTACCGAGGCGTTCAGGGCCGGACCAGAGCCAGCGTTGAACACCAGACGTACCGGATCGGCTTTGCCGCCGATTCCCAGCGGGTGGATCTCGCAGGAAGGTTTGTCTACGGCTAGGGATTCATCTACCTCCAGCATGTGCGAACCAAGCACCAAGGCGTTGTTCGGGTCAAAGTGGTAAGTGTAGTCTTCCATGAAGGCGTTGGCGCCCGGCAGACCGCTGCCCATCACTTTCATGGCGCGCACCAAAGCAGCCGTTTTCCAGTCGCCTTCGCCGGCGAAACCGTAACCGTCTGCCATGAGCCGCTGCACCGCAATACCCGGTAACTGCACCATGCCGTGCAGGTCTTCAAACGTATCTGAGAAGCCTTTATAGCCTCCTTTTTCCAAAAAGGTGCGTAAACCGATTTCGATTTTGGCCGCCTCTCTAAGAGAAGCGCGCAGGGCACCACCTTCGCGCAGGCCTTCGGCTACGTTGTACTTTGTTTCGTATTCCTGCACCAGTTGGTCAATGGCTTGCTCAGAAACCTCGTTGATCACCGCTACCAGGTCTCCTATGCCGTGGGTGTTCACTGCGAAACCGAACTTCAGCTCGGCCTCCACTTTGTCACCCTCGGTTACGGCTACGTAGCGCATGTTATCGCCAAAACGCACGAACTTGGCGCCTTGCCAGTCATACCAGCCGGCGGCCACGCGGCACCAGTTGTTGATCTCCTGGATCACCTCTGGGTCCTGCCAGTGACCCACCACCACTTTGCGCTCAATGCGCATGCGCGACACCATAAATCCGAACTCACGGTCACCGTGGGCACTCTGGTTCAGGTTCATGAAATCCATGTCAATAGAGTTCCACGGAATATCGCGGTTGAACTGGGTGTGCAGGTGCAGCAAAGGCTTCTGCAATACCTTCAGCCCTCTGATCCACATTTTAGCGGGTGAGAACGTGTGCATCCAGGTGATCACGCCAATACAGTTTTCGGCCACATTGGCTTCCTGGCAAACCTTGAAGATTTCTTCCGTGGTTTTAACGGTTGGTTTGAACACAATGCGCACCGGAATCTGGTCAGCACCGTCTAAACCTTTTACAATTTCCTGCGAGTGGGCGGCCACCTGGTTTAGGGTTTCCTCGCCGTATAGATGCTGGCTTCCGGTGAGGAACCAGACTTCAAATTGTTTTAAATCAATCATGGATGTGAGGGTTAAGGGCGGAACCCGCTGGTAATACAGCCAGATCCGTTGTTATCTGCTATTGTTTTATTTGTTATTGGCCGTAATAAGAATCAGGTCCGTGCTTTCTTTCAAAGTGTTTCTTGATGAGCGAGTCCTGCAAGCGGGGTACCTGCGGCCTGATCTGCTCGGTTAGGAACGCCATGCGGGCAATCTCCTCCACCACGGCGCTGTTGTACACCGCTTTCTTGGCGTCTTTGCCCCAGGTAAACGGCGCGTGATTGCCTACCAACACCATCTCCACCTCCTCGTAGCTCATGCCTTTCTCCTGCAGGTAGTTCATGATCTGGAAGCCGGTCTCGTACTCGTAGTTTCCCTGGATCATGGCATCGTCCATGGGCGGGGCGCAAGGCACATCGGTAGTGAGGTGATCGGCGTGGGTAGTACCGTAGATGGGAATATCGCGTTGAGCCTGGGCCCAGGCGGTGGCGTAGGTAGAGTGCGTGTGCACAATGCCGCCGATGTTTTCCCAGTGTTTGTACAGCACAGCATGCGTTTTGGTGTCTGACGACGGCCGCAGAGAACCCTCCACGGTGTTGCCGTCAAAATCCACGATCACCATTTTCTCCGGCGATAGGTCCTCGTAAGGCACGCCGCTGGGTTTGATAGCAAAAACGCCCTGCGACCGATCCACGGCGCTCACGTTCCCGAAGGTGAATAATACCAGCCCTAACTTGGGCAACTGCATATTGGCCTGGTAGGCCTCTTCTTTGATGTGTTGAAAAGAACTCATGAATGCTTATCTGGTAAGGCCCTGCAGCTCCGTCTGCGCTGAAGTAACAGGTCTGGTTTGGCCCTCCTGGGCCGGGCTGCCGGTTTCGGGCAGGTCAGACAGAGTAGTAAGTTTAGCCGGCGCACTGTGGATTTCCAGGAAGCCGCCCAGCTCGGTGTATTTCTGGTAACGCTTGGCATACAAGGCAACCCGCTCCTGGTTAGGGAAATACTCCAGGTCAAAACCCTGCCCCATAGCTTCCATGGCATCTTCTACTTTGGCGTAAATACCGGCCGCAGTGGCCGCGAACATTGCTGCCCCAATGGCGCAGGTTTGCTCTGACTTATGGATCCGGATGGGCATGTTCATGACATCGGCCATCATCTGCATGATGAACGGCGATTTTCTGGCCACGCCGCCCAGACCGATGAGGCCTTTTACCGGAACGCCCTGCTCATTGAAACGGTCCACGATTTTCTTTGCCCCGAAGCAGGTAGCCTCTACCAAGGCCCGGAAAACGCGCGGTGCATCACTGCCCAGGCCTAAACCGGAGATGGCGCCTTTCAGTACCTGGTTCGCATCTGGCGTACGGCGACCGTTGAACCAGTCAATGGCGAACTCGTTATTCTCTGATAATGGAATCTGGTCTGCGGCTTTGCTCAGCTCAGGTATGATTCTGTTAGACACCTCTTCTACCAGTGCCTCGGCGGTAGCGGCATCAATGACCTGTGAATTGGCCAGCAGGTTCTGCAAAGGCCATAGTAAGATTCTTTTGAACCAGGCGTAGGTATCCCCGAAGGCAGATTGACCGGCCTCCAGACCCATCATGCCCGGGATGATGGAACCAGGCACCTGACCGCAGATTCCGTTCACCAAGGTATCCCCGAATTCCTCAACAGGGGCTACCAGCATGTCGCAGGTAGAGGTTCCCATCACTTTGCTCAGATGATACGGCTCAATTTGGCCGCCTACGGCGCCCATATGGCAATCGAAGGCACCTACGCCCACCACTACATCGGTAGACAAGCCCAGACGCTCAGCCCACTCGGCGCTTAACTGGCCAGCGGCTTGGTCTGAGGTATAGGTATCCTGGAACAGGCGGGAAGTGAATCCGTCCAGCACCGGGTCCAGGGAAGCGAAGAAATCATTGGGAGGCAGTCCGCCGAACTCAGCGGCCCAGAGAGATTTATGGCCTGCCGAGCAGACGCTACGTTTCATTTGGTCTACGTTGGAGCCGCCGGTAAGCAGGAACGGAATCCAGTCGCAGTGCTCTACCCAAGAGTAGCAGGCCTCCCGCACTTGGGCGTCTTCGCGCAGCACGTGCAGCAGTTTGGCCCAGAACCACTCAGAGGAGTAGATGCCGCCCACAAACTGCAGGTAATTAGTCTCGAACTTAGTGGCATGCTCGTTGATCTCGGCGGCTTCCTGCACGCCGGTGTGGTCTTTCCAGAGCACGAACATGGCATTGGGGTTTTCCGCGAACTCAGGCAACAAGGCCAAAGGCGTGCCCTGCTGGTTCACGGCCACCGGCGTAGAACCGGTAGTATCCACGGAGATACCTTTCACCGCGCCCGCAATGGCCGCGCCGCCCGCTTTCTGCAGACAGTCTTTGATGGTTTTCTCCAGACCCTCAATGTAGTCCAGAGGGTGCTGCCGGAATTGGTTTTCCGCGGGTACGCAGTAAGCCCCTTTGTTCCAGCGGGGATAGTTGAAAACAGAAGAAGCTACTTCCTCACCGTTTAAGGCATTAACCAGGACAGACCGCACAGAGTCAGAGCCATAGTCCACGCCAATCACATATACATCTTGTGCCATAGTCGACTTATTGTTGTCAAATTAACGTTTATTCCCACTATCACCAAAATTTGGCCTCCAACTTTTACAGATTTAAAAATTAAAGCTTCGTCTCAGCGTATTCTATTACAAGTATAGCAAAAAGTTTCTAAAAATGTTGTTTTGACACTTAATTTTTTAGGAGAATACTCCTGCTTTCCTGCCTATGACTGTAGGCGTGCTTCTCCCCTACTCTAAATCACACCTAAACCAAAAGGAGCTCCCGCTTCAAGGCTGGTTTCGTAAAATCAGTCAAGAAACGGGAGCTCCCTTTTACACCTATCAAACTGCAGCTGCAGCGTCACTTACCAACCTGCTTTCTATCTCCGGTTTGGCAGAAAGAACTGGTTTAAACCAGGAACTTCTCGGGCTTGGGGATAAACTTCAGGAAGGCCTCAAAGTTGTCATAGTACTTCTCCCTGTCCAGCTTGAAGTAGAAGGCGCCTTTGCGGGAGCTCTCTTTGTCTTTCTCTTCCTGGCGTACCAGCAGGCCCGTGGAAAGAACCTTACGGCTGAAGTTCCGCTTGTCAAAGGTGGTGTCGTAGAGTTTCTCGTAGAGGGTCTGGAGTTTGGGCAGGGTGAACTTCTCGGGCAACAGCTCAAACAGGATGGGGTGCAGGGCGGCTTTGTAGCGCAGGCGCATCTTGGCCATTTCCACCATCTCCTCGTGGTCAAAGATCAGGCTGGGCATCTCGCTTAAGAGGAACCACTCGGCGTGGTACTCAGAGCTCAGCTGGGCCTCATATTTCTGGATATCGATTAGGGCGAAATACGGCACCGCGATGGTCCGCTCCACGGGGTCACGATTGGGTTCACTGAACGCCGGGATCTGCTCCAGGTACACGCCCTCCAGGCCGGTGAGCTGTTTCAGAACGCGTTGGGCACCCGCTTCCAGGCTCTCCTGCGGCTGCACGAAACCGCCCATGAGGCTCCACTTCTGCTTCTGGGGCGCGAAGCCCCGCTGAATCAGCAGCAGCTTGAAGTTCTCTCCGTCAAAACCAAATATGATACAATCCACCGCAACAAGAATTCTTGTCTGGCCCGAATACTTCATCATTCCGCTGATATATTTAGTAATCCTGCTGCCAACGATGGCTTAACAAGAACCAAGATTATTTTGAGTTCAAAGGCGCTCCTTTGGCTTTTGCTTTGACCCGCTTTTAAGTCAAGTGTTTAAACAGGTCCGAAGAAAAATATAAACCGGCCTAAAGACAAAGCAAATAAAGGAATACAAATCCATTTTAAAACAATTGGATGGCAGCGCCACAGGAAAAATTTAGGCTTTGATATAGCCAATCCCGCGTTTAGGACCAGGTTTAACCAAATCAGCCCCGAAACGCCTAACACAGGAAAAAGCATCCCCGGAAACTGATCTTGCCAAACGTTCCCGAAGATGCTTTTTCCCGATGCGGCTAGCGCCTACTTTGCAGAGAATTTGTACACTGTGGTGGTGGCGTACGTCTGCCCTGGCTTCAGGGTAGTGCTAGGGAAAGCAGGTTGGTTAGGAGAATCCGGGAAGTGCTGGGTCTCCAGGCAGAAGGCCGTTCTGTAGGCATCTTTGCTTCCGTTTTTCAGGGTGTGGCCGGCCTCCATGAAGTTACCGCTGTAGAACTGCAGGCCTGGCTCCATGGTGAGCACATCCATGGCAATACCGCTCTTGTCGCCCACCGCGGTGGCAACTTTCTTCAATTCTTTTCCGCCGCCGCCAGTCAGTACGAAGTTGTGGTCGTAGCCGCCGCCGTACTTCAATTGCTGATGCTCATCTTTAATTCTGGCTCCGATGGCGGTAGACTGGTTGAAGTCAAAAGGCGTACCTTTCACGGGCTCAATGCCGGTAGGGATCAGGGTAGAGTCAACCGGGTTGTATCTGTCGGCGCTCACCTGCAGTTGGTGGCCCAGGATGTCGCCGCTGCCCTCGCCGTTCAGGTTGAAGAACGTGTGGTTTGTGAGGTTCACGATGGTGGTTTTATCTGTGGTGGCCTCGTACCCGATTCTCAACTCATTATCATCGGTGAGGGTGTAGGTCACCTTTACGTTCAGGTTGCCGGGGTAGCCTTCTTCCATGTCTTTAGACACGTAAGTCAACTCCAGGGTTTTGTCGTCCACCTGTTTGGCATCCCATACCACGCGTGAGAAACCTTTGTTTCCGCCGTGCAGGTGGTTGGCGCCGTTATTGGTGACCAAGGTGTACTCCTTGCCTTCCAGCTTGAACTTGCCCTTAGCAATACGGTTGCCGTAGCGCCCGATGGTGGCCCCGAAGAAGGTGTCTGATCCTTTGGTATAATCCTCTACGTTCCCAAACCCGATGGAGACATCGGTGAGTTTACCGTTTTTGTCCGGCACCAGCAGGCTCACCAGACGGCCGCCGTAGTTGGTAATGGCCGCCTGCACGTTGTTCTTGTTCTTGAGTACGAACAGGTCGGTTTGCTTGCCGTCAATAGTCTTCTGGAAACTGGCGCGGGCCGGTAACTTCGCCTCAGCAGAAGCAGTGTTGCCCTCAGAGGCGTTCTCGGTTTGGGTGGTGGTGTTTTCCTGGTTACCAGAGTTCTGGCTGCAGGAGCTGGCTAACATCATAGAGCTCATCAATAAGGTACAAACAGGCCTAAATACGTATTTCATGGACAGGTTATTAGTTTTTAACTGAATATTTTAGGTTACTCCTTTTCTGCTGCGCAACGCTACTCTTTCTTTCCTGGGTTTACTGGGCCACTGCCACCACCGGCCACTGGTCTTTGTCCCAGGTCAGTTTCTCCAGGCGCAACTTAGGGCGTCCGTTCTCCGCCGCGTCATAGCCATGGAAAATAATGTAATCAGTTTTGTCAAAGGTGTAGACCGCATTGTGGCCCACACCATTCCATTTTTCATTGCCCTCCAGCAGAATGGTGCCGCCGCCGGCGTCCATGGCGACCCCGTTCTTGTCCAGGTAAGGTCCCTGCACGTTTTTGGCGCGACCCACAATCATCTTGTAATCACTTTTGGCCCCTTTGCAGCAATAATCAATGGAAGCGAACAGGTAATAATAACCGTTTTTTTTGAAAACAAAAGGCGCCTCTATCGCATTTCCTCCGGCCTCGGCCGGATTGCCCGGCAAGGGCTCCGGATTGGTCTTGATGGTAAGGCCTTTTTTGCGGCTGGCGATGGTGGAAAGTTTGTTGATGTCCTGGGCTACCGACAGACGGTCTTTGCTCAGTTTCACCAGTTGCAGTCCGCCCCAGAAAGACCCGAAGGCCATCCACGGCGTCCCGTTTTTGTCCGTTACCAAGTTGGGGTCAATGGCGTTCCAGTTGGTGACGCCCGGCACTGAGCCGATGATCTTGCCGTGGTCCACCCACTTGAAGTCTTTGCTGTTAGGGTCCAGCGTGGCGTTGGTGGCTAGGCCGATGGCCGAGGTGTTTTTCCCAAAGGCCGAGATAGAGTAATACAGGTAATACTTCCCTTTATAGAAGCTGATATCCGGGGCCCAGATGTGGTTGTCTTTGAAGCCGGCTACGTCCTTCCCCGCCCACTCCGGCGCGGTAGCGAACACCGGCTTTTCCTTTTTCCAGTTCTGCATATCCGTGGAAGACCACACTGAGATGCCATGGCCCGTGCTGAACAGGTAGTACGTGTTGCCTTGCCTGGCCATCACCGGATCATGCACCGTTATGTTACTCATCGGCCGTACCTCCCCTACCTGTTGCCCCTGTGGTTGCTGCGCCTGCACAAAACCAATGCCCGTGAGCAAGAGTATACCTAAGATGAAGCTTCTTACCATCATATCAATCTTTATAGTCTTTCGTTTTGTAGCCGTTTTGGCCAAAATGAACCTGAAACAGAGCGGCCCAGCCAAAGGCTAGAAACCTGGCCCCAGGGTTCTAGAACACCATCACAAACCCGCCGTTGGGTTTCAGCTCCACCGTGGTCTTGCCGCCTTTGGCCGGGTCAATGGTCTGATGCTGCATGCCTGCGGCATCAGTGCCGTCTGTGATGTAAGCGCCTTTTTTACCATCAAGGAAGGAAAGGTCCAGTTGCAGGGTTTTGGCGGTTTTCTCGCCGTTGATGCCGGCCACGTACCATTTGCCGTTCGCCTTGCGGGCCATCACCACTTCTTTGCCCGGGTAGCCGTCTATGAACTTAACCTCTTCCCACACGCTGGGCACCTCCTTCAGGAAATCCTGCACGTAGGCCGGCATTTTGGCCATGCCCGAAGGAATCTCCACGTAATGCTGCACCCCTGAGGTAAACAGCACTGACAAGGCTAACTCAAACGCTGGCGTGGTTCTCCGGGTGATTCTGGGGATCTTGGTCAGGTTTACAGGCGTGAAGTCCATGGGGTCGAAGACGTTGCGGGTGAACGGGATCACCGTGGCGTGGGCAGGCTCCTCATCGGCGTTCTGCTGCTCAAAGGTGATGAACTCAAAACCCTTGATAGACTCCATGGTCATGAGGTTGGGATAAGTCCTTTGCCAGCCGCGCGGCAAGGTACAGCCGTGGAAGTTCACCAGCAGTTTGTGCTCAGCGGCGTCTTTCAGGATGTCATTGTAGTACTGCATCACGCTCTGGCCATCGCCCCCGAAGAAATCTATCTTCACGCCTTTGATGCCCATGTCATGCAGGCGCTTGAACTCCTGCATGCGGCTTTCGTGGGTGAGCATTTTGTCTCTGGGCGTGTAAGGCGCACCGTTCCAGGGACCAGCCGAGTTGTACCACAGCAGCAGCCCTACGTTCTTGGTTTTGGCGTAGTCTGCCAGCTCCTTCACTTTCTCGTACCCGATCTTCTTGTCCCAGTCGGCGTCAATGAGGGTGTAGCTCCATTTCATGCGGGAGGCGTAGTCAATGAACCGCTTCTGCACATCGTACACCGTGGAATCGTCTTTGAGAATAGCCCAGCTCCACGACGATTTACCCGGCTTGATGAAGCCTTTGTCCATGTCAACGGCAGGTTTGGCCAGGTCAATACCCAAGGTTGACTCCGCGATAGTTTTAAGGGGGCCCACGGCCACCAGGCGCCAAGGCGAGTAGAAAGGCAATTCTGAGGTTGGGTTCACGCCGCCGCCGGGATTATGCTCCACGTCCTGCGGAAACGCGAGACTGTATTCTCCGCCCGGCGAGTTCTGCCCCAGGCGCGAGGCGCAGTAATCGCCGTAAGACGCGGTCTCGGAGAGCAGCACCCAGTTGTCGCCCGTGGTCTGGAACAAAGCCGGGAAAACCCAGCCTGCTTTGATGGGTGAAGGCGTACCTACCGGGATGCCTTTGAGGTAGTATTCTTCATACGAAGGATTGGTGCGCTCCCAACCGGTTTTGGCATCAGACATGGGCTGCATCCAACCTTTGGTGCCCTCGGGCAATTTGAAGGAAGTCACTTCCCGGGTAATGGCCTTCTTCCCCGACGCCTGCCCCGGGAAATAGTACCGGAAAGCCACCCCGTCATTAGACACCTGGAAAATAACGTCCAACTGTTGCCCCTGGGCATTCTTGAGGTGGAAAGTGCGCTTGTTTGCACGGTAGGTATTCTCCTTGCGCTTGGCTGTAAGGATTTCGTAGCTGTCTTTCACCGACTCCACGCCAGAAACAGACGCCAGCGTCAAACCCTGCGAAAGGTCCGCGTCTTCCATGATCACGCCCAAGCGGGAATCCTGCAGCACGGTGGTTCCGCCTCGGGAAACGGCATATGTGGCGCTTTGCCCCGGCGTGAGGCTGAACCGCACCTTGATGCTTTGATCGGGGCTTTCAACGGTATACTCTTTTTCCATAGCAGAACTGCTGCTGACTTTGGTTTTCTGGGCGCAGGCACCCAAACCCAAGATTCCTACCATAAAGATGAGGGACCGGTAAACCCCAGTCCGCAGATTGCTTTGTTTAGAAAGTGATGGCATGTTGGTTAGTTAAGCGATTTTCTGCGTCAGGCATTTGGGGGCTGTTTTCAGGAAAACGGCTTTGAAACACGCACCGCAGAAGTTGTATAACATTGATTGAGACCGGATGCGCGCCTGAACGGAGCAACCCGGCAATTTTATTCAAACCGACAAACAGGAAAGAACTACCCCACAAACCAACATATTCTTCCTGGGCAAACTTTCCTCCTGAGGGAAAAGCAGGAAACGTTTTGGGGCTGTTTCTGTAAAAACAACCCCGAAACGACCTACCCCTTACTATCCCTGATTATTTTCCTGGGTTGGCTGCGTACTTAGACACCACAGAACCCAAGGAAGAAGCCTTCACCTTGATAACGTTCACAGAATAAGGCTCCAAAGACAGTTTCACGCGGTTGTTCTTCACCGAGATAGACTGCTGCACCGGGGTCAACGCCATGGGTTCTTTGAAGGAGTTCATCTGCTCCAGGTTGTTGCTTCTCATTTTCTGCAGGGTGCCTTTGCCTTGCACGCTCTTCACGCCTTCCAGCACAAACTCGCCGTCCTGTGCCTTGCCTGAGGTGTTCACCACTTTCAGGATCAGCTCATTGGTTTTCTGGTTAATGCTGGCCGAGGCGAACAGGTTATCCTGTCCGGTCACCTTGGTATTGTTACGCTCGATCGGCACCAGGTGCGTTCCCACGTTGGTGGAGAACAGTTTCTGCACGTAGTAGTTAGGCGTGCCGTAAGACTGCAGGTTGTTAACCCAGATCATGTCTGGGGTCCACTGCCAGCCTTCCTCGTGGGCGAACAAAGGCGCGTAAGAAGCCATGGCCACTACGTCGGCGTTGCGCTCCAGACCGGTCATGAAAGCGGCCTCAGAAAGGGCGCCTTTCCAGTTGTTCTTGTTCTCAGGGCTGGCGATGGCTACCGTCTGGGCGGCATATTCACCGGCGAAGATCTTTGGTCCTTTGCGGTCATAGTTGTCATAGCGGGTGGCATTCTCCTGGAACCACTCAGGCGCACGGTAGTAGTGCTCATCAATGATATCGGCATTGAGGCTGCGCATGGTTTTGTTCAGGTAATCGAACTCAGGGCCATCGGGGAAAGGACCGGTGGTAGTGATCAGTTTCAGGTCTGGGTATTTGCTGCGTAGCGCTTTCTCGAAAATCTTGTAACGCTCCACGTACTGTTCGCCCCACTGCTCGTTGCCCACGCCCAGATACTTGAGGTTGAACGGTGCAGGGTGGCCCATCTCTGCCCTTATTTTACCCCACTCAGAAGTAACCGGACCATTCGCAAACTCCACCAGGTCCAACGCATCCTGGATGTACGGGTCCAATTGGTCCAGCGGCACTACCTCACCGGTGTTGAACTGGCAAGCCATGCCACAGTTCAGGATAGGAAGCGGCGCGGCCCCAATGTCCTCGGCTAACTGGAAGTACTCAAAGAAGCCCAACCCGAAGGTCTGGAAGTAATCTGGGGTATGACGATGCTTGAATTCGGTGTTCCAGCGGTTCACCAGGGTAGCCCGGTTGGCCACGTCGCCAATGGTTTTCTTCCACTGGAAACGCTCATCCAGGGTACGGCCCTCCACAATACAGCCGCCCGGGAAACGCAGGAAGCCGGGTTTCATATCGGCGAGCAACTGTACCATATCGGCGCGCAGGCCGTTGGGGCGCTGCTTCCAGGTGTTTTTAGGGAACAGGGAAATCATGTCCAAATCCACCACGCCTTTGCCCTGGGCCAGCACCCGCAGGCGGGCTTTGGGGTCAGTTGCATTGGCGGTGAGGCTTACCTCGTACTTTTTCCATTCTTGGCCGGACGGGGTAAAAGTAGCCGAACCCAGCTTCTCCCCTTTAACGGTGACCAGTTCCACCACCAGTGGCAGGTTACTACCGGCTCCTTGACGCGCTAACACAGAGAAGTTGTACTGCTCGCCTTTCTTGATGCCCATGCCGCGGAAGCCCTCGTTGAGCAAGCCGTAGCCCGCGTCTACTTTGGAGGTGAGGCGCAGGTACCGGCGGTTGGGGCTACTGGTCACGCTGGATTGGTTGATCACCAGCAGGCTGCCCTGCTCATTGTTCTGCTTCTGCTCTACCCAGCCCATCATAGGCGTATCGAACTCAAAAGAGCGGTTTTTCACCAGTTCGGCGTAGATACCGCCATCGGCGCCCAGGTTGATGTCTTCAAAGAAGACGCCGTACATGGTGGGGGCAATCTCGCCGTAGATTTTATCTGCTTTTACCGTAAAGGTCTTGGTGGAGGCAGCCGTCTGCCCAGATACGTTCCAGGACAGGAGGCATCCTGCAACCAACGCAGCAAAGGAAAAGGGTTTGTGTGTCATGGGTTCTACAAAAAATCAGGTACTACAAATGGTTATCTCAAAACCGGATTGGTAGGCCGGCCGTTTGCTTTTCTATTTCAGGAGGCGCACGTAATAGATGCCCGCCGTGGAGGAGTTCTCCAGTGCCGTGAAGGTAAGTTTCAGAGTGTTGTCTTTCGCTTTTGCCAGCACCGCCGCGGGTATCTCATAGTCTACCTCCACGAATTTATCTCCCAGACTGCCGTCCTGTCGCACGGTCTGCAGCACGGTGCCGTTCACGGAGATGGTGAAGTTCCGGTCGCGGTCAGCACCGAAGTAAGTGAGGCGCAGTTTGCGGGGGCCTTGCCCTTTGTTTTTGAGGTTATAGCTGAACCAGCCGCGGGCCAGCCGCCAGTGCCGGTCTCTGTGCACGCCGGTCTCGGTCTTCTCACCCGCAAAACCGTGGTCCGATTCTGGTTGCTGTTCACCGGGCGCTACCTGGTCCACCGTCTGAGCTTCCAAGGCCAGTTTCGCTTTTTCCATTTCCTTGAGAGCGGCATTTCTCGCCTCCAGGCCTTCGGGCGTAGTCACGGGCCAGTAAACCATGTAGCGCGCATCGTGGATCTGGTAAAAAGGCACGAGCTGCACCCCCTTGTATTTCTGCGGCTGGATCAAACCCGAGGCTGTAAAGGTAAACGGCTTGCCGGCCACCGGCTGCAGGCCACTCACCACGTCTTTACTGGTTGACACCAGCACCGGCGCCTCGTCCAAAGAATAGAGCGGCCCGTTGGCGACGTGCCCCATCCGGCTTCCATCGGCTAGGAGGCCGGTGAGATCAGTGGAATCCGTTACGGCGGCCAGCACAATAGGGCCCCGCACAAAAGAAACCCAGGGCGAGCCATCGGGCAGGGACTCGGCTTTGGTAGTCATGGGCAATGACACGGTCACTACGTCCCCTGATTTCCATTTCCGATTGATGCCCATGTAGCCATTGGCCGCGGTGGTTTCTACCTCTTTGCCGTTTACCTGCACAGTGAACTTGCCTTGCTGCACCCATTTTGGCTGACGGATGTAGAGGGTGAATTTCTGCGCTTTTTTCAATTTCAGGCTTATAGCCGAGGTTTCCTCAAAAGGGAATTTGGTATTCTGCGTTACGGTCAGGCCTTTCTCCTGCCAGTCCAGGGTGGAGGGCAGAAACAGGTTCACGTACAGGTCTTTGTCTGAATGGGCGTACACCAACTCGCCGTACTTGCCGTGGTTTTCTAACCCCGAACCCACACAGCACCAGAAATCTTCCTGGGGCTGGGAGTACACGCGATAGTGCCGCGGCCGCATGGAGGTGAAATACACAAAACCGCCTTTCTCGGGGTGCTGCGAAGAGAGGATGTGGTTGTACATGGCCCGCTCATAGTAATTGAGGTAATCTGCCGAGGCGCTGGACAGGTACAACTGCTTCGTGAGTTTGAGCATGTTGTAGGTATTACAGGTCTCGGGCCCCTCCTTGCTTTCCAGCATGGACGTGAAATTGTTGGCCGGATGGAAGTGCTCGCTCACGCTGTTGCCGCCAATGGACACCGTGCGGTTATCCACCACCGTTTTCCAGAAGAAAGCCGCCGCGTTGCTCCAGGTCTGGTCCTTAGTGAGTTCCGCCACCCGTTGGTAACCTATCACCTTTGGGATCTGGGTATTGGCGTGCATGCCGTTCAAGGCATCCTTGCCCTGCAGCAAAGGATTGAGCACCGAGGTCTGGGAGAACCGCTTGGCCAGCGTCAGATATTTGGCATCACCGGTGATTTCCGCCACATCCGCGAAGACCTCGTTCATGCCGCCGTGCTCGCTGCGCAGCATATCCTGAATCTGAGCATCGGAGAGGTTGGCGGTCAGGTCCACTGCCCAATCAGAAAGCTTGATGAGCATTTGCTTCGCCTTCTCGTTTCCGGCAAACAGGTAAGCATCCCGCAGCCCCGAATAGGTTTTATGGATGTTGTAAAGAGGAACCCATTTCTTGTTCAGGGAGAAACTGCCGGCCTCTATCTTGCCGGCCTTGATGTCCTGCCACATCTGCCTGCCGCCGGGCGTGCCGCCCAGGTAACCATCACCGCTTTTTTGTTGGCAGGCCTCCAGCGCATCTACCATGTAGTTGAGGCGCTGCAAGACTTCCTGGTTTCCGGTGGCCGCGTACATGAGCGCCAGCGCCGACAGGTAGTGCCCCCCGATGTGCCCGTCTAAGCCAGTGTTTTCCCAGTTGCCGTAGTTCTGTGCCTTGGGCTGGATTCCGGCCTCTTTTTGAAAAGGGGCCAATAAACGGTCTGGGTTCAGAGACAGCATATACGCCAGATCGGTCTGTTGCGCTTGCCGGAAAGGACTTTCCAGCAGCCGCACAGAAGACAATGGGAAGCTTTGCAGTTTACCAGCCTGGGCAAACGTCACCGCCGGAACCAGAGCCAATACCAGAACTTTTAACGCCTTTGAAATCATCAGAACTCGTTTTTTTAATCTCGGGCCACTTGGCCTGCTTAATCTTACAAGTTGTTTTAGCCCTCTTTTTTCTAAAATACGGCTAAAACGGGGTTTGCCCAGAGACACCATCCAGAAGTTTTTCTTCTTTGTGTCTCTGGGCAATTCCCTGTTTTGACTATTGTTTCTTTTTCATCCAGATCGCCAAGCCACCGCCGTTAAGACCGGTCATCACGATGGTGGATGGTTTCTTATTCTCCCAGTCCCGTTCCCTGGACACGTGCATTTTATCAAGGAACATGCCGCCGGCCCATCTTAAAGTCAGCCACGGCGCATCATAGACCCAGGTATTGTTAGGATCACCGTTGATGGTTCCGTTGGCCATTAAGGTGGTGTTGAAAGCCACAGAGAAGTTAGGATCAGTTTGCTCGTTCCCAAAACCAGGCACCACGGTTTGGGTAAGCACGATCTGCTCGTATTCGCCGGCCAGTTGCTCAGTAGTGATTGGGGTCTGCTCCACGTTGGCGAAACGCTCGGGAGAAACCATGGGCCATCCTTCCGGGGTCCAGAAAATCTCACGCACGTGCATCACCATAAAGCCGGGGTTCACGCCTGGTCTGCCCTGGTGTGCCATGAAAAACTTACCGGTGCTCTGGAACACCGATGGGTGTGCCACTCCTTGCCAGCCGCCATGGTTTTGGAATTTGTAAGGGGATAAGATCATCGGGCCATTGTCAGCAAGGTTATCCACGTCCACGCCATTCCAGTCCAGGAAAGGACCGTTGGGGCTGGAAGACCGGAATACCCGCACGTTGTACTTCGTGGAAAGCCAGTCATAGGAGGCAAACAGGTAGTACATATTGGTTTGCGCATTGTAGACAATCTCGGCGCCTTCCAGGTTACCGTTGGGCTGGCCGCCGGTGTTTCCTCTCCTGGCAATGCGGGCTCCTTTGTCACCAGAGTTCAGGGGCAGACCAGTGGCAGGATTCAGCTGCAACTCAAACAGACCGTCCCAGGAAGATCCGTACACCATCCAGTGCTGCCCTGCCGGGGTCACTACCACCGATGGGTCGATGGCATTGGTTCCGGGGCCTTCGTTCACCGAGGTGACCACCAGGCCTTTCTCGGTCCAGGGCCCTTCAGGAGAGCTGGAGGTCAGCAACCCGATGGCGCTCACCCGGCCCTGGGTAGCCGCCAGGGAATAATAAAGCCTGAACTCGCTGCCTACTTTCATGATGTAAGGAGCCCAAAGACCCTGTACCGGGGTACCTCCGTTAGAGGTGATGTGCTGCGCGCCCAAAGCAGGCAGGCTATTCACGGCCCAGCCCACGTACTGCCAGTCTACCAGGTCTCTGGACCGGCGCACCATGATTCCTACCCGGGCGGTTCCGCCGTAAGCCACATCCGTGCTGTAGCAGTAATACCAATCCCCGTCCTTCACAATAGAAGGATCATGGAGGTTATAGGGGCCCCACTGCAGCGCGAAGGCGTTGGAGGCCAGCTGCGGATAAGTATCATTGAGCGCATCAAGACTGAACGGCTTGGGCGCGAAAATCTCCGGGTCTATTTCTGTCAATGGCTCATCATCCTCTTGGCAGGAGGTGAGCAGGGTCGCTGACAGCAGCGTAAAGGTTAAAACTCTTCTGAAGATGTTCATCATAATACCAGTTTTTAAACTGTTTTTTTTCAACCAAGCTTCAATCCGCTGCCGCAGGAGCTTCTTTTGCAAAGCCCCTGCGGCGGCGGAATTAATTTATTTATTAGCAGAATTTGGAAGCAGGTTCGCGTTGTTATCCAACTCAGACTGCGGAATAGGCAGGTACTCGTTGCCCGGGGTCCAAGTGTTGAAGTCACTGTCATGCTCTTTCAACATGGCCAGTTTGGCCGGATCATACAACCAACCCCAACGGATGATGTCATGGATTCGCTGACCTTCAATGGCAAACTCCAGGGCCCGCTCGTGGGCAATCTGGTCGCGCATCTGCTCTTTGCTCATGTTAGGCTTCACGGTGGCCAGATCTGGAAGCTTGGCTCTTGATCTCACCTGCTGGATGTAAGGGTAAGCCTCGGCTGTGCGGTTCAATTCGTTCAGCGTTTCGGCGTACATCAACAGGATATCGGCGTAGCGCAACACTCGATAGTTATTACCACCCGTTTCTGGGGTCTCAAACGGCACGCCCTGGCCTTCCATGGTGTATTTTCTTGGATAGATCTGGTCGCGGATATTGTCTGGCCAGGCCACGCCGTAAGCGGTGGTATTGCCTTCGGCCGGGTTGTAGTACAGAATGGTGGCGGGCAGTCTTGGGTCTACTTGGTTGTCAGTGGTTCTTTCCTGTCTGTACTCATTGTAGATCCATTGGGTAGGCTGGTAATCTGACCAGGCTTTCCCCTGCATGCCGTAGGCTACCGGCAGCGCGTTGAACTGCCTCCAGTTGGCGGTTGGCTCTCCGGTCCAGTTTCCTACCGAACCTCCGGTGGCGCTGAACTGCACCTCAAACAAAGACTCAGCATTGTTCTCGTTGGTGGTTGTGAAGTTGTCTCTGTAGTTAGGCACCAAAGAATAAACCCCTTGCAAAGGACCGGTGAAGAACTTGGCAAACTGCGCCTCGGCCTCGGTGTACATTTTGCGGTAGAGGTAGGCTTTGCCCAGCAGACCAGTAGCGGCTCCTTTGGTGGCACGGCCTTTCTGCCCTCTGTCCGGACCAACTACTGCGTCATAGTTGACAGGCAGTGACCCCTCCGCGTTTTTCAGATCACTGAATACCTGGTTCCAAAGCTCTTCTTCGGTGGCTGTGGCTGGGTAGTAATCATTCTGGTCTGCCGGCGGGGTGGTGATTACCGGAACCTGCTTATAAGTGATGGCCAGGTTGTAATAAGCCAATCCGCGCAGGAAGTAGGCCTGGCCAATGATCCGCTGTTTGGCTTCTTCACTGATGATGTCAGTGCCCATCTTGCCTACGTTTTGAATCACCTGGTTGGCCCGGAAAATAACCATGTAATGGTCTCTCCAGATCCACTGGGTTTCCCCGGCGTTGGTAGGCAGTGTAAACTGACCACCCAGCTCCAGGTACACCGCCGGGCTGTCGCCATACATATCGTCTCCCCGGCTGTCACTGAAGCTGGGAAAAGTTCTCTGGTAGGTTCCGTCGGTAGTTAAGGCGTTGTATACCGCGGTTACCCCGGCAAAGGCCTGCGCCTCGGTGGTCCAGTAGGTGGCCGCTGTTTCCTGGTTAGGGTTGGTGATATCTAATTCATCATCGCAGCTACTCAAAAACAGCATTGCGATTACATAATATGCGATCTTTTTCATCTTAAACATCTTTTATGTTTGTCTAATTCTCAACTAACAGGTTAGAAACCAACCTGTACTCCCAACATCACGGTTCTTGGTTTAGGAAAAGAACCGTTATCAAAACCAGGCTCAAACACGCCAGCGGTGAAATCAGGATTGTATCCTTTGTATTTCTGGAAAGTGTAAAGATTTTGGGCGGTTACATACACCCGTGCCTTGTTTATTCCTTTGACCAGGCCTTCTTTGAAGTTGTAACCCAGAGACACCGTGTTGATGCGCAGGTGGGTTCCGCTTTGCAACCAGCCTTCTCTGTTAGAATCTCTGCCGTTCTCGTTAGGGTCGGTCCAGATCAAACGTGGGATGTCTGTGTCGGTGTTGGTGGAGGTCCACCGGTCCAGGATATCCTCGTGCCAGTTGTCATCGCCACCGGTGTGCATGAGGGTTCTGTACAGACGGCTGTTGATAAGGTAACCACCTTTTCCGGAGGCGAAGATGGTGAAATCGAAGCCTTTGTAAGAGGCGTTGAGGTTCAAGCCGTAGGTGTATTTAGGAATACCGCTGCCCAGGTAAGTACGGTCATAAGTATCGATCACGCCGTCTGGGGTACCTTCGGGACCGCTTATGTCTCTGAAGATAAGGTCACCCGGAGCGGTGCCTGGTTTCTGGAAGGCGTGCTGGTCAATCTCTTCCTGTGACTGGAAGATACCGTCTACAACCCAGCCGTAATGACGGCCAACCTCACCGCCTAGCTCAGTGATGGACCCAACACCCAGTCTTGACTTCACGTTGGTTCCCAGATCCAGTACTTCGTTCTTCAGGGTAGTGAAGTTCCCTGATACCCCAAAGGTGAAGTCGCCGATGGTTTTGTTGTAACCGGCTGTTACTTCAAACCCGGTGTTTTTCAAGGTTCCGCCGTTTACCACCGGGCTGGAGTTCACAGACCCTACTGAGGCCGGGATTGGAATGTTCACCAGAACGTCCTCGCTCTTGCTGTAATAGTATTCAGCAGACAGGTCAATCATACCATCGAACAAGACGGCGTCAAAACCTACGTTAGAGGTGGTTTTCTCTTCCCACTTGATGGTCTCAGACACCACGTTCGTTTGCAAGCCACCTAACACCCTTTCGCCGTTGTTGAAAGTGTACACCACGTTGGAGTTGATAGCGGGCGAGTAGAGGTAGTTACCAATGTTCTCGTTACCTAACTTACCCCAGCTGGCTCTGAATTTCAGGTCAGACACAATGGATTTCGGCACGGTAAAAAACTCCTCATTAGAGATTTTCCAGCCCAGGGCCAGAGAAGGGAAGTAACCGTATCTGTTCACCGGAGAGAAGCGGGACGACCCGTCTCTTCTGAGTGTGGCCGTTAACAGGTATCTGTCATCAAAGCTGTAGTTCACCCTTCCCAGGAAAGAGGCCAGTACGTGGGCATCCTCGGTTCCGGAAGAAGTACTGGTAGCACCATTGTTCAGGACAGGGAAATACGGTTTGGTGAACCCCTCGGCGTATCCTTGTCTGAAAATACCTTTCTCTCTCTGGAACATCTGACCTACCAGCACCGCCAGGGAGCTTTTGCCAAAGGTAGCCTCGTAGTTCAGGGTGTTCTCAATCAGAGAGGTCTCGTATCTTCTTGAGTTGTCATTTAAGCGGGCGATGGCGTTAGGAAAGAAATATCCCAGATTGAAGGTTGGGATGAAAGTCTTGTCACGCGCTGTTACCACGTCATAGCTCAGGTTCAGTCTATACTTAAGGCTATGGTTGGTTCTTTTCAGCAACTGCAGCTCACCGTAACCGCTACCAAAGATGCGGTCTACATCTGTAGTGCTGTTGATGAGGCTGTTGTATCCAATCCCGTTGAGAGAGATCGCATCTTCTCTTTCCTGCAGGGTTCCGCCAAAACCACCTTCTTTGGTAGGGTCATACACGGGCATGGTAGGGATGGCAATCACCAGGTCATTGATCAAAGGCGGGCGGCCACCGGCCAGTACCCCGTCTCCTGTTACAAGGCCGTTTTCATGAGAACGGGCATAAAACAGAGACTGCCCGAATTTGAAGATGCCTTTCTCCACCGATGAGTTCACACGGGCGGTATAACGCTCATAAGATGGGCCGTTGCCTTTGTAAGTACCCTCGTTGCCAAAATAATCAAGGGAGATGTTGTACGTGCTGCTGGTACCGCCCCCTGAAAGGTTGATGTTATGGTTCTGACGGTTTCCGGTCTTCAGGCCTTCTTCCTGCCAGTCGGTATCAATGTTGTTCACGTATCTAGGATTCTCAGGGTCGTTGGCCGGCGCAAGCGGCTTGGTGCCTGATCTTAGGCGGGACTCGTTGTTCAAAGTCTGGTAGTTGGCGCGGTTGGTTACCGGCATTTTCTGCCAAACCTCATCTATTCCGTAATACCCGTTGTATTCAATCTGCAGCGGGGTCTCTTTTCTACCTTGTCTGGTGGTAATGATCACTACCCCGTTAGCGGCCCGGGAACCGTAGATAGCCCCGGCAGAAGCATCTTTCAACACCTGCATAGACTCAATATCATTAGGGTTAAAATCGCGCGGCACCCCGCTGATAGGCACTCCGTCTATCACGTACAAGGGGTCTGAGTTCCCGAAAGTACCTATCCCTCTGATTCTTACCTGCGGAAACGCCCCTGGCTGACCATCGGTATTCACACTTACCCCTGAAACGCGGCCCTGAAGCATGGACCCTACATCATTGGTAGAAACTTTCTTCATATCGGCTACGTTTACCACCGCCACCGATCCGGTGATGTCTGATCTGCGTTGGGTACCGTAACCCACCACTACTACTTCATCAATGGCCTTGGCGTCTGTCTCCAGCACAACATTAATAGAGGTCTGGTTGTTGAAAGCGACTTCTTTAGACAGGTATCCGATATAAGAAACCACCAGGGTTCCGCTAGGGCTGGGCGCTGTTAAGGTAAAATTACCGTCTACGTCTGTAGAGGTGGCCGTGGTGGTACCTTTCAGCACAACGGAAGCACCTGGTAAACCGGCTCCACTGGCATCCGTCACTTTTCCTTTAATGGCAAGGCCTTGCGCCACTGCACTTATTATTGAACCATATATTAGAAAGAGGACCAGCATCCAACCTTTCTTACTAAGTAATCTTTGCTGCATAGGATTATGAAAATGGGTAGGGATTGTGAAACAAATCAGACTCGCGGGACTCTAACAGAGGTAAGTTTCAGATGTTAAATGTTGTTTTGACATTTATTAAATTTCCATAAAAGTAGCCTTGGTTTATATTTTTAACAACAAAAAGAGATAAATTATTTTTTAAAGTGCCATTTTGACAATTAAAGCACTTTTCTATATGGAAGGCATTGTTGAGACCATTTCTGCAAGGGCTTATGCCTCCCATATTTTTCCGCCGCATAGCAACCCTGCTCTCTCCGCTAGCTCCAACTATCTCATTCCAGGCTTCTGGCACCTACACATTATATATATGGCTGAAATTTATACTTTGCAGAACCCTGTGGTTTACCAGGAGTAGGTAACCGCTCCTAACTGCTGTTCCTGTTGCGCCAACCCAATTCTTTATGGCGGGTCTGGACAATCTCTATCCTTAGTTTTTAGCACCCGGCGCCAACTTTTTCGGCCATGGGTTAAGTTTGTGGATTCAAACTTAAAAAAATGGTTGTATAAATGTAATAAATACACTTATATTTATTGCAAATTTTACGAATAAAAATCAGCTAGCTTTAAAATTTAACAGAGAACCCCTACCAAAACAGCCCTAAAGTATGAAGTACGCAATCCTGAGTTTTCTTCTCCTGCTGAGCTCCTTAGGCTCTTACGGACAAAACACGGCCACTCTTACCGTTCCTGCCAAGCCAGACAGAACCATAAGCCGCCACATCTATGGGCATTTTGCCGAGCACCTGGGCCGATGCATCTACGGCGGGTTTTATGTGGGCGAAAACAACACCAAAATCCCTAACACCGCCGGGGTGCGGAACGATGTGGTGGATGCCCTGAAGAAACTGAAGATTCCTAACCTGCGCTGGCCAGGCGGCTGCTTCGCCGATACCTACCACTGGAAAGACGGCATCGGGCCCAAAGACCAACGCCCTACCATTGTGAATACCTGGTGGGGAGGCGTAACCGAGAACAACAGCTTCGGAACGCACGACTTCCTGAATATGTGCGAACTGCTGGGCACCGAGCCTTACCTGGCCGGCAACATGGGCAGCGGCGCCGTGCAGGAACTGGCCGACTGGGTACAGTACGTGAACTTTGGAGGCGTAAGCCCTATGTCTGCCCTGCGCAAGAAGAACGGCCGTGAGCAACCCTGGAAAGTGAAGTACTGGGGAATCGGGAACGAGGCCTGGGGCTGCGGCGGCAACATGACCGCTGAGTACTATGCCAACGAGTACCGCAAGTACGCCACCTTCGTATCTGACTGGAACAACTCCGGCGGCCTGACCCGCATTGCCTCCGGCGCTAACTCGGCTGACTACAACTGGACCGAGACGTTGATGAAGGTAATCCCTAAAAACCTCATTGAGGGCGTGGCCCTGCACCACTACTCGGTGATCAACTGGGACAAGAAAGGCCCGGCCGTGAATTTTAATGAGCAGCAGTACTTCACCACCATGAAACAGGCGCTGTTCATGGACGAGCTTATCCAGAAGCACTCTGCCATCATGGACAAGTATGACCCAGAGAAAAAAGTAGCCCTGGTAGTAGACGAGTGGGGTGGTTGGTACGAAGTGGAACCAGGTACCAACCCAGGCTTCCTGTACCAGCAGAACACCATGCGTGATGCCATGATCGCGGGTTCTACCCTCAACATCTTCAACAACCACTCTGACCGCGTGCGTATGGCCAACCTAGCGCAGGCCATCAACGTGCTGCAGGCCGTAATCCTCACCGATGAGGAGAAAATGATCCTGACGCCTACTTACCACGTGATGGAGATGTACAACGTGCACCAGGATGCCACTTACCTGCCCCTCACGGTGAAAAGCACTGACTACACCCTGGGTGACCAGAAACTGACTGCGGTGAACGGATCGGCCTCCCGTGACAAGAACGGCGTTACCCACGTGTCTCTGGTGAACATTGACCCTAAAAAGAAGCAGGAAATTTCCATTGATATTGACGGAGCCACCTACAAGTCCGTTTCCGGCCGCTTGCTGGCCTCCAAAAACCTGCAGGACCATAACACCTTTGCCAAACCAGACCTGATCAAACCAACTGCCTTCAAAGGCGCCAAGCTGAAAGGCAAAACCTTGCAGGTAGAGCTTCCGCCATTCTCGGTGGTGGTGCTGGAGATGAAGTAATCTTTCCAAAGCGTGGTCAGTAGCAAGATTATGCGCTCTGGCCACGCTTTTTCTTTTGAGTTTCCCAAGATCAGCCATCAGGTATCCAATTTCTGTTTTAAGCCTGATTTTCTAAAAATAACCCCCAAACAAATTACCCAAGTTTCCACTTGTGACCTGTTTTCTAGAAAGAAGGCCCGAAACGCATCGGGCACCTGACTATCTGTTCACCCACTCCTCAATAAGCATGAAAAATATAGTTACAACACTTGGCAAAGCCACTGTTGCGGCGGCGCTCATGGGCTGCTTTACAGGTGCGGCCTCGGCTTCAACTCTTGCAGGCTCAGATACCACTTTCAAAGCTACCAGCAACCCCATTATTACCCACAAATACACCGCAGATCCGGCGGCCCTGGTGTACAAAGACAAGGTGTACCTGTACGCCGGTTTTGATGAGGCCCAGCGCGAGGGGTATTTCATGAACGATTGGCTTGTTTTCTCCTCCCCGGATATGGTGACCTGGACCGAGCACAAGGTGCCGTTGCGGGCCAAAGACTTCAACTGGGCCAAAGGCGAAGCCTGGGCCTCGCACGTAGTGGAGCGGGACGGTAAATTCTACTGGTTCTCCACCGTGGAGCACGCCACCATTCCCGGGAAAGCCATCGGAGTAGCCGTTTCAGACAGCCCTATCGGACCATTCAAGGATGCCCGCGGCTCTGCCCTCATCACCAATGACATGACCACCGACATCAAGATTGGCTGGGATGACATTGACCCGGCGGTGTTTATTGATGACAATGGCCAGGCCTACATTTTCTGGGGCAACACCACCCTGCATTACGCCAAGCTCAAGAAGAACATGACCGAGTTGGACGGCCCTATTAAAACCATCAAGCTCCCGCACTTCACCGAAGCGCCCTGGGTGCACAAGAAAAATGGCCTGTATTACCTGTCCTACGCCTACCAGTTCCCCGAGAAAACCGCCTACGCCACGAGCAAAAGCATTGAAGGCCCCTGGGAGTACAAAGGCATACTGAACGAACTGGCGGGTAACTCCAATACCAACCACCAGGCCATCATAGACTTCAAAGGCAAAAGCTACTTCATTTATCACAACGGTGGCATCCAGCCGGGGGGTGGCAGTTTCCGGCGCTCCGTCTGCATTGATTACCTGAACTACAACAAAGACGGCTCCCTGAAACGAGTGGTCATGACCTCAGAGGGAGTGAAACCAGCCAAGTAAGCACCTGACCACAGCCCTAAAAAGCAGCTTCTGTTTAGAAGCTGATTTCGTAAAAAAGCATAAAAAAGCGCCTCGCGAGTCTGACTAGCGAGGCGCTTTTTCTATTTACCAGAGGAGAACTGGCTCATGACGTAAAACCGGCCGTCTGAATTACTGCAGTTTGCCTGAGCTCACCAGCTTGGACAGGGTTTCTTTGTATTTCGCATGGGTGGTGCCCAGCCATTCGTCCCAGAACCGGAAGTAGAGCCCGTAGTTGCCCTTGAAGAACTTGTGGTGCATGTTATGGTTGGTGGAGGTGTTCAGCCATTTGCCCACCGGGCTGTCCACTAGCCAAGCGGGGTAAATCTCATAGCCCAGGTGACCATACACGTTGTACACGGTCATCAGGAGCAGAAACAGGGCAATGGCCAGCGGATGGATGGAAATGAGCAAAGCCACCACAAAGATGATCCCGCCTTCCACCACTGCCTCCAGCGGACTAAACGAGAAAGCCGCCCATGGCGAGGGGTTCACCGATTTATGGTGCGTTAGATGGAACAGCTTAAACAGGCGGGGATGGTGCATGAGCCGGTGGGTCCAGTAGAAGTAGGTATCATGGATCACCAGCGCCAGCACCACGCTCAAGGCAAAATAAGCCCAGCCATACGCGGAAATATTGGTATAGATCTGCGTGTGCGGCAGGACGTACTTTGAAGACAGCAACACCCCATATAGCGCAAACACCAGAAAAGTAAAGAACGAATACCCCACTTCGCGCGCGTAGTCTTTGCGGCGGGGAAATAAGGCCTGTATCTTACGGCCTGCGAATTTCTTAGGTAAGAAAATATAGAACAACACAAAAGCCAATCCCGCAATAACCAGGTACCGGGCGGCTAACACTGCATAGAAAAACCAGAATTGTGCATCCATTTCAGATGGCAGATGAATTTGATTGATTGGCTAACATTGACTCTCTCCCTCGGAACATTTCTGGCGCTTTGATTAGTTTACCCCCAAGTCAGAAAATATGGATTAGGTAGTCTGCAGCTATCATTTTTCCCCACCAGAGATAATATTTTATACAATAAATCTAGAATTTGCGTTGACACTGGGACTATTTTACCAAAACTAAGCCTTAAATTCGCAGAAACATACGCCAACCCTCCCCTTTCCCCGAGATTTGGTTTCTGCTGCAATCTGCCCCGGAAGCCAAATTTACAGACCCACCTTCAAATATTTATTCTATCATATTCCATATTAAATTTCATTACGCTTTCTGGTCATGCATATTCAACGTACCCTGTTTGGTGTTTTCCTGGTAGCTTTCCTGAGCCTGCTGTTCTTCACCGTACTTGCTTATTTCAACCTGAAGGAGAATGATTCCATAGACCGCCAGGAGAAAGTCTCCCTGCGGGTTCTCAAATCAATTGAAAGCCTGTACAACAACCTGCAGGACATAGAAGAAGGTACCACCACCTTTTTGGCATCTGGGCAGCAGAACTCACTTGCGCAGTACCAGGCAGGCGCTTCGCTTTACCCACGGCACCTGCAGGCCCTGCAGCAGGC
The DNA here is from genome assembly GCF_017916365.1 of Rufibacter roseolus. Taxonomy (GTDB): domain Bacteria; phylum Bacteroidota; class Bacteroidia; order Cytophagales; family Hymenobacteraceae; genus Nibribacter; species Nibribacter roseolus. The sequence goes on from NZ_JAFMSU010000003.1 coordinate 1,277,686, forward strand.
TGGCGTCACAGACAGTCAGGAAACCGCCCAGATCAGGAATATTACCGCCCGTGCAGAAGTCTTCACCCGCCAGGCGGCATCCTTGGTTTCTCAGGCTAAGCACCATCCGATAAAACCAGGCGCCTCTGCCCTGCACCTGAAAAGCCAGTTGGCCCAGATAAAAGCCCTGGTGCACATGGTAGAGGAAAAAGAACGGAGCATGCTCCATTTCGCTGATGCGGACGCCACGGAAAGAACGCAACGTATGTTTGCCACCTTCGCGGCTTTCTCGGCCATCATGTTTATCTTTTTCATTGCCACTTACTGGCTCATCAACAAGCACCTGGTAAACCGCAGCCGCACCGCCAAGGCGCTCAGGGAAAAAGAGCAGATCTTCTCCAGCCTTTTCTACAAAAGTCCCACCATGCTTTCACTGGTAGATGCCACCACCGGAAACATCCTGGACACTAACAACAACGCCCTCGGTTTCTTCGGCCATACCCGGGAACAGGTTATTGGCAAAACTGCGGAGAGCGCCGGTATCTTTGTTGACAATTCGGCCAGGAAAGCCCTCATGGAGCGGTTAACCCAGGATCAGAAAGTAAATGGCTTTGAGATGCAGGTAAAGGCCAAAGGCCGCACAAGAGACGTTCTCTACAACATTGAAAAAGTGTTGCTCAACAACCAGGAGTGCCTGCTTCTGGCTTTTGAAGACATCACCGACCGCAAGATAGCCGAGCAGAAACTGAAGGACAGCGAGGCCCTTTTCTCGCAAATCTTCTACAAGAGCCCTATCATGAAGTGCATCTCAGAGGCCGAAACGGGTGTTTACCTGGAAGTGAACGACAACTACGCGCAGTTCTTTGGCTACGAAAAGGAAGAATTTATAGGCAAAAACAGCGCTGAGTTGAACATCTGGAAACGGATTGAGGACCGCCCCATGCTGATCAAGGAACTGCGCGAAAAGGGTCCGTTACGGTCCCTGGAACTGGAGGCCAGAACCAAAAACGGGGAAATCCGCCACATCTCCGCCCACGCCGACCTGGTGCACCTGGACGGCCGTGAATGCCTGGTGACGGCGTTCGTAGACATCAATGAGCAGAAAGAAGCCGATGAACTCCTGAAAAGCCTTAACGTTTCGCTGGAGAAGAACCTGGCGGCGAGAATCAAAGAGATTTCTGACTACAAGTACGCCTTGGATCAATCTTCCATTGTAGCCATCGCGGACAAGAACAAAAACCTCATCTACGCCAACGACAACTTCTGCGCACTGTCTGGCTTCAGCAAAGACGAGCTCATAGGTAAGAGCCACCGCATCAATGATGCAGTTTACCACTCAGAGGAGTTTTATGAAAAGATGTGGGAAACGCTCTACAGCGGCAATATCTGGAAGGGCGAAATAAAAAACATGTCTAAAAGCGGAGCCACCTACTGGACAGCCAACACCATTGTCCCCATCAAAGACGACACAGGCGCTCCGCACCAATTCCTGGTCATCAGGTGGGACATTACCGCAGAAAAAGACGCCGAGGCCGCTTTGCTCCAGGCTTTCAAGGAACTGGAGAAAAGCGAATCCCGCCTGAAAGAAGCCCAGGCCCTGTCTCACCTGGGAAGCTGGGAATATAACCTAGTAACCGGGGAAACCATCTGGTCAGAGGAGATTTACCGGATTCTGGACACCACACCTGCCCAGACGGAGCCCACCTTTCTCGCCTTCATGCAGTTCATCCACCCCGAGGATGTAGACCGGGTGAAAGAATTGGTGAGAAACACGCTGGCTTCTACCACGGCCAAATCCTGCCACTTTGATTGCCGCATAGTGCGCAGGAATGGCGATATCAGGTACCTCTTCCATGAGTTTGAGAAGGAAACAAACCAACTGGGCCAGCGGGAAAAGCTGCTGGGCATTGTGCAGGACGTGACCCAGGAAAGACTGACCCAGATTGAGAAAGAGCGCATCACCGCAGATTTGCTGCAGCGGAACAAAGACCTGGAGCAGTTTGCCTACATTGTGTCGCATAACCTCAGGGCGCCGGTGGCCAACATCATTGGGCTCTCAAACCTCATCAAGACGCTTGCCCCGGAAAATCCGCTCTTCCATAAATCCATGGAGGGACTGCGGACCTCGGTAGACAAACTGGATGAGGTGATCATTGACTTGAACAACGTGCTGCAGGTGCGCCAGGAAGTAAACGAACGCAAAGAGCAGGTGGACCTGAACCAGTTGGTAGACGATATCCGGTCAATGACCTCCAGCGTCATGACCAAGGAAAAAGTGTCCATTAAAACGGACTTCTCTGATCTGGACAAGATTTACACCATCAAAAGCTATCTGCACAGCATTTTCTCCAACCTTATCTCAAACAGCATTAAATACCGGCAGGCAAACCAAAAGCCGGCCATTGAGATCCAAGGCTGCAAAAAAGACGGCAAAAACATCATCACCTTCCGCGATAATGGATTGGGCATCGACCTGAAGAGCCATCAGCATAAAATCTTTGGTCTCTACAAGCGGTTCCACTTCCACACCGATGGCAAAGGAATGGGCTTGTTCATGGTGAAAACGCAGGTAGAGGCTTTAGGCGGCAAAATTCATGTGCAGAGCGAACTCAACCAAGGCACGGAATTTTCTATTGAATTTGAAGAGGCCTACACGTAAAAGGCTTTTTGGAAGGAGAAAACTCAAGCATCTTCCAGGAAGCCTATCTATGCTAATTTATCAAAAACAGCCCTAAAATACAGACAGCCTGCTTCTAAGCAGAAACCCATTGTTTGGATGGGAATCCATGCTTCGCTATCTACCTGTTATTTAATTGGTCTGTATCTTCTGAATTCCTTTCTCCCTTTTGCTGAAGGCTCATTCCTTCTCTCTCCAAAAATTCAACAGAACAGATAGAACTATAAGCTTAATCCATTAATTTATTGGATTTCAGATTTTATAAATTAACTTACTCTTAAATCTAACGCTTTCTGGGAATCAAATAGACTTACGTCTTAAAGGCCTTTGTATGCCCTTAAGCCGGCCAGAAACTGTAAACTTACGTCCCCCGCAAGTCTCCTCAATCAAAGTAAATCTTCCATATTCTTGCTTTAAAGGGATTCCTATGAAGACATACCTGCTGCTTGACTTTTTCTTTTCTTTGCTGCTGGGGCTAATGGGTTGCAGCAAATTGGAGGATACCACCAAGATCACCCCGGACCAAAACGAGGAACCCACCAAAACCCTGGTTGTTCCCATCATCAATGAGGCCTCTGGCATTGCCGATAGCAAATCCGTACCGGGTCATCTTTGGGTGCAGGAAGACAGCGGAAATCCGGCCCAGTTGTACTTACTCAGCCACAAAGGGGCCGTTTTGAAAAAAATACCCCTGAAAGGCGCCAAAAACCGAGACTGGGAAGACATAGCTATCTTTGGGGACCAGATTTACCTGGCAGATATTGGCGACAACAACAAAACCGCCCGGGAATATGCTTTCTACAGTTTTAAAGAACCTTCGGCCTCAACAGACACCATCAGGAACATCTCGGTGGTCAAATTCAAATACCCCGATGGCTCGCATGATGCAGAGGCTTTCCTTATTGACCCAAAAACCAGGAACATTTTAATCATTACCAAAACAGACACGCTTTCCCGGGTCTACAAACTAAATTACCCCTTCTCCTCTACGACCATGAATACGGCAGAATTAGTGGGGAATCTACCCTACTCCTACGTGGTAAGCGCTTCCCTTTCTGGCAGCGGGAAGGAAGCAATTGTAAAAACCTACTCTGCCTTATACCATTACCAGCAAAAAGGCAACGAACCGCTGGAAGAATACCTTCTTAAGGAGTTCAATACTTTGCCTTACACCATTGAGCCCCAGGGAGAGGCTGTCACGTTTGCCGCCGCAGACTCTGGCTACTTCACCTTAAGCGAAAAAGGGTTGGCCTCGGCTGTAAATCTTTACTTTTACAAGAAAAAATAGCAGGTGATACACGCTGTAACTAAGCAAAAAGCTCTTCCGGATTTTCCTAAAAACACATTTCAACTTCGCCCAACCTATTAATAATTGAATTATTATCACCTTTAACTTCCGTTAGCTACTTCATTGTTTTAATCAGAACGGCACTTGGATGACCCATCTGCGAATATAAACACGCTACATACATGCCAGTAATACTATAACTTTTTTTAACATTATTGCATTTTTCATATCACCTCAATTTTATTAGTAAGCTTAGTGTATCTCATCTAGATGTTTACAGATAAACTTTTCCAACAACCAAACTTTTAATAATCCTATTACTAAACAATTCTTCTGGGTTTGTTATTTGTAGTTTTGCCTTTATAAACGCCTAGGAAATAGACATTTACAAAACATATAATTGCATTTTATACGTATAAAATTTAACTTGACCCGCTCAATTGTATTACTTATCATATTAATCACTCCCAAACTTATTAGTATGCGCCTCATCTTGAGCAGTTGAGCCGCCCTAAACCTTATTCTCATTATTGGCCTTCACTTTTGGACAGGATATGGCTGAAATATTTTAGAATCTTTAAGCAATAGCAATACCGCGCATGGCCCAAGCAGAGCAAATCCGCTCAATACCCGACCATCCTTACTTTGTAAGAATGGCAGCCGGCCCTTGTAGAAATTGAGAATGTTTTAGTTACCACCTGGTATCAGTCTTTAGAAAGACAAAGATTTTTTGGTATGTTCTCCCTAAGATTTACCCTGGTGCTTCTGGCTGTTTTGCTTATACCATACTTCCTGAGGTCTAAGTATGGAGTTGCTTTAGAGCCTTATCCGGCAGTGATGCTTCCATCCGGATCGGGCACAGTGGATGTAGACCCAGACAAAACAAAGGTAAAATTCACCTCTTTATATGCCCTCAACACGGAGGGCACTTGGAGCAAGGTTGACAACGCACGCCTGCTTTACCCTATTCCTATTCAATACTTAAACCCTATCCTGGCGAAGGAATTTGGCCTCAAAGAAAATGCTGGAGCCATTAGGCCCGGTATACAATCTGAACTGGCCGGAAACCTAAGCATGGCCTGGGCTAAGCAAATTACGGAGCAGGACAAGAAGGAGGCAAGAGCGTGGCTAGGCAAAAAGCTGAAGCAACAGAATTTCCAGGAGTCCAGCCTCAAGGTGGTTCAAACGGTGAAAACTATCTCTATTCCGGATGGCCGAAAATTAAACAGCAGAGTAGCATATGAAAACACTTTACGCCTGGACCAATAAAGTAAATACGCTCTTTTGGGAAAGAGTCTGCTTGTCTACCACCCCTGAAAATGTAAAAGCCCTAAGTGCTTTCCGGATTGTGGTAGGCCTTTTTATGCTAGCCATCTACGTACCTAGTTTTAGTTGGATCGCAGGGGCTCCCCAGGCACTCTTCACTCCTCCTTTGCTCAGCTTAGCCAACCTCTTTGGCGGGTTTCCGGCACCAACCTTTTTCTACCTGCTAGACGGCGTGGTCCTGCTCAGCTTGGTTTGCTTCACAATTGGAGTCAAGGCAAGAATCTCTACCCTGGTTTTTCTTCTTGCCTGCCTTATTGGGTTGAGTTTCAACTTCTCCTTCGGGAAAATAGACCACTCCATCCTGATCTATTCCTTACTGCTATGCATGTCTTTCTCCGGTTGGGGAAGACACTTAGCGGTGCTCCCAGACAAAGCATCAAGGTTTGACTCTCCTTCCAAAAGTCTCTCTTTGCTTAGCATCTTACTCTGCTTTGCTATGTTCTCGGCAGGTTTTGAAAAGGCACTCAGTTGGCTAGACTTTGATCCCACAAAAAACGGGTTTCTGGGATGGTTCAATGACGGATATTATACCCTTGACCGGCATTATCTCTTAGCGGACTATGTCAACTACTTCCCGCCTTTGTTGCTAGAGGTCTTTGACTATACAGCCGTAGTTTTTGAATTGTCCCCGTTGTTCTTTCTTCTCCACTCCCGGAAAGCGTGGCGGCTGTGGCTCCTCATTGCCTGCACCTTTCATGTAACCAACACGTTTTTGCTCAACATCCCTTTCATCGCCAACAGCATGGTGTACCTCGCCTTCACCGATTTCACCTGGCTTTATGAAAAAATGAGCAATTTACTCAAACGGTCCTATGTAAAAGCCCTTGGGACCGGCGCCATTGTACTTCTGCTCATCATGCGAGGAAAGGAAGCTTATTATCTGGACACTTCCGCTGCCCTCTTATCCCCAAGTGACAAGACAGAACTGAAACTTTATTTAGGCCTCCTGCTTTGGATCTTTGCCATCATTTTAATCGCCAGAAGCCTGCTCCACCGACGGCCCACCGCAACCATCAGAGAGCCTAACAAGGAGATAGTTCCTGTTTTGGAGCCACAGTTTTAAAGCAATGAGAAGAACTTTATACAATCCAGGCTTCCTTGAACTTAGCTAAAACAAAGAGGCCCCGTAAGCTTGAACTTACGGGGTCTCTTTGTTTTAGTGTTCGTACCAGGAGCGGGTACACAACCCGCTAACATAGGAAAACAACAATAAATAAAAACCGCTTTAAAATATGTTTTAAGGCGGTTTTTCACTTTTCAGCTCCTTTCTATTTTCTCTTACTTTCCCTTGTTTTAGTAAATTTTGTTACCAGTTTGTTACTCGTTTGTTACTCGCTTCAATTCCTTTTATTATATTAGATAACAAAGGAAAACAAAGGGGTAAGAAGTGAAAAAAGCAGCTAACAAAGAACCTGTAAGGCTTAGGGAGAAAAAGCTAAGCAGCGGTAACATAAGCCTGTACTTAGATTATTACAAAGCAGGAGAAAGACAGTATGAGTTTTTAAAGCTCTATTTGATAGCAAAACCTAAGAACCCGCTAGATAAAGAGGCAAATCAGGCCAACTTAGAGCTAGCTCAACGCATCAAAGCTAAAAGAACAGAAGAGGCCCTGATGGGTACTTTTGACTTACAGGCAAAGAGCCTGAGCCATACAGATTTCATAAAGTTCTACCAGGCATACATTACCCATTACACCAAAAAAGATAACCGAGTACTGAGTGCCACCCTTAAGAAATTCCAAGCTTACCTATTGGAAAGGTTTGATAAGGAAAAGCTAGCCTGTAAAGACCTTACCCAAAATCTGATTATTGGCTTCAAGGACTATTTGGAAACCCACCATACAGGAGAGGGGCCCCTCACCTACTTCAACCGGTTCAGGAAAGTAGTAAAGCATGGCATTAGGGAAAACCTATTCCCAAAGAATCCGCTGCCTGAAAACCTGAAATTTAAAAGCGGGGGCATGACTAAAGGAGTGCTGAGCCTGGAAGAGATAAAGCTCCTATCAAATACACCATGCGGCAGCGATACCATCAAGCGGGCCTTTCTCTTTGCCTGCAATACCGGCCTGAGGTTTGGCGACATCAGAGCTCAAATGGCAGGATATAAGCAATACTGAGCTAACCCTAAGGCAAAGCAAAACCCAGGAGGTGAACAGGCTTAGGCTTAACCACAACGCCTTAAAACTCATAGGAGAGAAAGCCGGCCCTAAAGATCTAATTTTCCCTTTGCCCTCTTTTAATGGCTCAGCTAAAACTATCAAGAATTGGGCAACCAGGGCCGGTATAGAAAAACGCATTACATGGCACAGTGCCAGGCATTCCTTTGCTACCAATATCCTGCTGTTAGGCTATGACATCAAAACCCTTTCTCAGCTTTTAGGGCATACCTCTATTAAGCATACACAAAAGTACCTCAGCATTGCAGATGAGAGAAAGGGCCAGGCGGTTAACGCCTTACCTGACTTAAACTATTAGATATGGAAGATAAAATCTCTCTTGAATTAAAGAATGTAGAGACTGGAGCAAAACTCATTGTCGATATCAAATCTAGTGATGTTGCTTATAAGCTTCAACCTTTACTTGTAAGGTATAGCCAATGGTTTGAAGAGCAAGTGAGTAAGTTAAAACCAGAGTTTGAGGAAATCAAAGAAGGGATAAACCTGTGGCTTGTAGATAACTACAGAATCAATCCCACTACAAAAGATTTTGCTAATTGGTTTATACTCAACAAAGTGGGTAGTTATGAAATTGTTTTTGAAGGAACCAGCAACTTCAAAACAGGTGAATTATATCCCGAAGTGAAAATACATTTCAAATTTCCTGATCTTGACAAGATAGAGACTCCCTCAGTTCTTGAAAAAGATTTACACAGTTTCTGTTACTGGAAGCAGCAAAAGCAAGAAGCTTTAAATAAGGAAATATTAAGTAAGAATAGGTTGAAAACTCTTAAAGGGGTTACATATAAATGGAAAGGGAATCCTGAAGAATTAGTACCGCTTTACAGTCAACTTGTAAAAGGAGGATTTTTGCCAAATAATACTGATCAGGATAACTTTCAAGCTTTATTCACTGGGAAGCCCATGAATAGCATACAGCCTATTATATGGCTGGAGAACATAAACCTTCTGGCCTATCTGCTTAATCAACTTCAAGGCAATAAGAAGATTCCACTTAGTGACAATCTTTGGAGTATTGCAGAGTCTTGTTTTAAAGACATAAAAAATTTAAAGCAAGCCAAGCAGAACTATTTAAATAATAGCGTATCTAAGCCTGATGGTTTTGAGCTTATTGATAATATAATAAACTCCTTATAAGTTCTTTACCTATCCTTTACCGGTAAATAGCGGTCCATTCTTTTCCTTTACTTCTTTGCTGAACTTTACCCTCGTTAACAGCATAAGGATAGCGCTATCCATTTCTCTAACTTTTAATAAGGACAGAAATGGATCTACAACAATTAGATGCAAGGCTACAGAATATTGAGTCTTTACTCCTTGCCCAAAAAACAGTACTGACCTTTGAGGAGGTGTCAGCTTATACCGGATTGTCTAAAAGCTATCTGTATAAGCTAACCTCGGCAGCAGGCATTCCCCACTTTAAGCCCCAAGGCAAGCACATCTACTTCAGCAAGGCTGAGCTAGACCAATGGCTGCAAAGAAACCTTAGCGGGCCCTTAGATGCTTCAAGCATAGAAGAGCAAGCAGAGACTTACATTACTCTAAAGAAAATGGGAGGTGTAAGATGATAGCTGCATACTACCGGTTTGAGGTTCTGTCAGACAGACTAAAAGAATTAAACAAAATCAGGAGTAAGGCTAGATTAGACTGCATTGCCCATACTAATGTAAGAGGTTATACAGGATTGACAGATTTTGTCAATTGCAAAGGGCAAATAGCTTTCTATAAAACACCGGCAAAGGAGTTTGTAAAGGCAGACAAAAGAAGAATAGCCGAGTGGAGCCTAACAAATGGTAACCTTAACTTCTCAAGTATTTATTTTGAGGATATTGATTATCCTGAATGCGGCTATGGTTACCCTAATGCCAACAGACTGCTAGCCAATGGAAGCCCTAATCCCCTATTTTCATTTAGGAATGACTGTTACCTATTCCTTACCAATCCAGATCTAAGCCAAATAGAGATACTGGTTATTACTGGAGGGAGAAACCTAGTCAATCTATACTACCAACGATTGATAGATGGGGATATTGATCAAGAGGTGCAGACGCTTAGGCAACAAGCAAAGCCATTCTATGACTATGGAAGTGCTATATAGCAAGTGGTACACTACTACATTTTTTGTCAAGAGAGATGCTGGATACAGTACACCTTAGACTAAGCCAGGAACAGGCGGGCAGTAACCTAAGGGACTGCCTGCCCTACCTTACCGAGCTCTCAGAAACCTGCAAAGAAGATGGGCAGGTATACTTCACCGGCCACCTAAACAACTGCAGAGCCTACCTGTCAGAAAGCGGGCTCTTTATCAAAGGCAGCCTGCCCAAGTTCTACTTAGGCGACAACCTGCATACCCTGAACAGGAGCGACAGCAGAAGGGCATTTGAAATGATGGAAGATACCCTGCACTTGCCAGTCAGGAAGGCAACCGTTACCAGGGTAGATGCAGGCTTGAATCTGATGACTGATTATAAGCCAGAGCTCTACTATCCTTATCTAGGCCCCAGCAGCTACTACCAGCGCCTAACCCAGCCCAAAAGCATAAGCTATAAGAACGGGTTAAGGCTAAAGCAATTCTACAATAAGATAGCTGAGAGCAAAAGCAAGGGCGGGCCTATACCTGCCATTTACCAAGGCAGAAACGTGCTGAGGTATGAGGTAAGCTATATGCAACGCCTACCTAAGCAGTTTAACCAAGCCCTGATCACACCGGCCACCCTGACAGAGGAAGGCTTCTACATGGGCTTGATTGATAAAGTATTGCAGGAGTATGAGGTAATTCAAAAAGTAGGACTGATAAACATGGACACATCTAAAATAAAATCACCCAAAGATTACCTAAAGCAGGTCTTAGCCTTAACCATACAAGAAAAGGGCTTGGATGCTTTCCTGCACCATGTAGACCTGCTCAGAGAACTGGACACCTTTGATAAGCCAGAATACTACTCTAGGCTAAGGACAGAGATAAAGAGGCTTTCCAAAGGCCCAGCAGCAGACACCCCTGAACTGATACAGGAGCTTAACAAGAAAGTAGCCAGAGTAAAGCAGAATTACAGGTAATTGTTTATAAACCGGATCCGCCTACTACATTAAACCTTCAATTATTCATTATATTAATTGAATGATTGAAACACTTAACTACTCCACCAACAATAAGTAGTCTATGCCAAATCTTGCAGACATAAAAGATCAATTCATTGGAGGAAGAATTCCCTATGCAGTTCTCCTTGGTTTAAAGGAATGGAAAAGTAAGAGAGAAGAAATTATTAGAAGAGAGCACAATACTTGTGAGAAGTGCAAAACCTATTGTATAGAAGAATGGATGCCTACTTTTAATGGGCTGGTTACCATATATCAACCTGTTATATGGGAAGAAGTAGAAATAGAATTGCCAATAACTTCTACTTCTGGTATAGAAGTAGATGATACTTATACAACTATTACCATCCAGCCGGTTACCCAAGAAGATCCTCACATTGCCCAAATCCATCATACTTACTATTTAAAGAATAGGCATCCTTGGCAATACCCTAATGAAAGCCTGATGCTTGTATGCCATAAGTGCCATTATGAAATACATAAGGAAGAAGTGATAAAGGTATATGAGAATGCAGACTTTGGTTTCTATACAAACCTGACACCTTGTAGTAAATGCTTAGGAACAGGATATCTACCAGAATATGATTATCATAAAGATGGTGTATGTTTTGAATGCAATGGTTCCCGATTTACAGAATGGCAATAGTCGTTATATAATTTATATTTACCCTGATAACCAATGACTTATACCTCAAAAAGCGGTTATATTATAGCTTAATATAGTTCATATTCCTTAAGGATTTAGGTTTCAGATTTCACCCTTAACTCAGGCGATATGCCAAGACACTCCACATCACCAACCCTATTAGATGATGTTAAAACAATAACTATCACCAACCTCAAAAAATGGGAGTACCTAAAGCCCGACAGCCACAGAAGCGGGGTTATTACCTGGAGTTGGAACGGCCAAAAGACTTCCAGCATAAGCATTGCAGTCAATATCATATCCAGCAGCCCCTACATGGAGCTCAGCTATACCTGCAATGGAACGCCCTATGATTATAAGGTGCAGCTAACCCAACGGCCGGCCAACATCGGGAGAGGGCATGTATGGTATTTCATTTGCCCACATACCCAGAAGCTATGCAGAACCCTGTACATGGTAGGGAACAGGTTTCTGCACCGGCTCGCCTATACCGGCTGCCTGTATGAATCACAAACCCTGAGCCACAATAACAGGAACCTGCACCGGCTGCTGGATAAAGTCTTTGGCACTGATAAGCTTTATGAACAGTTATACAGCAAACACTTTAAAAGCCACTATGCTGGCAAGCCTACTAAGCGGTTTCTAACAATCCAAGAGAAACTCAAGCAAGCAGAAGGAATAAACTATGCTGAAGTTGAAAAGCTGATTTCCTGTATATAGCGCTAGACTTTCCTACACTAAGGTAGGGCATGGCAAATCTCTAGCAGACCTAGACAAGTAACCGCAAGGCTAGCAAAACTTTCATTATGCCATAATGGACTTAAAGGGGGTAAGTTCAATCCCTTAAAACGGGGGACTTGTTTACCTGATGAGCCCACTATCCCATGCCAAACAGATACTTATTAATAAGCTTAATTCTCGTCATCTGCACCAATGCACCTGCAAAAATTAGCTCACATATGCAGAGAACTACATAAAAGCGAGTTAAATCTTCTGTTCCAACAAATAATCTCACAACAATTATTGGGACAACATGCCAAAGGTAAAACCCTAAAGAATTCACCCCAACCCATTCTATCCATCCAGAGCGGGGAAGCAGACCTTTCCTAGAAATTTTTATTGAGACCCTAAGTAAAACAAGGTTAAACAGGAAGAAAAGAGGAATACTGGCAATTTTGCTTGGGTAATAGAATAATAATAGGGTTCCTATAGCTCCAACCAAAGCCATGCCTACATCTAGCCTCAGATAAGATAATAATGGCTTAGATCTAAGGTAAATCCCAAACACAAAGAACACATAGAAAAAAGGTCTAAAGGTATAAAGCACAAGATCTATTACTTTTCCCAGGACAGGTATCTTGAAGTATAAAGCAGGATACTCTTTGAGCACCAAAGAAGCGATAGAAATGACACAACTCAAAACCAAAAGCTTTTCAACTGATACTCTTACCTTTCCTGCAATCCAGGTCACCAATATCCAACTTAGGAACCCGGGAATAAACCACAGATGGTAATATGGCTTTATGAACGAATCAAAAGTAAGCTTAAGCAAATCCTCGCTTGGGAGGTTCACCAGGTTTACTAGAGGAATATAAACCAAGACAGCAACAACCCATGGAACAATAACCCTGAAAAGATACTTTAAGATAATTTCTTTCAATGAGGCAAAGCCACACTTAGAGTAGTTGAACAGGTACCCACTGATGCCAATAAATAAAGGCATGTGGAAACTGTAGATGATATACCTACAAACATTGTCATAAAGGGTGCCCTGGAGCACATGGCCTATAATCACAAACAAGATCAAACCCCCTTTTAGCAAATCTATATTACTTTGCCTTTGAGAGCCTTCTTTCAGTATAACCGTACTCATAATGCATTGCAAAAATCAACCTTCTGGGAAGCAAAATATCCACATAAGAGGATGCAGGAAATTAAGTTATCCAAAAACAAAGTCTCTGTTACAGATAGGCAAATGGGAAACAGACACAGCACTTAGGAATAAACTTCCTTAAAGTTATCTACCCTTTAAATCCAAGTAAAACTTGTTACTGGTTTGTTACTCGCCAAACAAAAAAGCCCTGTAAATAATTGATTTACAGGGCTTTATAATAATTAATAAGTACCAGGAGCGGGAATCGAACCCGCACGACCTAATGGTCACAAGATTTTAAGTCTTGCGTGTCTACCAGTTCCACCATCCCGGCGACCTCATTTCCCAAGCAGGAAACGAAATAGGCAGATAAAGAAAAGACGTTACCGAGGTAACGTCTTTTAACTTTGAGCGAAAGACGGGGTTCGAACCCGCGACCTCGACCTTGGCAAGGTCGCGCTCTACCAACTGAGCTACTTTCGCGTTTTCTAATTCGCTGTTTGAATTAGTGATACAAAGGTAAGCACAAAAATCACGAAGTCAAGCCCTGACCCAAAAAAAATCTTTACAAATAGCCAATCCTACTGAAAATCAGGGAGAAAAATTTTACACTTTTTATTGCCCTATACCTGTTTTAAGGCTGTTTTCCGGAAAACGGGCCTGAAACAGACCGGCATTTTCCGGGAGTGCAGCAGGAGAGTGCGCAAAAAACTGCTTCAATGATAAAAATCTGTCGTTCCGGCCCTGCTAAAGGACTCTTTTTAGCCCTTCTTTTGGCTACATCAGGGGTTAAGCTGCTTCTGAGTTGATAAAAATTATTGCTTTTAACCTTCCACATCCGTAAGCCAAAGTCCCCTAGCTGCAAATGGTGGACCCAAGGCAAAGCCATGAAGCACAAATGCCGTTTCGAGACTGTTTTGCTTAAAACAGCCCCGAAACGGCTTTCTCATCCCGAACTCAGGACTCAGGACTATTGACTCAGAACTCCTTTAGACCTTCTCCCTTTTGCCATCCACCAGCATCTTCAGCTCATTTAGTTTCAAAAGCGCTTCTACCGGGGTGATGGTGTTGATGTCCAGCTTCTCGAAGACCTCCTTGATGCGCACCAGCTGCGGATCGTTGAGCTCAAACATGCTGAGCTGGTAAGGCTGCTTGGGCAGGCTTTTAAGGGTTTCCTGCGGGTCCTGGTGTGGGTGCGCGATTTTCTCCTGCTCCAGGTGGTGCATGATCTCGTTGGCCCGGATCACGACGCTGTTGGGCATGCCCGCCATCTGCGCCACCTGTATCCCGAAACTATGGGCGCTGCCGCCTTCCACTAGTTTGCGCATGAACAGGATCTTGCCGTTGCTCTCTTTCACGCTCACGTTGAAGTTGCGCACCCGCGGGAAATCCTCCGTAAGCTGGTTCAATTCATGGTAATGGGTTGCGAACAAGGTTTTGGCGCGACCTTTGGGCGCGTTGTGCAGGTGTTCCACAATGGCCCAGGCGATGGAAATGCCGTCATAAGTGCTGGTACCGCGTCCGATCTCGTCCATAAGCACCAGGCTGCGATCCGAGAGGTTGTTCAGGATGCTGGCCGTCTCGGTCATCTCCACCATGAACGTACTCTCGCCCCGGCTCAGGTTGTCTGAGGCGCCTACGCGGGTGAATATCTTGTCAATAACCCCAATCTGCGCAGCCTCAGCGGGCACAAACGATCCTATCTGCGCCATGAGCACAATCAAAGCCGTCTGCCGCAACAAGGCGCTTTTACCGGCCATGTTTGGTCCCGTGATAATGATCACCTGCTGGTCCTCGTTGTCCAGCCGGATATCATTAGGCACATAACGCTCCCCTAAAGGCAGTTGCTTTTCAATTACCGGGTGACGGCCCTGCGTGATGTTGAGCACGGTGCTGTCGTTGACCTCGGGCTTCACGTAGTTGTTCTGGGTAGCCAGTTGCGCAAAGTTGGCCAGGCAGTCCAGCATACCCAAGGCTTTGGCATTCTGTTGAATCTGGGGCACAAACTCGGCGGCGCTCAGCACCAACTCATTGAAAATTCGCTGTTCAATTACGTACAGGCGGTCCTCGGCATGCAGGATTTTCTCCTCGTAGGTTTTCAGCTCCTCGGTGATGTAGCGCTCGGCGTTCACCAGCGTCTGTTTCCGCATCCAGGAACTGGGCACCTTGTCTTTGTGCGCGTGCGTCACCTCTAGGTAATAACCGAACACTTTGTTGAAGGCGATCTTCAGCGAAGAGATACCGGTATTCTGGATTTCGCGCTGCTGGATTTGCAAGAGGTAATCTTTCCCCGAGAAGGCGATGGCCCGCAGTTCGTCCAGCTCCGCATCAATGCCGGTCTGCACCATGTTGCCCTGGTTCGTGAGCATGGGCGCATCCGGCTTCAGGGTTTTCTGAATTTCATCCCGGATAGACTCACAGGGCAAGAGTTGGTCTGACAGTTTTTGTAATGCCGGTACACCGCTCACCGCCAGCAGTTCTTTGATGGGCAGCGTGGCCTCCAGCGCTCTTGCCAGTTGCAGCAGCTCGCGTGGGTTTACCCGGCGCACGGCCACTTTGGAGATGAGGCGCTCCAGGTCATTGATCTGCTTCAGGTAATGATGGATATCCTGTAACAAATCCGGACGGGCCTGCAGGGCTTCCACCGTGTCTAAGCGGCGGCGGATCTGGGCGGCGTCTTTCAACGGCAACACCAGCCACTTGCGCAGCAGACGTCCGCCCATGGGCGTAATGGTGTGGTCCAGCACGTCAATCAGGGGCACGCCCTCGGGGTGCTGCGGGTAGATCAGCTCCAGGTTACGTACTGTGAAACGGTCCAGCCACACGTATTTGTCTTCCTCCAATCGGCCCAGGGTCGTGATGTGGCGCAGGTCGTGGTGCTGGGTCTCAGCGAGGTAATGAAGGATGGCGCCGGCGGCGGTGATGCCCTCGGTCAGGTTCTCCACCCCGAACCCTTTCAGGGAGGCGGTATTGAACTGCTTGGTGAGCGCCTCCAGCGCGAAATCATAGCTGTACACCCACTCATCCAAAGCATAATGGCAGAGATCAGATCCGAAGGTCTGGAAAAACGTCTCCTTTTTGCCTTTGCAGAAGAGCACCTCGGCGGGGCTGAAATTCTGGAGCAACTTGGCGGCGTACCCAACATCGCCCTGGGCCAGGAGGAACTCGCCGGTGGAGGCGTCCAGCAGGGCGATGCCCACCAAAGTCCCCTTCCCGAAGTGCAGTGAGGCCAGGTAGTTGTTGCGTTTCTGCTCCAGCACCTGGTCGTTGAAAGACACGCCGGGGGTCACCAGCTCGGTCACGCCGCGCTTCACAATGCCCTTCACGGTTTTGGGGTCTTCCAGCTGGTCACAGATAGCCACGCGCTCCCCGGCCCGCACCAGTTTGGGCAGGTAGGTATCCAGCGAATGGTGCGGAAACCCGGCCAGCGCCGTCTCTGCGGCCGAGCCGTTGCCCCGCTTGGTGAGCATAATACCCAGGATCTTACTGGCCTTGATGGCATCCTCCCCGAAGGTCTCATAGAAGTCCCCTACCCTGAAGAGCAGCAGCGCCCCCGGGTATTTCGCCTTGATGGCGTTGTATTGTTTCATCAGCGGCGTGGCGCTGAACTCTGCGGTTGTCTTAGCCAAAGCGGTATAATGTGCTAATTATGTAATGTGCTGATGTGCTAATTCTAGATTAGCCTCCACAACCTTCTGTTGTTTGGCGGCCTTGTTTCAGGCCTGATTTTTTTAATAACAACCCTAAAACAGGGTCCTCTTCTCTTTGAGCCTTTCTCCAGAGCACAGGTTTTCAGCCCGATTTTCCTGACACGGGGCAAAAACGTTCCTATGCCCACAATGTGTTACCTTTGCAGGACATTCCGGCCCACGGCCGATTACCTTTTCAACTATGCGTAAACTAAGCATGGAAGATCTCCAGCGCGATTCGGTGGAGGACTTCAAAAATAAGCAAAAAAATCCGTTGGTGTTGGTTCTGGACAACGTGCGCAGCCTGCATAACGTGGGCTCGGCTTTCCGGACCGCCGATGCCTTTGCGGTGGAGAAGATTTATCTGTGCGGCATTACGGGCACGCCGCCCAACAAAGAAATCCACAAAACTGCGCTGGGGGCCACAGAATCGGTGGAATGGATACATGTACCCTCTACCCTGGAGGCGGTGGAAGGCCTGAAAAGCAGCGGTTACCAGGTGTGGGCCGTGGAACAGGCCGAGGGGAGCACCTCGCTGGCAGATTTCCGGCCGTGGGCCGAGGGCAAATACGCGTTTGTTTTCGGGAACGAGGTGTTTGGCGTAGAGGAAGAGGTGATCAGAGCCGCAGATGGCGTGCTGGAGATTCCGCAGTTCGGCACGAAGCACTCTTTGAATATTTCCGTGACCGTAGGTGTAGTTGTATGGGATGTCTTGAGCAAGACCTTGGCCCAGAAACCGCAGTCTTAAGGGAGAATCTCAGGGTAAACCTTACCCCTACTTACATAAAAAGAGAGGCCTGCTCCGGGGGAGCAGGCCTCTCTTTTTATGATCTGGCTGACAGCTAGTTCTTGCCGGCTTTGCTTACTTCTTTCACCATAGACAGGAAATTGCCTTCTGGCTTGGCTTTGAATTCTGTGTAAGCTTCTACCTGGCGGCTGTTGAGCAGTTTGAACAATTCGGTTTCAAAAGTGGTCTCAATTTCTTTCAGGCGGGCATCGCGCATGTCGGCATCGTTGCTGTACATTTTGGCAACCTCAGCGGCTTTCACCAGGCGCTGCTGGTTCAGAACTCTCAGATGCAGGTATTCACTCTCGTTCAGACCTATGGATTGCACCATCAGGCGAGTCACCGAGTTGCAGGTTTTCTCTACGGCTGGGTTAGCAGGGCCAGTCTGGGCCACGGCGTTCATCACCAACACGAATAAAAAGCAAAAAGTAAGTAAAGCGTTTTTCATAATTGTAAGTTTTTTGTTTGATTGTTGTTTTACGATATGGTAGAAAGCAGCACCCTCAAAGGTGTCAGGTAAGGATTCTGGTAAGTAAAGTGCCTTTAAACAGCCGCTAAAGGTCAGCGCTTGGCGGTACGCCGCTGCAATTTGCTTTTTGCCACCTGCAGCGCATAGGTAGCCTCCTGGTGGTCTGGATAATGCGTCAGAAAAAGCGTCAAATCCGTGACAGAGTCCTCTAACTGGTTAAGCTCCAACTTCACAATTCCACGGTTGCACAGCGCCTTTGAGTGCTGGGGGGCAACCGCCACTACTTCATCCAAGTCCCTGATTGCTCCAAAGAAATCATCCAGGTAATACTTGCCTACCGCCCGGCCGTACAAAGCATCGGTAGAGTTTCCATTCATCAGAATGGCGTCAAAGTCTCGCAAGGCCTCTTTGTAGGCACCTATCTCCAGATAAGCGTTTCCCCGGCCCAGCAGATATGTCTGGTTATCTACTTCAGACAGTGTAAGAGCGAAGGTGTAATCTTTGATAGCCCCGTAAACATCCCTGGCCTCCATGCGAGCCGCAGCTCGCTCGCCATAGGCCTGGACATTGCCCGGTTGCTGCTTAATAAGCTGCGTAAGCTCTTTGATTCTAGCTCCAGCCCCGGAAGAAAGCTGAAGATTAAAGGCAGAAGTCTGCAAAGAAGCCATTACCAGAACCAACATGCTCACCACAACCTTTATCCGTTGCATCTTTCCCCTTAAACCTTAAATGAAACCGTAATTTTAACCTGATTTCCCGGTAAGGCTGACAGCTATTTCACTGGATTAAAATACTACAATTCCTTACTAGAATGAGACAAATATAGGGGATCAATTATACGCAAAGCAAGAGTTTATATGAAAAAATATATAAAAAAAGGAACTTTTTTACAAAAACAGCCTCTAAACGATTTAAATGAGGTTTTTGAAGGAAAACTTTTTGTGAAAAATTTTCGATTTCGTACCAGAACTACCCTATACAGCAGTAAAAAAGGCTAAAATCGCAGCGGGAAAATCATATCATTTTTAAGTGCTTATGATTAAACCTTTAAAACTTATGTTTTTCCAATCAAAATCAATTTAAACTTAAGCCAAAAACCTTTGACTCAAACTTTTAACAATACCAATATTTATTTTCATCACACTGAATAGCAGCATCTTAAACAAACAGTTTCATTCCGAACCATTCAAACCTCACCTTCCCAAAAAATTGGATAAATCCAGAAACAATCTAGCTAAAATCGTCTACAGCACTTTACAGCAAGAAGCACCAGTAAACAACCATGAATTTGAGCTAGAAAAGCTCCACTCTTACCCCCTCCAGAGAGGAAGTTTTCTTTCACATGCTAGCCTTCTGCTTTACCAGTATTGCAATTACCTAGTGGCTTGACACTGCTACCGTCAGTTGTTTAGAGCCCCAAAAACGGAAAGGCCCGACTAAACAGCCGGGCCTTTCCAAAAGCATCGTGAAGATTAAGTGGTTATGATTTCACCGTCACCTCTTTGGTGTTGTCATTGGGGTTGCGGTCAATGAGCTTGTTCAGGGGATCCACACCGGCGCGCTCTGGTTTCTCCTTCACGATAACCTCAATCTTGTTCTGGCCGGCCTTGATGCGCTGCTTCTGCAGGTACAGCGGAAAATCCTGCCAGATGCCGGCAATCTTCTTGCGGGTGATCACCGCCACATCCACGTAGTCATTCAGTGGGGCGGGGCTTTCGTTCCCCAGGCTATCGGCGCGGAATTTCTTGGCGTCCACAGTGAGCGAAACTTTATAAGAACCGTCTTTCTGCTTCACCGCAGAGGCCTCGGTGGCTTTGTTTTCGTAGAGGGTAATGTTCTCAAACATATCGTCTACCAGGTATTGCAAAGAATCTGGCGTGGCTTTGCGGATGTAGCTCAAAAACTCCACTGAGTTGGTATACGGCGCCTGCTGGAACGCTACTTTCTGCACGTACTCCTTCAGGGCCGCGTTCAGTTTGTCTTCGCCGATGTAATCCGCCAGGGCGTACATTACCACCGATCCTTTGCGGTAATGGATGTACTGCTGGTTTTCCACCAACGCCAGCGGCAGTTCTTTCTTCCGCTCGCCGGCCCGACCCAGCAGGTAATTGTTCATCTCGTACTTCAGGAACTTCTTCATCCGCTCGGGGCCGTATTCCTTTTTCATGACCATTAAGGCGGAGTACTGGCTCATGGTCTCGGACATGAGCGTGGAGCCCTGCACATCGCCCCCGATGACCTGATGCGCCCACCACTGGTGCGCCACCTCGTGGGCGGTCACGTAGAACGGATAGTCAATGTCCTCGGGGTCTTTGTCATCCACATCGGCAATGAACCCAATGGACTCCGAGAACGGGATGGTGTTGGGGAACGCCTGCGCAAAGGCGCTGTAGCCCGGAAATTCCAAAATGCGGACCTGCCGGTGCTGGTACGGGCTGAAATTGGCGGTGTAGTAATCCAGCGATTTCTTCACGCCCTTGATCATGCGGTCCAGGTTGTACTCGTGGCCTTTCTGGTAATAGACCTCAATGGCCACGTCGTTCCACTTGTCTTTCTTCACCTCGTAGTCAGCGGAAAGGAAGGAGTAGAAGTTCAGGATAGGCGAATCCATCTTATAGTGGAAGTAGCGGCGGCCATTTTTGGTCCACTCCTTCTGCAGGTAACCGGGCGCCAGGGCAATCTGATCGGGCACGGTGCTTACCACGGTTTCAAAATTGATCCAGTCGGCGTCGTTGCTGATGTAGGTGTTCTGGCGGGCTTTCAGGTCATTGACCTTAGCCATGCGCTCCTTCGGCTTCAGGCCGTTTTCCTTGCGGGTATCATCATCGGCTAACTCCAACGCCTCCTGGTACCCGATGTGCGGCAGCAGCTGGCTGTTGATGAAAGTACCGTTGTACACGATGCCAGTGTTGTAGCTGCGCTGCTTGAAGCCTTTGGTCTGGTAGAGCAAATCCATGTTCAGCTTCACGGAGTCGCCGGGCGCCAGCGGCTGGGCCAACCGGAAAATGTGGTAGCCCATGGTCTTATCGAACAGCACCGTTTTGGCCGGACGGGCGAATTCCAGCTGTTTGATCACGGCGTTATCATCCAGCATAATATGCACCGAGTCAATGGCTACGTTGGTCTTGTTTTTGAGCCAGTAATAGCCTTTGAAGTGGAATTCGCGCTCCTTGGGGTACAGGTCGGTCTCCAGGTACACATCTACCACGCGGGGCTGCTGCAGGTGCTGGTATTTCTTGTACGTTTTCTCAAAAGTAGCCTGTAAACGCTCGTTGTCGTCTGCGTCGCGGTACTCGTTCAGGACGTTGGTATTGTAGAAGATGAAGCCGCCGCAAATGATGAACACCGTGGCCGCCCCACCCAAAACCACAAGCGTGGATCTGTTCAGTTGCAGCGCCGCCAGCTTGAAGCGCCCTTTGAGGCGGGCCTCAGTGCCGCGCACCCACAGCAGGTTAGACACCAGCGCCAGGATAATGGCAAACGCGCCCCAGTACACCTTGAACAGCAAAAACGGCCCCACAAAATGCCCGTAGCCGTTCATGGCCGAGTACGGAGCACCCGGATCTGAGCTATAGGAGTACAGCAGGTGCTCAAAGCCCAGCTGCCCCTTGAAGATGTTGGCCAGGTAATACACTACCATGATGAAGTGCCCCAGGTACTTGTTGTTCACCAGCACCTGCACCAGCATGGCCAGCGCGCACATCAAAAGGTAATCCACCAACTGCAGCCCGAACAAGGCTTTCACGTACAGCCCCAGCTCAAAGTTGAAATAGCCCTTCGCTGCCTGAATGATAATGCCACATACCAGCACCACCGCCATCAAAACCACCTGAATACCCATCAGCGCCACTAGTTTGGACGTGAACGGCACCCAGTTGGGAATAGGCAAGGCATCATACAATTGGTTCATGCGGGCATCGCGCTCGCGCCACACCAATTCACCGGAGTAAAATGTGATGATGATGAGCATGAACAGCGCAAACGTACCACCCAGAATCGCGACCACCTCCGAGGTCACCGGATACGTGTTGGTATCATAGATCTTCCCGATCTGCGAAGCGGTAGACAGCAGGAAAATAATTCCCGCCACCACAATGGCAATGAAATAGACGCTGCGCACAATGCCCTTGAACTCCAGCTTGGTCAGCTTCCAGAACTGCCCGAAACTGCGCCCGAATGAGAACTCCTGGCTTACCTTGGGCAAAGAAATCCGCTGCGCGGTGGCGATGATGCCCGGCGCTTCCTCCCGACGGAGTTTTCGCACCTTACCCTCCGAGGCGAAGAAAGAGAAGCTGAACCGCCAGAAACAGATAATCAGCAGCAAAACGGCAAGCCCGTCCCACAGCAAACGATTCCAAAGAATTTGCTGGCTCAAGGGCAGCACCAGCGTGTTCTGTTCAGCGGCCGTCCAGTAGCGGGTGGTCTGGTACACCGCCGAGGCCCCGAACGGGTCCACCAGGTTCGCGAGCAAGTCATTGTCCAGGTCATTGGTGAGGGCACTGGAAACGCCGTACAGCACCAGCACCAGCACGCTCCCAATGTACACCGCCAGCATGTTGCGGGTCAGCGTGCCCAGGGTGAAGAAGATGGCGCCCGTAAGCAGCAAATTAGGGATCACGATGAGCAGGAAAGGCTGCACGTAGGACATGACGTTGAACGGCCCGAACCTGGTCGCCTCCACCGAAGGGAACAGCGGGGCCACCGCCGAGGCGAAGATGTAACCGAACGCAATGCCGGAGAACACCAGCAGCGTCACCAGGAACGATCCCCAGAAACGCCCGCCCAGGTAGCTCCACTTGGAGATAGGCGTGGTGAAGAACAGCGAATGCGTTTTGTGCTCAAAATCACGGTACACGGGGTTACCCATCATGGCCGAGGTCACCAGCACGCCAAACCAGCTCAGGATGGTGATGACCCAGTTTATCTGGTAGGGCGAGTTGGCCTTCACTGAGACACTGCTGCCCCCGCCAATGATCACCGTGCCGCCAAAGACCCCGCTCACGCCAAACACGCACAGCAAAGCCATCAGGAAGAAGAGGAAGAAATAGATATAAGTAGCTGGCCGTTTCAGGCGGTACTTCAGCTCAAAGAGGAATATATTCAGGAACATAGCTTCGTCGCTTTAGGTCTGATTTGTATAAAATAGCCTCAAAACGGCCTATCCGATTACTTCTGCCTCGGGTCTCTGCTGCGGTGCATTCCGGGTCACCCCGCTGATGGTCGCGAAGTACACATCCTCCAGATCGGGCTGCACCGGCTCAAACTCCAGACCGGGGCGGGCATCGGCGTAGACGTGGATGATGGTTTTGCCGGCGAACAGCCTGGACGAGATCACGGCGTGCTCAGCCTGGTGCTGCGCCAGTTCTTCTTTTTTGATGAACTTCCGCCAGATCTGCCCCTGCATCTGCTCAATGGCCTGCAGCGGCTCGCCGGTGGCCAGCACCTCGCCTTTGTTGATGATAGCCATGTTCCGGCACAGGTCGCTCACATCGTCCACAATGTGCGTGGACAGAATCACAATAATGTTCTCCCCGATCTCGCTCAACAGGTTATGGAAACGGTTCCGCTCGGCGGGGTCCAGACCGGCAGTTGGCTCATCCACAATGATGATCTTGGGGTTGCCCAACAAGGCCTGCGCAATCCCGAAGCGCTGTTTCATCCCACCGGAGTAGCCGCCCAGGTTCTTTTTGCGCACTTCGTAGAGGTTGGTCTGCTGCAGCAGCGAGGCCACGGTCTCTTTCCGCTCTTTGCTGTTGTGGATGCCCTTGAGCACCGCAAAATGGTCCAGCAACTCCTCGGCGCTCACCTTGGGGTACACCCCGAATTCCTGCGGCAGATAGCCCAACACCTTCCGCATCTCGTCCTTCTCCCGGAACACATCCAAATCCCCCAGCCTGATGCTGCCGCTGTCCGCCTCCTGCAGCGTGGCGATGGTACGCATGAGCGATGACTTCCCCGCCCCATTGGGTCCCAGCAACCCAAACATGCCGGTGGGGATGGTGAGGTTCACATCTTTCAGCGCCTGCACGCCGTTGGGGTAGGTTTTGGAAAGGTTCTGGATGATGAGTTCCATGGTGTGAAAGGGTTTGGTTAGGTAGAGCGATTGGTTTCTAGAGGATTAGTAGAAAGAAGTTAAGAAAAGTTACAGAGAACCCACCTTTCCATCCTATTTTCTTTCACGCTGTTTAGAGCCCTTTTTACTGAATCGCGCAGAAAACAGGCATAACCAAGTTTCTACCCTGACCTTCGCCAAACAAAAAGCCGATGCCCTTTCTCCGTTGAAGAAAGGGCATCGGCTTTTCTAAGTATTTTGAGTTGCGCTATACGTAGCGCACTTGCTCCTGGAAAGCACCTTTCCAGAAAGCTGATCTACTTTTCTCTACGGCTTGCACCTTCTGGATCATGGGCAGCACCTGCGCATCGCCGGTGGCGTAGGTAAAGGTCAGGTCAAAGGCGTAGTGCATCTCAATGCGGTTCTGGGACGCATCGCAAATCGGGAACATGTTCTCCAGGTCAAAAGTCTCCTGCGCCTCAGGCAGCAAGTTATACTTCTCCAGCACCGATTTGATGATAGCGTTGCATCTGGCTGGTTTAGGGGTTTTCACAATGCTTTGGCACATGATGAATTGACCGTGCAGGAAGTGCAGGCATTGCGTCACCTTCGCTGACCCAATGGAAGAGAAGTAGAAAAGAACTTCGTGGCCCACCACATCCAAGTCTTGATGCACGTGGAATTCGGGTTTGCCCAACAGGCGCCTGGCATCCCGCAGAGAGGCCCCAAAAGCCAAGCCTCTGAAAGTAACCTCCCGCTTGGTATTGGTTTGTACTTGTTTAGGAGCAGACAAAGCGTTACGCAGCCCCGCAACGGTGCGCACATAATTCACCCTATCAAAATAATCCTTTTTAGACAATCCTCCCACATCTAATCTGTTCTTAGATTTTCTCAACGCCAGTGTTTTCCAGACAGAATTAAACATCTTTAATAATTTTTAACAATATAGCCTTAAATGAACTAAATCAGAGTTTACCATTGAATAAGTTCAATTTTGCGCTTTAGCTACTTTATTTCACTTATTCTTAAGCTATTTAAGATGGTTTTCCCAAGCCTCAAAGCACTTCTTTAAACTTTCCAATAAGTTCCTCTTTTATACTAAAACCTTGTCCTCAGTTTTAAGTAGTCTTCAATATAAAAAAGGATATATCCTATTCAGCTTTTCTCAAGATTTAGGGCTCTTATAAAGCTACTTTTCAGGTTCAAACAAGCCTTTTTGGCTTCTCATATTCTCTCATCTGTTTAGCGCCTTTAAACAAAAAAACAGCCCTGAAACGGAAAGTTCCAGGGCTGTTTTGCGGCTGATTTCTGAGGACAAGGGTTTACCCAGCCCGGCGTTTCTCATCTTCGGCGCCACCGGTGCGGCGGCGGGCCGGGGCTACTTGGGTACCGCCAAATCTGTAGGTGAAACTGAGGGTGGCTACACGGGTATCACGGCGTTGGTAGAACTTCTCATAATATCCAGTCAAAGCGGTGGTGGCTCTTATCTTGTTTGAGTAGAAGACATCGGTGACGTTCAGCTTCACGTTAGCCTTTTTGTCTAGGAACTGTTTCTGCACACCCAGGGTCAGGAACCGCACGGGCTGGATGTCCAGGAAAGCGTAGATCTCACGGCTCCGGTAGACCCCAATCAACTCCGCTGACCAGTTCTTGGGCAGCTGGAAAGAGTTGGTGGAGTTGATGGAGAAAGTAGGCCGGCCGTTTCTAAGGTTGGTATTGGCCAGGTTGCCCTGGTAGAGCCCATAGTATGCCTCAATGTTGTTGGCACTGGTGAACCAACGCGCCACAGAAACCGGCACTGAGAAACTGGCCCCGTAGTAGTGGAACTTGGCAAGGTTACGGTCCTGCTGAATTACCACCGGGATCTGGTTTGGATTAGGGTCTGGCACTGGGCGCGGCTCTGGTGACAACACCGAAATGATATTGTCAGTGGTGCGGCTGTAGCTGAGCTTGGTCACGTACTTCTCCTTCAAGGTGTGGGTAAACTCAAAGGCGTACGTGGTTTGCGGCAACAGAAACGGGTTACCCGCCGATTTGGTGCTGGGGTCAATGAAGTACACAAAGGGGTTCAACTGGTTATAGGTAGGCCGGTCAATGCGGCGGCTTACGGAGAGTCCCAGGTCATGCGTCTTGTTCAGCGTGTACCCTAAGAAAGCACTGGGGAAAAGCTGGGTGTAGTTCCGGTCAAAGGAGCGCTCCCCTTCTACCTGGGCGTACTCCGCCACCTGCTCGCCTTTGGCAATGGTGTTCTCTAACCGCAACCCTAACTGCAGGCTGGCTTTAGACCATTTCTTGTTCACGTTCAGGTACGCCGCGTTAATATTCTCGCGGTATATGAAGTGGTTGCTCCGGTTCGTGTCCAAGGTATTGCGGCCTCTGGTGCGGTCATAGAAACGCAGGTCATTGTCGGCGTCTACCAGACTGCTTTTGAGCCCGGCTTCCAGGTTCGCGCCCATGGATTTCAGGGGCTGGGAGTAATCTACCTTCACCGATTTGATGGTGAGTTTCCCGTCCAGATCACCGTACAGGAGAGAGTCCGGCATGGGTTTCTCGGTGTCAAAGTACCGGGTAGTGAAGTCCTGGATATCGTCTGATTGAAAGGCGGCGTAGTCCACATCGGCACTGATTTCTTTGCCGGTGGTGTCTATGGTATGCTTCAGGTTGAAGTTAAGGGCCTGTGAATTCCGGTTGGTCCCACTGATGGCGTTGGTAGTGGTGTATTTATCATACTGCCGGTTGCGGTCAAAGAACTGGGAGGTATTGGCGGTGGCTCGGTTTATATCTAAGAAAACCCCGTTGGCTACCAAACCCACAATAGTTTTGGGGGTCACATTCCAGTCAAATCCCACACGCCCGTTGTGCGAGTTGATCTGGTGCGAGAAATGGTTCTTCTGGTCGTTGATCCCCTGCAGGCTACGGGCTTCGTTTAAGGAGAAGAACTCCCGGTAGATGTCCAGTTTGCTGAAATCCTTGCGGTGCACGTAGTTGTAAGAGCCAAACACGTTTACTTTTCCGGTGCGGTGGTTCAGCTGCAGACCCTGGTTGGACTTGAAGCGTTGTCCCTGCCCGAAGGACGAGGTGATGCTGCCGTTGGTGCCCACGCGGTCATCTTTTTTCAGTTTGATGTCAATGATCCCGGCGTTTCCGGCCGCATCGTATTTCGCCGAGGGGTTGGTGATGAGGTCAATCTTGGCCACCTCATTGGCGTTTAGGCCTCGCAGCATGGTGGCCAGCTCCGTGCCTGACATAGGCACCCGCTTGCCGTTGATCATCACCATCACGCCAGACCGGCCCCGCATGCTGATGTTATCGTTCTGGTCTACCCGCACGCCGGGCGCTTTCTCCAGCACCTCCAGCACGTTACTGCCCGCCGAGGAAATGCTGTTTTCCACGTTGAGCACGGTTTTGTCAAAGTGCTGCTCCACAAAAGGCTTCTGCGCCTCAATCTTCACCTCTTTCAAGGCTACCGCCCGCTCAGCCAAGGAAATTACCCCCAGGTCAGTGTTCTTCTGCAGTTGAATAGCCTCTGAGGTGTACAGGGCGTAGTCATAATGCAGCACCATGAGCTTGTATTTGCCTGCCGGAATGCCGCTGAACAGGAAAGACCCGTCCTGACCGCTCACCTCTACCTTCACCAGCACCTGGCTGGAGTCTTTCACCAACTGCAGGTTAGCGGCCAGCAAAGGCTCGCCTTTGGCGCCTTTCACCACACCTTTCAGGTCAAAGGAGTTTTCCTGCGCCCAAGCCAGCGGGGCGAGGCATAAAAGCCAGAAAGTTACGAGTAGAGTAAATTTCTTAGTGTGCATAAGGTTTGGGTGCGTTTCTCAAAAAATGGCTATTCAGATAGACTGTCTCCGGAAGGAGTCTGCCTTCGTCAACACCTAAGACAAGAGCAATGCCAAATTATTATATTATTGATTTACAATTATTTACAAACACAACATAGCTCTAGCATTGTCCGATCCCGAACAGTAATATTCGATTTTGGACACTTACATTTGCCGACAAAAAATCCCTTAAAAAGTTGGTTAAGGATCTTCTCTCCTCTCTGAAAAGGGAAAGCGGCTTACTGATTATTGCTTTTTTGGTTAAGGGAAGCTTAAAAGAAGACTTGATAGCCTGCCGCCATTTTCCTGGTTAATTCTTGAAAACAGGCCTGAAACGGGTTTCGGCAACTAATGAAACAATCGTTACCTTTGGGGCTTAGTTTCTAAAGAACAGATACAATGCTTCGTTCACACACCTGCGGCGAATTGCGCCTCGAGAATGTTGGTCAGGAAGTGACCCTGACCGGTTGGGTACAGAAATCACGCGACAAAGGCGGCATGCTTTGGGTTGACCTGCGCGACCGTTACGGCATCACGCAGCTGAGCCTGGAGGAAGGTGTTTCTGATGCGCAGGTTCTCACCACTGCCCGTACGCTGGGTCGTGAGTTCGTGGTGAAGGCCACCGGCATCGTCATAGAGCGCGTGTCTAAGAATGACAAAATCGCCACTGGCGACATTGAAATAAAAGTAACCGCGCTGGAGGTGCTAAACCCCGCCAAACTGCCTCCGTTCCTGATTGAGGACGAGACCGACGGCGGTGATGACCTCCGCATGAAGTACCGCTACCTGGACCTGCGCCGCTCGCCGGTGCGCAAGAGCCTGGAACTGCGCCACCGCATGGCCCAGCAAACCCGCTCGTACCTGGATGGCCAAGGCTTTATTGAGGTAGAGACGCCTGTATTGATTAAATCTACCCCCGAAGGTGCCCGCGACTTTGTGGTGCCTAGCCGCATGAACCCCGGTGAGTTCTATGCCTTACCACAATCGCCGCAGACATTTAAGCAGCTGTTGATGGTGTCTGGTTTTGACAAGTACTTCCAGATTGTGAAATGCTTTAGAGACGAGGACCTGCGCGCCGACCGTCAGCCGGAGTTCACCCAGATTGATTGTGAGCTTTCCTTCGTGACCCAGGAAGACATCCTGAACACATTTGAAGGCTTAGTGAAGCACCTGTTCCGCACGGTAAAAGGAATAGAACTGTCCGATTTCCCGCGAATGACCTACGCCGATGCCATGCGCCTCTACGGCTCAGACAAACCGGACACCCGTTTCGGGATGCAGTTTGTGGAGCTGAACGACGTGGTGAAAAACAAAGGCTTCAAAGTATTTGATGACGCCGAACTGGTAGTGGGCATCAATGCCAGCGGCAGCGCCCATTTTACCCGCAAACAATTGGATGAACTCACCGATTTTGTGAAACGTCCGCAGGTAGGGGCTACCGGTCTGGTGTACGCCCGCGTGCAGGAAGACGGCAGCGTGAAATCAAGCGTGGACAAATTCTACTCACCCGAGGATCTGCAGCAATGGGCCCAAGCCTTCAACGCTCAACCCGGCGACTTGCTGTTAATCTTAGCAGGCGGTGCCGATAAAACCCGCAAAGCTCTGAACGAGCTTCGTCTGGAGATGGGCACCCGCCTGGGCATGCGCGACAAAGAGACGTTCTCTACCCTGTGGGTACTGGATTTCCCGCTCCTAGAGTGGGATGAGGAAAGCGGCCGCTACCACGCCATGCACCATCCGTTCACCTCGCCCAAGCCGGAGGACATGGACCTGATTGACACCAACCCCGGTGCCGTGCGCGCCAATGCCTATGACATGGTCATCAATGGCGTGGAAGTAGGCGGCGGGTCTATCCGTATCCATGACCGGGCCGTTCAGTCCCGCATGTTTGACTTACTTGGTTTCACCACTGAGGAAGCACAGGCTCAGTTCGGGTTCCTGTTAGATGCCTTTGAATACGGCGCGCCTCCACACGGTGGTATCGCCTTCGGGTTTGACCGTCTGTGCTCACTCTTCGGTGGCGCCGATTCCATCCGTGACTTCATCGCGTTCCCTAAAAACAACTCGGGCCGTGATGTCATGATTGATGCTCCGTCGCCTATTGCCCAAGCGCAGTTGGATGAACTGCAGATTGACACTCGTTTGAAGGGGTAATTGCTGCTAGTTTATTGCTGATGGCTATAGAAAGCCGGTGAGGTCATGGAGACTTCACCGGCTTTCTTGTTTTAGGGCTATTCGCGGAAAAAGGCCAGAAATGTAGCGTCGTTACACCGTAACGACGTGGTGCTACGCAGCGAAAACATCTCTACTATTTAGAACCTTTCATGGCAGGTGCCTTGTATGGAGGCATTTCTCTTAATAACGCTGCCTTTGTTTCATCGAAACACGTCGTTACGGTGTAACGACGCTACAGTTCTGTTGCAAATCAACCTCCCTATTTGCGGCTTCCTTTTCAAAAAAAGGCTTGAATCTCAATTGATACTTGGCAGCTCCCAATCCTAACGCCGTTCACCCCGGCCTTTTACCGCTCATCATATTTCACTTCTACATCAGGCTTTGAGGTGACACCTTTGTTTCAATCAATCACGGAAACAACTAAACCTTATAAAGCCATGAAAGCAAAAATTACTTCTATCCTTGTTCTATTCTTGTTCCTCGCCATACAGGTGCAGGCTAAAACGCCATCGTTCAAAGTTGTGAAATCGGGCAAAGGACCTGCTATGATTTTGATTCCGGGCTTGAACTCGGCGGGGGAAGTGTGGGACGAGACGGTGGCCCATTACCAGAAAAACTACACCTGCTATGTCTTGACTTTACCTGGTTTCGCGGGGCAGCCAGCCGTGAAAACAGACCATTTCCTGAATTCAGTGCGCGACGAGATTATCGCCTATGTGCAGGAAAACAAGCTGAAAAAGCCGGTACTGGTGGGGCATAGCCTGGGCGGTTACATGGCGTTGGCCCTGAACGTGAAAGCGCCTGAGTTATTCGGGAAGACGGTGGTGGTAGACGGCTTGCCTTTCATTGGGGCTGTTCAGAATCCTACCGCCACGGTAGAAACCATCAAACCGATGGCCGACCAGTTCCGCAAGGCCATGGCAACGCCGAACCCCTCTGCGCAACAACAGCAGGAAGCCAGCTACGGCATCTCCATGGCCACCGACTCGGCGCACATTAAGAAGATTATTGAATGGGGCAGAAAATCTGACTATAACACCACCGGCCAAGCCATGTACGAGATGTACCTCTCTGACCTGCGCCAAGACGTTGCCACTATCAAAGCACCGGTGTTGGTATTGGGTGCCTGGGCCGGATACAAAAATTACGGCGTCACCAAAGACATCACCACCAACATGTATAAAGCACAATTTGCTAAATTGCCTGGCGCCCAAGTGAAAATAGCCGATACCGCCAAGCACTTCATCATGTATGATGAGCCCACCTGGATGTTCGCGCAGATGGACGCTTTCCTGAAGAACTAAACAACCCCTCGTTAATGACCGCCTCACGTCAGCAAAAATGGTATTGGGTCTGCCAAGCAATTGGTTGGACCTGCTACCTGTTTATAGGACTCCTGATGAGTTTCCTGTTCTTCAAAAAGCAAGCGGGCATGTACGCCGTGCAATTTGTGGGCACCGCTATTTTCTTCGGCACCACGCACCTGCAACGGCACTTGAACCGAAAGCATCGCTGGCTGGAGCTTCCGCTGGGCAAAATGGTCTTGCTGGTGCTGGCCTACAATGCGGTGGCGTCAATTACGTGCCAGTTGCTGGTCTGCCTTTTCATGCTGAGCATTGGCATGTTCACATTGAAGGAATTCAGCTTTGGGTATCTGGTCATGTACTCGGCGAACGGGCTGGTGATTCTTAGTTTCTGGTCTACCATCTACTTTGCGTTCCAGGCCATTCAGCGCTGGAAGGAGAAAGAAGTGGAAACCTGGAAGCTGCAACTGTCTTTGAAGGAGGCTGAATTACAAGCCATCCGGTAGCAACTGAACCCGCACTTTCTGTTTAACAGCCTCAACAACATCCGGTCCCTAGTGCTGGTGGACCAGACCAAGGCGCGGGAGATGATTACCCGCCTGTCGGCCATGATGCGCTACGTGATTGGCTACAACCGGAATAATCTGGTGAGCGTGGCTGAGGAACTGGATTTTCTAGATAATTACGTGGCGCTGGAGAAGATTCACTTTGAAGATAAGCTCGATTTCTCCTCGCACATGGAAGCATCGGTTAAGAACGCGGCCATTCCGCCGCTGGGCATTCAGTTGCTGGTGGAGAACGCCATCAAGCACGGCATCGGGACCCAAGCCAGAGGCGGAAAAATTCAGCTGTCTCTGCACCGGCAGAATGGCCACTTACGGGTACAGGTAGAGAATACCGGCATCCTGGATGCATCCTCTGCTTCTAATGGTATTGGCCTGCAACGGCTGCTGGAACGCGTGGCACATTCCTTAGACCAACCCGGCACCTTTGCCCTCACCCAAACAAGCGACAACAGCGTGACCGCCACGCTTACTCTTCCCTGGAAAGACTATGAAAATCTGCATCGTTGAAGACTCCCGGCTGGCCCGCCTGGAACTGAAGCACCTCTTAGCTAAATTCCCTGCCCTGGAACTAGTGGGTGAAGCCGAAAACGCCGAAGAAGGCATTGAATTGATTGAGTCGCTTCGGCCTGATATACTTTTCCTGGACATCCATTTACCCCAGAAAAACGGCTTTGAACTGCTGGAAGCATTGGAGTACACGCCGCAGGTTATCTTCACCACCGCTTACGACCAATACGCCCTCAAAGCCTTCGAACGGAATGCGCTGGATTACCTCATGAAACCCATTGAGGAAAGTCGCCTGCGCCAGGCCGTAGAGAAAGCCATGGCAAAGTACGAGTCAACGAAACCCGCCGCTCCTACTTCCCTGCTGAGGGAAGAAGACCGGGTGTTTGTCAAGGACGGAGAGCGCTGCTGGTTTGTGGCCCTGAAACAGGTACGCATGATGGAGTCTAACGGCAACTACGCTTTCCTGTACTTTGAGAACGAGCGCCCCTGCATTCTCAAGACCCTGAACTACCTGGAAAGCCGCCTGGACCCTAAAGTGTTTTTCCGGGCGAACCGCCAGCAAATCATCAATGTCAATTTCATTGAGCAGATTAATCCATGGTTCAGCGGCAGCATCAAGATTCAGTTAAAAGGCGGTGAAGAAGTGGAAGTCTCGCGCCGGCAGACGCAGGTGTTCAAGGAGCTGATGAGTTTGTAACCCGATCTCATTTCAGGCTTCTTTTCTGAAAAGTAGATCGAAAAC
Source organism: Rufibacter roseolus (assembly GCF_017916365.1). Taxonomy (GTDB): domain Bacteria; phylum Bacteroidota; class Bacteroidia; order Cytophagales; family Hymenobacteraceae; genus Nibribacter; species Nibribacter roseolus. The sequence continues at coordinate 1,310,865 of NZ_JAFMSU010000003.1, forward strand.
ACATTCTTGCGTATCTTCCCATTGACCTACCTTCATCTATGAAATATCTTCTGTCTTGCCTCTTCCTTTTTATCTATTTTCTGAGCTACAGTCAGCCTCAGTCCAAAAAACCTTTAAAAGAACTTATTGACCCCAAGGCATCAGGTTGGAGTTCGGTGAAAGGTTGGATAAAAGGGGCCAAAAACAACGTGGAAGTCTTGCCTAAAACCCAAGCCAACGCTAACGCGGCTTTGCTCCAGGCACAGGTAACTACCCGTTCTCCCATGGGTGCTGTGATCTATGAAACAGGCGGCATCCTGATTGACGGTGGCTGGCTTAGGATTCTGGGCTCGGGCTCACCCCGTCTTCCCCGCAGCTTAATGGCTTGGAACAAAGGAAAATCTTACCTGAAAGACGGACAAAAACCTTCCTTTCTCTTAGTAGCCGATGACGTGTTGGGAGGATTCTTCGCGGTAAATTCTGGCGGATTGAGCAAAGAGGAGATTGGGAAGGTTTTCTACATCTCGCCAGACAACCTGCTCTGGGAATCATCTGGGTTGGGCTACTCAGAATTCCTGCAGTTCTGCTTCTCTGGAAACCTAGAGAGCTTTTATGAGGGCATGCGCTGGAAGAACTGGCGGGCAGACGTCCAGAAAATCACCGGAAACCAGGGTATTCATTGTTACCCTTACCTGTGGAGCAAGGAAAGCAAGGGCATTGACCAAGCTAGCCGCAAAGCTATACCCATCCAAGAACTGTGGTCTCTGTATAGTGGCCAAAAGAAATAGAGACGAGACATGCTTTGTCATTAGGACGCATTTCCCTCTTTGGTGAGGAACTTGCTTCTGTGCTCTCCTTATTTGTTATTCACAGAAGTAACTTCCGCACTATAGAAGGGTAGCGTCGTTACCCTGTAACGACGTGGTTCTACGCAGCAATAACATTCCAACCTGTTAAGAACCTTTTTACCAATGTCGCTTTGAATAAAGGTTTGATGTGAGTCATAGGCTTTTGTTCTATGGAGACACGGCGTTACAGGGTAACGACGCTACGATTCAGGTTCGTTTTCCATAAATTAGGCATAAAGCAGAAGAGGCACCCTTGGGTGCCTCTTCTGCTTTATCACAAAAGCCTTTGCTCTCTTAAAGTAAGTTATTGAACAAGCCTGGTACAACGCCCATCAACACGGTCAACACCACCAGCGAAATCAAGGTGAAAGTAGCCAAAGGATCAACGGCGATGCGGGTTCCTTCTGCGTCTCTCATGTACATGGCGATGATGACTCTGAAGTAGTAGTAGATACCCACGGCAGACATCAGCACGGCTACGATAATCAGCCAGACCATGTCTTGCTCCAGAGCAGCCGAGAACAGGAACAGCTTTCCGAAGAAACCACCGGTCAACGGGATACCCGCTAAGGACAGCATGGCAACCGTCATTACGAAGGCAAGCAATGGGTTGGTTTTGCCTAAGCCATTGAAGGCAGAATACTCATCTGAACCCCGCTCATCAGAAACGTACTTCAACACGCCAAAGGCAGCAATGGTCGCTACGGCATACGCCAGCGAGTAGAACAAAATGGCGTTCTCTGAGCGGTCGTTGAAGGAAGTCAAGGCAATCATCAGGTAACCGGCGTGCGAGATACTGGAGTAAGCCAGCATCCGTTTCATGCTGTTCTGCGCCACGGCCCCAATGTTACCAATCAACAAGGTTAGAACGGTGATGGCTACTACGGTTGGGAACCACTGGTCGTACACCCCTCCAAAGGCCGCCGACATCAGTTTGTAGAAAGCGGCAATACCTGCTGTCTTCACTACGGTAGACATGTAGCTGGTGAAAACGGTTGGCGTTCCTTCGTACACGTCTGGGGTCCAGAAGTGGAAAGGCGCGGCGCCTATTTTGAAGGTAACGCCTATCAGCACCAGCAATAAACCCATTAAGAGCAACGGAGATGTGGCTGGGTCCATATTGGTCGCAGCAGCGGCAATGTCGGTTAGGTAGAAGGCACCGGTAGCTCCGTACAACAAAGCAATCCCGAACAGGATAATCCCGGTGAAGAACGAACCCATCAGGAAATACTTCATGGAAGCCTCGTTAGATAGGATGTTGCGCTTGTCAGAACCAGCAATGATGTACATGCTGATGGACATAATCTCGATGCCCACAAAAAGAATCAGCAGGTTTTCATAGGACACCATCATGATGCCGCCCACCAAAGAGAACAGCAACAAAGAGTAATATTCCGCCAGGTTAGAGTTCTCAGCAACCACGTAGCTGCGGGAGAACGGCAGAATGAACAAGGTAGACACCACCATCACCGCAGTAAAGCCCACAGAGAAGTTGTCGGTGGAAAGCATGTTGCTGAAATAGCTTTGCGGCTGGTTCCAGTCAAACATGGTCGCGCCCAGAGATACCGCCAAAAACAGCAGCACCGCAGGCATGAGCGCCTTTTTAGATTTCATGAACCCCACGAAGAGGTTCAGGATACCGAATATGGAGAGTAGAATGATTGAGGTCATGAGCAGGTAATTTCTCCTGGGTTTTAAAAAAGCGTCAGGGTTAGCGTTTAATCACGTCCAGTAGTTTCAGAACGGCGGGCTCAGAAATCATTAAGAACGTGTTCGGGTGCAAGCCAATCCAGAACACCATTACTACCAACGGTACCAATACGGCTTTCTCGTTAAAGGTCAAATCGGTGAAGCCTTGGGTGATTTCGTTCTTTTCGCCAAACATCACGCGCTGGAACATGCGCAACATGTACACGGCTCCCAAGATGATGGTCAAGCCGGCAACGGCACCCATCCAGGCATTGTATTGATACACGCCCATCAACAGGAGGAACTCGCCCACAAACCCATTGGTCAACGGAAGCGCAACAGTACCTAACAACAGCACTAGGAACGTCACCGACAAGAACGGCGTATTCTGCGTGATACCACCCATGGCAGCAATCTCGCGGGTACCGGTGCGGCTCTGGATAATGTCAATGATGAAGAACATTCCCACTACGTTCACACCGTGGCTCAGCATCTGAATCATGGTGCCCTGCAAGCCGTGGTGGTTCAAAGTGAACAAACCAGCGGCAATCAGGCCTACGTGCGAGATAGAAGAGAACGCCACCAGACGTTTCATGTCCTGCTGACGAATGGCGATGATAGCTCCGTAGATAATCCCGATGATGGCTAGTACCAACACCACGTTCGCCCATTGGCTAACACCCAACGGAACTACTGGCAATAACCAACGCAAGGCGCCGTAAATACCCATCTTCAGCATGATACCAGACAAAAGCATGGTACCGGCGGCCGGAGCTGTGGTGTAGGTATCAGGCTGCCAGGTATGGAACGGGAACACCGGCATTTTAATAGCAAAGGCAATGAACAGGAACCAGAACAACCAGCTTTGGGTACCGGCATCCAGCACTAATTGGTAGAAGGCAACTTCCTCAGAGCTGTGCGTGCCCGGCGTCTGAAAATACAGATACACAAAGGCAGCCAGCATGAACAAAGACCCGAAAACGGTGTAGATAAAGAACTTGAACGTCACGCGCACGCGGTTCTCCCCGCCCCACATACCAGCGATGAAGTAGATAGGAATAAGCGCTACCTCCCAGAAGAAGTAGAACACAAACGCATCTAAGGCGGTGAATACGCCCAGCAAACCTGTTTGCATGAACAGGATGAGCGCGTAGAAAGAAGAAGGCTTCTCGTAAGTATGCTTGGCGGTAGACAGGATAATCAATGGAACCAGGAACACGGTTAACAATACCATGAGTAAGCTAATGCCGTCAATGCCTACTTTGAACATGATGCCGGCATTGGCAATCCAGGGTTCATTCAGCAGGAATTGGGTACTTCCGTTCGGAACGAAGTTAATCCAGGCCCAAATGCCTAGCACCAGTTCCACCAAGGCAGCTCCGAAAGCAACTTTGCGGGCTCCTTGTCCTTTTACCAACAGTACCAGCAGTGCGGCCAACGCGGGCCATAAGATTATTAAAGCGGTTAACATGTTTGGCAATATCAGTTAATAAAGTTCAGCAATAAGATTAACGCGATGCCCAGCACCATCAGGAGCAGATAAGAACCGGTGGCTCCGCTTTGCACATAGCGCAATGAGCGACCGCCGCCTAACGTGGCTTTCCCGAATCCGTTTACAATGGGGTCAATGATGCCTTTCTCCACGAAGCGGTACAGCCCCGTAGACAAGCCCATCACTGGTTTCACAAACAGCCCGTTGTAGAATTCATCCACGTAGTATTTGTTGTACACCAATTTGTGCAACGGAGACAAAGCAGCTCCTTCCTCGGCAGGAACCGTTCTTTTCTTCCCGTAGATGAAGTACGCCAGGATAATAGCAACTACTGCCACCCCTACGGATACCGCCATCAGCATGTATTCCGTCGAGTGGGATAGGTGATGCGCTTCAAACGCGCTTGGTACGGCTCTTCTAGCCAGTTCATACACCGGCGACAGGAAGTTCCCCAGCATGTGGTTTTCGCTGAAAACAGGCGGTAAACCCATGAACCCACCAATGGTGGAAAGAATAGCCAGGATAATCAACGGAATGGTCATCACCGCAGGGGACTCGTGCAGGTGATGACGCTGCTCCTCAGTGCCCCGGAAGTTTCCGTAGAACGCCAGGTACAACAGACGGAACATGTAGAAAGCCGTCATGAACGAAGTCAAAAGACCGAAAGCCCACATCACTTTGCTATGCACAAACACGTGCGCCAGCAACTCGTCTTTAGAGAAGAAACCGGCAAACGGCGGAATACCAGAAATAGCCAATGTTCCAATTAAGAAGGTGATAAACGTAACAGGCAAAGCTTTCTTCAGTCCGCCCATTTTACGCAAATCCTGCTCGCCGCTCATGGCGTGAATCACGCTACCCGCACCCAAGAACAATAATGCTTTGAAGAACGCGTGCGTTAATACGTGGAACAGCGAAGAAGAATACGCCATCACGCCTAGCGCCAGGAACATATAGCCTAACTGACTCACCGTAGAGTAAGCCAATACTTTTTTGATGTCGTTTTGGAAAAGTCCAATGGTAGCGGCAAATAATGCCGTAGCTAAACCAATGATGGCCACAATCTCCAAAGTGTCTGGTGCCAGCGTGTACAACACATTTGAACGGATGACCATGTAAATACCGGCGGTCACCATGGTAGCCGCGTGAATCAAAGCGGAAACCGGAGTTGGACCCGCCATCGCGTCTGGTAACCAGGTGTAGAGCGGTAACTGCGCCGATTTACCCATAGCGCCCACAAACAGCAATAAGGTGATGGCAACTACTACACCGTCGTTCACCTCGCTCAATTGAGAAGCCTGGTTGAACACCTCGCCGTAGACTACACTACCGTAGGTCTGGAAAATCAGGAAAATACCCAGCAGGAAGCCTAAGTCACCGATGCGGTTGATGATAAAAGCTTTTTTAGCGGCGTTGTTATAAGGTGTGACCTTGTTCCAGAACCCGATGAGCAGGTACGAGCAAAGCCCCACGCCTTCCCAACCCACGAACATCATCACGTAGTTAGACCCCATCACCAGCAGGAGCATGGAGAACACGAACAGGTTCAGGAAGGAGAAGAATTTACCGAAGTTCTCGTCATGGCTCATGTAGCCTGCCGAGTAAATATGAATTACAGAACCTACACCCGTTACCAACAGCAGCATGATGAGCGATAGTTGGTCAATCTGGAAGGAGAACGGAATGCGCAGGGCACCCACGTGAATCCAGTTAAAGATATCGGTGGTGTACGGACGGTTGCCGTAGCCTTCAAACCCGAAGAACAGGTACAGTGACAGCAGGAATGAACCGATAACGGTGGCACAACCCACCAGTCCCGCCAGCCCTTTCGGCAATTTCCGGTTACCCAACCCGTTAATCAGAAACCCGATTAGCGGCAGGAGCGGAATCAGCAAACACACCCAGGTCATCTCAGCGTTGTTTGCCGGCAAAATAAATTCTTGCATTTGTTAAAACGTAAATGGAACGGTATTCTTTAGAGATTCAGTAGAGCAGGAAACCCGCCTTACCATTTCAATTTGTTCAGGATGTTGATGTCTGTGGAGCGCACGTTCCGGTAAATCATCACAATAATGGCCAAGCCCACGGCCACCTCGGCAGCAGCCACCGCCATGATGAAGAACACGAAAATCTGCCCGTTGGGGTCTGAGCGATAAGACGAGAAAGCCGTCAGCAACAGGTTCACCGAGTTGAGCATCAGCTCAATGCACATAAAGATGATGATGGCGTTGCGGCGGGTGAGAACCCCAATAATCCCGATACAGAAAAGAGCGGTGCTGAAATACAGGTAATAGTTCAGCGGGATGGTCCTTATGACCTCAGGAATATCATTCATGATAAATACGTTGGTGAAATAAGCGTTGGACGCGCTTGACAACAGTGCCCAAAGTTATTCCCATTTTTTGGTAAAACCATATGAAAAGCCACCCTCTACCAGGCAGCCTGTACTCTTCTTTTGGCGTTTCAGGGCTATTTTAGAGAAAATGCCTCTTAAACGGTTAACTTCCTGCCACAGCTGCAATCCTGTTTTCGGCCGGTTTTCAGAAAATCAGCCTTGAAATAGCTTGCAGCCATGGCAATAAAAAAGGACAACGTGGATAGCTGTCCTTTTTCAGCCTCTTGCAAGAGACTTAGAATCTATTTTGCTCACCCGGCTCGCGCTTGCCCAGCATCACGGCGCCGGCCATAGCCGCCAGGAACAACACCGATGCCAACTCAAACGGCAACAGGTAATCTCTGAAAAGCACTTTCCCCAGGTTCTCCACCATTCCAATCTGCGAGTCAAACACAGCAGTAGCTTTCATTTGGGTGTCTACGTCTTTCAAAGCGGCAATCATTACCACAAACAAGATACCACCGGCAATGGCCGCGGCAATCTTGCTCAGCAAAGGCTTGTGCTGCTCGGTGTCTTCGCGCATGTTCAGGAACATAATCACGAAGAGGAACAACACCATGATGGCGCCCATGTACACAATGAAGTTTACCGCCGCCAGAAACTGGGCATTCAACAGAATGTAGTGTCCGGTTAAGGCGAAGAACGTCAGAATCATGAACAGAACGCTGTACACCGGGTTTTTAGAGGCAACTACCCCAATGGCCGCGAACAGCGTTAAGAAAGTGAGAAAGTAAAAGAAATTACCCGTCATAATGGTTTAGGATGATGTGCGCTTGCTGCGGAGAATTATTGGTTTTGAATAGGCATGGGCTCTACCAGACGGTCTTTGCCGTAGATGAACTCATCGCGCTCGTAACGGGCCGGAGCCACTTTGTCGTTCTGCAGGAAGATGGCCGCCTTAGGGCAAGCTTCTTCGCACAGGCCGCAGAAAATGCAACGCAACATGTTAATCTCGTAGCTAATCGCATATTTCTCCTCGCGGTACAGATGCTCCTCGCCCCGCTTGCGCTCACCGGCTACCATGGTAATGGCCTCAGCCGGACACGCCACGGCACACAGACCACAGGCCGTGCAACGCTCTCTACCTTTCTCGTCACGCTTTAACACGTGCAAACCACGCCACACCGCACTCATCGGGCGGGTTTCTTCTGGGTATTTAATGGTCGCCTTCTTCTTGAAGAAGTGACGCATGGTGATAGACAAACCCTGGAAAATTGCCGGAAGATACATTCTCTCGGAAAAATTCATGGGTTTCTTCTCCAGCTTTTTCGCTCTATTACTAAGTGATTGCATGTCTCTTATACTCTTTAAAAGATGGGCAGAGGAGCGTACACTCCTCTCCTACTCATAGGGTGCTTAGAACAACTCTGCTTTTAACAGAATGGCTCCGCCGGTGATAATCACGTTGGCGATGGACAACGGAATCAAGATTTTCCAGCCCAGGTTCATCAACTGGTCATAGCGGAAACGCGGCAAGGTCCAGCGTACCCACATGAAGAAGAAGATGAAGAAGAAGATTTTAGCGAACAACACTACCGTTCCCAGGATGGTCACCAAGTTGTGCGGCAAACCTAATTGGTTCATGAACGGGAAGTTGTACCCGCCAAAGTAAAGGGTTGCCATTACCGCCGAGGCTACGAAGATGTTCACGTACTCTGCGAACAGGTACAAGCCCATACCCATGGAGCTATACTCGGTGTGGTACCCACCTACCAGCTCTGTCTCGCACTCAGGTAAGTCAAAAGGAACGCGGTTGGTCTCGGCGAAGGCACAGATGATGAAAATCAAAAAGCCTACCGGCTGATAGAAGATGTTCCAGTTCAACCCAGACACCCCAAACAGCTCCTGTCCTTGTTGCGCGGCAATGTCACGCATAGAAAGCGTACCGGTTACCAGCAACAAGGCAATGATAGACATACCCATGGCCAGCTCGTAACTGATGTTCTGGGAAGCCGCCCGAATAGCACCTAACAAGGAGAACTTGTTGTTGGAAGCCCAGCCCCCAATCATGATGCCGTACACGCCCAAAGCCACAATCCCGAACACGTACAGAATCCCGATGTTCACCTCAATGGCCTGTAAGTGAATAGCTTCGCCGCCAATGATTAAGGTACCGCCAAACGGAATTACCGCGCTGGACATACAGGCCGTTAACATGGCCAGAGATGGACCGGCAATGAACAAAAACTTGTTTGCGTTAGCCGGTACAAACTCCTCTTTGAAGAAGAGCTTCACGGCATCTGCCAATGGCTGCGCCAAACCAAACGGACCGGCACGGTTAGGGCCTACACGGTCCTGAATGAAGGCTGCCACTTTCCGTTCAGCGTAGGTGGAGTAAGTGGCAATCAGCAACGTAATACCGAAAACGGCAAAGATGATGAGCCCTTTGATTAATAATAAGGATAGCTCCATTATACTTGTCTTCCTAGGTTAAAAGGAGTGGATTGTAAGTCTTCTTCGGTGGATCCTGGTAAGTTCGGAATCACGTCTACGTTCAGCACCGGTAACTCATAATGGTTAGCAGAAATCACCGAAGTGCGGGCAATCTTGCGCGGTCCTTCAATGGTCCAGTCGTTCGGGTCTTTCTTGTCGAAGCGGCAGGTGTTACAGATGAACTCCTGCACCTCGTTGTACTCGTCTTTGCGGGCCGTTACGCGCAACACATCGTTACCACGCATCCACAACACTACTTTACCGGAGCAAGTAGGGCAATCGCGGTGCGCATCTACCGGTTTGGTGAACCACACCCGGTTTTTGAAACGGAAGGTTTTATCAGTCAAGGCTCCTACCGGACACACATCAATGACGTTCCCAGAGAACTCGTTATCAATGATGTTTTCAACGTAGGTTCCAATCTCCGCAGCATCGCCACGGCCTAACACACCATGCACACGCTTCTCGGTTAACTGGTCGGCGGTGTACACGCAGCGGTAGCATAAGATGCAACGCGTCATGTGCAGTTGCACCAACGGACCGATGTCAATTTTGTCAAAAGTACGGCGCTCTTCTTCGTAACGGGTACCGGACGTTCCGTGCTCGTAGGCGAAGTTCTGCAAATCACACTCCCCGGCCTGGTCGCAGATAGGGCAATCCAGTGGGTGGTTGATTAACAGCATCTCCACCACTCCTTTGCGGGCAGCTAGTACATCTGGGTTAGTCGTGTTTTCCACCACCATGCCGTCTTGTACCGGAGTGATACAGCTCGCTACCAATTTAGGCATCGGGCGCGGGTCTTTCGCAGAACCGGCTGCCACTTTCACCATACAGGCGCGGCATTTCCCGCCGGTTCCTTTTAAAGGGGTATAGTAGCACATGGCTGGGGGCACCACCTCGCCGCCGATTTTACGGGCTGCGTTGAGGATGGTAGTTCCTTCCTCTACCTCCACCTCTATGCCATCAAACGTTATTTTTACCATGTTAAATTTATTGTTGATTGCTGGTTGTCAATTGTTCTTGACACACAGCAACAGGCTATTTATATGTATTTCTGCTTAGGGCCTCTTTTCAGAAAAACGGCCTCTAAACGGCAATTGATTTTAGCTTTTAGTAAGAACCAGCTTCACGCATTTCGTCCCCCTTTGAAGGGGGTAGGGGGATGATTACTCGTGCTGATATTTGCATTCCCGAGAATCGTTTCCCATTCGCTTTTAGCGCTTGTTTTCGGTTCTTCTAGCTTCTTTGTCATCCCCTACCCCCTTCAAAGGGGGACTTACCGGGAATGTATATTTCAGACCTGCTTTCTCTAAAACAGGCCTGAAACAATAATTTATGCTAATACAGATTCAGCTTTGTTGAACACCGCGCCGGGAGCCGTAGCTGCCTGCGGATGTTTCACGTGCCACTCGAACTCCTCGCGGAAGTGACGAACGGCGGCGGCAACTGGCCAAGCAGCGGCATCACCCAATGGACAGATAGTATTACCTTCTATCTGCTTGGCAACACTTACCAATAGGTCGATGTCGTGCATGTGGCCGTGGCCGTGCTCAATGCGGTGCAATACTTTCTCCATCCAACCGGTTCCTTCACGGCACGGGCTGCACTGCCCGCAGGACTCGTGGTGATAGAAACGGGCCAGGGTCCAGGTATGGCGCACGATACAAGTCTGGTCATCCATCACGAAGAACCCGCCGGAACCCAGCATGGTACCCGTGGCGAAACCTCCGTCAGAAAGCGACTCGTACGTCATTAATCTATCTTCACCGGCCGCGGTTTTCAGGATTAACTCTTTCGGTAGAATCGGAACGGAAGAACCTCCGGCAATAACTGCTTTCATGTCACGGCCTTTCCAGATACCACCGCAGTACTCGTCTGAGTAGATGAATTCCTCTACAGGAACACCCAACTCAATCTCGTACACGCCTGGCTTGTTGATGTTACCACCAGCAGAAATCAGTTTCGTACCGGCACTACGTCCAATACCGAATTTCGCGTACTCAGCAGCGGTGTTGGTGATAATCCACGGAACAGTAGCAATAGACTCCACGTTGTTCACCACAGTTGGGCAGCCGTAAAGACCCCAAACCGCCGGGAAAGGAGGCTTGTTTCTTGGGTTACCACGCTTACCTTCCAGAGATTCCAACAATGCTGTTTCCTCGCCGCAGATGTACGCGCCACCACCTGGGTGCACGTGCAAGTCCAATGAATAACCGCTTCCTAAGATGTTCTCGCCCAAGAAACCGTTCGCGTAGGCTTCAGCAATGGCTTTTTCCAGAATGCGCAGCACGTACAACAACTCCCCGCGGATGTAAATATAAGAGGTACGGGCACCCAGCGCGTAGCTAGAGGTAATCATCCCCTCAATCAACAGGTGCGGTAGTTTCTCCATCAAATACCGGTCTTTGAAAGTACCCGGCTCTGATTCATCGGCGTTGCATACTAAGTAGCGGGGCTTGCCTTCTGGTTTGGCCAAAAAGCTCCACTTCATCCCGGTAGGGAATCCGGCACCACCCCGGCCTCTTAAGCCTGAGGCTTTCACTTCTTCCACCACTTCCTCGGGGGACATGGTTTTCAAAGCTTTCTCTACGGAGGCGTAGCCGCCGTGCTTGCGGTACACGTCAAAGGTGTGAATGCCTTCAACGTTGATATGTTCAGTTAATAATTTTCTTCCCATGGTTTCCTTACGGTTAAGGCTTTCAGGTCTTCCAGCATCTGGTCAGCGCTGGCGGCATCCAAGTTCTCGTAAAATTGTTCTCTCACCTGCAACATTGGGCCCGTGCCGCAAGAGGCCAGGCATTCCACAGTTTTCAAGGTGAAGTTTCCGTCGGCAGAGGTCTCGCCTACTTTGCAGCCCAGACGGTTCTCCAAGTGCTCAATGAGTTGGTCAGAACCCCGCAGCATGCAAGGGCCCGTGCGGCATACTTCCAGCACGTGCTTGCCTACCGGCTTCAGGTTGAACATGGTATAGAAGGTGGCTACCTCGTATACTTCTATGGGTTGGATGTTCAGGATCTCGGCCACTTTATCCATTACCTCGGGGCTCACCCAGCCGCCAAACTCCGCTTGCGCGATGTGCAGGATAGGTAAAATGGCTGATTTCTGACGGTCAGCGGGATAATGGGAAAGATAGCGCCGGATTTCAGCCATGGCCCCTTCCGAGAACTGTACTTGATTTACGCTTGCTGTTTGATCCATTTGGTCAATGGTCGGTAGTATATAAAGCTGCCTTATGGCAGGCTTGGAATAATCTGTTTCTAATAAGAATGGCTTAAGCGTCCAGCTCGCCGGCAATCACGTTCATGGAAGAAAGGATTACAATCGCATCTGACAATTGTGTGCCCACCACCATTTCTGGATAGGCCTGGTAATAGATGAAGCAAGGTCTTCTGAAGTGCAAACGGTACGGCGTGCGGCCTCCGTCAGACACTAAATAGAAACCAAGCTCACCATTTCCGCCTTCCACTGAGTGATACACTTCGCCAGCTGGAGCATCAATCTCACCCATCACAATCTTGAAGTGATAGATTAAGGCTTCCATGTTGCGGTACACCTCCTGCTTTGGCGGCAGGTAAAACTCAGGCGCATCAGCGTGGAACGGACCCTCAGGAAGGTTGTCCATGGCTTGCTGGATGATGCGCAAGCTCTGCCAGATTTCCTCGTTACGAACCATGAAGCGGTCATAGGTATCGCCCTTGGTGCCTACCGGAATTTCGAAATCGAAGTCTTGGTAAGAAGAGTAAGGGTTCATGACACGCACATCATAATCCACGCCCGCGGCCCGCAGGTTAGGACCGGTGAAGCCGTAGTTCAAGGCGCGCTCGGCGGTGATAGGTCCCACGTTCTCCACCCGGTCAATGAAGATCCGGTTACGGTTGAACATGGTTTCAAACTCGCGAAATACCTTAGGGAAGTCACGCAGGAAATCTCTGATTTTTTGGATAGCTACCGGGGATAAATCACGCTCCATGCCGCCTACTCTACCCATGTTGGTGGTTAAGCGGGCACCGCAGATCTCCTCATAGATTTCGTAGATTTTCTCTCTTTCTTGGAAAACGTACAAGAAACCCGTGAAGGCTCCGGTATCTACCCCCAGGATTGAGTTACAAATCAAGTGGTCGGCGATACGGGCCAACTCCATCACGATTACCCGGATGTACTCGGCACGTTTGGGAACGGTCACGCCTAACAGCTTCTCTACCGTCATCCACCAGCCCATGTTGTTGATGGGTGAGGAGCAGTAGTTCATGCGGTCAGTGAGCGGGGTGATTTGATAGAAGTTACGTCGCTCCGCGATTTTCTCGAAGGCGCGGTGAATGTACCCAATCGTCGGCACGCCGGACACAATCTTCTCGCCATCCATTTGCAGGATGTTCTGGAAGATACCGTGCGTGGCGGGGTGCGTAGGTCCTAAATTCAGGGTGGTGAGCTCCTGCATGTAGGAATCTGGGGTAACTATCTGTGTATTCTGTTTGGCTAACTCCATGTGGGAACTTAGTAGTAAGCAGAAACGCCGGCGGCCTTGTCCTGTGAACAAAGCCGTTGGCGCTTATAAGGTTTATCTTCCGAAGAAGGTATTAATCTTGTCTTCGCGGGTCTGGTCTTCCAGCGGAAACTCTTTACGCATAGGAAACGCCTCCATCTCCTCCACATTCAAAATGCGGATAAGATTGGGGTGCCCTTCAAAGCGGATGCCGTAGAAGTCAAAGGTTTCGCGCTCCATCCAGTTGGCGGTGGCGTACAGGTTGGTAGCGGTAGGCACCACGGCATCATCCTCAGGGAAGAAGATTTTGATACGCAGCCGCACGTTGTGCACCAGGCTGTGCAGGTGGTAAATAACGCCTAATTCCTGGCCCTTGTTATCTGGGTAATGGATACCGCACATAGTGGTCAGGAACTGGAATTGCAGGAAGGCATCATCATACAAGGCTTGCAGCATTGGGATGATGTTTTCCCGGGTAGTGGTCACGGTCACAAGCCCGTAAGGCTCATGGATATCAAACAACTGGTCGCCAAATTTCTCTTGCAGCGATTGCACCAGCAGTTCGTTGGTTAGTTCGGCCATGCCTTATTTAATGTTGTAAGAAGCCAGTAATGCTTGATATTCCGGGGAGTTCCGGCGGCGGAGCGACTCGTTCTCGGCTAGGTCCTGAATGCGCATCAAGCCATCCAGAATCTGCTCAGGGCGTGGCGGGCAACCAGGCACGTACACGTCTACCGGTACAATGCGGTCAATGCCTTGCAACACGCTGTATGAGTCAAAGATACCACCGCTGGTAGCGCAGGCACCTACGGCAATCACCCAACGGGGCTCAGCCATCTGCTCGTACACCTGTTTCACCACCGGACCCATTTTCTTGGCAATGGTACCCATCACCATCAGCAAATCGGCCTGACGGGGTGAGAAGCTTGGGCGCTCAGACCCGAAACGGGAAATATCATAATGCGAGCCCATGGTAGCCATGTACTCAATACCGCAGCAGGAGGTAGCAAACGGCAACGGCCACAAAGAGTGCTTACGGGCCAGACCTACTACTTTCTCCAGGGAAGTGGCGAAAAAGCCGGTTCCTTCTACCCCTTCTGGGGCGTCTACCATGGTTAAATTGCTATTGTTATCGCTCATGAGTCTTTTTCGCTTGGTTTCAGAAAAACAGGCCAAAAACCGGCCTCTTTCTGAACACGTTATCGCTTGTAAAAGTTTGCCGCCTTCGCGACGATTATTGACGCTATTCCCACTTGAGAACGCCTTTCCGGATCACGTAGTAGAATCCGGTCAAGAGCAATCCCATGAACATGAGCATCCAGACGAAGCCATCCAGACCCAAGGCTCTGAAATTCACGGCCCAAGGATAGAGGAAGATTACTTCCACGTCAAAAAGTACAAACAGGATGGCAATCAGGAAATATTTGATAGAAATTGGGGCACGGGCATCGCCTTTCGATTCAATACCACACTCCCAAGAGGCGTTTTTCACTGCGCTTTTGCGTTTTGGGCCAATCAGGTGGGTCACCACCATAGAGAACACCACAAAACCAAGGGCCGCCAAAAATTGAATAACTATTGGAAGATAATCTCCCGGTAAATATTGAGCAGGGGCAGTTGTTTCCATATTATAAAGCTATTTGGTGCAAAAGTAGGCACTTAAACCTAAGATTCAAACTAAAAAGACGTTTGCCTTCTGGTTTGGATTTCTGTTTAAACAAACGAACAATTGTTCTAGTTATTTTGCAAAATCAACGGAACGAAATCGATGTATTTTAAAAAAAACAGAAATAATTAGGGATTCTTGTAATATTTCTTAAAATTCATACACCAATAAGAATGAGTGTTCAGAAGACACTCCCGCAAGCGGAGAAATGCCCCTCCATTTCCCCACTTGCTAAATTTTAAGTAAGTTTTCTTCAACCGATAAATGCCCAGCTACTTTAGTTGGGCTTTTTCCGTTTAGGCGTCACCATAAAAATTGCTTTCTGCCTACCTTTGCGCTCTGCCGGAACTTAACGGCCCAATATTTGCATTCGGCTGTTAGCCATAACCTAGATGCCTTTACCCAGAATATGAATAAAAAATACCTGCTTACGCTGGCCTTACCCCTTTTGCTGCTGCTGGCATTCGCCCCGAAACTCAAAAAAGTGACAGTGGCCAAGAACGTGACGCTGTCTATTCCGCAGAACTTTGAGGTAATGCCAGACGATGGCATTGCGCGCGAGTACCCGGCGGCCCGCAAGCCTCTGGGCGTGTACACCAGCCCGGACGGTAACGTGGACATCAGCGTGAACCAGCGCCCCAGCACTTTCCCTGCCGACGACATCAATATCCTGCTGCCTTTCTACAAGGCCTCCATCCAGCGCATGTTCACCGAGGTGCAGTTTCTGCGCCAGGAGAAACAAACCATTAACGGCCGCGATTTCCTGGTGTATGAGTTTGTCTCCACCATGCGCGATGAGCGCCGGAGCCGCAACATGGCGCCCGTGCGCAAGTACACGCTCATTCAGTACACGTTCCAGAAAGACCAGATGCTCATCTTCAGTTTCAACGCGCCGGTGCAACTGCAGCAGGAATGGCAGGAAACCGCCCGTGCCGTCATGGCCAGCGCCACTGTGAAATAAGATTTCCTGCCTTTAACCGCCGGAAAGCGGATAACTTTATTTCGGGCCTGTTTTGCAGAAAACAGGCCCGAAATGCTTTCTATACAACTAAAGAATCTGGCAGGCAGTAGAAATAGGTTGATTTTTCCTTTAACTTCATCTTGTGTTAAGCATCCATTCAGACGAACATTTCATGCGCGAGGCCTATAAGCAAGCGCAATACGCCCTGGAAGAGGGCGAGATTCCCATTGGCGCGGTAGTGGTGTGCCAGAACAAGATCATCGCGCGCGCCTACAACCAGACCGAGAAACTCAACGACGTAACCGCCCATGCTGAGATGCTGGCTTTCACTGCCGCCGCCAATCACCTGGGCAACAAATATTTGCACGACTGCACCCTCTACGTCACCGTGGAACCCTGCGTCATGTGCGCCGGTGCCAGCTACTGGTCACAGCTCAAACGCATTGTCTACGCCACCGCCGATGAGAAGCGCGGTTATCGCCGCACGGGCGTGAACCTGCTGCACCCCAAGACCGAACTGGTGGCCGGCATCATGGCCCACGAGTGCGCCCAATTGATGACGGACTTTTTCAGGGCGAAAAGAATTTAATCTTAACTTTGGCGCGTTCCGCACAGTATGTATGTAGGAACAACTATTGTATTCTATAACCTAAAAACACATAAAACTATGGCATTTGAACTTCCGCAACTTCCGTATGCGTACGATGCGCTGGAACCGCACATCGACCGTCAGACCATGGAAATCCACCATACCAAGCACCACCAGGCCTATACCACTAACCTGAACAATGCTATCCAGGGGACTGAGAAGGAAAATCAGTCCATTGAAGAGATCCTGCGCGATGCGGCCAAAACCCCAGCCGTACGCAACAACGGCGGCGGTTTCTATAACCACAACCTGTTCTGGACCATCCTGGCGCCAAACGGCGGCGGTAACCCAACCGGCCCGGTAGCCGAGGCTATAGACAGAGCCTTCGGTTCTTACGATGCCTTCAAAGAAGAATTCACCAAAGCCGCTACTACCCGTTTCGGGTCTGGCTGGGCCTGGCTTTGCGCCGTGGAAGGCGGTTCTGTTGCCATCTGCTCTACTGCCAACCAAGACAACCCGCTTATGGAAGGTGTTGACTCTTGTGGCGGCGTTCCCATCCTGGGTCTTGACGTTTGGGAGCACGCTTACTACCTCAAGTACCAGAACCGCAGACCTGAGTACATCACGGCATTCTTCAACCTCATCAACTGGGACGAAGTAAACCGCCGCTACGCTCAAGCCAACGGCTAAGCAACTAAGATTTTAAATCTGCCGAAAGGGCCTCGCTGTTAAAGGTGAGGCCTTTTTTGTTTGGAGCAGGATTTTCGGGATTTAAAGGATTTTCAGGATTGCGTGATTGTTGATTGTTGTACAAAATATAAAATGCTGGCGCGAGTTTTCGACTCATGGCTACCGCTGGTGGTACCATGGCTGGAGCGGCCATTAACAAAGAGCTGGTTGAGGAGCGTTTTTAAGGTGATTTCGAGAAAACAGGCTCACACCAGATTTCTGTGACCCATTTCACATGCCACCGGTGACTGCCTTGCTCTTTGTTTCTCAGGATTATATTGTAATATAGAGCCTAGACTATAAGGGGCTTCTATGGAGATTTTTCTGCTTTTGGTGCTGGTGGTGCTGGCGATCTGGTTTGGCACCAGGGTCTCCAACCATTTAATGCAGCACCGTCATGACATGCAGGAAGTACGGGAAGAACTGGCCCGTTTGCGGGAGCAGCTCAGCCGGTCCACGGTACGTCCGCCCATAGATGCCGCGGCAGCTGCAGCCCGTCGGGGTGCCGCAACTCAAGCCGCTTTTACACCAGAAGAAACTTCTGCTCCGGCCCAGCCTCAGCCTGTAGCGCCTCCGGTAGTAGAACCTATTTTGCCTCCGGTTCTTTCTCCGGTTGAGGTGGCCTCTCCTACTACGGAACCAGAACCAGTTTCCGTGGCAGCCTTCACGACAACGGAGGATACGGCCGTAAATCAACAAGCAGAACCGGCTAGGCCTTCTTTCTTCTCGCGCAAGCTGGATTGGGAGAAGTTCATCGGGGAGAACCTCATCAACAAGTTGGGCATTGCCATTCTGGTGCTGGGCATCGGGTTCTTTGTGAAGTATGCCATTGACCAGGACTGGATAAACGAAATTGGAAGGGTGGCTATTGGGTTGCTGGCGGGCGGCGTCCTGCTGGGCGTGGCCCATCGGCTGCGGAAAGAATACAAGGCTTTCAGCTCGGTGCTGATTGGGGGCGGCATGGCCGTGCTGTACTTCACCATCGCCATTGCGTTCCACGAGTACCAGATTTTCAGCCAGACCGTCGCATTTGTGCTAATGGTGGCCATCACGGGTTTCACCATCTTCCTGTCCATCGCTTATGACCGCATGGAGTTGGCCGTGCTAGCCTTGATTGGTGGTTTCGGGAGTCCGTTCATGGTGAGTACTGGCGAGGGGAATTACGTGGTGCTCTTCGTCTTTATCCTGCTTTTGAACGTGGGCATTCTGGTGCTGGCGTACTTCAAGAAATGGAACCTGCTCAACCTTATTGCCTATGGGTTCACCATCGTGCTGTACGGCAGCTGGTTTGCTACACGGGTACAGGGCATGCCCAATCCCCCCTACGTGGGGGCGCTGGTCTTCGCGACGCTCTTTTACCTGGTGTTCTTTTTGATGACCATCATCTACAACGTGAAGGAACGCCGCCGCTTCACCGGGCCCGAGATCATGATGCTGCTGAGCAACACATTTCTGTACTACGGCGTGGGCATGTACGTGATGTCTCAGTTGGCCGGCGGCAGCTACCGGGGCTTGTTCACCATTCTGCTGGGCGTGTTCAACTTTGCCTTCGCTTACGGGCTGTACCGCAGCAAACGCGTGGACCGCAACCTGGTGTACCTGCTCATCGGGCTGGTGCTCACTTTCCTGAGCTTGTCGGCGCCTATTCAGTTGGAGGGCAATTACATTACGCTGTTCTGGGCGCTGGAGGCGGTGCTGTTACTGTGGCTCTCGCAGCGGTCCGGTATTCAGCTTATGAAATACGCCTCGGTGCTGGTGCTGGTGCTCATGCTAGGCAGCCTTATCATGGATTGGCTGGACTATTCTATTTCCCGCGAGGGATTGCCCCTGCTCCTGAACAAACTGTTCATCACCGGGGTAGTATCGGTGGCGTCTTTGGCGGGTACCTGGTGGCTTTTAGGTAGGGAGAACCCTGATACAAACCAAGGCAGATTCCTGAGCCTCTACCGGAAAACCGTGGGCCTTGTGCTGGTGCTTTTCCTGTACCTGGTGCTTTTACTAGAGTTGCAACATCAACTGGTGCATTCCACCTTCAGCGGCGATGTACAGGTGCTGGCATTGGGCTTTTTCCATTACCTGTTCCTGCTGGGGCTGTTGTGGTGGAGTCAGCGCCTGGCCAACCCTGTGTATGGCTGGCTGGTTATGGGAGCATCTGTGGTGGCTTTGCTGGGCTATTTGACCAACCTGCAGCCCTCTACCACTTACATCCGGAACGGCTATCTTTTCAACCAAAATGAAACGTTAGGGGCCTTCCTGTTTCACTATCTGCCTTTGCTTTCTTTGGTGCTGCTCCTGGCGGCGGTCCTCCGGAAAGTGCAGCAGCAGTTCGGGTTTAGCAGCCGGTTGGGCAAAGTAAGTCTTTGGGTAGCCAGTGCGGCCGGGGTTTTTCTGCTCAGCGCGGAGTTGGAGCACATCTGGCTTTTGACCTCCCACCCTACTTCCGAGGAACTCTATGAATCTTTGCGGCACATCCGCAAGATCGGGTTCCCGATTCTGTGGGGCGTGATCTCGTTTGCACTCATGATGGTGGGCATGTCCCGGAAAGTCAAAACCCTCCGGATTATCTCCCTTACCCTGTTCTTTCTCACGCTGCTGAAACTCTTCCTGTTTGACGTGCGCGACATGTCTGGGGGAGGGAAAATCGCCGCCTTTATCTGTTTAGGCTTGATCTTGCTGGTGATTTCCTTTATGTACCAAAAACTGAAGAACCTGATCTTAGCCGGTGATACCGCCCCTCAAGACGCCACCTCCCATGAAGCGTAACCTGATTTTCATCTTAAGCGGATTGCTTTTGCTGGTCCTGGGCGCCGAGGCGCAGGATTTTGCCTGGCAGGCCCAACTGGCCACCGTAACGCAAGGAGGCTACCACCGTATTCTGCTTTCTCCGCAGGTTACCGGCCACGCGAAACCCAACCTGGAGGACCTAAGGTTATTCAATCCCAAAGGACAGGCCGTCCCTTACCTGTTGCGCACCGAGGTTCCCGTACAGTACCGTACTCTGTTTAAGCCCTACCAAATTCTGCGCTACACCCGCAAACCCGGCGGTATGTCTGAACTGCTCGTGCACAATCCAGAGAAAAGGAGCATCAACAACATCAGCCTGCTCATTGGCAATGCCGAGGTCCGGAAACAGGTGTCCCTGAGCGGCAGTGATGACCAGCAGGATTGGTACGTGCTCAAAGAACAAGATCTGCTGTACGCCATCCAGAACACGCAGAAAACCGCCGAGGTCAAGCTTCTGGATTTTCCTCTGAGCGACTACCGCTACTTCCGCCTCCAACTGAACGACTCGGCCAGCGCCCCGCTCAACATCCTGCAGGCCGGCTACTATGACACCTACTCAGAGGCCGGCAAATACACCCGCATCCCGGTGCAATCCTTTTCCCGTGTAGACAGTACCCAGAACCACACCACCTACCTGCGCCTGAAATTCGGGCAACCGGTGTACCCCGAGCAGGTGGCTTTTCACATCTCGGCCCCGCAACTGTATCACCGGCCGGGCAAAGTAGTCTTGGGTAAGGAAAAAGTGTATGAGCGCCGAAGAAAGAGAAGACGCCGGGCCCGCCTAGAGGAGATTTCCGTACCGTTGCTGCTCAGTTCCAATGCGCCCGCCGTGCTGGATCTACCCCGCCAAAAGGTAGAGGAACTCATCATCCAGGTTGAAAACGCCGATAATCCACCCCTCACCATTGACTCCGTGCAGGTGCTGCAACTCAACCGCTACCTGGTGGCCGCGCTGGAACCCAACCAGACCTACACCCTCCGCTTCGGGAATGAGAAACTGACCGCCCCGGAGTATGATTTGGAGTTCTTTCAGGACAGTATCCCTAAGAACATTCCCGTTGTTGAGGTGCAGCCTGTAAAGGCACTTGCCCCGGCTAAGGTCAAAACCAGAAGTAATGGCTCCAAAATCCTGATCTGGGCGGCTATTGCCGTGTTGGCGGTCGGGCTTGGCTACATGACCGTGCGGCTTTTGCGCGATATGGAGAAAAAAGGCTGAAAACAGATGGGCAAGACAGTTTCATTCATCTTCATTCTTTGCCTGTATTCCTTTTTCGCGTTAGGGCAAAAAAAGCCTATTTCTATTAGCCATGATGATGGTTACCCGCTGCAAAGACCCTTACGCCACTTAATTGCGAAGCAGCAAAACCAAATAATACTGAAAGCAGGCCTCCGGTTAGTAGATGTCGTGATCCGTAATGGCAAATTTGATTCACTGCAGTTGAATCCTGAGGAGGAGTACAGCTACTATATTACTCCCAATTCCGCTGGCGAAGTTATAGTTGCCATTGTTTACATGTATAAAGAACAAGGGCAAAGCCTTATCGCAACCAAGACAAGCGCTTTCCTGGCCATTGAACCACCGCCTGTTCATGTTAAACTGTTGCAAAACAAATTAGCCTTAAACCAAACACTCTCCTTTGTTCTACTAAACAAAAGAACAGGCAAGCCCTTGCCAAACCGATATGGTATTGGTCGTTTCTTTGATGTGAGGGTGTATGATGAACAAGGCAAACTGGTTGACACCGCCCCTATGCAATCAAGTACTGTCATCACCCTTGCTCCTTTTCCAAAGCCAATTAACTTTAAAACTGGCTACACTCTTAAATTCACATTCCCGATCAGGGATTTCAAGACTGGAATTCTTTTTTCCTCTGAGGAAATAGTTTATAAACTATAGCTATCCATTTAGGACCTGTTTTCTGCAAAACAGGCCCTAAACGTTATCTCACTTTCAATACTAGCCTAAGTAAAAGCTATTTTCTGCTTTATAGCAAGGGCCAGCCGTTTCAAGGCTGTTTTCAGGGAAACAGCCTTGAAACGGCTTACACCACCAATCCGGCTACGGACTCTTCCTGGCGGATGGGTAATAGGGTAATCTGGAGGGCCAGCATTTCTTTCTTGAGCTGGAAGCATTTCTCCCAGGCCGTGTTCACGAAGATATCCAGTGCCTCGGTGAGGGAAGAAATAGCCGTGTTGTCAAAGCCTTCCTCGGTGAAGTAGGCATAATCGCTGGCGGTGTAATTCTCCAGTTTGATTTGCTGGTCTGGGGTAAGGCAGCGGGCAAAGGTGGGTTCCTGGAGCAGGTTCCGCAGCCGTTCCTTTAAAGGATCTTCCTGCTGTTTCACCTCGCCCATGGTGGCTTTCGCCTTTTCCACCGACATGTCTGCCTCGAAGACCGGGCGCAGGGTTTCATAGATGTGCTGGTAGCGTTTGGTGTCTTCCTCGGCTTCCGCAGTGGCGGCAAAAAGATGGCGGTAAGCTGCGGTCAATTCGGCTTTCTTCTCTTCTGTGGGCGCCTGCTGCACAAAGAACTGGTAGACTTGCTTATCCAGGGTGTCAAGCTGCGCCTGCGCTTCCTCCAGTTCCTTCTCCAGGATAGCCTGCACGGTTGAGGCCTCCTTGATGCTGAACTTCTGGCCATCGAAGTCAAAAGTCTTGATGTCATGCTCGCCCTGGAGAAGCTGTCTGGAGGTGTTCAGGTCTCTTTCCAGTTGGCTTATTTTCTCCGGAAGCTTGCAGTTGGCCTCGGTGAAAAGGTCCTCGAACCGGAAACTGGGGAGCACGCCGGCCAGGGACTCCGCTACTTCCAGTTCGAAGGCTTTGAGGGTGCGGTCGTCATAGAAACCCTGGTACGCTTTGTCCAGGCTCCGCTCGTTCACCTGCGTAGCTATTTTCTGGGTGAAAGCGGCCAGGTTCAGGGTTTGGGGCGCTTGCTCAAACTTGGCGCGGTCGTAGATTTTATTTGTCATCTGCTGCTGCACCTGCTCCGCCCCCCGGAACAGAACCCAGGCTGAATCATGCAAGAGCACGGTGGGGATGTTCAGGGCCAGCAGGTGCGCCTCGCGGTCATCGGTGCTGGGGTGCGAGGCCCACTGGTCTTTGATCACCAGCCGGCTCTGGCTGAACCGGGCCAGCGATTGGGCGTTCACCTGCAACAGGCCGTGCGCCATGGGAATATTAAAATCCGCAGCGAAGCGGTGCATGAGCTCCTGGTGCTGCGGATACATGTTGTCGGCTTTGAGGTTCTCCTGGAGCCAGGCGTTATACTGGTTGAAGAGTTGCGAGTAGCAGATATCAGCGGCTTCAATGCGGCGCAGGCTGGTGATGAGCGGCTCTGACCCCGTCACAAACGCGGCCACCGAATCGGCGTGGAATTCCATCTGCCGCGACAGGCTCATATAGGGTTTGTTCACCACCACGTAGGCTTTCTGCAAGATCCACTGGATGCCTTGCACAATCTTGACGGTGAGCGTGGCAAACAGCGCAAAGTACCAACTGAGCTCAGACCATTTCCGGAGGGTGTTGCCGTAGCCCTCGTTGTCAAATAGCATGTTGTGGATGGCTTTATTCACGTTGTACACGTAAGAACCCAGCTTCATGCTGCGTTGGGAAAAGTGCCCGAACTCGTGCGCCAGAATGGCCTTAAACTCGGTGACGTTTACTGAATTCACCAGCCCCAGCCCAATCACCAGGTTCTTTTTCACCGGCAGAAACATACTCCAGAAGTTGGAATCATAGAATACGGCCGCGTTGACATCGTCAGAGAGGTAAATCTTTTTGGGGAACGGTGTCTGGGTTTCCTGGGTGATCTTCCGGACAAAAGAGAATAACTCCGGTTGCTCCGCCTCGGTGATTTCCACCATACCGGAGCGGTCCATTTTGCTGCGTTTGAAGATGAACTTCAGCAGGAAGAACAGCACCATCAGCCCCAGGCCCACCAATCCCAAACCTATCATGAGCGTGAAGAAGGCCGGCTTTAAGAGCACCAGCGCCACCCCCGCGTACCCGCACAGGACCGCCAGTCCCACGGCCGCCGCCATCAAGGCCACATACACCAGCCCAAAGAAGGCAATGGCGCCGGCTACTTTGACAACTTCTTTTTTAAACTCCGCCGAGGGGGCAATCACGCGCTCATCTCCGCCCTGGGGCATAGGAGGATAAGGGAAAGAGGGGTTCATGGGGTTAAGTTTCTTTTGGAGACTTAATATAAGAAGAAGCTATTATTCCAGAGTAATCCTCCCTTGATTTCAATATAAAAATTTAAAGAACCCCTGCCCGGCAGGCACATGGCCTAGGTTAGATTGACCACCAGAATGCGGACTTTTGTTTTAGCGCTATTTTCCAGAAAACGAGGTCGAAACGGGATTTAACCTTTCCGTCTTCAAGCGAAACTCTCTGAAGATTAGGCCAACACCGCAATTGAACCTTGTTTTAGGCCCGTTTTACAGAAAAGAGCTTAAAAACTCCTGGTGGCTGTTCCGCCCGTTCCCGATTTTCAGTAGCTTACAGGTTCTATTCCAATTCATACCACGCAAACAGAACAAACATGCAACACCCTTTACCACAACGGTTCTTCCGGCGGTGTCTTCCGCTGCTGTTGGGCGGACTGACGCTCTTGGCTCCCCTTACTTCTGAGGCCCAGAAAAAACCGAAACCCAGCACCGCTAAAAACAAAAAAGCTGCGCAAGATCCATATCCGGAAAAACTATACAATGGCATGGCCTGGCGGTCCATCGGGCCGTACCGCGGCGGACGTTCCGCTACCGTGACCGGCGTACCGGGCAAACCTAATCTGTACTACTTCGGGAGCACGGGCGGCGGCGTGTGGCGCACGAAAGACGGCGGTTCCAGCTGGGAAAACATCTCGGATAAGTTCTTCGGGGGTTCCATTGGCGCGGTGGCGGTGAGCGAGGCCGATCCCAACGTGATCTACGTGGGCGAAGGCGAGAAAACCGTGCGCGGCAACGTGTCCAGCGGGTTTGGGATGTGGAAGTCTGAAGATGCGGGCCTGACCTGGAAACACATCGGGCTGAAAGATTCCAAGCACATTTCACGCGTGCGCATCCACCCCAAGAACCCTGATCTGGTGTATGCGGCAGCCATGGGCAACATCTATGCGCCCAATGACATGCGCGGCGTGTACCGCTCCAAAGACGGCGGCAAGAACTGGGAGCGCGTGCTGTTCGTGAACAACGAGGTAGGCGTGGTAGACCTCACCATTGACCCGGTGAACCCCAGAAACCTGTACGCCACCTCTTGGCGGGTGCAGCGCACGCCCTACAGCCTTTCCTCAGGCGGTCCGGGTTCCGGCATCTGGAAAAGCACCGATGGCGGCGATACCTGGAAGGAAATCTCCCGCGCTTCCGGCTTACCCAAAGGCACCCTGGGAATCATTGGCGTCACGGTTTCGCCGGTGAACAACCAGCGTGTGTGGGCCTTGGTGGAAGCCGAAGACGGCGGTTTGTTCCGCTCTGAGAACGGCGGCGAAAGCTGGACGAAGGTGAACGAAGACCGTAACCTGCGCCAGCGGGCCTGGTACTACACCCGCCTTACCGCCGATCCGCAGAATGAGGACGGCGTGTACGTGATGAACGTGAGCTACCACCACTCTACGGATGGCGGCCGCACCTTCAAGTCCCACAACGCGCCGCACGGCGACCACCATGACCTCTGGATTGCCCCCGAAGACCCCAAACGCATGATCATCGCTGATGACGGGGGCGCCCAGGTGAGCTTTGACGGCGGCGTGAACTGGAGTACCCCAGACAATCAGCCTACTGGTCAGTTCTACCGGGTGGTCACGGATAACGCCTTCCCTTACCGCATCTACGGGGCCCAGCAGGATAACAGCGCCGTCAGGATTGCCAGCCGCACCTCGGGTCGCAGCATCGGGCTACATGACTGGGAAGAAACCGCCGGATCAGAGAGCGCGCACATCGCGGTGAACCCCAAAGACCCCGAGATTGTGTACGGCGGGAATTACGGCGGCTTCATTGGCAGGCTGGACCACAAAACCGGCTTTGAGCGCACCATCAACGTGTGGCCGGATAACCCCATGGGCCACGGCGCCGAGGGCATGAAGTACCGTTTCCAGTGGAACTTCCCTATCTTCTTCTCGCCGCATAACGCAAATAGACTTTACACCACGTCTAACCACGTGCACGTGACCACCAATGAAGGCCAGAGCTGGGAAGTTATCAGCCCTGATCTCACGCGCAACGACAAGTCCAAGCTGGGACCATCGGGCGGGCCCATCACCAAAGACAACACCAGCGTGGAGTACTACGGCACCATCTTCGCGGCCATGGAATCTCCGGCGGAGGAAGGCGTCATTTGGACCGGATCGGATGACGGCCTGGTGCACGTGACCCGCGATGCGGGTAAGACCTGGACCAACGTCACGCCCAAAGCCTTGCCAGAGTGGAGCATGATCAACAGCGTGGACCCGCACCCTACCCAGAAAGGCGTGATGTACATGGCGGCCACCCTCTACAAAACCGGCGATTTCCAGCCGCTGCTTTTCAAAACGGCAGATTACGGCAAGACCTGGACCAAGATCACCAACGGTATTCCGGCCACGCATTTTACCCGGGTGGTGCGCGTAGATCCCAAAAGAGCCGGTTTGCTGTACGCCGGCACTGAGTACGGCATGTACGTTTCGTTCAACGATGGTGCTTCCTGGAAGCCATTCCGCCTGAACCTGCCGTTGGTGCCTATCACAGATTTGACCATCAAAAACGACAACCTCATCGCCGCTACCCAAGGCCGGGGCTTCTGGATCATTGATGACCTCACGCTGCTGCACCAACTCACCCCGCAGATTGCCGTGGAGAAATTCCACCTCTACAAACCCATGCCTACTTACCGGACCTTGGGCAGCAACGGTGCCAACCTCAAGTTTGAGGGTCAGAACCACCCCGGCGGCGTGATGGTGCATTTCTACCTGCCCACCGCCCCGGATTCTACCTCCAAGATTTCCCTGGAGATCTTGGAGAAAGACGGCAAGCTGATCAGGAAATATGATACCAAAGCCAAAGAGCCTGCGAACAAGCTGGAGGCGAAAAATGGCCTTAACCGCTTCGTGTGGAACATGGTGTACCCCGAGGCCTCCAGATTTGAGGGCATGATTCTGTGGGGCGGCGGTACCCAGGGACCTAAAGCCGTGCCTGGCACCTACAAAGCCCGCCTCACCGTGAACGGCCAGCCGCAGGAAACCGAGTTTGTGATCCTGCAGGACCCGCGCAGCCAAACCCCGCTGGCAGATCTGCAAGCCCAGCACGCGTTCCTGCTCTCGGTGCGTGACAAACTCACCGAGACGCATGACGCCATCAGCAAAATACGAGAGGCCCGCACCCAGATCAACAGCGTGACTTCCCGCTTCCAAGGCCGCGAGGACATGAAAGACGTGCTGGATGCCGCCAAGGCGATGAACAAGAAGATGACCGAAGTGGAGGAAACGCTGTACCAGACCAAGAACCGCAGCGGCCAGGATCCCCTGAACTTCCCCATCAGGCTGAACAACAAACTTTCTAACCTGGCGTCGCAGGCCTCGGTGGGTGATTTCCGCCCTACTGACCAAATGTATGCCTTCCAGAAGGAAGTGACGGCCCAGATAGACGAACAGTTGAAGAAGCTGAACCAGGTCTTCGCCACGGATTTGCCGGCCCTGAACCAGCTTATCCGGAGCAAGAACGTGGACGCCATCATGCTCAAGGAGAAAAAAGAGGCTCTCTAAGCCTTCTCCGTTTTTAAGGAAAGTCCCGCTCTCCAAAAGGCAGCGGGACTTTTTCTTTTTACCGTTTTAGGTCTGTTTTGAAAAAAACCTATTTAAAGCAACCTTGCGCCACACGAAGACACCGGAGACTTCTGATACAGAAAAACTTAAGGATTAAGGGTGTTGACCTAATGTAGAATTAATCCTATATTTAGACACATCAACCTAAACACTAAGCCTTCGCTTATGGAAAACACCACTACCAAAGACTCTTTTTTCTCTGACATTTATGAAACTTCAGAGCCGGTAGCATACGCCGGCTTCTGGATTCGGTTTGTCGCTTGGCTCATTGATGCTATTGCACTCATCATTCCTAACTGGATTATTAGCACCGTTTTCCTAGCCGGCACAGTGGTAGTGGAAGACTTGGACAATCCCTCTGCCATATTTGCTGCCATGTCCTCTTCCTTTGTGGTTTCCACCTTGGTCAATCTGTTGTACAAGTCCGCTCTGGAGAGTTCCTCCTGGCAAGCAACCTTGGGCAAAAGAGCCCTAAACTTAAAAGTAACCGATGAACAGGGGGAGCGATTATCCTTCCTTAGGTCGCTGCTGAGGTCTTGCGCTACATACCTCTCTTACTTTATTTTTCTGATTGGCTATATCATGGCGGCTTTCACCTCTCGTAAGCAGGCTCTTCATGACAAGCTAGCCGGAACGTTGGTGGTGAAAACCCGTTAATTACGGCTAAGCTGCTGCTTCCTTTTCTTTTTTCTAACCTATAATCAATCTTTTATGTCAATTTCATCTGAGTTCAAAGAATTTGCCATGCGTGGCAACGTAGTTGATTTAGCGGTTGGGGTTGTGATTGGCGCCGCATTTGGGAGAGTGGTTACCTCGTTGGTAGAAGACATCCTGATGCCGCCGCTGGGAATATTGATAGGAGGTGTGGATTTCAAAGACCTTAAACTGCTGCTTCGGCAGGGAGTCATGGGCCCGGACGGGAAGTTAACAGATGTCACCCTGAACTACGGCAACTTCATCCAAAGCATCATTGACTTCCTCATCATTGCATTGGCCATTTTCATGGTGGTAAAACTGATGAACCGGCTAAAGCGCCGGAAAGCAGCTTCGCCTGATGTTCCACCCGCGCCTACCAAAGAAGAAGTGCTGCTCACCGAGATCAGGGATGCCCTGCGTACCTCGCCGCGGCAACTGTAAACCTGTTTTACCCGATCTTTCTTAAAAACAGGCTAAAACAGAAAGAGCCACCTCAGGGGGTGGCTCTTTCTGTTATTTCTATCAGGAGAATTACTCTCCTGCTTTTTTGTCTTTGATGGCCAACTGACCGCAGGCGGCGTCAATGTCCTTGCCCCGGCTGCGGCGCACGTTCACCTGTACGCCTCTGTCTGCCAGGTAGCGCATGAACGGCTCCAGACGGTCATCTTCTGATTTCTGGAACAGCCCGCCTTCAATGGGGTTGTACTCAATGATGTTCACCTTGCAGGGAATGATTTTGGAGAACTGCAGCAGTTCCTGGGCATCCTCAGGGTTATCGTTGAAGTGGCTGAGCAGAATGTACTCATACGTCACCTTACGGCCGGTTTTCTGATGATAGTACACCAACGCTTCCTTCAACGCCGCCAGCGAGTTGGTCTCGTTGATAGGCATGATCTCGTTGCGTTTCACGTCATTGGCGGCGTGCAGGCTCAAGGCAAGGTTGGCTTTGATACCGTCATCGGCCATTTTCTTGATCATCTTGGCGATACCGGCGGTACTTACCGTGATGCGGCGGGCCGCCATGTTCAGACCATCGGGCGCGGTGATGCGCTCAATAGACTTCATCACATTGGCGTAGTTCAAAAGCGGCTCGCCCATGCCCATGTACACGATGTTGGTCAGGGCGCGGTCATAGTGCTGCTCGGCCTGTTCCTTGATACGCACCACCTGGTCATAGATCTCGTCGGCGTTGAGGTTGCGGATGCGGTCCATCTTGCCGGTGGCGCAGAAAGAGCAGGTCAACGAGCAACCCACCTGGCTGGACACACAGGCGGTCATGCGCTTAGGATGCGGAATGAGCACGCCTTCCACGATGTTGCCGTCAAACAGCCGGAACGTTGATTTTATGGTATAGTCGTCGCTGCGTTGGCTGGTGTTCACTTCCACGCTGTTGATGGTGAAGGAACGCTCCAGTTTCTCGCGCAGTGGCAGACTGATGTTGTTCATCTCTGAAAATGAGGTAGCCGTCAGTTTCCAGATCCACTCGTAAACCTGTTTGGCGCGGAACGGCTTCTCGCCATTTTCCGTCATCCAGGCCTTTAGTTGGTCCAAAGACAGTTTCCGGATGTCCTGCCGGTTCAGAATCTCTATATCTGGGATCAATGTGGTACTCATACTACAAAGGTACAAAATATCTTACGCTTTAGTTTCCAGCCGCTCCAGTGCTTCCTGCGGAATTGTTTGGAGTTTGCGGGCACTGTAGTCAAAGCAGAGCATACCGGTTTTGGCGTGGGCTATTTCCTTGCCGTTTTGGTTAGAAAGGCGGTAAACCAAGTCAAACCCGTACTTGCTAAACTCAGTGGACTGCACCTGCACGGTGAGTACATCGCCGTAGAACCCCTCGCCTTTGTAGACAATGCCCACATCAGACATGATCAGTCCGGCTCCGGCAAAGTCCATTTCTGAGTAGCCGTGCGCTTTCAGGAACCGTACCCGTGCCTCGTGCAGGAGACTCAGCAAGGCATCGTTGCCAAGGTGATTGCCATAGTTGAGATCGGTGATCCGGATGGGCAGCTCGGTCTGGAAGGAGAAATGCGCGGGTAGGTCTATTTTGATGCGGGCCACTTTATTAATTGAGAATTAAGAATTAGGAATTAAGTCCTTTATCACCTACTAGTTTCTCTGTCTAGCGTGTCTTCTTTTAAAGAACGTCACAAGTGCTATTAAAATCACTAGGGATATGAAGGTCAGATGAACTTTACTTGTTGTTTCCGATGGAATATTGTGGCCAGACGCCATGGCCATCATCAAGAAAAGCACATCAACTATGGCCAAAAGCACAAGGACAACCAATATGATGTTAAGTATAGTTCTCATATAAGGGGCTTTAGCTAAAAGAGGCTCTAAAGGTACGCTTCATTGGAGCACAAAAAAGATTCTGACCTTGGTTTTCAGAAAAGGTGCAAAAAACAGGCCCGGCTCTTTTGGGAACCGGGCCTGTTCTGGTCAGGGGTGAAGTACTTACCGTTTCACGATCTTCTGGGTGCTAACCCCAGACCTGGATTGGATTTGCAGAATATACGTACCGGCTGGTAAGGCAGAAATGTTGATTTCCTCCCCGCCCAAAGCCTTGGTTAGGTTGGAGGTAAGCAACATCTGGCCCGATAGGCTC
This sequence comes from Rufibacter roseolus, assembly GCF_017916365.1. Classification (GTDB taxonomy): domain Bacteria; phylum Bacteroidota; class Bacteroidia; order Cytophagales; family Hymenobacteraceae; genus Nibribacter; species Nibribacter roseolus. Next base: position 1,342,015 of record NZ_JAFMSU010000003.1, read on the forward strand.
AACACCTTCACTGTGGCGGCGGTGGCTTTCTCCAATTTCACGGTAAATTTGCTTGCTACAGGGTTAGGGTATACCAAGGCCGCCAACGAACTCAACTCTTCTTTAGAGGAAAGCACATTCTGGAAGTTGGTATATACCATTCGGAATTCATTTTTATAGCTTCCGGTAGTAGCGCTGCCTGGCTCTGCCGACCATTCCTGGTAAATGACTTCGGTAAGATCATCGGTGGCGTTGTAGGTGTTAACAGCCTTAAACCCGTAGGTAATCACCCACTTGTCTACCTGCCATTCTTCCTCCTGATCTAACGTGAAATTGCCTTTGGCGTCATTGGTGTAGGTAGTGCGGCTATCATTCACCCAAGCCCCGTTTTCCCAGTTCTGATCAATAAGCACGTAGCTGCCGTTGGCCTGGTAGGTGGTTGTCTCCTTTTCTACATTCACCCAAGCATTGTTTGCCCATTCCTGGTAGGTATAGCTAGACAAATTATACTCCTCAAAGTCGGTCATGTCTACGTTGTCAAAGTCGTGCCACACCAGGTCTATATCACGTTCTGTGTTCACCCAGGCGTTGCTCTCCCACTCCTGGTAAGTGAAAGAAATTGGTCTGTTGCTTCCTTGATTGTACCCTACTATGGTTTTCTCCTCTGCTACCCAAGCATTATTTTCTCTGTCATATTCTGTGACTTCGGCAAGGTAACCTAAGGTATTGTAGGTGTACACTTCTCTATGGGTCTGTTCCCAAACCCCGGTATAGTAGCTTTGGAACACTATTTCCGTGATCTTCTCATTGGCATAGGTGTAGGTTGTTCTGTAGCCGCTATACAACAACCAGGCATTGTCCTCCCAGTAATACTGGAGGTCTTCTGTGATGCGGTTGTGGCTGTCATATTTGGTCACATATTTGGAGAAATTGCTGTTGTTCGCCTCCGTTACTAATTCCTCCACAACCAGGCCAGCCGAGTTGTAGGTATAGGCGTGGTTATAGCCCAAACGCCAGGTGTTGTTGCTCTCTTCCCAGAAGTACTCCTGGCCATTACGCGGCTGTCTGCTTCTGGTACCGGTGCGGAGGGAGTTTTGCTGGGTCTTGGTGCGTAATCCCGAACCGGAGACTTGGGCTTCTGACCGGGATTTTCTGTAGCTCTTGAAAGCAGAGGAGCTTTTCTTGCTTTGGGCTAAGCTAGTTAAGGTAAGAGCCAGGAGCAGAAATCCCAGCACCAAGGCTTTGCGCCAATTCTCGTGTGTCATGTTTTTGTTGTAAAAGTTTGTCATAGAAAAATATTTAAAGGCGGAGGAAAACTGCAATTCTTCTACTTGTTCTGTCATCTTGCTTCAGTGGCAGAACACCAAAAATACTTCTCTCAAAAGGTATTTCTCAATACTCACTTCTAAGTATATAGCAGTTTCAATATTTAAATAACCCTAATCTCTTATCAAACACAGTATGAAAGAAGGAATAATTAAAAGAAACCTAGGTTCAAACACGTAAGCAATGCGCCGGATCATAATGACTGGGCCACGCAAAAAGAAGGGGTGGCAGCCATCTTGCCCAAAGATTTACTTATTTTGGAGACCTGTATTTTAACCAGAATTTACCCGTGATCATACCTGCCCTACAGAAAGGAGATGCCGTTGGCATTGTTTGTTTAGCCCGCAAAGTAAGTTTAGACGACATCCAGGACGGCATCAGGTTGCTGGAGACTTGGGGATTGCGCGTTGTCCTAGGCCAGAGCATTGGGGCGGAGGACGGGTACCTGGGCGGACCCGATGAGTTGCGGAGAACCGATTTCCAGCAGATGCTGGACAACCCACAGATCAAGGCCATTTTCTCGGCGCGGGGCGGTTACGGCACCACCCGCATCCTTGACCAACTGGACTTCTCCCGGTTAACCCAAAACCCGAAATGGATAATTGGCTTCAGTGACGTAACCGCTCTGCTCTGCCACCTGCAAACACTTGGTTTAGAAAGCATCCACGGCACCATGCCCCTGCTCATGGGCAAACCAGACACTGTTGAGGCTGACGAGAGCCTGCGCCACCTCTTGTTCCAGGAGCCGCTTTCCTATGCCGTTCCGGCCAATTTTCATAACCGATCAGGCACCGCAACAGGTCAATTGGTAGGCGGCAACCTCATTCTACTGAATAACATCATCGGGACGGCTTCTGACGTGGATTATACCGGCAAGATTCTTTTTCTGGAGGATGTGGGTGAGTACTACTATAACGTAGACCGCGTGCTGGTGCACCTGCGCCGGCTAGGCCATCTGCAGAGATTGGCCGGCCTGGTAGTAGGTCAGTTCTCAGACATGAATGACACGGCTGTGCCCTTCGGGAAAGATGTGCCGCAAATTGTCCTGGAACATTGCGCTGGCTATGGGTACCCTATTTGCTTTGATTTCCCGGTGGGGCACGTGCCCCGCAACCTGGCGCTGGTAGTTGGCCGCGAAGCTACGCTGCAGGTGACGCAGGAAAGTGTGACGCTGGCTTACACGCAACCCTCTTTTTAGGCTAATTTCAGGAAATCGGCTTTAAAACGCGATTTGGGTCAAGCGTTACACTTTGGCAAACGCAACTTTCATTTACTCAAGGCTTATAAACATATATCTCCTTTTTGTCCTCCTGAAAAGGACCTTGTAGACCAATAGCAATGGTGGTAAATCACTGCTTTTCTAGTTCGCTCACAAGATCTTTCCAAGGTGAAAAATGGATGTCTACTGCTTAAGCAAACCCTTCTAAAAGTGAGGGAACTTAGCTATTACTACCGCCCAAAAACAAAAGCCGTTTCCCGGGTCTTTTCCGGAAAACGGCTCTGAAATAGCTGATGGCTAGCTTTTACTGTTCAGTCATGACTACGTGCAATACAGTCTGGCCTACGGCTTTGAGGGTATTGCGGTCAATGATGTCCATGTTGTCGGTGTGCCGGTGGTGGTACGGTCCGAAGAACCCATCGGGGCTGCTAGGATCGTAGGCGATGATATCGGCCATGCGGATGTTGGCGTGCTGGATGACGTAGCTGTGGTCATCCGTGATGCCGGGGCTGTCCTGGAACGGGAAGTAATCTGAGTAGCCAATCTGGTTGGCCGTGCGCCAAACTTTTTCCACCACATCGCCGGCATAGGCACGGCTGGTTTCCTCCCGCGCGAAACGGGAACCCTTCGCCCCTACCATGTCCAGCAGAATGCCGTAAATGGCCGTGTAGCCTTTGGGCAGGAGGTTTTTGGCCCAGTATTGCGAGCCCAGGCACCAGGTGTCTTCTTTGTAAGGACCGGTATTGTCTGGCTGCCCGTAGTCCTCGCCGTCAAACAGCATAATGTCTACGCCCACATTTCCGGTAAGCGGATTGGCCTGCAGTTGGCGGGCAATCTCCAGGAGAATGCCCACGCCGCTGGCACCGTCATTGGCCCCGTCCATAGGTTTCTTGGGATTCAATGAGTCTTTATCGGCTACGTGCCGGGTATCCCAGTGGGCGGCGAGTAAGATGCGGTTACTGGCTTTGGGATTGAACTGCCCCATGATGTTGCGCAGATCCAGCGATGTTCCGTCATAAGCCTTGCCCGTGAAAGGCTGCACCAATACATTGGCGCCGTAACCCTTCAGCTGATTGATGAGGTAATCGCCGCAGGCGCGGTGCGCGGGCGTATTAGGCACCCGTGGCCCGAAGGAAACCTGCCTGGCCACAAACTGGTACGCCGAGTCTGCGTTGAAAGCGGGTACGTTCTCCTTCGCCGCTGCGGCAGGTGCCTCAACGGTGGCCGTGTCCGTGTTTCCTTTTTTGTCGCAGGCCGGCAGAGCGGCGGCAAGCAGCAGGCCCAGAGCCAGAACTTTCATGTTATTCTTCATATGCCCAGTCAATCCCGGTTTTCATGTCTTTGACCACAATGCCCTGCCCTTTTAGTTGCGCCCTAATAGCATCTACCTTGGCGTAGTCTTTGGTTTCCTTCGCCTCTTTGTAAAAGCCCAGCACCACTTCCAGCAGAGACTGCGCATCGGCGGTTTGCTCTACCTTCAGGCCCAGTACATCCAGCACCAGGGCACGGTATTGAGCACGCATCTCCTCAAAGGTTTCCTCAGAGATGGTCTCCAGCTTGAAGCCGCCGGTGTGCATGCTGTTCACTTTCTTGAGCAGGTTGAACAGCGCCGCAATGGATTTGGCGGTGTTCAGATCATCGTTCAGAGGCAGGAACAGCTCAGCGGTCAGTTTCTTGATTTCCTCATCGGCTTTGGCGTCCACGGCATCGGTACCGGCGGGGTACTGCAGCTGGTCCAGAATACGCAGACCGTTCATCACTTTGAGATAGCCTTTGCGGGCCGCCTGCAAGCCTTCGTTGCTGAAATCAAGGGTGCTGCGGTAGTGCGCCTGCAGAATAAAGAACCGGATGGTCATGGGCGAGTACGCCTGCTCCAACACCTCATGCGTGCCTGTAAATAACTCGCCCAGGGTGATAAAATTGCCCAGCGATTTACCCATCTTCTTGCCGTTGATGGTGATAAGGTTATTGTGCACCCAGAAACGGGCAGAGTCTGAATGGCTGTTGCTGGCCTGACTCTGCGCGATCTCGCACTCGTGGTGCGGGAACATGAGGTCCAGTCCGCCCCCGTGAATATCGAACTGCGGGCCTAGGTACTTCCGGCTCATGGCCGAGCACTCCAGGTGCCAACCCGGAAACCCTTCTGACCACGGCGAGGACCAGCGCATGATGTGGCTGGCCGATGCTTTTTTCCACAGCGCAAAATCCAGCGGAGAGCGCTTCTCCTCCTGCCCTTCCAGGTTATCGCGGGTGTTGGCCAGCAGGTCTTCCACCACTCGCCCGGAGAGTTTTCCATAGTTGTGTTCCTTGTTATAGGCTGGCACATCAAAGTACACCGATCCGTTGGACTCGTACGCCAAGCCGTTGTCCAGGATCTCCTGGATCATCTCAATCTGCTCTATGATGTGGCCCGAGGCACGGGGCTCAATGTCCGGGGGCAACACATTCAGGCTGCCCATGTCGCGGTGGAAGCTATTGGTATACTGCTGCACCACCTCCATAGGCTCCAGCTGCGCGGCTTTGGCCAGCTTCTGGATCTTGTCCTCGCCAAAATCGGCATCGTTCTGCAGGTGGCCCACATCGGTGATGTTGCGCACGTAGCGCACCTTATAACCCAGGTACTGCATGTAGCGGCGCATCACGTCAAAGGTGATGTACGGCCGAGCGTGACCCAGGTGCGCATCGCCGTAGACGGTGGGTCCGCAGACGTACAATCCCACAAACGGGCTATGCAAGGGGGTAAACGGTTCTTTGGTGCGGGTGAGGGTATTATATAAAGATAACGGGTGGTTCATGCGGCAAAATTATAAAACTTACTGGTACTTGTGGTAACGGTACGGCGTTCGCGCTCAGAAGCTGCCTTTTTCTTTGCCTATTCGTTTGTGGAGAGGTGTGTTTAGAGCTTGTTTTAGGGGAAATGGGCAGAAAGATGGTTTCTTTTGGGTGGATGGTTTTGTGAGGAGGGAAATTGGCTTTTGCTTGTGGAGGGCTGCTTATCCTAGATATGTTTGTGATATCGCAGTCCGCTTGTGCTGGCGAAGGACTGCTATTTGCGTGGGTGCATAAACATTATTGTTTCATTGCTACTCTCCGTGCGCTCACGGCCGCGAGGCCCCGCCTTCCGGCCTCGCGCTGCGCCAGCTTCCTTTGCTCCCTAAAGGTCGCAATGCCTTCGGCACCGGAACCTGACAAGGCGCTCCACCGAAAGGCTGGAAAAGGAAATACGGCAGCTGAAACGCCCCAGACCTCACAGGTTTTGAAAACCTGTGAGGTCTTCTAAATACTATGACATGGTTCAAGTCTGTGACTTGGACCCACCATGACCGGCAGTTTGCAACTGCCGTGAGGCGCAAGCCTCAAAACGATTTAGCGCTTGATTTCCACAAAACAGCCCCTAAATGGGAAGTTCCATGCTAATCCTAATCCCCAGAAGCTTCAGTAGATGTAGCTAACACGTAAGTGGATTCCAAAGGGAAATGATCAGTAAAGCGGATCTGGTCCAGGACATCGAAGCGGAGGAGTTCCAGGGGTTTGCTGAAGAACTGGTTATCGATGCGGATGGGGAGTTTGCCGTTGTAGGTGAACCCGAAACCGCTGCCGCCTTCCTCAAAGCCGTTGCTCAGGTGCTTGCGCAGCTTCTGGTAGGTGTAGGAACTGGGCAGGTCGTTCAGGTCGCCGCAGAGCAGCACCGGGTGTTGGCTGGACAGGATGTGGACTACCAGGCGCTCTACCTGGTGGCTGCGGGCAATGAAGCCGCCTTTGAGCCGTCGGGCAATGCCGCGGCCTTTGGTCTTGAGGCCAATCTCACTTTGCACGGCAGCTTCTACGTCTTTCTCCTCAATGGCCATAGACTCTAGGTGCATGTTGTAGACCCGCAACGTGTCTTTTGAGGGCAGTTGCACATCTATGTAGATGACCTGGTTCTTGGTAGGCCGATCAAAAGAAACGCTTCCTTTGTCAACGATGGGAAATTTGGAGAAAATGGCCAGACCAAACTCCGCCCCGATCTTGTTGGTGAGGGCTTTGCCTATGTAGCTCTCGCGCTTCTGCTGTTTGCCAATCCGCTTGCGGCTGTCATAGGTGGCGTCCCCCTTCTCATTATAATATTCCTGGAGGCAGAGGATATCAGCGGGGTGCTCAGACACCCATTTCATTTCCTTCTCGGGCAGATCCGGGTCTGCGGCGTGCAGGTGCTTGTACACGTTGAACACGCGCACGTTGTAGCTCAGGACGGTAATGCGCTGCTCCTGGGGTTCGGGCTGGGCATCGGGGGTGTTGAGGGTGAAGTAGCGGGTGTGCTGGCCGTAGAACAGGAAAATGAGCAAGGCCGGCCATAGGGCCCAGAGCGGGCGCTGCCACAGCCACAGCAGCAGCAGAACTCCGTTCAGAACCAAAGCACCCGGCAAAGACATGGCTATGAAACCAGCCGGCCAGAACAGATGCGGTGGCACGTATTGGCACGCTACCCCTACCAAAAGCCACAGCGTAGACAAAGAGGTCAGAAAAGAAAGAATCTTCCGGAGCACAGGGAAAAATTTAAACGCAGAAGTAAACCTACGCAAAAATCCGGAAGCAGATGGAAAAACGTAGGTTCTGGCTCCTTTACGGGTGTTTTCTGGAAAACAGGCTAAAAATGGATTATAAATATATAAGGGCTTTTAAAATACCCTATAGGCCACTCCGTTTTAAACTTGACCTGAAGTACTTAGTAATTGGAAATTATACCCTAATTTTACATCCTTAACACCTTATTAGTACAGCTATGTTGTTATCCTCTTTATTATTTATCGGAAATCTGGGCACCGGCGAGATGATTGTTCTCGTTCTGATCGTCCTGTTGCTGTTTGGCGCCAAAAGGATTCCAGACCTGGCCCGTGGCCTTGGAAAAGGTATCCGGGAGTTCAAAGATGCTACCAAGGAAATCAAGAACGATATTGAGAACGCTGGCACCAATGACCAGCATGCCAACAACCAGAACAGAAGCAACTATAACAACGCCCCGGGCTATACCAACCCCAACCCTGGTTACAACAATCCTAATTACAACAACGCACCTTATAACAACGGTGCTCCATACAACCAAGACAATGCGCCTTACACCAACGCGCCTGTCAACCCAAACCCAACTACTCCTAACAACCCGAACGTTTAATACATGCGTTACACATCCCTTGACGCTATCCGCGAGGAGATAGGCAGAGGTACACTCTCTTGCCGTCAACTAGTAGAGCGTTACCTACAGAACATCAACACCAAGCGTCATCTGAACGCATTTCTGGAGGTGTTTGAAGAGGAAGCCCTTCGGCGCGCCGAAGAAGTGGATGCCAAATTGCAAGCCGGCACCGCCGGCAAACTGGCCGGAATGGTGATTGGCATCAAAGACGTGCTGGCTTACGAGGGTCACGCGCTCCAGGCCTCCAGCCAGATTCTGAATGGTTTCAAATCCCTTTACACTGCCACCGCGGTGCAGCGCCTTTTGGCCGAGGACGCTATCATTATTGGCCGCCAGAACTGCGATGAGTTCGCGATGGGCGGTTCCAACGAAAACTCCTCTTTCGGTCCTGCCCTCAATGAAGTGGACAACTCCCGCGTACCGGGTGGTTCTTCAGGTGGGTCTGCCGTGGCCATACAAGCCGACCTTTGCTTAGCCTCCATCGGGTCTGACACCGGGGGATCGGTGCGGCAGCCGGCGGCGTATTGCGGCGTGATAGGTATGAAACCTACTTACTCCCGCATCTCCCGCTATGGCCTCATCGCCTACGCTTCTTCCTTTGACCAGATTGGCGTGATCACGCAGAGCGTGGAAGACGCTGCGCTGCTACTGGAAGTGATGGCCGGCCCAGATGAGTTCGATGCCACCGTAAGCCAGCGTCCGGTTCCCGCTTACAGCCAAAACCTGACCTTTGACCGCCCTGCCCGCATCGGGTTCATCCGTGATTCTTTCGAGAGCCCCGGTCTGAACGCTGAGGTGAAAGCTGCCGTGCAAGGCGTACTGGATGGCTTACAGGCTGACGGCCACACGGTTGAGCCGGTGGAATTCCATTTTTTAGACTATATTGTGCCAACCTATTACATCCTGACCACTGCCGAGGCCAGTTCAAACCTGGGCCGGTACGATGGGGTGAAGTACGGTTTCCGGAGCCAGAACGCGACGGATTTGGCCTCTATGTACAAGAAAACCCGTTCCGAAGGCTTCGGGAAGGAAGTACAGCGCCGCATTATCCTGGGCACCTTCGTGCTCTCCGCTGATTACTATGACGCTTACTACACCAAGGCGCAACAGGTACGTCGCCTGATCAAAGAGAAAACCGATGAGCTTCTGAGCCAGTACGATTTTCTGATTTTACCCACTACCCCTACCACCGCTTTTAAAATAGGGGAAAACACCAAGGACCCGCTGGCCATGTACCTGGAGGATATCTACACGGTACAGGCAAACCTGGCAGGCATTCCGGCTATTTCGTTACCAATTGGCACAGACGCCGCAGGGCTCCCAATTGGGGTACAGCTGATGACCAAAGCTTTTGGAGAAGAACAGTTACTGGCCTTCTCCAAACAACTGATGAACCATCAACCACAAGTAACCGCCTAATGCTCAAAACTACCCTTCTTACAGGCCTTATACTTACACTAGGCCTGGGCGCTGCCGTGCAGGCCCAGGAAATGCCGACACTGGAAGCTCCAACGGTGCAAGTAAAAGACACTACCAAGGTACTTTCTGATTCCGTGGAGTTCATTCCGGTGGAAACCGATGAGCTCATCCAAGACCGCCTCAGCTGTCTGGAACAGGAAATTCCCCTGGAGTTCAACAAGCAGGTAAGAGGGTTGATTGACTACTTCACCATCCGGAACCGGAAATACACCCGGCGCGTGCTGGAGCGTAAACCCATGTACTTCCCCATGTTTGAGAAGTACCTGGCCAAGCACAACATGCCAGATGAGCTGAAGTACCTGGCGGTGGTGGAATCTGCATTATTGCCCAAGGCGGTTTCCTCAGCGAAAGCAGTTGGTCTGTGGCAGTTCATGGACTTCACCGGCCGCGATTACCGCCTGGTGCAGAACCATTACTTGGATGAGCGCATGGACCCAGAGAAATCCACGGAGGCGGCCTGCAAGTTCCTGAAGCAGCTGTACCGTATGTTCGGGAGCTGGGAGATGGCGCTGGCCGCCTATAACTGTGGTCCGGGTAATGTGAGAAAGGCTATTGCGCGCTCCGGCGGCAAGAATACGTTTTGGGGCATTTATCCGTATTTGCCCAAAGAAACGCGGGCCTACGTGCCGTCTTTCACCGCCCTGGTGTACGCCTTGAACCACGCCGAGGACCACAACCTGCACCCGGCCAAACTGCAGACGCCTATCGCGGTAGACACGCTGCTTATCAGTCAGCCGCTGGACCTTAAATTACTGGCCAAGCAGCTGAACCTGCCCGAAAACCAGATTGTGGACCTGAACCCGGCATTGAAGCTGAAGCACATCCCGGAGAACGTTTCCAATTTCCCGTTGCGTATTCCAGCGGATGTACGTCCTTTCCTGGCGGAGAACCGTTTGGCTATCCTGGACTCGGCCCGTTACCGTGCGCCGTACAAGGCTCCGGCCAAGATCAAGCTGCCAGCCTTAACCGAAGAGCCAACCACCATTCTGGCCAAAGCAGAGCCTGTTTCTGCAGACAGCGCCACCAAGACCTTCTATACCGTGCGCCGCAACGACAATCTGTCTAAGATTGCCAAAGAGCAGAACGTGACCGTAGAGCAACTCAAAGCCTGGAACAAGATCTCGGGTAATGGCTTAATGGCCAACCAGAAGCTGGTGGTGTACAAACCGGAAAGCAAAGGCGCTAAGGACGTGAAGGAAACCCCGGTGGCGGAGAATACGCTGTTGGCCTCCGCCGAGGAAATGCCAGCCTCTACGGGTAAAAACGCTGGCCCTAACGCCAACGACGTACCCAAGGAGAATGCCGCCATTGTGATGGTGGCTGCCAAGCAGGCCTCGGCTAAGAAGAAAGCAACTGTGGAGAAACCGCAGACTGTGCACCACGTGCAGCCCGGTGATACCCTCTGGAACATTTCAAGACGGTACAACAACGTGAGCGTGGAGAAACTGAGAAAAGCAAACAAGCTGAAAGGTGACGAGTTAAAACCCGGCATGAAGCTTATTGTAGGCTGATTCCGCTAGATTCATATAATTAGCATCTCTGGCTCAGGCTTGGGATGCTTTTTGTTTTTTGAGCTGTTTGGCCAAATCAAGCCCAAAACGGAGGAACGGAAACGCGGCTCTGCTTTGGTGAATAAGAAAAAACTTAACAATTTGTAATGAATACCCGCACAACAAACGTTGGTTCTGCGGCAAGTACCCATAGCATACAACACTACCAAGAAGGACATGATTAAAATCAACAAGGAAGACGCGCTGAATTATCACAGCCAGGGGCAACCCGGCAAGATAGAGGTGGTGCCTACCAAAATGGTAAGCACGCAGATGGACTTGGCCCTGGCTTACTCCCCGGGCGTAGCGGAGCCTTGTAAAGCCATTGCCGCCAACCAGGAAGATGTGTACAAATACACCGCCAAAGGAAACCTAGTGGGCGTGATCTCCAACGGAACCGCCGTACTGGGCCTGGGCAACATAGGCCCCGATGCCTCAAAACCCGTGATGGAAGGAAAAGGCGTACTCTTCAAGAAATTCGCCGGCATTGACGTCTTTGACATTGAGATAAACGAAACCGATCCAGACAAATTCATCCAGATCGTAAAGTCACTGGAGCCAACCTTCGGGGGTATCAACCTGGAAGACATCAAGGCACCTGAGAGCTTCAAGATTGAGAATGCCCTGCGCGAGCAGATGAACATTCCGCTCATGCACGATGACCAGCACGGCACGGCCATCATCTCCAGCGCCGCCCTGTTGAACGCCCTGGAAGTGGTGGGCAAAGACATTGATAAGATCAAGATGGTGATCAACGGTGCCGGGGCAGCCGCCATCGCCTGCGCTAAGCTGTACCTGGAACTAGGCGTGAAGATTGACAACATCGTCATGTTTGACAAGGACGGCATCATCAACCCGCACCGCAACGACCTGGACATCTACCGCGCCCAGTTTGTGACCACCCGCAACATCAGCACCCTGGCCGAGGCCATGGAAGGCGCCGATGTGTTTGTGGGCCTGAGCGCCGGCAACGTTTTAGCGCCCGAATTGGTGAAACTGATGGCAAAAGACCCCATCATCTTCGCGCTGGCCAACCCAGACCCGGAGATTGCCTACGAGACCGCCATGGCCACCCGCGATGATCTGATCATGGCCACCGGCCGCTCAGACCATCCTAACCAGGTGAATAACGTGTTGGGATTCCCTTATATCTTCCGGGGGGCTTTGGACGTGCGCGCCACCGAGATCAACGAGGCCATGAAACTGGCCGCCGTGTACGCCCTGGCCGAGCTTGCCAAAGAGGGCGTACCCGATATCGTGCACAAAGCCTACGGTGACAACACCATCGCTTTCGGGCGTACCTACCTCATCCCTAAACCGCTGGACCCGCGCCTGATTACCACCGTGAGTCCGGCCGTGGCCAAAGCCGCCATGGAATCCGGGGTGGCGCGTTATCCTATCACCAACTGGGAGCGTTACCACCAGGAACTGCAGGCCCGCATAGGCATTGACCAGAAGCTGATGAACCGCGTGCTCACGCAGGCCCGGCAGAACCCTAAAACCGTAGTCTTCGCCGAGGCGGATAATTACAAGATCCTGAAGGCGGCCCAAACGGTTCTGGAGCAGAAACTGGCGTATCCTGTGTTGCTGGGCGAGCGTGCCCGCATTCAGGAGATGATTGAGGAGTTCAACATGGAGCTGGACGGCGCCGTGATCATTGACCCCCGCGAGGAAGACGCCAAATGCGAGAAATTCGCGCACCTGCTCTACGAGAAGCGCAAGCGCAAAGGCCTTACCCTCTTCGATTGCCGCAAACTGGTGCGCGACCGCAACTACTTCGGGTGTATGATGGTGGAAACCGGCGAGGCCGATGCCCTGATCTCTGGTCTTACCCGCGAGTACTCCTCTACCATTAAGCCGGCCCTGCACGTGATTGGCGTGGAAGAAGGCGTGAACAAGGTGGCGGGCATGTACATCATCCAGAATAAAAAGGAGCCTTACTTCTTCGCTGATACCACCGTGAACCTCCAGCCTTCCGCTGAGGAACTGGTGGACATCATCGGGCTGACGGCGCGTTACGTGCGGTTCTTTGACCGCGAGCCCAGAATGGCGGTGCTTTCGTACTCCAACTTCGGGTCCAGCGCCGGGCAGGTACCTACCAAAACCCGCGAGGCTACCCGCCTGGCCAAACTGCGCTACCCAGACCTGATCATTGACGGGGAGATGCAAGCCAACACCGCTCTGAACAAGGACCTGCTGCGCGAGCACTATCCGTTCAGCGAGCTGGCCAACGAAGGCGCCAACACGCTTATCTTCCCGGGGCTGGCCGCTGGTAACATCGCCTACAAACTTTTGCAGGAAATCGGCGGTGCCGAAGCCATTGGCCCTATCCTGATGGGAATGCGCAAACCAGTGCATATCTTGCAGTTAGGGTCATCTGTGCGGGAGATCATCAACATGGTGGCCATTGCCGTGGTAGATGCCCAAACGTGCAAGGCAAAACTCTAAATAGTACCACCACGTAGGGGTTCTATCGCCGTCTATGTTGTGGTTTATACCAATTATCAATTTACTAACTTCTGTTTTCAGGCTGTTTTCGTGAAAAAGGCCCGAAAACAGAAGTTGTTATTATTAATCATCTGCTTTAACTTCATACAACGCTGGTCAAATGATCGCATATTTAGATGGCCGTCTGGCACAGAAAGACCCCACCTTCGTCATTATTGATGTAGGAGGCGTGGGGTACGAACTCCGTATTTCCCTGAACACGTACGGGCAACTGCCCGAGGGAGAACGCTGCCGACTCTACACGCACCAGCATATAAAGGAAGACGCCCATACGCTGTATGGCTTTGCCACCCCCGCAGAGAAAAGCGCCTTTCTGCATTTGATTTCTATTTCAGGTGTGGGGCCTAATACGGGCCTTATGATACTCTCCTCGCTAACCGTGCAGGAAGTGCAGCAGGCTATTGTGCGCGAAGACGTCCGCACCATTCAGCAGGTGAAAGGGATAGGCGCCAAAACCGCCCAACGCATTATTTTGGAATTGCGCGATAAATTCAGGAAAGGTCTGGGCCCGGATGCGGTAAATGTCTCATTTGGGGCGCACAATACGTCAAGGGAGGAGGCGTTATCAGCATTAGTAACCTTAGGCTTCGCGAAGAACATAGCCGAGAAAACCCTTGATGCCATTATTAAGCGGGAGGGCGCAAACCTGACCGTGGAAGAAATGATCAAGTTCGCTTTGAAGTCGTCATAAGAAACTTCCCCATTATTTGTGTTTTATACAAAGAAGCCTCACATTCTTGCAGCCGCGGTAGGGTTGGTGTCGTTGATGGCTTGGCTTACCCAAGCCGAGCCAAGCAGAGTATCTATGGCAGGTGCAGGTGCAGCGCTCATGGCGTTGTCAGATGTAGAAGAAGAACTCCAAGACACAACCAAAAACCAGGGATATATCCCGTCACGGCGCCCTAAACTTATTTTTGAGGACCGCCGCGGAGACCCGTTCTCCAACCGCACCACTTTGTCGCCGCTTATTCTGCCGCTACCTAAAAACGTAGAGTTACAGGTGGTGCCAGATGATAGCCTGAAACGCTATGAAATCACGGAGCAGATTGGCGGTTATGACTACCGCAATCCCAGCACCATGACCTTTGAGGAGTACTCGCGCTATCAGCAGCAGAAAGCCATCAAAGATTACTGGCGCACCAAGTCTGCCAGCCTGGATGAGCAGAACCCCGCTGCCCCCAGCCGTCGCCTGGTACCTACCCTAAACCTGGGAGGCCGCACGTTTGACCGTCTGTTCGGAGGCAATACCGTAGACATCCGGCCCAACGGTCTGGCAACCCTTAAATTCGGGGCGCTTTTCAACAAGAACGAGAACCCGGCCATTCCTTTGCGTCAGCAGCGCATTGGTGACTTTGAGTTTGACCAGAGCATCGCTCTGAACATTGACGGCCGCATTGGCGAGAAAATGCGCATCACGGCAAACTGGGACACCAAAGCCAACTTTGATTTCGAGAACAATCTCAAGCTGGAATACACCGGCTACCCAGAGGAGATCATTCAGAAAATTGAGGCCGGAAACGTAAGCCTGCCGCTCAACAACTCCCTTATATCCGGGGGGCAGAACCTCTTCGGTCTGAAAGCCCAGCTGCAGTTAGGGAAACTATCCGTCACGGCCATTGCCGCAAACCAGCGGGGTAGCATTGATGCGGTAGATATCCAAAACGGGGCGCAAAACAGACGCTTTGAGTTGCGTGCCGATGACTATGACCGCGACCGTCACTTCTTCCTGGCCCAGTTCTTCCGGAACCGCTATGACCAGGCCCTGCGCAGTCTGCCGTTGGTGAACTCCGGCATTGTGATCCGGCGCCTGGAGGTCTATATTACCAATGACAATCGCGCCACTCAGAACCTGCGCAACGTGGTTGCCCTCATGGATTTGGGCGAGCCGCAACCGTTCCAGAGCCGTTTCAGCACGGGCCAACCCGCCGGGGCCGGGGCCGGGAACAACCAGAACAACCTTTACGCCAGCCTTACTAACCGCAACAACACCCAGGTAGACAATTTCCTGGAAGGCTTCGGGCTACGTAAAACCACTGATTTTGAGCACGTGCGCGCCCGCCGCCTGGACCAGACGGAATACAAATTCAACCCGCAACTGGGGTACATCTCCCTGAACGCTGCCCTGTTGCCCGAGCAGGTGCTGGGCGTAGCGTTTGAGTACACCTTGAACGGCCGTACCTACAAAGTGGGCGAGTTGCAGGAAGACTACCAGAACGTACCAGAAGACCAGGTGATTTTCCTGAAGTTGCTGCGCGGCACCAACCCAGGCCTCAACACCCCTACCTGGGACCTGATGATGAAAAACGTGTATGCCCTCAACGCCAACCAGATTGAGCGGAATAACTTCCAACTGAACATCGTTTATAAAGACGATGCCACCGGCGGGGACCTGACCAGCTTACAGGATGAATCGCGTCTCAAGGGTATTCCGTTGATCCAGGTGTTCAACCTGGACAACGTGAACACGAACAATGACCCGCCGCGCGATGGTAACTTTGACTTTTTGTCCGGCATCACCATTGACCCTGAGAGCGGCCGTATTTTCTTCCCGCAGGTAGAGCCGTTTGGGTCTTATCTCCGCTCCCGGTTCACGCCGGGCCAGGAAGACCAGTACATCAACAAAT
The DNA here is from genome assembly GCF_017916365.1 of Rufibacter roseolus. Taxonomy (GTDB): domain Bacteria; phylum Bacteroidota; class Bacteroidia; order Cytophagales; family Hymenobacteraceae; genus Nibribacter; species Nibribacter roseolus. Next base: position 1,357,873 of record NZ_JAFMSU010000003.1, read on the forward strand.
ACGTTTTCCAGGAACTCTACGACTCCATCCAGACCGATGCGCAGCAGTTCGCTCAGAAAAACAAGTTCTTTATCCAGGGCCGTTACCAGGCCTCCAGCACTGATGAAATCACCCTGCCCGGTATCCGGATTGCCGAAGGCTCCGTGGCCGTTTACTCTGGTGGTACGCGCCTGGTAGAGGGCCAGGATTACCAGGTGTTCTATGACCTGGGCCGGGTAAAGATTCTCAATCCCAGTTATCTTAACAGCGCCAGCAACCTGCGGGTGACCTATGAGAAGGCTGACATTCTGAGTGTGCAACCCAGAACCTTATTAGGCGCCCGCTTTGACTACAAGGTGGACAATGACCTTATTTTAGGTGCTACCGTTCTGCACCAAGGCGAAAGGCCATTTATCCAGCGTGTGAACATAGGCGATGAGCCCAGCAACAACACCATCTACGGGTTTGACGTCAATTACCGCCGTGAATCCCGCCTGCTCACCCGCATCACCGATAAACTGCCTTTCCTGGAGACCAAGGAACCTTCTTCCGTTACCCTGGGGGCCGAGGTAGCGCAGCTAGTACCTCAGAAAACAGCTTTCAGAGGCGAAGACGGTGTTTCTTACATTGACGATTTTGAAAACGCCAAAACGCCTTACTCTCTGGGAGGCTTCAACACTACTGCCTGGCGTTTATCGGCTACCCCGGCCCCGCTCATCAACGGGACTTCTGGCTTAGCCTATGCGTACAACCGGGCCAAGCTGGCCTGGTATACCATTGACCAGATTTACTACACCTCCAATGGCCTGCGACCCAACAACATCACCCGAGAAGAGCTGGAGAACCACTACGTGCGCGGCGTGCAGCGGAGAGAGATCTTCCCTAACCGCGACCCGGAGACGAACAACACGTTTGAGTACACCTTTGACCTGGCTTACTACCCAAGAGAACGCGGTCAGTACAACTACAACCCTTTGGTGAGCAATGACGGCCGTTTCCTGCAAAATGATCCCCGCAACAACTGGGCTGGTATCAGCCGGGAGATCTCCTTTGACAACAACTTTGATAACGCCAACATTGAGTACCTGGAGTTCTGGATGCTGGATCCGTTCATCAAAGGAGATAAGGGCCGGAGAATCATCACCGGTCTGGATGATGCGCAGAACAGCCTTGACGAGAACGGTAAACTGGTCTTCAACTTAGGTAACATCTCAGAAGACCTGCTCAAAGACCAACGCTACCAGTTTGAGAACGGTCTGCCTACCGATGGGAACCCACAGGCCACCGAGCCTACTGCCTGGGGCCGCGTGACCCGTAACCAGTTCCTCACCGATGCCTTTGACAACGAGCCCGGCTCCCGTCAGTTCCAGGACATAGGGTTGGATGGTTTGAACGACAGCGATGAACGCGCCTTCTTCCAGGGCATCTACGGCTCCATTGATGACCCGTCGGCTGATAACTTCCGCCACCACTTAGATGGCGCCTATGACGCCGCCAACACCGGGGTACTGGGCCGCTACAAGAACTGGAACGGGATGGAAGGCAACTCACCGGTAAACAGCGAACTTTCTTCCAATGCCTTCCCAGACAAGGAAGACCTGAACAAAGACAACGTCATCAGTGACGTGGAGCAGTACTACGAGTACAACATTGACCTGAGACCCACCCGCCTGGCCGTAGGTAGCAACTATATTGTAGACAAAGTAGACTCTACTGACGCTAACGGTAACCGGATCAGCTGGTACCAGTTCCGGATTCCGGTAAGAAAACCAACCGGCAACGTGAACAACATGCAGGGCTTCAAATCCATCAGGTTCATGCGGATGTACACCACCCAGTTTGCCCAACCAGTAGTACTGCGCTTTGCCCAGATGCAGTTTGTCTCTAACCAGTGGCGTACCTACAACTCCATTCTCTCCAACGGTGCGCCTTGCGTGGGCGACTGTGACTCAGATGCCTCAGCTTTTGAGGTGTCATCGGTGAGCATTGAGGAAAACGGCGAGGTAGATGCCGGTACCATTCCGTATGTGGTGCCGCCGGGCGTAGAGCGCCAGCGCGACTACTCCTCAGCCAACAACCGCCGCCAGAACGAGCAGTCTCTGCAATTAACCGTAGAGAACCTGCGCGATTCTTTCAGCAAAGCGGTGTACAAGAACGTGACCCAGGACATGCTTATTTACAAGCGCCTGAAAATGTACGTGCATGCCCAGTCTCCAAGCGGTACCCAGGACAACGAAGTCAATGCCTTCATCCGGATCGGGACCGACTTTACCCAGAACTACTACGAGTTCTCCATCCCGCTGAAAATGACACCGCAGGGCAGCCGTGACCCATACCAGATATGGAATGAGCAGAACTTCATTGACGTGGCATTTGACGAGTTTGTGAGGCTGAAATCCAGACGTAACCAGGCCAGCTTCCCGCTGAACCAGGTGTTTGCAGAAACCCGGGAAGACGGTAAGGTATTCAGAGTGGTGGGTAACCCAGACTTCAGTGATGTGCAGAGTCTGATGATTGGTCTGGAGAACCCGGCTACGCCAGATAAAGCCGCTCACTCCCTTACCCTGTGGGTAAACGAACTGCGCGTGTCTGACTTTGACCGCACCGCCGGGTGGGCCGCTACCGCCCGCGCCAACGTGAAACTCGCCGATTTTGCCAACATCTCCGCCACTGGTTCCTATACCACCGTGGGCTTTGGCGGTATTCAGCAACGGGCAGCCCAGAGAGCGCGCGAAACCACGGGGCAGTTTGACATCACCGCCAACGTGGCCGCGGAAAAACTGCTGCCGTCTAAATTGGGACTGGTAGTACCGCTTTCTGTGCAGTACGGAACCACCATTGCAGAGCCCCGCTATGACCCGCTGGACCGCGACACCGAGCTAGACCTCTCCCTGCAGAAGTTTGAGGACAGCAATGAGCGGGAAAATTACCGGAAGGAAGTTGTGAGCCAGACGACCACTAAGAGCATCAACCTGCTCAACGTCCGGAAAGAGAAGACTGATCCGGAGGCCAAAACACACCTCTATGACATAGAGAACCTGTCGTTCTCCTATGCCTACACAGAAGTGCTACACACGGATATCTCCACGGACCGGAACTTCACCAAGACCTACACCGGCGGCATTGCCTATAACTACAACAACACGCCTAAAAGCTACACGCCATTTGCGAACATCAAGGCCTTCCAGTCACCGTACCTGCGCTGGCTGAAGGAGTTCAATTTCTCATTGGCACCTAGCAGAATCTCCATTAGGGGTGACCTTGACCGCCGGTACAATGAAACGTTTATGCAGGGTCGTACCTCGCCTTACAGCTTGCCAGACACGGCCGGTTTCCTGCCTACTTTCCAGAAATCGTTCTTCTTTAACCGGATCTACGACGTGAAGTGGGATATCACCAAGAGCCTTACCCTGGACTACACCGCCACGAATCGGGCGGTGGTAGACGAACCCAACGGACGGATCAATGAAGAGATAGATACTTTGCGCTGGAAGAATGAGGAAATCTGGCACAACCTGAGACGCTTCGGGCGGAACACCAACTTCAACCAGGTAGTAGCCTTTACCTACCGCCTGCCCCTGGATAAATTCCCGCTCACCGACTGGATCTCGGGGGATGCGCGCTACCAGGCCGGCTTCACCTGGACCTCGGCCTCCACTGCCCTCAGCAGAAATGACACGTTGCAACTGGGGAACACGATTGAGAACAGCACCGAAACCAGCCTGAGCGGAAAACTGGACCTGGTACGCCTCTACAACAAAGTAAAGTTTCTGAAAGCAGCCAACGAGGCCTCGGCTAAGCCAAGCGTGCGCCAGCAACCGAACACAGTGAATGGCCAAACTGCCACGGCAGATACCACCCAAGCAGGAGGCGGCATGAGAGTGGTGAATGGTATCCTGCGGGCCTTGATGTCAGCCAGGTCGGTTAACTTTACCTATGCGCGTACCCAGGGTACCCTGCTGCCGGGCTTCCTGCCTACGGCCCAGAACTTCGGGTTAGCCGATGGCTTTGGGGCACCGGGTCTGGACTTTGTGCTGGGCAAGCAGTTTGAGCTGGATGACCTCTACCAGCGAGCCAACCGCGAGGGCTGGTACACAGACAGCAGCCAGTACCTGAACACGCCCCTCAGCTCGCTCAACTCTGTGAACCTCACCGCCCGGGCTACCATTGAACCGTTCAAGAACTTCCTCATTACGGTAGATGGGGTAATGAATAAGTCTGAGATTGATGAGGTGTACTACCGCCGCGATTCAGCTTTGGTGGTACAGCGCCAGACGCCATTCACCACCGGGTCTTACCGCGTGTCCTTTATCTCACTGCAGACCATGTTTGAGGGAGGCTCCGGCAACAGTTCAGCGGCATTTGAGAACTTTATCCGGTACCGGGCCGAGGTGGCCAGCAGGCTCAATGCGGCTAAATCTGGGCCAGGCTTGTACGGAGTAAACTCGCAGGATGTGTTGATCCCGGCGTTCCTAAACGCCTACCAGGGCAAGGATATTAATGGCTTCAAGGCGAAACCAACGGGTCCTTTCGATGCCATTCCGCTGCCTAACTGGAACGTGGTCTACAACGGTTTGTCCACCTTGCCGTTCTTCCAGCAGTACTTCAGTTCCTTCACCCTGAACCACGCCTACCAGTCTACGTACACGGTGGCCAACTTCAGCACGGCGCTGGACTACAGCTTTAAACCGGCCGGCTTCCCAGACAAAGCGAACGAGAAAGGCGAAGTGATACCGTACTACATTGTGAGCCAGGTAGCCATCACCGAGAGCATGAACCCACTTATCGGGATCAACTTCCGGACCAAAGGCGCCTTGACCGGTCGTCTGGAATATAAGACCCAGAGGAACCTGTTATTGAACATGACCAACGCGCAGGTAACCGAGAACGGCATCAAAGACGTGGTGGTGGGCTTTGGCTATAGCGCCACTAACTTCAGATTGCCGTTTAAGATTGGTGGCAAGCGCACCCTGGAGAATGAGCTCACCATGCGCCTGGATTTCACCATCAGAGACAATGAAACCATTCAGCGCACCATTGCCGTAGACGCCAACGGAGCCGAGTACCAGAACAACCTGACCACCGCCGGGGCCAAGCAGGTGCAGATACGGCCCACCATTGACTATGTGGTAAGCCAGCGCCTGAACCTGCAGTTCTACTACACGCAGAACATCAATGAACCCAAAGTGGCCAACGCTTTCCGCAACACCGTCACGGAGGGTGGTATCCAGCTCCGGTTCAGTTTATCTGACTAAGAGCAGGTTTAAGGCTCGTTTTTGGAAAACGAGCCTTAAACCTGCAAGGGGCTTGCGGCAGGTGCCAAAAAGAATGTATTTTTGAATCGAACTTAAATTAATTACTTATGAACTTCCCTGAGGAGCTGAAATACACCAAAGACCACGAGTGGATCCGGATTGAAGGCGACGTAGCGTACGTAGGCATCACTGACTTCGCGCAGCGCGAACTGGGTGACATTGTGTATGTAGACATTGACACCTTAGACAAAGACGTAGCCAAAGAAGAAGTATTTGGTACCGTTGAAGCCGTTAAAACCGTTTCTGACTTGTTCAGCCCGCTTTCTGGCAAGGTTTTGGAAATCAACGATAAACTGGATGGCAGCCCTGAGCTGGTGAACTCTGATCCTTACGGCGATGGCTGGATGATCAAGATGTCTGTTGGTGACCAATCTGAGGTAGCCGAGCTTCTTTCTGCCGGAGCGTACCGCGAGCTGGTAGGCGCTTAATAAACTCATGGCAGTGCGTTCTATCTATTATGCACTGGCGCTGGGGTGGGCAGTAGTCATTCTTGTATTGACTTTACTGCCCGCCCAGGCGTTACCTCCTGATCCCCACTGGGACATTATCTCCGTTGATTCCCTGGTGCACGCCATTCTATTCGGGGTGCAATTGCTTCTCCTCCTTTACGGGTTTCTCCGCGACCCTGCCGTGCTGCTGGGCAGACGTCTTGTTACCATTGCATTCTTCTCGGTTGTTTTCTTTGGCATCTTTGTAGAGGTACTGCAAGGCTCTATGGGCCTGGGTCGCCAAGCCGATCCTTTTGATGCCCTTTGCAATACCATCGGCTGTTTCTTCGGGCTGGGAATCTGGGCTTTGGTTCCTCGCCGTTTATAGGCTATTTTCAGGAAATCAGACCTAAAATGCATTCTATGCTGCGGCACCGCTGGCTCTATCTTCCGTTTGCGCTTCTCTTATTTTGTTTCCAGGCTCATGCCCAGGATATGGCGCGGGTCCGGCAGACCATCCAAGACCTTTCCTCCCCTAGCCTGCACGGCCGGGGCTACGCCTTCAAAGGAGACAGCCTGGCCGCCGATTATCTGCAAAAGCAGTTTGCCGCCATAGGGCTGCGCTCTTTTCCAGCTGGCTACCAGCAACCGTTTACCCTTCCTGTCAACATCCTGGAAAACCGCCTTAGGTTGGAGGTAGACGGAAAAGCCCTGGTGCCCGGCGTTGATTTCATAGCGCATGCCGCCACAGGCAGCGGAACCGGCGAAGGCAGAGTCTACGAGATAGATACCCTGGTGCTGCAAGATGTGGACGTAGCCCAGCAGTTCCTGACGAATAACCTGCGCAACAAAGTGCTAGTGGTACAACAGCGCCATTTCCAGGGCTTGCTAGAGTTGCCCGAGCCGTTCCAACCCCAGCTCAAAAGTGTAGCCGCTATCATCGTGCGCCAACCCGGTCCGAAGCTCATGGGCACCGTGCGCGGCGAACAACTGCCCTTCCCGGTGCTGGAAGTGCTGGAGAAAGCTTGGTCCAGGAAAGCCAAGAAAGTAACCTTCGCCGTGGATGCCCGCCTGGAACCAAATTACCGAAGCCAGAATGTGATTGGGTTTGTACCCGGCAAAATAAAGCCAGATTCTTTTGTGGTAATGACGACGCATTATGACCATCTGGGCCACCAGGGCAAGGACCTGTATTTCCCCGGCGCGCATGATAATGCGAGCGGCACGGCCATGCTACTGGAACTGGCCCGCTTCTACGCCCAACCCCAGAATACCCCAGACTTTTCTATCGCGTTCATGGCTTTCGCCGGAGAAGAAGCCGGACTAGTAGGCTCCCGCTTTTACACCGAGCATCCGCTCTTCCCGCTACCTCAAATTAAGTTTCTATTAAACCTGGACCTCATGAGTACCGGTGAGGATGGGCTGATGGTAGTCAACGGCAGCGTTTTCCCTAAACAGTTCTCGCTTTTGCAGCGCCTGAACCAACAACATGGCTACCTGACCCAGATCAAAAGCCGGGGCAAAGCCGCCAACTCAGATCACTACTTCTTCTCTGAGAAAGGCGTTCCTTCTTTTTTCTTCTACACGCTGGGCGGCACCACCACTGAGTACCATCACCCCAACGACAAACCCGAAACGCTCCCACTCACCAAGTTCAAAGAAATCATAGCGCTGATACAGGACTTTGTCAGAGCGCTATAATCTTTTTCTTACACTTCGTTTCAGGCCTCTTCTTCAGAAATTAGCGTGAAAACGGGTTTATCAAAGGCCCTTCTCTCGCAACACATCTTTCCCAATATAAAAGCCCTGGCAGCTTCCTTTTCATCAGGAAACTGCCGGGGCTTCTTACTTGTAACTTTTCCTATGGGCTATTGCAGGAGCATCACCCTACGCACTACCAAGCCTTTGTCGGTGTGGAGTTTGAGGAAGTAGATACCGTTTGCCTGATGCTGCAGAGAGAGTTGCAAAGGCTGGCTGCGCACGTGTCTGGGCGAGGTTACTTCCTGGATTACTTTGCCTACCGCGTCACACACCTGGATGCGTGAAATGGTGGCTTCCGGCGAGGTGATGGACACGGCTCCGGCGGTTGGGTTGGGCGCTACCTGTATGGCCGCCTGCGCCCGCTCTTCCTCGGCACCTAACGGTACCCCATCTACTTTGACATCGTCTAAATACAGGTTGTTCTCAAAATCAGTGATGTGCCGGAACTTGAGGAGCACCGTTTTAGACGACGCGAAGGCTGCCAGGTCCAGGGTCTCCAAACGCCACTGCGAGGCAGTAGGGATGAATTCCTCGTTGGTGAAGAAAGGCACGGCAGTGGTTAAGTCCTGGCCAAACTTCTGGTAGATGCGCTGGTAAGTGCTTCCGCAGTCAGTAGAGGCCCATACTTCCAGGGTATCGGAGAAATCGGCCTCTGACAAGAGCGAGTAGGCCACCTGGAAAGTCATTTTAGGGGCGCTGCGCGAAGAAAGATCCAGCGGTGGTAACACCAGTTCATCTACCAGGCCATTGGCTTCATAGGCGATGTTTTGCATGTAGGCAGAGGCGGTTCCGGTCTTGGCGGCTTTAGTGGTACGTTGCCAGGTAAGGTCTGCGTTGGGGTTGTTGATGGTCCAGCCGGTGGGGGCGAAGTTGGTGTTCTCAAAACTTTCCTGCAGCGGCAAGGCGTTGCCCAGCACCTGGAAGGAAGCAGTGATGGTATTGTTGGCGGCATCGGCATCGGTGGCCGCGTTGTTCCGCGAGGTAATGCTGTAGGTGATGGTGTGTGTGCCTTTCGCGGCTGTGATGGCCGGAATGGTCACCGTGGCATTCTGGAACGAGGCCACGGAACCGGTCCAATTATAGGTTTGGGCCGGGCCGTTGTCAATGGTGTACTGAATCTGGGCCGAGGTGAGCGCTTGGTTGCCTTTGTTGCGCAGCACCACCGTGGGTGAGAACGAAGTAGCGCACAGAACTTTCCCCGGCGAGGTCACTTCTATCAAGGCGGCGTCCAGGTCCGGCACCTGCACTGCGGTACAGCCTGCGGAGCTAAGAATACCCGGCCGGTAAGCAGACAGCGCCTGCTGCATCACGTTCTTCTGTCCGGCGGTGAACAGGTTCATGCAAGCGTCATTGGTATAGTCCATGTAGTTCATGAACATGTCACTGGTGTTGTTGCAGGTGGCGTGGGGGTAGGTAGGGCAGCCGGTGTTTTCCTCCTCCTGGGTAGGCGTATCGGCTACCTGGTCATCACCGCATTCTTCGTCGCCCCAGATGTGGAACAGATTGAGCCAGTGGCCCACCTCGTGGGTAGTGGTCCGCCCCAGGTTGAAAGGCTTTGACACCGTGCCTGTAGTCCCGAAATAGCGGTAATCAATGACCACACCATCGGTAGAAGGTGAGCCTGCGTTAGGGAATTGGCCATATCCCAGCACCGATTGGTCGGCGGCAAACCGCACAATCCAGATGTTGAGGTATTGGCTCGTGTTCCAGGCATCTTTTCCGCCGGTGGCGGCGAACTTCATGGCATCGTCTACCTTGAAGGTGGTAGTGCTGGTTTTGGTGCGGGTAATGCCGGTGGTGGGCTCGCCGTCTGGGGTGCGCTGGGCCAGGCAGAACTCAATCTCGGCATCGGCGGCCACGGCTTTGAACGCGGTGGGCGTTTTGTCGGCATCGGTGTTCAGCCGCCGGAAATCTTTGTTCAATACCGCAAGCTGGGTCTTGATCTGGGTATCTGAAATGTTCTGGACATCGGTGTTATAAACCACGTGCACCACTACCGGAATGGTGATGACGCCGCCCTTCACATTTTTCTCGTAGGCGTTCCGTACCCCGACGCCGGCGGCTTTGGCCTGCTGCTGCAGTTGCGCCCGCAGATTGGGTTTGTTCCGCTCCAGCAGTTTCACATGCTCCATGGTACCGCAGGTGCGAACCTGGCCCATTGCGTTACCTATGCCCAGAAGGAGCAGGAAGAAGGCAGCCAGTAGTTTTTGGAGCATGTGAAGCTACGGTTTAGGGTTGGTTTTGCGGAAAACGGCCGTAAAACAGAATCCTTACAGGATGTTGTTCAGTTGCTCTTTGATCTTCTCCAGTTCCTCTTTCATTTCCACCACCAGATGCTGGATGGTGGCGTCATTGGCTTTGGACCCGATGGTGTTGATCTCACGGCCTATCTCCTGCGAAATGAACGCCAGTTTCTTACCGGTTGGTTCAGGCAGGTAGACGGTTTCGGTGAAATAATGCAGGTGGTTCACCAGGCGCACTTTCTCCTCGGCAATGTCCAGTTTCTCAATGTAGTAGATCATCTCCTGCTCAAACCGGTTCTGGTTGAAAGATTCAGACGAGCTGATCTCCGTGAGGTGCCCCTGGATGCGCTGCCTAATGTTCTCCACCCGCGATGGGTCATGCTTGTCTACCTCGGCCAGGAGAATTCTGATGCGGTCAATGTAAGAGACAATCTCGGTGGTGAGGGCTTTGCCTTCATCGGCCCGGAAGGTGTTGAACTTGTCAATGGCTTCCTGCAGAAGCGGCAGCACCTGCTCCCAGGCAATCTCCTCGGTTTTGGTGTCTTCTGCAGATTCTGCCTGCAAAACGTCGGGCATGTGCAGGGCCAAGCGGAACAGGTCCGGCGACTGCGCGCCCAGAGACTGGGCGGCCTGCTCTATTTCCTGGTAGTATTGTTTGAGAAGATCGGTGTTGATTCTGCTGCGGGTAGCGTTGGCTTTGTTTCTGCTCACCTCAATGCTGAGGTTGATTTTGCCGCGCACCAGGCTCTTGCCAATAAGATTTCTGATTTCCAGTTCTTTGTCTGACAGGCTCCGCGGGATGCGCAGACTCAGGTCCAGGGATTTTGAGTTAAGTGATTTCAGCTCAATGCTGACCATAGAACCCTCTGTCTCTAGGTGGGCAGCCCCAAACCCGGTCATGGATAAAAGCATAGTACGTAAGTAAAAGTTGAAAAGTAAATTTATGAAAAAAGGACCATTCTCTCTCTATCTGGTTATCTGCGGTTTCTGACGCCTTATAACTTATGAAGCTCACGTATTTTCTTTATCTTTGCGCCATGAAATTTGGAGTTGTCGTTTTCCCGGGGTCCAACTGCGACCAGGATGTCATTGATGCCTTGCAACACACTACCCAAAAGGAAGTTGTCAGGCTGTGGCACAAAGAACATGATTTGCAGGACTGTGATTTCATAGTGCTGCCAGGAGGTTTCTCCTATGGTGATTATCTGCGTTCCGGCGCCATCGCCCGTTTCTCCCCTATCATGCAGGAAGTGGTGAAGTTCGCCAACTCCGGCGGATACGTGTGGGGCATCTGCAATGGTTTCCAGATCCTGACCGAGGCCGGCCTGTTGCCGGGTGCCCTGCTGCGCAACACCAGCCAGCAGTTCATCTGCCAGAACGTGTACATTACCCCAGAGAACAATGAGGCGCTGCCTACGGCTCTGTTAGAGCCCGGCAAAGCCTACAAAATTCCGATTGCCCACGGAGAAGGCCGGTTCCACGCCGATGCCGACACCCTGAAGGCATTGGAGGACAATGGCCAGATCATGTTCCGCTACTGCGATGCCAACGGCGAGGTGAATGAGTACTGCAACTGCAACGGCAGTCTGCTCAACATTGCCGGCGTGAGCAACAAAAACAAGAACGTGTTCGGGATGATGCCGCACCCAGAGCGCGCCGTAGACCCAGAACTGAACAACACCGATGGCCGTCTCTTGTTTGAGTCTCTCCTGCAAGCAGTGCAAGCCTAAGCTGTTTTTTTTGAAGAAAGCTGATTAGTCAGATAACAGATATAATGCCTCTCTGGAAACAGGGAGGCATTGCTGTTTTAGGCCTGTTTTACAGAAAATGGGCGCTAAATAGTACCCAAAACAGTGAACCATTACGCATATCGTCCCCCTTTGAAGGGGGTAGGGGGATGACTAAGGCCGTTGAAAGAACCGTTTGCTTTTCTACAGAGCGGAGACTTCAATGACGCTCCACACCCAAGGGCAACCACAAGGGATTGCCCCTACAAAACTCGGGAATGCAATGCTCAGCACGAGAAATCATCCCCCTACCCCCTTCAAAGGGGGACGGAATGCGTGCACAGCATAGTATAGTATAAAGTCAATCAATGGATATAAAGTGAATGGTTCCTGTTGTTTTATTTCATAGTTCACGTTACGACCAATCCTGTCTTTAAACCACTTGAATAGACAACTACCCATCAAACAGAAGGCCCCTTTGCTTAAAAGGAGGCCTTCTGTTTTTGAAGTGTTTTCAGGAAATCAGCCTCAAAAAGGCCTTCGGTCTTTCTGACTATTAACGGAAGAGATTAGAAGTCATAGCCCATGGAGAAGTAGAACTTAGGTCCCTCGCGGCGGAGATTCCGTTCACCCCAGGCCATGTCAAACCGGCCGTAGACGCCCAGCAAGGTAGTGCGTGCGCCAAACCCGTAGCCATACATAAACGGATTCCGGAAGTTGCGCACGATGACCTCAAACGGTGGCCTGGGTACCGGCTGGGTATTCACCGAGTTATCCTCGCTGAATGGGTTGCCACGGTTGTAGGCGGTACCAGCGTCAAAGAAACCAACCATCTGCAGGTTCCGGAAGAAGCCTGAGTTGATGGGCCCCTCAAACAGATACTGGAAGATAGGCAGGCGCAGTTCTGAGTTCCAGAGCACGTACCGGGTACCGTTCCGGGCATAGTAGTTGAACCCGCGCATCGGCATGGCAAAATCAAGGTAGAAGTAATCGGCCGGCGTAAAGGTATTGTCAAAAACGTCTGCGATGGCACTGTCTTCAGAGGCGTTGATCCAGTTATCAACCCCGCCCATCACATACTTCTTAGGCGCAGGCCCAAAAGAGTGACCGTAGCTTAAGCGGTTGGCCCAGATAAACTCTTTGTGTAGTTTCTGATAGTGCCGGAAATCAACGTAGAACTTTCCGAAGCCGTTCTGGCTTTCCCCAATGCCGTACATGCGGGTGATACCCACTTTCATGCGCGTGCCTTCGCGCATGTTCATGCCGGTCACCACGGAGTTATCAAACACCAGTTCTCCGCCTATGCCCACAAAGTCCATCACTACGTCTGGCTCAGAGAAGTTCTCAATAATGGTGTACCTGATGTTAGAATAACGAGGCAGCACTTTCACGCTCAGGGCGTTGGTCAACGGATAGCTCAATGCCGGAAGGATCTCGTGTTTGCCCAAGCGGCGGACAAATGCCCCGGAGGCCTGGTACACGCTCTGTTTCTGGTAACCTATTCTATAATCGTAGCGGTTCTTCAGGTTGGAATACTCGGCGTAGAAGTTAGTGGTCTGCAGGTCTGTGAGGGCGAAAACCCCGCCCCTGATGCGGTAGTCCTCAAACAGATCGGCCATGCCCACCTCCATCACAAACCCGAAACCCAGCAAAGGATCGGCGTGGATGGACGTGATCAGGTTGTTCACCCCGAAGCGCAGGTCATAAGGTCTGGGATAATTCAGCACCAGGGAATCTGGCGTATTCATGGCCATGATGGTCCTGGGCTTGGGTTTCACCGGAGGCTTGGCCTGGGTAGCGGCAGAATCTACCACGGTGGTGTCTATGACCCCGGCCGCGATCTGGGCGGCCCGCTGTGCTGCAAGTGAATCAGCGGCGGCTTTGGCGGCCAAAGCAGCGGCCACGCGGGCATTTTCCTGCTGAATGCGGCGCTGCAGGTGGCCTTCCAGGACTTCCTGCCGCTTGGTTTTGAAACTCTGCTGCGCTACCGCCGTCAAGGCTGAATTAGGGTAATGGTACAGGAATTCCTTGGCCCGGTCATTGGCCACAAACGTGAGGTTACCGGTTTTCACGTTGTAGTCAAAGGTTTTGATGTTCTGCCGGAAATTGGAAACCCGCTCAATTACCCCGGTCTTGATGTTGTGCCGGTAAAGCGACCGGATACCGGTTTCCTCACCCAGGTACATGATCTCCTCCTCGGAAAGGCCGATGGGCATCACCTCGTTAGACGGTGTATAGGTCAGCTGCCAGAAGCGGCTTTGCGTGTTGTTGGGGTCAAAAAGGTAAATATCATAGTTATTGGCCACCGACGCGAATTTGCCCCGGCTGGACTGCAGCGAGTCGGCGTACCGGTTAGAGGTGAACACAATGCGGTTGCTGGTGCCGGGCAGGAAAGTCGGGTCCAGGTCATCGAAAATGTCATCGGTGAGTTGGCGCACGATCCGGCCGTTGCGGTACAGGAAGAGGTCGCTCTGTCCGTTTTTCACTGCGCTGAGCACCATAAACTGTCCGTCCTCGGAGAAATCAACCCCGGCCACCTGGCTGTAGGCATTGAGGGGCAGCACATTGTTGGTTTTGCCCAGCAGGTTTTTCACTGTGGCTACCCCGGGCACGTACCGCTTTTCTGCATCCTGTAACTTAAGCTGCAGTTTTCCGCGCCGCACATCTGAAATACCCAACTGTGACTCTGACCGCCAGGATAACAACGGCACCGTACGGTCAATGGCCTGGTTAGGCATTTTGTAGCCGCCCCGGTACACCATGCGTTGGCCTTTGGCCCCCAGATTGCGCACGTACACTTTGTAAGCGCCCCGGTCATAGATCACGTAGGCCAGTTTCCGTCCGCTGGGACTGATAGCGGGCTCTGAGTACAGGAATTGCCGGGCGTTTGATTTCTTAAGCTTGTTCTCTTTGCTGGGAGAAGGCAGCGCCGCATCGGCATAGTTGTTCATCTGGGTATAGTAAGCGAACCAGTCCCGGGTGAACCGCTTGTAGGGCATGTTCAGGCTGCTGGCTATCCCTACCTCAATGTCTCGGGTGATGCGGGTAAGGTTGAGGATATTCTGGATGGCTGCGGTGCCGTGGCGCTCGGTGATGTAGTTCCAGATGGCCTGACCGGTCACGCGCTGGTTTTTAGCGAACAAAGGATCTGGGCGCTTGCCGCCGGTTTTCTGGATCATGTCGCGCATGTAGTCATCCATCTCCACACTCCAGCCCTCGGCCAGGTAAGCTGCAGCCCCGGAGACAAACCACTCAGGCAGGCGCAAAAGGTAATTGCTCTGGATGACTTCCTTCAGGCTGCCGCCGTACATCATGTCTGAGAGCAGCAGTTCGGAGATACGGTACGTCATCTGGCGCTTCAGCTCGGTCTGCGATCCTTCAAAGGCCACCTCAATCTTGCTTTTCACAAACAGGGCATCGTTGCCGCCTTTGTAGGGGTCATCAATCAGGCCTATGTTGCTCTGCTTCATGTCTGAGACAGAGTTGTACATGATGATGGTGATCTTGGAGTAAGGATAGTACCCGATGAGGGAGGTAATCCTTTTCAGTTCCCGCTCGGCGTGTTCGGCGGCATGGCGGGCCAGTTCGCGGCCGTCCTGCGAGAAGTAGATGTTGAAGTTTTGGGTGCTGTAGTACTGCCAGTTGAAGCGTTTGTACTGGATGCGGTTCTGCCCGAAGTCATCTGGGGCGGTAGCCTGGCCATACGTAAACGCGGGTGCCCCCATGCCCAGGAGCAGCACTAGTAACCGGCAAACATGTAAGAAGCGGGTAGAGGTTTGACTCATGTGTTTGGCGTAGATGCTAAATATAACGATAAATACCGGGCAATATTCACCTCTGGCCATAAGGGCGTTTTCTGCTCCAATGCGGAGATAAACTGCTGGGCCAGCAAAGGCGCCATCAATACCCCCTTAGAGCCCATGCCGTTGAAAATGCCTACCTGCGGGTGATGGGGGTGTTGCCCCACCAGGGGTTTCCGGTCCCGTACCGCCGGCCTGATCCCAACATACTGCTTTTCCACGGTGAACGGTTTCTTCAGGATGTCCTGCGCCTTAGTGGAAAGTTCTTCCCTTGCCTCAGGGCTAAGCTGTTCCTCCAGGTTGCGCCAATTGTAGGTGGCTCCTACCCGGTAATGATATTGTCCTAAAGGCACAACGTAAACGGCTTTATTATAGATATATGAAGCCTCAAAATCTGGCACATTTATGTCTAAAATTTCGCCTTTGTTCAGGGAAAACGGCAGCCAGCTGAAAAACGGATTCTGGGCTCCCTGGGCACCCTCGCAGAAGATGATTCTCCGGGCCTGCACATCGGCGTAGCGCACGCCTTCCGGCAACATTTCCAGCTGAGAGAAGTCAAATGATTCTGACCTGAACAAACCCCGATTCTGCAGGTCCTGCTGGCGTGCATCCAGAAAGGTGCGGAGGGCTACGTACCCGCCCTGTTGGATAAGCAACCCGCCCAACTCCTGGTGAACGGAATCAGAGGGCGGGAGTTGCAGGTGCGTAGTTTCAATGTAGCCGTCCCAGGCGGCATCGGTGCTCTTGCCCATCCAGTTGTTCTGCTCCTCTGGCGTGGAGAACAGTTTTAAAATGGGTTTGCGGAAGAAAAGATCCGTCCCGTAGCGGTCTTCCATCTCCTGGTAAAACGCGGCAGCGGCGGGCAAAAAGGCGTCTACCTGCCAGCTTTTGGCAAAGCGTTTCCCGGCCACGGGGTTAATGAGCCCCGCCGCCACGCGGGAGGCCGAGTTCGCTTTGGGGGCATCTAACACCAGAACCGTTTTACCGCTCTTTTCCAGAAAACAGGTCAGAATCGCGCCGGCCAGACCGTGGCCTATTACCAGATAATCATAATTCATGCCCCAAGGTACGGCTTGTGCCGCTGAAATCTGTAACTTAGAGCCTGCAATTAAGACGTAATCCATGGCTGCCACTGGTCTGCAAGTAAAATTCTTCACGTTCAACCCTTTCCAGGAAAACACCTACGTACTGTATGACAACACCAAAGAGTGCGTGATCATTGACCCAGGCTGCGCCGATAAACAGGAACAGCAGGAATTGCAGCAGTTCATCCAGACCCAAGGCCTCAAAGTAGTGCGCCTGCTGAACACCCATTGTCACATTG
The DNA here is from genome assembly GCF_017916365.1 of Rufibacter roseolus. Taxonomy (GTDB): domain Bacteria; phylum Bacteroidota; class Bacteroidia; order Cytophagales; family Hymenobacteraceae; genus Nibribacter; species Nibribacter roseolus. Next base: position 1,374,450 of record NZ_JAFMSU010000003.1, read on the forward strand.
ACCATGTGCTGGGAAACAAATTCGTGGCTGATACCTATGGCGTGCCGCTGGAAATCCATAAAGAAGACCTGTCTGTGCTGAGGGCGGTGCCCACATATTCGGCGGCTTACGGCTTTCCGCAGTATCAGGAGGTTTTACCCGAGAAATTCCTGAAAGAGGGCGAAAACGTGCGCTTCGGGGAGACCGAGTTGGAGGTGCTGTTCACTCCTGGCCACGCACCCGGCCACGTGGTGTTCTACCACCCGGAAAGTAAAAACCTCATAGGCGGCGACGTCTTATTCAACCGCAGCATAGGCCGCACTGATTTGCCCGGCGGTGATTACAACACGCTCATCCAAAGCATCCGCACCAAATTATTCTCCCTGCCAGACGAGGTTACCGTATACCCAGGCCATGGCCCCTCTACCACCATTGGGGAGGAAAAAGCCGGCAATCCGTTTTTGAGCTAATTTCAGAAAACCAGGCTCAGAACAGACTCTTACAAAAACATGAAGAAACACATTCCTAACTTTATCACCTGCCTCAACCTGTTCTGCGGTTGCCTGGCGCTGGTATCTGTTTTTCAGCAGGAACTTACCACGGCCGCGGCCTGGGTAGTTGCCGCCGCCGCCCTTGACTTTATGGACGGCATGGTGGCGCGCGTGCTGCACACCTATTCCGAGATTGGAAAGCAACTGGACTCCCTGGCCGACATGGTTTCTTTTGGCGTGGTGCCCGGCGCCGCCATGGTGCAGATGATTGCCCAGGCCATTGAAAAAGGCGGGTATGACTTACCCAGCTTTCTGCCTTTGGCCGGCTTCCTGATTACCGTTTTCTCCTGCATCAGGCTGGCCAAGTTCAACATTGATACCCGCCAGATCTCTTCCTTCATTGGCGTGCCCACGCCGGCCTGTACTTTGTTCATCATGTCTTTGCCGCTTATCCTGGCCAATGATGACTTCGGGCTGTCGTTCCTGATCATGAACCCCTTCGTGCTGCTGGGCATTACGGTGCTGTTTTCTTACCTGCTCATTGCCGAGCTGCCCTTGTTTGCGCTTAAATTCAAGAATATGGCCTGGAAAGGAAACCAAATCAGGTTTATTTTCATGGGGCTTTCCATTCTTTTCCTGGCAATCCTTAACTTTACCGCGGTTCCCCTGAACCTTGCGATGTACATTATTTTATCATTTTTCCATAAATCATCTTCTTTATGAAATTCACCGCCGAAATAGATATCATGCCCCACACAGAACTGTTAGACCCGCAGGGAAAAGCGGTGATGTTGGGTTTGGAACATTTAGGCCTGGAGCAGGTTTCTGATGTAAGAATAGGCAAACATATTCGTTTACAGTTAGAGGCGGAAAACGAAACCGCCGCTGCCCAGAAAGTAGAGGAGGCTTGTAAGAAATTACTGGCCAACATGATTATGGAATCATTCTCTTACCGTCTCACAGCCAACTAAAGAACACCCCCATTCTGGTTCTTCTCCGTTTTCCTGAGCTGAACCTATGAAAGAAGGACTGTGTTGCGGAGTAATTATTTTACCCGCGTACATGCATCTTGTAAGAAAGCTTCTCTTTGCTGCAGGCTTCTGGATGGCTGCCGTTTCTGCCTGGGCCCAAACCCAGGACACGCGCACCATTTCCTGGCGCACGGCTCCGGCTGGTCCTCCGCCCGTGGGGACTACGGCTTCTGCTGCCCTGCCGGTTTTTGAAGAAGCGGCTTTCCTGAACCGCGAAGAGATTCCGTTCTACCTGCTGTCTATCCCCAACGCCAAGGTCACCTCCTTTGAGTTCACTTCCCTGGAGTTTGGCCCCTTGACCGAGGCAGAATTACGTGCTTTTTCCAAAAAGAGCCTCAAAACCGAAATACAGACTTCCATTAGTGCGGGAACGGCCAACCGGGTCCCGCACTCAGTGGTCTCCTTCCAGCCATTCCGGCTGAATCCGCAGACCGGTGCGGTGGAGAAACTGCTCAAGTTCAGTTACCGCTACACATCCGGCAACAACCTCAGAAAAGCTCCCGGTCAAACCCCACTCCGCCGTACGTATGCCTCTCGCTCCGTTTTGGCCTCCGGCGATTGGTTTAAGATCGGGGTGCCCGCCAGCGGCATGTACAAGCTGGACAGGGCTGCCCTGCAGGCCATGGGTGTGAACCTGCAGAACCTGAACCCGCGCAACCTGCGCCTGTACGGCAATGGCGGCGGAATGCTGCCGCAAGCCAACTCCGCTCCCCGCCATGATGACCTGGTTGAGAACGCTATCTGGGTGGAGGGTGAGCAGGACGGTTCCTTTGACAACAACGACTATCTTCTTTTCTACGGGCAGGGCCCGCACACCTGGTCAGAGAACCAGGTTACCGGCCAGACGCCGTTTGTGCATTCCCTCAACCTGTACACAGACACCACTTACTATTATTTAACCGTAGGTTCTTCCGCCGGGCTAAGGGTAAGTCAGCAGGCCTCGGTGCCCGGTTCTTTCCCCGAGGTCAATGCCTATGATGAGCACTGGTTTCATGAAGTAGACCTCCGGAACATGGTCAACTCAGGCCGGGAGTGGTACGGCGAGGAGTTCAATTCCTTCACCACCCAGCAGAACTTCGCTATTCCCGCCTCTGATCTGGTGCCCAACAGCACCGTTTGGCTTACCTCGGCGGTGATGGCTAACTCCCCTGAAAGCAGTTCTTTCTCCGTGAGGTTGAACAACACTAGTTTGGGCACCCACTCCATCTTCGGTCGCGGCTCTTACAATTACCACCCCGAGGGCGTGAACCATGTGCTGTATTTCTCGCCACCGCTCAGTTCGCTCTCTTACAACAATGAGTTGAACGTGGCATATACCTACCAACCGGGCAGCAGTTCGTCGGCGGCAGGCTATCTCAATTATTTTACCTTATCAGCGCTGCGGCAGTTGAAGCTTTACGGGAACCAGACCAATTTCCGGTCTTTGGCCAGTAAACAGAATGCTGTGACCACTTTCCTGGTTGGCGGCATGACAGCTGCCGATGCGCAGGTGTGGGATGTGACAGATCCGCTGAAACCGGTAAAACAAGCGCTTTCCATAGGCAACGGAACAGCCCGCTTCTCGGCCAACAGCCAGCAAATCCGTGAGTACATCGCCTTTCAGGGCTCTGCCTTCCCCACCCCCAATTTCCTGGGCAAAGTAGCCAACCAGAACCTGCACAGCCTTAATCTAGATAGTAAGGTAGATTTGGTTATCATCACACCTAGTGGTTTCATAACCCAGGCACAGCGACTGGCAAATCACCGGCGCACCCAGACAGGACTGCAGGTAGAGGTTATTGAACTGCCTAGAATCTACGAAGAATTCTCCTCCGGCAAACAGGACATCACCGCTCTCCGCGACTTTCTGAAGATGCTGTATGAGCGCAGCACCAAACAGGGTGATGACCTTATCCAGGTGGCCTTGCTGGGCGATGCCTCCTTTGACCCTAAGAAAAGAATCCAGCAGAACACCAACTTTATTCCCATTTACGAATCTCGCCAGTCGCTGGACCCTATCACTTCCTATTCTTCAGATGACTACATCGGGTTTCTGGATGACGAGGAAGGCGAATGGTCTGAGAACGATTTCTCTTTTGCCCACCTGCTGGATGTAGGGATCGGCCGCCTGCCGGTAAAAACCTCTATTGAGGCCGATCTGATGATTGACAAGATCATCCGGTATGAAAGCGACCAGACTTTAGGCAACTGGCGGAAACGCCTTGTTTTCCTTGCCGATGACGGGGACTCCAACGAGCACTTAAACGATGCTGATTATCTGGCCGAGTTTGTGGAGCGCAAATATCCTGGGTACCTGCCCCAAAAGATTTACCTTGACCTGTATCCGCAGATCTCAGTGCCTAATGGCCAGCGCTCCCCGGAGACAAATCAGGCCCTGCGCGAAGCCATTGAGAAAGGCGCATTAGTCACCAATTACACGGGCCATGGCAATGCCATAAGCCTCGCCGATGAGCAGATCCTGACCATCAATGAGATTCAGACCTGGAAGAACGCCAACAAGCTCACCTTCTTTTTGACCGCTACCTGCGAGATTGGCCGCTATGATGACCCAAGACGGAATTCGGGCGCAGAGACTGCTTTATTCCACCCAGAAGGCGGCGCCATTGGCTTGCTGACTACTACGCGCCCCGTGTACTCAGACGGCAACCGGGCACTGAACACCAACTTCTTCAACTTCCTGTTTACGCCGCTTTCTAATGGTTCTATGCCTACTTTGGGAGTACTCACAAACAAGACCAAGAACGCGAGTCTCTTTGGCGTGAACAACCGGAATTTTGCCTTATTGGGAGACCCTGCCATGCGGCTGGCTTACCCTCAGATGGAGGTGGTGCTTTCAAAGTTGAATGGTAAACCCTTCAACGCGGCTGCCTCAGATACGCTTAAGGCCCTGTCTAAAGTAGTACTGGAAGGTTTCGTGCGGAACGGCCAGCAGCAAGTCGCCACTGATTTTCAGGGTCAGGTCCATATTACCGTCTATGACAAACGGGCCACGCTTACCACACTTGGTGATCAGAACGCCAAACGCCAGGTAATGAATCGCAGCAACGTTTTGTATGACGGTTTAGCCACGGTGAAAAACGGCACTTTTGAGGTTTCCCTGGTTATTCCTAAAGACATCAATTACCAGTTTGGCGAAGGCAGTATTCACCTGTATGCCTCCTCTTCTTCCATAGACGGACTGGGCGCCACCATCGTGCCGGTTGGAGGTGCCAATTCAGATGTTTCGGCAGACAATACCCCGCCTCAGCTGGAGTTGTTCATGAACGATGAATCCTTTGTCTCTGGAGGAATCACTGGGAAGGATGCCACCCTGCTGGCGCATTTATTTGATGAGAACGGGATCAACACGGCGGGTGCCGGCATTGGGCACGAAATCACCGCCATTCTGGATGAGAAATCCTCTGAGCCTATTATCTTGAATGAGTTCTATACCGCTGATGTTGATTCCTACCAGTCGGGGAAAGTGCGTTATTCCCTGAAGGATGTTTCTGTTGGTCCGCATACGCTTTCCCTCAAAGCCTGGGACACGCACAATAACTCCAGCACTACCAAAATAGAGTTTATTGTAGCTTCTTCTGAGAAACTGGCTTTGGACCACGTGTACAATATCCCTAACCCGTTCCTGAATAAAACCACTTTCCACTTTGACCATAACCGTCCGGGTGAGGAGTTGGATATACTTATTCAGGTTTTTACCGTATCAGGAAAACTGGTTAAATCTTTGCACGGTTTTGGGGACGGGAATGCCCACTTCTCTGACCTTACCTGGGATGGCCGCGATGACAGCAATGATGTTTTAGCCAAGGGCGTATACATATACAAGGTAAATGTACGTTCTCGTCAGGATGGAGCTAGTACATCTCGCTATGAAAAGCTAGTTTTACTTAAATAATACTACCAGATACCACAAACTCTACCGCATGAACTGCACCCTATTCAGATCCACCATCTTTGGTCTCTTTTTAGTCACTTTGTCTGGCCTCACGGCCTCAGCCCAAACTACCATTGGCCAGAGCACCGAGTACAGACCTATCACCACAGCGGTGCCTTTCCTTTCTGTAACTCCAGATGCCCGCTCGGCTGGTATGGGTGATGCCGGGGTGGCCATTTCCCCGGATGCTAACTCCATCTACTGGAACTCCGCTAAACTTGGCTTTATTGAGGATGATTTAGGCGTGTCACTCTCATATACCCCGTGGCTTTCCAAGATTGTCAATGACATGTCTTTGAGCAACCTATCGGTGCATAAAAAGGTAACGGCAAACTCTTCGCTGGCAGCCTCCCTCCTTTACTTTGACTTAGGGGAGCTCAACTTCACTGATGCATCAGGTAATGCCATCCAGAACTTCAACCCCAAGGAATATGCTATTAGCTTGGCCTATGGCCAGAAATTAAGTGAGAACCTGAGCTTAGGCGTTGGGGCCCGTTATATCCACTCTAACCTTTCTGGTAACGTGAATGTGGGCGGCGGCGGAAACGTGATTGGAGAATCTCAGCCGGGCAACTCGGTAGCCGTTGATTTAGGTATGTATTACACCAAAGACCTGGCTTTGGGCGGCAAAAACTACAATTTGGCCTTAGGTGCTAATGTCTCCAACATCGGGGCGAAAATATCTTACACCACAGCTGGTAGAAAAGACTTTTTGCCTACTAACCTGAGACTGGGTACAGCTTTCACCATGGAACTTGACCCCTACAACAAACTTACTTTGGCGGTAGACGGTAACAAGCTTCTGGTGCCTTACACTCAGTCTGATGATCCTGGGGCCAATGACCAAACCAACGTCTTCTCTGGTATCTTCAAGTCCTTCACCGATGCTCCAGGGGGCGGAAGTGAGGAATTAAAGGAAATCACCCTTTCTACCGGTCTTGAGTACTGGTACGACAACATGTTTGCGGCCCGTGCTGGTTATTTCTTCGAGAATGAGTTAAAAGGCGGTCGCCAGTACTTTACCATGGGTTTGGGTATCCGTTACCAGAAATTTGGCTTTGATGGGGCTTACATGATCCCTAATGAACAGAACAACCCATTAGCCCAAACTTTCCGTTTCTCGTTGCATTTCAGATTAGACGAGCCAGCAGAACAATAAATTATGCTTATAAACCGTACAGTAGCACCAGCTATTGCTGAGCTTACTACAGATCTATCTATTGCTCCAGAAGTTCAAATCACCCCTTCAGGAGCCCGACTTCATATCTTCGAGAACAACATTCAACCTGTAGTACGGGTTGAATTCGTTTTTAAGGCGGGTAAGTGGTTCCAATCCAAACCTGGGGTAGCATCGCTCACCGCCAAAATGTTGAAGGAAGGTACCCAATTCCACACAGCAAAAGAGATTGCGGATATGGTGGATTATTATGGAGCCTCCTTAGAAGTTAACCATGGCTTTGACAGATCTACTGTGACTTTGTATTGTTTGTCAAAGTTCCTTCCCTTTTTGCTGCCGCTTACCTTTGAAATCATCCTGCAGCCCTCGTTCCCGGAGAATGAATTCGCGCTCATGAAGCAAAGAATCATTCAGACCCTTTCTGTGGATAAGCAGAAGAACAGTTACCTGGCAACCGAGGCATTTACCGTAGCCGTTTACGGCCAGGACCATCCTTATGCCTCCTCCATCTCAGAAGAAGAAATCACAGCTTTAACTATTCAGGACCTGATGGATTTTCACCGGGCAGCTTATACCCTTTCTAATTCAGAGATATTCATAACCGGAGACATAAACAAAGCCGGAATTGAAGCCATCTCCACAAATTTAAAGGGAGCACCAAGCGCTGAAATCATTAATCCTACATTTAAGGCCAATTCTCCTCACACTGGTTTACTGGTAAATAAAACTGCAAACCAGATGCAAGCCTCCATTAGGGTAGGTAACTCCACTATTAGGCCCACTCACTCTGAGTATCCTGCCTTATACCTGACCAATCATATCCTTGGCGGATACTTTGGCTCCAGGCTGATGAAGAACATCAGAGAGGATAAGGGCTTTACCTATGGCATCTATTCCTCTCTCTCCCACAAGGAGCATGATTCTTTGTTCTTTATAGGAACAGATATTAAGGGAGATAAAATCAAAGAAACCCTTGAAGAGGTTTCAAAGGAAATCAATCTTCTCATGCAGGAAGAAGTCTCTGAAGAGGAATTCTTAACTGCTAAGAAACATTTGAACGGGAAGTTCTTGTCTGACCATGCAACCCTGTTTGATAAGATGGATAAATACAGATCAAACATCTTATTGGGCCTATCTCCTGATTTCTACTCACAGTTACTCCAATCTATTCAAGCGCTATCTCCTAAGGACTTAATAGACGCAGCTAGAAAGCACCTTCAGGAAGAAACCTTATTAAAGGTAGTCACTGGCGGAAGCCCTGAATGACCAAAATTATACTGTATCAAAAGCAAAGAGGCGCATCAAATTTGATGCGCCTCTTTGCTTTTGTGTTATCAATCTATTCAGCAGGAAACTCTTATAGAGTATTAAAGGGTAATGTAGGTTCCGTTTAATACTCTATAAAGCCATCTTAGTTTAACATCAGTTTGGCCAAAGCAGGTCGTAAACGAAGCTTTACATTTACCAGAAAAAAGGAATTTTGCTAAAGGAGGCAATAACAATGAGTGGTTTTAAAAAGCTTTAAAAACATATTTATAAGGAAAACACAAAAGAGGTAAAGCCCAACTCAAAACAACTTAAAGTTAAGCCATTTATAAATAAAAGAGACTGAAAAATCCTAAGGAAAGATAAGGTAGTCGAGAAGATTTGAAGTCAAGATCTACTCAGAAGTCTAAAATCGTTTTTGCCCATTTAGTCAAAAACATTGCAAAAACATAAATAAACGCTACTCAAAGAAGCCCTGCTCTTCCAATTAGAAGAGCAGGGCTTTCTATTCTTTATATAATATGGAGAGCTAAAGACTAACCTTGATAGTAAACCATATGCTGCCTACTTAATAATACATAGGTGACCTAAAGAAGGATTAGAAAAGACCTCCAAGGACATTGACTCCCCTCCGTCCCGTGATCCCCTGTAAACGCAGAACGCCCCCCTTACTCTCGCAAGGGGGGCGCCTTAGGTGGGGTTGGCGGCTACCTACTCTCCCGCGTGTGACCGCA
>NZ_JAFMSU010000004.1 GCF_017916365.1 Rufibacter roseolus
CATATCGGGCGACAAGACCGAGGCGAGCAAAGGACTGGATGACTACTGGGTCGTCAGGCTGGACAGGGATGGCAATAAACTCTGGGACAGGAGTATCGGGGGGAGTGGCAGTGAGATTCAACAATCCCTAATTCAAACCTCTGATGGAGGCTACCTGCTGGGGGGATACTCCAACACAAGCATCTCAGGAGACAAGACTTCAGGCTCCAGGGGGGGATACGATTACTGGGTCGTGAAGCTGGATTCAGAGGGCAATAAACTTTGGGACAGGACTGTCGGCGGAAGTGGCAATGAGGAATTTCTTTACGCCTTGGCACAGACTCTGGACGGAGGATACGTTCTAGGCGCTAACTCCGGCTCCGGCGTATCGGGCGACAAGACCGAGGCGAGCAAAGGACTGAGTGACTACTGGGTCATCAGGCTGGACGGAGATGGCAATAAACTCTGGGACAGGACTATCGGGGGGAATGGGATTGAAAGACTGCAGAGTCTGATCCTGACTTCGGATGGGGGCTATCTGTTGGGCGGGTACTCCTATTCCCGTTACAATGGCGACAAATCAGAGGCGAGTAGGGGACTAAGCGACTATTGGGTGGTGAGGCTGGACGAAAACGGCAACAAAGTCTGGGATAAGACGATAGGGGGGGATATGTCTGATGACAACCTCTTTGGCTTGGCACAGGCCTCGGATGGGGGCTTCATCCTTGGGGGGAACTCTACCTCCAACCTTTCGGGGGACAAAACAGAGACAAATGACGGGGAAAGCGACTACGGTTCTGATTATTGGCTAGTAAAAATATTTGCCCCAGGGGAGGAACCCCTCCCGGTTACTTGGGTCTCCTTCGAGGGCAGGCCATCCGCGGAAGCAAACAGTTTGGCTTGGGCAACCGCCTCGGAGTCAGGGACCGAGTTATTCGTGGTAGAGCGCTCTGGGGATATAAAGGAATTTATTTCAATCGGGGAGGTGCCCGCTTCCGGCAATAGCAGCCAATTGCAGCAATACACTTTCATGGATGCCCACCTCCCAAAAGGAGCTGTAACTCTTTATTACAGGCTGAAGCAGTTGGATTTGGACGGCAGATACGAGTACAGTAAGACAATAGCTGTGAAGTCGCACAGCCAAAGAAGAGGGAAAGAATTGACGGTGTACCCCAATCCGTTTGGGAGAAGCCTCAGCTTGCTGTCTGTTACCTCTGTCCTTGGTAATAAAGGGTTCGTAAGCCTTTACGGGGTGGATGGCCGTAAAGTATTCCAAGGTGATATAACGCCACAGTTAGGGAGGAAAGTGATTTTTATCGATAATTTGCCTGAATTGGCTCCGGGGGTGTACTTCCTTAACATTTCTCTGGACGGGGAAACCTCTGTGTACAGGTTGGTGAAATAGGTATAAAGCAAAACCAATGATTGCTTAATGGATATTTGGTTTTGGATCATTAAATAGAACTAATCTATTTCGATACTGCTGTCAATCAATGTAAATGCGGCACGCGCCTGGGACTCCAAAGGCCAGACTGGATGTGATGTTATTTAAGCAATGAAACAAACTTATATGTCCCATAAAACGCCCGGTTTTCGGGACCCTGGGTGCTGTTCTCATATATGCCTCCATTCCTTAACAGCCATCCCGGCTGCCCATCCCACAAAACAAACCATTATTTGGTTCTCGGGACGGCTTTTGAAGGAAGTATTAAGATGCAGTGGTCTCCATAAAAAGAAAATGATTTTTCATATTATTGCCTAATAAAATCATATAATAGCTTAAAATTACTCCATATATTGTAGCTTACCTACTCTTCTGGTACTCTTTTGCCCAAAGGATAACAAACAAAGCCGGGTAAAGCCCTTGCCGGTGAGGTTTGCGGCCCACCCTGCAGTCATTCAGCTGTACAGGACCAGGGGCCTCTGCCTCCCTTTGGGTCGGGTAGCCTACGTTATCACTGACAGCTTGCCCTATTACCGAAGAACCAACCTGTACCCGATGAAAAGATCCTTACTCTCCCTTCTGTTGGCGGTCCTTTGCCTGAGCGCGGGCGCGCGGCAGCAGCGGCAGCAATGCGTGCCGGTCCTCACCACCCAGGAGGAGGTGGACAATTTCCCAAAACTGACCTGCGAGGTCATTGGCCTGGTCATCCAGGGCAGCAGGGCCCCGGGGGGCATCCGCAACCTGGACGCCCTCAAATCCCTCACCTCCGTCACAGGGTCCGTCCACCTGTCCCTCTCCGGCGTCGAGAGCATAGAGGGCTTGGAGAACCTTGCCACCGTCGGGGGCGACTTTTCCATATCGGGCATGGATGAGATCTCCTCCCTGCTGGTGGACGATTTCTCGGCCCTGAGCAGCGTCGGGGGGCAACTTAACATCAGGGGGAACCCCGGGTTGACCATCCTGCACTCCTTCTGGAAGCTGCGCTCCGCAAAGACCGTCGACATCGGCGACAACCGGCGCCTGGAGGACGTCCGCGGCTTCCCCCTCTTCAACACCACCACGTTTTTCACCATAAGCTACTGCCCCTCCTTGGCCGATATCTCGGGGTTCGACAACCTGACCTCGGTGTACCCGGCCAAGGAGGGGGAGGGCTCAATCCTTTACATCGGGAACAACCCCGCCCTGAGGACCATCACCGGCTTCAAGGGCCTGGGCAAGGTGGATGAGATGATGCTCACCACCAACAGGTCACTGGCCGACATCCCCAGCTTCAACGGCCTGAAGGAGTTCAACTCCATCGCGATCGGGAGCGACTCCGCCCTGGTGGATATCTCCGGCTTCAACGGCGGCTTCACCGAGGGGGGTAGCCTCACCATCTCGCGCAACCCCAAGCTAAGGGCCGTCACGGGCTTCAATGGCCTCAAGGCCAAGACCCTGGCTATCAACTCAAACGAGGCCCTGGCGGAGATCGCGGGGTTCGATGACGTGGATGCCAGCACCATCAATATCGGCTACCATGACAACCTGGTGAAAATCTCCGGGTTCAGGAATATCGGGGCGGCAGAGACCCTGTCCATCACCGATAACGGCAAACTGGAGACGGTCTCGGGATTTGACCGGCTGAAAGAGCTCAAATCCCTCTTTATAAGCCGGAATGGGTCCATAGCCACCTTGGCGGGCTCTTTCCCCTCCCTGGACCAGGCCCTGCTCGAGCAGCTGTCCGTCAACAATAACCCGAGGCTTTCCTTCTGCTCAGCCCCCTGGATGTGCGCCTTTATGCGCGACAACATGAGGGGCAACCAGGTCCATTCGAACGCGCCTGGGTGCCAGGGGCCCAACGAGGTGCTCGCAGGCTGCAACCCACTGGCTGCCGCCGAGGAGGAAAGACCAGCCCCGCCCATGTTCCCCAACCCTACCACGGGACACCTCCGCTTCGGCAGGCACCTGCGGTTCACTATTTACGACGGGCTGGGCAGACCTGTGCTCAAAGGCGAGGGCGAGGGGGTCTCCGTCTCTGCCCTTGCCCCGGGGGTGTATGTCCTGAGAACAGGGGAGAACGAGGAAAAGGCCTATAGGTTCGTCAAGGAGTAGGTGGCCGCTTATGGCTTGGCCGGAAGGGGAAGGCTGCCTGCGCAAAGTCGGGGAAAGGACCACAGGCAGAAAGACATGTTTGCTTCAAAATAATCCCTGCTTCAAATAACCTGCTTGCCGCTTGTCTTCGCCATTTTCTACGACTACTTTCGCTTCAGTTCTAGCAAATGCCAGAATGGAATCTGCTGTGAAAGGAAGTCCTCTTTCGGGTGAGCTTCGTATCCATTGTTAGTGGTCCATAGCACTAGGCGAAGTACCCAGAGCTACAAGGGCTATGGTCGTCTTGGGGTTAAAGAAGCTGACGCCAGTAGTAGAAGGAGGGGCAGTAACTTCTCCTTCTATGGGCAACTTCGGTGTCCGGGCCAAGTCCTTCCTATTTAACGAATGCTTCATCCTATAAACACAAGCTACTAACCATAGGCACCTTCCAATCTTTAGAAGTGCAGCGTTGGAAGAACATAACCACATTTCACGAAAGCGACCTTTAAACAAAATTAAAATCAGTTTTGTATCTCTCAGTTGCCTTGCAGCCATAGGGGAACCTCATATATTTAAATTTTCTAATAAATAAATTACTTATTTTTAGGTATATACTTTTACGAGTTTTACTTTTTATCTTTAATAACTTGAAATACGGCCCCCGTAGCTGTCCTTCCATACTGCCTTCCCCCAAAGTGCGGCTTGATAACTGATTTACTTCCTGTCCTTTAAAACCACCTTTCCCCTAAAGCCGCTTCGACCACACGGCTTTACTTAGCCCTTTTGTATTGCCCCATAGATGATGAATTATGATGACCTTCCATAGGACACTGACGGTACTTTTTTTTTTGCCTGTAGCCAAAAGACGGTAAGCCTGCAGAATAGGGATTTCGAGGTACTGCAGGCAACTTCCCAGAAATGGGTTTCAGGGGTCCGAGGAGGCGGAAGTGGGATCACCTATAAATTGAGTGTCCAGATAATGACGGAAAAGAACCTGAAGTTTGACTCTTTATGGGTTTTGGATAAATGCCTGAGTATTAGATTGGAAAGGGGAGGGGAGTATGGAGACTTAAAATTATACAAAAAAGATGTAGTTACCTTGATCGCATCCGAGTACCGGGGCGGACCGGGTGAAAACGGCAGGAAAGAGGAAGCCAGTGCCTCTTCGAAGGATCCTGCAAAAGCGCCTAATGAGTACGAAGGAGCGGCCTTGTTGAAATATAGGGTAAATGGTAGGGCAAAATACCTGCCGATCCCCCATATCGTAGCTAAACCCGATATATACGGGCAATAGGGAAGCACTTGGTGTAAGAGACAAACCCAGATCACCTGCCATTTTCACCATGATTTTAAGGTCATATGAAACCAATTCTTACCCATAAAGCCCCCTATATTTTCTTTTTGCTTCTGTTTTTATCCGTTGATTCCTTTGGGCAGCAACCTTGGATGAATAATATTAATGATAAAAAGAATCCCAACTTCCATGAAGTGAAACGCGCTTTTGATACTTACTGGAAAGGAAATGTCCCTGCAGGAGGCGTGGTCCCCAAAGGAAAAGGCTACAAGCAATTCAAGCGCTGGGAGTGGTTCTGGGAACCCAGGGTTGGGGCGAGTGGGGTGTTCCCTAGCCCTTCGGTGGTAGCGGAAGAATGGGAGAAATACAAAGCTGCTCACCCAGAAGCCAGCCAACCATCGCTTAAGGGGAAACAATCGAAGGGCCAGGGGGAAAGCGACGGCCTGTCTCTCAGCGTTTCCCAATCGAGCGCCACGGGGGGGTGGGTGGCCCTGGGCCCCTCCTCCTCCCCAGGAGGGTATAACGGAGTAGGCCGGATCAATTGCATCGCCTTCCATCCTACTGACCCTAATATATTCTGGGTAGGAAGTGCCTCCGGGGGGATCTGGAAGACAACGACCGCAGGTACCTCTTGGACACCTTTAACCGACAACTTGCCGGTGTTGGGGGTTTCGGCGATAGCGGTCAACCCCTCCAACCCCAGTATCATGTACATCGCGACCGGAGATCGGGACCATATTGCCACTTTTTCCGTGGGGGTTTTAAAGTCAACGGACGGGGGAGCGACGTGGGTCACCACAGGTTTAAGTTATACCATCTCACAGCAAATGAGGGTAAAGGGGCTTATCATTCACCCCACGAACCCGCTTGTGCTGGTGGCGGCTACTACCAACGGTCTTTACCGAACTGCAAACGGCGGCACGAGTTGGGCCCTGGAGCAGTCAGGTGACTTCCAGGAAATTGTATTCAAGCCTGGCGACCCATCTACTATTTATGCCAGCTCCAACGGGGATGCCCAGATTTACCGGTCAATAGACACAGGTGACACCTGGACCCAGGTAACCGCCTTCAGTGGAATGAACCGGATAGCCTTGGCGGTCACGAAGGCCAATTCTTCTATCGTAGGGGCGCTGTGCAGTAACAGCATCAATAGCGGGTTTAACGGCTATTATACGTCTACCAATAGCGGGGCCTCCTTTAGTTTAACATATGGAACTGGGGGATTGAATCTGCTTGGTTATGCTAAAAATGGAAGTGATGCTGGTGGACAGGGTTGGTATGATCTGTGCTTAGCCATTTCCCCCACCAATGCCAGTGTGGTGTATACGGGTGGTGTGAACACTTGGAAATCCACCACCGGGGGTAGCAGTTGGACTATCAACTCCATGTGGTCTTTGAACGATGGACCGGGAGTGCCCATCGTGCATGCGGACAAACATTGGCAGGCATTCCACCCCTTAAACCCGGGCACCCTCTATGAGTGCAATGACGGGGGCCTGTACAAGACCTCAGATGGGGGCGTCACCTGGACGGATTTGAGCAACGGTCTTGGCATCACCCAATTCTATCGGATGGGTAATTCTGCCACCAACCCGAACCTTACGATAGCAGGCGCCCAGGACAATGGCACCAAGATAAGGAACTCCTCAACCTACACCGACAACATAGGCGGAGACGGCATGGAGGCGATTATCGACTATTCCAATCCCAGCATCATGTACGGTTGCCTGCAGAATGGGACCATCATGAAATCTACGGATGGAGGGGCCAGCTTCACCAGTATTTCGGCGGGTCTTCCCCAAGGCCGTGATTTCTCGGCTTGGGTGACGCCCTACGTAATAGACCCCGTCAATCCCCAAACCTTGTATTCAGGGTCAGGAAACGATGTTTACAAAACCATCGACGGAGGGGCAAACTGGGCGAAGATTTCCTCTTCCTTGAGCCCTAATAGGTTTCTTACAACCCTAGCAGTAGCCCCTAGTAATACCCAAACAATATACGCTGGCAGCGACTACTTCCTTTACAAAACTACCACCGGCGGAGGGAGCTGGGGTTCCCTTAACCTGCCCTCGAGCGAAACCCTGACTTCCATTGAAATACATCCTTCTAACCCACAGATCGTCTGGATTACTTTTTCCGGCTACACTTCCGGAGCAAAGGTATTCAGGACCGATAACGGGGGGGCAACCTGGGTGAACATATCCGGTACCCTGCCCAATCTTCCAGCTAATACGATCGAATATGATAAGAATACCGGGGTTTTGTACCTGGGGAATGATGTAGGGGTGTTTGTGCGGCACCCGGGGATGCAGGATTGGCAGGTATTCGACTCTGGGTTACCGAACGTGGTGGTCAATGAGTTGGAAATCCACTACAGCACCAGCCGTCTAAGGGCGGCCACCTACGGCAGAGGATTGTGGGAGTCTGACTTGCTGGTGAATGACGCTCCTCCCACCGTGAGCCTTACCTCACCGGCGAACGGAGCGGTCTTCAGTGCCCCGGCCACCATCACCATCACGGCCAACGCGGCCGATGCTGGGGGCAGTATCAGTAAAGTGGAGTTCTTTAGTGGTGGCACCAGGCTGGGGGAAGACCTGACTGCCCCTTACTCCTACAGCTGGGCAGGCGTGCCCCTTGGAGACTACGCGCTTACCGCCAAAGCTACTGACAACATTGGTCTCTCCAATACTTCGCTTCCTGTTTCCATAAAGGTGGCAGACTACTGTGTTCCCGTCTATACGGACGGATGCGTGAGTTTCGCCACCCTGGTGAATAACTTCAGCTTCCACACGCTGGTGAACAACAATTCCGGCTGTGGCAGCGGGACTGCCCCAGGGTACATAAATTACCCTCCTTCCGGCACCCTCACCACGACCGTCCTCCGCGGCCAGAGCTATCCCCTCAGCATGCAGGGAACGGATTACCCTGAATATTTCGGGGTATGGATCGACTACAACAGGGATAGGGATTTCGATGACCCGGGTGAGTTTGTGTACGCCTCGCCTACTACCGGGACAAACCAGTTCACGGCCTCCATTCCCATCCCGGCCACGGCAGCCCTGGGCACTACCCGGATGAGGGTGAGAAGCAACTGGGACCCCGTGATTACCGGCAACCAGTCGTGTTCCCCCATGACCTGGGGCGAGGCCGAGGACTACACCATCACCCTATCGGACGGGAACACCCCGCCCACCGTGAGCCTTACCTCCCCGGCAAGCGGGGCGGTCTTCACCGCCCCAGCCACCGTCAGCCTCGCGGCCACGGCAGCCGATGCGGGGGGCAGCGTGGCCAAGGTTGAGTTCTACCAGGGAGCCACCAAGCTGGGGGAAGACCTGACCTCCCCCTATTCCTTTAGCTGGACAGGAGTGGCAGCCGGAAGTTATTCTATTACAGCCAGGGCTATAGATAACTTGGGCAGTATGACGACCTCAGCTCCGCGGTCAATCACGGTACAGGCGCTCAGCACCTGGAACAGAAGGTTCGGGGGCTCGGCCAGTGATGATTTCACCGCCGCCGTCAAGACCAGTGACGGGGGCTACCTGTTGGGGGGATTTTCCTCCTCAGGCATCAGCGGGGACAGAACCCAAGCGAGCCAAGGCCTGACGGATTTCTGGATCGTGAAGACCGGCAGCACGGGCGCCAAAGCATGGGACAAGCGATTCGGCGGCTCGGCCGAGGACAACCTGTATTCCATTGTCCAGACCAGCGATGGGGGCTACCTGTTGGGAGGGCAATCCAGGTCAGGGATAGGGGGTGACCGGACACAGGGCAGCCAAGGCGGATATGATTACTGGATCGTGAAAGTCAGCAGCACCGGGGTGAAGCAGTGGGACAGGCGGTTCGGCGGCTCGGCGGATGATTACCTGAACACGGTTCTGTTGACCAGCGACGGGGCATACCTGCTGGCCGGGACCTCCTCCTCAGGGATCAGCGGCGACAGGACGCAGGCGAGCCAGGGAGGACAGGACTTCTGGGTGGTGAAGGTGAGCGGCACGGGCACCAAGTTATGGGACAAACGGTTCGGCGGCTCAGCTAGTGATTACCTGGAGAAAGCCGTTACTACCTCAGATGGGGGGTTTCTGTTGGGAGGGCGCTCCTCCTCCGGCATTAGCGGGGACAGGACACAGGCCAGCCAGGGCCTGACGGACTATTGGGTCGTGAAGATCGGCGGCACGGGCACCAAGCTGTGGGACAAACGGTTCGGGGGATCGGCGGACGACAACCTGTTTGGCCTGGCAAGGGCGAGTGATGGCAGCTTCCTGCTGGCCGGGAACTCAAAGTCCGGCGCGGGGGGGGACAAGACGGAGGCGGGACGGGGATTGAACGATCTCTGGGTCGTGAAAGTCAGCAGCACGGGCACAAAGCTTTGGGACCGGCGGTTCGGCGGTACGGCCGAGGAATTCCTGAACGACGTGGTTGCCACCAGCGACGGGGGCTACCTGCTGGCCGGGACCTCCTCCTCGGGGATCAGCGGGGATAAGACGCAGGCCAGCCAGGGCGGATATGACTATTGGGCGGTGAAATTGAGCAGCACCGGCGCCAAGCAGTGGGACAAGCGGTTCGGAGGCTCAGGCACCGACCAAACGAAAGCGGCCCTGCAGACGTCCGATGGAGGGTATTTACTGGGAGGGCGTTCCGCTTCCGGCATCAGCGGGGACAGGACCGAGGGAAGCCGGGGTGGAAACGACTTCTGGGTGGTCAAGGTCGGAAGTTCCGGAACGTTGGCCCCCATCGCTCCTTCCGTCTTGGCGGATACCGGTATCCTGGCAGAGGCCCAGGCAAATGGGGACACCTTCCTGAAGGCTGACCCTAACCCTTTTACCGAAATGGTGACCCTGCATTTCCTGTTGGCCGACCGGGGTTGGATCAGTCTGAAGGTATATAACGAACAAGGGTTGGTGGTCGCAAGGGTGTATGAGGGTGAGGAGGAGTCCGGCCCTCGCTCCTATGCTTGGAAGGCGGAGGGTCAGAAACCAGGGGTTTACCTGGTTCGGCTGATCACCGGCGCTGGCAAAGCCTTCTACCGTAAAGTCGTCCTTATCAGGTAATCGGCGGATCTTCAGCTTTTGCAGTGACTTAGGTCAATGGCATACGAAAGGGAATACAGGCAGGCAATACTACGGTTGGGTAGTGTTACCTGCCTGTTTGATGCAAAGATAACCAGCCATTCAACGACTTGAATTACAATCGATCCATTCCCCTTTGGACCTCCCAGGGGACTTGAAGAGGTTTCCTCCCTTTTAGCAGCAAGGAATAAGCGGCCAGCCCCCGCCTATAAGTATGTAATTCAATTGATAAAGAGGGAGAACCACCATTGGAAAAACCTACCTAAAAGCACTCAGAAACTAGATTCGCTGGAGTGCCAGTAGTCTATGACAGGCTGCTTGCTTTGCATTCTGCGATTCAAGGAGGAGTATATCATTAAAGAAGGCACCTTCACCGATTCCTAGAAGTTCAATTATCGCCAGAAAAAAGAGGAAGCTCCCTCCCCTTGAGCAAAACCAAGCTTTTCAGAAGCAATGGTCAAGTAGGCCTAACAGAACAACCACATGGGACCTGTTGCAATTGGACATGTTGCAATTGGATCTAAGCCCAAAGTCACCTGGCAAGCACCAAGTAAATCCCATTGAGCGTATACAAGAGGGATTCAGTGATCAGCTGCCTGCGTCCACCACTCGGCCTTGATTAAACACCTCTCTGGAACCTTAATTCTCCTGCCTATGGATGAAAAACCTTATAACGTGTTCCTCTCGTACTCTAGGACCGATGGGGTGAGCTTCGCGGAGAGGCTCCAGCGCAGGCTCTTGGCAGACGAAAAAGGCAGCCAATTGAAGTATTATAGGTTCAGAACTGGGATGGGGTATGAAACGGATTCCAACTGGGCGTTTGACGGATCAAGAGAGGCGGAGTGCATGGTGGTCATTATCACCCCAGCATTACTCCAACTTCCTTCCCTGGCCCATATCCTTGAACCCTCTTACTATGTGAACCCCAGAGTCTTCCTAGTGAAAGGAGTGCCGAATAAAGGGTTGGAGGCTTATATCCTGCCACCTGCACTGGCAAACCTACATGTATATGACCTGGAGCAGGAATGGGAAAGCTTCATGGAGGACCTGTATAGCCACTGCACCCTGGATAAGTTTCTGAACCTGGCCCCGAGCCTCCCCGATGGATACGTGCACCGGCCTGCGATTTACGAAAAGGTCAAGCGCAAACTGCTGCAGTCAGGAGATAGGGACCCATTCTACCTGCGGCTGGAAGGGGAGGAGGGGGATGGCAAGACGACCCTGGCAGCCGCTTTATGCCATGACCGTGATATACGTGACCATTTCTACGATGGGATCCTATGGCTCAGCTTAAGCAAGAACGGGGATGACCTGCAGGAGGTCAGAAGCCTCTACAGCCAACTGATAGGGGAAGAAGCGTCCATTGAAGACTTAGGGGAAACCCTGTATAACTTCGCCAGTGAGATTTCCCCTTCTTCAGACCAGGGTCGCCTGCTGGTGGTGGACAACGTCCTCCAAGCCCGACAGCTTAGTATATTCATGGGATTCGTGGGTAGAAATGTCAAAGTGTTGAGCACCGGTCCGGGCACGCTGCACTTAACGAGTGCCAGAAACTATCATGAGGAGAAAGCCACAAGCTTCGAAATAGGCCCCATGGAGGAAAGAGAAGCGTTCCGCATGCTGGGGGTAGAATCGGGCCATGGGGATCCCTTCCTATCGAGGAAATTGGCGGAATGGGCGAAGGGTACTCCCTTGCTTCTGCACCTCCTGCACAGAATGGCCCTGGCCCAAGCGCAAAACTTCGGCTCCGTACGGCAGGCGCAAGGGGAGCTGTTGGAGAGGATTGAGAAAAGCGCAAACACCCTAGGTTCAGATAGGAAAACCCTGAATCGCCCGGAAAGCATCCAGGTTTGCATGGCTGCCATCCTGGGCCTACTCCCTGAGGAACAAAGGAGGCGGCGCATGGAACTGGCCGCTTTCCCCACGGGGCAGCCCATCCCGGAGGAAACCATCTATGCCCTCTGGGGAATTGCCCCAGACAAGGGGAGAAGCCTTCTGGAGGAGTGGACGGGGTATTCCTTGTTGGAGTATGATGGGCATAAAGGTGAGGTGACCGTCCACCATGCGCTACAGCAATATTTTAGAGGTGCCCTGGGAAAGGACAGGGAGCCCCTGAAAAGACTGCTCCAGAAATTACTGACTGATCCCCATCACCTGCCCAATGCTTACTCCTGGCGGTTCCTGATCAGGTTTCTGGTGAGGGTAGGGGACATTTCGAAGGCATCGGACCTACTCTCCGACTACCGTTGGCTGAAGGCAAAGCTCGAGAATACCGACATCCGGAGCCTGTGGCAGGACTTCCTGCTGCTCCAAGTGAGGACGGGTTTGCTAGAGCTCCTGAAGGACTCCCTTAGCATGACCTACCAGGCCTTGGCCATAGATAAGGGCAACCTCCCCTTGCAGCTTCACCAGCGGCTCCGGCTGCACTGGGAGATCCTGCCCAGGGATTTCCGGCAGGCCCTGGAGGAAGACCTCCGCCACAGCCTCTGCGTTCCTCTCAAAACGGACCTGAACCCGATAGGTAATGCCTTTTACACCGTGGAGCTAGGGTCCGGGATCCAGAAGCTAATCCTTTGGGAAGATAAAAACATCATAGGCTTCTACAGCGGCAAGATACAGGTGATGGAAAGGGATAGCGGCAAGCTCCTTTTCTCCCTTGCCGGTCACACGCAGTACCTGGAGGACCTGGTGGTGGCAGGCAGCATCCTGGCAAGCAGCAGTTGGGACGGCACCATCAGGATCTGGGACTTGGCCAAAAGGAAGGCCGTTGAAACCATAACCGACCAATCGGGCATACACCGGTACTTGGAGGTGGTGGGGGATGTGCTGGTCAGCGGCTCCGGAGGCTACGATAGAAACAGGGGCAAAATGGTAGGTACCCTCAAAAGCAGGGATATACGGACCGGCAAGGTGCTGCATTCCTTTGGAGAGCTAGATAATTACATCACCAGTATGGCGGTGTCGGGGAACGTAGTGGTGGCAGGTATCAATGATGGCCCCATCAAGAGCTGGATTCTGGCCTCCGGTGAGGAATTGGTTTCTTTTACCGGATACACTGGGACAATCAACCACCTTCAAATCGTAGGTGACATTTTGCTGGCCAACAACGAGCATTATCAAGACTATAGCATTTGGGGGTGGGAAATGAGGACGGGTAGGCACCTTTTCACCCTTAAGGGACACACCGATAAAATCACATGCCTAGCCGTTTATGGAGATATCCTGCTCAGCGGCAGTGAGGACGGTACGCTCCGGAGTTGGGATATTAAGCAGGGCAAACCCCTCCAGGTGTTCAAGGGCCATTCAGGTAAAGTATTAGGGATTGCCTTGTACAGAGACACTGTCGTGAGTTGCAGCGAGGACGGCACGCTGAGGAACTGGAACATCCTGACCGGGGAGCAGCTGCGTATCTTCTTGGGCCACAGCTCCGGAGTGGCCGCCCATACGGTCTCCGGCAGGCTGCTGGTGAGCGGGGACTGGGCGGGTGCGGTAAAATGCTGGGACCTGGAGAGCGGTGGGGATAAAAACGTCCCTACGGGTCATGTTGATTCCATCAGGAGGTTGGAAATTATCGGAGGGATAGTTGTCACCGCAAGCAAAGATGCCACAGTGAGGAGCTGGGACTTGGCGACGGGCAAACCCCTGAAGGTGTTCAAAGGGCACATGGCCCCTATCAAAACGCTCTCTGTTTACGGTGGTTTGGTAGTCAGCGGCAGCGAGGACGGCACTCTCAGGAGCTGGAACCTTGCTACAGGGAAGCAGTTGCAACAATTTGAAGGGCATGAGGGCGGGGTGACTGCCGCCGCCATCGCAGATGGGGTACTCTACAGCGCTGACTATGATTCACCTATCCGGGGCTGGGACCTGGCCACCGGGAAAGAACTGCGGGTTCTCCCCGAAGACTCCAGGTTCACTCGCCTCGCCTCCGCCCCGGGGATGCTCGTCAGCAGTAATCACGATTCAATAAAGGTCTTGGATCCGGAAACCGGGAAAGAGCTAAAGGTAATCGAAGCTAAGGATTATAGCCCCTTTCAGATGGCTATCATCGGTGACACCTTAGTGACCGCCTCCTCTTCTCCCAAACATGATACCCTAAGGAGCTGGGACTTATCGAAAGGCCTGCTCCGGCACAAATATATGGGCTTCGGGATGGATGGGCATGTCCGCGGAAGCACGTGTTTCAACATCTCAGGTGGGCTGCTGGTAAGTGCCGGAAGGGGTTTCGCGAAAAGGTTCAAGGCAGACGCTGGCTATAGCAATAGCATCATCAGCTGGGACTTGGAGTCAGGCAAGGCCTTGCAGAGTTTCTGGGGGCATACCAAGACCATTACGGGGCTGCAGGTTGCCGGGGGAATCCTGATCAGCGGCAGCCATGACGGCACGATCCGGCTTTGGGAGCTGGACAGCGGACGCTTGATCTTGAGTCTCTTCCATGATGAAGGAATCAACCGGCTGAATTACGAACCCGAGAGCAGGACCATAGTAGCTGGTGGCAAGAGGGGAGGAATGTTTTTTTACAAGCTCAATAGTGATTTCTCTACTCTAGACAAGTAAATAGGTCCTTTTCCTGTACTCAAGCTTTCCTGTAAAAATGGATATTGTACCTTGAAGCCTACTTCTCCTACTTATTGGCACCTTGGGGTTCCTATACTTATACGTTTGCATGGGTGATATCATCATAGCAGTTTGTCCCTGTGGGTTAACCTCCAAGCAGATCTTTCGCGGGATCGGGTTCATTTATTTCGAAACAGGTCACTTCTGCGAACCGGCATACTGCGACACATGCGGCATCGTGGAAGGAAAAGAAGCAAGCAGGAGCTATTCTAAATGCCCAAGCTGCCGCAGGAAGATGAAGTTCTATAATCCACAGCTCAACGAGCAGGAAGAAGAAGTGTCTGGTGAACCCGCTTTCTCACATTACCTGGAGGGTGAAACGCAGTGGCATTGCCCCAAATGCAAGCAAGAGACCTTGAAGTTTGAGAACATTGGGTGCTGGGACTAACTGGTAGTACATGACACCATACAACTTCCGGAAAACAGACCAACAGCTATGATCTTCGAATTCAGCATGGGTGGGTACTACGCCACCAACTATTGGGTACGCTACAACAAAAGGGTGCTGCTGTGTCACACTTCGGAGTATCCCATGCCACCCACCCCGGAGGACATGCTGACCGTGCAACTGAAAGGCGAAAGCTGGAACCCGCTGCTGTCGTTTCTCTCAGGATGCGCTTGGGAGAAGGAGTACCTGACCGATGTCTGCGACGGCATTCAGTGGGAACTCAGGACGAAGGGAACCGGTGTCAACCTCAAAGCGTACGGATCAAACGCTTACCCGCATGACTTCCCCGTGTTCATCGGGCTGCTGAACACCGTGCTCTCTGAAGCTGGGTTCAGCATATCCCTTCCTTAACCGCTGCTCCTTCTACCAGAATAGTTACTAACATATTTGGGGTTATCAACACAATTTACCAACATTATTAGAAAAGTAGGCACAAACATTCACCTATTGTATATAGTTTTGCGTAATTACTAACTTTTTTAGTATTAGTGATTCTACGAAGGTGTTGATATGAGCTGCGCAAAGATAATACCCATCGATTCCTCTGTCCTGGAACTCTGTCCAGTTGAGATACTGGAAGGACTAGAAGTGCCCCTGTACGCTTCCTACATCAGCGCAGGGTTCCCCTCCCCAGCCGACGATTACCTGGAAGACCGGATAGACCTAAGTACCTATCTGGTCCAGAACCCTACCTCCACCTTCCTGATGAGGGTAAAGGGCAACTCCATGCAGGACGCCAACATTCACGAGGGGAACCTGCTGGTAATCGACAAGTCCCTCAAACCGCGTGACGGTTTCCCGGTGGTGTGCTTCCTAGAGGGGGAGTTCACCGTGAAGACGTTCCGTCAGATAAAAGGGAAGGTGTACCTGGAACCCGCCAACCCGGTGTACCCCCGCATCGAGGTCACCGAGGAGATGGAGATGCGGGTCTGGGGCGTGATCGTCTGGGTCCTGCAAAAACCGGAGAAGCGATGACCACGCTCTTCGGACTCTGCGACTGCAACAACTTCTACGCCTCTTGCGAGCGGGTCTTCCAACCGGGGCTGAACGGCAAACCCGTGGTGGTGCTCTCCAACAACGATGGGTGCGTGATCGCCCGCAGCAACGAGGCGAAGGCGCTGGGCATCCAGATGGGTACCCCGTACTTTCAGATCAGGGATCTGGTGGAGATAGACGAGGTGCACGCGTTCTCCTCCAACTACGTGCTCTATGGCGACATGTCCAGTAGGGTGATGGCTACACTAGCAATGTTCACGCCGAATATTGAGGTGTACTCCATAGACGAGTCATTCCTAGATTTAGGGAACTTCTACAAGAAAGACCTGCACCAGTACTGCTGGGAGATAAAGAACATTGTTTATCAGTGGACCGGCATTCCCGTCAGTTTGGGTGTTGCCCCGACAAAAGCACTCGCCAAGGTAGCAAACAGACTCGCTAAGAAGTCCGCCAAAGCGAAGGGAGTATCAGTACTCACCGATCCCTACCACCTCTCAGAAGCACTAAAAGCGACCAGCATTGAGGACGTGTGGGGAGTGGGACGGCAATACACGAAGCTGCTCCGCCGGCACGGGGTGAACAACGGGTATGATTTTACCCAGAAGAATGACTCTTGGGTGAAGAAGCATATGGCGGTCGTTGGGCTGAGACTCGTGAAGGAACTCCGAGGGGAAAGCTGCCTGGAGCTGGACGAACTCGCACCTCCGAAGAAAGGAATCTGCACCTCACGTGGCTTCGGTGAACGGCTGACGGAGTATTCTCAGATACAAGAAGCTACCGCAAACTACGCGGCCAAGTGCGCCAAAAAACTAAGGCAGCAGGGGAGTTGCGCCAGAGTGATGACCGTGTTCATCCAGACGAACTACTTCTCGGAAAGGGACCTTCAGTACAACAATAGCCGGACCATTACCCTACCGGTCGCCACCAACTCGGATATGGAGCTGATCCACTACGCGTCACTCGCCCTGAAGTCTATCTACCGCCCAGGCTATAGGTACAAGAAGACTGGGGTAATCCTGACGGAGATCGTGCCGGAAGACCGGATACAGCTAGATCTGCTGGACAAGGTAAACAGGGAGAAACACGGGAGCATTATGGAAACCTTGGATAGGCTCAATGCCCGGTACGGGAGAAATGCAGTAAAAGTCGCGACGCAGGGGTTTGACCCATCCTGGCAGCTGAAATGCGAGCGAAGATCCCCTTGCTATACCACCAGGCTCTCTGAGATACCCACCGTCTACAACACCCTGTAACGAACACGGCTCAGGTGCCGTTTGGAGATTGAATCAGACACACCTCCATGATCATCTATAACAGCGGATTCCTAATCCTTGATTTCGATCCCAGCACGGACATCCTGTCTGTCACCATGCCCCCGGTGAGCGACATCCTCCTACCTGAGATCAGCCGCTCGTTCGACGTGATCGTGGAGCACTCCCGGAACTATGACATCAAGCGGCTCCTTTTCGACGCAAGGGAGACGCAGGTGGATGTGCGGGAGGAAGTATTCGCGCCAATCATTTCCCAGTTCGTACAGGACCTGGCGACCACGCGGGTGCAGAAGGTCGCCCGCGTCATCTCCTCCAGCGTTTTCCGGGAACACGTAGTCCGGAAGGTGTTCAACAACAACGTGCTCCCCATTCAATTTGAAAGCTTCTCCGAGATGGAGCCCGCGGTCGAATGGTTGAAACACTAGCCCGTTTGCGGTTGCACTTTGATCAGGTCTCTACCTGTCGGGTCTTCAACCCCGCCAGATGTTGCTCTGGTGTCCAACCCAGCACATACGCTTCGATCTGCGTCCGGCCGATGCGGTATACCTTCACCCCTGTAAGTTTGAGCAACTCGTTCTGAAGCTGCTGAAATCGCTCAATCTCCTCTTGCTTCTCAGCGTTGGCTCCTTCGCGCACCTTGGTCATGTTGCGCAAGAAGTAGGTTAGCTCCTGCTCCTCCACCGGAGAGTCCATAGGTTTACCTAAATGCGAAAGCAGCCGTTCACGGTTAAACTCTTCGCTTGATTGCTGCCCAAGATCTACGGGTTCAAAAGGAGCGTCCGTCTCACTTAGCATGTAAAGGCCTTGTGCTGCTTGCTGTATCTTCTCTAATGTCTGTATCATAAGAATGATTCGGGATTACTGCGTGGGACCGGTATCCGTCTTTGCCTCAAGAGCGGATTCTATGCTGTCCGGCAGATTTGCGAGTAGGTCATACCCCGTAGCTGCTTCGATTGCATCCACAGTAGTCCTGTAAGTAGACCAGGAGGAGTTGACGGAGTTGATGTTCGGGGTATTCACCGCAATCACCCTCGTGCTCGCGGTGACTCTATTCACGTCATCTGTGCCTTCCGGCAATACCACGACTACCTTCCAAATTCTGGCTGGGAACGGTGACCCTTCCGTTGTCTAGGGTGGTCACCCTGCCATTACTGCCTGTGCCGCCAGCACCGTAGCTCCCCATGATCACGTACACTTCGTTGCCCGCTTGCACCAGGGAACGTGTATAGTCCTCCAACCTCGCCCAGGTTTGTTGGTTATTGTTAGGTGCCTGAGGGATCATGTTTGTCATCAGGAAAGTGGCAGAGTTGTCTTCAACGGTCTTAGTTCTGTCAGCGGAGGGAGTGTTGTGTCCTCTATCAAACCCACTGCCACGATAGCTGTCCTCATCCACTTGGTACCATCCGGATGGCAGGGAAGTGTCTGCCCTGAAGTCATCCTGCCGGGGTGCATTCCCCAGCCAATCCGCAGTGATATGCCAGCTCACCCAGTTCGGCGTGCCCCTGTCTCTGCTGTAGGACAGGGCATACTGGGGTTTCTCCATTAGGTAATTGTTGGTGTTGTCTACTTCTGTAGTAGCATGGCTGGGGTTTCCTAGGGTGAGATGCTCACTGAAGACCAAGTCCAGTGACTTCTTAGGGATTACCTCTGACTCTTTACAACCGATCAGCACTAAGCAGAAGAGGGTGAAATAGGTAAACTGTTTCCTGATGGCGGGGATGACATAGATCATAGTCGCTTTTACCCTGAGAATCATGATATGGTTCTTCTCTCAGCGCCTAACTTCTCACAACTCAGGCCTCATCAAACCCTGAAGGTGGATTTCCTCGACACTACGTAGGTATATCACGATGGTATTCAGGTTAGAGTGACCGAGCAGCTGCTGCATAAGCTTTAGATTCTGCGTCTCTGTGAAGACATTTACCTATGTTGCATGATGAGAACTATTAAGTTTCTTATCACCCAATCAGACTTCGTCTAGACTACTCCTAAAGTAATGGTAATCCCTAGTTAAAGGAGAGATTCATTGGCATCCAGTTTCATGATTCGGTTAAGAAAACTTCTTTGCTATCTGCATAAAGCAAACCGTTGAAAGCTCAGGAAAAGGCATTTTGGGTAGTTCTTTGATATTGAAAGTGAGGTTTGGCAAGGAAAAAAGGTAGTTAAGTAAGTCTTCCAATTCCAATCCTACTCAGATACTACCAATAATAGTCAATGAGTCAAAAGCAATTGGCAACTATCACTTCCAGCATATTAACGATTAGAGTTTCATTAAAGTCAAAAAGCAAAACATAGCAAAACAACTATTGCGCATGATTCTTCTTTCTTTATAATTTATCAACTATGGAAAAGGATAGTCTATCTACTAAAGAGATGCTACTGAATATCGCCTCCATGCGGAAAAAAGCCCTTGCCCTATCGGAAAGCGGAAAGCGGTACTCTCATTTGCTTAAGCTCATTTTAGAAAAGGATTTCTTCTATGATGAGAACCAGCCGATGCCTTCCCTGAAGGAGCTTTGTCAAACTTCAGGGCTTAAATCCGGCAAGGTAAGGAAGTTCCTTGAGGAGGTGTACAATGACCTAGTACTAGACTATGAGACAAAGCCGGTATTCACCCTCTCCAAGGTGCGTTATGAGTTTTACCTGCGGGGATGGGACAAGAAGGTCTTAGACATGGAAGTAGATTGTTTGCCTGTCATCCCTAGAGCAGGAGAGGAGATCGAGATTCCCTTTTTCTCGGCTTATCTCAAAGTGAAACATTTTTTTGTAGAGAAAATTAGGTATAGGTTTGAGGAAGACACTCAATACGTTACCATATGGTTACAAAAAGGATTTTACAACCCCTATTGGGAATTCAGGAAAGCTCAAGCTGTTGAAGAGGATGAAATATCAACCTTTGAAGCACTTGAACTGGAAGACTTTGAGTTGAAGCGTAGATTACGAGTTGGAAGAAACTAGCTAAACCAGCCTTAATCTTTGCACAATCTCACCTTTACTCAATTCTTTAATCGGTTCCACAATGAATTTGGGGTGGAATAATTTGGGGGCATCTCTTTGAACTAAGCTGCTTCACCTTACAGGAGGAAGTCTCAACAGGAAGTCTGCAATATCCAGCCCCTCTTCCTTCTGGTCCCTGCTGGAAATCCGTTCCAGCAGATCAGAGACGGTGAATAAGCCAATAGACTCCAAAGCAGCTGCTTTTTTCGTCCATTTCTCGAAGCCCCCTAGATCCGGGAAGAGGGTTACGTTTCTATCTTTAAGGACCTTGCAGCGTTCCTTCGTCAACGAAGATAGGCCTCCTACCGCGAGCCAGATATATCTAGGGAGGTAGACCGAGCAGATGATGGCGCTTTTTTCACTTTCCACAATTGCCACAGGTTTGTTTGGAAAACGTTTCAACAGGTGCTCCCCAAAGAGGCATTGTTTTAGCGTGAAATCGTCGCCTTCTAAGGCCTTGTGTACCCAATAAATCCGGTTATAGGGCTTTTTCACCCTCTTTCCCGTTTCTCTGTCATAAAGCATAATTTTACCGGTCCTGATTCTTCCTTCTGCGTCCACTTGCCAGAAGACCGTGGCGCCAGGCCACTTTTTAGAGGTACCCAGTTGGTACTGGGAAATCAATCTATTAGCTACTTTCAAGCCGAATTTTTCCCTTAAGAAAAGGGCAAAATTGTTCTTTCCATAAAGCCGGCAAGTTGCCTTAAGCTTTTCCTTTGGGATAGATGAAATGAGATCCTTTCTTTGTTCTTCGGCAGTATATCTCCATTTAACCTTCTGCAGAGTAAATTTGGATGGAGCAGGGGCTGTTTCCGTATTGCTGTTGCTTCTGCCATATTGGGCTGAAGATTTATTCCGATCAGGGTTGTCAAGGAAATATGCCCTCGGTGTATAATGGTACCCGCACTTGTTTTCCCTGTTGCAGCTACCAACCGTGCGATGCAGGTATTCCCCGGTTTCGGTATCAATATAGCGCGTGAACTGACGTTTCACTAGGCAATTAGGGCAGGTGAACCTTGTTCCTTTGCCAGTACCATAAGGTTGTAGAGTAAATTTATAGTGGTTCATCTACATTAAAGGCAATAAGACCATCATATTCTTTCTTTAGCTCCTGATACCCTATGCATTCGCTGCCGTTCAACTGCATGCAGGACAGATCCAGCAGGCGGCGATGTTGCCTGAGTAGCTTCTACCCTTTACTTTATAGAACTAGCCATTCCATCAACTCTCTGCTTAGAGCAACCTGCCATTCTTTGATCGAACTGCCAATGCTCAAGGTAATGACAGAACATTCATTATCTGTTACCTTGTCTTCTTTCGGATGAAGGTATCGGCCACACAAAATGGTCGATTTTTCTCCCGGATATACTAGCGCCACCTTCTCAGTATGGTAATATTGATGGTACACATATAGCTGCCGCAGATCATCGGGCGAGGGGTTATAGCCGTTCAGGTTTTTCCATTTGGTATCTAATACTGCATAGTTCTCTCCGTCTCGCTTTATCAAAATATCTGGCCTAATGGAGGACCGGTTGCCGCTCTGGGGCTTCCAGAAATATTTGGTGGTTTGGGCAGTGGCGGTAAATTCTGGGTGTTGCTTCAGGAAATACTTTTTGAGGGTCATAAAAATGAAGGTCTCCCAAAGCAGGTTCATGTCAAAGAGGAGTGCCAGCACATGATTAGTGCCTCTGGCTACATCTGGGTGATAGTTCAGTAAAAGAAGACGGGCGATCTCAATGGCTTTCCGGTAAGGCTCGGTTTTGCGGTTATAGACTAGCTTGTTAAAAGTAGTCTCTGTGACAATGAGTTCTGGCATCTCAGGGAAGGTTAATAGCAGCGCACCAATTTTGCTGTGCAGGCTGGCATTGGTGTTAATCTGCTGGAGCAGCCCTAGGGTCTTGTAAAGGATAGCATGCCATTGGTGCACTACATCATAGGTGTTGTACTGGACATAAAACCTTTCCTGGTGGGTAAGATTCTGCTGGAGGTGTTTGCTGAATTGAAGGCTACCTTTTAAGGCAGTGCTATTGCCTTCTACTTTTCTGTATTTCTTAATAAGACCCCGGTGCAGGAGGTACTCTACTTCCTTCAGGAAAAGCTCAAAGTACAAGTCAAGAATAGAGTTGCTTTTTAAGGCAAGCGAAGAACTAGTAGGAGCCGTGACATCAAAGATGCCTACTGCTTTTAACATGTCTAATAGCATGTTCCGCCAATGCTCTTCTGTCTTGGTGCCTTCACTTGGCATTTTGTCTGCTTTGGGTAAGATTTCTATGGTGGTGCCTCCTACCTGAATCACACCTACATATCCATTGAATTTCACCCCCTGATGAATAAGGGAATAATAAGGCAAGCCCTGCTCCCCGTAAAACGCCTGCAGTGCCTTTAACTGAGATTCCGTTAAAGACTTGGGTCCCTTGCCAAGGCGCAGGCTTTCGTGCTCATAGACAATGATAGAGGATGCGGCAGGCATGGGCTATTTCCGGAGTAAAGCATTTACTGCAGAGATGAATTCAGCATCAGAAAGGTGAAGCAAATTGGTAAGCCGGTACACGGGCCTGCTGCTTAAGTCGCTGCTTCCATAGTCTTCAAATTCAGCGAACAAGTTGTCTGTTACCTGGTACTGTAACGCTTCTTTCTCAAAGAAGGCTTTGCCAAGTACCAAGCCAATTTTACCGAAATCACCGAAGAAATACTCTTGTAGTAAGGGGTTGATTTTATTCTGGAAAACTGCCTTAAGGCCAGCCAAGTTGTGAACGCCCATAAAGAAGCTGTGCCCAATCAGGTGGTCTTTGTCCAGGAGTTTCTCAATGCGCTTATTGATGGTGTGCAGCAGGTCTGCCAAGTGAATACCGGCTACTTCGCCCCCTTCTGCTGAAAGCTTTCCTTCTGTTGTGATGAGTTCTGGTCTGGGCGGCATTTCCTCAAAGCTGAACCGTCTGCGCAAAGCGGTGTCTAAGGCTTCTACGCTCCGGTCTGCGGTATTCATGGTACCAATGATGAAGAGATTGGCGGGCACTCCAAACTTCTCTTTGCTGTAGGGAAGGGTTATTTGCAAGGCTTCATCCTTGCCTAGTCTTTTATCTTCTTCAACGAGCGTAATTAGTTCTCCAAAGATCTGTGATACATTTCCTCTATTGATTTCATCGATAATGATTATCACGGGTTCTGCTTCAAAGGAGTGGCTTTTAATCGCTTCTGTATAAACCCCTGAGTTGAACTTCTTCTCTATCTCTTCATCATTAAAATTTACAATCGCTTTTTCTTCAGCTAATGCAGCATCCGGTTGAAAATTGGTCTCAAACTCTTTTATGCCCTTAAATACAGCATAAAATTCTGTTAATCTGATAGAGATTTGAACAGTATCCATAATTTGTTGAAGGTCATTTATCTCGCTGGCACTATTAAACTTGTCATACAACTTCTGTAAATGTTCTTTCCTTAGCGGAGCAGAGCTTGTAGCTATAGATTCCTTATGCCTGGCAATGATTGAGTTATTGCTATTTATTTCTTTGATTTCTATATCGCTACCTCTGATTGATTTAAAAATGGGCTTTATTCCTTGGCTAATCTTACTTTGCACATCTGAAATAAAAGCATCATATAAATCATCAAAAGTATATTCATCAATACTATGATCTTGGTTCGCAAATACTTGATAGCAGTTTTGAGCTGCTAATGCGCACGCCTTTTTGAAAATACCTCCTATTACTTCGTAATTGATAGAGTCTCCTTCCTTCTTTGGAGTAACAGGCTTTATCCCCTCAATAAAATCTTCATAGCTCATGCTCTGGTGAAAGGTGGTAAAGACTATCTGCCCAGCAGCCACCTTCTTATCAAACTCATTTTTAAGTTCAATCCGGGTTTTGCCCTCTACCGGAAAGCCGCAAATGGCCAAAGCCTTATTGACCGTGTGGTAGGTTTTGCCGGTTCCCGGCGGGCCAAACAGAATCTGGTTTAGAGGTTGATTATGCTGGGGCAAAATTGCTTCCTTCTTATCTGGTGCTGGGATCATTTCTTCTGTCGTAAAATCATAGAAGTTTGCTCTGTACGCTTTATCAAAGGCTGCTTTCCTAAAAACAGGGTTGTCATATTCTTTAGGCTTCGCACTTTTTTTGTCGTGTTGTTCATTGGAAACCGCTTCTTTGAGGGCGGGGTAATGTTGAAGAACCGTTGCCGCAGAAGTGTCTTTAATCCAAACGGGATTTTTACCACCCGAAAAATAGGAACTATCTGCGCCGGGCACCTCATAGCCTTCAGGGGCGATGAAAGAAAACTGACCATTGCCAAGGACTAAGCAATACCTGCGCCCTATATGAAAGCTTAGTTGTCCGGACTTTGTACTAAATACCAGGTTAGGTGTATCTGTAATGCCTAAGTCCTCAGTGAGCTGGTCCAGCGTCTCGAAATAAAAGGTGAGGTCAGATGGAGAAAACTTCTTCAGGTAGTTCCTGAACTCCCTTTCAGCTTCTTCAATGCTTTTGTCCAGCATTCGGTAGAGGATGTCCTGTGCCAATATTTTATGTTGGGGGTCTGGGTACCCGTCTGCGGGCAGCAGGTGGTTTACTAGTGCAATCAGCTCTGCATCTATATTCTCCTTGATTAACTTGTTTACCAACTCAAGGTAATGGGGATATTTTTCGCCAGGAGGTTTAGGCTTTATGCCCAGTAATTTACAGTACTTCTGATAGAAGGTGTCCTTATAAAATGGGTACTTATCTGGATTATGAAAAGCCAGAAGAGTAGCCATGGTTCTCTCATCCTGGTGGTGCGAGTGCTTTTCATTTGGCTGTAGTTCCCGGTAGATTTTTAAGGTTTCTGTACTATACCTACTTAAGCGTTCTTCTAAGGGTAATTCCTCATTGAATAATACTTTTAAGCAACTTCTAGTTTGTTCTGGCCTGTCTTTCGCAAGGTGACGAATGACACCTATACCATTATGGAAAATGAGATTCCCATAATTGATGCTTTTTATCTCTTCATAAATATCTGGAGCATCCAGGTTGGGTCGGCCTTTGAATTGGTTTACTAAACTCCATTTGTAGCTTTCTTCTGCCAGCGTGTTCTCTTGAAGGTGGCTTTTGTATTTTTCTATAAGTGTGGTGATAGAATCTACCATGAAGTGGGCATCTTACTTTTAAATTTTATATTTAATATTTGTCTGTATGGTGGACCGTAAATCCCTGTTAAGGAGCTGTTTTTGGGAAAGCAGCCCTTAAACAGGAATTTGATGGTTCTAAACTTAAACAATAAAATTGATTTCGCCTGATTGCCCCTCTTACTAAACTTCCATTAGGCGTGCCTCCTGTTTCAGGTCTGTTTTTTAGAAAATGGGCCTAAAATACGACTGTTACCAAACTGGCCTAATGACTATAAAAACTTATCTCAAGCACGGGGGAGCTATCCTCCTGAGGATAAGCCTAAAGAGGAAAAAACAAGCATTGTTCTTAAGCGAAAAAAGGAGGCAGGGCTACCGCATTTCACTTACTTATTATATCTTGTAAGATTTATACTTACCACACAGATTACCTTTTCAATACCCAGCAGCAATGTCTGAAAACAACAAGAAACAATTAGAACAACAACTCTGGAACATTGCCAACACGCTGAGAGGCAAAATGGACGCTGATGAGTTCCGGGATTATATCTTAGGCTTTATCTTCTACAAGTACCTGTCTGAGAAGATGGAGCTGTACGCAAACAAAATCCTGACCGAGGACGGCCTTACCTACCATGACATAGACGAGGCCACCGAGGAAGGGCAGGAGTACCTGGAGGCCATCAAGGAAGAGGCGGTACATAGTCTGGGTTACTTCCTGAAGCCTTCTGAGCTGTTCAGTGAGATGGCGAAGAAGGGCAACTCAGACAACAAAGAAGAAGGCACCAGCAACTTTATTCTGGACGAGCTCACGCAGGTGCTCAAGCACATTGAGCAGAGCACCATGGGCACCGAGAGTGAGGACGACTTCAACAAGCTGTTCGAGGATTTGGACCTGACCTCTACCAAGCTGGGCCGTACCGAGGCAGCCAAGAACGACCTTATTGCCAAAGTGCTGGGCCACTTGAACAAGATTGACTTTAAGCTGCAAGACACCGAGGCCGATGTGCTGGGCGATGCCTATGAGTACCTGATTGGGCAGTTCGCAAGTGGGGCGGGCAAGAAGGCCGGGGAGTTCTACACGCCGCAGGAAGTGTCTAAGGTGCTGGCCAAGCTGGTGACCACGGGCAAGACCAAGCTGAAATCTGTCTATGACCCTACCTGCGGCTCGGGCTCGCTCTTGCTGCGCGTGGCCAAAGAAGTGCAGGAGGTTTCCAAATTCTACGGACAGGAGCTGAACCGCACCACCTACAACCTGGCCCGCATGAACATGATTCTGCATGATGTGCACTTCCAAAAGTTTGACATCCGGCAGGACGATACATTGGAGCACCCGCAGCACCTGGGGCAGGAGTTTGAGGCCATTGTGGCCAATCCGCCGTTCTCCGCGCAGTGGAGTGCCAACCCCTTGCACATGTCCGACGACCGCTTCAGCCAGTATGGCAAGTTGGCTCCAGGGTCCAAAGCAGATTTTGCCTTTGTGCAGCACATGGTGCACCACCTGGCCGAGAACGGAACCATGGCGGTGGTATTGCCTCACGGGGTGCTGTTCAGGGGCGGGGCCGAAGCGCACATCCGCCAGTACCTCATTGAAGACCGCAACTACTTAGATGCCGTGATTGGCTTGCCTGCCAACATCTTCTATGGCACGGGTATTCCTACTTGTATTCTGGTGTTAAAGAAATGTCGAGAGCAGGCCGATAACATTCTTTTCATTGATGCCAGCCAACATTGTGGCAAGGAGAAGACACAGAACTACTTACGACCAGAGGATATTGAGAAAATTATTTCTACATACCGTAAGCGCCACCCCGAAAACAAGTACAGCCATGTTGCTCCTTTGAGCGAGGTGAAGGAAAACGACTTTAACCTGAACATACCGCGGTACGTGGACACCTTTGCCGAAGAAGAAGCTATTGACCTACAGGAAGTAGCCACAGCCCTGGCTGCAATAGAAATAGAAATGCAGGAAACAGACAGCACTATTGCCTCTTTTTGTGAAGAATTAGGAATTGCTAAACCTTTTTAATGATGGAAGCAGAAGTAGAAGAAATAGTAAGGGTTGAGAAGAATGTACCTATTTTGCGGTTCCCCGAGTTTGAGGAGGAGTGGGAGACACGAAGATTAGGGGAGCTTATAACTATAAAAAGTGGTGTTAGTCCAGCTAATTATAAGTTCGGTGAGGAGGCATTATATCCTTTCATAAAAGTTGAAGATTTAAATAATTGTATTAAATATCAGGTTAGTAGTAGATTTTTTACTGATTCTAGTAAAAATTTAGTTGCCGCTAATTCAATAATTTTTCCAAAAAGAGGTGCAGCTATATTGAATAACAAAATAAGAATAAATTCAAGCCCTTTATTAATGGATAGTAATTTAATGGCTTTAACTCCTGTTGAAAAAGCCATTCATTATGAATTTTTATTTTATAGGATTCTCAAAGAAGAACTGTATAAAATTGCAGACACTTCTACAATTCCGCAAATAAACAATAAACATATAGAGCCTTATAAAATAAGAATACCCAATTATAATGAACAAGCTAAAGTTGCATCATTCATTTCTGTAATTGATGACAAAATACAGCAGCTTACTAAGAAGAAAGGCCTATTAGAGGAGTACAAAAAAGGGGTGATGCAGCAAATCTTCTCTCAAAAGATTCAGTTCAAGGATGAAAATGGACAGGACTTTCCAGAGTGGGAAGAGAAGAATGGCAATGTTTTATTTGAGAATATTTCCGACAAGAATCATAATTCTGATTTACCCATATTAGCAATAACTCAAGAACACGGAGCTATACCTAGAGAGATGATAGATTATAACATTTCAGTCACAGATAAAAGTGTTGAAAGTTATAAAGTGGTTCAGGCTGGTGATTTTATTATAAGTTTGAGGTCATTTCAGGGTGGTATAGAATATTCTAGCTACAAAGGCCTATGCAGCCCAGCTTATATCATCCTTCGACCTAAGCAAGACATTAATAGAGATTTCTTTAAGTTTTATTTCAAGACAGAAAATTATATAAGCTTGTTAAATACAAAGTTAGAAGGCATTCGTGATGGAAAAATGATTAGCTATAAGTACTTTTCAGATATAAAGTTGCCTTTGCCTTCATTGCCTGAACAAAATAAAATAGCTCACTTTTTTACTTCTATCAACAGTAAAGTTGACCTTGTAACGAATCAACTGGAACAAGCAAAGAAATTTAAAAAAGGCTTGCTTGAGCAGATGTTTGTTTAATACGCCACCTCGATATTATGGGAACACAACCGGAGCAGGTACTGGAAGATAATTTGGTAAAGCAGTTACAGGAACTGGGCTATGCCTTTGTAGCTATCAAAGACGAGACTGCTTTACTGAAGAACCTGAAAAGCCAGCTGGAGAAGCACAACCAAATTACCCTCACCGAGAAGGAGTTTGGGCGCGTGCTCAACCACCTGAACAAGGGCGGTGTGTTTGACCGGGCCAAAATCCTGCGCGACAAGATGCAGCTTACCAAAGACAACGGCGAGAGCATCTATCTGGAGTTTATCCAGCAGGAGCACTGGTGCCAGAACCAGTTCCAGGTAACACAGCAGGTGAGCATGGCGGGCGCATACAAAAACCGCTATGACGTCACGCTGCTGGTGAACGGCCTGCCCTTAGTGCAAATAGAGCTCAAGCGCCGCGGTCTGGAACTAAAGGAGGCGTTCAACCAGATAAACCGCTACCAGCGGCACTCCTTTGGCTCTAGCAATGCCCTTTTTCAGTACGTACAACTGTTTGTCATTAGCAACGGGGTAAACACCAAGTACTACGCCAACAACAAGCACCAGACCTTTAAGCAGACCTTCTACTGGGCAGACAAAGAAAACAAGCTCATCACCCAGCTGGAGGCCTTTACCAAAGCTTTCCTGGAGCCTTGCCACCTGTCTAAGATGGTGACCAAGTACATTGTGCTCAACGAGACGCACAAGGTGCTCATGGTGCTCAGGCCGTACCAGTACTACGCCACCGAGGCCATCATTGACCGCGTGAAGAACACCGACAAGAACGGCTACATCTGGCATACCACCGGCTCGGGCAAAACCCTTACCTCGTTCAAGGCCAGCCAGATTCTCATGCAGCTGCCCAAGGTGCACAAGGTAGTGTTTGTGGTAGACCGCAAAGACCTGGATTTTCAGACCAGCAAGGAGTTTAACAGCTTCTCAGCGGGCAGCGTAGACGGAACAGATGACACCAAGGCGCTGGTGAACCAGCTCTCGGGCAACACCAAGCTCATCGTCACCACCATCCAGAAGCTCAACACGGCCATCAGCAGGCTGCGTTTTTTGCCTAAAATGGAAAAACTACAGGAAGAACGCATTGTCTTTATCTTTGACGAGTGCCACCGCAGTCAGTTCGGGGAGACCCACAACCGCATCAAGAAGTTCTTCCCCAAAGCGCAGCTGTTCGGCTTTACCGGTACGCCCATCTTTGCGGAGAACGCCGTCAAGAACGAGCTGGGCAAGCGCACTACCAAAGAACTCTTTGACGAGTGCCTGCACAAGTACCTCATCACCGATGCCATCAAAGACGAGAACGTACTCAAGTTCAGCGTGGAGTACATTGGCCGCTACAAAGAGAAGGAAGGCAGCAAAACCGACATTGACATTGAGGTAGAGGACATAGACACCAAAGAGCTGCTGGAGAGTGAGCAGCGCCTGGAGAAAATTGCAGACTACATTCTGGAGAACCACGCCCGCAAAACCCACAGCCGAAGCCTGACCGGTATGTTCTGCGTGAGCAGCGTAGACGTGCTCATCAGGTACTATGAACTCTTCAAAAAACGCAAAGACGAAGGCAGACACAACCTCAAAATAGCCACCATCTTCAGCTTCACAGACAATGAGGAAGACAAAGGTGCCAACGGCATCTTGCCTACCTATGAAGACGATGAAGTACTGGTAGCCGCCGAACCCACTGTAGCTTATACTATCAACAGCCACACCCGCGAGAAGCTGGACGCGTTCATAGCTGATTACAACGCCCTGTTCAACACCAAGTTCTCCACCAAAGACAGTCAGAGTTTCTACAACTACTACAATGACATCTCCAAGCGGGTAAAGAAAAAGGAGATTGACTTGCTGCTGGTGGTGAACATGTACCTGACCGGTTTTGATAGTCCGCCGCTCAACACGCTCTATGTAGACAAGAACCTGAAATACCATGGCCTCATCCAGGCCTACAGCCGCACCAACCGCCTGTACACTGAGCAGAAATCGCACGGCAACATCATCGTGTTCCGCAACCTCAAGCAAGCCACCGATGATGCCATTGCCCTTTTCTCTAATAAAGACGCTAAGGAAGTCATCATTATAGAACCCTATGAAGACTACGTGGCCAAGTTCAACCAAGCTTGTATTGAGTTACAGAAAATAGCACCCACCGTCAAAAGCGTAGATTCCCTGCCCAGCGAGGAAGAGGAACTGGAGTTTGTAAAAGCCTTCCGGGAGCTCATGCGCCTCAAGAACGTGCTCACCACCTTCGCAGACTTCAGCTTTGAAGACCTGTCCATGGCCGAGCAGCGTTTCGAAGACTACAAGAGCAAGTACCTGGACCTGTACGACAAAGTAAAGACC
The DNA here is from genome assembly GCF_017916365.1 of Rufibacter roseolus. Classification (GTDB taxonomy): domain Bacteria; phylum Bacteroidota; class Bacteroidia; order Cytophagales; family Hymenobacteraceae; genus Nibribacter; species Nibribacter roseolus. The sequence goes on from NZ_JAFMSU010000004.1 coordinate 30,875, forward strand.
GGCACCGGCAAAGAAAAGGAATCCATCCTGAACGACGTAGACTTTGAACTGGAACTCATTCACCGTGATGAAATCAACGTCGCCTACATCTTGAAGCTTTTGGCCAAACTGAACGGCGCCACCCCAGAAGAGCAGCAGAAGCAGAAGAAAGCTATTCTGGACATCCTTACTGGCGAGGCGACGCTCCGCAGCAAACGTGAACTCATCCAGAAGTTCATAGAAGAGAACTTGCCCTACATAGAAGACGCAGACGAAGTGCCTGAAGCCTTCGAGAACTTCTGGGCCCAGGAACAGCAGAAAGCCTTAGAAGCCATTAGCAACGAAGAGAAGTTAGATCCAATGAAGCTTCAGGCTTTATTAGGGAACTACCTGTTTACGGAACGGAAGCCGCTGCGGGATGAGGTAATTGATATGGTAGAAGTAAAGCCTAAAATATTGGAGAGGAAAGCTGTCTATGAGAGGGTTGTAGATAAAGTAGTAGGGTTTGTAGATACTTTTATCAATGGGATGGGGGCAAGGGTATAACTTATTTTAAACCAATTGTGAGCTAGAAAGATTGACTTTAAATTAGAAAAACAACCCAAGTCATTGAGCCAGTAAAGCTCCGCGAAAAAATACTCCATTGACACAGGCTTTATTGAGAGTATGGGCATGACTAACCTTGTATAAACCAATAATATTTAAAATACAAATGCGCATATCATTACGTCCAGCAAAAAAAGCCATTACCTTTTAAGGTTATAAATCTATAATATTATTATTAATTTTTTTTATCTTCGCCTGCCTCTATTTTAAAATTTAAATATAATATTCTATAACCTTGGTTACTTATAAAATGGAAAGAACTTCTTCTTTCATCTCTCATTTTTTGCTCCTATTTGTCTTTTTACTAGTGCTAAGCTCTTGTCAGGAAAAAGAGGAACCTGGAACAGCAAGAATTTCGACAAAAGAGGCAATTAGCATTACACCAAATAGCGCTGAGATTTCTTATGAGGTTTCAGTAATGGGAGAATATGAAATAGTTCAAAAGGGAGTTTGTTGGTCATTAAATGCCAATCCAACTTCTAGTGACTCTAAATCTTCAGACGGCCCAGGAGCAGGGCAATCAAACAGCAAAATACAGGGCTTAAAAGATAACACACAGTATTTTGCAAGATCCTATTTTACAAATTCTGAAGGCTTGACGGTGTATGGAAATGAAATTTCTTTTACTACTCTTAAAAACATTTCTGTCGAGTTGACTACGATAGCAGTATCTAACATAACAATAAACTCCGCCAACTCAGGCGGTAACGTTAGTACTACTGGATATGGAAGTATAATTACCAAGGGCGTCTGTTGGGGAACAAACCCACAGCCTACAATAAATGATAGTAAAACCAATGAGGGAACATCCATCAGTAGCTATACAAGTGCAATTACTGGATTGAAGCCAAACACTTTGTATTATGTGAGGGCTTATGTTACAACGAATACAGGTGAAACTGCTTATGGAAATCAGCATTCCTTTACAACCCTCTCCCCTTTAATTCCGACTCTCACCACGACTAATGTTTCTTCTATTACCCAGACATCAGCCGCATCTGGTGGTACTATCATTGCTACAGGCTCCGGAAGCATAACTGCCAAAGGCTTATGCTGGAGTACGAACCCTACACCAACAATAAATAGCCCCAAAACTTCTGTTGGGTCTGGGCTTGGGGCCTTTACTAGTAACCTAACTGGATTGATGGCAAACACTCTTTATTATCTAAGGGCATATGCCACCACAAATACGGGAGATACTTTTTATGGAAATGAAATCACATTCACTACTTTGCCCTCCTTTGTTTTCTCGGTTTCAACAGCTTATCCCACAAACATAACTACCTCCTCTGCTACATTGAGTGGCACTACCTCGGTCTCTTCTGGCAGTGGTTCAATAACAAGTAAAGGCATTTGCTGGGGCACGAGCCCAAATCCAAGTGTCTCTGACTATAAAACCAATGCAGGCATCGGCACTGGCTCTTTTACAAGTAACCTGACTGGACTAGAACAAGGTACCTTTTATTATGCCAGGGCATATGCAACCTCTAGTACTGGTCAAACAGTTTATGGAAATGAAGTTTCATTTAGTACTGCTTTGCCCTTTTCAGTAGTTGTTTCAACTACAACTGCAACGAGTATAACAGGAACAACAGCCTCTTCCGGCGGGACAATAAGTACTTCCGGTTATGGCACTATAACAGCCAAAGGCGTTTGTTGGAGCACTTTTCAGAACCCAACTATATCAAATATTAGGACGTCGAATGGGACTGGCACGGGAAGTTTTACCAGTTCATTAACAGGCCTTACAGAAAATACGACTTATTTCATCAGAGCTTATGCGACCACCAATGGAGGAACAACATTCTATGGCCCACAAGTTAGCTTTACCTCTGTTAAATGTCTAAGCTTAACGACCAGTACTGTCACCAACGTTGGAACTACTTCTGCAGTAAGTGGAGGGAGCATCACTTCTACCTGCGGACAAACTATAACAGCGCGAGGAGTATGTTGGAGCTTCTATCCAAACCCAACTATTGCAAACAGTAGGTCTTCTAACGGGACTGGTACGGGGAGTTTTACCAGCTCAATAACCGGTCTTTATTCTAGGTATACTTATTACGTTAGATCGTACGCTACGACTGGCAGTGGCCTAACATATTATGGGACCCAAACCTCCTTTACCACCCGGTAGTCACGAATGGAAAAGGATTGAAAATAACTTTTTCTAAAGACCTAAATTTTAAAGTATAGGTAATTACAAATCATATTATTAAAATCTCGGTTAGGGCTTTCCTGGTTTGGAAAGAACATAGCGCAGCCGGCACTCTCTAAACAGAGGGCAACATTGCACTTAAATTTCTGACTGAAGAAAAGAGTGAAATCATAGAAGGAGACGGGTTCATTAGAAATAGCGAACACAATGAACTTCTCGTTTTTAGTGTTGGTGAAGATGCCGGTACCACATCTCACCTGCTTGTTGGTTGAGTTTGGGTTGAATTGGGGGTTTACCACCCCATTTACCAGAAGCATTGGCCCAGATTGTATCCCAAGCTCCACATTGGGGACGGTTGAGATTTGGGATGACTCACATATTATAGCATCTGAGGCCGTAATCAGCAACGCGCCATTTGGCTTTAGATAGAAATTCCCTACTCCATCCTTGAAATTAGGCCCTTGCAGCGTTAATCCATTTTTGACAAAAAGACCTAAAGGCTTACAATTAGGATCGCTAATGCTCGCATTGATTAAAAAACATGTCGTATCACTCAAGCCACTTATAAAGTCTTGATGGCTAACACCAGTGTCATTGATTAAAACGTCAAATTTCTTCAAGGTCTCTGGTTCAACCTTAACGACAAAGGCATTGAAAGTATTTCCGTTAAAAGAAATATTAGACAATGATTCAACCTGACCGAATGAAGGGGTATAAACGGAAAGTAAAAGTAGAAAGAGGAAGAGATGCTTCATTTTTTCATAGAGTTAGATGATTCATTTGCCTTTGGAACCGTGGCTTTTGGAGGTCTATTAATTACTTCTTCTTTTTTAAAAGGCTCTTTCTGTACTGGCCCCTGAGGGTTTGCCTTCTTTCTGGCAACAGACAGCATAGGCCCGAAATGCCCCCCTATTGCCTGCTCGCCGACTCCGGCTACATACATCTGGGAAATGGCCCCGTCCAGGAACAAGGCATTTTGGCTGGCAAAAATGTCTTTGAAGAACATCGCGAAATCGTAGAAGTTAACCTCTCCCTGAGTGGCGGCGAACACCACCTTTCTTTCGTCGATAATCCCAACGCCATTCCTGATGTTTAAATTCTTAGACCCTTCCTTGAAGGAAGCGTGGGGCACTCCCTCAACGAGCAGCATTGGTCCCGACTGAGTCGCAATTATAGGCGATATCTTTTGGGCCTTATTTAATTCCCTGTATTCCTTTGTAGTTTTTATAAAGGCTTTCCCTTGGGCATCAACATAGAAAACCCCATTGGGTTGCAGGTAGAAGTTCGCGTTCGGCTTGTTTGCAAGGGTATCCAACTCAAATTTTTCTTCAGAGTCTTCCACATACAATCCCTCCGGCTCATATTTCGGGGTGAACATCCCCGCGTTGGTTATCATAAGAGGATCAATATGGTTGGCCTGAAGATAAGATTTAACGGTCCCTAGACTGAAAAAATTCTTATTGTCTTTGTCCTTAAGGTGTAGCCGAATCATATCCACATTTAAGTCAGCAATGTAAATGGTATAAGGTACACCTTTGATCATCAGCCTTTTACCTCCGACCAAGGCCTTTGTCGAACTTTGAATATCCTTTATACATATTCTTAAATTACTATCATTGATAGCTTGCCCATTTATCAAATCATCAACCCGCTTTACCCTTTTGACAATTCCGTCCTTTAGAGGAGCTATTTCACTTTCTAACCTTTTAAATTCTTTCCTTTTAAGAGAGTCTTCTAAATTTTTTAATTCACTGCCAAGCTTCAACTTATTGGATTCTTTCAGCTTTAACTCCTCTTTGTCTTTTAAAACTTTTTCACTTTCTTCTTGCCTATCCAAGGTAAGCTTCTCATTTAATTCTTTTAGCTTGCTATACTTATCTACCAAACTTTGAAAAGGGTCCTGTTTAGGTTTTTCCTGAACTAAATTGTGCCCTTTTCTTTCGTCGCCCTGGCCAAGAGGACATTGCATGGCAACGAATGAGATAAAGAAGAAGGCGAGAAACGGGAAAAAAGTTAGTCTTGTGGTTTTGGAATTCATAAACTATTGGCTAGAACAAGTTAAGGAAATAGCGCTTGCATATCCTGGTTTGGAATGCAGCGTTTTGGTATAGATTGGCTTCTCCTTTTTCAGTTTTTGGGTTTTATCTAAATAATATCCCTGATAAAATTCTATTCTTAATGTATTCGGACCTTTTTCCCCTGTATTCCAAGCCCTCACGACAAAGTCGTTTTTTTCCCCTGGGTTAAGAATGACAGCTTTAACCAACGACATCTTGTCCTTGGTTTTCAGGAGTTCTTTTTTTACAATTTCCTTACCATTGTAATAGATGGAGACTGTATCATTATCCTGTTCACTATCGTCATACAACACCATGGTAACGGTACAGTCATCAAAACTTAAATTCTGCAAAAATTTAACCGCATCCGGCAGATAGTCTTTTTTAACAAAATCCTTAGGAGCGGTAACAGGCAAGGACTTAATTACTGGTGCATTGACAGTGACGGTGAACGACTCGGTAACTGAATTACCTTTCAGGTCAGTTGCCCTAAAAGATATACTGGTTTTCCCGATAGGGAACGCCTCGCCACTCTTGATCCCCTTTACCATCACCAGTGAATCCACCCCGCAGTTGTCACTTGCCTTTGGGGTAGGATAAGTAAAAGAAACTCTGTCTTCCCCTGCGGCACACTCAATCACTGTATCCGGAGGAAGCAAAATGCTGGGCCTTTCCTCGTCGACGATGGTAACTTTGATGGAACAACCCTGCTTACTTCCATCCGCGTGCGCTATAGAATACTGATTGATAGTAGTCCCCACTGGAAAGAACCGACCGCTTTCTATTCCCGACACCAGTTTCATACTTGCACCTGGCAAAGTGGTTAAATTCGGTAGGGATAAGTTGATCGTTGCCCCACACTTTCCCTTATCATTCGGCTTATTGACATTATTTGGACATTTTAAGGTTGGGCTAGCAGCCAAAGCTGGTGTCGCTTTCTTTACATGAACCAGATAACTGCATTTGGCTTGGTTTCCGGCCTGGTCAGTTGCCACAAATTCAAGGCGCGTCTGACCCATTGGAAATTTGGCGCCACTAGCCAGGCCACTGGACAATTTGACATCCACATTAGAACAATTATCTGCTGCCGATGGAAGCTTATAGGAAAACTTTAACCCATCCACTTTCTCACCCGTAACCCAAAGTACAGTATCCTTTTTGCAATGGATGGAAGGAGGGGAGGAATCTTTGACCGTTACCTTTGAATAGCAGGTTCGTTTGACCCCAGATTGACCTACTGCCTCAAAAGCAATGGTATGACTCCCAACAGGAAATTGAGAGCCACTGACTAAGCCAGCAATCTGCCTTAACATGGCAGTACCACAGTTGTTTTGCAGATCAGGAGGGCCATAGGAAACAATAGCGTAGCATTTCCCCTTATCAGCGTTTACAGTAATATTAGCCGGGGGCGTTAAGGTAAACTCATCATTTGAGGTAACACCTTTCTTATCAAGAAACAGCTGCGAAATTTGAAGGTCTGTTAGAGCACTGGCATAAATCCTGATGTCGTCCAGCGCACCGTGATAGTACTCCAAAGAGCCGGGGATGTCTTTCCCTATGTGGAGAGGTGCCTTATTTGGCGTTAACGGCTTATTGTAGGGATACTCCCAGATTTTATCATTGTTCAAATAAGCCTTAACGGAGACTCCATCATATACTAAAGCATAAAAATTCCATTTCCCTGGCTGGAAAGGATGGCTGGCAAAACCTTGATCAAATTCGGTAAAATCAGTATTGATAGAGATAGTACTTTGGATGGGTGATTGGAGCGTCTGCATCCTGTACTGTGGGTTCGCGTCATGCTCAAAAGACTCATCACCCTTACATATTAAAGTGACCCATTTTAACCCACCCGTAGAAGTTAAATTATCAATACGGAACCAGCCAACGGCTGAAAAAGATGTACTAGGAGATTCCAAAGACCTTGAGGAAGGCACCTCAATGTACCCATCTACTCCGTTAAAAGCGAGAGCCCCACAGGGATTCCCAAATCTGTCTGAGGTAGGGGAGACCCCACCAAGGAGTCTCCCATTGTTTTTATTTCCACTTAGATCAGAGGCGTCCTTATTCAATGGATAATGAGCCACCAAACTCTGCCCATCCGCAAGGGAACAGGAAAACTGGAGAAGAACCAATATTATCCCAATAATCAAGGATCTCATTAAGTATCCCTTTTATTGATAATAATATGCCAACAAATTGACAGCATACTCCAGCTCTAACCTTCCTTTAATGGTATTGTTGACTGATCCATTCTTGTTATAAACTTTGAAAACATCTTGGTCACCAGTGTCTAGGTTTATTAAGAAAGTAACCTCCATGTCTTTAAAGTTATTTAAAAAATCAAGGGTCTTTTTCGTGCCTTCGTACAGGGTGGCATGAGCAGGGCAGTGAACAATTACATGGACAACCTTCCCATCCTCATCCTTGCCCACTGCCAAGAACCTCCTTTCAGCACTTTTAGTTGAAGAATTGCCATAAATAGCCAGCTTATTTTTATAAACCAGAAGATGGGTTTGGAATACAGTCGCCTCTTGACTTTTGGCCCAGTTTATGAATGTTTGCATATCCCAAGCGCTATTACGTAAGTCAAACTTTTTACTAGCATCTATGCCTCCACCGCTTAGTGTTAAATCAGCATTTTTTAAATTGGAAACAGCGATTCCACCTGTCGCATACACAACTACTAGTCCATCAAAATCATTTGTTAAGGCCTTATTAACTAATACCCCGTTATCTATCGTTAATCCTACAGGGGTACGGTTATTATCCATGTAGGTGCCACTAGAAACTAAAACGGTATTCTTTCCCGTGGACCAATTCTTATATCTATTGTATACATTGTTTCCGTTGAAATCGGAAGCAGCAAAATATTTAGCTTTTATACGGTTGCCATCTCGCTTCATATAAATGACATTGTATTGTTCATTTTTATAATGAACAGTTGATATCTCCACAAGTTGAGGATCATAACCCAACTTAAGAAGGTTCCCCTTGTAAATAGTGAATGAGGTTGATAGTGCAAGAACGATTACGATTCCTAGTAGTAGTCTCTTCATAAATTACTTTCTATTTGATTGTCTTAAACTTAGCATATAAGGAAAGAGGATGAAGGCAAGGCAACTAAAGGCCGCCAACTTGCCAGCGAACCCTGTATCATGCCAAAATTTACTGAAAAGATAGGCCCATTTGCTTTCGACCAGATTATTAACTACTTTTTCAGTATTTGTAAAGGTAATTGGCGTCCCGAATTGTTTTTCTTTACAACGGCTATTGATGTACTTGAATTTGTAATCATAGGCTATAGAAGGATCTTCTTTGTAAGCTTGCCTCAAAGTATTGGATATAAAATTCATCCAATGCCCGTATATCACCTGATAAAACATTGCTTTAGATTGATCTATCTCTGCGTAAGCATTAAACTTTTCCGCCCATTGCAAAACTTGAATCAAAGAATCTGGATTGAACCCCTTAAATGATGGTTTGATTCGCTCCTCTAATTTATGTGTGAGTGCTATGGAAAGGATCTGCTGGTTCAACAATGGATCACCTGGAAAGACAGAGTCCATGGCACTTATATTTCTGCTTATTGCGTTTACATCGCAAATATTACCCCCTTTTAAATAAGCTTCATAGGGGAACGATTTTATTAATTTTTGTTTGTCCACCTTTAACAAAGCCGCTTCCAAGTTAAATATCGTCTTTGGTGGACATGGCTTTTCTATAGGGATATCAGAAGCATTATCTGCGCCAACAATAGGAAAAATGGCTGCGGAAAGCACAAAAATTGAAAGGAAAGCAGTCAAAGCAATAAACCAAATTGCTCTTCTTTTTAAAAACATATTTTGCAGATTATATTTTACAAAATTAAATAATATAATTTTTAATAAAACCGGTTTCGGTTAAATATAAGAGATAATTGCCAACATGCATTTTTATAGGAATTCGAGGAAGGGTTATCGGGACTTTCGGAAGGGTTCAGCATCGCTTCCATCTGTAGCTTTATGGCACTATGTATCCACCAACTTAAAGCACCACCGCTCTTCCAAGCACCTGATTTGCCACCTGCATCCCTTGTAAGGTTATATGTGAGGTCCAAGTTATTGCCGCGACCAGATCCGCCTTTTCCTGCATAGCTTCCTAATCTTAAACCAAATCCGATGGTTTCTTGACTAACACTCCTCCTAAATAAATATTTTGGAGAGGACATTCCATTTGTGGTGAATTGTATCTTATAATCATTGCCCTGGAAGCTGCGGGCTGCCTTCATAAGAAATTTAACCGGCTTAATTCCTATAGCCAATTCACCCCCAACATTCAATTTAGTATAAAAGTATTCTTCTTTGAAGGCACCACCACTGCTCCGCTCGCCTTCACCGTTTGAAAACACTAAAGGCGTAGTGCCCAATGAAAAGGAACTTATCAGCCCAAGGGAGAAAAATTCCTTCATAATGGGATGGAATACGAATTCCCCTTTCAGACCAAGTCCTTGGATAGATACATTGGAAGGATTGTAGTTTATACCTGCACTTGTATTCCCCTCAGTTGAGAACTTGGAGTATTCCGCATATTGAATCATCTCAACGCCAAATCCATATCCCAAATGGAGGAATTTATTCGGCCTCTTTGAATATATTTTATCAAAGTAATGTGATTTAACTGGGTCTATCAATACAGAGGCGTTTTCGGTTTCCCCACAGGGGCTAACTGCCTTTACATAATAATTGGTCACCTTCCTTGGATTGACAACAATGGATGCCCCCGAACCAAGTAAACTCCCTGAACCACTAGTTCCCTTAAACCATTTCCATTCGGCACCTTCCCCCAATTTACCGCCTGCCACTGTTAGCTCAATTTTATTTCCTTTATAAACAGTTGTTGGTGCCAGGATGCGATCAGGTTTTTCGGATCGCTCATTCACAACAACTGTTAAGCTAACACAGCTTGTGCTGTTGCAGTAACCTTCGCCTTGAACATGATAAGTGGTAGTGGTCATTGGTGAAAAAACCATTACAGGACCAGTGCCAACGGCAGTTCCACCGCAGGAGCCACTATACCAAACCCATTTTCCATCGCTTGACAAATTGCCCCCGGTTACCTTGAGCTTTATCTGCTGGCCTTTACATATTTCAGGACCGCCTTCTGATACTATGGCGGAAGGCGCTATTGATTTATCGTAAGTGTTAATGGTTAATTGGACGCATTCCGTTGTATTCAGCTCTCCTTCTGCTCGCACGTAATATGTAGTAGGCCCCTTGGGCTTGACACTGATGGATTTTCCTTGGCCTACTCTTTTAACACCACAACTACCTTCGTACCAAATCCAATCAGCTCCTGCGCCTAAGCTACCTCCGCCTACTGTCAGCAAGGCGTTGTCTCCCAAACAGATATTCGAATGGGCCATGATACTGGTAGGTGGCTTACTTCGCTTATCTACATTAACAGTCGCTTGAGCGCAATTCGTAATATTATTTTTACCTTCGGCCCGGACATAAAATTTCGATGTCCCCCCAGGCGTAACTGTGATGGACTTGCCTGTCCCTATCTTATTCCCGCCACAATCCCCTTCATACCACACCCACTCACCCCCAATACCCAATAGCCCACCCTTGACCGTAAGCTGTGTAGCCTCTCCCAAGTAAAGATCCTTCACCCCATCTATGCCTATCGCCTCTTTGGAAACTGTCGTAACTTTGATGCCTGATCCATAGACTCTCTTTGATGATAAACTAACGTCATAAAATGGATTTTCCATTGAAGTGGCCGTGAACATATAATCCATGGACTCGATCACCATTTGATCCACTATTCCTCCTTCTTTTTTCCAAATTTCTATGGAGTTTTTTTGAAAATACACATTGCCATTACAATCAATGTAATCCATTGTCCAATTAAGAAAAGTAGGAGCAGATGGTTGATCACCCGAAACCCTTAGTTTATATTTAAACTGTTTACCATTTTGGCAGCTATTCTTTGAGTAGTAATAATCAATCTCCACAGTGAGGCGGCTGTCCTTGTATAACTCCTTCATACCCTGCCAACCTGTTTCATTTTGCGCCGAGCATTCTAAGCAGAAAGCCCAAAGCAGAAAGACAAAGGTGAAGCACTTTAACATGAATGGTTTTGGTAATCGCTTAGTATTCATAGTGAAATGAGGTGGTTGACAACATCGGTCAAATTAGACTTTATGTTGTTGCACTGGAGGAGGACCTTCCCGAGTTAAATATTAGTTAAAATAAAATAAAGACTTTATGTATTTATGAAATTTCTTATTATTAATTATAACACTTTGGAATCGACAATGGTGATTAAATGCATACACAGGACCTAATTAGCGGCCTTTGTTATTATTAGCGTAAGTAAATAAATAGTATTAAGTATAAGATACAGTTGATTCCCAAATAAATTCTTCCTAGAGCTACCTAAGCAAGAACAAACAATTATATCAAGATAAAAACGAAGTCTTATTGCCAATAATAAGATTATCGGATAAAAGGAAGTGGGGGATGGCCTTCAGCAAACAAGTTTTCTCCCAAATTTATTAAAAATATTAAACAAATCGCTGGTTTCTGTTAATGAATGGGCTGGATATTCATAAAAAACCTAGTTGATTTTAGGGAATGAAGATTAAACATCAATAGGAAAATACAACTCCTTAAAACATCCGACAACCTTTAGCTGCTTTCATCTATGTTATGGGTAGGTGAACTAAATGATTACCACACTAATTAACAACTCTCGTTAAGTAGCACCGTAACTTCCTGCCTAATAGGCAAAAAGATTAACCACGTCTTTTGCTCCATGGATAGTAATGGAAGCCATGCTTTACCTGGTCTGCTTAATATTAAATCGAAGCAAGGTTAATGTCCTCTATACAATTGTCGGTTTTGTAGCTGATTCTCACACTGAGTAGGTCTAATTTGAGTAGACAAAAATTATTTGCCAGTAGGCTATCTGCTACTCCAACCGATTGGAAGATGAAAGGATATTGAAAAGTTTTATGTAGTAAAAGCTGAAAGCATTGAAAGAAGAAAGCTCCCAACAAACGCGTATGGCTCACTAAGGAAAAGGTATGTTGCCAAAAAAATCTTGCACTATTTATCTTCCACTGAGATAGAGGGTGCTTAAAGAAAGAACTATAAGGGTATCGTGCTTACTGATAAAGAGATAAAGACTGAAGATGAAAAACATTGGGGCATGATGGGACTGGCCTTTTGGGAGGGGATGAATGTGTGGTTTCCCCTTCTCGCAAGAATGGAAAGAAAAGTAGGTTAAAAAAGTTGTACTACATGAGGTTGGACATATTTTGAATATCGATCACTGCCCCTCAAAAGACGAAAGGTGTTTTATGTATGGCACTAAAGGAAAAGGAGCTAACATGGATAAGCCTTAAATATTTCTATGCAGAGACTGCAAGAAGGATCTAACATTTATATAGGGGAAATAGATTTGAAGTACTTAAACCAAAGGCATACTTAGAAGAATCGCTATTCAAATCCATATTTAAACTTTAAACTAAAGTATCTAAAGAAACTGAAAGGAGTATCCAAACCGATTTGCTTGCCCAATAAATTTGCAAATATTCACTTTAATTTACTTTAAATAGTTTGATTTTATATTCATCAGCAGTGGTCAATCTTACTTAAGGCACTTACATCATGACATCATTTCTTTTTATATTTTTATTTACAAACTAAAGATTGTCAAATGATAAGACCTTAAGATTTACAATTGGTTGAATGGCCCATAAAATCCCCCTCTTTTATGACCAACAGAAACAGGAAAAGAATAACCTTTTTAAAGAATAGCCTCTAAACCATTTTATCTTGGAAGCTTTCAAAAAGATGGTGCACAGTTCCCTTTAAAAAAAGTTTTCCTGTCCTAGTTACATACCCATCGGCGTTCAACTCCTCCGCTATTCTCTGAAAAGAATATCCTTTCTCCCTATAAATTTTAATTAAGGTGAGCGCCTGCCTGTTTTGCTTGTTCAGCATGGCATTACTTTTTCTTACTTCCAATCCTTTCCGTATTGCCTCTAGGGTCAAATTACCAGGAGTGCCCAATTGGAATCCCAATTCCTTTTTTACTTTTAGGGCTGCCTTGGTCCGGGAGGAAATAAGCTCTCGCTCGTGCTGAGCGAGCACCGCAAAAATTCCAATGGTTAAGGTATTGGCCTCTGGCATATCCGCACATACGAAATCCACCCCACTATCCCTTAAAGTGAAGATAAAGCCAGCGTTCCGGCTGAGTCGGTCCAGCTTAGCGATGATAAGCGTCGCCTGGTGCCGCTTTGCTTGATCAATTGCACCTGCCAATTCAGATCGGTTATTCTTCTTTCCGCTCTCCACTTCCGTGAATTCCTCTAGAATCAAATCACCCTGCTTCACAAACTGGCGAACGGCCGACCGTTGCGCCTCCAGACCTAGCCCTGACTGACCCTGAATTTTTGTGGACACTCGGTAGTAAGCAACATATTTCCGCATCTTTCTCTTCCTTCATTCAGAACCTGACAAAACTACCGATAAAAATGGCTCCGTCAAACTTTACAAACGGTCGTTTAAGAAGTTTGACGGAGCTAAAATAGGATCAACTTGTGGCTTTTATAGTCAAGTTGGGCAAAAGGAAAAGGCGAGGATTGACAGTATAATACCCGAACCAAGGATCACTATTATTTTATAGCAGGGGAGGGCCTATAAAATGAGTAATGGCTATTCCAATGGTGGACTCATCACAGGAATAGCCATCAGGCTTTAGAAATCAACCTTAAAGTTCATTAGGGAATCTTGAAGAGGTTAAGCTAGAGTATTCGGTCGGCACCACATGGCCAATACGAACATTATAGATATGTATTTAGCATATCTCTATAAATAACGCCTCTAACTATGTTTGATCCATGCATCTCACTTCGGTTACAGTTAATCAAATTGTAAATTTCTGACATAGTCCTCTGCGTAAAACACTATCATTCCATTTGCATCAATTTCTACCTCACATTTTATCCGGCAAGACTGCTTCTTTTGCAAAGATTTTCGGAAACACCCGTAATCAGCCCAATATTGGTAATGGGTTGTACCGTCATAGGATTGAATAGGGACTAAGGTATTATTGTCTATTACATAGACACCGTTCGCAAATTCAGAGAGGTAGTCTCTCTGAAGGTTATTAATCTGGCCGGGGGTCATCCCGGTTGATTTGATATACCTTTTCACATTAGGGGCAAAAAAGTCATGAGCCTCAAAATTATAGCTATTTACCGCACTATAATATGATTTGATTTTTTCTACAACTTCCTCTTTCGTGAAAGTAACAGCTGGTCCGTTGTCATCAACCTCCACCTTTTCTGGTTCGGCAACAGGAGCAGAAGAAGCCACAGCAGAATCTTCAAGCGTTACTTCGCTCGGCACATCCTCACTAACCGTTTGACTATCAACGGCGATGGAATTATCAACGTAACTTTCTACGCTGGATCTTTCTTGAGGTGTCACATTTTCCTCTGAGGTCGCCTCTTCAGTAGCTTCATTATCCGGTATTGGAGAAGCAGGTATGGAGGTTGTCGCTTGATTCCCCACAAAAGCAAAGCTACACAATACTAAAATTGTAATTATGGAAACCGCAGTGATCATCTTGTTTAGGCGGAACCGTCTTTGGGCGGCGATGGCTCCGGCTGCGGCACCCAATACTAGCCCCAAAAACCCATATCCTACCCAAGGCTCCTCTGAGAGCTGGCCATATACCGATTGGTCTAACCCTATGAAAAGATTTGTTGCTAGGTAGCTTAAAATATAATAGATAAACTTCAAGGCTATCCAAGCAAGATATAACCCTAATGCACCTAAAGCCAGGTACCAGATTTCAGAATTCTTGCCCTTGTTCGTACTCATGATATTTTTGGTTTAGAAATTTTTATAAGCACCCTAACAAAACCATAAGAAAGCCCAACCAAGAGCAGCATGAAACAAAGCCCCCAATATGCTTCTCCAGCGCCACCTTCTGTAGCTGAATCTATAGGAAATAGAGCTCCCTGTTGAAGTAAGCCTCTGTATCCAGCTCCAGATATTTCTTCCAATAGTAATCGTGTAATACCAATTATCAGGCCTAGGGAAATAGCGGAAAGGGAAACGAATTTAATAAACTCCTTTGATGGGAATACCGCTTCGGCTACCACTGACACTTCTTCTCTTTGGTAAGCTGATGAGATTAAGAGCGTTCCTGTATGTTGCCCATCTCTAGGCATCAGAATTGGGTTGCCATGAACTGTTATCTCAAACTTTTGCCCTGGCATTCTCTGATCGAAGAATATCTCATCAGAAGAAATACGCACCCCATCTAACGGCGTCAGCATGGAAATTTTCACCCTGACGTAACCACCAGTGGTATTTGAAAGAGTAATTACCCTAGCTGCCTCTACCTCTCCGCTTAGTCCGGTTAACTCCACCAAGCTAAAATCCACCTCAATCTTAGGTGTAGTTGTACCTGACACTAAAGCTTCTAAAAGTGCTTGGACGGAAAGTTTACGAGCCTTTTCGGAGTTCTTCTCTAGCCCCACTCCTATAAGAACACGAGCCAGCTCAGCCTGTTTTTCCAGGATGTCATTTTGCCCAATTGCGTTTAGCCAAGGACTCAAATAACCTGAGGAAAGAGAACCATATACCACTTTCCAGCTTTCTTCCTCATGTGTTATGAAATTGGCCAGCTGAGCAGGGGTCGCAAAGGAAATCTCGCTTATCCATAAGGGAAATTGAGGATTAGCCTTATGAAGGAATTCCCGAAAATTCAAGGAATTTTTCCCTACTGGAAGAGCGGCTTTTACCTCAGCCGTTGCTGAGGCATTTATCCATATCTGCAGATTGCCGGCTTTGAATGCTTCCTCTGCTAATGAAAAATCATGAGCCGATACAGAGGCCCGTTCTAAAAGTTGTGCAGGACTGGTAAATGCTTCTGTGTGTTCATCAACATAGAAAGGCATACCTGGTCCTAACAAATACAGAATACTAAGCCTTTTCTGAATAACCTTTAACTTCCTATTCCCTAGAATATCGCGGATATCCAATAAAGCATCATTCTCTTTTAGGTCATGTGCTATGTTTGTTAGATAGTCCTCAGTATCTAGATTACGGGCAGCTTTTTCATCTCCTGCCACCAAGGCATTATAAAGTACTAGGCCAGCCTCTTCTAAACTGTAGACATCATGGCCCATGACCTTGGTATGGGGGCGACCAGTAAGGGGTTCCCCCCCAGGGGTCCAAGAGGAGAGAAGAAGGTTTGGATTTTGATTGATTGTTTTAACTGGAGCAAAACCTGCTGTCCTTAAACTAGACAGCAAATACTCTTCCGCCTCTGCGGGCTCAAATCCCTTTGCTTGGCCTTCAGCAAGGGCGAGTTTTATTGCGTCTGGACGCATAAGCTGATTAGCCAGCTGGTGACGCATATATTCGCCCATTTCTGCGCTTGCCTTCTGACGACGCCGGTTATTTAGCTCATTGAAGCACCTTTCTCGGTTATCCGCGCCTGACAACGCCACCACTGCCGCATCAAGCCTTTCCTCTGCCTTGGCGATGGTTCCTGGCTTATAAATTTCATCCAGTGACTTATTACCCGTAATGAGCAATATTCTTTTCCGTTCCCAGAAAGCTTTCAAGACAGTGGCATTCGCCTGAACTTGGGCATCTGTAATGTGCTCAAAAAGACTTGCTGCCAGGTAAAGCCTTGCGAATACATCCTCTCCTAAAATTGTCTCCCAATCTTGCCCATCTTCGTAAGCGGCTGGCACGGCCACCATGGCACCATCTTTGGTTGCCTCAATAAGCCGCTGTGCCAAAGTAGTAGAGGAGTCATGAGACTGGGGAACAGGTGGGACATCCGAAATGTCCGTTTGGGTTGGTGCCGCACTATTGCCTATCCGTCTACCTTTTAGGGTAGGAGTGGGGTTAAGAGAAGAGCCTAACTTGGCCATAAAAAATATTATATAAGATAATAGAATCGAACCACTATGTTAGTTTAGTTCTAATTGCACTGATTGAACACGGGAAGTCAATTCATCTAAATTGATATTTGTCCCGTATGGCTGTATCACTTTTTGGATGGTATGGCCGTCATAGCTAACACTGGCTTCTATCATCCCACCTGCGTCAATCGCCAGACGAACTTTAACATTTCCCTCCGGGTTGCCCAACTGTAGCTCACCCAAGGGGCCACGTGCATAATCTCTTATTTTGTCTGACTCTCCCTCAAAGACCTTCAAAGTGGCGTTCGCATCAGCCTCAAAGGTATCCTCAAAGACAGCCTGTGGAATAGGAGTGTTTTTCTTGAGCAGAAGCTCAACGAAAGGCTGACCAGTGTCACTTATTAACTCAATTCCTATACTGTGGGCCACGACGTCAGTTACAGAATCTTGCTGGCGCGCATAAAGAGCTGCTCCAATACTGATAGCTGTGTCGTAGTTAAAGCCAGGCCGGTTTAAAGTTATTTGTCGGTTTGCTTCCTGCGCCAGCATCTTGTGAATCATGGGCATTCTGCTTGACCCACCAGCCAGAACAATGTCATCAATGTCATTCCAGCCTAGTCTTGCTTCATTGAGAACCAGCTGCATGATTGTTCTACACCTGGTAATCAAATCCTGACTGCGGTTTTCAAATAAGAATTTCCTAGCTGCGCCTGGGCTGCGCATGAAAACCGGCTGGGAAGCACCCTCCCTATCCAAATCCAACTCCATTACCTCTGCAGGTAAATCCAACCGAAGCTTTATCTGAGAGGCATCAGAAAGAGCTATTTTCGCCTTTACAGCTTGTTCCTGTACCAGCCAAAGAAGTTCGTCTGGTACCGGCTTGCCATAGCGCTCAAGGTGCTCATGGCTTACGTGCTGCTCAATAAGTTCATCCCAGTCTTTCCCTCCCAGCTCATCAGCACCATTAGAGGCGATAACCTCTGCCTTGCCGCGGCCTGTTCGAATGATGGTCACATCAAATGTTCCACCGCCTAAATCAAAAACCAGCACCTTACGATCCTGCTCAAGACTCATTCCAAAGGTTAGAGCCGCGGCCGTTGGCTCATTGATAATTCCGATAACTTTAAGGCCTGCAGCCAGCGCCGCCATTCTGGTCTCGCGGCGCTGGTTTTCTTTAAAATAGGCTGGTACTGTAATTACGGCTTCAAGTGCAGCATTCTCTGCCCCATTACCCTCTATTATGCCTTTCTTTATGAAGTGGCTTATGGCGCCAGCCCGCAGATATTTTAAAAGTAAGGCTTGCATGCCTGCAGGCTGGTAATCGTATCCTCCAATTTTATACTTCCCGCCGAGGCTCTCAGCTGATTTACCCATATCACGTTTGAAAAACTGATATACTGGGTTAACCAGGTTTACTCTACGGGCAGCAGCTTTGTGACCAAAGCTGGCAACTTTCCCTGTAAAGAATATAATTGATGGAGTTGTTTGATTGCCCTCTAAATCAGGTATCACAACAGGCACCCCATCCTCACCAATATAACTTACACAACAAAAGGTAGTACCTAAATCAATACCAATAATAGGCATCATAACATCTTCTCAAGCATAATATTTAACAGATAGCGAACCTCCATAATGAATACTGGTTCAATCACTCGTTGGCTTGGCTCCTGAGTTGCAAGGCGGGCAAAATCATTTCGTACGTTATTGCGAATCGCCATTCTTTCCTGATTGTTAAGGGTAAGTTGCTCCCCAGGAGGGATGAACCCGGTATCCTGACCCACCGCGTTAAGTACCTCCAGAAAGTAATCCAGTTGACTTTGGTTAGAATCTTGAAAATGAGTAGTATAACTTTTAAAAAGGTCATCTGATAGCAAAGGTAAATAAGGAGGGTTATGACCTAAACCCAAATTCACAGACTCACCCATTACTGTTCCCTCCAAGGTAGTTTTTACTTTTGGTGCACCAAAGACAAAGCCTCCAGATTTAGCGGCTTGTACTCCACCGGCCCTTTCTATATTATCAATCACGACAATGCCACCAGCTGCCTCATTTTTCTGGCCGTCCTTCTGCTTCTTTTGCGCTAAATATTCATAAGGAATATTCATGCGCTCAGCTTCTGGAGCCACCTCACCCATTACCACGCAGGCAAAAAGGTTATTCAAGAAACTGGCAGCTAATCCATCTGGCTTAAATTTCCCGTGGTCTATCCAATCCAGCATCTTACTTGCGTTTCCACCCCAGTGCAACATCAAACCTGAAGTAGATACTGACCGTCCAAAACCGCCTTCTAAAAACTTGTCCAGCGCAAGCGCAAGGTGACCCGCATAGAAAGCAAGAGCCCCAAACTCAACAACCAGTGCCCTCCGCAACTGCACCACATCTTTGATATTAGAATATTTGGCAAGCTTGTCCGATATCTCTTTATGCTCTGTGCGTAGGATGTAATTCATCCTAGAAGCAAATTTACTTCCTTTGGATTCGCGTAAGGCAACATTCGCCTCAGGGCTTAACAAATGATCACCAATACGACCATTACGCGCCATGACTTCAGCAATTTGTCGACCAGCTAAAAGAACTGAAGCATCATACTTTATTTCATTACCGAACCAAATACTGAAATCAGTAGTCCCTCCACCAACATCAATACAAATTGATCCGCCAGTTTTATTTGCTCTATCTTCTGCAGCCCTTATGGTTTTATCATTTGAGAAAAATTCTCCAGCTGCAATTCCCTCAGTTACAAACTTTGGGGCTGATGCAATACCTAATTTGCCAGCCTTGGTTTGGAGTGAAATTATCCCTCCAGGTTCTAGGGTCCATTCACCAGCGGGCGCATAAAGTAACTTTTGACCATCAACCAAGTTTTCAGCTTGACCATCTTGGGCAAACAACCCATTAAGGGTACTTTCCCATTTGCTGCGGTAATCTGTTTCCCGCGAGGTATTGAATGATTTTGGGTATGTGCAACGGAACTCAATTCGTCCTACCCTCTGTCTAACCAAATCCACTAAAATCAGGAAAACAAGCGCCTCTAGGTAATTATTAAGGTTCTCAGTGTTTTCATCTTCCCACTTTAAGTCTACCAACACATTCTCTGGGTATCTCGGCTGGTCTGGGAAATACAGGAAATAGTCTAACAACAAATCTTTCCGAACCCCAGGATTATATTCACGCAATGCCGTTGGAGTAGGCATATTCACATCCTTGACAGGAACAAAGAAAGCTTGTGCCAGAGATGCGCGTTTATCTGGTTGGGCCGCTAGAAGCGACCGTAGATACTCACTTTTAAAGCGCAATGCCAAAGGCTCTGCTTGTTCGTCTTGGAGAGTAAATACATTGGTGTTTGAAGTACCAAAGTCCACACCAACAATTGCTTTCTTAGAAAAAGACTTCATCTCTAAGTTGCGATCCCTGCCCACTAAAATTAACCCGACAGGGTTCAGATTGCCTCTTTCGGCAATTTCAATACCCTCTGGAAAGCAGTCTACTCCGCTAATTCGGGTTAACTCTGCTTTCAGACGATCATTTGATGTATCTAGCCTCTGCTGACGATTCTTTAAATAAAAGTGATCTGAACCAAAATGCACTGGTGTAGCGGCTAAACGCTCTGTATCAGAGAAGAGTAAATAGTATCGTGCCCAAAATTCTCCCATGTAATTCGGGAATAGCTCCAGGACAGGAACTTCTCTTTCTATTAAAACACCTTCCCCTTCAGCTTGGATTGCCCCCTTTGAAAGATAGCGCTTCTTGATCAGAAGACTCTGCCCATTACGGAGCGGGAGACGCATGCTGAAAATAACTTGGTCATTTTCTTCGGCATATGAGGGTTTTAACTTATCTGTGATATCCTCTACAGAAAAGAATTGAAGTATTTCTTTCCGGAGGGGTAGCAAATAACGACTAGACAACCCATTGGCGCTGGCCTCGGCCTGTGGAATGAAGTTATCATTGCCTGATGCTTTGGTTAAGGTCGAAGTAAGAAAATAAAGTTCTGGGCGAATCCATAGTCCTTTATCTTTGCCAATATCTGTGTTATTTATTTTTGTTCCAGAAGGCTCTTTAAACAATCGCCTTATTGGGTCTGGCCCCAGTTCAGCAGGTTTGACACCAGGCCAAAGCTTTAGGTTCTGGCCGAGTAGCCCAGCGTCAATAAGAATCACATGCTCTAAATGCTTTGGCATTCTTTGGGGGTTCACCTCCAGTGCATAATCGGAAGATGGCCCTACTTTCGCATTTTTGTCTGGTTTTAATGGTCTTAATAGTAACTGGTATATACCACGTGGACCTAGGAAACTTGCCTCCGGTATCCGCTCTGCCTCCTCGGCAGGTTGAAAATCAGCGGCATCAATTGGAGCATGTTCTGAAATTCCTAAAGCTAATTTGATATCAAGAAGCCAGGCACGCAACTCTCTGTTGATAGTTTCAACAACGACATGATCCTGGCTACCCGCCACCTGCTCAGTATTCGCAATGGCAGAAAATTCTGACGCAAACCATTGCACCCATTCCCCTACACTTTCTAAGTCCTCAAGATTATCAGGCGGGGATAGATACCCCTCCGAATCCTTGAAAGGAAAAGATTTTGCTTGCAGCTTTAAGTTGTAATCCGCGGAGGTAAAAGCTAGAGTAACGGGTGAAAACGCCCCTAAGGTAACTCCCTCGTACTGCACAAGAAGGAAATCTGTCCAGTTGTAAAGATCTGCTCCCGACTGTAAACGAATTGACCGGGGCGCAAGGTTACTTAAAGCCTTGGCCAAACGGCGATCATCTCCTGGATTGATGCTTACCGGCTTGAATTTGATTTCCTGTTTTAAATCAGGTTTTATCTCCCTTAGAGCCAATAAACTTAATAGGCCACGCCATTCCTGAACCACCCGGCTACGCATAGGATGGTCCTTTTTATCAAGAGCGCTTTGAAAAGTTAATGGTCTTGCAAAAGCGTCGGGAACTGAAGATACCCCAGACTGTGACTCTGGGGCAACCTCTATTCCTTTTGCAATGGATAGGATGATACTTTTATCTTGGGCTTCCCAATGGCCATTTTGCTTAGGTTCAGATACATTAGCATCGGAAAGCTTGGGCAGATATAGGTGCTTTTTGGACATTACTTTGAGAAAACAGATTAGCGATGGGCAGTGTTATCCTTGTTAAATTCAACAGCCGCCCTAAAAAAGATATTGAGGTATTTGTCTGCCGCATCTTGTGTGGCATCTTCAATTACACTTCTATTATTGTCGTTTAAAATTGCATAATAGTCATAGAAGTTCTTTCCTGCCTGTTTATCACGCAGAAGCCTGCCCAAGTTTTCATGGTGCATCTCTGGATTCCGTAACGCTAAAGCATTTCCCCTTGATTGTGTATCAGAGGAGTTTAGTATCATGTCCTTATTTATTAGACGCACATTTTCTCCCTCGTCCAAATCAGTTATCCACTTTAAGAATAGAGAGGCAAAATCCGCTGCTTTATCATGTAAGTCTTTATTCTTTCCATGAGCAGGGTTGTGTCTAGCACTGTCTTCCTGGTAATTTTTAAAACTGTCACTATACCATGGCAACTTCTTTACCTCTTTATATGGTTCGTTAAGGTATTTTCTTCCAAGCGTCAGGTAAGTAAAAGAGAAAAGGGTAAATTCACTTATACAAGTTTTAAATTTGTCACGCATTTCAGGAAGTTTCAACCCATTCCTAGTGAGCGGCAAATCACCCCAGCTCACATCTTTTGTGTCACGGCTTGCAATAAAATAGCTTTTATCCGCACCATCCCCTGGAGTCTCTTGGGCAAAGAAATCAAATGCGGCCAAAGCCGATGCCAATTCAACATAATGAGGGCGATTTTCCTGCGTTGAAGTGCCAGTTGAAAACGGACCTACATCCTGGCCCAGGGAATCTCCTATAAAATAATACTGATCGAACGCCAGCTGTTTATCATTATAATAATGAAGGGCAGCTTTAGTCGCGGCTGGAAAATCCTGCGGCGTAACAAACATTTTCTCACCCTTAGTATTATCTACTTTAAAGTTAAAATATGGAAGCACCAATGCGCCCCCTAAAAGCACTTTGCTCCGGCCTACTCCTAGAGCGGTTTGCAAATCCTTATTATACTTCAAAACTGCATCTGCTCCCAATGTTGGGAACCCAGCAGCGCCAGTACCACCAAAGATAGAACCGACCAAAAACACGCGAGCGGAGCTGGCCTCAGAAGGCATATTGTCCTTCAGCATCTTAAAAGGATATTTGTCCATAGGGGGATTCGCCATTACGACAGCGCCTATGGAGGGATGACCTCGGAAGCCTTCATTAAGCGCTGTATCCAATTCAAGTTGGGTGAATAGCAAGTCCGCGACGGAAGCAAGGGATTGATCCTGAGACTTCAGGTTTTCATATCCAATAAATTTTGCCAAGGTTTGATCTGCCTCGTCAAAAATTGACCAGATAAAAGGTGCATCGCCTTCTGGGATAATAATGTCCGTTTGAAAGGCAGGGTTGTTTTCTTCTCGCTTGAAGGAGCTTCTTAAGGAGCGGTACTTTTGTATTAAAGTTTTTGTACGAGTTAAATTACCGTTCCCGTTATCAGGGTCAATGAGCATAAGGTGCACCTTTCCCTTCGGCCCATATCCTGCTGCGCAACAATGCACAAAGGCCTCTAGCACCCGTGATCCTGTGCCACCGATACCAATCAAAAAATTTTCTTGCATAATTGTGAAAAGAGGAGCTGGGATTATTTACCGTAAGGCAGGTTCTCAACGGCCCTTGGTGAGAAAAGAAAGGTAACAAACCAGTAAAGCAGGGCCGTAAGTGCTAAATTGACGAAGAAGTAGATAGCGAACCACTTGGATTCTATACCCTCTTCTCTGTTTAAATACCAAAGAATCGCAGTTAAAATTATTGAGATTGTAAAGAGCAGCAGAAAAAATTGCGTGTATTTGCTTTTAGCTTCTTTTAGTCGGGTTGCAGTTGCAGGTTGGGTTCCATAAAAGTACCAATAGCAAGCCAATCCGATTCCAAACACTGCTGCTATTCCAAAGATGGTACGTAGAAAATCGGCCAACTCCTCTGGAGATTGTATAGCTAAGCTAGGTCCTTCTGTAAAGGTCTCAGCTAGAAAGATGCCAAATACAGCCCAAAGCACGCCACCGATTACAACAGTAGCCAAATAGTTAATAGGTGAAGTTTTCATAAAAAAGTGATCCGAGGTGAATGTGATTTAAGAATTAAAAAAAATAGTTTATTTGCGACCGAAAACAAGATACATCTTGCCGTATTTAGGCTCGAATTGGGTAGCTGAATTGACAACAAGGGACCTAACAAGGGTCTCCAATTCAAGTGTCTTATTTTCATTGCTTCCTTGGCGAAAATCCTGTGTTGAATTATCTGTAACCCAATTAGGGAGCTGAATCTTTCCTAAATTGTCGTATTCCCATACAATCTGATAGGCAGAAAAATCACCTTCCTTTAAATCTAGGTTGACAGTAGCCTTTCCAGTGAACTTAGCCGGATCAGCTTTTAATACTTCTAAGTTCAGGCTTTGCTCATCCACTAAAGAATCCTTTGCTGCATTGTCTTTCCTGTAAATCCGAGCCTTCACATTCTGCGGATTTACAGGCAATGCATATGGCTCAAGCTTGAAATTGACAGTATATTCAATGGTTGCTTTTGAGCCTTTATCTGGGTTCCAATTAAAAGCATAAATGTTTCCAATATCAGCAAACTGTTTCCTAATAGAGGAAACATTGATGGATTTGCTTTCTTTTGCCTTCTTAGCTTCAGCAGTGAAGCTTTTAATTGGATACCGGGTAAGCAATAAAGCTTGATCAGCCTTGACGTAAGGTTGATTCCTGAATGCGGAAAAGATTAAACCTATATTAGCTTTAGACCCAAAGACAAGAAGGTAAAGCGGACGCTCTCCATTTACTTTTACAGGTGGCTGAACATCGGCAACATACCCGTTAAATTCACTCTTCAAGCCTAAGAGTCCCACTTCCACGCCATTCTTGAAGCACTTATCTTGTATAGCAGCCACAACTTTATTCGCATCTGCATTGCTATAGAAAAGATCTGTGATAAAAATAGAAACACGACTAGGGTCTACACTGTCAACAGCCTGCGCAAAGTTGGTCTCTGATCTAAAGCCTTTGTCATCCCACAAGGAAGGGCTATTACGGGCAGCCACAAAGGCATCTCTTTCCAGCGGAGCCACTGATCGCCCATATTTATAAAATTTAATCTCAGAACTTTTAGCAGCATTCTGCACAACGGCTTCAATGCCCCCCAACAACCTGGAGAAAGTTGTTGCCTGCGGTTGAGCAAAACCCTGCATTGAGTAAGTAGCATCCAAATAAATGTCTACTGGCAATCGAGACCCTGCCTTACTTCCAGAGGAAGAAGATCCAACTACATCGGAGAAGTAATAATGAAAATCTGGATAGCTTTGATTTTTTTTAGATGAGACCTCCTTATCGCTACTACAGGATAAAACATACAAAAAACAAAAGAGCAAGAAAAAAGGAGCAAGTAATCGTTTAATCATGATAATTATATAGTTATAGAAATTATATAGCACAGTAAAACTATGTTAATTTCTTGAATATCCCAGGATCCAAAAATGTCTTTTTCAATGATTACCATTAAGCATTCCGGCTTTATTCCTCTTTTGAAAGCTCATTTATAAAAGACCTAGTTTGGCCAGCTAAGTCATGAAAATCTTCTTTGATGTTTCTTAGATCATGCTTAACCTTTATGGCATTATATTTACCTATTAGCCTATTGATTTTTTCTCTTTCGCCCGAATTTAATTTATTTTCATAGAGGGCTATCCTTTCTGCACATAATGTAAGATATCGCTCTTCAACCTCACTCCATTCTTCTTCAGAGTACGACTTTTGATTGGTTTCTACCTCCTGGACTAAACTCTCCAAATCTTCAATAGAGCCATTCTTTGTGTGAAGATTACAAGATGATAAGTATGGTAAAAAAAATAGCGGAACTATAAGCAATTGGCTTCTAAATTTCAATTAATTGGCAATAAAGGGGTTGTGTAAAATTTATTAAAGTATAAGAAGCCAATGGGGGATAGAGCTCCTAGAATATATCAAGAATTTATATGCAGTTTAGATATTTTAGTAGAGAAAAACAATTGCTGGTGTCTAATTAGAAAATAAAATGATTAAAATAATGAAGTGAACGGAACCAAACCCAAACCTCATGAAACACAATTGTTTGATTTTCTTTTGATTAGACTTATTACGGCAGTCGCCTTCAAAGATCTCTGCTTCGGAGCATCGTCGCACACAACCTTCCTGGCACTCCTTGATGTGAAAGCTTTTATTTAAAATATATGATAGCAGCCATTAAGACAATTTCACAAACCTTTCTTGAGCATTTGAATGTACTCTACCACTATATCCTTAATTCTACCATATCTACTGGCCTTTTCATTAGTGGGCTCGTTTAGATAGAGTCTTCTATTTATTTCAAGCATAATGGATTGCACCCTTTTATCCTTCTGATAATAGCCCATCGGCACGATTGTACCACAATAAGGCCAATTTACCCCAAGGGAATACCCTTTGCCTTGGAAGAACTCCACAGAGGAGTCAATAAGCCTCTGTGGAGTATGGAAGTTATCGGTACCTATATTAAAATCAGGCCTTTCGGGATTTTGATTTAGATCCCTCAACAGCGGTATGCTAGGAAAGGAGTGGCAGTCATGTATCAAAGCCTGTCCGTATTTCTCAAGTTAGATTCCAACGGCTTTATTTAACTGAGCATGATGCTTCCAATAGAAATGGGTTAATATCTTTTCTCTTAGTTGTTCATTTACTTCCCTAATGATATTACCCTCGTCACTTCTTTCATATAAGACCCCCATCCCTACTTCTGCCATTACTTCCAGTTCATCTTCAGAGAATCTTTCTGGATCGCAGAAAACCCTTGAAAAATTAGCAACAAAAGAAATACCACCCTCAGATTGGAATAATTCTTCTGTGAACCAATCAGTTAACTTAAGCATTTCCGCTTGCAGAAACGACTCATTGACAATAAAGCCTTCTTTTAAAGGAATATGATTGGATGCATCGGGGATATGCAGGATTAACTGTTTCACAAAATAAATTAAAAATTATATTCTACAGAATGGGCAAAGTCAGAGTAAAGAAAAAAATAAAATTCTTACATAAAAGGAGGTAGGTAAAATGAATCCTTTTGAAGTAATCTAATATTCTCTATTCTATTAAGTGTTAAGGTTGCGCCCTACAACTATGACTCCCCATGTAGCCACTTTAATATACCATATATCTTTTTGTACATTTATAGCCCTTGAATCTATCATTACAAAATACGTCCATCATCTTTCAGATATGTTGCCACAATAGGCTATACCCCAGAAAATGATTTACACTAACAGTTTGGTTTCTCCTTTGAAGTCAAATCAGATTTTACACTTCTAAATTGACAGCTAGATTAATCTAAGCAAGATAAGGTCATAGATTCTAGCACAGTACACGCAGAGCAACAAGTTTACAAGCTTGCAATTTAAGCAAAGGAGGGACAATTACAGACTATCTTTGGGCGACAAAAAATAATCTTTTCTTCCTATGACGCCCCGCCAAGAACCGCTCCCGACCGCCCTATTTAATGCTTTAGGAAACGGGAATAAAGTTTTTGTCTCTTCAAATAGGCTTATCAGCAGGGGAGACATCTCTTACAAGACTAACACCGATCTGGCCATGCAAGTTATGATGGAGATGGTCAAGGGGACCCGGCCAGAGCCAAGGGGGTTTATTCCACTTGTGGCTGGTGATATGTTAAATTCAATAAGCTTTGATCGCCGAGATGATTGTTTATACATCGAGTCTCATCCCGCTTATGATGTACTGATCCCGATTCTAGCCCAAGTGTTTGATGAGGACCATCCCTTAATTGGCTCAGAGGTTACCTACCAGTGGCCTAACGGCAAAACCACCAGCATCACAACTACCCAGTCCGCACTCTATTCCGGCGCATACTGGATAATGTATGTAAGACACGAGGAGAGAACCACACCTGTCCCCACGCACTACATAATCCAATTCTCCTCTAAGAAAGAAATAATAGCAAAAAACTACAAAGTTGATCAAATGAAACACGGCAAAATTATTACTTTTTACATGGAAGAGCAGGTAGATGTTACCAATGAAGAAGGGTTATACACCAAAAGCGCAGCAAAACCCCTTCTACTCCTCAATAAGCTGGAGGAGGAAGGATTACACCGATATTTAGATATCCATGCCTTTGAGCCTTTTAGTATCAAGGTGTTTTACCTTGCCCATACGAAAGAATACGTAGACAGCTTCTTTGGGGGGAAAGAGCCTTTGGCTATGACAAACGGATTGACATGGAGCGAGAGACTGGCAAATTCTGTCAGGTACACTAATGCCAGCTTATATAACGCGATCCTGCACGCAGTTAAAGATCCAAGTGCCCTCACATTTAGTCCAACTAGCGGATTCCATCATGCAAAGCCGGAGCGGGGGGCAGGCTTCTGCACCTTCAGCGGACAGGTGATTGCCTCCTTAAAAATTTATAAGGAGCTTGGCCTGTCAGGGGCTTATTTAGATCTAGACCAGCACTACGGAAATTCCATAGAGGATAGCCGCCAATTTGTGGATGGCTTGGATAAAGCTATCCCAAAGTATGCCAATGTCAATGTTAAAGGCACGAACGAAGACTACCTTTCATGCCTTCGTTATAATCTGGCAAAATTGAAGGATGCTATCCATAAAAATGAGATCCATTATGTGGTTTGGTGTCATGGAGCCGACTCGCATGTTTTCGATGATTTAGGGGGCAGTGTCAATACTGAATACTGGCTACTGGCAGCTCAGACTTTTTATAGGTGGGTCCTGGAAGTGGAGCGGGAAATAGGCAAAAACCTCCCAGTGATTATGTCACTCTTTGGAGGATATAGACCCGACGATTATAACTCAGTCTTAGAGCTACACACCGCTGACCTAATGCTAGCCAATAGAATACTATTAGGCCACCAGGTTGATTTCACGCCAAAAGTATCGGTAAATAAAAACAAGACTTTTGACCTTCCTTTGGAAGCTATAGTAAATGGCGAGACATTATTGGGCCACTACGTTTACTAAAGGAAATTGCTTCCCCCTTTCAAAAGACGCCTACAAACTTAAAGTTATCTCTATAAATTCCTTTCCTACTTATCTTTAAGGGGGTCTTCTTTA
Organism: Rufibacter roseolus; assembly: GCF_017916365.1. GTDB lineage: Bacteria > Bacteroidota > Bacteroidia > Cytophagales > Hymenobacteraceae > Nibribacter > Nibribacter roseolus. The sequence continues at coordinate 59,839 of NZ_JAFMSU010000004.1, forward strand.
ACTAAACAATATCTTATAATAAGTCCACGAAGGCAATCTAAATAACCTAATCAACTTATATATGTCAAGAGTCTTGGTGTGCAAGCAAATAGAGGAGGTGCGTTTTTACAATAAGCCAATGGTTCTCAATGAGTCCTATTTGGACTCAAATGGATTAAACCTAACAGGTTTAATCTTAGCAGATTCTTCTTTCAGTAAAGTAAATTTGACAGGGGCGAATTTTAGCGACTCTAACCTTAGGGGGGCCTCGTTCATAGGAGTTGAACTGGTTGGGGCTAATTTGGAAGGAGCATGCCTGGTAAACACTATTATAGCTGATTCTGACCTTTCAAAAACGAATTTGCGTCAAGTTGAGTTAAGAGGCTCTAATTTGTATGGGTTCTTATTCAATCATGCGAATTTAACCAGAGCAGAGCAGACCTTTCCGGGTGCAATTTAGCTGACACAGATTTCTCTCATGCCCTTTTGGATGAGGCAAATCTCATGGATGCAGATCTCAGCCTAGCCCATTCCTTCTCATTTGCCTCCCTCTACGGGTCCTTTATCAATACTCCAGGAGCGCATGCATTTCTAAGGGCTGAGAATGCAGAAATTTAGCACTTAATACATCGTCACTAACACCTCCTGCCTTCAAAACTTTAAGCATTTTGCACCTCCCTTTGAAGATATACTGAGCATACAAATGCATTAGCTCAGTTAAACAGGCTAATTTTTCATTTCACCTTCAACCTTTACAATAAAAAATAATCAAGTATGAAAATAGACATCGGGGAATCAATAATATACTCTTGGCTGAGACACGAAAAAAATAGTCAGGTTGTCCAACTAAATTGGAAATCATCTTCTACTTGGGAAGTAGGAAACCAAATGAAAGCAGATGAGATCTTCCAAAAGCTCAAGCTCATTGAGGATTCTACTGGGAAAGGCCTCATAGGAAAATCGGTCAACCTCAGCCAATTCCTACGACAAGCAGAAATTGATGCATTGGGTATCTCTATTTCAAAGGCAGACAATTCTTCTGAGTCCAAATATACCATCTCTGCGGTGGATATAGCCTTTCATGAAGGGGGACTAGGCTATAAGGACTCTCATCTGGTGGTGGCAAAAAAACTTGCTAGAGCTGCCTTGACCATATACAGTTACTTTAATACGGACGATGCAGAAATCATATTTGCCTCTCCAAAGGTAAGGGACAGCACTATAGATAGCATTGATGTAATCTTGAAAGAAGTCATGGATTGTTTCGAAGATTTGAATTTTAAATTCAGTCTTATTTTTAACACTGATTTCAACTCACAGATTATAGAGCCCGTGCTTCGCAAAACCGCTTCTGTCGCAGACACCTCAGAATTGTTTTCTCGATCTGCAAAACTGCTTGACGTATTTTCATACCTGAAATTTGAAAGCCTTCCCTTGGTGAACATAGATAACCAGCAAGATATAGAAGTAGACAATGATGATATAGACTTCGTACCACCTAAAGAAGATAAAACCTCTCTTTCACACCTGCGATATTCCATTTTAGCTGAAAGATCTTACTGTAAGACCCTCAAAATAGGAGAATTCGCCAAAGCCCTTTTTAACAAACTAGACCAAGATCCTGCACTATTCCAAAAGGCACTGGAATATACCAACTCTGGAAAAATACCCAGCGGGAAAGGGTTAGAGATCCTGAGGCTTATTGATGACTCAGCTAACATTAATAAGCTAAGAAAAGACGAGCAGGGCAAGTATAGGTATTATAGCAAACCATTGACAAACCATCCGTATCTATTATACCACGATTGGACAAGTTTGAGGCATCAAGGTCCTTTAATGAAGTTGGCGGAAGATTTAGGATTAGAATAGCTGATACCAAGGCAAATCAAGAATGAACTTGTTTGCCAATAAACTATTCCTATAACCCAATTGCCAGGCAGGCTGTTTCCAAATATGCTTATTAGCAACAATCAACCCTTGCCATACTTACGATGAAGCAAACTAACACCTTTTCTTATATCACAGGAGATATGTATTTGTTTTTGAGCAATCTATATAAAAAGAAACCCAGATGATGTCTTGAGTTAACATTCTATACAAAGTTCCAATGAAGGTGGGAACGTTTATAATTTATAAAAAAGGGGTATACTATACCTTTTTTTATAACCTTTGTGATGCAAAAAAACATTACTTACTGTAAACTATCTACAAATAAAAGACTAATGGAATTGATTGGTTCAACAACACTAGAGCCATCTGGCTACGATGACAATATGAATAGAATAACGCTCTTCAATACTTATAATGAATTCATCCGTAGTTATTATATTAATACTAACTATAAATTAGCTTGCTACAATAGAAGCTTTGTCGTTCTTAGTAGTGATTTAGATATTAAATGTTTTGATACAGAAGGCTATTATTATGAATTCACCAAATCATATTCATCCGTAATTACTGGGATCTCAGACGATGACATCATTTTCATTGAAGACAGAACATCAAGGCCCTATAAAACAGAAAAAATTCACTTGTCGTAGAGGTATGCTCATAACTAAATCTGCTTTTATATACAATAAAGCAGATTTAGTTATGTATTAAAGAATTTCTAATACCCAATACCGATTCCTAAAGCAAAATTTTTATTTAACTGCTTCAAATACTCATATCCCGCTTCTACCATCTTAAACTTCTATTTGGATCCCGATGCTTTTATAAATTTTTCCATTTGCTCTGCCAATATATTTTCTGGCACCCGGTGTTCCATATCATCAATTACTGTTAGCGTTAGGCTCTTGAATTCCAGCTCTTTCGTTATATAAGTAAGATTTTCTTGAAAAGGGATTACAGTATCGGTTTTCCCCAATACTATTTGGGTATAACCACTTTTAAGGTTGGGAATAATAACCTCTCTAAGGTCGGGCTGTGGAATGCTTTTCACAAAGGCCGGGTTAAATAATAAGGCAGGCTTGTTGAATAAGGAGGACAACAAATGTCCGGTATGTCCCCCAAAACTTGATCCGATGATGATATCAGCTTTCTCTGCTAACTCTAATAAATCAGGGAAATAATTTTTATCCTGATACTCAATGGAAGGAGCGACTACTTCCCCATACTGCTCTAATATTTGTCTTTTAGGGATAGTGAGGGGGCTGCCATAACCATGCAGAAAAAGGATTTTGGTTCTCTTGGTAGAAGAAAAGTTTGAAACAGGTTCTACCATCTTATCATTAGTTTCTTTTGATACCCTTATACCATCATGAGGATTTACCCCTGCTTGCATGTAAAGCTGCTGAAAATCATTTTTATGCAAGTGGTAAAAGAACAGCTCCTTAGGATATGGGTACATCTCCTCATTTTCCTTGAGGAATTTTATAAAGGTATTATATTGACCATTTCGCCATGGGGATAGCCCGAGTTTAACAACCTTATTCGCATTGCAAAACTCAAGAATATGTTTTGCAGTATGATCCCTTGAAAGGGGCACAGCTTTATAAGTGTTTTTAAGTAAGTTTTGAACCTCCTTTGGAGGACAGCGGACTAAGATCCTATCAAGTAAACTATAGTCATCCCAAATATTCTTGCGTTGAACAATAATTTTTCTAGTACCTGCCATGAAGGACGCTGCGGTACCTACCTGTTTTGAGACACGCCATACGCAAAACTCTTTCCCATACCTGTAGTAGTCAGAAAAGATTGTAGGATCAATATACCCTTCCTCCTTTTCGCTTAGCAAAATAGCCTTTTGGGGAAGGTTGAAAATTTTCTTCCATTTCCTCTTACCATAGTATTCTGGACAGGCGATGTGCAGGTATTCCTCCTTCAACACAGGTAGTATGGTGCTCATACTCCAATTCCCCTGGATAGGATAAGATCCTCCTCCTTCCCACAGACCTTCATTGATGCACACAAAAGCATCAAATCTAACTCCTGCCTCCTTAAACACGGCGGTCGCCTCCAGCGCGGTAAGCCCAATAGTAATTACTTTTCCTTTGACCGAAAAAACATCGCTAAAGGCGTAATCCACTAAAACGATATTATCGAATGGAAGAAGGAAATACGCCTCCTTGACGGCTCTGCCAGAGGCGTAATACACTAGATTACGACTATTTTCCAATCGCTCTTCGAGGAAGGTGACTAATGAATTTAAATCGGGTTCCAGCTTTAGGGCTCTTAGAGTATGCATTATATGGATTTCTTATAATTTCGATATGGCGCGGATTTTAATATTATCATAAAAGTAATGGAAAGGAATACACCTATCTCACTTTTACAAGCTTGCAAAAGTGAGATTCAAGCAAGCATCACTCTTAAATTTACATTCCAACAATAACCAGAAACTCACCCCGTTCCTATTTAAAGATTTTGTTTTTTATATATTTAAATAAAATTATTAGCCCTCCCCAAATTATTTTTGATGAAAATATACTTGATCGCTTCCGTTGAATTTGATACTCAAGAGTTTAACAAAGTACTGGAAATACTTCAAACGACATCAGGGCTTATTACATTCATAAATGGGAACGACGTAGTCAAAGCCGCTCCCAAAAAAGCAGGAGCTATCACCAATAGGGACGCAAATAGTTATTCGATTTTAGAAAACCAAAAGGCGTTTGAAGCTAATGAACCTGTCGCTTGGGCGCCTTGGGCGGACTTTTTCTCTTATTGTAACGATTTTCGCCAAACTTATCAAGTTGAACCGTCAGACTTTTTAGTGTTCCTAACCCCTCATCCCAATCATCGTTTTTACTTCACTGCTTTTGATGACACGGCCAATAATCTATTCATCCACACTGATGGCTGGGAGGAATACCTCACATGCCGCGCGGCCTTCCCAGTTTCCTATTTAATCATGTCCCAGGTTTTGCAGAAGATGCTTTATAAGCATATGGCTGTAAAGGATGCTACCGCTCACCACCAAGCGAAGGGGTGCACAAATGATTACTGTAAAAATAAAGAGGATATAATATTGAAGCTCCGCACAGCTGATATTTGCCCCACATGTTTAAAGGAAATGCTGCATGCAAAAATCAAAGAGGAGCATATCCTACAGGCCCTTTCCCTTTTCGAAGAGGTCCGCAAGGAGATGTTATTCAAGCAAAGGTATTCTTTTAACCTTTCCCCTAGGAAAATGCATATCACGGGAAACAAGGGGCGTAAAAAAGGGATTGTCATCAAACTATTCGAGATAAATAAAGAGATCGAATTGGACCCTAAAAAGGCAATGGTCTTCTTAACCTTCCTTAACCACCCAGAAGGACTGAGGTACTCCCACTTTAAGAGAACGGAACTGCGGAATGAGCTTGAATACCTGTACAGGAACATGAATGATCGGGAAAATCAAGAAGTGGTAAGAACTATGGTAGATAAATTCGCTGAGGAAAAAAGCTATCGCGACCCTGTCTTGTCAAGGCTGAGGACTGCTTTTACTAAAGTATTAGGTACTGAATTGGCTAAAGACTATCTCATAACCGGGGGACAGGAGCAAGATGATCTTAAAAAAATCAACCTCAACAGGGACTTGGTTTCCTTTGACCCTAGTGTGACCAGGCACATCTTAGGCGATTATTACCAAGCCCCCTATAAGCCCTCAGTGCAACCTGGCGTATCAGCATGAAGCATATGAGAAGATTCTTGGCCTTCGTCATATTGGCAACCTTTCTTTTTCTTGCCTTTAAATTACAGGGGCCTGGCACGGTTACACCTCTCAAAAGTCCCATCGATAAACTGGTGGTGATTAAATCAGATAGGAAGCTCCTCGCTTATTCAAATGGACGACTTATAAGGATTTACGCGGTCTCTCTTGGCAAACAACCGATGGGTGACAAGAAGATGGAGGGGGATAATAAAACTCCTGAAGGAAAGTATACTATAAACCATAAAAGCCACTATAGCAGATACCACAAAAATCTGGGCATTTCCTACCCCAACAATAAGGATAGGAGGGAGGCTGCCAGGCTAGGAAAGCCGGTTGGAGGGGAGATTAAAATACATGGGCTCCCAGATAATCTTTCTTTTATAGGGAAACTCCACCTCCTATACGACTGGACGGCAGGCTGTGTGGCCGTAACAAATGATGAGATAGACGAACTGTTCCAGATAGTGCCTATCGGGACTCCCATTGAGATAAAACAATAGTCGCCACTAAACTATAAAGAAATGATGGTTTCCAAGTCCTGCTTTAGCTTCATCCTACTTTTGTTACAATTGCTGGCAAACCCATCATTAGCTAGTTCTAATTCCATTTCCTATGAAAAGATTGCAAAGCTTCATAAAAGGGGAAAATATGAGAAGGTATTGGAGCAAATCAAGCTAATCGAGTCTAACCGTTTTGGAAAAGACGGTAGGTTGAAGTATTCGTATCGGAATGACGTCCAGTATTACCACTTTAAGCTCTCCTCCCGAATCTTATTAAATAAAATTGGCTCCTGGAAAGAGTCAATCGGCTTATACAATAGACTGTTGATACTAGATAGCACCAAACAATTTGCTACCCAAGAAGCTTACCATAAACTCAATCAACAGATCCGGGGGCTTTTAGCAACTTCGCTTGCTAGAAACCAATTAGATGTAACTAGGCTAATGGTAAATGCCCTGGCGCGGCAGGGAGATACCGTCTCTGCTTATAGAAAAGTTTACCCCACCCTGGAAACTCTGCCTATGGCATGCAAAGGGGCACTAGCTGAATTCTTAAAAGGCTACGATTACACCTTCATTGACAAAAAAGCGCTAGCTGTAAAAAAACAAGCCACCATTTCTAAGCAGGCTTGGGAACTTTCAAAGGATTATAGTTATGATTTTGAAAAGGCCCGCGCCATCTATATATGGATAGTCAATAACATAATCTATGATTATACTTATCGAATCTATGACGGAGAGACCACTTTTAAGAAAGGGACTGGGGTCTGTAGTGGGTTTAGCTACCTCTTCAAGCTTATGGGTGAAGAGGCGGGATTGAAAATTAACCGCATTACCGGCATGGCGAATAATGGTCAAAAAACCGACCATCATGCCTGGAATTCAATCCACTTTGGAGAGGGCACCTTTCTATTGGACTGCACATGGGCATCATGTGTAAAAGAAAAAACAGATTTTTACTACCTAGTAACAGAAAAAGAACTTTCAAAAACCCACAAAGCAGAGAAGTAAACCAAACCCATTGCTACTTCGAGCATCTAAGAAAGTGGAATTAATTTTTTAGCATTATCCTACCAAAGGGAATGCCCGCTTACACCCACCTGAGACTATAGCGGATTATACAAACTCCCCTCATAAAATTAATTTTTCAATTGGGCAAGGAATGATCTTCACTCTTACAGACCCCAATTTAACAATGAACCTATTAAAAAATCTGTGAGTACGATAACCACATTAGTCAACAATTATGACCTTATTTTGGAGCATAGGCTGGAGGTAATGGCCTATCCTCCATATTGCTTCAGTAAAGTAAGATTTCCATCACTAAGAAAGCATAATGTCCACGCTGTTGAAAGTCCGCATACGTCAATTTGGGGCAGCCATTTAGGTAGCTATTTGATGATATGGGAAAATTTTGAGAAAAGGTGGCCCGACAGTGACGTAATACCCTTCCGGGCAGTTGGGAGCCCCTTAAGCGGAAGGATAGCACAATTTATTGGTTATTCTAAATCAACCAGGAGCATAATAACAGAAGCACCCCAAGGTTTTACCACTGGGGCAATGCGGCGCTATGTGGCCCGCTTCCGCGAGTTATTTCCTGAAAGGCTACTTTGCATACCGTTGGAGGAAGTAGTAGCCGAGCTAAAGGCAGGAGGACAGATGCAGAGTCGGCCCAGCTATCAGCTCCTCGAGCTACGCAAGAATTTCTACCAACTACTCTCCATAATGTCAGGAATTGAGCCTGATGGTCCGGCAGCTATTAGTTATAGTTTAAATCAGAATTACAAATGCCAACCTGCAGTAAAAATAGATGTGTTAATAGAAGGTCAAAGGAGGGCTAGCGGTAATGCTGTTGTTATGGGCTATTCTGAGCAGGCAGAAGAGCAATTTTTAGAAAGCAAGCGAAATATAGAAGAACTGGCCCTAGGTTATGGGCTCGCTGTATCCTCCCTAGAGCGAGGCCATCTCAGCAGCCAAATCTCCTGTATGCTTTTGTTAGACAGGAATGAGACGGTGATGCAAAAGGACACCATGGAATTTATAACGGCGTTTGTGCATGAAGCCGAACAGATGTGCAACCGTTTTTAAGGAGCCATACTATTCGAATTATAAGCTTGCAAGGATCAGAATCTGGCATCTAATCGCCTTACCTTTACATTATAAATGATATACGTGCTTTCCTAAGCGACCAGTAACCTTGCAAGGCTAATCTGAGCGGTTTGCTAACACCAAACGGCCATAATATTTCATTAATTCCAAAGTACTCCGTAGCCAACCGTGATATTTTTTGCTATTGACTATAGCAGCCTGGCACCACTATGTTCAATTTCCATTTCAAATTAATCCATTAAAATCGTTGCCTTTGAATATTCCACAGTCATTTAATTATCAAAATATCTTTTTTGACCTAATGCACTCCACTTTGCCGCGTAGCAGCTATGATTACACACTAGTCAAGTACATGCCACTAGGTATACCGCAAAACTGATTTGGGAATAAGAGGCAATCTGAGCTATGGTAATGATCTTAATAAATGAAGTACTCCACACTACAAGAAATAGTACTTTCTACAAAACGTACGACCCTGCAAAAGATCTGTATGGCGTGCATACTAATACGGCAGGGACATTTCTTGAACCTGTATACCTGCATGTTTTCAAATTTACTGAGGGAAAATTCATAACTGTTGACCAGTTGGAGCAATACTATGCCGTTGACTTAAAGGGAGAATGGCATGAGTTATCCATTGAAGAGGAAAAAAGCTGGAGATCACTAATAATAAAAAACTCAAAGTGCAATTGTCTTAGGACCAGAACCAGCAGCACCTGCAGGGTATGCTCTGGAGATGGACAGATTAAAAATACCTATGGCTTTAAACTATTAAGCACTTTCTTTTAAACTCCGTCTGATTAGAGTTGTCCCTATAACCGAATCCAGAAAACCAGCTTATGCAGCAGAATTATCAAGTAACTTTCAATGGCTATTACTTTGGTTTAACCTTAAACGGAGAAACCATACTCCCTTGCGATAATGACAGAATCTGGAGAATCACCGACAGTTTAATCGGCTTTAGGAAGGGGAGCTACTGTGGCATCTACTGTAAGAGAAAACAATGTGTGAGGTATGAGCCAATCCTAAAGGCGGATATCCCTTATTTTAGGAAACTACACCCTGATGAGGAGCAGCATTTGACACGTGCTCGCTTTACTTCCTCTTTCCCTGGTATATATTACAAAACCAGAGGATACTTAGAATCCTATGACTACCTATTTTGGAAAAGAGACAAACTTCTAGTGGATAGTACCCAAGGGGTTATTGAAATACACCAAACTGGGGAAATCAGGCCATATAAAGGAAAAAAAAAGGAAAACCTTGTCACTTATCTGGATCAAAGATGCCTGTTCGAAGATGAGTACAATTTACCTTCGACGTCTAAGAGATCATCCTTTATATATTTGACGGAAGAAGACAAAGAATTAGATGAGGAGCTCTTTCTAGAGACATTCCCCTCAACTAAGACGGAAATTATATCATCAATGTACCCACTGAATTGTAAGGATAGACTACCCAAAAGCAGCCCTGCAGAACCGGTTTATAAACCATTTGATATCAATAACATTCCAGCTGTCATAAAAAATAAAGTTACAACCCATCTAAATTCCTTTTTTGACACCTCTACTAATGAATCCATGGCCAATCACCTTATTTATCTTGCATGGTGCCATGGCAACGGTTTTGTTACAAGAGACAATAGGGGTAATATCAGAGTAGACCCCTGGTACGACGACAATTTAATACAGGGGAACAACGGAGAACTAATCTCATCTGATGAGTTATACCAAACTCATCACCTAGACTCCATACACCATATACTTTATTATTCCACCTTTATGAATTCATACTTTGAGGTACTGGCCTTTCCCAATTAAAGCTTTCCGGCTTTCTATAGAGCACGCATCAGCTGCTCAAAAAAAGGGCTAAGTGCTGTATTATTAGTTTAAGCTCGACTTAAAACGGTCTCATACGTTGAAACTTCTGCAAGTTACAAGCTTGCAGTAAAACTTTTAAAAGGCATCAGACCCCGACCTTTGTTTCATATTCTTCCTTAAATGATTGGGTAGTAATCGTACTTCAGTTCTAGGATTGCCTCACTAACATAAAAAACATAAACCCAAACTATATCCTATGCCAAACCCTACTACAACACATGAATCCCTAATCAAGACATTTACTGTTTCCAAAAAGGAGATCGCCACTGGAAAAGTGTCTTTTGAAGATATTAGGACCAATGTAAGTCAAATGGGTATAGATACTATTGAAAAATTCCGTCTGGCAAAGAAAGAGGCCGTTTTGAAAACCCCATCTATGGACTGTCTCAAAGAACTATGCTTCTTAAAAACAGGCTTACCCTTTAATACTTTCTTTAACTTCAAAAAGAATTCCTTTAAGGAAAAGTTATACTGCGAAACCTTTATAGCCGAACTGGCGCAATGGTGTAAGGATAACAATATCAATTCTCTTTCTGAGTACAATGACTTTTTAAATAAACCCGATCACTTCCCCTCCTATGAAAGGATTAGACAAATTTATGGCACTGGATATTTCAGGGATAAGTTAGATGTAGTTGGAAGGGTCTATAAATATTTAACCAAAGAGGAGGCACGGGAAGTATGCATGACTAATGGAGTCCTGAGATCCCAACATTATCTTTCCTTCTCTCAAAAATATAATGAAGAACATGAAGTGAGACTTCCTTCAGATTTTTCACGCTTTTATAACACTACCTGGAATAACTTCATTCAATTATCTGCAACCCAGATGTTTATGGGCAATAGCATGAGCAACTTGGAATTAGTAACCTATAAGCTATTGTATGATAGGGATATAGAGTTTGAAACAGAAAAATCCTTTACTGAATGCCGGTCAAAAAAGCCCCTTCCATTTGATTTCTATTTACCCAACCATAACGGGGAGCAAGTATTGATCGAACTTGATGGGGAACAGCACAGGGTTGATTCTCCAGAGAGTCTGTATTATTCGAGATTAACCAAAAAGCATGACAATATTAAAGATATATATTGCATTGAAAAAGGCATTAAACTAATAAGAATCTCAAACCTTATCGATATTGAACCGGCGTTAAAAAAAGAACTGAAATTGGATCAATACCCGAGAAAAAGAGAACTTGATTGGACTCAAGACCTTAAGTCAGAAGATACCATCCTTTCCAGCAGCTTATCTAAATCATTGAAGGTCAAATTACTTCTATTGCTGGGTGACAAGGGAAAAAGCAAACTCACGAATGTTGAAATTATCAAACTAACTGGGATACACCAACCAGCTTTCTCTAAAATCAACAAGGATATGATAACTGCCGGAATGATTTCTAGGCCTAATGTATACCATTATACTGAGAAAGAATTGGCAAACATTGTAGAATTGTACAGGATAGGTAAGACAATCACTGAAATTGTTAACCTTACAGGGTACAAAAACAGAACCTATCTTGTTAAAAGAATAAAAGAGGCAGGAGTTAATTATATATCGAAGAGACCAAGCAAATAGTTACCCTTTCCTGATGGTTTATTGCACGTCTTGCGCCCACACTCTTAATAATGTACAGCGAGCGAACGATAGGTAGAAAAAGCCCCTATTCAGTTTCACCATATAGATGAATCTGAATAGGGGCTTCCTTTCATAAGTTTAAAAACCCTCTACTTGAGACTGATCTTAAATCATCTCTTTCAAAAATCTTTCAGGCTCTTCTAAAGCCATTCCCTGGGGCAATTCTGTAAAAAAGTATTCCCCACATTGCACTTCTTTATTGAAAGAATCTTTGCTTACTAGATTTTTTTTTTCAGCACGGGGCTTGATGGTGATACTTGATGACCTGCTTCTCTGCAACAGCTCCCTTGTCTTTAGTTCACCTCGAAAGTAGGGCTCTAACAAATCCTTTTGGGTATCAAAATAAATTTTTGCTGAGCCATCCTTAAGCTGAGCCTCAAGATAATGGCCACCGTTCTCACGCTTATAAAGCGACAGTAAAGGGCCTTCCGCATTCACCAGATCCACAATCTTCTCCGATTTTTTGGGATTCACTTCAAATTCAGACTGTTCAGACGATGGCTGCTGGCATTTACTTTGCATAAAATAATGATACTAATGTTTTAAATGGGTGATAAATAAATTTTACTAAAGTCAAGTTTTAAGCCGATTACAATTAAGGATTTTGATAAAACATGGTCCTGAATTTACAAATTAATAAATACTATCACACATTATTCCAAGTATCAAATTGATTGTAAAATTCAGGAAGATACCTATTATTCCTTTCAGGCCCTCTTTTAGCAACTATAGTTATATTCACTTCGTCTAAATTGAAGATAGCGTCATCCTCGTATCTGAACAATAACTTTTCTCTGTCCACCAAAGTAATTTTTTGAACACTTCCATAATATGGAGGATCAGATTTCTCAGGATTAGACATCATTCTAAAATATCCCACGAAATCCTCTTCCTCAGTTAATTGTGCTGCCCGGTCATTATATTTGTATTCAATAGGACCGCTCCCTTTTGGTTTTACTTTAACAATAAAGCCAGTAATATTATCCATTGCATATCTATATTAAAAGTCTCGCTAGTTCCTTTCCCATACCCTTACCAACTTCAAACCTGGTAATTTTCTCCTGTTCAATAAAATCCTTGGATTTCATTTTCTGTTTAGCCCTGTTGATAGAGGTTACAACTAATGTTCTCTGGAAATATTCTGGATTATCTGCGCAAAAGCAACTGCAGTAACTCATAATAAGCGCATAGGCTTTGCCGCTAACGATAGAAGCACGAATTATAGACAAAATCACAGATAGGAAGTAGGGCTTAGTTTGCAATTAAGCAATTATTAGTTTAATAAGTTTATTATATATTCTCTAATATATGCCAATTACATATTATAAGCGATGGACATATTTAAATAAACAGGGAATAATTTTTAATATAAATTCATGATTAACATAATGTAGATTATAAGACTTTTTTTGTTTTACATAAAATGTCAGTAAATCTCCTTATTGGGATTGCATAAGCACCGAGGTTTAGTCACTTTTAGCTGACTTGCTTTTTTATACCCCCATTAAAATTTGAATATGCTCTAATTAACATTAGGTTCATACCCTGAATTAAACAATAAACTCAGAATTGTAATTTGACCATACATTTCTCCAATTTACCAAATCCATTCCGGGCAGATGGTCCTCCTTTTGTTGTTCACCTTGAAGCCTACCACAATCTCATGGCTATTGGCGCTTACGCGACTCATATCGGTAGTGGTAAAATCATAGGAATAACTGACATCAAAGAAATAATTGACATTTATACCTGCCATTACAGATGCCGCATCAAGGTGCCTATATGAGACACCGGTCCAATAACGATCCGCAAATATCATCTTTGCATTCGCATCAACAGTAGTCATGCCGGATTCAGCCATCTTAACTAAAACAGATGGAATCACATTCAAATTTTTATGGATTGGGAATTTAACCCCTGCAGTGGCTATGTAGTGCGGCTGCAAAGATGCCCGTGGGTTATTAGCAAAAGAAATGTCGCTCTTGCTTCTGATAAGCTGGATACCAGATACTCCTACATAAAAATCACGGTTGTAAAGCCACAAACCGACCCCCAGATCTAATTTATTTATGTTGTTAAACTCTATGAGAAATGGGTCATCGGGTGTAACCAAATCCAGGTCTTTCCGATTTAGCCTGTAATGCACAAAGCCTGTATTAAAGCCACTTGAGAGGTTCAGGCTACCTGTTAGAGGTAAATGGTAAGAGTAACTAACGTTGAAGGAGGTCATGGTAAGCAAACCTGCCTGATCCATTTGCGCCACCGCACCTATTCCATGGTGCGGTTTTACATGAAACCTGTTGTTCTTGTTTACACTCGTTTTTCTTTTTCCGAATTCCTGCGCCCTTGATTTTTTGGAAGGCAAGTTGCGGTCATTTTTATTGAGTGAGGCTTGAATGCTGGCATAGAGGGATCTAGGAGCGCCCTCTAATCCAACCCATTGGTTTCTGAAACCTAACCTGATATCAGTATAGCTTTCAATTCCCGCCACAGCGGGGTTTAGCAGGTAGTTGTTCTGAAAATATTGGGTAAACTGTGGCCGCTGTTGCCCTGCCACTGAAAAGCACACGCAGCAGAAAAGAATAATGGGTAATAATGTTTTCATGTGCGGTTACTTTATAAGTGTTATGCTTCCGGAAATTGGTTTCTCATTCATTCCCAAGTCAATGATGTAGTAGTAGACCCCCATAGGGAGGGCCTTCCCATCATGTATCCCATCCCAATTCTGCTTATATCCTGACGACTCGAAAACCAATGCCCCCCATCTGGTGTAAATCTGCACCCGGCAATTAGGGTAGTGCTCAATATTGCGGATTATCCAGGTGTCATTAATATTATCCCCGCTCATGGTGATGGCATTCGTCGGGTCAATGCGCGGAATCACTGAAACAATTACTTCATCGGTGTAGACGCAACCGGATTTGGAGGTAACAGTCAGTGTGTAGGTTGTTGTCTCGTCCGGCGTGGCTATCGGATTTGATATGTTCGGGTTAGAGAGGCCTTTTGCAGGTGACCATTTATAAGTTTCGCCTCCTTTTCCATGCAAGCCTGTATTTTGGCCTTTTATGATCGTTATATCCAGCCCGGCGTCGGCAGTAGACGGCTGTACTACTACTGTAACTTTCACTCTGCTCTGGCTGGCACAACCTGTGGTATTTACAGCTTGCACAAAAAAATCCGTTGTGGCGCTTAGCGGACCTGTTGTGTAAGTCCCCCCAGTGTGAAGCATGTTTCCTTCTGTAGGGTGGTCATACCACTCAAAGTATACACCATTTTCTGAAGATGATGCATTAATGGAAGCAGTCATGTCCGGGCAAATGGTGACCCCTTGTACCTTTGGGGCAACCGGTAATGGAATAACAGTAACGGCTATTGCCTCGCTCTTATTCTCTGTGCAAGGCAACGAGGTAACGACACGCCTGAACCAAGTTGTGCGGTCAAGCGACCCGGATTGGTAACTATCAGAATTATTTGATCCTGGTGCGGCTCTAAAGCCTGAGATGGCGCTTGTCGTACTGAATTCCCACAGGTAGCTGTAGACTCCACTCCCCCCCTCTGGCCGTGTTCCTTGAAGAACGGATGGAGCCGTACCAGTACATATTACCTGAGCAGCCCCAATGGTATTATTTGAAATTGGAGCGTTAATCGTCAACTTAACAACATTGCTTTCCATCTCTGAGCAAGGTTCAGAAAACACCACCCGCTTATACCAAGTAGTCTGACCTACCAATCCAGGGCTATAGTTTGCTTTATCATTTATACCTGCGGCTGGGCTGAACGTAATATTGTCCATGCTTGACTCCCAACGGTATGCGTATGCTCCGCTGCCGCCTACTGGAGTAGACCCTAATAAAGTTGCCGCCGCCGAACCTAGGCATAGAGTCTGATCTTGGCTGATGCTGTTACCTGTTAACTGAGGAAGGACAGTTACCTGTATGGCCACCGAAGCGCTCACACACCCCCCTGAGTAGGCTGCTCTCCGGAACCAGGTGGTCACTGGAAGCTGGCCTGGATCATAGGTAGCCTCGTTGTTAATACCACCTGCCGGGCTAAAACCACTGGTTGGCCCTTTTTTGCTGCTTTCCCATAGGTAGCGGTAGTCCCCTGTGCCGCCCGTAGGCTTTGTCCCTGTTAACGGAGCGGGAGTTACCCCCGAACAAACCGACTGTGGTGAGCTTATCCTGTTATTGGCGATAGGGGGCGTAACGGTTATTTTAACAGCATTGCTCGAGCTAGGTGGGCAAACACCTCCTGAAACCACCCGCCTGAACCAGGTGGAGTTTGTAATTGCTTCTGGCTCATAGCTTTTTCTGTTGCTGATGCCTGCAGCGGTGGTAAAGCCTGAATTTGGCCCCACTGTGCTGCTTTCCCATAGATAGGTGTATTTGCCGTCGCCACCTACAGGGTCTGAGGCGGTGAAAGCAACCGGAGTAGCCCCCAAACAGATGTCCTGGTCTCCGGATATAAGGTTATCAGTGATAGGCTGGTTTACGGCAACCATGATCTCATCACTTACAGAGGTACAGTAACCAGAGGTCACCACTCTTCTGAACCAGGCATTATGGGTAAGTGCAGCTGGCTGATAGTCTGAGGCGTTGGTTTTCCCTGACGCTGTTTCATAAGTCACGCCATCCTTGCTATACTCCCAGAGGTAAACATACACCCCGTCTCCCCCCTTTGGATCAGATCCAGCAAGCAGGGCAGGTACGTCGCCAGAACAAACCGTCTGTGCGCCGGCTATGTTATTTTCTGTGATTACAGGATTTACGGTGATTTTTACCGCGTTGCTTGACAGTGAAGGGCATGGTGCTGATAATACAGTGCGTCTGAACCAGGTGGTCTGGGTCAACGCACCAGCTTGGTATCCCTCCCCGTTATTCATCCCAGGCGCAGCCTTGAAGCCCATCGTTTCACCTTCAGTACTGTACTCCCACAGGTAAATATAACTGCCGCTTCCGCCAATAGGCGCAGAGCCTCGAAGTTCGGCTGGCGCTGTTCCAAAACAGATTATTTGGGAGTCAGATATAGTATTCGCCGTGATTGCCCCGTTCACCGTGATTTTCACGGCGTCGCTCGTGTGCTCTCCACATGGCCCCGACAATACGCGCCTTCTAAACCAGGATGTCTGCGTCAAAGCTTCAGGTGTATAGTTCAGCTCTGAACTCATACCAGGAGCCATGGTAAATCCATCTGTGGCACTTAAAGTGCTTACCTCCCAAACATAGGTATAAGTGCCGCTCCCTCCTGTCGGCAGACTTCCAACCAGGACCGATGCATTACTGCCATTGCATATTGTTTGGTCTGACGTAATCAGGTTGTTCCCAATATTCTCATTTACCTTGATTTCTATGGTTGCTGAGTAATCAGAACAGGCGCCTGAGGTAACCACCCGCCTGAACCAGGTAGTTCTTGTAAGTGGGCCGGAAACGTAACCCTCAAGGTTATTTACCTCAGGGGCTGATGTAAAGATCCCGGTCGGCCCATTCGTGCTTATTTCCCAACGATAGGTATAGCTGCCATTCCCTCCGGAAGGGATGGTTCCACTCAAGGCTATTGGAGTCTTGCCAGTACAAATGGTTTGCGGTGCACTGATGTTGTTATCTGCGATTTCCCCATTCACCACAACCTGGACTATATTAGAAAAACTTTCACAGTTTCCCGATACTACCCTACGTCTGTACCAAGTCTCCCTGCCTATGCTTGAAATCTGATAATCCCTGGAGGTATTTGTGCCAGTAGCCGGCTCATAGTCTTTATTGTTAAAACTTTGCTCCCATAGAAAGGTATAGCTTCCATTTC
The DNA here is from genome assembly GCF_017916365.1 of Rufibacter roseolus. Taxonomy (GTDB): domain Bacteria; phylum Bacteroidota; class Bacteroidia; order Cytophagales; family Hymenobacteraceae; genus Nibribacter; species Nibribacter roseolus. The sequence goes on from NZ_JAFMSU010000004.1 coordinate 77,380, forward strand.
CACCCGTAGGCAGTGTGCCCAACAAATCAGCTGGCTTTTCACCCGTACAAACTGCCTGATTTTCTGAGATCGCGTTATTGGCTATAAGTGGATTTACTTTCACAGTTACCGCTGCCCTTGCACTGGCGCATCCCTTGGCATCCGTCACCTGCACATAGTATGTCGTAGTGATGTCTAAAATCGGGGTTTCATACGTTGTACCCGTGTGTAGGAGCGTACCTGCCTCCGCTTTGTCGTACCAGGAATAAGTACCGCCGGCGTCTGTTACGGAAAGTGACGTCATGGCACCTTTGCAGATTTCCTTACCCGAGACAACTGGGGCAGCAGGCAATGGATTGACTGTAACCTTAATCACAGGTGAGGGGATCTCGCAACCTCCTGATCTGACAATCCTCCTGAACCAAGTAGACACAACTAGCGCACCAGCTGAGTAATCTCTTGTGTTATTTATCCCCGAAGCATCAACAAAACCTGTTGTCCCGGAAGCAGTGCTGCTCTGCCAGGTATATTTATAGTCTTTATCACCCCCTTCAGGAAGAGATCCTACAAGGACGGCAGGCGCTAAACCATAGCATATTTCCTGCTCCTTCCCAATCGTGTTATTGGTAAGGGAAGGATTTGCCGTGACCAGGATAGTATTGCTTTCGCTTTGCTGGCATACCCCACTTGTCACGACACGCTTGAAATAGGTATTCTGGCCTAAGGCCGGCGGGGTGTAGTCTTCCCCGGTATTCGCCCCCGGAGCGGCCTCAAAACTAATATTATCAGTGCTCGATAACCAGCTGTATATAAACTTTCCATCCCCACCAGCAGGGACATCCCCCTTTAAGGCGGCAGGAACAGCCCCTGCGCAGATTTCCTGAGCCTGCCCAATCTTATTATTACTTATTGGCTGTTCTACCCTTACTTCTACTGCAGTTCTGGTTGGGCTTGCGCAGCCATTCGCAACGGCTTGCACATAGAAAATCGTAGTTTCTGCAAGGGGATCAGTAGTATAGGATACTCCTTTATGTACTGCTACACCGCCTATTGCCACTTTGTACCACTCAAAACTGTCCGCGGCGCCAGAGGCGGTAAGTGTGGCAGATGCACCTGCACAAACAGCCTGTCCTTTAACTGTAGGGGCAGCTGACAGGTCTTTTACCTCTATTCTCACCGCATCGGATACTGCAGAGCAGGCACCTGAAGTTACTTTACGTCTAAACCACGTTGTCTTGAAAAGGGGGTCAGGATTATAATCCTTTAAAGTTGCCTCACCTGTAGCATTGCCAAACCCACTTGTCCCAGAGACAGTACTGCTTTCCCACTGGTATCTAAAGTCTATTCCATCACCGCCTGTTGGGTTAGATCCGATTAGTCTGGCAGGTGTACTTCCACTGCAGATAGGCAGGATTCCATTTTCATCAATGTTGTTATTTGCGATAGGCTCAGATACTGTTACTTTAATGGGTTCACTAAAAGTCGGGTCGCATATTCCACTGCTTACCTTTCTCCTGAACCATGTTGTTTCTCCCACCAAGCCCGGACTATAGTGCTGACCGGTGTTTGACCCGGACGCTTCTATGTAGTCTTTTCCATCCGTACTGCTTTGCCATAGGTAAGAATAAGCACCGCTCCCTCCTGTTAGCAAACCTCCATTTAAAGATGCTGCGCTGCTTCCTTTACAGATCGTCTGGTTTGCGGTGATGGAATTACCTGACAGTTTCTTCTCAACGGTAACCTTAATTACATTGCTACCTACCGTGCATTGGCCTGAGGTAACGCTTCTTCTGAACCAGGTAGTCTGCGTGAGTCCGGCCGAGGTAAAGTCTGGGCCTGTTGCGTTCGCTATTACTTGGAAACCCGTACTTGAACTTGTTGTACTTGACTCCCAGGTATAAGCATATGTCCCTAACCCTCCGGTGGGGGATGTACCCGTAAATTTCGCCGGCGATGAGTTTTCGCAGATAACCTGGTCACCTGTGATTGTATTTTCAGCTATTGACTGTGTTACTTCAACTCTGATCACATTACTCGTCACCTCAGAACATACACCTGAGGCAACCACTCTTCTGAACCAGGTAGTTTGAGTTAAAGCACCTGGGGTGTAGTCTTTGCCCTTATTAGTCCCTGCAGCATCTTTGAAGCCTTCGGAGGCAGAAGTTGTACTGCTTTCCCACCTGTAGATATAATTTCCGCTAGCCCCAGTAGGAGTTGAACCTAACAGTGGAGCGGCGGCTTGGCCAATACATAATGATTGGTTTTCTGCAATAGTGTTATTAGTGATAGGCTCCTGAACAGTAACCGTTACTTTTGTTCTGGTGGCGCTCGTACAACCATCTACTTCTGTGCCTACAAAATAATCCGTGGTTGCGTCAAGCGTAGTAATAATAAGGGTATTGGCGCCCTCAGCCAATATTTTGCCATCCTTATCGTACCATGTGTACTTACCTCCCGGAGCCGAAGCGGTTAAAGTTGTAGAACCTCCCTTGCAAATTGTCTGTCCCGCTACAGTTGGGGCCGCAGGAGCAGGTTTAACGCTGATTTCTACAACTGCAGACTTGGAAGTACAGCCACCAGATATAACTTCTCTTTGATACCAGGTTTTTACAGAAACAGCACCAGGATATAGGTCTTTACCGATTTCATTAGGAATTACGGTAAAACCGCCCGTTGAACCTGAAGTACTTTTATACCATCTGTAACTGTAGGTCCCATTGCCTCCTTTTGGAGCAGTACCTAATATAGCCGCGGAAGTAGCTCCAGCGCAAATGCTTTGATTCTCACTTAATATGTTATCGGTAACTGGCTGGTTTACTTTTACGGTTACTATTGTGCGGGTATTGCTGGCACAGCCGGTTGAATTGAAGGCTTCCAAGTAATAAACCACATCATTTGTGAGTACTGGAGTGGTAAAGTCCTCACCTGTTTTCAAAGCTGCCCCACCCGTTGCAACATCATACCATCTATAGGTAATTCCAGAAACCAAAGGGGCCTTGAGGGTGGCAGTTGAGCCCGAGCAAATTTCTGCACCTGCCACTGTAGGCGCTATGGGGCTAACCTGGGTAGCAATAGTTACTTCATTACTGTAGCTTTCCCCACAGGCACCTGATTTTACCATTCTTCTGTAGGTGGTGGTTTGGGTCAATGCCCCGGGAGCATAATCTTTGGCATCTGACGTCCCTTTCGCTATTACATAGGTGCCATTATTAACCTTGCTTTGCCAGGTATAAGAAAAGTCGCCATTTCCGCCCCCTGGGGTGGACCCTATCAAGGTAGGCGCTTCAGTATTAACGCATATAGATTTAGAGGACCCGATGGAATTCCCTGTTACAGGTTGATCTACCGTAATTGTAACAGGAGTCCGTGTTACGCTTGGGCAACCTGCTGCATTTATTGCTCCTACATAATAGGTGACTGTAGCGCTAACATTGCTGACATTATAAGTATCTCCAGTATAAAGAACAGTGCCTCCTGATTCTGCAGTATACCAATTGTAAGTCGGGCCACTACCTGATGCTCTCAAAGAAGCAGTTCCCCCCTTACACACTGTTACTGAAGCAACAGTTGGAGCGATGGCAGGCTCGTTTATTGTTATTACTTGGGTAGCAGTACCAGAGGTGCCGCATTCATTGGTTGCTTTCAGAGTAACAGTGTAGCTACCCGACTTTGGAAAACTGATTTCCGGGTACGCTGATGCACTATTAGTACCTCCCGTGAATGTGGCATTGTCAGTTACCGTCCAAGCATAGGCTGTAATGGTTCCGTTATTGGCAGTGTAAACCGGCTTATGAAAGGTACTGCTCGCATCAAACTTTACAGTTTGGGGACCACAATAGGACTTTGCGCCAGGCAATGCTACAGAAGGCACATCTTTAACCGTAATTTCTTTTGAGGCGGTAGTAGAGCCGCAGGAATTTTTTGCTACTAAGGTTATGACATAATTCCCTATTTGTTTGAAATTAAAGACCGGATTTGCACTATTGAGTGTGCCATTTGCTAATGTATAGCCAGTATTTGGGCTAATAGACCAAGTGTAAGAAATATTATCTCCTACTGAAGTATTATTTGGCGTAACAGTAAAATCTTTACAGCCTACTCCACTTGCAGGATTAATGATGAAGGAAGCTTTAGGAGGCTCACTTATTTCAATTGTTTGCTCAAATAGAGTGAAACCACATGCGTTTTCTGATTTTAGGCTAACCTTGTAAGTCCCCGCTTTTTTATAAACATATGATTGGTTGCTTTTATCAAATACCCTTCTAATAGTTCCATCTCCAAAGTCCCATGTATATGTTGAGGAATTATTACAATCAAAATTAGATCCTTCAACTGTTGTATTTGTAAAAAGGATATTACTATTAATACACAAATTTTGGGTAGAAACTTCAAATTTTGCTTGTGGGGCCGAGTAAACTTTTATTCCACCAACAGCCGCTGGTGTTTCTCCACAGGCATTTTTTGCTGTAATAGTAAAAATATAGGCATCTGCAGGGAAAGTAGGGGGGCTCCCCGGAGAGCCACAAGAGGATTTTGTATAAACATGTGTTACACTTGCTGGTGCTGGGTGTTTAAATTCCTGTTTAGGAGAACCATCACCAAAATCGATTGTATAAACAGTGGACGGGTGGTTATCTGCAACATTAGTGATGGGGAATGTAATGGACAAAGGCCCACAACCTGTAGTGTTACCCGAACTGGTTGCAGATACAGCTGGATTTGTTATATTGTAGACTGATATTTCTTTGGTTACAACACAATCATTTTTACCTTTAATTGTATATTTTAACTTATAAATTCCTATAGGATAGCTATGAGCCAAATCCATAGGGGCTATACTTGATTGATATGGGGCTGTACCATCTCCCCAATCTATTGTATACTCTTTAGCATCTGGTGCTGCTGAATTATCATCTACAATTAAGTTAAATGTTTGACCTGTACAATTTCTAAAACTCTGAACATTTCTTAAATCAATTGAAACAACTTCTTTGACTTTTACTTCTTTTTGTACATAAACCGAACACCCTTTATCTGATGTTACGGTCAGGACAACTTTATAATTTGTCGTACCTGACCCAATAGTATTAAATACATGGGAAGGGGATGGTAAAGAACTTTTCGCACTTCCATCGCCAAAGTCCCAACTATATGAGAGCCCAGTACCTGCTGAAGTATTTGTGAATCTTACCGTAGTCCCGGCACAAGTCTCATTATTGGTGAATGTAAAGTCAGCAACTGGAAGTGGATTAACTGTAACCGTTATCCTATCAGAAACTTCATTGCTTTTTTGACACTCAAATTTATCATCAACGAGAACAGAGTAATCACCGCTTTCGGATACCACCAATGACTCCCCTTTCTGGTCCTTTATTTCTACGTTGTTTCTAAACCAAGTATAGCTATAGCCGGCACCCTTAACACTTGAGGTTAAGGTTACCTTGCCCCCTATACAGAAAGACACTGGTCCATTTGCAGAAAGAGTCGGCTTGCAAACGGGATCAGTAAGGAGACTGAAGAATGCATTTGATATGTCCTTTTGGAGAGCAAAAACCGAAAAGACAGAAAGCATGATAAGGGCAAGCGCTAAAACAATTTTGTTCAGGGGTAACCGTAATCCCATATGATATAGAATGTAAAAGCTTGATTCAATAAATGATAGGTTGGAGGAAGAAAAAACGACTTGTTTCCTCTTTAACTGAAATATAACTTTTGCTATATTGCATTTACCTTGCTGAAGCCAGTAAGTATTTTATCCGAATTATTTAAGTTTTCATTTAAAGAGCCTTCAAAAGTGCTTTGCTTACGAATCCGGATTTAAGAATTGGCTCTCCGTTTGTATGGGTCATAAATGCAACCTTAAGCCATAAAGATGTTGTTACAGGGCCTTGTATAATCTGATCTTTGGACAGATCACCTATAATGGGGTAATTTGTTCCAGGCCCGCTTCTTACATTGGCTTTGTCCGCCTTTACCAAAAAGCTTACCTGATAAATGCTAGTATGACTTGAATGAATGGTTTTGGTCCGTTTATTAGCGGGGCGGGAATACGGATTTGAATTGTTCATCGAACCACCTCCGCATACTCCACAGGATCCTCCGCTATTACAAATAGCACAATGGGTGCAGGTCTTGCAGGCTCTGCAATTTGCCGATCCCGTGCACCGTCCTCCATGTAAATTTGCTTTTAATGAGTTTGGGAAATGTATTACTATACCTAAACTTATAAAAATGATGGTATTTGATATATATATAATTATATAATTCACTAATATAGAAATAACATTCAAGAAAGTATTACAATTCAGCAAATTTACTTAAATATTTAAATTTTTATAAAATTTATAATGAAATAAAATATGCTTTTCCGCTTTATTTTTAGATACAGTGAACCCATCTTTGTTTTTCTTTAAACCAGATAGTGATTGGATTACATCAGTTTACTTTAGGAGTTTCTTAGACTCCTTTACACTTTGGAGGCCTAATAATTTTAACATTAGCAAAAGCTTAGATGGTAGATTGCCATATGCATTATTTTGCGGGGAAAAGCTTCAATTAACTTGAAAACAGGTATTAAATCTCAGCTTCAGATTGCAAAGCTGCTGTGACTAACCTCCTTGTTTCCTTAAGATTAAAGAAGTTCTGAGCCAGGATATTGTCTTGGCAGGTATACTTGCGGCTCTTGCTTTGTTGAGCAGGTCTCCGTAGGTTGTTTAAGATAGTATCAAAGCTCATTAAACCTACCTCAGCCCAGACGGACATCACCTCATTGAAGGACAAAGAGATTTAGCAGTCTGATTGGACGAAGGAACCCTACCGCTAAAAGACGGACCTTAAGCAATTTACCTTCATTTTCTTCCTTTACCTGAGGGTGCCAGTCGCCAGCATTGTGGATTTGAAAGACTTGCCGACACGCTCGTGTAAAAGTTCGAAGGCTTTCCCCGATTCTCTGTCCAACCTGAAGTAGGCTTCCCTCAGGTTGGACACAATCTTGCGGAATTTAAATATAATCATAAGTTTTCGGGACAAGAACAGGTTCAAATAAGTGATGCAGATGTAAGCGGGAAACCAAAGATGGGCAAAGCATGCATGCCATCCACAGGAAAGGAAATAATATCGTTTATGGTGGGTCCGGCTTAAATTTTCATGCCTCTGCCCCCTGAAAATCTTATGCGTTTTTAACATAGATGTGGTGGCCATAGCAGACAAGTCACCAAGGGTATTTTCTAGGAAGGATGGGAAAATGTTTTAAGGGCTTGCTTCCATCGTTATGGAGGAACTGGAAAACAGGCTTGAGCAAAGCAGAAGTTAAAACCCATTTTTACATGGCAGGATTAAGCTCCTTCTCATAGAGCTTCACCTTCGCCTAGGCGAAGGTTGCAAATAGCTCCAACTGGCCTGTTTGGCAATACCGGTTGTTGAACATTGGTTTTAGAATCCTGATATAGTGCTTCTCCAACTTAAGCACCATCTCTTTATCGGGGTACTCCCGGAGGTAAATCACAGACTCTTCCGCGCACTTGTCGCGGTGCTTGACGATCCGCCAAAAGATGTTGCTCGTCTCCCCCACATACACGCAGGAGCCGGAGTTGAAGATTAAGTAGAGGAAGTACGTCTTGTTGTCCCTGATATAGCGAAGCTTCTTGAAGTTTCTGAGAACCTCTTCCCTGCTGTATGCTTTGAAATCCTCTAACCTCATGTAAAGCTTTCTAGGTATGTGACACCTTTAAGGTACGCATAAATTGAATGTTCAACAAACTCCCCCTGCCTTGGCCTGCTGGTTTCAAACTTCGTGATTTCCTATAACTGCTTGGTAAGGGCGTAACTGGTGCTTCTTCCACCCGCGGCTTCCTTCTCCAGGATCCCTTTCTCTATCAGATCCTGTATATCCCTGATGGCAGTGTCTTGGGAGCACTTTGTGATCTTCGCCCATTTGGATGAATTCAGCTTGCCTTCAAAACCATCAATCAGTTTGTTCAGCATAAGTTTCTGCCGCTCATTCAAGGAGTGGGACTTGGGGCTCTCCCAGAACTTCGCCTTGCGCAGCACCGTAGCCAGAGTAGTATCCGTGCTGGAGGTTGCTCGGTCAAGGCAGCTTAAAAACCAATCGAGCCATCCCGTTATATCCAAGGCTCCCTTCTGGGTTAACTCAAGGATGTCATAATAGGCGTTGCGCTCATTTCGTATCTGCGCAGACATGGAGTAAAACCGTTGTGCGCTTTCGTCAGCCCGGGCCAGCAGCATATCGGTGATAGCTCGCGCGATGCGGCCGTTTCCGTCATCAAAGGGGTGCAGGGTCACAAACCACAGGTGCGCGACTGCTGCCTTTAGAACGGGATCAAGGTCGCTACTGGAGTTGAACCAGGACAAGAACTTACCCATTTCACTTTCTAGAGCTTCTGAGTCAGGCGCTTGGAAGTGGACCCGCTCTCGGCCCATGGCCCCGGACACTACCTGCATGGGGTCTTCCTTGGTGTTATTCCGCCAAGCCCCTACCACAATCCTGTACATGCCACTCCTTCCAGTAGGGAAAAGGGCGGAATGCCATCCAAAGAGGCGCTCATCGGTGAGCTCCTCAGTATAGGATTGGGTGGCGTCCAGCATCATATCCACCACGCCGTCTACGTGCCTATCGGATGGAATCAATCCAGCCACCTCCATCCCTAAGCGCCTTGCAATGGATGACCTCACCTGGGCTACATCCAACACCTCCCCCTCGATCTCGCTTGATTTCAGCACATCCTGGGTCAGTGTCTGCAGGGATGCCTCGGCTCGCAGCTGGAAGCCCAGCCCCTCCATCTTGCCCAGCAGGCGTCCTTGTTTGAAGCGGACGCTGGCAAGCAGAGGAGCAATCCTGCTCTCCTCCCAATAGAACTCTGGCCATTGGCGTTGTTGGTAGATATACTTCATTCTCCGCAAGATTTGCGTCAAATATACTATTTAATTAATTCATCCCTAATAATCTCCGCTTTAGATGCGTAGATTATTAGGGTTATTCTCCGCATGTAGGGATATATAGAATTGATCGAGTTAGAAAATTCAAAGCTTACCTCAGGGCTACCATAGACAGAACTGAAAAAGCAGAACTAACTAAGCTATTTTCAAAGTGAGTTTGTATAGAATCTCTTTTACCTCCGTTTAGGCAGCCTATTAATTTTCTATTTTAAGCCACTAAGAAGCATTTATTTAACTCGATCTTGGGGCATCCTGTTTCAAAGCAGATGACCCCAGGAAGATGCCTTAAAATACAAAATAAGCACAACATGGCATTGCCTAAACACCCTGATTCACTTGATGCTTTAAGAAAAGCCATGTATGTGGCATACCAAAGACACTCTCTTATATAGTCACTATATCCCCTAAGTAGCTCTTATAGGCTCTTTTAATAAGCACCCCCCCCACTCCGAAAAATGCGCCAGTATGCTATGAGGGTAACCACACTTGATGAACACCCCCGGTCATTTAGTTTCCCAAACCGAAAGCAAAACCGAATCGCAAAAGCCGGTTCCCCTTCATGCTTTTCTGATAGCGCATTGCATAAGTGGGGCTTTCCCCTAAGTGACGCTTTTGCTAAGTGCAGCGCATAGGCGTTCGCAATAAGTGAGCGCAAGTGTAAGGGTATCCCGAAGCGGTTGCCTACGGAGGGCGTGTCCTTCGGACTGCCACTGCTAAACCCCTGCCTTTCCATACCCTGAGCTACTTGTGAGGCCTTTGGTGTTTCTAGCGGTAGTAGACTATAGTACGCCTGACTGGGCTCCTTACGTGCGCTCTTACGTGGGCTATCCTCCTACTAGATTATTCCGTGAATTACTTGTCTTTCCCCTTCATGCTTCTTTGATGCGCTTGTGCTAAATGTGGCTCTTTCTAAATGTCGCCTAACTGCGATCGGATAGGGCAATCCTTTAGAGAGCCGCTATCGGGAGGGGTATCCTCAATCGGGGGCGTCAGCCCTGCGGGCAGTCACTCTTATGAGCCTGCCTTTTGAGTCCTTACCCTTGTTTGAGCTTCTTACTGTTGTTGTTGTAGTAACTATAGTACGAGAGATTCTGACTGTGCTTACTACAGTACTCCTCAGTGCTCTTAGAGGCGCTTGTCTTTATGAATCTCTAAATGGGCATAGAACATATGAAACCTATCAATACACTTCCAAGTCCGAAATCGAAATCTATCTACTTACGCTTGAAACTTTGCTTCTACCCCACCCTTTTGCAATTATTTTTCTCAGCTGCAAGTCACGCCTTTATAAAGGTAGCCACTATTGACAATCGGATGGGCGCTATCAATGCGTTTTCCCAAGATGCCTGCTTAGGGGGTATCCTGACGTGAGCGTGTCACGCGGGGAGCCACTGTCATCTCCCTGCCTTTTGTGCTTTTCTGGTGTTGGTCACTGCTTGGTGTTTTACATGGGTAGTAACTATAGTACGAGAGACTGAGCGCCCTTCTGGCCTTAATGAGCACTGGCGAATCTAAGAGGACCTAGCGATAACAAAGGGAGTCTTGTGTAAATGCTTAAAGAAGGTCCAAAGGTTAAAATAAAATACCAGTGTTTACTAAACCACAGTAAGGAGTTCTCTACTCCATCTTATCCCTCTTGAGAATGAAATAACTCATTCTTAGTTGTCCACGTGGCTTTTTTCCCCTTCATTCTTATTTGATCAAATCATCTTAAAATTTTATTAAAATCATGAAAACAAAAAAAGAAGCTTCTCAGAATCAATCGTATGGGTATGTTTACTTCCTCTACGATGGGGTAAACAAGATCACAAGGATCGGGAAAACAAAAGCCGGGGACTCAAAAAGGCAAAGGGGCCAGATAGGCTATGCTGCAAACCCAGTTATAAACTTCTGCACAATCCAGGTAGAGAATTACTCGGCTGTGGAAAAGGCGTGTCACGCCGAATTCATGGAAAAAAGACTAAATGGTGACTAGTTTGATGTGAGGCCCGATTCGGTCGTCTCTTTTGTGATAGAGAATTTTAATTACACAAAGGTAGATTTCATCAGTCCCAAGGCCTTTCTGCTCTTTAAGGCTGAGTGCTTGGAGAGGCAGGAGCCGAATCGGTTCATAAAAAAGAAGAAATGAAAAGATTCGCACCTGGACAGGCTGCTGTAACTAAACTTGACTTGATTATTATGAGGAAAACTAAGCCCACTAGGTGCGCACAGGCATTTGAGCTTGTCTTAGTACTTTAGAAGCATTTAAGGTAAACCAAACTTTTTTTTGAATACCCCATAAGCATAGGCGGCTTTATTATTTACTGGTTTCCCAAACGTGTTCCAGTCAGTTGTTTCAATCTGATAGCATACCTTATGTACTTCCTCTGTACTTGCATGTTGAATCACTGTCCGGATTTGAAAGTCTGTAAACCCTAACTTCTTCATACGACCATAAGCAATTGCTTGTACTTCTGTTAATTGGGGCTGTTCAGCAGGTTTTTCTGCTACAGCCCTCAATTTTTTGCCTCCTTTTAAGGTAAACTTGATTGCTGTTACTTTTCTACCCGTTTTTATTGGGGTAAAATCAAAAGGAATGTCAGTATTCGCGATTTCCTTCTGGGCTGGTTCAATGACCCATCGCTTCAAGTCCGCATACAGAGGGTAGATGCTGTAAGGCACCTCTTTCCCTTTGCTCAGGCGCTCAGTATAGTCTAGGGAAAGCTTAAACCTTAACTCAGTAATACTCATAATTCGCACGCCTGAAGTGCGGGAATCGAACTGCTTGAGCAGCATATAGAGTCTGGAGGTATAAGTGCTGGAGAATCTTAGGCATTGCTGGAGCTGTGCCTGGGTGAATTCTTTCCGGAGCTGCAGAAGGTGCGGCTTCATGTCTGGGTGCGGCTGCAGCATCACCACGCCCTGCTTTTTGAAGTATTTAGCCTTATGTACGAGTTGGGCGAAACGGGAGTCACCTTTGCCTTCCTCCCACTCTACCACGTGGCTCATGAGGCTCTTAATGTTATTGGCTACTTCCTCGTAAAGGTGGCTACCTGACTTTAAATCAGACAGTTGAATAATGTCCTGGACGCGGATGTGGTAGGCTTTGAATTCGGTGTCAGTCTCTTCAATGCAGGCTAACATGGCAAAGAACAGGCGCCATTCAATATAGTTGAGGCGAAACTGCCCATTCAGGAGGAAATTGGAAAGCGCCACTTGGGAATCTGCCCGTAAAAGGGCTGGTGCGGCGTCAGCTGGTACTAAATCTCCGTCTCTATTGATCCCGAAGAGGGACATCTGTTCTTCCATGTAACTAAGATAAACGGGGCTTTAGGCAAAAACAAGCGTGACTCAGTACCTCTCATAGTTCGGCCCTTTGCCGCAGTTTGGTTCTGCGAACCTCGTTTTCTTCGTTTTCCGGGTTATCCACATTATTGGATGCATTAACCGTCCTACATTAAAAGATACGTATATTTTAAAGATATTTTAAATACTATAAGGAGTAGGATAGGGTTCTATGAGAACTACTGAGTGAAACCCGGTTTAAAGGTGAGAAATACTCAGTGAACACCTATGAGAATCACTCAGTGACTATGAGTACTGCTCAGTAAACGCTTATTATGAGAACTACTCAGTCATTTCGGTATTTTAGCTTGTGGAAGCCTAAAAGTAGCACTTCTCACGCCTCTCATTTACTATGAGAACTACTCAGTCAAAAGCTAAATATGAGAACCACTGAGTAGCTTTTACCCATATATGGCCTTTGATGCCCAGTAGTAGCTCTTTATCTACTTTTCTGCTCAGTATCTCTCATAATATCATTTCGGAACGCACTCCCCACATTCTGTTTGTTTAGCAGCCCGGCCTTTCACCGGGGAATTTGCTTCCAACCCACTCGTCCCTTCAGCCGCAAGAACGGAAGAATGAGGGACTTCCCATAATGCGCCATTGCTTCTTCTGTCAATGTATCCTCAGGCCATTTAGTATGTATCAAGAGCGCATTTAATATAACCAACTCGGTTTTGCCTTCCCTATTCACTCTTTTCCCCTTCATTCTTTGTTGAAATTCAACTCCTCTGCTTATGCTAAACGAAGTCTCTATCCCTTTTCAAAACTCGGTCACTAAGAACCACGCTGCTGTTACCCTACAAGTAGCCGAAGACTTTTCGGCAAGCCAGGTTCAAACGCCAATGTCTCACCAGGTGGAATACCATATCGAGAATGCCAAATCCTTGCTGCACTTAGCCAACGAGCTTAAGAAGTTCATTGTGGAGCAGAAGCTGGCCGCTAACATCCAGGGGAAGCAGTACGTCATGGTGGAGGGCTGGCAGTTCGCTGGTTCGATGCTGGGCTTATGTTGCATTCTGAATACCAAAAGCCTGGAAGACCTTTCCTCCGGGAATGAGCTGCGCTTCCGGGTGTCGGCAAGCGTCTATCGGGTAAGCTCCGGTAAGTTGGTTGCCTCAGCCTATGCTTCCTGCTCCAACAAAGAGAAAGGCCAGGAAAGCTTTGCCGCTTATGCCGTGGAGTCGATGACCCAGACAAGGGCCATTTCCAAGGCATACCGCACTTATCTGGCTTGGCTCGTGAAAGCAGCCGGTTTTGAGGCCACTCCCTATGAGGAGATGCCTTTGGAGGAGGGGTATTCTGTGAACATCGCCACGGAGCCCCAATACGAGAAGATTGCCATGCTGGCTAGCAGCCATTTCATCACCCCGCAGGACTTGAGCCCTGATGTCAAGCGCGCCATTCAGCAGCAGACGCTGACTGACCAAGAGGCCAAAGAGGTGTCTCCACCCTGCAGAATCTTATCGAGGAACGGGATTTTTAACCGCTCCCCTACCACGCGAATTTGTTTCACCTTTAACCAATACACCTATGGGCCTATTTGAAAATGCCACCCCTTATGAAAAAATCATCGATGAGAAAAAGAAAAACCCCAAGAGCAGTCTTAAGTACCTCCACCAAGGGGTATTCCCCATGACCTTCCAAGAGGCTGAGTTGAGTGAGTCGAAGGGCGGTAACCTTGCACTTGTGATGAAGTATGACACGGGCTTTGTGGCAGGAGGCGGAGAGCCTACCTTCATTTTTAAGCATTATTACTTGATTGACAAAGCCACGCTCACCACCTTTCACAGGGGCTCAGTGGAGGAAGGCGCACCTGATCCGCGGCGCATCTTGGATAGCTCCTTCTTGGGTGTCCGGGAGATGCTTTTCACGCTTTTCGGGATCAAGATCGAAACCGTTTCCAGTATCACAGAGAGCCGCGAGATTGGCAAGCTTAAGGGAATGGCTAGGCAGATCACCTTGCAGTTGCAGAAGCGGAACCCTGAGGAGCGCAAAGTGGCTGCTACCGTAGATTATCCTCGTTCCCCTTCTCCCAACGAAAGGTACTACCTGGAAATCGAATGGCTGAACCCCATAGGGGAACTGGCTTCCCGCCAAGCTTCTTTTAAACCGAAGGCAAATCCCAATCCTATCCAGGAAAGGGAACAGACCGCAGCTCCCCTGCAAAGTTCCTTAAGGCAGGAAGCTCCTGATGATTTATCCTTTTGACGAATCCGTTCAAAATATATCTTTAATGGCCTGGCATATAGCCGGGCCTTTTTGCCTGTTAATGCGGCGTAAAAAGCACCGATTTTAGCTGCCTCAGTCTTTCCCCTGGTTACTAACCCAACCTTAAGTTCAATTCATTAAGCAAGTCCCTTCCCTCCTTCTTTCTAGCAAGCCCACCATAGGTACTTGATGGAAATGGAAAGAACGGGCTTAATGAGCTTTTTTTCCTTCCACATTTGCCTTATCAAGAAGGGAGCACAAGTCTGTGCTCCCTTTTCATTTACAACCCACTTTAGAAAACAACTTATGACTTTAGAAGACATGCACGATACGATTGCTCGGGTATTTGATGTACCACCTGAAAGACTACGCTATAACTTTCAGGAATTCAGCCACTCTATGGGAAGCCTGGAAAAGTTTAGCTTGCAGGAAAGCCTAGTGGAGGAAACCTTTCACCACCTGGACGGATTTGTATTTGAGTTCCACTTGGAAGAATCTATGCGTTTAGCGCTGATTTCCGCGGTATCCTTCCATTTGGGTAGAAGACTGACGCAAATAGGAGAAGGCAGATGAAAGCGGATCGTCCTTTGTTTGCACTGAAATTTGGCAGGGTGCTCTCCCCGTTGGATTCACTTATTTCTGGGGAGCATTACACCTTTTGCCCCTTCTGATTGCCTGGTGTGCACAATTCTTTGTAAAGAGCAACATTCTCAGTTAGTTACCGCATTGGTGCTCCATACCACCTGTAGGTTCCTTCAAATTTTCTTTACAATTTTTAATAGCCACATTGGGAGGTTCTAACCTATCCCACAAAAGAACACCTCACCCCTATTACATTGTTGGTTTTCAATATACTATGAATTAAAAACCTGAAAGCAATTGTCTTTTATTAATTTATTGTTTTATTTTTTTATTCGTTTATGCCTTTATTTGATAATTCACAATTAGTTTGTTCCCAATAATTGTTATTTTAAATTGCGACATTAATTTATTCTGAATAATAAGTGCATGGCTAAAATCTTTGCAATCGCTTTGAATAAAGGGGGGGTCGGCAAGTCCACTACGGCTGCCTACCTGGGCGCAGCACTTGCCCGGCAGGGCAAGAAAGTACTCCTGATCGATTTGGATTCCCAGCGGAACTGCACGGACTGTTTTCCGCCGGAGATCTATGGCCTGGAAGAAACAGGCAACCCGGAGAATCATGTAGGCAAGCTGCTTACCGGGGCTATCACCGTTACGAAAGCCGTTCATCAGGCGAACGACCAACTGGACATTATTCCTTCGCACAAAGACCTTTTGGAGTACGAAGAGGCGATTGCCAATAAACCTCGCCGGGAAGATCTTCTGCGTAAGGCGATCCGCAGTTATGCCGATGAAAACTATGATTATGTTCTCATCGATACCCCTCCCCATTTGGGACTGGCTACATACAATGCCCTCTACACGGCGGATTACTACCTTGTACCAGTGACTGCCGAATACTTCTCCTACGATGGAATTGATGCCCTGATCCGGAAAGCCAATGCGGTGACGGAGGACACAGGCCTTGAGTTCGCCGGCGTAGTGCTCACCCGCTACAATGAGAAAGAGCGCGGAAAGGCTCTGCAAGCCATAGCCAGCGCCATCAAGGAGGAGACGTATTACAAGACCTTTAAAACGTATATTCGGAAGAATGCCAAGATCGTGGAGGCTCAGATTGAACACCTGGACCTCTTCACCTACGCTCCTGAAAGCGCGGCTGCAGAGGACTACACCAATCTTGCACTAGAATTAATGGACCGTTATGGCAGATAAAAAAGATTTTGCGGGGAAACTCAAGAACAGAGAGATGCCTGCTGCCCCTTCCGAAAAGAAGCGCTACAACTACCGCGAGATTGGCCTGAACGGTCGCAAAAAAGCTCTTAACACGTTCTCTATCGATCCCGAAATCGAAGACAAGATTTTTCGGGATTCCTATTGGAACCGTAAGAAAAGGTCCTCTCTCGTAAATGAAATCCTGAAAGCCTATTACCAAGGCAAGGATTTTGAGGAAATTCCCCCAGAAGCTTATAAAACCAAATAAAAATTATTCTCAATAAACGCTATTCAACTATTCTGAATAGCGTTTATTTTTTTATCTCTTTATGTTTTTATTGCTTTATTTGTTTATTATTCCCATTTTTAAACCAACATGACTATTGTGACGCTACTCACGGAGACTATTTTCCAATAGAATCTTGGTTGCTGGTTTTCACTGGTATTGAATTGATTACCGCTTCATTTACTTGTTACTTTATTCATTTATTCTATTATTACTTAATTTCTTTGTTACTTTATTGTTCTACTGCTTTATTTCTTTATTGTTCTCTCCTCGGGGATTTTCTGTTGCAAAGCTAATGGTTGCATTGGGGCGAGAAGTTGGGCAAGGTATAACAGGAAAGCCCAAGGCATTGTAACAGGGCCAAGAAGATCGATCTCTGACATCTTTAGGTAAACCTTTTACCAATACTAAGGATCCAAGACTTTTGAGGCACTTATGCGAACTACCCAAAAGAGTTGCCAAAGCTATAAGGCGATACAATAGACCTGACTCCGTAATAAGAGAAAGGGCTCCTTAGATAGGGGTCAAAATTAACCAGGGTACGTAAGGGAAGCCAACGAAGACCGTAGGGTTTCATTCAAACGACAGCCCGGAACATAGTCGACCTGCAAAGTCGAAATCAGGTAATACCATAACCATCCCACCCTTAATAATTTATTCTGAATAAATTAATTCAAAACAAACCAATAGCTTTCATTACTTTATTGTTTTATTCCTTTAGTCATTTATTTTTCTGTTCTCAACAAATTTATTTAAAATAAAAATATCATGTCTTTGCTAATAAGAACGATATCCCCAGGCTCTACCATACCCTGAGGTAGCCCTTAAAGCAAAGAGGCCGCAACAGACACCCTTAAAGGAATAAGGGAGAGGGGAGGACCTGCCTCAGGCAACTTGGTTGAAGGAATACTTTAAGGGCTTAAGGTTCTCATACGCATTAATTCCCTACTTAACTAAACGGAAACTTTATGTAAGAAGGGAAGGAGGGAGGTGTTTTCACCACCTTTCGATATTTAAAAGGCACCTAGGCTTACTTTTGTTATCGGGGTTAGATTCACTCACTAAAAAAATAACTATGGATAACTTTTCTTCCAGTGGGTTGATCACCCAGACACCCTTTTTCTTTTTGCTTGATACGGCATTCAACTTACGAACGGGGTTTTTACCAGAGCGCAAATTGCACATTGCTACTACTATCACCTTTCATAAGCCCTTCGACCGTGATTCCAGAAGGGCAGGACCGCTGCCTAATGAACCTTATTTCCGGGTGAGGTTACTAGACTCGCCCCAACCTCTGCTTATCACGGCCGGAGAGATGCATGTTCTTAACTCGCACTTCCCTGATGGAATCTCACAGGAACCCTTGACAGGAGAGTACTTAGGAGTAGAACAGATCTTATATATGGTTCAGTACCCATTACACTTCAACTAGGAAGCCTCCCTTCCTGCACTAGTGACATCCAAGAGCTTAAGCATAGAAGCGTTTGGAAGCATACTTCCTTGGAACTTACCTATTGCTCCTTCATATGAGAACCGTTACAACTCTAGATAAACACAGGCTCGAATCCTACCAATTAGATGCATTGGCTTTCCATAGTGCTTTTAAGTTCATATGATACCCCATTTGCAAGGTCCCCCACCCACCTAATGTTTCCAGAACACTCTTGGCTCCCTTCCTAAACAAAAGTTTTGTAAATCTACATTGGTCAGCAACCTATTCTAATTACCTTAAAATTACTCACTTATAAGTATCCTTTTTAAGCAACTATTTATATATTTTTAATATAATTTTTACTTTTTTTAATATTTAAATATTTAAGCTGGTGAACCTAGCGCTTTATTCCCGCAGTAGTTGGTACTGGCTTGTATTTCTCTAAGCCAAGCTCAATTGGAAGATGTTCCATTTGAGCTTATACCATATCCCTGTAAACTTTTGCAAATCGATCCTAACAGGCAGTTAAACCCTTTTTTTGAAATACTTCAACCTCAGAAACACAAGAAAATACCGGTACCTGAAATTACTTAACCAATATAAAATTTAATCTCTCCCAAATGAAAATAGACTTTTACTACTCTTATAGATACCTCCTCATCGCTTTACTGCTCCTTACGGGATTTCAAGTCAGTGCCCAGGATACCTTGAATGTCCAGGTTTACAACCAAGCGAATACTCCTGGCTTCCCCACCGCTAATTTCCAACGGATTGAAGTTGATGGGAAAGGGCATGTTTGGCTTGGTGCCAATGGCCAGGGACTTATAAAGTTCAATCCGTTTACCAAGGCGGCTGATAGTATAACTTTCACTGCTTTCCCTACCCACCAGGTAAGAGCCATCGCGAAAGATCAAAAGGGAGATATTTGGTTTGCATCAGGAACTGGGGGAGTCCAAGCGACGGGAGGCGCTATCCGAAAATTCACTAAAGGGAGTATGGACTCTTTAACCTCCTACAATATAGTAGGGGCTGAGTTCCCAATCGTCTCCCGATATGTCAATGGATTAGCCGCAGGCCCCGGGAACACTATGTGGGCCGCTCACGGGCAAACACTGACCTCCAATGTGACCACTGAGGGGGGGATAGGCCGGTTTGATGGAACAAGGTGGCATAAAATTATTATTGGCTTACCCTCCAGCGACAGGAGGGTGCTGACCATCGGGAAAGTAGGGGAAAAGATGTGGGCAGGGGTAGACCGTTCCTGTTTTAATGGTGCCTGTGTTGCCCCTTATATTGCCGAATACAGCGACAAGGGCGAGTTTATTAGAAATGTTCCCTCTGGCCTGCCGTTTTCGGATGCCGCAGGTGCGCCACTGCCAAGGGCCATCTTTAGTGATAGCAAGGGTAGGGTTTGGGTAGGTTTAAGTACAGGCGCGGGGGTTGTGGCAGTTTTCGAAAATGAAACGTGGACGGTCATCAACAATTCCACCAATAGATTGCCCGCTAACACAGCCGTTAATTTCAACTCGGTAAGGGAAGACAAGAGCGGGAACATCTGGATCGGAACATCCAATGGGCTCCTCAGATTCTCGGGTTACTCTTATACTGACCTTGCCTCCTGGACATTGTACACCACCGACCACAAACTTCCTTCGAATTTTATTACGGGCATCGCTTTCTGGGAAGAGGATATGTGGCTATCGACGAGTGCAGGATTAGCAAGAGTTATGAGTAATCTCACGATCAGCGGGGTTGTCCATAATATTGACGCTTTTACCCCAACAGGAAACATTGTGGAAAGGAACCTGGCAGGCGCTAAGGTAAAACTATTGAAACACCTGACAACTCAAGTTATAGACTCCACAGAGACAGACGCCGACGGGAAATTCAAATTTGATCCTTCTAAGTTGGAGGCAGGAGTTAGTTATAGTGTTCAGGTCTTCATGAAAGGAAGCACCTTGGAACATGAGGTTACCATCAATGATTTGAAACCTACCATTTCCCCTGTAACTATCAAGTTCCCCTTGGCTCTCAAAGAGCAACTGTACAAAACCCTTACCCAGAATTTAAAGGAGTTTGAATATAAATGGAAGTTTGCTGATGCAGAATTGTTCACCGGTAAAATCGACGGGTATAACACTTCAGAACTTGAACAACTGATTTCTAAGGGAAAATGGCACAAGGTGAAAGACCATCAAGAGGAAGCGCTGGAGGGAATGCTTCGAACTTTATTGGCCTTGCATATGGTGGAGGAGCATTACAAGGAAAGTGATCAACTGGTCAACAAAACCGTTGAATCCATTCTCGATGTGTTTCTTTTCTTGGCTAAATCAATAGACAACCACAAGAAGGACGTAGAACTTCCAACGCAGTTTAAAGTTAAAAAATTAAAGTGGCCATTTAGCGCTACCCTAACAACTTCCAGTCAAAAAATCTTAAAGTATGTCTACAATAGCTGGTACAAGGAATCTATAAAGCATAGGATTACCTCGATCGAAGATCTAGCAACGAAAAACGCCTTATTAGTGGCTCTAGACCAAGCTGAGCTTCTTCTCTTCGAAGACGTGGCGGCTGACTATGTTGAAAGGCGATTTAAAGAGATTTTCGTGAATCTTGGAAGCAAAAGCCTTCAAAAAGACTATTATATCCATAACACCCAAAAGTTTGTTGATGACGCTTATTGGGACGGCTCTACAAATGATTTGAGGAACGGCTTTACCGGAGCAGCCACAGATGCTTACAAGATACTTAATGAAACCAAGGAGGCCAACTTGCAGGCACTAGAAGAAGGCCAACTCGCTCAAGACTTAAGTTCCACCTGGGGGGATGCTGGGAGCGTGGGCGAGTTCTGGAAAGCTTTTTCAACTTCCGCAAAGGTGGCCTCATTTGCAGCTGCTGCAGGAGCAGTTATTATCTACAATCATCGGTATTTTGATTTGGTGGATCGTTTGGAGCAACCCTATGAACGTTCCTATTCAAGTGAGAGGCAAGCAAACGCCATTAGTAGGCGGAGTCGCACAATCAGCGTTGAGGAATTGCAAGCTTATAACAGCCAGCTTGGGGTATTAAGAAATAGTGTAGTCTCTAAGAATTTTAAGGCCATTGAAAAGGAATATAAAAAATTAGAGGCCCTAGAGAACAGAATCGATCAATCCATAAAGGAAATCAAATTCGCTCTTTCGGCAGCCATACCACAAGGAGAGAAGTTGGATGGCTTTGATGGTGTATATACCCAAACCTTTTCCCTCTTCAATAAAAACATTGCCAGTAGGATTGCTTTTGAATACAGTACCCATCAGTTCTTCAGTGACACCTTGGATGCAAGCCAAGGCGCGGAACTCATTAAAATGATTGACTCG
The DNA here is from genome assembly GCF_017916365.1 of Rufibacter roseolus. Classification (GTDB taxonomy): domain Bacteria; phylum Bacteroidota; class Bacteroidia; order Cytophagales; family Hymenobacteraceae; genus Nibribacter; species Nibribacter roseolus. The sequence goes on from NZ_JAFMSU010000004.1 coordinate 98,720, forward strand.
CTGGTTGTTTCCAACAACAGCCTGAAAAAAATCGGCAATCCCCTGGCAATACTTTCAGGGGTAAGGGTACCTGCTTCCATATACCTAAAAAGCGTTACTATTCCAGATTCTATCAGGTATAACTCAGATTTCCAAATAATCCTTCATTACAAAAATTTCGGTTCCGCGGAGAGTGAGCCATTTGATATAATCCTTAGCCATTCCCCTGAGTTGGGCCTCTCCTCGGATTCAGTAAGGTTGGAAGGCTTAGCGTCGGATGAAGAGGCGAGCTTAACATTAAACGTAAAAGCGGGCGACCTCAGCTCTAATCCTTACATCAGAGCTTACTTCAAAACTCCTCTCCCCAATTTGGAAAACATCATATTCAAAGTGAGCTCGGCAGTTCTAACGAAGGATGCGTTGGCCAAGCAAGACCAAACCCTAACTTTTGCCGTCATTCCTGCTAAGACAGTGGGGGATGCGCCTTTTGCTTTAACTGCCACCGCCTCCTCAGGGCTTCCCATCAGCTATAGCGTAGTATCTGGACCGGCAAGGATCGAAGGGAACATGGTTACCATTACAGGGGAGGGTACCGTAACAGTGAAGGCTAAGCAAGAGGGAAATGAAGGTTTCAACTCTGCCCCTGAAGTGACGGTGAGCTTCTGCGTTGTACCAGCCAAGCCTGTTATCACGCAATCTGGAACCATGCTTACGTCCAGCAGCGCAACTGGAAACCAATGGTACCTTAACGGCTCAATTATACCAGGAGCCACTTCAAACACATTAACCCTGCAACAATCTGGCATATACGCGGTAAGGATCATCGGAAGCTGCGGCACAAGTGAGATGTCCACTGCTGTCACTTATAATATTACCGGTTTGGAAGAGGAACTATCAAAGCACTTCCGGATTTACCCAAACCCAACACAGAACAACCTCTCTGTGGAAATCCATGACAATTTGAAACTGAACAGGCTAACAATTTATTCAATACAAGGAAAGATCGTAACAGAAATCAAGGAAAGCAGAAAAGGTTTTATTTCATTAACTCTAGGACATTTAGAAAAAGGCCTTTACATCATGAGGTTAGATACTAATAAGGGTGTCCTTTATAAGAAAATAGTTCTTGAGTAAGAGGTTTTTCTAAACAGAGAAGTGCTCAACCATTGAAACTTGCTTTATCTACATTTCCCTTAGATTATCTGGTTAAAAGCCATTCATAATGCGCTTTATAGGCTAAGAGAATCGTTCTCAGTTTAACATAAGAGGCATTATAGGCTAAGTGCATCTCCTGCAGCCTTGCATAACAGGCCCTATATCCCTCTCTCTAACTGAGAAGTTGTGTGCTTACTCACGGTCCATTCTTTCAGAAAAATTATATAACAAGCACAACCAACTATTAGGGGTATGCTATTAGGGGCATAAAGTTTACTTATAAATGATTATTGCTAAGAATGAATCATGTTCTTAACTTGTGATTAATCATATATAATATATAAATTTTCTTATTTTGTTCATTTTGTTTTCACCTTCTGAATTAGTCTAACCAAAACTAATTGGAAGCTGAATCAGCCGTGATTCAGCTTAAAAGCTATAATCCTTTCTTATGAAGCTCTTTACGAGATTGGCCCCTGCCATGGCAACGGCACATTACCGAAAATTACTGATCTACATTTCTTGTCAGAAGGTTACTCTTCCGGTAGTTGCCTTTCTTCTAACCAGCTTGAATGTTTCCGCCCAAGCCCCTGATGTTTTGTCATGGGACAGGACAGTCGGGGGAGCAGGTACAGAAGAGCTTCGGAGCCTCGCCCTCACTCCCGATGGAGGGTATCTGTTGGGTGGGTATTCTAACTCCGGTATATCCGGCGACAAAACCTCGACTAGCTTTGGTGGCTATGATTTTTGGATAGCCAAGGTGGACGGGAGCGGGAATAAGGGCTGGAATAGGAGCTATGGGGCCAGCGGGGATGACCGACTTCAGGCTCTTATACAAACATCGGGGGGCGGTTTCCTCTTGGGGGGATCTTCCAACTCTTTCACATCTGCCACCAAGAGCTCTCCATCAAAGGGAGGGAGCGACTATTGGGTGGTGAAAGTGGATGGTAACGGCAACAGAACCTTTGACAAATCCATTGGGGGAGCTGGTGATGAGCAGCTACAGGCAGTCATCCAAACCTCTGACGGAGGGTTCCTGCTGGGGGGATACTCCAACACAAGCATCTCAGGAGACAAGACTTCAGGCTCCAGGGGGTGGTACGATTATTGGGTCGTGAAGCTGGACGGCAATGGGAATAAGCTTTGGGATAGAACCTTCGGCGGGTCGTCCGAAGACCGGCTACAACGGCTGGTCCAAACCTCTGACGGAGGCTACCTATTAGGGGGGTATTCCAACTCTGGAATGTCAGGCGAGAAAACTGAGCCGAGCAAAGGGGGCTATGACTTTTGGGTTGTGAGGGTGGACCATAATGGGAATAAGCTATGGGACAAGACTATCGGAGGTGTTTTGACGGAAGAGCTTCGAGGCTTGGTTCAAACCCCAAACGGAGGGTTCCTGCTTGGCGGGTACTCTACCTCTGACGTATCAGGTGACAAAACCGGGGCAAGGATGGGCGAATCCGACTATTGGGTGGTGAAGCTGGACGGCAGCGCCAATAAGCTCTGGGACAAAACGGTAGGAGGCAACAGCGGGGAACAACTCCAGGAACTCGTCCAGGCACCAGGGGGAGGATATGTTTTAGGCGGTTGGTCAGTATCGGGTGTGTCGGGCGACAAAACCGAACCTAATAAGGGAAGTTTTGATTACTGGATGGTCAAGCTGGATGACAATGGAGGCAGGCTTTGGGATAGGACGATTGGCGGAACGAGCAGCGATGTTCTCCAGAGTCTAATCCCGGGCCAAAACGGAGGCTACGTCTTGGGAGGGTATTCCAATTCCCCAGTACTTGGCGACAAGAGCGAGGGGAGCAAAGGGTTAACGGACTACTGGATTACCAGAACCTTGGAACCGATTGATCCGACCCTGCTACCTAAGAAAGTATGGGATATGGCCTTTGGAGGGAGTAACGCAGATGTTCTCCAAAGCATGATTCAAACCTCGGACGGAGGGTTCCTGCTGGGGGGATACTCCGGCTCCGGCATATCGGGCGACAAGACCGAGGCGAGCAAAGGACTGGATGACTACTGGGTCGTCAGGCTGGACAGGGATGGCAATAAACTCTGGGACA
>NZ_JAFMSU010000005.1 GCF_017916365.1 Rufibacter roseolus
GGAAGGGAGTGCAAAGGTAAGGAGAAGTTTCTAATCCGCAATAGATGCGGAAAACTTTTTCTTTCCTTTTGCGTCTACCCTAAGTTCTGCGTCCCTCCCCTGCCGGGCGGGCTGCAAAGGTAGCAAAACTCTTTCAGCTTCCAAGGGCTTTCTTCTGGAGAAGGTCCCTTTTTGCCGTTCCCTGCCGGAGCCTGAGGCGTAACCATAGTGAAGGACTAGAGGGTTCCGGGAAGGAAGTTTTTTTCCAGCTTTGCCTTTCTGCGGGATGGGTCCCGGTTGGACCCTAGGCAAGAACCGCCATGAGGTACCTGGAAGTTCCCGAGGGAGAAAGTTTTATTACTTAACTGTTGATCTTTTCCAGCTATGGCATTTTAGGCCTCAATCCCCAGGTCCTTATAACAGAAGAGGCAAGGTGTTGATTACCTTGCCTCTTCTGTTTAGCGGCTCCTTTTACTATAATAAGGATAAAAGATGTTTGCCCTACTTACAACCCTACTACCTCAGTTATAGCGGTAGCCAATGCTTCCCAGGTATACTTCTTCTTTTCCTCCCGAATGTTCTCCTTCATCTCTAAAGACTTCTGCTCTTGGTAAAACTTATCTATGGCATCGGCGATAGCTGATGGGTTGACATCAACCACATAGCCTACTTTCTGATCCGGGATCATTTCCACCAGCCCTCCTACTTTAGTGACAATCATAGGTACTTCAAAGTGGTAGGCAATTTGGGTCACTCCGCTTTGGGAGGCATGTCTGTAGGGTTGCACAACCAGATCCGCGATGGAGAAGTAGGCTTTTACTTTCTCATGGGGAATATACTCGGTCGCCTGGATGACGCTTTGCTGTAAACTCCCCTCGTCTATTATCTGCTGGTAAGTTTCCGGTGACTCATAATACTCTCCAGCTATTATCAGCTTTATGCCTCTTTCCTTTAGTCTCTGGTCTTGCATGGCTTGCAACAACAGATCCAGACCTTTGTAGTGTCTGATGAAACCGAAGAACAGCAGGTATTTTCCTTCCGGCAGGTTAAGCTCCTTTAGCGCAGCCTCCCTGGATAACTTTGCCCCGTAAGTGTCATAGATGGGATGGGGCTGACTTACCACCGGTTTGCTTTTGTTGAAATGCTTCAGCTCCTCAGTCACGGTAGAAGACATTGTGACAAAGGCATCACAGGCATCAACAAAGTATTGTGTTAATGCTTTATCCCCGGGGCGCTTCTCGTGGGGAACTATATTATCAGTAAGGGCTACAACTTTGGTGTGCTTGTTGCCCTTGATGATTTTAGCCACGGTGCCTAAACTAGGGGCCATAAACGGTAGCCAATACCTGAACAGCACCAGGTCTGGTTTCTTCTTCCTTATTTTATAACCAAGACTGACCCAGGTGAGGGGATTGATAGAACTCAGCTCCTGGTGGATGGTCAGATCTTTGGGAGCGGGTCCGTCTTCGTACTGAGACTTGCCCGGAAATAGAACAGAAGGGTACTGGGTAGTGAAGGTATAGATTTCCACCTGATGCCCCATCTGCTGCCAGGTGCGGGCCAGGCTTTCACCGGAGGCCGCAATCCCTCCCCTGAAGGGGTAAGCCGGACCTACAAGAACGATATAGGCCATAGACTAGAACCCGATGTTGTCGCGGATCAGGTATTCATCTTTGCGTCTTCCGGCCAGGGAAATCATCTCGGCCAGGAAACCGGCCAGGAACAACTGCACCCCTACTATCACGGCTACCAAGGCCAGGAAGAACAGGGGTTGGTCGGTCACGTCTCTTACTGGCATGTTCTGGAAAGAGTAGTACACCTTCTCAATGACTAACCATGAGGTAATCAGGAAACCGATGAGGAAGGAAAGCGTACCCAAGCTCCCGAAGAAGTGCATGGGGCGTTTCTTGAACCGCGATACAAAGGTGATGGACATCAAATCAAGGAAACCGTAGACAAAACGCTCCAGCCCGAACTTGGTGGTGCCGTATTTCCGCTCGCGGTGCTGCACTACCTTCTCGCCAATTTTCCCGAAGCCGTTCCACTTGGCAATAACGGGTATGTAGCGGTGCATCTCGCCGTATACTTCAATGCTTTTCACCACGCGCGCATCATAGGCTTTCAGGCCACAGTTAAAGTCATGCAGTTTGATTTTGGAAATCTTGCGGGTAGCGGCATTGAAGAGTTTGGTGGGCAGGGTTTTGCTCAAGGGGTCAAAGCGCTTCTTCTTCCAGCCGGAGACCAGGTCAAACCCATTTTCCACAATCATCTTGTAGAGATCAGGGATCTCATCCGGGCTGTCCTGAAGGTCAGCATCCATGGTGATCACCACGCGGCCCTGAGTTTCTGCGAAGCCCACATTGAGGGCCGCCGATTTACCGTAGTTGCGGTTGAACCTGATGCCCTTAAGATTGGGATCATGCTGCGACAGTTCCTGAATCACTTTCCAGGAATCATCGGTACTACCATCGTCAATTAAAATAACCTCATAAAGAAAACCGTGCAATACCATTACACGGTTTATCCATTGGGTAAGCTCTGGCAGTGACTCTGCCTCGTTAAGAAGTGGTATTACCACCGAAATATCTACGCTGTTCTGCATGAAAATTTTACTCAAACTCCGGTTGGCTTCTCTTCATGATAGCCGCAATGATAAGGGATAAAATGAAGGCTATAATTGGCAACCCAATAATTTGGTTTATTGCTTGCCTTAAAGCTGTCGTTTTATTTTCTAGATCCTCTATAAACTTGTCCATTTGCTCTTCAGGCAGGTTAAATCCTTCCATCATCTCAATTTGGGCCTGTTTCATATTTTCCAGAACAGATGGGTCAATAAACTCAATGTAAAAATATGAAACAATTGCTGTTAAGATACCTGCAACTAAACCAGCCAAAGTACCTATGCCAAGACCTTGGCTATATTTCATAAAACCATTGTTGTTTGCTTTGAAGTATTTATAGGCAAACACTATTCCCACAATTAGAATCACAAAGCCAATCAGGCCTACTTTCCAATTAGTACTTGTATAAGTAATGTAAGTAATGACTTGAAAGAACACGTATACTAGCCCTATTATCAAACCATATCTTACACCCACAGAAGTTGGAGTAACAGTTGACTCTTGCATGATTGCTTGTTCGTTCATGATTATGGGTTTTAGGTTATTTTCTGAAAAACACGCCTAAAACGATACTTATAAAGAAACCTGCCACCATGCGGTTCACAAAGCTGATCTGCGCCAAGATGTAAGGATTCAAATGGTTTAAGTTCTGATAGGCGTTCTTGTAATTTGCTTCCCCCATCACCTGAGTCAACTCCTTTTTGGTCAACTCCATCCTTTTCTGACTCAATATAACATATTCCTGTATCATTTCCTGACCCGCGAAAACCGAGTAGATGCACAGGAGCAGCGCCGTGGTAAAGGCCAAGAAAAATACGGTCATCAAACCCACTTTGAAAGCCTTCCCAAAACCCAATTCTGTGTCATGGAATTTCCTAAAGTACTTGATAGCCAGGAAAGTGAAAACAGGAACAAAGATTAGCGTAGAAGAGTACTCGCTGGTATTATCATACGGGTTCTCAAATCCAGCTAAGGCCAGAATAAGGATGTAGATAAAACTTACAATTGCCCCGGTAACGCCATACCTGATGGCGGTATTAACAACAGCTCTGTCAAACATTGGTCTTGTCTTCTCTCTAATTCTGGTAAGCCGGGTTCTTGGTGAATTGCCCATTCATGTAGGTGCCAAACACGCAGCCCTTCAATTCACGCCCTAAGAACGGACTGTTCTTCGCCGCCGAGGCATTCAGTTGTTCCTCAAAAACCCAGGTTTTGTCTGGGCTGAAGAAAGTAAGGTTGGCAGCGGCGCCCTCGGACAGGCCAGGAACAGGTAAGCCTACAATCTCCCTTGAACCTATAGATAGTTTCTGGATCACTTCTCTCCAGGAAAGGTGAGAGGCCAAGGTCTCGTTTGCAACGGCGTAAGCAGTCTGCAGACCAATAATGCCGGCATCGGCTAAGTCAAATTCCAGCTCCTTCGCTTCCTCGTTCCAAGGCGTATGGGCAGACACGATAGTGTCAATGGTACCGTCCTGCAGACCTTCCAGCAGGGCCTTGCGGTCTTCCTCGCTTCTGAACGGAGGTGTCACTTTGTAATTGGTATCAAAGGGCAGGATCATTTCATCGGTGAAGGCGCACTGGTGGGCGGCAATATCGCAGGTTACGTTCAGGCCCTGTTTTTTGGCGGCTCTCACGGCATTCACGCCCGCGGCGGTAGACAACTGGGTAAGATGAAGACGGCCACCGGTGTACTGCAGCAACTGTAAATCACGGGAAATCTGCACCTCTTCGGCGATGGCCGGAATGCCTTTCAGGCCCAGGCGGGTACTGGCCGTTCCCTCGTGCATCTGTCCGCCGTTGGCGATCTTTCTGTTTTGAGGCTGATTTATTAAAACTCCCCCGAAAAGCTTCAGATACTCAAAGGCTTTGAGAACGGTGTCCTCGGCCTGCAGCGCATCAGAACCATCTGTAAAAGCAATGGCACCCGCGGCTTGCAGGTCCAGAATCTCGGAAAGGTCTTTCCCGTCCAGGTCATGCGTCACCGCAGCTAAAGGATGTAACCGTACAAAGCCGGAAGCGGAGATGTTCTTCAAGTAATCCACAGACGCGCGGGTCTGTGTCACGGGGTTGAGGTTAGGCTGGCAGGCTACCTCGGTGAATCCGCCGTAGGCTGCGGCTTGCATGAAATTCTGTAAGGTCTCGCGGTGCTCATAGCCGGGCTCCCCGGAAAAAGCGATCAGGTCAAACCACCCGATAGAGCAGTGCAGACCCTGGGCCGAGATGGTTTGCACCTCATCGGCCTCAATTGAAGAAGCTATTTGTTTTATCTTTCCGTCCTCCAGCAACAGGTCTACTACCTGCCCGTCAAACGATGATGTTGAATCAACTATGGTAACCGCTTTAAATAACAGATCCACTTTTCTTGGTGCTTAAGATGATTGCCTCTACCACGAGACACAGAAAACACAATATTAGGCAATATTTCCAAAGGGATGGGCCACCAGTTTCCTTTTGCAGCTGTTTTTGCAAGGATACCCGCTCTTTCGGTTCTAATACCTGAATGCTGCCTCCATGGTCCGCGAGGATCTCCTTCAGTTCATCCACTGTATAAGCCTCCAGTTTAGACTCGGCCCGGGGAATATTCAACGCAATGCTTGAAATGGTTTTCCCATCCCGTAAAACGCTGTAGAAACCAGGACGGCCCAAGTCTTTGGGCAACGTCAGAAACAATTGGTTCTGCCGCACCCGCTGATCGGGGATGAAGGTCTGCCCACCTATGCTCAAGGCATAAGGTTGTTTGGAGGCCAGCTCCTGCTCTAGGGGAACAGTGATGTTGCCATTGTTGGGCTGGTGAGACAACACAATCCTGGAGGCGTTGGTAGAAAGCGCCAGCTGGTACAGCACCGGAACAAACAACGGATGCGCCACAATGGAAGAAGCCATAGTGATGGGGGCGGCAAACAAATGTACGTTTCCGTTCCCTACCCTGAAGGTACTCAGGAAAGGGGCATTATCCGTGAACTTAAGAATGGTGTGGAATGAGCTCTGCCACCTAAGCACCGGCTTGGCCTCGGGCATCTTCATGTTTTTGACCTCTTTTTCAAAAATCTGCCGGAAAAATGCATCAGACATATCGGGCTGCTTCAGAGGCTTGGCACCCGTCTCCTTGCTTTCTTCACTCACGCCCTGCAAACCCAAGCTAGCCAGGAAGCTCACTGTAGATTGCTGCGCCTGGCCATCGGGGATAAGCAGAACAGAACCTCCACCGTTTACCCAGGATTTAATGCTAGTGGCCAACGCTGATGTTCCTCCATTGGCAGGTATGTCAATAATCCATAAACCCGGGTTCCCAGCAGAACTTTGGGAGAAGTTAAAAGCAGGTTCCGATTTATAAGCCTGGACAATGGGATCATTGCCCCCTTGAGTTCTGGACACCTTGATGTGCACCGAGGAAGGTTTAGGCAGAATAATGAAATATTGGTTGTCAAAAGAAGTAGCCGGATCCTCTACACTGAAAGTGATCTGCTTTTCTGCATTGCTGTTCAATTGAATCCTGAAATGAGCGATGGCTTTCTGCGCAGGATCAAGGAGCACCTGGGTAGCGCCCAAAAGCTTATCTCCTTCAGAAGCGCTCACCTTTATCTGACTACTCTCTTTGAGTAAGCTACTAGCCAACCTCACGGAGATACCTGCCAGGGCATTGGGTAAAAGAATAGGCTGCTCCAGCCAGACAGAATCTATGTAAATATTCGAGACCACATCGTTGGCCAGTGATACCAAAGTAATGGATTGCTCTTTGGGCAAGCTCTTCAAGAACTCAGGTGAATAAGTGGATTTCTGGAAATCTGAGAGCAGGTAAGAGGTAGTAGATCTACTGGTAATTCCCAGTTCATCTACCAAGCCTTGGGGGGAAGTAAAGGTTGTTTGCCCCTCCGGTGTATTCACCGTATCGGCTCCCGAATTCCTCTTTTCAGGGTTCTTTGAATTATTGCTGGCTCCTTTGAGAATGTCACTGGCTGCGTCAAAGGCGATTTCAGCTTTGCTGCGCTCTTTCTCCAATGAGGCACTTTGCATGCTCCAGGAAGTATCCATCACCACTGATACTTTATCTGGCGAGACCGCACTATTGTTTTTGGTTTGGAACAGAAACAACAAAAACGCACCTAAAGCGGATGCCACAAAAAACAATCTTAAGAGAAGAAGCAGATAATTATTGATCCGGCGGACAGACTGCGTTTTGGAGATAAGTGCGGTCAAAAACTGAATGTGGGAGAAATCAAGCTTTTGCCTCAGCCTTAACCCGAAGAAATGGATAAGAATCAATAAGGTGGCAGCAATGGCTGATCCGGATATGAGAGGAAGCATCTACTAAAAGCTGTTTATATGTGAAGGTACATAATTGCTTTTAGAACTAATAACGAGTAAGATCTGGTATATGGCCGAAGAAGATTATGCTGATTTCCATTTAGGCAGTAAAGTTGAAAGTGTTCAAGGCCAACTTGCTTAAAACTGTGATCAATAAAAAGGCCTGCTCTTCCAATTGGAAGAACAGGCCTTTCTTGGTCTTTATTATAATATACAGAGCTTAGGCTACTTTTTCTAATAAACCCCTCCTGTTATAATCAATAGTAGATAGGTAGCCTACAGAAGGATAATAACAAGGTTTACAGAGTAAAAGCCCCCTCCATCCCCTGTGATCCCCTGTAAACGCAGAAGCCCCATCCTGCAGTAGCAGAACGGGGTTCTAAAAAAGGGGGTTGGCGGCTACCTACTCTCCCGCGTGTGACCG
>NZ_JAFMSU010000006.1:0-1573 GCF_017916365.1 Rufibacter roseolus
GGGGTTGGCGGCTACCTACTCTCCCGCGTGTGACCGCAGTACCATCGGCTCGGCGGGGCTTAACTTCTCTGTTCGGAATGGGAAGAGGTGGACACCCGCGACATAGCCACCATTATTTTCCGTTTCTCTCCCCTGGCGGGGGCGAGTGTCAATGATGTCGGGGGGTGCTTTGACGATACGGGGAAGGGAGGGGGCTAGGGTACGCGCCTTGGGGGGCGCCTTGTTTGGAAAGCTCTCGGGCAATTAGTACGGCTCGGCTATGGTGTTTCCACCTTTACACCTGCCGCCTATCGACGTGGTCGTCTCCCACGGCCCTTAAAGGGATGTCTCATCTTGGGGTGAGTTTCGCACTTAGATGCTTTCAGCGCTTATCTCATCCGAGCGTAGCTACCCTGCGCTGCGGCTGGCGCCACAACAGGTCCACCAGAGGCTCGTCCATCCCGGTCCTCTCGTACTAAGGACAGGTCCCCGCAAACATCCAACGCCCACTACAGATAGGGACCGAACTGTCTCACGACGTTCTGAACCCAGCTCGCGTGCCACTTTAATCGGCGAACAGCCGAACCCTTGGGACCTTCTCCAGCCCCAGGACGTGACGAGCCGACATCGAGGTGCCAAACCTCCCCGTCGATATGAGCTCTTGGGGGAGATCAGCCTGTTATCCCCGGCGTACCTTTTATCCTTTGAGCGATGGCCCTTCCATGCGGAACCACCGGATCACTATATCCGCCTTTCGGCCCTGCTCGGCTTGTGGGCCTCACAGTCAAGCACCCTTCTGCTATTGCGCTCTGCGCACGGTTACCAAGCGTGCTGAGGGTACCTTTGAAAGCCTCCGTTACTCTTTTGGAGGCGACCACCCCAGTCAAACTACCCACCAAACAATGTCTCCTACTCAAGGATTAGGCTCCAAGTAACTCAAGGGTGGTATTTCAACGCTGCCTAACCGACGCCTGGCGACGCCGGATCACAGGCTCCCACCTATCCTACACATGAGTTACCCAGAGTCAATGTTAAGCTATAGTAAAGGTGCACGGGGTCTTTCCGTCCCGTAGCGGGTACTCGGCATCTTCACCGAGACTACAATTTCACCGAGCTCACGGCTGAGACAGCGCCCAGATCGTTACACCATTCGTGCAGGTCGGAACTTACCCGACAAGGAATTTCGCTACCTTAGGACCGTTATAGTTACGGCCGCCGTTTACCGGGGCTTCGATTCAACGCTTCGCCTTGCGGCTGACGTCCCCTCTTAACCTTCCGGCACCGGGCAGGTGTCAGGCCATATACCTCATCTCTCGATTTCGCATAGCCATGTGTTTTTGTTAAACAGTCGCCTGGGCCTCTTCACTGCGGCTTCTCTGGTTGCCCAGAGGAAGCGCCCCTTCTCCCGAAGTTACAGGGCCATTTTGCCGAGTTCCTTGGCCGTGATTCACTCGAGCACCTTAGGATTCTCTCCTCGACTACCTGTGTCGGATTGCGGTACGGGTAGCGTAACCTTGAACGCTTAGCGGGTTTTCTTGGGAGTCTGATTAGGGCCGCTATCCCCTCGCCCGGGGGCTTGGGGTACTATCGGGTT
>NZ_JAFMSU010000007.1 GCF_017916365.1 Rufibacter roseolus
GGGCGCTGCCTTCTTGGCTGAGCTTCAGCGGGGCGGCCCGCTCCTTCAGCGGCACGCCGGCGGCGGCCGACGCGGGCACGCTGGCCGTGCGGGTGACGGCCTCGGACGGCAAGGGCGGCAGCGCCACGGATGACTTCAGCCTGACCGTCTCGGGCGGGACCTCCTCCGGGGAGGCCTACCGCTACAACGCCGGCGGGCCGCAGGAGACCACCTCGCGGGGCGTCTTCGCCGCGGACGCCTTCGCCTCGGGCGGGTCCAAGAAGAGCCCCACCACCGACGCCATCGCCGGGACGGGGGACGACGCCATCTACCGCTCCAACCGGTTCGGGACCGCCTTCTCCTACAACATCCCCGTCAAGGGCGGGGAGTACCAGGTGGTGCTGCACTTCGCCGACCTGTACTGGACGGCGGCCGGCAAGCGGGTGTTCGACGTGAGCATCGAGGGCAGCAAGGTGCTCAGCGCCTACGACATCGTGGCCAAGGCCGGGGCGGGCAAGGCGGCCGCCGTGGAGAGCTTCACGGTGAACGTCACCGACGGCACGCTCAACATCGCCTTCGCCCGCCTGGTCGACAACGCCCTGGTCTCCGCCATTGAGGTCATTTCCAACTC